>NZ_CP108403.1:0-5529838 GCF_035975215.1 Amycolatopsis sp. NBC_01307 | reverse complement strand
CCTGGAACGGTCAGTCGCGGTTGCGGAAGATCGAGCGCGGGAAGAGGCGGCCCTTCCAGGACAGCGGGGCGTTGCGGTGCAGGCTCCGGCGCAGGTGGTCGAACGCCGAGGGGAGCGTCGGGTCGCTTTCGCCGTCCTGGCCGTACCAGGAGCGCTCCACGACCCCGATGACCGTGCGCAGGCCTTCGCGGCCTTCGTCGTCGAGGTGGTGCTTCTTCGCCAGCTTCTGCCCGGCCACCCGGACCGTGTCGCCCGGCGGGATGGGCAGCCCGCGGTCGGCGCACTCGGCCCGCAGCTCCGACCACGCCGCGTCCGCCGCGCCCGGCCGTTGCCCGACGATCTCCTGCAGCCGTCGCCGCCGGCCGACGTCGCGGGCCGCCGACGGGCCGAGCAACGCGGCCAGCAGCAGCACCACGATCAAGCCGAACCACCACGACAGCAGCGACGAGAGCACGCCCAGCACGGCCACCCACAGCACCGTGGTGATCAGCGGCATCCAGTTCGTCAGCACCGCCCCGAGCCCGGTCCGGGCCGGCGCGCTCTCCGGCGTGACCCCCGGCCGTCTCCGGTAGAGGATTCCGCCGACGACCACCAGCAGGGTCGCCAGGATCGCGAAGCCGGCCAGCACGTACACCAGGATCCACGCCCAGGCGGGCGTGCCGTCGTCGGTCTGCTGGGTGTCCTGGGCCTGTGCGTTCGGCCCGGTGTCGCGGGGCACGCCGGTCGGCGCGGCGCTCGACTGCACCGTGCTCGGCGCGACCTGCGTGTCGTCCGGCTGGTCGCCGTTCTCGCCGCCGGCCTGCAGGTACGACGGGGTGATGCCGCGGCCGTCGGACAGCGGGGTCGGGTCGAACGTGACCCAGCCCTTGTCGCCGAAGTACACCTCGACCCACGCGTGCGCGTCCTGGGTGGTGATCGACAGGTAGTCGTTGACCGGGACGCCCGGGGTGAAGCCGATCGCCACCCGCGACGGGATGTTCGCCACCCGCAGCATCACGGCCATCGCCGAGGCGAACTGCTCGCAGAAGCCCCGCTTGCCCTTGAGGATGAAGTCGGCGAGGGCGTCGGCGTCGTTGGCCGGCGCGGTCTGCGTGTCGTAGACGAAGCCGTTCTGCGCGGTGAAGTACTGCCAGATCGCGCTGGCCCGGTCGAAGTCGTTGGACTTGCCCGCGATCAGCTGGTCGGTCTTCGCGCGGACGCGGTCGTCGACCCGCTCGAGCTGGGTGTAGCGCGGCGGGAGGTCGTCGACCTTGTCGGTGACACGCAGCTCCTGCGCCGTCGGCTCCTTCAGCGACGCGTATTCGGTGTAGGACGGCGGGACCTCGCTGCGCGTGGTGAACACCGTGCCGCTGACCTGGTCGTAGAGGTAGCCGCTGCCCGCGCCGTCGATCGCGCGCGGCGCGCCGTAGACCGGCAGCCAGTTGTCGCGCCAGCTCGTCGGCTCGACGTCGACCCGCCGGGCCGGGCCGGCGCCGTCGTCGCCCGGGGCGGGCGGCAGCTGCGGCGTGATCGGGATGCCCTGCTGCGACCGGCCGTCGTCGTGGATGCCCCAGCCCTTGTTGGGGTAGTAGGTGTCGAGCGTCATCGCGCGCAGCAGCCGCCGGTCGGTGCCGAGGCCGCGGACCTTGAACAGCTCCCGGTTCGCGCCCTGGTCGAGCATGCCGCGCAGCTCGGTGAACGGCTGGATGCCGAACCCGCCGGCGCCCGCGCCCGGGCCGTCGCCACCGTTGCCGAACGGGATCCGCCCGACCGTGCCGACCCAGGTGATCGCCCCGCCGAAGAGGCCGAGCACGACCGCCGCGGCCACGACCGCGACCGGCGCCGACAGCACACCCGGCTTGCCGCTGCGCCCGGGGGCGTCGCGGGTGCGCCAGCGCTGGTGCCGGTGGTTGCCGTCGACGGCGAGCAGGCCGGCGAACGCGGCCCCGCCGAGCAGGAACGTCCACCAGGGCAGCATGTCCTCGGACAGCGCGGCCGGCACGGCGTAGACGCAGAGCAGCACGAGCCCGGTCGCGGCGGGCGCCGCGGCGGCCACCGTCAGCGTGTCGACCAGGACGGCGACCAGGCCGATCAGGATCGTGATGAGACAGAGGATCGGCTGGCTGCCCTCGACCGGCGGCAGCCCGACGCGGATCTGCTCGGCCGCCGCCGAGAGCGTGTTCCCGAGCTCGGTGAAGGCGTCCGGGCCCGGCACGACCAGCAGGATCCCGTGCGTGGTGAAGGCGCCGGTGATGAGGAAGAGCAGGACCAGCAGCTGGCCGAGACCGACCAGCACGGTCGGCACCTGCAGCGAGCGCAGCGCGAGCCCGGTCGCGCCGATCAGCAGGACGGCGACGAACAGGTAGCCGAACCAGGCCAGGCCGGCCACGACGCTGGTCACCGACGTCGCCGCGCACAGCGTCGCGATCGCGGCGCAGGCCGGGGCGAGCAGGCTGGCGCGCCACGCGGAGAGCGGGTGCTGGGAGGACGGACGCCGGGGCGGGGTGGCCGACGGGCGCGGCGGGGCGGCGGTGCTCATCGGTTCCCGCCGATCAGGGTGCCGCGGCGGGCGCCGGCCTGGCAGAGCTCGGCCCACACCTGCGGCATCGGCGAGCCGGGTCCGGCGATCACCACGCCCCAGCCGGCGGCGCGCAGCAGCGCGGCCGAGTCCTCGGTGGCGGCGGCCCGCTGCTCGGGCGCGCTCACCCCGGCCGACCACGTGGGCGTGTCGAGCAGGACGGCGAGGCTGCGGATGCCGCGCGGGCGGAACTGGGTCAGCTCGTGGACGGCTTCGGTGCTGACGGTGCCGAGCACGGCGATCAGCTCCTGGCCGTCGGCCGGGTCGCGGGCCAGCGTGATGTCGCGCTGGTGCGCCGGCTGCAGCGCGGCGAGCGCGTCGAGCACGATGTGGTCGTAGTGGTCGCCGCCGTCGCCGGGGGTGTCGGCCAGCGTGACGCCGTGCTCGCTGACCAGCCGGACGCGGTGCCCGGCGCGGCGCAGGTGCAGCGCGGCCGACGCGGTGAACGACACCGCCCACTCCAGGCTGGCGGCGGGACCGGAGCCGTGGTGCGCGGCGGCGCGGTTGTCGAGCAGCACCGTGGTGCCGCCGCGCCAGGGCCGTTCCTCGACGCGGACCATGATCTCGTCGCGGCGGGCGGTCGAGCGCCAGTGCACCTTCCGCAGGTCGTCGCCCTGGCGGTACTGCCGGACGATGACGTCGGCCTCGCCCTGCCCGGCGTGCAGCCGGACGGTGCCGTCGTCGCCGACGCCGATGCCCGCGCCGCTCGGCAGCCCCCACAGCGCGACAACGCGGGGGACGACGACCAGCCGCGAGTGCCCGATCAGCTCGCGCTCGAACTCGCACAGCCCGAACGGGTCGGTGATCGTCGCGCGCAGCGGCCCGACCTGCTGGATCCCGCGCAGCACCGGCTGCAGCGGGTAGCGCAGCGCGACGCGCCTGTCGTGCGGGAGCCGTTCGACGACGAACCGCGGCCGCGAGCCCAGCGCGTACGGCACGCCGTCCTCGAGCAGGATCTCGCCGGCCGGCAGCCGCCCGCTGCGCCACAGCTCGAGCTGCACCTCGCCGTTCGCGCCGACCGCGACGCGCTGGGGGTGCAGCGCCCGGGTGGCGCCGATCCGCAGCCGGGTCGCCGAGATGAACACGGCGACCAGCAGCGGCAGGGCCACCACGAAGACGGCGACCCGCAGCAGGTCGCGTTCGTTGAGGACGAACGAGCACACCGCGGCCGCGAGCCCCGCGGCCAGCAGGCATCGGCCGCGGGTGGTCAGGCCGGACAGGGCACGCAGCATGCGGTTCTCTTCACCTTCGCCGAAGGGACTACTGGCGCGGGCCGGAGCCCTGGGGCACCGGGACGCGGTGCAGGACCGCCCGCACGACGTCGGTCGCCGAGCGGCGGGCCGCGTGGGCCTCGGTGGTGAGCATGAGACGGTGCGCCAGCACGGGGACCGCGACGGTGTGCAGGTCGTCCGGGACGACGTAGTCGCGGCCCGACAGCGCCGCCTGGGCGCGCGCCGCGCGGACCAGGTGCAGCGTCGCGCGCGGGGACGCGCCGAGCCGGATCTCCGGCAGCTGCCGCGTCGTCGCGACGAGGTCGACCGCGTAGCGGCGGACCTCGGGGGCCAGGTGCACGCCGCGGACCGTCTCGATCAGCCGGTGCACGGTCTCGCCGTCGGAGACCGGCTGCAGGTCCTCGATCGGGTTGTGCCCGGCGTGCTCGTCGAC
This sequence comes from Amycolatopsis sp. NBC_01307, assembly GCF_035975215.1. Lineage (NCBI taxonomy): Bacteria > Bacillati > Actinomycetota > Actinomycetes > Pseudonocardiales > Pseudonocardiaceae > Amycolatopsis > Amycolatopsis sp. NBC_01307. The sequence goes on along the minus strand of NZ_CP108403.1, from coordinate 5,525,616 downwards.
CATGGCCAGCTCGGCCTGCTGGTCGGGGTAGCCGATGGAGACCCGCGCGGTGAAGCGGTCGCGCTGGGCTTCGGGCAGCGCGTACGTGCCTTCCATCTCGATCGGGTTCTGCGTCGCGATCACCATGAACGGCTCTTCGAGCTTGTAGGTCGAGGTGTCGACGGTGACCTGGTGCTCTTCCATGCACTCCAGCAGCGCCGACTGCGTCTTCGGCGAGGCGCGGTTGATCTCGTCGCCCACCACGATGTTCGCGAACACCGGGCCGGGGCGGAAGTCGAACTCGCCGGACTGGCGGTTGTAGATGGAGACGCCGGTGACGTCGCTCGGCAGCAGGTCCGGGGTGAACTGGATGCGGCTGACCGTGCAGTCGATGGACCGGGCCAGCGCCTTGGCCAGCGACGTCTTCCCGACGCCGGGCACGTCCTCGACCAGCAGGTGGCCTTCGGCGAGCAGGGTGACCAGTGCGATCCGGATGACGTCGGGTTTGCCGACCAGCACCCGTTCGACGTTGGCGGCGATCTTCCGGGCGGCCTCGTGCAGTTCGTCCAGCGACACTCTGCCCGGCCGGGCGTTCACCCGGCCGTTGCCCGAGGCGTCCGCCGGATAAGGCGGTCGCCCGGATGCCTGCTCGCCCGATCCGGGCGTCGCAGACTGGATTCTCGACGTCACTCGACCTCCTGGTGGCGCATGGCTGGGCGCGGAGTGCGCACCAGCCGGGCCGGTCGGCCCCCTGGCTGCTGTCCGCGCAGCGACCAGCCTTCCATCCAGTGTGTCAAACCCGGGCGAACCGAGGGGCGGAACCCCGCGAAGCCGCCGGCCGGACAGTCGCGATGGCGGTCGATGACACTGCGCAAGCAGGGACGATACTCCGATCGGGTGCAGTGTCACCCGATTCCGGGTGCTCCTGCTGACGCCCTGCACTGTCGTACGCTCTTCTTGTCAGAGGTCGCCCGACTGTTTCCGCTTTCGGAGAGGCGCAACCGCTTATGAGCGAGGTGCGAACGCAGCCGCCGTTCGACGTCCGCGGGTTCGCGGTCGCGCCCGAGCTGGCGACCGACGCCTACGCGAAGCTCGGCCAGCTGCAGGACGTCGTCGGCGAGATGGTCCGCGAGGCCAAGGTGCTCGGCCGCAGCGTTCCGCTGGGCGGCGGGTACGCCGGGGAGATCGGCAAGTTCATGGCCGAGTACGGCATCGGCGGGCAGGGCTCGGCCGTGCAGCAGCTGACCGCGTTCGGCAAGGAGCTCGAGACGCTCAAGCACCGGATCGGCCAGGCGCTGGCGAAGTACCAGCACGCCGACGAGACGGCGGCGGACGGCGTGGACTGCACGGGTGGCTGACAGCGTGCACAAGAAGTATCTGTGGGCGCCGGCCCTCTTGCTGCTCGCCGCTTGCGGGCAGCAACCCGCGCTGCCGGCCGTCGCGGGCGGCGCCTCCACCGTGGCGCCGTCGACGTCGCGGCCCCCGGCCGAGCCCGGCACGCTGGCCGCGCTCGACCCCTGCACGCTCCTCTCGCCGCAGGACCGCTCGGCGGCCGGGGTGAGCGTGCTCGGCAAGCCGAAGGACATCGCCGGCGCGCGGGCGTGCGACTGGACGGTGCCCGCGAGCTTCGGCGTCACCGTGACCCTCGACGAGCGCAACGGCCTGGCCGACCTCGCCGTCGCGAAGAAGACGGCCACCAGGACCACGGTCGGCGCCCACCCGGCGCTGCGCGTCTCGGACAAGAAGGCCGCCGACGGCACCTGCGCCGTGCTGCTCGGGGTGGGGGACTCCGGCAGCGTCCAGGTCGACGTCAGCAACTCCGGCTTCACCGACACCACGCTCGCGTGCCGCCGCGCGGGCACGGTGGCCGGGCTGGTCGAACCCAAGCTGCCCTGACCCGACGACCGGAAGGTGTGCCGTGCCCGACGCCGAACCCCCCGTCCCCGCCGCGCGGTACGAGTCCTACAGCCACGAGGCGATGGCCGCCGAGGTCGAGCGGGACAACGACCCGGTCGCCGCGGGCGAGGTGGGCGCCCGCTGGGACGGGCTCGCGAAGCGGCTGCACGAGTCGACCGCCGACTTGGCCGCGTTGATCGCCGGCACGCACGAGACCTGGCAGGGGCCGGGCGGTGACGCGGCGCGCGCTTCGCTCGGCCGGGCCGCGCAGTGGCTGTCGCACTCCGCCGCCGTGTCGGCGTCGGTCGGCACCGCGGTCGGCGCGCAGGCGGACGCGGCCGCGCGGGCCCGGGCCGACATGCCGCCGCCGGTGACCTACGACCCGGCGGCGATGATCCGCGACGCCGCCGGCGCCGGCAACATCCTCGTGCTGGCCGGGCTGGCCGACGAGATGGAGGCGCGCCGCGCCGAGGCGGAAGCCGCGCGGCAGAAGGCGATCGATGTCCTCCGGACCCGGGACACGGCCCTGCACGGGCACGTCCCGGCCGAGACGTTCGCGGCCCCGCCGGCGCTGGGGCAGGCTTGATCCGCGTCTCCGCGTCGGCGTTCGACATCCTCTGGACGGACCTCGGCCACGACCGGCCGCCGGAGCCGCTCGGCGTGCGCAGCGTCGGCGGCACCGACGAGGAGCGCGAAGGGGTCCGCAAGGCGGTCTACGAGAACCTCGCCGGGCGCGGGCTCTACGACGGGACCCGGCTGGAGCCCGCGCTGGCGCACCGGCTGGAGCTGCTCGCGGCGGGGGAGGTGTTCGTCGCCTGCGAAGCACTGGCCGACATGACGGCGGCGGTGCCGTTCCGCGCGGTGGCGGCGGTCCGCGGCCGCCGCGGCGTGCTGGCGACCCAGCCGGAGCAGACGATCAGCCTGGACGGCATCCGCGAAAGCGAGCTGTGCACGGCGATCGTCGACGTCCTGCCGGAGCTGACGGCGGGCCCGGGCTACGGCGTCAGCCTCGCCGCGGCCGCGCTCGCCACCGGCGTCGAAGACCCGGTGTTCGCCGAGCGCGGCGCGCGCTCGGCGGCGTCGTCGGCCCAGCTGCGGGAGGTGCTGGCGATCCAGGCCCGCCCGGTGTACGCGGCGGGCCAGTTCAGCGTCAGCCGCCGGGCCGCGTCGGGCCGGGTCGAGCGCACGGGCGGCTTGACGTGGTTCGACACCGACGTCGGCGCCTACTGCGCGACGAAGACCGCGGGCCGCGGCGGGCAGGAGTGGGTGACCGTCACCCCGGTCGACAGCGCCCGCCTCGCGTCCCGCGTCGCCGCCCTGCTCACCCCCGAAGCCTGACCCGGGTGCCCGAAGGGGCACGAACCGTGGCCGGACGGGCAGTCCCGGTGACCAAGCCCGGGACCCGCGTGATCGACGGCGGAAGTCACGTGACCGGAGCCGTGACTCGCGTGATCGAGGGCGGAACTCGCGAGTTACGGGTCCCGTCACGCGAATGGCGGCTGCAGTCACGCGAGTTCCGGGTTCCGTCACGTCGGTGTGCTGGTCACCCGGGTTCCCCGCTTCGCGCCACCCGCGTCCCCACCGGACCCCACCCGGATCCCCACCGCACCCCACCGGAGTCCCCACCCGGCCCCACGGCGGGTGGTACTGGTTCTTTCGCGGCCGTTATGCGGACGTTTCGGGGGCAGCTGAGGTTGCTTTGGTCCACCACCGCGGGGGATCTTGGCCACGGTGCCCCACCGCACCCCCCACTCACCCCCACCTTGCTGACCAGCGCAAACGGGAGACACGACGGAGTGAGACGCGGTTTTGTCGCGTTGACTGTGGTGAAAAGTGGGGTACGGTGGTGGCCAGTGGGGCGGAAGGGAAGCCCCGGAGCCGCAGCCAGTGGTCCGCCACCGGATGCGGTAGGGAGGTGGAGGCCGTGTTCCTCGGCACCCACACCCCGAAGCTGGACGACAAAGGGCGGCTCGCGCTGCCCGCGAAGTTCCGCGACGCCTTGGCCGGCGGGCTGATGCTCACGAAGGGGCAGGACCACTGTCTCTTCGTCTTCCCCCGCGCCGAGTTCGAGCAGATGGCGCGCAAGGTCGCCGAGGCCCCGTTCACGAACGAGGCCGTCCGGGCCTACCAGCGTTACCTGTTCGCCGGGACGGACGAGCAACGCCCTGACGGGCAGGGGCGCATCAGCATCGCGCCCGAGCTCCGCCGCTACGCGGGGCTCAGCAAGGAATGTGTGGTGATCGGGGCGATCACCAGGCTGGAGATCTGGGACGCCGAAGCGTGGCAGGGGTACCTGGAGGAACACGAAGACAGCTACGCGAAGGCTCGAGAGGAAGTACTGCCGGGCGTCTTCTAGGCGCGTGGTCGCGGTGCACCCACGTCGTCGGGGGACGGGGGTACGCCACCGCCCGCGCACCGTGGAGACGCCCACCCGGATGCCGTGAGGCCTCTGTCCGCTCAATGGCCCTGGTGCACCTTCCCCGGTACCAGGTCAGCAGCGGGCGGACAGGGACCTGACGGCATCCGCTGCATTTCCCCCCGAGTCGCCCACGGAAAACGGGCACCGAGAAAGGGGGAGGGGACATGACGGCACCCGAGCACGTCCCGGTGCTGCTCGATCGCATCGTCGAGCTGTTCGCTCCCGTGTTCGCCGACCGCGACGCGATCCTCGTGGACGCGACCGTCGGGCTCGGCGGGCACTCCGACGCCATCCTCGAAGCCTTCCCGCGCCTGCGGCTGGTCGCCCTGGACCGCGACCCCGCCGCGCTGGAGAAGTCCGCCGAACGCCTGGCCCGCCACGGCGACCGCGTCGACTTCGTGCACACGATCTACGACGAGCTGCCCGAGGCACTGGCCGGGCTGGGACTGTCCCGTGTGGACGGCATCCTGTTCGACCTCGGCGTCTCCTCGATGCAGCTGGACCGCGCCGAGCGCGGGTTCGCCTACTCGAAGGACGCGCCGCTCGACATGCGGATGGACCCGACGACCGGGTTCACCGCCGCCGACGTCCTCAACACCTACGCCCCCGGCGAGCTGATCCGGATCCTGCGCGACTACGGCGAGGAACGGTTCGCGCAGCGGATCGTCCGGTCGGTCGTGAACGCCCGCGAGAAGGAGCCGTTCACGATGAGCGGGCGCCTGGTCGAGCTGCTCTACGACGCCGTCCCGGCGGCGAGCAGGCGGACCGGCGGGCACCCGGCCAAGCGGACGTTCCAGGCGCTGCGGATCGAGGTCAACGGCGAGCTCGAAGTGCTGCGCCGGGCCATGCCCGCGGCGCTGCGCGCGCTCGCCGTCGGCGGCCGGATCGTCGTCGAGTCCTACCAGTCACTGGAAGACCGGCTGGTCAAGCAGGCACTGGCCGAGCTCGCGAAGTCCCGCACGCCGGAAGGACTTCCCGTGGAGCTGCCGGGGCACGGACCGGAGCTGAAGCTCCTGACCCGAGGGGCCGAAAAGGCCGGCGAAGAGGAGACCGAACACAACCCGCGCGCCGCTTCGGTGCGGTTGCGGGCCGCCGAGAGGATCGGAGAGCCGCGATGACCGCTCCCACGAAGCGCCGGGCCGGCGGGCCCGCGACGCGCAAGCGTGACAGTAGTGTCGCGCGCGGGACCACCGTCGAGGTGGAAACCGAGCCGAAGACCGACGAGCCGGGCCAGGCCGCGCCCCGGCGCGCGTCGCGCGGGCGGACGTCCGCGGCCGAGCGCGCCTACGCCCGCCGCGCCCAGCGCGCCGACCTGCTGAAGGAGCGCGAGCCCCGCACCGCGCCGAAGGCGAAGCCGGCGGAGCGCCGGGAGGACGTGCCCAAGCCCAAGCTGAAGCTCCGGCTGCCGAAGTCGCGGGCGTCGTTCGTGCTGCTCATGATGGCGCTGCTGGCCGCCGGCGTGGCGACCACGCTGTGGCTGACCACGCAGGCGATCGCCGACTCCTACCGCCTCGAGCAGCTGCGCACCACCAACTCGAACCTGGCGGAGACGAAGGAGCAGCTGCAGCGCGACGTCGCCAAGGCCGAGTCGCCCGCGTCGCTGGCCCCCGCCGCCCAGCAGCTGGGCATGGTGCCCGGTGGCGACCCGGCGCGGATCCTCGTCGGGCCCGACGGGAAGACGTCGCTGGTCGGCGAGCCCAAGAAGGCCAAGGCGGACACCCCGGCGGTGCCGGCCGCGCCGCCGGCCGCCCCCGCCGCGGGCACGCAGTCGCAGCAGGGCGCGCCGATCGAGGGTGACCAGCCCGCGGTGCCCGCCGAAGACCAGCCGGCGCCGCCGCCGGCCCAGCCCGGGGGTCAGTGATGGCCGCGAGCCGGGGCGGCCAGGCCCGGGCGCGCAACGCGGGCAGCGCGCGGCGGACCTACGCCGCCGGGACCCGGAGCGCGGCCGCGAGCCGGGGCAACGGCGGCCACCGCAGCCGGTTCTCCGCGGTGCGCCTCATCCTGGTCGCCGTGCTCGTCGTCGCGGGCGCGAAACTGGTGCAGGTGCAGTGGTTCGAGGCCGGCGAGCTGTCGCTGGCCGCGGAGAAGCAGCGCACCCAGACCATCGACATCCCGGCCCAGCGCGGGTCCATTGTGGACCGCAACGGCGCCAAGCTCGCGTTCAGCGTCGAGGTCCGCACGCTGTCGGTGAACCTCAAGGCGTTCCACAAGAGCATGGACGACCTGGCCGTGAAGACCCCCGGCACGAAGAAGACGTTCGACACCGAGACCGCCGCGGCCGCGAAGTACATCGCCGCGAAGGTGCCGAGCCAGCTCACCGAGCAGCAGCTGCTGGACCTGTTCCACAAGCAGGCGTCCTTCACCTACCTGGAGAACAACGTCGAGCCGTCGGTCGCCGCCGACATCGTCAAGCAGTTCCCCTGGATCGGCGTCGAGAAGCGCGCGCTGCGCGAGTACCCGGGCGGCAGCCTCGCCTCCAACATCGTCGGCGCCGCGAACTGGCGCTCCGACGACCCGGTCGTCTCCAAGCACAACCTGCACGGCCTGGTCGGGCTGGAACTGGTCCGCGACAACGACCTGGCGGGCACGCCGGGGCGGATGCTGGTCAACACCAAGAACGGCAGCGACAACGTCGTCATCCCGGGTACCGAGCGCGACCTGCAGGCCGCCGTCCCGGGGTCGGACCTCGAGCTGACCATCGACTCCGACCTGCAGTACGAGGTGCAGCGGCAGCTGACGGACTACGTCCAGCAGTCGCACGCCAAGGGCGGGCAGGCCGTGGTCATGGACGCGAAGACCGGCGAGGTCTACGCGCTGGCCAACGACAAGTCGTTCGACCCCAACGACCAGTCGACGTGGACGACCGACGACCTGGCCAACCCCGCGGTCACCACGCCGTTCGAACCCGGCTCGGTGAACAAGATCGTCACCGCCACCGGGGCGATCGAGTACGGCGTCGCGACGCCGGAGTCGACCACCGCGGTGCCCGGCGCGCTGCAGATCGCCGACAAGACGGTGCACGACGCCTGGACCCACGGCACGCAGAACTTCACCACCGCCGGGATCTTCGCCAAGTCGTCCAACATCGGGACGCTGCTGCTGGCGCAGAAGATCGGCCCGGACCGCTACTCGGACCTGCTCAAGAAGTTCGGGCTCGGCCAGCGCACCGGCGTCGGCCTGCCCGGCGAGAGCGCGGGTGTGGTGCCGGCGCAGAGCCAGTGGTCGGCGACCACGTTCGGCAACCTGCCGATCGGGCAGGGCCTGTCGATGACCGTGCTGCAGATGGCCGGGATGTACCAGGCGATCGCGAACGACGGCCTGCGCGTCGAACCGCGGATCGTCAAGGCGAAGGTGAACCCGGACGGCACCACGGTGCCCGAGCCGGCGCCGAAGTCGGTGCAGGTGGTTCCCGCGCCGACGGCGAAGACGGTGCGCGACATGATGCGCGCGGTCGCGCAGAACGGCAAGGGCCTGCAGAAGGGCACCGCGCCGACGGCGGCGGTCGAGGGGTACCAGATCTCCGGCAAGACCGGCACCGGCCAGCAGGTCGACCCGCGGACGAAGGCCTACAGCGACCACCTCTACAACATCACCTTCGCCGGCATCCTGCCCGCCGACCACCCGCGGTTCGTCGTCGGCATCCGGCTGGACGCGCCGGACACCACGCTGCCGGTGGGCCACTCCGCCGCGCCGCTGTTCCACACCATCGCCTCGTACCTGACGCAGCGGTTCCAGATCCCGCTGTCCGACGGCCCGGCGCCGGAGGTCCCGCTCATCGAACCGTGAGCCGAACCGTGAGCACGGTCCGTGAAAGCCCCCTCACCGCGGTGAGGGGGCTTTCCGTGCTCACCGTCCACATCGGCCCCGCGCGTGCGGGAAACTGTTGCGCCGCAAGAGGGTCTGCCGGCGCGTCTAGCACATGTGCCGGGCGCGCACGCAATCGCCGTACCGCGTGAGGGCCCCCGAACCGGCCGCCGGTAGCCTCTTGGCCGTGTCCGTGTCCTCGTCCAGTTCCCCGGTGCCGGAAAGCCCGGTGAAAGCGGTCCCCGCACCGCCGCGCCCGGCGCGCATCGTCCCGGTCCCGCTGGCGACGCTGCTCGCCAGGGCGGACGCCCGCCTGATCGCCGGCTCGCCCGACGCCGCCGACCTCACCGTCACCGGCACCACGCTGCGGGCCCAGCACGTGCTGCCCGGCGACCTGTTCGCCGCGCTGCCCGGCGCCCGCGCGCACGGCGCCGACTTCAGCGACCAGGCCGTCGCCGCCGGGGCCGTCGCGGTCCTCACCGACGCCGCGGGCGCCGAACGGCCCGCGCTGCGCGACGCCGGCGTCCCGATCCTCGTGCACGCCGACCCGCGCGCCGCCCTCGGCGAGATCGCCGCCTGGATCTACGGCGAGCCGTCGCTGCGGCTGTCCGTGCTCGGCGTCACCGGCACCTCCGGCAAGACCACGACGTCCTACCTGGTCGACGCCGGGCTCGAGGCCGCCGGGCTGACCACCGGCATGATCGGCACCGTCGAGACCCGGATCGCCGGCGAACGGCTGGTCAGCGGGTTCACCACGCCGGAGGCCCCGGACCTGCAGGCGCTGCTCGCGGTGATGCTGGAGCGCGGCGTGACGCACGTGGCGATGGAGGTCTCCAGCCACGCGCTCGCGCTCGGCCGGGCCAACGGCACCCGGTTCACCGTCGGCGCGTTCACCAACCTCTCCCAGGACCACCTGGACTTCCACAAGGACATGCAGGAGTACTTCGCCGCGAAGGCGCTGCTGTTCGACGGCCGCTCGACCACCGAGGTCGTCGTGGTCGACAGCGCGTGGGGACAGGCCCTGCTCACGCCGCAGACGGTCACCGTGACCACGGATCCCGGCACCGACGCCGCGTGGAAGGCCACCGACCTCGAAGCCACCCCGCACGGCGAGCAGACGTTCACCCTGCACGGCCCGGACGGCGTCAGCGCGCCCGCCCGGATCCCGCTGCCGGGCGAGTTCAACGTCGCCAACGCCGTGCTCGCCGCCGCGATCCTGAGCACCGCCGGGGTGAGCCTGGAACACATCGTCGCCGGGCTCGCCCGGGTGCAGGTGCCGGGCCGGATGGAGCGGGTGCACGTCGGCCAGGAGTTCACCGCCGTCGTCGACTACGCCCACAAGCCGGCCGCGGTCGCGCAGGGCCTGGACGCGCTGCGCGCCCGCACCGACGGCCGGATCATCACCGTGCTCGGCTGCGGCGGCGACCGGGACACCGCGAAGCGCCCGATGATGGGCGAGGCGGCGGCCCGCCGCAGCGACGTCCTGATCGTCACCGACGACAACCCGCGCTCCGAGGACCCCGCGGCCATCCGCGCGGCGATGCTGGCCGGCGCCCGCGGGGTCGGCCCGGCCGAGGGCGGCGAGATCGCCGAGATCGGCGACCGCCGCGAGGCCATCGCGCGCGCCGTCGCGCTCGCCGGCCCGGGCGACATCGTTTTCCTCGCCGGCAAGGGGCACGAGACCGGCCAGGAGGCCGGCGGCGTCGTGCACCCGTTCTCCGACCGCGACGAGCTGGCCGCGGCCATCCGCAACAAACTCGAGGTGAGTGTGTGATCGTGCTCAGCCTGGCCGAGATCGCCGACGTCGTCGGCGGCCGGCTGCACCGCGCCGACCCGGGCGCCCAGGTGACCGGCAGCGTGGAGTTCGACACCCGGAAGCTCGTCCCCGGCGGCCTGTTCGTCGCCCTGCCGGGGGAGAAGGTCGACGGCCACGACTTCGCGGCGAAGGCCGTCGAGTCCGGTGCCGTCGCCGTGCTGGCCGCCCGGGAGGTCGACGCGCCCGCGATCGTCGTGCCTCCATTGGGGGCGGGGGAGGCCCACGAGCGGTCGGTCGCGCTGACCGGCGACCAGGACGGCTCCGGCGCGGCGGTGCTGGGCGCGCTCGCGAAGCTCGCCCGCCACGTCGTGCAGCGCCTGGCCGAAGGGAACCTGACCGTCGTCGGCGTCACGGGCTCGTCGGGCAAGACGTCCACCAAGGACGTCATCGCGCAGCTGCTCGAGCCGCTCGGCCCGACCGTCGCGCCGCCCGGGTCGTTCAACAACGAGCTGGGCCACCCCTGGACCGCCCTGCGGGCCGACGCGAGCACCCGGCACCTGGTGCTGGAACTGTCCGCGCGCGGGCCGGGGCACATCGCCCACCTCGCCGAGATCGCCCCGCCGAAGATCGGCGTGGTGCTCAACGTCGGCTCCGCGCACGTCGGCGAGTTCGGCTCCCGCGAAGGCATCGCGAAGACCAAGGGCGAGCTGGTCGAGGCGCTGCCCGAAGACGGCGTCGCGGTCCTCAACCTGGACGACCCGCTGGTCGCGGCCATGGCGAGCCGGACGAAGGCCCGCGTGGTGTTCGTCGGCGAGACCGCGTCCGCCCACATCCGCGCGGAGCGCATCACCCTCGACGACGAGGCCCGCGCTTCCTTCCGGCTGGTCACCCCGGCCGGCGACGCCGACGTCACGCTCCCGCTGCACGGCGAGCACCACGTCGGCAACGCGCTGTCCGCCGCGGCGGTCGCCCTCGAACTGGGCGCGACCCCGGCGGCGATCGCCGCGGGGCTGTCGTCGCTCGAACGGCGGTCCGCGCGGCGCATGGAGGTCGTCACCCGCGCCGACGGCGTCACGGTCCTCAACGACTCCTTCAACGCCAACCCCGAGTCGATGCGGGCCGGCCTGAAGGCCCTGGCGGCGATGACGCGCGAGAGCGGCCGCCGGTCCTGGGCCGTGCTCGGCGTGATGGGCGAGCTCGGCGCGGACACGATCCCCGCGCACGACGAGATCGGCCGGCTCGTCGTGCGGCTCAACATCGCCAAGCTCGTCGTGATCGGACCCGAGGCGGCGGCCATGCACCAGGGGGCCACCCAGGAGGGCTCCTGGGGCGAGGAAGCGAAGCTGGTACCCGACGTCGAGGCCGCCGCCGCCCTGCTGCATGATCAGCTCCGTCCCGGGGACGTGGTGCTGGTCAAGGCCTCCAAAGCCGCCGGTCTCTGGCGGGTGGCCGAAGCTCTGCTCGACCCCGGGAACTCCCCCCAAGACAACCGAGAACGCTCGAACGGTGGTGACGCGTGATCAGCATCCTGATCGCGGCCGCTGCGGGCCTGCTGGTCTCCATCCTGCTCACGCCCTACCTGATCCGGGTCTTCTCCCGGCAGGGCTTCGGCCAGGAGATCCGCGAGGAAGGCCCCCAGGGACACAAGTCCAAGCGCGGTACCCCGACCATGGGCGGTGTCGCGATCATCATCGCGATGGTCGTCGGGTACTTCGCCGCGCACCTGATCAACTGGATGTTCAACGCCCGCAGCGGCGCGCCGACGGTCTCCGGGCTGCTCGTGCTGATGCTCGCGGTCGGCCTGGGCGTCGTCGGGTTCCTCGACGACTTCATCAAGATCCGCAAGCAGCGCAACCTCGGGCTGAACAAGACCGCGAAGCTGGTCGGCCAGCTCGTCGTCACCATCGCCTTCGCGGTCCTGGCCCTGAACTTCCCGAACGAGCAGGGCATCACGCCGGCGTCGGAGAGCCTCTCCTACGCCCGTGACCTCGCGCTGATCACCTTCCCGTCGGTGATCTTCGTGATCTTCTGCTACATCGTGATCTCCGGCTGGTCGAACGCGGTGAACTTCACCGACGGCCTCGACGGCCTGGCCGGCGGCGCGGCGGCGATGGTGCTGGCCACCTACGTGGTCATCTCGTTCTGGCAGGAGCGGCTCTCCTGCGCGAACGGCCCGGCGGCCGCCTGTTACGACGTCCGAGATCCACTCGACCTGGCGGTGGTCGCCGCGGCGGCGGCCGGCGCGTGCGTCGGGTTCCTCTGGTGGAACGCGGCCCCGGCGAAGATCTTCATGGGCGACACCGGCTCGCTGGCCCTCGGCGGCCTGGTCGCCGGGCTGTCGATGACCACCCGCACCGAGCTGCTCGCCATCGTCATCGGCGGCCTGTTCATGGTCGAGATGATCTCGGTGGTCGCGCAGATCGCGGTGTTCCGGACCACCCGGCGAAGACTGTTCCGGATGGCCCCCTTCCACCACCACTTCGAACTGGCCGGGTGGGCCGAAACCACGGTGATCATCCGGTTCTGGCTGTTGTCGGCGATCTGCTGCATGTTCGGCCTCGGCCTGTTCTACAGCGAGCAGCTCGGAGGCTGACGTGGAGATCGACGGTCGTCACGTCCTGGTCGCCGGTGCCGGTGTGACCGGCAAGTCGATCGTTCCCGTGCTGGTCGAGCTGGGCGCGCGCGTCACCGTCACGGACGGCAACGCCGAGCGCCTGGCCGAGCTCGAGGGCCTGGGCGCCGAGCTGGTGCCCGGGCTGACCGAGCCGCCGTCCGACGTCGTCCTCGTCGTCACCAGCCCCGGCTGGCGCCCGACGTCGCCGCTGCTGGTGGCCGCGGCCGAGGCGGGCGTCGAGGTGATCGGCGACGTCGAGCTGGCCTGGCGGGTCGGGCAGCTGCGCGAGCACCCGCCGTCGTGGCTGGTCGTCACCGGCACCAACGGCAAGACGACCACCGCGGGCATGCTCGAGTCGATCCTGCGGGCCGCCGGCGCCCACGCCGTGGCCTGCGGGAACATCGGCTACGCGGCGCTCGACGCCGTCCAGGCCGGGTACACCGTGCTGGCCGTGGAGCTGTCGAGCTTCCAGCTGCACTGGTCCTCGACCCTCGCCCCGGACGCCGCCGTCGTGCTGAACCTCGCCGAGGACCACATCGACTGGCACGGCTCGATGGGCGACTACGGCGCCGCCAAGGGCCGCGCGTACGCCAACGCCAAGGTCGTGGTGCACAACGCCGACGACGAGTGGTCGAAGCGGCTCGCCGGCGAGCACGCGCCCGAGAGCGCCCGCCGCGTCGCGTTCCGGCTGGACACGCCGTTCGCCGGCGAGCTCGGCCTGGTCGAGGACCTGCTGGTCGACCGCGCCTTCACCGCCGACCCGGCGGTCAGCGCCGAGGAGCTGGCCACGATCGCCGACGTCCGCCCGGCCGGCCCGCACAACGTCTCGAACGCGCTGGCCGCGGCCGCGCTGGCCCGCGCCCACGGCGTCACGTCCGACGCCGTGCTGAAGGGCCTGCGCGACTACCAGCCGGCGCCGCACCGGGCCGTCGAGGTCGCCGAGGTCGCCGGCATCCGGTACGTCAACGACTCGAAGGCGACCAACCCGCACGCGGCCGCCGGGTCGCTGCGCGCGCACGAGAGCATCGTGTGGATCGCCGGCGGCCAGCTCAAGGGCGCCTCGGTGGACGAACTGGTGAGCAGCATCGCAGGCCGCCTGCGCGGAGTTGTGCTACTCGGAGTGGATTCACCCGTGATCGCCGCCGCGGTTGCGCGACACGCGCCGGATGTCCCGGTGAACAGCCTCCATCCGGGTGACCATGAACCCATGACTGCGGCGGTGAGTGCGGCCAGCGCGATGGCCCGGCCAGGTGACGTGGTGCTGCTCGCACCCGCCGCGGCGTCGTTGGACATGTTCCGCAATTACGGTGAGCGCGGCGACGCGTTCGCCGCCGCGGTGCGCGTCCTCCACGACGACGCAGCGGGGGCGCCGAGTGACGGCAGTTGAGCAGGCCAAGAAGCGGCAGCCACCGCCGAAGCGGCCGCGCCGGGAGCGCAAGGAGAGCGGCTTCGTCGTCTTCCGGACCGCGCTGACCGCGTGGCTCTCGCGCCCGCTGGCGTCCTTCCACCTCGTGCTCGCCCTCACCGGCGTGCTCACCGTGATCGGCATCGTCATGGTGCTCTCGGCGTCGTCGGTCGGCTCGTACGACCCGAAGACCGGCAGCGGCGTGTACGCGCTGTTCACCAAGCACCTGGTCTTCGTCGCGCTCGGCGGTGTCGTGTTCTGGGTGGGCATGCGGGTCAAGCTCGAGCGGATCCGGCGGATGTCGGCCACCGCCACGGTCGTCTGCCTCGGCCTGCTGGTCCTGGTGCTGACCCCGCTGGGCTCGACCGTGAACGGCTCGCAGGGCTGGTTCCGGATCGGCGACTTCACCTTCCAGCCGGTCGAGGCCGCGAAGGTCGCGCTCGCGTTCTGGGGCGCGCACATCCTGGTGATCAAGTACAACGTGATCCACCAGTGGCGGCACCTGCTGGTGCCCGTGGTGCCGATCGCGCTGCTGATGTTCGCCCTGGTCATGCTGCAGCCCGACCTCGGCGGCACGGTCACCCTCGCCGTGGTGCTGCTGGCCCTGCTGTGGTTCGCCGGCGCGCCGAAACGGCTGTTCGGCGTCATCCTCGCGGGCGGCCTGGCCGGCGTCCTCGTGCTGGCGCTGATCGCGCCCTACCGCCTCGCGCGCGTCATGTCGTTCCTCTCGCCGGACCCCGACACCAGCGCCGCCGGCTTCCAGGCCAACCAGGCCAAGCTCGCGCTCGCCGACGGCGGGTTCCTCGGCAAGGGGCTCGGCCAGGGCGCGTCCAACTGGGGCTACCTGCCGAACGTGCAGAACGACTTCATCTTCGCCCTGATCGGCGAGGAGCTCGGGCTGGTCGGCTGCGTCGTCGTGCTCGCCCTGTTCGGCGGGGTCGCCGTCGTGGGCCTGCGGATCGCCACCCGCAACATCGACCCGTGGATCCGGATCGTCTCCGGCACGCTGACCGTGTTCCTCGTGGCGCAGGCCGGCATCAACATCGGCTACGTCGTCGGCCTGCTGCCGGTCACCGGCGTCACGCTGCCGCTGATCTCCTACGGCGGCACCTCGCTGGTGATCACCATGCTCATCATGGGCGTGCTCGCGAACGCCGCCCGGCACGAACCGGAGGCGGTGGCCGCGCTGCGGACACAGGGGCCGGGTAAATTCGGACGTCTGCTGCGGCTGCCCGCGCCCGACCCGTACCGCCCGCCCGCCACGCGCAAGGGGGCGGCGCGCGCCGGGGCGAAGGCGGCCAGGCCCGCGCCCCGTGCGGCGCGGCCCGCCCCGGCGCAGGAACGGCGCAAGTCGGTCCGCGAGCCGGTGCGCCGCAGCGCGGCACGGACGAGCACGGCCACGTCTCGCGGGGCCGCGCGGACAACAGCGAGCCGTGGTACCCGGAGTACCGCGAACCGGAGAGGTCATTGGTGAGTAAGCCCGTCAAGGGAACCGAGCGAGCCGCCGCGGGCAGGGCGCCCGTGGTCGTGGTCGCCGGTGGTGGCACCGCAGGACACATCGAACCCGCCCTCGCCCTGGCCGACGCCGTCATGCGGCTGCGCCCGGACGCGACGGTCGTCGCGCTCGGCACCGAGCGCGGCCTGGAGAACAAGCTCGTCCCGGCCCGCGGGTACACCCTCGAGCTGATCCCGCCGGTCCCGCTGCCCCGCAAGCCCACGCCGGAGCTGCTGCGGCTGCCCCTGAAGGTCCGCGACTCGGTGCGCAAGACCCGCGAGGTGCTGGAGCGGGTCGGCGCGGACGTCGTCGTCGGCTTCGGCGGGTACGTCGCCCTCCCGGCCTACCTGGCCGCGCGCGGGCGCACCCCGATCGTCGTGCACGAGGCCAACCAGTCGCCGGGCCTGGCCAACAAGGTCGGCGCGCGGTTCGCCGCGCGCGTCGCGGTCGCCGTCCCCGGCACGCCGCTGCCCAAGGCCGAGGTCGTCGGGATCCCGCTGCGGCGGTCGATCACCTCCCTCGACCGCGCCGCGCTGCGCGCCGAAGCCCGCGAGTACTTCGGGCTGGACCCGGACGCGCCGACGCTGCTGGTGTTCGGCGGTTCGCAGGGCGCGCAGTCGATCAACAGCGCGGTGTCCGGCGCGGCGAAGGAGCTGGCCGACGCCGGCATCGGCGTGCTGCACGCGCACGGCCCGAAGAACACTCTGGTCGTGCAGGAGTTCCCGGGGAAGCCGGCGTACGTGCCGGTGCCCTACCTGGAGCGGATGGACCTGGCCTACGCGGCGGCCGACGTCGCCGTGTGCCGCTCGGGCGCGATGACCGTCGCCGAGGTGACGGCGGTCGGGCTGCCCGCGGTGTTCGTCCCGCTGCCGCACGGCAACGGCGAGCAGGCGACCAACGCCCGCCCCGCCGTCACGGCCGGCGCGGCGCTGATGGTCGAGGACGCCGACCTCACCGCGGCGAAGATCGCCGAGCTGGTCGTCCCGCTGACCGTCGACGCCGACCGGGTCGCCAAGATGGGCGCCGCCGCGGTCGGCATGGGCCACCGCGAGGCCGACGAGCTGCTCGCCAAGATCGTCCTGGAGGCCGCAGGTGCCTGAGCTCCCCGAAGAACTGCGTCGCGCGCACCTGATCGGGATCGGCGGTGCCGGCATGTCCGGGATCGCGCGGATCCTGCTGGCCCGCGGGGCTTTCGTGTCCGGTTCGGACGCCAAGGAGTCGCGCGCGCTGCTGTCGCTGCGGGCCCAGGGCGCCGAGCTGTTCATCGGCCAGGCCGCGTCGAACCTCGACGAGCTGGCCGAACGGCCGTCCGCGGTCGTCGTCTCGACGGCGATCAAGGAGACCAACCCCGAGCTGGCCGCGGCCCGCGCCGCCGGCATCCCGGTGCTGCACCGGGCGCAGGCGCTGGCCGGGCTGATGGAAGGCCACCGCGTCGCCTGCATCGCGGGCACGCACGGCAAGACGTCGACGACGTCGATGCTCACCGTGGCGCTGCAGCACTGCCGGCTCGACCCGTCGTTCGCCATCGGCGGCGACCTCAACGAGTCCGGCGCCAACGCCCACCACGGCGAGGGCGGCGTCTTCGTCGCCGAGGCCGACGAGAGCGACGGCTCGTTCCTGACCTACTCGCCGTCGGTCGCCGTCGTGACCAACGTCGAGCCGGACCACCTGGACCACCACGGCACCGCCGAGGCCTACACCAAGGTGTTCACCGAGTTCGTCGGCCGGATCGTGCCGGGCGGGCTGCTGATCGTCTGCGGTGACGACGCCGCGGCCGACGAGCTGGGCGACCAGGCCGCGGAGCTGGGCGTCCGCGTCCGGCGCTACGGCCGCACGGTCACCGGCGAGGGCGACGCCCGCATCCTCGACTACACGCCGGCCCCGGACGGCGGCGTCGTCCGCCTGGATCTGGACGGTGCGGAGCTGTCCGTCCGGGTCGCGGTGCCGGGGGAGCACATGGCGCTCAACGCGGTCGCCGCGCTGCTCGCCGGGCTGGAGCTGGGCGCCCCCGCGGCCGAACTGGCCGACGGGCTCGCCGCGTTCGGCGGCGTGCGCCGCCGGTTCGAGTTCAAGGGCCGCTCCGGCGACGTCCGCGTCTACGACGACTACGCCCACCACCCGACCGAGGTGGCCGCGCAGCTGCGCGCGGTGCGGACCGCGGCCGGGACAGGCCGGGTCGTCGTCGTGTTCCAGCCGCACCTGTACTCGCGGACCAAGCTGTTCTCGGCGGAGTTCGCTTCGGCTTTGTCCCTGGCGGACGAAGTGGTCGTGCTGGACGTCTACGGCGCGCGCGAAGAGCCGGAGCCGGGTGTCAACGGCGCGCTGATCGCGGACGCCGTGACGGTGCCGGTGCACTACGAGCCCGCGTTCGACGTCGCGGCCGAACTGGTCGCCGGGCTGGTGAAGGGCCACGACCTCGTCGTCACCATGGGCGCCGGCGACGTCACGCAGCTGGGCCCGGAGATCCTCGCCGAGCTGGACAAGCGCTGACGCCATGAGTTCGACCAGCCAGCGCCGCCGTCCGTCCGAAGAGGACGAGCGGGATCGCGCTGCCCTGGCCCGGGAGCGGCGCGGCCGGCGGTCCGAAGAGGAACGCCGCCGGACCCGCGCCGCCTCCACGCGGCCGCAGGCCCGGGCCCGCGCCACCCGCCCGAACCGGCGCGTCGAGATCCGGCGCCGCTGGGTCGCGCTGCTGAGCGTGCTGACGTTGGTCGCGCTGGTCTACCTGCTGTTCTTCAGCTCGATGCTCGGCGCGAAGGACGTCTCGGTGACGGGCTCGCGCACGGTGACGGCCGACCAGATCCGCGCGATGGCGGCGGTCCCGCTCGACAAGCCCCTGCTGCGGCTGAGCACCGACGAGATCCGCGACCGGGTGGCGGGCATGCCGGGCATCGCCACGGTCGAGGTGTCGCGCTCGTGGCCGAACACGGTCGACATCACGGTGACCGAGCGCACGGCGATCGCGTTCTTCGACAGCGGCCCGGGCGGCGACGGCGTCCACCTGGTCGACGGCGGCGGAGTCGTCTTCAAGACTGTCCCGGCCCGCCCGGCGGGCCTGCCGGAACTGAAGCTGCCCAAGGTCTCGGCGGACGACCCGGTGACCCGGGCGGTGACGGCGGTCCTGGGCGTGATCCCGGAGCAGCTGCTGAAGCAGGTGACAACGGCGACGGCCAAGACCCCGGCGAGCGTGGAGTTCACGCTGTCGAGCGGCAAGATCGTCCGCTGGGGGACCGCGGAGCAGACGGACCGCAAGGCCAAGGTCCTGGCGGCGCTGCTCACCCAAGAGGGCAAGGTCTACGACGTCGCGGCACCCGAGCTGCCGACGATCACGTCCTGATTTCCGCTCGACCTCTTCCCCGAAACTCATGTGCCCTGAGTTCTCGTATGCCGTACGATTTCGTACGGCATACGAGAACGAGGAGGGCATCATGACGATCCTGGTGACCGGCGCGACCGGCAGCGTCGGGCGGCTGGTCGTGGACGAGCTGCTGGCGGCCGGTGCGGACGTGCGCGCGCTGACCGTCGATCCCGGGCGGGCTGCCCTCCCGGAGGAGGCCGAGGTGGTCGTCGGCTCCTTGGCCAGGCCGGACGAGCTGCCGCTGAAGGGCGTCGACGCCGTGTACCTGGCTCCGATGGCTCGGACCGTGCGGCGGTTCTGCGAGCTGGCGGCCGGCGCGGGCATCGAGCGGGTCGTCGCGCTGTCCGGCAGCAGCATCGGCGATGGGCACGCGGCTTCCAGCGGCAACGCCTACGCCGCCGCCGAAGCGGCGGTCGAGCAGGCCGGGTTCGCGCGGACCTTCCTGCGGCCCGGGTCCTTCATGAACAACACCCTCGACTGGGCCGGCATGGTGCGCGGGAGCGAGGTCGCCATGGCCTACGGCGATTCGACGCAGACGCCGATCGACCTCGGTGACATCGCCGCGGTCGCCGCGCGTGTGCTGACCACCGACGGGCACGTCGGCGCCACCTATGTCCTCAGTGGACCCGAGGCGATCAGCCTGCGCCGGCAGGTCGCGACGCTCGAAGCCGTGCTGGGCAGGGAGATCCGGTTCCGCGAGCTGACTCCCGGCGAGCAACGCGCGCGGTGGCTCGGCTTCGGCGTCCCGGAAGAGGTCGCCGACTGGCTGCTGACCGGCTTCGAAGCGACCACGCGCACCCCGGAGGTGCCGACCGGCGTCGTCGAAGAACTGCTGGGGCGCCCGGGAACGACCTACGCGGAATGGGTCGCCGCGCGCCGGGAGCACTTCGCCTGACGGAAACCCGCTCAGATCCAGCCGCGTTCCTTGGCCAGCAACGCGGTCTGGAACCGGTTGGCCGCACCGAGTTTGGCCATCACGTCGGCGACGTGCTTGCGGAACGTCCGCACCGACACGCCCATCTCGCGCGCGCCGAGCTCGTCCTTGTCCGCTTGGCAGAGGATCGCCAGCACCTGCTTCTCGGTGGTGCTCAGGCCGGCGCGCGCGGTCGGGTCGGCGGCGCCCACCGGCGTCGCCTGCCGCCAGACGCGTTCGAACAAGCTCACCATGGTCGCCACCTGCCCCGGCTGCGACACGACGACGGCGCCGCGCTTGCTGTCCTTGACGTCGATCGGGGCGACGAAGACCGCGCGGTCGAACAGGATCAGCCGTTCGAGCCGGCCGCCTTCGGCCGTGCGGACCTCGGCGCCGTGCGCGCACAGGTCGAGCAGGTAGGACCGGGTCCGCTCGTCGTCGAGGATCTCGGCTCGCACCACCGTGCGCATCCGGACGCCGCGGCGCAGGCAGCGCAGGTCGAGCGGCCGCGCGGCCGAGATCGTCTCGGGGCTCCACGGCCCGCTCGGCTGCAGGTCCATGATTTCCCTGCGGGCGAAGAAGGCCAGCTCGTCGAGCTTCTCCCGGACGCGGTCGAGACCCTGGACGTGCTGGACGTCCGGCCGGGTCCCGCGGGGCGCGGCGGCGGTGAAGTCCTCGCACAGCGGGCCGATCCGGCTCCGGCACGCGTCGAGCCGGCCGACCTGGTCCCGCAGCCGGGCGATCTCGAGCGAGATCAGGTTCTCCAGGGCGATCGCCGGGTCGAGCCCCTCGAACGTCTGCGCGTCGACCTGCCGGACCAGCCCGAGCCGGACGAGCTCGCGGACGATCCCGGCGGTTTCCGCGCGGTCGAGGTGCAGGGCTTCGGCGAGACCGGCGGCGGTCATCGTCTTGTCCCGCAGGCAATGGCGGTACGCGCGCTCGGCGGTGGCGTCGAGCCCGAGGTCCGCGAGGGTCATGGATCGCTCCCCTGGGTAGCAGCCCAAGGGCGTACGGTAGCAGTTTCGCGATACCCGGACAGCGGCCATGCGCTGACAAGAACGGGGGAAATTCGCCGGGCTGCGGTGACTTTGCGTCAGCGCCGGGTGCGGGTCATCCCGGCGAGGGCGAGCAGCGGCAGCACCCCGGCGAACACGGCGACCGCCGTCCAGCCGCCGAGGTGGTAGGCGATCGAGCCGGCCTGCGAACCGATGGCGCCGCCGACGAAGAACGTCGCCAGGTAGATGCTGTTGATCCGGGCACGCGCCGACGGGTCGAGCTGGTAGATCGTGTGCTGGCCGACGACCAGGGTGGCCTGCACCGCCGCGTCGATCGCGATCGCGGCGATGGCCAGCAGGACGACGCTGTGCGCGCCGAGCCCGGCGACCGCGAACGCGGCTGCGCACACGATGAACGCGATCGTGGTGAGCCGGGCGCCGTGCCCGTGGTCGGCCCAGCGCCCGGCGAGCGGGGCGATCAGCGCGCCACCGGCACCGGCGAGGGCGAAGAGGCCGACGCCCAGCTGGGAGTAGTTGAACGGCGGGGCGGTCAGCACGAACGCGATCGTCGTCCAGAAGGCGCTGAACGCGCCGTACATCGCCGACTGGAAGAGCGCGCGGTGGCGCAGCGCGGGGTGTTTCCGCACCATCGCCAGGGTCGATCGGATCAGCTGCCCGTAGCCGACGTCGGTCTTGGGCGCCCGCTTCGGCAGGCTGAACCGCAGCACGACGGCGAGCACGGCCATCGCCACGGCGGAGATGAGGAACACCACGCGCCAGCTGGTGACCTCCGCGAGCAGGCTGGCGATCACGCGCGAGAGCAGGATGCCGAACACGAGCCCGCTCACCACGCGTCCGACGATCCGCCCGCGGATGGCGTCGGGGGCCAGGTCGGCGGCGAACGGGATGAGGATCTGCACGACCACCGACGTCGCCCCGACGAGCAGGGAAGCCAGCAGCAGCACGGCGAACCCGGGTGCGAAGCCGGTGCCGACGAGCCCCGCGCAGGTGACGGCGAGCAGCGACGAGACGAGCGTGCGGTTCTCCAGCCGGTCGCCGAGCGGGACGAGCAGGAGCATGCCCGCGGCGTACCCGATCTGCGTTGCGGTGACGATCCCGCCGGCGGCGGCCTCGCCGACCCCGAAGGTGTGCCGCAGCTCGGCGAGCAGCGGCTGGGCGTAGTACAGGTTGGCGACCGTCAGTCCACAGGAGACGGCCAGCAACAGCACCAGCCAGCCGGGCGGTGCTTCCTGCTGCGGCTTCGTCTCGGTCATCGTCACCCCTCGGGAACCGGTTTGATCGGTTCCCGGACGGTACCAGTCAAACCGGTTCCCGAGGTATGGTGACGTGCATGACAGAGCGGTTCCGGTCGGGCGCGGGCAGGTTGTGCCTCGATTTCGTGCGCACGCTGCGGTATCGAGGCACGTCGGATGCTACGGAGGAGCTGCCGGACGGCGCTTCCTTGCGTGCGTGGATCGAGGAGTTCGGCAAGTTCGGAGAGGCCGTCGTGCCGGAGGAGTCGGTCCGCGACGCCCGGGTGCTGCGCGAGGCGATCCACGAGCTGGTCTCGGACGGCGCCGCATCGTGCCGCCCGGCGACCCGTCAGCGCCTGAACCGCTTCGCGGCGGCACCGGTCCCGGCGCCGGCGCTGACCCCGTCGGGCGAACTCCGCTGGCGCGCCGGGGATCCCGCGTCGGCGATGCTCGCGGTGCTGGCCCGCGACGCCCTGGACCTGGTGACCTCCCCGGCGTTCGACCGGATCCGCCACTGCGCGGGCGCGCGGTGCGGAGCGCTGTTCCTGGACACGTCGAGGCCGGGAACGCGCCGGTGGTGCTCGATGGACGTCTGCGGGAACCAGGCGAAGAAGTCGACTTATCGAGCCAAAGCCGCCCACTGACGGCGAACGGCCGCCCCGCCGGAGCGGGACGGCCGTTGCGCTGGGAAACCTCAGACGAGTGCCGCGTCCAGGGTGATCGTCGTGCCCGCGAGGGCCTTCGACACCGGGCACGTCTTCTCCGCCGTCTCCGCGTACTCCGCGAACTTCTCCGCGCTCACGCCGGGCAGGGCCGCGCGCAGCGTGATCGCGATGCCGCTGATCTCGAAGCCGCCGCCGGCGGCCGGGCCGAGGGTGACCTCCGCGCTGACGTCGATCGAGTCCGCCGTCAGCTGCTCGGCCTCCAGCACGCCCGACAGGTTCATCGCGAGGCACGACGAGTGCGCCGCGGCGATGAGCTCTTCGGGGCTCGTCTGGCCGTCCGGGTTGCCCGCGCGGGTCGGGAACGAGACGGAGAACGTGCCGGCGTTGGACGAGTCCAGCGTGACCTCGCCCTTCCCCTTCTGCAGTCCGCCGGTCCAGTGGGTGGTCGCGTCACGGCTGGGCATGGGTGCCTCCAGGTGGGTACGCGGCGGCCGACTCCGTCAGCCGCCGCAGGGTTTCGATCAGCTGTCGCCGCTCGGTGTCGTCGAGGCCCAGTGCGCAGCCGATGGCCGGGGGGACGCCGGTGGCGCGCTCGCGCATCGACCGGCCCTCCTCGGTCAGGCCGACCACCACGGTGCGTTCGTCGGCGGGCCGCCGCGTCCGCGTCACCAGTCCGTTGGCCTCGAGTCGTTTGAGCAGCGGGGAAAGCGTGCCGTAGTCCAGGTGCAGCCGTTCGCCGATCTCCTTGACCGGCCGGTCGCCGGACTCCCACAGCACCAGCAGCACCAGGTACTGCGGGTACGTGAGGCCCAGCTCGCCGAGCAGGGGACGGTACGTGTCCGTCACGGCCCGGGACGCCGCGTACAGCGCGAAGCAGGCTTGCTCGTCCAACGAGAACTCATCCGGCACGGCCGCAAACCTAGCCCACGATTACATCGTGCGCAAGGTATTTGGCCCGCGGAAATGTCGGACCCTTCTGGCAGAGTCCCGGCCATGACCGAACGACCGGACCGCCCGAAGATCCCGCTCACCGGCGGCGAGCGGGAGATCCTCACCAGCCTGCTCGACTACCACCGCGCCACCGTCGCCTGGAAGAGCGGCGGGCTGAGCCTCGAGCAGGCCCGGCGGGTCCACCTGCCGAGCGAGCTGACGACCGTCGCCGGGCTGCTCGCGCACCTCACGCTCAACGAGTGGTACTGGTTCGCCGTGGTCGTCGACGGCGAACCGGACACCTGGGAGGAGAAGCTGGAGCAGGACCCGGACGCGGAGTTCCGGGTCGCGCCCGAAGCGACGGTGGAGCAGCTGCTCGCCGACTACGAAACCCAGTGCGTCCGCAGCCGCGAGATCGTCGCGAAGCACGACCTCGCGGACGAGGTGACCTACAAGGACGAGACGTTCAACGTCCGCTGGGTCGTCGCGCACATGATCGAGGAGACGGCCCGGCACGTCGGCCACCTCGACGTGCTGCGCGAGCTGACCGACGGGCTCACGGGGGAGTGACGCGCTTGGGGGGCAGGGGGAAGAACCCGCTGGTGCGCTCGACGTAGTGCGCGTACGCCGGGCGCGTGCGGGCCATTCCCTTCTCCAGCAACGGTTTCCCCGTACCGCGGGCCAGGGTGTAGGTCATCGCGATCGGCGAGAGGATCGTCAGCGCGCCCGGCCACGTCGAGCACGCGAGGAGATAGAGGCCCCACCAGACGCACGCGTCGCCGAAGTAGTTCGGATGCCGCGTGTAGCGCCAGAGCCCGGTGTCGAGCACCTTGCCCTTGTTGCCGGGGTCGGCCTTGAAGCGGCGCAGCTGGTCGTCGCCGACCGTCTCGAAGCCGAACCCGACCAGCCACACGGCGACGCCGAGCCAGCCCAGCACGCCGATGCCCGTGCCGTACTGCGCGAACTGCACCGGCAGCGACACGAAGTACAGCACCACGGCCTGCACCAGGTACACACGCAGGAACATCTTCGCCGGCGAAGCGTGCTTGGCCATCCGCACGTACCGCGGGTCCTCCGGCAGCTTGTGGTTGCGCAGGTGCAGGTGCGCCGAGAGGCGCACGCCCCACACGACGGTCAGCGCCGTCACCACCAGCCGCAGCGACAGCGGCCCGTCGCCGAACGGGAACGCGGCCAGCGCGACGATCGCGAAGCCGAGCCCCCAGAACGTGTCGATCGTGTCGTAGCGCTTGCGCGCCCGCGCGATCCCGAAGGTCACCACCACCGCCACGACCGTGACGCCGGCGGTGACCAGCAACGTGCCGCCCAGGGGCATCAGTTCCACTCCCGGGTCGCCGGCATGCCGCTGACGCCGTTGACGTCCGGTCGCACGCTCAGGATCTGGTCCACACCCATCCGGTTCTCCTCGAACGCCAGCGCCCCGCCCACCAGGTACAGGCGCCACACCCGCGCGCCGGACTCCCCGATGAGCGCGACGACGTCGGCCCAGTTCTCCTCCAGGGTGTCGGCCCAGGCCCGTACCGTCCAGACGTAGTGCTCGCGCATCGCGTGGACGTCACGCACCTCGAGCCCGGCGGTTTCGAGGTGTTCGACGGTCCGGCCGACCGGGCGCATGGTCATGTCGGGCGCGATGTAGCGCTCGATGAACGCGCCGCCGCCGGGGGCGACGTTCCCGCGGGACATCTGCTGGATCAGCACGCGCCCGCCGGGCTTGACCATCTTGTGCAGCGTCGCGGCGTAGGTCGGGTAGTTGACCTCCCCGACGTGCTCGCCCATCTCGATCGACGCCACCGCGTCGAACGGCGCGTCCGGCAGTTCGCGGTAGTCCTGGCGCCGGACCTCGACGCGGTCCTCGAGGTCGTGCTGGGCGAGGCGGCCGCGGATGTGCTGCAGCTGCTCGGCCGAGAGCGTGATGCCGACGGCGTGCACGCCGTGGTGCTTGGCCGCGTGGACCAGCAGCGAGCCCCAGCCGCAGCCGACGTCGAGCAGCCGCATGCCCGGGCGCAGGCCCAGCTTGCGGCAGATCATCTCCAGTTTGTCCGACTGCGCCTCCGCCAGGCCGTAGCCCGGCTCGTCGGAGGTGAAGTACGCGCTGGAGTAGGCCATCGAGTCGTCCAGCAGCAGCTGGTAAAAGGCGTTGCCCAGGTCGTAGTGGTGGGCGATGGCGGACTTGTCGCGCAGCAGGCTGTGCAGCTTCCCGGACAGCCGGGCCT
The DNA here is from genome assembly GCF_035975215.1 of Amycolatopsis sp. NBC_01307. Lineage (NCBI taxonomy): Bacteria > Bacillati > Actinomycetota > Actinomycetes > Pseudonocardiales > Pseudonocardiaceae > Amycolatopsis > Amycolatopsis sp. NBC_01307. The sequence goes on along the minus strand of NZ_CP108403.1, from coordinate 5,499,903 downwards.
CTTCGACGGGCGGCTTCGGGGGCAGGCCGATGACGCCGAGCGCACCGGCGAGCTTGGCGGCCTCCGCCCACTCGCGCGGGCCCAGCTTCACCCGCTTGAGCTCACCCGCGCGGGTGAGGGACCAGATGCGGCGGAAGCCGTCGGCGAGATCGCCTTCGACGTCGAGGTCACCGGTGACGTAGGCGCGGGCGAGACCCAGCTCACCCGGCGCGAAGAGCAGGTGGCGGAGGGCGCGGCGGTTGCGCAGCACCACGGTGGGCGCGTCCACTGGTCCGGCGCGGGTTCCGTCCCACGTCCGGAGGCCGATGGGGAGCTGCCCGCCGAGGAGCTTTTCGGCGAACGAGGCGAGGCGGTGCGCGGTGCTGTTCGGCATGTCCGGGATTCGCTCCCTGCTGCGCGGTGGATTGGTGCCGCGCTCATCCAATCCACATCGGCGGCGGCGGCGAAGTACCGGTGTGGAGATCACGGGAGAACGCATCGCCGTCATCGGCAGCGGGGTGGCCGGACTGACTGCCGCCTACCTGCTGCAACGCAAGTACGAGGTCCTGCTGTTCGAGGCCGACGACCGGCTGGGCGGGCACGCGCACACCCACGACGTGCCCAGCGCCCACGGCGGCACCATCGGCGTGGACTCCGGGTTCATCGTCCACAACGAGCGCACCTACCCGACGCTGCTGCGGCTGTTCGGCGAGCTCGGCGTGCAGACGCGCGACACCGAGATGTCGATGAGCATCCGCTGCGACGGCTGCGGCCTGCAGTACGCCGGCGCGAAGGGGCTGCCCGGGCTGTTCGCCCAGCGCGGCAACGTCGTCCGCCCGCGCTACGTGCGCATGCTCGCCGAGGTGAAGCGGTTCCACCGCCACGCGAAGCGGCTGCTGGAGGCGAAGGACGCCGGTGATGTGACGCTCGGCGCGTTCCTCGCCATCGGCGGCTACTCCCGCTACTTCGTCGACCACTTCATGCTGCCGGTGGTCTCGACGGTCTGGTCCGCCGACCGCAGCGACACCCTGCGGTACCCGGCGCGCTACCTGTTCGAGTTCCTCCGCAACCACGGCATGCTGAGCGTCAAGAACTCGCCCGCCTGGCGGACCGTCGTCGGCGGCTCCCGCGAATACGTCGAACGCGCGGCCAAGCAGCTCACCGCCGTGCACCTGTCGACGCCAGTGCGGTCGGTGCTGCGCACCGCGGGCGGCGGCGTCGAGATCCGCGACGACGCCGACACCCCGCACCGCGTCGACCGGGTCGTCATCGCCACGCACGCGGATCAGGCGCTTTCCTTGCTGGCCAACCCGTCCGACACCGAACGCGACGTGCTCGGCGCGTTCCGCTACTCGGAGAACGAGGCCTGGCTGCACACCGACACCAGCGTGCTGCCGTCGCTGGCCGACGCCCGCGCGGGCTGGAACTACCGGGCCCCCGAGTGCGGCGCGCCGACCGGCGCGGTCCAGGTCAGCTACGACATGAACCGCCTGATGCGGCTGGACGAGCCGACCGGGTACGTCGTCACGCTCAACCCGGGCGAGGGCACGGGCCGCACCGGGCTGGTCGCCAAGATGCGTTACGAGCACCCGGTCTACACACCGGAAGCCGTTGCGGCGCAACGGCGGCTGCCCGAGCTGAACGACGGCGTGATCGCCTACGCCGGCGCCTACCACGGCTGGGGCTTCCACGAAGACGGCTGCGCCTCCGGGGCGCGCGCTGCCGAAACCCTGGGAGTCACCTGGTGACGACCGCGCTCTACGACGCCACCGTCGCGCACGTGCGCCGGATCGACCCGCCGCACGCCTTCGCGCACCGCGTGTACCTGTGGCTGGTCGACCTCGACGCGCCGCCGCGGTTGCCGTGGTGGGCGCGCCCGTTCGCCGGTTTCGACCGCCGCGACCACTTCGTGGCCGGCGACGACCGGGGGATCCGGGAGAAGCTCGACGGGTGGCTCGCGGAGCGCGGGGTGGACCTGCGCGGCGGCAAGGTCGTGATGCTGGCCGCCGCGCGCGTGCTCGGGTACGTGTTCAACCCGATCAGCGTCTACTGGTGCCACGGTCCCGACGGCGCGCTCGAGTGCGTCGTCGCCGAGGTGCACAACACCTACGGCGGCCGGCACGCCTACCTGCTGCACCCGGACGAGGCCGGGCTCGCGCGCGCGGAAAAAGAGTTCTACGTCTCGCCGTTCCAGGAGATGGACGGCGAGTACCGGATGCGCCTGCCCCACCCGGAAGCGTTGCTCGACCTCACGGTGGCGTTGCGCCGCGGGGGCACCACACCGCTGGTCGCTACGCTTCGGGGAGTTCGCCGCCCGGCGAGCCCGCGGTGGCTGGCCCGGCTGGTCCTGGCCCGGCCCCTGCTGCCGCAGCGGGTGTCCGCGCTGATCCGCCGCCACGGGATCGCCCTGTGGCTGCGGAAGGCGCCGGTCATCCCGCGCACCCCGCAGAACGCCGGAGGACAGCTGCATGGATGAGGCGGCTCGCCAGCGCCACATGGCCCCCGTGCCCGCGGACGAACCCGAGGGGCAGGCCGGCCCCAGCGCCGAGGAGCTGATGGTGCGCGTCGCCAAGGGCGACGAGCGGGCGTTCGAGCTGCTCTACGACCAGTTCTCCGGGCCGATCTTCGGGCTCGTCCGCCGGATCGTGCGCGACTCCGCGCAGTCCGAAGAGGTCGCGCAGGAGGTGCTCGTCGAGCTCTGGCGCACCGCGACGCGCTACTCGCCCGAGAAGGGCTCCGCGCTGAACTGGGCGATGACGCTGGCGCACCGCCGCGCCGTCGACCGCGTCCGCTCGGCGCGCGCCAGCACCGAGCGCGAGCAGAAGGCGACCTTCGAAGCCGCCCGCGGCCGCCCGTTCGACGAGGTGGCCGAATCCGTCACCGCGAGCCTGGAACGCTCCCAGGTCCGCCGGTGCCTGTCCTTCCTGACCGACCTGCAGCGCGAGTCCGTGCTGCTGGCCTACTACCAGGGCTACACCTATCGCGAGGTGGCCGAAGTGCTGTCGACGCCGCAAGGAACGATCAAGACGCGGTTGCGGGACGGCCTGATCCGCCTGCGGGACTGTTTGGGGGTGACCGCGTGAGCACACCGGAGATGCACACGCTGGCGGGGGCGTTCGCGCTCGACGCCGTGTCGGACATCGAGCGCGCGGAGTTCTCGCGCCACCTCGAGCAGTGCGAGTCGTGCGCGCAGGAGGTCGCCGAGCTGCGCGCGACCGCGGCCCGCCTCGGCGCGGCGATGGCCGAAGAACCGCCGCCGGAGTTCAAGGACCGCGTCATGGTGGCCATGCACGCGACCCGCCAGCTGCCGCCGCGCACCCGGCCCGGCTCGCCCGAGCGGCACCGCCGGTCGGGGCGCGCCCCGCGCTGGGCCGTGCTCACGGCGGCCGCCGCGGCCGTCGTCGGGCTCGCCGCGGGCGGGGTGTTCGGCGGGATCGCGCTGACCCAGCAGCAGGAGCTGCAGACCGCGCAGACCCAGCTCGACCAGGCGAAGGCGCAGTACGCGCCGGTGGCGGCGCTGCTCTCGGCGCCGGACGCGAAGACCGGCCACGGCACGTCGCCCCTCGGCGGCGGTGCCACGGTGATCGCGTCGCGCTCGCTCAACCGCGTGATGGTGATGGACGCCGGCCTGCCCGCGCCCACCGAAGGGCACGTCTACCAGGCCTGGCTGATGGCGGGCACGACCCCGCCGCGCCCGGCCGGGCTGATCACCGGCGCCGAGGACGGCTCCCTGGTGGTCGCGGACGGCATCGGCGGCGCCGAGCAGGTCGGGCTGAGCGTCGAGCAGACCGGGGGATCGACGACCGGGGCACCGTCGTCGACCATCGCGCTGGTCATGCCGATGCCGGCCTGATCCGGGGCTGATCTGCGGTTTGATCCGGGGCTGTTCCACGGCCGATCCGGGCCGGTTCGCGGGCCATAGCAGACCGGGCGCGGGGGCCACTTCCGGCTCCTCGCTCTTGCGCGCACGAACGTGTTGTGGCAAAACACCTTTGCGACACACGGCGTGCCTACTGGATTAGAGCCTGCCTGGTGCCTACCGTCCTGCCTAACGTCGGCGGTTGACATAACTCTCAATCTGGGGTTTAGGTTGAGAGTTGATCACCGGCCGGCGGGCTGTACGGGCACAACGATCAGGAAGGCGGACTTCGATGACGCCCCCGCACAACTACCTTGCGGTGATCAAGGTGGTCGGCATCGGCGGTGGCGGCGTGAACGCCGTGAACCGCATGATCGAGGTCGGCCTCAAGGGTGTCGAGTTCATCGCGGTGAACACCGACGCCCAAGCACTGCTCATGTCCGACGCCGACGTCAAGCTGGACATCGGCCGCGAGCTGACCCGTGGCCTCGGCGCGGGCGCCGCCCCCGAGGTCGGCCAGAAGGCCGCCGAAGACCACCGTGAAGAGATCGAAGAGGTCATCAAGGGCGCCGACATGGTGTTCGTGACGGCCGGCGAAGGCGGTGGCACCGGTACCGGTGGCGCCCCGGTCGTGGCGCAGATCGCCCGCAAGCTGGGCGCGCTGACCATCGGCGTCGTGACGCGCCCGTTCACCTTCGAGGGCAAGCGCCGCGGCAAGCAGGCCGAAGACGGCATCCAGTCGCTGCGCAACGAGTGCGACACCCTCATCGTGATCCCGAACGACCGGCTGCTGCAGCTCGGCGACATCGGCGTCTCGCTGATGGACGCGTTCCGCTCCGCGGACGAGGTGCTGCTCTCCGGTGTCCAGGGCATCACCGACCTGATCACCACCCCGGGCCTGATCAACCTCGACTTCGCCGACGTCAAGAGCGTCATGTCCGGCGCGGGCTCCGCCCTGATGGGTATAGGGAGCGCACGCGGTGAAGGCAGAGCCATCCAGGCCGCGGAGAAGGCGATCAACTCGCCCCTCCTCGAAGCCTCCATGGATGGTGCGCACGGCGCACTGCTTTCGATCGCGGGTGGTTCGGATCTGGGCCTGTTCGAAATCAACGAAGCGGCGTCACTGGTGCAGGAGTCCGCGCACCCGGACGCGAACATCATCTTCGGCACGATCATCGACGACTCGCTCGGCGACGAGGTGCGCGTCACGGTGATCGCGGCCGGCTTCGACGCCGGCGCGCCGACCCACAAGAAGCTCGACCCGTCGACCTTCGGCTCCGGCTCGCGCCAGGGCGCGGGCACGGCGTCGGCCTCGGCCGGGCAGGTCTCGAACCAGCAGGGGCCGCCGTCGGGGGCCACCCCGGTGCCGTCCGCCTCGGGTTCGGGCTACCCGGTCGCGCCGCCGCGGTCGCACACGCCGCTGCCGTCGGCCGGCGGCCAGAACACCGGCGGGCTCCCGCAGCCCGGCGGCGGTTCGCGCGGCTACTCGCCGATGGGCTCCAACGCGACCCAGGGCAGCCTGCCCGGGCGCGCCATGCCGGTGCACGACGACCCGTCGGACGACGAGGTCGACGTGCCGCCGTTCATGCGGCGCTAGAAACTGTGGTCCGTGAAGGCCTCCTTACCGGCTCCAAAGGCCGGGAAGGAGGCCTTCACGGCGTTTGGGAGGATGGCACCATGCGGGTTCGGCGAGTGGTCACGACCAGGGCGGGCGGCGCGTCACGGCCGCCGTACGACACGTTCAACCTGGGGGACCACGTCGGCGACGACGACGGTGACGTCTACGCGAACCGCAAGCGGCTCGCGGCCGAGCTGGGCCTGGCCGAGGACAAGCTGGCCTGGATGGAGCAGGTCCACGGCCGGACGGCGACCACTGTGGACGGCTCGGAGACCGGCGCCGCCGAGGCGACCGACGCGCTGGTGACCGCGACGCCGGGCGTCGCGCTGGTGGTGCTCGTCGCCGACTGCGTCCCGATCCTGCTGGCCGACGCCGAGGCCGGGGTGGTCGCGGCGGTGCACGCGGGCCGCGTCGGCACCCGGGTCGGCGTCGTCCCGGCCGCCGTGGCGGCGATGCGCGAAGCGGGCGCCGAGCCGCGGCGGATCGAGGCGCTGCTGGGCCCGGCGATCTGCGGCGACTGCTACGAGGTGCCGGCCGCGATGGCCGCCGACGTCGAGAAGCACGTTCCCGGCACCGCCTGCAAGACCCGCAAGGGCACGCCCGGTCTCGACCTGCGCGCCGGGCTCTGGCAGCAGCTCGCCGGCCTGGGCGTCGGCAAGATCGGCGTCGACCCGCGGTGCACGAACGAGGACAAGACGCTCTTCAGCTACCGGCGCGACGGGACGACCGGGCGGCTCGCGGGCATCACCTGGATCGAGGCATGACCGACCGCATGACCGACCGCAAGGCCGAGCTGGCCGCGAACCTGGCCGAGGTCGAGGCGCGGATCGCGGCCGCGTGCCGCGCCGCCGGGCGGGCCCGCGACGAGGTCCGGCTGATCGCCGTGACCAAGACCTTCCCGGCGTCGGACGCCGCGCTGCTCGCCGACCTCGGTGTCACCCACGTCGGCGAGAACCGCGACCAGGAGGCCGGGCCGAAGGCGGCCGAGGTCGCCGAACTGCGCCCCGGGTCCGCGCTGCGGTGGCACATGGTCGGCCGGCTGCAGCGGAACAAGGCCCGGTCCGTGGTGGAGTGGGCGCACGAAGTGCAGTCGGTCGACTCGGCCCGGCTCGCCGACGCGCTCGCCAAGGCCGTGCACACCGCGCGTTACGCCGGTAAACGTGACGAACCGCTCGACGTCCTGATCCAGGCGAGCCTCGACGACGACACCGAGCGCGGCGGCTGCCCGCTCGGCGAGCTCGCGGCGCTCGCCGAGCACGTAACTCACACGGGTGAACTGCGGTTTCGTGGCCTGATGGCCGTCGCGCCGCTCGGCGCCGATCCCGGGGAAGCCTTCGAGAAGCTCGCCCGCGCGGCGGAAAGCCTCCGAAAAGATCACCCGAATGCCGCAGAAGTCTCCGCCGGGATGAGCCATGATCTCGAGCAGGCGATCACGCACGGCTCAACCTGTGTGCGTGTCGGAACCGCACTGCTCGGCGGGCGCGGTTTAGCCTCGCCGTAGGGAGCTCGTGTGCCGGTCACGTTTAGTGGTCGTCCATACGGGGCACTGACGGCGTGGAGAAGCGTTGGTGCGGGAGCGGCTAGGGCTAGGGAGAGGCATGAGCGCGCTGCAGAAGCTGAAGGCCTACTTCGGGATGGTGCCCGCTGACGACGACGGTTACGACGTCGAAGAAGATTATCGACGCGGCTACGCGGACGACGAGTACGACTCCTACGAGGAGCCTGCTCCTCGGTCGCGCTCACGGTACCGCGACAGCGAGGACACGTACGACGAGCCCGTCAGCCGAGCCCGTTCACGCTCCGTGCCCGGGTCGGAGCCCGCGGTCCACGGCGCGCTCGCCATGGACCGGCAGCCGGAGCCCGTGGCGCGCCTGCGACCGGTCACCGAGCCGGTCGTGCGCCAGCCGGTGCGTGACCCCTTGAGCCGGATCACGACACTGCACCCGACGAGCTACGCGGAAGCGCGCGCCATCGGCGAGCACTACCGCGAGGGCATCCCGGTGATCATGAACCTCACCGAGATGGACAACGCGGACGCCAAGCGGCTCGTGGACTTCGCCGCCGGGCTCGCTTTCGCGCTGCGCGGGTCGATGGACAAGGTCACCAACAAGGTGTTCCTTCTCTCACCGCCCGATGTGGACGTGACCGCGGAGGACCGCCGGCGGATTGCCGAGGGCGGATTGTTTCTGCGCGGCTGAAGTCGCGCGGACCGCTGAGCGCAAGCAAACGTGATTTTGTCGACCCGATGCCGCGTCGACCCCCTCAACTGCGTCTTCGACGAGGACGCCCGGTTAGAGTAGGTACGTGGAAGCTGTGTGGCTGGTCGTCTGGTACGTGCTGTTCGCGTTTTGGCTGTTGCTGACGGCACGTATCGTGGTCGAACTCGTCCGCACCTTTGCACGGGAGTGGCACCCGGCCGGAGGGGTTGCGGTGACGCTCGAGACCATCTACACAGTGACGGACCCGCCGGTTCGCCTGTTCAGGCGAATCATCCCGATGGTGCGGATCGGCGGCGTCGGACTGGACTTATCGATTATGGTTCTGCTGTTGGTTGTGTTCTTCGCGATGCAACTGGCGACTCCAAGTTGATCGGGGAGACTTGGGTGGACCCTGCAGGCCATGGAGTGCGTGAGGTGATCTGATGTCGTTGACCCCCGCTGACGTGCATAACGTCGCGTTCAGCAAGCCGCCCATCGGCAAGAGGGGCTACAACGAGGACGAGGTGGACGCGTTCCTCGACTTGGTGGAGACCGAGCTGGCCCGCTTGATCGAGGACAACAACGAGCTGCGCCAGCAGATGGAGCAGCTCGACGCCGAGCTCGAATCGACTCGTAGCGAGCTCGACAGCGCGAAGTCGGCACAGCCCCCGATGCGCGAAGAGCCGTCCCGGCGTCTCGCGCCGGTGCCGCCGCCGGCGTCCGCGATGGAGCAGACCCAGGCCCACTCGATGGTGGCCGACAGTGGCGAGCCCAACGTGCAGGCGGCCAAGGTCCTCGGGCTGGCCCAGGAGATGGCCGACCGGCTGACCGCCGAGGCGAAGACCGAGTCCGACGGGATGCTGGCCGAGGCCCGCACCAAGTCCGAGCAGCTGCTCTCGGACGCCCGGGCGAAGTCCGACTCGATGGTCAACGAGGCGCGCACGCGCGTCGACACGATGCTGAACGACGCGCGGACCCGTGCGGAGACGTTGGAGCGCCAGGCGCGCGACAAGGCCACCACGCTGGAACGCGAGTCGCAGCGCAAGTACACCGAGACGATGAACAGCCTGAACTCCGAGAAGGGCGGGCTGGGCAAGAAGATCGAAGAGCTGCGCACCATCGAGCGGGAGTACCGCACGAGGTTGCGCGGGTTCCTCGAGTCCCAGCTGCGCGAGCTCGACGACCGCGGCTCCGCCGCACCGGCCTCGGCCTCCTCGAACTCCGGGCAGTCGTCCGGATCGTCGAGTGGCGGCCAGGGCTACTCGTTCGGCCCCCGGGCCGAAGCGGGCTGATTTCTCCGGGCACACCCCGCCGGCGCCGGTAGTTCTACGGCGCCGGCGGGGTTCTGCCACGGTCAGGAGTCGATCCGGTACCGCACGTGGGCGGGTCGTGGACCGAACCCGGCCCGTTCATGCTGTAATTCACCGTGCTCTACATCGTGCTGGTACTGGTACTGGCGGCTCTGGGGTTGCTCGTCTCCGCGCTCATCACGGCTTCTTCGCTGTGGGCGTGGGTTTCCATCGGCCTCTCGGTGCTCGCCGGGGTGATCCTCGTCGTCGACTGGCTGCGCCGTCGCCGGCGATCCGCGACGCCCGCCGCCGCGCCTGCTTCCGTCGTCGAGCCTTCGGAGCCGGCGGAACCGGCGTCCGACGCGAAGCCGAGCCTGTTCAAGGAGCCGGAGAAACCGGTCGAAGAGGACCAAACCGTCCTCATTCCCGCCGCCGGTGAGCTGGGGGATCCGGCCGACACGCCCGAACCCGACGTCGCCGAAGAGCCCGCCGCCGAGACTTCCGAGTCTCCTGAGGCACCCGCTGCTTCCGCCGCCACGGCCGCGTCCGCGGCTTCCGTGGCGGAAAAACAACCAGACGACGCCGAACCCGGCGAGGAATCGACGTCGGACGCGGACATCGCGTTGCTGGCCGACATCGAGGACGAGGTCGTCGTCGTCGACGAGCACCCCCGCTACCACGTCCGGGGCTGCACCTGGGTCGGCACCCGCGACACGATCCCCATCGGCATCGGTGAAGCCCGGCAGCTGGGCTTCACCCCGTGTGCTCGGTGCGCCCCGGACGCGACGCTGGTGGCCGCGCACCGCTGACCACCCCGAGGCAGGTTTCGAGCAGCGCCCGCTCGCCTGCCGGCGTCAAGCGCAGCGTGCGGTGCGCCCGGGCCCGGCGGGTCACCCACCCCGCGTCCACGAACCGCGTCGCGACGGCGGCGGCCCGGGAACCCAGCGTGTACGGGTGTTCCCGCAGGGGAGCCGAAATCCGGTCGCCCGCGCGGCGGCGCGTGGTCCGCTCACCGTCCACGGTGGCCAGTGCGCCCCGGGCCGGCAGCGCCGAGGTGACGGCGACCCCGAGCCGGCCCGCGAGGTGGTCGTAGCACGTCCTCGCCGTGCGCAGGGCCTCCGCGTCGACGTCACCGGCTGGGCCGGGGAGAACCGGGCAAGCGCCTCCAGCAGCTCGGCGGGTTCCGGGCCGGCCTGACCGCCCGCTTCGGTCCGCGCCCGCTGATGCTGTCGGGGTTGGCCCTGGGCGCGCTCGGGATGCTGAACCTGGTGCTGGCGCCGGAAAGCGGCGGATATCCCGCCCTGCTGCTGACCCTCCTGAGGCTGGGCGTGGGCCTCCTGACGACGGCGACGGCCTGCGGTCGCGGAGGTGCACCCGAGCGTGCGGGCATCGCGAGCGGGTCAACAACACGGCCCGTCAGACGGGCTGCGCGCTGGGCGTGGCGGATGGTCGGCGAACCGACCCGGACGGCGACTTTCGTGACGGGCCTGCACACGGCGGGCGTGATCGCGGCGGCCTTGTGGCTGACGGCAATCCTCGTGACGCTGGCCGGCGTGCGAACCCGTGAGGCTGTGTCCTAGTCCGGCAGTTCTGCCAGCAGCGCCTCGACATCCCTCCGTTTGCGGCTCGCGTGTTCCGGTAGCAGTGCCAGCGTCTCGGTCAGCTTTTCCCGGGCCTCGGCGAACTTTCCGAGTTCGCATAGCAACTGTCCACACAGGAACTCCGCCACCACGATCATCGGGGTCGCGTCGATCGCGCGCAGCTCGGCCACCGCCGTGGTTGCCCGGGTGTACGCCGCCGCCGGGTGGCCCAGCTCCGACAACGCTCGGGCGCCGTCGAACGTGGTCATCGCGCGTTCCCACGCCGCGTCCGGGTCCGTGGGGTTCGGCTCGGCCGCATCCGCTGCGGCCAGCGCCGTCAGCGTCCGGTCGGTGTCGCCGCTCTGGAGCCAGGACAGCAGCGCTCGACGCAGCGTGCGGAGTTCGGATGACTTCAGGCCTGCTTGCTCGAAGTGCCCCGCCGCTCGGGTGTACTCGGTCGCCGCCTCGGCGTCGCGGTCCAGCTCGGCGAGGACGTCCGCCAGCGCCTCTCTCGCGTCGCCCGCGACGACCGGCGCGGCGACGGCGAGGTACTCGGCCGCCGCACCGAACAACGCCCAAGCCTGCTCCGGGCGGCCGAGAGCGCGATACGCGTGGCCCAGCAGCATCCGGCCGTTCGCCTGGTCCCGCTCGGCCCCGGCCTGCGCCAGCACTGGCTCCGCGTCGGTGACGGCCGCCGCCGCGTGCTCCGGGCGGTCGACGTCCAGGTACGCCCGTGCGAGGTCGATGCGGGTGGCGGCCGCGTCGACCGGTTTGCCCGCCGCGGTGAAGTCCGTGATCGCCGAGTGGAACGCCGCGATCGCGTCTTCCGGGCGGTCCAGCCGCCGGGCCAGCCTCCCTCGGAGTCGGCTGACCTGGGCCTGGATGCCCAGGTCCGTGCCGGCGTCGATGCCGGTGGTGGCGGTGAACGCGCCTTCGACGTCGCCCTGGCTCCGGCGGAATCGCGCGATCAGCAGCTGGGCGTGCGCGGTGCGCTCCGGGGACCCGGCTTCGGTGTACCGCGCCGCGGCCTCCGCGGCCAGCTCGATCGCCCGCGGAAGGTCGCCCAGGTTGGCGGACAGGACCGCGTGGCGGGCCAGCCACAGCCCCGCCAGCTCGGGTCTGCCAGTCGCGTGGATGGGGGTCTCGGCGCGGTCGAGGACTTCCCGGGCGCCCGGGAAGTCCTGCCGCGCGAAGTGCGCGGTGGCCAGCCGCAGCAAGGCGAAGCTGTGTCCTTCGGCGTCGCCGAGTGCCGCCACCCGGTCGGCGACGGCTTCGAGCGCGGTCTCGGCGGCCGCCGGCGCGAGCAGCAGGAGCCGGGCGCCCCGCGCCGACTCGGCCAGCACGGCGTTGTCCGCCTCCTCGGCCGCCGCGACGGCCCGCTCCAGGTCTCGCGACGCGGCAGCCGGGTCGTCGCGGTTCGCCGCCGCCATCAGCCGCAGTGCCAGCAGCTCGCCGGTGGGCTCGGGACACAGCTCGTCGAACCGGGCCCAGATCGCGTCGGTGGCCCGGCCCAGCAAGGACTCCCGCGCGGCGAAGTCCGCCAGTTCCGCACCGGACAAAACCATGAAACGTCCCCCGTGTTTCCCCCGCTGCACGCCGAAAGCGGCGCCCGGCGATGCTAACGGCGACACGTCCGCGAAGGCGCCTCCATTTCCGGCGATGCCCCTCGTGACAACCCGGTTGCGCGGAGCGGTTAACCTGGTATCAGCACAGCGTCGATCCGGCCATCACCGGGGAGCTTCCGGAAGAACCGAGCCTCACCGCTCGCAGTAGAACCGGACGGGTGCGGCCCGTGACAGCCGTGGAACGAGCGGCCCGGCAGCCTTCATCGCCAGGCAAGCGGGGTGGTACCGCGGAACGCCGGAAGGCGTCTCGTCCCCGTGTGGGTGACCGGGAGCCGGTCGTCCGTACGAGAGTGACGAACCGAGGAGCACCCGGATGTACCCCCAGGCCAAGCTCGGCGACAGCGCCGGAGTGCCGTCGCAGCCGTCCTTCCCCGAGCTGGAGACCCACGTCCTCGCCTACTGGGAGAGCGACCGGACCTTCCAGGCGAGCATCGACGCGCGCCCCGCCGGCGAGCACGGTGACAACGAGTACGTCTTCTACGACGGCCCGCCGTTCGCCAACGGCCTGCCGCACTACGGCCACCTGCTCACCGGGTACGTCAAGGACCTGGTGCCGCGCTACCAGACGATGAAGGGCCGCAAGGTCGAGCGCCGCTTCGGCTGGGACACCCACGGCCTGCCCGCCGAGCTCGAGGCGATGCGCCAGCTCGGCATCACCGAGACGTCCGAGATCGAAGAGATGGGCATCGCGAAGTTCAACGAGGCTTCGCGCGAGTCCGTGCTGCGCTACACCGGCGAGTGGCGCGACTACGTCACCCGCCAGGCGCGCTGGGTCGACTTCGACAACGACTACAAGACGCTCGACGTCACCTACATGGAGTCGGTGCTGTGGGCGTTCAAACGCCTGTGGGACAAGGGACTCGTCTACGAGGGCTACCGCGTCCTGCCCTACTGCTGGCGCGACGCGACGCCGCTGTCCAACCACGAGCTGGGCATGGACGCCGACGTCTACCGCAACCGCCAGGACCCGGCCGTCACGGTCGGGTTCCGGATGGAAGGCAACGACAATGAGCTGGACGGCACCTACCTGCTGATCTGGACGACCACGCCGTGGACGCTGCCGTCGAACCTCGCCACCGCGGTGCACCCCGAGGTGCAGTACGTCGTCGTCGAGAGCGAGAACTTCCCCGGCAAGCGGTTCCTGCTCGCCGAAGCGCGCGTCGCCGCGTACGCGCGTGAGCTCGGCGAGGAGCCGGCAGTCGTCGCGCGCTACACCGGCGCGCAGCTGCTCGGGAACCGTTACGCACCACCGTTCCCGTACTTCACCGGCACCGAGAACGCGCACCGCGTGCTGGCGGCCGACTACGTCACCACCGACGACGGCACCGGCGTCGTGCACATCGCGCCCGCCTACGGTGAAGAGGACAAGGCCGTCACCGACGCCGCCGGGATCCCGCCGGTCACGCCGGTCGACGCGCACGGCAAGTTCGACGACACCGTGCCCGACTACGCCGGGCAGCAGGTGTTCGACGCCAACCCGAACATCGTCCGCGACCTCAAGAACGGCACGGGTTCGGCCGGGCAGCAGGGTTCCGTGCTGCTGCGCCACGAGACCTACGACCACTCCTACCCGCACTGCTGGCGCTGCCGGAACCCGCTGATCTACCGCGCGGTGTCGTCGTGGTTCGTCGCGGTGACGCAGTTCAAGGACCGGATGGTCGAGCTCAACCAGCAGATCACCTGGTACCCGGAGAACGTCAAGGACGGCCAGTTCGGCAAGTGGCTGGAGAACGCGCGCGACTGGTCGGTCTCGCGCAACCGCTACTGGGGCACGCCGATCCCGGTGTGGCAGTCGGACGACCCGGCCCACCCGCGCACCGACGTCTACGGCTCGCTCGACGAGCTGGAGGCCGACTTCGGCGTGCGGCTGGACAACCTGCACCGGCCCTACATCGACGAGCTGACCCGGCCGAACCCGGACGACCCGACCGGGAACTCCACCATGCGCCGCGTCCCGGACGTCCTCGACGTCTGGTTCGACTCGGGCTCGATGCCCTACGCCCAGGTGCACTACCCGTTCGAGAACGCCGAGTGGTTCGAGCACCACTACCCGAGCGACTTCATCGTCGAGTACATCGGCCAGACCCGTGGCTGGTTCTACCTGCTGCACGTGCTGGCCACGGCGCTGTTCGACCGGCCGGCGTTCCGCACCTGCGTCTCGCACGGCATCGTGCTGGGCTCGGACGGCGCGAAGATGTCCAAGTCGCTGCGCAACTACCCGGACGTCAACGAGGTCTTCGACCGCGACGGCTCCGACGCCATGCGCTGGTACCTGATGGCGAGCCCGATCCTGCGCGGCGGCAACCTGGTCGTCACCGACAAGGGCATCCGCGACGCCGTCCGCCAGGCCGTGCTGCCGCTGTGGAACTCGTACTACTTCCTCGCGCTGTACGCGAACGCCGAGGGCGTGGAAGGCAAGTGGCGCACCGATTCCCCGCACGTCCTCGACCGGTACGTGCTGGCGAAGACGCACGAGCTGGTCACCGACGTCGAGTCCGCGATGGACCACTACGACGTCGCGGGCGCGTGCCAGACCGTCCGGGACTTCCTGGAGACCCTGACCAACTGGTACGTCCGGCGCTCCCGCGACCGCTTCTGGGCGGGTGATCAGGACGCGATCGACACGCTGCACACGGTGCTGGAGGTGACGTCGCGGGTCGCGGCGCCGCTGCTGCCGCTGACCACCGAGGTGGTCTGGCGCGGGCTCACCGGCGGCCGCTCGGTGCACCTGACCGACTGGCCGAACGCGCTCGACCTGCCCGCGGACGCGGCGCTGGTGACGGCGATGGACCGGGTCCGGCAGGTGGCGTCGTCGGCGCTGTCGCTGCGCAAGAGCAACAAGCTGCGCGTGCGGCTGCCGCTGTCGTCGCTGGTCGTGGCGGCCGACGACGCCGAGTCGCTGGGCGTCTTCGCCGACATCCTGCGTGACGAGGTGAACGTCAAGGCGGTCGAGCTGACCGCCGACGTCGCCGCGCACGGCGGGTTCGAGGTCGCGGTGAACGCGCGCGCCGCCGGGCCGCGGCTGGGCAAGGACGTCCAGACCGTGATCAAGGCGGTCAAGGCGGGTGACTGGTCGCTGCAGGGCGGCAAGGTCGTCGCGGCCGGGATCGAGCTGCAGGAAGGCGAGTTCGACCGCCGGCTGGTCGCCAAGGGCGGCGGCGCGGCGGCCGAGCTGCCCGGCGGCTCGGGGCTGGTCCTGATCGACACCGAGGTGACGCCGGACCTGGCGGCCGAAGGCCTGGTCCGCGACCTGGTCCGGGTCGTGCAGCAGGCCCGCCGCGACGCCGGCCTCGACGTCGCCGACCGGATCGCGCTGACCATCGACGCGCCCGACGATGTCGTCGAAGCGGCGACGCGGCACGAGAAGTTCCTGGCCTCGGAGACGCTGGCGACGTCGGTGACCTACGCGGCGGTGGATGGCGGCTTCGCCGGGACGGTCGGTGACGGTACGAAGGTGACTGTCTCGGTCGCCAAGGCTTGAACCCGTCGTGAGTGGTAATGAGGGTTAGAACCCTCATTACCACTCACGAGGCCGGTCACGAATCGGTCGCTTTCTCACCCGAAAGGGCCGGGAATCGGCAAGCTGGGCCCTTGTGCGCGCGGGAGGCGCGCACTGGGGAGGGGTACGCGAGAAATGAGTCCTGGCAGAAAACGCGGCATTCTCATCGGCGGCGCGCTGGCGGTGGTCGCGGTCGTGGTGGCGGCGTTCTTCCTCTTGAACAGCGGGAGTGCGCCCGAAGCGGCCGCCGGCCCGGGTGAGACGGCCGTCGCAAGCCCCGGCGCGCTCGACCCGAACTCGGCGATCACCGAGTACCTGCAGGATTTCGCCGAGAACAACCCGGACGCCGCGGCCCGGCTGACCGACGACAACACGGCGGCGGCGGTGGCGCTGCGGGACGCGCGCAACACGCTCCAGCCGTCGGCGCTGTCCGCGAAGCTGACCGTGCTGCAGCCGACCCCGGCCGGGGCGAAGCAGACGAGCGGGACCTACCACCTGGCCTGGACGCTGAAGGATCGTCAGGTCTGGTCCTACGACGTGCCGTTCACACTGGCCCAGGCCGGCGGCAAGTGGCTCGTGCACTGGGCGCCGACGCTGCTGCACCCGAAGCTCGAAGCGGGCCAGCGGCTGGCGATCAGCACGGCCGTCCAGGACAGCACCGCCGTCGCCGACCGCGACGGCAAGCCGCTGATCATCAGCGGGGCCGGCGGCCTGCGCCCGGCCGACGGCAACCCGGCGCCGCTGCTGCGGTCCGCGTTGCTCGGCCAGGCCACGGCCGCGGCGGGCACCGGGTTCGCGGTCGTCCGCACCGACACCAGCGGCAAGAACCTGGAGACGCTCTTCGGGAAGGCGTCGGACGAGGGCGCGAAGCCGCTGACGTCGAGCCTGAGCGTGGGCGCGCAGCAGTCCGCGCAAGCCGCGGTCGACGGCTACTCCGGGTCCGCGATGCTCGTTGCGCTCGACACC
This sequence comes from Amycolatopsis sp. NBC_01307, assembly GCF_035975215.1. Lineage (NCBI taxonomy): Bacteria > Bacillati > Actinomycetota > Actinomycetes > Pseudonocardiales > Pseudonocardiaceae > Amycolatopsis > Amycolatopsis sp. NBC_01307. The sequence continues at coordinate 5,483,290 of NZ_CP108403.1, read as the reverse complement.
GGCTCGGGCGACATCCTCGCCGTCGCGCAGAACGCGGCCGCCGGCCTCTCGCCGAAGGCCCTGAACGGGCTGTACGAGCCCGGATCGTCGTTCAAGATCGCCACTTCGGTCGCGGCGATCCAGCAGAGCGGCCTCAACGCGGCTTCGCCGGTCGACTGCCCCGGCGTCGCAACGATCGGCACGCGCACGGTCAAGAACGAGGGCTTCGAGCTGGGCGCGACGAACCTGCAGACGGCGTTCGCGCGCTCCTGCAACACCACGTTCGGTCAGCTCTCGCTGAACCTGCCCGCGGACGGGCTCGTGAAGGCGGCGAACGAGCTGGGCCTCAACGCCGACTACGAGATCCCGGGCCTTAAGACCGAGCTCGGCAAGGTCGAGCCCGCGGCGAGCAAGGACGAGCAGGTCGAGGACGGGTTCGGCCAGGGCCGGATCCAGGCCAGCGCGCTCGGCGGCGCGATGATGGCCGCGACGGTCGCCGGCGGCAAGTCGATCACCCCGAAGCTGTGGCACGACCTCGACACCGTCGTCGTCAAGGGCTACTCGCCGCCGCCCGCGGCCGTGCTGGGCGAGGTCCGGAAGATGATGCGCGCGGTCGTCACCAGCGGTACCGGCAAGGCGGCGGCGGGCGCCGGGAGCGTGTTCGGCAAGACCGGCACCGCCCAGTTCGGCGACGGGCAGCAGGCCACCGGCTGGTTCGTCGGCTACCGCGGGAACGTCGCCTTCGCCGTCGTCCTGGAGAACTCGAACGACTCGGGACCGGCCGTGCAGCTGGCCGCGAAGTTCCTCAAGGGCGTCTGACGCTTCGGCGGCCACCGAAGCCGGCGGGTCGTACCGTGGGGACATGGAGACGATCGCGTTGGCGGAGGTGGCCGCGGTGCTCGCCGACCCGAGCCGCGCCACCATGTGCCTCGTCCTGCTGGACGGGCGGGCGTGGACGGTCGGCGAGCTGGCCAAGGCGGCCGGGATCGCGCTGTCGACGGCGAGTGAGCACGTCACCCGGCTGGTCGACGCCGGGTTCGTCGCCCGCGTGAAGCAGGGGCGGGCCAGTTACGTCCGGATCGCCGACCCGCGTGTCGCCGAGCTGATCGAGCACCTGGCCCAGCACGCCGAGCACCGGCCGGTGACCGGGCTCAAGTCGTCGGTGCGGGTACGCCGGCTCGGGTTCGCGCGCACCTGTTACGACCACCTGGCCGGCCAGGTCGGCGTCGCGCTGCGTGACGGCATGCTCGCGGCCGGGCTGGTCAGCACCGACGCCGGGCTGACGCTGACCGGCCGCGGCCAGGAGGTGCTCGACGAGCTGGGCGTGCCGGTGCCGGACGGGCGGCGCGCCCTCCTGCGCGACTGTCTGGATTGGACGGAGCGCCGCGATCACCTCGCCGGGTCGCTGCCCGCGGCGTTGCTCGGCAAGGCCGTCGACGCCGGCTGGGTCGCCGCCGAAGGCCATCGCGCGGTGAAGGTGCTGCCCGCGGCGGAGAAGCCGTTCGCCGCGCTCGGCGTCGATCTGGCGTTGCTCCGGCCTTAACACACCGGTTGTCCGACTCGTCCCAGTGGTACACGAAGGAGTTAACCCGGCCGCTTCACTATTCTGAGGGCCCCACAGCACTCGGGAGGGAGGCGGCATGGACCAGCTTCCCGTGCTGCTCGGCGTCGGCGGTGTCGTCCTGCTCGCCTCCGTGCTCGCCGTGCGCGTCTCGATCCGGCTCGGCCTGCCCTCGCTGCTGCTGTACCTCGGCATCGGCGTCGTGCTGGGGGAAGCCGGTTTCGGCATCCGCTTCGACAACCCCGGCCTGACCCAGTCGCTCGGCCTCGCCGCGCTCGTCATGATCCTCGCCGAAGGCGGGCTGACGACCCGGTGGTCGGCGGTGAAACCCTCGCTGGGCATCGGAATCGTACTGTCCACAGTGGCCGTCGTGGTCAGCATCGCGGTCACCGGCGCGGCCCTGCACTGGCTGCTGGGCCTCGACTGGCGGCTCGCGCTGCTGTGGGGCGCGGTGCTCTCGTCGACCGACGCCGCGGCCGTCTTCTCGGTGCTGCGCACGGCCGGGATCGGCAAGCGCCTGGTGGGCGCGCTGGAGCTGGAGTCCGGCATCAACGACGCGCCGGCCTACATCGCCGTCGTGGTGCTGGCCGAGGGCACCACTGTGGACTGGACGCTGCCGTTCCTGGCGGTCTACGAGCTGGCGGCGGGCCTGGCGATCGGGCTGGCGTTCGGCTGGCTCGGCGGCATCGCCCTGCGGCGCGCCGCGCTCCCGGCGACCGGCCTGTACCCGCTGGCCACGGTCGCGGTGTGCGTCGTGGCGTACTCGTCCGGGCAGCTGCTGCACGCGTCGGGCCTGCTCGCCACGTACGTCGCGGCGCTGGTCCTGGGCAACTCGCGGCTGCCGCACCGCTCCGACACGCTGTCGTTCGCCGAAGGCCTGGGCTGGCTGGCGCAGATCGGGCTGTTCGTGCTGCTCGGGCTGTTCGCGTCGCCGAGCCGGCTGCTCGAGACACTGGTGCCGGGCCTGGTCGCGGGCGCCGTCGTGCTGCTGCTGGCCCGGCCGATCTCGGTGGTGCTCTCGATGCTGCCGTTCCGGCTGCCGTGGCGGGAACAGGCGTTCCTGTCGTGGGCCGGCCTGCGCGGCGCGGTGCCGATCGTGCTGGCGATGATCCCGCTGTCGGAGGGCCTGCCGGGCGCCCAGCGCCTGGTCGACGCGGTGTTCGTGCTGGTCATCGTGCTGACGCTGCTCCAGGGCGCGACCCTCGGCCCGCTCGCGCGCTGGCTGGGGCTGTCGAAGAAGTCGGAGGCGTACGAGATCGACGTCGACTCCGCGCCACTGGACGAGCTGGGCGCCGAGCTGCTGCAGGTCCGCATCCAGCCGGGCTCGAAGCTGCACGGCGTCTACCTGTCGGAGCTGCGCTTGCCGGTGGGTGCGACGGTGAGCCTGGTCGTGCGCGCGGGCTTAGGCTTCACACCGCAGAAGACGAGCCGCCTGCAGGAGCACGACCAGCTCCTGGTGGTCACGACGGCCACAGCCCGCGACGACGCCGAGCGCCGGCTGCGCGCGGTGGACCGCGCCGGCCGCCTGGCCCGCTGGCGCGGCGAGTCGGGGATCTGACGCGGTTCGCGGTTTGCTTGGCCGGTGTCCGCTCTGTCTCGCGGCGATGTCGCTCGCTGGGGTGGTTGGTGATCGAGTCGGGCCGCTGGGTCGCGCGGGTCGTGGCTGATCGGATGCTCGATCTTGCCGGTGCGTCTTCCGCGTCGGCTTGCTTGAGATAGGTGGGGCCGGTTGCCTGCTTGGCCGCCGTGCCGTCCGCTGGGCTTGCTTGAGGCGAGTGGGGTCGATCGGCGGGTGGCCCGCTTGGTCGCCATGCCGCCTGCGTCGGCTTTGAGGTGAGCGGGGCCGAGCGCGGATTGCCTGCTTGGCCACTGTGCGGTCCGCTGGGGTCGCCGGCGCTGCGAGTCGGACCGCCGGCTCGTTCGCGGGTTGGGCGGAACCGTGTCCGCTCGGCTCGGCATCGCCGCCGGGCTGTCCGCGTCGGTTTGCTTGAGGTGAGCGGCGTCGATCGCGGGTTGCCCGCTTGGCCACCGTGCCGTCTGCTGCGCTCGGCGGTCGCGAGCCCGGCCGGCCGCGAGTTGTCCACATCCACTCCAGTTGTCCACAGATTTCCGGCACCCACGTTTTTGCAGGTCAGCGGCGGTAGACTGGACAGGGGACGCCCCCCAGGGAGTGGTGGGGGCTGCGTTCGGGCCGGGCGGTTGTCCGGTGCCTGTCCGCTCTTCGCGTCGACCTGGTGATCTTTTCCCGCGAGGGTGAGTGATCCTCACAAAAACCTCACCTGATCTTCCCTGCGTTCCCTCTTTTGGCTTACTCTGCGCTCCATTCATTACCTCGAATGGGCGAACGTAGAGTCAAAGGAGTACGCCGGGTGACGAAGCGATACGTGCGTGGGGCCGGGCTGGTCGCGGGGATCGTCCTGGGTGTGGGGCTCGCCGCCGCTCCGGGGGCGGCCGCTGAGGTGGGGCCCTTTCCGGTGCTGGCGCTGCCGTTCAAGGCCGGCCAGCAGGTGTACTCCGCCGGCATCCACTCCGACGATGGCAGCACCGGCGTCGAGAACGCCCTCGACCTCAGCCCGGCCGACAAGACCGTGCGGGCGCCGCTGGCCGGGACCGTGCACCTGCAGCACTGCGCGGGCGGCGACTGGGTGACCATCGACCACGCCGGCGGCTGGCGGACCGGGTACTACCACATGGAAGGCATCAAGGTCACCGACGGTGAGCAGGTCGAGGCCGGCGACGTGCTCGGCTCGACCGGCAACGCCCTGCCGTGTGGTGGCAGCAGCACCGGGGCCCACGTGCACTTCACACTGTGGACACTGCCGGACGCGGCCGACTGGGACGGTCTCGCCTACAGCCAGGTCTCGACCACCGTCGCGGCGGCGCACGGTGAGCCGATCGACGGGAAGACGTTGGGTGGCTGGCTGTTCACAGCGGGCGCGGACCAGTACACCGGCACCGCGACACACCTCTCGGACCACGCCGTGACGCAGCTCCCGGGCCGTTTCCGCGCGAAGCCCTGACGCTTCTCCATTCCTGCTCGACTTGTGGTCGGTGTCTCAGAATGTGCTGTGGGGGCTGGTCGTCACGCCGATTCTCGGTTACCTTTTGAATCAGGTCATGAGTGCCAGCGTCAAGCCCCGGCTTGCTGGCCGGCAACCCTCCTACCGCGGTGGGGTGCCCCGGGTGAAGACCGGGCCGGTCGCGCCGTGCGACCGGCAAGCGCGGGCCCCTCGCCGGGGCCCCCCGGAACGCCGAGGAGGCTAACGATGACTCTCGCCATCGACCGCACCAGCACACAGACCCAGGAATCCCTTGCGTCCCAAGGTATTCCCACGGTCGCTGGTGCCTCGCTGCGAGTTCCGCTCGTCACCGGCGGAGACATCGGCTACGCCAATCTCGACCACGCGGCCAGCGCGCCCTGTCTCGACGCCGTCCGCGTGGCCGTCGACGAGTTCCTGCCCTGGTACGCGAGCGTCCACCGCGGCGCGGGCTTCGCCTCGCAGGTCTCGACCAAGCTCTACGAGCGCACCCGCGCCACGCTGCGCAGCTTCGTCGGCGCGCGCCGGACCGACACGGTCGTGTTCACCCGCAACACCACCGACTCCTTCAACCTGCTCGCCCGCAGCCTCCCGCCGCGCACCGCGGTGATCGTGTTCGACACCGAGCACCACGCCGCGCTGCTGCCGTGGCAGGGGCCGAACGTCCGGCGCCTGCCGACCCCGCGCACCCGGCTCGCGGCGGTGTCCGCTGTGGACGAAGCCCTCGCGGAATCCCCGCAGGGGCCGCGTTTGGTGGTCCTCACCGGAGCGTCCAATGTGACCGGTGAGCTGCTCCCGGTGGCGGAGATCGCCGCGGTGGCCCGCCGGCACGGCGCCCGCATCGCCCTCGACGCCGCCCAGCTCGCGCCGCACCGCAGGATCGCCATGCAGGACCTGGACGTCGACTACGTCGCCCTCTCCGGCCACAAGCTGTACGCGCCCTTCGGCGCGGGCGCGCTGATCGGCCGCGCCGACTGGCTGCGCGCCGCCCGGCCCTACCTCGCCGGCGGCGGCGCGACCAAGCTCGTCACCGAGGACGCCGTCGTCTGGAACACCGGCCCGGAGCGGCACGAAGCCGGTTCGCCCAACACCGTCGGCGTGTACGCGCTCGGCGTCGCCTGCGAAACCCTGAGCCGCAACTGGGCCGCCGTCGAAGCGCACGAGCAGGCCCTGCTCGTCCGGCTGCGCAGGGGCCTCGAGGGCATCCCGGGCTGCTCGGAGCTGCGGCTGTTCGACGCGCCGGTCGACCGCGTCGGCACGGTCAGCTTCGTCGTCGCCGGCTTCGACCCCGGCTGGCTCGCGGCGGTTCTCTCGGCGGAGTACGGCATCGGCGTCCGCGACGGCGCCTTCTGCGCCCACATCGCGGCCAAGCGCCTGATCGGCGTCACCGGCGGCGAAGGGCAGCAGGCGGTGCGCGTCAGCCTCGGCCTGGGCAGCACCGAGGAGCACGTGGATCGCGTGCTGCTGGCGCTGCGCCAGATCGTCGCCCGCGGCGCGCGCTGGGGGTACACGAAGGCGGGCGGCCGCTGGGCCCCGGTCGGCGACCCGCGGGAGCTGCCGCCGTTCTGCTGAGCGTTAGCCTGGGCCGATGGGGCGGCAGTGGATTCCGTTGGCGTTGCTGGGTTTCGCGGAACTGGTCCTGGTGACGGCCGAACTGTTCCACCGGTCGGCCGTCACCGCGGAACTGACGGCGCGGTTGCCACCGGCGACCGCCGGCTACGTGGGCCTGTTCGGCTTGACGATCGACGGTTACGGCACCAAGGCCCGGTTCCTCAGCCTCGATGACACCGTCGTGGCCTACGCCGGCGGCGCCGGTCCGGCGTGGCAGTACGCACTCATCGCGGCGTTCCTCGCCATGGTGGTCTCCTACGCCGTGGCGGGCGGGCTGCGCGCGAGGACGGTGGTGGCGTCGATCGTCGCCGTCGTGCTCGCCGTCCCGGTGCTGGACCTGCTGCTGTTCAGCCGGTTCGGTCTCGACGCGGCCACCCGCGGCCCCCTCCTGGCGACGCTCGGGCTCGCGCTGGTCGCCTGGTACGAACGCAGTCCGCTGGTGCTCGCGATGGCCGTGGCGCCGGTGCGGTGGCCGTGGTGATCGCGGACCTGCCGGGCGCGCTGATCTCCGCGACCGTGCTCGTGGCCGGGGCGTTCGCCGCTACCCTGCCCCGATGGGGGAGGGACGGCGTTTCTGGTTCCCGCTGGCGGCGCCGGGGTTCGCCCAGCTCGTGATGGCGGTCGTCGCGCCGGTGCCGGCGGCGTACGAGCGCAACTGGTTCCTGATCGCCGTGGCCTTGGTGTTCGCGCTGGTCAGCCTGGTGTTCTCGACGCCGGTGACCGGGGCGCCGAGCGCGGCGGGGGTGCTGTTCGCCGCCGCGTTCGCGGTCCTCCCGCGGCGTCCCCGCGACACTGCCGCCGGGGCACCCTGACCAGGCGTGGACAATGGACCGGTGAGCACCGAGTCCAGCGCTGGAGAACCCGACACCGACGCCGCCGCCGAGGCGGTGCCCGAGCCCGTCCAGGAGACGCCGGAAACCCCGGCGGCGACGGCGGCGACGCTGCCGAAGCGCCGGGTGGGCTGGGTGTTCGCCGTCGCGGTGGTGCTCTGGGCGATCGACCTGATCACGAAGAACCTGGTCACCGCCAACCTGGAGGGCAAGGAGCCGGTCCGGATCCTCGGCGGCCTGATCTACCTGCAGGTCATCCGCAACCCGGGTGCCGCGTTCTCGATGGCCACCGGCATGACGTGGGTGCTGGCGCTGGTCGCGCTCGCCGTCGTCATCGCGATCATCTGGATCTCGCGGCGGCTGCGCTCGATCGGCTGGGCGATCGGCCTCGGCCTGGTGCTGGCCGGCGCGCTGGGCAACCTCACCGACCGGATCTTCCGCGCACCCGGCGGGCTGCAGGGCCACGTCGTCGACTTCATCTCGGCGTTCGCTCCGAACGGCAAGGGCTTCGCGATCTTCAACATCGCCGACTCGGCGATCTGCGTCGGCGGTGCGCTGATCGTGCTGCTGTCCCTGCTGGGCAAGGACTACGACGGCACGTCGACCAAGGACAAGACCAAAGACAAGAAGCAGGCCGAGCCGGCCGCGGAAACCAAGCAGGAGGACCAGGCGTGAGCTCGCGGATGCTCCCGGTGCCCGACGGGCTCGACGGGATGCGGGTCGACGCCGGCCTCGCCAAGATGCTCGGGCTGTCCCGCACGGTCGTCGCCGAGCTGGCCGAGTCCGGCGACGTGCTGCTCGACGGCCACCCGGCGGGCAAGTCGGACCGGCTGGCCGCGGGCGGGCTGCTGGAGGTCACGCTGCCGGAGCCGGCGAACCCGGTGGAGATCGTCGCCGCGCCGGTCGAAGGCATGCAGATCCTGCACGACGACGACGACATCGTGGTGATCTCGAAGCCGGTCGGCGTCGCCGTGCACCCGAGCCCGGGCTGGACCGGCCCGACGGTGGTCGGCGGCCTCGCCGCGGCGGGCCTGCGCATCGCGACGTCCGGCGCGGCCGAGCGCCAGGGCGTCGTGCACCGGCTCGACGCGGGCACGACCGGCGTGATGGTGGTGGCCAAGAGCGAGCACGCGTACACCGTGCTGAAGCGCGCGTTCAAGGAACGCACGGTCGACAAGGGCTACCACGCGATCGTCCAGGGCCACCCGGACCCGACGCGCGGCACCATCGACGCCCCGATCGACCGCCACCCCCGCCACGACTACAAGTTCGCGGTGGTCCAGGGCGGCCGCCCGAGCGTGACGCACTACGAGGTCGTCGAGGCGTTCCGCGCCGCGTCCCTGGCGCACATCAAGCTCGAAACCGGGCGCACGCACCAGATCCGCGTGCACTTCTCGGCGTTGAAGCACCCGTGCGTCGGCGACCTGACCTACGGCGCGGACCCGGTGCTGGCCCGCAAGCTGGGGCTGAACCGCCAGTGGCTGCACGCCAAGACGCTCGGTTTCGCCCACCCGTCGGACGGCCGCTGGGTCCAGTTCGAGTCGGAGTACCCGGACGACCTGGCGAACGCCCTCAAGATCCTGCAGGACGAGAGCTACTAGTCCTCGATCGACCAGATGAGCGTTCGTTCGTCCGGTTCCGGCCGCGGGCTCCAGCGGACCGAAACCACCCGGGTCGTGTCCGGCAGCACGTACACCGTGTGGCCGCCCAGGGTTTCGCCCGGTTTGACGCCGATCTTGTGCGGCGGCCGCGAGGTCAGCGAGACCGGGGCCTTGCCGATCGTCTTGCCGTCGACGGTGAGCAGCTCGAGGTAGTTGTCCGGCAGGGACGCGAACGGGATCGCGCCGCGGTTGGTGATCTCCGTGTGGACGACCACCGAGCGCTCGCCCTCCTCCAGGCGGTAGCCGGCCGCGCCGAACAGGAAGTCCGCCGGGTCCTGGACCTCGAGCAGCTGCACCGTCAGCTGCTCGCCCTCCAGGCCCTGGGTCTCCATGACCTCGCCGAGCCGGCCCTTCTTGCCGCCGGGCGCGCCGGCCGGGCGCGCGGGCTCGTCGCCGCGGGCCCACGACGCCGTCTGCGGCACGCCCCACGTGCTCACCACGGGGTCGGGCCGCGCCGGGGGCGGCGGAGGAGCGAACTGCTGCTGCTGTGGCGGCCGGGGCGGCGGGCCGGGGTAGCGCCCGGACGGCGTGCCCTGGACGTTGTACGGCCCCGAAGGCGCACCCTGAACGTTGTACGGCCCGGACGGCGCGCCTTGAACGTTGTACGGCCCTGAAGGCGCGCCTTGGACGTTGTACGGCCCCGAGGGCACCCCTTGGACGTTCGGCGGTGGCATCGGCACCGGCTGCGACGGCGGGGCCTGGGCCGGGAACTGCTGCGAGCCCGGCGGCCGGTTCGCCCACGACGGCGGCGACGCCGCGATGGCCGCGCGCAGCCCGTTCGGGTCGCTTTCGACGCCGACGAGCAGGGGCAGCCCGCTGCCGGACAGCGCGACCAGCCGGTAGGCGACTTCGCGGGGATCCATGCCGACCTTGGCCGCGAGCTCGTGCACGGCCGCCTTGCCCAGCTCGGCGAGCGCGGCGAGCAGGCGGGTATCCACGGGATCGGTCACAGCCACTCGGTGCACGCTACCGCCTCGCCCGTCCGGTCGCGTCGAAGGCCGTCCGCCCCCGGGCGGCGAGCGCGCGTTCCTGTCGGTGATCTCCGTTAGGGTCGCGAACGAGCACACCATCGACGCTGGGGGTCCTGCCCATGACCGCGGTCACCGAACTCGCCGACGAGTTCGTCGAAGCCCTGTACGCCGCCGATCCGCTGATGCCCGCGCTGCTGGGCACGCGCCCGGCGGAGCCCGGGCTGCCGGACGTCACGGCCGCCGCCGAACGGGCCCACCGCACCCAGCTCGCGGAGTTCGCCGAGCGCGCCCGCGCGCTGGACCCGGCCGGGCTGTCGGCCGAAGACCGCGTCACCCGTGAGGTCCTGATCACGTCGGCGGAAGACCGGATCGCGGCGATCGACTCCCGGCTGACCGAGTTCACCGTGACCGACATGTTCACCGGCCCGGCGGCGATGCTGCTCACCGCGCTGCCGATGACGTCCGTGACCGCGGGGGCGGCGGCCGATGCCCAGCTGGGGCGGCTCGCTGCGGTGCCGGAGTTCCTGCGCCAGGCCGCGCAGCGGCACACCGAAGGCCTGGCCGACGGCCTGACCCCGGTGGCCCGCCTGGTCGAGTCCGCCGTCGCGCACGTGGACCGCTACCTCGCCGACCCGGCCGCCGACCCGCTGCGCCGCCAGCCCGCGCCGGACGAGGAGTTCGCGCGCCGGCGTGACGAGCTGCTCGCCGACGTCGTCCGCCCGGCCTTCGCCGGGTACCGCGAGTTCCTGGTCACCGAGGTGGCGCCGCACGGCCGCCCGGACGACCGGCCCGGCGTGTCGTGGCTGCCGCGCGGCGAGGAGATCTACGCGCGCCAGGCCCGGCTCCACACCACCACCGACCGCGCCCCGGCGGAGCTGCACCAGACCGGCCTGGACATCATCGCCGCGCTCGCCGTCGAGTACCGCGAGCTGGGGGCCAAGGTGTTCGGTACCGGCGACCTCACCGAGATCTTCGAGCGCTTGCGCACCGACCCCGCGTTGCGCTGGACCAGCGGCGAAGAGCTGCTGGAGACGGCCCGCGCGGCCATCACCCGGGCCGACGCCGAGGCGCCGAAGTGGTTCGGCCGGATCCCGCCGCAGCCGTGGACGGTCGAGGCGGTCCCGGAGGACGCCGCGCCCGGCGCGCCCATGGCGTACTACATCCACCCGGCGACCGACGGCTCCCGGCCGGGCATCTACTTCGCGAACACCTACGAGGCCACCGAGCGGCTCCGGCACACAGCGGAGACGACGGCGTTCCACGAAGCCGTGCCCGGCCACCACTTCCAGCTCAGCACCGCGCTCGGCCTGACCGACCTGCCGCTGCTGCGCCGCATCGGCGACTTCACGGCCTACACCGAGGGCTGGGGCCTCTACGCCGAGCGGCTCGCCGACGAGATGGGCCTCTACTCCGACGACGTCGCCCGGCTCGGCATGCTCGCCGGCGACTCGATGCGCGCGGGCCGGCTGGTCGTCGACACCGGCCTGCACGCGCTGGGCTGGAGCCGGCAGCAGGCCGTCGGCTACCTGGTCGAGCACACGCCGATGGCGCGCGTCGAGATCGAGGCCGAGGTCGACCGCTACATCGCGTGGCCGGGCCAGGCCCTGGCGTACATGGTGGGGCGGCTGGAGATCCAGGGCATCCGCGCGGCCGCCGAGCGGCGGCTGGGCACCCGGTTCGACATCCGCGCGTTCCACGACGTCGTGCTGGCCGGCGGCGCGCTGCCGCTGTCGGTGCTCGCGTCGGTCGTCGACGAGTGGGTGGCCGGGCACGGCGACACCGTCGGCGCCCTGGCGGACGAGTTCGTCGCGCTGATGTTCGAGCACGACCCGCTGGCTCCGTCGGTGCTCGGCCTGCCCGGGGACCACGACCGGCTGGCCGACCAGACCCGGGCAGGCCAGGAGCGCTTCCGCGCGGCCTACACCGCGCTCGCCGCGCGGGCCCGGGCCCTGCCGGCCGGGGAGCTGACGCCGGAAGAGGCCGTGACGCGCGAGGTCATCGTCGCCTCCGCCGAGGTCGAGGCCGATCGGCTCGCCTCGCGGATGACCGACATCGCGGTCAGCACCGGCTTCACCTCGCCCGCGCTCGGCCTGCTCATGCAGCTGCCCTTCTACAAGCTGGACGACGAGAAGAAGTCGCGCGGTTACCTCGCCCGGCTCGCCGCGATCGAGCCGTTCCTCGCGGAGCTCACCGAGCGGCAGCGCGAAAGCCTCGCCGACGGCCTGGTGCCGCCGGCCCACCTCGCCCGGGTCGGCGTCGAGTACATCGACCGCTACCTCGGTTCGCCGGACGGCGACCCGTTGAAGGCGGACACGGCCGCGGCGGTCGACGGCTTCGAGGCCGAGCGCGACCGGCTGCTCGCCGAGGTCGTCCACCCGGCGTACGCGCGCTACCGCGACTTCCTGCGCACCGAGGTCGAACCGGCCGGGCGGCCCGAGACGGCGCCGGGCATCGGCCACGTCCCGGGCGGCGCCGAGCGGTACGCCGCGATGATCCGCGCGGAGACGACGACCGAGCGCACCGCGCAGGACCTGCACGACACCGGCCTCGCGCTGATCGAGCAGCTCGCGGGCGAGTACCGCGAACTGGGCGGGAAGGTGTTCGGCACCACCGACCTCGCCGGGATCTTCGAGCGGCTGCGCACCGACCCGGCCCTGCGCTGGCGCGACGGCGACGAGCTGCTCGCCGGCGCCCGCGACGCCATCGCCCGGGCGGAAGCCGTGGCCCCGCAGTGGTTCTCGCGCGTCCCGGCGGAGAAGTGCGAGGTCGCGCCGGTCCCCGAGGCGGACGCCGCGAGCGGCACGATCGCGTACTACCTGCAGCCGTCGCTCGACGGGTCCCGGCCGGGCACGTACTACGCGAACACCTACGAAGCGGACAAGCGCCCGCGGTTCACCAGCGAGGCGATCGCGTTCCACGAAGCCGTGCCGGGGCACCACTTCCAGCTCAGCCTGGCGCAGGAACTGCGGGAGCTGCCGCTGCTGCGGCGGATCGGCATGTTCAACGCCTACGCCGAGGGCTGGGGGCTCTACACCGAGCGGCTCGCTGACGAGATGGGGCTGTACTCCGACGACGTCTCGCGCTTCGGCATGCTGACCCAGGACTCCATGCGCGCGGGCCGGCTGGTCGTGGACACCGGGCTGCACGCGCTGGGCTGGAGCCGGCAGCGGGCGATCGACTTCCTCGTCGAGCACACGCCGATGGCTCAGCTCGAGATCGAGGCCGAGGTCGACCGCTACACGGCGTGGCCGGGGCAGGCGCTCGGCTACATGGTCGGACGGCTGGAGATCCAGCGGCTGCGCGCGGAGGCCGAGCAGGCGCTGGGCGAGCGGTTCGACATCCGCGGGTTCCACGAAGTCGTGCTGGGCCACGGGATGCTGCCGCTGACGGCCCTCGCCAAGGTCGTCGCGGACTGGGTGGCGGGCAGCGCCGAGGACACCCCGGACAGCCTCGCCGACGAGCTGGTCGCGGTGAACTTCGAGCGGCAGCCGGTCTTCCCGTCGGTGTTCGGCCTGCCCGGCGACCACGACAAGCTGGCCGACCAGAGCGCCGAGGCCGAAGCCCGCTTCCGGGCCCGGTACGCGGACATCGCCGCGCGGGCCGAGGCACTCGACGTCACGGGGCTGCCGGCCGCCACGCGGATCACCCGGGAAGTCGTGGTGTCGCAGGCGAAGACCGAGATCGACGTGATCGACTCCCGCCGGTCCGACGTCGCGGTCAGCGACGGGCTCGCCGCACCCGCCCTGGAACTGCTGCTCTACCTGCCGCAGACGGTGCTGGACAACGAGCCGAAGGTGCGCGGCTACCTCAGCCGGCTCGCCGGCATCGGGGACTACCTCGACGCGCTGATCACGCGCCAGCGCGCCGCCGTCGCCGAGGGCTTCGTGCCGCCGGAGTTCCTGGTGCGCATCGGGATCGGCTACGTCGAGCGGTATCTCGGCGCGCCGGCGAAGGACCCGCTGAAGGTGACACCGCCGTACGCGCTCGACGGCTTCGAGGCCGAGCGCGACCGGCTGCTCGCCGAGGTCGTCCGCCCGGCCTACGAGCGCTACCGTGCGTTCCTGGCCGACGAGATCACCCCGGCGGCCCGGCCCGAGACGTCCGCGGGCATCGGGCAGCTGCCCGGCGGCGCCGAGCGCTACGCGGCGCTGATCCGCGCGGAGACGACGACCGAGCGCACGGCGCAGGACCTGCACGACACCGGCCTGGCGCTGATCGAGCGGCTCGCGGGGGAGTACCGCGAGCTGGGCGGGAAGCTGTTCGGCACCACGGATCTCGCGGAGATCTTCGACCGGATCCGGACCGATCCCGCGCTGCGCTGGCGCGACGGCGAGGAGCTGCTGGAAGGCGCGCGCACGGCCATCACACGCGCGGAAGCCGTGGCGCCGCAATGGTTCTCGCGGGTCCCGGCGCAGCAGTGCGGCGTCGCGCCGGTGCCCGAGGCGGAGGCGACGAGCGGCACGATCGCGTACTACCTGGAGCCTTCGCTCGACGGGACCCGGCCGGGCGTCTACTACGCCAACACCCACGAGGCCGAGAAGCGCCCGCGGTTCACCAGCGAGGCGATCGCGTTCCACGAAGCCGTGCCGGGGCACCACTTCCAGCTGTGCCTCGCCCAGGAGCTCACCGGGCTGCCGCTGCTGCGGATCATCGCGCACGTCAACGCGTACGCCGAGGGCTGGGGCCTGTACGCCGAGCGGCTCGCGGACGAGATGGGGCTCTACTCCGACGACGTCTCGCGGCTGGGCATGCTGACGCAGGACTCGATGCGGGCCGGCCGGCTGGTCGTCGACACCGGCCTGCACGCGCTGGGCTGGAGCCGGCAGCAGGCCGTCGACTACCTCGTCGAGCACACGCCGATGGCTCAGCTCGAGATCGAGGCGGAGATCGACCGTTACGCCGCGAACCCGGGCCAGGCGCTCGGGTACATGGTCGGGCGGCTGGAGATCCAGCGGCTGCGGGCCGAGGCCGAGCGGGCGCTGGGCGAGGCGTTCGACATCCGCGAGTTCCACGACGTCGTGCTCGGCAACGGGACGCTCCCGCTCCCGGTGCTCGCCACCGCCGTCGCCGATTGGGTGGCCGCGCGCGCCGCCCGGGACGAGGAGTGACCGTGACCTGGCTCGAACTCGCCGACGACACGCCGTTCGGCCTGGACAACCTGCCCTACGGCGTGTTCTCCGTGGGCGGGGCACCCGAGCGCCGGATCGGCGTGCCGGTCGGCGACTGGGTGCTGGACCTGACCGCCGCGGCGGCGGAGACAGCGGCGTCGTTCGCGCCGCTGCTGACGTCCGGGGTGCTGAACCCGCTGCTGGCCGCCGGGCCGGCGACGTGGCGGGAGGTGCGCGAGAGCGTCCGGGAGTGGCTGACCGAGCCGCGGTACGCCGATCAGCTGCGGCCGCACCTGGTGCCGCTGACCGAGGTGACCACGCACCTGGCGATCGAGGTCGCGGACTACGTCGACTTCTACTCCAGCGAGCACCACGCGCTCAACGCGGGCAAGATCTTCCGGCCCGACGCGGTCGAGCTGCCGCCGAACTGGAAGCACCTGCCGATCGGCTACCACGGCCGGGCCGGCACGGTGGTCGCGTCGGGCACCCCGGTCGTCCGCCCGAACGGCCAGCGCAAGCCGCGCAACGCGGACGCGCCGGCGTTCGGCCCGTCGCAGCGGCTGGACATCGAGGCGGAGGTGGGCTTCGTCGTCGGCGTCCCGTCCACCCTGGGCACTCCGGTGTCCACAGAGGACTTCGCGGCGCACGTGTTCGGCGTCTGCCTGGTCAACGACTGGTCGGCCCGCGACCTGCAGGCGTGGGAGTACCAGCCGCTGGGCCCGTTCCTGGCCAAGTCGTTCGCGACGTCGGTGTCGCCGTGGATCGTGCCGCTCGACGCGCTGGAGCACGCCCGCGTCGCCGGCCCGCCGCAGGACCCGGAGCCGTTCGAGTACCTGCGCGCCAGCGAGAAGTGGGGCCTGGACCTGGCCATGGAGGTCCGGCTCAACGGCCACCTGGTGTCGAGCCCGCCGTTCGCCACGCAGTACTGGACCGCGGCGCAGCAGCTGGCGCACCTGACGGTCAACGGCGCGAGCCTGCGCACGGGCGACCTGTACGCGTCGGGCACGGTGACGGGCCCGGAGCCGCACCAGCGGGGCTCGCTGCTGGAACTGTCCTGGGGCGGCCGCGAACCGTTCGAGCTGCCCGACGGCACCACCCGCACCTTCCTGGAGGACGGCGACGAAGTCGCGATCACCGCAACGGCCCCCGGCCCGAACGGCACCCGCATCGGCTTCGGCGAAGTCCGAGGCACCGTAGTCCCCACCTGACCCCGGACCCGTCACCCGCGTGACCGAACCCGGAACTCGCGTGATCAGAGACGTGACTCGCGTGATCGAACCCGGAACTCGCGAGTCACGGGCTGGATCACGCGAGTTCCGGCCAGGATCACAAGAGATCCGGGCTGGATCACGCGGGTTCCGGGCCGGGTGAAGCGAGTTTCGGTTTGCGGCACGTGAGGCCTGGGCCGTGAGGATTCACCCGCAGTGGTGTCCGGACTGCGGGGGACACCTGCGGATGAGAGGGTCGGCGCGTGCAACGTGGAGCGGTGAAGGCCGTCGTGAGCAGGCCGTTCCGGCGGGCCGGGGCGACCCTGGCGCGGTACCGGGAACGCGACGGTGACCACTACGCCGCCGCGATGACCTTCTTCAGCCTGCTGGCCCTGGTGCCGCTGATCATGGTGGCCGTCTCGGTGGCCGGGTTCGTGCTGGCCGGCGACCGGCTGCTGGCCGCCGAGCTGGACCGGGTCATCGCCGCCTCGCTGCCGCCCGAGCTCGGCGGGCAGGTCACGAACGTCGTGCACACCGTCGTCGGCGAACGCGGGCGGATCGGGATCCTCGCGCTGGCCGTCGCGGTCTACTCGGGCTGGAGCTGGATCAGCAACGTCCGCGACGCCGTCACCGCGATGCTCGGCCAGGAACGCACCCCGCGACCGCTGCTGCGCGGCATCGCCGCCGACGTCGTGGCGCTCGCCGGCGTCGGGATCGCGATGGCCGTCTCCTTCGGGCTCGCGTCGCTCACCGGCGCGGCCGGCGCGTGGCTGCTCGACCTGATCGGCCTGACCGGCGGTTTCGCGCACGTCGTGCTCGTCGCGGGCTCGCTCCTGCTCGGGCTGGCGGCGAACTGGCTGGTCATCGCCTGGTGCCTGGCCCGGCTGCCGCGCCGGGCGCTGCCGCTGCGCTCGACGCTGCGCCCGGCCGGGGCCGCCGCCGTCGGGCTCGGCGCGATCCAGCAGGCCGGCGGCCTCTACCTGCACCTGCTCGGGCGCTCACCGGCCGTCGCGACGTTCGGCACGCTGGTCGGCGTCCTGCTGTTCGGTTACCTGATCGTGCGCTGGCTGCTGATGGTCACGGTGTGGATCACCGTCCGGGACGACCCGCCGGCCGGCACGCTCGGCGCCGACGTCCGGTACGCCGGCACGACGCTCGGGGCCGGCGCGTCGGCGGAGCTGGTGGTCCGCACGCTGACCGGCCGGTAACATCCGCACTAAGCGCTTGCTCACCACAGGAGGACGTCCATGAAGATCGGGACCGCGGTCAGCTACTCCGGAGGCTTCGCCGACAGCGTCGCCGACGTCGTCGAACTGGAGAAGGCCGGCCTCGACATCGTCTTCGTGCCGGAGGCGTACTCCTTCGACGCCGTCAGCCAGCTCGGCTACCTCGCCGCGAAGACCGAGCGCGTGCAGCTCGCGTCCGGGATCTTCCAGATCTACACGCGCACGCCGACCCTGACCGCGATGACCGCCGCCGGGCTCGACTTCGTCTCCGACGGCCGCTTCATCCTCGGCCTCGGCGCGTCCGGCCCGCAGGTCATCGAGGGCTTCCACGGCGTGAAGTACGACGCGCCGCTGGGCCGCACCCGCGAGATCGTCGAGGTCTGCCGCCAGGTGTGGCGCCGCGAGCGCGTCGTGCACGAGGGCAAGCACTACACGATCCCGTTGCCGCCCGAGCAGGGTTCCGGCCTCGGCAAGCCGCTCAAGCTGATCAACCACCCGGTGCGCGAGCGGATCCCGGTGCTGCTGGCCTCGATCGGGCCGAAGAACGTCGCGCTCACGGCCGAGATCGCCGAGGGCTGGCAGCCGATCTTCTTCCACCCGGAGAAGGCCGCCGACGTCTGGGGCGCGTCCCTGGCCGAGGGCCAGGCGAAGCGCGACCCGGCGCTGGGCGAGCTGGACACCTACGTCACGGTCGCGCTGGCGATCGGCGACGACGTCGAGGCGCTGCTGGACCACGTGCGCCCGGTGGTGGCCCTCTACGTCGGCGGGATGGGTGCCCGGGGCAAGAACTTCTACAACGACCTCGCCTGCCGCTACGGCTACGAGGCCGAGGCGAAGCTGATCCAGGACCTCTACCTCGACGGCAAGAAGGCGGAGGCCGCGGCCGCGGTCCCGCTGGAGCTGCTGCGCGCGATCTCCCTGGTCGGCCCGGCGGGCTACGTGAAGGAGCGGCTGGCCGCGTTCGCCGAGGCGGGCGCGACGACGGTGATCGTCAACCCGCTGCAGCCGGGCCGCGAGGGCCGGGTGGCGGCGGTGTCGCAGCTGCGCGAGCTGATCGGCTGACCCCGCGCGCTCAGCTGGGCACGGCGTAGACGGCGACGCGCTGGCTGGTGACGCCGGCGCTGTCGAACGTCCCGTCGCTGGTGATCAGCCGCAATTCGGCCCCGGTGCCCTCCGGGGCGATGAGCGTGCTGTCCGGCTCGTCGGGCGGGAAGACCTCCGTGTGGCGGACGGCGAAGCTGGTGTCGTGGCCGGTTTCGTCGCGCACCACGATCTCCGCGCCGGGCATCAGGGTGCCGAGGCCGGCGAACGCGCCGTTCGCGTAGCCGAAGCCGGAGTGCCCGGACAGCACCGCGACGCCCGGGCTGCCCGGCGCCGGGCCGTCGGCGAACCAGCCGACGCCGTACGCCGTGCCGGGCTGCTCGCGGCGGCCGCCGGCGGCCCGGCCGAGGTCGACGATGTGGTCGAGCGTCTGGTGGAGGTCGGGGATCCGCAGCCCGGCCGGCGGGGCGCCGGACGGCACCGAGGCGGGGCGGCCCGGGTCCGGGGCGCCGGCGGGCAGCGAGGTGTCCGGGGTGAGCACGAAGGTCACGCCGACGAGGACGCCGACGAGCCCGGCCACCAC
This sequence comes from Amycolatopsis sp. NBC_01307, assembly GCF_035975215.1. Classification (NCBI taxonomy): domain Bacteria; kingdom Bacillati; phylum Actinomycetota; class Actinomycetes; order Pseudonocardiales; family Pseudonocardiaceae; genus Amycolatopsis; species Amycolatopsis sp. NBC_01307. Next base: position 5,464,473 of record NZ_CP108403.1, on the reverse strand, counting down.
GGCGAGCACCACGCCGACGGGCCGCACGAGCTCGGATCGCCGCTCGGGCCGTTCGCTCACGTTCGCCTGCTCCACACCTGTTCGATGTCTCAACAGTCGCAATCCGCTGAGTGGCGTTACCGAATCGTGTCCAGTGGTGTCGAGGTTCACTCGATTGGGTTATCTGCCTGTGATCTGCGCGTCAGAAAGGCCCGTTGAGAGCGGCAAAATGCGTCAATGTCCGGCACCGTGAGGGGAGATCCGCCAAAATAACTGGTTTCGACCGGTCGGACTGGGGATATTCACCAGGCGGAAGTGAGGTGCGCCGAGCTGTGCGGAAAATCGAAGAGCCGGAAGCGGGCACAGTGGGCGTGCTGGACGTCGGATCGTTCAGCGCCCGGCTGGTGGTGGTGCCGGTCGCCGGCGCGTCCCTCGCGCCGGTGCTCAACCACCAGACGCGCCTGCGCCTGGACCGCGAGCTCGACGCCCGCGGCCGGCTGACCGCCCGCGGCATCGCCTCGGTGACCGCCGCCGTCGCGGCCGGCATGACCACCGCCTACCGCCACGGTGTCAGCAGTGTGTACCCACTGGCGACGTCGTCCATTCGCGACGCGGTCAACTCGGCCGACGTCGTCCGGCACGTCGCCGGCGAGACCGGCGTCGAGCTGCAGTTCCTGTCCGGCCGCCGCGAGGCCGAGCTGGCCTACCTGGCCGCGCGCCGCTGGTACGGCCCGAAGGCCGGGCCGCTGCTGATCCTCGACATCGGCGGCGGCACGGTGGAGCTCGCGGCGGGCTGCGGCGAGCAGGCCACGTTCGCGAAGTCGCTGCCGATGGGCGCGCGTTCCCTGACCCGCGACTGGCTGCCGACCGAGCGCGTCTCGGGCAAGCAGGTGAAGGCGTTGCGCGCGTACGCGCTGGACCAGGCCACCGCCGTGCTGGGGGCCGCGGACATCGCGGGCCACCGCACGGTCGGCTGTTCGAAGGTCCTGCAGCAGCTCGGGCGGCTCGCGGGCGCCCGGCCGGGCAAGTCCCGCGACCTGCGGCTCGACGACCTGCGCGCCTGGATCCCCCGGCTGGCCGCGATGCCGACGTCGAAGCGGGCCGAGCTGCCGGGCATCTCCCGCAACCGCGCCCACCAGGCCCTGGCGGGCGCGATCGTGGCCGAGGCCCTGCTGAGCGTCGCCGGTGGCCAGGTGACGATCTGCCCCTGGTCCACGCGTGACGGCCTGCTGCTGTCCCTGCGCGACGACGCCGCCAAGGGCCACCGCCGCGGTGGCCGCCGCGGCCGGGTGCAGGTCGCCTGAATCCCGCCGTCCCCTGGTCGTGGCCGGGAAAACCGGGTATCCCGGAAGGTATGAGCCAAACGCAGCGGTCCCACGGCAAGGACGACGAAGACGACGAGCTCCTCAAGCTGCCCACCGCCGGGCAGCTGACGCACGACGTGCCCACCACGCCGGACCCGGACGTCAAGCCGGCCGGCACCGAGGAGATCCCCGACCCACCCGGCCGGGACGCGGTGAGTGACCTCCCGCAGTGACCGGTCGCCGGAGTCCGTGAATGCCACATCCAGGGACGAGTGGTCCCTCGATGTGGCATTCACGGACTTTCGAGGTCAGCGGCCTTCGGCGGTGATCGGGTTGGACGGCTCCTCGAACTGACGCAGCTTCGACGTGTCGCGCCGCATCGGGGCGCGGCCCGGTGGCTGGTGCGGCGGGTCGCCCGCGTCGATCTTCGGGATCGCGAGCCGCTGGGGCTCGACGGTGACCGTGACGCGCTCGCCGTGGTGCAGCACCTGCAGCGGCTCACCGGCCAGCACGTGGTAGGTGGCCTGGTCGGGATCGATCTCGACCTGGAACCGCGTGCCGCGGAACATCAGCCGGAAGGTGATCCGGTCCAGCTGCGGCGGCAGCCGCGGCGCGAACGCCAGCACGCCGCCGTGGTCGCGCAGCCCGCCGAACCCGGCCACCGCGCCCTGCCACGCCCCGGCCAGCGACGCCATGTGCAGGCCGTTGCGGACGTTGTTGTGCACGTCGTGCAGATCGGTCAGCGCGGCCTCGGCGAGGTAGTCGTAGGCCAGCTCCAGGTGGCCCACCTCGGCCGCCACCACGGCCTGCGTGCCCGCCGACAGCGAGGAGTCCCGCACCGTGCGGGCCTCGTAGTAGGCGAAGTTGCGCGCCTTCTCCTCCATGCTGAACGAGTCCCCGCACATGTGCAGCGCCAGCACGAGGTCCGCCTGCTTCACGACCTGCTTGCGGTAGAGGTCGAAGTACGGGAAGTGCAGCAGCAGCGGGTAGTGCGCCATGTCGGTGCCCTCGTAGTCCCACTCGTCGTGGTCGAGGAACCCCTCCGACTGCGGGTGCACGCCGAGCTCCTGGTCGTAGGGCAGGTACATCGCCGCGGCGGCGGCGCGCCACGTGTCGAGCTCGACGGTGTCGACCTCGAAGTGCGCCGCGATGTCGGGGTGCCGCTCGCACGACGCCGCGGCCGCCAGCAGGTTCCGGCGCGCCATCAGGTTCGTGTAGACGTTGTTGTCCGCCACCGCCGAGTACTCGTCCGGCCCGGTGACGCCGTCGATGCGGAACGCGCCGTGCCGGTCGTGGTGGCCGAGCGACGCCCACAGCCGCGCGGTTTCCAGCAGCAGCTCGACGCCGTAGTCGCGCTCGAACTCCTCGTCGCCGGTCGCGTTGAGGTAGCGCAGCACGGCGTCGGCGATGTCCGCGCTGACGTGGAACGCCGCCGTGCCGGCCGGCCAGTAGGCCGAGCACTCGGCGCCGTTGATCGAGCGCCACGGGAACGCCGCGCCGCGCAGGCCCAGCTGGTGCGCGCGTTCCCTGGCTTTGTCCATTGTGGAGTGCCGCCAGCGCAGCGCGTCGCGGGCCGCGTCCGGCATCGTGTAGGTGAGCACCGGCAGCACGAACGACTCGGTGTCCCAGAACGCGTGGCCGTCGTAACCCGGGCCGGTGAGGCCCTTGCCCGCGACCGCGCGGCTTTCCCCGCGGGCACCGGCCTGCAACAGGTGGAACAGCGCGAACCGGACGGCCTGCTGCAGCTCGGGATCGCCGTCGATCTCGATGTCCGAGGTGGCCCAGAACTCGTCGAGGAACTCGCGCTGCTCGGTGAGCAGGCCCTTCCAGGTGGTCTGCCGGGCCCCGGCCAGCGCGGCCTCGACCTGCGAGCGCAACGCCGGCACCGAGCGCTGCGCCGACCAGCCGTAGGCGAGGAACTTCGTGATCCGCAGCCGGCCGCCCTTGGGGACGTCGACCGCGACGGTGAGCCGCGCGAGGTCCTCTTCGGAGTGGATCCGGGCGCGGATCCCGTCGTCCACCTCGATCTTGTGGTCCATCGCCGCGGCCATCCGCAGCCCAGAGCGGCGGGTCTGGTGCACCAGCACGGCGTTGTAGTCGGTGGCGCGGTGGAACTCGCCCACCAGCGGCGACTCCAGCGCCGCGGCCACCCGCGGGTCCCGGGTGTCGGACTCGATCGGCTCGTTGGCCAGCAGGTCGGACTGCACGACCAGCTGCAGGTCCTCGTCGAGCGGCTCGACCTCGTAGCGGATCGCGGCGATCGCGCGCTGGGTGAACGACACCATCCGCTCGGTGCGCACGCGGACCCGGCGCCCGGTGGGCGAGGACCACTCGGTCGTCCGGGTCAGCGTGCCGCGGCGGAAGTCGAGCACCCGGTCGTGCGCGGTCGCCGCGCCGTAGCGCATGTCGAGCGGCTCGTCCTCGACCAGCAGCCGGATGATCTTGCCGTCGGTCACGTTGACGACGGTCTGGCCCTCTTCGGGGTAGCCGTAACCCGCCTCGGCGTACGGGAGCCCGTGCTCCTCGTAGAAGCCGTTGAGGTAGGTGCCGGGCAGACCGCGCGGCTCGGCTTCCTCGAGCGTGCCGCGCAGCCCGATGTGGCCGTTCGACACCGCGAAGGCCGATTCGGTGCGCTGCAGGGCGTCGACGTCCATGCCGCGCCACCGCAGTTCCCACGGCGAGCACTCGTACCCGCGTGGTTCGTCGCTCATTCAGTCCTCCAGCAGTTCGGCGAGGTCGTCGACGACGACGTCGGCGCCGTGCGCGCGCAGTTCTTCGGCCTGGTCGGCCCGGTTGACGCCGACGACGTACCCGAACCCGCCCGCCTTGCCGGCCTGGACGCCGGACTGGGCGTCCTCGAACACGGCGGCGTGTCCGGGCTCGACCCCGAGGGCTTCGGCGCCGGCCAGGAACGAGTCCGGCGCGGGCTTGCCCTTGAGGTGCTGCTCCCGGATGGTGAGGCCGTCGACGCGGGCTTCGATGTACTTGCTCAGGTCACCCGCGTCGAGCACCTTGGCGCCGTTCGCCGACGACGTCACGACGGCGATCCGGAGCCCGGCGGCCTTGACCGCTTCGAGGTAGCGGATCGAGCCGGGGTAGGGGCTCACGCCGCGTTCGTCGATGATCTTCAGCACCAGCTCGTTCTTGCGGTTGCCCACGCCGTTGACGGTCGGGGCGTCGACCGCGTCGTCCGGATCGCCTTCCGGCAGCTCGATCCCGCGCGACTTCAGGAATTCCCGCACCCCGTCGGCGCGGGGGCGGCCGTCCACATAGGTCGCGTAGTCCTTGTCCGTGAACTCCTGGAACCCGGCGCCGTCGCGGGCGCGCAGATATTCGTCGAATGTCCGTTTCCAGGCCTCACGGTGGAGAACCGCAGTTCCGGTCAGCACCCCGTCGAGGTCGAAAAGGCACGCGGTGATGGTTTCCGGCAATCCCGTCATGCCCGCACGCTACCGGTCATCGCCGGGGTTCGCGGGCTCTTCGGGGTGCGGTCGCACCCGATGGATGAGTTCGTGCACGGTGGCGTCGGCGAGCCGGTAGCGCACCACCCGGCCGGTGCGCTGCGTGGTGACCAGCCCGTGCGCCCGCAGCAGCCGCAGGGCCTGCGAAACCGCCGTGTCCGTCATGCCCGTGACCGCGGCCAGGTCGGTGACGCTGATCTCCCGCGCGTAGTGGATCGAGACGAGCAGCGCGAGCCGCGAGGGGTCGGCGACGACGGAGAAGCGCTGGGCCCACTCGGCGATGACGGCGCGGTCGCCGAGCCCGTCGGCCGCCGCGGCCACCCGCTCCGGGTCGATCAGCTTGCGGCCGGGGTCGGTGCTCACCCCCGGATGATTCCACCTGGGGTCCGGGCGGACCACCGGTGGCCTGGGTCACGCGCCGCTTGACGCTGCCGGGGGTTCGGACGACGCTGTCGGATTAAGACGCTTGTCATAGTCCGCTCGCCCGAGGAGTCCAGATGACCGATGTCGCCGCCGAGGCCGGGACCAGCTCGAAGACCATCACCTGGCAGGACCCGCTGCCGACCGCCCGGCTCGGCCGCACGATGACCGGCTTCGAGTACCTGACGGCCATCGCCGAGGGCCGCATCCCCGGCCCGCCGATCGCCGCGCACTTCGGGCTGCGCTGGGAAAGCATCGGCCACGGCGAGGTCGTCGCGGTCCTGGAGCCGGACGAGTCGATGTACAACCCGATCGGCATGGTCCACGGCGGCGTCGCGGCCACGATGCTGGACTCGGTGGTCGGCTGCGCCGTGCACTCGACGCTGCCGGCGGGCGTCGGCTACTCGTCGGTGGAGCTCAAGGTCAGCTACCTGCGCGCGATCCACGCGGGCCGCGGCGAGATCCGCGCGACCGGCCGCGTCGTGAAGGAGGGCTCGCGGATCGCCTTCGCCGAGGGCGAGATCCGCGACGCCGAGGGCAAGCTGCTCGCCACGGCGTCGGGGACCTGCGTCATCACGCGCTAGCGAGCTTCCTTGACGTCCCAGTGCTCCACGAGCAGGCCGTTTTCGACACGCAGGATGTCGACGACGGCGTAGCTGCTCCCCGGCAACTGGACGCGCAGGTGCACCGCGACGAGGTCGTCCTCGGCGACGACGTGCTCGATCGTCGTGGTCCCGCCCATCAGCGGCGAGTTCGCCACGGCTTCGGCGAACGCGTCACGGCCGGAGGGGAGGCCGGGGCTGTGGGTGACGAAATCGGGGTGCAGCACGGCTTTCGCGGCGTCGATGTCCTTGTGCACGAACAGGTTCTCGAGGCATTCGACGACGATTTCGCGGGTTTCGCTCATGGCGTTCATGGTCGGCTTTCCGCGGGCGGCCGTCGATTACGCCGGAGGTAATCACCTCGGGGGCCGGCCGCTCTGCCGCGCGGACTTCGCGTCGACTGCCCAGGTGCCCCTCACGGCTCGATAGTCAGGCCGCGCCCACGCGGCGGTCGAAGACCAGGCCTTCGGCCGCCCGCAGGCCCACGCTGATGGCGCCCGTCAGGACCGCGTCTTCGCCCAGCTCGCCCTGGACCACCTTCGGCACCAGCGGCGTGAACGCGCGCAGGGCGCGGTCGATCGGCTCCAGCAGGAGGTCGGCCGCCGTGCCCATGCCGCCGCCCAAGACGATCAGTTCCGGGTCGATCACCGCCGCCACCGAGGCCACCGTGTACGCCAGGCGATCCGCTTCCGTCTCCACCGCGCGGCGGGCGAGCTCGTCGCCTTCGCGGGCCAGGCGGAACACCTCGCGGGCCGATTTCGCGGTGCCCAGGCCGAGTTCGCGCGCGCCGCGCACGACCGACTGGGCCGCCGTCGCCTCTTCGAGGTGGCCGCGGGTGGGCGGCAGGCCCGGGGAGTCGGCCGCGCGGGTGCGGCCGTACGGGAGGTAGCCGATCTCGCCCGCCGCGCCGGTGGCGCCGCGGAACACCCGGCCGTCGACCATGATGCCCATGCCGACGCCGGTGCCGATCGTGATGCAGCCGAACACCGCCACACCCCGCGCGGCGCCGCTTTCGCCTTCGCCGACGGCGGTGAGGTTCGCGTCGTTCTCCACCACCAGGCCCGGGCCCAGCGCGGCCTCGAGGTCGTCGATCAGCCCGGCCCGGCCCCAGCCCGGCAGGTTCGGCGCGTGCCGGAAGCAGCGCTTGTCCGGGTCGGCGACGCCGGGGGAGCCGACGACGCGGACAACGATGTCGGCCGCCGTCAGGCCCGCCTCGGCGACGGCGTCGGCCGCGATCCGGCCGACCGTGGCGACCAGCGTCGCGCCGGAGCGGGCGGAGTTGCGTTCGTCGCGGCGCGCCACGAGCGTCCGGCCGAGGTCCGAGACGGCGACGCGGATGTGCTCGCGGCCGATGTCGACGCCCAGCACGTACCCCGCGGTCGGGTCGGCTTCGTACAGCACGGCGGACCGTCCGGTACCGGTGGAGGTGTGCCCGGTCGGGCGCGCCAGCCCGGCCGCCTCGAGCGCGAGCAGCGCCTGGCTGACCGTCGGCTTCGAGAGCCCGGTGTCCTTCGCGACCTGCGGCCGCGTCGCCGGGCCGCTGCGCCGCAGCAGGTCCAGCACCGCGCGCTGGTTGATCTTCCGCATCCCGGCGGGGGTGCCGACCGTGGGGATTTCTACGCCGGCCACCGGTGCCCGCCTCCTGTTGTCCTCGTGCTCACTGCCAACCTATCCGCCGCGCCGCCGCCGGGGACGGGAATTCCGCCGGAAGGCCGTCCGTTGAGCCGACCATGAGCACTCCGGTACGCGGGCGGGTCCGCGTGGCACAAGGCGCGAAGCGGGTACGGGTGTTCCTCGGCGGGCAGAACGTCGCGGACACGGTGCACCCCCTCCTGGTGTGGGAAGTTCCGTACTACCCCACGTACTACTTCCCACGCGCGGACGTGGAGAGCGGCCTCCTCACCCCCTCCGGGCGGACGTCGCACTCGCCCAGCCGGGGAGAAGGTGTTCTGTCGACGATAAAGGTTGCCGGGTCCGAGGCGGTGGACGGCGCGCTGGAGTACCCGGATTCGCCCATCGAGGAGCTGCGCGGCCACGTGCGGTTCGACTTCGCCGCGTTCGACTGGTTCGAGGAGGACGAGCAGATCTTCACCCACCCCCGCGATCCCGGGGTGCGCGTCGACATCCTGCCCAGCTCCCGGCACGTCCGGATCGAGGTCGACGGCGTGACCGTGGCGGACACCGTCCGCGCGCACCTGCTGTTCGAGACCAACCTGCCCACCCGCTACTACCTGCCGCGCGTGGACGTCCGGATGGACCTGCTCGAGAGGACCCAGACCGTGACGCACTGCCCGTACAAGGGGGCGACGGAGTACTTCTCGGTGACCGGGCACGAGGACCTCGCCTGGAGCTACCCGACGCCGCTGCCGGAGAGCACCCGCGTCGCCGGGCTGGTCGCGTTCCTCGACGAGAAGGTCGACGTCTACGTCGACGACGTCCGGCAGGAGCGGCCCAAGACCAAGTTCGCCTGACCGCTCACGCGTCCGGCAGCCAGTGCCCGTGGAACCCCGCGGGCACCCGCTGCGGCAGGTGGACGGCGGCGACCGGCGCGGCGGCGACGTCCCCGGCGTCGAAGACCACGAGGTCACTGCGGTCTTCGGCGGCGTCGTAGACGTAGGTGAGCAGCCAGCCGTCGCCGCCCGCGGCCGGGACGAACACGGCCTCGCCGGGGGTGCGCCCGGGCGCGAAGACGTGCTGCTCGACGCCGCCGGTGTGCAGGTCGTGGCGGCGCAGGAAGCTCTGCTCGCCGTCGCGCCCGCCCTGCGTGACGTGCCCGAACCGGACGTCGGAGCCGGCGAAGCGGTCGTCGATGCGGGGGAACTCGGCGGGCCGCTCGTCGAGCCGTTCCTCGGTGACGTGGCCGGTCGCCGGGTCGAGCGTCCAGCGCCACAGCACGCCGCGCGCCGGGTCGTGCCCCGCCCACCACAGGTGGTCGTAGCGGACGACGTGCACCACGATCCGGCCGTCGGCGGTGTCGTGCGCGTTGAGCGTGTGGAAGACGTAGCACGGCTCGACGTCGAACCAGCGGACACCGCCGGCCGGGTCGTCGCGGCGCAGCACGCCGAGGCGCGCGCCGTAGCCGGCGTCCCAGCGGTAGGGCATGCCCTGGCCGACCGACGCCGGGTCGAACACCACCGGCAGGTCGTAGAACACGGCGTGCGACGCCGTGAGCGCGAAGTCGTGCATCATCGTCAGGCCTGGCACGTCGATCGGCTGCTTGACCACGAGCTTCCCGCTCGCGTCGGCCCGGTAGTAGCTCACGTGCGGCGCGGTGATGCTGCCGTAGCCGAAGAAGTGCAGTTCCCCGGTGGCAGGGCAGATCTTCGGGTGCGCGGTCATCGAGTCGGCCAGCTCGCCGCCGAAGTCGTACGCGCCCACGGTGTCCAGCTCGGTCGTGATCTCGTACGGCAGCGACGACTCGACGAGCGCGAGCGTCCGGCCGGCGTGGTTGACGACGTGCGTGTTGGCCGTGCTGGTGCGCAGGTTCCGGGAGCCGTCGGCGTTGTAGAGCACGGCGTCGTCGTCGCCGAAGCTCTCGGTGCGCACCCAGCGGTTGCGGTACCAGGCGGCGCGGCCGTGCTCGAGGCGGACGCCGTGGAGCATGCCGTCGCCGGTGAACCAGTGCTTGCTGCCGGTGCGCGGGTTGGGGCCGTTGCGCAGGTACCAGCCGGTCAGCTCGGGCGGCAGCGCGCCGGTCACCGGCAGGTCGAACGCGGTCAGCTCGTCGTGGACGGGCGTGTACGCCCCGGTGAGGTGGAAGTCGGTCGTGGTCATCGGGTCACGCGGCTTTCTGCGCGCGGGCGCGGACGATGCGCGGGTAGCGGACGGTGAAGGCGACGGGGACGGCGAAGCCGAGGACCTTGAGCACGATCAGCGCCGCCGTCGCGTGCGGGGCGTAGTGCAGCAGCGCGATCCCGGCGAGGCCGGTGACGGTGAAGCTCACGGCCCACACGAGCGTGATGATCAGGTTGACGCGTTTGAAGCCCGGGTTGTCCCACAGCTCCGGCGGCGTCATCGTCTTGGCGATGCCGAGGGTGAACGGGCGGCGCAGGAGGATCGAACCCCACGCGGTGAGCGCCAGCCAGGCGTCGGTGAGCGCGCCGGTGTAGGTCTTCAGCGGCGACGCCGGGAAGCTGAACGCGACGACGGTGAGCAGCGCGAAGAAGGCGAGCGCGCTCAGCTCGATGATCAGCGTGGCCGCCTTGCGGCCTTCGCGGCGGGCCACGGCGAGCAGGACGGCGGCCAGCACGAGCCCGGTGAGGGCCGACCAGCGCCAGTCGAACTGGGTCGCGACGACCGCGAAGGCGATCCACGGGATGAAGCTCTTGAGGTAGTTCACGGCCGGTCTCCCCATGACGTTCCAACTATGACATGTCGAAGCTAGAGGGTCATCATTGGACATGTCAAGAGTGGAAGGTAAGATGAGGACATGAGCCTTCGACACGCGGTTCTCGGCATGCTGGACGAGGCGCCGGCCAGTGGTTACGACCTGCTGAAACGCTTCGAGCAGGCGATGTCCAACGTGTGGGCGGCGACGCAGAGCCAGCTGTACGGCGAACTCGGCAAGCTCGAAAAGGCCGGCCTCATCCGGGTCCTCGCCGAGGGCCCGCGCGGGCGCAAGGAGTACGAGATCACCGAGGACGGCCGCGTCGAGCTGCGGCACTGGCTGGTCGAGGTGAAGCCCAACCGGTCCCCGCGCAACGAGGTCCTGCTGCGCGTCTACTTCCTGGGCTCGGTGTCGCCGGAGAAGGCGAAGGAGTTCATCGAGTACATGGGCGAGAACAGCCGCCAGCGCGAAGAACGCCTCACGGAGCTGGAAGCGTCGATCGACTGGGGCGACGACAACGAGGCCCAGTACGGCCGCCTGGTCCTGGAGTGGGGCAAGCGCTTCTCGGCGATGAGCCGCGAGTGGTCCGAATGGGCCGTCAAGCAGATCGAGTGACTCGCGTATAACGCCCTGCACGGCACTGCTTGGCCGGGTCGGCTCCGACGTCGGCTGGACCGGCCGGCGCACTCGCTTGCGCCGTCCGGCACTGTGGCGGCGCACACATTCGGCGGCTTCCGCTGTCATCTCGTCACAGAGATGGCCTGACACGACTACGCCGCGTTGACACCCACCGAGGTCTGGCACCGGTTCGTCGAGCTTACCGCGCGCGGCTCGTCGCAGGACCTGGCCGGGCTCGTCGCCGCGACGACGGCGATCTGGGCCCTCATCGACGACCTCGCCGAAGCGCTCACGACGTCCTATCGGGACACGACGGCGGAAGTGCTGGTGGCGCACCAGAACCGGCGCTCGGCGCTGGTCGAGGCGCTGTTCGCCGGCGGCTCCGCGACCGAGGGCACGCTGTGGGACATCGCCCGCGTGCTCGACCTTTCGCTCGACGGCAGGTTCGTGGTGGTCGCCGCGGAGACCCCGCGGCTGGGCCACGAACCGCTGCCGCAGATCGAGCAGCGGCTGCGCGAACGGCACCACGCGTCGGTCTGGCGTCTCAGCCCGGACCTGCAGGTCGGCGTCGTGTCCCTGCGCGACCCGAGCGCGTCGAAGGCGATCGTGGAGCTGGTCCGCGAGCACCCGGTGGGCCGCGTCGGGATGAGCCCGGTGTTCACCGGCCTCGCCCACACCGCCCGCGCGCTGCACCTCGCGCGGGTGGCGCTGTCGAGCCTGGCGCCGGGCACGCCGTCGCTGGTGCAGTTCACCGAGTCGCCGCTGGCCGGGCTGGTGGCCAGCTCGCCGGAGGCGTCGGTGCAGCTGGCCCACCACGTGCTGCAGCCGATCCTCGACCTGCCGGGCGACGACCGGAACGTGCTGCTGCTGACGCTGCGCGCCTGGTTCGACTGCCAGGGCTCGACGAAGCTGACGTCGGAGCGGATGTTCTGCCACCCCAACACGATCCGCCACCGCTTGCGCCGCGTCACCGACGAGCTGGGCCGCTCCCTGACCGACCCGGCGGACATCGCCGAGCTGGGCGCGGCACTGCGGGCGCTGAACCTCTTCCCGGAAGCGACCCACCTCCCCGCACCGCGCTAGCCGGTCGTCACGGCTTTCAGGTCGCTCCGTGGCGAACGTCGGCGCCCACTAGACGCTTTGACGCGAGCGCCACTTTCCCTAGGAAAGATGCGACACCTCACGTGGGCTTTACATCGCCGTGTTGCCCGGAAGGCTCACGACGCCAGCAGTTCGCGGGTGCGGGCCTGGTCCGCCGCCGAGCCGAAGGGCATCACCAGCAGCTCCGTCGCGCCCGCGTCTTCGAGGGATTTCACCTGGCGCCGCACGGTTTCCTCGTCGCCGATGATCGCGCTGTCCGACGCCTTCGCGTAGCCGTCGCGGTCCAGGACCGCGCGGTACGCTGGGACGCTCGCGGCGGCGCCGTAGGTCTCTTCGACCCAGGCCCGGCGTTCGTCCACTTCGGACGTGACGCAGATCAGCTGCCCGGAGACGATCCGCGACGCGGTCCCCAGTGCCGGCACCACGAACTCGCCGATGGCCCGCGGGCCGGCCCAGGTCGTGATCACGCCGTCGGCCAGTTCGCCGGCCAGCCGCGTCGACTTCGGGCTCACCGAGCCCACCAGCACCGCGGGCCGCCCGGCGCCGGGGGCGTTAACGCCGCCCGCCGCGGTGAGCGTCTCGCCGTGGACATCCGCCTTTTCCCCGCGCAGCACCGGGTTCAGCGCCTGGAGGTACTCACGCAGGTGCCGGATCGGGCGGTCGTAGGAGTAGCCGAACTCGTGCTCGACGATGTACCGGTGGCTCAGCCCGACCCCGAGGTGGACCGGCACGCCGGTGGCGGCCTGCACGGTCAGCGCCTGCGCGGCCATGGTGATCGGGTGCCGCGGGTAGGTCGGCACGACGCAGGTGCCCAGCTCGATCCCGGGCGCGGCGGCGCCGAGCGCGGGCAGCGCGGTGAGGGCGTCCCAGCCGCCGCGTTGCGCCAGCCACAGGGTCTGGTAGCCGAGCTTCGCGGCTTCGCGTGCTTGCGTGGTCATGGCGTCGAAGCCGACGCCGAGTTCGTCGATCAGGATTCCGGTGCGCATGTGTTCTCCCAGTGTGTTCAGTACGCGCGTTCGAGCCGTTTCCGGTCGAGCGCGACGGATTCGGTGAAGAGCGCGATGGCCCGCGGCGCGACCGCCCGCAGCTGCGTCGTCGAGACGGCCACGGGTTCGAAGGCGTGGGCGACGGTGTCGGCGATCAGCGCGGGCTCCGCCGGGGGAACGCCGACGAGGAAGCCGTGCAGTACCGCGCGGTAGGCGACGGCGAGCTCGCGGGCCGGCCGGTCGGTGCGGAGCAGGTCGTTGTCCGCCAGCAGCTCGAGGTACTCGACGAACGCCTCGTCGTGGCGCGGGTCGAGCTTGTCGTGCAGCTTCGGCAGGAGCTTGCCGAGGGTTTCGGTGTCGTCGGCGTAGCCGGCGCGCAGCAGCGGGCGGGCCAGCACGTTCGTGTACTGGACCTCGGTCAGCGTGGCGAGCCGCGCGGCGAGCGGGTCGGCTTCGAGCGCCCGCACCAGGTCTTCGATGCTGCGGACGGACTCCCGCAGCAGGACGGCGAGGAACAGCTCCTCGCGGTTCTTCCAGTGCAGGTAGACGGTCCCCTTGCCGACGCCGGCGCGTTCGGCGACGTCCTCGATCGTGGTGCGCCGGTAGCCGGCGCGCAGCAGCAGCTCGGCGGCGGCGTCGAGGATCCGCTCGGCCCGTTCGGCGCGGTCTTCGGAAGGAGGCATGCGGCCATCATATGACTGAATACGAAATCTGGTCAAACGTCAGGCCGGGAAAACGGCGAGGCGCGCAGCACCCCGCCGTCCCGGTCGGTGGTCGTCAGCCGTCCGACGACCGCTTCCAGAGGTTGATGTCCGCGTCGGTCGCGTGGCCGTCGATCTCGGTCAGCTCCTCGGAGCTGAAGTCGAGGTTGCCGAGCGCGCCGACGTTGTCCTCCAGCTGCTTGACGCTGCTCGCGCCGATCAGCACCGACGTCACGCGGGCGTCGCGCAGCGCCCAGGCCAGCGCGAGCTGGGCCAGCGACTGCCCGCGGCGCCCGGCGATCCCGTTGAGCGCGCGGACGCGGCCCAGCCGGTCGTCGTCGAGGGTGTCCGGGTCGAGCGACTTGCCCTGCGCCGCCCGGGAGTCCGCCGGGACGCCGGTCAGGTACTTGTCCGTCAGCAGACCCTGCGCCAGCGGGGAGAACGCGATGCAGCCCGCGCCCGCGTCCGCCAGCGTGTCGAGCAGGTGGTCCTCCTCGATCCAGCGGTTCAGCATCGAGTACGACGGCTGGTGGATCAGCAGCGGCGTGCCGAGCTCCCGCAGCAGCCGCGCCGCTTCGGCCGTCCGCTCCGAGCTGTACGACGAGATCCCGACGTAAAGCGCTTTCCCGGCGCGGACGGCGCTGTCGAGCGCGCCGACCGTCTCCTCCAGCGGCGTCTCGGGGTCGAACCGGTGCGAGTAGAAGATGTCGACGTAGTCCAGGCCCATGCGGCCCAGCGACTGGTCCAAGGAGGACAGCAGGTACTTGCGGGAGCCCCACTCGCCGTACGGCCCGGGCCACATGTCGTAGCCGGCCTTGGTGGAGATCACCAGCTCGTCGCGGTAGGGCTTGAAGTCGGTGGCCAGCAGCCGCCCGAAGTTCTCCTCGGCCGAGCCGAACGGCGGGCCGTAGTTGTTGGCCAGGTCGAAGTGCGTGATGCCGAGGTCGAAGGCGCGGCGGGTGATGTCGCGCTGGGTCTGCAGGGGCTTGTCGTGGCCGAAGTTGTGCCACAGCCCGAGCGAGATCGCGGGCAGCTTCAGCCCGGACCGCCCGCAGCGCCGGTAGGGGATCGAGTCGTATCGGCCGGAAGCCGCAACATAGGTCACGCGGCCGATGCTAACCGTCCGGGACGCGCTCGCCAGTCCGGTAGAGTCCGGGGTGAGCGAGCGCTTAGGAGGCCATCGGTGGGCACCGGATTCTTCACCTCCGTCGACGACGTGTCGGCGAAACTGGCCGAGGCCGGCTACCTGGCGTCGAAAGCGGTGGCGACCACGGTGTTCCTCGCCGACCGGCTCGGCAAGCCGTTGCTGGTCGAAGGCCCCGCCGGCGTCGGCAAGACCGAGCTGGCCAAGGCCGTCGCCCAGGTCAGCGGCTCGCGGCTGGTGCGCCTGCAGTGCTACGAGGGCATTGACGAGGCTCGCGCGCTGTACGAGTGGAACCACGCGAAGCAGCTGCTGCGGATCACCGCCGGCCGCGACGAGACGTGGGAGGACGCCCGCACCGACATCTTCGGCGAGGAGTTCCTGCTGCGCCGCCCGCTGCTCACGGCGATCTCGTCGGACGAGCCGACCGTCCTGCTCATCGACGAGACCGACAAGGCCGACATGGAGGTCGAGGGCCTGCTGCTGGAGGTGCTCGGCGACTTCCAGGTGACCGTGCCGGAGCTGGGTACGATCACCGCCACGCGCGCGCCGTTCGCCGTGCTGACGTCCAACGCGACGCGCGAGCTGTCCGAGGCGCTGCGCCGCCGTTGCCTGTTCCTGCACATCGACTTCCCGGACGAGGACCTGGAGCGCGAGATCGTCCGGCTCAAGGTGCCCGGCATCGACGACGCGCTGGCGGATTCCGTCGTCCGGGTGATCGCCGCGCTGCGCGCGATGGACCTGCGGAAACTGCCGTCGGTCGCCGAGACCATCGACTGGGCGCGCACGCTGCTCGCGCTGGGCGCGACGACGCTGAGCGAGCAGGTGGTGCGGGAGAGCCTCGGCGTCGTGCTCAAGCACCAGGACGACATCACCAAGGCCGGCGCCGGGCTGCAGCTCGAACAGGTCCTGGACGCGTCGTGACCGGCGGCGTGCCGGAGCGGCTCGCGTCGTTCGTCAAGGCGCTGCGGGTGCAGGGCATCCCGGCGGGTCCGGCCGAGACGGTCGACGCCGCCGCGGCGCTGGAGGTCCTCGGGTTCGACGACCGCGAGCTGGTCCGCGAGGGCCTGGCCGCGGCCCTGGTCCGCCGTGGCGGGCAGCGCGCGGTGTTCGACGCCGCGTTCGACCTGTACTTTCCCGCCGGGATCGGTACGCCCGAACGGGCCCGGTCGGACACGACCGTCGAAGAGCTGCGGGAGCAGCTCGCGGCGGCGTTGACCGCCGGCGACGAGCAGGCCCTGGCGCAGCTGGCCGGGCTCGCCGTCGACATGCTGGGCCAGTACGGCTCGTCGTCCGGACCCGGTGGCGGCTTCTCGGCCCACCAGACCCTCGACCGGCTGCAGCCGCAGACGCTCATCGCGCGCGTGCTCGCGGCGATGCGCGGCGGCGGGGCGCGCGGCGAGTTCACCGACCGGCTCGACCGCGACGAGATCCGCCGTCGCGTCGAGGGCTTTCGCGGCCAGGTCCGCACCGAGGCCCGCCGCCGCGCGGCCGAGGTCCGCGGCCGCGAGCGCGTCGCCAAGCACGCCATCGCGCCCGCGGCGGACCGCGTCGACTTCCTCATCGCCAGCCGCAGCCAGCTCGCCGAGCTGCGGCGCACGATCCAGCCGTTGTCCCGCAAGCTGGCGACCCGGCTCGCGGCCCGCCGCAAGCGCACCACGCGCGGGCAGATCGACCTGCGCCGCACGCTGCGCCGGTCGCTCTCGACCGGCGGCGTGCCGCTGCGCCCGGCGTACCGGCACCGCCGGCCCGGCCGGCCGGAAATCGTGCTGCTGTGCGACCTTTCCGGTTCGGTGGCGGGGTTCGCGAACTTCACCATGCTGCTCGTGCAAGCGCTGCGCGACCAGTTCAGCAAGATCCGCGTGTTCGCGTTCGTCGACAGCGCGGACGAGGTCACGCACCTGGTCACCACCGGCGTCGCCGACCCGGAGAAGCTCGGCGCGCGCATGCTCGCCGAAGCCGCGCTGGTGCGCTGGGACGGCCACAGCGACTACGGCGGCTCGCTCGCGCAGTTCACGGCGAACTGGCTCGACGCGGTCGGCCCGCGGACGTCGGTGCTCATCCTCGGCGACGCCCGCACCAACGGCGGCGACCCGAACCTCGACGCCGTCCGCGCGATCAAGTCGCGCGCCCGCCACGTCTACTGGCTGAATCCCGAGCGGCGATCGCTGTGGTCGACGGGCGACTCGGCGGCGCTGGAGTACGCCGACGTCGTCGAGATGCACGAATGCCGCACGGTGCACCAGCTCTCGACGCTGGTCACCCGCCTGCTGCCGGTGTGAGCCACGCGTCGATGCCGCGCAGCATCCCGGCTTTCGTCGTCTCGGGCGCGAACGACGCGTGCACGCTCGCCCGGGCGAAGTCCGCCATCACGGCGTCGTCGTAGCCGAAAGCCCGTTGGACGCGGGCGTATTCGCCGGCCAGCTGCGCGCCGGTGACCGACGGGACGTCGGTGTTCAGCGTGACCCGCAGGCCGGCGTCGAGCAGCCGGGGGAGCGGGTGCCCGGGCAGCGACGGCACCAGGCCGAGCGTGACGTTCGACGACGGGCAGACCTCGAGGGCGAGCCCGCGGTCGCGGACCTCCGCGGTCAGCTCGGCGTCGTCGAGGACGCGGATGCCGTGGCCGAGGCGTTCGGTCCGGCCGATTTCGAGGGCTTCACGGATGCTGTCCGGCCCGGCGTCCTCGCCGGTGTGGTGCAGCAGGTGGATCCCGGCCGCGCGGGCCTTCTCGAAGAGCGTCGCGAACGGCCGGAGCGAGTGGTTCTCCTCGCCGGCCATGCCGATCGCGAACACGTCGTCGTACTTCAGGGCGAGGGCGAGGGTGCGCTCGGCGCGGTCGACCGACCGGCGGCGGGAGTGGTCCAGCAGCAGCCGCCACTCGATGGCACCGCTGTCCTTGAGTCCTTTGAGGACGGACGCGAGCGGCATTTCCGGGTCGCCCAGGCGTTCCCCGTGGGCGGCCGCGGTGAACGTGATCTCGGCGTAGCGCGTGCCCTGCGCGGCTTCGTCCGCGCAATACTCGCGGGCGATCCGTTCGAAGTCCTCGGGCCGTCGCAGGCACGACCGGATGAGCGTGTTGTAGTCGGCGAAGGCGCGGAAGCCGTCGAAGACCGGCTGCTCGGCCGGGACGTCGACGCCGTTGGCCGCGCCGAGCTCGCGGAGCGTGCCCGGCCGGATCGTGCTCTCCAGGTGGACGTGCAGGTGGGCCTTCGGCAGGGCGGCCAGGTCGCGCATGATCACGAGCGTAGGGGGCCGAGGCCGGCGTCCGCGCGCGAATTTCCGGTCGAGACGCAACTCGTGGGTTGCGTCTGGCGACGTCTCGTGCAACTCTGTGGTTGCACGGGAAACCGACTCAAGGGGATGAAGATGAACCAGGACCAGGTCGAGCAGGAGATCGTGATCGACGCGCCGGTCGAGCGGGTGTGGGCGGTGCTCACCGAGCCGGAGCACGTCGGCCGGTGGTTCGGCGACGGCACGCCGGCGCCGGTGGACCTGCGGCCGGGCGGGATCATCCGCCTCGACCACGGCGACCACGGCACCTTCCCGACCAAGATCGTCGCCGTGGACCCGCCGCGTGCGCTGTCGTACCGCTGGGCCAGCGGGTTCCCGGGCGTGGTCGCCGACGAGGACAACTCGACGCTGGTCGAGTTCACGCTGTCGGCGGAGGGCGGCGGTACGCGGCTGAAGGTGGTCGAAAGCGGCTTCACCACCCGCGCGCCGTCGCCATCGCCGTCGCCGGACGACACCCGCGAGAGCCACGAGCAGGGCTGGACGGCGGTGATCGCCAAGCTCGGGGAGCTGTCCGAGAAACTGGCGGTATGACGACGGAGCCCATCGCGGCCGAAGAGGTCTTCGCGGCCCTGGCCGACCCGACCCGGCGCCGCCTGCTGGAGCTGCTGTCCGGGCGCGGCGACGCGACGGCGACGGAGCTGGCGGCGGACCTCCCCGTCACCCGGCAGGCCGTGGTCAAGCACCTCGCGGTGCTGGATCAGGCCGGCCTGGTGACGGGCCGCCGCGACGGCCGCGAGCGCCGCTACCAGGTTCGGCCGGCCGGGCTGGCGGCCACGGCGCACTGGATGAACGAGGTGGCCGCCCGGTGGTCGTCCCGGTTGTCGGCGATCAAGCGCCTGGCGGAGCAGGCCGAGCAAGACTGACGCCGCCCGCCCGGCCCGTAACTCGCGTGATCGGGCCCGTCACCCGCGTGATTGGGCCCGTGATTCGCGTGATCGGGCCCGGAACTCGCGAGTCACGGCTTCGATCACGCGAGTTCCGGCCCCGATCACGCCGGTTCCGGCTTCGATCACGTGAGTTCCGGCTTCGGACACGCGAGTTCCGGCTTCGGACACGCGAGTTCCGGCTTCGGGCACGCGAGATCGGGGTGCGGGGAGACCGGGTGGTCCGGCGGGCCGGAGGTTTGGCGGAGGTCACACGGGGAACCTCTGGGGGGTTCGTCCGCGTTGTCAGGATGACCGTTACCGATGAGGGAGGACCACCGTGGCTTTCATGCGCAAGCTCACCGTGCTGGCCGGAGCCGCCGGCGCCGCCCGCGCCTACGCCAAGAAGAACCCCGAGAAGGTGAACCAGGCCGTCGGCAAGGCCGCCAAGTTCGCCGACGACAAGACCAAGGGCAAGTACCACCAGCAGATCGCCGGCGTCGTCCGCAAGGTCAGCACGGTGACCGGGCCGGACGGGCGGCCGGGGCCGGCCGCCCGCTAGACCCGGGTCACTCGGCGGACAGGGTTTCGAGCACGCCTTCGCCGTACTTGGCGAGCTTGTTCTCACCGACTCCGCTGACCGTGCCCAGGTCCGCCAGCGACGACGGCCGCTGCGTGGCGATCTGGCGCAGGGTCGCGTCGTGGAAGATGACGTAGGCGGGTACGCCCTGCTCCTTCGCGACGCCGGCCCGCCAGGCTCGCAGCCGTTCGAACAGCGGGGCCGCCTCCGCGGGCATGTCCACCGCGGGGGCGGCTTTCCTGCTGCCGCCACGCGCTTTCGGCGGGGCGGACCGCTCGGGCTCGCGCCGCAGCATGACCTCACGGTCGCCGCCCAGCACCTCGGCGCTCGCCTCGGTGAGCACCAGCGAGCCGTAGTCACCCTCGACGGCGAGCCAGCCCTGGGCGAGCAGCTGCCGTACCACCGCGCGCCACTCCGGCTCGCGCAGCTCGGTGCCGATGCCGAACGTCTTCAGCGTGTCGTGCTGGAACTGCGTGACCTTCGGCGTGGACTTGCCGAGCAGGATGTCGATGACCTGCCCGGCGCCGAACTTCTGGCGGCGTTCGTTGCGCAGCCGCACGATCGTGGACAGCAGCTTCTGCGCGGGGATCGTGCCGTCGAACTTCTCCGGCGGGTTCAGGCACGTGTCGCAGTTGCCGCAGGGCTCGGCCTTCTGCCCGAAGTAGTCGAGGATCTGCACGCGGCGGCATTCGACCGTCTCGCACAGCGCCAGCATCGCGTTGAGGTGCGCGCCGAGCCGGCGCCGGTGCGCGTCGTCGCCCTCGGACGTGTCGATCATCTTGCGCTGCTGCACCACGTCCTGCAGCCCGTAGGCCAGCCAGGCCGTCGACGGCAGCCCGTCGCGGCCCGCGCGGCCGGTCTCCTGGTAGTAGCCCTCCACGGACTTGGGCAGGTCGAGGTGCGCGACGAACCGGACGTCCGGTTTGTCGATGCCCATCCCGAACGCGATCGTGGCGACCACGATCAGCCCGTCTTCCCGCAGGAAGCGCGACTGGTGCTTCGCGCGGATCCGCGAATCCAGCCCAGCGTGGTACGGCACGGCCGGGATCCCGTTCTGCACCAGGAACTCCGCGGTCTTCTCCACCGAGTTCCGGGACAGGCAGTAGACGATCCCGGCGTCACCCTGGTGCTCGGTGTGCAGCAGCTCCAGCAGCTGCCGCTGCGGCGAGTTCTTGCCGACGATCCGGTACTGGATGTTCGGCCGGTCGAAGCTCGCGACGAAGTGGCGGGCCTCGTCGAGGTTCAGCCGGGCCGCGATCTCCTTGTGCGTGGCCGCGGTGGCGGTCGCGGTGAGCGCGATCCGCGGCACGTCCGGCCAGCGCTCGTGCAGCGCCGAGAGCTGCAGGTAGTCGGGCCGGAAGTCGTGGCCCCACTGGGCGACGCAGTGCGCTTCGTCGATCGCGAACAGCGAGATCTTGCCGCGGTCGAGCAACCGCACGGTGGCTTCCACCGAAAGCCGTTCCGGCGCAAGGTAGAGCAGGTCGAGCTCACCGGACAGGAACGCCGACTCGACCTCCTGGCGGGCCGCGTAGTCCTGGGTGGAGTTGAGGAAACCCGCCCGGACGCCGGCGTTGCGCAGCGCGTCGACCTGGTCCTGCATCAGCGCGATCAGCGGCGAGACCACCACGCCCACGCCCGGCCGCACCAGCGCCGGGATCTGGTAGCACAGCGACTTCCCGCCGCCGGTGGGCATCAGCACGAGCGCGTCGCCGCCGGCGATCACGTGCTCGACGATCGCCGCTTGTTCGCCGCGGAAGCTGTCGTAGCCGAACACCCGGCGCAGGGTGTCGAGGGCTTCGGAGTCCGTTCCGGCTTCGAGGTGGGTCTCGGTGGCTGCCACCCGGCCGAGTCTAGAGCCGGGGTACGACAACTTCCGTGCGCCCTCTCCGGCGTGCCGGAACAGGCGCTCAGGCGGGCCGTCCCCGCGGAAGCCGCGTGATCCGCGACCGGACCCGTCCCCGTCACAGCCGGGTGACACACTGGAGCCGATGGACGAGTACTTCCCGGTGACCGACCTGGCCGCGCACTTCGGCGGCGAGTGGCGGCTGGACCGCGAGATCCGCACCGCCGATGGCGAGCCCGCGGGCGAGGTCACCGGCACCGCCACCTTCACCGAAGAGAGCGGCGTGCTCGTCTACCGCGAAGCCGGCGAAATGCGGCTCAACGGCTACACCGGCCCGGTGACGCGCACGCTGCACTACCGGCCCACCGCGCCCGGCCGGGCCGACGTCCACTTCGACCACGGTGGCTTCTTCCACGAGCTCGACCTGCGTGAGGGGCACTGGCGGACCGACCACCCCTGCCGCGACGACCTGTACCGCGGCAGCTACCGCGTGCTCGACGCCGGCCGCTGGCGCCAGGAGTGGGCGGTCCGCGGGCCGGCCAAGGACCACGTGATCGTCACCCGGTTCAGCCGGCCGCCGGGCTGAGCAGGTCGGCCAGGTCGATCCGGCGCAGGAACTCACTCCTGATCCGGTCGCCGACCTCCGCGACCAGCCACCCGCCGTCGTCGGCCGGGTCGATGTGCGTCCGGAACGGCCGCTGCCCCTTGGGGAGGTCCACCACGCGCGCGAGCTCTTCGGCGACCGTCGCGACGTCGGCGCCGGCCGGGGTGATCTCGGCCAGCTTCGCCGCGACGTGGTCGGTCAGGCCCGCGTAGCGCTCTTCGTAGGCGGCCGCGACGTCCGTGTCGGCCGGGTGCCCGGAGTTCGGGAAGTGGTTGGTGCCCGAGGTGAACGCGCCGGGCACGATGATCGCGGTGTCGACGCCGAAGCGGGCCACCTCGGCGGCGTAGGAGACGGCGAGGCTGTCCATCGCCGCCTTCGCCGCGAAGTACGGCGCGAGGTAGGGCGGGGTGCCGCCGCGGACGCTGCTGCTCGACACCCACACCAGCAGCCCGTCGCGCTGCGCGCGCAGGTGGGGGAGGGCGGCGCGGTTGACGCGCTGGGTGCCGATCGCGTTGGTGTCGTACAGCTGCGCGAGCTGCTCGGCGGTGAACGCCTCGGCCGGGCCGAGCACCATGTGCCCGGCGTTGTGCACCACGACGTCCAGCCGGCCGTGCTCGGCGACGATCGACGCGATCGCGGCGTCGGCCGACTCCTGGCTGGAGACGTCCAGCTCGACCGAGCGCAGGTCCGTCTCGTGCTCGCGGGCGAACGCGGCGGCGGCGCCGACCTGCGGCGCGTTGCGGCCGCCGGTGTCGCGCATGCCCGCGTAGACGGTGTGGCCGGCGCGGGCCAGCGCCCGGGCGGAGAGGGCGCCGATCCCGCTGGAGGCGCCGGTGACGACGATGATCATGGCTCTTTTCCTTTCCGGGTAAGGGTTTCTCAGACGATCCCGCCGTTGGCGCGCAGCACCTGGCCGTTGACCCAGCGGGCCGGCCCGGCGAGGAACGCGACGACCTCGGCGATGTCCCCGGGCTGGCCGAGGCGCTCGAGCGGCGGCTGCTTGGCCATCCGGTCGATGGTCTCCTGGTCCTTGCCGTCCAGGAACAGGGCGGTCGCGGTCGGCCCCGGGGCGACGGTGTTCACGGTGATGTCGCGCCCGCGCAGCTCGCGCGCCAGGATCATGGTGATCGCCTCGACCGCGCCCTTGGTGGCGTTGTAAATGCCGTAGCCGGGCAGGTTCAGCCCGAGCACGGACGTCGAGGTCAGGACGACCGCGCCGCCGTCGCGCACCCGCTTCGCGGCCTGCTGGGCGACGGCGAACGTGCCGCGGATGTTGGTGCGGTGCACCCGGTCCAGCACGTCGAAGTCGGTGTCCGCGATCGGCGTCGGCGCGGTCATCACGCCGGCCAGGTGGGCGACGACGTCGACGCCGCCGTAAGTGCGCTCCGCGGTGTCGAACAGGTCCGCGACCGCGTCGAGGTCGGCGACGTCGGCCTTGACCGCGATCGCCCGGCCGCCGCGCTCGGTGATGGCCGCGGCGGCGGCGTCGGCCTCGGTCTGGTTGCCCGCGTAGTTGACGACGACGGCCATACCGTCGGCGGCCAGGCGCTCGGCGACCTGGCGGCCGATGCCGCGGGAGCCGCCGGTGACGATCGCGACGCGGGGTTCGGTGGTGCTCATCGGTGCCTTCTTCCTCTCGGGTGGCGCTGGTAGCGCCGCTTCCATCTTGCTGTTATCGACGATAGCACTCGAACGTTAACGACGCTAGTTGTGAGTTGTTATCGTCGTTACATCGTGGGCGCCTTCCCGGGGTGTGGGCATCCGGCGGTACCGGCATCCGCCGGACGGCCGAATCGGAAGTCCGGGCGCGCCAACGGGTTTCGGAGCCGGTGGGGCGGGAACCCTTGGCATATCGGGGAGCTCGACATCCTTTAAGGAGTTTTGTGCGATGCCCACATGGCTGATCGTCGTGATCGTCGTCGTGGCCGTCGCGGTGCTCGGCGCCGTGATCTGGCTGGTGACGCAGGAGATGCAGCGGAAACGCCTGCAGCAGCGGTTCGGTCCGGAGTACGACCGGACGGTCGAGGAGAAGGACAGCCCGCGGGCCGCGCAGCGTGAACTGGCCGAGCGGGAGCGCCGCCACAAGGAGCTCGACATCCGCCCCCTGTCGGCGTCGGCGCGCGAGCGCTACACCCGGGAATGGGCGCAGGCCCAGGAAAACTTCGTCGACCACCCGGCCGCCGCGGTGGCCGAGGCCGACCGCGTCCTGGTCTCGCTGATGTCCGACCGCGGGTACCCGACCGAAGGCTACGAGCAGCAGCTGGCCGACCTGTCGGTCCGGCACGCCAAGACCCTCGAGCACTACCGCGCCGCCCACGCGACGCAGCACGAGCGCAGCGGCGCGTCCACTGAGGACCTCCGCGACGCGATGGTGCACTACCGCACCGTGTTCGAGGACCTGCTGACCGACGGCTCCGATGGTTCGGACAACGCGGACGCCGCGGCCGACGACCACCACGAGCGCCGCAACGGTCACGACCACAACGGTCACGACCACAGCGAGCACGACCGCACCGCCCAGGACGGCACCGCTGTCGCGGCGGACCGCACCGCCGGTGCGCCGGACCGCACCGAGCACGACCCCAGCGAAAAGGTACGAGACCGCGACGGCGTACAGCCCGAGCGGGAAGCGTCCGCACAGCCGCGGACCGAGTGGAACGGAGGACGCTGACCATGACCGATCACCTCACCCGGCACAGCGCCGAACAGGACGACGACTTCGCCCGCGAGGGTGACGTGCGCGAGACCGGCGCCGGCGGGCTCGCCGAGCACGGCGGGACGGACTTCCGCGAGCCGGTCGCCGAAGACCACGGGGACGACCAGGCCCTGAGCACCGCCGACCTGGCGTCGGCGACCGGCCGGCACGACACCGCCACGGACACCACGGCGGACACCAGTGCTGACACGGCCGCTGACACCACCGCGGGCACCGCTGCCGGCACCACTGCCGCCACATCGGACGCTCGCGCCGACTCGGCGCGGCCGTCGGCCGACGACGGCGCCGACCAGCAGCCGTTGATCGACGAGGAGAAGGTCACGGGCTTCCGCGACCGCTGGCAGGGCGTCCAGACCGGCTTCGTCGACGACCCGCAGAAGGCGGTCCGCGAGGCCGACGAGCTGGTCGCGGGCGTCATCAGCGCGCTGGCCACGACGTTCGCCGAGCACAAGAGCGAGCTGGAAGGCCAGTGGCAGCACGGCGAGCCGGCCACCGAGGACCTGCGTCTCGCGCTGCGGCGCTACCGCTCGTTCTTCGACCAGCTGCTGCCCCGCTAGCCACCACCGGTGCCGGCGTGCATGATCGACGCACGCCGGCACACCGGTGTCCGCGAACGGGGAGGGCAAGCCGATGAACGTGGCCGATCTGCTCACAGACGGCTTCAGCAGGGTCCAGGGCTCCGTGCACGCGGCGGTGGAAGGTCTCACCGCCGAGCAGCTCGGGGCCCGCCTCGACGCAGAGGCCAACTCGATCGCCTGGCTGGTCTGGCACCTGACCCGCGTCCAGGACGACCACGTCGCCGGCGTGGCCGGGACCGAGCAGGTGTGGACGAGCCAGGACTGGCTGACCCGGTTCGGCCTCCCCTTCCCGGCGGGCGACACCGGCTACGGGCACCGCCCGGCCGACGTCGACGCGGTCCGGGTCGAGGCCGAGCTGCTCACCGGGTACTACGACGCGGTGCACGAGCAGACCCTCAAGTACGTCCAGGGGCTCGACGGCCAGGCCCTCGACCGGGTCGTCGACGAGGCCTGGGACCCGCCGGTCACCCTCGGTGTGCGGCTGGTGAGCGTCGTCGACGACGACATCCAGCACGCCGGGCAGGCCCAGTTCGTCCGCGGCGTCCTCGAACGCCGCTAGTCAGTCCTCGTAGCCGTCGCCGCGGTGGTCCGGGAGCCGTTGCGGCCCCGGACCGGCGGCGCCGAGCCGGTCGCCCGGGTTGGCGAGCCGGCACTTCGACAGCGACATGCAGCCACAGCCGATGCAGTCGCCCAGCTGGTCACGCAGCTGGGCGAGCTGCCGGATCCGCGCGTCCAGGTCCTCCTGCCAGCAGCGGGAGATCCGCGCCCAGTCGGCGCGCGTGGGGGTGCGGTCGTCGGGCAGCAGCGCGAGCACCTCGCGGATCGCCGACAGCGGCATCCCGACCCGTTGCGACATCCGGACGAACGTCACCCGCCGCAGCGTGTCGCGGCAGTAGCGGCGCTGGTTGCCGGCCGTGCGCCGGCTGCGGATCAGCCCCTCGTCCTCGTAGAAGCGCAGGGCCGACGCGGGCACCCCGCTGCGTCGCGACAGTTCGCCGACGGTGAGGTCGGGCAGCCTTCGGGCTGTGGCGTTCACCATGCTCCCAGCCAACCACAGCCGCGCGCTTGACTTCAAGCGAGCTTGAAGTCTCATCCTGACCCGGACGGCAACAACGCCGCTGTGTCAAGGAGGAAGCGTGTCCGAAGTTCCGGTACGGGTCGCCGTGATCGTGGGAAGTGTCCGGGAAGGACGGTTCGGCCCGGTGGTCGCGGACTGGCTGGCCGCCGTCGCGGGCGAGCACGGCGGGTTCGACGTCGACGTGGTCGACCTCGCCGAACCGGACCTGCCGCTGGCGATGCCGGCGTTCGGGAGCACGCCGTCGCCCGCGGTGCTCGCCGAGGCCGCCAAGGTGACGCCGCGGCTGGCGGCCGCGGACGCGTTCGTCGTGGTCACCCCGGAGTACAACCACAGCTACCCGGCGTCGCTCAAGAACGTCATCGACTGGCACCGCACCGAGTGGGCCGCGAAGCCGGTCGCGTGCGTCTCCTACGGCGGCATGTCCGGTGGCCTGCGCGCGGTCGAGCACCTGCGCGCGGTCTTCGCCGAGCTGCACGCGGTGACCATCCGCGAGACGGTCAGCTTCCACGGCGCGCACACCCGGTTCGGCGCGGACGGCGTCCCGACGGACGACAGCGCGGGTGTCGCGGCGAAGGCGCTGCTGGACCAGCTGCAGTGGTGGGCGCGCTCGCTATCCGAGGCCCGCGCGGCCCGGCCCTACCCCGGCTGACGCGGGGTCGTTCAGAACGCCTGGCAGGTCTGCGACGGGAGCTGGAAGTCGGAGCCGGCGAGGGTGATGGCGCCGTCGGCCACGTAGCCGCCGTCGGCGACCAGGGCGGCGACCGCGGTGCAGACCAGCTGGTTGACCGCGATCTGCGTGAGCCGCTTCAGCGGGAACGAGAAGGTGATCGTCGTGGGTGTGCCGGAGCTCAGCGTGATCGGGCCGGTTTCGGCCGGGAGCATCGTCGCGTAGCCGTCGGCCGTCTCGGCGTAGGACGGGCCGCCCAGCAACGTCGCCAACGCTTCGGAGACGCCGACCGCGTCACCGGTCGACCGGGTCACCGGTGTCACCCGCCCGTCGAGGACGAAGTACAGCGTCAGGTCGGTGCCGAGCCCGTTCGTCGCCGGGTTCCGCAGGGTCGGCGCGGGGCCGGCGGGGACGACCGGCGTCGGCTTGACGCCGCACGCGCCCACCAGGAGCAGCGCGGCCAGGACGAGGAGCTTCTTCACCACGCCTCCCGGGGCAGGCGCAGCTCGAACCGGGCACCGGTGCCGGTGTTGACCGCGACGATGTCGCCGCCGTGCAGGCGGGCGTTCTCGCGCGCGATGGACAGCCCCAGCCCGCTGCCCTCGGACCGGGCCCGGGCCGTGTCGGCCTTGGTGAAGCGGTCGAACACCCGGGGGAGCACCGCCTCCGGGATGCCCGGCCCGTGGTCGGTGACGGTGAGCACGATGTCGCCGCCCGCTGCCCGCACGGACACCTCGACCGGCGGCGCGCCGTGCCGCAGCGCGTTGCCGACCAGGTTCGCCACGACGATGTCGAGCCGCCGCCGGTCGAGCCGCGCCGTGATGCCGGGCGGCAGGTCGGCGACCACGTCGGCACCGGGCTCCCAGCCCCGCGCGGCGAGGCTGTCGGTGACCGCGGCGGCGACGTCCAGGTCTTCCCGCCGCAGCTCCGCGCGGCCGGCGTCGAACCGGGAGATCTCGATCAGGTCCTGCACCAGCCGGGTCAGCCGCCGGGTCTCGGCCGACACCAGCCGCGCCGCGACCGCGGTGTCCGGTGGCAGCTGGTCGGCGTCCTCGTCGAGGACGTCGGTGACCGCGTTCATCGCGGCCAGCGGGGTGCGCAGCTCGTGCGAGACGTCGGCGACGAACCGGCGCGCCTCGGACTCCATCGTGCGCAGCGTGCCGACCGTGCGCTCCAGTTCCGCCGCGGTGTTGTTGAACGTCGTGACCAGCTGCGCCAGCTCGTCGGAGCCCTTCACCCGCAGCCGCACGTCCAGCTTGCCCCGGCCGAGCTGGCTCGCCGCGGTGTTCAGCGCCCGCACGGGCCGCAGCACCTGGCGCGCGGCCAGCAGCGCCAGCACCACCGCGAACGGGAGCGCCAGCGCCGAGGTCTGCCAGGCTGTGCGGGACAGCTCGTCGATCGCGGCCTGCTGCTGGACCAGCGACACCATCGTGTAGACCTCGATGCCGCTGGTCCGGCCGCTCGTCCCGGTCTGCACCGGTACGCCGACGAAGAACTGGGGGAAGCCCTCGGTGTCGACCCGCTGGAACTGGATGTTCGTGCTGACGGACACGGCATGGCGCAGGTCGGCGGGCACGCTGTCCACGCTGATGCCCGAACCCGAGCGCAGGCCGTGGTAGACGACGACGGCGTTGCTGGACTTGAGCGCCGTGCCGAACGCGTCGAGGCTCGCCTGGGTCGGCGGCAGGGACACGGTCGGCAGGTACGCGACGATCTGGTCGCGCAGCTTCAGCATCGTCTGGTCCTGGAAGCCGCCGAGGATGGCGTTGCGGGCGGAGACGTAGCTGGCGCCCGCCGCGGCGGTGGCGCCGATGATCATGATCACCGCGAACGCCGCGACCAGCCGGGGTCTCAGCCCGGCGAGCCACGACCGGATCCGCGAGGTCACGACCGGCCGAACCGGTAGCCGAAGCCGCGGACGGTCTGCACGTACTCCGGCCTCGCGGGCACGTCCTCGATCTTCGCGCGCAGCCGCTGCACGCAGGCGTCGACCAGCCGGGAGTCGCCGAGGTAGTCGTGGTCCCACACCGACGAGAGGATCTGCTGGCGGCTGTACACCTGCCCGGGGGTGCGCGAGAGCTCCAGCAGCAGTTTGAGCTCGGTCGGCGTCAGCGAGACCGGGGTGCCCCGCTTCGTCACCTCGAGCCCGGCCCGGTCGATCACCAGGTCGCCGTGCCGTTCCTCGGGGGCGGGCTGTTCGGTGGGCCGTTCGCTGACCGCGCGGCGCAGCACGGCGCGGATCCGCGCGTCCAGCACCCGCGGTTCGACCGGCTTGGCCACGTAGTCGTCCGCGCCCGCTTCCAGCCCGGCGACGATGTCGAAGTCGTCGCTGCGCGCGGTCAGCATGACGATCGGGATCGGCCCCGACGCCCGCATCCGGCGGCAGGTCTCGAAGCCGTCCATGCCGGGCAGCATCAGGTCGAGCACGACGATGTCGGGTCTGCGGAGCACGAGCAATTCGATGCCGGCCTCGCCCGACTCCGCGGTGTGCACCACGTGTCCCTGCCGGCGCAGGGCCAGTTCCAGTCCCTCCCGCACCGCCGCGTCGTCCTCTACCACCAGTACCTCGGCCACGGCGCCATTATTCGGAAAACCGCACGTCGTGGCGACTCAGGGCGATCTTGTAGCAAAACCATGACATCGTGCTGACGGGATCTCGAAATGCCGGCTCCAGACTCGGGGACATGGCAGTGATTCTTTTCGAGGCACCCCCCACCGCCCGCCCCGCGCGGCACGCCCTGGTGACCCGGGCCACGTCCCGTACCGCGGTGCTCCTCGCGGGCACGGCCGGGTTCGCCCTCGCCTTCGTCGCGGCCTACCTGCTCTTCGTCCGCACCGAGGCCGGGCGCAGCGTCGAGAACGGCGTCGTCCGCAGCGCCCAGTCCGCGGGCTCCACCGTGAGCTGGGCCCAGCCGCTGGCGGACCTGGACCTGGTGGTCGTGCTCGGCGGCGTCGCGGTGCTCCTCGTGGTGATCTCCCTGCTGCGGCGCCGGTTCGCACTCGGCGTGACGGCCCTGGTCCTGCTCGCGGCCCCGCTGGTGGTGGCGCAGCTGCTCAAGCTGTACGTCCTGGACCGCCCCAGCACCGGCGACCGGCTGGGCGTGGCCGCCCACAACAGCTTCCCCAGCGGGCACGTCAGCGCGGCGATGGCCGTGCTGCTGGCGCTCGCGATCGTCCTGCCCCGCCGCTTCCGCCTGCAGGTCCTGGTGGCCGGCGGGATCGGCGTCGCCTGGGTCGCGGCCGCGGCCGTGGCGCTGGGCTGGCACCGGTTGAGCGACACCGTCGGCGGCTGCCTCCTGGTCGCCGCGGTCACCTGCGCCGGGGCGGCGGTGGTGTCCGCCCGCCGCCCCGACGGTGACCGCGTGCCGCTGGTCCCGGTGCTCTGCGGCCTGCTGGCGCCGCCGGCGCTGGTGCTCGCCGGCTTCGCGGTGCTGGCCACGGCGACGTCCGGCGCGGCCCAGTTCGTCGCCGCGATGGTGCTGGCCGCGCTGTCCGCGATGGCGGTCGTGCTGCTGCTCACGGGCCCGCTGCGCCGCGTCGCGTTCGACCCGGCCGAGAGCCGGATCCGGCGGCTCCGGCGCCGTTGACCCGACGCCGCTGACCCAAGGCCGCTGATCCGCCGGCCAGCGCCCAGCGGCCGCCGCCGGAGCCGCCCAGCCGCCGCCGGAGCCGCCCAGCCGACGGCGGCCGGAGCCGGTGCCGCTGATTCGGCGGCCGGTTCCAGCGGCCGGAGCCGGTGCCCGGGTTCTCCGGCGAGCGGGCGTCCTGCGTGCGTGCGGGCGGGCTGTCCGGCGGGCGTGCTGTCCGGTCGGGCGAGGGAGGACCGGATGTCCAAGGATCCCGGCCGGTTTCGCCCGGCTGCGGCCGAGGTTGCTGCCGCGATTGCGGGCGTCACGCGTGATTCGCGGGGCATCGCGCGTGATCGGGGAGTCATCGCGTGTGATTGGAGGGTCGACTCGCGTGATTCGGGGGTCGACTCGCGTGATTGGGGGGTCGACACGGTGCGTTGGGTGGCGGGCCAGTTTTGGGGGATTGGCCCGCGACAGGCGTTCTTGCGGGGCTTAGCGTCGGGGACATGCACCCGAGGCTGGCCCATGACCTTAACGCTCTGCCTGATCTTCTTGATGCCACGCGGAAACTGGCCGGGGAGGCGCTTGCCGGGCTGGATGGGCGGGCCGCCGCTGTGCCGCCTGGGGTGGCGACGCCGGCTCCGTTGCCGGTCGAGGGGGTCGGAGGACTTAGGGCGTTGGACGAGTTCGCGCAGCGGTGGGAACCCGGGTTCGCCGCCAGTGCCGGGCCTCGTTACCTCGGGTTCGTGACCGGTGGGGCGACGCCCGCGTCGCTGGCCGGGGACTGGCTCACCGCCGCCTACGACCAGAACCCCGCCAGCGGCATGGACTCCTCGGCGCAGGACCTGGAGCGCGAGACCGTCGGCTGGCTCGCCGAGCTGTTCGGGCTCGGCGCGGAGTTCTCCGGCGCCTTCGTCACCGGGGCCACGATGTCCACCGTGACCGGGCTCGCCATCGCGCGGGAATGGCTCGGTGAGCGGGCCGGCGTGTCCGTCACCGACGGCGGCGCCGCCGCGCTCGGTCCGGTCACCGCGCTGTCCGGCTCGCCGCACTCGAGCATCCCGAAAGCGTTGTCGTTCCTCGGGATGGGCCGGTCCGCGCTGCGGAAGGTGCCGGTGCTGCCGGGGCGTGAAGCCGTCGACGTCGCGAAGCTCGAAGCGCTCGACGGCCCGGCCGTCGTCGTCGCCAACGCAGGCACGGTGAACACCGTCGACTTCGACGACCTGCGCGCCATCGCGGCGCTCAAGCGGCGCCACGACTTCTGGCTGCACGTCGACGCCGCGTTCGGCGGGTTCGCCGCCCTGGCCCCGGAGCACGCCGCGCTGACCGCGGGCCTCGACCAGGCCGACTCCGCTGTCGTCGACCTGCACAAGTGGCTCAACGTGCCCTACGACTCGGCCGTCCAGTTCACCCGCCGCCGCGACCTGCAGCTGCGGGTGTTCAGCAACAACGCCGCCTACCTCGGCGAGATCGGCGAGACCCCGGACTTCCTGCACCTGACGCCGGAGAACTCCCGGCGGCTGCGCGCGCTGCCCGCCTGGTTCTCGCTCGTGGCCTACGGCCGGGACGGGCACCGCGAGATCGTCGAGCGCTGTGTCGCGCTGGCCCGGGACCTCGGGCAGCGCCTCGACGGCTCGCCGCACTGGCGGCTGCTCGCGCCGGTGCGGCTCAACGTCGTCTGCTTCACCGCGGCCGGGGACGTGACCCAGGCGCGGATCGACGCCCTCGTCGCCGGGATCGCCGCGGAGGGCACCACGTTCCTGACCCCGACGGTCCACGACGGCCGCCCGGCGCTGCGGGCCGCGTTCAGCAACTGGCGGACGACCGCGGCCGACGTCGAGCGGGTCTTCGCCGCGTTGGAGCGGGTGGCCGCTTAGCTGCGGTCCGACTTCGGCATCAGGTACTTCCACGGCGACGCGCCGGTGCCCAGCTCGCACGGCACGTGCACCAGCGCCGGGCGGCCCGAGGCGAACGCCTTGTCCAGGGCGCCGCGCAGGTCGTCCGGGGTGCGGGCGGTGAGGCCGAGCGCGCCGAACGTCTCGGCCAGCCGGGCGAAGTCCGGGTTGCGCAGCCGCCCGCCCAGCGCCCGGCCCTCGAACAGCCGTTCCTGGTCGAGGTGGACGTTGCCGTAGTAGCCGTTGTCGAACACCACGGCCACCACGTTCAGTCCGTATTGGACGGCGGTGGCCAGCTCCTGCGCGGCGAACATGAAGCCGCCGTCACCGGCCACCGACACCACCGGCCGGCCGGGGAAGGCGGCCTGCACGCCCAGCGCCGTCGGGTAGCCGAAGCCGAGCGTGCCCTGGTGGCCGCAGGTGACGAAGGTGCGCGGGGTGTAGACCTCGAACCCGAAGTAGGACGCGAACCCGACCTGGCAGATCTCCTCGACGAAGAAGCCGTCGCGGGGCAGCACGTCCCGGATCGCGCGCAGGTACTCCAGTTCCGGGCCGACGTCGGAGAAACGCTCGGCAACGTTCGCCTTCAGCTCGGTGAACTCCGCGGTCCGGTCCGTCCGTTGTGGACCGACGGCGGCATCCAGCGCCGCCGCGGCGTCACCCGCGTCGGCGACGATCGCGACGTCCGCCTCCAGCCGGGTCGCCTGCCGCGGGTCGATGTCGAGCAGGATCGTCTTCAGACTCGCGGGTTTCTCCGGCCAGCGGAACCAGGACAGCTCCATCCGCGAGCCGATGCCGATCACGACGTCGGTCTCGGGCCACCGCTCGAACCCGGACACGCAGGTGAAGCCGAGCGGGTGGTCGTCGCCGACGATCCCGCGGCCGCCGCGGAACGGCACCACCGGCGCCTGCAGCCGCTCGGCCAGCGCCCGGACCGCGGCGGCCGCGTGCCGGGCGCCGCCGCCCACCATGATCATCGGATTCTTGGCACCGGCCAGCAGTTCCGCTGCCGCGTCGATGGCCTCCGGATCGACGATCGGGCGGGGAAGCGGCAGTGGTCCGGTTACCTCGGCGGGGGCGCGCAGGCCCAGGACGTCCCACGGGACGGCGAGCGAGACCGGCCGCGGTCGCCCGCCCGCGGCCTCCCGGAACGCCGTCGCCAGTGCGTCCGGGACTTCGGCCGGGTGCTCGACCAGTGCCGACCACTTGGTGATCGTCCGCAGGGTGGCGAGCTGGTCGGGCATCTCGTGCAGGTGCCCGAGTCCGCGGCCGAGGTAGGCGCGCGGGATCTCGCTCGTCAGGCACAGCACCGGCGCGCTGGCCCCGTGCGCCGAGAGCATGGCGGCCGAGGCGTTGAGGACGCCGGGCCCCGGCACCACCGTGTAGACGCCGGTCCGGCCCGTCGCCTGCGCGTACCCGAACGCCATGTAGGCCACGGTCTGCTCGTGCCGCGCGCCGATCACCCGGATGCCGCCGGTGCGGGCCAGGCTGTCGAACAGATCGTAGGTCTGCACGCCGGGCAGCCCGAACACGGTGTCGACGCCGTGGGCGCGCAGCCCGCCGACGATCAGGTCGGCCGCGGTGGGGGAAGGCGGGGACATCGGCATCGGCACGGCCTCCTGGGCGTCGTCCGTCGGCGGAACCATATATGGTTTCCTACATGATCAGCGCCTCCTCGGGAAGACCGGCGGTCACCAAGTCCCAGCTGGCCTACGAGACGATCAAGGCCAGGATCGTCGACGGCCGCTACGGGCCCGGGTACCGGCTGGTGCTCGACCAGATCGGTCGCGAGCTGGCCGTCAGCGCGGTGCCCGTGCGCGAGGCCCTGCGCCGGCTCGAGGCCGAGGAGCTGATCGAGTTCGAGCGGAACGTCGGGGCCCGGGTGATCGCCATCGACCCCACCGCCTACCAGCACGCCATGCAGACGGTGGCGATCGTCGAAGGCGCGGCCACCGGGCTCGCCGCGCCGCTGCTCACGCCGAAGATGCTCGCGCGGGCCCGCGCCCTCAACGACCGGATGCGCCACAGCCTCGCCGAGTTCGACCCGCTCGCGTTCACCGCGCTGAACGCGGAGTTCCACGAGGTGCTCTTCAGCGCCTGCCCGAACCCCAACCTGGTCGACCTGGTGCAGCGCTGCTGGACCCGGCTCGCCGCGGTCCGCGACAGCACGTTCGCCTCCGTGCCGGGGCGGGCGCCGCGGTCGGTGGCGGAGCACGACCGGCTGCTCGACCTGATCGAGGGCGGGAGCGACCCGGCGGAGGTCGAGCAGTACGCGCGGGAGCATCGGCTGGCGACGCTGGCGGCCTACCAGGCCCGGGAGCGCTGAGCCGTTCGCCCGGGGCCTCGGTCAGGCCGGCGGCGGCCGGTGAGTCAGCGAGCCGGGTTGTGGCGTGGCTTGATGCGGACCGCCGGCAGTTCCGGGGCCGGCAGCCGTTGCGGGGTGCCGGTGTAGCCGGTGACGCTGCCGAACTGGTCGGACTCCGCTTGCCACGCCTCGCGGAAGTCCGCGATCTCCTCGTGCGTCCGGCCGACGAAGTTCCACCACATCAGGATCTCTTCGTCGAACGGTGTCCCGCCGAGCACCAGGAAGCGCGCGGGCGTGGACCCGTTGTTGCTCAACGTCAGGCGGCGCAGGCCGGTGCCGACGTAACCCAGCTCCGCCGCGCGGACGGCGGTGCCGGCGACGGTCACCGCGCCGGAGTCCACGAGGACACCGTGCTCGAAGTCCGGGTCGACCCCGAGGGACATGTGGGCGTCCGGGTGCAGCACCAGTTCCGCGCCCAGCAACGGGGTGAACGTCGGGATCGGCGACGTGCGCCCGGCCAGCGACCCGAGGAACACCCGGATCTCCGCGCCCTCGATCCGGTTCACCGACGGCACGTAGTGGTGGAAGCCGCGGGCCGTGTGCCGGTGCCGCTCGGGCAGCGCCACCCAGAGCTGGACGCCGTGCAACGTCTTCGTGGCTGGGGTCGAGACCTCCGAGTGGCAGATGCCGTGGCCGCCGGTCATCAGGTTGAGCTCGCCGGGCCGGACCATCGCGTGCGTGCCGAGGCTGTCGCGGTGCTCGACTTCGCCCGCGAACAGCCAGCTCACCGTCTGCAGGCCGGTGTGCGGGTGCGGCGCGACGTCCATGGCGACGTCTTCCGGGCCGTAGTGATCGGCGAAGCACCACGCGCCGATCAGCGAGCGGGACCGCTGGGGGAGCGTCCGCCGCACGCGCATCGCCCGCGGGCCGCCCAGCGGTACTTCGCGCGGGGTGAGGACTTCCACGGCGGGACGCTGCGGGTCGGCCACCTCGGGCCGGTCGCCGCAGGCGAGCTCGGCGGGGTCGGCCTCGATGTTGCTCATGCCGCCACCGTACTTGCGTTCTGGAGTTGTCAAACACCTCGGCCGCTCAGGCGGCGGGCCGCTGCTCTCCGGTGACGATCGCCTGGCCGGCGGGCGTCAGCACCGCCGGCACGAGCTCGCCCGGCCGCCCGGTGCAGGTCGCGCTGATCAGCCCCAGGTGGGCCAGCGCGTGCGCGGCGAACTGGTCGCCGCACGACAGGCCGTCGATGAAGAGGTCGGGTTCGCTGCTGCACGACACCAGGCCCCTCCCGGCCCCGACGGCCCGCAGCATCGCCAGCATGCGGTGGTTCACCAAGGGGTGCACCGTCGTCCGTGGCTTTCCGTCCCCGTCCATCCCGGCCCCTCCCGCTCGTGGTTCGGCATCGTCCTACTCATGCGTCGAACCAGATGACGGGACTTCGACATCACATCCGGTACCGGCCCGGCCAGAGCGTGTGCCTCATCGTCGCTCCGGCCGGTCCAGCCGGGCTCGACTTCCCGTCGACAGTCGTTCGGAAGGGAGTCGGGAGCGGATGGGTACGGCCGGGCTCAGAAGGGCGGTTCCCCCACCCCGGCGGCCACCGGTTCTGGCATCCAGGCGCCGCCTCCCACGCCGTCGCCGACCCGGACGGCCTTGGTCACCTTCGCCGTGGCGTACCGCAGCGACGGGCCGATCTCGTCGACGTCCAGTTCCAGCACGGTGCGCTTCTCGCCCTCCTTCGTGTCGTACGACCGCTGTCTCAGCCGGCCGTGGACGACCACGCGTGCGCCGCGCCCGAGCGACTCCGCGACGTTCTCCGCGTACTGCCGCCACACGCTGCAGCGCAGGAACATCGCGTCACCGTCGCGCCATTGGCCGGACTCGCGGTCCAGCGTGCGCGGCGTGGACGCGACCGTGAAGTTCGCGACCGCGGCGCCGGCCGGGGTGAACCGCAGCTCGGGGTCCGTCGTCAGGTTGCCGACCACCGTGACCAGCGTTTCGCCTGCCATCGGATCCTCCTTCTCCTCGGGTGCGGGGTGCACCGCTCTCGCCGACGAGCAGAGCACGGGGGACCGACAATTCCGGGCGGAGGCGACGAGTCGCCGTCCCCCGGCCGAGGTGGTTGCATGCCGCCATGCCGACGGCGTTTCAGAAGGAGCTCGTCACACTGGCCCACCGGCTCGCGGACCTGTGCGGGCTGGTCGCGGGCACGCTCGAAGTGGCCACGCGCGCCCTGCTCGAAAGTGACCTCACGCTGGGCGGACGCGTGCGGGAACAGGCCGCGGCGGTGACCGCGCTGGGGGCCGCCTGCGAGGACCAGGCGTGCGCGCTGCTGGCCCTGCACGCCCCGCGCGAGGAGGACGTCAAGGCGGTCGTCGCCGCCGTGCACACGGCCGCGGATCTCACTCGGATGGGTGGTCTCGCGGGCGAGGTCGCGGACCGGGTGCGGCGGGTGCCGGTGGACGCGCGGCCCGCGTTCACGCGGCTGGCCGCGCACGCGGTCGCCGCCGCGCGGGACCTGCAGAAGATCCTCACCGGAGCGGACGCCGGGCTCGCCGAAGCCGTCGAAGGCACCGAAGCGGCCGAGCGGGAGCTGCGCGAGTGGGCCGGGTCGCCGGAGCGGCCGCACGGCGCGGTCGACGTCGTGCTGCTCGCCGCGGCCCACGTCCGGTTCGCCGGGACGGCCGCCCGGATCGCCCGCCGGGCCGGCGGGTTCGCGCGGCTCCCGGCGGTCAGTGCCTAGTGCTCAGCGGCCCTGCTGCGGGAACTCGCCCTGCTGGGGGTTCGGGCCCGGCTGCTGGAAGCCCTGCGGCTGCGACGGGTGCGGCGGCTGGAACCCCTGCTGCGGGAACCCCTGGGACGGGTGCTGCGGGTAGGGCTGCGACGCCTGCTGCTGCGCCTGCTCCTCCTGCGCCTGCAGCCGGACGGCGTCCTCCTTCGGGATCCGGTTCTCGATCCCGCAGAACGTGCACTGCGCCGTGTACTTGACGTGGATCGGGAACAGCGGGATGAAGAAGAGGGTGAACTTCGTGACCGACTTGCGGACGGCGTGCGAGGCGGGGTTGCCGCAGCGGCCGCAGAGGAACGTCGTCATCGCCAGCACGAAGATCCTCGTGCGGTAGCCCCAGATCAGCATCGTCTTCTCTCCTGTCGGTCCTGCGTTCGCCGGGGAGCCTGGCACACCGGCGCGCCGGGCCGTGGAGGTTTCGCCAAACCGGCCGGACGGGTTCCCGGCAAAGCGGACATACGCGTACCCGGAGGGCCGGTTCGCGTACCCCGGGAGTCGGTTCGCGTACCTGGAGGGTCGGCTCGGGGCGCCGGGACTAGATTCACGATCATGCCGAGCGACTTCAGCCTCAAAGCGATGAACGCCGTCCACCGCGGTCTGATCAAGATCACCGGCGGGCGGCTGGGATGGAACGTCTCCATGCCCGTCCTGGAGCTGACCACCGTCGGCCGCAAGAGCGGGCAGCCGCGGTCGGTCATGCTGACCTCGCCGCACCAGGAGGGTGACGCGCTGGTCGTCGTCGCCTCGCGCGGGGGCGACGACACGCACCCCGCGTGGTTCCTGAACCTGCGCGACAACCCGGACGTCGAGGTGTCGGTCAAGGGCGCGCCGCGGCGGCCGATGCTCGCCCGGGTCGCCGACGGCGAGGAGCGGGCCCGGCTGTGGCCGAAGATCACCGCCGAGTTCAAGAACTACGCGGGCTACCAGACGAAGACCGAGCGGGAGATCCCGCTCGTGTTCCTCGAACCGAAGTAGGTCACGACCGGGCCGTCAGGTACGCCGGGTCCGGCCCGGGGATCTGCTGGTCGGGCACCCCGGCCAGCAGCTGGCTCATGGCGTGGAAGTACGGCGGCGCGGCGACCGTGCCGCCGAACGCGCCGTGGCCGCAGTTGCCCAGGTGCACGGGCGTGCCCGGACAGATCTCCCGCGGGTGCGAACCGTCGGCGAACACCATGGACGACACGGCGTAATCGTCGACGCCGCCGACGAACGCGACCGACTCGCTCTGCTGGGTCGTGCCCGTCTTGCCGATGTCCGGGCGCGTCCAGCCCGCCGCGTGCGCGGCCTGGGCCGAGGTGCCGCTCGTGGTGTCCTTGCTCAGGCCCGCTTCGAGCGTGTTCGCGACGCCGGCCGGGATGACCTGTTCGCACGCCTGCTGCGGCACGGACACGGCGTTGCCGTTCCGGTCGGTGACCGACAGGATCGGGTTCGGCGGGCACCAGACGCCGCCGCTCATCAGCGTCGCCGAGACGTTGGCCATCTCCAGCGGGCTGACCGGGCTGTTGCCGAGGGTGAACGAGAGCAGGTTCTGGAAGTACTTCGACTGCGGTTCGTTGTACTGCGGGTTCGACGACTTCGGGTCGGGCACCGCACCCGCGTCGTTCGTCGCGAGGGTGCTGCGCAGCCCCAGCTTCTGCGCCATGTCGAGCACGGCGGGCATCCCGACCTCGTTCTCGAGCCCGACGAACGCGACGTTCGGCGACGTCGCGAGCCCGTCGGCGAGGGTGATCGGGTCGGCGTAGTGGCCGTCGTTGTGGACGGTGTAGCAGGCGGTGTGGCTGTCGGCGTTCGGCGGCGTGAAGCACTGGCTGTCCGGGTTCGGCAGTGGCGTGTCCAGGCCCGCCTTGCCGGTGACCATCGCCGCGGCCGAGGTGAAGATCTTGAACGACGAGCCCGCGCCGAACTCGTTGCTCGCGTCGGCGACGATGTCGGTGGACGTCTCGCCCTTCGCCGGGTCGGTGCCGAAGTTCCGGTTGGCGACCATGGCGAGGACCTGGTGTCCGCCGTCGGTGCCCGGCTGGACGACGGCGAAGGTGTTGGCCACGCCGTCCTGGGTGGTCGGCACGTTCGCGTCGACGGCGTCCTTCGCCACCTGCGAGACGCGGGGGTCCAGCGTGGTCTTGATCGTGTAGCCACCGGTCGCGAGCTGGTCCGGCGTGAAGCCGGCGTGCGCGAGGTAGGTCTCGGCGTAGGTGCAGAAGAACCCCGCGTCCGGCGCCGCGCCCATGCACGTGCCGGACGGCGTGACCGGGCCGCCGGGCAGGAGCCCGAGCGGGGCGTCCTTGGCCGTCGCGGCGTAGGCCGCGGGCAGCGAGCCGTTGGTGACCATGTCGTCGATCACCGTGTTGCGGCGCTGGGTCGCTTTGTCCGGGTGCGAGTACGGGTTGTAGATGCTCGGGTTGTTCACCATTCCGGCGAGCAACGCGGCCTGCGGCACGGTCAGTTTGTCCGCCGTCGTCCCGAAGTACGCTTTTGCCGCCGCGCCGACGCCGTATACGGTTCCGCTGAATTCGACCACGTTGAGGTAACTGGCCAGAATGTCGTCCTTGCTCATCGTGTCGTTGAGCTGGACGGCCATTTTCGCCTCGCGCAGCTTGCGGGCGAGCGAGTCCTCGCGGTCGGCCTGCTGGGCCGCCGGGTCGGTCCGGTCGACGACGTTCACGAGGTAGTTCTTGACGTACTGCTGGGTGATCGTCGACGCGCCCTGCAGCGACCCGCCGGCGCTGTCGTTGACCGCCGCCCGTGCCATGCCCTGCAGGTCGACGCCGCCTTCGGTGTAGAAGCGGCGGTCCTCGACGCCGATGATCGCGGCCTTCATGGTCGTCGCGATCCCGGCCGCGGTGACCGGCAGCCGGTACTGCGAGTACAGCGTCGCGATCGGGGCGCCTTCGCGGTCGGTCACCGTTGTCGTCAACGGCGGATCGGCCGCCGCGAGCTGCGCGGAAATGGCGTCGACGGAATCGCTGACCTCATTCGACAGCAGGCCGGCGCCGATGGCGGCGGGCGCCACCGTGCCGGCCGCCAGAATTCCGGCGAGCACACAAAAACCGACAAAGGGGACCACGCCCCGGCCACGATTCACGGAATCGAGATTAGCCATTTCCGGATAAGGCCTCCGTTCGGTGAGACATGTGCCTCACCGGGCCAACCTGCCGAGCAGGGCCGAAGCGACCGAAATCGCGGCCACCGTCGCTACGACGAGGACTGTGAAGTCGAGCCCGAGGTGGGCCGGGGTGCCGATGAGCAGCCCGCGCAGGGCGTCGACCTGGTAGCTCAGCGGGTTGACGTGGCTGAGCACCTTGAGCCAGCCCGGCATCAGGTCCACCGGGTAGAGCGCGTTCGACCCGAAGAACAGCGGCATCGTGATCGCCTGCCCGATGCCCATCAGCCGTTCGCGGGACAGCACGACCCCGGCGATGACGATGGACAGGCAGCAGAAGAACGCCGAGCCGAGCACCAGCACGACGGCCATCGCGAGCAGCTTCAGCGGGTTCACGGTCAGCCCGACGCCCAGGATCGCGGCGAGGATCAGCACCATCAACGCCTGGACGAGCGCGCGGACCCCGGCCGCGAACGCCTTCCCGGCGACGAGGGCCGCGCGCGGGGTCGGCGTCACCAGGAGCTTGGCGAGCACGCCCGCGTCGCGTTCCCAGATGATCTGGATGCCGTAGAAGATCGAGATGAACAACGCCGACTGCGCGAGGATGCCGGGCGCCAGGTAGTCGAGGTAGGGCGTCGAGCCGGTCGGGATGGCCTTGAGCCGGGTGAACGTCTCGCCGAAGATCAGCAGCCACAGCGCGGGCTGGATCGCGCGGGTGAGCAGTTCGGTCTGGTCGCGGCGCAGCTTCTGCAGCTCCACCAGGCACATCGCGCCGACGCGCGCGGCCAGGATGCGCAGCTGGCGCAGCGGGCCGGGGTCAGCCGAGACGGCGGGCGGTGCGGCGAGTGGCACGGACACTGCGGATCCCTCCTTCTTCACTCGCGAGCCGGTCGCCGGTGACCGCGCGGAAGACGTCGTCCAAAGTGGACTCGGGTCCGAGGTCGGCCTCGAGCTCGGCGGGGGTGCCCAGCGCGCGGATCTTGCCGGTGTGCATCAGCGCGACGCGGTCGCAGTACTGCTCGGCCTCGTCCATGTAGTGCGTGGTGACGAGCACGGTCATCCCGGTCTCGGCCCGGATCTGCGCGATCCGCTCCCACACCGCCGAGCGGGCGACCGGGTCGAGCCCGATCGTCGGCTCGTCGAGGATGAGCAACCGCGGGGAGCTGACCAGGGCCTGGGCCAGTTCGAGGCGGCGGATCATGCCGCCGGAGTAGCCCTTGGCCGTGCGGTCGGCGTCGCCGGTCAGGCCGACGAGGTCGAGCGCGCGCCCGACCTCTTCGGCGCGCCGGGCGCGGGGGACGTCGAAGAGCCGGGCGAACAGGGCGACGTTCTCGCGCCCGGTCAGCGCGCCGTCGGCGGACAGCTGCTGCGGGACGTAGCCGATCAGCCGCCGCACGGCCATCTTCCGGCGGGCGACGTCGAGGCCGCACACCGTGATCCGGCCGGGCCCGGTGGGCAGCAGCGTGGTGATCATCCGCAGCGTGGTGGTCTTGCCGGCGCCGTTCGGGCCGAGCAGGCCGAACACCTCGCCGGGGTGGATCTCCAGGGCGACGCCGTCCACCGCGCGGGTCGCGCCGAAGGAGTGGGTGAGGTCGGTGCACCGCACCGCGGGTTCGGTCACGGCCGCTCCTTAAGGATGCCCATGAGCTTTTCCAGTGCCGGCAAGGCTTGTTCGATCACCGCTTTGTCCTCTTCGGACAGTCCGGTGAGGGCGTCGGCGACCAGGCCGGTCCGGGCGCGGCGCCAGGCGGCCATCCGGTCGGTGGCCGCGGCGGTGAGCTCCAGCCGGGTCGCGCGCCGGTCGAGGGGGTCGGGTTCGCGGTGCAGCAGCCCGGCTTCGACGAGCTGGTTGACCAGGGTGCTGACCGAGTTGGCCGCCAGGTGCAGCTCGCGCGCGGCCGCCGCGACGCCGACGCCGGGGTGGTCGGCGACCACGCGCA
This sequence comes from Amycolatopsis sp. NBC_01307, assembly GCF_035975215.1. Taxonomy (NCBI): domain Bacteria; kingdom Bacillati; phylum Actinomycetota; class Actinomycetes; order Pseudonocardiales; family Pseudonocardiaceae; genus Amycolatopsis; species Amycolatopsis sp. NBC_01307. The sequence continues at coordinate 5,422,013 of NZ_CP108403.1, read as the reverse complement.
GGACCTCGACCTGCGCGCCGGGCAGGGGAAAGCCGGGGACGTCGGCCCGGACCCGGCGGCGCACCACCCGGCGGATGCCCTGGACGGTGCCCAGGAGCCGTTCGGCGAGTTCGGTCATGCGCCCAAAGTAGCTCTGACTCAGAACTATTAGCAATGCTAAATGTCTGGTTGGCGAGAAAGCGGGGGGAAGGTCCGGATCAACGGGGGAGGCGGGCGGCCTCGGCGAGGGCCAGGTCGAGCAGGCCGGGGAACCGCGCGTCGAACTCCTCGCGCCGCAGCGCGTTCAGCCGTTGCGTGCCGCTGTCCCACTGCTTCAGCAGGCCGGCCGCGCGGAGGATCTTGAAGTGCCGCGACGCCGCGGGCTTGCTGACCGGCGGCATGATCGCGCCGCACGACTGGCCGGGTGCGCGGGCGAGCATGGCGATCATAGTCAGCCGGTGCGGGTCGCGCAGGGCCTCGAGCGCGACGCCGAACGAGACGTCCTCGAGCGCCGGGTGCTCGAGCGGGGTCGCGGTGCGGCTGGCCATGGACCGAGTATCCCTCGTGGTTGCGGGTTCGCGGGATCGTGTGCCATGGTCGATGTTAGCTGATTGGTTAACATGAAGGAGTGCTCGCGTGCTCGTCTACCGTCCCGGTCCGGCCGGAAGCCTGGTCCAGCTGGAGGAGCCCGTGCCCGAGCCGCAGCGCGGTGAGGTGCTGGTCCGGGTCCGGGCGACGTCGCTGAACTACCGCGACCTGCTCATCCTGAACGGCGACCACTTCACCACCGGGCCCGGGAACCTGATCCCGGTGTCCGACGCCGCCGGCGAGATCGCCGCGGTCGGCGAGGGTGTCACGCGCTTCGCGGTCGGCGACCGGGTGATCAACACCTTCCACGCGAACTGGATCGGCGGCCGCCTCCCGGCCGCGGAAACCCTGCGGGGGTACGGGAACGCCCAGGATGGCTGGCTCGCGGAGTACCGCGCCGTCTCCGAAAACGCGCTCGTCGCGCTGCCGGAGTCGCTCACCCACGAGCAGGGTGCGACGCTGCCGTGCGCCGCCGTCACGGCCTGGACGGCGCTCCACGGCGGCACGCCGCTGGGGCCGGAAGACGTCGTGCTCACCCTCGGCACCGGCGGTGTCTCGCTGTTCGCCCTGCAGCTGGCGAAGGCGCACGGCGCGCGCGTGATCGCGACGACGTCGAGCGCGGCGAAGGCGGCCAAGCTGACCGAACTCGGGGCGGACACGGTGATCGACTACACCGGGACACCCGAGTGGGGTCAGGCCGTGCTCGACGCGACCGGCGGCCGGGGCGCGGACCGGATCGTCGAGGTGGGCGGGCCCGGCACGTTCGCGCAGTCGCTCGTCGCGGCCGGGACGCACCACGCCGAGATCGCGCTCGTCGGGTTCGTCGGCGCGGGCGGGGCGCCGATCGGCTTCATGGACCTGTTCCGCAGCGGCGCGACCGTCCGGAAGACCTGGGTCGGCAGCCGTGAGGACACCGAGGACCTCGTGCGGCGGCTCGCCGTCCGCCCGATCGGACCGGTCATCGACAGCGTTCACCCGTTCGGGGACGCCGACGCAGCGTTCCGGCACTTCGCGGGCCGGGGGAACTTCGGGAAGGTCGTCATCACGACCCCGTGAAAGGGGTACCGCTGATCGGCTGAACCACTGTGACGTCGACCGTTCGGCGGCACCCCGGCGCCGTTCGCCGCGTGATCGGCCGGTTCCGGACCGGAATCGCCGGGGCGGGGAGCATGCTGTCCTTTCCGACCCCGCGACCCCGCACCTGACGTCCACTGTGGACACTGCCAGCGTGCCCGGCCCGGCGTCATCTCGACCGGAGAATGGACACCCCGCCCGTGACCCTGCTGGACAGCAAACTCGTCCGCTGCTGGACTTCCCGCCCGAACCTGCAGTCCCTCTACAGCCTCGCCGCGGCCGCTCCGCGGGTGCGCGGCGCGCTCGGCCTGATCCCGACCGGCGGCGGCACGCTGAGCTTCAAGGTGGACGGCGACGCGCTGGACCGCACCGAGGCCGAGCTGCTCGCCGCGACGTCGGCCAAGCTGCCGGTGCACCCGCTGGTGACCCAGGACCTCTACGGCCGCTCGACGGTCCGCTGCTGGCGCCGCAACCGCGACCTGCGCGTGCTGACCGGTGACCTGGTGGACGTCGCCGACCGGCTGGCGCGGGCCGGCTACGGCGGCGCGCTGCGCTTCGCGAGCGTCGAGTTCGCCGACCCGGACGGCCGCCGGGACGGCCGGCTGCAGCTGGTGTACCTGTTCGGGCGCGGCACTTTCCACGCCGCGGCGGCGCCCGGGACGGGCACCCTGGACCGCGCGCTGGAGCTGCGCGCCCGGGCCGCGCTGCACGGCTCGCTCCCGTTGGAACCGCACGCGCACCGCCGCTTCGTCGTCTGAAAATTTCGCGTTTGGCGTGGTCACGGGCTTCTGCGAGGATGCTGCTCCGGCCGACCGAAGGAGAGCGCCATGGCTTCCCGTCTGAACCCGTACCTGAGCTTCGAGGACAACGCCCGCCAGGCCATGGAGTTCTACGAGACGGTGTTCGGGGGCAAGCTCACCGTGCACACGTTCGGGTCATTCGGCGCCCCTGACGGGCCGGAGGCCGAGAAGGTCATGCACGCGCAGCTGGACACCGACGGCGGCTACACGCTGATGGCGTCCGACACCCCCGAAGGGATGGAATACCAGCCGGGCACGAACATCACCGTCAGCCTCAGCGGGGACGACGCCGACGACCTGCGGACCTACTGGGACAAGCTGAGCGCGGGCGGCACCGTGACGGTTCCGTTCGAAAAGCAGGCGTGGGCCGACGAATTCGGTTGCTGCATCGACAAGTTCGGCATCCCGTGGATGGTGAACATCGGGCACTAGCCCGATCCGGGGCGTTGCAGCCGGCGCCGTCGTCGGTGACGATGGAGGACCGGCGTGCCCGAGACCGCGCCGGGGCCGAAGGAGGCCCGATGGCGGGTTCCCCCTGGACGTGCGCGCAGTGCGGCGCGGTCAACGACGCCGCCGCGCAGCGGTGCGGCACCTGCGCGAGCCTGGCCCCCGGCCGGGCCCGCGCGCGGGCGCTGTGGGTGCTGCTCACCCTGATGGTGGTCGCCGCCGTCGCGGTGACCGGCGTCCTGCTGTTCGCCGGGCGCCCGAAGTCCTCGCCTGCCGCGTCCGGGCCGTTCCCGCAGTACACGACACCCGCGGTGCCGACGACCAAGACGGTCGTCACGACCGCGAACGGCGTCACCCCGCCCGCTCCGCCCGCGCTGTCCTCGGCGTCGGCCCCGCCGTCGACGTCGTCCACCCCGGCCGGGAAGCCGTGCCCGGGTGACGCCGCCCGCTACCTGCCCGGCGGCGCGGGCACGGCGCTGCTCGTGGGGGAGACGGTCAAGTCCGTCGTCACGGTCTGCAAGACCCCCGACGGCCGGATCTTCTACGACGGCCAGGCCCGCGGGCAGGGGGCGTCGGACGACACCCACATCACGCTGCCGGCCCAGCCATCGGGCGACGGCTTCGTCGCGGTGAACGGCCAGTACAGCTACCAGGTCGGCGGCGGCAGGCTCGTGGTGTCGGACGGCGGCCAGGTGCTCTCGGACGACGAGCTGACCACGGTCGGCTGAGCGCGCGCTCACGATGTGGGAGCGGCGGCGCGCGGCGGGGCTTTCGACGCATCCTGGCGGGTGATCACCCGAGCCGGAACCCCGAGGTAGCGCATGTCTTCTCCGCTGGACAACCCGACCTGGACGTCGCTGGCCGGGCCGCACGCCCGCTTCGCCGAGCGGCAGGGGCGCGTGCTGCGGTACCCGGAAGACGTCGCGCCCTTCCTGGGGCTGCCCGACGACCCCGGGGAGCAGGACTGGCGCGACGTCGCGACGCTGGGCGGGCCCGGGGCGACCGTGGTCGTCGCCTCCACCTTCGCCCGGCCGCCTGCCGGGTGGGAGGTGATCGAGGCGCTGCCGGGGGTGCAGCTCGTCGACGAGGGGGTCACGGCCGCCGAAGACCCGGAAGCCGTGCGGCTGGGGCCCGCGGACGTGCCGGAGATGCTCGACCTCGTCGCGCGGACGCAGCCGGGGCCGTTCCGGAAGCGGACCGTCGAGCTCGGCACCTACCTCGGGATCCGGCGTGAGGGCGCGCTCGTGGCGATGGCCGGGGAGCGGCTGCACCCGCCCGGCTACACCGAGATCAGCGCCGTCTGCACCGACCCGGCGTTCCGCGGGCAGGGCCTGGGGACGCGGCTCGTGCACGCGGTCGCGTTCGGCATCCGCGCGCGCGGCGAGACGCCGATGATGCACGCGGCCGCGCGCAACACCTCGGCGATCCGGCTCTACCAGTCGCTCGGATTCGTGCTGCGGCACCGGCCGGACTTCGTCGCGGTGCGGGTGCCGGCCTGAGTCAGGCGCCGGTCGACGAGCCGGGCCGGACGATCATCAGCACGGTGACCGCGGCCCAGAGCAGGTTGAACACCCCGGTCGTCATGCCCAGCCGGCTCACGGTGCCCGGCGTGGGCGCGGCCAGCTGACGCCGCTGGCCGGGCAGCACCACGAACGCCAGCACGGCGGCCGCGACCGCGGTCAGCCCGATGGACACGATCAGCCACGGGTCGCCCATGACGTGCATGGTGCCCGCGACGCCGAAGCCGAACACCGGCACGGCGACGGCGACGTAGGCGTAGACGCGGCAGATCCGGTGCAGCACGGTCACCGTGGTGAGATCGCCACCGGCGGCGACGCGGCGCACGGCCGCGGGGAACATGCTGGCCGCGACGGCGACCGGGCCGACGGCCAGGATCGCCGCCAGGACGTGCACCGAAAGCAGGAACTTCGACACGGAACTCCTCAGTCGTGCGGGGACGAGCCGAAGTTATCGGCCCGGCCGCGACACCGGGAGTGGCTGGAATGCCAGATAGCGCCGGGATCTGGCCAACGCCCGCCGGGTCAGCCGTCGAGGTCGGCCAGGCCCGCGTAGACGTCCGGCCGCCGGCGTCGCAGCCAGGCCGCCAGGGCCAGCCCGGCGACCAGGGCCACCGCCAGCAGCCACGGCAGCAGGGCGATCGCCGGCGCGTCGGAGCCGGCGAGGGTGGGGAAGTTGAGGATCGCCAGGGTCGTCACGGCGATCAGGCCGAGGCCGCCGAGCGCGGGCGCCACCGCCGTGCGCCAGAGGCGGGGGTCGCGCCGGCGGCGGAAGAACGCGACCACGGCGATCCCGGCCATGGCCTGCAGCGTGATGATGCCCAGTGTGCCGATGCCGGTCATGCTGGCGGTGAGGTCGGCCAGCGGGTCCAGCCCGGCCAGGGCGTAGGCCGCCGCGATCGCCGTGGCGACGAGGATCTGCGTGCCGCTGGCCACGTACGGCGCGCCGTTCCCGGGGTTCGTCCGGCCGAGGACGGCGGGCAGCACGCGGGCGCGGCCGAGCGCGAACAGGTACCGCGTCGCGGAGTTGTGCAGCGCCAGCAGCGCGGCGAACAGGCTGACGACCAGCAGCAGCATCATCACGTCGGTGAGGACGGGGCCCAGGTAGGTGCCGCTGATGGAGAACACGAGGTCACCCGCCGAGAGGTGGTCCCGCGCGGCCGCCCCGGCCTGCTCGACGCCGGTCGCGCTGACGACCGCCCACGTCGTGACCGCGGCGAAGACGCCGATCAGCACGATCGCGGTGTAGGTCGCGCGGGAGATCGTCCGGTGCGGGTCGCGGGCCTCCTCGCTGAACAGGCCGGTCGCCTCGAACCCGACGAAAGCGTTGAAGGCGAACAGGAAGGCGATCCCGGCCGAGCCGGAGAACACCACGCCGGGGTGGAAGGCGTGGACGTCCAGGCCGGTCCGGACGGCGATCGCGACGTCGAGCACGAGCAGGATCGACACCTCGAGCACCAGCGACACCCCGAGCACCTTCGCGCTGACGTCGACCCCGCGCCGCCCGAGCGCGAACACCGCGACGGCCGACACGAGGCTCCACAGCGGCCACGGCGTGTGCCACCCGAAGACCTGCTCGACGACGTTGGCCGTGAAGAACCCGCTCGTGCCGACCGCGCCGGCCACGAAGCAGTTGTAGCCCAGGAGCGCGACGAGCGCCGCGACCAGGCCGAGCGGGCGGCCCAGCCCGCGCGTGACGTAGCCGTAGAACCCGCCCGCGCCGACGACGACCTTGCTCATCTGGGCGTAGCCGACGCCGAAGAGCACCAGGATCACCGCGGCGAGCAGGAACGCGCCGGGCATGCCGCCGCCGTCGCCGAGGGCGATCCCGAGCGAGGCCACGACGATGATGCCGGTGAGCGGGGCGACCGCGGCCAGCACGAGGAACACCACCCCCGGCGTGCCGAGGGCGTCCCGGCGCAGGGCGCCCGCTTCCGATCCGGCCATGGACGTCTCCTCCGCTGCGGCACCGATGCCCCGGCATCGTGCGCCGCGCGGCGGCCCGCGGTCTTGCCCGGCAGCGCAAGGCCGTTGTCGCGGGACGCCTAGCTGGGCACCCACAGGGTGACGCGGGTGCCGCGGCCCGGCTGCGAGTCGACCGTGCCGCGGCCGCCGACCTCGGCCAGCCGCGCCATGATGGACTGGGTGATGCCGAAGCCGGGCGGGCGGTCCTGGACGTCGAAGCCCTGGCCCTGGTCCCGCGCGACCACCGCGATCCCGCCGTCGCGTTCCTCCACGCGCAGCACGACCTGCTTGGTCCCGGAGTGCTTCACGGTGTTGCGCAACGCTTCCCGGACCGCCTCGCACATCGCGGTCCGGCGGTCCTGCGAGAGCTGGTCGTCGTCGGCGAAGTCCGCGGCGACGAGCTGGGTGCGCAGGCCGTCGCGGGCCATCTCGGTCGCGACGTCGGCGAGCTCGACGGCGAAGCCGCGCGACGAACCGGACTGGACGGGCTCGGTGATCTTCCGGCGCAGCTCGGCCGCCTCGGCCTTGGCGACCGAGCGCAGCTCCTTGAGCCGGGCGACGGCCTGCGCGTCGTCCCCGGGGGCCGAGATCGCCAGCGCTTCGAGGGTCTGCAGGACGCTGTCGTGCATGATGCGCCGGGTCCGGTGGCGCTCGGCCTCGCGGCCGCGGCGCAGTCCGATGTCGAGTGCGAACCGGGTGCCGACGCCGAGCAGGATGAGGATGCCCGCGCCGAGCACGATGGCGACCGCGAGCGCGATCATGCAGCCGACCGACCGGGTCAGCACGAGCGGGTCGTCCAGCGGGAGGCCGCCGGCCAGGGTGAGCGCCGAGCGGAGCGGGAGGGCCGCGGCGAACAGCCAGAGCGCCGTCGGGATGCCGGAGGTGCCCGCCCACATCGCGACCGCGCCGACCAGCCACGTCCAGGTGACGTCGACGGCGAACGGCTGCACCGCGGCCGGGGCGCTCACCGCGACGGCGAAGTTGAGCGCCACGCCGATCGCCAGGTCCAGCGCGAGGGCGCGGCCGGTGACGCGGCCCCGCAGGCCGCCGGCCCGCAGCACCCACACCACGGCGGCGGTGTTGACGACGACGGCGAACACCGTGGCCGAGAGCACCGGGCCCAGCCCGAGGGAGCCGTTGGCGGCGGTGTACCCGATGAACACCTTGATGAACGTCGCGATCCGGTAGGCCAGCGGCACGACGACCCAGTAGCGCGAGGCCCGCGCGAGCGTCGCGGCGCCGACCGCGGCGAGGTCGGCCCCGTCGGCGTCCGGGTCCGCCGTCTCCACGGGCGTGCCGTTGCGCAGCAGCGTGCGGACGTACGCGCGCGGCGGCGCGCCAAAGCCCGCCTCGGGCATCGATGTCCCCATTCATCCGGCCGTCCGGGCGGCCTGAGCCTGACAGCGCGGCCAGGGCACAGTCAACCGTCCGGCTGACAAGTCTGCCCTGGTGGACCAAAGCCCGCCGTACGAGCGGGCGGCCGGGACGTGATCAGTAGGTGGCCCCCGCGTGGAATGTGGTGTCCTCGCCGGTGTAGGCCAGCCAGCCCGGCGAGCCGGTGGTGGCGAAGCGGTACCAGGCGCCGTTCAGGTCGTGGGCCAGCTGCCGGGGCGCGTGCTCGCCGAGGAGGCCGCGCGGCCCGGACAGCACGTCGAGCGCGTCGAAGACGAACGGCAGCTCCAGCCCGTGGCACGCGCCCAGCCGGCCGTCCATCAGCGGGGAGCGCCACTCGAACTCGTAGCGGTAGGTGCGCCCGGCGTGGTTCTCGGCCAGGTCCCGCACCGAGTCGCGGAAGACCAGGTCGGTCAGCGCGTCGACGAGCACCTCGCCCGCCACGCGGTCGCCGCCGAGGCCGTAGCGCTGCAGGACGCCGGCCGGGTCGGGGTGCGACACGGCCAGCGACGCGACGGCCTGGTCGTCGGTGACGGCTTCGAGCACGCCGGTCGGCACCAGGTAGAGCCGCATCTCCTCGCGGCAGCTGCCGACGATCAGGTCGACGCCGGCCCCCGCGCCCGCCTTGATCGCCTTGCCCGGGTGCTGCGGCAGCACGTCGTCGCCGACCATCGGCAGGAACGGGCTGATCCCGTAACCGCGGTCGTAACCCAGGGCGTCGCGCAGGTCGGGAGCGCCGCCCGGGCGCAGCACCGCGTCCTGGGCGTCGAGCAGCTGCTCGGTCGACACCTTGCGGAACGCCTCGGCGGTCGCCTCGACGCGCAGCTCGTCGGCGACGACGCGGGCGAGCCGCCGCGCCTCGACGACGCCGCGCACCATGTCGGGATGTCCACTTTGGACGATGGCCCGGCGGAACAGCTCGGTCGCGAGCGGCGAGGCGAGCAGGCACGCGACGCTCACCGCGCCGGCGGACTCGCCGGCCAGGGTGACGTTGTCGGGGTCGCCGCCGAACGCCGCGATGTTCTCCCGCACCCACCGCAGCGCCGCCAGCTGATCGCGCAGGCCCAGGTTCGTCACCCCGCCGTCCAGCGGCAGGAACCCGTCGACGCCGAGCCGGTACTGCACGGTCACCAGGACCGCCCCGGCCCGCGCGAACGCCGTGCCGTCGTAGACCGAGGCCGAGCCGGTGCCGCCGATGAACGCGCCGCCGTGCACGAACACGAGCACCGGCAGCCCGGCCGCGCCGGGGTCCGGCGTCCAGACGTCGACCGTCAGGTACTCCGGCCCCGGCCGCCAGCCGGGGCCGACGACCGGGCTGAGGTCGAGGCCCGGGAAGTCGCGGTGGCGCTGCGGGGCGGTCGGCCCCGGTCTGCGCGCGTCGCGGACGTCCTCCCACGGCGGTGCCGGCACGGCCTCGGCGAACCGCAGCTCGCCCTCGGGCGCGGCGGCGTACGGCACGCCGCGGAACCGGGCGACGCCGGCGGCGGTGAGCTCCCCGCGGACCGCGCCGGACGTGGTGGGGACGACGGGCTCGGTCATGCGGGGGTCCCTTCGTGGAAAACCTTGCCGGGGTTGAGGATCTGGTGCGGGTCCAGCGCCCGTTTGACCGCGCGGTGCAGCTCGAGCACCGCCGGGCCGAGCTCGCGCGTCAGGCCGGATTGCTTGAGCAGGCCGACGCCGTGCTCCCCGGTGACCGTGCCGCCGAGGTCGAGCGCGTCGGCGATGATGTCGTCGAACGCGGCCTGGGCGTTCTTGCGCGCGGTCTCGTCGCCGGGCGGGGTCACCAGCAGCGGGTGCAGGTTGCCGTCGCCGATGTGCGCGATGTTGGCGATCACGACGTCGTGGCGCAGCGCGGCCCGGTCGATCCGCGCGAGCATCTCGGGCACGGCCCGCGTCGGCACGCAGACGTCCTCGGTGAGCACCGGCCCGAGCCGTTCCAGCGCCGGGTAGGCCAGGCGCCGGGCGTCGAACAGCGCGTCCGCCTCGGCCTGGTCGGTCGACTGGGCGGCCCACGTCGCGCCGGCCTGTTCGAAGCATTCGAGCAGCACGGCGGCTTCGTGCTCGCCCTGCGCGCCGGGTGCGTCGGTGCGCCCGAGCAGCACGACGTTCGCGTCGGTGCTCAGGCCCATGTTCTTCCACGCGTCGACCGCGGCGAGGCAGTGCCGGTCGACGAGTTCGAGCGCCGAGGGCAGCACGCCGCGGGCCGCGACCGCCGCGGCGGCTTCCCCGGCCGCGACCGTCGTGTCGAAGTAGCCGGCCACCGTGCGCTCGGCGGCCCGCGCCGGGCGCAGCCGCACGGTGACTTCGGTGATGACGCCCAAGGTGCCTTCGGAGCCGACCATCAGCCCGGTCAGGTCGTAGCCCGCCACGCCCTTCGCGGTGCGGCGGCCGAGCCGGACGAGCTCGCCGGTGCCGGTCACGACCTGCATCGCCAGGACGTAGTCGCGGGTGACGCCGTACTTGACGCAGCAGACGCCGCCGGCGTTGGTCGCCACGTTGCCGCCGATCGTCGACCACGGCGAGCTCGCCGGGTCCGGCGGGTACCAGAGCCCGCGCTCGGCGCAGGCGGCGCGCAGGTCGTCGTTGACCACGCCGGGCTCGACGACCGCGAGCCGTTCCTGCTCGTCGATCTCCTTGATGGCGCGCAGCCGGTCGGTCACCAGCACCACGCAGCCTTCGACGGCGTTCGCGCCGCCGGACAGCCCGGTGCCGGCGCCGCGGGTGACCAGCGGCGCGCCGTGCCGGATGCACTGGCGCACCACGGTCTGGACCTCTTCGGCGGTGTGCGGCCGGACCACGACGACGGGCAGCGCGCAGGGCGCCCATTCGGCCTCGTCGTGGGCGAAGCTGCGCAGCACGTCCGGGTCGCGGACCAGGCGGTCGGCCGGCAGGGCGGCGGCCAGGTCGTCGATCAGCATTCTCGGGGGACTCCTCGGTGTCGCCCGTCAGCCTAGGACTGTGGAGGGGCCGCGTCATGGGCGAATCGGCCCGTGATCGTCGCGGAAGGGTAACGGCGGGGCCGGCTGCCCCGGAGAGGTGAGTCCTGGTGCGCAACTCAGCAGATGGACGTGACTTTCCGGCACCGCTCGGTGACACCACGCGAGGTCGCCGGACCGGCGCCCGGCCGCGATGTGTCCTTTGTGGACACACTCGCCGCCGCACCGCGGAAACGACGACGGCCGCTCCCGGACGACGTCGAGCGTGTCATCGGGGAGCGGCCGCCGGGGTCGTTACTTCGACTGGGCCTCCGCCAGCAGGTCCTCGATGGTGATCGGGATGTGGCGGACCCGGACGCCGGTGGCGTTGTACACGGCGTTGGCGACGGCGGCGGCCATCCCGACCGTGCCGATCTCGCCGAGCCCCTTGGCGCCCACGGCGTTGTGCAGCGTGTCCGGGTACTCGACGAAGTGGACGTCGACCTCCGGGATGTCCGCGTTCACCGGGAGCAGGTAGCTCGCGAAGTCGCCGTTGGCGAGCCGGCCGTTCGCCTCGACCTCCAGGCCCTCGTGCAGCGCGGCCGACACGCCCCAGATCATCCCGCCCATGAGCTGGCTGCGGGCCGCCCGCGCGTTGATGATCCGGCCCGTGTCGAAGACGCCGAGCATCCGCGACACCCGCACCTCGCGCGTCCACTTGTGCACGCGGACCTCGCAGAACTGCGCGCCGAAGGAGCTGAAGGAGTGCTTCGTCAGCTCCTCGCCGGGAGCCGACGAACCCGTCACCTCGAGGGAAGTGCGGCCGACGGCGCGCAGCAGCTCGCCGAACGTCATCGACTTCCCGTCGGCCAGCACGCGGCCGTCGGCGTAGGTGACTTCGGCGCCCGCGAACGGTGCGCCCGGGTCGGCCGCCAGCGCCACCAGCTCGTCGATGGCCTTGGTCGCGGCGATCATGATGGCCGTGCCGACGCTCGCCGTCGCGGTCGAGCCGCCGGAGAGCCCACCCGGCGGCAGCGACGAGTCACCGAGCTTGGGCACGATCTTCTCCGGCGCGATGTCCAGCGATTCGCCGCCCACCAGGGAAAGCACGGTCAGCAGGCCGGTGCCGGGGTCCGCGCCGCTCGTCGCGACGACGGCGGTGTCGTCGGCCTGCAGGGTGATCCCGACGGTCGTCGGGAAGCGCAGGGCCGGGAACATCGCGGTGGCCGTGCCGAGGCCGACCTCCCAGTCGCCGTCGGTGTGCCCGTGCGGCTTGCGGTGCTCCCAGCCGAACCGCTGCGCGCCGATCTGGAAGCACTCGTCGAGGTGCTTGCTCGACCACTGCAGGTCGTGCCCGGGCGGCGCGGTCGAGTTGTTGCGCATGCGCAGCTCGATCGGGTCCATGTCCAGCGCGACGGCCAGCTCGTCGATCGCGCTCTCCAGCGCGAACGACCCGGGTGCCTCGCCGGGGGCCCGCATGAACGTCGTCGGCGGGATGTTCAGCGGCACCACCTTCTGGCTGATGTGCAGGTTGCGGGTGGCGTACCACTCGCGGGACGTGCCGTGCGACGTCGGCTCGACGAACGCGCGGTGGATGTCGGTGCTGCACCAGGAGTCGTGGCGCAGGGCGACGAGCGTGCCGTCGCGTTCGGCGCCGAGCGTCATCTTCTGGACCGTCGCCGCGCGGCCCGCGGTCGCGGTGAACACCTGCTCGCGGGTGAGCGCGGCCTTCACCGGCCGGTCGAGCGCCCGGGCCGCGGCGGCGGCGAGGAACGCCGGCGCCGAGGTGCGGCCCTTGCCGCCGAACGCGCCGCCGACGTACGGGTTCAGCGCGTGCACGGCCGCGACGTCCAGCTGCAGCGCGCTCGCCAGTTCCTGGGCCTGCAGGTGCGCGCCCTGGTTTCCGCTGTAGACGGTCAGCTCGCCGTCGTCCCAGACCGCGACGGCCGAGTGCGGCTCCATCGCGGCGTGGTTCTGGGTCGCCGTGTGGTAGGTCGCTTCGACGATCACCGGGCTCCCCGCCAGCGCGTCGTCGAAGGATTCGACGCCGTCTTCGAGGACCTCGAACGTCGACGGGGTGCCGTCCCGGCCCGGCGGGGCGTCCTCCGCCGCGGCGAGGCCGTCTTCCAGCGACGTCAGCGCCGGCTTGGCGCGGTAGGTGACCTCGACGAGCATCGCCGCGTCGCGGGCCTGCTCGAAGGTCTCCGCCACGACGAAGCCGATCGCCTGGCCGTAGTAGGCGACTTCCTTGTCCTGCATGGGCACCCACGTCTCGCCGAACAGCGGCGAGACCGGGGTGCGCAGCTCCAGCGGGTCGAACGGGGAGTACACGCCGAGCACGCCGGGCGCGCTCTTCGCCGCCGTGACGTCCATGGCTTCGAGCTCGGCGTGGGCGACCGTGCTGAGCACGACGTAGCCGTAGACCATGCCGGGCACGTTGTGGTCGGCGCCGTACTTGGCCCGGCCGGTGACCTTCACCGGCGCGTCGAGACGGGCGGCGGTCATCGGGCGGTCCCCTCGGTCAGCTCGAGCAGGGCGCGGATCAGGGTCCGCTTCAGCAGCGGCACCTTGAAAGCGTTTTCGGACAGCGGCCGGGCCCCCTCGGCCGCGCCGGACACGGCGGCCTCGAAGGTCGCCTGCGTGGCGGGCTTGCCGCGCAGGGCGTCCTCGACGGCGGGCAGCCGCCACGGCACCGTGCCGACGCCGCCCGCGGCGATCCGGGCGTCGGCGATGACGCCGTCCCGGACGTCCAGCGCGACGGCGGCGGAACACAGCGCGAACTCGTAGGACTGCCGGTCGCGCACCTTGACGTAGGTGGAGTTCGCCGCCCAGGCCAGCTCGGGGACGACGACCTCGGTGATCAGCTCGCCGGTGTGCAGGTCGTTCTCCACCTCGGGCGTGTCGCCCGGCAGCCGGTAGAACTCGGCCAGCTTCACCGTGCGGGTGCCGTCCGGGCCGGCCAGCCGCAGCTCGGCGTCGAGCGCGACCAGGGCGACGGCGACGTCACTCGCGTGCGTCGCCGCGCAGGAGTCGCTGCTGCCGAGGATCGCGTGCATCCGGTTGGCGCCTTCGAGTGCCGGGCAGCCGCTGCCGGGCACGCGCTTGTTGCACGGCGTGGCGACGTCGCGGAAGTACGAGCAGCGCGTGCGCTGCAGCAGGTTCCCGCCGATGCTGGCCATGTTCCGTAGCTGCTGCGACGCGCTCAGCAGCAGCGCGCGGGAGATCGCCGGGTACACCCCGGGGTGCGCGGCGATGTCGCTCATCCGCTCGAGCGCGCCGAAGCGCAGCCCATCGGTGGTGTCGATGCCGCGCAACGGGACGTTGTTGATGTCGAGGACGTGGCGCGGGGTGAGGACGTTCAGCTTCATCAGGTCGACGAGCGTCGTGCCGCCGGCGAGGAAGGTGCCGGGCGTGGCGAGGGCGTCGTCGAGGGTGGTCGGCGCGGTCAGCTCAAAGGGACGCATCGACCCGCCTCGCCTGCTGGACCGCCGCGACGATGTTCGGGTAGGCCGCGCACCGGCAGAGGTTGCCGGACATGAACTCGCGCACGTCGGTGACGTCCTGCTCGACGGCCGCGACCGCCGACATGATCTGGCCGGAGGTGCAGAACCCGCACTGCAGCGCGTCCTGGTCCACGAAGGCCCGCTGCACCGGGTGCAGGTCGTCCCCTGTGGACAGTCCTTCGACGGTGGTCACCGGCTGCTGCACGGTGGCGGCGAGGGTGAGGCACGAGAGCACGGGCCGGCCGCCGACGTGCACGGTGCAGGCGCCGCACTGGCCCCGGTCGCAGCCCTTCTTCGGGCCGGTGACGTCGAGGCGCTCGCGCAGCGCGTCGAGCAGGGTCACGCCGGGATCGACGTCCAGGTGCTCGGTACTGCCATTGACTTCGAGTGAGATGTCCACTGGTCTCTTTCCGCGGATCGTCCGGGTGGGGAGCTGGCGGCGTGGTGGGAGCGTGGTGTACCGGATACTCATCCGCTTCACCTTTTCGCGAGGTTAGCGGATTACAATCCGGCTCGCAACGAACCCGAAAGCTGGAGTTGCTCCAGGCCGGGGCGGCGCTGCACTAGATTACCGGCGAACGGATCCACCACCGGGAGGGACGATGACGAGCGGCGCGGCAGGCTCTACGGGTTCCGTCAGCCCCCGGCGCGCCGACACCCGGCGCAACCACGAGCGCATCCTCGTCGCGGCCGGCGAGTCGCTCGCCGCGACGGGCGAGGTCTCGTTCAACGCGATCGCGAAGCACGCCGAAGTCGGCGTCGGCACGGTGTACCGGCACTTCCCGACGCCGGAGGCGCTGATCCTGGCGGTCTACGAACGAGAGGTGCGCCACCTGGTCGACGTCGTCCCGGTGCTGCTGGAGAAGTACGCGCCGGCGGAGGCGTTCCGCGTCTGGGCGACGGACCACCTGGCGCACTACATGATGACGAAACGCGGGCTGGCGGACGCCCTGCGCGCGGCGACGGCGTCACGCGGCGAACTGCCGGCGAGCGCGTACGAAGCGATGGTCGGCGCGGTCTCGACGCTGCTGGCGGCGACCACCGAGGCGGGCGTGGTCCGCGCGGACCTGGATCCGGTGACGGTGCTGCGGGGGCTCGGCGGGCTGCTGCACCTCGACCCGAACGGCCAGTGGCGGCGGGACGCGGCGGCCCTGGCGGATCTGCTGTGGCGCGGAATGGCCGCGCCCGGCGCGGCGGCCCGCGGCTGAAATCCACCGGCATTCACCCGCGGTGAGCTGGGAAATGACAACGGCTGTCCGGTTGGCGTTTCCTGAAACAGCCGAGCCCGGAAACGACCGAGCCGGAATCAGGCGGCCGGCCGGAAGGATATCCACCGGCGGCGAGTGAGCAGTGTCCTCGCCGCCGGTGGATCGGCCTTCGTGATCGCTCCCCAGAGATCGGCCGGCACGGCACTACTTCTTCGCGGCGGCGACCTTCTTGCGCGGCGCCCGCTTGCGCGCCGGCGCCGGGGCGGCGGCCTGCAGCTGCGCCTCGTCGTAGGCGTTGACGATCTCCGAGGACAGGCGGCCCCGCTCGGAGACGTCGTAGCCGTTCTCGTTGGCCCAGGCGCGGATCGCGCGCGAGCGCTCGCGGTCGGCCGAGCTCGCCGCCGTCGACTGGCCGGTCGCGACGCGCACCTTGCGGCCACCGGTCTTGCGGCCCGCCGCGATGAACCGGGAGAGCTCCTCGCGCAGCGCGGCGGCGTTCTCGTCGGAAAGGTCGATCTCGTAGCTGACGCCGTCGAGGCCGAACGGAACGGTGTGGCTGGCCGGGCTGCCGTCGATGTCGTCCAGCATTTCGACGAGGACCTTCTGGGCCATGGGGCTGCTCCTTGAACGTTGGTGTCCGTAGTGCGACTGTGACCGAACGCACGATAAATGCCCGATCCACTGTGGAGCGTAGCAGTCGACATACCGACGCGTACGTTGTCGATCGAATGAGCTAATCAAGTGTCGATATAATTCGCTCTTTGTCTCGGGGAAACGACGGGGACGGCCGGATGCCGTCGTTTCGGTACGTCGAACTCGAGCGAGCGCACATCGGTCCTTTGTGGACCACCGGGCCGTCGTGGTCCGGAATCGCCGACGCCGGGGAGAGCGCGGCGGCTTTCCGCTGATGACGCTGCGGTGAACGGAGAGTGAACAGCCCAACCCGGCGCGTAGGACCGGGCGTCCGGCGACACGCCGCTGTGAGCTGTTGCGCCGAACGGGTGACACCGCCGCGGGCCCGGGAGTGCGGTACGGTCGGCCGGCAGCGGTTCAACCGGCAGCCGTCGCACCCCGAGACCCACGACCCCGTCAGGGGCCGGTGTGGGACTGGACTGGTGCACGAGCGGTTTGGCCTCACGGTTCCCCCAGGAGGCTTCGCCTATGACCATGATTCCGCTGCCCCGGCCCAGAGACCCCGCAGGTCACGCGGCCATCGCGAGTTTCGACGTGCTCACCACCGCCGACGCCGCCGTGCTCTCGGCCACCGGCGAGCTCGACATCAGCGTCACCGATCACCTCGCCGGCCTCATCGAGCGGGAGCTCGCCTTCCGGCCGCGCGCCCTGGTCGTCGACGCCTCGGCCGTGACGTTCTGTGCCGCCCGGGCGCTGACCGTCCTGCTCAACTCCGCCGCCGACGCCCACGCGGCCGGCGTGCCCTTCGCCGTCGTCACCCGCAGCCGCGCGGTGCTGCGCCCCCTGAGCGTGCTCGGGCTGGAGCGCGTCCTGCCGCTGCACGCCGACCTTTCCGAGGCCCTGGCCTGGCTGACGCTGCTGCCGGACCTCACGACCGGCTAGCTCGGCCCCGCTCGCCGCTTCGCACTAGCTCGCCCGCGGGCAGGGCTCTTCCGTCTCCGCGCAGCGCAGGCGGCCCCACACGAGCTTGCCGTCGTCGTGGTGGCTGACGCCCCACGCGAGGCACAGCTGGTCGACGACCCGCAGGCCGCGCCCGCCGTCCCGGCCGGGGACCCGCAACCGCGGTTCCCCGGTGCCGACGTCGGCGACGGCGACGGTCACCTCGCACGGCCCGCAGGTGCAGCGCAGCCGCAGTTCGACCGGCCCGCCCGCGTGCAAGTAGGCGTTGTCCAGCAGTTCTCCGACGATCAACAGCGCGTCCAGCCGATGCAGGTCCCCGAGCGCGGTCATCCGCGACTCGGCCCACATCCGGGCATCGGCGAGACCTGACGGGTCGGTGCCGGCCACGTCCAGGGTCTGCCAGCCTGGCTGGTCCGCCGTGGTCCAGTTCACAGGCACGATGTGACTCCTCCCGAGGGCGCGCACCCGGGGGCGCGACGTCCTCTACCGAGGAGGGTTACCCGGGCCGGCGGCGGTTACCCGCGAATCGGCACATCGGGTTCCGCCCGGGTGACGGCGGACGGGCGGGTCCGCGGGCCGAACACGGCCAGGACCACCGCGCCGACCAGCCAGGTCCCGGCGATGAAGAAGAACACGCTCCGATAGCCGCTGCCGGTGTAGAGCGCGGCCACGATCAGGGGACCCGCCGCGTTCGACAGCCGCCCGAGCCCGTAGGAGACACCGGTGCCCAGCGACCGGCTCCGCGTGTCGAACAGCTCGGGGGAGTAGGCGTAGCCGAGGGCGGTGTAGCCGCGTTCGAACAGGTTCACCAGGAACCCGAAGACCACGATCAGGACCGGGTTGAACGTCAGCCCGTAGAGCAGGCCGCACAGCGCGATGACCGTGCCGAAGGCGACCAGGCACCACTTGCGTTCGAACCGGTCGGTGACCAGGGCGGCCAGGTACGACCCGAGCGGCGCGCCGACGGTCGTCAGGGCCACGTAGAAGACCGACTTCTCGACGCTGAAGCCCTCCTGGGCCAGCAGCGTGGGCGCCCAGCTCGAGTAGCCGAAGAAGCCGATCGTCTGCGTCACCCACACGACGGTCAGCAGCAAGGTGGGGTACAGGTACTTCTTCTGCAGCAGCAAGCGCAGTGGCGCCTTCGTCACCGGAGCTTCTTCGACGGGCGGCTCGGGCTCGGGCAACGGCCCCTGCTCCGCCGCGACCTGCTCTTCGATCTCCCGCAGGATCCGGTCCGCCTCGGCGTGGTCGCCGCGGCTCTCGTGCCAGCGCGGTGACTCCTTGAGGCGCCGGGTGAAGAAGACGAGCAGCACGCCGAGCGCGCCCCACAGGTAGACCAGCCGCCACGACCAGTCGTTGATCGGCACCACCGCGCTGGCGATCAGGTTGGTGACCGGGGTGCCGCAGATGCCGATCACGATCGCGTAGGCCTGGTACTTGCCGCGGCTGGCGGCCGGGTACAGCTCGTTGACGTAGATGACGGCCACGACGGTCATCGCCGAAAGCCCGGCCGAGGTCAGGACGCGGAACACACCGAGGGAAACGACGTCCCACGAGAAGACGGCGGCGAAGGAGAAGACGCCGAACCACAAGGTCGTCCACAGCAACGCGCGTTTGCGGCCCCACCGGTCGGCGAGGCCACTCGCGATGACCGCGCCGAAGAACATCCCGACGAACGACAACGAGGTGACGTAGGCGACCTGGTCGACCGTCACGCCCCACAGCTTGATCAGTTTGGGCGCGGTGGTGGCGAAGCTGTTGATGTCCGCGAACTCGAAGAAGTAGGCGAACGAGACGGCCAGCAGGGTGATCTTGTGGAACCGGGAGATCGGCAGGCGGTTCAGCCGGTTCAGGGAGTTGGCTTGCTGCATGGGAGTTCCTGTCGCTCAGGCGTCAGTCATTGCCGGGCCAGTACAGGTGCGCCGGGTTGGCCACGAGCAGCTTCCGCTGCTGCTCAGCCGTGACCGCCACTTGCGGCACGTAGTCGACCAGCAGGCCGTCGTCCGGCATGTGGCCCAGGAGGTTGGGGTGCGGCCAGTCGCTGCCCCACAGCACGCGGTCGGGGAACTCCGCCACGACGCGCCGGCCGAACGGGACGACGTCGCGGTAGGCGTGCCGCTCGCCGCCGAGGGCGGGCGGCCCGGTGACGGTCAGGCGCTCGGGGCAGCTGACCTTCACCCAGACGTCGTTGCGCTCGACGAACCGCAGGAAGCGGCCGAACTCCCGCCCGCCGACCGGCTGTGTGACGTCCGGGCGGCCCAGGTGGTCCACGACGAGCGGGGTGGGCAGCGAGCCGAAAAACCCTGCCAGCTCGGGCAGGTCGACGCTCTCGAAGTAGAGGACGACGTGCCAGCCGAGCGGGGCGATCTTCTTCGCGATGGTGGCCAGTGCCTCGTGCGGGGCGGCGTCGACCAGGCGTTTCACGAAGTTGAAGCGCACGCCGCGCACCCCCGCGGCGTCCAGTTCGCCCAGCTCGCGGTCGCCGACGTCCGGCCGGACGGTCGCGATCCCGCGCGCCCGGCCGCCCGCCGCGCGGACGGCGTCGACCATGGCGGAGTTGTCCGCGCCGTGGCAGGTGGCCTGGACGATGACGTTGCGTGAGACGCCGAGGTGGTCGCGCAGGGCGAAGAGGTCGTCCTTGCCGCCGTCGCACGGGGTGTACTTGCGTTCCGGCGCGAAGGGGAACTCGGCCTGCGGGCCGAAGACGTGGCAGTGCGCGTCGACGGTGCCGGGCGGCAGCCGGAACTCCGGCTTCGACGGGTGGGCGTACCAGTCGAGCCAGCCGGGGGTTTTCGGTTCGGTCATGGGGCTTCCTCACCGGCCTTGGCGCGTCAGCAGGGCGTCGAGGCGGGGGTAGACGGCACGGGCGTTGTGCTCCCGGATCGCGGCCAAGTCCTTTTCGGACAGTTTCGCGGCCTCGACGTAGCGCCGGGTGTCGTCGAAGTGGTGGCCGGTTGACGGGTCGACGTCGCGGACGGCGCCGATCATCTCCGAGGCGAACAGGATGTTCTTCGCCGGGATGACGTCGAACAGCAGGTCCGAACCGGGCTGGTGGTAGACGCAGGTGTCGAAGAAGACGTTGCCCAGCAGGTGTTCTTCGAGCGGCGGCTTGCCCAGGGCCAGCGCCAGGCCGCGGAACCGGCCCCAGTGGTAGGGCACCGCGCCGCCGCCGTGCGGGATGACCAGCCGCAGCGTGGGGAAGTCCGCGAACAGGTCACCCTGGAGCAGCTGCATGAACGCCGTCGTGTCGGCGTTCAGGTAGTGCGCGCCGGTGGTGTGGAAGGCCGGGTTCACGCTCGTGCTGACGTGGACCATCGCCGGGACGTCGTACTCCACCATCTTTTCGTAGACGGGGTACCACGAGCGGTCGGTGAGCGGCGGCGCCGTCCAGTGGCCGCCGGAGGGATCGGGGTTGAGGTTCAGCGCGACGGCGCCGTACTCCTCGACGCACCGCGTCAGCTCCGGGACGCAGGTGGCCGGGTCGGCGCCGGGGGACTGCGGGAGCATCGCGGCCGGCGCGAACCGCCCGGGGTAGAGCGTGCTGACGCGGTAGCAGAGCTCGTTGCAGATCGCGGCCCACGCCGACGACGTCGCGAAGTCCCCGACGTGGTGGGCCATGAAGGACGCGCGGGGCGAGAAGATCGTCAGGTCGATGCCGCGTTCGTCCATCAGCCGCAGCTGGTTCGGCTCGATCGTCGCCCGCAGTTCGTCGTCGCTGATCCGCAGGTCGGCGCGGTCCGGCGCGGGCCCGCCGGCCAGGGCGGCGACCTGCCGCTCGCGCCAGGCGGCCAGAGCCGGCGGCGCGGTGGTGTAGTGCCCGTGGCAGTCGATGAGCATGACTCGCACCCTAATCGTCGATGAAATTGTTGACAATATCTACGACGAAAAGTTCTGCGGGAAGCGACCAGCGGAGAGGTTCAGTCGAGGTCGAGCAGGGGGGCGGCCATGCGGTCGACGTACGCGCCGAGCGCCTCGCGGTCGGCCGCGGTCAGGGCCTTCGTGCCCACTTTGCCGCGCAGCACGGCGATCCCGGTGATCACCGCGGCCAGCAGTTCCGCGCGCAGCTCGCGGTCCGGGCCGCTCAGGCGCGGGGCCAGTTGCTCGCCGAACGCGCGCTCGATCCGCTCACGCACCACGGCCCGGATCATGTCGTCGTTCGCCGCCGTCACCAGGCCCGAGAGGTCGCCGGGATGCTGGGCGCCGACGTTCAGGGCGCGCTCCAGCAGGGCGCGGGGGAGATCCTTCAGCGGGGCGTCCGCCGTCACGGTGTCGGCCGTGTCCCAGCCGTGGCCCGCGGCCTCGGCGAACAGCTTTTCCTTCGAGCCGAAGTAGCGGTAGACCAGCGCCTGGTTCACCCCGGCCCGTGCCGCGACGTCCCGGGTGCTGGTGCCCTCGACGCCGTGCTCGCTCAGCAGTGTCCGAGCGGCGGTCAGCAGTGCTTCCCGGGTGGCGGCCGCGTCGCGGCGGCGTGCGCGGGGTGCCGCGGTGTCCATCGCCGATCTCCGTTCGTCGGGGTTTTCGCAGTGTAGACCAGCGCAAACGCGCTGTGAGCGTGATCACCGCGGGGTTAAGTAGTCACTCGTTGACTTGGCTTCCGGCACCTGGTTACCGTGTAAGTCGTCAGTTGACTACAAAGTCATCGCATGGAGGTCCCTCGTGTCCGACACCCTCACCGCCCCGGCACCCGCGCACCGCGCCCGGCGCGCGGAGTCGCATCCGACGGCGGTGCTGCTGGTGCTGGCGCTGTCGACGTTCGCGATCGTCGTCATGCAGAGCATGGTCATGCCGATCCTGTCCGGCCTCGCGCAATCGCTGAACGTCTCGATGGCCGACGTCTCCTGGGTCGTGACCGTCAACATGCTGTCCGCGGCGGTGTTCACGCCGCTGCTCGGTTCGCTCGGCGACAAGCTGGGCCGCAAGCGCGTCCTCATGGCGACACTCGCGCTGACCACCCTCGGCTCGGTGCTGGTGGCCGTCTCGACGTCGATGGGCGTCGTGCTGGCCGGTCGCGCGTTGCAGGGCATGGGCTTCGCGGCGATGCCGCTCGCCATCGGGATCGTCCGGTCGATCTTCCCGCCGGAGCGCGTCCCTTCGAGCATCGCGCTGCTGAGCGCACTCACCGGCATCGGCGCGGGCGCGGGCCTGCTCGTGTCCGGGCTGCTGGTGCAGGCGGGCGTGTCGGCGCAGGGCATGTTCTGGATCTCGGCGGCGGTCACCGCGCTCGGCCTGCTCGGCACCGCCGCGCTGATCCGGCTGCCGGAAACGGCCGGCAAGTTCTACGTCGACGTCTTCGGCCTGCTGACGCTCGCCGGCGGCCTGGTCTGCCTGGTGCTCGGCATCAACCGCGGGCCGGCGTGGGGCTGGGGCTCGGCCACCGTCCTCGGCCTGTTCGCCGGCGCCGTCGTGCTGCTGGTCGCGTGGGTGGTCGTCGAGCGGCGCGTGCGCGAACCGCTGGTCGACATCGCGATGATGCGCACGCCGGTCGTGCTGGGCACCAACATCGCCACGTTCCTCACCGGCGCCGGCATGTACGGCGCGTTCATCCTGGTGATCCAGTTCGTCCAGACGCCGGGGCGGTTCGGGTACGGCTTCGGGTCCGACGCGCTCGGCGCGGGCCTGACGCTGCTGCCGATGACCGCGGGCACGCTGCTCGCCGCCGGCGCGGTGTCGGTGCTGATCCGCCGCGTCGGCCCGAAGTGGCCGATGGTGATCGGCACGGTCGTCGCGACCGCGACGTTCGCCTTCCTGCTCGCCTTCCACACCGAGCACTGGCACTTCTACGTCGCGACCGGCCTGCTCGGCCTCGGGCTGGGGCTGGCGTTCGGCGCGATCCCGACGTTGCTCAACAGCGGCGTCACCCCCGCGCAGACGAGCGTCGCCAACAGCGTCAACCAGACGCTGCGCTCGATCGGCGGCTCCATCGGCACGGCGGTGGCGTCGGCGATCCTGGCCGCGACCCTGCTGCCGGGCCTCCCCCTGCCCACGGTCGGCGCGTACACCACCGCGTTCACCGTGTCCGGCGCGATCTGCGTCCTCGCGGTCGTCGCCGCTGTGTTCGTCCCGTACCGGCACCGTGCCGTCAACACCGCCGAGGAGTCGTCATGACGAGGGCCTATCCCTTCAGCGAGCCGGAAAAGCTGGACATCGAGCCGCTGTTCGAGCAGCTGCGCACCGAAGAGCCGCTGAGCCGCGTCACCATGCCCTACGGCGAACCGGCCTGGCTGGCGACGCGCTACGAGGACGTCAAGGTGGTGCTGGGCGACCCGCGCTTCAGCCGCGCGGCGGCGACCGGGCGCGACGAGCCGCGGCTGCGTCCGCACCTGCCGCCGCCGGGCAACATCCTCAGCCTCGACCCGCCGGACCACAGCCGGCTGCGGCGCCTGGTGATGAAGGCGTTCACCATGCGCCGGATCGACGCGCTGCGGACGCGGGCGCAGGAGATCGCCGACGGGCTCGTCGACACGATGCTCGCCCAGGGCCCGCCCACCGATCTGGTCGAGGCCTTCGCGCTGCCGTTCCCGGTGACGGTGATCTGCGAGCTGCTGGGCGTCCCGTTCGAAGACCGCGGCGACTTCCGCGTCTGGTCGGACGCGTTCCTCTCGACGACGAAGTTCACGCCGGACGAAGTCCTCGACGCGATGACGAAGATGAACGAATACATGGCCGGCCTGATCGCGCAGCGCCGGGAGACGCCGCACGACGACCTGCTCGGCGCGCTGGTCGTGGCCCGCGACGAAGACGACCGGCTCTCGGAGGAGGAGCTGCTGTCGCTGGCGCAGACACTGCTGGTGGCCGGCCACGAGACGACCGCGTCCCAGATCCCGAACTTCGTGTACGCGCTGCTCACGCACCCGGGCCAGCTGGCGCTGCTGCGCGCGGACCTGGGCCTGGTGCCCAAGGCGGTGGAGGAGCTGATGCGGTTCGTCCCGCTCGGCACCGGCGCGGGCATCGCGCGCTACGCGACGGAAGACGTCGAACTGGGCGGCGTGACGGTCCGGGCGGGGGAACCGGTGCTGCCCGCGCTGGCCTCGGCCAACCGCGACGGCTCGGTGTACTCGGACCCGGAGGTGCTGGACCTGCTGCGCGGGGAGGCGACGCACATCGGCTTCGGCCACGGCGCCCACCACTGCCTGGGTGCGCCGCTGGCCCGGATGGAACTGCAGGTCGCGCTGGACACGCTGCTGCGGCGGCTGCCGGAGCTGCGGCTGGCCGAGGGCGAGGCCGGCATCGGCTGGAAGCTGGGTCTGTCGACGCGCGGGCCGCTGCAGCTGCCCCTGGCCTGGGGCTGAGCGACCCCGTCCCGCACCCGGCACGCGCCGGGTGCGGGACCGGGCTCAGCGCACCCGCGTGAGCGGGATGCGGTGGAACACGATGGTTTCGTAGGGCCCGGCCGTGCCGGTCTCGTAGAGCAGCCCGGCGGTGAGCGGGTCGGCCTGCACGAGGTCGGAGTACGCCGCGGGGCCGGTGGTCAGCGTCCGGCCCGGGGTCCAGGTGCGCCCGCGGTCGGTGCTCAGCCGCAGCTGCATCACCGTGCGCGTCGCGGGGTCGGAAGGGCCGGAATACAGCAGCAGCCACGGGATCGTCGTCTGCAGCACGCTGCCCTCGACCTTCGTCCCGGACAGCGACGGCTGCGCCCGGTACGGCCGCACGAGCGTCTGGCCGCCGTCCACGCTGTAGCCGTCGACCCGGTGCTCGGCCGCGGAACCCTGGTTGCGGCTGGAGAAGTAGAGCGTGCCGTCGGGCAGCTCCGTCGCCGACGTCTCGTTCGCGGCGACGACGCCGTCGGTGCGGTCGTCGGTGAAGCCGATGTGCCAGGTGCGGCCGTCGTCGTCGCTGTAGAGGTCGTGGCCGCCGTAGTACTTCGCCTCGGTGCCGACGTCGGTGGAGCCGGCCGGTGGCGAGCTGGAGTGGTTGGCGGGCACGACGATCCGGCCCGCGTGCGGGCCGTGCCGCAGCAGCGTGGCGTGCCCGGGACCGGTGGCGTACCACCGCCAGCCGGGCCGTTTCGTGTCCGCGGTGATGTCGCGCGCGGCGCTCCAGGTGCGGCCGTTGTCGCCGCTGCGCTGGACGAACACCCGGCGGGTGTCCTGCTCCGACGCCGCGCCGGTCATGATCTGCTTCTCCGAGACGAGTCCGTTGTGGACGGTCAGGAGGACGAGGTCGTCGTTGCGGGCGAGCACCGGCGTCGGGTTGCCCGCGGTGGCGTCGCCGTTGGTGGTCACCACGGAGAGCGGGCCCCAGGTGCAGCCGCCGTCGCGCGACGAGCGGGACACGGTCTGGATCGCGCCGGAGTCGCCGGCCGAGTCGCGCCGGCCTTCGGCGAACGCCACCAGCGACCCGTTCGCGGCGCGCACCACCGCCGGGATCCGGAAGGTGTCGTAGCCCTCGGTGCCGGAGGTGAACGGCACCGAGGACGCGCATCGTCGGTCGGCGGCCGCGGCCGTTGGGGTGAAAGACAGCCAGACCACGGCCGCGGCCAGCAGGATCGCGCCCGCTCGGCGTTTCGATGACACCGGTTCCGCCTCCTCGCTGAGGGGATGGGGTGGTAGGACATGGGATGTCCGACGTCCTATGACCGACAACCTAGGGAGGCGGTGCGCGGTTCGTCAAGGACTACGCTGAACCCGAGCGCGCACGAGGAGGACCGTGGACCACCGGAAGCACTTCGCCGACATTCACCGGCGTCCCCAGCTGTACGGATTGGACGGCAGCTACCACGACTACTGCACGTACCTGCTCGGTGTGGACGCGGGCCACGACGGCGGACTGCTGACCGGCTTCAAGGAGTCGCTCGTGCCCCGCGTCGGCACCGGCGACAACCTGACCTGGACGTCGCTGGTGCTGTACCTGGCCTTCCCCGGCCGCACGTCGGGGTGGCACGACGAAGCGGCGGGTGACGGCCGTCAGGTCGCGGTCGACCTGCTCTTCACGCTGCTGGACGAATTCCTCGAGACGCGATCCCGGGCGCGCGGCACCGCCGCGATCTTCGCCGGGTACCTGGCCTGGCGCGAAGCCCAGCCGTGGGCGCGCCCCGCGTCACTCGGCCAGGTCGTCCCAGCGGACCAGGATCGCGGCGGCGAGCAGGCCGGCCACGACGATCTTCCCGATGATCAGCAGCGCGCTCGCGCCGGTCACCTGCCCGAGGTCCAGTAGCACCCCGGCGAGGGCCGCCCCGGCGAAGACCTTCGCGCCCCAGCGCCGCCGGAAGCCGACGGCGACCACGCCGGCCAGCTGCACCGCGGAGGCGAGCAACGCCAGCACGAGCAACGGCGACGTCTCGGCACCGTGGTCGATTTCGCCGGCCAGGACGGCGATCTGAAGGACCAGGACCACGGCCGTGCCCAGCCCGAAGAGGACCAGCATCACCGGCAGGAAGACCCGCCCGGCGGTGCCGCCGGTGGCGGGTTCGGGCACACGACGACGAGGCACGGCGAGCCTTCCGCTCCAGCGATCCGGAACCTCCCACCGTGCCGGAAACCGGCGCCGTTGACCATCGGGCATTCGCCGTAGCCGCGGTGCCGGGCGGTCGTACCGCCCGGCACCGGTGGTCACGACGCGCTGCAGAGGGTGCCGTTCAGGGTGAACGCCGTCGGCAGGATGTTCGGGCCGCCGTAGTCGGCCGTGAAGCCCGGGTCCGCGCTCGCACCCGGGGCCAGTGCCGTGGCCGACGTGACCGTCACCGTGGTCCCGGTCTGGGTCCAGGTGCCGTTCCAGCCGCCGGTGAGGTGCTGCCGCGCGGTCGGCCAGGTGAAGGTCAACGTCCAGTTCGGCGCCGGTTCGGTGCCCGTGTTGGTGAGGTGGACGCCGCCGACGAAGCCGCTCGACCAGTCGGTGACGTCGGACATCGTGGCCGCGCACGTGCTCCGCGCCGGCGCCCCCGTGGTGAACGTCAGCGACGGCGACGCCCAGGAGACGTTGCCCGCCGTGTCCCGCGCCAGCACGTTGACCGTGTACCGGCTGCCCGGGACGAGGTTGCCGACGGTGAACGACGTGCCCGCGGTCTCGCCCCACGCCTCGCTGGTCGTGCCTAGGGTCCGGTAGACCTCGTACTTCGCGACCGGGTGGCCGCCCGGCGCGGCCGCGGGCCAGGTGAGCGTCGCCGAGCGGTCGGTGACCTGGCCGGCGGCCACCGGACCGGGTGCGGCCGGTGCTCCGGTGACCGCGGCCGCCGGGTGCAGCACCAGGGTGGTCAGCGAGTACGGCGGCAGCGTCCGGCTCGTGCTGCTGCCGCCGGTGCCCTCCGCGATCGACGTCGCGCCGTTGGTGAAGGTGTACACCTTCGACGCGCTTGCGGCCGGGGCGTAACCGGCGTAGTCGACGGCGACCGTGTGGGCGGTGCCGGGATCCTTGTTGACCAGCAGCACCGAAAGGTCGCCGTCGGGCCGGCGGGCGGCGTGCGCGGTGACCAGCGGCGCGCTCGTGCCGGCGCGGACCAGCTGGTCGCCGGGGCGGGCGAAGAGGCTCAGCATCTTCAAGCCGTAGTAGGGCGCGAAGGGCGTGTTCAGCGGCGGCTCGCAGACGTCGCCCAGGCACGTCGCGCTGGAGAGCATCCCCATGTCCCCGTAGTCGGTATGACCCTCCACTGTGGACACCTGGGACGCGCCGTTGTGCGTGTCCCACCAGTCGACGGTGAACACGCCGTTCTCCAGCATCGTGCTGTACGTCTCGGCGGCGAACAGCGCGCCGGGCTGGGTGTCCATGCCGACCGAGGTGTTGGTCTCGGTGAGCGCGACGCCGATCCGCCCGGGGTTCGCGCCCGCGTACTGCGCGATCTCGCGCCGGACGACGTACATCATGTCGTCCACCTGCTCGGGCTTGGCGAGCGCTTCCGCCGCCGTAGCGCCGCCCGGGTACCAGTGCAGGACGACGAAGTCGACATGGGGACCGGCGATCGACAGCACGGTCTGGTTCCAGTCGGCGGTGTCGCCGTCGCCGACGATGCCGTCGGGCCAGTTCGCCGGGGTCGTCAGCACCGCGCCGATCTTGACCGACGGGTCGACGGCCTTCATGGCCGCGGCGTAGGCGACGACGCCGTCGGCGTAGGCCGTGGGGCTCTTGTCGGCGTGGTTGTCGGCTTCCCAGTTCGCGCCGTAGTGGCCGTTGCCGTACAGCTCGTTGCCGATCTCCCAGTAGCGCGCGCCGTAGCCCTTGGTGACGTTGGCGTACCGGACCCAGTCCGCCGCTTCCTGCGGGGTGCCGGTGCCGTAGTTGGCGATGATGATCGGCTGGGCCCCGGTGCGCCGCGCGCCGCCCATGAAGGTGTCGAAGTCGGTGTCCGGTGCGACGTAGCCGCCCGGCGCCGTGTTGTCCTTCCAGTGGTAGATGTCGCCGTAGGAACCGCCGGGGTAGCGCAACATGCGCACGCCGGCGTCGCCGAGCAGGCCGGCCACGGTGTCGGTGCCGAGCTGGCTGTCCCAGACGGCGTGGTTGGCCCCGAGCGCGGTGTCCGCCACGGTGGCCAGGCCGGCCCGCGCGTTCACCGTGACGGTGACGTCCGGCTCGGCCGCGGTGGCGGGGGCGGCCCCGGCCAGGCCCGCGGCGAGCAGGACCGCCGCGGCCGTGACGGCGCGGCGAAGTGGTCGAGCTGTCATGAAGAGTCCATCCCTCACTCGTCCGGATCGAACAGAATGCAAGATGGCTGAGAGCGCTCCCAGAGAGCGAACCACCGGCGCTGCCGGAAGTCAACGCCGGGACGGCCGGTTCAGCGGGTCGCCGCGTGCTCGCGCGACGCGGTGCGGACCAGACCCGCAGTGGTGCGGGTTCGGCCGTGCAGGCCGAGGACCGGGCGGTGGCGGGCGGTTCAGCGGGCGCTGGTCCGCGCGACGCGGCGTCAACGGGGCCGGCGGCGGTGCGGGTCGGCCGGATTGGGGGCACGGATCGTTGGTGGGGGCGAGGACCCGGCGGTGCAACAGATGCCGGCCGCGGCGTGGACCGGTGGGCGGCGGTGCGGATCGGCCGTGCGGCGGTCGCGCGAGCGAGGTCGGTGTGGCAAGTGGGTTGAGAACCCGGGTGGTTCAGCGGGTCACGGCGTGCTCGCGCGACGCGGCGCGCACCAGGCCGGCGACGGCGCGCGACCGGCTGTGCGGCGGCCACGCGATCACCGTCGTCACGGCGGGCGCGTCGACGACCGGCACGGCGGCGAGGTCCGCGCGCAGGTGGGTGCGGCACGACTCGGCGAGGATCACCGTGGTCCGGCCGAGCGCGATCAGCTGGTAGAGCTGGGTCAGGTTCCGCACCTCGGCCCCCGGCCCGTCCGGGTAGCCGCCGTCGGGACGCGGCCAGCGGGCCATCGGGAGGTCGGGCAGCGCGGCGACGTCGGCGGTCCGGACGTGCGACCGGCCGGCGAGCGGGTGCCCGGCCGGCAGGATCACGACCTGCCCCTCGGTGCCCAGCTCCTCGGTGTCGAACCCGGCCGTCGAGTCGTAGGGCCAGTGCATCAGCGCGACGTCGGCCTGCCCGTCGCGCAACAGCCGTTCCTGCTCGCGGGCCTCGCACAGCAGCACGTCGACGTCGGCGGCGTCCGGCTCGGCGGCGTACGCGGCGAGCAGTTCCTTCAGCAGGTCACCGGAAACGCCGGCCTTGGTGACGAGGACCAGGCCGGTCCGGCCGGTCGCGGCCCGCCGGGTGCGCCGCTCGGCCGCGGCCAAGGCGCCGAGGACGGCGCGGCCCTCGGCCAGCAGCACGGATCCGGCGTCGGTGAGCGTGACCGAGCGGCTGGTGCGCTCGAACAGCGTGACGCCGAGCCGCCGTTCGAGAAGGCCGATCGCGCGCGACAGCGGGGGCTGGGCCATGCCCAGGCGCTCGGCCGCGCGGCCGAAGTGCAGTTCCTCGGCGACGGCGACGAAGTACTGCAGCTCGCGCGTCTCCATGGCCTCACGCTACATCGATACCGGCCGGGTATCGATCGCCGACGCGGATGGTGTTGGTGCCCGGCCGCGGCGCGGCCAAGCTCGAGGCCATGAGTGAAAAGACGATCGCGCTGGTCACCGGCGCCAACAAGGGAATCGGGTACGAGATCGCGGCCGGCCTGGGTGCGCTCGGCTGGAGCGTGGGCGTCGGCGCCCGCGACGAACAGCGGCGCGAGACCGCCGTGGCGAAGCTGCGCGCGGGCGGCGCCGACGCGTTCGGCGTGCCCCTCGACGTGACCGGGGACGCGAGCGTGACCGCCGCGGCCGCGCTGCTCGACGAGCGCTTCGGCCGCCTCGACGTCCTGGTCAACAACGCCGCCGTCGTCGGCGGTTTCCCGCAGGAGCCCACGAAAGTCGGCCTCGACACCGTGCGCGCGGCCGTGGAGACCAACGTGTACGGCGTGATCCGGGTGATCAACACGATGCTGCCGCTGCTGCGCCGCTCGGCGTCGCCGCGGATCGTCAACCTGTCCAGCGAAACCGGCTCGCTGACCCGGCAGTCCGCGCCGGACGCCGACTTCGGGTTCCTGTCCGCCGCGTACATGCCGTCGAAGACGTTCCTCAACGCCGTCGTCGTCCAGTACGCCAAGGAACTGCGCGACACGAACATCCTGATCAACAACGCCTGCCCGGGTTACGTCGCGACGGACCTGAACGGCTTCCGCGGCGTACGCACCCCGGAACAGGGCGCGGCCACGGCGATCCGGCTGGCGACCCTGCCGGCCGACGGCCCGACGGGCGGCTTCTTCGACGACGACGGCGTGGTGCCCTGGTAGCGAACAGGTTCAGCTCGACGCCGGGTCAGGTGCGGTACGGGCCGTGGTTCCCGAGGTCCGGGCTGACCTGCGGGCCGGCGGCGTCCGGGTCGCTCCCGGGGAAACGGGTCCGCGCGCGAGCGTCCTGCCGCCGGCGGACCAGCGCCGACAGCGTCGCCGCGTGCGCGACGGCCAGCAGGAGCAGGAACACGCCGATCCGGCCGACGAGCGCGGGCGCCGAGCCCGACCACCCGGGGCCGATCACCGAGAGCAGGGCCAGCAGGCCCAGCGCGACGAGGTGGAAGACCGTCACCACCATCGACGCCGTCGGCCCGCCGCTGCCGCCGTCCGGGCCGCGCAGGTAGCGCCGGCCGTCGCGGTGGAGGACCTGGCCGTCCGCCACCACGAAGATCAGCCCGATGATCAGGAACCCCAGCAGATCGTTGCCGGCCATGGCCGCCTCCTCGTTTCGGGTGGGGTACCCGCGCACCGCGCCGCGACGGGCCCCGGCCGGGTCGTTCACCGCATCGAGCGAGCACACCACTCGGCGGGCGACCGGGACCGGGTCCGTGGTGCGCCACCGGTCTGGTTCCGCCGGATCACCGCGGGATACAGTGCGCGCGGTTGAGAACGCAGCCACCGGTGGCCCTGCCTGTGCGGGCGCCGTTACGCCTGATCCGGTGGCCTGTGTGCGGGCGGCTTGGTGAGGCCTCATTCGAGAGAGGCTCGATGTCGTGACCGCTCCTTCGGTCGGCTCCACCCGCGTCACGGTGCCACCGCTTTCGCTGCCGCCCGCGGTCAACCGGCTCTCGGTGCTGCTGGTCGAGGACGACGACGGCGACGCGCTGCTGGTCGAGGAGATGCTCGCCGACGTCCCGGTCGAGGCCGAGCGGATCACGCTGCTGCGGGTGGCGACGCTGGCGGCCGCGCTGCCGCACGTCGGCGGCGTCGACTGCGTGCTGCTCGACCTGCAGCTGCCCGACGCGTCCGGCCTGACCGCCCTCACGACGTTGCGCCGGCACAGCCCGGGCAGCGCCATCGTGGTGCTGACCGGGCAGAACGACACCGCCACCGGCGTGGCCGCCGTCGCCGCCGGGGCCCAGGACTACCTCGGCAAGGACCAGGTCGACGGCCCGCTGCTGATGCGCGCCATGCGCTACGCCTGGGAACGGCGGCGAGCCGAGGGCGCCGAACAGCGGCTCCTGGAGCAGCAGCTGCTCGCGGGGGAGAACGCGCGGCTCGAGCGCGGCCTGCTGCCCACCCCGCTGCTCGCCGACGACGGCCTCGGCCTGGCGGTCCGCTACCGCCCGGGCCGCGACGGCGCGTTGCTGGGCGGCGACTTCTACGACACGGTCGAGCTCGCCGACGGCACCGTCGAGGTGATCATCGGGGACGTCTGCGGGCACGGCCCGGACGAAGCCGCGCTGGGTGTGGCGCTGCGGATCGCGTGGCGGGCCCTGGTGCTGGCCGGGCTGCCGGCCACCGAGGTGCTGGCCACGGTCGACCGGGTCTTGGTGAACGAGCGGATCGAGCCGCTGTTCGCCACGGCGTGCATGGTCACCGTGGCCCCGGACCGGACGTCCGCGCGGATGGTGCTGGCCGGGCACCCGCCGCCGTTGCTGCTGGGCGGGGCCGCGCCTGCGGAGTTCCTGGCCTCCGACGGCCTGGGCCCGCCGCTGGGCCTCCCGCTGAAGCGGCCCCGGCGTCAGACCGAGGTCGCGCTGGCGCCGGGCTGGTCCCTGCTGCTCTACACCGACGGCATCTTCGAGGGCCGGTCCGGCGGCGGCGATCGCCTCGGCCGCACCCGGATGGCCGCGCTGGCCGGTGAGCTCCTCACCGGGCCGGGTGACGCCGGTGCGGCGCTGGACGCCCTGATCGGCCGCGTCCAGCAGCTGAACGACGGCCCGGTGGACGACGACATCGCGCTGGTCCTGCTCACCCAGCGGCCCGACGGCGGAGCCCGATGACGCGGGAACGCGCGTCCTGGCCGCTGCGGCGCTGGGCCGGGGTGCTGGCGCTCGTCGAGGCCGTGCTGCTCGTCGGCGCCCTCGCGGGCGGCGCGATCGCGCTGTCCAGCCTCGACGACGCCCGGAGCCGGCTGCTCGACGTGGTGGGGCCGCAGCTGCTGCAGGCCAAGGCCCTCTCGACGGCGCTGGTCGACCAGGAGACCGGGATCCGCGGTTACCTGCTGACCCGGCAGCAGGAGTTCCTCGAGCCGTACCGGGCCGGGCTCGCCGACCAGGACCGGGCGGTGGCGGAGCTGCGCCGGCTGGGCGCGACCCCGGACACCACCGCGGGCCGGGACCTCGCCGCGGTCCTGACCGGCGCCGACGCGTGGCGCGGTGCGGCCCTCGCCCAGGCGGCGCCGGGCGGGCCCGCGCCGACGTCGGGGCAGGTCGAACAGGACAAGAAGCTCTTCGACGCGCTGCGCGGCCGCCTGACCGAGCAGGACGCGCACCTCGACGCCGCCCGGATGGACGCCCGCGCGGACCTCGCGGCCGCGACGAATCTGCTGACCTGGATCCTCGTCACCATCGCCGTGGTGATCGCGGCGGCGTTCGTCCTGCTGTTCGCGGGCCTGCGCCGGGCCGTGGTCGGGCCGATCCAGCAGCTGGCCGCCGCGGTGCGCGACACGGCCGCGCGGGACCTGCACCGGCCGGTGGTGGCGACCGGGCCCCGGGAGGTGCGCCAGCTCGGCGCCGACGTCGACACCATGCGCCGGCGCATCCTCGAAGAGGTGGCCGAGCTGGAGCGGGCCCACACGCTGCTGGAGGCCCGGACGCACGCCCTGGAGCGGTCGAACTCCGACCTGGAGCAGTTCGCCTACGTCGCTTCGCACGACCTCCAGGAGCCGCTGCGGAAGGTGACGAGCTTCTGCCAGCTGCTGGAGAAGCGTTACCACGACAAGCTCGACGAGCGCGGCGAGCAGTACATCGGGTTCGCCGTCGACGGCGCCAAGCGGATGCAGGTGCTGATCAACGACCTGCTGGCGTTCTCCCGCGTCGGCCGCCGCGGTGGCGAGCCGGTGGCGGTCGAGACGGCGGCGCTGGTGGCCACGGCCACGGCGAACCTCGAGAGCGTGCTCGCCGACGCCGGCGCGCGGGTGAGCGTCGCCGACGGCCTGCCGCCGGTGCGGGGTGAGCAGTCGCTGCTGACCGCGGTGTTCCAGAACCTGATCGGCAACGCCGTCAAGTTCCGCGGCGAACGGCCGCCCGAGATCACCGTCGGCGCCGAGCGCGACGGCGCCGACTGGGTGTTTTCCGTGACGGACAACGGGATCGGGATCGACCCGCAGTACGCCGAGCGGATCTTCGTGATCTTCCAGCGGCTGCACGGCCGCGGCGACTACCCGGGCACCGGGATCGGCCTGGCGATGTGCCGCAAGATCGTCGAGCACCACGGCGGCCGCATCTGGCTGGACACCGAAGTCACCGAAGGCACGTGCTTCCGCTTCACCCTCCCCGCACCCGTGGCCCCGGAACTCGCCGGTGCCGTCGACGAAGAACAGGACGCGGCATGACCCAGCCCCCGGAACCGATCGACGTCCTGCTCGTGGAGGACGACCCCGGCGACGTCCTGATGACGCGGGAAGCGTTCGAGCACTACAAGATCCGCAACACCCTGTCGGTCGTCTCCGACGGCGAGCAGGCGCTGCAGTTCCTCCGGCGCGAGCCGCCCTACGAGGACGCGCCGCGGCCCGGCCTGATCCTGCTCGACCTCAACCTGCCCCGGCGGGACGGCCGTGAGGTGCTCGCCGAGGTCAAGGCCAGCCCGGAGCTGCGGAGCATCCCGGTCGTCGTGCTGACGACGTCCGAGGCCGAAGAGGACATCGCGCGCAGCTACGACCTGCACGCCAACGCCTACGTCACCAAGCCCGTCGACTTCGACAGCTTCGTCGAGGCCGTCCGCCAGATCGACAGCTTCTTCGTCACGGTGGTCAAGCTTCCGCACTGAGCCGGTCTTCGAGCACGCCCGCGAGGGCCGCGGCGATGAGCGCGACGGCCCGGTCCTCGTCGTCCGCCAGCCGCCGCAGGACGTCCTTCGCGAGCGCCGGCGGCATCTCGGCGAAGGCCTGGGTCAGGCGGATCCGCACCGCCGAATCCGCGGTGGGCGCGGCCAGCTCGGCGGTCAGCGCGCTCATGATCCGGTCCGCGTGGCCGGCGTCCCGGGACAGCGCTCCGAGGAGCTCGGCCGCCTCGACGTCGTTCGTGCCCTCGACCACCATCGTGACGAGCGTCGGCACGGCCGCGGTCTCGCCGCGCGTGGCCGACGCCAGCGCGGCGTGCCGGCGCACGGCCGGGTCCGGGTCGCCGAGGGCCGCCGTGAGCAACGCGGTCGCCTCGGCGCCGGCGAACCCGGCGATCGCCCGGACCGCGCGCCGCCGGACGTCGACGTCCGCCGAGGTCATGCCGGGCGCCAGGCTCGCGACGCCGTCGCCGCCCGCCCGCGCGAGCGCCCACCGCAGGGCGCCGGCGACGTTCGGGTCGGCCTCGGCCAGGACCGCGCCGGCCAGCAGGTCGGTGGGCAGCGGCACGTCGTCGGCCGGGGCCAGGACGGCCTGCTGCCGGCGCGCGGCACTGGCCGAGTCGAGCCCGCGCAGGAGCTCGATGATGCCCAGGACGTCCGGCCAGCCCTCGGGCGCCGAAGCGTCGACCGCCCGGAGGCGGTCGAGCAGCTCCCGCTCCCGCCGCAGCCGGTCTTCGGTCCGCCGGATGAGGTCGCCGACCAGCGTGGCCGGCGCGAAGGCGGGATCCTCCAGCGCCCGGCCGATCTGGCGCAGCGACAACCCCAGTGACCGCAGGCTTTCCACGTGGAAGATCCGGCGGATGTCCCGGGCCGCGTATTCGCGGTAGCCGCCGACGGTGCGCCCGGTCGGGCGCACCAGCCCGAGGGTGTCGTAGTGCCGGAGCATCCGGCTGCTCACCCCCGAGCGGCGCGCCACCTCGCCGATCAGCACGACGTCCCGCCCGAGTGCTCCGGGCCGAGCGCGACGATCCGCTTCGCCTCGTCGACGCCCGGGTCGAACGCGGCGTCCGGGTCGCGCAGCAGCCGTTCCGTGGCGCGGGCGTGCGCCCGCACCGCCGGGTCGGCACTGGCCAGGCCCGGCCGCAGCGCCGGCTCGACGACGTCGCCGAGCGCGACGAGCGCCCGGCTGAGGCTCAGCCGCACGGTCCGGTCGCCGCGACCGAGCTGCGTGACCAGCTCCGCGGCCAGCGCGTCCCGTTCGCCGTCCGGGACGAGGACGACGGCGGCGCGCCAGGCGCTGCGCGCGACCTCGTCGTCGGCGTCGCGCAGCAGCGCCGGCGTGATCGCGGGCCACGTCGCGCGGTCGCCGATCTTGGACAGCGTGTGCAGCGCCTGGCTGCGGGCCTGCGCGCGCCCGGACCGGAGCTCCCCGAGCAGCCTGGGCACGGTGACGTCCGCCGGGAGCCGGGTCAGGGCCCAGGTGAGCATGTCGCGCACGAAGAAGTCCGGCTCGATCGCGGACCGCGCCACGAGCGTGTCGGCGAAACCGGGCTCGGCGCGCGTGCCGGCCTCCAGGGCCGCTTGCAGCCGCGTCGACGAGTTCCCGGCGCCCAGCGCGTCGAACAGGGTCGGGTTCACGGTGATCACCTCCTGCGCCCAGTGAAGACCTTGTCACGGTGTCAAGGTCAAGGCGCTTGCCAGTTCTTTGACAGGTGTCTATAAAGTGCGGGTGAGCATCGACAGCCGCGACCCGCGGGCCGCCCGGTCGCGGGCGGCGTTGTACGCGGCGGCCGTGCGGCTGGTGTCCGGCCGCGGCAGCGCGAGCGTCCCGGTGACCGACCTCGCCGAAGTCGCCGGCGTCAGCCGTCAGCTCGTCTACCTGCACTTCGCCGACCGGGACGGGCTGCTGGTCGCCGCGGCGCTCGACCTCGCGCGGCGCGAACTGCTGCCTGCCAGGGAGTCCGGGCGCGCCGCGGTGCTCGCCACGGCCCGGCACTTCGCCGCGCACCGCGCGTTCTACCGCGCCCTGCTCACCGGCCCGTGCGCGTTCGCGCTGACCACCGCATTGGGTGAGCTGCTCGCGCCGGTCAACCGCCACGCCGTCCGGGCGCTCTTCGGCGACCGCGTGCCGGCCGGGACGGTCGACGACCTCGCCGTGTTCCTCACCGGGGGCGCCGGCGCGGTGATCAACGCCTGGCTGCTCGGCGCGGAGGAAACGCTCGATCCCGAGGACCTGGCCGACCGCCTCGGCCGCATCCTGCACACCCTCGGCGGACCTTCGGAAGAGGACGCATGACTCATCCCGAGCTCACGATGGAACTGGTGGCCAGGCTGGAGGTGCTGATCGCCGAGCCGATCGACGCCGGGGTGACGCCGGCCGGGCACCGGCGCGTCATCCCGATCACCGGCGGCCGCGTCGACGGCCCGCGCGTCACCGGCGAGGTGCTCGGCATCGGCGCGGACTGGAGCGTCGTGCGGGGTGACGGCGTCGCCGCCGTCACGGCGAAGTACCTGATCCGCACCGACGATGGCGTCGTGCTCACCGTGACCAACACCGGCGCGTTCACCGCGCCGGGGATCGTCACGAGCCCGCGCATCGAAGCGCCCGAAGGCCCGTATGCCTGGCTCAACGACGCCGTTCTCATCGGCACGCTCGTCCCGCTGCTGGACGGCGCGCGGCCGCGCGGGGTTTCGCTGCAGTTCCACCAGGTCCGCGTGAAGTGAGGTCGCCCGTGTCGAT
Source organism: Amycolatopsis sp. NBC_01307 (assembly GCF_035975215.1). Taxonomy (NCBI): domain Bacteria; kingdom Bacillati; phylum Actinomycetota; class Actinomycetes; order Pseudonocardiales; family Pseudonocardiaceae; genus Amycolatopsis; species Amycolatopsis sp. NBC_01307. Next base: position 5,384,663 of record NZ_CP108403.1, on the reverse strand, counting down.
CCTGTCGATCTTGTCGAAGCCGTTCGTCGCAGACGGGGTGGCCCGCCTGCTGGGGGCCGCCGCCACACGCGCGATCAAACCGCGTCCGCTGTTCCCCGAGATTCCGGGCCGCACCGGCGAAATCACGGTCCCGACCCGGCACGGCCCGATGGCCGCCACCCTCTACCGCCCGCCGGGAGACGCCCGCGGCGTCTACGTCAACGCCCACGGCGGCGGGTTCGTGATCGGCGCCCCGATCGGCGACGACCCGCTGTGCCGGTACCTCGCCGAGCACGCCGGGGTGTTCGTGGTCAACGTCGACTACGCGCTCGCGCCGGCCCGGCGGTTCCCCGTGCCGTGCGAACAGGTCCACGACGCGCTGACGTGGGCGGCCGCACCCGAGCGCGAGTGGGCCGGCGGCCGGCTGTGCGTCGGCGGCCAGAGCGCCGGCGGCTCGCTCGCGGCCGCGGCGTCCCGGCTCGCGCTGCGCGACGGCGGTCCGGCGATCGCGTTGCAGGTGCTGCACTACCCGCCGCTGGACCTCGTCACCCCGGCCGCGGCCAAGCCCGCGCCCCGGGGCGCGGTGATCCGGCCGTGGATGGGGGAGGTCTTCGACACCGCCTACATCCCCGACGCCGCCCGCCGCACCGACCCGCTGGCGTCGCCGGCGTGGGGGAGCAACGGCGACGGCCTGGTGGGCATCGCACCCGCGTTGGTGATCACCTGCGAGTACGACCGGCTGCGCGCCGAAGCCGTCGCCTACGCGGCCAAGCTCGCGGAAGCCGGCGCACTGGTGGAGCACTACGACATCCGCGGCGTCGACCACGGGTACGACCTCATGGCCGGCGACCCCGAGCTGGTCCGGCGGGTCTACGCGTTCCTCGCCCTGCACGTCGAACGCGCGGTGACGGCCTGAGCGGTGTCCTCAGGGCACCACCAGCACCGGCCAGTGGCCCGCCCTGATCAGCTTCGTGGCCACCGAACCCGCGAAGCGGTGACCCGCCTTCTGCGACGCGCCGACGACGACCGTGTCCACCTGGCAGCGGTCGGCGGTGTCGCGCAACGCCGTGTACGGGTCGCCGAACATCTTGAGGAGCGTCACCGGCACCTCGAGTTCTTCGGCGCCCGAACGGATCTGGTCGCGCAGCTCGGTGTAGACCTGCCACGTCGTGTCGTGCTCGACGGCGGCGGCGACCGGCGGCCCGAGGGTCGTCAGGGCCGAGTGCCGCGCGATGAAGGCGACGATCAGCCGGCCGCCCTGGCGTCGCGTCAGGCCGAAAGCGTAGGCCGCCGCCCGCATCGCGGTGTCGGAGCCGTCGACCCCGGCCAGGATGGCCCGCGCCGCCGGGCCCCGGCGCGGACCGAACCGCTCCACAGTGGACTCGAAAGCACTGGACTCGAAGGCACTGGACCCGGACGCGTCGAGCTCGGCGGGGCTCATCGTGGCCACCTACCCCGCGACCGGCTCTTCGGTCTTCTGCTCGACGTCGATCGTCGTGCGCAGGGTGATCGGCTTGAGCAGCAGCGCCGCGATCACGCCGACGACCGCGACCGCGGCGGAGATCAGGAAGATGTGCGCGGTCGCGTCGCCGTAGACGGTGTGGACGACCGCCTGCACCTGCGGTGGCAGGGCTTTGAGGTTCAACGCGCTGACGCTGCCGGTCGACGCCTGGCCCGCGGGCACGTGCAGCGCCGCGGACAGGTCTGCCGTCACCCGGTTCGCCAGGACGGCGCCCAGCACCGAAATGCCGATGGTGCCGCCGAGCGACCGGAAGAACGTGACCGACGCGCTCGCCGAGCCGAGGTCGCGCAGGGGCACGTCGTTCTGCACGGCCAGCACGAGGTTCTGCATGGTCATGCCGACCCCGACACCGACGACGGCCATCGCGACGCCGATCAGCCACAGTGACGTGGCGTGGTCGACCAGGCCCAGCACGAGGAACCCGGCCACCAGGATCACGCTGCCGGCCACGATGTAGGGCTTGATCTTGCCGGTGCGGCTGATCAACCGGCCGGAGACGGTCGAGGAGACCAGCACACCGGCCATCATCGGCATGGTCAACAGACCGGCCTCCGTGGGCGAGAAGCCGCGGCCGATCTGGAAGTACTGGCCGAGGAACACCGCGCCGCCGAACATCGCCATGCCGACCGCGAGGCTGGCGATGATCGCCAGCGCGGGGGTGCGCTGGACGACGATCTTCAGCGGCACCACGGGTTCGCGGACCTTCAGCTCCACCAGCACGGCCAGCGCGAGGAGCACGAGACCGCCCGCCACCATCACGGCGGTCTGCCAGGAGCCCCAGGCGAACGTGTTGCCCACGAAGGAAACCCAGATCAGCAGGACGCTCACGCCGGCGGCGATGAGGCCGGCGCCGAGGTAGTCGACCCGGACGTCGTCGCGGCGCACGGTCTCCAGCTTGAGCGTGCGCTGCAGGACGACGAACGCGAGCGCCGCGATCGGCACGCCGACGAAGAAGCACCAGCGCCAGCCGAGCCACGGCACGTCCACGATCAGGCCGCCCAGCAGCGGGCCGCCGACCGTGGCCACCGCCATGACGGCGCCGAGGTAGCCGTTGTACCGGCCGCGTTCCCGTGGCGGGATGATCGCCGCGATCACGACCTGGACCAGGGCCTGCAGGCCGCCGACGCCGATGCCCTGGAACGCGCGGGCGGCGATCAGCTGCCCGGTGTCCTGGCTGAAGCCGCTGATCGTCGACCCGGCCACGAAGATCACGATCGCGACCTGGACCAGCGTCTTCTTGTTGAACAGGTCGGCGAGCTTGCCCCAGATCGGGGTCGTGGCCGTGGCCGCCAGCAGCGTGGCCGTGACCACCCACGTGTACTGGGTCTGGGTGCCGTTCAGCGAGCCGATGATCAGCGGCAGCGAGGTCGAGACGACCGTCGAGCTGATCATGGCCACGAACAGCGCGAGCAGCAGCCCGGACAGCGACTCCAGCACCTCGCGGTGCCGCATCGCGCCCGCCTCGTTTCTCTCCGCTTTCACAGGACTCCTTCACGTCTCCGTAAATTATTGCCCACTGTGCAAACTTGCGCAATGGGCAATGCGAGCCCGTCGTTAAGCTGACGGCATGGACACCCTCGACACGCTGCGCACGCGCAAGAAGGCGGCGACGCGGCAGTCGCTGCACGAGGCGGCGCTGCGGCTGGCGGTGGAGCGCGGCCTCGACGGCGTCACCGTCGAGGACATCGCCGACGAGGTGGGCGTGTCCCGGCGGACGTTCTCCAACTACTTCGCGAACAAGGAAGACGCGATCCTGCACGCCGACCGCGAGCGGACCCGGGAGCTGGTGGCCCTGGTCGAGAGCCGGCCGGCCGGCGAGGAGCCGTGGGCGGCGCTGCGGGCGGCGAGCCGCGGGCTGTACCAGGCGCGGCCCGTGCCCGACCCCCAGTGGGTGGCGCAGCTGCGGCTGCTCCGGCGGCACCCGTCGCTGCTGGCGCGGCAGGCCGGCGACCAGATCGCCCTGGAACGCGACCTCACGGCGGTGCTGCTCGCCCGCCGCGGCGGCGTCGACGACGAGCTGGCCCGCCTCATGACGGCGACGTTCCTCGCGGTCGTGCGGACCGGAATCGTGCGGTGGCTGGAAGGTCCGGGCGAGCAGCCGCTGGCCGAGGTCGTCGACCGCCTGCTGAGGCGCGTCCAGCTGCGCTGAGCACCGGCCGCCCGCGGTGTCGAATGGCGGCGTACGTGTTCGTGGTGGAGGTGAGGCCGGTACCCACACACCGCTCGTGAGGAGAACGCCATGACCGCCACGTACTTCCGGGAGCACGTGGCGATGCTGGCCGCGAGCCCCGCCGAGGTCTCCGATCCGTGGGTCACGAGGATGCGGAACGGCCGCACGCAGGAGCTGGTCTACCGGCCCACGGTGCACGCCGCCTCACGGTGATGGTCCGGTTCGCGAGTAATCGCCGGTCGTCCGGGTAACCCCGGGAGGAGACGCAGTCGTCGGCTCCCCATCGCTCGGCAAAGGACCTCATGGACGACCCGGACCATTCCACTCGTGAATACCGCTTCGAGGCCGGTGCCGTACCCGACCTGGCGGCCATGCGGGGGTGGTTGCGACGCGTGCTCGCCGGCGCCTCGCCCGACGGTGTCCAGGACGTCCTGCTGCTGGCGACCGAGCTGGTCACCAACGCGCTGGATCACGCCCACGGCGTGCAGGCCCTGCGCGTCCGGTACCGGGCTCGCCGGTCCCCGGTCCGGCTGGAGGTCGACGACTCGCGGCCGGACCTCGGGCTCCGGCTCGGTGGGTCGTCGCCGGACGACACGCGGGGGCGGGGGCTCCTGCTCGTCGACGCGGTCAGCCGCCGGTGGGGCGTCGTCACGCACGGCACCGCCGGCAAGACGGTGTGGGCCGACGTCGTCGCCGGCTGAGCCGCGCGTGCTCCGGGCGTCACGGGCAGGTGATGACCTGGCCGGCGTAGGTCAGGCCGGCGCCGAACCCGAACAGCAGCACCGGTGCGCCGGCCGGGATTTCCCGTCGTTCGAGGAGTTTCGAGAGGGCGAGGGGGATGCTGGCGGCGGAGGTGTTGCCGGATTCGGCGACGTCGGTGGCGACGACCGCGTCCCGGGCGCCGATGTCGCGGGCGAGGGCGGCGATGATGCGCGTGTTGGCCTGGTGGGTGACGATGCCGCCGAGGTCGCCCGGATCGATCCCGGCCTGGGCACAGGCTTTCCGGGCGATCGGCGCGAGTGCGGTCGTCGCCCAGCGGTAGACCGCCGCGCCTTCCTGGCGGAAGGTGGCCGGCAGGCTGTGCGGGCCGGGTGAGCCGAGGGTGATGCTCTGGCCTTTGGCCGGGTTCGAGCCCCAGACGACCGGTCCGATCCCGCCGATCCTGTCGATCCCGTCGGCCGCTTCGACGAGCGCGGCGCCGGCTCCGTCGCCGAAGATGACGCAGGTGGAGCGGTCGGTCCAGTCGAGGAAGTCGCTCATCTTGTCGACGCCGACCACGATCGCGCGCTGACTCGCTCCCGCGCGGATGGCGTGGTCGGCGGCGGCCAGGGCGTAGGAGAATCCGGAGCACGCGGCGTTGAGGTCGAACACGCCGGGCTCGGCGATCCCGAGCCGCTCGGCGACCTGGGCGGCGACGCCCGGCATCCGGTCGAAGGTGGTGCAGGTCGCGACGATCACCAGGTCGACGTCCGAGGCGGTCCGCCCGGCCCGGCGCAGCGCGTCGCCCGCCGCGGCGGTGGCCATGTCGGCGACCGACTCGCCGGGGGCGGCCAGGTGCCGGGTGCGGACGCCGACGCGTTCGGTGATCCAGGCGTCGGAGGTGCCCAGGGCGGCACTCAGCTCGTCGTTGGTCACAAGACGGACGGGTTGGTAGTGCCCGAAGGACACGGCTCTGGTGCCGGGGTTGGGGGGTGGTCACGAGGTGGTTCGTGACGGCGAGCGGAACGGTTTGCGTTGCGCGGCCGGGAATCAGGTGGCTTCCATGTCCACACCGGACACTTTGGCCGTAAGCGGCACGGCCGGCACAACCGGCTCGGCCGGAGCCTGCGCCGGATCCAGGACGAACCGGGTCAACGCGGCGCGGGGATCCATGCCCCGCAGCTGATTGAGCTCCCGCAAGGGTTTGCGCAGCTGCTCGAACTCGGGCCCGACCTCGTCGGTGATCTGCTGCTGCATCGCGCCGAGGGCGTTCTTGCCCTTCACCACGGCTTTGCGGACGGTGGTGAGCGCGCCGGGCAGCCGTTCGGGGCCGATGATGAACAGCGCGGCCACGAGCAGGACGAGCAGGTGCTCGGCGCTGAGTCCGAACATCGTGATCTCCTTTCCGGACAGGACGCGGTGGGTGCCGGATTCCCCGACGGAACCCGGCACCCGCCGCGGCCGGTGCTCAGTTGGCGGCGCTGGTGTTCACTTCGCCGTTGACGCCCTTGGGGAAGAATCCGCCGGAGGTGGCGGCCTTGTTCGTCAGGTACACGATGTTGAGGACCTGACCGGGTGAACGGCTGTAGGCGATGCCGTTGGCGTCGGTGGGGACGATGTTGGCGTTGCCGTGGCTGTCGATGACGCCCTGGTCGTCGTCGGTGGGCCCGTCGAGGCTGTCCCGCGCGTTGGACAGCTTCACGCTGGCTTCCCGGAGGTCGCGGCCGAGCAGGCCGAGCCCGAGGATGCCTTCGCTGTGCTGGTAGAGGGCGCTGCGGATGTTGGCCGCGTGGTAGGCCTCGACGGCGAGGATCCCCGCCGCGGCTTCGAGGTAGGTCTTGTTGGTGATCAAGGGCGCGGCGCCCTTGTAGGCCGTGACGCCGACGTCTTCGAACAGGAACGCGGCGAGCAGGAAGTTCTCCTCGCACGCGAAGGCGTCGAAGCTGCGGCCGGGCTTGACCAGACCGGCCGCCTGGGCCGCGGCGGTGAAGCTGGACTGCAGGTCGATCGCGGGCCGGCTGACGGCGGCGGAGCCGAGGGCGGAGCGCAGGAACTGGACGTGGGCCTTCTCGTCGCCGGCGATCTCCTGCGCGTACTGCTTGGCGGCCTTGGTCTTGAACTTCACCGCGCGGCCGCCGGTGACGCCGCCGCGGGTGCCGGTGCCGGTGGTCATCGCGTCGGCGAGGCCCTTGCCGGTGACGGCGTGCAGGTAGAACTCGGCTTCGAGGTACTCGAGGTTGAGCGCGAAGTTGAGCACCGCCCCGTCGCTCACCCCGCTCGCCGCGGCCGCCGCGGCGGCGGCCGGTCGTGCGGTGGCCGCGGACGCGGTCCCGGCGGTGAGACCGCCGAGCGCACCGGCGCCGACGACACCGAGGCCGGTCATGCCGGCGGCCTTGAGGAAGCGGCGGCGGTCCTGGTCGTTCTCCGCGCTCCGGTTGATCATCGAAGCGGCGTAACGCTTGCCAAACACGGACGAACTCCTCCCCGCCCGCGCAGGGCGGGCGTAACCCATCGTCGGATTCCCGGCGCTGGGCGGATCCTTCGTGGACCTTCCCCTTTCGGGGCCGCGCCGATCGCGGATTGGTGTGGATCGCCGGATCGGGTGATCGTCTTCCACCGAGGTGTCGGATCGGGAAGACCGGGTACACCACCGGCAATTCGGGCGATACCGTGACAGCGGGAGGAAACGACGTGACGACCGGAGTCTTCGCTGTCCCGGCCGGGCTTGACGCCGCCCGGCCGGTCGCTCTGGTGTACCGGGTGGCCCGCCGGACGGGTGCGTCCCGCCGGGCCGCGCGCCGGCTGTGCGTGCGGCTGCTGCCCGTGGTGCCGGGCGAACCCGCCGCGGACGTGGCTTCCGCGCGCAGGATCCGGGTGCTGGTGGTCCGGGCGCTGCGGGCCGAGCTGGCGCCGCGGTGCGACGCGGCGCTGCTGGAGGCGGCCGTCGCCGACGCCGTCCTGCTGGACGAAGTGGCGTTGTTGCCGCCGCGTCAGCGGTTCGTGGTCCGGGAGATGGCGCTCGAACGTCGCTCGCTGGCCGAGGTCGCCGCGACGACCGGCTGGACCCGGGCGCAGGTGATGCGCCTGCTCAACGCGGGTCTGTCGTCGATCACCACGCGTGTCCACATCGGTCACCTGCCCCGGCAGGCGAGCACGACCTAGCGGACTCCGTGCCTGCCCAACGGCACGAGGCCCTCCGGCGTGCCGGAAGGCCTCGTGCGGTGACCTAAAAGGTCAGTGGGGCAGGTGGAAGTCGTTGCCGGAGCCGATGGACAGGTGGCTCAGGTCGGCGCCGATGGAGCCGCTCAGCGCGCCGTCGCCGATGTTGCCGACGACGTCGTGGACGTCGGAGACGCCGGAGAGGTTGCTGTGCGAGGCGATGTCGCCGACGTGGCTGGTGACGTCGCCCAGGTGGGTGGTGACGTCGCCGAGGGTGCCGTTGTGCGAGACGTCGCCCAGGTGCGCGGTCGCCTGGTTCACGACGTCGCCGACGGTGTGCTCCAGGCCGGTGTTCGCGCCCAGCGAGCCGGTGAGGTCGCCGATCGTCGAGCCGACGCCCTGCGCGCCGTCGACGGCCGAGGTGAGGCCGGAGATGTTCTGCAGGCCCGAGGTGAGGTTGCCGCCGTCGAGGGCGCCGGTGACGTCGCCGCCGGCCACGTGCCCGGTGACGTCGCCGACCGCGCCGGTCACGGTGGTGACCGGGTCGAGCTGGCCGCCACCGACGTGGTCGATGCTGCCGGCGAGGTCGCCCGCGGCGGAGAACGGGTCGGTGATGTTCTGGGTGAGGGCGGTCATCCCGCTCACCGCGCCGAGCACGTTGTTCTCGGAGGTGGTGTCGCCGAGGGCGAGGTTCTGCGTGAGGGCCTTGAGCTGCTCGATCGCGCCGGCCTGGCCGGTGATGGAGCCGAGGTCGAGGCCGTTCTCGCCACCCAGGTTGCCGACGGGCGCGAAGTCGAGCACGAGCGGGAGGATGTCGTGCAGGTCGGCGCCGGAGATGTCGCCGAGGCCCGCGTCGTTCAGCGTCTGCTGCGGGTCCTGGCCGAACGAGCCGCGGGCGGACGGGTCGTTGAGCAGGTTGAGCGTGAATTCGTACAGCGACTGCGCGGGGTTCATCGACCAGGCTCTCTGTGGGGGACAGGTGACGTCGCCGATCACGGGGATCATCGACCGCACCGACGCTAAGGCCGGGCCGGTGGCGGCCACATCAGGTCTGACGCCTAGTCACGATCTTGACCACCCCTGAGGGGGACGCCTCAGCCGTTAGGGGATCGGGCCCCGGTGTGGTCTGGGTCTCGTCCGCGAACCCGGGGTCGAACCGCCCATCTGCGCGCCCCTGCTGGCCCGAACCTCTTGCGGTGACCAGAACGGGTCGCCGGGTTCGGAGGTGCGACCGTCGTGAAGGAGCTGCTGCCCACGCAGCTGCGTGACCTGCTGACCGGGATCGCCACCCGTCCGGCCGACCCGGTCCGGGTGATCCTGTCCGGTCCGCCCGGCCACGGGAAGTCGACGATGCTGAGCGCGATCGGCCGGCACTACCGCGACGCCGGCGTCGCGGTGATCGGCCGGGACGCGCTCGCCGAGCGTCCGGTTCCGCCCGGCGCGGCGATCCTGCTCGACGACGCCGACACCCTCGACGGCGCGGCCCGCGCCACCCTCGTCGGCTTGGCCGGGGCGACGGACCGGCTGGTGCTCACGCACACGCCCGGCGCGTCGGGCGCCCTCGCCGCGGAGCTGATCCTCCCCGGCACCCGCCACATCCGGCTCACCGCGTGGACCGCCGACGACATCGCCCGGTTCGCCCAGGAGACGCTCGGCCGGTCCCTCACGCGCGATCAGGCCGCGTCGGCTCAGCGGGCCACGGCGGGACTGCCCCGGCTGGTGACGCACTGGCTGCGGCTGTCCGGCGCGGGGGAGCTCATCGACGAGCTGCGCTCGGAGCTGGACCTGCTCGGCGAACCGGGCCGGACCTACCTCGTCGTGGCCGGCGCCGGGAGCGGCCGTGACCTCGAGCTGCTCGCGGCGGCGCTGGACCTGGACCGCGACGACGTCTCCGCGGTCGTCACCCGGGTCCGCGCCGCCGGGCTCCTGGCGGCCGGCGACAGCGTGCCCCCGCTCGTCGTGCGCGCCCTGCGCGAGCACGTCGGCGTGGACCGCCAGCTCACTGTGCTGGTCCGGATGCTCGACGTCCTGCTGGCCGCCGGGCAGCCGGTGCTGCCGGTCGCCCGCGAACTGCTGCGCCTGGGGGCCGCGGGCGAGGTCGTGCGGGCCGGGCTCGAGGCCGCGGCCGCCGAGGCGCTCGCCGGCGATCCGGCGCTCGCGGCCGACCTCTACGCCGCCGCGGCTCGCGGCGGCAGCTCACGGACGCGGCTGGCCCACGGCTGGGCCGGCGCGTCCGTCCGCGCGGGACGGCTCGACACGGCACTGGCCCTCGGCGACGAGCTCCTGAACTCCGCCATGCCCGAAGACCGGACGCGCGGTGCGCTGGTCGCGGGGACGGTCATCGCCCGCCGCGGCGACCTGGCCCGCGGCGCCGAGCTGCTGCGCTGGTCGGGGGAGCCGGGCGCGAGACGGCTGGCCGATCTGGCCGGCATCGCTCTCGGCGAGGCGAGACCCGGCGAACCGGAGGCCGCCGGGCCGCTCCCGGCCTACGGGCACGTCGCCGGGCAGCTGCTGGACGGGATCCGGGAGTCGGTGTCCGGCCGTCCCGAAGCCGCGCTGGCGACACTGCTGGCCGCGGCCGACTCCGCGGCGGCCGGCGGCACCGGTCACCTCCTGCCGGACTCCCCGGCCGCGCTGGCCGCCCTGGTGGCGGTGCACGCCGCCGAGTTCGACCTCGCCCACGGCGTCCTCACCCGCGCCGCGGGCGGCGACCGGCACACGCTCCTGCTCGGCTGGACCGCGATGCTCCGCGGCGACCTGGCCGCCGCCGGAACCCACCGCGCGGCCGTGCGCGGCCCGCTGGCTCCACGCGACGAACTCTTCCTTCACGCCCTCGAACTCGGGCTGGCGCGGCGCAGCGACACCCCGGACGCGGTCCGCGCGCGCTGGCCCGCGGCCTACGAGGCGATGATGCGCCAGCCGGTCGACCTGTTCACGCTGCTGCCGCTGGGCGAGCTGCTCGTCGCGGCGGCGCGGGTCGAGGAGAGCTTCCGCGTCGCGTCCCACCTCGCTCGTGCCGTCGCGCTGCTGGAGCGGCTCGGCTCGCCTGCTCTGTGGTCGGCGTGGCTGAACTGGTCGATGTTCCACGCCGCGGTCGTCACCGGGGACCGCGAGACCGCCCGCGAGACCCTGCGCCCCTTCGCCTCGGCGACCGGACGGCTGGGGCCGGCTCTGGCCGCGGCCGGTGACACGTGGCTCGCCGTGCTGGGCGGCACCGTGGACGGCGACGCCGTGCTGGCCGCCGCGGAGCAGTTGCACCGCGCCGGGCTCCGGTGGGACGCCGCGAGGCTCGCCGGGCAGGCGGCGATCCGCGCGACCGACCGCACCGCGATGGTGACGTTGTTGCGTGCGGCCAAGAGATTCTCGGCCGGGGGCACCGCCACGCCGGCCACGACGGACACGGCGGCCGCGACCACGCTGACCCCGCGCGAGCGCGACATCGGCCGGCTGGTCGTCGAGGGCCACACCTACCGCGAGATCGGGGAACAGCTCCACATCTCGGGCAAGACCGTCGAGCATCACATGGCCCGCATCCGCGGCAAGCTCGGGGTGACCGGCCGGCGCACGATCGCGACGGTGCTGCGCGGCATGCTGGGCGAGACGGTCTGACCGCTTGCCGGGCGCGGAAATCGCGTCGGGGAGGGCCGGTCGCCGCCACGGCCCTGGAGTGATCCGGCGGTGGCGACGACCGGCGGAACGCCGCCGCTTCGGCGTTCCCCGGCGGCGGACTCGTGCAATCCGCCGTCAGGCTTTCGGGCGCGCTTGTCCAGCGCGCACAACGCGACCGCCGCAGCTCCGGTCGTCACCGGGCTGCGGCGGTCGTCGTCACCGGGCCACCCGCAAGGGAGGTAGTGGCGGCCCGGAAGTGCTTACTGCTTGTTGGTGCCGGGGGTCAGCACCTTGTCGATGACGAAGACGGTGGCGTTCTTGGTGGGGATGTTGCCACAGAGGATCTTCGCGCCGTTGACGGTCATGTTGTCGCCGGTGCCTTCGATCTTCAGCGGGCCACCGGCGGTGTTGAGCGAGTCGAGGGTGCCGGCGGCGGCGAGGCCCTTGGCGTCGTAGCGCTTGCCGACGACGTGGTACTGCAGGATCGGCGACAGCTCGGCCGGCTTCCCGGCGAGCTCGTTGAACTTGGCGTCACCCAGCGCGGCGAAGGCCGGGTCGGCCGGGGCGAACACCGTGATGGCGGGGGCGCTGTTGAGGGTGTCGACGAGGTTGGTGGCCTTGACCGCGGCGACCAGCTTGGTCAGCAGCGGGTTCGTCGAGGCGGCCGAGGCGACCGGCTGCGGGCCCATCGAGTCCAGCGAACCCGGCGCGGAGCCCTGCGGCAGCTGGGAGCAGGCCGGACCGAAGACGTCGGCGTTGGTGGTCATGCCGTCGGCGGCGGCGGCCGCGCTGGTCGTGGGGGCGGCCATCGAGGACGACGGGGCCGGGGCGCTGGAGCTGCCCGAGGAAGCGGTGTCGCTGCTGCCACACGCGGTCAGGGCCAGGGCGGCAGCCGCGGCGATGCCGATGCCGGCGACACGAAGCTTGGTCACAAAGATCACTCCTATTGAGCGGCTGAAGCAGTCCACTGTGGACTACCTGGTGCCGGTGGTCCGGCCCGACCGCCGGAACGTTTCGGCGGTTCGTCGTGCTGGGATTCGCGGCCGTCGCGCCGGCGGACGGGTCCGGTCGCACGATTTACCCGATCAGGTGAACGGACGTGCTTCCGGAACGCCCGCCGACGAGACCACGGCGTCCGGTGTGGACCGTGCTCGCCGGAAACTCCGCTCGTCACCCACAGGCGTGGTCCACGCTCCGGCGCCCGTCTTTCACTCGCGACTGCGGCGAACGACCAGTGATCCCGCCGGGATCGAATCCGTTGTTCGTTCGAGGAGAAGGAGATCCACCGTGAGCACACTCCGCCGTCGCGTCCTGGCGACCGCCGCACTGCCGGCCGCGGCACTCGGCTTCCTGCTGATCGCCCCGGGAGCGGCGTCCGCCTCCACCACGACTCCGCAGGTGACGGCCGCGGTCGCCGATCACCACCACCACGACCACGGCCTGAACCTGAGCATCCTGCTCGGCCTGCGGATCACCGGCGGCCACCACGGTCACGGCGGTCACGACGGTGGCTGCGACGACGGCCTGCTCGGCGGCGGTGGCCTGCTCGACCTCGGCTGAGCTGTTCCTCGTACCCCGGAACGGGCGGGGCACCGGATACCTCCGGTGCCCCGCCCGTTTTGTCGTCGGCCGGAACGCGTTACCGGGGAAGGCTGCAGCGGCAGCCGCCGCTCGCGTGGCAGATCATGCCCTCGGTCTCCGGGATCCGGCTGTAGCGGGTGCCGTCGTCGAACTCGACCTCGATGATGTCGAGCGGGTCGACGTCGCGGACGGTGCCGCGGCTGGCCCGGCGCGCGCCCGTCGCGGGATCGGGTGCACTGAACACGACGACCCGGTCACCGCGGTGGAAGTGGTTCCACTCCCAGCCGTTGAGGTCGTACCACGTCCCGGTGAACGCGCGCGAGACCATCGACACCGGCAGGTCGAGCGTCATCGCCACCCGGATCATCGCCTCCGGCGGAATCAGCTCGGCGGGCCGTTCGCCCGGCCGGAGCCAGTCGCCCAGGGAGGGCAGACCGGCCGACGCCGCGATCGAGCGCGGCGACCGGCCGGGTTGGTGGCGGTCCAGCAGCACCGCGACCCGCGTCCGTTCCATCTCCGCCTCCTCCCCACCGGGATCCAGTATTCCGCATCTGCGGGTCGAAGAGATCTTTCGAACCGATAACGCGGCAAAAAGTACCCACCTGGAGCCGCGGCTGCCGCGAATGACCGACGCAGGCCCTCGGACGACGGGCCGGGGACTTCGGAGGAGTGCGGCGATGTGGACCTTGATCCTTATCGGTTTGCTCGGCGGGTTGATCACGGGGGTGTCGCCGTGCATCCTGCCGGTGCTGCCGGTCGTGTTCTTCGCCGGTGGAGCCAAGAAGACGGCCGACGGTGAGCCACCGCCGGAGCAGGACGGGGGCGTCGCCCTGGCCACCAGGAAGCAGCAGCGGGCCCGCAACCGGCGGCCCTACGCGGTGATCGGCGGGCTCGTGCTGAGCTTCACCGTCTTCACCCTGCTCGGCTCGTTGCTGATCAAGGCGCTGAACCTGCCGGACGACATCCTGCGGATCGTCGGCCTGGTCGTGTTGTCGGTGGTCGGTCTGAGCCTGCTGATCCCGCCGTTGGAACGCTTGCTGGAGAAGCCGTTCTCGAAGCTGCCGCAGCGGAAGGTCAACCCCAACGGCGGTGGTTTCGGCCTCGGGCTGGGGCTCGGGCTGCTGTACGTCCCGTGCGCCGGGCCGGTCCTGACGGCGATCACGATCGCCGCGGCCAACGGGAAGATCGGCGTCGAGACCGTTGCTCTCACCGTGTCCTTCGCGATCGGTGCGACGGCGCCGTTGCTGGTGTTCGCGTTGGCGGGGGCCAAGATTTCGGAGCGGGTGAAGTTCTTCCGCAAGAACAACGGCAAGGTCCGCGCGATCGGCGGGGTCGTGATGCTGCTGCTCGCGGTGGCGTTGTACTTCGACCTGCCGTCGCTGCTGCAGACCAAGCTGCCGAACTACACGGGTGCGTTGCAGGAGAAGGTGGAGGGCAGCGACGCGATCAGCAAGCTGCGGCTGTCGAACCTCGGTGACGCGAGCAACCAGGCGCTGGACAAGTGCGCGAACAACGACCAGGGTCAGCTGCGCGACTGCGGGCCGACGCCGGAGTTCGAGAACATCGACGCCTGGATCAACAGCTCGCCGCAGACGATGGCCGGGCTCAAGGGCAAGGTCGTGCTGGTCGACTTCTGGACGTACTCCTGCATCAACTGCCAGCGCAGCATCCCGCACATCAAGGACCTCTACTCCCGTTACCAGGCCGACGGCCTCGAGGTCGTCGGCGTGCACACGCCGGAGTTCGCGTTCGAGCACGACAAGGGCAACGTCGAGGCCGCGACGAAGAAGTTCGGCATCACCTACCCGGTGGCGATCGACAACGAGACGAGCACGTTCAACAACTTCCGCAACCAGTACTGGCCGGCCCGCTACCTGATCGACGCGACCGGGCAGGTCCGGTACTTCAAGCTCGGTGAAGGCGACTACGACCAGACGGAGAACCTGGTCCGGCAGCTGCTGCAGCAGGCCAAGCCGGGCGTGGCGCTGCCGGCGCCGGGGGACCTGCCCGACACCAGGCCGACGGACGAGCGCACGACCCGCGAGACGTACCTCAGCCGCGGTGAGCTGCCGAAGACCTACGCCCCGGGCGGAACCCCGCTGGCGCTGGAGAAGGAAGCGACGTACGCGTTCCCGCCGGCGGTGCCGGACGGCAAGGTCGCCTTCGCCGGCAACTGGACGATCGACTACGAGAAGTCCACAGCGGGCGCGGGCGCGGAGGTCCGCCTCGGCTACACGGCCAGGAGCACGAACCTGGTGCTGGCGGGCGAGGGCACGGTGACGATCGCGAACGGCGACGGCCCGTCACGCACGATCAAGGTGTCCGGGACGCCGAACCTGTACCGCTTGACGCAGACGCCGGACCTGCACACCGGCCAGCTGACGTTGACGCTCAGCCCGGGTCTGCAGGCGTACTCGTTCACCTTCGACTGAGCACGCGAGGACCACGGAAATGCTTGAGGGACAAGAAGAGACGCAGGACCTGATCATCGTCGGGTCGGGTCCTTTGAGGAGAAGCCATGTTGGAAGTCACTGACGCCAGTTTCGCCACCGACGTCCTCCAGAGCGAGAAGCCCGTTCTGGTCGACTTCTGGGCGACCTGGTGCGGGCCGTGCAAGAAGCTCACGCCGGTGCTCGAAGAGATCGCGGCCGAACAGAGCGACGTGACGTTCGTGAAGCTCAACGTCGACGACAACCCGGACACCGCCCGCGATTACCAGGTGATGTCACTCCCGACACTCATCCTGTTCCAGGGAGGCAAGCCGGTGAAGCAGATCGTGGGCGCGAAGAAGAAGGCCGCACTGCTGTCGGACATCACCGGCGCCCTGTAGCCGCGCCCGTCATCCGCATCGGGTCCGCGGCACTGGCGGGGGCGGGCACGGCATCGGCAGGCACGGAAGCCGGTCCCGCCCAGTCCTGCGAGATCGGCGCCACGTACTCGACAGCGCTGTAGTCCGCGAGCGGGACTGTCCGACGGGGTACAAGGTCACCCTCTGGGGCGTGTTGACCCGCTAGCGGCGGCAGGCCTCGACCAAGACGGCGGGCACGGGCACGGTGTCAGGTGCCGATCGCCAGCAGGACGACGTCGTCCTCGTGGCCGGCCGGCTCCACCATGTGTGCCAGTGCGGCGTCGGCCACGGACTCCGGGGCTTGGCCGGCCAGCCGGGCGAGCAGCGTGCGGAGGCGGTCGATGGCCTGGTCGAGGTCTTCGCCGCGGCGTTCGATGAGGCCGTCGGTGTAGAGGAAGACCAGGTCGCCCGGCTCCAGGGTCCGTCGCTGGTCCGTGCGGTCGCGGGTCCGGAAGCCCAGGTGGCTGAAGAGCGCGTCGTGCTCGGTGAGCAGCTCCGTGCGGCCGTCGGCGTGGACCAGGATCGGGGGCGGGTGGCCCGCGTTGGTGCTCGTCAGCCCCCAGCGGCCGGTGCCGTCCGGGCTCAGGTGCGCGTGCAGCAGCGTGCCGCTCGCGGGGATGTCCAGCCCGGTCAGGGCGGCTTCCAGGGCTTCGACGGTCGCGGCCGGGCCGGCGTCGGGCAGGTTCCACGCGGTCTGGCGCATCATGCTGCGGACCTGCCCCATCAGCGTGGACGCGTGGACGTCGTGGCCGGTGATGTCGCCGACCGTCACGGCCAGGGCCGGCGCGCCGGGGAGCGGGACGGCGTCGTACCAGTCGCCGCCGACTGCTTCGTCGGCCTCGGACGGCCGGTAGCGGGCCGCGAGCCGCAGGCCGGGCACCGACGGCAGGTCCGTGAGCATGGCTTCCTGCAGCTCGCGGGCCACGCTGATCCGCCGCTCGAGCTGGCGGACGCGCTCGAGGGCCTGGGCGGTGTAGGTGGCCAGGGTGGTGATCACGGCGCGCTCGGCGCTGTCGAGCGTGTGCGGCCGGTCCCAGCCGAGGGTGAGGACGCCGAGGACGTCCCGGTCACCGACGAGCGGTGCGCAGGCCGTCGCGTGCAGGCGCAGGTCGCGGTAGAGCCGCCCGACGGCGTCGGGGAACTCCGCGTCGATCGCGGCCGGGTCCTCGTAGCACAGCAGCCGTCGTTCGCGGAACGCCTTCGCCGTGGCCAGGGCGGCGTCGGCCCGGAAGACGCCGAACTCGGTGTCGGCGAGGGCCGGGCGGCCCGGCTCGGGCACCCGGCGCAGCATCCCGCCGGGCTCGGCGACGACCAGCCCGATGTAGGTCGGCCGGTGCTCGGCGGAGACGAACCAGCTGATCTCGTGGCGGATCTGCTCCAGCGTCCGGCTCCCGGCCAGCCCCTGTGCGGCGCTGAGCAGGATCTCGTTGCGGGCGTGGGCGCGGTCGAGCTGGGTGGCCAGCTCGTCCCGGCGGTCGCGGTCGCGCTTGCTCTGCCGGGTGGCCAGGCGCAGGCGGATCTCGGTGGCGCACATCGTCGCCAGGTCCGTCAGCGTGGCGATCTCGTCGCCGGTCCAGGTCCGCGGCCGGGTGTCGATCGCGCACAGCGAGCCGAGCACGTGGCCGTCGGTGTCGGTCAGCGGGATGCCCGCGTAGGCGACGACGCCGAGGTCGGGGATGGCCAGGTTGTCGCTGGTCAGCGCCACGGTGCGGGCGTCGGTGAGCACGAGCGGTTCCCCGGTGATCACGACGTGCTGGCAGAACGAGTGGCTGAGCGGGGTGTGGCGGGCGGTGGCCCACGGCTCGGGGAGCCCCTGCATGCCGGGGAAGACCTGGCGGTCCGGCTCGACCAGCGACACCAACGCCACCGGGACCCGCAGCTGCACCCGGACCATGGCGGCGAACCGGTCCATCGCGCTGTCCGCGCGGGCCGAGAGCCCGCTGTCGTGCAACGCGCCCGTCCGCCCCGGGTCGCAGAGGACCAGGTCGGGTCTGCCGTCCGGCACCGGGCTCGCCTCCCCGTCTCCGGTCGGTCCGGAGCACCAGGACAGCGTAAGTGGTGGGCCCGGGCGGACCGGGCGAGCGGGGCACCGGATCGCGGTACCCCGCTCGCCCGCCTCGCTGTGACGACGGGTCCGGTCAGGCCAGCGGGAGCCGCGCCACGGCGGCGGTGGTCGGCTGCGGCGAGCCCGCCGCGGGCTCCGTGGTGATGGCGACCCGGTCGGTGTCGCCCGGCAGGACCGCGCCGAGCGTCCCGTCGCCCGCCGGCAGCAGGCCGGCGGACTGCGGACCGCGCGGGCCGATCAGCCAGACCTGGTAGGCGTGCCCGGCGTCGAGCGCGGGCAGCCCCGGCGCGGTCACGACGACCCGGCCGAGTGACCGCGAGAGGGTCGCGGTGGCCGCGCCGGCCCGGACGGTGACGGCGTCCGAGGCGTTCTGGACCTGGGCGGACCCGGCGACCGGAACGGGTGTGGTGCCGGTCTGCGACAGGCCGATGCCGACGCCGCCGACCAGGATCGCGGCGGCGGCCGCGACCGACGCGGTGACGATCGTGGCGCGCTTGCGCCACGTCCGTCGCGCGGCGGCGGGTGCCACCTGGGGCGGGAGCTGCCGGGTTTCGGCGACCGCGGTGAGCACCCGGCTGCGCAGGCCGTTGCCGGGGACCGCGGTCATCGCGGCACCGAGGCGCGCGGCGGTCTCCCGGAGCTCACGGACTTCCGCGGCGCAGGTCCCGCACTCGGCCAGGTGACGGTCGAAGGCGGCGCGTTCGAGGTCGGTGACGGCGTCGAGGACGTACGCACCGGTGAGGGTGTGGGCTTCGGCGGTGGTCATCGGGTCGCTCCCAACGCGTCCCGCAGGCGGATCATGCCGTCGCGCATGCGGGTTTTGACGGTGCCGATCGCGACGCCGAGCTTTTCGGCGACCTCCCGGCAGGTGAGTCCGTGGAAATAGGCGAGCAGGATCGACTCCCGCTGCAGATCGGTGAGCACGCCCAGCGCCTGCCGGACCAGGTCGCGGTCCACAGTGGACATCGTCGACTCGGCGACGTCGTCGTACGGGCGTCGCATGTCCAGCAGGTCGGATCGTTCCTGCCGGTTGCGGGCGGACTGCTCGGAGCGGACCCGGTCGATGGCCCGGCGGTGGGCGATCGTCAGCGCCCACGTGCTGACCTTCGCCCGCGCGGAGTCGAACTGGGCGGCCTTGCGCCAGATTTCGAGCAGCACCTCCTGGGTGACCTCTTCGGACTGCGCGCGGCTGCGCAGGACCTGCATCACGGTGCCGAAGATCGGGCTCACGAGCTGGTCGTAGAGCAGCGCGAAAGCCTGCTCGTCGCCCAGCGCGGATCGCCGGAGGAGTTCTTCGGGCGTGGCGGGCGCGTTGTCCGGGTGGGTGCCGGTGGGTCGATGGAGGAGGGTTACGGTGGTGGCGCGTGCGGCGGCGGCCATGAAAATCCTTCCCGGCCGGAGCCGAGCCTGTGACGCAGTGGATCGCTGCGAGCGGCCTGTCTTCAGATGTTCGAGGTCGACCCCGGTGCGTATTGGTCGTTGTTTCAGCTGAGCTTCCGGCGCCCCTTTCGGGTGATCGTGGGTGTCGGGAAGGTCACGGCACCAATACGCTGGGCGGGTCAGAGCCGAACGCTGGGTATGACCGCAACGGAACTGGCTCGCCCCGAGACACCCGCACCACCGGGGAAGACGCGGCTGCGGTTTTTCGCGGCCGCTTTCACCGGCGTCCTCGCCCTGGCCGCCGCGCTGGCGGTCGGGCACCTGGTCGCGGGGTTCATCAGCATCAACGCCTCGCCCTACCTGGCGGTGGGCAACGGCGCCATCGACCTCACGCCGATCGAGCTGAAGGACTTCGCCGTCCGCACGTTCGGCACCTACGACAAGCTCGTGCTGCTGGGCAGCATGGCCGTGGTCATGGTGGGGGTCGCCGCGCTCGCGGGTGTCCTTTCGCGACGGTCGCCGGTGCCGGGCACCGTGCTCATCGCCGTGTTCGGCCTGGTCGGCGCGTTCGCCGTCTACCAGCGCCCGGACCTGAGCGCGGTCGCGCTGCTGGCCCCGGTCGCCAGCCTGATCGCCGGCGTCGCGGTTTTCCTTCTCCTGCACCGGATCGCGCCGCGCGTGTGGCGCGACCCGGAGACGGACGAGAAGACCGGCACGTCCCGGCGGCGGTTCCTGATCGGCGGCGCGGGTGTCGTCGTGGGTGCCGGCGCGGCCGGTCTCGGCGGGCAGCTGATCAGCTCGTCCCGTGACGCCACCGCGTCCCGTGAGGCGGTCGGCAAGCTCGTCCCGGCGCGCACGGCGCCGATGATCCCGGCGGACGCCGACTTCGCCAAGCTGGGCACGCCGCCGTTCCTGACGCCGAACGACAAGTTCTACCGCGTGGACACGGCGTTGTCGGTGCCGCAGGTGCGGACCGAGGACTGGAGCCTGCGGCTGCACGGCATGGTCGGCCGCGAAATCCGCTACAGCTACAACGACATCCGCAACCGGCCGCTGGTCGAGCGCACCGTCACCATGACGTGCGTGTCCAACGAGGTCGGCGGGGACTACGTGTCGACGTCGAACTTCATCGGCGTCGACCTGGCCGACCTGTTGCAGGAAGCCGGCGTGGAACCCGGCGCCGAGCAGCTGTTCTGCACCAGCGTCGACGGCTGGACGTCGGGCACGCCCGTCGCGGCCGCCCAGGACCGCGGCCGCGGCGCGATGCTCGCCATCGGCATGAACGGCGAGCCGCTCCCGCTGGAACACGGTTTCCCCGCCCGGCTCGTCACGCCCGGTCTGTTCGGCTACGTGTCGGCGACGAAGTGGGTCGTGGACATCGAGGTCACGACGTGGGCCGCGCGTCAGGCCTACTGGCTCAAGCGCGGCTGGAGCAAGGAAGCGCCGATCAAGACGGAGTCGCGGTTCGACTCGCACCGCGGGTTCGCCAGCGTCCCCAAGGGAAAGACGCGCGTCGCGGGAGTC
Organism: Amycolatopsis sp. NBC_01307; assembly: GCF_035975215.1. Taxonomy (NCBI): domain Bacteria; kingdom Bacillati; phylum Actinomycetota; class Actinomycetes; order Pseudonocardiales; family Pseudonocardiaceae; genus Amycolatopsis; species Amycolatopsis sp. NBC_01307. The sequence goes on along the minus strand of NZ_CP108403.1, from coordinate 5,364,127 downwards.
GCCTGGGCGCAGCACACCGGGATCGAGAAGGTCGAGGTGCGCGTGGACCAGGGCCCGTGGCAGCAGACCACGCTGTCGCAGGAGGTCAACCTCAACACCTGGCGGATGTGGTGGACCGAGGTCGACCTGCCCGCCGGGGTGCACCAGGTGTTCTGCCGCGCCACCGACAAGTCCGGCTACACCCAGACCGACATGCGCGCGGGCACCGTTCCCGACGGCGCGACCGGCTGGCACAACGTCACGTTCACGGCCGCCTGAGAAAAACTTCCCCGAAACCAATCCGGTTCCCCGGGGGTTCCGAATCACCAGCAACAAGACGGAAACCGCTGAAGTTCCGTTTCCACCGCGTAATCCTCTGGAGTGAATTCATGAGCAAGCTTCGTATTGCCGGAATCGGTCTCACCGCGGCTGCCGCCCTGGCCCTGACCGCGTGCAGCGGCAGCGACACCGCGTCGTCGGGCAGCTCCAGCGCCCCGGCCCCGGCTCCGACCTCGTCGGCGGCCGCGCCGTCCTCCAGCGCCGATGCGGGTGCTTCCGATGGCATGACGACCAACGCCGACGTTTTCGGCCCCGCCTGCAGCCAGCTGCCGCAGGGCTCTTCGCCCGGTTCGCTGGACTCGATGGGCCCGCAGCCGGTCGCCTCGGCCGCGTCGACGAACCCGCTGCTGACCAAGCTGGTCGCCGCGGTCAAGGCCACCAACCTCGTCGACACCCTCAACAGCGCCCCCGCCATCACGGTGTTCGCCCCGGCCGACCCGGCCTTCGCCGCGCTGGGTGACGCCAAGTTCAACGAGCTCGCCGGGAAGCCGGCCGAGCTGTCGCCGATCCTGCAGTACCACGTCGTCGGCAAGCGCTACGACGCCAAGGGCCTCGCCGCCGCCGGCACCCTCGACTCGCTCAACACCGCCGGTGGCCCGCTGAAGATCGAAGGCACCGGCGACAACATGACCGTCAACGGCGCGAAGATCCTCTGCGGCAACATCCCCACCAAGAACGCCACCGTCTTCGTGATCGACAAGGTCCTCACCCCCGGCACCAACAAGTAAGCTTCTTCAGCCGGTCGTCGCCGTAGCCGAATCTCCATGGCTACGGCGACGACCGGTTTTCCGCGTTCGGCGGCAGCACCGGGGAAGCGGGCGGGCTCCACTTCTCTTCGATGCGGCCGAAGTGCCAGACGGCGAGGGCGGCCAGCCAGGTGACGACGAAGAGCCCGACGATCAGGAAGCCGATGTGGTCGAGGTCCACGTGGGCGACGACGGCGACCGGGCCGGTGATGCCCAGCTTGTCCACGAGCAGGGACAGCAGCTCGATCGTGCCGACGATCAGGGCGACCGCCACCGAGAGCGCCGTGATCACGAGGTTGTAGAAGATCTTGCGGACGGGCCGCGCGAACGCCCAGGCGTAGGCGAAGTTCATGAAGCACCCGTCGATGGCGTCGAACAGGGTCATGCCGGCGGCGAACAGCACCGGCAGCACCAGGATCGCGTACCAGGGCAGCGAAAACGCGGCCGCGCCCGCGGCGAGCACCAGCAGGCCGATCTCGGTGGCCGTGTCGAAACCGAGTCCGAAGAGGACACCCACGGGGTAGCTGTGCCACGGCTTGCGCACCGCTTTGGTGACGCCGCCGAGGATCCGGTTCAGGAAACCCCGCTTGTCCAGCTGTTGCTCCAGTTCCGCCTCGTCGAAGTCGCCGCGTCGCATGCTCCGGAAGACGCGGAGGATCCCGCCCAGCACCACGAGGTTCAGGATCGCGATCACGTACAGGAACACCCCGGAGACCGACGTGCCGATCAGCCCGGTCGTCCGGTGCAGGGCGGATCCGTCGTCGCCCACCTGGCCGGCGAGCGCGCGAACCCCGAGTGAAAGCAGCAGGCACAGCAGGAAAACGACCGTCGAATGGCCGAGGGAAAACCAGAAACCGACCGACAACGGCCGTTTTCCGTCGGCGATCAGTTTGCGGGTGGTGTTGTCGATCGCGGCGATGTGGTCGGCGTCGAACGCGTGCCGCATGCCGAGCGTGAAGGCCGTGACCCCCAGTCCCAGGCCGAACACCCCGGACGTCCCGAGTGCGTAGTGGCGGGGTGCGACGACCAGGCCGAGCACGCCCCAGCCGACGAGGTTGAGTGCCAGGATGACCGCGGCCATACCCGCGATCGATGCGCGGTCGCGGCGGGACAGGGCGCGCCGGATGGTGGTGTTCTTCGGGATCGCGCTCATCGCCGCCTCGAGTTCGGGGGACTTCGGGGGACACGGTGGAGCAGGGAATATCGGTGACACTAGACAGATGAACAGGTCGAAAGCAACGGCCGGAATGTTCACCTGTTCGGGAGTGAACCGGACCACACACGGCTCCGAATGGGATCGTGCTTGCCCGGAAAAACGGGCCCGGAGGCTGTTTCCGCATCGGGCGGGAACGACCCGGAACGGCACCGGCGACGGTGCCGTCGGTGAAAGGTCTGCTGCATGCCAGTACTGCTCCCGTCCCGCCGGACCCGGCGTGTGGGCCTCTCCCTGCTCGCGGTGGGGAGTGTGGTGCTCACGAGCGCGCTGATCGGCCTGGGCACCGATCTCGCCGCCGCGTCGAGCCACCGCGAGGCGCCGCTCATCGCCGGGGACCCGCCGGTCGACAACACCGACGTCTACGCCTTCGTCAGCCCGGACAAGCCGGACACGGTCACGCTGGTCGCCAACTGGTACCCGTTCGAGGAACCCAACGGCGGCCCGAACTTCTACCCGTGGGCCACCGACGCCCACTACGACATCAACATCGACAGCGACGGCGACGCCAAGCCGGACCTGACCTACCGGTGGACGTTCAAGACCGACGACCGCCGCGGGAAGTCGACGTTCCTCTACGACAACGGCCCGGTCACCTCGCTCGACGACCCGAACCTGTTGTTCCGCCAGAGCTACGACCTGGACGTGATCGACAAGTACGGCCGCTCGAAGAACGTCGTGCACGCCGGCAAGACCGCGCCGTCGAACACCGGTGCGGCGTCGATGCCGAACTACGGCGCATTGCGCGATCAGGCCGTGACGAACCTGCCCGGCGGCGGCAAGAGCTTCGCCGGCCAGGCCGACGACGCCTTCTTCCTCGACCTGCGCGTCTTCGACCTGCTGTACGGCGGCAACCTGTCCGAGGTCGGCCAGGACACCCTGCGCGGTTACAACGTCAACACCATCGCGCTGCAGGTGCCGAAGTCGGCGCTCGCGTTGAACGGCAACGCGGCCCGCAACCCGGTGATCGGCGTGTGGAGCGACACCGAACGGCAGTCGCTGAGCATCAAGACGCCGGGCAAGAACACCCAGGCCGGCCCGTACGTCCAGGTCTCGCGCCTGGGCAACCCGCTGGTCAACGAGGTCGTCGTGCCCGCCGGGCTCAAGGACAAGTTCAACGCGCTGACCCCGGACCAGGACCACAACGTCCCGGAGCTGGTCGACCGCGTGACCTCGCCCGAGGTGCCCAAGCTGATCCAGGCCATCTACGGGCTCCCGGCCCCCGCGACCCCGCGCAACGACCTGGCCGAGATCTTCCTGACCGGCGTCACCACCAAGGCCGGTGGCCCGATCAAGGCGGACCTCAACTCGCAGCTGAACAACGCCGACGTCAACGCCAAGAAGTTCACGCCGTCGGAGATGCTGCGGCTCAACACCGCGGTGCCGGTCGCGGCGAACCCGAACCGGCTCGGCGTCCTCGCCGGTGACCTGCAGGGCTTCCCGAACGGCCGCCGGCTCACCGACGACGTCGTCGACATCGAGGTCCAGGCGCTCGAAGGGGCCGCGCAGACCGGCGTCATCGTCCCGGCACTGGCGACCGGGGACAAGGTGAACGCCAACGACGTGCCGTTCGGGAGCGCCTTCCCGTACGTCGCGCTGCCGCACAACTCCGCGGTGAACGCGGGCGGTGGCGGCGGAGGCGGGGCCGTCGGTGGAGGTGCCACGTCCGGAGGAGCCGCCGGTCCCGCTGCCGGCACCCCGTTCCCGGTCAAGCCCGCGCTCGGCGGCCTGGCCGCCGCGGTGCTGCTGGGGTCCGGCGTGTGGTTGCTGCGCCGCCGTCCCGGTACCGCGGTCGAATAAGTCCACCGACGCCGGTGGCGGGTGCTCGGCACCCGCCACCGGCGTCCGGCCGTGAGGTCCCCGAATGTCCGAACGCTCCACCCGGTCACGCCGGATCCTCGCCGTCGTCGTGCTGGCCGCCGGTGCGGTGGTGCTCGTCGCCAGCGTGTCGGCCGGTCAGTCCACGCCCGCCGCGGGGCCGGCGCCGGTTCCCGTCGCGCAGGACACGCTCGCCCACAGCATCGGCGTCGCGCAGGACAAGCTGCGCCGGACGCCGCAGGACCCGCTCACCTGGGCCCAGCTGGGCAGCGCCTACGTCGAGCAGGCCCGGATCACCGCCGACCCCGCCTACTACCCGAAAGCCCAGGGCGCGCTGGAGAAGTCCCTGCGGCAGCAGCCCGACGGCAACGGCCCGGCGCTGATCGGGATGGGCGCGCTCGCCAACGCCCGCCACGACTTCGCCGCCGGCAAGACCTGGGGTGAACGCGCGGAAGCCGCGTTGCCCGACACCGCCGAGTCCTACGGCGTGCTCGCCGACGCGCTGACCCAGCTCGGCGACGCCGGCGCGGCCACCGACGCGATCCAGCGGATGCTCGACCACAAGCCCGGCGTGTCCTCCTTCACCCGCGCCTCCTACGACCTCGAGCTGCACGGCCGGGTCGACGACGCGCGGGCGGCCCTGCAACGCGCGGTCGCCGACGCCACCAGCCCCAGCGACGTCGCCTTCTGCCGCTACTACCTCGGCGAACTCGCCTTCAACTCCGGCGATCTCGACGCCGCCGCGGCCGAGTACGACCAGGGGCTGGCCGTCGACGCGCGGAACGTCTCGCTGCTGGAGGGCCAGGCCAAGGTCGCCGCCGCGCGCGGCCGGGTCGACGACGCCCTTGCGGGCTACCGCGACATCGTCGCCCGGGTGCCGCTGCCGCAGTACCTGCAGGAGTACACCGACCTGCTCGTCGCGGCCGGCCGCGGGCCCGAGGCCGAGCAGCAGTTCGCGGTGCTCGACAGCCAGCAGCGGCTCTTCGCCGCGGCCGGGGTCACCGACGACCTGACCGCGTCCGCCGTCGCCGCGAGCCGCGGCGACAACGCCGGCGCGCTGGCGCACGCGCAGGCCGAATGGGGACGCCGGCAGAACGTGCTCGTCGCCGACGCCCTCGGCTGGGCCCTGCACCTCAACGGCCGCGACACCGAGGCGTTGACCTACTTCGACCGCGCCGCCTCGCTCGGCGGGCGCACCGCGACGTTCGCGTACCACCGGGGCATGACGCTCACGGCGCTGGGCCGCAACGCCGACGCCGTCGCCGCGCTGTCGGACGCGCTCGGCACCAACCCGTACTTCTCCCCGCTCGGCGCCCCGGACGCGCGCCGGACGCTCGACCGGCTCAAGGCGGCGCGGTGAAACGGCTCGTGACCGTCCTGTTCGGGCTGCTGGCGCTCGCGCTCCTCACCGCGCCGGCCGCGGCCGCGCACCCGCTCGGGAACTTCACGGTCAACCACTACGACGGGCTGACGCTGCACCCGGGCACGCTCGACCTGCTGTCCGTTGTGGACAGTGCGGAGATCCCGACGGTCCAGGACAAGCCGGCCGTGGACACCGACCACGACGGCGTGGTCAGCGCCGCGGAGTCCGCTGCCCGGGCCGCCGTCGACTGCGCGGCCCTGCTGTCGGCCACACCCGTCACGGTCGACGGCCGGCTCGTGCCGCTGACACTGAACTCCAGCACCCTGGAGTTCCCGCCGGGCCAGGCGGGGCTCGCGACGAGCAGGCTCACCTGCGCGATGTCCGCGCCCGCTCGGCTGGACCGGGCCGCGACGCTGACGATCCGCGACGGCTTCCGCACCGACCGGATCGGCTGGCGCGAGATGACAGCCGTCGGCGACGGCGTCCGCCTCCCGGCCGACGGGCTGCCGACGTCCAGCGTCAGCAACGAATTGCGCGCCTACCCCGACGACCTGCTGGCCGACCCGCTCGACGTCCGCGAGGCCACCCTGCGCGTCGAACCCGGGGCCGGCGGGGGTGCCGCCGCCGACGTCGCCCCGCACCTCGGGCCGCTGGACGCGGTGGTCGGCACGGTCACCCGGACGTTCACCGACCTGGTCGGCACCGACGACCTGACCCCGGCGGTGGGCGCGCTCGCCGTGCTGCTGTCGCTGCTCCTCGGCGCGTCGCACGCCGCCCTGCCCGGGCACGGCAAGACGCTGATCGCCGCTTACCTGGCCGGGAAGCGCGGGTCGACGCGGGACGCGCTGGTCGTCGGCGCGACGGTGACGGTGACCCACACCGCCGGGGTGCTGCTGCTGGGGCTGGTCATCAGCGGGTCGAGCGCGCTCGCGGGGGAGAGCGTGCTGAGCTGGCTCGGGGTGGCGAGCGGGCTGCTGGTGACGGGCATCGGCGCTTGGCTGCTGGTGTCGGCGCTGCGCAACCGCGCGAAGCAGGTGCAGGAGGAACCGGTCCTGGTCGGTGCCGTCGCCGGAGCGGGAACGCACGGTCACGGCCACGGGCATGGGCACGGCCACGGGCATGGGCACGGACATGGCCACGGTCATGGGCAAGGCTTCGGGCGTGGGGGACTGATCGGGATGGGGGTCGCCGGGGGACTGGTCCCGAGCCCGTCGGCGCTCGTCGTCCTGCTGGGCGCGGTCGCGCTCGGCCGGACGTGGTTCGGCGTCCTGCTGGTCTTCGGTTACGGGTTCGGCATGGCGGCCACCCTGACCGCCGTCGGCCTGATCCTGGTCCGGCTGCGCGACCGCCTGGAGACGATGCGCCGCATGGACCGGCTGCGGGCCCGGGCCGCCCGGTTGTCCGGCTGGATGCCGGTGCTCACCGCGACACTGGTGCTGGTGGTCGGGCTCGGCCTGGCCGTCCGCGCCGCGACGGGAAACGGATGACGATGCGCGCGATCGCCGCACTGGCCTGCTTTCTCCTGCTCGCCGGGTGCTCGGCCGCCCGGCCCGATCCGGGGCCGGTGTTCGACAACGAGGGCAACCAGCCGGTCGGCTGCATGAAGCACCAGCCGGCCGGTCCGGGCGCCCGCTACCGCGATCCGGCGCAGGTCCGGACCGACGAAACCCTGCCCCTGCTTCGGTATTACACCGCCAACGGGCGGAAGCCGTACTGCGACCGCGCGGCGCCGTCCGACGCCGACCGGGCGTGGGCGGGGGTGTACGTCACCCTGGGTGCCGACCGCGCGAACGTCGCGGGCGTCCTGGGCTGACGGCCCTCAGCGCGGGATCAGCTCCCGGAGCTTGGCCGCGGCCAGCCGGACGCGCGACTTCACGGTGTTGACCGGAATCCCCAGTGCCGCGGCGATTTCCCGGTAGGACATCCCGTCGATGTAGGCCCGCGTGAGCAGGATCTGCTGTTCCTTCGGCAGTTTCGCCAGCGCGTCCCGGAGCCGGCGGACCTCGGCTCCGGTGAGAGCCTGCTCGCTGGGATCGGGCTCGGTCGGGATCAACGCCTGGCGGGCGACCAGGTTGTCGCGTTCGCGCGCCGCTTGTGCCGCGCGCACCCGGTCGACGGCCCGCCGCCGCGCGATCATCGTGACCCAGCGGGCGCCGGTGCCCTGCGCGACGTCGAAGCGGGCCGCCGTCGCCCAGAGTTCGAGGAACGTCTCCTGGGTGACCTCTTCGGACTGCGCGTGGTCCTGCACCACGCTGTACACGATGTGGAAGACCAGACCGAAGAATTCCCGGTACAACCGGTCGAAGGCGGAACGGTCTCCGCACGCCACCCGCTCGAGCAGTTCTTCCATGGCCGCGATTCCTGTCTCGGCAGTCTGAACGACAGAACGTGAACTCGTTTCGAGCAGCGGGGGCCGGGCTGCCTGTCCATGAAGCGTTCGAGGCATTGGCGCGTCGAGCTTGGTCCGGGCCGGCGCCGCGCGACGCGTGGACGGACCGGTGCTGCGGCTACTGGGCCATCAGAGTGATCCTCGCGGGGATCGGGTCAGGGGATTTCTCACCCTGATCCGCGTTTCGCCGCAGGTGGTGGGGGATGAGCCCGGAGATTCCGCGCGCTCGGGCGGCCGGCCGGGTCGCCTTGCCGGGTGAACCCGATCGGGTGGGCCTCCGAACCATGGTGGTCGGTGGACACCGATCCGAGATCCGGCCGAGGCGGTCCGACCCGGGGTGCGCGGCAACCGGTGAGGTTGCCGCCGCCCTCGGGTGATCGCCGGTTTCGCTGACTTTCTTCCTTGCTCCGGCCGGATCTCACCAACGAGCCTGCTCGGCTTCGAGCCGGACGCAGCGCGCAGAGAGCGTGGTGTCGAATGCGATCTTTCAGGAACGACAGGGTTTTCGGCGGTAAGCCGGTGCTGGGTATCGCCACCGAGACCGACCGCCGGGCCTTCCTCCGGATGGCGGGTCTGGTCGGAGTCGGCGCGACCCTGGTCGCGGGCGGCCTGGGGTCGGTGGTGACCGCGGCGATCGCCGCGCCGGCCGCCGGCGACGCGGGCGATCTCGAGATCCTCAACTACGCGTTGACACTCGAGTACCTGGAGTCGGACTTCTACACCACGGGGCTGGCGAAGAAACTCGTCAGCGGCCGTGAGCTCGAGCTGATCACCGAGATCGCCGACCACGAGAGCGCGCACGTCACGGCGGTCACGGCGCTGATCAAGCAGCTCGGCGGCACCCCGGTCGCCAAGCCGGCGATCAAGTACCCGGACGAGACGTTCAAGGACAAGGCGGGTTTCCTGAAAGCCGCGTCCACCTTCGAAGAAGTCGGCGTGACGGCGTACCACGGTCAGGTCGGGCTGATCAAGAGCGGTGACGTGCTGGGCGCGGCCGCGTCCATCGCCGGTGTGGAGTCGCGGCACGCGGCCGTGCTGGCCTCGCTCATGGGCGGCGCGCCGTTCCCCGCGCCCATCGAGAAGCAGCGGACGAAGGACGAAGTCCTCGCCATCGTCAAGCCGTTCCTCTCCTGACTTCCCGACCTCGTAAGGAAAGCACTCATGAACAGGCGTGATCTCATCCACGGGCAGGCCACCGACGTCTCGCCCCAGCTGGCACTCGGCGCGCTCGGCAACCGCTGGGCGCTGGCCCAGGCCGGCGACTTCGGCAGCGACCTCGACGTCCTCAACTACGCGCTGACGCTGGAGTACCTGGAATCGGCGTTCTACGTCCAGGGCAACAAGGCCGTCGCCCTTTCCGGGGCGGAAGCCGACTACCTCAAGCAGATCCAGTCCGACGAGGAGTCGCACGTCACGACCCTGACCGCGACGATCAAGAAGCTGGGCGGGACCCCGGTCGAAGCGCCGATGGTGAACTTCGGGGCCGCGTTCGACAACCGCATGAGCTTTCTGACGGCCAGCCACACCTTCGAGAACGTCGGCGTCGGCGCGTACCTCGGTGCGGCGGGCTTCGTCAAGGACAAGACCATCCTGCAGGCCGCGGCGGGCATCTTCGGTGTCGAAGCCCGGCACGCGGCGATCGTCGGGAACCTGCTCGGCCTGCCCGCGAAGGGCGGGGTCTTCATGGGCAACACCGAGACGCCGAAGGACAAGGCCACCGTGCTTGCCGCCGTCGCGCCGTTCCTGGTCGCCACGCCGACCGTGCCGAAGGGCGCGCCGGCGATGGGGGCGGGCGGGGCGAGCGACGACCAGACCGGCGTCGCCCTCACGGCCACCGGAGCGGTCCTGGTCGCCGGCGCGGCGGCGGTCGCTGTGAGCCGCCATCGCCGTCCAGGCGACGACGAAGAAACCCGTGGCTGACCCGGTTCCCGAGCCCGGCGGGCGTCAAGCCGACGCCCGCCGGCGCCGCCGCGTGCTCCTGCCGGCGCTGGCGGTGGTGCTGGCCCTGACCGGCGGCGGCCTGGTCTGGGCCGGCGTCACCCACAAGCCCGGCCAGGCCCCCGTGGCCGCGGCCGGCAGCGTCCCCGCGCCGACCACGACGACCACGACGACCCCGCCGCCCACCACCGGCCGCCCGGCCCCCCGCCCGACGGTGCCGTTGCCCCGGTCGACACCGGTCTCGATCCAGGTGCCCAGCATCGGTGTGGACAGTTCGCTGCTGTCGCTGGGCCTCAACCCCGACCGGACCGTCGAGTCACCCAAGGACTTCAGCAGGGCCGGCTGGTACGACTACGGCCCGACCCCGGGCGAGGCGGGCGCCTCGGTCATCCTGGGCCACATCGACTCCTATCGCGGCCCGGCCGTGTTCTACCGGCTGTCCAAGCTCACGCCGGGGGCCCAGATCAACGTCCGCCGCAGCGACGGCAAAACGGCAACGTTCACGGTCGACGCCCTGAGGCAGTACCCGAAGAGCCGATTCCCGGCCGAGGACGTCTACGGAGCGGTCGAGTACGCGGGTCTACGCCTGGTCACCTGCGGCGGCGAATTCGACCGGGCGGCGCGCAGCTACCTGGACAACATCGTCGCCTACGCACACCTCACGGGCACGAGCTGAGCAGCCCGACGCGAATCGGTACCCGAGGTCGTTCGTCCACACAGGACCGTGACGGATGCCTCGGCGCTTGTGTCACGCCTGGACCAGCCGGATGCTACGGGCGTAACGTGCGCGGAATGGGCGTCGAACCTCGTGGCCGCCCGGCACCCCGGCTCCGCGCCGTCGGCCGGCAGTGACCGGCTCGTTCTGGTGGGACCTGCTGATCGGCGCCGCCGTCGCGCTCGTGCTGGCCTGGCTCGCGCTGATCGTCGCGCTCGTCGTCGTCCGGCCGCGGGGCGGTCTCCTGCGCGAGGCCCTGCGGCTGCTGCCCGACGTACTGCGGCTCATCCGGCGCCTGGCCGCGGACCCCGCCCTGCCCCGCGGCGTCCGGATCCGGCTCGGCCTCCTGCTGGTCTACCTCGCCATGCCGATCGACCTGATCCCCGACTTCATCCCGGTGCTCGGCCACGCCGACGACGCCATCATCGTCACGGCCGTCCTCCGCGGCGTCGTCCGCCGCGCGGGGCTCGACGCCGTGCGCGCCCACTGGCCCGGCACCGACGACGGCTTCGCCGCGGCGGCCCGCCTGGCCGGAATCCGCACCCCGGCGAACTGAACGTTCCGCTCGTGCGGGGACGGTCGCCGTTCGTCCGTGATCCGGTACCGGTCGTTCGCGATCGGTTGCCAGGTCCGGCGCGGGGCGAAGAAGGTTGCGGGGAAAGCCGAGCTCGGGAGGGACATGTTCGTTCACTGTCTCGGAGTCGCGGCGGGCGGCGGATATCCGCAGTGGAACTGCGCGTGCGCCGGCTGCCGGAAGGCCCGTGCCAAGCCCGAAGCCGCGACGACCCACGCCGGGATCGCCGTCTCCGGAACCGGTGAGCGGTGGTTCCTGCTGAACGCGACCCCGGACGTCCACCACCAGATCGCGGCGGATCCCGCGCTGCACCCGGGCCCGGAAGTCCGCGAAACGCCGGTGGCCGGGGTGCTCCTGACGGACGCGGAGTTCGATCACACGATCGGCCTGCTGGTGCTGCGGGAGGGGTCGGCACTGACGGTGTACGGGACTTCGCCCGTGCTCGAAGCGCTGACCACGTCCTTCCCGGTCCGGGACCTGCTCAGCGATTACGCGGACCTCTCCTGGTCCCGGCTCGACACCGGCCTGCCCCTGGACCTGGACGACCGGTTGCGCGTGACGGCCTTCCCGACCGGGTCCAAGCCACCTCGCTACGTCGGGCGTCCGTGCGCCTCGGCCGAGTGGGAGGTGGGCTTCCGCCTGGAAGACCGGGTGACGGGCGGAACCGTGGTGTACGCGCCGACGCTGCCCCGGTGGGACGCGGCGTTCGCCGAGCAGGTGGCGTCGGCCGACTGCGTCTTCCTGGACGGCACGTTCTGGACGGACGACGAAATGTCCGGCCAGAGCGCGGGAAAACGGACCGGGCGCTCGATGGGACACCTGCCCGTCGGTGGCGCCGACGGCTCCGCCCGCGCGCTGGCCGCGCTGCCGGCGAAGCGGAAGATCTACACCCACATCAACAACACGAACCCGATCCTCGACGAAGAGTCCCCGGAGCGACGCCGGCTGACGGACCTGGGCATCGAGGTCGGTCGAGCCGGCCTGGAGGTGGAAGTGTGAACGCCTGGTCCTCGGAAGCGACGGAGGAGTTCGAAGCGCGGCTGCGGTCGATCGGGGAGAAGCGGTACCACCACCTGCACCCGTTCAACGAACGGATGCACGCGGGCTCGCTGACCGAAGAGGAGTTCCGGGGGTGGGTGCGGAATCGCTTCTACTACCAGGTGAACCTGCCGGTGAAGGACGCGTTCATCCTGACCAAGCTCCCCGACCGGGACGACCGGCGGCGGTGGATCCAGCGCATCATCGACCACGACGGGCGCACGGGGGACGAGGGCGGCCTCGAGAAGTGGGTCCGCCTGGGCGAAGCCGTCGGGTTGACCCGCGAGCAGCTGTTCGACGACGACACGGTGCTGCCCGGCGTGCGCTTCGCCGTGGACGCCTACGTGGACTTCTGCCGCCGGCGGCCGTGGCTGGAGTCCGTGGCGTCGGCGCTGACCGAGCTGTTCGCGCCGGATCTGCTCAGCCGCCGGATCACCGACGTCGAACACCACTACCCGTGGATCGCGCCGGAAGGCCTGGACTACTTCCGGGCCCGGCTCACCCAGCAGCCGAAGGACATCGCGCACCTGCTCGAACTGGTGCTCAACCACGCGATGTCCCGGGAGCAGCAGGACGCCTGCGCGCGGGCGCTGGAGTTCAAGTGCGACGTCCTCTGGAGCCTGCTCGACGCCGTGCAGCTCGCGTACGGCAAGAGGTCGTGATGGACACCGGCGACCTGACGGCCACGCCCCGGCTGGCCACCAAGGCGGTGCTCAAGCACGACAGCGTCCGGGACGTGGAGCTGCTCCTGCTGCCGGAACGGGTCGTGCTCCTGAACAAGTCCGGCGCGGCGATCCTGGGACTCTGCGACGGCAGCCGGACCGTGCGGCAGCTGGTCGAGCGGCTCGAGCACGACTTCGAGGCGACCGATCTCACCAGCGACGTCATGGCGTTCCTCCAAGACGCCAGCGGCCGGGGCTGGGTGGTGGTCAAGTGACCGCGCCGCCGCCCTACGGCCTGCTGGCCGAGGTCACCCACCGGTGCCCGCTGCACTGCGTCTACTGCTCGAACCCGCTGGCGCTGCTCGATCGGCAGGACGAGCTCGGCACCGAGCACTGGCTGCGGGTGCTCGGCGAAGCGGCCGGGCTCGGCGTCCTGCAGGTCCACTTTTCGGGCGGGGAACCCCTCGTCCGCGGCGATCTGGAGACGCTGGTCGCCGAGTGCCGCCGCCTCGGCCTGTACACGAACCTGATCACCAGCGGCCTCGGGCTCACCGAGCGCCGGGCGGAATCGCTCGTCGCGGCGGGGCTCAACAGCGCCCAGCTGAGCATCCAGGGTGACGCCGCCGAGGCGACGGACCTGATCGCGGCGAGCAAGCGCTTCGACAAGAAGGAGGCGGCCGCGCGCGTCATCCGCGACGCCGGGCTGCCGCTGAACATGAACGTCGTCCTGCACCGGCTGAACCTGGACCGGCTGGACGCGATCATCGACGTCTGCGTGAAGTGGGGCGCCGAACGGCTGGAGCTCGCCAACGCCCAGTACTACGGCTGGGCGCTGCGCAACCGCGAACCGCTGATGCCGAGCAAGGCCCAGCTGGACGAGGCGGTCGGCGTCTACGCCCGCCGGAAGGCCGAGCTGGCGGAGCGGCTGGAACTGCTCTGGATCCTCCCGGACTACTACGAGACCTACCCCAAGCCGTGCATGGGCGGCTGGGCGCGCACGGCGCTGACCGTCGCCCCGGACGGCGTCGTCTACCCCTGCCCGGTGGCCGCCGGGATCACGACGATGGAGTTCGCTTCGGTGCGCGACCACGACCTCGCGTGGATCTGGACGAAGTCGGCCGCGTTCGAGGCGTTCCGGGGCACGGACTGGATGCCCGACCCGTGCCGGAGCTGCCCGCGCAAGGAGCTGGACTTCGGCGGCTGCCGGTGCCAGGCCTTCGCGTTGACCGGCGACGCGGGCCGCACCGACCCGGTGTGCAAGCACTCGCCGGACCACCACCTGGTGGCGGACGCCCTGGACCGGGCCAACCAGGAAGATCCCGGCGGGCGGCTCGTCCACCGCAGGCCGACGGTTCCGGCGCGCGAGCGGTAGTCCCATTCGTGGGCCGCGGAGCGCCGTTCGGCACCGGTTGCCGACCGCTGGTCCAAGATCGGTTGTAGCGCCTCCACCGGATCCCAGATGCTCTTCGATGTCCGCGAAAGAGGAGGAAAACATGCAGTGGGAAACTCCGGAGTACACGATCGTCGAGGTGTGCGCTGAGGTCACCGGCTACTTCTACCGGGGCTGACAGCAGAGTCCCCGCGTCGGCGTGAGGCCCCGGCTCCCGGGGCCTTGCGCCACCCTGATCACTCTCACGAGGTGGTTCGAGTGACGCTTGAATTCCTTCCGCTGATCGCCCTCGCCTTCGGTCTCAGCCTCGACAACTTCCGCTCGTCGATCGCCATCGGCACCATCCCGTTCGGCTGGCGGCGCGCTCTGCAGGTGGCCCTCGTCTTCGGCGTGTGGGACGCGGTGGGGCCGCTGCTGGGCGGATTCCTCGGCCACTTCCTGGGCGACTTCCTCGGTGACTGGGCGGAGTACATCGGGGCGGCCGCGCTGGGGTTGTACGGGGTGTACTTCATCGTCGGGGCGATCCGGCACCCGGAGCCGGAAGACATGGACCACCCCTGGGTGACGCTCTTCGGGATGCCGCTTTCGCTGAGCATCGACAACTTCATCGCCGGCACCAGCCTGGGCATCGCCGGGTTCTCGCTCGTGGTCCCGATGCTGGCCTTCGGCGGCATGACCGTGATCATGTCGTTCGCCGGCCTGTACGTGGGGCGGCTGGCCGCCAAGGTCGTCCGGGTCCGGTCCGACCTGTTCAGCGGGATCGCGCTGCTCGGCGCGGCGATCCTGCTGCCACTGGCCTTCGGCTGAACCGTGGGTGACACCGGATGCCCGAGAACCCCGACACCCACGTCTACCGCACCTACGACGAGGTCCTGGGCACGACCCGGGCGGCCCGGCGGCGGAACCCGCCGGTGGCGAGCGGCGACGCCAACGACTGGTGGCCGCACCGGGTCGACCTGACGGCCCTGCGCCGGCGCCCGCCCGCGGACTTCGGCTACGCCGCGGAATTCGCGACCGTGGACCTCGGCGAACTGGCGCGGGACGTCGACGACATGCTGACGACGTCCCAGGACTGGTGGCCCGCCGAATTCGGGCACTACGGCCCCCTCGTGCTGCGCATGGCCTGGCACGCCGCGGGCACCTACCGCGTCAGCGACGGCCGAGGTGGTGCAGCCGCCGGGATGCAACGCTTCGCCCCGCTGAACAGCTGGCCGGACAACCGGAACCTCGACAAGGCGCGCCGGTTGCTGTGGCCGGTCAAGAAGAAGTACGGCCGCCGGATCTCCTGGGCGGACCTGATGGTCTTCGCCGGCAACCGGGCACTGGAGTCCATGGGCTTCAAGACTTTTGGGTTCGGCGGTGGCCGCACCGAGGTGTGGGAGCCCGACGAGACGTACTGGGGTCCGGAACGCAAGTGGCTGGCCGAAGAGCGCTACAGCGGCCTGCGCGAGCTCGACGAGCCCCTGGCCGCCACCGAGATGGGGCTGATCTACGTCGATCCGCAGGGCCCGGCCACCAACCCGGACCCGCGGCTCGCCGCCCGCGACATCCGGGAGACCTTCCAGCGGATGGGGCTGGGCGACGAGGAAACGGTGGCGCTCATCGCGGGCGGGCACACCTTCGGCAAGACCCACGGCCCGGCGGAGCCGAACGCGGTCTGCGGGCCCGAACCCGAGGCCGCGCCGCTCACCGCGCAGGGCCTGGGCTGGACCGGCCGGCACGGCAGCGGCATCGCGGCGGACACGGTCACCAGCGGGCTGGAGGGGATGTGGACGCGCACACCCGCCCGGTGGGACCACACGTTCTTCGAGACGCTCTTCGCGTACAAGTGGGACGTCGAGCTCAGCCCGGCGGGCCTGTGGCAGTGGATCCCGGCCGACGGCCAGGGCGAGGGCACCGTGCCGGACCCCTTCGACCCGGACGTGAAACACCACCCGGTCATGCTCACCACGGACCTCTCGTTGCAGGAGGACCCGGTCTACGCGGCGATTTCGCGGCGGTTCCTGGAGCACCCGGACCAGTTCGAGGACGCGTTCGCGCGGGCCTGGTTCAAGCTGACCCACCTCGACATGGGCCCGCGCCGGCGGTACCTGGGGGCGCTCGTCCCGGCCGAACCGCTGATCTGGCAGGACCCGGTGCCGTCGGTGGACCACGAACTCGTGGACGCCGGCGACGTCGCCGCTCTCAAACGCGAGATCCTCGGCTCCGGCCTCACCACCACCCAGCTCGTGGCGACGGCGTGGGCGTCGGCTTCGACGTACCGCGACAGCGACAAGCGCGGCGGCGCGAACGGCGCGCGGATCCGGCTCGAACCGCAGCGCGGCTGGCCGGTCAACGAACCCGGGCAGCTGAACGTCGTCCTGCCCGCGCTGGAGGCGATCCAGGAGCGGTTCAACGCCGCCCAGCCGGGGGACAAGCGGATCTCGATGGCCGACCTGATCGTGCTCGGCGGGTGCGCCGCGGTGGAGCACGCCGCTGGCCACGAGGTCGACGTCCCGTTCCGCTCAGGGCGCACCGACGCGACCCAGGAGTGGACCGACGTCGAGTCGTTCGGCGCGTTGCAACCCTGGGCGGACGGCTTCCGGAACCACCTGCGCGACGGCTTCCGGTTGCCGCCGGAGCACCTGCTGGTCGACCGGGCGAACCTGCTGACCTTGAGCGCTCCCGAGATGACCGTGCTGCTCGGCGGGCTGCGGGTGCTCGGCGTCACCCACCGGCGTTCTCCGGTGGGGGTGCTGACTTCGGCGCCGGGGTCGTTGACGAACGACTTCTTCGTCAACCTGCTGGACATGGCGACGGTGTGGGCGCCGAAACGGGACGGGGCCGACTGGAGCGCGATCTACGAGGGCCGCGACCGGGACACCGGCGAGGTGAAGTGGACCGCGAGCCGGGTCGACCTCCTCTTCGGTGCGCACTCCGAGCTGAGAGCGCTTTCGGAGGTGTACGCGAGCGACGACGCGGGCGGGAAGTTCGTCCGGGACTTCGCCGCGGCGTGGGTGAAGGTCATGGAACTCGACCGGTTCGACCTGCGGTGAACGGTACCTCTCGCCGGGCGAACGGTGGGGCCGGGCTGTTCTGTGGCAACGGATATCGTGCGGACGGGCCCGGAGGTAGAGTCCGAACGCGTTGCAGGACAACAGAAGTCCGAAGCACCTGTAGGAGGTGAGGTCCGATGACGACTGCCCAGGAACGAGAAGACCTCCTGGTCGAACTCCGCGGACAGAACAAGGCGACCATCGGTGCCGTGCTCGGGTCCGGCACGATCGCCAAGGCGACCGAGCGTGCCGACGGGACGATGGAAGCGACCATCCGGATCCGTGAGGACGCGATGGCGTGGGAACCCGGGGTGCTGATCATGCCGCACTCCGGCGTCCTCGAGCTGACGATCATCAACGACGACAAGAACACCCACGCCTGCTTGCTGCCCAGCAACGGGGACAAGCAGTTCATCGGCCTGCTGAACCATTCGAAGGGCAGCGCGACCCTCGAACTGGACGGTCCCGGCTGCTACTGGTACGGCTCGCCGGCCGGCAACGACGAGGGCCGGGGCCTGACCGCCGCCATCGTCGTGACCGGCGAAGTGCCGCCGGAGGCCAAGCTCGACCGACCCGCCCAGCCGCGGCCGTAGAAAGGCAGGAACCACCATGACGATCGAATACCTCGACGCCGGCAAGGCGATCGACCACGGCAAGCTGTCCAACCTGCCGCACCGCGCGCCGGACGTGACGCGCGGCCTCGGCTACGAGCGCATCCTCCAGGCGCGCAGCGAATCGCACAACTGGATCA
Source organism: Amycolatopsis sp. NBC_01307 (assembly GCF_035975215.1). Classification (NCBI taxonomy): domain Bacteria; kingdom Bacillati; phylum Actinomycetota; class Actinomycetes; order Pseudonocardiales; family Pseudonocardiaceae; genus Amycolatopsis; species Amycolatopsis sp. NBC_01307. Next base: position 5,346,177 of record NZ_CP108403.1, on the reverse strand, counting down.
CCTACTACGGCGACTACGACGGCAAGCGGCACAGCCTGCTCGAGGAGATCAACGCCGGGAACGTCAAGGACCTGAAGGTCGCCTGGATCTTCCAGGCGGGGGCGAGCGGAATGATCGCCTCGACGTCGACCTACGCGTTCGAGGCCTGCCCGCTGGTCGTCGACGGCGTCATGTTCGTCACCGGCTGGGACGGCTGGCTCTGGGCGCTCGACGCGAAGAGCGGCGAACAGCTGTGGCGCTACAAGCACGCGATCCCGATCGACGTGACCCTGTGCTGCGCCAACGTCAACCGCGGCTGCGCGGTGGCGAGCGGCAAGGTCTACATGGTGACCCAGAACGCCCAGCTGGTCGCGCTCGACGCCACCACCGGGCGGAAGATCTGGCAGAAGCCCATCGGTGACGTGCGGGCCGGCGAGAGCGCCACGATCGCCCCGCTGGTCATCAAGGACACCCTCATCACCGGGTCCTCCGGCGGCGAGTACGGCGTCCGCGGCCACATCGACTGCTGGGACCTCGAGACCGGCGAGCGGCGCTGGCGCACCTACACCGTGCCGAAGCCGGGTGAGCCCGGCTCGGAGACCTGGCCCGCCGACGGCGAAGCCTGGCAGCGCGGCGGCGCGAACCACTGGGTCACCGGAAGCTTCGACCCCGAGCTGAACCTCTACTACGCGGGCACCGGGAACCCGGCTCCCGACTTCGACGGCGAGGTCCGTGAGGGGGACAACCTCTACACCGACAGCGTGGTCGCGCTGGACGTCGACACGGGTGAGATCCAGTGGCACTACCAGTTCACCCCGCACGACCTGTGGGACTACGACTCCACGATGGAGATGACCCTGTTCGAGCGGGACGGCAAGAAGCTGCTGGCCCACTTCGACAAGAACGGGTACATGTTCGTCCTCGACCGCACCAACGGCGAGCTGCAGCACGTCACGCCGTTCGTCGACCGGATCGACTGGGGTGTCATCACCCGCGACGGCAAGGTGACCGCGCGGAAGTACCCGGACAAGGAAGGCGAGCCCTGCCACTTCTTCCCCGGCCCCGCCGGCGCGAAGGAGTGGACGCACGCGTCGTACAACCCGGACCACGACCTGTTCTACGTCCCGGTGGCCGACGTGGGCGCCACCGCCACCCGGCGGCGTCGCGAGTTCAAGGAGGGCATGCCCTACTGGGGCGCCGCCGTCGAGGTCGACATCGACGACATGGCCGGCTCGGTCAGCGCGTTCGACTCCCACGGTGAAGAGAGGTGGCGCCACCGGCTCGACAGCATGCCGATGGCCGCGTCGACCCTCAGCACCGCAGGGAACGTCGTGTTCGCCGGTACGCCCGCAGGCGATTTCCTGGCGCTGCACGCGGAAACGGGGGAGAAGCTCTGGAGCTTCCAGTGCGGCTGCGGTCACCACAGCAGCCCGAGCACCTACAGCGTCGAGGGCAAGCAGTACATCGCGGTGCCGGTCGGCTGGGGTGGCTGGCTCGAGGGCATCGTCCCCGGCATGTCCGGTCAGGGGCACGGTGCCGCGCTGATCGTCTTCGCCCTGTGACGGGAACCCACCGCTGACGTGGCCGGGCCGTCGCCACGGCGACGGCCCGGCCACGGGACCGAGGTGATGTGATGGACCAGCCGTCGATACCCGGGAGTGTGCGGTTGCCGTGCCTGTACTGCGGCGAGCGCTACGGGCCCGACGACGTCGCGCGGCACACCGAGCCGGTGCGCTGCGGGCGCTGCATCACGTGCGTCGACAAGCCCGCGTGCTTCGACTGCCGCCTGATGTACTGCGTTTGTGACGTGCACCGGTACCGCGGCTGACGAGCGCCGGTCAGATCTCCAGCGCCCGGCGCACGGTCGGGGCGTTCCGCCGGGAAACCGGCACCATGGTCTGGGCGTCGTCGTCCATGACCAGGAACAGCTCGCCCTTGTGCCGGCGCTCGACCTCCCGGATCCGGCTGAGGTTCACCACGTACTGGCGGTGCACCCGGAGGAACCCGGAATCGGTCAGCTCGGCTTCGAGCCGGTCGAGGCCCGGCGAGGCGGAGCGCAGCAGTCCCTGGTCGGTGGACAGCCAGACGTCGTTGCCGTCCGACTGGGCGAAGGAGACTTCGGGCAGCCACAGCAGGACCATCCGGTTCTCGCGGGTCGCGACCATCCGGTGCGGCTGCACGTGCGGCGGCACGTCCTCCTTCGCCCGGGGCAACGGATCCCCCTCGGCCACACCGAACGAAACGACGTTGCCGACCAAGTGCCCGGACAGGAAGACCGGCTGGAAGCTGATCGACGTCGGTTCGCTGGCGAGCCGGGTGGAGATCTGCGTCGAACCGGCCCAGTCGGGATTGCGCACCGCCTGCGCGGCGGCGTACTTGGCGGCCCGGATGAACTCCGGCAGCTCCGGTTTCCACCGCACCGCGGGATCGGGCGCCGGTGTGGAGCCCGGGATGCCGAGGAGCACGCCCGCCGTGTCGTCGGCGAGCACGACCCGGCCCGCGGCGTCCACGGCCGCGAGCGCCGCGCTCGAGCCCGACCTGACGTGGCCGAAGGCGGCCATCAGCTCGGCGCCGTCGTCCTTGGCGCGCCGGCGCAGGATGCGCTGGGTCATCGTGGCGGCGTTGCCGAGCCAGGCCCCCACCGTGCCGGGGAGATCGCCGCGCCAGCACGAGATGTTGAGCACGGCGACCGGTTCCCGGGTCACCACGTCCCGTACCGCCACCCCGGCGCAGGTCCAGTCGTGGAACGCCCGGCACCAGTGCTCGGCGCCGCGGATCAGCACCGGGGCGTAGGACATCAGCGCGGTACCCATGCCGTTCGTCCCGGTGGCGCCCTCGGACCAGCAGAACCACCGGGCCAGGTTGGCTTCCGCGGCAACGTCCTGCGTGGCCTGGTCACCCCATTGGGCCAGCACCCGGCCGGTGCCGTCGGTGATGGTCACGATGCCGCCGAGGGTGCCGACCTCGTGGGCCAGCGAGGCGGCGCGGAAGCCGAGTTCGGCGAACACGACGTCGTGCTCCGGCGCGTGGCCGACCTCCGCGACGGCCGCCGGGGCTTCGGTCAGGCCCGGGTCGACCCGGTACTGGTCCCGGCACCGGTGCCAGGAGATCGCTATCTCGGGCCGCACCCCGCTGAGGTCGTCCCCGCCGCGCGCGAACCGTTCCCACGCCTGGTACACCGTCGCGCCGCCAGGGCCGCGGGAGCCCGGGTCGAGCCGGCGTACCTGTGCCATGGGGAGACCGCCTTTGGTCTGTCGGGCCCGGGCGCGGCGATTGGCCTTCGTAGCAAGCTAAACCGGGTATCGGATCGAGGGCAAGCCGCGCGTGATGACCGCGGGCGAACGTCCCACGAACGGTGGTGCGGCGATGACGGGCGGCGGCCGTTCACCCACCGGCGGTCGGGACGGCGGTTGGCCACCAGCCGGGCATATGCTCGGAGCCTGCCCGGAATTCTTCGTCAGCCCACCCGTCCGGCCGGGTAGTTCTACAGCGAAGTGGCCGAACGGCGTGGACAAGTCGTGAGACCTTTCGCCCGGCGACAAGGAGGTCGCGATGACCGGGAGAGTGCCGCCACTGGTGATCGCACCGAGCCGGCCCGGGTCCGCCGGCTCCCTGATGGCCACCTCGTCGGCGAAGGAAGTGGCCCGGGCGTGGGAGGACTTCGCCGGGGGCGAAAACATCGAAACGGGCGTCCGGCCCGAGATCCTCGCCTCGTGGTACCGGTGCCGGGATCGCTACGACGTGGACCGCGCGCTGGACGTCGCGCCGGAGGCCCGGGGCGACGAGGGCCGGCGGAGCGACACCGGCGTGATCTTCACCGCGCTCGGCGGCCTCGGTGCGCTGGCCGGGCAGCAGGTGGAGCGTGACGGTGCCGTCGTCACCGTCACGGACGGGGACGGGCGCGTCCTCGGCGCCTGGGGCGACCCCACCGCGCAGCGGCGCGCCGAACTGCACAACCTCGCGCCGTGGTCGTCTTGGTCGGAGGAGTGCACCGGCACGAACGGGATGGGGACGTCGCTCGAGGTGTCCGGTCCGGTGACCGTGACGGGGCCGGAACACTGGTGCGAAGCGTTCCACCAGTGGGCGTGCGCGGGCACCTCCATCCGCGACGTGGTGACCGGTGCGCCGGTCGCGTCGATCAACATCTCGCGGTGGAACGCGTCGCTGTCCGAGCGCGTGCCGCCGTGGTTGACGCAGGCGGCCGCGTTCGTGGAACAGGAGATCTACCGGCGCGCCATCTACGAAGCCGACAAGGTCGTCGCCGAGTTCACCAGGAAGTGCGCGCACGCCGGTGGTTCGTTCCTGGCGGTGGATCGCGGGGGAAACGTGCTCGCCGCGAACGCATCGGCCGTCGCGATGCTCGGGCTGACCGGCGAAGCCCGCATCGTCACGGGGGTGACCGAACCGGCGCGGCGGTGGACCCCGGACATCACGGGTCTGCCGGAAGTGCTGCGGTGGGCGAAGGACCGGGCGCGGGGAAGCGCCGAGTGGAGCGGCCACGCCCGGCTGCCGGTGCGTCCCGGTGAAGAGCCCACGCCGGTGACCATGCGGTCCGTCGTCGACGCGAACCACGTGGTGGGCATGCTGTGCGCGTTCGGGGTGCAGGAGGGGGAGGCCTACGGGGGAGGCGCCGACGACGTCGTCGGACCGCTGCCCCGGTGCGTCATCGGGATGCGCAACGACCGGCTGGTCCTGCTGGCCCCGTCGGAGATCCGCTACGCCGAGGCCCAGCGGAACATCGTCTGGCTGGTCACGGAACGGGGCCGGATCCAGGCCGCGACCCGCGGCCTGGACAACGTCGAGCGGTCCCTGACGTCCTACGGATTCCGCCGGGCGCACCGCCGTTTCCTGGTGAACCTGCGCCGGGTGGCGGAAGTGGAGCGGGGCATCAAGGGAGAGCTGTTCCTGATCATGGACTCCCGGACCCACGAGCTGGTCCCCGTTTCCCGGCGCCACGCCCCGGACCTGCGGCGCATGCTGGGAGTGTGACCAGCGGGAAAGCGCTTCCAGTACCACGAGACGACGAGGTGCCGTCCCCATGGCCGCTAGAGGATGGTTCCAGCGGGAGCACAACGCGGATGCCCCCGAGCTGCCCGAACTCCGGCGCCTGACCGTACGCGAGTGGCTGCGCGGACGCCTGACGGACCACAGGCGTGCGAAAGCCGCCTGCAACGCACTGTGCGAGCACGACGAGAAGACGGCGCCGTGCTGGATCTGTTCCGTGCGGTACTGGTGAACTCCCCGGCACGGGAGACAGCGCTTTCACCGCCGGTGTCGGCGAGGTCCGGGTGCTCGGTGGCCACCAGGCCTGCGCCCGGAAGACTTATCTGTACTCCGGTCGGGGTCGAGTTGTCGCCAGAACATGACCTGCTTCCTGCCTCGGCCCTGCAGGGCTGCCCAGCCCGTCTGCTGGTGGAAAGCGTAGAGGTGCCCCCGTGCGCGTTCGATCGTCTCGAGGGCCTCGGTCGCTTTTGCCCACGGCGTCGAGGGTGCCGTCGCGGAGGGTCTCCCAGAGCCGGTCCCGCAAGATCTGCCGCGAGGTCGCATCGGCCTGCACCGGGATGAGTAAACCGGCCGAAAACGGGAAGACCCAACCATGGCTCACGACTTCAAGAAGGGCGATCGGGTCCGCTGGGACGCGGGCAACGAGAGTTCGACGGACGCCCCGCAGTTCCTGGTCCGGAGCGAGAAGACCGGGCGCACCGCCGTCCACCGGCCGGACGCTGTCCACCCGGCCTGACCACGCGACATCGTCGAGAGAGCGGAGCGGACATGAGTGCCGAAGACAACCAGATCGTCACCGATATCGCGAAGAAGGTCGGTACGGCGATGATCACCACCCATCAGGCCGACGGCAAGCTGGTGAGCAGGCCGATGACCGGTCAGCGGGTGGAGTTCGACGGGTCGGCGTGGTTCTTCGTCGCGAGAAGCGCCGACATGGTGGCCGAGGTCGCTCGCGACAGCCGGGTCAACGTCGGTTACGCCGGTTCCGGTTCGTGGCTGTCGCTCAGCGGTGCCGCGTCCGTGGTGGACGACGTCGCCCGGAAGAAGGCGCTGTGGAACGAGTTCGTCGAGGCGTGGTTCCCGGGTGGTCCGGAGGACGCGGACGTCGTGCTGCTCAAGGTGGACGCGCAGTCGGCGGAGTACTGGACGACCCCCGGCGGCAAGCCGCGGGCGTTGTTCGAGATGGCCAAGGCGCGGGTCACCGGGTCGGCTCCTGACCCCGGCAGCAACGAAACCGTCGATCTGTAGGATTCAAGCGAGGAAAGCCGTGACCTGCCCTGACGGGCTGGTCACGGCTTGAGTTCCTCGGCGGTCAGGGGTGCAGGACGACCTTCGTCCAGCCGTCCTCGCGCTTGTCGAAGTGCTCGTACCCTTCGGCGGCCTGGTCGAGGCTGAGCTCGTGCGACACCAGGAATCCCGGCGTGGCGATGCCTTCGGTGATCAGATCCCGCAGCTGCGCGTTGTACTGCTTGGTGTTGCACTGGCCGGTACCCATGGACTGGCCCTTGAAGAAGAACGTGCCGTAGTCGAACGCCAGCTTGCCCTGCTTGGCGAGTTCACCCTCGGCGCCCGGGTCCTGCGGCACGTAGACGCCGACGACGCCGATGCCACCGGTCGGCTTCACCGCGGCGACCAGCTCGTTGAGCACGATCTCCGGCTGCTCGATGCCGTCGGCGCCGTGGGCCTGGTAGCCGACCGCGTCGACGCCGCGGTCCGCGCCGCCGTCGGTGAGGTCGGTGAGCTGCTCGACGGCGTCGCCGGCGGAGCGGTCGACGGGGATCGCGCCGAGCTGCTCGGCGAGCTTGAGCCGGTCGGGCTGCTGGTCGACGACGAAGACGCGGGACGCACCCTTGATCTTGGCGGCGTGCGCGGCCATGAGCCCGACGGGCCCGGCACCGTAGACGACGATGGTCTCGCCGGGCTGCATCTTGGCGAGTTCGACGCCGTGCCAGCCGGTCGGGAAGATGTCCGAGAGCATCGTGTAGTCGAGTTCGTGGTCGGCGCCTTCGGGCAGCACGAGCGCGTTGAAGTCCGCCCACGGCACGCGCAGGTATTCGGCCTGGCCGCCGTTGTAGGGGCCCATGCTGGCGTAGCCGTACGCGGCGCCCGCGCTGCCCGGGTTCGCGCGCAGGCAGAAGCCGGTCAGGCCCTTGAAGCAGTTGCCGCAGGTCCCGCACGCGATGTTGAACGGCAGCGAGACGCGGTCGCCGACCTTGATCCGCTCGACGGCATCGCCGACGGACTCGACGACGCCCATGTTCTCGTGGCCGAGGACCTTGCCTTCTTCGACGTCGGTGCGGCCTTCGTACATGTGCAGGTCCGAGCCGCAGATGTTGGTCGTGGTGATCCGGACGATCGCGTCCTTGGGGTCCTCGATCCGCGCGTCCGCGACGTCCTTCACGGTGACGTCGTACGGTCCTTGGTACACCAATGCCCTCATGGGAGACCCTCTTTCCCGATCTTGGTCGTACCCCCGGATTCCCGGGACGCCCGATCGGAAACCTCGCGGGGCTTCGGGAAGCCGGGTACCGCGCCACCCTGCGCCGGCGTTCCGAGGCAGCAGACAAGGAGTCCCGCGGCGGCGACCCGCAAGCCGAGGCGAGCACGTGACTGCGTCTGCTCGGCCGCCCTCCAGGCGAGCTGGGCTCCTCTTGCCGTGGCGTAGGCCATGGCCCAGAGCCTCGCCCGCCGTGCTCTCGCGCAGCCGGACGTGTCGATTCCGGAGCTGCGGCAAGCCTTGACCTGCTCGGATTAGAACAAATGATCGACATCACGATGTCCTATATGGACGCCTCGCCGACTCTCTGCGGTGCGGCGCAACGAAGTTCGTGGTCACCAGGTTTGGAGATTCGGCCGTTCTGGTAATACTCTGTGTGACGTCGGCCAGTACGGGCCTGACGAGTTCCACTTTGGAGGACTGGAATGACGAACAAGGCCCAGCTGATCGAGGCTCTGTCGGAGCGCTTGGGTGACGACAAGAAGGTGGCTGCGCAGGCTGTCGACGGTCTGGTGGACATCATCATCCGGACGGTCAACAAGGGCGAGAAGGTGAACATCACCGGCTTCGGTGTCTTCGAGAAGCGCGCCCGCGCCGCTCGCACCGCGCGCAACCCGCGCACCGGTCAGGCCGTGAAGGTCAAGAAGACCAACGTGCCCGCCTTCCGCGCCGGCACGACCTTCAAGGACGTCATCTCCGGCGCGAAGAAGCTGGCCAAGGCCGCGCCGGTGAAGCGCGCTACGGCGGCGTCCACGACGACGCGCGCGTCCGTGGCGAAGGCGTCGGCCCCGGCGAAGGCCACCAGCACGCGGGCCACCACGCCCCGTGCGGCCGCGGCGAAGCCGGCCACCGCCCGCGCGACGGCCACCCGCACGCGCGCCACCACGGCGAAGCCGGCCGCCACCAAGGCGGCCACCGCGGCCAAGGCGGCGACCGCCACCAAGGCCGCCCCGAAGACCGCGGCCGCCAAGGCCGCCCCGGCCAAGGCCACCGCCGCCAAGGCCACCACCACCCGGGCCAAGGCCGCGGCCAAGCCGGCCGCCACCAAGACCGCGGCGGCGAAGAAGCCCGCCGCAGCCAAGGCCCCGGCCAAGCGCACGTCGGCCGCCAAGAAGTAGGCTCACTGACTCGAATGCCGGAAGGGCCCCGCACACCTCGTGCGGGGCCCTTCCGCATGTCCGGGATCGTGAGTCCGAACCACCATCTACGACGGATGCAGTGTGCGCTTCAGGGCGATGGTCACGACGGTCCGTCGTACGGCGCCGGCTCTGCGGCCTCGGTGTAGCCCAGATCGAGCAACCTGGTCCGGAGAGCGACGAAGTTCTCATCGGGCCGACGCCTGCTCAGGTTTCTCAGGGCGTCGAGCGCGACCCGGGCGTTGTGGTGCTGTTCCCATCGTTCGCCTTTCCTGGTCGGGAAGTCCGGTGACGCAGGCCCACCGGCCGGCGGCTGCAGCCCGAAGGCGCTTGTAGTCGGCGACCGGGTCGCCCCCGCCGAGTCTCGCGCCTACCTGGGCCGCAAGCTGGCCGGTCAGGCCCACCTGGCCGATGAGGTCGCCGATCTGGCCGGCGAGCTCGGCACCTGCCACTGGCGTTGGCCCAAGCCGCGGTGTACCTCCTCGACCGCCAGATTCCCTGCTCGGAGTACCGCCGCAGGTTCGCGCGGCGAAAGCTGGAAGCGGTCCTGCCCGACCGCCACAGCTTGCCCGGCGACCACCAGGCGACGGTGGCGGCGACCTGATGACCTGGCACGTTCGCCTTGGCGGAATCGCCTTGGCGATGCAGCAGTGGGAGCCGTTCCGGTGGAGGCACACGACGACCGCGATCTACCAATCGGCCGATGCGCGAAAGTCGATGTCGTCGTTCCTGGCGGCGTTGTCGGAGCTCCGTTTGGTTGGAAACCCGGAGCCGCGCGCTGCCGCCGAGGAGATCACAGCCATCTTGGGTGAGCTGTTCACGGTCCTGCCGACGTCGAAGAAACCAGCGGAACGAGAACTGCAGATCGAAGTCACGGCGCAGTGGATGCTTCGACTGGGTGAGGCACAGAAAGAATTCGTCCTGGCCGCGCGCCGTGACCTCGGGTTCGCGAAGAAGTTGCGTAGGCACTGGTGGGAGCTGTGGCGTCCGAGAACCGTCGAAGGCTGGCCAGGTGGCTGGCCTGGACCGACCGTGACTCTGCTGGCGCAGAACAAGCCTGGCACCGATGGCTCCAGCTCAAAGACGATCGAGGGTGGCGCTAGCTGATATCGCGTCGCTCCTCGCCGATTTCAAGTCGCAAATGCGAGTCGCTGACTCTGGGCGAGGCAGAGCATGTATTCGAAAGTGCAATATTCGTCGCAAGCGACCGCGCTGCCGAATCCTCACTTCAGCAGCGGCTGTTGCGCTCAGTGTCCGTTATTGGCGCCGGCCGGTCCGCGAGCGGGCCGCCTTCGCGAAGCAGGTATCCGAGCTGCTCGAGCGGCTCGGGCACGAGGCTGTACCAACTCCACGTGCCGCGGCGCTCCCGCGTGAGGACGCCGGCGGTGACGAGAACCCGCAGGTGGTGGCTCAGTGACGGTTGCGGCATGTTGAAGTCCTCGGCGAGGTCGCAGAAGCACGCCTCGCCGCCCGGTGAGTGCCGGATGAGGGAAACGAGCCGAATTCGGACCGGGTCGGACAGTGCCTTAAACAGCTTCGCGGCCGCCTCGGCCTCGGTGTCGGTGACGACGGCGGCGGGCTCGGCCAGCAGGAGGGTCACCGCGACCGGCTTGGACCGGACGTGACCGTTGTGCGCGGCCATGGCTCCTCCTCAGCGGCTGGGTGATCTCGATCGTACCTCAGCTGGATTGACAAGAGTCGATCCAAGCGTCTTCAATTGCATCGGCAGACTTCGATCCAGGCCGGTTCGCTCGAGGAGAGCCATGACGCACGCCACGGACGGCCTGCCCACACGCGAGGTCGGGCTGCAGCTGGACCGCATCGCCGACGAGCTGGCCGACCGCTTCCATGGCGTCTTCGGCCGTGAAACCGTCGAGCTCTTCGTCCGCGAGACCTACGACCTGCTCGCCGAGAACGCGACAGTTACCGTCCACCTGCCCGCCCTGACTGCCCGGTTCGCTCGCGAGCGGCTGGTCGACCTCGGCCGGGCCGAGGGGCTGACGCAGGTGACCGTGCCGCAGGTGCTGTTCCTCTGCGTTCACAACGTCGGCCGCTCCCAGATGGCCGCCGCCCTGCTCGACCACCACGCCTTCGGCCGGGTCAGCGTGCGTTCGGCCGGCTCCCAGCCCAAGGGCGAGATCCCGGAGATCATCACCGCGGTACTGCGGGAGCTGCACGTTCCGCTGGAGACCGCGTACCCGAAGCCGCTGACCGACGAGGTGCTGCGTGCCTCCGACGTGGTGATCACGATGGGCTGCGGCGACGCCTGCGCGATCTACCCGGGCAAACGCTACTTGGACTGGGACATCCCCGACCCCGACGGCGAGCCGCTGCACAGGGTCCGCCGGATTCGCGACGAGATCGACCGCCGGGTCCGCGGTCTGCTTGACGAGCTCGGCAACCAACCCTGACACCGAAAGGACCGTTCATGTCCCGCACTCCCGAGGTGCTGTTCGTCTGCGTGCACAACGCCGGCCGCTCCCAGATGGCCGCCGCGCTGCTGCAGCACTACGCGCTCGGCCGGATCGCCGTGCGCTCGGCCGGCTCCGAACCGGCCGACAAGGTCAACCCCGCCGCCGCCGAGGCGCTCGCCGAGTGGGGCCTGGACATCGCCGCCGAGGTTCCGACCAAGCTGTCGACCGAGGACGTCGAGGCCTCCGACGTCGTGATCACCATGGGCTGCGGCGACACCTGCCCGATCTTCCCCGGCAAGCGGTATCTGGACTGGCCCCTCGACGACCCGGCCGGCCAGGGCGTGGACGCCGTCCGCCCGATCCGCGACGAGATCGACCGCCGCGTCCGCGGCCTGCTCGCCGAACTCCTCGACGCCTGACCACCCCACAACGACCTCTGGAGGCACGGTCCGTGACCGAGACCGCCGACAAGACCGCCACCCCGGCCGACGCCGACGTCCTGCACCGACTGTCCTTCCTCGACCGGTTCCTGCCGGTGTGGATCATCGCCGCGATGGCTGTCGGGCTGTTGCTCGGCAGCGTGATCCCCGGTCTGCAGGGCGTGCTGGAGGCCGTGAAGATCGGGCAGGTGTCGCTGCCGATCGCGCTCGGCCTGCTGCTGATGATGTATCCGGTGCTGGCGAAGGTCCGCTACGACAAGCTCGACACCGTCACCCGCGACAAGCGCACGATGGTCCTCTCGCTGGTGCTGAACTGGGTCCTCGGCCCGGCGCTGATGTTCGCGCTCGCCTGGCTGCTGCTGCCAGACCTGCCCGAGTACCGCACGGGTCTGATCATCGTCGGCCTGGCCCGCTGCATCGCCATGGTGATCATCTGGAACGACCTCGCCTGCGGCGACCGCGAAGCCGCCGCCGTCCTGGTCGCGCTGAACTCGGTGTTCCAGGTGATCATGTTCGGCGTCCTCGGCTGGTTCTACCTGGACCTGCTGCCCGGCTGGCTCGGCCTCGACACGACCAGCGTCAGCTTCTCACCCTGGGGGATCGCCCTGTCCGTCGTCATCTTCCTCGGCATCCCGCTCGCCGCGGGCTACCTGTCGCGGCGGATCGGCGAGCGCAGCAAGGGCCGTGAATGGTACGAGGGCAAGTTCCTGCCCAAGATCAGCCCGATCGCGCTCTACGGGCTGCTGTTCACGATCATCGTGCTGTTCGCACTCCAGGGCGAGACCATCACCTCGCGGCCGCTGGACGTCGCCCGGATCGCGCTGCCGCTGCTGGCCTACTTCGCGATCATGTGGGGCGGCGGCTACCTGCTCGGCAAGGCCTCCGGCCTGTCCTACGCGCGCACGACGACGCTGGCGTTCACCGCCGCGGGCAACAACTTCGAGCTCGCGATCGCCGTCGCCATCGGCGTGTTCGGCGTGACCTCCGGCCAGGCGCTGGCCGGGGTGGTCGGGCCGCTGATCGAGGTGCCCGTGCTGGTCGGACTGGTGTACGTGAGCCTGTGGCTGCGCAAACGCTGGGTCGAGAAGACCCCGCAACCGAAGTGACTCCTCGACGCAGGTAGTGGTCATCGGCGGCGGCCAGGCCGGCCTCGCCGCGGGCTACTACCTGTGCCGCACCGGGCTCGAATTCGTCATCCTCGACGCCCAGGCCACGCCGGGCGGGGCCTGGCAGCACGGCTGGGACTCCCTGCGCCTGTTCTCCCCGGCCCAGTTCAGCTCACTGCCTGGCTGGCCGATGCCGCCCTACCCCGGCGAGTGGTACCCGCCGGCGACGCACGTCGTCGACTACCTCGCCGCCTACGAGAAGCACCACGACCTCCCGATCCGCCGCGCGGAGACGGTGACCGCGGTATCCCGTCGAGATGGTGGCCTGCGGGTCGCGACCGACTCGGGCGCCTGGTCGGCGAGCGCGGTCATCAGCGCCACCGGCGCCTGGTGGCGGCCGTTCCTGCCGCTCGTGCCGGGCAGTTTCGCCGGCCGCCGGCTGCACGCCGTCGACGACCGGAACGTGGACGAGTTCACCGGGCAACGCGTGGTGGTCGTGGGCGGCGGCAACTCCGGCGCGTAGATCGCCGCCGACCTCACCACCACGGCCGAGGTCACCTGGGTTACCGGCGCGCGCCGCGGTACCTGCCCGACGAAGTCGACGGGCACGCCCTGTTCGACGCGGCCACCCGGCGCCGCCGAGCCCTCGACCGCGGCGAAGCCGACACTGGCGGTGTCGCCGCGCTGGGCGACATCGTCGCGCTGCCGCCGGTCCGGCGGGCCCGCGACGCCGGCCTGCTCGCCGCGCGACCGATGTTGATCAGCTTCGACGAGCACGGTCCCGTGTGGAGCGACGGCACCCGGCTGCACGCGGACGCGGTCATCTGGTGTACCGGATTCCGCCCGGCACTGTCCCACCTCGCCCCGCTGCGGCTACGCAACGCAGGCGGCCGGATCGCCACCGACGGGACGCGCACGGTCGACGAGTCTCGGCTGCACCTGCTCGGTTACGGCGACTGGACCGGCCCGGCCTCGGCCACGCTCATCGGCGTCGGCCTGACCGCCCGAGCCGCCGTCGCCGACATCGCGAACCTCGTGAAAACCGACTCCTGACGAGAAGGGCACAGCCATGACCCGAGTTCTGGTGATCGGAGGCAGGGACGCCGGGATCAGCGCGGGCCTGCGCGTCCACGAACTCGCCCCGGACGTGCGGCCGCTGCTGGTGGTCGCCGACGAATACCCGAACGTAGCGGGCGCCGTTCTCGCGGGCGAACGCGCACAGCCGGACGTACTCGTCGTTGTCGGCCAGGGAGTTCAGTGTGCACAGCAGTCCCTGCAGGAGGCCGGCCGCGGCGAGCTTGCGGACGTTGGCGACGGTCATGTCGAACGAGTCGCGGTCGCCGCGGAACAGTCCGTGGGACTCAGCGGCGAACCCGTCGAGCGAGACGTTGACATGGACACCGGCGGTGGTCAACTGGCGGATGAGCTTGTCGTCGAGTTCGGTGGCGTTGGTGCAGATGCCGACGTCGATCCCGGCGTTGCGGAAGGCGTGCACGATGCCGAGGAAGGATCGGCGGGGCGCTGCGCTGGTTCCACGGTGGAATCCTGGTGCTCGGGTACGTGGTGATCGTGGTGTTGGTCCTGCAGGAGTTCTGGAGCTACTGGCGCACGCTGCTCTGACGGTTCGAGCTCCGGGAGCAACGTCCCCGGGGCTCGATTCGGTGGGCGGTTCGTGCCGGCGAATGAGAAGACGTGATCGGTGACGGTCGCGGTCTGGTCGTCCGGCCCGGCCGCACGGCGGCAGCCGCAGCACGCAGGATCGCGGCGCGGTCCAGGGTGAACGGTGCAGCCGGGCGTGGAGCGTCCGTTCCGGCAGGCTGACCTCGCGGACAGTCGTCCGCACCAGCTGTCATCGTCGCGCATCGACGTCGCGCGGGCTTGGGAGCTGAGGGGCGGCCCGACGACCGGTTTGCAACAGGGCTCCCACCGTCCGCACGGCGCGTCGAACAGTCGCTTCCGGTTCACGCGCGCACCTCGTGACCGGCTGGACGACGCACGCGTCGCCGGACGACACTGGTGCGATGGCGACCGTGTACAAGAACCCCAGTGGCGAGCGCGCGGTGCGGCAGTGGTGTTCGCAAGCGCTGGTGCGAGCGGACTTCCCGCTCACAACCACGATCGTGACCACCAGTGCCGGCCGGGTCGCGCTCACCGCGGCGGGGTCCGGTGCGCCGCGGGTCGTCCTTGTTCCGGGCACCGGGTTCAACGCCTCGGCGGCCCTGCCGTGGTTGCGGGCCTTGTCCGGCCACTGGACGACCACAGTCGTGGATCTGCCGGGGCAGCCTGGGCTCAGCGACCCGTACCGGCCCCGAGGGGCCCGGCTTTCCTGGTATGGCCGGGTGCTGGACGAGATCCTGGCGGTGATGGACGTCGACGGTGCTGTGCTGGTGGGAAACTCCCTGGGCGCGGCGGTCGTTCTCGCTGCCGGCTCGCCCCGGATCGCGGCGCGGGCGCTGGTATCGCCCGCCGGCTTCATCCGGCTCGGCGTGGACCCGGCGCTCGCACTGGCTTCGGCCAGGTGGCTGCTGAGGCCTACGGCCGGAAACACTCGCCGCATGCTTCGGCTGTTCGTCGGTCCCGGCGAGGAACCGCCGCGGACCGAGGTCGAGTGGATGGCTCTGATGGCGGCGTGTTGCCGTACCACGCTGGCCCCGCCACCGCTGCCGGCCGAGCTGCTGGCCCGTCGCGCCGAACTGCCTTGCGTCGTCGGTGTGGGGGAGCACGACCGGTTCCTGCCACCGCGTCGGCTCGCTCCGGCGGTGCGCCGGACCATGGGGCTCGACCTCCGGGTCTTTCCCGGCGCCGGCCACCTCACCACCCCGGCGCATCTCGACAGGGTGGTGGCCTTGGTCGCGGAAGTCGCCGAGCCGCTCGTCCGCTGAGCTGGACAGAAGCTTTCCGTCCTCAGCGGACGGTCAGGGGAACCGCGCCATCGCGAGGGACCGACACGGCGTGGCACAGGACGAATTCCTGTCCCGTCCGCCGGTGGCGAGCGTCAAAGACACAACGCCCAGTACGTCGTCAGGCGGCTGCTGGTGGTCCGGTTCCGCTACCAGTTCAGCGCCGCGGTCATCGCCTTGTCGACGATGGGTGACAGGGTCGTCATGAAGCTCGCGGTGACGTGGTTGTCGTCCATGTACACCAGGACGTTCCCGACCACCGGCCGGCAGAGCGCGCGGCCGCAGAAGTAGTCGCTGAAGTCGAGGAACGACACGTTCGACGGGACGTCCGCCAGCTTCTCGTACGGCGGCGACGGCGCCAGCAGCTGCGCGCGGGACACACCGCAGTCCGGGGACTTGATCCCCTTGGCTTCGACGCACGCCGGCGGGGAGAACCCGAGTCGCGGGTTGTCGCGCACCGCCACCACGGGGATGCCGGCCTGGCCGAGGTTCGTCCACTGGTCGACGAAGCCCTGTGGGGTCTGCTCGGTCAGGCCTGGCCGGACGTCGCGGGTGGACAACGTGAACACGGCGTCCGGCCGCATCGCGACGATCTCCCGCTGGGCGGCGGCGTTCCAGGCGAGGCAGCCGGGATCGCCGGGCATCGCGTCGGCGGTCGTGGAGAACGGACAGGCGCCCTTGAGCATGAACGTGATCTGGTAGTTGTGCTGCTGCGCCAGGGGTTTCAGTGCGGCGAGGTACTGCTGGATGTGCGAGTCTCCGACCGCGACGATCCGTTTCGCCGGGGTGCCGGTCGTCCTGCTCGTGCACATTTCGAGTTCGGCGTCGAGGCGGGATTTCACGCAGTCGGCATCCGCGATGCCGCCCCAGTCGTTCGGGACGGCGATCATCGGGGGCACCACGGTGGCGCTGGGCGCGGCCCGCTTCGGCTCCGGGGCGCGGGCGAGGGCGCCTGGGTGCTCGTCGTCGTCCAGGGCGATGGTGAAGTCGGCCTTCTTCGTGCTGACGACCTGCCAGGTGCCGGCGATCACCAGGAGCGGCAGCAGTGCGGCGACGCCGAACCGGTAGGCACCCCAGGGGGTCCGGGTGCCGATGGCCGAGGCGCGAACGAGGGATTCGACGAAGTGGTACGTCAGCGCGGCGAGGCCGACGGAGACGGCGATGACGAACGCGCCGCCGAGCAGTCCGACCTCCTCGCGGTGGCGGGCGACCAGGTAGAACAGCAGCACCGGCCAGTGCCACAGGTACAGCGAGTAGCTCAGGTTGCCCAGGTATTCGAACGGCCGTGACGCCAGGATCCGGTCGGCGCCGGCGCGGCTGCCGGTCGCCCCGGCCAGGATGACCAGCGCGGCGGCCACCGTCGGCCAGAGCGCGGCGTAGCCCGGGAAGACGCTGCCGACGTCGAGCACGATTCCGCAGACGACCAGCCCGGCCACGCCGAGCCAGCCCGCCAGGACCCGCGACCACCGCGGCAGGACGATCGCGTCGATCCCGAGGGCGAGGAGACCGCCCAGGGCGAACTCCCACACCCGGGTCAGCGAGTGGAAGTACGCCAGCGGCTGGTTCACGGTCGTCAGGTGTACCGAGTACGCCAAGGACACCGCGAACAGCGCGGCCAGCGTCCCGGCCAACGTCGCGCGCAGGGACCGCCGGAGCCGGACGGCGGCGAAGGCCACGACGGCGACCAGCAGCGGCCAGACGACGTAGAACTGCCCCTGGATGGACAGGGACCAGTAGTGCTGGACGACGCTCGCGGTGTTGTGCTGCGCGAAGTAGTCGACCGAGTCGGCGGCCAGCCGCCAGTTCTCGACGTAGAGCGCGGAGGCGAACACCTCCTTGATCGTCTGGAACCACCGGTCCTGCGGCAGCAGCAGGATGCTCAGGCCGACGACGGCGAGCAGCACGGTCAGTGCGGCCGGGAACAGCCGCTTGATCATCCGGCCCCACATCGGCCGGAACTCGATCCGGCCGCGGCCCGCCGCGCGGAACAGCTGCCCGGTGATGAGGAACCCGGAGATGAGGAAGAAGACGTCGACGCCGCCGGAGATCCGGCCCAGCCACACGTGGTAGACGACGACCAGCACGGCCGCCAGGGCCCGCAGCCCCTGCAGCTCCGGACGGTATTTGCGCACCTGCGCCGACGCGGCGGCCGAACCCGCTTCAGCGTCGATGACGGCGTCGTCGGCCGGGCGTGGTCGCATCGTCGTACCTCGGGATGAGCGGGGGTGGGGTGGGGCGATCCGATCACACCTTCCTGTGAGAACGCGTCGGAGAGCTGTGCGCCAGCTGTGAATCGGCCATCGCGGACGAATGGGAGGTCGGTGACGACTGGGCCACTTTGGCGTTCCCGTCGAGGTCAGGGCCACCCACGACGTTCGACGCGGGTATCCGGCGGCAGGGAGCCGGGTGACGGCCGCCACACCACGGTGGGGAGCGTCCCCCGGTTTGCCCCGGCCGCCTCTTTGCGGCATCTTTACGCGCAGGAGTGCCGGGAAGTCTGGTCGGCCGGTCCGCGCCCATCCCGGGCGGTGGGCTGATTCACCGACCGGAGGAGTTCGATGGCACTGATCCTCGCCTTCGGCGTCGTGCTGTTGATCAGCGTGTCGCTGTCCGGCGTCGCCGCTCGCACGATCCTGTCCACGGCTCTGCTGTTCCTGCTGGCCGGAGCGCTGATCGGGCAGGGCGGTCTGGGGCTGGCCGAGATCGGGCCGCGGGATCCGCTGGTGACCGTGCTGGCCGACATCGCGTTGTTCACCGTCTTGTTCACCGACGGCCAGCGCGCGAGCCTGCCCGCGCTGCGGGAGGGCTGGCGGCTGTCCGGCCGGGCCCTCGGGCTGG
This sequence comes from Amycolatopsis sp. NBC_01307, assembly GCF_035975215.1. NCBI lineage: Bacteria > Bacillati > Actinomycetota > Actinomycetes > Pseudonocardiales > Pseudonocardiaceae > Amycolatopsis > Amycolatopsis sp. NBC_01307. The sequence goes on along the minus strand of NZ_CP108403.1, from coordinate 5,327,863 downwards.
GTATGCCGCTGACCATGATCGGCGTCGCCGTGCCGGCGCACTTCCTGGTCGGCCTGGACTGGCCGACCGCGTTGCTGGTCGGCGCGATCCTGTCGCCGACGGACCCGGTGTTCGCCGCGGCGATCGTCGGCCGTGACGACGTGCCGCTGCGGTTGCGGCGGCTGCTGAACGTCGAGTCCGGGCTCAACGACGGCTTGGCGCTGCCGTTCGTGCTGATCTTCTTGGCCACCGCCGCGCACACGGAGTCGGATCTCGGCACGGTCGCGATCGAACTCGTGCTCGGGCTGGTGCTGGGCGTCGCGGTGCCGGCGCTGGTGTGTCTCGCGTGGCGGTTGAAGGTGCTGACTGCCGAGCCGCGGCTGCAGGCGCTGGGGCCGCTCGCGATCGCGGTGATGCTCTACGCGGGCTGCCACCTGACGCACGCGAACCCGTACTTGGCCGCGTTCGCCGCGGGCTCCACACTCGCGACGCTGGACAAGGTCGCCGCCGAGCACTTCGAGCCGCTGGGCGACCTGCTGTCCGAGATCACGAAGTTCGCCGCACTGCTGGTGTTCGGCGCGCTGATCACGCCGGACCGGCTGTCGCACCTGAGCGTCGGGGCGTGGGTCGTCGCGGTGCTGTCGATCGTGCTGGTCCGGCCGGCCGCGGTGCTGCTGTCGCTGCTGCGCACCCCGATGTCGGGACGGGAACGCTCGACCGCGGCGTGGTTCGGGCCGAAGGGGTTCGCGTCGGTGGTCTACGGGCTGCTGGCCCTGCAGTCCGGGATTCCGGACAGCGAGCTGGTGTTCGACCTGGTCGCGGTGACGATCGCGCTGTCGATCGTGCTGCACTCCTCGACCGACGTCCCCATCGCGAAGATGTTGCGGGTCGAGCCACCGGACAACCTGCCCACCGGGCGTGCGGCCCGGGACGAGGACCGTCAAGAAACCGACAGGAGAAGCCCATGAACCCCGGCGCCCCCGCCTGGGACGTCGTACGCTGGCCCGATGCACGCCCTCGAGATGGCCGAGGAATACCCGGTCGTGGAGCTGGACTCCGACGCCCTGGACGCCGCGCGGCTGCTGGCCGAGCGGCGGCTGCCCGGCCTCGTGGTGACCGACAAGACGGGCTGCCCGCAGTCGGTGCTGCCGGCTTCGGAGGTGGTGCAGTTCCTCGTCCCGAATTACGTGCGCGACGACCCGTCGCTGGCCGGGGTGCTCGACGAGTCGATGGCCGATCGGGTGGCCGACAAGCTGAGTGGCAAGACCGTGCGTTCGTTGCTGCCGGAGAAGGCCACGGAACTGCCCCGGGTGAACGCGGACGACACCCTCGTCGAGGTCGCGGCGATGATGGCCCGGCTGCGGTGCCCCCTGGTCGCGGTCATGGAGGACCGAACCCTGATGGGCGTGATCTCCGCGTCCCGGCTGCTGGAGCTGGCGCTGACGCCGCGCTGATCACCGCGGGGGTGGCGGCATGAGCGCCGCGATCGCCGTCACCGTGTTCGTGGTCGCCTACCTCTTCATCGCGACCGAGAAGATCCCGAAGATGGCCGCGGCCCTCGGCGGTGCCGGGGTGGTGCTCGCGCTGGGCGTCAGCGGGTCCGACGACGCGTTCTTCTCCGAGGACACCGGCGTCGACTGGAACGTCGTCTTCCTGCTGCTCGGCATGATGATCATCGTCGGGATCCTGCGCCGGACCGGGGTCTTCGAATTCGTCGCCATCTGGGCGGCCAAGCGGGCCAAGGGGTCGCCGCTGCGGGTGATGATCCTCCTCTGCCTGATCACCGCGGTGGCTTCGGCGTTCCTGGACAACGTCACCACCGTCCTGCTGATCGCCCCGGTGACGCTGCTGGTCTGCGACCGCCTCGACATCAAGCCGGTCCCGTTCCTCATCGCCGAGGTGCTCGCGTCCAACATCGGTGGCACGGCGACGCTGATCGGTGACCCGCCCAACATCATCATCGGCAGCCGGGCCGGGCTGTCGTTCAACGACTTCCTGGTCAACCTGACCCCGATCGTGGCGATCGAGCTCGTCGTGTTCGTCCTGGTGCTGCCTCGCCTGTTCCGGGGCTCGTTCACCGTCGACCCGGCCCGGGTGGCCGACGTGATGGCGTTGAACGAGCGCGAGGCGATCCAGAAACCCAAGCTGCTGCTCAAATGCGGCATCGTGCTGCTCGCGGTGTTCGCCGGGTTCGTGCTGCACTCGGTGATCCACATCGAGCCGTCGATCGTGGCGCTGCTCGGCGCCGGCATCCTCGTACTGATCTCCGGAACCGAGCCGGAGCAGTACCTCGCCGGTGTCGAATGGGAAACGCTGCTGTTCTTCGCCGGCCTGTTCATCATGATCGGTGCCCTGGTCAAGACCGGGGTCATCGGGACGCTCGCCGGGCTCGCGGCCGACGCCACCGGCGGCAACGCCCTGCTGGCCGTGATGTTGATCCTGGTGGTCTCGGCGGTGCTGTCCGGTGTCATCGACAACATCCCGTACGTGGCGACGATGAGCCCGCTCGTTCTGGCTCTCACCAACGACATTCCGGACCCGTCGCATTCCGAAGCACTGTGGTGGTCGCTGGCGCTCGGTGCCGACTTCGGCGGCAATATGACCGCGGTCGGCGCCAGCGCGAACGTCGTCATGCTCGGCATCGCCGCCCGGTCCGGTTCGCCGATCTCGTTCTGGGAGTTCACGAGGAAGGGAGCGGTTGTCACCGTGATCACCGTGCTGGTGGCCGCGCCTTATCTGTGGTTGCGCTACTTCGTCTTCGCGTGAGCGCGGAGATACACTGACCGACTCTCGGTTGCCGGAGGTTTCGTCATGGATCACCTCGTCGTCGCGGTGGGTCTCATCGCGGTGTTCGCATTGGCTGTGCTGGCCATTCGCCTCGCGCAGCGGCGGCAGAAGTAGCCAAGACCCGGCGGATCGCAAGGTGACCGTTCAGGTGCCCGGCCGTCCGGCTGCGGAAGGCCGGGCATCGACCGGCGCGGACAGTGGCCGCTCCGCCGGGCAACGCCCCAAGACCGTACTCGCCCGTTGAGCGAAGGTGCCGACCGGATCCGTGCGGGCGTCCGACGGTCGAGGTCGTTGCCAGGGACCTGCGATCCCGGCGCGGAGTGTTCCGCCGGTGTCGGCAGCGAGACGGAGATCCTGTTTCGCGCGATGAGGAGGAACGGTGACGTTGTGGTTGCCCGCGCGTTCGGTCGTCGCCGGGTTCGACGGTTCCGAGCAGTCGTGTCGTGCCGTCGGCTGGGCCGCGGCGCAGGCCGATCGGTGTCACGGTGTGCTGGTGGTCGCCGGGGCGATCGACTGGGGTTGGCCCGCGGGGCGCTTCCCCGAGACCGCGATCGCTTCGCTCAGTGGCGGCGCCGACCGGCTCCGTGAGAGTGGGAAGGTCCGGCTCGAGGAGATCGTGGCCGACCTGCGGGATACCCACCCGGAACTCGATGTCCGGGACGTGCTGCTCGGAGAGCAGCCGGCTCGCGCCTTGTCCGGCTTCGTGACGAAGGTCGATGCCGCGATGCTCGTGATCGGCCCGCCGGGGAAAACCTTTTGTCGCGCATGGTGTTCGGCTCCACCGCGACCGAGCTCACCCGGGTACCGGCCCGGCCGGTGGTGGTCGTGCGCGGTTCGCAGGATCCTTCGGTGAGCCGTGGCCCGGTGATCGTGGGGCTCGACAGGGCTTCCGGCAACGGCGCGGTCCTGGAGTTCGCGTTGGAGTTCGCGTTGGAGTTCGCGCAGCGCCATACGGCGCCGGTGCACGTCGTACACGCGTTGGGGGACCGAGGTTTCGGGCACTTGCGACGACGGGCCGCCGACCGGGAGGCGATCATGGCCGAGCTGACGGAGTGGTCGGGGGCCTACCCGGACGTCCCGTTCGAGCACGTGGTCGTCGCGGACCGGCCGGAACGCGCGCTTCTCGCGTGGGCGTCGCGAGCGGCCTTGCTGGTCGTCGGCAGCCGTTCCCGCAGCTCCTTGCGCAGACCTTTGTCCCGCTCGGTGCGCCGAGTGGTGCTGCACCGCGCGGCGTGCTCCGTGAGCGTCGTGGGTACGGCCGGCTGAGGAACAGCCTGGGTCACTCTTCCGCGTCGGCCGCGATGTTGCGGATGCCACGGGGACGTCCGGAACGCACCCACAGCCAGTACAGCGCGGCGGCGATCAGCAGGGCGGCGGCGATGGACACGATCGGGTCTCCCCGGGTGAGGTTGACCGCGAGGGTGAATCCGACCGCGAGCGCACCGGCGAAGTTGATCACGAGGAAGGTGATCCGCCGCTCCCGCCAGGAGAACCGGGCCATCGCGAGCAGCCCGGCGAGGAAGCTGACGAACACCGACGCGGCGTAGAACAGGACGAGCTCCTGGTCCCGGCCCCCCGCGGCCGCCGTGACGAGCGCGGCGGCGGCCATGAAGACCACCACGCCCCAGTACGGCGTGTGGTGGTGGTTGGTCCGGCCCAGCCACCCCGGCAGGATCCCGGTGCTCGTGCCGTCGGCGTGCCGGCGTCGCGCGAGGGCCTTGAACAGCCCCGGCCCGGCCTGGAAGGACGAACTCGCCGCCGACAGCAACAGCAGCGCGGTGGTGAGCTGGAACGCCGCGAACACGGGAGTGGTCGTCGCGGCCCGCGCGAGTTCGGCGATCTGGGTGGTGTCCTGGTGCGGGACGCCGATGCCGAGGCGGACGGCCTGGGCGGTCAGGCCGAGCGTGATCGTGCCGACCACGCCCAGGGTCAGCCACAGGGTGACCCGGCCGAACCGGCGCCGCCCGGGGTCGTCGAGCTGGCCCAGCTGCGCGATCGCCGAGGAGGGGGCCTCGATCCCGGTGGCCAGCGCCATCGCCACCGGGAAGGCCAGGGCCACGGCGACCAGCGGTGAATGGCCGGGATCCGGGGCCGGCCCGGTCGCGGGTGCCGCGTCGGCGAAGAAGGCGGAGATCAGCACGACGACGGCGAGCGCGATGAACCCGACCGTCATGACGGCGAACACGGTGCGGCCCAGGTGCCCGAACCACGTCCCGCCGGCGACACCGACCACGAGTACCACCGCGATGATGACGCGCCAAGGGGCGAGCGCCGGGAAGAAGGCGATCACCGCGGAGGCGCCGGCGGCCGAGCTGATCGCGATGGTCAGCACGAAGTCGACGATCAGGGCGCCGATCGGCACGAAGGCCGTGCCTTCGCCGAAGGCTTCCCCGGTGGCCGCGGCGGCGCCCCCACCCTGGGGGTAGCGGGCGACGAGCTGGCTGTAGTTGACGATCACCAGGACGACGATCGCGACCACCAGGGCCATCGTCGGCAACAGCAGGGCGAGGTCGCCGTGGAGCGCGCGGAGCGCGGCTTCGATGGCGTAGGCGACCGAGGACACCGGGTCGGCCATCACGGCGAACGCGAACAGCAACGCGCCGCGGCTGTGCGCCCCAGGGGCACGCCGGCCCTTCAACTGCGTCAAGCCGGGCCGGCGGTTCTTTACGGACTTTCAACGCTGCGGGCATGCCCACCCTGGCCGGTCACCAACCGGATCCGGTCGGCCCCGCGCGCATCTTTGCGCCATCTTTACGCGTAGGAGCGCCGGGAAGCCCGGTCGGTCCTGCGCCGTCCGGCGTGATCAGAGGGTGCCGGTGATCGCCTGCAGCCCGAGACTGCTGGTGGCGACCGCGATCCACAGCAGCGCGCCGAGCAGCAACGGCCGCGGTCCGGTTCGCACTCACCGCCGACTTCTCCGCCCGCGGCTACCGGCTCGTCCTTCAGGCCGGCGCGGAACGGTCGGTGTCCGCGATTTCCTGAGTTTCGCCGAGGGCGGGCTGTGTTGCTTGCCGTGACAGCACTCTCTTGCGGCGGCGTGCGTCCCCGGCGAGGGAGTGTCCACAAGAGATCCTTGCGGCTTTCTTACCGGTGAACGCCGACCACGTCCCGGGTGCCGGGGCGGCGTTAGTGTCGCCTGATGGCAGGTGACGGTTCGCTACACGAACGAAAGCCGGAGGACACGCACACAGTTCCCATCGGCGAGGAGCCGCGCTACGGCTTTCCCCGCAAGCTGTGGCGGGCCGTGGAACGGCGTCGCCCACCAGGGCTCGGTGCGACCAAAGCCTGGCGCAGTCCCCTGCGCGGGCCGTGGCTGACGTCGGTGTTCGGTGCTGTTCTCCTGGCCGCGCTGCCGCTGGTGATCATCACCGGCCTGCTGGACTTCATCGCCTACGGTCCCCAGTTCGGCCAAGCCTTCCCCGGCAACGTCGGCTGGCTGCACCTGCCGTACTTCGACTGGCCGACCCGCCCGTCCTGGCTGTTCCGGCTCACCCAGGGCCTGCACGTCGGCCTGGGTCTCGTCGTGATCCCGGTCGTCGTCGCCAAGCTGTGGTCGGTGGTGCCGAAGCTGTTCAGCTGGCCGCCGGCGCGGTCGATCGCGGAGATCGTCGAGCGCCTGTCGTTGCTGTTGCTGGTCGGCGGCATCCTGTTCGAGATCGCCACCGGGGTGCTGAACATCCAGTACGACTACCTGTTCGGGTTCAGCTTCTACACAGCGCACTACTACGGCGCCTGGGTGTTCACCGCCGCCTTCGTGGTGCACGTGACGCTGAAGCTGCCGAAGATGGTGCGCGCGCTGCGGTCGCGTTCCCTGCGCGCGGAGCTGCGGACGTCGCGGGCGGACACGCGGCCCGAGCCGCCCGACGAGAGCGGCTTGGTCGCCGCCGTGCCGCGCAAGCCGACGCTGAGCCGCCGGGGCGCGCTTGGTCTCGTCGCGGGCGGGTCGGCGTTCGTCGCGGTCCTGACCGCGGGCCAGACGGTCGGCGGGTTCACCCGCTGGGCCGCGTTCCTGCTGCCGCGTGGCCGCTCCTACGGCAGCGGCCCCACCGATTTCCAGATCAACCGCACGGCGAAGGCCGCGGCCATCACCGTCGCGCAGACCGGGCCGGGGTGGCGCCTGTCGCTGCTGGGCGGGCCGCGGCCGGTCCAGTTCGACCGGGCCTCGCTGGCCGCCTTGCCCCAGCGCACCGCGGAACTCCCGCTCGCGTGCGTCGAGGGCTGGTCCAGTACCCAGACCTGGTCCGGGGTGCCGCTGCGGGACCTGGCCGCCCTCGCCGGCGTCCCGGCGCCGGTGACGGCCGTGGTCCGCTCGGTCGAGCGGTTCGGCGCGTTCAACCGGGCCACTTTGCAGGGCAACCAGGTCCTCGACCCCGACGCGTTGCTCGCGCTGCGGGTCAACGGCGCTGATCTGAGCCCTGACCACGGCTTCCCGGCCCGCATCATCGTGCCCGCGCTCCCGGGCGTCCACTGCACGAAATGGGTCGGCTCGATCGAATTCCGGGCGGTGTGACGTGCGCGCGATGACCAGAGCGGCCAAGGCGTTCTACGGCGCGAGCCCGTGGCACCTGGTCGCCCTGCTCGGCTGTTTCGCGGTCGCGGGCTACGCCGTCACCAGGGTTCTCGACGACCCGCTGGCCCTGGTCATGCTCGCGTGGTTCGTGGGCGCGGTGATCGGGCACGACCTGATCCTGTTCCCCGTCTACGCTCTCGCCGACCTGTCGCTGGCGGGTGTGCTGCGGGCAGGGAAGGCGCCGGCGCGGGTGCCGCCGGTGAACCACATCCGGATCCCGGTGCTCGCCACGGCGCTCACGTTCGTCCTGTTCTTCCCCGGCATCATCCGCCAGGGCAGCGAAACCTACGCCGCGGCCACCGGCCTGACGCAGGAGCCGTTCCTCGCCCGGTGGCTGGTGCTGGTCGGCGTCATGTTCGCGACCAGCGGGCTCGTGTACGCAATCCGGGTCCGCGTCGCCCACGCACCGGACCGTCGCAGCCTCGCCCTGGCCCGCGACCGCGTCCGGGACGGCGAACGTGTGCTTGTCGTGTCCGCGGTACCCGGGTCGGAGCCGGACGCCGTCGGCACGGCCGACGCGCTCTACTACCGCGACGTCGACGGCCACTGGGCCCGGGCCGGCTGGGAGGAACTGTCCACTGTGTACGAAGAAGCGGTCCGGAACCTGCTGGTCGTCGAAGGTTTCCCCGGTGGGGAGATCGGACGTGTGACGCTGGAGCCGGCCGAGACGTCGCGGCTGGCCGATCTGGCGCGGACGCAGATCGCCGCCAGCCTGATCAGTACGCAGGCCGTGGACCTGACGGGCGACGTCCGAGCCCTGATCAGCGCGTCCCGGCGCGCGGCTGACGGCCATCTGGTGTGGCACGTCCAGCTGAACGGGCCAGATGCTCCCACCGAGCACCGGGATGCCCTGGTCGACGACGCGATCACCCGGATGGCGACCGATCTGGGGCTGGCCGAGCCCCGAACCACCAGCGGACACCCTGAGCACGACGGAGGAGGCGACCGCGCGTGACCACGATCGCCCTGGTCACCGGCGGCGTCGCCGGCGTCGGGATGGGTTACGTGCTGCAACGCGCTCAGCTGTGTTTCCGCGCCACGTTCTCCGGCGTTCTCGAGAGACGGTTCCTGCTGGGTCGCGGCTGGCTCCTGGGTGTGGCGATCGGCTCCGTGGGGTTGTCGGTGCTGTTCCTGACCCCGCTCGGCGACGGCTTGAACCGGGGCCTCCCGTTCGCGCCGGTCGCCGATGTGGTGGGTGGTGTGGTGATCGGCGTCGGGATGGCCGTCGCCGGGACGTGCGTCTCGGGGCTGTTCTTCAAGCTCGGGTCGGGCATGCTCGGCTGCCTCGCCGGGCTCGGCGGCTGGGCGGCCGGTGAGCTCGCCGCCCGGCAGGTGGTGCTTCCCGGGCCGACTGTCCTGCCGGTGGGAGCCGGAGCCACGTTCCCCGCCTTGCTCGGCGTCCCTCGGCTGGCGTTCGCGGTCGTGTTCCTGGCGGTCGTGGGTGTGGTCCTGTGGCGGTGGCGCGCCGCGGAGCGTCCGCGGCCGGGGCAGTGGGACTGGCCGGTCGCCGGTGTGGCGCTCGGCGCGGTGACGATCGCGGGCTGGGTGCTGGCCGGTGTCGGTGGCGCGGGTTTCGGTCCCAGCACGGTCGGTGCGGTGGCCGGTTTTGCCGCCGGTGCGCCGAACTGGTGGCTGACGGCGTTCCTGCTGGGCATCGTCGTGGGCGCCGCGGTCGCCGCGCGGGTCAGCGGGGAGTTCCACGTCCGTGGGGAACGTCCTGTCCGCTACGTCCGGCTGGTCGCCGGCGGTTTCCTGCTCGGTGCGGGTGGCTGGGTCGCCGGTGGCTGCAACCTGGGTCACGGGCTCTCGGGCGTGGCGCAGCTCAACGTGGCGTCGTGGGTCGTCGTGGCCGCCATCCTCGGCGGGATCGCGCTCGCGCGAGGTGTGCGGGCCGTGGTCGTCCGCTCGGCGAGCCGGACCTGACAGGCCGCGGCCGGCTCACCCGGGCGTGCCCGTAGCCGCCCGTTCCTCGGCGTCGGCCAGGGCCTGGGCCGCGGTGACCAGCCCGAGATGGCTGAAGGCCTGCGGGAAATTGCCGAGCAGGTCGCCGGTCTCGCCGTCGACCTGCTCGGCGAACAGCCCGAGCTCGGTCGCGCACTGGGTGGCGCGGTCGAGGACGGCGCGGGCCCGGTCGGTCCGGCCGGTGACGGCCAGCGCGTGGGCCAGCCAGAACGTGCACAGCACGAAGGTGCCTTCGGCGCCGCCGATCCCGTCGTGCCCGCGGTAGCGGTAGAGCAGGCCGGACCGGTCGGTCAGCTCGCGCTCCACGACGTCGATCGTGGCGAGCAGCCGGGCGTCATCGGGGGCGAGGAACCCGGTCGTGGCCAGCAGCAGCGCGGAGGCGTCGAGGGCGCCGGAGCCGAAGAACTGGGTGAACGCGCCGACCTCGTCGTTCCAGCCCTTGGTGAGGATCTCTTCCCGGATCTCGCCGCGGACGGCCGACCACGCGGCCACGGTGTCCTCGTCCAGGTGCAGGAGTTCGCGCATCGCCAGGCCCCGATCGAGCGCGACCCAGCACATGAGCTTGCTGTGCAGATAGGGTCGCGCCGGGCCGCGGATCTCCCAGATGCCCTGGTCGTCGTCGGTCCAGCTGGCGGCTGCGGTCCGCACGGCGGCCACGAGGAAGCCGCGGGTCGCCGCGTCCAGGTCGCCCAGCTGTTCGCGCAGGGTGTGCGCCGCGTCCAGCAGGGCCCCGTAGACGTCGAGCTGCCGTTGGCGCCAGGCGTCGTTGCCGACCCGCACCGGACTGCTGCCCCGCCAGCCGGACAGGTGGGGCAGCTCGCGCTCGGACAGGTCGAGCTCGCCGCCGATGCCGAACATGATCTGCAGGTCCAGCCCGCGGTCGAGCTGGGTGGACGCGGCCGTCGCCAGGAAGTCGAAGAACCGGCCGGCTTCGTGCGGGCAGGCGGCGATCCACAAGCCCTGCAACGTCATGCTCGCGTCGCGCACCCACGTGTAGCGGTAGTCCCAGGTGCGGCCGGTGCCGATCCCTTCGGGAAGGCTGGTCGTCGGCGCGGCCACCAGCGCTCCCGTCCGCGCGTGGGTCAGGCCCTGCAGGACGACGCCGCTGCGGTGCACCAGTTCGCGGTGCGGACCGTCGTAGCGCTGGTGCAGGTCCGACCAGCTCCGCCAGGCCGACTCGGTGGCGGCGAGAGCTCGGCGCACCTCGCGGGCACTCCACGGCGCCGGCTCCGGATCCCAGGCGCCGGCTTGCGTCAGAGCGAACGCCAGGTCTTCGCCTTCGTTCAGCGTGAACGTCGCCGTCGCGGTGGGCGTCACGCAGTCCATGGGCAGCCGGGTGCTCAGTACGGTCACCGTCGCGCCGCCGTGGGCGACGACGCCGTGTGACGTGGTGGCGAGCCGGGGGTGGATCAGCCCGAACTCCGGGCGTGGGGCGAACTCGATCCGCACCCGGACCGTTCCGCGGACGCAGCGGGCGAGCCTGAGCAGGACCCCGGGCGAGTCGTGCCCGAGCTGGTGCCCGTGGGCGTGTTTGCCCAGCGCCAGCGCGTCGGTCACGACCAGGGTTCCCCCGGGCGTCTCCCAGGTCGTGTCGAGCACGAGCCCGGAGGCCGGTAGGCCCACCGGGTCGCCGAGCCGCCGGCGGCCGGTGCGATCAGGAAGTGTCCCGCGGTGTCGTCGAGCAGCCGCGCGAGCACCGGTGCGCTGTCGAACCGCGGGAGGCACAGCCAGTCCACCGACCCGCCGCTGGTGACCAGTGCGGCCGTGCCGCAGTCGGACAGCAGCGCGTGCTCGCGCAAGGGTGTGTCGCTCATTCCGGACCTTCCCGGTTACGGCCGCGTGCCGACACTCAATTCCGCGACCGTTCATGAATGGAGTTCGTTCCCGCGGCGGTGCGGGGTCGCATCGCCGGAAATCATCATCGATCACCCTATCGGCAGCGCCGCCCCGAAAACGTTTCCGCGGGCTCGCCGTCATCACGGCGTAAGAGTTTGCGGCACCGGAGGTTCATCGTCGGTGCAAGGCGTCCAGCACGGTGTCCAGCAGCCCAGCCGGCAGCGACTCCGGCGCGCCCGGCCGGACGGCGTGCCGGCGCTCGGTGAGAGCGATGGTGGCGCGCAGCTGGGCAAGGTAGGCCGCGCAGTTCTCGCACAGCGCGAGGTGCTCGCGCACCCGGCGATGCTGTCGCGGGCTCAGCGCTTCGTCGAGGTAGGCGGTGAGCAGGCCCACGAGCCGGCGGCAGGTCACGGCGTCGGCGCGGTTCACGAGATCGTCCCTTCGGTTTCCGCGGCCAGGTGCCCTTCGATCGCGGCGCGCACGGTGGATCGCGCCCGGTGCAGGAGGACGCGCTGGTGGTTGGCGGTGATCGCGAGCAGGTCGCACACCTCGTCGGCGTCGCAGCCCAGCACGTCCCGCGCGGTGATCACCTGCTGCTGACGGCGGGGCAGCGTGGCGATCGCCGAGTCGATCACGGCTCGCAGGTCGGCCGCCTGCAGCCGCTCGCCGGGGAGCAGATCCCACCGCGGGAGCGGGCAGATCCAGCCACGAGCGCTCCCGGCGGTCCGTGCCGGGTGGAACCGGGCCGGGTCGACGGACGGCGCGTGATCTTCGCGCCACACCTCGGTGAACGGCAACGCCCGGCGTTCCCGTTTCCCGGCGTGCCACGCCGTGCGCACCAGGATGTGGAACACCCAGGTGCGCAGGCTCGACCGGCCTTCGAACCGGTCGAGCCCGGTGAGCACCGCCAGCCAGGTGTCCTGCACCACCTCCTCGGCCACTTGGCGGCTGGGGACGTGGGTGACGGCCAGCCGCAGCATCGCGGGGGTCCACCGTCGCACCAATTCGGTGAAGGCGAGTTCATCACCGGAGCGCAATCGTCGAATCAGCAACCGTTCTTCGTCGACCTGTTCCACTACCACAGGGAGGCCAACGCGGCCGGGACCCGGATTGGTGGACGCCGGGCCGGGTGGTTATTTCCCGGTAAGAGTTCTTACGGCCGCCGCCGGACGGGCCCGCCGGCTGTAATGCCACGCGAAGCGGGGCCACTAGGGAGGCGCAACGGATCGTTTTCTCTTATCCGGAGGTCATGATGAAGAAGATCCCTTTGCCCGGAAACCGCCGGCGGGTGCTCGCCGCGGCACTGCTGACGGCCGCCGCGACCGGGCTGACCGTGACCGGCGGGGCCGAGGCGAGCGGCGGGCCGGGAGGCGGCGGATCGGACGGCTTCACCACCGACATCGTCAGCGCGATCGCCGTGAACCCCGGCAACGAGACCGTGACGCTGCCGCTGCTGCAGGGCAGCCACAACGGACAGCCGGTGTACTACGTCGTCACCGACGACTCGAACCAGGCCGACGCCGCCGCCCGCGGCGTCGACTACGCACCCAAGCTGGCGCACGCACTCGGTACGGCGGCAGTGCAGACCGTCTCTGTCGCGAACGGCGTGGTGCAGTTCCCGGGGATCGTCGACTTCGCCCCCACCAGAGCCGTCACACCCGGGCCGGCCGGCAACGAGTTCGCCGGCGGCAGCTACACCCCCGGCGCAAACGGGGACGGTACCTACAGTCCGCTGATCACCACCGGCAACGGCACTGTCCTCAACGCCAGCCAGATCGCCGACGCCAGCGGCGTGCACGACTCGGTGATGTCCATCGACTACGCCCGCCACCAGGTCACCTTGCGGTCGTTCTTCGGCTTCTGGAACGGCCACCGCACGCTCTACCTGCACCTCGACGCCTCATCGCCGGTCGTCGCCGCGGCCGAAGGATCCACCTACGCCCCGAACCTCGACGCGGCACCCGCCCCGGGCTCCAACGACCCGGACACCTCGGCGCGTTCGGCGATCATCCCGGTCGTCAACGGCGCGGTCGGCACCGGCGACCCGAACCGGCAGGGCCTGAACTCCGCGCTGCGCGGCGAAGGCGACCCGGACAACATCAACCAGGAGATCCCCGGCCAGGGCAACGGCCGCTACAGCCCGGTCTGGGACGTCACTCCGCTGAACTGGACCCAGGCCGCCATCGACTCTGGCCGGCGTGTCCTGCTGACCAGCGCGAGCCAGGTCGCGGGCGCGTTCGCGCACGGCTGGATCACCAGCGCCGGCACCGGTCCGGCCAACGCCGGGCTCAACGGACTGCGGTCCGGCCCGTTCATCTCCAACTGTCCCATCGTCGCCGTCGCCTGACGCGCCGAGCCCTGCGAACCCAGGAGCACGAAATGCGTGAACCCTTGTCCCGGCTGGTCCGCACAGCCGCGTTGGTGTCGCTGGTCGGCGGCGGGATCGTCCTGTCGGCCGGCCCGGCGTCGGCCCTCGAACCGTCCGAGAGCGAAGTCCTGCCCAGCGCCATCTCCTTCGACGGCCACGCTGGCCTGCCGCCGTCCACCGCGCAGACCGTCACGTTGCCGCTGCACGTCGGCACCGGCCCGGACGGCCGGCTCGTCTACTACATCGTCACCGAAACCTCCAGCGCGGCCGACGCGGTCGACCGCGGCGTCAACTTCTCCCCGAAACTGGCCAACGCCCTGGGCACGCCGGCCGTCCAGTCCACCGGTACCGATCGTCTCGGCCGGGTGCGGTTCAGCGGCACCGTCGACTTCAGCCCCACCCGCGCCGTCACGCCCGGAGCCGCGCCGACCTACTTCCCGCCCACGTCGGCCACACCGGGAGCCGTCGGCGACCCCGGCTACAGTCCACTCACGACGGACGGCGACGGCGTCGTGGTCAACATGCCCCAGGTCGCCAACTCCTCGGGCCAGAACGACAGCGTGGTATCCATCAACAAGGTCACGCTCCGGGTGACCCTGAGCCTCTTCGGCGGCTTCTACGACGACCACCCGGTCCTCTACATCCGCACCGAAGCGTCGGATCCTCTCCTCGCCGCCATCGAGTCGAGCACCTACGCACCCAACCTGAACGCCGCGCCGGGACTGGCGAGCGACGACCCCGCCACCTCGGCGCGGGAGGCGATCGTCCCGATCGTCAACGGTCCCACCGGGATTGGCAACCCGCAACGGCAGGGCCTGAACTCCGCGCTGGCCGGCGAAGGCGCGCCCCTCAACATCATCCAGGAGGACCCGGCCCCGCCCGGCGACGACTCGAGCCCGTTCTACAGCCCGGTCTGGGACGTCACCCCCGGCGTGTGGACCGACGCCGCGATCACCTCGGGCGCACGCACCCAGCTGCGCAGCATCACCGAGGCCGAGCAGCAGGCCCACGACGGGAACCTGATCAGCTTCGGCAACGGCCCCCGCAACGACCACGTCGATCTCAACGCCGCACAGTTCGTTTCGTTGTGTCCCGTCATGGCGGTCCTGCCGATTCCAGGCATCTGACGTCCGAATCCTTGCCCATCCCTGCTCTCTATGGAGGTTTCCGATGACTCAGCCCACACAACCGGACCGGACAGCGAAACCGCGTCGCGCGGAGGGCGCTGACCGCGGCCACCGCCCTCGCGGCCGCGGCCGCGGCCGGCTTCAGCGTTCTCGCGGCAGGCCCGGCGTCAGCACTGGGCGGTGAGACGTTCGGCTGCCAGATCCCTCCCGGCCCGGCCGGCTCCTACAGCTCGAACTGCCACAATAGTGCCAAATGGCACCACGGCGGGTTGCCGGATCGAAACCTGTCCGGTGACGACTTCATCCCCGTGTCCGTGACCCTGACCCAGGGCTCGGCAGCCGAGACCCTGACCGCATACGCCACGATCATTCCCGTGTGCGGCAACGTGTACTGCTGAGCAGAAGAAGATTCCGCTGCGGACGGAACAACTGTGATGGCGGGTCGCGGCCCGCCATCACAGGGTCGCACGATGGGACGGGCCGGCTACCAGTTCGTCAGGATCAGGTGGTTGACCAGCAGCGCA
This sequence comes from Amycolatopsis sp. NBC_01307, assembly GCF_035975215.1. Classification (NCBI taxonomy): domain Bacteria; kingdom Bacillati; phylum Actinomycetota; class Actinomycetes; order Pseudonocardiales; family Pseudonocardiaceae; genus Amycolatopsis; species Amycolatopsis sp. NBC_01307. Next base: position 5,312,710 of record NZ_CP108403.1, on the reverse strand, counting down.
GTGACTGCTTGAGCGGCGAGCCACCATCGGCGAGAAACCGGTGGGCAGGGCTGTCGCGGGGAGCAGTCACACCCCGAACGGCAGCCGGATCCGCTCCGCTTCGGCCTTGTACAGCCCCGAGACGTCGGCGAACACGACCACCACGACGGCGGCGAGCACGATCAGGACCAGCTGGTCGTTCAGCAGGGCGCGCTTCGGTCCCGTGTGGACGGTGACCGCGGCGGTGCGGCGGATCCCGGCGACGACGGCCGGACCGCACGCGATCAGGAAGGCCGCGACGTCCGCCCACACCCAGTACGAGTACGGCCGCAGGTGGGCGATGCCCTGCTAGTAGCGTTCGACCACGAGGTGGTACCCGTCGAGTCACCAGAAGCCGGCGAAGGCGAAGACCGCGACCACGAGCAGCGCGGCCGGAACAACTACCGCGGCCACTTGCCAGCGCCTGCCCGAGACCAACACGGCGAGTGCCACGAGCCTGAGCAACACCAGCCCGTAGGACAAGAAGACGCCGAATCCGAGCAGCAGCCCCCCGCACGCTGCGGCAGGCGCCGCGTGCCGCCTGCCGTTCGCGAACCCGGCCGCCGCGAGAGCCAGGAGCGCGATGCCGGTCGCGGTGACCCCGGCGAAGAGGCCGTCCGCCGACGCGCCGATCCACACCGCGCCCGGCGTCAGCACGGCCCGCGGATTCTCCTCGCTCATCGTGGAGAACCTAAGGTCGCCGGCGGCGCATCCGTCCGAGACTGATCCATTCCGTCACGAGACGGTAAGAACTATGTCATTTGCGGTGGCCTAGAGTGCGTACGCGAATACCTGACTTTCCCGCACGCGAAAATGCCGATTGTCCGGATGCACGGAATACCCATTTGTGCCCAGGTGCAAGCTGCGGTCGCAGCGGCATCGAATGACGACTATGACCAGGATGTGGACGTGACAATGCCGGATGTGGTGCTGCTGGTCCTCGCGAAAGCGCCGTGCCCTGGACGGGTGAAGACCAGGTTGTGCCCGCCGGCGACGCCCCGGCAGGCCGTGCGGATCGCGGCGGCCTCCCTCCTCGACGCGCTGGAGGCCGTGCAGGCTGTCGAAAGCGCGCAGCCGGTCGTGGCGATCACCGGTGACTTCGCGGACGGCGAGTCCGCCGACGAGCTGCAGTCCGCAGCGAACGGTCTGCCGCTGATCCGGCAGCGAGGCGAAACCTCGGTGCTGGTCGACCGGTGTCGTCGCACATTGCTCGGACCCGATGTGGACGCTCTGCTGGGGCGCGCCCTGGATGGCGGGTGGTGGATCCTGGGCCTGCACGATCCGGTCGCGGCCACGGCGGTCGAACCGGTACCGATGTCGCAAGTGGACACCGGAACGCGGACGCGGAAGGCGTTGCAAGACAGCGGCCTTCGTATTTCCGACGCGCCGATTCTGTCCGATGTGGACACGATCGCCGACGCGTTCGCCGTGGCCGATCCCGTGCCGGCGTCAAGGTTCGCCGCGGCCGTGCGGGAGGTGTCGTGAACACGCCGGTGCGCCAGGCCGGCTGCACGCACGAGAAGTCCTTCGATCCCGCCTTGCGCGGTGATAAGACGTTCTTGGAGCTGGACGACGGCAGGACAGTGCGGCTGAGTGCTGGACGCTGGTCGCGTTCGGCCTGTCGTGGTGACCGTTGGCTGCTCGATCGGTGCTGGGGCACCACTGTGGACCTCGGCTGCGGGCCGGGCCGGCTCGTCGCCGCTCTGGTCGAACGCGGCCTCCCAGTACTCGGCGTGGACGTTTCGGCGCTCGCGGTCCGGCACACTCGCGATCGCGGAGCGCCCGTGGTGCAGGCCGATCTGTTCACCGCACTGCCCAGGGAAGGCGAATGGGCCACGGCCTTGCTGGCCGATGGCAACCTCGGCATCGGAGGTGACCCACTGCGGCTCCTTCGCCGGGCGCGGGCGCTGGTCCGTGCCGGTGGGCAAGTCCTGGTTGAACCAACCGCGTCCTGGAGCGGGCACTGGCAAGGCCAGGCGCGTCTGGGCGATCACGACGGTTCGCCCGGCGGCTGGTTCCCGTGGTCAGTGCTCGGCCTCGACGCACTGGGATCGCTCGCCGCTCCCGCCGGCCTGCGGCTGGTGGAAACCCACCGTGGCCGCCGGCGGCAGTTCGCTCGATTCGTGCGCACCGCCGAGGAGCCACGACCGTCCTGACGGATCGGGCGATCTTACGGCGCGCTTACCGAACGCTGCGGCGGCCGCTCGGTGCCGCTCGGGTGCCTAGGGTGGGCTTTCTTCGTAGGAAAGAGGTTTCGGTGCGTCTCGTTCCGTGGTGCCTGGCTGTCGTCCTCCTCGCCGGCTGCTCGGGTCCGGTCGCGGACAAGCCCGCCGAGCTGCCGCCCGCGGCCGAGCCCGCCGCCGCTCCCGGGGTGGCCCGGCCCCCGGCCGGCCAGGTGCTGCCGATCGGCGCGTCCCCCGAAGGTGTCGTGGCCGACGCGCGCACGCACCTGGTCGCGGTCGGTGTCCGCGAGCCGAACGCGCTCGCCCTCGTCGACGCGCGGACCGGGCAGGTGGTGAAGCGGGTGCCGCTGCCCGGCTGGCTGCGGCACCTGCAGCTGGCCGGGCCCGGTGGGCCGGTGCTGGTGCCCGACGAGACGTCGAACTCGCTGCTGACCATCGCCCTGCCCGGTGGTGAGGTGACCACGACGGTGGTGACCGGGGTGGTCCCGCACGACGCCACCCGGGCCGCCAACGGGTCGTACTTCGTGGCCAATGAGCTGGGCAAGAGCGTCGTCGTCGTGCGCGACGGGCGCGTCGTGCACACCTTTTCCGACGTCACCCAGCCCGCCGGGCTCGCCGCGGTCGGCGACCTCGTCGGGCTGGTCGACGTCCGGCAGAACGACCTCACCGTCTACGACGCGGGGGCGTTGCGGCAGGTCGGGCGCGTGCCCGCCGGGGCGGGGCCCACGCACGTGCTCGCCGACAAGCGCGGGCACCTCGCCGTGGCCGACACCCGCGGCAACGCCGTCCTGCTTTACCGGCTCACGCCGCGGCTCGAGCAGATCGGGAAGCTGGCGCTGCCGGGGACGCCGTACGGGATCGCCTACGACCCGGTGCGCGACCGGATGTGGGTGACGCTGACCGCGCGCAACGAGGTGGTCGGCATCGACCTCTCCTCGGGTACGCCGACGGAGGTCGTGCGGCTGCCGACGGTCCGGCAGCCGAACACGGTCGGTGTGGATTCGTCGACGGGGCGGCTGTTCGTCACCGGTACGGCCGACGGTGTCCTCGAGCTGATCGACCCACGCTGACGGCCGCCTTTACCGAACCCGAACACAACACTGATCGGGCTCTGTGGTCGCGGCCCTAGCGTGCAGGCATGTCTTACCGTGCTCGTCTGCTTCTGACCTTTGCGCTGGTCGTGGCGCTGGCCTCGACCGCCGCGGCCTGCACCACCGACAGTTCTCGGCCCGCCGCCGTTTCCGGGGCGGCGGGCAGCAGGCCGAACATCGTCCTCGTGCTCACCGACGACCTGTCGATGAACCTGCTGCAATATCTGCCGCACGTGCAGGACATGGCCCGCAATGGCACCAGTTTCGCCAACTACACGGTCACTGATTCGCTGTGCTGCCCGTCGCGGTCGTCGCTGTTCACCGGGATGCTGCCGCACGACACCGGCGTGTTCACCAACGGCGGCGTAGACGGCGGCTACGGAGCGTTCCACGGCCGCGGCGACGACAAGTCGACTTATGCGACGACGTTGCAGCAGGCCGGGTACCGCACCGCGATGATGGGTAAGTACCTCAACGGCTACGACCCCAAGACCAACGGGGTGCCGCCGGGCTGGAACGAGTGGGACGTCGCCGGCAACGGTTACGGCGAGTTCAACTACGACCTCAACGAAAACGGAACGATCAAGCACTACGGCAAGGCGCCCGAGGACTACCTGGTCGACGTGATGGCGGGCAAAGCCGCGCAGTTCGTCACCGATACGGCTGCCGCGCACACGCCGTTCGCGATCGAGCTCGCCACGTTCGCCCCGCACGGCCCTTACACGCCGGCGCCGCGCGACGCCGACGCCTTTCCCGGCCTCACCGCGCCGCGCGGGCCGGCGTTCGACACCCTGCCGTCGTCGGCTCCGCCGTGGCTCGCGTCCCGCACACCGTTGACGGACAAGGAAAAGAAGGCCATCGACAAGGCGTTCCGCAAGCGCGCGCAGGCCGTGCAGTCGGTGGACAAGATGATCGGCACGGTCCAGGACGCGCTGGACAAGGCCGGCGTGCGCGGCAGCACGGACATCGTGTTCACCTCGGACAACGGCTATCACATGGGGGAGTACCGGCTGACCCCCGGCAAGCAGACGGCGTTCGACACCGACGTGCACGTGCCGCTGGTGGTCGCCGGACCCGGTATCCCCGCCGGCGTCACGGTGAACCAGCCCGTGGAGAACATCGACCTGCGGCCGACGTTCGAGGCACTGGCCGGTGCTCCGACGCCGGCGCAGGTGGACGGCGAGAGCTTGGTGCCGCTGCTGACCGGGGCGACGCCGGGGGCGTGGCGCACGGTCGGGCTGGTCGAGCACCACGGTCCGGACTTCGACAAGACCGACCCGGACAAGCCGAAGAAGAACAGCGGCAACCCGAGTACCTACGAGGCGATCCGCAGCGCCACCTACACCTACGTCGAATACACCGACGGCACCAAGGAGTACTACGATCGCGGCACGGATCCGCAGGAACTGCACAACACCGCGGCCCAGCTGCCGCCGGACACGGCGAAGCAGCTGCACGACACGCTGCAAGCCATGATCTCCTGCCACGGAGCCACTGCCTGCCGGCACTGATCGAGTAACAGGGTCCGGGCATGTCGCAGCCGAAGGGCTCCAGCGTGACGGCTTCGGCCTCGGGCTCCGATGGTGGTGAGCTCTGGGTCTGTCAGTGGGGCTCGAACACCGCGATGATCATCCGCGGGACGGTACTTCATTCCAGAAGGTCTTGGTGGGCGCTGTTCCCGGTAGCCGGTTGGCCGTCGGCTTGGCAGGCGATCACCGCCGGCGGATACCTTCGGTGGTGTGGACGGTCCGCAGCGATTTCATGAGCGGTGAGCGGCGAGGATTCAGTGTCCTGCTAGGGCCGGCACGGCCGGATGCGGCCAGCCCTGCAGGCCCAACCGCTCGTCGCGACGGTAGAGTTCCACGCCGGCGTGGGTGTACGGCACGGTGTTCTCGGGGAGCGAGTCCTTCGGGAACCAGGCGATTTGCGAGCACTTGTGCGGCTCGGCGTTGCGCGGCTCTCCTCGCCAGCGCCGAGCGCGAAAGAAGAAACCGACCCGAGCCTGACCTTCGGGGTTGCGGTAGTGGACGGTGGTGACCATCTCGAGGTCGTCGCGATCCAGTTCGACGTCGATTTCTTCGCGGGCTTCGCGGATGATGGCTGCGACCATGTACTCGTCGGCTTCCAGCTTGCCGGAAGGCAGGTTCCATTGGCCGTCGGCGTATCCGGTGCCCTCGCGCCGGGCGAGCAGGACTTGCTCGTCACGATCCAGAATCCCGAAGGACGAGCGCAGCGAGATCAACAAGCTGGCCGCGCCGACGCCTGCCCAGCCGACGCCCGAACCAGAGGCAGCAAGCAACGTCGTCGCGTTTCGGTCGCGCCGGAAGCCTGCCTAGCTGCCGCTGTCCCGCGACGAAAAGCCCGACCCCACCGAAGTTAGACCGGGGTCGGGCGTTCTCGCGTCTACGGGCCGTCTAGGACGGCGGAGCAAGCCGCTTCGCGCGCTCCGTCAGCGACGCCTGTCGCTCTTGCTCAGCGCGCTTTTCCTGGTCCTCGGCCGTCTTTTGCGCCTGCCGCTCAGGAATGATGGTCTCGATGTAGATCTGGTTGGCGCGCTCGACGATTGCGTCTACCTCGGCAACGGCACCCTCAAGATCATCATCAGACTCGATGTTGAACCAGACTGTTGGATCCGAGATCGTGCCTGGGTGTCCGGCGCGCTTCACATTCAATCGCACATCGATCGATCGGCGGATGCCTTGCTGTGCCTTGTCTGCCCGATTGAACGACTGAATCCAGTCGCTATCTGGCCACGCGCTGAGCGTAAAGCTCACCTGCGCCGAGCCATTGGCGCCTCTGGCGTGTGGCTCTGGGTGCGCCGATCGTTTGATCGGCTCGAACTCGTCAGTCACAGCTTCATCGACTCCTCACACTCCCTGCCCTCCCCACCGGGCTCATCGTCGCACGCCTGTTCGAGTCAGCCAGTGGACACGCCGACGCTGGCTTATGCGGCATCGCCTTCGGCCTTAAAGAGTGCGGACGAGAGCCGGTAGAGTTGAGGGCTCGCGTTCGAGTCCTTCTCCACGACACCCTGGGCGATCAACGCTTTAAGCGTCAGGTGCACATTGGGCTGTTCGCGGTTCATGTTGCGCGCCAACACGCCCATGTTCGTCCACTCCGGGTAGTACGAAGCCATGTGCTCAACAAGCGTTGCTTGTGTTGGCCCGAGGGACGGGTGGAGAGCGCGAGCGCGGATGACAGCTTCTTCGGGGGTGGTCGTCGGTGCCTCTGACCCCTTATCTTGGCTTAGAGCTACAGCACGCTGACGGAACACGGCGCTAGCCGCGTCAAGCGCATCGGCGCAGGTCCTGAGGAACAAAACGTCCGGAGTCATGGCATCTCCCTTGCTTGACTATAAACCCCAATATATGGCCCTATAGCGACTTTCGTCAAGCATGGAACCGGCCCGGACACTTCAACCGATCGGGGGTCGGCGGAAGGTTCCGGGCCGGACGACACAACGTGCGGGACGCTGTGCCGGGCTAGTTCGGCCGAAGTGGCCGGATGCTGACCGGGGTGCGGCCATCGAGCGGGATGCGGCAAGCCGGGGGCGCGGGGATGAGGTTCCGGGGCTCCGCAGGCGAACCGGGGCGCGGCCGGGATAACACGGCGCGCAGGACCCACGCGGCCGACTTGTCGTCGCCGTACACCCACGTCACGCACTCCGGTGCGAGCACGTCCGTCCGGTAGTCGGCGGGAGTGCGGTAGGCGACGGCGGACTGTTCGTCCCGGATGATCACGACGTCGGCGCAGTCCTGCCACGCGAAGTGTGCCGCCATCCACTCCGGCCGCCGACTGTCCCGCCCGTCAAGGTGCAAGATCCACCGCTCCTGCCGGAGCTTCTCCAGCCAGTAGTCGACTTCGCCCTTCATCGCTCTGCGCTCGCAAGTTCGATCACGCAGAGCAGTCAACCGTCAACCCGGCGTGGCAGGGTTTGCAGAGTGCTATCCCTGTCCGCTCGCTAGGCGCTGGGCGCCATCCCGAACCGGTGCCGGAGGCTCCCCAGTTCCCATGCCTTGCGTCGTGCGCGGCCCTCCAGAGTCTCCAGCAGGGCGCGCGCTACGGGGTCGTGCCGGATGCGTTGGGGAGCGATCCGGTCCGCTGTGTCGAGATGGCGGAGAGCCGCGTTATCTCGGTCGCCTTCGGCCTGCGCATAGGCACGGGCGAAGTCGAAGTGCAAGGCCGCGCGGCGGTCGGCGGTGTCCAGCCCGTCGAGGTGGCCGGGAATCTGTTCGAGGTCTTCGGCCGCCTGCGGACCGCGCTCCAATTCGACGGCGACCGAAAGAGACCAGGCGCGCACGTTCGCCGGACCAAAGCTGAACCATAATTGGTTCTGTTCGCCAGTTCGATCGGCCAGTTCGCTTGCCATTTCGAGGTGGCTTAAGGCTTCGTCGGAGCGCTGATCTTTCGCGGCCATCTGGGCGGAGGAGAGGTGCAGCATTCCGGCTGCCTGGGCGCTGGAGGTCTCCGGGGCGGACGGGTCCGCGTACTCCTCGATCCCATCCAGCCCGCCTGCCGCTACTTGCTGGGCGCGTCGCCGTGCGCCGAGACGGCTTAGGGCGCTGGTGCTCGTCATGGCGGCGAAGGCGCGTAGCGCTGGATCTTCGGCCCGGCTGGCGGCATCCTCCGCACGTCGGGCCGCGAGCACGGCCAAGTCAAGGTTGCCTAAGTTCCGAGCGACGCCGGACGCGACGAAGCACGCTTCGGCGAGCGCAGCCAGCGCCTTTCGGCGTGAATCGGATTCACCAGTGACGGATGCTATATGTAGCTCAACGAGGAGTTCGCCCAGCTCATGGCCGGCCATGGAATACAAATTGTTGGCGGTGTATTCGTTGGCTTTCGCGGCTAGCTCGGCCAATTCGTGAACCGGGCGCGCGGGCAAGTCGGGAACGTCGTCAAGTGTCGCGTCATACAACGCCACAGAGATAGCGGGCAGCGTGGCCAGCGCGTCGGCGCTGTCCCGGTCCGCCGGTAGATAAGGCTGGCCAGTGAGGTCTGACACCGAGCAACCGAGAGCGTCGGCAAGGTTCTCCAGCAACCCCCGGCGCTCGAAATGCCGCTTGCCGGTTTCGAGTTGAGAGAGGTACGGCTTGCTGATCCCGGCGAACCCGGCCGCTACGTCCAGCGACAGGCCGCGCCTACGCCGGATCATCCGAACCCGCTGGCCGATCTCTGACGGCAGCGGAGCGGGCTTCTTCGGTGCCATGTCGGCCGCCTTTCCGCGTGTGGGCGTCGCCACTAACGGTACCTATGCGACTGGGCGCGTGCGGAATGCGGAGGCGCTGGCCTGACGGCTGCCTCACCCCCGAATCCGACCGGTTCGGGGGCGGTTCGGGGATTCGATCTTCAGAGCGACCAGAGTGGACCTTTGAGACCGGGTCTGACCAGGCGTTTTGCGAGTGCCCCCGGTGAGATTCGAACTCACACTGGACGGGTTTTGAATCCGTTGCCTCTGCCAGTTGGGCTACGGGGGCTTGGCACGGTGACTCTACGGGATCACCGCACGCGGGGCGTGGTCGGGGGCGGGGTGTCGCGCTGGCCACTACGTGGTGAACGCCATCTCTTCAACTGGATCGTTCCCGGTAGGCTTCAGGCTTCGCGGAACGCCGCGAAACCGAACGTTCCGCCGAGTCTTCAGGAGGACCCCGGTGACCGATCAGGCTACCGAGGCCAACGGTGCCGCCACCGTGCCGCAGCGTCGGGTGCTCGTTGCGGAGGACGAGGCGCTCATCCGGCTGGACCTCGTCGAAATGCTGCGTGAAGAGGGTTACGAGGTCGTCGGTGAGGCAGGGGATGGCGAACAGGCCATCGCGCTGGCCACCGATCTCAAGCCCGACCTCGTGATCCTCGACGTCAAGATGCCCAAGCTCGACGGCATCGAGGCCGCGTCGAAGATCACCGGCGATCGGATCGCGCCCGTCGTGATCCTGACCGCCTTCAGCCAGCGTGACCTCGTCGAACGGGCGCGGGACGCGGGCACCATGGCCTACCTCGTCAAGCCGTTCGCGAAGCGTGACCTCGTGCCGGCCATCGAGCTCGCCGTCAGCCGGTTCTCCGAGCTGCAGGCCCTCGAAGCGGAGGTCGCCGGCCTCACCGACCGGCTCGAGACGCGGAAGGTCATCGACCGCGCCAAGGGCCTGCTGATGAGCCGGCAGGGCTTGACCGAGCCGGATGCCTTCCGGTGGATCCAGCGCACCGCGATGGACCGCCGGACCACGATGAAGGCCGTCGCCGAGGCGGTCGTGGAGAGCATCGGGACCTAGAAACGACGGCGGCCGGCAGGCAGAATCACGTGAGTGAAACTCCGCCTGCCGGCCTTCGTCGTCCTGGGACTGGTGCTGGGACTGGCGGCGGGCTGCACCGCCGCCGAGCCGAGCGCCCCCGCGCCGACGACCTACGAGCTGCCGCCGCGTCAGGTGCGGCCGGACGAGACCGCGCTCAAGGTGCCGCCGGCGAAGAACGGCGACACCGAGTTCGATCTGATCGGCTTCGCCGCGGGGCTGCCCAGCATCACCGGCAGCCACACCGAAATGCCCGCCAAGGGCCAGTACGTGCGGCTGCGGCTCGTCGTGACCAACACCGGCACCTCGAGCGTCCTGTTCGACACGATGCGCCAGCTGCTCGTCGACGACCAGGGCGCCACCCACCCGCCGGACGAGCAGGCCATGCTGATCAAGCGCCAGCCCGCCCAGTTCGACCTCGGGCACAGCGTGCGCGTCGAGTTCGACCTCTACTGGGACATCCCCAAGGGCGCCAAGCCGGTGGCACTCCGGGCCTTCGGCGGCCCCACCATCACCGACATGAAGAACGTCAACGGCACCGACATCAAGCTGTGAGAAAGGGCCCGGTCGCGAAGACCGGGCCCTTCTCGGAACAGCTGTCAGACGCCGAGGTCGCCACCGAGGTAGGCGGCCCGCACCTTCGGGTCGTTCAGCAGGTCGGCCCCGCGGGCGCTCTGGACCACACGGCCCGTCTCGAGCACGTACGCGCGGTCCGACAGCTTCAGCGCCTGCTGGGCGTTCTGCTCGACCAGCAGCACCGTGGTGCCGCGCTTGTTGATCTCGCGGATGATGTCGAAGATCTGCGCGATCAGCATCGGCGCCAGGCCCATCGACGGCTCGTCGAGCAGCAGCACCTTGGGCTTCGTCATCAGCGCACGGCCGATGGCGATCATCTGCTGCTCGCCGCCCGACATCGTGCCGCCGAACTGCGTCTTGCGCTCGTTGAGCCGGGGGAACAGCTCGTAGACCTCGTCGAGGTCGCCCTGGAGCTCGTCCTTGCGGGTGTAGGCACCCATCAGGAGGTTCTCCTGCACCGTCATGCCGGGGAACACGCCCCGGCCTTCCGGCGACTGGCCGATCCCGAGCAGCACGCGCTTGTGCCCCGGGGTCTTCGAGATGTCCTGGCCGTTGAACACGATCCGGCCGCTGGTCAGCGGACGGAGGCCGGAGATCGTCTTGAGCGTCGTGGTCTTGCCGGCGCCGTTGGCGCCGATGAGGGAGACGATCTCGCCCTCGTCGACCTGGATGCTCATGCCCTTGAGGGCGGCGATCTTCCCGTAGTGGACGTTGATGTCCTCGACCTCAAGAAGCATCTTCGGACACCCCCAGATACGCCTCGATCACCTTCTGGTTGTTCTGCACCTCGTGCGGCAGCCCTTCTGCGATCTTCTGGCCGAAGTCCAGCACGGCCAGCCGGTCGCTGATGTGCATGACCAGGCCCATGTCGTGCTCGATCAGCAGCACGGTGCGGCCGTCGTCGCGGATCTTGCGGATCAGCTCCTGCAGGGCGATCTTCTCCGCAGGGTTCATCCCCGCGGCCGGTTCGTCGAGCAGCAGCAGCTTCGGGTCGGTCGCGAGCGCCCGCGCGATCTCCAGCCGGCGCTGGTCGCCGTAGGAGAGGTTCTTCGCGACGTGGTGCTCGACCCGGCCGATGCCGACGAAGTCGAGCAGCTCACGCGCCCGGTCCCGGCCGTGCTTCTCTTCCTTGCGGTGCGTCGGCAGGCCGAGCACCGCGCCGATCGCGCCCGTCTTGTGGTGCGCGTCCGCGCCCACCATGACGTTCTCCAGCGCCGACATGTTGTGGAACAGCCGGATGTTCTGGAACGTCCGGGCGACGCCGCGCTTGGCGACCTTGAACCGCTTCATGCCGTCGATGCGATCGCCGTCGAAGCGGACCTCGCCCTCGGTCGGCGAGTAGACGCCGGTGACCACGTTGAACACCGTGGTCTTGCCGGCGCCGTTCGGGCCGATGAGGGCGAAGATCTCGCCCTCGTTGATGCTGATGTTGACCTCGCGCAGGGCGGTGACGCCGCCGAACCGCATGGTCACGTTGTCGAACTGGAGCAAGGGGCTCACTTGGTCACCTCCGCCGAGGCCTCGGAGTCGGGGCCGGCCACTTCGGCACCCATCGCGCCCATGCCGCCGGTTCCTTCCCGTAGTTCGGCCTTCCGCTGCCGGGACGGCAGGATGCCTTCCGGCCGCAGCGCCATCATCAGCACCAGCACGGCGCCGAAGACGAAGATGCGGTAGTCGGCGAAGTCCCGGAACCGCTCGGGCAGCCACGCGACGACGAACGCGCCGAGGATGACGCCCGGCAGGTTGCCCGCCCCGCCCAGCACGACCGCGGCCAGGATGGTCGCGGACAGGATGAACGGGAAGTTGTTCGGCTCGACGAAGACCGCCTTGCTCGCGTAGATCGTGCCGGCGAAGCCACCGATCATGGCGCCGATGGCGAAGGCGAGCAGCTTGAACTTGAACGTCGGCACGCCCATCAGCTCGGCCGCGTCCTCGTCCTCGCGGATCGCCGCCCACGCCCGCCCGACGCGGCTCTTGTTGAGCCGGATCGAGAAGACGACGACGAGCACGATCGCGAACAGCATCAGGTAGTAATACGGCGCCGGGTCGAGGAAGAACTCCATGCCGAACAGCGGCTCCGGGTGCGGGACGTTCGTGATGCCGCGCGCGCCGCCGATGGCGTCGGTGTTGTTCGCGGTGATCCGGACGATCTCACCGAAGCCCAGGGTGACGATGGCCAGATAGTCACCCCGTAGCCGTAGTGTCGGGGCGCCGAGGATGACGCCGGACACCGAGGCCAGGAAGATGCCGAGCACCACCGTCGGCCAGAACGACCAGCCGTACTTCGTGCCGATCGCCGCCCACGTGTAGGCGCCGATCGCGAAGAACGCGACGTACCCGAGGTCCAGCATGCCGGCGTGGCCGACCACGATGTTGAGGCCGACCGCCAGCAGGATGTACGTCCCGATCGGGAAGATCAGGACCGTCGTCCAGTCCGAGTCCGGGGACATGAACGAGCCGATCCACGGCGCGGGCAGGATCAACGCGAACACGATCACCAGCAGGTAGACGCCGTAGCGCTGCCACTGGGGCGCGTCGGCCCACCAGTCCCGGGTGCCGTCGATCGGGTGGAACCCCCGGCGGGCCGGTGATTCGTTTCCGTCTACCACTTCGTCGCCTTTCATACGCGTGCCCGCTGCAGCGATTCACCGAGAATGCCGGTGGGCCGGAACATGAGCACGAGCACCAGGATCACGAAAGCGGTGACGTCCTTCCAGGCCGAGCCCAGGAAGATGGAGCTCCAGTTCTCGACCAGGCCCAGCACGATCCCGCCCAGCAGGGCGCCGCGCAGGTTGCCGATACCGCCGAGCACGGCGGCGGTGAACGCCTTGATGCCGAGCAGGAACCCGATGCGGTAGTCGGTGTTCTCGTATTCCATGACGAACAGGGCGGCGGCGACGCCGGCCATGGCCCCGCCGAGCAGGAAGGTGATGCGGACGATCCGGTCGATGCTCACGCCCATCAGGACGGCGGCCTCGGGGTCCTGCGCGGTGGCGCGGATACCGCGGCCGATCCGGGTGCGGCGCACCAGCTGGTCGAGCACGACCATCACGATGACCGCGCCGATGATGACGAAGACGTGGTCGGTGCGCACGACGCCGTTGCCGATGCGGAACAGTTCCTCGTGCGGGATGAACCGGGGCGCGGACTGCTGCACGCGGCCGGACTTGCCGAAGACGTCCGGGATGACGATGAGCGCGAACAGCTCCTGCAGGAACAGCGACGCGCCGATGGCCGAGATCAGGGCGGCGAGCCGGGTCGCGCCCTTCTTGCGCAGCGGCCGGTAGGCGACCTGCTCCAGCACGATCGCCGAACCGCCCGACACGAGCGCCGAGACGACGATGAGCAGGACCAGGATGCCGATCATCGAGAAGACCGTGAACGGCGCCGCCGGCGCGATCGTGATGAGGATGAACAGGGACGTCATCGTCCCGATCATGAAGATTTCGGAGTGCGCGAAGTTGATCAGCCGCAGCACGCCGTAGACCATCGTGTAGCCCAGGGCGATGAGCGCGTAGATGGAGCCGGCTACCAGGCCGCCGATGGTGCTGCCCAGAAACTGGCTCTGCAGATCTTGGAACATGACGTAGTTGCCTTACCTGACGGGGCGAGGATGGTCGCCACATTGGCGGAGAGCGGGGGTGCTGTGGCCGACCACAGCGCCCCCGCTCCCGTTAGGTGTTTCTACTGCTCCGTCAGCCGGTGATCTTGGCTTCGGTCGAGGCGCCGAGGTTCTTGATGACCCCGCCCACGACCTGGTACACGTAGATCGCGTTGGTCTGCGGCTCGCCGTTGTCCTTGAACTTGATCTGCTTCGACGCGCCCTTGAAGTCCTCGGTCTTCAGGAAGTCGTTGATCTTCTCGCCGGTGGTGTTGCCCGCCTTGACCGCGTTGATGATGGCGGTCGCGGCGTCGTAGCCCTCGGTCGCGTAGATCGCCGGGTCGACGTTGAACTTCGCCTTGTACTTGGTGGCGAAGTCGTTGCCCGGGGCACCCGCGTCGGGGATGTTGCAGGGGCAGCCGACGACGGCGCCTTCGGCGGCCGCGGCACCCGCGCCCGAGACCAGCTGCGGGTCGAGCGAACCGTCACCGGTGGCGAAGACGGCCTTCACGCCGCCGTCGCGGAGCTGCTTGAGCAGCCGGCCGGCCTGGGCGTAGTAACCGCCGTAGGTGATGACGTCCGGGTTGGCCGCCTTGACCTTCTGGACGGTCGAGGAGTAGTCCGACGCGTCCTTGGCGAACTTGTCGCGCTCGGTCGTGATGCCCTTGTCCTTGAAGGTCTTCTCGAACGCGTCGGCCAGGCCGACGCTGTACTCCTGGTCGTCCGAGAGGACGTACGCGTTCTTCGGCGACTTCGCCGTGATGAGGAAGTTCGCGATACCGGGGCCCTGGTCGTTGTCGTTCGCGACGACGCGGTGCCAGTACTTCCAGCCGTTCGCGGCGAGACCCGGGTTGGTCGCCGACGGCGACACGCTCGGGACCTTGCCCTGCTCGAGGACGCCGCCGACGGCCTTCGACTCACCGGAGAAGGCCGGGCCGATCAGCGCGGTGATCTTGTCCGTGCCGATCGCGGTCTGCACCAGCGAGGTGGCCTGCTCCGGCTTGCCCTGGCTGTCGTAGTTCTTCAGCTCGAGCTTCACCGAAGGATTCGTGGCGTTGTACTCGTCGATCGCGAGCTTGGCGCCGTTGTTGGGCGGGATCACGATCCCGGAGTTCTCCCCGGTCAGGTCGCCCATGAACCCGATCTTCAGCGTGCTGCCGTCACCGCTGCCCGACGAGCTGCTGCCGCCGGCACAGCCCGCCAGCGCAAGCGACGTCGCCGCCGCGAGGGCGAGGACCCGTCCAAAACGCACTCCTGACACCGACTACCTCCCATGACCAACCACCGCCGGTAGGCGTTGCCCCCGACACAGGGGCTAGGTTAGGGCAGGAAGATATCCCTCTCGCCCGTCATGTGCACAGGCGGCCTCACTACTCTGTGTCCACATCGTGACGATCGCAACCGACACGAATTGCACGAAAAGCCGAACAACGTTTCGCTTCAAGGTCGTGCTGGTCACGCAGAGAAGTCAACTATCCACGTCCACCGGACGAATGGATGACGGCCGTGTTTCCGCCGTATGTCGTCGCCCATTTCCCGGGCCGGTGCGTGGCCGGTTTCCCGGGCGATCCGCCGTTGCCCCGCGCGGGCCGGGCGCCGTCGCCGGGATGCACCTTACGTCCGGTTCGCCCGGCCCGGCGCACCGCCCCCGCCGCAGGTCTGCCCGAAAGGCTTCCCGCCCGGGAACTCCTGTCACAACCACCGGTTGTCGTCGACGCCGGAAAGGCTGTTGGACCCACGCGGGCGTCCCGCGGTTCGCTGGGCGCAGACCAGCGGAACAAGGGAGAACAGATGCGGATCGCGGAGCTCGAAGTCGTCGAAGGGGTCGCGGCGGGGGTGCCGTTCGTGGCGTTGCCGCCGGCGGACCCGGCCGCGCCGGCGGCGCTGCTGGCCGGCTGGCACCTGATGGAGCCGCCCGCGAGCGAGCGCGCGCTGGCGGCGGCGCTGCCGATGGCGGGACTGCAGGCCTGGCGGGTGTACTTCGGGCTCCCGCTCACCGGGGCGCGGCTGCCCAAAGGCGGGCCCGCCGAGCTCTTCCGGCTGGCGAGCGAGGACGCCGTCCTCAACGTCTTCGAGCCGGTGACCGACCAGGCCGCGGGGGAGTTCCCGGCGGCGCTCGCCGCACTGCGCGACCGGCTGCCGGGCGCGGACGGCCCGCTGGGCGTCTTCGGCGGCTCGGCCGGCTCGCTGGTGGTGCTGGAGGTGCTCGCCCGGGGAGACGCCGACGTCGCCGCCGGCGCGGTCGTGAGCCCGGTCGCCCAGCTGGCGCCGGTCATCGGGCGCAACGAGCGGCTCTACGACGTCACCTACCCGTGGAGCGCGCGGTCCCACGCGGTCGCGGCGCACCACGACTACGTCAGGCGGGCCGCCGAGCTCTCGGCGCCGCTGCTGATCGTGGCCGGGTCGGCCGACGACATCGCGGTCCGCGAGCCCGCCGCGGCCCTGCGGGACCGGCTCGGCGACCGGGCCGAGCTGGTGACGATCGAGGGGATGGGGCACGAGTTCGCCGAAGCGCCGGGGCTCGACGCCGCTCCGCAGACCGCGGACGCGGCCCGGGTCGACGCCGCGTTCAGCGCGTGGTTCGGTCCGCGGTTGCGACGCTGAGGTCGCCTTCCGGCAGCCAGGCGCGGTCGGGGTCGTAGGCGCACCAGTCCTCTTCGCGGCCGGTGCGCCAGGCCAGCGTCAGCAGCCGCCGCAGCGCCGGGCGCGCCTTCCCGCGCCGCCAGACCAGCGACCACGGGAACAGCGGCGACGGCTCGAACGGCAGCACCTTCAGGTCGAGGTCGGGCGCCAGCTCCATGTCCGCACCGGCGAGGGTGACGCGCCGTTTGCCGTAGCGCGTCTGCTCGAGGGTGTGCCGCAGGTCGTAGCTGACGCCGGAGTCGTCGATCGGCACGCCGAACGTGCCGCACAGCTCGGCCACGTACGACTGCCATTCGGCGGCCCCGCCGTGCCCCGGCAGCCAGATCCCGTCGGCGCGCAGCTCGTCGAGGGGCAGCACGTCCAGCACGGCCAGCGGGTGTTCCGGGGCGAGCAGCGCGACCAGCGGTTCCAGCCGGATCGGCCGGTGCTCCAGCTCGTCCGGCAGCGGCTTGCCGAACCCGGTGACCCGGCCGACCGCGACGTCCAGCTCCCCGGACAGCAGCGGTTCGACGGCGTGCGCGAACCCGCCGCCGGCGATCCGGTCGATCCGCAGCGCCGGGTCGCGCTCGGCGAGCCGGCGCAGCAGGAACATCGGAGCGAGCCGGAAGTCGACGACGTCCAGGCGCAGCGGCCGGTCGTCGGCGCCCATCGCGGCGACCGCGGCGTCGGCCACCCGCAGCAGCTCGAGCGCGTGCGGCAGGAACCGCTCGCCGTCGGCGGTCAGCTCGACCGACCGGTTGGTGCGCAGGAACAGCGGCACCGCCAGGGCGTCTTCGAGCTTCCGGATCCGCTTCGACAGCGCCTGCTGCGTGAGGAACAGCGTCTGCGCGGCGCGGCCGAAGTGCCGCAGCTCCGCGGTGACGGTGAACGCCCGCACCTGGGCGATGTCGAGGTCCACGGCTCAGGAGCCCGGCGGGCGGTCCCGGACGACGCAGGTGAGCCGGGCGGTGCAGGTGCGGCGGCCCTCGTCGTCGGTCAGGACGATCTCGGTGGTGATGGTGCCGCGGCCGACGTGCAGCGGCGTCGCCACCCCGGTGACCTTGCCCGAGCGGACGGCCCGGTGGTGGGTGCAGGACAGCTCGAGGCCCATCGCGGCGCGGCCGGGGCCGGCGTTCAGCGCGGCGACCGTGGAGCCCAGCGCCTCGGCGAGCACGGCGTTGGCGCCGCCGTGCAGCAGGCCGTACGGCTGGAGGTTGCCCTCGACCGGGATCGTGCCGACCACGCGCTCGGGCGTCACCTCGATGAGCTGCATCCCGACCTTGTCGTTCAGCTGCTGGTCGGCCGCCGCCGGGTCGATGCCCGCCAACCGGTCCACGTCGATGGGGGCGGGTCGTTCCGTCACTCACTGCTCCTCTGTCGATGCGACACGTAAGGGTCGTCGCCAACATGGCGATGATGCCTTGTTCCAAAGAGTGTCGTACCCCCAGCCTAGACTCGGGCACGTGAGCCCGAGTGAGAAGACGACCGTTGCCAACGCCACAGGAACCACTGCAGTCGCGGAGCGGCCGAAGCTGCTGCTGATCGACGGCCATTCGATGGCCTACCGCGCGTTCTTCGCGCTGCCCGCCGAGAACTTCAGGACCAAGACCGGGCAGGTCACGAACGCGGTCTTCGGGTTCACGTCGATGCTCATCAACCTCCTGCGCGACGAAGCGCCGACCCACCTCGCGGTGGCGTTCGACCTCTCGCGCAAGACGTTCCGGTCGGAGACCTTCGCCGACTACAAGGCGAACCGCAGCGCGACGCCGGACGAGTTCCGCGGCCAGGTGGACCTGGTCCGTGAGGTCCTGGACGTGCTCGGTATCCCGTCGCTGACGAAGGAGAACTACGAAGCCGACGACATCATCGCCACGCTCACGACGCAGGCCACGGCCGAGGACTTCGACGTCCTTATCTGTACCGGCGACCGCGACGCGCTGCAGCTGGTCACCGAGCACGTCACCGTGCTCTACCCGAAGCGCGGCGTCTCGGAGATGACCCGGTTCACCCCGGAGGCCGTCGAGGAGAAGTACGGGCTCACCCCGCGGCAGTACCCGGACTTCGCGGCGCTGCGCGGCGACCCCTCGGACAACCTGCCGAACATCCCCGGCGTCGGCGAGAAGACCGCGGCCAAGTGGATCAAGCAGTTCGGCTCGCTCGACGACCTGATCGACCGGGTGGACGAAGTAAAAGGCAAAGCGGGGGAGGCCCTCAGGGCGAACCTCAGCTCGGTGCAGCTGAACCGCCAGCTGACCGAGCTGATCCGCGACGTCGAGCTGGAGATCGGCCCGGGCGGGCTGGAGCTGCGCCCGTGGGACCGCGAGGCCGTGCACGCGCTGTTCGACGAGCTGGAGTTCCGCGTGCTGCGGGACCGGCTGTTCGCGACCCTGCAGAGCGCCGAACCCGAGGCCGACGAAGGGTTCGAGGTCTCGGGTGACGCGCTGGCCCCCGGCGCGCTGGCGGCCTGGCTCACCGCGCACGCGGGCCCGGCCGAGCCGGTGGCGCTGTCCTTCCGCACCATGGGCACCTCGGTCCGCTCCGACCTGCGCGCGGTCGCCTTCGCGACGGCCGACGGCGAAGGCGCCTACGTCGACGTCACGGCGATGGACCAGGCCGACGACGCGGCGCTCGCCGCCTGGTTCGCCGACCCGAAGATCCGCAAGACCGGCCACGACCTCAAGGTCGCGCTGCACGCGATCCACGCCCGCGGCTGGGCGCTCGCCGGGCTCGCGATGGACACCGCGCTGGCTGCGTACCTGGTGCGGCCGGGGCAGCGCACGTTCGACCTGGACGACCTCGCGCTGCGCTACCTGCACCGCGAGCTGCGCTCGGAGACCGACGGCGGCGACGGGCAGCTGTCGCTGCTCGACGGCGGCGCCGAAGGCTTGGAGCAGAAGGAGATCCAGGAGGAGCTCGTCAAGGCGCGGGCCGTCTTCGAGCTGGCCGGCGCGCTCGACAAGGAGCTCGACGAGATCGGCGGCGCGAAGCTGCTCGCCGAGCTGGAGCTGCCGCTGCTGGAGGTGATCACCGCACTGGAGGTCGCCGGGGTCGCCGTCGACCTGGAGCAGCTGACCACGCTCGAAGCGCACTACCTGAGCCGCGTCACGCAGGCCGCCGAGGCCGCGTACGAGGTCATCGGCAAGCAGATCAACCTCGGTTCGCCGAAGCAGCTGCAGGTCGTGCTGTTCGACGAGCTCGGCATGCCGAAGACCAAGCGCACCAAGACCGGCTACACGACCGACGCCGAGGCGCTGCAGGGGCTGTTCGAGAAGACCGAGCACCCGTTCCTGCAGCACATGCTGGAGCACCGGGACGCGACGAAGCTGCGCACGACGGTCGAGGGGCTCATCAAGTCCGTCGCCGACGACGGCCGCATCCACACCACGCTGCTGCAGACGATCGCGGCCACCGGGCGGCTGTCGTCGACCGAGCCGAACCTGCAGAACATCCCGGTCCGCACCGAGGAAGGCCGCCGCATCCGCGACGCGTTCGTCGTCGGCTCGGGGTACAGCGAGCTGATGACCGCGGACTACAGCCAGATCGAGATGCGGATCATGGCGCACCTCTCGCAGGACGCCGGCCTCATCGAGGCCTTCAACAGCGGCGAGGACCTGCACACGTTCGTCGCGTCGCGGGCGTTCTCGCTGCCGCCGGAGGAGATCACGCCGGAACTGCGCTACCGCGTCAAGGCGATGTCGTACGGCCTCGCGTACGGGCTGTCGGCCTACGGACTTTCGGCGCAGCTGCGGATCTCGACCGACGACGCCAAGTCCCAGATGGAGGCGTACTTCGACCGCTTCGGCGGCGTGCGCGACTACCTCCACTCGGTCGTCGGCGTCGCGGCGAAGAACGGCTACACCGAGACGGTCTTCGGCCGCCGCCGCTACCTGCCGGACCTCAACAGCGACAACCGCCAGCGCCGCGAGATGGCCGAGCGGATGGCGCTCAACGCCCCGATCCAGGGCAGCGCGGCCGACATCATCAAGGTCGCGATGCTCAACGTCCACCGCGAGCTGGTCAAGGCGAAGCTCGAGAGCCGGATCCTGCTGCAGGTGCACGACGAGCTCGTGCTCGAGGTCGCCGAGGGCGAGCGCGAGGAGCTGGAGAAGCTCGTGCGCCACGGCATGGGTTCGGCCTACGAGCTCGCGGTGCCGCTGGAGGTCTCGGTCGGCTACGGCCGGTCCTGGAACGACGCCGCGCACTGACGTTCCCCGGCGAACCCCGCACCGTCCGGTGCGGGGTTCGTCCACGTCCGGGTGACGTCACCTACGCTGCGTCGCCGTCGGAATCACCGGGTCGTGGGGCGGGATTACTCGGCCGGACGGCGCCGCGCGCCGGTCCGCCGGACGAAGCTGGGTGGCCCGAACGGCCCACCGGGCCCGGCCGAAAGGACCACCATGGCCACCGATTTCCAGCGGCGCAAGATCTCCGGCGTCTTCGGCGCGATGGACGCCGACGCCGACGGCTACCTCACCGAGTCCGATTTCCGGGCGCTCACCACGAGATGGCTCGACCTGCGCGGCACCGACGACAGCACCGCCGAGGGGCAGAAGCTCGCCGCCATCATGATGGGCTGGTGGGGCACGCTGCTCGCGGCGTCGGACCGGGACCGCGACGGCAAGGTCACCCTCGACGAGGTCCTCGACGTCGTCGACGACCTGCCCAAGACACCCGCCGCGGTCACCGGCACCGCCGACGCGATGTTCGAAGCCGTCGACGAAAACGGCGACGGCGCCATCTCCGCGGCCGAGTACCGGCAGCTGATCGAAGCCTGGAACGGCACCGAAACCCCGACCGACGAGGTCTTCGCCCACCTCGACCTCGACGGCGACGGCCGGCTCTCCCGCGAGGAGTTCACCGGGCACTGGCTGGAGTTCTGGGCGGGCGACGACCCCGCCGCCCCGGGCAGCTGGGTTTTCGGCCGCGTGTGATCCGTTCACCGGGACGCCGCTGCGCCGAATGGCGGATGCCGTCCGGCGCAGGTGTTACTGCTGGGTAGCGGGTCCCGCGCCGACGCGAGCCGATCACGGCGTAGGGTCCGCCGAATGGGGTTCGAGCGTGAGCGACGACGCTGGCGGGTCCGGCTGCACGACGAACTCGGCCGGCTGTGCGGCGCGGGCACGGTACTCGACGAGTACCACGTCCTCACCAGCGCGCACGTCGTCGAGACCGCCGGTGGCGCGCGATCCGCGTTGAGCGTCGACTTCGTCGGCCTGGCCGAGGCGTTGCCCGGCACGGCCACCGTCGTCGAAGGGTGCTGGGTGCCCTCCGACGGCGGTGGCCGTGGCGACCTCGCCCTGCTGCGCCTCGAACGTCCCGAGTCCCGCGTGTTCCGCGCGCCGCTGCACCGGATGCCGCTCGGGGAGCACCAGCTCGTGCGCGCCTTCGGTTTCCCGCCCGGCTCGGTCGGTCGCTGGACCCACGCCCGCCTCGGCGGCGCCGAACACCCCGGCGGCCCGGGCGGCGAATGGATCCGGTTGCTGCGCACGGCCGAGGCCGAGTCGCTCGGCCCCGGGTTCGGCGGCACCGCGGTGCTCGACGAAGCGACCGGGCACGTCGTCGGCATGGTCGTCGGCAAGGACACCGGGACCTGGATGATCCCCGTCGAGACCATGCTCGGGCACCTGCCGCAGCTGAGCATCTGGACCTCCGGCGGCCCCGCCGTCGACGCCAGTTTCTCCCGCCCCGTCGGCGAAACCGTCGACGTCTCCTTCGTGCAGCGCGTCGTCGACTGGTTCGCCAAGGCCGAGCCGGGCGCCGTCTGGGTCGTCGACACCGGCGAGGCCGGCTCGCCGGTCGCGGCGGCGCTGCGCTTCGGCATCGTGCTGGCCGACCGCGAACGCTCGCTCGGCGTCCCCGGGCTGCCGCCGGCGCTCGGCCAGATGCCCCCGGCCGGCAGCGTCGACCTCGCGGTGGACGCGACCGGCCGCACCGCCGACGCCGTCCGCCACCGCATCGAAGAACGGCTCATCGGCGGCGTCGCCGGCCGCACGCTCGTCGTCGACGCGATCGACGACTCCGCCGAACCGGACCGGCTCGTCGGCGAGGTGCTCGGCCCGCTCGCCGGCCGCGCGGCCGAGCTCGGCATCCGCCTGCTGCTGGGCTTCCGCGAGGAGTCCTCGCCCGGGGTGGCGGCGGTGCGGGCGAGCACGGAGCGGGCCCGCCCGGCGACCGACGACCTCGCCGGCCGCCTGGACGTCCTCACCCAGGCCGTCGAGGAGCTCGCCGAGATCGAGGCCTACCAGCTGCGGGTGGCGACGCGCTTCACCGGCGTCGCGATGCTGCCCGCGCGGGCCCACCGGCTGCGCGGCACGCTCAAGCAGCTCCGCTCGGCGGAGGTCGACGGCGACGCCGAGTGGGTCGAGCGCCACATCGACGGCCACGAGCACGCGGTCGCCCCGGCGGTCGAGGACGGCCGCCGCCAGCGCGCGGTGCTCGACGGCCTCGTCGCCCGCCGCGAGGAGCTGCGAGCCCGCCTGGCCGGCGACAACGAACTGGCCCGCGAACACGGCGTCGCGACCGACCCGGAACTGGAGCAGGTGTACGTCCCGGCGAAGCGCCTGCTGATCGACGGCCCCTGCGAACTCACGGCGGCGGCCACCGCGGTCGACACGTACGCGGCCGCGGTCCGCGCCCGCATCGAAGACCGCTGACCGCCCGCTTTCCGCTCGGCGCAAGGAAGTCCGTGAATGTCGCATTGAGGGACGTAGTGTCCCTCAATGCGACATTCACGGACTCGCGGAGCCGGAACTGTCGGTGCCCGGCGGTAGCGTGGAAAACGGGGGCGCCCCCGCGTGGCGGCTGGCGAAGCGTGGCCAGCGGCGGTCCACGCCGCAGTGCGGCACCGCGCGTGGGCCGCGCGGCCCAGGCGCGGAGGTGAGCCGGCTACTTGCGGCCCAGGCCGCGGATCAGCACCATCACCGCGTCCCGGACCTCCGCCCGCGTCCGCTCCGGGCCGAACACCTGCCAGTCCAGCGCGACCACCAGCATCGTGCCGAACAGCCCGGCCGCCGCCGTCGGGATCTGGACTCCCTCCGGCAGCCGTCCGGCCTCCTCCAAGCGGGAGAGCTGGCTCTTCACGATCGAGATGATTTCCTCGCGCAGCAAGGAAAGCGTGCCGTGCCACTGGCCGGGTGTGCGCCACAGCTCGCTCACCAGGATCTGCGAAAACCCCGGATACCGGGCGATGAACTCCAGCGTCACGTCGACCTGCGCTTCGATCACGTCGAGCGGATCGGCATCCGAAACCGCGTCGCGCAGCCGCCCGGCGAGCGTGTCGACGCCGTAGCGCAGGAGGCCGTCGACCAGGCCGTCCTTCGAACCGAAGTTGTAGTAGACGGTGCCCTTCGCGACGCCCGCCTCGGCGGCGATGTCGTCGACGGTGAGGCCCACCAGGCCCCGGCTCTTCGCGAGCCGCAGCGTGGCCTCGAAGAGCTTCTGCTTGGTCCCGCCGCTCACAGGCTCAGCTCGGGCTTGAGCGCCGACACCGTCCAGACCCGGCGTTTGCGCGCGGCCAGCGTGGACACCAGGATCCCGCCGGCCAGGTAGGCCAGCAGCACGCCGATGTCGCCGAGGATCTGCACGGTGGCGCCACTGTAGAACAGGTGCCGGAAGCCGTCGATCGCGTACCCCATCGGCAGCACGACGTGCAGCGGGTACAAGGCGTCCGGGATGGTCTGCCACGGGAACGTGCCGCCCGCGCTGACCAGTTGCAGCACCAGCAGCACCAGGCCGAGGAACTTGCCGACCGCGCCGAAGAACGCGTTGAGCGCGTGCACCACCGAGGTGAACGTCAGCGACACCAGCACCGCGAACCCGATCGCGCCCAGCGGGTGCGCGATGTGGATGCCGACCAGCCACGTCACCGCGCCGAACAGGACGATCACCTGCGCGATGCCGAGCAGCGCCGAGGACAGCCAGCCGCCCACGGCGACCCGGAACGGTGACGCGCCGGCGGTCAGCGCGCGCGTCGAGAGCGGGCGCAGGATCAGGAACAGCACGAACGCGCCGATCCAGGTGGCCAGCGAGATGAAGAACGGCGCCAGGCCCGCGCCGTACGTCCCGGCCGACGCCTCGCCGTTGGCGTTGACCGCCACCGGGTCCGCGATGGTGTTGGCCGTCGCCGCGCGCGTCGGGTCGTCCGGGTTCGGGATCTCCTTGAGCCCGGCCGAAAGCCCGTCACGCAGCTTCACCGCGCCGTCGGCGAGCTGGTTCGTGCCGGTGACCGCGGTCTTCTCGCCGTCGTTGAGCTTGGCGGCGCCGTCCTTGAGCTGGTTCGCGCCGTCGGACGCCTGCGCGATGCCGTTCGCCAGCTGCGGCGACGCGGCGGCGAGCTTGGCCGCGCCGTCGGACACCTGCTTGGCGCCGTCGGCCAGCTTCGCGAGATCCCCGTTGGCCTGCTGGATCTTGCTGTTGGCCTGGTCGACGGGGGAGCGCAGCTGATCGGCCTTGGCGAGGATCGCCGTGACCTGCTCCTCCGGCACCCCGGCGTTGCGGAGATCGGTCTGCAGCTGCGTGCGGTAGCTGTCGAGCTTGCCCTGGATGTCGGACGACGCGGTCGCGGCGACGGACGCGGCGTCGGCGACCTTCTGGTCCCCGGCGGCCACCTGCGAGGCACCGCCGGCGAGTTTCTGCGTCTGGGACGGCAGGTCCGCGGTGCTGCTCTTGAGCGTGCCGAGGCCGGTGGCGAGCGTCGAGGAGCCGTCGGCGAGCTGTGCCGCGCCACTCGCGAGCTGCTGCTGGCCGGACTTCAGCTGCGAAGCGCCGTCCGCGAGCTGCGACGCGCCGGTCGACGCTTCCTGGATCTTCCCGTAGATGGTGGAGAAGCCGACCAGGAACCGGTCCGCGGCCTCGCTGCCGACCTTCTCCGCGATCGTCTTGCGCACCTGCTCGGCGACCTGCTTCGCGATCGTCCCGGACAGGTAGTTGTTGGCGTCGTTGGTGGTCAGCGTGATCGTCGCCTGCTGCGGCTGGAAGTTGCCCACCGACAGCAGCGCGGCGGAGAAGCCGCTCGGGATGCCGATCGCGAAGGAGTACTTGTCGTCGCGGACGCCGTCGCGGGCGTCCTGCTCCGACACCTCGTGCCACTGGAACGTGCCGGACTTGACCAGCTCGTCGGTCACCTCGCGCCCGACGTTGCGCTGCTGCCCGGCGGAGTCCTGCGCGCCCATGTCGCTGGTGAAGACGGCGGCGGGCAGCTTGTCCAGCCGGCCGTACGGGTCGTAGTTCGCGTAGAGGTAGAAGGACGCGTACAGCAGCGGCACCAGCACGAGCGCGACCAGCGCCAGCTTGGGCATCGTGCCGGTGGACAGCCGCCGCAGTTCGTTGCGGGCGATCCGGAAGGCGTTCATTCGGAAACTCCGTCAGTGACGTTCCCCGGGCTCACAGGGAGCTCTTCGGTCGGTTGGGGGAGTTCGGGAAGGCAGTGCTGCGGCTCCGGTTGCTCGGCCGAGCCGATGCGCGCGGGGGTGAAGGGCAGCGCGGACGCCGGCGTCGTGGCGGTCAGCACGACCACGGCCAGGCCGCGTCCGGCCTGCTCGCGGGCCAGCCCGGCCCAGCTGCCGACGTCGCTGGTGTGCCGGTCGGGGGTGTCGAGCACGAGGACGCGCACGCCCTTGCGCGCCGCGGCCAGCTCGGTGAGCAGCCGGGTGCGCAGGGCCGGGGCGAGGTTCTCGAACCGGGTGCCGGCGTACGGCGCCGCGTCGTGCTCGGTGAGCCAGCGGGCGACGTCCTCCTTGCCCGCCGGGCGGTGGGCCAGGGCCAGCTCCTCGCCGACGACCACGCGCAGGGGCAGCGCGTCGTCCGGCTCGCTGACCTCGGGCGCGTCGACGACCGCGACGAGCGCGGGCAGACCGGCGTCCGAGCCGTCGACCGTGACCGTGCCGGTGCTCGGCTTGAGCCGCCCGGCCAGCGCCAGGCCGAACGCGGTGACGCCGACGCCGGGTTCGCCGTGCACGATCGCCAGGTCGCCCTCGCCGACGGTCAGCGAGGTGGGCGGTAACAAGGTGCCGTGGTGCCCTTCGAGGGACACCCGATCGGCTCGGACCTGCACGGGGACTCCAGCGTGGAAGACTTTTGAACTGACCGGTCAGTTCAAAAAGCTAGCCCTCGCGGAGGTGCGGAGCAAGATCACCGGACGCACGTCACACCAGTGGGTGACTCACCGCAGCGCGGCCGCCGGCCGCACCTCCCACGTCGTCCACAGTGGACGATAGCCCTGCCGGTGCCAGAACACCGAAGCCAGCGGGTTGGTCGGGTTGTAGTAGAGGTACGTGCCGGTCGCGCCGCCCGCGTGCAGCTCCCGGTGGACGCGGGCCATCAGCGCCCGGCCGACGCCGCCGCCCCGCTCGCCGGGCGCGGTCACGACGTTGTTCACATAACCCCAGCGCCCCGGCGGGAGCAGCTCGGCCGCCGCGCCGCCGGGGGTCGCCTCGACCCACGCGCAGTGCGCCATCGCGCGCACCTCGCCGTCGTCCTCGGCCAGCCAGACCAGCGGTTCTTCGGCGTCGAGGGCCTCGCGCAGGGCGGGCGCCAGCAGGCCGGCGGTGTTCGCGCGGCGGGGCGCGGCGACCAGGCCGGTGTAGTCGAACGTCGCCGTCGCCAGCTCCAGCGCCACGGCGAAGTCGGCGGGCCCGGCCCGGCGGACGGTCGCCGCGGGGTCCGGCGCGGCCGGGGGAGCGGTCCGCACGCCCAGCGCGCCGAGCGGGACCAGGCCGTGGTCGAGGAAGGCGCGGATCGCCTCGGCGTCCCGGCTGGGCCAGACGACCACGCACGCCGAGTCGTCGCCGGTGGCCTCGCTCTCGAGCTGCCCCTTCAGCGCGCGCAGGAGCAGGTCGGCGCCCTCGGTGCCGGTGTCGCCCAGGTAGGGGAACAGCTGCCAGGTGTCGGCGGCCGACCACAGCGTCGCCGCGTCGCCGGGGCCCAGCCGGTGCCGCTGCAGCACGCCGGTGACCTGGGTGCCGTCCGCCGTCGCCGCGTCCAGCCGCAGGCCCTCGGCGGGCGGCGCGGCGGGCGGCAGCAGCGCGTCGACGGCCGCGAAGCGTGCCTTGTGGGCAGCGAGCAGCGGCTCGGCGATGTCCATGGTTCCCCTCTGGTCGTCGGTCAGGACCAGGCCGGTCGCCGGATCCACATCGTCCACAGTGGACGATAACCCTGCCGGTGCCAGAACACCGGGGAGAGCGGGTTCGCCGGGTGGTAGAAGAGAAAGGTACCGCGCACCTCGTACGAGAGCAGGGTGCGATGGGCCGCCGCCATCAGCGCCCGGCCGACGCCGCCGTCGCGCGCCGCGGGCGCCACCGACAGCGTGTCGACGTAGCCCCAGAGCCCCGGGAGCAGCCGGCCGTGGATGCTGTCACCCGGCGCCGGCGAGGTCAGGGCGCAGGCGGCCATCCCGGCCGGCACACCCTCGTCCTCGGCCAGCCAGGCCAGGCCGCTGAACCGCTGCGCCCGGACGACCTCCGCGCGCAGCCGGGCCCGCGCGTCCGGCCGCGGCACGGCGGTGCCGACCAGCGACGTGTAGCGCCACTCGGCCAGCCGCAGCTCGGTGAGCGCCTCGACGTCGCCGCTGCCGGCCCGCCGGACGCGCACCCGCGCCGGGCCCGGGTCCGGCGGCGGCTCGACGGGCCGGACGGCCAGGCAGGTCATCGGCGCGAAGCCGTGCGCCAGCAGGACGGCGGACGCCTCGTCGTCCCGGCTCGGCCAGGTCAGCATGCAGCCCGAGTCCGGCCCGCTGCCCGACCCGCGCAGCCGCTCGCGCCACGCGCCCAGCAGCGCCGCGAGCCCCGCCGCGCCGGTCTCGCCCGGCACCGCGGTCAGCTCGTGGATCTCCGCCGGACCCCACAGCGCGGGCCACGACGCCGGCGCGTGCACGGCGTGCGTCAGCAGGCCGCCCGCCTTCCGGCCGCCCACGGTCACCAGCAGCGGCTCGCTCGTCATGGGCGGGGCCGCGATCGGCGGGAGCTGCGGGTCGAGCGCGGCGAACCACGCGTTCTGCTGGTCTTCGAGGGACGTCACGAGCGGTGCGTGCGGAAGATCGCGGTGCCCGGGAACAGCCGGCCGCGCAGCGGGCTCCACTGGCCCCACGGCCGCGTGTGCCCCGCCGGCCACTCCGGCTCGACCAGGTCGGTGAGGGTGAACCCGGCGGCGGCCAGCGCGCGCACGTAGTCGCCGAGGGTGTGGTGGTACTCGACGTAGGTGGCGGTGCCGTCGTCGTCGACCTCGACGTAGGGCGTGCGGTCGAAGTACGGCTGGGTGACGGTGAGCCCCTGCGGGCCCGGGTCGTCCGGGAAGATCCACCGCATCGGGTGCGTCACCGAGAACACCCACGGCGCGCCGGGCCGCAGCACCCGGTGGACCTCGGCGAACACCGCGTCCACCGACGCCACGAACGGGATCGCGCCGAACGCCGAGCAGGCCGCGTCGAAGCTGCCGGAGGCGAGCGGCAGGTACTCGGCGTTCGCCTGCACGAGCGGCACGGCGACGCCGGTGCGCGCGTTGCCGGCCTGGGCGTGGCGCAGCATGCCGGCGGAGAGATCGGTCGCGACGGCGTCGGCGCCCTGGGCGCGCAGCCAGCGCGCGCACGCCGCCTGGCCGCAGCCGACCTCCAGCACGCGCTTGCCGCGGACGTCGCCGAGCAGCCGCGCCTCGTCTTCCCGCACGCCCTCCGGGCACCAGACGAAGTCGGCGTCGCCGAGGAACCCGCCGTGCTCGGCCTGGTAGTCGTCGGCGTCGGCGTCCCACCAGGCGAGGTTCGCGGCCGCGGCCTCCGGCCCGCCGACCTCGCGGTAGGCGACGGCGGTCGTGCCCAGCCGGTGCTCGGCGGCGTCGTGGCGCCCCGGCGCGGCGGGCTCGTTCGGTGGCATGATGGTGTCTCCGGTCCCGGCCGCCGGCGGCTGCCCTGCTGCCTGCTCCACCCGCGTCCTCCAGCCTGCGATTTGCCTTCGCGAGGACCTTAGCGATCGCCGGGGGACCCTGATTGTGCCGCCTAGCGACTGCCGCGTAGGATCAGTGTTAGCGCAGTGGGTTCGCGCTGCCTTCCGCTCAGCTTCGTCTCGGGCTCGGGTCGCGCACCGTTTGCGGGTCATGCCGCGGTCGTTCACTGGTGGACGTTTGCTCGCAGGGTCGTCGCATGCTCCCAACAGCCCATCGCGCCGACAACTGCCAACCCTCGATTCCCATCCACCGGAGCAACCCGCCTAATGACCATCGACACCGTCACCGCCCCGACCGCCCCGAACGCGGCCCCTCAGGTCGCCATCAACGACATCGGGTCGGAGGAAGACTTCCTTGCGGCTATCGACAAGACGATCAAGTACTTCAACGATGGCGACATCGTCGAAGGCACCATCGTCAAGGTCGACCGCGACGAGGTCCTGCTCGACATCGGCTACAAGACCGAGGGCGTCATCCCCTCGCGTGAGCTCTCCATCAAGCACGATGTCGACCCGGCTGAGGTTGTCACCGTCGGCGATGAGGTCGAAGCCCTGGTCCTCCAGAAGGAGGACAAGGAAGGCCGTCTGATCCTGTCCAAGAAGCGCGCGCAGTACGAGCGCGCCTGGGGCACGATCGAGGAGCTCAAGGAGAAGGACGAGCCCGTCAAGGGCACCGTCATCGAGGTCGTCAAGGGCGGCCTCATCCTGGACATCGGCCTGCGCGGCTTCCTGCCCGCGTCGCTGGTCGAGATGCGCCGCGTCCGCGACCTGCAGCCCTACGTGGGCCGCGAGCTCGAGGCGAAGATCATCGAGCTGGACAAGAACCGCAACAACGTGGTCCTGTCCCGCCGCGCCTACCTCGAGCAGACCCAGTCCGAGGTGCGCAGCGAGTTCCTCAACGCGCTCGCCAAGGGCCAGGTCCGCAAGGGCGTCGTGTCGTCCATCGTCAACTTCGGTGCCTTCGTGGACCTGGGTGGCGTCGACGGCCTGGTGCACGTTTCCGAGCTGTCCTGGAAGCACATCGACCACCCGTCCGAGGTTGTCGAGGTCGGCCAGGAGGTCACGGTCGAGGTCCTGGACGTCGACATGGACCGCGAGCGCGTCTCGCTGTCGCTGAAGGCGACCCAGGAAGACCCGTGGCGCCAGTTCGCCCGCACCCACGCGATCGGTCAGATCGTGCCGGGCAAGGTCACGAAGCTGGTTCCGTTCGGTGCGTTCGTGCGCGTCGAAGAGGGCATCGAGGGCCTGGTCCACATCTCCGAGCTGGCCGAGCGCCACGTGGAGATCCCGGAGCAGGTCGTCCAGGTCAACGGCGACGTCATGGTCAAGGTCATCGACATCGACCTCGAGCGCCGTCGCATCTCGCTGTCGCTGAAGCAGGCGAACGAGGGTGTCACGCCGGACACCGAGTTCGACCCGACCCAGTACGGCATGGCCGCCGAGTACGACCCCGAGGGCAACTACATCTACCCCGAGGGCTTCGACCCGGACACGCAGGAGTGGCAGGAAGGCTTCGACAAGCAGCGTGAGGAGTGGGAGCGTCAGTACGCCGAGGCCCACACTCGTTACGAGGCCCACATGAAGCAGGTCGTGAAGGCCGTCGAGGCCGACGCGGAAGCCGCCGCCGACGCGGCGACCGGCATCGAGGGTGGCGCGGAAAGCTACACCTCGGGCTCGGCCCCGGCCGACACGAAGAGCAGCGGTGGCACCCTCGCCTCCGACGAGCAGCTCGCGGCTCTCCGCGAGAAGCTCTCCGGCGGTGCGTGAGCACTAGCTCTCTGAGCTGAAACCCCAGCGAACCCCGGTCCGGAAACGGCCCGGGGTTCGCTGCGTTCCGGCCCTGACCCGGTTCCGCGAGTCACGCCCCGGATCACGCGAGTCACGGCCCCAATCACGCGGGTGACGGCCCGAGTACGCGAGTCCCGGCTCTGATCACGCGGGTCGCGGCCTGGATCACGCGAGTTCCGGCTCCGATCACGTGGGTCGCAGCTCGAGTACGCGAGTCTCGGCTCCGATCACCCGAGTTCCGGCCTCGGTCACGCAGGTCAGGCCCCGAGTAGGCGAGTTCCGGCTCCGAACACGCGAGTTCCGGTCTCGATCACGCGGGTCGCGGCCCGAGTACGCGAGTCTCGGTCCTGATCACGCGACTTCCGGTCCCGATCGCGCCAGTTCCGGTCCTGATCACGCGAGTCGCGGCCTGAGTCACGCGGGTCCCGGTCCTGATCACGCGAGTTCCGGCTCCGATCACGCGGGTCGCGGGGCCGGACACGCGAGCCGTCCGCCGGTTCGAGCAGTCTCGCGCCGTCCGTCGGCCCGGACCGGCCCCAGCCTCGCGCCGGCTCGCCGGCCGCGGTCGTGAGGTCAGTGGTTGCGCAGGCCCAAGCCGGTCGTCATCGCTGTGACGCCGCGGCGGTAGACCTCTGCGTTCGCCTCGTCCGTCGGCGGGATGAACCACTCCGGCAGCGCCGTCCGGGAGGCGAGCATCAGCTCCGCGCCGACCAGGCCGTGCATCGTCGTCCACAGGTGGTACGCCGCCGTCCGGGCGTCGACGGCCGGGGGGCTGATCCGCTGGACCCGGTCGATGAACAGGCCGAACGTCGTGCGCACCACGGCCGAGCGCAACGCCGGGTCGGGGTCGAACCCCGGGATCGGGCGCTCGAACATCAACGCGTAGCGCGCGGGGCTTTCGCGGGCGAAACGCCGGTAGGCCATCGCCAGGTCGAGCAGGTCCGCGAAGCCGTCGGGACCCTCCGGTGGCAGCGCCTCCAGCATCTCGCGCAGCGAGTCGAACGTGCGCTCGTACAGCGCGTCGAGCAGGCCGTCGCGGCCGCCGAAACGGGCGTACACCGAGATCGTCGACGCGCCGGCGGCCTCGGCCACGCCGCGCACCGTGAGAGCCGTGACGCCGCGGTCGAACAGCACCGACAGCGCCGCGTCGAGGTAGCGCTCGCGGTGTCCCTGTTCGACGGGGCGCATCGAGACGTGCCTGGTGGCCACGGCGCACCCCCTTCGCAGCAGCCGCGCACGACGGCGTTCGGGTTACTCACCCGCAGCAAAAGATACGATATCCGCAGCGTCTTGGGAATGCGCCGGATGTCCGGATGTGCGGCATTCCCGTCCGATGGGCACCGGTCGAGCCGCGGCGAACCCTGGCAGCGTCGGAAGCACCGACGAAAGGGCTTCCCGATGACAGACACCACCACCGTCCCCGACACCGAGCTGGCCCGTGAAGCCGCCGAGCTCGTGCGCGACACCGCCGGCCCGCTCCTGTACGACCACTCCTCGCGCGTCTACCTGTTCGGCGCGCTGCAGGGCCGGCGCCGCAGCCTCGCCTTCGACGCCGAACTGCTCTACGTCGCGGCCCTGTTCCACGACCTCGGCCTGGTCGAGCGCCACCGCACCGACCGCCGCTTCGAGCTCGACGGCGCCGACGAAGCCCGGCGCTTCCTGCTCGGCCACGGCATCGACGCGGAACGGGCCCGGATCGCCTGGACGGCCATCGCGCTGCACACCACCCCCGGGATCCCCGAGTACATGGAGCCGGAGGTCGCGCTGGTCACCGCGGGGGTCGAGTACGACGTCCTCGGCGTCGGCTACCACGACCTGCCCGCGCGCGACCGTGCCGCGATCGTCGCCGCGCACCCGCGGCCGGACTTCAAGCGCCGCATCCTCGCCGCGTTCACCGACGGCATCCGTGACCGGCCCGACACGGCGTTCGGGAACGTCAAAGCCGATGTGCTGGCCCGGTTCGTGCCAGGCTTCGAGCGGCAGGACTTCGTCACCACGATCTTGGACTCACCCTGGGAGGACTGAACCGGATGGAGCACCCCGAGCCCGGCACCGTCGTCGTCACCGCGACCGGCGACGGCACCTACACGCAGCAGGTCAGCACGGCGGGGCACACGCTGCTGGTCGACGAGCCGGTGTCCGTCGGCGGGGCCGACGCCGGCCCGAACCCGTACGAGCTGCTGCTCGCGTCGCTGGGGTCGTGCACCGCGATCACGCTGCGGATGTACGCCGACCGCAAGGGCATCCCGCTGGTCGCCGCGACGATCCGGTTGCGACACGAGCGGATCCACGCCGAGGACTGCGAGAAGTGCGAGACCGAGCACGGGATGCTCAGCCGCATCACCCGCGAGATCGAGCTGGCCGGCGACCTCGACGACGACCAGCGCGCCAAGCTCATGCTGATCGCCGACAAGTGCCCGGTGCACCGGACGCTGTCGTCGGAGATCGTGATCGAGACGCGCGAAACGGGCCGCTGAGCAGGGCCGTCAGGCGGCCTGCGCCGTGACCGGCCGCACGGTGGCGACGCCGACGGCGGGGACCCAGATGCGTTCGAGCGCGGCCGCGCGGGCCTTGCGGCGGAGCCCGGCGAAGCTGTGCTTCGCCGGGACCAGCAGGGTGCTCAGCCACGTCCGCCGGTAATCCTCCAGGGCCGTCGCCACGGAGTGGTGAACCAGGCAGTGCACCAGCCCCGGCGAGCCGAGCCGGTGCCTCCCGACGTGCTTGCTGTCCGCCATCGTTCCTCCGTGTGGGCGACCCTCGTCGCGGCGCACGGTACGCATCTGCACCGATGAAGGTGAGCAAGAAACGCGGCGTGTCCACATTTCGGTTGAGTCACGCGTCACGATCGGCTTGCGGATCACCCGTCCGTGTGTTTCGTGTTAAGCGGGCCGGACATCGCCCTTCACACACAGGGTGCCGAACGGGATCCACGTGCTGCCCACCGCGCAGAGCGCGCGCTGCGGCGTGTACCGGCAGGTCACCTGCACCCGGCGGACGCCGGACACGCACTGCGTCACCGCGACGCCGGCCGGCGGCGTGGCGGCCGCGACGTCCGGCACGGTCAACGCGAGCCCGCCCGCGCACAGCACGGCCGCCGCCGGCCTGCCGATGTCCGTCATCCTCATGAGCCCTCCCTCGATGACGCGAGCCGGAAGACCCGCTGCCGGGGGCGTCGGAAAACGATTACCCGCGTTACGGGCGCCAGCGGCGTGTCACGCGAATGGCCCAGACCGCCGCCGAAGTCCGCGGGCGGCCGCCGGGGGAGCTTGGCTAGGGTGATCGGCATGTTGCGTGTGGGGTTGACGGGTGGGATCGGGGCCGGCAAGTCGACCGTGGCGAACCGGCTCGCCGAACACGGCGCCGTGCTGGTGGACTCCGACAAGATCGCCCGCGAGGTGGTCGAGCCCGGCACCGAGGGGCTCGCCCGGCTCGTCGAGGAGTTCGGCCCGGAGATCCTGGCCGCCGACGGTTCGCTCGACCGGCCGGTGCTCGCCGCCAAGGCGTTCGCCGACGACGAGTCGCGCCGCCGGCTCAACGCGATCGTGCACCCGCTGGTCGGGGCCCGCACCGGTGAGCTGATGGCCGCCGCCGCGCCGGACGCGATCGTCGTGCACGACATCCCGCTGCTGGTCGAGGGCGGGCTCGCGACGGCGTACCACCTGGTCGTCGTGGTCGACGCGCCCGTCGAGGTGCGGGTCCGGCGGCTGGTGTCGGCGCGCGGGATGGCCGAGCCCGACGCCCGCGCGCGGATCCGGGCGCAGGCGAGCGACGAGCAGCGCCGCGCCGTCGCCGACGTCTGGCTGGACAACGGCGGTGCCGAGGACGCGGTGCTCGCCGACGTCGACGCGCTGTGGGCGGACCGGCTGGTGCCGTTCGAGGCGAACGTCCGGCTGCGCCGGCCGCGGCCCCCGGTGTCGCCGAAGATCGCCGGGTACGACCTCACCTGGCCGCAGCAGGCCGAGCGGGTGCTCGCCCGCGTCCGCGCCGCGAGCGGCGAGCTGGCCCGGCGCGCCGACCACATCGGCTCCACCGCCGTGCCGGACCTGCCGGCCAAGGACGTCCTCGACCTCCAGCTGACCGTGTCCACTTTGGACGACGCCGACAAGCTCGCCGAGCTGCTCGCCGACGCCGGTTTCCCGCGCCTGGCCGGGGAGTGGGTCGACGACGCCCAGGACGGCGAGGGCACCTGGCCGAAGCGGCTGCACGTCGGCGCCGACCCGAAACGGCCGGTGAACCTGCACGTCCGGTCCGTCGAGACGCCCGCGTGGCGGCTCGCGCTGCTGTTCCGCGACTTCGTGCGCGCGCACCCGGACGAGCGCGACGACTACCGCGACGTGAAGCTGCGGCTGGCCGACGCGCACGCCGCCGACGGCAACGTCGCGGCCTACGCCGACGAGAAGCAGGACTGGGTCAACGGCGCGTTCGTCCGGGCCCAGAAGTGGGCCGAGACGACCGGCTGGACGCCCTAGGACCCGAGCAGCCCGCGTTCGAACGCGACGGCGACGGCGGCCGCGCGGTCCTTCACC
The DNA here is from genome assembly GCF_035975215.1 of Amycolatopsis sp. NBC_01307. Classification (NCBI taxonomy): domain Bacteria; kingdom Bacillati; phylum Actinomycetota; class Actinomycetes; order Pseudonocardiales; family Pseudonocardiaceae; genus Amycolatopsis; species Amycolatopsis sp. NBC_01307. The sequence continues at coordinate 5,277,095 of NZ_CP108403.1, read as the reverse complement.
CCGAGCTTCGCGTAGACGTGGATCAGGTGCGTCTTGACCGTCGCCTCGCTGATGAACAGCTTCTTCGCCGTCTCCTTGTTCGACGAGCCGCGCGCGACCAGCGTCAGCACCTCGAGCTCGCGCTGCGACAACGGTTCCCGCGCGGGCCGGCGCATCCGGCCCATCAGCCGGCCGGCGACGGCGGGGGAGAGCACGGCCTGCCCGCGGGCCGCCGCCCGGACCGCGCGGAACAGCTCCTCGCGCGGCGCGTCCTTGAGCAGGTAGCCGGTCGCGCCCGCCTCGATCGCCGGCAGGACGTCCGAATCGGTGTCGTACGTCGTGAGCACCAGGATCCGCGCCGGGTTCCCGAGCCGCGCGAGCTCGCTGATCGCCGTGACGCCGTCGGTGCCCGGCATCCGCAGGTCCATCAGCACGACGGCGGGCCGCAGCCGCTCGGCCAGGGTGACGGCTTCGGCGCCGTCGGCCGCCTCGCCGAGCACCTCGAAACCCTCTTCGCCGTGGGCGGGTTCCGCGGACAGGATGCCGCGCAGGCCGTCCCGGACGATCGGGTGGTCGTCGGCGATCAGCACGGTGATCGTCATGCGGGAGCCTCCGGGAGCAGCGGGACGGCGGGCAGGGCGACGGAGATCGCGGTCCCGGCGCCGGGCTCGGACTCGACGTGAAGCGTACCGGCGAGCCGCCGCACCCGGCGGCGCATGCCCGGCAGCCCGAACCCGCCGTCCCCGGTCGCGGGCTCGAAACCGGCGCCGTCGTCCCGGACGTCCAAGGTCACTTCGCCGTCCATGTACGACAGGGTGAGACCGACCCGGCCCGCCGCCGCGTGCTTGTCCACATTGGACAGGGCTTCCTGGGTGATCCGCAGGATCGTCGCCTCGATCTCCGGGTGCAGCCGCCGCGGGTCGCCGGTGGTGGTGCACGTCGCGGGCACGCCGGTCCGCTCGCTCCACCGCGCCGTGACGTCGGCCAGCGCGTCGGGAAGCGTTGCGCCGTCGAGGGGTTCGGGGTGCAACGCGCGCACCGAGCGCCGCGCGGCCGTGAGGTTCTCGCGGGCGAGCGCGGTCGCCGAGTCCAGGTGCCGCTGCCACTCCGCCGGCTGCTCCTTGGCGAGCGCGGCGGCTTCCAGCTGCGTGATGATGCCGGTGAAACCCTGCGCCAGGGTGTCGTGGATCTCCTGGGCGAGCCGCTGTCGTTCGTCGAGCATCCCGGCTTCCCGGGCCTGGCTGAGCAGCTGCCGTTGCAGGCCTTCGTTCTCGGCGTGCGCGGCGGCCAGCTCGTCCAGGGTGCGGCGGCGCTGCTCGTTCTGCCGGGCGACGGCCGTCGACAGCAGCCCGCCGCCCCCGATCGCGACGGTCTGCACGATGGTGATCGTGATCCAGAGGCCCGGTCTGTCGGCCAGGGCGTGGAGCGGCCCGCCGTTGCCGAGGGTGTTGATCAGCAGCGACGTCGCCGCCAGCGCGAGGAAGGCGAGCCAGGTGGGCCGCACCTGCATCGCGGCGAGGAACGCGTAGATCATGAAGATGAGGAACGTGACGTCCCGGGCCTCCAGCACACTGCCGAACCCGATCACGCCGAGGAAGGTGACCAGGGCGAACACCGGGTGCTCGCGCAGCCGCGCCGGCGCGAGCAGCACCGTGCCGAGCACCCAGAGCGCGGTCGCGGCGACCAGGACGCCGGTGCTCGCCCACCAGCGGCCGTCGTGGCCGCCGACGCCGAGGCTGCTCGCGGTCGCGATCGCGAGCAGGACGCCGGGGACGTACCGCTCGACCCGGCTCAGCCACGGTTGCCAGCCGGTCGGTTCCTGCGCGGTGAGCGGCGGCCACAGCGGCCGGTTCCAGTCGAACCCGGCGCTCACGCCCGGAACCCCGGCCCGATCGCGGCCCGGCCGCTGAGCAGCCGCGCGGTGGTCACGGCGTTCATCACGCTCCTGTCGTTCGCCGGGCCGGGCTTGCGCCGCACCCTACGGGCTTCACGTGTGCGTGTTCGTCAGCTTCGGCCACAGCGTGGGCCACGGCTCGGTGCGGCCGGTGGCCAGCCACATCGGCTGCCCGGCGAAGTAGCTCGGCTTCGCGTCGCCGGTGTCCACCTCGCCGAGCGGCCGGAGGCCGGCGAAGTGCCCGAGCAACGGCCGCGGGTCGGCCCCGACGTACAGGACGTCGGTCGCGTCGCCGGCCGGCACGACCAGGGTCGCGTACCCGCGGTTGCCGCTGGCCGGTTCCGGCAGCCCGAGGTCACGGCCGTAGCGGTCGAGCGCGCTCGCCTCCCAGTACGACTCGGTCACCACCGCGGTGTGCGCCTTGCCGGGCAGCGCGGCGAACGTCGTCGCGACCGACCGGGCGCCTTCGGGCCAGCCGATCTCCGCGAACGCGAACACCGGCGCCGGCAGCGCCGGGTGCTCGGTCAGCCAGGCCCGCGGCCAGACCGGCAGCGCGCCGGGCACGGCGAGCAGCGCCGCCACGACGTAACACGGCCACGTCGCCAGCCACCGCCACCGGCGTGACGGCTCCCGGCGTTCGAGCGCGACCGCGGCCATCGCCCAGCACACCGGGAACATCCCGGCGACGTAGTAGTTCCGGCCGTTCACGGCCAGGAACACCACGGTCAGCGCGACCGCCGTCCAGCCGAGGAACCGGAGTTCGCGGCTGCGCAGGAGCCGCCACAGGCCGTAGCAGAGCAGCACCGCGCCGACCGGGAGGCCGGCGACGAGCAGCACCTCCGGCAGGAACAGCACGCGCCCGCCCCAGGTGTCCGCGACCTCCTGGGAGATCGCCGCGCCCATGCCGAGCTGCGGCCAGCCGCGCGCCGCCTGCCAGAGCAGCGTCGGCACCAGCGCCACCACGGCGATCGCGGCGCCGGCCCACAACGCGGGCCGCCGCAGCAGGTCCCGCGGGCCGCACACCAGGATCGCCACGCCGGCGGCGAGCCAGAACCCGCCGATGAGGAACTTCGTGTACAGCGCGAGCGCCGTCACGACCCCGGCCCACACGAGCAGGCCGTCGGCGCGGGTGCGCAGCCAGCGGACCAGCAGCCACAGCAGCAGCGTCCAGAGGAACGGGTCCACTGTGGACGTCGCGAGGTAGTGCCCGCTCGCCAGGAACTGCGTCGACACCGCGAAAGTACCGGCGGCAAGCGTTTGCGCCTTCGCCGCGCCGCCGAGTTCGCGGGCGATCAGCGCGGTCAGCACGACGCCGGCCAGCATCGCCAGCATCGCCGGGATCCGCAGCACGAACGGCGTGTGGCCGAGCGCGTCCATCGTCCGGGCGAGCAGCGGCAGCAGCGGCGGCTGGTCGACGTAGCCCCAGGCCAGGTGCCGGCCCGCGGCGAGGAAGTAGAGCTCGTCGCCGAAGTAGCCGTAGCGGTTCGCGGTCAGCGCAAGCGGGACGGCCAGCATCGCGGTGACGACGGCCAGCGGGACACGCGCGATCGGGGCGACGGGCCGGCTCCGGGCCGGTGCGGGCGCGGTCGTCACACCCATCGGAACACCCGCGTCGCGATCGCCGTGCAGACGACGGCGAAGGCCGCCATCGCCCCGAGCTGCAGCAGCTCCGGCGCGTCGCCGGCCCAGGTGGCGCGCAGCGCGTTGAGCGTCGCGCCGAGCGGCAGGACGTCGGCGACGTGCTGCGGGAACGGCGGCAGCTGCTCCTTCGGCACCCACACCCCGCCGAGCGCCAGCATCGGGAAGAACAAGGCCGAGCCGATGCCGCTGGCCGCGCGGCCGGTGGGCGCGAGCGCCGCCACCAGCAGCCCGACCGAGAACAGCGCCGGCGCGCCGAGCACGAGCGAGAGCAGGAACCCGGCCGGGTTGCCCGGCAGCGCGATGCCGAGCGCGAGCGTGCCCACCCCCACGATGAGCACGACCACCACGACCACCGCGGCCAGGTTCACCAGCAGCTGCGCGGCGAGCAGCCGGCTCGGCGGCACCGGGCTGGCGGAAAGCCGTTTCAGCAGGCCCTTTTCCCGGTAGGTGCCCAGCGCGTTCGGGAACTGCGTCAACGCCAGCATGGCGATCAGGATCGTCACGGCCATCGGCGCGATCACCGTGGCCAGCGCGCTGTGCCCGCCGTACTTCGGGTCCGGGGCGTTCGCGCCGGGCATCAGCCCGAACACCAGCAGCAGCGCGAGCGGGATGCCGACGACGACGGCCGGAGCGCCCGGGTCGCGCAGGAACACCTTCGCCTCGGCGGTGGTCAGCTTGGTCAGGACACTCATGGTTTCCCCCTCATTCCGGCTTGTGGCCGGTCAGCGCGACGAAGGCGTCGTCGAGACCGGCCTGCTCGACGCGCAGGTCCCCGGCGATCACGCCGAGCCGGGCGAGCAGCGACGTCACGGCGTGCAGCACATTGCCCCGGCCGGTGACCACGACCTGGCCGCCGTGCCGTTCGACGCGGCGGACCTCGGGCAGGGCCTCGAACGCGGCCGCGTCGACGGGGCCCGACGGCCGGAACCGGACGACCTGCTCGTCGTCCACCCCGGCGACCAGCCCGGCCGGCGTGTCGAGCGCGACGACGCGTCCGGCGTCGATCACCGCGATCCGGTCGCAGAGCCGCTCGGCCTCGGCCATGAAGTGCGTGACCAGCAGGATCGTCACGCCCTGGTCGCGCACGGTCTCGATCAGGTCCCACGTGTCGCGGCGGGCCTGCGGGTCGAGGCCGGTGGTCAGCTCGTCGAGCACCGCGACCTCCGGGCTGCCGATCAGCGCGAGCGCGATGGACAGCCGTTGCTGCTGGCCGCCGGAAAGCTTCTTGTACGCGGTGGTCCGCTGCTCGGTCAGGCCGAGCGTGGCGAGCAGCCGGCCCTGGTCCGCGGGTTCGCGGTAGAAGCCGGCGTAGAGGTCGAGCAGCTCGCCGACCCGCAGCTTGTCCTGCAAGCGGCTCTCCTGGAGCTGGACGCCGACGCGCTGGCGCAGCTCGGCGCGGTCGCGGTGCGGGTCGAGCCCGAGCACCGACAGCGTGCCGCTGTCGGGCACCCGCAGCCCTTCCAGGCACTCGACGGTCGTGGTCTTGCCCGCGCCGTTCGGGCCCAGGATGCCGAAGATCTCGCCGCGCTCGACGTCGAACGAGACGTCGTCGACCGCGACCTTCTCGCCGTACCGCTTGTGGAGGTGCTCGACCTGGATGACCGGCATGCCGCCGTCCCCTCTCGATCCGTTGTGCGAACGGATCGAGCGTCCCGCGGCGGCGGGGGCCGGCGAATCGTCGGGACGGCCGGGATCGGGTCCTCCACCGGAGGACCCGGCATCCACCGGATGGTGGACCCGGTGGCCCTTAGGGGTGCCGCCGCCAGGTCAGCGTGACGTCCTTCGTGGCGAGCCAGGCGGCCAGGTCGTAGCCGTGCGAGGCCAGCCCCTCGATCGCCGCGTAGGTGGTCTCCAGCGCGGCCTCGGCCTCGTCGGCCGTGACGAGGCCCGCGGTGCGGGCTTCCAGCAGCTCGTCGGTGTCGATGGTGCGCAGGGAGAGCTTGTCCTTCAGCACGATGTCGACGTAGAGGTCGGTGGCGATCCAGCGGGGGCCGTCGCGGTTCACGCGGACGACGTCCAGGTAGAAGTCCTGGTCGCGTTCGTGGCCGGGGGAGAACCAGAAGTCGGTGACGCGCAGGCCGAGCTCCGGCAGCAGCCACGACTCGAGGTAGTGGAACTGGGCACGGCCCGGCGCCGGGCGGGCGAGGTACAGGCCGAACGGTTCCTCGCGGAACTCCTCGACCTCCCGGCTGATGCCCTTCGGGTCGATGTTCGTGCGCGCGGCCGGGTCGAAGATTTCGACCTTGGGCGGGTGCAGTCCCGTCATGGCCCCATCCTGCCCGCAACCGAGCGGAACCCGGTCACGAATCGCGAACGGCGGCGGTGCGAGCCACACGTTCGGGCTAAGGTGCGCCGACGACCGGGGGAACCGAGGGGACTGGGGATGTTCGGGATCATCAGGCCGTGCCGGCACCGGCTGTCCGGTTCGTTGCACGCCGACTGGGTCGCGCACCTGTGCGGGCTCTGCCTCACGCTGCGCGACGAGCACGGCCAGCTCGCGCGCGTCGTCACCAACTACGACGGGCTGCTCATCTCGGTCCTCGTCGAGGCCCAGACGCCGCGCGCGGACGGGCGGCGCGACGCGGGTCCGTGCCCGCTGCGCGGCATGCGCTCGGCGTCGGTGGCCCGCGGCGAAGGCGCCCAGCTGGCCGCGGCGGTGTCGCTGGTGCTGGCCGCGGCGAAGGTCGGCGACCACGTCGAGGACCGCGACGGCGCGTTCGGCAGGCGCCCGGTGGCGGCGGCCGCCCGCCGCGTCGCGTCTCGCTGGGCGAAGCAGGGCAGCCGCACGGGCGGCCGCGTCGGGTTCGACACGACGGTGCTGACCGAGGCCGTCGACCGCCAGGGCGAGCTGGAGCGGGCGATGCGCCCGGGCGACTCGGCGCTGCTGGCGACCGAGCCCGCGGAACTGGCCACGTCGGCGGCGTTCGCCCGCACGGCGGAGCTGGCCGGACGGCCGGGCAACGTGGCGCCCCTGGCCGAGGCGGGCCGCCTGTTCGGCCGCGCGGCACACCTGCTGGACGCGGTCGAGGACCAGGCGGCGGACGCGGCGGCAGGCGCGTGGAACCCGTTGCCGGCCACGGGAACGGACCTCGTGGAGGCCCGCCGGCTGTGCGACGACGCGGTGCTGGGGGTGGAGCTGGCGCTGCGGGAGGCGGAGTTCGCCCAACCGGCGCTGGTGCACGCACTGCTGGTGCACGAGCTGAGGCAAGCGGTCCGCCGCGCCTTCGGCCACGGCTCGGCGCACGACCACGACCGCGGCTTCCGGCAGCCCGCGGACGGTGGAGATTCGTCCGGTCCCGGTGGGCGGGGCCTACTGCTCACCGACGGCCACGACCTCCGGCCGGGCGGTGCCGCCGGGCAGCAACCGCCGCCGGGGTGGATCGGGCCGGGGCCGCGTCCTCAGCAGCATCCGCACCAGCCGCCGGGGCAGCCGCCGCCGCCTGGAGGCCCGCAGTGGGGCGGCGGTCCGAGCGGTCCCGGCCGGCCGGGAAACCCGGGTGGCCCGGGTTGGTCCGGAAACCCCGGCGGCCCAGGTGGTCCTGCCGGACCCGGCGGTCCCTGGGGTCCGGGCGGACCCGGAGGCCCAGGCGGTCCGGGAGGTCCCGGCGGACCCAACGGCCCGGGCGGACCCGGTGGTCCGGGAGGCCCCGGCGGCCCGGGTGGACCTGGCGGCCCCGGCGGGCCGGATGGGCCCGACGGCCCGGAACCCGAGCCCCTCGACGGCAAGGGCGGTGGCCTCTGGGTCCCGAAGTTCGTCGTGCCCCCGAAGAAGCGCAACTTCTTCTTCGGCTGCGCCGTAGCCTCCTACATGTGCTGTACCTGCCAGTTCTGCTGCCGGGATCCCTATCCCGGGCCGTGGAGCGGGAAACCGTCGGCGACCGGCGGCTGCGACTGCGATTGTGACTGCTGCGACTGCTGTTCCTGTTGTGACTGCAACTGCTGAGGGGAACCGTGATGACCGAGCCGATGGACCAGCTGCACGACCGCGGCCGCGCCACCTTCGCGGGGCTGGTCGAAGGCGGCGAAGCCCGGCTCGACGCCCTCTTCGCCACCGTCCCGGCGCTTGGTGAGCTGGCCGTCGGCACGGTCTACGGTCACCTCCACGAGCGCCCGGCCCTCGACGCCCGCACGCGCGAAGCCGCCACCCTCGCCGCGATCGTCGCGGCGGGGATGGTCGGGCCGCCGCTGAGCGTGCACCTCCGCACCGGCCTGGCGTCCGGGCTGTCGCCGGCCGAGGTGGGCGAGATCGTGGTCCAGACGGCCGCGTTCGCCGGCTTCCCCCGCGCGGTTTCCGCGGCCGACCAGCTGAACCGGCTCTTCGAAGGCCACGGCCTGCCGATCCCGCCACCGGCGTCGGCCCGCGAGGTCGTCCTGGGGTACCTGGAAGCGCCGGGCGCCGAGGTCGCCGAGGTGCTCGCGGAGTTCCCGCGCACCGAGGTCCAGGCGACCGGGCCCGACCGGGTGCTGGTCTCGTGCTTCGGCCCCGGGCCCGCGCCGGGCGCTGTCGTGCACTGCGTGGTGGCCGGCGGTGAAGTGGCCTTCGCGACGGTGTTCCGACCCCGCTGACCAGGGCCGACGGAAATTGTCGGTGCCGAGGCTTACTCTGGTCGACGTGGCTTTCGCAACCGAACACCCCGTGCTGGCGCAGTCCGACTTCCGGCCCGTCTCGGAGATCCCCCGGGAAGGCGGCCGGTTCGAGGTCGTCAGCGACTACCAGCCCGCCGGTGACCAGCCGGCGGCCATCGACGAACTCGAACGGCGCGTCAACGCCGGCGAGAAGGACGTCGTGCTCCTGGGCGCCACCGGTACCGGCAAGTCGGCGACGACAGCTTGGCTGATCGAGCGCGTGCAACGGCCGGCACTGGTGATGGCGCCGAACAAGACCCTCGCCGCGCAGCTGGCGAACGAGCTGCGCGAGCTGTTCCCGCACAACGCGGTCGAGTACTTCGTCAGCTACTACGACTACTACCAGCCCGAGGCGTACATCGCGCAGACGGACACCTACATCGAGAAGGACTCGTCGATCAACGACGACGTCGAGCGGCTGCGGCACTCGGCGACGATGAACCTGCTGTCCCGGCGTGACGTCATCGTGGTCGCGAGTGTGTCCTGCATCTACGGCCTGGGCACGCCGCAGTCCTACCTCGACCGGTCCTCGAAGCTGAAGATCGGCGAGCGGCTCGACCGGGACGTCTTCCTGCGCGCGCTGGTCGACGTGCAGTACACGCGCAACGACATCGCGTTCGCGCGCGGCACGTTCCGCGCGCGCGGCGACACGGTCGAGATCATCCCGGCGTACGAGGAGCTCGCGATCCGCGTCGAGTTCTTCGGCGACGAGATCGAGAAGCTGTACTACCTGCACCCGCTGACCGGCGACATCGTCAAGGAGGTCGACGAGGTCCGGATCTTCCCGGCGACGCACTACGTCGCGGGCCCGGAACGCATGGAGAAGGCGATCAAGAGCATCGAGCAGGAGCTCGAGGATCGCCTGGCGGAGCTGGAGAAGCAGGGCAAGCTGCTGGAAGCGCAGCGGCTGCGGATGCGCACGTCCTACGACATCGAGATGATGCGGCAGGTCGGTTTCTGCTCCGGCATCGAGAACTACTCGCGGCACATCGACGGCCGCGGCGCGGGCACCGCGCCGGCGACGCTGATCGACTACTTCCCGGAAGACTTCCTGCTGGTCATCGATGAGTCGCACCAGACCGTCCCGCAGATCGGCGGGATGTACGAGGGCGACATGTCCCGCAAGCGCAACCTGGTCGAATACGGCTTCCGGCTGCCGAGCGCCGTCGACAACCGGCCGCTGACCTGGGAGGAGTTCTCCGACCGGATCGGGCAGACGGTGTACCTGTCGGCGACGCCGGGGCCGTTCGAGATGGGCCAGGCGGGCGGCGAGTTCGTCGAGCAGGTGATCCGGCCGACCGGCCTGGTCGACCCGAAGGTGGTCGTGAAGCCCACCGAGGGCCAGATCGACGACCTGGTGCACGAGATCCGGGAGCGCGCGGAGAAGGACGAGCGCGTCCTGGTCACCACGCTGACGAAGAAGATGTCCGAGGACCTCACGGACTACCTGCTGGAGCTGGGCATCCGGGTGCGGTACCTGCACTCCGAGGTGGACACGCTGCGCCGGGTGGAGCTGCTGCGGCAGCTGCGGGCGGGCGACTTCGACGTGCTGGTCGGCATCAACCTGCTGCGCGAGGGCCTCGACCTGCCGGAGGTGTCGCTGGTGGCGATCCTCGACGCGGACAAGGAAGGCTTCCTGCGCAGCGGGACGTCGCTGATCCAGACGATCGGCCGCGCGGCGCGCAACGTGTCGGGCGAAGTGCACATGTACGCCGACAAGATCACCGACTCCATGCGGCACGCGATCGACGAGACCGACCGCCGCCGTGAGAAGCAGGTCGCCTACAACGTGGAGCGCGGGGTCGACCCGCAGCCGCTGCGGAAGAAGATCGCCGACATCCTCGACCGGGTCTACAGCGAGGCGGAGGACACCGAGCAGGTCTCGGTCGGCGGCTCGGGCCGCAACTCCTCGCGCGGCAAGAAGCCGGAACAGGGCGACCGGGTGCGCAGCTCCGGGATGCTGGTGGACAAGGACGTCTCGGCGATGCCGCGGGCCCAGCTCGCGGACCTGATCCAGCAGATGACCGACCAGATGATGCAGGCGGCCCGTGACCTGCAGTTCGAGCTGGCGGCCCGCCTGCGCGACGAGGTCCAGGACCTGAAGAAGGAGCTGCGCGGAATGGACGCCGCCGGCATCAAGTAGCCGGACACGACACCAGCGGGTGGCGGTTGTCGCCCGGGCCGAACAGTGCTCGCCCGATCGAGCATTACACCCCGGTTGGTACGCTTCCACCATGGCGATGAACATCAAGGACCCGGAGGCCGAGCGCTTGGCCGCCGAGGTCGCCGCACTGACGGGTGACACCAAGACCGGTGCCGTCCGCGAAGCCCTGCGCCTGCGCCGTGACCAGCTCATGGCGCGGGACAACACCGAACTGCGGCTGAAGCGGATGCGGCGAGTACTGGAAGAGGAGATCTGGCCGTTGATCCCGCCTGAGGAGCTCGGGAAGCCGATCCCGAAGGACGAGTGGGAAGAGATTCTCGGGTTCGGGCCGGGTGGCGTGTGATCATCGACAGCTCGGCCATTGTGGCGATCCTGCGCCGGGAACCGGACCACGAACGACTCGAGGAGCGCCTCGCGGAGGCGGACTCGGCCAGGATCGGCGCGCCGACTCTCGTCGAGGTCGGCATCGTGCTCACCACGAGGCTCGGCGCGCGGGGCCAGCTGGTGCTCGCCAGGTTCCTCCAGGACAACCACATCGCGACCGCACCTTTCACCGATGAACACGCGGAGGTGGCGATCGAAGCGTTCAAGCAGTACGGGAAGGGACACCACCCGGCCAAGCTGAACATGGGCGACTGCTACAGCTATGCCACCGCCAAGGTCGCCCGGGAACCGTTGCTGTGCATCGGCGACGACTTCCCGCAGACCGATCTCGAGCTGGTGAAGCTCGGGTCGTGAACATCGAAGCCGTGGTCGCGTACTGCCTGGGGTTGCCGGGCGCCGAGGAGACCTATCCGTTCGGTGACCACGTGCTCGTCGCGAAGGTCGGCGGCAAGGGGTTCGCCTTCATCGGCCAGGAAGAGCCCGGCAGTGTCGCCGTCAAGTGCGGGGCCACCCGGGAAGAAGCGGCCGAACTGCGTGAGCGCCACCCCGAGGCCGTGACCGTGATGGACTACCTCGGCCGGTACGGCTGGAACCGCGTCCGGCTCGGTGCCGGGGTGTCCGACGCCGAGCTGGAAGAACTCCTCGACGCCTCCTACGAGGCCATCGTGAAGAAACTGCCCCGAGCCAAGCGGCCCTGAACTCAGTCCGGCACCGGCGCGTTCTCGTCCGCCTGCAGCATCCCGAAGATGTTGCCCTCGGTGTCCTTGCAGTACGCCAGCCACCCGACACCCGGGACGGGCTGCTTCGCGAGCGCCAGCGTCCCGCCCGCTCGCGCCACTTCGCCGAGGGTGTCGTCGACGTCGGCGACGTCGATCGTGTTGACGAAACCGTGTACCGGCCCCGAATCCGCGGGTGCCGGACCCTGCCGCGGCACCAGGCCGCCGTCGATGCCCTCGCCGTCGCCGGTGGAGATCATCCAGTACGGGACCTCGCCCCAGCGTTCGAACTTCCAGCCGAACACCGCGGTGTAGAACGCCACCGCGCGCTCGGGATCGGCCGCGTGGATCTCGAAGTGGATCGGACGAGGCATGCTCGCCTCCTCAGGCCGGGTCGGCAGGTGACGGGAGACTACGCCTGCCGGCCCGGTTTCGGGAGGTCAGAGCCGTGGGTGCCCCGACAGGGTGAGATCGGCGTCGAACTCCGGGAAGCCGGCCGGCGCGCTCCGGGCGCTCTGCGCGGACGCGGCCGGGGGCAGCCCGGCCCAGCGCCGGACCGTCGCGGTCGCCGCGGCGGCGTCGGCGGCGGGCAGCTGGGCGATCCTCGAGCCGTGGTTGCCGCCCGGGACGTAGTAGCGGTACGAGTCCCGGCTGCCGAAGCCGAGCTCGAACGGCTCGGCGCCCCACGGGTCGTTCGAGCCGTAGACGAACAGCAGCCGCGTGCCGCGCGACTTCACCCAGAAGTCGACGTCCGGCATGGCCAGGTAGTCGAACCGGGGCAGGCGGACCGAGCTCGGCACGAACGTCTTCGGCTGGTCGGCGCCCGGGTAGCGCAGCAGGTCGCGCAGGTAGCTGTCGTACGCCTCGGGCGCGCCGAGCTGGACCGCGGCCTGGTAGTAGTACGGGATGTAGGGCGAGAGGTCCTGGTCGGAGTAGGTGTTGAGGCTCTCCACCCGCTCGTACCAGGCGTAGACGTCGGCCGCGGGCGCGCCGGGCTTCGGCACCGTCGCGCAGTCCGCCTGCGTCTGGTACTGCCAGAACGCGAAGTACGAGTCGATCACCGAGATCTCGAGGGACTTGTCGGCCGAGCCGACGATCGAGAACGTCAGCCCCCGCTTCGCCGCGTCCACCGCGGCGATCGCGCCGAGCTCGTCACGCCGCTTCAGCGCGTCGCGCTGGATGGCCTTGAGCGCGTCGCGGCAGCCGGGATCGTTGCCGACGCGCGAGAGGAACTTGTTGTAGACGTCGATCGGGTCGATGACGTCGTTGGGCGCGACGTAGGGGACCGTGCCGTCGACGTCGTCGGGGAAGAAGCGCCGGAAGTACGTCGCGGTCATGCCGCCCTTGCTGCCGCCGGTGGCCAGCCACTTGCCCGGGTAGATCGCCTTGAACGCCTGGACGGCGCTGTGCTCGTCGGCGGCGGCCTGCCAGATCGTCAGCTGCTGCGCCCAGTTCTCCGGCTGCGGCCGTGACGGCGTGAAGTAGCGGTACTCCATCGAAAGCTGGTTGCCGTTGACGATCTGCGTCGGCTCCGACCGGTTCGGCGCGGTGCTGACGTTGTAGCCGCTGGTGAAGGTGACCGTCGGGGCGGCGAAGTCGCGGTGCAGCAAGGTGAACCGCTGCTGGAACGTGCCCGCGCCGGGGTGGCGGTGGTCGGCGGGCTGGGTGAAGGTCAGCTCGAAGAACCGGAACCCCGCCGGCGCCGGGTCCTCCTTGACGATCGTCAGGCCGGGGATCCCCCGCAGGGCCGCTTCGATGTCGGTCGCCGCGCCGGCCGACGGCGCGAGGCCCGTCAGCGCGGCCAGTGCCAGCACGGCCGCCGAACAGGCGGTGAACAGTCTGCGCATGAAGCACCTTCCCCGGCTTCGGACCACTGCGTGGGACCCTCACAGAACCGGCCGGGGTGGGCAATCGGCTGACTGGGCGCACCCTTCGCCGGAAACCGACTTTCGGCGGGTACCGCGGCTCCCGGGTGGCGTCCTCGCCGCTGCGCAGTCGCGCGCATTGTGCAAGTTGTCCGGGTGATCGGCGCCACGTTACCGTCCGGATCCAGAAGGCACCGGCATCGAGCGAGGGGTCCGCCATGAAGGTTTCCGACTGCCCGACCACCCAGGTCGAGGTCCGCATCGAGGCGTCGCCGGCCGAGGTCTGGCACTGGCTGCTGGACGTCGACCTGCCGGCCCGCTTCTCCACCGAGTTCCAGGGCGGCGGCTGGCTCGAAGGCAGCGCGCCCGGCCTCGGCGCCCAGTTCCGCGGCCGCAACTCCCACCCCGTCGCGGGGGAGTGGGAGACGGTCTCGACCATCACCGGCTTCGAGCCCGGCCGGCTCTTCGCGTGGGCCGTGATGGACGTGGCCGACCCGGCCGCGTCGTGGAAGTTCCAGCTGGTCCCGGACGGCGAGGGCACCATCCTGCGCCAGTGGGCCCAGATCGGCCCGGGCCCGTCCAACCTGACGACCATCATCGGCTCGATGCCGGAGCACGAAGAAGAGATCGTCGCGATGCGCCTGGGCGAGCTGCACGACAACATGCAGCGGACGGTCGAAGGCATCAAGTCCCTCGCCGAGTCCGGCGTCCGCGCGGTCTAAGCGCGGCTGTCCAGCACCTTGTCCACATAGGACTTGACGGCGCCGAGCGCCTCGGGCGCCCGCCACATCCGCTCGATCCGCGGGTCGTCGGCGTGGCGGTACTCCGCGATCCGCTCGTGGTAGGGCTGCCGGATCTGGGCCTTGGTGTGCGCGAACGGCTCGGCGGGCAGGTCGCCGAGCCGGGCCGCGATGGCGACGGCCCGCTCGAGGACCTCCTCCGGCGGCGCGAGTTCGTCGGCCAGACCGCGGGTGAGCGCGTCCTCGCCGCCGACGGTCGCGCCCGAGTAGGTCAGCGACGGCAGTGGTGTCGTGCCGTACGCGCAGCGGAGGATCTCCAGCGCGGCGAGCGGGAACGGCAGCCCGACCAGAGGTTCGGTGACGCCGATCCGGCCGGGCCCGGTGGTGAGCACGCGGTGGTCGCACGCCGCGGCGAGGACCGCGCCGCCGGCGATCGCGTGGCCGTTGAGCGCCGCGACGACCGGACGCGGGAAGCCGAACACCGCCAGCAGCGCGTCCGACAGCAGCGGCAGGAACTCGGACACGTACGCGGCGCCGCCGTCGCTGATCCGCCGGAGGTCGGCGCCTGCGGAGAAGATGCCGCCGGTGCCGGTCAGCACCACCGCGCGGGCGGCGCCGGCTTCCTCCAGCCGCAGCACGAGGTCCGGCACGAATCGGTGTCGAGGGTGTTGCCCTTGCCGTGGTCGATCCGGAGCACGGCGACGTCGGACTGGCTCTCCAGGGTGATCGGCACGGCCCGACCGTACCGCGCCGGGACGACCCCGGCCGAGCGGAAACCGCCCGGCCGGGCCGCCTCAGCTGGTGATGTCCTTCGTGGCGAACCGGCGGCCCGCGTAGAGGAAGAACACCGCGCCGTAGATCGTCGCCGACAGCAGGCCGCTGGCCAGGTTCGTCCAGTCGACGTCGGTGGAGATCAGGTCCATCCAGGAGAACCCGTAGTGCGTCGGCAGGTAGTTGCGCAGACCTTCCAGCGCCGTGATCTGGTCGAGGATCTGCGACAGGATCGCCACCAGCACCGCGCCGCCGACCGCGCCGAGCGGGGCGTCGGTCGTCACGCTCAGCGCGAGCGCGAGCCCGGCCACCCAGGCCAGCTGCAGGATGATGTACACAGTGGACAGTGCGATGGCGAGCAGGCTGTCGCCGAAGGACACCGCGTCGCCGGTCGGGCTGATCGCGTCGCCCGCGCCGTACCAGATGACGCCGACCCCGAGCGAGACGAGCGGCAGCAGGATCAGCGCCGCCGCCGACAGCAGCCCGGACACGATCGCCTTCTGGCGCAGCACCCGGTGCCGCGGCACCGGGATCGCCAGCAGGTACTTCAGGCTCGACCAGGACGCCTCGCTCGCGATCGTGTCGCCGAAGAACAGCGCGACGATCATCGGCAGCAGGAACGTGCCCGACACGAACAGCGCCAGCACCACGAAGTTCGGCGCGCTGGCCGTGGCCAGGTCGACGAACCCGCCGCTGCGCCGGTTCGGGTTCGACTGCCCCGCCTCGAACGCGATCACCAGGATGAACGGCAGGATCGCGACGAAGCCGAGCAGCAATTGCGTCCGCCGCCGCTTGAGCTGACGCCGGAGTTCGACGCCGAGCCCGAGCGTCCGCCGCGCGGAGTAGCCCGCGACGGCGCCGTCCGGCCCGACCCCGGCGTGTTCGCTCGAGGCGAGGTCGCTCAGCTCGTCCAGCGCGTGCGGGTCCGTGTGGACCCCTGAGTTCGAGCTGTTCACGACTGGTCTCCCACCAGTTGCAGGAACGCGTCTTCCAGCCGGCGCCGCGGCCCGGCCTGCTCCACGGCGACCCCGGCGCGGACCAGGGCCGCGACCGCTTCGGCCCGCGGCAGCCCGTCGAGATCGGCGTGCACGAGATCGCCTTCGACGTCGACCGTGCTGACCCCGGCGATCGCCTTCAGCGCCGCGGCGGCCGCGGCCGGGTCGTCGACCCGGAACGTCGCCTCGCCGCCGGCCGCGGCCAGCTCGCCGACCTCACCCGAGGCGACCAGCGCGCCGCGGTGCATGACCACGACGTGCGTGCAGGTCTGCTCGACCTCGGCCAGCAGGTGGCTGGACACCACCACGGTGCGCCCGGTCGCGGCGTAGCGCTGCAGCACCTCGCGCATCTGGTGGATCTGGGGCGGGTCGAGCCCGTTGGTCGGCTCGTCGAGCACCATCAGCTCCGGCAGGCCGAGCATCGCCTGGGCGATCGCCAGCCGCTGCCGCATGCCCTGGCTGTAGGTCCGCACCCGGCGGTCGACGGCGGTGCCGAGCCCGGCGATCTCCAGTGCCTCGCCGAAGTGCGCCTTCTCCGCCGGCCGCCCGGTGCTCGCCCAGTACAGCCGGAGGTTCTCGCGGCCGGACAGGTGCGGCAGGAAGCCGGACCCCTCGACGAACGAGCCGATGCGCGAGAGCACCGGCGCGCCGGCGGTGATCTTGTGGCCGAACACGCGGATGCTGCCTTCGGTCGGCGTGATCAGGCCCATCAGCATCCGCAGCGTGGTGGTCTTGCCCGCGCCGTTCGGCCCGAGCAGGCCCAGCACCTGGCCCGGTTCGACGCGGAACGACAGGTCGTTCACGGCGACGAACCCGCCCGCGTACGTCTTGCGCAGGCCCTCGATGACCAGCGGCGTGGTGGCCAGTTCCGGGTCGACGTCGGTCGCCCGGCGCCGGCGCAGGGCCGCGAACAGCACCGCGGCGAGGGCGATCGCCAGGGTGACGGCGATGCCGACGATCTGCCCGACCGGGGCCGGGGTGCCGACCGACGTCCCGGGCACGACCGGCAGGGCCAGCGCGGTGCCGCCGCCGGCGAGCGCGACGCGGAACACCGCGGGCGCGGCCGGCGCGGCGAACGCCTGGTCGGTGGTGCCGACGACCAGCCGCAGCGAGTGCCCGCCCTCGATCGGCCGGACGATGCCCGGCAGCGTCACGGTGACCTCGACCGGGTTGCCGTTGGCGGGCAGCCCGCTCACCCGGAACGGGGCGATCGCGTTGGCCGGCAGCACCCGCGAGCCGTCCTGGCCGACGTCGTAGAGCTTCGCGAACAGCACGGCTTCCGGCTGCGGTTGCGCCGGGTCCGCGGCGACCTGCAGCCGGACGGTGGCGGCGCCGCTGACGACGACCTGCCCGTCGACCGGCGCGGTGGTGAACTGCGCGGCCTGGCCGGGCGGGTCGTTGCTGAACAGCGCGCCGAGCCGCGACGTGCTGCTCGCGAGGCCGTTGAGCCCGGGGATCCCGCTCACCGCCGCGGGGTTCGCCCCGGCCGGGCGCACGACCGGCTGGACCGGGCCGGACATCGGCAGCAGCCGCCGCTCGGTGGCCGGGCCGGTCAGGCCGGGGTAGGCGGCGGCGTTGACCGTGCGCACCGACGGCGTTCCGTTGGCGCGCAACGTGCCCTGGACGTCGTAGCTGAACCCGGTGCCGGGGTCGCCGCCGGTGACGGCGGTCCAGAGGAAGTCGCCGATCTTCCCGCGCAGCTGCGGCCCGGGCTTGCCGCCGTCGTGGCCGCCGGTGTACCAGACGGTCTTGACCTTGCCGCCCGCCGCGGTGATCTGCCGGGCGGTCGCGTCGGCCTGGTCGAGGCCGAACAGGGTGTCGCTTTCGCCCTGCACCAGCATCGTCGGCACGGTGATCTTGCTCGTCACGGACACCGGGGAGACGCGGCGCAGCAGGTCGAGGCTCGCCTGGCTCGACGCGCCGGTGGTGCCCAGCTCGGTGTAGGCCTTGCAGACGGCGGCGGTGAACCGGCCGCACGGGTCGGCCGACCCGGCGCGGGGCCCGCCCCCGCCCGAAGGCGCGGCCGGGACGGCGGCCGCGGCGCCGGCCGCGCCGGTAGACCCGGTGTCGGTCGCCTGCCCGGCTTCGGGCGCGTCGGCCGACGGCGCGCCGCTCGAGGCGGGGCCGGAGCCGGCGGAGAAGAAGATGCCGGCCCAGCTCTTCTTGAACACGCCGTCGGTCGCGAACGCCCCGGCGGCCGGGGTGCCCGCCGCCGGTGCCTTCGGGGCGGCCGCGTTCGGGACGAGGGCCTGCCCGAGGTCGTTGTAGGTGATCACCGGCGCGATCGCGTCGACGCGCTTGTCCGTGCCGGCCAGCAGCAGCGACAGCGCACCGCCGTAGGACGCGCCGGTGACGGCGATCTTCGGGTCGCCGCTGCTGTCCGTGGTCACCTGGTGCTGCGCGACGAGCCGGTCGATCAGCCGGCTCGCGTCGGCGACTTCGCCGTCCGGGTCGTTCAGCCCGATCTTGCCGGTGCTCTTGCCGAACCCGCGCGCGGACCACGTCATCACGACGAAGCCCTTCCGGGCGAGTTCGCGGGCGTCGTCGGCGACGCTGGTCTTGTCGCCGCCGAAGCCGTGCGCGAGCAGCACCGCGGGCGCGGGCACGGAGGCGGGCAGGTAGGTGGTCGTGTCGATCTTGACCTGGTCGGCCGAACCCGGCGCGGCGGGCATGTCGATCAGCGCGTCCTGGGTGGGCACCGCGGACGGGGCCGTGTCGCGCGTCGCCCAGAGGACGGTCGCGGCGGCCAGGACCACCACGACGGCGCCGAGCGCGGTGAGGCGGCCGCGGCGGGAGCGCGGGAGCGGGAGTCGGGGCACGGGGTGACCGTATGTGAAGTTTCCTGAGAGTGCCCTCCGCAACTCACGTCGATCACACGCTGATCACACGCTCGGGACCACCTGGTGGACCGAAGTGACCGGAATTACAGGACCAACCTGGTGACGTGCGCGATTCCGGCTGGCGCTCGGGCGGGGAGAACCGGCAAACTGGACGCGCTGTGAGGGGAGTATTCCTTCGCGGCGGTGTCGTCAGCACGGTGGCCTTGCGCCCCCGGCACCGTCGGCCGGTGTTCGCACCGGCGGAAGAGACCTCCGGTTAGTTGCTCATGCGCGCTATCCGGAGGTTCTGGTTCCATGACTGTCCCCCTGTGGCTGTGGATCGCCACGATCGGTGGCCTGCTCGCGCTCATCGCGCTCGACCTGGTCATCGTCGATCACAAGCCGCACGCGGTCACCACGGGTGAGGCCGCGCGCTGGGTGGTCTTCTACGTGTCCTGCGCGGTGCTCTTCGGCGCCGGCGTGTGGTTCTTCGCCGGGCACGACCCGGGTGTCGAGTTCTTCACCGGGTACATCACCGAGTACTCGCTGAGCGTCGACAACCTGTTCATCTTCATGATCATCATGGCGTCGTTCAAGGTGCCCGCCATCCACCAGCACCGCGTGCTGCTGGTCGGGATCCTGCTGGCGCTGGCGATGCGCAGTGTGTTCATCGCCGTCGGCGCGGCGTTGATCGAGCAGTTCGTCTGGGTGTTCTTCCTCTTCGGCGCCATCCTGGTCTGGACCGCGATCAGCATGCTGCGCGGCAAGGGCGAGGACGAGGAGTACCACGAGAACGCCGTGACCCGGCAGGTCCGCAAGATCGCCCCGGTCACCGACGACTACCACGACCACAAGTACACCGTGAAGATCAACGGCAAGCGGATGATCACGCCGATGCTGCTGGTGATCGTGGCCATCGGCTCCGCGGACCTGCTGTTCGCCGTCGACTCGATCCCGGCGATCTTCGGCATCACGCAGGAGGCGTTCCTCGTCTTCACCGCCAACGCGTTCGCGCTGATGGGCCTGCGGCAGCTGTACTTCCTGCTCGGCGGCCTGGTGACGAAGCTCGTTTACCTGACCTACGGCCTCGCCGTGATCCTCGCGTTCATCGGCGCGAAGCTGTTCCTGCACGCGCTGCACGAGTACCACGTGGTGCCGGACTGGCTGGACATCAACAACTGGATCTCCCTCGGCGTGATCATCGTCGTCCTCACCGTCACGACGGTGACGAGCCTCGCGAAGGCGCGGCGCGACGAGCGCAAACAGGTGACCGCGTGACGACCGACGAAAGTCGTTCGCACCGCTAAGGGATTCGGGTACCGTCGGACGGGTGCGCCCTGCCGACATCGAAAACCTCGTCGTTCCCGGCCGTCCCGCCCTGCGCGGAGACCTGCTGCTGACCGCCGTCCAGAACCCGGACCTGAAGACGAACGCCGCGCACAGTGCGCTGCGGCGCGTGTCGTTCGACGGCGGCGAGTCCGCGTGGACGCACGGTCCGCGTGACTCGGCGCCGTCGATCTCCCCGGACGGGCGCTGGGTGGCGTTCCTGCGCGCCGGCGAGGGCGAGGGGGCCGACGGGCGCCCGCAGCTGCACCTGATGCCGGCCGACGGCGGTGACGCGCGGCGCCTCACGTCGCTGCACCTCGGCGTCGGCGAGCCGGTGTGGGCCCCGGACTCGCGGCGCGTCGCCTTCGTCGCGCGGGTGCCCGAGGCCGGTCGCTACGGAACCGAAGACGCCGACGGCGAGACGCCGGAACCGGCGGCCGAGGCCCCGCGCCGGATCACGCGCATGGACTACCGGATCGACGACATCGGCTTCCTCCGCGACCGCGTGCAGCGCCTGTTCGCCGTCGACGCCGTGGCGGCCTTCGAAGCGGGCGACGAGCCGGCCCTGGAACCGCTGACCTCCGGCGAGTTCGAACCGGCCCAGCCGGTGTGGACGCCGGACGGCAGCCGGATCGTCTTCACCGCGGCGCCGGACTGGGACGCGGCCGAGAGCGACGTGCGCGACATCTGCGCGATCTCCGCCGAGGGCGGCGAACCCGAGGTCCTCGTGCGCGGCGAGGGGTACTCGGAGCGTCCGGTGTTCGGCCCCGGTGGCACGTTGTTCTACTTCGGACAGTCCTTCGAGGACCACCGCGAAGCCGCGGCGACGGGGCTTTACGCCGCGACGCCGGCGTTCGGCGCCGGACCGGTGGAGGCCCGCCGGCTCACCGACATCGAGACGGTCGACTGCGAGGCGTCCGCCGGGCCGCCGGCGCCGCGCGAGGGCGACGTGCTCGTGGCCGTCCGCAACCGCGGCGCGGTGGAGCTGCGCGCGGTCCCGCTCGACGCCGTCGACGCGCCGCTGGCGGACCTGACCGTGGTCTACGCGGACCGCTCCGCGGTCCGGTCGTTCACTGTGGACGGTCCGGTGATCGCGGCGGTCGTCGCCACCCTGGAGACCTCGGGTGACCTCGTGGTACTCGGCGCGGTCGCCCCGCGGGTGCTGACCGACTACTCGAAGCCGTTGCGGGACAAGGGACTCCGTCCGGTCCTCGAGCTGGAGACCACCGCGCCGGACGGCTACCCGGTGCACGGCTGGCTGGTGCTGCCCGAAGGCGAGGGCCCGCACCCGGTGCTGCGCGTGGTGCACGGCGGCCCGTTCGCCCAGCAGGACTGGGCGGTGTTCGACGAGGCGCAGGTGTTCGCGTCCGCCGGCTACGCAGTGGTGCTCGGCAACCCGCGTGGTTCGGCTGGCTACGGCCAGCAGCACGGCCACGCGATCACCCACGCCTTCGGCACGGTCGACGCCGACGACGTCCTGGCCCTGCTCGACAAGGCGCTGGAGCGCCCGGACCTGGACGCCTCGCGCGTCGGCATCATGGGCGGCTCGTACGGCGGGTTCATGACGAGCTGGCTGGCTTCCCACCACGGCGAGCGGTTCCGCGCGGCGTGGAGCGAGCGCGCGGTCAACGCGTGGGACTCGATGGCCGGCAGCTCCGACATCGGCTACACGTTCGTCGACTCCTACATCGGCGCCGACCCCGAGGTGCAGCGCGACCGCAGCCCGCTCAGCTACGCGGACAAGATCCGCATCCCGTTCGCGGTGGTGCACTCCGAGGAGGACTGGCGCTGCCCGCTGGAGCAGGCGCAGCGGATGTTCGTCGCGCTGCGGCGCGCCGGCGCGGACGCGGAGTTCCTGCTGTTCCCCGGCGAAGGCCACGAGCTGTCCCGCTCCGGCCGGCCGCGTCACCGCGTCCAGCGGTTCGACGCGATCCTCGAGTGGTGGGCGCGGCACCTGTAATCGCACCGGTCTTGTCCCGGCCCCGGCCGCCTGCGAATCTTCGTACCCATGACGCTGCCCGAGGTGGACTTCGAGCTGGAGACCTGGCGCATGGTGCTGTTCCGCAAGGGACCCCGCGCCGACGAGATCTCCGAGGAGATGGCTCGTGAGCTGCGGGCCCGCCACCTCGCGGCCGCCCGGCAGCAGCAGGCGGCCGGGTCGCTGCGGCTCGCGGGCGCGATCCCGGAGCCGTCGGCCGCGCTGCCGGTGACCGGGGTGGCGTTCTTCCGGACGTCGGAGGCGGAGACGCGCGCGATCCTCGACGCCGACCCGGCCGAGCAGGCCGGGCTGATCGCGTCGGAGATCGTCGGGTTCGTCTGCCCGCGGGGCACGCTCGGCTGAGCGGGCCCGGCGCTCAGTTCAGCAGCGTGTAGTTCAGCTCTTCGCAGACGCGGCCGAGCGGGACGTCCAGGCCCGGGTGGTCGAGCGGCAGCAGGACGTCCGGCGCGATCGGCAGGGCCGCGCCGGCCGGCGGGTCCCACAGGCAGATCGCCGGGTCGCCGGAGTCCATCGAGGAGCGGTACCAGAGGCCGTCGAGGTCGCTGAAGGCGGCGCGGATCGCCCGGGCCCAGGCCTGCGTCAGCTTCTTCGGCCCGCTCGAGATCTCCTGCGACGCGCCGACGCGGGTCGGCCACAGGCCGGTCAGGTCGAGCAGGCGCAGCGTGCGGGTCGGGCGGACCACGACCAGCCGGGGGCCGCGGGTGCGGCGATCGACCGTCGAGCTGGTCTGGTAGACCTCGGCGATCGACGTGCGCACGGTGAGGCCGAAGTAGAGCACCCCGTTGGCGGGGTCGGTGACCGGCGCGCCGCCGCGGCCGGGCGACTGCTGGTCGAACCGGCCGTGCGGGAGCGGGCCGGTGTAGCGGAACGAGTTCCACTGCTGAGGGTGGTTGCCGTGCGCCGTGAAGATCCGCACCAGCCTGGTCGCGGGCTGGACCGTCACCACGTCACTGGCGCGATTCAGCTGCCGGACCAGGACGGATCGGGCGGGCGGCAGCGGTAGCCGGGCCATGGGTCGGGGGTGGTCCGTCCTTGTCGGTGATCTTGCTCGGGGAGGTCCAGCCTAGAACGGCGAGCCGAGCGTGGCGATGAGGCGCGCGACGTGCTCCGGGTCACCACCCGAGAGGAGCCACTGGCGCGGGGTCGCCGGGTGGTCGTTGATCACCAGATCGGGTTGGGGAGTGCTCATGAACGCGGCGACGACGAGCGCGGGCTGGTCCTCGGGCAGGGCCTTGAGCACGACCTCGAGACCGGGCAGCACCCCCGAGCCGGCGAACTGCCACGCCGGGAGCCGCCAGCCGCTGTCCTTCCAGCCGGTCAGCCGGCCTTCCTTGAGGCGGTGCCGGATGCGGCTGTCGTCGACCCCGAGGGTCTTCGCCGCTTCGTTGACACTCAGGGCGCCTTCGGCGAGCACGGCGTGGGCGGCGACGGTGCGCGCCCGGAAGTCCGGTTCCTCTTCCCGCCGCGGCGAGAGATCCAGGCCGACATCGGTGAGCGCGGCGCGCTGATCGGCCGAGAAGTAGTGCGAGGGATCGGGATTCGGTGGGGAAAGCCTGCGCGCGGCGTCTTCGACGAGCGTGAGGAACTCGTTCGCGTCGACCTTCAGACCCGCCTTGGCGAGGATGTTCTCCAGCGCTACAGACATGCCGCTCAGGTTAACCCGAAACAGCGCGACTGTGCGGGTTCGTGCGGGTTCGTGCCCTATCTGTGGGCGAATTCACCAGAGATCGACACTTTACGCACATCATCCAACACGTTGAGTAGGCAACTTCCGCAAAGTTTGCCCGTATCGGGCGAGGTTGTCCAGTCGCCCATGCGCTTGACACTCCGCCTCCGCCGACTTAGGTTCCGTGTGAGTAAACGATTTCCGCTCCGTGCTCACAGGATCCGGCGAGTTGGCGCCGGTCATGGGGGACACAGGGGGTGGGGCGTGCCTGGGGGGCCTGGCACGAGCCGGCCCCCCAGGCACGTCTGTCCCCGGTCCAGCTTCGCTGCGAGTTCATGCCGAACGCCCGCGCCTCGAGCCTCCGGCTACGCGACTCGACGCTCCGGGCACGCGAGCCGACTGTCTGGGTACGCGAGCCGACAGTCTGGTACGCGACCCGACGCTCCAGGTGCGCAGGTCGACAGTCCAGGCACGCGACCCAACCGTCTGGATACGCAGCCGAGCTGACCGCCAGGTGCGCGGGCCGACTGGCTGTGTGCGTGAGCCGACCCGTTGGGTGCGCGCGCCGACGCTGCCGGGAGCTGGTCTCAGGTGTGCGAGGGGGTCGGGCGGGTCAGCGGCGGGAGCTCTTTCGCTCGATCAAACGTGCTTCCAGCGTGGTCGTCGTCGTGTCGCGGGTGCTGTCCGCGATCCGGGCCAGCAGCAGCTGTGCCGCTACCCGGCCTACCTCGTACGCCGGTTGGGCGACCACCGTCAGGGGTGGGTCGATCAGGGTTGTCCACGGGGCGTCGTCGAACGAGACGATGCCGATGTCGCGGCCCGAACGCAGGCCGCGGGCCGACAGGGCCTCAAGGACCCCGATCGCCATCGTGCTGTTCGCGATCAGGAGCGCGTCCGGCGGGGATGGCTCGTCCAGCAGCTCCAGCGCCGCCAAGCGGGCGCCTTCCGCGCGGTACTCCGCCCGCCGGAACACGGCGTTCTCCTCGCCGACGACGTCGGCGTAGCCCGCTAGGCGGTCGTCGGCCGTGCGGACGCCCGCGGGGCCGGTCAAGCAGCCGACGCGGTCGTAGCCGCCCGCCAGCAGGTGCCGGGTCGCCTCCGCCGCCGCGTGGCGCGTGTCGACCAAGACCTGGTCGCCCGCCGCTTCCGGCAGCGGCCGGTCGACCGCCACCAGCGGCGTGCCCTGGCGGTGCAGGCCCTCGACGTTCGTCGACCGGCCGGTGGGGGACAGCACCACCCCGGCGACCCGCTCCTGCAGCGCGACCTCGATGTAGCGCCGCTCCTTGTCCTCGTTCTCGTCGGAGTTGCAGAGCACCACCGAGTACCCGGACCGCTGCGCGAGGTCCTCGACACCGCGCGCGATCGCCGTGAAGAACGGGTTCTCGACGTCGGAGATGATCAGCGCGAGCACCGCTGTCTCCTGACGGCGCAGGTTCCGGGCCAGCCCGTTCGGGTGATAGCCCAGCTCGGTGGCGGCTTCCTGCACCCGCGCGGCCAGCGTCGGGTCCACTGTGGACTTGCCGTTGAGCGCGCGCGACACGGTCGCCGTGGAGACGCCGGCCCTCGCCGCGACGTCACTGATGGTGGCCACACGCCCTCCCGATCGAAGCCCTGGTCACACTTCGAGGGGGAGGATAGCGCTCCCGGTGGTCGTTCACCGTCCGCTCACCGATCCGGGCCGGGGCACCCTCGCCGTTAGGCCGAACGGACCTCGTCCACTGTGGACCGCCCGGCGAAGTAGGCGCGCGGGGTCAGGCCGGTCAGGGCCCGGACGTCCCGGCTGAGGTGGGCCTGGTCGGCGTACCCCGCGGCGGCGGCCAGCGCGGCCAGCCCCGGCGCCCGCATCGCCAGCGAGACCGCGCGCTGGAACCGGCTCACCCGCAGGTAGGTGGCCGGCCCGTAGCCGATCGCCTGGACGAAGCGCCGCCGCAGCCGGCGTTCGGCGACGCCGACCTGACCGGCGGCTTCCGTGACCCGGGTGGCTCCGGCGTCCAGCCGGGCGACCAGTGCCGCCACCGCGGGGTCGGGCGGTGGGGCGTCCGGCAATCGGGTGGCGATCGCGGCCGCCGGGGAGAGTTCGCCGGAAAGCAGCCGCTCGGTGAGCAGCTCACCCTCGTGACCCCACAGCTCGCGCAGGGGGACGCGGTGGTCGCGCAGCTCGTCGGCGGCCACGCCGAGCACCGCCGCCGCGCGGCCCGGGGTGAACCGCACGCCGTGCATGACCTCGCCGGGCGCGGTCACCGACGACCAGGCCCGGGTGTCCGGGCCCGCGACGAACACGCCGCTCGCGCCGACGACCAGGTCCAGGCAGCCGTCGGGCACGATCCGCTTCGGCGCCGAGGCGGCCGACCGCCACACGCAGCGGGCGACGCCCCGCAGCGGCGGGGGTGGCGCGACCTCTTCGTACATACTCCGATCATGCACCTGGGGTCCGACAATTTCGCGCCGCCCATCGACTCGCTGGCCTGGATCCACGTCCGCGACCGGCGGCTGTTGTCGGTCCGCACCACCGGGAAGACGAAGTTCTACCTGCCCGGCGGCAAGCGTGAGCCGGGCGAAGGCGACGTCGCGGGGTTGTGCCGCGAGATCCGCGAGGAGCTCGGGATCACGCTCGATCCGCTCAGCTTCCGGTTCTTCGCCGCGCTGGAGGAGCAGGCCGACGGGTTCGCCGACGGCCGCCTGGTGCGGATGACCTGTTACACGGCCGCGCACGAGGGCGAGCCGGCGCCGTCGCGGGAGATCGCGGAGGCGGCCTGGCTGAGCACGGCGGACGCGCCGGTGTGCCCGCCCGCCGGTCAGCGGGTGCTGCGGATGCTCGCTGACGCCGGGTTGGTGGATTGACCACACGGCTCACGGCTCCAGGTCGACGAATGCCGCGGTCGTTTCGTGTCCGCCCGCCGGTCAGCGGATGTTGTGGGTGCTTGCCGGAGCTGGGTTGGTGGATTGACGACATCGCTCACGGCTCGAGGCCGGCGATGCCTGCCCGGGGCCGGGCTCGTGGATTGACCACTCCGCTCACGGCTCCAGGTCCACGACGCCGCGGCCGCTTGGCATGTCTAATGGCACCGATGCCTGGTCGTGGACTATCAGCCAGTCTTCCTCGATCTTGCGGAAGCCGAACGTCGCCCGGACCCACATTCCGTTCGTCGCTGTCCCGTCGCCCAGGGTGCCGCTGAGCCGGCCGAAGCAGTGGCCGAACGCCACGTTGTCACCCACCGTGAGCGTCAGGTCGCGTACTTCGTACGCCACCTCCGAGAACAACGTGAACGCTCTCGCCCAGTTCTTCAGCTTCGCCTCGACGCCGACGTGCTGCAGCGGCGGTTCGACGTCGAACGACACGACGTCCGCCGCGTAGATCCGCCTCAGCGCGTCGAGATCCTTGGCTTGGATCCCCTCGACGATCTTGCCGACCTGCTGCCGGATCGCGTCGTGTGCCGTTGTCGTCATCGTCGTCCCCTTCGATTGTGGACCTTCACTGATAACGACGACGCAGCCCGTGGGAATGTGAGGTTCGCGGCGCACCCGATTGGGTGAAAGTTGGACTTCTTGCCGATCGGGCGTTAACGCGGAGTTAGGTCACGGCGAGATGTAGACGACGTACTCGACGGAAGTGCGCTCGACGAGAGAAGACCTCTCCATGAGTGTTCCCATCGTGACCCAGCCCGTGAAGCACGCGAAGCCCGCCGAGCGGGACCGCGGCCGCTGCCGGCCCGCGGGCAACGTCGTCGTCGTGCTCGGGGTGCTCGCCCTGGCCTTCGTGGTGACGTCGTATGTGGTGCCGCGGTCCGGCGGCGGCCCGGTGCGGGACGAACCCGTCGCCGCCCCCGTCGCGCCGGCCGCGGTCCGCACCGTGACCCACTCCGTCGTTTACGAGCTGCTCGGCGCGAACGGCGCCCGCAACGTCACCTACTCGGCCGCGGGGTCGACGCTGGCCCAGCAGACCGAGGTCGCCACGCCGTGGTCGACCACCTTCACCCGCGTCGGCCCGGCCGACCGCACCGAGTTCTACAGCATCGCCGCCCAGAACCCCGGCCCCGGCGAGCTGCGCTGCCGGATCGTCGTCGACGGCGTCGTGCTCGCCGACAAGGCCGTGAGCGCGCCGGGACGCCAGTTCAGCTGCGCCGTCTGAAAGCCGCGTAAGGCAGGATCGGCGGTGTGATCACCTTCGGGCCCGCCCTGGTGGCGGTGCTGGTCCTGCTCACCGCGGCCGGGGCCGCCATCGTCCGCTGGGGTGAGCTGGGCCAGGGGCGGGCGGTGCTGATCGCCGCCGTCCGCGCGGTCGCCCAGCTGGCCCTCGTGTCGCTGGTGATCACCGCGATCCTGCGCTCTAACCCGCTGACCGGCCTGTTCGTGCTGCTCATGTTCGGCATCGCCGCGGCGACGTCCGCGCGCCGCGCCGGCGGCTGGGCGAACCTGCCGTGGACGGCCCTCGCGATCGCGGCCGGCGTCGCGCCCGTGCTCGCCCTGGTCCTCGGCGCCGGGGTCGTCCCGCTGCGGCCGATCGCCGTCGTGCCGATCGCCGGCATCGTCATCGGCGGCGCGATGACGGCGACGTCGCAGGCCGCCCGCCGGGCCCTCGATGAACTCGAGGCCCGCCACGGCGAGTACGAAGCCGCCCTCGCCCTCGGCTTCATGCCCCGCCCGGCCGCCCTGGAGATCTGCCGCCCGTCGGCCGGGCACGCGTTGATCCCGGCCCTGGACCAGACGCGCACGGTCGGCCTGGTGACGCTGCCCGGCGCGTACGTCGGTGTCCTGCTCGGCGGCGCCGGCCCGCTGCAGGCGGGCACGACGCAGGTGCTCGTCCTGATCGGGCTGCTGGCCGCGGAGGCCGTGGCGATCCTGGTGACCGTGCAGTGCGTCGCGGCGGGGAAGCTCAGCCGAGCGGGTTAGCGAGGTGCGCGGTGTCGTTGAAGCGCCGCACGATCCAGTTGTCGCCGTGCAGCACCAGGTGCGAGATCGAGCCGTTGTCCGCGCCGAGGTAGGCGAACCGCTCGACCGAGCGGCCGGCCTGGGCGAACACCTCGCCGATCACGCCGCCGTGGGTGAAGACCGCGACGCGCTGATCGGGGTGGGCGGCGGCGATGCGGGTGAGCGCGTCGCGCAGCCGGGCCCCGAACGCCTCGTCGGACTCCGCGCCGGGGATGACGTCCCAGCGCTGCTCGGCCCACAGCCGGTCGACGATCGGGTGGCCGTCGGTCGTGTACTTCCGGAAGAGGCCGTTCTCCCAGTCGCCGAGGTGGATTTCGCGCAGCTCCGGCTCGACGACCGGGGTGATCCCCAGCTTCTCGGCCAGCGGCGCGGCGGTCTGCACCGTGCGGCGCAGTGTCGTCACGTAGATCGCGTCGATGCGCTCACCGGCCAGCCGGTCGCCGACGCGCCGGGCGTGGTCGCGGCCTTCCGGCGCGAGGTCCGGGTCGGCCTGGCCGTCGACCAGGTCGAACGGGGTGCTGGCCCGGGCCGGCGCGGATTCGCCGTGCCGGACCAGGAAGATCTCGGTGGCGCCGGACGGCGGGGTGAACCGGTGCTGCCGGTACTCGATCTCCTGCTCGGGCGTGCTCATGGCCCCGACCCTAGCCGAGCTGTTTGTCCACGAAACACCATCGCCACGTCTCGCCCGGCTCGAAGCTGCGCATCACCGGGTGCCGGCTCTCGTGGAAGTGGCGGGTCGCGTGGCGGCGCGGCGAGGAGTCGCAGCACGCGACGTTGCCGCACTTGAGGCACATCCGCAGGTGCACCCAGGTCGTCCCCTCCTCGACGCAGGCCGCGCAGGTGTCCGGCGAGCTGGGGTCCTTGTCGACCCACTCGTGGGCCAGGTGCTTGCACGAGCCGGCCGTCGCGGCCGGGGTGCGCAGCTCGCGGCCCTCGACCTCGGGTTCCTCCTCGGCGCGGTCGAGCATGGACTCCTCGATGTCGAGGCGCTCCAGGACCTTCCGCAGGACGTCGTCGTCGGCGCTGCCGGCGGCACGGGCCTTCAGGAACTGGTCGCGTTCGACCTCGAGGAGCTGGATCCGCAGCCGGCGGTAGGCGTCACTGGGCGTCTCGGCCAGCACGCTCTGGCGGCCCAGCTGCTCCCACGCCGAGTCGGACCGGTTCTGCAGCCGGTCGCGGATGCGCTGGATGATCTCGGGCGGGTCGTCGGGCTGCTGGATCTCCTCGAGCTTCAGCAGGGCCGCGGTGGTCATGTCGTGCAGCACGGACGCCTCCTGCAGCGCGTCCTCCGCCGGGTCCGGCCGGGGCAGGCGCAGCCGCCGGATCAGCGGCGGCAGCGTCATGCCCTGCACGGCGAGGGTGCCGGCCACGACGACGAACGCGGCGAGCACCAGCACGGCCCGCTGCGGGGTGTCGGCGGGCAGCACGAACGCGGCGGCGAGCGTGACGACCCCGCGCATGCCCGCCCAGGAGATCACCGCCGAGTAGCGCCACGGCCAGATCTTCGCCTGCTGCCGCTTCGGGATGAGCCGCCGTTCCAGCCGTTTCACGGTGCCGATCCCGAGCATCCACAGCATCCGCGTGGCGATCGTCGCGCCGAGCACCGCGACGCAGATCCAGGTCAGCAACCCCAGCGACAACCCGGTTTCGCTGACTTCGGACAGGATCCGCCGCAGCTGCAGGCCGATCAGCAGGAAGACCATGTTCTCCAGCAGGAACGCGATGGTCTGCCAGTTCAGCCTGCTGGCCAGGCGCGCCGAGCCGGAGAGGATCTTCGGGGCCTTGTGCCCGAGGATCAGCCCGGCGACGACCACCGCGAGCACCCCGGACCCGTGGATCGCCTCGGCCGGGATGTAGGCGATGAACGGCACCGCGAACGACAGCGCGGTGTCGAGCACCGCTTCGTTCATCCGCGCGCGGATGAACGCGGCCACGAACCCGATGACCAGACCGACCACGATCCCGCCGATGGCCGCGCGCAGGAAGTCGGCGCCGACCTGCCAGATGCTGACCGAGCCGGCCAGCGCGGCGATGGCCGTGCGCAGCGCGACCAGCGCGGCCGCGTCGTTGAACAGGCTCTCGCCCTCCAGCAGCCGGATCAGCTTGCGGGGCATGCCGACGCGGCGGGCGACGACGCTGGCGGCGACCGCGTCCGGCGGCGCGACGATCGCCCCGAGCGCGATCGCGCCGGCCAGCGGCAGGTCGGGGACCACGGCCCAGGCGACCAGCCCGACGCCGAAGGCGGTGAACACGACCAGCCCGACCGACATCAGCCCGATCGCGCCGCGGTTCTTCCGGAAGTCCACGAGGGACGTCTGGATGGCCGCCGAGTACAGCAGCGGCGGGAGCAGGCCGAGGAGCACGACCTCGGGGTCCAGGTGGTATTCAGGCACGCCCGGCACGTAGGACGCGCCGACGCCGACGACGATCAGGCACAGGGGTGCGGACCAGTCCAGCCGCCGCGCGAGCGCGCTGACGACGAGGACGGTCACGACCAGGGCCACTATCTCTGCCGCGATGTGCACGGGGTAATCATCACCCGGACCGCCGTGGCGGTGTGCCGCGCGGGTCGGTTCTGGTTGAATCCTCCCTGGCTCAGCGAGTGGACGCCGCCGGCTCCTGAAGCCCTGCTTGATCCGTTTCGTCCGATCATGGAGGGTTTTGATGGCGGTTTCGCAAGCACGACGTCTGCTGCGGCTCGGCCTGGTGGCCGCGCTGACGGCCGCGGCACTGGCCGGCGGGGTGGCCACCGCCTCGGCCGCGCCCGTCCCGTTCACCAGCGTCGTCCCGGCGCCCGCGAGCGCCGTCCCGGCGAGCGGGGTGAGCTACACACTCGGCTCCGGCGTCGCGATCTCCGCCGACGTCGCCGCGATCGGGGACCAGCTCGCGACGACCCTGCGCCGGTCGACCGGCTACGCGATCCCGGTGCACACGCCGCCGTCGGGCACCGACGGCGTCCGGCTGCTGCTCTCGGGCGCGCCGGATGCGGTCGGTGACCAGGGCTACCAGCTCGACGTCACGGCGTCGGGCGTGGTCGTGCGGGCCCGGCAGGCCGCGGGCCTGTTCGCCGGCGTCCAGACGCTCCTGCAGCTGCTCCCGCCCGCCGCCCAGGGCAGCACCGTGACGGCCGGGCCGTGGGTGCTGGCCGGCGGCCGGATCACCGACCAGCCGCGGTTCGGCTACCGCGGCGCGATGCTCGACGTCGCCCGGCACTTCTTCTCCGTCGCGCAGGTCGAGCGGTACGTCGACCAGCTCGCCCGGTACAAGGTGAACACGCTGCACCTGCACCTGGCCGACGACCAGGGCTGGCGGATCGTGATCAACGGCTGGGAACGGCTGGCGACCTACGGCGGCAGCACCCAGACCGGCGGCGGGCCGGGCGGCTACTACACGCAGGCCGACTACGCCGCGATCGTCGCCTACGCGCAGGCGCGGTACATCACGGTCGTCCCGGAGATCGACATGCCGGGCCACACGAACGCCGCGCTGGCCTCCTACGCCGAGCTGAACTGCGACGGCAAGGCACGCCCGCTCTACACCGGCACCGACGTCGGGTTCAGCTCGCTGTGCACGTCGAAGGAGATCACGTACACGTTCCTCGACGCCGTCATCGGCCAGCTCGCCGCGCTGACCCCGGGGAAGTACCTGCACATCGGCGGGGACGAGGCGCAGTCGACAAAACCGGCCGACTACAAGACGTTCATGAACCGCGTCCAGCAGATCACCGCGTCACACGGCAAGAGTGCGCTGGCCTGGCACGACGTCGTCAACGCGACCCCGGCGGCCGGCACGGTCGCGCAGTTCTGGGACACCACCACGAGCAACAGCGCGGTGGCGACGGCGGTCAGGAACGGGACGAAGCTCGTGCTGTCCCCGGCGAACCACGCCTACCTCGACATGAAGTACACGTCGAGCTCGCCGATCGGGCAGGACTGGGCCGGGCTGGTCGAGGTCAAGAAGGCCTACGACTGGAACCCCGGCGCGTACCTGTCCGGCGTCGCCGAGTCCGCCGTCTCGGGCGTCGAAGCTCCACTGTGGACGGAGACGGTCACGACGAGCGCGGACGTCGAATACCTGGCCTTCCCGCGGCTCGCGGCGATCGCCGAGCTCGGCTGGTCGCCGCAGAGCACGCACGACTGGACGGCGTTCTCGAAGCGGCTCGCCGCACAGGGACCGCTCTGGAAACTGCTGGGGCTCAAGTACTACAAGTCGCCGCAGGTGCCCTGGCCGGCCGGTTCCTAGCCGCGGCGGCGGCGCAGGCGGAAGTACAGGCCGAGCACTCCGAGCAGGGCCGCCGCGCCGCCCGCCCAGGCCAGCCCGGCGCCCCACACCGGGCCGAGTGAGACGCCCTCGTCGTAGTGCGGGCGGGCGGCGGCCGGCAAGGTCGCGGCGAACTCGTCGACGCGCTGCTGGATGCGGGCCCGGTCGACCGTCGAGAGCGAGTCGGCGCCCAGGTCCTTCGCGAGCGCTTCGACGGCGTGGTTCTGGGCTTCGCTGAACCCGGGGTAGCGCACCGAGGAGCCGCCGCGCGGCATACACGCCAGCACCAGGCCGTCGGACTCGTCGAAGTGCGCTTCGCCGGCACCGCACTCGGCGCCGGGCCGCGAGAAGTCGGCGAGGTACGCGGTGTCGGCGGCGTGCTGTTCCGCGATGCCCGTCACGACCGCGGCCGCGCCGAACGCGGTGAGGGCGAGGAGCAGGACGACCGACAGGACGCGGATCACCATGCGGGCATTGTCCGCCTAGGCTGGCTTCGTGACGATGGCAGAGATCGCGGGCGGCGCGGTGCGCGGCTCCGCGCGGGACGGGGTCAGGACGTTCCTCGGCGTGCCGTACGCCGAGCCGCCGGTGGGGGCGCTGCGGTTCCGCGCACCGCGGCCGGCGCCGCCCTGGTCCGACGTCCGCGACGCGACCCGGTGGGCCCCGCGGGCGCCGCAGCCCGAGCTGACCGGGCGGGGCTTCACCGGCGACGAGGACTGCCTCTACGTCAACGTCTACGCGCCGGCGGAGCCCGGCCCGTACCCGGTGCTGGTGTGGATCCACGGCGGTGGCGGCGTGATGGGCGCGCCGCACCAGTTCGACGGGTCGGCGCTGGCCCGTCGTGGGGTGGTCGTCGTGACCGTCGCCTACCGGCTCGGCGTCCTCGGCATGCTGCACCTGCCCGGCGTCGCCGACGCGAACCTTTCGCTGCGCGACCAGGTCGCCGCGCTGGAATGGGTGCGCGACAGCGTCTCCGCGTTCGGCGGCGACCCGGCGCGGGTGACGCTGGCCGGGCAGTCCAACGGCGGCCGCACGGTCGGGACGCTGCTGGCCGTGCCCGCCACGCGCGGCCTGGTCCACCAGGCCATCGTGCAGAGCGGCACCGGCGTCGGCGCGGTGGTGCACACCCCGGCCGAGGGCGCGGCGATCGCGTCGGCGGTTCTGAAGGAGCTGGACGTCTCGGCTGCGGAGCTGGCGACACTGCCGGTGACGCGGATTCTCCAGGCGCAGCAACGGGTCTCGGCCGCGTCGGGCACCAAGGTCACCTACCGCGTGGTCGTCGACGGCGACCTGCTGCCTTCGCGCCCGGTCGACGGCGTCCGCGAGGTCCCGTTGCTCATCGGGACGACGGCCGACGAGGAAGACCTGTTCAGCTGGCTGCAGTCGGGCGGTGCGAAGCTCCTCGGCGCCGGCTCGACGATGCTGGGGCCCGCCGCGATCGACAAGGCCGTCGCGGCGTACGCCGAGCTGCTCGACTGGCCGGACGAGCAGGTCCGCAACCGGGCGCTGACGGCGGGGGACTGGTGGATCCCGGCGATCCGGTTCGCCGAGAAGCAGCGCGACGCCTGGATGTACCGCCTCGACTGGCGGATCGCGCCCCGCGGCCGCGGCCTGGGCGCGCCGCACGGCCTGGACCTGCCGTTGATGTTCGACGACATCGGCAACAAGAACTGGCGCTTCCTCTTCGCCGGCCGCCCGCGCCCCACCGAGCGCCTGCAGGCACTGGCGACGGAGATGTCGAGCGCCTGGGTGCGCTTCATCGCCACAGGCGACCCGGGCTGGCCGCGCTACACGCCGTCCGAGCGCATCACGCGCCTCTTCGACGACGTCAGCACTACGGTCCCCGACCCGGACCGCGCCCAGCGCCTGCTCTGGGACACCTTGTAAAGCCGTGAAGGACTCCTTACCGGCGCTAAGAGCCGGTAAGGAGTCCTTCACGGACTTGGGCTAGACGGTGATCTTGTCGACGTTCGGGCCGCCGTTGGCGGTCGTCGCGGTCGTCTTGATCTTGTTCGGCCCGGCGGTCAGCGTCACGTGGACCGTGACCGTCTGCCAGGTGTCCCAGTTCCCGGTGCCGCCGAAGGCCAGCGCGGACGCCACCTTCGTGCCGTTCACCGAGACGTCCATCGGGCGGTTCACCGTGGTGCCGTTGGCGTACCGCAGGACGACGTCGGCGGGGCCGGCGGCCGCCGCGTCGACAGAGAACTCCACCGCGCTGCCGGTCGCGTTGTCGTAGTTGACGAACCCGCTGCCGGTGAACCCGGCGTGGTTCGACTCCGCGACACCGCTGGTGATCGTGGCGTCCTCGGCCTGGTAGTCAGCCGGGGTGCCGGGGGTGCCCGGATCGGTGGTGCCGTTCGCGGGGACCGTCTTCGTGCCGGTGTTCCAGCCCGCGACCCGCACGGACGGCGTCGCGCCCTTGAGGTCCGCGGTCCGGTACGTCGCGGTGAGCGTGGCCGACTCGCCGGGCCAGAGGCTGACCTGGTTGTCGGTCCACGTCACCGGCAGCACCGGTGCGCCCGCCGCGCCGAGGACGTGCGCGTCGACGAAGAACGCCGGCAGCTTGCCGGTGGAGCTGTTCTTCAGCGTCACCTTGGTGGTCGTGGTGCCGTCGGAGTTCGCCGCCGAGTTCGCGGTGGTGTCGACCGCGACCTGGCCCAGGCTGTTCAGCCCGGTCAGATCGGCGTACGACGTCGTCGGCGTGTAGTACCAGTCGCTGTTGTCCCAGTCGAGCGTGTCGGCCTTGGTGGACAGCCAGTAGACGTTGCGGCTGACCTCCTTGCCCGCCGGGTCGGTCAGGACGAGCTTCGCCAGGTACGTCGTCGACAGGCCGCTCACCGCGGGGATGGTGAGCGCGGTGGTCTTCGCGCCGTCACCGCCGACCGAGAGACCGGTCTTGGACTGGGTGAACTTCTCCGTCCCGTCGAGGTTGTACAGCTTGACCGACGCGGTCAGGTTCGCCGCCGCGTCGTGGTTGTGGTTGACCACCACGACGGACTTGTTGTCGTAGGAGTACTGGATGTGCAGCGGCTCGTTCGCCTTCTTGGCCCCGAAGTAGGAGCCGTTCTGGTCGAGGTAGGCGTCGAACAGCTGCCAGTGCAGCGACGTCCAGCCGCTGTTGAGCATCCAGTAGATGATCCCGGTCGACGGGTTCGAGCTGTCGCTGAAGTTGCGCGAGTGCGACTCGAACTCGGCGCGGACGTTCTCGTACTGCGCCAGCTGCGCCTTGCGGACGAAGTCGTCCAGGCTCGCCGGCTTGCCGTAGCGGCCGGTCAGCGCGTCGCCGTAGAGCTTCAGGTTGGCGAACGTCGAGGACGACGACCGGTGGTACTGCGCGGTCGACGGGCTCTTCCACAACGTGTCCAGCTCGCTCGACGACATCATCCGCTTGAGCGTGTCCATCGTCGGGATGTCCGGCCCGGCGCTGGTTTCGGAGTTGAAGCCGAACGCCCCGCCGAGGTCGGTGTGCGCCTTGTCGTACCAGTAGTTCGGCGGGACGTAGTCGTACGGCCCGTTCATCTTCATGCCGGACGCGCCGAGCTGCGGCGACGACTTCGCCGACGCGGCCGGGACGATCGGGGTGGCCCAGTCCGCGGCCTTCAGCGCGTCGAGGTAGTTCTTCTCGATCGTCGCGTCGGGGGCGAAGTCGCTGCCGATCAGGAACGAGATGACGCTCGGGTGATCGCGCAGCCGCTCGGCCTCCGCGGTCATCGACGCCTTGGCGATCGGGTAGTCGGCGGCGGTCCAGGGGTCACCCTTCTCGCTGCCGTTGACCTGGCCCTCCCACTTGTCGCAGCACTCCCAGCCGGGCAGCGTCAGCACGCCCATCCGGTCGGCGAGGTCGAAGAACTCGTCCGGCTCGATGTGCCCTTCCAGGCGCACGGTGTTGAGCCCGAGGTCCTTGACGTAGGCCAGCTTGTCCGCCGCGTACTGCGCGTTCCAGCGCAGGAACAGGTCCGGCGAGTAGCCGCCGCCCTTGATCAGCAGCGGGCGCCCGTTGATCGTGTACGCCCGGCCGCCGGCGGAGTTGACCGTCGACTTCACCTCGCGCACGCCGAAGCTCTCGTGCGAGGTGTCCGACGCCGCGCCGCCGACGTTCGCGCTGAGGTCGAGGTCGTAGAGCGGCTGCCCGCCCATCCCGGCCGGCCACCACACATGCGGGTTGTCGATCCCGGCGACCGGGAAGGAGACGGTCTTCTTTTCCTTGGCCGCCAGGGAAACCGTCTGGCTGATCGTCTTGCCGGCGACCGTGCCGGACACGGTCGCCGAGACCGCGGCCGCCGAGTCGTTGCGGACGTCGGCCTTGACCGTGAGGTCGGCGTGCGTCGTGCCGGTCAGCTTCGTCACGACGTGGCCGCCGCGCAGCGCGACCGGCCCGCTGCGGCGGACCAGGACGTCGCGCACGATGCCCATGTTCTGGTCCGGCGGGGTCTGCGCCCAGTCGATCCAGCCCATCGACAGGTCCTTGTCCGGGTCGTTCGGGTAGACCTTGAACGCGACGCTGTTCGTGCCGGCCTTCACCTGCGCGGTGATGTCCAGGTCCTGCCGCGTGTAGGCGCCGTTGACCTGTGCCTTGTCCGCGATCTTCGTCCCGTTGACCCAGACGTCGGCCTTCGACAGGACGCCGCTGAAGTCGAGGTAGGTGCGCTGGGTGGTGTCGGTGACGGTGAGGTCGGTGCGGTACCACCACGGGACCTTGAAGTCCGCGGCCGGCACGTTCTTCATGTTCGTCGAGTAGAACGGGTCGGCGTACTTGCCGTTGGCCAGCAGCCCGGCGTAGACCGTCGAGCGCGGGCCGACCGGGTACCAGCCGGCGGTGTTGAAGCCGGGCTTCGACACCGCCGAGTCGTCGCTGACCTGGGCCGAGGTCTGGATCAGGAAACCGGGGACCGCGGTGGCCGGGCCGGCCGCGGCGACGGTGGCTTTCGCCGCCACCTGCCCGCCGGCCGCCGGAACGGCCGCCCCACCCAGCGCGACGGCCAGCGTGACCGCCGCCAGCAGCCGTAAGGTTGTTCTTTGCCGATGACTCACTAGCTGCGCCTCCTAGGCACCACGGCGGCGAGGGACGGTGACCATCGTTAGGGAACTTTCCTAACAATTGCGGACGATAGTAGCGGTCCGGTCACTCCGGGAACAGGGGTGTTCGTCCGGTTGATCAGCCCCGCGCCGCGTGCCACGCGGCCGCCGCGCGCAGGGCCAGCAGGAGCGGCAGCGAGCCGTCTTCCCAGATCCGCCGCGGGAGTGCCTCGCTCAGCGGAACACCGCCGGCCAGTGCGGCGCCGACCGCCGCGAGATCGACGTCGAAGAGCGTCAACCCGGCGCTGTAGAGCCGTTCGCCGCTGACCGGCCGGCGTCCGGCGACGTCCGCGCTGTCGACGTCCAGCTCGGTCAGCCCGAAGAACTCCGGCTTCGCCCCGCGTTCCATCCAGCGCGCGAAGCCGACGAGCCGGGTCTCGCGGAGGTCTTCGGGCTTGAGGCCGCTTTCCTCGCACAGCTCGCGTTCCATGCCCGCGCGGACGGCGTCGTGCAGCAGCGGCCGGGGTTCGCCGGCCGGTGTCCGCAGGTCACGGGGTTCGAGCGAGCCGCTGCCCGAGGGCGCCAGCAGCAGCCCGCTCGCGGCGTTGAGCGACGACTGCCGGACGGTGACGAGCTTGCCGTCGGTGGTGAAGGCGACCGTGGAGACGCCGACCAGGTCGGTCAGCGCGCTGCTGCTCAACGTCCGCAGCGCGCCCGCGGAGTCGGTGAGTTCGGCCTTGCGCAGGTCGTACTCCTCGCCGGTCTCGCCGCGGGTGATGCGCAGCGTGCCGAGTTCGTTCGAGCAGACGGCGTCGAAGAACCGCGCGCGGTGCAGCCGGATCGGCGCGGGCCGCGCCCCGGCGGCGGGCAGCGGATCGCCGTGCATGCCGACGACCGGGCCGTTGAAGAGCAATCGCCCCCGGGCGCGCAGCGGAAGCACGTGCGGCGCGGTCGCCTTCAGCGCGGGCGGCAGCCGGTAGGGCTCCTCCGCGACGGTGATCGTGTGCTGCCCCGCCCAGAGGTCCCGGTCGATCGCGGCGCTGACCAGCGCGGTCCCGCGCGCGGGCACGGCGAGGTACTCCGACGGCGGATAGGCGGCGGGCGGCGGCAGGTCGTCGGCAGGGAAGGGCGCGGCGATCGCGGTGAACTCGAACCCGGCCCAGCGGCGGCGCAGCAGCCGGACGTCCCGGGTGAAGGTGGTGACGCCGAGCGCGAGCGCGACGACCGACAGCACGACACCGACGGCACTGGGCAGAATGGTGACCACGCCGAGCAGCACCCCGAGCCCGGACGCGGCGAGCGGCCATTCCCGGGCGCCGATGAAGCCGAAGTAGTCCGCCTTCGCCCGGGCGCGGCGCGTCAGTTTTCCCATCGCCGCACTGTTTTAGCACGACGGGGTGCTGCGCGGGACGGGTTTCGGCGACTGCCCTCGATCCGGTCCGCCCGGCTTCAGGTTTGCGCGATCCCGAGGTCGGCCTTGAAGAGCGCGACCACCTCGAGCCGGCGGCGATCGACCGCGGCCAAGGTCGCCTGCTCGACGCCGACGCCCTCGGCGAGCTTCGAGTGCACGTCGATGATGGTGCCGGTGAGGTCCCGGACCGGCCCGGACACCTCGCGATCGGCGAGGACTTCGATCTCGGCCGTGACGGCGTGCAGCCGGGCGTCCTCGGTGCGGGTCCGCTGGCCCGCCATCGCCTGGCCGTAGCTCGCGCTGATCGAGCGCAGGAATTCGGCGTACGCGGCCTGCTTCAGCTTGCCGAGCGCGTCGTCCCGCTGCCACCGGTGGGCGCGCGACGCCTGCAGGTGCTGGAGGGCACCACCGAAGAGGACGCCGAGCAGGGTCCCGGCCACGCCGACGATGACGGTGCCCATCCAGTCGCCTCAGGCTTCCGCGTCGAGGTAGACCCAGTGGCCGTCGTCGCGGCGGAAGCGGCTGTTCTCCTCCATAAAGCCGTCGCGGCCGCGGTGGCGGTAGTGCGCGCGGAACTCGACGGTGCCCTCGTTGTGCAGCAGGCCGCCGCCGGTGCGGGCGAGGATCTCCAGCCGCGTCCACTCCTGGCCGGCGTCGAGCGCCAGCTTCCGCGGCCGGGTGTCCGGGTGCCAGGTGCGCAGCAGGTAACCGGCGTCCCCGACGGCGAAGGCGCTGAACCGCGACCGCATCAGCAGCTCGGCGGTCGGCGCCGCCAGGCCACCGTCGTGGAACCGGCCACAGCAGGCGGCGTAGGACCCGGTGAGGCCACACGGGCAGAAAGCGGGAGACATCCCGGAATTGTGCCACGGCGCGCCGAGCGGGCGGCAGCCGTCCTTTGTGGACTAGCCCGCGTTGACCGGCTTGCCGCTCTCCCGCGCCTCCTGGGCGCCGCGCACCGCGAGGCGGTCCGCTCGCTCGTTGCCCGGCAGGCCCGCGTGGCCCTTCACCCAGAGCCATTCCACCTCGTGCTCGCGGACCGCTTCGTCCAGGCGCTGCCACAGGTCCGCGTTCTTGACCGGCTCGCGCGCCGCCGTCTTCCAGCCGTTGCTCTTCCACCTCGGGAGCCACTGCGTGATGCCGTTGCGCACGTACGTGCTGTCGGTGAACACGCGGACCTGCGACGGCCGCTTCAGGCTCTCCAGCGCGCGGATCGGCGCCGTCAGCTCCATGCGGTTGTTCGTCGTCGGGGTGGCTTCGCCGCCGTACAGCTCGCGCTCGTGCCGCCCGTACGTCAGCACCGCGCCCCAGCCGCCGGGTCCCGGGTTTCCGCTGCACGCGCCGTCGGTGTAGATCTCCACGGCCTGTCCGTCCTCGCCTGCCACGGCGGCGACCCTACCGGTCGTCTTGCCCTCGCCCCGGGCCACCACGCCGGGTTACGGTGGAGATCCGGAACGGAGTGGGAGGCGCTCCGATGAACGGGCACGACGCGAGTGACACGACCGACGGCGCGCTGCTGGGGTACCTCACCGACGCCGATCGCGAGTACCTGCTCGCCCAGGGCGTCCGCCGCCGCTTCCGGGCGGACGACGTCGTGCTCATGGAAGGCGACCCGTCCGACCACGTCCACGTGCTGGTCTCGGGCTGGGTACGGATCTCCACGATCGTCGAGGACGGCCGCGAGGTGCTCTTCGGGCTGCGCGGCCCCGGCGAGGTGCTGGGCGAGCTGGCGGCGATCAACGGCTGGCCGCGCACGGTGTCGTGCCGCGCCATCGAACCGTGCCACGTCGTCCAGCTGACCGGCGACCGGTTCCTCGCCGCGCTGCGGGCCCGGCCCGAGATCGCCATCGCGACGATCAAGACCGTCGCGGTCCGGTTGCGCGCCGCCGAGGCCGCCCGCGTCGATTCGGCGGCGTACGACGTGAGCCGCCGCGTGGCGGTCCACCTGGTGCGGCTGGCCGACGAGCACGGTCGTACCGTGGCCGACGGCATCCTCATCGAGGCGGGATTTTCGCAGGAGGACATGGCGGGGCAGGTCGGCGCCGCCCGCCGGACCGTCGCGCGGGCGCTGGCCGTCCTGCGGGAGCGGGGCGTCGTGGAGACCGGCCGCCGCCGCATCCTCATCCGCCGGATGCGCGTCCTGCGCGCGCTGGCCCGTTCTGAGCCGAACGGCACACAACGCCCGTGACAACGGGCCTCTGAGAACCGCCCGCCTCGCGCGATTCTGGGATCGGCCGGAAAAGAAAGAGATGCCACCGGCCGGATTCCGTTTTTGAGCGAGGCTCGGGGGAGTGCTTGTCGTGAACGTCTACTGCAAAATCCGGACCCTGGTGAAATCCGTTTCCGCCGCGTTCGCCGCCGGCGTCGTAGCGGGTTTGCTGGTGGCCGCCGGAACCGCGGCGGAACCGGCGGCACCGATCCCCACCTCGTCCTGGGTGCAGCGATGAGGAGGTGTGTGATGGAGAGCCACTCGATCTGGGCGCTGATCTTCGGCGCGAACTGACGCACCCGCGGTGCGGCCCGGTCGGCCGGCTCGTGGGGGGTCGACCGGCCGGGCTATTCGCACGTGCGCAACTGTCCGCTATTTGTCATGCCGCCGCGGAACTGCCGCTGGTAAGGTGACGAGCCGTTCTGCGACTCTCTTTCTGCCGCAGTGAGAAGGAGGGCCGGGTGACGGCGGAGAACTCCTTCCCGTTCGTGCGCGAGCTGAACGAACTGCGCCGCGGCCGCGGTCTGGACGCCACCGATCTGCACCAGCGGATCGGGCCGTGCCTGCGCGAAGCGTGCCGGATCGCCGAGGCCGACTCGCCCGCCGCCGCGCGGCACAAGCTCGTCCTGCGGCTCACCGAGCTCTGCGGCCGGCTGCCCGCGGACCTGCGGCTGGCCGCGCTGGCGGCGCTCGGCCTGCACGAGGAGGCGGCCGGGGAGTTCCTGGACCGGCGGATCTCGTGGCTGGCCGGCATGCTCGACCGGGACCCGCGCACCGCGCGCCGGCGCATCGACCTCGCCTTCCGCCGGCTCGACGAGCTGCTCGGCGAACCCAGCCAGGGCCGGGACCTGCATCCGCTGGCCGGCTGGTACGTCGAGTCGATGAAGGTGATGCTCCGCTTCGACCGCGAACTCCCGGACCTGCAGGAGGAACGCCGGATCGTCGCGGAGGTCGACGAGCTCGACGAGCTGGTCCTGTCCTTCAGCGTGCCGGCCGTGCCCGGCACCGACCCGGTGCCCGACATCACCGCCGACGTGCTCTTCGGCGGCGAGATCGTCGAGGCCAAGCAGGTTTCGGCGAGCCACGCGCAGTTCGTCATGCGGCTGCCCAGCCCGTTGCGGCTGGGCCAGCGCCACGAGTACGGCATCCGGTTCACGCCGCAGCGGACGTCGTTGCGGCCGTACTACGCCCTCACCCCGCTGCGCCGCTGCGAGGAGTTCTCGGTCCGCGTCCGCTTCGACCGCGCCGATCCGCCGGCCCGGGTGTGGCGGCTCAACGGCGTGCCGGGGCGGGTGGTCGACGACGGCGTCGACTCGGGGGACGCGCTGACCGTCAACCGGGTCGGCGAGGTGGGGCTGGAGTTCCACGAGCTGCACCAGGGGCTGAGCTACGGCCTGCAGTGGTCGTTCGACCCCCGGGGTGACTGAGCCGGACTGAATGAGCCGGGAGGAATGAGGAGGCCGTGCGCACCGTCCCGCTGGCCGCGACCGTCGTCCGGATCGGGATCGTCGCCCCGAGCCGCGGCCGCACCGCGCGTTCGGTGCACCTCGCCGTCACCCTCGACGCGGTGCTGGACGAGGTGTTCGAGCGCGTCCCGGTGCCGTACCGCACCCCGAGCTGGTACCGGCGCCCGGAGGGGGACAACACGACGCTGGTCATCCCGCCGGCGGTGCCGCCGCGGTGGGTCGCGACCGGGCTGGTCGAGCTGGTGGCCGAGGCGCTGGGACGCCGCAACCGGCACCTCAACGAGTTCGGCCGGCTGCGCCTGCGGCTGGCGGTCGCCCACGGCGACGTCGTGCTGCGCCCGCCCTACTTCGGCGGCGCCGCGGTCGCGTTGTCGTCCTGGCTGTGCGACTCGGACGAGCTGAAGGCGGCGATGACCGCGGCCCCGGAGGCGGACCAGGTGCTGATCGTGTCCGACCGGCTCTACGACGAGGTTGCCGGTGAGGGCGAGCACGACCTGGACCCGGCGGTGTTCCGGCGGGTCGTCGTCCGGGCCGGCGGCGGGCGGGAGATCGGCTGGCTG
Source organism: Amycolatopsis sp. NBC_01307 (assembly GCF_035975215.1). Taxonomy (NCBI): domain Bacteria; kingdom Bacillati; phylum Actinomycetota; class Actinomycetes; order Pseudonocardiales; family Pseudonocardiaceae; genus Amycolatopsis; species Amycolatopsis sp. NBC_01307. The sequence continues at coordinate 5,233,662 of NZ_CP108403.1, read as the reverse complement.
CACGCCCGTCCGGATGCTGGGACGCGGAATAGTGGGGCGGGGGACGGGTTGCCCCCTTTGTAGCCGACGGGAAGGGGCCCAGCGATGAGCACGTTCACGCAGGAGTGGCAGGACTGGAAGACCGGGCGCGAGTCGGACCTCGCCGCACCGCACGGCTGGCTGGCGCTGGTGTCGCTGGACTGGCTGACCGACGCCCCGCGCGAGTACCCGGGCATCCCCGGCCGCTGGTGGCAGGACGCCGACGCGGCGTACGTCGACCCGGCCGGCGCCTCGCTCGAGCACGACGGCACCCCGATCACGGACGTCCGGCGCTTCGAGCTGGTCAACAGCGGCGCGGGCACGCGCGTGCTGGCCGGCGACGTCGAGATCGAGGTGGCCCGCCGCTCGGGCTACCTGATCCGGGTGCACGACCCGAAGGCCGAGGTGCTGCGCGCCTTCCACGGCGTCCCGGCGTACGAGCCGTCGCCGTCGTGGGTGCTGTCCGGCCGCTTCGAGCCGTTCGACGCGCCGCGGCCGACCACGGTGGGTGCGGTGGTCGAGGGCCTGAGCCACGTCTACACCGCGCCGGGCCTGGTCCACTTCGAGCACGACGGCGCGTCGCACACGCTGACCGCGTTCAACGGCAAGGAAGGCGGCTTCAGCATCCTGTTCACGGACGGGACGAGCGGCGTCACGACGTACGCGGCCAACCGGTCGCTGCCGGTCGGCGCGCCGGCCGCGGACGGCACGGTGACCCTCGACTTCAACCGCGCGGTCAACCTGCCGTGCGCGTTCACGGACTTCGCGACGTGCCCCCTGCCCCCGGCGGGCAACCACCTGGCCTTCGCGGTGGAGGCGGGGGAGAAGACCCCGTACGAGCGCTGACGGGGTCTGCCCCAGGCTTCAGCTGGCGACGTCGATCACGACGCGGTTGGGCGCGGTGAGCGTGAAGACGTTCACCGTCGTCCGCGACCGCACGCCGAGCCCGACGGTCAGCTGGGCTTCGAAGTCCCCGGTGACGGCGACGGCCATGACGTTGCGCAGGTTCCACGTCCGGAACTTCTGCGGCCCGGTGTAGGTGGGCACGCCGTTGTCGTCGTGCGCGGCGGCGAACGGCACGGTGACGTTGATGAAGTACTGCCCGGTGAGCCACACGACGTCCCCGGTCGGGTCGGCGGTGAGCTCGTCGAACAGCTGGTAGCCGGCGCTGGGCGCGCCGCCGGCGGTGAGGTCGAGCACGATCCGGTCGAACCCGGGGTTGGCCCCGGTCCGGATGGCGGTCAGGGTGGGAACGCTGGACACGGCGGCGTTCGCGGGCGCCGCGGCCGCGGTCACCGCCGCGGCGAGCAACACGGTGACGGCGACGAGGGCGCGTCTGACGGGTCTGGACATGGGTGGGCCTCCTGGCGGGTGCGAACCGGTGGAAGCCCCAGCGCTGGGGTCATGCGGGGGACGCCCGGTTCGTCCGGGGAGTTGCCCGGTGTCCGGGATCGGCGGCCCAAGCGTTACAAGGCTGCTCCGAACGTGTCGTGAGCGGGAAACAGTGCTCTGACGCTGTTTCCCGCTCACGACCGCGTTCGGCACGTCACCAGCCGCGTTCGCGCCATTCGGCCAGCTTCGGGCGCTCGGCGCCCAGCGTCGAGTCGTCGCCGTGGCCCGGGTAGAACCACGTGTCGTCCGGCAGCTCGTCGAAGATCCGGGACGACACGTCGTCCACCAGTGTCGAGAAGTCCTCCGGGGACGTTGTCCGCCCGACGCCGCCCGGGAAGAGCGAGTCGCCCGTGAACAAGTGCGGGTGGCCCGCCGGGTCGCGGTACAGCAGGGCGATCGAGCCCGGCGTGTGGCCGCGCAGGTGGATCACCGAAAGGGTGACCTTGCCCACCGTGAGCGTGTCCCCGTGCTCCACCAGGAAGTCCGGCGGCACCGGCAACGGCTCGGCGTCCAGCGGGTGCGCCGCGGTGTTCGAGCCGTTCGCTCCCGCCACCGCGCCCAGGGCCTGCCAGTGGTCCTGGTGCTGGTGGGTCGTGACGACCGTGCGCAGGGCCGGGCGGTCCGGGCCGTGGCCGATCAGGTCGGAGATGCGCTCGGGGTCGCTCGCCGCGTCGATGAGCAGGGCTTCGTTGTCTGCCCGGCACACCAGCAGGTACGCGTTGTTGTCCATCGGGCCGACGGACAGCTTGGTGATGGTCAGCGCGTCCAGGGTCCGCCGGGAGGCGTCGCCGCCCGGGTCGACGTGCCCGGTGTAGGTCTCCACGATGTTCACCCCGCCCACGGTAGTCGGGGCACCGCAAGCGGTTCCACCCGCACAAGCGTGCGCTCACCTCGCCCCGTAGGCTCGCCGGAGCCCCGCAAGCCGACCCCGCGCCGACCCGTGCCGACCCAGGGAAGACCGTGCCGACGACTCCGACGCCGACCCCGGTGCGAGGCGTACGCCGGATCAGCTGGGACCTCCTGCGCGTCTTCGCCGTCCTCGCGGTGATCCTCGGGCATGTCACCCACCAGGGTGCACTTCTGCACCCGGAGCTCACGGGGTACCCCGTGCGGGTGACCGCGCAGTTCGGGGCGGCGATCCTCCTGGTGATCTCCGCGTTCTTCGTGTGCGCGAGCCTCCGCAAAGGCCATCCGGGCCGGTGGCTGTGGAACCGGGTCGCGCGGCTCGTGCCCGCCTACCTGGTCGCGGTGCTCGTCACCTACCTGGTGACGCGGTACGCCGCCATCCGCTTCAGCGGGCTGCCGTTCCCGCCGGGCCTGACCGGCTTCCTCTTCGGCGTGCCGCAGGGCCTGCCGACGGACCCCTCGCCCTGGTACATCCCGACCTGGGCCGACCTGCTCGCCAACCTGGGCATGGTCCCCGAATGGGGTTACCGCTTCGAGTGGTTTTACTACCTCGACGGCTCCTATTGGACACTCCCCGTGCAGCTCGCGGCCTTCGCCTGCGCGGCGCTGCTGTGGCCGCGGGCGTGGCGGACACACCGGGTGACCGTCGGCCTGCTGTGGGCGCTGATCCTGGTGCCGCTGGTGATCCGGTTCGCGATCGTCCCGCCCTCGCTGGAGCCGTCCACGCACCAGAAGGTCGTCGACTCCGTCTTCTACGGCCTGGGCCTGCACCGCGCGCACGTCTTCGCCATCGGCGCCGCCCTCTGGCTGTGGTCGAAGGAGCGGCTCGCGCACTGGCACGTCGCGCTGTTCGTGCTCGCCACCTGCGTGGCGCAGGACCTGCAGGTGTTCCCGTTCCACCGCGAACTGCCGCAGGACGCCCAGCGCTGGCCGTCCACGATCGGGTTCGCCGTGCTGCTCGCAGGCGTCTGCTTCGCCGCGCGCGGGCCGGACTGGCGCTTCCCCGGGCTGCGCCGGGTCGCCCCGGCCGTCACCTGGCTCGCGGGCATCTCGTATGGTCTTTATCTGGTGCACCAGGAACTGGGTTACATCCTGGCGCGCGCCCTGATCAACCTCGGCGTCCCCGGCTGGCTGCGGCTCCCCGCGGTCGTGGCCGCCGCCGTGCTGGCGGGCTGGGCGATCACCGCGGGCGTCGAACGGCCGGTCCACCGGTGGCTCACCGCTCGCCGGGATCGCCATCGCAAGCCGGAAGAACCGCAGGTCACGGACTCGGAGCCGGTTTTTGTCGGTGGTGGCTCGTAGCATGGAGGCCGCCGCTCGTGCAGTCTCCGACCGAGCCGGCAACCAGCTGAGAATGACACTGAAGGGACCCTGGCGTGGCTGATCGCCTCGTTGTTCGCGGCGCCCGCGAGCACAACCTCCGCGGCGTGGATCTCGACCTGCCCCGCGACAGCCTGATCGTGTTCACGGGTCTGTCCGGCTCCGGGAAGTCGAGCCTCGCCTTCGACACCATCTTCGCCGAGGGACAGCGCCGGTACGTCGAGTCGCTGTCCGCGTACGCCCGCCAGTTCCTGGGGCAGATGGACAAGCCGGACGTCGACTTCATCGAGGGCCTCTCGCCCGCGGTGTCGATCGACCAGAAGTCCACCTCGCGCAACCCGCGCTCGACCGTGGGCACGATCACCGAGGTCTACGACTACCTCCGGCTGCTCTACGCCCGCGCCGGCAAGGCCCACTGCCCCAAGTGCGGCGAGCCGATCAGCAAGCAGACCCCGCAGCAGATCGTCGACCAGGTGCTGGAGATGGACGAGGGCGTCCGCTTCCAGGTGCTCGCGCCGGTCGTGCGCGGCCGCAAGGGCGAGTACGTCGACCTGTTCGAGAACTTGCAGCAGCAGGGCTACGCGCGCGTGGTCGTCGACGGCACGGTGCACCCGCTCACCGACCCGCCCAAGCTGAAGAAGCAGGAGAAGCACCAGATCGGCGTGGTGATCGACCGGCTGAGCGTGAAGTCGAGCTCGCGCCAGCGGCTCACCGACTCGGTCGAGACGGCGCTGCGGCTGGCCGACGGGCTGATCGAGCTCGAGTTCGTCGACCTGCCGGAGAACGACCCGCACCGCATCCGCGGCTTCTCCGAGAACCTGGCCTGCCCGAACGGCCACCCGCTGGCCATCGAGGACCTCGAGCCCCGCTCGTTCTCCTTCAACTCGCCCTACGGCGCGTGCCCGGTGTGCACCGGCATCGGCATCCGCAAGGAGGTCGACCCGGAGCTGGTGGTGCCGGACGACGAGCTGTCGCTGGCCGAGGGCGCGATCGCGCCGTGGGCGGGCGGGCAGAGCGCGGACTACTTCGTCCGGCTGCTCGAGTCGCTGTCGGAGACCATCGGCTTCCGGATGGACACGGCGTGGCGCAAGCTGCCCGCGCGCGCCCAGAAGGCGGTGCTGCACGGCGTCGACGAGCAGGTGCACGTCCGCTACAAGAACCGCTACGGCCGCCAGCGGTCGTACTACGCCAGCTTCGAGGGCGTCATCCCGTTCCTCGAGCGGCGCCAGGAGCAGACCGAGTCCGAGTACATGCGCGAGCGGTACGAGGGCTACATGCGCGAGGTGCCGTGCCCGACCTGCCAGGGCACCCGGCTCAAGCCGGAGATCCTCGCCGTCACGCTGCAGCACAAGACCCGCGGTGACATGTCGATCGCCGAGGTCTGCGGGCTCTCCATCGCCGAGGCGTCGCAGTTCCTCGACGAGCTGGAGCTCGGGCAGCGCGAGTCGATGATCGCCGGGGCCGTGCTCAAGGAGATCCAGGCCCGCCTGCGGTTCCTGCTCGACGTCGGCCTGACGTACCTCTCGCTCGACCGCGCGTCGGGCACGCTGTCGGGCGGCGAGGCGCAGCGCATCCGGCTCGCCACGCAGATCGGCTCCGGCCTGGTCGGCGTGCTGTACGTGCTGGACGAGCCGTCGATCGGCCTGCACCAGCGCGACAACCACCGGCTGATCGAGACGCTGACCCGGCTGCGCAACCTGGGCAACACGCTGATCGTCGTCGAGCACGACGAGGACACCATCCGCTCCAGCGACTGGGTGGTCGACATCGGCCCGGGCGCCGGCGAGCACGGTGGCCACATCGTCCACAGTGGACCGTACAAGAAGCTGCTGAAGAGCAAGGAGTCGCTCACCGGGCAGTACCTGTCCGGGCGCCGCAGGATCGAGGTCCCGGCGATCCGGCGGCCGATCGACAAGAAGCGGCAGCTGACCGTCATCGGCGCGCGCGAGCACAACCTGCGCGGGCTGGACGTCTCGTTCCCGCTCGGCTGCCTCGTCTCGGTCACCGGCGTCTCCGGCTCGGGCAAGTCGACGCTGGTGAACGACATCCTGGCGACGGTGCTGGCGAACAAGCTCAACGGCGCCCGTCAGGTGCCGGGCCGTCACACCCGGATCAACGGCCTGGCCCAGGTCGACAAGCTGGTGCGCGTCGACCAGTCGCCGATCGGGCGGACCCCGCGGTCCAACCCGGCCACCTACACCGGCGTCTGGGACCACGTCCGCAAGCTGTTCTCGGCGACCACCGAGGCGAAGGTGCGCGGCTACCAGCAGGGTCGGTTCTCGTTCAACGTCAAGGGCGGCCGCTGCGAGGCGTGCGCCGGCGACGGCACGATCAAGATCGAGATGAACTTCCTGCCGGACGTCTACGTCCCGTGCGAGGTCTGCAAGGGCGCGCGGTACAACCGCGAGACCCTCGAGGTGCACTACAAGGGCAAGACCGTCTCGGACGTGCTCGACATGCCGATCGAAGAGGCGGCGGAGTTCTTCGAGCCGATCAAGGCGATCCACCGGCACCTGCAGACCCTGGTCGACGTCGGCCTCGGCTACGTCCGGCTCGGCCAGCCGGCGCCGACGCTCTCCGGTGGCGAGGCGCAGCGCGTGAAGCTGGCGAGCGAGCTGCAGAAGCGCTCGACCGGCAAGACGGTCTACATCCTCGACGAGCCGACCACCGGCCTGCACTTCGAGGACATCAACAAGCTCATCGGCGTGATCAACGGGCTGGTCGACAAGGGCAACTCGGTGATCGTGATCGAGCACAACCTCGACGTGATCAAGACGTCCGACTGGATCATCGACATGGGCCCGGAGGGCGGCAACGGCGGTGGCACGGTGATCGCCGAGGGCACGCCCGAGCACGTGGCCGGGGTCGAGACCAGCTACACCGGCGAGTTCCTGCGCCACGTCCTCACGGCCGAGTAGGCCGGGTAGCGCGTCACCGCTCCTTGCCGGTGGTCTCGTGGACCACCGGCGAGAGCGGCCCGTAGTGCAGCGCCCGGAGCCGGTAGGCCGAGCCCTGTTCACCCGGGAGGGTGGACAGGGCGCACGCCGTCGTGTCCGGGTCCGTCACCTCGATCGGTGAGAAGCCCGGCTCGCCCGGGCGGCGGATCTCGAGCAGGAACCCGGCCTCGTCGGTCGACGCGTCGGCCCAGGTGAACGTCACCGTGTCGCCGTCCGCCACCGCGCGCAGCGCCGCCGCGTCCGGGGCCGCCGGCGCGCCCGCGGTCGTCTCGGCCGACACCGGGCCCGTGAACGGCCGCTCCCGGTAGTAGAACGGCGTCTCCGGTATCAGGTCCGGGTGGTGGTAGCTCGTCGCGTGCGGCGGCAGGAACTGCAGCGTCGTCCACGGCCCGGCCGGGTCGTTCGCGTACTCCACGCGGTGCCCGGCGGCGTCGTCGTCGGGCCACGACAGCACCACGTCGGTGGGGGACGTCAGCGTCGCGGTGAACGACGGTGGCGGGGCCGGGGACGGCGTCGCGGCGCAGCCCGCGGCCAGCAGCGCCACCAGGACGAGGGGTTTCGCGGACACGGCGGCTCCCGGGACGACGGGGGCGGCGGCGGAACGGTGATCAGCTTAGGAACCCGCCCGCACGGCGACAAGACCGTGCCGGTCACCGGTACCCACCAATCCACCCGCGAACCGGCACCGAACCGCGCGAATTCCCGCTGAACCGTTTCCCGCGGGCGTCCGTGTCTGAGGTGTCGAGGTCCGCCGCACGGCGGTGCCGCCCTCACCGAGGAGAGAACGTGATGAACCGCATCCGGACGGCCGTCGTCTGCGCTGCCGCTTTCGCCGTCGTCGCACCGTTGTCGGCCTGTGGCGACATGGCGTCGGGGGCCCAGGGTCCGGAACACGGCCAGCCCGGCCACGTGATGCTGGCCGCCGCGACGGTACCGGGAATCGGGGCGGTCGTCACGGACGCCTCCGACAAGACGCTGTACCGGTTCGACAAGGACATGTCGCAGCCGCCGACGTCCACCTGCGACGGTGAGTGCGCGGCCACCTGGCCGCCGGTGCTCGCCGGGGAGGCCGCACCGATGCTCAAGGGCATCCAGGACACCCAGGTGGGCACGCTGGCCCGCAAGGACGGCAGCAAGCAGCTCACGCTGAACGGCTGGCCGCTGTACGAGTTCTCGGGCGACAAGGCACCGGAGCAGGCGAACGGCCAGGGCGTCAACGGCACCTGGTTCGCCGTCGCCCCGGACGGCAGCAAGATCACCGCCCCGGCCGCGGCCGGCGGCTCCGGCTACTGATACCGACGGTTTCCGGGCAGAACGAGGAAGGACGGGCAGCCGATGAACACCATGGTCGCGCTGCGCTCGACCCACGCACCGCCGGTGGCGCTGCGGGTTGCAGTACTGTCCTCGCCGACTCAGAACACCGTCGGGAGGACGAGGGTGGCGATCGGAGGCAGGCGGCCGAAGAAGGCCAAAGGCGAAGACCTGATTCGGCAGCTTTACGCCGAACACGGGCGGAGCCTGCTGGCCTACGCGACGAGGCTGACCGGTGATCGTGCGGCAGCCGAGGACGTGGTCCAGGAGACGCTGGTACGGGCGTGGAAACACGCAGACGACCTGCAGAACGACGGGAAGGGCTCGGTGCGCGGCTGGTTGCTGACCGTCGCGCGCAACCTGGTCACCGACCGGGCGCGAGCCCGGGCGGCACGGCCACAGGAAGTGGCCGAACCGGCCGAAGGCGTGCCCACGCCGTCCGTCGAGCGCGATCACGCCCAGGGCGTGGTCGACTCGATGACGGTGCTCGGTGCGATGGACGGGTTGTCCAACGAACATCGAGAGGTCCTGGTGGAGATCTACTACCGGGGACGGACGGTGGCCGAAGCGGCGAGAACACTGGGCGTCGCACCGGGTACCGTGAAATCAAGGTCGTACTACGCACTCAGGGCTCTCAGAGCCTCGATGATCTCGGGAAGCGGAACGGAGGTGGCGCGGTGAACGCGGTGGACGAAAGTCATACACAGCTCGGCGCGTACGCCCTCGGGGCGCTCGACCCGGCGGAGGCGGCCGACTTCGAACGACGGCACCTGCAAACCTGCGCCCAGTGCAGGTTCGACCTGAACGAGCTCGTGGCGTTGCGCGAGTCGCTCGACGAGGTGCCGCCCGAGGCGTTCCTCGACGGGCCGCCCGAAGGCGGGGAGCTGCTGCTGCAGAAGACCCTCCGGCGGGTGCGCGAAGAGGAGACGGCGGCGCCGGCGCGGACCGCGTCGCGGCCGGCGTCCCGGCGGGGCCTGGCCCTGGTCGCGGCGGCGGTGCTGGTCGTGGCCGCACTCGGCGGCGGGATCCTGGTCGGGCGGCAGACGTCCGACTCGAGCATCGCGGCGCCGGCGTTCCCTCCGGACACCCCGGCGGGGACGAAGAGCGTCGAAGGGCGGGATCCGACGACCGGCGTGCAGCTGGCCGCGTCGGTGGCGCCCTTCGCGGGCTGGGTCAAGGTCAACGTCGCCGTCAAGGGCGTCAAGGCCGGGGAACAGTGCCTGCTGCAGGTCGTGACCAAGGAAGGCCAAGCGGTCACCGCCGGCAGCTGGAAAGTGTCCGAGAAGTGGGAGAGCCAGGGCTTTTCGCTCGACGGGTCCGCGCTGGTCGCGCCCGACGACGTGAAGTCGGTCGACATCGTCACGGTGGACGGCCGGAAGCTGGTCTCGGCCCAGGTGTGAGGTCGTGACGGGCGCGCGCTACCGGTTCAGCAGCTCCTGGCTGCTGCCCGGTACCGCGCCCGAGCGGGTGTTCGGCGCGGTCACCGACCTCGCCGGCTACCCGCGGTGGTGGTCGGACGTCCGCACGGTGCGCCGGGTGGACGACGACACCGCCGAACTGGTCTGCCGTTCGCGGCTCCCGTTCCGGCTGGTCGTCCGGATGCACCGCGACCACCAGGACGAGCGGGCGGGCCTGATGCGGGTCAGGCTCAGCGGAGACCTCGAAGGGGTGCTGGCCGGCACCGTCCGCGCGACGGGCGCGGGGACGCTGCTGGAGATCACCCAGGACGTCCACGCGCGCAAGGCGTTGCTGCGGCGGTTAGACACGGTGGCCCGGCCACTCTTCCGCGTGAACCACGCGCTGATGATGCGCCGGGGGCACCGGGGTTTGAGCACCTACCTCGCGTGAGCGGGGCGGCGACCCGGCCGGGAGAACCCGGGTCGCCGCCCCGATCACGCGGAACCGGCGACGCACACCTCCGGCTCGGTGGCGCTCCGGTGTGGACGGCGGGCCAGCACCGCCGCCCCGAGCGCGATCGCCGCGATCAGGAACCCCGCGCTCGTGCCGTAGGCCAGCCGGAAGCCCGACGCCAGCGCCTCGCGGTGGTCCACCGCACCCAGGCTCGCTGTGCGGGACGCGGCCACCGTGGCCAGCACCGCGGTGCCGATCGCCGCCCCCACTTGCTGCGTGGTGTTGATCAGCCCGGACGCCACTCCCGAATCCGCCGGCGCGGTACCCGACATCGCCAGGCCCATCAACGCGGGGATCGCCATGCCGGCGCCGAGGCCCATCACCAGCAACGGCGGCAGGACGTCGGTGAAGTAGTCACCCCGCACCGAAACCCGGGTGAGCAGCAGCAGGCCGGCGATCACCAGGCCCAGACCGGACAGCAGCACCGTGCGCGGCCCGAACCGCTCCGCGAGCTTGCCCGCGAAGCCCAGCGACGCGATGGCGATCACGACCGGCACCGGCAGGAACGCGACGCCGGTGCGCAGCGCGTCGAGGCCGAGCACCTGCTGCAGGTACAGCGCGGTGACGAACTGGAAGCCGAGCATCCCGGCGACCATCAGGACCATCACCAGGTTGGCGCCGGTGACCGCGCGGCTGCGGAACAGCCGCAACGGCAGCAGCGGCGTGCGCGCCTTCGCCTGGCGCACCACGAATCCGGCGAGCAGGACGACGGCGGCACCCAGGGCGATCCGGTTGTAGCCCGTGATCCCGTAGACGCCGAGCATCACGGCGGCGGTGACCAGGACCGCGCCGAGCGCGTCCAGGCCCGCCCGCAGGCCGGCGCCGCGGTCCGCCTCGACCACCCGGACGGCCAGCACCAGCGCGACGGCGCCGATCGGCAGGTTGACGTAGAACGTCCAGTGCCAGCTCAGCGCCTGGGTCAGCGCGCCGCCCGCGATGAGCCCGATGGACGCGCCCGCGGCCTGCGTGAAGCTGTAGACGCCGATCGCCTTCGCCCGGGCCCGCGGCTCCGGGTACATCGTGACGATCATCCCGAGCACCACGGCCGACGCCAGCGCGCCGCCGACGCCCTGCACGAACCGCGACACGACCAGGACGGCAGCGTTCCCGGCGAGGCCGGCGGCCAGCGACGCCGCCGTGAACAGGCCCAGGCCGCCGAGGAAGACCCGGCGGCGGCCGAGCAGGTCGCCGAGCCGGCCGGAGAGCAGGAGCAGGCCGCCGAAGGCGACCAGGTAGGCGGTGACGACCCAGGCGAGCCCGGCGGCCGTGAAGCCGAGGTCGGCCTGGATCGCGGGCAGCGCCACCGCGACGATGCTGCTGTCGAGCACGACCATCAGCGACGCGGCGCACAGCACCGCCAAGGCGAGCCCGCGGGATCGGGTGGGACGGTTCTCGGCCATGGCAGGCCCCTCCAGTCGAGCGTTTCCCCTGGTCGTCTCCAGGGCACTTCTTGTAACAGTGCCCATCATGTGTGACCATGGGGACGCCGTGAAGGAGGCACTTCCATGTCCCAGGGGAACATCGGTGTACCTGTCCAGGCAGCGGAGGTGGACTCGGCGAAACTCGAGGCCTGCACGCTGCTCGAGGTCATCAACCGGGTCAGCGGGAAGTGGCCGATCGGCATCCTGCTGGAGGCCATGCGCGGCCCGGTGCGGTTCACCGAGCTGGAGCGCGCGGTCGAGGGCATCAGCCGCCGGATGCTGACGCTGACCCTGCGCAACCTGGAGCGCGACGGCCTGCTGGTGCGCACGGTCTACCCGACGGTCCCGCCACGCGTGGAGTACGAGGCCACGCCGATGGCGAAGGAGCTGTACCAGTCCCTGAGCGGCCTGCTCGGCTGGGCGGAGCGGCACCGCGAGTCGATCGCCGCCGCCCGCGTCGTCTACGACGGTCACGCCGCCTGCTGACAGGCCTTCCCGCCCGTGTGAACTTCGCGTGAAGCGATGCATCTTTCCTAGCGAAAGCTGCGCCTCGGGGGCCTTCGGACGCAGCTTTCTCGCCGAAAGTGCCGCCTAGCTGAAGACGTGGAAACGGGCCGCGGTGCGAAGTCGGGGAACTCGCACCGCGGCCCGCGTGGCTCGTGCTCAGCGGGGGCGTGAGCACGAACGTGGTGGGGTTACTTCGCGGGTTGCTTGGCCGCGTCGTCCAGGTCGTCGGTGCCGGCCGCGTGGCTGTGGTCGTCGAGCATGGTCGCCTCTTCGAAGGGTTCCTGCCCGGCGAAGACCCGCTCGGCCTTCTCCCGGTCGAACTCCTTCGTCCAGTTTCCGATGAGGACGGTCGCGACGGCGTTGCCGGCGAAGTTCGTCAGCGCGCGGGCCTCCGACATGAACCGGTCGATGCCGAGGATGAAGCCGACGCCGTTGACCAGTTCCGGCCGGTGCGATTGCAGGCCGGACGCCAGCGTCGCAATGCCCGAGCCGCTGACGCCCGCCGCGCCCTTCGACGCGATGATCATGAACGCCAGCAGGCCGATCTGCGAACCGATCGAGAGCGGCTCGTCCTGCGCGGCGGCGATGAACAGCGTCGCCATGGTCAAGTAGATCGCCGTGCCGTCCAGGTTGAATGAGTAGCCCGTCGGGACCGTGATGCCGACGACCGACTTGCTGACGCCGACGTGCTCCATCTTCGCGATCAGCCGCGGCAGCGCCGACTCCGAGGACGACGTCGAGAGGATCAGCAGGAACTCGCGGCCGAGGTAGCGCAGCAGGTTCCAGATGAACACCCGGGCACCGAGCCACAGCACGATCCCGAGGATCACGAACACGAAGATCAGGCAGGTGGCGTAGAAACCGATCATGATCACGGCGAGGCTCTTCAAGGCGGCCCAGCCGGTCGCGCCGACCACCGCGGCGATGGCGCCGAACGCGCCGATCGGGGCGGCCCACATGATCATCGACAGGACGCGGAAGACCAGCCGCTGGATGTGCTCGATGCCGCGCAGGATCGGGGCGCCCTTGGGGCCCAGCTTCTGCAGCGCGAACCCGACGAACAGCGCGACCAGCAGGGCCTGCAGGACTTCGCCGTCGGTGAAGGCGGAGACGAAGGTCTTCGGGATGATGCCGAGCAGGAAGTCGACCGGGCCTTCGGCGCCGGTGGCGGACTTCTGGACGCTCTTCACGTCGGCCGGGTTGAGGTGCAGGCCGGTGCCCGGGTGCAGGATGTTGCCGACGACCAGGCCGATCGCCAGGGCGAAGGTCGACATGATGATGAAGTAGAACAGCGCCATCAGACCGACTTTGCCGACCTTGGCCGCTTTCGCGACCGAGCCGACGCCGATGACGATGGTGCAGAAGATGATCGGCGTGATCATCATCTTGATCAGGTTGACGAAGCCGTCACCGAGGGGCTTGAGGCCCTTGGCGAAGCCGGGGAAGAGGAAACCCACCAGGATCCCGAGGGCCACCGCGACGATCACGGCCAGGTACAGGTAGTGGGTCTTGTCCCGCTTGCGCGGGGTCTCCTCGGTTGTCGGTGGGGTCGGCACCGTTGCCTCCAGCTCAGGGGTGTTCCAGGTTGCGGCACACTGTAGGCGCACGGAGGTGACCCGGCTCACTTGTGTTCATTGAGTTCGCGCGATGATCGCACCGTCCCGTTCGGACACCCGGGCCCCGGTGTGCTGGTATGAGGAGGTGTCCCCGACGTCGTCCCGCTGGAGCCTGGCGCGCCAGCTGCTCGTGCTGCAGCTGGTGGTGCTCTGCGTGCTCGCCGGCGCCGGGATCACGTTCGCCTACCTCGACGCGTCGCGGGCGACCGACCAGAACGCCAAGGACCAGGTGCGCGCCGTCGCCGCGACGGTGGCCGACGCGCCGTCCGTCATCGCCGCGGTGGACGCGCCGGACCCGAGCGCCACGCTGCAGCCGTTCGCGGTGCGCGTGCAGGCCGACACCGGCGTCGACTTCATCACGATCATGAGCCCGGCCGGGATCCGCTTCACCCACCCGAATCCGGCCCTGATCGGGCAGCACTACATCGGGAACATCGCGGTGGCGCAGCGCGGGCAGCCGCTCACCGAGACCTACACCGGCTCCCTCGGCCCGTCGATCCGCACGGTCGTCCCGGTGTTCGGCGCGGGCCAGCGGGTGATCGCGCTGGTCGCCGTCGGGATCACCGTCGCGGCGATCTCGGCCGAGCTGCGCGAACGGCTCTGGCCGCTGTTCGGCGTCGCGGGTTCGGTGCTGCTGGTGGGCGCGTTCGGCGGCTGGCTGATCAGCGCCCGGCTCCGCCGTCAGACGCGCGGGATCGCGCCGGACGAGCTGAGCAACCTGTTCGAGTACCACGAAGCCGTGCTGCACTCGGTCCGCGAAGGGGTGCTGCTGGTCGGCCGCGACGGGAAGGTCGGGCTGTGCAACGACGGCGCGCGTGTCCTGCTCGGACTCGACGCGGACCCGGTCGGCCGGGAGCTGGGCGCGCTGGGCCTGCCCGTCGAGCTGGTGACGGCGTTCGGCTCGGCCGAGACCCGCGCCGAGGAGCTGCACCTGACCGACGCGCGCGTGCTGCTGGTCAGCACGACCGCTGTCCGCGCGGGCGGCCGGGCGCAGGGCACCGTCGTGGTCCTGCGCGACCACACCGAACTGCAGTCGCTGACCGGGGAGCTGACCACCGCCCGCGGTCTCGCGGAGGCGTTGCGGTCGCAGGCGCACGAGGCCGCGAACCGGCTGCACACCGTGGTTTCCCTGGTGGAGATCGGCAAACCCGAGCAGGCCGTCGAGTTCGCGACGGCCGAGCTCGCGCTCGCCCAGGAACTGACCGACCGCGTCGTCGGCGCCGTCGCCGAACCGGTGCTCGCCGCGCTGCTGCTGGGGAAGGCGGCCGAGGCGAGCGAACGCGGAGTGGAGCTGACGATCACGCCGGACACGATGATCGACGACGCGACCCACGGCGTCGCCGCGCGCGACCTCGTCACCATTCTCGGCAACCTGATCGACAACGGCATCGACGCCGCGGTGCACGGCGGCGGCCGGCCGGCGGTCGTCGTCACCGCCCGGTCCGACGCGGACGAGCTGCTGCTGCGCGTCGCCGACACCGGTCCGGGCGTCCCCGACGACGCCGACGTCTTCCGCCGCGGCTGGTCGACGAAGGCCGGGGAAGGACACGGCCTCGGGCTCGCGCTCGTCGGGCAGGCGGTGCGCCGCTACGGCGGTACGGTCGACGTCGGGCGGGACGGCGGCGCGGTGTTCACCGTGCGCCTGCCGCGGCAGGAGGCCGGCCGGTGATCCGGGTGCTGGTGGTGGAGGACGAACCGGTGGCCGCCGAGGCGCACCGCGTGTACGTCGAAAGGCTCGCGGGGTTCTCCGTGGCGGGCGTGGTCCACTCCGGTGGCGACGCTCTGCGGTTCTGCGAACGCGAGCCGGTCGACCTGGTGCTGCTGGACTTCTACCTGCCGGACACCCACGGCCTGGCGGTCTGCCGCTCGCTTCGCGCGGCCGGGGTGCCGATCGACGTCATCGCCGTGACGTCGGCGCGCGACCTCGCGCTGGTGAAGGCCGCGGTGTCGGTCGGGGTGGTGCAGTACCTCCTCAAGCCGTTCACCTTCGCCACCCTGCGCGAAAAACTGGAGCGCTACGCCGAATTCCGCGACGCGTCCGGCGAGGTGTCCGGCCAGGCCGAGATCGACCGCGCCCTGGGCACGCTGCGCACGACCGAGCAACCGCCGCTGCCGAAGGGCATGAGCGTCCAGACGCTGGAAGCGATCACCGACGCGCTGGGCGGGGCGGCGGACGGCCTGTCGGCGGGCGCGGCGGCGGCCGCGATCGGCGCGTCCCGCGTCACGGCCCGCCGGTACCTGGAGTACTTGGCGGACAACGGAATGGCCCACCGCGAGCCGCACTACGGCCAGGTCGGCCGGCCCGAGGTCTGGTACCGCCTGACCCGCGCGTGACGGCGTCACGGCACCGGCGCGTCACGGCTCCAGGCGGCCGGTCAGCTGCTCGCTCCAGGCCCGGATGGCCGCGGCCTGGCCGGGGGTGAGCGTGTCGAGGAAGTAGCGGCGGATGTTGCCGGCGTGCCCGGCGACGGCGTCCCGCGCGGCGCGGTCGCCTTCGGCGGTCAGCCCGACCCGTGTGCGGCGGCCGCCGGTCCCGGACTCCGTGCGTGCCACGAAACCGCGGTTCTCCATCCGGGTCAGCTGGTGCGAGACGCGGCTCTTCTCCCAGTCGAGGGACGCGCAGAGCTCGCTGACGCGCAGTTCGTGGCCGGGTGCGCGCTGCAGGGTCAGCAGCACGCTGAACTCGGCCTTCGAAATGCCGGAGTCGCGTTGCAGGCCGCGGTCCAGCTCCCGGGTGAGCAGGCGCTGAGCCTGCGTCCAGGAGTGCCAGAACTCCCACTCGTCGGGGGTCAGCTCCGGGGTCTCCGTCATGCAGGGAGCGTACCCGAGAGTTGACGTGTCAACTGGAGGCGACCTACAGTTGACGTGTCAACTGAGCAAAGGGGAATCATGGGAACTCTGGTGCGCGGCGGCACGGTCATCAGCGTCGACCCGGCGATCGGCGACCTGCCGCGCGGGGACGTGCTCGTCGAGGACGGCCGGATCAGCGCCGTCGCCGAGCGGGTCGACGCGCCGGTCGCGGACGTGCTCGACGCGACCGGCATGCTGGTGCTGCCCGGTTTTGTCGACACCCACCGGCACACCTGGCAGGCGGTGTTCCGCGGGCTCGCCGCCGACTGGACGTTCGCCCGGTACGGCCCGGCGATGCACGGCCTGCTGCGGCCGCTCTACCGGCCCGAGGACGTGCTCGTCGGCACGCTGCTCGGCCGGCTCGAAGCGCTGCACTCGGGCGTCACCACGGTGCTGGACTGGTGCCACTGCACCGACACCCCCGCCCATGGCGACGCGGCGCTCGACGCCCTGCGCCAAGCGCCCGGGCGGAGCGTTTTCTGTTACGGCGCGGGCATTGCCACCGACGGTCCGGTCGCCGCCGAGCTCGCCCGGATGCGCGACCGGTGCCCCGGCGACGACGGGCTCGTGACGATGGCGGCCGGCCTGCGCGGCCCGCAGCGGACCACCATCGAGACCACGGCCGCCGACGTCGCCGCGGCCCGCGACCTCGGGCTGCGGGTCAGCGTCCACGCGCACGTCCGCGCCGGGGCGACGACGGGCCGCCGGCCGATCGCGGCGATGGGGGAGCACGGGCTGCTCGACGACCGGACGACGATCGTGCACGGCAACGGCCTGGACGACGACGAGCTGGCGATGCTGGCCGACGCGGGCTGCTCGGTGTCGATCAGCCCCGACGTCGAGCTGAAGATGGGCCTCGGCTGGCCGGAAACCGGCCGCGTGCTCGCCGCGGGCATCCGCCCGACGCTGTCCGTAGACAACTGCCCCACGGCCGGCGGCGACATGTTCTCGGCCATGCGCACCGCGCTCGGCGTGCAACGCGGCCTCGACACCGCGCACGGCCGGCCGCCGTCGGTGACCAGCCGTGACGTGCTGGAGTTCGCCACCGTCGACGGCGCCCGCGCCCTCGGGCTCGGCGACCGGACCGGCAGCATCACCCCGGGCAAGCAGGCCGACCTCGTGCTGCTGCGCGCCGACGACCTGACGCTCTTCCCGGTCAACCACCCGGCGGGCGCGATCCTGTCCGCCGGACATCCCGGGCTCGTCGACACCGTGCTCGTCGCCGGCGAAGTCGTCAAACGCGGCGGCGCGCTGGTCGGCGTCGACCTCGACGAGCTGCGAGAACGCGCGTTGCGCTCCCGCGCCCGGATCGCCGCGGCCGCCGGCGTCCCCCTCGACGGGTCGTGGCTTCCCGTATAACGCCCTATACCGCGGCGCGACTTCCGGGGGTTCCGGTGGGGAAAGCATTGCGGTACAACGGGAACCTGCCGATGAAGGGGAAAGCCGCATGCGGAACTGGGCCGGTCTCGTCGCTGCGGTGCTGCTGCTGGCAGCGGGGGTCGCCACCCCGGCGTACGCCGGCGAACCCGCGGGCACCGTCACCGACGTCCAGGTGACCGGGCCGGTCGCGCAGCGGTTCAACCTCGTCGTCCTCGGCGACGGCTACACCGCGGCCGAGCAGCCGAAGTTCCAGGCCGACGTCGCGCGGCACATGAACACGCTCTGGTCGCTCGAGCCGTTCAAGTCCTACCGCAGCTACTTCAACGTCTACGCCGTGTCGATCGCCTCGCCCGAGTCCGGTGTGGACTGTGACCCCGGGCTGGACGCGCCGCAGCGGAACACGCCGCTGAACATGGGGTTCTGGGGCGGTTGTGACGCCGGGAGCGTGCAGCGGCTGCTGACCGTCGACGACGCGGCCGCCCAGCGCTACGCCGACCTCGTGCCCGGCACGACCAAGGCCAACCGGCAGATCCTCGCGCTGGGCAACAGCACCACCTACGGCGGCGCGGGCGGCACCTACGCGACGGCGTCGGGCGGCAACGCGCTGTCGGCGCTCATCTCGCCGCACGAACTGGGCCACTCGCTCGGCGGCCTCGACGACGAGTACGACTACTACGCGCGCGGCGTTCCGGGCGGGGCGTACGAAGGCGGCGAGCCCGCGTCGATCCACCACACCACGCTGACCGAGCAGCAGCTGCGTGAGCAGCACGCGAAGTGGTACCGCTGGCTCGGCGAGCCCAGCGAGTCCGGCGGCACGATCGGGCGTTACGAAGGCGGGCTCTACACCCAGACCGGCGTGTGGCGGCCCAGCGCGCACTCGATGATGAAGACCCTCGGCTACGCCTACGACCAGGTCGGCCGCGAGCGGATGACCCAGCGGATCTCCGCGAAGGTGCCGCTGCTGGGCGACGGCACCCCGGCCGGGACGATCGGCGCCGACCGCGTCGTGTGGATCCGGACCATGCACCCGGTCGGTCACCGCCTCGACGTCACCTGGACCCTCGACGGCCGTCCCGTGCGTGGCTCCGACGCGCTCGACCTGCGGCAGGTCCGCGTTTCGCCGGGCAAGCACACGCTGACGGCGAAGGTGACCGACCCGACGCCGTTCGTCCGCGACCCGGCGGCCCGGCCGACGGCGACACGCACGTGGACCGTCGACCCGGCGGTGACCACCGCGCCTTCCGGCGGCCCCGCGGTCGTGGGGTCGACGCCGACGTCGCAGCCGGTCGGCGGCCACGACGTCGTCTACGTCGAAACCGGTGAGCCGACCGGCTCGATCCCGTCCGTGCACTGGAAGCTCGACGGTCGTCCGGTCGCGAGCGGCCCCGACTTCGCCCTCGGCGAGTCCCGCGGCGCGCACACCCTCACCGCGACCACCGGCGGCACGACCCTGACCTGGGCGGTGGACGCGTCCGGCCCGACGACGACGGCCGAGCTGCCGGCGGGCGAGGACCACGTCTTCCACGGCTCGTTCACGATGCGCCTGACGGCGTCCGACGGTATGCCGGAGTTCCGCGTGGACGGCGACGGCTGGCACAAGTACTACGGCTGGCCGACGGACCCGGACGCGCCGTTCCTGTTCACCCCGCGGGGGACGGAGATCGACGGCCTGGCGTACGGCAACCTCGGCCCGGGCGGGCTGACGGTCTCGCCGTTCGCGCCCCGCACCCCGGGCTACGGCCGTCACCGCATCGAATACCGCTCGATCGACGCGGCGGGCAACGTCGGCCCGACGAAGTCGGTCACGGTGACGCTGCTGCCGTGACGCGCACGCGTAAACCCGTTGGCGATCCACGGCGGCCACTGCTACCGTCCCGGCAGCCGTGCCAGAGAACGAGGAGGTGGTACCCGTGACCGCAGTAACGACATGGGTGCTCCCCTCCGGGGTCACGGCCGGGCGATAGGTCGCCTGAGGAGCGCCGTTCAGCGCACTCCCGAAAGGCACGACCATGCACTTCACCTCAGAACAGCGCCTCGACGACGGCGTCCTCGAGCGCGAGTTCACCCTCGGCGAGATCCCTGGCATCCTGTGGACGCCCGAAACCACGGCCGCACCGACTCCGCTGATCCTGCTCGGCCACCCCGGCGGCTTGCGCAGGATGTACCCCCGGCTGGCGGCCCGGGCCCGGGCCGCCGTGGCGGCGGGCTACGCCGCGGCCACGATCGAGCTGCCCGGCAGCGGTGACCGGCCCCGGTTCGCCGCCGTCGACGAGGCCCGCGCCGACCTGCAGCGGGCGCTGGGGGCCGGTGAGCCGGTCACCGGCGACATCGTCGACCGGCTGATCCTCCCGCTGGTCGAGCGGGCGGTCCCGGAATGGCGGACCACCCTGGACGCCCTCCTCGCGCAGCCCGGGATCGGCGGCCCGGTCGGGTTCTCGGGCGGGGTGCTCGCGATCGCCATCCGGCTGGCGGTGGTCGAGCCGCGCATCGTGGCCGCGGGGCTGTTCGCCGGGAGTTACGTGCCGCGCAGCATGGTCGACGAGGCCCGCCAGGTCACCATCCCGCTGCTGGTCCTGCTGCAGTGGGACGACGAAGGCAACGACCGGCAGCTCGCCCTGGACGTCTTCGACGCCTTCGGCTCGAAGGAGAAGACGTTGCACGCCAACATGGGCGGACACACCGGCATCCCGGCGTTCGAGGGTGACGACGGGAACCGGTTCTTCGGCCGGCACCTGAGGTAAGGCGGCGGTTCAGCGTGGCCGGCCCGGCACTCCCGGCCGGGTCTGCCACGGCCGCGGCCCGTCGAGCGGCCGGTACTCGACGCCGAGCGCGTCCAGCCGCGGCAGGTGGTGGTCCTGCAGCCGCGGCAGGAACTCGGCGTAGTCGCGCGGCCCGCTGCTCCACGCCACCTCGGCGAACGCCGACAGCCGTGGGAAAGCCATGTAGTCGACCCGCCGGACGCTGTCGAGGTGCTCGCTCCACACCTGGGCCTGCACCCCGCGCAGCCGGGGGCCGCTCAACGCCGGCTCGTAGGCGTAGACGTCCGCCAGCGTGTGCACCATGCCGACCGGGATCGGCTCGTCCGGGTGCGCGGACTGGCGGTGGTCCAGGTACACGTGCTGCTCGGGGCACATGACGACGTCGTGCCCGGCCGCGGCGGCCTGCTGTCCCGCGGTCTCGTTCTGCCAGGAGCCGATCACCATCGGGGGCAGGCCGCCGATGTCGAGGACCTCGTCCCAGCCCATCGGTGTCCGGCCGCGGGCCACCAGGTGCTCGGCCAGCAGCCGGACGAACTTGCGGTGCTCGTCGGTCGCGCCCGGCGTCTCGTCGCCGCCCAGGGCGATCACCGGGGACGGGAAGATCTCCAGCAGGTGGTCGAACACCGTGCGGAAGAAGTCCAAAGTGGACTCGGACGGATCGAGCAGTGAAGTGCTGATGCCCCAAGCGGTCCAGATCTCGTAGGACGCCTCGGTGCCCAGCTCCGGGTACGCCGCCAGCGCCGCGCGCGCGTGGCCGGGGATGTCGATCTCCGGAACCACCGTGATCGCCCGCTCGGCGGCGTAGGCCACGATCTCCCGCAGGTCGTCGCCGGTGTAGAAACCGCCGTGCGGCCGGCCGTCCTGCGTGCCCCCGCTGCCCGCCATCGACGACGGCCGCCAGCCGCCCACCGACGTCAGCTTGGGGAAGCCGGGGACCTCGAAGCGCCAGCCCTGGTCGTCGGTCAGGTGCAGGTTCAGCACGTTCAGCTTGTGAGCGGCCAGCAGGTCGACGAACCGCAGCACCTCGGCCTTGGTCCGGAAGTGCCGGGCGACGTCGAGCAGGCAGCCGCGCCAGCCGAAGCGCGGGTGGTCTTCGACGACGCCGCACGGGATCGAGAGTTCCCGGCCGAGCGAAGCCGCGCGGAACGCGTCCGGCCCCACGAGCTGGCGCAACGTCTGCCGCCCGTAGACCTCCCCGGCCGCGTCGGCACAGGACAACATGACGCCGTCCGGCGAGATCTCCAGCCGGTAGCCCTCGGCGGGCAGGTCCGCGGGCCGCACCTCGACCGGCGCGGGCCACGGGCACGAACCCGCGGCGGGCGTCACCGAAACCGGGCGGGGGAGCAAGGTGGCAAAAGACATGTCAGCCCTTCACGGCGCCGGCCATGCCGGACACCAGCCGTCGTTGGACGAGGACGAAGAACACCAGCACCGGCACGGTCATCAGCGTCGAGGACGCCATCACCGCGCCCCAGTCGGTGTCCTCCGGTTTGAAGAACACCAGGATCGCCTGCGGCAGCGTCTGGTTCTCGGTCTTGGAGATGATGAACGTCTTGGCGAAGAGGAAGTCGTTCCACGCGTGGATGAACGCCAGCACGCTCACCGCGACCAGCCCGGGCGCGACCAGCGGGAACAGGATCTGCCAGGTGAAGCGCATCCGGGACGCGCCGTCGAGCTTGGCCGCCTCCTCCAGCTCCACCGGCACCGCCGCGACGAACCCGCGCAGCATCCAGATCGCGAACGGCAGGCTGAAGGCCAGGTGCACCAGCACCAGCGAACCCAGCTCGTTGAGCCCGAACGCCGGCGCCACGCCGCCGATCTGGCGCATCAGGAAGAACAGCGGGATGGTCAGCGCCTCCACCGGCACCATCTGCGCGACCAGGATCATCACCAGCAGCACGGTCCGGCCCTTGAACGAGAACCGCGTCAGCGCGACGGCCGAGAGGAACGACAGCAGCAGCGACAGCACCACGACGACCAGGGCCACCACCAGGCTGTTCAGGAAGAACCGCCCGAAGCCGGACACCGTGAGCACGCGCTGGAAGCTGTCGAACGACGGGCTGAACGTCCACGGTTTCGGGTTCGCCGACTGGATCTCGCCCGGTGGCTTGAACGCCGAGAGCAGCATCCAGTACAGCGGGAACGCGACGATCCCGGCGATCACGACCGTGACGATCTCGGCGATCAGCCGGCCCGGACGGCGGACGCGGCGGACGCGCCGGCTCGTGATCACAGCCATGCCGCGCTCCGGCGCTGCGAGCGGACGTAGAGCCCGGTGACGGACAGCAGCAACAGCGTCATGACGACTCCGATCGCCGAGCCGAGGCCGTATTCCTGCCCGGCGAAGGCCTGTTGGTAGGCGTAGACGTTGAGGACCAGGTTGCGCCCGGCCACGCCACCGCCGTTGGTCATCACGTAGATCTGGGTGAACACCTTGAAGTCCCAGATGATCGACTGGACGGTCGCGATCACCAGCAGCGGCCGCACCATCGGCAGGACGATCGCCCACGTCGAGCGCCAGGCCGACGCGCCGTCGAGCGACGCGGCCTCCAGGACCTCGTCGGGGATGCCCTTGATCCCGGCGTACATCGTCACCATGACGAACGGGAACGAGCACCAGACGACCTCGGCGGCGACCAGGCCGAACGCGCCGATCGTGCCGAACGTCCAGGAGTGGTGCTCGAAAGGCAGCCCGATCCCCGAGAGCACCTCGTTGACCAGCCCGAAGTCGGTGTCGAAGAGGAACAGCCAGACGTAGGAGCCGGCCATCGCCGGGGTCGACCACGCGCCGAGCGCGGCGAGGAACAGCAGCATCCGGGGGAGCGCGCGCACCCGGCTCGCCAGGACGGCGAGCCCGGTGCCGACCAGCAAGCTGCCGAGCACGCAGGCCGCGGCGAACCCGACCGTGTTGCCGAGCACCGTCCAGAACTGCACCTGCGACAGCAGGTCGGCGTAGCTCGCGAAGCCGAGGAACACCAGCGGCGCGTTGCCCGCGGCCTGCGGCTGGCCGTAGTCGTAGAACGAGATCAGGACCAGTTCGTAGATCGGGTACGCGAGCAGCGCGGCGAGCAGGATGCCCGCGGGCAGCAGGTACAGGATCGCGGCCCGGCCGTCCCGCCGCCGCCGTCGCGGCGCCTTGGCGGGCGCCGCGACAACGGGACGGGTTTGCTGGGCGACCACTACCCGAAGGCCTTGTCCATCGCGGCGGCGGCGTCGGTCAGCGCGGCGGCCGGGTCCTTGCCGCCGGTGGCGATCTGCTGCACGGCGGTCGGCAGCACGTTCTGGCTGTCGATCTTGGACCACGCCGGCGTCGCCGGGACGAACTTCGTGCCCGCCTTGAGGGTGTCGACGAACGGCTTGAGGAACGGGTCGTTCGCGGCGAGCTTCTGCTGCACCGAGCTCAGCGTCGGCAGGTTGCCCATCGCCGTGTACATCTTCTCCTGGTACTTCGCGCCGCCGAGCAGCTCGATGAACTCCAGGGCCAGGCCGCGGTGCTTGCTCGCGTTGAACACGCCCAGCAGGTTGCCGCCGGCGAACGCCGGGGCGACGCTGCCCGCCGTGGTGCCCGGGATCGGCACGACGGCGTACTTGCCCTTCACCGCGCCCTGGTCGACGGCCTTGCGGTTGAAGTCGCCGCCGACGGTCATCCCGGCCTTGCCGCCCGCGAACGCCGTGACGCTCTGCGTGCCGGTCAGGTTCGCGCACTGCGCGGGCGGGCAGATGTCGTCCTTGAGCAGGTCCGCGTACTGGGTGACGCCGGACCTGGCCTGCTCACCGGTGACCGTCGACTTCCACTTGCCGTCGCTCTCCTGCGCCAGCTCACCGCCGTTGGCCCAGAGGAACGGCAGCATCGCGTAGGTGTACTTGCCGCCGACGGAGATGCCGTACAGGTCCGGCTTCGCGGCGCGGATCCTGCGGGCGTCGTCGGTGAGCTCGGCGAGCGTCGTCGGCGGCTTGAGGCCCAGCTCGGTGAAGACGTCGGTGCGGTAGTACAACGCGCGGACGCCGGTGTACCAGGGCAGGCCGTAGGTCTTGCCGCCGGACTTCGCCGTGTCGACGACGGTCGGGATGAGGTCCTTGCCCTTGCTCCACGACGCGAGGTCGCCGGTCAGGTCGGCGAGCGCGCCGGTGGCGGCGTAGTTGGAGACGTCGGTGTTGCCGAACTCGGCGACGTCCGGCGCGTTGGCCGGGTCGTTGAAGGCGCCGGAGAACTTGTCGGCCCGGCCCTCGACCGGCACCCACTGGACGTCCACCTCGACGCCCTGGTGCGCCGCCTTGAACTCGGCGATCGCGTCCTTGACCGCCGCCTCCTTCGGCGCGCGGCTGGCCTCGTCGAACAGCCAGACGCGGACGGTGCCGGTCTTGTCGTCCGCGCCGGCGCCCGCGGGCGCGGACTGGGTGGGGGCGCAGCCGGCCAGCAACGCGAGGCCGGCGACGACGGGCAGGGTGCGGCGCAGTCTCATGGGGTCCCTCCAGTGGGAGGTCGTGAGTGCGTAACAGTGTTAGAACACTGTTACGCACTCACGACCGGTGCTCAGACGAAGTAAGTGGAGTTGACGCTGCCGACGGCCAGGCTGCCGGCGACCGCGCCGGGCAGGCCGGTGGCCGGGTCGCGCGGCAGCCAGGTGACGGTGCCGGAGCGCTGGTTCGCGACGTAGAACCAGGCCTCGGCGGGATCGAGGGACACGTGCCGCGGCCAGTTGCCGCCACTGGACACAGTGGACACCAGCCTGAGCGTCGCGCCGCCGCCGGAGACGGCGAACGTGGCCAGGGTGTTGGGCCCGCGCACCGTGGCGTAGACGAACTTCCCGTCGCGTGACACGACGATCTCGCCCGGGTACAGGTCGCCGGTGCTGCCCGCCGGCACGGCCGGGACGACCGACAGCGCCTTGAGCGTGCCGGTCGCCGCGTCCCAGCTCGCCACCGTGATCTCGGGCCGCAGCTCCTGCACGATGTAGGCGAACTTCCCGGTGGGGTCGAACGCCAGGTGCCGCGGCCCGGCGCCGGTGGGCAGCTTCAGCTGCTGGTGCTGCGAAAGCTTCCCGGTGGCGACGTCGAGCGAGTAGACGTACACCGAGTCCGCGCCGAGGTCGACCGAGAGCACCCAGCGCCCGCTCGGGTCGTTGACGACCTGGTGCGCGTTCGGCGCGCGGTCGGATCCCTGGTGCTGGGCCAGATCCGTGGCCGCGCCGAGCTTCCCGCCCGTCAGGATCGGCAGCACGACGACGCTGCCGGTGCCGTAGTTGGCCGCCAGCACGTACTTCCCGCTCGAGTGCACGCTCAGGTGCGTCGGCGCGCTGCCCTTCGTCGAAACCTTGTTGAGCAGCTTCGGGTTCGTGACGTCGGTGATGTTCAGCGCCGAGACGAACCCGTTCGGGTCGCCCTCGTTGGTGACGTACAGCGTCTTGCCGTCGGCGCTGCGGCCGAACCAGGACGTGTCGCTGATCCCCGGCACCGTGCGGACCTGGGTCAGCGCGGCGCCGGAACGGCTCGTGACGTCCAGGCCGTGGCCGTCGGCTCCGCTGGTGTAACTGCCGACGTACACGGTGGCTCCAGCGGTGCAGACCTGCGCGGCGGCGGACGCGAACTGCGCGCCCAGGACGGTGGCGGCGCCGGCGGCACCGGCCGCGCCGAGGAACGTGCGACGGGAAAGCTCGGCCATCGTGGTGTCTCCCAAGGGTATCGGTGACGGCGAACGTGGCGGCGTATCGGTCCAGTGTAGTGGAAATTCCGCTGTGGTCTAGACCACAAGCATGGCCAGTGCGGCGACCGCGAAGCCCGACACCGAAAGCACGGTCTCCAGCGCGGTCCACGTCTTCAGCGTCTCCGGCACGGTCATCCCGAAGTAGCGCGAGACGATCCAGAACCCGCCGTCGTTGACGTGCGAGGCGATGATCGACCCGGCCGAGATGGCCACGACGATGAGCGCCAGCTGCGCCTGGGAGTAGTGCAGCTCGGCGACGGTCGGCGCGACGATGCCACTCGTGGTCACGATGGCCACCGTCGCGGATCCCTGGGCGATCCGCATGCCGCAGCTGATCACGTACGAGGCGAGGATCACCGGCAGGCCGGCGTCCCCCAGCGACTTGGCGACGGCGGTGCCGATGCCGGTGGCCGAGAGCACCGCGCCGAAGAACGCGCCCGCGCCGACGACCAGCAGGATCATCGCGACCGGCCGCAGCGCCGCGGCGGACAGCTCACCGAGCTGCTTGCCGTTGATCCCGCGCCGGTGCCCGAGCAGCCACGACGCCAGCAGCACCGCGATGGTCAGCGCGACGGCGGGCGTCCCGATGAACGCGGCCACCCCGGCTAGCGTCGAGCCCTTGGGCAGCCAGATGCTGCCGAACGTGCCCGCCAGGATCAGCACCAGCGGCACCGCGATGATGCCGCCGACCAGGCCGAGCGACGGCGGGTTCTCGTGCTCGTCGTCGGCGCCGCCCAGGTCCGCGAACTCCTCGGGGATCTTGATGTCGATCTTCTTGCCGATCCACGTCGAGTACAGGATGCCGCCGACGAACCACGCCGGGATGCCGCAGATGGCCCCCATCAGGATGATCCAGCCGAGGTCGACGTGCAGCAGCCCGGCGGCCGCGACCGGCCCGGGGTGCGGCGGCAGGAACGCGTGCGTGATCGACAGGCCGGCCAGCAGCGGCAGGGCGTAGAGCACCAGCGAGCGGCCACCCTGCTTGGCGGCGGCGTAGACCAGCGGCGCGAGCACGAAGATGCCGATGTCGAAGAACACCGGGATGCCGAAGATCAGGCCCGAGACGCCCATCGCCAGCGGCGCGCGCTTCTCGCCGAACGCCCGCAGCAGCGACGACGTCAGCACGCGGGCGCCGCCGGACTTCTCCAGGATCGACCCGAGCAGGGTGCCGAGCCCGATGATCGCGGTGATGTGCCCGAGGATGCTGCCGAATCCCTTCTCCAGCAAGGAGTCCGACGTCTTCTGCGCGGTGCCGACCAGGGTGCCGACGGGCAGGCCGGCGGCCAGCGCGGTGAGCAGGCTGACCACGATCAGGGCGATGAACGGCTCGACCTTGACCTTGATGATCAGCAGCAACAGCAGGGCGATCGAGACGGCGGCGAGGGTGAGGAGCCCGCCCGTGGTGTGTTGCAGCCAGTGGATCATCGGGTTCTCCCGGGATTGCGCAGGGATCGGCCGGCGAGGGCGCCGGTGGGACGGCCGTCGTCGAGGGCGGCGACGCCGTTGACGAACACGTGCGTGATGCCCGCGGCGGCCTGCCGCGGGTCGTCGAAGGTCGCGGTGTCGGTGACCGCGTCCGGGTCGAACAGCACCAGGTCCGCGGCGTAACCGGCGCGGACGAGCCCGCGGTCGGTCAGCCGCAGCCGCCGCGCGGCCCGCCCGGTGAGGTGGGCGACGCACTCGGCGAGGTCCAGCACGCCCAGTTCACGGACGTACCGGGCCAGGTAACGGGGGAACGTGCCCCAGGCCCGCGGGTGCGGGCGGGCGCCGACGAGCAGGCCGTCGCTGCCGCCGGTGTGCGTCCGGTGGCGCATGATCGCCTGGACGTTCTCCTCGTGCCCGACGTGCATCAGGCACGACGTGCCGAGGCGCTCGTCGAGCAGCGTGTCGAAGTACAGTGCCGCCGGTTCGCTGCCCGCGGCGCGCGCCGAACCGGCGACACTGTGCCCCACCAGGTGGGCGTTGTGGTCGTTGCGGACGCCGTTGATCTCGATGGCGTCCCAGTCGATCGGGACGCCGTGCGCGCCGTCCGAACCGGACCCCTCGATCTCGGCCCGGATCCGCTCGCGAGTGTCCACATCGGACAGCCGGGCCAGGGTCGCGTCGAGCCCGCCTTCGGTGGCCCAGCTCGGCAGCAGCGCGGACAGGTAGGTCGCGCCCGGCAGGTACGGGTAGGTGTCGAGGGTGACGTCGCAGCCGTCGTCGAGCGCCTCGTCCAGCAGCTTCAGCAGGTCGGGCGCCTTGCCCTTGTTCACCGAGAAGTTCATCGTCGCGTGGGCCAGGTGCAGCGGGCAGCCCGACCGCCGGGAGACGTCGATCATCTCGGCGAACGCCTCGAGGGCGCCCTTGCCGTAGCTGCGGTGGTGCGGGCTGTAGAAGCCGCCACCCTCGCCGACCACGCGGCACAGCTCGACCAGCTCACCGGTGTCCGCGTACATCCCCGGCGTGTAGGTGAGGCCCGACGACATCCCCATCGCGCCCTCGGCCAGGCCGGTCGCGACGAGCTCCTTCATCCGCGTCAGCTCGGCGTCGGTGGCCGGCCGGTCGTCCCAGCCGACGGCGAGCATCCGCACGGTGCCCTGCGGCACGAGGTACGCGGCGTTGACGGCGATGCCCTGGTCCAGGCGGTTGAGGTACTCGCCGACCGAGCGCCAGTTCCAGTCGAAGCCGGCCGGGTCGTCGTTCCAGCCCGCGAGCTGCTGGCGCAGCGCCGCGAGGACGACGTCGTCGACCGGCGCGTAGGACAGCCCGTCCTGGCCCAGCACCTCGGTGGTGACGCCCTGGGTGATCTTGGCCGGGTGGTCCGGGTTGGCCAGCAGCTGCAGGTCGGAGTGCGAATGCATGTCGATGAACCCGGGCGCGAGTACCAGGCCGTCGGCGTCGATGTTCCGGTTCCCGGCCAGCGAACCGGCTTCCGCGACGCTCGCGATCCGGCCGCCGGTGATGCCGACGTCGTGGCGCGTGAGCGCGTCCCCGGTGCCGTCGGCGACCAGCGCGCCGCGGAAGACGACGTCCATCAGAACCACGTCCGGACGAGGTCGACGACGGTTTCGCCGTCGGCCGCCGTCACCGGCAGGAGCGGCCACTTGTCGAACACCGTGCACGGGTGCGAGAGGCCGAGCCCGATCCAGTCGCCGACCTCGACCGGCGACCCCGCCGGCAGCGTGAGGAAGGCGTGCTGGTCGTTCATCTTCGCGATGACGTGGCCGTCGAGCGGTTCCGCGGGGCCACGCGGGGTGCGGCGCAGCTGCGGTTCCGGCATGCCTTCGTCGAAGGACGCGTCCCGCTTGCCGATGGTCAGCAGCGCCAGGGTGTCCGACGGCTTCGACGTCACCTGGGCCCAGGCGTGCAGTGCGGGCCGGAACGACGCGACGCCGTCGATGCGCGGGTGCTCGCCGAGCGGGGAGATCTCGCGGTAGAAGCCGTCGTCGTGGGTGATGTAGGCGCCGCTGCGCAGCACCGGGAGCACGTCGAGACCGTCCGGCCACGGCTTGGTGAGCTCGTTCGCGACCTGGTCGAAGTAGGCGCTGCCGCCGGCGGTGACGATGATCTGGCCGTCGAGGAGACCCTTGTCCGCGAAGGTGATCGCGAGCTCGCGCAGACCGTCAACGTAGGAGCTGATCTTGGCGAGCGCGGCGTCGTCGGTGTCGTGCGAGAGCGCGCCCTCGTAACCGCCGGTGCCGCGCAGCCGCAGCGCCGGGCTGGCGTGCACGGCTTCCGCGACGGCCAGCGCGGTCGCCGTGTCGCGGACGCCGGTGCGGCCGCCGTCGGCGCCCAGCTCGAGCAGGACGTCCACCGGCCGGCTCGTGCCTTCGAGAGCCTCGGTCATCAGCTCGACGCCGCGGACCGAGTCGACCCAGCAGATGAACTCGAACGAGGGATCGGCGGCCAGCTCGGCGGCCAGCCAGCGCAGGCCGCTCGGGTCGAGCAGCTGGTTGGCCAGCAGGATCCGCGAGACGCCGAACGCGCGGTAGATGCGCAGGTGCCCGGCGTTGGCGCAGGTGATGCCCCAGGCGCCGTGCTCGATCTGGCGGGCGAACAGCTGCGGGGCCATCGTCGTCTTGCCGTGCGGGGCGAGGACGACGCCGCGGGCGGCGCACCAGGCGGCCATCGTCCGAAGGTTGTGCTCGAGCGCTTCGTCGTCGAGCACCACGAAGGGCGCGAAGAACCCGTCGGTGAACAGGTTGAGCCGCCGGTCCGCGGCTTCGCCCAGCGTGAGCCCGGTCAGGGCGGGCGCGGCCGAGCGGAACCGCCAGTCGACGCGCTCCTGGCGGAGGGCGTCGAGCGCGGCGGTGTCGATCGAGCAAGGGGCGGGTGTGTTCATCGGCGGCGACCTCGGTTGCGTATGTTGCAACGACTGTTGCGCATTTTGAGTGCCATAGGTGTAGCATCCGGGTCGCCACAGGTCAACGGGGTGAAGGACAGGGGAGACGGAAAGTGACAAGCGGGCCCGAAGTGCTCTGTGTCGGCGAGACGATGGCGCTGTTCGTGCCCGCCGAACCCGGCCCGCCGGACGAGGTGCGCCAGTGGACGCGCACCATCGGCGGCGCCGAGTCGAACGTGGCCTGTCACCTGCCCGCCCTCGGCGTCCCGAGCGGCTGGGTGAGCGCGGTCGGCGACGACCCGTTCGGTCGCGCGATGCTGCGCGAGATCGCGGCGGCCGGCGTCGACGTCAGCGCGTGTTCGGTGGACCCCGTGCGCCCGACCGGGCTCTACGTCAAGGAAAGCGGCGCCGGCGGCAGCCCCGTCCGCTACTACCGCACCGGCTCCGCGGCGTCCGGCATGGGCCCGTCGCTGCTGGATCGGCTCGATCTCGACGGCGTCCGCGTGCTGCACCTGTCCGGCATCACCCCGGCGCTGTCCGACAGCTGCCTCGCGCTGGTGCGCGCGCTGCTGGACGCGCCCCGCGGCGATCGGCTCGTCTCCTTCGACGTCAACCTGCGCCCCGCCCTGTGGGCCGGCCGCGACCCCCGCCTGCTCGCCGAACTGGCCGGGCAGGCGGACATCGTCCTGACCGGCGACGACGAAGCCCAGCACGTGTGGGGGACCGGCGACCCGGTTTCGCTGCGGGCCCTCCTGCCGGGCCCGCGCACGCTGGTCGTCAAGCATGGCGAACGCGGCGCGACCCTCGTCGAAGGCGAGCCGCTGTTCGCGCCGGCGTTGCGCGTCGACGTCGTCGAGCCGGTGGGCGCCGGGGACGCGTTCGCCGCGGGTTTCCTGGCCGCGACCCTGCGCGGCGCCGCGCCCCTGGAACGGCTCCGGCGCGGGCACCTGCAGGCCGCCGCCACCCTGCTCACCCACGACGACGTCGGCGTACCGCTGCCGCGCACGGTCGTGGATACCCTGCTGAACGCGGGCCCGGACGAGTGGCGTTCGGCCAGGCTGACGGGAGAGGGGGTTCTCGCTTGAGTCAAAGCCTGGACCGCGCGCTGACGCTGCTGAGCTCGATCGCGCAGGACGCGCGCACCCTCGACGACCTCGCCGAGGAGATCGGCGTCCACAAGTCGACGGTGCTGCGCCTGCTGCGCACCCTGGAGCAGCACCACTTCGTCCGCCGCGAGGGCACCCGCTACTACCGGCTCGGCAGCGCGATGTTCGACCTCGCGAACCAGGCCCTCGACTCGATCGACGTCCGGCGCAGCGCCCAGCCCGCGCTGGCCGCGCTCAACGCCCGCACCGGGCACACCGTGCACCTGGCCAGCTACGACGACGGCGAAGTCGTCTACATCGACAAGTACGAGGGCCGCCACTCGGTGCGGATGTACTCCCGCGTCGGCAAGCGCGCGCCGCTGCACTGCACCGCCGTCGGGAAGGTGCTGGTCGCCGCGATGCCTCAGGCGCGTCGGGAAGAGATCGCGCGGTCCATGGAGTACCCAGTGCTGACGCCGAACACGATCACCACGCCCGAGGACTACCTCGCGGAGCTGGACCGGGTCGCCCAGCTCGGGTACGCCGTCGACAACGCCGAGCACGAGGACTTCATCCACTGCGTCGCGGCGCCGGTGCGCGGCGCGGACGGCGAGGTCCTGGCCGCCGCGTCGATGTCGGTGCCGAAGGTGCTGCTCGACTACGAAGGCCTGCTCGCGCTGGTGCCGGACCTGCGCGCCGCGACGAACGAAGCTTCCGTCCACAGTGGATGGACGGGGAACGGAAAGGGGCACTGATGAGCAAGACGGCAGTTTCCACCGAGAACGCGCCGAAGCCGCCGGCGAAGTTCTCGCAGGCCGTCCGCAAGGGAAACCTGTTGCAGGTCGCGGGCCAGGTGGCCTTCGACCCGGCCACGAACGAGATCGTCGGCGACGACGTCGCGGGCCAGACCCGCCAGACGTTCAAGAACATCGAAGCCGTGCTCAAGGAGGCGGGCTCGAGCCTCGCCGACGCGATCATGGTGCGCGTCTACCTCACCGACACCGCGCACTTCGCGCCGTTCAACGAGGTCTACAACGAGCTCATCGGCGAGGGCCCGCACGCCGCCCGCACGACGGTGTACGTCGGCCTCCCGGGCGAGCTGCTCGTCGAGATCGACGTGCTCTGCGTGCTGGACTGAGCCTCTCCCGGGGCCGGTTCGCCCGGCCCCGGGACGCTCAGCCCAGGACGCTCGTATAGCCGTTGATCGCGGGCTGCCCGCCGAGGTGGGCGTAGAGCACGTTCGAGCCGCGTTCTATCTCACCCCGGCCGACCAGGTCGATGAGTCCAGCCATGGACTTTCCTTCGTAGACCGGGTCGGTGATCATCCCCTCCAGCCGGGCGCACGTCTCGATGGCGTCCACAGTGGACGCGTCGGGGATGCCGTAGATCCCGGCGTGGTACCGGTCGTCCAGCTCGACGTCCGCGATCTCGCCCGCGCCGATCAGCTCCGCGGTGGCGCGCGCGATCCGCGTGACCTGCTCGCGGGTCTCGTCCGGCTTGGCGGAGGCGTCGATGCCCAGGATGCGGCGGGGTTTGCCTAGTGCGGTCCCGGCGACCATCCCGCCCTGGGTGCTCCCGGTGACCGAGCAGACGATCACGGTATCGAAGAAGACACCCAGTTCTTTCTCCTGCGCTTCCAGCTCGACGATCCAGTTCGCGAAGCCGAGCCCGCCGAGCCGGTGATCCGACGCACCGGCCGGGATCGCGTACGGCTTCCCGCCGCCGGACTCGATCTCGGCGACGGCGTCCTCCCATGCCTGCTTGAACCCGATGCCGAAACCGGCGTCGACCAGCCGGACGTCCGCGCCGAGAATCCGCGAGAGCTGGATGTTGCCGACCTTGTCGTAGAGCGGATCGTGCCAGTCGACCCAGCTTTCCTGCACCAGCACGGCCTTCAGCCCGGCACGCGCCGCGGCGGCCGCGACCTGCCGGGTGTGGTTGGACTGGACGCCGCCGATCGAGACGAGCGTGTCGGCGCCTTCTTTCAGGGCGTCGGCGACGAGGTACTCCAGCTTGCGGGTCTTGTTGCCGCCGTACGCGAGCCCGGAGTTGACGTCTTCGCGCTTGGCCCAGACCTGCGCGCCGCCGAGGTGGGTCGTGAGCCGCTCCAGGGGATGCACCGGCGACGGCCCGAAGAGCAACGGGAAGCGCGGGAAGTCGGCGAGGGTCATCGGTCCTCCAGCAGGTCGGTCCAGATGGTCGAGATCACGGAGACGGCGGTGTCGGTGTCGCGCTTCTCGAGGGCGTCGATGAGCCGCGTGTGGCGTTCCACCGAGTTCCAGGCGAGCGCCGAGCTGAACCGCGCGTGTTCGAGCCGGCGCAGCAGCGGCGTGTAGCGGTCGAGAGTGGCGGCCACGGCGGCGTTCCCGGCCAGCCGCACGGGAACATCGTGCAGCTCGTCGTCGGCCTTGACGGCGGCGGCGACGTCACCGGCTTCGATCGCCGCGGCAAAGCGATCGTTGGCCGCCCGCATCGCGGCGACGTCGTCCCGGCCGACCTTCGCCACGGCCTGCCGGACGGCGAACTCGTGCAGCAGTCGGACGATCTCGCGGGCGTCGATGACATCGGGGGACATCACCTCGGAGACGCGGGTGTAGCTCTGCGGCTTGGAATCGACGAGTCCGTCGTCGGCCAGCCGCAGCAGCGCCTGGCGGATGGGGGCTCTCGACAGGCCGAGCTGATCGGCCAGATCGGCGTCGCGCAGTGGGGCGCCGGGCGGCAGCGAACCGTCGACGATCGCGTGGCGGATGCGGTCGTACGCCTCGTCCCGCAGCAACGGGCGACTGATCTTCGAGAGACTCACATCTAACATGTTAGATGTCGCAAGGCTCGTCCGGCAACTATTTCGAGCCCGAAGCCGTCCTGGCGACGGGCGCTTAGCGTCGGATGCCGGATGCCGGATGCCGGATGCCGGATGCCGGATGCCGGATGCCGGGACCGGGTGCCGGCGCGGTGCCGGGTGCCGGTGCTGGGTGCGGGTGCGTGCGGTGCGTGGTGCTGGCGTGGTGCCGGTGCCGGTGCCGGTGCCGGTGCCGGTGCTGGTGCTGGATGCGGGTGCGTGTTCTGGTGCGGTGCGGTGCGGTGCGGTGCGGGGTGCTGGTGTGGTGCTGGTGTTGGTGCACCGCTGGTGCGGGTCGCGGTCGGCGAGCCAGACTCAGCGGGACACCGGAGCATCGCGGTGCACTTCCGCTGCGATGTCTCCATCCGCCCGTGACGTCTCCAGTCACCCGCGGTGTCCCCGGCCGCCCGCCATGCCTC
The DNA here is from genome assembly GCF_035975215.1 of Amycolatopsis sp. NBC_01307. Lineage (NCBI taxonomy): Bacteria > Bacillati > Actinomycetota > Actinomycetes > Pseudonocardiales > Pseudonocardiaceae > Amycolatopsis > Amycolatopsis sp. NBC_01307. Next base: position 5,198,943 of record NZ_CP108403.1, on the reverse strand, counting down.
CAGCCGTCCGTGATGCCCACGGGTGCCGGATGCTTGTCCACAGGAACCCCGTGATGTGGACAACCGAGCCCAGACCGCCGCCTTTTCCGGGTCCTGTCGGGCACCCCCGATAAACTGGACTTGGGGACGCCCCCCCGGAGAGGGCGGGGGCTGTTCTTGGGCGGGGCCGCCGGGAAGTGCGGTCAGTAAACGGGGCCGGTGTACTTCTCGCCCGGGCCCTGACCGGGAGCATCCGGGACGGCCGAGGCCTCGCGGAAGGCCTTCTGGAGCGACTGAAGACCGTCGCGCAACGGGCCGGCGTGCAGGCCGAGGTATTCGGCGGACGCGGTGATGAGCCCGGCGAGCGCGGTGATCAGGCGGCGCGCCTCGTCGAGGTCGCGGTGCGGCGAGTTGTCCGGGTCGGCGTCGGCGAGGCCGAGGCGTTCGGCCCCGGCCGACAGCAGCATGACGGCCGCGCGGCTGATCACCTCCACGCTGGGGATGTCCTCCAGGTGGCGGGCTTCGGGGGAATACGGGGGCGGTGCGGAGGGTTGATCTGACACGTCTGGTACTCTTCCACCTGCGACCAGCTCCCGAGCGATCGGGGGCGGCAAGTGGAGCCCCGCTCCCACCCGCGTCACCGTTCAGGTGTCCGGGTCCGGTCTCGCCCGGACTGCAAGTCCAGGGTGAAGTACCCGGCTTAGCGGCCGGATGCGATCGGAAACAGAGTGGGCCCCGCACACCGAAATGGTGTCGGGGCCTTCGCTATGTGGGCACCAGGTCGAAACGAGAACAGGAAACATTCCTCGGACCAAGGAGGCCCCATCAGCTCCGAGACACGCATCAACGACCGAATCCGGGTGCCGGAGGTCCGACTCGTCGGACCCGCCGGTGAACAGGTCGGCATCGTCCGGATCGAAGATGCGCTGCGCCTGGCGCAAGAGAACGATCTCGACCTCGTCGAGGTCGCGCCGCAGGCCCGCCCGCCGGTGTGCAAGCTCATGGACTTCGGCAAGTTCAAGTACGAGAGCGCGCAGAAGGCCCGCGAGTCGCGTCGCAACCAGCAGCTGACCGTCATCAAGGAACAGAAGCTGCGCCCCAAGATCGATCAGCACGACTACGAGACCAAGAAGGGTCACGTGTCGCGCTTCCTGGCGGCAGGCAACAAGGTCAAGGTCACGATCATGTTCCGCGGTCGCGAGCAGTCCCGGCCGGAGCTCGGCTACCGGCTGCTGCAGAAGCTCGCCGAAGACGTCACGGAGCTCGGCTTCGTCGAGTCGTCGGCCAAGCAGGACGGTCGCAACATGATCATGGTGCTGGCCCCGCACAAGAACGTGAAGCCGAAGGCCAAGGTCGAGCCGGTTCCCGAATCGGTCCCCGAGGCGTAAGGCGCCGACCAGCACATGTCAGCGGCTCACCGGAGTCTCCGGTGAGCCGCCGCACGAAAGAGGACTGAAATGCCGAAGATGAAGACCCACAGCGGCACGTCCAAGCGCGTCCGCGTCACGGGCACGGGCAAGCTGCGCCGTCAGAAGGCCGGCCGCCGGCACCTGATGGAGAAGAAGTCCAACCGCCTCACGCGCCGGCTCGAGGGCACCACCGAGATCGCCAAGCCCGACACCGGTCGCGTCAAGCGCCTCCTCGGCCGCTGACCATCGACTTGCTCTAACCACCCGGGGCGCCCCTTCGCCCCCTGAGATCGACAGGATGGACCCGTGGCACGCGTCAAGCGGGCGGTCAACGCCCAGAAGAAGCGTCGCGCAACTCTCGAACTGGCCAGCGGCTACCGCGGCCAGCGTTCGCGGCTGTACCGCAAGGCCAAGGAGCAGACGCTTCACTCGCTCAACTACGCCTACCGGGACCGTCGTGCCCGCAAGGGTGACTTCCGTCGCCTGTGGGTCACCCGCATCAACGCGGCCGCCCGCGAGAACGGCGTGACCTACAACCGGTTCATCCAGGGCATCAAGGCCGCGGGTGTCGAGGTCGACCGCAAGATCCTCGCGGACCTCGCCGTCAACGACGCCGTCGCCTTCACCGCGCTGGCCGAGCTCGCCAAGGCCAACGTGAACACCGAAGCGAAGTCGGCCTGACCGGCAGCTTTCCCCGACCCGGGGTGGATCCGTTCACCGAAAGGACCCCCCGGGTCGTTGCTGCGCGCAAGCTGACCCGGCGCGCGGACCGGGACAAGACCGGCCGGTTCCTGGCCGAAGGCGCCAACGCCGTCGAAGCCGCCTTGGCGGACGGAACGGTGCACGAGCTGTTCGTGACGTCGCGCGCGGCCGCCCAGCACGCGAACCTGGTCGACGCCGCCCGCGCGGCCGGCGTCCCGGTCTCGCCGATCACCGACCGCGCCGCGGACGGCCTGTCGGAAACCGTGACGCCCCAAGGCATCGTGGCGGTCTGCGCTCTGCTCGACCGTCCACTCGAGACGGCCGTGACCCCGGGCGCCCGGCTGGTGGTCGTGCTGGTGGACATCGCCGACCCGGGCAACGCGGGCACGGTGATCCGCGTGGCGGACGCGGCCGGCGCCGACGCCGTCGTCCTGGCGGGCGACACGGTCGACCCCCACAACGGCAAGTGCGTCCGAGCGGCCGCGGGCAGCCTGTTCCACCTCCCGATCACCCGCGTCCGGGACGTCTCGGCCGCGCTGAAGGCCTGTTCGGCGGCGGGCCTGCGCACGTACGCGGCCCACGGTTACGCCGACGCCGAACTCGATCGGGTGGACCTGACCGAGCCGACGGCCTGGGTATTCGGCAACGAGGCCCACGGCCTTTCGGAAGCGGTTCTGGCCGAGACGGATCTGGCGGTCCGCATCCCGCTGTACGGCAAGGCGGAGAGCCTCAACCTGGCCACGGCGGCGGCGGTCTGCGTCTACACGAGCGCGATGGCGGCCCGCCGCTGAGGCGTGGCCCATCGCCCGCTCAGCGAGACCACCGCCCGTCCCACCACGGCCTCGTTTTGTGGCGCCGCGGCGGCCGACCCCACTGCCCGTCCCACCACGGCCTCCTTTCGTGGTGCCGCGGCGGCCGAACCCGCCGCCCGTCCCACCGTGGCCCCCTTCGCGGCGTCCCGGCGGTCGATCGTGCCGGTGTCCGCCTACCGGACACACGCCGCGCGCAGACCAGTGGTTTCACCCCGCGCGACCGGATTCCCGGCGGCCCGGCCTGGTCATCGTTCAGTCCTGTCAGGCCCTTACCCGGGTGTGCGCCGGCACGGGGCGAGGGCGACCAAGGGCGCCCTGACCCGATCCCATAGACTTTTCTTGCCTTTGACCTCTCGTGCGCCGCGTTGTCCGGCGGAGCACGAACGACCAGTCCCAGCGGACGCCGAGGAGTTATGTCCGGAGCCAAGGAGAAGGAAGCCCAGGGCGGCGCGGTTCTCGCCCCCGAGACGCTGCAGGAGGCGGTCAAGGCCGCCGAAGCGGCGTTCGCCGCCGCGACCGGGCTCGATGCGCTGGCCGAGGTCAAGCCCGCGCATCTCGGTGACCACTCGCCGCTGCTGCTGGCGCGCCGCGAGATCGGCGCCCTGCCCAAGCAGGAGAAGGCCGAGGCCGGCAAGCGCGTCAACGAGGCCCGCCAGGCCGTCCAGTCGGCCTTCGACACCCGCCGCGCCGAGCTCCAGGTGGAGCGCGACGAGCGCGTGCTGCGCGAAGAAGCCGTCGATGTCACCCTTCCGTGGGACCGCGTGCCGCGCGGTGCCCGGCACCCGATCAGCACCGTCTCCGAGCGCGTCGCCGACGCGTTCATCGCGATGGGCTACGAGGTCGCCGAAGGCCCGGAGCTCGAAGCCGAGTGGTTCAACTTCGACGCGCTGAACTTCGGCAAGGACCACCCCGCGCGGCAGCTGCAGGACACGTTCTACGTCGGCGAGGAGGACTCCGGCCTGGTGCTGCGCACGCACACCTCGCCCGTCCAGGCCCGCACCCTGCTGCACCGCGACCTGCCCGTGTACGTCGTGTGCCCCGGCCGGACGTACCGCACCGACGAGCTCGACTCGACCCACACCCCGGTGTTCACCCAGGTCGAGGGCCTCGCGGTGGACAAGGGCATCACCATGGCGCACCTCAAGGGCACGCTGGACGCCTTCGCCCGCGCGATGTTCGGCGAGAACTCCAAGACCCGGCTGCGCCCGCACTTCTTCCCGTTCACCGAGCCGTCCGCCGAGGTGGACGTCTGGTTCGAGGAGAAGAAGGGCGGCCCCGGCTGGGTCGAGTGGGGCGGCTGCGGCATGGTCAACCCGAACGTCCTGCGCGCCTGCGGCGTCGACCCCGAGGTGTACTCGGGCTTCGCCTTCGGCATGGGCATCGAGCGCACCCTGCAGTTCCGCAACGGGATCCCGGACATGCGCGACATGGTGGAAGGCGACGTCCGCTTCACCCTTCCCTTCGGAACGGAGGCGTAGTGCGAGTCCCAGTCAGCTGGCTGACCGAACACCTCGACGTGGGCGAGGAGATCACGCCACAGGACCTGGCCGACGCTTTCGTCCGGATCGGGATCGAGGTCGACGACCTCCGCGAGCTCGGGCCGGTGACCGGTCCGCTGGTCGTCGGCCGCGTGGCCGAGATCGAGGAACTGACCGAGTTCAAGAAGCCGGTGCGCTTCTGCCGCGTCGACGTCGGCGAGGTCGCCGAGGACGACGACGAGCCCGAAGACGACGACGAGGACGAGGACGAGGACGAGTCGGGCGAGTTCGACGAGGGCCCGCACGGCATCAGGACCCGCGGCATCATCTGCGGCGCGCGCAACTTCACCGAGGGCGACCTGGTCGTCGTCGCGCTGCCCGGCGCGGTGCTGCCGGGCGACTTCGCCATCGCCTCCCGCAAGACCTACGGCCGCATCAGCGACGGCATGATCTGCTCGGCGCGCGAGCTCGGCCTCGGCGAGGACCACACCGGCATCCTGGTGCTGCCGCCGGGCACCGCGAGCCCGGGCGACGACGCCCAGGAGCTGCTCGCCCTGAACGACACGGTGATCGAGCTCGCGCCGACCCCGGACCGCGGCTACGCGCTGTCGGTCCGCGGCCTGGCGCGCGAGCTGTCGAACGCCCTCGACGTGCCCTTCGGCGACCCGGCACTGCTGGAGGTCCCGGCGGCCGAAGGTGACGCCTGGCCGGTCCGCGTCGAGGACCCCGAGGGCTGCCCGCGGTTCGTGCTGCGCCGGGTCACCGGCCTGGACTCGACCGCGCCGACCCCGTGGTGGATGCGGCGGCGGCTGATGCTGGCCGGCATCCGCTCCATCTCCCTGGCCGTCGACGTCACCAACTACGTGATGCTCGAGCTCGGGCACCCGCTGCACGCGTTCGCCACCAAGGCCATCCAGGGCGACCTGGTGGTGCGCAAGGCGAAGCCGGGCGAGAAGCTGACCACCCTGGACGACGTCGAGCGCACGCTCGACCCGGACGACGTGGTGATCGCCGACGACAGCGGCGTCATCTCGCTGGCCGGCACCATGGGTGGCGCGAGCACCGAGATCACGCCGGAGAGCACGGACGTGCTGCTCGAGGCGGCGCACTGGAACCCGGCGTCGATCAGCCGCACGGCACGGCGCCACAAGCTGTTCTCCGAGGCGGCCAAGCGGTTCGAGCGGTTCACCGACCCGCAGCTGTGCGGGCCGGCGGTCGAGCTGGCCGCCCGGCTGCTGCGGCAGTACGGCGACGCCGCCATCCGGCCCGGCCGCACCGACGAGGGCACGGTCGAGCCCAACCCGCCGGTCCGGATGCCGATCAACCTGCCCGACAAGGTCGCGGGCGTGAGCTACCAGCGCGGCGTGACCGTGCGGCGGCTCAGCCAGATCGGCTGCAAGGTCACGGTCAGCACGGGCGACGACGGCACCGGCCTCGTCACCGCGATCCCGCCGAGCTGGCGCGGCGACCTGCGCCAGCCTGCCGACCTCGTCGAAGAGGTGCTGCGGCTCGAGGGCTACGACAGCATCCCGTCGACGCTGCCCGCCGCCCCGGCCGGCCGCGGCCTGACCGACGGCCAGCGGCGCGTCCGCGGTGTCGCGCGGGCGCTGGCCGAGGCCGGGTACGTCGAGGTGCGCCCGTTCCCGTTCGTCGGCGACGCGGTGTGGGACGCCTTCGGGCTCCCGGCGGACGACGTCCGCCGCAACGCCGTCGTGGTGCGCAACCCGCTGGAGGCCGAGCGCAACAAGCTGGCCACCACGCTGCTGCCGGGGCTGCTGGACACGCTGCAGCGCAACGTGTCGCGCGGGATGAAGGACGTGGCGCTGTTCCACGTCGGCCAGGTCGTGCTGCCCGCGCCGAACCCGCTGAAGGTCCCGGTGCTCGGCGTCGACCGCCGCCCGACCGACGAAGAACTGGCCGTTCTCGAAGAGGCCGTGCCGAAGCAGCCGCTGCACGTCGCCGTCGTGCTCGCCGGTCAGCGTCACCGCGCCGGCTGGTGGGGCGGGGGCGAGCAGGCGAGCTGGGCCGACGCGGTGCAGGCCGCCCGGACGATCGCCGAGGCCGCCGGGGTCGAGCTGACCACGCAGGCCACCGACCTGCCGCCGTGGCACCCGGGCCGCTGCGCCCAGCTGCGGGTCGGCGACTGGCCGGTCGGCCACGCGGGCGAGCTGCACCCCAAGGTCGTCGAGGCGCTCGGCCTGCCGCCGCGCACCGTGGCGATGGAGCTCGACCTCGACGCGATCCCGCTGCCGGACTCCCGGCCGGCGCCGAGCGTGTCCGGCTACCCGCCGGTGCTGCTCGACGTCGCGCTGGTCGCGGCCGCGGACGTCCCGTCGGGTGACCTGGCCGCGGTGCTGCGCACCGGGGCGGGCGAGCTGCTCGAGGACATCACGCTGTTCGACGTCTACGCCGGCGAGCAGGTCGGCGAGGGCAAGCGATCGCTGGCCTACAAGCTGCGCTTCCGCGCCCCGGACCGGACGCTGACCGTCGACGAGGCGACCAAGGCCCGCGACGCCGCGGTCGCCGCGGCGGGCGAACGGTTCGAAGCGACCCTGCGCTGACGCACGACGCTCTCGAGGAGGGGCCGGGAAACCGGCCCCTCTTTCGCGTTCGGCCCCGCACATCCGGCCGACCATCCGCACCAGAACGTAAGCGACCCTCCAGGTACGCGACCCGACCCTCCAGGTACGTGAGCCGACTCTCCGGGTACGCGACCCGACCGTCCGGGCACACCGGTTGGCCGTAGGTGTCGCGGTGCCGGGCACCTCTTCGAAGCCGAACGTCACCCGATGTGCTTGAGCGCCTCCCGGCGCGACAGCCCCGACAGGCCGGGGTGATCGTCCACGAAGGACCGCACCCAGTCCGGTGACGTCTTCGCGTAGTCGCGCAGCGCCCAGCCGATTCCCTTGCGCAGGAAGAACTCCGGCTCGGCGATCGCGGGTTCGATCGCCCGGGTCAGCAGGTCGGTGTCGGTGTCCTCCTTCGCGCCGACCTGGCAGATGATCGCCGTGCGCCGCCGCCAGAGGTCCTCGTCGGCCGCCCAGCGCAGCATGATCGGCGTGATCTCGCCGCGGGCGGAACGCAGGATCGGGCCCACCCGCCGGATCGCCAGTTCGTCGACGTGGTCCCACCACGCCCCCGTGACGATCATTTCCTCGTACATCGGGATCAGTCCGGGATCCTGCCACGACCGGTAGGCGCGATAGCCGGAAAGATTGACCGCCGCGTACCGCTCCTCCCGGAATTCCGCGTCCCGCCACAACGCCAGGATCGTCGCCGAATATGTCACTCGATCGGGCAATATGTGGTCGGCGAGCACCCGCTTGAGAAGCACGCTCCGCTCCGGTTTGGCCACTCCGCGATACGGCATGGCCGACTTCATGTACGCCCGCATCTGGGGTGCCTTCACCGGATCGCCCAGCTCGGCCAGCCCGGCGCGGACGGCCTTGACCAGCCGTTCGTCCGTGGTCATCCGTCCTCCCGTCGTCCCCGGTCGCCCGGAGCGTACCGGCGGCCACCGACGGTTCCGGGTGCTCGCCGATCGGGGGAGGTCCCGACGAAAGGCGGATGGCGGAAGTCGTGGCGGTCAGCGAGATTGTGCAGGGTTGCCGGTAGTTTCGGCGAAATCCGGCGAACTCTGTCGAATGCGGACGAAAAGGACGACTGTGAAAAGAATCGTTGCCGCTGTCGCCGCCGTGGGGCTCGCGGCCGGGCTGCTGGCCGCCGCACCCGCCGCGTCGGCGGACCCCGGGGTGCAGTTCAGCCCCGCGCCGATCGCCTGGGGGCCCTGCGACTCGGCGAGCCTCAAGGCGGCGGGCGCCGAGTGCGGCTTCCTCGAAGTGCCGATGGACTATGCGAAGCCGGGCGGGGCGAAGGTCTCCGTCGCGGTGTCGCGGATCAAGCACAAGACCGCGCAGTCCCAAGGGATCATGCTGGTGAACCCGGGCGGCCCCGGCGGGTCCGGCCTCGGGCTCTCGGTGCTCGGCAAGTACGTGCCGAACCACGCGGGGGACAACTACGACTGGATCGGCTTCGACCCGCGGGGCGTCGGCTCCAGCAAGCCCGCGATCAGCTGTGACGGCAACTACTTCAGCTACGACCGGCCGGCGTACGTGCCGACCTCGCCGAAGCTGGAGAAGACCTGGCTCGACCGCTCGAAGGGCTACGCGCAGGCGTGCCGCAAGAACGGCGCGATCCTCGACCACCTGAAGACGACCGACGTCGCGCAGGACATGGACAGCCTGCGCAAGGCGCTGGGCGAGAAGCAGATCAACTACTACGGCTTCTCCTACGGCACCTACCTCGGCCAGGTGTACAGCACGATGTACCCGAAGAACGTCCGCCGGATGGTGCTCGACGGCAACGTCGACCCGCGGAAGGTCTGGTACCAGGCCAACCTCGACCAGGACGTCGCGTTCGACAAGAACATCAAGATCTACTTCGACTGGCTGGCGTCCTACGACAGCGTCTACCACCTGGGCAAGACCGGTTCCGCGGTGGAGAAGCTCTGGTACGACACCCAGCGCAAGCTCGCCAAGAACCCGGCGGGCGGGGTGATCGGCGGTGACGAGTGGACCGACGTCTTCCTGCAGGCCGGCTACTACGTCTTCGGCTGGGTCGACATGGCCAAGGCGTTCGACGGTTTCGTCCACAAGGGTGACTGGCAGACGCTGAAGGCGCTCTACGACGACTCGAACCCGCCCGGCGACGACAACGGTTTCGCCGTCTACCTGGGTGTGCAGTGCACCGACACCCAGTGGCCGACCAGCTGGAACAAGTGGCGGGTCGACAACTGGCTGACCTACGCCAAGGCCCCGTTCGAGACCTGGGGCAACGCCTGGTTCAACGCGCCCTGCGTGTTCTGGCCGGCAAAGGCGGGCAAGCCCGTCGACATCAACGGCAGCAAGGTCGCCGGGGCGCTCCTCATCAGCGAAGAGCTCGACGCCGCGACGCCGTACGCCGGCAGCCTCGAGGTCCGCAAGCGGTTCCCGAACTCGAGCCTGATCAGCGCGCCGGGCGGCACCACGCACGCCGGTTCGCTGTCCGGGGTGTCCTGTGTGGACGACAAGATCGCCGACTACCTGGCGAACGGAACGCTGCCGGCGCGCCGGCCCGGCAACCACTCCGACGTCCAGTGCAGCCCGGTTCCGCCGCCGGTGCCCGACGGCGCCGCCGCGCAGAAGTCGGACAACACCGCGAAGGCGGCCCAGGAGAAGCAGCGCACATTGGCTCAGCTGCTGCACTTCTGAGCGGAATCGACGTGGGTCAGTGCCCCGGTCCGGCTCGTCCGGACCGGGGCACCGTCTTGTCCGCAGGTGTCGCATCGTGGCCTCCCGGTGACGTGGTGTGGTCGACGAGGACGCTAGGGGAGGGGGCCGACAATTTCGGAGCGGAGTCGGCCGTGAGCAGCGCGTGGCCGAAAATTGTCGGGGGTGCGCGCTAGCTTCACGGCATGTCGATCATCGAAGAGCGCCGGACCGAGATCCGGGCACAGGAGATCATCTACCAGATCGCGGTCGCCACCAGGACGGACGAAGACCGCGCCGAACCGAACACCAGGGTGATGATCACCCTGGAAGCCGGCGGTCCCGAGGGCGAACCGGTCGCCGAGGGCAGCCTCGACCTGGACGTCGCCGTGGCGGCCACGGTGGCCGACCTGGTCGCCGACGGCCTGCTGTCCGCGACGACCGGCGCCGGCCGGTCGTCGCGGCGAAGATCCGCGGCCCGGGCCGCCCAGCAAGGCCGCCCGTGGAACGACGAGATGGACGCGGAGCTGGAGAGCCGGTGGCTGGCAGGCGAGAGCGTCACGGAGATCGCCGCCTACTTCGAGCGCACCCCCGGTGGCATCCGCTCCCGGCTGCCGCGCGTGGGCTGCGACCCGGAGAACCCGGGCTGCTACCTCCCCGTGCCGCCGAGCCGTCGTGTGGACCTGGACGGGGGTGAACCGGGCTGAGCACGGTGGCGGGCCGGTCCACTCCGGACCGGCCCGCCATCGCGGCCGTCCCGTTTCCTTCACCCACCGGAGTTGTCCTGATGAGTTTCGATCTCGCCGTGTGGCACCAGCCCACGGCCGCCGAAGAAGCGGCCCGCAAGTACGCCGCGTTGACGTCCCCCGAACCGGTGGTGATCCCGCTGCACCCCCGGGCCGTCGCCTACCACCGGGAGCTGACGGCCCGCTACCCGGAATTGACCGATGTGCCGGTCGAGGACCTCGGCAGCTGCCCGTGGTCGTGCGCCTTGACCGTCGCCGGTGACGGCGTGGTCATGTCGCTGAGCTGGTCCGCTCCCGACGCCGTCGTGTCGTACGTCCAGGAGCTGGCCGGGCGGCACGGGATGGTCCTCTACGACCCGCAGGACGCCACCGTGTACCCGCCCTCGGGCGGTGCGGAGTGAGTTCCGTGCCGGGGAACCCGGACCGCCGCGGATCAGCCACCCGCGCCCGCGCCCGCCAGCGCGCGGGCGGCGAGGACCTCCAGGCGGGCCACCAGTTCCGGCGGCTCCTCGACCGTGAACGCGCACCCCAGCCCGAGCAGGCGGAACGCGAGCCAGTCCAGGGTGTCCCCGTGGCTGTGCCAGCGGCAGCCACCGTCCGGCAGCGGCGTCAGCTCGCCGACCGCCGTGCCCAGGCGCGGGGTGATCTCGTCGGCCGTCGCGGCCAGCGTGGCCACCGCCCGGTAGGTGGGCACGAGGTCGTAGAGCCGTTCGAGGACGTAGGCCGCCAGGTCCGTCGCGGGTGGCCGGCGCGGGGCGATGCGCCCGCCGGTCGCCTCGGCGTCGTGGACCCGGTCGACGCGGAAGACCCGCCAGTCGTCCCGGTCGAGGTCGAAGGCGACCAGGTACCAGCGCCGTCCGGTGGCGACCAGCCGGAGCGGCTCGGCCCGGCGACGGGACTCGGTCCCGTCGCCCGAGTGGTAGCGGAACCGGACCGTCTCGTTGTTGGTGATCGCGCCGGCGAACACGGTCAGCTGCGCGGGGTCGACGACGGGGCCGGTGGCCGGCACCGCGACGGTCGCCGTGCCGATCGTGCCCACCCGGCGGCGCAACCGCGCGGGCAGGATCTGCTCGAGTTTGGCCAGCGCCCGCACGGACGCTTCCTCGATCCCGTCGACGGCCTGGCCCGCGGCGGTCCGCAGGCCCACGGCGATCGCGACGGCTTCGTCGTCGTCGAGCACGAGGGGCGGCATCGCGGTGCCGGCGATCAGCCGATAGCCACCGGTGACCCCGCGGCTGGCTTCGACCGGGTAGCCGAGTTCGCGCAGCCGCTCGACGTCACGGCGGATCGTGCGCGGGCTGACCCCGAGCCGGTCGGCGAGTTCGCTGCCCGGCCACTCCCGTGGGGTCTGGAGCAGCGAGAGCAGTCCGAGCAGCCGCGCCGGGGTGTCCGTCATCGGCACAGCATCCCAAGTGCCGCGGCACGGCGTCCGCGCGGTGGCGGGCACCACTTCCCGGTATTCCCGTTTGTTTAGCCTTGCAAGGGCGTGCATAATCATGCGTATGACGGTGAACATCGCGGTGGCCGGAGCCAGCGGGTACGCGGGCGGCGAACTCCTGCGCCTGCTGCTGATCCATCCCGAGGTCGAGATCGGCACGCTCACGGCGGCCAGCAGCGCCGGCACGAAGCTCGGCGTCCACCAGCCACACCTGGTTCCGCTGGCCGACCGCGTCCTGGCGGAGACCACGCCGGAGACCCTGGCCGGCCACGACGTCGTCTTCCTGGCCCTGCCTCACGGGCACTCCGCGGCGATCGCGGCGCAGCTCGGCCCGGACGTCCTGGTCGTCGACCTCGGCGCCGACCACCGGCTGGCCGACGCGGCCGACTGGCAGCGCTGGTACGGCGGCGACCACGCCGGCCAATGGCCGTACGGCCTCCCCGAACTGCCGGGTGCGCGGGAGAAGCTCGCCGGCACGAAGCGCATCGCCGTGCCGGGTTGCTTCCCGACCGGTGGCTCCCTCGCCCTCGCGCCCGCCCTGGGTGCCGGCCTGATCGAGCCCGCCGTGACGGTCGTCGCGGTCACCGGCACCTCCGGCGCGGGCAAGAGCCTGAAGCCGAACCTGCTCGGCTCCGAGGTGATGGGCTCGGCCAGCGCGTACGGCGTCGGCGGCGCCCACCGCCACACCCCGGAGTTCGCGCAGAACCTCTCAGCCGTCGCGGGTGAGAGGGTCACCGTGTCCTTCACCCCGGTGCTCGCGCCGATGCCGCGCGGCATCCTCACCACGGCGAGCGCCCCGCTGAAGGCGGGCAGCGACGCGGCCGCCGTCCGCGAAGCCTACGAAAAGGCCTACGACGCCGAGCCGTTCGTCCAGCTCCTGCCCGAAGGCGCCTGGCCGACCACCTCCGCGACGCTCGGCTCGAACAACGTCCAGCTGCAGGTCACGGTCGATACCGACGCGCGGCGCCTGGTCGTCGTCGCCGCGATCGACAACCTGACCAAGGGCACCGCGGGTGGTGCCGTCCAGTCGATGAACCTGGCCCTCGGCCTCCCCGAAACCACCGGCCTTTCCACCGTAGGAGTGGCACCGTGACCGTCACCGGCCCCCAGGGCTTCCGCGCAGCAGGCGTCGCCGCCGGGATCAAGGCGTCCGGCGCCCTCGACTTCACGTTGGTCGTCAACGACGGCCCGCTCGACGTCGCCGCGGGCGTGTTCACCCGCAACGTGATCAAGGCCGCGCCCGTGCTGTGGTCGCAGGAGGTGCTCAAGCAGCAGCGGCTCAAGGCCGTCGTCCTCAACTCCGGCGGTGCCAACGCGGCCACCGGGCCCGGCGGTTTCCAGGACACCCACGCCACGGCCGAGAAGGTCGCGGCGGTGCTCGGCGCCGGCGCGATCGAGGTGGCCGTGTGCTCCACCGGCCTGATCGGTGAACGCCTGCCGATGGACGCCGTGCTGGCCGGGGTCGACACCGCCGCGAAGGCCCTCGACACGAGCGACCAGGCGAGCCTGAACGCCGCCACCGGCGTGATGACCACGGACACGAAACCGAAGCAGGCCTTCGCGAAGCACGACTCCGGGTGGAGCGTCGGCGGGTTCGCCAAGGGCGCGGGCATGCTCGCCCCGAACCTCGCCACCATGCTCTCGGTCCTCACCACCGACGCCGTGGCGGACAAGGAAACCCTCGACCGCGCCCTGCGCGCGGCCACCCACGTCACGTTCGACCGCCTCGACGTCGACGGCGGCACGTCGACCAACGACACGGTGCTGGTCCTGGCCTCCGGCGCGAGCGGCGTCGAACCGACCGAGGCGGAGCTGACCGAGCTGCTCACCGCGGTCAGCCACGACCTGGTGCTCCAGCTGCGCTCCGACTCCGAAGGTGCGACGAAGGACGTCGACATCACCGTGAAGGGCGCGGAGTCGGAGGCCGACGCGATCGCTGTCGCCCGCACGATCGCCGAGGACAACCTGGTCAAGACGGCGCTCTTCGGCTCCGACCCGAACTGGGGCCGGATCGCCATGGCGATCGGCCGCGTCCCGGCCCGCATCGACCCGGAGACCGTGTCGATCGCGGTCAACGGCGTCACCCTGTTCGCGAAGGGGATGCCGGCCGCCGACCGGTCCGAGGCCGACCTCACCGGCCGGGCCATCGAGATCGTCGTCGACCTGGGCGTCGGGTCGGCCGAGTCGACGGTCTACACCACCGATCTTTCGCACGGTTACGTCGAAGAGAACAGCGCGTACTCCTCATGACCGGCTCGGAGGCTCTGATTTCCGCGGACGAGAGACTGGCGACGGCGGCCGAGAAGGCCGGGGTGCTCATCGAGGCGCTGCCCTGGCTGCAGCGGTTCCACGGCGCCACCGTGGTGGTGAAGTACGGCGGCAACGCCATGATCGACGACACCCTGAAGGCGGCCTTCGCCGAGGACATGGTGTTCCTCCGGCTGGCCGGCCTGCGCCCGGTCGTCGTGCACGGTGGCGGCCCGCAGATCACCGCGATGCTCAACCGGCTCGGCGTGCCCGGCGAGTTCAAGGGCGGGCTGCGCGTCACCACGCCGGAGACGATGGACATCGTCCGGATGGTGCTCACCGGCCAGGTCAGCCGCGAGCTCGTCGGGCTGATCAACGCACACGGGCCGTACGCGGTCGGCATCTCCGGCGAGGACGCCCGGCTGTTCACCGCCGAGCGCAAACAGGCCACTGTGGACGGTGAACAAGTCGACATCGGCCTGGTCGGCGAGGTCGCCGAGGTCAACCCGGACGCCGTGCTCGACATCGTCAACGCCGGGCGCATCCCGGTGGTGTCCACCGTCGCCCCGGACGTCGACGGCGTGGTGCACAACGTCAACGCCGACACCGCCGCCGGAGCGCTGGCGGCCGCGCTGGGCGCCGAAAAGCTCGTGGTGCTCACTGACGTCGAAGGCCTGTACGCGGACTGGCCGGACCGCTCGTCGCTGATCGACCGCATCCGCGTCGACCACCTCGAGCCGATGCTGCCCGGCCTGGCCAGCGGCATGATCCCGAAGATGGAGGCATGCGTGCGCGCCATCCGCGGCGGGGTGCGCCGGGCCCACGTGATCGACGGCCGCCTCGCCCATTCGGTGCTGCTGGAGGTCTTCACCTCCCGCGGCGTCGGCACCATGGTCTTCCCCGAAACGGAGCTCCCGTGACCGACCTCAAGTCCAATGTGGATGGCCAGCAGCACTGGAAGTCCGCGCTGATGGACAACTACGGCACCCCCGCGCTGACCCTCGTCCGCGGCGAGGGCGCGAAGGTGTGGGACGCCGACGGCACCGAGTACGTCGACCTGGTCGGCGGCATCGCCGTCAACGCGCTCGGCCACGCGCACCCGGCGATCGTCACCGCGGTCACCGAGCAGATCTCGCGGCTCGGCCACACGTCGAACCTGTACGTCAACCCGGTCGCCGTCGAGCTCGCCGAAGCGCTGCTCGACGTCGCCGGCCTCGCCGGCAACGGCAAGGTGCTGTTCGTCAACTCCGGGGCCGAGGCGAACGAAGCGGCGCTGAAGATCAGCCGGCTGACCGGGCGCACCAAGGTGATCGCGGCCGAGGGCGCGTTCCACGGCCGGACCATGGGCGCGCTGACCCTCACCGGGCAGCCCGGCAAGCGCGACCCGTTCAAGCCGCTGGTGCCCGGCGTGGAGCACGTGCCGTTCGGTGACGTCGCGGCGCTCAAGGCGGCCGTCGACACCGACACCGCGGCCGTGTTCCTGGAGCCGGTGCTCGGCGAAGCCGGCGTGATCCCGGCGCCGGACGGCTACCTGCAGGCCGCGCGCGAGATCACCAAGGCCACCGGCACGTTGCTGGTGCTCGACGAGGTGCAGACCGGCCTCGGCCGGCTCGGCACCTGGTTCGGCTACCAGCAGGCCGGCATCGTGCCGGACGTGATCACCCTGGCCAAGGGCCTCGGCGGCGGCCTGCCGCTCGGCGCGGTGATCGGCGTCGGCGCGGCGGCCGACCTGCTCAAGCCCGGCCAGCACGGCACCACGTTCGGCGGCAACCCCGTCTGCTGCGCGGCGGGCCTGGCCGTGCTCCGAACCATCGCCGACGACAACCTCCTCGACCACGTCTCCGCACTGGGCAAGGACATCGCGGCGGGCGTCGAAGCGCTTGACCACCCGCTCGTCGCCGGGGTGCGCGGTGCCGGCCTGCTGCTGGGGATCTCGCTGCGCCGGCCCGTCTCGGGAGCCGTGGCCAAGGCCGTCCAGGACGCCGGCTACCTGGTCAACCCGATCGCGCCCGAGACCGTGCGGCTCGCGCCGCCGCTCGTGCTGGACAGCGACCAGGCCGACGGCTTCCTCGCCGCGCTCCCGAGCGCGCTCGACGCCGCGGCCACCGAATCGAAGGACTCCGACTGATGCCCCGCCACTTCCTCCGCGACGACGACGTCAGTCCCGCCGAGCAGAAAGCCATCCTCGACCTCGCCGACGCGCTGAAGGCCGACCCGCTCGGCAACCGCACGCTGGCCGGGAAGTCCGTCACGGCGATCTTCGAGAAGAACTCGACCCGCACCCGGTTCTCGTTCGAGGTGGGCATCAGCCAGCTCGGCGGGCACCCGGTGATCGTCGACGGCCGGTCGATGCAGCTGGGCCGGGAAGAGACGATCGAGGACACTTCGCGAGTGCTGTCGCGGTACGTCGACGCGATCGTCTGGCGGACCTTCGCGCAGAAGCGCATCGAAGCGATGGCCTCGGCCGCGTCGATCCCGGTCGTCAACGCGCTGACCGACGAGTTCCACCCGTGCCAGGTGCTCACCGACCTGATGACGATCCGGGAGCGCAAGGGGGAGCTCGCCGGGCTCACCCTCGTCTACCTCGGTGACGGCGCGAACAACATGGCGCACTCGCTGCTGCTCGGCGGCGTCACCGCCGGGATGCACGTCCGGGTGGTCTCGCCGCTCGGGTTCCAGCCCGACCAGCAGGTCATCCTGGACGCCAAGACACGCGGTGAGGACACCGGCGGCACGGCGACGGCGTTCACCGACCCGTACGAAGCGGTGGCCGGCGCCGACGTGCTCGTCACCGACACGTGGACGTCGATGGGGCAGGAGAACGACGGCCTCGACCGGATCGGCCCGTTCCGCGCCCTCCAGGTCAACACCGAGCTGCTGAAGAAGGCAGCCGACGACGCGATCGTGCTCCACTGCCTGCCGGCGCACCGCGGCTGGGAGATCACCGACGAGGTGATCGACGGCCCGGCCAGCGCGGTATGGGACGAGGCCGAGAACCGGCTGCACGTCCAGAAGGCGCTGCTGGTCTGGCTCTTCGAAGAGAGCCGACCGGAAAAGAGCCGACGATGACCAGCAGCCGGGTGGGGCGACAGGCCAGGATCACCGAGCTGGTGTCGTCCACGACCATCCGCAGCCAGACCGAGCTCGCGAAGCTGCTGGCCGCGGAGGGCATCGACGTCACCCAGGCGACGCTGTCGCGCGACCTCGACGAGCTGGGCGCGGTCAAGCTGCGTGGCCCGGACTCCGGCGCGCCGGTCTACGTGATCCCCGAGGACGGCAGCCCGGTCCGCGGGGTCCAGGGCGGCACGTCACGCCTGTCCCGGCTGCTGGCCGAGCTGATGGTCTCGGCCGACTCGTCGGGCAACCTGATGGTCCTGCGGACCCCGCCGGGCGCGGCGCAGTTCCTGGCCAGCGCCATCGACCGCGCGGCGCTGGAGGAGGTCGTCGGCTCGATCGCGGGCGACGACACCGTCGCCGTCATCGCCCGGGAACCCTTGTCGGGCAAGGAACTCGCCGAACGCTTCGCCGCGCTGGCCCAGCGCTCGGTCACGGAACACGGAGACGAGACAACGCCATGATCGTGCTCGCCGGTGCCGGTGGGGAGGTCGCCCCGGCCGCCGCGAAGCTCGCCGAGGAGACCGGAGCCGAGGTCGTGACGCTCGTCGTCGACCTCGGCGGCCACCCGTCGGCCGGCGGCTCGAACCACGACACGGCCGCCTTCGCGGACGACCACTGCCTCTCGGCGATCCAGGCCAACGCGCTCGTCACCGGGCTGGCCTGGCCCGCGGCCGTCCGCCGGCTGGCCGACGCGGCCCGGCGGTGCGGCGCCACGACCGTCGCGCACGGGTACACCGGGCGCGGCGCGCACCGGTTCGCGGCCGGGCTGGCCGCGGTCGCTCCGGATCTCCGGGTGCTCGCGGTGCCCGGCGCGCCCCCGGCCGAGCGGACCCTCTGGGGGTACGTGGTCGAACCCGGCGACCGGTGGCGGTTCCCCGCCGAGGGGGAGTTCCTCGCCCCGGAGGAGGTCACCGTGACCTTCGACGCCGGGGTCCCGGTGGCGGTCGACGGTGAGACGGTCTCGGTTGCCGAAGCCCTCCGGAGGCTGAACCGCCGGGCGGCGGCGCAGGGCGCCGGGAAACACCGGACCGAAGACGGCCGGACGTTCGCGGCTCCGGGCGCACTCGTGCTGGTCACGGCGCACCGTGCGCTCGAAAGCGCCACCCTCGAGCCGGACCTGGCCCGGTTCAAGCGGCAGGTCGACCGTGAATGGGCCACCCTGGTCCGCGACGGCCAGTGGTTCTCACCGCTGAAGCACGCGCTGGACAGCTTCGTCGTCGAAGCGCAGGAAGCGGTCTCGGGCGACGTACGGCTGTTGCTGCACGACGGCCGCGTCACCGCGCTCGAACCGCGTGACGCCCGGCCCGCGGCGGAGTACGTCGCGCGGCCCGGCAGGATCACCGCACAAGCTTGACCCACCGATCGAACCAGATACAGGAGAAGCGAGAACAGTGAGCGGGAACGAGCAGCCGGTGCAGCTGTGGGGCGGCCGGTTCGCCAGCGGTCCGGCGGAGGCCATGGCGGCGCTGAGCGCGTCGACGCACTTCGACTGGCGCCTGGCGCCCTACGACATCGCCGGCTCCCGCGCGCACGCCCGGGTGCTGAGCAAGGCGGGCCTGCTCACCGGCGACGAGCTGACCGGCATGCTGACCGCGCTCGACACCCTTGCCCAGGACGTCGCTTCGGGGGCGTTCACCCCGACGATCGCCGACGAGGACGTGCACACCGCACTCGAGCGCGGGCTGCTGGAGCGGGCGGGCACCGAGCTCGGCGGCAAGCTGCGCGCCGGCCGGTCGCGCAACGACCAGGTGGCGACCCTCTTCCGGATGTGGCTGCGGGACGCCGCCCGCCGCGTCGTCGCCGGCACGCTCGACATCGTCGACGCGCTGGTGTCGCAGGCCAAGCGGCACCCGGACGCGATCCTGCCCGGCCGCACGCACCTGCAGCACGCCCAGCCCGTGCTGCTCGCGCACCACCTGCTGGCCCACGGCCAGGCGCTGCTGCGCGACGTCTCGCGGCTGCAGGACTGGGACGCCCGCACGGCCGAGTCGCCGTACGGCTCGGGCGCGCTGGCCGGCTCGTCGCTGGGGCTCGACCCGGAGGCGGTCGCCGAGGAGCTCGGCTTCGCGACCAGCGTGGAGAACTCCATCGACGGCACCGCCTCGCGCGACTTCGTCGCCGAATTCGCCTTCGCCGTTTCGATGCTGGCGATCAACCTGTCCCGGATCGCCGAAGAGGTGATCATCTGGAACACCGCCGAGTTCGGCTACGTGACGCTGGACGACGCCTGGGCCACCGGCAGCTCGATCATGCCGCAGAAGAAGAACCCGGACGTCGCCGAGCTGACCCGCGGCAAGGCGGGCCGGCTCATCGGCAACCTCACCGGCCTGCTGGCGACGCTGAAGGCCCAGCCACTGGCCTACAACCGGGACCTGCAGGAGGACAAGGAGCCGGTGTTCGACTCGGTCGAGCAGCTCGAGCTCCTGTTCCCGGCCATCGCCGGCATGCTCGCCACGCTGACCTTCCACACCGACCGCCTCGCCGAGCTGGCCCCGGCCGGGTTCACGCTGGCCACCGACATCGCGGAATGGCTGGTGCGCCAGGGCGTCCCGTTCCGCGTCGCGCACGAAGCGGCGGGTGAAAGCGTCCGGGTCGCCGAGTCGCGCGGCGTCGGCCTGGACGAGCTCACCGACGAGGAGTTCGAGAAGATCAACCCGGCCCTGACGCCCGCGGTGCGCGAGGTCCTGACCGTCGAAGGCTCGGTGAAGTCCCGCGACGCGCGGGGCGGCACGGCGCCGGTGCGGGTGGCCGAGCAGCGCGCGCGGCTCGAAGAGCGGGTCACCGCCGCCCGCCACTGGCTGAACTGAGCCGGCGAGCCGGGCCGACACCACTGTCGGTCCGGCTCGATAGGCTGGTCGTCGCACGACTTCCCGAAGGAGGGGACGCTTGAGCGGCGAAGCAGGCCGGTTGTTCACTCGCGCCGAACTGGCGCTGGACCCGGTCGACCTGGCACAGCTGCTGCTCGGCTCCGTGCTGGAGGCGACCGGGCCCGACGGCACCGTCGGCGTCCGGCTGGTCGAGGTCGAGGCCTACCGCGGCGAAGACGATCCGGCGTCGCACTGCTACCGCGGCCGGACCCCGCGCAACGCGGTCATGTGGGGGCCGGCCGGTCACCTGTACGTGTACTTCGTCTACGGGATGCACTTCTGCGCGAACGTCGTCGGCACCCACGAGGACATGCCGGGAGCCGTGCTGGTGCGGGCCGGCGAGGTCGTCTCGGGTCTCGACGTCGTGCGCAAGCGGCGCCCGAACGCCCGGGGGACCGGGGAACTGGCCAAAGGCCCGGCCATCCTCACCTCGGTGCTGCGCATCGACCGCGAGCAGAACGGCGTCGACCTCACCGACCCGGCGTCGCCGGTGCGGCTGCACGTCGGCGAGCGGGTGCCGGCCGAACGGATCCGGGTCGGGCCGCGCGTCGGCGTCGCGACGGCGATCGACACGCCGTGGCGGTTCTGGGACGGCGCCTCCCCGGCCGTGTCCACCTACCGCCGCGGCGGGAAGCGCCGGGTCCGACCCGCCAGTTAGTCGGTTGACCTGGTGCGGGAGGATCTACAGGCGTGAGCGAACACATCCTCGACGAGCTGTCCTGGCGCGGCCTCATCGCGCAGTCCACCGACATCGACGCCCTCCGGCGCGAGCTCGACCAGGGTCCTGTGACGCTCTATTGCGGTTTCGACCCGACCGCGCCCAGCCTGCACGCCGGCAACCTCGTCCCGCTGCTCATGCTCAAGCGGTTCCAGCGCGCCGGGCACCGGCCGATCGTGCTGGCCGGCGGCGCGACCGGGATGGTCGGCGACCCGCGCGACACCGGTGAGCGCACGCTGAACACCCTCGACGTCGTCGCGGAGTGGGCCGGGCGCATCCGCGGTCAGCTGGAGCGGTTCGTCGACTTCGACGACAGCCCGATCGGCGCGGTCGTCGAGAACAACCTCAACTGGACCGGCCAGCAGAACGTCCTGGAGTTCCTGCGCGACGCCGGGAAGCACTTCTCGGTCAACGTCATGCTCAACCGGGAGACGGTCAAGCGCCGGCTCGAGAGCGACGGCATGTCGTACACCGAGTTCAGCTACCTGCTGCTGCAGTCGCAGGACTACCAGCAGCTGTACCGCCAGTACGACTGCAAGCTGCAGGTCGGCGGCTCCGACCAGTGGGGCAACCTCGTCGGCGGGGTCGACCTGATCCGCCGCACCGAGGGGGCGAGCGTGCACGCGCTCACCGCGCCGCTGGTCACCGACGCCGAGGGCCGCAAGTTCGGCAAGTCCACCGGCGGCGGCAAGCTGTGGCTCGATCCGGAGATGACCTCGCCGTACGCCTGGTACCAGTACTTCGTCAACGTGGGTGACGCCGACGTGGTCCGCTACCTGCGGATGTTCACCTTCCTCGACCAGGAGGAGATCGCCGCGCTGGCCGAGGACACCGAACAACGTCCCCACCTGCGCTCGGCGCAGAAGCGGCTGGCCGAGGAGTTCACCACTCTCGTGCACGGGGAGAACCAGACCCGGCAGGTGATCAACGCCAGCCAGGCGCTGTTCGGCCGCGGCGAGCTGGCCGACCTCGACGAACGGACCCTCGACGCCGCCATGGCCGAGGTCCCGAACGGCAAGGTCGACCCGTCCGGCGAGGCGACGATCGTCGACCTGCTGCTCGCCGGGGGACTGGTGGACAGCAAGGGCGCCGCGCGCCGCACGGTGAAAGAGGGCGGCGCGTACGTGAACAACGTGAAGATCGGTGACGAGGAGTGGAAGCCCGCTTCGGACGACGCGCTCCACGGCAAGTGGCTCGTCGTCCGCCGGGGCCGGCGCAACGTCGCCGGCGTCGCGCTCGGCGGCTGATCGGCTCCGGGGCCTGGAACAGGGCCTTGACCTGCGGGAACGCGGTTAAGGTACCCCCCTGTTTCGGGCCCCGGAAGGCCATGTAAAGTTCTCCAAGTCGCCAGGGAAACCGGGTGGCCACCGGGACACGAACCAAGCTCTCGCAGAAGCGATTGAGTGGGTGTCCCACCAAAATAGCTTGAAACAATCGCCGAGGTTGAGCCCGCCGATAAAGTGGGTGATGCCAGAGTGTGTTGCTTGAGAACTCAACAGTGTGCTAGTGAACTAAGCCAGTAGAGCTTATATATAACCTCGTATGAGGTTCCTTTGAGAATGATTGAGTACATAGTCTCGATCAAACTATTCATTGTTGGAGAGTTTGATCCTGGCTCAGGACGAACGCTGGCGGCGTGCTTAACACATGCAAGTCGAACGATGAAGCCTTCGGGTGGATTAGTGGCGAACGGGTGAGTAACACGTGGGTAATCTGCCCTGCACTCTGGGATAAGCCTTGGAAACGAGGTCTAATACCGGATATCACATTCTTTCGCATGGGAGAATGTTGAAAGTTCTGGCGGTGCAGGATGAACCCGCGGCCTATCAGCTTGTTGGTGGGGTAGTGGCCTACCAAGGCGACGACGGGTAGCCGGCCTGAGAGGGTGACCGGCCACACTGGGACTGAGACACGGCCCAGACTCCTACGGGAGGCAGCAGTGGGGAATATTGCACAATGGGCGAAAGCCTGATGCAGCGACGCCGCGTGAGGGATGACGGCCTTCGGGTTGTAAACCTCTTTCGCCAGGGACGAAGCGCAAGTGACGGTACCTGGATAAGAAGCACCGGCTAACTACGTGCCAGCAGCCGCGGTAATACGTAGGGTGCAAGCGTTGTCCGGATTTATTGGGCGTAAAGAGCTCGTAGGCGGTTTGTCGCGTCGGCTGTGAAATCTGGAGGCTTAACCTTCAGCGTGCAGTCGATACGGGCAGACTTGAGTTCGGTAGGGGAGACTGGAATTCCTGGTGTAGCGGTGAAATGCGCAGATATCAGGAGGAACACCGGTGGCGAAGGCGGGTCTCTGGGCCGATACTGACGCTGAGGAGCGAAAGCGTGGGGAGCGAACAGGATTAGATACCCTGGTAGTCCACGCTGTAAACGGTGGGTGCTAGGTGTGGGCGACATTCCACGTTGTCCGTGCCGTAGCTAACGCATTAAGCACCCCGCCTGGGGAGTACGGCCGCAAGGCTAAAACTCAAAGGAATTGACGGGGGCCCGCACAAGCGGCGGAGCATGTGGATTAATTCGATGCAACGCGAAGAACCTTACCTGGGCTTGACATGCGCCAGACATCCCCAGAGATGGGGCTTCCCTTGTGGTTGGTGTACAGGTGGTGCATGGCTGTCGTCAGCTCGTGTCGTGAGATGTTGGGTTAAGTCCCGCAACGAGCGCAACCCTTATCCTACGTTGCCAGCGCGTTATGGCGGGGACTCGTGGGAGACTGCCGGGGTCAACTCGGAGGAAGGTGGGGATGACGTCAAGTCATCATGCCCCTTATGTCCAGGGCTTCACACATGCTACAATGGCTGGTACAGAGGGCTGCGATACCGCGAGGTGGAGCGAATCCC
This sequence comes from Amycolatopsis sp. NBC_01307, assembly GCF_035975215.1. NCBI lineage: Bacteria > Bacillati > Actinomycetota > Actinomycetes > Pseudonocardiales > Pseudonocardiaceae > Amycolatopsis > Amycolatopsis sp. NBC_01307. Next base: position 5,175,336 of record NZ_CP108403.1, on the reverse strand, counting down.
TTAAAGCCGGTCTCAGTTCGGATCGCAGTCTGCAACTCGACTGCGTGAAGTCGGAGTCGCTAGTAATCGCAGATCAGCAACGCTGCGGTGAATACGTTCCCGGGCCTTGTACACACCGCCCGTCACGTCATGAAAGTCGGTAACACCCGAAGCCCATGGCCCAACCCTTCGGGGAGGGAGTGGTCGAAGGTGGGACTGGCGATTGGGACGAAGTCGTAACAAGGTAGCCGTACCGGAAGGTGCGGCTGGATCACCTCCTTTCTAAGGAGCACAACACATCCACGTTCCCGGGATACCCGGAACCAGGGCGTGGGGTGGCTGGGGTTTAACACTCGAATGCAGTGTTGCTCTGGTTGCTCAAGGAATTGTGGAACTACTGGTTATGGCTTATCGCGGTGACAGACGCCGGCGTTAGTACTGATCCTTCGGGGTCGTGGAGGACGCTCGCCGAGTCGAGTGGTGGGTTGTTCACGAAGCACACTGTTGGGTCCTGAGGCAACACGCCTCGGGGCTTACGCCTCGGGAGCGATGTTTGTTTCTGGTGTGGTGTTTGAGAACTGTAGAGTGGATGCGAGCATCTTTGTGGTCAAGTTGTTAAGGGCACATGGTGGATGTCTTGGCTTCAGGAGCCGATGAAGGACGTAGGAGGCTGCGATAAGCCTCGGGGAGCTGTCAACCGAGCTGTGATCCGAGGATTTCCGAATGGGGAAACCCAGCACCAGTGATGTGGTGTTACCCGCACCTGAATATATAGGGTGTGTGGAGGGAACGCGGGGAAGTGAAACATCTCAGTACCCGTAGGAAGAGAAAACAACCGTGATTCCGTGAGTAGTGGCGAGCGAAAGCGGAAGAGGCTAAACCGATTGCATGTGATACCTGTCAGGGGTTGTGTAGTCGGTGTTGTGGGACCCGCCTTGAAGGAACTGACATTTCTTCGGAATTGACGCATGGGTTAGTGGAACGCCTTGGGATGGGCGGCCGGAGTGGGTGAGAGCCCCGTACGCGAAAACTTGTGTTGTTGTTCTTGGTGGTGTTCCCGAGTAGCAGCGAGCTCGTGGAATTTGCTGTGAATCTGCCGGGACCACCCGGTAAGCCTAAATACTTCCTGAAGACCGATAGCGGACTAGTACCGTGAGGGAAAGATGAAAAGTACCCCGGGAGGGGAGTGAAAGAGTACCTGAAACCGTGTGCCTACAAGCCGTCAGAGCTGTAATGGTGATGGCGTGCCTTTTGAAGAATGAGCCTGCGAGTTAGTGCTGCGTGGCGAGGTTAACCCGTGTGGGGTAGCCGTAGCGAAAGCGAGTCTGAATAGGGCGAATGAGTCGCGTGGTCTAGACCCGAAGCGGAGTGATCTACCCATGGCCAGGGTGAAGCGACGGTAAGACGTCGTGGAGGCCCGAACCCACTTAGGTTGAAAACTGAGGGGATGAGCTGTGGGTAGGGGTGAAAGGCCAATCAAACTCCGTGATAGCTGGTTCTCCCCGAAATGCATTTAGGTGCAGCGTCGCATGTTTCACCACGGGGGTAGAGCTACTGGATGGTCTAGGGGCCTTACCGGGTTACCGAAATCAACCAAACTCCGAATACCGTGGTGTGAGAGTGCGGCAGTGAGACGGCGGGGGATAAGCTTCGTCGTCGAGAGGGAAACAGCCCAGAACACCAGCTAAGGCCCCTAAGTGTGTGCTCAGTGGGAAAGGATGTGGGATTGCCCAGACAACCAGGAGGTTGGCTTAGAAGCAGCCACCCTTGAAAGAGTGCGTAATAGCTCACTGGTCAAGTGGTCCTGCGCCGACAATGTAGCGGGGCTTAAGCACACCGCCGAAGCTGTGTCATTGACACAATAGATCCACTTGGGCTCTTGAAGTCCTTGTGTAGTCGTGTTGATGGGTAGGGGAGCGTCCTGCACCCAGGGAAGCCGTGGCGGAAGCTAGCGGTGGAGGGTGTGGGAGTGAGAATGCAGGCATGAGTAGCGAATGCAGAGTGAGAAACTCTGCCGCCGGATGACCAAGGGTTCCTGGGCCAGGCTAATCCGCCCAGGGTAAGTCGGGACCTAAGGCGAGGCCGACAGGCGTAGTCGATGGACAACGGGTTGATATTCCCGTACCCGAGCATGTGCGCCCATGACGAGGCGTTTGATACTAACCACCCAAAGCGTGCCGGTGATGCCTTCGGGCGGAGTTGGCATTGTGGAGCGTGGGACCTGATTTCGTAGTAGTCAAGCGATGGGGTGACGCAGGAAGGTAGCTCCGCCAGGCGATGGTTGTCCTGGTGTAAGCGTGTAGGAGAAAGCATAGGCAAATCCGTGCTTTATATACTCTGAGACGTGATGCGTAGCCGTTTGAGGTGAAGTAGAGTGATCCTATGCTGCCGAGAAAAGCCTCTAGTGAGTGCATGCACGGCCCGTACCCCAAACCAACACAGGTGGTCAGGTAGAGAATACTAAGGCGATCGGGTGAACTGTGGTTAAGGAACTCGGCAAAATGCCCCCGTAACTTCGGGAGAAGGGGGGCCAAACATCCTGAAGTCCTTTACGGACTAGGGGTGGGTGGCCGCAGAGACCAGCGGAAAGCGACTGTTTACTAAAAACACAGGTCCATGCGAAGTCGCAAGACGATGTATATGGACTGACGCCTGCCCGGTGCTGGAACGTTAAGAGGACCGGTTAATCCCTTCGGGGGTGAAGCTGAGAATTTAAGCGCCAGTAAACGGCGGTGGTAACTATAACCATCCTAAGGTAGCGAAATTCCTTGTCGGGTAAGTTCCGACCTGCACGAATGGCGTAACGACTTTCCGGCTGTCTCAACCACAGGCCCGGCGAAATTGCACTACGAGTAAAGATGCTCGTTACGCGCGGCAGGACGGAAAGACCCCGGGACCTTTACTATAGTTTGGTATTGGTTTTCGGTTCGGCTTGTGTAGGATAGGTGGGAGACTGTGAAGCGGTGACGCTAGTTACTGTGGAGTCATTGTTGAAATACCACTCTGGTCGAATTGGGAATCTGAACCTCGGGCCATGATCTGGTTCAGGGACAGTGCCTGATGGGTAGTTTAACTGGGGCGGTTGCCTCCTAAAGAGTAACGGAGGCGCCCAAAGGTTCCCTCAGCCTGGTTGGCAATCAGGTGTTGAGTGCAAGTGCACAAGGGAGCTTGACTGTGAGACAGACATGTCGAGCAGGGACGAAAGTCGGGACTAGTGATCCGGCACCACCTGGTGGAAGGGGTGTCGCTCAACGGATAAAAGGTACCCCGGGGATAACAGGCTGATCTTGCCCAAGAGTCCATATCGACGGCATGGTTTGGCACCTCGATGTCGGCTCGTCGCATCCTGGGGCCGGAGTAGGTCCCAAGGGTTGGGCTGTTCGCCCATTAAAGCGGCACGCGAGCTGGGTTTAGAACGTCGTGAGACAGTTCGGTCCCTATCCGCCGCGCGCGTAGGATACTTGAGGAAGGCTGTCCCTAGTACGAGAGGACCGGGACGGACGAACCTCTGGTGTGCCAGTTGTCCCGCCAGGGGCATGGCTGGTTGGCCACGTTCGGAAGGGATAACCGCTGAAGGCATCTAAGCGGGAAGCCTGTTCCAAGATGAGGTATCCCACCCTTTGTGGGTTAAGGCCCCCAATAGACCATTGGGTTGATAGGCCAGATATGGAAGCACAGTAATGTGTTGTCGAGTTGACTGGTACTAATAGGCCGAGGACTTGTCTACGAAGGTGTTACGCATCCACTCTACGGTTCTGAAACACCACACGGCCCTCCGTTTTTTGGGGGGTGTGGGTGTTTGATAGTGTTTCGGTGGTTTTAGCGTCAGGGAAACGCCCGGTCCCATTCCGAACCCGGAAGCTAAGCTTGACAGCGCCGATGGTACTGCAACCGAAGGGTTGTGGGAGAGTAGGACACCGCCGAACTTACCTTCCGTACGGCCCGTTAGGATAGCCAGTTGGCTGCCCTAGCGGGCCGTACGTGTATGTCCAGACCAAGATTTTCCACGGCAGGAGGCCAGGTGTCCGAGTTCGGTCGACGAGACTCAAGCGATGATGGGTCCGGCCGGTCGGCTCGCCGGGACGAAGGCTCCCGGAGCCGGTCGGACGCACCCCGGGGGAACCCCCAGCGCGGTGCCCGGCAGGACCGAGGCGGCCGCGACGGTGGTTACCAGGGCCGGCCTCGCCGTGACGACCAGGGCGTCCGGGGTGGCGGCAAGCCGTCCCGCGGCGCCGACGGTCCCCGCGACCGCGATCAGCGTGGCGGATATGCAGGTCAGAGCCGTGACAGCGGCCGCGCGTCCAGTTCCAGCTCCAGTGACCGCGGTGGTTACCGCGACTCCGGCGACTCGCGTGACCGGGGAAGCCGGCCCAGCGGTGGCGGCACCCGGTTCTCCGGCGGGCCCGCTCGCTCGGGTGGCGGCGGCGGCCGTTACGAGGACCGTGGCGGCAACCGCTCCGGCGGGCGCTACGAAGGCTCGGGCAACCGGTCGGGCGGCGGCTCCGACGACCGCGGCGGCCGGCCGAGTGGCGGCCGGCCGCAGGGCAAGTCGTCCTTCGGCGACCGCAAGCCGCGCTGGGAAGACCGCAGCAGCGGCTCCGACCGCGGTCCCCGCACCGGCGGCTTCAAGTCGGACGACCGCGGCAGCTCGAGCCGCCGCGACGACGACCGTGGCTCCCGTACTGGTGGGTACCGTTCGGATGACCGCGGTAATTCGAGTCGTCGTGATGACGATCGCGGGCCGCGTACCGGTGGTTTCCGTTCGGATGACCGCGGTAGCTCGGGTCGTCGTGACGATGACCGTGGTTCCCGTTCCGGTGGTTTCCGTTCGGACGACCGCGGCAGCTCGAACCGTCGTGATGACGACCGTGGTTCGCGTACCGGTGGATTCCGGTCTGACGATCGCGGCAAGAGCAGTTACCCCCGCCGTGATGACGACCGTGGGCCCCGTACCGGTGCTCCGCGGTCGGATGACCGCGGTAAGGGCAGCTACGAGCGTCGCGACGACTCCCGTGGTGACCGTTCCGGCAGCTTCGACCGGAGCAAGAGCAGCTCCCCGCGTCGTGACGACGATCGTGGCCGTGGTGGCTACGACAAGGGTGCTCGCTCCAGCGGTCCCCGTTCCGATGACCGCGGCTCGGCGCGTACCGGCGGGTTCCGCTCGGACGACCGCAAGAGCAGCTACCCGCGTCGCGATGACGACCGTGGGGCCCCTCGCTCGGACGACAGCGGCAAGAGCAGCTACGAGCGTCGCGACGACTCGCGCGGTGATCGTGGCAGTTACCAGCGTCGTGATGACGACCGCAAGCCCGGGACCTCCCGGGAGTCCGGCAGCTACCAGCGTCGTGATGACGACCGCAAGCCCGGCGGCTACCAGGGGCGCGACGAGAACCGTCGGACCGGTGGCTACCAGGGCCGCGACGACAGCCGCGGTCCGCGTGACTCCGGCGGCCGGGACGACCGCTCCGGCGGGGGTTCCCGCGACACCGGGAAGCCGTTCGACAACACCCGCGACGACAAGCGTCCGGCTCGCGACCATGGCGACCGCAAGGAACGTCCCGTGCGGCGGGAGTTCGAGCGCAAGGACAGCGTCCACCGCAACCCGCGGCCCGGCGTTCACACCCCGCTCGACGACGAGGCCTTGGCGAAGGAGTTCCTGGAAGCACCGGAGCTGCCCGAAGGCGTCGAGTTCTCCGACCTCGACGAGGAAGCCCGCCGCGAGCTGCGGACGCTGCCGAAGGCGCTGGCCGAGACCGTCGGGAAGCACCTCGTCGCGGCCGGCGGCCTGATGGACAGCGACCCCGAGGCCGCTCTCGAGCACGCCAAGTACGCCAAGGCCAAGGCCTCGCGCGTGCCGATCGTGCGGGAGGCACTCGGCCTGGTCGCCTACAACTCCGGCAACTGGGCGGAGGCGCTGTCGGAACTGCGCGCCGTCCGGCGGATGACCCGCAGCGACGATCACATCGCGATCATCGCCGACGCCGAACGCGCGCTGGGCCGGCCCGAGCGGGCCTTGGACCTCGCAAAGGAAGCCGACACGACGAAGCTGGCGAAGGCCACGCAGATCGAGCTGGCGATCGTCGCGGCCGGGGCGCGCCGGGACCTCGGGCAGATCAACGCCGCGGTCGTTTCCCTGCAGGGTGCGGACCTCAAGGCCGAGAAGCGCGACCCGTGGAGCGCGCGGCTCTTCTACGCCTACGCCGACAACCTGGTCGCGGCGGAGCGCAAGGACGAGGCCATTCGCTGGTTCCTCAACGCGGCGGAAGCCGACGCGGACGACGAGACCGACGCGGCCGAGCGCGCCGCGGACCTCTCGAACGAAGGGCTCGAGCCGGCCAAGGCACCCGAGCCGGCCAAGGCAGCCAAGACCACCGAGGCGCCCAAGGTGACCGAGTCGGCGAAGACCGCTGAAGCGGCCGGGACCGACGAGCCCACCAAGGCAACGCAGGCGAACGAGCCGGCGAAGGTGACCGACGCTGTCGAGACGACCGACGCGGCCAAGGCGGCCGAGCCGGCGAAGGTGACCGAGGTGGCCAAGGCAACCCAGGCGGACGAGTCGACGAAGGCGACCGAGGTGGCCAAGGGCACTGAGGCCACCGACGCGGCCAAGGCGGACGAGTCAGCCGAGGCGACCGGTTCGGCCAAGACCGCCGATGCAACCGACCCGGCCAAGGTTGAAGCCGCTGGCCCGGCCAAGGCCGAGGCCTTGGCCGACAAGCCGGCCAGGGCTGAGGCCGACAAGCCCGTCCCGGCTGAAGGCGACGAGCCTGGTGCCACCGTCGAGTCGGATGACTGACTCCCTGCTGGCGGCCTATGACGCCGTCCTGTTCGATCTCGATGGCACCGTCTATCACGGCACCCAGGTGATCCCGGGGGCCCCGGAGACGGTCAAGGCCGCCCGGGATCACGGGACGCCGGTGCGGTTCGTCACGAACAACGCGTCCAAGGCTCCGGCCGAGGTCGTCGCGCACCTCGTCGGCCTCGGCATGCCCGCCGAGGTCGGTGAGGTGCACACCAGCGCCCAAGCCGGCGCCGTGTTGCTTCGTGAACGGCTCGCGCCGGGCGCTGAGGTGCTCGTCGTGGGCACCGAAGCGCTCGCGGCCGAGGTCGCCCAGGCCGGGTTGGAGCCCGTCCGGGAGAACGCCGAGAGCGTCCAGGCCGTCGTGCAGGGGCACTCGCCCGACAACACCTGGGCCGCGCTCGCCGAGGCGTGCCTGGCCATCCGGGCGGGTGCGCTGTGGGTGGCCTGCAACGTCGACGCGACGCTGCCCAGCGAGCGGGGCCTGCTGCCGGGCAACGGCTCGATGGTCGCCGCGCTGCGCACGGCCACCGACGTCGAACCGGTGGTCGCCGGGAAGCCGGAGCCGCTGCTGTTCGAGACCGCGGCGAAGTCGGCCGGGGCGGAGCATCCGCTCGTCGTCGGTGACCGGCTCGACACCGACATCGCCGGTGCGGTCGCCGCGGGCGTCGACTCGCTCGTCGTGCTCTCCGGGGTCGCGACGCCGAAGCAGCTGGTCGAGGCCGTCCCGGCCGAGCGCGGCACCTACCTCGCGGCGGATCTCACCGCGCTCACGTCCACTCTCGAAGAACTGAAGATCGGGCCCCGGCCCGGCTGGTCGGTCGACGCCGGGGACGTCCTCACGATCGACGGCGAGGGTGACGACCTGGACCTGCTCCGGGCCCTCTGCCACGCGGCGTGGGAGTCCGGCAAGACGACGGTCCAGGCCGACGGCGACGCCGCGAAAGCCGCGCTGGCGCGGCTCGGACTGGCCTGACTGATACCGTTCTTGACGTGCAGGATCACCCGTACCCCGTCCCGGGACCGCCGCCCGGTGCGTTCTCCGAGCAGACCGACCCGCGGGCCGGCATCGCCGAGGCCGTCGCCGGTCTGGACGACCTGGACGCGCTTCCGCTCACCGAGCACGTCGAGCGCTTCGACGCCGTGCACACCGAGCTGACCGTGGCCCTGTCCAGCATCGACAAGGTCTGACCAGGTGCCCAAGCGGGCCCGCCTCGACGCGGAACTGGTTCGGCGCGGCCTCGCCCGCTCACGCGAGCAGGCCTCGGCCCTGATCACCGGCGGCAAGGTCACCGTGCGCGGGATGGTCGCGTCGAAGCCCGCCACCGGCGTGGAGACCGACGCGCCCATCGTCGTGAAGGACGAAGACGACCCCGGCTGGGCTTCGCGCGGTGCGCACAAGCTGCTTGGCGCGCTCGAGGCGTTCGGCCCGCTCGGCCTGGACGTCGAAGGCAAGCGCTGCCTCGACGCCGGCGCGTCCACCGGCGGGTTCACCGACGTGCTGCTGCGCGGCGGCGCCGCGACCGTGATAGCCGCCGACGTCGGCCGCGGCCTGCTCGACTGGCGGATCCGCACCGACGAACGGGTCGTGGTGCTGGACCGCACCAACGTCCGCAACCTCACGCCGGACGCCCTCGGCGGCCCGGTCGATCTCGTGGTCGGCGATCTCTCGTTCATCTCGCTCAAGCTCGTGCTGCCCGCGCTCGTCGAGTGCGTGCGCGAGGGCGCCGATCTGGTGCCGATGGTGAAGCCCCAGTTCGAAGTGGGCAAGGACCGGCTGGGTAGCGGTGGTGTCGTGCGCGACCCCGAGCTGCGTGCCGAATCGGTGCTGAACGTGCTCGACGAAGCCGCGAAACTGGGCCTCTCGCTGCGCGGGGTGACCGCCAGCCCGCTGCCGGGGCCGTCCGGGAACGTCGAGTATTTCGTGTGGCTCAGGAAAGAACACGTGGCCGAGTCCACTGTGGACGCGGTAGACAGGTCTGAGGCCGAGCGGCTCGTCCGAACCGCCGTCGAGGAAGGGCCCGCATGACCACCGAACGTGAAGTTCTCCTCATGGTGCACCCCGACCGGGAAGCCACCGGCGAGGCCGCGCGCGAGGTTTCCGCGCGCTTCGCCAAGGCTGGGATCCGGATCCGGGTGATCGAGGACGACGTCTGCGCGCTGATCAACCCGGACCAGCACGGCGTCGGCGCGTCTTGCACCGTCGTCGACCCGGACGACAACCCCGCCGCGGGGGTCGAGCTGGTGTTCGTGCTCGGCGGTGACGGCACGCTGCTGCGCGCGGCCGAGATCGCCCGCCCGGCCGGGGTGCCGGTGCTGGGCGTGAACCTGGGCCGTGTCGGGTTCCTCGCCGAGGCCGACTCGGACGCGCTGGCCGACACCGTGCAGCGCGTCGTCGACGGCGACTACCAGGTCGAAGAGCGGATGACGATCGACGTCACGGTCACCCACGGCGGCACCGAGCTGAGCCGGACCTGGGCGTTGAACGAGGCCAGCGTCGAGAAGAGCACACGCGAGCGGGTGCTCGACGCGCTGATCGAGGTCGACGGGCGGCCGGTTTCGGCGTTCGGCTGCGACGGTGTGCTGTGCGCCACACCGACCGGTTCGACGGCGTACGCGTTTTCGGCCGGCGGGCCGATCATCTGGCCGGACGTGCAGGCGCTGCTGGTGGTGCCGAGCAACGCGCACGCGATGTTCTCGCGGCCGCTGGTCGTCTCGCGCGACTCGGTGATCACCGTCGGGATCGACCCTGACGGCTCGTCCGCGGTCCTGACCTGCGACGGCACCCGCAGCCACGACCTGCCGCCGGGCGCCAGGGTGCGGGTCACGTGCGGCGGCACGCCGGTGCGGCTGGTCCGGCTGTGGGACGGCCCGTTCACCGATCGCCTGGTGCAGAAGTTCGCCTTGCCGGTGAAGAGCTGGCGCGAACGGCACGCCCGCCCGAACGAGTAAGGACGCGAACGGCCCGTTCGGCGCTTTATTCGAACATATCGGCGACTCGCCGGGCCGCCGGGTGCGCGGAGTGTCGGTGGGGGCCGCTACGGTAGGCGGCGTGCTGGCCGAGATGCGCATCCAGGGCCTCGGAGTCATCGAGGACGCCCTGCTGGAACTGCACGCGGGCTTCACCGTCGTCACCGGTGAGACGGGTGCCGGGAAGACCATGGTCGTCACCGGGCTCCACCTGCTCTCCGGGGGCCGGGCCGAGGTCTCGAAGGTACGAACGGGGATGCTCAAGGCGTTCGTGGAAGGACGGTTCACCTATTCGGGCGTCGAAGGCGCCGAACGGATCGTCACCGACTCCGGTGCCGACGTGGACGAGGACGGCAGCGTCATCGCGCTGCGCGCCATCGCCGTCGACGGCCGGTCCCGGGCCCACCTGGGCGGCCGGTCGGTGCCGGTCGGCGTGCTCGCGGAGCTGTCCGAACAGCTGATCGCGGTGCACGGGCAGAACGACCAGCTGCGGCTGCTGCGCCCGGCCGAGCAGCGCGCGGTGATCGACCGGTTCGCCGGCGACGCCGTCACCAAGCCGCTGCGCGCCTACCAGGAGATCCGCTCCGAGTGGCTGGCGGTGATCGCCGAGCTGACCGAGCGCTCCACCCGCTCCCGCGAGATGGCCCAGCAGGCGGACCTGCTCAAGCACGGGCTCACCGAGATCGACGCGGTCGAGCCGACCCCGGGCGAGGACGTCGACCTCACCGCGCAGATCAAGCGGCTCGCGGCGGTCGACGAGCTGCGGGCGACCGCGACCGAGGCGCACATCGCCGTCTCCGGCTCGGCCGAAGGTGACCCGGACGCCCCCGGCGCCATGGGCTTGGTCTCCGAGGCGCTGCGACGGCTGTCGACGTCGGAAGACGGCGTGCTGCGCGAGCTGGCGCCGCGGCTGGAAGAGGCGTCGGTGCTGCTGGCCGACGTCGGGGCCGAGCTCGGCGGGTACGTCGAGACGCTCGACGCCGACCCGGCGCTGCTGGAGAAGGTGCTGGCCCGCCAAGGCGACCTCAAGCGGCTGACCCGCAAGTACGCTGCGGACGTCGACGGCGTGCTCGCCTGGGCCGAGGACGCCCGGCGCCGCCTGGAGACCATGGACACCTCGGAAGAGGCGCTGGCCGAGCTGGCGATGCGGCGCGACCAGCTCGCGGTGCAGCTGGCCACCCACGCCGTCGAGGTGTCGGCGGCCCGGGAGAAGTCCGCCGCCGAGCTGGCGGCGGAGATCACCCGGGAGCTGTCCGGCCTCGCGATGGGCCAGGCCGCGATCGAGGTGACGGTCGAGCAGCGCCCGGCCGAGCACGGCGACACCCACGCGCTGGCCATCGACGGCCACGCGGTGCACGCGGGCGCCGACGGCATCGACGACGTCGAGCTGCTGCTGCGGGCGCACGACGGCGCGCCGCCGCTGCCGGTGCACAAGGCCGCCTCGGGCGGTGAGCTGTCCCGGGTGATGCTGGCGATCGAGGTCGTCCTCGCGCACGCCGACACGGTGCAGACGCTGGTGTTCGACGAGGTCGACGCCGGTGTCGGCGGCCGCGCGGCGATCGAGATCGGCCGCCGGCTGGCGCGGCTCGCGCGGACCCACCAGGTCCTGGTGGTCACGCACCTGCCGCAGGTGGCCGCGTTCGCCGACCAGCACTTGGTGGTGGACAAGGGGCACACCGGCGGGGTGACCCGCAGCGGGATCAAGAACCTGAGCCAGGGCGACCGCGTCAGCGAGCTGGCCCGGATGCTCGCCGGCATGGACAACGAGACGGGCCGCGCGCACGCCGAGGAACTCCTGGCGACGGCCGAGAAGGACAAGACCGAGTTCGAGCCGAAACGCAAGCGGGCCAAGAAGAAGTAGTACGCGTCAGCCGTCCAGGTCCGCGTTGATGCCGCGGAACACGTCCGCGAGCACGCGAGCCTGCTCGCGGCTCACGTGCTCGGCGAAGTGGCGTTCGACGCCCCGGACGTGCGTGGGCCACGCCTCCTCCAGTGCCGCCAGGCCCGCCGGTGTCAGGACCACCAGGGTGGCCCGGCGGTTGCCCGCGTCCACCTCGCGCCGCGCGTAACCGTCGCGCTCGAGGCCGTCGACCAAGCGGGTCAGCCCGCTCGCGCTGTGCACCAGGGCGTCGGCCAGGTCCTTCATGTGGAGCCGCTGTTCCGGCGCCTCCGAGAGCTGGACCAGCGCGTCGTAGGTGCGGTGCGACATCCCGTGCGCGGCGCGCAGGTCCGCGTCCAGCACCCGCAGCAGCAGGGCCGACGAGCGCAGGAAGCCGCGCCACGCCGCGTCGTGTTCTCGGGACAGGCTCACCCCGGGAATAGTACTCGTGCGAACAGTTGTTGTGCGGACTGTTCGCTTGCGAAGAAAGGACGCCCGATGCGCGCAGTGGTACTCCGGGAACCCGGCCCGGTCGAGAACCTCGAACTGAAGGACATCCCGCTGCCCGAGGCGAAACCGGGCTGGGTCCGGATCGCCGTCAAGGCGTTCGGGCTCAACCGTTCCGAGCTGCACACCCGCCTCGGCCTGGCCGACGGCGTCACGTTCCCGCGGGTGCCCGGCATCGAGGCCGTCGGCGTCGTCGACGCCGCGCCCGACGGCGGTTTCGAGGTCGGGCAGCAGGTCGCCACGATGATGGGCGGGATGGGCCGCACCTTCGACGGCGGTTATGCCGAGTACACGCTCGTCCCGCGCGAGCAGGTCGTGCCGTTCCGCTCGGACCTGCCGTGGGAGGTGCTCGGCCAGGTCCCGGAGACGCTGCAGACCGCGTACGGCTCCCTCACCACCGGCCTCGACCTGCGGGAAGGCCAGACGCTGCTGATCCGCGGCGGGACGTCTGCGCTCGGCTTCGCCACCGCGACGCTCGCCCGCGACCTCGGCGCCACCGTCTTCGCCACGACCCGGCAGCGGGACCGCCTGGACACCCTGGCCGCGCACGGCGTCGAGCACCCGCTCCTGGACGACGGCGACGTCGCCGCGCAGGTCCGGGCGATCGTCCCGGACGGCGTCGACGCCGCTCTCGAGCTCGTCGGGACGCCGACCCTGCCGGACACCCTCGCGGCCGTCCGCGTGCACGGCACGGTGTGCTTCACGGGCATGCTCTCGAACCAGTGGACAATCAAGAATTTCTATCCGATCGGATACCTTCCCGCCGGTGTGCGCTTGACCGCTTATGGTGGTGAGGCGGACGATCTGCCCGCATCGGTTCTCCAGCGGTACCTCGACCGGATCGCCGCCGGCGGCGTCAGCCTCGGCCCGGCCCGGGTCTACCCGATGGAGTCGATCCGGCAGGCGCACGACGACCTGGAGCACAACCGGACGGCGGGCAAGCTCGTCGTGCTGACCGGCTAAGTGGAGGGAGCCGCCCCTTGATCCTGCCGCCACCCGCCGACGTCGAAGCGCAGCTGGCCGCCGCCCGCCGGGAGGGCGACCTCGACACCTACCTCGGCCTGCTCGCCGGGGAGGAACTGTTCGTCCCCATCCGGCGGGCCGACGCCGAGAGCATCCTCGAGGACCGCGCCGAGACCTTCCCGAACGTCTACCACGAGACCGGCGGTGACGAGTTCCTGCAGGTCTTCACCCGCGGCGCGCTGCCCGACCTCGGGCCGGACGTCGTCGTGATGAGCGGGGCGCTCGACTGGGCGGTCGACGGCGTCGGGCGCCACGAGCGGGTCGTGTTCAACCGCGGCACCCGGGGCGAGTGGCGGCTGCCGGGCGCGACGCTGCAGCCGTGGCTGGACGCCCACCTCGACGACGTCACGCCGCTGGAAGAGCAGGTCGAACGGCTGATCACCGCGCCGTACGGGCACCTCGAAGGGCCGATCGCGCACGCGCTCGCCTGCGGGGCGCACCTGGCCGTGCTGAACGCGGCGCCGTGGAACCTGCTCGACGCGCGCTACCACGACTACGTGGCCGAGGTCCGCGGCCTGCGCGACTGGTGGGGCGTGGCCGACCCGCCGGCCTGGCGCGCCACGATCGGCGACCTCATCGGCGACGGCTACGCGCTCACGCCCGGCAACCTGGTGCTGATGCTGCGCCTGCGGTTCGCCGCCGAGTCCGGGCTGCGCGACGGCGAGTTCGACCCGCTGACCTGGGCGCAGCTGGTGGGCCGGTGGTGCGCGGAGAACGACGCCGAGGACCAGGCCGACGAGCTGCGCGACACCGTGCGCCGGGTGTCGCGCTACGAGCAGCGCTTCCGCGCCGACGGCCTGCTCGACGCCGGGGGTTTCGTCACGACGGCGTTGTCCTGGGACGTCGGGCGCGCGGTCAACATCGCGCGCTGGGGGCTGGCCGCCGGGTACTGCGACGCGCTCACCGCCGAGCTGATGGTCCTGGAGGCCGGCTCGCTCGCGCGTCACTACCACCAGTCATGGGCCGACCTGTCGGCGGGCTATCTCATGGGCCGGGTGCTGCACAGCCGGGACGACGAGTTCGGCGAGTGGTACCCCGCCGCCGTGCGGGTCCACCACCAGCTCCTTCAGGACCCGGGCAGCCCCTGGGTGAACCTCGATTTCGGGTCTCTTTCGGAGGAGTCCGACGCCTGATCGAGAACTTGGGCGCGGCGTGGCTCACCACAACGAGTCACCTCTGCTACGGCGTGGCGTGCGCAGTCCCACGAGCAAATTTGTCACCATCGGCCACATGAAGCTCACCGGGCTGCTCACGCGGAACTCCGAACCCCTGCCGGGCATCACCGGGGTCGCCAGGGTCGACCGCCGCACCCGGGAGCTGCTGCGCCGGATCAGTCCGGGTGACATCGTCGTGCTCGACCAGCTGGACCTCGACCGCGCGACGGCCGACGCGCTCGTCGACGCCGAGGTCGCCGGCGTGGTCAACGCGTCGCCCTCGATCTCCGGCCGGTTCCCCAACCTGGGCCCCGAGATCCTCATCGCCGCCGGCGTCCCGCTGGTCGACTCGGTCGGCGGCGAGCTGCTGCGCTCGATCAAGGACGGCACGAAGCTGCGGCTGCTCGACGGCGTCGTGTACGTCGGCGAGCGCCAGGTCGCCTCCGGCATCGAGCAGACCGCCGACAGCGTCGCGGACCAGATGATCGAGGCCAAGGCCGGGATGTCGACGCAGCTGGAGGCGTTCTCGGCCAACACCATCGAGTTCCTGCGCCGCGAGCGCACCCTGATCCTCGACGGCGTCGGCGTGCCGGAGCTGAAGGTGCAGCTGCGGGACCGGCACGTGCTGGTCGTCGCGGGCGGCAACGGGCACGCCGAGGACCTCAAGAAGCTCAAGAAGTACATCGCCGAGCACCGGCCGGTGCTGATCGGCGTCGACGCCGGCGCCGACACCCTGCGGGCGCAGGGCCACCTGCCGGACGTCATGGTCGGCGACCCGACCGGGATCGGCACCGCGACGCTGCGCAGCGGCGGCGAGGTCGTGGTGCCCGCGCAGCCGGACGGGCACGCCCCCGGCGTCGAGCGGATCCAGGACCTCGGCATCGGCGCGGTGACGTTCCCCGCGTCCGGCAACGCCGAGGACCTCGCGCTGCTGCTGGCCGACGCGCACGGCGCGACCCTCGTGGTCACGGTCGGTTTCCAGGCCACCCTGCGCGAGTTCCTCGACCACGGCCGGTCCGGCTCCAACCCGTCGACGTTCCTCACGCGCCTGAAGCTCGGCACGAAGCTCGTCGACGGGAAAGCGGTGGCGACGCTGCACCGCAGCCGGGTCTCGATCGGCGCGGTCGTCCTGCTCGTGCTCGCCGCGGTCGTGGTCGTCGCCGCGGCCCTGCTGGTGTCCGACGTGGGCTCGGTCTACCTGGACTGGCTCCGGCACACCTGGAATTCGCTCGCTGCCTGGGTCAAGGGATTGTTCACGTGATTTCGCTTCGCTACCACGTAGTTTCCATCGCCGCCTGCTTCCTGGCCCTCGCCGTCGGCGTCGTGCTCGGCTCGACGGCGCTGAACGGCTCGCTGCTTTCGGGGCTGGCGGGAGAGAAGAAGGACCTGGGCAGCCAGGTCTCCGACCTCGAAGCCCAGCGCAACGCACTCACCGCCCGGCTCGCCGACGCGGACGCGTTCGCCGGCGCCATGGGGCCGAAGGTCGTCGCCGGGGTGCTGGACAAGCGCACGGTGGTCCTCGTGACCACCGAGGACGCGCGCCCGGCCGACCGGGACGCGCTCAAGCAGCTGATCGGCCAGTCCGGCGCGACCGTGACCGGCGAGGTGCAGCTGACGGCCGCGTTCGCCGATCCCGAGAAGGCCGACCAGCTCCGCGACGTCGTCACGCGGCTGCAGCCGGCCGGGTCGAAGTTCCCGACCGCGGGTGACTCCGGCACGCTCGCCGGCGCGCTGCTCGGCTCGGTGTTGTTGCTGGACAAGGCGTCCGCCAAGCCGCAGTCCTCGGGTGAGGAGCTGGCCGCCGCCCTGGGCGGGCTCACCGACGGCGGGTTCGTCAAGGCCGGCCAGGACGTCAAGCCGGCGCAGCTGGCCGTGGTGCTCACCGGCGCGCAGGCGACCGGCGACGGGGCAGGCGACCGGGCGGCCACGATCGCGCGGTTCACCACCCAGCTCGACCGCACCGGCGCGGGCACCGTGCTCGCGGGGGACGCCGGTTCGGCCGAAGGCACCGGCGCGCTCGGCGTCGTCCGCGCGGACACCTCGGCGACGTCGATCCTGTCCACTGTGGACAACGTGGACACCTCCGCCGGCCGGGTGAGCACCGTGCTGGCGTTGAAGGAACAGCTCGACGGCGCGGCCGGCCGCTACGGCATCGCGGGCAACGCCCAGGCTCCCGCACCGGGCGTCACCAGCCAGGCCGGCAACTGACGTCGTGAGTGGTAATGAGGGTTAGAACCCTCATTACCACTCACGACAAGCCGCGGCAGACTGCTCAGCTGGCCAGCCAGAGTGCCGGGACGTTCGGCGGTTCCCAGCCCACCAGCGAGGTGTGGGCCTGGCGGCACGTGTACGTGACGCCGTTGTAGGTCACCTTCGCGCCCGTGGCGTATGCCGTGTTCGGCGCCCACGCGGGGACCGACGGCGGCGTGGTGGGCGTGGTCGTCGGCGGAGTGGTGGGTGTCGTGGGCGTGGTCGGGGTGGTGGGGGTCGTCGGGGTGGTGGGTGTGGTCGGGGTCGTCGGCGTGGTGGTCGGCGGCGGCGTCGAGCAGTTCGGCGTCGACGCGGCCAGGCCGTTGACCACGGCGTGGAAGAGCGTCGAACCCGGGTCCAGGTCGTAGAGCGAGAACATCATCGCGCCGCCGAGGCCGGTGCAGTGGATGTAGTCGGTGCGGGCCTTGATCGACTGCGCGGACGAGCCGCCGAAGAAGTTCGTGCCGTCGTAGAACCAGGCCGACTGCGTGACCGGGTCCCAGAAGGTGTCGGCCGGGTTGTCGACGATGCCCGTGAGTTCCTTGTACATCGCCACACCCGGCACGTTGCCGCTCAGCGTGTGTCCCGCCGACGGCCCCGACGCCGACTGGTACAAACCGTGGTTCGAGCCGGCCGGCACGCCGGTCCAGCCGCGGTAGTAGAACGGGATGCCCAGCGTCAGCTTGCTCGCGGGGAACCCGCCCGCGATGCCGTACGCGCTGTTGCCGTGCAGGTAGTCCTTGATCACCGAGTCGGTCGTGTACTTCTCCGTGCCCGGCGGGATGGTGCCCGACGGGTCGCCCGGCGAGGAGTACAGCGGGTCCTGGAAGTTCGTCGGCCCGGTGGCGTCCCACGCGCCGTGCATGTCGTAGGTCATCGCGTTGCCGAAGTCCAGGTACTGCCCGATCTTGTCGGTCTGGATCTTCGCGATCTTGTCCTGTCCGCCCGGCAGCGCGGCCGAGAGCGCGTAGTGCTTGCCGCCCAAGGCGTCCAGCTCGGTGCGGAACTCCGCCATCAGCGCGGTGTAGTTCGCGGTGTCGGCGGCGCTGTAGTGGTTGCCGACGTGCCCGGTCGGGGAACCCGGGTACTCCCAGTCGATGTCCACGCCGTCGAAGATGCCCGCCGCGGTGCCCGGGCCGCCGTAACCGCCGGAGGCCGGGATGTTGCCCTTGATGAACATGTCCAGGCACGAGCTGACGAACTTCTTGCGCGACGCGTCGGTCGCGGCGGCGTCGGAGAAGTACTTCGAGTACGTCCAGCCGCCGATCGACAGCAGCACCTTGAGGTTCGGGTGCCGGGCCTTGAGCTCCTGCAGCTGGTGGAAGTTGCCGACGATCGGCTGGTTGAAGGTGTCGGCGGTGCCGTCGACGCTGATGTCGGAGCCGAAGGACTTCTGGTAGTCGGCGAACTGGTCCTCGCCGCCGTCACCGGCGTTCGGGTCGGTCTCGCCGCCCGGGTCGGGCGTGGTCGCCTTCGACGCCTCGAAGCAGGTGTGGTTCGTGGGGTCGATGTTCTCGAAGTCGTAGAGCAGGTAGTCGAGGTTGCCGGCGATCGCGTCGACGTTCTTCAGGTAGTAGGCGTTCTGGTAGATGCTCCACTGGTCGAAGTAGGCGATCCGGACCCCGCCGGAAGTGGCGGCGGCCGCGGGGGGCGCGGCCGGGCCGGCGACCGTGAGCGCGCCCACGACCAGGGCGGCCGCGGCGGCGGCGAACATCGCCAATCTTCGGGAAACCCTCTGCATGCTGTCTCCTCGCGCAGGCGGACGGCCCCCTCCCGGGCCGCGTCGGCGCGAGAGGGGGCGGTACGCGATGGTTCTTCACGAACAGGTGCCGGCCCGTTCATGAATGTGCGCGTGCGCACACCGAGTGTCAATACTTTGGACTAGACCAATCTCGGCAGCCGTGCGCTATGGGGTCTGGTGTCCGGATTTCCCAGCGTTGGTAGGGGTTACTTGAGTGGCGGGTCGAGCGGGAAGCACGACACGCGCACGGACCACGTGTCACCGCCGGCGGGCAGCGGCATCTTCTTCAGCGCCGCGGCCGCCTGGCCGTCGTGCGCTTCCTCGGCCGCGGCGTGGAAGATGTCCGCCGCGATCGACTGGTCGAACACGCCGATCTGCTGGTGCGGCCAGCCCGCCGCGCCCTGCAGCGCGCCGGGGATCAGCTGGTCGACGACCTTGCGCAGGGTCGCGCCGTTGGGCGCGGTGTACTTCCAGACGTCGACGCCGAGGTTCTTGCCGAGCTCGGCCATCCGGCCCCACGCCGTGAGGTTGAAGTTGACGTAGTGCCACGACATCGTCCGCGACAGCTCGAGCGGCTGGCTGCCGTCGGCCGCGAACTGGACCGGGAACCGGTTCTTCTCCGCGTCCAGCACGATCTTCTTCGCCGTGTCCCGCCGGCCCAGGTACGCGGCGATCGTCGCGTTCTGCATGTCGAGGAACGTGCCGTGGTTGTTCGTGGCGGCCAGTTCCAGCTTCGCTTGCGGACTGGTCTGCATCCAGTTCAGGTACTGCGCGAGCCACGCCTTGACGCCGGAGCGGTCCTGGCCGGTCCAGCCCGGCGCGCCGGTATCGAGCAGCGCGAACACGTCGAGGACCTGGCTGAACGACTGCGTCGAGTCGATGATCCCGGTCCCGCTGATCGTGTTCTTGCACGGGATGATCTGCGAGTACGTCATGTTCGGGTTCATCTTGGTGGCCGGGTCGAGGAACCACGTCCGGATGTCCAGCGCCGCCCGCTTCGCGTACTTCGCGTCGCCGGTGTAGTACCAGGCGAGCGAGAGGTAGTACATCGCGTCCCACGCCACCATCCGGTAGGTGTGGTCGGTGATCGCGTCGGCCTCCGGGTTGCGCTGGCCGTCCTTGTTGACGTAGGGGCAACCCTGCGGGTTCTCCGGCGTCTTCTCACTCGCCCACCAGTAGGGCGCCTGGCTCAGGTAGTCGTGCTTGTCGCCGCTCGGCGGCGCGGCCGGCTTGTCCACGACCGACCACGGGCCGGCGCTCAACGCCGTGTTCGCCTTGCCCAGCACCACCTTCAGCGCGTCGCGCTGCGCCCGCGTGGCGTGGCCGTGCTTCAGCGCCGACTGGATGTCCGCGAGCTTCTTGCCGTCGGTGACGACGGTGCGCGGCGCCTGCCCGGCCGTCGCCGTCCCGCTGAGCGGGACCAGGGCCAGGCACGCGGCCAGCACCGTCGCCCCGAGAACGTGTAGCTGCCTTCGCACCTTGGACCGCCCTTTCGGGGACGCCAGGATCCCCACTCGTCACCGGGCGGCGGTACGGCAGTGGCGACGGCGATTCTGGCTC
Organism: Amycolatopsis sp. NBC_01307; assembly: GCF_035975215.1. NCBI lineage: Bacteria > Bacillati > Actinomycetota > Actinomycetes > Pseudonocardiales > Pseudonocardiaceae > Amycolatopsis > Amycolatopsis sp. NBC_01307. The sequence continues at coordinate 5,155,474 of NZ_CP108403.1, read as the reverse complement.
CCCGGTGCGGCGGCTGTCAAACGGCCGGCCAGGTGCGCTTCTTGTCCAGCGGCCGGGCGTAGGACCCGGCCCGGCTCGTCTTGAGGCCCAGCGCGACGAGCGACTCGGCGAGCCGGACGGCGGCGGCGACGCCGTCGATGACCGGGATGTCCAGCATCGTCGCGATCCGCCGGTCCAGCCCGGTCATCCCGGCGCAGCCGAGCACCAGGACCTCCGCCCCGGCGTCGCGCGCCCGGCGCCCGGCGGTCAGCAATGCCGACTCCGTGCGGCGTTCGTCCGTCAGCTCCAGCACGCCGAGGCCGGCGCCGGTGACCGTCACGCAGTTCTGGGCGACGCCGGCGGAGTGCAGGCTGTCCTCGATCAGCCCGCACGTCCGGTCCAAAGTGGTCACGACGCCGTAGCGGCGGCCCAGCAGGCAGGCCAGGTGCGCGGCGGCTTCGGTGATGTCGACGACCGGGACGTCCAGCAGCTCGCGGGCGCCCTCGCGGCCGTGCTCGCCGAACCCGGCGAGCACGACCGCGTCGAACGGTTCTTCCAGGCCCCGCAGCAGATCGAGCACGGCCGCCGCCGAGAGGAAGCTGTCCAGCCACCCCTCGGCCGACTCCGGGCCCCACTTCGGTGTCCTGGCGAGGATCTCGGTGCCCGGGCTCGCCGCGGCGCGGGCACCGGCACCGATCTCCTTCGTCATCGCCTCGGTGGTGTTGCAGTTGGTGACGACGATCCTCATCGCTGATTCCGCGAAACCGCGAAGTACAGCAGCGCGGACGACGCCGTGCCGATGAACCACGAGTACGGTGCGGCCGGGGCGAAGTACGGCACCAGCGCGATCACCGCGGCCAGCGCGGCGGTCGGGAAGAACGCCACCAGGGCACGCGGGTTCACCCGCGGGTAGATGCCGCCGTCGACGAACAGCTGCGCGACGTCGACCTTGCCGCGGCGGATCAGGTAGTAGTCGACGATCATGATCCCGAACAGCGGCCCGAGGAACGCGCCGAGCCCGCCGAGGAAGTAGTTGACCACCGCGGGCGAGGAGTACAGCTTCCACGGCAGCACGCACAGCGCGGCGACCGCGCTGATCATCCCGCCGATGGTGAACGTGATCCGCTTCGGCCAGATGTTGGCCAGGTCGTAGGCGGGGGAGACGAAGTTCGCGACGATGTTGACGCCCATGGTGGCGATCGCGAAGGTCAGCGCGCCGATGATCAGCACCGGCGTGTTGTGCACCTTGGACAGCAGCTCGGCCGGGTCGGTGATGGCCTCGCCGAACACCTGCATGCTGCCCGCGGTGACGACGACCGACAGCAGCGCGAACGCCGTCGAGTTGATCGGCAGGCCCCAGAAGTTGCCGCGCCGTACGGTCTTCTGGTCCGGCGCGTTGCGGGAGAAGTCGCAGAAGTTGAGCATCAGCGTGCCGTAGGTGGCCAGGATCAGCCCGGCCGCGCCGAACCACTGCCGGATCTGCTCGCCGGTGGACAGCTGCTTCGGGCTGCTGGTGAACGAGATGTTCCAGTGGGCGGCGGCGAGGATCCACACGGCCAGCGCGATCATCACGACCCAGATCGCCGGGCCGCACCAGTCCTGGAACTTGCGGATCGACTCCATGCCGCGGGTCAGGATCAGCGCCTGGGCCGCCCAGAGCGCGACGAAACAGATCCAGCCGAGCGCGTGCAGGCCGAGGAAACCGTGTTCGGTCAACGGTTTCAGGCCCGGGTCGATGGCGAGCACGAGCAGCGTGATGGCCACGCTGGCGAGGTAGGTCTGGATGCCGTACCAGAAGATCGCGATGATCGCGCGGATCAGCGCGGGCAGGTTGGCCCCGAACGTGCCGAAGCTCAGCCGCGCGACGACCGGGAACGGCACGCCGGTGCGCTGGCCGATCCGGCCCATCAGGTTCATCCCGACGTAGATGATCACGAACCCGAACAGCAGGGCGGTGAACACCTGCCAGGCCGACAGGCCGAGCACGAACAGCCCGGCCGCGAAGGTGTAGTTGCCCAGGTTGTGCACGTCGGACATCCACAGCGCGAAGATGTCGTAGACCTTCCACCGGCGCTCTTGGGCGGGGGCGAGGTCTTCGTTCCAGAGCCGGGGGTCCGGCGGGGCGGGCGTCTCTTGTCCGGATTCGGTGAGCGGGGCGGCCGTCATGCTTGCCTCCGGTCGACGTGCGGGGACGGAGATTTGGGATACCAAAAATTGGTATCCCAAATATCACCCTGGGGTCTTCGGCAGTCAACCCTCCCGTCGATAAACTCGTGTTACGTCCGGTTACGGCGGTGTTGAACGAGACGGTTGAGCGAGGGGAGCCCGGTGACGTCGGCGAGTGAACGGCAGCCCCTCGCGGCCACCCGGCAGCGGGTGCGCGAGGAGCTGCGGGAGCGGATCCTCACCGGGCGGCTGCGCCCGGGCGACCGGCTGGTCGAGCGCGAGCTGGCCGAGGACCTGGGCGTGTCCCGGGTGCCGGTCCGGGAGGCCATCCGCAGCCTGGAGGCCGAGGGGTTCCTCGTCGTCCAGTCACCGCGCCGGGTCGTCGTCCGGCAGCTGGCCCGGGTCGACGTCGAGGAGCTGTTCGACGTCCGGGAGGCCCTGGAGGGCCTCGCCGCCGGGCTCGCCGCGTCCCGGGCGGGCGCGGCCGAGCTGAAGCGGCTCGAGCGCGTCCTGGCCGACGCCGCCCGCGCGACGGCCCGCGGTGACGCGGCCCGGATCACCGTCCTCAACTCGCGCTTCCACGACGAGATCGTCGCCATCGCGGGCAACGCGCTGCTGACCACGATGCTGCAGCCCCTGGAGGGCCGGCTGCGCTGGCTCACGAGCCAGAACGAGCACTGGGCCGACCTGCTCGACGAGCACCGGCGCCTCCACGACGCCATCGCCTCGGGCGACGCGGACCGCGCGCACGCCGAAGCGGCCGAGCACGTGCGCGTCAACCGGAAAGTGACGCTGAGGTCCCTTTTCGGGGACGACGAGCCGGGTGAGCGGCCGGCCGGGTGACTCCGGAGGTCACTCAAAGTGCCGGATAGCTCACCCATTAACATGATCGTCGGCTCCCCGCTCCCTGAGCCGCAGTGGCATATCCGACAGCGCGCGGTAGCTGGTCCAACAGGCGGCTCCCAGTGGGTACATGGGAAATTCACAGAATGGGCGGCAAACCTGACACCGTGATCAACGCCGAATCTGGTGCCGTGAAGGTGGCACGATGACGACCGCCCAGGCCACGCTCGAGGCCCCCGCCCGCGGCACGAGACCGGGCGGCAAAGCGCCCTACCTCCATCAGATCGACCTGTTCCGGTTGATCACCTTCGCCTGCGTGATCCTGATCCACGTGGTCGGCGCGACGAACTTCGCGCAGGACGTCGGGGCGAACGCCGTCGAGACCCCGCTGCACTTCACGCGTGAGGCGTTCTTCGCGCTGACCGGGTTCGTGCTGGTGTTCCAGAACCGCGGCCGCGAGCTGACGGCGGGTGACTTCTGGCGCCGCCGGCTGCCGCTGGTCGCGACGCCCTACCTCGCGTGGACCATGTTCTTCTGGGCGTATTCGCTGGTCACCGGCGGGCAGCAGCCCGGCTCGCTCGAGGCGTCGATGCGGCTGCTGCTGACCGACCTCGTCACCGGCGGCGCCTGGTACCACCTGTACTTCCTGCTCGTGACGATGCAGGTCTACCTGCTGTTCCCGTTCCTGATGAAGCTCCTGCGGGCCACCGCGGGCAAGCACCGGTGGCTGCTGCTGGGCAGCGGGCTGGTGCAGGTCGGCGTGGTCGCGTTCATGACCTACCAGCCGCTGGGCGTGAGCTACGAGACGATCACGCACCTGTACGCCACGATCCTGCCGTACCAGTTCTACACACTCTTCGGCGCCGTGATCGCGATGCACTTCGAGACGGTGCACGCCTGGGTCGGCCGGCACCGGCTGCTGCTCGGCGGCGCGCTGGTGGCGGTGCTGGCCGGCACCGAGTGGTACTACCTCCGGACCGTCCACAGTGGAACGTTCCCGCAGGTGGCCAGCGACCCGTTCCAGCCGTACCTGATCCCGTGGTTCCTCACGGTCATCGCGGCGATCTACGCGTTCACCACGTGGTGGGCCGCGCGCCGCCGGGAGGGCGGCAGGGGCGCCCGGCTGGTCTCCTGGGCGGCGAACCGGTCGTTCAGCATCTTCCTGGTCCACCCGCTCGCGCTGGCCCTGCTCGGCCCGGTCATCCCGCACGTGGCGGAGCGCTTCGGCGCGCCGTGGCTCAGCGCGGTCATCTACGTCGCCACGATCGCGCTGACGATCGTCATCGTCGAGGTGCTGCGCCGGCTGCCGGGCAGCCGCGCGCTCACCGGCCGCCCCCGGCTGCGCTTGGCGAAGGTCGCCGCCTGACGCGTGGTCAGGGGCACAAAACGCCGTTCGGGCATGTCGCAGCATGCGGATCCGCGGCCTTCGGATATGCTGGCGGCCCGTGGGACTTCAGTCGCGGGCTACCAAGTACGTATTTGTCACCGGAGGCGTCGCCTCCTCTCTGGGTAAGGGACTCACGGCCTCGAGCCTGGGGCAACTCCTTACCGCGCGCGGGCTTCGCGTCACGATGCAGAAGCTCGATCCGTACCTCAACGTCGACCCCGGGACGATGAACCCGTTCCAGCACGGTGAGGTGTTCGTCACCGACGACGGCGCCGAGACCGACCTCGACATCGGGCACTACGAGCGCTTCCTCGACCGCTCCCTCGACGGCAAGGCCAACGTCACGACCGGCCAGGTCTACTCCGAGGTGATCGCCAAGGAACGCCGCGGCGAGTACCTCGGCGACACGGTGCAGGTCATTCCGCACATCACCGACGAGATCAAGTCCCGGATCACCGCGGCCGCCGAGCCCGACGAGGCCGGGAACGCCCCGGACGTCGTCATCACCGAGGTCGGCGGCACGGTCGGCGACATCGAGTCGCTGCCGTTCCTGGAGGCGTGCCGCCAGGTCCGCCACGACGTCGGCCGCGACCAGTGCTTCTTCCTGCACGTCTCGCTGGTGCCGTACCTGGCGCCGTCGGGCGAGCTCAAGACGAAGCCGACCCAGCACTCGGTCGCCGCGCTGCGCAACATCGGCATCCAGCCCGACGCGCTGGTCTGCCGGGCCGACCGGGAGATCCCCGAGGACCTCAAGCGCAAGATCGGCCTGATGTGCGACGTCGACAACGAGGCCGTCGTCGCCTGCCCGGACGCGCGGTCGATCTACGACATCCCGAAGGTGCTGCACCGCGAGGCGCTCGACGCCTACGTGGTGCGCCGCCTTGGGCTGCCGTTCCGCGACGTCGACTGGACGGTGTGGGGCGACCTGCTCGACCGGGTGCACAACCCGAGCGAGACGGTGAAGATCGCGGTCGTCGGCAAGTACATCGACCTGCCCGACGCCTACCTCTCGGTCACCGAGGCGCTGCGCGCGGGCGGGTTCGCGCACCGGGCCAAGGTCGAGATCGTCTGGGTCGCCTCCGACGACGCGCAGACCGCGTCCGGTGCGGCGTCCGTGCTGTCCGATGTGGACGGTGTGCTGATCCCGGGCGGGTTCGGCATCCGCGGCATCGAGGGCAAGGTCGGCGCGATCGAGTACGCCCGCACCCGCGGCGTGCCGCTGCTCGGCCTGTGCCTCGGCCTGCAGTGCATGGTCATCGAGGGCGCCCGGCACCTGGCCGGCATCACCGACGCCGGGTCGTCGGAGTTCGACGAGAACACCGAGCACCCGGTGATCTCGACGATGGCCGACCAGCGCGACGTCGTCGCGGGCGAACGCGACATGGGCGGCACCATGCGGCTCGGCGCGTACCCGGCGAAGCTCAAGCCGGGCTCGCAGGTCGCGAAGGCGTACGGCACCACCGAGGTGTCCGAGCGCCACCGGCACCGCTACGAGGTGAACAACGCCTACCGCAAGCAGCTCACCGACGCCGGCCTGGTGTTCTCCGGCACGTCGCCGGACGACCGCCTGGTCGAGTTCGTCGAGCTGCCCGCCGACAAGCACCCGTTCTTCGTCGGCACCCAGGCGCACCCCGAGCTGAAGAGCCGCCCGACCCGGCCGCACCCGCTGTTCAGCGCGTTCGTCAAGGCCGTGGTGGACCGCAAGGTCGCCGAGCGGCTGCCGGTCGAGCTGCCCGAAGCCCCCGTGGCCGCCCGGTGACCGCGCCGGGAGAGCACGAGTTCACCGTCGCCGCCAGCCGCGACGTCCACATCGGACGCGTCGTCGGCCTGCGGATCGACCAGGTGGTGATGCCGGGTGGCAACACCGCGGCCCGCGAGGTCATCGAGCACCTGGGCGCGGTCGCGATCGTCGCGCTGGACGAAGACCAGCAGGTCACGTTCGTGCACCAGTACCGGCACCCGATGGGGCACCGGCTGTGGGAGCTGCCCGCCGGCCTGATCGACCACCTCGGCGAGGACCCGGTCGGCACGGCCAAGCGGGAGCTCGTCGAGGAGGTCGGGCTGGCCGCCGCCGACTGGGCGACCCTGGTCGACGTCGCGGCGTCACCCGGCTTCACCGACGAGGTGGTGCGGATCTTCCTGGCCCGCGGACTGTCCGATGTGGAGCGTGACGTGCTCGGGGACGAGGAGGCCGACCTGGTCGTCCGCAAGTTCCCGCTGGCCGAGGCGGTCCGGATGGCCCTGGCGGGCGAGCTGGTGAACGGCGCCACGGTGTCGGGGGTGCTGGCCGCGCAGGCGGTGGTCACCGGCGGTGCGCAACCGCGCCCGGCCGACGCGCCGTGGCGCGACCGCCCGACGGCGTTCGCCAAGCGCCGCGAAGCCTGAGCTGTCCGCTGCGCCCCGGCCTCAGGGGCGCAGCGGCCGGCCTTCGGCGTCCAGGCCGCCGTTGGCCAGCAGCATGACGCCGTCGACGATCGGCCAGAGCACGCCGATCCCGGTCAGCAGCACCACGAGGAGCTGGAGCAGGCCCAGCCCGGTCTGCCCGGTGTAGAACCGGCCGACGCCGAACGGCAGCACGATCTGGAGCACCCCGGCCACGGTCTTGGACCGGTAGGACGTCGGCATCGGCATCGGCGGCGCATACGGCATCGGGACGGGCATGGAGGATGGCATCGGGGGCGGCCCGTACATCGGCAGCTGCATCGTCGGCTGCGTGTACATCGGCACCTGCGGCGGCGCGAGGAACCCCGGGTGCGGCTGCGGCAGGTCGCGGAACAGCGGCCGCAACGCGCCCAGGGTCACGGCGGCGTAGGCGTCGGTCACCCGCGCCTCGTACTCGTCGGGGGTGATGCGGCCCATGCCGAAGTGGTCGGCGAGCAGTCTCGCCGCCTCTTCCCGCTCGGCCGTGCCGATGCGGAGCTCGTCGGACTCCATGAAATCCAAGGTAACCGCGCGAAGCTGAGAACGGGGTTTCTCCCGGGTCACGGTGCCCGCACGGCCTAAGGTGACCGGCGTGGCCTCCAGCCCGCACCGCACGGCCGACGTGATCGCCGCCTACCTCGACCACCTGGTCGTCGAACGCGGGACCGCGCGCAACACCCTCGACAGCTACGCCCGTGACCTGCGCCGCTACGCCGCGCACCTCGACGGCTCCGGCGTCGCGGAGATCGCCGACATCACGGCCGCCCACGTCACCTCGTTCGGCGCCGCGTTGCGCGAGGGCGACGCCGAGCACCAGCCGCTGGCCGCGTCGTCGGCCGCCCGGGCGCTGGTCGCCGTGCGGGGCCTGCACAAGTTCGCGCACGCCGAGGGCGTCACCGAGCACAACCCGGCCCGCGAGGTCCGGCCGCCGACCCCGGCGAAACGGCTGCCCAAGGCCCTGCCGGTCGACGACGTGCTGCGGCTGCTGGAGACCCCGGCGCCGGACGGCGAACGCGCGCTGCGCGACCGGGCGCTGCTGGAGCTGCTCTACTCGACCGGCGCCCGGATCTCCGAGGCCGTCGGGCTCGACCTGGACGACGTCGACGACGACGAACGCACCGTCCTGCTCGACGGCAAGGGCGGCAAGCAGCGGCTGGTGCCGGTCGGCCGGCCCGCGATCGCCGCGCTGCACGCCTACACCGTCCGCGCGCGGCCCGTGCTCGCCGCGCACGGCCGCGGCACCGCGGCGATGTTCCTCAACGTCCGCGGCAGCAGGCTTTCGCGGCAGAGCGCGTGGCAGGTCCTCAAGGACACCGCCGAGCGCGCCGGGATCGCCGCCGCCGTCTCGCCGCACACGCTGCGCCACTCCTTCGCCACGCATCTGCTCGAAGGCGGCGCGGACGTCCGCGTCGTGCAGGAACTGCTCGGCCACGCGTCGGTGACCACGACGCAGGTGTACACGCTGGTCACGGTCAACACGCTGCGCGAGGTCTACGCGACGGCGCACCCCCGGGCGTTGGGCTAGCCGGCCCAACGGCGGCGCCACAGCCCTCCTAACCTGGACCGACGGCCGACTGACATTGCCCCCTCGGGTCCGGCGCGTTGCTTTGCCGGGGCTCCGAGTCCGCGCATAGGCTGCCCCGGACGCCACGGACAAGGAGCCTTCTCGCCATGTCGACACCGAACCAGCCGGCCGTACCGGCCGCGTCCGCCGGGTCGGCCGCGGCGAACCTCCAGCACGTCACCATCGCCACCCCCGCCCACCACGACGGTGACGAGTCGAGAGAGCGCAACGGGCGGAAGGTGAAGCTCGAGGGCATCGGGCCGACCGGCCGCCCGATCCGCGAGATCCCCGAGCCGCCGCCGCTGGAGCGCCACGGCCCGGCGAAGATCATGGCGATGTGCAACCAGAAGGGCGGCGTCGGCAAGACGACGTCGACCATCAACCTGGGTGCCGCGCTCGCCGAGTACGGCCGCAAGGTGCTGCTCGTCGACTTCGACCCGCAGGGCGCGCTCGCCGTCGGTCTCGGCATCCAGCCGCACGAACTGGACCACACGGTCTACAACGCCATCATGGAGCGGGCCGTCAGCGCCACCGACGTGCTGCTGAAAACCCGCGTCGACGGCGTTGACCTGCTGCCGAGCAACATCGACCTCTCCGCGGCGGAGGTCCAGCTCGTCGCTGAGGTAGGGCGCGAACACACGTTGTTACGGGTCCTTCGTCCGGTCATGAACGACTACGACTATGTTCTTGTCGACTGCCAGCCCTCGCTCGGCCTGCTCACGGTGAACGCGCTGACCGCCGCGGACGGCGTGATCATCCCGTTGGAGTGCGAGTTCTTCAGTCTGCGAGGTGTAGCGCTCCTGATCGACACGATCGAGAAGGTGCAGGAACGCCTCAACCCCAAACTGGACATAGTCGGGATTCTCGCCACCATGTACGACCCGAGAACCCTGCACTCGAAGGAGGTCATGGCTCGCGTGGTGGAGGCATTCGGCGAGATCGTGTTCGACACGGTCATCAACCGCACGGTGCGGTTCCCCGAGACGACGGTCGCGGGTGAGCCGATCACGACCTGGGCCCCCAAGTCGGCCGGCGCGGCGGCGTACCGCCAGCTGGCTCGCGAGGTGATCGGTCGGTGAGCAGGCGCGCTTCCCTGCCCGGAGCGTCGGAACTCTTCCGCATCACCTCCAGCCCCGCTCTCGACCTGCCGCCCCAGACGTCGCCCGCGCCCGCCGAACCCGTCGAGAACGGCAACGGCAAGGCGGGCCACGGCCGCACGGAGCAGCTCGCCCGCAGCGGCGACGCCCCGCACGGCTCCGGCCGGACCAAGCACGACGCGAAGATCACCGTCTACGTCTCCGGTGACGAGCTGGTCGCGATGGAGCAGGCCCGGCTGACGCTGCGGGCCAAGCACGAGCTGGTCGTCGACCGCGGCCGGCTGGTCCGCGAGGCCGTCGCGGTGCTGCTGGCCGACTTCGACGCGAACGGCGAGGACTCGGTGCTGGTGCAGCGGTTGCGGGTGGTCGGCTCAGACGGCGGCGAAACCGAGGGCTGATGGACACCCCGGCATCGGCCGAAACGCCGCCGGAGCCGGTCGGAGAGGCCCCTGAGGAACCGACCCCCGACGACCCGGCCCCGGACGAGCAACCGCACGAGCACCAGACGGTGCACGGCGGCATGGTCCCCGAAGGCCAGGCCAACGAGGAACTGAGCACGTCGAAGTTCAAGGTGCGGCTGGCCAACTTCGAGGGGCCGTTCGACCTGCTGCTGCAGCTGATCTCGCAGCACCAGCTCGACGTCACCGAGGTGGCGCTGCACCGGGTCACCGACGACTTCATCGCCTACACCCGGGCGCTGGGCACCGACTGGAACCTCGACGAGACGACCGAGTTCCTGGTCATCGCGGCGACCCTGCTCGACCTCAAGGCCGCGCGGCTGCTGCCGTCGGCCGAGGTGGAGAACGAGGACGACCTCGCCCTGCTCGAGGCCCGGGACCTGCTGTTCGCCCGGATCCTGCAGTACCGCGCGTACAAGCAGGTGGCGGCGCTGTTCGGCGAGCTGGAACAGGGTGCGCTGCGGCGGTACCCGCGGTCGGTGGCGCTGGAGGAGCGGTTCGTCGGGCTGCTGCCCGAGGTGATGCTGGGCGTGACGCCGGCGAAGTTCGCCGACATCGCCGTCACGGTGTTCAAGCCGAAACCGCCGCCGACGGTGTCGATCGCCCACATCCACATGGGCCGCGTGTCGGTGCGCGAGCACGCGGCGCTGCTGCGGGTGATGCTGGCCGAACGCGGCCAGGCGACGTTCAGTGAGCTGGTCGACGACTGCGAGCACACGGTCGAGATCGTGGCGCGGTTCCTGGCCCTGCTGGAGCTCTACCGCGAGGCGACGGTGCAGTTCGAGCAGTCGGAGGCGCTGGCCGAGCTGCACGTGCGCTGGACCGGCGGATCGCAGGAAGAAGCCTCCGTGGCGGCCGAGCAGGATCTCGCTGCCGACGCCGCCGGAGACGAGGAGGAGTACGGGTGAGCCCCGAAGACAACGACCGGGTCCGCGACGACGACGTGGCGGCCGAGGTCGCGGCGCCGGAACCGCCGGCGAGTGAAGAACCGGCCGAGGCCGCGGCGGAGCTGGCCCTGGACGAGGCCCTGTCCGGCGAGCCGGTGACCGAGGACGGCGATCCGGTGGAGCCGCTCGTGGAGCCGGCCGCCGCTGAAGAGACCGCTGCCGACGAGCCCGCGGTCGCGGAGGCCACGTCCGAAGCCGTCGCGCCGGGGGAAGCCGCCGCTGAACCCGCGGCCGTCGACGATCCCGCGTCGGATCTCGTCGCCGCCGGGGATGCCGACTCGCTGCCCGACATCACCTCCGACGAGGCTCTCGAGGCCGCGCTCGAGGCGTTGTTGCTGGTCGTCGACTCGCCCGCGAGCGAGGAATCCCTGGCCGACACCCTGCAGGAACCCAAGGCCCGGATCATCGTCGCGCTGCGCACCATGGCCCAGAAGTTCACCGACCGGACCAGCGGGATCGACCTGCGGCGCGTCGGCGAAGGGTGGCGGTTCTACACTAGAGACGTCTATGCCCCGTTCGTGGAGAAGCTCCTGCTGGACGGCCAGCGGTCGAAGCTGACCCGGGCCGCGCTGGAGAGCCTCGCCGTGATCGCGTACCGGCAACCGGTGACCCGTTCCAGGGTCGCCGCGGTGCGCGGCGTGAACGTGGACGGTGTCATCCGGACGTTGCTCGCGCGCGGCCTCATCGGCGAGATGGGGACCGACCCCGAGACGACCGGGACGCTGTACGTGACGACCGAGCTGTTCCTGGAGCGACTGGGGCTGTCGTCACTGAACGACCTGCCGGCCATCGCTCCGTTGCTACCCGAAGTGGACACCATCGATGACTTCCAGTGAACACCCCGACGGCATCCGGCTGCAGAAGGTGCTGTCGCAAGCCGGGGTCGCCTCCCGGCGCGCGGCGGAGGACCTGATCGCCGCCGGCCGGGTCGAGGTGAACGGCGAGGTCGTCACCGAGCAGGGCCGTCGCGTCGACCCGGACGTAGCGGTCATCCACGTCGACGGCACCCGCGTGAACCTCCGCGACGACCTGATCTACCTGGCGCTGAACAAGCCCAAGGGCGTCCACTCGACGATGTCGGACGACCGCGGCCGCCCCTGCGTCGGCGAGTACCTGATGGGCCGGTACGAGGAGACGCCCGGCGTCGTGCACGTCGGCCGGCTCGACGAGAACACCGAGGGCCTGCTGCTGCTGACCAACGACGGTGACCTCGGCCACCGGCTGATGCACCCGTCCTACCAGGTGCTCAAGACCTACCTGGCCGAGGTCGACGGCCTGGTGCCGCGCGGGCTCGGCAAGGAGCTGCGCAACGGCTGGGAGCTGCCGGACGGCCTGGTGAAGGTCGACCAGTTCCGCGTCAAGGACATGCACTCCGGCAAGTCCCTGGTCGAGCTGGTGATCCACGAGGGCCGCAAGCACATCGTGCGGCGGCTGCTCAAGGACGCCGGGCACCCGGTGCTCAAGCTGGTCCGCACCGCGATCGGCGACGTCCAGCTCGGCAACCAGCGCGTCGGCTCGATCCGGCGGCTGACGAAGGGCGAGGTCGGCGCGCTCTACCGCAACGTCGAGCTCTGACCCGGCTTTCGGATCCGGCTGTCAGCGCACGGCACTGACGAACCCGCCGGCGGTCTGGTCTTCCCGGGCCGGGCGGCCGTAGCCCTCGGCCAGCTCGGCGCGGGTGTGCGTGGTCGGCTGCCAGCCGTGGTCGCGCAGCCACTCCGGCGCGCGGCCGCCCAGCCCGCCGAGCCACAGGCGCGTGACGCGCTCGCCGGTCGGGGTCGCCCGCGCCCGGGCCAGCAGCCCGTCCGCGGTGTCGGCGGGCCGGTGCTCGAACGACACCCGGCTGCCCGGCGCCGACAGCTCGCTCACCGTGGTGAGCAGCTTGCCGGCGTCTTCGGCGGACAGGTAGACGAGCAGGCCCTCGGCCAGCCACGCGGTCGGGACGCCGGGGTCGAACCCGGCGTCCCGCAGCGCGCTCGCCCAGTCTTCGCGCAGGTCCGCCGGGACGACGATCCGGTCGCACGACGGTTGCGCGCCCTGCCCGGTCAGCACCTGGTCCTTGAAGGCCAGCACTTCCGGCAGGTCCAGCTCGAAGAGCCGGACCCCCGGCGGCCACGCCAGCCGGAACGCGCGTGCGTCCAGCCCGGCCGCGAGCAGCACCACCTGGGCACACCCGGCGTCGAGCAGGTAGTCGTCGTAGAACCGCGTGCGGATCGCCACCTGGGCGGCGAAGAGCGGGCCGAGGCCGTCCCGCGTCCCGTCGCCGGGCTCGGGCAGCACCGAGCGGCCCGCCTCGTAGAACGCGGTGGCGTACGGGTCGTCGAACAGCCGGTCCGGGCGGCGGCTTTCCAGGGCGCGTAACGCGGCGACGCCGACGGCCGTGCGGCCGACCGCGGGCAGGGACTCCGTCATGACGCCAAGCTACGCCCGACTTTCCGCCGTGGCGGGAACGATCTCCGGCTCGTAGCGTGACGCGCATGCGATCCGGTCTGGTGTGCGGAATCCTCGCGGTGGTCCTGTTCGGCGCGCTCGCCCCGGCCGTGGCCGCGGCGCCCCGGGCGAGCGAACCCACCTACGACTACACGAAGGCGATCCGGGAGACCGTCTGGGTCGACATCGGCCGCGACGGCGACGGCGACGGCAAGCCCGACCGGGTCGCCGCCGACATCGTGCGCCCGGCCGAGCCCGCGGCGCAGGGCACCAAGGTGCCGGTGATCATGGACGCCAGCCCGTACTACTCGTGCTGCGGGCGCGGCAACGAGAGCGAGCTGAAGAGCTACGACAGCGCCGGGAAGCCGGTGAAGTTCCCGCTGTTCTACGACAACTACTTCGTGCCGCGCGGGTACGCGGCGGTGCTCGTCGACCTGGCCGGGACGAACCGGTCGGCCGGCTGCGCGGACGTCGGCGGCCCGTCCGACGTCGACTCGGCGCGCAAGGTGGTCGACTGGCTGAACGGCCGCGTCACCGGGTACAGCGCGAAGACCGGCGGCAGCGCCGTGACGGCGGGCTGGAGCACCGGGAACGTCGGCATGATCGGCAAGTCCTACGACGGCACGATCGCCAACGGCGTCGCCGCGACCGGCGTCGCCGGGCTGAAGACGATCGTGCCGATCTCGGCGATCAGCTCCTGGTACGACTACTACCGCTCCGACGGCGCGTCGTTCGGCTCGAACCCGGCCGGGCTGGCGCAGACCGTCGAGTCGGCCAACAGCGGGCAGAACTGCTCGGCGCAGAACCAGGCCCTGAGCACGGGCGCGACCGCGAACGGCGACTACGGGCCGCTCTGGGCCGCACGGGACTACGTCACCCAGGCGCGCAACGTCCACGCCAGCGTGCTGCTTTCGCACGGCGTCAACGACCTCAACGTCAAGACGATCAACTTCGGGCAGTGGTGGGACGCGCTGGCCGCCAACCACGTCGAGCGCAAGATCTGGCTCGCGCAGACGGGGCACGTCGACCCGTTCGACTACCGCCGTGCCGACTGGGTCGACCTGCTGCACCGCTGGTTCGACCACTACCTGCTCGGGATCGACAACGGCGTCCAGAACGGCCCGATGGCCAGCGTCGAGCGGCAGCCGGACCAGTGGGTGGACCAGACGGCGTACCCCGCCGCGAACGCCGTGGCGACGGCGTTGCGCCCGCAGGCGGGCGGCAAGCTCGGCACCGCGGCGGCGCCGGGTACGGCGTCGTTCACCGACAACCCGAACGTGGGCGAGGACACCTGGGTGACGAACCCGGGCAGCGCGGCGCTGACCTACTCGACCGGGACGCTGACGTCGGCCCTGCAGGTGTCCGGGACGTCTTCGCTGACGGTCACGGCGACGCCGAGCACGTCGTCGGCGCGGGTTTCGGCGGTGCTCGTGGACCTCGGCGCGGCGACCATCCGCAACTTCGCGGGCAGCGGCGAGGGCATCAAGACGGCGACGACGGAGAACTGCTGGGGCTCGTCGACGGCGGGTGACGACGGTTGTTACCGCGTGACCTCCGCGGACGTGAAGAAGGTGAACTACACGATCCTCAGCCGCGGCTGGGCGGACCTCGCGAACTACGCTTCCCTGACGCAGGAACGGGTCCTGACCCCGGGGACGGCGTACACGATGACGTTCCGCCTGGCCTCGACGGACCACATCGTGCCGAAGGGCCACGCGCTGGCCCTGATCATCGGCGGCACGGACGGCAGCTTCATCCGCGGCCCGGCCCAGCCCGGACGGCTCACCCTGGACCTGGCGAAGACGTCGGTCTCGGTCCCGCTGGCCGGAGTCCTCCCGGCAGCATCAACCCACCCGACCCCCGATGGCGGCGCGTTCGTACCGTCAGCGGGCCGGTCGGAGCTGGGCTGAAAGCCGTGAAGGCCTCCTTCCCGGCCATAAGAGCCGGTAAGGAGGCCTTCACGGCTTTGCGCCGACGCTAGCTCGCTTCGGCGGGAGCGGTGCGCGTGGCCGACTTTCGTTGCAGCGCCCGGGCTATCGGTTCGACGACGCGGGCGGCCGTCGGGCCGAGGATGGCCATCAGCAGGACGTACGCCGTCGCCAGTGCGGCCAGTTCGCCGTCCACCGCGCCCGCTGTCACCGCCAGGCCAGCGATGACGATCGAGAACTCGCCCCGGGCCACCAGCGACGCCCCGGCTCTGGCGCGGCCCATCTTCCCGATGCCCTGGCGGCGCGCGGCCCACCAGCCGGTGGCGACCTTCGTCAGCGTCGTGACCACTGCGAGCACCACGGCCCAGCCGAGCACCGGCGGGATCGACGCCGGGTTCGTGTTGAGGCCGAACACCACGAAGAACACCGCGGCGAACAGGTCCCGCAGCGGCTCGAGCATGTGCGTCGCGTTCTCGGCCGTCGAGCCGGAGATCGCGATGCCGAGCAGGAACGCGCCGACCGCGGCCGACACCTGCATGGCCGACGCGATGCCCGCGACCAGCAGCGCGGCGCCGAGCACCTTGAGCAGGAACACCTCGCGGTCCGGGCTGTCGACCGCCGCCGAGACGTACCGGCCGAACTTGAGCGCGATCACCAGGACCACGGTGATCACCAGCAGCGAGATCCCGACGGCCTCCATGCCGCCGAGCAGCGAGACGCCGCCCAGCACCGCGGTGAGGATCGGCAGGTAGAGCGCCATCACCAGGTCCTCGAACACGAGGATCGACAGCACCACCGGCGTCTCGCGGTTGCCGAGCCGGCCGAGGTCGCCGAGGACCTTGGCGACGATCCCGGACGACGAGATGTACGTGACGCCCGCCATCACCATCGCGCCGACCGGGCCCCAGCCCAGCAGCAGCGCCACGGCCGCGCCGGGGGCGGCGTTGAGGACGATGTCGACCAGCCCGGCCGTCCACGAGCGGCGCAGCCCGGTGAACAGCTCGGCCGCGGAGTACTCCAGGCCGAGCAGCAGGAGCAGCAGCACGACGCCGATTTCGCTGGCCAGGTGCGTGAAGCCGCCGATGTCGGTCAGCGGGATCAGCCCGCCGGAGCCGAAGCAGAGGCCGCCGAGCAGGTAGAGCGGGATGGGGGAGAGGCCGATCTTCCCGGCCAGGCGCCCGAGCACGCCCAGCACGAAGAAGACCGCCCCCAGTTCGATCAGGGACAGCGCGGTGTGGTCCATCGTGCGCTCAGCCGTACTTCAGGATCTTGACGGCGGCCTCGAGGCCCTCGCTCGTGCCCACCGTCACCAGCAGGTCGCCGCCGGTGAGGGTGAAGTCCGGCGTCGGCGACGGGTGCACCTGGCCGGCGCGCGCCACCGCGACCACCGAAACCCCGGTGCGGGTGCGCATCGCCGTGTCGCCGAGCGTGCGGCCGTCGAACGGGCCGGACGGCTTGATCGGCAGCTGCCGGGTGCTGATCCCGGGCAGGTCCCGGTGCTCCTCGGTCAGCTGCGCGACGAGCTGGGGCGCGCCGAGCAGGTTGGCCAGCGCGCCCGCTTCGTCGGCGCTCAGCGGGATCGAGGCGACGCAGGTGTCAGGGTCGTCGGTCTTGGAGACGATCAGCTCGAGGTGTCCGTCCCGCTGGGTGACGACGCCGATGCGGCGGCCGGTACGGGTGGCGAAGTCCTTGCGGACCCCGATGCCGGGCAGGGGGGTTACTTCGACGTTCACCCAACCACCGTAACCCACGTGTCCGATTCGCGACTTCAGCCGAGAAGGAGCAGGCCCGCCGCGATGACCATCACGAGGGCGGTCAGGCCGTGGACGCTGTACGCGATGGCCTTCTTCCCGCCGTGGCGCAGCACGATCAGCATGTCGAAGACGGGCCAGACGGCCGCGACGAGGATGACCCAGCCCAGTGCGTGCGGGTCGCCGTAGATCACCAGGGCCAGCGGGATCAGCCCGGCGCCGATGTCACGGCCGCCCTTGACGTTGAGGAAGCTTTCGGCGTTTTCGGGGACCTCGGTGAACCCGAAGCCCGCGGCGATCTTGGCCGGCGCGAAGAGGTAGTTCAGGCCGACGTAGATGATGCCGAGCGAGACGATCGCGACGAGGACGTAACCGGTGACGAGCATGGTGTTTCCCTCCAGTGAACTAGCGGCGCTAGCAATACTAGCAACGCTAACTTAGCGACGCTAGATTGTCTAGCAGTGCTAGTATCGCCGTCATGACCCAGCGACAACGGCGAGTGCGCGACCGGTCCGAGCGTGGGCAGCGGATCGTCTCCGCGGCCCGGGAGCTGGCCGAGGCGGAGGGCTGGGACGCCGTCACCACCCGGCGGCTCGCGGCGCTGATCGAGTACAGCCAGCCGGTGCTCTACAGCCACTTCCCGGGCGGCAAGGACGCGATCATGGCGGCGGCCGCGCTGGAGGGCTTCGCCGAGCTGGCCGCGGTGCTGGCTGCCGCCCGCGAAGGCGGTGTCGCCGGGGTCGCGGGCGCGTACGTCGCCTTCGCCGACGCCAAGCCCGCGCTCTACGACGCGATGTTCACGCTGGCCTCGGACCTGCCCTTCGCGCGGGACGACACGCCACCCGTGCTCCAGGAGGCCTTCGCGGGCCTGTACGCGGTGGTCGAGCCGGTGGCCGGCAGCCAGCAGCCGGGCACGCTGACCGAGGTGTTCTGGGGCGCGCTCCACGGGCTCATCACGCTGGACCGCGGCCACCGGCTCTCCCCGGAGAACCACGCGGAGCGGCTGGCCGTGGTGGTCGCCCGCTTCGGCGCGCCTGGCACCTGACGCCGTAATGCCGTGAAGGGCACCTTCAGGGACTTATAAGCCATGAGGGTGCCCTTCACGGCATTCACGGCTTCGCGCTCGGCGGGTGGCGTGCGGGCGACCGGGCGGGGCGCCCGCGTACCTGGACGGTCGGCTCGCGTGCCTAGACGGTCGGCTCGCGTGCTTGGAGGGTCGGCTCGTGTGTCTGGAGGGTCGACACGGTCGAGGCGTCCGCTTCGGGGCGGGTCCGTCTTGCCGCTGATGCCGTGAAGGTGCCCCTCACGGCGTTGCGGTCGGGGGCCTAGGCGTCCCGACTGATCCCGTTCGCACCGCGCCCGGCAGAATGGGGTACGGCCCGAACGAGACGAGAACGCGAGGAGAGTGCCGGTGACGGGAGCCCTACGTGGTGTGGTCGCGCTGGACGGCCCGTCGGGGACCGGGAAGACCACCGTCGCGCGCAAGCTCGCCCAGCGCCTCGGCGCGGGCTACCTCGACACCGGCGCGATGTACCGGATGGTCACCCTCGCCGTGCTGCGCGCCGGGGTCGACCCGGCTGACGCCGACGCCGTCGCCGACCTGGCCGGCCGCGCCGACTTCGCCATCGGCACCAGCCCCGACCGGCCCGAGATCCGGCTGGCCGGCAGCGACGTCGCCGCCGACATCCGCGGCCCCGAGGTCACCAAGGCCGTCTCGCCCGTCTCGGCCGTGCCGCACGTGCGCGAGCTGCTCGTGGCGCGGCAGCGGCGGATCATCGGCGAGGTGCTGGACACCGTCGGCGGGATCGTCGTCGAGGGCCGCGACATCGGCACCGTCGTCGCGCCGGACTCGCCGCTCAAGGTCTACCTGACCGCCTCGGCCGACGTCCGCGCGTCGCGGCGCAGCACCCAGGACTCCGCGGCCGGGCGCAAGTCGTCGGTCGCCGACGCCCTGGCGAGCGTCGAGCGCCGCGACCACCTCGACTCGACCCGCGTGACGTCGCCGCTGCGCGCGGCCGAGGACGCCGTCCCGGTCGACACGTCCGAACTGTCCATCGACCAGGTGATCGTCGCGCTCAGCGAGCTCGCCAGCCACCGCGGCCTGCTGGTGGGGTGCAACGCCGAGGTCGCGCGATGAAAGCTGGGTCCTCTGGGGCCGAGCCCCAGGCCCCGGCCGGGGGGCAAGCCCCCCTGGACCCCCCGAAAAGATCGGCGGCCGGACTGCCGGAAGGCTCCGTCGGCTGGCTCCACGAGGCCGGCCGGATCTTCGGCCGGTACCATCTGCGATCGGCCTTCCGCATCCGTGTGCACGGCCGTGACCGCATGCCCGCCCGCGGGCCGGTGCTGGTGATCGCCAACCACAGTTCGATGATCGAGCCGCAGCTGATCTTCGGAATGCTGCCGCGGCGTTCGGCGTTCCTGGTCAAGGCCGAGCTGTTCAAGGGCGTGGCCGGGCGGTTCCTCGTGGCCATCGGGCAGATCCCGGTCAAGCGCGGCGCGATCGACCGGAAACCGCTGCTGACCGCGGTGGGTGTGCTCAAGGACGGCGGGGTCGTCGGGATCTTCCCGGAGGGCACCCGCGGTGCCGGGGACGTCGGTGCGGCCGAACGCGGCGCGGCGTGGCTGGTCCGGGCGTCGGACGCGGTCGTGCTGCCGGTGGCGACGCGCGGGACGCTCAAGCCGGCGGACGGCAAGCGGCGCTGGCGCCCGCGCGTGGACATCCTCGTGGGGGAGCCGTTCACGCCGAAGGTCGGACCCGGGAAGACCGGGCTCGACCAGGGCACCGAGGAGCTGCGCGGCGAGCTCGCGGCGCTCGTGAAGACTTTGGACGATTGGCGTACCGAAAACGGTTTCGTTACGCCATAAGGGAAATTGGGTAGTGATGGCTGAGTTTGATTCCGCCTCCGCGGGAGAGAGTACGTCGGCGGCGATCGACGGCGTCGGCGAGATCGACGGCACCTGGTCCGACGAGACCGAGTTCGCCAGGCTCGACGCGCAGATCGAGGCGGCGGAAGCGGCCGAGGAGGCCGCGCTCGCGCAACCGGTGCTCGCCGTGGTCGGGCGGCCGAACGTGGGCAAGTCCACGCTGGTCAACCGCATCATCGGCCGCCGCGAAGCCGTGGTGCAGGACGTGCCGGGCGTCACCCGCGACCGCGTCGCCTACGACGCCTACTGGGGTGGGCGCAAGTTCACCCTGGTCGACACGGGCGGCTGGGAGCCGGACGCGACCGGGCTGCAGGCCTCCGTCGCCGCGCAGGCCGAGCTGGCCATGCAGACCGCCGACGCGATCCTGCTGGTGATCGACGCCTCGGTCGGGGCCACGGCCACCGACGAAGCCGCCTCCAAGGTGCTGCGCCGCTCGAAGAAGCCGGTGCTGCTGGTGGCGAACAAGGTCGACGACGACCGGCTGCTCGCGGACACCGCGTCGCTGTGGTCGCTCGGTCTCGGCGAGCCGCACCCGGTCAGCGCGCTGCACGGCCGCAGCTCCGGCGACCTGCTCGACGCCATCCTCAAGACCCTGCCCGAGGCGCCGCGCGAAGGCGTCGCGGCGACGTCGGGCCCGCGGCGCGTCGCGCTGGTCGGGAAGCCGAACGTCGGCAAGTCGAGCCTGCTGAACAAGATCTCCGGCGAGGAGCGCTCGGTCGTCGACTCGGTGGCCGGCACCACGGTCGACCCGGTCGACTCGCTGGTCGAGCTGGACGGCGAGACCTGGCGGTTCATCGACACCGCGGGCCTGCGCAAGCGCGTCAACTTCGCCGCGGGCGCCGAGTACTACGCCTCGCTGCGCACGAAGACCGCGATCGACGCGGCCGAGGTCGCGGTCGTGCTGCTGGACGCGGCCGAGCCGATCTCGGAGCAGGACCTGCGGGTGCTGACCATGGTCGTCGAGGCCGGGCGCGCGTGCGTGCTGGTGTTCAACAAGTGGGACCTGGTCGACGAGGACCGCCGCCACGCCATGATCCGCGAGCTGGAGCGCGGCCTGGTCCGCGTCCCGTGGGCCGAGAAGGTCAACGTCTCGGCGCTGACCGGGCGGTCGGTGCGCAAGATCGCGCCGGCGCTGCGGACCGCGCTGAAGTCGTGGGACCAGCGGGTGCCGACCGGCCAGCTCAACGCGTGGCTGTCCGACCTGATCGCGGCGACCCCGCCGCCGGTCCGGTCCGGCAAGCAGCCGAAGGTGCTGTTCGCGACGCAGGCCGGCATCCGGCCGCCGACGCTGGTGCTGTTCACCACCGGCTTCCTCGAGGCGGGCTATCGCCGGTTCATCGAGCGGCGGTTCCGCGAGCAGTTCGGCTTCGAAGGCAGCCCCGTCCGGGTGAATGTGCGCATCCGCGAAAAGAAGGCTCGGCCGAAGGCCGGCGGAAAAGCGGCCAGGCCCGCCAAATCCCGGTGATTTCCTGACCCGTTCCGTCGAACCCGCGGGCCCGGACGGACGACTCGCGTGCCTCGGCGTACGAGACGCGTGCCTGATGGACGACACGGCGCCCGGACGAATCTTCGGCCGGGCGCCGGGTCGACCGGCCGATCACGCGTGTGACCTGCTTCGCACCGGGGTTCGTCCGGGGCGTGAGGTCCGACACTCCGCCGTGACCCAGGAGATATCTTTCCTTGATCCGCGGGTATGGTTGAAGGTCGTTGCGGGCGCCTCATTCCGGAGTGCAAGCCCGATAGAGGCTCGCGGAAGGTGAGTGATGGGCTTGCGCGCCCATAGTTCGTTGCTGCACGTCTTCGTCACGCTCGGGGTGTCCGGGCGATGACCGTCACCGTAGAACCTGGTGCACCGGCCGAATCTTCGTCGGAAATCACCGCGCCGCTGCCGTGCGTCGCCGAGGTGACGCACGCGCCGTCGACCGCTCCGGTCGCCGACCGCGCCCTCTTCTGGTCCGGGCTCGGCGCGAGCGAGCGCACGCTGCTCGACGTCCTCGCCGCCACGGCCGAGCGCCACCCCAACGCCGCCGCGATCGACGACGGCACCACCACCCTGACCTACCGCCGGCTCCTCGAAGAGATCGACGCCTACGGCCGCCGCCTGCGCGGGTACGGCGTCGGCGTCGGGGACCGCGTCGGCGTCCGGATCTCCTCCGGCACCGCCGAGCTGTACGTCGCGATCCTCGCCACCCTGTCCGTCGGCGCCGCCTACGTGCCGGTCGACGCGGACGACCCGGACGAGCGCGCCGAGCTGGTCTTCGAGGAGGCCCAGGTCGCGGCGGTCGCCACCGACGGCAAGATCAACGTCCACAGCACCCCCGGCGGCCGCGAGGGTGTCCCCGGCCCGGCCGACGACGCCTGGATCATCTTCACCTCCGGCTCCACCGGCAAGCCCAAGGGCGTCGCGGTCTCGCACGCCTCCGCCGCCGCGTTCGTCGACGCCGAGGCCGAGCTGTTCCTCACCGAGGAGCCGATCGGCCCGGGCGACCGCGTGCTGGCCGGGCTGAGCGTCGCCTTCGACGCCTCCTGCGAAGAGATGTGGCTGGCCTGGCGCCACGGCGCCTGCCTGGTGCCGGCGCCGCGCGCGCTGGTCCGCACCGGCGTCGACCTCGGCCCGTGGCTGGTCGCGCAGAGCATCACCGTCGTCTCCACCGTGCCGACGCTGGCCGCGCTGTGGCCCGCCGACGCCCTCGAAGACGTCCGCCTGCTCATCTTCGGCGGCGAAGCGTGCCCGCCGGAGCTGGCCGAACGCGTCGCCGTCGAAGGCCGCGAAGTCTGGAACACCTACGGCCCCACCGAAGCCACCGTCGTCGCCTGCGCCGCGCAGCTGACCGGCGAGGCCCCGGTCCGGATCGGCCTGCCGCTGTCGGGCTGGCAGCTGGCCGTGGTCAACGACGACGGGCAGCCGGTCGCCATGGGCGAGACCGGTGAGCTCGTCATCGGGGGTGTCGGCCTGGCCCGCTACCTCGACGCCGAGAAGGACGCCGAGAAGTTCGCGGCCCTGCCGTCGCTGGGCTGGCAGCGCGCCTACCGCTCGGGCGACATGGTCCGCGCCGAAGCCGAAGGCCTGCTGTTCCTCGGCCGGCTCGACGAGCAGGTCAAGCTCGGCGGCCGCCGCATCGAGCTGGGCGAGGTCGACGCCGCGCTGCAGGCCCTGCCCGGTGTGCAGGGCGCGGCCGCCGCGATCCGCCGCACCAAGGCCGGCAACCAGGTCCTCGTCGGCTACGTCGTGCCCGCCGCGGGGGTGTCCTTCAACCAGGACGAAGCCGCGACCCGGCTGCGCGAGCACCTGCCCGCCGCGCTGGTGCCGCTGCTCGCCGTCGTCGAAGACCTGCCCACCCGCACCTCCGGCAAGGTCGACCGCAACGCCCTCCCGTGGCCGCTGTCCACAGTGGACGCCGCCGGGCTGTCCCCGACGCAGGCGTGGCTCGCCGAAGGCTGGGCCGAGATCCTCGGCGTGTCGGTCGACGACCCGAAGGCCGACTTCTTCACCCACGGCGGCGGCAGCCTGACCGCCGCCCAGGTCGTCGCGCGGATCCGCACCCGGCACCCGCAGGTGTCGGTCGCCGACATCTACTCCTACCCGAAGCTGGGCGCGCTGGCCGCGATGCTGGACGCGCTGAGCGGCCAGGCCACCGAACGCCGGGACATCGCGCCGACGAAGCGCCGTGCCGGGGTGATCCAGACGCTGCTGATGGTTCCGCTGATGGGGCTCGCCGGCCTGCGCTGGGCGACCCTCGCCGCCGCGCTGTCGAACGTCCTGTCGCTGCTCGGGTTCGCCTGGGCGCCGACGCTGAACTGGGCGTGGCTCGTGCTGGCCTGGGCCGTGCTGTTCAGCCCGGCCGGCCGGATCGCGATCGCCGCGGGCGGCGCGCGCGTGCTGCTCTCCGGGGTGCGGCCCGGCACCTACCCGCGCGGGGGCAGCGTCCACCTGCGCCTGTGGACGGCCGAGAAGCTCGCCGAGTTCAGCGGCGCGGACAGCGTCGCCGGCGCGTCCTGGATGACGACCTACGCCAAGGCCCTCGGCGCGCGCATCGCCAAGGACGTCGACCTGCACTCGCCGCCGCCGGTCACCGGGTTCCTCAAGCTGGGCCGCGGTGCCGCCGTCGAGCCCGAGGTCGACCTGTCCGGCCACTGGGTCGACGGCGACCGCGTGCACATCGGCAAGGTGCGCATCGGCGCGGAGGCCCGGATCGGCGCGCGCAGCACGTTGTTCCCTGGCGTCCGCATCGGCAAGGGCGCGGAGATCGCGGCCGGGTCGACCGTCCGCGGCGCGGTGAAGGCCGGCCAGCACTGGGCCGGCTCGCCCGCCGCCTCCGTCGGCAAGGACGGCAAGGACGCGAAGGACGCGCTGAAGTGGCCGTCGAGCCGCCCCCCGCGATCGCACTTCTGGGCCGCGGTCTACGGCGTGACCTCGGTGCTCCTCGGTTTCCTGCCGGGCCTGGCCGCGCTCGCGGGCGTGGCGGTGCTGGGTTACGCGATCGCCGGGGCACCGACGCTCCTGGCCGCGTTCACCCAGGCGCTGATCTTCGTGCCGGTCGCGACCGCCGCGTACTTCCTGACGTACATGCTGTTCGTGCTCGCCGGCGTCCGGGCGCTGAGCATCGGCATGGTCGAGGGATACCACCCGGTCCACGGCCGCGTCGCGTGGCAGGTCTGGGCCACCGAGCGGCTGATGAGCATGGCCCGCGAAGGCCTGTTCCCGTTGTACGCCAGCCTGTTCACGCCGGTGTGGCTGCGGCTGCTCGGCGCGAAGGTCGGCCGCAACGTCGAGGCGTCGACGGTGCTCGCGCTGCCGAAGATGACCCAGGTCGACAGCGGCGCGTTCCTGGCCGACGACACCATGGTCGCCACCTACGAGCTCGGCCACGGCTGGCTGCACGTCGCCCCGGCCCGGATCGGCAAGCAGGCCTTCCTCGGCAACTCGGGGATGACCGCGCCCGGCCGTTCGGTGCCGAAGCGCGGGCTCGTGGGTGTGCTGTCCTCGACGCCGTTGCGGGCGAAGAAGGGCTCGTCGTACCTCGGCATGCCGCCGCTGCCGGTGCGCCGCGCGATCGGCGACGCCGACACGAGCCGCACCTACACCCCGGCGCTGCACCTCAAGGCGGCCCGGGCGCTGGTCGAGCTGTGCCGGATCATCCCGGTCATGTGCGGGGTCGCGCTGAGCGTCACCGTCGCGTTCGGCCTGCTGCAGGCCGCGTCGGTGTTCGGGTTCGGCGTCGCCGTGCTGCTCGCCGGGCCCGCCCTGCTGGCCGCCGGGATCGTCGCGGCGCTGACCGCGACCGTCATGAAGTGGCTGCTGGTCGGGAAGTTCCGCGAAGTCGACCACCCGCTGTGGAGCTCCTTCGTCTGGCGCAACGAGCTCGCCGACACCTTCGTCGAGACGCTGGCCGTGCCGTGGCTGATCGGGTCCCTCGGCGGCACCCCGCTGCTGGCGGCCTGGCTGCGCACGATGGGCGTCAAGATCGGCCGCGGCGTGTGGCTGGAGACGTACTGGCTGCCCGAGGCCGACCTCGTCGAGCTCGGCGACGGCGCGACCATCAACCGCGGCTGCGTCGTGCAGACGCACCTGTTCCACGACCGGATCATGAGCATGTCGCGGGTGACCCTCGACGAGGGCGCGACGCTCGGCCCGCACGGCATCGTGCTGCCGGGCGCGAGCATCGGCGCGCGCACCACGGTCGGCCCCGGGTCCCTGGTGACCCGCGGCGACGAGGTGCCGCCCGACTCCCGCTGGCTCGGCAACCCGATCTCCGCCTGGACGGGCAAGTAGGTCACGAAGTCACCACCCGGCTCGCACGGAATCACCCCTCCGTGCGAGCCTGGTTCGAAGTACGCGCGAGGAAAGGTCCGGCACGGGTGATCTCGAAGGCTTCCGCTCCCGCACCCGGCGCGGACACCTCCGGCGACTCCTACCTCCCCGCGCACGGCAACGGCGGTTACCGGGTCCGGCACTACGACCTGACCCTCGACTACAAGGTCGCGCCGAACCGGCTGTCGGCGTCGGCGGTGATCACCGCCGAGGCGACGCAGGCGCTTTCCCGCGTCAGCCTCGACTTCGGCGAGTTCCGGATCACCCGCGTGCTGGTCGACGGCAAGCCCGCGAAGTACCTCAAGCGCGTGCGGAAGCTGCACGTCAAGCCGCAGAAGGCGATCGCCGCCGGCAGCGAGTTCACCGTGGAGGTCTTCTACGTCGGCAACCCGCGCCCGGTGGGGAGCCGCTGGGGTGACGTCGGCTGGGACGAGCTGACCGACGGCGCGCTCGTGGCGAGCCAGCCGGTCGGCGCGCCGTCGTGGTTCCCCTGCAACGACCACCCGTCCGACAAGGCGACCTACCGGGTGAGCGTGACGACTTCGTCGCCGTACCTGGTCGCGGTCACCGGCGAGCTGGTCGACCGCTACACCTCGGCCAGCACGACGAAGTGGGTCTTCGAACGCCACGAGCCGACCGCGACCTACCTGATGAGCGTGCAGATCGGCCGCTACGACGACGTCGACCTGAGCGGCGGCGGCTGGTTCGCGCGCGTGGGGGCGGCCGCGCGCCGGCTGAGCGTCGACATCGGACGCGCGAGCGGGCAGGTGGAGGCGGTCCACGAGACCGTGCCGCAGCGCGCCGCCGTGCCGCCGCGGCTGCGCCGGCCGTTCGAGCACGACTTCGGCCGGCAGGGCCGGATGATGGAGGTCCTGCAGCGGCTGTTCGGCCCGTACCCGTTCGGCGAGTACCAGATCGTCGTCACCGACGACGATCTCGACGACCCGATCGAGGCGCAGGGCATGTCGATCTTCGGCGCCAACCACGTCGACGGCCGTCGCACGTACGAGCGGCTCGTCGTGCACGAGCTGGCGCACCAGTGGTTCGGCAACAGCCTGACCGTGGCCGATTGGCGCCACATCTGGCTGAACGAGGGCTTCGCGACCTACGCCGAGTGGCTGTGGTCGGAGGAGTCCGGTGGCGAGTCGGCCCAGTCGCTGGCCCGCACGTGGCACACCCGGATGAAGGCCAAGCCGGCCGACGTCCGGGTCGCCGACCCCGGCGTGGCGCGGATGTTCGACGAGCGCGTCTACAAGCGCGGCGCGTTGACGCTGCACGCGCTGCGGGCGGAGATCGGCGACCCGGCGTTCTTCGCGGTGCTGAAGGCGTGGACGACCGAACACCGCCACGGGCTCGTCACGACCGCCGCGTTCATCGCGACGGCGGAGGAGTACGCGGGCCGCTTGCTGGGGACGTTCTTCACGCGCTGGCTGGACACCCCGGCGCTGCCGCCGCTGCCCTAGCCGTCGATGCGGTCGAACGCTTCCGGCCGGGGGGAGTTCCCTTGGCCGTTCTCACCCGGACGGGTGGTCTTCCCGGCAGAATGGGCCTTCGACGAGGGGAGCGCTGATGAGCGAGCCGGGGCCGCCCTACGGGTATCCGCAGTGGCAACCGCCGGCGCCGCCGAAGAAGACGTCGCCGGCGGCCGTCGTGCTGATCACCGGCTCGGTCGTCGTGGTCGTCGTGATGGTGCTCGCGTTCCTGGCCTGGGGGTATCCCGGGTTCCTGCGGAAGCCGGAGAGCAACGCCGACGGCGTGTGGTTCCCGACGTCGCCGTCGTCGTCGCAGCCGCCGGCCACGCTCGCTTCGCCGAGTGCCTCGGCGCCGCTGCCCGGCGGCCGTGCTCCGCTGCCGAAACGGCCGCGGCCGCTCGCCGACCCGATCACCTGCGCGTTCACCCCCGCTCCCGGCGCGCCCACGCCGAAACCGGCCACGCCGCCGCCGGACGGCCCGGCGCCGTCGTCGGGCACCGTCGCGGTGCGGCTCGCGACCAGCGCGGGCGCCATCGGGCTGACGCTCGACCGCGCGCTGGCGCCGTGCACCGTGGTGAACTTCCTGAGCCTGGCGAAGCAGGGGTTCTACGACGGCACGTCGTGCCACCGGCTCTCGGTGGTGGACGGGCTGCAGATGCTCCAGTGCGGCGACCCGGCCGGCGACGGCACCGGCGGCCCGGGTTACACGATCAAGGACGAGACGTTCCCCGAGCTGACCTACGGCCGCGGCATCCTCGCGATGGCCAAGACGTCCGAACCCGACTCGGGCGGCTCCCAGATCTTCCTGGTCTTCGGCGACACGCAGATCCCGCCGGAGTACACGGTGTTCGGCAGCATCGACGACGCCGGCCTGGCGGTCCTCGACAAGGTGGCCGCCGCCGGCGTCGACACGTCCAAGCCCGGCATCGGCGACGGCAGCGGCCCCCCGAAGACCCCGGTCACCTTCACCGCCATCACCACCCCGTGAGGGAAGCGCCGACACGCGTGATTGAGGAGCCGACACGCGTGATTGAAGGGTCGACACGGCGTGTGAAGCCGGATGCTGCGCGTGTCGACTCTTCAATCACGTGAGTTGACCCGGCAATCACGCGAGTTGACCTTCTGATCACGGGCGGTCGAGCAGGTCTCGGAGGGCGGCCAGGAGGGTGGGGACGGCCGTGGGGGTCGACCTGTGGCTGCGCCAGGCTATGTAGCCGTCCGGGCGGACCAGCAGGCAGCCGTCCTCGGCGATGCCGCTGAGGCGGGACCAGTCGCCGTAGGCGTCGCGGACCTCCGGGTCGCCGACGCGCACCGTCCGCAGGTCGAGGCCCAGCTCCGCGCCCACCTTGGCCGCGGCGTCGCCCCACGCGGTGCCGGTCAGGCCGGTCAGCACCGTCCAGCGGCCGCCGCCGACGACGTCCAAAGTGGACACCCGGCGGCCGTGCGGGCCGACCAGCCACGCGTGCGGCAGCTTCGCGCCCGGCTCGGTGCTCGGCCGGTGGAACAGCTCGGGATCACGCTCGGACGCCACCGGCGCGACGCCGTCGGGCAGCACCGCGCCGGAGACGTAACGCTGGTCCATCTCGACGCCGTGGGCGTTGAACTCGTAGTGCTTCAGCTCGATCGCCTTCTCCAGCTCACGCCGTTTCGACGCGCCCTCGGGCGTCGGCGCGAGGCAGGTTTCGAGGCCTGCGGTGATGCCGTCGGAGTCGGTGTCACCGGCGATGCCGAGCGCGGCGAAGATCGGCCCGAACTGGTCGCGGCTGAGGTTCGCCCGGTCGACGATCTGCTTGCCGACCGGCGCGCGCTCGGCGGTGTAGCTGTCCAGCAGGCCTTCGCCCGCTTCGCCGCGCACGACCATCGCGAGCTTCCACGCCAGGTTGTACGCGTCCTGGATGGACGTGTTCGACCCGAGCCCGTTGGACGGCGGGTGCCGGTGCACCGCGTCCCCGGCGCAGAACACCCGGCCGTCGCGGTACTCCGTCGCGTAGTTGTGGTTGACCGTCCACAGTGACGTCGAGGTGATCTCGACGTCGAGGTCCGGGTCGCCGACGAGGTCGCGCACCAGCCGCGTCGCCTCTTCGACGTCGACCTCCGGCGGCGCCTGCTCGATGTCGTAACCCCAGGTCAGCAGCCACTCGTTCCACGGCCGCACCATCCGGACCAGGCCCATCCCGATCCCGCCGAGGTGCGCGCCCGGCCGCATCACCCAGTACAGCACGCTCGGCCGGTGGGCCACGTACGGTGCGAGGTCCGCGGTGAACGTGATGTTCATGCTGCCCGCTTTGCCGGTCTGCCCGGCGATCGGCAGGCCGGCCAGCTCGGCGACGCGGCTGCGCGCGCCGTCGGCCCCGATCAAGTACTTGGCGCGCAACGAGAACTCGTCGCCGCGCACGCGGTCGCGGAAGCGGACCGTGACGCCGTCCGCGTCCTGCGTGAAGTCGAGGAACTCGGTGTCCAGCCGTAGTTTCGCGCCGCGCGCGGCGGCTTCGCTCGCCAGGATCGGCTCGAGGTAGGTCTGCGGCAGGTCGATCATGTGGCACGGGCTCGCGGCGCCGTACTCGGCGGCCGACCCGGCGCCGGTGCCCCAGCTGGCGATCCGGCCGATCTCCGGCCCGGTCAGCGACGTGCAGAGCACGGTGTCGCCCATCAGGTCCGGCGGCGTCCCGACGGCGAGGGCCTTGTCCTCGACGCCGAGGTCGCGGAAGACCTCCATGGTCCGCTGGTTGGTGATGTGCGCGCGGGGCGTGTTGGCCATCCAGCCGTACTTGGTGGCGAGCACCGTGGGGACGCCGTAGGTGGCGAGCAGCAGGGCCGCCGAACCCCCGGCGGGGCCGCTGCCGATCACTATGACGTCGGTGTCGTAGCTCATCTCGTGCTCCCGGGCTGGATGCGGAAAGTGAAGTCGAGCCGGCGCCAGAGCCCGGGCTCGCGGCCGTCCGGGGCGGGCCCGGACTGCTCGGTGAAGTCGACGATCAGTCCGTCCTTGACGCCGAACACGGTGTCGGAGTCCAGGTAGTCGCCGCCGCGGACGAACAGCTGCGTGATCAGCGTCCGGAACCCGGGCTTGGCGATCATGAAGTGCACGTGCGGGGCCCGGTAGGGGTGGCGGCCGACGACGTCGAGCATCTGCCCGACCGGTCCGTCGGCGGGGATGGGGTACGCGCTCGGCACGATGGTCCAGAACCGCAGCCGGCCGTCGGCGTCGGTGCGGAAGCGGGCGCGCAGCACGGGTCCGTCGAGATCGGGCAGCTGGACGTCGTAGAAACCGTCCTCATTGGACTGCCAGACGTCGACGACCGCTTCGGCGACCGGGTCGCCGTGGGTGTCGGTGATCCGGACGTCCGTCCACAGTGGAGTTCCGGGCAGTCCCGCCGCGAGGTCGGCGCCCTGCGGTGTCTCCGGCGGCCCCTCGACGTAGAACGGGCCCAGCACGGCCGACGGCGTGGTGTCCGGCGTGCGCGAGTTGGTCAGGACGTCGACGACGCTGGACACGCCGAGCGTGTCCGACAGCAGGATGAACTCCTGGCGCGTGTCGCCGGAGATCTGCCCGGTGCGGGTCAGGAACCCGATCGCGTACTCCCACTCCTCCTGCGTGAGGTCGGTGCGGATCGCGTAGCCGTGCAGCGTTTCGACGAGGTCGGTGAGCAGCTCGCGGACGCGGTCCGGCGCACCCGCGAAGCTCTCGACGACCTGCTTCGTCAGCGCCGCGAGCACCGGGGGAGCCGTCGTGCGGGTGCCCTTCAGGGCCTGGCGCAGCAGCTCTGCCTCGGGCTCGTCGGCGATGTCGGCTTCGGTGAGCCCCAGTTCGGCCAGTGAGTGCGGGATCGGCAGGGACGCGGTCAGCTCGAAGACGTCGTGCGCGTCGTCGAGGCCCAGGTGCGCCATGACGTGCGGGAGCAGGACGGCGTGGGTTTCGGCGTGCGGCAGCCCGAACTTGCCGCCGAGGTGGTGGCACAGCTTGTGGTGCAAGCCCATCGAAACGCTGTCGAGGCACGAACCCGCCAGCCACGCGCCGCGCAGCGCGGCGGTGCGCGCGTCCACATCGGACGGATCGGCCACGATCCGCGGCAGGGCGTCCGTGAGCAGCCGGATGGCCTCGCCGGCCAGCAGGTCCGTCATCGGGTTGGCGTCCGGGGCGTAGCGCGCCTCGACGGCGTGGGCGAGCGCGTTGATCCCGCTGGCGGCCGAGGTGGCCACCAGCAGGGAGAGCGTCAGGCCGACGTCGTAGAGCACGACCTCGGGCCGCACTTTCGGGGACCGTTGGGTGGTCTTGTGGCCGTCGGCGGTTTCGCCGAGGACGCTCGTCAGCTCCGAGCCCGCGTACGTCGTGGGCACGATCAGCTGCGGCAGGTCGGTGCGCAGGGCGATCGCCTTGGCCAGCCCGGTGGCCGAGCCGCCGCCGACCGCCACGACGCCGTCGACGCCGTGGTCGGCGACGACCTTCAGCGCGCGCTCGGTGACGTCGACCGGGGTGTGCATCGCCGCGTCCTCGAACCGCGCGGCCAGCCGGGGGCCGAGCGCGGCCGCGGCGCGGTCGCCGTAGCGCGGGCCGGCGACGAGCAGGACGCGCCCGAGTCCCAGGCGGCCGGCTTCCGCGCCGACGTCGTCGAGGGAGCCGAAGACCACCCGCACGGGGTTCGCGGCGTAGCTGAACGAGGTCATGCGAGGGAGTATCCGGCCTGGTCGGGGCCCGGTCCTGCACGTTCGTGCTGCGTCGAGGCACGAAACGCGCGTCTCGGCGTCTCAGCGTCTCAGCTTGCCCGGCGCAGGGCGGCCGGTGTGGTGCCGAGCTGGGCGCGCAGCACGCGCGTGAGGTGCTCCTGGTGCGAGAAGCCGCAGCGGACGGCGATCTCGGCGATCGGTTCGGTGCCGGTGCGCAGCAGCAGCCCGGCCTGCTCGACGCGCAGCCGCAGCAGGAATCGGTGCGGCGGCAGGCCGGTGCGGGCCTTGAACTGCCGCGAGAACTGGCTGACGCTCAGCCCGGCGAGCGCGGCCAGGTCGGCCAGCGGCGCCGGCTCGGCCAGCTGGTCCGCCATCCGGTCGCGCACCCGCGCGAACTGCCGGTCGGACAGGCCGCGGGCCGGCTCGGGGAGCAGGACGCGCCCGGCGTGGTGGTGGCGGACGAGCTGCGCGGCGACGAGCGCGCCGAGCTGGTCGGCGTAGGTCCGGGCGCTCGGCTCCCAGTCGCGGACGACGCCGTCGAGGCTCAGCACGAGCTGTTCGAGCAGCGGATCGCTGCCGAACTCCTCGGCGAGCCGCACGGGCGCGTCCCCGCCGGCCGCTTCCTGGACGGCGTCGTCGGCGACGTAGACGTGCACGGTGTCGAGCTCCCCGCCCAGCTCGACGGACAGGTCGACGTGCGACGGCTGCAGGAACAGCCCGCCGGCGGGCATCCGCCGGCTCTGCTCGTGGGGCGTCCCGACGCCGCGCCGGACCGTCACGGGCCCGCCGAGGTGCAGGATCAGCTGGTGGCTGCGCGCGGGCCCGAACGCGGCGCGATAAGGGCGTTCCCGCTGCTTGGAGAGGTAGACGCGGTCCCAGCCGAGACCGGCGCTGGTGCGTTCGGGGCGGACCCAGGGCAGCGCGAGGATGCCGTTGGTGTCGGTCAGCCCGAGTTCGCCCACGCCTGCCTCCTCGACGTCGAGGCCGACCCCGATCGTACCCGCGCGAAGGGTCGGCCCACGTCCTCAAACAGTCGGCTCACGTGCCCAGGCGGTCGGCTCACGAACCGACCCTCCAAGTACGTGAGCCGACGGTCCGGGTCAGCCTAGGCTGGCGCGGCCGTGGCGCCAGTAGCCGAGGAATGCGATGCCGGACTTCGGCCAGCCGCGGTCGCGCACCAGGTGGCGGCGTACCCCGGTGGCGAGCGCGGTCTCCCCGGCGACCCAGGCGTAGGCGCGGCCGGGCGGCAGGTCGGCGTCGCGGACCGCCTGCAGCGCGAGCGTGCCCGGACGGGCGGGCCGGAGCCGGGGCAGCCAGTGCAGCCGGACCCCGGACGGGGCCTCGACCTCCCGGATGTCCGATTTCGCGGGCACCTCCAGGAAGACCTCCGCGACCAGGTCGGCGGGCGCGCCTTCGAGGATCGCCAGGACCGCGGGCAGCGCGCTCTCGTCCGCGGCGAGCAGCTGCCAGGCCACCCCGGCCGGCGGCAGGTAGCCGACGCCGAGGTCGAAGACCCCGGCCGGGTCGCCCGGACGGGCGCGACGGGCCCACTCGGCGGCCGGGGCGTCGCCGTCGTGCAGGGCGAACTCGATGTCGATCTCGCCGGGGCGGGACCGCCGGATCGTGTAGTTGCGGACCCACGGGCGTCGGCTCTTCGGCATCAGCAGGACCTCGGCCATCCAGCCTTCGTGGTCCCGGGTCGGCATCCGCAGCCCGTCCTGCCCGGCGCGCGGGAAGAACAGCCGGACGGCCTGGTCGTCGCCCGCCGGCTCGAACTCCGCCAGCTCCGGGCCGCCGAGGGTGAGGGTCCGGAACGCCGGGCTCGGCGCCGTGTTCGCCAGGACTTCGAGGGTGATCATCTTCCGCGTCTTCGCGCGGCGGACCTTGGGGATCATCAGACGTCCAGCACGAGCCGGGGCGAGAGCGCGCGGGAGACGCACGCGTACATCCGGCCGGGCGGTGCGCCGATGTCGTCGCGGTGCTCGGGTTCGCCGTCGACGACCTTCAGTTCGCAGCTGCCGCAGACGCCTTCGCGGCAGCCGGAGGGCACCGGGCGCCCGGCGTGGGTCAGCGCGTCGAGCAGGGACTCGTCCGGCGGGACCTGGATCGTCCCGCCGGAGCGGGCGCAGACGACCTCGAACGCCGTGTCGGGCCCGAACACACGGCGGGTGGGCTGGAAGCGTTCGGCGTGCACGCGCGGGAACACGGCCTCGGCCGCGGCGAGCATCGACGCGGGGCCGCAGCAGTAGACCTCGGCGCGCGGGCTGAACGCCGCGAAGTCCGGCCGGCCGCGTTCGGTGGTGGGGAACAGCCGCACGCGGTCGCCGTACTCAGCGAGGAGTTCCGAAGCGAAGGGCATGGTCGCGAGCGATCGGCCCGCGTACACCAGCGTCGCCGAGGCACCGGATGCGACGGCCGCCTGCAGCATCGGCACCATCGGCGTGATCCCGATCCCGCCGGCCAGGAACAGGTATTCGGGTGCCGGTTCCAGCGGGAAGTGGTTGCGCGGCACCGAGACTTCGAGCGTCCGGCCGGGGCGCAGGTACCGGTGGACGTACTCCGAGCCGCCGCGGCTGAGCGGGTCGTGGCGGACCGCGATCCGGTAGCTCGTGAGGTCGCCCGGGTCGCCGCACAG
The DNA here is from genome assembly GCF_035975215.1 of Amycolatopsis sp. NBC_01307. NCBI lineage: Bacteria > Bacillati > Actinomycetota > Actinomycetes > Pseudonocardiales > Pseudonocardiaceae > Amycolatopsis > Amycolatopsis sp. NBC_01307. Next base: position 5,120,994 of record NZ_CP108403.1, on the reverse strand, counting down.
CGAGTACTGCCGGGTCAGCCAGTTGGGCAGCGCGAGGTCGACGTGCGCGCCCGGCTCCCACGGCTCGAGCGGTCCTTCGTCTCCCTGCAGGACAAGGGAAACGACGTCGTCGGCGAGCCGCTCGACGCGGTCGAGGATGGTCTTCTGCATGGGTCAGTACAGCTTCCGGTAGCCGGCTTCGAGCATGGCCTCGAACTGCGCCGGGTCGACGTCCACGCCGAGCTGGTCGGACACGATCTCGCCGGCCGACGGCAGTTCGCCGGCCAGGGCCTGGCTCGCGGGGTCCCAGAGGTGGGAGCGGATCAGCGCGCGGCCGCAGTGGAAGAACACCTGCTCGACCTCGACGACGATCGCCAGGTCCGGCTCCTTCGCCTCGGTCCGCATCCGAGCGAGCACATCGGCGTCGTCGGTGACGTACGCGCGGCCGTTGACCCGCACGGTTTCCCGCACGCCGGGGACGAAGAACAGCAGGCCGACGCCATCGTTCTCGGCGATGTTGCGGAAGGAGTCGGCGATCTTGTTGCCGGCGCGGTCGGGCATGGCGAGCGTGCGCTCGTCGAGGACCTTCACGAAGCCGGGGTAGTCGCCGCGGGGCGAGCAGTCGGCCCGGCCCGCGGCGTCGGCGGTGGCGAGGGTGAGGAAGGGGGAGTGGGCGATGAAGCGGCGGACGTGCCGGTCGACGTGGCCGAGGATCTTGGCCTCGATCATCGCCTCGGGTTCGCCAAGCCGCGCCCGCACCTCGGCCATGGAGACTCGGCGCAGCATGTTTGTGCTGGTCATGACACAATTATGAGCAATCATTCGGATCTGGCGCTACTCGCTTTTGGGGAGCGCGACAGGAGGAGCCGTGCCGTCGGACCCGCGCCGCATCCAGCCACGTAAACAGCCCCGCCAGGTCCGCGCCGAGCTCACCCGGGAGCGGATCCTCACCGCGGCTGCTCACGTTTTCGCCGAGCACGGTTACGCCGCGGGCACCACCAACCGCATCGCCGAGCGGGCCCGGATCTCCATCGGCTCGCTCTACCAGTACTTCCCGAACAAGGACGCGATCCTGGCCGAACTGCTGATCCGGCATCTGGATTCCGGGGAGGAGTCGACCGGCTGGCAGCAGCGCCACGAGCTGACCGGCTCGCTCGACGAGATCGTCCGCGCCCTGGTGCACCTGGTGATCGAGCACCACCTCGACGACCCGCAGCTGCTGCGCCTGCTGCTGGAGCAGGCGCCCCGCTCGCAGGAGCTGCTGGAGAAGGTGGGCCGGTACGAGCAGGCCCGGATCGCCTTCGCCCGTGACCTGTTCGACCGGCACCCGGAAGTCGGGGTCGCCGACACCGCGACGGCCGCGAAACTGGTCGTGACGACGTTGGAGCTGGTCGTGCACCAGCTCGTCGCGTCGCGGGAGCCGGTGGACCTCGACCGGCTGGAGAACGAGCTGGTCGGCATGCTCACCCGCTATCTCAGGGGCTAGCTCCTGAACGGCGTCCAAGACTTTCGTCCTCCTCCGCGCGGGGGAGGGCACGCGGCCTGACGTAATGCTCGCCGGTGGCCGGAAGTTTCACAGGTGCACGCGGGGAGTGCGTGCACGTCCTCAGCAAGGCCGGGGGGCCTGAGGGCAGACGGGGAGTGGTGCCGGGCCCGCGCAGGGGCGGGCCCGGCACCGCCCGGGCGCTGCCGGAGTGAGTCTGCTCGATGGGCCGCCTGGGCGCGAAGACCGCGAGCTTGACTTGCTCCGGCAGCGCCTAGCTGTCGCGGGCGGCGAGGGCGGCCTGGGTCCGGCTGGTGACGCCGAGCTTGGCCAGGACGTTGCCGACGTGCGCCTTCACCGTGCGCTCGGCCAGCCGCAGCCGGGCCGCGATGTCGCGATTGGACAGTCCTTCGCCCAGCAGCTCCAGCACGTCGCGCTCGCGCGGGGTCAGCGTGCCGCCCGCGGTCAGCGCCGCCGCGGCCGCCGGGCTCAGCGCCGTCACGCCGTCGTGCGCGGCCCGGACGGCGGACGGCGGCGAGCTGAGCCACGGGCCGCACGAGGGTGAATGGGTCGTCAGCGTCGTGCTGCCGGCAGCTGCGACACGGTCACGAAACCGGAAGCCGCGCTGCTTGAGCCCGTCGAGGATCGGCCCGAGCGCCTGGCGCGTCGGCTCGCGGGACGCGTACATCGCGTGCAGCAGCACGATCGAGCCGGGCCGCACCTGGGCGAGCGTGGTGTCGCGGATGGTCGCGGCGTCCGGGGTGCCCGCGGAGCGCGGCTTCCGGGGCCCGCGCGTGCGACGCCAAAGCCGTGAAGGCCTCCTTACCGGCCATAAGAGCCGGTAAGGAGGCCTTCACGGACAACGGCTCAGAGCGGGTTGAACTCGCCCAGCGGGGCGGTGCAGAAGGGGCCGCCGACGAACTCGGCCGCCGCGCCCGTGGGGGCGGGGCGGGGCGCCAGCTGCTCCGCGTAGACCTCGGCGTCGTCCAGGGACTTGTAGCCCAGCGCCTCGGCTTCGGCCAGCGAGTAGATCCGGCGCGTGTTGTCCGAGACGCCCCAGATCAGCCGGTAGCCCGGCGACGGCGCGGCGAGGCAGGCCTCGAACAGCCGCGCGCCGTCGTCGGGGGAGAGCCACGTCGTGAGGCCGCGCGGGCCCAGCGGCAACGGCGTCTCGAAGCACGAGCCGATGCGGATCACGATGACGTCCATCCCGAACCGCGAGTGGTACAGGCTGCCGAGCGCCTCGATCACGGCCTTGCTGACGCCGTAGTAGGTGTCCGGGCGCGGCGAGGAGTCCGCGGGCAGGTCGTCGTCGTTGCGCCGGAAGCCGACGGCGTGGTTGCTCGACGCCAGGAGCACGCGCTTGACGCCGGCTTCGCGAGCGGCCTCCAGCACCGTGTGGGTGCCGTCGATGTTGACGTCGAGAGTGGCGGCCCACGAGTTCTCGCGGCTGTGGCCACCGAGGTGGATCAACGCGTCGACGCCCTCGCACGCCGCGGCCATCGCGGCGGCGTCGGTGACCGATGCCGTCACGACCTCCTCGGCGGCGTCCGACGCCGCCTGCGGGGCCACGTCGAGCAGGCGCAGCACCCGGCCGGGGCGCCGCAGGCGGGGGCGCATCAGGGTGCCGACGACACCCGCCGACCCGGTGATGAGCACACGCTGGTCCGTCAATGGACTTCCTTCCGTAAGGGCGGCGGTCAGCGGATTCCGGCCCGGCGCAGCTGCTGCCCGAGCTCGGCGGTGGTCTCCGCCAGCAACTCGCCGACGCGCTGGGCGTCGGCGTCGGTCACCTGGGAGATGGGCATCGAGCAGCTGATCGCGTCCGTGCCCGGGATCCGGTAGGGGATCACCGCGGCGACGCACCGGACGCCCAGCGTGCCCTCCTCGATCTCGGCGGCGTACCCGCGTTCGCGGGTCGCGGCGCACTCGGCGTGCAGCGCTTCGAGCGAGGTGATGGTGTTCGGGGTCAGCGGGATCAGCGTCGACGGCAGCAGCGCCTCGATCTCTTCGTGCGTCAGCTCGGCCAGCAGGGCCTTGCCCAGCGCGGTCGCGTGCGTGGGCAGCGTGCGCCCGACGCGCGAGACGAGGTGCGTGGAGCGCTGCGACTCCCGCGTCTCCAGGTAGACGACCTCGGTGGCGTTGCGGCGCGCGAAGTGCGCGGTGAAGCCGGTCTTCTCCCGGATCCGCTCCAGGGCCTCGGTGGCGAACGGGACGACGGCGTCGCGGTCGAGGTAGGCCGTGCCGCAGATCAGCGCGCGAACGCCGAGCCGGTAGCGGGCGGTGTTGGCGTCCGCCTCCAGCCAGCCGGCTTCCAGGAGCGTGCGCAGCAGGCCGTGCAGCGACGAGCGCGGGAACCCCGTGCGCGCGTGCAGGTCGGAGAGCGAGAGCCAGACGTCGTTCGCCGCGAAGGTTTCGATCAGATCGACCGCCCGGCGCGCGGATTTCACCCCTGACGACTCGGCGGGCGCACCGTCGGTCGCCGCCGGGTTGGCCACCTTTTGCGGCATTTTCGCGCCTCCGTCCGGCCGTTGACTTGTGACTCCGGCCATATTAGCGTCCCGAACAGCGTTCTTATGGATGAACATAATCACTATAACAGATCCCGTTCATGGATGTGAATATGCTCGTTCACGTGCCGGCGGAGACGCTCGAGTACAACGGAGGCAGGGGAAGCCCGGTGCGGCACCGCAAAGCAGCGCCGGGTACGACCGTGCCCACCTGACCCGGCCACCATCCGGCCGAAACCGACAAAAGGACGAGAGAGCAGAAACTGATGGCACAGACCGAGATCGCGCTGGACGGCCTGCTGGCGTTCCCCCTCACCCCGTTCACCGAGGACCTCGAGGTCAACCTCGACGCGCTCGCGGAGAACGTGGAGAGCCACATCGCGGCCGGCGCCGGTGCGCTGTTCGTCGCGTGCGGCACCGGCGAGTTCAGCTCGCTCTCGCCCGCCGAGCACGCCGCGGTGCTCGCCAAGTCCCGTGAGGTGGCCGCCGGCCGCGTGCCGGTCTGGGTGGGGGCCGGCGGTGGCGCCGCGGCGGCGCGGGCCGGCGTCGCGGCGGCCGAGGCCGGCGGCGCGGACGGCGTCCTGCTGCTGCCGCCGTACCTGGTTTCCGGGCCGCAGGCGGGCTTGGTCGACTTCGTCCGCTACGCCGTCGGCGACACGTCCGTGCCGGTGATCGTCTACCACCGCGGCACCGGCGTGTTCACCGCGCCGGCCGCGGCGTCGCTGCTCGACATCCCCTCGGTCGTGGGCCTCAAGGACGGCTACGGCGACGTCGAGGTGATGACCCGGATCGTCACCACGATCCGCTCGCTCGACACCGATCGCGCGCGGGACTTCCTGTTCTTCAACGGGTTGCCGACCGCGGAGATGTCCGCCAAGGCGTACGCCGCGATCGGCGTCGCCCGCTACTCCTCGGCCGTGCACTGCTTCGCGCCGGAGATCGCCCACCGCTTCCACCGCGCGCTCGCCGAGGGCGACAACACGACGATGGACACCCTGCTGGCCGGGTTCTACCTGCCGCTGGTGGCGCTGCGCGACGAGTCGCCCGGCTTCGCCGTGTCGCTGGTCAAGGCCGCCGCCCGGCTGCGCGGTGACAAGGTCGGCTCGGTCCGGCCGCCGCTGGTCGAGCCGACGCCGGAGCAGATCGACCGGCTGCAGAAGGTCGTGGAGGACGGCTTCACGACGTTGAAGGCGCTGAGCTGATGAAGATCCTCGATGTGGTGCTGACCCCGGTCGCGTTCGCCGACCCGCCGCTGCTCAACGTCATGGGCGTGCACGAGCCGTTCGCGCTGCGCGGCATCGTCCAGGTCAAGTGCGAAGACGGGATCGTCGGGCTCGGGGAGTCCTACGGTGACGAAGCGTTCCTCGGCGAGGTGCGCAAGGTGCTGCCGCGGCTGCGCGGCCACGACGTCTTCGACCTGCCCGGTCTGCAGCGCCTGGTCGCGCAGGCGCTGTCGGGCACCGTGCTGACCGACGCGCACGGGCTGATCGGCGGGTTCTCCATCCGCAAGACCGTCGCCAGCGTGTACTCGCTGTTCGAGGTCGCCTGCCTGGACGCGCAGGGGCAGCTGCTCGGCCGCCCGGTGAGCGACCTGCTCGGCGGCAAGGCGCGCGACGCCGTCGAGTTCTCCGCGTACCTGTTCTACAAGTACGGCAAGCACGTCGACGGCCGCGAGGACACCTGGGGCGAGATCACCACGCCCGAGACCCTGGTCGGCTCGGCGAAGCGGATGATCGACGAGTACGGCTTCCGCTCGATCAAGCTCAAGGGCGGCGTCTACGAGCCCGCCCAGGAGGTCGACGGGATCCGCGCGCTGGCCGAGGCGTTCCCCGGGCACCCGCTGCGGATCGACCCGAACGCCGCGTGGACGCCGGAGACCGGCATCCGCGTCGCCGCCGAGCTGGACGGCGTCCTGGAGTACCTCGAAGACCCGACGCCGGGCATCGAGGGCATGGCCCGCGTCGCCGAGCAGGCGTCGATGCCGCTGGCCACCAACATGTGCGTGGTGAACTTCGGCGACGTCGAGCCCGGCTTCCGGGCGCGCGCCATCGGCGTGCTGCTGTCGGACCACCACTTCTGGGGCGGCCTGCGCGCCACCCAGTCGTTGTCGGTGACCTGCGAGAGCTTCGGCGTCGGCCTGTCGATGCACTCCAACAGCCACCTCGGGATCAGCCTGGCCGCGATGGTGCACGTCGCCGCGGCGACCCCGCACTTGACCTACGCCTGCGACACGCACTGGCCGTGGAAGGTCGAGGACGTCATCGAGCCGGGCGTGCTGGAGTTCCGCGAGGGCGCCGTCGCGGTGCCGGCGACGCCGGGGCTGGGCGTCACGCTCGACGAGGACGCGCTGGCGAAGCTGCACGAGAACTACGTCCGATGTGGACAGACCAAACGGGACGATGTGACCTACATGCGCAAGTACGTCGAGGGTTTCGAGCCGAACACGGCGAGGTGGTGACCCGGTGAAGGTGACCGGATACGCCTACCCGTGGGACGTCCTGGAGGACGGCTTCCTCGACCGTGCGCGCGGCCTCGGCGTCGACGAGGTGGCCGTGGCGCTGTCGTACCACAGCACCCGCGCGGCGACGCCCTGGTCGGCGTCGCGCACGGCCGTCGTGGCGCGGCACGCGGCGTTCCACCGGCCGGTGCGCCCGGACGCGTGGGGCTCGCTGCGTCCGTCCACTCCGGACTGGATCACCGCGCAGGACTCCGGCGGCGACGCCGTCCGGCTGCTCAACGAGGCCGGGATCCCGGCCGCCGCGTGGATCGTGCTGACGCACAGCTCGCAGCTCGGGTACGCGCACCCGGACGTCGCCGTGCGCAACTGCTTCGGCGAGGCCTACCCGTGGGCGCTGTGCCCGTCGCAGCCCGCGGTGCGCGAGTACGCCGCGGCGATGACCGCGGAAGCCGTCGCCGGGCTCGAGCTGTCGTCGGTGGTCCTGGAGGCGTGCGGCCCGCTCGGCGCGGTGCACCAGCACCAGCACGAGAAAACCGACGGCGTCTGGGCGCCCGCGGTGGCCCGGCTGCTGTCGATCTGCTGCTGCGACGCGTGCGCTTCTTCGTGGGACCTCGATGCGGACACCGTCCGCGCCCAGCTCGTCGAGGAGGTGCGGCGGCTCGTCGCCACCGGGGACCTCGGTGTCACGGCCGACGCTTTGCCTGATTCGCTTCGTCAGGATCTTCTGTTTACAAGACAGAAGGCCACCGACCTGCTGCGGGCCGCTGTGCTGGCCACGCTCCCGGCGGGCACCCGGATCGTGCTGCACGGCGCGCTCGACCCCTGGGTCACCGGCGCGCTGCCCGGCCTCACGCCGGGCGCCATCGAGGACGCCGATTCCGTCGTACTCTTCGGCTGGGCGCCCGCGACGGGGGCCGACGCCGTCGCCGCGGCCAGGGAGGCCCTGCCGGAGCGGGTGGCGATCGGCAGCTACATCACCGCCGTGGCGGCCGCCCCCGTGCCCGACATCGCCGCCTACGTCGGCGAGCTCGCCAAGGCGGGCGCGGCCGAGCTACACCTGTACCACCTCGGACTGGCCGGTCCGGGCCGCTGGCGCGACCTGGACACCGCCACCGCCGCCGCCCACGAGAACTGAGGAGCTGTTCCCGAAATGAGCCAGGCCACCGACGCCGCCACGCTCGAGAAGATCCTGGCGGCCGCCGCCGAAGCCGCCCGTCCGGCCGCCGAGGCCACCCCGGCCGAGCGCGGCCGCTGGCTGACCGCGGCCGCCGACGCGCTCGACGCCGCGGCCGGCGAGCTGGTCCCGCTGGCCCACGCCGAGACGCACCTGCCCGCCACCCCGCGGCTGGCCGGCGAGCTGAAGCGCACGACGTTCCAGCTGCGGCTGTTCGCCGAGTCCCTCACCGACGGCGCGTACCTCGGTGCCACCGTCGACCACGCCGACGCCGGCTGGCCGATGGGCCCGCGCCCGGACATCCGGCGCGTCAAGACCGCGATCGGCCCGGTGCTGGTGTTCGCGGCCAGCAACTTCCCGTTCGCGTTCAGCGTCGCCGGCGGTGACACCGCGTCCGCGCTGGCCGCGGGCTGCCCGGTGATCCTCAAGGCGCACCCGGGCCACCCTGAGCTGTCCGCGCAGACCGGCCTGATCGTGCGCGAAGCGCTGCTCGAGGCGGGCGCTCCTGCGGGCCTGTTCAACGTGATCTTCGGCCAGGACGAGGGCGTCACCGCGCTGAAGGACCCGCGGATCGCGGCGGCGTCGTTCACCGGGTCGATCCCGGGCGGGCGGGCGCTGTTCGACATCGCGAACGCGCGGCCGCGGCCGATCCCGTTCTACGGCGAGCTGGGCAGCGTGAACCCGGTCGTCGTCACCGAGGGTGCGATCGCCGCCCGCGGCGAGGCCGTCGCGAAGGGCTACGCGGGGTCGTTCACCCTCGGCGCCGGCCAGTTCTGCACCAAGCCGGGCCTGCTGTTCCTGCCGGAGGAGCACGGCCTGACCGAGACGCTGCGCTCGGCGTTGGAAGGCGCGGCGCCCCAGCCGATGCTCAACGACCGCATCGCGAGCGGGTACGCCTCGACGCTCGCGAAGCTTCGCGAGGTCCCGGGGGTCGACGTCGTGTCGGCGTCGCCGTCCGAGGCGCCCGCGTTCACCCCTACGCTGCTCGCCACCACCGGCAAGCAGTTCCTCGAGGGCGGCGAGGCCGTGCACCAGGAGTGCTTCGGGCCGGCGTCGCTGATCGTCACCTACGCCGACCAGGCCGAGCTGCTGCGCCTGCTCGACGTCATCGAACCGGGGCTCACCGCCACGATCCACGGCGAGGAGTCCGACGCGGACTGGATCCGGCCGGTGCTGCCGGCCCTGGCCCGCATCGCCGGGCGGCTGCTGTGGAACGACTGGCCCACCGGCGTCACGGTGAGCTGGGCCCAGCAGCACGGCGGCCCGTACCCGGCCACGACCGCCCCGACCACGACGTCCGTCGGCACCGCCGCGATCGAGCGTTTCCTGCGCCCGATCGCGTGGCAGGGCTTCCCGGACGCGCTACTGCCCGAACCCCTGCAGGAGGCCAACCCCTGGCAGCTGCCCCGACGCACCGACGGAACCCGCTGACCCCGTCGTGAGTGGTAATGAGGGTTCTAACCCTCATTACCACTCACGACCCCGAACGCCGCCGCACGACCGCATTCCGTTCCCCATCCCCGCAAGCCAAGGATGTCTTGATCCTGGGAGGCATTGTCATGCCCGTGAACCGGAGAAACGCCCTGCGCGGCGGCGCCCTGGCGGCCGCTTCCACCGTGTTCCTCACCCGTCCGGCGTTCGCCTCGGCCGCTACCCCGGTGGCCGCGGCGAGTGGCGTTCCCGCCGCGACCGCGCCGATCGTCGCGGCCTACCGGCAGCTGCAGAGCGGCATCAACCGGCCCTCGCCCGAGCGCACCGCGGCGCTGGCCAACCTGAGCCGCGTCGCGAAGGCGTACCACGACAGCCTGTCCGTGGCGGGCGGTGGCGCTCCACTGTGGACGGACCTGCCGCTCGGCCCCGGCAGCGACTACACGACGTCGATGTACGCGCGGCTGCGCGCCATCGCCGTCGACTGGGGCACCCCGGGCGGCGCGCTGTCCGGCGACCCGGCTGTGCTCGCCCGGATCAAGGCGGCGCTGGAGCTGATCTACGCGAGCCAGTACAACCCGAATGTCGGCGAGATCGGCAACTGGTACACCTACGAGATCGGCGTCCCGTACTACGTCCTGCACACGCTGTCGGTGGTCGCCGACCAGCTGACCGCCGACGAGCTGGCCCGCTACGTCAGCCCGATCAAGCGGTTCGTGGGCAACCCGAACGTCCGCGCGAACAACACGGCGCTCGTCGAGACCGGCGCCAACCGCGCGGACAAGGGCCTGATCTCGATCGTCGCCGGCGCGCTGATCGGTGACACGGCGTGGATCAAGACCGGCATCGACGCGCTCACCGACGTCACGGGCGGGGGCGCGGCGAGCGTCGTCGCGCGGCTGGACCGCGCGGCGGGCGACGGCTTCCACGTCGACGGCTCGTTCATCCAGCACGACACCATCCCGTACCCCGGGCACTACGGCATCGTGCTGCTCACCGCGCTGGCCGGCGCCATCCACGTCACGCAGGGCACCGAGTTCGCGCTCCCGCAGCCGTTGAAGGACAAGATCTACGGGCTGGTCGCGGACGCGTTCGCGCCGTTCGTCTACGCCGGCGCGCTGGTGGAGCCGGTGCGCGGGCGGATGCTGTCGCGCCAGGGCGAGACCGGGCACGACATCGGCCACCAGCTGACCGTGGCGACGCTGGTGCTGGCCCGCACCGCTTCGGGCAAGACCAAGACCGACCTCAACGCCCTCGCGGCGAAGTGGATCACCGAGGGGACGTACGCGCCGTTCCTCAAGATCCCGGACCCGGAGCGGTTCGCGCCCGGCCCGGACCTCGTGGCGACGCCGGGCATCGAGTTCGCCCAGGACATGCCGGCGGCCCACGCCCGCCCGGCGCGGACGACGGCCACGCACCGGCTCTTCGGCCAGCAGGACCGGATGGTGCACGTCACCGAGGACTGGACGGCGTCGCTGGGCGTCAGCTCGACGCGGATCTCCCGCTACGAGTCCATCAACGGCCAGAACCTCAAGGGCTACCACGTCGGCGATGGCGTGCTCTACACGTTCGTGCCGAACGCGAAGGGGCACTACACCGACGCGTACTGGCCGACGGTCGACCCGCTGCTGCTGCCGGGCACGACCGAGAACGCCGGCCCGGTCGACCCGGCGTTCGGCAACGTGCCGGTCGGCCCGAACACCCACACCGGCGGCGTCCGCTGGGACGACAAGCACGGCGCCTACGCGTTCGACTTCAAGTCCTGGGACGGTTCCCTGACCGGCAGGAAGTCCTGGTTCTTCACGCCGTCCGGGATCGTCTGCCTGGGTGCCGGGATCACCAGCACCTCGGCGGCCGCGGTGCGCACGACGATCGAGAACCGCAACCTCGGCGAGGGCGGGCGCGGGACGTTGACGGCGGACTTCCGGCGCGTCGCGACCGATCTCGGGAAGGCCTCCGCGCTGCGGCGGCCGAAGTGGGTGCACCTGGAGGACGTCAGCGGGTACGTGCTGCTCGACGACGCTTCGGTGACGGCGTTGCGGGAGGACCGCACGGGCGCGTGGCGCGACATCGACACCGGCGCCAACACCAAGGGCACGACGACGCCGAACACTCGCCGGTACCAGAAGCTGGTGCTGGAGCACGGGATCAAGCCGGTGAACGCGACGTACGCGTACGCGGTGCTGCCCGGCGCGTCGGTCCTCGGCACGGTCGCCGCGGCCGGGGTGTTTTCGGCGTGGCAGGTGCGGGCCAACACCGCGACGGTCCAAGCGGTCCAGGTCGGCGAGACCCTGCTGGCGAACTTCTTCGCGGCGGATTCGGTCGGTGACGTCCGCGTCTCCGGACCGGCGTCCGTGGCGATCGGGCGGTGCGGCTGGGGCAGGCAGCTCGCGGTGTCGGACCCGACGCAGACGCAGGACAGCGTCACGGTGACGGTGCGCGGGAAGTCCGTGGTGGTGCCGCTGAAGGGCAGCTTCGGCGCGACGAAGGTCGTGCCGCTGCCGTGACATGCGGGGCTTCGCCCCGGCCGGGGGCTCCGCCACCCGGACCCCCGAAAGCTGATGTAGGCCTCCCCGCCGGGCCGGTGTCCCGACCTGGCCCGGCGGGGCCCGCACCTCGGTTACGCTGGAATTCATGACCAGCGCGGAGCACGTGGACGTCCTGATCGTGGGCGCCGGCCTGTCCGGCGTCGGCGCGGCTTGCCGGCTCCAGGAACGGCTGCCGGGCAAGAGTTACGCCGTGCTCGAAGCGCGTGACACGATCGGCGGAACCTGGGACCTGTTCCGGTACCCGGGCATCCGCTCCGATTCGGACATGTTCACCCTCGGTTACCCGTTCCGGCCGTGGAAGGACGCGAAGGCGATCGCCGACGGGCCGTCGATCCTGAGCTACGTCCGCGAGACGGCCGCGGCCTACGGCATCGAACAGCACATCCGGTTCGGCCACCGGGTGGTGCGCGCTTCGTGGTCGTCGGCCGAAGCCCGGTGGACCGTGTCGACCGCGCACGGCGCCACGTTCACCTGCCGGTTCCTGTACCTGTGCAGTGGTTACTACGACTACGCGGGCGGGCACGTCGTCGACTTCCCCGGTCGTGCCGAGTTCGCGGGCGAGATCGTGCACCCGCAGCACTGGCCGGCCGAGCTGGACTACGACGGCAAGCAGGTCGTGGTGATCGGCAGCGGCGCGACGGCGGTGACGCTCGTCCCGGCGATGGCCCCGCGCGCGGCGCGCGTCACCATGCTGCAGCGGTCGCCGTCGTACATCGTGGCGCGCCCGGGGCGGGACGCGCTCGCCGACCGGATCCGCGCGCTGCTGCCGGAGAACCTCGCGCACCGGGTGGTGCGCGGCAAGAACGTCGTGATGGGCACGTTCTTCTTCCAGCTGATGCGGCGGCTGCCGGACTGGGCGTCGCGGACGCTGCGTGACAGGGTGGCGGCGCAGCTGCCGGCGTCGATCCCGGTGGACCCGCACTTCGTGCCCGGCTACGCGCCGTGGGACCAGCGGCTGTGCCTGGTGCCGGACGCGGACTTGTTCCAGGCGCTGCGTTCGGGCAAGGCGGACATCGTGACCGACCGGATCGCGCGGTTCACTCCCGGCGGCGTGCTCTTGGACTCCGGCCGCGAGTTGCCCGCGGACGTCATCGTGACGGCGACCGGGCTCCGGCTGGTGGCGTTCGGCGGGATCACGCTGACCGTCGACGGCCGCGAGATCGAGCCGGGCGAGCAGCGGGCGTACAAGGGCATGATGTTCGGCGGCATCCCGAACCTGGCGTGGTGCGTGGGTTACACGAACAACTCGTGGACGCTGCGTGCGGACCTGACGTCCCAGTACGTCTGCCGCCTGCTGGAACACCTGGACCGCCGGGGGTTCGTGTCATGTACTCCGGACGCGGCGGCGGCCTCGGGCGCGGGCCGCCCGCGCCCGATCGTCGACCTGGCGTCCGGGTACGTCAAAAGGGCCGCCGCCGACCTGCCGAAGCAGGGCGGCCGACGGCCCTGGATGATGCGCCAGAACTACCTGCTGGACTTCGCGGACATGCGCTTCAACCGCCTGGACGACGGCGTGATGCGCTTCGGCCGCGCGGACTCCCCGGCGCGAGCTTCCCGCTGAGGCCTTGCGGTTCGGGCAGCGGAGGCACTCCGGCAGACGGTTTTCGTGCTCACCTCGGCGACCCAGCCCAGGGCGCTACAGCCGAAGTGACGGCAGCAGACCGGGCCCCGGAACGTGTGGTTCCGAGGCCCGGTCGATGCGTTGCGTAACCCGCGGGTCAGCCCTGGCGGCCCTTGGCACGCGGGTTGTCCTTGTTGATCACGAACACGCGCGTGCCGCGGCGGATCACCTGGGCGCCCGGCTGGCGGGCGAGCGAACGAAGCGAACTGCGGACCTTCATGGTGAGCCGTCCCTTCCTGGTCGGCGGTGCGGGCCCGAATGCGTCCCACGGTGGCTTCAACAGCGGCCGGGGTGGGTTTAATCCCGCAACTCAGCTGTTCTCGCGGGCCGCCCAGGCCTGCAGGTCGTCGCCTCGGACAGCCGCGGCCATCAGCTCTGGGAACTGGTCCGGGGTGCACGCGAACGCCGGGACGCCCAGCTCGGCCAGGGCCGCCGCGTTCTCGTGGTCGTACGACGGCGCGCCCGAGTCCGACAGGGCCAGCAGCGTCACCACCTGGACCCCCGAGCCGACCAGCTCGGCGACGCGCTGCAGCAGCTCGTCCTCGTCGCCGCCCTCGTAGAGGTCGCTGATCAGCACCAGCAGCGTCTGCTCGGGGCGCCCGACCAGGCCCTGGCAGTAGGCGATCGCGCGGTTGATGTCGGTGCCGCCGCCCAGCTGGGTGCCGAACAGCACGTCGACCGGGTCGGCGAGGTGCTCGGTGAGGTCCGCGACCTCGGTGTCGAACGCGACGAACGACGTCTTCAGCGCGCGCATCGACGCCAGCACCGCGCCGAACAGCCCGGAGTACACCACCGACTCCGCCATCGAGCCCGACTGGTCGACGGCCAGGATCACGTCGCGCTGCACCGCCTGCTGCCGCCGGCCGAAGCCGATCAGCTTCTCCGGCACGATCGTGCGCAGCTCGGGGGAGTAGTGCTTGAGGTTCGCGTGGATCGTGCGCGCCCAGTTGATGTCGCCCGGACGCGGCCGGTGTGTGCGCGACGCCTTGTCGAGCGCGCCCTTGATCGCCGCGCGGGTGCGGTCGGCGAGCCGCCGCTCCAGCTCCTCGACGACCTTGCGGACGACCTCGCGCGCGGTCTCCTTGGTCTCCTCGGGCAGCACGCTGTTGAGCGAGAGCAGGGTGCCGACCAGGTGGACGTCCGGCTCGACCGCCGAGAGCAGCTCCTTCTCCAGCAGCATCCGGGTCAGCCCGAGCCGGTCGACGGCGTCGCGCTGCATCACCTGCACGACGGTGCTGGGGAAGTAGCGCCGGACGTCGCCGAGCCAGCGCGCGACGCGCGGCGCCGACGCCCCGAGGTTCGCGCTCCGCGGCCCGCCGGCGGCGTCCTCGTCCGGCTTGTCGTAGAGGGCCGCCAGGGCCTTGTCCACCCCACTGTCCTCTTCGGACAGCTGGGCGTCGGCCAGGCCCGAGCCTTCGGCGCCTTCGCCGCCCAGCACCAGCCGCCAGCGACGCAACCGGTCCGTGTCCACGCTCATGCCCCCACCCCCAGCAAAGTCGCCATGACGGGCAGCACCCGCTCGGCCCGTTCCTCGTCCAGTTCGTCAGCTGTCGGCACGACGACCCGTGCGGCGCCGGTGAGCCCGGCCGCCCGCTGTCCGATCGCGCGCTTCTCGGGACTGCTGAACGCCCCGAAAGTCCGCCGCAGCAACGGAAGCACCTCGGTGAAGACGTCGGCCGGGATCGCCGCGAGCCAGGCGTCGATCACCCGCAGCAGGCCCTCGTCGTGCACCAGCAGCAGCGCCCCGCCGTCGAAGAAGCCTTCGACGTATGCCGCGCCCGCCGACGGCGTGACGCCCGGCGTGAGCGCCCGGCCGAGCCGCAGTTCGATGTCGAGGGCGCCGAGCAGCCCGGCGTCGTGCAGGATCCGGGACAGCCGCCCGGACAGCAGCGGCGGCAGCGCCGGGCGTTCGGCCAGCCGGGCCAGCGCGGCCAGCCAGCGGTCCTTCGCCTCGTCGCCCAGCAACGCGGTCGCGTCGTGGACGCCGTCGATCAGCTTGCAGAACCGGGCCGCGGCGTCGTCGTCAATGCCGTGGGTCGCCGGCGGGAGGCCGGCGCAGACCCGCTCCAGCATCCGCAGGGCGACCGCGCGCAGCGCGCCGGTGTCGGTGCCGCGGACGTCGCCGTAGCGGGTCGCCCGGGCCAGCGCCGGCAGCGCGGACATCAGCCGCGCGACGTCCGAGTCGGCCGCGGCCCTTGCGTCGAGCGCCGCGAGCGCGTCGGGCAGCGCGTCGGCCAGGTCGGCGAGCAGGCAGTTCTCGACGGCGGTGGTGACCTCGTCGAGCGGCGGGGTGCCTTCGACGGTGTCGCGGACGGCAGACGCCGCCGCCGACGGCACGGTGGTGCCGTGCACGGCCGCCGCGACGAGGTCGACCTCGAACGACGGTTCCCAGCACAGCGCCCAGGTCTCCCGGAACGTGCCGCGGTTCCGCCGCGCCGACGCCTCCCGGCTGCCCCACTCGATGCCGAGCACGCGCAGCCGGTGCAGCAGCCGCGAGCGGTCCAGCCCGCCCGGGGTCCGCAGGTCGAGGTCGAGCTCCTTGACGATCGGATCCTTCTTCAGCCGCAGGCGTTTCGCGGTCGCGGTCAGGTCCGCGGCCAGCGGCGGCTGCGGCACGTGGTCCGGCACCTCGCCGAGGCGTTCGCCGACGACGAGGCGCCGGGTGACCAGCCCGACCTGCACGTCGTCCCCGCCGCACAGCACCGACCGGGTGGCTTCGGTGACCTCCGCCAGCCCCGCCGACGACCGGCCGCGCAGCGCGGCCAGCGCCTCGGCCAGCCGGACCGCCTCGATGACGTGCGCGGTCGAGACCGGCAGGTCCTCTTCGCGCAGCACGGCCGCGACGCCCGTCAGCCAGCGCGTCGTCACGTCCTCGGCCGTGGTGAAGAGGTGGTGGTACCAGCCCGGTGACAGGACGCCCGCGCCGTAGCCGCTGGCCGTGGCGAGGCGCCCGTGCGTCCACGGCACCCAGGTGCACGCGACCTTCCGCTTGGGGAGTCCTTTGAGGACGGCCGCGTCGTGCGACGCCGGCGGTAGCGGGTCGGCCAGCGCGGGCACGTGCCACGCCCCGCACACGACGGCGATGTTCTCGAAGCCGTCCTTGCGCGTGCGGCGCAGCACCGAGCGCATGTGGGCCTCGCGCCGCGCTTCGTTGCCCTGCGGCGGCTCTTCGTCTTCGCGCAGCGCGGTCATCGCCTCGGCGATCACCTCGAACGGCGACGCGTCGTCCCGCCGCGACTCGACGACGTCGTCCCACCAGCGTTCGGGGTCGTCGTAACCACCCGCGGCCGCCAGCCCGGCGAGCGGATCGCCGTGGGGCGCGCCGAGGTCGTCCGGCCCGGCGGCGAACGTGTTCGCGGCCGGCAGGTCGCAGAACCGCACCGGGACGCCGGCCTCGCGGGCGTACGCAAGCGCTTGCCACTCGGGACTGAAGACCGCGAACGGCCAGAACGCGGCGCGCGAGACGTCGTCGGTCGCGTACGCCAGCAGCGCCACCGGGGGCGCCATCGCCGGGTCCTCGGTCAGTTCGACGAGCGCGTCGGCCTCCGGCGGCCCCTCGATCAGGACGACGTCCGGTGCGAGCTCCGCCAGCCGCGCCGCCACGGCCCGGGCCGAACCCGGACCGTGGTGGCGGATGCCGAGCAGGTGCGTAGTGGTCACGAAATCTCCTGGCCGGCCCGGTAGAAGTCGGCCCAGCCGTCGCGCTCGCGGACGACCGTCTCCAGGTACTCCAGCCAGATCGCGCGGTCGGCGACCGGGTCCTTGACCACCGCGCCGTGGATGCCGGCCGCGACGTCGTGCGGGCGCAGGACGCCGTCGCCGAAGTGGGCCGCCAGGGCCAGGCCGCCGGTGAGCACGCTGATCGCCTCGGCGGTGGACAGCGTGCCGGACGGCGACTTCACCGCCGTGCGGCCGTCTTCGGTGCGGCCCGAGCGCAGCTCGCGGAACACGGTGACGACCCGGCGGATCTCGGCCAGCTCGGCGGCCTCCGCGGGCAGCTGCAGCGACGTGCCCAGCTCCCGGACCCGGCGGCTGACGATCTCGACCTCCGCCTCCGCGCTGTCCGGCAGCGGCAGGACCACGGTGTTGAACCGCCGCCGCAGCGCGCTCGACAGCTCGTTGACGCCCTTGTCGCGGTTGTTCGCCGTCGCGATCATGTTGAACCCGGGCCGCGCCTGCACCTCGTCACCCAGCTCCGGGATCGGGAGCGTCTTCTCGGACAGGATGGTGATCAGCGTGTCCTGGACGTCGGCCGGGATGCGCGTCAGCTCCTCGAGCCGGGCCAGCTTGCCGTCGCGCATCGCACGCACCACCGGGCTTTCGACGAGGGCGGCCGCGCTCGGGCCCTCGGCGATCAGCCGGGCGTAGTTCCAGCCATAGCGGATCGACTCTTCGGACGTGCCCGCCGTGCCCTGCACCAGCAGCGTCGAGTCGCCGCTGATCGCGGCGCACAGGTGCTCGGACACCCACGTCTTCGCCGTGCCGGGCACGCCGAGCAGCAGCAGCGCGCGGTCGGTGGCCAGGGTGGCGACGGCGACCTCGATCAGCCGCCGCGGGCCGACGTACTTGGGCGTGATCACGGTGCCGTTCGGCAGGGTGCCGCCGAGCAGGTACTCGACGACGGCCCACGGGGACAGCAGCCAGTTCGGCGGCTTGGCCCGCTCGTCGGCGGCGGTCAGGGCGGCGAGTTCGGCGGCGTGGTCCTGTTCGGCGTGCGGCCGGAGGACGGTGGCGGGGGCGGTCATGCGAGCTCCTCGTACATTTCGCGGCGGAAGTTCAACGTTTCGGTGAGCGCCCGGCGCCACGGCCCGGCGTCCATGGTCAGCCGGGTGGTGGCCAGCGGGTGGCGCAGGCAGCCGGGCGGGACCGCGCGGGCGATCACGACGGCGGCGTGCGAGACCAGGCGGTGGTCGTCCTGGCGGGCGATCCAGTCGAGCAGCGCGGTGCCGAGCTCGGCCGTCCACGGCCGGGGCAGCTCGTGCACCAGCCGGGCGAACGACTCGGTGGGCAGCCGCCCGACCAGGTGCGCGATGGTGGTGGCCTGGCTCGCCGGGCTCAGCACGCCGAGCAGCGGCGGGGTGGTGCGCCCGCCGGGGTCGGCGCCGATCAGGGCGTGCGCCCAGGTTTCGTCGCCCTGGCGCAAGGTTGCGGACGCCCAGGCGTCACGCAGGACGCCGGGCGGGCAGCCCTCCACGGTCATCCGCACCACCTCGGCGGGCGGCCCGAACTCCGTCCAGAACGACAGCGGCGCGGCGGCGATCAGCGTGCGCAGCCGGACGGTGCCCTCTTCCCGGCCGCGTTCGGTCCGGGGCAGGGAGATCTCGAGGATCCGGCCCCGGCGGCGGACGAGCGGGCGCAGCCGTTCGGCCATCCGGTGCCCGTGGCGCGTGTCCGGCAACCGGCCGAGCAGATCCGCGGCCTTCTCGCGGACGGCGGCCGCGCGGTCGGTGAGGGCGGCTTCGAGGAAGTCCTCGTCGGCGTCCCGGACGTGCCCGGCGAGCACCCCGAGGAAGTCGGCGCGGACGTCGCCGGGCTCGCTCTTCCACGACGTCGTCAGCGCCTCGCGGGCCGTGTCCGGATCGTCGGTCAGCCGCGCGGCCAGCCAGCGGCGGCGCTGGGCGAGGCTGCCGTACTGCCAGACGTCACCGGACTCCTCGGCGGGCGCGGCTAGGAAGGCCCAGTCGGGGTTGCGCTGCCCGAGCCACGCGCCGAGGGACCCGGCGATGGCGACGAGCGGCCCCCGCAGCCCGGTCTTGGTCCGCGCGGCTTCGGCCAGCAGGGGCAGGAACTCCGGCGGGACGCGGTAGGGCGTCCCGGCCAGGATGCCGAGCCACTCCTGGAGCAGGTCGGGGTGGCTCGCGGCCAGCAGCCGGGCGAGCCGTTCCCGCGCGAGAGCGGGCACGAACGGCCGCTCGTCGGGCGCGGCGGCGGGCAGCGGCTTGACGTCCCCGAGCGCCCGCCGCCCGGCCCGCCGGTAGGTGGTCAGCACCGCGGCGGCGGCCAGCAGCTGTTCCGCGGGCTCGTCGCGTTCGGTGGCGAGCTCCCGGACCGCGGCGGGCTGGGTGCTCAGGTCGAGCGGGCGCCGGCGGGTGCCGAGGAGCGCGGTGCCGACGAGGTCGTCCCAGGCTTTCACGAGCGCACCTCCTTGGTCTGCGGGTGGGGGTTCGGTGGACCGGCGAGCGATCCCGGCACGGGTGCGTATCGGGTCGGCTCGCGTGTCTGGGGAGACGACACGTGTGCTTGAAGGGTCGACACGCGTGATTGGAGGGTCGACTCGCGTGATGGGGGAGTCGACACGCGTGATCGAAGGGTCGACACGCGTGTTTGTAGGGTCAGCTCGCGTGTCTGGAGGGTCGATACGTGTGTCTGGAGGGTCGGTTCGCGTACCCAAGGGGTCGACTCGCGTGCCTGGAGAGTCGGCTCGCGTACCCAGAGGGTCGGTTCGTGTGCTTGGGCGGTCGACTCGCGTGATTGGTGGGACGACACGCGTGTCTGGGGGGTCGACACGGGTGGTTGGAGGGGCGGCGCGGGGCTGGTTTGGGTCATAGCCGCACCGCTCGGTTCTCGTGCCAGCACGTCAGCGGGCGCAGGCCCGCTTGGCTCCATTCCGCCGCCACCGTCAGCGGGCCGCCCGCCGACAGCGCCAGCAGTGACCACGGGAACGCGTACGGCACCAGGGGGAGCGCTGCTCCGTCCTTTTCGGACAGACACCAGCCGCCGGCGTGTTCGGCCGGGGTCACCTCCGACAGCAGGACCGGCCAGCGTTCCAGCCACGGGTCCGCCGCCATCGCCCGGGCGTACGCCGCCAGCGCGCCGTCGATCGAGCCGCCCTCGGCCGACGGGGCCGGCAGCGGAATTCCCTTTTCCGCCACCAAGGCGCGCAGCGGCGCGGCACCCGGGTAGAACGCCAGCTCCGCCGCCAGCAGGTGCCCGGGCGGCAGCGACGCGTCGAGCGGACGGCCCGGCGGCGCGAACGAGAGCACCAGCGCGTCGCGCCCCGTGAGCCGGCCGCGCAGCCAGGTGCGCCGGGTCAGCAGGCGGTCGTTCTCCTCGTCGGCCGCGCCGGTGATCAGCCACTCGTCCGAGACGCGCTCGCCGCTCTCCAGGACCCGCGCCGTCTCGACCGAGAACCCGAGCCGCGTCCGCACGGTTTCCGCCAGCTCCGGCGGCAGTCCGCTCAGCCGGCCTGCGGCGTCCGCGAGCAGGAACAACAGCGACAGCTCGGCCAGCAGCGCGTCCGGCCAGTCGCGGCGGCCGACGATCCCGGCCGCCCGCCGCAGGCCGCCGGCCAGGCCCGACGCCTGCGCGTCGACCATCCGGGCCGCGACCGTGCGCAGCTCCTCGGCGCCGTCGCGGTCGAAGCCCGCGAACCCCGCGCCGACCCGGTCGGTCAGCCACACCTTCAGCTCCGCGATACCGCCTTCGACGCGCGCCGCGCGGCCTTCGGCCCGCTTCGCCGCGGCCTCTTCGTCCTTGGGGCCCGCGGCTTCCGCGCGTTGCTCCGCCTTCCGCGCCCGGTCCGCCCGCTCGGCGAGCCACGTGCTCACCCACTCCGGCGGCGCCTCCGCGGCGACCTGCCCGGCGGCCCACATCAGCAGCAGCCCGACCGCGTGCTTGCACGGGAACTTGCGGCTGGGGCAGGAACACCGGAACGCGGGCTCGGCCAGCTCGACGCACGTCTGGTACGGCTTCTTGCCGCTGCCTTGGCAGAAGCCCCAGACCGCGTCCTCGTTCACGCCCGCGCCGGACCACTTCGCCGGTGTCGCGAGCGCCCGCCCGGCCTTCTCCGAAGCGGGATCCGGTGCGAGCCCGGCCACGCGTTCCGCGGTCCACGGCACCGCCGTCACCACCTGTCCCCCCACTGGTTTCCTTTGCTGTCCGGTCGGTTTCCCCGGGCGGAAGGCCCGGGGTGGCTTACCCGACGAAGCATGCCAGTACCCACCGACAATTTCCGTGAGCGCAGGTCAGTCCGGGTTCGGCGGGGTCGCGATCTATGCTGGGCCGCCCCGGAGGTGAGTGTGGACGCGCGGCAGCTCGAGTACTTCCTCGCCGTGGTCGACCACGGCGGGATGAGCCGGGCCGCACACGCCCTCTACATCGCGCAACCCTCGCTCTCCCAAGCCGTCCGGGTCCTCGAACGCGATCTCGGCACCCGCCTGTTCGACCGCGTCGGCCGGCGGCTCGTGCTGACCCAGGCCGGGCACGCCCTGGTCGAACCCGCCCGGCAGATCGTCCGCGGGCTCGACGCCGCGCGGGCCGCCGTCGACTCGGTCGGCGGGCTCGAGGCGGGGCGGGTCGAGATCGCCGCCATGCCGTCGCAGGCGGTCGAGCCGCTCAGCGGGATGATCCGGCGGTTCACCGCGCGCCACCCCGGCCTGACGGTGGCCGTGCGCTCGGCGTTCACCCCGGACGACGTCCTCGGCATGGTCCGCGGCGGCGTCACCGAACTCGGCCTCGCTGCCGGTCCCGAGCGGCTCGAAGCCGCCGGGCTCGAAGTCATCCCGTGCGGCCGGCAGCGGTTCGTGCTGGTCACCGGGCCGGACGCGCCGTTCCCGGACGGCGAGCCGGTGCGGCGCGAGCAGCTCGACGGTCGACGGCTCATCGTGGGCCAGCCGGGCACCGGCATGCGGCGGCTCGTCGACGACATCCGGGCGGGCGGCGTCGACGTCGTGCCGGTCGTGGAGACCGAGCACCGCGAAGCCATCCTGCCGCTGGTGCTGGGCGGGGTCGGGATGGCCGTGCTGGCCGACTCGTGGACGTCGCTCGCGGAGCGGGCCGGGGCGCGGGTGTTCGCGCTGGATCCGCCCGCCCACCTGCACGTCGCGCTGGTCGGCCGGGCGGCGCTGACGCCGACGGCGGCCGCGTTCGTGGCCACGATCGATAGGCCGAGCCTATCGGACGGACCGTGATCCGGTCTTGGACGCGGGCCACCGCCGCCTGCTGACATCGAGGGCATGACCTCCCACCGCATCGCCCTCGTCCCCGGCGACGGCATCGGCCGCGAAGTGACCCCGGCGGCCTGCGCCGTGCTCGACGCCGCCGGCGCACGGCATGGCGTCGCCTTCCGCTACGACGAGTTCGACTGGTCCTGCGAGCGCTACCTCGCCGAGGGCGCGATGATGCCCGCCGACGGCCTCGACCGCGTCCGCCAGCACGACGCGCTCTTCCTCGGCGCCGTCGGCGCGCCCGGCGTGCCCGACCACATTTCCCTGTGGGGCCTGCTCATCCCGCTGCGCCGCGGCTTCCGGCAGTACGTCAACCTCCGCCCGATCCGGGTGTTCGACGGCCTCGACAGCCCGGTCCGCTGCGCTCGCGACGTCGACTTCGTCGTGGTCCGGGAGAACGTCGAGGGCGAGTACAGCGAGATCGGCGGCCGCCTCAACCGCGGCCGGCCCGACGAACTCGCCGTGCAGGAGGCCGTCTTCACCCGCCCCGGCGTCACGCGGGTCGTCGACTACGCTCTCGACCTCGCCCGGCGTCGTCGCGGGAAGCTGACGTCGGCGACGAAGTCCAACGGCATCGTGCACACCATGCCGTTCTGGGACGAGATCGTCGCCGAGCGCGCCGCCACGCGGCCCGAGGTCGACGTCGAGTCCGAGCACATCGACGCCCTCGCCGCGAAGTTCGTGCTCGACCCGGGCCGCTTCGACGTCGTCGTCGCGTCCAACCTCTTCGGCGACATCCTCAGCGACCTCGCGGCGGCCGTCGCGGGCGGGATCGGCCTCGCGCCGGCCGCCAACCTCAACCCCGAGCGCGACTTCCCGTCGATGTTCGAGCCGGTGCACGGCTCCGCGCCGGACATCGCCGGGCGCGGGATCGCCAATCCGATCGGCGCGATCTGGGCGGCCGCGCTGCTGCTGGACCATCTCGGCCACGCCGAAGCCGCCGCCGACGTCGAACGTGCGCTCGCCGCGGTGCTGGCGAAGACTCGGCTGCGCACGCCCGACCTGGGCGGCACCGCGACGACGGTGAGCTTCACCCGCGCGGTGCTCGACGAGCTGGGAGGAGCCCGATGAGCGTCCCGCTGCCGTTCCGGTACCGCACAGTCGACGCCGGTGTGCCGATCCGCTGCGCGATCGGGGGCGAGGGCCCGCCGATCCTGCTGCTGCACGGCTACCCGCAGACGCACGTGATCTGGCACGCCGTCGCGCCGCTGCTCGCGGAGCGTTTCACGGTCGTGGCGACCGACCTGCGCGGTTACGGCGACAGCGGCAAACCCGCTCCCACCAACGGAGACGCGGAGTACTCGAAGCGGGCCATGGCAAGAGACCAGGTGGCTGTGATGGCCGAACTCGGCTTCGACCGCTTCGCCGTCGCCGGGCACGACCGCGGCGGCCGCGTCGCGCACCGGCTGGCCCTCGACCGGCCGGACGCCGTGCGCGCGCTGGCCGTGCTCGACATCGTGCCGACGCGGCACGCGTTCGCCTGCGCCGACCGGGACTTCGCGACCGGTTACTGGCACTGGTTCTTCCTCACCGCGGGCCACGGCATGCCGGAGCGGATGATCGGCGCCGACCCGGAGTTCTGGATCCGCGCCCGGATGACGTCGCGGCACGCGGGCGGCACGCCGTTCGACCCGGCCGCGATGGCCGAGTACGTGCGGTGTTTCGACGAGGAGTCGATCGCCGCGTCCTGCGCGGACTACCGGGCCGCCGCAACCGTCGACCTGGAGCACGACGAGGCCGACGCCGGCCGTCTCCTCCAGGTCCCCGTCCGGGCGCTGTGGGGCGAGCGCAGCTTCGTCGGCTGTAGCTATGACGTCCTCGACGTCTGGCGCGGGTACGCCGGAGACGTCACCGGCCGGGCCCTGCCGTCGGATCACTACCTGCCCGAGGAGGCCCCGGCCGAGGTCGCGGCCGAACTGGCGGAGTTCTTCGGTTGACTCCGCGCGGTGTTCCAGCACTAGAACTGAGGCGGCGATCGCCGAACTGCGCCCGGTGCACCCGCCGGTGCTGGCCGGCCTCGCGAACAGCCCCGTCGTCCCGCCCGAACGGCTCGCCGTCGCGCTGGCCAGGCGCGCGGAAGCCGTCGACGCGCGGCACCCGGGAAGCTCAAGTCCGTGCTGCGGCAGCCGGTGTCTCAGTAGTCCGTGGTGGCCGGCCAGGTGTCGTCGTGCAGCAGGCGCTTGAGGATCTTGCCCGTCGCGTTGCGCGGCAGGTCCGGCACGAAGTAGACGTCACGAGGCACGGCAAAACGGGCCAGGCGGTGGTGGATGTACTGCCGGATGTCCTCCGCGTGCAGGGAAGCGCCGCGCCGCGGGACGACGTAGGCGGCCAGTCGCTGGCCCCACTCCGCGTCGGCCACGCCGACCACCGCCGCGTCGTGCACGCCGGGCAGTGCGACCAGGGCTTCTTCGACCGGGCGCGGGAAGACGTTCTCGCCGCCGGAGACGATCATCTCGTCGGCTCGGCCGGTGACGAACAGCCGGCCCGCCGCGTCGAGGTAGCCGACGTCACCGGTGGCCATCAGGTCCGCCGCCCGCGCCGGGTCCGTGCCGGAGGTGTAGCCGTCGAACAGCATGTCGTTGCCGACGAAGATCTGGCCCTCGCCGCCCGGGGGCACCGGCTTGCGGTCCTCGTCGAGGATCGCGACGCTCGTGCCGAGCGGGCAGCGGCCCGCGGTGGTCGGGGCGGCGCGCAGGTCGGCGGGGTCGGCGATGCTCGCCCAGGAGACCTCGGTCGAGCCGTAGAAGTTGTAGAGGACGTCGCCGAAGGTGTCCATGAAGGACGTCACGAACGCCCCGGACATCGCCGACCCGCTGCTCGCGACGATCCGCAACGACGACAGGTCATAGCGCGCGCGGACGCGTTCGGGCAGGTCCATGATGCGCTGCAGCATGATCGGCACGACGAACAGCGCGTCGCACCGCTGCTCGGCGATCGTCCGCAGGGTCTCTTCGGCGTCGAACTTGCGGACCAGCGCGAGCGGTGACCGCAGGGCCATCCCGATCTGCATCGCGGCCAGGCCCCAGCTGTGGAACAGCGGCGCCGCCACGAGGATCCGGTCGCCCGAGCGCAGCGGGATCCGGTCGAGGATCGACGCGGCCGCGCCCATGCCCTTCGGGGTCGGGCGGCGCGCGCCCTTCGGCGTCCCGGTGGTGCCGGAGGTGAGCACGATCAGCCGGCCCGGCCGCTCCACGGGCTTGGGGCGGTCGGCGGGGGCGGCCTGGATCAGCTCGTCGACGGTCGGGTAGCCGGTCTCGGAGTCCGGCCAGGTGCTGATGCGCGCGAAGTCGCCGGGGACGTTCGCGATGGTCTGGGCGAACTCGTCGTCGGCCAGCACGGCGGCCGGGCGGTGTTCGGCCAGCACGTCCTTGACCGACGACGCGGAGAGGCCGGTGTTCAGCAGGATGACGTCGGCGCCGAGCTTGCTGGCCGCGACGAACGACTCGACCATCGCGGAGTGGTTGCGGCACATGAGCGCGATCCGGTCGCGCTCGTTGACGCCGAGCTCGGAGAGCGCGTTGGTGAGCCGGTCGCTGCGTTCCTGGACCTGGCCGAAGGTGCGGACGTTGCGCTCGTCGTGCAGCGCGGGCTGGTCGACGGCGCGGGCCGCGGCGGCCTGGTAGCCGCCCGCGACGGTCGCGCCCCACTGCGCCACGGAGTTGAGCTGGCGCGCCAGCTTGTCCGGCCGGCCGGGGCTGAGCACCCCGGCGCGCACCAGGATGCCGGTGGTGCGGATCTTGGTGGCCTTGACGCCTTCGCGGTCGGCGTCCGGGTCGGCCCGACCGGACAGGTGCAGGTCGAGGCGCCGCGCGACGACGCGGATGTCCTTCTTGATGGACGACACCAGCTCCATGTGCGCCGGCTGCAGCATCATCCGGACGAACAGCTCGGTCTTCCCGCCGGCCAGCGGTCTCAGCTCCAGGGACACCCACGTGCCGTCGTCGGGGACTCCGCACCACACGACGTGCTCGCCCGGCCGGTACACGACGGCCTGGATCTGCGTCTCCAGCATCGGGCGGCGCTCGGGGACGATCCGGATCAGGCCCTTGGGACCCCGGCCGCGCGAGGCCGGTTCCTGGACCTCGCACCAGCTGATCTCCGGAACGAACCGGGAATACCACTCCGGCGATCCGACGATCTGCCACACCACCTCCGGCGGATGCCCGACCACGGCACTCGCCTCGATCACATCGTCACGCATCGTCTGCCCTCACCGAAGTCACCGAACACACGTTCAGGTCACGGAGGCGTTACGGTAGCAGCAAACGGGTGAGCACGGATACTCCGAACGGCATGATACCGGAGAGTAACGGACACTCTTGGTGGGTGTTTGCACTGTCCACAGTGTACCGATGAACGGTGTTTACCGAGTCTGGCAGGACAAAGCGCACGCTCAGTAGAAGCCCTAAAAGATCTTCACCCGGTCAGTGGCGGTACCGAGCGACCAGTTCGGATCCGAGGCGAGCCAGCTCCGCACGTACGGATTCCGGACCTTCGACCTCGATCAGCGCACCCCAGCCGGCCAGCTCCTGGGCGATCATGATCGGCGCCGGCGCGGCGACCCGGACGCGCACGCGGTCGCCCGGCAGCTCACCGATCAGCTCGCAGTGCCGGCCGAACCGGTCGCGCAGCACCCGGAGGTACCGCCGGTCGAGCACAACGTCCGCGGTCAGCGGGGAGCGGCGTTTTTCGACTTCTTCGACGACTTCTTCCCACACCCGCGCCAGTTCGAGGTCCGACGGCCGGTCCGCGACGGCGTCGATGGGCTTGGCCGCGGTGATCCGGTCGACGCGGAACGTGCGGCGGCCCTTCTCGGTACCGGCGACGAGGTACCAGACGTCGTCCTTGTCGACCAGGCCCCACGGGTCGACGAGCCGCTCCGACGTCTCGCGCCCCGCGTACGTCAGGCGGACCTTGCGGCGCGCGATGACGGCGTCCCGCAGCGCCTCGACCATCGGCGGCCGGGCCTTCGGCCGCTCGCCCCAGCCCGCCTGGTCGACGACCACCGCGTCCGCCGCGGCCTCGGCGTCCGCGCGGAACGTGCCGGGCAGCGCGCCCATCAGCTTGCGCAGCGCCGACTTCACCTCCGGCGCGATCGCGGCCGCGGGGCCGGCCAGGAGGAACAGCGCCTGCGCCTCACGGGAGGTGAGGCCGGACAGGTCGGTCCGCGCGCCGCCGACGAGCTGCCAGCCCCCGCCCCGGCCGGGCTGCGGGTAGACGGGCACGCCGGCGGCCGAGAGCGCTTCGAGGTCACGGCGGGCGGTCGCGACGGAGACCTCCAGCTCCGCGGCCAGCTCGCCCGCGGTGACGCGGCCGCGGGTCTGCATCAGCAGGAGGGTGGCCACGAGGCGGTCGGCGCGCATGGGAGCAGTCTCGCAAACAAAGTGCTCACTCGGTGCGCACTTTCAGCCCGCATGCTGTCCCCACACCGAAGGAAGAAGGAGCAGACATGCTGCGAGGAATGGCCACCGTCTCGTACTTCGCCGACGACCACGCGGCCGCGCAGGCCTGGTACACGGAGTTCCTGGGCATCGAGCCCTACTTCCACCGCCCCGGCTACGCCGAGTTCCGCCTCGGCGACTACCAGCACGAACTCGGCCTCATCGACCGCAAGTACGCACCGGCGGGCGCGGACACACCGGGCGGCGAGATCGTCTACTGGCACGTCGACGACCTCGAGGCGACGGTCGCCCGGCTCCACGAGCTGGGCGCGAAGGAGTACGAGCCGATCACCGAGCGCGGCCCGGGCTTCGTGACGGCCTCGGTCGTCGACCCGTTCGGCAACGTCCTCGGCGTCATGACCAACGTGCACTACCTGTCCGTGCTGACGGAACGTTCATAGCTGCGGCGACCACTGGATCTTCCCGGGTTGTGGGTTCCGCGCACATGGCTCGTCGCCGGTGGCGCGCTTACCGTTCCCGTCCATGACCAGCGATCTGGACGGGCGCACCGCCCTCGTCACCGGCGGGGCCGGCGGTATCGGCCTGGCCTGCGTCCGCGCTCTCGCCGCGGCCGGGGCCAAGGTGCACGTCGTCGACGTCGACGCGGAGAACGCCGAGGCCGCGGCCACCGAGGTCGGGGGGTGGGCGCACGCCGTCGACCTCACCGACGCCGACGCCATCGACGCGCTCCCGGCCGAGGTCGACATCCTGGTCAACAACGCCGGGATCCAGCACGTCGCGCCGCTCGAAGACTTCCCGCCCGCGCAGTTCGCGCGGATCCAGGCGCTGATGGTCACCGCGCCCTTCCTGCTCATCCGGCGGAGCCTCCCGTCGATGTACGCGCGGGGCTGGGGGCGGATCGTCAACATGTCGAGCGTCCACGGGCTTCGCGCGTCCGCCTACAAAGCCGCGTACGTCACCGCGAAGCACGGGCTCGAAGGGCTTTCCAAGGTCGCCGCGCTGGAGGGCGCGGAACACGGCGTCACCAGCAACTGCGTCAACCCCGGCTACGTCCGCACCCCGCTCGTCGACGGGCAGATCGACGCGCAGGCCGCCGAGCACGACATCCCGCGTGAGGACGTCGTCGCCGAGGTCCTCCTCAAGCGCGCCGCGATCAAGAAGCTCATCGAACCCGGGGACGTCGCTTCCCTGGTGACGTGGCTGTGCTCGCCGCACGCCGGCCACGTCACCGGGGCCTCCATCCCGCTCGACGGCGGCTGGACCGCCGCCTAGAACCCGTCCGCCACAAGGAAGTGGAGCCCGTTTTGGACGCCGAATCGCACGCCGCAGTGAGCCAGCCCCCGCGGTCGGCGATCGCCAAGATCGTCGGCGCGAGCCTGATCGGCACCACCATCGAGTGGTACGACTTCTTCCTCTACACCTCCGCCGCCGCGCTGGTGTTCAACAAGGTGTTCTTCCCGACGGCGAACCCGCTCACCGGCACGCTGCTGGCGTTCCTCACCTACGCCGTCGGGTTCCTCGCGCGGCCGATCGGCGGGCTCGTCTTCGGCCACTACGGCGACCGGCTCGGCCGGAAGAAGCTCCTGATCTTCAGCCTGGTCCTGATGGGCGGCTCGACCTGCCTGATGGGCGTGCTGCCGACGTACGCCACCGCGGGCGTCGCCGCGCCGGTCCTGCTCACGCTGCTGCGCCTGGTCCAGGGCTTCGCGCTCGGCGGTGAATGGGGTGGCGCGGTGCTGATCGTCTCCGAGCACGGGGACGCGAAGCGGCGCGGGTTCTGGGCGTCGTGGCCGCAGTGCGGCGCGCCCGGCGGCAACCTGCTCGCCACCGGCGTGCTGGCGATCCTGTCCGCCACGCAGTCCGACGCGACGTTCCTGGCCTGGGGCTGGCGGGTCCCGTTCCTGCTTTCCGGGGTGCTGCTGGTGATCGGCCTGTGGATCCGGCTGGCCGTCTCGGAGTCGCCGGTGTTCCTGGCCGCCCAGCGCCGCGCCGAGGAACGGCCCGGGAAGCACGTCCCCGTCGTCGAGGTCTTCCGCGACAGCTGGCGCCAGGTGCTCGTCACGATCGGCGCGCGGATGGCCGAGAACGTCTCCTACTACGTGCTGACGGCGTTCATCCTCGTGTACGTCACGACCGGGCTGCACCTGGCGAAGGGCCTCGGCCTGAGCGCGGTGCTGATCGGCTCGGCCGTGCACTTCGTGACGATCCCGTTGTGGGGCGCGCTGTCGGACCGCGTCGGCCGGCGTCCGGTGTACTTGTTCGGCGCGATCGGCATGGCCTTGTGGGGCTTCGCGTTCTTCGCGCTGCTGGACACGAAGTCGGCCGCCGTGATCGTGCTGGCGACGACCGTCGGGCTGGTGCTGCACGGCGCGATGTACGGGCCGCAGGCCGCCTTCTTCGCCGAGCAGTTCCCGACCCGCGTCCGCTACACCGGCCTTTCCGTCGGCGGGCAGCTGTCGTCGATCGCGGCCGGGGCCGTCGCGCCGCTGATCGCCGTGGCGCTGTTCCAGAGCTGGGGCAGCACGATTCCGGTGTCGCTGTACGTCGCCGCGATGTGCCTGATCACGGTCGTCGCGCTGCTCGCCTCCCGCGAAACGCGTGGCGAATCCCTGCACGACGACGACGTCCAAGCGGAGACGGCGACCGTTTCGCCCTAGCATGACCGCCGTGACCGCACCCTCGGACGCGCTGCGCCGGCTGCTCGACCTGCTCGCTTCCGGGGCGAGCACCGAGCAGCTGGCGCACGTCGTCGTGGCCGCGCGCGCCGAGGGCGCCCTCGCCGCCGCCGACCTGACCGCGCTGGCGAACGCGGGCGAGCTGGCCCTGCGCATCCGCGAGACGCTGGCCGAGCACCGGCGGCGCGAGGCGCAGCTGGTCGCGTTGTTCGACACCGCGAGCGAGCTGGCCGGACTGTCCGAACCGGACACCGTGCTGCGCTCGATCGTCCGCCGCGCGCGGGCGCTGCTCGGCGTCGACGTCTCGTATCTCAGCCTCAACAACGAGGCCGAGGGCAAGACCTACATCCGGGTCAGCGACGGCTCGGTGTCGGCGGAGTTCCAGCAGATCGTGCTCGGCATGGGCGAGGGCCTCGGCGGGCTCGTCGCGCAGACCGCGCGGCCGTACTCGACGGCGGACTACTTCACCGACGAACGCTTCCGGCACACCCGCCACATCGACTCCGGCGTCAAGGACGAAGGCCTGACCGCGATCCTCGGCGTCCCGCTGGCGATCGGCTCGAAGGTGCTCGGCGTGCTCTTCGCGTCCGACCGCAGTGCGCGCGAGTTCTCCGCGGACGAAGTGGCGCTGCTGTCGTCGCTGGCCGACCACGCGGCGATCGCCCTGGACAGCGCGAACCTCCTCGACCAGACGCGCCGCGCCGTCGCGGAACTCAACGAGGCCAACGCGACGATCCGCGCGCACAACGAGGCGATGGAACGTGCCGAAGACGCGCACGACCGCCTCACCGACCTGGTGCTGCGCGGCGGCGACCTGCCGGACGTCGCCGCGGCGGTCGCCGGCGTGCTGCGCGGCGCCCTCACGGTGTTCGACACCGAAGGTGCCGTCCTGGCGCACTCGGCGGACCCGGCGCGCCACGACCCGGCCGCGCTCGCCGCGTCGCGGGCGGCGGGCCGGGCCGTGCCCACGGTGTCCGATGCGGACTCCTGGGTCTGCTCGGTGCAGGCCGGTCCGGAGCTGCTCGGCAGCCTGGTGCTGACCGGCCGGGCGGACCTCGCGGACCCGGACCGGCGGCTGTTCGAACGCGCCGGCGTCGTGACGGCGTTGCTGCTCATGCTGCGGCGGTCGGTGGTCCGGGCCGAGGACGAGGTCCGCGGCGAGCTGCTGACCGACCTGCTCACCGCGCCCGGCCGCAACCCGCGCGCACTGCTCGCCCGCGGCCGACGGCTCGGCATCGACCTCGCCGTGCCGCACGCGGTGCTGGTCGTGCACGCCGACGACGTCTCCCGGCGACGGCTCGCGAGCGCCGCCGTCCGGCACGCGACGCTGGTCGGCGTGCACGCGGAGGAGGTCGTCCTGCTGGGCACCGGCGATCCGGGCGAGCTGGCCCGCCGCGTCGCCGCCGATCTCGGCGCAGTGACCGGGCGCCCGGTCACCGTCGGCGCGGCCGGTCCCGGCGCGGGGCCCGAAGCCCTGGCCGCGGCCCACGCCGAAGCGGCGCGGTGCGTGCGGGCGCTGCTCGCGCTCGGCCGCGCCGGCGAGGGCGCGGACATGGCCGGCCTCGGTTTCCTCGGCCAGCTGCTCGGCGACCAGGCCGACCTCGGCGCGTTCGTCCGCGCGACGCTCGGCCCGGTCCTCGGCTACGACGAACGCCGGGGCACCGAGCTGGTCGCGACGCTGCGCGCGTACTTCGCGAGCGGTTCGCAGCTGGCGCGGACGAAGGACGTGCTGCACGTCCACGTCAACACCGTCGTGCAGCGGCTGGAACGGATCGCGTCGCTGCTGGGGGAGGACTGGCAGGCGCCGGACCGGGCCCTGGAGATCCAGCTGGCGCTGCGCCTGCACCGCCTCGGTTGAACGACCCACACCGGGCCGCGTTCCCGGCGGATACCCTGCTCCTCCCATGAAAATCCGCGCCCTGCCCGAACTCGCCGTCGCCGCCGCGGCGACGGTCGCGGGCCTGTGGGGCTACTTCGCGTTCTTCCTCGACGGCGACGTCGACAGCCAGGGCACCGGTGTGGCGATCCTGCTGGGTGCCTACGCCGTCAACGGCCTGCTCCAGGTGTCGCTGGCCGTGTACGTCCGCGCGGACCTTTCACCGCGCGGGAAACTGGTGTGCGACATCGACTCCTGGTCGTCCCGGGACGGCGAGCCCACCGGCCGGCGGGCGGCACTCGCGTGGTTCGGCCCGGTGGCGGCCGGGCTCGTGGTGATGCTCGTGGCCACTCCGGCGTCGACGCCCTCGCTCGACGAGGACTTCGGCATCCACACGTCGATCGTGCTGCTGACCCTGCTCGGCTCGGCGGCCGTGCTGCTGGGTGCCTTGGTGTGGCCGTTCGCGGTCCTGCCCCTGACGGCCCTGGCCGGCGTGCTCCTGCCGGGACCGGCGTGGCCGTCGCGGGTGGAGATCCTCACCCGCTCGTGGCTGCTGCCCGTGACGGTCGGCTTCGGCACGGTCATGACCTTCGGGGGTGACATCAACGGCTCGGACCTCGGGTACTGGCTCGTCGTCGACTTCGGCCTGCCGGTCACCCCCGCCGCGTTCCTGGCGGTGCTCTCGGTCGCCGCGATCGTCGCGCTGATCGTCGGCCACCAGCGGGCTAGGGCACGGCGAGCACGATCTTGCCCCGCCGCGGCCCGGCCACCGCGTGCGCCGCGGCCGCTTCGGCCAGCGGGAACACCGCCTGCACCGGCACGTGGAAGCGTCCCTCCTCGAACAGCGCGGCAGCCTGTGCGAGACCGTGCCGCCCGTCCGGCTGACCGCCGAGCGCGCCGACCGAGACGCGGACGCCGTGCTCGGGGCCGCTGAAGTCGGCGAGCGTGACCACCTTCGACGGCGTTCCGGTCAGCTCGATCAGCTCCGGCAGTGACCCCTTTCCAGCGACGTCAAGAGCCGCGTCAACCGGCCCGGTGACGCGTTCGCGCAGGCCGGGGCCGTAGTCGACGGGCTCGGCACCCAGCTCGGCGAGGAAGTCGCGGTTCTCCGGGGCGCCGGTGCCGAGCACCCGCGCGCCGCGGGCCAGGGCCAGGCCGACGGCGAGGCTGCCGACCCCGCCGGTCGCGCCGTCGATCAGCAGCGTCGAACCCGGGCCGACGGCCAGGAGGTCGAGCGCGCGGGTCGCCGTCTCGACGCCGGACGCGGCGCCACCGGCCTGCTCCCACGGCATGGACGGCGGTTTCGGCGCCCAGAACGCGAGGACCGCGAACTCGGCGCTCGCCCCGCCGAGGCGGGCGACGTCGACCGTGCCGAACACCTCGTCGCCGATCCCGGGACCTTCGTCGACGACGCCCGCCGCGTCCACGCCGGGGATGTGCGGCAAGGCGATGGGCGAGCGCGACTTCCCGGCGCGGATCGCCAGGTCGACGGGCGAGACTCCGGCCGCCCGCACGCGGATCCGGACCTCGCCCGGGCCGGCGTGCGGCTCCGGCAGCGCACCGACGGACAGAACCTCGGGCGGGCCGAACCGCGCGAAGAAGGCTGCGAACACGATCACTCCTCGTCTCGGGACGTCTGCGCCTACGGTAGGAGTGAGCAGGGGTGACGAGCGGGAAGTGAGAGCCGTGCGGGACGAACCGACTCGGATGCGCCGGGTGGACGCCGAACACAACCGGCGTCACCTGGTGACGGTCGCGCACGCGGCGTTCGCGCGGGACGGCGCGGACCTGCCGGTGCGCGAGATCGCCCGGCGCGCGGGGCTGGCCCCGGCGACGGTCCACCGGCACTTCCCGTCCCGCGACGACCTCCTCGCCGCCGTGCTCGCCGGCCAGGTCGAGCGGTGCGCCCAGCAGCTGCGGGCCGCGCTCGCCGACCCGGACAGCCGCCGCGCGCTGACCCGGACGTTCCACCGCTTCGGCGAATGGCAGGTCCAGGAGCGCGGGCTGGTCGAGGCCCTGGGCGGCCCGGCGTTCGCCGACCGCCGCCGCGAGCACGCCGAGGCGTTCGGCCGGCTGGTCGAGCGGGCCCGCGACGAAGGCGTGCTGCGGCCCCGCGTCTCGGTCGACGACGCGCGGGTCGCGCTGATGGCGATCACGTCGGCGCGGACGACGTCGGTGGCCCGGCAGCTGACCGGGGTGCTGCTGACGGGCCTGCTCGCCGGCTAGCTCCCGGGGAACTGTCGGTGCCCTTCGGTAGCGTGGAAAACGGGGGCTGCTCAGCCCGGTGGTTCCGGAAAGCCGGTGCGTCGGCCTAGCTCTCGGTGAGGACGCCCGCTTCGGAAGTCCGTTGGTACAGAACGAAACGGCCGTCGCGGACCTTGCTGACGAGACCCGCGCGGTGCAGGGCGCTGAGGTGGTAGGACACCGTGCCCGGGGTGTAGCCGATCTGGGTGGCCAGCTCCGCGGTCGACCGGGCGGTCTCGAGGTCCGCCAGCAGCGCCGCGCGGGCGACGCCCACCACCCGCGCGATCGTGGCCGGTTTGCGGTCGCGGCCGGCGCCGACCCGGTGGGCCGGGTAGTAGAGCACGACCTGCCCGGGCACGTCGACCTGGATGACGGCGCCGGGCCAGCCGAGCACGCTGGGAGCGAGGACCAGATCCCGGCCCGCGACGTCGATTTCGCCCTCCCACCGCGCGTCGAAGGTGATCGCGTCGCCCGTCCAGCCGATGTCGGGGTGCAGCGTGCCGAGCACCCGGCCGACGCCGTGGCCGACGAGGGTCTGCGCGCGGTGGGCGATGTCCTGGTCGATGATCGAGCGCAGCTCGGGCCAGCCCTCGGACAGGGCGTCGCGCCAGAACCGGGCCAGCCCCGCGGCGAGGCGGTGCTGCATCCGCCCCGACTCCGCGATCCGGCGGATCGCGGTGGGGAGCGGCCGGCTCCAGTGGGCCCGGGTGCCGTCGAGGATCTGGAACTCGAGGTCGTCCTGCGCCGTCGCCTCGATCCGGGTGAGCTGCTCGTCGAGCAGCTCACGCGGCCCGGTGCCCGCGCCCGGCTGCGGCGTGAGCAGGTCGGGGGTGTAGCCGTCACCGCCCCGCGGCAGCAGCTCCGCGAGCAGGGCGACGTCCGGGTGGGCGAGCGACGCGCGAGCGAGCGGCCCGGGATCCCCGAAGACCGCGTGCCGTCCCGAGCCGGCGACGAGCTTCAGCCACGCCACGGACTCCGACGCCGGTGACGGCGACAGGCGGGTCCGGGACACCGTCTCGGCGTCGACCCGCAGCGTGAACACCGGATCGACGGTAGCAGCGGGCGCGGCGGATTTGAACCGGCTCGAATGCTTTCCGGTTCCGCGCTCCCGCCGGGTTGGGTGATGGGGGTGTGGCGAATCCTCTGGCCGGTGCTCGCGCTGCTTCCCGTGACGCCGGTTCCCCCGACGCCCCCGTGCGGGCCGTCGCTGACCTGGCAGCCGGTCGCGGTCCGCCGGATCGGCGCGCCCTGCCGTCCCACGCCGCAGGGGTGTATCCGGCGGATCGAGGTGACGACGGTGGTCGTCGTGATGTCCGGTTTCGGCCACCCCGTTCCCCCGGCCGGCCCTGGCGCGTCCCCGGTGACCCGGGCGACGATGGCCGTCCGCGATCAGCGATCCGAGGGGGATTCGTGAACGAGTTCAGACACGCGCTCACATCGGCGTTCGGCACCGAACCGGCCGCTGTTCCCGGCCTGACGGTCGACCGGCTCGACGGCCGGCGCACGGCCGCGCCGGGGGCGGTGAGGATGTGCGTCGCGTGCTTCGGAGACACCTCGGTCAGTCCCTGTAAGGATGAGCTGCCGCCGATTTCACGGTGACCGATCCGCCCGGTCCGCTGGTCGGGTTCAAGCGCCACCTGAGCGTCACCGTGGTGCCCGGCGACGCGGTGTACGTGGTGTCCGAGGACGACGCCACGGCGTTGCGCGGGCCGCACCTGGAGTCGCTGGTCCCGTTGCTCGACGGCACCCGGGACTTCGCGGCGCTGCGCCGCGCGTTGCCCGGCGACGTCCCCGCCGACGAGGCGGCCGGGGTCCTGGATGACCTCGCCGAAGCGGGGCTGATCGCCCTGCGGCAGCCCGGCACGGACCCGGCCTACTGGGACGCGGCGGGCGCAGCTGGTGCCCGGGGCGGCCGGATCGCGTTGCGGGGAGCGGATCCCGACTCCGCGGCCGCGGCCGCCTTGCGGGCGGCCGGGCTCGAGATCGACGGGGCCGCGGACCTGTCCGTGGTGCTGTGCGACGACTACCTCGCCGCTCATCTGTCCGATGTGGACGCCGAGCACCGCGCGCTGGGCCGGCCGTGGCTGCCGGCCAAGACCGTCGGCGCGCGGCTGTGGATCGGCCCGTTCTTCACGCCGGGGGACGGTCCGTGCTGGCACTGCCTCGCCACGCGGTTGTGGGGCAACCGTCCCGCCGAGGCGCACGTGCGCGACACGCTGGGGCTGGCCGGTCCGCTGCCGCGGCCGGCGGTGGCGTTCGCCCCGCTCACCGCGGTCGCGCTCAACCTGGTGGCGCTGGAGGCGGCCAAGTGGCTCGCCGGGCTGCGGTACCCGGGCCAGCGGACGCTGTGGACGTTCGACAGCCGCGATCTGACCGGCGAACGGCACGCCGTGCGCGCCCGGCCGCAGTGCCGCTCCTGCGGCCGGCCCGACCTGGTGCGGGAGCGGACGCGCCGGCCCGTGCGGCTGGAGTCCCGGCCCAAGGCCCACCTCGCCGGGGGCGGGCACCGGTCCCGGCCGCCGGAAGAGGTCCTCGCCACCTACCGGCACCTGGTCAGCCCGGTGACCGGCGTCGTCAAGGAGCTTCGCCGTGACACGCGGGGCCCGGCCCTGTTCGCCTCGTACCTCGCCGGCCCCAACGTCGCGCTGGGCCGCCGCGGCGCCGAGCGGCTGCGCACGGCGCTGCGAAGTGAGAACGGCGGTAAGGGCGTCACCCCGATCGAGGCCGAGGTGGGCGCGCTGTGCGAGGCCCTCGAACGCCACAGCGGCCACCACGACGGTGACGAGGAGCGGGTGCGGGGCAGCTTCCGCGCGCTCGGCGCCGCGGCCGTGCACCCCGGCACCTGCCTGCTGTTCCACGAACGCCAGATCGACGGCGACACGTTCGACGAAGACGCCGTCCTCGACTGGACGCCGGTGTGGTCGCCGACCCGCGGCGAGCACCGGTTGTTCCCGGCCGCGCTGCTGTACTTCGGCGGGCCCGCCGGCCCGGTGTTCGCCGACTCCAACGGCAACGCCGCCGGCAGCAGCCTGGAGGACGCGACGCTGCAGGGGATGCTGGAGGTCGTGGAACGCGACGCCGTCGCGCTGTGGTGGTACAACCGCACGCGGCAGCCCGGGGTCGACCTGGCCGCGTTCGGCGATCCCTGGCTCGCCGAGCTGCGGGCGGCCTACGCCGGCCTGGGGCGCGAGCTGTGGGTGCTGGACGTGACGTCCGACCTGGGTGTGCCGGTGATGGCCGCGGTCTCCCGGCGCACCGGCGGGCCACTCGAGGAGATCGCGTTCGGCTTCGGCGCGCACCTCGATGCGGCCGTCGCGCTGCGGCGCGCGCTCACCGAGCTGAACCAGCTGCTGCCCGCGTTCCCCGACGGCTCGCGCTGGTCGCGGGAGGCCACGGTGGCGAACCAGCCGTACCTGGTGCCCGATCCGGCGAGCGCCGCGCTCGGCCCCGGCGACTACGGCTACACCTACACGTCCGACCTGCTGGCGGACGTGCGATTGCTGCAGGACCGGCTGGAACGCGCCGGGCTGGAGGTGTTCCTGCTCGACCAGACGCGTCCGGACATCGGCCTGCCCGTGGTCAAGGTGATCGTGCCCGGCATGCGTGGCTTCCGGCCGCGGTTCGCGCCCGGCCGGCTCTACGACGTCCCCGTGCGGCTCGGCCGGGTGACCGAGCCCACGGCGTACGACGATCTCAACCC
The DNA here is from genome assembly GCF_035975215.1 of Amycolatopsis sp. NBC_01307. Classification (NCBI taxonomy): domain Bacteria; kingdom Bacillati; phylum Actinomycetota; class Actinomycetes; order Pseudonocardiales; family Pseudonocardiaceae; genus Amycolatopsis; species Amycolatopsis sp. NBC_01307. The sequence goes on along the minus strand of NZ_CP108403.1, from coordinate 5,082,950 downwards.
GATGCCGATCTTCCTCTAGCACTGCCCGTCGGCGAGGACCCAGTAGCCCGACGACGTCTCGCGCAGCGCGTGGACCGTGAAGGTGTTCCACAGGCCCATCGCCTGGTTGGAGCCGTTCGCGTAGGTCTGGCCGCTGCTCTGGTGCGCGCGGCCCGCCTGGGTGTGGGCGTAGTTGCTGGCCGACACGCAGGCACCCGACGGCGGCGGGGTGGTGGTCGTCGTCGGCGTTGTTGTCGTCGGCGGGGGAGTGGTCCCGGATCCCTTGTCCAGCCCGAAGAACACGCCCGTGTAGTAGCTGGAGCAGATCCCGGCGAGGAAGTACGCGCCGGTGCTGCCGCACTGCGTCGTGCCGGTGCCGGGGTCGACCGCGGTGCCGTGGCCCATGCCCGCGATCGAGTACAGCTGGACCTTGTCGCCGTAGTTCGTCAACGTCGTGCCGCCGGGCAGGGACTGCGTGCTCGACGGCGTCTGGGAGAGGCCGTGCACCGCGGTCCACTGGTCGCGCAGCTCGGTGCCGTTGACCGGGTAGACGGTGTAGTCGCCGGTGCCCTGCCAGATCGCGACGCGCGGCCACGGCCCGCCGTAACCCGGGTACTGCGCCGTGACGCGCGAGGCCCACTGCGCCGGCGTCAGGTTCTGGTTGTTCTGCTGGCAGTTCGTGGCCTGCGTGACGCTGGTGGCGCACTGCGCGGGCAGCCCGGCGTCGATGCCGCCGCCGGCGAAGACGTCCGGGTAGGCGGCCAGGAGGTCGGCCGTCATGCCGCCACCGGCCGACAAGCCGGTGACGAACACGCGGGAGCGGTCCGAGCCGTGGTCGCCGATCGCCTTGTCCACCATGGACTTGACGGACGCGGCCTCGCCGTTGCCCCGGGTGTCGTCCGCGGTGCCGAACCAGTTGAAGCACTTCAGCGAGTTGTTCGCGGTGGACTGCTGCGGGAACACCACCTCGAAGCGCCACCGGTCGGCCAGCGCGGGCCAGCCGGAGTGGGCGTAGTAGTCCGCCGCGCTCTGCGTGCAGCCGTGCAGCGCCACGACGACCGGGCGCCCGGTTTCGAGGCCGCTGGGGGTGTAGGTGTACATCGCCAGCGCGCCTGGGTTGGCGCCGAACGACGAGATCTGGACGAGGGAGGCCGCGGGCGGGTCGGCGGACGCCACCCCGACGGTGGTGAGCACGGCGGCGGTGATCGCGGCGAGCCCGGCGAAAGCGAGTTTGCGCATGGGGATTCCTTCTCGGCGTTGAGAGGGTTTCCGACGACGTTAGGTCGGCCGCGACGGCCTGACCATGTGGCCGCGCACCACATCGGCGTGGGGATTCATGGTGGCGGCCCGGGTGGTTCCCGGCGTCCGGGCACGCTTGGGTTCGGTTCACCCGAGACCGGAGGTGGACCGTGCGCGGTTGGCTTGCTGTGGTGCTGGTTTCCGTTCTGGCGACGGCGGTGCCCGCACCGGCGTCCGCCACGAGTGCGCGGGTCTTCGTGCCCGGCGCCGAAAAGCAGGTCGCCGTCCGCTTGGACGACCTGACGACGACCGGCACGCTCGCGTCCGGTCACACCGTCGAGGCGGACTGGGCCGGGCTGACGTCGGCGGGCCTGCCGGTGCCCGGCCGCGTGCCCGGCGTCCAGGTCGACGGCTACTTCCCGGACACGTCGGCGACGAACACCAACCACGGCTGGAACCACGACGCGCAGTTCGTGCTGCGCCTGCCGGACCACTGGAACGGCGGCCTGGTCGTGTCCGGCTCGCCCGGGACGCGGCGGCAGTACGCGAACGACCGCGCGATCGGCGACCAGGTGCTGGCCGAGGGCTACGCGTTCGCCGCGACCGACAAGGGCAACACCGGCGCCGCGTTCTACGACGACGGCGTCCGGCCCGGAGATGCGCTGGCCGAGTGGAACACGCGCGTCACCCAGCTGACCCTGGCCGCGAAGGCGGCCGCGCTGCTGCACTACGGCCGGCCGCCGGCGCGGACGCTGGCCGCCGGGTTGTCGAACGGCGGCTACCTGGTGCGGTGGCAGCTGGAGAACCGGGCGTGGCTCTACGACGGCGGCGTCGACTGGGAGGGGACGCTCTGGCGCGCCGACGGCCCGAACCTGTTCACGTTCCTGCCGCCCGCGATGCGGGCTTATCCCGCCTACGCGGCGGGTTCCGCGGCCGCCCACCAGTCCATTCTGGACGCCGGGTTCGCGCCGGGGTCGGAGTTCCTGTGGGACTACCACTACCGCGTCTACTGGGACCTGACCCAGCGGATCTACCGGGAAGAGATCGACCCGTCGTTCGACGGCGCGCTCGCGGCGGGCGTCCCGTTCTGCGCGAGCGGGACGCCGTCGTGCGACGCGGACTACGCGTACGCGTCCCGGCCCGCGCCGGTGGCCCGCGCGGTGGAGCGGATCTCGCTGACCGGCCGGATCGGCAAGCCGCTGCTCACCCTGCACGGCACCCTGGACACGCTACTGCCGATCACCCGCGACTCGGACGCCTACGACCGGCTGATCACCGACGCCGGGCGCGGCGCGCTCCACCGCTACTACCGGATCGACGGCGGCAACCACGTCGACGGCCTGGTCGACCAGTTCCCCGCCTTGCTGCGGCCGCTGGGCCCGTGCTTCCGGACGGCGTTCGACGCGCTGGCCGGCTGGCTGCGCGGGGTGCACCCGCCGGCGTCGGCGACGATCGCCCGGCCCGCCGGAGCGACCCCGGCGGACCTGGCCCGCACCTGCTCGCTCGGCTGACCCTCGCCGGCAGCTCAACAGTCCGTGAATGCCACATCGAGGGACATAGTGTCCCTCGATGTGGCATTCACGGACGTGAACGAGAGCCCGGCCGGTCCCTCCGCCGGGTGATCTCGGACTCCGGCGGCTGCGGTGCCGCCGGCCGGCGGCGGTGCGGAATTCGCATTCCGGGTAGCCCGCCGCGACGCCGTGCGCCTGCCATGGGAAAGAAAAGTGAACCGGATCGGACTCGTGCGCGTACTACCTGGTGAGGGGCTTGGTCCAGCCATCGCAAAATCGCTCTGACCAGCCGTTTCACCGCCCGGACGGGCGACCCCGTTCGGCCGCTTGCGGGACCGTTGTACGTCGTTCATGATAGGCATCGGGGTCCGCGAACAATCGATTACGTCGAATATCCAGGTGCCGCGCATGCTTCGGAAGAACCGTCCGTCCGGAAGTGAACCTCATGCTGCTACCCGTCGCCGGGGCCGCCTGATGGCCGCGGATCTGCCCGGCCTCGCGATCGTCGCCGGGCTGCTGCTGCCGGTGCTCGCCGCCGCGGCCTGGGCGATCGTGCTCGAACGCCGTCCGCGCCCCGGCCCGGCCGAGCCGGAACCCGAACCCGACTGGACCGTGGCCGGCATCCAGGCCCGCCTCCGGTTCGAGCAGGCCGCCCGCCGGTTCGCCGAGGCGGGCACGATCGCGCTCCCGACCCTGCCGATCCCCGAGCAGCTCGGCCGCGACTCCTCACCCGACCGCCTCCCGTGGCGGCTGCCCCGCACGATCCCGCCACCCCGCCCGTCGTCGGGAGCCTTCTCGGCCTCGGCCGCCATCCCGGTCTCGCGGTTCGCGTTCGCACCCCCGGACAACGACCTGATGCGCCGCATCCTGGACGGCCTCCGCAAGATGGACTGACCCTGGCTCGATGTCCTGAAGGGCACCCTCAGGGACTGCACGTCCCTGAGGGTGCCCTTCAGGACATTCGAACCCCCAGCCGAGCGCCGCGGCGGGCCCGGAAGGCGGCGCCGCGCTGCGTCACCACGGCCGCCGTAGGGTGACCGGGTGGTCACCGGCGGCAGCTTCCTGAACGGACCCGAGCCGCCGTCGCGCGGGGTGGGGTTCGTGGCGGCCTGCTGGGTGCTGGTCCTCGCCGGGTTGCTGTTCGCGCTCCTGTTCGGCGCCGCCGGGGCCATGAGCAGTGACTCGTGCCGCCCGGACGCGGTGACCTTCGTCTGCAGTCCTTCCGGGCAGGGTGTCCTCTTCTGGCTTCCCCTCGCCGGGTGGCTCGTCTCGATCGTGGTCGCCTGGGGGACGGTCGTGAAACTCGACCGGACGCCTTGGCTCGGTCTCGCCGCCGGTGTGGTGCTCTACGCGGTCGTCATCGGGGTCGAATGGCTGGTCGTCACGGGCTGAGGGCGGCGGGGGAGTCCGCGTCCGGGATCAGCAGCCGGGCCGCGCCCGTGCCGTCCGCCGGGGCCGACCACACGTCCGAGTGGCCCGGGCCGCGGGGGATGCCGTACCCGATCGTGTGGTTGTCCAGCCAGGCCGGCTGGTCGTCCACGCTGCGGGTCTCCGCCAGCGGCGTCACCGCCGAACGGGTCAGGTCCAGGACCGACAGGCGCCAGCCCTTCGCGGGGTCGGCGTCGATCGCGGACTTGAACGCCACCCGCGTGCCGTCCGGGGAGAGTGACGGGCACTCGACGTTCTCGCGCAGCGTGCGGATCGTGTGCGCCGTGAAGTCGCCCGTGACCAGGTAGCGGTGGCCGGCCGTGGACATCGTCGCGTAGAAGTGGCGGTCGTCGCGGGTGAACGTCACGCCCCAGAAGTTGAGGTCGGCCGCCTGGTACGGCCGGCCGTCGAGCGTCACCGCGTAGTCCTCCAGCGTGCCCGCCAGGTCGCCGGTCGCCGTGTCGAGGATGCCGGCGCGCGTCGAGAACATCCCGCCGTTGTACGAGTCGCCCGTGACGAACACCGTCCACGCCAGCATCCGGCCGCTCGCCGACACCCGCGCCCGGTTCGGCAGCCCGACCAGCGGGATCTCCCGCTGGGACGCGAGCCGCGCGTCGAGGACCACCAGCTGGTAGGTGGTCAGGTCGCCGTCCGGGCGCAGGCAGAGCCCGGTGCCGCCGGCCGCGTACACCCGGGCGCACGACAGCGGCGACACCGTCCGCGCGCCGCCGGGGTCGGCGGCCGCCACGGTGGCGACGTGCCCGCGGTCGGCGTCCGCGGTGCTGCGGAACAGCAGCCGCGGCCCGGGCGCGAGGCTGACCGCACCGGTCGCCGTGACGTCGTGGTTGCGCGCGCTCGCGAACCCGACGTACGCGACGGCCACCCCGGCCAGCACGAGCACCCCGGCGAGGGCGATCAGGATCCGCGCCTTCACGAGGCCCGCCGCGGGGAGAGGACGACGAACGTGACGCCGATCGCGACCACCGCCGCGCCGGCCGCGACGCCGATCGCGAGCTCGGCGCCCCAGAACTGCCAGGCCAGTCCGAAAAGGACGGACGAGGCGAAGTACGCAAGCGCTTGCGCCGTCTGCACCAGCGAAATCCCGGTCGTGCGCAACGCTTCCGGCAGCAGCGGCCCGGCCAGCGCCATGAGCACGCCGTCGGTCGCCGCGTAGAACGCGCCGTACAACGCCAGGGCCAGCGCGAACAGCGGCCAGCCGGACACCGGCCCGGCCAGCAGCAGGTAGACGACGGCCAGCGCGCCGTACCCGCCGAGCACCACCGGCAGCCGCCCGATCCGGTCGGCCAGCGCGCCCAGCGGCGCCGCGAGCAGCAGGTAGCTGAGGTTCGTGCCGACCGCGAGCAGCGGGAACCAGCCGGTCGCGACGTCCTCCTTGTGCTGCAGCAGCAGGTAGACGAAGCCGTCGCCGACGGTCGCCAGCCCGAGCACGCACGCCGCGACCAGCAGCCGCCGGACGCCGCGACCGCGCAGGAGCGCCAGCGCCGCGCGAGGTGACACCGCGGCGGCCGTCCGTGGTGTCCGGCGGTCGCGCACGAACAGCACCAGCAGCAGCACGCCGATCGCGGCGATGCAGAAGCTCATGACGAACACCGCGTCGAACGCCTCGGGGTTCGTGGCCCCGACCGCCGCGAGGACGCCGAGCGCGACCAGCGGCCCGGCGAACGCGCCCACGCTGTCCATCGCGCGGTGCACGCCGAACGCCCGGCCGAGCAGCGGTTCGGGCGCCGACAACGTGATCAGCGCGTCGCGGGGCGCCGTCCGCAGGCCCTTGCCGGTGCGGTCGAGGGTGATCACGGCGCCGATCGCCGTCGCCGACGCCCCGGCCGCGAGCAGGCCGAGCTTCATCACCGCGGACAGCGCGTAACCCACGCCGGCCACGGCCTTGCGCCGTCGCACCCGGTCCGCGACGTAGCCGCCGACGAGCCGCAGCAACGCCGTCGCGCCGGTGTAGAGGCCGTCGAACAGGCCGTAAGCCGCCGGGCTCAGGTGCAGGCCGAGCACCAGGTAGACCGGCAGGATCGCGGTGACCATCTCCGAGGAGACGTCGGTGACGAGGCTGACGGCGCCGAGCGCGAAGACGTTCGCACCGACCGCCGAGAGCGTGCGCCGCGACCCCGTCGCGGCGTGCTCGCGACGGCCGATGGTGGAGAGGTACACGCGGTTACTGCCAGACGTCGAGGATCGGCGACTTGCTCGCGGCGCCGCCGATGCCGGGCAGGCCGTAGGACGCCTCGATCGTGCGCAGCACCGTGTAGTGGTTGATCGATTCGCTGTAGCTGCCGACCTTGACGTGCGCGCCGGTGAACGAGGTGAAGATCTGGTTGACCGACGTGCCGCTGTCCTCGTCGAAGGTGGTGATCAGCAGGCTGTTGTGCGTCTTGGCCCACTGCGCGTACGCGTCGAGGTTGTTCTTCAGCCAGGTGTCGCCGGTGCCGACGGCGCAGTCGTGCATGTCGCTGCACATGTTCGGCGTCACGAAGGAGACCGTCGGCAGCTGGGTGAAGTCCGTGGGGAAGCTCGTGTAGCGCACGTTGCTCGCCGCCGGGACGTTGCTGAAGTCCACCCAGCTGTTGTGCTTGCGCATGTAGGTGCCGCTGGAGCAGCCGGTGTAGCCGTCCGAGGGCATCGACTCGGAGTAGCCTTTGAACGTCTTACCGGCGCCGATCAGCTGCTGGCCCAGGTTGTCCTTGGCCCCCAGGTTGGCCGGGCAGCTGTCGCTGGTGACGCCCTGCGTCGCGCCGGAGAACAGTGCGACGTAGTTGGGCTGGCTCGGGTGCGTGATCGCGAAGGAGTTCGTGAACTTCGCGCTCTGCGACGCGAGGGTGTTGAAGTAGGGCGCGCTGGAACTGCCGTTGATCGACGAGTACTTCTTGTTCTCGAACATCACCAGCACGACGTGGTCGAACGCGGGCACGCTCGCGGCCGTCGGCTCGACGGCGGGGTCGGCCGCCCGGGTGACGACGGCCGCCGTGACGGCGCCGGTCGTGACGAGGGCGGCGGCGGCGAACACGGCGAAGATCCGCCTGCGGATCATGGGTCCTCCAGCGCTGGAGCGGCCGGCCCGGCCGCGGGCTTCGTGGTGGGAGCGCCTCATGGTGCCGAGAGCAGGGAGCCGGTGCGTGCCGTGCTGCGGTCCAGCGCGTGAACACCGGGAAACCACCGTCGGACAAGAGAAAGAGTGGGTGAATGCCTGTCCGGCGTCAACCTCCTTTGGTAGTGCGGATCAGGGAGTAGGGATCTGACAGGTTGTACCCAGGAGGCTCACAGGAGCGGCGCCGAAACTCGTTCCCATGGACCCCGAAACGTCAGCCAGGACCGCCCGCCGTGAGCACGGCCGCCGCAAGGCCGCGCTGGCCACCGCGGCCGCCGCCGTGCTCGGCGCGGCCGCCGTCGGCGCGATCGGCTTCGGCCTGTCGTCGGCGAACGCCGCCGACGACACCACCACGCAGACCACGACCAGTGACAACACGACTTCGCAGGACCAGCTGCAGTCCTCCGACAGCGGCGTCGACTCCGGTTCGGGCAGCAGCGCGCACACCGGCTCGGGTGCGTCGTGACCCCGGCCGCCACGGCGTTCCGCGCGCTCGGCACCACTGCGGAGGTGCTCGTCACCGACCCGGCGCAGCTCGAAACCGCCGTCGACCTGCTGCACGAGGAACTCGACGCCGTCGACGAGGCCTGCAGCCGGTTCCGCGCCGACTCCGAGATCTCCCGGCTGCACGACGTCGCCGGCCGGCAGGTCCGGGTCGGCCCGCTGCTCACCGAAGCCCTCGCCGCCGCCCTGCGCGCGGCCCGGCTCACCGGCGGGCTGGTCGACCCGACCGTCGGCACGGCCGTCCAGGCGCTGGGTTACGACCGCGACTTCGCCGCCGTCACCGACGGCCCGCTCGGGGCGGTGGCGCCCGCGCCCGGCTGGCACCGGGTGCTGTTCGACCCGGTGCGCGCGCTGGTCGTGCTGCCCCGGGGCGTCCGCCTCGACCTCGGCGCGACGGCGAAGGCCCTGGCCGCCGACCGCGCGGCCCGCCGGATCCACACCGCGACCGGCTGCGGGACGCTGGTGAACCTCGGCGGCGACCTCCGCGTCGCGGGCCCGGCGCCCGCGGGCGGCTGGCAGGTCGCGATCGGCGACGACCACGCCGGCGCCGTCACCCGGCCCGAAACGACCGTCGCGCTGTCCGACGGCGGGCTCGCGACGTCCGGGACCACCCGGCGGCGCTGGCGGCGCGGCGGCCGCACGGTCCACCACATCGTCGACCCGCGCACCGGCGACGTGCCGAAACCGCGCTGGCGCACGGTTTCCGTCGTGGCGAAGTCCACTGTGGACGCCAACACCGCGAGCACCGCGGCGGTCGTCCTCGGCGACGCGGCCCCGTCGTGGCTCGCCGAACGCGGCCTGCCCGCGCGGCTCGTCGGCGTCGGCGGCGACGTCGTCACGACCCCGGGCTGGCCGCGCGAGACCGAGCTGCGGGAGGCGTCGTGAGCTCCGCCGTCTGGTACTTCAGCCGCGCGACCGGGCTCGTGTCGCTGGTGCTCTTCACCGCCGTCGTCGTCCTCGGCGCGCTCGGCGCCGGCCGGTTCGCGACGCGGGAGTGGCCGCGGTTCACCGTCGCCGCCGTGCACCGGAACCTCGCCCTGACCAGCCTCGTGTTCCTCGCCGCGCACATCGCGTCGGCCATTCTCGACGGGTACGTCTCGCTGAGCTGGCTCGACGTCGTGCTCCCGTTCGGCTCGGCCTACCAGCCGTTCTGGGTCGGCCTCGGCGCCGTCGCGATCGACCTGCTGCTCGCGATCGTCGTCACCAGCCTGGTACGCACCCGCATCCCGGCGAAGGCGTGGAAGGCCGTGCACTGGCTGGCCTACCTCTGCTGGCCGGTCGCGCTGACGCACGGCATCGGCATGGCCGAGAGCGACGCCGCGCACGGCTGGCTGCTCGCGCTCGACGTCCTGTGCGTGCTCGCCGTGCTCGGCGGGATCGCCTTCCGCGTCGGCACCCGGCACGCCGACACCGAAACCCGCAAGCTCTCCCCGCTCGGAGGCACCCGATGAACACCCTGACTCCGCACCGGCTGGACCTGGCCGGCCACCGGCGTCACCACGGCGTCGTGCCGTGGGTCGCCTACCACGGCGACGACGGCCGCGACCGGCTGATCGACGCCGTCGCGGCGGCGGACCTGCGCGGCCGCGGTGGTGGCGGCTTCCCGACGGCGGTCAAGCTGCGCGCGGCCCGGGCCCGGCGCTCGATCGTCGTCGCGAACGGCTGCGAAGGCGACCCGTTGAGCCGGAAGGACGCCGCGCTGCTCGCGCTGTCCCCGCACCTCGTGCTGGACGGCCTGCAGCTCGCCGCGCACGCGATCGGCGCGACCGAAGCCGTTTTGTGCGTGCACGCCGGCAGCCCCGTGCTCGGGAGCATCGCCACGGCGCTCGCCGAGCGCGACGACCGCGTGCCGGTGCGCGTCGCGGAGATCCCGCGCCGGTACGTCGCCAGCGAGGAGTCGGCGCTGGTCCACTACCTGACCTCCGGCGACGCGCGGCCGCTCGGGAAACACCCGCGGCCCGCCGAGCGCGGGGTGCGCGGCCGGCCGACGCTGGTGGACAACGTCGACACCCTGGCGCAGCTGGCGCTCGTCGTCCTGCTCGGCCCGCACCACTACCGCGCGACGCGGACGGACCTGGTCACGGTGACCGGCGCGGTCCGCGGCCCCGGTGTCATCTCGGTCCGGGCGGGTGCTGCCTTGTCGGAGGTGCTCGCGGCGGCCGGCGGCGAGACCGAGCCGGTCCAGGCGGTGCTCGTCGGCGGGTACGGCGGGACGTGGACGGCCGATCTGCGCGGCGCCTTGTCCGGGATCGCGGCGGTGCACGTCCTGCCGGCGACGGCGTGCGGTCTCGGCTACACGGCGAAGGTCCTGGCGTTCCTCGCGGCGGAGTCGGCGCGGCAGTGCGGGCCGTGCATGTTCGGCCTCCCGGCGATCGCGGCGGACTTCGCCGAGCTGCTCCGCGGTGGCGACGCGACCGGACGCCTGGCGCGGCGCATCCCGTTGCTGACCGGCCGCGGCGCGTGCGCCCACCCGGACGGCGCGGCCCGCCTCGCGGCATCGGCGTTGCGGACGTTCGAGGCCGACGTCGCGGCGCACCTGGCCGGCGGCCGCTGCCGGGTCCCGGCGGGTGTGGCGTGAAGCTCTCGGTGGATCCGATCGGCTGCCGCGCCCACGGGCTGTGCGCGGACCTGCTCCCGGAACGGATCCGGCTCGACGAATGGGGTTACCCGGTGCTGGCCGCGGGCCCGGTCCCGCCGGCGCTGGTGGCGGACGCCCGCCGGGCCGCCGCGGCGTGTCCGGTGCTGGCCATGCGGCTGCGGAAGTGACGCGGTAAATCGCTCGTGAGGCGGCCTGCCGCTCGTTAACCTCGGGAACCATGAACGAGGAACTCGTCGATCGCGGCCTGGACGGCGTGTGGGTCCCGCCCGACACCGCGCTGTGCCGGGCGTCCTGGCGTGCGTCGCGGGCGCCGGCGACCCGGCGGTTCCGCAGCACGGCGCGGTGTTCGTCCTTTTCGGACAGACACGCGACGCGCGGGACGTCGTCGCGGCGCGGGGGATCCTCCTGGCCACCGGCGGTGCGCCACCGGTGGGGCAGTCCCCGTGCGCGGTGGTGCTACGGCCCGGGGCGGCGCGGGTGATCCGCGAGGCGCGCGCGGAAGACTGGCCGGCGATCTGGCCGATCGTCCACGACATCTGCACCGAGCAGGAGACGTTCCCCTACGACCCGGCCATGAGCGAGGCCGACGCCAGGCGGATGTGGCTGGTGGCCGCGCCCGGCCGGGTGGTCGTCGCGACCGAGGGGGAGCGGGTGACCGGGACCGCGAACATGTACGCCAACCGGCCCGGGCCCGGCAGCCACATCGCCTCCGGCAGCCTGATGGTCGCCGCGGGGGCGCGGGGCACCGGGGTGGGCCGGGCCCTCGCCGCGGACCTGATCGGCTGGGCCCGGCGCACCGGGTTCGCGGCGATCCAGTTCAACGCCGTCGTCGACGTGAACACCGCCGCGATCCGGCTCTACGAGAGCCTCGGGTTCGTCACCCTCGGCACGGCACCCGGCGCGTTCCGCCACCCGGAGCGGGGCGACGTCGGCCTGCGCGTCATGTGGCTGGACCTGCGCTGACCGGCTTGCCGAACATCGCGCAGGTCACGGCGTTCTGCAGCGCCCGCTGGGCTTCGGCCAGCGCCGGATCGGCGTCGAACTCGTAGCGGAACTCCGTCGGGACGAGGATCGTCGCGGTGCGGCGGCCGGTGCTGTCGGTGATGGTGCTGCCGGAGTAACCCGTGATCCCGCCGTCGTGGCCCCAGAAGGTGCCGCACGGGGTGGTGGCGGTCAGGATCCCCAGCCCGTAGCCGGGGCCGGCGACCGTGCGCATTTCGGCCAATTGTGCCGCGGGCAGCAGCTTTCCGGACATCAACGCGGTGTAGAAGCGCGCCCAGTCCGGCGCGCTGCTCACGATCGCCCCGGCCGAGGCGCCCCAGCCCGGGTCGTTGCCGGAGACGTCCACGTGCCCGGCCCGGTGCGTCCCGGCGACGTCGGTGAACTCCGCGGGCACCGACGGCGGCATGTGGGCGGCGTCCGGTTCGTAGCCGTGCGCGTGCCGGCCGCGCCAGGAGCCGTCGGCGGGCAGGTAGGTGTGCGCCAGGTGCAGCGGCCGGGCGATCCGGTCGCGCACGAGGTCGGCGAGGCTCGCCCCGGTGACGCGTTCCAGGATCACGCCGATGGCCGCGTAGTTCGTGTTGCTGTAGGACCAGTCCGTGCCCGGCGCGAACAGCGGCGGGTGCCCGGCCCCGACGGCGAACAGCTCGGCGGCGGTCCACCGATGGGGGTCCTTGCCGAGGATCGCGTTCCGCAGGGCGGGGTCTTCGGCGTAGTCGGACAGGCCGCTGGTGTGGTTGAGCAGCATGCGCAGCGTGACGCCGGATGCCGTGCCCGGCAACCACTTCCCGGCGCAATCGCTCAGCGCGAGCCGGTGTTCGGCCACGAGCTGCAGGGTGATGGTGGCCATGACGGTCTTGGTGTTCGACCCCATCCGGAACTCGTCCCCGGCCTCGAGCCGGTGCGCCCAGGGCGCGTGCTCGGCGATCTCGACGGGCCGCCCGCGCCCGTCGTCCACCCGCACGATCACCCCCGGCGCACCGGCGGCCACCAGGTTCCGGGCGAGCCGTTCGAGCGGAGTGCTCGCGGCGGCTTGGGTCGCTGTCGTCAGTCCCGCCGTCGCGATCACGGCCGCGACCAGGGCTGTTCGTCTCATCCTCACGAAAGCGACGCTAACGAGGGCCGGAGCCGCGATCCATGAGGCCAGCAGGCGTCCGGACCCCCGGGTTTTCCGGAACCGCTAGTCGAAAGCCGGGCCGGACCGGGTGACGACGTGCTTGCGGACCCGGTCCTCCTTGATCTCCGCCGGGAACGTCGGCGGCGGGGCGATCGCGCGCCAGGCGTCCAGGATCTCCGGCGTCTCCCAGTGCTCGAAGATGTTCACCCGGGCCGGGTCGAGCGGGTCGGGGGAGATCGAGACGTCGAGGCAGCCCGGGTGCCGCCGCGCCGCCTCGACGACGACCCGGAGTCCGGCGACGACCCGGTCCCGGTCGGCGGGCTCGACGAACACCGGGCCGGCGACGATCACAGTCATGGTGAAGTCCTCTCCTGCGGTGGATACTGCCCCGACGAACGGCCGCCCGCAGGACAGACACCTCAGGCCGACGCGACGGGAGCCGTCGTCAGCAGGCGCTGGGCCGCGACGCTCGCGCCGTCCACCCGGACCCGGCCCGCGAACTCCCGCGCCCGGGCCGCCACCTCCGGCGCCAGCGCCGTGCCGAGGGCCGCGGCCAGCGATTCCGCCGTCAGCGCGCCCGGTGCGTGCGCCGCGCCGATACCCAGGTCGCGGACCCGGTCGGCGAAGGAGAACTGGTCGTACATCCGCGGCGCGACGACCTGCGCCGCCCCCGCGCGGGCCGCCGTCGTCGTGGTGCCCGCGCCGCCGTGGTGGACGGCCGCCGCGACGCGCGGGAACAACGCCTGCTGGGTTGATCTCGCCGATGCCCAGGCAGTCCGGCGCCGCGTCCGCCACCGCCAGGTCCGCCCAGCCGCGGGCGATGATCGCCCGGCGGCCGTGCGCGCGGGCCGCGGCCAGCATCGCTTCCGCGAGGCCCGCTTCCGCGCTCATGCTGCCGAACCCGAAGTACACCGGCGGCTCGCCCGCGTCCAGGAACTCCCGTACTTCCTCCGGCAACGGCCGCGAGTCGGGCCGGATCCAAGCCCCCGTCTGGACGACGCCCGCCGGGCCGGGCCAGGGAGCCAGTGCGGCGTCGGCCGCGAGCCACGGCCGGTCGGTGAAGACGTGGCTCTGCAGCTCGTCGACCGGCGCGAGCCCGGACGCCACGCGGTGCGCGTTCAGCGTCGGCCCGAACGTCGCGTTCAGGTGCCGGGCGTCCTCGGCCCACCGGGCGCGCGGCGTGTCCGCCGACCGCCACGGCATCGGCGGCGGCGAATGCCGCTCCGACGGCAGCGTGATGGGGCAGAAGCTCGCGTAGACGTAGGCGACACCCAGCCGCTCGGCGATCGAGCGGGCGGCGAGCTGTAAGGCGCCGGCGGCCACGATCACGTCACAGCCCTCGGCCGCCTCCGCGACCGTGACGAACTGGGCGGCGACCGTCTCTTCGGCCAGTTTCCGCAGGTCACCGGCCGCGGGACGGCCCCTCCCGCGCAGCTCGGGCCCGATCGGGGTGACGGCGAACCCGAGCCCGGAGAGCCAGTCGCGGAAGTCGGGCGGCACGCACAGGCGGACGTCCTGGCCGAGCGCCCGCAGCTCCGAAGCCAGCGCCAGGACCGGCTGGACCTCGCCCCGCGAACCGATCGTGGACAGCAGCACACGCATGTGGGAATCCCCTCGGGTGGAAGTGAGCCCGAAGTGTGGACCCGCACCGGGGCCTTGCCGCAAGTCCCCCTCTCGGCTATACCTTGGAAGGGGAAGCGGGGAGCCCCGCCGCGGCCGCGTGCTCGTCCACAGTGGACAGAACGATCGTCACCCCAGCGTGAAGGGGTCGCGGGTACCGCCGGACAGCTCGACCCACACCGCCTTGTCGGTCAGGTACTCGTCGATCGCGTGGACGCCGTTCTCCCGGCCCAGCCCCGAATCCTTGACCCCGCCGAACGGCACGGACGGCGCCACGACGCGGTAGGCGTTCACCCACACGGTGCCGGCCTTGAGCTTCGCGGCGACGCGGTGGGCGCGGTGCACGTCCTTCGTCCACACCGCGCCGGCGAGGCCGTAGGGCGTGTCGTTGGCCAGGCGGATCGCTTCCGCCTCGTCGGTGAACGCACACGCGGCCAGCACCGGCCCGAACACCTCCTCGCGGAAGATCGTCGACTCCGGGGTGACGCCGGTGAGCACGGTCGGCTGGACGAACAGCCCGCCCAGCCCGGGGTCGGGCACACCGCCGCAGGCGACGGTCGCGCCCTCGGCCGTCGCGGTTTCCAGGTAGTGCAGCACCTTCGCGTACTGCGGCGCGTTCGCGACCGGGCCCATCTCGGTGGCGGGCTCGGCCGGGTCGCCCAGCTTGATGGCCGAAGCGCGCTCGGCGATCAGCCGGATCAGCTCGTCGTGGACGTCGGCGTGCACGATCAGCCGCGAGCCCGCCATGCACGTCTGGCCGGTGGCGGCGAACACGCCGGCGATGACGCCGTTCGCGGCCGCGGCCAGGTCGGCGTCGGGGAACACCACCTGCGGCGACTTGCCGCCCAGCTCCAGCGTCACCTGGTTCAGGTTCGCCGCGGCCGCCACCGCGACGGCCCGGCCGGTGGCGGTCGAGCCGGTGAACGCGACCTTGTCGACGCCCGGGTGCCCGGCGAGCGCCGCGCCCGTCTCGCGAGACAGGCCGGTGACGACGTTGACGACGCCGGGCGGGAACCCGGCCTCGGTGATCAGCTCGGCCAGCCCGAGCGTCGAGACGGGGGCGTGCTCGGACGGCTTCACGACCACCGTGCACCCCGCGGCCAGCGCGGGTGCGAGCTTCCAGGTGAGCAGCAGCAACGGCGAGTTCCACGGCGTGATGGCCGCGACCACGCCGACCGGCTCGCGGCGGGTGTAGACGAGGTAGTCCGGGTTCGGCGCCGGGATCTGACGGCCTTCGATCTTGTCGGCCAGGCCCGCGTAGTAGTGGTACCAGCCGCCAAGGCCGGTCAGCTGGCCGAGCATCTCGCGGTGGAGCTTGCCGGAGTCGTTCACCTCGAGCCGGGCGAGCCGCTCGGCGTGCTCGCCGATGAGGTCACCGAGCCGGTGCAGCAGCGCGGCCCGAGCGAACCCCGTCATCGCGCCCCACTCGCCCTCGAGCGCCGCGCGGGCCGCCGCGACGGCGTCGTCGACGTCCTCGGGCCCGCCGTCCGGCACGACCGCCCACGGCTGCCCGGTGTACGGGTTCTGCGACTCGAAGGTGCGCCCGGAGCGGGCGCCGACGGCCTTGCCGTCGATCACCAGGGAGAAGGTCGGTAACTGTGCGCTCATGGGCCCCGTCCTCGTCGACGTCGTGGCGTGCGCTTCCAGCCTGCACCCGGCGGGGTGCCTGACGTAACCTTGGAGGAGGAAACCCGTACCAGGTGGGCAGACCCGGTCGGCAGGAGGCCAGGATGGCACTTCACAGCGTGTTACTGGACGACGAAGTCATCCTCTCGATCGACGGCGCGTTCGACGTCGTCCTCGCTCCCGAGTACCTCCGCGCGGTCGAAGCGGCCTTCGCCGCCGAAGCCCGCCGCATGGTCGTCGACCTCGCGCTGACGACGGCGGTCGACGCCGTCGCCGCGGCGGCCCTGACGGAGACGGTGGCCGCCTGCGCGTCCCGCGGCACCCACCTCGTGCTCGCGATGCCCGCCGGTGTCGAAGCCGAGGTCACCGACCCGGCGCAGATCAAACCGCTCCTGAACGGTTTCGAACCCTGGCAGGACGCGGGCTAGCGAATCCGAAGATCGTTTCCCGAAGCGACGGGAAACGATCATGCGGCCGCGGTTTCGACGTTTTCGATCCCGGTTTCAGGAGTCGCCGGTGTGGTCAATTCCTCGGCGAAGATCGCATCGATCTTCCGGCTCGCGGTGCGCAGTTTCGTGACGCTCGCGACGAGCAGCAGCAGGACCGCGATCGGCACCACGAGCAGGACCGGCGGCCAGCCGGCGCCGACGACCATGCCGGCGGAGATCAAGGCCAGGGCCAGGAAAGCCGACCGGGCGGCAACCCGCGGCCACGTGGCGCGGGGCTTGGCGTGCCGTCCGCGCGGTGCTCCGAGTACGGGGCGCGCAAGGGCAGCGTGGACACTCATCCCAACCTCCGGAAAGTCGTGGAACCGGCCGGGACGGGGGATTCCCGGCGGATGGTGCCGACTCGAAACGCGGGGACTTGGCGCGGCCGACACGCTCGATCAGTCGTGCCGCGAGGCGCCCGGGTTACAAGCCGTTATTGCTTCGAGTCCGAATTCGGAAAAGAGAATTCCGACCTTGTCCATGACTATTCCACGGCCATTCCCGGCGGTAGGGCCGTTGGGCCCTGCTTCACTCGCCGGAGGCCCCGGTTCACGAATCGGTGCCCGGACCCGGGCCCTTGCCCTTCCCCTTGTTGCCGCCGGGCGGCTTCGCGCTCTTCCCGGACTTGCCCTGCTGCTTCCCGGCCTTCTGCGGCTGGACCGGGCTCTGGTGCGTCACGGCGGCCGGCTCCAGGTCCGCCGACTCGGTCACGGCCGGCGCGGCCACCTGCTGCGGTGACGTCGACGGCGCGGCCGGCGGGTGCACCGCCTCGGTGACACCCGGTGCCGGTGACTGGGTGGACGAGCCGGCGCCTTCGGGCGCGGCCAGCAGCACCGCGGCGACCGTGGCGGCGGCCGCGGTGGTCAGGGCGGCGGCGAAGACGGCCCGGAAGTGCCGCGCCGGACGTCCGGCCGGCGCGGCGGTGGGCAGCGTCGTCGACGGGGTGCTCAGCGATCCCAGCACCTCGGCGGCGGTGGGCCGGTCCGCGGGCTCGCGCTGGGTCATCCGCCGGAGGGTGTGCGCCAGCGACGGCGGCAGGTCCGCCGGGATCCGGGGCGCCCGCGTCAGCCGCGCCATGGCCGCTTCGACCATCGTGCCCTGGTACTCGCGTTCCCCGGTGACGCACTCGAGCAGGATCAGGCCGAGCGCGTAGACGTCGGCGGGCGGTCCGGCGGGCTGGCCGGCGACCTGCTCGGGCGCGAGGTAGGCGGCGGTCCCCGGGATGACACCGGTGCCGGTGATGTGGGTGGTGTCGAGCGCGTGCGCGATGCCGAAGTCGCCGATCAGCGGGCCGTTCGCGCTCAGGAACACGTTGGCCGGCTTGAGATCGCGGTGGACGACCCGCAGCCCGTGCACGTGGGCCAGGCCTTCGGCGAGCCCGGCGGCCAGCGCCGTCACCTCGGCCACGGTCATCGCGCCGCCGAGCAGCCGTTCGGCGAGGTTCTCGCCCTCGACGAGCTGCATCACCAGGAAGGTCCGGCCGTGCTCGGTGCCGCTGTCGTGCAGCGCCACCACGCCGGGGTGGGCGATGCTGCCCTGGATGCTCATCTCGCGCAGCCGGCGGCGCTGGTCCTGCGCCACCGCGCCGCGGTCGTAGATCTTGACGGCGACCGGGCGGTCGAGGTGCAGGTCGTAGCCGCGGTAGACGCGGGCCGTGCCACCGCTGCCGATCAGCCGGCCGATCTCGTAGCGCCCGCCGAGCGTGGTGGGCGGCAGTTCGTCCCCCAGCGCCGGTCGCGGCATGACGGAAAACTCACCGAGTGCGTAGTGCGCACACGTGGGTTCGTCCGCCTCGCTCATCGCCCGGGCACCCCGTCCTGCCGCTTGGTCGGCCACCCCCGCGATGTACCCCGATCCCGTGATCCGGAAACCTGCGAAGATCGCGGGCGGGGTACGCGCGTTCAGCGGCCGTCGAAGGCGTCCACGCCGGTGAGCTGCGCCGACAGCGTCCACAGCCGCTCGGCCTGCGCCGGGTCGACGGCGTAGCGGCGCACACCCGAGGCGGCGAGTCCTTCGGCGTCCTCAGGGGACAGTTCGGCGACGTCACAGTCCTCGAGGTACAGCCCGCCGAGCCCGGCCAGCTGCGGTGACGTCGCGGCCCAGACGGTCGTCGCCGCGCCCTGCTCCGGCGTCTTGAACTCGACGAGCATGGTGCCCGCCTCGTCCATCCAGCCGCGCTCGACCATCTCGGCGCGCGACAGGTGCCGCTGCAGCGGCGTCATGATGCCGCCCGGGTGCAGCGCGAACGCGTGCACGTCCTTCGCCGCGGCGAGCTTGTCGAGCTGGACGGCGAAGAGCACGTTGGCCGTCTTCGCCTGGCCGTAGGCGGCCCACTTCTCGTAGCCCTCGGTGAACATGACGTCGTCCCAGCGCATCGGCGAGTTGTGGTGGCCGCGGGAGGACAGCGCGACCACGCGGGCGCCTTCGGCGACGGCCGGCCACAGCCGGTTGACCAGCGCGAAGTGGCCGAGGTGGTTGGTGGCGAACTGGGCCTCCCAGCCCGGCCCGACGCGGGTCTCGGGGCAGGCCATGATGCCGGCGTTGGTGATGAGCAGGTCGATCCGCCGCCCGGAGGCGAGGAAGCGGTCGGCGAACGCACGGACGCTGTCGAGGTCACCCAGGTCCAGCTCGTCGACCTCGACGTCGTCCAGGCCTTCGAGGGCCTGCTCGGCGGTCTCGCGGCGGCGGGCCGGGACGACGACGTGGGCGCCGGCGCCGGTGAGCGCGCGGGTCGCCGCCAGGCCGATGCCGGAGTAACCGCCGGTGACGACGGCGAGCTTCCCGGTGAGGTCGATGCCCGCGACGGCTTCCGCGGCGGTGGTGCCGGCGCCGAAGCCCGAGCCGAGCTTGTGCTGTGCGGTGGTCATGGCCTCGACGCTAAGACCTGGAGCGCACTCCAGCGCAAGTCGCGCGTCCCGGGCCGAAAGAGGGGACAATCGACCGCGAGAGGCCCAGCGACGCGAGGAAGGCCGTGATGTCCGACTACTACGGGAACACACCCCAGGACGTCCGCCCGGGGATCGACGCACGCCGGCTGTGGGCCGGTGGCGTGGCGACAGCGGTGGTCGCGGCCCTGGTCGCGGTGGTCGGGCTGCTGATCGCCCGCGGCATCTTCGAGGTCGAAGTGCTGGCCCCAAAAGGGGAAGGCGTCTGGGGCAACGCCAGCACCACGACGTACGCAGTGGTGGCCGCCGCGGTGGCGTTGCTGGCGACGGGGCTGATGCACCTGCTGAGCGTGGCGACGCCGGCGCCGTCCCAGTTCTTCGGCTGGATCATGGTGCTGGTCACGCTGATCGCGGTGGTGCTGCCGCTGACGCTGAGCGTCGCCCCGAGCGCGAAGATCGCGACGGCGGCGATCAACCTGGTGATCGGCCTGGTGATCGCGGCGATCGTGAGCAGCATGGCGGCGAGCGCGCGCACCCTGCACCGGCGCCGCTCGACGGCCCCGCCGGCCCAGGCCGCGCCGCCGGCGGCGCAGCAGCCGCCGCCGACCCGGCAGTGGAACCAGCAGCAGGAGCCGCCGACGACCCGCTACTACGACCGCTGAGCATGGGGCAGCGCAAGACGAACCGCCGCGTGATCGAGCAGTTCCGCGCGGGCGAGGAGGTGGACGGCATGCACCGCGAACGACTCGTGCTCCTGACGACGACGGGCCGCAACTCGGGCAAGCCGCGCACCGTCCCGATGATGTTCCACCGGGACGGTGACCGGCTGCTCGTGGTGGCGTCGAACGTGGGCGCCGCGAAGGACCCCGACTGGTACCAGAACCTGACGGCCGACTCCCGGGTGAAGGTGGAGGTCGACGGCCGCGCGTTCGAGGCCGAAGCCCTGCCCCTGCTGGGCGCGGACTACGTGCGCACGTGGACGGAACTGGAGAAGCACTACCCCTTCCTGGCCGACCACCGGGAGAAGGCGAAGCGGTCGATCCCGATCGTGGAACTGTCCGAAGAGGACTGACGCGCTAGGCCGTCCGGTAGCGCAGCAGCGCGGCGGCCCCGTTCTGCTCGGCCGAGGCCAGCCGGAGGTCACCCGGTGCGGTGAACCACGTGCGGCCGGAGCCGAGCACGAGCGGGAACACGAGCAGGCGGTACTCGTCGACGAGCCCGTGCCCGGCCAGGGTGTGCACGACACTCGTGCTGCCGATGACGATGACGTCGCGCTCTTCGCGCAGCCGCCGGACCTCGTCGAGGAGGTCCCCGGTGAGCAACGCGGAGTTGGCCCAGGCGCCGACGTCGGTGAGCGTGCGCGAGACGACCCGCTTGGGGATCTCGTTCATCCGCGTCGAGAAGTCGTCGGTCCGGGCGGGCCACAGCTTCGAGAACAGCTCCCACGTGCCGCGGCCCAGCAGCAGCGTGCCGGTGTCGAGCAGCGGGCCGAGCTTGAACTTGTCCCCGGCGACGGCTTCCGGGCCGTGCCGGAACGCCCAGCCGCCGCCGGCGGTGCCGCCGGAGCCGTCCGGGTCCTCGACGACCCCGTCGAGGGTGGTGAACTGGATGACGATGACGTCGTTCATGGTGGTCCCTTCGCGAGCGGTGCGGTCGTGGGTACATACCGGCGCCGGCGGCGGAACTCATCGCGATCCGGGGCACAATCTCCGGCGTGGACGCGAGCGAGGACTTCGAGCCGTTCCGGCGTGAGCTGGTGGTGCACTGCTACCGGCTGCTCGGCTCGCTGCACGACGCCGAGGACCTGGCCCAGGAGACGCTCCTGCGCGCGTGGAAGGCCCGGGAGCGCTACGACGAACGCCGCGCGTCCGTGCGCACCTGGCTCTACCGCATCGCGACGAACGTCTGCCTGACCGCGCTCGAGGGCCGGGCCCGCCGGCCGCTGCCGTCCGGGCTCGGCGCCGCGAGCACCGATCCGGGCGCCCCGCTGACGCCGGACTTCGAGGTGCCCTGGCTGCAGCCGCTACCAGGCCGCTACACGGAGGACCCGCAGGCCCGCGCCGGGGTGCGGCTCGCGTTCGTCGCCGCCACGCAGCTGCTCCCGCCCCGCCAGCGGGCGGTCCTCGTGCTGCGGGACGTCCTGCAGTTCAGCGCCGCCGAGGTCGCCACGCAGCTGGACACGTCGGCGGCCGCGGTCAACAGCTCCCTGCAGCGGGCGCGGGCCGCCCTCGCCGCGGCCACGCCCCGGGACCACGAGGTGCGCGAGCCCGGAGACCGGGAGGTCCGGGAGACGGTCGAGCGCTACGTCCGCGCGTTCGAGGCCGCCGACGTCCCGGCCCTGGTCACGCTGCTGGCCGAGGACGCCGTGCTCGAGATGCCGCCGGTCCCGCTCTGGTACGCCGGGCGCGCGGACTACGGCCGGTTCATGGCGCGGGTGTTCGCGATGCGCCCCGGCGGCTGGCGGGCGGTCCCGCTCACGGCGAACGGGCAGCCCGCGCTCGCCGCGTACTGCCCGGACGACGCCGGCGGCCACCGCCTGCACACCCTGCAGGTGCTGACGGTGACGCCGGCCGGGATCGCGCACAACGTCGTGTTCCAGGACCCGCGGGCGTTCGCGGCCTTCGGCCTCGCCGCGTCCGTCCCTTGAGGACTACTTGCTCGCCACCTTGCGGTACCGCGCCGTCGCCAGGGGCGCGAACACCGCGATGATCGCCACGCAGCACAGGATCGAGTACAGCGCCGCGTGCTCCGCCGGCCAGCCCGTCGGCGGGACGCCGAAGCGGTTGCCGAACAGGGCGCGCGTCGCGTTGATCACCGCGGTGAACGGGTTCCAGTCGGCGATCGCCCGCAGGAACGGCGGCATCTTGTCCGTCGGCACGAACGCCGACGACACGAAGCTCAGCGGGAACATCCAGATCAGCCCCGCGCTCTGCGCCACCTCGACGCTGCGCGCGGTGAGGCCGATCAGCGCGCCGACCCACGACAGCGCCCACGCGAACATCAGCATCACCAGGTAGCCGAGCACGGCGTCGAGGAAGCTGCCGCGGATCCGCCAGCCGACGATCAGCCCGCACAACGACATCACGACCAGCGCCACCACGCTGACGACGAGGTCCGACGTCGTGCGGCCGAGGACCACCGCGATCCGGGACATCGGCAGCGAGCGGAACCGGTCGATGATGCCCTTCTGCAGGTCGTTGGCGAAGCCGATGACGGTGAACGCCGAGTTGAACGCCACCGTCTGGGCGAAGATCCCGGCGATGAGGAACTCGCGGTAGGCCCCGCCGCCCGCGTCGCCGCCGATCGCGTTGCCGAAGACGTAGGCGAACAGCAGCACGAACATGATCGGCTGCAGCGTCGCGGCCATCAGCCAGTCCGGGTTGCGCCGGACGTTCATCAGGTTGCGCCAGGTGATGACGCCGCCGTCGGAGATGCCTTTCGTGAGCGCGTTCACTTCGCGGCCTCCTCTTCGGCGCCGTGCCCGGTCAGGGACAGGAAGACGTCGTCAAGCGTCGGCCGGTGCAGGCCGACGTCCTGGACCGTGACGCCGAGGCCGTCGAGCTGCCGCAGCGCCTCGATCAGCGCCTTGGGCCCGGTGTCGACGAGGATCTCGGCGCGGCGCGTGTGCTCGTCGCCCGACGGCTCGCCAGTACCGACCGCGCGCAGGACGTCGAGGGTGGCCGGCAGGTCCGCGGCCGCGGCGACGACCAGCTCCAGGCGTTCGCCGCCGATCTGCGCCTTGAGCTCGTCGGCGGTGCCGCGGGCGATCACCCTGCCGTGGTCGATGACGACGATCGCGTCGGCCAGCTGGTCGGCCTCTTCGAGGTACTGGGTGGTCAGCAGCACGGTGGTGCCGTCGGCGACGAGCTCCTTGATCACCGCCCAGGTGTCGAGGCGCCCGCCGGGGTCGAGGCCGGTGGTGGGCTCGTCGAGGACGACGACCGCCGGCTCGGCGACCAGCGCGCCGGCCAGGTCGAGCCGCCGGCGCATGCCGCCGGAGTACCCCTTCGCCGGCCGGTCGGCGGCCTCGGCGAGCTGGAACCGCGCCAGCAGCTCCCGGGCGCGGGACCGGGCCGCGGGTTTGCGACGGCCGTAGAGCCGCCCGACCATGTAGAGGTTCTCGAAGCCGGTGAGGTTCTCGTCGACGGCCGCGTACTGCCCGGACAGCCCGATCCGCTGCCGCACGGCGTCCGGTTCGGCCAGGACGTCGTGCCCGGCCACCCACGCCTCGCCCGAGTCGGGACGCAGCAGCGTGGTCAGGATCCGGACGGTGGTGGTCTTGCCGGCGCCGTTCGGCCCGAGCAGGCCGAGCACCCGCCCGGCCGGGATCTCGAGGTCGACGCCGTCGAGCGCGCGGGTCGAACCGTAGGTCTTCACGAGCCCGCGTACCCGGACGGCGATGTCCGGCTCCGGCGGTGACAGGGCCGGCATGGCGGCTCTCCTTCCGACGACACACCGCCAAGCTAGGGCACGTTGTCCCGGTTTTCCTCCGGGATTCTCCCGGAGACGCGTCAGTTCGCCGAGAGCGTCACGGCGAACTCCGGCGGCGTCCGCAGCGACTGGAACACCACGCAGTACCGTTCGGTGAGCTTCTTGAGCGTCGCGAGCTGGCCGGCGTCGGCGTCGGTGTCCAGGGCGAACGACAGCCGGATCGCGCGGAAGCCGACCGGCGCGTCCTTCGCGACGGCGAGGGTGCCGCGGAAGTCGAGGTCGCCTTCGGCGCGGACGCGCCCGCCCCGGACGTCGAGGCCCAGCGACGTCGCGACCGCCCGCAGCGTCACCCCGGCGCACGCGACGAGCGCCTCGAGGAGCATGTCGCCGGAACAGGCGAGGGTGCCGTCGCCGCCGGTGGCCGGGTGCAGGCCAGCTTCGACGACCGCGCGGCCGGTTTCGACCTTGCAGGAGATGCCGAGGCCGTCGAGTTCGGCGTCGGCGTGCAGGGTGACGAGCGCGCTTTCCGGCGCGTCGCGGTACTTGTCCTTCAGCGGGGCCTGGGTCGCGCGCAGCTCTTCGGTGTCCATGGGCCCGATTGTGCCCGCTCGCCAAGGAAAAGCGAAAAGGCGGGGAGCCCGGATTTCCCGGTCTCCCCGCCTTTTCAGTGCGGATTCAGCTGGTTCAGCTCAGCGTCACCGCGGCGTCGTCGATCACGAACGACGTCTGCAGCGAGCTGTCCTCGGTACCCGTGAACTTCAGCGCGAGGGTCCCGCCGGCGGCCGACGAGACGTCGACCGTCTTGAGGACGTACCCGGAGGCCTTGTTCAGGTTGGAGTAGCTGCCCAGGGTGGTGCTGCCGTTGGTGACGGTCAGCTTGTCGTAGGCGGTGGTGGTGGTCGTCTCCGCCGTGTCGATGTGCAGGTAGAACGTCAGGCTGGCGTGGCACCCGGCCGGGATGCTCACCGACTGCGCGAGCGTGTCGGTGTGCGTGGTGCCGTACCCGTTCAGCCAGGCGTTGTACGTGCCACCGTGGGTGGGCTGCTGCGAGCCGTTCTGCCCGATGACACCACTGGTCTGCGTCCAGCTGGTGGCGCCGGACTCGAAGCCGCCGTTGGCCAGCTTCTGGCCGGAGCAGCCCGTGGTGGTGCCGACGGTCCAGGAGAACGACGCCGTGCCGGTCTTGTTGGCCGCGTCCTTCGCCGTCACCGTGACGTTCGAGGTGCCCGCGGTGGTCGCGGTGCCCGAGATCGTGCCGGTGGAGGCGTTGATCGACAGGCCGGCCGGGAGGCCGGTGGCGGTCCAGGTGTACGGCGAGGTGCCACCGCTGGCGGACAGCGGCAGGTTGACCGAACCACCGGTGGTGGTGGACTGGTTGCCCGGGTTCGAGACGGTCACGGTGCCGGTCGCGGAGCACGTCGGGTCACCCGACTGCGCCGGCACGGAGATCGCGTCCCACGCCGCCTTGACGGTGTTGAACTCGGTGCAGCTGCCCGGGAAGAGGTTCTTCGCCGCGGTCAGCGTCCAGGTGCGGTACTTCAGGTACGAGCTGCCCGTGGTCTTCAGCAGCATCGCGTTGTAGAAGATCTTCACCGCGTTCTGCACACCGATGCCGGTGATGCTGGTGCTGTTGCACGTGGTGCTGGTCGGCTGCCCGTTGGTCGGGTTGGTGCCTTCGGCCAGCAGGTAGAACCAGTGGTTGCCGGGGCCGGCCGACGCGTGGACCTCACCGTTGGGGACGGAGCTGTCGTAGCAGTTCTTGTCGCCCAGCGCCGACGGGTTGTACATGTTGCGGATCGGGCCGGAGCCGACCAGGTTGACCGACTCGCCGACGAGGAAGTCCGGGACGTCGCCGCCCGCGGGCTCGTTGGCGAACCACTCGGTCGAAGCGCCGAAGACGTCCGCGACGAACTCCTGGGTGCCCGAACCGGAAATGCCGCCCGGGGTGTGGTCGTCGACGCCGTGGCCGTGCTCGTGCGCGACGACGTCGATCGAACCGATCCACTGGTTGTTCGTGTTGTGGCCGATCTGGACCTGGGTGCCGTCGTAGTAGGCGTTCTCGTCGTTCAGGCCGACGCGGATCGGCCAGCCGCCGCCGCTGCCGTCGAAGCCGTTGCGGCCCAGCCACTGCGAGAGCATCTTGTTCTCGGTCTGGGCGGCGAAGAGCGCGTCGACGCAGCCGGTCTCGCGGCTGGTGGCGTTGCCGTTGCCCCAGGCGTCGTCCGGACCGCTGAAGGTGGTGTTGTTGGCCGCGTCCTGGCAGGACGTGTTGGTGATGGCCGGGTCCTTCAGGGAGTACGTGCTGCCCGAGTGGGTGGTGTCGAGGTGCACCGGGTTCGGCTTGTTGTACGCGCTGGTGCCGTCACCGTTCATGACGTGTTCCTGCGTGTGCAGCACCTTGCCGGTGGCGGCGTCGACGACGACGTCGAGCCGGCTCGGCCCTTCGGCGTTGCGGCCGACGACCGTGCTCTGCCACGCCAGCGCCGGCGAGCCGAGCGCGAAGACGACCTGCTGCGCGGGGCTCACGCTGTCCACGGAGGCCAGCTGCTGCCGGGCGGTGGCCTCGGCCGCGGCCTTGGTCACCTTGCCCGAGGTCGTGGCGAGGTTGATGGTCTGGTCCTGCGCGACGGAGGTGCCGAGCACCTGGCCCGTCGAGTTGGTCGTGACGACGAAGTCGCCGCCGACGACCGGCAGACCCTTGTAGCTGCGCTCGTAGGGGATGTACTGCAGCCCGTTGGTGGAGGAGATCGCTTTCTGGGCCAGGAAAACGTCGTCCGAGCTGGCGTGCAGCGCGGTGGGCCTGCTCGCCACGAGGCCGGCGGCCGCGGTGGCAGCTTGGGCCTGGGCGCTCGGGGCGGCGTTCGGGGTCGCGTTCGGGGCGGGTTGCGCCTGTGCGGTACCGGTGATGCAGAGGGCGCCGATGAGCACGCCGGTTGCTGCCAAGACGACAGGACGTCTCAGTTCCATCGAGGAATCTCCTCCGGGCAGGGTGAACCAGGCCCGGGTTCGAGGCGGGCCCAGATCAGGGGAACGAGAGGTGGTGCTGTGGAACGGAAATCAGAATCCGGTGCTGAGGCCTCGTGAACAAGCGACTAACGTACGGTCTTATTGACATATGGCAATACTTCCCAAAACCGACATTTAACACCTTTGGGATTCTGTCGAGTGATCGTCCACTGAGGACTTCCGGTTGCTCACCGCCGTTCGGGTGATCTTTGCCGCGGCGGGAAAAAGAAGGGCCCCCTCGCCGCGGACGGCGAAGGGGCCCTTCTTGGTACGAGTGTGTCAGGCGGTCGTGGCGCGCTTCGGGAGCTTCCAGCCCGGGCGCACGAAGTGGCACGTGTACCCGTTGGGGATGCGCTGGAGGTAGTCCTGGTGCTCCGGCTCGGCCTCCCAGAAATCGCCCACCGGGGCGAGTTCGGTGACGACCTTGCCGGGCCACAGCCCGGACGCGTCGACGTCGGCGATCGTGTCCTCGGCGACCCGCTTCTGCTCGTCGTTCTCGAAGTAGATCGCCGAGCGGTAGCTCACGCCGATGTCGTTGCCCTGGCGGTTCTTCGTGGTCGGGTCGTGCACCTGGAAAAAGAACTCGAGCAGGTCGCGGAACGTGGTCTGCGCGGGGTCGTAGACCACCTCGATGGCCTCGGCGTGCGTGCCGTGATTGCGGTAGGTGGCGTGCTGGACCTCACCGCCGCTGTAGCCGACCCGGGTCGACAGCACCCCGGGCAGCCGGCGGAACAGCTCCTGCATTCCCCAGAAGCAGCCACCGGCCAGGATGGCCTTCTCGGTTGACGTGGTCACGGCGTCACTCCTTCTCCTCGTGCGGTGCTACCACCGGTACAACTTCTGTGGTCAGCCGATGATTCCACGCGGGGATTACGGAAGCCTGACGTCACCCGGCCTGGAGCTTCGCGAGGGTGAGCACGTCGCCGCCGATGCCCCAGCCGCCGTCGGCGACCTCCTCGACCAGCACCATCGTGGTCGCCCGGGCGCGCTCGCCGTAGATCTCGGCGTAGAGCTCGGTGGTGCGGGTGACGATCTGCTCCTTTTGTGCGGGAGTGAGTGTGCCGGCGGGGACCTTGAAGTTGGCGAACGGCATGTCGTGTCCTTCGTTATCGTCGCTTACGTGATGACGTAACCGACGTTAACACCTTGAGTGGATCGGCGCTACCGTCTGCTTGATAACGACGATACCAGCTGGTAGCGTCGCTGCCGTGGACTTGCGAACGCGGATTCTGGAGGCGGCCGCCGACCTGCTGTCGCGGTCGGCCGAGGCCGACTTCTCGACGCGCGCGGTCTGCGAGGCCGCCGGGGTCGGCGCGCCGGCGCTCTACCGGCAGTTCGGCGACAAAGAGGGCCTGATGGCCGCCGTCGTCGACCACGGGTTCGAGAAGTACCTCGCCGGCAAGCGGGCCGCGCGGCCGTCCGACGACCCGGTGCGCGACCTGCGCGACGGCTGGGAGAACCACGTCGCGTTCGCCGTCGGGAACCCGAACTACTACCGGCTGATGTACTCGGGCCTCTCGACGCCGCCCAACGCGGCGGCCGAGGCACACGGCCTCCTGCTCGAGGTGCTCGAACGCTGCGCGGCCGCCGGGCGGCTCGCGGTGGCGCCGGCGGTCGCCGCGCAGATGGTGATGGCGGCCAACGCCGGCGTCGCGCTCTCGATGATCACCCGGCCGGCCCTGTACCCGGACACCGGGTTTTCGGTGCGGGTCCGGGAGAGCGTGCTCGCGGGCATCCTGGCCGGCGAACCGGCGGAACCGGCCGGGGGAGTGGCCGCCACGGCGACCTTGCTCGGCGCCCAGCTGCGCAAGGACGCCCCGGCGGCCCTGTCCGCGGCCGAAGTGACGCTGCTGCAGGAGTGGCTGGACCGCCTGGCCGAGTGATCCACAATGGACACTCGGCTGGACATTCGAGCGGACACCCGGCCGCCTGGCGGCAGGTGATGCGCCATCCGGGTTGTCTTCGCCGCGTTCCGGGTTTGACGCGGCAACGCCGCGCACGGCGATGCGACCATGGCCCCGGGGCCGGTCTCCGGACCTGCCTGGGGAGGAGGCGCGATGCCGGACATCGCCCCGGAACGCACCAGCGGCGTCCTGGTCGTCGAAGTGCGCGGGGAGCTCGACATCGCGACGGTCGTCCGCTGGACGACGGTGATCGAGGCCGCGATCTGCGAGCTGCCGGGCCCCCACCTGCTGGTCGTCGACCTCGCGGAGCTGGGCTTCCTGTCCGCCCGCGGCGCGGCCGGCCTGCTGGAGGCGTTCGACCTCTGCCGCGACCGGGGCATCGACGGCTGCCTGATCGTCCCCCCGGGCACGGCGGTCAGCCGGGTGGTGCGGTTGTCCGGGCTCGATCGCCGGGTCCCGGTGTACCCCGACCGCCTGGCCGCGATCGCGGCGTCCCAGCCGGTGGAGATGCGCTGGCTGCACGCCCACGCACGCTGACGTCCCGTCCGCGCCCCGCGCTCCCGCTCGGCTGCAGTTCACGCTGCCGCTCGGCCGCCGCTCACGCTGCCGCTCGCGCTGTCGCGAAGTCCGTGAATGTCGCATCGAGGGACATCACGTCCGTGAATGTGGCATTCACGGACCTGGGCCCGCGCCACGTCAGGCCGGCTCGCGCACCAGCTCCGCCGCCGCGTCGGTGAACGCCCGCACCCGGGCCGTCGTCGCGTCGGCTCGCCAGACCAGGCCCCACTCCAGCCGCGGCGCGTCGCCGAACGGGACGTACGCGAGGTCGGGCCGCGGGTAGTACCGCCGGATGTGGGCGCCCACCGGCAGGACGCCCTCGCCCGCGCCCGCCGACGTCAGCAGCTCCTGCAGGCCCGCGGCCGGCCGGGTCACGGCGTCCGGCGCGTGCTCGTCGAGCCACGGGTCCGGCAGCGCGCAGCGCAGCACCGTCAACCGCGCCAGGTCCGCGGCCGGCACCGACTCCCGCCGGGCGAACGGGTGGCTCGCGGCCACCGCGAGGAAGCGCAGCTCCCGCACCGGCACCGGGCCGGTGACCAGGCCCGGGCCGTCGAGCGGGAGGCCGGCCAGCACGACGTCGACCTCGCCGTCCCGCAGCCACGGCAGCACCTCGGCGGGCCGGACCTCCCGGAACTCGACCCGGCAGCCCGGCTGCCGCCGCCGGAACAGCTCGGCCACCCCGGCCAGCAGCTGCCCGCCCGCCGCGTCGCCGAACGCGACGCGCAGCGTGCCCGTCACCCCGCGTCCGGCCTCGATCGCCTTCCCGAACGCCGCCTCGACCGCCGACCACGCGGGCCCGAGGTCGGCCAGCAGCCGCCGCCCGGCCGGCGTCAGCTCGACCCGGCGGCTGGTCCGCGCGAACAACGGCACGCCGACGTGTCGTTCGAGCTTCCGGATCGTCTGGCTGACCTGCGCGGTCGACACGTGCAGCCGCTCGGCCGTGCGGCCGAAGTGCAGCTCCTCGGCGAGCGTCAGGAACGACTCCACCTCACGCCGCTCCGGCGCATCGTTAACCACCACTTCACGATCGTGGCACAGAAGCGCGTTGATCACCCTCGCGAGCAGGACGAGCCTGGAGCGCGTGACCACTTCGCTCCAGGAACTCCACGACCGCGTCGAGATCATCGACGCGCTGTACCGCTTCGGCCTCGGCCAGGACCTGAAGGACCGGACGCTCTTCGCGTCGTCGTTCGCCGCCGACGCCGAGGTCGACTTCCGGCCGGCGGCCGCGCGGTGGGGCGCGGCGCCGCCGGTGATGACCGGCCGGGACGCCATCGTCGACACGATCCTCGCGCTGTTCGCCGGGCGCGTCGACACGACCCACCAGGTCACGAACCCGCGCGTCACGATCGACGGCGACACCGCGCACCTGAGCGCGCTGGTCGAGGCGCAGCACCTGCTGAGCCCCGACCACGACGTCCACGCGCTGCTGAAGAACCGCTACGACGCCGACCTCGTCCGGGACGGCGACCGCTGGGTGCTGCGCCGCGTCGTCATCGAAAACGCTTGGTACACCGGCGATCCCGCCGCGATCTTCGGCTGAGCCGGGCTACTCGCCGCGCATCGAGCGGCGGATGGCGGCCAGCCTGTCCTTGGCCGCCTGGTCGCGGTCGGCGATCTGCTTGTCCAGGGCCTCGGTCGTGTTCTCGGTCCCCAGCCCGGCCACCTCCTCCGCGCCGAGCGAAGTCGTGTACCGGCCCTCGATCTTGTCCCGCACGAAGTCGAAGCTCGGGACGCCGCCCTCGCTGTAGTCCGGGTCCGGCAGTGGTGGTGCCGGCGACGGCACCGCGAGGGCGGCGGTCGGGGTTTCGTCGACGATCTCGGCGTCCACCACGTTCGGGTCGTCCACGGGCTTGTCGTTCATCGTCGCTCCTCGCCACTGCCGGTCTGCCACCGACCTTAGCGCCGGAGCGGTCAGTCCCGCCGGTGCTTCGCCGGTGGCGCCGCCAGCGTCGCGCGGACCGCCCGCTCGACGAGGATCGGCACGAAGACGTGGATGCGGGCGTCGCCGAACCGCGCGCGTTCGCGCTCGACCAGGCCGTGGACGGACTCCCGGCCGTAGTCGCGGGCCAGCCGGTCCTCGACCACCGACAGCTGCAGGTCCAGCTGCTCGGAAGCGATGGTGTCCAGCGTGGGTGTGCTCATGAAGGGCCTCCCTGCGTCGCGTGAGGGGGAAGTACCCGGCGAGACGACCACGGGGTGAACTGAAGATGAACGACAGGGGCGCGTCCGGCAGTGGGTAATTCGGCCGTGTGCGGTCGCGGCCGGGTGGTGAATTCTCGACGCGGTAAGTCGCTTGCCGGAGGGAGCAGACCATGAGTGCCGGGGCGTACCACGCCGAGACGACGGAGATGGGGACGGTCGTCAAGGCGGTCGAAGACGTCGGGTCGTCGTTCCTGTCGACCACGCGGGACCTCGAAGGGCTCGTGCTGAACGCCCTGTCGTTCGCCGGGATCGGCAGCGGCGTCGCCGCCGCGAACTCGGCGCTGCACTCGCAGCTCGGCAGCGCGTTGCAGAAGTTCCTCAGCCTGATCGGGAACGTCAACCAGAACGTGCAGACGGCCGCGAACGGCTACAACGCCGTGGACGCCGACGTCGCCCAGGGCTACGGCGGCGGTACGCAGCAGGCCGCGGCCGGCGGTGGCGCCGCGGCGGCGGCCGCGCCGATACCGCAGCTCGACCCGCGTGTCGTCGACTCGATCATGGCGTCCGAGGGCGCCACGGGGGAGCAGGGCGGCGTGCCCGAGGCCTACGGCTTCCGGCAGAACATGCACAACGGCTACGACCAGATCATCGCGGCGCGCGAGCAGTACGGCCAGGGCAGCGCCGAGGAACGCGCCGTCGTCAGCGACCTGATGAGCGCGAACGCCCGAGCGGCCGGTGCGCTCAACTTCACCGACGCCGGCACGCAGGCCGCGATCATGTCCGGCGCTCACATGCGCGGCGCCGGCGGCGTCCGCGCGATCATCAACCACATGGGCGGCGACGACATCGTGCGCAGCTCGAACACGATCAGCGACGCGGCGGTCCAGCACGTCCAGGGCCTCTCGGCGCAGGACTTCCAGCAGCAGTTCCACGACGCGCGCATCGAGTACGACCGCCAGATCTACGGCGGCACGACCACCCACCAGGGCGGGCACACGGCGAACTGGTGGGACCGCTACGGAAACGGGCTGACCCAGCGCTACGACCGCGAGCAGAACGAGTTCCTCGGGTTGTCCCAGCCGCAGAACTGAACCGTTCCAATGATCTTCGGGGTGATTCGAAGATCGGGAAACGGGGCACTTCACCTCCTGTAGCCGAACGACAGCGGGAGGCACACGATGATCCGGAGGATGACCGCGGTACTGGGCGGGATCGCCGCCATGGCGGGCGTGGTGACGCTCGCCGGGACGGCGGAGGCGGCTTCAACGCCGTGCAGTGCCGAAGCGAAAGCCTGCGTTCAACGCAGTACGAACACGGCGTGGTTGACGGACGGCGCCGGGAACGTCACGCACGGCGGGGTCCCGATCACGGTCGGGCTCGCGAAGTACCCGACTCCGCTCGGGACGTTCCACGTGCAGTACAAGGACATCGACCACTACAGCAAGCAGTTCAACGGGCCGATGCCGTATTCGGTGTTCTTCACGAACACCGGGGTCGCGTTCCACCAGGGCAGCCTGAAGGTGAAGTCCCACGGCTGCGTGCACCTTTCGCACGCGGACGCGGTGACCTTCTACAACTCGCTGCACCCGGGTGACGTGGTCCAGGTCGTGGCCTGAGTTATCCGTCCCCGGAATCGTCCACTGTGGAGCAGTCCACCGAGGACGGCGCCGAAGACCAAGTGGTCCAGCACCTGCGGAACGCGGGGAAGCGTGCGCACCGCCGGGTAGGCCCTCGCGACGATCCCGAGATCGAGCGCCGCGATGACCAGCCCGGCCACGGCACCGCGGGTGACGCCGAGTTCGTGGCGGCGGAAGGCGAAGCTCAGCACGACGGTCCAGAGGGAAGAGATCCCGATGTGCGCGACCAGCCCGGCGGCGACGCCGGGCCGGTCGCGCCGTCCGGGCAGAAGCGTTCCGGCCGCCCGCGTCGCGGCGAGGACGTCACCACGCGTCAGCAAGGCATGAGCGGTGGACGGAACCCCGCTCACCACAGCGGCGATCACCCCAGCGCGAATCATGTGGCCAGGTAACCGGCCAGCCGAATCCGCAGCCCGCGAACGTAGGGAAGCGCGATCGTGAACGCGGCCGCGGGGTGGTACCCGGACAGCCGGTCGCCGTGCGTACACGGGCCGGCGAAGTAGACGAAGGCGTCTTCGTCGTCGTAGCGCCCAGGAGACCAGCGCGTCGCATCGCCGGCCCGTCGATCCGGGCACTCGGCCCGCGCGACCCAGTAAGCGCCGAGCTTCATCACCTTGGCCAGCTGAATGGCGAACCCGCCGAGATCGGTCTCCGGCAGCCCGAGCCCCCGCCCGCTCCACACCCGGGGCGTGCGGTAGTCGTCACCCACAAGGTGGCCGAAGGTGACCGAGCCGCCCACGCACAGCCGCGTCCAGCGAGCGGATTCCGCTGCCCCAGCGGAAACCCCACGCCGCCCGCCGACGATCTCCAGCGTCATGAGGGAACGATAGTCGATCAGCCGGTGATCGACACCGCCGTGAGGATCGAGCCGGCTGCGCCGCCCGGTCTAGTGACACCCGTTCAGAGCCGGATGGGCTTCTTGTTCATGAACTCCTCGATGCCCAGCGGTCCCAGCTCCCGGCCGATGCCCGAGCGCTTGATGCCGCCGAACGGGAGGTCCGCCTCCGAGCCGCCCGACTTGTTCAGGTAGACCATGCCCGCCTCGATGCCGCGGGCCACCCTCGTGGCCCGGGTGCGGTCGGTGCCGAAGACGCTCGCGCCCAGGCCGAACGGGGTGTCGTTCGCCAGGGCGATCGCTTCTTCTTCCGTCTCCGCGCGGAACACCAGGACCACCGGGCCGAAGATCTCCTCGTGGTAGGCGGCCATCTCCGGCGTCACGTCGGTGAGGACCGTGGCCTCCAGATAGGCGCCCGGGCCGGGGACTCGGTGGCCGCCCGCGCGCAGGGTCGCGCCTTCGCGGATCGCCGTCTGGACCTGGGCGGCGACCTCGTCCGCCGCCGCTGTCGAGGCCAGCGGGGGCAGTGTCGTCGCCGGGTTCGCCGGGTCGCCCGGGACGTAGTACTCCGCGACGCGCTTGGCCAGCCGGTCGACGAACTCGTCGTAGAGCTCGCCCAGCACGATCATCCGCTTGGGCGCGTTGCACGACTGGCCGCAGTTGCGCATCCGGGCGGTCGCGGTGACCTTCACCGTCTCGTCCAGGTCGTCGGTGTCCAGCACGATCAGCGGGTCGGACCCGCCGAGCTCGAGGACGCACTTCTTGAGGTTCCGCCCGGCCTCGGCCGCGACGGAGATCCCGGCCTGCTCGCTGCCCGTCAGCGAGACGCCCTGGATGCGCGGGTCCGCGAGCATCCACGGGACCTGACGGCTGGACGCGAAGACGTTCACGTACGCGTCTTCGGGCACGCCGGCGTCCTGCAGCACCCGCTCGATCGCGGCGGCCGAGCGCGGGCAGATCGACGCGTGCTTGAGCAGGATCGTGTTGCCCAGCACCAGGTTCGGCGCGACGAACCGGGCGACCTGGTAACACGGGAAGTTCCACGGCATGACGCCGAGCAGCGCGCCGATCGGCTCCTTGGTGAGCACGGCCTCGCCGCCGCGGATCGGGAGCGGCTCGTCGGCGAGCAGGTCCGGGCCGCGCTCGCCGTAGTACCGGAAGATGTCGACGACGATGCCGATCTCCCCGCGGCCTTCGTTGATCCGCTTCCCCATTTCGAGGGTCATGATCGCGGCCAGCTCGTCGGCGCGTTCGGCGAACAGGTCCGCGGCCCGCAGCACGATCGCGGCCCGCTCGGCGACCGGCCGGCGCCGCCAGGCCCGGTACCCGCCGTGCACCCGGCCGATCGCGGCGCGGACCTCGTCGTCGGTCGCGTTCGGGATCTCTTCGACCAGCTCACCCGTCGCGGGATCAGTGACTGAGTACATGAGAGCGACGGCCTCCAGCTTCGACGGCAACGCGGTCGAGCCCGAGTATAGCCTACTGAATACTGTATACACTAGCTGTGCCGGTTTTGTCGGACCTCGCGGGCATGATGGCCCGCGTGATCGGAACCTGGCACGGCCTCGTCCTCGACTGTCCCGACCCGGCCGCCCTCGCGGCCTTCTACCAGGAGCTGCTCGGCATGGTTCGCGTGCAGGACGGCGCGGACTTCGTCGTCATCGGTGACGCGCTGGACCGGCCGGGGGTCGCCTTCGCGCGGGTGCCCGGGTCGCGCGCTCCCGCTTGGCCCGACGGGGATCCGCCGCAGCAGATGCACTTCGACGTGCGCGTCGAGGACCTCGACGTCGCCCAGGAGCAGGTGCTGGCGCTCGGGGCGACGCCGCTGAAGGGCGGTGAGCGGTTCCGGGTCTTCGCCGACCCGGCCGGGCACCCGTTCTGCCTCGTCGCCTGGTGATCGCGGTAGAGGGCGGGGAACGGGGCCAAGTCTCACCGTTCCCCGCCCCATCCGGGTTTTACGGGATGATGCCTCGCGACGCCAGCGCGTCCGCCAGGCGCTCGCGCAGTTCCTGCGCCGTGGCCTGGACGTCGATCTCCGCCGGGGGTGAGAGCACCTTCGAGATCACCGTCGAGAGGTTCTGGTACGCCGGGGTCAGGGGGCGGACCGCCGCGTCCGTCAGCGCCGCCTGGATGTCGCCCTTCATCGGGTACTGGTCGGCCATCGTCGGGTTTTCCTTCGGGTCACCCGGTTTCGCTGGGTCGAGCGGGGCCGTGTCGCGGTAGATCGACGCCAGGCTCGGCGGGATGCCGTCGACCAGGGCCTGGTACTTCTGGCTCGACGCGTTGCGCAGGCACAGCGCCGCTTCGAACGCCTCCGGCTTGTGCTGCGAGTACGTGCTCACCGCCAGGTTGAAGCCGCCGATGGTGACCCGGCTGGGCTGCCCGGCGACGACCGACGGGTAGCGCGTCCACTTGAAGTGGCTCAGCTCCTGCGGCTTCTCCTTGGCGTAGGAGGCGTACACGAACGGCCAGTTCAGCTCGGTCGCCGCCTGGCCGCGCTGGAACGCCTGGCGGATCTCGTCTTCCTTCTGGTTCGTCAGCGACGGGTCGGTGATCCCCGCGGTGGTCAGCTTTTTGAGCAGCTCGAGAGCCTTCACCGCGCCGTCGTCCATCACCACGGACTTGCCGTCGTCGGACAGGATGTGCCCGCCCGCCGACGCCACCAGCGTGTTGTAGAAGACGACCAGGCCTTCGTACTGCGCGCCGGTGAACACGACCTGGTACGGCTTCCCGGCCGCCTTCAGCTGCTGGGCCTGGTCCATCAGCTGGTCGAACGTCCTGGGCGGCGACGGCGTGATCCGGTCGTCGTACCAGAGCAGCTGCACGTTGGTGTTCTTCGTGGCGCCGTAGAGCTTTCCGTTCCACTTGGCCGTCGCCAGCGGGCCGGGCAGCACGTCCCGGGTGGCGGCCGCGGCGTCGGCGCCGGTCCACTCCTGCGCCCAGCCCGCCTCGGCGAACTCCGGCACCCAGGTGACGTCGAGGCCGAGCACGTCCAGCGACGTGTCGCCCGCGGCGAGCCGGCGCACCATCTGCTCGCGCTGGCCGTCCGCGCCGCGCGGCAGCTTGTTGTAGACGATCTTGTAGCGGCCGCCGGCTTCCTGCGTGCACTTGTCGACCACCGTCTGGAGGTGGTCCTCCGGCGAGATGTAGAGGTTGATCGTGAGTCCCGCGGCCCCGGAGCACGCGGCGAGCGCGCTGCTCGCCAGGAGCGCGGCGCCCACGACGGGAAGGATCTGGCGCATGTCGGCCTCCTTGCCGGACAGCCCACGCTGATTGCAAGCGCTTGCAGCGATGATTATCCTCGATCGAGGTGGGTGTCAATCCGCCAACCGTGAAGGACTGCAAGCGCTTGCAAGACCCGGGGTGGGGGAATGCCGGACAAGCTCGACGACGTCGCCCGGCTCGCCGGGGTCTCGGCGGCGACCGTCTCGCGGGCCTTGCGCGGCGTGCCGGGGGTCGCCGAGCGCACGCGGACGCGGGTGCTGGCCGCCGCCGCGGAGCTCGGCTACGCGGTCTCGCCCGCCGCGTCGAGCCTGGCCACCGGCCGCACCGGCACGGTCGGCGTGATCGTGCCCTACGTCGACCGCTGGTACTTCGCGCGCCTCATCGCCGGCGTCGAACGCGTGCTGCGCGAGGCCGGGATCAGCTTGCTGCTCTACAACCTGGGTGACGACACGGGCCGCGCCCGGTTCTTCGCCGGCCTCCCGCTGCGCCGGCGCGTCGACGCGGTGCTCGTGCTGTCGCTCCCGCTCTCGGCGATCGAACGCGAGCTGCTGCTGGGCCTCGACGTCCCGCTCGTCACGATCGGTACCGAAGAGCCCGGCGCGGACTCCGTCGGGATCGACGACCACGGCGCCGCGGTGACCGCGATGCGCCACCTCGTCCAGCTGGGCCACCGCGAAATCGCGTTCATCGGCGAGGACGCGCCGGTGCCGCTCGGGTTCACGACGCCGCTGCGCCGGCTGGCGGCGTACCGCGAGATCTCCCACGCGGTGTGCCGCGAAGACGGCCGTGCGCCGGACGCCGCGTTCGAGACCGGCGGCGGGTTCACCGTCGCCGGCGGGGAACGGGCGATGGGCGCCCTGCTGGGCCTGCCCCGCCGGCCGACCGCGGTGTTCGCCGCGTCGGACGAGATGGCCTTCGGCGCGCTGCGGGCGCTGCGCCGGACCGGGCTGCGGGTGCCGGACGACGTCTCGGTGCTCGGGTTCGACGACCACGACCTGGCCGAGCTGCTCGACCTGAGCACCGTCGCTCAGCCGGTGGCCGAGCTCGGTGCGCGTGCCGGCGAGCGGATCCTGGCGCGCTTGTCCGATGGAAAAATTCTGACATCTCCGGCGATCTTGCGGACAAGACTAGTCCTTCGGGGCAGTACCGCCCCGCCGACGACTCGTTGACCTGCGCTTTTTCCGGCGTTGCTCTGTTCGGTCGATTGCGGCCGAGGCGATCAGCGGGTCAAATAATCGCCGACAAGGATTAATCGCAGTGAGGAGCTGGCTGTGCAGTGGGGGTCCGTGCTCGAAGATGGCGGGGCGGGCATGGTCCGTCCGTACTTCCGCACCCATGGCCGGACGCGGCCGACACGGGATCTTCCCGTCGAGACACTGGTCTCGACCACCCCGCGGGGGCGGGCCGTGGTGCGGGGGAGCTCGCGGGAGGAGTCGGAGATCTGCGCGCTGCTCCGGACGTCCCAGTCGGTCGCCGAAGTCGCGGCGCTGCGCCGGATTCCGCTGGGGGTGGCGCGGGTCCTGCTGTCGGATCTCGCCGATCGCGGCCTGGTGGCCGTGCACACCGTCCGGATGACCGCGGGCAACCGGCCGAGCCTGGACCTGATGCACCGCATCCTCCAGGGCCTCAGCGCGTTGTGAACTCCCGGATCAGCCGGGCGAACTCGGCCGGCTGGTCCAAGGGCAGCAGCGTGTAGCTGTCGGCCACTTCGACGAGCTTTCCCTTGGGCAGCAACGCCGCCAGCCGTTTCCCGTGCTCCGGCGGCATCACGCGGTCCTCGCTCGCCCAGACGACGAGCACCGGCCGGTCGAACGCCGGCAGCCGCTCGGTGGGCTCCCGCAGGAAGCCCGGGTCGGCGCCCGCGGCGCGCAGCATGCGGACGGCGTCACGGCGGATTCCCGCGTCCGTCAGGATCGGCCGGACCCAGCCCGCCGTGGTCGCGTCGCCGCGTTTGGTCAGCCACCCGAACGCGATCGGCAGCCGCCGCACCGCGCCCAGGCGCATCTGCTGCATGAACAGCCCGAACAACCGCGGCGAGAGCTTGCCGGACGTCACGACCGTCTTGCCGGTGAGGCCCGGCGGGAAGTTGTCGAACGCCTCGCACGAACCGAGCACCACGCGGCTCACGCGCGCCACGCCGTCCGCCATCAGCAGCTGGACCAGCGCGCCGCCGGTGTCGACGCCGACCAGCGTGACGTCCCGCAGGTCCAGCTGCGCGAGGAATTCGCCCAGCAGGCGGGCGATCCCGGGCAGCGACAGGTCCGCGTCCGCGCGCACCGGGTGCCGGTGCGCGCCGAGCGGCAACGTCGGGACGACGCACCGGTGGTCGGCGGCGAGGTCCGCGACCGGGCCGTCCCACAGCGAGCCGTCCATCAGCAGGCCGTGGACCAGGACGACGACCGGGCCCGGCCCGCCGCTGTCGGTGTACTCGACGGTTCCCGCGGACAGTTCGACCTGCATGACGGCCTCCCGGTGACGTCCCCCTGCGCAGAAGTGAACCACGTGGTTCGCAAACTGTCGAGGAACTCAGGAAGCCGCTTCCTCCCGCTCCACCGCACGCAGCAACGCCTGGAACCCGGCTTCGGCGCCCGAGCCGTCGTCGCTGGTCAGCAGGTCCACCAGGAACCCGCGCAGGGTCGCCAGGATCATCTCCGCGACCTCGAGTTTCCGCTGGTCGGGCCAGTGCGACGGGCAGAACGACACCAGCGCCGGCAGGTACTGCTGCGACGCGCCCCGGCCGAGGGCGGCGTAGCGGCCCGGGTCGTACATCGCCAGGCCCATCGCCTGGTCGAGCACCCGCCGCAGCCGCGACTCCTCGTCGCGGAGGCTGTGCCACGCGGCCCGGACACGGGCGCTGAGCGTGGCCGGCTCGACGGTGATCGCCGCCAGCGCGTTGCCGATCCGGCGGTCCCGCAGGGTGACGACCGCCTGGCGGAGCAGGTCTTCGGCGCCGTCGAAGTGGTAGAGCAGCACCTTGTGCGTCGTCCCGGCCGCCCGCGCGGCACGCCGGAGCGAGAAGTCCACGAGGCCGTTCTCGGCGACGTCGTCGGTCACCTTGTCGAGCAGTTCCCGGCGCCGGGCCTCCCCGCGCGGCGAGCCGGCCGACCGGCGGTAGCCCGCCCGGGCCGGTTCGTCCCCGGTAGCGTTGTCCACGGGAGACAGCTTGGCATGCTGCCCCGGAGGGGATTCGCGATGCACGTGCTGGTGACCGGGGGCAATGCCGGCATCGGGTACTTCGCCGCCGAGCAGCTCGCCTCGGCGGGCGCGGAGGTGACCATCGGCAGCCGCGACGCGGCGAAGGCCGACGCGGCGGCCGCCTCGATCCGCTCGCACGTCTCGGGCGCGAAGATCCGCCACGTCCGGCTCGACCTGGCCGACCTCGCGTCGCTCGAACCGGTCGTGAACGCCGTCGGCGCGCTCGACGCCCTCGTCTGCAACGCCGGG
The DNA here is from genome assembly GCF_035975215.1 of Amycolatopsis sp. NBC_01307. Taxonomy (NCBI): domain Bacteria; kingdom Bacillati; phylum Actinomycetota; class Actinomycetes; order Pseudonocardiales; family Pseudonocardiaceae; genus Amycolatopsis; species Amycolatopsis sp. NBC_01307. The sequence continues at coordinate 5,042,658 of NZ_CP108403.1, read as the reverse complement.
GTGATGCTCGACGAGCCGCCGCGGCGCGAGACGGCCGACGGCCACGAAATGATGTTCGGCACCAACCACCTCGGCCACTTCGCCCTCGTGGCGCGGCTGCTGCCGAACCTCGCGCCGGACGGCCGGATCGTCACCACCGGCAGCTTCGCGGCCAAGTCGTCGAGCCTCGACTTCGCCGACCTCCAAAGCGAACGCGACTACCACCCGAAACGCGCGTACGAGCGGTCCAAGCTGGCCCAGATGCTGTTCGCGCTGGAGCTCGACCGGCGGCTGCGGGCCGCGGGTTCGAAGCGGCTCAGCGTCGTCGCGCACCCGGGTGGCGCGCTCGACTCGCTGACGCCGTCGCGGCCGCCGGTGCACGTCCGCACCGCCGGGCAGTGGCTGCGCGGGCTGCCGGCCCGCGCGCTGCTGCAGGGCAAGGACGCCGGCGCGCGCCCCGCCGTCCGCGCGGTGCTCGGCCCGGACGTCGCGGGCGGGCAGCTGTGGGGCCCGCGGACGTTCGGCCTCCGCGGCCGGCCCCGGCTCGAACCCCGCTGGGCGAACCTGACCGAAGATCCTTCAGCGGCGCGGTTGTGGGCGGAAAGCGTCACGCTGACCGGGCTGGACCCGCTGGGCTGACCGTGCGACCTGCACAGCGCTGACGGCCCGTCCGGCCGCGACCCGGCTCGCTTCCTGCACGTCGACCAGCTCGGCATGGCCCAGCTGCTGCTCGAATGGACCCGCACGGACACGTTCGAACCCGCGGCCCGCGCACTGGTCGCGCCCCTGCGCGAGGTGCCGGGGGACGCTGGCGTCCTACTTGGACGCGGAGTCGTCGATCGCGGAGACGGCGACCGTGCTCGGCGTGCACCGCAACACGGTGGCGGCGCGGATCGCGCGGATCGAGCAGCTGCTGGGCGTCGACCTGTCCCGGCTCGACGAACGGCTGGCGCTGCACCTGGCGTCGCGAGCGGTGATCCTGTCCGACCCGTGACCGGCGGGGTGCGCCGGTCACGGGTGGGGGACTAGTCGTCGTCTCCGCCGCCGGTGACGTTCCCGATGCTGGCGGGCACGCCCTTGATCATGTCGACGACGGTCTTGCCGGCCAGGCCCGACTTGCCGAACCACGGGTCGGTCATGACCTTGATCGCCGACTCGAACTTCTCGGCGGCGGCCGGGCTGTTGAAGAGCTTGCCCAGCTCGTGCACGGAGAGGTTGCTGATCTTGTCGAACTTCTGCATGATCTCCGGCGTCACACCGTCCACCTTGGACAGCTTGTCCTTGATGACGTCGGTCATCTGGTCGGTGAACGGCTTGTGCGGCTTGGGCTCCGGCGCCGGAGTGGCCGGCGGGTTGCCGGCGTCGTCCGGCTTCGGCGGCGCGGGCTCCGGCTTGGGCGGCGCCGGTTCGGGCTTCGGTTCCGGAGTGGCCGAAGTCGGCTTGGGGTCGGGCTCGGGCTTGGGTTCCGGCTTGGGCGGCGCCGGTTCCGGGGTCGCCGAGGACGACGGCGCGGGCTCCGGCTTCGGCTCGGGCGTGGGTTCGGGCTTCGGCTCGGGTTTCGGTTCCGGCTTGGGTTGGGGCGTGGCCGAGGACGGCTTGGGTTCCGGTTCCGGCTTGGGTTCCGGCTTCGGCTCCGGGGTCGCCGAGGACGACGGCGCGGGTTCGGGCTTCGGCTCGGGTACGGGTTCGGGCTTGGGTTCCGGTGTGGCCGAGGACGGTTTGGGTTCCGGCTCAGGAGTCGCGGACGACGGCTTGGGCTCCGGCTCGGGCGTGGCCGACGACGGCTTGGGCTCGGGAGTCGCCGAGGACGACGGTGCGGGCTCCGGCTTGGGCTCGGGCTTCGGTTCCGGCTTGGGCTCGGGTTTCGGCTCGGGCTTGGGGTCCGGTGTGGCCGAGGACGGCTTCGGTTCCGGGGTCGCGTCCGGCTTCGGCAACGGCGTCGCGGGCGGCTTCGGGGTGGGTGTCGGCGTCAGGCTGCTCGTCGGGGGCTTCGCCCCGGCCAGCTCGTCGCCCGCCTTGCCCATCTTCGCCAGCGATGCCACCAGGTCGCCCAGCTTCTTGGCCAGCTCGATGAGCTTCGTGCCGATCTTGCCCAGTGCCGTGGCCACCGTGCCGATCGTCGTGCCGACGAACAGCGCGATCGACGCGCCGAACGTCACCGGGGCCAGCGCCGCCGCGATCAGGGCGCCCTTGATGATCGTCGCCAGGAGCATCGCGATCAGGTCGCGGAAGATGCCGCGGAACGCGCCGACGATGCCGCCGGCGATCTTCATGTTCTTGCCGGCCTGGTCCAGGTACCAGCCCAGGGAGCCGAGCTGCTCGGTGACCGCGTCCATGTCCTTCTTGAACGCGTCGGCCGCCTTGCCGGACCAGTCCTTCATCAGCGTTTCGATCGCCGTCTGGTGGTCCTGCGACCACTGTTCCAGCTTCTTCTTCTCGGCCGTGAGCGCCTCGCTGGCCGCCGCGATGCCGATCGGGTCGCCCATCAGGATGTCCAGCGGCCACCGCAGGATCGTGATGTGCTCGATGAGCCAGCCGATCCCGGCGGTCAGCAGGCTGCCGATCGGGTCCAGCACGAGACCGATGGTCTCCAGCGCCATGCCCGCCGAGCCGATGCCGATCGCGACCTTGTCGTTGTCCTTGACGGCCTTGTCCAGGCCCACCGCCGCCTCGAAGAACCCGGCCCCGGCCGACGCGTTGTCACTGTTGAAGAGCTCGCCGCCGTGGAGGCTGACGTCCTTGCTCTTGTAGTCGTCGGCCACTATTCGAACCTCACGATCGAGTCGACGGCGTCCTGTTCACCGGACTTGTACCGCTTCGCGGCCTCGGTGACCTTGTCCGCGAACTCGCCGATGGTCTTCGCGTAGTCCCCGAACTGGTGGTGTGCCTTGTCGGTCCACGTGCTCGCGCCCGCGGCCATCAGCTGGCACGCCGGGTTGATGCCGAACATGCCGGGGTCGCAGGTCATGCCGCCGACCAGGTCCCCGGTGCTCTTGAGGTTGCTCTCCAGTTCGTCGAGGTGCTGGGCGAACTTCGCCAGCGGCTCGGAGTCGACCCGGAAACCGCCGCCGCTCACCAGGGGTTCGATTCGTCGTCGAAGGTGTCGTCGCCCGAGGGACGGCGCCGCGGAGCAGGCCCGGCGGCCGGCGGTGGGCCGGTCGGCCGCGGTGGTGGTGGCGGGGTCGTGGCCGGCGGCGGGGTCCGCTCGGGCTCGGCGTTGTCCGGCGCCGCGAAGTCGCCGTCCGGCGGTGGGTCCGGCGGCAGGAAGGACCGGACCATGTCGGTGGACTCGCTGTCGCCGTTGATGGTCGCGAAGGAGTCGGCGACGCTGCGGGCGGTCTGGCGCTGCGCGTCGCGGACCGCGCCCATGATCGCCGCGGTCAGCCGGGCCGGGCCCATCTCGCAGGCCCGGAAGCCGAGCTCGAGGTTCGTCAGGGCGCCGTTGGGGGCGAGGGTCACGGTGACGGCCCCGTCGCGGGTGCGCACGGTGGCCCCGGCGGACGAAAGCGCTTCACTCAGCGCCGCCGCCTTCGCCTGCATGTCCCGGACCTGCCGGTCCAGCAGGAGTTGGAAGTCTTCACCTGGCCCCAGGTTCGGTTGCACGAATTCGACTCCTCGCCATCCGGGGAGGCCGTCTACCAGCGACGACCTGAATTCGGGCAGATTAGCGCACACCGGACGTTCACTCACTGGTAGTCGGGGGTGTGCCTGCTTTTCTCCTCGTTCTTGCCCGGTTGTGCCTCACCCGGTCGGGTTGACCCGGAGGGCGGTCCGGGTTGCACGATCGAGGGCATGACCGAACTCGACCACTACCGGCCCCTGGGCCGCTCCGGGCTGCGGGTCTCGCCGCTCGCCCTGGGCGCGATGACCTTCGGCACCGGCGACTTCTGCGCCGACGACGACACCGCCCGCAAGATCTTCCGCACCTACGTCGACGGCGGCGGGAACTTCGTCGACACGGCGGACAACTACGGCGACGGCCGCAGCGAGGTGCTCGTCGGCGAGTTCCTGCGCGACACCGCACGCGACGACATCGTGCTCGCCACCAAGTACTCCGGGCCCAAGTTCGCCGGCGGCGGCCCGGTGTCGGATCCCCGGCACCGCAGCAACGGGCGCAAGAACATGGTCGCTTCGCTCGAGGCGTCGCTGCGCCGGCTCGGCGTCGACCACGTCGATCTGTACTGGCTGCACGTCTGGGACGGCTCCACCCCGGCGGAAGAGGTGATGGCCGCGTTCGACGATCTGGTGCGTGCCGGGAAGATCCGCGCCGCCGGGCTCAGCGACGTCCCGGCCTGGTACGCGACGAAGGCGGCCATGCTCGGCGGTCCGCCGGTGACGGCGCTGCAGCTGGCCTACTCCCTCATCGAGCGCGCGATCGAGGCCGAATACGTGCCGCTGGCCCAGGAGTTCGGCATCGCGATCCAGCCGTGGGGCGCGATCGGCGGCGGCTTCCTCAGCGGCAAGTACACCCGCGACGGCGAGGGTACCGGCCGCCTCGAAGGCGCCGACGTCCCCGAGCCGCGGTGGGCGATCCTCGACGCCGTCCGCGAGATCGCCACCGAGGTGGACGCGACCCCGGCGCAGGTCGCCCTGCACTGGGTGACGCGCCGGCCCGCGATGCCGGCACCCCTGATCGGCGCCCGGTCGCCGGAGCAGCTGACCGAGAGCCTGGGTGCGCTGACCCTCGACCTGACCGACGCCCAGGTGGACCGGCTGACGGAGGTGAGTGCGGTGCCATTGCCGTTCCCGCACGGCATCCTGGCGCAGCTCAACGCGGGCCTGTCGCGCTAGCCGTCGTCCGGCCGGTCGCGCTTCTCGTCGCTGTGGTGGCCGGGTTGCTTGCCACGCACGAAGGCCGCACAGCGACGGGAATGGCCGACACGGCGCGCGGTATGGGCCAACACGATGCCCGGGCTGGGCAACGCGGCGCCGGGACCGGCCAACATGGCGCCCAGGTCGGCCAACATGGCGTGCGGAACGGTCAACGCGGCGCCGGGCCCGGACAACACGGCGACGGGACCCGGCCACCATGGCGACCGGAATGGCCAACGCTCGACGCGAGGGCAGCTGAACACGGGCCTGCCGCGCTAACCGTCGCCGCCGTGACCTCCGTGGTGGTCGTCGGCGACCGACTCCGCGTGGGGTTCGGCGCCGACGCAGGTCACGATCGTCACGTTCTCCGTGCCGCCGTTCTTGAACTTGATCGACGCCGAGGCGGCCGGGCCGCGGGAGACGTCGTCGGTGCGGAAGCCCGGGTCCGGGCTCCACGACCGCAGTGTCACCTGACCGCTTGCGCACTCGGCGACGAGGCTGCCACCCGGGACAGTCAGGCCACGCGGTGCCGGGGCGCTCGAAGACGAAGGAGCGGCGGCGGTGGTCGTGGGCACCACCGCCGAAGAGGTGGCCGGCGCGGCCGCGAGCGCGCGGGTGACGTCGTCCTGGGACAGGGGCTGGTTCTGCGGGCCGAGGATGCCCGCGCCGACGACGTCCAGGGCGAACGTGGCGACCGCGGCCGTGGCCCCGGCGGCCAGCAGCCACCCCACCGCGATCAGCACCCCACGTCGTCCCATGTGGTCCACTGTGCCACCCCGAAGGGTTAAGGCACTCCTAACGCGGTCCTACGGTTCGCCACGATCCGGTCGACACGGCCTCGCCGGTATACCGTCCTGCGCATGGCCACGGTGTTGATCGTCGAGGACGACCCGACCATCCGCACAGCGGTGCTCCGCGCGTTGACCGACCGCGGGCACACGGTGACGTCCGCCGCGAACGCGATGACCGGGCTGCAGGCGGCGGTGACCGACCGCCCCGACGTCGTCCTGCTCGACCTCGGGCTGCCCGATCTCGACGGCCGCGAGGTGCTGCGCATGGTGCGGGCGGTCAGCGCGGTGCCGATCATCGTCGTCACCGCGCGCGGCGCGGAGGACGAGATCGTCCGGCTGCTCGACGCCGGCGCCGACGATTACGTCGTGAAACCCTTCGGTGGCGCGCAACTCGACGCCCGGATCCGCGCGGTGCTGCGGCGCAGCGAGCCGGAGGAGACGACGGCCCCGGTCGTCGTCGGCGGGATCTCGGTCGACGCGCGGACGCGGGAGGCGTCGCTCGACGGCGTCCCGCTCGACCTCACGCCGCGCGAGTTCGACCTGCTGCACTACCTCGCCGCCCGGGCCGGAACGGTGGTGAGCAAGCGCGAACTGCTCGCCGACGTCTGGAAACTGCCCTACGCGGGCGCGGACAAGACCGTCGACGTCCACCTTTCGTGGCTGCGGCGCAAGCTCGGCGAAACCGCGCAGGAGCCGCGGTACCTGCACACCGTGCGCCGGGTCGGCGTCCGGCTCGCCGAACCGGGGGCCGGGGCGTGAGGAAACGGCTCGCGCTGCTGGTGGCCGTCACGATGAGCCTTGTGCTCGTCGCTTTCCTGGTGCCGCTGGCGATCCTGCTGCAGTCGGTCACCGCCGACCGCGCGGTCACCGCCGCCACGGCGAAGGCGCAGTCGCTCACCTCGCTGGTGGCGACGGCCGACGCGCGCACGCTGCAACCGGCGATCGACCAGCTCAACACGACCGCGGGCCACCCGGTGACGGTGTTCCTGCCCGACGGCACGGTGCTCGGCGCGCCCGCCGCGCGCACGCCCGGCGTCCAGTTGGCGGCGGTGCAGGGCAGCCTGACGGTCGAGGACGCGGACGGGCGGGAGATCCTGGTCGCCGTCCAGGGGCTGCCGCGGGGGACGGCGGTGGTGCGGGCCTACGTCGACCGGGCGGAGCTGACCCGCGGGCTGGGGTCGGCGTGGCTGGTGCTGGCGGGGCTGGGGGTGTTGCTGCTGGCGCTCGGGGTGTTCGTCGCCGACCGGCTGGCCCGCGCGGTCGTGCGGCCGGTCCACGAGCTCGCCGAGGTGTCCCGCCGGCTCGCCGGCGGCGACCTCGACGCGCGGGCGCGCTCCGGCGGGCCCGCGGAGGTGCGGTCGGTGACCTTGGCCTTGAACTCCCTCGCCGCCCGGATCCGGGAGCTGGTCCGGCAGGAACGGGAGGCCGTGGCCGATATTTCGCACCGCCTGCGGACTCCGCTGACCGTGCTGCGGCTGGACGCCGAGTCGCTGCGCGACCCCGAAGAGGCCGAGCGGATCACCGGCCACGCGGAGAGCCTGGAGCGCCAGGTCACCGCCCTCATCGAGCAGGCACGCCACCGCGATTCGGCGCCGGTTTCGTGCGATGCGGCGGAGGTCGTCGTCGAGCGGGCGGCGTTCTGGTCGGTGCTGGCCCAGGACCAGGACCGCGAGGTGCACTTGTACCTCGACCCGGGACCGCTGCCGGTCGCGGTCGGCGCGACGGAGCTCGCCGCGTGCCTGGACGCGTTGCTGGGCAACGTCTTCGCGCACACGCCCGAAGGAACGACGTACACGATCAGCCTCTATCCGAAGCCGGACGGCGCGCGGCTGGAGGTCGAGGACCAGGGTCCGGGGTTCGACGAGGTTCCCCTGCGCGGCCGGAGCGGCGCCGGGTCGACCGGGCTGGGGCTGGACATCGCCCGCCAGACGGCCCGCTCGTCCGGCGGGGATTTCTACGTGCACCGGGTCCCGCCGCACGGCGCGCGGATCGTCCTCGATCTCCGAAGTCCTTAGGAGTTCTTTAAGCTGCCGGAAGCGCGCTGCTATCACTGATCGCGGGATGCTCGGTTTCGTTGTCGGAGAAAGAAAAAGGAGCAGCGATGCGCAAGGTACTGGTGTTCGCGGTAGCGGGAGCGGCCCTCACGATCGGCGGGACGACGGCGGCACTGGCGTCGTCGTCGCACCCGGGCACGGACGACGGTGTCCGGCCGTCCACGGTCTCGACGACGTCGGGAACGCCCACGCACAGCGGGGTTTCGGCGACGGCCACGGTGCCGGAGTCATCGGCGACCTCGGTGCCGGGCGCGACGTCCGTTCCGAGCACGTACCCGTCGGCGGACCGGCACGGCGGCCGCACGACCGAGCCCGGTGACGACCGCGGCCGGTCCACTGTGGAGCCGGGTGATGACCACGGCCGGGGTGTGGAGCCGGGTGATGACCACGGTGGGCACGGTGTGGAACCGGGTGACGACCACGGTGGCCGGGGTGGCGAGCCGGGTGACGACCACGGTGGTCACCACGAGGCGGGCGACGACCACGGGGGCCGCCGGTGACCCTGGGAAAGCCGTGAGGGGCCCCTTCATGGCGCCAAGAGCCGTGAAGGTGCCCCTCGTGACACTGCGCCGCGCGGTCCGCGGCGCGTCGTCGTCGGCGGTCAAGCCGTGCGCGTGGTGTCAGGCCGTGGGCGCGCCCGCGGTCACCGGGCCGACGGTCAGGTTGTGCGCTTCGGCGGAGTCGTCCAGCGCGCCCTGGTTCCAGGGCAGGGTGATGGCCGGGTCGAAGGTGTCGCCGCGCGGGGTGGTCGTCGCCGGCGCGGTCACCGTGACGCTCGTGGGCGACACCTGGTTCTCCGGGGCCTCGATGCCGGTCCAGTGCAGCAGCATCGACGCGGGCGCGCCGTCGGCGACGGTGACCGCCGGAGCGTCCGCGGCGGCCGGGTCGGGGGTCACGGTGACGCCGTCGGCGCCGGTCAGGGTGACCGGGAGCGCGCCCGGGAGGGTGCACGACTCGCCGGGCTTCGCGGTGAAGACCAGCGAGGCGTAGCGCTGGCCAGCGCCGGGGTCGCCGGCGACCAGCGTCGTGTCGACCTGGCCGGAGGCGCAGTTGAAGTCTGTCGGCATCGCGGAGGCGGCCCCCGCCCCGGCGACGACAGCGGACGCGGCGGCGCCGGTCACGGCGAGAACGGTCACGGTGCGGCGGATGCTCGGACGAGTGGTCATGAGCTGTACCCCTTCCGGTGTCGGGCGGTTCCGGTGAGTGGTTCACCGAACTCCGCGCTCACTAAGAAAGATGCCCACGACCCGTCCGGGTTAGCTCCAAAGTGGGGTTGCCCGCAGAAAAGCAACCCTGGGTGATCTTGAACGTCTGACTAAACGTGATTCCGTGCGCGACGGCGCTAGCCGTTCACGTGCACCGGCCTGCGGGACCCAGCGAGACGCTGGCGTCGGCGAGACCACACCCACGAACCTCACCCGGCGAGACACGGCGGTCGCCGCGATGGCGCGCACCACGGCGACGGCACGGGTCGGCTCGGCACCAGCCGGTCCGGCTTCGGCGGGCGTGGCCCGGCCCTGTCGGCGGCATTGGCCGGGCGCGGTCCGGCCCTGTCGGCGGCATTGGTGAGCGCGGACCGGCCCCGCCGGTGGCTCTGGTGAGCGAGGCCCCGGCCTCGTTGGCGGCGCTGGCCGGCGCAGTCCAGCCCCATCGGTGACATTTCGGGCGTGGCCCGGCCCCGCCGTTGGCACTGGTGAGCGCGGCGCCGGCCTCGCGGTGGCGCTGGCGGGCGTAGCTCGGCCCTGTCGGTCGCACTGGTGAGAGTGCCCCGGCCTCGCCAGCGGCACTGGGGAGGCAGCTCAGCCCTGTCGGCGGTGCTGGCGGGCACGGTCTAGCGTCGTCGGTGACGTTGGTGAGCGTGGCCCGGCTTCGCCGGTGACATTTGCGGGCGTGGCTCGGCCTTCTTGGGGGCGCTGGCGGGCGTGGTCCGGCCCCGCCGGTGGCGCTGGCGGGCGCTTCGCCCGGTGGACAGGCCCTCGCACGTTTGGACGGCAGGCAGACCCCGTCCACACCATCGCGACGGGGACCACCGCACAGCCGGTCCGAACCCGGCCGGTCAGCCCACCGGCACGCCGCGCACCGTGACCGGGCCGCGGGTCGGGTCCAGTTCGGTCGTCTGGTCGACTCCTGCCGGGGTCAGGACGTCCAGGGCCTTCGGTGCCGTGGCCGGGTCGGCGGTGCACACCGGGGCCGTGCCGCCCGCCGCGCACAGGCCGAACGTGTACTGGCCCGCCGTCGGGGTGAACGGCCTCGCCTGGTCGGGGGAGTTGCCATCCTGGCCGGTGAGGACCGCCGCGAACGTCCAGCCCGCGCCCGGCGTTCCGAACGCCGACTTCGCCACGCTGACCGTGATGTAGCGCGTCGCCTGCGACGCCTGGACCGAGGGTGTCGCCAGCGCGGCGCCCGAAGCGTCGACCAGTGACGGGTCGGCGAAGCCTTGGACTTCCAGGCGCCTGCTCCACGCGTCGGCCGGTGCGATCGTGTACGCCCGGCTCGGGAACGGAGCTGCGGTCGAGGTGGTCGTCGCGGCCGGGTCGTGGGCGTAGATCGTCAGCAGCTGGGCGCCCAGCGGTGATCCGAACGTCGGCGTGAGGTCGCGGACCTGGGCGCGGAACACCAGGTTGGTGCCCGAGTCGATGACCTGGAACCGCTGCAGGTCGAACGCGCCCGCGTGGAAGTCCGTCGCGGTCGGGTAGGTGTACGTGCCCGGGCCGTTGTCGTCGCCGTCCGGGTCGGTCTGGTCCAGCAGGACCGTGCCCGTGACGAAGTCCGAGCTGATCGTCCGCTGCGCGTAGCCCGTGCCGGCACCCGTGGCCGTTGCGGTGACGACGTTCGCGCCCAGCGGGGTCGGCACCGTCGCGGCGAAGGTTCCCGTGGCCGAAGCCCGCACCGAGAGCACCGTGGTCGTCCCGGCGTCGGTGGCCGAGACAGCCAGGTCGACCTGGCTGCCCGCAGGCGCGGTGCCGATCACCGCGGCCGTCGCGGTCGAGACCGACGCCGGTGCGTCCAGGGTGACCGTCAAGGCCGCGGGCGGGGCGTGGGTGACGTACCGGGCGCGGACGTCGGCGGGCTGCTCGGGCAGCTTGCCGTCCGCGACGGCCCGGGCCAGGCGCACCGACTGGGACTGCGCCCAGCTCAGCGGGGCGACCGAGCCGACCGACTGGCCCGGCGTGAACCCGATGGACGCCGTCCGCGGGTCGGTGCCGTACGGCGACGCCGGGACCGCCGGGTTCTCCCAGATCTGCTCGGGGATCAGGCCGGTCCCGCCGGTCTGGGCGCGCATCGCGCGCAGCAACGTGGCCGCGCCCGCGCGGTCGCCGGTCTGGACGGCCTGCTCGCCGCGTTCGCCCGCGAGCACCGGCCAGAGGTGCCCGGACCCGGTGTTGGTCGTCGGCCACGGCGTCCCGGTCGGGGCGCAGTTAGTCGGGTCGGGCTCGTAGCAGTCGCCGTAGCCGTCCTCGCTGCCCGGCGCCGACGTGCCGTAGCGGTACCAGCCCGGCCCGGCCGGGGTGTCCCGCTTGATCACGCGGTCGACGACGGCCAGCGACGCGGTGACGTCGGGGTCGGTCGCCGGCAGCACGCCGAGGCGGGTCAGCTCGAGGAACCCGGCGTCGACGACCGCGCGCTGGTCGGCGTCCACCGAACCGTTGCCCAGGTTGTAGAAGTACTCCGAGTTCGGGTCGCCGTTCTTGGTCAGCCGCAGGAAGTAGCGGCCGCCGTACGGGCCGTTCGACGTCACGGTCCAGCCCTTGATGCTGCGCTGGAACTGGTCGGCGGTGGCCCGGTAGACGCGGGCGCGCGCCGGGTCGCCGTTGTGGTCGGCGATCACGCCGGCCGCGACGAGCCCGGCGATCTCCGCGGCGATCGTCGAGGGGGAGTAGCCGCCCTGCTCTTCCCAGCGCTCGGAGCCGAACGACGGCCCGTGCGCGACGACGAAGTCGGCGGCCGCGCGGATGTGGCCGGTGTAGAGCGTCCGGTCGCGGTCGAGCCCGGCCTGCAGCGCCATCAGGATCGGGTACGCGCTTTCGTCGAGCTGGTCACCGCCGGAGTCCGGCGCTTTCTTGCCGTTGAGCAGGGAGTTGCGCGGGAACCGGCCGTCCGGCTGCTGCTGGCGGGAGAACAGCCAGCGCACGCTAGCCCGCGCCGTGTCGCGGTCGCCCGCGGCGAGCAGGCCGGAGAAGCTTTCGTAGAGGTCGCGGGCGAAGATCTCGCGGTAGGAGCCGAAGTACACGGGCTTGCCGCCGGGCGCGTCGCCCGCGGACACCGCTTGGCCCCACGGGCTGCCGAGCGACGCCACCACCGCGCCCGGGAACGTTTTGTCCTCGCTGGCCTTCAGGACGTTGGCCGACTGGTAGTAGGCGTCCGAGTCCTTGCCGCGCAACGGGGTCAGCCCGTTGTCGTAGTTCTGCCAGCCGCGCGCGTAGTCGCGGTAGCTCTGGTCGAACGGCGTGCGCAGGCTCGCCCCGGCCGTCGCGACGGCCGCCCGCGCGTCCGTGCCGAAGCCCAGCGCCAGCACGGCCGGGCGGCGCGGGGCCAGGTCCAGCTGCGCGGTCTGCACGACGTTGCCGTTCGCGGCCGTCGACGTCGGGTCGGTGAGCCGGTGGGCGCGGTCCAGCTGGGCCAGTCCGTCACCGGCGGTGCCGGCGAAACCACTGCCGGTGCTCAAGAACCTGCGGTCCGCGCGCAGGGCGGCGGCCAGCGGCGTGCCGTAGTCGCGGGCCGGCGCGCTCGAGACGGTGTTCGTGTCGGCGCTGACCAGCGCGGTCGTCGCCGCGTCGACCGTGGCGGTGTCTCCGCCGCCGTTGGTCTCCCCACCACCGCCGTTGCCGTTGACGCTCGCGTCGAACCGCACGTAGACCTTCAGGTCCCGGCCGGAGTCGCGCAGCGGCTCGAGGCGGGTCCGGATCAGCACGCCGGTGCGCGCCGGGTCGGCCAGGTACTCGGTGACCAGCCGGTACTTGCCGCTGCGCGGGGTCGACGTCACCTCGCAGGCCATCCCGCCCGCGCTGGTCCGGACCGTGTAGGTCATGTCGCGCGCCTGCAGGTCGGTGAAGCTGCGCCCGTCGGTGACGGCGAACTGCAGCGTCTCGACGTTCGTGTTGTCGATCACCGGCGCGTAGACGTCGGAGAGCACGCCGTTCGCGACGGTGAACCACGCCTTGCTGGTCGTGTTCCGCGCGGTGCCCAGGCAGTCCTTGCGGGCCAGGCCGAAGTGCGAGACGGCGCCCGGACCGGGATCGCCGGCCGCCGAGGCTGCGGGCACGGGCAGGAAGGTGGCGGCGGCCAGCACCGCGCAGAGCACCACGGACGACGTCGACCGAGTCATCCGCACATCGGATCACGCCCGTTCGCGCCGCACCAGGGCCGAACGGCCGCCCGGTCGCGGTGACCGTTGGTTGAGAACCCGCACGGGTGGGTAGCAAACCCACAGTCCCCCGAGGAGGTGAATATGGAAGAGCACGGATCGGATGGATGGAACTACCGCGGCACGATCACCCCGCGCACGTTGCCGGGTCTGCGCCGCCATCTCATGTCGTGGCTGCGCAGAAGAGCCGGCGACGAGGTGGGCCGTCAGGCCGACGAGATCGTCCTGGCCTGCTGGGAGGCGATGGCCAACGTGCTGGACCACGCCTACGGGGGCCGGCCCGGCGAGATCGACGTCCGGGCGCGGATCGACGACCGGGTCCTGATCGTCACGATCGCCGACCGGGGCAGCTGGCAGGCCCTGGAGGAGCAGGCCGGCCGCGGCCGCGGGCTGCGGCTGATCCAGGCATTGGTCGACGGGCTCGACCTGCGCTCGACCGACGACGGCACGGTCATGACGCTGACCTGGCCGTTCCCGGTCCGCCGCAGCGCCTGAGCGGCGGAGGACCGGACGCCGTCAGCCCGGCGTCGCGCCGTCGGACAGCTCGGCGACGAACCGGGCCGCGATGTCCCGCAGCTTCACGTTGGTGCGCTGGGACTCCGTGATGAGGCGCTTCATGGCTTCGTCGGCGGAGATCCGGTGCACGGCCATCAGGATGCCCTTGGCCTGCTCGATCACCGCCCGCGATCTCATCGCGGCCTCGAGCTCGGTGGCCCGCTGCCGCGCCTGGTGGTAGCGCCGCGTGGTGCGCAGGCCGAACGTGACGATCGTGGTGTAGAGCTTCAGCAGCTGGGAGTCGGTCTCGGCGAACCCGTGGTCGCCGAAGCCGAAGAGGTTCAGCGCGCCGCCGAGGTGCTCGTCGACCCGCAGTGGCGCGGCGAGGTAGCTGCCGACGCCGACGCTCCCGGCGTACTCGGTGAACTCCGGCCACACCCGCCCGGCCGTGGCGAGCGGCACCCGGACGATCTCGCCGGACGACGCCGCCTGCAGGCACGGGCCCTCACCGGCCGCGTACTGGACGTGGTCGATGTCGACGGCGCGGTCGTCGGTGGCGGCCGCGGTCGTCGGCTCGCCGTCGCGGATCGCGGTGATGCTGGCCATGTCGGCGCCCGGGATGGCCCGGATGGCCTCCGCGCAGACGGCCTGGAGGATCTCTTCGGCGGATTCGGTCTCCAGAGCACCCGTGAGATCCGCCATGGCGGCGGTCAGCTCGTCGAGGTCCTCGGCGGGGATCGGCGCACCGGTCACTGCTCAACTCCGTCCGGGCCGCTGCGGTCAGGTCTCGAACCGCTGCTGCTTCAACGGAACGGCGAAACCCTACCCGCGCCGGTCGCGTCCTCCGCAACTCTGGGCCCGGTACGGCGGTGGCACCGGCCCGGAGCTCACTGCTGAACACCGTGGGTTGGCTGCCGGGACGCCACCTGGCGACCGCCGGCAGTGCCACCCACACATCCAGCCGTCACTGCCCCACGCGTACCCCAGCGGGCCCGATCCCAACCGGGCTCAGCGGATCGTGACCTCGGCGACCCTGGTGAGCCCCGACACCCGCAGCACCCGGCCGAGCAGCCGCGGGGCCACCAGCCGCAGGTCGTGGGAGCCGGCCCGATCGAACAGCACCGCGACGCCGGCGCTGTCGAGGTAGGTCACGCCGGTGAGGTCCACCGTGACGGTGCCGCCCGCCGCCAGCTCGCGATCGAGCGCCGAGCCGAACTCGGCGGCGTTGCTCATGTCGATCTCGCCGGTCACGGTGAGTGTCCGATCTCCCGCGTCATCGGGACCGGGGACCAGGGTGAGTGCCGTCGTCACGAACCGATTCTCCATTCCAAGGTGACGGTGGTGCCCTCAGGGTCGTGGCGGACCGTGACCGCGTCGGCCAGCGCCTTCATCATCGGCATGCCCCGCCCGCGCAGCACGTGGTTGTCCGGCGGCGGCTGCTTCCAGTGCCCGCGGTCGGTGATCGTCACGACCAGCCGGGCGCCGCTGAGGCTCGCGGACAGGTGCGGGTTCGCGCCGTCGCCGTCCACGTAGGCGTGTTCGACCGCGTTCGCGCAGGCCTCGCCCGCGGCGACCAGCACGTCCTGCGCGAGGTCCGGGTCGAGCTCCGCGGTGGCCAGCCACGCCCGCAGCCAGTGCCGGGTCGCGGCGAGGCTGTCCGGGTGCGCCGCGAACTCCATCGTCAACGGCGGCACGGTCCGGCGGTAGAGCAGCAGGGCGACGTCGTCCTCGTAGCCGTCGGCCGGCCGCAGCGAGGTCATCAGCGTGCTCGCCAGGTCGGTCAGCTCGGCGTCGTGCGCGCGGTGGGCGACGCCGGTCGCGCGGTCGATGCCGTCGTCGAGCGACTCGCGGCGGCGTTCGACGAGCCCGTCGGTGTACAGCATGAGCAGCGAGCCGATCGGGACGACCGCCGTGGCTTCGGGCCGGGCTCCGGGGACGCGAACCGCGAGCGGGACGCTGCCGCCCGCGTCGAGGGACTCGGCCGTGCCGTCCGGGTGGATCAGGGTCGCGGGCGGGTGCCCGGCGCTGCTGTAGGTGAGGGTGCCGGTGGCGGGGTCGAGGACACCGCAGAACACGGTGGTGCACAAGGCATCCGGCACTTGGGCGGCGAAGCGGTCCAGCGTGGTGAGGGTGTGCGACGGGCTGCTGGCCTCGAGCAGCAACGCCCGGCAGGCGCTGCGCAGCTGGCCCATCACGGCCGCCGCGGGCAGACCGCGGCCGACGCAGTCGCCGACCACGATGCCGATGCGGTCGTCGTCGAGGGTGATCACGTCGTACCAGTCGCCGCCGACCTCCAGGGGCGGGGTCGCCGGCTCGTAGCGCACCGCGAACCCCTCGGGAAGCCGGGCGGGGCCGAGGATCGAGCGTTGCAGCGCGAGGGCGACCTCGCGCTGCCGGTCGTCGCGGTGCGCGCGGCGCAGGGCGTGCGCGAGGGTGCCGGCCAGCAACGCCAGCAGCGTCTGGTCCTCGGTGCCGAGCGGCCGCCCGGCCGCGGGCTCCACCCAGAGCGTCAGCTGCCCGTCGGGGTGGTCGAGGGTGGTGCCGGCGGCCGCGCCCGCCGTCGCCGCGTGCAACGCGGGCAGCGAGCGGATGCGGTCGAGCGTCGTGCGCACGGAGGAGTCGAGGTCGGCCCACCGGCGGTCGCCGGGGTCGGTGGAGGTGAGCCCCGGTTCGCCGATCCGCGGCCAGGTGACGGCGAGCACGCGGTCGGCCCGCCACAGGTCGCGCAGCAGGTCCACGGCGGCGCCGAGCACGGCCGGGACGCCGCTTTCCCCGGTGAGGCGCTGGTTCATCGCCGCGAGCGCGGCTTCCCGCTGCACGGCGTAGCGCTCGGCGGTGACGTCGCGGATCGTGCCGACGAGGCGGCGCCGGCCTTCGTCGTCGTTCAGCTCGTTGTACGCGGTCGCGGCCCAGACCCGGTGGCCGTCGCGGTGCCGCATCGGCAGCACGAAACTGCCGGTGGGCTCGGCCTTGGCCCGGGCGAGGGCGTCGAGCACCAGCCGGTGCCCTTCGGGATCGGTGTCCGCGGCGGGCAGCCAGGGGAACGGCTGGGCGTAGGGCAGCCCGTCCGCGCCGTAACCCAGCAGCTCGGTGAACGCGGCGTTGATCTCCACGATCCGCCCGTCGGCGTCGCCGACGAAGAAGCCCTCCTGCAGCGAGTCGATCATCGCCGCGCGCCAGCGCGTGTGCTGCGTCCGCAGCCGGGCCAGCCGGATGGTCGTGCGTACCCGGGCGAGCAGTTCCCGCGCGGAGAACGGCTTCACGAGGTAGTCGTCGGCGCCGGCGGCCAGCCCGTCGACCGCGGCCTCCTGCCCGGCCCGCGCGGAGAGCAGGAGCACCGGGACGGCGGCCGTGCGCGGGTCGCCGCGCAGTTCCGCCAGCAGGGCCAGCCCGTCCAGCCGCGGCATCATCACGTCGCTGATGATCAGGTCCGGCGGGTCGGCGGCCGCGGCGGCGAACGCCTCGACGCCGTCGCGCACCGACGTCACGGCGTACTCGTCGCGCAGCAGCCGGGCGAGGTACTCGCGCATGTCGGTGTTGTCGTCGGCGACCAGCACCCGCGCCCCGGTGAGCCCGGACGGGACGACCTCGGCCGCGGGGCCGTCGTCCGGTCCCGGCAGCCAGCGCAGGGTTTCCGCCACGAACGGCTCGACGGCCTCCGCGGCGATCCCGCCCTGAACCGGCCCGGTGGCGACCTGCTCGGCGGGCAGGTGCCCGGTGCCCAGCGGCAGCCGGATGCGGAACGTCGTGCCGGCGCCGGGCGTGCTGTCCGCGGTGATGGCGCCGCCGTGGATGCCGACCAGCTCGCGCACCAGGGCCAGGCCGATCCCGCTGCCCTCGTTCGACCGCGCCCGCGCCGAGGGGATGCGGTGGAACCGCTCGAACAGCCGGGGCATCTCGTCGGCGGCGATGCCGATGCCCGTGTCGCTCACCCGCACCTCGGCGTGCTCGCCGTCGCGCCCGGCCGACACCCGGACCGTGCCGTCGAAGGTGTACTTGACCGCGTTGGACAGCAGGTTGAGGACGACCTTCTCCCACATCCCGCGGTCCACGTGCACCGGCTCGCCGACGGGCTCGCAGTCGACCTCGAACGCCAGCCCGGCCCGCTCGACGGCGGCGCGGAACACACTCGCCAGCTCCGCGGTGAACTCCGCGAGGTCGACCGGCTCGAAGCGCGCCTGCATCCGGCCCGCCTCGATCCGGGAGAAGTCGAGCAGGTTGTTCACCAGCCGCCCGAGGCGCACGGCGTTGCGGTGGATGACGTCGATCTCTTCGCGCACCGCTTCGCCGGCGCCGGCGAGCGTCTCCCGCAGTTCGGCCGCCGGCCCCAGGATCAGGGTGAGCGGCGTGCGGAACTCGTGGCTGACGTTGGAGAAGAACGTCGTCTTCGCGACGTCCAGCGCGGCCAGCTCCTCGGCGCGCTCCTGCTGCACCTGGAAGGCGACGGCGCCGTTGACCAGCGCCGTGGTCTGCTGGGCGACCAGGCCGAGGAACGTCCGGTAGTTCTCGTCGACGGCGTGCCCGCCGCTCGCCGCGAGCACGATCACCCCGGTGGCCGGGGTGTCCGCGGCGCCGGGCAGCGGCAGCACCACCGCCTCGGCGGGCGCGGTGGACCAGCCGCCCGCCGGCAGCTCGCCGAACTTCCCGGTCAGCCCGGACACGACGCGCGGGACGCCGTCGGCGAGGACTTCCGCCAGTGGCCAGCCCTCCGCGTCCCCGGAGCCGCCGGGCGTCACGGCGGCGAGGGTGAGGTCATCGGTGCCCGGGCGGCGGACGTGGATCGCGGCGTACGGGACGTCGGCCCCGGCGCGGCCCAGTACGTCGGTCACCAGCTCGCAGGCTTCCGTGACGGTGCGGGCGATCCCGGCTCGCGCGCCCAGCTCGCGCAGCGCGGCGAGCCGGCGCTCGCCGATCACGCGCTCGGTGCTGTCCGTGCAGGCGGTGAACACGGCCTGCACCGCGCCGTTGTCGTCGTGCAGCGGGCTGTAGGAGTACGTCCAGTACGTCTCTTCCCAGTAGCCGTGCCGGTTGACCGGCAGCAGCATGTCCTCGGACCAGGTCGCCTCGCCGGTCTCCATCACCCCGGCCAGCATCGGCCCGATGATGTGCCAGATCTCGGTCCAGACCCGCTCACCCGGCTTGTCGAGCGCCGGGTGCTTGGTGCCGAGCAGCGGCAGGTAGGCGTCGTTGTAGAGGAACCGCAGGTCCGGTCCCCACCAGACGATCATCGGGAAGCGGGAGGTCAGGCAGATCCGCACCGCCGTCGTCAGGCTCGGCGGCCAGCCCTCCGGCGGGCCCAGCGGTGAGGACGCCCAGTCGAACTCCCGCATCCGCGTCGCCATCCGGCTGGTCCCGGGGATGACGGCACCGGGGCCGGACTCGTCAGCGGCGGTCATCTCTCTCCCGGATCTGGGCTCCGGAAGAAGCCTACCGGGGTGCCGGGGGCCGCGCTGATCCGTGCGGGCTCAGCTCGCCGGGTCGGTCCGCCAGGTCATCGTGATCGTCGTGCCGTCCTCGCGGTGGACCTGGGCGCACTGGTCGGTGAGGCTGTCGATGAGCAGCAACCCGCGGCCGCGCAACCCGTTGGTGGGCACCGGCGTGCGCCAGTCGCCGTAGTCCGTGACGGTGACGGTCAGCCCGCCCGCGAACGCCTCGGCCCGGACGTCGACGTAGCCGGCTTCCTGGTCGCGGTAGGCGTGTTCGGCGGAGTTGGCCATCGCTTCGTAGCCGGCGAGGACGACGTCCTCCGCGCGTTCGGTGCCCAGGCCGAGCGCGCGCACCCAGCCGGCCAGTGCTTCGCGCAGCTCCGGCAGCCGGTCGGCGAGCGCGACCGTGCGGCGCTGGAACAAGGTCGGGGAGGGAGGTGCGCCCGGGGGGACGGGTTCCGTCATGGGCGGTCCTCTCCGCGGTGACGCACGTGGATCAGCGCGATGTCGTCGTCGTGGCGCCCGTGCGTGAGCTCGTCGACGAGGGTGTCCCACGCCGCTTCGAGGTCGGTCGCGGCCAGCAGGCCCGGGATCCCGGCCAGCAGCCACTCGATGCCCAGGGTGAGGTCGCGGGTGCGGCTCTCGACCAGGCCGTCGGTGTAGAGCACCAGGTCGGTGCCCGGCGGGAACGTGGTGGTGTCTTCGGGGAACGCCGAGCCGACACCCAGCGGCTGCGCCATCGCCTCGCCGAGCTGCTCCACCGGGGCACCGGGCCGGATCAGGATCGCCGGCAGGTGCCCGGCGTTCGCGAAGCTCAGCGTGCCGTCCGGGTGGAGGACCGCGTAGAAGCACGTGACGAAGCTCCCGCCGAACAGCCCGGCCGTCAGCTCGGAGACGTTGCGCAGCACTTCCGACGGCGTCAGCTCCAGCTGCGCGTAACAGCGGATCGCCGTCCGGACCTGGCCCATCACGGTCGCGGCGGTGACGCCGTGGCCGACGACGTCGCCGATCACGAACGCGGTCGCGCCGGAGGGGAGCCGGATCACGTCGAACCAGTCGCCGCCGATCTTCGTCCCGGTGGCCGCGGGCAGGTACCGGGTGAGGACGTCGAGGCCGGGCAGGTCCGGGACGACCGGCAGCATGCTGCGGGACAGTTCGGTGACGAGGGTGCGCTCGCGCTCGTAGAGGCGGGCGTTGTCCAGCGCGATGGCCGTGTAGCCGGCGATGCCCTCGGCGAGGTACTCGTGCCGCTCGGTGAACCGGGCGGAGCCGGGGTGGCCGAAGAAGAACCCGCCCAGCACCTCGCCGGTGGTCGGGCTGATCGCCGAGACCGCCAGGTAGCTGCGCACGGGCAGGTGTCCCTCGGGCATCCCGTGGTGGGGCGCGTTCTGCCCGAACCGCGGGTCCGCGGTGATGTCGGGGCTGCGGACGGTGCCGGTGCCGTCGAAGGTCGGGCCGAACACCGCGGTGTTGCGCGGCATCGGGAACCGCTCGAACGCCGCCCGCGGCACGCCCGAGAGCGTGTAGAGGGTGTACGACTCGCCGACATCGTTGACGAGGTTGTAGAAGAACGCGCCGAAGTCCGCGCCGGTCGCCTTCGTGGCGGCGTCGGTCGCGTCCTGCACGATCCGGCCGAGGTCCAGCTGGGCGGTCAGCCGCCGGCCGACCGAGTGCAGCGCGTCGATCACCGCGGCGTCGCCCTGCAGCCGCGCCACCGTGTCCACGAGGTCCGCGGTGGCGGCCCGCACGGCGGCGGCGACGGCCTCGGTCACGGCCGGTTCGTCCGCCCCGTCGACGAAGGCCCGGCGCACGGCGTCGAGGACTGCGTCGACGGGGGGCGGGGACATCAGGGACTCAGTGCGTCGGTGAGCGACGGGAAGATGGCGAGCTCGTCGGTCAGCCGCGTCAGCTGCAGCGGGCGCAGCGTGATCCGGCCGTTCGCCACCACGCGCAGCGGGGCGGAGCCGGAGTCGCCGCGGTGGGCCCGCACGAGCTCGGCCATCCCGGCCGAGGCCAGGAAGGTGACGTCGGTCAGGTCGATGACCAGCACCGCCGGTTGCTGCCGGGAAGCGCGGTCGGCGAACTGCCGCAGCTTCGGCGCGAGAGCGAGGTCGAGGGCGCCGCTCACCCGGAGCACCGCCGCGCCGTCGCGGTGCTCCAGGACGACGGTGCCCGCGGCACCCACGTCCGGTTCGGCCATGGTCACCATCCTGCCCGTTCGCGCGCGCGAGGCAAACCCGTGGGTGCTGAAACGGCACAGCCGCGGTGCGGCGGGCATGATTGGTCACGGTTGAGCAGACAGCCTTCGTGATCAAGCGCGCCCGCCGGACGTCCCGGCGGCGGCGCCGAGGGCGGGAGAGACACATGACCGAGAACACCCACACTGAAGGCTCCCCGGCTGCTGTGCCATTCGGCGAGTTCAGGATCGCCCGAATGGAGCAGGACGGCGCGGTGGTGCTCGAGGTCGCCGGGGACGTCGACACGACGACGGCGCCCGCGCTGGTCCAGGCGGCGGACGAAGCGCTCGCCGCGGTACCGAGACTGCTCGTGGTGGACCTGAGCCGCGTCGAGTTCCTGGCTTCGCCGGGGCTGACCGCGCTGCTGATGATCCACCGCAACTCCGCGGCGGGCACCACTGTGCGGATCGTCGCGACCGGCCGCGCCACCCTGCGGCCGATCCAGCTGACCGGCCTCGAGGACAGCCTTTCGCTGTTCCCGACCCGGGAGGCGGCGCTGACGGCTTCCTGAGCCGCCTCAGGCGTGGCGGTGGACCACGAGCAGGGCGACGTCGTCCTGCGCCGGCCGGGAGCCGATCATCGCCGCCATCAGCTGCGCGCAGACGCGCTCGGGCTCCCCGGCCCGCACGGTGGCCGCGAGGTCGGTCATGCCGGCGTCCACCGCCCGGTCCCGGCGCTCGACGAGCCCGTCGGTGTAGAACACCAGCACCCCGCCCGGCGGCAGGGTGACGACCGTGGTCCGCCGGTCGGGGTGCCCGATGGTCAGGCCGATCGGCGGGTCCGGCGGCGCCGTGACGAGCGCGCCCGGCTCGCCCGGGCGCGCCAGCACCGGCGGCAGGTGCCCGGCCAGCGACAGCGTCAGCGTCTCCCGCGGCGGATCGATGATCCCGTAGGCGACGGTGGCCATCGCTCCGTGCTCGAAGTGGTTGGCCTTGCGGTCGAGCTTGCCGAGCGTCTCGGCCGGGTCGTCGCAGTCGAGGGCGTAGGCGCGCAGGGCGCTGCGCAGCCGGCCCATGATCACGGCCGCCTCGAGCCCGTGCCCGGAGACGTCGCCCATCACGACGCCGAGCCGGTCGCCCGGCAGCGGGAACAGGTCGTACCAGTCGCCGCCGAGCCCGGCCTCCGCGCCGGGCACGTACCGGGCGGCGAAGCCGAGACCGGGCAGTTCGGGCAGCCGGTCCGGCAGCAGGCTGCGCTGCAGGGCCATGGTGGCGGTGCGGTTTTCCTCGAGCGCCTCCACCTGGATTGCCATGGCGAGGCGGTCGGCGAGCAGCTGCAGGGTGCCGACCTCGGCCTCGGAGAACCCGCGCGGCCGCACGGATCCGACGTGCAGGACGCCGACCAGCTCGCTGCCGGTGATCATCGGCACGCCGAGCATGGCGTGCAGGCCGCGTTCCCACAGCAGGGAGTTCACGACGGTGGTCTCGTCGACGTGGTCGAGGGCGACGGGCGTGCGGTCCTGGGCCACCCGCCCGGCGAACCCGGTGCCGACCGGCACACGCACGCCCTGGTGGACCTCTTCCTCGATGCCCGCGGCCGCGATCGCCACGAGCTGCTGCCCGCCCGGCTGGTAGCGCAGCACGGTCGCGGTGTCGACCTTCAGCACCTCGCGGACGCGGTCCAGGGTCGCGGTGAGCAGCTCGGTCAGGCCGAGGTGGCCGGCGGGGGCACCGATGATCGTCTCCAGCAGCTGCAGCCGGTCCTGGGCGTCGAGGCTCCGCGACATGGACCGACCCTAGCCGGACGTTGTTGGCGCGCCTAACCATCCCGGGTTTCGCGGGTGGGTCGCCGGGGGTACCAGCCGCGCGTGAAAGTCGACCTGGAATGGGTGGGTGTGCTGCGGCACGGCGAGAGCACCGGGAACGTCGCCCGGGAGGTGGCGGAGACGGCGGGCGCCGACGTGATCGACCTCGCCGAGCGCGACGCCGACGTGCCCCTGACCGGGCCGGGACGGGACCAGGCCGCGGCGGCGGGGGAGCTGCTCGCCGGGCACCGGCCGGACGTCGTGGTCACCTCGACCTACCGCCGCGCCTGGGACACCGCCAAGCTGGCCGCGCCGGCCGGGGTGGCGATCGTGCCCGACGAGCGGCTGCGCGATCGCGAGCTCGGCGTCCTGGATCTGCTGACCTCACACGGCGTCCGCGAGCGCTGGCCCGACGAGGCCCGGCGCAAGCGGCGGCTCGGCCGGTTCTACTACCGGCCCCCGGGCGGCGAGTCCTGGGCGGACGTCGTGCTGCGGGTGCGCTCCCTGCTCGCCGAGCTGAGTGCCGAGCGGCCGGGCGCGCGGGTCCTGCTGAGCGCGCACGAGATGACGGTGTTCGCCCTCCGGTACCTGCTGGAGGGCCTGCCGGAACCGGACCTCATGCGCGCGGCCGCCGCCACGGCGGTCCCCAACGGCTCGCTGACGACCTGGGAACGCGACCGCGACGGCGGCTTCACGATGGTGCTGGCGCAGCGGACTTAGCGCTGGGCGGTGGGCCGGACCACGAGCTCGTTGACGTCGACGCCGTCCGGCTGCCCGATGGCGTACGAGATCGCGCCGGCGATGGCGTCCGGCGGCATCGCGTGCGCGCGGTAGGCGACCATCGCCTCCTTCGCGCCCGGCTCGGTGATCGTGTCGGCCAGCTCGGACTCCACGACGCCCGGCGAGATCGTCGTGACGCGCAGGCTCGGGTCGGACTCCAGGCGCAGGCCTTCGGTGATCGCGCGCGCCGCGTACTTCGTGGCGCAGTACACCGCCGCCGTCGGCACCACCTCGTACGCGCCCGTCGAGGCGATCGTCACGAAGTGGCCGCCGCCTTGCCGCTCGAAGTGCGGCAGCGTCGCGGCGATCCCGTTGAGCAGGCCGCGGACGTTGACGTCGAGCATCCGGTCCCACTCCTCGACGTGCAAGGAATCCAAACGGGACAACGGCATCACGCCGGCGTTGGCGACGAACACGTCGATCCGGCCGTGGTCGCGCACGGCCGCGTCGGCGAACGCGGCGACGTCGGCGCGGTCGGTGACGTCCAGGCTGTGCACGTCGGCGCGCCCGCCCGCCGCCCGGATCTCCGCGGCGAGGGCGTCGAGGCGGTCCTTCCGCCGGGCCCCGAGCACGACGTGGTGGCCTTCGGCGGCCAGCCGCACGGCGGTGGCGTGGCCGATGCCGCTGCTGGCCCCGGTGATGAGGACGATCTTCACTGACGTTCCTTTCCAGGGTTTTCGGGCAGCACGAAATAGACTGTCCAATGTGGAAGACGCTTAGCGGTTGACGTTCTCCGGCGTGCTTTCGGCGGTCAGGCTGCCCAGCAACGACAACGCCGCCTCCGACGGGCTGCCCGGCTCCGCTTGGTAGACGACCAGCTGCTGCCCGGGCGCGCTGTTCACCGTCAGCGCCTCGTAGCTCAGCGTCAGGTCGCCGACCAGCCGGTGGTGGAACCGCTTGGTCTCGTGGGTCTTCTGCCGGATGTCGTGGCGCGCCCACAGCCTGCGGAACGCCTCGCTCTTGACCGACAGCTCGCCGACCGTCTCGATCAGCAGCGGGTCGTCGGGGTCGATCCCGGCGGCCGCGCGCAGACCGCCGACCGTGTTGGCCGCCACGCGCTCCCAGTCCGGGTAGAACGAGCGGGCGTCCGGGTCGAGGAACACCAGCCGGACCAGGTCGCCGCTGTGGGTGTGGCCGTCGAACAACGCCCGGCCCAGCGTGTTGTGCGCCAGCACGGTGAGGCACCGGCCGAGGACCACCGCGGGGGTCGCCGGCCAGCCCGCCATCAGGCGGACCAGGTTCGGGCTGACCTGCTCACGCCGCCGGGCGCGCCGACGGGCCGCCGGGCGGGCCAGCCGGTGGAGGTGGGCGGTGGCGTCGTCGTCGAGCACCAGGGCGCTGGCCAGCGCGTCGAGCACCTGCTCCGACGGGTGCCGTTCGCGGCCCTGTTCCAGCCGGACGTAGTAGTCGGTGCTGACGCCGGCCAGCAGCGCGACCTCTTCCCGGCGCAGGCCCGCGACGCGCCGCCCGCGGCCGCCGGGCATGCCCAGCTCCTCCGGACTGACCTGCGCACGGCGGGCCCGGAGGAACTCCCCGAGTACGTTTCCATCCATGCCCCCGCCGCCACCCTCAACGGAGGAGCTTCGCTCCGCTGGCTTCTCTTCAGCCACGAACCGAGGCTAACCCGGATCAGGCGGGGGTGAGTGGCCGCGCCGCACCCACCCTCAGGTGAGGCGGATCGACGGCCCGTCGACGAGGCCGTCGTCCGTCGTCCGCTGCATCGTCGCCCACGCAGTGCGCCCGTCGACGTCCAGCGTCATCACGGCGTTGCCGAAGTGCGGCCCCGAAACGCAGTCCCACGTCAGGTCCGTGGGCCGGACGCCGGAGCGGCGCGCGAGCCACCCCATCAGCCCGGTCAGCCGCCGGGACCAGCCGAGCCGGAACACCCGGTTCATGTACCACGGCACGGTGTTGTGCATCGGCGAGCAGGTGAGCTGGTGCACCGGCGCGGCCGGTGCACGCGGGAACCGGGCCCGCGCGACGTAGGCGTGGTGGACGTCGCCGGAGAGCACGTTGACCGAGGCCGCGCCGTCGTCGGCGACCCGGGCGATGAGCTTCGCCAGCCGGTCGAACGACTCGCGGAACGCCGGCCAGTGCTCGAGGTCGGCGAACTGCCGGAACCACTCGGCGGCCTTGCCGCGCACGCCCGGCCGGGTGCACGCGCGTTCGTTGATCGACTGCGCGAAGGACAGCGCGGTCGGCAGCAGCCACGGCAGCGACGTGCCGATCAGCAGGTGGTCGACGTCGCCGCCGGCCTGCTCCTCGATCCAGTGGAACTCGTCCTCGCCGATCATCGACCGCACACCCCCTTCGAGGATGCGCCCGGCCCGCGAGTCGATCACGAGCAGCCGGACCGGGCCGAAGTCGCGCCGGTAGGACCAGCGCGTGCCCTTGGCGCCGTCGGCCTCCCGGTCGGCGCGGTCGGCGAACTCGCGCAGCAGTTCCGCGTTGTCCGTGCCGGACGAGCCGACCTGCTGGAAGAGCTTGTCGCCGGCGAGCTCCTCCGGGCCGAGGTTGCCCAGGTGCTGGTAGATCCAGTACGACACCAGCGCGCCGCGGATGCGCTCGGGCCACCACGACGTGGCGGCCATCTCCGCCCGCCAGGCCTGCGAGGTGTTCCAGTCGTCGCGGACGTCGTGGTCGTCGAAGATCATCGACGTCGGCAGCGTGGACAGCAGCCAGCGCACGGCCGGGTCGGACCAGGCCTCGGAGTAGAGGTGGCAGTACTCCTCGAAGTCGGCCACCTCGGAGCCGGGTGGCTGCGAGGTGTCACGACGGCTCGCGAGCCACTTCTGCGTGTCGTCGGTGGTTTCGTCGGCGTAGACCTGGTCGCCGAGCAGCACCAGCGACTCCGGCCACTCCTCCTCGGCGAGCTTGGCCATCCGGCGGGCGTACGCGGCGAGCGCGTCCTGCCCGAGGGCGTCCTGCTCGCGCAGCTTGCGGCACGAGCCGAACACCAGCCGGAACCGGGAGTCGTCGGGGGAGAGCGTGCGGATCCGGCTCGGCGGCAGGTCACCGCCGGGTTCGGGCCAGACGACGTCGCCGTCGAGCCGGACCTCGTACGGCGTGCTCTTCGCCGGTTCGAGGCCGGTGAGCACGACCAGCGCGTAGTGGTGGCCGGAGACCTCGAAGGTCCGGGCGGTCGCGTCGCCGGCGCCGACCTCGCACGGGCCGTCCGTCTCGACCCAGATCGTCGCCGACGTGGCGTCGACGTGCCGGAGGAGCGGGCCCAGCAGCAGCGCGGTCATCCGGCGATCCTTCCAGAACCGCGTCGTCCCGGCCGTCCGGCACGCAGTGGGTGGTGCGAAAGCCCCCGAAACATACCGATAGTCGTTGACCGGTTCCGGGGCGCGACGAACGATCGAGACCGCTGCGCGCCCTGCCCCGGAAAGGAATCCCGAGTGAGAAGACTGCTCACTGTGCTGCTGGCCGCCGTCGTGCCGGTGGTCGCCGCGGTCGTGCTGCTCGCCGCGCAGCCCGCGTCCGCGGCGTCGCTGAACCGCGTGACCGGCTTCGGCACCAACCCCAGCAACCTGAACATGTACACCTACGTCCCGGACCGGGTGGCGGCCAAGCCGGCGCTGCTGGTCGCGATCCACTACTGCACCGGCTCGGCTTCGGCGGTCTTCAACGGCTACGCCCGCGACTACGTCACCGCGGCCGACCAGTACGGGTACGTCATCGTGTTCCCGGAGGCCACCCGCAGCGGCGCCTGCTTCGACGTCTCCTCACCGCAGGCGCTGACCCGCGGCGGCGGCAGCGACCCGGTCGGCATCCTCTCGATGGTCGACTACGCGAAGCAGCACTACAACGTCGACCCGTCCCGGGTCTACGTCACCGGGTTCTCCTCGGGCGCGATGATGACGAACGTGCTCGCCGCGGAATATCCGGACGTGTTCGCCGCCGGGTCGGCGTTCATGGGCGTGCCCGCCGGCTGCTTCGGCACCACCGACGGGTCGAGCTGGAACTCCCAGTGCGCGAACGGCCAGCTGACGAAGACCGCGCAGCAGTGGGGTGACCAGGCCCGGCAGATGAGCGGCGGGCGCAGCGGCCCGTACCCGCGGATGCAGCTGTGGCACGGCACCGCCGACGACACCCTGCGCTACCCGAACTTCGGCGAAGAGGTCAAGCAGTGGACCAACCTCGCCGGGGTGAGCCAGACGGCGTCGGGCACCGACCAGCCGCAGTCCGGCTGGACCCGTGCCCGCTACGGCGGCACCGGCGTCCAGGCGCCGGTCGAGGCGATCAGCGTCCAGGGCGCCGGGCACGTGCTGCCGCAGAGCGGCATGGTGGGCTACGCGATCGCCTACCTCGGCCTGAACAGCGGCGGCACGACCACGACCACGCCGACCACCCCGACCACTCCCACCACGACGACGTCGCCCCCGCCGGCGACGGGCACCACGCTCGGCGGCGCGGCGGCGCGGACCGGCCGGTACTTCGGCACGGCCGTCTCGGCGAGCAGGCTCTCGGACAGCGTCTACACCGGCATCCTGAGCCGTGAGTTCAGCATGATCACGCCCGAGAACGAGATGAAGATCGACGCGACCGAGCCGAACCAGGGCCAGTTCTCCTACGGCAACGCCGACCGGATCGTGGCCCAGGCCAGGTCCCAGGGCGCCCAGGTCCGCGGGCACACGCTGGCCTGGTACGGGCAGCAGCCCGGCTGGATGCAGGGCATGGAGGGCTCGTCGCTGCGCTCGGCGATGCTCAACCACGTCACCCAGGTCGCGACGCACTACCGCGGCCAGCTCTACTCGTGGGACGTGGTGAACGAGGCGTTCGCCGACGGCAGTTCCGGCGCTCGCCGCGACTCCAACCTGCAGCGCACCGGCAACGACTGGATCGAGGCGGCGTTCCGCGCCGCCCGGGCGGCCGACCCCGGCGCGAAGCTCTGCTACAACGACTACAACACCGACGACTGGAGCCAGGCGAAGACCCAGGCCGTGTACCGCATGGTGCAGGACTTCAAGTCCCGCGGCGTGCCGATCGACTGCGTCGGCTTCCAGTCGCACTTCAACAGCGCCAGCCCGGTGCCGTCGAACTACCAGACCACGCTGCAGAACTTCGCCGACCTCGGCGTGGACGTGCAGATCACCGAGCTGGACATCGAGGGGTCGGGCACCACGCAGGCGAACAGCTTCAGCACGGTCACGAACGCCTGCCTCGCGGTGGCGCGCTGCAACGGCCTGACCGTGTGGGGCATCCGGGACACCGACTCCTGGCGCGCGTCGGCCACCCCGCTGCTGTTCGACGGCAGCGGGAACAAGAAGGCCGCCTACACCGCGGTCCTCGACGCGCTGAACGGCGGCACCACCACTACGCCGCCGCCGACCACGACCACCCCGCCGCCGACGACCACGACCCCGCCGCCGTCGGGCGGGTGCACCGGGACCTACACCAAGACAGCGGAGTGGAACGTCGGCTTCAACGGCCAGGTGAGCGTGACGGGCTCGAACAACTGGGTGCTCACGATCACCTTCCACGCACCCCAGAAGGTCATCGGCAGCTGGAACTACACCGGCACCTGGGACAGCACCGGGTACGTGCTGACCGCGAAACCCAACGGCAGCGGCAACGTCATCGGGTTCACCGTCGAGCACGGCGGGAACCTGACGGCGCCCACCGTGACCTGCGGGACATCCTGACGGGTCAGAACAACCGGCCGACCTCGTCCGCGGGCGGCTCCTCCAGGCTCAGGAGGAACCGCTTGCGGGCCAGGCCGCCGGCGTACCCGGTCAGGCTCCCGCTCGTGCCGACCACCCGGTGGCACGGCACGATGACGCTGATCGGGTTCCAGCCGTTCGCGTTGCCGACGGCCTGCGCGGCACCCGGGTCGCCCAGTGCGGCGGCCAGCTGCCCGTAGGTGCGGGTCTCGCCGAACGGGATCTTCGTCAGCAGGTCCCAGACCTGCTTCTCGAACGCGGAACCACGCGGCGCGAGCTCGAGGTCGAACTCGCGCCGCGTGCCCGCGAAGTACTCGCCCAGCTGTGCTTCCACGACCTCGAAGCCGGTCTCGGTGCGCTCCCCGAGGTCGGTCATCCGGGGCG
Source organism: Amycolatopsis sp. NBC_01307 (assembly GCF_035975215.1). Lineage (NCBI taxonomy): Bacteria > Bacillati > Actinomycetota > Actinomycetes > Pseudonocardiales > Pseudonocardiaceae > Amycolatopsis > Amycolatopsis sp. NBC_01307. Next base: position 5,012,925 of record NZ_CP108403.1, on the reverse strand, counting down.
TGCGCAGGTGGCCGTCGAAGTAGAGGCCGAGCAGCGCACCGGCCGCGTCACCGACGAGGGTCAGTGGCCCGATGGGGGAGTCGATGACGGTGTGCCGGACGCTCATGGCGCCAGCTTATCGGCTCAGGAATCGCTGACCTTGACCGACAGCGAGTCGACGCTCATCTCGGCGCCCGGCGTGATGTCCGCACTCGGGGAGGTGCAGCCGCAGACCTTGTTCGGGTAGGAGCCGCCGATCGCGACGTCGAAGATGACGAAGAACCCGTGGTCGACCGCGGCCTTCCAGGTCGCGTCGGACACCTGGTTCTGCTTCACCGAGTAGGTCTGGTTGCCGTCGAGGTAGAACCGCAGTTCCTCCGCGGCGGCGTCGCGGCGGTCCACCACGACCGAGTAGGAGTGGTAGCCCTCCTGGCAGCCCGGGCAGTCCTGCAGGTCGCTCGTGATGCCGTCCGGGTCGTGGCACTCGCCCTGCCACTGTCCACAGTGGAAGGTGGTGGAGTGCTTGCTGAGCGCGTTGACGTCCTCCATGATGTCGAGCTCGCCGATGCTCGGCCAGTTCGTCGCGCCGACCGGCCGCGCGTCGCCGCCCATCGCCCAGAACGCCGGCCAGTAGCCGAGCCCGCTGGCGGGGGACGGCTGCTTGAGCGACGCGTTGATCTCCATCTGTCCACCCGCCGGGGCGGCGAAGTCGGTCCGCTGCGTCTCGATCCGGCCGGAGGTCCAGTTGCCCGCGGCGTCACGCAGCGGCTTGATGGCGAGGTGGCCGGCGCCGTCGTGGTAGACGTTGTCGGTCGAGTCCGTCGCCGTCTCGAGCTCGCCGGTGCCCCAGGCCGCCGCGCCGCCCGGGTAGCCGGTTCCCCTGTCGTAGAGCCAGTCCTGGGTGTTCAGGCCGGTACCGGCCGCGCCGTCGAAGTCGTCCTGGAACACAGTGGTCCAGGTTTCCGCGGCGGACGTCGTCGCGGGGGCGAGGAAGGGCAGTGACAACGTTGCCATCACGGCGGTCAGTCGCAGGAAACGCTTGCTGGGCTGCATGGGGTCCGCTTTCTCTGTGATGAAGCCGGAAAGGGGGTGCGTCCACCTGCGAGGCCGTCCACTGTCACCGACCGTTCGCGGGGAAGTCAAGGCCCCTGCCCGGAATTACCCGCGACCCGGTACCCGGGGGCAGTGACCGGCCGGGATTGTTTGAAATTTCTCCGCGCGGGGCATCGCGCGCCGGGTGCGAACGGTGGTCTAGACCTACCTTGGAGGGGTTGTCAGGCCCGGCCGGCGGCGTTCATAGTTTGTTGGCGTCCACAACGAATCTGCGAGCGCGGCCTGTGCCTCCATTGTGGAGCACGCCGCGTGTTCTGGTAATCCTCAAAGTGGAGGAATCATGATCTCGCGCCGCTCGTTCCTGAGCCTTTCGGCGGCCACGCTCGCCACCGCCACCGTGCTGCCCCTGGCCCGCACCGCCTACGCCGCGACGCCGTCGACCTTCGGTCTCAAGCTGGTGAACAACTCCGGCTCCGGCACCGTGTACGCCTATGTCACCGGCACGACCCCGGACGGCCGGCTGGTCCTGCTGCGCGCCGACGGCTCGCCGTACTACCCGGACTCGCCCGGCGCCGCGCACACGCCGTTGCCCGAGGACTGCGCCATCCCGGTCGGCTCCGGCGCTCAGGTCTCCGTGCCGAAGATGGGCGGCGCGCGGATCTACGTCGTCACGGACGCGAAGCTGGACTTCTTCCTCGACCCGGGGCCGGCCCTGGTGCACCCGAGCTTCCTGAACACCGCCGATCCCAACTACGAGAAGAACTGGTCGTTCAGCGAGTTCACGTTCAACGACGAGCAGCTGTTCGCCAACATCAGCTACGTCGACTTCGTCGGGATGCCGATGGGCCTGTCGCTCACGACGTCCGGCTCGGGCACGAAAACCGTCAACGGCCTGCCTTCGGGGTCGCTCGACGCCATCTCGTCGGAGCTGACGGCGCTGGGCGGCAACTGGCCGGGGCTGGTGCAGACCGGCGGCGGCGGGAACCTGCGCGCGCTGTCGCCGCACCACCACGCCGACCAGTTCGGCGGGTACCTCGGCGGCTACATCGACCAGGTCTGGCAGAAGTACGAGGGCACGGACCTCGTGGTGGACTCGCAGAACCCGGGCCTGGGCACGTTCACCGGCCGCGTCACCGGCGGCCAGCTGGTGCTCGGGGCCGAGTCCTTCGCGAAGCCGGCCACGGCGGACGTCTGGAGCTGCGACAGCGGCCCGTTCGCCATCGCGGCCGGCGCGAGCGACGCGCGCAAGAGCATCATCCCGCGCTTGGCGGCGGCCCTGAACCGGACGACGTTGCTGGACAACGCGAACCAGCCGACGGCGGAGGACCCGGCGAAGTTCTACCTGGGCGACGTCACCAACCACTACGCCCGCATCGTCCACTCGAAACTGCCCGACAACCGGGGCTACGCGTTCCCGTACGACGACGTCAGCCCGGGCCCGGACTTCAGCGGCGCGGTGTTCGCCGGCGACCCGGACGTGCTGACGATCACGGTGGGAGCGACCCATGGCTGAGCCCGTTCAAAAACTGTCGGTGGTGGCGGTTAGCCTCATGGCATGAACACGGACGACGCGACGGTCCCGGCGGACCAGCTCACCAAGGGCCAGTGGTTCTGGCACGAGCCCGCCCCGGGGCTGCCCGCGTGGCAGCTACAGGTGACTTCGGCGGACATCCTGGAGGATTCCGTCGAGATCTTCACCACGGACGAGGAGCGCGAACTGGTGTCGTACCCGCGCAACCGCCTCGTGCGGCTGGCCAGCGCGGCCTGAGGTTCCCTGAAACGCGGTGGGCCGGCTCCGGCTCACCGCGTTTCTCGGCTTTCGAGCCTGCTCATTTGCATTCGATGAGCGATGCCGGAGTGACTGACGGTATTCGGGCTGGTGGTTGCCCGCTGCTTCGTCAGCCGTGACGTTCTTTCATCTTGCTCGATTCCCGAATCGGTCGCCTTCGCGGCCTCATTCGACCCACGCGGGTCAGGCCGCACCCGCGTGCCGCAAGGCGGCCGGGCGCCAGGTCATCCGGACCGTCGTGCCCTGCTCGCCGGTGTCGATGTCGTACTGGTCGGTCACCTTGTCGATCAGCAGCAGGCCGCGGCCGCCCGAGGTGCGCAGGCCCGCGGTGCGGGGGCGGCTCGCGCGGGTCGCCGGGATGCCGCAGCCGGTGTCGGTGACCGTCACGATCACGGCGTCGCCCACCCGCGCGGCCTGCAGGCGCGCCCAGCCGTGCTTGACCGGGTAAGCGTGGGCCGCGACGTTCGCCAGCGCCTCGTAGGTGGCCAGCGTGATGTCGTGCGTGCTCTCCGGGTCCAGGGGGAGGGCGGCCAGCCAGTGGATGAGCTTGCGGCGCAGGTCGGCGACGTCGTTGGGCAGCGCCGGCGCGAGTTCTTCGAAGGTCGAGCTGACCACGGTCCCGGACCCCGCGGGGAGGCGGTCGGGGGACGTGGTCCCGGGTGGGCCGTCGTCGGCGGTTTCGCCGGTGTCGACGTCCGGTTCCGGGGTGTGTCGGTGCACGGTGTGCTCCCATCCGTCGGCCACGGTTCGGCGGCTTCCCTGAAGTCCTACCCACCGCCACCGGTTCTCACGCATTGTGCTTCGGGGAAAGTCGGGCTACAGTGAAGGTGCTCCTCGCGGACGTCGGCCTCCAGGCCGCCCGGAGGAAGCTCCCGGATCCAGGCCAGCTCGGCCTCTTTCCTTTCATTTCACGGTCCGCCGCCGTCCGCGCGCCGGCCGTTCCCCGCATTCAGGAGAAAACCATGCCTTTCCACGGAATCCTTGACGTACAAGGAAAATCCGCCTTCGTCCGCGCCGGCTACCGGAGCGCCGACGGCGACGTCACCATCCCGCTTTCCGTCGTCCGCAAGCACAAGCTGCGCACGGGCGACGAAATCACCGGCACCGCCGAGGAAATCATCAGCGTCGACGGCGTCAACCCGGCCACGCGCCGCCCGCACTTCGACGACCTCGTCCCGGTGCACCCCGACGAGCGACTGCTGCTCGAAACCACCCCGGCGCGGGTGCTGACCCGCGTCATCGACCTCGTCACGCCGATCGGCAAGGGCCAGCGCGCGCTGGTCGTCTCGCCGCCGAAGGCGGGGAAAACCACGGTGCTGAGCGAAATCGCGCACGGCATCGCCACCAACCACCCGGAGTGCAAGCTCATGGTGCTGCTCGCCGACGAGCGCCCGGAGGAGGTCACCGAGCTGCGCCGCACCGTGCGCGGGGAGGTGATCGCGTCCACATTCGACCGCCCGCCGGCCGAGCACGTAGCGATCGCGGAACTGGCGGTCGAGCGCGCCAAGCGCTTGGTGGAGCGCGGCGAGGACGTCGTGCTCCTGCTCGACTCCCTGACCCGCCTGGGCCGCGCGTACAACCTGTCGGCCCGCCCTTCGGGCCGCACCCTCTCCGGAGGCGTCGACGCGGCGGCCCTGCAGCCGATGAAGCGCATCCTGGGCGCCGCAAGGAACGTCGAGGGCGGCGGTTCCCTCACGATCATCGCGACAGCGCTGGTGGAAACCGGTTCACTGGCCGACACGGTGTTCTTCGAGGAGCTGAAGAGCACAGGCAACGCCGAGCTGAAGCTGGACCGCCGCACGGCAGAACGCCGAGTCTTCCCGGCGGTAGACCTGGCCGCATCCGGCACCCGCCGCGAGGAACTGCTGGTGACACCGGAGGAACTGGCCGCAATGCGCGACGTCCGCCGAGCACTGCAGGGCCCGCACGCGGTGGAGCAACTGCTGGACCAGCTCCGCAAGACAGGCTCGAACGCCGAGTTCCTGCTACGCGTAACCGGCGCGGCCGCACTGCCCCAGGCCGCCTGAACTCGCTCGGCCGGCGTGGCCACTCGCTCGCTACGCCCGCTCGGCCGGTGCCTGCCCTCTCGCTCGCGATGCGCTGAGCCGCAGTCGCGCATCCGCTAGCTGCCGCGCCCGCCCGGCTACGGCGCTCATGTGGTCCGCTCGACCGGTGCTCTTGCTCAGCCGCCGCGCTCACTTCGGTGCGCGCACCTGGACCGGCGTGCTTGTTCCGCCGATGTGCTCTCAGCAGGTGCCGTGCCAGCTCAAGCGCTCGCGCCGCCCGATCGGCTGGTTCGGTCCGCCGCCGAGCGCCATCCGGCCCAAGTTCTGGCCAGCCCGAGCGCTTGCCCGCCAGCAGCCGGGTGCCGCTTCAGCCGCCGCAGTACCTCAGCCGCCGCCAGCCCGCGCAGCCGCCCCGGACACGCTCAAGCGCCGCGGCCGGTGGTTTGTTGCAGCTCGTCGATGCGCTTGGAGGCCTCGGCCTTCGTCAGATCCTCCGGCACCTCCTGCCCCGCCTCCTGGGCGAGCGTCTGCAGGTAGGACTTCTGCGGCCCGGTCATCGGCTCGTCGCCGGTGGTCCAGTCGCTCGGGTCCTTCTCCGGGTTGGGTTCCGGCTGTTCGGTCATCACCACTCCATTCGAACGTCTGTTCGCCTGAGTCCGACTGTAACCCAGAGCCCCGACAGTTTCCGTGCACGTCCCCGCGGAGGAGTTTCCCCGCGAACCCCGCCCGGAAACGCGAAATCCGTCCACCGCGGCGTGAACACCACTGTGGACGGATTCGCGAAACGTCAGGCCGTCGGGCGGGTCGCTCCGGCGTACTCGCTCATCAGCGGGGAGATCTTGACCACGTCACCACTGGTGGGGGCGTGGACCATCTTTCCGTCGCCGATGTACATCCCGATGTGCGACACCGGGGAGTAGTAGGCGACCAGGTCGCCCGGCTGCAGCTGGTCGCGCGAGACCGACGTGCCGAAGCCCGCCTGCGCCGCCGAGTTGCGCGGCAGGGTGATGCCGGCCTGCTTGTAGGCCCACTGCATCAGGCCCGAGCAGTCGAACGTGCTCGGTCCGGTCGCGCCCCAGACGTAGGCGCTGCCCAGCTTGCTCAGCGCCGCGTTGACCGCGGTCTGGGCGGCCCCGGTCGCCGCCTTGACGGTGGGGGCCTTGCCGCCGGTGTCCTTCTGCGCGGCCTTGTCGGCCGTGCTGAGGGTCTTGCTCTGCGCCTCGATCTGGTCGATCTGGGTCTGCAGGTTCTTCTTCTTGCCCTCGATGTCCGAGGTCAGCTTGGCCGCCGCGTCGCGGGCGTCGGTCGCCTTCTTCGCGGCGTCTGTCGCCGTCTTCTCGGCGGTCTTGGCCTTCTCGGCCGCGCCGCTGAGGTTGTCCATCGCGGAGTTCTTGTCGGTCGCGATGACCTCAAGGGCCGACGAGCGGTCCAGGAAGTCCTGCGTCGACGTGCCGGCCAGCAGCGCGGACAGCTTGTTGAGCTGGACGCCGCTGGTGAACGACGCGTTGGCGAACTTGTCCACCTGGGACTGGTACTTCTGCTTCGCGTCGGCGGCCTCGGCGCCCGCGGTCTTCGCCGCGTCCACGTCGGTGGTGGCCTTGTCGAGCTCACCCTGCTTGGTGGTGAGGTCGGCCTGGGCCTTGAGCAGGTCTTCGTTGAGCTTCTCGGCCTGCGCCGCGAGGTCGCGGTACTTGGCCAGGGCCTCCGACCCGGTGGGCGGAGCCTGAAGGGCGGGGATCGGGGCGGCGGTGGCCGCGGGGTCCGCGACGGTGATCACTGCGATCACCGCGGCGGCCGCGAGGGCACCTGACACCACGCGCTTGACGGGATGCGAATGCACGTTCGCGCGGGTCTCCTTTGCTGTTCGGCCGCCGGTCGGGACCGGGGCGGCGAGTCGGGGGCCTCGTCCGCACTGCCCCGTCACGGTGCGCGCTCTCCCGCAACAGGTGAGCCACGCGGTGTGGGGGTCCGGTACCCGGCAGGGGGGTATCGGCGGCGATCTCGCGTAGCCACCTGTCGGCGGCGCGGGGCCGCGAGATCTCGAACAGGTTACGAAAAGAACACGGGAGAGTCCAGGGGGTTCGCGTCGGAACTCTCCGTGACGGCCGAAATCATCGCTGGACCAGGTGCGCTGCGAAAACTTGTGTCCGGTCTGACAGGCCGTGACGGCGTTGCTTACCCTACCCCCCTAGGGTATATCTGAGGCATGAGCACCACCTCAGCGAAGCTTTCCGCCTACGGCGCGGCGCTCGTCCTGGTCGCCGGGGGAGCCTGGGCGCTCGGGACCGCCGTCGGTCCCTTCCCCCAGGCCGAGGCCCACAGCGACACCCACGACGACACCCACGAGGACACCCACAGCGAAGCCGTCGTCGACCTGCCCGGCGGCCTGGCCTCGGCCCAGGACGGCTACACCCTGACGCCCACGACCACGACGCTCACGCCGGGCGTGGCCACCCGCTTCACGTTCCGGATCACCGGCCCTGACGGCGCGCCCGTGACCGCGTTCGACGTCGAGCACGAGAAACGGCTCCACTTCATCCTCGTCCGCCGGGACACCGCCGGTTACCAGCACCTGCACCCCGACCTGGGCGCCGACGGCACGTGGACAGTTCCGCTCACCGTCGCCGATGCGGGCAGCTACCGCGCCTTCGCCGGCTTCACGCCTTCGGGCGCGAAGCCGCTGACGCTCGGCGTAGACCTCGTCGCGCCGAGGGTGTTCCAGCCGGTCGAGCTTCCGGAGACGCGCGTCGCGGACGTCGACGGCTACCACGTCCGGCTCGACGGCGACCTCGTCGCCGGGCGGGCGTCCCGGCTGACGGCGACCGTCACCGAGGACGGCCGTGCGGTCACCGACCTGCAGCCCTACCTGGGCGCCGCCGGCCACCTCGTCGCGCTGCGCGGCGGCGACCTGGCGTACCTGCACGTCCACCCGGCCGGGCCCGGGCTCACCTTCGTGGCCGAGGTGCCGTCGGCCGGCACCTACCGGCTGTTCCTGGACTTCCGCCACGGCGACGTCGTCCGCACCGCCGCGTTCACCGTCACCACCGGAACGGGGGCACCGCGATGACCGTCGACCTCGCGATCACCGGCATGACCTGCGCGTCCTGCGCGATGCGGATCGAGCGCAAGCTCAACAAGCTGGACGGCGTCACCGCGACCGTCAACTACGCCACGGCGAAGGCGAAAGTCGCCTACTCCGGCGACATCGAGCCGAAAGAACTGGTGGCGCAAGTCGAAGCGGCGGGCTACCGCGCGAAACTGCCCGCCGACGAGCCACCGGCAGCCGACGAAGACGACGGCACGCGGACCTTGCGGCAACGGCTCGTCGTCTCGGCCGGGCTCGCCGTGCCGGTGATCCTGCTGGCGATGGTGCCCGCGTGGCAGTTCACCTACTGGCAGTGGATTTCGCTCACCCTCGCCGCGCCCGTGCTGGTGTGGGGCGCGTGGCCGTTCCACCGCGCCGCGTTCGCCAGCCTGCGCCACGGCGCCGCCACGATGGACACGCTCATCTCGCTGGGCACGCTCGCCGCCTTCGGCTGGTCGCTGTACGCGCTGCTGTTCGGCACCGCGGGCACCCCCGGCCTGCGGCACCCGTTCGAGCTCACCGTCGAGCGGATGTCCGGCGACGGCGCGATCTACCTGGAGGTCGCCGCCGGCGTCACGACGTTCCTCCTGGCCGGGCGCTACTTCGAGGCCCGCGCCAAGCGACGCGCCGGTGCCGCGCTGCGGGCGCTGCTCGACCTCGGCGCCAAGGACGTCGCGGTCCTGCGCGACGGCCGTGAGCTGCGGATCCCGGTCGGCGAGCTGGCCGGCGGCGACGAGTTCGTCGTACGACCGGGGGAGAAGGTGGCCACCGACGGCGTCGTCGAGGACGGCGGATCCGCGATCGACGCGAGCCTGCTGACCGGCGAGAGCGTGCCGGTCGAGGTCGGGCCGGGCGACGCCGTGGCGGGCGCGACGGTCAACGTCGGCGGCCGGCTCGTCGTCCGGGCCACGAAGGTCGGCGCCGACACGCAGCTGGCGCGGACCGCGCGGCTCGTGGAGGCGGCGCAGACCGGGAAAGCGCAGGTCCAGCGGCTCGCGGACCGCGTCTCGGCGGTGTTCGTCCCGATCGTCATCGCGCTGGCCGTGGCGACGCTCGCCTTCTGGCTCGGTGCGGGCGGGACGCCGTCGGCCGCGTTCACCGCGGCGGTCGCCGTGCTGATCATCGCCTGCCCGTGCGCGCTGGGCCTGGCCACGCCGACGGCGCTGCTGGTCGGCACCGGCCGCGGCGCTCAGCTGGGGATCCTGATCAAGGGCCCGGAGGTGCTGGAGTCGACCCGGCGCGTCGACACCGTCGTGCTGGACAAGACCGGCACGGTGACGACCGGCCGGATGGCGCTGGTCGAGGGCGACGGCGAGGTGCTGCGGCTCGCGGGGGCCGTCGAGGCCGCGTCCGAGCACCCGGTGGCCCGCGCGATCGCGGCCGCCGCCCGGGAGCGCTTCGGCGTGCTGCCCGCGGTGTCGGAGTTCCGGAGCACGCCCGGGCTGGGCGTGACCGGCGTGGTCGAGGGCCGCACGGTGCGCGTCGGGCGGGCGGACGCCGCCGGGGCCGAGCTGACCACGGTCGCCGTGACCTGGGACGGCGAGGTCCGTGGCACGCTGGCCGTGGCCGACACCGTCAAGCCGACGTCGGCCGAGGCGGTCCGGCGGCTGCGCGGGCTCGGGCTGACGCCGATCCTGCTGACCGGCGACAGCGCCGTCGTCGCCCGCGCGGTGGCCGTGGAGGTCGGGATCGAGCGCGTGATCGCCGAGGTGCTGCCGCACGACAAGGCCGCCGTCGTCGAGCGGCTCCAGGCGGAAGGGCACGTGGTCGCCATGGCCGGCGACGGCGTCAACGACGCGGCCGCGCTCGCCCAGGCCGACCTGGGGCTGGCCATGGGCACCGGCACCGACGTCGCGATCGAGGCGGCCGACCTGACGCTCGTGCGCGGTGACCTGCGCGCGGCGGCCGACGCGATCCGGCTGGCGCGCCGGACGCTGCGGACGATCAAGGGCAACCTGTTCTGGGCGTTCGCCTACAACGTCGCCGCGCTGCCGCTCGCCGCCGCGGGCTTGCTCAACCCGATGATCGCCGGCGCGGCGATGGCCGTCAGCTCGGTCTTCGTCGTCATGAACAGCCTGCGTCTGCGCCGTTTTGAATAAGCACGGCCGAACCAGCACGGATGGGTGATTGGAGCCCGTTTGTACGTCCCTTGTATCCGTTCGCGTGATCCTGATGGCGGCAGGGATTCCGACGAGTGGAGGACAGGGATGTTCACGAAGGCCGCCGTGTTGACGGCACTCACCGCCGCGACGCTCGCTGTGGCGGCGCCGGCCCAGGCCGCGCCCGCGGTCGCAGCCGCACTGCCCACGGCGAACATGGAGGCCGTGCTCAAGGCGGCCCAGATCGACCCGCGCCGCGCCGACGACACCCAGACGCCGGGCGCGCACGCCAGTGTCCTGCTGGTCGAGCAGGCGTTGCAGGCGAAGGGGCTCCTGGACAGCAAGTACGTCGACGGCTACTTCGGCACGACGACGATCACGGCGTACTCCCAGTACCAGAAGTCGTTGGGCTACACCGGGATCGACGCTTCGGGCCTGCCCGGCAAGACGTCGCTGGAGAAGCTGGGCGCGAGCCGCTACACCGTGACGAGCGCGGTGTCCGCGGGCAGCCGCGTGGCCTACCGCGGGGTCACGATCAACACCCGCACCAAGGCGATGCTGCTGGCGGCGGAGAAGATCGCCGGCTTCACCGTCAGCCTGACCCAGGGGTCCTACAATCCGGGCGGCGTCGACGCTTCGGCCGGGACGCACGACGGCGGCGGCGCGATGGACATCTCGGTGTCCGGCATGTCGGCGGCGACCCGCACGACCCTGCTGAAGGCGCTGCGCAACGTCGGGTTCGCGGCCTGGTACCGCACGCCGGACCAGGGTTTCGCCTACCACATCCACGCGATGGCGATCTCCGACCCGGACCTCTCGTCGGGCGCGCAGCACCAGACGGGCGACTACTACCTGGGCAAGAACGGCCTGGCCGGCCGCGGCGCCGACGACGGCCCCTCGGTCACGAAGGTCACCTGGGAGGAGTACCAGCGCGGCTGATGCTGCGCTTGAAGTCCGTGAAGGCCCCCTTACCGGCCATAAGAGCCGGTAAGGGGGCCTTCACGGCGTTCGTGGTGGCACGGCCGGGCGCGGCGGTGGTTTGATCGGGTCAACAACACAAGCGGGGGTTGATCCGATGGCTGAGAAGGCGTTCCGGTTCGGTGTGGTCGCGGCGGCCCAGGAGGGCGGCGCGAAGTGGCGGGAGACCGCGCGCCGGGCCGAAGAGCTGGGGTACTCGACCCTGCTCTCGCCGGACAACCTGAACCTGCCGACCCCGACGGCGTCGCTCGCGACGGCCGCCGCGGTCACGACGACGCTGCGGGTGGGCTCGTTCGTGCTGGCCAGCCCGCTGCGCACGGCACGCGCGGCCGCCTGGGAAGCGCACAGCCTCACGGCGATGACCGACGGCCGGTTCGAGCTGGGCCTCGGCACCGGCCTGGCGTCGATGCGCCAGCAGGCCGAGGAGCTGGGCCTGCCCTACGGCACCGGCCAGGAGCGGCTCGACTCGATCTCCGAGACGATCGACCACGTCCGCCGCCTCGACGGTGACGCGCACACGCCGGTGATGCTCGCCGCGGGCGGTCCCAAGGCCCGCCGGCTCGCCGCGGCGAAGGCCGACATCGTCACCCTCGCCGGGGGCGTGCTGACCACCCGCGACGAGTTCGCGTCGCACGTCGAGGAGATCCGGACCGCCGCCGACGGCCGGGACATCGAGCTGGCCATGAACATCTTCGTCGTCGGCGAGGTCGTCCCGCCGTGGATCCGCGGGTTCATCGGCGTCGACGCCGCGACGCTCATCGAGCACGACTCGCTGACCATGCTGCGCGGCAGCGTCGACGACATGGCGGGTGAGCTGGAACGCCGTCGCGACGAGCTCGGCGTCTCCTACGTCAGCGTCAACAGCGCCTTCATCGAGGAGTTCGCGCCGCTGGTGGCGCTGCTGACGGGGAAGTGAGCGTCGCCGGGTCGGTGTTGCCGCCGCAGAGCAGGACGGCGACGCGCTCGCCGGGCGCGGGCACGTAGGCGCCGCTGAGCAACGCGGCGTAGGCCGTGGCCCCGCCCGCTTCGACGGCGAGGCGGTAGCGGTCCCACAACGTCGTCCGGGCTTCGGCGATCGCGGCGTCCTCGACCAGCACCGACCCCGCGCCCGTGCGGGTGGCGACCGCGAAGGCGATGTCCCCGAGCCGGGACGCGCCGAGTGAGTCGGCGGCCAGGCCGGACACCTCGACCTGGACCGGTTCACCGGCTTCGAGAGCCGCGTGGAGCGTCGGGATCGTGCGCGGCTCTACGCCGACCACGCGCGCCCGGCCCTCGACCGCCGCGGCGATGCCGGCCAGGAGCCCGCCGCCGCCGACCGCGACCAGGATCGTGTCGAGCCCGTCCACCTGCTCCAGCAGTTCCAGTCCGGCCGTGCCCTGGCCGGCGCAGATTTCGGGCTGGTCGTAGGCGTGGCAGAACAACGCGCCGCTGTCGGCCGCGTGCTTCACCGCAGCGTCGTAGGCGTCGGCGTACTTGTCGCCGACGAGCTCGACGGCCGCGCCGAGCGCGTGCAGCTTCGCCACCTTGACCGCGGGCGCGGTGGCCGGGACGAAAACCCTTGCGGGGAAACCGAATTCGCGGGCCGCGTGGGCGACGGCGAGGCCCGCGTTGCCGCCCGACGCGGCGACCACCCCGGCCGCCGCGATGTCACCGGCCGCCAAGATCCGGTTGAACGCGCCGCGGGCCTTGAACGACCCGGTGTGCTGCAGGTGTTCCAGCTTGAACCACATACCGTCGGCCGCGAAGACCGGCGTCCGGCGGACCCGGCCGTGGATCCTCGTGGCGGCGCGTTCGACGTCCGAAGTGCTGATCATGACTTCAGCATGCGCGCGCCCGGCCGTAAGCACCAGCGACGTCTCCTATGCTGGCATCAGCAACGCTTACGGCTGGAGGCTCCCGTGCTCGACGCCCACCGCCTGGCCCTGCTCGCCGAGGTCGCGCACGCCGGGTCGATCGCCGGTGCGGCACAACGGCTTTCGTTCACACCGTCCGCCGTCTCGCAGCAGCTGGCCAAGCTCGAACGCGACGTCGGCGCCCCTTTGGTGCACCGCAACCCACGCGGCGTCACGCTCACCGCCGTCGGCGAAGCGCTGCTGACCCACGCCGAAACGATCGTCGGAGAGCTGCGGACCGCCGAGCGGACCGTGCGGGCGCTGCTCGGCGAGGAACCGGCGCAGCTGACCGTCGGCACGTTCGCCAGCGCGGGCGCGACGCTCGTCCCGGCCGCGCTCGCGGGCTTCCGCGAGGCCCACCCGGCGGTCGCGCTGCGGCTGCTGGACCTGGAGCCGCCCGACGGCTACGGCCTGGTCAGCTCGCGCGAGCTGGACCTCCTGATCACCCACCACTATCCCGGTGCCGTGCTGCCCGACCCGCGTGGGCTGGAACGCTCGTTGCTGCGCTCGGAACGGTTCCGCCTGATCCTCCCGGTGGGCCACGCGAAAGCCGCCGTCCGCCGCCTCACCCTGCGCGGGCTCGCGGGAGAGGACTGGATCTCGGGCAGCCCCGGCGTGCCCAACCGGGTGTGCCTCGAGCAGCTCGCCGACGCCGCCGGGGTCCGGCTGCGCGTCGCCCACGAAAGCCGTGACTACCAGGTGATCCTGGCGCTGGTCGAGGCCGGGCTGGGGATCGCGTTCGTCCCGGAGAGCGTGCTGGAACGCGCCGGCGGCGCCCGGATCGAGGTCCGGGACGCGGCCGACGCCCGCCCGGCCCGCGACGTCTTCCTGGTGCACCACAAGCGCCCGGGCCGGCTGGTGACGGAGATGGCGGACCGGCTCCGGGCGTGACTCAGCGGCGTCGAAGCCTCGGGTTCTCGATCGCCGGCGCCGCCGCCTGGTAGTTGTCGTGCCGGTTGACCTCGGTGCCGGGCGGGACGATCTCGTCGATCCGGTCGAGCACGTCGCCGGGCAGCGGGCCCTGTGCGGTCAGCAGGTCGTCGAGCTGCTCCGGCGTGCGCGGGCCGATCAGCACCGACGTCACGGCCGGGTGGCTCAGCACGAACCGCACCGCGAGGTGCGCCAGCGGCAGGCCCGCGTCGCCGGCAAGCTTCCGGAGCCGCTCGACGGTTTCGGCCCGCGCGCGGTTCTCCGGGACGGCCGGGTCGAACACCTCGGGAGCCATGCCGGCGCGGTGGCTGCGCGCCGGGTCGCGGTCGGTCAGCCAGCCGCTGGACAGCGGCCCGTAGGTCAGGACGCCCATGCCGTGGCGCTGGGCCGTCGGCAGGACGTCGTTCTCGATGATCCGGGTGAGCATCGAGTACCGCGGCTGCTCGGTGCGGAACCGGTGGTGCCCGCCTCGCTGCGCGGCCCACTGCGCCTCGACCATCAGCTCGGCCGGGAACGTCGAGGACCCGATCACGCGCACCTTGCCCGCGCGGACCAGATCGGACAGCGCGCCCAGCGTCTCGTCGATGTCGGTCAGGTGGTCGGGGCGGTGCTGCTGGTAGAGGTCGATGTGGTCGGTGCCGAGCCGCGTCAGGCTGGCTTCGACGGCCCGCTTGATCCACCGCGGCGAGGCGCCGGCCCGGTTGGCGTCGGGGCCCATCGGCATCGAGAACTTCGTCGCGAGCACGACGTCGTCGCGGCGGTCCTTGAGCGCCTCGCCGACGATCACCTCCGACTCGCCGTGGGAGTAGACGTCGGCCGTGTCGATGAAGTTGATCCCCGCGTCGAGCGCCGCGTGGATCATCCGCACCGACTCGGCGCGGTCGGTGTTGCCCATCGCGCCCAGCATCATCGCGCCGAAGGCGAAGCGGCTGACGGAGATGCCCGTGCCGCCCAGGATTTCGCGTTCCATCTCGGGTCTTCCTTCTCGGGAGCTGGTTCTGCTTCCAGCTAACCGCCGGCTCCGGCCGTTCGACCTCGCGAAGGGGGCATGGCTCTACCGGGGGTCCAGCAGACCCCCGCACGCGCGCGGCGCCCGATCTAGGCTGGCGGGATGAGCGAGGACAACCCGGAACTGCGGGACTTCCTGCGCGCCCGCCGTGCCCGGGTGACGCCCGCCGACGCCGGGCTCCCGCCGGAACCCGGCGTGCGGCGCGTTCCCGGGCTGCGGCGGGAAGAGGTCGCGCGGCTGGCCGGGGTGAGCGTCGACTACTACGTCCGGCTCGAACGCGGCCGGAACCTGAACGTCTCGGAGTCGGTGCTCGACGCGATCGCTCGAGCCCTGCAGCTGGACGAAACCGAGCGGCGGCACCTGGTCGCGCTGGCCAAGCCGAGCCGTCGCCGGCCGCGGACCCCGGCACCCCAGCGCGTCCGCCCCGGGCTGCTGCGGATCCTGGAGACCCTGACCGACGTCCCGGCGATGGTCACCGGCCGGCGCCTGGACGTGCTGGCCGCCAACCGCCTGGCGAAGGCGCTCTACCGCGACTTCGACGCGCTGCCCCCGCGCGAGCGCAACATGGCGCGGTTCGTCTTCCTCGACCCGCTGGCTCGCGAGCTGTACGCGGACTGGGAGTCGTCGGCGCGCAGCGTGGTGGCGACGCTGCACCTGTACGCGGGCCGCAACCCCCACGACCCGGCCCTGGCCGAGCTGATCGGCGAGCTGTCGGTGCGAGACCAGGATTTCCGCGTCTGGTGGGCGGATCACGACGTCTACCAGCGCACCCACGGCACGAAGCACTACCGGCACCCGGTGGTGGGGGATCTGATCCTGGGTTACGAGGCGCTGACCCCGACGGGCGACCAGGACCAGGTGCTGGGAGTCCACACGGTGGAGCCGGGTTCACCGTCGGAGGCGACGCTGAGGCTGCTGGCCAGCTGGACGGCGGAACCGGTAACGCCTTGATACCCCGGCTCGTCGTGAGTGTTTAGGGCGGTTCTAACCGCCCTAAACACTCACGACGAGCCGGCACGAGGTGGCGTCAGCCGACCGGGCGTAGGGCGGTGGTGAAGCGGGCCGAGGCCTCGCTCAGTGCGTCCAGGCAGGCCCGGACCGCGCCGTGGTCCTCCTCGCCCGCTCGGCAGATCGCGTAGATCGTGCGGGTCAGGGCCGGGCGGGTCGTCAGGATGCGGACGCCTTCCGGGAGCCGCTCGCGGGCCAGGCGGGGGACCAGGGCCGCGCCGAGGTTGCCCGCCACCAGGGCCAGCTGGGTCGGGTAGCTGCCTACCGTGCAGCTGATCCGCGGGTCCAGCCCCTGCTTGCGCAGGACCTGGACCAGCCAGTCGTGGCAGCCGGAGCCGGCGCTCCAGCCGATCCACGGCAGGTCGTCCACTTCGGACAGATCCACGGCCTTGCGGTGCGCCAGGCGGTGGCCGGCCGGCAGGGCGAGGTCCGCGACGTCGGAGAACAACGCGATCCTCGTCGTCTCCGGCGGGAGGACCGTCGGGCGGTCCGCCCAGCTCTCCAGCACCGCGACGTCGAGGTCGCCGGCCAGGACGCGGGGCATCGTCTGCTCGGCCTCGCCCTCGTGCAGCGTCACCTCCAGCCGCGGGTGCTGCACGGCCAGCGTCGCCAGCGCGGGCGGCAGCAGCGCGTGCACGGTCGTCGGGATCGCGCCGACCCGCAGCGGCCCGATGACGTCCTCGCGCAGCAGCTCCAGGTCGGTTTTCGCCTCGGCGACCTGCGCGAGGATCCGCTCGGCGTGCCCGGCCAGCACCTGGCCCGCCTTCGTCAGCCGGACGCCGCGGCCGCGGGACTCCAGCAGCGGCTGCCCGGCCTCCCGTTCCAGCTTCGCCAGCTGCTGGGAGACGCCCGAGGGCGTGACGTGCAGGGAGGCGGCCGCCGCGGCGACCGAGCCCTGGGTGGCGAGGGCGTGCAGCGCCCGCATCCGCTCGAGTCCGAACACGGTAGTGATGCTACCGGATTCCGCGCAGAAACATTCGCTTGTTCTTGACAGTCGAGACGCCCACGCTGGAGGGGTGACCACGACCGCGCCCCGCCCCGTCAAGACGACCTTCACCCAGCGCGTCGACCCCCGCCTGCTCGCGGCGCTCGGCAGCTTCTGCATCGCGCTGTCGTCGGTCTTCATCAAGGTCTCGCACACCAGCGGCGCCACCAGCGCGTTCTGGCGGTGCCTGCTCTCGCTCCCGGTGCTGTTCGCGCTGGCCTGGTGGGAGCGGCGCAAGGCGGGCCCCGAGACCCGCCGCCGGGTGCTCTTCCCGCTGCTGGCCGGGGCCGGGCTCGGCCTGGACTTCGTGCTCTGGGGCGAGGCGATCCCGCGCGTCGGCGCCGGCATCGCGACGGTCCTGCTCGCGGTGCAGGTCGTGATCGTGCCCGTGCTGGCGTTCGCGTTCCTCGCCGAACGGCCGTCGAAGCGGTTCCTGGTGGCCGCGCCGGTCCTGCTCGGCGGGGTCGTGCTGGCCGGCGGCTTCGCCGGGACCGGCGCGTTCGGCCCCGACCCGGTCACCGGCGCCGTCGCGGCGCTGA
This sequence comes from Amycolatopsis sp. NBC_01307, assembly GCF_035975215.1. Taxonomy (NCBI): domain Bacteria; kingdom Bacillati; phylum Actinomycetota; class Actinomycetes; order Pseudonocardiales; family Pseudonocardiaceae; genus Amycolatopsis; species Amycolatopsis sp. NBC_01307. The sequence goes on along the minus strand of NZ_CP108403.1, from coordinate 4,995,573 downwards.
TCGCCGGCGCCGGGTACGCCGCCTACCTGTTCCTGATCCGGCTCAGCGGCGCCAAGGGGACGCAGTCGCACTCCCTGCTCCTGGCGACGCTCTCCGCCTGCGCCGTCGCCTTGGTGCTCGGGCTCCCGTCCGGCACGCTCGACTTCGCGCCGGGCTGGCCCTCGTTCGGGTGGCTGATCGCGCTCGCGCTCGTCGGCCAGCTCACCGGCTGGCTGCTGATCTCGGCCGCGCTGCCGCGGATGTCGGCCACCTCCGGCGCGACGCTCATGCTGCTCCAGCCGGTCGGCGCGGTGCTGCTGAGCATCGGGCTGCTCGGCGAATCACCCGGTGTGCTCCAGCTGGTCGGCTGCGCGGCCGTGCTCGGCGCCGTCTGCTTCGCGGGCACCGCGCGACCTGCGGGACGGCGCCGTCGCGACTAGCGTCACCGGCATGCGAGTGCTGGTAGCGGGAGCGTCGGGGTTCGTCGGCAGCCGGTTGTGCCCGGCACTCGACGAAGCCGGGCACACCGTGCTCGCGATGACCCGCAGACCCGAGGACTACCGCGGCACCGGCGAACCCGTCCGCGGCGACGTCGCCGACGTCGGTTCCCTGCGCGACGCGCTCAAGGGCGCCGACGCCGCGTACTACCTGGTCCACTCGCTCGACAGCTCGGACTTCAAGCGCCGCGACTCCGAGGCGGCGCGCGCCTTCGCCCGGGCCGCGGCGGACGCCGGGATCGGCCGGATCGTCTACCTCGGCGGGCTCGGGGACGACGACGGCACGCTCTCGGAGCACCTCGCCAGCCGCCGCGAGGTCGAAGAGCTGCTGGGTGAGACCGGCGTGCCGGTCACCGTGCTGCGCGCCGGGATCGTGATCGGGCACGGCGGCACGTCGTGGGAGCTGACCCGCCAGCTCGTCGAGCACCTGCCGGCGATGGTCACGCCGCGCTGGGTCGGCACCCGCACCCAGCCGATCGCGATCGACGACGTCGTCCGCTACCTCGTCGGCGTGCTCGACCACGCCGACGCCGCGGGCCGCGCGTTCGACATCGGCGGCCCGGACGTCCTGGCCTACCGGGAAATGCTGCAGCGCGTCGCGGCGATCGAAGGACGGCCGCTGGTGATCGTGCCCGTCCCGCTGCTCTCGCCGCGGCTCTCGTCGTACTGGCTTTCCCTGGTCACCGACATCGACGTGCAGACCGGGCGCTCGCTGATCGACTCGATGACCAACGAGGTCGTCGTCCGCGACGACAGCATCCGCAAGATCGTCGAGTTCGAGCCGATGGGCTACGACGACGCCGTGCTCCAGGCCCTCGGCGAGCGCGCGAAGAGCCGGCGGGCCGGATGAAACGACGGTTCATGACCGCCGTGACCGCCGCCGGGACCGGGCTGCTCGGCGCGTCCCTGTCCAGTCCGCCGGGGTCTCTTCGCTTCTACGGCCTCACCGCGGGTGTCGCCACGACCTGGCTGGCGGGCGCGCGTGCGGCCGGGCCGGTGCGCCGGGGCCGCCGCGACGTCGTGCAGCCGGTGCTGGCCGGCGCGGGCGCGTTCGGCGTGTTCTACGGCTGCGCGCTGGTGTCGCGGCACATCCCGCCGCTGCGCCGCGCGATCGCGGGCGTGCTCGACTACGCCCACCGCGGTTCGACGACGTCGGTGGTGGCGACGACGCTCCTGACCGGCGCGGCCGAAGAGGTCTTCTTCCGCGGCGCCCTCTACGACGCCGCGGGCGCGCGCCGCTCCACCGCGATCTACGTGCTGTCCACCTGTGCGACCCGCAACCCCGCGCTCGTCCTGGCGTCCGCGGTGATGGGGTCGCTGTTCGCGTGGCAGCGCCACCGCGGCGACGGCGTCCAGGCGCCGGTGCTGACGCACGTGGTCTGGTCCGCGCTGATGCTCGCGGTCATGCCGCGCCTGTTCGGCTCCCCGTCGGAGATTGTCCGGAACGAGCCAGAAGTTGTCTGAACCCTTCTGACCGGGCGCCGGATTTCCTATCCTGGAAAGAACTCCGGCGCGTGGAGAGGGATGTCGATGCGGACATTGCTCGTGCTCCTGCTCGTCCTCGGTTCCCTGTCACCCCTGTCATCGCGGCCCGCCGCGGCGGCGACGGCGGTGTGCGTGACCTCCTGCGACACGCTTGATCCATCGCGAGCCGCGCGAGAGAGCTTTCCCTTGCCCGACAAGGTGATCAACGGCCGTATCGTGCGGCTGCACGCGTCCGACCCCGACGGCATGGCCTGGGCGAGCATCGACAACGGCGTCGCGAACGACGCCGTCTGGCTCGACCGCTCCTGGGACGGCGGCGCGACCTGGGAAGGCCTGCTGGGCAAGGCGAGCGTCCCCAGCGGATGGACCGGCACCCGCACGCTGATGTACAACCTCACCGATCCGGCGCACCACCGCCGCGGCCTGGTCCGGGCCTGCGGGGACGCGCAGGGCGTCGCCTGCACCGCCTGGATCTACCCGGACGTCTGCGACGCCGCGTGCGACCGCGCCGCCCCGGGCACCGGGGACGCCCAGCCGGTCGCTCCCACGACCCTTTACGGCCGCACGATCCGGCTCCACTTCGACGGCCGCGGCATGGCGTGGGCCGGCATCGACGCGGGCGGCGCCGGCGACGAGGTCTGGCTCGACCGGTCCTGGGACGCGGGCGCGAGCTGGCCGGACGGCTCGTCGCTGGGCCGCACCAGCGTCGCCGCGGGCGCGACCGGCACCCGCACCACGGCGTTCGCCACGCGGGACCCGCGCGGCCGGCTGTACGGCGGCGCCGTGCGCGCGTGCGGCCGGGAAGCCACGCACGCCTCGGGCAGCTGCACGGCCTGGGCGCGCCCGGCGACGACCCGGGCCGCCGGCGCGGTCGACGCGCTGATGTGGTCCTACGAGCCCTACACCGCGTGGTGGCCGTCGAGCTGGTGGAACTCCGCGGTCGCCGTGACGGCCGTCGCGGACGCGGGCGGCTTCGACGCCGCCATGGCGCGCACCTTCGACGTCAACAAGGCCGCTTTCTCCGCCGGTGGAAGGAGTTCCGACCCGATCGAGGGTGACTTCGTCAGCCGCGCGATCGACGACAGCGCGTGGTGGGGCCTGGCGTGGATCGCCGTCTACGACCGCACCCACGACGCGCGTTACCTGACCGAGGCGACGACGATCGCCAACTACGTCAACGGGTTCTGGGACACCGGAAGCTGCGGTGGCGGGGTGTGGTGGAACCGCGAGCGGACGTACAAGAACGCCGTCACGAGCGGGTTGTACCTGCGGCTGACCGCGTCCCTGCACACGCGGCTCGCCGGCGACACCGTGTGGGGCCAGCGCGCCCGGACCGCGGGCGACTGGTACCTGAACAGCGGCCTGATCAACGCTTCCGGCCTGGTGAACGACGGCCTGACGTCCTCGTGCGCGAACAACGGCCAGACCGTCTGGACGTACAACCAGGGTCTCGGCATCGGCGGGCTGGTCGAACTCTGGCGCGCCACCGGCGTCACGTCCTATCTGGACGCCGCGAAGAGGCTGGCGGACGCGGCGATGTCCCGGCTCACCTCGGGCGGCGTGCTCGTCGAGTCCTGCGACGCCGCGAACTCCTGTGACGACAACCAAAAGCAGTTCAAGGGCACCTTCATGCGCTACTTCGGCGACCTGGTGAAGGTCACGGGCTCGGCGACCTACCGGGCCTTCGCGCAGAAGCAGGCCGACACGCTGTGGGCGAGCGATCGAGACTCGCTCGACCGGATCGGCGAGCGCTGGAGCGGGGCCACGCCGAACGCGACCGACTGGCGGACCCAGGCGTCCGGGCTCGAAGCGGTGCTTGCGGCGGGATGACCGGAATGGCCGAGGCGACACTTTTCACGTGAAAGTGCCGCCTCAGGTCCCGGCCCGGCACTTTCACGTGAAAGTGCCGGGCCGTGGTTCAGCAGTGGCCGAGGTCGGCCCACTGCGCGGTGAGGCCGGGCTCGGAGCCCTGCGTCCACCAGTTCGCCTGCCAGAGGTGGCTGTTGTGCTTGACCCGCTGCCCGCCGAGGTAGACGGTGCCCCAGTCCCACTCCGCCGCGCTGGAGCAGTTCGCGGGCTGGGTCGGGGTCGTCGGTGTGGTGGGTGTCGTCGGGGTGGTCGTCGGCGGCGGGCTGGTCGGCGTGGTGCAGTTGCCGGAGCCGACCGTGTCGACGTGCGCGGTGCCCGCGCCGCGGTAGGTCGAGGCCTGCGCGACCGCGGCGGCGGGGGTGACGACCTGGTTGCCCGCGTAGTAGGTCCAGTCCACCTGCTCGGTGTAGGTGCTGGTGCCGCTCGTGTGGCCGGCCGTGTCGATGAACCACATGTTGTAGTTGATCGACATCGGCGTGCGCGGGTAGACCGGATCGCCCTGGGCGTCGGTGGTGTGGTCCGCGGTGAGGACGCCGTCGAGGTAGTACTTCACGTGCCCGCCGGAGACCTGCGTGACGATGTCGTGCCAGCCGTCGAAGCTGCGGTTCTGCGCGGTGGAGGTGCGCAGGCCGTCCCAGGACGGGTTGTTCCAGTAGGTGTACCAGGACGTCTGGTAGTTCGCGGTCGAGCCGCCCCAGCCGCCGTTGGGCAGGTACTCGGAGAAGTCGAGCTCGCTGTAGAGCGGGTCGCGGTCGTACCGCAGCGGCGAGATCGTGAAGTACGTTTCGTTGACGTGGTCGCCGTCCGTGCCGCTGGCTGGCGCGTCGGTGAACTTCACGCGGCTGGCGTAGGTGCCGTCCAGGAACCGCAGCTGGTTCTGGTACATCTCGGCGTGGGTCGTGCCGTTCGCGCTGCCGTCGGTGGACGCGTTGAGCTGCGCCACCTTTTCCCCGTTCACCGTGGGGAAGCTGATGTTGCTCGTCAGCCAGCGCGCGCCGGGCACGCCCGGGCTGCCGACGTCGTTGCGGGTGGTCCAGCCGGCCGCGCCGAACGCGCTGTCGGTGGGGGAGGCGTAGTGGAAGTCGTCGAACAGGACGCCGCAGGCGGCTGTGGTTGTGGCTGTGGCTGGGGCGGCGGCCGGGCTGGCGTCCGCGCCGTGGGCGAGCACGAGCGCGGCCGCTGTGGCCGTCGCGGCGGCGAGCGCGGCGGCGGCCTTGGCCGGTTTCCGGGGGGACATGGTGGTGTCTCTCCTCTCGGGGAGGTACCTCGAAGAGCGGACAGATTGGTCTAGACGAATTAGCCTCAGTAGAGTGCGTCTTACCATTGGTAAAGTCAAGGAGTTACCAGTGGTAAGTTCCCGATCTGGGGCCGGGACGCCACAATGACTCCCGTGCGGATCTCCCTCGCGGCGCTGGCCGTCCTCGTCACCGTCGCCGGGTGCTCGGCCCAGGTGTCCGGAAGCGCGGCGCCCTCGGGCGACGGCTTCGTCGTCAAGGACGGCACGCTGCTGCACTTCCGGCCGGTCCTGACCGAGCTGCCGCCGTCACCGTCACCGGCACCGAGGTCAGGCTCGGCGCCGGACCGGCAGAGTGCCGACCCCGCCGCGCAACAGGCCGCCGCGGCCGCGCTCGACTGCGCCCCCGGCAGCCCGGACCCGTTGGCCGGCCGGGACGACCCGGCGCGGCCGCTGGTCAGCTGTGACCGCGCGAAGGGCACGAAGTACGTGCTCGGCCCGGCGTTCCTGAGCGGCGCCGACGTCGGCTGGGTGGCCGCCCGCCTCGACCCGCAGTCGGGTCACCCGGTCATCGGCCTCCGGTTCACCGCGGCCGGCACCCGGACCTGGGCGGAGTGGACCGGCGGGAACGTCGGCAAGCAGGTCGCGATGGTGCTGCGGAGCCGCGTGCTCACCGCGCCGGCCGTCCAGTCCGCCATCACCGGCGGCGAAACGCAGATCTCCGGGGAGTTCACCCTGCCCGAGGCGCGGCAGCTGGCCCGCGACATCGCGGGCGGTTAGCAGGGGCGGGTCGCGGCTTCCGTGCAGGCTTCCATGTTCGTCGTGTTCGTGACCTGCTGCAGCAGCGTGTAGAGCGTCTCGCGCTGCTCTTCGTCGAGGCCGCTGAACACCTCGTCCTCGACCGCGGCGAGCGCGAACTCCGCGCGGGCCAGCAGCTTCGCACCGACGTCGGTCAGCTCGACGATGTGCCGGCGGCGGTCGACGGGGGAGCGGCGGCGCTCGATCAGGTTCTCCGTCTCGAGGTCGTTGAGCAGGCCGACGACGTTCGTGCCGTCCATCTCGAGGATCTTCGCCAGGTCCTGCTGCGAGCTGCCGCCTTGGTCGCGCAGCACCGTCAGGGCGATCAGGTGCCGCGGGCGCAGCCCGAGCGGGGCCAGCACCGACTCGCTGCGCAGCCGCAGCCGGCGCGCGAGGTGGTCGAGCAGCGCGCCGCAGCGGTGGGGCGGCTGGTTGACGACCGGCAGCGAAGTCATCTGCCCAGTATATGGCCGGCCTGATGATCGGTGTGCTATTAATGGTTTGTCTAACACCAACGATCTATGGACGGCGAACGACATGGCGCATCTCCTGCACATCGACTCGAGCATCACCGGCGAGGCTTCGGTGAGCCGCAGGCTCAGCGCGCGGGCCGCGGCCGCGTGGCGGGCCGCCCACCCCGACGGCACGGTGACCTACCGCGACCAGGGGGAAAACCCGGTGCCGCACATCGACGCGGCGGGCGGGACGGCCGGCCGGGTGCCGCCGGAGCACCACACGCCCGCGCAGGCGGCGGCGTGGGCGCTGACGCGGGAGATCGTCGGCGAGGTGCAGGCGGCCGACACCGTGCTGCTGGGCCTGCCGCTGTACAACTTCGGCCCGCCGAGCAGCGTCAAGGCGTGGGTCGACCACCTCATCGCCCCCGGGCTCTCGACCGACGCCGTGACGATGGCCGGCCTGCTCGGCGGCCGGGAGTTCATCGTGCTGGCCAGCCGCGGCGGCGGTTACGGCGCGGGCACGCCCCGCGCGGGCTGGGACCACGCCGAGGCGTGGCTGCCGCACGGCCTCGCGCCGACCGGCCTGGAGCCGCGGTTCATCACCGCCGAGCTGACGCTGTCGTACGTGAAGCCGGCGATGGCGGAGCTCATCCCGCTGGCCGACGCCAGCCTCGCGACGGCCGAGCGCACCATCGACGAGCTGTGGGCGACCGCGCGCGTCTGACGTGACCGGTCCTCCTCACCGGCGTCGGGGGCCGGTGAGGAGGACTCGTTTCAGGACTGCGCGGCGGCGGGACCCAGGTCGAGGAGCTGCTCGAAGAAGCCGCCGATCTCGCGGTCGCGGTCGACGAGGTGGACCTCCAGGATCCAGTGCGACGCCTGGCCGCCGCGGTCCGGCCGGCGCATCGGCTGGTCGCTGCCGGGCGCGATGTAGGACGCGATCCTGGCGCCGTCGATCGTCTCGTGCGGGAACCGGCCGACGAGGTGCCCGGCGATCTCGCCGCCGAACTCCCAGCCCGCTTCGTGCGCGAGCTGGACCATGTGCGCGTACAGCTGCTCGCCGGTGATGTCCGGCAGCGCGTCGAAGTACGCCCGCCCGGCGTCGAACACCTTCGGCAGCGCATCGCGCAGCGCGTGCTTGACCGGGTCGTCGCCCAGCACGAACGTGCGGCCGAAGTCGGCTTCCCAGTCCTCGAAGATCGGGCCGAAGTCGGCGAAGGCGATGTCGTCCTCGCCGAGCACGCGGTCCGGCGGGTTCTCGCGGTAGGGCCGCAGCGTGTTGACGCCGGCGCGGACGATCCGCTTGTGCCAGTAGCGGCGGATGCCGAGCAGATCCCCGGCCAGGTCGCGGATCGCGTCGCTCGCCTCGGTCTCGCGGACGCCCGGCGCGAGGATCCCGCGTTCCTCGACCGCGGCGAACAGCTCGACCGCCTTCGCCTGCGCGTCCAGCAGCCGCTCGGCCCGCAGCGCTTCGTCCTCGACCACGTCACCCATGGGCCGACGGTAGCAAGTCACACCGGATTCGCGGGTGCTCCCCAGCGCGTCCCGCCGTGACGCAGCTGCGGTGATCCGGCCCGCCCCGCTGCCGCACCACTCGATCGTGCCGGGCCGCTTCCGGCGGCGTGACCTGCGGAAAGGCCGTAGCCTGACGCCGTTCACCAGCCCTGTAACCCGTTAGGACGGCCATGCGTCTCTCCACCCGCAACCAGCTCACCGGCACCGTTTCGGCCATCAAGCCCGGCGCCGTGATGTCCGTCGTGACCGTCGAGCTCGACGGCGGCCAGCAGGTCGTCGCGTCCATCACGAAGGACGCCACCGAGGAGCTGGAGCTGGCGCCGGGCAAGCCGGTGACCGTGCTCGTGAAGTCCACGGAGGTCATGCTCGGCGTCGAGTGACGTCCTCCTTACGGGTGGTTCCCGGACGGGTGGCATGATGCGTGACTCGAACAGTGGCACCCGGGCCGAGGAAGGTCAGGTTTGAGCGCGCACACCTCCCAGATGGACGACCTCCGGCTGGTCGCGCAGCCCAGCGCGCTGCCGGTCAGCGAGCTGTTCGTCCGCCTGATTCTCAGCGACTGGTCCTTGAAGCCGATGTTGGAGCAGGTCACGGCCACGGCGAGACGCCTGGTCGAGGCGGTCATCGACGCCGGCGACCCCAAGGCACCCGCCTTCGTCACCCTGCGGCTGCGGCTGACCGCCGAGGTCCTGCTGGTGGAGGTGGACGACACCCTGCCCCACCTGCCGCCACCCCAGGCCGCACCCGGCGAGCGCGTCGGCGTCGACCCGGCACCCGGCGGCGGCCGCACCACCTGGTGCGAGCTGCCGCTGCCCGGCGGGATGACCGCGAAGCAGGTGCGCCTGCCGCGCCGGGGCGATCGCCGGACGCTGGTCGACGAGCCGGTCTCCGGTGACCCGGTGACGGCGGACCCGCAGGTCCTCGAACGGCTGCTCAGCCGGCTGAGCGGCTGGTCCGGCGAGGGCTGAGCACCGGCGTTCCCGCCGGGACGGTCGGCGGCGGAACTGGTGATACTGGACCGGTGAAAGCCCGTCCCGTCCTCGTCGTGCTCTACGACGGCGTCCGCCTCCTCGACGTCTCCGGTCCGCTGGAGGTGTTCGCCGAGGCCAACGAGCACGGCGGGCGGTACGAGCTGCGGACGGCGTCACCCGGCGGCGCCGACGTCCGCGCCAACACCGGGACGCGCCTCGGCGCCGACCTCGACCTGGCGGCGGCCGACCCGCGCGGGGCGACCGTGCTGGTGCCCGGCGGCCCCGAGTGGGCCCGCACGATCGCCGACACCGAGCTGGTGGCCCAGATCCGCCGCCTCGCCGACGGCGCGAGCCGGACGGCGTCGGTGTGCGCGGGCGCGTTCGCGCTGGCCGCGGCGGGCGTCCTGGACGGCCGCCGCGCGACGACGCACTGGGACCTGACCGGCCAGCTGGCCCGCCGCTTCCCGCTGGTCCGCGTCGACGCGGACGCGATCTTCGTCAAGGACGGCCCGGTGATCACCTCGGCCGGCGTCACCTCGGGCATCGACCTGACGCTGGCGCTGGTCGAGGAGGACCTCGGCCCGGAGATCGCCCGGCTGGTGGCCAAGCACCTGGTGGTGTTCCTGCAGCGGCCGGGCGGGCAGTCGCAGTTCAGCGTCCGGCTGGAGACGGGCCGCCCGCGCAACGAGGTGCTGCGGGGCCTGCTGGACGCCGTCGCGGCGGACCCGTCGGCCCCGCACACGCTCGGCGACATGGCGGCCCACGCGGGCGTCAGCGTCCGGCACCTGACCCGGCTGTTCCGCGAGGAGCTGGGGCGGACACCGGCCCGGTTCGTCGAGCAGATCCGCCTGGAGTTCGCCCAGCAGCAGCTGGAGAGCACCGTGGACCCGCTGGAGGTGGTGGCCCGCCGGTCGGGCTTCGGCTCGGTGGAAACGTTGCGGCGGGCCTTCGCGCGTGGCCTGGGCGTGACGCCGAGCGACTACCGGTCCCGGTTCCGGACCACGGGCATTTCCTGAACGTTTCGGCCGCCGTGTCCGTGCTTTCCGGTAGGGGGCATCGACGTGAGGAGGCCGGCCGTCGTGCGGATCGTGATCGCCGAGGACGACGCACTGCTGCGGGAAGGGCTCGTGCTGCTGTTGCGCAGCGCCGGGTTCGTCGTCGCCGCGGCCGTCGACCACCCCGACGACCTGCTCACCGCCGTGGGGGACGTGGCACCCGACCTGGCCGTCGTCGACGTCCGGCTGCCACCGACCTTCACCGACGAAGGCCTGCGCGCCGCGTTGGAAGCGCGTCGCCGGGCGCCGGGGCTGGCGATCCTCGCGCTGTCGGCGTTCGTCGAGGACGGCTACGCGGGCGACCTGCTCGCCGCGGGCGGCGGCGGGGCCGGCTACCTGCTCAAGGAGCGCGTCGGGAAGGCCGACGAGTTCCTGGACGCCCTCCGCCGGGTGGCGGCCGGCGGGACGGTGCTGGACCGCGACGTCGTCGCCCTGCAACTGGACCGGCGCCGCCCCGGCGACCCGGTCACCACGCTCACGGCGCGCGAACGCGAAGTCGTCGCACTGCTCGCCGAAGGCCATTCGGTCCCGGCGATCGGCCGCCTGCTCGGCATCGGCACGGACGCGGCGCGCCGCCACGCCGGAGACGTCAGCACCAAGCTGCGCGTCCCCGACGAGGCCCAGGCGATGCTCAGCTACCTGCGTGCGTGAGCGCCAGCACCTCGGCCTGCTTCTCGCGGTACCGCACCACATTCGCCAGCTTGACGTCCTCGTAGCCGCGCACCAGGTCGGGTAGCTCGGCCAGCGCCAGGACCTGCGCGAGGTCGACGTCCTCGGCCCGGAACGCGCGCAGCACGACGCCGCGGTACTCCTCGACCAGCTCGCGCTCGACCCGGCGAACCTCGGCGCGGCCGAACGGGTCGAACTTCGTCCCGCGCAGCCGCCGCAGCGCGTGCAGCAGCCGGAACGCCGGGCGGAACCACGGGCCGAGGCTGATCTTGCGCTTCATGCCGAGCGCGCGCAGGACCGGCGGGTGCAGCCGGAACGCGTACCGCGTGCCCGCGCCGAACTGGGCTTCGAGGTCCGCCGTGAACGCCGGGTCGAGCGAGAGCCGCGCGACCTCGTACTCGTCCTTGTAGGCCATCAGCTTGTACAGGTGCTTCGCCACGGCCTCGGTGACCGCCGTCGGCCCGTCTTCCAGGACCCGCACCTGCTCGACGTACTCCGCGTACGTCCGGGCGTACGCCGCGTCCTGGTAGGCGACCAGGTCGGGGATCCGGATGTCGAGCAGCCGGGCCAGTTCCGACCCGGGCTCGGCGTGCACCAGTGAACGCACGGCCGGCGCGGCGGGCTTCGGCGTCGCGGCGGGCGCGGGGGCGACCGCGGCGGCCAGCGCGTCCGGGTCGGCGACGAGCTGCCGGCCACGGCGGAAGGCCTGCAGGTTCGCGGCCACCGCGGTGCCGTTCAGCTCGATCGCGCGCTCGAGCGCCGCGGCGGGCAGCCCGATCACGCCGGTCTGGAAGGCCGCGCCGAGCTGCAGGACGTTCGCGAACTGGTCGTCGTCGAACAGCGTCTCGGCCAGACCGCGCGCGTCGAGTGACACAGTGCGCGCTGCCGCGGCTTCCAGCGGCGCGAGGACGCTGCCGGGGCTGGGGAACGCCACCGTCGTGTCGACGACCATCCGGCCGGTCGGCACCTCGGTGGTCGACACGACCGCCGTCGTGCGGCCCGGGTCGGACACGCCCAGGTTCGTCGCGTCCGCGCCGACGAGCGCGTCGCACGCCAGGTAGAGGTCGCACTCCGCGGTCGCGAGCTTCGCGGCCTGGGCGACCGGCTCGGCCGTCACCTTCAGGTCGGACACCACGGCGCCGCCCTTCTGCGCCAGCCCGGTCTGGTCCAGCGTGCGGACGTGCCGGCCGTCGAGCACCGCGGCCGTCGCGAGGATCTGCGTCACGGTCACGACGCCGGTGCCGCCGATGCCGGTGATCCGCACGGTGAAGTCCGGCGACCCCGGCGAGGCGGGCGCGGGGACGGCGTCGGCGGCCAGCTCGCCGAGCTTGCGGTGCTGCTTGCGGCCGGTCGGCACGACGGTGACAAACGACGGGCAGTCCCCGGCCAGGCAGGAGTAGTCGACGTTGCACGACGACTGGTGGATCGTGGTCTTGCGGCCGAACTCGGTGGCCACCGGCTGTACGGACAGGCAGTTCGACTTGGTGCCGCAGTCGCCGCAGCCTTCGCACACGCGCTCGTTGATCACCACGCGGGTCGCGGGCGTCTCCTGCTTGCCCCGACGGCGTTTCCGCCGCTTCTCGGCCGCGCACTCCTGCTCGTGGATCAGCACGGTGACGCCGCGGACGGCGGCCAGTTCTTCTTGCGTGCGCAGGATTTCGGTGCGGTCGCGGACCTCGACACCGGCGGGCAGCTTGCGGCGGCGCAGGGCCCCGGGCGCGTCACTGGTGATCACGACCTGCTTCGCGCCCTCGACGAGCAGCAGCTCGGCGACCTTCTCCACCGGCAGCGCGCCGACGGCGTCCTGCCCGCCGGTCATCGCGACGGCCGAGTTGTAGAGCAGCTTGTAGGTGATGTTGACACCGGCCGCGACCGCCGCGCGCACGGCGAGGCTGCCGGAGTGGGTGAACGTGCCGTCGCCGATGTTCTGCACGAAGTGGTCGGCCTCGACGAAGGGCGCCATGCCGATCCACTGGGTGCCTTCGCCGCCCATCTGCGTCACGCCGAGGACGGTGCCGACCTGGTCGGGCTCCATGAACAGGGCCATCGTGTGGCAGCCGATGCCGCCGCCGACGAGCGTGCCCTCCGGGACCTTCGTGGACGAGTTGTGCGGACAGCCGGAGCAGAAGTACGGCGTCCTCGCCAGCAGCGGCACGGAGATGCGCTCACGGCGACGCCGGCCCCGCCAGGCCTCGACCGACGGGATCTCGTGGTGCGCGGCGAGCCGCCGGGCCAGCCCGGTCGCGACGACGTCCGGGTCCAGCTCGCCCAGCTCGGTGAACAACGTGCGGCCGTCGGCGTCCTTCTTGCCGTGCACGGCGGGCGTACCGGACGCGCCGTACAGGACCTCCTTGAGCGCGGCTTCGATGAACGACCGCTTCTCCTCGACGACGACGATCTCGTCGAGCCCGTCGGCGAACTCCCGGACGATCGACGGCTCCAGCGGGTGGATCGCGCCCAGCTTCAGGACGCGGATGCCGTGCCGGTGCAAGGCTTCCTCGTCCAGGCCGAGGATGCGCAGGGCCTGCTGGACGTCCAGGTAGGACTTCCCGGCCGACACGATGCCGATCCGGTCGGCCGGGCCGCGCGTGGTGATCCGGTTGAGACCGCTCAGGCGCAGGTACTCCATCGCCAGCGGCAGCCGCACGGTGAAGAGGCTGCGTTCCAGCGCGGCGAGGCTCGCGCCGAGCAGTTTCGACGTCGGCGCGTGCCGGTACGCCGTGGGTCCCAGGTCCGGGGCCGTCCACTGTGGACCGACCTGGGCGGTGCCGGACGCGTCGGCGACGTTCGTGACGACCTTCAGCGACGACCACAGCCCGCTGGCCCGGGACAGCTCGACCGCGTGCATCCCGAAGTCGAGGACGTCCTGCGAGTCGGCCGGGTACAGGATCGGGATGGCCAGGTCGGCCAGCGTGAGCTCGGACGCGCAGGGGATCGTCGAGGACTTGGCGTTCGGGTCGTCGCCGACCAGCGCGACCGCGCCGCCGCGGGGGTCGGTGCCGGCCAGGTTGGCGTGGCGCAGGGCATCGGACGCGCGATCGAGACCCGGTGCCTTGCCGTACCAGTACCCGGTGACGCCACGCTGCCCGCCGGCGCCCGCGACGAGCTGGCTGCCCATCACCGACGTCGCGGCCAGCTCTTCGTTGAGCCCGGGCCGGTGCACGACGGCGTGCTTCTCCAGCAGCGTCGCGCGGCGGCCCAGCTCGAGGTCGTACCCGGCCAGCGGTGAGCCTTCGTAACCGGAGACGAACACCGCGGGGTCGCCACCGTGGGCGCGGTCGTGGCGGACGCGGTCGAACAGCAGCCGCACCAGGGCCTGCACCCCGGTGAGGTGCACGGTTCCCGCCTCCCGCAGGTAGCGGTCCTCCAGCGTGAACGACTCCACGGCGCGGCTCCCTTCGCCCTCGCGCGGCTGTGCTCGGGCGCACAGTGCGATGCGGGCCACGGCACACGGTATCGGCCCCGGACGCAACAGCCGACGCGGGATCACCGCCTCTCACGCAAACTTCGGCGGTCATGATCGACGATTGGCCCGGTTTTTTGCGCGGAGTTACGCTCGCCCGCATGACCGAAGAGCTACTCGACGCCACCGACCACGAGATCCTCGGCCTGCTGCGCGAGGACGCCCGGCGCACGCTGTCGGACATCGCCGGCCGGGTCACTTTGTCGACGGCGGCGGTCAAGCGGCGGATCGACCGCCTCCGCGAGACGGGTGTGATCACGGGCTTCACCGTCCAGGTCGACCACGCGAAGCTGGGCTGGGGCATCGAGGCGTTCACCGAGCTGCGGTTCGTCGGCAACACGAAGGTCGCCGAGATCCTCCGCACGACCACGCGGATGCCGGAGGCCCAGGCGGTGTTCACGATCGCGGGCGACCCGGACGCCCTCGTGTGGCTGCGCGTCCGTGACATGGCTCACCTCCAGAAGACGATCGACGAGATCCGCCGCCACCACCAGATCACCGGCACCAAGACGCTGATCGCCCTGGAGTCCTGGTCGCGCGGGCACTAGCGTCACGCTCTCCCGGCGCCCGGACTAGCCGCGGCGACCTAACCCGCCGGGTTCGCCGCGGTAGACGGAAGGCGAGCCGCCTGGTCCGCAACCTCCCGGGTCGCGAGACCTGGTCGCTCGGCGACCGTCCAATGCAACCCTCGCCGACCGGCGGCGCCGGACCGGCCTGCCGTTCGATCGCCACGGCTCGGTGCCGGCCCCGGAGCGCTCGCACCCGGACAGAACAGCTAATCGCCCAGCAGCACGCCCGAGTCGCGCTCCCGTTGCAGGAAGAACTCCGGCCATTCGAGCGCGCCCGGCGGTGCCTCCAACGCGGTCGCCCGGCGGCGCATCTCGGTCAGGAAGTCCGTGTCCAGCATCGTCCGGGCCGAGATGGGCTCGCGCAGCAGCGTGCCGGCCGGACCTTCGTACAGGTAGGCGTCCACGCCGGGAAAGCCCTTCGTGCCCGGCGGGAAGTCGCGGTCCAGCGGGAAGTACGACGCATCCAGCTGTCCCAGCCACGAGTTCTTCAGCGTGGTCAGCGACGGCCACGAGCCCAGGCGCGATTCGAGCCGCGCGTTGTCCTTCAGGAAGCCGCGGTGGTCCGCGACGACGAACGCACTGCCCGGGTACTCCTGCTCCAGCCGGCCGACCGCGCTGCCCGTGTTGTGCGTCAGGTGCCCGAGTCCGAACAGCAGCAACGCTTTCCGGTGTTTCTGCAGCACCTGCGTCTTCAGCACGGACACGATCGCCGGGTCGCGCTCCTCGAACGGCGTGAAGTCCGCCGGGTGGTGGATCTTGCTCCAGTCGACCGGTGGATCGCAGGCCAGCACCCGGATCCGGCGGCTCGCCGGCAGTGTCGTGTTGACCTGCCGGACCAGCGGGAACAGTTGTTCGTAGAACGTCGAGAACCCGCAGCTGGGCTGGGTGGTGTTGCGCCACACCGGCCGGACGTCGGCGATCGGGACGTCGGCTCCGGCGATGTAGGCGTCGAGAACCGGTTGGTACAGCGAGTTCCCGCACTCGACGGCGATGTCGTTCACCTTGCCGGGCAAACGTGGATCGCGGACCAGGTCGAGCAGGAAGCTCCCGACGTCCGGACTGGACTTGGCGACGAGCGCGTGGTCGTCGAACGCGGCGAGCAACGCGCCCGCGGCGTCCGGCGACGACCGCGACTGATCGGCCGTGGCCGATGTGGCCGGCGTGACCACCAGGCCCATGGCCGCGAGCACGGCCAGGAAGATACGCATGAACGGCTCCTCGGAGCGATGAAGTTCCCCCACTGTCTTACGTCTGTAAGACAACTCGGTCAGCATCCAGCCGCGCCCGAGCCGTTGTCAAGGGCGTCCCACGATCGTGTCAGTGCCGGAAGGCCTCCGCGAGCCACCACGAACCGCCGTCGTCGGCGATCTTCGCGTCGATGACCAGGGGCGCGTCGCGCGGTCCGGCGAGCCAGTCCTTCACCGCGAAGAGGTCCTCGGCCGACCGCACGGTGACGCCGGCGCAGCCGAAGCCGCGGCCGATGGCGGCGATGTCGGAGTCGGGGAACCGGACCGTGGTCATGTCGGCGTCGCCGAAGTGGTGGATCTCCGCGCCGTACGCGGCGTCGTTGTAGACGATCACGACCAGCGGCAGGCGCAGCCGGACCGCGGTGTCCAGCTCGGACAGTGCCATGTGGAACCCGCCGTCGCCGGTGCCCAGCACCGGCAGCCGGTCCGGGCGGGCGAGCGCGGCGCCGATCGCCGTGCCGAGACCCAGGCCGACGCTCTGGAACGCCTGGGTGAAGCAGAACCCCAGCTCGTCGGGGACCGAGAGGTACGCGCTCGGGTAGCCCATGAAGTTGCCGGAGTCGATCGAGACGATCCGCTCGGCGGGCAGCAGGTCGTCCAGGAGCCTGCTGAGCGTCCGCGGGTCGATCCGGCCGCCGCGGGACAGGTCGTCGTGCTCGACGTCGTTCCAGCGCCCGGCCGCCGCGATCCGGCCGGCGACGTCTTCGGTCCGGTAGCCCACCGCCTTGTGGTCACCGAGCTCGCTCAGGACGTCTTCGGCGGTGCAGCCGGCGTCGCCGACGACGCCGAGGTCGATCGGCCGGTGCGCGCCGAGCGCGCCCTGCTCGAGGTCGACCTGGGCCAGCGTCGCGTACGGGCTGAGCAGCTTCCCGTCGCGGGTGGTCCACGTGTTCAGCGCGCAGCCCCACCCGACGACGAGGTCGGCGCCGGCGATCAGCTCCGCGGCCACCGGCGAGGCGAACCCGCCCGAGATGCCCAGCGCGAACTCGTCGTCGTGGAAGAGCCCGTGCGCGACGGCCGACGTCGCCAGGAGCGCTCCGGCGCGCGAAGCCAGCTCCCGCAACGGTTCGCGGCTCCCGCGGGCGCCGCGCCCGGCGATGAACACCGGCCGTTCGGCGGCGATCAGGAGGTCCGCCAGGTCGGCCGCCGCGCCGATGTCGGGGCGCATCGGGGCCGGTCCGGGGACCAGTGGAAGCACGTCCGGCAGGTCCGGCGCGGGCTGCGCCTGGACGTCGAGCGGCAGGTTCAGCACGACCGTCCGGCGCTCCTGCCGGGCGGTCCGGAAGGCCCGGACGGTGTCCGCGACCGCGCTCGCGGCGGAGTGCACCCGCTCGGGCACCGCGCCGGCCGCGGTGGCCAGCCCGTCCTGGTCGATGCGGAAGTTCGACAGCACCGACGAGCCCGCGGAGTCGGCGGTCACCACGAGCATCGGCGTCCGGCTCTTGGCCGCCTCGGTGATCCCCGTGACGGCGTTGGTCAGCCCGCAGCCCTGGTGCAGCGACAGCACCGAGACCTTCCCGCTGATCCGCGCGTAGGCGTCGGCCATGCTCGCCGCGCCGCCCTCGTGGCGGGCCGCGACGAACCGGACCCCGCCCGCGCGCAACGCGTTGGTGACCTCGAAGTTGCCGCTGCCCACCACGCCGAACGCGGTGCCGGCCCCGAGGCCGGCCAGGGTGCGGCCGACGAGCTCGGCGACGTTCACCGCTCCACCAGGGCCAGCACGCGCGCCGGGCTGCCGGACCCGCCGACGATCGGCAGCGGCGAGACGATCAGCAGCACGCCGGTCGGCGGCAGGGACGCGAGGTTCTGCAGCTGCGTCAGGCCGTGCTTCCCGGCGCCGAGCAGCAGCTCGTGGCACGGGAACATCGGCTCGAGGCCGGGTGCCTGGCCCGCGTCGGTGCCGACGGTCTCCACCCCGAACCCGGTGATCGGGGCTTCTTCGGCGAGCCACCGCGCGCACTCCGCGGAGACGCCGGGGGTGTGCGAACCGGTCTCGTCGGCGTTGAGGAACTCGTCCTGGTCGCCGCCCCGCGCGTCCCAGCCGGTGCGGTAGAGCAGCCAGCCGCCGGCCGGCAGCGGCCCGTGCTCGGCCGTCCACGCGGTCACGTCGTCCACCGAAAGGAGGAAGTCCGGGTCCGCGGCCGCCCGCGTCGAGAAGTCGAGCACGACCGCGGGCGCGACGAGCGTCTTCAGCGGCACCTGCGAGACGTCGTGGCCGTCCTTTCCGGACACCCAGTGCACCGGCGCGTCGAGGTGGGTGCCGGTGTGCTCGCCGGTGTGGATGTCGTTCCAGTACCACCGCGGGCCGCGCTCGTCGTAGCGGCTGATCTCCTCGAGGCGGAACGGGATGGTGTTGGCGAAGGGTTCGGGCAGCCGGAGGATCGGCGTGCTCGGGCTCAGCGGCGCGGTGAGGTCGACGATGTCGACCGCCCCCGAGGTGATCGCCTGGCCCAGTCCGTCCAACAACGACATGCCTGCCTCCCGGGTGCGGGTGAACGTCTCGTCCGAGACCCTATGCCGGGAGCCCGGTCCTTGACAGGGCTCGATTCCGGGTGTTGTCTTAATGTCGTAGGACAGTAGGAGGGTGTGGGGTGATCGAGTTCGTCCTGGACGGCCGCTCGCGGGTCGCCACGTACATGCAGCTCGTCCTGCAGGTGAAACAGGCGCTGCGCGTCGGCCTGCTGCGTGACGGCGACCAGCTGCCGAAGGTGCGTGAAGTGGCCCAGGCGCTGGCGATCAACCCGAACACGGTGCTCAAGGCCTACCGCGAGCTGGTGCTGGAGGGGCTCGCGGAGGGCAAGCCGGGGGTGGGCACGTTCGTCACCGGCACCCTCGCCGGGCCGTCGCTCGGCTACCAGGCGCGGCTGCGCGAGGAGCTGGTGGCCTGGCTGGAGCGCGCGGGAGAGGCGGGGATGTCGGGTGACGACATCAGCGCGCTGATCGACACGACGATGCGCGGCACCACGCCGCCGTTCGACCAATGGAAGCTGTAGTGACCCCGAGGGGAGTCCGACGATGGAGCTGGCGGTGGAGGCCAGGGCGCTGGGCAAGCGCTACGGGCGCAGCTGGGCGCTGCAGGACTGCGCGCTGACGCTGCCCGCCGGGCGGATCGCCGCGCTGGTCGGCCCGAACGGCGCGGGCAAGTCCACGCTGCTGCACCTGGCCGTCGGGCTGCTGAAGCCCGACGCGGGGGAGGTGCGCGTCTTCGGCCGTGACCCGCGTGACGGGCCCGCGGTGCTCGCCGACATCGGGTTCGTCGCGCAGGACACCCCGGTGTACCGGGACTTCACCGCGGCGGAGCTGATCACCATGGGCGGCAAGCTGAACCGCCGCCGGTGGGACGCCGCGCTGGCCCGCGAGCGGCTCGCCGCGCTCGGCATCCCGCCGGGCAAAGCCGTCGGCAAGCTTTCGGGCGGGCAGCGGGCGCAGGTCGCGCTGGCGCTCGCCCTGGCCAAGCGGCCGCGGCTGCTGCTGCTCGACGAGCCCATCGCGAGCCTCGATCCGTTGGCGCGCCGCGAGTTCATGCAGACGCTGATGGGTGCGGTGGCCGAAAGCGAGACCACGGTGCTGCTGTCCTCGCACCTGCTGGCCGACCTCGAACGCAGCTGCGACTACCTGGTCGTCCTGCAGTCCTCCCGCGTCCAGCTGACCGGCGCGGTCGACGAGCTGCTCGACGCGCACCGCACGCTCACCGGCCCGCGCGCCGGCAGCGAGTCCATCGCCGGGGTCGCGGAAGTCGTCCGCGCGAGCCACACGGACCGCCAGTCGACACTGCTCGTCCGCCGGGGTGCCGGTTCGATCGATCCACTGTGGACGGAACACGAAGTGACCCTGGAGGACCTGGTGCTCGGCCACCTCGCCGCGGCCGAGCCCCGCGTCGCCCCGGAAGCGTGGGGGGTGCCGGCATGATCTGGCTGACCTGGCGCCAGTACCGCAGGCAGGCGTGGTTCACCCTCGCCGTCCTCGGGGCGCTCGCCGCGATCGTCATCCCCACCGGCCTGGCGATGCACGCGAAGTACGAGGATTCAGGCCTGGCCGCCTGCCGGGCCGCATTGGGCCAGGCGTCGATGATCACGCAGACGGCGTCGGTGGCGAACTGCGAAAGCCTCGCCCACCAGTTCCAGCAGCAGTTCGGCGGCATGGTGTTCGTCGCCGTCCTGTTCGTGATCCTGCCGGTGCTGGTCGGCGTGTTCTTCGGCGCGCCGCTCATCGCCCGTGAGGTCGAGCAGGGCACACACCGTCTGGTGTGGACGCAGGGCGTGAGCCGGCTGCACTGGGCGCTGGTCAAGTTCGGGCTGGTCGGCTCGATCACGGCGGTGCTGGCCGTCGGGTACGCGCTGGGCGTGTCGTGGTGGTTCGAGCCGCTGGTGAGCGCGACCGGCCGGCTGGGCTACTTCGCCTTCGACGTCCAGGGCGTCGTCCCGGTCGTGTACACGCTGTTCGCCCTCGCGCTCGGGATCTTCGCCGGGACGTACTGGACGAAAGTGCTGCCCGCCATGGGCATCTCGCTCGTCGGCTACGCGGTGGTCCGCGTCGCGATCGAGGTCTTCGCCCGCCCGCGGTACCTGCCGGCGCAGACCCTCACGTTCGCCCCGGACAGCGGACAGACCCCGAACACCGCGGCCGGCGACTGGGTGATGGACCAGGGTGTCCGCAACGCGGCGGGCGACATGGTGCTGCCCAACTCGCAGATCGGCCCGTGCGGCCCCGAAGGCTGCGGCACCGGCGGTGCCGGCGGCCCGGGTGCCTACAACTGGCTGGAATACCAACCGGGGGACCGGTTCTGGACGTTCCAGGGCATCGAGACGGGCATCTTCGCGGTGCTGACAGCGGCGCTGGTGTACTTCGCGATCCGCCGGGTCCGCGTGCTCGCCTGACCCGTGCCCGGCTCAGGATTTCCGGCCCCAGAACGCGCGGACCACTTCGGCGAAGGCGCGCAGCCCCTCCGGGCCGCGTTTCTTCGCGATGTACACGCACACCGGCAGCGCCGCGACGAAGCACACCGCGAGGCAGAGCACGACGTAGAGGGGCGCCGCCACCCACGAGCTGACACTCACCTTGACCTCGCTCATCGCACCGCCCGTCCCGGTACCGGCGGTGCTCGTCGAAGTCGGTTCAGCTGGGGTGTTCGGTGCTGCGGAGGGCAGTCCGGGTCTGCCCGGTCGCCATCGGCCACCGTGGTACCCGCCCGGCTTGCGCCGAGCCACGCACACAGACGTTGCGACCCGGTGCGTTCCGGACCCTCCGGTCGGAGCTTAACCCGGATCTGACCGCGGGTACACGACCGAATCCGGGCCGTACGCCGGCGCCTCCGACGAACGGCGGATTTACAACGTTGTATACAGCGGGTAAGACTATTTTTACAACGTTGTAACGACCGCGGAGGCTGATACCCGTGTCGCTGAGCCGCAGGCAGTTCGTCGCCGGAGCCGTCGCCGCTGGTCTGTTCGCGAGTACGCGGGAAGCCGGGGCCGCCCTTCCCGGCGGCCGCACCGTCGCCCCCGCGGCCGGCGGGCTGTACACGCCGAACGCGGCTCCGCTCAAGCCCACCGCGTTTCTCAAGCTCCCGCCCGGCGCGGTCACCGCGCGCGGCTGGCTCGCCGGGCAGCTGCGCCTGCAGCTCGACGGCCTGTGCGGGCACTACGCCGAGACGTCGCACTTCCTCGACTTCGCCACCAGCGGCTGGGTCCACCCGGAGCGCACCGGCTGGGAGGAGGTGCCGTACTGGCTGCGCGGCTACGTCGACCTCGCCGCGGTCACCGGCGACGCCACCGCGAAAGCCACCGCCGGCAAGTGGATCGACGCGATCCTCGCCACCCAGCAGCCCGACGGCTTCTTCGGCCCGACGGCGCTGCGCACGGCGCTCAACAACGGCCCCGACTTCTGGCCGTACCTGCCGCTGCTGCAGGCCCTGCGCTCGTGGCAGGAGTACACCGGCGACGCGCGCGTCGTCCCGTTCCTGACGCGCTTCCTGCGGTACATGAACGCGCAGGGGCCGGGCGCGTTCAACTCCAGCTGGGTGTCCGTCCGCTGGGGTGACGGGCTCGACAGCGTGTTCTGGCTGTTCAACCGCACCGGCGACACCTTCCTGCTCGACCTCGCCGACAAGATCCACACCTACGGCGCCAACTGGGTCGGCAACCTGCCGAGCCTGCACAACGTCAACGTCGCCCAGGGTTTCCGCGAGCCCGCGCAGTACGCGCTGCGCACCGGCTCGGCGTCGCTCACCCAGGCCACCTACCAGGACTACACCACGGTCATGGCCGCGTACGGCCAGTTCGCCGGCGGTGGCTTCGCGGGCGACGAGAACGCGCGTCCCGGCTTCGGCGACCCGCGGCAGGGCTTCGAGACCTGCGGGATCGTCGAGTTCATGGCCAGCCACCAGTTGCTCACCCGGCTGACCGGCGACCCGGTGTGGGCCGACCGCTGCGAGGACCTCGCGTTCAACTCCCTGCCCGCCGCGCTCGACCCGGCCGGGCGCGCGGTGCACTACATCACCAGCGCGAACGGCGTCGACCTCGACAACGTCCCCAAGAGCGAAGGCCAGTTCCAGAACGGCTTCGCGATGCAGGCCTACCTGCTCGGCGTCGACCAGTACCGCTGCTGCCCGCACAACTACGGCATGGGCTGGCCGTACTTCACCGAGGAACTCTGGCTGGCCACCCCGGACAACGGCCTCGCGGCGGCGATGTACTCCGCCAGCAGCGTCACGGCGAAGGTCGCCGACGGCACGGCGGTGACCATCACCGAGGACACCACGTACCCGTTCTCCGAGCAGGTCACCTTCACCGTCCGGACGCCTCGGGCGCTGGCCTTCCCGTTGTACTTCCGGATTCCCGCGTGGTGCGCGGCGCCACGGCTGGTCGTCGCGGGCGCGTCGGTCGCGGTGACCGCCGGGCCGTCGTTCGCGAAGGTCTCGCGCACCTGGGCGGACGGCGACGTCGTCACGCTGACGCTGCCGCAGCGCACGACCGTGCGGACCTGGAGCGCGAACCACGACTCGCGGTCGGTCGACCACGGCCCGCTGACGTACTCGCTGAAGATCGGCGAGAGCTACCAGTCGCTCGGCGGGTCCGCGCAGTTCCCGCAGTACGCCGTGCACGCGACGACGCCGTGGAACTACGGCCTGGCCGTCGACGCGGCGCTGACCTTCTCCGCGGCCGGGGGGACGTTGCCCGCCAACCCGTTCACTCCGGACACCGTCCCGGTGAAGATCACCGCGTCGGCGCGGAAGATCGCCGAATGGACCGCGGACGACCAGCACGTCGTCACGCCGTTGCAGGCGTCACCGGCGAAGAGTGACGCGCCGGTCGAGACGATCACGCTGATCCCGATGGGCGCGGCGCGGCTGCGCGTCACGTCGTTCCCGACGACGGCGCCGGACGGGCACCGGTGGCTGCCCGGCGGCGGGGGAGCGGCCATCCGGATCGTGAACCGCAACTCGGGCAAGGTCTTGGGCGTCGATCAGATGTCCACAGCGGACAGTGCGCGGGTGGTGCAGTTCGCCGACAACGGCACCGACGACCACCTCTGGCACCTCGTCGCGAACGGCGACGGCTGGTACCGGATCCGCAACCACCACTCGGGCAAGGTCCTCGGCGTCGACCAGATGTCCACCGTGGACAGTGCGAAGGTGGTCCAGTTCACCGACAACGGCACGGCGGACCACCTCTGGCAGCTGGTCGACAACGGCGACGGCTGGTGGCGGGTGAAGAACCGCAACTCCGGCAAGGTCCTCGGCGTGGACCTGATGTCGACGGCGGACAGCGCCCAGGTGGTCCAGTTCGCCGACAACGGGACAGCGGACCACCTCTGGCAGCTGCGTTAGCGAGCCTGTCGTGAGTGGTAATGCGGGTTCTAACCCGCATTACCACTCACGACCGTGGCTAGCGCTTGACGCCGACGATCCCGGCCACGCACTTCGCGGAGCCGCTGAGCGGGGTGAGCCGGGGGCCGTCGGGCCACCACTCGTCGCAGACCGCCAGGCCCGGCTCCGACGTCGCGTTGGGCTGCAGGAACTCCAGGCCCGGCAGCATCGCCTCGATCTCGGTGCGGGTGCGGAACCGGCCGGCGCCGAGGGGGCCCTGGGTCAGGATGTCCTCGATGCGTTTGGCGATCGCGGTCAGCTCCGGCACCTCGGGGTCGAAGAAGTGCGACAGCACCACGTACGAGCCCGGCGCGAGCGCGTCGATGTACTCGCCCATGACGTCGGCGGCGCCGTCGCCCTCGAAGTGGTGCATCGTGCCGACGTGCAGCAGCGCGACCGGCTCGGTGAAGTCGATGTGGCGCAGCACCTCGTCGTTGCCCAGGACCGCTTCCGGCTTGAAGATGTCCGCTTCGACCATGTGCGTGAAGTCGTTCTCGGCGAGCAGCGCGCGGCCGTGCGCCAGGACCACCGGGTCGTTGTCGATGTAGACGACGTTCGTGTCCTTGTCGATGCGCTGGACGATCTGGTGCGTGTTCTCCGCGGTCGGCAGCCCGGACCCGCAGTCGACGAACTGCCGGATCCTGGTCTGGCTCGCCAGCATCCGCAGCGCGCGGTTGTGGAAGCCGCGGTTGCCGCGGGCGATGTCCACCGCTTCCGGGACTGCCTGCCGGATCTTCTCCATCACCACGCGGTCGACTTCGTAGAAGTTGTGACCACCGAGGAACCCGTCGTAGATCCGCGCGATGCTCGGCCGCTCGGGATCCACCCCCACCGGCTTCTGGCTGGGGGAACTCACGGACGGGACGTCGGACATGGCGACCTCGCAGGACATCGGCGGGCGGCGTGGGCCACCCAGCGTAGTAGGTCGCGTCCCCGCGGTAAACGCGAGGTCAGCCGCTCGGGCGAAGCCGCTGGTCCGGAATGTCGTCCCGGCGTCCGGCGCGGTCCCGGCGCAACCGCGCCAGGTGCTGCTCGATCCGCCGGTCGAGATCGCGCGCGGCCTCGGACAGTTCCGTCAGGTCGCGACGGGACCCCGGGTGGCCGAGCGCCCCCGTGTCCACTTCGTCCCCTGTCCTGTCCACTGACGGCACCTCCAGCGTCGGTCCGGCCCCTTCCCGTGCTGCGTTACTGCCCCATCCGGAGCACCCCAAAACCCCCGCGGCCGGTGAGCCGGGGCACGCACGAAGACGTCCGGGAAAACCGCGGATCTGTCCGGTCGAGTCACCGGGAAAGCCCTGGTGCGAATTTTGACCAGGTGGTAGAAATCTTGTGGAGCCGTGGCGGGCGTCCGCCACCGTGATCTCAGGAGCTGGGGATGAGCCTGCTTTCCGTGCAGCTGTATTCGGTCCGCGACGCGTTCGCGGCCGATCCCGCCGACACCCTGCGGCGTCTCGCCGCGATCGGCTTCACGCAGGTGGAGCCGTACGGCGTCGTCGAGAACGTCGAGGCGCTGCGGGCCGGGCTGCCGGCCAACGGCCTGACCGCGCCGACCGCCCACGCCCGGCTGATCGGCGCCGACCAGGCCGCCGTGTTCGCCGCGGCGGCCGAGCTGGGCATCGGCCTGGTGATCGACCCGCTGGTCAAGCCCGAGCAGTGGCAGGACCCGGCCGACATCGCCGCGACCGCCGACGCGCTCAACGCCGCCGCGAAGGTGGCGGCCGAGCACGGCGTCGGAGTCGGCTACCACAACCACTGGTGGGAGCTGGAGTCCCGGATCGACGGCCGCGCCGCGTTCGAGGTGTTCGCCGACCAGCTCGACCCGGCCGTCGCGCTGGAGGTCGACACCTACTGGGCCACCGCGGGCGGCGAGAACGCGGCCGCCCTGCTGGGCCGGCTCGGCGACCGCGTCAAGGCGATCCACGTCAAGGACGGCGGCCTCGCCACCGACGCCTCCGGCCAGCTTCCCGCCGGTCAGGGCCAAGTGCCGATCGCCGAGGTGCTCGCCGCCGCGCCGACCGCCCTTCGCGTGGTCGAGTTCGACGCCTTCGACGGCGACCTCTTCGAAGCCATCGCCGCCAGCCACGCCTTCCTGACCGGCGCCGGGCAGTGACCGGCGGGCCGGTCGGCGTCGGGTTCGTCGGTGCCGGCGTCATCAGCGGCACCTACCTCGAGAACCTGACGAGCTTCCCGGACGTCCGCGTCCTGCGCGTCGCCGACCTCGACACCGAGCGCGCGGCGGCGCGGGCGGCCGAGCACGGCGTCCCGCGGTCGGGCACCGTGGCCGAGCTGCTCGACGACCCCGACGTCGAGCTGGTGGTCAACCTGACCACCCCGGCTTCGCACGTCGACGTCGGGCTCGCCGCGCTCGAGGCGGGCAAGCACGTCTGGGCGGAGAAGCCGCTCGCGCTCGACCGCCAGACCGGCCGCAAGCTGCTGGACCGCGCGCGGGAGAAGGGCCTTCGCGTGGCCAGCGCGCCCGACACCGTGCTCGGCGCCGGGCTGCAGACCGCGCGGCGCGCGATCGACGAAGGCCGGATCGGACAGCCGAACACCGCGCTCGCGCTGTTCCAAGTGCCCGGGCCGGAGAGCTGGCACCCCGCGCCGGAGTTCCTGTTCCAGGCCGGCGGCGGGCCGCTGCTGGACATGGGCCCGTACTACCTGACGACGCTGGTGCACCTGCTCGGCCCGATCCGCCGGGTCACCGGCGCCGGCGGCCGGGCGCGCGACACCCGTGTCATCGGGTCCGGGCCGCGCGCCGGGACGGAGTTCCCGGTGACGGTGCCGACCACGGTCACGGCCCTGGTCGAGTTCGCCTCGGGCGGGTCCGCCCAGCTCGTGCTGAGCTTCGACTCGGCGTTGAAGCGCACCGGCTTCGTCGAGCTGACCGGCACGCTCGGCACCGCCGTGCTCCCGGACCCCAACCGGTTCGACGGCGCGACCGCGTTGCACCTGTTCGGTCAGGACGAGCCCGAAGAGCTGGAACCGAAGGGGCATCAGGCTTCACGCGGCACCGGCACGCTGGAGCTGGCGCGGGCGATCCGCGCCGGGGTGCCCGAACGCGCGTCCGGCGAGCTGGCCTACCACGTGCTCGACGCGATGCTGGCCATCGACGAGTCGCTGACCCGCGGACAGCCCGTGGAGGTGGACAGCGTGGTCGCTGTGCCGCCCGCGTTGCCGGCGGCGTGGGACCCGTACGAGAAGACGCTCTAAAGCGGGACGGCGAGCAGGTTCTGCAGGGCGAACCGCAGTGAGCCGACCAGGTCCACGTCACCGGGCACGGTCAGCCACTGCACCTGCAGGCCGTCCATCAGGGCGATGAAGGTCAGCGCCGCCACCCGGGGGTCGACGCCGTCGCGCAGCTGGCCACGCGCGGCGAGGACCTCGAACGACTCGCGCACGCCCGCCCGCGCGGCCCGGTAGTGCTCGACGAAGTAGTCGTGCGCCGGGTGGTCCGCGGCCACGGCTTCGGCGGCGAGCCGCGAGTAGAGGTCGACGATCCCGGGGTGGCGGACGTTGTGCTCGGCCAGCGCGACGAAGTGGCGCAGGACGTCGAGCCCGGGCGGGACGCGCAGCTGCTCGCGGTCGGAATCGTCGGCGTCACGCCGCTCGAGGACGGCGGCGAGCAGCGCTTCCTTGGTCGGGAAGTAGTACAGGAGGCCGGCGTGGGTGATACCGACGCGTTTGGCGATCTCCCGCAGCGACGAGCTGTGGTAACCGAGCTCGCCGTACGCCGCGGCCGCCGCCGTGATGATGTCCTCGCGGCGGATCCGGCCCTTCAGGTAGCCCCCGGTCACGGGGCTGCGGTGGTCTCGGCGACGTGCACGTCCCCATCATGCCGCAGCGGGATTTCGCACAAGCCGCGTGATCGGTCGAACAAATCAGTTGTGCGAATGCGCGGTTCTTGCGAGCATCGCGGGGTGAAGAGCGCGGAGCGGCAACGGGTCATCGTCGAGCGGCTGCGCGGCACCGAGCAGGTCGGCGTCGGCGAGCTGGCCGAGGTGACCGGCGCGTCGGAGATGACCGTGCGCCGGGACCTGGACCACCTCGCCGCCCGGGGCGTGCTGCGGCGGGTGCACGGCGGGGCTGTCCCGGCGTCACCGTCCGGTATGGAGCCGCCATTCGCGGCCCGCGCCACGGCGTCCACCGAGGCGAAGCGGGCCATCGCGGCCGCGGCGGCGGAGCTGATCGCCGACGGCGAGACCGTCGTCCTCGACAGCGGCACGACGGCGCTGGAGCTGGCGCGGTTGCTGCGCGACCGGTCGGTCACCGTGATGCCGCTGTCGCTGCACGCCGTTCGTGAACTCGCCGACGCCCCGCACGTGCGGCTGCTGCTGCCCGGCGGCGAGCCGCGGCCAGGGGAGCAGGCGCTGGTCGGGCCGCTGACGCTCGCTTCGCTGCGGGCGCTGCGGTTCGACGTCGCCGTGCTGAGCCCGTGCGCGTTCGACCTCGACGCCGGGCTGACCGCGTTCGACCTCGCCGACGCCGAGGTCAAGCAGCAGGCCCTGGCGGTGTCGGCGCGGTCGATCGTGCTCGCCGACAGCGCGAAGTGGGGTCGCGCTGCGCTCGCCCACGTGTGTCCCGCCGACCGGGCGGACGTCCTGATCACCGACCCGGGTGCCCCCGCGGACCAGCGTGCGGCGCTGGCCGAGCGGGGCGTGCTCGTGCACGTCGCTGTCCCCTTGCCAGACTCGCTGGAGAACCGATGACGACCGTTTCCGCCCGTCCGCGCGCCGCCCGTGTCGCGACGTGGATGTTCTTCGCCCTCAACGGGTTCGGCATGGGGATGTGGGTGGTGCACATCCCGAACGTCGAGCGCGCCACCGGCATCTCGCACAGCACGTTGGGCGCGTTGCTGCTGGTGCTCGGCGGCGCGGCGTTCGCCGGCATGCAGGTCTCCGGCCCGCTGGTCGACCGCCTCGGGCACCGCAAGCTGGTCCCGGCGGCCGGGGTGTTCCTCGGCCTCGCGCTGTGCGCGCCGGGGTTCGCGAACTCGTGGTGGACGCTGGGGCTCTCGCTGATCCTGTTCGGCTTCGGCAACGGCGCGATCGACGTCGGGATGAACTCGCACGCGGTCGTCGTGGAGCGCGCGTACCCGCGTCCGATCATGGCGTCGTTCCACGCGATGTGGTCCATCGGCGGCGCGCTGGCCGCGGTGATCGGCGCCGCGACGCTCGGCGCGGGCGTCCCGACCGGCGTCACGCTCACCGGCACCGGCCTGGTGTGCATCGTGCTTTCCCTGGTGGCGGCCCGGTTCCTGATCGAGCCGGCCGACGCGCCGGACGACGTCGCCCAGGCGTCTCCGGCGCCGACGTCCGCCCGCCGGACCCCGGGCCGCCTGATCTGGCTGCTGGGCGCGCTGGCCCTGGCGCTGATGCTCTCGGAGGGCGTGGCGAACGACTGGGCCGCGCTGCACATGGAGAAGGTGCTGGGCACCTCGGCTTCGACGGCGGCGCTGGCGTACGGCGCGTTCGCGGTGGCCATGACGACGGGCCGCTTCCTGACCGACCGCGTCGCGGCCTGGGCGGGCCCGGCGGCGATCGTCCGCTACGGCGCGGCGATGGCGGCCGTGGGGCTCTCGGTGGCCGCCGCGGCCCCGTGGGTCCCGCTGTCCCTGGTGGGATGGGCGGTGTTCGGCCTGGGCCTCTCGGGCGGCGTACCGCAGCTGTTCTCGGCGGCGGGCAACCTGGACACGCGCAACTCGGGCGCGTTGATGGCCCGGGTGGTCGGCTTGGGTTACGTGGGCCTGCTGGCCGGCCCGGCGTTGATCGGCGGCCTGACGCGGTGGATGCCGCTGAACGTCACGTTCGCGGTGCCGGTGGTGCTGTGCGTCCTGGCGGCGCTGTTCGCGGGCGTGCTGACCCCGAAGCCGGAACCCGTGGAGCAGCCCGTGGCGTGACCTCGGTCAGTGGTGGTGGGCCAGTCCCTCGTGAGCCTGCTCGGCGCCGGTCGCCGGTTCGGTGTGGACGACGACCGCCGTCAGGCGGGCGACCGCGTGCAGCAGCCGGTGCTCGACGTCGTGGGCGATGCGGTGGGCCTGCGCGACCGTCAGCGTCGTCGCGACCGTGACCGCGAGCTCGGCGCGCAGGTGGTGCCCGATCCAGCGCATCCGCAGCGGGCCGGCGCCGAGCACCCCCGGGACGTCGCGGGCGGTGGCCTCGGCCAGCTCGACCGTCGCCGGGTCGACCGCGTCCAGCAGGCGCCGGAAGACCTCCTTCGCCGCGTCGCGCAGGACGAACAGGATCGCGACCGTGATGCCGAGCCCGACGATCGGGTCCGCCGCCGGGAATCCGAGCGCGACGCCGGCCGCGCCGAGCACGACGGCCAGGGACGTGAAGCCGTCGGTGCGCGCGTGCAGGCCGTCGGCGACCAGGGCGGCCGAGCCGATCTCGCGCCCGACGGTGATCCGGTACCGCGCCACCAGCTCGTTCCCGGCGAACCCGACCACCCCGGCGGCCGCGACCACCCACAGGTGGCCGACCGGGCGCGGGTCGAGCAGCCGCAGCACGGACTCGTACCCGGCGATCACCGCCGACGCCGCGACGACCAGCACCACGACCACCCCGGCGAGGTCCTCCGCGCGGCCGAGGCCGTAGGTGTAGCGGCGCGTCGCCGCCCGCCGGCCCAGCAGGAACGCGATGCCGAGCGGGACTGCGGTCAGCGCGTCGGCGAAGTTGTGGATGGTGTCGCCCAGCAGCGCCACCGACCCGGTGACGACCACGAGCACCAGCTGCGCGACGGCGGTGACGAACAGCGCGGCGAACGAGCGGACGAGCGCCCGCATCCCGCGCCGGCTGGTCTCGAGGGCCTGGTCGACGCGGTCGGCGCTGTCGTGGCTGTGCGGTCGCCACCGCGAGTGGCGGTGCCCGTGTCCCGTCATGGCCGTCATCTTACCTGCGTAGGCGCGCATATACGCAAGTAGTAGGGTAACGAAGTGCCCGACTTCGACATGCCCACCGACGAGCAGGTCCACCTGGCCGCGGAGTCGTTCCGCCTGCTGGCCGACCCGACCCGCATCAAGGTCCTGTGGGCCCTGCTGCAGGGCGAGTCGTCGGTGGCCGGCCTGGCCGAGCTGGCCGGCGCGGCGCCGACGGCGGTCAGCCAGCACCTGGCGAAACTGCGCTTGGCGGGCCTGGTGAAGGGCCGCCGCGAAGGCACGTTCGTCTACTACTCGGCGGCGGACAACCACGTCCGCGGCCTGCTGGCCCAGGCGTTGCACCACGCCGACCACCTGGACCGCGACCTGCCCCCGGGCGCGCACGCCCAGCCGCACCACCCGCGAGCGGACTCCGGCGGCGCCTAGCTCAGCGGCGCGGCCAGCCGGGCCACCAGGTCCTCGGCGATCTCCCGCGCCGTCCGGCGCAGCTCGTCGGCCGGGAACGCCGCCACGGTCCCCATCCGGATCCGGCCGGGGCTGCGCACGCTGCGGGTGGCGACGGTGGTCGTCGCGGCGACGGGATCCAGCCCGATCGCCGGCGCGAGGGCGTCCGGCAGCGGAAGGCCGATGGCCAGCAACGCGGTCAGCCGGGCGGCGACCCGCAGCGCCAGTGCCTCCCGGTCGAAGCTCTCTTCCGGCAGCGGGAACCAGCACGTCCGCTGGCCGCTGCTCAGCACCGCGAGCCCGGACTCCCCGGCCGTCGAAAACGCCCACACGCCGTCTTCGGACGAGCCGGCGTGCACGGGCTGCTCTCCGACGAAGCTGGACGCGGCGAGTTCGCCGCGGGTCCGCTCGAGGTCCGGCGTCGCGTGGTGCGTCCCCGGAGCGGCCGGGACCAGGTGGACTTCGACGAGCGGACCGCGCGGCCGGTACTGCCGCGGGAGGATCGCCGATCGCCAGACGACCGGGAGTTCTTCGAGGGAAAGCGATTGTCCGGTCACGCCGCGGAACGATAGCAACGATCTCAGGCGATCGGCTCCTGCAGTTCGGTCACCCAGCCCGCCGGATCCTCCGGACAGTCGAGGTACAGCTCCCGCTGCGCGCCCGCCGAGCGGTGGCCGTGCGCCTCGATCCACCGCACGACCGCCTGCCAGCTCGGCAGCACGCCGTCGATCGCGCCGCGGTGGACCAGCGTCGCCGCGCGTGCTGCCGGGAGGTCCGCGACGCTCAAGCCGTTCAGGTCACCCGGGCCGACCGACGCCGGGATCGCCGCGTGGACCACGACTTCGTCGTCCGCGCGCTGCTCGTAGTAGCACGTCAGGCGCCCGGCCGGCGTCACGTCGGCGGTCGGCAGCCGCCGGCCCAGCTCCGCGCACAGCGGGCGGACCACCGGGCCGATCGCCTCCGGCGCGAACCCGGCCGCGACGCCGGTCAGCTCCACCACCCGCACGGCGGGCAGGTCCTTGACCACGACGTCGTACGCCGGCGCGCGGCCCTCGTCCTCGATCGTCCGCAGCCGGGCCTCGACCTGCGCCAGCTTCGCCGCGCTCGCCGCCACCGCCGTTTCCAGCTCCGCGCGCCGCAGGTCCAGCATCCCGCGCACCCGCTCGACCGGCACCTCCTCGGCCAGCAGCGTCCGCACCTGCTCGAGGGTGAACCCGAGGTCCTTCAGCGCGACGATCCGGTTGAGCCGGGCCAGCTGCCCCGCGGTGTAGCTGCGGTAACCGGTCGCCGGGTCGACGCGGGCCGGGCGCAGCAGCCCGAGCGCGTCGTAGTGGCGCAGCATCCGGACCGACACCCGGCCGTGGCGGGCGAAGTCCCCGATCGAGAACATCCGCCGATCATTCCCCAGGCGGGACGAACCCGCCCGCGACGGCCGCGGCGAGCTCGGCGAACGTGATCGCCGTGTCGTCCTCGTGCGCCGGCCCGACCACCTGCAGCCCGGCGGGCAGCGCGCTCCCGGCCGGGGCGGACACTGCGGGCAGGCCGGGCAGCGACGCCTGCGCGACCCAGAACACCTGGTCGTCGTAGCGGTCCTGCTCGCCGTCGTGGGGAAAGGCTGTCGTGAAGACGGTGGGGCACAGGAAGACGTCGACGTCCCGGAAGTACCGGCCCCACGCCGCCGCCGAAGCGTGCCGCCGCCGTTCCTGCTCGACGACGCCCGCGACGTCGCCTTCGTGCATCGCGAAGAACAGCTCCACCTGGAACCCGAACGACTCCGCCTGGGCGGCCGGGTCGACGCCGTCCGGCCAGCCTTCGGTGACCCGGACGCCGTCGCGGGCGAGCGCGTCGACGACGTCCGAAAGCGCGTCTCCGACCTCGGCGGTCACCGGGCAGCGCGGGTCGTCGAGGACGACGCCGGCGCGGAAGTCCGCCAGCCGGGTGCGGCGCGGTGGCGCGAGCCGCCACGAGTACGCGTGCGCCTCGGCGCCGTCCGGCCCGCCGGTGACGCCGAGGGCGAGCCGCAGGTCGGCGGCCGAGCGCGCGAGCGGCCCGGCCGCCGACGGGAAGTCCCGGCCGGGCTCCGCGGGCGGGCCGGGTGGCTGGAACCCGCGCAGCGGCACGGTTCCGGCGGTCGGCTTGAGGCCGTAGACGCCGCAGTAGGCCGCCGGGATCCGGATCGAGCCCGCCAGGTCGGAGCCGTACTCCAGATAGGACAGACCCGCGGCGACCGCGGCCGCGGCGCCCCCGGACGAGCCGCCCGGCGTGCGCGCCGGGTCGCGGGGGTTGAGCGTGCGGCCGTACACCGGGTTCACCGTCCGCCCGAAGTCGGCGAGCATGTGGTGCACATTGGACTTGCCGACGACGATCGCGCCCGCGGCCCGCAGCCGTTCGACGACGGCCGCGTCGTGGTCCGCGACGTGCTCCGCGAACGCCGGCTCACCCCAGGTCGTGTGCATGCCTTCGACGGCGAAGGCGTCCTTGACGGTCATCGGGACGCCGTGCAGCGGCCCGAGATCGGCACCGCGCGCGACGGCCCGGTCCGCGTCCTCGGCGGCTTCGAGCGCGGCGTCACGGTGGGTTTCGACGACGGCGTTGAGCTGGGAATCCTCGATGCGGTCGAGGAGTTCTTCGGTCAGGTCACGAGCCGAGAGCGCGCCGCGGCGGATCCCGGCGGCGGCTTCGGTGGCGGTCCGGAAGGTCATGGCCGAGGAGTACGGCCTGACACGGTGTCAGGGTCAAGCGCGGTTCCCGGATGCGCGTCTTGGGTAACCAAGAGTCACAGCCGCCCGACCCACGGACGGCGGAGGGAGATCGATGCCGATCGCAGCGGAGCGCCTGACCGCACCCCCGGCGCCACCCGAGCCGATCCCGGCGGACCCGGTCGGGCCGAGCCCCGACCCCGCGCCGCCGGGCCCGGATCCGGTGGCGCCGAGCCCTGGCCCGGAGCTGCCGGCGCCCGAGCCCGGCAGCGTGCCCGTGCCGGATCCCGTCCCGCCCGAGCCGGCACCGGGTCCCGACCCGATCTGAGTTACGGCTTTCGGATGATATGAGTCTCGTACGAGTTGGTGTACGCTCGGGGCATGGCAACAGCACAGAACTACCGGCGGATGGTCAACGCCGGGAACAAGCTCGTCGTCGGGCTCCAGCGGCTCGGCATCGCCTTCGGCCCGATGCAGCTGCTCACGGTCGCGGGGCGCCGCAGTGGCGTCCCGCGCACCTTCCCGATCGCCGTCATCCCGCAGGACGGCGAGCGCTACATCATCCAGGCGTACCCGAAGGCCGCCTGGGTGGCGAACGTGCGCGCCGCGGCCAGCGTCACGCTGACCCGCGGCCGCCGTTCGGCCACCGCCCGGCTGGTCGAGGTGCCGGTGGAGGAGCGGCGCCCGATCCTGCGCAAGCTGGTGGAGACCAGCCCGCCGAGCGTCGGCAACCGTTACGTGACAACGGGTCTGGCCGAAGCGTCCAACCCGGACGCGGTCGCCGACGCGGCGGGCCGGATCGCGGTGTTCCGTGTCGAACCCGTTTAGGAGCCGCTTCCGCCGCGCGCTGCCGGCGGCCTGGCGGAGACAGCATGCCGCGGTGCTCGGCCGGTGCCGAAAGATCGTCGTGCGCGGCCAGTCGATCCGCCGAAGACCCGAGCCGGAGCGGGGTCGCCTGGGCACCCGCCTCGCCGCGAGGCGTGGGTTGCTGGGCGCCGTGCGCAGCCGGCCGCTCGAGCCGGATCGCTCAGGAATCCGTTGCGCAGCGGGCCGCCAGCTGGTCGACGCCGGGCCCGGAAAGCTCGTCGAGCACCGCACTTCGCCCGGTCATGGCCAGCACCAACGCGAGCATCGGCCCGGTCACCTCGGGCCCGCTCCCGGTCGACCAGCCCGCGTCGGTCGCCCGCAGCGTCAGCCCGGTGACCCGCTTCTTCGCGCCGATCAGCAGGTTGGACCGCCGGTAGAACTCGGCGACCTGCACGAGCGTCGCGATCGGGAACGCACGCTCGAGCCCCAGCGGGCGGCGGATGTCGGTGCCGTGCACCACGATCTCGCCGAGCCACGAGTCCGCCGGTCCCGGCGGCCCGGTGGTGTCGTTCGCGTGCTCGCGCAGCTGTGCGAGCGTGGCTTCCGGACC
The DNA here is from genome assembly GCF_035975215.1 of Amycolatopsis sp. NBC_01307. NCBI lineage: Bacteria > Bacillati > Actinomycetota > Actinomycetes > Pseudonocardiales > Pseudonocardiaceae > Amycolatopsis > Amycolatopsis sp. NBC_01307. The sequence goes on along the minus strand of NZ_CP108403.1, from coordinate 4,960,466 downwards.
GGCCTCCGTCTCGCGGGCGAGGTTCTTCGCGGCCATCGCCTCGAACCGGAACCCGGAACCGGCCAGCCGCGCGAAGAACGTGACGGGCGTCAGCTTCGCGGTCGCAACGACGTGGCCGAGTACCTCGTGGACTGTCCACCCGCGACACAGCGACGGCGTCGACCACGCCGCGGTGGGCAGGTTCGCGAGATCGTCGGCGAGCGCGGCGCGTTCCCGGTGGATCTCCGGCCAGGAACTGGCGTCCGCCATGGGGGCCTCCCGGGTGTCCTTCCGGGATGTCCCGGTGCCCGCAGGTCGCCGGAGCGCCCGGAAGTGTTACAACGCCGTAGTCGCGCCGTCGAACACCAGCAGCAGCTGTTCGGCCGCGGTGCGGGCCGCGTTGCCCGGGCGGATCGTGCGCTCGCCGTCCGGCTGCGGCGCCGGCGCCCCGGACATCAGCTCCACCAGCGCGACGGCGAGTTCGCGGACCTTGACGTTGAACTCCTGGCTCGCCCGCCGCAGCGTCGCCCAGGCCTCGTCGGGGCTGCAGCGGCGCAGCGCGATGACGATGCCCTTCGCCTCCTCCAGCGCGGCCCGCGACTGCAGCAGGTCCAGCATCTGCTCGGTCTGGTCCGGCCAGGCCGACTCGGCGAGGACGAGCGCCATCGCCGTGAGCTTTTCGTAGCGCCGCAACACCGTCACGGTCTCTTCGGTGGCGGGGCGGTCGAGCGTGGCCGACAGCACCAGGCCGCCGTCGGCGTCCCAGGCGGCGGGCAGTGCGGCGCCCCCGCGGGTGCGCAGCCAGTCCGCCGCGAACTCGGGGAAGTACTCGGTCATGCCGCTGACGGTGAGCGCGGGCCATCGCTCGTCGGCGAAGACGTCGGCGGCGACCACCGGCACGCCCGTGCGGCAGGCGAGCGGCACCGGGCCGCCGAACCGCTCCAGCTGGGCCCGGACGCACGCGGCCGAGAGCCCCCGGGCGGCGGCCACGCGCAATGGGCCGTCGCCGTGCTGGACGGTCACGGCCGCGCCGAGCGCGCCCGGCACCTCGGCCGCGATGCGGTCGAGCAGCTCCTGCAGCAGTGCGGTCAGCGGCGCCTGGTCGTCGGCCGCGGGTCTTCCGGTCACCTCGAAACCTTTCTCGACGTCTTGCTCAAAACTCTGGCGTCGACACGCACGGCGGTTTTAGCATGTCGTCGTTAAGACGACAAGATACCCGTCGTCGAAAGGACGACCATGGACGAGACCGCCGGCGTTCTGGGCCGGATAAACGAAGCGGTCGCCGCCGCGCGCGCGGGCACCGCGGACCAGGACCAGCTGGTCACCGCGCTGAGCGGCCTCCGGCTGCTGCGGGACGAGCTGGCCGGCTGGGAGCCGGAGCTGATCACGGCGGCGCGAGCGGCCGGCGCCAGCTGGGTGACCCTCGCGCCCGCGCTGGGCGTCGCCAGCAGACAGGCCGCGGAACGGCGTTACCTGCGGCTGCAACCGTCGAGCACGGGGGAGCGGACCGGCGAGGCCCGCGTCGACGCCGAGCGCGACCGGCGGGCGGGAGACCGGGCCGTCGCGGACTGGGCGCGGCGCAACGCCGCCGTGCTGCGCCAGCTCGCCGGCCGCGTGAGCGCGCTCGACGGCCTGGCCCCGGCCGCGCAGGCGAGCGCCGATCGTCTCAGCGCCGCACTGGGCGACGACGACCCGGCGAACCTCCTGCCGCCGCTGGCCGCGGCCCGCCCGCACCTGACCGGCGACCTGGGTACCCGGGTGGGTGAAATCTCCGCCGAAGCGGCCCGGTTGCGCCGTGCCGCGGCCGGCAACCGCCGCTCCCGGGACTGAGCCGCCGTCCGCGTGGGTACCAGGCGGGTATGGCACAAGAAGCGGAACAGAACCCCGACGAGCGCACCGCGGGCCGGGCCGAGCTGCTGCCCGAGGAAAAGGCCGTCGAGAGCGCCGATCCCGAAGCCCAGGCCCGCGAAGTGCTGCGCGACTCCGACCGCCGGAGCGCGGACCCCGAGCCGACGATGACCCGGCGTCCGGAGGAGACGATCTGAGCGATCAGTCCCCGTCCGAGTCGCGGCTTTCCCGCTCGTCCTCGGTCCGGTCGTCCATCGGGTTGCCGCTGGAGTCGTCTTCGTTCGTCTCGTGGTGGGGTTGAGTCATCGCATCTCCTCGTCCGGGTGGCCGATCTTCGGCGGCTACCCGGACGGGAAGCGGATCAATCCCGTGATCAGCCCGCGTCGCAGGCCGCGCCGTTGAGCGTGAACGCGCCGGGCGCCGGGTTGCCGCCGCGGATCGAGCCGTTGAAGCCCGTGGTCACGGTCGCGCCGGGCGCGAGGGTGGTGTTCCAGTCGGCGGCGTTCACCGTGACGCGGCCGCCGCGCTGGTCGTAGTCGCCGTCCCAGCCGTGCGTGACCCGCTGCCCGTCGGCGAAGGTCCAGCTCAGCGTCCACGGCGAGAGCGTTTTCGCGCCCTTGTTGGTGATCGCGACGGCCGCGGTGAAGCCGTCGTCCCACTGGTCCTGCACGGTGAACCGCACCGAGCAGGACGCCTGGGGAGCGGCCGCGCTCGACGACGGCGGTGGCGGCGGGGCCGATGCCGAGCTCGACGGCGCGGTCTGCCGGCCCACCATGACGGTCGGGATCGGCGTCGGGCTCGGCGGTGGTGGCGTGCTCGTGGCCGGCTTCGGGGTGGTCGCGGGCAGCAGCGGCACCTGCGGGGGCGACGCCTCCCGGCCGGGCGAGCTGGTGGTCACGGCGATCACGACGAGACTGCCGACGACGGCGACCAGCCCGCAGATCGCGCTGACCCACCGGATCCGCGCCCCGGCCCGCTGCTGCGCGGCGGCGGCTTCCCGGGCCCGCTGCTCGATCCGGTCCACGTGCTCCGCGGGCGACAACCCGTCGGGCAGCGGCGCCCGCGGCGGCAGGGAACCGCCGGTCAAGGGCCGCGCCGTGGCGCCGGTCTCCTTCAAGAGCTCGGCGACGGAGATCTCGTCGTCGTCCCGCTCGGCGCGGCGCGCCATCCAGCACCTCCCGTCTCGTGCCCGGCGAATCCTAGGAATCCGCGCAGGTCTTGTAAACCGCGTGCATGCCGCGTGCACAAGCCGCCAACATCGCCGCGGTTACCTGGGTTCACGACCGGATGTCCCGGTCACCGAAACCGGGGAGAACCATGACCGAGCAGAAGATCATCGCCGTCGTCGGCGCCACCGGCCAGCAGGGCGGCGGCGTCGCCCGCGCCATCCTCGACGACCCCGCCGGCCGTTTCGCCCTCCGCGCGATCACCCGCCGCCCCGGCTCCGACGCCGCACAGGCGCTCGCCGCGCGTGGCGCCGAGGTCGTGGTCGCGGACCTCGACGACGAAGCGAGCCTGACGACGGCGCTGCGGGGCGCGTACGGCGCCTACTTCGTCAGCGCGTTCTGGGAGTACAACGACGTCGAGCGCGAGCAGAAGCAGGCCCGCGCGATGGCCGCGGCCGCCAAGTCCGCGGGCCTGCAGCACGTCATCTGGTCGACGCTGCCCGACACCCGGCTGCACCTGCGCCTCGACGACGACCGCGTCCCGACGCTGAACGAGCGCTACAAGGTCCCGCACTTCGACGGCAAGGCCGAGGCCGACGCGTTCTTCGTCGAAGCGGGCGTGCCGACGACGTTCCTGTCCACGACGTTCTACTTCGAGTCCTTCCTCGACTTCTTCCGCCCGGTCCGCGACGACGACGGCGTCCTCGCCCTGCACCTGCCGATGGGCGACCGCACGCTGCCCGCGATCGCGGCCGAGGACATCGGCCGGACGGCGTTCGGCGTCTTCGAACGCGGCCCCGAGCTCGTCGGCCGCACGATCAGCATCTCCGGCGAGAACCTGACCGGCGAGCAGTACGCGGCGGCGTTCGCCAAGGAGCTCGGCGAGGACGTCGCCTACCGGCCGGTCAGCGTCGAAGCCGTGCGCGCCCAGGGGTTCCCGGGCGCCGACGACCTGGCCAACATGTTCTTCTACTACGCCGAGTACGAGAGCGTCTTCGCCGGCGCGCGCGACCCCGGCGCCGTGCGCGAGCTGAACCCGCGGCTGCAGGACTTCGGCACCTGGCTCGCCGCCCACCGCGACGCGTTCAAGGGGCTGTGATGCCTTTCGGGATGCACTTCGGCATCTTCGGGGTCGGCGACATCGCCGCCGACCCCGCAACCGGCCGCGCCCCGACCGAGCACGAGCGGATCAAGCGGATGGTCGAGACGGCCGTCCGCGCCGAGGAGGCCGGCCTCGACGTCTACGCGACGGGGGAGCACCACAACCCGCCGTTCGTGCCGTCGTCGCCGACCACGCTGCTGGGGTTCGTCGCGGCGCGCACCAGCCGGATCGTGCTGTCGACGTCCACGACGCTGATCACCACGAACGACCCGGTGAAGATCGCCGAGGACTACGCGATGCTGCAGCACCTCGCGGACGGCCGGCTCGACCTCATGCTCGGGCGCGGCAACACCGGCCCGGTGTACCCGTGGTTCGGCAAGGACATCCGCGACGGCATCGCGCTGGCCGTGGAGAACTACGCGCTGCTGCGGCGGCTGTGGCGCGAAGAAGCCGTGGACTGGTCCGGCAAGTTCCGGTCTCCGCTGCAGGGCTTCACCTCGACCCCACGTCCGCTGGACGGCGTCCCGCCGTTCGTCTGGCACGGGTCGATCCGCAGCCCCCAGATCGCGGAGCAGGCGGGCCTTCTACGGCGACGGGTTCTTCCACAACAACATCTTCTGGCCGGTCGAGCACACCCGGCGGATGATCGCGCTCTACCGCGAGCGCTTCGAGCACCACGGCCACGGCCCCGCGGACACGGCGATCGTCGGCCTCGGCGGCCAGACGTTCATCCGACGCCGCTCCCAGGACGCGATCGCCGAGTTCCGCCCGTACTTCGACCACTCGCCGATCTACGGCCACGGCCCCTCGCTCGAGGAGACGATGGACCAGACGCCCCTGGTCGTGGGCAGCCCGGAGCAGGTGATCGACCGGACCATGCGCTTCCGCGAGGACTTCGGCGACTACCAGCGCCAGCTGTTCAACGTCGACGGCATGGGCCTGCCGCACGAGACGGCGCTGGAGCAGATCGACCTGCTGGGCGCGGAGGTCGTCCCGGTGCTGCGCAAGGAGTTCGCGCGAGGACGGCCGGCGCACGTCCCGGACGCGCCGACGCACCGGTCGCTCGCCGCGGTGGAATAGCGACCCGCCGCCCGCGGTTGCGCTGAGCGTGACCGAATCAGTGCGGTTCGAGGTGCTGGGCCCGGTACGGGCGTGGCGTGGCGACGTCGAGCTGGAGCTGGGCCCGCCCCAGCAACGGGCGGCGCTGGCGGTCCTGCTCCTGCAGGGCGGCACGTCGCTCTCACCCGCCCAGCTGGTAGAGGCGCTCTGGGGCGGCGCGGAACCGAGGGCGGCGACCGGCATGGTCCGTTCGTACATCTCCCGCCTGCGCCACGCCCTGGAGCCGGACACCCCGATCAAGTCGATCGGCGGCGGCTACGCGATCATCGCGCCGACGTTGGACCTGACGGAGTTCCAGCACCTGCTGACCACCGGCGACGCGCCTTCCCTCCGCGCCGCACTAGACCTCTGGCACGGCGCCCCACTGTCAGGCGTCAACGGCTTCGAGGCGGAACGCGTCCGCCTGGAGCAGCTGCGCTTGAAGGCGATCGAAGACCTAGCGGCAGCCGACATCGAGGCGGGCCACCACACAGGTGCCATCGGCGCCCTGACCGAGCTGATCACCGAGCAACCCCTGCGAGAACGCCCCCGCGAGCTGCAGATGCTGGCCCTCTACCGCTCCGGCAGGCAAGCCGAGGCCTTGGACGTCTTCGCCCACATCCAGCGCCGGCTGGAGGACGAGCTGGGCCTCTACCCAGGCCCGGAACTACGCGAAATGCAGCGCAAAATCCTGTCCTCGGACCCCACTTTGGCCGCCACCATCACCCGCCCCACGCAACTACCTCCGCAGCTCCCGGAGTTCGTAGGCCGAGAGGACATGCTGACCGCGCTGGCCGACACCCTGCGGACAACCAACCCAGGCGTCCCGGTAGTGGGCGTCGAAGGCCTGGCCGGAATCGGCAAGACCACCCTGGCGATCCAGCTGGGCCACAAGATCACAACGTCCTTCCCCGACGGCCAGCTGTTCACGGACCTGTCGGTCTCGCCGGACCCGCTGTCCGAGCTGCTGCGAGGTATCGGCGTCACGGACCTGCCACCGTCGTCAAGCGAGCGAGCGGCATTGTGGCGCACCCGCACCACAGGCCGCCGCGTACTCATCGTCTTGGACGACGCCCAGGCAGCGGAGCAGATCCGCCCCCTGCTCCCAGGCACCGGAGGCCCGGCGGTGATGATCACGGCCCGCCAGCGCCTGTACGGCCTGCCCCACGCCCACTGGCAGAAACTACGAGGCCTGGACCCCACGGCATCGCTGCAGTTGCTGAGCCGCTTGATAGGCCCCCGAACCGACCACGACCGCGCCGCGACCGAAGAACTGGTCGCCCGAACAGCGGGCCTACCCCAGGTCCTGCAGGCGGTGGGAGCCCGAGTGTCATCCCGCCCGGAGTGGACGATGCCCCAGGCACTCAGCCGCCTGGGCCGCCCGTCGCCAGACTCCCCGGTGACACCCCCGGAGTGCGGAGCGATAGAGAAGCCCTACGAGTCGGCAATGGCCCAGCTGACCCCGGCCCAGTCCCGAGCATTCCGGGTGCTGTCGCACCTCTCAATGCCGGTAGTCCCACTCTCCGCCGCCGCCGAGACTCTGAACCTCGAGCTACCGGCAGCAGCGGCGATCCTGGAGTCCCTGGTGGACGCCCACCTACTGGACCCGGCAGGCCCAGACGCCTACCGCTACCAGGAGCCCCTACGTGAGTTCGCCCGAAGTCGAGCAGGCCAAGAGGACTGGATCGATACAGTGGCGAGCCAAAACGCATGATCATCCCAACCCCCGACACCGTGCCGATCCAGACCCCCCTGAACGCCCCCACAAGGCGGCCGGGTACTCTTTTCTCCAGCAGGTCCGAGTGGCGGAATGGCAGACGCGCTAGCTTGAGGTGCTAGTGCCCTTAACGGGCGTGGGGGTTCAAGTCCCCCCTCGGACACACGCACTATCTACACCCGGGCTGGTCGTCGCATAGACGGCCAGCTCTTTTGGTTCGTAGCGTAGCTCCAGGTTCAGGGCGCGGTACAGGCGGCTCATGCCCGCCGTTGTCGCGTCGGCCAGTGTCCCGCAGACGTCGCCGAGTGCATCGATCCTCGCGTAGATCTCGGCGCGGCTCACTGTCGAGTCGGCCGGGACGCTCTCTAACTGCGCTTTCGCGGCGGCTCGTTCAGCCTGTGCCTGGTTCATTGGGTCGACGAGTGCTTCGGGCTCGACGCCGGCCGCGATCGCGGCCTGATACCGCTGGAGCCTCGCTTCCGCGTCTGCCAGCCGGTTTCGCGCCGCTTCGAGCGGACCACCGTTGGCCTGACTGCCGTCCGATCCGAGCAGCGCGGCCGCCGTTCGGTCGCGGTTGTCCGGGTGGAATAGCTCATGAATCCATCCGTTGAGTGCCTCGACGACCATGCCCTCGCGCAGATTGACCGTCTTCGGGTGGTCCGCCAGCTTCGGTGAGCCGGGCGCCATGGTCCGTGAGGTACATCGGTAGTAGGCGCCCTTCCTGATCGTGGCGCCTTGCATCTTCCGGCCGCAAACTCCGCATCGGAGCAGACCGCGCAGCAGATACGACCGCGCGGTCTTTCGGGCGCCCCGTTCGGCCTTGCGCGCCGTCTTCAATCCGCCCGCTGACTTCGACCGGCGCAGTAGTTGAGCCTGCGTGAACGTTTCCACGGACACGATCGCCGGATGTGCCTGCACGCGCGACCGTACGATCCGGTCGGGAGCAGCGCGCTTGAACCGCACCACGTGGCCCGCGGCAACGTCCTCCGGGTCAAGCAACGTTTCGTGTTTCGTCCAGCGCCCGAAGATCGCGTAGCCGGTGTATCGCGGGTTGTCCAAGATTGCTCGGACCGAGCTGCCTTGCCAGCCATCGGCAAGTCGGTGTCGGTTCTGGTCCCGCCGATGCGCGGAGGGACAAGGGATGCCGTCCCGATTGAGCAGGTTGGCGATCGCTCGGTCACCGTTGCCGTCGAGGTACTCGGCGAAGATCCGGCGCACCACCTCCGCCGTCGTCTCGTCGAGCGCCAACGCGCGCAACTTGAACCCTTCGGCGGCCTTCCGCGGATTCGGGTGAGGACCACTGTCGACAACGATGTACCCGTACGGCGCCCGGCCGCCTTGGTGTCGTCCTTCGTTGATCACCTGCGCGTCCATCGCCGCCCGGACGCGCGCCTGAACGTGCTGGCGCTCCGACTCGCTCATCCCGCCGAGCACGCTCATCAGCATCTTGTGAGACGGGTTCCGCGCGTCGTACTTGCCGCCCAGCTCCGGCACCCACAGATCCACGCCGTACGCGGCGAACTTCGGCGCGATAAGCGAGAACTGGTTGCCGAACCAACAGCGGGTGCCCTCGCCGACCACGATCGCGTCCCATCCGCGTCGCGGGTCCTTCAGTGCTGCGAGTAACCGTGCGCCCTCTGTCCTTCGTTCCCATGGGACGGAGCGCGACTGGCCGATGTCGAAGAACTCCGACACGATCTGCCCGCCGAGCGGCTCGACGAACTTCCGCGCGTTCCCGAACTGCCAACCACGCGACGTCTCCGGGTCCTGGTTGTCCTCGGTCGAGCACCGCCCGTAGGCCGCCATTGCGCCGATCCCGTCGTCCACCACGTCGGCGATCTCCAGACCCAGGATGTCGTCCAGGGTCGACCACGGGTCGCTGATGATTTCAGCTGCCACGGTTCACCTCCTCCGCCGGAACGTCCAGCACCGGCACCTCAGTAACCTCGATCAGAACGGCCAGTAGCGCACGTGCGACAGCGGGCGTCAGCTCGGGCAATCCCGCAGGTAGGATAACCCGGATCGGCGGATCTTCGGAACGAGCGGTGCTCATCGCTGATCGTCCTCGTCTGCCGCCTCGGCGCCAGTGGTCGCGCGGTCGATAGCGCTCCTGATTTCAGCCGTGAGATACCCGCGTACCTGCCGTGTCTCGCCGTCTTCGCTGGTCACGCGGTCTCGCGTCGGTCGGCATCCCGCGTCGGTCATCTGCTGCGCGAACGTCTTCCCGTCGATCTCCAGAGCGCTCAGCAGCTCGGCCGTTGGGACGAAGTCCCTGCCGTCCGGGCTCAGGTCATCGCCCAGGTACTCGACGAGCGACGCGAGCACCTCGGGCAGTTCACCAGGTGACTGAACCGCGTCAACCGCGTGACCTGCGCCGATTGCCTTGACCGCGGCTGCGTGGTCGAGCACCGGCATGGTGTCCTGTCCGGCCGCGTGCCCGGTGAGCGTCCCAGCCGCTTCGCGCAGCGTTCGTCCCTGCTCGCAGATGGTCCGCCAGTCCTCGTTCGGCATGTAGTACGTCCGGACCGTCATTGCCAGCACATCGGCGCCGGCTGACGTGTCGCCGTCCGGCCGCAGGATGCCGACGCCCTTGTGAGAGGGGAGCAGTCGGGACGAGTCGAATCCGCGCGTGTTCATCTGCTCGCCAAGCACGATGTTCGAGTCGCGCCAGTCCATCACCCGCAGCGCGAACCGCGACCCGAGTACTGCCCGCAGACCGGACGGGATCGTCTTCGAGTCCGGCCGCTGTGTCGCCAGCACGAGCACGATCCCGGCGGCCGGTCCCTTCTTCGCGAGCCACGTCAGCAGCTCGCCGACGTACTCGCCCGCGGTGAGCTTCTTTCCTTGCACGTCAACGGGCGTACGGTTCTCCAACGGAACCTGGACCTCATCAATGAAGATGGCCGTGATGGGCATGTTCAGTGCCTTGTCGCGAGACATCTCCGGCGTGACCTTCGATTCCGGACACGTGAGGTCGTCCAGGTCGCGCATCCGCCGGAACCGCGTCTGAACCTCGCCGACCAGCTCAATCAGCCAGTCCACGAGCGCCAGAACGTGTTCGGGTTCGTCGCCGGACATGAACCGGTGTGCCACCAGGCCGGCCGCGTCCCAGTCTTTCCCGGCTTTGAAGTCCGCCACATACAGCCGCACCCACGCGTCCAAGATGAGCCCGGCCGCCGCGAGCCGCGCGGCAAACGTCTTGCCCTGCCGGGGAATGGCGCCGACCAGCAGGGACGTCCACACCAGCGGCAGGTCAATCCGCCGGTCCCGCGCATCCCGGCCAAACGGGATCGGCCGCCACGCGTCCCACTGCGCCACGCCGAGCAGCGGCGTCCGCAACGGCGGTGAGGCGTACGGGTCCTCATCAGCCACCCACATCGACACCCGCCCGGCGTGCCCGCCGTTGCCGCGGACCCGTTCGACGATCAGCTGGACCTCATCGACGGCGAGCGCCGACGCGAGTGCATCCCGGTTCTTCACCACGTCAGCCGCCTTGCGGGTGGCCGGAAGGTCGACGGTGACCGCCCAACCGTCGCCGACACGCGTCGCGCGCTCGACCAGCCGCAACACCTCGTCCTTGCCGATCAGCTTCGCGTCCCGAAACGCATCCACCAGCACCTGCGGGTCCATCGTCCACGTGAGAGTGCGCGGCCCGGCTAGCGCCGGTTTGCGTCCAGGACTGCCGTCCTTCCTGCGCCCGAGGACTGCGAGCGCTAGGGAAGCGGCCGCACCTCCGATCCACAGAGGATCGGTGCCATACACGAGGTCGACGACAGCCACCGCGACGGCCGTAACGACCAGGACGGCACCGGTCACCTTCCAGCGGAACAGCGTGAGCGCCCGAATCTCCGTGAACTTGTCGGCCAGCTTCTCTGATTCTTCGGCCGCCGTCCGGTAGTCCCGGACGGTGACCCACCCGCGCCACCACCGCACCCCGACGACCAGGCCGCGAACGACCGCGCCGACGTACCGCCACGGTGACTTCACCAGCCCAACAAGAGCGTCTTTGCCTGCTTGGACAGCCTGCGGCTTGCTCTTTAGCCACAACGGGACACGCGGCGAGTGCCGCCACCACAACACAAAGCGGTTCGTCTTCGGCTCTCGCCGACGTGGTTGCGGCAACGTGTCGTCGACCAGTTCGCCGTCCAGCACGGGGTCGGCCTTGACCGGCAGCGAGTCAGCCATTGCCGACCTCCGACCGCAGCGCCCGCGCCACCCGGGGCGACAAACCGCGTGAGCAGCCGGTAGCCCGCCGCACCCACGCTGGCGTGATCTCGACGTCCGGCGTCCAGCTCTCCCGAGCGATCGCAAGGTAGTCGGCAAACAGCACGCGCCGACCAGCTTTCGCCGGCTCCGGCTGAACGGCTTGCCGTTCAGCCGCCACCAGGACGGCGTCGGTGAGCTTGTCCCGCAGGTCGGTGATCGCTTCGACAGCGACGAACACGACCAGCGGCGGCACAGAGTGAAGCACGATCGCCGCAGCCTCCCCAGCCGCGAACGACGTCCAGGTGTTCATGACGTAGGTGGCCGCAAGTGTGAACCACTTCGCCCGCCGCACCCAGACGCCGGTCCGGACCTGGTACCGCGCGGTGACCTGCTCGGCCCGCAGGATCGCCAACAGAACGAGAGAGACGGTCGGGTCCAGCACCCACGCGGCCAGCCACGGCAACGAACCCGGCCGCGTCCCGGCCGACGCGAAGCCCTGGACGTTGGTCATCGTGAACGCGAGCCCGAGCACGATCCCGGACCAGCACATCCAGTCGACCTGCCGCCGAACACGCTCAATCCGCAGCGCGACGACGTCCGGATCGGTCTGGTACGCGCGCACCTCCGCTGCTTCGGCCGCATCCTGCGCGAGTCGTTGTGCCCGGTTCATCGCCGACCACCCCGCTTCGGGGTGTCGACCGTGGTCACGGTCATGGCGCGGGTCAGCGCGTAGGACGCGAACAGCGCCGGCAGCCCGAGCACGGCGAACAGCAGCCACGGGCTACCCGGGTGAGCGATCACCACCCACTGGACGGCCACGATCAACCCGGCGTTGAACAGCACCCGCCCGACCAGCGACACGAGCCGTGCGCCGCTCCGAGCGGCTTCGGCGGCGGCCTTCGCCCGGCGGGAACCAGCCCGCCAGACCCAGAACAGCACGAGCAGCACGCCGACACCGGCGAGGATCTGCGTGGGCGTCACGGTGAGTCCGTTCATCGTGCACCCCGATCGGTCCGCTCGCCACGCCGCAGCCAGAGCGGGTGCAGCGCGCGCCGGTCGTCGTCGGTCATCCCGCCCCAGACGCCGACCGTGTCGACGCTGGCCGTCCGTAACTCCAGCTCCAGGCATTCGTCCCGGACGGGGCACCCGCCGCACAGCCGCTCAGCCAACTCGGCGTCGCTCCTCGCGTCGGGTGGTCCGTCGTTCGGCGGGGGCCACATGCAGACTCCCTCGCTGGTCACGACGTCGGTCAGGACATCGGTCGGCACCCAGCGCAGCCGGTCCAGCCGCCACGCGATCCCGATCAGGCGCAGGTCGTCGGTGCTCATGCGGCACCTCCGGCCTGACGCGAGCCGAGCAGTCGGGCCAGCTCGGTCGACGACACGCGGAGCCCGGAACGGCAGCGGGTGGCGCGCACCTCGCGGGTCCGGATCGCTCGGCTCACCGCAGCGCGGGACACGCCGAGCAGCCAGGCCGCTTCTCGAATGGTGTGAAAGGTGATTTGCGAGTTCATGAGAAAGACCAATCTGATGATTTCAAGACTATGTTGTTGATTTCAGCTCTTTGACGGGCGCGTTTGTCCGACGCGCCGCCGACGAAGTGCTAGGCGACGTGGTGAAGGCTTGAAGAACCGCTAATCTCGGCGCTGAGGCGGAGCGCGGAGGAATACGTGTCGGAGGACTGGGCGGCAGTCGCCAAGGCGATCAACATGCGCGTGAACGAACTCGGCTGGCGACAACGCGAGCTGGCCGAGCGGTCGCACGTGTCGCAGGCGATCGTGCGCGAGCTCCAGCACCACACGGTGGAGCGCCGCCGGAGCGCGCGCACGCTCGAAGCACTGTCCACGACCCTGGGCTGGCACCCGCAACATCTGCTGGCAGTGCTGCAAAACCGCACACCGCCGCATCCGGACGAGCCGGCCGACGACGGTCACGAGCTTTGGTCCCGGCTGGACGCCCTCGAACAGCGCCTGGCCGAGATCACCGACCGCCTGGAGGACGTCCAATCGAGCCTTGCGACGGTCGTTGAGCACGTCCGGCCGAAGCGTTAGCGACTTGGTGAGCGAGGTGTTTTCCATGCCTCTAATTCAAGGCCGGAACGGCGTCGTAACCCATGTACAAGCACCGCAGCACCACTGCACAAACACTGCAGATCGCCGACATTTGGGAGAGCAATGAGTCCGGCCGGGGGATGGACGGGGCGCGCAGCGGTCGCGTTGCAGTCGGCATTGCGGCTCAGCCAAGAGCGATTTGCCGAGCACCTCGGAATCAGCGCGCGCACGGTCGCGTCCTGGCACAAGAAGCCGGACCTGCGGCCACAGTCGGAGATGCAACAGGTCCTGGACACCGCGCATGAACGGGCGTCGGACGCCGAGCGTGCCCGCTTCGTCGAGCTGATCGGCGAAGGTCCGGCCGCCGAGACGACGCCGGACACGACGGAAGCCGACCGGCGGCTCGCCGCCGACCCGCACATCGGCGCGGCACTCGAATGGCTCGACCGGCACGCCCACTGGACGCCCGGCACCGCACGCCGCGCCGTCGCCGAGCGAGTCGCGAGCGTCGACGTCCAAGACCTCCACGACCGCGGCACCCGGCGGGGGTGGGTCAGCCAGCGCGACGTAGCGGCCGCTCTGGCCACCTACTACGGCAGTCGGCTTGACGACCACGGCCTGTACTCTGCGCGGTGCGGCGATCTGACCATGAACACCAGCGTCCTGACCTGCGCAGACTGGCTGGACCTGGACTGCGAACTGCGCCCGCCGTATGACCGGCTCCGGGTTCCGAGCGCACAGCCGGAAGCCGACCTGGAGTTGGACGACCACGCCGCCGGCCGCGCCGTTCAGCGGCTCGCCGAGACCCTATCCATGAACACCCGGCTGACAGACAGCCCGATCTACCGGCTGCTGAGCACGGACATCCGTGAACACCAGCTCGGCGGCACGTTCGGCATGTCCCAGTTCGTGCACTACGCGCTGACGGTCGACCTGCTCGAAGGCGAACTGGTCGACGCCGTGGCCACTGGCTCGACCACCATGCCTCTTCGAGATCGCTACCTGCCGGATCTCCGATCGGTGCTCGACGTCGGCGAGCGCCTGTGTGCGGGCGGCGTGCTCGCACTGACGGCGATCGCCCGGCCCGCCGATCCGTACCGTGGCGAAGCGGACTACCTCCTGCTGGTCCAAGAGCGATCCGGCCACGTGCTCAACGCCGCGCGCCGGCTCGCGGTGATCCCGAAGGGCTTTCACCAGCCGCTCACCGACGTTCGTCGAGACGCGCAGGTCGGCATCACGCTCCGCCGCGAGATGGAAGAAGAGCTGTTCGGCCGCCCGGACATCGACAACACGCTGGGCGACATCCTCTCGGCTGACCCGCTGCACCCGACCAGGCTCAGCGAGCCGATGGGCTGGCTCATGGCACAGCCCGGCCGACTGCGGATGGAGTGCACCGGGTTCGGCCTGAACCTGGTCAGCGGGAACTACGAGTTCGCCAGCCTGATCGTCGTCGACGACGAAGAATTCTGGGCGCGCTACGGGGGAGTGGTCGAAGCGAACTGGGAATCCGCGACTCTTCGTCAGTATTCGACTACCGACGCGGAACTCGTCACCGAGTTGTTGGGTGATGTAGCGTGGAGCAACGAAGGATTGTTCGCCATGACGCAAGGACTCCGACGCCTTGCTGAAATCGGCGGAGAGCGTGTGAAACTGCCCGAGATTGAATGGGAGATCAGCCAGTGAGCGACGGTTGGACCGCCGGCAACGCCAACGAGGACGCGGCCGACACCCGCGGCTGGCTGGTCGGCCATTTCATCGACCCGTCGCAGGGTGTCCGCGCCTCGAAGGACGTAGAAGTCAAGTGGGCCAACCATCCTGCAGGTGACAAGCGTCCCGAGTGGACGTCTGACGACCAGCGGACCACGTTGGTGATGCTCGTCTCCGGTGAGTTTCACGTGGAGGTTACCGGCGGCAGTAAGACGATGACCCGCCCAGGTGACTACGTGATGTGGGGTCCGGGAATCGACCATTCTTGGGAAGCGCTGGCGGATTCGGTCGTCCTGACCGTCCGTTGGCCCTCAGCCACCTAATTCGACTGCTGGAATCCGCACTCGATCGCCGTCGATCTCGGCGAGACGACGCAAGCCCTGGAGGAACGCGAACAGTCCTTCGTTGCTCCAGGTTTCGTCGCTGATCAGTTCGGTGATCAAGTCGCCATCGAGTGTCGAGTATTGCCGCAGCCCGGCAGCCTCCCAGTTCGCTTCGACGTCGCCGCCGAACCGCGGCCAGAACTCTTCATCCTCGATCACGACCAGGCTGGCGAACTCGTAGTTCCCGCTGACCAGGTTGAACCCGAACCCGGTGCACTCCAACCGCATCCGCTCCGGCTCGGCAAGCCAGCGCATCGGCGCCGACAACCTGCTCGGGTGCATCGGGTCGGCCGCGCGCTGCGCTCCCGCCGTGTTGTCGACGTCGGTGCGTCTGAACAGCTCCTTTTCCAGCTCGCGTCGCAGCGTCGCGCCGATCCGGGCGTCCGCCCGATGGTCCGCCAACGGCCGGTGGAACGCCTTGGGGATGACCGCCAACCGGCCGACCGCGTTCAGCACCCGCCCCGATCGCTCCTGGACGAGCAGCAAGTAGTCCGGTCCGCCGCGATGCGGGTCGGCTGGTCGCGCGATCGCGGTCAACGCGAGTACCCCGCCCGCGCACAGGCGCCCGTCCAGACCGAGCACCGCCGCGAAGTCGGGCAAGTACTTGTCCCGCAACGGTGCATCCCCCGGCCGCAATTGCTTTCCGGCCTCCAAGCTGTCGGTCAACTCGCGCTCAAGCAGATCCACGCTCAAGGCGTACTCGACGAAGGGGGCCAACCCGACCTCGCCCACGATGGCGTCCCGCTGAGGCTCGATTGCTGACAGCCGGTAGATCGGAACGTCTGCTATCCGCACATCATCCGCCGCAGCTTCCGCGAGCCGCCGGACTGCTGCGTTCTCTTCGATGCCGCGGCGCGGCCGCGCGACGTCTGACAGCAACGTGAGCCGGTCGGTCTGAAACGTCAGAGGGCACGCCAGCTCCGTCCACTCTGGACGGGTCAGGATGCTGGTCGGTACCTCGGCTCCGCCGCCGCGAACCTGGTACATCGAATGTCCGGCAGGCGGATCACCGTAGTAGCTCGCCAAGGCGTCAGCGAGGTGGCTTCGACCGATCGGGCTCCGGACGCGCCGACCTGCTGGTACCCGTGCTTCCACTCGCTCGCGCGTCGTCCCCGGGCTCCAGCCGACCTGCCGATCTAACCAGCTGAACGCGGGCTCAAGCGCCGATCCGAGAGACGTACCGGCGGCCGGACGCACGCCGATCAACTCGCGCAGCTCGTCGGCGGAGCGGCCGAGCACCCTGGCGAGCTTCGGCCACTGGTACGGCTGTGGCGCGTAGTCGCCGGCCTCCCACCTGATGACCGTTGATCGGTCGACGCGCATCACTTCGGCGAGCTGCTCTTGAGTCAGCCCGGCCGCCTTGCGAGCTGAAACAAGCTCCTCGCGCCGACGAACGCTGACCACCCGAACACCTCGCTATGGTTGACGATGATCGCAGCCTAGCAGGCATATCAGCAGGTAAACGCGCCGACTGCCACATCTGTGCCACGAAACCCCGACGTTTGCGCTCTGGGCTGTGCCGGGTGCTCCGGATTGGATGATTTCAACACATCCGACAACCGAAGGGGCGACCGTGACGAGCGGCGAGCATGGCTCACGACCGCCGCGTCTCTACGTGACCTGGTACCGCTGCGTCGCCGACGACCTGGACCACGCCGTCACGGACGAGGCGTTCGCACACGGCGTCGCCCTCCACGAGGGTCGCTACCGCGCGCTCTGCGGACACGAAGTCTTCATCGACTCGTGCCTGGTCCCACCTGGTCGTCCGTGCGTTGCTTGCTTCGCGCTGATCCGCCTCCACAACCGCCCAGCCGATCCCACGCCTGCGCGCCATCGGGAGCCGTCCCGATGGCGTCGCCTCGTCGGCCGCCTCCAGACCCCGGCCGTCCCGCCACCGCGCCCGCCTCAACGCGTGCGGCTCATTCCCGAGCAGGGCGGCCGGACCACCACGTCGGCGGGAACGGGCGGCGCCCCGACCGCGCCCGTTCCCGCCGATCACCACGCCCGGCGAGGCGCCCGATGACCCCCCGCCTGATCATCGCCCGCCCGCTGCCCGGCACAGTGGGCGAAACCCGCCGCGTCGTGCACGTCTTCCCGCTGTCGCCGGAGGAGACCGCGCCGGAGCGCCTGACCGCGTACTGCGGCGAGACGTTCGGCCCCGACGAACTCGAATTGTTGGACCGCCCGGTCGGGATGCCCTGCGTGACCTGCCTCCGCCGTTCGCCCGGACCTGGTGCCACCGAACTGCCGGCAGGGAAGCGATGACGCCCGACGAACCGCCTAGCGTGCCTGCCTTCCAACGGGAGCTTGACCCGCTTCTGCTTCTGCCGGTGCGGCTGTTCGTCGCTTGCCTGCTGGCAGACATGCGCTGGTGCGAGGACGTCGCCGTTCGGGGCGCGTTGCGCCTTGGTGAGCGGAGCTTCGCGCAGCACGTCGAGAGTCTGCGCGCGGACGCGTACGTGGAGACCCAGAACGAAGGACGTCGTATGAAGCTCCGCCTCACCACACTCGGGTTCGACCGGCTGACCGAGCACGTGACCGCGCTCCAGTCGGTCGCGCGCACGGCCGCAGAACTCGTCGCCATGCAGCGTCCCGTGCTCCGCCCATCCGACTCCCTGTGACGGGTGTCCGCTGGCGACTCGAAGTTGCCTCAGCATGGGCAGATCATGACGGCTGTGACGGGTCTCGCGCGGAGCCTGTCACAGCCGTCACAAGCAGTATCTCCCCAGGTAGAGTGGCGTTTTGGCCTGTCACCGCCAGTGTGACGGCGTGACGGCTCGCGAGACGAGTTGTGACAGCCAATTTCCGCGACAATTTACGTGACATGGCGGTAAGCTACACGCGCATTCGTCACGAAAAGAGTCACAAAGGCGGAGGTTCAGATGGCCGGGCCGGTCTGTGCGGGTTGTGGCAAGACGTTGCCCAGTCCAGGTGGACGGGGGCGTCCAGCGATGTACCACGGCCCTGCATGCCGCCAACGCGCCCGCCGCGCCCGGCTCGCCGCCGATCCCGCCCGCGCCGACCTGCTAGGCCTACTCGGCCGAGCTGGACGCGCCGTCGCCGCCGCGCGCCGGGCCGCGACTGCTGGTGATGATCCCCGCGCCGCGCTCGCCGAACTTGCTGCCTTTGCCGAGCTAGCCAACGCCAGTCATGCGACTGAGGCTGCCGCCGCACCTCACGCTGAGGTCGAGCGTGCGTCCGCGCGTGCCGCAGAATCGGCAGCAACCGAAGCGCGACCGGTGACACGCGAAGACGTGATCGATGTCGACACGGTCCGGGTTGAGCAAGGCGAGGATTTCGAGTTCTCAGGCACCTACCGCGTACTGGCTGGAGACTCGATCATGCTTGGTTAACTCGCTCGTGACCAGCACCGACGCTGGGAAGCGCGGACGGCTACAACGACGATGACAGTCCCCGGCGGACCGTGGCGCACTCGTCAAGGCGCGCTCGTGGGCTTACTTCTCGACGGAGGCATCCGTACCAGGGAGGCGTAGCGATGTACTTCTCTGTGCACCATCACGCGGAGCTTCCGGCTCGTGGGCAACCGTGTCCGGGCTCGGCTCGACGGCCGGCGCGCTGGGCACCAACTTATCATCGGAGTGCCGCCCTCTCGAGGAGGGCGCGGTCGCGGAGACGGTTCCACGCGACTTCTTGTTCGGTGAAGTCCCGGGCCCAGCGGATGTTGCCGTGGTCTAAGAAGTTGACGATGGATGGATCCGTTTCCCAGGCCAGCGACGACGATCAGCCGCTGAACCTTTGAAGCGCCGATCTCCTCGATCGGGCTGGTAGGCCGTGCCCTCCGCTGGTCGAGCTGCACTGTCTGACGAAGATCCTTGAGCCATGCTGGCCGAGTTGGCCACGACCGACTGCTGATCATCTGCAATACTGTGCGTCCAGATCGAAGATGCTTAGTTGATCAATGGGGGGTGACTGTGATTGACTGGCGTGACACATTGAACTTTCCGCGAGCATTGTCCAATGTCAGACAAGACAGCCGCGACGACTGGTACCAAGATCCATGGAACTGGCCCGAATACAGATTTGTTCGCGCCAAAAAATGGCAAGACCTCACTCGTAGGCTGAACAGTTCGGGGACTTGTCAAGTCTATCTCATGGACGTTCCGAAGGAAAATTTTGGCATTCGTCCGGCCGTGATTATGGATCCATTAGATCGTCTTAGCTATCAAGCGCTAGTGGATGTTCAGAGTGCGCGCTTGATTGGCGGCCTGGATCAATGGGTGTGCGGCTGGAGGCTGCCGCGAATTGCGCCGGAGGGTAGGAATTACAGGACAAACCGATCGGAGTGGGCACAATACCGCGTTAGCCTGGCAGCTTATGCAGACCTAAACTCAGTCGGCTTGAAGACGGATGTGACATCGTGCTTTTCTAGTATGCCGATTCCTGGCGTTGTGAGCGACATCTATCAATACGGCGCGAGTGGCCCAGCTCTCGAGCGACTTGTTGATATCGTCGTTTCATTGGACAAGACGCCGGGTCGATCGGGTCTGATGCAGAGATCAAAGGCCTCGGCGGTACTGGCTAACATGTACCTGCAGCGCCTAGATGATCCTCTTCGTCATCATAATCAGAGTCTGCCACGTGGTCACGGGTTGCGGAAGTTTCCGTTTCGAAGTGGAGGCGTTGCACGTTGGATGGATGACATTTGGGTCTTCGGATCAGATGAAGCAGCATTGCGGAAAGTTCAAGTCGATCTTCAGAATGTCGGACGCAATGCTGGACTTGAGTTGAATTTAGGTAAGACTAGCGTGAAAAGTGGCCAGGAATTGGTGGCAGCTGTCAAGAAGATTCAGCACAGCGCCATTGATGACGCGCTCGACGCGGAGCCGTCCGATCAGGCCCCGCTCGAAGAGTTACTTGATACGATAATCGACGACCCTGCGCAGGCGGATCGCACAACAATTCGGTTCGCTTTATCGAGAATGAAAAAGCATAAAATTCATTCTCGTCGCGAAAAGCTCATAAATTCGATTGAGAAGATGCCTCACGGGGCAGATCATCTTGCGAGAGCCTTCCGAGATTTGGGATGGTGGAAGGAGCTTCAGGATTGGTATTTGGAGTACAAGGATGGCCAATGGGCTCACTTCCCGTGGAGCGTAGCTCGCCTTGGCGCCATGTTTCCCACCAGGGGAGATGCCGCAGTACATCTGTGTAATGCGTTCGCGGATACGTTATCATCTCGGCCGCCCTTGCCGTTGATGGCACTTACTGCGCAACGTCTCGCTTTTTGGGATTCGGA
Organism: Amycolatopsis sp. NBC_01307; assembly: GCF_035975215.1. NCBI lineage: Bacteria > Bacillati > Actinomycetota > Actinomycetes > Pseudonocardiales > Pseudonocardiaceae > Amycolatopsis > Amycolatopsis sp. NBC_01307. Next base: position 4,939,953 of record NZ_CP108403.1, on the reverse strand, counting down.
AAGAGCTCGAGACGTTATATGTGAACTGCTTCTTGAGGTAGACAATCCGCATGAACGTAGGGTTCTGTCGTTGACGCTTCTGCACGTTGCAAAGGAGCGAAAATTGATTCGGCGCTCCTTGTCTGACTTCGAAGAGAACGCATTGACTCTGCGAATGATCGAAGACGGCAACTTCCAGCCTTTCAATGTTTCAGCAGACTTCAGCGCAAGTGAAACTGACGATGAATGAAGCTAGGTGTAATGTACCGACTGATTGCGTACGTAGTACTGATACTAGCCGCCTCTGTGGCCCTGCTCTTCGTTCGCGGAGAGGTGATGGTTGCGCTACTGACGGGATTCATAACGGGCTGCGCAATACCGATCATCGACGCCGTAATTCAGAACTGGAAATACTTGCGCATCGTCGTTGCTTGCGTTCGTTACTATCGAACGCAAGTGCGCATCTCCGTCTCATACCTTTTCCGAATTGAACGGGGCGGTAAGTATCTTCTTGTGCGAGGTGGGCGCTATCCGAACCAGTTTCAGCCTATTGGTGGCGTATATAAATTCCACGACTCGGCTAGGCCGATTTTCCGGTCATGGAAAGTGGAAACCGATGATTTAATTCCAATTGATATCTCCAGTAAGGATGACCTGAGAATCAGGGTGGAAGGTCGGCATCTGCTCAGATTCTTTCAATGGTTCGAGAGTGGCAAAAACCGCGAAATTGGCCCAAATAGGGAGCTCTATGAAGAGTTAATCGAGCCTCACTTGCCACCAGAAAAGTTTCTGTACACCGCAAATGACTTCTTAGAGCGAAGGGTTGAGAAAATTGGATTTAGCAACTTCGCGAACAGTCGCGAATTACTAATTGCTGACGTGTACGAATTAGTTCCAACCATCGATCAGGCGGTTGAGCTTGACGGCTTGGCCACGCATGCCTCAGGTGAAGGCAACTTAATCTGGGCTACCGCGGATGAGATTAGACGACGAGGGGCTAAGCCTGGACGTACCCAAAACTATCAGATCTCATCTACGTCTCGCTGGACTATATAGATGTACCGGGGAGTGCTGCCTGCAATATGTGTCGTGATTGGCCTACCAAAAGCATGTTATTTCGCCAGCGTTTCAATTTTGTTCTGGGGTGAACGTGTCAGCTCCGCTAATACGAGATCGAGAATTTCGATCGTGTCGATTGGTAACAAATCCATTGTGGCGCACATGGTTGCACAATCCATGTATTCTTGGATTCGAGTCCGCCAGCCAGGAGGCGCGAGCTCGCGCCTCCTGCCTCCTGCGGCGCCACGCTGGCCGACGAACTACGTCAATCTAAGTTCGAGTAGACCTTCACGAAGGTTGTCGCCGCCGCTCTGACAGCGGCGGCGCGAGCTGCTCCCTATCGCTGACGAGATACGAGAGTCAGGCTGGCCGGGGCCGCAACTGCATGCGATAGAGCGGACGCCTCTAAAGGCATCATCCTGGCACCATGGAGGCAGGTCGTCACTGTCCGACATCGAATGGTTACGTAGACCGATAGGCCATCCATCCATCCATCCATCCATCCGCCGCTACGCCTGCCTCGTTTTGTCGGACCCTGCGCGTACCCTCAACGGTCATCGGGAAGGAGGCGGACCTATGACCAGCAAGGCAGGCTCGTGCCATGATCATGACCCGCCGGCCAATTCGTCGAGTGATGAGCGCTTTCAGATACTCTCACTCGACGGCGGCGGAGCTAAGGCACTCTTCACCGCTAACGTGTTGGCGCGCCTCGAAGCGGACCTCGGCGTGCATGTCACCGACCACTTCGACCTAATCGCCGGTACGTCAGTTGGCGGTATCCTGGCTCTCGGCCTCGGCGCCGGTCTGCGTCCTGCCGAGATCGTCGAGCACTACACCGCGCTCACCGAGCGGGTGTTCCCGCGTTCGCGCCGAACGTGGTGGCGCTACCTTCCGCGTGCGGTGCGGCCAGCCTACTCCGGCGCGGTTTTGCGCGAAGTGCTTACGGAAGTGCTTGGGACGCGCCTGCTTGGTGAGAGCAACAAGCGGCTCATCATCCCATCGTGGGACGTACAGCGAGGCGAGGTGCACATCTTCAAGACGCCGCACCACGAACGCTTGCGCCGCGATGGCCGGATCCCGATGGTTGACGTCGCAATGGCCACTACGGCGGCCCCGACATTCTTCGAGGCGGCCCACGTAGGCGACCACCGTCTGATCGACGGAAGCGTGTGGGCGAACAACCCGTCGGTGGTAGCGATCGGAGAAGCGCTGAGCATGCTCGGCGTGCCGCTTGAAGCCATTCGGATACTGAACGTCGGCACTATCGACCAGCGGACGAACCACCCTGTGCGTCTAGACATCGGCGGATGGGCAAACTGGGCCAAGCCCGCGGCTCCGTTGATGATCACGGCATCGAGCCGCGGCGCGCAGGGCACGGCGATTCATCTGGTAGGTAAAGACAACTTTGTCCGCTTCGACGCTAACGTGCCCGGCAGTGTCTTCACCCTCGACCGCGCACGTCCAGTGGCGCTAGCCGGGCTCGTCGCCGGGCAGAGCCGTGCTCTCAGTCCTGTCTTTACCGATCGGTTCGCCGACCACGTCACGAGTTCCTACACGCCCATTCTCTTGCCGGGACAACAGTCCTGCACGTAGTCCCGACCTGGAGGCGCGTCATGAGGCATACCGACTACTTCAAGAACTTCCTCGACAACACCGTCAACCTGTCCAAGTTCAAGTTGGAGACTCTCAGCGGTCGGGTCGACACCATCTATGGTGTCTTGAAGGCCGACGCGAGCCTGGGACCACTTCTCAAGAAGAAGATCCCGCAGGGATCTTGGCCGCAGAAAACCATCATTAACCCGCAGAACGGAAAAGCATTCGACGGTGACTTCATGGTCCAGATGGAGGAGGACCCCGAGTGGGCTGATGACTTAAGAAAGTACGGCAACGCAGTATACGACGTGCTGCACAGGAAGTCACCCTACAAGGACATGCCTCATGGGCGCAAATGTCGATGCGTCTACGTCAACTACGCGGATAACGCCATGCACGTCGATATTGTGCCGTTCGTGGTCCGCTCCGATGGCACCCAGTGGATCGTCAACCGTGACGACAATAAGTGGGAGCGCACCGACACCGAGGGATTCACGAATTGGATGAAGAAGCAGGACAAGGCCGCCGGCCATCGCCTCCGCGAAGTCATCCGGATCATGAAGTTCCTCCGCGACCACAAGAACTCCTTCACCGGGACCAAGTCCATCCTGCTCACGACCCTGCTCGGCGAACGTGTCGAGGAATGGCGCACGGTCGCCGATTCTGGCTACTACGGCGACCTGCCAACCGCCCTACTGCACATCGTCTCCGACCTCGATGACTGGCTCCAGGCGCGGCCAGGCAAGCCTGTAATCATGGACCCTTCGGGCTCAGGCACGTCGTTCGACCACCGTTGGACTCCGGAGACCTACGTCTATTTCCGCGAGCGCATCAATGTACACGCCGCCGAGATCAAGGCCGCCTATAAGGAGACTGACTTCGACGCGAGCGTTAAGAAGTGGCAGGCCCTGTTCGGCGATGGTTTCAAAGCACCCAAGTCGTCAGCCTCGACTGGGAAGTACAGCAGCGTCAGCACTGGCGCCGTAGCGTCCGGGGCGGCAACAGTCAGCCACTCTGGGCGCGCGGGGTGAGCAAGAAGAGGCTCAGCGACTGGCAACGCCTCGTCCTCGCAGACCTGGCCGCCATCGCTAGGGCCTTCCCTGGAGACGTCGAGAAGGTCGGTGGCCATCAGCTCGGGCCGCAGCGGGAGATGAAGTTCCGGCTGCGGCTTCGAACGGCTGACATTCCCCGAGCCGATGGCGGGCTAGCGCTCGGCGAATATGAGGACTTCAGCATCACCGTCGACCCGTTCGACTTGGCGCCGCCGCGTGCCGAAGTGGACCACATGCGCTTCCTGCACCACGCTCATGTGCTCCAAGGGCGGCGCCTGTGCCTTTATCTCGACGCCGCTCGCGAGTGGGACCCAATCACGGGATTCGGCGGCTTCGTCGATCGCCTAGTTGCTTGGCTCTCCGACGCCGCGACCGGCCGATTCGATGCCCAGACTGCCCTCTATCACGCAGTCGGCGGTGTACTGCATGTGACAGATGGGGCACCGACTGTAGTAGTCCGAGACAGTCTCAGGTCCCGCGTGCGCGTACAGAACGGATGGTGGAAAAGGCGCACACTCCACCGGTTCGACGTGATCATGGATCGACCTGAGCGAGCAGCGGACGCCACGCATGTGCCGGTCCTGATGTTAGACACGGACCTGCCATTTGGGGCGGGGCACAACCTGGGTTCCCTCATGCTGACGATTGACAATCCTTACTTTGGACACCTATCGCCGGGCCGCGAGGTACGAGCTACCCGGATGAACACCGGCCTTTCGAAGACGCTCCTGACGGTGCTTGGCGCGAGCGCGATTCGCAAGCCCGACGGCACGCCGCAGGGCATCGTGATTGCCGTACCTCATCCAACAGGCGGCCCGCCGCATCTTCTGTCGGCCAGTATCCCAGCTTCCGGAGCCGACCACATCCGCGCACTGGTAAGGGCGTCCAGAGGGAGAAGTTCCATGATTGACATCGACGGGAACCAGGCGAACCCCGACACGCCAGTGGAGTGGTGGCCAGTCTCCGATGAGCGCGCGGAGGTCACGACTCGACGCGACTCAACCCGCCCGGTCACTGCGTTCTCGGGCAAAACGATCCATATCTGGGGATGTGGCGGCCTCGGCTCCTGGGTTGCGGACTATGTAGTCCGCGCAGGGGGGACGAAGATTGTTCTATGCGATCCCGGTAGGGTCACGGGCGGACTCTTGACCCGGCAGAATTTCGTAGAAGCCGACATCGGTAGCACGAAAGTGGAGGCCCTCGCTGATCGCCTGCGCGCGATCAGTGACTCCGTTGAAGTATTGGTCCACAAATGCATGGCGCCTCCAGTGCCACATCTCGCAGAGGTAGACCTCATCATCGACACCACCGTGAGCGTCGCGATCGGTCGTCTGCTCGACGGCGTCGCCACCGCGACAGGACGCCCCGTCCTGGCCCAATTGGCGACCGACGCGCGCACGGGAACGCTCGGAATCATGACCGTCTCCGTACCGCCGCTGACCATCGGGCCGTTGGCCATCGACAGACAGGCTGGACGAACGGTCGCCGCCGACGGAAGTCTGGAGGAATTCCATCAACTGTGGAACTCTCCGGAGGCCGGCGACGAGCTCACTCCGACGCGGGGATGCTCAACGCCCACCTTTCACGGTTCCGCTGCGGACTTAGCAGGAGTGGCAGCGAGTTTGGCGAGCATCCTCGGCTCACATCTGGGAGCGGCGACAGCGGTATCCGGCACACATCTGATCTCACTTCCTCATGGAGAGGCCGGGCCTTTACGCAAGTTCGTGCCAGCAGACGAGGGTGATAAATCCATGTGAGGTTGAGAGCACGGTGTGAAGTACGTCAGATCGCGGGACGTTCGTTGACGATGAGTGCAGCCTCGTAGGATTGAGATCCGCGCTCATAGACGGTCACTGGCGGTTGTGCGCCACGCATGAGGGCTCGCCCAGATTCAATGGCGACCGTTACTGGAACTGATGCGACTAGGTGCCAACGTTTTGCGTCGGGGTACTGCGCCTCGGCAGTCGCTATTGCTCCCCGCCATTGAGCAGCGAAGTTGACCAGCGATTGCTCATTCGATATTAGGATCGGGCTGGGTGAGGCATTCATTGGTCGGACATCGATGCGCGGCGCTTCAGCGATCTCGCCAGGCAGGAGGTTGGTGTTCACCTCACTCGTGATTGCGCACACGAACACAACATCCTCGCTGTCGCAAGTACTCGAATCGTATTTCTCAACTACAACCTCGAAATTGACAGGTTCGTCCTGGGTGGCCCACGACCACCCGACGAACTGGTCGCGATGCTTCTGGAAGAGACGTGTGGGTGTCTTGTCGTCGAGGAGCCAGCCCAGATAGACCAGCAGCGGGATCGGAGCGATGGCAAAGACTGACATGTGCTCGACGTCGCGGCTGTCGATAGCCTGGTGCACGAGCGCGAGACTATCGGCGATGGACTGCTGGGCTGCGTCCCAGAATCCACGACCACCCACGGACCCGTGGATACGGCAAGTGAAGTCACCGCTACGTTGTGTCTCAACGAGTCCGAGATAGTTGCCAGCAAGAAGTGTTTCCGCGACCTCGCGCTGAGACGCGAGTGCAAGCGAACCATGAATCTGGCAGCCGACCCGTAAGGCCGCTGTCCGAGTCAGGCCGCCGTGCTCAGTGACCATCTCGATGCGGCGCTCGAATGTCTCCTTGATTTCGCGGAGTTTCTCAGGCGGGAAGAAGCCGATGTGTTCAGGATGGTCGATGATCTTATGGCAGTCGTGGCAGAGGAGGAGAAGATTCTCTTCAGCCTCGGTGTCCTCAACGCCGTCGTCGTAGTCGCGCCGCGGTGATTCTGAACTCTCGGTCGCGCCGATGTTGTGTGCCAGTTCGGCAAGAAGTACCGAATGAAGATATGTACGAGAGTCGCCGAGCAGGCGGCGGTTACATATCGTGCACCGACCGGCTGTTCGTGCCCACAAGGCGTTTCGGACGGAGTCTTTGATTGCCTCGCGTTTGACCGAGGTGTCTCGACAGTCGCTCGTAGTCATTGAGAAGTCCTGTGATTATGGTCAGTGGTCTGTGTTCGGATTATCCCATGTCAAGCGATGAGTGTAGCGAGCGACAGACCACTGTTTGCCGGATTGCTCGGGGTTATACTCACCATTCTAGTGCTGCAGCTACGGCAACGTCTCCACCCGCCTACTACGCCGGGCCCCGCCGGTCATCGCAGGCCTCCATATCCCCTGACTCCACCTGCGCGGGAGGTTTGCCGGGAAGTGGCTTCTGTGCCGCGGGGACGCGCCTGTGACGAAGCGCAGCGCGCATGGTCGTCACGCAGTGATCCCGAGCATGGTCCACGCGCTTGCGGTCGTAGTGCTCATCTAGATTCATCTCCGCATCGTCGACGCGAACCGGTTTCTGCCACGCCGTTTTCATCTGCCCGCCGACCTGGGCCTTCGCTTCGTTCGCGAGCAGCCGGTAGGCGGCCGCGACCTTGGGCGTCTCGATGTCGAGCAGCGCCTGGTGGAACGCGAGTCGCGAATAGATCCTGCTCATTTCCTCGGTGAGCTGCTGGCGCCCTTCCAGCGTTCCCGGCCGGCGCCGGATGCGGTACGGCATCTCCGCGTAGTCCTCGATGACGCTGAGCGCCTCACTGAACGCCAGGGCACGACGTTCGCGGCGCGCGGCACGCCGGTTCAATCCGTAGCTCAGTAGCGCGGTAAGCGCGCCGCCCAAGATCGCGAGCACTGCCGTCGTTTGCGTGGCCGTCCAAGTCATGGTGCGGCTACCAGTCCGGGGCTTCGGATCTCGTGGAGGATGTCGATGATTCCTCCGGCCCCGCCGGCCTCCCACTGATCCGGGCTCTTGCCGAAGAGCCGGTTGATGCCGTTCTGGCATGGCAGCTCGGCGAACGACACCGGATCCTCGCGGTGGCACCTGCGCAGCCACTCGAACGCGCCGCTGTAGGCCTCCCCGGGCGACGATGTCCGGTAGACGTTGTCGGGGACGTTGTACAGGAGACACTCGAGCAGGTATGACGGCGCGGCGCCTTCGGCGATCATCCGTTTTCGCTCGGCCATCCTCCGGTTGCGTTTGGCTGTTCGGACGACCTCCTTGAAACGGCCGCCGGTGGATAGGTCTTTCAGGTCGCCGCTACGCCGGTGCTGCTTGGGGAAGTTGACGATCCGTCGGCCTTCGCGGTCGCGGAAGAAGACGCCCTGCTCGTAGACCTCGACGCCCGGCGACGGGAACGCCGAGTATAGGCGGTATTCCGTCGCGAGGAGGATGTCGACCATCTCACCGAAGAGCGATTCCGGCGAGTCGACATTGACGCACCGGCGACCCATGCGCACGACGTAGGATTCACCCAGCGCGGCCAGGACGTCCTCGCGGAACTCTTCCCAGCCGTAGTGGCCGGCCTGGTAGCGTTCCCTGAAGTGGTCCATGCCGGGTTCATCGAGGGCATCAACGTTCGATTCGAACGGCATCTTGAGCATGAGGACGAGATCGATGTCGCTCGCATGCTCGATATAGGTGTTGTTGACCCGCGAGCCCTGGCCGAAGATCTCGTACGATCGCGCGTCGAGCAGAGGGGACCGGCGCAGTGCCTGGCGCAGCACGTCCTCGGCCCAGGACAACAGGAACGCGTCGGGCTGGACAGTCCGGGTAGCCGCATTCTTCTCGGCGACTGTGCGGCGCGCATGCCACGGCTCAGCTGTAAGCCCCAGCGTCAGAGGCGGCCGGACCACCACGGCAGCCATTAGGCGTCACATCCGAGCAGGACAGGGTCGCGGCCCCACAGTACCGGTCCGCGAAACGTCATGGTCATGACGCCAATTATGCATCGCTGGCGCCATCGATGATGAGTGACGCGCTGCAATCAAGTAGCGGCGTCGGTACTCGGTGAGTCCGGCCGAACTTGCGCTGACCTCGCCGTGCGCAGGCCAACGGAGGCCTCCAGGTCGTCCACACTTCGGTGGAAGCTACCCAGGGCGTACTTTGTCAAGTCCAGCACCGCGCAATACAGCCTTGACCTGGCGAACGGCCCTTGAGGTCAGCCCAGTAGAAGCGTTGTGGTCAGTGTGCAGGTCTCGGACACATCATTGCCCCATGGCGAGCCTGGGCCAGGCTGAGCGAAGCTCGCATGCCCCCTGCTCAGCCGAGGTGCAGCCGTGTAGATAGTGAGCAAGATCGTCCTCGGACACATAGTCAGGTCTCTGACCGGCAGCTTTGCGCGGCAGTCGAGATTGCTTACGGTAGAATCCCTGGTCAGGCGTGTGGGGGTTGACGTCCCCTTCGGTCGTGCACACTAACCACACAAGGCTGGTTGGCGGCTCTGAGCTTGACGACGCCGGGCAGTGCAGCGCGAGCCTTGGTCGCCGTGCCGGCCGGCTCAGCAGCGTCGCGCGTACGTGTACAACGTGCCATGGTTACGCGGATATGCCTATTCGTTCTATTAGGCCCCGCGTCAAGGTAAGGAGCTCTGGCTCGTAGTCCTCTTCGGCATGGTTGACGTTCCACAGTCCGGACCCGCGGACCTTCAAGCTCGCTGCGTGGTGGCCAAGCAGGTTGCGCTGGGGGATCCTGGAAGCCGGGCAGGTTTCAGCGTGAGCCGATGCTGTTTCGCTCGATGTATCCGCGCTGGCTGGTTTCGTCGGCGCTGGTGGGCACGACCGGTCATCGGAAGGGCATCCGGCCGATGTGGTTGCTGACTCTGTGTTCGATGTCTGCCTCGGCTGCCGACCACTCGGGCGGGCGGCGGGGACTGATCCACGCTTCTAGGGAGCTGGCGGGCATGCGGTCGCGGCTTATCAAAGCGCTCCCTCCCGACGGCCGAGATCGTCGACGTCCGGCAACAGGCTGGCTCCTGCTGTCCGCGCCTCGCACCTCTGCGTGAGTTGAAGTAGAGCGGCGCGCTGCCCCTGCAGGCAAGGTGAGGACTCTATCCTTCGGGAACATCTGCCGGACCCATCGAAGAGCAGAGCTGCCAGTCCTACCCGGAGGGCGATCACATCAGCGACCTCCGCGCGCCTCGAGTCCAGCAACAAGCAACCCGACGGTCCCGGCAGCAGCGCTATCGCGTGGTGCGCAGATCTGTTACACGTCACGCTCAAATTATTCGCAGGTTAACTCAATCGTCGCACCCGAATCGGATATGTCGTCCTTATTGCCTGAGTCGCGAACGTAAATGTTTGTGTGTTGCACTTGGTTTGGGATTTGCCAACACTAGAGATTGAGATGTTCAAGGATCTGAACTGCATTGGCCATGAGCCGTCCCGGAACGTCCGATGGTCGTACCACGCAAGCTGGTCTGTAACGGATCTCGAAGCCAACGCGACTGATCGCTGTCTGCTCCGGGCAAGCTGGCCGTTCGCTCGATCGTGTTGTGTCTCGACCGCAGAACTCTAACGGCAGCAGGGTGATCAGTGAGGGGGCCGTGATGTCGAGCAGTATCTCGACCGATGCAGAACTGACCACTGGCGCGCTTGTTTCCGTTCGTGGACAGAAATGGGTAGTCAGCGACGTCGATCCCGCCGATTCGAGCACGCTCGTAATGCTGCAGAGCGTCGATGAGGGCCGTTTCGGAGAGACGCTGGAGGTCATCTGGGAGGTCGAGCGCGGCAGGCAGGTACTGCCGAGCGGCTCGCTTCCCACAGTCACCACCAAAGGTTTCGATCCGCCGGAGCAACTTGCCGCGTTCCTGGACGCTGTCCGTTGGTCTGCAGTGACCTCGGCTGACGTCGGGACCTTGCAGGCGCCGTTCCGTTCGGGCGTCGCCATCGAGGACTACCAACTCGAGCCGGTTGCCCGTGCCATCCGTGCGCCCCGAGTGAACCTCCTTCTCGCGGATGATGTGGGGCTTGGGAAGACGATCGAGGCTGGCCTCGTGGCGCAGGAACTTCTGCTTCGGCATCGTACGCAGCGGATCATGATTGTTTGCCCCGCCGGGCTCACGATAAAGTGGCGGGACGAGATGGCCGAGAAGTTCGGCCTCGACTTCACCATCATCGACTCCGACCGTTGCGCGCAGGTCCGCCGCGACTACGGCAGCGCTGCCAACCCGTTCAACGTCTACCCACTGAGCATCATCAGCTTGCCCTGGCTGCGCGGTGCGAAGGCCCAGCGGTTGCTCGACGAGGTGCTACCCGTCGACGGACCTACGTACCCGCGCACGTTCGACCTCCTGATCCTGGACGAAGCCCACCACGTCGCGCCGGCCGCGCCGAAGCAGGTGTACGCGGTGGACTCGCAGCAGACCAAGCTGATTCGCCGACTCGCGCCACACTTCACCCACCGACTGTTCCTGTCCGCTACCCCGCACAACGGCTACCAGGCCTCCTTCACTGCGCTGCTGGAGATCCTGGACGACCAGCGCTTCGCCCGTGGCGTCGAACCAGACCGTTCGGCAGTCAAAGAGACCGTGGTGCGACGCCTGAAGCGGGACATCACCAACGCTGACGGCACTCCCCGCTTCCTCGCGCGCAAGACCGAACCACTCCTCGTCGAATACCCGGCGAGCGAGCGCGAGATCCACCAGCTGCTGACCCAGTTCGCCGAGCTGCGCCGCAAGAAGCTGACCACCCGGAGGAGCCGCAAAGCCACGGACCTCATCACCCTGCTACTGAAGAAGCGGCTGTTCTCCAGCCCGGCGGCATTCGCCCACACCGTCGCGGTCTACCAGGAGACGCTGCGGTCGAAGACCCGGGCGCTCAGCGTTGCAGGCGATGACATCCCGGCGTGGATGGAGGACTTCTTCGACGACATTGCCACCTACGACGATGAGCTCTTGGCCGAGGCTGAGGACGACGCGCTCGGCCGCTCACGGCCCATGCAGCCCGACGCGGACGAGGACGAGCAGTCGCTGCTGGAGCGGATGCACCGGTGGGCACGCACGCACGACGCAGAGCCCGACGCCAAGGCGCGCGTGCTGATCAACTACCTCAAAGGCGTGTGCAAACCCGACGGCAAGCGGTGGACCGACGACCGGGTCGTGGTGTTCACCGAGTACCGCGACACCCAGCATTGGCTCGTCGAACTGCTTCGCCAGGAGGGCCTAGGCGGGGACGGCGTGTATCAGTTGCACGGCGGGATGAGCAACGAGGAGCGCGAGCAGTTGCGGCTGGCGTTCCAGAAGGCTCCCGCCGAGCACCCCGTGCGGATCCTGGTGGCCACCGACGCCGCAAGCGAAGGGATCGACCTGCAGCGCCACTGCCACCGCCTGGTCAACTACGACATCCCGTTCAACCCCAACAAGCTCGAGCAGCGCATCGGCCGCATCGACCGCTACGGACAGAACCACACGCCCGACATCCGGCACTTCGTCGGCACCGGCTGGGAGGGCAAGGTCGACTCCTACGAGGCCGACCTGGAGTTCCTCTCCCGCGTGGCTACCAAGGTCGCCCGGATGGAGGCCGACCTCGGGTCGGTCAACGCCGTGCTCGCCGACGCGGTGCAACGCCGCATGCTCGGCCAGCTCAAGGACTTTGACGTCGACAAGGCCGGCGCGAAGAAGGATCAGCTACCGGCCGAACAGAACGTCCGCGAGCAGGTCCGCAAGCTGCGCGCCAACCTCGACGAGACGGTCGCGGAGCTGGGCATCACGCCGTCGCGCGTCAAGCGGGTCGTGGACACCGCGCTGACCCTGGCCAGGCAACAGCCGTTGCGCGCTGACGACACAAGCAGTGCGTTCGTGGTGCCGACCCTGACCGGCTCGTGGGTTCGCGCGAGCGAGGGACTGATCGAGAAGTTCCAGCCGGAGAAGCACAAGCGCAACGAGGTCCCGAAACAGCTGCCGGTCACCTTCGACGCCGCGGTCGCGCGCGGCCGCGACGACATCGTGCTCGCGCACCTGAACCACCCGCTGGTCGCGATGTCCACCCGGCTGCTGCGCGCGGCGGTGTCCAACGACGACATCGACCTGCACCGCGTCACCGCTGTGGTCAGCGATGATCCACGATTGGAAGACGTGCTGGTCGGCGCGTACTCCCGTTTCCTGATCGTGGGTGCCGATGGCGTGCGGCTGCACGAGGAGGTCCTGCACGCCGGTGGCTGGGCCCCGGAGCAGGGACGCTTCCGTCGGGTGGAGAATCTCGGGCTGCTCGACGACATCCTGGACCGCGCCCTCGCGGACGGCACGCCCGCCGCCGAACCGGTCCGGCGCCGCATCGCCGAGCGCTGGACGAGGATCGCCGACGGCCTGCTCCGCGCGATCGACTGGCGCACCACCACTCGCCTCGACTCGCTGCGCCGGGCGCTGAGCCAGCGTGAGGATGCCGAACGCAAGCGCATCACCGCGACCATCGATCAATTCGCCGCTACCCTGCGCTCCGCGCTCGCCGAGGACCAGGAGGACGCGCTGTTCAGCCGCCTCGACCTGGAGAAAACCAGGGACGAGCGCGAGCAGTACCGGCGCGACCGCAGGCGCTGGGAAACGCGGCTGACCGAGCTGGCCGCCGAGCGGCAACGCGAGCTCGACGCGATCGCTGCCCGCTACCGCCATCAGGAGCCGCACCGGTTCCCGGTCGCCGTGGTGTTCGTCGTGCCGAAGAGGGAGGCGATCCGATGAGACCCCGTCGTTCGCACGCGCCGGACAGCGCGCAACAGCACCGGGACTGGCTCAGTCTCATCGAGGTCAGCGGCCCGTTCCTCTCCCTTCCGGTGCTGCGCTCAACCTGGTCCACCCTCGATGCGCTGGACAAACCGACGAAGGAGAAGCTGCGGCTCGCGCACGCCACGTGGCAGGAGAACACCGCGTCCGGGCAACGCGGCTGGATCGACTACATCCTCGGCGAGCTGCTCGAATGGGGCGACGCGCTGCGCTGGGCCGAGGATGAGGATTTCGACGCCCTGTCGATGGATGTGGCCGAGCATGACGCTCGCGTCACGCCGGCGTTTGCGCTGGTCGATCCGGGTGAGGATGCCAAGCCTCGCACCACGCAGGTACTTGGGCTGATCTGTGCGCCGGGCACCCAGCCGACCGCGCGGATCAAGGGCGAGACCTGGGCCGCCACCCCGGTGGACCGGCTCGCGCGGCTGTGCCGGCACCACGAGGTGCAGCTCGGCCTGGCCACCGACGGCCGCTGGTTGGTGCTGGTGTCGGCGCCGCGCGGCAAGGTCACCACCACGGCCGTGTTCGATACCGTCGCCTGGAACGAGGCGGCCGAACTCGATGTTGCGCGCGCATTTGTGTCGATGCTGCGCCGCTCTCGGTTCTACGGGGTGCCGGATAACGAGAAGCTCGTCGAACTGCTGCGCAAGAGCGAGGATGCCCCGGAGGAGATCACCGAAGCGCTCGGTGTGCAGGTCCGCCAAGCTGTCGAACTGCTGGTCGCCGCGATCGGGCGCGCCGACACCGCCCAGCGCGACCGCGGCGAGAAGGGCCTCGACGTCGACGCCTGCGAGGTCTACCGGGGCGCCGTCACCGTAATGATGCGCATCGTTTTCTGCTCTATGCAGAGGAACGCAAACTGCTGCCCTCCGACAGCCCCCTGTACGCCAGCACCTACTCGGCTGGCCGGTTGTGCGCGCAGCTCGAACAGCAGGCGCAAGAGGGCAGCGAAGACGACCTGGAATACAGCGGCGTCGCCTGGCACCGGCTGCTTGCCTTGTTCGACGCGGTCTACTACGGCATCAGCCACCCCAGATTGCGGATGCATGCCCACAACGGCTCGCTGTTCGGCCCGTTCAATTACACCTGGCTGCCGCCCAACATCGACGACCGCACCGTGCTGCACATGCTCCGCGCCGTGCAATACGTGGAGGTCGGCACCGGCCACTCGAAGGAACGTCGCAAGCTGTCCTTCCGTGAGCTGGACGTCGAGCAGATCGGCTACGTCTACGAGGGCCTGCTCTCCTTCGACGGCTTCCGCGCCGACGACGTCACTCTCGGGCTGATCGGCAAAGCCGGGCTGGAGGAGGAAGTCCGGCTCCGTGACCTGACGAGACTGGCCACTCAATGCCTGGATGTGCCTGCCCTCGCCGCCGCGCTTGCCGAGGAGTACAAGAAATCCGGGATCGGTTCCCCACGTGCTCTGGAGAAGAAGCTTGCGCCCCTGATCGGAGTCGAGAAGGAGGACGCCCGCCGCAAGCTGCTCGCCGTCACCCGTGGCGACGCGGCACTGACCGATCAGCTGTTGGTCTTCTTCGACATCATCCGCCAGGACCTGCGCGAGCAACCCGTCGTAATCATGCCGGGCGAGCTGTTCGTCACCGAGTCACCGCTGCGCAAGAACACTGGCACCCACTACACCCCGCGCTTCCTGGCCGAGCAGATCGTCGATGGCACCCTCGAACCTCTGGTCTACGAGCCTGGGCCGCTGCAAACAGCGGACAAAAACGAGTGGAAACTCAAGTCGTCCAGCCAGATCCTCGCGCTCAACGTCGCCGACATCGCGATGGGTTCTGCTGCGTTCCTCGTCGCCGCCGCTCGCTATCTTGGCGAAAAACTCATCGAAGCCTGGACTCTCGAAGGCGACGACCGAGTACGGGACAACCGCGCCCCGGATACTGAGCGTGACGCCGACCAGGATCCGGTAGTGATCGAAGCCCGCAGGCAGATCATCGAACACTGCCTCTACGGCGTCGACATCAACCCCATGGCCGTCGAAATGGCCAAACTCTCCCTCTGGCTCGTCTCGATGGACCCACACCGGCCCTTCACGTTCCTCGACGACCGGCTCGTAGCGGGCGACTCCCTACTCGGCATCACGTCGCTGGACCAGCTCGAGTGGATGCACATGGACCCGGAGAAGGGGCGCCAAATCCACCAGCGTGGGTTGGTCGACTTCACAGCCGAGAACCGGGAACTAGTCGCCGAAGTCGCTGCCACACGCCGCACGGTCGCCAACATCGACGGGACGACCCTCGCCGGCCTCGCACGCAAACGACAGGTGCTTGCGGATCTCGAACAGAAGTCGAGCCGCGCCCGCCTGCTCGCTGACCTCTGCGTGGGCGCTGCGCTCGTCCACGCCAAACGCGGCGATAACGGACTGCGAATTGGCTCCGTCACCGCCGCCGACTACGCGCGCCGAATCGACACGGCGGAGATGGAGACACGTGAACAGGCAGAAGACTGGCTCGAGACCGAGCGCCCAGACGGCGGATTTGGTCGAGTACCGGTGCACTGGCCATTAATCTTTCCCGAGGTCTTCGAGCTGGGAGGGTTCGATGGGATAGTCGGTAATCCTCCATACCTTGGCGGACCAAAGATATCCCCAACGCATGGCGAGGCCTACCGCAAGTACCTAACTGAAGTAGTGGCACGGGGCGGCAATGGTCGAGCCGACCAAGTCGCTTACTTTGCAATAGTTGCCCATACCTTGCTCCGCAAGTCAGGGCAAAGCGGCCTGCTGGCCACTGACACTTTGGCTCAGGGCGACACAATGGAAACCGGACTTGAACTATTGGTCCGCGAGGGCGCGATCATTCGTCGAGCAATCAAGAGCAAGAAATGGCCTACAAAGAGCGCAGGAATACAGTACTGTGCCGTCTGGTCCAGCAGATCAGATCTTCCGAATGCTCTCGATCGAATATTGGATGGAGAGGCCGTTTCGCGCATATCCCCAGCGCTGGAGCCAGCGAGTACAGTCTCTTCCGTCCGTCACAAGCTCGACTCTAGCAAGGGAATTGCATTTGTCGGTCACGACATTAAAGGGGCGGGGTTCATCCTGTCAAGATCGGACGTGGTCAGGCTCATTGAGAGCGATCCGAGGAGCAGTGATGCGATCAGCCCCTACATCAAAGGTGACGAACTGAACCAGTCGACACAAATAGCTGCCACCTCTCATATAATAAACTTTCAAGATTGGTCGATCGAACAAAGCCGTGCGTATTCAGCATGTTTTCAAGTGGTGCAAACGCGCGTAAAACCTGAACGCGACACTAAGAATAGAAAATCCCATAGGGTCAATTGGTGGCGATACGCTGACTACAGGAAGGGATTGGAGGCTGCCACCCAATGCCTGGACACTGTCATCGCCATGACTCTACATAATAAACATATGATTCCTACCTTTGGTCCGGGCCACACGATCTATTCCCATGGCTGTGTCGTGTTTGCAACCTCCGACGCTGCCATGTTGTCTATTATCAGTAGTTCCGTACATTATTTGTGGGCAACTACAGGTGGGGCATCGACACTATCCACGACTTCACGTTACGCTCCGTCAGATAAATTCGAAACGTTTCCGCTTCCCGACTTCACGGTCGATCTGCGAGAGTCCGGCGAGCGTCTAGCTGCTTTCCGTCGTGAAGTGAGCCGAGCTAGGAACTCTGGACTGACAAAGATATATAATCAGGTCTTCGACCCAGCTTGTATAGACGCCGACATCGAAAACCTCCGTCGCATCCACCAGATGATAGACGAGGCAACGATCCGCGCATACGGGTGGGAGGACCGGATCGCGGCGGTTGGAGGGCTGGATCAGGGCTTCCACAAGGTCGGCCGGCAGACGCGATACACCATTGGCCCGGCCGCTCAACGGGTGGTTCTCGACAGCTTGCTGGACCTGAACCACGAGCGGTACGCCGAGGAGGTCGCGCAGGGTCTGCACGACAAGAAGGGTAAAACTAAGCGCGCTGACGGGACGTTGTTCTGATGACCAGCGACGGCCTCTTCCCGAAACCGGACAGCGCGCCAACATCAGCCGTGTCGCCGTTGGACGTCGAGCAGTCCTTTTCCGACGCCGGTTCGTTCGAGGTGCGCGATGAGTTCCAGGACCTGGTGGAGCGGGATTTGCTCGGGCCATGGGATGGCGACGCCGAGAAGTTCAGACCGCGCGCGATGGGGCCGCGCGAGCGGTACCTCGTCGGGATGCTAGGGCCGAAGCGCGCACCGAGGTCCACTATGGACGATGCCGACGCCACAACCGATACCGAGTCTGGGGTACAGGGCGACGCGCGGGGCGAGGAAGGCGGCGAGCTGCCCGACATTCTCACGCCGCAGAACCTCGGGCGGATCTGGGCGTCATCGATGGGGCTGTCCTTTTGTGTAGGCGCGGACACTGACGTAGTGGTTGTCACCGCGAGCTGGGGGCGCTACTTCAAGCACGAGTCCGAGGATGCCGAGGGGCGAAAGCGCAGTGTGTGGGCGCGCGAGCCGATGGAGTTCCAACCTGAGCTCCGGCTCGACGGCGAGCGGGACTTCCGCGTGCCGCTGAGCGTGGTCGATCCGAGTGATCCAGGTGTGTCGCTGGCGGTCGCGGTTCGCCCGGCGGGAAGCACCCGCACGATTGAGGTGACGCTCATCAATGCACAAGAGGAACCAGAGTCGAATCGGGACGCGGCGTGGATCTTCCAGACCAAGCTGACTGTCACTGCGCTGGACAGCACCGCGCCGATCTTCGTGCCGATCGACGATCCGATGGCCGACGCGAACCCCGTCGTGGAGGACCAGGAGGAGCTGCACCTGCGACTGCTGTATCGCGACCAGATGAAGTTCGCCACCGGGCAGAACGTTGCGGTGCACGCACACACAGAGCTGGCGATCCGGCGCGCGCACAAGCTGGAGACCCGGTGGCTGCCGACCCACGACGTGCCGGCCACCATCGCGCAGGTCGGCGCGGGCACGGCACTGGCCAACGCGGAGCTGTCGATGGACGCACTCGCGACGGCCGAGCCGGAGGCGTTGCGCACGGGGCTCTCACCGCTGGCGGATGGGTACGCCGCCTGGCTCGACAAGCGCAAGCGGAAGATTGTCGCATTGCCAGAAGCGCTGCGAGGTCCGGCCGAGGGTGCGGTGTTCAGGGCACGAATCGCGCACCGACGCATCAGCGCGGGCATCAGGCTGCTCACCGACCCGGAATCACCACGCCACAAGGAGGCGTTGCGGGCGTTCCGGTTCGCTAACGAGGCGATGGCGATGCAGCGGCGGCACACGGAGATCGCGCTGCGCCGCGCGGACCCGGTGGTCTCCTACGCTGACGCCGAAGCGGACGTGAAGAGCCTGAGAGCCAAGGTGGCCTCGTGGCGTCCATTCCAGCTCGCCTTCGTCCTGCTCAACCTGCCTGCCATCACCGACCCCGACCACACCGAGCGAGCGGCGAGCCCGGACGCGACTGTCGACCTGCTGTTCTTCCCGACCGGTGGCGGCAAGACGGAGGCTTACCTGGGGTTGACCGCTTACACGTTCGCGATCCGTCGGCTGCAGGGCGTCGTCGGGACTGGGGAGGACGCTCGCAACGGGGCGGCGGGGGTGGCGGTGCTGATGCGCTACACGCTGCGGCTGCTGACCGCGCAGCAGTTCCAGCGCGCGGCGGCGTTGATCTGCGCCGCCGAGGTGTTGCGGCGGGCGGACGAGTCCACGTGGGGCGGCGAGCCGTTCCGGATCGGGCTGTGGGTCGGTGGGACGGTGTCGCCGAACTGGTTCGACCAGGCCAGGGATCAGATCGCCGAGGCCCGCGAGGCCGGTCAGAGCAAGCGGGCGAACGTGCTGCAGACGCTGTCCTGCCCGTGGTGCGGCAGCAAGCTCGAGGCACACCGGGACCTGCATGTCGACACCGTCGCGCGGCGGCTCTTCCTGTACTGCCCGAACGCCGAGGGCGCGACCGCCTGCCCGTTCGCCCGCACCAAGTCTCCCGAAGGTCTACCGATCCTCACCGTGGACGAGGAGATCTACCGCTACGCTCCGAGCCTGGTCATCGCCACGGTGGACAAGCTCGCGCAGCTGCCGTGGCGGGGGTTCGCGGGGATGTTGTTCGGCCGCGTCTCCCAGTATTGTCCCCGGCACGGGTATCGGCACGAGGATCTGGACTCGCGCACTGGTTGCGGCGTGCGGCACAACGCGAAGGGAACGCTGCCGACGGTAGCCAGCCGACCGGTGGTGCGGCTGCGGCCACCGGATCTGATCATCCAGGACGAGCTGCACCTGATCTCCGGGGCGCTGGGCACCATCGTCGGGCTGTTCGAAGCCGCCGTGGACGAGCTGTGCACCTGGACGACGCCGTCCGGTGGCGAAGCGGGACCGAAGATCGTCGCCTCGACCGCCACCACCAAGCGCGCCCGCGAGCAGGTGCGCGGAGTGTTCGGACGGGACTTGGAGATCTTCCCGCCGCAGGTCACCGAGGTCACGGACACGTTCTTCTCCCGGCAAGTTCCGGTGTCCGCGGCCAACCCCGGCCGACGCTACCTCGGTATCTGCGCGCACGGCGTGCGCCTGAAGTCCGCCGAGATCCGGCTCGCCGAGATCCTGCTGATCGCGGGCCAGACCATGTTCGACGCGCACGGCGAAGCGGCCGATCCGTACATGACGCTGGTCGGCTACTTCAACGCCACCCGCGAGCTGGCTGGCATGCGGCGCTACCTCGACGACGACGTCGCCACCAGGGTCCGCCGCCACGGCCGCAGCAAGGGACTGTCCGACCGGATCATCGGTGCCACCGCGATGCTCACCATCCAGGAGCTGACCTCGCGAATCTCCTCGGGCGACATCAGCGACGTGCTCAAACGCCTCGAGATCGGCTTCGACGCCGACCTGGACACCAGCACCCGCCGCCGGGCGATCAATCAGAACTTCGGCGACGTGCTCACCGCGAACAAGGGCAAGACGGCGCAGAGCAAGGACCGCGCCGAGTTCCACCCCGTCGCCGAACGGCGGAGCGCTCGACTCAAGGACGACCGGGTCCCGGTCGACGTGGTGCTGGCGACCTCGATGCTGCAGGTCGGAGTCGACGTATCCCGATTCGGGTTGATGGTCGTGACTGGCCAGCCGAAGAACACCGCTGAGTACATCCAGGCCTCCTCGCGCGTCGGCCGCGACCCGCTCCGCCCCGGTCTCGTGGTGACGCTCTACAACTGGACCCGGCCGCGCGATCTTGCGCACTACGAGGACTTCGAGCACTACCACGCTACCTTCTACCGCCAGGTCGAAGCGCTGTCCGTCACCCCGTACACCCGGCGGGCGCTGGATCGCGGCACGACCGGCACCTTCGTCGCCGCGGTCCGCAACATTGTCGAGGGCAACTCGCGAAACGCCGACGCGTACGACGTCCAGCTGGACGATCCGCTGGTGCGCCGCCTCATCACGCGTCTCCTCGCCCGCGCCGACGTCGTGGCTGGCGAGCGCGGACGGGGCTATCTCGAGGAGCGCATCAAGAGCCTCACCGACATCTGGAACCAAGCTAAGAAAGGCTCCACCCGACTCGGCTACGAGACCGGCTCGTCCAACAAGCAACGGCTGATCGGACTGCTCACCAAGCCAGGCGAGGGCAAATGGACCGACACCACGGTCGGCATGTCCATGCGCGAGACCGAGAACGAGATCAACCTGCTCCTGCCCGGCAGCGGCGAGTTCTTCCAACCCACCTACAACGCACCCGACTGGTCCTTCGCCCCGCCCGACGGCGCCACCGACGAAGAGGACGCACCCGAGGGCGACGAAATGGGCGAGTCGGACCTGACCGCCAAGAGGCAGGGATCCTGATGTGCGCCCAGTACCGCCGTCGAGTAGGCGCCGTCCGCCCCAGTCACCTGATGTTCACCAGCGGTGTCGGCGCGCTCGTCGACCTGCCGAACTTCTCGGTCCTGGTGCAAGGTTTGGATGACTGGCGCTACGACAACATCCCGGAGTGGGAGCCGATCAAGGAAGAGCGGCTGCTGGCGGCGGTGAAGACGTTGCACGGCAAGCGCCATGTCGAGCAGCTGCGCCCAGCGCCGTGGCTGGAAGGGCTGGACGGCGACCCGCGCGGCCCGGCGTCCCGCATCGGCGTGCCGACCACTCCCTTCCCCGCGTGGCTCCGCTGCACGGTGTGCAACGAACTCGGCCCCATCGACTCGCAGGTGTTCGGCTTCGAGAACGAGAAGCCGACACGCCCGCACGAGGCCCGCTTCTTTCACGACTCGTGCGGACGCAAGCGCTCCGGGCGCAAGCCGCTCGTTGTCGCCGCCCGCTTCGTGCTGTCCTGCACGGCCGGCCACCTCGATGAGTTCCCGTACAGCCACTACGTGCATCGCGGGGGGCCGTGCGTCAAGGCCAGCCACCCACGGCTGCAGATGGAGGATCGCGGCGGCAACATCGGAGCGAACGTCGAGATCCGCTGCATCGCATGCGGTGAGCGCCGCAACATGCGCGAAGCGATGGGCAAGCGCAACGAGCAGAACCTGCCCCGCTGTCGAGGCCGTAATGCCCACCTCGGCACCTTCGATCCACAAGGGTGCGACCGCGACCCCAAGGTCCTGGTGGTCGGCGCATCCAACCAATGGTTTTCGCAAACGCTGTCCGCGCTCGTTGTCCCCCGCAGCGGTGCCAACGAGCTGCAGGCCAAGGTCGAGCAGCACTGGGTGCAGATCTCCAGGCTCCCGAAGGCGATGTATGCCTACGGCCGAGAGAACGTCACCGCATTCAAAGAGCTCGCGAAGTGGACCGACGACGAGATCGACGCCGCAGTCGCTACCGTCCAGGCGATCAAAGAGGGCTCCCAACAGGCGCCCACGTCCGGCTATCCGGACCTGCGCACGCCAGAGTGGGAGATCTTCTCAGCGCAGCAGCTCCCCGAACCAAACGACGACTTCGCACTGCGCCGCGACCCCGACGGTGTCCCGGACCCGCTGAAGGGCCTCTTCGCCGACGTCATCCAGGTTGAGCGGCTCCGCGAGGTGCGCGCCCTGGTCGGCTTCACCCGCCTCGATTCCCCAGACCCCGATGACCCTGAGCTCGTCAGGCCTGCGCCACTGTCCCGCGACGACCCGAAATGGGTGCCTGCCGGCGAGGTCCGGGGCGAGGGCATCTTCCTGCGTATCCCCGAACAACTGCTGGCTGAGTGGGAGCAGCGTGTCGACGGGTCGACCGCGCTGTCCTGCCACCGGGCCGCCTACGCCGAGTTCCGCAAGAACCGCTACTCCGACCGCATCGCCGCGCAGTTCGATCCCATGATGCACTGGCCGGGTGCACGCTTCATCGCGCTGCACACCCTGTCCCACCTGCTCATCCGAACTATCGCGCTCGACTGCGGTTACAACGCGGCGAGCCTGTCCGAGCGGATCTACGCCGGGAACGAGGATGACCCCCGCAGCGGCATCCTGATCTACACCGCCGTACCGGACGCCGAAGGCAGTCTCGGTGGGCTGGTGTCCCAGGCCGAGCCCGAGCGGCTCGTGCGCCTGACCCGACGCGCCCTGCATGACGCGAAACGGTGCTCGTCCGACCCGCTGTGCAAGGAAAGGCTGCCGCAGCCGCCGGCCGACTTCCTGCACGGCGCTGCCTGCCACGTCTGCCTGTTCGTCTCAGAGACCACCTGCGAGCGCGGCAACCGCTTCCTCGACCGCCGCTTCGTAGTGCCCATCGACGACCCCAAGCTCGCCCTGTTCCCCGACCTGCCGTGAACGCGTTCGAGAAGGCCGCCGCCGCGGCGGCTCCTCATCTGGGAGTCGTCGCAATGCGTGGCCTGGCTGACCGCATCGGATCCGGCTGGCCGGCCGCGGCGATCCTCGGCTGGGTCGGCCACGCCCTGAGTGAGACCGCAGCATCCGTCCTGGCTACGCGCGACGAGGCTGCCGGCAACGCGGAGGCTGCCGCCTACTTGCGCGGGCTCGCGGCGGCCTATGAACAACTGACCGCCGCCGTCAGTGTGGAAACCGTGTGGAGCGGACCCAGCAGCCACTCCGTACCCGTCCGGGCCACGGCACAAGCGCTGACCGAGGTCATCGCGCATGCTCAGCATGAACTCCTGCTCATGACCTACTCGGCCAAGCCCCACCCCGACATCCGCACGGCGCTCGCTGCCGCCGGAGCACACGGCGTCGAGATCACCGCCGTCGTCGAGACCTTACAAGGTGCGGGCAGTGCGCTGGCCGGGGCGGAACCGGCTGCGGCGTTCGCCGCGATTCCCGGCGTCCAGCTCTGGCACTGGCCCGTCCCGCAGCGCACTGAACCAGGTTCCAAGATGCACGCCAAGCTCGCCGTCGCCGACCGCCGCGTTCTGCTGGTGTCCAGCGCCAATCTCACCCAGTCCGGCGTGGCCAAGAACATCGAAGCTGGGCTCCTTGTTCGCGGAGGACACACCCCACGCCGAGTCGCCGAGCACATCGCCGAACTGAAAGCCGCGAACGTGCTGAAACGACTGCCGGCGACCAACCAATGACCATGAATGGAGCAGCGCGTGAGCCTTTCGGTACACGTTGTCGGGGCGGAACAGCTCGCTGAGCCACTCGTTGGCCACGGTGCGCCAACTCGTTCAGTCCCGCCTCGTCCAGGTCAGCTGCTCCTCATTGGGGCACTTCGCCGTGCGGTTGCGAAGACGTTCCGTCCGTTGCCAACGTATGACTACAGCCTTGACCTGCTGAACCGTGACCGATCAGCACAGCGAAAGCCGTGTAGATAGTGAACAAGATCGTCCTCGGACACTGGGTTCGTGTCCCTAGGGACACGAACCTTGCCAGCCAGCTGAGGCGTGATGACTTCCCGCGATGTCGGTGCTCTCTGCTATGCCTTGAGCATGTTTGCCCACCGGGGGACCGTCGCCGAACTGGCTGATCAGCTCGAGTCTGCGCCGGCGGGTTCGTCGCTCGTTGTGCTGAGCGTTTTGTTCAGTTGTACGAGCGGCCGCCTGGTGACTCTGAGGAGCTGAGCTGGCACAACGGCTGGCCTTGGCTGTTCCACGTGTTCGGGCAGGCAGGGCTCGGCGATCTGCGGCTGCCACTGGAGTACGAGTTGCCCGGTAGCGGGCAGCGGGTCGATGCGCTGCTGCTGGGCGGTCGCCCTGGTGGCGGGGTCACTGCGGTGGTCGTGGAGCTCAAACAGTGGACCGAGGTGGTTTCCACGACCTCGTTGTTCACCTGGACTCGCGGGGTGAAGTACACCCATCCGTGCCGCCAGGCGGCCACCTATTGCCACTACCTGACAAACTGGGTGGACGACCCCGAACTAAAGCTCGAGGTGCGCGCTGCTGCCTACCTGCATGACGCCGACAGCAACGTGGTCGCCGTCTTACGTGTTGCGGTCGCAAGTAGTTCGGTCAGCCACGACGTCTGCGTGCTCGGGCAGGTCGAGGTCGAGATCGCCTCGAGCCCCGAGGCGCTGGCCGTGATGCTCGGCGCGGAGGGCCTTGAGCCGCTGCCGATGCGCAGGTGCGGCGATTCCTGGAGGCACGTCATCGCCAATCGGGGCGGGTTGCTTTGTCGCGGAACTTGGCGAGTTCCTCCGCTGCAAGGGTGAGCTTCCCGTCTGAGGGCAAATGGACTTGCCCCCACTTGAAGGCCTTGTCTAGTTCGATGTTGAGGTACCTGAACGGCACCGGTGCATCGGCAAGGAGATCGCAGGCGCGTTCCTTCCGGCCGGCGGGTTCGAGGCCCTTATCACGCCGGAAGTCTTCATTGGCGACCCAAAGACTGATGATCGTGTCATCCATCCATCCGTCCACACGGAACAGAGCGTCGGCCAGTGGGTGCACGCGCACGTCAAACCCTCGCGAGCGCAGCGTCACAACCGTGAACACTTCACGCAGGAAGCTGTAGTAAGCGTTGCCGAATCGCCACTGCAGCGCGCGGTCGGCAAGTTGTTCGGTAGCGCCGTCCTGCACGATCCGGGCAACGAGTTCACGGGTTTCGCGGCCGATCAGGTCCACTCCCTCGTCAGAACGGAAGAAGAATCTGCTGATCTTCTGCCAGGTCGGCAGCTCTTTCTGCTGTTCGAGGTAGTGGTGCATGAGGTGGGTGAAGGCGAAGCGGGGATACCAGTCGCGGGCTTTCGGGACGCGTTCGGCATCCTCCCGGGACGCGTCGGCGAGAGCGTGGGAGGTGCTCCCGCATATTCGGCGGACGTCGTCGAGGGTCAGTCGGTACAACTCGACAGTCGTGTGGTTGCTGACCAGCTCCACGACCTGCGCGCGCGACTTGTCGGCACGCCAGCTGTCGTATTTGCTTCTTGTGGCCGACGTGACCTGGAAGGTCGCCGCCACCTCCTCCGCCGTGGTGACCGTCGGCCAGTTCGACCGCTCGTCTGTCCAGGTCTGCGGTTCGTGACTCATGCCGGGACGGTATCGAGGACCCCCGACACTTTCTCACACTTGTGGGTGACACACGCATGTCGGCCGACGCGGCCAGCTGCGGATGTGGTCTTGCCGTGACGCGAATACAGAGGATTTCGCAGAAGGGAGTCGAATGTCCGCGGTTTCCGTTGCTCAGAAAGTTCGCTCGTAGCGGATTCGGGGTGTCGGATACGTAGGTTCATCCGCTTTCGCGAGGGCGTACGTCCCTCGGGGACGCTGCAGGTGCAATAACTGCAGGGGCGGCGACGGCGACCGGCTCGATTTGAATACCGGCCGGCAGTCTCGCGGCATCCGTTCCGTGCCCGGATCGTCACGCACCGACCTGTTCGGGGATGCGATCACAAGGCGTTGTCGGCGTCGCCCGAGGGGAGCGAGCGGGAATCGGTCGTCGAGGACTGCCTGCAGAAGGTCGGCCGGCTGCGCGGGCAAGAGCTTGTCTGTGCACCTCGAGAGCGCGGCGGTTGACCACCAGCGGGCTCGATGAGACCGGCCCGCTCGTTGGCTGTGTGCTGGAGCGCGACTTGTGGCGTCGTGCGGGCGAGGTAGACGTGGTCGAGGCGGCGGCGTTGTCGGTCGCGGTAGTGAAGCGGCTCACAACGCCAAACGGGCACCAGGCGAACGCGGAAACTCCCTGCTCAAAACCACCTTCAAAGCACTCCGCAACATCAGCCTCTGCCCCAAGAAAATCGGCACCATCGTCACGGCCGCTCTCGTCATCCTCCACAACCGAACAACATGACCACGCACAGTCACCCAGCTCTTACCCGGAAAGGGCTCAGTGTCTGAAGTCTTCTGGGCTGAGGCCTAGCCCCGCGAGTTTTTCCCGTGGTACTGCGACCCAGGCTTCGTTCTTGATGTCGTAGCCGAGCTTCGCTGCGGCGTCGAGGTCTGACTGCCAGGTCCCGACCAGCACGACCAGGTCATGGTCTTTGAGGACGTCTGGCTTGGCTTCGCGTGCCCGCTTGAGTGGATCGCCTAGGCCTGCGCCCACGGTGGTGATCGTCGTCCGGGGGATAACCTCTTCGCGCAGGTAGCCGAACAATGCGATCAGGCGTTTGCGCATACCGTCCCGGCCGAAGACGACTCGCAGCTGATCGGGTGTCAGCTTGCGCAGCGGCTCGGGCGGGAGGTCGGTCCAGGGTGCGATTTCGAGCGCGTATTGACTGACTGCGTCGGCACGTGGCGAACGTTTCAGGTCCCGGTTTCCCTGCTTCCCGGTGAGCCATGCCCGGTGGGTGCGCATGAGAAGCGCGCGGAAGCGGTGCTGGCGGGCGTCGATCTGGATCATCAGCGTGATCTCGCACTGTCCTTCGCGCGGGATCATCCAGGTTTGCCGGACCGTACCCTTGATCTCGACCGGGATGTCCATGATGGTCGTGTCGAGCGGGGGCTCCTTCCTCAGGCCCAGAGACTCGATCACATGGTACTGCAGCTTGGTGCCCACCGATGAGCGTTCGTCGGAGTCGACTTCGTCGCTCATGAGGTCGAACCGCCAGGTCCGAGCGCCATCCAAAACGTAACGGACGGCGTTGTCGACCGCGCCGCGCAGGAGGTGGGTGATCGGCCGGAACTTCAGCCACCCGTAGACCTGTTGCAGCTCCGCGTCGTCCGTGGGAGCAACGACGGGGTGCGCTGGCCGTAGCCCGGCCTTGCGGGGATCTGGCTGGCACAGGTCGCCGGGGCCGGGTAGCGGGGTCTTGGTCACGGTTCCTTTTTTAGCCGGCTTGGCCCTGTCGGATGATCTGATTACCGTCATAAGCCCGCGACCTCTTCCGATGGGTCTCGCAAGCCAGCGCCCAGAGTCGGCCCAACCGCGTAGCGGCCGTTCTTTTGATACTGGCGGACCTAACCTTCGGGCGAGACGGGCGCGCCCCGATCGCGCTCAGTATCGCCGGCGCCACGAGGTGGAGGGCGACTGAGGACGAGGGTCTAACCAGCCAGGGAAGGTCGAGGAGCACGCCTTGTCCGCTGGTCTGCCTGCCCGACGCCAAATCGATATCAAGGAGTCTGTAACTCGCGGGTGGTTGTGATCGACTAGCCGCTGAAGGCTCAACGTGGAGCAACTCGTCAGACAGGAGAACGAGCCGTGCGCACCTGCTGGCCTCAGACAGCGACTGCACTACGTCGACTAGGTAGGCGACTGGCAGGCCGTGGCAGTAGAGCGGCGACTAGCCCTCTAGAGTCGTCCCGGCTGTCCCTGGTGTGACTGACGTGAGTTTGCAGCCGTTTCTGCTGGAGGCCTACTCTCGGTGGCAGACGCGGCTGGCGCAGTTGTTTTTCGCAGGCCGGGGGCACGAACCGGTAGTTCTTTTCGTCGATCGTGACGAGTTGCAGCAGCTGGCCGCGCCAGGCGAGGACAGTGCACGGTCCCTGGCCGCGGCGGTTCGGGGTCTTGTGGATGTCGAGCGTGGCTCGGGCATGTTCGCTCGTGCTCAGCAGCTTGAAGAGGTGTGGCGCAGCGGGCCGCGCGACCAGCCACCCCCTACGCTGCCGATTCTCGCCCTGAGCGTACTGGCCGCATCTGAGATGCGAACGGACGCGAGCGCTCGACGCAATGCTTACTACAAGCGGCTCGCCGACACTCTGCTGCCGGATTCGAGTAGTAAGGCCGCCGTGAGTCGCATCTTGACAGCGCTCCGCAACGGTGGCGCGTTTCTCCATGTGGCCAAGATGTGGGAAGAGCTTGATAGCTGGCTGGATGAACAGCAGGGAGCATTCGGCACGTCAACCATTCGGCCTGGTGTCGCCAACGAGTCGCGCATCGGCTATCCGCTGTCGCAGACGCTAGTTCGTCAAAGTGACCGGGCGGCGCTGACCCGCTTCTTCTCAGCGGCGCGTCTGAAGTCCGCGGGCGTACCAAGCACCGAATCACTGCTGAGGATGCTGCGTCGCTGGGTCACCCGCCGCGGCCACGGCTTAACTCACCGGTTTGTCAGCTCGCTGCGCGACGAAGAGGTCCTGCCGATCCTCGGCCCGCTCATCACAGATCTGGCAATCTCCTGGGACGGCCGAATCGTGACGAGGGAGGGACTCCGTCACCTCAACCTGCGGCTGGCTATCGATCTGGACGAGGTGCGCACGTGGTGGGTCATTCCCGCTGTCCGGGACATTACAGGCGATGTGCTCACAGGGACCCGTGACGGGCAGCCATTCGAGGCACTAATAACCAACGATCCTCACAGCACGATGTACCGCGTGGAAGGCATGCCGTCGGTTCAAAGCTCAGATCTGGCGTCCGGCGTCTTCGTTCGCGGGCAACGATGCGTTGCCGAATTCGAGCCGGCCAAGGTGCTTGTCCTGATCGGTAATGCCGACGCTGGTGGCTGGATGTCGGTCGACTCGGTCCAGCCCTTTGAAGAGCACGTTTTGGTCGCGACTGCCGACGTGGCGCCCACGGTGAGCCAGGTGCTTCGCGCTGCCGCAGATGCCGGGTGGTACCAGCTAGATCCGGCGTTTACTGCGAAGCTGCTCGGCGGCGGATTCCGCATATATACCCGCGTAGTCTTCTCCGATCATGAGCGCCTTGACACCGCGCTCGCGACGATGCCCAGTGCGGTTACGGCAGGGCTCCACCGCGGGACTGCCGTGCGGCCCCGCCTCATCAACGGACTGCCTATCGACCGGAGGGTCGCTTCCAATATCTACCTGGCCGGGGGTGAGCCTGACCTCCTACTGCCGGTGAGCGACAAGACACGCACTGTCGACGTCAGCTTGGACGGGATATCCAGCCGCCTCCGCGCATCGCTGTTCCCAATCCCATTGTCCGGGTTTCGTGGCGGCATGGAATCCGGCGAGCACACCGTCGAAACCGACGAAGAGACCTTGACCTTCGTCGTCGAACGCGAATCGATGGATGATCGCGAGGTGCCAGACGTCGGAAGCATTGGATGGGTTGACGGCGTTCTGTGCGGCAGAGTGGCAAACACGGCGGAGATGTGTGGCGCACAGGTTCGAGACATGGAAGCCGATCGCCCGGTGCTGGCACGGCGTGGCTCAGTGATGACTGTCCTCATTGGTGCCGACGGCAGGATGAACAAGATCAGTGATCCGCCGCCGCCCAACTTGCCGGGACTGGTCTTCTCTTACTTCGAGGTACCGCTAAACCCGGCCGTGTGGCTGGCGCAGAAGCGCACCACGGGCTGGTCGGTCATCAAGCTTAGGGGTGCAGAGCCAGCTTTCCGCAGCTTGACGGATAGCGATCGTACGCTATGGGCGGAGCTATGCGTCAGTGCCCGCTCGCCGAGCCCGCTGTGGCACTTCTACGTCCGAGCGTGGGAGCGATGCCGTGCTCGCTGACACGATGCTGGCATGGATGAGTGAGATCGGTTCGGGCGATATCCGGGACCTGCGGCAACGCATAACCTGGCTGGCACGGACTGCCAACTTCAATCCGGGCAAAGCGGCATCAGGCCGTTGGCTGCGTGACGTATCCGCGCTCGGTCACGCCGAGGTGGACTGGGAGGGCGGCCGCTGGGCGATCGCACCTGCCGTAGCGACGCTCATTCCAGCCGGTGACGGCACCGCTGTGCTGGCCGGACGGCGCCCGCTCGACTTGGTCGACCAGCTCGAGACTGAGTTCGCGGTCTCAGTTGTCGAGCCTGCGACAAAGGATCCAGTCTGGCTTCCAGCCCCCTCGACGGTCTACATCCAGGCCGAATCGCTGGCCGAACTAAGCGCATCGCTGAATGCCGTCGGTGTAAGCTACGTCGGCTGTGCAGCACGGGGGATTGCCGAACGCTTGCTACAGGTGCAACTAGGCGAACCGGCCGGGCCACCTGCCTGGGATACACCGGTTGAGCACCTTGCCGCTGGGAGTGTCGGCGGCGTCGACTTCGTCCGGGGTGCGCCCGATCGTGACGGACTCTGCCGCTTCCTCGTGAATGGACGACAACAATACCGCTACCAGATCGGTAGTCAATGGCTGCGCACCGACTACGCACCGGGCATCTGGTGGGCACTAGCCGAACGGCACGAACAGGTCATCCGCTGGCGACGTGAGCGCCGATCGAACAGCGCCGACATCGGCACCATGTTCATCGACCAAGGCGCGCCGTTGCCACCCTTGCAAGCCAGGGCGCTGGTGCTGTGCAGTGGACTGCCGACGCAGTTTGGCGATACCGCCCGGACAGCGATCTACACGAACGTTCCCTTGCCGGTGGCGGATCTGGTGGCGAGATCAGTCCGCCAGCTCGTCTCGGTCATCGATTGACTGCATGCTTGGAGGGCAGATGTCAACACCCGCACCCCGCGGTTTGGACGTCACTGGCACGTTCGAGCGGCTACGTGAGGCCTACTTCCGTTATTACGACACCCCGTTCGGGCTACGTGACGAACGCCTTCAGGCGGAACGGCGCCAACTGTTCGATCGCGACAACGGGGTGTACCGCCACCCGCTCATCGAGCTTAGGCCCGAATACGTAACCGCCCCTCGAACGCTCGCCGAGTCCGTCGCGGCCTGCAACGGCGCCGACGAACTCGGCGCGTTCGCCGGCGCCGGACTGATCCCGCTCGGACGTCCGCTCTACAGGCACCAGGAGGAAGCGCTCAAAGCTGGACTCATACCTGGCCGCAACATGGTGATTACCGCCGGCACCGGCTCAGGTAAGACGGAGTCCTTTTTGCTCCCCATCCTCGCGTCGCTGCTTGAGGAATCACGCAATTGGACGGGTGGCCAGGCGGAGCTCATCCCGTGGTGGCGCGCCACCGGTACCGGTTTCCGGTCGCAGCGTGAAGGAGAAACAGGACGCCCCGCCGCGGTTCGAGCGCTCATCCTCTACCCGATGAATGCCCTGGTCGATGACCAGCTCATGCGCATGAGGCGAGCGCTCGACAGCGACGCCGTCCGTACCTGGCTCGACCTCAATCGTCGCGGCCATCGCTTCTTCTTTGGCCGTTATACCGGCGCGACACCTGTCACCGGTTCTCGAACTAGCGACCTTACGGTCAAGCGGCTACAACAAGTCCTGAATAACACTGAGCAGCGGGCCGCCCGAGCAGCCGCCATCGCGGAGTCGACCCGAAAAGACGACGTCCGCTACTTCGTACCGCGGCTCGACGGTGCCGAGATGCGTTCACGCTGGGACATGGCGGATGCGCCGCCGGATGTCCTCGTCACCAACTACTCGATGCTCAACGTGATGTTGCTCCGCGAGCGGGATGAGCACTTCTTCGACTCGACCCGGACCTGGCTCGAGGCCGACCCCTCGCACCGGTTCACGTTGGTGATTGACGAGCTGCACATGTACCGCGGCACCGCTGGCACCGAGGTCGCCTACCTGCTGCGCAACCTGAAGAAGCGGCTCGGCCTAACAGACCGCCCGGAGAAGCTGCGCATCCTGGCGGCGTCAGCGTCGATCGACGCGAAACGTGACCAGTCATACCTCGAAGAATTCTTCGGCGTCGATGCAGCATCGTTCGAATTCGTCCGCGGCAGCCTCGCCATGCCATCCACCGCTCCGGCCGGTACCACCGCCGATGCCACTGCTATCCGTGCCGCCGAACCCGTAGATGGAGCTACCTATGCTCGGGAACGCGGCTTGATGGACTCGGTGCGCCGCGCGTTCGTCGACACCGGGAATAACGGCGAAGACTTTCCATTGGCGAAGACGCTGCCGGCGCTGGCGGCACGCATCTTCCCGGACACCTCCCAAGTCGAACGAGACGAAGCACTGACGAAGCT
Source organism: Amycolatopsis sp. NBC_01307 (assembly GCF_035975215.1). Lineage (NCBI taxonomy): Bacteria > Bacillati > Actinomycetota > Actinomycetes > Pseudonocardiales > Pseudonocardiaceae > Amycolatopsis > Amycolatopsis sp. NBC_01307. Next base: position 4,907,685 of record NZ_CP108403.1, on the reverse strand, counting down.
GCTGCGCGGCATGGCGGAGCTACCTGCCGAAGCGGACCCCAAGGTCCGGGCGCACTACTTCTTCCGCAACGTTCCTGGTGTCTGGGCGTGCACGGACCCCAAGTGCCCGGATGCACCTGACCGGGCCGAGCCACGCGCGGTCGGCCAACTGTTCAGCGAACCGGTTACACGGTGCAGCTGCGGCGCGCGCGCCCTTGAACTCCTCTACTGCCAGAACTGCGGTGACGTCCTGCTCGGGGGCTTCACGCCGGAAGGCGCCACCCAGCGTCCGAGCGTGCGAACCCTGCTGCTCGGTGATGTTCCCGAGCTGGCCAAGCTGCCCGATCAGGTACGTCTGGAACGGACGGCCGCAAACTACCTCGTATACTGGCCAAACGCCGCTGACGGCCTCGACGGTCCCGAAGCGACGCGCTGGACCCGCGACAGCGGCAACGTCACCTACAGCTTCCGCCGCAGCGCGCTGAACCCGGCCAGTGGCGAGGTACGCAACGTCGGCACCACAGGTGGTCATACAGGTTGGACGTTCCACGCGGTGGTCCGGCCGAAGCGCGATACCGCATCGGTGAGCCCGTTCCCGACGTGCTGCCCCAACTGTGGGGACGACTGGGCAATCGAATACGGCAGGAATGGCCGCCGCCTCTCACACACCGACCCGGCGACGCAGCGGTCGCCGATCCGCGGCATGCGTAGCGGTTTCGAGAAGATCAATCAAGTACTGACGACAGAACTGGCAGCCGACCTAGCGGTGCAAGACCGGAAGGTCATCCTGTTCACCGATAGTCGGCAGGACGCGGCGAAGTTGTCATCTGGCCTCGGGCTTCGTCACTACCAGGACCTGCTGCGATTACTGCTGGTCGAGTACCTGGCAGCCACCAGCGACCCGTCGGCGGATCTGGCCCTCGCACGCGCGCACGTCGCCGACAGCACCAAGACGGCCGAATCGTGGGGGGCAATCGACCGTCTGGAAGCTCGTGACGCCAACGTTTTCGGTCAGCTCCGCAATATCTGGGAAGGCCGACCGGGAACAAACCCCACCGACGAGCCGACTCTGATCGGCCGCCTGTCAGCCGGATCGACGCTCGAGGCGACCGCCGGGGCCATCGCCCAAGTCCTGCTCAGTCTCGGACTGCATCCGGGTGGGCCGCACGCCAGCCTCCAGGAGACAGCCCGTGAACCAAAGCGGCGCTGGACGACGCTATATGACTGGGATGCTACCCCCGTCACGCCACGTGCGGGCATCTCGCCGGAGCAGAGTGAATTACGGGCCGAGATCAACCGGTCGCTCATGCTCGAGATTCTGAGCGGCCTCTTCTCGGGAGCAGGCCGCGACTTCGAGTCGCTTGGCCTGGGCTGGCTGGCGCTCGAAACGGATACGCGGCCGATTGACCAGCCAGTGAGCACCGACCTCGCGTATGCGCGGGCAAGCCTCCGCGTGCTGGCGGATACGCGGCGCTTTGACGGCATGCGCGATCCGCGACCCAGCAGCCCGCCCCGTCAGCTGAACCGCTTCTGGCGCAAGATCGAGCAGGCCGGCGGCCCGACCGTCGCCGACCTGACGCGGATCTTCGCCGAGCAGTGCGGCGCCGCGGTACGCGACTACCTGATCGATCCGGCACGCGTCGTACTGCGTCGTGGTGGTGAGTGTGCTTGGAAGTGCTCGAACTGCCACCGGCGCCACCTCACGCGTGGCTGCGCGCATTGCACCTACTGTGGCATGAGGTTGCCTGACAACCCGTCGACGTACGTGGTCGATGAGGACTACTACGGCTGGCGCGCCACTACCGGCTCAGGCCGCTTCCGCCTCAATAGCGAAGAACTGACTGGTCAGACGGACCGGAGCGACGCGCAACAGCGCCAGTCCCGGTTTCAAGAGGTGTTCCTGGAATCCGGGGCGAACCCAGAAGTGCCGATCGCAGACGGCATCGACATACTGAGCGTCACGACCACCATGGAGGCGGGCGTAGACATCGGCGCGTTGTCCGCCGTGGTGCTTGGCAACATGCCGCCGACCCGTTTCAACTACCAGCAGCGGGTCGGTCGGGCCGGTCGGCGCGGGACGCCGGTCGCGGTGGCCCTGACAGTCTGCCGCGGACGCAGCCACGACGAGTACTACTTTGACGCGCCCGAACGCATCACCAACGACCCGACGCCTGAGCCGTACCTCGCGATGAGCCGTCCCGAGATCCTCTTGCGTTCACTGCATAGCGAGACCCTTCGGCTGGCGATGCCGGAAGTCGCCGACGCGATCGACGCGACCGGCGTGCCGTTCGGCCGGACCACTAACGCACATGGCGCATTCGGCTTCGTCGCGGATTGGCCGACCGTCCGCCCGCTCCTTATCGACTGGCTCGCCCGTAACCGCACGGCGGTCGAGCGGGCAGCCGGCGCGATCGCCGACCGGACAACGCTGGCAGCGTCCACTCTCGAGCTGACCGATCGGTGCATCGCGAAGCTCCCTGGGTTGATCGACGACGCAGTGGCGACGGTGGGTGATGATGAGCTGAGCCAGCGGCTGGCTGAACGCGGTGTACTGCCGATGTTCGGCTTCCCGACGAGTGTGCGGTACCTGTACCTCCGCCGGCCAAGCTCGTCGTACCCGTGGCCACCCCCCATGACCATTGACCGCGATCTCGCGATGGCCGTTAGCCAGTTCGCGCCGATGAGTGAGGTTGTCCGGGACGGGCGTGTCTATACCTCCGTTGGTGTCGCTGCCTTCGAAGGAGTCGGACGTCCGCCACGACTGTCGGCTGACGACCCGCTCGGCGTTAGCCGTGACATCTCCCTCTGCCGGGCGTGCTCATTCTTGTCTTCGGACAACCTCGGTGACATCACGATCTGTCCGCAGTGCGGCTCGCCTGACACATTCGCAAGATTTACGTTGCGCGAACCGCTAGGCTTCCGCGCCGGGGGACGACCGCGAGATTTCGATGGAAACTTCAGCTGGTCGCCACGGGCGATGGCAGCACGGGCGCGGGCCGACCTGTCCGCATTGCGTCATGAATCGCATGGCGCAGCCATGGCCTACTCTGGACCGGGTCAACGCTATGTAATTAATGACAACGGTGGTCGGCTCTTCCGCTTCCGAGCCGCTGCGCAGTCCTCAGCTACAGGGGCCGCCTGGAGCGGGTATGTCTCGGTTGAAGCAGTCGAGAAGGAACTGGTCCGACAAAACGACGTGACCGGCGACCCGTTCGACGTCGCGCTAGGCGCGGTGCAGCCGACCGACTTCCTCTTCTTCGGCCCCGAACACGGCACTTTGCGGGCTGAGGGCCTGCGCCTAAATTTTTCGTCGGCGCACCAACCGAGCTGTGCCGCCGACCCATCCGACGGAAGGCGTGCAGCCTGGTATTCATTGGCATTCTTGCTGCGTAAGGTGGCAGCTGCGAAGCTGGACATCGAACCTCTTGAACTCGTGGCGGGCATCTTCGCGGGCATGGCGAACGGCGAGCCTGCGCCTTTCGCGTTCATCGCCGACACGCTTGAGAACGGTGCAGGCTTCAGTACCCACCTTGGCGATCCGGCCGTATTGCCTTCCCTGCTTGATGATGTCGACGCCTACCTAGTGCACCTGGCAGAACCAGCGCATGCGAACCTTTGCACCGCGTCGTGTTACCGATGCCTGCGTGATTATGGCAACATGTCGTACCACGCGCTGCTTGACTGGCGTCTCGCTCGCGACCTGCTCGGGGTGTTGCGAACTGGTCATCTTGAGCTCGATCTCACCGCCCAGGAGCGAGCGCTGAATAACTGGTCGAACGGCTACGATGCGGCACTGATTCCCGCCGTTCCCGGCACAGTCCGGTTCACGCACCCGCAGCTCGGCGACTACATCCTGGTCGTCCGGCATCCACTCGAGGCATCGGAGAGCACCTTCCTGAACGTAAGGCTAGCTGAAGCAGCCGCCTTCGCGGAGGCCGAGGTCGGCAGCGCCAAACAGACATTCTTCCTCGACGCGTTCACACTCGATCGCGACCCAGGCCGGATATTCCGACTCTGTGACGATGTCGCAGGTCAGCTGTGACGCGCCCGCTGCGGATGACACCAACTGGCTGTCGCCAACTCGTGCGTGGCGGTTGGCGCATTCTCCTGCCTCCGCCCGGTCCGGAGTGCTCGTTGTCATACAGGCCGCCGCACCACAGCAGGACACGGGATCCCTGGCCCGCCGTGCGATCGCTCTCTGGGTTCAGGCACATGGCTAGAGAGTGACGGATGTGCGCGCGCAGCGATGAAGGTCGCGATCGAGCAGGCGGTGACCGAAGTCAGTTCCGACGTGGCCCCAGACTGGACGCTCACAGGTGAGCGTCTCATTGCACGTGTGCCAATACTGATTCGTAGGAGAAGCCCGATTGCCTCGCCGGACGCGTCAGTCGAAGTGAGCGATCGACGAACGGCTTGACCCGGCTGTGGCTGGAAACCGCCGCTGGTCCGGTGTTGCTCAGCGGGGTACCCGCGACACTCGTACCATAGGTCGTCGACGAGACGACACGTGCGGTACGGGTCAGTGCCTCGCCGCGTGCTGTGGGCGGACGGCCGAGCTGGCGATGGGGAAGACGGAGCGCGCTTGCGGTGATGGTATAGCTCGAAGCGGGATAATCGGACGTCAGGTCTAGCGTGCAAAACGCCCACGATCTGTCCTGCGCGCTAGCGGCAGGACACCCGGAGATCTGAGTCGCTTAGGTGCTCGACCTCTTAGAGAATGAGTGTTGTGGTTAGCGAGCAAGATCGTCCGGGGAGGCCACCTCCCACGACGTCATGGGCGCAACGGTTGCATAGGAGACCGCCGACCGATCATCGACGATGGCCTTACGTAGGCATGTCTTGCAAGTCGACAAGCTCTAGTCGATCGCGATGCCTCTGGCGCCACACGAGTGGCACGGGCGGACGTTAGGGTCCTACAGGTGGGCGCTACGCGCAGGTCGACTTTGGCCATCTCAACCCGGCCGTATCCACCATCGACCACCCAGAGAATCCGAAGTAGTAACTGCCTCAAGGAGGATTAGCAACCCGGTGATCCTCCCGCGAACGTCGTGTCACGCCCACGCCGCGACAAGCAGGGGAAACGCAAGCGCCGCCCCCTTTGACGGCGGTGGCGATGTCGACGACCTGCCTGGCCGAGGCTCGATGGCTACCATTGGCTGATGCAGGTTTCGGGTCGGATTCCGTTTGGCGTTTGTGATACGCAGTATCGCCGGTGTGGTCGCCGGCATTGGGTGAACGCGGCCCGGAAGTCGCGGCGGCTGCGCTATGTCACCGACGGCAAACAGCGAAACCGGGCGCAGCAGGGTGTCAGACCAGCCGCGAAAGCGACCGCAGCGCCACGGGTCGCCTGCCGCTTTCGAAGGTCGCAACTGCGACGTGGTGGCGCGTCGCAGCTCAAGCCAAGTCCGTGGATACACGACCACCGAATACGCTGTCCTGAAGCACACCTCAGCCGAATTTCCAGTTGACCGGCTTTGACTAAGCAGCACGAAGATTTCTTTTCGGAATCCGGAGGTCGTCAGTGAAATACCCGCAACTCGAACCGATCGGCACCGGATCGTCCCATCCGGCCTGGCGGTCAGCAGGCACGGACCTCGCGAGCGCCGAGCGCTTGTCCCGCGGGCCGGATGACGTCGTGTCGGTGATCCGGTACGTCGAGATCCTGCGGAGGATCGGTGAGAGCACGCGGGCACGCGAGGTGCTGCATTCGCTGCTCCCCGAGGGCCGGGACGAGCCTCTGGCCGCGCTGGCCGCTGGCAATACGTACTGGACGCAGGGCTACACCTCCGAAGCGGATGACCACTACAAGAATGCCGAACGCGGCTACGCCGCCGCGGGCGACCGCGACGGTGTCTTCGCCGCGCGGATCGGCCTGGCGCGCTCAGCCCGGATCGCCTACACCGCCGACAAACAGGTTGTGCTCGAGGCGGCGATCGCCGCCGGGGCGGACAGCGCGGACAGCCACCTGCACGCCGATCTGAACCGCGAACGCTCGGGGTGGTGCCTGCTCGTCGGCGACCACGAGACGGCGGCGGCGCTGGCCGGCCGGGCCGCGGACGTGCACCGCGACGCCGGGGATCGGTATCTGCTCAGCCTGGCCGACGTGCTCAGGGCGCGGGCGTTCAACGCTGCCGGAGACCGGACGGCGGCCGTCGACCTCGTCCAAGCCCAGGTCGCCGTCGCCACTGAGATCGGCTCGAACGAGCTCAAGATGGTCGCCGTCGTCTTCCTGGCCCAGTTCCTGCAGCGCGGAGTGGCCGTCGGCGGGCCCGAATGGGAGGCCGCCAAGGGCACCATCACCGACGCCCTCGACGTGGCGGATGATCCGTTCACGGTGGCTGAGCTCAGCTTGCCGCTGGCTCACCTGCACACCGCCGCCGGCGAATTCGCCGAAGCTGAACGCTATCTGGAGTCTTACAGCCGGTATTACGAGTCGGTGGGCGGCAACGCCGTCGGCGAGGCGAACCTGCTCAAGGCCAGGGCCAGAGTGGAACTGGCCCGCAACGGCGGCCGGTCCGTCCGAGGGTTTCTCCGCCTGCCTCGCTCGGCTTCCGCGCTGTGGCGGGCTCGCAAGGCGTTTCTCGACTCGGCTCGGATCTACGAGGAAGCGGGCCTGACGGCGGGTGCCGAAGGCATCCACCGTCACCTCGAACTGGTCGACATCCTCGGCTCCGGGCACTCCCGAGGTGCCCGGAAGCTGCCGGGCACCGCCCGCAACGCCCTCGATCGCGCCCGTGAGCACTTGTTCTTTGCGGAGCAGCAGAACATCGTCGGTGACTCCGCCTCGGCTCGGGAATCCTATGGCCTAGCCGAAACCGAGGCCGTCGAGTCGGGCGCAACCATGTTCGCAGTCGCCGCCGCCACCGGGAGCGCGATGATGGCGTACACGCTCGGCGACCGGCCCGGAACGGCGATGCACATCCGGTCTGCGATCCGCTATTCCGAGACGATCCGCGGCGCCGTGGCATCCGGCCGCGCGCGGCGGTACATCGCCGACACCGTCCGCGCGCAGTACGAGCACGCGATGTTGCTGGCCGTCGAAATCGGCGACGGCCCCCTGGCCATGGAGCTCGCCGAGCGCCTGCGCACCGACCGGCTGGCCGGCCTGCTGCGCCGCAGCGCGGCCGATCTGCCTGTCCAGGTGGCCGGGTTGCTGGCCGAAATCGCCCGGGTTGGTGCGGCCGTGGCCGAGCGCGACCCCAGCCGCCGGGGCGTCCACGCCGCCGCGGCCATCGACGGCCTCGGTGACCTCGACGACTTCGACGACCAGAGCCCGGCCGAGCTGCAACGGCGGCTGGACGGGCTCTACACCCGGCTCAGCAAGCAGACCAGTGACCTGTTCGCCGACGTCTACGGCGCCGAGCCGCTCCGGATGGACCGGCTGGCCGACGTACGGGTCGACGTCCTCATCGCAGTACCCGTGCAGTCGGTCGAGGGGGACCAGCACATCGTCTCGGTGTGGCGCTCGCCCGACGGCACCTGCGTGGCCAAGGACGTTCCCGTGACTGGCGAAATGAGTCAGCTCAGGGAAGCCCTGACGGGTGACCTCCACGAAGAACGGATAAAGCTGCGGACCGGCGACCTGACCGCGTTGAGCGCGATCCTGCCGGGTCCCTTCGAACGGCGGCTGCGCACCGCGGCCGGTCCCGTGCCCGTGGTGGTCATCCCGACCGGGTGGTTGTGGGCGGTTCCGTTCGCGGCGCTGCCCCTGTCCCTGGCGGACGGCGGTCTGCTCGTGGACTATGCCGACGTGGTCCTGACCCCGTCCCTGCGGTTCCTGACCGCGCTGCAGGACCGGCCCCCCTCCGAAGCGCCACCACCTGCGGCGGCGGTGTCCTGGCACGATCCGCACTCGGGCATCGCGGCGGCCGAACTCGACGGCCTAGCGGCCCATCCGGCCGGGCATGACCGCATCACCGAACCCGCGCACGTGACGCCGGCCTTCGTCCGCGGCGGTGACCGCTGGCGCACTGCCGTGCTCGCCGCGCACGGCAACCGCGAGCCCGGTCTTGCGCACGCCGTTCTCGCGGGACCGGCGGTCGTGCTCTCGGCCGCCGACTTCCTCGACGGGACGACGACCCCGCCGCCCTACCTGTCCTTCGCCTCCTGTCACAGCGGTTTCCCGAGCGGTGACGACCAGTACGAACCTCTCGGCCTTGCGTTGGCGGCGCTGGCCGCGGGTGCCACGCATGTGGTTTCCGCACACTTCGAGATCGGGAGCCAGGATCGCGTCGTGAGTGGCTGCCTGTCTCAGCTTTACCAGGCACTTCACACGACTCGTTCCCCCGCCGCCACGTTGGCCGCCATCCTGCGAGAGCCCTCACTGCGGCGCCTTCCCCTATACCGGTGGGCGGCCGTGACGGTGATCGGGACGCTCTGAGCGCCGGCCATCCGGTCTCCGTGATCAACGGCCTGTATGCACGTGCGCGGCCCACCGGAGCACGTGGGCGGGCCGGAATTCTCGGTAGCGGCGGACCGCGTGGTGGAGGGCGAGCGCGGCGAGCGAAGAATCGGGGTCTGTCGTGCCGTCACGCGTCAGGAAACCGTAGGTGTCCCGTGCGACGGCACGCGCGGTGAGATCGCCGACCGGCCAGAGGGTGCCGATGACCGTGCGGTAACCGGCGAGGGTGAACGCCGACGTGAGGTGCGTAGCCTCGTCGACGTGCCGGGGATTCGTGTCCGCGGTGCTACACGCGGAAAGGTAGGCCATCCGGGCACCGGTCAGGTTCAGTGCGCTGATCTGGGAGACCGTCAACTGCTGCCCGCGGTCGTCCAGTTCGAGGTGGCTCGCCGTGGGATCGCGCCAGTCGCTGACCCCGTGGCAGGCGAAGTGGGCGATGGCGTGCGCGGGAAGTGCGTCCAGCACTGCCATACGGGTGACCACGCCGCCGGCGCCGGGCAGCACGGTCGCCGTGGGCATCAGGCTGCGGAGCAGTTCGACCTCCTTGGCGACGCCCGGCAGCGCCGCGGATTCCGGAGCGCCGGCGGCCGCCACGACGAGCACGTCGTGCGGGCCGGCCGGACCGACGGACGAGGTGTGCAGGAGCGCCCGGGCAGTCGGCGTGTAGGAGGAAACGACCCGGTCCAAGACGGTGTTGACGCTGTGTTCGACTTCGGCCCGGGTTTCGGGGTGGCGTCCCGCTGCATGCAGCGGCAGGTAAGTGGCGATGCCGACCGGGCACCACCGGATATGCGGCCAGTTCGCCCCTGGCGGTGGCGGTGCGGTGTGACCGAGGTGGTCGAGCACCGGCCGGGTCACGACGTCCCAGGTCCAGGCGAACACCTGTTGTGCCTGCTGCCCGGCGGCTTTCTGTTCTTCCGCCGCGCCTTCCTCGTCCGAGGTCGTCCGGATGGCTTCACGGAACAGCTCGGCATAGTTGTACACCGCGTCCTCGGTCATCTCGGGAAGCGCGATCACGTCCACACAATCATGGGGCGAATCGCTCAGCACCAAGGCGAAGGAGAGGTGCTCGTGGACTACCAGGTAGACCACCGGGCCTTCACTCGCGGCATGGCGGAGACCCCGGATCGAGGGCGGCTCGAGAAAACCCGTCAACTTCGGTGTGCCCCGGATCCGCGCGAGCAGGTCCTTCCACCGGCTCAGGACATCGTGCCGGGCCGCCGGGGCGTTCGCGCCGATGGCGTGGTCCATAGTGTCCAGTTCCTCGCGCAGGCGGGAGAATTCGGCGGCCAAGCCAGGTGCCTGACGGCGGATGAGTGTGAGGTCGCCGCGGGTGTCGAGCGTTTCGGAGAACAGCAGACCCCGGCTTTGCTCGAGCAGTTCGACCGCACGCTCAGGGCGGCCGGCGGCGACGGCGGCGGTGGCTGCGGTCGCCGCGATCCCCGTCATGCCGGTGATCCGGTGGCTTCGGTCGTTTCGGGGGAGCTCGCGCGGTGCGAACAGGGCGAGAAGGGCGATCGCGCGTTCGGCCATGGTCACGGCGTGCCCGGCGTCCCCTGCGGCCAGAGCGGCATCCGCGGCACGGTGCGCGGCGGCGATGCGTAGCTCCGTCGGCGATGTTTCCGCGGACCACGCTTCCTCGAGCAGCTTGCCGGCCAGTTCGATGTCTTCGCGATCGCTGGTGATGCCGAACCTGCTCTGCAGGGCGCACCCGAGATTGAACAGGTGACCGCTGATGACGGCGTCCTCGGCTGGAGTCCGGCGCAGGGCCTCACAGTACAACTCGATGGCCTCCTGCAGGCAAGCGAGATCGCCCGCCCGATCGAACCTGCCTCGCAGCGCGTTGGCGAGATTGGCCAGGTACCTCCCGGCGAAGGGATCGTCGTCGCCGGCGGCCTCCGCCGACCGGCGTAGCACGTCTTCCGCCTCGGCCAAGAGGCTGGGGTCCCGGCTTCGCGACGCTTTGAGCCGCAGCGTGATGCCAAGATTGGTCAGGTACATGCCGAGCTCGGTGTGCCCGGCCGGCGTGACTTCCACGGCGCGGCGGAAGGTTTCGATTGCCTCGTCGAGCGGCCCCAGGCCCTCGGTGCGCAGGAACAGGATCCGGAGTGCATTGCCCAAGCTCGACAGGTATGCCCCGAGGCTGCTGTCCCCAGCGAGTGCGGCCGCCACGGCCCGGCGGCCCGCGCTGACCGCTCCCTCGAGGAGAACGGTGTCCCCGTCGTCTTCGAAGCCGGCCAACAGGACGGAGGACAGGTTCGACAGTCGCCGGGCAAGGTAGGGACTGCCGGAAGGGGTGGCGTCCACCGCACGGTACAGCAGTCCGATGGCGTCGTTCAGGTAGGTGTCGTCACCCGTCTTTTCGAATCCGTCCAGGAGCGCACCGCCGAGGTTCGACAAGTAGTCGCCGAGGTCGGGATCGTCGTCCACAGCCATTTCCAACGCGTTGCGAAGAACGGTTGTCGCTTCGTCCAGCGCGGCTGGTTCGCCGGTGTGCTGGAACGATCTCTGCAAGGCCGCGCCGAGATTCGTCAGGTAGGAGGCGAACGAGGCATCGTCGATGGCGGCGTCGTCGACGGCACGGCGGAAGCATTCGACCGCCTCGACCAGCCGTTCCCCGTCCCCGGACAGGCAGAACTCGACCTCGAGAGCGCTGCCCAGGTGGGAGAGGCAGCTGCTCAGGTCGGCTTCGCCGGCGTAGGACACCGCGCGCCGGCACACCTCGATCGACCGGTCGAGTGCGACTGTGTCTCCGGTGTACTCGAAGGACAGCCTCAGCGCGTCACCGAGGTGGGATAGGTACACGGCAAAAACCAGGTTGCTTTCCGGCACGAGCCCGGCCGCATGCTCCGCCGCCGCGACAGCCGCCTGGACGTCGGCGACGTCACCGGACCGCCCGAACCGGTCGAGCAGCACTCCGCCCAAGCCGTCGAGCACCAGCGGCAACTGGGTGTCTTCGACGGGCACGGCCTGCGCCGCCTCGCGCAAGGCGCCGACTGCGTCGTCGAGCACCCCGAGGTCGCTGGTCGCCTCGAACCGGCTGCGCAGCGCGATTCCCAGGTTCGCAAGGTATCTCCCACGATCGGCATAACCCTCCGGAGTGTCGCGTACAACCTCGCGGAACAGGTCGATGGCCTCGTCGAGCACGGCTGGGTCATCGCTGACTTCGTAGGTGGCGGCGAGTCCGAGCGCGTGCCTGCTTACTTGCTCCACTGCGTATGCCTCCAGTAGAGGGAGCACCTCGGACGGCACGGCTACCGGCGAGTTCTCGGCGACCGGCGCCCACAATTCGAGAGCTGCTCCGAGCTCGGCGTCCTCCTCCGGGGGCCTGGCAAGGAATCGCGCCCAGCGCCACGAACCGAGCACCGATCGCACTTCCAGGTCATGGGCCAGATCGGGGAGCGCAGCCACGGACTCGGCGAGGACAGTGATGTCGCCGTCCAGCACCCGGCTGGGCGTGTCGGCATCGAGCGCCGCCAGCGCGTCGCGGAGCGCGGCGATCGCCCGCGATCGCGGACTGGCCGGGCCTGACTCTTCCACCATGCGACCAAACCTCCGCCAGAAGGTTAGCGGCCGAGTCGCTTTCGATCGCGCCGAGAGCAATTCCCCGCGGGCTCGTGGTCGGTGCAGGTCATGCAGCGTCCGGGAGGCCAGGCGAGAGGCGAGGAGTGCGAACGGTGAAGTTCCGTTGAGTTGATCCGGTGCGCAGGTCGGCGGCCCTGTCGTGGCGCAGGTAGCGGGTCATGAGGTCGACGCCGAGGTCGTGCTGCAGGTCCGCCGGCAGAGTGCGCAGCTTCGGAGGTCAAGCCGGTCAAGCCCATCCCGTTCTGCCCGCGGCCGCGCGTCGGACCGCGTCTTGTGGCTGCGCCTCCCCGGTCGTCGTGGTTCATCGGGTCCGGCTGCGAGGTGGTCATCCACAGCCCCGGCTTCGCTGTCGTCCGGTCACCAGTGGCCGACGATACCCGAGGAGCCTGAAGAGACCCCGAATCCGGCTGGCGGTCTCGGTGGCGGCGGGTGAGGATGGACGACGGGTCCGGGGCGGCGGAAACGGGGGACCGATGCGGTGGCGGCGGCGACACGAACCTCCGGCGGTGCCCCTGAGCCCGGCCGGTGAGCGGCTGCACTCCAAGGTGGCCGCCTACTTGAAGTCCTCCGATCCGGCGATGCTCGCCGACGCACAGACGGTGCCGGACGCCGTCGAGGTCGCGCGTACGGTCACGTCCCGGTCCCGGGACCGACCGCCGAACTACCGCGACGCCCACGCGGCCGGGCTGCTGCATTGGCTGCGGGCGGACCATGTCGACACGGCCGGCGCGGTTGTCGAACGCGGTCGAGCGTTGGCGTACTTCCTGCTATTGCTGCGCCGGCACCGCGGCGCCATTCCCGACTCGGCGCTGGCCGAAATCGCCGGGATGGCCGCCCGGCACGTCGGCAAACGCGACGGGGTGCCGCTCTGGAGCGCGCTTGCCGAACAGGCACTCACGTCGTTCGACGAGCAAGGCGACGACGCCTCGCTGCACTGCGCCGCCCTGCTGTTGCGGTTCATCGTCGAGGCCGTGGATCCGGCCGACCCCGCGTATTCCGTTTACCTGGCGACCCTGATCCTGACGCTGCGCCGGCAACGGGAATGGGCGGCCGACCCCCCCGCATCGCCGGCGAAGTCCTCGAGCTCGCCCGGCGTGCGGTGGACGCGAGACCACCGGGTGACGCCGACCGCCCGGTGTACGTTGCGCAGCTGGTCGACGTTCTTACAAGCATCTACATGGCGAACGGCGAGCTCGCCCGGATCGACGAGGCCGTGATGACCGGTCTGAGCGCGGTCGGTACGGCGGGTCCCGTTCAACAGATCGCGATTCTCACGGCCACGGCGACGGCCCTGCACAACCGTTACCTCGACACCGACGCGCTCCCCGACCTCCGCCAGGCGATCAGCCTGGAGCGTCGCGCGGCCGCACTGGCCGACGCCATCCCCGGCTCCGGGGCCGCGCTGCTGTCCACGCTGGCCGATTCATTGACCTCGCTGTACCTGCGGACAGAAGACGAGGCGGTTGGCCGCGATGCCGTCGACGTCCAGCGTCAGGCTTTGGCCGCGGCGACGCCGGGGAGCGAATTGCACACCGAAATCAGCTATGAGCTGGCCTGCACGATGTTCGCGCGATTCCTGCGAACACGGGACGCCGACGACTTCGATTCCGCGATCCAGGCCGCCGAAGCCGGGGAGTCAGGTCCGTGCCGAGGAGCGCGGTGATATGGCCCGTCGGCACGGCCTGGTCGCCCTCACGTGCCAGTTCCGGCACGAACTGAGCGCCGACGTGGACGATCTGCGGCGCGCGGCGGAAGCCTGCGAAGCCGGAGCGAGCGCCTGTGCGGACGACGATCCGACCCGGGCTTCCTACCTGCTCAGCTCCGCTGACATGCTGATGCAGCTCTTCGAGGCCACGGCGGAGGACACTCTCGCGGACCGCGCCACCGCATTGCACCGCGAGGCCGCGGCGATCGCCACCGCTCCCGTCGCCGATCGCTTGCGGGCGACCGTCGGCTGGGCCGCTGGGGAGGCCCGGGGCGGCCGCTACGACGCAGCCGTGGTTGCCTACCAGGCCGCGATCCAGCTCCTGCCGCTGACCGCCTGGCACGGTCTAGAACGAGGCGACCGCGAGTACCTGCTGTCGCTGTCGGCCGGAATGGCGTCCGACGCAGCGGCCGCGGCGATCGCGCTGGATGAGCCGGACCTGGCGCTGGAACTGCTCGAGGAAGGCCGGGGCGTGCTGCTGCGCCAGGCCTTCGACTACCGCCGAGGGCCCGCACTGCTGCGCGAGCGGCACCCCGAGCTGGCGGCCGAACTGGAAACGGTCCGCCGGAGGCTCGACGCGGCGACCGGCCGGGGAGGGGCGGACGGCCTGATCGATCGACGCGCGCTTGCGCAGCGGTGGGATGCGCTGGTGGCCGAAGCCAGGAGTCTCGACGGGTTCGAAGACTTCCTCATGCCTACGCCGTTCGACCGTCTCCGGGCGGCTGCCGAAAGCGGTCCCGTCGTGGTGGTCAACATCAGCGAACTGCGCTGTGACGCGATGGTGCTGACGAAGTCCGGGGTGAGCGTGGTGCCGCTGCCGGACGTGACCCCGGAGACCGTCAACGAACAGGCCGGGCGGCTCGACATCGCGCTCGACTCGGCGGCGCACGACCCGCTGGCCCCGCAGACGCAGTTGACTTCGGTGCTCACATGGCTCGGCCCTCATGTCGTGGCGCCGCTGCTGGGCAAGGTGGCGCCGTGGCGGAGTCAGGGGCAGCCGCTTCCGCGGGTGTGGTGGTGCCCAACCGGCGTGCTCTCGATCATGCCGCTGCACGCTGCGTTGCTGCCCAGCGGCGAGACGGTGTTCGAGCGTTGCATCCTGTCTTACATCGCCACCCTGCGGACGCTCTTGAGCGGCCGAGAGCCGGCCACAACCGAGCCTTCCCGGCCGTTGGTGGTCGGTGTGGCGTCGTCCGCGGAAGGAAGTGCTCTGCTGCCCAGCGCAGGGGCCGAAACTGCCGTCGTGGCGCCCATCCTGGAAGACTCCACGGTGTTGCGGGAAGAAGCCGCGACATGCGCTGCCGTGCTGGCCGAGTTGCCGACGGCGTCTTGGTTCCATTTCGCCGGGCACGCCGAACAGCGGAGCTGGCAGGACGGCGGTCCCGTCCTGCACTGCTGGGACGGGCCGCTACCGGCCACCGACATCGCCATGGTCGCCCTGGACCGTGCAGAATCGCGGTGCTTTCGGCCTGCGATACGGCGTTCGGCGACGTCGAGCTCCGAGACGAGGCAGCCCACCTGACCGGGGCGTTCCAGACCGCCGGGTTTCGGCACGTAGTTGCCACGCAATGGCCGGTCAACGACCGGCGGGCGCGTGCGGCGGTCCGGACTTTCTACCGTCACGTCGTCGGCGACGCGAAGACACCGGACGCCGCCCGCGCCGCGGTGGCCGTGTGGCAGGTCCTGCGGGGCGAGAGGGCTGCGTATCCCGACCGGCCGGCGATCTGGGCGCCATTCGTCCACTTCGGCCCGTGAGCTCCGCCGCAGCCTCGGTTTCGAGGCTGCGGCGGCTTCGACGAAATCCAAGCCGAGGAGATGCGCGACCATTTGCAGCATGTCGATCTCGCCGTCGCCGCGGCCGGCGCGTGAACAAACATTCACCCCGGCACGCCGACCCGGCTGAGGCACGCGAATCCGGCCCACCGAGCCGGGCTGGGCTTCCCCCAGCGGTGCAGCTCGGCCAGCTGCGCGGCTCGCAGGGCCACGGCGGGATGCACGCCGCTCGCCACCTGCTGAACGAGCTCCGCGCAGTGCCGTCCGCCGCTCACGCTGTGCACCTCGATGATCCCGCCGACAACCGCTTGGGCTCCGCCGAGCAGACAGCTGACGGGCAGCCCGAGCGGATCCATGCCGAGCTCGACGGGCACCTGTGCCACGACGCACGACGCGAAGATCACCCAAGGTGGCCAAGGCAATGTGAGCGCTGAACCCGCAGAGATGGCGGGTTTGCCGTCGAAGACGACGTGCTGCGCCATACCGACGTCGTCGCCGTGCGCGGCGATGTAGACACCGCCGACCGAGCCGGACCGCATGGCCCGTGCCATCTCGGGTTCCCCGGCAACGGCCAAATGCCCGAGCGCGGTGAGTGACGCGTGTTCTTCCCCGGTGGCCAGCTCAGGGTCGAGATAGCTGACGAGTGTGGCTCCAGAGCCGGTCGGCGGCCATGTCAGTTCGGGGGCCATTAGCGCGAGAGACGGCGTCAACTGGATCACCGCCGCCTCCACCAACGCCCGGCCGTCGTCGAGGCGGAGCGCCGCCCACGGGAACGCCGCGAGCCGGCCCTGCGGAACGACCACGAGGCTCACCGGCCGGGCGAGGCCCGCCAGCAACGTCCGCAGGGCCGGCGGCAGAAGTCCGGCGCACAATGTGCGCCACCGGTCGACCTCCGCGTTCGTCAGGCGACTCCCCATCACCGTCTGGCGCTCACCGGTGCCCGTGGCCCACAGCGCCGCCAGCAACGACGGATCGGACAGGTCGATCGGGTGAATCGACGGATTCCCGTCCGGCTTCGACCAGATGACGTGCCCGCGGATGCGTGTGCCGCCGAACTCCTGCAACTGGTAGATGAGGCAGTGGGCGCTGCTGGTGGCGGCGCGGAGCCGGTCGAGGTCGACCGGTTCGGGCAGGTACGCCTCCGCGAACTGGGCGGACACCGCCTGGGTCAGCTGTTCGTGATAGTGATCCAGCCGAGCCGTCGCTGGTTCGGCCGACACGCGCTCCTCGAGAACGGTGATCGCCTCGACCGTGGCGCGCAGCTGGTCCGACAGGCCGGGGTTGCGCTCCCGCAGCATCTTCGCGAGCGAGCCGCGCCGCAACGATTCGGCCAGCTCGACGGCCAGCAAGCCGGCGTCCGAATCATGGACGTGCAATCTCGTCATCGCGTCCAGTGCCACGCCGTAGATCTCCGCGTGGCGATTGATCAGCTGGTTGCGGTGCACGCCGGCGGCGAGCTGGCCGCGCGTGGCTTCCAGCTGCCGTACACCCTCGGTGAGGTCGGCAAGGCCTCGGTCGGCCCTGCTGCCGTTGAGTGCCGCGCCGAGCAGGATCCGGGCGATCGCTTGGTCGAACCCGTCCTCGGGCCGGACGAGTGTGTTCACGGCCTGCCGCAGGTACGACGAAGCTGTCGACGGTTTGCCGTGCCGTAGTTCCATCCGCCCGAGCAGCATGCGGATCCGCGCCATCGCGATCGCGATCTGGAGCTTGCGTTCCCGGTCGACCTGATCGTAACCGTCGAGGTCGAACTGCAGCAGCTCGAGCAGGCGCTGCTCCAGGGTCGCGAAGTCTGCGCGGCCGTCCAGCACGGACACGACCGCTACCTCGGAGTCGAGCAACTGTTGCATGTTCCCGCCCCGGAGGAGGCCGCCGACCGCCCTGGTGAGCTCGGTCAGCGCGGCATCCGCCTTGCCAGGTTCCAGCGCCAGTGCCTGGGCACGCGCCGTCGCCACCAGCGGGTCGCGGTAACGGAGCACAACAGGAAGGTTGAGCAACTCCTTCGCCTTCGCGGTATCACCCGCGGCGAGCAACACCCGGCCGGCGGTGCCGTAGACGATTCCGGCCACCGGGTCCGTTCGGGTGACAAGACTCCGCGCCTTGCGCACGTGGTCCACCGCAGCCTGGAGCGAACCGGCGTTCAGGTCGACGTAAGCGCTGGCGGCATACGCCGCCGCACGCGCGGACGTACTCACTCGCTGCTCGGTCGCGAGGTTCGACCACAGCCGCCTGGCGACATGGTGCCGACCTTCGTTCATGGCCCGGCGTGCCGCTTTCCAAAGCTCTCGAGTCCGAGGCTTGCCGGTACCCCAGGGCAGCTTGGGCGCTGACACGGGCATGCCGAGCAGCCGGTTCTCCAGCGGGTTCGCCGCGCGCGGCGCCATCAGGCCGAACAGGACCGCGATGGCGAACAGCGGTAGTGCTGCCCACCTGTACAACAGAAAGGACACCACGCTCAGCAGGACCGGCCCGGTGACAGCCGGCGTGTTGTCTCGTCGTGAGACCGACCACGTCAGCAACGCGGGCGGCAGCAGCGCGACCCAGGCCGGCACCGTCCACCCGAAGAGCTCGCCCGGGTTCACGAGCCCGAGCAGTGCCAGGGCCACCAGGGTGACGCCGGTGGCACCGAGCCTGACCAGAACTCCGAGCACGCCTTCGGCGAACACCATGCGCAGCATGCGGACCTCGACATTCGGCCCGGCGGTCGGATACGGCCACTCCCACAGCAGCAGGCCACGCGCCAGAATCCGGGTGGTCACGAATAGTTTCCGCACGTCCGCCGTCGCCCAGGCGGCGAGCCACGTCTCGAATACCCGGTCCAGCAGCTCCAGAGAAAGATCAGGGGAAGCGAGCTCTCGCTGAAGGGCTCGCTCGGCGTGATAGGGCCGGAGGTCGCCGAAGAGCGCACGACGGCCGCGCCGCACCGTCAACAGCCCACGTCGCCGGGTCCGTCCGGCAAGCTGGATGGCGGTGAAGCCGACAGCGGCGCGGGCCAGTACGGCAACGCCGGCCAGCGGCGACACCAGATAGGCAGGCACGGCCACGACGACTCCGAGCCACTGCCACCGAACCGGTCTCACCAAAACCACGAGGAGGAAGGCACCCGACGCGAGCAGGAACCCAGCGCCGGCCACGCCGCCCAGCACGCAGCCGACGAGCGCGACGATCGTTGTGAACGGCTTGAGATACAGCCAGAACGCCCTGGCCGGCATCGGCCACGTCTGCCGTTGCCTGCGGAGGGCCTCGCGCATTGTCCGAGGTTCGGTTCGTGTTTCGGCCATTTCAGCGCCCCGCTTCGCGCATCGGCGCGCCGATGCGTCGCCACTCCTGGTCCGCGAGCAGCTCGTCATTTCGGGAGCCGGCCCGTACGGCCAGTTCCATTCGTGCGATCAACAGCTCCCCACCGGGCTGCTTGCCTGCTTCCAGCAGCATCCGCGACATCTGCTCGGTCGTCAGGCCCGCCAGCGTCACCATGGCGTTCCCGCCGGCTCGCTTCCTCCCCAGTGCGACTTGGGCGTGGGAGTACGGCAGCAATGCCCCGATCGCGGCGAGCAGGTGAACGTCCACCGGCGTCGCCCGGTCCGGTCGCTGCGCGACCACGAGAGCAGCCTCCGCCGCGATCACCGTCCACGCCGTGCTGTCGACCAGGCCACCCTCGCTTCCGTCCACGTGGGACAACGGGCTGGCATCGGCGGGCCACCGGGATGGCTCGTCTCGGAGGGCGGCCGTCACCAAGGTCACGGTATCCACCCGGCCGCTTCCCGCCACCTCCAGGTATCGCGCAAGCGCGGGTGGCACGCCGGCAACAGCCGCGGCCAGGGCCTGCTCGGTCAGTGGGGCGACCAGGGGGAACCGCAGCCGGACGCGGATAGCGAGCTGGGTCCCCACCGCCAGCCCGGCGGCGACTACGGCCGGCCAAGCGCCGACCACCAGCGCGCCGATCGCACCGGCGACCGTGAGCATCGTCGAGCCCAGCGTTCCGATCAGCACGACGATGGAAACCGCCAGCCAGAACCAGTTGCCGACCACTCCCGCGTGTACGGCGGCGCCGACAGCGACGAACGTGGCCGACAACGCCGACCAGGCCCACAACCGCTTCCCCGGCAGGTACCGCGCCGTCATGCCTGCGCCCTCGCGGCCGTCCTGGCCCTGCTCCGCAGCCGCGCGGCACGCAGTGGTGCCAGGTGGGCATCGAAGCGGGGCGCGGGTGGTCGCGGTGTACTTGCGGCGCGCGACGAACGCGCGATGTTCCGCGAGCGTCAGCCGCACACCCGTTCGGGCGGTCAGTACGCCGCGTTCGGCCCGTTCACAGAGCCAGCTCACGAGAGCGTCGGCGGCCAGCACGGTGGCGGCGACGGGGTCGAACACGGCGAGCCCCATCGCACAGACAGCGGGAAACCACGCTGTGACGGCCGGTGGGCCGAGAAAGACGGCGAGCAGGAAAGCGAGCTCCCACCAGGCACTGGCCGAAATCGCGTGTCGCAGGATCAACACTGCCGCGGCCGCCATAAGGGTCAAGCCGGCGATCGACCAGATGTGGACGTCATTGCGTACCCGGGGACGAGTGTTCTCGTCGAGTTCGGTCATGGCCCCCGCCGCCAGCTGCCGGGGGGTCACGCCGGCGAGTCCCACCACGGCCGTGAGTGCGGGCGAGGGGCGATCGGCTAGGGCGAAGATCACCTGGTGCGCATTCGGAGCCATTACGCCGAACTCCTCCCGCGCGGACTCGACGACCGAGGTCGCGGGCCGGGTCCCGAACAGCCGTGCCTCGGCCACGACTTCCGCATGCGCCTGCGCGAGAAGTCGATCATTGTCGGCGCGGCCTATGGCGCCGCTGTCAACCAGTACCGCGAGCAGGTCCAGGTCATCCGGCCGGCGCATCCCGGACAGTCGCTCGGCTCGCTCGACCCATTCCGTGTCGTGCACTGGCTTTTCGAGACCGATCTCGCCCTCGCTCCAACGCAGCTCATGCTCGACGAGTGCGAGCAGCTCATCATGACTGATCTCTCCACCGGCGAGCAAAGTGCGCGCCGCACCGGCGTCCTCGTCAGCCAGCAGAGCGAAAGCCAGCAGCCCGGCAGGTATCGGGGTCATGCCGTGTTCGGTGGCGATCGCGGCGGCGAGGGACAACGACCGCGTGAGGTCGCCGGATAACCGGACACCGTGCCAGGTGGTCGCCTGATGGGCATGATCCACGTCCGCCGCCAGGTCTGAGACCTCTGGCAGTGAGTTTCCGGTCCGGCGCCGTATTCGGTCCCAGTTGCCGTAGATGTCCATGCGAGAAAGCGCGAGAAGAACGCGGCCAGTCGAAAGTGTCTCGTGCGGGCGCAACTCTTCCGCCGCCAGTTGGCACGCGTAGGCTGCGGTTTCGCCAAGGGGGATCGTCTGCCATTTCCAGCTCAATCCGCCCACCAGTTGTTGCTTCGTGCCACTTCGATTCCTGCGGGGTGTAGCGAGTCGACCCGCGGATAGTACCCGAGATGCCGAACCGCGCTAGTGACAAAAACTGGACACTTCGATGCCTTCATTCGGAATGCGCGGCATCCTCTTCATGCAATACCGCGCAGTAACCGGCACCTGCGGTCACGATCGGCGTGCAAGGTGCTTAAGGTGGCATCCATGAGCAGTGACATGCCTGCGCGACAGTCGGCCGGAGTGCCGGCGGATCTCCGATCCGACGTGCTGGACATCCTGTCCGACACTGTGCAGTGGCGACTTCCGGCGGCGCGTTGGGAAGGCGTCGAGAAGCTGGTGCAGGCGCTGCACGACGCCGCCAGGCAGGGAGACTTGGCGAAGCTGGAGGCGACCCTCGGCGATCTGGAGCTGGCGGCGCCCCTGCGCATCACGCCCATTGGGGGTGAGCAGACGGTGCAGGCGACGTCGAAGTTGCGGAACCTCGCCGACCGCGTCGTCCACGACCTCGGCCAGGGAATCGGTTCGGAGATCCGCGGACTGGGCGACGACCGGCGTGACGAGGATGACGCGAGCAATGCCACCAGTCGTTGACCAGGAGTTCGTCGCGCACCTCTTCGCGTTCGAAGGCGGACCTCGAGCCGACCGCGCATACGAGCAGTTGCGTGCCCTGTGGACGGCGTGCGGCGACCAACTCGGCATGTCGGTCCCGATCGACGGTCTCGGGGTGCCGGATCACCTGCCGGAGAACAAAGGGGAGTTGCGGCCCGGCGACTACCTTGCCGCCCGGCAGCGCGCCGGCAATCCCGACCGGCAGTGCGTCCTGCGTCGCGTGGGTGGTGGTGTGCTCGCCCTGTCCGTGATGATGGTTCAACCGCGGCCGGAGCGGACCGGTGTCCTGCGTCGCCGGGGGAACGGCGCCCGGCTCGGCTGGGCCGATTTCGCCCTGCTGTGGTCACGAGCGACGGCTGGCGGAACGGACGCGTTGCTCGATGAGACTGTCTTGTTGTTGGCCCGGACCCAGACGAAGCGGAACCCGTCGGCGAAGGCCACCGAGCAGCTCGGGCGGTCGCTGGGGGACTTGCTGCCCCACGACGAAACCCGCGATCTTGAATGGTGGCATGCGGGCAGCACAACGGCCAGTGGCCTGGGCGTGTGGGACGTTCGCCGCAGGGATCCCCGTGCGCGGGAACTGGTGGTCGTGGCGTCCCCGGCGGGAGACCGGGAGCTGAGCGAATGGGTGTGGCTGAAGCCGGGCGCGCTGCTGCCGCCGCTGGCCGAGTACCTCCTCGAGGCCGCAGTCGTCCGCCACCACGCACGGGTGCTCGAGAGCTGGCAGGCGGCACCGCGGCTGACGGACCTCGACCGGCTCGTCGCCGAGATCAGCGCGACGTTCGGCGGGAAACAGGAGTCCGGTGCGCGCTCGGCGCTCCTGCGTTCGCACCTGGATCGACTGCAGGAGAACGAACTCCATCTCGGCACGCTCATCGAGCGCCTGCAGCGCGTCGTCGACGAGACTGACGCGGGCGTACGCCGGATGGAGGATACCTGGGGAGATCCGGGCTCGGTGCTCCCGAACGACCGTTCGCTCGCCACCTGGCTGAGGGGCGAGGTGATGGCCGAGTTGGCACAACACCGCAACCGGCTGACCCGCGTGATGCATACACGCCGAGTCGTCGCCGACGAACTCGATCGAGCGTCACGTGCGACGGACGGCACCAGGGCCGTGGTCGCCGAGCCGGCGCCGGAAGACCCCTCGCGCAAGGTGTTCGTCATCCACGGGCGCGACAACCAAGTGCGGAAAACCTTTTTCTCGTTCTTCCAGGCTCTCGACCTGCGGCCGCAGGACTTCGAACTGCTCGTCACCGCCACCGGCGGTACGTCTCCCAACACCGTCGACGTGGTTCGGCGTGCGCCCGAGATCGCCCAGGCGATCGTCGTGCTGGTAACCCCGGACGACACCGTTGTCCTGCACCCCGACCTGGCAAGAGAGCAGGATCCGGACTTCGAGACCGCAGTGGGGAGTCAGGCGCGACCGAATGTGCTCGTCGAACTCGGCATGGCGTTGATGGCCTATCCGGACCGTACGATCATCATCGAAATGGGCTCCCTACGGCCCATCAGCGACCTGAGTGGCCTGCACGTCGTCCGGTTCGACGGATCTGGTCCCGCCATCGCCAGGGTGGTGTCTCGGCTGAAAACAGCGGGCTGCCCGGTCGACGAAAGCGACAGGAGCTGGAAAGACCCCGCACGGTTCGCCGATCTCGCCGCCTTCACCAGGAGACCTCGCGAGCTGCGGTGATCGGCCGAGCCAGACCACGGCCGACTCGGCCGATGCCGCGAAGACCGCGCCACGGCGCCGTCGGCTCTGTTGCTCTTGGCAGACTGGGACCGGCGCGCCAAGAGAATTCGTCGTCGCGCGCAGTCAGGAGCCGGCGTATCGGGTGTCGACTAGGAGCGGCTCTGCCGCGTTGTCGGACACTGGTCCGGAAGGTGCGCACCGACCTCCCTCATCTCGATCCACGCACTCGGGGCCCGGGCGAAATCGGCCTATTCTGGAGTACCTGTGCCCGATGACAGGAGAGGCAGGCCGAAGTGCCGAAAAGGCCAGGGCCGAACCAAGTTCGGCTGAGCGAGGGACTGGCAAGGGCTGTAGGCGTGCTCGGCGGGGTCCGCGCAGCCGAGGCGGCGAGCGGTATCGGGAAGTCGACGTGGGATGACGCGCAGAAGGGCCGAGCATTGCCGAACCCGGCCACCACCTGGCCGGTCATGCGCGTGGTCTTGATGAAGATCCCGGTCGTCGCCACCGGCGTCCGGAATTGGGATCAGCTCTACGAGGCCGCGTGCGTCGAGGCCGGCGTACGTGCCCGTCGGACCACACCGGGAGGCCCGCCCGGCTTCTCGCCCGACCGCGGCAGCCAGGTACCGCAGCTTCTCCCGCCCGGAGTGGGCGCGTTCACTGCCCGGGGTGGCGAGCTCGCCCGTCTGGACAAGTTGTTGCTCGGCTTGGGCAGCGGCACGGTGCCGATGGTGGTGGTGACCGGGGAGCCGGGCATCGGCAAGACGGCGCTCGCGGTCACCTGGGCCTGGCGGCACGTCGGTGAGTTCGACGGCGGCGTCCTGTACCAGGACCTGCGGGGCTGGGGGCCGGACGAACCGGCGTCACCCGAGGAGGTGCTCACCAACTGGCTGAACCAGCTGGGCCTGGACACCTCTGCCATGCCGGACGACGTGGCCAGCCGCTCGTCGGCGTTGCGGTCGGCACTCGCGGGCAGGCGGGTGCTGGTTCTGTTGGACAACGCCCGGGACGAGGAGCAGGTGCGCCCTTTGCTGCCGGGGACGCCGCTGTGCCCGGTATTGATCACCAGCCGGGAAATGTTGTCAGGCCTGGTCATTCACCACGACGCGACGGTAGTCGGATTGGACTTGCTGACCACTGAGGAGTCCGTACGTCTCTTGCACGAGCTGGTCGGTCCCCGTGTGGGCGAGGAAACGACGGCGGCCGAGCGGCTCGTGGACCTGTGCGGACGGCTCCCGCTCGCATTGAGGGTGGTAGCGGAGAATGCACGCGTACGCACGGCGGCATCTCTCACGTCTCTCGCGGAAGAACTGGTCGACGAACACGACCGCTTGGAGGAACTCGACGGACCCGACCCACGGTCGGCGCCGCGTGGCGTGTTCTCGTGGTCGTACCGCCAGCTCCCCGTCGATGTTGCTGCGGTGTTCCGGGCAGTCGGCTTCTTCCCGGGACGGACGTTCGACGCGAACACCATCGCAGCGCTGTCCGCCCTGTCACCCCTTACCGCGGTCAGGCACCTGCGGGCGCTCGTGCGCGTGCACCTCGCCCGGGAGGTCGAGGGGCGGTTTGAAATGCACGATCTCATCCGGCTTTACGCAGCGGAGCTGGCGAACGACGACGGCGACACCCACGACGCCCGTCAGCGGATGCTCGACTACTTCGTGCACACCGCCAGGTACGCGGACGAACTTCTGGAGCCGCACCGGTACCGGATCCAGCTGTCCGGAGCCGCGCCGGTACCGGCGCCGTTCGACGACTACGAGGGTGCCTTCACGTGGTTCCACACCGAGACCGCCAACGCCGTCGCGTTGTGCAGGCTGGACGATCCGCGGCTGGACACCGCGAGATGGCTGCTGGCGTGCTTCTTCCGCGGGTTCTTCTTCCTCACCAAGCGGACCCACGAGTGGATCGAAACTCACCGGCTCGCGCTGGCAGGGGCGATTCGATCCGGTGACCGGAAGGGGGAAGCCGTCACTCGGAGCTACCTGGGAGTCGCACTGCACGAACGTGGTGACGACGAAGCCGCCCTGGTGCAGTACGAGAGTGCCAACCGGCTGTTCCACGAGGTGGGCGACGAGTACGGGGCCAGCAACACACTCGCCCAGCAGGCGGTGGCCCACCGCCGTCGCGGTGAGTTCGACCAAGCGCTTCGGTTGACGACGAAGGCGCTCGCCTTCTACCGGAAGGTGGGGTTGGTGCGCAATGTCGCCATCACGATCCGCTCGCTCGGGTGGATCGAATTGGAGCTGGGGTACTTCGCCGATGCGGAACGGCACCTCACGGAGTCGCTCACGCTCTGCCGGCAGCTGGGCCGGGGGATGGTCATGGACATCGCTCGCGCGCACAACGCCCTTGGCCAGGTACTGCTGCGCCTCGGCAGGTACGGCGAGGCCGAGCAGTCGCACAGGTCGGCCATCGAGGCAAGCAGCAGCTGCGGCAGCCGGTTCGAGGAGGCGTTGGCCCTGGACGGCTTGGGCAAGGTCGCCCGGGCCACCGGCGATCACGCGGCCGCAGACGCGTTCTTCCAGGACGCCGTGGACGCCTTGGACGAGATCGGATCGCCGCTGGCGAGTGAGCTGCGGGCGGAGCTCGGTGCGTTCCGTGCCGAGAGTGGCCGGTAACGGCCTGGTCAGGCGTCTCTGGTGAAGATCTCCCCGGTCCAGCGGGCGTCGACACCCATCACGCAGAGTCCCGCCCAGTCGGACGGTCCGAGCTCGGGGTGCTCGTCCCGCACACGCAACTGTGCCGACCGGAGCGCGCGACACACCGGAACACCCGAACCGAGCAGTGGGAGCAGGTGCTGTACCACCAGCGCCGAGCCGATTCCGCCGATGACCCCGGTGCCGGCGATCACCGTGTCCGCCTCTCCCAGCACCGCTCCCACCGCCAGGCTCAGCGGGTCCGTGCCGTAGCGGCTTGCTGCGGTTCCACTCCAGCAGCCGGTGAGCACGACCACTGGGGGCAGCACCAGGTTGGCCAGGCGTTCCAGCGTGATGTTCGTGTGGCCGAGGGAGGCCGTCTCGCCTGCGGTGTCACCGTATCCGTTGACGTACAACAACGAGGCCGTCCCGAGTGCGTCGAGGTCCGGGAGCTGGACGTGGCCGTTCGGCCAGGTGTTCAGCGCCTCGTGCTCGAGGTCGTGACCGGGCAGTCGCGGGTCGAGGATGCTGACTGCCGGGCCAGGCGACCGGCCCGGCCGCGTACGGCTCCTGTTACTCATCAACCCCGCTGTGCGCAGACTCGGGGTGAGCGCGACTTCGGCCACATCGGCGAGGTGCACCCCGTCCCGGAGAAGTGCGCCGAGCGGTACCTGCCAAAGCCGCGGGTCCGGACAGACCAGAACCGAGCGGGGACGGTCCCTGGTGCCGGACCAGATCTCCTCGTGGGAGAACAGAAAGGTCCCCAGGCTTTCCCACGTCGCTCGGGTGACACCACGCTGCGGTAGTTCGTCTCCCCGCGACAGCGCGGCCAGCAGTTTCCCGACGGCCAGGGAGGCGACCTCGAACCGGGTCTGCCAGCCGGTCTCCCTGGTCCACACCGTGCACGCCGACCACCAGCCGGTGGTGTCGGTGCCCACCTGGGCGAGTACCACCACATCAGCGTGCCCGGCGAGTTCCGTTTCCGGCGGGAGATGCCCGGGGAGGGGAAGGTCGGGCACCGGGGCGGCCAAGTGACCGGTCCGCAGGGTGGTGGCGGCGATGGCGCCGACCTCGAACACCTTGCTCAGTATCGAGGGATCCGCAGGGGCCGGGACGACGCGCAGCTCGTCGAGGGTGCCGAGGCCGGTCTTGCCGGAGAGGATCTGGTTCAGGACGTCCGCGCGTCCCGTCTCGGCGATCTGGGCGACTGCCTCGGCGTCGCCGATCCTCGCGTGCAGGAGTACGCCGGCCGCGTAGATCTCTTCCCGTTGCGCGTGCATCGACCAGCGGGTCGCGGGCTCGTCCAGGGATGCACGCTGCCAGTCTGCGGCCAGCAGCGCGGCACGGCTCGCGGTCAGCCAGAGCCGCGGCTGGAGGGGGACGTCGCCGGACAGCCGGAGCAGGTCGGACAGGGCCAGCATCGTGCGGGTCAGGTCGGCGCGTTCTGGGGCGGAAGCGACTTCGAGCACAGCGGCGAGGTGCTGGGCTGCCGCCAGCGGGTCCTTCGTCGTGGTGATCAGGTTCCGCGCCACGTGCCGGTGCCACCGCAACGCTTCGAGCGTAGTCCGGTTCTCGTACAGCCGACGTGCAGCCTCCAGCGTGGCCGCAACCGCCGGCTGGTCACCCAGCTCGTTCAGCACCTCGGCCTTCTCCAGGAGCACCTGCCCCAGCCGGTAGTCGTCCTGCTTCGTGCGGAACCCGGCTTCCAACCGGTCTGCCTGCTCGAGTGCCTGCGTCAGCTCTCCTACCGCTCGCAGGCACGTGATCTGACGAATCCGCACAATGTCGACGTTGGTGGGACTTATTCCGGTGAAGTGCTTCTCGGCCCTCCGGTAGGACTCCAGGGCCGGGGCACCTCGACCCAACACGATTTCGAGACCGCCCTCCCGCAAGGCAACGAGGCCTTCAGTGAAGGGGTCGGTCGAGTTGGTCTCGGCGAACCGGCGCGCCTCGCGCACCGTCGCCACCGCGTCGTCCAGGTTGCCTTGCACCCGGTACAGCATCGATCGTTGCAGAAGCGTACGAACGCGAGCTCCGCGCAACTCGGTCAACTGCGAGAACCGGTCACACACGGCCAGTGCGCGTTCGCAGTACTCGTGTCCCTCCGCGTAGGAGGCGGAGACCTCGCGTATGGCGGCGAGCTCGCGCCACGCGCGGGCGTGTGCCAACGCCGTGGTTTCGTCGACCTCGTCGCGGAGCAACGTTCGGTACCACACCTCTGCCACGAGAAAGCAGGCTTGGAGGCGATGACGTTGTGCGAGGTGATGGGTCGCTTCCGCAAAACGGCGGTGATCACCGATCTGTCGCGCGACACTTCGCTCGGCGAACAGGAGACGCTGTGCCTGTCGGAAGTCCGCGGCACGTGACGCCCTCGTCGAGAGCCGCTCGTAGTACTCCGCCAGCGTGGCGAAATCCTCCTGTGCAGCCAGCGTTGCCGCCGTCTGGTACTCGTTACCTACCAGTACCCTCGCCGGATCGGCGAGAAAGTCCAGCAGCCGTTCCACGGGACCCGCTCTCATCGACCCATGCAACCACATCCACCGACCGGGATGGCATCATCCCGGCATGGACGAACGTGCCGTTGTTCTGAGGTTCGCGGACGACGTCGACGAGACCGAGCGCGCTGAACTCGACGTGACACTGCGCGATATCTCCGTGTCGGTCGCCCGCGGTGTCGACCTCGGACATCGCGGCCAGACACAAGATCTGGTGCTGGCCGTGGCCAACGTCGCGGGCGGTGTCGCCGGGGTGGTCACGGAGATCGCCGGAGCCGGGCGCGACTGGCTCGCGGCGCGCCGGAGGTCGTCGGCGATCTTCGAGATCGAAGACCGCGACACCCGTATCGCCGTGCAGATCAGGGCCCAGGACCCGGACCTCGCGCTCCAGCGCTTGGCATCCGCCATCACGGTAGCCACCGACGGCCCGATCCGCTGGCAAGGCGGTATGTGGCGGTCGCCGGCGGACGCCACGAGCGAGTTCGCCAAGACGGTGTTCGTCATCGTCGGGCGCGACAAACGCGCGCGCCGTGTCGTGTTCGAGTTCCTCCGTGCGATCCACCTTCACCCGATCGAGTGGAACGAGGCGTTGGCGGTGACCGGGCAAGGCTCGCCTTACCTCGGTGACGTCCTGGACCGGGTACTGGCCACGGGAGCAGCGGTGATCGTCCTGCAAACGCCCGACGACGAAGTTCGGCTAAAGCCGGAACATGCCGACGACGAGGATGACGCCGAACGTCGCGTGTATGGGCAGGCGCGTCCGAACGTCATCTTCGAAGCGGGGATGGCGTTTGCGAAGCGTCCGGATACCACTGTCATTGTCGAATTCGGGAAGGTTCGCCCGTTCAGCGACATCGCAGGGCGATACATCGTGAAGCTGGACAACACACCGAAACAGAAGCACCGGCTCGCCGAGAGGCTTCGTGCGATCGGGTGCGCTGTGGACACCGCAGGCAGCGACTGGCTCGCGGTCGACCTGGCACCTCCTGTGCAGAACGCGGGGTCGTCGCTTCCGGCGAGCCCGCATACGTCACCCGCAAGCGTGGCCCCACAAGCCGACCGGCGACCGGAACTCGACAACTTCTCGGTGATCCGTGACAGCTTGGGGATGTACACCGTGCACGGTGAAGTTCGCGCAGACGGAACTGCTGTGTCGTGGCTGATTTTGAAGGCGACGTTCTACGCTGACAAGAAGATCATCGGCACCGCCACCGGATCGGTGCAGGACTTGGAGCCGGGGGAGACGAAGACCTTCAGTCTGCCCACGACCGACGACGTCGGTCACTACGACGACTACCGGGTACAAATTGACGCGATCCAGTGAACTGCTCGAGGCCGGGCCGGATCGGCGCTCGGCCGCAGCCGTTTCGCTATGCGTACATCCACGGCCGTGGCCTTGTGGCTCGAGCGCCGGCGCCCGCCGACCGACGAGGAACTCGACCAGGTTGAGGCCGAAGCTCGTGACGCCGCCGAACGAGGACAGGGCGGTGATCAACGCCTGTGGGCCGTTCAGCCCACCCCAGTACTCGAGAAGGCCGGCGGCGCCACTGGCCACCACCGCGATGGACAAGGCGAAGACGACCCGCAGGAGACGGCTCGAACGGTCGATGCTCACGGTCGGCCTCCCTTGTCCGCCTGCTGGCTGACGTAGACCCAGCTGGTGATGGGGACGTTGCCGATTTGGTAGCACGATCGCTGGAAGGAGTCTGCGTCCACCGCTCCACGTACATGCCGGACCACGTTTTCGTACACGTAGCTGGACACCATCGTGGCGAACTCCTGGCCGGAGCAGTCCAGCCTATACCGAAGCTCATCGGAATCAACCATGCGGGCAGCGTGGATCACGGAGGCGTTCGGGTAGCCGGTGTCGCCGAGGACAACCGGCCCGACGTGCACGGCCGAGCGCAGCTGCAGTCGATCCGTGGCACCGCGGTTGTGCCGGCGAATGCTTTCGCTGAGCAGCGGGAGCAACGGCTCGATCAACAGCGATGTGGACAACGTCGGCGGCACAACCGTGAGCAGGCCGTCGCCGCGGTCGTGATGGTGGCACTTGCGCCAGCTCAGCCCGGATTCCATGAACGTGTCGGTCAAGATACGCCGCAGTGTCGAGCGCAGAACGGCGCGGTCGTAGTCGTCCCGGTGGAGATCGCTGTACCCGACGATGTCAGTGATGAATATCGAACAGTTCAACGGTTGTGCCAGCGGGTCGTGTTGGCGAGGCATTGACGTCTTCGCTGTGTTGGGCATGGGGCAAGCGTGCCGGGCGGAACTCTGTCCGGCGACCGT
Source organism: Amycolatopsis sp. NBC_01307 (assembly GCF_035975215.1). Taxonomy (NCBI): domain Bacteria; kingdom Bacillati; phylum Actinomycetota; class Actinomycetes; order Pseudonocardiales; family Pseudonocardiaceae; genus Amycolatopsis; species Amycolatopsis sp. NBC_01307. Next base: position 4,877,114 of record NZ_CP108403.1, on the reverse strand, counting down.
TGTCCGGTGCCGGACACCGACCGGACGACTCGCTGGCTCGGGATCCCTTCGGTGAACTCGTCCGGCCCCGGACGGCGTACGAGGCGCAGTCGGGTGTGGTGGGCGTCAGCCCGGTGCTGCTCAGCCGTGGCGACTGATCCAATGCATTTCGTAGCCGGCTTTTTCGAGACCGATCGCGGTCCGCTGGATGTCGTCGCGGCGCAACTCACGCCAGATTGCCAGCAGGTCGGGGATTGGGCGGAGGAGGGGGACGTTCTCGAACCGGGCCGGTTTGCGCCATCGTGGCTTGACTGTCTGGACCTGGTAGGGGCCGTGCTGCGCCAGACCGGTCGGCTCGGCTTCGAATGGATGCCAGCGCAAGGTATGGCCGTCAGGCCGCGCATCGAGGAGCGACATACCCGTGGCAGCTTCGGCGCTTCCCGGCATTCCGAGTGCGGTTCGCAGGTCCCGGTCTTCCCACAGCACCAGCAACCGGGTCAGCCCCATGACCGACGGCAGCAAACCGAGGCCGCCGATCGCCGTGACCGCGTCGTCGCCGCGGTAAAATGGCCGACAGACGATGTAGCCGATGTACGGACTCTCCATGTCCTCGGCGAACATGTGCACCTGCGGCCTCGGATAGATGCCGGTTTGCCGAAGTGCGGCAGCGGCGGCATCGAGCAGGATTGAGGGCAAGTCTTCGACGATGTCTGGCATTCGGGGAGTATGACCGAGTCCGGGATGAGAGGATCGGGACCCCCGCCGCGTTGCGAACGAATCGAGATCGTATGAGGGAGCAGTGGCTGTCGGCCGTTCGATCCAGGCTTGACGGTGACAATGGACCATATGCTCTGCTCGCGGAAGAGGCACTGACCGAGGCAGTCGAACTGTTCGTCAGTACCGAGCGAGCCCAGGATCTGTGGGAGACCTGCTACTTCGTCGGGTTGTTGCATTTCGGTCGTGCGATGGCGCTCGGTGACGAACGGTCCGAAGCCGAGGTCGCGACGGCGCTGCCGTTGCTGTCGTTCGCCTATACCGTCCATGCCGATGTCCACCTGCCGGACCCGCTCGACCACATCGTGCCACAAAACGTGCCACCGGCGATGATCGAGATATTCGACCAGTACGAGACCGACTGGGACCGGCTGGCCCTGCTCATGGAACCTTGGCTGGGGAACGGTGCCGATCCACATGCGCTTCGGCTTGCGGTCGCATTCGCGCGCAACGCAGTGAACCCGGAGGTTTCGGGCCAAACGGTACACGCGCGGCGTATGGCATTTCTCGGCGCGGCGCAGCGATACCTCTTCGAACGCGGTGGCGACCTGGCGGTACTCGAAGACGCCATTGGCACGGTGCGTTCCGAGGTAGCGCAACTATCCTTCGACGATCCGGATCGGTTCCTGTACGACCACAGTCTGGCCGAAAGCTTGCGGATGCTGTTCGAGCGTACGGGCGATTTCGCGGCGCTCCGGGAGTCGCTCGACCTCGGGCGGCGCGTGTTGCGTGCCAGGCCGGTCGGCTCTGAGCAGCGCTACGTTCTCCTGCTGAGCTACAGCACTTCGGCCCGGCTCCTGCACCAGTTCACGCATGACCCGGAACTGCTGGACGAGGCCACCGCTGCTGGGGCGGCCGCTGTAGAACTCGTTTTGTCGCAGGGAACGGCCGCAAGTTCGCTCATCGCCGGCGCACTGGTGAACCACGCGTTGCTCCTGCGGGCACAGTTCGACCGTACCGGTGATCAGCCGACCCTCGATGAGGCGATCCTCGCTGCCCGGCGAGCGGAGCAGGCCGCGCATCCGGGCACGCCGTTGTGGATCGCTTGTCGCTATAATCTTTCGGTTCTCCTGCGGAATCAGTTCGACCGCACAGGCGACTTGATCGCGCTTGACGAGGCGATCGGCCTGGTCCGTGAGGTCCTTCAGATGACACCGCCAGAGCACCTGGACGCAGCCCAGTACCAAGCCGCCTACGTCGGCTATTTACACTCCCGATTCGGCCGTACCGGTGAGATCAGCGCTCTGGACGAGGCCATCGACTTCGGCGCGGCAGCGGTCGAGGCGACGGCGGAGGACCACCCCAATCGGCCGATGTACTTGAACAATCTCGCCATCGCGATGAAGGCGAAGGCTGGACACACCGCCGATATCTTCCTGGTGGACAAGGCGATCGCGATCCAACGCATGGCCGTGCAGACCACGGTCGACTCCGGTGGTCGCCGTGCCGGGATGCTCAGCACCCTGGGAAGCATGCTGGTCGGGCGATACGACTTGACCGGCGAGGATGCGGCCCTCGACCAGGCGGTCGACGCCGGTCGAGCGGCCTTGGCGGCCGTCGGCGTCGACCACCCCGATCGTTCGGCGTTCGAGATGAACCTCGTTAGTGCACTGAGCTTCCGGGACCCCTTGCACCAGGACGAGATACTCGATCTGCTGGAAGCAGCCGCGATGCGTGACAGTGCTCGACCGGCGGTCCGAGTGGAGGCCGCAAGCGCGTGGGGCCGGGTGGCGATGACCGCCGGGCTGCCCGATCGCGCTGCGCGCGGGTTCGAAGTGGCTGTCGAGTTGTTGCCGGAGCTGGCGGCACGCGGGCTCACTCGGACTGATGCAACGCACTGGATGGCTCAGCACTCACAACTGGTGTGCGATGCTGCAGCGTGCCAGCTGGAAGTCGGCCGGGCAGACCGCGCCGCTGAACTGCTCGAGTCGGGTCGGGGCGTGCTCATGGCACAAGCGCTGGAGTCCAGGACGGATCTCTCGGACCTGCGAGACACGGACCCGGCGTTGGCGGACGAGTTCGGCTACCTGTGCTGGCGAATTGACTCCGAGAACCCCGACGAGGATCGGCGAGTGCTGGCGAGCCGGTTCGCCAAGTTGTTGAAACGTATTCGTTCGGTGCCCGGGTTCGGCACGTTCCTTCTGCCTCGGACCGTGACGCAACTGGCCGCCGAGGCGATCGGCGGCTCCATTGTTCTGGTCAACGTCAGCCAGTACCGCTGCGACGCCCTCGCCCTGACCGAGTCCGGGGTGACGGTGTGGCCGTTGCCGGACCTGGAACTGTCCGAAGTTCACGAGCGACTGGGCGCGTTGCGCGCAGCCGTCACCGCCGACCCAGACCCGGCTGCACAGAGAGCCATGCAAGACGTTCTGACTTGGCTGTCGAACACGGTCACCCGGCCGGTGCTCTGCCAATTGGACCCGAACGTCAGCCGACTGTGGTGGGTGCCGTGTGGCCTGCTGGCTTATTTCCCGCTTCACGCCACTGTGCTCGACCGTGTTGTGTCCTCCTACACGCCGACGATCCGGGCACTGGCGCACGCCCGGACCCGTCAGATTTCCCGGACGGGACCACGGGTGCCCCGGGTCCTGGCGGTCGGTATGCCACAGACCCCCGGGGGATCCGACCTGCCAGGCGCGCGCAAGGAGACAAGGTTGCTCGGTCGGCTGCTACCCGGCGTGACCCCACTCGTCAACGAGGATGCCACTCACGACGCGGTCCTGTCGCGATTGGCGACAAGCGAATGGGCCCACTTCGCCTGTCACGCATCCACTGACCCGGTCGATCCCGGTGAGAGCCGCCTCCTCGTTCACGACCATGCTGACAAACCGCTGCGAGTGGTCGAGATTTCCCGGCTCAACCTGAGCGAGCCGGAATTCGCTTTCCTGTCGGCCTGCAGCACGGCGACCACGTCACCCAAGCTGGTCAATGAGTCGATTCACATCGCGTCGGCTTTCCAGTTGGCCGGCTATCCGCACGTCATCGGCACTTTGTGGGAGATCTCCGACTCCATCGCCACGAAGATTGCCGCACAGATCTACATGGAGTTGGCCGCCAGCCATTTCGACATCCGCGGTGCGGCGGGCAGCCTGCACAAAGTCGTCCAAATGGTGCGAGATCTGTACCCACAGATGCCGACCCTGTGGGCGGCGCACATCCACGTCGGCCCGTGAATAACGACGTTCCCCAAGATCGACAGCGCGCGGGAGGCTGAGGAGCTCAGGTCCTGCCACTGCGTTGCTCCGGCGCCTCTGCCCGCAAGGGTGTCGAGTCGTCGACCAAAGCTTGGCAAGCACCGCCGGGTGATCGAACGGTGCATCGCCTGGCTGTTTGGCTACCGCCGCCTGACTATCCGCTACGAACGCAGAGTCGGCGACTTCCTCGTCTTCCACCCTCGGGGCCTCCCTGACCTGCTACAAGAAACTCCGCAAACGCTTCATATGAGACGCGCTTCTAGGTGGCGCTCGTGTGAGCCAGCTTCGGCACCGTCTTCGATGAACGAACCGGCTCCGCGTCACGCGGGTGCGTAGCCACGTAAGTTTTTGGTGCTCCTACCCTGTAACAGGACGTCCGCTGTCACGATTGACCACCGTACCTTCCGGCGTGGAGACGAGGACATCGTGGGGTTATTCGGCCGACGCAAAAGCTTGAACGACCGCTACCTCAAGATCAAGGAACTGGCTGAGCACGCACACGACAATCCCGGCGGTCCAAATCTCTGGCCCAGGGTGCAAGAGCTGGCTTGGCGGCTGATCAAGGACTGTGTACCGCGGCTCGGCGATGACCTCCAGGCTGCCGCAGTCGCTTTGGCGACCGCGAAGATCCTGCTAGTCGTAGATCTGAGCGCTCGCAACTGGCACCGGGTGGTAGCCATCGGCTGGGTGATGGCCACAGCGATCGGCAAGATCGACCTCGACAACGAGACCCGGCCACGCCCGGGCCTGCTCGAGGCCTTCGCGCGGGACTTGTTCCGTAACGCCGAAATGATCGCTTACGCCGCTCACCACGCTGGCGTGCCGGCAGCTGCGGGTGCGGTCGCCGAGCAGCTCACCTCGATTCGGCTGGGTGACCGGATGCTCCACAGGTCGGTATCCGCCGTCGCCACCGAGCAATCGGCCTCGGCGCTGAGTCAGGTGCTGCAGACACTGAGCGGGCAACTTTCGAACGCCCGGGGTGCGCCGACGTTCGCTGGTGAGCCCGATGAATTGGATGCGTTTTACTCGCAGCAGATCCTGGCCGACTTCCAGCGCATCGACCACAACCGGACCGGCGGTGCCCGCGTCGCGCTGGCTGGTGCTACAGGCGCCACCCTTGAGGCAATGCGGGCCACCGGCCGCTCGTTGGTCTATCTCGGCGGTGGAGTCGACGACGGGGTCGCGATCCGGTTCGACGCCGCGGCTATCAACGTCCCGCAGACCCGCCTCGCCACCAGCATCATTCTGCACGGCGCCGACATCAAGACGATCGAGAAGAAGGTCAGCGAACTGCACGCTGCGGCCACGGATCGGCGTGAGGGGCGGATCACTGGCCTCGTATTATCCCAGCACATCGAGCAGTTGCTGGAATGGCTGGGCCGGACGCTGTGGCAGCCTCTATTGGACCGCTGGCCAGACCTACGTGAACAGTCCCTCGCGATTGTGCCGCTGGGCGAGGTGGCCCAGCTCCCGCTCTACACGGCTCTGATCGACGGCCGTCCCGTGTGCGCGGTGCTCGACCTCACGATCGCGCCATCCGCCCGATCTCTGGTGCTCGCGGCCGAAGCCCCCGTCGCATCCGGAACGGTCCTCGTGGCGGCTGACCCCTCGTCCGGCGACAACGAACTGCCCTGCGTCGTGACCGAGGCCAAAGCGGTTGCGGACGTCCACGGAGTGGCACCCACGATCATCGGAGGCGTTGTCGTCCCTGGCAACGATGACAATCTGCGATCGGCAACTCGGCAGGCGTTCGACGTCGGCGCTCAGGCGTCGCAGGAACTAGTGGAGCGGATCCGCGCGAGCGCGATCGTGCATCTGGCGTGCCACGGTATGATCAACCCGGCCGAGCCGCTGGATTCCGCGCTACTGCTCGGCGGTAGTCTACCCGTCAGTGTCATCCTCGCCGAGGATCTTCGGCCTGGGGCCTTGATCGTGTTGTCCGCGTGCGATCTCGCCGGAATTGGCACGCATACACCAGGGGAGCAGCTGGGATTCCCTGCGGTTCTGCTTGCCTGCGGAGCGCGCTCTGTCGTCGCTGCTCTGTGGCCGGTACCCGATACACCGAGGACTGTCCGGCTGATGACCCGATTCCACGAGGGACTGGCCACGATGACCGCAACAAAGGCTCTCGGCTCGGCGATCGAGCGAGCACGTGACCACGGCGCACCGGCGACTTTGTGGGCCCCGTTCAGCTACTTCGGTGCGTAAGCCTAGCCGCAACAGGCCGGCACCTTCTGAGCCTCACGTTGGCGACGATCACGCGGATGGTGCAAGTGTCATCAATTTCTGTGTTTCCTCGAGCGGAGCCTCTTCAGTTCGAGAGTTGCAGCAGACTCGTTTGATGTGGTTCGCATCTGCGCATAACACGTCTCTCGAAGCTATCGTTGCCGATTTTACAGGACTACTACTTTCGCTGGCGTCGAGATCAGCTGTCGGCAGCGTGGAGGTGAGCGCGTCACATACGGGGCCATGAACTGGGCAGCAGGCGGCCAATCTCCGCCAGGTCGACCTTTGGCGAACCAGTGGTCGGCGTGACAGCGACCGGAGCTGCTCACGACTGGTGCTGTCAAATAGTTGGTGTGTTGGCATAGGCAGCCCGACGGAGCAGGTCAGATGTTATTGAGTGGCCTGAGTAGCAGCGTTGTGGTTAGCGAGCAAGATCGTCCTCGGACACTTACCATAACCCCAACTGTGCGCATCGAGACTAGTCTCGATGCGCACTAGTCGTTTTCCGGGATGGTACGTCGCGTGCAGCTGGAGCTGCCGGTAGACCTCCGCTTTGCGATCCGGGTCGGCGTCGGTCAGTACCTTCCGGATGTCTCCCAGTCGCTCGACCAGGTCGCGGATCTGGATCTTGGTCAGCCGCTGCTGCTGGGGTCGCGCGGTGGCACGTGCCTGGGCTTCGGCACGACGGGCCTGGGTTTCAGTGATCCACCCGGTGACCAGAACGGCGTCAGCTCCTGCTTCGAGCGCGGACCGATGGCGTTGCAGAGCTTGATCGCATTCCGCGATCACCCGGACCGCCGCCGCGGCGCCAGGATCGACATCGAGGTCCGGCTGCGCCTGGTGGAGGGCGTCGATGGTCTCGTTGATGCGGTGTGGGGCGAAGCAGGTGCTGAGCCAGTCGTCGAGCGGGCCGAGGAGGTCACGTTCGGCCAGGTAGACGTTGCGGGGATGCTCGGTCTTGTTCGCCAGCCCGTACTCGGTGGGGTAGCGGTAGCGGTAGAAGAGCTGTTCGCGGGTCTTCTGTCCCTGCATCCGGCGGTCGCAGACCCCGCACTGCAGCAGCCCGCGCAGAACGTAACGGTGCTGCGTGCGGGTGCGCTCCCGGGTCGTGCGACCGGCGCCTTTGGCTGCGGCGATTTCTCGGGCTTGCCGGAAGGTGTCGACGCTGACGATCTCCGTGTGGACGACCTTGTCGGAGAAGACCCACTTGTCGCGCGGGTTCCAGCGCATCTTCGTCTCATGCCCAAGAGCGACGTCTTCGACGTCGATGAGGACCTCGTCTTTGCGCTGCTTGTTCCAGACTTGGCGGCCGGTGTAGCGCGGGTTGCCGAGGATGACTGTGACCGCGCCTTTGGCCCAAGCGCGGCCGGTGCGGTGTCGGTTGCGGGCTGGGTCGTTCATCGACGGGCAAGGAATTCCGTCACGTGTCAGACTTTCGGCGATCGCGAAGATGCCTCGGCCGCCGATGTATTCGGCGAAAATCCGCTGGACGATCGGGGCGGTGTCGGGGTCGGGTTCGAGGCGGCGCAACCGTTTGCCTTCAGCGGCTTTGGCCGGGTTGGGGTGTGGGCCGGCGTCGGCGATGACGTAGCCGTAGGGCGGGCGTCCGCCGAGGAAACGGCCTTCGACGCTGGCTTGGGCGGCCATGGCGGCGCGGACGCGGATCTTGATCCGGCTGCGTTCGCCTTTGCTCATCCCGCCGAATACCGACATCACCAGATCGTGTGCCTCGGACTCGGGATCGATCGCGCCCCCGACTTCGGGAACCCAGAGGGTGACCCCGTAGTGGACGAAGACGGGGTGGGTGAGTCCGTACTGGTTGCCGTAGAAGGCGCGCTGGGGCTCGCCGATCACGACCGCGTCGAACCCGCGCTCGTCCTCCCGCAGCGCGGTCAGAAGCCGGGCTGCTTCGGGGCGCCGTTTCCACGGGATCGAACGGGACTGCCCGATGTCGAAGAACTCGGCCACGATGTCACCGTGGGCGCCGACGAGTGCCTTGGCTCGTGCGAGCTGCCAGTTCAAAGAGGCGACGGGATCCTGCTGGTCTTCAGTGGAGACCCGGCCGTAGAACGCGAATCGCATCAGGCCGCCACCTGGCCAGAACCGGGCCGGCTGCTGGTCTCGTTCTCACGGTCGGCGCTGACCAGCAGTCGCAGCAGCGCGCCGGCGGCTCCGGGAGACAGTGCGAGCGGTTGTGTCGGTAGCTCGATGGCGGGCGGGCTGTCGTCCTGCCGACGTCGCCGCGGGCGGCTGCCGGCGGAGTCGTGCCTAGCCGGTGGCCGAGAGGGGCTCCGCCCCTGCGAAGAGTTCGTCATGTCCTGCCCCTGACTGCCTGATCGATATATGGGTCGTCCACGACACCGTCGTAGGCGCCAAGAGGGCAAGTGCCCGTCCGGGTCGTCTTGAACAGTGCCTCGATAGCAACTCCGTCTGTTCGGCCATCAGGCGACATGGCGACGCCATATCGTTACCTTGATGGAAGGATATTAAGAGTCTCCATCTGAACTCTGTGTGGGAATTAAAATTGGACGGTCGACTCTATTGTGAATATTTGCATTGGGTAATCTGTGTCGACGTAATGCACGTTAGTCAACGACTTCGTGGAGTGTGAGATGGTGCAGAAGGTGCTGGTCGAGATCCTGGATGACATCGACGGGAGTGTGGCCAGCGAGACCGTCCCGTTCAGTCTGGACGGTGTCTCGTACGAGATTGACCTGTCCGAGGAGAACGCCGCCGCACTGCGTGAGGAACTCGCCGCATATGTCGCTTCCGGCCGCCGTACCGGCGGCAGGAAGATTCGGAGTGCCATCGGTCGGCCGAGCGCCACGAGTACGGCGGAGGATCGGGACCGGTCGCGCGCCATCCGGGTCTGGGCCGAGGAGCACGGCGACGAAGTCGCCGACCGCGGTCGAATCTCATCCCAGGTCGTCGCCGCCTTCGACGAGGCGCAGCAGAACGCTGCGCCACCTTCGAAGGTCAAACGGCGCAATGACACCCAAGTCAGGGCTGTCGGCACTCGAAAGTAAGTCCGAGACGGTGCGGGTTCGAATGCCGTCGGGGGCACCACACAGACCACCATCACCCTCGTACGTGCCCTCGATGACCAGCGTGCCAGTCAGCCGAGGTCGATCAGACCTCTCGGCGATGCACGGGAGGCCGTGATGGGCTCCTCGTCCAGCGTGAGCAGGTTTGTCAACGCGATGATGAGCATCGTCATCGGGCTGACCTTCTTGTTCGGCTTCGGGAACGTCTTGGCCTTGGCGTTGCGGATCGGTGTCCTGGCTTACGTCGCTCCGCTGGTAGCCCCGGCGCTGGACCTGACCGTGCTGGACTTGCTCGTGGGACCAGGCACCTGGCCTGGCGATGTACGGCGCTTCGGAAGCGGTGCTGCGGCCGGCCCATCGCCTCTGTTCACGGCCAGCATCGAGACGCTTGCTTTGAACGTCGCCGGCCCCCTCGGTGCAAGGTCGGTGGGGCAAGGGCAGCTTCGACACGGTTGGACCGTTGCTGCTCATCGGCTGGGCCGAGGTCGATCCCGCAATGCTTCGAAGCTTGCATGCCGTCGACAACGGGCAGGAACCACCCGTCGATCATGACAGCTTGCCTTTGGGTGCCGTGGCGGAGCCGGAGCATGTGGCTGTGGGTGGTCGAGAGCGGCCTACGGGGGCGTCTGTTACGGCCAGCCAGACGCCTCTCGAGCGAGCAAGGAGCCTCAACCGCGAGCATTGGGATCGTCGCCAGCGCCCCATTTCAGCAGAGAGCTTCCGACGTGAGCTTGGCGTTGGAAATGCAGCTTCGAGGAAGCTGTGTTCGACTGTGCGATCTGAAATGCAGATGGCGATGTCTGCTGCTCATCCGGATGCAGTTGAGTGAGATCTGGTCTTGCCCACGCCCCGGACCGCACCAGGAAGCGAGCCTGACCGTCCGACCGCGGACCAGATGCTCAGGCGCTATGCGGCGGATCGCCACGCGCCGACCGGCTTGCTGTTCACTCGTCGAGAGGCGGCGGCGCCCAGGGGCGCCGACCCAGACGAGCCCAGCTCGCGGGGGTGCTCATGGTCACGGCTCGGTTGAGGGATAATGCGTAGGTGAGCGCCCGACTGGCCGAGGCCGATTACCAGCTCGTGTGGCCGCGAGCCTTGTTCAAATCTGAGGCCGCCAAACTGCTCAACCAACGCGATCTGAACGACTGGAACGATCGCTGTGTGCTGCTTCTCGACGACGCCTTCGTTCGAGGCATCAGGGGTGGGCCGGTGGAGGAGTTTGCCGAGATCAGCGAACGCCCAAATGCTGGTCCTCGGGAAGCGCGAGACGCGCCACGCGCGACCATGACGCTGGAGCAACAGTTCCTCCGTGACCTCATGGTCAACGCGGACCTCTTGAACGAAGATCCACCCCCTCGCCGGCCGTACTGGAGTGAGCGAAAGGCAGGACCACGCACCACCCGAATCCTGGCCCGGGAAGAGGCTGTCCGTGAATTCGTCAGCCTAGTCGGTGAGCTCGAAATGCTGGGTTACTTCGAGAAGCGGTTCGGGAAGGATTGCATCGACGCTCCTTACGGAGACGAGCCGGCACGGTGGATCGAGCGCGAGCTCGGGGTTGTCGGCCAGTGGCCTCTACGCTCGGATCGCCTGGTGCAGGATCAAGATCTCTTCTTCGACGTTGTCGAGCTGCTGCACGACTCGGCTGCGCGACCACTGCGGCGCTGGCTTCACAACCACGGCGGATGCGGTTGGCACAATGAGCTCTTCGAGATCGAGCCGGGACGTCTTGCATACCGTTGGCGGGTTAACAAGATCCTCGATCGGAGCGAGTTCGGCTACCGGTTGGCGGAGGAGGGGGCCGACGTAGGGCGCCTTGTCGTGGCGACCGACGATGCCCGCTCGACGCTGGTTCACGAGCTGATCGCGCGAGATGACGGCGGACCCGCAGACCAGATTCGTCACGCGATCGAACTGTTTCGCGCCCGCGGGGCCGATCGCAACCAGAAGCGCTCGGCGGTGGTGACTCTTGCCCTTGTCCTCGAAGAGCGCCGGCACAACGTGTTGTCGACTGCTCTTGCCAAAAAAGACAGTGGTGCGCTCTTCGAAATCGCTAACGGATTCCACGTCCGTCACCAAGACGCGAAGCAGAAGCGAGACTACGACGAGTTCTACCTCGACTGGATCTTTTGGGTGTACTTGGCCACAGTGGAGCTAACGAACCGGGTGATTGACGAGCCAGGAGTGTAACGGCCCGACTGATACTCGGTTTCGCCGAACGTGGTGGCTCGGCGGCGCCGACGCCTACAGGTCACGCCACATGGCGGCGAGGCACTCTCTCGCTGAGGCCGATTTGTGGTTCAATGCGCGATCAAGTACCGAAGCTACTGCATGGAGTGTGAAGAGCATCGGGACATCTTCGCGCAGTGGCGGGAACTTGCCTTGGCGGCTGGTGTTCAAGGGGAATGGTGATCATCTGACCGGTTACAGGTGGCGATCGAGAGCTTGTTTCAGTCCAGTCGGGAAACGCTACAAGCGGCATGGTGGGGGGAAATTCGATGCGCGAGTCCGGACCGTGGCTTACTCTGCCCGGATGACTCCGGCTGACCTGGAGTGGCCTCCTGAGCATCAGGTTCACGCGGCGTACACGCTCGCGCACGCCGACTCGCTTATCGCGCGTGTCGGCGAAGTGCTGCATGCGTACCTCGAGCCGGGCCCGTTCACGCTGGAGAATGTCGCCGAAGGCAACGTCGCCAAGGTTCTGGTGAAGGCCGTCGCACCGCTGCCTGCTGCGGTGGCGCGGTCCGCTGCGGACGCGATGATCCAGCTCCGCGCGGTCATCGAGCACGCGATCTTTGCCGAGGTCGAATATGCACTCGGGCGGACGCTGACCGACGACGAAGCGCGGGCGATCGAGATGCCGGCAGCGATCAGCGAAGAGAAGTTCGCCGAGTGGCTGAGCCACAAGCGCCGTCGCGTCCTGCAGCCTCTGCGCGACGGCGAGCCGCTGGTCGATCGTCTCCGGCTTCTTCAGCCGTATCAGCGCAGGGATGTCGACGACCACCCGATGCGGGTGCTGGCCGAGCACACCAACCTGGCGAAACATCGCACTCCCGCGGTCGTGGCGGTGCGCCTAGGCCGGGTCGCGCTCGACTGGCCGGAGCCGTCGATCACGACGATGGCAGGCGGTCCGGTACGGGTTGGGGACGTCTTGGCGACCGGGCCAGCTGAGATGAGGGTGCCGGTGTCGGTTTGGCCTGAAGTGTCGATCCAACGTCCTCATTCCGGCGCCTGGCACATCGTCATGAAGGAACTGGGTTGGCTGGAGGAGTGGGTGCGGACCACAGCTATCCCGTACTTGATCGCCGGGACACGCGACGTGACTCAGCTTCCGCCCGGGCTGGACATCACGGTCGGCCACGGCGACGTGCGCGCCGCACTGTCCGCGGCGTCCGGGAAACCGGCTATCAAGCGGTCGGAGCAGAGGATTCAAGCTGCGACCGCGCGGCAGGGCCTCACGGAGACCCTCGCCGCGCACCCGTTTCCGGTCGATCCAGAGGTGATCCGGGCCTGGCTGGACGGGCTCGGTGACGATGTAGTGGTCGTAGCCGTGGAGAGCTTGCAGACGGGTGGCGATCTGCTCGAACTCGATCGCCGGGTTAGGGAAATGCTGGCCAAGGCTGTGGCGACAGTCGGCGGCAACCGCTGAGCGGTGCAGTCTGCAATGGAGTTGAGCTTCGAAGTGGAGGTGTGGTGCAGCCAAAGTGGGTTCAGCTGCCGCAACCGTTGGCCGCGCTTGCCGAGAACATCGGTAGCGGCGCAAACGCACAAGTCAGCAGGCGTGATGGCACGGCACGGATGGCGCTGACCGAGATCTACCAAGGGCAGGCGGTACGGTCGTTGGATCACCCAGTTCAACTCGTCGTGGGCGAAGGGTCTGATCAGGATTGGGCGCGGCTGGCGGAGTTGCCGGATCACTCCGCGTTGCTGGGGAGTAAACTGCCGGCTCTGCGAGCCAAGGCTGCGCAGATGCTGCACGAGTACGCGGAATCTCCCACGCTACTGGGCTTGCTGCGGACTTTCCGACTGCTGGTGAGCCTCCTGACGCCTCAAGAACTTCCGCTCAGACTGCGTGAGAACCTCCATGCGTGGACATCGGCGCAGTTCCCGGACGCCACCCTGTACATGATTAAATTAGACCGGCATCTGGGATTTCGGATTCGGCTGGCCCAAATGGCGACCGGTATGGTGGCCTTCCCGGAGCTGGCGGTCCCGGAAGAGCTCAAGGGGCCGCGTTTTCAGTCCCTCGAGGGGCTGGTCAGCCGCGATGCGTTGATCGGCGGTGCGCCGGTTCTGCAGCCGCTGTTGCTGGCAACTGCTCCGATCATGCACAGCATCATGGCTTCGCGGCTCGACTGCGCGTTCATCCTCGACCTCGGCACGGCTATCGACGGTCACAAGCCGGAGTCGATCAGCCTGCTCGGCGAGTCCCTCCCAACCTTCTCCGACCGGAACGCGACGTCGCTACCGCCGCAGAACGCCGCGACCTCGATCTCCGACCGGATCGCCGCGCGCAGCTGGTGGGTCAGCCGGTTGAATGACCTGTTCGAGATCGTGCTGAACCCCGCCCGGTTCGCCGACGACGGCGAGTACGTGCCGGGCGTTCACCTGGCTACGGTCGTCGGTGTCTTCAATACCTTCGAGTACGTCAACCACCTGCGTGTGCGGGCCGGGCAGGACGCGCTCGGTCGACGTCTTACCTGCTTCACTGCTCTTGACACCTTGGAAGGGCTCAACTACACCGCCGCTGCGGCTCTGCTCAATCCGGATCGTGCGCGGAAGGTTCTTGCGGAGGTGGAGTCGGCGTTGCCGGAGGAGGTGGCGAGGGTTCTGCTGCCGGTGCCGCGGCGAGCGGTGAACTACCTGGTGCACCACCGGACCGGATTCTTCATTCCGTCATGGCAAGGCCAGGAAGACATCACCTTGCCCGGTGGCCATCAGTCGGCGAAGATGTCGAGGCTCGTGGCGGACCAGCTGCGGGCGATGCGAAACGGGCACCATAGCTTCAGGAAGTTGCTTCAGCCGGGCAGTGACGATCATGCCCTGCTGACTGCCCATACGGGCCACTTCGCGGACGCGATCGCTGATCTCCCGATGCTCTACCTGTTGCACATTTTGCTCGATCCGCAACGGATTCTTCCTCCACGGCTTCGTGACAGAAGGCCGCGCATGAGAGAGGTGTGAGGCCTTCAGGTTCCCCGGCCGCCGTCGAAGCGGTCCTGAGACTGCTCAGGTCGGCGGCGGGCTCAACCTCCACGGTTCCGCTGTCCGGCCGCCGGGTTCGATCCCGTAGCGTTTCAGCCGGTCCGCTTCCGCCACGCGGCCGTGCTTCTCGAGGAACCACGACAGCGCGTGCATGCCAACAGTGCCGCGTTCCAAGCCGCCGCGCAGAAGGTCCTCGGCCTTGACGAGTTCCCCCCGTTCTTCGAGAATCTCCACCAGCAGCCGTGCCGACCGGCCGTCGTGACTCGCCGTCGGCCGCAGGATCCGCTCGGCTTCGGCCGTCCGGCCGGCCTGCCAGTGTTCACGGGCGAAGGTTCGCGCGAGGTCACCGCCACCCTCGGCGCGGGCCGCGCGTTCCCGCCAGACCGCGGAGTCGAACAGTTTGCCGAGCAGCCGCATACACCGGACGGACCCCCTCTCCGCGTGCCCTTCCAACCAGGTGATCGCCTCGGAACGCTGGCTTGCAGCCGTCAAGATCTTCACGTAACTGTCGACGGCATGCATGTCTCCGCGCTCCGCGTCGTCTTTCACGAGATACGCCGCCTCCGCATGCCGATCCCCTTCGATCAGGAAGTCCACCAGCGCGTACCGGTGAACCGCCAAGCCGTCTTCGGCGGACTTGCGTAGCAACGCTTCGGCGGCTGCACGATCTCCGGATTTTGCGAGCAGCTCACCGAACATCCGCATGGACAAGGCGTCGCCGGCATCGACGCCGGGTCTCCACAGCTCCATGGCCTTGCTGAGGTCACCACCAGCCTCGTAGAGCCCGGACGCGCGAAGTAAGTTGCGGTGCCGCCAGAGTTCCGCCGAGACGAGCGGATCCTCGCCGGTATCCATCAGCTTGATGGCCCACTTGCTGCCTTGTTCGACTGCGCGGCGTGTCCAGAACTCCACGTTGTCGCCAGTGTCGACCAGCCAACTCATTGCGTAACTGTCACCGGCTTCCGCAATGGCGGTCATCCGGCGGACGGCCTCGTCCCGGTTGCCCATGGCGTCATAGGCCCACGCCACCCGCACCTGTGCGTCCCGGTCACCAGCGTCGGCCAATTCGGTCAGCCGGTCGACGGCCTCGGCGTGGCGGTCCGCCCGACACAGCAGGTCGTACGTGGCGAACAACGCGTTCCGTTTGCCGGCGTCGGCCGCCGTGCGAAGCCATTCCACCGCTTCGCCGAGCAGCCCGACCTCTTCCAGCGCTCCGATCTGGTCGGACATCGCGAATCCGTGGGTCAGTTCGAGGTGGCGACGCCACCAGTGGGCCGCC
Organism: Amycolatopsis sp. NBC_01307; assembly: GCF_035975215.1. Lineage (NCBI taxonomy): Bacteria > Bacillati > Actinomycetota > Actinomycetes > Pseudonocardiales > Pseudonocardiaceae > Amycolatopsis > Amycolatopsis sp. NBC_01307. Next base: position 4,861,416 of record NZ_CP108403.1, on the reverse strand, counting down.
TCTGCGCGATCACCGCGTTCGGTCGCGGCCAGCGCCAGGTACCAGATGCCGTCCGCGGAGCCCTGTTCCGCTGCGAACCGCAACCATTCCTCGTCTTTGTTGTCCAGTAGCCAGATCATCGCTTCCACGGCGGCTGGTTCGCGCACTACGGGCAGCAGGGCGTGGGCTGCGATGCGGAGGAGGAAGGCCGCTTTCGCGGACGCGGCCAGGGCGAGCCGGGCATCGAGGTCCGCGACGTGTTCCACCAGCGCCGACCAGCTCGTGGCGGGGGCGGGTTCGCGGGCCACGGTCCAATGGTTGACCAGGAAGTCGTGGGGTCGGAACGCGTCCGGCATCCCCGGCTCGCGCGCCAGCCGCAGGGGCGTCAACGCGCTGACGCCCCTGATCGGCTTCGTGGCCGCTGCGACCGCGTCGTCGAACCAGGTCCCGGTCCCGACCCGTTCGGCCTCGGTTAGGTACCCCGGCGCGGCGGCCTGCAGAAACGCCGTGGGCACCGCCGGGTCTCTGCTCAAGAGCGCCCAGTCGATCGCCGCCTTGACCAGGGCTCGGGCCAGCGCGTGCCGCGGCTGCCCGAGCATCGCCAGCAATGCCGGCCCGCCCGTCAGGGCCTGGATCACCCGGCCGTCCGGGGCTGCCTGCACGGCGTAGGCGAACCGCGCATCCAGTACGCCCGCGTCCGCCAGTTGCGCGCGCGTGTCTTCGTCGTCGGCGAAGGACTCCGGGACTTCGAACTGCTGGACGCCGACGAGGAATTCGCGGGCCGCTTCCCTCGGGCTTTCTTCGTCGGTCAGCGCGTCCCACATCGCTGTTTGCGTCGTGCTCACCACCACGACACCGCCAGGTCGGCCGACGGCCGTCGCAAGCGCGTCCACGACCTGCTGCCCGGCTGGGTGGTCGAGATAGGTGTGCAACTCGTTGAGCCACAGCACGCCGGGCCGCCGCAGGTCCCCGGCCGCGGCTCGCCGCAGGAGTTCGTCCGGGCCGAACGGGCGCAGGAGCGGCAGAGCCGCGAACTCGGCCCGAACGGCTTCGTACGCCGCGCGGGTCTTACCGGTGCACGTGGACCCGGTTAGGACGACGATCCGGACCCCTTCGCGCAGAGCGCGGCGCAACCGGTCGTCGTGCATCCGCGGCAGGTAGCCGGTCAACTCCGCGCGCCCGGTGCCGTCCCCGTCGACCGTGACCGCACGGTGCACCCCCAGCCCGTCGGCTGACCACTGCCCGACTCGCGGATCTTCCGGCCGGGCCCGCTCCCGACGGGGCTTAGGCGGCAGGCGTTGCAGGTCGTGGACGAGTCTGTCGTGGTCGCGGCGCCACCAGTCGAGGTCGCCCAGACGGCGGACCTCTGGGTCGTCCGGCGCGTGGGCCACGCACGCCTTGACAATCGCTTGGAGCTTGTCCCAATCCGGTGCGTGGGCGAACCGCCCGGCGAGCCAGTCGGACACGGTCGTCTTCGGCACCTCGGACCGAGTGGCAAGTTCACCGTGGGAGGTGATCTTCGAGGCACGGTACAGCTCCGTCAGGTGGTTCCCGAACGACCTCTGGAGCTCGTCCAAGCTACTGTCGCCGACACCGCTCACGTCGTCGTCGCCGCGCTCGTTCGTGATTGCAGCACCCACCGCATCTACGTTGTGCTGTGCACCGAACAGCTTGTCATGATTGACGTAGGTGTGGCGCCTCCAGCTCCCGGCAGGCCGCTGCGGCATTCGCCGGTACACCGAGTCAGACGCTTCTGAAGGAAACAGCCGCACCCATACTGGCGCTGTCGTCTCCTTCAGCGTCGCCTCGTTAGCTGTGAACCTGGCGCTGATGCGCGGTTCGAGGTGGCGAATCACCTCGTCCTGGATCCACGCCGAAACGACCAGCACTACTGACCCGTCCGATTCCGCTAGCACCGCTCTCACTCGCGGTGCATCCAGCATCCGGAATGCGTGCACGATGGCTGAACCGGTCACGCCGCTTTCGTCGAAAGTGACCTCGCCGGCGTGCACAGCCATCCGCATCCGCATGGCTGCGCCGGGTTCGGTGGCCTCGTTGTGCCGGGCAAGTGCGTCGGCCAATGCCCTCGGCAGGAGGTCCACCAGCGTTACCTTGGGCGCGTCGGGCGGCACGAGTATCAGAAGGCCGTCGCCGCTGTCATCCACGTGGCACGACGACAAGTCCACACCTGCGGTGCCGAATGCCTCCCGCAGGGAGCGGTGCATCCCTTGTCGCAGTTTCAGTCGATCAGCATCGGTGCGGGTGCGCGCACCGAACCCCTCGACATCCACCGCGACAACTGACCGGTGCACGGCCTCGCCGTCATGCCCCACGACACCTCACCAGTAACTCGACTTCGGCGAACAAGACGGTCGTGCCTGGTAGCCCCCGCTCGCTTGAGAAGGACGGCCGTTCACGACACTCCATGGTCGCATCCGACACCTGAGCCGTTACTGCGCTCGTGATCGGGTTGCCGGTGGTGAGCAGCTGCGGTGTCGCCCTACCTCTGAAGGCCGCGGCGCTGACCAAGCAACGCGACGCTCAACGTTCGGGCGGTCGCCGGTTCGACACCATTGCGATACTTGGAGCTGGCCGCACTGCAGCGGAAAGCAGGTGGCGTGACTGGGGGCGTCGCTGTCGCGGGAGCGCCGAAGCCGAAGCGCCTTCGGCGGAAGCACTGCCGGACTCCGCTGTCGTGCTGACCGCCAGGGCAGTCCGATGTCCTCGTCGGCGCTCCGGCGAGTGGCGGGCCCGCAATGCCCGCTGCTCAGCTGACCCGCGCCCTCGCCGCAGCCACGGTGCCGCACACGAATCGGCCAGGTTCAAGGTGTCGGGTGAGACTATTTTCCAAAATGCTGGCGTATCCGCTCGAAGAGTCGAGGTCGGAGAGACCGGTCAATGGATTCTGCAAGGTGAACAAGACGTTGCTCGGTCACCGCTGCCCGCCAGTGGTTGCAGTGTTCAACTCGGATGAATCGTCGAAGGTTGCGCGTCAGATCGACACATGCCCGACGAAGGGCCGGATCGTCAGGAGTTGCTCTCCTCAGGGCCCGCCATGATTCTAGTAGGTCCTCCTTTTCCTTTTTGCCCATGATTGTATCGATCCAGCTCGACTCGCCTGCTGTCAGGAGTGTGTCCGTGTCAATCTTCCCGAAGTCATTATCTTGGGAAAATGCGATGATATCTATCCCGGACGGGTCTAGTACGCGGTCTATCTTGCTGAGCATGCCGGACTCTCGAAGATCGGAGATTTTATCTAAGATTGTGTTCCGGGCACCTTCCAGGGTGGAATAGTGTGCCTTGATGTCTGATGCTGTTGTCAGTCGATCGCCAGGTTGACGAAGTGGCTGTCGGGCGTATATCCATTCGGTAATAAACCTTCTTGCGAGGCGAGGTTGGAGTATCTTGCTGTCTCTTATGGTATGCGAAAGGGGGACGGCTCCGCGCGGTAGTAGAATTCTTCCGCGCCATTCTAAGGGATGTCTCGTAACCCGGCGTGGGTCTGGTCGTGCATGTAGTCGATCATGGTGTGGTGCAGGTGATCTCGGCATCGCGACCGGAGTGGATTACCCCGTTCACGGGGCTGGAACCAGGTCAGTTCCGGAAGCTGGTGCGGATCGTGGCGAGACGTGGCGGAGACGAGATCGCCGATGGCCGACCTGGCCGCCAGTGGCGCCTCGACCTGGCCGATCGTGTGCTGCTGGTCGCGACGTACTGGCGGACAAACCTGACAATGCGCCAGATCGGGCCGCTGTTCGGAGTGTCGCACTCCGCGGCGCATCGAGTGATCGACACCATCGGACCGCTGCTGGCGCTCGCACCAGTCCGCAAACGCCGGATCGACGCGATCGCGATCGTCGACGGCACCTTGGTGCCGACACGGGACCACCGGTTGGCGGCACCGTCGAAGAACTACCGGTACTCGGCGAACGTGCAGGTCGCGATCGACGCCGACACCCGCCTGGTGATCGCCACCGGCGACGCCCACCCGGGCAACCGCAACGACTGCACCGTCTACCGCGACTCCGGAATCGAACGCGAACTGGCAGGGCGCCCGGTGATGGCTGATGGCGGCTACCAAGGCAATCCCGAGGTGATCATGCCCTACCGCAAACCTCGTGACGGTAGCGATCTGCCGGACTGGAAAGAAGACCTCAACGCCGGCCACCGCAAGATCCGCGCCCGCGTCGAACACGCGCTCGCTCGGATGAAGTGCTGGAAGATCCTGCGCGACTATCGCCGCGCCGCCCGCACCCTGAACGACACGGTGTCCGGAATCGCACACCTGCACAACATCCTCCTCACGGACTGATCCGCAACACCAGCACCACCAAACACAAGATCAGTTACGAGACATCGCTTAGGTCGGATCGATAGGCTATTCGTTTTATTTCGTGACGCCTCGGGAATTTTTGCAGCCTTCGACTGGAATGACCGCGGATTTCATGTAAGGCACTGGCTACCGTAAGCAATGGGTAAGTGCAACCGTGTAGGGTGGTTCGGCAGGCCAGGCTTGCCGTCTTATTGAGCTCCGCTCGTCCTCTGACGTCGCTGTTTATGATCGAATAAATCACGGCGAATAGCGCGCCTATTGTCAGTATGGCTGAAAGTTGGATGTCGCCCAGATGAATACTGCTTGCTAACTGAAAGGGGTTATGGAGGAGATTTAGGTACCAAAAGGTTGCGAGCCAAGACATGAGATTACTTGGCGTCGGTCTAACTAGGTTTCGAGCGACTGTGCCGACTGCGACCAAGGCGGTTGTTATAATCACTAGGGGGGCCATAGTGACGAATCGCAGAAAGTTGGATCGCCTGGTGATCGGCTGTGGCGACAAGTTTGGGCGTATGGTCAGGTTTCGTCGGCGAGGTGACGACAGGATGTGCGCTTTCCTTGATCTCAATAATCGGGTTCTGTGCATGGTCGCCTCGAACTTTACTAGGAATAAGGCTAAGGGTTCGGTAAAATCGATAGGAAGTTGTGGTGCCAAGAGGTTTAGTATTCCGCAGGTTGTGGCGTGGATCGATCTGGCGGTTCCTTGAAGAATATCGACTAATGCTTCGAGTGTAACTCTGGCAATACCCCAATGCAATGCAAGGCTTAGCAAGAATGGCAAGGCATCGAATTCATCGGGGGCTATTCTGTGGAGTAGATCCTTGACTTCGGTTAATAAGGTCCCGAGGTCTCTCAAGATCTGATCGATCAATGTCTCTCCCTGAGTCCCTGAGTCCCTGAGTCCCTGAGTCCTGGCTCCGGCGCTGGGTGCTTGCTTCGGTGAACCGACCAGCGTTGGATCGGTGGCGATAGGAGATCTGACGCTCTGTGGGTATAGCCTCCGGAAGCTGGCGAATTACTCGGGCTTGATTGGGACGACGATGCGATCGCGAGCGACGACTACGCCGTCTTTAACGATGTAGCACTCAACGTAATGGTTTCCTCGGAATTGTGTGTCTTCGTGGCGGCCCCGTCTGCGGTTCGGTGCGATGATCTGCCCGCGAATTTCGTCACGACGTTCTGCTTCGGCGCCGCGATTCAGTACCTTCCATTTCACGAAGTACGGCTCGGGTGCGTCGCACGTTTCGATCGAGAAGTCGAGGCTCTTGTGGCTACGTAGCGGCTTTTGCTCACGAAGCATTGTGCGCAGCGATGCCGGCCGGAACCCGTTCTGGGTGACTCGGCAGTCGATGATGAGGTCATAGCGTACGTCGATGGGGTACGCATCCTCGATGAACTCCTCAGTGTTGACGTACGAGTAGACTTCTCTCGCGTGTTCCACTGTCTTCGAGCTGGGTGCCGGCTTGCCGAAAATGGCCTTCCAATTCTTGTCCATCGTCGACTTGCCCTCGGTGTCGATCGCGTCAAGGCACCGTTCGTATGCCCGCTTCGCTTTGCCCTGGAATCGCTTCTTGACTTTGACTCGCTGGCCGCTACCTAAGGCCCCGTAGTGTTCGTGATCTTCCTCTTCGGACAAGAACTTGAAGAAGTCGCGGACCATGCGGTCGTATTTCTCGGTTGTAGCGGCGTTATAGTTGGCCGTAGACCTAAAGAAGTTATAGGCGAGCGTGTCGATGAGCAGGCCGCCTATGGCGACACCATGAGCGTTCTTCCATGCGCGGGCTATCTTGCACAGGTTTCGCAGGTTTCCTCGTGTGTGATCGTCCGCGGTGCGGATCGCGGTGATTTCTCTGCGGGGCTTCGTTGTCTTCCAATTTTTGGCGTAGGTGTCCGGGTAGTCGAAAGATTGGTCGTTGTTCTCGAATACGGGCTGGATCTCGAATTTGAAGTTCTTGAACTGCACCACCGTCACGCACTTGTCGACCTTAATGTCGGTGCTGGAGTAGCGGGTGAGTACTGCTTTTCGTATCCGGGCTAGGATGCGTGCTGGGCCGGATTCGCTTTTGTAGTCGTCCCTGATGGAGGCTGGCAGGATGTACAGCATATCGAGGTCGGAGATTCCTCGGATGGCTGTGCCTCGGCCGAAGGACCCGGCCATGCGTGTGTAGTCTGTCGAACCGGCGAGTGCGCGGAACTCCTTGTTCAGTGACTTTGCGATCTCATCGCGTCGTGCCGCGATCGCGGTCTTATTGTCAACCTTAAGGTTCTCCAGGATCCCGTCGAAGACCTCACTGACCTTCATCGTGACCATGCTCTTTCATGATGCGAAGCTCCATGGGAAGGAGTAGATCGACCTCGCGTGTGGAGAACGTCAAGTCTTCGTTCTCCTTCAACGCCGACTGGGCTTTCGCGTACGCCTTCGGAGTCGTTCTAGGTGCGTCACCGTAGATGTCGAGGGCTTCTTGCTGAAGTCTGTCGCGGCGCGCCCGAGCCTCGTCGACCGTGATCGTTGCTGACTGGAGGTCGACGATAAGCGACTGGTAGGACTCGCGGAGGTTCCAGATCTTCGAGGCGACGTCGCGGTGCCGTTGTGTCTCTTCGCCGTACTTGAACGTCTTCGTGCCAATGTTTATTGCCGATACGAGCAGTGCGATGAACGACGTGCCAAGGCCAGCCCACGACTTGTCGACGAACAGTCCAAGCAGTGATGCGAGGAAGGTTCCGGAGCTGACGACGGTGAGAGCGATAAGGATGCGCTGCTGCCAACGGTGGTTCTGAGAACTGAGGTCTGCCTGCTTCTCGTGCGTTTTGTGCGTGTAAGCGGCTCGACCGTAGGCCTCCCGAACCTGCGCGAGCAGCAGTGACCGCCCGTCCGCCGGAGGTCGCTCGGCGTCGCTCATCCGATTTCCTTTCCCTGCCATCCGGGCCGCTGAGTCCTGATCATATCGGGGGCACCGACAGAATTGGGTCGCGCCAGCTCCTCGTTTCCTTCGTGTCGCGGTCTGTCGAGAACGGGCGCCCCCAGCTGAGTTCTCGCGGTCGCGACGAAGGGGCGGGTCGCAGCCGCATCCCGGGCGCAATTCGGCCGTGTGTGCGGAAGTATGTCGCCGCCCGTACAACGTGGATCCTCAGACGCTGCCCGCTGACCTATCGTTGTCGCTCGACACGAAGTACCACGAGGTGGCCAGCGGCCCTCGCTCGGCGGTGGACAGTGGATCGTCACGGCCGACGGCACCGCCTACTTCCGCCCTGTCAATCGCGACTTTCGCCTACCCCAGATCGCCGCGCACAGCCTGCGCGACCGCCCGAGGTGGGCGCAGGTGTAACGACTCCGAAGGCCTCGGTCGAGAGCTGACTGATCTCAGAGATCGGCCAAGTTGTTCGACGGAAAGCTCGGGCTGTTGCGTCAGCAGGCTTGATTGCTGCGCAGATCAGGCCGATGCGGTCTGGCAGGATGGGTTCGCTGGCCGCGATCGCCAGCATGCCCGATCCTCGGGCTGTCCGCATCCGCCGAGCTCGGCGTCGAGCTGGACCGAATCGCGGTGGTCCCCGCCCCGGGGACGGAGCTGGTAGTGGTGCTCGGCGCTGGTCGACGGCTTCGACCTGGTCGTGCTGGGCCCGACGGTGTGCCGCGGGGCGCCACCGCAGCTGGCGCGACTTCTGGCCAAACGCCTGCACTCGCGGCACTGTGCTGCTCACAGCTGGGCTCTGGTCCAGTGTCGATGTCGAACTGCGCCTGTCTGGCCACACCGGGCGCGGCACTACCCCTGACGGCCACGGTCACCTCCAGGCGTGCGACGTCGTCGCCCGGCAGCTGCGGCCGCGGTGCCGCCACCCGTCCGCAGTCCATTCCTATGCAGCTGCCGGGCGCCGGGGGAGCGCCCGCCACCGGTGAGCCGCACACCCAGCCGGCTCTTGGTCGAGTTGGCCGGGTGAACGACGCGCCGCGGCTGCTAGTGCTGTGGTGTCCCGACTGGCCGACCGCACATTCATTGCGGCCGCGGTTGCCCGTACCCCGATATACAGGTGGACGGCGCCGCTGCTCGGCGGACTGGTGGCCCAGTTGTTCCGTGCTCGCATCGCGATGCGCCGCACCGGAGCCGTGCATCGACGCCGGTGCCGCGGATCTCAGGCGGTGAGGGCCAGCGGAGTCGCCGGGAAGCGGCCGTCGAGCAGGGCTTGCAGGAGGTTCGGCAGCTCGGTCGGCAGGAGTTTGTCGTGGCACTCTGAGACGGCGGCAGCCGACCACCAGCGGCGTTCGATGAGGCTGGCGCGCTCGTTGGCGGTGTGCCGGAGTGCGACCTGCGAGTCCAGAACTTGCGGCCGATCTCGTCCAGGACGAGCCCGGTCTCCTCGGCGATCTCGCGGCGGGCGGTGTCCTCGAGCTTCTCGCCGGGTCCTGGCCGCCGCCGGGCGGCTCCCACCAGTGATGGCCCGAGTCGTCGGGGTCGCGGGCGTGGATGAGCAGGACCTCGTCGGCGCGGTTGAGCAGCAGGACGCGCGCACCGACCCGCGGGGCCGGTTCGCTGGCGACGGTCATCCGGTAGGTCCTCGTGCTCGGCAGCTCGGCGGCGGCCGGGCACGAGCACTCAGGTTCAGAAGAGTGTTGCCTCGCGATCCGCGGCCGGGTCAGACGCTATCAGCGTCAACTGCACGGCGAGGCCCGAGTTGATCCGTAGCGCCGGCGACTCGGGGCACTGGCTGTGGCCGATGAGCAACGCATCAGGTGCTCCATCAGCGTTTGTGCGGGAGCTCTCGAACGGCGCGAACTGCCATGTATGAGGGGATGCAGGAGACGGCCACGGCCTTGCCAAGGGAGCTGGCGGGCCCGCCGGTGATGAGCTGGCGCTCAAGCGTGCTGACATGCTCCGACGGCGGTGGCCTAGCGATCGCGCCAAGCGAGCGGGGAAAGGCTGATGGCTACCTCGGCGACGCGCTTGGCCGTCTCGGTCGTGAGGCCTTTCTGCGCGGAGTCGATCCACCCGGCGACGCGGCGGACTCCGACGTCCTGGTACTCGACGGCCTGCAGCAGCATCTCGAGCTTGTCGGCGTCCTTGGCGCATCGCGCCTCCGGCGTCTGCCGAGACTCGTACTCGTCGACCGCCGCGCGGACGAGGTCGCGGGAGGTATCCGGGAGGGCGGCGGTCTGGTCGGCGGTGATGTCGCGTGGCTCGGGTTTGCTCATGTACTTGGTCGCGGTGTGCGGGATGTCCCCGGTGCGGGTTTCCTGGGTGTCGTGCCAGAGCGCGAGGAACGCGGCGCGTTCGGGGTTGGCGCCTTCCTCCGCGGCGAGCAGCGCCGCGATCTGGGCGGTTCGGAGGCTGTGTTCGGCGACCGATTCGGGATCGCGGACGCCGGCGTGCCACCACCCGGTGCGGCGGATGCGTTTGAGCAAGCCGAGTTCGTAGCCGAACGCGGCGAGGGCTGCGGGCTCGTCTGGCATGACAGTGTTCTCCCTAGCGGTCGGCGAGACGAAGAGCGTAGTGAAGACCGGCAACCTGATCGCGCCCAGCGCGGGTCAGCGTGTCTCCGGACGTCAGGATGTCCATTGCCTCGGTTAGAGCGCTGCGAGCAGCAGACTGTCCGGTCAGCAGGGCGGGGCGGCTGGCCACGAGCGTGTGCACGGTCTGCAGGTTCAGCGGCAAGTGCGGTGAGGTCGGCGCGAGCCGGTTCACCAGGTGTTCGAACAGTCGGACACCGGACCAGGCTTTCGTGTCGCCGTCAGCCATAAAGGCGTCGTCGGTCTGGTCGTCGCCGAGTTCGCCGATCCAGTGCGCCCAGTAGTTGAGGTTCGCCAGTTCGGCGCGGGAATCGGTGGTGCGCGCGACGAAGTCGTGCAGATGGGAGGCATCGCCGGCGGAGGCCAGCGCGACCGAGGCGGAGCGGGCTTCGAGCAGGCTGGTCACGTCGGCGACCGGGCGGCGCCCCGCGCTTTGCCATTCCTGGCGCAGCCAGGCAGTGACCTGGTCGCGGTGGTCGAAGCCAAGTAGGTAGACCGCTTGCCGGCGCAGCAGAGCCTCGCCCGGGTGCACGCCGCGTTCGGCGACGTTCATCAGGTGGTCGAAGAACCGGGTTCGTTCGTCGGCGCCCAGCGTGGGGCCGGGCGGGACAGGACCACGGCGAGGCACTTTTGACGTGAAGGCGCCCAGTTCCGGCGGGAGATGTCCGGTGAAGGGCCACGTGATCAGGTTGGTCAACGTCTTGCGGTGCACGCTCGCGGCGAGCGGATGCAGGTCGGGATCGACCCAGCCGCCGCCGGCGGTGATCCCGGTGGAGAGGACGAGATCGGCCTCGACAGCTGTCCGCAGATGCCGGCCGGTGGAGGCGGGAGCGCCAAGCCGACGTACTCGCGCGCACAGGCGGACGAAATCGCCCGCGTTCATCGCGGCGAGCGGACGCCGGCCCGATTCCCAGCCTTGAATCGTGCTCACGTCCACCGCGAGGTGTTCGGCGAACCGCTCCTGCGTCAGCCCGCCCGCCTGGCGGGCGAGCTTGAGGACGTAGCCGGACACGACACCAGTCGAGCGGGAACCCTGACTCCCGGTCAGTGTTGCCGATCCTCCGCCCACGGACGCTCCCCGGTCTGGCCGAACCGATCGGACCACACCCGTACTCGTGGTCCGTTCTTCGTGCTCCCCGCTGATCGTAGCGTTACAACCCGCAGCGACGCAGAAGTCTCTGATCAGGTAAAACGCCACAACGGTGCGCCCAGGTGACAGCTACGACAGGGGAGAGGTGACGGTCTGTGACTCCGTTGATGTTCATCCGGTTTCGCCGCGGCATCGTCGGTGAAACGCGCAGGTCGGTGCATCTGGTGCCAGCCCCGGACGGCGGTCTCGCGACACAAGACATGGGCGAGCTGGTCGCCCTGTGCGGCCAGAATTTCCTGCCTGACCAGGCGGAGCTGCTACCGATGCCAGGGGCGCGCCGTGTCTGGAATGCACGATCAAGTCACCTGGGCAGCGAGGACGTCGCGAGTGCTTCCCGGCTTCGCGAGCTGATCGCGTGATCGGGACCTGCAGCGAACACGGGCGGTCGCCGCCCGCGAGAATGCCGGAACCAACGCGAGAAGGGCCGAACGTGGCACACCCGACCATGATGCTCGACCACCCCGGATGGCTGCGCGACGACACCGGGCGCGCCCGGCGTGTCCTCCGCTCGGCCAGTGCGGTCTGGGCGGTGGTCTGCTCACCCGCACCCGAGGGCGGGCACCTAGTCGAGGTCGCACGGCTCGCCGGCGACGCCCACGTCGCGCCGGTCGTGGACACGATCGATCCGGGGGTCCTGGCCGGCGATGCGGCGGTGTGCGACCCGCTGCGGGACGGTGGCCCGGTCATGCGCCTACGGACCTGCGACGTCTGGGAGGCGCTCGGAACGGCGGTTACTCGGCAGATCATTAAGGCCGCGAACGCACGCGAGAACTACCGCCGGTTCTGCGAAACCCACGGCGAGCGCTACGACACCGCGGCCGGCCCGGCGTGGATTTTCCCCTCGCCCGAGACGGTTCTCGCCCTGTCCGATGACGAGTTCGCAGCGCTGCGCATGACCTTCTTCCGTGATGGCCTGCGCTCCGCCGCCGAGGCGAGCCTCAAAGCGTCCGACGACTGGGCCGGCATGACGGGCGAGCAGCTCGTCGCCGCGGTGCAGGGCGTGCGTCGCATCGGCCCGTGGACGGCCGGCGCCACGGTCGCCGACGTCACCAACGACTACAGCCTCTATCCGTTCGCCGACCTCGCGGTGCGCACCTGGGCGGGCAAGCTCGCCCCGTCGGTCGACTGGCCGAAACCCGAACCCGATTTCGGGTGGTTGTGGCAGGCGATGGCCGGCGCGCAGCTGTCCGAGTGGACGCTGCTCACTCTCGCTTGGGGAGTTCGACATGCAACCGGAGTTGCGATCTGAGCTGATAGCCGGGGCCGACCGGACACGCGACATCGACGCCCTGTTCGTCAACGCGCCGTTGCGCGACTACGACGAACGCCCGCGGGTGAACGACTTCACGCTGCCCGTGCTCGGCATGGCCTACATCGCCACCTACGCGGCCGCTCAGGGATTCAACGTCGGCGTGCTCGACGCCGAGGCGCACGGCCTCGGCGTCGAACGCACGGCCCGACTGGTCAACGCGGCCGCGCCGCGATGGGTCGGGTTCAACCTGCTGGCCCCGACCTACGAGATCACCGCACGGATCGCCGAGCGGCTCGACCGCGACATCATGCTCATGCTCGGCGGGCACCAGGCCAAAGCCATGCCGGCCGAGATCCTGCTCGACCGGCGGATGGGCCGATGCGAAGCCCTGGTGATCGGGGAGGGCGAGACCCAGGTCGCCGTCCTGCTCGACGACCACCGGCGGCGAACCGAGCTGCCCGGGGTGATGTGGCTCGACCCGATCCTGCACACTCCGGTCACAGGCGGGATCGGCCTGAAGAACGGTCACCACCTCGCGCCGGACATCAACGGGTTGCCGTTCGTCGACCGCCGCTACCTCGTGCAGGATCCGCGTCCTGACGCCGGCCGGCTGGAGGCGAACATGGTCGGCGCCCGCGGCTGCCCCTACGACTGTTCGTTCTGCGGCGCCGCGGTCTCGGCGAACCCGGACGTCACCATCCGCACGCGGGAGCCGCACAACATCCTCAACGAGATGGACCAGCTCCGCGGCACGGGCGTGAACGCCTTCCGGTTCGTCGACGATCTGTTCCTCGGCGTCCCGCGCGTCATCAAGACGATGATGACCGCGTTCACCGCGGACCACGTCGGCGACTGGGCGCGGTGGGACGCCACCGGCCGGATCAACGTCCTGAACCGCACGAGCGACGCCATGCTCGACACCCTCGCCGTCAACGGGCTGCGCGAGGTCGCGCTCGGCGTCGAGTCCGGCAACGCGCGGATGCTCGAGCGGATCGACAAGCGCATCACCCCGGACATGGCGCGCACGGTGGTGCGCCGGCTCGTCGAGCGCGGCGTCAACGTCAAGGGGTACTTCATCCTGGGGTTCCCGACCGAGACCTGCGCCGAGATCGACGACACCGTGCGGCTCGTTCACGACCTGTGGAATATCACCGACAAGTATCCGGGACGGTTCCGGGCCTCGGCGTTCGAGTACCGCCCGTATCCCGGTACGCCAGACTGGGCTGAGCTGATGAAGACCGGCCGGTACACCGCCGGGCAACTCCTCAACTACACCGCCGTGGACCTCACCTCGGACGGTATCGACGAGTCGATGCGCGAACGCGACGAGTTCAACTTCTCGGTCAACATCCAGTTGAGTGACGCGCCGATCGACTACGTCCGGCACAACCTGGTCACGGTCTCGCGCACGCAGTTCGACCGGAAGACGGCCGCGTGATCAACCGCGGAATGTTCATCACTCTCGACGGCCCAGCAGGCGTCGGCAAGACCACGACCACCCGGATCCTGCGCGAGTACCTGGACCGGCGCGGACACCCGGTGCACGCGACGACACAGCCGTCGCACGGCGTGCTCGGCGAGACCGCTCGGCACCGCACGGACACCTACCGCGGGTACACCCTCGCCTGCCTCGTCGCCGCCGACCGGTACCACCACCTCGAGGGGGAAGTGCGCCCGCAGCTCGAGGCCGGGTTCATCGTCATCTGCGACCGGTACGTCGCCTCGTCCTACGTGCTGCAACGCATGGACGGCGTGCCGCTGACCTTCGTCGAGGCGATCAACTCGGCGGCCGACCGACCGGACCTCGCGGTCATCCTGCAAGCGCCACCCGAGGTGACCTCGGCGCGGGTCGCCGCCCGCAGAGCGCACAACCGGTTCCACACCGGCGAGGACAGCAGCCGCCGAGAAAGCGAACTGTACGAGGAGGCGGCGGAACAGCTCGCGCGTCGGGGGTATCCGATGCTCACCGTCGACACGGCCGGGGCGTCGCCCGCGCAGGTCGCGACCTACCTCACGAACCGAATCGCCGAGCTGGTGGCGGATCCCACCGGCGAAGTGGCCTCGGCGTAACCTGCCCTGCGAACCTGCGGACGTCCGTGGGTTCGCAGGATCAGTACCGCCACCCGTGAGGACCTTGCCGGATGCCCGACGGCCAGCACACTGTCATCGACGTGCACGTTCTGCTCGTTCGTGGCGACGAGCTGCTGCTCACGCAGCGGCGCGGCACCTACGGCGGCGGACTGTGGCATCTGCCGTCAGGCAAGCTCGATGCCGGCGAGTCTCTGCCGGCGGGTGCGGCTCGGGAGGCCGCCGAAGAGGTCGGTGTGCTGATCGATCCGGCCGACTTGCGGCACGTCCACACATTGCACGTCGCCGGATCCGGTCCGGTACCGCGGCTCGGTGTTTTCTTTGAGGCTCGTCGCTGGTCTGGCGAGCCGCGCAACTGCGAACCCGACAAGTGCTCGGCCGTCGACTGGTTCCCGCTCGACAACCTGCCCGACGAGGTGATCTCGTACCCGCTTGCGGGGATCCAGGGGTACCTGGCAGGACAGACTTTCGCGGTGCTCGGCTGGGTGGACGACCGCCGCGCCGCGATTGCCTGAGCCCCGAGCGACGGCGGCAAGTTTCGCCACGCGCATTCACTGCTGACCGGGATCAGCGACCCGAGCAAGGCCGGCGACGACGGCCGCGCGGCTCTTGGTCGTTTGCGGGGCCTACTCGCACCGGCGACCTAGCTGCGTCGTTCTACTGTGGATGCCTTAGCGACGGGCGCACCGGCCGACGCGATCCGTCCAAGAGGGAATTCCCTGTTTCTGTCGGAAGATCTCGTCGCAAGACTCGCATTGCCGATGCACCGCCCCGCGTCGCCGCTCGTCGGATGGTCGGTACTCCGCTGCGCCGGACGCCCCGCAGAGCATGGTTATAGTGTCGCCGGCTGCGGAATACCGCTGTGCTGCGGTCGATGCCACGTCCCGTTGACGACCGGGCGAAACACCAGCGGGTCGAGGTAGATCGCGGCGGTCACCACGATGCCCATTCGTGAGCTGAAGTGATCTGTTCCTTTGTCGTCATGGATTGCCCACCCTGGAGATCATCACGGCACCTTCGTCTGCGTCCGTGAGCGGAAGCGCTACGCTGCCGAGCACCTGCTCAACTCTCGCCGGAATGCCGTCGAAGAGACGTCCTCGGCAGGCCGTGGTGGTCATGGTGACCCGGCCAGTGCATAGCCGACAGCGGCTTGTCGCAATGATTCAAATGTCGACCAATACCGGTCGACAGTCTCTGAGTCAGACGAATAGATGGTCGTGTGGTAATGCCGCATGATGACGGCGAAGATGCCGTCTGCGGTCTCGTGGATCATGAAGGGTTCGATCGTCCCTGTCGGGCATGCTTCCTCCGGCACAACGCGAATATCGGCCCGGTGAAGCTGGGTCGCGTCAACTATCCGATGTGGCTGCGCGCCCATGTTCTCCGGCGAGGCGATCTTCGATGCGACGGCTGCCTCGCCCAAGAGGACCGTGTGTCGGTGCCGGTGATCTCGGTCGATTCGACGGACCTGCCGCGCCAGGATCTCCTCATCGATGACGTCCGGCCGATCAACGTATGGGGCCAGAACCGCATGGGCGTACTCGTAGGGCTGCAGCAAGTCCGGTACGACCCACGGCGCCCAATCGAAGGTACGCAGCGCGTGCCGTTCGTACGCCATCTGAAGACTTGGCGTACCAGGCTCGTTGGCTTCCACATAGGTCCGGCATCCGGACTGTTAGTGAAGCCGCATAAGGAACGTGTAGGAACGTGGTGCTACGCGTAGGTATCCGAGGATCTGAGCAAGAGTGGCATCCTCGGGCCTGCGCTCCCCGGTTTCCCAAGCGGAAAGCAGGGCAGGCGAAAGTCCCAGCTTACGAGCCAGTTCGCGAAGGCTGATCCCCTGAGCGGTACGGATCTCCCGCACTTCTCGGCCGATCACGTGAAGAGCGGGTCGATGTGAAGGTCCGTTGGTCATACTGTGTGCCTGTCTGGGAGAAGGAAGGCGCCGTCACAATCCCGCAGCGGCATCCGAAACGGGGGACTGGAGAAGGCCGAGCAACTCCTCGACCTTCTCGGCGGTCCAGTGCTGGTCATCCGGGCACGCCGTGCCGTCTTGAAGCCGGACCGCGAGCAGCCCCATCCACGTCTGCGTCGTCTGGATCGCCTCGACGAGTTGTGCCGTTGCCCAGGGCAAGGGTGTGTTCACTGAGACCGGCACTCGGGTGGAGGTGGACATTCGATGCAACCCTGCGAGCACGCGGCGGAGGAGGATGCACTCAGGGTCGTCGACGGTCCACGGGTCAACTTCGTCCAACTGCGGGCTTTCGTTGTGCAGCAAGTTGAATCACCTCCTGACGAGAGATGGGATTTAGCTCTACGCACGCTTCAGTTCGGGGGACCGATAGCGGGTGGCCGGAATCCGGGCCTGGGAGGTTCCGCAGCTCCGCCGTCGGTCTGGTGGTGGTGATCGTGGCATCGTCGCCTGTAGTTCAGCGACATGATCACCGTCGCGCAAATTTACACAGATGACAAGATGTCTCGAATGTAAATTTGCACAATCACCTATTCGGGTTACCATGCAAGTTCTCACGGCTGTCGTAGGCTCACTGAGACCGAGAAGAGGGAGTGCTCTTGTCCGACGAGGTGAAGCCGAAGCCATCGGGTGTCCGCATGCGCCGGATCGCTCGCACGATCCTGACCTGGCGCAAAGAGAGTGGCCAAGACCAACAGGAAGTCGCGAACGCCGTTGGTTGGTCCAATGCGAAGCAGTCACGCATCGAAGGAGCCAAGCTGCCGGCCACTCCGGCCGACGTCATGACCCTTGCCCTTCACTTCGGCCGATCCGTGGAAGAGCGCGAAGCCCTATTCCGCGACGCTCAGACAGTCGGCAGCGCACGCTGGCTGGAGCAGGTCTCAGACGAAGCCTTCGCCGCCGACGTTCGCGAGTACGTGGCACTCGAAGCCGAGGCGGCGGAAGTGCGGATCTTCAAGGTCGACGTCATGCCTGGTCTGTTCCAGACCGCGGACTACGCCCGGGCCATCGAAGACCTGATTTCGAAAGCCGGCGACGGGCCGCGCGAAGACCGCGTTCGCGCGCGCATCCAGCGCCAAGGTCGAGTGCAGGACGGGACGACGCTCCGTGTTCGATGCGCGCTGACCGAGGCCGTGCTACGGATCGAGGTGGGTGGCCGTGCGACCTGGCTGGGCCAGCTCCGGCGGATTGTCGAACTCATGGGTCTACCCAACGTGGACATCCGCGTCATCAAGAGTGCGAGCGGTGCGTACCGCGCGATGGGCTACCCGTTCAGCATCCTGGGCTTCGCTGCGAACGAGCCGGACATCGGCTATGTCGAGTTACTGGGAACGGGCATATATCTTGAGCAGGAGGCTGAGATCGAGCCGTACGCCGAGGCCTTCGACGAACTGTGGGAGACGGCGGAGGGTTCGGACGAATCCCGTGATCTGCTCTCCGAGATCATCGGGGCGGCCGAATGATCAACGGACTGGAGATCGAAGGTGGACGTGGCGCAACTGCCGGAGTCGGCGTGGCGGAAGAGCAGCCATAGCGGCGAGGGCGGCAACGAGTGTGTAGAGGTGGCGTCCCTTGATGCTGAGGTTGCCGTCCGCGACTCGAAGGACCCGTGTGGCGGGTTCATAGTTCTGCCGAAGGCCGGGTGGGCGGCGTTTCTCGACACAGTGGTGTTGTAGTGGACGGAGCGGTCGGCCCGGAGTTGACCGGTTTCGTCCGGCCGTGCTTGACCATCGGCGGCTCAGCGATAGTGCACTCGAGTACGTGGAGCAGCGGGATCTGAGACGCCGCGCCGACGATCCCGCCCATCGTGATACGGCTCAGATTCTCGGCGTCGGCGTTGTCAACGGAGCCGACTGGCTCGACGTTCAGCGCTCGTAGGCCAGTCTTCTTCGGGGTTTCTGGCAATCGGCTCCCGGCAGGTCCAAGGCCAGGCCGGCCTGGCCCGGTATCGCAGCCGGTGGTGACCGAGGTGGCAAGTCCGGCTTCGCGAGACCGAGTCGATCGAACGCACGTTCTAAGATTTGGTAGGTTCAGCATCGCTGAGGTCGGGATCCTAACGGGGAGGTACTCGTGGCGTGGTTGCTGAAGGAGCGAGCATCTGGTCGCGAGTGGCGAGTCGGGGACAGCGACCTCGCGTGGGAGGCCGGAGGGTACGACTCAGCGCGCTTCGAACTTCACTTCCTCGACCAGGAGGTCATAGGTACTCCGGACGGCGTGCCCGGCCGCGGAAACGTCGTGTCGGTGGCGCGCGGCTGAGGCCGGCGGACCACAGCGCGATTCCTGCTGTTCAGGAACGTGAGGGGTGAACGCGGCTCGTTTGTTGCTCAGCCGCGCTGAGTGCAGAGCCGCGGCACAGCCTCTGCCCCGGCTGCTGGAGATCGCGGCGAACACCGCCGGTGAGCGTGCCCCGCTGCCATGGCCTCAGTGTCCGTGGAAGACCTGACCGACGATGATCGCGGCGGTGATACCGATCGCGCTGATCAGGACCAGCGCCACGATCAGTCCCCACGGAACCCGGCCCCGCAGCCGCCGCGCGGCCGCGTGAGGTTCGGGCACCGACCGCGGCCGCGATTCCGGACGCGCCGGCGGTGTCGGCGGTGGGGCCTTCGACGGTGGCTGGCTGTGCGTGGCGGGTACCTGCCGCGCTCGGCGCGGCGGAGCATGTGCCGGCAGTGCTGGCGCGCTCGCCCGGGTGGCCGTGGTGGCGGAGACGGACCCTGCCGACGGTGGCGTCGCGCGTCGGAACGAGGATCCTGGGCCTCGCACGGATGGAGTCAACTCCGGGTCATCCAGCGCGGGACCGAACGGCGGTTTGACCGGCGATTTGATCGGCGGTTCGGGCCGAGAGGGCGGGGCCGGGAGGTGTTCGGTGAATCCTTCGGTGAGCAGCTCGGCGCGGCTGGGTGCGAGCTCGCTCAGGGCGAGGGCCGCGCAGGCGGCCAAGACACCGTCGGCGGTCCAGGCCAGGGCTTGGGCGCGGTAGCGGTGCAGCACCTTGCGCAGGCTGGTGGGCTGGGCCAGGGCGACGTCGATGCCGTAGCCCGCCAGGTCCTTGCCTGGTGGCAGCTCGATCGCGCCGGTCGCGGCGAGCACGACCAGGCCCCGGATGAAGCTGTCCCCGCCGCCGGGGATATCGGCGAAGACGCGCTTGGCCGCGTAGACCCTGACCTTGACCTGTTCGCCGGGGTTCGGGAGCCCGGCCAGCGCGTGGATTGCCGCCGGTTCGCCCTCGACCAGCCACGGCCCGTTCGGCGGGATCGTCAGCAGCCCGGCCTGGGTAGTGGTGAAGCCCTTGACCTCGAGCACGGCCAAACCGGTAGGCAGGAACAACAGCCCGTCGACCTGCCGGGTCGTGCCCTTGTCTGGGATGTTGACGTTCAGTAGTGCGAGCCCGCCGATCGCGTGCGGGGTGCCATGGGCCCAGCCGACCAGCAGGTCGTGCACCTTCGCTTCGGCGCCTGAGAGGCCGTGCGCGGCTGCCCCGGCGCCCGGCTGCACCCGCACCAGCATTCCTCGCCCCCCCGCGCGTACGGTGCGGCACCGCCTGGTGCCTGCTCGTGTTCGACGGTACGAGCCGGAGGCCGGGTCGGGCTGCCACCGTTCGGGTAGCGCTGGAATGGCTATTTCCGTGGCGGGAACATCGCGGCGAAGAGCCGGTCGACCTGATCCTCGGGGACACCTCCGTCGAACAAGAGGGACTGACGCAGCGACGTCTCGACCACCTCGGAGGGATGTCCAGAGTGTCGTTGGCGTCGCGGACAGGGCCGCTGCTCGATGAACCAGCCCAGCGAGTGGCTGGCCTGGCGGGTGCGGCTGAGCCCGGACATCGAGTCGCGGAAGCGTTCCAGGTCCCGCAGCACGCCCTACTGGATCAGCCCTGGTGCCCATGGGGCCGTCGATGGTCGCGGTCGCGCTCGTGCGAAACCTGGCTCCGGTGGTGAACTGATCGGTTTACTACTCGGGTGCGGCCGAGTCGTCGAGCCGGCCTGCGTTGCGCTCACCGCCGGCTTCCGCGAGATGGCCAAAGCGGCGCGGGAACAAACCCAGCGGATCAAACCGAGCTTTGGCCTCGGCGAGCGTCACCTGCGTCGTGCCTAGGTGGCGCGTCCAGTCGGCTGGGGTGAAGGGAATAGCCCCGGTCGGGTAGCTGGTGCCGCCCAGGCTGACAGCAACGTCGTACCAGCGTCGGTTGCTGGAGATCATCTCATCGGCCTTCGCCCGGTCCGTCGCGAAGCGAAGCCCGGCGACCAAGTAGAGCGTGTCCCCAGCGGTTTGCGGAAGAGGGGAGTCGTGAGGGCGGCCGTGGATATCGGGTAGATGAGTACCAAGCCGGATGCACCCATGTCAGCCGGGCTTGCCGCGGTGTCCGGGGGTTTGAAGACGGCCACCGCGTGATCGACTTCAAGGTGCCGAACCGGGGCCAAATCACGATGCCACGGCCACCCAGCTCGGTTATCAGGTCCATGGTCAGACCAGGAAGGACGACACGATGTCGCAGCCCAGCCACCGCACTTCCGAGTTCACCGTCGACCGCCTCGAGAACGCGGCGCCGAAACGTGCAGCCCACCCCCTAAAGAGCTGTACGACATCGCGGTGCTGTTCGCCAAGCGTCGAGCACGCGGCCCTCGACGAGGTTGCGGCCGAGCACGCCGCCGTCCTCACCCCCGGGCAGAGCCTGGACCGGCACCTGACCGGGCACTCCGATCCACTCGTCGGCCTGCCGCTGCATGCATTGGATGTGGTGTGCGCCGCACAGCCCTGCATCGGTGTCAGCTCGTTGGTGGCGGCACCAGCGATAGGTACCTGGACCGCAAAGGGGTGGTTCACCTGTGTGGGCGTGTCGAAAGTGAATCGAGAAATGCGGCGAGACTGGTTGCTTCGGGAAGCCCTAACTGCCGGTATAGCCCCAGAGCTTCTCGCAGGTGGCCAGCTCCTTCGCTGACATGACCGCTGTCCACGCGGCAGCGGCCGATCTCCTCCAAGGCGATCGCCTGCTGCGGGAGGGACCCGGTCTCCAGCGTCAGCTTCAGGGCCTGGCCGTACAGGTCGGTCGCTTCAGGAAGGTGTCCGCGGTCCTTTTCCAGCTGCCCCAGGTCGTTGAGCACTTCGGCCTGGCCGTTCCGGTCACCGGTTTCGACGTGGAGATCGTGTGCGCGGGTCAGCAGCGTGACAGCTGCGGAGACGTCGCCGATGACCCGCCGGACGCGGCCGAGGTTCTTGTACATTGCCGCCTGTCCGTGCCGGTGCCCGAGATCCGTGTAGATCTCGTGAGCCGTCGTGAACGCTTCCTCGGCGAGCCGGTATTCGCTGGTCAAATAGTGGACGCGACCGAGAGCCACAAGCGTGTTCGCCTCGTCGAGGCGGCCACCGGATTCCGAGTGCAGGGCGTAGGCCCGGTTGAGTGTCTCGGTGGCCTTCGAGTGGTCGCCGGTCAGGTACTGGATGCGGCCGAGGCCAATGAGCACATTTGCTTCACCGCGGCGGCTTCCGGCAGCGATGTTCGTGGCGTGGGCGAGTGTGAGCGTCTCGGTGGCGGTGTCGTAGTCGCCGACCAGGATCTGAACTTCGCCGAGGTCCTTGAGGGCAGTAGCGCGGCCGAGTTGGTCACCGAGCCGCTCGTAGAGCTCCTTCGCGCGGGTGAAGTTGTCCGCGGCCTCGGTGTAGTTGCCCAGCCTTGCCCGCGCCGTGCCCAGGTTGGCCAGGGCGTTCGCCTGTCCGAGTTCGTCGCCGACCTGCACGTGGATCGCGAGCGCCTCGGTCAGGCTCTGCTCGGCTTCCCGGTGATGGCCGGTCCGCCGTTGCATGCGGCCGAGGTTGGTGAGGGCAACCCCGATCTCTCGCTTGCCGGAGGTGCTTCGGATGGCGTCGAGAGCGGTGTGCTGCATGGCGAAAGCCAGCGCCCAATGCCCCCTGAATTCCAGGTGCGGTTGCACCGCGTCGGCCAGATATAACGAACGAACAGGCTGATTCGGGGCTACTCGGCTGAGGCAGGCGCTGATGTTGACGTGCTCGGAATCCAGCCAGCCCCTCGCGGAATCCGCCGTCTCAAGGTCGGGGAGCCGATCCGGGAGATGACCGGTAGGAAGCGGTGGAAGTGCCTTGTCCGCGCGATGGTCGGGTAGTTGCGAGCCGGCGGAGGTCGCGCAGTGGAGGTAGTAGCCGAGGAGCCGATCGAGGGCGAGGTCGTTGTCCTCGGCGGGGTCGTCACGGGTCAAGGCGCGGGCATACTCGCGAATGAGGTCGTGACAGTGGTAGCGGCCGGGGAGCAGCTCGTCGACGAGGTTGTCGGTGTAGAGCGCGTCGAGCCGGTCCGCCGTCGTGTCCACCGGACCTCCGTCGAGCGCGGCTGCGGCGTAGCTGTCGATGTCGGTGCCGGGGTGGAGGCCCAGACTGCGGAACAGCTGCTGTTGCTCCGGGGCAAGGTCGTCGTAGGAGAGCTGGAACGCGCTGGCCACCGCGAGGTTTTCGGCACGCAGTTCGCTGAGCCGGTCCTTCGTTCGAGCGACCTTGGTGACCAGGTAGCGCAGGGTCCACGAGGGATGGTGACGGCGCCGGCCCGCCAGGAGCCTGATGGCCAGCGGCAGGTACCCGCACAATTCCATGAGCTCGGCGAGGGCGTCCGGGTCGTCCTCGCGGCTGCGCGAGAGCCGGGAGAACAGCGTCGCCGCCTGGCCCTGCGTCAGCACTCCCAATGAGATCGGATTCAGATCGTCGATGCCCTCCAGCCTTCGCCGGCTGGTGATCAGGACGACACACTTGTCCGAACCGGGGAGCAGCGGCCGCAGTTGCTCGTGGCTCAGGGCATCGTCGAGCAGGAGCAAAACGATTCTTCCCGTCATCCGGTGACGCCAGAGCGCGGCCCGGTCGTCGAGGCCAACGGGCATCGCGGAGGCGTCGACCCCCGTCGCCGCGAGCAGGGACGCCAACGCCGCCGCGGGGTCGACCGGGCGCTGGCCGGGGGTATGGCCGTGCAGGGGCAGGAAGATCTGGCCGTCCGGAAAACGGTCCGCCAGCATGTGCGCGGCGTGTATCGCGAAGGCCGTCTTGCCGACGCCGGGCATGCCATCGACCGCGAAAAGTCCGCTTCTGACGGGCGCAGAGCCTACGGAGGTTGCCGAGTCGATCAGGTCCTGTAGTTCCTCCTGCCGGCCCGTGAACGCCACACTGTCACGGGGCATCGAGAGGATCGGTGTCATGATCAGCCGGGAGCGCCATGCGTTTTCGGGAACCGGCTGGTGAATGTGGACGCCGCCGTGAATCACGCCCGCTTGCACCACTAGACCTTCGATGACGCCGGAGACTTCGTTCCGTACCCTGCCGACATCTCCGGAATGCGTCATGGCGTCCCCCGGCCGTCTGACGTATCGATGACCCTCACGGGCATCTCGACGTTATCTGCGAACGGCGTGCCGCCCATACCGCCGATCGGTTTTACTCGTCCCGGTGTGTCGAATGGGCCGCTTGCTCGACAGCGTCTCGTCAGGCGGACGCGGGTTGACCTCGAACTGTCGTGCTCCACGGCGTTCGCTGATATCACGCCGCGACCCGGGTGGCCGTATCCTCGGCGGGGAACTGTGGTCGGCGAACATCCTGGTGGAGTCCAAGTTTGCCAGCGACCCCGGCAAGAGATGACGGACGAAAGGAAAGTCATGACCGCCGCCCCCGACGACAGGCTCGCCGAACTCCCGCCCTACCGGGCCCTGCTCGTGGTCGACGCCAAGAGTTTCGGCAGCAATTCCGACACGGCCCAGAACGAGTTGGCGGCCTTGATCCCGGACGCGCTGGCGCAAGCGTTCGAGCGAGCCGGGCTGAAAGAAGTCTGGGATCACGCGCTGTTCCCGCACGGCACCGGGGACGGCTTCGGGATCGGGTTCGACCCGCGCTACCTGCCCGCCGTCGTCTCCAAGGTCTTCGACCAGCTCGAAGCCGTACTCGCGGAACGGGACGCCCGTCTGCGGGCGACCAGCCGCCACGTGCGCTTGCGGATGCGCGCGAGTCTGAACGTCGGGCCGATGCGCGCGGCCGATCCGGCCGTCAGCTCGGCGGTCGCCGTGGGATCCGCGGTCATCACTACCCACCGGCTGCTCGATTCCGTGCCGGTGCGGCAGGTGCTGAGCGCGTCGGACCCCGACCAGACCTTTCTGGCGGTGGTGCTGTCCCAGCGGATCTTCGATGACGTGCTCGCTGCCGGATACGCAACGCTGCCCAAGACCCGCGTCGTGCCGACCAGCGTCGAGGTGAAGGAGTACCGCGGCTCGGTTTACCTATACGTGCCGAACCCCAGCGGTGACCTGCTGCGGCGGGGCATCGGCGGCGACTACGAGGAGAAACTGGCCTCGGCCACCCACGTGGCCGAGGAGGCGGGGGGCACCACGAACGTCATCTCCGGGGGCGTGCACGCTGGAACGGCCATCCAGATCGGCCGGATGCACGGTAACGTTCACCGCACTGAAGCCTAGATCAGCGGGGAACTACGCAGTTTGCCGATGACCGGCCCGCCGGTAACTCCTCGACGGATTTACGGTGCCCGCTTATCGGTGAAAGGCACGAACACCGAGTTCAGTTGCCGTGACACGTTCACGGAGTCCGGCCGCGAGACCCGCGATGGTCAGCAGATCTTCTTCCGCGGAGCACGCTTGTGCGGAGTCTTCGCAGGCTTCTCACCTCGGATGACAGACGTCTCGCTCGAGACCTCGTAGCCGTCGGCGTTGGCTGCCTGGAGGAGTGATTGTCGGAATTGTTGTCCACCCGTCAATTAGAGTTGTGATTAGTTGATATTGGACTTCGCCCGACCGTTGACGTCTGTGTCGGGTTACCTAAGAGACCATTCATCCACTCTAAGGTGCCGTTCGGCGACTTCAGGATTGCGGCCCCGACGGGCTCGTCCATACACTTGAATCCTAGGCAAGCGTGTGTGGGGGAAAATGGAGCACTCACGACAGGTCGTCCATCGCACGGTACTCGCGGTGGATATCGAAGGTTACGGTCACCAGGGTAGGACCACGCCGCACCGACTGGTGGTTCGGCAAGGTCTCGACCTCGCGCTTCGTCGTGCCTTCAAGGAGGCGGGGGTGCCCTGGTTCGACTGCAAGTATGAAAGCACCGGCGACGGAGCTCTCATACTAGTGCCGGCGCAGATCCTCAAAGGACCCTTCGTCGAGGTTTTTTCACTGTCCCTCGCCAGAGAATTGCAGCAGCACAATGAGACGCACCGAGCAGAGGAGCGGATCCGACTGCGAATGGCACTCCATGCGGGAGAAGTCGCCTTCGATGACCAAGGAGTGACCGGCTCTGCGATCAATCAGACATTTCGCCTAATGGAAGCCCATCAGCTTAAGGCTGCCCTGGCCGAATCACCGGGAGTGCTCGCGCTGATCACGTCAACGTGGTTCTTCGACGAAGTCGTCCGTAGTAGCACGATTGTGGACTCCTCGACGTTTCGACCAGTGCACGTGGCCGTGAAGGAGACTGTGACAGTCGGCTGGATCAGCCTGCCGGATCACCCGTATCCGCCGAGCATCGAAGAGCTCGCGTCGGCCAAAGCGGAGCACCCGCCACGGCGACCGGAGGCGGTGCACTTTCCGGAGCCGATGAGCAGCCGCTCCATGCTTCCCCGTGATCTCCCGGCCTTCACCGGCCGTGGTCGGGAGCTCGCCGAGCTCACCGGGACGGTGTCCACCGCTGCTGGCCAGGGCACACTAGGGATGGTCATCCACGTCGTAGACGGCATGCCGGGCATCGGTAAGACAACGTTCGCGGTCCACGCCGCGTACCAGCTCGCTGGCCACTTCCCCGACGGTCAGATCTTCCTCGAACTGCACGGCCACAGCCCCGGACGAGCACCCGTGGATCCTGGTGACGCTTTGGCTTCGCTGCTGCTCCTCTGGGGCGTCCCGGTGCTCAACATCCCCGTTGGTCTGGATGATCGTGCCCGGCTGTGGCGGGAGAAGCTGGCAGGACGAAAGATTCTGCTGCTGCTCGATGACGCGGTCGATGATGAGCAGGTGCGGCCCCTGCTGCCCGGGAGCCCCGGAAATCTCGTGCTGATCACCAGTCGGCGTCGGATCGAGTCTGTCGCTGACGCCAGCCCGGTCTCGTTGCGGACCCTTCCGCCACAAGACGCAGCCGCGATGTTCCAGCGCTACACCGGTGCGCATCGACACGATCCCCGAGCCGTGGCCGAGTTGATGGCGATGTGCGGGTACCTGCCGCTGGCCATCGCGCTCACGGCTGGCCGGCTGCGAAATCATCCCTGCTGGACGCCTGAACAGCTGGCCGATGACCTCAAGTGCTCCCGCAACCGGATTGCGATGCTCCGTGCGGGCAATCGAACCGTTGCCGCAGCGTTCGACCTCTCCTACCGGGACCTGAGTCCGGACGAGAAGCGTCTCTTCCGCCGCCTCAGCCTTTACCCTGGCACCCAGATCGAGGCGCACGCGGCTGCGGCGCTCTACGGCGAAGATTTGGAAACGACTGGTGAACATCTAGATGCGCTGTATCTCAACCACCTGCTGGAAGAAGTGGCTCCCGGCCGATATCGCTTGCACGATCTGACTCGGGCCTACAGTCTGACCCTGAGTAACGAAGGTGGTGACGACAAAGCCTTCGAACGCCTGCTCGACTACTATCTCCATGCTGTCCGGTCAGCGACTCGATTCATCGCCACCCGCGGCCCGCGCCCGGAGATCGCCGCGAAGCGGCCGGTCGGGACTCACGAATTCGAGTCGGAAGGCGAGGCGATCGCATGGTTGAGCGCGGAACGCGCCAACCTCGGTGCCTGCATCACCTATGCTGCGGTCCACGAGCACCTGCATCGGGCCGCAGAACTCGCGGTCGCGCTTCACCCCTACCTCGAGCAGCACGGATACTGGCATGACGCCCATCGGATCGACCAGGTCGTGCTGGCTGCGGAACAAGCGGCAGGCAACCTCACAGATGAAGCAGCCACCCGCGCAGATCTGGGCCGGGTGCAGAGTCTGCTCGGAGACTATCCCGCAGCCGTCGAAGACCTGACCCGTGCACGGGACTTGTACGCCAGATCCAGCGACCGGTTCGGCGAAGCTGCGGCACTGGCCGAAATCGGGTTTGCTCGAATGGAGCTCTCCGAGTACCCGGACGCAATTGAGTACCTCACCCGTGCACGTGGGTTATATGAAAATCTGAATAATCCATTTGGTATCGCAGGTACACTCGCCAGCCTGGCGAGTGTGCAGTTCCGGCTCGGGCGGCATGACGCCGCCAGAACCGACGGAAAACGGGCTCTCGCGCTGTACGTCGAGCTCGGCAACAGGCTCGGCGAAGCCTTGAGCTTGCTCTGTATCGGCTGTACTTACGGTGTCTGCGGAGATTATGTCAACGCAATCAATGCATTTAATCGAGTGCTTTCCCTATCTAGGGAGCTCGGTGACCGGTACACAGAGGCTAGGGCCCTGAACAACCTCGGCCGTATGCACTTCGAACGCGGCAACTATGGAATGGCTGATAGTTGCTACAGCAGCGCCCAGATCATCTACAGCCGATTGGACAGCCGAACCCGTGAAGCCGTTGCCCTGAACAACCTTGGTCGACTGCACCACGCGGCGGGCAACTTCAGGCTGGCGCTCATGTATCTGAGGCGCGCCCACACTCTGTTCGGTGATGACAGGGCATGGCAGACCGAGAATCTCAACAATCTCGGTGGTCTTGCCCTGGCCTGGCACGAAGCGGGTAACCCCGGCGAATTCTACCGTCAAGCCCTTCACCAGTCGCGAGCCATCGGAATCCGCCTGCAGGAAGGGCGAGCGCTCGAAGGGCTAGGACGATGCTCTTTGAAAGTCGCGGACGTCGCAGACGGTGTCGCTCGGCTGCGAGAGGCATTGGCCGTGTTCGATGAGCTGAAGGCGCCGGAGGCAAAGGCTGTGAGGACTACTCTCGCGAATTTGGGATTCGGGCAGCGGTCGTTGGTGCACCCGTAACCACCTGGGTGCGGCGACCTGCGCCAGATCGGGCCTGCGCGCCCGTCGCGGGCGACCTCGAGCCGTCGGTTCCGACCTTCGCTGAGCGGGACGGGACGAGGAACCAGCTCATCTCGGCCGAGCAGCTGGTGTCACTGCGATCGTTGCGCGGGAGTGCGGCCGCTGTCGGGCGCAGGGAATTTTTTGGGCCTGCTGCGGCCGCGCCGTGAAAGGCCGCCTCGACGCCGAGCGCAACGAAGGTGTGGTCGTGCTGCTGTCGAGGACGACCGTTCAGCCGGCCCTGGTCGACGATCTCGGTGAACCTGTCGACATCAGTAGCGCCATGCGCGATGTGCAGCGAGTAGCCGGTTCCCCGCTGGTTGACCAGCTCGGTCACGGGCGCGCCGTCAATCTGCGGCAACGCCCGCAAAGCGCTCTTGATCTTGCGGAGGTGCGAGCGGAGGGTGTCGCGCCCGCCATTGGGCAGCAACGCAACCAGATCCCGGCTCTCGACCATCTTTCCCCGGCGGGCGATCAACGCCACCAGCAGCTTCGCGGGCACCCCGGTCAGGACAACCGCGGGATCGCCGGTTCGCAACTGCAGCGACCCCAGGACTCCGATGTACACGCGTTCCAGCCTCCGCCTCGCGACTCCGTTCCGTGTCCAGGATGTCACCGGACGTGCGAATCTTGCGAGCAGACCGCAAGCCCACCCTCGTGGAGCAGAAATCGCCTCGAACGGCGCAACCACCGTGAGCCGATCGGCCCGGCGCGAGCTGGGTGACGACCAAGTCGCCGTTGACGACGCCCTACAAGGGCTTCCCAGGCGCTGTTGGCGCGTCTTGCTGGTCCGCATGGCGTAGCTCGCTTGGCGGGGGTTTCCGCGGGGCACGAAGATGGGTGGATGGGGACGCGAGGGGAATCGTGGCGGGCCTGGGTGCTTGGTCTGTTGTCGGGTGCGGCGTTCGCCCCAGCGGTGGCGCTGATGTTGAGGTTCATGGAAGTTCTGCCCGCCGCGCAGTGGTGGGTCTTGGCGCTGATCGGGGTGGCCGCGGGCGGGATGTTCGGCGCGATCTTCGGGCCCATGATGGCCCGCGAGCGCCACGTGATGTGGCAGGCGAGCGGGGAAGACCTGACCTGGCCGCAGCTCAAGGCCGCGTCGCGGGCCAGCCGCTCGGGCCGGGCGCCAGCGGATCCTCGGGTGCGCGTGGCGGCGATCCGGCTGGCGGTCTATCAGCTGGCCCAGCACCGCCGTCGCCGCCGGAGCATGATCATCGCCTACTCGGTGGGCGTGGGGTTCTTCCTGTTCGACGCTGCGGTCGGCAACTGGTTCGGCTTGCTCGGTGCCGGCTGTTTCACGATCCTGGGCGGGGTGTTTCTGACCGAGCGCCTTCGGCTGCAGAAGGCATTGCTGCGCTTGCGCGAGGAGTCGCCCGCGCGAAACTTAGACGCTTCGTGATGACAACCCTCAGGTCCTTTCGTTGCCCGCCGGGCGCCACGGTGGCGTCGATGTTCGAGTCCTTGGCCAGCGGCCGGGCGTGCTCAGTGGGCGCGCGATGCTCGGTTGTGACGATGCCATGCCACTTCGCCAGCAAACTCGCAGTCGCCGTCAGGCGTTCTGTCGGTCTTGGCCTGGTCGGGGCGTCCGATCCTCCGATTCGGGTCTTATGTTCCCAGGCAGGGCTCGGCGACCACAGGGGCGGTCGCGCGATCGACGACCGCGACAGTGTCACCGCGCGCCAAGCTCGTGCGCGAAGCGATTCGGCGGTGACTCGCACCCAGCGTCTTCGCCTGGTTGATGAGGCGGTCACGTTCAGCAAGCCAAGCTACGGCCTGGTCGTTGGCCTGCTCCACGCCGTCGAGAACGGCGTCGAGCTGCATGCTGGAATGGTCCACCTGGTGACTTAGCTGCGATCGGATAAAAGGTCACCGATAACCGGATTCCCCCCCCCGAGTGGGTAATGCGAACGCGTGGCGCCCGTGTCGGAGCCACTCTCGATCATCTGCCTCTGCAAACTCCCTCTGACCTAATTTCCCATTCGTCGTGGTCCATGCATCACTTGTAGCGGAGATCGGGTCGTTGGTGAACCTCCCGCGGAAACACACGTGGAGCGGCCACCCGCCCGCCATTGCGGGACTCACTCTATCGCTGGGCCATTCGAGTGGCAGGCAGTGCGCGCCGGAACGTGGCCTGCGTGGCCAGCGATCACTAGCCGTGGCGCACTGTAGAGTTGTGCGTTCTCGCGTTGGGAGGCGTGATGGGGCGGATCGTGTGCGTGCACGGCGTTGGCCAGCAGGTCGCCGGAGAACAGTCACTGCTGCAGGCCTGGACGCCCGCGCTGCTGGACGGGCTCACCCGCGCCGGCCACCGCTACGCCGCGACCGCCAACGATATCGCGATGGGCTTTTACGGGGACCTGTTCCGCCCGGCCGGGGAGATGCTGGCGGTCGGGGACCCGATGTTCACCGCGGACGACGTCGATCCCGGCCTGGAGGAAGATCTGCTGCTGGCGTGGTGGCGGGAGGCCGCGCGGGTGGATCCGAAGGTGGCGCCGCCGGAGGGGGACACGTTGGTGCGTGCGCCGGGCTCGGTGCAGGCGGCGTTGCGGCAGCTGTCCCGATCGCGTTTCTTCGGGAGTCTGGCGTTGCGGGCGTTGGTGTTCGACCTCAAACAGGTCGGCCGCTACCTGCAGGACGAACAACTGCGAGACGCAGCACGAGCGGCGGTCCGAAAGCTGATCACCGCAGACACCGAAGTAGTTGTCGCGCACTCCCTCGGGTCAGTGGTTGCGTACGAGGTCCTGGCGACGATGCCGGGCCATCAGGTGCAGGCTCTGGTGACGCTCGGGTCACCGCTCGGGATCGCGAACCTGATCTTCGACCGTCTGGACCCGATGCCACATGACGGGCTCGGGGTCTGGCCGGGCTCAGACGACTTGGTGTGGACGAACGTGGCCGATCGCGGGGACGTTGTCGCGCTCGAGAAGGACCTGCGGCCGCGCTTCGGGCCGCGCGTGAGCAACGCCGTCGTGCACAACGGTGCCCACGCCCACGCCGTCACCGCCTACCTCACCGACAAGCTCACCGGTGCCGCGATCGCGGGAGGCCTGGGTGCACGATGACGGCGATCAGCCGCGGCGCTACTTGATCGCGACCGCCGTCGCGCAGTATCCGAAGGCGCCGCAGTGGGACCGGCCCGGGCTGGTCGAGGCCCGCGACGAGATCATCAAGCTGTTCACCAACGACCTCGGCTACCAGCACGTCAGCACGCTGGGGCTGAACCCGACCAAGGACCAGCTGACCACGCTGTTGCGCGCGTTCTGCCGTGACGAGGCCCGGGAACTGGACGACATCGTGGCCGTCTACATCGGCAGTCACGGCGAGGTCCTCGACGACACCCACGAGCATGTGCTGCTGACCACCGACGTCGATCCTGGCGATGTCGAGGACGCGCTGCCCACGGCGGAGCTGGCCCGCAAGATGCTGCTCAAGACCGGGGTCCGGCGGGTGCTGCTGATGCTGGACACCTGCTACTCCGGCCAGGGCGGCAGCGAACTCACCGCCGCCGCCATCACCACCATGATTCACAGCTGGGGTGACGACCACGGCGCGGGCCTGGCCGTGATCACCTCCGCCCAGCCGTCTGAGCAAGCCGCGACAGGGGCGTTTCCGCGGTTGCTGCGCGACGCCGTGCGGGCCTTGCCGACCGCCGGCTATAACCCGGCGACGTTGCCGCTGGACTCGATCGTGAAGGCGATGAACGCCAGCGAGGGCAAACCCGGCTACCAGCGGATCGGGCATACCGTCACCGGCTTGACCGGGGAGGTTCCGCCGTTCCTGCCCAACCCGCGCCACGACCGGCGGATGACCGAGGTCGACTTGGCCATCCAGCACGCCAGCGAGTTCGAGGTCCAGGCCGAGCGCCGCGACATCGAACTCCGGACGCGGCTGCTGCACCGCGCCATGGGTGGACGCGACACGCAAGGCTGGTGGTTCTCCGGCCGGCACACCGCGCTGCTGGACATCACCGCCTGGCTGCACCACCCCAATCCCTCTCGGCCGCTGCAGGTGGTCACCGGCAACCCGGGATCCGGCAAGACAGCCGTTCTCGGCCTGATCGCCACCCTCACTTCGCAGCGCCGCGCCACCGTTCCCCTGCATACCCTCGGGCTTCCCGCCGCAGCCGTACCCGATCCCGCCGCAGTGGACGTCGCGATCTACGCCCAGAGCCTGACGACCGACCAGGTCCTGGCTGGCATCGCCGCCGCCGTCCACTCCCACGCCGACACGCCCGGCCAATTGTTGGAGGAGCTCACCGGAGGGGACACGCCATTGACCGTGCTCATCGACGCCCTCGACGAAGCCGCCGACCCTGACCACCTCACGCGCCGTCTGCTCCGTCCCCTCGTCGACCACGCGGCGGGGAAGTTGCGGCTGCTGGTCGGTACTCGGGACTTTCTGCTCGAACGTCTCGGCGTGCGACGCGAGGACACGGTCGATTTGGATGCCGACCGGTATGCCGACCTGCCGGCGCTCACCACCTATGCCGCCCGTGGTCTGCTCGAATCCCACCCTGACAGCCCCTACCACGATGTGAGACCGAGGCTGCTCCGCGCAGTCGCGTATGCGGTCGCCGAAGCTGCCTACCCCTCGTTCCTGGTCGCGCGGATCACCAGCGCCACCCTCGCCGCCCAAGACCAGGCCGCCGACCCGAGCGATCCAACTTGGCGCAGCTCATTGCCGACCTATCCCGGCGAGGCGATGCGCCGCGACCTCGAGACCCGCCTCGGTGACAACGCGGCTAAGGTCCGGGACCTACTCTGCCCTCTGGCGTTCGCCGAAGGCCAGGGACTGCCGTGGGAAGACATCTGGGCCGCCGTCGCCTCCCGCGCCGCTGACGCCAGCTACACCGACGACGATCTGCTCTGGCTGCGCCAACACGCGGGCTCCTACGTCGTCGAAGCCACCGAGGATGGCCGCTCCGCGTACCGGCTCTACCACCAAGCCCTCGCCGACCACCTCAGCAACGGCGTCGATGACACTGCCATGCACACGGCCATCACCGACATCCTGCTGAGCCGGGTGCCTCGCACGCTCGACGGCCGCCGTGACTGGGCCCGCGTCCATCCCTACACCCTTCGGCACCTCGCCACCCACGCCGCTTTCGCAGGGCAGATCGATGCGCTGCTCGCCGATGCCGACTTCCTAGTGCACGCCGAACCCGACGCGCTCCTGCTCGCCATCCGCGAGGCCTCCACCGACACAGGTGTGCTCACCGCCGCGGTGTATCGGTGCTCCGCCGACATCCACCGCCGTCTGCCAACACAGCGACGCCGGCAAGTTCTTGCCGCCGACGCAGCCCGTTTCCGAGCGCTACGGCTCCAGGACGACTTGTCCGCACCATTACTGTGGCGGCCAAGCTGGGCGACCGGCCAGCAAGCCGTCCAAGCCCTCCACAGCACCTTCGACGGCCACGCCGACTGGGTGCTGGCGGTGGCCTGTAGTAGCCTCGACGACCGGCCAGTCGCCGTGACCGCCGGCCGCGACGGCACCGTTCGGGTTTGGGACCTCGCCACCGGCGAACTGCTCACCACCGTTGACCATCGCTTTGGCTGGGTGATGGCGGTGGCCTGTAGCAGCCTCGACGACCGGCCAGTCGCCGTGACCGCCGACCACGACCACACCGTTCGGGTTTGGGACCTCGCCACCGGCGAGCAACTCACCACCTTCACCGGCCACACCAGTTGGGTGCAAGCGGTGGCTTGCACCAACCTCAATGACCGTCCGGTCGCCGTCACCACCGGTCACGACGACAACACAGTGCGGGTTTGGGACCTCGCCACCGGCGAGCAGTTCACCGCCTTCACCGGCCACACTGGCGAGGTGCAGGCAGTGGCCTGCACCAGCCTCGACGGCCGGCCCGTCGCCGTCACCGCCGGCCAAGACACCACCGCACGGGTCTGGGACCTCGCCACCGGTGAGCAACTCACCGCCTTCACCGGCCACACCAACTCGGTGCTGGCGGTGGCCTGCAGCAGCCTCGACGGTCGCCCGGTCGCTGTCACCGCCGGCTATGACGACACTGCGCGGGTCTGGGACCTCGCCACCGGCGAGCAACTCACCGCCTTCACCAACTCGGTGCTGGCGGTGGCCTGCACCAGCCTCGACGGCCGGCCCGTCGCTGTCACCGCCGGCTATGACGACACTGCGCGGGTTTGGGACCTCGCCACCGGTGAGCAACTCACCGCCTTCACCGGCCACACCAACTCGGTGCTGGCGGTGGCCTGCAGCAGCCTCGACGGTCGCCCGGTCGCTGTCACCGCCGGCCACGACAACACAGCAAGGGTCTGGCGGTTTCTGCTCGAAGCGGTCCCTTTACCCCCTGCCTCCGGTCATTCAGCTTCGATCGCGGCCGCGACAAGCAGCAACCTCGACGGTCGCCCTGTCGCCGTCACCGGCGGCCGCGACGACACTGCGCGGGTCTGGGACCTCGCCACCGGCGAGCAACTCACCGCCTTCACCGGCCACAACGCCTGGGTGCTGGCGGTGGCCTGCAGCAGCCTCGACGGCCATCCGGTCGCTGTCACCGGCGGCCGCGACGACACTGCGCGGGTCTGGGACCTCGCCACCGGCGAGCAACTCACCATCTTCATCGGCCACACCGACTTGGTGCAGGCAGTGGCCTGCGCCCACCTCGACGGCCGGCCCGTCGCCGTCACCGCCGGCCAAGACACCACCGCACGGGTCTGGGACCTCGCCACCGGCGAACAGCTCACCACTTTCACCGGCCACACCAGCTCGGTGCAGGCAGTGGCCTGCACCAGCCTCAACGGTCGCTCCGTCGCTGTCACTGCCGGCACCGGCGCCGTACAAGTCTGGGACCTCACCTCGGGTGAACAGCTCACCAGCTTCACCAGCCACCTCAACCGGATAAAGGCGCTGGCCTGTTCCAGCATCGACGGTCGCGCAGTTGCCGTCACCGTCGACATCGGACACACTGCGCGGGTCTGGGACCTCGCCACCGGCGAGCAACTCACCACCTTCACCGGCCACACCAACTCGGTGCTGGCGGTGGCCTGCAGCAGCCTCAACGGTCGCCCTGTCGCCGTCACCGCCGGCCACGACAACACCGCGTGGATCTGGGACCTCGCCACCGGCGACGAGGTCGCCGTCTTCGACTTCCGTGGGATCGGCGCCGCAGCGTTCGGACCCAGCGGGGAACTCATGATCGCTGCCGGCTGGGACCTCATCGTGTTCGACCACACGGCGACACGCTGACCACCTCGGTACGGGCGTGCCTACCTGAGCAAGACGGCTCGGCACCACAAAAGCCTGTGCGCCTTCGGCAACGTCGCCCAGTTTCGGCTTAACAGAGAAGCGAGCGATTCGCAGTTATTCGAACAAAGGGTCGATAGCTCGAACGGCTCGCCCTTGTTCCGGAAGTTGGTGCCGACGTTGTCGCGATGGTCTCGGCACTGATCGGCCAGGCGAGCGTCTCGCAGGCGTTGGCCCGACCTGGTCACGTCCCGCGCGGGTCAGCGCGTCCCCGGCGTTGAGGGTGTCCAGGGCCTCGGCCAATACGCCGTGAGTCGTGGTTCGGTCAGCGAGCAGGGCTGGCCGGCTGGACGGCTGGCGACGAGCGTGTGCATGGATCTGCAGGTTCAGCGGCAAGTGCGGCGACCCCGGCGCAAGTCGGTTCAACAGATGCTGAAATTGCGATTACGTCGTCAGGGAACTGGTTCGTCAGGACTCGGCTGAGCAGATTGGGTAAGACGTCAGGAAGTAGCTTGTCCCGGCACAACTGCAACTGTTCTACCGGCCACCAGCGGTGCTCGATGAGGCCGGCGCGCTCGTTGGCCGTGTGTCGGAGCGCGGCCCGCGGCTCCGTGTCGTCGGTGCGGGCGAGGTAGACGTGGTCGAGGCGGTGGTGCTCGCGGCCGCGGTAGGTGAAGCGGCTTTCGCGGGTCCAGAGTTTGCGGCCGATCTCGTCCAGGATGAGCCCGGTCTCTTCGGCGATTTCGCGCCGGGCGGTGTCCTCGAGCTTCTCGCCGGGTTCCTGGCCACCACCCGGGAGCTCCCACCAGTGGTGCTCGGCGGCGTCGGGGTCGCGTGCGTGGATGAGCAGGACCTCGTCGGCGCTGTTGAGCAGCAGGACGCGGGCGCCGACCCGGACGGTCGGTTCGCTGGCGAGGGGCATCCGGTGGGTCCTCGTGCTCGGCGGCGTGGCAGCGGCCGGGCACGAGCACCCCAGATCAGAAGAGCGTTGCCTCGCGGTCCGCGGCCGGGTCGGAGGTTATCAGCGGCGCGGTCGCGGTAAGCGCCAGCTCGACGGCGAGTCCCGAGTGATCGGTGAGCGCCGGCTCGCCGTGGCGTGTGTCGTGGACGTACGAGCAGCGCGTGACTTTCTCGACGAGCGCGGGGGAGGCGTGGGCGTGGTCGTAGCGGTAGCCGAGTTCGATGCGGCGGGCCCAGCTGTGCTCGACCGCGGTCGGATACAGCGAACGGAAAACGTCGACGAGGCCGTGACGTTGAGTCAAAGTTGTGTAGAAGGCCGTCTCAAACGGGGCGAACTGGCCCGGATGGGGCGGCACATGCCCGGGCTCGAGGACGTTGAAGTCGCCCAGAAGCAGGACAGGCGCGTGGTGGGCGGTGTCTTCGTAGGCCTGGTGGAAGGCGTCGATCCACAGGCGTTTGCGGGTGGTCTTCGCTTCGGTGGCGTCGCGGGACGGGACGTAGGCGCCGAGGACACGCACCGGCCCGCGGTCGGTGTGCACCACGATGCCGGCCAGCCGGGCTGGCAGGTACGACATCGCGGCGCCGATGGGATCTACGGTGGATTCCGCCTTGGACAGCAGCATGACGCCGCGTTCCTTGTCAGCGTGGTCGGGGTAGGTGACCGTCCAGCCGGCATCGGCGAAGGACCCGGCGATCAGGTGGGTGCCGGGGCCGGAGCCGGTTTCGGTGAGCACGAAGACGTCCTCGTTACGCCGAGCGAGCCAGTCGCGCTGGCGACGGGCCCGCTCGACGGCGGGGTTGCCGACGTTGAGGGTGAGGACGGTCAGGGGCATGCCGGGCTCTCCAACAGGGTGCGGTGGATCAGATCGATGATGGTGCCAGCTGTCGTCCGCGGGTCCTGCGCGCAGTCGACCACCTGGACGGGCCAGCCCTGGTCGCGTAGGAACGTCGTGGCCGCCCGGTAGCCGTCGGCTTCGCGGAAGCTGATCCCGGCGGCACGCTCGAAACGGCTGTGCTCGCCGCGAGCCCGGAGCCGCCGTTCGACGACGGCCGGCGCGGCGTTGAGCGCGCACACGAGGTCAGGGCGGTAGACACCGTGGTTGAGCGCCCAGACGACGTCGAGCGGGACGCCGTCGAGCTGCTGCAAGACCACCGAAGACGCTACGTAGCGGTCGCAGAGCACGACCTTGCCCTCGGCCAGAGCGGGGAGGATTTCCGTGGTGAGCTGGTGGTGCCGGTCGGCCGCGCAGAGGCAGGCGAGCGCCATGTCGAGGTAGGTGTCGGTGCCGTGCCGGGCCAGCTCGCCCAGGGGAGCGTCGGAGGGCTGGGTGGTCGAATGCACCGCGATGCCGTCGGCCTTGAGCAGGTCGGTGACCAGTTCGGTGATCGTCGTCTTGCCGACGCCGCCAGGCCCTTCGAAGGTCACCAGCGTGCCGGGTAGGCGCCGGGTCATGCGACGTCCAGCGGCAGCAGGTGGTGTCCGTCGGCGACGACGGGGCACTGCTCGGCGTCGACGTCGCCGATGCGCCCGCCGCCGGCGACCACCGCGGCCGGGCAGCCCTTGCCGCAGGCGGACTCGATGCTGCAGGACGTGCAGGTCGGGTTCGCGCCGACCTGGAACCGCTCGTGGAAGCGGTAGGCGTCGAGGCGAGCGGCGATGTCACGGTCGGTGAAGACGTTGCCGACGATGAAGTCGGTGTCGGGGTGGCGGGAGACCGGCGTGCGGGCGGCGAAGACGAGGTAGGGGCAGATGGTGACCTCGCCCGGGGCGAAGACGTAGATGATCGTCCCGGCTTCGCACCCGGCCAGCGGTTTGCGGGCGGTGTTGGGGAAGCGGATGTGGGCGATGTCGAGGTCGGGGCCGTCGAACGGCGCGGTCAGCTCGAAGATCTCCTGCATGTGCATGGTGGTCTTGGCCAGCTTGCGCCGGGATTTCACGCCGCGGCCCATGCTGCCGAGTGGGTTGAACAGGACGTAGCGGGCGCCGTTCTCGCGGGCGAAGGCGCACAGCTGCACGTACTCGTCGTTGTCGGCCAGGGAGTTTGGCGTGCACAGGAGTCCCTGCAGCAGGCCGGCTGCGGCGAGCTTGCGGACGTTGGCCACGGTCACGTCGAACGAGTCGCGGTCGCCGCGGAACAGGCCGTGAGAGTCGGCGGCGAATCCGTCGAGGGAGACGTTGACGTGGACTCCGGCCGTGGAGAGCTGGCGGATGAGCGTGTCGTCGAGCTCGGTGGCGTTGGTGCAGACGCCGACGTCGATCCCGGCGTTGCGGAACGCGTGCACGATGCCGAGGAAGTCCGGGTGAATGGTCGGTTCGCCGCCGGTCAGCGTCACCCGTCGCACCCGGGCGTCGGCCAGGCGGGGGACGACCTTCTTAGCAACCTCGGTGAGGGGCATGTCCTTGCCGTGCTTGGTCGCGGAGACGAAGCAGTGCGCGCAGCGCAGGTTGCACCGCTCGGTGATCTGGACGAGCGCCTTGCGGTTCGGGGTGTCGACGGTGGTGCGGAAGTAGCAGCTCGACGCCTGCTCGTCGACAGCGATCGGACGGACGGTCATCGTTCGGTCCTCCAAATCGGGCGAGCTGGTGGCGGTAAACCGAGTAGACCACTCGATGCTCGCTAGAACAATAAATAGGCTATAAGTGCTCGAAAGAAAATTTTGGAGCATTCTGGCTACAGTTGCTCGAACTAGAACTGGAAATATCCGAGTGGGAACATGTGAGGAGACGCTGGTGACGGACTCGGAAGTCGCCGAGTTGCTCGACTTTCCGGCGGAGCTGCTCGACACCAGCCTCGACCAGCTGCGGACGCTGGCCGTCGTCCACGCCACCGGCAGTGCCCAGCGAGCTGCCCGGATCCTGCAGCGATCGCAGTCCAGCGTGCAGAAGCAGCTCGACACGCTGAACGACGCCGCGCTCCGGCTGATGGGCGAGGCACTCGTCGCGAAGCAGGGGCGCGGGAAGGACTTCCTGTTCACCAGCTCCGGTGACGAGGTCGTCGCGCTGGCTGCGAGCACGCTGCGCGCCTGGACTGAACGTGTCCACGGTGCCCGCCGGCGGGTCGGGTCCACCATCACGGTGGGCACCACCGAATTCACCGTCGAGTTCCTCGGCGAGGTCTGGCCGCAGCTGCGCGACACCTTCGAGCGCAGGGGCATCCAGCTCAAGATCGAGCACGTCCGGACCCGCGACCTGCGGGCCAAGCTGGACGCCGAGCAGGTCGACCTCGTGTGCGGCTCGTTCGCCGCCGAGCGCGATCGCGGCCCGGACGTGCCGCACGACTTCCTCGAGTGGCACCGCGAACGCGTCGCGCTGCTGACCAACCTGAGCGTGCGCGAGCTGCCCGATCGGCCGGTCGCGCGCGACGCGCTGGCCGCGCTGCCGCTGCTCACGCCGACCGCAGGCCTGCTGGCCGACTTCCTGACCCGCTGGTACGGCCCGGAGTACCGCGGCAAGCTCCACGTGGTCGCCGACATCGACGCGCTCAACTACGGCCTCAACCTGCTCAGCAGCAAGCTGATGTTCGGCTGCCTGCTCACCACCGAGCGGGTCGCCGACGCGGCCGTCGAGGGCCGGCTGCCCGGCGCGAACCTCCGCAAGGTCGAGCTTGGAACAGGCTACGAACCTGCGCTCGAGATCGTGACCGGGATCTTCTCTCGCGCGGGCGAGCGGCAGCGGTATGCCGCCGACCATCCGCTCAACTTGCTCTGGGAAGCCTTCGCGGCCGAAGCACCGGCTGCTCGCGCTGCTCAGCATGAACCCACCGCCACCCGGTAGTCAGCTGCTTTCCGTTGCAGAACGGTGAAAGTCCCCAGGTAGCGATTCACCGTGTCCGAATCGGACAGGTACGTGACTGTGTGCTCGTGCCGCAGGACGACGGCGAAGATCCTTTCCGCCGTCTCGTAGATGATGAAAGGTTCGGTCGTTCCGGTGACGCTCAGGCTGTCCGGGACGAGCTGAGTGCTTATGCGACCCGTTGCCGAGGTGGTGAGGTGCTGCAGCTGTGCGTCCCGGATCTCCGCGGAAAGGAATTCGTGGTTCAGTGCGGCCGCGCCCAGCAAG
The DNA here is from genome assembly GCF_035975215.1 of Amycolatopsis sp. NBC_01307. NCBI lineage: Bacteria > Bacillati > Actinomycetota > Actinomycetes > Pseudonocardiales > Pseudonocardiaceae > Amycolatopsis > Amycolatopsis sp. NBC_01307. The sequence continues at coordinate 4,820,914 of NZ_CP108403.1, read as the reverse complement.
ACGGTGTGCCGGTGATGAGGATTCCGGTCGACCTGCCGGACTTGGCGGGTCAGGATCTCCAGGTCGACGTCGTCGGGCTGACTGGTCCGGCCCAGAACCGCGTGCGCGTACTCGAATGTCTGCAGAAAGTCAGGCACAACGCGCGGCGCCCACTCGTAGGTGTGAACGGCGTATCGCAGGTACACGTCTTGGAGACTGGCTTCGCCAGGCGCGAGGTTCTCGATATGGCTGGCGCGCTCCGCCTGCCCGTGAAGCCGCATCATCAGCTGGTACTCGGCAGGTGTCACCTGGAGATAACCGAGATACCAGCCGAGCTGTCCGACATCGAGCGGTCGCGCCCCCGTTTCCCAGCCCGAGACGGTGGATGGATTGAACCCCAGTTTGACGGCCAGCTGACGGAGGCTGATTCCCCGGTTGTCGCGAAGCTCTCTCAGCCTGCTCCCGATTACGTAGAGGCCAGGGAGGTGGGAAGGTCCGTCGGTCATGCCGGACGCCGTTCTGTGAGGTGGAGGCGCCGCGGAGTCGGTGCGATGCCCGAGTCGGTGTCGGCGGCGTGGGACTGGAGTAGATCGAGCAACTCTTCGACCTTGTCGGCGACTTGGCGCTGTTCATCGGCGGTTGCGGTGCCGTCCCGCAACTGAAGTGCGAGCAGGCCGGTTCGGGTCTGTGTGGCTTGGATCGCGTCGATGAGCTTGGCAGTGTCACGGAACATGGAAACTCCGGTCGAAAGTTGCGGTGTCTCCGAAGTGGACAGTCGGCGCAACCCTGCGAGGACGCGGCAGAGAAGGACGAACTCGGCTTCTTCGGCGTGTCGTAGGTCGACTTCGGAAGGCAATTCTTCTTTTTCGTTTGCTGGCATCGTGGTTCGCCCCAGTGCGGAACCGGGTGGCCGAGTTACGTTTCGGGGTGCACGACTCCGCCACTGGTCGAGTTGGTTAGGCGTGCTCGGTCACGTAGCTGATCGCGAGATCCAGGGCCGAGTCGCGGTTCGTCGGAGGCAAGGGAAGGCTTGCGAGATCGAGACTTTCCGAGACTCGACGTACCCAGCGGTCTGCGAGACGGCGGAACTCACGTTCGTCGTCATCGCGGTTTCCGTCTTCGGCGTGGGCATCGCCCGCCACCGCGGTTCGGAACAGCAGGTTGTAGTTCGAGCTGTGGTGCCGAACCAGGTCTTCAAGGTGCTCGATCTCCGTGTCGCTCGCTTCGTCGCCGCGATACTCAAGTGCGGCCCGGTAGTACGCCAGCGCGTCTGGGACGGCACCGTTCACCAGGATGATGTCAGCGTGCGCCCACGCCTCCAGTTCGTCGCTGATGCCGCGGGTGATGAACCACATCGTGGATGCCCAGGTGTGGTTGTGGAGGATCGGTATGCCCAGCCGCTGGGCCCGCTCCACGAGAGCTGGAATGGTGGCGACCTGATAGCCGCTCTTCCGGAGTTCCAGGGACAGGCGGGAGACGAACGTGCTCTTTCCTGTCAGGTGCGGACCCATGATTCCGATGGCCAACGGCCGCTCGGACGCTGTGGGCATCACTGCGCCCGGCCTTCCGGGTTCCTCAGATCAGGTATTGCTGTGCCGGATACCGGCTTGGTGGTTGTGGTCACGGGGTTCCCTCCTGCATCGTGACGTCGGAACGATCACCATGGGACCCTGACCAGCTATGATGCGGGAAGGGGGTAAACGCCGAAACTGCGATTTACCCCCTCGGACAGATCCGGAGAACGACGTGACTGACGAACTGAGCGAGACGCGGCCGGCTGCGGACCATCTCGCCGGGGAGATTCGGCGCATCCGTCTGGCTGCGGATCTGAGCCAATCCGAGTTGGCGCGGAGGATTGGCTACACGCGCAACTACGTATCCATGGCCGAGCGGTTGGGACGAAACCTGCCTTCCCGTGAACTTGTAGACGCGCTGGACCGTGGACTGCACACGGCGGGTGACTTACGACGCCTTTGGGAGGCGGCGAAGCAAGAACAGGCGACACTGCGGCGCGAGAACCAGTCGCAGCGTGCGCCTCAGTTGAGAGACGATGTCGTCCGTGCCGGTATCCCGGCGCTGCGGCGAGCGCTGCTGGCGTGCGACGAGCCGGATGACGGCCCGGTTCGGCCATCGCATGTCCTGGAAGCGGCCGTCGCCAACGCGACGGAGCAGCGTGTGCAGGCGCGCTATGCGCAACTGGTCGCCGACTTGCCCGATCTCCTGATGGAACTCGGGCGGGCGCGCCACATGGCGACCGACGAACTGGAACGCGGTAACGCGACGGAATTGCTGATCCTGGCTTACCGCGCAGCTGATGGGGTGGCCTTCAAGTACGGCTACTCCGATCTTTCCGGGCAGATCATCACAGCCATGCGCCTTGCCGCAACGGAGATCGACCGGCCGCTGCTAGACGCCGCCGTCGCATACGTGCGCACTGAGACGTTCTTTGCGGCCAAGGACTTGCCCTCCGCACACCGTTCCTTGATCCGGGCTATCGATGGGATCCCGACCTCCGCGTCCACAAGGGACGCTGCTGTCGCGCGTGGCGCATTGGCGATGCGGGCTGCGGTGGTCTCCGCGCGTGCAGGTAAGGCCGATGAGGCCGGCGACCACATCGCAGACGCGTATCGAGCCGCCGAGCACACGCCTGAGGGCATCTACCTCGGAACCGCCTTCGGTCCGGCATCGGTCCGAATCCACGAGGTCGCTGTCGCCCAGGAGTTGGGCGACAGCCCGACGGCCGTCCAGCGCGGCACCGGCTGGCATCCGCCGCGTGAACTCCCCGCTGAGCGTCGGTCCCACTTCTACATTGACCTGGCTCCGGCGCAGGTCGAAGTCGGCCGACTTGAAGACGCCTTCGTTTCACTCCAGATGGCCAAACGTGTCGCGCCGCTGCACACGCGGGAACATCCGCGGGTCAAGACGGCGCTCAAGTCTCTGCTTCGCGGTCAGCGAACGGTCAGCGACGAGCTGGCCACCTTCGCAGCCTGGGTCGACGTGAACTGATCAGGTCCTCGCGACCAGTTTGGGCAGTTCGGCCAGCGAGTCGATGACCCAATCGGCGCTCGCCTGGACGGCCGGATCGTCGGCCCACAGGTGTCCCCAGGGGCCGCGGCGGATCAGTGCGGTCCACAGACCCGCCCGGTGACCGGCGATCACGTCGTTGTCGCGGTGATCGCCGACGTAGAGCAGGTCGCTGGCGGCGACATCCGCAAGCTCGACGACGCGCTGGAAGAAGACCGGGTCGGGCTTGGCCACTCCCCATTCCGCGGAGGTCGCGATGGCGTCGACCGGGAGGTCGAGGTCGCGGAGTAGACGTCCGGCCTTCGTCGTCTGGTTGCCGGCAAGGCCGACCCAGAGCCCCTTCTGCCGGAGTTCCGCGAGCGCTGGCCGAACGTCGGGGTACAGGTCGGATTCGCCGATTTGCTCTCCGTTGCCAGTCTCCTCGCGACGTTGCCGCTCGGCGGCGACGTCGAAGTCCGGCTTGAAGTACCGGAACGTCTCGGCGTTGTCCCGCCCGGTTGCGGTGACCGCGCCGAGCACGGTCGAGAACGTGTGCCGGCGGACTCCGATCCAGTCGGCCCAAGCGTGCCACTCGCGCGTGTCGTCGAGCACGGTCTCACCGATGTCGAGGACGACCGCCCTCACCGGCATGGCGCTTCCTTCCCGTCGGGGACGTACGGCGCCAGAGTCTTTCATCTCGTCTGCAGCGCGGCGGGACGCCCCTTGACCGTCACCAGCTCTAGCCGACCGAGGTTGGCCAGGTCGGCGAGCGGGTCGCCTGCGGTGACCAGCAGGTCCGCGGAGAGGCCTGGTGCCAGTTGGCCGGTGGTGTCGCCGATACCGAGCGCTTCCGCGCTCGTCGTCGTGGCCATCTCGATGACGTGTTCGCGGTCGAAGCCCAGGTGCTCGTAGAGCTGAAGGGCCCCGGCGTAGTTGTCGAACCCCGAGCTTCCCGCGCCGGCGTCGGTGCCGGGGATCATCCGGATGCCGTGCTCGGTCATCCACTCGAACCGGCTCGCGACCTGGTCAGCGCGGGCTGACCCCAGGCGGTTCATGAAGCCTCGCCAGTCCGAGGGCCAGGCGACGCACGCGAAGATCCCGCGCTCGGCGATCTTCGCGGCGACGTCGTCGCGCAGGTCGTAGCCGCCGCCACCCTCGCGCAGCCAGGTGCAGTGCTCGATGGTGGTGACGCCGGCGTCGGCGGCCGCGGCGATCGCGTCCGTGCCGTGGGCGTGTGCCGCGACGGGCAGCCCGGCCTTCGAGGCTTCGTCGACGATGGCGGCCATCTCGGCGGCGGTGAACTGGCTCTCCCACATCGACGGCGAGTTCGGGGTGATCTGGCCGCCGGACGCCATGACCTTGATGACGTCGGCGCCGAGTTCCGCGTTCTGCCTCACCCGCGCGCGGAGCTCGGCTTCGCCGTCAGCGCCGCCGCCGAGGAACCAGCAGTGCCCGTCGGGGACCGTGATCGGCGGCCCGGAGGCGACGATCCGCGGCCCTCGGGTGTGCTGGTCCCGGAACTCGATGGCGGCGCCGTCGCGGTCGCCGAGATCGCGGACGGTGGTCACGCCGGAGCGCAGAAGCTGGTCCGCGCGTTCGGCCAGCTCCGTGTGGGTCGCCTCGGCGGCTGCTCGCGCCGGGTCGCCGCAGGCATCGAACACGAGGTGGACGTGGCAGTTGATCAGACCGGGCAGGATGGTTCCGTCGGGGAAGTGTTGACGTTCGGCGGTGGACGAGGCCAGACCTTCGACGGCCGCGCGCGGCCCGACAGCGAGAATGATGCCGTCCTGGATGAGCACGGCGCCATCGGCGATCCGGTGGCCCGCTGGGCCGGGAAGGACCTGGCCGGCGGTGATGAGCTGCTGACGCACGAGTGGGACCTTTCAGGCGGGGACGCACAGCTGGAACACGGCAATTTGCCCCATGAAGGGCAGCACCTGCTCTGGGGGCGCGTCACCGGGGAAGGGCCATTCTTCGGAGACGCGGGGGAGGCGGGCGAGGTAGCGGGCGACCGCTGTCGCGCCACCTTCGTCTTCCACGAGGAGAGCGTTGCGGGACTCGTGCTCGTCGGGCTCGACGGTGCATTCGCCGGCTGCGAGGAGGTTGCGGACCCAGTCGCGGTGTCGGCTGGGTGAGCAGATGTACTGGACGCCGTCGAGCTGCATGAGCGCGATCGGAACTGCTCGTGGCTCGCCGGTCGTGCGGCCGGCGACGGTCAGCACCCGCAGTGCGTAGTGGCCCTCGCGGTGTGGCTGGGGATCTTGCGAGCGGATGCGTTCGAGCATCTGCTGGTTCCGGTCGCGGATCTCGGCGTTCGAAACCGTGGTCACGTGGCTCCTTCCCGGGCGAGGGCCCGTGAGAGGTGGATGAGCTGCCGGACATCGGAGTTGATGCCCGCGTCTTCTGGCGCCGCGACGAGCACGCCCGTCCGGCTGGTCGGTGTGCGGCCGCTGGCCTGGAGCTGAAGCGCGTGATGAAACGTGCCGAGCTGCTGGTCGGCGGGACGCTCGGCATCGAAGCCGGCGTCGACGAGCTGCGGGCTGAGCTGGAGGAGGCCGTCTCGGATTTCGATCACGCGTCGCCAGTATCGGTGGCCGACCTGGCGGGGGAGCAGCGTGTCGAGCCAGCTCTGGGTGGGCGCGTGGTCGAGGGTGTCGGCGGGGAACACCGTGTGCAGTGCCCGCCAGAGCGGCCACAGCTCGGCGTAGGCGCGACGTCGGCGTAGCCACGTCCTCAGCGCGGCGAACCGAGCCGCGAGGCCGACCGAGAACACGCCGAAGAGGAACACGAAGGTGCAGATCGGGGCCAGCCGGGTGGTCAGCTGCATGATCGGGGCGCCGTATCCCGGGTGGCCGGCCCAGCGGATGATCGTGACGACCGTGCGGGCGCCGGTCGTGACGGCGGTGGCGACGAGCGCGACGGTGAGGACGTGAAGTCCGAACCGGGCGCGGCGGCTGGACTCGCCGGCGTACCGGAGTGCCCAGCGCGCCGCCTGCACCGCCGCGTAGAACATGTAGCTGCCGCCGATGATGTAGAACGGCGCCACGCCGGGATGGCTCATGTCGTTCGGCAGGACCCCGGTCAGGGGGTACGCGCTGTCGCGAACTCCGGGCGGGAGCACGAGAACCGCGGCGGTCATCGCCAGGCAGACGCCGACGAGGATCGCGGTCTCGGTGCGGACCCGTCGCCATGAACCGCCCGCCGAGATCAGGAAGAAGAGCAGCAGGGCATAGCGCGAGGTGTTCAGCGCGAGGTTCGTCAGCAGCTTCACCGTGCTCGATGACGGCAGCTCGCCGAACACCGTCCGGGTGAACGCGACGAAAGTGGAAGCGCCGAGCAGCTGACACGCCACGCACACCACGACGGCCCACAGCGCCGGATCGCGTGGCGAACGGGCCAGCCGGTAGAGGAACCAGGCCAGCACGAGCAGCAGGAAGTTCGTGAGGTTCACAGGATGTCGACCGGGTCGCCGAGGGACGTCTGCGCGCGGCGCGCTCGCGGTGACCGGCCGGGCAGGCTGATCTCCTGGGCTTTGACCGTGGCCTCCAGCAGGACGGTCGCGAGCGCTTCGGCTTCCTGCTCGTACTCGTTCTCGTAGGAGGTACGGCGGCGCAGAGCCTTCCGGATGACGTCGGGCGGGATGTCGGGCAGCAGCTGGCGCCACATCGAGTCGTCGCCCTCGTCCGACGGATGATCGGCGAGGAGGTGGCCGAGCTCGTGGGCGATGATGTGCTCCTGGTGAAACCGCGTGGTTCCGGTGCCCTGGTACAAGATGATGTCGGCTGCGGTCGTCTTGATCCACAGGCCGAACGGACCCGGCACCTCCATCGGAACGGCCAGCAGCCGGATGGGCTTACCGCGGCGCTCGCCGAACCGGGCGCAGATCTCGGCCATCGGCGTCGGGCCTTCGACGCCCGCGGCGCGCAGCTCTGACCGCAGCCGACGGCGCAGGCCGGCGATTCGCCGGGCGCGGTGCACGCGTTGAATCTGGATGTTCACGACGGTCCTCCCAGGCCGTTGTTGATCACCTTTGACCGATCGTCGCAGATCGGCCACGGTGTTCGGCGGGTTGGACAGCAAGCGCTTTCCGCAAGAACTCGACCAGGCTCTCGGCCTGGACAAAGACACCCGCTCCTCGGCATGAGCGGATGTCGAAACTCGACGACGATGCTGAGAGTGTCCTGGCTGTACAACCCGAAGCGCCGGCTGCCGCTGCTGTCATCTTTCGGTGTACTACCAGCGTGGCCACGCTGGTAGTCAAGCGATGAGTCGGCCGGGATCCGGTGGCGTCGGCTCCACGGCGGTGCATGACCTGACCGCGAGCCGGTTCGGGCAGGTTTCCCAGCGGCGATTTCTCCCGGTCCACTCAGGTCACCGAGCACCCGGGGTTCGCGACTTGTGGGTTGTTGTCAGGTGCCAACGATTCCGGGCCGTCACTGCTCGCAGCCACGATCGCTGATGAACTCCGTCAGCAGAGCGGCGAACTGCCGCGGCGCCTCCTGGTGCGGAGCGTGGCCGGCCCCGGGGATCAGCTGAACCTCGTCACGCCACAGTCCGGGGATGATCAGCTGTTGTAAGTAGTCCAGGCTCACCAGCTGCTCGTCGGCGCCTTGCAGGATGGCCAGCGGCTGACGGAGCGCCGAGACGATCGCGATCTCATCTGCGAACCGGCCCGCACCGGCGCTGGCCCCCAGCCCGGCGCGAGCTGCACCGTCGGTGGCCAGGATGTCGGAGACGAATTCACTGATGTCGAGCGGCGAACCGGGCGCGGTGAAACTCTCGGCGGCCAGCCTCGCTTCTGATTCGCTGACCTGCGCGCTGAAGAGGGCGGCCATCGCCGGGTGCGGTAGGAAAGCCTCCGCCATCTGCGCGGGTGATGCGACCGGGGGCGCGCCGAAGATGACGAAGCCGCCGACGTCGGGCAGTTCGGGCGCGGCCTCCATCGCGATCTGCCCGCCCAGGCTCCAGCCGACGACGATCGCGTCCGATACGCCGAGCTCCTGCACGAAGGCGGTGAGCACGGCGGCGTAGCCCGGTAGCGAGTAGTCGGCCTGGTCCCTCGCTGGCTCGGACTGACCGTGTCCGGGCAGGTCCAGTGCGACGCAACGGAACCGCCTGCCGAAGTCGCCCCGTATCACCGGGAGCCAAGTCCTGGCCGAAGACGAGTTGCCGTGGACGAAGATCACCGCGGGTTCGCCTTGGCCACTGCGATCGGGCGAGCTCTCCAGGCACGTGATCCGTTGTCCATCGATCTTCACGCTCGACTGCTTCACTCGATGCCTTTCGGTTCCGCTGATCGTTCTACCAGCCATGGGCAGGGCCTGGTTTGCGGCTTGATATCCCGCAGGGCCCTGAACCTAGAGAGGGAAGACGAAGGCGGCAAGTGCGTCCCGGTCAACTATCGATTTACCGGCATGCAATCGGCGCTCGCCGACGATTCGCGCTACAGCAGGGAACGTGTGTCGGATCGGCTGATGTTCTCGGCAGGACCCTCACCGTCCTCGCGGCCTCCGGTCAGACTGGTAGGCGCTGTCATCGGCATGATGGCGGGTAGAGGGTCCGCAACTCATTGCCACGCCACAAAGGTCGACCTACCTGTCGCCACACCCGGTACTGCCGGCCGGTTCGACGCCGTAGCATTCGGAAGGTCCGGATGTCAGCCGGCCGGGATGGGCCGGGTTTCGACGAGCTTGGTGTTGTAGTGGGCACCGTTCACGACGGTGGTCTCGATCAGTGCCTCGAAGTGCTTCATTCTCCTGAGTCTGCGGAGGAACTTCCGTTCGCCGAGCTTCTCCGCCGCGGCCTCGGTGCCGTGTTCGAAGCAGCCGGCGATGATGACCAGTTCCGACGTGTCCGGGGCGAGGGGATTCGGCGTCCGGATGATCAAGGCGTGGTCGCTGAACGGGTAGCCTGACTCGTCGTACTGCGGCCTCAGTGACCGACCGGACCTCAGGTCGTGGACCACGGCTGCCTCGTGCTCTGGATCTTCGGCGAAGTCGTAGGAGATCGTTCCGCGCAGCTTCGCCATCATCGTTCGCGTCACGGCATTCGCCACCGGGCCGCCGATCAGGACGAGATCCGAACTCAGCTCACGCGGCGACAGCTGCTTCGACTCGACGATCTTCCCGGCGAAGCCCAGCCTGCGGAGCTGCGCTTCGATCTCCACGAGGGCCCCGATGTCGCCCATGCCCACCACTCCGGCGTTGGCCCACCGCCGATGCGATCCGAAGTCATGCGCTCCCAACACGATGAGTGGGCGACGGTCGCCCAGCGCCCGCCAGAACCTGCGCGCGCGAACCAGCTTGAAGCGTCGTCTCGCATTCGTCGCCGACCAGACCAGCACGCCGCCGATGGCCGCCGCGATCAGATTGCTGGAGATGTCGGGAAAGGCTTGGACCAGCCAGGCGCCGACGCTTCCGACCGCCAGGCTCATACACGGCTACCCCTCGTCAATACGGTTCTCTCTCAGTCGCGAGCAGCCTACCTCCTGTATCGCCTGATCGTCCGCGTTCCGCGCCTCCGGCCCGCGGGCGGCTCCACCGTCCGCGACGACTCACTGCGCGCTCGTCGGCATGTCAGTGCGTCGGCGGCAGCAGGCTGCGTCCCCGTTGTCGGTGTCGGAACTCGCGCGATCAGTGTTCGTGGTGTCCGTATGCGGGTTGAGTCGTGGGAAGCGTTGAACGCAGTGGTCGTGCGAGTGCCTGGGTGACAGGTGCGGACAGCCCCAGCGTCGGCATCGATTGCAGTTCCGCCTCGAAACCGAGGTCGACCTCGGCGCAGCCGCAATCCAGGTACTCCTCCGCGGTGAAGCATCGGCTGGCCAGGTCCGACTCGAAGTCCGGGGGCGCGAGCCCGGCAAGGAGGCGGGTCATCGGCGCGGTGACCACGGTCGGCCGGGCACGGACGTCGTCGGCCATCAATCGGGCAAGGAGAATCGTTGACTCGTCGCAGTTGGGAACCAGGATCTCGTGCCGCTCGCACGCTGCGGCCACCAGTGGTTCGGTGTCCCACCCGTTCGCCTGCCAGCTCAGGCCGGCGAGTTCGGCGATCGCGGGATTTTCAGCGCCTTCCAGCAGCAGGCTGACCGCGACATCCGGCCAGTCGCCCGGCCGCAGGCAACCGCGGGATTCGGCCGTCCTCGCCACCAGAAGCGCTGTCCGCACTGACGCATCGTCCACCTATCGACTCTAACGTCCACTCGTCGGCACGTGCGGACAGTCAACCGAACCCTCGCCTCGCGGCATGACAGGACGTCAGCCGACCGGGTCGAGCCGCCGAGCTGGGCACATCGTGAACGGTGGCGTGACCAGGGCTTTTAACGTATCGGGTGGCTAGGCGCTCTTATAAGTCATCGATGGATCGACGAGGCGAAGGACGGCCACGCGGATATGGATGACTACGGCATTGTTCCCATGGTCGGCGTTGCAGAGCCGGCACGGCTGGTCGGATGGGTGGCGCTGGTGGAGGCACTCGCCCAGCTCGACAACGTGGCCGCGTTCTGCGGCACGTGCGTCGTGAGCGGGGTGATGGCGGCCGCGGCGTTGCGTGCCGCGGGTTACCGCCTGAAGGTGAGGCTGGTGTCCGTCGGGACGCGCGAGCCACCGCCGAAGGGTTTCGTCCACGCGTGCGGCCAGGGTGGCTGGTCACCCTGGGAGGGTTCCGGTGCACGATGAGGAGCAATCCACCACCGGCAACTCCGCCACGGACAGGAAAGTGTTTTACCCAGGCGGCTTTGACGACTTCTTCCGTACCGAATACCGGAAGCTGGTGAAGGCGTTGATGGTCATGGAAGGGGCTTCCCCAGCCGACGCCGACGACTGTGTCGCTCACGCGATGGAGAAGCTCTTCGAGCGTTGGCACCTCCCCGTTTCCGACCCCGGCCGGGTACGCCATCCCCGGGCTTACGCGATGAAAACAGCACGGCGCCGACTCAAGAACGAGCGGCACCGCCTGCAGCCCGTCGCGCTCGACGAGGACGGGTCAGTGCTGCCGGCCGACGGGTCGGCGCTGACGGCCCTGGAAGATCGTCAGTTCGTCGCCAACACACTCGAGTGCCTGCCGCCGGCGCAGCAGCAGGTGATGTATTTGATCACCGAAGGTTACACGCCGACGGAGATTTCCGAGGTTCTGCACAAGAAACCCAACAACGTCCGCCAGATCATCCACCTGGTCAAGAAGCGGCTGCGCCGGCAGTTGGAACCCCCGGTGATCGGCTCGCCCCAGACAGAAGAGGAGCGGTAGTGGCCAGCGATGATGACCGCACTGCGGCTGAGACCCTGCGGGAACGGCTGATCCTCATCAGCGAGATCGTCGAGGAGTACATCACCGACGACGGCTTGGAGGTCAGGCTACGAGCGCTCAAGGACAGGTCCGGAGACCACGTCTCCGGGGGACCTGCCCGGTTGATCGGCCGCCGTGCGCTGCTGGATGACCTGCTGGCGCTGACGCGCGGATCACGGCAAGAGCCCGCGGTGCTCACCGGCCCGGGGGGCGCGGGCAAGACGACGGTGGCCGCGGCCTTGGCCGAGCACGTCCGGGCCCGGGGCGGCCGGGTGTGGTGGGTTTCGGCTCTCGATCCGGTCGCCCTGTCGCAGGGCCTGACGACGGTGGCGCGGCAGATGGGCGCGGCCCCGCACGACGTCGAGGCGATCGCCCGGGGCACGGTCGACGCCGCCGACCGCTTCTGGAGGCTGCTCGACCGCGTATCTCCCGGGTGGCTGCTGGTGTTCGACGAGGCTGATGATCCCCGGGCGCTGGCGACCGGAACTTCGCCGGCCGGAATCCAGGATCTGACGGGCTGGGTGCGCTCGTCTGCGCACGGCCTGGCGCTGGTGACCAGCCGGGAGACCGATCCGCGAATGTGGGGAGCGGCAAGGATCCTGACCATCGGCGCACTGGACGAGAGCGACGCCGCCCGGATACTGCGCGAACTGGCGCCGGCGGCGGGCGATGAAGACCAGGCCAGGGCGCTGGCGCGCCGCCTGGACGGCCACCCGCTGAGCCTGCATCTGGCGGGCAGCCACCTGCGTTCGCAAGCCACCCGGCGAGCCACCTTCGCCGCATACGAACTGGCGGTCGGTAGGACCGTCGAATCCGACCGGCTGGAACGTCCCGCCGCAGCAGCCATGGGGGCACTGACGGGCCGTGCCGTGGAACTCTCCCTGGACGAGCTGGCACAGCGCGGAGTCCCGCAGGCTCGACCAGTGCTGCAGCTGGTCAGCTGCTATGCCTCCACCGCGATCCCCGAGGGCCTCCTCGACGCCGGCTTCCTGTCCGGTCCGCCGGACTCGCGTGGCACCACTCCACCAATCCGGCACCTGGACGAAGCGTTGCGAGGGCTGCGGGAGGTCGGCCTGATCCACGACGGCTCCCCGGGCGGCATCGTCGTGCACCCCGTCGTCGGAGCGGCCGGCCGAGCCAGCCTGGACGGACCGGAACCGCGCCCGGGCGGGATCCGGCACACCGCGGTCGCCCTCCTCGCCGCCGATGTCGCCGGCCTGCCCCCGGACCAGCCGGCGGCCTGGCCGGAGTACGCATTGCTGGGACCCCATCTGCTGAGCCTTCTGGAGACCACCGCGCAGCAGGTGGACCGGGACCATCTCGTCCAGCTTCTGGAAACCGCCGCTCGCATGGCCTGGGCGTTCAACCTCAGCGGAGCCGGCCGAGCGGGGAGAGCTCTGTGCGAGCGCGCCCTGGCACACACCGCTGAGCTGGGGAACGGGCATCTCACGGTGCTTCGCCTGCGCCACATGTTGGCGTGGGCGGTCGCGGACCAGGGCGATCTGGCCGGAGCGGAAAACTTGTACCGGGACGTCCTCCGGAACCGGCTGCGGCAGCTCGGCCCCAAGCACCCGGACGTCCTCAGGTGCCGGCATGAACTCGCCTGGATCGCCGGTTGCGGCAAGGAATGGGCCAAGGCCGAGAAGGGCTATCGGGCGGTCCTCCGCGACAGCGCCGGCGTTCTGGACACCGACGACCCCGACATCCTGATAACTCGCCATGAGCTCGGCTGGGCGATCGCGAACCAGGGGCGGCTCGACGAGGCCCGCGCAGTCCTCCGCGCAGTCCTCGAAGACCGTCTGCGAGTGCTCGGCCCCTCGCACCAGCGAACCCTGGGAACCCGGCACGAACTCGCCTGGATCCTCGCCAGGGAAGGCAGGTGGGCGCAAGCCGAGACCGGCTACCGCGATCTTCTCGACCTGCGTGCGCAGCTCCTCGGTGCAGACCACCCCGAGACGCTCGTCATCCGGCACGAACTCGCCTGGATCGCGGCCCACCGCGGCCGGACAGCGGAAGCGGAGGCCGGTTACCGGGACGTCCTGGACCGCCGTCGCCGGGTGCTGGGCGAGGACCACCCCGAGACACGAGCGACCGTGGTGGCGCTGGAGGAGCTCCGGCACGGCCGGATCGTCGACGCCCGCCACTCCGTCTGAGCACCGACCACCACCGGCCCCCAATCGAGGAGATCCGCGATGATTCCGACCGAACACCTCGGCAAGGCGATTGACGAACTGGCGCCGCGAAATCGCCCGATCATGCTGCACGCCTCGTTGCGCTCCTTCGGAGCGCCCATCGAGGGTGGCGTGGACACCCTGCTGGACGCGTTTCTGGCCGGCAACCGCACCGTACTGGTGCCGACCTTCACCGAACCGCAGTTCGGTGTAGCCCCTCCGGCCGGCCTGCGGCCGCTGCGCAACGGCATCGACTACTCCGCACTCCCCGCGGTGCCCACGACTCTGGAAGGCACGCCTTACACCACCGACTGCGGGCTCATCAACCCGGGATTGGGTGTGCTCCCAGCGGCCGTGATCAGCCGCACCGGCGCTGTGCGCGGCACGCATCCGCTCAACTCGTTCGCCGCACTCGGCCCCCTGGCCGGCGAGCTGATCTCGGCGCAGAGCCCCTCCGACGTGTACGGCCCCCTGCGCGAACTGGCCGCTCACGAGGGGGTGATCATCCTGGCCGGGGTGGGAATCAACCGGATGACAGCGATTCACCTGGCCGAACATCAGGCGGGGCGTCGCCTGTTCCTGCGCTGGGCTCGAAACCTCCACCATCAGGTGTCCATGGTCGAGGTCGGATCCTGCTCCGAAGGGTTCCCGCGCCTAGGGCCGACCTTGCGCCCCCACGTCCGTACCGCGGTCGTCGGCGGATCGCGGTGGCAGGCCTTTCCCGCGCGGCAAACCATCGCAGCCGCCGCGGCGGCCATCAGGGCGGACCAGAGCATCACCCGTTGCGCCGACGGCGACTGCCTGCTGTGCCGCGACTCGATCGCCGGAGGCCCCATGACGACGTAGGCGACAGAGTTCGGAGCGGCGGTGTCGATCGAGCCAGTGGGTTGCGCAGAGGCAGATATCCGACTGCCGAACCCGCGCTTCGCGGACTCCGCGGCGCCGGCCGGCAGCGCGGTGCTGCCCACGATGTCCAAGGGGTAGTGGTGCCCGCGGTGAGCACGTCCGCCGTCAGAGCAGCGGGAACAGCCACGACAGCAGTGGGAGGCGTGCCCGCAGCGCGTACGCGCACCACTGAGACCAGCCGACGGCACCTGCTCGGTAGACGCCGGAATGAGACCACCATCGCGACCGTCGTCCGGCTGAGTACGCAGGCGACCGCCGCATGGTGCAGGTACACCGCTGGCTGACCGAGGACCGGACTCCCCGCCAGCCAGGCGTGCGCACTACGCCCGATGTCGACGTGCGCCGCGTGTTCGGTGGACTGCAGGGCCAGCGCACGGGCGTTGGCGGCCTTGTCCACGGCGGCGTCGAGACGCGTGAAGAGCGCAACCACGGCAGCAGAAAGATCAGCTCGGTGAGCACGCCCGGTCGCCCGCCGACATCCCGGAAGGGCGAGCTCGCCGGGTTCGCAAGATCAGGCTCGACCCGGCCAGGAGCGATCGCGGCAGGGCACGGGCGAGTGATCCCGCTTCCGCTCGTCGGCATGCCCGGACGTCCGGGCCGCACGATCAGCGGCAGAAGAGGACGTTTGGAGTGCCGTAGGGGCCGCCCATAGCTCGGGCTGCGGGTGCTCGGCAAGTTCGAGCTCGAGCAGATCCCGGTGACGGCGATTGGGGTCGCCTACGGGGCTGCGCAGAGCATGATTACCGCATCGAAATCTTCTTGGCGCGAAGTGTCGATCGCGGCAGCTCCCGTTCGACGCAGTGACGAACGCACGTCAGGGCAACCAAGGAGCAACCCATGCGTACCCGGATAGCCGCGAGAACCCAGGCAATGGAGGTACTGGGATGAGAACGTTGCACGTCGGATTGCGGGTGACCGATCTCGGGCGGTCGCTGGCGTTCTACACGGCTATCGGCTACGAGGTCGTCGGCCGCGTGCCCGAGACGCCGATCGGGCATCTGACCATGCTCAAGCTCCCCGACGACGAGTTCGTCACCGTCGAGCTGGTTCACGACGGC
Source organism: Amycolatopsis sp. NBC_01307 (assembly GCF_035975215.1). Taxonomy (NCBI): domain Bacteria; kingdom Bacillati; phylum Actinomycetota; class Actinomycetes; order Pseudonocardiales; family Pseudonocardiaceae; genus Amycolatopsis; species Amycolatopsis sp. NBC_01307. The sequence continues at coordinate 4,805,517 of NZ_CP108403.1, read as the reverse complement.
AACCCGGTCGACCGTGGCACCGACGTCAGTCACTTCGTCGTGCAGGTCGAGTCGATGGCCGACACGCTCGACGTGCTGGCCGAGCGTGGGATCGAGCCGGTCGCCCCGGGGCAGGAACGCGATGACGGCCTGAAGACGACGTTCATCGCCGACCCGGACGGTCGCCGGATCGAACTCGTCCAGTGGCCCGCACACCACACCGACGGCATGACCGCCGCCGACTGGACAGAGGAAGGGGATTGAGGATGAGTAGGACGCCACTGCGGCTTTACATGTCCATGTCGGTCGACGGGTACATCACCGGGCCGGACGACCGGCCGGGCCAGGAACTCGGCCGTAACGGAGGGCGGCTGTTCAACTGGCTCGACGACCGGATGTCCGAGGGGATCAACGGACAGGTGTACGCCGAGGCCGCGTCGACCGGCGCAGTGATATCCGGACGCCGCATGTTCGAGCTGGCCAAGCGATGGCACGGCGACCACCACGACGGCGTGCCGATCCACGTGCTCACCCACACCATCGACCCGGCCGACGAGCCACCGGGCAGCGCCAAGTTCTACACCGACGTCAACGCGTGTGCCGCCGAGGCCCGAGAAGCAGCGGGACATCGAGCCGTGCTGGTCCATGGCGCGGGTGCGGCGCAGGCGTTGCTGGCAGCAGGCCAGCTCGACGAACTCGAACTGCATCTCGTCCCTGTGCTGCTGGGTGACGGACGGCGGCTGTTCGAGCCGATCGGACTCGGCCACGTCGAACTGGAGCTCGTCCGCCGGCTCGAAGGCCGCGACGCCACCCATCTGCGTTACCGCATAGTCCATCGAGAAGGGAAGCAGCCATGACTGCCGCATCGCTGACGATCGACGCTCTCGACGCCCACGTTCCCGTGGGCACATGGACCATCGATCCGGCGCATAGTTCCATCGGGTTTTTTGTTCGCCACCTGATGGGCAAGGTCCGCGGAACCTTCGAGGAATTCACCGGTCACATGGGGATCGCCGAACAGCCAACCGACTGCTCCACCACCGCGACGATCTCCATGAGCTCGGTGAACACCGCGAACCGCATGCGCGACGACGACCTCCGGTCGGCCAACTTCTTCGACGTCGACCAGCATCCAGACATGACCTTCGAGAGCACCGGCTTCACCGTGCACGACGGGGGGCTCGAACTGCCGGGAAGGCTGACGATCCGCGGCATCACGCGCGACGTCGCCATGGAAGTCGAGTTCCTCGGCCTCGACGAGACCGGATTGCAGGGCGAGCAACGGATCGGGATCTCGGCAACCACGACGATCCGGCGATCGGACTACGGCGTTGGCGCAGCGGCCGGCTAAGGCCAGAAGATCGTCGTCGGCGACAAGATCACCATCCAGCTGGACATCCAGGCCACGCTCGAATCCTGACCCTGACAGCGCGGTCGCTCGCCACCGCGACTGCTCTCCCAGTCATGGACGGGTACTCGGCCGTTCTCTCACGCGCTATCGGCAGAAGAGGGCGTTCGAGCTGCGGCGCGGACGCCGATGCCATCGTGTGGTCGGTCCGGCCGACCGGGAGTGCGCAACGGTCGGCGAACCATTGATAGGCGCCGTGCCGTCGGGTGTCCATCGAGGCCCCCATCTGCTCGGCCAGGCCAGACGTTCCCGTGGATGCTTGGGAATCGCATGCCCAGCAAGAAAGCACGAGATGTGTGTCTTGTTTGGCATCTAGCTGCGGTTATACGTGCCGCTGGACGTAGGACCCCTCGGAGACAGCTGGCGGCTGGACGCCTTTACCGGATCCGGGACCGGTGTTCACCTGGTTCGGTCAGGCTGTGCGCGCTCATCACGACAGCCGACATTGAAGCCCGGCGCGCGGGTGGCCGGCACCTTCTCAGGTGGGGTGGACGGCCTTGCGCAAGCAGGTCAACGATTCCTGCATCAGGGCATCGAATTCTGCGGTGGTGTCTTCGGTCCAGTCGTCGTAAGCGGCTGTGAACACCGTGACCGCTGCCTGTGCGGCGAACGCCGCCGTCCTGCTCGACTCGCGATGGGTGTCCAGGGCTTGGTCGCCTTACCTACCGGTCACCCCGCCCGAAATCAGCTGCGCGAACTGCGGCGGTAGGCACACGGGCGCCTGGTCGAGAAGTTCCCTGTCGGTGTCCGGCGACTTGTGGTGCGTCGCTGAGCTCGAACCGTGCTGGAGCTGTTCGGGAACGGCCCGTCCAGCGCCGCCCGGCTGCTGGGTGACATCGGTGATGTCGGCCGGTTCGCCGACAAGGGGCGGTTCACGTCCTGGAACGGAACCGCACCGTTGGAGGCGTCGTCTGGTGATCGTCGTCGGCACCGGCTGTCGCGGGCGGGAAACCGCAGGATCAATCGGGTGTTGCACGTGATGGCCATCGTCCAGCTCCGTCATGACACACCCGGCCGTGCCTACTACCGGCGGAGATTGGCGGAGGGCAAGACGAGCAGGGAAGCGATGCGGTGTCTGAAACGCCGTCTGTCCGATGTCGTCTACCGCCGGATGGTCCGCGACGCGGAGCGCTTGGCGGCGGGCTCGGGAGGACATTCGGGGGCGGCTCCTGACTCCAGCGCGGCTGACCTGAACCCCGTGGTCAGCACTTCGGAACAGTCACTTCCCGAGCCTGCCCATTACAAGGATAGGGCAGCGGCTTCCTCGTCTGCTTGACACAGAGGGGAGCCATGAGCGGATGTTCGCGGACCATCGAATCGGCCAGCTCATCGCAGGTGGCGTGCTAGCCGGTAGTGACTCCGACCGTACCAAGGTCCAGTCCTGGACGACGGGAAGTGGCGCCCTGAGTGTCACCATCTGAGCACGGCCATCGGAGCGAACACGAACCCGGCCACTACAGCTGCCAGCCAACCGAACGCGAACACCGGCCACGGATCTACGCTCTTCGAGAACAGCACGATGAAAGTGATTCGCTGGAACAAGATCACGTACACCTGCGCCACCAACGCCAGCACGACACCACCGACAAGGGTCACGCTCATGTCGACCCTGGTAGCGAACGCGCCTGTCACGAACCAGGCGGCAAAAGGCACTACGAGGACCAGCAGACCCGTCAGCCAGGTGATGGGACCCGGTGCTGCCCAGGTGGACCGGCCGATCGAGGACGGGGTCGACCAGCTCTGCACCGACCGGAGATCAGCGACATAGCGAGCCCGGAACGGCAGGCCGGACTGATCCCGGATGGACAAGGACCATATTCTGCGGACGAGGTAGAAGGAGGGACCGATCTGCTGGGCGAGTTTGAGGTTGATCAGGAGCAGATCGTGTCGTGCCGTGCGCGTCGCGCCGGAGTCGGACTCATCGTCTCCGAGGCTGCGCAGACCTTCTCCGGCCGACCAGGACCGGTCCCGAATGACGGTCATCGCTGGGTTGGTCTCCAGGGCTGCCAGCAGACTTGTGCCTCGGGGATCACCTAATGCGACCAGCGTTCTGGCTGCTCGCCAGCACGCGTCTGCAGCTGCTCTGTCCGGCTGGTCACTTCCGACTCCGGTGGCCTGGTCCACCAGCGCCTCGAAACCCCTGGCATCGCCAAGTTCGGCCAGGACTCCGGCTGCCCGCCGTCGATCTTCGATATCCACGGTGGCATCAACGGTCAGGGTGTGCAGGGCCTGAACGCCGCGCGGATCGTTCAGGCCAACGAGCGTTCTGGCTGCCGCGAGCCGATCGGCGGCCGGTACGTTCTCGGTCTGCGTGACAAGCGCGTCAGCGCCACGGGTGTCTCCTAATTTGGCCAAAGTTTTGGCCGCCGCGAGCCGGTCACGGTGGGTCACGCCCGGATCGGACGTGTGCGCCAGCAACGCCTCAGTGCCACGAGAATCACCACGACGGGCCAGCGTCGCCGCGGCTGCCACGCGGTCCGCCCAGCACAAGGTCAGGTCGTGAGTGCCGGCCAGCAACACCTCGGCGCCCTGGGTGCTGTCCACCTGGACCAGCAAGCTCATCGCTTCGCTGCGGAAGACGTCCTCTGTCGCCGGATCGGTAGCTTGAGCCGTGAGTAATTCAGCGAACCGAGGAACTGGATGCTCACGTAGCCGCATGCCGATCCGTATCGCCCACACCACATCCCTACGGTCGATGCGACCGGCGATCGCGTCGTCCACCACCGCAGACAGCATCTTCTCGCCGCTCGGTTCGCCCAGCCGGGTGAGCGTCAGCATGGCAAGGACACGGTCGATGAGATCAGCTGTGCGCCCACCCGCCAGCGCCGTGAGCTTCCGCGTTGCCGCTGCGACGACCGTCTGGTCCACCGCAGTGCGATCGTCTCTGAGGTCGGCGACGAACACGCAGCCGAACAGGTCTCGTGCCGCCAAGCCGCGCAACGTGGCCGGCAAGTCGTCCCGGTCGTGCCAGGCGGCCACCAGAAACCGGGCGTACGAATCGCCTTGGGGTTTGTCCCATGACTTGCGCATGCTCCACCGGTGTTCCCTGGTCTGCCGGGTGAAGTCGTGAAACGCGTCGGCGCTGCGCTGCGAATCGGCAACGGTGTACCGGGCAGCGAGGAACTCGGTGACAGTGTGGTGCAAGAAGACGAAGTCGTCGGCCCGTTCGATGAACACACCGCTACGGCGCAACAGATCCCGGAGAAACGACTGCCACACCGCCTCGGGCACGTTGCCCGGTCTGCTGCCCGCGGTCCGCTCGGCAAGTAGCTCCGGTGCCGTCCGGATGGCACCTTCCAGCAGGACCGCCGCAAGCCACCCGATGTCGTCGAGCGAACGTGCCAGGATCGCGTCAGCGGCGGCGACAGCGACGCCACCGTAGCGATCCAGCGCGATGTTCGTTTGGACGGCGAGACCTCCGGGATTCCGGTCACCGTCGCGGAATTCATACGGCTGGTTGGTGAGCAGATCCACGTAGTCGGCGAATGCCTCCGACCTGCCCGGCGGCAGGGGGCGCCGGGGATCCCTGGCATAGAGCTGGCACAGGATCGTCGCCATCAGTGGATTGCGGGCTTGCACGGACAGGCTCGCCCGCTGGACCTCGGCCACGAAGTGTCCGGCGGCCGCGGCCGGGTCGGTGAGGCTCAGCGCCGCGAACCACGCCTGCGCGAAACCGGGCAGCTGGGCAGCGGTGAACGGCAGCAACTCGTAGGTGTGGGGGCGCCAGTCGGCGTGCTGGTTCAGTTCGTCGTCTGGCAGGTCACGGGTGGCGACCACGAATCGGTAGATCGGTCCCGCTGCACCCGCTACCTTGTCGATGACCGCGCGTCGTCGTGCCGGGTCGATCACTTCGTCCAGCCCGTCGACCAGCACCAGCCATCGCACCCCTGGCAGTGGTTCCCGCGCGAAGAAGCCGGCTTCCAGGGGATCCTTCCGTCCGATCACCCCACCGAGATCGACATTCGCCGATGCTGCGATCGCCTCTGCAATCCTTGGCGTGGCCGCGATGTCGGCGGCCAGCACCCGGACCGGCAGTTCGCGGCCGGTCCGGCCATCGTCCCATTGCCGAGCAGCGCTGATCAGGGCGCTTCGCAGCAAGCAGGACTTGCCGCTACCCGGGCCACCGGTCACTAGGCAGTCCTGGTCGCCGTCCAGGACCACGTCTGCAGGCAACCTTCCCTCGCCGGCGGCCCGTCGTTCGGTCTGCTGGTGGACGTACACCGTGGTCAGGGGTGGCGCCGGCACGTGAGGCACGGCACCGGGGTAGGGATGCGACTGCGCTGCCCGCACCGCGTCGTCCAGGTAGGCCCGCAACGGTGCCGCCGAGGAGCCGCCGTGGTCGAGAGGGTCCAGGACAGTGCCGGTCAAGTCAGCCAGCAGCGGAGTCAGGTTTTCCACTCTGGCAACCCACACCGAGTCTCTGGCCCATCCGTCGGCGCTGTTGTAGCGACCCGACACGATGCCGACGACTGCGTCATCGCCCTGCCTGCGTACCGGGGCACCGCTCATGCCCAGCAGCAACGCCGGCGCCTCCACCCTGGCCAGCGGCACGCTGTCGCGGAGAGTGGCGCCTGCCCAGCGGCCTGCCGTTTCCATGAAACGGTAGTTGTAGTCGTAGTGCGGGTCATCCAACTGGCCCGTTCCGGTGATCACGATGCGCAGGCCCAGCGGCCTGCCGTCGGTCGCCACCAGTGACACGCTGCCGTCCAGTGGCTCGGCAACGGTCAGGACAGCCAGGTCGTGCAACGGGTCCACGTTGGCGACCCGCGCCGAGCGGGCTGTGCCGCCGCCCAGCGGGTCCACCAGGACGTCGTCCCCCGGTGCGCCGCTGCCCATGCTGCGCAGAACGTGCCACGCCGTGCCCAGCACGCCGGGCGAAACCTGAAAGCACGTCCCGACTGGCGCTCCTTCGGCTGTCAGCACTCGGCCAAGATAGGCGGGAATACGCGGATCCGGCGGCATGAGGTTACTTCGCCTGGCTGGGTTCGTAGGTCAGTTTCACTTTCAGTGTGGCGTCGACCGACCCGCCCGCAACGATTACGTTGCCTTTGGCCGAGAAACCGAGGCCGAACTCGATTTCCAGCTTGGCGGGCTGCGCTGCCTCGGCTGCCAGTTTCCCCAGGACCTCGACCGCCGAGGCGGCCGCGCCGACGATCACCTCGTGCGCCCGGCCGAAGGCGTCCACCGCCTTGGCGCCCGCATCGCCCAACCTCGATGTCGGCTCGGTTCCGGCCACCGGGACAGTCGCTACCAGCACCTCGACGCCACCGAACCGCATCGGCAGTACCTGACCAGCCACTAGAACTCCCTCCTCCGGTCCATCTCACACCGTCGTACCTTGTGCCATCGCTGTTACCCAACGAGTCCAACGAGACCAGACCGCAACAGACAGATGGCATCCGCTATTCGGCATGAGCGCGCGCTGGGCCTGCGGTGCGCTTTTGTCGTGACCGTTGGCTACAGTGCAGGTCATGGCCGACGGTCTGCATCGTGTCCTGGTCGGGATGGCTGCGAACCCGGCTGCCCCGCTTGATGTTCTGGTGCGGCTGACGGCTGTTCGAGCCGCGGCGGTGGAGATCGCGTGGCGGCAGCGGGATCTGCCGGACACCGTGGTGGAACGGCTGCTGGACATCGGTGACCCGACCATCGCGCTGGCCTTGGATTCGCCAAGCCAATCCGAGACGACCCGGCAGCGGATCGCGGCGTACCCGGATGTCGAGGTCCGGTGTGCGCGCAGCAGGTTCGTCGAACGCTCCATCCGGGCCGGCACTCGGGTCATGCCCGATGACCTCGCCGGATACGCGGGTCCGTCCGGACTGGCCGGGCTTGCGCATCACGAGGACCCCGTGCTGCGCGCGGCGGTCGCCGGGACGTGGGACGCCATGCCGGTCGCGTTGCGGCGGGAACTGCTCGCCGATCCTGATCCGCGTGTCCGCAAGGCCGCGGCGGGCTTTCCGCACCCGCCTGCCCCCGCCGATATGCACGCCGGGCTGCTGGCCGACGACGCCACCCGTGGCGAGGTGGCGTCCTACGCCACGTTGACGGCACAGGCGGTGCGGGAGTGTTCGGCGGGCGACGAGGAGTTGCGCGCCGAAGTGGCGATCAACCCGACCCTTCCGGCCGAGGCCCGCGACCGGCTGGCGGAAGACCCGAGCCCGTATGTGCGCTCACATGTCCTCCTCCGCGAAGACCTGCCGGAGGACCGCCGCAGACGGCTGCACGCGGGATTGCTCGCCGAACGGGAGGACGCGTTCGGCGAGGTCACGATCGCCTTGACGGTGCTCGACCACGTCGAGCCCTCCTGGCTGCCCGCCTGGCCGCTCGCCGAGCGCATCACTTACCTCGACTCGCCGATCCCGTGCTTCCGGCGGTGCGCCGCGAGGTCTGCGGACCTGCCCGCGGACGTGGTGCGACGGCTCCACACTCACGAGGACGTCGAGGTGCGACGGATCGTGGCACGCCGCGCCGACACACCGGGAGATGTGCTCGAACGCCTGGTCAGCGAACACGGCGAGAGTCCCAAGGAGCGGCCGGGTCACACGGAGCACCCGAACTTCCCGGCGGAGGCTTTCGCCGGACTGGCGAAAGCCGATGACCCTCGTCAACGCGTACTCGCCACGGAAGATCCCGAATTGCCGGCTGACGTGATCGCGGCCTTGGCGCGGGACACCGAGGCGTTCGTGCGCGCTGCCGCCGCCCGTCATCGGCGCATCCCCGTGCCATTGCTGGAGATCCTGCTGACCGACGACTCTCTCGATGTCGTCAAGGCAGCTGGTGGGAACCCGGCGCTTCCGGCCGACCGCATGCGCGCACTGCTCGACCGAGCCGGCCTGTAGCGCCGGGATCCCCGCCTGGCTCGATGGATCGTCGTCTGCGCCGTACATGCCCGCTATTCGGCACGTGCGCGCGTCGCGGGTTTCGCTGTCCTGGTCCGCAGCAGCTGGTGTCGAACGTGGGATGGTCGGCACTTTGGCTGTCCGGGGAATACAGCGGAGGGTCGAAGGCGTGCATTCGGCGCCGAAGCTGGTTGTTCGCCTGCCTGGGCTGTGCTGGATCGCTCGGCGTGACGCGCGAGGGGCGGCACGGTCATGGCCGTCACCGCAATCGAGACCGCCGCCACCGGAGTCGGACTCCGGGTGCGGTGACCAGTGCAGCGGCCGCATACCCTCCGGCCGTCAGGGCCAGCAGCGACACGGCGTTGAGCCGTCCGTCGCGCACGTCGAGGTCAAGCCAGAGCAGATCCAGCAGATGCCACATCGCCACCACGGGAACGGGAGCGAGCAGGGCGACCAGCCACGCCCGTTCCATCCTTGCCGCCCACAGCAGCGGCCAGGCCGCCAACGCCCCGGCCGGCAACCCCAAGACCACGATGCTCAAGGCCCCCAGTTCGGCGCGTGACAGGGCCGCATCCAAGGAGGCCGTCTTCATCACCGTCAGCCAGACCAGCCCCAACCCTCCGCCCACCACCGCGGCCGACCCACACCGCCGGGCTCGCCGTTGCCTGCTTGGCCGGGGCCCCGCCGGCACGCCATGGTGATCATCCACGCCGAGCACGGTAGGCCGTTCCCGGCCTGCTGCACTATGAGTAGGACTACCCGATCTCTCCCGGACCGGTCTCCGGACGCGACCGTCCGCCACCGGAAATGCTCGATCAGCGGCATGATCGAATGTCGACGGCGTTGGTGTCGCCCCCCTGTCAGCGTCAGGCAGCCGCGCGTGATGATCGGCGCCGAGAACCCGGATGCCCCTGTCGCCCAGTGGACCGAGCGCCCGGTTGATCCGGCCGCGCGGTTCAGGGACATTCGCTTGCAGCGGTCGACTCAGTGCGGATCCGGCAAGCAAGATCGCGAAGCCGACGGCGGCCGGTTTCTTGTCGGCGCGTAGGCCGCGCCATGCGCTGCCCGGGTGCTGGTAAGCCGACATGTCAGAAGCAGCTGAATGCCCAGCCGCTTACGTCGGATTCGTCGAGTTCAATGCGCAGGCGACAGCGAGACTATGTGGGCGGTGAGGGCGACGAAGGCGACAGATGCTATCGGGCTTCTCGACCTGGTTCACGATCAGTCCACGCCTGGCTCGCCGTCTCCCGGTCCCTTGTCACAAAAGGGGAACCGGCGCCGGCGAGCCGGAAATGGTCGGATTCACGCTACCGGAGATCCGACGCCTGCTCACCAAACTGGTCCTGCGTGTCACCGACGCTGCCGACCACGTCTGGGCCTGGTCGCGCCTCCGGCTCCGACGACAACACCAAGCCCGGCTTGGCCACTACAAACGTCGGGGCCAATCCCTCATCTGACTGCCGTTGCAGTACTGACCCCTTATCGGATGTTGCCGGCACGCAGCCAGGTGATGTAATCGGCAGCTGCGCGTTCGGTGTCGTACTTGGGCTGGTAGCCGGTGTCGGCCCGAATACGGCTGATGTCGAGATAGTTCCGCGGATGAACGCTTCCACTGGGCAGGCCCAACTCGGCATCGGGAACGACGGTCTTGATCGCCGCGATGACCTCGGCGTTGGTCGTCGCTTGCCCGGAGGCGACGTTGTACGTGCGGTGGTTGAGGTGCTCCGCCAGTTGCAGAAGAGCGATGGCACGCCCGGTGTCCTTGACGTAACACAGATCCAACGCGTCTTCGGCATGGACCGGCCTGACGATTCCGGACAGGTCCGGTGTGGTTCCCCTGGCGGCGGCATGAATGAGCGCGGGTGCGGGGAAGAAGGGATCGTCGTGGCCGAGAGGACCCCATGTGGCTGAGATCCGGCAATTGATGATCTCGATCCCGCTCGCCTCGGACAGTTGCTCGCCCAGGAGTTCATTGATCTTCTTGTAGCGTGGAATCGGGTGCGGAGCCGACAGCGGCATGGGCATGTCTTCGCGCAGCGCCCCGTCGGCGGCGACTCCGCTGTAGACGCCGATCGTGCTGGCGAGCCCCACGCGCTTCACGCCCCAATCCTGGGCGACCTGAACCACGTTGAGCAGGCCATCGAGCGCCTTTCGGGCGGCGTCGACGGCGGCTTCGGGCGAGGCGAAACGGTCGTAGCCGGCCAGATGCACGATGCCGGAGATCTTGTGGCGGGTACCGATGTCACGCAGCGATGCAAGATCGGCGACGTCGCCGCGTTCTGCCTGTACTGGCAAGTCGCCCAGGTGAGCGGGAACGTCCCCGGAGCGACGCTGCACGAGGAGGCTCTCCTCGCCCAGGTCGTGGAGTGCGCGAACGGTGTGCGAACCGATGAAGCCGGAGCCGCCAGTCACGAGGATCATGTGAACCTATCCGTTGTAGGACTGATTATCAGTTAAGCTGACGATCAGTGTAGCGACACTTTTTGGGGCGCGTCGAGCAGGAAGGGTCCAGTACTGCAACGGCACTCGGGTGGCGTGTGGTGGATCATCCTGGTGGTGGTCGATGTGGTGATGGATCAGCTGGACCGGGTGCATGAGCGGATCGCGGGTCGGTTCACGCGTTCGGAACCGAGGGCCGGGCGCGGGGCTGGAGTGCAAGAACGGCTGGACGCTGGCCGAGCGGGCCGGTGAGGTGTCCCCGGATGGCATGCAGCGGTTGCTGTGCTGGGCGGATTGGGACATCGACGGGGTCCGCGATGATGTGCGGGACTACGTGGTCGAGCATCTCGGTGAGCCGGGCGGGGTGCTGATCGTGGACGACATCGGGTTCTTGAAGAAAGGTGTGCGGTCGGCGGGGGTGTAGCGGCAGTACTGGGGCTACATCCGAGCGCGCGCACACCTGGGCCCGACGGCAGCGACGCGGTGAAGGAGATCCTGGGCTCGGTCACGGGCGTCGCGATCGGCGTGGCTGAGCTGCGCAACCGCTATGGGACAGGGCACGGTGTGGCTGGACCCCGTACGGGGCTGAGCACCCGGCACGCGTACCTCGCGGTGAACGCCGCCTTCACCTGGTGCCGGCTGATGCTCGACACCCCCGCAGACGAGAACGAAGGTGCTCGCACCGCAGGGGACGAGCACACGTCGATTTCGACCGGGCCGACCTCACTGTCGACCACGAACCCACCGTCGCGTCCTCGACCTCTGCTACGGGTTGGCGTGCCGGCCGGCCGCCGCAGCCGATCGCCAGGGTGAGATGGGCGCCGGTCGGACAGTCCCCGGTGGCTTCGGTGGCCGCGGCCCTGGGCGGCGAGACCGACGGGTGCCAGGCTCATCGGGTTCGGTGGTTTCGTACTACGGGAGCTGCCACGACCGTGCGAGTCGGCAGCCGCCCGAGCTGGTCCACCTCACCCGCGGCCACACCTGTCGCACTTCGATCAGGCGGCCGCCGCCGGGCTCGAAAACCCGCGGCGATCCGAGCCTCGGCTTCGGGCAGGCCGCGACGGTGTGATCGTCCGTGGTCCCGGCTGTCAGTTGCCCCGACCTCGTGGGTCTGGCGAAGCGGGTTCGCTCGGCTGCAGTCAACGAAAGCTGGGGGACGTCGGGGCCCGCGCCTGTCAATGTCCGGGGCCGCGCGGGGTCGGCGTGGCGCTGAACTGGCCCTGCCAGCTGGCCTGCGCGCCGGAATCGCCGATGCGGTAGACGTCGTAGAACGCCGCTCCCGCGGCCACGACCGCCAGGACCGAGAGCGCCACGGTTACCGCGGTCGACGCCGGAGCCAGGAACGTGCGGCGACGTGTGGCGACCGCGGTCGAGCCGGTGCCGGACGCAGTCGAACTCGTGTCGGCCGCCTGCGACGCGAGGCTTTCGCGGCGTCGCCACCACACCAGCAGGGCGAGGACGGCGACGGGGATCGCGACCCAGAGGGCGGTGTCGCCGAGTTCGGTGTGGGTGCGCACGGCCGGGGTCGAGGTGACTCGACGTTCGAGCCATTCGCCGGCGTCGGTGGTGATCGGCACGAGAACCACGACGAGGGCGGCCAGGATCGCGTTCGGGCCGGCCAGTTTGGCGCGTGCGGCGGGCCAGAGGGCGCTGAGCACCAGCAGCAGCGCGGCCAGCGGGAGCAGGACGACGATGGCGTGCACGAGCAGGACGTGGGCGGGCAGGCCGTTGACGGTGGTCATGGTGTCCTTTGTGGAGTGCGAGTGGCGGAAGCTCGGGCGGGTCGGGCTCACGGGGCGCGGGCGAGGGCCGCGACTTCGTAGCCGGGCGCGAGCGCGGTGACCCAGCGGACGACGTTGCCGCCGCGGGCGAACGCCGCGGTGGCGAAGACGTCAGCCCACAGCAGGGTCGGGCCGGTGACCGTCACCGACAACAGGTTGCTGGTGTGACGGCCGGTGTGCGGGTCGACGATGTGGTCGCCGCGGGCGGCCGTACCGGACGTCGCGAGGCCGCCGGTGCGCAGGTCGAGGACGGCGAGGAAGGCGGCCGGGTCGCCGGGATCTTCGACGCCGACCCGCCAGGCCGGGGCGCGGGTGGTGTGGACGCGGGCGGTGATGTCGCCGCCGGCGTTGAGGTAGTGGTCGTAGCCGCGCAGCCGGTCCAGGTGGGCGGCGGCGTTCCCGACGGCCCAGCCTTTCACGAGCCCGGAGGGGTCGAAGCCGCCGGGCAGCCGCCACGGGTCGAAGTAGCCGTCGGTGCGTTCGCGAGCTTCTTCGCACAGCGCAAAGACTTCGGTGACCCACGGGTGCCACTGGTCGCGGGGCAGTTCGTCGCGGCGGATCGCGGTGACCTGGCTGTCGGGCCGGTAGGTGCTGAACAGTTCGTCGGCCGTGCGCAGGTGCCCGAATACCGCGGCGACGGCCGGTTCGATCGCGGGGTCGGTGTCGACGCGGTGGCCGCGCAGGTGGAGGCTGACCTGGGTGCCCATGACGGCCCGGGTCCAGGACCGGCGTGGCCGGGGCGCGGTGCTCACCCGTGGGCCGCGTCGATCGCGGACTGCAGGGACTGCTGGTAGCCCTCGGAGGTGTAGGTGGCGCCGCTGACGGTGTCGATCTGCGCGCTCTGGGCCTGGAGTGTCTCCTGGTTCAGTTCCGGGACGGCGGCGGAGTTGATCCGGACGTCGCGGCCGCTTTCCTGGGGGTATTCGACGGCCTGGGCGTCGGTGATCTTGCCGCCGGCCACGGTGATCTGCACCTGGACCGGCCCGTAGCGGGTGTCCGCGGCGCCGCCGGTGAACGTGCCGCCGCCGGTCGAACCTGGTGTGGCGGGGCTCGTGGTGCGGGCCGGCTGGGTGCCGAGGGGGCGGCCGACGGCGACCGGGGTCGAATCGGTGCTGGTGCGGTAGCTGAACAGCAGCACCACGACCGAGACGGTCGCGGCGAAGGTGATGGCGATCCTGCGCATCGGAAGTCCTTTCCTACCAGCCGAATCGTTCGGAGTGGACGCGGTCGGCGGGGACGCCGGCGCGGCGTGCCGTGTCGATCACTGCTTCGGTCCAGGCGTCCGGGCCGCAGACGTAGACGTCGTGCTCGGCGATGTCGGGGACCAGGTGCCGCAGCACCTGCTCGTCGGGGACGGGGGCGTAGTTCGCCGGGAGCCACGACGCGCGGTCGCGGGAGCGGCGGCCGAGCAGGTAATGGATCCGGAGCCCGCGGCGCGCGGTGAGCTCGTCCAGTTCGCGCCGGAACAGCAGGTCGGCGTGCCGCCCGGCGCGGTGGAACAGCACGGCTTCCCCGGGTAGGTAAGGCAGGTCCGCGAGCAGCGCGCGCAGTGGTGCGATCCCGATACCGGACGCGAACATCGCCACCTTGCGTCCTTTTCGGACGGTCCCGGTGAGCCGGCCGTAAGGCCCTTCGAACAGGGCGCGGGTGCCCGGCCGCAGCCGGGCCAGTCGGCGGCTGCCCGGGCCGAGGTCCTTGGCCGTGATCCGGAGCCGGTTGCCGTGGGTGTCCGGGACGGCCGAGAGGGAGAACGGCTTGCCGCGCGTCCAGCCCGGGCCGGAACGGAACCGCCAGACGAAGAACTGCCCCGCTTCGACGGGAAGCCGGTCGAGCCGGCGGCCGTGCAGGTACACCGAGACGACGCCGGGAGCCTCCCGCACGACCTGCTCGACGACGAGGTGGTGGCGCGCGTTGAGCCACACCGGCAGCCCGAGCCGGAACACCAGCACCGCGCCCGCGGCGGCCGCGTAGGCGGTCCACCAGAACGCCGTCGCGACGGGGGAGGCGGTGAAGTCGGCGCCGGTCCACAGCTGGTGCGGCAGCGCGAGGCCGGCGCCGAGGTAGGCGTAGAGGTGCAGCAGGTGCCAGGACTCGTACCGCAGCCGCCGCCGGGCCGCGCGCACCGACGTCACCGCGACCATGACCAGCGCGAGTGTCCCCGCGGTGGCCAGGAGCATGCCGGCGTAGGTGGTCACGAGCGTCCAAACCTCGCCGAGCAGGCCGGAGCGGTCGGTGGCGGCGTAGCCGAGGCTGATCAGCACGATGTGCGCGGCCAGCAGCGTGATCGAGGTGAACCCGGTCAGCCGGTGGCGGCGGGCCAGCTCGTCCTGGCCGTAGCTGCGTTCCACCCAGGGGATCCGCGCCATCAGCAGCAGTTGCAGCAGCAGGAGATCCGCCGACACCAACCCGGTCAGGCGCCCGGCCGAGGTGAAGAAGTCCGAGCCGAGGTCCTGCAGCCCGCGGCCGGACACCCAGAGTGCGACCACGAACAGGACGCTCGACCAGGTGGCCAGGCCCGCGGCGTCCCGCCACCACGCGCGGACCGGACGCCGGAGCGTGCTGCCGGGTGGTGCGAGGGTGGTCATCGGGCGCTCCTGGATGTGGTGATCCTCGGGGACCACCTTTCCGGCGCGCGGTTAACCGTCGACGTGACGAGGGTGAGAATCCGGTAAGAGAAGCTCGGCGCCGACGGTGAACCCGACCACGGCCCCGCCGCCGGGCCGCGGCTCGGCGAACACGCCGCCGTCGTGGGCCAGCGCGATTTCGCGGACGATCGCCAGCCCCAGACCGGAGCCGGGCAGGCCGCGGGCGCCGTCGGCGCGGTGGAACCGGTCGAAAACCCGCGCCGCGTCCTCGTCACCGATGCCCGGGCCGCGGTCGAGGACCTGCACCCGGCCGTCGCGCACCACGACGTCGATCGCGCCTTCGGGCGCGAACTTCACGGCGTTCTCCAGCAAGTTCGACACCGCGCGTTCCAGCGCCTTGGCCTGGCCGGTGAGCGCGGTGGCGTCGGTCTCGACGGTGATGGCGCGGCCCGAGCGGTGCCGGACACGCCCGGCGGCGCGCTCGACGACCTCGCCCAGCTCGACCGGCGCGGGCTCCTCGGTCTCGTAGCGCCGGGTCGCCAGTTCGACCAGCTCGTCGATCAGGTGGGTCAGTTCACGGGCTTCGCCGTCGACGTCGTCGAGCAGCCGGGCCCGGTCGCCGGGGGCGAGCTCGGCGAAGCGCCGCAGGACGCTGGCGTTGGTGCGCAGGCTGGTCAGCGGCGTGCGTAGCTCGTGCGCGGCGTCTTGGACGAGGCGTTCCTGGTCGGCGCGGGCGTCGGCGAGACGGCCGAGCATCCGGTCGAACGACGTCGCGAGCCGCCCGACCTCGTCGCGTCCGCCGGCCGGGACGGCGACGTCGGCGAGGCGGCCGTCGCTGACCTGCTCGGTGGCCTGGGTGAGCCGGACCAGGCGGCGGGTGATCTGGCGGGCGAGCAGCCAGCCGGCCAGTGCCGCCGCGGCGAGGACGAGGGCGCTGACGGCGGTGATGCGCGCGGCCAGGCCGTGGAGCACGTTGCGGGATTCGTCGACGTCGATGCCGAGCTGGAGCGCCCCGCGGCCGCCGCCGAGGGCCACGGTGATGACCCGGTAGTCGTCCGGCGGGACGGTGAAGTCCTGGTAGCGGCGGTCACCGAAGGAGCCGGTCGCGGCGAGGGCCCGGTCTTCGTCGCCAACCGCGAGGCGGACGGGGCGGCCGCCGACGGGCCGGATTGTGCCGTCCGGGGCGATCGCCTGGGCGACCATGGGCTGGGCTTCGTCGTGGTCGTCGTCATCGGGCCCGCGGGTGACCGGGCTGGGCGCGAGCACCTGCGTCGCTCCGGCGGCGACTTCGGCCGACGTCGTCAGCAGGGAGCGGTCGAGTTCGGCGCTGATCCGCTGCGACGCGGCCTGGTAGCTGAAGACGCCGACCAGGATCGCCGCCGCGGCCCCGACGCCGGCGAAGGCGATCGCGAGCTTGCTGCGCAGGTTCATGCCGGGCGCACCGAATAGCCGACGCCGCGGACGGTGTGGATCAGTTCGGTCGCGCCGGCCTGGTCGAGCTTGCGGCGCAGGTAGCCGATGTAGACGGCGAGGTTCTTGGATTCCGAGCCGAATTCGTAGCCCCAGATCCGCTGGTAGATCGTGGTGCGGTCGAGCACGATCCCGGCGTTGCGCACCAGCAGCTCGAGGAGGTCGAACTCGGTTTTGGACAGGGTGATCTCGGTGCTGCGCCACCAGACGCGCCGGGCGGCGGGGTCGACGGCGAGTTCGCCGAGGCGCAGGGTCCGCAGGGGTGCGGTCCCGGCGTCGGCGGTGGTGCGGCGCAGCAGCGCGCGGAGGCGGGCGAGGAGTTCGTCGAGTTCGAAGGGTTTGGGCAGGTAGTCGTCGGCGCCGGCGTCGAGTCCGGCGACCCGGTCGGCGGTTTCGACGCGGGCGGTGAGCATGAGGATCGGTGTCCGGTCGCTTTCGGCGCGCAGGACGCGGCAGACGCCGAGGCCGTCGACGCCGGGCATCATGACGTCGAGGATCAGCACGTCGAAGTCGTCTTTCCGCGCGGTGGCCAGCGCGCTGACGCCGTCGGTGACCTCGGTGACGTGGTAGCCCTCGAGGTCGAGGGCGCGCACGAGGGACTCCCGGATGGCGCGGTCGTCGTCGGCGAGCAGGACACGGTGCGGCATGGCGCCATCATGCCTGCGTCCGCCGATCGCGTCCTGTTGCGGCGTCCAGGCTGATGTCGTCCCACCGCAATTCTCCTGGCATGTTTCGCCTATACCCGAGTTGTGGTTGACCGTGACATCGATGGTGATCCGACCTTCGAAGTCAGCGGCTCTCAGATGTACCACTACTTCCCCGACAAGAACGACCTCCTCCAGGCGGTCATCGTCTACCAGGCCGACTCCATCGTCAGTCGCAACAGGCGCGCGCTCAGCGGCTCGCACGGAGTCGAAGCCTGGCGGAACATGGTGATCAGCGCCGCGAGGATCCCTTCGTGCCGATGGGGAGCTGCAGTCCGACATCGACCCGGACGACCTCGCCATCACTCTGCTCGCCACGCTCGAAGGCGGATTTCTGCTCGCCCAGGTACTCGGGAACAGTCGCCCCTTCGAAACTGCGATCGATACCCTCCTCGCCCTTGCCATCCAGACTTGAGCCCGTACCCGGCCGGCGCCCAGCTTCGAGCCCGACGAGTACTACCCGTGACCTACGCACCTTGCGAGATCCATGCCAGTACGACTCGCGACCGAACAGACCCGTCCTTCGGCGCCGGGCAGGGATGCTTCGCGATTGTGTGAAGCTCAGCGAGGTGTGGCTGTCGTCCGGCACCTCGCGGCATAGCCGGACGAACTCAAGTTTTCGTGCACTGGCGACGTCCTTTGGATCAGCAGCGTGCGCCACTCGTGACGGTTGCGAAACCCACCGCCCGTGTGGTGGGCGTGAAGGCGCTGCCAGGCTGGGGAAGCGATGCCTGCGAACGGCGTTCTGACCGTGCGGCCGACCGGCGGGCGTGCTCGCGCGGGTTGCCCGTCAGTCTCGTCTTCACTGCCCTCTTTTCGCGATTCCCTGTGAGAAGATGATCCACAGGGGAGTCGAAGTCTCGGGTTTTGCGCAGAACCGGCGTGCGAGAATCCGGGTACGTTCGGCCGGGTACGAGGAGTGCGGGCTGAGGGGAGCGACCTCTTCCTCACACCGGAGCCGGTGTCGCGGCGATGGGATTCGCGAGCGGGCGCACCACATGCCCGTCCGCGGTCGCTCGGGTGACCGGATGGGAGAAGGTGGCTGCGTGGCGACAGGTGTCGACTTCTGATGGGCGGCTCGCCTTCGCGCCAGGAGCCGGATCTGCGCATCAACGTCCTGGGCTCGCTGGAGTGCTGGTCCGGCACGCGCCGGATCCACCTCGGCGGGGCCGTCCAGGAGCGCGTGATGGTCGCCCTGCTGCTCGAGTCCGGGCAGGTCCTCAGCATCTCCCAGCTGGTCGACTCCGTCTGGGACGACGACCCGCCCGCCACCGCGACGCACCAGGTGCGCAAGGCCGTCGCCCGGCTGCGCCAGGTCATCCCGGCCGGCGGCGAGGTCATCGTGACCGAGGGCCCGGGCTACCGCGCCGTCCTGCCCGCGGAGCAGGTCGACCTGAACGTCTTCCTGAACCTGCTGGAGAAGGCCCGGCGGGCGTCGTCGGACCGCAATTGGGACGAAGCCGCCACGCACCTGCAGGGCGCGCTCGCGCTGCGGCGCGGGTCCGTGCTCGCCGGCAGCGGCGGGCCCGCGATCAAGGCCGCGGACGTCGCGCTGCAGGAACGGTACCTGGACGCCGTCGAGCAGCTGACCGACCTGCGCCTCTCGCGCGGTGAGTCCCGGGAGCTGGTCAGCGAGCTGCGGGAGCACGTCGCGGCCCACCCGCTGCGGGAGAAGCTGCGGGCTCAGCTGATGCTCGCTCTGTACCGCTCGGGCCGGCAGGCGGACGCGCTGGAGGAGTACCGGAAGGTCGGCGCGCTGCTGTCGGAGGAGCTGGGGATCTACCCGGGCAGCGACCTGTCGGACCTGTACGAACGCCTGCTGCGCAACGATCCCGCCCTCGTACCACCCCGGGAAGCGCCCGAGCCCGCGCGGGCCGCGGAGCCGCCGGCCGCCACCGTCGCCCGGACACTGCCGTACGACCTCGCGGACTTCACCGGCCGCAAGCCCGAGCTGGACGGCCTGCTGAGCCGGCTCGACGCGCCCGCCGACCGCGGGCCTCGGATCCTCGCGATCGACGGGATGGGCGGCGTCGGGAAGACGTCACTGGCCGTGCGCGCCGCGCACCTGCTCGCCGAGCGTTATCCGGACGGGCAGCTGTACGTCAACCTCCGCGGGTACACCTCCGGCGGGCAGCCGCTGTCGCCCCGCGCCGCCGCGGAGGCGCTGCTGGGCATGCTCGGCGTGGAGGCCGACCAGCTGCCCGAGGACGCCGACGCCCGGGCCATGCTCTGGCGCACGATGACCGCCGAGAGCCGGCTGATCGTCCTGCTGGACAACGCTTTCGACGTCGCCCAGGTCTGGCCGCTGCTGCCGCTCGGCCCCGACTCGCTGGTGCTCGTCACGAGCCGGACGCGGCTGATCGACCTGGACGGCGCGCACTGGCTCTCGCTCGGGACGATGACCACCGAGGACGGCGTCGCGATGGCCGCCCGGGTGCTGGGCACCCGGCGTGTGGAGGCCGAGGCCGAAGCGGCGGCCGAGCTCGTCGCCCTGTGCGGGCACCTGCCGCTGGCGATGCGGATCGCGCTGAGCCGCCTCGGCAACCGCCCGCGGTGGCCGATCGGCTACCTCGTGGACCGGATGAGCGACGAGTCGCGCCGCCTGGACGAGCTCAAGTCCGGTGAACGCGGGGTCGACCTGACACTGCGGATCTCCTACGAAGGGCTCGGGCCGCGCCACCGCACCGCGTTCCGCATGCTGGGGGTGCACCCTGGGCGTGACATCGATGTCTTTTCCTCGGCGGCGCTGCTGGGCCTGTCCCCGCACACGGCGGAGGCCGTGCTGGAGGTGCTGCTGGACGCGCACATGCTGCAGCAGCACGAGATCGGCTACTACACGTTCCACGACCTGGTGCGCAGCTTCGTCAACCAGCTCAACCAGACCGAGTGCGCGGGAGACGACGCCGGTCAAGTCGCGGCCGGCTACGAGCGGCTGCTCGACTACTTCGTCGACGTCACCGATCACGTCTGCGACCTGCTGTTCCCCGGCCGCGCGCGGTTGCCGGCCGGGCCAGGGGAAAGCGATCCCGCGCTGCCCCACCTGCCGACCCGCGAGGCGGCGCGCAAGTGGCTCGACCGGGAGCAGTCGACCCTGCAGGAGGCCGTCGCGCTCGCGCACGCCCACGGGTTCGACCGGCACGTCGCCCGGCTCGCCCGCAACGTCGTCTTCCAGCTGGACGCGGACGGGCTGTTCGCGGAGTTCGTCGAGATGGCGCAGGTGTCGGTGGTCTCGTCGCGCCGGCTCGGCGACGCCGAACTGCTGCGCCTGAGCCTGTCGAACTCCGCGGTGGCGAACTGGAAGCTCGGCAAGTTCGCCGAAGGGATCGACGCGGCGTCGGAGGCGCTGGCCATCGCGTCGGACCTGGGCGACCGGCGTGGCGTCGCGAAGGACACCGGCATGCTCGGCCTGCTGCTGTGCACCTGCGGCCGGTACGACGAGGCGCTCCCGCTATTGCAGGAGTCCATCCGGATCAAGCGGGAGCTCGGCGCCGGCCGGGCCGAGGCGGAGTCGCTGGTCAACCTCAGTTCCCTCTACGAACAATGGGGCCGTTACGCCGAAGCGGTCGACACGGCGAAGCGGGCCCTGGCGCTGAACCGGGAGCTCGGCGCCCGGGAGAACGAGCTCGTCGCGCTCATCGACCTGTCACTGGCCCACCTCGGGACGGGCGCGGTCGAGGAGGCCGACGAGCAGCTGCGGGTCGCTCGCGAGCTGGGGGAGGACTTCGGCGCGCCCGGCGACGTCGCGCTGGTGTACGCGCTGTCGGCGCTGACCGGGCACCGGCTCGGCCGGATCGAGGAGGCCCGGCGGTTCGTCGGCCTCGGGCTGGCGCACCACAAAGCGCACTGGACGCCGATCCGGCGGGTCGTCATCGACAACCTGATCGGCCGCCTGCGCCGGCTCGAAGGCGACTACGCCGAGGCGCTCGTGCTGCACGAGCGTGCCCACGCGCTGGCCGCCGGCATCGGCTACCGGATCGAAGAGGCCCGCGCGCTGGTCGGCCTGTCCGACGTCCACGCCGCGCGAGGCGCCGCGGACCAGGCCCGGGACTGCCTCGAGCGGGCCGCCGAGATCTTCCGGACCGCCGGGGTCCCGCCCAGAGCCCGCTCCTGAGGCCGGCGCGCGCCGGCGGGAACGAATCGGTAACCGGCGCGGGCAGTGTGGCAGGAGCTACATCCATGTCACGAGGTGTCGTGGCCGCGGGACGACGTCGGCGGACCGCAGGTCACCGAAGTGCGGGGAGTCGCGATGAGACGGCGGTGGGTGGACGGCCGGGCCGGTGCTGCGGGCCCTGACGAGGACGTGGGCCCATGAGCCCGGCCGCGCGGTTGCTGCTGTGCTTCCCGTCGCTCGCGTTCGCACGGAAGGCCGTGCGCAGCGGTCTCGACCTCCGGCTCGTCGTCGACGCCGGTCAGCGCGCCCTGTTCGCTCCCTTCGCCGCCGACCGGCTGACGCTGGTGGACGCGCGGGACGAGACCGCCGTGGCCGGCGCCGTCGCCCAGGTCGTCCTGCGGTGCGGCATCACCCACGTGCTGGACGGCGAGGGGTTCCCGGCCACCCGCGTGTGCCCCGAGTTCGCCGAGGCCCCGCACGTCTTGGCCGACGACCGGCGGCTGGAAGAGGTGCTCGCGCCCAGCCGGCACCCGATGGTGCGGACCCGGGTGGTCGCCACCGCGGGCGCCGTGCCCGGGGTGGTCGCGGAGATCGGCCTGCCCGCGGTGCTCCGCTCGGGCGACGACGAGACCGTCGTGCGGTCCGGGGCGGCGCTGGCCGAGTGGGCGCGTCGCCACGAGCACCGCCCCGGGCCGTTCGCCGCGGGGGAGTTCGTGCCCGGCCCCGAGGTCGTGGTGACGACGTTGACGCACGACGGGATGCACCGCGTCGTGGGCGTCACCGCTCAGCGGGCCGTGGCGCACGGCGTGCGGTACCTCTTCCCGGCGACGGTCGGCGAAGCCGAGGCGAGGGAGGTCCGGGCCACCGTCACGGCGATGCTGGACCTGGTGGGCTACGAGTTCGGGCCCGCCGAGACATCGGTCGTGCTGTCCGGGCGCGGCCCGCGGATCGTGCGCGCGCGCCCGGGCTTCGGGTCCCGCGGGATCGCCCGGCTGATCGAGGTGACGACCGGGTTCGACGTGCAGACCGAGCTGTGCCGCGCGCTGGCCGGGGTGCCGGTCCGCCCACCGGCGCCGAGGTGGTTCGCGGGCGCGGAGTTCCCCCGCCCGCCGAGCACCGGAGTGCGCGTGCTCGCCGAGGGGGCGACGCCCGAGATCGTCGAAGAGCGTCTCGACGCTGCCCGCCGCCGGACACTGACCTGCGGCGATACCACGGTTCCCGCCTGCTATGTCCGGAATACCGGGGCGGGGGAGGTGAGCGGTATCGAGGACGGACGGAATCGGGAACCGGAGCTGTGATCGTCATTCTTGTCGATGGCTCGTGAACGGCTTGTGGATGACAAGAGGGAGTGGTGACCATGCGGAACGGATCGGATGACGCGACGTCGGGGGACATCAAGGCGCGGGGGGCGCGGACGGCTTTCGCGGTGCTCGCCGTCGTCGCGGCGGGTTTCGGCGTGAGCCAGGCGGTTCCGGGAGGTGCGTCCGTCGCGGCCGGTGCACACCCTGGTGTGCACTCCGGGGCCCACGCGCCAGCCGGTAGCGGTTCCGGCGAGGGCCCGAACCACTAAATCCCGGTGGCCGCGCGCACGGCGGAGAACCGGTCGAGCGCGAAACAATTCCGAATTTCCCAATTTCCTAATTACCGGTGCAGGTGAGCTGTGTCCGGTGCGGGTGTTTCTTCCGGCCGAGGAGAACGACGGTGGACGACCAAGTGACCGCGATTCGGTGCTCGCGAACGGGTGCAGTCCCGAGGGGTCGGGAAAGCGTTTTCCCGGGGGCCCGCCGATGACGACGATCGACGAACCCACGACACCCCCGGCCGCCGTTCGCGACCTGCGCGCCCTCGTCGGCGACCTGAACACCGCTCGGCGGCGCGCCGAGGACGGCCCGTCCCCGGACGCGACCCGCATCCAGCGCGCCAAGGGCAAGCTGACCGTGCGGGACCGGCTGGCGCTGCTGTTCGACGCCGGTTCGTTCCACGAGATCGAGCGCTTCCGGCACCACCGCTCGTCCGGGTTCGGGCTCGAGCACCGCCGTCCCGCGACCGACGGCGTCGTCACCGGCTGGGGGACGGTCTTCGGCCGCACGGTCTTCGCCTACGCCCACGACTTCCGGATCTTCGGCGGCTCGCTGGGGGAGGCGCACGCGGCGAAGATCCAGAAGCTGATGGACATGGCCGGTGCGGCGGGCGCCCCGCTGGTCTCGTTGTCCGACGGCGCCGGCGCCCGCATCCAGGAAGGCGTCACGGCGCTGGCCGGGTACGGCGGGATCTTCGAGCGCAACGTCCGGTTCTCCGGGGTGATCCCGCAGATCAGCGTGATGCTCGGCCCGTGCGCCGGCGGCGCGACCTACTCGCCGGCGTTGACGGACTTCGTGTTCATGGTGCGCGGCATCGCGCAGATGTACATCACCGGCCCGGACGTCGTCCGCTCGGTGACCGGCGAGGAGATCACCCACGAGCAGCTCGGCGGGGCCGCGGTGCACGCGACCGTGTCCGGCGCGAGCGGGTTCGTCCACGACACCGAGGAAGAGTGCCTCGAAGACGTCCGGTACCTGATCTCGCTGCTGCCGGCCAACAACCGCGAGCTGGCTCCGTCGGTCGAGCCGTCCGACGCGCCGGACCGGCGCTGTGAGCGGCTGCTGGACCTCGTGCCCGCCGACGTCGCGCAGGCCTACGACATGCGCGCGGTCGTCGAAGAGGTCGTGGACGACGGCGAGCTGTTCGAGGTGCACGCGTCCTGGGCGCGCAACGTCATCTGCGGGCTGGCCCGGCTGGACGGGCACGTGGTCGGCGTCGTCGCCAACCAGCCCGCCGTGCTGGCCGGCGTGCTGGACATCCCGGCGTCGGAGAAGGCCGCGCGGTTCGTGCAGATGTGCGACGCCTTCAGCATCCCGCTCGTCACCCTGGTCGACGTCCCGGGGTTCCTGCCCGGCAGTGACCAGGAGCACGGCGGCATCATCCGGCACGGCGCGAAGCTGCTCTACGCCTACTGCAACGCCTCGGTGCCCCGCGTCCAGGTCGTCCTGCGCAAGGCGTACGGCGGGGCCTACATCGTGATGGACTCCCGCTCGATCGGCTGTGACCTGTCCTTCGCCTGGCCCACCAACGAAATCGCGGTGATGGGCGCCGAGGGCGCGGCGAACGTGGTGTTCCGCAAGGAGATCAACGCGGCGCTGGACCCGGACGCGGTGCGGGCGAAGCTGATCGAGGAGTACCGGACGAACCTGATGCACGGCTACTACGCGGCCGAGCGCGGGCTCGTCGACGACGTGATCGACCCGGCCGACACCCGGCGGATCCTGATCGACGCGCTGGGGACGCTGCGCTCGAAACACGCGCAGCTGCCGCAGCGCAAGCACGGGAACCCGCCGACGTGACCCCGCCGGTGGTGATCACGCGGGGCGCGCCCGACGACGCGGAGCTGGCGGCGCTGCTCGCGGTGATCACGTCGCTGCGCCGGGAACCGCCCCCGTTCCCGGCACGGGCCGCCGCGGCCTGGGGACCCGACGACCGCGTCTACCGGCCGCCGGGCATGTGGAGCTCGGGACGAGCACCCCGCCGCCCCGTTCAGCGCCGGTAGCCCGGCCGAGGAGACCGAGGAGATTCCCATGCTGGAACTCAGCTTGCTCGGACCCCTGCGCGTGGAAAGCCCGCGCGGGGAGGTCCGCACGACGTCCACCAAGATCAGGCAGGTCCTCGCCCTGCTGGCGCTCGAGAGCCCGAGCGCCGTCGGCATCGACCGCATCATCCACGAGCTCTGGCCGCAGCGGCCGCCGAAGTCGGCCGTGGGGACCATCCAGACCTACGTCTACCACCTGCGCAAGCAGCTGGCCGAGCACGTCGGCTGCGGCACCAAGGTCCTCGCCACGGTCACCAACGGCTACCTGCTGTCGGTCGACCCGGACGCCATCGACGCCCGCCGTTTCGAGCAGGTCGTGCGGGAGGGCCGCGTGGTGCTGGACGCCGGCCACGCCGCCGAAGCCTCCCGCAAGATGGAGGAGGCCCTCGCCATGTGGCACGGCGCCGCGCTCGCCGACGTGCGGCAGGGTCCGTCGCTGGACGCCGAGGCCGTCCGGCTGGAGGGCCTGCGCGAAGCCGCGCTGGAGCTGCGCGTCCAGGCCGACCTCGAGCAGGAGCACCTGCCCGAGGTGATCCCGGAGCTGCAGGCCCTGATCCGCCGCTACCCGCTGCGCGAGCGCTTCCACCACCAGCTCGTCTCCGCGCTCAACCGGGCCGGCCGCCGCGCCGACGCGCTCAGCGCGTACCGGCACACCTGCCGCGTGCTGAACGAGGAGCTCGGCCTCGACCCGTCGGACGAGCTGCGCCGGCTGCACCAGATCGTGCTGACCGGCCAGACCCGCACCCCCGCGCTGGAGGGCCGATGACCACCGCGACCGTCGACACCGCGAGCGTCGACCACGTCCTGAGCACCACCCGCGCGGTCCGCCGCAAGCTCGACCTCGACCGCCCGGTCGAGCCGCACGTGCTGGCGACCTGCCTGCGGCTGAGCACCTACGCGCCGTCGCCGGGCAACCAGCAGTCCTGGCGCTGGCTGGTCGTCCGGGACGCCGGCCGGCGCGCGCGGCTGGGCGGGCTGTTCCGCGACGTCGGCCGCGAGTACCTGGCCGGGGTCCGCGCCCAGCTCGGCGCGGCGGCCGCGGTGCCGGCCGTGCGCCGGATGGTCGGCTCGGTGCAGCACCTGATCGACGTGATCGACCGCGTCCCGGTGTTCGTCGTGCCGTGCGTGCAGGGGCCGCGGCCGTCGGGGCACGTCGAGGCGACGTCGTTCTACGGCGGCATCTACCCCGCGGTGTGGAGCTTCCAGCTCGCGCTGCGATCACGCGGCCTCGGCACCGTGCTGACGACGTTGCACCTGCGGCGCGAAGCCGAAGCCGCGGAGATCCTCGGCCTGCCGGCGGACGTCGCCCAGGTCGGCCTGCTGCCCGTCGCGTACACGACCACGACGGACTTCCGGCGCCCGGCCCGTCAGCCCTTGGAGTCGGTCGCGTTCCTCGACACCTGGGGAAACCCGCTGTCCTGAAGAGATCCGGAGGAGTCATGCCGGTCGCCCACCGCACGAGCGTCGCGCTCTTCCCCGGCCAGGGAACCCAGGCCAAGGGGATGGGAGCGGGCCTGTTCGACCGCTACCCCGAGCACGTCGCCCTCGCCGGCGACGTCCTCGGTTACGACATCACCCGGCTGTGCCTCGAAGACCCCGACGGCCGCCTCGACGACACCCGCTACACCCAGCCCGCGCTCTACGTCGTCAACGCTCTGTCCTATTGGGACGGTCTCGACCGCGGCGAACCGGCGGCCGACGTCCTGCTCGGGCACAGCCTCGGCGAGTACAACGCGCTGCTCGCCGCGGGCGCGTTCGACTTCGAGACGGGCCTGAAGCTCGTCGCCCAGCGGGCGGCGCTGATGGCCACCGAACGCGACGGCGCGATGCTGGCCGTCGTCGGGCCGTCCGAAGCGGAACTCGCCGCGCTCCTCGCCGAGCAAAAACTGTCCACTTTGGACGTGGCGAATCGCAACACCCCGGCGCAGAACGTTCTGTCCGGACCGGCGGCGGACATCGACCGGGCGCGCGAAACGCTTTCGGGGAGGGGCATCAGGGTCGCCGCGCTGCGCGTCTCGGCCGCCTTCCACTCGCGGTACATGCGCGCCGCGCGGGACGAGTTCGCCGCCTTCCTGCGCGGGTTCCGGTTCGCGCCGCTGACCGGGACCGTGATCGCCAACGTGACCGCGCGCCCGTACCGCGACGGCGACATCGCCCGGACGCTCGGCGACCAGATCGCCGGGACCGTGCGCTGGGCCGACAGCGTCCGCGCGGTGCTGCGCCGGCGCCCGGCGGAGAACTTCCGCGAAATCGGCGGGGAAGGAGTGCTGACCCGGATGGTCCGGCAGATCGACACACCCGTGGCAGCGCCGGAGAAACCGCGCCGCGTGTTCACCGTGGCCTACGCCGGGGGCGACGAAAACGCCTACCGCGCCCTGGCCGAGCACACCCGCGACCTGGACGTCGTGGCGCTCGAACGGCCGGGCCGCGGCCGGCGGGTGGCGCAGCCTCTGCTGGCCGACGCCGGCGCCGTCGTCGCCGACCTGATGGACCAGCTGCGGGACCACGTCGGCGAGCCGTACGCGATCTACGGCCACAGCCTCGGCGCGCGGCTGGCGTTCCGGCTCTGCCGCCGGCTGCGGGCCGAAGGCCTGCCCGCGCCGGTGCGCCTCGTCGTCTCCGGCGAATGCGGGCCGGCCGTGCCGAGCCGCGAGCGGGACACCTGGCGCCTCACCGGCGACGCGTTCTGGGCGCACCTCGACCAGCTGGGCGGCGTCCCGGCGCAGCTGCGGCAGTTCGAGGACCTGATGGCGCACTACGAGCGCGTGCTGCGCGCGGACTTCACCGTCCTCGGCCGGTACGTCCACGACGACGAGCCGCCGCTGGACGTGCCGATCACCGTGGTCACCGGCGACCGCGAGCCGTTCAGCGACGCCGAGATCAGCGCGTGGCAGCGCGAAACCACCGAGCCGCTGGAGCGCCACCGGCTGCCCGGCGACCACTTCTTCATCCGCGAGCACTGGGCCGGACTGGCCGGACTGATCGAGGGAGCACCCCATGCCTGACGCGACGTTGACCGCCGAGCTGCAGAGCTACCTGGAGGACGAGGCGCTGTTCCGGTTCGGCGACGAGATCACCGGGGACACCGATCTCTTCAAGGCCGGGGTGCTCGACTCGTTCGGCTACATCTCGCTGATGAACCACGTCCACGAGCGCTACGGCGTCGAACTGGGCGAGGACATGCTCGACTCGGTGCTCGTGTCGCTGCGCGCGATCGTCGAGTTCGTCGAGGCGAGCGCCGTCCCGAGCGCGGACGGCCGGTAACCGGCATGTGCGGAATCGCCGGCGTCTACGGCAGTGGGCGTCCGCCCGGGGACGACCGGGACCTGATCGCGGGCCTGCTGCGTCAGATCGAGCACCGCGGCCCGGACGAGGCCGGCTGCTACCTCGACGACAAGCTCGTGATGGGCACGGTCCGGCTCAGCATCATCGACCTCGCGAGCGGCTCCCAGCCCGTCGGCAGCGCCGACGGCCGCTGGTGGCTCTGCTACAACGGCGAGCTCTACAACTACCGCGAACTCCGCCGCGAGCTGCAGCGGCTCGGCGCGCGGTTCCGCACCGACTCCGACACCGAGGTCGTGCTGCAGGCCTGGCTCACGTGGGGTCGCGACTGCCTGTCGCGCTTCAACGGCGCCTTCGCGTTCGCCGTCTACGACTCCCTGGCCGACGAGCTCACGCTGGTCCGCGACCGGTACGGCAAGCGCCCGCTGTTCGTGGCGCGTCACGACGGCGCGTGGCTGTTCGCCTCCGAGATGAAGGCCTTCCTGGCCTACCCCGGCTTCCGGTTCTCCTTCGACCCCGAGCACCTGGCGTCGATCTTCGCCACCTGGACGCCGCTGCCCGCGCAGAGCGGCTACCGCGACATCGAGCAGGTGCCGATGGGGGAGTACCTGTGCCTGCGCGGCGACGACGTCGAACGCGGCCGCTGGGCCACCCTCGATCTGGAGCCCGGCCCGGCGCCGGAGTCGGAAGACGACGCGATCGAGCGGGTCCGCGCCGAGCTGGCGGCCGCCGTCGACGTCCGGCTGCGCAGCGACGTCGAGGTCGGCGTCTACGTCTCGGGCGGGCTCGACTCCTCGATCATCGCGCACCTCGCCGCGGGCCGGCAGGCCGCGCCGCTGCGCACGTTCTCCCTGGAGTTCGAGGACGCCGTCGTCGACGAGTCCGCCGAGCAGGCCGCCGTCACCGGCGAGCTGGGCACCCGCCACCACGCCGTGCGCGTCCGCGACCAGGACGTCGTCCAGGCGTTCCCGGCCGCGGTGAAGCACGCCGAGGTGCCCGCGTTCCGCACCGCGTTCGTCCCGATGTACCTGCTCGCCGAGCAGGTGAAGGCGGCCGGGATCAAGGTGGTGCTCAGCGGCGAGGGCGCGGACGAGGCGTTCCTCGGCTACGGCATCTTCAAGGACGCGCTGCTGCTGGACGCGTGGCACGACCTCGACGAGCGGACCCGGCTCGACCGGATCGCGCGGATCTACCCGTACCTGCCGCACTTTTCCGGCGAGGGCGCGCCGAAGCGGATGCTGGGCCTGTACCGGCAGTTCACCGAGGAGCACCTGCCCGGGCTGTTCTCCCACCAGATGCGCTTCCAGAACGGCCGCTTCGCCGCCCGTCTGCTGCGTGACGCGGGCGCGCCGTTCGACGCGGCCCAGCGGCTGGTCGCCGACGAGCCGGGCTACGCGGATCTCGGCGCGGTGCAGAAGGCGCAGTGGCTGGAGTTCCGCACACTGCTGGCCGGTTACCTGCTCTCCACCCAGGGCGACCGGATGACGCTCGGGCACGGCGTCGAGAACCGCTGCCCGTTCCTCGACCCGGCGGTCGTGCGGCTGGCCGCGTCGGTCAACCACCGCTTCGGCGACCCGTTCGACGAGAAGTACCTCCTCAAGCGGGCCTACGCCGACGTGCTGCCGGAACGGGTCGTCGCCAAGGGCAAGTTCCCCTACCGCGCCACGGACAGCGCCGCCTTCGTGCGCGCGTGGCCGGACTACCGCGACACCCTGACCGACCAGGCCACGCTCGACGCGATCGGCGTCCTCGACACGCGGTTCGCCCGCGCGCTCGTCGACCGGGTCTTCGACGGCCCCGCCGAACGCATCGGCACCAAGGAGAACCAGGCGTTCACCCTGCTGGCGTCGCTGTTCTGGCTGCACCACTGGTTCGTCCGCGGGCAGGCCCTGGATCGCGGGCCGCTGCGCGCCGGACTGCGCGTGGTCGACCGCCGTACCAGCGTTCTGCCGGCCTGACCGGCACGGAAGACGAGGATTCCCATGGCACACAGTTCCGTTGGTTCCCACGACATCGCCGTCGTCGGCCAGGCGTTGCGGCTGCCGGGCGCCCGCACGAGCGACGAGTTCTGGGCGAACCTCGCGGAAGGGCGCTCGCTGATCAGCGAGGTGCCCGAGCAGCGCTGGCGCGCCGCCGACCACGCGGGCGACCCGCGCCGCGACGGCGACAAGACCAGCAGCGTCTGGGGCGGGTTCATCACCGACGCCGAGTGCTTCGACGCCGACTTCTTCCAGGTGTCCCCGCGCGAGGCCCGGCTGATGGACCCCCAGCAGCGGATGGCGCTGGAGCTGAGCTGGCACGCCGTCGAGGACGCCGGCTACCGCGCCGACCGGCTCGCCGGCTCGCGCACCGGTGTCTTCATGGGCGTGTGCCACTGGGACTACGCCGAGCTGATCGAGCAGGAGCTCGACACGATCGACGCGTACTACCCGACCGGCGCGGCGTACGCGGTGATCGCCAACCGCGTCTCGCACCACTTCGACTTCCGCGGCCCGAGCGTCGTCAACGACACCGCCTGCGCGAGCTCCCTGGTGTCGGTGCAGCAGGCGGTGCAGGCGCTGACGTCGGGCGACTGCGACCAGGCGCTCGCCGGCGGCGTCAACCTGATCTGGTCGCCGCGGCACTTCATCGCGTTCAGCAAGGCGGGCATGCTCTCCCCGGCCGGCCGCGCCAAGGCGTTCGACGCCGGCGCGAACGGCTACGTGCGCGGCGAGGGCGGCGGCGTCCTGCTGCTGAAGCGCGCCGAGGACGCGCTTCGCGACGGCGACGCCGTGCACGCGATCATCAAGGGCGTCGGGACCAACCACGGCGGCCGGACCAGCTCGCTGACGGTGACCAACCCGGACGCGCAGGCGCGGCTGATCGCCGACACCTACCGCCGTGCCGGGATCGAGCCGGCGTCGGTGAGCTACGTCGAGGCGCACGGCACGGGCACGCCCGTCGGTGACCCGATCGAGGTACGCGGCCTGAAGAAAGCGTTTGCGGAACTGGGCGACACGAGTTCCGGCCAGCACTGCGGCATCGGCTCGGTCAAGACGAACATCGGGCACCTCGAAGGCGCCGCGGGCGTCGCCGGGATCCTCAAGGTGATCGCCGCGATGCGGCACCGGGCCCTGCCCGCGACGGTCGGCTTCGAACGGCTGAACCCGCTGATCACGCTGACGGGCAGCCCGTTCCGCGTCGTCGACGAGCTGTCGGAGTGGACAGCGCCCGACGGCTCGCCGTTGCGGGCCGGGGTCAGTTCGTTCGGCTTCGCCGGGACGAACGCCCACGCGCTGCTGGAGTCGCCGTCCCCGGTCGAGCCGTCCGGACCGTCCGAAGAGGACGAATGGCTGCCGGTGTCGGCGATGGACGACGAGCGGCTGCGCGAGACGTGCGCCGGACTCGCGGTGTGGGCCCGGACCCGGCTGGCGTCGGGTGACGTCATAGCGGTCGCCGACATCGCCCACACCCTCCGGCACGGCCGGGTGCCGATGCCCGCGCGTGTGGTGTTCCGCGCCCGCGACCTCGAAACCTGGGCGGGGCAGCTGGAGAGCGTCGCGGCGGGTTCGTCGCCGGACGACTGCGTGGCCGGTGGTTCCGCCGCCGAGCTGACCGGCGGCCTCGACGAGGCCGACGTGACCGAGCTGGCGGCCGCCTGGCTCGCGCAGGGCCGGCTGGAGAAGTTCGCCCGCGCCTGGGCGCACGGCCTGCCGGTCGACTGGTCGGCGTGGCCCGCGACCGGCCGCCGGGTGCACCTGCCGGGCTACGCCTTCGCGCGCACGCCGTTCTGGTTCCGCCCGCTGGAAGCGGGCCACCCGTCGCTGGGCGAAGGCGTCGAGGAGGACGGCGGGTGGACGTACCCGCTGACGTTCCACGCCGGGCAGGACGTCATCCGCGACCACGTGGTCAACGGGGTTCCGGTGGTGCCGGGCGTGGCCGTCCTCGGGCTGGTCCTGGCCGCTTCGCCGGTCGAGGTCCCCAGCGTGCGCAACGTGGGCTGGATCCGTCCGCTGACGGTGCCGGGTCCTCGCCTGGACGTCCGGCTGCGGCTGGTG
The DNA here is from genome assembly GCF_035975215.1 of Amycolatopsis sp. NBC_01307. Taxonomy (NCBI): domain Bacteria; kingdom Bacillati; phylum Actinomycetota; class Actinomycetes; order Pseudonocardiales; family Pseudonocardiaceae; genus Amycolatopsis; species Amycolatopsis sp. NBC_01307. The sequence continues at coordinate 4,773,263 of NZ_CP108403.1, read as the reverse complement.
CCCGCCGGCGACGGCTTCGACTTCGCGGTGCTCGACGAGGCGGGGGAGCGGTACGTCTCCGGCCGCCTCGTCCCGGGGACCCCCGGCGGCTCTGCTGCCGGTGACCTGGCCGCCCGGTTCCCCGCGGACCTGGCCGTCGACGGCGGTTACTCGGCGTTGCGCGCGAGCGGCGTCGAGCACGGCCCGGCACTGCGCGGCCTCGAGTCGGTGTCCCGTGGTGCCGATGGCGTTCTGGCCCGGATCCGGGTACCGGCCCAGGCGGCGCCGGGCTGGCTGCTGCACCCCGTGGTGCTGGACAGCGCCCTGCAGGCGGTCCTGGCGCTGGGGTCTTCGGACTGGCGCACCCCGGTGGCGGCCAGCGTGCCGTTCGCGCTGACGGAGCTGACGCTGCTCGGTCCGGTCGGCCGCGTCACGCAAGCGGTCCTGCGCGGCACGGAGTCCAAAGTGGACGTCGACCTGTACGGCGAGGACGGCGTGTTGTGCGCCCGCCTCCGCGGCTACACGCCCCGCTCCCTGGCCGCCTCGACGGCCCCCGCCACTCCGGCTCATTCGGTCGCTCCGGCCGCCGAAGGCGACCTCATCGAGGTGCGCCAGGCGTGGCACCCCGCGCAGGCGGTCGAGACCGGCCGGACTGGGCCGCTCGTGGTGCTCAACGCACTGCTCACCGACAGCCCCGAAACGGCGCAGCGCCTGGACGCGGAGATCCTCCCGCTGACCGGTGCCACGTCGTCCCGCACTGGCGCGCAAACCGCCGCCGAGGCCGCGCAAGCCGCGTTCGACTCCTGCTACCAGCACCTCCGCGACCTCTTGGACCGGCCCGGCAGCGCCACCCGGACCGTGCTCGTCGTCGCGCCCGGCTCGCCCGATGATCCCGTGTACGCCCCGCTCGGTGCGGTCTTGAAGTCACTGCACAAGGAGAACCCCGCCGTCCGCGGCAAGCTCGTGCTCGTCGACGGGCCCGCCGACGCCGCGCGGTTCGAAACGATCGTCCGCACCGAGGCCGCGACTCCCGACATCGAGGTCGCTTACGACCGCGCCGGCCGGCGGCTGGTGCGGGAAACCGTCGAACTGGCCGCCACCGACGGCGAATCGCTGCTGCGCGAGCAAGGCGTCTACTGGATCACCGGCGGCGCGGGCGGCGTCGGGACACTGCTCGCCGATCACCTGCGCGAACGCTACAACGCGACCGTCGTGCTCAGCGGCCGCCGCGCGCGGCCCGAACTGCGCGGCTACCACCAGGTCGACGTCACCGACGCCGCCGACGTGCGCCGGGCCGCCGCGGCGATCAACGACCGGCACGGCCGGATCGACGGCGTCTTCCACGCCGCCGGCGTCCTCGCCGACGGCTACCTCGTCGCCACGCCACTCGAAGCCACCGCGCCGGTGCTCGCGCCCAAGCTCGCCGGGACCGCGCACCTCGACGCCGTCTGCCGCGAGCACGGTGTCGGCTTCCTGACTCTCTTCGGCTCGGTCGCCGGCGCCTTCGGCAGCGCGGCCCAGACGGCCTACGGCGCGGCGAACGCCTTCCTCGACGCCTTCGCCGCCCGAGCCGACGGCTACGCGGTCCGCGTCGTCGACTGGCCGTTGTGGGCCGAGGGCGGCATGAGCGTCGACAAAGCGACCGAGGCGTACCTGCGGAAGACGACCGGCACCGTCCCGCTGCCGACCGCCGCCGGGCTGGCCGCGCTGGAGCGCGCACTGCAGGTCGACGCCCCGCCGCAGCGCGCCGTCCTCCACGGCGAAGCCGGCAAGCTCCGCCGGTACGCGGGCCTGACCCGCGACATGCCCGTCACCAAGCCGGCGACGACGTCGAAGGTGGACGACCGCACCCTGACCGCGAAGACCGAGGACCACCTCCGCCGGCTCTTCGCCGAGCTGACCGGCCGAGAACCGGACCACATCCGGGCCGACCAGAAGCTGGAGCGCTACGGCATCGACTCGCTCATCGTCGTCGACGTCACCAGCCGCCTCGAAGACGACTTCGGCTCGCTGCCCAAGACGCTCTTCTTCGAGTACGTCGACCTCCGCGGCGTCGCCGGCTACCTGATCGACGAGCACCGCGACCGCCTCCAGGAAATGTTCGGCAGCCCGGAGCCGGAGACCCCGGAGCCGGAGACCCCGGCGGTCGTCGAGAAGTCCGAGGCACCGGCGCTCGCGCGCGTCGTCGAACGACCCCGCGAAGACACCCACGACATCGCGGTGATCGGCATGGCCGGTCGCTACCCGGGCGCCGACACCCTGGCCGAGTTCTGGGACCTGCTCAGCGAAGGACGGCACAGCTTCGAACCCGTCCCGGCCGACCGCTGGCGCCACAGTGACCTCTACTTCGACGAGCGCGACGTCCCCGGCAAGACCGTCGTGAAGGCCGGGACGTTCCTGCGGGACATCGACGCCTTCGACCCCCGTTACTTCTCGATCTCCCAGCGGCAAGCCGAACTGCTGTCCCCGGAAGTCCGGCTGCTGCTGCAGTCGGGCGTCACCGCGCTGGAGGACGCCGGCTACTCCCGCGAGACGATCCAGCGCCGCTACGAGGGTGACGTCGGCGTGCTCGTCGGCTCGATGAACAACAGCTACTCGCTCTACGGCTTCGAAAACCTGCTCACCCGGGGCACCACCACCAGCGGCAGCGAGCTCGGCGTCTTCGCCAACATGCTGTCCTACTTCTACGGCTTCACCGGCCCGTCGATGTTCCTCGACACGATGTGCGCGTCGTCGTCGACCTGCGTGCACCAGGCCGTGCGGATGCTGCGCGCGGGCGACTGCCGGATGGCCGTCGTCGGCGGCGTCAACCTGATGCTGCATCCCTACGACCTGATCGCGACGTCGCAGGCGCACTTCACCAGCAAGTCCGCCGACCTCCTGCGCAGCTACGGCATCGGCACCGACGGCACCGTCCTCGGCGAAGGCGTCGGGATGGTCGTCCTCAAGCCGCTCTCGGCCGCGGTCACCGACGGCGACCACGTCTACGGCGTCATCCGCGGCAGCGGCATGACCAACGCGGGCGTGCGCAACGGCTTCACCGTGCCCAGCCCGGCCCAGCAGGGTCGCGCCATCGAGAAGGCCCTGGACGACGCGGGTGTCGACGCCCGCACGATCAGCTACCTCGAAGGCCACGGCTCGGCGACGTCGCTGGGCGATCCGATCGAGATCCGCGGCGCGACGAGCGCGTTCCGCCGCGACACCGCCGACCGCGGGTTCTGCGCGCTGGGCTCGGTCAAGTCGAACGTCGCGCACCTGCTGTCCGGCTCGGGGATCGCCGGTCTGACGAAGGTGCTGCTGCAGCTGAAGCACCGCACGATCGTCGAGTCGCTGCACTCGGAGACGCTCAGCCCGGCGATCGACTTCGCCGACACGCCGTTCGTCGTCCAGCGTGAGCGCGCGGAGTGGCCGCGCCCGGTCCTGAACGGACAGCCGGTGCCGCGCCGCGCGGGCGTCACGTCGATCGGCGCCGGCGGCGCGAACGTGCACCTCGTCGTCGAGGAGCACGACGGCGTGGCCACGGTGCCGGACACGGGCCGGCCGCGGCTGCTGGTGTTCTCCGCGACCACTCCGCAGGCCTTGGGGCGGGTGCTCCGCGACGCGCACGCCTACGTCCGCGCCGAGCGCCCCGGCCTGGACGCGCTCGCGTTCACCCTGCAGACGGGCAAGAACGAGCTGCCGTGCCGCCTCGCGTTCGTCGCCGAGGACGCGGAGACGCGCCTCGCCGAACTGTCCGAAGTGGACTGGAGCGGCACCGCGCCGGCGGGCGTCCGGTTCACCCCCAGCACGATGGGCGTGTCCGAGACCCCGGACCCGGACGTCGTGACGCGCGCGCTCGCCGACGCCGACCTGCCGGTGCTGGCCGAAGCCTGGGCCGCCGGCGCGGACGTCGACTGGGACGTCCTCTGGCTCGCGCGTCCGGCCAAGCTGTCGCTGCCCGCGTACCCGTTCGACAAGGTGCGCTGCTGGTACCCGGCCTTCGACGACGCGCCGAGCGTCCTGAACCCGCTCGCCTTCGCGCGGCGGGAGCACCCGTGGGTCGGGGTGAACCGGTCCGACCTGAGCGGCATCCGCTACCGGCTCGCGCTGCGCGGCGACGAACTCCTCGACTACACGTACTCGGTCCGGCGCGACCGCCGGTACGCCACCGTCGCGCTGCTGGACGGCGTGCTCGCCTTCGCCGAGGTGGCCGGTCTCGACGGCGAGTGGGCCGTCCGTGACGCACGCTGGGGCGAGCTGCCCGCGCCGTCGGCCGAGGAGCAGCTCGACTGGCGGCTGGGCACCGGACACCGCGTGGAACTGCGCACTTCGGCCGGGGTGTCGGTGTTCGGCGCCGACCTCGTCCCCGCCCCGGAACCCGAGGACGAGGCCCCGGTGACCGCGCCTCTTTCGCTTGACCAGGACGCCTTCTACGCGCGGCTCGCCGAACTCGGTGTCGATCCCCGGCCGTACGCGAAGGCGGTCGAGGGGGTCGCCGAGATCGACGGCCGGCTGCTGGTGCGCGTCGCCGAGCCCGCGACCTGCCAGGACCCGGGGAAGCGGCGGGTCCGCGTCCCGGCCTGGGTGTTCGCCGGGCTCGTCCAGGGCGTGCAGCACCTGTCCGCCGACGCCGACGTCACCATCCGGCGCCTCGGCTCGCTGACCGGCCGGAACCTCGACCGCACCCGCGCGGTGCTGCTGGAGCGCACCGGGGACGCCGTCTTCGACGTCCGCCTGCTCGACGAGGACGGCCGCGTACTGGGCCGCCTCAGCGGCGCCGACTTCGGCACCGGCGCGGACGCCCCGGTCGCCGGCCGGACGGGCCTGACCGGCACGGTCCGCCAGACCGTCGCCGAGCTGCTCAAGGCGGACCCGGCCGAGATCGACCTCGACACGCACTTCCCGGCGTTCGGCTTCGAGTCGATCACGCTCGCCGCGCTGGCCACCGAGCTGGGCGGCCGGCTCGGGATCGACCTGCGCCCGTCGGTGTTCTTCGAGTTCCCCAACATCCGCGGTCTCGTCGAGGCGCTGGCCGAGCAGGTCGAGGAACCGGCGGTGTTCACGGCCGCCGCCCCCGCCACGACAGCGGCACCCGCGCCGGCCGCCTCGCCGATCGCACCCGAGCCCGGCGACGGCGTGGCGATCATCGGGGTCGCCGGCCGTTTCCCCGGCGCCGACGACCCCGACACCTTCTGGGAGCGGCTGCGTGCCGGCACCGACCTGGTCTCGCACTACCCGGGCGACCGCTTCGACGACCGCTACGCCGAAGTCGTCGCCAACGCGGACTTCCCGAAGTTCGCCGGCCTCCTCGACGGCGTCGACCGGTTCGACGCGGACTTCTTCGCCGTCTCACGGCTGGAAGCCGAGCTGATGGACCCGCAGCAGCGCCTCGCACTGGAAACCGTCTGGACCGCTCTCGAAGACGGCGGCTACCCGCCGGTCCGGCTGCCCGGCGACACCGGCGTCTTCCTCGGCGTCTCCGGCCACGACTACCACCACCTGCTCAACGCCGGCGGCGTCGCGCCCGAGGGTTACACCGCCACCGGCAACTCGCACGCCGTGCTCGCCAACCGCGTCTCGTTCCTGCTCGACGTCCACGGCCCGAGCGAGCCGATCGACACCGCCTGCTCCAGCTCGCTCGTCGCCGTGCACCGCGCGGTGGAGAGCCTGCGGTCCGGACGCTGCGAGATGGCCATCGCGGGTGGCGTGAACCTCCTGCTGAGCGTGGACACGTTCGCCGCGACGCAGACCGCCGGGATGCTCAGCCCCGACGGCCGCTGCAAGACCTTCTCGGCCGGCGCCGACGGTTACGTCCGTTCGGAAGCCGCCGCGGCGGTCCTGCTGAAGCCGCTGTCCGCCGCGCTGCGCGACGGCGACGTCGTCCACGGCGTGCTCCTCGGCAGCGCGGAGAACCACGGCGGCCGTGCCGCGTCGCTCACGGCGCCGAACGCCGCCGCGCAGGCCGCGGTCGTCCAGGCGGCGATGCGGGGCGTCGACCCCGACAGCGTCGGTTACGTCGAGGCGCACGGCACCGGCACCGCGCTGGGCGACCCCGTCGAGGTCGACGCCCTCACCCGGGCCTACCGGAACCTCGGGGCCTCGCCCGGCCGGACCCGCGCCCTGGGCTCGGTGAAGGCGAACATGGGCCACGCGGAAGCGGCGGCCGGCCTGGCGGGCCTGCTGAAGGTGCTTCAGCAGATGCGGCACCGCGAGCTGCTGCCCGTGCTGCACTGCGCCGAGCTGAACCCGCACCTCGCGCCCGACGGCTTCGAGGTGGTGCGCGAGCTGCGCCGCTGGGAACCGGTGACCGACGGCGCCGGCCACGAGCTGCCGCTGCGCGCCGGGGTCAGCAGCTTCGGCTTCGGCGGCGTCAACGCGCACGTCGTCGTGGAGGAACCGCCTTCGCGCCCGCAGCCGGCTCCGGAGTCCGGTCCCCAGGCGATCGTGGTGTCCGCCCGGGACGCCGACCGGTTGCGGGAGCGCGTGAGTGCCCTGCGCGACTTCGTGGTCAGCCACGACCTCTCCCTGGCGGACCTGGCCTTCACGCTGCAGGTGGGCCGGGAGGAGATGGAACACCGGCTGGGCTTCGCCGCCTCGAGCGTCGAAGAGGTCGTCGCCGGGTTCGACGCGTTCCTCGCCGGACGGCCCGGGCCGCACACCGGCACCCTGCGCCGGGCGCGTGGGGCCGCGGTGCGCCGGGACCGCACGGCGGACCCGGAGGTCACGGGCGCCGGCCTCGACCGCGTCACCGCGTTGTGGTGCGAAGGCCGGACGGTCGTCTGGGAGGACCTGCACCCGGCCGGACGCCGGATCCTGCGGCTGCCGACCTACCCGTTCGCGCGTGAGCGCTATTGGGTGCCCGAGGCGGCCGCGCCGCCCGCCGCTTTCGACGTCGACGCGCGCGCCGCGTTGCTGGAAGCCGTGCTGGCCGACCAGGAGAGCCCCGATGTGCTCGATACCCCGCGTCTCGTGACGGGAGCGACCTCATGACCCTGCGCGTGCCCACCTGGCGCCGCGAACCGGCCGGCCCGACCACGCTGCCCGCCGGCGCGCGACGGCTCGTCATGACGTGCGACCTGCCCGGTCGGCTGCCGGGCGTGTCGATCGCCGCGGTGGAGACCGGCGGTGACGACGCCGCGACCGCGTACGAGCGGGCGTCGATCCGGCTGTTCGGCGAGCTGAAACGGCTGCTGTCCACAGGGGACGGACGACCGTGCGTCGTCCAGGTCGCCTGCCGCGCGGGGTCGGTGTTCCCGGGCCTGATCGGGCTGCTGCGCACCGCCGCCCAGGAGGAGCCGGCGCTGCGGGTGCAGCTGGTCGAGTTCACCGGCGAGCCGGCGGACCTCGATGCCGCGCTTTCCGGCCCGGGGGAGCACGTGCGGTTCACCGCCGAGGGCCGCTTCGTCGCGGACTGGGAGTCCGCCGCGCCGGGTACCGGACGCGCCTGGAAGCCCGGTGGGGTCTACCTGATGACCGGCGGCGCGGGCGGCATCGGCCGGCTGCTCGCCGCGGACCTCCCGCCGGACGCCACGCTGGTCCGATGTGGACGGTCGCCGGCCGGGCCGGGGGAGTACCGCGAGGTGGACGTCACGGACGCGGCCGCGGTGCGCGCGCTGGTCGAGGAGGTCGTGCGGACGTACGGGCGGCTCGACGGCGTCCTCCACGCGGCGGGCGTGCTGCGTGACGGCTACCTGATCCAGGGCTCCTACCAGGACTTCCAGGCGGTGCTGGCGCCGAAGGTCGCGGGCCTGGTCTCCCTGGACGAGGCCACACACGACCTGCCGCTGGACTTCTTCGCGGCGTTCTCCGCGGCGGCCGGGACGCTCGGCAACGCCGGCCAGGCCGGCTACGCGGCCGCCAACGGCTTCCTCGACGCCTACCTCGCGCAGCGCAGCGGGCCCGGCGTCGGCGTCTCGCTGGGCTGGCCGCTGTGGCGCGACGGCGGAATGCGCGTGCCGCAGGAGGAACTGCCCGAGCTGGCCGAACGCTTCGGCCCACCGCTGGAGACCGGGGCCGCGCTCACCGCCCTGCACGGAGCGCTCGCGCTCGGTGCCGCCCACGTCGTGATCACCGGGGAAGGGAACCACATGACCGGCCAGGACGACCTCCGAGCCCGCGTCCTCACGCGGCTGAAGGACCTGATCGCCGAGACGATGCGCCTCGACGCGACCCGCCTGGACGCCGAAGCGCCACTGGACGGCTACGGCATCGACTCCCTCACGGTGACCCGGTTGAACCGCCGCTTCACCGAGTGGTTCGGCGCGCTGCCGAAGACGCTGCTGTACCAGTACCCGACCCTCGCGGCGCTGGCCGGCCACCTGGCGGAGCGCCACCCGGAGGGCTGCACCCGCTGGCTCGACGACGCCCCCGCCCCCGCCCCCGCGCCCACCGCCCCCGCGCCCACCGCCGCCGCGCCCACCGCCCCGGCGAGCGAGACCGGCGAGCGGGTTCCGGCGGGTGCTCTGCCGCGGCTTGTCGTGAGTGGTAATGCGGGTTCTAACCCTCATCACCACTCACGACCGGCCGCCGGCGAACCCATCGCCGTCATCGGGATCAGCGGCCGCTATCCGGACGCCCCCACGCTCGACGCCTTCTGGCAGAACCTCCGCGCGGGCCGCGACAGCGTGCGCGAGATCGAGCGCTGGCCCCTCGACGGCTTCTTCCAGCCCGACCAGCAGCGCGCCGTCGAAGAGGGCGCCAGCTACAGCAAGTGGGGCGGCTTCCTCGACGGCTTCGCCCGCTTCGACGCGGCCTTCTTCGGCATCGCCCCGCGCGACGCCGCCGACATCGACCCCCAGGAACGGCTCTTCCTCGAAACCGTCTGGTCCGCGCTCGAAGACGCCGCCTACACCCGGGAACGGCTCGCCGACCAGCACCAGGGCCGCGTCGGCGTCTTCGCCGGCGTCACCAAGACCGGCTTCGACCGCAACCACCCGCCCGCGGTGAGCGGGCCCCGCCGCGCGCCGCGGACGTCGTTCGCCTCCCTCGCCAACCGCGTCTCCTACCTGCTGGACCTGCGCGGCCCGAGCCTGCCCGTCGACACGATGTGCTCGGCCTCGCTCACCGCGATCCACCAGGCCTGCGAGCAGCTGCGCCACGGCGCGTGCGAGCTCGCCATCGCCGGCGGCGTGAACCTGTACCTGCACCCGTCGACCTACGTCGAGCTGTCCCGCGCGCGGATGCTCGCCGCCGACGGCCGCTGCCGCAGCTTCGGCGACGGCGGCGAGGGCTTCGTCCCCGGCGAAGGTGTCGGCGCGGTCCTGCTCAAGCCCCTGGCCGCGGCCGAAGCCGACGGCGACCCGATCCACGCCGTCATCGTCGGCTCGGCCGTCAACCACGGCGGCCGTACCAACGGCTACACCGTCCCGAACCCGCGTGCGCAGGCCGCCGTCGTCCGCGAGGCCCTCGACAACGCCGGGCTGACGTCGGCCGACGTCGGCTACGTCGAGGCCCACGGCACCGGCACCCGCCTCGGCGACCCCGTCGAGGTCGACGGCCTGACCCAGGCCTTCGCGGACACGCCGGCGGACTGCGCGCTCGGCTCGGTCAAGTCCAACATCGGCCACCTGGAGGCGGCGGCCGGCATCGCCGGGCTGACGAAGGTGGTGCTGCAGCTGGAACACGGCGAGCTGGCGCCCACCCTGCACGCCGAGCGGACCAACCCGGACATCGACTTCGCCGCGACGCCGTTCACGCTGACCCGCGAAGGCGGCGCCTGGCCCTCGACCGGCCGCCGCGTCGCCGGGATCTCCTCGTTCGGCGCGGGTGGCGCGAACGCGCACGTGCTCGTCGCCGAGTACCAGCGCGCCGCGACGCCGACGCCGCCGCGCCACCCGGTGCTGCTCCCGCTGTCCGCGCGGACCGACGCCGACCTGCGCGCCCGCGCCGCCGCCCTGGCCGCCTGGCTCGACACGCGGGAGACGCCGGATCTCGCCGCCATCGCGGCGACCCTCCAGACCGGCCGCGAGGCCATGGACGAGCGTCTCTGCTTCGTGGCGCGCAGCGCGGCGGAGTGGCGCGAGCAGCTGGGCGCGTACCTGTCCGAGGTCGCCGACGGACCGTGGTGGCGCGGAAAGGTCCAGGCGAGCAAGGAAACCCTGGCCGCGCTGACCCGCAAGCCCGAGGTGCGCGCGCTCGTCGGGAAGTGGGTCGCCGACGGCGCCTGGGGCGAGCTGGCCGCGTTCTGGACCAAGGGCACGCCCCTCGACTGGTCCGAAGTGGACAGTGCGTCGACCCGGGTGCACCTGCCCGGCTACCCCTTCGCCGGGCCGGAGTTCTGGTTCGAGCCCACCGGGATCGAGCCTCCGCGCGAGGAGCACGCCGACGCGCAAGACGTCCTGCTGGCCGAACTCGCGGACATCCTGCAGATGCCGGCCGCCGACATCGAGCGGCACCGGCCCTTCGCCGACTACGGCCTCGACTCGATCCTCGGCGTCAGCCTCGTGCACCGGCTCAACGAGACCCTCGGCACCGAGCTCGACACCACGGACCTGTTCGACCACGGCACGGCCGACCGTCTCGGCGCGTTCCTGGCCGGCGCCCGGCCCGTGTCCAAGCCCGCTGCCTCCGCGAAGGCCGACGACGCGATCGCCATCGTCGGCCTGGCCGCGCGCTACGGCGACGCGGAAACGCCCGAGGCGCTGTGGGCGCACCTCACCGCGGGCACCGACCTCGTCGAGCCCGTCACGCGCTGGCCCCTCGCCGGCGACGTCACCTGCCGCACCGGCAGCTTCCTGCGCGACATCGACCACTTCGACCCGGCCTTCTTCGGCATCTCCGGCGTCGAGGCGACGGCGATGGACCCGCAGCAGCGGATCTTCCTCGAACAGTGCTGGAACGCCCTCGAAGACGCCGGCTACACGGGGGAGCGGCGGCTCGGCGGCCGCACCGGCGTGTACGTCGGGTGCTACGCCGGGGACTACGGCGAGCACCTCGACCGGACGGCCCCGGCGCAGGCGCTGTGGGGCACGATGGGCTCGGTCGTCGCGTCGCGGATCGCGTACCTGCTCGACTTCACCGGCCCGGCGCTCACCGTCGACACGTCGTGCTCCAGCTCGCTCGTCGCACTGGACCTGGCGTGCCGCGACCTGAAGGCGGGCACGGCCGACGTCGCGATCGCCGGCGGCGTGTTCGTGCAGACGACACCGCGGCTGTACGCGTCGGCGACGCGCGCCGGCATGCTCTCGCCGTCGGGCCGCTGCCGCAGCTTCGACGCCGGCGCCGACGGGTTCGTCCCGGGCGAAGGCGCGGGCGCGCTCGTGCTCAAGCGGCTGGCCGACGCCGAACGCGACGGCGACCACATCCACGCGATCGTCCGCGCGTCGGGCGTCAACCAGGACGGCACGACCAACGGCATCACCGCTCCGAGCGCGGCCTCCCAGGAACGGCTGCTGCGTGAAGTCCACGCGGGTCTCGACGGTGTCCAGCTCGTCGAGGCGCACGGCACCGGCACCCAGCTGGGCGACCCGATCGAGTTCCGCGCGCTGTCCCGCGTGTTCGCCGACGCGTCGCCGGGCAGCATCGCGCTCGGCTCGATCAAGACGAACATCGGGCACACCCAGTTCGCCGCGGGCGTCGCCGGTGTGGTGAAAGCGGTGCTGTCCCTGCGCCACCGGACGATCCCGGCGTCCCTGCACTTCGACGCGGCCAACGCGCGGATTCCCTTGACGGGCAGCGCTTTCACGATCCCGACCGCTACGGCGTCGTGGCCTGCGCCTGCGCACGGCCCGCGACGGGCGGCGGTCAGTTCCTTCGGCGCGAGCGGCACCAACGCCCACGTCGTGCTCGAGGAGTACCCGCGGACGCCGTCCGCCGACGTGCCGGGGGAGCAGGCGTTCCTGCTGTCCGCGCGCTCGCCGGAGGCTCTCCGATCGGTGGCCGAACGGCTCGTCGCGCACCTGGAGCGTGAGACGTGCCTGGCCGCGGCGGAGCTGGCGTACAGCCTCGCCGCCGGGCGCGCCGCCCTGCCGCACCGGCTCGCGGTCGTCGCCGACGGGACCGCGGCGCTCGCGGACCGCCTGCGCGCCTGGCTGTCCGGCACGGCCACCGACGTGCTCACCGGCGAGGTCCCCGCCGACGCCCAGCCGGGCGCGGTGAGCCCGTCGACGGCCCGCGACCTGGCGGGAGCCTTCGTCCGCGGGGCGATCGCCCAGGTCGCCGAGGCCTTCCCGGCAGCCGCGCGCCGCGTGGTCCCGGCGCCGACGTACCCGTACGAGCGTCAGAGCTACTGGCCGGCGGCCGTTCCGTCCGAGGGTCTGCCGCGGCTTGTCGTGAGTGGTAATGCGGGTTCTAACCCTCATTACCACTCACGACCCTCAGCGGACCTCACGCCTTCCGCGTACCGGGTCCGGCTCACCGGGGAGGAGTTCTTCCTCGCCGACCACCACGTCAACGGCCAGGCCGTCCTGCCCGCCGTCCTCTCCCTGGAGTTCGCGCGGCGCGCCGTGACGCCGGGCACCGCGTTCACCCCGGCCGGCCTGCGTGATCTCGTCTGGAGCGCGCCCTTCCCGGTGGACGCCACCGGCGCCGACCTGACCGTCGAGCGCGAAGGTGCCGCCTTCCGCATCCGGCGTGACGCGACCGACGTTCACGCCCAGGGCCGGTACGCCGAGCCGGAAACCGCTGACACGGTGCCGCTCGACGCGGTGCGCGAGCGGTGCACCGCCCGGTCGCTCACCGCGGCGCAGTGCCGCGCGGCGCTCGACGCCGTCGGCATCCGCCACGGCGCCCGGCTGCGGGCCCTGGACCGGCTCGCCATCGGCGACGGCGAGGTACTGGCCAAGCTCGTCGTGCCCGCCGCCGCCCGCGGCGCGGACCTCGCCGTGCACCCGGCGCTGCTCGACAGCGCCGTGCAGGCGGTCGTCGGCCTGTTCGGCGACCCGGCCGGCACACTCGCCGAACGCGACGGCCGGCCCGCGCTGCCGTTCGCGGTCGACGCCGTCGACATCCTGACGCCCACCGCCGAGACGATGTGGGCGCACGTCCGCCGCGCCACCGACAGCACCGAAGTGACCACAGTGGACATCGACGTCTGCGACGACGCCGGCCGCGTCGCGGTCCGCCTGCGCGGGCTGGCCTTCCGCCGCGTCGCGGAGACGTCGTCGCTGCGCACGGCGCTGCTCGCCCCGGTGTGGGACGCGGTGTCCGGTGCCGGAGAGCCCGCGGTCGGCTCCCGCCCGGTCCTCGCCGGCGGCGACGCGGCCGAGCGGGCGGCGTTCCTGGCCGCGTTCCCCGGGGCCACCCTGCTCGACGGAGACCTCCCCGCCGACGTCGACCACGTCTTCTGGCTGCCGTCCGGCGACGGCGTCCTGAGCGTCTTCCGGCTGGTCAAGGCCCTCCTGAACGACGGCGCGGACGGTCGTGAGATCGGCTTCACCGCCGTCACCCGGCAGGCGTGCCGGGTGCCCGGCGACCGGACCCTCGACGCCACGCACGCCGGCGTGCACGGCCTGCTCGGCTCCGTCGCGAAGGAGTACCCGCACTGGCAGGTGCGGATCGTCGACGTCGCCGCGGACGAGCCGGTGCCGTGGGACGCGGTGGCGAACCCGCCAGCCGGCCCGCACGGCGTCGTCGCCGCCCGGCGGCACGGCGAGTGGTTCCGGCCGCGGCTCCTGGAGGTCGCCGACACGCCGTCCGACACGCCGTCGGCGCCCGGTGGGGTCGTCGTCGCGATCGGCGGCGCGGGCGGCATCGGCACCGTGTGGACCGAGCACCTGCTGCGCCGCCACGGCACCCAGGTCGTCTGGATCGGCCGCCGTCCGCTCGACGCGGAGATCGCCGCGAACCAGGAGCGGCTCGCCGCGTTCGGGCCGAAGCCGGACTACGTCCGCGCCGACGCGTCCGATGTGGACGATCTGCGCCGGGCCTGCGCGACGATCGTCGAGCGGCACGGGCCGGTGCACGCGGTGCTGCACACCGCGATCGTGCTGGGCGACCAGAGCGTGGCGCGGATGACCGAGGAGCGCTTCCGCACGACCTACGCGGCCAAGGCGGACATCGCCGTCAACCTGGCCGAGGTCTTCGCGGACCAGCCCCTGGAGTTCGTCGCCTTCTTCTCGTCGATGCAGGCGTTCTTCACCGCGCCCGGCCAGGCCAACTACGCGGCGGGCTGCACGTTCGCCGACGCGTACGCCGACCAGCTCGGCGAGCGGCTCGGCTGCCCGGTGAAGGTGATGAACTGGGGTTACTGGGGTGGCGTCGGCATCGTCGCCGAAGACGGCTACCGGCAGCGGATGGCGCGCCTTGGCCTCGGCTCGATCGAGCCGGCGGAGGGCATGGCCGCGTTCGACCGCCTGCTGACCTCGCCGTTCGACCGGCTGGCGCTGCTGAAGGCCGCCGACGCCCGCAGCATCGCCGCGTTCTACGAGGACAGCGCCCTGAGGGCGTTGCCCGCCGGGTCTTCCGCCCCGGTCGCCGACCTGCTCGCGGCGCGACCCGACCGGAGTGCCGACATCGAGCGCGTGCGTGTCGCCGCCGACGGGCACGGGCGGTCGATGGAGGCCGCGCTCGTCCGGCTCACCTGGGCGCTCCTGCGCGAGCTGGGCCTGTTCGCCCGCCCGGGCACGGCCGCCGAGCTGCTCGCGGCCGGCGGGATCGAGCCGCGGTACGAACGCTGGCTGTCGCACACCCTCGACGTCTTCGTCCGCACCGGCCTGCTGCGCTCGGCCGACTGCCGCTACGAAGCCGTTTCCCCGTCGCCGGTGGACCTCGCCGAGGCGTGGCGCCGCTGGGACGCCGACCGGGCGCCGTGGCTGGCGAGCGAGGGCAAGCGTCCGCAGGCGGTGCTGGTCGACACGACCGTGCGCGCCCTGCCCGACATCCTGACCGGCCGCCGTCCCGCGACCGACGTCATGTTCCCGAAGTCCTCCCTCGAACTGGTCGAGGCCGTCTACCGGAACAACCCGGTGGCGGACTACTTCAACGACGTCCTCGCGGACACGCTGGTCGAGCACGTCCGCGCCCGGGTGGCGGCGGATCCCGCGGCGCGGCTGCGGATCCTGGAGATCGGCGCGGGTACCGGCGGCACGAGCGCGGTCCTGTTCCGGCGGCTGGCGCCGTGGCGGGACAACATCGAAACGTATTGCTACACCGACCTTTCCAAGGCGTTCCTGCTGCACGCGCGCCGGGCTTACGGCGACATCGCGCCGTACCTGGACCCGCGGATCGTCGACATCGAGAAGCCCTTGGACGAGGGGTTCGGCGGCTTCGACGTCGCGGTCGCGACGAACGTGCTGCACGCGACGCGCAACATCCGCGCCACGCTGACCAACACGAAGGCCGCCTTGCGCGCGAACGGCGTCCTGCTGCTGAACGAGCTGAGCGACAACGTGTTCTTCAGCCACCTCACGTTCGGCCTGCTGGACGGCTGGTGGCGCTACGACGACCCGGCGCTGCGCATCTCCGGCTCGCCCGGCCTGACCCCGCGCGACTGGGTGCGGGCCCTGACGGAGACGGGCTTCCGGCCGGCGTTCATCGCCGCGGAAGGTGCCGACGACCTGGGCCAGCAGGTGTTCGTGGCCGAGAGCGATGGTGTGGTCCGGCAGCCGGTCCCGGCTGGTGGGCCTGCCTTCTCGCAGGTCGCCGACGAACCCGTCCCGGTCGCCGTCACGCCTGCTCCTGCTCCCGCTCCTGTCCCGGCGAGCCCGGATCGGGAGACCGAGCTGCTGGAGCGGGCGCGTGACCACTTCCGCGCGCTCGTCGCGGACGTGCTGCAACTGCCGGTCGCTTCGGTGCGCGCCGACGTGACGTTCGACCGGTACGGCATCGACTCGATCCTCGTGGTCCAGCTGACCGAAGCGGTGCGCAAGGACCTCGACAACGTCGGCAGCACGCTGTTCTTCGAGGTCCGCACGATCGACGGGCTCGCTCGGCACTTCGCCGAGACCCAGCCGGACGCGCTCGCCGCGCTGGTCGGCTTCGCCGCGACGCAGGAGCCCGAGGTGCCGGAAGCCGCCGTCACGCGGGTCGTGGAACCCGTGCCGGACCCGGTCGTCGAATCCGTGCCCCCGGCCCGTGCGGACGAAGAGATCCCCATCGCCATCATCGGGATGGCCGGGCGCTACCCGGGCGCACGGGACCTCGCCGAGTTCTGGACCAACCTCCTGGCCGGCACCGACTCCGTCACCGAGATCCCCGGCGACCGCTGGGACCACGACCGCTACTACGACCCGCGCCGCGGCGCCCCCGGCAAGACCTACGCCAAGTGGGGCGGCTTCCTCGACGGCGTCGACGAGTTCGACCCCCTGTTCTTCGGCATCTCGCCGGGTGCCGCGTCCACAATGGACCCTCAGGAACGGCTGTTCCTGGAGTCCGCCTGCGAAACGCTGCAGGACGCCGGGCACACGCGTGACTCGCTGCGGGCCGCCGCTCGGGCGCGTGTCGGCGAAGACGCCGGTGACGTCGGGGTGTTCGCCGGGGCGATGTACACCGAGTACCAGCTCTACGGCGCCGAACAAGCGGTGCGCGGGGAACCGGTCGTGGTGCCGGGGAGTCTCGCGTCGATCGCGAACCGCGTCTCGTACTTCTTCGACGCGAGCGGCCCGAGCATTGCCGTCGACACCATGTGCGCGTCCGCGCTGTCCGCGATCCACCTCGCCTGCGCCGCGCTGCGGCGCGGGGAGTGCGGTGCGGCGCTGGCCGGCGGCGTCAACCTGTCGCTGCACCCGAGCAAGTACCTGATGATCGGGCAGACCCAGTTCGCCGCGAGCGACGGCCGGTGCCGCAGCTTCGGCGAAGGCGGCGACGGCTATGTGCCCGGCGAGGGCGTCGGCACCGTGCTGCTGCGCCCGCTCGCCGACGCGGAGGCCGACGGCGACCGCATCCTCGGCGTCATCCGGGGCAGCGCCGTCAACCACGGCGGCCACACCCACGGCTTCACGGTGCCGAACCCGCGGGCGCAGGGCGCGGTGATCCGGCAGGTCTACCGGAAGTCCGGGGTGGACCCGCGGCGCGTCGGCTACGTCGAGGCGCACGGCACCGGCACCCCGCTCGGCGACCCGATCGAGATCGCCGGCCTGACGTCGGCGTTCGGCGAGTTCACCGACGCCCGGCAGTTCTGCGCGCTCGGCTCGGTCAAGTCGAACATCGGCCACCTGGAAGCGGCGGCCGGGATCGCCGGGCTGAGCAAGGTGCTGCTGCAGATGCGGCACGGCACGTTCGCGCCGTCGCTGCACGCCGGGCAGGTCAACCCGGAGATCGACTTCAGCGCCACGCCGTTCGTGCTGCAGCGCGACGCCGCGCCGTGGCCCCGCGACGGCGGTGTGCCGCGCGCCGGGGTGGTCTCGGCGTTCGGCGCCGGCGGCGCGAACGCCCACCTGCTCGTGGAGGAGTACATCGTGCCCGAACGCGCGCAACAACCGGCCGCGGCGCAGGCCGTGGTGCTGTCGGCGCTGGACGAGGACCGGCTGCGCGAGTCCGCGGCCCGCCTGCGCGACGACCTGAGCACGCGGACCGACGCCGACCTGGCCGGCATCGCCTACACCCTCCAGGTCGGCCGCGAGCCGATGCCGGCCCGCTTCGCCACGGTGGCCGGCTCGACCGAGGCCCTTGCGGCCGCACTGGACGCCTACGTCCGCGGTGCGGAGCTGCCCCCGGACACGTTCGCGGGCACCGGGCTCTCGGGCACGCTGGCGGCACTGGCCGCGGACGACGACTTCCAGGAGACCCTGGTCCGCTGGGGCGCGCGCGGCAAGCTGGCCCCGCTCGCCGAGGCCTGGGCAAGCGGCGTCGAGGTGGACTGGTCCCGCCTGCACACCGGCGGCCCGCGCCCGCGCCGGGTGGGCTTGCCGGCGTACCCGTTCGCCCGGGAGCGGTACTGGTACACGGATGTGGTGCCGGGGAGCCAGAAGCGCGCCGGCGCCGCGCCCGGTAGCTCGACGACGGTTGCGGCATCGGCCGGGCCCGCGAGTTCCGCGAAGCAGACTGAGCCCGGTGGCCCCGCGGCGGTTGCGACCCAAGCCGCGTTTCCCTCGCCTGCCGCAGCGGAGGTGCCGGTTCTGCCTGCGGCCACGGCGCCGGCAAGGCCGACCGCGCCTGCGGTGACCTCGGTTCCCGCGGTGCGCGAAGCTACCGCACCCGTGCCTGCCGCTCCGGCACCGCCCGCCACGGCGCAGGTCTCCGGTGCCGCCGCGGTTGCCGACCTTCCCGCCGGGGACCTCACCGTCTGCCCGGTCTGGGAGCCGCACCGGCCCGCCGAGGTCTCCTCCGGCGGCGCCGTGCTCGCGATCGGGCTGTCCGCCGCCGACGTCGAGGCGATCCGGGCCGCCGGGACCGAAGTGCTCACCGAGGACGACGGCGTGATCGGCCGGGTCGTCGTGGAGGTCCCGACCCGGACCCGCACCACCGTGGCCGAGCGCGTCGACGAACACCGTACGGCGACCCGGCAGCTGTTCCGCGTCCTCAACCAGTTGCAAGCCCGCCACGGTGACCGCGACTTCGAGCTGACCCTCGTCACCCACGACGCCTTCACCCGGGACCCGGCCCAGGCCGGCCTGCACGGGCTCGTCGGCGGGCTCGCCAAGGAGCAGCCGCGGTGGCGCGTCAGGGCCGTCGACCTCGCGGCGGACGAGCCGTTCCCGGCGGCGGAGGTGTTCGGGCTGCCCGCCGACCGCCGCGCCCATCCCTTCCGGCGCACCGGTGGCCAGTGGCTGCGTCGCCGGCTGGTGCCGGTCGAGCAGGCCGCCACGACCGCCGCGTTCCGCCGCGGCGGGGTGTACGTCCTCACCGGTGGCGCCGGGGACCTCGGCGTCGTGCTCAGCGAGTACCTGGCCCGCACCTACGACGCCCGGCTCGTCTGGGTCGGCCGTCGTCCCGAGGACGACGGGATCCGCGCTCGGCGCCAGGGGAGCAACGCGGAGTACCTGCGGGCCGACGTCGCCGATCCGGCCGCGCTGCGCGACGTCCGTGCCGAAGTCCTCCGTCGCCACGGCCGGATCGACGGCGTCGTCCACCTGGCCATGACGTTCAGCCACACCCCGCTGGCGCAGCTGAGCGAGCCGGCTCTCGAAGCGACGCTCAAGTCCAAAGTGGACCCGTGCGTGCACTTCGCCGACGTCTTCGCCGGGGACGACCTCGATTTCGTGCTGCTGGTGTCGTCGCTGGTCAGCTTCATCCGCAACGCCGAGCAGGCGCACTACGCCGCGGCCTGCGCCTACGTGGACGCGGCCGCCGACGGCCTGCGCGACGCCCTCGGCTGCCGCGTGAAGACCGTCAACTGGGGCTACTGGGGCAACGTCACCGACGACCTCCTCGACGGCATGGCCGCCCTCGGCCTCGCCCCGATCGAGCCCGCCGCCGCGATGGCCGCCGTCGAGGGGCTGCTCGCCGGGCCGCTCGACCAGATCGGGTTCCTGCGGCTCGGCCGGCCGCTGCCGGTCGAAGGGGTGCTCACCGGCGAGACCGCCGTGGTGCGGCTCCCGGCGGCGGCGACACCGGCCGAACCGGTCACGCCGGAGCTGCCCGCCGCGCTCGCCACCTACCAGGCCGGCCCGGTGCCCGCCGAGATCGACGCCGCCCTGGCCCGCTGGGTCGCCGCCGAACTGCGGGAGGCCGGGCTCACCGGCGCCGGCGAGCGGTTCGCCGCCTGGCTGCCGCCGATGCTGCGGGTGCTGACCGGCCACGGCCTGATCGACGCCGGCCAGTGGATCCCGGGACCGGACGCCGCGACCTGCCGCGCCGGGTGGCGGCGTGACGCGGAACGCTGGGCCGCGGCCAACCCCGACCTGCGCACGCCCCTCGACCTGCTCGGCCGGACCGTCCCCGCCCTGCCCGCCGTGCTGCGCGGTGACGTCCTCGCCACCGACGTCCTCTTCCCCAACGGCTCCTTCGCGCTGGTCGAGGGCGTCTACCGGGACAACCGCGTCGCCGATCACTTCAACGCCGTGCTGGCCGAACACGTCGCCGGCTTCCTGCGGGCGCGCCTCGCCGCCGAGCCCGGTGCGCGGCTGCGCGTCCTCGAGGTCGGCGCGGGCACCGGCGGCACCACGCGGGTGGTCCTCGACCGGCTCACCCGCGCCGGGCTGCCGCTCGCCGAGTACTGCTTCACCGACGTCTCGCGCGCGTTCCTGCACCGCGCCGAAGACGCCTTCGACCACGACTTCCTGACCTACCAGGTCTTCGACGTCGCCGAGCCGCCGCACGGGCAGGGCCTCGACACCGGCGCGTTCGACGTCGTCATCGCGGCCAACGTCCTGCACACCACCGCCGACGTCCGCGCGACGCTGCGCAGCGTGAAGGCCCTGCTGCGCGGCAACGGGCTGCTGGCGCTCAACGAGATCAGCGGCTTCTACCTCGTCAACCACCTGACGTTCGGCCTGCTCGACGGCTGGTGGACGCACACCGACGCCGAGCTGCGCGTGCCCGGCAGCCCGGCGTTGTCCCCGGCGGGCTGGGCCGCGGTGCTGGCGCAGGAGGGCTTCACCGGCGTCACGAACCCGGCGTCCGACGCCGAGCCGCTCGGGCAGCAGATCGTCGTCGCCCACAGCGACGGCGTCGCCCGCGGGCCGCGCGTGGTCGAGGCACCTGCGCCGACGGAAGAACCGGCGCCCGTAGGGGAAACCACGTCGATCGCCGCCGTGGTCCTCGAGAAGCTCGCCGACGCGCTGCGGATGGCCGAGAGCGCGATCGACCCGGCGCGGGCGTTCGCCGACTACGGCCTCGACTCGATCGTCGGCGCGGGGTTCGTCCAGCAGCTCAACGAGTCCCTCGGCCTCGACCTGCTCACCACGGTGATCTTCGACCACCGCAGCGTCGAGCTGCTCGCCGCGCACATCGCCGAAACCCACCAACCGACCGTGCCCGCCGCGGCACCGGAACCGGAAGCGCCGGAGACAGACCCGATCGCCATCGTCGGCATCAGCGGCCGGTTCGCGCAGTCACCCGACCTCGACGCGCTCTGGCAGCACCTCGCCGACGGCGACGACCTGGTCGGCCCGATCGAGCGCTGGGACGTCTCCGGTCCCGAGTGGACGGACGTCGCCTGCCGGGAAGGCAGCTTCCTCGACGGCATCGACGAGTTCGACGCGCGCTTCTTCAAGATGTCCGGGCGTGAGGCCGCCTACACCGATCCCCAGCAGCGGCTGTTCCTCGAAGAGGCGTGGACAGCGCTGGAGAACGCCGGGTACGTCGGCACCGCGCTCGACGACAAGCGCGCGGGCGTCTACGTCGGCTGCACCGGTGGCGACTACACCGCCTGGTTCGACGAGCGCCCGCCCGCACAGGCGGCCTGGGGCAACGCGCCCTCGATCGTGCCCGCCCGGGTCGCCTACCACCTGAACCTGCGCGGGCCCGCGATCGCCGTCGACACGGCCTGCTCCAGCTCGATGGTCGCCATCCACCTCGCCTGCCAGGGGCTGTGGAGCGGCGAGACGGACCTCGCGGTCGCCGGCGGTGTCGCCGTGCAGACCACGCCGAAGACCTACCTGACGGCCGGCCGCGCGGGGATGCTGTCCCCGACGGGCCGCTGCCACACCTTCGACGCGGCCGCCGACGGGTTCGTCCCCGGTGAGGGCGTCGGCGTCGTCGTGCTCCGGCGGCTCTCCGACGCGCTCGCCGACGGCGACCACGTCCACGCCGTCATCCGCGGCTCCGGCATCAACCAGGACGGTGCGACCAACGGGATCACCGCCCCCAGCGCGGCGTCGCAGGAACGGCTCATCCGCGAGGTCCACGAGCGCTTCGGCGTCGACCCGGCCGAGATCGGCCTGGTCGAGGCACACGGCACCGGCACCAAACTGGGTGACCCGATCGAGACCGCGGCGCTGGTCCGCGCGTTCGGCACCGCCGAAGGTTCGCGTGGCTGCGCTCTCGGCACGGTGAAGACGAACATCGGCCACACCATGTCCGCGGCGGGCGTCGCGGGGCTGCTCAAGATCGTCCTCGCCATGCGGCACCGGACGCTCCCGCCGTCGTTGCACCACGCCGAGACCAACCCGGCGATCCGCCTCGGCGGCAGCCCGTTCCACGTCACCACCGAGCTGACGCCGTGGGAGCCGAACGGCCGGGGCAAGCTGGTCGCCGCGACGAGTTCGTTCGGCTTCAGCGGCACCAACGCGCACCTCGTCGTCGAAGAGCCGCCCGCGATCGCGCCGCGCGACGACGACGGCCGCGAGCGGCTGTTCCTGCTGTCCGCGCCCCGCCCCGAAGCGCTTCGGCAACTGGTCGAGGGCCTGGCCGGGCACCTGACCGCGCACCCGGACGCGGTGCTCGCCGACGTCGGCTACACCCTCGCGCACGGCCGGGCCCACTTCGCCCAGCGCGTCGCCTTCGCGGCCGCCGATCGTGAGACTTTGCTGCGGCAGCTGGAAAACTGGCTGGCCGACGGGACCGTCCCCGCGGCCGCCGAGCTGGAGCAGATCCGGGCGCGGTGGAGCGAAGGCGGGAAGCTCGACGCCGAGTTCACGGGCCGCCGGACGCCGTTGCCGACCTACCCGTTCCAGCGCCGCGCGGCCTGGGCCGGCGGCGGGACGCCGGAGAGCGCCCTGCCCGCCGGACCGACGGCCCACGAGCCGATCGCGGTCGTCGGGCTGGCCGCGCGGTTCGCGGACAGCCCGGATGCCGAAAGCCTGTGGGCCCACCTCGCCGCCGGCGACGACCTGGTCGGCGACGTCGCCCGCTGGGACCTCGCCGGGAAGCTGGGCCCGAAGGCCGGGCGCCAGTACGGCAGCTTCCTCGACGACCCGGCCCGGTTCGACGCGCTGTTCTTCAGCGTCTCCGGCACCGAGGCGGTGCACACCGACCCGCAGCAGCGCGTCTTCCTCGAAGAGTGCTGGCACGCCCTGGAAGACGCCGGGTACGCGGGGGAACGGCTCACCGACCGCGCGTGCGGCGTCTACGTCGGCGCCTACCCGGGCGACTACCACCAGCTGATCAGCGGCGAGAAGCCCCCGCAGACCATGTGGGGCAACATGGCCTCGGTCATCGCGTCGCGGATCTCCTACCTGCTCGACCTGTCCGGGCCCGCGATCGCCGTCGACTCGGCGTGCTCCAGCTCGCTCGTCGCCATCCACCTGGCGTGCGACAGCCTGCGGCTCGGCACGGTGTCGATGGCCCTGGCCGGCGGCGTGTTCGTCCAGGCGACGCCGCGGCTCTACGAGTACTCGTCCACGGCGAAGATGCTGTCGCCGACCGGGCGGTGCCGCACCTTCGACGCGTCGGCCGACGGCATGGTGCCCGGCGAGGGCGCCGGGGTCCTGGTGCTCAAGCGGCTGTCCGACGCGGTCCGCGACGGCGACCACGTCTACGGCGTCATCAGCGCCTCCGGCGTCAACCAGGACGGCGCCACCAACGGCATCACCGCGCCGAGTGCCCAGGCCCAGGAGGACCTGGTCCGCCAGGTCCACCGCGACGCGGGCGTGCGCCCGGGCGGCGTCCAGCTGATCGAGGCCCACGGCACCGGCACCCCGCTCGGCGACCCGATCGAGTTCGGCGCCCTCGCCGAGGCGTTCACCGGCGCGCCCACGGGTGGGTGCGCGCTCGGGTCGATCAAGACGAACGTCGGGCACACGCAGTTCACCGCGGGCGTCGCCGGCACGATCAAGGCGCTGCTCGCGCTGCACCACCGGCAGGTGCCGCCGTCACTGCACTTCGACCGGGCCAACCCGGCGATTCCCCTGGCGAACAGCGCTTTCTACGTGCCTACCGCGGTGCGCGAGTGGCCGTCGCCGGAGTCCGGGCCGCGTCGTGCGGGCGTGAGCTCGTTCGGCGCCAGCGGGACCAACGCGCACCTCGTCGTCGAGGAGGCGTCGGGGGCCGATGTGACGCACGCGGCGCGGGACGAGTGGCTGGTCGTGTTGTCCGCTCAGGACGAGACGGCGTTGCGCAGTCACGTCGAGCGCGTGCTCGCCCACGCCGAATCGCACGACGTCGACCTCGGCGACGCCGCTTACACCCTCGCCGTCGGCCGCCGGCCGGAGAACCTGCGGTGGGCCTGCGTCGCGCCGGACCGGGCCGCGTGGCTCGACGCCATGCGGGCCTGGCTGCGCGACGGGCGGGCGGACTCGGTCGTCACCGGCTCGGTGCCCGACGACCTGCCCGATATGTCCTCAGTGGACGGTCTGGCGCTGACCGAGGTGGCCGCGCGGTACGTACGGGGCGAGATCCCGTCGTTGGGCGGGTTGTTCGGTGACGGGTTCCGGGTGGTGCCGCTGCCCGGCTACCCGTTCGGCGGGGAGCGGTACTGGATCGACGCGCCGCCGGCCACGACTGTCCACAAGGGATACGACGGCTACGTCGTCGAGCTGACCGGGCGCGAGTTCTTCCTGGACCACCACCGGGTGTCCGGGACGCCGGTGCTGCCGGGGGTCGCGTACCTGGAGCTGGCGCGGGCCGCCGCGGAGGCCGAAGGGTTCGGCCGGACCGGGGTGACGGTGCGCAACGTCGTCTGGACGCGCCCGGCGCGGATCACGGGCCCGACGACCGCCGGGGTCGCGCTGGACGAGCAGGACGGCGGTTTCGCCTACCGGATCACGACGACCACCGGCGGCGAGACGCAGACGCATGGTCAGGGGCGCGTCGAGCCGACCGTCGCGGCGCCGCCGCCGAAGGTGGACATCGCCGCGCTGCGGGCGAAGTGCACCCGCCGCACGCTCGATCGCGCTGCCTGCTACGCCCTGTACGAGGGCACGGAGATGGGCCTCGGCCCGGCGATGCGCGGCATCGAGCAGCTGGAGATCGGCGACGGCCTGATCGTCGCCCGCCTCCGCCGTCCCGCCGCGGCCGGGGACGGCTTCACCGTCAACCCGGCGATGCTCGACTCCGCGTTGCAGTCGACGCTCGGCCTCGCCCTGGCGGAGGGCGCGGACGAGGTGTCGGCCGCGCTGCCGTTCGCGCTGACGGAGGTCCGCGTGCACGCCGCGACGCCGATGGCGGGATGGGCGGTGATCCGCCCGTCGGCCAACGACCGCCCGGGCACCGTCCGGCGGCTGGACATCGACCTGTGCGACGAGACGGGCGAGGTCTGCGTGCGGCTGCTCGGCTTCACGTTCCGCGAGCTGCCCGCGCCGGAGAAGCAGGAGCCCGCACCCGTCGATGACCAGGTGACCCCGGCCGGACCCACCGCCGAGGCGGGCGAGCTGGTGCTGGCCCGCCCCACCTGGCACCCGGCCGCGCCCGTCGCCGGCGCGCCGCGGTTCGTCCGGCACGAGGTGCTGCTCGCCGGGCTCGACCCGGTCGACCTCACCGACCTCGACGCCACCTGCACGGTCCTGCCCGACGGCCCCGACCTCGCCACCGCGTTCACCCGGCGGGCCGAGCAACTGCTCACGCACCTCCAGGACGCCGTCGTGGCGAGCCGGGAGGGACGGGTGCTGCTGCAGGTCGTCGTGCCGGCGGGGTCACCCGATCTCGCGCTGGCCGGGCTGCTGCGGACCGCCCGCTACGAGCACCCGAAGCTGGTCACCCAGCTCGTGGTCGCCGGGCCGACAGGGCTCGCCGACCGTCTTCGCCGGGAAGCCGGGGCCGACGACGTCGTCGTCCGCGAGGTGGCCGGACGGCGTGAGGTCCCGCAGTGGACACCGCTCGCCGACGCCCCTGCGGTGCGGCCCTGGCGCGACGGCGGCGTCTACATGATCACGGGCGGCGCCGGTGGGCTCGGGCGAGTGTTCGCCCAGGAGATCGCCGCCGGTGTGGCCGACCCCACGATCATCCTTTGTGGACGTTCGGCGCACGGGCCCGGGAACTACCGGCAGCTGGACGTCACGGACCGGGCCGCCGTCGAGCGGTGTGTCCAGGACGTCGTCGCCGAACACGGGCGCCTCGACGGTGTCCTGCACAGCGCCGGCGTGCTGCGGGACGGCTACCTCGTGAAGAAGGACGTCGCCGACCTGCGGGCCGTCCTCGCCGCGAAGGTCGCGGGGTTCGTCAACCTCGACGAGGCCACCGCCGGGCTGGACCTCGACTTCTTCATCGGCTTCTCGTCACTGTCGGCGTCGGGGAACCCGGGCCAGGCCGACTACGCCGCGGCCAACGCCTTCCTCGACGAATACGCGGCGCTTCGCGAGAAGCGCGTCGCCGCGGGGGAGCGGCACGGGCGGACGCTCAGCGTCGGCTGGCCGCTGTGGGCCGACGGCGGGATGCGCGTCGACGCCGCGACCGAGCGGTCCATGCGGGACACCGTCGGCATCCTGCCGATGCCCGCTGCGGCCGGCGTCGAAGCCCTGCACCGGGCCTACGGCAGCGGCGAACCCCACGTCCTCGTGACGTACGGCGACCGGGCGCGGATCGGGGAAACCCTGCTGCGCCCCGAAACGGAGGTGACCACCATGCCCGACAGCCTGGTGACGCTGCTGGCCGACCGCGTGTCGCGCCTGCTCGACGTCCCCGCCGACGAGATCGAGGGCGGGGTCGACCTGAGCGAGTACGGCTTCGACTCGATCTCCCTCGTCGACTACGTCGGTCTGCTCAACGACGAGTTCGGCCTGACCCTCGTCCCGACCCTGCTCATCGAGTACCCGACCCTCGACGGCCTGGCCGGGTACCTGACGGAGAACCACGGCGACGTCTTCAGCACGACCCCGGCGCCGGAACCGACGCCCGAACCTGCGCCCGAACCGGAGCCCGTGCCCGCGCCGGAAGAGCGGCCGGACCTGCTCGCCGAGCTGACGGAACTGACGGCGAACGTCCTGCGCCTGCCGGTGGGGCGGATCGAGGGCGGCCGCGAGCTGAGCAAGTACGGCGTCGACTCCCTGTCGCTCACCGAGCTGATCTCGGAGATCAACGCGCGGTACGGCCTGGCGCTCGACCCGACGCTGCTGTTCGAGTACCCGACGCTCAACGGCCTGGCCGGTTACCTCCGGGAGCATCACGCCGACCGGGTCGCGCCCAGGTCCGAACCGAAGCCCGAGCCGGTCGCCGAGGCACCCGCGGCCCCGAAGACCGAGCCGCGGGAAGGCCCCGAACCGATCGCCGTGATCGGCATGAGCGGCCGGTTCCCGAAGGCCGGCGACATCGCCGAGTTCTGGCGCAACCTCGCCGAAGGCCGGGACTGCATCGGCGAAATCCCCGCCGACCGCTGGGACTGGCGGGAGTGCTTCGGCGACCCGATCACCGAACCCAACACCAGCAACGTGAAGTTCGGCGGGTTCATGGACGGCGTCGGTGACTTCGACCCGCTGTTCTTCGACATCTCGCCGCGCGAGGCCGAGCTGATGGACCCGCAGCAGCGGCTGATGCTGCTCTACGCCTGGAAGGCCCTCGAAGACGCCGGGTACGCGGCCGAATCCGTCGAAGGCAGTGACATGGCCATCGTCGTCGGCACCGCCAGCACCGGTTACCCGACGATGGTCGCGAAGTACTCGCCGGTCGTCGAACCGTACGACGCCACCGGCGCCGCGCCCTGCCTCGGGCCGAACCGGATGAGCTACTTCCTCGGCGTCCACGGCCCGAGCGAGCCCGTCGACACCGCCTGCTCCAGCGCGCTCATCGCCACCCACCGCGCGGTCGGCGCGCTGCAGGACGGCACGTCCGACATGGCCATCGTCGGCGGCGTCAACACCGTCCTCAGCAAGGACCTGCACATCAGCATGAGCAAGGCCGGCATGCTCGCCGAGGACGGCCGGAGCAAGACGTTCTCCGCCGACGCCAACGGGTACGCCCGCGGCGAGGGCGTCGGGATGCTGGTCCTGAAGCGGCTTTCGGCGGCCGAGCGGGACGGCGACCACGTCTACGGCCTGATCCGCGGCACCGCCGAAAACCACGGCGGCCGCGCGAACTCGCTGACCGCGCCGAACCCGAAGGCGCAGGCGGCGGTCATCCGCACGGCCCACCGCAAGGCCGGCGTCGACCCGCGCACCGTCGGCTACATCGAGGCGCACGGCACCGGCACGAAGCTCGGCGATCCCGTCGAGATCAACGGCCTGAAAGAGGCCTTCCGCGACCTCTACGACGGCGCGGACGTCGCGGGCGCGCACTGCGGCATCGGCTCGGTGAAGACCAACATCGGGCACCTCGAGGTCGCCGCCGGTGTCGCGGGCATGATCAAGGTGCTGCTGCAGATGAAGCACCGCACCCTGGTGCGGAGCCTGCACTGCGACACCGTGAACCCGTACGTCAAGCTCGACGGGACGCCGTTCTACCTGGTCCGCGAGCAGCAGCCGTGGCCGGCGCCGGTCGACGACGCCGGGGCCGAGCTGCCGCGACGCGCCGGGGTCAGCTCCTTCGCCTTCGGCGGTGCCAACGCGCACATCGTGCTCGAGGAGTACGTCCCGGCGCCCGTGGACCAGACGCCCGCGGAGCCGCTGCCGATCGTGCTGTCGGCGACCCACCCCGAGGTGTTGCGCACCCTGGCCGAGAACTGGGTCAAGGCCTTGAGGGACGGCACCTACACCGACGCCGACCTCACCTCGATCGCTTACACGTCGCAGATCGGGCGCACGCCGCACGCCGAGCGGCTCGGCTGCGTCGCGGCCACCGTCGAGGACCTCGCGACCGGGCTGGAGTCCTGGCTGCGCGGCGAGCCGGACGGCTCGATCGTCACCGGCCGCGTCACCCGCGACGACGTCCCGGCGGCACCCGAGAGCACCGACGCGACGGCCGCGATCAGGGCCTGGGTGCGCGGCGCCGACGTCGACTGGAGCCGGTGGCACCCGGACGCGCCGCGGCGGATCCCGCTGCCGACCTACCCGTTCCGGCTGAAGCGCTACTGGCTCGACACGAGCACCCCGGTGGGGGCAGGTACCCCGAAGTTGCACCCGCTCGTGCACACCAACACCTCGGACCTGACCGGCCCGCGCTACACCACCCGTCTCACCGGCCGTGAGTTCTTCCTCGCCGGCCACAAGGTCCGCGGTGTCCCGGTGCTGCCGGGCGCGGCCTACCTGGAGATGGCCCGGGCCGCGGCGGACCTGGCGGGCGGCGACCGGCCGGTCGTCAGCGCCACCTGGGACCGGCCGCTGCCGGTCGAGCGCGCCACGGACGTCCACATCGGACTGTCGGCCGACGGCGGTGCCCTGTCCTACCGGGTCTTCACCACCGGCCCCGACGGCGAGCCCGTCGTCCACGGCCACGGGGAGCTGACCGCGGCTGACGGCGAAACGCCGGAGCGGCACGACATCCCGGCGCTGCTCGAAGAAACCGGCGGCCGGGTGCTCGACGCCGACGAGTGCTACGCGCGGTTCGAGCGGCTCGACCTCGGGTATGGTCCCGCGCTGCGGACGATCGAGCGGCTGCACAGCGGCTCGCGGCTCGCGGTGGCGCGGCTCCGGCTGCCCGCCGAGGCCGGCGCGGAGACGTTCGTGCTGCACCCGAGCCTGCTCGACGCGGCGTTCCAGGCCACCTTGGGCCTGTTCGCCGCCGACGGCGCCGAAGCGGTACCCGCCACGCTGCCGCGGTCGGTCGACGCGGTCCGCGTGCTGCGGCCGCTGCCCGCCTCGGCGTGGGCGGTCGTCCGGTTCAGCGAGGGCGGGGCGGTGCCCGGCGAATACGTCCTCGACGTCGACCTGTGCGACGACGACGGCGAGATCTGCGCCCGCCTGCGCGGCTTCCGCGTCCGGTCCCTCGATCCCGAGCCGGTCGATCCCGGCGACGAGTTCCTGGCCCAGCTGATCGAGGCGGCCGGTGACGGCGCGATCAGCCTGGCCGACTTCGAACGGAGCCTGACGTGAAAGCGGTGATCTTCCCCGGCCAGGGCGCCCAGGTGAAGGGCATGGGCCGCGAGCTGTTCGACGCCTACCCGGAGCAGGCCGACCAGGCCTCGGACCTGCTCGGCTACTCGATCCGCGAGCTGTGCCTCGACGATCCCCGGCGCGAGCTGAACCGCACGGAGTTCACCCAGCCCGCGCTGTTCGTGGTCGGCGCGCTGGCCCACCGGCGGTGGCGCGAGCAGCATCCCGAAGCGCCCGCGTTCTACGCCGGGCACAGCCTCGGCGAGTACTGCGCGCTGCACGCCGCCGGCGCGTTCGACTTCGCGACGGGCCTGCGGCTCGTCCGGCGCCGGGGCGAGCTGATGGCCCGCGCCGAGGGCGGCGGCATGATCGCCGTCACCGGCCTCGACCGCGACCAGGTCACGGCGCTGGTGCGCGAAGGCGAGTTCTGCACCCTGTCGGTGGCGAACGACAACTCGCCTCAGCAGTGCGTCGTCTCGGGCGACGCCGAGTCGATCGACGAGCTGGGCGCGTTCCTGCAGGACCGGGGCGTCCGCTGGGTCCGGCTGCGCGTGTCCGGCGGCTTCCACTCCGCGCTGATGCGGCCGGCCCAGCAGGAGTTCCGGCGCTTCCTCGACGCCTTCGACCTCGGCACGCCGGACGTGCCGGTGATCGCCAACGCCACGGCGCGGCCCTACTCGGCCGGCACCACCGCCGGGGTGCTCACCGACCAGATCGTGCAGCCGGTGCGCTGGACCGAAACCGTGCGGCACCTGCTCGACGCGGGCGTCACGGACTTCGTCGAGCTGGGCGGCACGGTGCTGACCAAGCTCGTCGAGCAGACGCGGGCCGCGTCCCGGGCGCCGGTGCTCCGGCCCCAGGACCTCGGCAGCGCCGCTTTCCGTGAGCGACACGGCCTTCGCTTCGCCTACGTCGCCGGCGGGATGTACCGCGGGATCGCGTCACCGGAACTGGTCATCCGGCTGGGCCGCGCGGGGATGCTCGGCTTCCTCGGCACCGGCGGCAGTGAGCCGGCCGAGATCGAGCGCGGGATCAAGGAGATCCAGGCCGCCCTGGCCGAGGACCAGCCCTACGGCGTCAACTTCATCGCGAACCACGACGATCCCGCCGCCGAGGAGGGCGTGGTCGACGTCCTGCTGCGGCACGGCGTCCGGCTGGTCGAGGCGTCGGCGTTCATCCAGATGACGCCCGCGCTCGTGCGCTACCGCGTCACGGGCCTGCGCCGCGGGCCCGGCGGCGAGCCGGTGTGCGAGCACCGCGTACTGGCGAAGGTGTCCCGGCCCGAGGTCGCGGCGGCTTTCCTGGCGCCGCCGCCGGCCGCGGTCCTGGACCGGCTTCGCAAGGACGGCGTGATCACCGCCGAGCAGGCCGAGCTGGCCCGGCGCGTACCGATGAGCCACGACGTCACCGTCGAGGCCGACTCCGGCGGGCACACCGACGGCGGCATCCCGACGGTGCTGCTGCCCTCGCTGCTCGAACTGCGCCGCCGCGCGCAGGCCGAGCACGGCTACGCCGAGCCGGTCTGCATGGGCCTGGCCGGCGGGATCGGCACGCCCGCCGCCGTCGCGGCCGCGTTCGTGCTCGGCGCCGACTACGTCCTCACCGGCTCGGTCAACCAGTGCACCGCCGAGGCCGCGACCAGCGACGTCGTCAAGGACATGCTGCAGGACATCGACGTGCAGGACACCGACTACGCGCCGGCCGGTGACATGTTCGAGCTCGGCAGCCGGGTCCAGGTGCTGCGCAAGGGCGTGTTCTTCCCGTCGCGGGGCAACAAGCTCCACGCGCTCTACAGCCACCACGACGGCATCGACGACCTGCCCGCGAAGACCCGGGCGCAGCTGGAGCGCACCTACTTCCGCAAGCCCCTGGACGACGTCTGGGCCGACGTCGTGGCGCACCTGCGCGCGAGCGGCCGCGCGGAGCTGGTGGAGCGCGCCGAAAAGCAGCCGAAGCAGAAGATGGCGCTGATCTTCCGGCGCTACTTCGGTTACAGCGCGCGGATCGCGCTGGAAGGCGGCCGCGAAGACAAGGTCAACTACCAGGTCCACACCGGACCGGCCCTGGGTTCCTTCAACCAGTGGGTGAAGGGCACCCCGCACGAGTCCTGGCGGAACCGGCACGTCGACGAGATCGGCCTGCTGCTGCTGGACGGCGCCGCCCAGCACCTCGCGGCGTTCTCACGAGTAGCGAAAGGACAGACGACATGATCACGGAGTTCGACACCTGGGGCGTCCACGAACAGCAGTTCTGGCTGCGCGGCACCACCGCGGACCAGCCGGTCGCCTTCGACGCCGAAAGCGGCATGTGGAACGTCTACGGCCACGCCGAGGCGTCGAAGGTGCTGAGCAACCCGAAGCTGTTCTCCTCCAACATGATGCGGCTGATGGCCGCGGAGATCGGCGCCGACATCGAGGAGGCGTCGGCCGGGGAGCTGCTCTACCTCGACCCGCCGCGCCACACCCGGCTGCGCCGGCTCGTCAACCACGCCTTCACCCCCAAGGTCCTCGCCGACCTCGAACCGCGGATCGCCGGCCTGACCCACGACCTGCTCGACGAGGCGAAGGTGACCGACCGGCTGGAGCTGGTCAGCGCGCTGGCCTACCCGCTGCCGGTCATCGTGATCGCCGAGCTGCTCGGCATCCCGGCGAGCGACCGTGACCTGTTCCGCCGCTGGGCCGAGTCGCTGATCCCGTCGACGTCCACCGAGGACGTCTCGATCGTCGGCCGGTTCGAGGGCCAGGAAGAGGTCACCGAGACGACCCTGCAGCAGCGCAAGGAGTTCGGCGAGTACCTGGCCGAGCACATCGAGGACCGCCGCAAGCACCCGCGCGAGGACCTGCTCAGCGGGCTGGTGCACGCCGAGGTCGAGGGGGAGCAGCTCAGCGACAAGGAGATCGCGACGCTGGCCGACGTCCTGCTGCTGGCCGGGCACGTGACCACGACGATGCTGCTCGGCAACACGATCCTCTGCCTGGACGCGCACCCGGACGAGTTCGCCCGCGTCCGCGCGGACCGCTCGCGCCTGCCCGACGTGATGGAGGAGTCGCTGCGCTACCTCCCGCCGTTCGCCGTGACGTCCCGGGCGACCACGGCCGAGGCCGAGGTCGGCGGCGTGACGATCCCGGCCGACCAGCTCGTGATGGTCTGGCTCGGCGCCGCCAACCGCGACCCGCTGGTCTTCGACGACCCCACGGAGTTCCGCCCGGGCCGCGATCCGAACCCGCACCTGACGTTCTCGCGCGGCATCCACTACTGCATCGGGGCCGGCCTGGCCCGGCTCGAGGGCCGGATCGCGCTGGACATCCTGTTCGACCGGTTCCCGAAGATCACCACGATCCCCGACGAGCCGCCGCGGTTCATCCGCAGCTCGCAGATGCTCAACGCCTTCACGCTGCCCCTCGCCGTCTCGTCGTGACCGGCGATTTGTCCGGATTACCGCCAGGGGCACGTCCGCGGGACCGGAGCGGGAACGGCATTCGTGACCATCGATAGCGCGACGAACGCGAACGGAGCCTGACATGAGCCACCGCGTCGGTTCGGTGACCGAGCTGTACGAGCTGGTCAGCCGGGGAGAGATCGACAAGGCCGAGGCGATGCGCCTGGCCAAGCAGCTGAAGACGGCCAAGCGCGCCGAGCCCGCCGAGCCCGCCGGGCAGCCGGCCGGGGTCGACCGGGACGTGCTGCGGGACCGGGTCTGCGACGTGCTCGCGGACAAGGTCCGGCAGCTGCTGAAGGTGAGCGCCGACGACCTGGACGTCGACGTCGAGCTGAGCGAGTACGGCCTCGACTCGGTCGTCATCAGCCACCTCGTGAGCATGGTCAACGACGCGCTGGGCCTCGACCTCAAGCCCACGGTGGTGTTCGAGCACCCCACCCTGCGCGCGCTGGCCGGCCACATCGCCGTCGACCACGAGACGGGTCTCGCGGACCGCCTCGGCCTGCGTCCCGCGGCTGTCGTGCAGGCGCCCAAGGCGGTCGCGCGGCCCCGTCCGGTCCCGGTCGAACGGCCGCGCACCGGGGACCCGGTCGCGATCATCGGGATGAGCGGCCGCTTCCCGCAGGCCGACGACCTCGACGCGTTCTGGCGCAACCTCTCCGAGGGGCGCGACTGCGTCAGCGAGGTGCCCGCCGACCGCTGGGACTGGCGCGAGCTGTACGGCGACCCGTTCGACGAGGCCGGCCGCACCACCGTCAAGTGGGGCGGGTTCATCGACGGCGTCGCCGACTTCGACCCCGAGTTCTTCGGCATCGCGCCCCGCGAAGCGGCGCTGATGGACCCCCAGCACCGGCTGCTGATGCTGCACACGTGGAAGGCCCTGGAGGACGCCGGGTACGCGGCGGACGCCCTGGCCGGCACCGATCTCGGCATCATCGTGGGCACCGCGACCACCGGGTACCACCGCCTGATCGACGCGCACGCCCGTGGCGGCGACGGCGTCGCGGCCACCGCCACGGTGCCGTCCATCGGCCCGAACCGGATGAGCTTCTTCCTCGACGTCCACGGCCCGAGCGAGCCGGTCGAGACGGCCTGCTCCAGCTCCCTGGTCGCGCTGCACCGCGCGGTGTCCGCCCTGGACCGGGAGGAGTGCTCGCTCGCCGTCGCGGGCGGCGTCAACACCGTGCTCGTCCCGGACGGCCATATCAGCTTCGGCCGCGCCGGCATGCTCAGCGAGGACGGCCGGAGCAAGACGTTCTCCGCCGACGCCGACGGCTACGCCCGCGGTGAGGGCGTCGGCATGCTGGTGCTGAAGAAGCTCTCGGCGGCCGAGCGCGACGGCGACCACATCCACGGCGTCATCCGCGCGACGGCCGTCAACCACGGCGGCCGGGCCAACTCGCTGACCGCGCCGAACCCCAGGGCCCAGGCGTCGGTGATCCGCGACGCCCACCGCCGCGCCGGCGTCGACCCGCGCACCATCGGCTACATCGAGGTGCACGGCACGGGCACGAAGCTCGGCGACCCCGTCGAGGTCAACGGCCTCAAAGACGCCTTCCGTGAGCTCTACGACGGCGCCGACGTCACCGGCGCCCACTGCGGGATCGGCTCGGTCAAGACCAACATCGGGCACACCGAGCTGTCCGCCGGGGTCGCCGGCGTGCTCAAGGTGCTGCTGCAGCTGCGTCACCGCACGCTGGTCGAGAGCCTGCACTGCGACACGGTGAACCCGTACGTCGAGCTGGCCGGCAGCCCGTTCTTCCTGGTGCGCGAACGGCAGCCCTGGGCCGCGCCGGTCGACGCCGACGGCGCCGAGCTGCCGCGCCGGGCCGGCGTCAGCTCGTTCGGCTTCGGCGGCGCGAACGCGCACGTCGTGCTGGAGGAGTACCGCCCGCCCGCGCCGGCCGGTGCGGCGGCGGGACCGTTCGCCATCGTGCTGTCGGCCCGCGAACCCGAGACGCTGGTGACCCGCGCGCGGCAGCTGCTCGCCTGGACCGACGGCCGCGGCGACGACGACCTGGCGAGCGTGGCCTACACCCTGCAGGTCGGCCGGGTCGCGATGCCGGAGCGGCTGGCGTTCACCGTCGAGACGCTCGACGACCTGCGCGACGCGCTGCGGGCGTTCGTCGCCGGGGAGCCGCGCGGCGATCTGCATCGCGGCCGGCCGCAGCCGAACGCCGTGTGGCGCGTGCTCGCCGGCGACGAGGACATCGCCGCCGCGATGGACACCTGGGTCGCCAAGGGCAAGCTGCCGCGCCTGCTGGAGCTGTGGGCCGCCGGGTTCGACTTCGACTGGCGGCGCCTGCACGGCGACACCCCGCCGCGTCGCCTCCCGCTGCCGACGTACCCGTTCAACCTGCGCCGCTTCTGGATCGCCGACCGAGCCGACCGAGCCGTCCGCGCCCCCCGAGACGCCCGCAACCCCGCCCCGCCACGCGAGCGTGTCCTGGACGGCAGCGAGTACTACCTGCGCGACCACTGCCTGCGTGGCGTCCCGGTGCTGCCCGCCGTCGCCTACCTGGAACTGGCGCGCGACGCGCTCGGTGCCGAGACCGGTGTCCGGATCAGCGACGTCCGCTGGCTGCGGCCGATCGAGGTCACCGAGCCGCGCCGCGTCGAGGTCCGGCTCGACCCGGCGGATCAGGCCGGGCGCCGCGCGTTCGAGGTGCACGTCGACGGCGATGCGGCGGTCTACGCCCAAGGCACCGGCGAGATCGCCGCCCTGACCCCGGAAACCCTTGCGGTGGAACAACTCCGTGACGGCTGCACACACAGCCTGGACGCGGCCGGGTTCTACCGGACCTACGAGCGCATCGGGATGGACTACGGCCCCGCGCTGCGCGCCGTCCGTTCCCTGCACTACGACGACGGCATCGCGGTGGCCCGGCTGAGCCTGCCGCGCGAGGCCGAGTCGCCGCTCGTGCTCAACCCCAGCCTGCTCGACGGCGCGCTCCAGGCCGTCCTGGGCGTCTGGCTGGGCGAGAACGACGGCACGGCGGCCCAGCTCGCGCTGCCGTTCGCCGTGCGGGAGGTCCAGGTGCACGCCCCGACCCCCGCGGACGGCTGGGTCGTCATCCGCAGTCACCCCGACGACCGCGGCGGCGACGTCCGCCGGCTGGACGTCGACGTGTGCGACGCCGAAGGCCGTATCTGTGTCCGCCTGCTGGGCTTCAGCACGCGAACCCTGCCGCCGGCCGCGAACACGGAAACCCGCCTGATGACGCCGGTGTGGGACGCGGTGGCCGTCGACCCGGCCCCGCTCTGGCCCGCCGCCGATGCCCGCGTCGCCCTCGTCGGCGGGACGCCGGACGACCAGGCCGAGTTCCGCCGCCGCTACCCGGACACCACCGTGCTGGACGCCGGCGAGTCACCCGCGGGGTTCGACCACGTCGTGCTGCTGGCGCCTGAAGTCCGGACGGCGTTCCGGCTGGTCAAGGCGGCCACCGGCGAGATCGGCTGGACCGTCGTCACCCGGCAGGCCCGGCTGCTGCCCGGCGACACCCACGTCGACCCGGACGCCGCCGGCCTGCACGGCCTCTTCGGGTCGCTGGCCCAGGAGTACCCGCACTGGCCCGTCCGCGTCGTGGACGTCCCCGACGGCGCCCCCGTGCCCTGGGACGACGTCCTGACCCTGCCGCCGGAGCCGCAGGGCGCGCTGCTGGCACGGCGCGACGGCGAGTGGTACCGGCAGCGCCTGCTGGAGCTGGCGGCGCCCGTCCCGGCCGGGCCCGCGCACGCGAACCTGCAGCCCGACGACGTCGTCGTGGCCATCGGCGGCGCCGGCGGCATCGGCACCGTCTGGACCGAGCACCTGCTGCGCCGCCACAAGGTGCGCGTCGTGTGGATCGGCCGGCGCCCCTTGGACGCCGGCATCGAAGCCCGCCGCAGCGCACTCGCGGCCCACGGTCCCAAACCGGACTACATCCAGGCCGACGCCACCGACCCGGCGGCGTTGCGCCGCGCCCGCGACGAGATCGTCCGCCGCCACGGCCCGGTCCGCGGCGTGCTGCACTCCGCCATCGTGCTCGGTGACCAGAGCCTGGCCCGGATGGACGAAGAGCGCTTCGCCGCCACCTACGCGGCCAAGGCCGACGTCGCCGTCACCATCGCCGACGCCTTCGCCGGCGAGCCCCTCGACTTCGTCGTGTTCTTCTCGTCGCTCCAGTCCTTCCTCACCTCGCCCGGTCAAGCCAACTACGCCGCCGGCTGCACCTTCGCCGACGCCTACGCCGAGCACCTCGGCACCCGGCTCGACTGCCCGGTGAAGGTCGTCAACTGGGGTTACTGGGGCGGGGTCGGCGTGGTCGCCGACGACGCGCACCGCGAGCGGATGGCCCGATCCGGCGTGGCGTCGATCGAACCGGCCGAAGGCATGGCCACCTACGACACGCTCCTGGGCTCCCGGCACTCGCAGCTGGCGTTGCTGAAGGCGACCTACGCGCTCGACGACGACGTGGTCGAGCAGCTCGAAGCCCGGACCCCGGCCCTGATCGCGTCCCTGCGTGACGGCCGTCCGGACCGCACCGACGAGGTCGCCCGGCTCCGCGAGAAGATCGACGGCCACAACGAGAAACTGGACGCCGCCCTGGTGCCGGTCCTGTGGACCGTGCTGCGTTCCCTCGGCCTGTTCGAGGACGGCCGCGCGGCCACCGCCGGGGAATGGCGGACCCGCGGTGGGATCGCCGACGAGTACGACCGCTGGTTCCGGCACACTCTCGACGTCCTGACCGGTACCGGCCACCTGCGCCACGACGACGGCCGCTACTCGGCTGACCCGGCCGCGCAGACCGATATCGCCGAATGGGACCGGCACCGCAACGGCTGGCTGGCCGAGGCGTCCACCCGGGCTCAGACGACGCTCGTCGACACCGCGCTGGGCGCGCTGGCCGACATCCTCACCGGCCGCCGCCCGGCCACCGACGTGCTGTTCCCGGCGTCGTCGATGGACCTCGTCGAGGGCGTCTACAAGGCCAACCCGGTCGCCGACCACTTCAACGAGGTCCTGGCCGAGACGCTCGTCGGGTACGTGCGCCGCCGTGTCGCCGACGATCCCGGGGCGAAGCTGCGCGTCCTGGAGATCGGCGCCGGGACCGGGGGCACCACCGAAACCGTCTTCCGGCACCTGAAGCCGTGGGCCGACCACATCGAGACCTACTGCTACACCGACATCTCCAAGGCCTTCCTGCTGCACGCCCGGCGCGAGTTCGGCACACCCTTCCTCGACACGCGGCTGTTCGACGTCGAGGCGCCCCTGGCAGGACAGCCGATCCCGGCCGGCGGCTTCGACGTCGCCATCGCCACCAACGTCCTGCACGCCACCCGCGACATCCGCACCACCTTGCGCAACACCAAGGCGACCTTGCGCGCCCACGGGATCCTGCTGCTCAACGAACTCAGTGGCGGCAGCCTGTTCAGCCACCTCACCTTCGGCCTCCTCGACGGCTGGTGGCGCTACGACGACCCCGCGCCGCGCGTGCCCGGCACGCCCACGCTGGCCCCCGCCACCTGGCAGCGGCTGCTGACCGAAACGGGCTTCCGCGGCGCGTTCCCCGCCGCCGACGGGGCCGACGACCTAGGCCAGCAGGTGATCGTCGCCGAGAGCGACGGCACCGTCCGTCAACCGCGGCAGGCTATCCAGCCCGCGGCGAAGTCCACTGTGGACAAAGCCGGGGAGAACGGCGCCGGCCGCGTCGCCGAGCTGATGGCCGAAGTGCTGGAGATCGACGCCGGACAGCTCGACCCGGACGTGCCCCTGCGGCGCTACGGCTTCGA
Organism: Amycolatopsis sp. NBC_01307; assembly: GCF_035975215.1. Lineage (NCBI taxonomy): Bacteria > Bacillati > Actinomycetota > Actinomycetes > Pseudonocardiales > Pseudonocardiaceae > Amycolatopsis > Amycolatopsis sp. NBC_01307. The sequence continues at coordinate 4,734,500 of NZ_CP108403.1, read as the reverse complement.
CTCGATCTTCATGGCCCAGTTCCTGTCGTCGGTGAAGAAGCACCTCGACGACACGATGACCCTGGACGTCATCGCCGAATGCGAAACGCTCAACGACATCATCGCCCGCGTCGGCACGTCGGCGAAGCCCGCCGAGACGGCGGACGCCCCCGAGCTGATCCGGATGAACCGCGGCGGCGAAGGCCGGCCGGTCTTCTGGATCCACCACGGCAACGGGGGAGTGGAGTCCTACCGGCCCCTGGCCGAGCACAGCGGCCGGCCGTTCTACGGCATCCAGCCGAAGGGCTGGCTCGGCGACGGCGAGATCCTCAGCGGCCAGGTGCCGATGGCCGAGCACTACGCGGCCCTCATCCGCGCGGTGCAACCGGACGGGCCCTACGACGTCGGCGGGTTCTCCCTGGGCGGCCTGCTGGCCTACGAGGTCGTCCGCCAGCTCCAGCTGCAGGGCGCCGAAGTGAACACCCTCGTCATGCTCGACACCTTGGACGCCGCCGCGACCAACCGCGTCAACACGATCATGCAGGGCGGCCGGACCGAGCCGGACGTGATCGCCAAGGTCTGCGCGTTCCGCGCGGTCAACCTCGTGCTCGGCAACAACCGCCTGGACGCGAACGACGGATCCACCCCGATCCTGCACCGGGACGAGGTGGATCCCGGCCTGGACTACCCGGAGTTCCTCGGCTCGCTGCTCAAGGCCGCGCTGGCCGCCGGGATCACCAAGACCGAGGCGCAGCTGCGCACCCAGGTCACCCAGCTGGCGCGCTTCTTCGAGGTGCTGCACACCGGCGACCACGTCGTCGACCCGCTCCCGCGGCGGGACGCGGTGCGCTGCTACTACGTCCGCAACCGCGGTGGCCGGTTCTTCGGCGACTTCGAGGAGTACATGGTGCTCTTCGCCAACCCGGACCTGCCCGGCCTGGACGGCGTCGAGTACTGGCGCGAGTGGGAGGAGCGGATCGACGACTTCTTCGTCACCGAGGTCGCGACCACCAACCACACCGACGTGATGACGGCGCCCGAGTCGCTGGAGAAGGTGCTGCGGCTGTGCGACACCCTCTACGGAAAGGAAGCCTGACGTGCTCACCGAATTCGACGAGTGGGGGGTCGACGAGCGCCAGTACTGGCTGCGCGGCGTCGAACCCGAAAAGGCCGTCGCCTACGACGCCGAGACGCGGATGTGGCACGTCTACGGCCACCCCGAGAACGTTCAGCTGCTGAGCAAGCCGAAGGTGTTCTCCTCGAACCTGCAGCGGGTGATGGGCGCCGAGATCGGCGGCGACAACCCGGAAGAGACCTACGACGAGCTGCTGTACATGGACCCGCCGGACCACACCCGGCTGCGCAAGCTCGTCAGCCACGCGTTCACGGCCAAGGTCGTCGCCGACCTGGAGCCGAAGATCGCGGCCCTGACGAACGAACTGCTCGACGAGGTGAAGTCGTCGGACCGGCTCGAGCTGGTCGGCGAGCTGGCCTACCCGCTGCCGGTCACCGTGATCTGCGAGCTGCTCGGCATCCCGGCCGGCGACCGCGACCTGTTCCGCAAGCAGGCCGAGTCGCTGATGCCGTCCACTTCGGACGACGTCCAGCTGGTCGGCCGCTTCGAAGGCCAGGAAGAGGTCACGAAGACGGTCATCCAGCGGCACCGGGAGTTCGCCGAGTACCTGCAGCAGTTCATCGACGACCGGCGGAAGAAGCCCCGCGAAGACCTGCTGAGCGGGCTCGTGCACGCCGAGGTCGACGGGGAACGCCTGACCGGCAAGGAAGTCGCGAGCCTCGTCGACACGCTGCTGCTCGCCGGGCATCTCAACACCACGATGATGCTCAGCAACACCATCCTGTGCCTGGACGCGCACCCGGAGGAGTTCCGGCGCACCCGCGAGGACCGCTCCCGGCTGCCGGGCGTGGTCGAGGAGTCGCTGCGCTACCTGCCGCCGTTCTCGGTGACCTCCCGGGTGACCGCGGCCGAGACGGAGCTCGGCGGCGAGACGATCCCGGCCGACCAGCTGGTGATGGTGTGGATGGCCACGGCCAACCGCGACCCCCGCGTGTTCGACGCGCCGGCGGAGTTCCGCCCGGAGCGCCACCCCAACCCGCACCTGACGTTCTCGCGCGGCATCCACTTCTGCGTGGGTGCCGGGCTGGGCCGGCTGGAGGGGCGCGTCGCGCTGAACACCCTGCTGGACCGCTTCCCGCACCTGGCCACGATTCCCGATGAGCCGCCGCGGTTCATCCGCACCGACCAGATGTTCAACGCGCACACGCTGCCGCTCGCCGTCTCGACTTGAGCGGCCCCTTCGACGGGAGGAGTCACGCAACTTCCGAGAACTTCCAGTCACTGCTCGTGTATCCGACCGCACCCCACGTCAAGGAGAGCTTCATGACCACCGAGTCGCTGCCCAAGCCCGAAGAAGTCGGCACCTTCTACGACGCGACCAACGACCTGATGACCCAGTTCCTGGGTGGCAGCACGCACTACGGCTACTGGACCGGCCCGGACGACACCAGCACGTTCGAGCAGGCGGCGGACCGGCTGACCGACATCCTGACCGGCAAGCTCGGCGCGACGGCGGGGGACCGCATCCTCGACGTCGGCTGCGGCCAGGGCAACCCGGGCGTGCGCACGGCGATCCGCACCGGCGCGGACCTGACCGGCATCTCGATCAGCGCCCGGGACGTCGAGGTCTCGAACGCCCGCGCCGCGCGTGAGGGCGTCGCCGACCGGGTGCGCTTCCAGCGTGCCGACGCCATGGAGCTGCCCTTCGAGGACGATTCCTTCGACCACGTCTTCGCGCTCGAGTCGATCGTCTGCGTGCCGGACCGCGTCCAGGCGCTCAAGCAGATCGCGCGGGTGATCAAGCCGGGCGGGTTCGTCGCGCTCACCGACTTCAGCGACCGGGACGCCGCGGCCAACGCGCAGAAGAAGAAGGACCTGGAAGAGGTCGGCGAGTCGTGGCACACCGCGCCGCTGGTCACCGAGGCGGACTACGAGACGTTCGCCGCCGCGGCCGGCCTGGAGGTCGTCGAGGTCACCGACATCACCCTCAACACCAAGTACACCGAGGAGCGGTTCTACGGGCCGCTGCGCGAGTACGCCGAGAACAACGACGTGCCGCCGGAGATCACGCAGGTGCTGGAGATCGCGCCCAGCCCGGAAGAGCTGAAGGCGATGAGCGACGGCGCCCCCTCGGTCGGCGTGCTCCTGATCGTCCTGCGCAACCCCGCCTAGGACGCTGTCCGGCTGGAGGCCGGTTTCCGGCCTCCAGCCGGTCCCGCGGCCAGACCACAGAAAGGAAGGCACATGTCCGAAGACCGCGCCGCCCGCGCTGTCGCCGACACCCAGGAGGTGTCCGCGCCGCCGGCCCCGGACCCCCGGCGCTGGGTGCTGCTGGCCGTGGTGGTCACCGCGCAGCTGCTGGTGGTGCTGGACGCCACGGTGATCAACATCGCGCTGCCGTCCGCGCAGAACGCGCTGCACATCTCCGACGCGGACCGGCAGTGGGTCATCACCGCGTACACCCTCACCTTCGGCGGGCTGCTGCTGCTCGGCGGGCGCGTCGCGGACTACGCGGGCCGCAAGCGCGTGTTCCTGATCGGCCTGGCCGGTTTCGCCGTGGCGTCCGCGCTGAGCGGCGCGGCCACGACCGGCTGGATGCTGTTCGTCGGCCGCGGGCTGCAGGGGGTGTTCGGCGCGCTGCTGGCTCCCGCCGCGCTGTCCCTGATCACGGTCACCTTCACCGAAATGGGGGAGCGGGCCAAGGCGTTCGGCATCTTCGGCGCGGTCAGCGGCGCCGGTGCCGCGGTCGGCGCGCTCGTCGGCGGCGTGCTCACCGAGTACGCCAGCTGGCGCTGGTGCCTGTTCTTCAACATCCCGGTGGTGGCGATCGCGTTCGCCTTCGCGGTGCCGAACATGCGGGAGAGCAAGATCGAGGGCCGCGCGCGGTACGACGTCGCGGGCGCGCTGCTGGGCACGGTCGGCCTGATCGCGCTGGTCTACGGCTTCACCACGGCGGCCGGTGAAGGCTGGGGCTCCGGCCTGACGCTCGGCCTGATCGCGTTCGCGCTGGTGCTGCTGGCCGCGTTCGTCGTCGTCGAGGCGAAGGTGCGCGCCCCGCTGCTGCCACTGCGGGTCGTGCTCGACCGCGACCGCGGCACCGCCTACCTGACGTCGGTCCTGCTCGGCGTCGGCAGCATGGGCATGTTCCTGTTCATGATGTACTACGTCCAGCAGACGCTGGGGTATTCGGCGCTGCAGGCCGGGATCGTCTTCCTGCCGTTCCCGATCTGCGTGGTCCTGACCGCGACCTACACCGCGAAACTCCTGCCACGGTTCGGGGCGCGGGCGTTGATGACGCTGGGCGCGGCGCTGGCCGCGGTGGCCGTGCTGGCGCTGACCCTGCTGGAGCCGGACTCGTCGTACTTCGGCCTGATCCTGCCGGTGCTGGTCGTGATGAGCGTCGGCATGGGGCTGGTGTACACGCCGATGAACAACGTCGCGCTGAGCGGGATCGACTACGCCGACGCGGGTGTCGCGAGCGCGCTGGTGAACACGTCGCAGCAGATCGGCGGTTCGCTGGGCACGGCCCTGCTCAACACGATCTTCACGACGTCGGTCGCGTCCTACCTCGCCACCACACCGGGCGACGCGGTGGAGGCCACGATGCACGGTTACCACGTGGCGTTCGCGGTCAGCGCGGTGCTGCTGGTGGCGAGCGCGGTGCTGGTCTGCGCGTTCGTCCGGGCGCTGCCGAAGACGCCGCGCGCCGCCGCCTGAGCCCGACCCGCCGGTGACGGTCCACAGTGGACTGTCACCGGCGGGTTCGGCCGGCCGAACCCGCTGCCGCGCTGACCGCGGCGTTCCGCTCATCGAGTACTGAGCGACGTCCGGCATTTCTCCGGAGGGAGCCGTCCGCGGAACGCAGGCCGGCGTCAGTGCTCGTTACCCTCGGCGCCGCCGGAATCGGGCACTGGGTCGATGCCCTCGTCATCGGAGCACGCGATGGGGTGAAATCGCAGTCTCCGTCGCACTGTTCAGAGGGTAACGGTGCCAGACCATCACGACGGTGTTGTCTTCTGGAACTCGTTCAGCGACAGCAAGCATCTGTGCATTCTCCACTCGTCACAGACCGACCACCCGAACCAATGGCAGGGTCGAACGGTTCAACCGCACCCTGTTCGACGAATGGGCCTTCACCCGCCCCTACCTCAGCAAGGCCCAACGGCGAGCCGCGTTGCCCGGCCGGCTCCGCCACCACGACCGTCGCCCCGGACACACCGCGATCGGCGACCCACCCCTTCCACGTTCCCGACCTCCCCGGACATCACATCGAGCGGGCTCGCTCGAACGTCGTGACCATGATCCCCTCGCCCACCGTGAGCGCGTCGATGAGCCGCCAGCGCGACATGTCGCTGGTCCGTTCGATCAGCCGCCGCCCGGTGCCGAGGACGACGGGGAACATCATGAGGTGCAGCTCATCGACGAGGTCGTGCTCCACCAGGTCCTGGACGAGCTGGATGCTGCCCGGCACCTGGATCTCGCCGTCGAACCGCTCCTTGAGCGTCGTGACCTCGGCGATCACGTCACCCGCCAGCACCGTGGTGTTGTTCCACGCCGGATCCGTGAGCGTGCTCGACACGACGTACTTGGGCATGCTGTTGTACTTGTCGCCCAGCTCGTCGTCGACGTGCGGCCAAGCCCCGGCGAACGACTCGTAGGTGCGACGCCCGATCAGCAGCGCGTCGGCGCCCAGCGCCTCCTCGACCTTGAAGCGCTCACCGTCGTCCCCCCGGTCGAAGGCGAACGTCCAGTCCTTGTGCACGAAGCCCTCACCGGCCGGGGCCTCGACGACCCCGTCCAGCGAGACGAACTCCGTGACGACGATCTTCCCCATCCCGACTCCCTCCCACGCCGCTAATGTTCAGTGGTCCTGGACGAACTGCCGGATCGCCGGGGCGAGCACGTCGGCAGCAGCCGTGTGGTTCTCTCCCGGCACGACCTGTAGCGTCGCCTTCGGCAGCACCTCCGCGGCCGCCCGCGCACCCGTGATCAGGAACGGGAACGTGCCATTGCCGTGCACGACCATGGTGGGCACGGCGATCCCCACCCACCGGTCGGTCGGCAGTGGCCGGCCCTGCATCACATCGCACACGACCCGCCCGTCGTAGGCGATGGTCGGCGCGACCGCCTCCAGGACGGGCCAGTACTCGCTCTGGCGCATGTCGGCGACGAACTCGGGAGGCATGCCGACCGCTGCCGTCATGAACAACTCGACCGCGTCGCCTGGCCGCCCGGCGGCGCAGGCCGCCTCCAGCTGCTCGACGTAGTCGGTTGGCAGGGGCGAGCGGGCGTCGTCGACCACGAACGGCGGCTCGAACGCGACGAGGTGGGTGACCGGCAGCCCGGCCGCGACAGCGTCCATGCACAGGATCGAGCCGGACGACCAGCCGAAGAGCACTGCGGTTCCGCCGGCCTCCGCGATGATCGCGGCGAGGTCGTCGATCTCGCGCTCGACGGCGTAGGGCAGCGTGTCGGTGCTACGTCCCCGGCCGCGCCGATCGTAGGTGTACACGCGGAAGGTCTCGCTCAGCGCCTCGGCAAGCGAGACGGTATCCGGGCTGACCGCCGGGTAGGCCGTAGCGCCGTCCACGAGGATCACCGGCCGGCCACTGCCCCGGACCTCGAAGTGGATTGTCGTGCCGTCCTTGCTTTGCACTGTTCCCATGGCTCTTCTCCGTGTTCGCAGGTTCGACCAGAACAAGACCGTACAGTACCCAAACAGGAACGAGACTGTCTAGTACACTGTGGGCAGCCGGGAGGAGGACCATGGATCAACTGGCACCGGGCGCCGGGATCGACAGCGAACTCGAGACGAGCCTGGAGGAGGGCCGCACGGCCCGTAAGCGACGCGCGATCCTCGCCGAAGCGGCGGGGGTGTTCCTGCAGCATGGCTACCTGGGCGCGAGCATGGACGAGGTGGCCGCGCGGGCACGGGTCTCCAAGCAGACGGTCTACAGGCAGTTCGCCGACAAGGAGCACCTGTTCGCAGAAGTCATCCTCGGCAGCAACGCGCAGCTCGGCGCCCGCCTCGCCACGCTCTACGGAGCGCTGGACGAGGCGACGGATGCCGCGACGGCGCTGCGCGATCTCGCGCGCCGGTTCGCCGCCGACATCTGCGAACCCCAGGTGATCCAGCTCCGCCGGCTCGTTCTGGCCGAGGCCGACCGGTTCCCCGCCATCTCCGGCAAGTGGTTCGAGCACGGCTTCCAGCGCTCGCTGGTGCTGCTCGGTGAGGCGCTGTCCCGGATGGCCGACCGCGGTCTGCTGCGCGAGCTCGCCGACCCGACCCTCGCCGCGTACCACTTCGCCGGCCTTGTCATGTACAAGCCGATGAACCAGCTGATGTTCGCCGGCACCGAGGCCCGGCCGGACGACGGTGAGTTGACGAGGATCGCCGACCGGGCGGCGGAGGTGTTCTTCACGGCCTACGGCCTTGCTTGAGCTGATCGACCAGGCGCAGGACGTTTCCTGAGTCGTTCAGCCACGACTGTGCGATGGCTTCGAGGAATTCTATGGCGAGCTCGGGGAAACGGTGGACCACCGCGACCCCGAGGTGTGGCAGCGCTGCAATCCGTCGTGAAATCGTCCATCGACGAATCACGACGATGGAACTGCCGTTCCGGATTCTCGACCCGGGCACCACAGACGCGCTGAAGCGCGTCTGCACCGAGCCGCCCCCGGCGGCCCCGGCCCCACCGGTGGGCGACTTGGTGTGCGCACCACCAAGTTGAGAAAGGCTAGGTGGGAGCGTCTGACTCGTCAGACGGACTCGTTCCGGGCGCTGCCTTTACCTGTGTGGACCGGTCAAGCCTGAGCTGCATCGGCGGATGAAGGGCCTCAGCGATCCGGGGTACGTCCTCCGGCCGTGCCTTTGCGGTGAGCGTTCCGGCTGTCAACCACCTGAACAGCGGGCGCGTCATAGTTCGACCAAGCTGGCAGAGCGCACGCCAAAGCCTGGTCGGTGTTTCCACCGGACAAGCTAAGGGGCCCGATTCGTCCTTGGCGCGGTCTTTTGGTTGGACGCTGTCTCTGGGAGGGGGCTTCTGATCCAGACGTCATACCTGCCGCGGGCGGGACGTTACCAGTTTGGTGCGCCTCATGTGGCATCTCCATGGCGTGTACACCATGCAGGGGGTGACCTCATCGGCCGTGACTTCGAAGTCCGGGTAGACGGGCAAGGAGCTACGGGCGGCCATCCGCCGCGCCAAGGACGACGACCTACGCAACGGGGCAGCTTCGTGCCGTATGCCGGGCCGATCCACTTCGGGTGGCGCAAGCGGCACTTCCGTCCGCAACCATTCCTCTTCCGCGCCGCCGGACAGAAGCAAGACGGTTCCTGGAAGGAGAATTGTTGTCCGAGTTCATTTCCATTGATATCGACGAGCTGACGATCGCCGAAATCGAGACCGCCGAAGGCGTCATCGATGCGTCCACCGAGTCGGTGGCCAGCGCCGCCGCGGCGCCAGGATCGACGTCGAGGTCCGGCTGGGCCTGGTGGAGCGCGTCGATGGTCTCGTCGATCCGGTGTGGGGCGAAGCAGGTGCTGAGCCAGTCTGGTGCTACGTGGGTCATGCGTGACAGCAGCCGGAGCCGTCCGGCGGTGGCGGTGCGACACCAGTGCGTGTGACGTGAGCTGCTGGGCAGCACGCCCGGAAACCTGCTCGTGTTTCGCCGTCGGCACGGTGGTTGCTCTGCGGCGACGCGTTCGAGAGCCCGGCGCCTTCGGCGCGGCCGGCTCGCTGGGTGCGTTCGGCGACATCCCGAAGCTGCGGGATTCGACGATCGGGCTCGGCTGCCCTCAAGATTCTTCCATTGGAAGAATCTTGAGGGTAAGTTCGCGGAATGAGCGGACAACCTCCCGGTGCGCGGGGCGGAGCGGGTCTCGATCCCGGGACCGGACAGCCTGGGCAGACGGCGTTGCGGCTGGTGTGGTCCACCCCGCTGTACCTCCGGTCGACGGTGGCGTTGTTCCTGGCCGGGCTGGGGTTTTCCGCCGCGGCCCCGCAGATCGCGTCGTTCCTGGTCGGCGAGTTGCACGCGTCGCTGACGGTGGCGGGGTTGTACTACCTGACCAACCTCACCGCGCCGGTGGCGGGCTACCTGGTCGGCGCCCGCTCCGACCGCACCGGTTCACGGCTGGGGCTGTTCAGGCTGTGCGCGGTTGTCGGGTTCGCCGGGTGGAGCGCGATCGCCCTCGCGCCTCGGCTGTGGGTCCCGTTCGTGGTGAGCGCGGTCGTGCTCGGCTTCGCCGGTGCCGCGACGTCACAGCTGTTCGCCGCCATCCACGATCAAGCGACGCTGCGCCCGAGACCGGCCAACGACGGGGTCGTGGCGATCGTGCGGATGGCGCTCACCGCGGGCTGGGTCGTGGGGCCGGTGGCGGGGTCGTTCCTGGCGGCCGTCGCCGGTTCCCGCGTGATGCTGTTGGCAACCGCCGTCGCGACCCTGGCCCAGCTGGTGCCGTTGGGCGCGCTGCGCGATCCGGGTCCGGCCGGCCCCGCCTCGGCGTCGTCCCGGGCGCACCGGCCCGGCGTCCGCGTGATGCTGCCGCTGCTCGCGTTCACGGCGCTCTACATCTGCGTCTACGCCGGCGAGTCGGTCAAGTACGCCTTCCTGCCGATCTACATGAACGACCGGCTGGGGTTCAGCCCGGCGCTCAGCGGCGCGATCATCGGCATCCAGCCCTTGGTGGAGCTGGTCCTCATGCCCATCGCGGTGATCGTCGCCCGCAGGACGGGTGAGGTTCGCCTGATGGTGCTGGCCGCCGGGTTCGGGGTGAGCGCGAACCTCTGCTTCGCGCTGACCGGCACCGCGGCCGGGTTGTTCGCCGGGCAGATCCTGATGGGCGGGGTCTGGGGGGTGTTCGCGACCTTGGGCATCATCGTCGCGCAGCGGCTGCTGCCGCAGGCGGTGGCCACCGCCTCGGCGATCTTCCTGAGTTCCACCGCGCTCAGCTCCGCGCTGGGCGGTCTGGCCGGCGGTCTGGGCGCGGCCTGGATCGGGCTACCGCTGGTGTTCCTGGTCCCCGCCGGGTTCGGGCTGGCCGCCGTGCTCGGTCTCGCCGTCATGACGCGGGCGCGCTGACCCCAGTACGAGCCGTTCCAGCAGGCTCAGCACGCGGTGCACGTCGACCGCTTCGGGGTCGAGCAGCCATTGCACCTGCAGGCCGTCGGACGCGGCCACCAGCAGGGCCGCCGCGTCGTCGGCGTCCACATCGGAGCCGGTGCTCTGTCCCTCGCGCACCATCTCGGCCAGCTGCGCGCGCACGCGCCGGAACCGCTGCCACACGAAGTCCCGCACAGCGGGGTGCCGGTCGGGTCGCAGGGCGTCGGTCGTCAACGTCGCGTACAGCTCGACCAGGCCCGGGACCTCGCGGTTGCGCAACGCGCTGCGTTTCATCACCGCGGTCGCCGAGTCGCCGTCCTGGCTCGGCAGTGCTTTGCCGTCTTCCTCGTCGTCGGCGGCCTCGTGTGCCTGGTAGACGGCGATCAGCAGGTCATCCCGCGACGGGAAGTAGTACCGCAGCGCGGCGTGGGAAACCCCGATCGACTCCCCGATCGAGCGCAGGGAGGTGTCCACGCCGTGCTGGGCGAACAGCTCGATCGCCTTCGCCAGGACCTGCTCGCGCCGTTCTTCGGCTTTGCGATAGGACCGTGCTCGCCCAGGCTGGTCTCCGGCACCGTCCTCGTCACGCATGACCGGATGGTAGTTCCAGGTCCCGCGCCCTTCTACGTGGCCGGTACTCCTCGACGCGGGCAGCAAGCAGAGCTTCGCCTTCTACGCCGGCCGCAGGGGAAGGCTTTCGCGAGTGAACGCCGGGCTCCAGCGCCATCGACCGGGACGGCCCTCGCCGGTCATCCGAGCGGCGAGGGCCGTGCCCGGCCTGGTCGCTCAGATGACCGCCAGCGCCTCGATCTCCGCACGGAACTTCGGGTTGATCAGCGCGCCCACCTGGAACAGCGAGGAGGCAGGCGGGTTGTCCGTATCGACGAACTGGTCGCGAACGGTGCGGTAGACGGCAGCGTCGGCGATGTCGGTGAGGAACACGGTCAGCTTGACCACGTCCTTCATTTCCGCGCCCGCGGCAACGAGCGCGTTGGAGACATTGGTGAACACCTGCCGCAACTGCGCCTCGACGTCCTCGCCCACGAACTCACCGGCGGCGTTCAGCGGCACCTGTCCGGACACGATGACCTGACGTCCGGAGAACGCAACGGCGTGACTGAGCCCCGGCAGCGCGGGCAGACCCGCCGGTTGCGCGAAGTACAGGCGCTTGCGGCCGCTGCGGTGCACCCGCACGTCGTGCGGGGCCCAGCATTGCCGAAAGAATTCACTCGGTGTGCTGAGCTCGCCGATCAGGTCGCTCAACGCCATGTCGTGCGGATTGCGGCCGGCCTCGTGGCGCAGCATCGCGGCGGTTCCCGCGCGGCGCTTTCCCAGTCGAGGAAACGTCGCCGGAGTCCGGGTGGAGAAAGACGAAGCGGTCAGATTGACCGGTCTGCGCGGGTCCGCGAGCGCCGGAGCGAACAGGATACGGGCCAGGCGGTTCATCGCGACGACGTCGTGGCGTCCATTGCGGATCAACGCGGGCGAGCCGACAATGGGGTCGAGCACCTGGTGCACCGCCGGGCGCACGGGCGGTGACGTGGTGCGCCGGCGTGGCACCGGCCCGGCGGACCGCGCGAGAGTGACCAGGTGCTCGCGCTCGACCTCGTCGAGTTGCAACGCGCGGGCCAGCGCGTCGAGCACGCTGTCCGAGGTGCCGGAAAGGTTGCCGCGTTCCGGCCGGACGCAGTAGGCGACCGAAATGCCGGAGAGCATCGCGACCTCTTCGCGACGCAGCCCCTTCACCCGCCGGTTGCCGCCGTATGCGGGCAGGCCTGCCTGGTCGGGGGTGATGCGCGCGCGCCGGCTTTCGAGGAATTAGTGCTTGTCGCGGACGCCGTCGCCCGAGCCGAGGCGGTGATCTCATCCTTTGTGGACGGTCGAAAGGCCCTCGTGACCTGGGCGGCTGCCGGTCAACCGTCCTCCGTGGTGCGTTTGACCCGGTGGGAACGAACACCTGCGCGGGTCGCGCAGCGAGGGCTGCAGTAGCGCTGGTGAATGTCCCCGCGGTCCGAGAACACTTTGCGGCACACGTGCTCGACGCAGGAGAGAAACCGCGAGGCCGGTTGCGCCAGGTCCACGGTGGGGCCGCAGAGTCATGCGCTTTCACAGCCAGAGCTGTAATGAATGCGATCAATCTCGTTGCCTGCGCAGGGATGAGACGAGGCTGGAGACGCTGTGGTCGGTGACTCCGGCTCGCAGGTCGAGCCATTGCCGGCCGCGCAGTGCGACTGGTACGCCGGTGGCCGGGTCTGCGCCAGACAGGATGACAGGGACGACGGGGGAAGTGTTGCCGGCGAGCCGGCCCGTGCAGGTGCAAGACATCGATGACCTTCGTCCCAAGTGAATCCCATGCGGAGGTGGCGCGGCTGTTGAGCAGGTTCGCAGCCCAGTGGAGTGCGTGCGGACCACGTCCGGTTCGAGTCCGCGGCGGTGGGCTCCGACGACGTTGCCGGACCAGAGGATGAGCGCGGCCGGCGTCAGGCCGATGGTCCACTGCCGACCGTCCACGCGCGAATGGGGATTCGTGGTGGAGCCGTGAGACTCAGGAAATGCCGCGGAAGAAGGTGCGGATGTCGTCCGCGAGCAGCTCCGGCTCCTCCATCGCGGGGAAGTGACCTCCCTCGGTGAACTCGCTCCAGTGGCCGATCGCTTTCCACGGGTCCATCGCGCGGCGCACGAGAGGGTGGCTGTCGAACACGGCCCATCCGGACGGCACACCGGAGGCCATGACCAAGTCGAGTCCGGAGTGCTCGGACTCGTAGTAGAACTGGGCGCTCGACGCGCCGCTGCGGGTGAACCAGTACAGGCTGATGTTCGTGAGGAGCTGGTCGCGGTCGACCGACTCGTCCGGCGTCCGGTAGACGCCGCCGGTCCTGGTTTTGAACTTCTCGGCGATCCACGCGAGCTGGGCGACCGGCGAGTCGGTGAGCGCCGCGCCGATCGTGTCGGGACGGTGGTCCTGCATCAGGAGGTACCCGTGATCGGCCGCGTCCTCGGTGCGCACTGCCTCGATCTGGGCGATTTCGTCATCGGACAGGCCCTCGGGGAAGGGGAACTTGACGCCTAGCAACCCGAGCAGCCGGGGGTCGCAGCCGATGTGCGTGCCGATGACACGCTCCGGGTGGATCGCCGCGAGGCGACCGGTGGTGCCCGCACCGACGTCGGTGCCGTGGGCCGCGAACCTCTCGTAGCCGAGACGCGTCATGATCTCGGCGTAGGCGTCCGTCGTGCGCGCCAGCTCCCAGCCGGTCCCTGCCAGCGGGGTGGAAAACCCGAAGCCGGGCAGCGACGGGATGACGACATGGAACTCGCCGGTCAGCAGCGGGATGAGTCGCAGGTAGTCGACGAACGATCCCGGCCAGCCGTGGTTCAGGACCAGCGGGGTGGCCCGTGGGTTCGCCGATCGAACGTGGACGACGTGGAACGTCTGGCCGTCGACGACCGTCGTGAACTGTTCGAGCTCGTTGAGCCTCTCCTCCTGCGCACGCCAGTCGAATCCGTCGCACCAGTACTCGGCGAGCTCCTTCAGGTACACCAGCGGGATGCCACGGCTGAAGTCGGTGCGATCGTCCCGGCCCGGCGTGGGGATCGGCCAGCGGGTGTGTGCCAGCCGGTTGCGCAGGTCGTCGACGTCCGTCTGCGGGATGTCGATGCGGAACGGCGTGAGCGTGTTGTTCTCGGTCATGACACCGACGTTCGCAGACAATGCGGCAGGTTGGCTTCCGCTATTGCTGGCATGATCGCGAACATGCTGGAGACCTCGGCGCGTCTGCTCGAACTGCTGTCGTTGCTGCAGCTCAAGCGTGACTGGACGAGCGCCGAGCTCGCCGGCCGGCTCGACGTGAGCACCCGGACCGTGCGCGCCGACATCGGCAAGCTGCGGTCGCTCGGGTATCCCGTGGACGCGCGCCGCGGCGTCGCGGGCGGGTACCGGCTGGCCGCCGGGACGGCGATGCCCCCGCTGCTGCTCGACGACGACGAGGCCGTCGCCGTCGCGGTCGGACTGGGTGCGGTCGCGGCCCAGAGGCTGGGGGTCGAAGAGACATCGCTCACCGCGCTCGCGAAGCTGGAGCAGGTGCTGCCCTCGCGTCTGCGACGGCGGGTGGAGGCGGTACGCGAGGCGACGAGCGTTGTTCCCGGGGCTGGGCCGCCGCTCGATCTCTCGGTTCTCGGCGCGGTCGCCGCCGCGATCCGCGGCCACGAACGGCTCCGGTTCGGGTACACGAAGCGCGGGGGCGAGGAAGAGGCGCGCCACACCGAACCGCAACGGCTGGTGAACTGGGAAGCGCTCTGGTACCTGCTCGCGTGGGATCTCGACCGTGACGACTGGCGGGTCTTCCGGGTCGACCGCATGGTTCCGCACGCACCGACGGGTGCGCGGTTCCGGCCGCGCGTGATCCCGCAGGACAATGTCGTCGAGTTCGTCGTCGGACGCATCAGCAAGGGAGCCTGGAAGTACCGCGCCCGCGTACTGATGCGTGCTCCCGCCGCCGAGATCGCCGCGAAGATCCACATCCCGGTCGACGTCGAGGTGGTCGACGAGTCCACGTGCCGAGTCGAGGTGGGTTCCGACGACCCGGACCGGCTCGCGTTGTGGATGACACAGCTCGACGTCGACATCGAGGTGATCGACGGGGACGAGCTCGCGGTGGCGTTCGATCGCCTCGCGACGAGGTTGCGCCGCGCGGCGGGCGACGGACCTCGCGATGGTTCCCGGTGATCGATTCCTTGCCGGCGCCCGGCGCCCACTCGTCCGGATCGACCGCCGGCGGGCAGCCGGCATCAGAGCTGATCTCGTCCGTCGGCCTCGTAGCTGACCGACGTTCTGGTCTCCGTGATCGGCGACCAGAACCCCGGCTACCGTCTGGTCGACGTCGTACCGCGGGACGACCTGTGGCACTCGTGCCACTACAACCTCCGGCGTGTTCTCCAGCTCATCGCCCATGCCGGCGACGCCGAGGTCTTCTACGACGCGGCCCGCGGGACGGGACGACGTCGCGTCGAGCCGCAGCTGCCGTTCGGCGACGTGCTGCGGTCCTTCCGGCTCGGCGGTCGCCTGGTCTGGCTGGCCCTGACCGATCAGGCGCGGGCCACCGGGGACGTGAACAGCGAGGCGATGCTCGACCTCACGACCCGGGTGTGGGAGGTCGTCGACGCGATCTCGGATGCTCTGGTACTCGGCGATGCGCTTGCCGAACCGCCTGCGCTCCTTGACGTACGCCGTCGCGTGGTCGAGTGCGCGCGATCCGGGCGCGTCAGTGCAGCTCGTTCGCCGTGAGGAGGCGGATCTCGGCGCGTAGCCAGGTGGCGGGGTCGGCCGGCGCGGTGCCCCACGCCCGGACCGCCTCGGCGCAGCGGGTCAGGCCCGTGCGGGTCAGGGCGGCGGCGATCGGGGTGGCCCTGGCCGGGAACGTGGGCGGCAGGCGGTTCAGGCCGCGGTGCGCGGCTTCGGCGAGCAGGGCCAGCGCGCCCTCGATCGCGGCGGCCGGTGGAGGTGGCCGGACGGGACCCGCGGCCGGAGGGACGGTGCCGGTCGCGGGCGCCAGGTCGGGCACCACCACCCCGGCCGCGGTGCGCACGGCGAACGGCTCGACGACCAGCCCGCCGCCCGCTCGCCGGATGGCGCCGGACACCTCGAGCGGGTCGCCTGCCAACGCCTCGGCCAGCGCGTCGAGGGCGCCGGGTGCGGCCGCGCGGTGGGTGAGGCTGACCGTGGCCTCCGCGCCGCCGGGGTCCACGACGACCGCGTCCAGGCGCTGGGCGCCCGCGAGGTAGCGGACCTGCCGCACCCGGGCTATCGGCACCACCCGGACCAGCTCGGCCGCGACCCGCGGCCGGACCACCCTCGGTGGCAGGCCGGTCAGCTGGGCCAGCGCCTCGGTGACCGGCGGACGCAGCGCGGGCGGCAGCCCGGCCCACGACTCGCCCACCGGGCTGACCGTGGTGCGGGCCAGCCGGCCCGCCCCGAACCGCACCACCCGGCCCGCGCTGCGCACCGCCGCCTCGCTGACCACGTTGCCCGCGGCGAGCGCCGCCAGCGTCGTGCCCGCGAGCCGGCGGGACCGCATCGGCCCCGTGCCCGCCGGCCAGCGGTGCCGCACCACCAGCACCGTCTCCGTGCCGGGGTGGGCGAGGAACACCTCAGCGGTGTCGGCATCGTCTTCGTGGTCCACGCGGCAGCCCAGCGCCACCAGGCGCACCTGCCGCAGCGGGGTCTCCGCGGGCTCGTCGGTGCCCAGCACCCGCGCGGGTGCTCGCGCACCGGAGTGGTGGCGGGCGTGCAGTTCCGCGATCAGTTCCGCGACCCGCACCGGTTCGTGCCGGGCGGATCGTGTGCCGTAGGCGGTCAGCTGCTCGACCAGCTCCGCCAGCGCCGCGGCGGGCCAGCGCAGGTTCGCCCGCTCGCACTCGGCTTGCTCGCGGCGCAGCGCGGCGACCAGAACCTCGTCGGCCGGCACGACCCCGGTGCGCAGCAGCTCGCCGGCGGCCGCCGCGACCGCGGCCATCGCGCCGGTCGCCGCCCCGGCCGCGGGCCGGTCCACCCGGCCGGCGAGCTCGACGGTCACGTCGGGATCCGCGGGTGCCAGCACGTCCGCCTGCCGGAACGCCCAGACGGCGACCACGACGAGGACGTCCCTGGCTTCCGCGCGGGCGTCACAGTCGACAAAACCCAGCTCGCCGGGTACCAGGAAGCGCACCGTGGCCGCCGGCGTCTCCACCGTCATGGCCGGCCTGCGCACCCGCGCGGTGAGCCCGCCGCCCACCGCGCGCCGGGCCGCGGTGAGGGTGCGGGCCCCGAAGCGGGCGGTCAGCTCCTCGTCGGTCACCGCCCCCGGCCACCCCGCCGGGACCTCTCCGGCCGGTGCCGCCGCCGGGGCGGCGTGATCGCGCTGGTAGGCGAGCACGGCGCCGAGGCGGTGCCGGCACATCCCCGGCGCGCCGCACGTGCAGCTCGCCGCGTCCAGCCCCCGGCCGGGCGGCAGCACCACCCGCGTGCCGTCGGCGAACACCGCCTCGACCGTGCCGTCCCCGGCCGACGTGACCGGCGGGACGCCGTCGAGGTCCCGGGTCGCGCGTTTGACCAGGCCCCGGTTTGCGAGGGCGGCGAGCGCGTCGGTGGTCAGCGCGAGCAGGTCCGCCCTCACCGGCCGATCCTGTCCGCCACGAACTCGGCGAGGTGGCCCGGGGTCATCGCACCCACGTGCGCCCCCACGTCGGCGAGCCGCCGGCCGAGCGCCCGGTCGTAGTCGGGGTTCGCGGTCTCGTCGAGGGCGGCGAGGCACAGCACGTGCGTGCCCTGCCCGACCAGTCCGTGCACGGTGCGCACCAGCGCCCCCTCGTCCCCGCCTTCGTAGAAGTCGGACACGATCGCGACGATCGCCCGCCTCGGCGCGTCCACCAGGCCGGCGCCGTAGCGGACCGCGCGCGCGATATCCGTGCCGCCACCGAGCTGCACCTTCATCAGCAGCTCCACCGGGTCGGTGACCTCCGAGGTCAGGTCGACGACGTTCGTGTCGAACGCGACGAGGTGGGTGCGCAGGCCGGGCACGCCCCACAGGCAGGCGGCGGTCACCGCGGAGTGGATCACCGAGCCCACCATCGAGCCGGACTGGTCCACCAGCAGCACCAGCTGCCACGGCTGGGTGTGCCGCCGCCCGCGCGAGGTGAACCGCGGCTTCTCGATCAGCAGGCGCTTCGAATCGGGCTGGTAGTGCGCGAGGTTGGCCCGCACGGTGCCCCGGAAGTCGAAGTCGCGGGCCTGCCGGAAGTTGCTCGGCCGGCGCAGCCGCGTGCCGGTCAGGCCGTGCTTCACCTCGGTCGCGAGCCGTGCCATCAGCTCGCGGACCACCTCCGTGACGATGCGCCGCGCCAGCGCGAGCACCTCCGGGTTCATCAGGTGCTTGGTGCGCAGCACGGCCCGCAGCAGCGCCGGGTTCGGCTCGACCCGGGCCAGCACCTCCGGGTCGGTGACGATCTCGTGGATGTCGTAGCGCTCGACCGCGTCGCGCTCCAGCCGCTCGACGGTCTCCTGGGGGAACAGGCGGTGCACGTCGTCGAGCCAGTCGACCGCCGTGAGGTTCGAGTCCCCGCTCCCGCCGCCGCGCACCCCGCGCTCGGCGAGGTCCGGATCGCGGCCGTACAGCCACGACAGCGCGGCGTCCATGGCCGCGGTCTCGCCGTCGAGCCCGGTCATGCCCGCCGCCGGTGCGCCGAGCACCAGCCGCCAGCGCTCCAGGTCGCTGCTCGGTCCGTCGTTCACAGGTCCGCCAATCCCGCCCGCGTGAGCATCTCGTCGATCGCCTCCTCGATGGCCGCGCCCTCGGCCACCAGTACCGGGTCGGCCCGCACCCGCAACAGCCCGCGCCCCGACCCCTCACCGCCGTGCCGCGCGACGAGCGCGGTCGCGAACCGCTCCCGTTCGGCGGGCGGGAAGAACTCGAACGCCTGCCGCAGCGCGGGCAGCGCGATCAGGAAGTCGTGGGCGGTCAACGTGCTCACGACTTCGTCGAGCACCGCGGTGAGCCCGCCGTCGTCGAGCACCTCCTCCCGCGCCACCGCGAACAGGCCGGCGAGCCAGTCGCCGAGCACCGCGGGTGCCCGGGGCACGGCGTCGCTCGGCACCACCGCCGCGCCCAGCGCCCAGCACAGGCCGAGCCCGGCGCCGCGCAGGTCCGGCGGCACGTCCCGGCTCGCGACGAGCCGGCCGCCGACGCCGATCGCGATGTCCGCGTCGAGGCCGAGCGCGGCGCCGCCGTCCCGGACCGCGTCCCGGACCGCCGCGAGCGCCCGCAACCGGGCCGGCTCGGCGGGGACGTCCCCGCCGCGGATGCCCTCGGCCAGCCACAGCGTCTGCGTGGCCGCGGTGGTGACCACCGTGCCCAGCAACGCGCTGCCCGCGGTGCCGAGCAGCCGGTCGTGGCGCCACAGCCCGAGCGCCACCCGCAGCGCGGCACCGAGCGGCCCCAGTTCCCGCGCCGCTGCCACCCCGGCCGCGACCCGGGTGGTCAGGTCACCGGCGAGGTCGGCGAGCCCGCACAGGGCGGCGTCGTACAGCAGCCCCGCGAGCGAACCCACCTCGTTGCGCCGGTCGGCTCGGCCGGCGAGCGTGGCGGTGGCGGCGTCGGCCGGGGTGCCGCCCCGGGCCGCCGCCTCGATCAGCGCGGACTCGCGCCGGTCGGAGGCGGTGAGCTGCCAGCGTTCGGCGGCCGTCGCGTCCCGGCCCGCAGACGGGCCCGACTTCCGTTCCACACCGGGGACCCCGAGCACGCGCAGCCGGTGCAGGACGCGGCTGCGCCGCAGGTCGGTCGCGTCGGTGAGGTCCAGCCGGACGTCCCGGGTGCCGTCGAGCCCGAGCGCGGCCAGCTCCGCGGCGACCGCGCCGACCAGCGGCGGTGCCGGGGTGTCCGGGTGCAGGCGGCCGGTGCGGTCGCCGGTGAGCGCGGCGACCATCTCCACGACCACCGGGTGCGCGCCGGGCGACAGCGGGCCGCGGGCCGACCACGGCAGCGGCTGGTCCAGCGCGTCCGACACGAGCGCGCTCACCAGGCCGTCCAGCACGTCGGTGCGGGCCGGGTGCGGGTGCCCACGCAGCGCCGCGAGCCCCTCGCCCAGCGCGTTCGCCGAGATCAGGTCGGCGGTGGACACCGGTTGCCTGCGGGCCCGCAGCCGTGTCACCACGTCGGCCACCAGCCCGGTCGCGGCCTCCTGCGGCCCGGCCTCCCAGAGCCGCTGGTAGTAGCCGGGGGAGGGCATGCCGGAGGCGTAGCCGGTGAACGCGTCGAGCCTGCGGTTCGAGTACGGCACCAGGTAGCTGCCGGCCTCCGTACCCGCCGGCACGTCCGGGACCGGCGGCCAGTCCGGGTTCGCGGTGGTGCCGCCGGCGTCCGCGAGCCTGGCCACCAGCGCCGGGCGGTGGAACCCGCCGACCACCACCACGACCGGCCCCTCGTCCCGCGCGGCCGCCGCGGCGACCCACCGCGCCATGTACTCCTCGCGTGCGGTGTCCTCCGCCCCCGCGTCCGCCTCGCCGCGAACGAGGTCGAAGTACGCGGCGAGCCGCTCCGCCAGCCCCTCGTGCGGGTGCGCCTCGACCAGGTGGTCCCACAGCACGTCGACGTTGTCCACCGACAGCGCGCGGCACAGCCGTTCCGTGGCGTCGGTGTAGCGGCGTTCCGCGTCGGCGTAGACGTTTTCCGTGTCGGTCGCCCGCCAGCCGGGCAGGTCGATGAACCGCACCTGCGCGCCCACGGCCCGGCCTTCGGTGAGCGCGATCCACTCGGGGGAGTAGTCGCAGAACGGGGCCCACGACAGCCGGGTGCGGGCGGCGTCGCGCACGTAACTGAAGATCGCGAGCGGCGGGGTGTGCCCGAGCAGCAGCTCACCGATGCGGCCGGTGAAGTCGGCCGGTCCCTCGACCAGCACGTGCGCGGGCCGGTGCGCGGCGATCGTCTCGCGCACCAGCCGCGCGCACGCCGGGCTGTGGTGGCGGACCCCGATGACGTGAACGGCGCCCCCGTGTACCGGTGCCGCCATCAGCCCGGCAGCCGCAGCCGGGCGCCGTGCAGCTCCGCCCACGCGGGCGAGCCCTTGCGCCGCGCGGCGTCGTGCTCGAGGTAGCGGCGCAGCTTCGCGAGGTCGTCCGGGCTGTCCTTCGCGGCCGTCCCGGCCAGGCATTCGACGACGTCCTCGCCGGTCCCCGCCTCGCCGCGCAGGTACCAGCCGCGCAGGCCGACGGCGTGCGCGACCGACACCGCCTCCGCCGTGCTGAGCACCGTGGACAGCCGTTCCCCGCCACCACCTCCGGTGCCCGCGCGCAACTCCCGGAACGTGGTGACCAGCACCTCGAGGACGTCGCGACGCTGCGCCACCGGCACCCCGGAACGGCGCAGCAGCTCCGCCGACTCGGTCGCCACCAGCGCCAGTTCGGTGTCCAGGTCGGGGATCGGGAACACGGTCTCGAAGTTGAACCGGCGCTTGAGCGCCGCGCTCATCTCGTTGACCCCGCGGTCGCGGGTGTTGGCGGTGGCGATCACGTTGAACCCGTCGGTGGCGAACACCATCGCGTCCCGCCCGGTCAGCTCGGGGATCGCCAGGACCCGGTCGGACAGCGGGGAGAGCAGCGAGTCCTGCACCTCCAGCGGGCAGCGGGTGATCTCCTCGAACCGGACGACCTTGCCCTCGGCCATGCCGCGCAGCAGCGGCGCGGGGACCAGCGACCGCGTCGACGGGCCCTCCGCGACGAGCATCGCGTAGTTCCACGAATAGCGGATCTGGTCCTCGGTGGTGGCCGCGCCGCCTTGGATGGTCAGGGTCGACACGCCGCTCACCGCGGTCGCGATCAGCTCCGACAGCAACGACTTGGCGGTGCCGGGCTCGCCGACCAGCAGCAGCCCGCGGCTGGTGGCGAGGGTGACCAGGGCCCGGTCCACGAGGGACGGGTCGCCGACGAACTTCTTGCGCACCCCCAGTTTCGCGTCGCCGACGACGAACCGGC
This sequence comes from Amycolatopsis sp. NBC_01307, assembly GCF_035975215.1. Lineage (NCBI taxonomy): Bacteria > Bacillati > Actinomycetota > Actinomycetes > Pseudonocardiales > Pseudonocardiaceae > Amycolatopsis > Amycolatopsis sp. NBC_01307. The sequence continues at coordinate 4,712,844 of NZ_CP108403.1, read as the reverse complement.
GGGCCGCGTCGAGGCTGAGGGTCCACCCCGGCGGGCGGGGCGCGGTGTCCTGCTCGCGCAGGCGGACCAGCTCGTCGGCGAACCGGACCTCCGCGGGCGGGCGCTGCAGCTCCTGCCCGGCGGTCACGGGGCGCCCACCAGTTCGGTCAGGTCGGCCAGCAGCTCACTCGCCGACACCGCGTCGAGCGTGCCGAGCGGCGTGTCCTCCCGGCCCCACCAGCCGTCGTGATCGGGCGACAGGAACACGCGCCGGATCTCCTGGTTCTCGCCGAGCATGGTGGGCTCGCCCGCGACGATGCCCTCCTCCAGCTCGAGCACCCCGAACCAGCCGCCCGCGAGCGGTTTGACCACCCCGGCCTCCACTCCGCCGTCGTGCGGCGCGGTGCGTTCCCAGCCGCGCTTGGTGAGACCGAGGACCCGGCTCACGCTCACCGAAACCTTGCCGAACCGCGCCAGGGTGAGCGCGGTGCGTTCCTCGTCGGTCAGCGCGAGAACCTGCCGGCCGAGTTGCGGGAACGGTTGCAGGATCTCGTAGTCGGCGAACACCTCCGACCACGCGGTGAGCGCGTCCCCGAGGTGCAGCGGATGGGCGACGCCGACGGTGGTGCCCGCGGCCGGGGTGTAGGTCTCGTCGTCGGCGTCGGCGAGCGTGCGGTCCTCGGCCAGCCGGAACGCGCCGGCCAAGGAGTCCTGCTCGTCGTAGACGGCCCACACGAGTCTGCGCACGACGTGCCGGAGCAGCGGGTGCCCGGAGAAGTAGCGCGCGAAGTCTTCGTGGCTCCACCGGCGTCCCGCGACCATGGCCCGCTCCAACCGCGTGATCTGGTCGCTCGCCAGGGTGCGGACGTCCTTCTTCAGCGCGGAGAACCGCTGGTAGGCGGCGGTTGCGAGGTCCGGGTCGTCCTTCGCGCCGGGCTTGGGCAGCGACTTGCGGCGGGTGCCGTCCTCGTCGGAGACGGTCGGGCGCAGCGCCTCGTCGAAGCCGACGACGAACCGGCGCGGGCCGTAGTCGAGGACCATCGTGCCGTCCTCCGCGAGCCCGAGGTCGGGCACCAGCCGGTCGGCGAGCTGCTCGGCGGTGAGCCCGAGCTTGGCCGCCACCAGTTCGATCTTCTCCCCGGCGCGCTGCTTGAGCCCGGAGAACTTGACCTTCTGCGCGATGCCGTTGAGGTGCATCAGCGCGACGTCGGTGCCGATCTCGGCCAGCACGTCCAGCCCGGTGACGGCGCGGGCGTGCCCGCCCTCGCCCGGCCAGGCACGGATGACGGGCGACAGCCGCCGCACGGTCTCGTCGTCGCCGACGGCGGCCAGCGCGGTCAGCGCCCAGCCGTCCTTGGCCGGCAGGCCCGCCTTGCGCCACGCTTCGAACACCGCCCACCCGAATTCGGCGAGCGAGCCCGGGTCGCACACCTCGGCAACCTGCGCGATACCGCCGTACGGCTCGTCGGGGGTCCCGAGCACGAACATGGTCAGCAGGTCGGCGGTCGACGCCTTGGGCAGCGCGACGTCGGCACCCCGCAGCCGGATCTGCGGCAGCGCGGCGGGATCGGCCCACGCGCCGGGCGCCGGCATCTTCTTCGGCAACAGCTCCAGCGGGTCGGCGGCGAGGACGCGCGCCACCCCGTCGCCCGCCTCGGCGCCGGCCAGCCGGCCGGCCTCGGCGACGACGGTGCCGGTGCCCTCGTGCGCGGCGAGCGTGCGGAGCATGGCCTCCGCCGCGTCCCGCGCCTTGCCAGCGCGGCCGAGCGCGGCGGGCACCAGGTAGGGCAAGGTCGCCAGGCCGTGCCGCAGGAGCCACGCCCGGACCACCGGCCGGGCCGGCTTGCGGCGGGCCATCGCCGTGGCCATGGTCGCGGCGACCTCGGTGTCCAGGACGGGCAGCAGCGCCTTGAAGTCGTCTTGCCCGTTGTTCATGGCGGCCACGGTGACGACCACCGGGACCGCGGCGGTCCCGAACCGGGCCAGCAGAGCCGGACCCCACACATCGAGGTTGTAGAGCCGCTTCGGCTGCCAGGCCGTGAGCGCGGGCAGTGCCAGTTCCTCCGGCGCGTGCAGCAGTATCGAGGGCAGCATCCAGTCGCTGCCGCGGTGCTTCTCCAGCTCCTCTGCCCAATCGGTGCCGGGACGGGTGTGGCGGCCGGAGGAGTCGCGCGTCCCCCGCGCGAGAACCTGAGCCCGTTCCCCGTCTTCCCACACGACACGCGTCGGCGCGGCCACGGCCAGGTCGGTCAGCACCACCGGCGGCGCGGTGTCGCGCGGACGGGTCCAGGGCGGACTGACCAGCACCGGCGGCAGCAGTTCGGCCGGCGCGTCGGGCAGCCGGACGACACCTTCCTGGGTGGCCAACGCGGCCTGCCTCGCCGCTTCCGGCAGCGTCGGCACGACGTCGATGAGCAGCTCGGGGCGCGCCATCAGGTGGGCCCGCAGCAGCTCGGCGGCCACCTCGCCGCTCTCGCCGCCCTCGGCGGCCGCCTCGGCCAGCAGCCGGGTGGCGCGAACCGGGTAGCGCAGCACGGCCTCCTGCAGCGCGGCACGGAACGGTGCCTTCGCCGCGTGGGCGGCCAGCCCGCGGAACGCGTCGTCGGTCGGCATCACGACGATCGCCGCGAGCAGGCGCTTGAGCATGTCGTTGTCGGCTTTCGCGGTCCACCGCACGAGTACCGGCGCGGCGGCGGGGCCGATCGTGCGCACGATCGTCGGCAGCGTCCTGGACTGACGGTGCAGGCCGTAGGCGTCGCCGAGCTCTTCCAGCTGCTCCGCGCTGTGCACGGCGCACAGGTACATCCACCCCGCGAGGTGCCCGTGGTCGTCGACCTCGGCGGGCAGCTCGTCCACCCACGCCCGCTCGGTGGGCGCCAGGAACGCCGCGACCAGCCGGGTGCCGGGGCTCTTCCGGAAGCCGCCGAGCACCTCGACGACCCGCGCGTACTCGGCGTCGTCCGCCGCCGCGACCGCCGCGCGGACCTCCCCGAGCACCTCGGGGCCCGCCCAGCGCCACGGCAGGTGCTCGCCCTCGGCCAGGTGACGCACCGCGTTCGCTGCCTGCCGGCCGCCGAGGCCCTGAGGGGTGAGGGTGGCCAGCCGCATCGCCGCTTCGGCCGCGAACAACAGCCCGTGCTCGGCGAGCCAGTACGGCCCGAACCGGCCGAGGTCGTCCCGGTCGTAGTAGGTCACGGAGGCGCTGAGGACGGTGAGCACCGCCGCGGCGCCCAGCGGGTCCGCGGTACCGCCGAGGTGCGCACGCGCGGCGGCGGCGACCGGCTCGTCGGTGTCCGGTGCGTCGAGCACTTCGTCGATCTCGTGCCGGTACGCGGCCAGCAGCTTGCCGGCCGCCGCGTGCGCGTCGGGGGAGGGGCGGTACCGGGGCTTGCCCAGGTCCCGGCGGGCGTAGGCCATCCGCACCACGCCCGCCGGTGGGTCGAAGGTGTCTTCGTCGACCACGGTCTTGGCGGTCTTCTCGGTCTTCGCGACGGGCGTGCTCTGGACGGCCGGCTCATGGACGGACGGTGCCTCGGTGGCCACCGCGCCCGTGTCGGTGTAGCCCTTCTTGACCTTCTCGTCGACCTGTTTGGCGAGGAACGCGGCCGCGTCGGGGGCCGAGCCGAACCCCTTGCGCTTGGACTGCCCGCCGGTCCCGATCCGCCCCCACGTCACGACCACGTCGGTGCCCTGCACCACCCCCTCCCAGAACTTCGCCGAGCCACCGCCGATGTACTCAAGACGCCGCACGTTCCACTCTTCCCTGCCGTACTTCTCCGACCGTGTGCCCAAGCTAGCCGGACCCACCGACAGTCCGGAGTGGATCGCGCGGATCGGGGTCCGCGAAGGTGCTTGGTGAAGATCACGACGGGGGGCGTTCCGACGGTGGCCGCCAAGACGTTCGACCAGCGCCGGCCGTCGGCCGGACGCTCGCGGAGATCACCGTGAATCCCGCACAGGGGCTGATCACTGACCCGAGACGACCGGCCCGACGGCAGCAAGTGGAACCGTTGGCACCGCACGACAGTTCCGGTGAAGGCGCGTGGTCGAGGTGGGGTCACGTTGGACGGATGCACGTGTTCTGCGGGCATGACGGTGAGCTGGGGAATGTTCGCTCGAACAGCGCAGTCGAGATGTCGTCGAAGCTACGGCGTATAACGCTCTATTCGTCGACGCTTGTGACTTCGCGAGATTGAACCTGTGACCTCTCATTGACGGCGGGAGCTGTTCTTGCCGGTGTGGGCGACTTTCGACACCGACGGCAGCGGCTACCTCTCGCGCGACGAGATCTCGGCCACCACCCGGCAGTACTTCACCAGCACCGATGCCGAGGCGCCGGGCAACAGCCTGTAGGGCCCGCTCGTCTGATGAACTGAGGCAGCGAGATACGTGTCTTCCGTGTGGCCGTCCCCGGCGGTCCCGATTCGTGCTTCCACAGGCACCTGCACGAACTGGCCCAGCGCCGCCCCAGCCCTGGCGAGGTGACCTTGAAGACGCGCCCGGCGTCGCGGCGCACGTCCTCGGGCTTCGATCCACACCCGAGCCGGCCGGCACCGGCGAGGCGGAACGGGCTTTCGCTTCGGCGCGGCCGTACCTCCCGGTACCGCCGTCGCGCCGGACCTGTCGGCGGTGAGGTTCCTGACGCTGGAAGCCGTTGTTCCGCTGCCGGCTCTCGTCGAGCGGAGTGCCGCTGAAGGCAAGGCCCGGCTGACGGTCTCCGTGATCGCAGCGAACCTGGTACGCCGGCGTTCCGGGTGAGATAGCGTCGCGGCATGATCGACACTCGACGACCTGGTGGTCGGCCTGCCGGCGGTACGGCGATCGCCGCGCTGGTACTGGCTCTGGTGTGTGCTTTGTGGACGTTGTGGGGGATCGGGCAGAACCTGTATCTGCTCATCGCGGTTCCCGACCGGGAGTTCGATTGGGCGTTGGTCGTGTACGCGTTCTTCTGCGCCGTCGAGCTGGTCGTGCTGGGGCTGGGGGCCGGATTGCTGGTGGCGCGCCGGGGTGCGGGACGGTGGCTGGTGCTGGTCGGCGGGGTGCTGGTCGCGGTCCAAGCGGCGGTGAGCGTGCTGATCTTCTTCATGCTCAACGGCGGTTTCGACTGGTATGCGAGGGGCGCGGTCACGTTCCTCGTGTTCGGGCCGGTGATGGTGCTCCCGGCGGTTACTGCCGCGGTGCTGGCCGCGCTGCCGAGCACCGGCCTGTGGTGCGCGAGTCGTTCCCTCCCGGTCCCGCACCCGGCGACGGCGCCGCAGCAGCGGGTGTGGTGATCCCTCGCGATGCGACTACGGGGTCGCGCCGGTGGTGATCACGCTGTTGCGGGGCCGGGGCCGCTGGAGGTCTGTGAACGGCGCGGATCGTCGCGGTCCGGCCGGCCTGACCGCGAGCGTGTCGCTCCGTGTTCAGAGATCGCGAGAGCCGGGTATTCGCGGCTCTGAGTCTCCTCCGTGCTTGGCGGGATTCGTCGATGGCGTCGGTTCAGCGGCGAGCCGGCGTCATCGTCGTGTCTTCCGCGGCTGTTGCGGCGGGTGACCGGGTGAGTCGGCGAACGGCGGTCTCGACGTCCGGCATGATCTTGATGTCGCGGTCCAGTTGCAGCAGGGTCAGCGGGCGCAGCACCACGTACTGGCTGGTGGCCACCAGCATCTGCCGGCCGGTGATCCGCCGCCCGGCGGCCAGCAACTGGCAGCCGACCCGTGAGGCAAAGCCGGCGCTGCATACGGCGGACTGAGAAGCTTCTGGTTCCGGAGAGTGGCACTTCAGCGCGGGACAAGGCATCGGTGCAGCCGGCTGCGGAGGCGATACCTCCGGCCGGGCCGACCCGCAAGCCGGGCCGTATTCCACAGTGGACTCCTCGACGGGACCGAGACGATCGTGCTGCGGGAAACGGAAGGTGGTCGCTTCTGTTGTCGGTCGTGGTGTGATGGTGGGCCACGAGTTCAGATCCTCGCCGGCCGGCGGAAGCGGCTGCCGTGGAAGACCAGTGGCGGGGTGGTGGTCACCGTCTTCAGCCGGTGGATGCGCAGCAGGGCGATCAGGTGGTCGCCCTGCTGGGACCTCCTCGTGCAGCGAGCACTCCAGCCAGGCGCTCGCGCCGGTGGTGAAGACGCTGTCGTCCGGGCCTGCTTCAACGCCTCCTCGATCGCCGTCCGAGCGCTCACCCAGGCCGCGGCGAAGGAGCTGGCGCCGCAGGGCATCACGGTGAACGCCTGCTGCCCGGGCGTCGTGGACACCGACATGGGGATCACGGTCGATCGCGAGATGGCTCGGCACACCGGCGCCGAGCCGGGTGCGACCTACGCCCAGTACGTTGACGGGATCGCGCTCGGCCGCGCCGAGACGCCCGACGACGTCGCCGGGTTCGTCTCGTACCTCGCCGGTCCGGACGCGAAGTACCTGACCGGGCAGGCGCCCCTGATCGACGGAGGACTGGTTTACCGATGAACGACAAGCCGCAGCTGCGGCAGGTGCAGCACCCGGTCGCCGACGTCGGGGCGGCGGTCGAGTTCTACGCCGCCGCCTTCGGCTTCACCGAGAAGTTCACCGACGGCGACCGGTACGCGGCGCTCGACGCCGGTGGCATCACGCTGGCCCTCGCCGGGCCGGCGGAAGACGTCACCGGCGGCGTGCCCGCGGCGTCGATCAAGGTGCCCGACGTCGCGGCGGCCGTCGACGCCGTGGTGCGCGCCGGTGGTGTGGTCGTGCGCCCGGCCGAGCGCGGGCCCCACGAAACCCGCGCCGTAGTGCGGGATCCGTGGGGTAACGCGCTCATCGTGTACGGCCCGGCCTGATCGTCAGAAGACGACGACCGGCTTGACGACGACGCCGGACTCGGAGTCGGCGAACGCCGTGTTGATGTCGTCGAGCTTGTAGGTGCGGATCAGCTTGTCGAGCGGGTTCCCACAGCTTGACGAGCGTCGGGATGAACCGCTGCGGGACGGAGCTGCCCTGGATGATCGTCTTGAACGTCCAGCCCTTCACCAGGGACGCTCCGATCTCGAACCGCAGTTCACACCGGCGCCGCCGGTGATCGTCGACAAGGCCTCGGCGAGATCGTCCCTGCCGCTGTTGATCGTGTGGGTCGCGCCCAGCTCGCGAGCCAGCTCCAGGCGGTTGTCGTGCAGGTCGACGGCGACGGTGGTGGTGCAGCCCGCGACACGGGCGGCCATGATCGCCGTCAGGCCGACCGCGCCCGAACCCGTCACGGCGATCGACGACCCGGCGGGCGGGCGCAGCTCGTTGAGCACCGACCCGGCGCCCGTCTGCATGCCGCAGCCGAGCGGAGCCAGCACCTCGAGCGGAACCTCCGGGTCGACGCGGATGACGCTGTTCTCGGCGACGTTCGCGTAGGTGCCGAACGCGGACTGGCCGAAGAAGTGGGACGACACGGCGGATCCGTCTTCGGCGCTCAACGCGGTCGTCCCGTCGGTGCGGCGGCCACCGAAGTCCTCGGCGAACAGTGGTCATCGGTCCTCGATTCTCTTCGGGTCCTTCACAACCAGGTGGGCAGCGCGGGGCGGTCGTCGCGGCGCAGCCGGCCGGTGAGCCAGCCGGCCGGCTCGGCGGCCGGTGCCTCGATCGCCGGGCCGCCCCCGCCCAGCTGCCACGTGGTGCCGCGATCCGCCGGGGCGAGCGTCGCCGCGGGGCAACCGTCCTTTCGGGACAGCGCCGCGGTGACGTCGTCGAGCAGCAGGTCGACGACTCCGGGCGGAAGCTCGACCTCGGCCCCGAGGTCGACGGCGTGCAGCCGGACTTCGCGGATGCGCATCCACGGGATCTCCGCGGCCGGGATCGCACGTCGGCCCGCCGGATCGAAGCGGGCAGCACGTTCATCAACACCCACTCGTTCGACTCACTGGACCTGCGGATGCCGTTCGGCGGCATCAAGCAGAGCGGCATCGGCCGCGAATTCGGCACCGCAGGGCTCTCGGCGTACGTCGAGGAGCACTCGATCCGCCGCCTGAAGTGACATCGGCGGTGCCGGAGGGGGCATCACCTCCTCCGGCACCGTGCGCGGGAATGAGATCCGGTCTCGAAGTGTTGATCATGGGCATGTCCGACGAAACCGCAGAACTCAGTCCCACGGAGTGGGTGCAGGACCAGACCAAGACGATCCTGGAGACCGGGACCACCGAGGGGATCGAGGTGCTCGGGTCGCCGGTCGTGCTGCTGACGCTGCGCGGCGCGAAGTCCGGCAAGCTGCGCTACACCCCGGTGATGCGGGTGGAGCACGCCGGGAGCTACGCGGTGGTGGCGTCCAAGGGCGGCGCTCCGGAGCACCCGGTCTGGTACTACAACATCAAGGCGCACCCGGAGTTCCCGCTGCAGGACGGGACCGTGACGAAGACCTACACGGCGCGCGAGGTCGAGGGGGCTGAGCGGGCCGAGTGGTGGGAGCGCTCGGTCGCGGCCTACCCGTCGTACGCCGAATACCAGACGAAGACCGACCGGCAGATCCCGGTGTTCGTGCTCGACCCGAAGTAACAGCGTGCTCGCTGAAGGGGGTGCGGCCGCCGGCCGCACCCCCTTCTTTTCCGGCCGTCGTCACGCGGCCGGGTCGACCAGCAGGCCCTGCTGATCCGGGAGGACATCGGCGACGCGGAGGGCCGGGCGTCGGCACTGGTCGTCTTCGACGAGCTGGCCCACCCGAAGGTGGCCGAGGTGCGTGCCCGGCCGGTACTGACGGGCCGCCTTAGCGGTTTCCCGGCCTGGTCACCAGGAGTTTCAGCGTGGGCTGAATCGTTCGCCCGCACGATGACCCGGCTGCGACGATTCCGCTCGCAAGAGCCGAGGCCGTGACGCTCGCGGCTTCGGCTCACTCACGCGCGGATGGCGCGACCCCAGGGAGCTCAACGTGCGACTACGTCGGTTGGCGTGCGCGGCGACGATCACCGCGCTGGTGGCGTCGATGGCCACGATCCTGGTCCTGGACGGCGGGAGTCCGCCGCCGCCGGCACCGGTCACCCAGGCGCCCGACCAGGCTTCGGCGAAGCTGGCGGCGTTCCGGCAGGGTACCCGGGTCGAGGTGCTCGACCAGCGGACCCCGACCCGGGCGGTCTTCGCGAATCCCGCGGGTGAGATGACGGCCGAGCTCACGGCCGTCCCCACCCGGGTGCGCCGGGGCGACTCCTGGGTGCCGGTCGACGTGACGATGCAGCGCCGGGCCGACGGCACCGTCGGCCCCGAAGCCGCGGTGGGCGAGCTGACCCTGTCCGGTGGCGGCCCGGCGGGTGCGCTGCTGACCCTGCGGCGCGACGGGCACTTCCTGGAGCTGACCTGGCCGGGCCCGCTCCCCGCGCCGCGGCTCTCGGCGGCCACGGCGACCTATCCCGAGGTTCTGCCGGGGGTGGACCTCGTGCTGATCGCCGGCCCGAACGGCTACCAGCAGCAGCTGGTGGTCAAGACCGCCGAAGCGGCGAAGAACCCCGCGCTCGCGTCGATCCGGCTGGCGGTGCGCACCGACGGCCTGACCCTGAAGGTCGACGGCGCCGGCTCGGTGCACGCGGCCGCCGCGGGTGGTGGTGACGTCTTCGCCGCGCCGCCGTCGACCATGTGGGACGCGAAGGGCAAGACCGCGAAGGTCGCGGTGTCCGCAGAGGACGGCGCGCTCACCCTGTCCCCGGACCGGGCGGCGCTCACCGGTGCCGGCGTCGCCTACCCGGTGACGATCGACCCGAACATGGTGACGTTCGACAAGAACGCGTGGGCCACCGTGCTGTCCGGCAAGAGTTACCAGTCCTACTGGTGGACGAGCGGGTCGCCGCCGTGGGCCCAGGTCGGCCAGTGCTACGAAGACGGCTGGTGCGAGGGGATCGGCGAGGCGCAGACCTACTTCCAGTACGACACCGGGTTCCTGGCCGGCAAGACGATCACCCAGGCGAGCCTCGACACCACGGTCGTCTTCAGCCCCAACTGTTCCGGCCGGACCCACCGGCTGCACCTGGCCGACGGGCAGATCAGCCCGGAGACGACCTGGAACGTCCGGCCGGGCAGCCGGTGGTACCGGGAGTTCACCGCGCCCGGCGTGTACAACCCGGGCGGCTGCGGTGACTTCAAGACGGTGGGCGTCGACGTCGCCGACATGATCGACACCGGCGGCGTCACGACCTTCTTCCTGACGGCCGCGGACTCCGGCGACCAGATCGCCTGGCGCAAGTACGACCCGGGGGCGACCAAGGTCGTGGTGACGTACAACCAGGTACCCGACGCGCCGTCCGACCTGGCCACCGACCCGCCGCTGCCCGCGCCGTGCAAGTGGTGCGGTGGCGCGCGCTACCTGGCCGGCGACGACCTCCGGCTGATCGCCCGGCTGTCGGACCCCGACCAGGACCTGGTCGAGCCGCAGTGGGACATCTGGCGTGACGGCGTCCTGGAACGCCGCCTGGGCAACGGTTTCCAGAGCTCCGGGGCCTTCCACGACACGGTCGTCGACCTGAAGGGACTGCGGGACGGCACCGGCGTCGACTGGGTGGTGCGGGGCAGTGACGGCAAGGCGTCCGGCCCGGAAACGCACGGGACCGGGGCGTTCTACGTCGACCGCGTGGGGTTCACCGACCAGCAGGTACCGAACGTCTCGGCCGTGCTCTACCAGCCGGACAACCGCTGGCACGGCGGGACCGGGGTGCCGGACACCTTCACCTTCACCGCCAACAATGTCGGCGACGTCGACCACTACCTCTACGGCTGGCAGGATCCGCCGGCCACGCCGGTGGACGCCCAGTCGCTCGGCGGCCCGGCCAGTGTCCGGCTGACGCCGCCCGGCGACGGGCCCCGCGAGCTGTTCGTGCAGAGCGTCGACCGCGGCGGGCACCGCAGCAAGTCCCAGGTGCACCGCTTCTACGTCCGGCCGGGCAACGGCCCGCTGGCCCAGTGGTCCTTCGAAGGCAACGCGAAGGACAGCGCGCACCTCGGCGACCACCACGGCACGCTGGCCGGTGCCGCGACTTATACCTCGGGCGGCGCCGCGGGTTCGGCGGTGCACCTCGACGGCGTGGCCGCGCAGGTGTCGGCGCCGAACGCGGTCCGCACCGACACGAGCTTCTCGGTGGCCACCTGGCTGAAGCTCGACCAGCTCCCCGCGGCCGGCACCGGCTTCACCGCGGTGTCCCAGGACGGCGGCCGGCTCAGCGGGTTCCTGCTCGGCTACCGCGACGAAGGCGGCGGCAAGTGGGAGTTCACACTGCCCGCCGCGGACACCGCGCAACGCCCGGCGGGGGAGAGCGTCCGCGCGAACGTGGCGGCGTCCGTGGGCACGTGGACCCACGTGGCCGCCACCTACGACTCCCAGGCCAAGCAGATCCGCCTGTACGTCAACGGGGTGCTCGCCGGGACACAGGCCCGGACGAGCGGGTTCAACGCGACCGGGCCGCTGGCGATCGGCCGCGGCAAGTGGGCCGGCGCCCCGGCCGACTTCTGGCCGGGCTCGGTCGACGAAACGCAGCTCTACGACCGGGTGCTGAGCGCCCCCGAGATCGCGGCCCAGGTGGGGGCCAGCGGAGTGCAGGTCGCGCACTGGAAGTTCGAGGAACGCGGCGGCAGCACGGCCGTCAACGCGGTCGAGGGCGCGCCCGACGGCGTCCTGGACAACGGCGCGGCCTTCGTCGCCAACGGCGCCGTGGGCGGCGGGATCAAGCTCGACGGCGTCGACGACTCGGTGTCGGCCGCGGGCCCGGTCGTGCGCACGGACCAGAGTTTCTCGGTGGCCGTGCAGGTGAAGCTCGACCGGGCGGACGCGGGCACCTACACCGTGCTCAGCCAGGACGGCGAGCGGATCTGCGGGTTCTGCCTGCAGTACCAGGGAAACCGGTGGCAGTTCATCTTCCCGGGGTCCGACGCGGACAGCCCGGCCGAGTACTTCTGGGTGGCCGGGGCGTCGCCGCCGAAGGCCGGTGAGTGGACGGCTCTCGTCGGCACCTACGACGCGTCGACCCGCAAGATCCGGCTGTACGTGGACGGCGCCCTCGCCGGGGAGTCGACCCGCACGACGGCGTGGCAGGCGCTGCGGTCGTTCCGGATCGGCCGGGCGATGATCCGGGCCGAGCAGCGGCAGGCGTTCCCCGGCACCCTCGACGAGGTCCGGGTGTACAACCGGGCGATCGGCGAGGACGAGGTGCGCGGGATCGTCAGCCGCGACAACGTCACGGCGGGCACCTGGCGGCTGGACGGGACCGCCGTGGACGCGAACGGGAAACTTCCCGGTGTCCTCAACGGCGGCCCGGACTGGTCGGCGGGACAGACCAACTCGCCGGACCCGGCCGACCTCGCGGTGCAGCTGAACGGGACCGGGGCGCACATCAGCACGCCCACCGCCGTGCACACCGACCAGAGCTTCTCGGTCGCGGCGTGGGCCCGGGCCGACAAGACCGGTGCGCCCGCGACGATCCTGTCGCAGGACGGCACGATGGTCAGCGGCTTCGCGCTGCAGGCGACCGCCGACCGCTGGGCGTTCACCGCGATGCCCTCGGACGGCACCGCCGCGGGCGATCAGGCCCTCGGGGGCACCGTCCAAGCCGGGGTGTGGACGCACCTGGCCGGCGTCTACAGCAAGGACCGCAAGCAGCTCGACCTGTACGTCAACGGGGTGCTCGCGGGCTCGGCGGCGCACACGACCGCGTTCGACGCCACCGGCGGGTTCCAGATCGGCCGGGGCAAGCGCGCCGGGGCGAACGCCGACTTCTTCGCGGGCGCGGTCGACGACGTGTCGGTCTACAGCCGCGCGTTGTTCGCCGGTGAGGTCGCCACCATGGCGGGGCAGGACCTGAGCCTCGGCCACAACTGGACGATGGACGAAGGCAGCGGCACGACGACCGGGGACGCCGTCGGCCCCCGGCAGGCGACGCTGCGCAACGGCGCCACGTTCACCGCGGGCCGGATCGGCAACGCCGTCAAGCTCGACGGCGTCGACGACGTGGTGACCACCACCGGGGTGGACGTCCGGACCGACGGCAGCTTCACGGTGTCGGCCTGGGTGAACCTCGAAGGCACCACCTGCGACTTCGCCACCGAGACCAGCTGTTTCACCAGCGCGGTGTCGCTGGACGCCGGAGACGGCAAGCCGTTCGGCAAGTTCCGGCTGGGCTACGTCGAGGACACCGCCGGGCACGACGGCAACTGGACGTTCGAGATGCCCGAACGCGACGGCACCGTCACCAAGGCGGCGGTCGCGGCCGAGCCGGGGGAGCTGTGCCGGCCGGGGGAGCAGTGCAAGTGGGTGCACCTGACCGGCGTCTACGACGTCGGGGCCCGCGCGATCTGGGTGTACGTCAACGGGAACCGCAAGGACGACGGCACCCTGCTCACCAGCTGGCCGGGCACCGGCGGCCTGCAGATCGGCGGCGGCAAGGCGATCGGCGAGCAGCCCAAGTCGTGGCGTGGTGGCGTGGACGACGTCCGGATCTACAGCGGCGCGCTGACCGCCGACCGGGTGTCGGCGCTGGTGCGGTCCTACCCGTTGCCCGGCGGCCCGGCCACGCTGCCGGTCGCCGACGCGGGGGCGTGGAAGTTCGACGAGAACACCGGCACCACCGTGGCCGACTCCAGCGGCCGGGCCAAGACCGCGACGCTGAAGGGCGGCGCCGGGTGGTTCGCCGGCCGGATCGACAGCACCGGGTGGTTCGACGGCACGAGCGGGTACGCCGAGACCGCCGGCCCGGTCGTGGACACCAAGGGCAGCTTCTCCGTCGCCGGCTGGGCGTTCCTCACCGACGGCGCCCGCAACGCGACCGTGCTGGGGCAGGACGCGAACCAGGTGAGCGCGTTCCAGGTGCGCTACGACGCGGCGACGAAGAAGTGGGCCGCCGTCGTCGCCCTCGCCGACCAGGCGAACGCGGGCTCCGTCGTGCTCGTCTCCAGCGAACAGGCGCAGCTCAACGACTGGGCGCACCTGGCGCTCGTCTACGACGTCCGGCTCGCGCAGCTGCGGCTCTACGTCAACGGGGCGCTGTCCGCGGTCCAGGTGGGGGTCACGGTCCAGGACGCCACCGGCAGGTTCGCGGTCGGCCGGGCCCGGGTGAACGGCACCACCGCGGACTACTTCCCGCGGGGCGTCGACGACGTGCGCGCCTACGGCCGGGCCCTGACGGACGGCGAGGTCCGCCGGGTCCACGACGAGGCCCCCGCGGCCGTCCACGGCTTCTGGCGGTTCGACGACGGCACCGCGCGGGACTACTCGTGGCGGCAGAACCCGACGACGCTGTCGAGCGCCGGAACGTCGTTCGCCCCCGGCGTCTTCGGCAAGGCGCTGGAGCTGGACGGGGTCGGCGGGGCCGCCAGGTCCACGAACGTCGGAGTCCCCATGCGGGACAGCTTCACGGTCTCGGCCTGGGCCAAGCTGACGCGCACCGACAAGGTGGCGACCGTGCTCGCGCAGGACGGCGTCCGCCGCAGCGGGTTCGCCCTGCAGTACCGGCCCGAGGTCGACCGGTGGATGTTCGGCGCCGCCACCAGCGACACGGACACCGCACCGCTGGTCTACGCCAACTCCCTGCAACCGCCGACGGTCGGCGCCTGGACGCACCTGAGCGGCGTCTACGACTACGCCGCCCGCCAGCTGCGGCTCTACGTCAACGGCCAGCTCGTCGGGACGAAGGACAACGTGCTGCTGTGGGTCGCGGGCGGCGGGCTCACCATCGGCCGCGGCCGGGACAAGGGCGCGACGACGGAGTACTTCCCCGGCCTGATCGACGAGGTCACGACGGACAAGGGCGTTCGCCCGGCCGACAGCATCCGGCTGGCCGGGACCTTCCAGCCACCCTCCGGCGGGCAGCTGGGCCGGTTCGTGAACGACGCCGGTGAGCGCTACACCGCCAGGTCCGCCACCGGGTCCGACGCGCCGTTCGCCGGCGCGCCGGCGGGCTTCCGGTTCGACCGCCCGCTCGGGGTGGCGCTCGGCGGCCCCGGAGCGGACACCGTGCCGCTCTACACCTGCCGGGGCCCGGCCGGGCCGTTCACCTCGGCCGAGCCGGGGTGCGAAGGACAGCCGAAGATCGGCACCCTCGGCTGGGCCTACGCCACCCCGCCGGCCGACGTGGCGACGGTGCCGCTGCGGCGCTGCCTGGACGGGGCCGCCCGGTTCGACTCCACCGACGTCGCCTGCGAGGGGCGCGCCACGGACCGGGTGCTCGGCCACGTCGCCGCCTACACGCCGCTGACCCGGTACTTCCACGACCTGTCGGGCCAGCACTACACCAGCAGCCTCGGTGCTCCGCCGGGCTTCCGCTACGGCCGCTCCCTCGGACTGCTGGCGACGACCGACCAGCCGGGCACCGAGCCCCTGCTGTCCTGCACGGACACCGCGGGCCAGTTCGTGACGCAGGACCCGGGCTGCGAGGGCAAGGGGACCGGCGTCCCGGTGGGCCGCGTCTTCACCCAGCCGCCGCCTGGACTGGCCGGCAGGCCGCTCTACAAGTGCGCGGTGGCCGGCGGGATCCGCTTCACGTCCGTCGTCGCGAACTGCGAAGGCCAGACCGTGCTGGGACAGCTCGGGTACGCGCTGACCACGCTGCCCGGCCCGTCGGCACCCTGACCGCCACCCGACCGAACCCAAAGGGGAACTCTGTGCGCAGGACCTGGTTACGTCGCGGGCTCACCCGCGGTCTGGCGGCGGTGCTGTTCGTGACACTGGCGCCGGCCGCCGGCGTGCCCGGGGTGGCCGCGGCCGCGGGCGGGGGCCCGTCGGTCGAGCTGCCCGGCACGGCCTCCACGCCGGTGACCGCGGACGCCGTCGGGACCCGGCCCACGGACCAGGCGACCGCGGACGCGTTGCTCGGCAACCAGCCCGCCAAGCCCGCACAGGAGGGCGCGGGGACACCGACGGCCACCTCGCTGGCGCCGTCGGCCACCTGGGAGGTCGCCCCGCACACCGGGGACTTCAGCTGGTCCTACCCGCTTCGGGTGCCGCCGGCGCCGGGCGGGCTGGCGCCCTCTCTCGCGCTGTCGTACCAGTCGTCCACTGTGGACGGCCGGACGAGCGCGACCAACAACCAGCCCTCCTGGGTCGGTGAGGGCTGGGACCTCTCCCCGGGGTTCGTCGAGCGGTCCTACGGCGGCTGCGCCGACGACACCGAGGGCGACGTCAAGCCGCCCGCGGTCGGTGACCTCTGCTGGCGCAGCGACAACGCCACGGCCGCCTACAGCGGTGGCGGCGGGATGCTCATCCGCGACGACGACACCGGCGACTGGCGCACCAGAGGCGATGACGGTTCCCGCGTCGAACGCCTCGACGGCGCCGGGAACTCCGACGACAACGGCGAGTTCTGGAAGATCACCGCGCTGGACGGCACGCAGTACTTCTTCGGTTCGCAGCCGGACGCCAAGTCCACCTGGACCGTCCCGGTGTTCGGCGACGACGCGGGCGAGCCCTGCCACGGCGGATCGTTCGCCACGTCGCAGTGCGCGCAGGCGTGGCGCTGGAACCTGGACAAGATCGTCGACCGCAACGGCAACGTGGTGCGGTACTTCTACGAACCGGAGGCCAACTCCTACGGCCTGAACGGCAAGGACACCGCGGTGTCCTACATCCGCGGCGGCACGCTGGCGCGCGTCGACTACGGCCTGCGGGAGGACTCCGCCGTCGCGCCGAGCGGCCGGGTCGTGTTCGCCACGGCCGACCGCTGCGTCCCCGGCAGCACCTGTTCCCGCGACGACAAGAACAACTGGCCGGACGTGTTCTGGGACGGCGAGTGCGCCACCCCGACCTGCAAGGACCAGCACGCGCCGTCGTTCTACTCGACCAAGCGCCTGTCCACGATCACCACCCAGGTCCTCGGCGGCACCGTGCCCGTCGACGTGGACCGCTGGACACTCGACCAGCAGTACCCCGACCCGGGTGACGGCGAGAAGGCCGTGCTGTGGCTCAAGGCGATCACGCACACCGGACTGGTCGGTGGCCAGAGCACCCTGCCCCCGGTCACCTTCGAGGGCACCAAGTTCGCCAACCGCGTCGACACGATCGAGGACGGCATCTCCCCGCTGGTCCGCTACCGGCTCACCGGTGTCGTCTCCGAGGCCGGCGGGGTGACCTCGGTGACCTACAGCCCGGAATGCGCGGCGGGCGGGCCCCTGCCGGACAAGGAGCATCCGGAGACGAACACGTTGCGCTGCTTCCCGGTGCGCTGGGCGAAGCGCAACTACGAGGAGCGTACGGACTTCTTCCACAAGTACGTGGTCACCGAGGTGACGCAGTCCGACCGGCTCTCCAGCAGCACCCAGCAGTCCACCCGGTACGAGTACCTCGACGGCGCGGCCTGGCACTGGGACACCTCCGAATTCGGCAAGGAGGACAAGAAGACCTGGAACGAGTTCCGCGGCTTCGGCCGGGTCAGGACCCGGTCCGGCTCGCCGAGCGACCCGGCCGGCCCGGTGAGCATGACCGAGCAGCGGTTCTACCGCGGCATGGACGGCGATCGGAAACCCGGCGGCGGTACCCGGGGGGCCAAGGTGAAGGACTCGGAGGGCGTCGAGCGCGACGACAAGGACTGGCTGCGCGGCTTCGGTTTCGAGGCCTCGAGCTTCGAGCGGGCGGTGCCGTCGGACCAGCCCGACCCGCCGAGGCTGACCAAGACGATCACCGACCCGGACTGGAAGGGCCCGACCGCGACCCGCGGTGAGTACCAGGCCTACATCGTCTTCGCCGGCACCCAGCGGCTCTTCACCGCACTCGCCTCCGGCGGCACGCTCACCACGAAAACCGTGACCACGTACGACGACCACGGCCTGCCGCTGAAGTCCGCCGACCTCGGTGACGTGACCAGGACCGACGACGACCAGTGCACCACCACCGAGTACGAGCGCAAGCCGGCCAAGTGGCTGATGAACCTGCCGTCCCGGGTACAGGTCGATGCCGTCGGCTGTGGACAGACCGCGCAGTACCCGCGGGACGCCGTCTCGGACGTCGTCACCACCTACGACGGCAACGGCAACGCGACGTCGGTCAAGACCGCCAAGGAGCGCCCGGCCACCGGCCCCGTTTACGTCACGACCACGAACGAATACGACGTGCACGGCCGCGTGATCGCGGCCACGGATGGCCTGGGCGACAAGACGAAGACCGCCTACACACCCGCCGTGGGCGGCCCGGTCACGCAGGTCGCGTCCACCAGCCCCGGCATCGCCGCCGCACCGGCCGGGCTGGTGACCACCAAGGCACTGCACCCGGCCTGGGGCCTGCCGGCCCTGGTCACCGACCCCAACCTCCGCAAGACCGAGACCACCTACGACCCACTCGGCCGTCAGGCCGGGGTCTGGTTGCCCCAGCGGGCCAGGGCCGGCAACCCGAAGCCCAGCTACGCCTTCACCTACCAGATCCGCAACGACGCGCTGACCGCGGTGACCACGACCAAGATCGGGCCGAAGGGCAACGAGATCAGCGGCGTCGCACTGCTCGACGGGTTGCTGCGGCCACGGCAGGCGCAGGCGCCGGCCCAGGGCGGCGGCCGGTTGCTGACCGACACCCGGTACGACTCGCAGGGCCGGGTCTGGAAGACGACCCAGCCGTACTTCCAGGACGGCCCGGTGGACACGACCCTGTGGATCGCCGCCGACGCCGCGGTGCCCGGCCTGACTCGCACCGAGTACGACGGCATCGGCCGCACCGTGGCGTCGATCTACTACGGCGGAGCCACCGAACGCCGGCGCACCACGAAGAAGTACGGCGGCGACCGGGTCGACACGGTTCCCCCGGCCGGCGGAACCGCCACGACGTCGATCAACGACGCCCGCGGCCGCACGATCGAGCTGCGGCACTACACCACGCCCGCGCCGTCCGCCTCCTACGAGACGACGCGCTACACCTATCACCCGTCCGGGCCGCTGGCCACCCTCACCAGTCCCGCCGGTGCCGTCTGGCGGTACACCTACGACCTGCTCGGCCGTCAGGTCCGCGCCGAAGACCCGGACGTCGGGGCCACGACGAAGACCTACGACGACGCCGACCAGCTCACCACGACCCGGGACGCCCTGGGTGTCACGATCGCGCACGCGTACGACAGCCTCGGCCGGGAGACCGGCACGTTCCTCGACCGGATCGGCGGGACGAAGCTCACCGAGATGACGTACGACACCGTCAAACTGGGCAAGGGCCGGATCGCGTCGGCCACGCGATGGGTCGGCGGCCGGGCCTACCGCAACGATGTGCTCGGCTACCACCCGTCGTACCGGCCCACCGGCACCTCGGTGACCATTCCGGCGGAGGAAGGACTGCTCGCGGGCACCTACAACAGCTACGTGGGTTACAACCCGGACGGCAGTGTGTCCAGCGAGACCTATCCGGCCGTGCGGGACCTGCCTTCCGAGACCGCCACCTACTCCTACAACGACCTCGGCCTGCCGAGCACGAGCACGGGCGAGGCCGGCGGGGCCACCGTCGAGCACGTCAGCGCGACCAGCTACACCCGGTACGGCGAGGTGCAACGGATGCAGCTGGGCTCGGGCACCGGCCACGTCTGGCTGTCGTCCTACTACGACAGCAACACCCGCAGGCTCACCAGGTCCATTGTGGACGCCGAGGTGCCGTCGCCGATGCAGTCCGACGTCCGGTACACCTACAGCCCGGCGGGATCCATCACCTCGGTCGCCGACAAGTCCGCGGCGGCCGACATCCAGTGCTTCCGCCAGGACCAGCTCCAACGACTCACCGAGGCGTGGACGCCCGCCGCGCAGACCTGGTCGGAAACCGCGGGCTGTCAGGGCGAGCCGTCCGTCGCCGGCCTCAGCGGCCCGGCACCGTACTGGCATTCCTACAGCTACGACGCGGCCGGGGACCGGCGTGCGGAGGTCCAGCACACGGCGTCGGGCACCACCACCCGCGACTACACCTACGAGACGCCGGACCACGCCCACGCGCTCAGTTCCGTGGCCACCCGCGGACCGGGCGTCGCCGGGGTCGAGCAGTTCGGCTACGACGCGGTCGGGAACACGAAGAGCCGCAAGACCGCCGGCGCGGAGACGACGATGACGTGGGACGAGGAAGGCCACTTGGCCGCCTCCACCGCCGCCGACGGCAAGCAGACGTCGTTCGGCTACGACGCCGGTGACGGCCGGCTCATCCGGCGCGACCCCGACGCGACCACCCTCTACCTGGGCAACCAGGAGGTGCGGGTGAACCGCAGCGGCGGCAACCCGATCGTGACGCGGTACTACACGTTCGGCGGCAAGACCATCGCGACGCGCGTGGACACGGGCCCGCTGACCTGGCTGGCCGCGGACCACCAGGGCACCGGGCAGATCGCGATCGACTCGGGCCAGAACGTCACCCGCCGCCGTCAGCTGCCGTTCGGCGGCCCGCGCGGTACGTCGTCGGCGTGGCCCGGAGATCGCGGATTCGTCGGTGGCACCACCGATGCGAGCACCGGGCTGACCCATCTCGGCGCCCGCGAGTACGACCCGTCGACCGGCCGTTTCGCCTCGGTCGACCCGGTGCTGGCCATGGCCGACCCGCAGCAGATGAACGGCTACGCCTACGGCGGCAACAGTCCGGTCACCTACAGCGACCCGAGCGGGCTGACCCGGACCATGTGCCCGGACGGCGAGTGCGCCGGTGGCGGCTGGGCCCCCAACACGAGCCCGGCCAGCACCTACAACCCGCCGGTGAGCTGGATCCCGCCGTCGATCGCCGCCCCGGCCAACCCCGGCCTGACCCTGCCCAAGAACAAGCTGTTCATCGGGCCGATCGCCAAGGACAAGGGTCCCCGGCCGACGATCGGCTGCACCCCGGGCAAGGCGTGCGGCGTGATCCCGAGCTGGCAGCTCACACCCGACTCGTGCAAGAGCAAGGGCGGCTTGTTCGACACGTCCGGCATCAGCGCGGCGTGCGGAGCCGACAAGGCCGTGCAGGCCGAGGCCAAGAAGGCGGCGACGCCTCCCGGGCACGGCCCCGACATCAACCTGATCGAGGAGTTCTTCCGTCCCATCCGCGAGGCGTACGAGTGGAAGGAGGAGATGAAGGAGAAGTTCTTCGACCACTTCACGATCGCCGACTGCTTCACCGGAGCCGCCGGCGCGGCCGCGGTCGCCTCGGTCGAGGTGTGCCACGGAATCGACAAGTACGGCGACGGCGTCTCGGCGTCCGGAAAGATCGCCATGTCGCCGTCCGTCGGCGTCAGAGCCACTTACGGCTTGAAGATCGCCGAGGGGACGGTCGAAGATCTCGGCGGCACGGGCTGGGCCGTCAGCATTCCGCTCGGCGCCGGGAGCATAGATTTCGGCGCGGGGGACAGCGGGAAGTGGTGGGGTGGCGTGGGTGTGGGCATCGGCACCATGCCGATGTTCGGGAAGCTGGGCGGGCTGGACGCCAGCGCGGGTCTCGAGTACGCCGACTCGTGGCGGCTCAGCGACAGCCGCAAGCCCAAGTAACACCTCGGCTCGAGCACGACGGGCGGGGACCGGGCCACGTGCCCGGTCCCCGCCGGTCAGTCGAGGCCTTCGATGATGCGGAAGTCGCGCTCGACGCCGTCGGCGAGTGCGGTCAGCGCCTCCTGGTAGGCCGCGCTCGCGCGGGCGGCGACGGCCTGGTCGAAGCTGTCGAACTCGATCAGGATGGTGCGCTGGGCGATTCCGGCTTCGTGGGCGAAGACCCGGCCGTCGCGGGCGAGCACCCGCCCGCCCGCGGCCTTGACGGCTGGGCCGGCCAGTTTGTTGTACGCAGCCAGCTTCTCGGGGTCCGAAATGGTGCGGTAGACGCTGACCCAGTAGCCCTTGGGCATGGAACCTCCAGTGTTGGATGAGTGCATCTGACTTACGGGGTGGTCTCGGACGAGCGCCGGCGGGCGAGGGCGAGGCCGGCCAGCGTCGTGATCATCATGGCGCCGATGCCGACCAGCGCCGCGGTGGTGTAGGCGCTGTCGTCGGGGAAGAGGCGGTCCGTGGCGGTGCCCGCGGCGAGGATCAGGCCGCCGATGGCGCTGCCCAGGGAGTACCCGACGCTGCGGACGACGTAGTTGAAGCTCATGGCGCTCGACGTCTCGCTCTTGGGGGTGACGGCCAGGATGACGCCGGGCATGGCGGCCGAGAAGCTGCCGACGCCGAAGCCCAGCACGCCCATGGCTGCGAGCAGTTCGGCCACGGTGGACCGGGCGGTGGCGAACAGGACGAACCCGCCGCCGACGATGGCGGCGCTGACGGCCAGGAGCAGAGGGCCGTCGATCCGCTTCCGGACCCGCGGCGTGAGCTTGCCGGCGACGAACCCCAGCACGGAGAACGGGATGAGGACCAGCCCCGCCACGAAGGTGGTCAGCCCGAAGCCGTAGCCGGCGCTGTGCGGCGTCTGCGCGTAGCGGGTGATGAGCGTGAGCAGGAGGTACATGCCGCTGCCGCCGACGAACATGGCGATGTTCGCCCCGGCGACCGCCGGGTGCCGTACCGCCCGGACGTCGATCAGGGGCGTCTTGGTTCGCAGTTCGGAGACGGCCCAGACGCCGAGCAGGAGCACAGCGGCGACGGCAAGGGTCACCGCCACGGCGAGGTGCCGGCTCCACAGGCTCCGCTCGCCGGCCAGGAACAGGACGAGGAACAGCCCGCCCGCCAGGACGAGCGCACCGGCCACGTTCACGCGAGCGGAGCGGCCTGCGGGAGCGGCGGGCATGGAGCGCCACGCGGTCACGAAGGCGATGGCGGTGACGAGCAGGCCGAGGCCGTAGGCGGCCCGCAGTCCGCCGAACTCGGCGAGCAGCGCGGCCAGCGGGTAGCCGACGCCGGCGCCGATGATGGAGACCACCGAGATCAGGGCGATCGTGGGCGCGCTGCGCTCCTCGGGAAGGTGGTCGCGGGCCACGCCCATCATCAGCGCCGTGAGACCGAGGCCGGCGCCTTGGGCCGCTCGGCCCACGAGCAGCCAGGCGAACGGCGGCGGCAGCACGGTGAGCGCGCTGCCGGCGACGACGATCGCCAGCGTGGCGAGAATCGTGGCCCGCCGGTGCGGCCCGGCTCCGAGCCGGCCGAGGACGGGTGTGGCGACGGCGCCGCTGAGCAGGGCGATGGTCAGCGTCCACTGCGCGCTGTCGAGGGAGACGTGGAACGTGGTCGCCACGCTGGTGATGAGCGGCGTCCCGAGGCTGGCGACCGCCGCCACGACCAGGGCGATGAACATCAGGGCGGGGACCAGCAGACGTGCCTCGGAACGTATCGTCTCGGCCTCGGTCACCGGTCCGCCCCTTCTCGGGCGTGGCTTTCGAGCTCCGCCAGGTGCCGCAGCGCCGGGAGGGCAGCGGCCAGGGCCTCGACCTCGTCACCGGTGAGTTCGCCGATCAACCGCGCGTACGCGTCGACGCCCGCCTGGCGTCGCGTCCGGACGTACGAGGCGCCGGCCTCGGTCAGGCACACCAGCGTGACCCGCTTGTCGGACGGATCGCCTTTCCGTTCGACCAGCCCGGCTTCCTCCATCACCCGGACCAGGACGGTCATCGCGGGCTGGGTGACGCCCTCGGCCGCCGCCAGATCGGTGATCCGCCGCGGACCGGTCTTGTCCAGGGTGGCCAAGGTGGCGGCGGACGTCAGGCTCATGTCGCGGGGAAGACGTCTCACGGCCCTGGTGGCCAGCCCGTAGAGGGCGGACCCGATGGCATCGGAAGCGCCGCGCGCGGCGTCTCGGCGACTCATGCCCGAAGCATAGCAGCTTTATATTAATCCTTTATGCATCTCCTGATCGGGGTTCGCCGATGCTTAACTCCGGTGGTGCCTGCAGGTCGTGGGCGCGGAACAGGACGGCGTGCTCGACGCCCATGGCCTTGCCGCTCATCGCGGTGAACTTCGGGATGAAGTCCTCCGGGGCCGGGTGGTCCGGGAGTGCGGCCAGGTACGCGGCGTGCGCTTCGAGCGAGGCGATGCCGCGGCGCAGCGGCTCACCCGTGACCTCGACGCCGTGGGTCGCGAAACCGGCCAGCCCGGGAAGGATCAACCAGCGCACCGAGTGCGGTTCGAGATCCTCGTCGTCGACCTGCTCCGGGAAGACCCACCGGTTGCCCGCGTCGCGCACCGCGTCGAGCGTCGCGAGTCCGGCCGCGCGGTGGTCGGCCTGGTCGAAGCCGAAGGGCGTCTCGATCTCGTAGCCGGTGCCGAGGACGACGTCGGGCTTGAACCGGCGGATCTCCCGGCAGATGTCCCGGCGCAGGTCGAGGCCGTAGACGAGCACGCCGTCCGGGTGTTCGAGGATGGTCAGGTGAGTGACGCCGACGGCGGCGCAGGCGGCCTGCTGCTCGGCGACACGCAGGCGTGCGGTCTCTTCGGGAGGGTTCGGCATGCCGGCTTCGCCGCGGGTGAGCAGGAGGTAGCCGACCTCGATGCCGCGCGCGGTCCAGCGAGCGACGGCCGCGGACGCGCCGTACTCCATGTCGTCAGGGTGCGCGACGACGCAGAGCACGCGGTGGAAGGACTCCTCGGGAAGCGCAGGCACTGTCATGGCGCCAACCTTCCACACCTCGGAACCGGCCGCCGGTTCTTTCGGAGGTGCCGATGAACGGCTGCCACGGGCGGCTGGGAGCTCCACCTCGACAACTGGCTCCCCGACGACGCGGCCGCACGCTGGGAAAGGACCTGACCGCTCAGGCGTGCTCCGGGACAGCCGAGCATTGGCAGGCCACCTTCGACCGCTACCTGACGGCGCTGGTCCGCGTCTGCCTCCGAGCGCGAGAGACGCTTCGCGAGAAGGGCGTCACCCGCAGTGACTTCGTGGTGCTGTTCCTCGACGAGGAACAGCACGACACGGTGATCAGGCGCGTCCTGACCGCCGGCGAGGTGCGCCGTCACTTCCCGGCCTGCACGCGCGGTCGGTCGCGCTGGCCGGCGTCGCCGCACTCCCACCCCCCGAACGCGCCGCGTACCTGGCTCCTCTGCTGGGAAACTCCGAGGGCGACGTCCGGTCCGAAGGCGCCGAATCGGCTCTGCGTGACCTCGGTCCCGCAGCCTTCCCGGGCCTGCGATGTCGCTGTCCCGCCTCGGTCGCCTCGACCTCGTTCTCGACCGGGCCGAAAGCCTCCCCTCGGAAGTGGTGGTCAGTGCCGTCGTCGCGCCGCCGCGGGATTGCCACCCCCTGGCGGATTTCATCGAGCGGCGCCCGGCGTACCTGCCTGCGCTGGGCCAGTATTTCGCGCCTGGTAACGGCTTTTGCGATATAGCAGCGCACGAGGTGGGCACCGCGGTGACCGGCTTGAATTCGCCACACCTCATCATCCGCCGGCACGCCGTGGCCGCTCTCGGTCGGCGACGGCTCGGCAAGGACGTCGGCCGACGGGTGTTGCCACTGCTCTGCCGCACGATTCGCCAAGATCCGGATGCCGTCGTACGTCGCCTGGCGATTCTGTCGCTGCTGGCGTGGCGGATCGATTCCCGCCACCTGTAACCAGACATCAGGTCGAATGCGTCGATGTGGCCGGCCCGAAGTCGCTGAGATAGATCCGCCACGTGTCGACGTCGGCGTGCTCGGCGGCGACCGGCGAATGGCCGGGCAGCTCCCGCCAGAGGTAGGGCACCGGGAACGACTGACATCCATCGGCAGAACGCGAGCGGCGGGGCCTTGATCGACTGTCGACGGATTGTCGACGGATTGTCGACGGCCGATGCGACGGTGTTCGAGCCAAGAGGGCTGGGAGAGATTCGGGGAGGCTCGTCCGGGGATTGGGGTGACGCGTCGCGACCCGGATCGGCGTGCGGGGCCGCGGTCGTCGATCGGCCGCGCCACGGGGCCTGCGAGATCCGTCAGTGGCAACCGCTGTGAGCGGTCTTGGCGCTTTTACTGATGAAACAGGGGGCAGTCAATGGGGAGACCATTTCTGCCGGCACCGGCGGAGCTTGCCCGCGATGTGCTGGACGAGCACGGCTACGTAGTTCTGCGGGATGTCGGCGGACAGGATTCCGCGGCCGAAGTGCTGGGGCGAATCGGCGAGCTCATTCCGCAGTACAGCGGTTCGCCCACCCACGAAGTCACCTATCGGGCGGGTAACGACGGGCGCTCGTATTCACAGAGTGCGAACACCATTCTGGCGCACACGGAGGCGCCCGGGTGGGACCCGAGTCCTGCCTACCTGGCGCTGTACTGCCACCGGCAGGCTCGCTGCGGTGGTGGCCACACGGACCTGCTCGATGTGGAGACGCTGCTGCCCATGCTCACCGAGGAGGAAGCGGCCCTGCTGGTCGAGCCCGAACTCGTGTTCCCGGCGGCGGACGGGAGGCGGCTGCGCACCACGATGCTCGGCTCGGCGGCCGGCGGCCGGCGGCTGCTGAGGTTCAGCTTCAACCTGCTGACCGCGGGCGACTACGATCCGCCTCTTGCTGCGGCTCCCGTCGAGGGCGAGCTGCCGCTGGGGCCGGCCGGGCGGGCGCTGGCCCATCGGGTCAGTGACCTTTTCGCGGAATTCCGGACTCGCATTCTCGTTCCGGACGATGGTTTGCTCGTCTGGGACAACCAGCGAATGCTGCACGCGCGGTCGAGTTATCAGGACAAGCGGCGCCATCTGACCCGGTTCTGGGTCTCGGACCGGAGGGTGGCGTGATGGAAGAAAACCTCCTGCACATTCCGGGGCTGCCGTCGTTCGACCCGGAAAACAACGTCGAAAGCGCCGTCATAGGTCGCCTCGCCGGCAATTGGCGGCGCCGGGCGACGGTGAAGCGGGACGAGCCGGACCTCGACGACTTGTTCGACGTCGGCCGCCCGGACTACCCGGAGCACCTCGTCCCCTTCCGCGACCATCCGACCTGGCTGGGGCTTCCCGACCATGTCCGTTCGCGTCTGCTGAGCTGGGCGTGGATCGCCTACAACCGGCACACGGTGCTGGCCGAGCAGCGGGTGGCGAACCCGGCTTTCGCGCTGGTGATGGAGGGTGAGTTCCCGGGCCTCGGTGGTCCGACCATGGAGATCGCGCTCGCTCAGGCGATGGTGGACGAGCAGTACCACACCCTGATGCACATCGGTGCCAGTGCGGTGACCCGGCGAAAGCGGCAAGCCGCGCTGCCCGACGCCTGGCTTCCGGACTCGCACACCGCCGTCGTGCACCAGGCGTTGCGCGATCGAGCCGAAGAACGGTGGCAGCGCAGTCTGACGACACTGGCCTTCGCCACGGTCTCGGAGATCTCGATCAACGCCTACCTGGACCTGCTGGCCGCGGACCCGGACATCCAGGTCGTCAACTCCACGACGGCGACACTGCACAATCGGGACGAGTACTGCCACGCCTCGATTTCCGACGAACTCGGAAAAGTCATCTACGAGGTGCTCGACCCGGATCGCAAGCGGTTCTTCCTGGACATGCTGGTCGCGGGATTGGAGGCGTTCGTGGCTACCGACTACTCCACGTGGGAACGCATCCTAGAGATCGAGCAAGTCCCCGGCCGGCAACGAATGATAGCGGAGACCAGGGCCGACACCTCCCGTGCTCGGCTGGTGCGCGACTACACCGGCCTGCATTCGCTGATGTCCGAAATGGACGTACTCGGCCAGGTCGACTTCGACTGGGGCAAAGCGGAAGTGAACAAGTGATGGCCACTCCGGTCGTCGAGGCCGTGGCGCTGCGCACGGTCTCCGGGCGCCGGCTGCGTGAGCTGGTGCTCGATCGCACCCGTGACGCCGGACTCGCCCACGAGGTCGACGTCGTCTCACAGGTGTTGCCGTTCAAGGTCAGCTCGTACGTCGTCGACCAGCTCATCGACTGGGACCGCGCACCGTCGGACGGGATGTACCGACTGGTCTTCCCGCACCGGGACATGCTCGAGGCGGCGGATTTCGCAGCCGTCGAGTCGGCGATGCGCACGGAGAGCCGGGCGGGTCTGCGGGCCGTGGCCGACAGTGTCCGGGACCGGCTCAACCCGCACCCTGGTGATCAGATCACCCTGAACGTGCCCGGTGAAGACGGTCAGAGCTGGGGGCTCCAGCACAAGTACCGTGAGACGCTGCTGGTCTTTCCGCGCCACGGGCAGACGTGCCACAGCTACTGTGGCTACTGCTTCCGATGGGCCCAGTTCGTCGACCGGCCGGACCTGCGCCAGGCGGTTTCCGGGCCGGAGGTGATGACCGACTACCTGCGCGGGCATCCGGAGATCGTCGACGTGCTGCTGACCGGCGGAGATCCGCTGGTGATGCGCACCGAGCTGATTCGTCAGTACCTGGAGCCGTTGCTGCGGCCGGAACACGACCACGTACAGACGGTTCGCATCGGTACCAAGGCGGTTTCGTTCTGGCCGCACCGTTTGCTGGCCGGCGGGGACGCCGATGAGCTGTTGCGGCTGCTCGAACGGATGGTGCTGGCGGGGAAGCACGTGGCGTTGATGCTGCACCTGTCGCACCCGGCGGAGCTGTCGACCGAGGCGGCGCGCGATGCCCTGCGCAGGTTGTCCGCCACCGGGGCGGTGCTGCGCTCGCAGGCCCCGGTTGTCCGGCACGTCAACGACGACGCGCACACGTGGGCACAGCTGTGGCAAAGCCAGGTCCGCCACGGTGTGGTGCCCTACTACATGTTCGTCGAGCGGGATACCGGCGCGAGACGGTACTTCGGGTTGCCGATCGCCCGCGCCCTCGAAACGTACCAGGGTGCGGTGCGGGCGCTGTCCGGTCTGGGCCGCACCGCCCGCGGCCCGGTGATGTCGACGTCCCCGGGCAAGGTCGCCGTGGACGGGATCACTCAGCTGCACGAAGGACCCGCCTTCGCACTGCGATTCCTTCAGGCACGTGACCCGGACCTGGTCGGCCGTCCCTTTCACGCGGTGTTCGACCCCCGTGCGCAATGGTGGGACGAACTGACCCCCTATGCGACGCAGGACGCCGAGTTCTTCGCCGGTGGCATCCGATGAGGCTGCGGACGCACTTGGTGCGCATGGTGGACAAGGACGTGTGGCGGTGTGCGCGGGAGGAGATTCCGGCGCACCAGGCCGTACTGGTGGAACTGTCCGCCGACGGGTGCTCCGGCTGGGGCGAGGCATCGGTGTTCATGACGGCCGACTACAACTCCACCGCCGAAGTACTTCTTCGACGGATGAAGGATGTGCGGCCGCTGTTGCGCGACGCGGACCCGACGGCGCCGGCGCAGACCTGGGACCGGCTGCGGCCGATCCTGGCGGACTGTCCGTTCGCCCTGGGGGCGTTGGACATCGCCGGGCACGACCTGGCCGCCCGCCTGTCCGGTGCGCCGCTGTACGACCACCTGGGGTTGCCCGACCCGACGGGGAGATCCTCGAGCTACAGCATCGGTCTCGACACCGTCACGGCGATGGTCGACAAGCTCCGTCGCGTTCCGGGGTGGCGGCTGTACAAGGTGAAACTGGCACGGGCCGGCGACATCGACGTGTTGCGAGCACTGCGTGAGCACACCGATGCGCCGTTCTGGGTGGACGGCAATGCGTGCTGGCGGCCCGAGGAGCTGTTCGACGTCCTCGACCTCCTGCCGGAGCTGGGCGTGGTGGCGCTGGAACAACCCTTCGGCACGAACGAGGTCGCTGCCCACCGCCGGTTGCGGGCCGCTGGCGTCCTGCCCGTCTTCGCCGACGAGTCGGTGACCACCCCGGACCAGGTCGCGTCGGCCGTCGGGGTCTTCGACGGCGTGAACATCAAGGTCCTCAAAGCCGGTGGCATCACCCCGGCCCTGGAGATGGTGCGCCTCTGCCGGGAGTCGGGTCTCGGCAGCATGCTCGGCTGCCTGCCCGAGTCCTCGGCGGGCGCCAGTGCGGCCGCGCACCTGGCCGGGCTGACCGACCACGTGGACTTGGACACCATCGCGCTCTTGGCCACCGACACCGGTCATGGCGCGCTGCTGGACGACGCCGGCCGTATCCGCCTGGCATCCGGCCCGGGTACCGGATTTGTCCCGGACTGGGAATCCCCGGCCCACATCGAACCGGCAGGGAGCCTGCTTTGACCACGATCGACGCCCGCCGGTGGCACGATCCGGCCGAGATCACGCAGGTGGCCACCACTGCCCTCGCGGCGCACGGCGTCGCCGAGGCGCGCGAGGTGGCCGAGGTACTCGTCGAGACCTCGTTGCTGGGCGTGCACACCCATGGCGTCCGGCTGCTGGGCTCCTATTTGGACGAACTCCGGCGTTCGGTGGCCACCGCGACACCCGAAATCGTCATCGTCAAGGACACCGGACCGGTGGTGCAGGTCGACGCCGGTGACGCGCTCGGCGTCGTCGCCGCGCTGCACGGCGCCCGGCTCGCGGTGCAGCGGGCCAAGACGCACGGTATCGGGCTGATCGGCGTCCGTCGTTCCAACCACTTCGGCGCGGCCGGCTGCTACGCGCGCCGGATCGCCGCGCACGGCCTGGTCGGATTGGTGACCACTTCGGCGGCGGCGCGGGTCGCGCCGTTCAACGGCGTCGATCCGTTGCTGGGCACCAACCCGGTCGCCCTGGCCTACGGTGACCGGTTCTGCTTGGACATGGCGACCAGTCAGGTGTGCTTCGGCGAGATCAAGGAACGCGGCCGTGCGGACCGGGCGCTGGAACCGGGCTGGGCCGTGGACGTCGACGGCGTCGGCACCCTCGACGCCTCGCGGGCACGCGGACTCGCACCGCTGGGCGGCTACAAAGGCCAAGGGCTGGGGATGGCCGTCACCTTGCTGACCGCGGTGCTGGTCGGGGGTCCCTTGGACTTCGAAATGGCCCACGTCGGCACGGCGCGGCACGGCCGCGGTGTGGCCCACCTGCTCCTGGCGATCGACCCGGAGGTGCTCGGCGGTGCCGAAGCCGCCACGGCGGCGCTGGCCCGGTTGCTGGACGCCACGCAGGGCAGCCGCGCCGCCGATCCGGCGCGGCCCGTGCTCGTTCCCGGCGATCCGCAGCACCGGAACCGGGAGCGCCAGCTGGCGCAGGGCATCGAGCTCGACGCGGCGACCATCGCCTTGCTTGACACACTGGAACGGGACCCGCGATGATCCTCGTCCTGCTCAGCCCGCGTCAGCGCGGTCTTGATCTCACCGATGTCGCCGGCTGCGCCGTTGTGACGGGCGGGCCGGTGCCTTCCGGCGCGGGATCGGTCACGGTGGTCGGCGAGTACACCACCGAGGCCGTGGTCGCGGCCGGACTGGAAGTCGCGCGTCGGAATCCGATCAGCCGGGTGGTGTCCTTCGCCGAGGCCGACGTGCTGGCCGCGGCGCGACTGCGTGACCTGCTCGACCTGCCCGGGCAACGAGGACCGAGTGCGGCGGCGTACCGGGACAAGGCGCTGATGCGCGAGCACCTGGCCGACGCCGGCCTGCCAGGGCCGCACTGGCAGCGCGTGGAGACCGCCGCGGAGGTCCGCGGCTTCGCCTCTCGATTCGCCCTTCCTCTCGTGGTGAAGCCGCGGTCGTCCTCCGGCAGTGTCGGGGTTCGGGTGCTGCACACCGAGTCCGATCTCGCCGGGTTGCCGGCGACACTGCCCGATCATCTGGCCGAGCAGTTCGTACCCGGCGACGTCGTTCACGTGGACGGCCTGGTGGTGGACGGGCGCAGGGTGTTCGCCCTCCCGGCCGCCTACACCGAACTGGGATGTCTGGCGCACTTGCAGGACAGTGGCAGCGGAAGCCATCTGCTGGCCGGCGACCACCCGTGGCGCGCCGCCCTGCGCGAGGAGCTGTGGCAGGTGGTCGACGCCTTGCCGTCGGCCGGAAGTCTCCTTCTGCACGCGGAGTTCTTCGTCGCCGAGGGCCGGCGACCGGTGCTCTGCGAGATCGCCTCGCGGTTGCCCGGCCACCCGATCCCGCCGATGCTCGACCGAGCCCTGAACTGCGATCTGCGCCGCACGTGGCTGCGGGTGGCCGCCGGGCTGCCCGTCGACGTGGACGCGATCAGCCGGGCGGCGCAAGCCGCGTTGCCGGTGGCGAACTACGGGCTGCCACCCCGGCGTGGCCGGCTGGTCGAGCTGCCGTCGGGCCCGCCCGAAGGCACCGAGGACTGGCTGCACGACCTGGATGTGCTCGCCCGCCCGGGGCAGTTCTGGGACGAGGCGGACTACGAGAGCCGCAAGTCCGGGGACTTCGTGCTCAGCTGGACGGTGACGGCGCCGGACGAACGGAAGCTGTGCGACCGCCTTCGGCTGTCGGCCGATCTCTTGCAGGCCAGGACAGTCTGGCGGGCCGAGCGGAGCGAGGCGGCGTGCGACCGGTGAAGTGGATCCTTGCCGAACCATCCGAAGTGGACAGTGAGACGTGGGTCGATCCGTTCGGCCGCACGCCGGTGTGGTCGTCGGCCGGGTTCCGCCGGGTGGCCGGGCAGCTGCCCCTGCACGAGGTGCTGAACCTGGTCGCCATCCGTGCCGGCCGCCCGGTGCTCTCGGCTCCGTTGCTGCGCTCGCCGGAGCCGGGCGGGCTGCGGTTCTACGACGTGCCGGCGATGATCGGTGACGAACGTGCCTTCGGTGATCACGAT
Organism: Amycolatopsis sp. NBC_01307; assembly: GCF_035975215.1. Lineage (NCBI taxonomy): Bacteria > Bacillati > Actinomycetota > Actinomycetes > Pseudonocardiales > Pseudonocardiaceae > Amycolatopsis > Amycolatopsis sp. NBC_01307. Next base: position 4,680,544 of record NZ_CP108403.1, on the reverse strand, counting down.
CGGCTGGCCGCCGATCTCGCCGATCGCTTCCGAGCGCTGGACCTGGAAGCCGCCCGGACGAAGGCCTACCCGAGCGTCGCACTGGGCACGTACGGCGCCCACCACGGGGTGGTGGTGGATCCGGCACTCGGTCCGGACGAGCGGATCGAGGTGTGCCGCGGGTTGCCCGGTGCGGTGGCCGACGCCGCGGCGGAGCTGGGGTGCGCCAGTCACGGCCTGCTGTACCTGACGGACGAGTTCCTCGACCGGCTCCGGCCGGCGCTCTCCCCGCAGCACCAGATCGCGGTGCTGGGCGCGGAAAGCGTGCTGGAGTGCGAAGGAACCGGCTGGGAGGACTACGTCGCCTCGCTGTCGTCCCGGCGACGCGGCCGGGTACTGAAGGAGCGTCGTGACTACCTCGCCGGCCCGGACCGCAGCCACATCGCCACCGGGCCGGACGCCATCGGGTCCGACCTGGTGGACCTGCGGTGCAATCTGCGCACCCGTTACGGCTTGCCCGCCGAGCGAGAGCGCACCGTCCTGGAGTTCGAGGCGCTGGCCCGGTGGTGCGGACCGGAGCTGGTGGTGATCAGGTCGCTGCGGCAGGACGAGCCGGTCGGCTTCGTGATCTGCCTGCGCCGCGACGAGACGCTCTACGCGAGAACGGCGGGCTTCGACTACGACCGGCTCGGGCCGAAGGACTTCTGCTACTTCAACGTCGTCTACTACGACGCTCTGGAATGGGGTCTCCCTCGCGGCGTACGGCGGTTCGAGCTGGGCTTGGCCGGCTATCCGGCCAAGCGCACGCGGGGCTGCCACTTCGAGCGCCGGCACGGCGTGTTCCGGCTGCCGGACGACGAGTCGTTGCGCTCCGCGCTCGCGCTGCAGGACCGGGGCGAGCGGGCGCGGTTGACGCACGAGTGCGGAATTTGAGAGGGAGGCACCGATGAACGTGACCGACGGCCCGGTGTGGCTGGACGGCCGGCTCGTGGACAGCGGCGACGCCGTTGTGCACCTGATGAATCCCTCGACGCACTACGGGTGGGGGGCGTACGAAGGGATCAGGTTCTACCCCGGCCGTTCCGGGCCGCTGGTGTTCCGCCTGCGTGAGCACGTGAACCGGCTGTTCACGTCGGCGCAAGCCCTCGGCATGCGGATTCCGTTCACCGGCCGCGAGATCGTGGCCGCCTGCGCCGAGCTGGTCGAGCGTTCCGGACTGTCATCGGGCTACTTGCGGCCGCTGGTCTTCCTGCGACCGGGCGTCATGTCCGTCGCGGCCCAGCTGGACCAGGTTCAGGTGGCGATCGGCTGCTGGGAGTGGGCCGGGTACTTGCCGGAGGCCGGCGGCGGTATCCGGGTGCGCGTCAGCGGCTGGGTTCGCAGCGGCCCGGCCCAGCTGCCACCGAGCGTGAAGTCCACGGGGGGCTACCTGAACCCGTCGCTCGCCCGGCTCGAGGCGGTGCGTGGCGGCGACCACGAGGCGATTCTGCTCAACCAGGCCGGCCGGGTGGCCGAGGCGTCGGCGGCGAACGTGTTCGCGGTCGTCGACGGCACGCTCGTCACGCCGCCCGCCGAGGAGGGCATTCTGCCCGGCATCACGCGCGACGCGGTGCTGACGCTGGCGGACGACCTCGGCATACCCACCAGGGAGCGGCCGCTCGCCCGCATCGAGCTGCGCACCGCGGCGGAGGTGCTGCTGGCCGGTACGGCCATGGAAGTGGTCGCGGTGACGCGTCTGGACGGAATGCCGGTCGGCGACGAGCGGCCCGGGCCGGTGTTCGGTGCCCTGCGAAGCGCGTTCGACCAGGCGGTCTCGGGTCGGCTGCCGGCACACCGCGACTGGGTGACCGCTCCGGCCGATGTCCTCGAAGCCGCACCCGGTGCGCCGTGATCACCCGCCGGTTGTACGACAGCTACGCGCCGCGTACGCGCGCCGGACGGCTGCTGGCCTGCGCGGCCGCCGGGGACTCGACGGGCAGCGGGCTGTTCCTGGCGCTCGCGCCGGTCTTCGTCGTCACGTACCTGGGCGTCGACCCGGTGCGAATCGGTGTGGTGCTGGGTGCGGCGAACCTGCTCGGGCTGGCGTCCCCGGTGCTCGCCGGCGCCCTGGCCGACCGATTCGGCGCCGACCGCGTCTGGTCGGTGCTGCTGCTGGCGAGAGCGATCGGCTACAGCGGGTTCGTGTTCGTGTCGTCCTTTTCCGCCTACGCGGTGCTGACCTGCGCGGTGTGCGTGCTGGATCGGGCGGCCCCGGCGGTCCAGCAGGCGTTCGTGGTGCAGGTCGAGGCGGCCGACGAACGCACCAGATCGATGGCGGTCCTGCGGACCGTGCGCAATGCCGGGATGAGCCTCGGGCTGCTGGGCTCCGGGGTGCTGATCGCGATGGGCGCGGAGTGGTCGTTCCGGCTCGGGTTCGCGGTGAACGCCTTGTCGTACGTCGGTTTGCTCGTCGTGGTGCGGGTACTGGGGAGGGATCTCCCGCGGCCCGCGCCGTCAGCCGAGCCGAGGCAACGGTCCAAGGTGGACGGTCGATACGTGCTGATGTCCATCGGCAACGCCGTGCTCTCACTCCATGATTCGGTGCTGTTCACGCTGATCCCCCTCTGGCTGGTGACCAGGACGCAGGCGCCGCCCGCGCTGATCGGCCCGTTGCTGGCGTCGAACACGGTGCTGACGGTGCTGCTGCAAGTGCCGCTGTCGCGGTGGTGCGCGGGCCCGGCCGCGGCTCGCCGCACGGTGGTTCGTGCCCTCGCTCCGCTCGCCGGTTCGTGCCTGTTGTTCCTGGCCGCCGAGCCGGCGGGCCCGGCGGGCGCGATCGGGCTGGCCGTCGCCGCGGTCATGGTGCTGACCGTGGGGGAGAACATGCACTCCGCCGCGGCGTTCGAACTGTCCCATCGGCTGGCGCCCGACCGTGCGATGGGTGCCTACCTGGGTGTTTTCAACGTCGGCAACGCGGCGCAGTTGTCGTTCGGGCCGCCCTTCATGACGGCCGTAGTGCTACGCGGTCCGTTGGGGTGGGCGAGCTTGGCCGTGGCGTTCGCGGTAGGTGGCGTGCTGATGGTGGCCGGTGGCAGAAGCCGTGCCCTGGTGAAGAGGTAGGTGAGGACGTGGCGGATTCCGAACACGTACTGGTGGTCGGCGGCGGGCTGGAAATCCCCCGGCTGCTGCGGGAGCACCGGCCGGGCACGAGGACGTCCGTGCTGTGCCAGCTGCCCCTGTTGCCGAAGCTTCAGCAGCCCGGTGCGCACGAGCGGGTGCTGGCTCTGGGCGCGCGCTGTTCGGCCCGTGAGTGGGTCGAAGCGGCCCAGCTGGTCGACAAAGCCGATCCGATCACCAGAGTCGTGACGTTCGGGGAACGTGACCAGGACATGGCGGCCGCGGTCGGTGTCGCGCTCGGACTGCCCGGGCACGACCCGGCCACCGTGGCCGCCGTGCACAACAAGGACCGGATGCGCCGCACGCTGAGGTCGGCCGGTGTCGAATACGTCCTGGCCCGCGTCGTGAACAGCAGTGAGGAACTGCGGGGCTGGCTCGTGGACCACCCGGGTTCGTGGGTGGTGAAACCGCTCGACGGCTCCGGCAGTGCGGGTGTCGGCGTGATCACCGATCCGGACCGGTCGGCCGCGGCCTATCGGCGCTGTGTCGGTTCGACGCACACCGGCCGGAGTGGCTCCGCGAGCGTGCTCGTGGAGGAGTTCCTCCACGGGGTCCAGATCAGCGTCGAATCCTTCTCCGAGCACGGGGAGCACCTCGTGGTGGCGGTGACCCGGAAATTCTCGGATCCCGCGACCCTGGTGGAGCTCGGCCACGTGCTGCCGGCGGATCTGCCCGAGGCCGTGCTCGCCGCGGCCGCCGACCACACGCGCCGGGTTCTCACCGCGCTGGGGGTGCGGGACGGACCGTGTCACACGGAACTGGTGCTCACCGAGGTGGGCCCCCGCACCATCGAGACCCACCTGCGGCTCGCCGGCGATGAGATCCCTTACCTGGTGCGCGATGCGACCGGCGTGGACCTGGTCGACCTGGCGGTCCGGCACACCTTCGGCGAACCGGTGCTGCCGGACGCGCGCCGGCGGCTGAGCGAGCCCCACGGGCCGGTACAGGCCATCTGGTTCGGTACCGCCCCGTGCACCGGGACCCTGACGCGCGTGGACGGTCTCGACGAGGCTCGGGCGAACGGTTCGCACGTCCAGCTGGCCGTGGCGGTCGGCGACGAAGTACGTCGTCTCAGTGACTCGGCCTCCCGGCCGCTCTGGGCCCGGGCCGACGGCCCGGATGCCGAGGCTGCCGTGCGCAGGGCACGTGAGGCCGTCGCCCGTTGCGCGCTGGTGGTGTCCGTGTCCGCGGGTCTTGCCGACGACGTCGGGGCCGGCACCTGATTCGAGCCTTGCCGGTGGTAGCGCCCGGCCGAGAAGAACGGAGATGCGATGAAGCTCGTCTTGGCGGCCGTCGCGATGCTCGTGACAGGGCTGATTCCACCGGCATCGGTCGCGGTGGCGGTAGCACCCGCGACGCCGCGGGTGCTGTTCGACCACCCCTGTGAAGACCATCCGGACTACGAGTGCGGCACGATCTCGGTGCCGATGGACTACGACCGGCCGTCGGGCGCCCGGCTGACCGTCAAAGTGTCGAAACTGAAGGCGACGGGGCCGGCGGCCCAACGGCAGGGCGTCCTGGTCTACAACCCCGGCGGGCCCGGCAGCAGTGGCCTGTACCGGGCGGCGATCCTCCCGGACTCGGTGCGGCGGGTCTACGACTACATCGGCTTCGATCCGCGTGGTGTCGGCGGCAGCAGTCCGATCAGCTGCGTGGACGGGCCGGCGTTCTTCGCCCAGCCCGTTTCCGACCCCGACCCCGGCGGCCCGGCGGACAAAGCGCGTGCTGCCGCCCGTGCGCGGCAGTACGCGACCGGCTGCGCCCGGCGATCGGGGGCCGAGCTGCCGCACCTGACGACGACCGACACCGCCCGCGACATCGACGAGATCCGCAAAGCACTGGGAGAGCAGCGGATTTCCTACTACGGATCCTCCTACGGCACCTATCTCGGCCTGGTCTACGGGCAGCTGTTCCCCGGCCGGGTGCGCCGCATGGTCCTCGACAGCGTGGCCGACGCCGACCCGGCCGACGTCTGGTACCGCGGCAACCTGGATCAGGACGTGGCGTTGCAGGCCAGAGCGGAGCAGTGGTTCGACTGGATCGCGCGCCACGACGACGTCTTCCACCTCGGCGTCACCCGGCAGGCGGTCGAGGTCGCGGGCGGGAAGGCCCGCGCCCGGCTCGCCCACGCGGCGATCGGCGTGCTCGGTCCGGGCGAGCTGGACGCCGTGATCCTCAACTCCGCCTACTTCGACACCAATTGGGTGAGCAACGCCCGCGCGCTGAGCGACTACGCGACCAGGTCCGATCCGGCCGCGCTGGTGGAGCTGGCCCGGCTGGCCGAGCCGACGTCCGCTGCGGCCGAGAACGCCACCGCGGCCTACACCGCGATCAGCTGCAACGAGGGCGTGTGGCCGCGGGACTGGACCCGCTGGGATCGCGACAGCACGGCTTACGCGGCCAAAGCGCCGCTCGAGACCTGGGCGAACACGTGGTCCGGCCTGCCCTGCGCGTACTGGCCCGTGCCGAACAGACAGCCCATGGCCATCGACGGCCGCGGGCTGCCACCCGTGTTGATGCTGCAGGCCACAATGGACGGTGCCACGCCGTTCGAAGGCGCCGTCCGTACGCACGACATGGTGCCGTCCTCCCGGATGATCATCGAGAGCGGCGGCGGCTCGCACGGCCTGTACAACCGTCCGCAGGTTCGCAACGCCTGCGTCGACGGCTACGCGACCGACTACCTGCTGACCGCGGCGATGCCCGCCGCGGACGTCGTGTGCCCAGCCCATCCAGAGCCCACGCCCTGACGGCCGACTTCAGTGAGATATGGACAACTCAGGTGAACAAGTCGAACGAAAGAACGAGTCTGATCTCCCAGACACGCGTCGGCGAGGACGCCGATGGCTGGCACCGCGCGGTGCTCGATGATGTCGAGTCCCGCCTGGCCGATCCGGAGTTTCCGTGTGTGTTCTCCAGGAACGCCTTCAAAAAACGCTTGGTGAAATTCATCTTCGTCGAACACCGCGGGAGAAGGGAAATCCGGAGCTTGGGGGAGGGTCTGCGGGACTACGTGGAACTGTCCCGGGCGTGGGACGGCAGGTTGGACACCGCGTACCCCTTGGTCGTGGCGTTCTCGCGCGAGGCCGTCGCCGCGCGGACCGTCGACGACTACCACACCTTCGGCTGGAAGATCCTTCAAGAACTGCACGAGATCGATCCCGCGCCCTGGCCGGACGACATCGGCCGAGATCCGCGTTCCGGTGCCTGGTCCATGTGCTTCGACGGAATGCCGCTCTTCTGCAACATGAGCAGTCCTGCGCACCGGGTCCGTCGAAGCCGCAATCTCGGCGGGCACTTCATCCTCGTCATCAACCCGCGAGAACGGTTCGACATCTTCGCCGGTGACACGCCGAGCGGCCGCAAGGTCCGCTCGAACATCCGCGACCGAATCGGCCGTTACGACGGTATCCCGCATTCCTGGCAGCTGGGTTCCTATGGGGCCGGCGCACTCGAATGGTGTCAGTACGGTCTCGTGGAAGACAACATCGAGAGAGTGGACAAGTGCCCCTTCGAGTTTGGCGGAGGTGCTCGTCCGGCGGATGTGATCAAGAAATCAGAGGGGGATCTGTCCATGATCGAGATCATTGTGTCCCAGGGGCGGATAGGCGACCGTGCGCCGGGGATGCTGGAGGGCGCGGAGCGCACCGCGCACGCGCTGGAGCAGCGCTACGACGCCAAAGGGCAGTACGTCGGCCGGCCCGGCGCTCCGGTGGACGACGACTGGAGCGTCAGCCTGCCCGCCGCCGGGGAAACCCTCACCGCGCTGGGACAGGCGGTGTCGGCGAGCATCACGGCCGACCACCGCACGGTGATGGTCGCCAACACCTGCGCGGCCAGCCTCGCCAGCTTGCCCGTGGTGGCGCGAGAACACCCGGACTGCCTCGTGTTGTGGATCGACGCGCACGGGGACTTCAACACCCCGGAGACCACCGGGTCGGGTTACCTCGGCGGTATGGCGCTGTCGGGTGCGTGCGGCTTGTGGGACAGCGGGCACGGCGCCGGGCTCGACCCCCGTCAGGTCATCCTCATCGGAGCACGTGACATCGATCCGGCCGAGCGCGTGCTGCTGGACGAGGCCGGCGTCCGGATCATCCCGCCGGCGGAAGCCACCGCGCGACGGGTGGCGCAGGCCGTCAACGGATCACGGGTATGGGTGCACATCGACTGGGACGTGCTCGAACCGGGCTACGTCCCGGCCGACTACCAGGTGCCGGACGGGCTGCTGCCGAACCAGATCCGGGCGATACTCGAGTCCATCCCCGCGTCCGACGTCCTGGGTATCGAACTGGCCGAGTTCACCGCCACACCTGGCGAGGGCACCGACGGCGGTGCGGTCGACTCCATCATGGACATGGTCGCGCCCGTCTTCGAGACCGTTGCGGATCGATGAAACCGGGGCGGCGTCACGGCCGGGAGGCGAGTCGGGTGACAACGTCCCCCCTGTGGCAGTTCACCAAGATGCATGGTTGCGGCAACGACTTCGTCGTGCTTGATCTGCGGGACACGGCGTCGCCTTCGCCCGACCTCTGCCGGGCGTTGGCGGACCGCCACCGAGGCGTCGGGTGTGACCTGATCCTCGGGGTGAGACCACCACGCAGCGCGCAGGCGGTCGCGTCCTTCGAGATCTGGACCGCGGACGGCTCGCGCTCGATGCAGTGCGGCAACGGCGCGCGCTGTGTCGCCGCCTGGCTGCTTCGCGCCGGTCTGGCGCGAGGGCCCCGGTTCGCGCTCGACAGCCCGAGCGGCACGCACTCGGTGGAGGTACTGGGAGACAGTGCCTTCAGCATCGGCTTGGGCGTGCCGCGGTTCTCCCCCGAGCAGATCCCGCTGTTCGGTTTCGAGAGCCAGGAAGACCTCTACGAGACGGCGTTGGAAGACGGGACACTCGTCCGCTTCGCCGCCGTGTCCACCGGCAACCCGCACGTCGTGATCGAGGTCGACGACATCGACGCCGCGCCGGTGTCGCGGATCGGTCCGGCCGTGCGGGCCTCGTCGATCTTCCCGCCCACCGTCAACGTGGGTTTCACCCAGGTCGTGTCGCGTGACCGGATCAGGCTGCGCGTCCACGAGTACGGCGCGGGCGAGACCCTCGCCTGCGGCAGCGGGGCGTGCGCCGCGGCGGCTGTGCTGATGCGTCGGGGACGCGTCGACCGCAGCGTCACGGTCTCCGTGCCCGGCGGCGAACTCCAGATCAGCTGGCCGGACGACGGCGAGCGGATCGTCCTGGCCGGTCCGGCCACAACCGTCTACGAAGGAAAGTTTCGTCATGCCTCTTTACAACAGCATTCTTGACGTAGTCGGCCGCACGCCCATCGTACGGCTGAACCGGCTCGCGCCCGAGCACGTCACGGTGTACGTCAAGGTGGAGTCGTTCAACCCCGGTGGCTCGGTCAAGGACCGCCTGGCCCTCGCCGTGGTCCTCGACGCCGAGGCCAGAGGACAACTCAAGCCGGGCGACACGATCGTGGAGTGCACTTCCGGCAACGTCGGCATCGCGCTGGCGATGGTGGCTGCGGCGCGTGGCTACCGGTTCGTGGCGGTGATGGGGGACACCTATTCGGTGGAGCGACGCAAGCTCATCCGCGCCTACGGCGGCAAGGTCATCTTGTTCCCCGGCGACCTCGGCAGCCTGGGCGGCAACCGCATCGCGGACGAGCTGGCCGGGAAACACGGGTGGTTCCGGGCCCGCCAGTTCGAGAACCCCGCGAACCCCGCGTACCACCGGGAGACCACGGCCGCGGAGATCCTCGGTGACTTCGCCGGGAAGCGGCTGGACTACTTCGTCACCGGTTTCGGCACCAGCGGCACCGTCACCGGAGTCGGCCAGATGCTCAAGCTCGCTCGTCCCGAAGTGCGCATCGTGGTGCTCGAACCGGCCAAAGCGGCGCTGCTGGCCGGTCAGGCGTGGAACCTGCACCAGCTGCAGGGGTTGGCCCCGAACTTCGAACCCGGTGTCCTGGACCGCAGTGTGATCGACGAACTCGTGACCGTCGACGACGAGCGAGCCCGGGACACCGCGCGGCGCCTCGCCGCCGAAGAGGGGATCTTCGCGGGCATGTCCGCGGGCGCCACCGTCGCGACGGCGCTGAGTGTGGCGCAGAACGCGCCGGCGGGCTCGGTGCTGCTCGCGATGCTGCCGGACACCGGCGAACGCTATCTGTCCGGTTTCTGGTTCGAAGGGATATCCGAGGGTTCGGACGACGAATGGCTGGCCGCCCTCGATCGCTGATTCCCGACCAATCCGCCCTTGAGGTTCCACCGACCCGACCGGATCTGAGCTATGAGGGAATTCATTCCGCCCGCGACGCGCTTCGTCCGCGTGCCGGACGGCTTCAGGATGAAACGCGGTGGCGTGCTGCACGGCGCGCGTATCGCCTACGAGACCTTCGGGCGCCTCAACGCGGAACGGGACAACGCCGTGCTGATCCTCACGGGTCTCTCGCCCGACGCGCACGCCGCGTCCCAGCCGGATGATCCCGGCCCCGGCTGGTGGGAGGCGATGCTGGGGCCGGGCAAACCGATCGACACCGATCACTGGTACGTGATCTGCGTGAACTCGCTGGGCAGTTGCAAGGGCTCCACCGGGCCGTCCTCGCCCGACCCGGCCACGGGCGAGCCCTATCGGCTGGACTTCCCCGCACTGTCCATCGAGGACATCGCCGACGCCGCGGCTTTCACCGCGCGTGCGCTGGGTTTCGAGCGGCTGGCGTGCGTCATCGGTGCCTCGATGGGCGGGATGAGCGCACTGGCCCTGCTGGCACGTCACCCGGACCTGGCTCGCAGCCACGTCAACATCTCCGGAGCGGTGCACTCCCTGCCGTTCTCGATCGCGATCCGTTCCCTGCAGCGCGAGGCGATCAGGTCCGATCCACAGTGGAACCGCGGTCGTTATGCGGCGGAGTGCTATCCCGAGCGCGGCATGATCACCGCCCGGAAGATCGGAATGACCACCTACCGATCGGCCCAGGAGTGGGACTGCCGCTTCGGCCGTGCGAAGCCGGACCCGGCCACCGGGGTGGATCACCACTCGTTCGGCCCGGAGTTCACCGTGGAGGTGTACCTGGAGCACCACGCGCGCCGGTTCGTGCACCGGTTCGATCCCAACAGCTACCTCTACCTCAGCCGCAGCATGGACTGGTTCGACCTCGGCGAGCCGTGCGGCGGCGACACCGCCGAGGCGCTGTCCCGGCTGCGCGTCGAGAAGGCTCTGGTGATGGGCGCGCAGACCGACATCCTGTTCCCGTTGCGGCAACAGCGGCAGATCGCCGACGGCCTGCGCGCCGGTGGGGCCGAGGTGGAGTTCCTGTCGCTGGAGTCCGACAAGGGGCACGACGCGTTCCTCGTGGACATCGACCGCGTCGGACCGCCCGTGGCGAAGTTCCTGTCCACCCTTTGACCACCGGTCCAGTTCCTGGGCCTTCGTGACATTTCCTTCGAGACATTGCCGGAACGACGAGAGAGCGAGACCGATTTGACAACCCCGTCGAAGATAGCCTTGGTCACCGGTGCCAACCGCGGCATCGGGCTCGAGATCACGCGCCAGCTCGCCGGCAAGGGCGTCCGGGTGGTGCTCAGCGGTCGCGACCGCACGGCAGTCACGGAGGCTGCGGCGGGCCTGCGCAGTACCGGTCTGGACGTCGAAGGCCTCCAGCTCGACGTGACGGACTCGCGGAGCATCGCCACCGCCGCCGCGGAGCTGGACACCCGGTACGGCCGGCTCGACATCCTGGTCAACAACGCGGCCGTCCGGATCGAGGAGTACGGCAAGCAGCCGTCGGAGCAGTCGCTGCCCGAATGGCGCGAAACGTTCGACACCAACGTGTTCGGCCTGGTCGAGGTGACCCTCGCGTTCTTGCCGATGATCCGCAGGTCGCCGGCGGGACGGATCGTCAACGTCTCGAGCCTGCTCGCTTCCCTCACCCTGCACAGCGATCCCGGCTCCTACACCTACAGCCCCACCTTCAAGTCGCTGCCGGCCTACAGCGCCACCAAGGGCGCGGTGAACTCGTGGACCGTGCACCTGGCCTACGAGCTGCGCGACACACCGATCAAGGTCAACTCGGCGCACCCCGGCTACACCAGGACCGGCATGAACGAGGGGGCGGGTGACCTCGAACCCCCGGCCGGTGCCGCCACCAGCGTCAGCCTGGCGTTGCTGGACGACCACGGTCCCACGGGCAGTTATGTGCACGCGGGCGAGGTTCTGCCGTGGTGACCTATCCGCGGGCCGCGAGCCCGGCTTCCCCGTCCCGCACCTCGAGCATGGGATTCGCGTCATGACCACCGTCGCCCTCGTGACCGACACCGTCAACCTCGCCATCGACCACGACATGCCACTCCTGCGGGAGGCCTGCACCACGATCGGGCTCACCACGGAGATATGCCAGTGGGAGGACGAGGAGGTCGACTGGTCCCGCTTCGACGCCGTTCTGCTGCGCTCGCCGTGGAACTACGTCGACCGGCTCTCCGAGTTCCTGGCCTGGTGTGAACGCGTCGACGCCTCGACGCTCCTGCTCAATCCACTGGCGGTCGCCCGGTGGGCGCTCGACAAGTCCTACCTGGCCGACCTCGCCGCCCTCGGCGTCCCCATCGTCCCGAGCAGGTTCGCCGGACCGAGCGAAGATCCCGCGTCCGTCGTGCGCGATTTCCTGGCCGAACACCCGGAGGCCACCGAGATCGTGGTCAAACCCGTTGTCGGGGCGTACTCGAGGGAGGTCCAGCGATTCACCCGGTCGATGGAGACCAAAGCCGCCGGCCACATGTCGCGGCTGTGCGAGGAAGGGGGGCAGGTCCTGCTGCAACCCTACTTCGGCTCGGTCGACAGCAACGGAGAAACCGACCTCGTCTACTTCGACAGGCGGTACAGCCACGCCATCCGCAAGAGCGCGATGCTGATGCCGGACGGAACGGTGAACGTGCCGACGCTCGAATTCCGCAAGGCGCGCGTCGCCGACGAGAGCGAACGCGTGGTTGCGTCGGCCGCACTCGATGCCACCGCGTCGCACCTGGGACTCGACCGGCCCCTGCTCTACGGCCGCGTCGACCTGATACGCGATGACAACGGCAAGCCGGTGGTACTGGAGCTGGACATTTGCGAACCGTCGCTGAACCTGCCCTTCGGTGAGGGCAGCGCCCTGCGGTTCGCCGAGGTCCTGGCCGAACGCGTCGGTGGCTCTTCGTCGCGAGGCGTCAGATGACAAGGCGTCGAGGACAGGAGCAGCGCATGCGCGTTCTTGCTTTCCTGGACGGGACCGTGGCCGAACCCGACGATCCGTGCGTCCGGGCCACCGACCTGGGGCTGCTGCGCGGCGACGGGGTGTTCGAGACGGTGCTGGTCGAGAACGGGGAGCCGAGGGAGCTGGGGCTCCACCTGGACCGGCTGGTCCGGTCGGCGTGGATGCTCGACCTGCCGGAACCGAGCGAGACGGACTGGAAGCGCGCCGTCCGGCAGGTCATCGACAACTGGCGCGGCGACGGCGAATTCGCGATGAAGCTGATCTACACGAGGGGATCGGATGCCGGGCATGGCTCGGCGCCGACCGCCTTCGCGCTCGGTCTGGAGATCACTCCGAAGATGATGAGCGAGCGGAGCGAAGGTATCGCCGCGGTGACCCTGGAGCGCGGCATCGAGCCGGGGCTGGCCGTGCGCGCGCCGTGGCTGCTGCTGGGCGCGAAGACGCTGTCGTACGCGGTGAACATGGCCGCGTTGCGCGAGGCGGACCGGCGCGGGGCGTCGGATGTGATCTTCACCGCCACCGACGGTTCGGTGCTCGAAGGCCCGACCGTGTCCGTGGTGATGGTGCGCGGCCGGACCCTCTACACCCCGCCCCCCATTCTCGGCATCCTGCCCGGGACCACGCAGGCCGCGGTCTACCGTGGGGCCGAGCGCGCCGGGTTCACCGCCAAGATCGAGATGCTGTCCGTGGACGACCTGTACGCGGGCGACGGCGTTTTCGTCGCCTCTTCGGTGCGCAAGCTGACCAGGGTGCACACGCTCGACGGCAAGGTGCTGCCCGACGCGAGCGAACTCCACCGTGAGCTGAGCGCGGCCTACGAAGCCGGCTACGCCTGAGCTCGCCGTTCACCCCGGCTTCGGGCAACCCCGATAGGACGTCTCAGCACGAGGAGGCTCTGAGTTCATGACCGTCCCTGCCCGGACAGCACTCTCGCCACGGGCGACGCTGCTGCGCCCTGGATTGATCTTGGCCGGCGTTCTCCTGATCGCCACGAACCTGCGGGCGGCGATCACCAGCCTCGGTCCGGTTCTGGGCATTGTCCAAGACGACCAGGGACTCTCGTCGGTGGCCGCGTCGGTGCTGGTCAGCGTGCCCCTGATCGCGTTCGCCACGTTCTCGCCGATCGCCCCGAAGGTAGCCGCCAAGGTCGGACTGGAACACGCGCTCGGCGCCGCGCTGCTCCTGCTCGCCGTCGGCATCGTGCTGCGCTCCACGCCGCCCCAGCCCCTGCTGTGGGCCGGTACCGCGCTGCTCGGCGTCGCGATCGCGACGGTGAACGTGCTGTTGCCCGCACTCGTCAAACGCGACTTCCCGGCCCGCATCGGACCGGTCACCGGCGTCTACACCGCGGCCCAGTCCGGCGTCGCCGCGATCGCCGCCGGAATCGCGGTCCCGCTCGCGGGTCAGCAATCCGGTGGATGGCGCCTCTCGCTCGGTGTCTGGGCCGGGCTCGCGGTCCTGGCGCTCGGCGTCTTCGCCCCTCGGCTGCGCCGGTTCACCCGAATCGTCACGCCGTCGGCCGGCCCCGGCGCGAGCGGGACGCGCTCCCCGTGGAGGAGTGCGCTCGCGTGGCAGGTCACGCTCTTCATGGGCCTGCAGTCACTGGCGTTCTACGTCCTGTTGACGTGGCTGCCCTCCATCGAGCGAGTCGTCGGCATCAGCTCGGCGGCCGCGGGCTTCCACCAGCTCCTGTTCAACCTGTCCGGGCTGCTCGGCAGTCTGCTCTGTTCCGCGCTCGTCCACCGGCTTCCCGACCAGCGCCCGATCGCCATCGGGGGGTCGCTGCTCCTGATGGGGGCCCTGACCGGGCTTCTGCTCGCGCCGGGAATCGCCGTGATCTGGGCCGTCATCGCCGGCTTCTCCATCGGCATCACCCTGACCCTGGCACTGTCCCTGTTCGGGCTGCGGACACGGCACTACGCCGAAGCCGGGGCGCTGTCGGGCATGGCCCAGGCCGCCGGCTACACCCTCGCCGCACTCGGCCCGATCGCCATCGGCGCCGTCCACGACGCCACCGCGTCATGGACCCCGGCACTCGCCATTCTGGTCGCGCTCGTGGTGGTCCAGACGGTGTTCGGTGCCCTTGCCTCCCGCCCGAAAACGCTTTGACCCACCTCGATGAGCCCCAGACGTCTTGGACGGCACTCCGCAGCAGGTGCCGACCACAAGACGCGAAGCGGTCAGGAGTTCAGTTCTTCGAGGAAGGCGGCGACTTCGGTGGCGAGCCGCTCCGGGCGTTCCCGTGTGACGAAATGGCCCTCGTCCTCGAAGAGCACCGCCTTGGCCCAAGGCACGCTGCGTGCGGCCCGCAACGTGGACTCGGGGGAGATGACGCCGTCGCGCATGCCGGCGAGGATCAGCACGGGAACGTCGACGGTCCGCAGGATCGCGGCGATGGTCTCCTCCCGGATCGCCGCCCGTTCCGGGGTGTCCGTCGCACCGCCGAGGATGCGGAACTGCCGCTCGATGACGGCGGGGTCGCGCCGGTTCTCCACCATCGCGCGGCGGCCCGGCGAGGAGGACCTGCTCGGTACCGACATGCCCGCGTCCAGCGCCATCACGCAGGAGCTGCTGGCTTGGAAACCCACCCACCCCGGCCTGATCGAGGACATCGGGCAGGGCCACTACTTCACGTGATCACCTGCGACAGCAGGTGTTCGGCGATTCACCGGTGAGGTGGTCCCGGCAGCCGCGCGACCAGCCGGGCGCCCGTCGCGCTGTCCGCCGCGTGCAGTGAGCCTCCGTGACGGGCCGCGATGTCGCGGGCGAGGGTGAGGCCGAGGCCTGAGCCGCCGGCGTCGCGGGCGCGGGCGTCGTCCAGCCGGGCGAAGCGCTCGAAGACGCGCTCTCGGTCCTCGGGCGGGATGCCGGGGCCGTCGTCGAGCACCTCCAGGACGACTTGGTGCGTCATGGCGGGCCTCAGAAGTGGTAGACGTCGACGACGTGGTGGATGTAGTCGTTCTTCAGCACCACGGTCTTGCGGCGGATCAGCGGCGCCGGGCCGGAGAAGTCGAGGGTGTAGAACGACGTCCCGTAGTACGGGTCGACCGTCTTGTAGCGGAAGTACATGGTGTGCCAGTTGAACCGGACGTCCACGAGGTCGCCGCGGCGTTCGATCAGCTCGACGTTGGTGATGTTGTGGCTGGTCCGCGGCTCCGGGATGGACGTCGCGCTGGAGCGTTCGGTGCGGATGCGGAACACCCGGTCCTCCAGGCCGCCCTTGTCCGGGTAGTAGATCAGCGAGACCGACGTCTGCGGGTCCTCGGTGAGCAGGTCGTCGTCACCCCAGGACGGCATCCAGTAGACGACGTCGTCGGCGTAGCACTCCAGCCACTTCTCGAACTCGCGGTCGTCGAGGTAGCGGGCCTCGCGGTAGAGGAACTGCTCGACGTCCCGCTGGGTGATCGTGGTTTCGGCGGTGGTCATCGGGTTTCCCCTCGCTCGGCGGCGATCGCGGCCTGCATGGTTTCCCGCCAGTAGCCGTGCTGGACGGGGTAGAGACCCTCGTCCTCGTTCTTCTTGCCGGCGGAGATGACGCCCTTCATGTCCAGGGCCTCGGCGACTTCGTCCGGTCCGGTCAGCCAGTGCTGCGCGCCGCGGCTCATGTCGTTCCAGGGTGCGGCGGTGGCGCGGAAGGTGAGCTGGCAGGACCGGAACTCCTCCAGGTCGTCCGGGGTGGCCATGCCGGAGGCGTTGAAGAAGTCCTCGTACTGCCGGATCCGCCACGCCCGCGCGTCGGCGCTCTCGCCCTTCGGCGCGATGCAGTAGATGGTGACCTCGGTCTTGTCCGGCGCGATCGGCCGGAAGTGCCGGATCTGCGTGGAGAACTGGTCCATCAGGTACACGTTCGGGTACAGGCAGAGGTTGCGGGAGCCGCGGACCATGAACTCGCCCTTGGCGTCGCCGAACTTCTCCTTCAGCTCGGCCATCCGGCTCCACAGTGGACGGTCCTGGGGGTTGCCCGCCCACGTCCACAGGCACAGGTGCCCGTTCGGGTAGGACCAGTAACCGCCGCCGGACTTGCCCCAGCTGCCCGCGTCCAGGGTCTTGGTGCTGTTCTTGGACTCGCCGGTGGCGCGGCGGGCGGTGGTGGCGGCGTAGTTCCAGTGGGTGGCGGTGACGTGGTAGCCGTCGGCGCCGTTCTCCGCCTGGACCTTCCAGTTGCCGTCGTAGGTGTAGCTCGACGCGCCGCGCAGCACCTCCAGGCCGTCCGGTGACTGGTCGACGAGCATGTCGATCACCTTCGTCGTGTCGCCGAGGTGTTCGGCCAGCGTCGTGACGTCCGGGTTGAGGCTGCCGAACAGGAAGCCGCGGTAGGACTCGAACCGCGCGACCCTGGTCATGTCGTGGGAGCCGTCGGTGTCGAACGAGTCCGGGTAGCCGGCGCCGTCGGGGTCCTTGACCTTGAGCAGCTTGCCGTCGTTGCGGAAGGTCCAGCCGTGGAACGGGCAGGTGAGCGTGGTGCGGTTGTCGGTCTTGCGGCGGCAGATCATCGCGCCGCGGTGGGCGCAGGCGTTGATCAGGCAGTGCAGCTCGCCGTGCTTGTCCCGGGTGATGACGACCGGCTGGCGGCCGATGTGGGTGGTGAAGTAGTCGCCGGGATTGGGCAGCTGGCTCTCGTGGGCGAGGTAGATCCAGTTGCCCTCGAAGATGTGCTTCAGCTCGAGTCCGAAGATCTCCTCGTCGGTGAAGATCCGCCGGTTGGCGCGGTAGACGCCCGCCTCGGGGTCCTCGACCACGGCGTCGTCGACGACGGCGGATGCGTGCTGCAGCAGCTCGGTCATGGGTCCTCCAGCGGCGCGGATCGGCCTCCGGCGACCGGTGCCGCCGTGGCATGACTTCGAACCATGACAGGCCGTGCCGCCGGTCACACCAGGCAAAACCCCAGTGCTGACTCAGGGTGTCATTGATAGATAGTGTTTATCAATCACGCGATATCAAGTCTTTGTCTTCGATGAGTGCGCTCCCTACGGTGGAGTGATCGGCGACGGAGGCACAGGAGGAGGTCCGCCATGGAACTACGGCACCTGCGCTACTTCACCGTCGTCGCCGAGACGTGCCACTTCGGCCGGGCGGCCGAACTGCTGCACGTCGCCCAGCCGGCCCTGTCGCACACCATCCGGCAGCTGGAGGACGAACTGGGCGTCACCCTCCTGGCCCGCACGACCCGGCAGGTCACCGTGACGCCGGCCGGCGAGTTCTTCCTCGCCGAGGCCCAGCGGGTGCTCGCGGCGGTCGGCAACGGCGTCCGCGGGGTCCGGCGCATCGGCGAGGGCAAGCTCGGCCTGGTCCGGGTCGGGTGCACCGGGACGGCCGCCTTCTCCCACCTCCCGCACCTGGCCCGGGCGCTCACGCAGCGCGTCCCGCAGGTGGAGCTGGAGGTCCGCGCCGACCTCCTCACCGCCGAGCAGTGCGAGCACCTGCGGTCCGGCACCCTGGGCATCGGGGTGCTGCGGCCGCCGGTCACCGGGGCCGACATCGACTTCCGGGTGATCGAGGTCGAACCGCTGATCCTCGCCGTGCCCGCCGACCACCGGCTGGCCGTCGAGCCCGTCGTCGCGGTGGCGGACCTGCGTGCCGAGCCGTTCGTCACCTACACCGGGCGCAACTCGGTCGTGCACGAGGCCGTCCGGCGCAGCTGCCGGGACGCCGGGTTCACCCCGCGCGAGCAGCACGAAGCCCCCGGCACCGCGACGCTGCTCGCCCTGGTCGCCGGTGGCCTCGGCGTCGGGGTCGTGCCCGCTTCCGCGCGATCGCTCCCGCTGGCCGGTGTCGTGTTCCGCGACCTCGCCGGCGCGGCGACCGTCGAGCTGGCCCTGGCCTGGCACCGCGAGACCCGTTCCCCGCTCGTCAGCACCGTCCTCGCGGCCCTCGAGGACGTCTTCCCGTCCGCACGACCACCCGCGGAGGTCACCTGATGAAGATCACCCGGGTCGAGGCGATCCCGTTCGCCATCCCGTACCGCAAGCCGCTGCGGTTCGCCTCCGGCGAGGTGCACGCCGCCGAGCACGTCCTCGTGCGGGTGCACACCGACGACGGCGTCACCGGGATCGCCGAAGCACCGCCGCGGCCGTTCACCTACGGCGAGACGCAGGCCGGCGTCGTCGCCGTGATCGAGACGATCTTCGCGCCGCAGCTGGTCGGGCTGAGCCTGCTCGACCGCGAGGTCGCCCACGCCCGGCTCGGCCGCACCGTCGGCAACCCGGCCGCCAAGTCCGCGGTCGACATGGCGATGTGGGACGCGCTCGGGCGCACCCTCGACGTCTCGGTGACGGAGCTGCTCGGCGGCTACACCGACCGCATGCGCGTGTCGCACATGCTCGGGTTCGACGAGCCCGCCGCGATGGTCGCCGAGGCACAGCGGATGCGCGACACCCACGGCATCACCACCTTCAAGGTCAAGGTCGGCCGCCACCCGGTGGCCCTCGACACCGCCGTGGTGCGCGCCCTGCGTGAGGCCTTCGGCGACGGCGTCGACCTCTACGTCGACGGCAACCGCGGCTGGACGGCAGCCGAATCCGCCCGCGCCATGCGGGAGATGGCCGACCTCGGGCTGTTGTTCGCCGAAGAGCTCTGCCCCGCCGACGACGTCCTCGGCCGGCGGTGGCTGGTGCGGCAGCTCGACGTGCCGTTCATCGCCGACGAATCCGCCGTCACGCCCGCCGACGTCACCCGTGAGGTCCTCGGCGGCTCGGCCACCGCGATCAGCATCAAGACCGCGCGCACCGGCTTCACCCGTTCGCAGCGCACCCACCACCTCGCCGAGGGCCTCGGCCTCGAAGTCGTGATGGGCAACCAGATCGACGGCCAGCTCGGCTCCCTGTGCACCGTCGCGTTCGGCGCCGCTTACCCGCTGACGTCCCGGCGGCCCGGCGAGCTGTCCAACTTCCTCGACATGAGCGACGACCTGCTCACCGAACCGCTGTGCATCACCGACGGCGAACTCACCGTCCGCCCCGGCGCGGGTCTCGGGGCCGACGTCGATCCCGGAAAGCTCCGGCGTTATCGCCAGGACTGCTGACCCACCACGAATCAAGGAGGATTCATGACCGCCATCCACGAGACCGCCACGGCCGCCGGTTCGGGTTCCCACGCGACGGAACGGTTCAAGTCCGACAAGCTCGCCGGCGTCGCCGGGACACCGAAGGAGCGCGTCAGCCTGCTGGCCCGCGAGGTGCTCGAAGCCGTCCACGGCACCATCCGCCGCCACAAGGTGACCTACGCCGAGTACAACGCGCTCAAGTCGTGGCTCATCAGCGTCGGCGAGACCGGCGAGTGGCCGCTGTTCCTGGACGTGTGGGTCGAGCACGTCGTCGAAGACGTCGCCACCGAACACCGCGAAGGCAACAAGGGCACCATCGAAGGCCCGTACTACGTCCCGGACGCGCCCGAGCAGGGCGCCCGCGGGTCCGTCCCGATGCGCGCGGACGAGCCGGGGACGCCGCTGACCTGGACCGGGCAGGTGACCTCGACCGGCGGCACGGTGCTGGCCGGAGCGAAGGTCGAGCTGTGGCACGCCGACGCGGACGGCTTCTACTCGCAGTTCGCCCCCGGCATCCCGGAGTGGAACCTGCGCGCGGCGTTCACCGCCGACGCCGACGGCAAGTTCGAGATCCGCACGGTCCGGCCGGCGCCGTACCAGATCCCCACCGACGGCGCGTGCGGCAACCTCATCTCCGCGGCGGGCTGGCACCCGTGGCGCCCGGCGCACCTGCACGTCAAGGTGTCCGCGCCGGGTCACGAACTGCTGACCGCCCAGCTCTACTTCCCGGGCGACGACCACAACGACGACGACATCGCCTCGGCGGTCAAGCCGGAACTGATGCTGTCACCGCGCCCGGCCGCCGACGGCGAAACCATCGAGTACGGCTTCGTCCTGGACCCCGAGCGGTCCTGACCCGTCCCCTGTCCGTCCACTGTGGAGAGACCGATGCTCTATCACGTTCGCATGGACGTACGCCTTCCACCGGACCTGGACCCGGCGGAACGCACCGCCGTGCTGGCGCGCGAAAAGGAGTACAGCCAGCGGCTGCAGCGCGCGGGGAAGTGGCCACAGCTGTGGCGGATCGCGGGCGAGTACGCCAACTTCTCGATCCTCGACGTCACCGACCACGACGAGCTGCACACCCTGCTGTCCGGACTGCCGCTGTTCCCGTACATGGACATCGAGGTCACCCCGCTGGCGAGGCACCCGTCGAAGATCGACAACGGGCCGGCCTGAACACAGCGGCCTTAGGGCTGCAGGGCAGCAGCACGGGCTAGGGCGACCACGCACCTCAGGCGTCTCGGATCGGGAACGCTCGGAGCGTGTCAGCCGCGGACGCGCTGGCGCAGGAAGAGCGCGGCCCGGTCGAGCGCTTCGCCGGCCTCGTCGAGCAGGCCGGTGAACGACTGGAACACGTGCGGGACCTTCGCGGTGATGTCGAGGACGACGTCGACCTCCGCGTCGGACGCGCGCAGGGCGAGCCGGCGGGCGTCGTCGAGGAGCATCTCGTTCGTGCCGACCTGCACCAGGATGGGCGGCAGGCCGGTCAGGTCGGCGGTCACGGCCGGGCTGAGCAACGGGTTTCGACGGTCCTGGTCCGCGACGTAGAAGCTGCTCATGCGGTCGAGACTCGCGCGGTCGAGCAGGGGATCCGCAGCCGCTTTGGTCACGATGCTCTCGCCGGTCCGAGTCGCGTCGAGGCCTGGTGAGAACGCGACGATCGCGGCCGGCATGGGGAGTCCGGCGTCGCGTGCGGCGAGTGCGCCCGTGATCGTCAGTCCGCCGCCGGCGGAGTCGCCGGCGAAGGCGATCGATCCGGGTGCGTGGCCTTGGTCGAGGAGTTCGCGGTAGGCCGTGACCACGTCCTGGACGTCCGCCGGGAACGGGTGCTCCGGCGCCAGCCGGTAGTCCAGGGAGAGGGCGGGGATCCCGGTTCTGACGACCAGGCCCGCGGTGAGGCCGAGCGCCGTGCGGGGCGAGCCGACGACGTGCGACCCGCCGTGCAGGTAGAGCAGGGTCCCGGAGGCGGGTTCGGTGTCCGGGCTGACGTGCAGCGCGGGGCGTCCGCCCAATGACGTCTCGCGCGTGTGGGTGCCCTCCGGTACCGGCAGCGGGTCCATCAGCTTCACGAAGTTTTCGCGGAGTTCGGCGACGGACTGCTCGGCCCCGACGCCGGTGCCGCGGAGCTGCGCGTCCAGGCGTTCACGCTGATCTGTGGACATCGTCCTGCCTTCCACTCCGGAGTTCTTGCCAGTACAGTATATGCCATGGCAGATAGTGCAGCGGCAGATCTGGTGGCCCTCGACACACTGTTCACTGACCTCGTCCGTGTGGAGACGCGGCTCTACAACGCGGTCACCGACCGCGTGAAGGCGGAGGCCGGTGTCGCGGGCGGGTACTTCGAGCTGCTGCGTCATGTCCGCGACCACCCGGACGCCCGCGTCGCGGATCTCGCCGCCGCCTTCGCGATCGGTGTCGGGACGACCAGCAAGATCGTCGACCGCTTGGAGAAGCAGGGCTGGCTGGAGCGCCGCCCGAATCCGGCCAACCGCCGCTCGTCCCTGCTCGCACTGACCCCGGCGGGCGAATCGGTGGTGTCCCGGGCGGAGCCTGTCTGGCGGGCGGCGATTCAGGAGATCCTCGGCGGCGCTGTCGCCGCTGATGAGCTGACAGCGCTTTCAGCGGTGCTCCACGCCGCGCGCTCGAACCTGGAACGACGTCAGCTGGGGCTCCCGGCCGGATGAGGTGACACGGTTCGACGTCCGCTGGGCCGGCGTCGAAGACCGGTGAGAGCGCCGGATCGCTGGGCGGTTACGCCTGCGGGTGCAGGACGATCCGTCCGAAGGGGCGGGTCTCGGCGAGCGCGTGATAAGCGGCTTGCACCGCGGCGAGCGGGTAGGCGGCGGCGATGGGCACGGCCAGTTCCCCCGAGGCGGCGAGATCGGCGAGACTTCGCAGGCCTAAACCGCCGCCGGCGTTGACCGTGCCGAGGGCCTTGACCCCTTTTTCCTTGGCGGCCTGGTAATCGACCACGGTGTTGATGCGCTGCCGGGACACCCCGAGCGCGAGAGCGAGGTCGACGTACCCTGACCCGAACGCGTCGATGAAGGCGTCGATCGGACGACCCTCGGCCGCCTCGCGGATCTGCTCGGTCACGTCGGCGCCGTAGGACACCGGGCGCACACCGAGTTCCCGCAGCCGCTCCGCGTTGCCCGGCCCCGCGATGCCGATCACCGTCGCACCATTTCGCCGGGCAAGCTGCGCGGCCGTGAGACCGACCCCGCCGGACGCGCCGGCTATGACGACGATCTCGCCCTCGCGGGGCTCGACGGCCTGGACGGCGGCCAGGCCGGCCATCGGTGTGACGTAAAGGGAACCGGCCACGTCCCACGAGAGCACCGCCGGTTTCGGGACCAGCTGCTCGACGGGGACGGCGGCGAATTCGGCGTGCGCCGACCAGTCCTGCGCCCAGCCGAGCACCTCGTCGCCGATCTTGACGTCGTGCACGTCCGCGCCGACGGCGGTGACGGTGCCGGCCAGGTCGCGGATCGGTACGTAGGTCGCTCCGCGCAGCGCGGACAGGGTGCCGGGGTTGACGCACGACGCTTGGATCCGCACCACCGCATGACCTGGAGTGGCTTCGGGGACGGGAACCTCGTCGATCCACAGCTGCTCGATGCCGTCGAATCGATCGTATCGGACGATGCGCATGGCCGGTCCTTTCGGGACGTCGGAGGTGTCGTTCACCGGCGCCGGATGAGCGGCAGCAGGATGTCGTCGACGAGGTGGTCGAGGAACGCGCCGTCGCAGGGTTTTCCGGCCACGACGAGCCGGTGGACGATGATGGCCGGGGCGATCTCCGTGAACAGTTCCGCCGCCCGCGGGGCCAGTTCTTCGCCGTGTTCGAGCGCGCCGCGGAAGGATTCACCGGCCATCGCGGCTTCGTCGCGGTGCAGGATGCGCCGCATCCCCGCGGCCAGGTCCGGATCGCTGCGCATCCCGGCGAAGAGCGCGCCGAGCAGGCCGACTTCCTGTTCGGCGATCTCGCTCGCGAGCCAGGCCGCCATCGTGGCCAGGCCGTCGCGAAGGTTGTCCGAGGTGACCTGGGGTGGTGTGGCGCCGGCCCGGTGCTCGACGGCTGCGACCACCAGCGCCGCTTTGTTCGGGTAGCGGCGGTAGATCGTCGCCTTGGAGACCCCGGCTTCGGCCGCGACCGCCTCGATCGACATCTGCTCGTACCCGGAGGCGGTCAGCATGCGCAGCGTCGCGTCGAGGATCGCCACGTCACGGCCGGCGTCACGCGGCCTGCCTCGGGGCGGTGGGGTGCTCATCGGGCTGCCTGTCTCCTGACTTTCGATACGGTACCGGTTCGTATTGAAAATCTACGGGCGAGGCTCGGTCCTGTCAAACCGGACAGCCGTTAGCCTGAATTCGAGCGGGAGGTGCGCGGTGGTGGATCGGCCGAGGAGCCGGCGTGGTGAAGGGGACCAGCTGAAGGCTGACGTCCTCGCCGCGGTGAACCGGCTGCTGGCCGAGTGGGGCAGCCACGAGAAGCTGACCATGCGCGCCGTCGCGAAAGAGGTCGGCGTGGCCGCGCCGAGCATCTACCTGCACTTCGCGGACAAGACCGAGCTGGTGTGGGCCGCGCTGGCCGACAAGTACGAGCAGCTCGCGCACGCGATGCGCGTCGCGGATGCCGCCGTGGCCGCCGGGGATCCGCGCGGCAAGCTGCTGGCCCAGGTGCGCGCCTACTGCCGGTTCGCCCGGGAGAACCCCGGCCACTACCGGCTGATGTACGACGTCCGGCAGCCCGCGCTCGAGCCCGGACGGGCCGGCCGGCACCCGGCGCGGGCCGTCTCGGGGCTGCTGCGCGCGGCGGTCAACGCGTGCCTGGACGCCGGGCACTCGCTGGCCCTGCCGCCGCGGCAGGCGGCCCACACGCTCTGGGCGGGGCTGCACGGGATGGTGTCCCTGCAGCTCAGCCTGGTCGCCTCGGCCGATCCGGGCACCCTGGACGGGATGGCCGAAGGCCTGGTCGACGCGCTCGTCGCGCGGGAGGCGGTCGCCGAGCCGGTCTGCCCGCCGGAGACCGCGATCGAGCGGCTGATGGCCGCGACCATCGTCGACGACTGATCCGTACTCTTCGTCCCGTTTCGGGCACGCTGTGTCATGGAACACAGTCCGAACGCTCTTGGCAGCGACCCTCGTCGGGCGTTAACTGAACTTAGTTAGGTTAGCGCTCGACGTTGTCGTCAGAGAGTGGGAAACCCATGAACATCACCGTGGACGAGGAGAAGTGCTGCGGCGCCGGCCAGTGCGTGCTGGCCGCCCCGGACGTGTTCGACCAGCGCGACGAGGACGGGATCGTCATCCTGCTCGACGCCACTCCGCCGCCGGAGCAGCACGCCGCGGTCCGCGAGGCCGCCGCGGTCTGCCCGGCCGTCGCGATCGACGTCCAGGAGTGAACGTCGTCATCGTCGGCGCCGCCGCCGCGGGCCTGGCGACCGCGGAAACCCTGCGGCAGGACGGGTTCGGCGGCACCGTCACCCTGATCGGCGACGAGGAACACCTCCCGTACGACCGGCCGCCGCTGTCGAAGCAGGTGCTCTCGGGCACCTGGTCGCACGAACGGCTCCGGCTGCGCGAGCAGGACGCCCTCGCCGCGTCGGGCATCGATCTGCGGCTCGGTACCCGCGCGGTCGCCGTCGACCCAGGCCGTCGCGAAGTCCGGTGCACCGACGGCGTTGTGGCCTACGACGAACTCGTCGTCGCGACCGGTGTCCGGCCGCGCCGCCTGCCCGGCAGCGACGGAGTGCCTGGAGTCCACGTCTTGCGCGACCTGGCCGACGGCCTCGCCCTGCGGGACGTGCTCGCCGGGAAACCGCGGCTCGTCGTGGTGGGCGCCGGGTTCCTCGGTGCCGAGGTCGCCGCGGTCGCCCGCCGGGCCGGCGCCGACGTCACGCTCGTGTCCGACCTGCCCGCCCCGCTGAGCGACGTGCTGGGCCCGGAGATCGGCGAGTTCCTGCTGGGCACGCACATCGACCAGGGTGTGCGGGTGCTGCGCGGCACGCGGGTCGAGCAGGTGCTGACCGAGGACGGCCGGGCGAGCGGCGTCCGGCTGGCCGACGGCCGGACCGTCGCCGCCGACGCCGTCCTGGTCGCGATCGGCTCGGTCCCGGCCACCGAATGGCTGGCCGGCAGCGGCATCCCGCTCGGCGACGGCGTCGTGTGCGACGAGTTCTGCCGCGCCGCCCCCGCACGTCTGGGCCGCCGGCGACGTCGCGTCGTGGTGGCACGCCGGGCTGGGGGAGCGGCTCCGCTTGGAGCACCGCACCAACGCCGCCGAGCAGGGCCGGGCGGTCGCCCGCAACATCCTCGCCGCGACGCCGGTGCCGTTCACACCGGTGCCCTACATCTGGTCCGACCAGTACGACCTGAAGATCCAGATCCACGGCACACCGCGGGGCTGCGACCGGATGACCGTCGTCGACGGCAGCCTCGCCGAGCGCAAGTTCGTCGCGCTCTACGGCGCCCACGGCGTGGTCCGCGCCGCGGTCGGCGTCGGCAGCCCGCGCGCCCTGCGTGCCGCCCGGGCGCACCTGAGCACGCCGACGCCGTGGGAAACCGTGACCGGACAAGGAGTTCCCGCATGAGTCAGCACCTGCGAGCCGGCGTTGTCGGGCTCGGCATGATCGGCGGCGGCGTCGCCGTCAGCCTCACCCGCCGCGGCCGGGTCCCGGTGGTCTACGACATCCGCGCCGACACCGCGGCCGCGTTTCCCGGGGCGGTGGCCTCCCCGGCCGAGGTCGCCGCCGCGTCCGACGTCGTCCTGGTCGCGGTCGTCGACGCCGACCAGGCCCGCGACGTCCTGACCGGCCTGCTCACCGCCGCGCGCCCGGGGCTGATCGTGGTGCTGCTGTCGACCGTCGCCGTCCCGGTCGTGCACGAACTCGCCGCGCTCTGCGCCGCCGCCGGAGCGTCCCTGCTGGACTGCGGCGTCACGCCGGGGGACAAGGCCGCCGAGAACGGGATGGTCGCCATCCTCGGCGGCGACGCCGACGTCGTCGCCCGCGCCCGGCCGGTGCTCGACGACTTCGCCAAGCGCGTCGTCCACTGTGGACCGCTCGGGGCCGGGATGGCGACGAAGATCGCCCGCAACGTCATCACCTACGGCAGCTGGACCGTCGTGCACGAAGCCGTGACGCTCGCGCGCGCCGCCGGGGTCGACCCGGCCACGCTCGTGGAGGTCATCGAGACCGCCGACCCCGGGGGAGCGACGCTGCTGTCGTGGCTGCGGGACCAGCTCGCCGAGCACCCGGCGAACCGCGAGGTGGTGCCGCAGGTGGTGAAGCTGCTCGACAAGGACCTCGCCGCGGCGCAGGAGCTCGCCGGCACGTTCGGCGTCGACGTGCCGCTGGTTTCCCTCGTTCGCGCGGCGGGTCCGCGCACCCTCGCCTACCCCGATCAGGAGGTGTCATGACCGACGACGACCGCCGCCGCCGCGGCCTGGAGATGATGGACGCCGTTTACGGCGCCGGCTTCAGCGAGACGCTGCCGGACGAGGCGTCCCCGATGCTGGCCGAGACGATCGACCACCTCTTCGGCGCCATCTGGGCCCGGCCCGGACTGTCCATTCGCGATCGCCGCCTGCTCGTCCTCGGCGCCACGGCCGCGCTGGGGCGCGCCGACCTCGTCGAGATCCAGGTCCGCGGCGCGCTCGCCAACGCCGAACTCACCGCCGAGCAACTGCGCGAAGCTGTTCTGCACCTGCACTTCTACGTGGGCTGGGGCAACGGCACCCAGTTCCACCGCGGCGTCGAAGCCGCCCTCGCCACGACCGGAACGGAGCCCGCGAAGTGACCACCGAACTGCCCGCCATGCCCACCACCCGCACCAGCCTGCTCGACCCGCCCGCCGAGTACCACCAGCTGCGCGAGGAGCAGCCGGTCACCCGCGTCCGGTTCCCCAACGGCCAGGCCGGCTGGCTCGTGACGCGGTTCGAGGAGGGCAGCGCTGTGTTCGCCGACCCGCGGATGAGCGCGCGGCGGCCCCGCCACGACGTCCCGCCCGACGACTCCGGCACTTCGGACGCCGACCACGGCGACGCGGGCCTCGACCCGACGTTCGTCATGATGGACGAGCCCGACCACGGCAAGTACCGGCGGCTGCTGACCGGGCGGTTCACCCCGAAGAGCGTGCAGAACACGCTGCAGCCCTACATCGACCGGATCGTCACCGAGCACCTCGACGCGCTCGCCGCCGGGCCGAAGCCGGCCGACCTGATCGAGGCCCTGGCGCTGCCGATCCCGTGCCTGGTCATCTGCGAGCTGCTCGGCGTGCCCTACGGCGATCGCGACGGCTTCCACCACGCCACCGAGGTGATGATGGACGTCAGCAAGACCCACGCCGAACGCGCGGCCGGCGCGAAGTGGCTGATGGGCTACATCACCGACCTCGTCGCCGCGATCCGCCGTGACCCCGCCGCCACCGGCCTGCTGGCCGACCTCGTGCGCACCGCCGACACCGGCGAGTCGATCCTGACCGACTCCGACGTCGTCAGCATCGGCGTGCTGCTGCTGTTCGCCGGGCACGACACGACGATGGCGATGATCGGTCTGTCCGCGCTGACCCTGCTGACCCATCCCGAGCAGCGCGCGCAGCTGGTCGACGACCCGGCCAAGGTGGGCCCGGCGGTCGAGGAACTGTTGCGGTACCTGACGATCGTCCAGTTCGGGCTCGGCCGCGTCGCGAAGGAGGACCTGGAACTCGGCGGTCAGCGGATCGCCGCCGGTGACCTGGTCGTCGTCGCGATGCCCGCTGCCAACCGCGACCCGCGCGCGTTCGACGCCCCCGACAGCCCGGACTTCGACCGCCGGATGACACGCCACCTCGCGTTCGGGTACGGCGTGCACCAGTGTCTTGGGCAGAACATCGCCCGCGCCGAGCTGAAGACGATCCTGCCGCAGCTGTTCCGGCGCTTCCCGGACCTGAAGCTCGCGGTCCCGGCGGCGGAGGTGCCGATGGACGTCTTCGGCACCAACTACGGCGTGCGGAGCCTGCCCGTCACCTGGTGACGCCCGCGCGGTAGGCGTCGGTCGTGCCGGCTTCGACGGTGCCCGGAAGGGCTCGTAGCGAGGCGAGCCGACCGGCGCCGAGGGCGTGGTGGTTCCCGGCAGCAGAGCGGCTGGAGCGACGAAGGTCTACAGCTTCTTGAGCCGCTTCCGGTTGGCCGCCAGGACTTCGTCCGACAGGTCCGGCGCGGCGTCGGCGATGGCGCGGGAGAGGGTCAGCGCGCCGACCATCTGGCTGAACAGCGCCACGGCGCGCTCGCGGGCCTCGGCGGGGGTGAGTTCGGTGCCGGACTGGCGGGCGCGTTCGAGCAGCATGTCGGTGATGGCGGCGAAGTAGCCGTCGAGCCCGCGCCGGTACTCGGCCTGGGCGGCGGCGCCGTGGCGGCCGGCGTCGGTGACGAGGGCGGCCGAGGCGCAGCCGGCCTCGGGGTGGTCGCGGTGCTCGGCGCTGACGTACCCGTCGACCATGTCGTGCAGGGCCGCGCGCGCCGAGCGGGGATGGGCGTCGCGGATGGCGTCGAGTGCTTCGAGTGAGTCGGTGAAGCCCTGGTGGAGGACTTCGAGGGCGAGGTCGTCCTTCGAGTCGAAGTGGTTGTAGAACCCGCCGTGCGTCATGCCGGCCGACTTCATCAGTTCCTCGATGCCGATGCCGTCGATGCCGCGCAGCCGGAACCCCTCGCCGGCCGCGTTGACGATCTTCTCGCGGTTGAGCTGCTTCTGCTCCTGCGTGATGCGAGGCACGTCGACCACCTTCCTGGCGGCCACACCGCCTCTTCCGATGATACTCATCATCAAATCGAGCGTCCACAGCGAAGCCTGGCTTGACAATTAATGATGACGATGGCAATCATAGTTATTGATGGCGGACGTCATCAAAGTCTGGAAGGGGTGGTCATGAACTTCGGCACCATCGGGGCCGGGACGGTCGCGCAGGCCATCGCTGGTCACCTCGTGGCGGCCGGCCACAAAGTGACCCTCGGCAACAGCCGCGGTCCGGACACGCTGCTCGACGTCGTGACCCGGCTGGGCCCGCTCGCGAGCGCGGGCACGGCCGCCGAGGCGGCCGCCGCCGACATGGTCTTCCTCGCGGTGATGTGGCCGCAGGTCGGCGACGCGCTGGCCGGGCTGCCCGCGTGGGACGGCCGCATCCTGGTCGACACCACCAACACCTTCGCCGACGTCGAGGTCGGGACGGCGAGTGAGTTCGTCGCGGACCGGGCGCCGGGCGCGCGCGTGGTCAAGGCGTTCAACACCCTCTACGCGCCGTACATCGCCGCCGATCCCCGGCACGCGGAAGGGCGGCAGCTGCTGTTCTACGCCGCGGACGACGACGCCGCCAAAGCGGACTTCCGCGAAGTCGCCGACGGCCTCGGCTTCGCCCCGGTCGACGCCGGATCGCTGCGCGAGGGTGGCCGGCTGATGCAGATCGGCGGCCCGCTCTCGGCACTGCACGCCCTGAAGCAGGACTGAAGCCATGAAGGCACTGGCCTACGAGAGAGCACACGCACTCGACGCGTTCGCCATCAACCTGGTCGAGGTCGCCGAACCCCGGTTACGCGACGGTGACCTGCTGGTCGAGGTCCACGCGATCGGCGTGAACCCGGGTGAAGCCGCGATCCGGCGGACGCGCAGCGCCGAGCCCGGTGGCCGGGTCATCCTGGGCTGGGAGTTCGCCGGGGTCGTCGCCGCGGTCGGGCCCGCGGCCGCGGGGTTCGCGGTCGGGGACCGGGTGCTGGGCACCGGCGACATCACCCGCGACGGCAGCTGGGCCGAGCGCGTCGCGGTCGACCACCGGGTGGTCGCCCGGATCCCGGACGGGCTCGCGTTCACCGACGCCGCGTCGCTGCCCGTCGGCGTCCTCACGGCCGGGGAATCGCTGTTCCGCGACCAGGACGCGCTGCCCGGCGGTGTCGGCCGGGTGCTCGTCATCGGCGGGGCCGGCGGCGTCGGGTCGATGGCCACGCAACTGCTCAAGGCCACCACATCGGCGTTCGTGATCGGTACGGCTTCGCGGCCCGAGTCGCGGACGTGGGCGACGGCGATGGGCGCCGACCTGGTCGTCGACCACCGCGGCGACCTGGCCGGACAGCTCCGCGCGGCGGGGATCGATCACGTCGACCTGGTGTTCTCGACGTCGGGCACCAGCGGTCACCTGGAGGCGATCGTCGAGGTGCTGCGGCCCTTCGGTCACCTGGCCGCCATCGACTTGACCGGCCCCTTCGACCTGGGGGCCTTCACAGGCAAGTCGCTTTCGCTGCACAGCGAGATGGTGTTCAGCAAGATCGTGGCCGGCGGTGACGTCGCCAGTCAGGGCCGGATCCTCGCCCGGGCGGTGGCCGACGTCGCGGCGGGCAGGCTGCGTCCGATCGTCACCACCACGCTCGAGGGCCTGACCGCCGACACCATGAAGACGGCGCACACGCTCGCCGAGAGCGGCCGGACCGTCGGGAAGACCGTGATCCAGATCGCCGGCTGACGCGTGAAGCCGCCCCCCAATGAAAGGAAGTCCCTGACGTGACCAAGGATCTGCTCGACGGTGAGTACGTCCCCAGCACCAACCCGATGACCCGCGACCAGGTCGAGCTCTACGAGCGCACCGACGGCCGCGAAGGCGCGACGATGGAGGGCGGCCCGGTGGTCGTGGTGACCATGCGCGGCGCCCGTTCGGGCAAGCTGCGCAAGGTCGCGCTGATGCGCATCGAGCGTGACGGCGTCTACGCCGTCGGCGCGTCGGCCGGCGGCCAGGCCCGCAACCCGAGCTGGTTCCACAACCTCGTCACGCACCCGACGGTCCAGCTGCAGGACGGTCCCGACCGCCGGCTGATGACCGCCCGGGTGGCCGAAGGCGCGGAGCGGGAGAGCTGGCTGACCCACGCCGACGAGCTTTACCCGTTCTTCGCCGGCCATCGCACCCGAGCCGTCGAGGCCGGCAACCGCGAGGTCCCGCTGATCCTGCTGGAACCCACCGAGAGCTGACCCGGACACCGGCATCAGCCGGACCTGACGTGCGTTGCGGTGAGGTCCCGGATCGTGACCACGCTCGGGTGCCAGGGCCGGGTGGCCGGGCCGGTGAGCACAAGCCGGCGTTCCAGGTGGGGCCGGAGCGGAATGTGGGTGAGGGTGCCGGAGAGCATACTCGCGGCCAGGGACGGCAGGATCGCGACGCCGAGGCCGGCCTCCACCATGGACAGCAACGTCATCAGCTCGCGGATGCGCCGGGCGGGCCGGTAGGGCAGGCCCGCCAGCGCGTGCAGGCGCTCGATCGGGGGTCCGAACCCGGATGTCGTGACCAGCAACGGGTCTTCCAGCAGTTCGGCCAGCTCGACGGCCTCCTCGCCGGCCAGCGGGTGGTCGCTGCGGACCACGGCTTCGTAGGCGTCGGTCGCCACGTGGAGCGCGCCGCGGGGGAGCGGGTCCGGGTCGATGAGGAACGCCGCGTCGACGGTGCCGCTTTCCAGCCACTGGCCGATCTCGTCGTCGACGGCCTCGAAGACGGTGACTTCGAGGTGCGGCAGGTGGTCGTGCCACAGCCGCAGCAGCTCCGGGAGCAGCCCGCGGGCGACGGTCGGGGGCACGGACAGGCTGATCGACGCGGCCGCGGCGGCGCTGGTGTGCGCCGCGGCGGCCGCGTCGAAGGCCCGGGCCGCGGACAGCGTGGCGCGCGCGTGCGGGAGCAGCACTTCGCCCAGCGGAGTGGGCCGCACCGGGGTGGCTCGCCGGATCAGCTCGCCGTGCACCGCCGCTTCGAGCGACGCGAGCGAGTGCGACACCGACGACTGGCTCAGGCCCAGCGCGGCGGCGGCCGCGCCGAAGCCCTCGTGGTCGGCGACGGCCACGAACACGGCCAGCTGGCGCAGGGTCACACTCATCGAATCCACCGATCGAGAGATGAACGTCATCGATTTGCTTCATCTTAGGCTCGTGGAGATGCTGGAAGTGCGCCCCGCCCCGGCTTTGAGGAGACCCCGTGGTGAACCAGCTCAAGACCGACGTCGAGCACGTCCTGGACAACCCGGTCTACTCGGCCCTGTCCGGCCCGGCGCAGGCGGAGCTCGCCGAACGGCGCGGACGCGTCCTGCGCTACCGGACGGACGTGTCGCCCTTCCTCGGACTCCCGGCCGACGCGACCGAGCGGGACTGGGCCGACGCCGCCCGCCTCGTGGGTCACGGCTCGGCCGCGTACGTCCACCATTCCGGGCCGGTGCCCGCGACCTGGACCGTCGCCGACCGGTTCGACGTCGTGCAGATGACCGCGCCGCCGGCGTTGACGGGCGCCCCGGACGCCCGGGCGGTCCGTCTCGGCGCGGCGGACGTCCCGGAGATGCTGGACCTCGCCGGCCGCACGAAGCCGGGTCCGTTCCTGCCGCGGACCATCGAAATGGGAACATACTTGGGAATCCGCCGCGACGGCGTGCTCGCCGCGATGGCGGGGGAGCGCATGCGGCCCGCCGGCTGGGTGGAGATCAGCGCCGTGTGCACGGCTCCGGACCACCGGGGCCAGGGGCTGGGCAGCAGCCTCGTGCGGGCGCTGATCGCCGGTATCGCCGGCCGGGAAGAGCGGGCCTTCCTGCACGTGGCGGCCACCAACACGAACGCGATCAGGTTGTACGAGACGCTGGGGTTCGCTGTCCGGCGCGAACTCTTCATGACGGTCCTGCGCCCGAGGTAGCGGCCGCGCCGCCGCAAGCGTCCGTGTCGTCAGGCTGATGCCGTGACCACGCGGCCGAGGTCCCAGGCCGACGTCACCTTCCGCGGCGCCGCCGGATCATCTCGGAGCGAGCAGTGCGTCCTCATGGTTCAGCGGGTCCCAAGGCGGTGGTCGGGACGAAGCCGTCGGGGCGTGGCTCCTTCAGCTCGATGAACACCGAGTGCGTCGGGGTGTCACCCACGTTCTCGCCTGAATGTTCCTGTTCGTCGAGCCACCGGACCGCCCCTGCCGGCAGATCGACGCCGACTTCCCGACCGCCGGCGTGGATCCGGCGGCGGAACGGGCTGAGGGTGACCATCACGCTGTCCGGGTGCCGGTGTGGTGCGGTCCGGTCGCCTGGCCCGTCGAGGTACTCGAGCACCCGGACGCGTTCGTTTTCGAAGGCGACTCGATACAGCTCGGGGTTCGTTTCCATGGGGTCGTCGGCCATGATTGCCTCCTTATGGCACTGGAGTACCATGATGGCATGGCGGTACCATATGAGTCCACCGGCCGTCGGCGGCAGAAGGGCCGGACCCGGGCCGCGCTGGTGGCGGCCGCGCACGAGTTGCTCGCGGCCGGCGAGTCGCCGGCCGTCGAGGACGCTGCCGCGATCGCGGGCATCTCGCGGACCACGGCGTACCGCTACTTCCCGAACCAGCGCGCTCTGTTGCTCGCCGCTTATCCGGAAATCGAGGACGGCGTCGGGCTGCTGCCGGTCGACGCGCCGGCTGACGCGGAGACGCGCCTGGAGCTGGTCATGCGGTCGTTCCTGGATTTTGTGGTGCGCTGGGAGCCGCAACTTCGGGCGCAGCTGCGGTTGTCCTTGGAGCCGGGAGCGGCTCAGCCGGTCCTGCGTGGCGGCCGGGCGATCCGCTGGATCGAGGAGGCGCTGGCGCCGCTGGCCGAGACCCATCCGCACGTCGACATCCGCGAAACCGCCGTCGCGATCCGATCGGCGACCGGCATCGAGTCGCTGGTGTGGCTCACCGACATCGGCGGGCTCGACCGCGCACGCGCCGCCGAGGTGCTGGCCGGTTCCGCGCGGGCGATCCTTCGAGCGGCCCTCGAGCCCACGGACTGAAGGACGTGACGTCCTCGGCGCTGCCTGGGGAGCGTTGCTACGGCCCGCGTTCGTGAGCTGCTGTGTCGACGAGCTGTCGACCGATTGTCGACCGCCTGCTTGATAGTGCCGACGTATGAATGAGCTGAAAGCAGCGTTGAGAAATGGTCCG
Organism: Amycolatopsis sp. NBC_01307; assembly: GCF_035975215.1. NCBI lineage: Bacteria > Bacillati > Actinomycetota > Actinomycetes > Pseudonocardiales > Pseudonocardiaceae > Amycolatopsis > Amycolatopsis sp. NBC_01307. The sequence continues at coordinate 4,646,192 of NZ_CP108403.1, read as the reverse complement.
GCCACCGCCGGAATGCGAAACACGCACCGGTCCGGCCGCCTGCTCATCCGGGAAGAGCCACCAGCGGGCCCGGCGGCCGGGACGGGCGACCTGCTCCGCGCGGCCCGTGCCGGGGATTCCGCGGCGTGGGAAGAGATCGTGCGCAGTTACGGCGGCCTCATGTGGGCCACCGCGCGTTCCTTCCGGCTGCAACCCGCCGACGCCGGCGACGCGGTGCAACTGACCTGGCTGCGGTTGATCGAGAACTGCGTCCGCATCGACAACCCGGAACGCCTTGGCGGCTGGCTGAAGACCACGGCACACCGGGAATGCCTGCGGATCTCCCGCCGGGACACGCACCTGGCGCACGGCGCCGAAGGGCCAGGCGATTCCGCCGATCCGGCCGACGACCTGGAAGAGCGGGTGATCGACGCCGTCACCGCTCAGGAGATCCGCGCGCTCGTGAAGGAACTGCCGCCGCGCTGGCGGACCTTGCTCCACGCGTTGTACACCGACGCCCCGCGGACGTACTCGGAAATCACCGACACCCTCGGCATCCCCATCGGCAGCATCGGCCCGACGCGCACGCGTGCCCTCAAGCAGCTCCGGTGCATGATCGAGGAACGCGGGCTCGACCTGGCCGGCGTTTCCTAACGGACGATGCTGCGGTCGTCCGCGGGCCGGCTCGCTTCCCGTTCGAGCTCGAGCCGACGCAGCAGCGGCCCGGTCATGACCGTCGTCACCAGCGTCATCACCACGAACGCCGCGAACAGGTCCGGGCCGATGATGCCCAGTGACAACCCCGCGGAGACCATCACGAGCTCCGTCAGGCCCCGGCAGTTGACCATGACGCCGAGGCCCGCGGACTCCCGCCAGCTCAGCCCGGTCAGCCGGGCGACCAGCGTCGTCGCCCCCAGCTTGCCGGCGACGGCCACGACGATCAGCAGCCCGCACATCAGGAAGTCCCGTGGGTTCCGCAGGAACGTGAGCTGCAGGCTGAAGCCGATCACCGCGAAGAACAGCGGAAGAACGAACGTGACTCCGCGTTCGACGGTGCGGCCGAGGTGCTGTGCGGTGACGTTGTCGCGCGGCATGGCCAGGCCGACCAGGAACGCCCCGAAGATCACGTGAACGCCGATCCAGTCGGTGATGTAGGCACCGGACACGGCGCAGAGCAGGACGACTGACGTCGAGCACCGGCGCAACGCCGTGTTCGTCCCGGCCAGCGCCAGTAAGTGCCGCAGAGCCGGGCGAACCACGAGCAAGGTCGCCGCCGCAAAGGCGATGAGCAGCCCGGCGGTCGGGATGGCGGTGGCCGCCGAATCACCGCGGGCCATCGCGACCACGACCACCAGCAGGCACCACGAGACGGCGTCGCCCGAACCCGCGGTCGCGAGGCCGAGCGTGCCGATCCTCGTCTTGATCAGATCGCGCTCGGCGAGGATCCGGACCAGTACGGGGAACGCCGTGACACTCAGCGAAGTGCCGATGAACAACACGAACGGCAGGAGGCCCACCCCGGCCGGGCGGTACGCCCCGGCCAGCCCGGCGCCGAGCAGCAGCCCGCAGACGAGCGGCACGCCCACCATGCCGATCCCCAGCGTGGCCACCCGGCGACCCGACCCGCGCAGCAGCCCGATGGGAAGATCGGCGCCGAGCAGGAACACGAAGCAGATGATCGCCAGCTGGGCGACCAGGCCGAGGTGCGGTATCAAGTCCGCCGGGAACACCGCGCGCTGCACCTCCGGTGCGATCTGGCCGAGCAGCGCGGGGCCTAGGAAGATCCCCGCCGCCATCTCGCCGATGACACGGGGCTGACGGCCGCGGGCCGCGACCCAGCCACCCAGGCGCCCGGCCACGACGATCACCGCGATCGCGACCAGGAAACCGACGACGCGGAACCAGCCGCCGTCCCCGAGCTTTCCGAGTTTCCCGATCTCGGGAACGGCGTGCGTCATGCCGACGGTGATCAGCGTCGAGATCACGGCGACGGCCGCGAGGGTACGGCGGGATTCGGGTGCCTTCATGGCTTGTTCGGCTCCTGGGTGGGTGAACGCGTGCGTGTCCACCGACCGCCGATCCGGCTGAGCGGCCACGGTGCGGTGACACCGGCCGGTCAACCGGATCGGCCGGCGGCTACTTCAACGACCGGTAGTCCTGCCCGGCGAAGATCGGGCTGTCGGAAAGGCGCGCGCCGCTTTCGTCGGCGACCTCCAGGTGGAAGGCCGTCGGCCCGGCGTAGGAGAAGTGCTTTCTGGGCACCTCCAGGTCGTGCGCCCGGTTCTTGTCGTAGGTGCTGTCATCGCAGAAGAAGCGCATGACGAACGCCATCCGGGTGTCGAGCGGGCCGTCTTCCAGCAGGACGCTCCGGTGGATGACGTCCTTGTCGAAGATCAGCGCGTCGCCGATCTCGAAGTCGTCTTCCACCGAGAAGTAGTCCAGAAGCCGCTTCATCGCCGGATCGTTCAGCGGGCCGTCCCGGAGCTGGACGAACTCCTCGAGCGTGATGTCGTCCTTGGCGTCGACGTGCTCCTTCAGCAGGCGGAACGACGCGGGATCCACGGCGGAGTACATGAAGTCGCCGGAGATCACGTTCTTGGGGACGTAGGCCATCCCGCCCCGCTGGCCGCTCGGGTCGATCGGCGCCAGCGGCGCCCAGATGGTGCAGCCGTAGTCGTCCGCGTGCTGGTAGCCGAAGCTCTGCGTGCCGATGTGCCAGGGGAAACCCTTGTCCTTCAGCTTCCGCAACTCGAACGAGAGCGCCTGCGCGAAGAACATGCCGCGCCCGGTCAGGCGGTTCATCGCGGCCCTGAAGGTTTCGTCGGTCAGCAGGGAGACGAGTTGCTCGTCCCCGTCGTACATGTCGAACGCCAGCCTGTTGAACCCGCTCTGGTACTTGTCGGTCGGGCGCGCCAGGATGTTTCCCATGGTGTGCCGCAGGTAATCCGTGAAGTCTTCGCCGTAGAACCCCCTCAACACGGTGAAGCCCCGGTCCCTGAATTCCCGGACCTGGTTCTCGTCCAGCTGAAATCGGTTGTCGAGCACTCTGCGTCTCCCATCGCGAGGCCTGTCCAACGCACTCATCACCATCAAGAGGATTTCGGCCGCCTCACCTGATACACGGCGCCGTGTATCAGCGGAGGCACCCGGCGTCCTCTTCAAGAGCGGCGACGGGATTCGGTCCGGCCATCGAGGGGAGACGGGACGTATGAGCATCTTGATCCTGCACACGGCGAACGCCAGCCGGCGCCGGCATCTCGGCCGTGCGGCGGAATACGCGAAGCAGCACGGTGAACGGCTGATCCTGATCGTGGAGAACCCCACGTGGGAGCGGGAGTTCGCCGACCGGGTGGTCGCCGCCGACACGTCGGACATCGCGAAGACCGTCGCGGCCGCACGTGCGCTCGTCGAAGACGAACCGGAACCGGTCCGCGGCGTGGTGACGTTCGTGGAGCACAGCGTGCCGGCCGCGGCCGCGGTGGCCGCGGACCTCGGGTTGCCGTTCATCGGCGAGCGAACCGCGCGGGTCGCGCGGGACAAGTACGCGATGCGCCAGGCGTTCGCGGCCGGGGACGTGCCCCAGCCGGCGTTCGGTCTGGCCGGCACCGTCGACGAAGCCTTCGCGACGGCCCGGCGCATCGGCTTCCCGCTGGTCATGAAGCCGTTGATCGGCGGCGGGAGCATGTACGTGCGCCGGGTCGACGACCTCGTGGAACTGGCCGAACACTTCGAACCGATCAGACGGGGCGCGTGGGACGCCTTCCGCTACGACCCGCTCCACGAGTCCGCGCTGGCGCGGTACCGGGGCTCGATCATGCTGGAGGCGTACCTGCCCGGCAGCGAGGTGAGCGTCGAATCCCTCGTCGTCGGCGGCGAAACACACGTGGTGGCCATCCACGACAAGCCGCTTCCGATGAACGGGCCGTACTTCGAAGAGGTTTACTACACCACGCCGAGCCGGCTTCCGGCCGAGGTCCAGGCCCGGATCCGGGAGATCACCGCCGCCGCGCACCGGGCCGTGGGCATCCGCATGGGCGCCACGCACACCGAATTCCGCATCCGGGACGGCGCGGACCCGATGATCCTGGAGACCGCCGCCCGGCTGGGCGGCGGCCCGGTCTACCAGTCGCTGTTGTCGAGCACCGGGGTGGACATGGTGGCGGGCCTGCTGGACCTGGCGTTGGGCAGACAGCCCGATCTCACCTCGAAACCGGAGCCGGAACCGACCGGCTTCTACCTGTTCTTCGCGGAGAAGGCCGGGCGGATCAAGAACATCCACGGTGTGGAGCAGGTGAACGCCGATCCGGACGTGCGAGAGCTCACCTTGTACCGCGCCGTCGGCGACGACGTCGAAGTCCCGCCGGACGCCGGGCAGGCCCACGGGCACGTCGTCTTCACCGCGGACACCGTGTCCGGCCTCGGCGATGTGTTCGACCGGCTCGTCAAGACCTTGCGGCTCGAGATCGGATAACCCCCTGACCTCGGACGGCCCCGGCGATCCCGTGGGCCGTCCGAGCCCGCGTCCGGAAGGGCGGTCCACGCGCGTGCGTTCGACGAAGCGCTTCATCGGCGTCACCAGGATCGCGACCAGCCTGGGGTACTACCTCACGATCCCGTTGCTGGGCGTGGTCGCGCTCCGGGCGGGCGCGATGAGCCCGATCGAGGTGGGCACGCTGGTGGCCGTGCACGCGGTCTTCCGGCGCGGCCTCGCCCTGCCCGTCGGCGTGCTCTGCGACCGGCGTGGCGCCGAGCGCGTGCTGGTGCTCGGGCTGGTGGCGGAGGCCGCCGGCTACGCGCTGCTGGCGTCGTCGATCACCTTCCCGATCTGGCTCGCGGCCTTGGTCGTCGACGGCGCCGGCGGGGCCGCGTACAACTCCGCCGGCCGCGTCGTGCTGGCCCGGGTGGCCAAGGACGACGGCAGCAGCGCGCGGTCCTTCGCCGGCTTCTACGTCGCGACGCAGGTCGGCGCGCTGGCGGGGCCTCTTGCCGGCGCTTTGGTCAGCGCCGGCGGGGCACCTCGCCTGGTACTCGTGTTGTCCGCGGTGGTCTACCTCGGCGCGGCGGCCGGAGCCCTTCTCCGATACCGCAAAGTGGAACGAACCCCGCCCGTCCGCCGGCAGGGAAGCTTGCGGACGGCGTTCGCCGAACCGTTGCGCCACAAGCTTTTCGTGGGGCACTGCGTGCTGACGGTCCCGATGTGGTTCGGTGTTTCCCTGTTCGTCTCGGCGGTGCCGCTGGAGGCCGAACACCGCGGGCTGCAGTACGTCGACGTGGGGTTGATCAACTCGATGAACGCTCTGGTGGTCGTCGCGCTCGGCCACGTGGCGGGCCGGCTGACGGAAGGCTGGGCGATGTCCCGGCGGTGGGTCCTGCTCGGCGGCGGGTCCCTGGTGATGGCGGCCGGCTGCCTGCTCTGCCTGCCGGCGGGCACACCCTGGTTCTACGCCGGGATGCTGGTGGTCACGGTGGGCGAGCTCGCCTTGATCGTGGCGGCCGACGTCGTCGCGTCCGAGCTGGCTCCGAACGGGGCGACCGGCGTTTACCTGGGCTACACGACCATGTCCTGGGGCCTCGGCGCGGTACTGGCGGGCCTGCTGTCCGGCTTCCTGCTGGACGGCTCGAGCACCGGCCGCCTCTGGTTCTGGCCCGCCGCGGCGGCGTTGCTGCTGACCGGCGCGACGGGGCTCGTCACCGTCGGACGCCGGCAGGCCCGGCGTCCGACGGTGATCGCCGCCACGGCTTGAGTGAGCGGATCGCGCCGAGGACTGCTGGAGGGCCGCGGGTCGGGCTTCGTTGATGAGAGTGAGCCGCTGTCCGCCTCCTGTGGGAGGAGGTTGGCGCCGTAGTCGTTGACGTCTCACCTCTCGGCGAAGCCGACGCGCCGTGCCAGACGACTTACCGGGACAGGATCAGCGAGGTCACAGACCACCTGACGCGCACCAGTACTGCTTCCTCCTTCAGACCCGCGGCTTCGAGCCGCGTGGTCAACCGTCCACACCACGCTCGGCGTACCGGGGGCGTTTAGCCGCGGCCTGCGCCACTACCCGGATGGTCGAATCGCTGCTGCTTCGGGCGGCGAGGCGGTGACCACCCCCGACTCATTCAGGGGCTTGACGTCCGTTGGCTAATTGCCTTAGCTTGACGGCGAACAGAGTTAGCCAACGTTGCGGAGAACGTCATGACCGAGTACCTGGACATCGCCGGCAACACCCTCGCCTACGACGTGACCGGGCAAGGACCTCTCGTCGTCCTGGCGCACGGCATCGGCGACAGCCGGCACTCCTACCGCTTCCTCGCCCCGGCCCTGGCCGCGCAGGGGTACCGGGTCGCCAACGTCGACGTCCGTGGTTGTGGTGACTCCAGCGTCGGCTGGGACGGGTACAGCCGGACCGACATCGCCGGTGACCTGGTCGCCGTCGTGCGTCATCTTGGTGGTCCGGCCGTGATCATCGGCCAGTCGATCAGCGGTGGCGCCGCCACCATCGCGGCCGCGACCGCGCCCGATCTCATCGCCGGCGTCATCGAACTGGCGCCGTTCACCCGCGCGCAGTCGTTCGACCTCGGTGGACTGGTGCGGGTGAAGCGGTTCCGGGCCGGCTATACGCAGATGGCGCAGGTCATGCTGCGCGGAAGGCTGGAGAGCTGGCTGAAGTACCTCGAAGTGGCGCTGCCGGTCAAGCCCGCCGACTGGGACGGCGAGTCGGCCCGTATCGCGGCGAAGCTGCGTGAGCCGGGCCGGATGAAGGTGCTGCAGGCCATGTGCAAGACCAGCCCGGCCGACGCCGGTGCGCAGCTGGCCAACGTCACGTGCCCGGTCCTGATCATCGAGGGCAGCGTCGACCCCGACTGGGCCGACCCCCGCGCCGAGGGCGAGAAGATCGTCGCCGACCTGCCGCGCGGTCTCGGTGAACTGGCGGTCATCGAGGGTGCCGGGCACTACCTGCACGTCCAGACGCCCGATCAGGTCGTCGCACTGGCCCAGCCGTTCCTGGACAAGACGCTGACCCGTGCCTAGGGCCGGGCTCACCCCGGCCTCGGTCACCGAAGCCGGGGCCGCGCTGGCCGACGAGGTCGGGTTCGCCCAGCTCAGCATGGGCCTGCTCGCCGAGCGGCTCGGGGTCCGGACGTCCTCGCTCTACAAGCACGTCGCCGGCCAGGCCGATCTCGTCCACCGCATCGCGGTCCAGGCCGGCAACGAGCTCGCCGACGCCATCCGCGACGCGATCCAGGGCCGGGCGGGCAGTGACGCCTTCACCGCCGGCGCGCAGGCGATGCGGACGTACGTGAAGCAGCACCCCGGCCGGTACGCGGCGGGCAACGCCGCCCGCTCGACCGGGCCCGACGACCCGCTCGTCGCGGTGGTCGACCGGGTGCTCGCCTCGTGGGCGGCCATGGTGCGCGGGTACGGGATCGGCTCCGGTCAGGAGATCCACGTCCTGCGGATGGTGCGCACCATGCTGCACGGGTTCGCGACGCTGGAAGCGGCCAACGGATTCCAGATCGACGTCGGTGTCGACGACAGCTTCACGTGGATGATCGACTTCATCGACCACGGTTTGCGCTCCCTGGACGGGGCCTGATTCCATGATCCTTCGTGAGGAGTTGCCAGGTCCGTGAACACCGCCGACGAAGCCGAGGACACCCGGACCGAGCGGCACGCGAGCTGGGCCGAGCTGTTCTTCGACCTGGTGGTCGTGGCCGGCGTGGCGGCCCTGGCCCACGTCCTCGGGTCCGAACCGGACGCCGCGGCGCTCGGTCTCTACACGCTGCTGTTCCTGGCCTTCTGGCTGTCGTGGACGACTTTCATGTTGTACAGCAACGTCGCGGCCGGGAAGACCCGCGTGATCCGGCTGATGATCGGGATGTTCGGCCTCGGGGTGATGGTCGCGTCCGTGCCGGGTGTGGCGCATGCGGTGCTCGGCCACGACGGCGACGCCCACCCGCCGATCGTCTTCGCGATCGCCTACATCGCCACACGCGTCTACGGGTCCCGGTCGTGGCGCCGGGGCGAAGTGCTGCTGGACTTCCCGGTCGTGCAGTACTCGGCCGGGCTGCTGCCGTGGATCGCGTCGATCTGGGTCGACGGGCGGTGGACGCTCGTGCTCTGGGCGGTGGGGATCGCTCTCGATCTGCTGCTGATCCTGGCCGTGTCCGGCGACAAGCTCCTCAAGCAAGCCCAGTCGGCACTCACCACGCGAGCAGGTACCCGGCATGGCGCGCGCCCCGAGGGGAAGCTGCCGGTGATCCACGGGGTGTCGGTCGATCCGGCGCACTTCTCCGAACGGCTCGGGCTCTTCATGATCATCGTGCTCGGTGAATCGGTGGTGCAGGTCATCGGCGCCGCGGCCGAGGCGCACTACGACGTCGGCGTGCTGGCCACCGGACTCGCGTCGTTCGTGTTGCTGGCCGGGATGTTCGGCTTGTCCGTCGTCTTCGGCTACGCCGGCTTGCCGCACCTGCGGGCCGGCCGGATCCCCGCCCGCGCGGCGCTCGGCCTGCACTGCCTGGTCACCGGCGTCGTCGCCACCGTGGCGGTGTCGCTCTCGTCGGTGATGAAGCACGGGTCCGATCCGTTGCCCGGGCAGGGACGCTGGTTGCTGTGCGGCGCCGTCGCGACCTACTTCGCCCTCGGTGTGATCACCGGTGTGGCCAGCCACAGCTCCGACATGCAGCGGACGATCTCGCGGATCATCACGGGCATCGTGGTCCCGCTCCTGCTCGGCCTGCTCGCCCACGGTATCGGCGGCCGGACGTTGGTGGCCTGCATGGCCTTGGTGGTGCTCGCCCACCTCTGGTTCGAACGGCGCCTGGCACCGGCCGAGGGCGGTGCCTGACAAGCAGAATCTAGGCAAGTTCCGGTGCTGCCGCCGGTAGCGTGCTCGGTGCTCGCCGCCCGGTTCGTTCGATGGGAGTGACCTTGACCGCCCTTTTCGCGGCCCCCCGGAAGGTCAGGGACACGGCGCCCTTCGCGCGGACGCCCGTGTTCGTCGTCGCGGGGCTGCTCGGGCTCCTGCTGATCGCCGTGGCGGGACGGTACGGCTACTTCGGGGACGAGCTCTACTTCCTCGCCGCCGGACGGCATCTGGCGTGGGGGTACGCCGATCAGCCGCCGCTCGTGCCGCTGCTGGCCCGGGCGATGGAGGCGATCGCGCCGGGCTCCGTGTTCGTCCTGCGGCTGCCGGCGATGGCCGTGATGGTCGTGTCCGTGGTGCTCACGGCGCTGATCGCCCGGGAGATGGGTGGCGGCCGCCGGGCGCAGGTGCTGGGCGCGGCGACGTTCGCGGTGTCCACGCAGTTCGTGGCGAGCGGCCACTACCTGGCGACGTCGACCTTCGATCCGTTCCTGTGGACGCTGCTGGTGTGGCTGCTCGTGCGCTGGGTCCGCACCCGGGCCGACGGCCTGCTGGTGTGGTCGGGCGTCGTCACCGCCATCGCGCTGAACACCAAGCTGCTGATCGGCGCGTTCTGGCTGGTCGCCGTGATCGCCGTGCTGGCGTGCGGTCCGCGCGAGCTGCTGCGGCGGCCCGCCCTGTGGCTCGGCGGGCTCATGGCGGTGGCCGCGGTCGCGCCGACGCTGGTCTGGCAGGCCACGCACGGCTGGCCCCAGCTGGCCATGAGCACGGCGATCTCGCAGGAGGTCGCGGCGATGCCGGGTGGCCGGGCGATGATCCTGCCGGTCATGCTCGCCCTGACCGGGCTCCCGGTCGCGGCGCTGCTCCTCGGGTACGGCGGCTGGCGGCTGCTGCGCGCACCCGAGCTGCGGGAATACCGGTTCCTCGGCTGGACGACGGCCGGGCTCACCGTGCTGTTCGTCGTCGTCGCCGGGCGGCAGTACTACGTCGCGGGCCTCTACGGCGTGTGCTGGGCGGCCGCGGCGGTCGAGCTCGAGCGCGGGCGGGCGGCGCGCTGGTGGCGGTGGGCCGCCACCTGGCCGGTGTACCTGCTCACGGTGCTGATCATGCTGCCGACGGCGTTGCCGATCTGGCCGCAGTCGTGGCTGCGGGACCACCCGCAGCTGCCGAAGTCGGTGTTCTCCGCCGAAGAAGTCGGCTGGCCGGAGGTGACGGCGTCGATCGCGAAGACCTACCACGCCCTGCCCGACCCGGCCCACACGGCGATCGTGACGCGGATGTACTGGCAGGCCGGTGCCGTCGACCACTACGGCCCGGCGCTGGGCCTGCCGGAGCCGGCGAGCCCGAACCGCGGCTACCACTCGCTGGTGACGCCGCCGGATTCGGCGACGAGCGTGCTCTACGCCGGCCCGGATCCGCTGGCGCTGCAAGGGCATTTCGCGAACGTCCGGCGCGTCGGCACGGTCGACGAGGGGCTCGGGATCGCGAACACGAGCCAGGGCCTGCCGTTGTGGCTGGCCACCGGCCGGGCCGAGAGCTGGGCGGCGTTGTGGCCGAAGCTGCGGGACTTCCACGTCTGATACCCGGGAAATCCCCAGTGTCACCGGTGTTAGCGTGCCGCCCGTCCGGGCACCGGCGAAAGGGGTCAGGTGGATACCACTGTGTCCTACCCGTTCAACCACGGCGACGGCTTGGCGCTCGACGACGCCTACGCCGAAGCGCGGGAACGGCCGGGGCTGACCCGGGTGCGGCTGCCCTTCGGCGAACCCGGCTGGCTCGTCACCCGCTACGCCGACGCGCGCCAGGTGCTGGGGGACCGCCGGTTCTCGACGCAGCTCGGCACGCAGCACGACTGGCCGCGCGTGATCCCGATGCGTGCCGAGATGGGCATCCTCGGCCTGGACGCACCCGACCACCCGCGGCTGCGGCGGCTCGTGGCGAAGGCCTTCACCGCCGCCCGCGTCGAACAGCTGCGGCCGTGGGTCCGGAACCTCGCACGCGAGCTGCTTTCCGGCCTCAAGGAGCAGGGCGGCACCGCGGACCTGGTGGAGCAGTTCGCGTTGCCGTTCTCCGTGCAGGTGATCTGCGAGCTGCTCGGCGTGCCCCCGCAGGACCGGCCGAAGTTCCGCGTCTGGACCGACTGGGTGTTCTCGACGACGCCGATCAGCCCCGAAGAGTTCATGGCCAACCACGCGGCCTTCCGCGGCTACATGGCGTCCCTCGTCGAGGCGCGCCGGGAAGAGCCGCGCGACGACCTGATCTCCGCCCTGATCCGCGCCCAGGACGACGAGGACCGGATCAGCGCGGACGAGCTGGTCGACCTCGGCAACTCGCTGCTGCTGGCCGGGCACGAGACGACCGCCGCGCAGGTCGGCAACTTCGTCGACGTCCTGCTGCACACCCCCGGCGGCTGGCAGCGGCTGCTCGACGACCCGGACCTGGTGCCGTCCGCGGTCGAGGAGCTGACCCGGTTCGTGCCGCTGATGTCCGGTTCGGTCTTCCCGCGGTACGCGGCCGAGGACATCGAGGTCGGCGGCACGCTCGTCCCGGCGGGCGAAGGGGTGCTGGTGTCGCTGGGGTCGGCCGACCGGGACCCCGCGCGGTTCGGCGAGCCCGACACGCTCGACCTCGGCCGCGAGCAGAACCCGCACCTCGGTTACAGCCACGGCGCGCACCACTGCTTCGGCGCGGCGCTGGCCCGCGTCGAACTGCAGGAGGCGTTGCGCGCGCTGCTGGACCTGATGCCCGCGTTGCGGGTCACGGGGGAGATCGCCTGGAAGCCTCAGGTCGCCGTGCGCGGTGTGAGCAAGTACGTCGTGGGTTGGTGATTCTCTAGGGATTCCCCCACCTCGTTCACGGTTAGCTCGCGGGGTCGGATCGCCGCATCGACGCCGGGAGCAGCATGACGCCCACGCACCGCCCTGCCGCACGCCCGGAACCCGTTGCGGTGGTGGGGATGGCGTGCCGGTTCCCCGGGGCCGACGGCCCAGCGGAGTACTGGGACCTGCTGCGTGACGGCGTGTCCGCGGTCGGGCCCGCACCCGGCGGCCGGCCGGACACCGGCCCGGCCGGCTACCTGCGCGACGTCGACCGCTTCGACGCCGCGCTGTTCGGGGTGTCGCCGCGCGAGGCACGCGAGATGGACCCGCAGCAGCGGCTGGTGCTGGAGCTGGCCTGGGCCGCGCTGGAGGACGCCCGGACCGCGCCGGATTCCCTGCGGGGCAGCGAAACCGGTGTGTTCGTCGGGGTGACCGCGGACGACTACGCGGCGCTGGCCCGCCGGTCCGGCGCGCGGATCGGGCACCACACGATGACCGGGGTGAACCGGGCCATCCTCGCCAACCGCGTCTCCTACGTCCTCGGCCTGTCGGGGCCGAGCATGTCGGTGGACACCGGGCAGTCGTCCGGCCTGGTCGCGGTGCACCTGGCCGGCGCCGCCCTGCGCTCCGGAGAGGCGGACCTGGCGCTGGCCGGCGGGGTCCAGCTGAACCTGGCCGAGGAGAGCACGGCCGCGCTCGCCGAGCTGGGCGCGCTGTCCCCGGACGGCGCCTGCTTCACCTTCGACGAACGCGCGAACGGCATCGTCCGCGGCGAGGGCGGCGGCATCGTCGTGCTGAAGACGCTCTCGCGCGCGTTGGCCGACGGCGATCGCGTGTACTGCGTCATCGAGGGCAGCGCGGTCAACAACGACGGCCCGAGCGCGGGGCTGACCGTCCCGAGCGCCGAGGCCCAGGAACGCGTGCTGCGGTCGGCGTGCCGCCGCGCGGCGGTGGACCCGGCCGACGTCCAGTACGTCGAGCTGCACGGCACCGGCACGGCGGTGGGGGACCCGATCGAGGCCGCCGCGCTGGGCGCGGTCTACGGCGCTGCGCGGACGTCGCCGCTGTGGGTCGGCTCCGCGAAGACCAACCTCGGACACCTCGAAGGCGCGGCGGGCGTCGCCGGGCTGCTCAAGGCCGTGCTGGCCGTGACGCACCGGGTCGTGCCGCCGAACCTCAACTTCGACCGGCCCAACCCGGCCATCCGGTTCGACGAGTGGCGGCTGCGGGTGGCGCGCGGGCTCGAGCCGTGGCCGGACGCCGAGCGCGCGCGGGCGGCGGTGTCGTCGTTCGGCATGGGCGGCACCAACTGCCACGTCGTGCTGGCCGAAGGCCCGGCGGCCCCGGCGGGCGGTGCGCCGCAGGACGGCCCGGTCGCGTGGGTGCTGTCCGGCCAGGGTGACGCCGCGCTGGCCGCGCAAGCGGGGCGGCTCGCCGAGCACGCCGAAGGCACCCGCCACGACGTCGGCTGGTCCCTGGCCACGACCCGCGCGGCGCTCCCGTCGCGCGCGGTGCTGGTCGGCTCGTCCTCGGCCGAGCTGCTCGGCGGCGCGCGAGCGCTGGCCGGCGGCGGCATCGCGCCCGGGCTGGTCCGCGGCGGCGCCGACCCCGGGATCACGGCGGGCGCGCGCGGCGGCGCGGTGTTCGTGTTCCCCGGCCAGGGTTCCCAGTGGGCCGGGATGGCCGACGAGCTGCTGGCGACGTCGCCGGTGTTCGCCGAGTCGCTGCGCGCCTGCGCGGACGCGCTCGCGCCGCACGTGGACTTTTCGCTGCTGGACGTGCTGAGCGAGGGTGAGGACTCGCCCAGCATGGCGCGGACCGAGGTCAACCAGCCGGTGCTGTGGGCGGTGATGGTCTCGCTGGCCGCGTTGTGGCGCTCGCTGGGCGTCGAACCGGCGGCGGTCGTCGGGCACTCGCAGGGTGAGATCGCCGCCGCGTGCGTCTCCGGCGCGTTGACGTTGGAAGAGGGCGCGCGAGTCATCTCCGTACGGGCCCGGGTCGCGGCGCGGGAGGTGCCCGCGGGCACCGGCATGGTGTCGGTGCGGCTGCCCGCGGACGTCGTCCGGGAGCGCCTCGGCCGCTGGGACGGCCGGCTGTCGGTGTCGGTCGTCAACGGGCCCGCGTGGGTCCTGGTCGCTGGCGACGACGAAGCGCTGGGCGAGCTGGTCGAGGACTGGGAAGAAGAGGCGCGCGTCCGGCGGATCGCCGCGGACTACGCGTCGCACTCGCCGTGGGTGGCGCCGATGGAGGCCGGGCTGCGCTCCGGCCTGACCGGTCTGCGCCCCGGCCCGGCCGCCGTCCCGTTCTACTCCACGGTGACGGCGGGACCGGTCGACGGCGACGCCCTCGACGCCGGGTACTGGTACCGCAACCTGCGCGAGACCGTCGACTTCCACGGCGCGACGAGCGCGCTGCTCGCCGCGGGCTTCACGGCGTTCGTCGAGGTCAGCCCGCACCCGATGCTGCTGGGCAGCGTGCGCGAGGCGATCGCCGCTTCGGGCGGCGGCGCGGTCGCTACCGGCACGCTGCGCCGCGGCGAAGGCGGGCTGACGCAGGCCCTGACGTCGCTGGCCGAACTGCACGTCCGCGGCGTCCCGGTCGACTGGTCCCGGCACTTCCCGGGCGCGGCCCGGGTGGACCTGCCGACGTACGCCTTCCAGCGCGAGCGGTTCTGGCTCGGCGACACCGGCTCGGTGGCCGCGCCCGCGGCGGGGCCGGTGGACCTGCACGCGCTGGTGCGCCAAGAGACCGCCGTCGTCCTGGGCGCGCACGACGTCGCGCAGGTGGAACCGTCCGCGTCGTTCAGCGAGCTGGGGTTCGACTCGGCGATGGTGGTGGAACTGGCCGGGCGCCTCGGTTCCGTCACCGCCGCGGCGGTGTTCGACCACCCGACACCCGCGCGGCTCGCGGATTTCCTGGCCGCCGAAGCCGAAACTGACCCCGCCGGACCCGAGCCTGCGCCGGATGTTTCCGGTGACGACCCGATCGCCATCGTCGGCATCGGCTGCCGCTTCCCCGGCGGCATCGACTCGCCGGAGACGTTCTGGTCGGTGCTGGCCGACGGCGCCGACGCGATCTCGCCCATGCCCGCCGACCGCGGCTGGAGCGCCGACGTGCTGGCCACCGCCCGCGGCGGCGGTTTCCTGCACGACGCGGGCGACTTCGACGCCGCGTTCTTCCGGATCTCCCCGCGCGAAGCGCTGGCCATGGAACCCCAGCAGCGGCTGCTGCTGGAGACCACGTGGGAAGCCCTGGAACGCGCGGCGATCGACCCGACGTCGCTGCGCGAGAGCGCCACCGGCGTGTTCCTCGGCGCGATGGCCCAGGACTACGGCGTCCGGCTGCACGAGAACACCGGCCGCGGCGAGGGGTACGCGCTGACCGGGACGTCGACGAGCGTGCTGTCCGGCCGGATCGCGTACCTGCTCGGCACCCGCGGCCCGGCGCTCACGGTGGACACCGCGTGCTCGTCGTCGCTGGTCGCGATGCACCTGGCGGCGCAGGCCCTGCGCAGCGGGGAGTGCACCCTGGCCGTGGCGGGTGGCGCGACGGTGATGGCGAACCCGGGGGTGTTCGCGGAGTTCGCGCGGCACGGCGGGCTCTCCCCGGACGGCCGGTGCCGCTCGTTCGCCGACGACGCCGACGGCACGGGCTGGGCCGAGGGCGTCGGCGTCCTGGTCCTGCAACGGCTTTCCGACGCGCGTCGCGAGGGGCATCCGGTGCTGGCGGTGCTGCGCGGCAGCGCGGTCAACTCCGACGGCGCGTCCAACGGCCTGACCGCCCCGAGCGGCGCGGCGCAGCGCGCGGTGATCCGGCAGGCCCTCGCCGCCGGCGGGCTGTCCCCGGCGGACGTCGACGCGGTGGAGGCGCACGGCACCGGCACCCCGCTGGGCGACCCGATCGAGGCCGAGGCCGTGCTGGCGACCTACGGCCGGGACCGCGGTGGCCGCGCGCCGGTGTGGCTGGGGTCGCTGAAGTCCAACCTCGGGCACACCCAGGCCGCGGCGGGCGTGGCCGGGGTGATCAAGATGATCCTCGCCATGCGGCACGGTGTGCTGCCGCTGACGCTGCACGCGAGCGTCCCGTCGACCCGCGTGGACTGGACGTCCGGCGCGGTGCGGCTGCTCACCGAGGAGGCGTCGTGGCCGGGGGAGGGCCGGCCGCGCCGGGCCGCCGTCTCGGCGTTCGGCATCTCCGGCACCAACGCGCACGTCGTCCTCGAACAGGCACCGCCGGTCGAGACGCCGGTGCCGGAGCCGACGGGGCTGCCGGTGCCCCTGGTCGTGTCGGCGCGGTCGCCCGAGGCGTTGAGCGAGCAGCTGTCCCGGCTGGAGTCCGTTGTGGACGCCGACCCGGGTTCGCTCGCGGTGTCGTTGCTGCGCACCCGCACGACGTGGGAGCACCGCGCCGTCGTGCTCGGTACTGGGGTCGAGCGAGGGGTCGCGGGTCCGTCAGGGGACATCGCCATCGTGTTCACCGGCCAGGGCGCCCAGCGCGTCGGGATGGGCCGCGAGCTGTACGCGGCCTTCCCGGTGTACGCGGCGGCCTTCGACGAAGTCTGCGCCGAACTGGACCGGCACGGCACCGGGACGCCCGTCGCGGAGGTCGTGTTCGGGTCCGAAGAACTGCACGAGACGAGGTACGCGCAGGCCGGGCTGTTCGCGCTCGAGGTCGCGCTGGTCCGGCTCCTCGCGTCGTTCGGCGTCCGGCCGTCGGTGGTCGCCGGGCACTCGGTCGGCGAGCTGACCGCCGCGTACGTCGCGGGTGTCTTCTCGCTGCCGGACGCGGCCCGGCTGGTGGCCGTGCGGGGCCGGTTGATGCAGGCGCTGCCGTCCGGTGGAGCGATGGTCGCGGTGGCGGCGTCCGAAGTGGACGTCCACAGTGTACTCGGCGACGGCGTCTGGCTGGCGGCGGTGAACGGGCCCGCGTCGGTGGTGCTGTCGGGTGCCGCGGAGCCGGTGGCGGCGGCCGCGGCGAAGCTCGCGGAGCGGGGCCACAAGACGACGTCCCTGACCGTCAGCCACGCGTTCCACAGTGGACTGATGGAGCCGATGCTCGCCGACTTCGCGGCCGTCGCGGCCGTGATCGACTACCGCACGCCGACGCTGCCCATCGTGACCGGCGCGGACGGCGACCCGGCGTCGGCGGACTACTGGGTCGAGCAGATCCGCCGTCCGGTGCGGTTCGGCGACGCCCTCGCCGAGCTAGGTGCGCGAGGAGTTTCGGCGGTGGTCGAAGCCGGGCCGGACGGTGTGCTGACCGCGATGGCCCAGACCGTCCTCGACGGCGGACCGGTCGCGGTCGCGCCGCTGCGCCGGGACCGGCCCGAGCCGGAGACGCTCCTGACGGCGCTCGCGCGGCTGTTCGTGCACGGCGTCGACGTCGACTGGACGCCGGTGCTGCCCGAGCGGGCGGCGCTGGTGCCGTTGCCGACGACCGCGTTCCGCCGTGAGCGGTACTGGCAGGAGTCGCCGCCCGCGGCCGCCGACGTCGCGGCCGTCGGCCAGACGCCCGTCGACCACCCCGTGCTGGGCGCGCTGGTGACCGACCCGGAGACCGGCCGGGCGGTGCTGACCGGCCGGTACCCGGCGACGCTCCCGGTGCGGCGGGTGGCCGGGACGGCGGTCGTCCCGGCGGCGGCGCTGCTCGAACTCGCGTTGTGGGCCGGACACCGGATCGGCGCGCCGGTGGTGCGCCGGCTGGTGGCCGGGACGCCGTTGACGCTGCCCGAGACGGGCGGCGTCCCGGTGCGGGTCGTCGTCGGCGCGGAGGCGGACGGCGAACGCGCGATCACGGTGCACGCCGAGCAGCACGGCACCTGGACCCGCCACGCGAGCGGGGTGCTGGCGGTGGCCGCCCCGGCTCCGGAACCCGCGGGTTACGCCGTCGACCCGGACCTGCTGGAGGCCGCGCTGCTCGCCGTCTCCGCGTCGGACGACGCGCTGGCGTGGACCGGGGTGACGCGGCACGCGGCGGCTGCCGGCCCGCTGGAGGCCCACCTCGTCCCGGCCGCCGAGGGCGAGTTTTCGCTGTCCGTTACGGACGCGGACGGCGTGGTGGTGCTGTCCGCGGAGTCCGTGACGCTCGGGCCGGTCGAGCTGCCCGTCACCGTCGCGAGCTGCTTCCACGCGCTGGAGTGGCGCGAAGTGACGGCCGAGCCGGGCCCGGTGTCGCACCGGGTCGTCCACGACGTCGACGACCTCGCGGCCGCCGACCGGCCGTCGTGGCTGGTGCTGCCGATCGACGCGACCGGCGCCGATCCCGCCCGGGCCCACGCCGTGGTCAGCCAGGTCTTGGCTCTGCTGCAGGCTTTCCTCGCTGAACCGTCCCGAGTGGACACCCGGTTGCTGGTCCGCGTCGGCGACGAGCCCGTCGCGGCGGCCGTCGGCGGCCTGGTGCGCGCGGCGCAGGCCGAGCACCCGGGCCGCATCGTGCTCGCCCACAGCGACCTCGCCCCGGCGGACCTCCTCGAAGCCGTCGGCGCGCTCGACGAGCCCGAGGTCGCCGTGCGCGACGGGCGCGTCCGGGTACCGCGGCTGACCCGGGTCACGCCCCCGGAACCGGTGCGGTGGGATCCCGCGGGCACCGTGCTGATCACCGGCGGCACCGGGGTGCTCGGCTCGCTGGTCGCGCGGCACGTCGTGGCGGAACGGGGCGTCCGGAGTGTGGTGCTCGCCTCGCGTCGCGGCCCGGACGCCGAGGGGGCGGCGGACCTGGCCGCCGAACTGCGGGCCCACGGCGCCCGCGTCGACGTCGTCGCCTGCGACGTCGCCGACCGCGACCAGGTCCGGGCCCTGCTCGACGGCATCCCCGATCTCACCGCCGTCGTGCACACGGCCGGGGTGCTGGCCGACGGCGTCCTCGCCGCGCAGGACGGGACGCGGCTGGCCGAGGTGTTCCGGCCCAAGGTCGACGCCGCCGTGCACCTCGACGAGCTGACCCGCGGCCACGACCTGGCCGCGTTCGTGCTGTTCTCCTCGGTGTCGGGGGTGTTCGGCGGCGCCGGGCAGGCGAACTACGCCGCGGCGAACGCGTTCCTCGACGCCCTCGCCGTCCGCCGCCGCGCGGCCGGACGGCCTGCGGTGTCGCTGGCCTGGGGCCCGTGGGCCGGCGACGACGGCATGGCCGCGCGCCTCGGCGCGGCCGACACGGCCCGCCTGGCCCGCGCCGGCCTCCGGCCGCTCGACCCGGCCCTGGGCATGGCGCTGCTGGACGCCGCGCTCGCGGACGAGCGTCCGGTGCTCGTCCCGGTCTCGCTGAAACTCGGCGACCAGATCGCCCCGGTGCTGCGCGAACTCGCCGGCCCCTCGTCGCGCGGTGGCGACGTCGATCTCGCGGCCCGGCTGGCCGGCCTCGACGACGCCGCCGGGCTGGCACTGCTGACCGAGCTGGTCCGCGCCGAAGCGGCCACCGTGCTGGGTGGCGGACCCGGTGTCGGCGCGCTGCAGGCGTTCCGGGACGCGGGGTTCGACTCCCTGATGGGCGTGGAACTGCGCAACCGCATCGCCGTCCGCACCGGTCTGGCCTTGCCCGCGACGGTGGTGTTCGACCACCCCAGCCCGGCCGCCCTCGCCGAGCAGCTGCACGCGGACCTGCTCGGCCGTGCCGCGCCCGCCGTGGCCGTCGCAGGTCCGGCGGACGACGACGATCCGGTCGTGATCGTCGGGATGGGCGTCCGGCTCCCGGGTGGGGTCACCACGCCGGAAGCGTTGTGGGACCTCGTTTCCGGTGAGGTCGACGCGATCTCGGAGTTCCCGGCCGACCGCGGCTGGGACGTCGAGGCGCTCTACGACCCGGACCCCGCCGCCGCGGGCAAGTCCTACACCCGGCACGGCGGCTTCCTGCACGACGCCGCGTTGTTCGATCCGGCGTTCTTCGGGATCTCGCCGCGTGAGGCCCTGGCCATGGACCCGCAGCAGCGGCTGCTGCTCCAGACGTCCTGGGAGGCCCTGGAGCGCGCGGGCATCGCGCCGACGTCCCTGCGCGGGCAGAACGCGGGGGTGTTCTTCGGGGCCTCGACGCAGCCGTACGGGGTCAGCGCGCGCGACGCCTCCGGCGAGACCGAGGGCTACGTCATGACCGGGTCCTCCGCCAGCGTCCTGTCCGGCCGGGTGTCCTATGTGCTCGGTGCGCGCGGGCCCGCCGTCACGGTCGACACCGCGTGCTCGTCGTCCCTGGTCGCCCTCCACCTGGCCGCGCAGTCGCTGCGGTCGGGGGAGTGCTCGCTCGCGCTCGCGGGCGGGGCGACCGTGCTGGCGACCCCGGACATCTTCGTCGAGTTCTCCCGGCTGCGCGGCCTCGCCGCGGACGGCCGGTGCCGGTCGTTCGCCGACGACGCCCAGGGCACCGGCTGGGCCGAAGGGGTCGGCGTCCTCGTGCTGCAGCGCCGGTCCGACGCCCTGCGCGACGGGCGTGAGGTGCTGGCCGTCGTGCGCGGGACGGCGGTCAACCAGGACGGCGCGTCCAACGGGCTGACCGCGCCGAACGGACCGTCGCAGCAAGCGGTGATCCGGCAGGCACTCGCGAACGCGGGGCTACGTCCGTCCGATGTGGACGCCGTGGAAGCGCACGGGACGGCGACGACGCTGGGCGATCCGATCGAGGCGCAGGCGCTCCTCGCGACGTACGGCCAGGACCGCTCGGAGCCGTTGTGGCTGGGGTCGTTGAAGTCCAACATCGGGCACGCCCAGGCCGCGGCCGGGGTGGCGGGCGTGCTGAAGATGGTCCTGGCCATGCGGTACGGCGTCCTGCCGCGGACGTTGCACGTCGACACACCGACGTCCGAAGTGGACTGGACGGCCGGTGCGGTCCGGCTGCTCACCGAGGCCCGGCCGTGGGACGTGGCCGACCGGCCGCGGCGGGCCGGAGTCTCGTCGTTCGGGGTGTCCGGGACCAACGCGCACGTCGTGCTGGAACAGGGACCCGCGCCGGTGCGCCCGAAGCCGTCCGCGGGGTTGGTGCCGCTCGTCGTCACCGGCCGGTCCGCGGCGGGCCTGGCCGACCAGGCCGCCCGCCTGGCCGAGTCGCTGCCTGCCGACGTCGGTGCGGCCGGACGTTCCCTGTTGTACTCTCGGGCCCACTGGGAGCACCGCGCCGTGGTTCTGGCCGCGGATCACGAGCAGGCCGTAGCCGGACTGCGCGCTGTAGCCGATGGTTCCGCGTCGCCCAACGTGCTGCGCGGGACGGCGGAACCCGGGCCCGTGGTGTGGGTCTTCCCCGGCCAGGGCGCGCAGTGGGCCGGCATGGGCCGGGAGCTGTGGGCGTCGAACCCGGTGTTCGCCGCCCGGATGGCCGAGTGCGAGGCCGCTCTCGCGTCCCATGTGGACTGGTCACTGTCCGAAGTGGTCCGTGGCGCCGGCGCGCTCGACGCGGTGGACGTCGTGCAGCCCGTGTCGTTCGCGGTGATGGTGTCGCTCGCCGCGGTGTGGGCGTCCCTGGGCCTGCGGCCGGACGCCGTCGTCGGGCACTCGCAGGGCGAGATCGCCGCGGCCTGCGTCGCCGGCGCGCTGTCCCTGACCGACGCGGCCCGGGTCGTCGCGGTGCGCAGCCGGATCATCGCGCGGCGGCTGGCCGGCCACGGCGGGATGCTGTCCGTCGCACTGGGTGAGGAGCGGATCCGGCTCGCCGACGGCGTCGAGATCGCGGCGGTGAACTCCCCGGACGCGGTCGTGCTGGGCGGGGATCCCGCGGCGCTGGACGAGCTGGCCGAGACCTACCGGGCTCAGGACGTCCGGGTGCGGCGGGTGCCGGTGGACTACGCGTCGCACACCGCGCACGTGGTCCGCGCCGAGGCCGAGCTGACCGCCGCACTGTCCGATGTGGACAGCGTGGCACCCGTGATCCCGTGGTACTCCACAGTGGACAGCGCGTGGACGACCGGTCCGCTGTCGCCGGACTACTGGTACCGCAACCTGCGTGGCACCGTCCGGTTCGCCGACGCCACGCGCGCGCTCGCCGACGCGGGCCACCGCGTGTTCGTCGAGACGAGCTCGCACCCGGTGCTGACGACGAGCGTGCAGGAGACCGTCGCGGACGCCGTCGTGTGCGGCACGCTGCGGCGGGACGAACCCGAGCAGGACCGGTTGCTGCGGTCGGCGGCGGAGCTGTTCGCGCACGGCGTTCCCTTGGACCCGGCGGCGTTGCTGGCGCCCGGGCCGGGCGCCGCGGTGCCGACCACGGCGTTCCAGGAGCAGCGCTACTGGCTGACGGCCGAGCGGGGCCCGGACCTGGAGCGGGTGGGGCACCCGCTGCTGACGGCCGCCCTGGACGATCCGGTGACCGGTGGCGTCGCGCTGACCGGACGCGTCTCGCTGCGGACGCACCCGTGGCTGGCGGACCACGCTGTGTCGGGTGTCGTGGTGGTGCCCGGGACGACGTTCGTGGAGCTGGCGGTGCGGGCCGGTGACCGGCTCGGGGTGCCGGTGGTGCGGGAACTGGTCGTCGAAGCGCCGATGGTGCTGCCGGAGACGGCGTCGGCCGAGCTGCGGGTGACCGTCGGCGCGGCGGACGGCGACACGCGGCCGGTCACCGTGCACTCCCGGGGCGGCGACGGCACCTGGACCTGCCACGCGACGGGCGTCTTGACGGCGGCTTCGACCTCGGCTGCCGCGGCGACCGAGTGGCCGCCCGCGGACGCCGAAGCCGTGGACGTCTCGGCGTTCTACGACCGGCTCGCGGAGCACGGTTACGGCTACGGCCCGGTGTTCCGCGGCCTGACCGCGGCGTGGCGCCGGGGTCCCGTGGTGTTCGCGGAGGTCGCGCTGCCCGACGGCACGGACGTGGCGGGCTACACGCTGCACCCGGCCCTGATGGACGCGGCGCTGCACGCGGCGATGCTGGACACGACCGAGGTGCGGCTGCCGTTCTCGTGGTCGCGGGTGGCGATCCACGCGACGGGAGCGACGGCGGCCCGCGTCACGCTGAGCCCGGCCGAAGGCGGCGTGGCGGCCGAGCTGACGGACGCGACGGGCACGCCGCTGCTGTCCGTGGGCGCGCTGACGACCCGGCCGGTCACGCCGGGCCAGCTGACGACGTCGGCGAGCGACGCGCTGTTCGCGCTCGCGTGGACGGAGCTGGCCCTGGACGCGGGGGAACCCGGTGCGGTGCGGGTTCTCGAGGGCGACGAGCCGTGGCTCGGCCTGGGCGACGCGGAAGCTCAGTGGTTCGTCCTGCCGGTCGACCCCGATCCCGCCGAAGCCGAGACCCGGCGCGTCCGGACCACCGTCGCCCGCGTGCTGCGCGTGCTGCAAGCCGTCCTGGCCGGCGCGGACCAGGCCGCGCGCCTCGCCGTGGTCACCTCCGGGGCCGTCGCGGCCGAGCCGGGCGAGAGCACCGATCCGGTGGCCGCCGCCGTCTGGGGCCTGGTGCGGGCCGCCCAGGCCGAACACCCCGGCCGCTTCCTGCTCGTCGACCAGGACGGCGAGGCCCCCGGCCACGGCGTGCTCGCCGCGCTCGCGACCCGCGACGAAACCCAGTGCGCCCTGCGCGGACCACGCGTCCTCGTCCCGCGGCTCGAGCGGGCCGCCGCCGGGACGAACACCTTCCCGGCCGGCGGCACCGCGCTCGTCACCGGCGGCGCCGGACTGCTCGGCTCGCTCGTCGCGCGCCGGCTCGTCACCGGCCACGGCGTCCGCCGCCTCGTCCTGGCGTCCCGGCGCGGTGGCGGGGACGACCTCGCCACCGAACTGCGGGAGCTCGGCGCCGACGTCCGCATCGAGGCCTGCGACGTCGGGGACCGCGACCAGGTCCGGGCCCTGCTCGACGGCATCCCCGATCTCACCGCCGTCGTCCACGCCGCCGGGGTGCTCGACGACGGCGTCGTCACCGCCCTCGACGGCGGCCGCCTCGAGCCCGTCTTCCGGCCCAAGACCGACGCCGCCGTCCACCTCGACGAACTGACCCGCGACCGCGACCTCGCCGCCTTCGTGCTGTTCTCCTCCGCTGCCGGTGTCCTGGGCAACGCCGGTCAAGCGAACTACGCCGCCGCCAACGCCTTCCTCGACGGTCTCGCCACCCGCCGCCGGGCCGCCGGCCGGCCGGCCGTTTCGCTCGCCTGGGGACTCTGGACCGAAGCCAGTGGCATGACCGCCGGCCTCCGGAACCGCGAAGGCCTCGGCACCGCGCAGGGCCTGGACCTGTTCGACCGCGCGCTGACCTCGGACCGGCCGGTGCTCGTCCCGATCGCCCTCGACCTGCCCGCGCTCCGGCGCCTGCCGGCCGTGCCGCCGCTGCTGCGCGGCCTCGCCGGGCCGGTTCGCCCGCAGGCACGCGCCGCCCGCGACGGCGGGTTCGCCGACCGGCTCGCCCGGCTGGCTCCCGCCGCCCGCCGCGCCGCGCTCGACGACCTCGTGTGCGCCGAGGCCTCGGCCGTGCTCGGCGGCCTCGACGTCGCGCCGGGCCGGGCGTTCCGCGACGCCGGGTTCGACTCGCTCACCGCCGTCGACCTGCGCAACCGGCTGGCCGCCGCGACCGGGCTCACCCTGCCCGCGACGCTCGTCTTCGACCACCCGAACCCGGCCGCGCTCGCCGCCCACCTGCACGGAGAGCTGTTCGGACTGGCACCCGCCGCCGCCGAGACCGCCGTCACGTCGGCCGAGCCGATCGCGATCGTCGGGATGGGCCTGCGGCTCCCCGGCGGCGTCGACAGCCCCGAAGCGCTCTGGGATCTGGTGCACGGCGGCGTCGACGCGGTGGCGGGCTTCCCGGCCGACCGCGGCTGGGACCTCGCCGCGCTCTACGACCCCGACCCGGACGCCGCGGGCACGTCTTACACGCGCTCCGGCGGGTTCCTGCACGACGCGGGCGTGTTCGACGCCGGGTTCTTCGGCATCTCGCCCCGCGAAGCCCTCGCCATGGATCCGCAGCAGCGGCTGCTGTTGCAGACGTCGTGGGAAGCCGTCGAACGCGCGGGCATCGCCCCGACGTCCCTGCGGGGACAGCGCGTCGGCGTCTTCACCGGCCTGATGTACCACGACTACGGCGTCGGCGCTCCTGCCGACCCGGAGCTGGAAGGCCTGCGGGGCACGGGATCGGCGGGCAGTGTCGCCGCCGGCCGGGTGTCCTATGTGCTCGGTCTGCAGGGCCCCGCGGTCACGGTGGACACCGCGTGCTCGTCGTCGCTGGTCGCGATCCACCTGGCGGCGCAGGCCCTGCGCGCCGGCGAGTGCTCGATGGCGCTGGCCGGCGGCGCGACCGTGCTGTCCAGTCCCGAGGTCTTCGTCGAGTTCTCCCGGCAGCGAGGCCTGTCCGCGGACGGCCGGTGCAAGTCCTTTTCGGACGACGCGGACGGTACCGGCTGGGCCGAAGGTGTCGGCGTGCTCGTGTTGCAACGGCTGTCCGACGCCGTCCGCGACGGCCGGGAGATCCTCGCTGTCGTCAAGGGCAGCGCGGTCAACCAGGACGGCGCCTCCAACGGCCTCACCGCCCCGAACGGCCCGGCCCAGCAGGCGGTGATCCGGCAGGCCCTCGCCGCCGCGGCCCTCGAACCGTCCGAAGTGGACGCCGTCGAGGCGCACGGCACCGGGACGGTCCTGGGCGACCCGATCGAGGCGCAGGCGGTGCTCGCGACCTACGGCCAGGACCGGGAAACGCCGTTGTGGCTGGGTTCGCTGAAGTCCAACATCGGCCACGCGCAGGCCGCGGCCGGCGTCGCGGGCGTGGTGAAGATGGTGCTGGCCATGCGTCACGGCGTCCTGCCGAAGACCCTTCACGCCGACACGCCGTCGTCCAAAGTGGACTGGAACGCCGGGGCCGTCCGGTTGCTCACCGAGCCCGCCGAGTGGCCCGCCGGTGACCGGCCGCGCCGCGCGGCCGTGTCGTCCTTCGGCGTCAGCGGCACCAACGCCCACCTCGTCCTGGAGCAGGGCCCCGCGCGCGAACCGGCCGAGCCCGCGCCGGTGACCGGTCCGCTGCCGCTGGTCGTGACCGCGCGCTCGGCGGCCGGGCTCGCGGCGCAAGCGGCCCGACTCGCCGGAGAAATTGACGATCTCGCCGGGACGGCGAACGCGCTGGTGCGGACCCGGGCGATCTGGGAGCACCGCGCCGTCGTCGCGGCGAGCGACCGGGAGACGGCGGTCGCGGGCCTCACCGCGCTGGCCGCGGGGACCTCCGCGACCGGCGTGGTCACCGGCGTCGCCGACCCGGCCGGGCCGGGCAAGCTCGTCTGGGTCTTCCCCGGCCAGGGCGCGCAGTGGGCCGGGATGGGCCGCGAGCTGTGGCGCACCGAACCGGTGTTCGCGGCGCGGATGGCGGAGTGCGAAGCGGCCCTCGCGCCGTGGGTGGACTGGTCGCTCGCCGACGTCGTGCACAGCGCCGCCGCGCTGGACGCCGTCGACGTCGTGCAGCCGGTGTCGTTCGCGGTGATGGTGTCGCTGGCGGCGTGGTGGGAGTCGGCAGGGCTGCGGCCCGACGCCGTGCTCGGCCACTCGCAGGGCGAGATCGCCGCCGCCTGCGTCGCGGGCGCCCTGACCCTGGCCGACGCCGCGCGCGTGGTCGCGGTGCGCAGCCGCGCGATCGCCACCGGCCTCGCCGGCTCCGGCGGGATGCTCTCGGTCGGCGTCGGCGCGGACCGCGCCCGGGCCGACCTCGCCCGGTGGCCCGGCGTCGAAACCGCCGCCGTCAACTCCCCGCACGCCGTCGTCCTCGCGGGCGAGAGTGCCGCGCTCGACGACGCCGAGGCGTTCTACCGTGAGCAGGACGTGCAGGTGCGCCGGATCCCGGTGGACTACGCCTCGCACACCGCGCGGGTCGAGGCGATCGAGGCCGAGCTGACCACCGCGCTGGCCGACGTGCGCACCGCGGCGCCGTCGGTGCCGTGGTTCTCCACAGCGGACCAGAACTGGGTCGAGACGCTCGACTCCGGCTACTGGTACCGCAACCTCCGTGCGACGGTCGGGTTCGCCGACGCGATCCGCACGCTGACCAGTGGCGGCCACCGCGTGTTCCTCGAAACGAGTTCGCACCCGGTCTTGACCACGAGCATCCAGGCCACTGTGGACGATCCGGCGGTGCTCGTGTGCGGCAGCCTGCGCCGCGACCAGCCCGAACGGGACCGGCTGCTGCGGACCGCGGCCGAGCTGTTCACCCGCGGCGTCGACGTCGGCTGGACGGCGTTCCTGCCGGAAGCCGAGCCGGTCGCGCTGCCGACCACGGCGTTCCTGGGCGAGCACTACTGGCTGCGGGCCGGACCGGCCACCGCGGACCCGGCCGGCGTCGGGCAGGAGGCCGTCGGCCACCCCGTGCTGGGCGCGGCCGTCGAGGACGCCGCGTCCGGCGGGATCGTGTTCACCGGCCGGATCTCCCGCGAGACGCACCCGTGGCTGAGCGACCACGCCGTGTCCGGGACCGTCCTGGTGCCGGGCGCGGCACTGGTCGAGCTCGCCATCCGCGCCGGGGACCGGGCGGGCACGCCCGTGCTGCGGGAACTCGTCGTCGAGACGCCTCTGGTCCTGCCCGAAACCGGGGCCGTCCCGGTGCAGGTCGTGGTGGGGGCACCCGACGGCGACGGCCGGTCCGTGAGCCTCTACTCCCGTGTGGACGGTGGCTGGGTCCGGAACGCCGAAGGCGTCCTCGCTGCCGACGACCCGACGAAGTCCACTGTGGACTTGTCGACCTGGCCGCCGCCGGGCGCGGTGGAAACGGACCTCGCCGGGTTCTACGACGTCCTGGCCGCCCGCGGGTACGAGTACGGCCCGGCGTTCCGGGGCGTCACCCGCGTGTGGCGGCGCGACGAGGACGTGTTCGCCGAGGTCACGCTGCCCGGCGGCGTCGACGCGACGGGCTTCGTGATCCACCCGGCCCTGGTCGACGCCGCCCTGCACCCGCTGATCCCGGCCGCGGGCGACGGCGTCGAGCTGCCGTTCGCGTGGACCGGCGTCACGCTGCACGCGACGGGTGCGACCGCGGCCCGGGTGCGGCTGCACCCGGCACCCGGCGGCACCGCGGTCGAGCTGGCCGACGAGACCGGCGCGCCCGTCCTGTCCGTCGCCGCGCTGGCGACCCGGCCCGTCCGCCCGGACCAGCTCGCCGCGGTGGGAACCGGCGGGGAAGCGCTGTTCGCCGTCGAGTGGACCGAGCTGCCGCCGGGCACCGACGTCGACCCGAGCGACGCCGAAGTCCTGCACGTGGACACGGGCGACCTCCACGCCGTCGTTGCCGGAGTGCTGCGCCGGGTCCAGGAGTTCGTCGCCGGGCCGGGGACGCGGCTCGTCGTGCACACCCGCCACGCCGTGTCGACCGGCCACCCCGAGCCCGTCGACCCGGTGGCCGCCGCCGTGTGGGGGCTCGTGCGGTCCGCGCAGACCGAACACCCGGACCGGCTCCTGCTCGTCGACGGCGAGCTGCCCGGCGGTCTTCCGGGGGCGCTCGCCGCCCGCGGCGAAGACCAGTGCGCCGTCCGCGACGGGCGCGTTCTGGTCCCGCGGCTCGTCCGGCCCGCTCAAGACGGACTGTCTCTTTCGGACGGTGCCGCGCCGTGGATCCTGCGGTCCGGCGACACGTTCGACGATCTCACACTGGAACCGTCCGAAATGGACCCACTGGAACCGGGCCAGGTCCGGGTGGCGGTCCGCGCGGCCGGGATCAACTTCCGTGACGTGCTCGCCGGGCTCGGCGTGCGGCTGAGTCTCCAGAGCGTCGCCGGTGAGGGCGCCGGGGTGGTCGTCGAGGTCGGTCCCGGTGTCACCGGGTTCGCGGTGGGCGACCGGGTCCTCGGGCTGGTCACCCGCGCGTTCCAACAGGTCGTGGCGGCGGACGCGCGGACGCTGGCGCCGATGCCGGACGGCTGGTCGTTCGAGCAGGCGGCGTCGATCCCGGTCGTGTTCCTCACGGCGTTCTACGGCCTCGCCGATCTGGCGGGCCTCCGCCCGGGCGAGAAGGTGCTGGTGCACGCGGCCGCGGGTGGCGTCGGCATGGCCGCGGTCCAGCTGGCGCGGCACTTCGGCGCCGAGGTCTACGCGACGGCGAGCCCCGGCAAGCACGGTGTGCTGCGGGAGCTGGGCATCCCGGACGACCACATCGCGAACTCGCGGACCCTGGAGTTCGCGGAGAAGTTCGGCCAGGTCGACGTCGTCCTGAACTCCCTGGCCGGGGAGTTCGTCGACGCGTCGCTGGGCCTGCTCGCCGAGGGCGGCCGGTTCCTCGAGATGGGCAAGACCGACATCCGCACCGGTATCGCGGGCTATCAGGCCTACGACCTCCACGAAGCCGGTCCGGACCGCATCGGCGAGCTGCTCCGCGAAGTCCTCGGCCTGTTCGCGTCCGGGGTGCTGCGGCCGATCCCGGTCACGCCGTGGGACGTCCGGCAGGCGCCGGCGGCGTTCCGCTTCATGGCCCAGGGCAGGCACATCGGCAAGAACGTCCTCACCACCCCGCGCTCGCTCGACCCGGCGGGCACGGTGCTGATCACCGGCGGCACCGGCCGGCTGGGCGCGCTGGTGGCGCGGCACCTCGTCGCCGGCCACGGCGTCCGAGACCTGCTGCTGGTGTCCCGGCGCGGCCCGGACGCCGACGGCGCGGCCGAACTGGCCGGCGAGCTGCGGGCGGCCGGCGCGCGGGCGCGGATCGTGGCCTGCGACGTCGGCGACCGGGAGCAGCTGCGCGCGCTGCTCGACGGCGTTGCGCTGACCGCGGTCGTCCACGCGGCCGGCGCCCTGGCCGACAGCGTCCTCGCCGCCCAGGACGAGGCCGGGCTGGCCACGGTGTTCCGGCCCAAGGCCGACGCCGCCGCCCACCTCGACGAGCTGACCCGCGGCCACGACCTGGCCGCGTTCGTGCTGTTCTCCTCGGCCGCGGGCGTGCTCGGCGGCGCCGGGCAGGCCGGCTACTCGGCGGCCAACGCGTTCCTCGACGGCCTCGCCGCGAGTCGGCGGGCCGCCGGCCGGCCCGCCGTGTCGCTGGCCTGGGGCCTGTGGGCCGACGCGAGCGGGCTGACGGCGCACCTCGGCACGGCCGACACGACGCGGATGGCCCGCACCGGCGTCGGCGCGTTGACCGCCGAACAGGGGCTGCGCCTGCTCGACGCGGCTCTCGCGTCGCCGCGCCCCACGACGGTCCCGATGGTCCTGGACCGCACCGCGCTCCGCGACCGGGCGCGCACCGCGACCGTGCCGCCGCTGCTGCGGGAGCTGGCCGGCCGGGGCCGCCGGACCGCGCGGACCACCGCTCGCGCCGGGACGTGGACCGCCCGCCTGAGCCGGCTGGACGGCCCGGCCCGGCTGGCCGCGCTGACCGACCTGGTCACCGCGGAAGCGGCCGTTGTGCTCGGCGGCGGGGTCGCGGTGGCGGGCGGACGGGCGTTCCGCGACGTCGGCTTCGACTCGCTGACGGCGGTCGAGCTGCGCAACCGGATCACCGCGGCCACCGGCGTCACCCTGCCCGCGACGGCCGTGTTCGACCACCCGACCCCGGCCGAACTGGCCGCCCACCTGCGCGACGCACTCCTCGGCGCCGAGGCCGCCCCGGCACCTACGGCGTCGGTGGCCACCGACGAGCCGATCGCCATCGTCGGCATCGGCGTCCGGCTCCCGGGCGGAGTGGACAGTCCCGAATCGTTGTGGGACCTGGTGTCCGACGGCGTCGACGCCATCTCGCCGTTCCCCGGCGACCGGGGCTGGGACGTCGGCGCGGGCTCGTCCTACGTCCGCGCCGGCGGCTTCCTGCACGACGCCGGCCAGTTCGATCCCGCCTTCTTCGGCATCTCACCGCGCGAAGCCCTGGCCATGGACCCGCAGCAGCGCCTCGTCCTGCGGACCGCCTGGGAGGCCCTCGAACGGGCGGGCATCGCGCCGACGTCCGTGCGGGGCGACGACGTCGGGGTGTTCCTCGGGGCCATGGCGCAGGACTACGGCACGCGGGTGCACGAGGCACCGGCCGAGACCGCGGGGTTCGCGCTCACCGGCTCGTCCTCGAGCGTGCTGTCGGGCCGGGTGTCCTATGTGCTCGGTGCGCGCGGACCGGCGGTCACCGTCGACACGGCGTGCTCGTCGTCGCTGGTGGCGATCCACCTCGCGGCGCAGTCGCTGCGATCGGGCGAGTGCTCGACCGCGCTCGCCGGCGG
Source organism: Amycolatopsis sp. NBC_01307 (assembly GCF_035975215.1). Classification (NCBI taxonomy): domain Bacteria; kingdom Bacillati; phylum Actinomycetota; class Actinomycetes; order Pseudonocardiales; family Pseudonocardiaceae; genus Amycolatopsis; species Amycolatopsis sp. NBC_01307. The sequence goes on along the minus strand of NZ_CP108403.1, from coordinate 4,615,488 downwards.
GGTCACGGTGATGGCGACCCCGGCCGCGTTCGTGGAGTTCGCCCGCCAGGGCGGCCTGTCCACCGACGGCCGGTGCCGGTCGTTCGCCGACGACGCGGACGGCACGGGCTGGGCCGAAGGTGTCGGTGTGCTTGTCCTGCAACGGCTTTCCGACGCGATCCGCGACGGCCGTGAGGTGCTGGCCGTGGTGCGCGGCACGGCGGTCAACCAGGACGGTGCGTCGAACGGCCTGACCGCCCCGAACGGCCCGGCGCAGCAGGCGGTGATCCGGCGGGCGCTGGCCAACGCCGGGGTCGCACCGTCCGAAGTGGACGCCGTCGAGGCCCACGGCACGGGCACGACCCTGGGTGATCCGATCGAAGTCCAGGCGCTCCAGGCCGTCTACGGGACCGAACGCGATCCGGACCGGCCGCTGCTGCTGGGGTCGCTGAAGTCCAACATCGGGCACGCGCAGGCCGCGGCGGGCGTCGCCGGGGTGATCAAGATGGTCCTGGCCCTGCGGCACGGCGAGCTGCCGCGCACCCTGCACGCCGGGACGCCGTCGTCCCGCGTGGACTGGTCGGCCGGCACGATCCGGCTGCTGGCCGAACCGCACGCCTGGCCGGCCGGTGACCGCCCGCGCCGCGCCGGCGTGTCGTCGTTCGGGGTCAGCGGCACCAACGCGCACCTCGTGCTCGAACAGGCCCCGGCGGCCGACGACCGGGAGCCGGCACCGGACGTCGTCGTCCCGCTGATCGTCTCGGCCCGCTCGGCGGAGGGATTGACGGCGCAGGCCGGTCGCCTCGCGGCCGCCCTGGCCGAGGGCGCGGCCTTGCCGGAGGTGGCCTGGTCACTGGTGCGGTCCCGGGCGGTCTGGGAACACCGGGCCGTGGTGACGGGCGACAGCCGCGACGACGTGATCGCGGCGTTGCGAGCCGTGGACAGCCGCGGCCCGGCCGACCCGGCGAGCGGCGTGGCGTTCGTGTTCGCCGGCCAGGGATCCCAGCGGCCGGGCATGGGCGCCGAGCTGTACGCGCAGTTCCCGGCGTACACGGAGGCGTTCGACGCGGTGTGCGCGGAGCTGGACCGCCGGCTGGCCGGGCACGTCGACCGGCCGGTGCGCGACGCGCTGGCGTCGAACCTCGTGCACGAGACGGTGTACGCGCAAGCGGGGCTGTTCGCGGTCGAGGTCGCGATGGCCCGGCTGCTGGAGTCGTTCGGGGTCCGTCCGAGGGTGGTGGCGGGGCACTCGCTGGGCGAGCTGTCGGCGGCGCACCTGGCGGGCGTGTTCACGCTCCCGGATGCGGCCCGCTTGGTGGCCGCGCGCGGCCGGCTGATGCAGGCCCTGCCGCCGGGCGGGGCGATGCTCGCGGTGACGTCGTCCGAAGCGGACGTCGAGCCCCTGCTCGGCGACGGCGTCTGGCTGGCCGCGGTCAACGGGCCCGCGTCGGTTGTGCTGTCGGGCGCGCAGGAGGCGCTCGACGCGGCGGCCGCGGAACTGGCGGCCCGCGGGTTCGAGACGTCGGTGCTGCCGGTGGGGCACGCGTTCCACAGTGGACTGATGGCCCCGGTGCTCGCGGAGTTCGCGGCGGAACTCGCGGAGGTGGAGTTCCACGAGCCGGTGCTGCCGCTGATCTCGACGGTGACCGGGGAGCAGGCCGACGTCGGCACGGCCGGGTACTGGGTGGACCAGATCCGCCGTCCGGTGCGCTTCGCGGCGGCGGCCGGGACGCTCCTGGCGCACGCCCCGGGCACCGTGGTGGAACTCGGCCCGGGCGGCGTCCTGACGGCGCTGATCCGGTCGCTGCCCGTGCCGTCGCCGGCCGACGTCGTCGCGCTCACCCGCCGCGACCGGCCGGAACGCGCCACCCTCACGGCCGCGCTGGCCACCCTCTTCACCCGCGGCGCCGACGTCGACTGGACGCCGCTCTTCCCGCCCGCCACCCGGCACGTGGTTCCGTTGCCCACCACCGCGTTCCAGGAGCAGCACTTCTGGCTGCGGCCCGGCCCGGCGATCGCCGACCCCGGCGACGCCGCCTTCTGGCAGGCGATCGAGCGGGAGGACCTGACCGCGCTCGGCGACGTGCTCCCCGCCGCGGCCCCGGAGTCGCTCGCCGCCGTCCTGCCGGACCTCGTGCGCTGGCGCCGCAAGCGGCAGGAAGAATCCGCCGTCGACGACTGGCGTTACCAGGTCACCTGGCAGCGGCTGCCGCGGTCCGAGGCGTCCCTCACCGGTCGCTGGTCGGTCTTGGGTGATGACGGCACCGTCACCGCCGCTCTGCGCGACCGCGGCGTGCTCGCCGAGCCCGCCGACCACGTCCTCCTGCTCTCCGACGGCCGCGCCGGCACCCTGCTGCCGCGGGTGCAGGACCTGCTGGCCACGACGTCCGCCCGGCTGTGGGTCGCCACCCGCGGCGCGGTCGGCGTCGGCGGCGGGGACGCGCCCGCCGATCCGCGCGCCGCCCAGGCGTGGGGGCTCGGCCGGACCGTCGCACTGGAGCACCCCGGCCGCTGGGGCGGCCTGCTCGACCTGCCCGCCGTCCTCGACGACACCGCCGTCCGCCGCGTGCTCGACGTCCTCGCCGGCGACGAGGACCAGGTCGCGATCCGGCCGTCCGGGGTCTTCGGCCGCCGGCTCGTCCGGGCCGGGACCAGCGCGGGCGGTCCGGAGTGGACACCGCGCGGCACCGTCCTGATCACCGGCGGCACCGGCGGGCTGGCCGCGCACCTGGCCCGCGACCTCGCGGAGCGCGGCGCCGAGCGCGTCGTCCTGGTGAGCCGCCAGGGCCCGGACGCCCCGCTGGCCCTCACCGGTGAGTTCGAGATCGTCGCGGCGGACGTCACCGACCGCGACGCGCTGACCGCCGTCCTGGCCGAGTACCCGCCGGACGCCGTCGTCCACGCCGCCGGGGTGTCCGGTGGCGCCGTGGCGGTCGAGGACGCCGACCCGGCGGGCTTCGAGCGGGTCCTCGCGGCGAAGGCGGAGGGCGCGCTGCTGCTCGACGAGCTGCTGGGCGACCGCCCGCTGGACGCGTTCGTGCTGTTCTCCTCGGTCGCCGCGACCTGGGGCGCCGCCGGTCAGGGCGCCTACGCGGCGGCCAACAGCACCCTGGACGCCCTCGCCGAGACCCGCCGGGCCCGCGGCCGCACCGCGGTCTCGATCGCCTGGGGTCCCTGGGACAGCGCCGGCATGAGCACCGAGGACGGCGCCCGCGCCCGGCTGGCCCGCGGGGCCGTCGCTCCGATGGCCCCGGCTTCGGCCTTGACAGCGTTGCGCGCGGTATTGCGGACGGGCGCGCCGACGGCGGTCGTGGCGTCGGTCGACTGGCCGCGGTTCGCCCCGGTCTTCACCGCGGCCCGCCCGAGCCCCCTCCTCACCGCCTTCGCCGAGCCGGCGCCGGTCACCGGCCCCGCCCGGCTCGCCGGCACCGACCTGGCCACCCTGACCGATCTGGTCCGCACCGAGGCACGCGCGGTGCTCGGCGGGGCCGGCGTCGCGGCCCGGCAGGCGTTCCGCGACGCCGGGTTCGACTCGCTGACCGCCGTCGAACTGCGGGACGTCCTCGCCGCCCGCACCGGCCTCGCGCTGCCCGCGACGACCGTCTTCGACCACCCCGACCCCGCGGCCCTCGCGGCCCACCTGCACGGTGAGCTGACCGGCGCGACGGCGGCCGCGACGGTGACCGCGCCCACCGCGGCCGGTGACGACCCGATCGTCGTCGTCGGCATCGGGCTGCGCCTGCCGGGCGCTGTGGACAGTCCGGAAGCTTTGTGGGACCTGGTTTCCGGTGGGGTCGACGCGATCTCGCCCTTCCCGGCCGACCGCGGCTGGAGCCCGGGTGGCGCCGGCGGGTTCGTGCACGACGCGGGCCTGTTCGACCCGGAGTTCTTCGGGATCTCGCCCCGCGAAGCCCTGGCCATGGACCCGCAGCAGCGGCTCGTCCTGCGGACGTCGTGGGAAGCCCTCGAACGGTCCGGCATCGCGCCGACGTCGCTGCGCGGCGAGCCCGTCGGGGTGTTCGTCGGGGCGTCGGCCCAGCAGTACGGTCCCGGCACGGACACCGACGGCTTCGGCCTGACCGGCTCGTCGTCGAGCGTGCTGTCGGGCCGGGTGTCCTATGTGCTCGGTGCGCGGGGTCCCGCGGTGACGGTCGACACGGCGTGTTCGTCGTCGCTGGTCGCGATCCACCTGGCCGCGCAGTCGCTGCGGACGGGGGAGTGCTCGCTGGCGCTGGCCGGCGGGGTCACGGTCATGGCGACGCCGGCCGCGTTCACCGAGTTCGCCCGGCAGGGCGGTCTCGCCGCCGACGGCCGGTGCAAGTCCTTCGCCGACGACGCGGACGGGACGTCCTGGGCCGAAGGCGCGGGAGTCGTGGTGCTGCAACGGCTGTCCGACGCGGTCCGCGACGGCCGTGAGGTGCTGGCGGTCGTGCGGGGGACGGCGGTCAACCAGGACGGTGCGTCGAACGGGCTCACCGCGCCGAGTGGTCCGGCGCAGCAGGCGGTGATCCGGCAGGCGCTGGCCAACGCCGGAGTGACACCGTCCGAAGTGGACGTCGTCGAGGCGCACGGCACCGGCACGACCCTGGGTGATCCGATCGAGGCGCAGGCGCTGCTGGCGACGTACGGCCAGGACCGGGACACGCCGCTGTGGCTGGGCTCCCTGAAGTCCAACATCGGGCACACCCAGGCCGCGGCGGGCGTCGCGGGGGTCGTCAAGATGATCATGGCGATGCGCCACGGCGAGCTGCCGAAGTCACTGCACGCGGGCGAGCCGTCGTCCCGGGTGGACTGGACGGCGGGGAACGTGCGGGTGCTGACGGAGGCCGAACCGTGGCCGCGGCCGGGCCGCCCGCGCCGCGCGGGTGTGTCGTCGTTCGGGGTGAGCGGCACCAACGCCCACCTCGTGCTGGAAGAGCCCCCGGTGACCGAGGCGGTCGCGCCGGCCGAGTCCCCGGGCGTGGTCCCGGTCGTCGTGTCGGCCCGCTCGGCCGCCGGACTGACCGCGCAGGCCGAGCGCGTGGCGTCCTATTTGGATGGTCAGGACAGCCTGACGGCGCCCGCGTGGTCGCTGCTGCGGTCCCGGGCGGTGTGGGAGCACCGCGCGGTCGTCCTCGCCGGCGACCGGGACCAGGCGGTCGACGGCTTGCGGCGCGGGCCTGTGCGCGGTGAGGCCGACCCGGCGCGCGACGGCGTCGCGTTCGTCTTCACCGGGCAGGGCGCGCAGCGGGCCGGGATGGGGCAGGAGCTGTACCAGGCGTTCCCCGCGTACGCGGACGCGTTCGACGAGGTGTGCGCGGAGTTCGACCGGTACCTGGACAAGCCGTTGCGCGAGGCGATCGCCTCGGACGCGGTGCACGAGACGGTGTACACGCAGGCGGGGTTGTTCGCGGTCGAGGTCGCGATGGTGCGGTTGCTGGAGTCGTTCGGGGTGCGGCCGAAGGTCGTGGCGGGGCATTCGCTGGGGGAGCTCACCGCGGCGTACGTCGCGGGTGTGTTCTCGCTGCCGGACGCCGTGATGCTGGTCGCCCACCGCGGCCGGCTGATGCAGGAGCTGCCGCCCGGCGGGGCGATGGTCGCCGTCGAAGCGTCCGAAGTGGACGTCCACTCCGTACTGGGCGACGGGGTCTGGCTCGCCGCCGTCAACGGGCCGCGCTCGGTCGTGCTGTCCGGCGACGCGGCCGCGGTGCACGCCGCCGCGGCGTCCCTGCCGGTCAAGACGACCCCGCTGCCGGTGGGCCACGCGTTCCACTCGGGACTGGTGGAGCCGATGCTGGCCGAGTTCGCGCAGGTGACGGGCCGCGTCGAGTACCACGAGCCGGCGGTGCCGGTGATCGCCGGCGACGTGACGTCCGCGCGGTACTGGGTGGACCAGGTCCGCAGTCCCGTCCGGTTCGCCGACGCGCTCGACGCGATCGCCGGCCACGCGGTGGCGGCCGTGCTGGAGGTCGGGCCGGACGGCGTGCTGACCGCGATGGCGCCCGAGACGCTCACCGCGGTCGCGCTGACCCGGCGTGACCGGCCGGAACCCGCCACCGCCCTCGCCGCGCTGGCCGCACTGTTCGTGCACGGCGCCGACGTCGACTGGACCCCGCTGTTCCCGCCCGCCACCCGGCGGACTGTGCCCGTGCCGACGACGGCGTTCCAGGAGAAGCGCTACTGGCTGGAGCCGGAGCCGACACTGACACGCGGGCCCGGCTCGCTGCGTTACCGCGTCGAGTGGGAAGCGTTGCCGGACAACGGAACGCAGATCGCGGGCCGCCGCTGGCTGGTGGCCGCGGCCGCCGATGACCTCGGCGTCGCCGCAGCGCTGCGGGCGCGGGGCGCGGACGTCGTCACGATCCCCTGGAGCGCCGACCGGGAGGCGGCGACCCGGCTCGTCGACGACGCCGGCCCCCTTGACGGCCTGATCCTGGTCACCGGCACCGCCGACGCCGTCACCGCGCTGCCCGGGCTGCAGGCGGCCCTCGCCGCGGCGGTCCCGGCCCCGGTCTGGGTGGTCACCGAAGGAGCCACGGCCACCCCGGACGCGGCCCAGGTCCAGGCCCTCGGCCGGACCGCCGCGCTGGAACACCCGGGCCGCTGGGGTGGTCTCGTGGACCTGTCCGGTCCCGACGCGGCCGACCGGCTGCCGGGCGTGCTGGACGGGACCGAGGACCAGGTCGCCGTCCGCGCGGACGGTATCTTCGGCCGGCGCCTGGTACCCGATGACGCGCCGGCGGCCGGGGACGGCTGGACCCCGCGCGGAACGGTGCTGGTCACCGGCGGTGGCGGTGCCCTCGCCCCGCACCTCACGCGCTGGCTGGCCGACGCCGGTGCCGACCACGTCGTGCTGCTCAGCCGCCGGGGCGGCGAGCCGGCGGACCTGCCGGGGTGCCGGGTGACGGCGGTGGCGTGCGACGTCACCGACCGGGCCGCGCTCGCCCGGGTGCTGGCCGAGTACCCGCCCGACGCCGTGCTGCACGCCGCCGGCGTCCCGGCCGGGCCGGCCGGGATCGACGACCTGACCCCGGCGAGCCTGGCCGACGCGCTCGCCGCCAAGGTGACCGGCGCCGTCCACCTCGACGACCTCCTGGCCGACCGGCCGCTGGACGCGTTCGTGCTGTTCTCCGCCGCCGCCGGGATCTGGGGCGCCGCCCGGCGCGGGGCCCACGCCGCGGCGGCCGGGTTCCTCGACGCACTCGCCGAGCGCCGCCACGCCCAGGGCCGCCCGGCCCTGTCGGTCGCCTGGGGCACCTGGGCCACCGAGGCGCTGACCGGCGAGACACGGCGGCAGCTCGAGCGCCAGAGTTTGTCCACAATGGATCCTGGCGCCGCGCTGACGGCGCTGAGCGCGGCGCTGCGGACCGGACGGCCCACCGCCGTCGTCACCGCGATGGACTGGGCCCGGTTCGGGTCGCTGTTCACCGCGTCCCGGCCGAGCCCGCTGCTGGCCGGGCTCTCCGGCACCGGAGCCGAAGAGTCCACAGTGGACGACTCCGCGTCGCAAGCGCTGCGGGAACGGCTGCGGCCCCTGGACCCGGCGGGCCGGCGCACGGCGCTCACCGAGCTGGTCCGGGCCGAGGCCGCCGCGGTGCTGGGCACCGACCCGGGCCCGGCGAAGCCGTTCCGCGAGGCCGGGTTCGACTCGCTGACCGCGGTCGAGCTGCGCCGGCGCCTGACCACGGCGACGGGCGTGGCCCTGCCCGCGACCGTCGTGTTCGACCACCCCACCGCGCGGGCCCTCGCCGAGCGGCTCGAGGAGCTGCTGGCCGCCCCGGCCGGCGATCTCCTGGCCGCCCTGGACTCGGTGCTGGACGCGCTCGACCCGGCCGCGCTCGACGACCGGATCACCGCGAAACTGCGCCGGCTCCTGGAACCGGTGCCCGTGCCGGCCCCGCAGCCACCGGCGGCGGACGACCTGGACGCCGTCACCGCCGACGGCCTGTTCGACTTCCTCGACCGCGAACTCGGCCCGTCATGACCGCGGCCGGCCCCCGAAACGGAAACCCGAGTGTGACCCGTGGACGTTGACGACAAGGTTCTCGACTACTTCAAGCGGACCGTGGCCGAGCTGCGCCAGGCCCGCGCCGAGCTCGACGAGCTGCGGGCCGCGAAGGCCGAGCCCATCGCGGTGGTCGGCATCGGCGTCCGGCTGCCGGGCGGCGTCACGAGCCCGGAAGCGCTGTGGCGCCTGCTCGCGGACGAGGTCGACGCCGTCTCGGGGTTCCCGGCCGACCGCGGCTGGGACGTCGAGGCCGTCTACGACCCGGATCCGGACGTCCCCGGCAAGTCGTACACCCGCTCCGGCGGGTTCCTGGCCGACGCGACCCGGTTCGACCCGGCGTTCTTCGGGATCTCGCCGCGTGAAGCGCTTTCCATGGACCCGCAGCAGCGGCTGCTGCTGCAGACGTCGTGGGAGGCCCTCGAACGCGCGGGCATCGCGCCGACGTCGTTGCGGGGCAGCCGGACCGGTGTGTTCTTCGGCGCGGCCGCCCAGGGTTACGGCGCGCAGCTGCGGGAATCGACCGGCGACGCGGCCGGGTACGCGCTGACCGGCTCGTCGTCGAGCGTTCTTTCCGGCCGGGTCGCCTACGTGCTGGGCCTGCGCGGCCCCGCGGTGACGCTGGACACGGCGTGCTCGTCGTCGCTGGTGGCCCTGCACCTGGCGGCGCAGTCGCTGCGGTCCGGCGAGTGCTCGGTGGCGCTGGCGGGCGGCGCCACGGTGATGGAGACGCCGAGCATCTTCGTCGAGTTCTCGCGCCAGCGCGGACTGTCCGCGGACGGCCGGTGCAAGTCCTATTCGGACACCGCCGACGGGACGGGCTGGGGCGAAGGCGTCGGGGTCCTTGCCCTGCAACGGCTTTCCGACGCGCGCCGCGAAGGCCGTGACGTGCTGGCGGTGCTGCGCGGCAGCGCGGTCAACGCCGACGGCGCGTCGAACGGGCTCACCGCACCGAACGGCCCGGCCCAGCAGGAGGTCATCCGCCAGGCGCTGGCCGGTGCGGGCCTGGAACCGTCCGATGTGGACGCCGTCGAAGGCCACGGCACCGGGACGACCCTGGGCGATCCGATCGAGGTCCAGGCGCTGCTGGCGACCTACGGCCAGGGCCGGGAAACGCCGCTGTGGCTCGGCTCGCTGAAGTCGAACGTCGGGCACACGCAGGCCGCGGCCGGCGTGTCCGGGGTCGTCAAGATGATCCTCGCGATGCGGCACGGCGTGCTGCCGCGCACCCTGCACGTGACGGAACCGTCGTCCCGCGTCGACTGGGCCGGCGGCGCGGTGCGGCTGCTGACCGAAGCGCGGTCGTGGCCGGAAACCGGCCGGCCGCGCCGGGCCGGGGTGTCGTCGTTCGGGGTGTCCGGGACCAACGCGCACGTCATCGTCGAGCAAGCTGCCGAGGACGAGCCGTCGCCCGGTGCGTCGTCCGGGATCGTGCCGCTGGTCGTGTCCGCGCGGTCGGCGGCGGGCCTGGCCGACCAGGCCGCCCGGCTGGCCGACGCCCTGGACCCGGAGGTGGATCTCGGCGCGGTGGCGGCGGCACTGGTGCGGTCGCGGGCGCTGTGGGAGCACCGGGCGGTCGTGTGGGCCGAGGACCCCGAGCAGGCGGTCGCGCGGCTGCGCGAGGTGACCAGCCGCGGACCGGCACCGGACGACGACGGTGTGGCGTTCCTCTTCACCGGGCAGGGTGCGCAGCGGCCCAGGATGGGTGCGGAGCTGGCCGCGGAGTTCCCGGTGTTCGCGACGGCGTTCGACGAGGTCTGCGCGGCGTTCGACCGGCACCTGGACCGGCCGCTGCGCGAGGCGATCGCGTCGGACGCGGTGCACGAGACGGTCTATACGCAGGCGGGGCTGTTCGCGGTCGAGGTCGCGATGGTCCGGTTGCTGGAGTCGTTCGGAGTACGGCCGAAGGTCGTCGCGGGACACTCCCTCGGCGAGATCACCGCGGCGTACGTGGCGGGCGTGTTCTCCCTCGACGACGCGGCGATGCTGGTCGCCGCGCGCGGTCGGTTGATGCAGGAGCTGCCGCCGGGCGGGGCGATGGTGGCGGTGGCGGCGTCCGAAGCAGACGTCGAGCCGGTGCTCGGCGACGGCGTGTGGCTGGCGGCGGTCAACGGGCCGGAGTCCGTGGTGCTGTCGGGGACCGCCGAGGCGATCGAAGCCGCGGCGGAGCGGCTGCCGTACCGGACGAAGCGGCTGACCGTCTCGCAGGCGTTCCACTCCGGACTGGTCGAGCCCGTGTTGGCGCCCTTCGCCGCGGTGGCCGCGCGCGTGACCTACCGCGAGCCGTCCGTCCCGCTGGTGTCCACTGTGTCCGGTGCGGTGGCCGGTGCCGAGATCCGCTCGGCGCAGTACTGGGTCGACCAGGTCCGGCGTCCGGTGCGGTTCGCGGACGCCGTGACGACGGTGCTGGCGACCACGCCGGCCGTGCTGCTCGAGGTCGGCCCGGACGCCGCGCTGACGGCGATGGTCCCCGACGGCGCGCCCGCGACGGTGCCGCTGGGCCGCCGCGGACGTCCCGAGCCGGACGTCTTCCGCGCCGCGCTGGCGACGGCGTTCGCCTGCGGCGCCGAAGTGGCGTGGGACCCGCTGCTGCCCGCGGCGCCCGCCCGTGTGTCGCTGCCGACCACGGTGTTCCGCCAGGACCGGTTCTGGCTGACGCCCGGCAGCGCGGTGGCCGACGCGGCCGGCCTCGGCCTCGACGCCGTGGCGCACCCGGTGCTCGGCGCGGCGGTGGAGGACCCGGCGACCGGCGCGGTGACCCTCACCGGCCGGCTGTCGTCCGACGTGCTGCCGGAAGCGGGCGCCGAAGCCTGGCTGGAGCTGGCGATCCAGGCCGGTGACCGGGTGGGTTCACCGGTCGTGCGCGAGCTGACGGCCGAACGACGGTTCGCGCTCACCCCGGGGACGCCGGTGCGGGTGCAGGTCGTGGCCGGCCCGGCGGAGTCCGGTGCACGACGGGTCGAAGTCCACGCGCGTCCCGACGGCGGTGGTGCGTGGGTGCGCTGCGCGACCGGGACCCTGACGACCGCGGCCCCGGTGCCGCCGTCTTTCGCTTGGCCGCCGCCGGGAGCGACGCGAACCGCCGACGGCCTGCTGCGCCGCGGCGAGGACATCTACGCCGAAGTCGAACTACCGTCCGAAGTGGACCCCACGACGTTCGCGATCCACCCGGCGCTGCTCACCGCGGCGCTGGCGGTGACGGGGGAGCAGCCCGCGGCCTGGGCCGGGGTGACGCTGAGCGCGGGCAACGCCGGGTCCGTCCGGGCCCGGCTGACCCCGGTCCCCGGCGGCTGGGCCCTGACCTTGCAGGACACGGCCGGGGCGCCGATCCTGTCGGCGGAATCGGTGACGACCGGGACGGTGCCCCTGGCACACGACGGCGCCGGGGACGCGCTGTTCGCGGTCGAGTGGCGGCCCCTGCCCGACGTCGTCTCCGGTGGTTCCGGCGAGGCCCTGGTCATCGACGGTGCGGCCGGCCTCGCCCAGGCCGTCGAGGCACCGTCCACTGTGGTCCTGCGAGTCGCCCCGGGGACGGGCGAGGAGACCGCTCGGGTGCGCGAGGTCCTCGCCGGAGTGCTGGCGACGCTGCAGGCCTTCCTCGCGGACCCGGCCTGGCGGGACAGCCGGTTGCTGGTCGTGATCCGCGACGCCGCCGACCCCGTCGCGACGGCGGTCGGGGGTCTCGTCCGCACCGCCCGGACCGAGCACCCGGGCCGCGTCCTGCTGGCGGACGTCCCCGGTGACACCGACTTGGCCGCCCTGGCCGCGACGCTGGTGTCCGCCGGCGAGGACGAGTGCCGGGTCGCCGACGGCGAGATCCGGGTGCCCCGGCTCGTCCGTGAGACCGGCGCCCCGGACCCCGGCGCGCGCCCGCTCGACCCGGCCGGCACGGTCCTCGTCACCGGCGGCACCGGCATGCTCGGCTCCGCCGTCGCGGAGTTCCTCGTGCGGGAGCTGGGCGTGCGCGGCCTCCTGCTCGCCTCCCGCCGCGGACCCGCCGCCGACGGGGCCGCCGACCTGGCCGGACGTCTCGAAGCCGCCGGTGCGCGGGTCGACGTCGTCGCCTGCGACACGGCCGACCGCGACCAGGTGCGCGACCTGCTCGCCCGGGTGCCGGCGGGGGCGCCGCTCACCGCCGTCGTGCACACGGCCGGGGTGATCGACGACGGCCTCCTCGGCACGCTCGACCCCGCGCGCCTCGACACCGTCCTGCGCCCCAAGGTCGACTCCGCCGTCCACCTGGACGACCTCACGCGCGAGGCCGGCCTCGCCGCGTTCGTGCTCTTCTCGTCCGCCGCCGGGGTGCTCGGCGGCGCCGGGCAGGGCAACTACGCCGCCGCAAACGCTTTCCTCGACGGTCTCGCGGCGCGCCGTCGCGCCGCCGGCCAAGCCGCCGTCGCCCTGGCCTGGGGCCTCTGGGCCGGCGACGGACAGATCTCCAGCGCCGCCGACGCCCAGCGGATGGCCCGCGCCGGCTTCGGCGCCCTCGACCCCGCGCGGGGTCTCGCCCTCCTCCGCATCGCGCTGACGTCGGCCCGGCCGGCCCTCGTGCCGATGGTCCTCGACGTGGCGGTCCTGCGGGACCGGGCGCGCGACCACGGCGTCCCGCCGTTGCTCAGCGAACTCACCGGGCCGGTCCGGCGGGCCGCCGCCACCGCCGGGAGCGGCCTGCTGAGCCGCCTGGCCGCGGCCGGGCCCGCCGACCGGATCGCGCAGCTCACCAGCCTCGTCCGCGCCGAAGCCGCCGTCGTCCTCGGCGGTGGCGACGGCGTCACCGCCACCCAGGCCTTCCGCGACGCGGGGTTCGACTCCCTCACCGCGCTCGAGCTCCGCAACAGGCTCGCGGACCTCACCGGGACGGCCCTGTCGTCCACTGTGGTCTTCGACCACCCCGACCCGCAGGCACTCGCCGAGTACCTCGCCGGCGCCCTCGCGCCGATCGCGGTGACGGCCGCCGTCGCGACGGCCGCCACGACTGACGACCCGGTGGTGATCGTCGGCGTCGGGCTGCGGCTGCCGGGCGGGGTGGACGGTCCGGAAGCCCTGTGGGACGTCGTTTCCGGCGGGGTCGACACGATCTCGCCGTTCCCCGCCGACCGCGGCTGGGACACCACCGGCCTCGACGGCGTCGCCCGCTTCGGCGGGTTCCTGCACGACGCGGGCCGCTTCGACCCCGCGTTCTTCGGCATCTCGCCCCGCGAAGCCGCCGCGATGGACCCGCAGCAGCGGCTCCTGCTCCAGACGTCGTGGGAAGCGCTGGAACGCGGCGGGATCGCCCCGACGTCGTTGCGCGGGCAGGACGTCGGCGTGTTCTTCGGCGCCTCCGCCCTCGGCTACGGGATGCAGGGCCAGGGTTTTGCCGACGAAGCCGCCGGGTTCGCCATGACGGGGTCGTCGGCGAGCATCATCTCGGGTCGCGTCTCGTACGTGCTCGGGGTGCGCGGCCCGGCCGTCACCGTGGACACCGCGTGTTCGTCGTCGCTGGTGGCGATGCACCTCGCGGCGCAGTCGCTGCGGTCCGGGGAGTGCTCGATGGCGCTCGCCGGGGGCGCGACGGTGATGGCGACCCCGGCGGCGTTCACCGAGTTCGCCCGCCAGGGCGGGCTCGCGGCCGACGGCCGGTGCAAGTCCTTTTCGGACGGAGCCGACGGCACGGGCTGGGGTGAGGGCGTCGGGGTCCTGGTGCTCCAGCGCCTCTCGGACGCCGTGCGCGACGGCCGGGAGGTCCTGGCCGTCGTCAAGGGCAGCGCGGTCAACCAGGACGGCGCGTCGAACGGCCTGACCGCCCCGAACGGACCCGCGCAGCAGGCGGTGATCCGGCAGGCACTGGCCAACGCCGGAGTGGCACCGTCCGAAGTGGACGTCGTCGAGGCGCACGGCACGGGCACCACACTGGGTGACCCGATCGAAGTCCACGCCCTCCAAGCGGCCTACGGTCAGGGCCGCGAGGCGCCGCTGTGGCTGGGTTCGCTGAAGTCCAACATCGGGCACGCGCAGGCCGCGGCCGGCGTCGCCGGGGTCGTCAAGATGGTCCTGGCCCTGCGCCACGACGTCCTGCCGCCGACACTGCACGCCACGCACCCGTCCACCCAGATCGACTGGAGCGCCGGGGCGGTCCGGCTGCTGACCGCGGCCGAGGACTGGCCGCGCGGGGACCGGCCGCGCCGGGCCGGGGTGTCGTCGTTCGGGGTGAGCGGGACCAACGCGCACCTGGTGCTGGAGGAAGCACCCATAGCGGCGGCCTCCCCGGTCGTGGCTGATCCTGGCGTCCTGCCCGTGGTCGTGTCGGCACGTTCGGCCCGCGGCCTCGCCGAGCAGACCGAGCGGGTGGCCGGTTTCCTCGAAAGCCAGGACACCCTCGCCGCGCCCGCGTGGTCGCTCCTGCGGTCACGGGCGTTGTGGGAACACCGCACCGTGGCACTGGCCGGGACCGCCCACGAGGCCGCGGACCTGCTGCGGAAGGGCGCGGTCCAGGGCGTTGTCGACCCGTCCCGTGACGGCGTCGCCCTGCTGTTCACCGGTCAGGGCGCGCAGCGCGTCGGGATGGGTGCGGAGCTGGCGGCGGAGTTCCCGGTGTTCGCGACGGCGTTCGACGAGGTGTGCGCGGCGTTCGACCGGCACCTGGACCGGCCGCTGCGCGAGGCGATCGCCTCGGACCTCGTGCACGAAACCGCTTACACGCAGGCCGGACTGTTCGCGGTCGAGGTCGCGATGGTGCGGTTGCTGGAGTCGTTCGGGGTGCGCCCGCGCGTGGTCGCGGGGCATTCGCTGGGGGAGATCACGGCGGCGTTCGTCGCGGGCGTGTTCTCGCTGCCGGACGCGGCGATGCTGGTGGCCGCGCGGGGCCGGTTGATGCAGGAGCTGCCGCCCGGCGGGGCGATGGTGGCGGTGGCGGCGTCCGAAGTGGACGTCGAGGCGGTGCTCGGCGACGGCGTGTGGCTGGCGGCGGTCAACGGGCCGCGGTCGGTGGTGCTCTCCGGCGACGCCGAGGCGGTGCACGCGGCCGCGGCGAGCCTGTCCTTCAAGACAACCCCGCTGACGGTGAGCCACGCGTTCCACTCCGGACTCCTGGACCCGATGCTCGCCGGGTACGCCGAGGTGGCGCGGCACGTCGACTACCGCGAGCCCACGCTGCCCGTTGTGTCCACTGTGTCCGGACGGACCGCGGGGGCGGAGCTGGGCTCGGCGGACTACTGGGTCGAGCAGGTGCGGCGCCCGGTGCGGTTCGCCGACGCCGTCCGGACCGTCCTGGACTTCTCGGTCGCGGCGGTGCTGGAAGTCGGGCCCGACGCGGCCCTCACCCCGGCCGTGCGTGAGATCGACGACGCTCCGGTCGCCGTCGCGCTGACGCGGCGGGACCGGCCCGAGGCCGGCGCGGCGCTGAAGGCGTTGGCCACGCTGTTCGCCCACGGCGTTCCGGTGGACTGGAGCGCGCTGTTCCCGGCCGGGCTCCCGGTCGTGCCGGTGCCGACCACGGCGTTCCAGAACCGCCACTACTGGCTCAAGACCGGCACCGCCGGCACCGGCGTCCTGCCGGTCGCCCACCCGCTGCTCGGCGCGGCGGTGGCCGACGCCGCGTCCGGCGGGGTCGTCCTGACCGGGCGGATCGCCCGCGAGACGCACCCGTGGCTGACCGACCACGAGGTGGCCGGCACGGTCGTGGTCCCCGGCACGGCGCTCGTCGAGCTGGCCGTGCAGGGCGGCGACCGCGTGGGCACGCCGGTGGTGCGCGAGCTGGTCGTCGAGGCCCCGCTGCGCCTGGACGACGAGCCGGTGCGCGTGCAGGTCGTCGTCGGCGCCGACGAGTCGGGCCGCCGCCCGGTCGGCGTCTACTCCCAAGTGGACGGTGCACAATGGACTCGGCACGCCGCGGGCTTCCTGGTCGCCGAGGAGCCGGCCGCGACCGGCCTGGGGGAGTGGCCGCCGAGCGGCGCCGAGCCCGTCGGCACGTCCGGGTTCTACGACACCCTCGCCGGCCGCGGCTACACCTACGGCCCGGCGTTCCGCGGGGTGACAGCGGCCTGGCGGCGCGGTGACGAACTCTTCGCCGAGGTGACGCTGCCCGAGGGTCTGGAAACCGCGGGGTTCGCGATCCACCCGGCGCTGTTCGACGCCGCCCTGCACCCGACCATCCTGGACGCGGGCGACGAGGTGTCGCTGCCGTTCGCCTGGACCGACGTCGTGGTGCACGCCACCGGCGCGACCACCCTCCGGGCCCGGCTGCGCCCCGTCGACGGCGGCCTGGCCGTCGACCTCGCCGACGGGGCCGGCGATCCGGTGCTGTCCGTCGGGTCCCTGACGACCCGGCCGGTGCCGCGCGACCGGCTCGCCCGCCCGGTCGACGACGCCCTCTTCCGGCTCCGGTGGACGCCCTTGACCGCGGAACCCGGCACGCCCGTCGCGCCGGGGACGGTGACCGGCGATCTCGGTCACCTGACCACGCGTCCCGAGTGGCTCGTCCTGCGTGCCGACGCCGGTGCGGGCAGCGACGAACCGCGGCGGGTGCGCGACGTCACCGGCCGGGTTCTGCGCACCCTGCAAAGCTTCCTCGGCGATCCGAAGTGGACCGGCTCGCGGCTCGTCGTCGTGACGTCCGGCGCGGTGGACCTCGGCGGCCCGCCGGACCCGGTCGCGGCGGCCGTCTGGGGACTGGTGCGCAGCGCCCAGACCGAGAACCCCGGCCGCCTGCTGCTGGTCGACGGTGACATCCCGGACGGCCTGCTCACGGCCTTGGCCGCGTCGGGTGAGGACCAGTGCGCGGTCCGCGACGGCCGGGGCTGGGTGCCGCGGCTGGCCCGGGCCACCGACGACGACCTCGTGCTGCCGGAGGACGGCCCGTGGGCGCTGCGGGCCGCGGGCGGCACCTTCGAGGGGCTCACGCTCGCACCGTCCGCAGTGGAACCCCTGGCCGCCGGGCAGGTGCGGGTCGACGTGCGCGCGGCCGGGGTGAACTTCCGCGACGTCCTGTCCGGGCTCGGTGTCGACGTCGGCGCCGCCGGGATGGGCGGCGAGTGCGCCGGCGTGGTCACCGAGGTCGGTCCGGGCGTGACCGGCCCGGCCGTCGGCGACCGCGTCATGGGCATGGTGCCGGGCAGCTTCGCCCCGCAGGTCGTGGCGGACGCCCGCACCCTGGCGCCGGTGCCCGCGGGCTGGTCGTTCGAGCGGGCCGCGTCGGTCCCGGTCGTGTTCATGACCGCCTGGTACGGCCTCGTCGACCTCGCCGGAGTGCGGCCCGGCGAGCGCGTGCTGGTGCACGCCGCGGCCGGGGGCGTCGGAATGGCGGCGGTGCAGCTGGCGTGGCACCTGGGCGCCGAGGTCTACGCGACGGCGAGCCCCGGCAAGCAGCACATCCTGCGGGAGATGGGGATTCCGGACGACCACATCGCGAATTCGCGGACCCTGGAGTTCGCGGAGAAGTTCGGCCAGGTCGACGTCGTCCTCAATTCGCTGGCCGGGGAGTTCGTCGACGCGTCGCTGGGCTTGCTGGCCGAGGGCGGCCGTTTCCTGGAGATGGGGAAGACGGACATCCGCACGGACGTCGACCGTTACCAGGCGTTCGACCTGCCGGAAGCGGGCCCGGAGCGGATCGGCGAGCTGCTGCGCGAGGTCCTGGAGCTGTTCGGGACCGGGGCCCTGCGACCGATCCCGCTCACGACGTGGGACGTCCGCCGCGCGCCCGAGGTGTTCCGGACGATGGCGCAGGGCAAGCACATCGGCAAGAACGTCCTGACCCTGCCGCGCACGCTCGATCCGGCGGGCACCGTCCTGATCACCGGCGGGACGGGCATGCTCGGCTCGCTCGTCGCGCGGCACCTGGTGGCCGAGCACGGTGTGCGTCACCTCGTGCTCGCGTCACGGCGTGGCGGCGACACCGAGACCGCGCGTGAGCTGCGGGAACGCGGTGCGCGCGTCGACGTCGTGGCGTGCGACACCAGTGACCGCGAGCAGGTCCGGGCCCTGCTGGACGGCCTCCCGCTCACCGGCGTCGTCCACGCCGCCGGGGTCCTCGACGACGGCGTGCTCGCGTCCCTGGACGACGAGCGGCTCGACCGGGTCTTCGCGCCCAAGAT
Source organism: Amycolatopsis sp. NBC_01307 (assembly GCF_035975215.1). Lineage (NCBI taxonomy): Bacteria > Bacillati > Actinomycetota > Actinomycetes > Pseudonocardiales > Pseudonocardiaceae > Amycolatopsis > Amycolatopsis sp. NBC_01307. The sequence continues at coordinate 4,597,455 of NZ_CP108403.1, read as the reverse complement.
CGACGCCGCCGTGCACCTGGACGAGCTGACCCGCGACGCCGACCTCGCGTTGTTCGCGGTGTTCTCGTCGGTCGCGGGTGTGCTCGGCGCCGCGGGCCAGGCCAGCTACGCCGCGGCCAACGCGTTCCTCGACGCGCTGGCCGTCCGCCGTCCCGGTGCGGTGTCCCTGGCCTGGGGCCTGTGGGCCGGCGACACCGGGATGAACGCCGGGCTCGCCGACCAGGACCGCCGGCGCATGGCGCGAGCCGGGTTCGGCGCCCTCGACCCCGCCCGGGGCATGGCCTTGTTCGACCGGGCGCTGACGTCCGCGCGGCCCGCGCTGGTGCCGATGGCTGTCGACGTCCACGCGCTGCGGGACGTCCCGCCGATCCTGCGGGACCTCGCCGGCCGCACCCGACGCACCGCCCGACCCGCCGAAAACCGTTCTGCGGTGAGGGATCTGGCCACACTGACGGAGCTGGTGCGCGCCGAAGCCGCCGCCGTCCTGGGCGGCGACGAGCACACCATCGGGGCCGCGCAGGCGTTCCGCGACGTCGGGTTCGACTCCCTGACCGCCGTCGAACTGCGCAACCGGCTCACCACCGCGACCGGGATCGCGCTGTCCGCCACCGTCGTGTTCGACCACCCCAGCCCCCGCGCCCTGGCCGAGCACCTGCTCGGCGAGCGCGACCCCGCGGCCGCCGAACCCACGCGCGCGGTGCTCGACGACGACCCGGTCGTGGTCGTCGGTATGGGCGTGCGGCTCCCCGGTGACGTCGACAGCCCCGACGCGCTGTGGGATCTGGTGCGCGACGGCGTCGACGCGATCACCGGGTTCCCGGCCGACCGCGGCTGGGACCTCGACGCGCTGTACGACCCCGACCCGGACTCGTCGGGCACGTCCACCACGCGGTCCGGCGGGTTCCTCCACGACGCCGGCCGCTTCGACGCGGGGTTCTTCGGCATCACCCCGCGCGAGGCGCTCGCCATGGACCCGCAGCAGCGGCTCCTGCTCCGGACGTCGTGGGAGGCCCTGGAACGCGCGGGCATCGCGCCGACGTCCCTGCGCGGGCAGGCCGCGGGGGTGTTCTTCGGCGCCTCGGCGCAGCACTACGGCGCCGGCGCGGAGAACCCCGGCGTCGAGGGTTACGTCCTCACCGGATCGTCGTCGAGCGTGCTGTCCGGCCGGGTGTCCTACGTGCTCGGCGTGCGCGGACCGGCGGTCACGGTGGACACGGCGTGTTCGTCGTCGCTCGTGGCCCTGCACCTGGCCGCGCAGTCGCTGCGCAGCGGCGAGTGCTCCCTCGCGCTGGCGGGCGGCGCGTCCGTCATGGCGACGCCGGGGATGTTCGTCGAGTTCTCGCGCCAGCGCGGCCTGTCCGCGGACGGCCGGTGCAAGTCCTTCTCCGACCACGCCGACGGCACCGGCTGGAGCGAAGGTGTCGGAGTGCTGGTGCTGCAACGGCTTTCCGACGCGGTGCGCGAGGGCCGTGAGGTCCTGGCCGTCGTCCGGGGCACCGCCGTCAACCAGGACGGCGCGTCCAACGGCCTCACCGCGCCGAACGGGCCCGCCCAGCAGGAGGTGATCCGGCAGGCCCTCGCCAACGCCGGGCTGGCACCGTCCGATGTGGACGTCCTCGAAGGACACGGGACCGGAACGACCCTCGGTGACCCCATCGAAGTCCAGGCGCTGCAGGCGGTCTACGGCGTGGACCGGGATCCGGCGCGGCCGCTGCTGCTGGGGTCGCTGAAGTCCAACATCGGGCACGCGCAGGCCACGGCCGGGGTCGCCGGGGTCGTCAAGATGATCCTCGCGATGCGGCACGCGACGGCGCCGCGGACCCTGCACGCCGGCGAGCCGTCGTCGCGGGTGGACTGGTCGGCCGGCGGGATCCGGCTGCTCGCCGAGCCGGCGCCGTGGCCCGAGGCGGACCGGCCGCGGCGCGCGGCGGTGTCGTCGTTCGGGGTCAGCGGCACCAACGCGCACGTCGTCCTGGAGCAGGGGCCGCCGGTCGCCGAGGCTGACGTCCAGCTCACCGGGCCGGTGCCGGTGGTCGTGTCGGCGCGGACCGCCGACGCGCTTCTCGACCAAGCGACGCGGCTCGCGGCCTTCCTGGACGGTGGCCCGGACCTCGGCACCGTCGCGTGGACCCAGGCGCACGCGCGCGCCGCGTGGGAGCACCGCGCGGTGGTGTTCGCGTCGGACGTCACCGAGGCGGCGACGCGGCTGCGGGCGGCGCGGGCGTCCCGGGTCGCGTCCGGCAGCGGCGTCGCGCTGGTGTTCACCGGTCAGGGCGCGCAACGGGTCGGGATGGGCTTCGAGCTGGCGGCGGAGTTCCCGGTGTTCGCGACGGCGTTCGACGAGGTCTGCGCGGAGCTGGATCGGCATCTGGACCGGCCGCTGCGCGAGGCGATCGCGTCGGACGCGGTGCACGAGACGGTCTACACGCAGGCGGGGTTGTTCGCGGTCGAGGTCGCGATGGTCCGGCTCCTGGAGTCGTTCGGCGTGCACCCGCGCGTGGTCGCGGGGCACTCGCTGGGGGAGATCACCGCGGCGTACGTCGCGGGCGTGTTCTCACTGGCGGACGCGGCGATGCTGGTCGCGGCCCGGGGCCGGTTGATGCAGGAACTGCCGCCCGGCGGGGCGATGGTGGCGGTGGCGGCGTCCGAAGTGGACGTCGAACCGTTGCTGGGCAACGGGGTCTGGCTCGCCGCGGTGAACGGGCCCGAGGCGGTCGTGCTGTCGGGCGACGCCGACGCGGTGCACGCGGCCGCGGCCGCGCTGCCGGTCAAGACCACCGCCCTGCCGGTGAGCCACGCGTTCCACTCCGGACTCGTCGAGCCGATGCTGGCGGAGTTCGCCGAAGTGACCGCCCGCGTCGAGTACCACGAGCCGGTGGTACCGCTGGTGTCCACTGTGTCCGGTCAGCTCGCCGGGGCGGAGCTGAGTGCGGCGGACTACTGGGTCGAGCAGGTGCGACGTCCGGTGCGGTTCGCCGACGCGGCCCGCACCCTGACCGGCCAGAACGTGGCGGCCGTGCTCGAGGTGGGCCCGGACGGCGTCCTGACGGCGATGCTGCCCGAAGGCGGTGTGGCCTTCACCCGGCGCGACCGGCCGGAGGCCGAGACGGCCCTGGCCGCCCTGGCGCAGCTGTACACGCGAGGCGTCGACGTAGACTGGACGCCGTTGTTCCCCGAGGACGCGCGGCGGCTCGTGCCGGTGCCGACAACGGCGTTCCAGGACGAGCACTACTGGCTCAAGCCGGGCACGGGCCGCGCCGACGCGGCCGGGCTGGGCCAGGTCCCGGTGCGGCACGCGCTGCTGAGCGCCGTCGTGGAGGACCCGGTGGCGGGCGGCGTCGTCCTGACCGGCCGGGTGTCCCGCGAGGCGCCCGCGTGGCTGGCGGACCACGCGGTCGCGGGTTCGGTGCTGCTGCCCGGAACCGCGCTGCTGGAGCTGGCGATCCAGGGCGGCGACCGGGTCGGCACGCCCGTGGTGCGCGAGCTGGTGATCGAGGCGCCGCTGCGGCTCGACGCGGCCACCCGCGTGCAGGTCACGGTGGGTGCGGACGCGGACGGCCGCCGCGCGGTGGCCGTCCACTCCCGCCCGGCCACCGGACCCGGTGGCTGGACGCGCCACGCGGCCGGCTTCCTCGCCGCGGCCGGCCCGGCCGGCCAGGCGCTGACCGAATGGCCGCCGTCCGGCGCCGAAGTGCTGCCCATCGACGGCTTCTACACGCAGCTCGCCGAGCGCGGCTACGCCTACGGGCCCGCGTTCCAAGGCGTCACGACAGCCTGGCGGCGGCGCGGCGAACTGTTTGCCGAGGTCACCGCGCCCGGCGGCCTGGACGTCGCCGGATTCGCACTGCACCCGGCGTTGTTCGACGCCGCCCTGCACGTCACGGCGCTCGAAGCCGCCGACGGCGTCACGCTGCCCTTCGCCTGGACCGACGTCGCCGTGCACGCCACCGGCGCGACGTCGCTGCGCGTCCGGATCCGCCCGGCCGGCGACGGCCTGGCCCTCGACCTCGCCGACCCGGCGGGTGCGCCGGTCGCGTCCGTCGGCTCCCTCGTCACCCGCCCGATCCCGCGCGATCACTTGACCGCGCCGGTCGACGACGCCCTCTTCACCCTCACCTGGACCGAACTCCCGCACCACGAAGATCCGGCACCACAAGACTGCGTCGTGCTCCGGGTCGACACCGGCGGCCCGGGCGAGGAGCCCCGGCGCGTGCGCGACGTCGTCGGGAGCGTGCTGCGGTCCGTCCAGGAGTTCCTCGCCGACCCGGCCCAGGCCGGGACCCGGCTCGCCGTGGTCACCACCGGCGCCGTCGCCCCGGACGGCGGCACCCCCGACCCGGTCGGCGCGGCGGTCTGGGGCCTGGTCCGCAGCGCCCAGACCGAGAACCCGGGCCGGCTCCTGCTCGTGGACGGCGACGTCGCCGACGGCCTGTTCGCGACCCTCGCGGCCGCCGGTGAGGACCAGTGCGCCGTGCGCGACGGGCACCTCTGGGTGCCGCGCCTGACGCGCCCCGACGCCGGTCTCGTCCCGCCCGACGGGCCGTGGGTCCTCACCGCCACCGGCGGCGGCACCTTCGACGACCTCGCGCTCGTCCCCGCACCGCACGCCACGGAACCCCTCGAACCCGGCCAGGTCCGCCTCGCCATGCGCGCCGCCGGCCTCAACTTCCGCGACGTCCTGGCCGGCCTCGGCGTCGACGTCGGCGCGGCCGGGATGGGCGGCGAAGGTGCCGGCGTCGTGCTGGAGACCGGCCCGGGAGTGTCCACTGTGGACGTCGGTGATCGGGTCATGGGCATGGTGCCGCAGGGCTTCGGGCCCGTCGTGGTCGCCGACGCCCGCACCCTCGCCCCGGTGCCGGAAGGCTGGTCGTTCGAGCGCGCCGCGTCGGTGCCGGTCGTGTACCTGACGGCGTTCTACGGCCTCGTGGACCTGGCCGGGGTGCGGCCGGGCGAGCGCGTGCTGGTGCACGCCGCCGCCGGGGGCGTCGGGATGGCCGCGGTCCAGGTCGCGCGGCACCTCGGTGCCGAGGTCTACGCGACGGCGAGCCCCGGCAAGCAGCATGTCTTGCGGGAGATGGGGATTCCGGACGACCACATCGCGAATTCGCGGACCCTGGAGTTCGCGGAGAAGTTCGGCCAGGTCGACGTCGTGCTGAATTCGCTGGCCGGTGAGTTCGTCGACGCGTCGCTGGGGCTGTTGGCCGAGGGCGGCCGTTTCCTCGAGATGGGGAAGACGGACATCCGCACGGACGTCGAGCGCTACCAGGCGTTCGACCTGCCGGAAGCCGGTCCGGAGCGGATCGGCGAGCTGCTCCGGCACGTCCTGGACCTGTTCGACGCCGGAGAACTGCGGCCGATCCCGGTGAAGCCGTGGGACATCCGGCGGGCGCCGGACGCGTTCCGGTTCATGGCCCAGGGCAAGCACATCGGCAAGAACGTCCTGACGCTGCCGCGCACGCTCGATCCGGCGGGCACGGTTCTGATCACCGGCGGCACGGGCATGCTCGGCTCGCTCATGGCGCGGCACCTGGTGGCCGAACACGGTGTACGTCACCTGGTGCTCGCGTCACGGCGCGGTGGCGACACCGAAACTGCCCGTGACCTGCGGGAACGTGGCGTGAGCGTCGACGTCGTGGCGTGCGACCTGAGCGACCGGAACCAGGTCCGGACGCTCCTGGACGGCCTCTCGCTGACCGGCATCGTGCACGCGGCCGGGGTCCTCGACGACGGCGTGTTCTCGTCCCTGGACGACGAACGCCTGGACACGGTCTTCGCGCCGAAGGTCGACGCCGCCGTGCACCTGGACGAGCTGACGCGCGACGCCGACCTGGCGCTGTTCGCGATGTTCTCGTCCGTCGCGGGTGTGTTCGGTGCCGCGGGCCAGGCCGGCTACGCCGCCGCGAACGCCTTCCTCGACGCGCTGGCCGCCCGCCGCCCGGGCGCCGTTTCCCTGGCCTGGGGCCTGTGGGCCGGGGACGCCGGGATGACCGCGAGCGCCGACGCCGCCCGGCTCGCGCGCTCCGGCTTCGGCGCCCTCGAACCCGCCCGCGGCCTCGCGCTGTTCGACCGCGCGCTCGACGCGGCCCGGCCGTCGCTGGTCCCGATGGCCCTCGACGTCACCGCCCTGCGCGACGTCCCGCCGATCCTGCGGAAGCTCGCCGCCCCGGCCCGGCGGACCGCCCGCACCGACCGGCCCGGCACCGGCGCCCTCGGTGCCCGGCTGGCGCGCCTGGACGCCGCCGCGCAGCTCACCACCCTGACCGACCTGGTCTGCGCCGAAGCCGCCGCGGTCATCGGCGGCGGCGCCGGGATCGGCGGCACGCGGGCGTTCCGCGACGTCGGCTTCGACTCGCTGACCGCCGTCGAACTGCGCAACCGGCTCGCGACCGCCACCGGCCTCGCCCTGCCGGCCACGGCCGTGTTCGACCACCCCAGCCCGGCCGCGCTCGCCGCCCACCTGCACGCGCGGCTCCTCGGGATGGGCGCCGAGGCCGCGCCCGCCACCACAGCCGCGCCCGCCACCACGGCGGCGTCCGACGAACCGATCGCCGTCGTCGGCATCGGCCTCCGGCTCCCCGGCGGCATCGACCACCCGGACGCGCTGTGGGAGGCGCTGTCCGACGGCGTCGACGCGGTCTCGGCGTTCCCCGCCGACCGCGGCTGGGTCACCACCGGGCTCGACGGCACCGCCCGCGTCGGCGGCTTCCTGCACGACGCCGGCCGGTTCGACGCCGCCTTCTTCGGGATCTCCAGCCGGGAAGCCCTCGCGATGGACCCGCAGCAGCGGCTCGTGCTGCAGACGTCGTGGGAGGCCCTGGAACGCGCCGGGGTCGCGCCGACCGCGGTGCGCGGCCAGGAGGTCGGCGTGTTCTTCGGCGCGATGACCCAGGAGTACGGCACCCGCCCGGACGCGGCCGCCGACGTCACCGGCTACGGCCTGACCGGATCGTCGACCAGCGTCGTCTCGGGCCGGGTGTCCTACGTGCTCGGTGTCCAGGGCCCCTCGGTCACCGTCGACACGGCGTGCTCGTCGTCACTGGTCGCGCTGCACCTCGCGGCGCAGTCGCTGCGCGCGGGCGAGTGCACGATGGCCCTGGCGGGCGGCGCGACGGTCATGGCGACCCCGGCGGCGTTCGTCGAGTTCACCCGGCAACGCGGCCTCGCGGCGGACGGCCGGTGCAAGTCCTTTTCGGACGAAGCTGACGGCACAGGCTGGGGTGAAGGCGTCGGAGTCCTTTTATTGCAACGGCTTTCCGACGCCGTCAGGGACGGCCGGGAGGTCTTGGCTGTGGTGCGCGGTTCGGCCGTCAACTCCGACGGCGCGTCGAACGGACTCACCGCGCCGAACGGCCCGGCGCAGCAGGCGGTGATCCGGCGGGCACTCGCCGGGGCGGGCCTCGAAGCGTCCGAAGTGGACGCCGTGGAGGCACACGGCACCGGCACCGTCCTGGGCGACCCCATCGAAGCCCAGGCCTTGCTGGCCACCTACGGTCGCGACCGCGCACCGGACCGGCCGCTGTGGCTCGGCTCGGTCAAGTCCAACTTCGGGCACACCCAGGCCGCGGCCGGGGTCACCGGCGTGATCAAGATGATCCTGGCCATGCGGCACGCCCGGCTGCCGAAGACGCTGCACGCGGACACGCCGTCGTCGCGCGTGGACTGGACGTCCGGGGCGGTCCGGCTGCTCGCCGACGCCCGGCCGTGGCCCGAGACGGACCACCCGCGCCGGGCCGGGGTGTCGGCGTTCGGCATCTCCGGCACCAACGCGCACGTCGTCCTCGAACAGGCCCCCGAACGCGCGACCGCCCCGGCCGCGGGGGAGACCGGACCGGTGGTGCCGCTGGTGATCTCGGCCCGTTCGGCAGCGGGCCTGACCGCGCAGGCCGCCCGGCTGGCGGCCGCTCTCGACGACGACCTCGGCGCGGCGGGCTGGTCGCTGCTCGGCACCCGGGCCGTCTGGGAACACCGCGCCGTGATCCTGGCCGAGGACCGTGACCAGGCCCTTTCGGCTCTGGAAGACCTCGGCCGAGGCGTGCCCCGGGGTGAGGTGGATCCGGCGCTCGGCGGTGTGGGCTTCCTGTTCACCGGGCAGGGCGCGCAGCGCGCGGGTATGGGAAACGAGCTGTACGAAGCTTTCCCGGCGTACGCCGAGGCGTTCGACGAGGTCTGCGCGGAGCTGGACCGGCACCTCGACCGCCCGCTGCGCGAGGCGATCGCGTCGGAACTGGTGCACGAAACCGTCTACACCCAGGCGGGGTTGTTCGCGGTCGAGGTCGCGATGGTGCGGCTGCTCGCGTCGTTCGGCGTCCGGCCCAAGGTGCTCGCGGGCCACTCGCTGGGCGAGCTGAGCGCCGCCCACGTCGCCGGGGTGTTCTCCCTGGCCGACGCCGCGCTGCTGGTCACCGCGCGCGGCCGCCTGATGCAGGCGCTCCCCGCCGGCGGGCGCATGGTCGCCGTCGCCGCGGCCGAGACCGACGTCGAGCCGCTGCTGGGCGGCGGAGTGTGGCTCGCGGCCGTCAACGGCCCGCGGTCCGTGGTGCTCTCGGGCGAGGCGGCCGCTATCCAGGCCGCGGCGGAATCGTTGTCCGGACGGGGTTTCCGGACGACCGAGCTGACCGTCGCCCACGCGTTCCACTCCGGGCTCGTCGAGCCCATGCTGGCCGAATTCGCCGAAGCCGCCGCCCGCGTCGAGTACCACGAACCGCTCGTACCGGTCGTGTCCACTGTGTCCGGACAACTCGCCGGGGCGGAGCTGTGCTCGCCGCGGTACTGGGTGGACCAGGTGCGCCGGCCCGTGCGGTTCGGCGACGCGCTGCGCACCGTCGCCGGGCAGGCGGTGGCGGCCGTGCTGGAGGTCGGGCCGGACGCCGCGTTGACCGCGATGGCCGGCGAGCCCCTGGTCGCCGTCGCGCTGAGCCGCCGGGACCGGTCCGAGAAGGGCACCGCCCTCGCCGCGCTGGCCGAGCTGTTCACCCGCGGCGTCGACGTCGACTGGACACCGCTGTTCCCGGCCGGCGCGCGGCGGATCGTGCCGCTGCCGACCACGGCCTTCCAGGACCGCCACTTCTGGCTCGAGCAGCAGGCCGCGCCGGCCGACGTCTCGGCCGCCGGGCTGCGGCCCCTGACACATGCCCTGCTGGGCGCGGCGATCGACGACCCCGGCTCGGACACCGTCGTGCTGACCGGGCGGCTCTCCCACGACGCGCAGCCGTGGCTCGCCGACCACACCGTGGCGGGCACCGCCGTCGTCCCCGGCACCGCCCTGGTCGAGCTGGCGGTCCAGGCCGGCCGCCAGGCCGGGACCCCGGTGGTGCGGGAACTCGTCATCGAGGCCCCGCTGCCCCTGGACGGCGTCCGCCAGCTCCACGTCCTGGCCGGGCCCGGCCAGGACGGCCGCCGGCCCGTCGCCGTCCACTCCCGGCCGGCCGGCGAGACCTCCTGGACCCGGCACGCCTCCGGCTTCCTCGTCGCGGGGGAGCCGGCCCCGCAGGCCCCGGCGGACTGGCCCCCGGCCGGCGCCGACCAGCTCGACCTCGACGGCTTCTACGACGTCCTGGCCGCGCGCGGCTACGCCTACGGCCCGGCGTTCCGGGGCGTCACCGCGGCGTGGCGCCGGGACGACGAGCTGTTCGCCGAAGTCGCGCTGGGCGCGGGCGCAGGGGACTTCGCCGTGCACCCCGCGCTGTTCGACGCCGCCCTGCACGTCACGGCGCTCGAAGCCGGCGACGGCGTCGCGCTGCCGTTCGCGTGGCAGGACGTCGCTGTCCACGCCACCGGCGCGACCGCGGCCCGGGCGTGGATCCGCCCGGTGACCGGCGGCATCTCCCTGGAACTGGCCGACGCGACGGGAGCACCGGTGCTGTCCGTCGGCGCGCTGCTCAGCCGTCCGGTGTCCCCAGGAGGCCCGGCCGACGGCCGTCTCTTCGCCCTCGACTGGACCACCCTCCCGGCCGACGTCGCCGACGGCAGTCCGTTGTGGACGATCACCGGAGCGGACGACGACGAGCTGCCGCCGTGGGTCGCGCTGCACGTCGTGTCCGGCGACGCCCGGACCGCCGTGGGCACCGTGCTGGCGGCGATCCGGCGGTTCGTCTCCTCGCCGAGCCGCCTCGTGGTGGTCACCGGCGCCGACGGGCCGGTGGCGTCGGCCGTCGGCGGGCTCGTGCGCAGCGCGCAGGCCGAGCACCCCGGACGGTTCGTGCTGGCCGCCGGTGACGTCCACAGTGGACACTTGGCGGTGGCCGACGCCCGTGGCGAGGCCGAGTTCCGGGTGCGCGACGGCCGGATCGAAGTGCCGCGGCTCGTCCGGGAACCGGTCCGCGACGCCGTCGCCTTCGACCCCGCCGGGACCGTGCTGATCACCGGCGGCACGGGCATGCTCGGCGCCCTCGTCGCCCGGCACCTGACCGGCACCCACGGCGTCCGCAGCCTGCTGCTCGCGTCCCGTCGCGGACCCGACGCCGACGGCGCCCGCGAGCTGGCCGGCGAACTGCGTGGCCGGGGGGTACGCGTCGACGTCGTCGCCTGCGACACCGCCGACCGCGACCAGGTCGCCGCGCTCCTGACCCGCGTGCCGGACGACGCCCCGCTGATCGGCGTCGTCCACGCCGCGGGCGTGCTGGACGACGGCGTCGTGACGGCCCTCGACGCGACGCGGGTGGACCGCGTGTTCCGGCCCAAGGCCGACGCCGCCGCGCACCTCGACGAGCTCACCGGCGACCTGGCCTTCTTCGTGCTCTTCTCTTCGGTGGCCGGCGTGCTCGGTGGCGCCGGGCAGGCGAACTACGCCGCCGCCAACGGCTTCCTCGACGGCCTGGCCGCGCGCCGCCGGGCGGCCGGCCGCCCCGCCGTGTCGCTGGCGTGGGGCCTGTGGGCGGGCGAACGCGGGCTGAACGCCGGAGCCGACACCGCCCGGCTGGCCCGCCTCGGGTTCGGCGCGCTCGATGCCGCGGCGGGGATGGCGTTGTTCGACGCGGCGCTCGCCTCGCCCCGGCCGGTGCTGGTGCCGATGGCCCTCGACCTCGCCGCCGTCCGCGAAGCGGGGCCGGTCCCGCCGGTGCTGCGGTCCCTGGCCGGGCGGGCCCGGGCCGCCGCGGCCCCGGTCACACCCGCGTCCGGGTTCGAGCGGGACCAGCTGGTCGAGCTGGTGTGCGCGGAGGCCTCGGTCGTCCTCGGCGGCGACGCGGTCGCCCCGGCGCGGGCGTTCCGCGACGTCGGCGTCGACTCCCTGGCCGCGGTCGAGCTGCGCAACCGGCTGGCCGCCGCGACCGGCCTGGACCTGCCGCCGACGGTCGTGTTCGACCACCCGACCCCGGCGCTGCTGGCCGGGTACCTGCACGGCGAGGCGGCGGGTGACGCGCCCGCCGAGGTCGTGCCCGCGGCGGCCGTCGACGACCCGGTCGTCATCGTCGGCATGGGCGTGCGCCTGCCCGGCGGCGTCGACAGCCCGGAAGCGTTGTGGGACCTGGTGTCCGGTGGGGTCGACGCCGTGACGCCGTTCCCGGCCGGCCGCGGCTGGGACGTGGCCGGGCTGTACGACCCGGACCCGGACAAGGTGGGCAAGTCCTACACGCGCTCGGGCGGGTTCCTGCACGACGCGGGTGTGTTCGACCCCGACTTCTTCGGGATCTCCCGCCGCGAGGCCCTGGCCATGGACCCGCAGCAGCGGCTGCTGCTGCAGACGTCGTGGGAGGCGCTGGAACGCGCGGGTGTCGCCCCGGATTCCCTGCGCGGACAACGCGTCGGCGTCTTCACCGGGCTGATGTACCACGACTACGCGACCGCCGACGAAGGCCTGGAAGGCATGCTCGGCGCCGGCTCCGCGGGTAGCGTCGCCGCGGGCCGGGTGTCCTATGTGCTCGGTGTGCAGGGCCCGGCCGTCACCGTCGACACGGCGTGTTCGTCGTCGCTGGTCGCGATCCACCTGGCCGCGCAGTCGCTGCGGTCGGGCGAGTGCACGATGGCGCTGGCCGGCGGCGCGACGGTGATGGCGACGCCCGGTGTGTTCGTCGAGTTCTCCCGGCAGCGCGGCCTCGCCGCGGACGGCCGCTGCAAGTCCTTTTCGGACGATGCGGACGGCACGGGCTGGGGTGAAGGCGTCGGCGTAGTGGTGCTGCAACGGCTGTCCGACGCGGTCCGCGAAGGCCGTGAGGTGCTGGCGGTCGTGCGGGGGACGGCGGTCAACCAGGACGGTGCGTCGAACGGGCTCACCGCGCCAAGTGGTCCCGCGCAGCAGGCGGTGATCCGGCAGGCGCTGGCCAACGCCGGAGTGACACCGTCCGAAGTGGACGCCGTCGAGGCGCACGGCACCGGTACGCGGCTCGGCGATCCGATCGAGGCTCAAGCGCTGCTGGCGACGTACGGCCAGGACCGCGGAACGCCGTTGTGGCTGGGGTCGCTGAAGTCGAACATCGGTCACGCCCAGGCCGCGTCCGGCGTGGCCGGGGTGATGAAGATGGTCCTCGCCATGCGGCACGGTGTGCTGCCGCCGACGCTGCACGCGGGCACGCCCTCGACCCGGGTGGACTGGACGTCCGGTGCCGTCCGGCTGCTCACCGAAGCTGTTGACTGGCCTCGCGGGGACCGGCCGCGCCGGGCCGGGGTGTCGTCGTTCGGCGTCAGCGGGACCAACGCGCACCTCGTCCTGGAAGAGGGCGTCCCGGCGGCGGCCGCACCGCCCGCGGCCGGGGGAGTGGTGCCGGTCGTCGTGTCGGCCCGGTCGGCCGACGGGCTCACCGAGCAGGCCGAACGCCTGGCCGCGACCCTCGAAGACGCGCCCGACCTGGGTGCGGTGGCGTGGTCGCTGCTGCGGTCGCGCGCGGTGTGGGAGCACCGCGCGGTCGTGCTGGCCGACCGCGGGACCGACGTGGCCGCGGCCCTGCGCGGCGGGACGGTGGTCCGCGGCGAAGCCGACCCGGCGCGTCACGGCGTCGCGCTGGTGTTCACCGGTCAGGGTGCGCAGCGGATCGGGATGGGTGCGGAGCTGGCGGCGGAGTTCCCGGTGTTCGCGACGGCCTTCGACGAGGTGTGCGCGGAGTTCGATCGGCACTTGGACCGGCCGCTGCGCGAAGTGATCGCGTCGGACCTGGTGCACGAGACCTGCTACACGCAGGCGGGGTTGTTCGCGGTCGAGGTCGCGATGGTGCGACTGCTGGAGTCGTTCGGGCTGAAGCCACGGGTGGTCGCCGGGCACTCGCTCGGCGAGATCACCGCGGCCCACGTCGCGGGCGTGTTCTCCTTGCCGGACGCGGCGATGCTCGTCGCCGCTCGCGGACGGCTGATGCAGGCGCTGCCCGCCGGTGGCGCGATGGTGGCCGTCGAAGCGTCCGAAGTGGACGTCCACTCCGTACTGGGCGACGGCGTCTGGCTCGCCGCGGTGAACGGCCCGCAGTCCGTGGTGCTGTCCGGGACCGCCGAAGCCATCGAGGCCGCGGCGGAGCGGCTGCCGTACCGGGTGAAGCGGCTGACCGTCTCGCAGGCGTTCCACTCCGGACTGGTCGAGCCGATGCTGGCGGAGTTCGCCGAGGTGGCTACCCGGGTCGAGTACCACGAGCCGGTGGTGCCGCTGGTGTCCACTGTGTCCGGTGCGGTCGCCGGGGCGGAGCTGTGCTCGGCGGGCTACTGGGTCGACCAGGTACGACGGCCGGTGCGCTTCGCCGACGCCGTCACGACGCTGCTGGACCGGTTCGTGGCGGCCGTGCTGGAAGTCGGCCCCGACGCCGCGCTGACGCCCCTGATCGACGCGGCCGGACCGGCGGTGGCCGCCCTTTCCCGCCGTGGCCGGGGCGAGGTCACGACGTTCCTCGCCGGGCTGGCCGAGGCCTTCGCGCACGGCGCCGACGTCGACTGGACGCCGCTCTTCCCGCCGGGCTACCGGGCCAACGTTCCCTTGCCGGTCACGGCGTTCCGGCGCGAACACTTCTGGCTCGCCCGGCCCGCCGCGACCGCGGACCCGGCCGGGCTCGGGCAGGACAAGCTCGCGCACCCGATGCTGCGCGCCGCCGTCGACGATCCCGAGTCCGGCGGCCTCGTCCTGACCGGCCGGCTCTCGCACACCGCGCTGCCGTGGCTGGCCGACCACACCGTGGGCGGCGTCACCCTGCTCCCCGGCACCGCGCTCGTCGAACTCGCCGTCCAGGCCGGCGACCGGCTCGGCCTGCCCGTGCTGCGGGAACTCGTGATCGAAACGCCGCTGCCGGTGACCGACGGCGCCGAGCCGCAGCTGCGGGTGGTCGCCGGGCCGGACGACGACGGCCGCCGCACCGTCGGCGTGTACTCCCGCCGGGGCGACGGCCCGTGGACGCGGCACGCGAGCGGCGTGCTGGCCGCCGACGTCCCGGCCCCGCCGGCCGACGTGGCCGAGTGGCCGCCGCCCGGCGCGGAACCCGTGGACGTCGAAGGCTGCTACGACGACCTGGCCGATCGCGGCTTGGGGTACGGCCCGCTCTTCCGCTGCCTCACCGCCGCCTGGCGCCGCGGCGACGACCTGTACGCCGAGATCGAGCTGCCCGAAGGTGCCGACATCGCCGGGTACACGATCCACCCGGCGTTGTTCGACGCCGCCCTGCACCCGGCCGCGCCGGCCGCCGGCACCGCGGCGCTGCCGTTCGCCTGGCGCGACGTCGTGGTCCACGCCGACGGCGCGTCGGCGGCCCGCGTCCACCTCCGGCCCGACGGCACCGGCGGGCTGGCGATCGCCCTGACCGACCCGACCGGCGTACCCGTGCTTTCGGTGGGCTCCTTGGTGACTCGCCCCGCTCCCGTCCAGCTCGAGGCCCAGGACGACGCTCTGTACACAGTGGACTGGCGGTCCGTGACCCCGTCCGACGCCCCGGCGGTCCCGGCCGTGATCATCACCGACGCGGCAGGACTGGCCGCGGCCTCAGCCGGTACGCAGGTGCTGCTCTTCGTCGAAACCGCCGGTGCCCGGGAAGCCGTCACCGGCGTGCTCGACGTGCTGCAGGCCTTCCTCGCCGACCCGCGTCGAAAGGAAGCAAGGCTCGTCGTCCTCACCCGGGACGCGCTCGCCGACCCGGCCGCGGCCGCCGTCTGGGGCCTGGTCCGCGCGGCGCAGGCCGAGCACCCGGGCCGGTTCGCGCTCGTCGACCTCGGCGACGCACCCGCGCCCGGCACGTCCTGGCGCGATCCCGCCGGACCGGCGGAGAACCAGTGCGCGCTCCGCGACGGCCAGGTCCGGGTGCCCCGGCTGGTCCGCGCCCGGCGCGACACCGGGTCGAGCGCGCTCCACCCGGCGGGCACCGTGCTGATCACCGGCGGCACCGGCACCCTCGGCTCGCTCGTCGCCCGGCACGTCGTCGCCGAGCACGGGGTGCGCAGCCTGCTCCTCGCCTCCCGCCGCGGCGAGACCGCGCCCGGCGTCGCCGAACTGTGCGACGACCTGCGCGGCCTGGGCGCGCGGGTCGAGGTGGCCGCCGCCGACCTCGGCGACCGCGAGCAGGTCCGCGCCCTGCTCGCCCGCGTGCCCGCCGACGCGCCGCTGACCGCCGTGGTCCACGCCGCGGGCGTGCTGGACGACGGCGTCGTCACCGCCCTCGACGCCGCCCGCGTCGAGACTGTGTTCCGGCCCAAGGTCGACGCCGCCGTGCACCTCGACGAGCTGACCCGCGACGCCGACCTCCGGGCGTTCGTGCTCTTCTCGTCGCTGTCCGGCGTGCTCGGCGGCGCGGGCCAGGGCAACTACGCCGCGGCCAACGCGTTCCTCGACGCCCTCGCCGTCCGCCGCCGGGCGGCCGGGCGGCCCGCGCAGTCACTCGCGTGGGGCCTGTGGAGCGACGGCTTGGGCGCGGCCGCCGACGGCGCGCGGCTGGCCCGCGCCGGCATCCGGGCCCTCGACCCCGGGCACGGGATGCGGCTGTTCGACGCCGCGCTCGCCTCGGCCACCACCGTGCTGGTCCCGGCCGAGTTCGATGTCCCCGCACTGCGCGAGCACGCCCGCACCGGCGACGTCCCGGCGCTGCTGAACGACCTGGTCGGGCCGGTGCGCCGCCGGGCCGGCCGGGAACCGCGCGTCACGAACGCCGACGCGGCCGCGCTGCTCACCCTCGTCCGCACCGAGGCCGCCGCCGTGCTCGGCGCGGGCACCACCGTCGGCGCCACCCGGCCCTTCCGCGACGCCGGCTTCGACTCGCTGACCGCCGTCGAACTGCGCAACCGGCTCACCGCCGCGACCGGCGTCACGCTGCCCGCCACCGTCGTCTTCGACTTCCCGAGCCCGGCCGAACTGGCCGGGCACCTGCGCGACACCCTCCTGGGCGGGACCACGACCGCGGCACCGGCCACCGTGGTGGCCACCGACGACCCGATCGCCGTCGTCGGCATGGGTCTGCGCCTGCCCGGCGGCGTGCGCACCCCGGACGAGCTGTGGGCGCTGCTCGACGGCGGGGTCGACGCCGTGACGCCGTTCCCCGCCGACCGCGGCTGGGACGTCGAGGCGCTCTACGACCCCGACCCGGACGCCGCGGGCAAGTCCTACACCCGCCACGGCGGCTTCCTGCACGACGCGGCGCTGTTCGACCCGGGCTTCTTCGGGATCTCCCGCCGCGAGGCCCTCGCCATGGACCCCCAGCAGCGGCTGCTGCTGCAGACGTCGTGGGAGGCCCTCGAACGCGCCGGGATCGCCCCGGATTCGGTGCGGGGCCAGGACATCGGCGTGTTCACCGGCCTGATGTACCACGACTACGGCACCGGCGCGCACGACAGCGGCCTCGAAGGGATGCTGGGCACCGGCGCCGCCGGCAGCGTCGCGGCCGGGCGCGTCTCGTACGTCCTCGGCCTGCGCGGACCCGCCGTCACGGTCGACACCGCGTGCTCGTCGTCGCTGGTCACCATCCACCTGGCCGCGCAGTCGCTGCGGTCGGGGGAGTGCTCGATGGCCCTGGCGGGCGGGGCCACGGTGATGGCGACCCCGGGCGTCTTCGTCGAGTTCTCGCGCCAGCGCGGCTTGGCCGCCGACGGCCGCTGCAAGTCCTTTTCGGACGAAGCCGACGGAACCGGCTGGGCCGAAGGCGTCGGAGTCGTGGTGCTGCAACGGCTTTCCGACGCCCTGCGCGAAGGCCGTGAGGTCCTGGCCGTCGTACGCGGGACGGCCGTCAACCAGGACGGCGCGTCCAACGGGCTCACCGCACCGAACGGACCCGCACAGCAGGCCGTGATCCGGCGGGCCCTGGCCAACGCGGGCCTGCGACCGTCCGATGTGGACGCCGTCGAGGCGCACGGCACCGGGACGTCCCTCGGTGATCCGATCGAGGCGCAGGCGCTCCTCGCGACGTACGGTCAGGACCGCTCGGAACCGTTGTGGCTGGGGTCGCTGAAGTCCAACATCGGGCACACCCAGGCCGCGGCCGGCGTCGCGGGCGTGCTCAAGATGATCCTGGCCATGCGCCACGGAGTCCTGCCCCGGACGCTGTACGCCGACGCGCCGACGTCCGAAGTGGACTGGACGACCGGCGCGGTCCGGCTGCTCACCGAGGCCCGGCCCTGGCCGGAAGGCGACCGGCCCCGCCGCGCCGGGGTGTCGTCGTTCGGCGTCAGCGGCACCAACGCCCACCTCGTCCTGGAGCAGGGACCCGCGCCCGTGCGCCCGGAGCCGGCCGACGGGCTGGTGCCGCTCGTGGTCTCGGCCCGTTCGGCGACCGGGCTGGCCGAGCAGGCCGCACGGCTGGCATCGGTCGTCGGAGAAGCGGCCGGTGTCGGCTGGTCGCTGGTCCGCTCCCGCGCCACCTGGGAGCACCGCGCCGTCGTCCTCTCCGACGAGCCCGCCGACGCCCTGCGCCGCATCACCGAGGACCGCGCCGACGTCGTGACCGGCGTCGCCGGGCCGGGCGGCCCGCTGACCTGGGTGTTCCCCGGCCAAGGCGCGCAGTGGACCGGGATGGGCCGGGAACTGTGGGCGGCGAACCCGGTCTTCGCGGCCCGGATGGAAGCGTGCGCGGCCGCCCTGGCACCGCACGTGGACTGGTCCCTGGCCGACGTGGTGCGCGAAGGCCGGCCCCTCGACGCCGTGGACGTCGTCCAGCCGGTGTCGTTCGCGGTCATGGTGTCGCTCGCCGCGGTGTGGGAGTCGCTGGGCGTGCGGCCGGACGCCGTCGTCGGGCACTCCCAGGGCGAGATCGCTGCGGCGTGTGTCGCCGGAGCGCTGTCCCTCGAAGACGCCGCCCGCGTGGTCGCCGTCCGCAGCCGGATCATCGGCCGGCGGCTGGCCGGCCACGGCGGGATGCTGTCCGTCGCGGTCGGTGCCGACGAGGTCGCGCTCGTCGACGGCGTCGAGATCGCGGCCGTGAACTCGCCGTCCGCCGTCGTGCTCGCCGGCGTCCCGGAGGCGCTCGACGACCTCGAAGAGCTGTACCGCGCCAAGGACATCCGCGTCCGCCGCGTGCCGGTGGACTACGCCTCGCACACCGCCCAGGTCGAAGGGATCGAGGCCGACCTGCGTGCCGCCCTCGGCGACGTCCCGAGCGAGGTCCCGGCCGTCCCGTGGTACTCCACTGTGGACAGTGCGTGGATCACCGCGCCGCTGCCGCCGGACTACTGGTTCCGCAACCTGCGCGGCACCGTCCGCTTCGCCGACGCGATCCGCACACTGGCCGGCGAAGGCCACCGCGTGTTCCTCGAGACCAGTTCGCACCCGGTGCTCGGCCCGGCCGTGCGCGAGACCCTCGACGACGACGCCGTGCTGGTCGCCGGGACCCTGCGCCGCGACCGGCCCGAATGGCCGCGGTTGCTCAAGTCCGCGGCCGAGCTGTTCGTCCACGGCGTCGACGTCGACTGGACCGGCGCCTTCCCCGCCGGGCACACCGGCATCGTCCCGCTGCCGACCACGGTCTTCCAGGAGGAACGCTTCTGGCTCACGCCGCGCCCGGCCACCGCGGCGGGCTCCGACGGCGACTTCTGGGACGCCGTCGCGCAGGACGACCTCGCCACCCTCGGCGACACCCTCTCCGGCACCGACCAGGACGCCCTGCGCGCCCTGGTGCCCGGCCTGACACGCTGGCGCGCCACCCGCCGCGACGCCGCCACGGCCGCCTCGTGGCGCTACCGCGTCGAGTGGGTGCGCGTCCCCGAACCGGCCGGCACCGGACGCTGGCTCGTGGACGGCGACGACCCCGTGCTCGCCGGTCTGCCGGGCGCCGGGACCGGCCCGGCCGACGGCGTCGTCGTCTTCGCCGCGGACGCGCGGACCGCGTTGCCGCGCATCCAGGCCGCGCTCGCCGCGGACACCGGCCGCGTCTGGGTGGTGACCCGCGGCGCCGTCGGCGTCGACAGCGCCCCCGACGACGCCGCGGCCGCCGAGGTCTGGGGCCTCGGCCGCACCGCCGCGCTGGAGCACCCCGGCCGCTGGGGCGGGCTGATCGACCTGCCCGCCGACGCCGACGAGACCACGGCCCGGCGGCTGCTCAGCGCGTTGCAAGGACCCGAGGACCAGGTCGCCGTGCGCGCGACCGGCCTGTACGCCCGCCGGCTCGTCCGTGCCGCCAATGCCGCAGGCCCGGGCTGGACGCCGCGCGGGACGGTCCTGGTGACCGGCGGCACCGGCGGCGTCGGCCGGCACGTCGTCCGCTGGCTCGCCGAAGCCGGGGCCGAGCACCTGGTGCTGCTGAGCCGCCGCGGCGCCGACGCGCCCGGCGCGGCGGACCTGGCCGCGCTCGACGTCCGCGTGACGCTGGTGGCCGGCGACGTGGCGGACCGCGAGACCGTGGCGCGGGTGCTGGCGGAGTACCCGCCGGACGCCGTCGTGCACGCCGCCGGTGTCCCGGGCGGCGCGGTGGCCGTCGCCGACTGCACGCCGGAAGACCTCGACGAGGTCCGCGCGAAGGTCGTCGGGGCGCGTCACCTGGACGAGCTGACGGGCGACCTGGACGCGTTCGTGCTGTTCTCCTCGGCCGCCGCGACCTGGGGTGCCGCCGGGCAGGGCGCCTACGCCGCCGCGAACAGCCACCTCGACGCCCTGGCCGAGATCCGCCACGCCCGGGGCCAGGCCGCGCTGTCGGTCGCCTGGGGGGCCTGGGCCGGCGGCATGGCCGAGGAGGCCGGTGCCGGGTTCGCCCGCCGCGCGGTGCTCACCATGGCCCCGGACCTCGCCCTCTCGGCGCTGCGGGCCGCCCTGCGTGACGGCCGCCCGGCCGCCGTCGTCGCGGCGGTGGACTGGCCGCGGTTCGCGCCGCTGTTCACCGCGGCCCGCCCGAGCCCGCTGCTCGACGGCATCCCCGAAGCCACCGCCGCTGCCGCCGCACCGGACGTCCCCGACGTCACCGCGGCCGAAACCCTGCGGGCACGCCTGCGCGGCCTCGATCGCCCGGCCCGGCTCGGCCACCTCACCGGCGTGGTCCAGGCCCAGGCCACCGCGGTGCTGGGCGAGCAGGACGAGGTCCCGGCGGCTCGCGCCTTCCGCGACGCCGGGTTCGACTCGCTCACGGCGATGGAACTGCGCACCCGGCTGGCCACCGCGACCGGGCTCGCGTTGCCGGTCACCGTCGTGTTCGACCACCCGGATCCGGCCGCGCTCGCCGCGCACCTGCACGACGAGCTGTTCGGCGCCGCGGTGGCTCCGGCGGCACCGGTGGCCGCGGTCATCGCCGACGACCCGATCGTGATCGTCGGCATGGGCGTGCACCTGCCCGGCGGCGTCGACGGCCCGGAAGCGTTGTGGGACCTGCTGTCCGCGGGCACCGACGCGGTCACCGAGTTCCCCGCGGGCCGCGGCTGGGACGCCGGCGCCGTCTACGACCCCACGCCCGGCACCCCGGGGAAGACCTACAGCCTGGCCGGGGCGTTCCTGCACGACGCCGGGCTGTTCGACCCGGAGTTCTTCGGGATCTCGCCGCGTGAAGCACTGGCGATGGACCCGCAGCAGCGGCTGCTGCTGCAGACGTCGTGGGAGGCCCTGGAACGCTCGGGGGTCGCCCCGACGTCGTTGCGCGGGCAGGACGTCGGCGTGTACTTCGGCGCGGCGGTCCTCGGCTACGGCGCCGGCCCGGCGTCGGACGACCTCGCCGGCTACGCGCTGACCGGCTCGTCGGCGAGCGTGCTGTCCGGCCGGGTGTCCTACACGCTCGGCCTGCGCGGCCCCTCGGTCACGCTCGACACGGCATGCTCGTCGTCGCTGGTGGCGATCCACCTGGCCGCGCAGGCGCTGCGGTCGGGGGAGTGCTCGATGGCGCTGGCCGGCGGTGCGACGGTGATGGCGACGCCCGCCGCGTTCGTCGAGTTCGCCCGCCAGCGCGGCCTCGCGGCCGACGGCCGCTGCAAGTCCTTTTCGGACGATGCCGACGGCACGGGCTGGGGTGAGGGCGTCGGAGTGCTGGTGCTGCAACGGCTTTCCGACGCGGTCCGCGACGGCCGGGAGGTCTTGGCCGTGGTGCGCGGGTCGGCGGTCAACTCCGATGGCGCGTCGAACGGCCTGACCGCGCCGAACGGCCCGGCGCAGCAGGCGGTGATCCGGCAGGCCCTCGCCGACGCCCGGGTGGCACCGTCCGAAGTGGACGCCGTGGAGGCGCACGGCACCGGGACGACCCTGGGTGACCCGATCGAGGCGCAGGCGCTGCTGGCGACCTACGGCCGCGACCGGGAGCGGCCGCTGCTGCTCGGGTCGCTGAAGTCGAACGTCGGGCACACGCAGTCCGCGGCCGGGGTCGCCGGGGTGATCAAGATGGTCCTGGCGCTGCGCCACGGCATGCTGCCGAAGACCCTGCACGCGGACCGGCCGTCGGCGAAGGTGGACTGGACGTCCGGTGCGATCCGGCTGCTCACCGCACCGGCGCCGTGGCCGGAAGCCGGCCGGCCGCGTCGCGCCGGGGTGTCCGCCTTCGGCGTCAGCGGGACCAACGCCCACGTCGTCCTGGAGCAGGCCCCGGCCGCCGCCCGGCCCGAGCCGCCCGTCGCGGCGGGCGCGGTGCCGCTGGTGGTGTCGGCCCGCACGGCCGCCGGGCTGGCCGAGCAGGCCGGGAAGCTCGCCGCCGCCGTCGCCGGGCTGCCGGCGGCGAGCGTGGCCCGCTCCCTGCTGACCGGCCGGGCGCGGTGGGACCACCGCGCCGTCGTCCTCGCCGAAACCCCGCAGCAGGCGGCCGACGGCCTGGAAGCGATCGCCGCCGGGGCGGGCCTGCACGGGGTCGCCGGGCCGCGCGCGCTCGACGTCGCGCTCGTGTTCACCGGCCAGGGCGCGCAACGGCCCGGCATGGGCCGCGAGCTGTACGAGGCGTTCCCGGTGTACGCCGAGGCCTTCGACGAGGTCTGCGCCGAGTTCGACGGCTACCTCGAGCGGCCGCTGCGCGCGGCGATCGCGTCGGAACTGGTGCACGAGACCGCTTACACACAGGCCGCGTTGTTCGCGATGGAGGTCGCGCTGGTGCGGCTGCTGGCGTCGTTCGGTGTCCGCCCGGCGGTGGTGGCTGGGCATTCGCTGGGCGAGCTGACCGCGGCGTACGTCGCGGGCGTGTTCTCGTTGCCCGACGCGGCGAAACTGGTCGCGACGCGGGGCCGCCTCATGCAGGCCCTGCCCGCCGGCGGGGCGATGGTCGCGGTGGCGGCCTCCGAAACGGCCGTCCGGCCGGTCCTCGGCGACGGCGTCTGGCTGGCCGCGGTCAACGGCCCCGAGGCCGTCGTGCTCTCCGGGGAAGCGGCGGCCGTGCACGCGGCCGCGGCGTCACTCGGCGTCCGCACCACCACCCTCGACGTCGACCGGGCGTTCCACTCCGGGCTGGTCGAGCCGGTGCTCGCGGAGTTCGCCGAGGTCGCCGGGACCGTGACGTACGCCCCGCCGTCGATCCCGCTGATCTCCGCGGTGACCGGCGTCGAGTCCACTGTGGACACGGCGGAGTACTGGGTGGGTCAGGTGCGCAGCCCGGTCCGGTTCGCCGACGTGACCCGCGTGCTGCTCGACCGCGGCGTGGCGGTGGTGGAGGCCGGGCCCGGTGGCGGTCTCGCGGCCGCGGTCCGCGGGCCGGACGGTGACGCGGTCGCCGTCGCCCTGTCCCGTCGTGACCGGCCCGAACGCGAGACCCTGCTGACGGGGCTGGCCGAGCTGTTCGTCCACGGCGTCCCGGTGGACTGGGCACCGGTGGTGCCGGCGGACGTCCCGGTCGTGCCGCTGCCGACGACGGCGTTCCAGCGGCAGCACTACTGGCTGGAGTCCGCGCCGGCCCGCGACCACGCCGAGACGTCGTTCTGGGAGGCGGTGGCGGCGGAGGACGCCGAGTCGCTGAGCGAGGTCCTCGCCCTGCCCGATCCGGAGCGGCTGCGCGACGTCCTGCCCGAGCTGACCCGCTGGCACCGCGAGCGGCACGGCGAGGCCGTGCTCCGGCCGTGGCGCTACCAGGTCGAGTGGACCCGGCTGCCGGAACCCGCGCCGGCGCGACCCCGAGTGCGGGTGCTCGGTGACCCTGCGCTCGCCACGGCGCTGGGCGACGACGGACCCCCGGACGCCGTCCTCGTGCGGGCCACGGCCGCCGTGAGCGCGTTGCCGGTGCTGCAATCCCTGCTCGCGGAGGACGGCCCGCGCGTCTGGGTGGTGACGTCCGGGGCCGTCGGGACCGGGGGCGACGACGTGCCGTCCGACGCCGCCGCCGCGCAGGTGTGGGGCCTCGGCCGGACCCTCGCCCTGGAGCACCCCGGCCGCTGGGGCGGCTTGGTCGACGTGCCCGGGACGCTCGACGAGACCGTCGTTCAGCGGGTGCTCGCGGTCATCGGCGGATCGGAGGACCAGGTCGCCGTCCGCGCGGTGGGGGTGTTCGCCCGCCGGCTGGTCCCGGCGCGCCCGGTCCCGGCCGGACCGGGCTGGACACCGCGGGGCACGGTCCTGGTGACGGGCGGCACCGGCGGCGTCGCCGGGCACGTCGTCCGCTGGCTGGCCGAAGCGGGAGCGGCGCACCTGGTGCTGCTGAGCCGTCGTGGGGGCACCGCGCCCGGGGCGGCGGAGCTGGCCACGGACGTCGAGAAAGCCGGTGTCCGGGTGAGCCTGGTCGCCGGGGACGTCGCGGACCGGGACACCGTCGCGCGGGTGCTGGCGGAGTACCCGCCGGACGCCGTCGTGCACGCCGCCGGCGTCTCCGGTGGCGCCGTCACCGTGGCCGACTGCACGCCCGAGGCTCTCGAGAACGTGTTGGCGGCCAAGGTTTCCGGCGCTCGTCACCTGGACGAGCTGACGGGCGACCTGGACGCGTTCGTGCTGTTCTCGTCGGCGGCCGCGATCTGGGGCGCCGCCGGGCAGGGGGCGTACGCGGCGGCCAACAGCCACCTCGACGCGCTGGCCGAGATCCGGCGCGCCCGGGGCGAAGCCGCGGTGTCGGTCGCCTGGGGCGCCTGGGCCGACGGCATGACCACCGAGGAGGACGCGCGCGAACACCTGCACCGCCGGGCGGTGCGGACGATGGCCCCCGGTCCGGCGCTGTCCGGGCTGCGCGCGGTGCTGCGCGAGCAGCGGGTCACCGCCGTCGTCGCGGACGTCGACTGGACCCGGTTCGCGCCGATCTTCACCGCGGCGCGGCCCAGCCCGCTGCTGGCCGGCGTGCCCGCGGCGGTCGACGCCCTGGTCGTCCCGGAACCGGCGGGCACGGCCCTCCCGCGCTTGCGGAGCCTCGGCCCGGCGGCCCGGATCGACGCGCTGACCGACCTGGTCCGCACCGAGGCCGCGGCCGAACTGGGTCACGCGGGGTCCGGCGCGATCGCCGCCGACCGCCCCTTCCGCGACCTCGGCCTCGACTCGCTCACCGCCGTGGGCCTGCGCGACCGCCTCGCGTCGGCGACCGGCCTGCGCCTCACCGCGGCGCTGGTCTACGACCACGGCACCCCCGCCGCCATCGCCCGGCACCTGGCCCCGCTGCTCGACGGAGACGCGGCCCCGGACGGCACGCTCGGCGGCGTCTACCGGGACTTGGCCGAACGCGGCCTCGGCGAGGAGATGCACCGGTTCGGCCTCGGCGCGGCCGCACTGCGGGAGCGGTTCACCGGCGGCGAGACCGCCAAGGTCGTCCGGCTCGGCGGCGGGCCGGACGGGCCGCACCTGATCGGTCTCCCGCCGCTGACGGCGTTCGACCACGTGCTGAACTTCGCGCAGCTCGCCCGGTGCTTCCCCGGGGAGACGTCGGTCGTCCTCCCGCCGGGCTACGCGGCGGACGAGCGGCTCGCACCGTCGTTCGCCGCGCTGGTCGACGTCCTGACGGCCGCGGTCACCGCGTGCGCGGACGGGAAACCGTTCGCACTGCTGGGAATCTCGGCGGGCGGCCTGCTCGCACACGCGGTCACGGTCCGGCTGGAGCGCCAAGGCCTGGCACCGTCCGGAGTGGTCCTGCTGGACAGCTACCTCCCGGGCGGCCTGGCTCCGAGGCTGTCCCGCGCGTTGGTGCACGGAGCGGCCCAAGCGGGCGCGGCGACCTACCACGACCACGCGGTCACGGCGGCATCCGCGTACACCGAACTGCTGCGCGAGTGGCGGCCGGAAGAACTGGCGACGCCGACGCTGGTGCTGCGGCCGGAGGACGCCGTGCCAATGCCGCCGGGGGAGGAGCCCTTGACCTCGGCGGAGCGGACGTCGGTCTGGCCGCTGGCCCACGAGTCGGCCCGCGTGCCGGGCGACCACTTCACGATGAGCACGGAGCACGCCGCGGAAACGGCAGAAGCGGTGCTGCGCTGGCTCGGCCACTTCGCGAAAAAGTGAGCAGCCGAGGCGAGCTCGCGTTCATGGGTGCTTCCAGCTGGGCTGATCCCGCAGCTCGAAGCCGTGCTGCCCGGAACACGGTTCCTTCCCGCAAAGGCCGGCGAAAGCGAGTTTCGGACGCGCGGGGAATCGCCCACAATGATCACATGACCAGCCGTGATCCTCTTGCCCTGCTTGACACCCGGGCCGCCGGGGTGCTTCGGCGCCTGCACTCGGCGAATGACCGGCAGCTGCCGCGGAACCTCCTGCGGCTCGCCGGTGATCTTCCCGCGCTCGTGCTCGGCCGGCCGCGGCGTCGCCCGCCCGCGGCGGCCGAGCGCTTCGACGATGCGTTCCTCGCGCTCGGGCGGAAGCAGGCCGCCTACTGCTACGCCCAGGCCCGCGCCGTGCGCGCTCGCCGCGTCGTCGAGTTCGGGACGTCGTTCGGCGTGTCGACGATCTGGCTGGCGGCGGCCGTGCGGGACAACGGCGGCGGCACGGTGATCGGCACCGAGATGGTGCCGGAGAAGGCCGAACGGGCCCGCGCCCACGTGCGGGAAGCCGGTCTGGCGGACTACGTCGACATCCGCACCGGCAACGCCCTGGAGACCTTGCGCGATCTCGACGGCCCGGTCGACCTCATGCTCAACGACGGCTTTCCCGACGCGGCGCTCGACGTGCTGCGCCTCGTCGCGCCACGGCTGCGCACGGGAGCGGTGGTGATCACCGACAACGTCGGCGCGATGCGCGGCGACTACGCCGGCTACGTGTCCTGGTTGCGGGACCCGGCCCACGGCTTCGTCTCGGTCCGGGTGCCGTACAAGGGAGGTACGGAGGTCTCGATCCGGGTGGACTGACGAACGAGCCCTCGTTCAGTGAGCCGGTGACTCGAATCGTGCGTCCCGGTGGCGGACGCCCAGGCCGGCGTACAGTCCGTCGTCCTGGGGGAGCACGGCCGCGGTCAGCCGCTCGGGATTCCAGTTCCCGCTGGTGGTCAGCCCCGGCTCGACCAGCTCGAAGCCCTGGAACAACGCCAGTACCTCCGCGCGCGGCCGGGGGAAGATGTGGTCCTGTGTGGACCGCATCGTCTCGGCGACCCGGGGATCGGCCAGCACGGCGAAGTCGTTGGTCAGGTGGGTCAGCGCGAACTGGCTGCCGGGGGCGAGCGCGTCGCGGTAGGTGGCGAACACCCGGGGGACGTCGGCTTCCGGTGGCAGGTAGTGCCCGACGGCGACCGCGAGCAGCCCGACCGGTTGCGTCAGATCGAGCAGGGTCCGGACGGGCCCGGAGTTCAGCACGTCGGCGGGGCGCGTGATGTCGGCCTGGACTGTGGCCGCGTGGGGGTTGTCCG
Organism: Amycolatopsis sp. NBC_01307; assembly: GCF_035975215.1. Taxonomy (NCBI): domain Bacteria; kingdom Bacillati; phylum Actinomycetota; class Actinomycetes; order Pseudonocardiales; family Pseudonocardiaceae; genus Amycolatopsis; species Amycolatopsis sp. NBC_01307. The sequence continues at coordinate 4,570,459 of NZ_CP108403.1, read as the reverse complement.
CGAGCAGCAACCGGCTGTGGGCGACGGCGACGGACTCGTAGTCGACGTAGACGACCCGGGCGGCCGGGTCGACCGCTTGGGCCACTTCGTGGACGTTCCCGGTCGTCGGAATGCCGGAGCCGAGGTCGAGGAACTGGCGGATGCCCGCGTCGAGCATGAACCGCACCGCCCGGCGGAGGAAGGCCCGGTTGCGCCGGGCGACGAGAGCGACCTCCGGCTGGATGTCCGTGAGCCGCTGCGCCACGGCACGGTCGGCGGCCAGGTTGTGGGCCCCGCCGAGCAGGTAGTCGTAGATCCGCGCGACGCTGGGCGTGGCCCGGTCGACTCCCGCCGGAACCCAGTCCGCGCCTTCGGCTTCGGTCACCGTCGCCCTCCCTGATGATTCTCGGTACCCAGTATGGCGGATCCACCACCGGGAGCGGAGCTTCGGATACCGCTGCGCGAGCGGATCGGCTGCGCTTGAATGGCGCCATGAAGTACGTCTTGCTGATCTGCGACGACGAGGTCGACGCGCCGACGAACGAGCAGCTCGCGGCCGATCCCGTCCACACGGCGTGGCTGGCCGACCTCGACCGCCGCGGCCGGGTCAGCGGCATGGCGCGCCTGCGCCCGGTGGAGAGCGCGACCACCGTCCGGGTCCGGCAGGGCGAGACCCTGATCTCGGACGGTCCGTTCGCGGAGACGAAGGACTTCGTCGGCGGCGTCGTCATCGTCGACTGCGCGAACCTGGACGAGGCGGTGGCGATCGCCGCCGGTCATCCGTACGCGCACCGGGGCTGCGTCGAGGTCCGCCCCGTCTGGGAATGAGCGCGCCGTCACCGGAGGTCCGCGCGGCCGTCGAGGCGGCCTACCGGGAGGAGTGGGGCCAGGTCGTCGCGACGTTGATCGGCTTCACCGGCGACTGGGACCTGGCCGAGGACAGCGCGCAGGAGGCGTTCGCGTCAGCGCTCACGACGTGGGCGCGCGACGGCGTCCCGCGCAACCCGGGGGCGTGGCTGACCATCGCGGCCCGCAACCGGGCGACCGACCGGATCCGCCGTGACGCGGTCGGGGCCACCAAGCTCCGGGACCTGGCCGTGCGGCAGCCCGTTCACGACGCCGACGCCGACGCCGACGACATCCCGGACGAGCGGCTGCGGCTGATCTTCACCTGCTGCCACCCCGCACTGCCGCTGCCCGCGCGGGTGGCGCTGACACTGCGCACGCTCGCCGGCCTCACGACCGCCGAGATCGCCCGGGCCCTGCTGTCCGCCGAAACCACCACGGGCCAGCGGCTGAGCCGGGCGAAGCGCAAGATCCAGGACGCCGGCATCCCGTACCGGGTACCGCCGGCGGAGCTGCTGCCGGAGCGCCTGGCGGCGGTGCTGGCCGTGTTGTACCTGATCTTCAACGAGGGCTACGGCGAGGCGGACCAGCGGGCGCTGACCGTCGAGGCCATCCGGCTGGCCCGGGTCCTGACGACGTTGATGCCCGCGGAAGCCGAACCACGCGGCCTGCTCGCGTTGATGCTGCTGCACGAGTCGAGGCGCGCCACCCGGCTGCGTGACGGCGAGCTCGTCACCCTCGAGCACCAGGACCGGTCGCGGTGGGACGGCGCGCTGATCGACGAGGGCGTCCGGGTCCTGGCCGGGGCACGGGCGCTGCGCCGGCCCGGCCCGTACCAGCTGCAGGCGGCGATCGCGGCCTGCCACGCGACGGCTCCCAGCGCGGCGGCGACCGACTGGGCGCGGATCGCCGGCCTGTACGCGGACCTGAGCGAGCTGACGGCGTCGCCGGTGGTGGAACTCAACCGCGCGGTGGCGGTGGCCATGGCGGACGGCATCACGACGGGCCTGGCGCTGGTGGACGCGCTGGCGGCGGCCGGCAGCCTGGACGGCTACCACCTGCTGCCGGCGACCCGCGCGGACCTGCTCCGCCGTGCCGGCCGCGATGCCGAGGCCCGCGCGTCCTACGAGCAGGCACTGGCGCTGGCTCCCTCCGATGCAGAGCGCCGCTACCTGGCCAAACGGCTCGACGAACTGGCGCCGGAAAACTGATCGAAGATTTCTCGCGGCAGGTGGCAAAGCCGGCTCTCGCCGTTCGTCGGTGGAACAACAGGGTCCTCCGGGACCCGCACCGACCACCGAGGAGACAGCCGTGAACGACAGCTACACCACCACCTTCACCGTCCCCAGCACCGCCGCCGAGGTCACCGACGCGATCAGCGACCCGCGCGCCTGGTGGATGACCGACATCGCCGGTGACACCCGGCAGGTCGGCGACGAATTCTCCTTCGAGGTCCCCGGCGTCCACTACTCCCGGCTCCGGGTCACCGACCTGATCCCCGGCGAACTCGTCGTCTGGGAGGTCGTCGACGGCAAGGTCCAGTTCGTCGCCGACCAGGACGAATGGACCGGCACCCGGATCCGTTTCGCGATCTCGTCGACCGACGTCGGCACCACGGTCCGCTTCACCCACGAAGGCCTGCGCCCCACGGACGAGTGCTACGACGCCTGCTCCGGCGCGTGGAACCTCTACGCCGGCGCCAGCCTCCGCGACCTCCTCGTCACCGGCACCGGACAGCCCAGTTCCAACCCCGATGAGGTCACCTTCCAGGAAAACGCGCGCACCAGCCGCTGAACCCGGCGAACGGGCCCAGCGGGGTCGTCGACCGCTGGGCCTGCCGCGGCGATGGTGCCGATCAGCCGAGACCGCCGTCAGGCGATCCGAGGTGCGGAGCCGTTGGTGGCGCAGCGAGTGTGAGCAAGGGCAGGACGACGTCGTCGACGAGCCGGTGCTGGGCTTCGGCGTCCGGGGGAGTGCCGTCGAGCAAAGTGGACAGGAACAGCTGAGCGACGGCCAGGCCGAGCACCGCGGCCGGGTTCGCCGCCGTCACCGGCTCGCCGCGGGCGGCGGCCCGGTGGGCGATGGCCGTCGCGACCGCGTCGCTCGTGCCGGCGATCTGGGCGCGGATGAGGCCGCGCAGCGCGGGATCCTCGCGCACCGCACCCAGGAGTCCCAGCAGTGATGGGCCGTGCTCGCCGGTGAGCGCGCGCGCCATGCCCTCGACCGCGACGACCAGGTCACCGCGCAGGGTGCCCGTGTCGGCGATGTGCAGGGTCTCGCCTTCGGCGTGCCGTCGCAGTGCTTCCGCGACCAGTTCCGCTTTTCCGGGCCATCTGCGGTAGATGGTCATCTTGGACGCCTTCGCGCGGGCGGCGACGGCGTCCATGCTGAGCCGGTCGTAGCCGATCTCGCCGATGAGGTCGACCGCGGCGGCCAGGATCGCGTCTTCACGGGCTTTGCCTCGCCGAGGCGAGGGTGTCTCGGCTTCGGACGTCATCGATTCTCCTTGACTTCTGTACGATACAGTATCGTACAGTACGGCGATGCGGATCAACCCCTTCACCCTCGACGTTCCCGAATCACAGCTCGCCGACCTGCGCGAACGCCTGCGCCTGACCCGCTGGCCGGAGCCCGAAACCGTGTCCGACACGAGCCAGGGCCCGCGGCTGGCCAAGATCCGGGCCTTGTGCGAGCACTGGAGCGGCGGTTACGACTGGGGCCGGTGCGAGGACCTGCTCAACGGCTTCGGCCAGTTCCACACGGAAATCGACGGCGTCGACATCCACTTCCTGCACGTCCGCTCGCCCGAGCCGGACGCGCTCCCGCTGATCATGACCCACGGCTGGCCCGGGTCGGTGCTGGAGTTCCGCAAGGTGATCGGCCCGCTCACCGACCCGGCGGCCCACGGCGGGGATCCCCGCACGGCGTTCCACCTCGTCGTCCCGACGATGCCGGGCTTCGGTTTCTCCGGCAAGACCACCGAACCGGGCTGGACGCTCGCGCGCACCGCCGGCGCCTGGATCACGCTGATGGACCGGCTCGGCTACGACCGCTGGGGCGCCCAGGGCGGGGACCTCGGCGCCGGCGTCACCGACGAGATCGGCCGGAAAGCGCCGCCGGGTTGCGTCGGCCTGCACCTGAACTTCGCCATGTTCTTCCCGACGCCGCAGGAGCGGGCCGAAGCCACCCCGCACGAACAAGCCATGCTCGACAGCGCCGACTACTTCTGGGAGACGTTGTCCGGCTACGCCAAGGAACAGTCCACCCGGCCGCAGACCATCGGCTACTCCCTGGCCGACTCGCCGGCCGGGCAGGCCGCGTGGATCTACGCGATGTTCCAGGACACGTGCGGCACCCCGGGTGACGCGGAAGCGTCGTTCACGCACGACGAACTGCTCGACGACATCATGCTCTACTGGCTCCCCAACGCCGGGTCGTCCGCCGCCAAGACGTACTGGGAGATGGCCCGCGCCCGCGCGACCGCGTCAGGTCCGCCCGCCCCGATCACGATCCCGACGGGCTTCACGATGGCGCCGCACGAACACGTCCGGAAGTCCCGGCGCTGGATCGAACGCTGCTACACCGATCTCGTCCACTTCGCCGAACTCGACCAGGGCGGGCACTTCCTGGCGCTGGAACAGCCGGACCTCTTCGTCGCCGAGGTCCGGGCGAGTTTCGCCACCCTGCGCTGAGCACACCGCCGGTGAAATGCGGTGGCTGTGGCTCGCCCGCACCAACGCCGAGGTGATCGAACCTGCCCGGCACCGGCACTCGCCCATGTGGGCCGTGCTCGGCTGGATCGTGCCGATCGTCAGCTTCTGGTTCCCGCAGATGGTCGTCCAAGACGTCTGGAACGCCGTCAACCCCCAGCGGCCGCGCGGAACGTGGCAGCTGTACCGGACGCCGGGCGCCGAGCTGGTCACCTGGTGGTGGGCCGCCTACCTCACGAACCAGGTGCTGTCCACGAGCGGCGCCCGCCTAACCGGGGATGCGACGATCACGCGCTACAGCGACACCGTCGCGGCGGTGGCCCTGGTCGTGGCCGCGGTGCTGATCATCAAGATCAGTACCCGGATCACGGCCTGGCAGACGAACCCCCGCTGAGGCGTACCTCGAACCCTGCGTCCGAGTGGCACCCGCCGACCGGCGGGATCACTTGCGAGCATCCAGCGTGCTGAGGAAGTGTGTGAACGCCTCATTCGCGCGGTCGTGGTCCTCGGTTGCGTCGAGATCCATGAGGAGGCCGCGGATTACGGCCAGGACCAGGGTGGCCAGTTCCGGCCGGTCCATGCTGCGCAGGCCTTCTTCGAGCGGGCCGAGCCAGTCCGTTGTCGCCGCTCGGCGGAAGTCGGGCCGGTGCTTCTGCGCCGCGCTTTCCCGCCACAGTCCGAACATTCGCAGGTACGGCCGGCCCTCGGGGCCGGTCATGAACGCCCAGGCTTGCGCGAGGGTGACGGTGTAGGGCCGGTCGGGGCGTACGCGCAGCAAGTCGCCGAATGTGGTGAGTTGGCGTTGCCGCGCAGTATCGAGGATTGCGCTCAGGAGGGCGTCGCGCGTGCCGAAGTGGTAGATCAGCATGCGCGCCGACGTGCCGGTGGCGCGAACCAGCGGGTCGAGCCGGTCGGGCAGGCCGTGTTCGAGCGCGTGGTCGGTGCACGCGTCGAGCAGCCGCTGCTTGATCTCGGGCTCCGGTCGTCTTCCCACGCGGCTACTTTTTCACGTAATAACCGCTACGTCTAACGTCGGTGTTCCGCAGCGACGTGGAGGTAGTGATGAGGGTTGTGTTCGTGCACGGGGCGTGCGTCCGGGACGGATCGTGGTGGTGGCACCGCATGTCCGGGCTCCTGCGGGGGCGAGGCGTGCCGAGTGTGACCCCGGCGCTGCCTAGCTGTGGGGAGACCGGTGCGCCCGGCGGTCATGGTGGTCCGGGGTTGGCCGAGGACGTCGACGCGGTGCGTCAGGTGCTGCGGGACAGCGACGAACCGACCGTCGTCGTCGCCCACAGCTACGGCGGGATCGTGACGGCCGAGGCGGCCGCGGGCGTGGCTTCGGTGCGTCACCTGGTGCTGATCTCCAGCTACCTGCCCGAAATCGGGCAGAGTCTCGCGGACTTCGGTGACGGCGCCCCCGCGCCGTTCCTCGACGTCGACCCCGACGCGGGCACGTTCGGGGTTCGCCCCGAACTGCTGGTGAACACGTTCCTGCAGGACTGCGACGCCGACGTCCAGGCCGAAGCGGCGAACCACCTGACCCGGCAAAGCGTGCGGGTCACCGGCGAAGCGGTCGGGGCGGCCGCCTGGCGGGACGTGCCGACGACGTATCTCGTGTGCGCCCAGGACGCGGGTACGCCGGCCCGGTCGCAACGGGAGTTCGCCCGCAAAGCCGGTCGCGTCGTCGAACTCGACGCGGGGCATCACCCGTTCCTGTCCCGGCCCGCCGCGGTCGGCGACCTGCTGCTGAGCCTGCCGTGAGCGACGACGTCGACCGGCCGGATGGCACGAACCGGTTGCACGGCAAGGAAGATCTCGAGACGTTCTGGCTGGACTAATGGACGCACACGCGCACGCGCACCCACGACCGGCTGTCGGCGTTCACCGCCATGGGCTGACGGCCGATTCGGCCACCGGCCACCGCATCCTGGACTCCCGGATCGCGCGGTTGGACATCGAAGGGTGATGCGGACCTGAACGAAAGTGGTGGCGATTGCGAACGGCGTAGACTCCGGGTGTCCCGGGGGTGAGACCTGATGACGACCGAATACCGCTGGTCCTTGGTGGTTTTGCTGGTAGTCGTGACGTTGGCCGCCCTGGTGTCGGCGGTGGTGGTGGGCCGGGTCAACCGGGTCGACCCCAGCCGCGAAGATCGCGGCGTCGTGAGCGGGTCAGGTGATCCAGCCCGAATCCTGGGCCACGCGGATGCTGTCCACAAGGGAACGGGTGCGCAGCTTGCTCTGGATCGCGGCCAGGTGGTTGCGGACGGTCCCGGTCGCCAGCCCGAGTGCGGTGGCGACCTCCTTGGGCGGGCTTCCGGCCGCGGCGGCGGTCAGCACCTCGCGTTCCCGCGGGGTCAGCGGACTCTCTCTGGCCGCCCAGGCGGACAGGGTCAGGCTGTTGCTGACGGCTCGGCGGCCGTCTTCGACGGTGTAGATGACGTCGTGTAGATGAGCGACGCCTTCGTGCAGGTAGACGACGCCCCGTGGTTTGTGGGAGAGGATCCTCTGGGCGTCGTGACTGGACAAGGACGTCACGAGGAAGATCAGGTTGTTGTGTTCGGTCGCATCGGAAGCCCTGGACTCCTCCTGCCGGCAACGGTGCTGGAGATCGTCTTCCGCGGGGTAGAGGACGAAGACGAGAGAGTCCTGGTCGGCGAGTGCGGCGCGAGCAAGATCGATCTGCTCGAAGTCGAACACCCGGTGCGGGTCGAAGTCGTAGGCCCGGGCGAGCAGCGCGGCGACCGCCGCGCGGTTGATGGTGTCCGGGCCGATGAGAATGGCTTGCTGCATAAGGGCTCACCGCGCTCGGAGTCTGCTGGGGATGTGGTCATTCGATCATGGTGAAGGCACCCTACGTCACCGCACTCGCCTGTGCAGCCACCCGTGAGGGTGAGGTGGGATGGTGCGGGAGGTGCCGCCGGAGCCGGTCCACGCCAGTGACTGCAGTCCCCGCGCAACCGGTGGTGTAGATCGTCGAGCTGGTGGGTATGTCTGTTTTGTTCCGAGCGGATCTCGGGGCACGCACCTGGTAGGTGGCGCCGGATAAATCCCCAGGCCGGCGCCACCTGCCGTATAACGCCCTACACGTCGGCGCTCGGTCGCATCCCGAACCGTCGGTCAGGGGCGGCTGAGGTCGGCTTCCGTCAGGGCCCGGACGACGTCCGCTCGGCGCTCGGGTGACTCGCGGACCGTGCGGCTCATCTCGACGTGCAGGAACGCCGTGCCGTCCGCGGCGGCCGCTTTGCCCTGGACGTTCGTCGTCCCCTCCAGGCCCTTGCAGCGGTCCTCCCAGCCACGGCAGACGGCGAACCCGGCCGCGGTCAGGCGGTCGGCCGCGCGGCGGGCCGCGTCACCTGCCGGTGTCGCGCCCGAGGAGAGCACGATGTCGGTGCCGGGCTGGTTCTGGTCGTGAAAGCCGTGCAGCTGGACCTGGGTGAGGCCGCGCGCGGCCAGCGTCGTCGCGACGACGTGGAACACGGAGTCTTCTTCGTGGGCGACGTCGGCCTTGCCGTCGTCCGCCTTCCGGTGCGCGCCCGCGATCAGCAGCACCGCGCCGGGCACCCGGTGGAACAGGTCGACGCCGAACAGTTCGGTCCGGAGGTCGAACGACGGGTGCGGCACCTCGACCACCAGCGACGGCGGCGCGGACCGGTCGATCACGTACATCCCCCAGGCTCGTTCGGTGCCGGGCTCGTTCGTCGCGATCGTGTACGGCCGCCCGGTGGCCGGATCGACACCGTTCCGGACGGAAAATCCCAGCTTTTCGAAATCGGCGGTACCCCGGCGGTCGACGAGCGCGGCGAAACCGCTCGCGGCCGTACGACGTTCGTCGGTTTTCGGTGAGCGGTACTCCTGGTCCGCCGACAGACCGGACGTGAACTTCGTTACCAGGGAATCGAGAGCCGGCTCGGGCGGGGGTGATCCGGGTGGTGATGACTCGTCGTCACCGAGAATCAGCACCACCGTCAAGACCAAGGCCAGCGCAAAGGCCGTGCCCATCACGCTGAGCCACATCCGCGGTCGCCTGATCATCACCCGGAGTGTACTGATCCCACTTTGTGGCCCGACTTACCTACCGTTTGTCACCCGATGGGCGGAGTTGTAACGTGACCGACTGCTTCGTTGATACCTTCACGTAACCCGAACGGGTTGACGTTCCGCTACCGGCCCCAGTGGCCGGCGACCCGCCGGGGTCGCGTATCCGAAAGGGCCTTGGGGGAGCGGTTGAACCGGCCGAAACAGTCCGACGTGCCAGCAGCGCGGTTGCGCGAGCAGATTCCGGAAGCGGGTTTCCCGCGCGGAGCCGGTGTCGCGTCCGCGACCACTTTCGTTCTTCTGCTGCTCATCACCGCTTTCACCGCGCTTTACCTCTCGACCGCCGGGCCGCTTTCCCTGATCCGCGCGACCGACAGTTCCGGGCGCGTTTCCGACGAGGTCGCCGCCGGTCAGCAGCGCACCACCGCCGGTCTCGCGCAGGGCATCGCGACGTCGGTGACGAGCGCCGCCGGTGACCTGCAGGTAGCCAACGGCTCCGGGGTGTTCGACACCGCGGACGACACCGCGCTGCTCACCCGCCTCGGCGAGACGTACGGGGACTGGCGCGGCATCGCCGTCTACGACCCGGTCGCGCAGAAAGTCGTCGCCACCCGCGGCGAACCCGTGCCGGTGCAGAACCTGAGCGGTGTCGCCGTGGCGAACCTCACCGTCCGCCCGGTCGCCCGCGTGGGCGACACACCGCTGGTGCTGACCGCGTTCCCGCTGACCGGCGCCCGTGCCGGGAAGCTCCTGGTCGTCTCGACGGCGTTGCGCGGCATCCGCGGCGAGCTGAACGAAGCGACCCAGCAGCAGATCCGGCTGGTCACCGCCGACGGCGCCGCCCTCTACACCCGCGGCACCGACGTGCCCGCGACCGACCGCGCCGCTCAGGACCTGTTCGCCCGCGCCGCGACCGCGGCCGCCGCCGCGCAGACCGGTGTCCTCACCGGCGACGCCGCGGCCGACCCGGCCAAGCCGGGGCCGCGGGTCGCGCCGGTCGTCTCGTACGCGCCGGTCACGCCGTCCGGGATCGGCGGCAGCCTCGGCCTGTCGGTCGTCTCGTTCAGCCGGGTCCCCGTGGAGGCGGTGCCGGCCCGCTGGCCCGGCCTGATCCCCGCGGCCGCGTTGTTCGCGCTGGCCGTGCTGGGTTTCGTGCTGCTGCGGCGGACGATCGTCGCGCCGATCCGCCGGCTGCGCACCGACGCGCTCGCCGTCGCGGCCGGCGTGCTCGACGAACCGGTCCGGCAGTCGCGCATCCGCGAGGTGAACCGGGTGACCGGCGCCGTCGAGCGGTTCCGCGCGAAGCTGCGCCGCCGCAAGCCCGCCGCGAAGGTCCGCGCGTTCCTGTCGGCCCAGCTCGTCCTGGCGCTGGTCACCCTGGCGCTGCTCGGCTGGTCGGGCGCGGTCGCCGCCACCCTCGGGCGCCAGTCCGCCCAGGTCTCGCCGACGATGCTCAGCGAGCACGGTCTCCGCGTCACGCGCTCGGCCGACACGCTGCGCCGCAGCCTCGCCGAAGGCCTGGCCGATCTGCAGTCCGTCGCGCGGCTCGGCCAGGGCAAGCAGCCGGACCAGCTGCGCGGCATGCTCGACCAGCTCACCGGCGACGGAAGCCGGTTCCGCAGCGTCTACGTCGCCGACGCCCAGGGCGCGGCGGTGCAGCAGGCCGGGCGGGAATCGCTGCGCGACCCCGGGAAGCTGCCCGACGGCGAGGGCCTGCGCCAGGGCAACACCAGCGGGCGCGTCCCGGTCGTCTACGCCTTCACGCCGCTGCCGGGCTCGAAGAACGTCCTGGTCGGCGAGTACGACGTGCCGCGGATGGCCGAGCTGCTCGGCACCGCGGGCGGGCGCGTCCGGGTCGTCGACGAGGGCAAGCGCACCATCGCCGACACCGAGGGCTACCTCGCGTTCAGCACGCTCACCGACCCGGCGCTGATCGAGAACGTCGACGCGGCCCAAGCGGGCAAGGAGGCCCGCGAGACGACTCCGGCGGCGCTCGTCGCGGCGCAGCGGCTGGCGGACAAGGGCCAGGCGGCCACGCTGAAGTGGGTGGTCGTCGCCGAGCAGCCGATCGAGTCGCTGGGCGTCGCGGACAACACCGTCCGCTCGGGCGCCCGGGTCGCCGCGCTGCTCACCGCCGTCGTGGCGCTGATCCTGTTCGCCTGGCACTTCCTGCTCGTCCTGCGCCCGTTGCGCCGGATCGGCGAGGAGGCCGAGCGGATCGCCGGCGGCGTCACCGGCGCCGTCGTCTACCCGCAGCGCCAGGACGAGATCGGCACGATCGCCTCGTGCGTCGAGATCTGCCGGCAGGCCTTGACGGACGGCCGCGACCGCCTGGGCGAGGTCCGCCGCCCGGTGGGCGCGGCGACCGACGAGACGGAGCTGCTCCAGCGCGTCGAGGACGACCCGGAGCCCGAGGCACCACGCGACCGTCCCGCCGCGCGGCGGGCGCCGGCGGACCGCGACGGCGAGCGCCGGGAACCGGCCGGAGCGGGCCGCGCGGCGCAGAAGCCCGCGCACCGGTCCACGACGACGCCGAAGAACCCGGCCGAGCGGCCGGCCGGCCGCGGCGAACCGGCGAAGCGGCCTGTCGCCCAGCGGAATCCAGCGGAACCCCCTGCGGGTCAAGGGAATTCGGCGAAGCGGCCCGCCGGGCAGCCGAAGCCCGGCGAGCGGTCCCGGCCGCAGACTCCGCCGCGGCTGCCCGCCCGCAGTGCCGAGGAGCAGGCCAAGAGCGACTACCTGAGCTGGCTGGACGGGGCCGGGGTCTGACGTGACGTTCCTCTACGCCGTGCTGGTACTGGCATCGGCGGCGATGCTGGCCGCCGGGATCGCCGAGCAGCGGCAGCACTACCGGCACCTGCACAGCATCCCGACCCGGGTGCTGGTCAACGGCATCCGCGGCAAGTCGTCCATCACCCGGCTCTGCGCCGGCGCGCTGCGCGGTGGCGGCCTGGTCACGACCGCGAAGACCACCGGCACCGCGGCCCGCTTCATCCACCCCGACGGCAGCGAGGAGCCGGTCTACCGCAAGTTCGGCATCGCCAACGTCGTCGAGCAGATCGGCATCGTGCGCCGCGCCGCCGCCTACCGGCCGGACGCGCTGGTCATCGAGTGCATGGCCGTGATGCCGGACCTGCAGGAGATCAACCAGAGCAAGCTGATCCGCTCCACCATCGGCGTCCTGTGCAACGTCCGCGAAGACCACCTCGCCGAGATGGGACCGACCCTCGACGACGTCGCGCGGTCGCTGTCGCGGTCGATGCCGGTCGGCGGGATCTGCCTGACCGCGGAGAAGGACCGGCTGCACATCCTCCAGGAGGAAGCCGCGAAGCGGGACTGCGAACTCATCGCCGTCGACCCCGAAACCGTCTCCGACGCCGAGATGCGCGGCTTCAGCTGGATCACCTTCAAGGAGAACGTCGCGATCGCCTTGGCCGTCGCGGACCTGCTGAAGGTCAACCGGCAGCTGGCCCTGCAGGGCATGTGGGACGCGCCGCCGGACCCGGGTGTGCTGCAGGTCCACCAGTACCGCGCCGGTCGTCGCCACCTGCGCTTCGCGAACGTCTTCGCCGCGAACGACCCCGAGTCGACCTTGATGAACATCGCCCAGCTGCGCAGCCAGGGCGCGATCGACGATCCGCTGCACGTGATCATCAACTGCCGCCCCGACCGCGTCGAACGCAACGGCCAGATGGGCGCGCTCATCCCGAAGATCGCCCCGGAACGCGTGGTGCTGATCGGCGAGCCGACGCGCAGCGCCCGCGCCGCGATCCCGCCCGAGTGGCACGACCGCGTCGTCGACCTCGGGGGATCCCGCACGCCGCGGGAGCTGCTGCGCGGGATCGTGGCCGGTGTCGAGCGGAGCGCGTCGCTGATCGCCATCGGCAACATCCACGGCCAAGGGGAACTGCTCATCGAAGAACTCGCGAAACTGGAACCGGTCGCCTGATGCTCACCACGTCCCTCGCCCCCGAGATCGCCACCATCGGGCTCGCCATCGGCCTGCTGCTGTCGCTGGTCTGCTACCTGACGACCAACCTGTCGCCCGGCGGCATGATCACGCCCGGCTGGATCGCGCTGACCATGGTCGAGGACTACCGGCGCGCGGCGATCATCGTGCTCATGACGGCGCTGACCTTCGGCGGGACGAAAGCGTTGCAGCGCGTGGTGATCCTCTACGGCAAGCGGCTGTTCGCCGCGGTCGTGCTGCTCGGCGTCGTGCTGCAGACGACGTTGCTGCTCTTCCTGCAGGCCGACTTCCCGCTGCTGTTCGTGCACCAGACCCTCGGGTTCGTCGTGCCCGGCCTGGTCGCCTACCAGCTGGTGCGGCAGAAGCCGGTGGCCACGATGCTCGCCACCGGCGGGGTCAGCCTGGCCAGTTACGCGATCCTGATCAGCGGTGTGCTGGTCGGGCTGGTCCCGACGGTGTGAGGTGAGCATGCGCAAGGCGGTCCGGATCGGTGTCCTCGCCGCGGTCATCGCCGTCTCCGGCGCGGCCGCGGTGTACGTCGCGACGCAGGACGGGCGGGGGATCACCGCCGTCTCCGCCGCCCCGACCGGCGCCGCGGTCGCCGGCGGGTACCGCTACGAGCGGCAAGAGCACCCGTCGCGCACGATCGTGCGCGACGTGGCGGGCGCGCAGCTCGCGTCCTTCACCGACGGCTCCCGCACGGTCATGCTGACCGGCCGGTCGCGGACCTTCACCGAGCCGAAGTTCACCACGGCCGGCATCACGACGACCGCCTGGGTCCGGCTCGCCCCGCAAGCATGGCGGGCCGGGGCGGAACAGGAGCGGTGGTTCACCGACTGGCTGCCGAAGGCCGTCGGCGACACCGGGCCGGACGTGCTGGCCGTCGCGTTGCAGTACACCGACGGCGCGGCCGATCTGGTGGCGAAGAAGCTGCGGATCGCCGGGGACGCCGGCTTCGGCCCGGACAGCGCCGAAGGCCGGCTGGAGAAGTCGGACTTCTACGACTACCTCGGCATCGGCTGGGACTTCCCGGACGGCACCCACGAGAAAGCCGAACCGGCCCGCGCCCGCTCGCTGGACTGCTCCGGCTTCGTGCGGATGGTCTACGGCTACCGCTCGGGCTACCCGCTGCTCGGCACGAACGTGCGGGGGCCGGGCCTGCCGCGGCGCGCGTGGGCGCTGTCCGAGCTGGGCCCGGGCACCTCGCTCATCCGCGACGAGAAGCGCCAGGTGACGGACTTCAGCGCCCTGCAGCCGGGCGACCTGCTGTTCTTCAACCTCGAGCCGCAGCTCGGCACGCAGGTCTCGCACACGGGCATCTACCTGGGCCGCGACAGCGACGGCCACCACCGCGTGCTCTCCAGCCGCAAGGTCGCCAACGGCCCGACTTTCGGCGACGCGGGCGGGGTGTCCCTGATCGACGGCTCGGGGACGTACGCGAAGGCGTTCCGCGCGGCCAAGCGGCTCTGACCCGGTGTGTCCTAGACCCGCTGTCCGACGGGCTCCCGCGCGCCGGTCCGCTCGGCGCCGATGCCGGCCGCGACGACGAACAGCACTCCCGCTCCGGCACTCGCGTCGGGCACCTGGTGCAGCACGACGAGCCCGATCACCAGGGCGATGGCCGGTTCCAGGCTCATGAGCGTGCCGAACGCCGAGGTGGTCAGCCGCCGCAGGGCGAGCATCTCCAGGCTGAACGGGATCACCGGGAGCAGCACCGCGAGCCCGAGCCCGGCGACCAGCAACGGCCACGTCACCTGCTCGATCACCCGGGGCCCGGAGACGAGCGTCGCCACGATCGCGGCGACCGGCATCGACACGGCGAGCCCGCGCACGCCGGTCACCTCGTCGCCGACCCGCTGCGTCAGCAGGATGTACGCCGCCCAGCACAGCGCGGCCGCGAGCGCGTAGCCGACGCCGAGGAGGTCGGCGCCGCCGTGCCACGGTTCGGTCAGCAGCACCACACCGAGCGCGGCGAGCACGGGCCACGGCTTCCTGCCGCCACCGCCGCGCGCGACCGCGACGGCGAGCGGGCCGAGGAACTCCAGCGCGCTGGCCGTGCCGAGGGGCAGCCGGGCCACGGCCTGCATGAACAGCATCGTCATCCCCGCGGTGACCACGCCGAGCGCGCAGCAGGCCACGAAGGCGCTTCGCCGGAACCGCGAGGGCCTGGGCCGGATCACGACCAGGAACAGCACGCCGGCCCAGGCCAGGCGCAGCCAGGCGGCCGCCTCCGGGCCGATGCTGCCGAGGAGGCCGACGTACAGGGCCAGGCCGGTCTGGACGCACAGCATGGCGAGGACCGCGAGGACCGCTCCGGTACGGGTGGGGGAGAGCACCCGCCCAGGAAAGCTCACGGCCACCGTTCGTGTCCACGTGTCGATCACGTACTTACCGTTCGGGAATCATGGACAATTGCGGGATGGACACCCGCAGGCTGCAGTTCCTCTTCGAGTTGTCCCGCCGCGGCTCGATGCGCGCGGTCGCGGACACGCTCGGCACCACGACGTCCACGGTTTCGCAGCAGATCGCCGTGCTGGCGCGGGAAACCGGCGTGCCGCTGCTCGAGCCGGACGGCCGTCGCGTGCGGCTCACCCCGGCGGGGGTGCGCCTGGCCGAGCACGCGGTGACGATCCTCGCCGCGGTCGAAGCCGCGCGCGCCGACCTCGACCCCCAGGCCGAACCGGCCGGCACCGTGCGGGTCGGCGGGTTCCTCACGGCCGTCCGGCGGTCGGTGCTCCCGGTGGCGGCCGCGCTCGCCGAGCACCACCCGCGGGTGCGGTTGCGGATCAGCGAGTACGAGCCGCACGAGGCGGTCGCCGCACTGCTGGCCGACGACGTCGACCTCGCCCTCACCTACGACTTCGACCTCGCCCCGGCCGCCACCGACCCGGCGGTCACCGCGAGTCCACTGTGGACGACGAGGTGGAGCCTGGCCGTCCCGGCGGCCGACGCGCACCGCGTGCACGGCACCGGCACGGTCGCGGTGTTCACGGCGTTCCGCGACCACGGCTGGATCGTCAACTCACGCAACTTCGCCGACGAAGACGTGATCCGCCGGCTGGCGTCCACCGCGCGGTTCACCCCGGACGTCACGCACCGGGCGGACAACCTGGACCTCGTCGAAGACCTCATCGCGACCGGCCCGGCGCCCGCCGTCGGCCTGGTGCCGGCGACCCGCGCCGCGAGGCCGGGGGTCGCACTGCTCCCGCTGGCCGGGCCGGAGGTGCGGCAGCGGGCCTTCGCCTGCATCCGTCGCGGCCGGGAGGCGTGGCCACCGCTGGCGCTGGTGCTCGGGCTCCTGACCCGATGACGCCGTCCGCCGAGATCTGCTGCGGTCGGACCGGTCGGCTCTGTCGGTCGAGGTCCCTGAACGGCTGGGCCGGGGCTGGAGCGAAGGGGGTGGCTTCAGGCGGGCCGGGCCGGTGGGGTGGGCGCGGCCAGGGCGCGTAGGTCGTCGAAGGCCTGGGAGAGGCACTTGTCCAGGCTCTGCGCGGGGTCGTCGACCCAGGACTGGACCGCGTGCTGGTAGGCGGCCCAGCCGGTTCGCGCGGCCAGGTCGGCCGGCCCGTCGCCGACACCACGCTGCCGCAGCGCCTCCGCGACGGCTTCTGTGAGCCACGCGTGCTTGGCCAGCTCTCGCTCGCGGAGGGCCGGGGTCACCGCGATGATCTTCCACCGCGGTTCGGCGAACGGGCGGTTGGCCTCCAGGTTCCGCGCGGATTTCCGGAAGGCGCACAGCAGGGCGTCGAACGGTTCGAGGTTCCCGGGCGCGTCGGCGATCGCTTGCATCAGCGTCACGCGCAGGTCGGCCTCGCCGTCGAAGAGCACCTCGCGCTTGTCCGGGAAGTGCCGGAAGAAGGTGCGCTCGTTGACTTCGGCCCTGGCGGCGATCTCCGCCGCCGTGGTCCCGTCGAACCCGCGTTCCTGGTACAGCTCCAAAGCCGCCTGCTGAAGGCGGCGGCGCGCGTCTGCTCCGCTACGAGGCACCTCCCGAGACTACCGCAGTTGTGTCAGTGACTGGCGTCACGTTGCGCCAGTGGCTGGCGCTACGCGTAGAGTCATTCACTGGCGCTAAGAAGTGCCAGTGAGTGGCATTACGAGGAGTGTTCCATGCGTGTTTTCGTCACCGGTGGTACCGGTCAGACCGGCCCCACCGTCGTCGCCGAGCTGGTCACGGCCGGTCACGCCGTGCTCGGCCTGGCCCGCTCGGATCGCGCCGCCGCCCGGCTGGCGTCGCTGGGCGCCACACCGCATCGCGGCGACCTGGACGACCTCGACAGCCTGCGTCGCGGCGCCGAGAACGCCGACGGCGTCCTGCACATGGGCTACGGCGGTGACTTCGCCGATCCGGCCGACCTGATCCGCCGCGACCGCGCCGCGATCGAGGCGCTCGGCCGGCCGCTGGCGGGGTCCGGCAAGCCGTTCGTCAGCACGTCGGGCACGCTGGTGACGGTGGCGGGCCGGGTCAGTACCGAGCAGGACCCGCCGGATCCGGCGTCCGTCGCGGCCTTCCGCATCGCGGGCGAGCAGGCTTGCCTGGCCTTCGCGGATCGAGGGGTGCGAGCCAGTGTCGTGCGCCTCGCCCCGACCGTGCACGGGCCGGGTGACCACGGGTTCATCCCGGCGCTCATCGCCGCCGCGCGCAGGACGGGCCTTTCGGCCTACATCGGCGAAGGCGCCAACCGCTGGCCGGCGATCCACCGAGCCGACGCGGCCGTCCTGTTCCGGCTGGCGCTGGAGAAGGCCCCGGCCGGCGCGGTGCTGCACGGCGCGGGTGAAAGCGCTGTCACGATCAGGAGCGTCGCCGAGCGGATCGCGCGGAAGCTCGACGTCCCCGCGGCGTCGCTGACCCTCGAGCACGCGGCCGGGCACCTGGGAAACCCGTTCCTGGCCCGGTTCTTCTCCCTCGACGTGCCGGTGTCCAGCGAACACACCCAGGCGCTGCTGGGCTGGACGCCGAAACACGCGACGTTGATCGAGGACCTCGAAACCGGTGACTACTTCACGCCGGAGGCCAGCATTCACGCCGAAGAGATCTGGTCGCCGCAACCTTGAAAGAAGCTCGAGCTTTCCCGGAGCCGTGCAACACGAGGTATCCGAGCCGGCGTCTAGGGGAGGGGATCGCCGCCGACGATGCGGTGCAACGCGGCGACGTGTCCCCGGTAGGCGGACCGCCCGGTTTTGGTGAGGTGAAGCCAAACCCGCTGCCGGGTGTCGCGCACGGCGCGCCGCTGCGTGACGTAGCCGGCTTCGGCGAGCACCGCGATGTGCTTGCTGAGGGCGGACTTGCTGATGTCCAGCAGGGTCAGCAAAGCGCCGAACTCGATCTCGCGGACGGGCTCCAGTGCCGCGCAGATCCGCAGCCGGACCGGCGCGTGGATCAGGTGGTCGAACCCGTCGTCGGTGACCGGCTCGGTGTCCTGGTGCGACGAGCTCACCGGCGACCGGCCCGGGCGGTGAACGTCAGTCCGACGCCGGTGAACAGCCCGAACACCAGGACCGCGGCCACGATCGGCGACCAGGGCGACCACCAGTCCGCCCGCTGCGCGACGGCGTCCGCGAGGATCACCACGGCCGCCGGCCCGTACAGCGCGAGCACTTCACGCGCGGTCATCGCGCTGCGGACCCAGCCCTCGCAGACGCCGCGTCGCCGCCCCGCGAGGTGCGCCACCTTGACCAGCCCGGACGTGACCACCGCCACGACCGCCAGCCCCCACCAGTCGGGCAGCAGAACGGCCGCCGTCCCCGCGCTCAGGCCGGCCCCGGTCAGCAGCCAGTACCACGCCGGATACCCGCTCCACGCCACCCGCGCCCGGCTGCGCCGCACCTCCGCCAGTGCGGCCGACGCGTCCGGCGCGTTGATGGATCTGTTGGTTTCCATAGCGGCAACTGTAGAGTTTCCGATGCGGAAACACAAGGCGGGTCGGTCAGGACGCCCGGTAGGTCTGCGCGGCGTTGTCGTGGAAGACGGCGTCGACGGCCGTGGCGGGGTGGGTGGCGAGCGCGTCGTGGACCACGTCCAGCCACGCCTCGTGGTCCGTGGCCAGGGTCATGACGGGCCAGTCGCTGCCGTACAGGCACCGGCCGGGGCCGAAGGTGTCCAGGGCTTCGCGCACCGCGTCGACCACGACCGGGCGCGCGGTGCCCGGGGTCGTCTCGGTGGCCAGGCCGGACAGCTTGCAGCGGACGCCGGCGTGCCGGGCCAGCCGGCGCAGATCGCGGCGCCACCGTGCGTACCCGGGTCCGCCCGGCGACGGCTTGCCGAGGTGGTCCAGGACGATCGTGGTCCCGGGGCAGGCGGCCGCCAGTTCGGTCAGCTCCGGCAGCTGGTGCGCGCGGACGCAGGCGTCGAACGGCAACCCCGCCTCGCCCAGCAGCCGCACGCCCGCTCGGAACCCGCTGGAGAGAAGGAAACCGGGCGCCTCGTCCTGCACGTTGCGTCGGACCCCGGCCACGAACGGGTCCGCGCCGTACCCGGCGACGAACCGGCTCGTCGCCGCCGGGCTTTCGACGTCGACGTGCGCGACGATGCCGCGGATCCAGGGCTGCCGCCGTGCTTCCTCTCGCAGCCACGCGATCTCGCCGGCGGCGTCCGCGGGCACCCGTCCCGCCTCGACGACGATGACGTCGCTCCCAGGACGTCCCGGGAAGTCGGCGGGGGTGAACGGCCGGTCCAGCTCCGCGATGCCGTCGAGCCAGGGGTAGTGCAGCCGTCGCGGGTCCCAGAAGTGCACGTGCGCGTCGAGGACCCCGGTCACGCGGCGGGCTCGTCGAACGGCGTCGCGTAGGACGGCGGACGAGCGCGCAGGGCGAGCCGCAGGGTCAGCCGGACGCGGGTGGACCGGGGCAGCTCCACCTGCAGCCACGGCCCGTCGACGTCGATGGACGCGGACGTCACCGCCGGCTCGCCGTGGCCGTAGTCGTAGAGATCGCCGATCCACGACGGGTCCTCGCAGACGCTGTAGCGCGCGACGTCGATGTGGTGCTCGGCGAACGCCCCGGCCTGCACGATCACCGACCGCGGCTCTTCCGGGTCGAGGTTGACCAGGTCGAGCACGGTCGCGTCCGGGTCGATGCCCGAAACCAGCGCCGACACCGACGGCGGCAGGCCCGGGCGCCGCGCCCGCGCGTCGTAGTAGCGCACGCGGGCCTGCTGCAGGCCACCGTTGTAGACGACCTGCGGGGCGCCCCAGGTGAGCTGGACCAGCGCCTCGGTGACCACCGGGTTGGACTGCTGCCACAGGTGGATGTCGGCCTCGGGGACGTCCCGGTCGCGATAGCGCTCCATCCGGGTCAGCCGGTGGCGCACCTGGGCCTGCGCCGCGGCCAGGATCCGCTCCGGGTAGCCGGGGTCGTCGCCGGCGAGGTAGGCGAACCAGGGCTCTTCGTGACCGGCCTCTTCCTTGCTGCGGAAGGGCCGCACGGTCCGCCAGTCGTAGCCGCTCGCGGCCCGCAGCCGGTCGAGGCGGTCCCGGTCCGCCGCCGAGGCGGAGTGGTGCCACAGCGCCACCGGGACGCCCAGCAGCATCGGGTTGTAGTCGAACCAGCCCCGGTCGTCGTGGCGGAAGGGAACGTGCAGCGTGGGCGTGTGCACGTCCTCGCGCAGCTGGACCGACCACTTGGACTCGAGACTGGAGTCCGCTTCGGTGAAGGCCATCACCTTGCCGTGGGCGATGATCTCGTCCAGGGCCGGGCGCACCAGGTCGGTGAACGTCTCGTCGCCCGTGGCGAGCGCGGCCGCCAGCGCGGCGATGACGGCGGCGTGCCCGACGCTGTACCAGCCGTGCGGCCACGACCAGCCGTAGTGCCCGCCGTACCAGCGGCCGTCCAGCAGCCCGCCCACCGTGCCGTCGGGCGCGACGTTGTCGGGCAGGATGCCGCCGTTGGCGGCCGCGCGCTCCCGCCAGGCACCGACGTACTCGGCGAGCCAGTCGCGGTAGCGCCCCTCGCCCGAGAGCAGCAGGGCGTTGAGGACCAGCCCGGACGCCGCCAGGTTGACGGCGGTGTCGCCCGTGCCCATCCGCCGGTGCATCTGCTCGCCCAGCGCGGCGTCGTCCGGCGGCAGCCACTCCAGCGGGAAGCCGTACGTCATGGCCTCTTTCGGGAGCCACGGGTAGGCGTCGCCGTCGAAGAGCCCTTCGCGCGCCGGGTCGCTGCCGTTGTGGGGACGCCGGATGACGCGGTGGACGGGATCGTAGTTGCCGTGCGCGGGATCGACGTAGAGCTCCGCGAACCGCAGCGCCCGCTCCCGCCACCGCGCGGGCGCGGCCATGGACAGGAAGTACAGCAGCAGCAGGCTTTCGCCTTGGTGGAACCAGTCGTAGCCGCGTTCGTACTCGTCGTGCAGCATGCCCAGCTCGGTCAGCTGCCGGGTGACACCCTCCCAGTGGTGCTCGGACTCGGCGAGCAGGTCGTCGGCGCCGCCGAGCAGGTAGAGCTGGGGCCAGTTGAAGAACGTCTCGTAGAAGTCGTCCACGCCGTCGCGGGTGGTGAGGTCGCCCGCGTACCGCAGCCGGCCGTCCGGGCCGGTGAAGTCACGGGCGAACCGGCGCCAGGCCCGGTCGAGCAGGGCGAACAGCTCGCGCTGCGCGATCGCCCAGCCCGGCGGTTCGAGCAGGGGTACCGAGGCCGTGATGACGGGAGGCATCAGAGTTCTCCATGGTGGTCACTCCTTGGTCGCGCCGGCGAGCATCCCGGCGACCAGGAAACGTTGGGAGAAGAGGAAGACGACGAGCACCGGGGTGATCGCGAGCAGGGTGGCCAGCGCGAGTTCCGGGCGCTCGACCGCCGCGGTGCCGGCGGTCGGGTTGAACTGCGGGACGGCGTCGAGCAGGGTGCCCAGGCCGACCTGGACGGGGAACTGGTCGCTCTCCGGGAGCAGGACGTAGGGCAGGAAGTAGTTGGTCCAGTTGGCGACGAAGCTGAAGAACCCGACGAGGGCGACGACCGGGGCGGCCAGGGGCAGGGCGATGTGCCGGAACACGCCGAACTGCGAGCAGCCGTCGAGCCGTGCGGCGTCGATCAGGTCGCGGGGGAGCGCGGTGGAGAAGTAGATGTAGGTCAGGTACACGCCGAACGGGTAGAACGAGTACGGCAGGATGATCGACCACATCGAGCCGATCAGGTGGACGGCGTTGACCTCGAGGAACAGCGGGACCACCAGCGTCGCGTTCGGCATCAGCATCACCACGAGCGTCGCGACGAGCAGCGTCCGCCGGCCGCGGAACTCGGTCATCGCGAGGGCGTAGCCGGCCGGGATCGCCACGCACAGCGTGATCGCGAGCGCGGTGAACGAGTACCGCGCGGAGTTGCCCAGCCACCGGAAGATCGCGTTGTCCCCGAACGTGGTCAGCGCGGTCCAGTTGTCCCCGAGCGCGCCCCACGAGCCGAACGACAGCGGGCCGCCGTGCACGAGCTGGTCGTCGGTCTTGGTCGCGGCCAGCAGCAGCCACAGCACCGGAAGCACGAAGAAGACCACGAACAACGCGAGCACCAGCGCCGCCAGCGGGTTCGGCAGCTTCCGGCGGGGGCTAGTCGGCATCGAAGAACCCCGATCGGGCGACGAACACGCCGGCGACCACCACCCCGATCACCAGCAGCTCCACCGAGATGGCCGCGGCGGTGTTCACGTTGTTGTTCTGGAACGCGAAGTCGTAGGAGAGCTGGTTGAGCGAGTAGTCACGGCCGGCGACCCCGACGCTCGCCTGCGCGAGCAGCTGCGGTTCGACGAACAGCTGCGTCCCGCCGGCGAAGGCGAGGATCACCATGTAGACGATCCACTTGCGCAGCAACGGGATCTGGATGCGCCACGCGGTCTGCCACGCGCCCGCGCCGTCGATCCGTGCCGCTTCCAGCAGGTCGGCGGAGATGTTGTTCAGCGCGCCGTGCATCACGACGATCCAGCCGCCCGCCCCGGTCCAGAAGGCGATCACGGTGAACAGGACCGCCAGGTGCCCGGGCGCGACGACCTCGCCGAAGGTGCCGAACCCGAACGCCCGCAGCAGGAAGCTCACCGGGCTCACCGACGGGTCCAGCATGAACAGCCAGACCAGCACCCCGGCCGCCCCGGCCAGCGCGCCGGGGACGTAGTAGAGGAAACGCAGGGTGGTGCCGGCCGCCCGGGAGGTCAGGCGGTGCAGCAGCAGGGCCAGCCCGACGACGAACACCACCAGCGAAACCAGCCAGAACAGCAGGTAGAGCGCCACGTGCCCGACGGCGTCGAGGTACCGGAAGTCGGCGGCGGCCTCGACGAAGTTCGCCAGGCCGGCGAAGCGGTCGCCCGCGTCGGTGAACGCGAAGTAGATCGCGTACACCGTGGGCACGACGCCGAACGCGACCAGCAGGACGACGTAGGCGGCGACGAAGAGGTGGCCGGCCCGGCCCGGCCACGGCGTCCGCCGCCTGGCCGGCCGGGCGGCCGTGCTCACTGGGCGACCTCGTACCCGTTGGACTTCGCGTAGTCGGTGATCGCCTTCTGCCACGCGGGCAGCAGGGAGACGATCGTCTTGCCGGCGGTCTGGCCGGTGGTGACGGTCGCGGCCCAGATCGCCTCCTGGCTGAACTGCCCGTAGCCCCAGCCCGGCCACACCTGCGCGGCGGCCGCCTGCAGCGGCGCGGTGATGTCGCCGGCGTAGTACCCGCTGGCCGTCTGCTTCGCCAGCCACGCCTTCGCCGCGCCCGTGTTCGCCGGGTAGCCCGGCGCGACCTGGCCCTGGTAGTCGGGCGCGGTGGTCACCCAGGTGAGGAAGTCGGTGGCGTCCTTGAGGTTGGCGCTGTGGGCGGACAGCAGCCAGGTGCCCCCGCCGACGTTGCCGACCGACGGGGCGGTTTCGCCGGCCCACTGCGGCATCGGCGCGACGCCGATCTGCCCCTTGGGCGTCTTCAAGGACTCCTGGAAGATCGATCCGCCGAACCAGGACGGCCCCGGCAGCATGAGGATCTTGTCGCCGGAGTTCTTGTCGAAGTCCGAGCTGAACACGCTGCTGGTGGACATCGTGCGGTTCGCGACGAGGGTGTCGAGCAGCGTCGCCATCCGGGTGCAGGCCGGGCTGGTGGTGTTGACCTTCACCGCCTTCGGGCCGGTGATCTCGTTGGCGCCGCACTTGCCGGCCCACAGGTAGATCTCCGGGGTGAAGTTGTCCCCGGCCGTGCCGACCAGGTAGCCGGGGTGCTCGGTGGCGACGCGCTGACCCAGCGCCTGGTACTCCTCCCAGGTCTGGGGCACCTGGTAGTTCCACTGCCGCATCAGCGAAGCGTTGTACCAGAGCACGGTCTGGGCGAGGTCGTTGCGCAGGCAGTAGAGCGTGCCGTCCACGGTGCACGGGGCGTTGGCGCCGGAGGCCCAGCCGCTCAGCGTCGCGTCGGGGATCTGTCCCTTGTTCAACGGCGCGGTGAAGCCGGCCGGCACCGCCCAGGAGGTCTCGTTGTTCTGCGTGCTGAACACGACGTCCGGCCAGCCGCTGCGGGTGCGGTTGAACAGGCTCACCTTGGTCTGCAGGTAGTTGGAGCCGTTGGCGTCGCCGTCGTAGGTGACGATGTTCAGCTTCGCCGCCGGGTGCTGCTTCTGGTACAGCTGCGCGGCGGGCAGGCGCGTCGCGTCGACCCACACGGTGAGCGGCCCGCCGGTCTGCTCGGCGGGCCGGAACTCGGTCGGGGCGCCGGTGCCGGGGCCGCTGCCGCCGTTCCCGCACGCCGTGACCGCGGCGAGGACGGCCGCGACGCCGAGCACCAGTCCCGCGGACCGTCGGCGGCGCTGAGCTGGTCTTCTGGCTCCGGAGGCTGGGGCTGTCATGAGCTACTCCACTCCATCGTGGTGCCCGCAGGTCTGCTTGATCAGGCAACGACGTCCGGCTATGTGTCCGACACATCTCGCGTTGCTGGGCGTGGCGTCCATGAGAGTCCGTCGGATGTCCGTAGTCAAGGGGTTGCGAACGGAAAAATGTGTAGTACTTATTTAGGACTCGTCGATCCGAATGTATGCTTCATGCTCACGACGAGTCGGAGGAACGAGTGGTGGACGGCGGGCCCGCATCGATCGACCCTTCTCCGGCCCGTGACGACCCGCCGGAGAACCGGTCGCCGACGTCGTACCGGCCCGGCTACGAGCTCGTCGCCGAGCGGATCCTCCGGCTGATCACCGAGCTGCGGCTGCGGCCGGGCGATCGCATGCCCACCGAGAACGAGCTGGCGGCGCAGCTGGGCAGCTCGCGCACCGTGGTGCGCGAGGCGGTGAAGATCCTGTCGGCGATCGGCCGGGTGCGCGCGCAGAAGGGGCGGGGCCTCTACGTCGCCGACGACGCGGGGATGCTCGGCTCCGCGCACTGGGGCAACCTGTTCCTGCCGACGGATCTCGAGCACATCTACATGCTGTTCGAGTTCCGCCGGGTCCAGGAGATGACCGCCGGCCGGCTGGCGGCGACCCGGGCCACGCCGGGGGAGCTGCGGGTGATCGAGGCGGCGGCGGAAACCTGCCGGCAGGGGCACCTGACCGGTGAGGCGGCCTTGTTCGACCGCGGTGACGACGAGTTCCACCTCGGCGTCGCGGCCGCGTCCCACAACCAGTTCCTGCTGGCCGCCGTGCGCGAGGTGCGGCGGTTGCAGCACCAGTCCAGCACGATCGGCCTGCACGGCACGGTCGGCGGCCACGCGGCGGAGGCGGTCGAGGAGCACGCGGCGATCTACCAGGCGATCCGCGACGGCGACCCGGAAGCGGCCGCGCGGGCCGCCGCGGTCCACCTCGACAACACCCTGGAGGACTACCGCCGCGAGATCCAGCGGCGGGTCTTCGGCTGATCCGCTCGCGACTGCAACGGATCGCGCGGGAGGCGGCGTCTTGAAGGATGTGCAGTTCGAAGAGTTCTCCCGTGAGCAACTGCCCGGCCTGGTGCGGTTCGCCGCCGTCCTGACCGGCGACCGTGATCTGGCTCAGGACGTGGTGCAGGACGCGCTCGTGCGCGCGCACCAGGGCTGGCGGCAGGTCGCGGCGGCGGACCGGCCCGAGCTGTACATGCGCAAGATCGTCGTCAACGGCTACCTCTCGTGGCGGCGCCGCTGGTACCAGCGGTCCGTGCGCCCCACCGCCGACACCACCCGCTTCCGCGAGCCGGCCGTGCCCGATCCGGCGTGGCGGATCGCCGACGCCGACCAGCTCGCCGGGCCGCTCGCCCGGCTGACCCGCGCCCAGCGGGCGGCGATCGTGCTGCGCTTCTACGAGGACCGTGACGACGGCGAGATCGCCGCGGTGCTCGGCTGCGCGCCCGCGACGGTGCGCAGCCACGTCTCGCGCGGCCTCAGCGCGCTGCGCGTCCAGCTCAACGAAGGCAAGGAGACCGTGTGATGACCGACCTCGACGAGCTGCGCCGCGCGCTGCGCGCCCAGGAGTCCCTGGCGCCCGATCCCGACGCCGTGCTCGCCGTCGCCACGCGCCGGATCCGGCGGCGCCGCACGATCAGCGTGGCCGCCGTGACGCTCACGGTCGCCGCCCTCGGTGCGGGCGCCGTCGGCCTGCTGGATCGCGGTACCGCCGTGGTGCCACCGGCCACGCTCGCGAGCCCCTCGTCCGCCACGGTGGCCCAGCCGCCGGCCTCCGGGAAGGTGCCCCCGGCCGCACCGGCGATCAGCCTCGAGGACAGTTCCTGGGCCTTGACGATGTGGTCGGTCCAGCCGCCCGTCGAGACCCTGCACTACGCGCAGAACCACAGCTACGCGTTCACGATCGAGTCCCGTGGCGGCACCGCGCCGCACAGTGCGCTGGCCACGAAACCCTCGGCGGCAGAACAGATCCCGCACCCGCAGTCGGTCATGTGGCAGGACGGACCGGACCGCTGGATCCGCGTGACGACCACGAAACCGGTGACAGCGGCGGAAATGCTGGCCCTGCTGGGAAAGATCCACACCACGCCACCGGTGATCGCGTCGCCGCTCAAGTCGCTGCAGGTGCCCGACGGACAGCAGGTCGGCACGTTCACCAGCGAACCCGAAACCAACACCCTGGTGCTCTGCCCGGCCGCCGAGGTCGGGCAGACCCCGCTCGACAGCCGATGCTTCTCGCTGACGGTGTCGCTGACCAGCAGAGCCGCGGACAGCAGTTATCCGCAGGACCCGCTGCCCGTGCACCAGCACCGGACGCTCGGGGCCTACACCCTCGAAATCGACAGCTCGCCCGCCCACGCGAAGGAAGCGTTGACCTTGCTCGATTCCGTTCAGCTCAACCGATGATTTCGCGTCCGCCGGACGATCACGGCTCGGTGTGAGCCGTGATCGTCCGGTGGCTGTGAGGGCTCAGGAGCAGGAGACTCCGTTCAGGGCGGGGGACAGGAACGGCGGGGTGCCGCCGCTGTAGTCCGCGTTGTAGCCGACGGTCGCGGTGCCGCCGGTGCCGAGTTTGCCGTTCCACGCGGCGTTCACGACCCGCACGGTGTCGCCGGTGTCGGTCCAGGTCGCGTTCCAGCCCTGGCCGACGGTCACCCCCGGCGCGGAGAACGTCAGTGTCCAGCCGTCGACGGGTGCTCCCCGGTTCTCGATGACGACCTCGCCGGTGTACCCGTTCTGCCACGAGCTGACGACCCGGTGCGTCACCGTGCACGAGCCGTTGCCCGGCGAGGTCGTCGTCGACGTCGTCGGGGATGTGGTCGTGGTGGCGGTCGTCGGCGTGGTGCTGGCCGGCGGCGCCCCGGCGGCCGCCAGGTCGTACGCCCGCTGCGGGACGAACTGCCCGGCCGCGGCGAGGCAGCCGTCGGCTTCGCCCGGCGGCTTGACCCAGAGGTACGCGGCGATCTGCGTGTCACCCGTGGCGTCGGTGCTGGGCGTGCCGATGGCGCGTCCCGCCGGGTCGCACCACTCGCTGCCCTGCGGCCCGTTGCCGTTGCGGCTCGTGTCGATCACCGCGCGCAGGCGCGTGTCGCCCACCGCGTTCAGCACCGCTTTGGCGAAGCCCGCCTCGTCGCCGGTCGACCGGTAGTTGGAGACGTTGGTGGCGATGCCGTCGGCGCTGTTCGAGATGTCCGCGGCCCGCACCCGCGACGCGGCCTCGGCGGGCGAGAGCCACGCGGAGTGGCCGATGTCGTAGTACACCTTCGTCTGCGTCGAACCGGACTTGAGCTTCTTGCCCGCGTAGGCCACCGAGGCCTTGGTCTGGTTCTGCTGGTCGGCCGACTGGCAGTTCGTCATCAGCGCGAGCACGTCGGGCTCCAGCACGATCGCCGCGGGCCGGCCCGCGATGCCGGCGGCCACCTGGTCGATCCACGCCCGGTAGGCGTCGTGGGACGGCGCCCCGCCGCCGCTGGCGCCACCGCAGTCGCGGTTGGGGATGTCGTAGACGACCATGATCGGGACCTTGCCCGCCGCCGCGGCGGTGCCGACGTAGGCGTCGACGTCGGCGCGCACGGTCGAGGTGTTGGTGGTGGTGAACCACCTTGCCTGCGGCGTGGCGGCGACGCGGTCGCGGATCATCGGGGTCCGCGAGTCGCCGGGGTTGGCGGCGACCCACTGGGCCGCGTTCGTGCCCGGGTCGACGTAGAACGGCGAGGAGGCGGCCTGGGCGTTGCCACCCACCGTGAGCGCGGTCGCGCCGGCGAGGAGCGTCGCGCCGAGGGCCGCGGCGGTGAACTTGGCGCGTCTCTTCCCGGGTCCGTCGGGTAGCCGGTCCGGCCGGCCGTCTCGCGCGGCCGGATGGGTGGTGCGTTCGTGGGGAACGCGTACCTGTTTCGTCGCTCTCATGAGTCCTCACAGCGTCGTCGGCGTTGGCGACTGGGAGCGCTCCCATACCGGCTCACTGTAACCGGCGCGAGGCGGCCGGGAAAGAGCGGCGGTCTTCGGAGCGGGCGGTGGTGTGCGTCGATTGAGTCATACTCATCGGGTGACCCGTGATGAGGAAGCCGCGCCGCCGGCCCCGTACCGGCCCGGCTACGAAGTGGTGGCCGAGCGGATCCTGCGGCTCATCGCCGAGCTGGAGCTGCGGCCCGGTGACCGGATGCCGACCGAGGCCGAGCTGGCGGCGCGGATGGGCACCAGCCGGACCGTGGTGCGGGAGGCCGTCAAGATCCTCTCGGCGATCGGCCGGGTGCGCGCGCACAAGGGGCGCGGGCTGTACGTGTCCGACGACGAGGGCATGCTCGGCGCTTCCCGCTGGGGCGGCTTCTTCCTGCCCACCGACCTCGACCACGTCTACATGCTGTTCGAGTTCCGCCGGGTCCAGGAGACCGCCGCCGGCCGGCTCGCGGCCGTCAACGCCACCCCGGCGGAGCTGCGCGCGATCGAGGCCGCCGCCGAGACCTGCCGCCAGGGCCACCTGAGCGGGCAGTCCACGCTGTTCGACCGCGGTGACGACGAGTTCCACCTCGGCATCGCCACCGCGTCGCACAACCAGTTCCTCGTCGCGGCCGTGCGCGAAGCCCGCCGCCTGCAACGCCAATCGAACGTCATCGGCATGTCCGGCGCGGTCGGCGGGCACGCGGCGGGCGCGGTCGACGAGCACGCCGCCATCTTCGGGGCGATCCGCGACGGCGACCCGGACGCGGCGGCCCACGCGGTCGCCGTCCACCTCGACAACACCCTGGAGGACTACCGCCGCGAGATCCGGCGCCGCCTCTTCGGCAGCTGACCACGCCGCGGCGGGCCCGGTCCTTTGTGGACCGACCTCCCGGGCTCACGAAGACAACGACGTCTTGGGAGAGCGAACGTGTCCTTCGCCGAGTCACCCGAACCGCGGCCGACCCTGGCCGACGTCGCGCGTGCGGCCGGGGTGTCGACCGCCACCGCGTCCCGCGAGCGGCGGCCGGGCCCACGGGCTCGGTCGCGCTCGTGGTGTGCGAGGAAGTCCCGCGGCTGTTCGCCGACCCCTGCTTCGCCCGCGTGGCCGCCGGGGCGGGCAAGGCGCTGACCGGCGTCGGCCTGCAGCTCGTGCTGCTCACCGTGCCCGCGACGGCGGACTACCAGGGACCGGTGGTGCGCTTCCTCGACGGCGGGCACGTCGACGGCGCTCTGGTCATCGGGATGCACGGCCGCCGGCCGCTCGACCTGGGCCGGCTCGGCATCCCGGTGGTGTTCGGCGGCCGTCCGGTCCGCGGGCGGGAACCCGGGCGCTTCTCCTCCGTCGACGTGGACAACCGCGGTGGCTCCCGGCGGGCCACCCAGCGGTTCCTCGACGCGGGCCGGCGCACGGTGGCGACCATCGCCGGACCCCAGGACATGACCGCGGGAGTGGACCGGCTGCTCGGCTACCGGCAGGCGGTGTCGGGCGCCGGCCACGGCGACCGGGGGCTGGTGGTGTTCGGGGACTTCGGCCAGGCTTCCGGCGAGCACGCCACCGCCCGCCTGCTGGACCGCCGGCCGAACGTCGACGCCATCTTCGCCGCCTCCGACATGATGGCGATCGGCGCGCTGCGGGCCCTGCGCCGCGCGGGTCGCCGGGTCCCCGGGGACGTGGCCGTCATCGGGTTCGACGACCTGCCGATCGGCCGGCGCACCGATCCGCCGCTCACCACCGTGCGCCAGCCGATCGAAGCGATGGGCGCCCGGATGACGGACGAGCTGCCGGCGATGCTCGGCGGGTCGGCCGGGCCGCGCCGCGCGGTGCTGGACACCGAGCTGGTCGCGCGCGCACCTCGGGCTGATGCCGTCCCTTCCGGGGAGGGTTCCCCGGAAGGGACGGACGTGGTTAGCGTTGCAGCGTCAGGACTCCCGGCCGCCACGGCAGCTGGTCGTACGGGCCGCTCGCGCTGGGGTTCTTGCCCTGGTAGAGGAACTGCAGGGAGCACGGATCGATGGTCTTGGTCTGGTCGGGGTTGGTGCGGACCAGGTCACCGTGGCTGATGTCGTTGGTCCAGGAGGCACCGCTGTTGGCTTTGCCGGCGAAGGGGTTGCTTTCGCTGGCGGCCTGCGGAGTCCACGACCCGCTCAGGCTGGTGGAGGTGAACGAACGGAAGTAGCGCCCGTTCGCGCCCATCGCCTCGACGATCATCAGGTACTGGTTCTGGCCCTGGACCTTGTAGACCTCGACGGCTTCGAAGAGGTTGGCCTGCGTGTCGCTCATGACCGTCGTGTAGTTCGAGCCGAAGCTGCCCGGGAAGTTCCCGATCGGCATGCTCGCCCGGTAGATCTTGCCGTTGTCACCGGCGAAGAACAGGTACATGTTCGAGCCGTCGGCGATCAGCGTCTGGTCGATCGGGCCGGTGCCGGAGCCGGAGATGCTGCCG
Organism: Amycolatopsis sp. NBC_01307; assembly: GCF_035975215.1. Lineage (NCBI taxonomy): Bacteria > Bacillati > Actinomycetota > Actinomycetes > Pseudonocardiales > Pseudonocardiaceae > Amycolatopsis > Amycolatopsis sp. NBC_01307. The sequence goes on along the minus strand of NZ_CP108403.1, from coordinate 4,539,723 downwards.
GTGAACAACGGCTGCGGCGAGGACCAGCCGTTGGGGTTGGTGGGGTCGCTCGACGTGCGGTAGATGAAGGGCCAGGCACCCCACTGGTAGGCCAGCACCCAGATGTTCTTCGGCGCGAAGTAGAACAGCGTGGGCGCCACGGTGCCCTGGTTCATCCCGTTCTGGCCGGCCGAGGCCATGTCGGACCAGTTCGTGAAGGGGCTGAAGGCCATCGAGCCGTACGACGATCCCGAGACGTTCGACGCGTAGACGAGGTGCTTGCCGTTGTAGACGACGTTGGTGAAGTCCTTCAGCGAGACCCACCCGTTCTTCGGCGTCGCCAGCACCCCGCTCGAGCTCCAGCGGTAGGTCGAGGGCAGGGAACAGCTGGTGCCGCCGCCCGTTGTGGTTGTGGTCGTGGTCGGCGTGGTCGACAGGCCCGTCCACTTCTGGTTGCTGCCGCCGTTGCACGTCCAGAGCGCCACCGCGGTGCCGTTGGCCGTCGCGGCGCCGGTGACGTCCAGGCAGAGCCCGGACTGCACTCCGGCGATCGTGCCGTCGGAGTTCACCCGCCACTGCTGGTTGGCCCCGCCGTGACAGGTCCAGATCTGCACCCGGGTCCCGGTGGTCGCGCCGCCGGGCACGTCGAGGCACTTGCCGCCGTACACCGTCAGCTGGCCGCCGGACGTCGACGTCCACTGCTGGTTCGCCCCGCCGGAGCAGTCGTAGATCTGCAGGAGGGCCCCGTCGGCCTGACTGGCGTTCGAGACGTCGAGGCACCGGTCCGAACCGGCACCGCGCAGCGCGCCGGTGACGTCGGCCGCGGCCGGCCCGGCCCCCAGCGTCACCGCCAGTGCCACGGTCGACGCGGCGGTGAGCACACCGATCAGGGTGCGGATCCTGCGGCTGGTACTTCCTCTGTTCATGACGACCTTCTCCCGGCGAGCGAGACGAGTGTTATCGCTAACAGCGTTGCTTCACCCTGGGCCGCCGGGAGAAAAGATGTCAATCCGGGGACGCGGGTCCGCGAAGCCCCGGACGCCGGGCCGGACGACCGGCCACCTCAGGGTGGTCGCGGTAGGTCCACAAAGGACAGCCGCGCGGTGAAAGTTACATTTCCGACGGCCGAGGCACCTCGAGGGGCGGGCAGCGGCCGTTCTATGGCGGCTTCGCGGTCCGTGATCCCTTTGATCCAGTTCCCCACACGATCGTCTGGTGAGTAGTGGGCATTTCACGCTCGAAGCGGGACGTCGCGCCCGGATCACGCCGGCTGTGATGCGGCCAGGACGGGATCAGGGGTTGAACAAGGCGACAGATCATGCAACGATCGCCGCCGCGTTAGCAACCTATTGTGTCTGGGGCCTCATCCGCCTGACGCGGTTTCGAGCCTGACAGCCGAGCACAGGAAGACGTCCTATGCGATCACCGCTTCGCCGACGAAGCCGAAGAACGATTCTCGCGATCGCCGCCCTCGGGCTGGCCGCCACCGGGTGCACGGTGGGAAGCGGTTCCCCGACCCTCGCGACCGCGACGAACCTCGCGGTGGTGCAGTCCCTGCACGACGCGCTGCCGCAGGCGATCAAGGACGCCGGGGTGATCCGGTTCGCCGGCGACTCCCACCCGCCCTACCGCACGGTCGCGCCGGACGGGTCGGTCACCGGGATCGACGCCGACTTCCAGGCCGCGATCGGGCAGGTGCTCGGCGTCCGGACGCAGACCATGATCGTCAACGCGTTGCCGGCCGCGCTGCAGGGCATGCTGAGCGACCGGTACGACGCGTTCAACGGCCCGGTCAAGGCCACCGCCGAGCGCGAGAAGCAGTTCGACACGATCACCTGGATGACCACCCGCACGGCCTACGTGTTCCCCGATTCGGCGGCGGGGATCGCGCGGGTCGAGGACCTCTGCGGCAAGCGCATCGCGGTGGTGACCGCCAGCGTCGTGGAGGAGCAGCTGAACAAGCTGTCCCGCTTCTGCACGCAGGGCAAGCATCAGGCCACGCAGACGGTCGGCCTCGACGACACCAACGCCACGCTGCTGGCCACCCTGTCGGGCCGCGCGGACGCCGCGGGCATGACGGAAGCCGCGGCGATCGACGTGACGCAGAAACAGGGCGGGACCAAGTACGTCACCCAGACCGAAGCGCAGGGGGCGTCGAAGGACGACCTGGCGCTGTACGTCCCCAAGTCCTCGAAGCTGGGCCCGGTGCTGCAGCAGGTGTTCGAGGAGCTGTTCCGCGACGGCACGTACGTCGGGATCATGTCCCGCTGGGGGCTCAACCAGGTCTCGGTCCCGAAGCCGGTCTTCAACGCGGCCACGCCGCAGTAACGCGAACTCCGGCAGGAGCGGTCCGTGGGTGCCGGAGTCACCGTGGCGGCTACGGCGTAGGGCAGCGATGCTCCTGGCGCTCGCGCGTGGTCCGTTGCCCTACCCCTCGGGCGGGCGGGCAGCCGGCGGGCGAGAACCCGTGGTGGAACACGGGAGTGGACCATGTGCACCAGTTCACGATGGCCGAACCGAGCCAGCGGAACGTGGTGCGGCGGCTGTACGAGCGCGCGGGGCCTCGACCTGCACGCCGACCTGGGCCGCCGCACCCCGCGTGTCCGCCGGCCCGGCCCGGTCGCGTACCCCGCCGACCCCAGTTCGAGCGGGCGGGTCCGTCTCGTGTTCGGGCCGTGTGCGGCGACCGCGGTGGTATGTGACGAGACCGTTACCCCATTCGGACTTGACCGGATTGTTGTTATCGCTAACACTGACTCCCCGTCGCCACCCGAAAGAGTGATGGGGGTCACGTTGATGCAGGGTCGGACCGCCCGGTGGCGAAGGGGTCGGCTGGTCCCGTGAGGGCGGCCGGCAATGCCCGCGGCCGGCGCGGCGAACCGGTCCCCCATTCGCGAACTGTTAACGCTAACAGCAAAGATCACCGTCGATCGAGGAGTGAACGTGCTGAAGAAGCGATGGGCCGCCGCGGCGGTCGCGGCGGCCGGACTGGTCCTGCTCACCGCCTGCAGCGGTAGCGGCGGCAGCGGCGGCACGGGAACCACCGGCGGGGCCGTCACGCTCGGCTTCGCCCAGGTGGGCGCCGAGAGCGGCTGGCGGACCGCGAACACCAAGTCCATCCAGGAGTCGGCCAAGTCCGCCGGGATCGAGCTCAAGTTCTCCGACGCGCAGCAGAAGCAGGAGAACCAGATCGCCGCGATCCGCTCGTACATCCAGCAGAAGGTCAAGGTCATCGCCTTCTCGCCGGTCGTCGAGTCGGGCTGGGAGACCGTGCTCAAGGAGGCGAAGACGGCGAAGATCCCGGTCATCCTCACCGACCGGGCGATCGACTCGCCGGACAAGACGCTCTACAAGACCTTCCTCGGCTCGGACTTCATCGCCGAGGGCAAGAAAGCGGGGGAGTGGCTGACCAAGGAGTTCGGCAGCGCCACCGGCCAGGTGAACATCGTCGAGCTGCAGGGCACCACCGGCTCGGCCCCGGCCAACGACCGCAAGAAGGGCTTCGGCGACGTCATCGCCGCCGACCCGAAGTACAAGATCGTCGCCTCGCAGACCGGGGAGTTCACCCGCGCGAAGGGCAAGGAGGTCATGGAGGCCTTCCTCAAGTCCCAGCCGAAGATCGACGTGCTCTACGCGCACAACGACGACATGGCCCTCGGTGCCATCGAAGCGATCCAGGCGGCGGGCAAGGTGCCGGGCAAGGACATCAAGATCGTCTCGGTCGACGGTGTCAAGGACGCCCTCCAGGCGCTGGCCGACGGCAAGATCAACCACGTCGTCGAGTGCAACCCGCTGCTCGGCCCGCAGCTGATGGACCTGGTCAAGAAGGTCAACGCGGGGGAACAGGTGCCCGAGCGGATCGAGACCCAGGAGACCGAGTTCGACCAGGCGTCGGCCAAGGCCGCCCTGCCGAAGCGCCAGTACTGAGGGGTTCGCGATGCCCGCCGAAATCCTCGTCATGACCGGGATCCGCAAGGAGTTCCCCGGTGTCGTCGCCCTCGACGACGTCGGCTTCCGCCTGTTCCCGGGCGAGGTCCACGCGCTGATGGGGGAGAACGGCGCCGGGAAGTCGACGCTGATCAAGGTGCTCACCGGCGTGCACGGGGTGGACGCGGGCTCGATCACGCTCGCCGGGACCGCCGTCTCCTTCGGCGGCCCCGGCGAGGCCCAGCGGGCCGGCGTCAGCACGGTCTACCAGGAGGTCAACCTCTGCCCGAACCTGTCCGTGGCGGAGAACGTCTGCCTCGGCCGGGAACCCCGCCGCTTCGGCCGCATCCAGTGGGGCCCGATGCGGCGGCGGGCCGAGGAACTGCTGGCGCGGCTGGACGTCCGGGTCGACGTCTCGGCCGAGCTGGGCACCTGCTCGATCGCCGTCCAGCAGCTGGTCGCGATCGCCCGGGCGCTCGACGTCGAGGCGCGGATCCTGGTGCTCGACGAGCCGACGTCCAGTTTGGACGCCGGCGAGGTCGAGCGGCTGCTGACGGTGGTGCGCTCGCTGCGCGACGAAGGTTTGGCGATCCTGTTCGTCTCGCACTTCATCGACCAGGTCTTCGCGATCGCCGACCGGATGACGGTGCTGCGCAACGGAAAGCTGATCGGCGAGTACCGCACCGCGGACATCACGCCCGTCGAGCTGGTCACCAGGATGATCGGCAAGGAGCTGCGGGTCCTCGAAACGCTCGAGGACTCCGGGCCGACCCGGGCCGAGGTCGCCGACGCGCCGGTGCTGCTGGCGGCCGAAGACCTCGGCCGCAAACGCGGCGTCGAGCCGTTCACGCTGGACATCCACGCCGGCGAGGTCGTCGGGCTGGCCGGGCTGCTCGGCTCCGGGCGCACCGAGCTCGCCCGGCTGCTCTTCGGCGCCGACCACGCCGACAGCGGTTCCGTGAAGATCGACGGCCGCGTCACCCCGCTGCGGACGCCGCGAGCCGGGCTCGACCACCGGATCGCGTTCTGCTCGGAGAACCGCAAGACCGAAGGCCTGGTCGAGGAACTGACCGTCCGGGAGAACATCGTCCTCGCGCTCCAGGCCTCGCGCGGCTGGGCGCGGCCGCTGTCCCGGCGCCGCCAGGACGAGATCGCCCGCACGTACATCGCGACGCTCGACATCCGCCCCGCCGACCCCGAGGCCCTGGTCGGCACCCTGTCCGGCGGCAACCAGCAGAAGGTGCTGCTGGCCCGCTGGCTCATCACCGAGCCGCGGCTGCTCATCCTCGACGAGCCGACCCGCGGCATCGACATCGGCGCCAAGACGGAGATCCAGCGGCTGGTCACCCGGCTCTCGGCCGACGGGATGGCCGTCGTGTACATCTCCGCGGAGCTGGAGGAGGTGCTCCGGCTGAGCCACCGCGTCGTGGTGCTGCGCGACCGGAAAGTGGTGGCACAGCCGGAAAACCGGGCGCTCACCGCCGACGAGATCATGGCCACGATGGCTGAGGGAGCCGTCTCATGACCAAGCACCGGTTGTTCTGGCCCGTCGTGGCGTTGCTGGCGCTGCTGGCCGGCGACCTCATCGCGAGCCCGGCGTTCTTCTCGATCGAACTGCGTGACGGCCACCTGTACGGGAACCTCGTCGACATCCTGAAGAACGGCGCCCCGCTGATCCTCATCGCGATCGGCATGACGCTCGTCATCGCCACCCGCGGCATCGACCTCTCGGTGGGCGCGGTCGTCGCGATCAGCGGCTCGCTCGCCTGCCTGTGGATCGCCGACCACCCCGGCGGCGTGGGCGCCACGCTCGTCGCCGTCGGACTGGCGCTCGGGCTGTCGCTGGTGCTCGGGGTGTGGAACGGCTGGCTCGTCGCCGTGCTGGGCATCCAGCCGATCATCGCCACGCTCATCCTGATGGTCGCCGGGCGCGGGATCGCGCAGCTGATCTCCGGCGGGCAGATCATCACGATCACCTCGGCCCCGTACGAATGGATCGGCAGCGGGTTCGTGCTGACCCTGCCGAGCGCGATCCTCGTCGCACTGGCCGTGTTCGTGCTCGCCTCGCTGCTGGTCCGCCGCTCCGCGCTCGGCCTGCTCGTCGAGGCCGTCGGCGGCAACCCCGAGGCCAGCCGGCTGGCCGGCCTCCGCTCGGCCCGGCTGACCTGGCTCGTCTACGTCTTCTGCGCGCTGTGCGCGGGCATCGCCGGGCTGATGATCAGTGCGAACGTGCACAGCGCCGACGCCAACCACGCCGGGCTGTTCATCGAGCTCGACGCGATCCTCGCCGTCGTCGTCGGCGGCACGCAGCTGACCGGTGGCCGGTTCTCCCTGGGTGGCGCGGTGATCGGCGCCCTGCTCATCCAGACGCTCACCACCACCGTCTACGCCCTCGGCATCCCGCCCGAGTCGATCATGCTGTTCAAGGCCGTGGTCGTGCTCGCGGTGTGCCTGCTGCAGTCGCCCGCGTTCCGCCGCAAGCTCCGGCGCCGCCGGACACCCCGGCCCGGACAGCCGGCCCCCGCACCCGCTCCGGAGAAGGTGGAGGTCACGGCGTGACGACCCTGGACCGCGTCCGCGGCTACCGGCCGAAGCAACGGCACCTCCCGATCCTCGCCACGATGGCGCTGCTCATCGGGGCCTACGTCTTCGGCGCGTCGAGCTACGAGGCGTTCGGCTCCGGGCAGGTCGTGCTCGACCTGTTCATCAACAACGCCTTCCTGCTCGTGGTCGCGGTCGGGATGACGTTCGTGATCCTCACCGGCGGCATCGACCTGTCCGTCGGGTCCGTGGTCGCACTGTCCACAGTGGTCTCCGGCGACCTGATGCAGAAGCACGGCTGGCCCGCGTACGCGGCGATCGCGGTGGTGCTGGTGATCGGGGCGCTGCTCGGCGCCGGGATGGGCGCGCTCGTCCACTTCTTCGAGATCCAGCCGTTCATCGCGACGCTGATCGGGATGTTCTTCGCCCGGGGCCTCTGCTACACGATCAGCACCGAGGCGTACTCGATCGACAACCCGACGATCGCCACCCTCGCCCAGACGCAGCTCCCGCTCGGCGGTGAGCTGCACATCTCGATCAGCGTGGTCGCCGCCCTGGTCGTCGTCGCCGTCGCGGCGTACGTGCTGGCGTTCACCCGCTTCGGGCGCACCGTCTACTCGATCGGCGGCAACGCGCAGTCCGCGATGCTGATGGGTCTCAAGACCGGCCGCACGAAGATCGCGGTGTACACGATCAGCGGCTTCTGCTCGGCGCTCGGCGGGCTGCTGCTGGTGCTGTACAAGTCTTCCGGCGACCCGCTCAACGGCGTCGGCCTGGAGCTGACGGCGATCGCGGCGGTGGTCATCGGCGGCACCATCCTGACCGGCGGTTCCGGCTACGTGCTGGGCACCGTGCTCGGCATCATGGTGCTGGGCATCATCCAGACGCTGATCACCTTCGACGGCACCCTCAACTCGTGGTGGACCTCGATCATCACCGGCGCCCTCCTGTTCGTCTTCATCGTCCTGCAACGGCTCGTCACCCGCAGAACCCGCTAGCCGGCTTCGGTCCGATGTGGACGGTACCGGCGCCGGGGAAGTGCGGTTCGCGCCGCCTGGGGCCCGGGCAGGCCGGTTTCCGTGGCAGAGACAGAAATCAGACAAGTTGCGGGGAAAGTCTGGACCACGGGGAAGACCCTTCTCACACTGGTGGGTGAATATCTCCCTGTCCCCGGAGGTGGTCCCCGAAATGCGTCGAAAGAGTTTCCGCAGAAGCACCGCCTGAAGCTGGTCATCTCCTGATCCGCGTGCGGGGCCACGGCCCCGTGCGCCTGTTTCGCACGCGTCGTCGACGGCGGGTGCGTTCCCGGCCTGCGTGAGCGGGCCTCCGCTCACGCACCGGACCGGAGCCTGAGCGATGCGCTTTCAGACTAGGAGTTCTGATGCGAAAATCCCTCGTCGCACTCTCCGCCGCGGTCTTCCTCTGCGTGCCGGCCACCGCGATCGCGGCGCCGGCCTCGCTGGCGGCGCCGGGCACCGCCGTGGCCGGCGCGGTCGACGGCACCACCCAGGTCGCCGCGGCCGACCGGTTCCGGGAGATCCGCACCGGGCAGGCCGGCCACCGCACCGAGGCCACCAGCATCCACGACGACTGGGGCGTCTACACCGGTGGCAGCGCGGTCACCGGGCAGGACGCCGTCCAGTCGGCCTACAGCGACCTCAGCGTCTCCGGCGACACCCTCTACGCCCCGACGATGAAGGCCCCGGGGTCCTGTGTGGAGCTGGTGACCGCCTACTCCGGCGGGGCCAAGCAGGTCTGGGCCTGGGACTGGTGCGTCGGCGTGCACGTGGCCAAGTCGGTGAACATCGACGCCGCGTTCCGCACCAACTACGTGACTTCGGTCAACGGCCACGACTCCTACCACGGCAAGGTCGAGCAAACCGACGCGGGCAAGAACACCTGGACCTCGTCGCTGTTCAACTACCACGCCAACCGGTGGGACGTGCTCTACACGCAGTCGGGCACCGACCAGTCCCGGGACAACCGCAGCTGGAACATCTTCGAGGTCTACGCCAGCGGCAGTACCACCGCGGCCTACTGCACCGCGCTGGGCACCCGGAACATCGAAAGCAGCAGCTACAAGATCAAGCTGAACGGCTCCTGGCAGGCCGCGGGCACGGGCAACACGTCGGTGATCTCCAACTCCTCGGCCGCGAACTTCCTGTGCCCGAACCTGTCTCGCACCGTGGTGCACGTCAACGATCAGTGGCAGGTCCACCACTGACCGCCGACCGGCGAAGCTGTCGTGGTGCGGTTCAACGCGCGGCGAGCGCCCGGCGCACCTCGTCCGCGCCGAGCACCACGGGGGAGTGCAGCGATCCGACGTCGCCGATCTCGATCTCGACGACGTCTCCCGGTCGCAGTCCTTGATCGAGGCCCGGCACCACGGACGTGCCCGTCGAAAGGACGGCGCCGTCGGGGAAGTCGTTGTCCCGCCACAGGTACTCGACCAGTCCGGCCGGTTCGCGGTTGAGCTGGGCGGTGCCGGCTTCGCCGTCGAACACCTCCTGACCGTCGCGCAGGATGCGCATGTGGAGGCTGAGCGACAGCGGGTCCGGCACCTCCCACGCCGGTCGCACCCGGGCCGATATCGCGCACGACCCGGTGTAGATCTTGGCCTGCGGGAGGTACAACGGGTTCTCGCCTTCGATGCTGCGGGAGCTGACGTCGTCGACCACCACGTACCCGGCGACCTCCCCGGCACCGGTCAGCAGCAGCCCGAGTTCCGGCTCCGGCACGTTGTTGGCGGAATCGGCGCGGACGGCGATCGGCTCGCCGTCGGTGACCACGCGCCACGCGGCCGACTTGAAGAACAGCTCGGGCCGCTCCGCGCGGTACACCCGCGCGTAGACGTCCTCGTCGGCGCTCTCCTCGCGGCGGGCCTCCTCGGACCGCTGGTAGGTCACCCCGGCGGCCCACACCTCCATCCGGCCGTCCAGTGGTGGCAGCAGGCGTGTCCCGTCCGTGGACACGGGCTCCCCGGCGGCCTCGGCGAGTTCGCGGATCTCCGCCACGGTGTGGCGCAGCAGGTCACTCATCGACGACACCGCGAGCGGCCTCAGTTGCTCGTCGGCGAGCAGCCCGACCCGGATGTCGCCGGTTCCGTCGGTGAATCGCACCAGGTGGCTCATTCCGGACCTCCTCGTTCGGTGTCGAACCTACGGAGTGCGGAGTGCGGTGGTCAACGAGAGCCGAGCGGGCGCGGGTGCCGCGATGGAGCGCGCGGCACCCGCGTCACCGGTTCAAGACACGGGAGGCATCAAGAGAGCAGGCCCACCTCCGCGTCCGTCAGCGCCTTGCCGACCACGTGGACGTCGTCGACCGCGCCGCGCCAGAAGTCGGTGTTGCCGCCGTTGTACTTGGCCCGTCCGAGCGTGAACGCGCCGGTGCCGGCGACGGCCGGTCCGGCCGGGGCCGTCGCGACCTGCACGCCGTCCACGTAGAGCCGGATCTCGTTGCCGGCCCGCACTCCCGTGAGCTCGTACCAGCGGCCGATCTCCGGCACGACGTCGTACCGGGCCCGGTTGCCGCCGGGCGTGCTGAACGCGAACGCGCCCTGCCCGTACTGCAGGTAGAACGGGCTTTCCCGCTCCCGGCCGTCCTGGCTCACCGCGGTCGCGTAGTTGCCGGGCAGCTCGTCGAGCCGCACCTTCGCGGACACGGTGTAGTCACCGGTCGTGTCGACGACCGGGCCGTAGGTGTCGGCGGAGCCGCCGGTGAACTGCAGCGCGCCGTCCTTGAACGCCACCCCGGTCGGGGTGAGCGTCAGCGGGTTGTTGCCGCCGCTCGAGTCCTTCGCGGTCGTTCCCTTGCGCTCGTCGAGGTTCCACTCGCCCTGGCCCGCGTAGGGATAAGGCTTGCCCGCGTTGGCGCCGGCCTCGATCACGCGCCGGTTGATCTCGCGGACGGGACCGGGGTCGACCTTGAGGCGCTTGCGGTCGTAGGTCCAGAGCCCGTTGAGCTCGCCTTCCAGGTCGGTGACCTGCGTGTAGACCGAAGCCGACAGCTCGGCCCTGGCCTGCCCGAGGTAGAACGTGCGGGTGTTGTCGACGTACTTCGCCGTCAGCGCCGCCTTGTCCGCCACGCCGCTGTAGATCGCGATCGGCGCGCCCGGCCACTGGTGACCCGGCGTGCGCAGCGTGAAGCCGCCGTGCTCGCCGTCCATCGCGACGCGTCTGCCGTCCGAGGCGGCCGGGTCGGTGTTGTTGTAGTCGTGGTGGTCGATGACGTCACCGCGGCCCGAGTCGCCCTTGGACGCGCAGCAGTTCACCCCGCTGTGGGCGTTGACGATCCGGCTCGGGTCGGCCGCTTTGACCTGGTCGGCGATCCGGCCGGTGGCCGTCTTGTCCCACTCGCCCCAGCCCTCGTTGAACACGACCCAGGCGTAGACCGACGGGTAGTTCTGCAGCTGGTGCATCTCTTCCAGGCCCTGGCTGAGCCACGCCTGCTGCGCCGCGGGGTTGTTGCCGTCGTCGAGGGACACGAAGTCCTGCCAGACCAGCAGCCCGAGCTGATCCGCGTGGTAGTACCAGCGGGCCGGCTCGACCTTGATGTGCTTGCGGACGGCGTTGAAGCCGAGGTCCTTCTGCGCCTTCAGGTCGAAGACGAGGGCGTCGTCGCTCGGCGCGGTGTTCAGGCCGTCCGGGTAGAAGCCCTGGTCCAGCTGCATCAGGGAGAAGTACGGCTTGCCGTTGAGCGTCAGCTTCGGGACGCCGCCGACGTTCGTGATGCCGGTGGACCGCATGCCGAAGTAGCTCTTGACCTTGTCGCCGCCCAGCTTGATCTCCAGCTGGTACAGGTATGGGTCGTCCGGCGTCCACAGGTGCGGGTTCGGCACGGCCAGCTTCAGGTTCGCGTTCGCCGGTCCGGTGACCGTGCCGACCTGCCGGCCGCGCGTGTCCTTGGCGACCGCAGTGACGGTGGCGTTGCCCGCGGACTTGACGTTCAGCGCCAGCGAGCTGGTGGTCAGGTCGGGAGTCGTCTTGATCTCGTCGATGCCCTTGTCCGCCACCGGCTCCAGCCACACGGTCTGCCAGATGCCCGACGACGGGGTGTAGAAGATGCCGCCGGGGTTGGGGGACTGCTTGCCCTTGGGCTGGTACGGACCGGTCGTGTCGGTGACGGCGACGACGATCTCCTGCTCGTCACCGCGCTTGAGCGCGTCGGTGATGTCGGCGCTGAACGCCGTGTAACCGCCGGTGTGCTCGGCGACGACCTTGCCGTTCACCCAGACCTTGGCCTGGTAGTCGACCGCGCCGAAGTTGAGCTTGAGACGCTGCCCACCGCCGATCTTCCAGTCGCGCGGGACGGTGACCGTGCGGCGGTAGAACATGTGGTCCTCGTGCCGTTCGAGCCCGGAGAGCTGCGACTCGATCGGGTAGGGCACGACCACCTTCTCGGGCAGCCGCTTGCCGAACGTGGGCTGCTGGCCCTCCTTGGCGGCCGAGAACTCCCACGGGCCGTTGAGGTTGACCCACTTGTCGCGCTCGAGCTGCGGCCGCGGGTATTCCGGCAACGGGTGGCGCGTGTCGACGTTCTCGCCCCACGTCGTCCGGAGCCGTTCCGTCGACGTGTTCGCGGCACTGCGGATGACCTTGCCGATCTTCGTGCCGTTCACCGCGAGCGCGCCGGCGCCGTCGTAGTAGACGCTGACTCGCTGGCCCTTCAGGACCCTCTCGGCCAGCCGGATCGTGACCCGGTCGCGGTTCGCCGTGACGAGCGAGACCGGCATCGGCGTCGCGTCGACGTCGATCCGCAGATGGTCCTTCAAGTCGTTCGAGCCCGAGACGCGGCCGTCGAAGCCGGCCGTGAGCGTGCGGCCGTCCTGGGACACCTCCGCCGTGCGCGGCACGACCTGGTAGTCAGCCGGCGGCGTGAACGCCGAGAGCGGCACGATCTGCTTCGCGATGGCCGCGCTCGACCAGCGCAGGAACATGTTGGCGCCGCCGGTGTCCTGGAACATCTCCAGCTTGAAGTCGTACTGCTTGCCGGCGGTCAGCGTGACCGGCGCGCCGGTCTGCTCGGTGTCCCAGTCGCCGACCCAGTGGTCGATCACCGGGGCGCCGTCGATGAACAGCCGGAACCCGTTGTCGCCGATGGCGTAGAACGTGTAGTCGCCGGTCTTCGGTACGGCGATCTGCCCGGTCCACCGGGCGGTCGTGTGCTCCGTGCGCCCGGTGACCAACCCGAAGACCGAGGTCAGGTCCGGGTGGTCGACCTCCGAGTCGAGCGCGGTGCCGGCCAGGTCGGCGAAGTCGTGCGCGTCCGGCGACGACGGCGTGAAGTACTCGGCCTTCAGGCCGTGCACGGGCTCGGCGGCACCAGCGGGCGGCGTTCCCGACGCCACGCCCAGCGCCACCAGCAAGGCGAGGAGGACGGAAGCGGCTCTTCTCATCGGCGAGATCCCCTTCATTTTTACAACGTTGTAAAACGATCTGGGAGAATCGAAGCAGACAAGTCGGACGTGTATCTACCGCCGAATGTCGGTATCTTGAGGGCCGAGTGCCGATGCCGGGAGCGCGGGTCGCCTGCCGGGGCGGACGACGACGTCAGCCTTCGGGCGTGGGCAGCTCGCGGCGGTTCAGCTTCCCGTTGGGCAGCAGCGGCATCCGGTCGAGCACCAGCACCCGGTGCGGGACCAGGTGCGCGGGCAGCCGCCCGGCGAGCGCGGACCGCAGGTGCCCGGCCTCGGCGGGGCCCACGACGTAGCCGATCACCCGCCCGTCGCGCAGGGCGGCGGCGGCGCGGACGACCCCCGGCTCCCGCAGCAGCGCGTCCTCGATCGCGGCGAGCTCCACCCGCGGGCCCGGCTGCGCGATCTGGTCGGTGCTGCGGCCGAGGTAGTCGAGGTTGCCGTCGGCGCGGGTCCGCACGACGTCGCCGGTGCGGTACATCCGCGCCCCCGCGGTGCACGGGTCGGCGACGAACAGCGACGCGGTCTGCGCGGGCCGGTCGCGGTAGCCGCGGGCCACGCCCGCGCCGCCGATGTAGAGCTCGCCGATCCCGCCCGGCTCGACCGGCTCGAGCCGATCGTCGAGGACGTGGGTGTGGACGCGGGGGATCGGCGTGCCCAGCGGCACGACCGCGGTGTCCCCGAGCACCTCGACGTCCGGGCGCAGCAGGAGGGAGTCGACGGTGGTCTCGGTGAGGCCGTAGGCGTTGAGCACCACCGAGCCCGGGTGCAGCCGCCCGGCGAGCTCGCGGAAGTCGGCTGCGGGCCACCCCTCCGAGCCGACCGACATCAGGCGCATGACGGGCAGCTCACCCGCGCGGCCGAGCGCCTTCGCCTGGGCGGGCACCAGTTCGGTCGCGTCGCCGCCGTGGCGGCGGAACTCGGCGAGCAGCTCGGCCGGGTCGGCCACCGCCTCGCGCGTCGCGATGACCATCGTCCCGCCCGCGAACACCGAGCGCAGCAGGTCGGCGAAGAAGAGGTCGACGCCGATCCCGATGACGGAGACGAAGGTCAGCGGCTCCTCGCGCAGCCGGAACAGCTCGTCCCACGCCGCGAAGACGTGCTCGAGGTGGCGGTGCTCGACGCCCACCGGCTTGGGCTTGCCCGACGAGCCCGAGGTGTACATGACGTAGGCGAGGTTCTCGGGCCGGAGCTCGACGTCGGGGGCGTGGTCGGGCTGTCCGGCCACGGCGTCGCCGAGCCGGACGTCGGCCGCGACCTCGGTGGTGTTGGTGAGCACGAGCGAGACGCCCGCGTCCGCGCCCATCCAGGCCACGAGGTCGGACGGGTACACGGGATCGAGCGGCAGGCAGGCCGCACCGGCTTTGAGGACGCCGAGCACGCCGACCGCCATCTCGAACCCGCGGTCCATCCGCAGCCCCACCAGGTCCTCGGGCCCCAGGCCCCGCCCGGCGACGTAGTGGGCGACGCGGTTGGCCTCGCGGTCGAGCTGCGCGAAGGACATGCGCTCACCCGCGAAGACGAGCGCGGTCGCGTCAGGGCTCTCGGCGACCCTGGCCGCGAAGAGGTCGAGCAAGCGTTCCATGTGTCTCCCCAGACGGTCCTGCACTCATCGTGCGGGACCTTCCGCCCGCTCGCAGCGTGGCGGCCGGCCGTCGTTGCGCCGTCCGGCGCCGCTGTCTACCGTCGGTCCGGCACGCCTTGGACCATGCACAGGACGGGGGAGAGTGTGCGCATCGCCGTGGCCGGAGCGGACGAGCTGGTCGGCCCGCACGTCGTCGAGGCGGCTCGCGGGCGCGGCCACACGGTGACGGCGCTGGCCGGTGTCGACCTCCTGGACGGAGCCGGGCTGAGCGCCGCGCTGGACGGCGTCGACGCCGTGGTCGACGTCAGCAACGCCACGTCCCTGGACGAAGAGCCGGCCACGCGGTTCTTCACCAGTGCCGCGGCCACCCTGCAGCGCGTCGGCGCCGAGCGGGGGGTGCGGCACATCGTGACCCTGTCGGTCGTGGGGATCGACGACACCGGGTTCGGCTACTTCCGCGCGAAGGAGGCGCACGAGCGCGCGGCCGGTTCGGGGCCGGTCCCCGCCACGATCGTGCGCGCGACCCACTTCCACGAGTTTCCCGGGCAGCTCGTGGGCCGGACCCGCGACGGCGACCACGCCACGGTGTTCGACCTGCGCGTGCAGACCGTGGCCGCGACGGCGGTGGCCGCGGCGCTCGTCGAGGTCGCCGAGCGTCCCGCGCGGGGCCGCACGCCCGACATCGCCGGCCCGGACCCGGCCGAGGTGCTCGACCT
The DNA here is from genome assembly GCF_035975215.1 of Amycolatopsis sp. NBC_01307. Lineage (NCBI taxonomy): Bacteria > Bacillati > Actinomycetota > Actinomycetes > Pseudonocardiales > Pseudonocardiaceae > Amycolatopsis > Amycolatopsis sp. NBC_01307. The sequence goes on along the minus strand of NZ_CP108403.1, from coordinate 4,524,563 downwards.
CGCCCGTGCCTTCGTCGACCACTTCGACCTGCGGGTGGAGCTGCGGACCGACGAGCACACCGTGACCGGCATCGCCGCGGACGGCCTCCTGCCCCGGGCGGGCGCGACCATCCTCGGGCCGAGCTACACCGAATGGCTCCACAGCCCCGAGGCCGCCGCGCTGGTCTCCGGCGGCTGACCCGATCCGTAGCCGAGGAAACGCTTTACCGACGAGGCTCGCGGGATTTACCCTGTAGTTTCGAGGCGGCCGGCGGACGACCCCGCCGGTGCGTCACCAAGTTTCGAAATTCGCGTCGAAACGAGGGGGAAAGATGAAATCCACGCCCACGATGACGAATCTCGCGGAAACCGACGAGCGTTCCGATGCCGGCCGCGGCATTCGGCCTACCGCCGCTCCGGCGTCCGCGCTCACCGTGACACACCTGGCCGAACGTGACGAGCACGCCGGCACCGGCCGCGGCGTGACCATGTACAACGAAGCCGGAAAAGCCGACGCCGCGAAACCGCGCTGACCGGCCGAACCAGCGGTCCGACGCCCCGCACCTGCCTGGTGTCGATGCCGTGGCACTCGCTGCACCGTCCCTCCCTCGCACTCGGCGTACTGCGCGCGGCCTGCGCGCGGGAGGGACTTCCGGTCCCGGTTTCCTACCACGGCAGTCTCACCTTCGCCGAAATGATGCTGCGGGCCGGTCTGACCGTGGGCGATTACGCGGAAATGGCGGACACCGGGTTCCACCATTCGCTCGGCGAATGGATCTTCGCGGGCGCGCTCAACGGACCCGGTTTCGGTTATGCGGGCATGCGGGATCTGGCCCGCCGCGCCGGCCTGCCCTTCCGCGTCGCCGCGGCGGTTCGCGATCTCGCGGACGAATTCACCGATCAGGCCGCCGACGCCATTCTCGACCGCGAGCCGGAACTGGTCGGCTTCAGCGCGACCTTCAGCCAGACCATCGCCAGCCTCGCGGTGGCCCGGCGGATCAAGGACCGGCGGCCCGACGTGCGGATCCTGGTCGGCGGCTACTCGACCGACGGCCCGATGGGCGTGGCGCTGCACCGGGAGTACCCGTTCGTCGACTACGTCCTGCGTGGCGAGGCCGACGTGAACTTCCCGAAACTGCTGCGGGCGCTCGCCGGCTGCGACGCGACCGGAACGCGTGACGGCCTCGACGACGTGCCCCAGCTCTGCTGGCGGGCCGATGACGGTGCCACCCGGGTCAGTCCGGCCCCGTCCCGGCTGGTCCCGCCGGCGTCGATCACGACACCGGACTACGACGACTGGTTCGCCGCCGTTCCCGCTTCCGTCGCGGCCCGCGTCGAACCGGAGCTGGTCGTGGAGTCCTCCCGCGGCTGCTGGTGGGGCGCGAAACACCACTGCGTCTTCTGCGGCCTCAACGGTACCGCGATGACCTACCGGGCCAAGCCCGCCGGGTCCTTTGTGGACGAAGTGCTCGGGCTGGTGCGCCGGCACCGGATCCTCGACGTCACCACGATCGACAACATCCTGCCGAACGAGTTCTACCGCTCGGCGCTGCCGGAGCTGGCCGCCGCCGGCCACGACCTGCGCATCCACTACGAGATCAAGGCCAACGCGCGGATCGAGGACGTGGCCGCGCTGCGGGCGGCCGGGGTGTGGGACGTCCAGCCCGGCGTCGAGAGCCTGGTCGACGACGTGCTGCGCCGGATGCGCAAGGGCGTCCGCGGGGCACACAACGTGCGGATGCTGCGTGACGGCGCCTCCGCCGGGCTCACCGTCGCCTGGAACTGGTTGTACGGCTTTCCAGGCGAACGCGCGGCGGACTACGCCGCGGTCGTGGCCCAGCTGCCCGCCCTGGTGCACCTGCAACCACCCAGTGGCGCGGCACGGATTGCCCTGCAACGGTTTTCGCCGAACTTCGACGACCCGCGCCAGGGCTTCACCGAGCGTCGCCCGGCGGCGGGGTCGCGCTTCGTCCACGCCATCGACGACCCGGAGCGGCTCGCTGAGCTCGTCTACTCCTTCGACACCCCGGACCAGGGACTCACGGCCGCGGAGGTCGGGCCGCTGGTCGACGCGCTGGCCGCGTGGACCGCGGGTTACACGGGGAGTGCGCTGATCGCCCGCACCCTCGGCGACGTCGTGGTGATCCGGGACCGGCGCCACGGCTGGGCGCCGGTCGACCACGTGCTCGAGCACCCGCGGGAGATCGCGGCCTGGCGAGCGCTGGAAACCGGCCGCGCTCCGCTCCGGGTCCTCGCCGACCTGAACCACGAACAGCACCACGACTGGGATCCGGACGACTTCGACCACTGGCTTCGCCGGCTCGGGGAGGCCGGCCTGGTCTTCACCGACGGCGACTTGTGGATCACCCTGGCCACTTCGCCTGCTGTGGCGGCGAAGGCCCACTTGCCGTTGTCGGTGCTCACGCCGTCCGCCTGAGGAGGAGCCACATGCGTACCCTGTCCGCTCCGCACCCGGCGTGGCCCGAGGCGGTCGACCTCGGCTTCGGCCGGATCGTCGCCGATCCCGGTGGCGCCCTGCGGGTCGTGGCCGGACTGGCCGCGAGTGCGCAACGGCTGCGGCTGCCGGAGCCGTTCGCCTTCGGCGAGTCCGCGCACCGCGACGCGACGATGGTGCGCTTGCTCGCCACCGCCGCGGCGGCGTTCGTCCCGGTGGACTGGACCTTGCGGAAGCCGTTGCCGGACACCGTTCCCGAACGCGCGTTGTGCCACCTGCCGCCACCACGGGACGGCGGGCAGTCCGGGCGCCGCTGGCGGGCCGCCCACGACGTCGGCAGCTGCACCTACCGGTACGGCCCGGGGTTCGTCCTCATCCACGACACCCGCCCGGGCGGCCCGATCAACCGCGTCCACGTCGAAGCCGGCTGGGTCGACACGTTCCGGACCCTGGCCGGCACGGACCGCCCGCCCGCCGGCGGGGCGGCGGCGGATCTCGTCGACCAGCTGGCGGCGCACCAGCTCGCCCTGCGGCTGGACGACGGGTACGCCGTCGTGCTGCCCTACCACGCGGATCGGCGTCCGCCGCCCGGCCGGATGGTCCCGTCGGTGCGGCCGGGCCCGTGACCGACGCCTCGCCGGACACGTCGACGGCCGGGCTGCGCGGGCACCGCGCGTTCCGGTTCCTGTGGACCGCGGACGCCGCCTCCCAGCTGGGTACCGCCGCCGCGACCGCGCTGGTGCCCCTGCTCGCCGCGACCACCCTCGGCGCCACGCCACTGCAGATGGGCCTGCTCACCGCGGCGGAAACCGTGGCGTTCCTGGTCATCGGCCTGCCCGCCGGTGCCTGGATCGACCGGACCCGCCACCGCCGCGCGGTGCTCGTCGGCGCCGACGTCGTCCGGGCCCTGCTGTTCTTCGGGCTTCCGGTCGCGGGCTGGACCGGGGTGCTGGACTTCGGGCAGCTGCTCGTCACGGCGGTGCTCGTCGGCGTCGCGACCGTGTTCTTCGACGCCGCCTACCAGGCGTACCTGCCGGTGGTGATCGGGCTGGAGAACCTGGAAACCGGCTACGCGCGCCTGCAGATCACCCTGTCGGTCGCCGCGGCCGCCGGGCCCGGCATCGGCGGCCTGATCACGCGCGTGATCGGGGCCGCGTCCGGGCTGGTGCTCACCGGGGCGGGCTACCTGGCTTCGGCCGCACTCCTGTCGCGCGTCCGGGCCACCGTGCCGCCGATCCCGCCGCGGCCGCGGAAGGTGCGGCTGCGCACCGAGATCGCCGAGGGTCTCCACTACATCGTGCGCCACCGCCAGCTCCGCCCGCTGGCCGTCGCGAGTTCCGTCGCCGCGTTCTTCACCGCCGGCATCATGTCGATGGAGATCCTGTTCTTCACGCACGACCTGCACCTGGACGCGGCGGGCGCGGGCGTGCTGCTGGCCCTGTCGGGCGTGGGCAGCGTCATCGGCGCCGCGACGACCGGCCGCTGGACCCGCCGCCTCGGGGCGGCTCGCGCCAACTGGCTGGTGCCGGTGCTGACGTGGCCACCCCACCTGCTGCTCCCGCTCGCCCAGCCGGGCCCGCTCGGCTTGGCCTTGGCCGCAACGGGAATCGTCATCCACGCCGCCGGCGGCACGACCTACAACGTGATCGTGATGACCCGCCGCCAGCACCTGACCCCGGACGCCCTGCGCGGCCGCGTCCACACGAGCATGCGCGTGCTCATCTGGGGAACCATGCCACTGGGCGCCCTGGCCGCGGGAATCTTCGCCGAGTCGGTGGGCACGCGCGCGACCCTGACGATCGCCGTCGCCGGGATCCTCATCGCGATCGTGCCCGCAGCCTTGTCCGCCCGGCGCCTTGACTGCTGACCACGTTCTTCGACACCGGCCGCGTCGACAGCTCGCAGTTCGACCGGCGTCCGGTCGACTTCGCGGCGGTGCCGCTGAGCCGGTGGGGCCGGGCGCTGATCGTGCTGCCGCTGGGCCTCGGTGGCTGGTTCCTGGGGGTCCTGTTCGCCTGGTCCCTCGCGCCCTCCTGGTCCATCGCCGGCCCGCTCGTGGTGGTGCCCGGCGCCGGACTGCTGATCGGGCTCGGCGCGTACCTCGCCACCCAGGGAACCCGCGGCCGGGTCACCGGTGCCGCGGTCGCCGGTGCACTTGCGGGGGCGTGGCTGCTGTCGCTGGCCGGGTCCGGGCTCGTCGTCCCGGTGCTCGGGATCCTCGGCGCCGCGCTGGGCGCGAACCTCGTGCTCGCGCTCCACGCCCGCCGGTCCGCGCCGGCGGCGGATAGGGTGGCGGCATGAGCCGCTGGGTCGTGTCCGTCGAACGCCGCATCGCCGCCCCCGCGGACCGGATGTACGCGGTGGTCGCCGATCCGTTGCGGCACAAGGACATCGACGGGTCCGGCTCCTTGGTCGAGCCGATCGACATCAGCTCACCCGTGCGGCCGCTGCGTCTCGGCGACCACTTCGGCATGAGGATGGACCTCCGCGGCAAGTACGTCATGACGAGCACGGTGATCGAGGCCGTGCCCGGCCGGCGGTTCGCCTGGCAGAGCCGGCCGCACGAGGACTCCGTCAAGTGGCGCCTGGTGTTCGGCGGCCGGATCTGGCGTTACGAGTTCGAGCCGGACGGCGACGGCACGCTGGTCCGGGAGAGCTGGGACCTGAGCGAAGAGCCGCTGCGGGTGGTCGTCACGCTGGGTCGCCGGGCGGCGCGTGGGGCCATGCGCCGCACCCTCGACCGGATGGCCGCGCTCGTCGAATCGCACTGAGCGCGGCCGGCGGACCGCGTCAGCCGCCGACCGCCGCCCGGAACGACGCGCGGTGGGCCCGGTTCGCGGCGAGGAGCCCGTCGAGCGAGTCACGGGTGTGGACGAGGTCGGCGATGTGCTGGGTCAGCCGATCGCGTTCCTGCTGCATCCGCGCGAACGCGGCGTCCGAGTTGCCCTCGCTGGGGGACTCGACGCAGGGCAGCAGCTCGGCGATCGTGCGGCTGGACAGGCCGGCGTCGAACAGGCGCTGGATGAAGGCGACCCGCTCGATTTCGCCGTCCGTGTAGTGCCGTTGCCCGCTGCTGCTGCGGGTGCTGGTGAGCAGCCCCTGCTGTTCGTAGTAGCGCAGGGACCGCACGCTCACCCCGGCTTGTGCTGCCAGTTCGCCGATCCGCACGACGTCCTCCCGGTGGTGACCAGTGACAGGAAGGATCTCCTCTGACCGTGGTGTCGGATCTTAGCCGCCGGACCGCGCCGCGGGTCCAGGTGTGATGTCCAGGACCGTGGTGGCGGTGGCGGCTGTCTTGTCGGCGTGGATCCCGGCGTAGGCGACCCGGGAGTGTCGAGGCGAGCAGGCCGAGCCGGCCACCGATCTGGTCAGGTCCCAGCCGCTTGCGCCGCCGCAGCCGCACGACCGTCCGCACCAGTCGGGTGCGTGGGGTCATGGTGGGACACGAAGGCCTCCGGTCGGTGGTGTGGTTCCTGGACAGCTCCACTTCACGACCGGAGGCCTTCACCTGTCTGCACAACAGGCTGTCACTAGGAGAACGGCGAGTGGGCGACCGGAGCCTGGACGGTGGGATCGTCCTCGACGACGTTGTCGTAGCGCCACGCCCGGTACTCGCTGTTCGGGTGACTGTCCAGGGTCCGATCGTTGATGTTGGCCGTGCTGTGCTTCACCGGGGTGGAGCCGAACGAGTAGTACTCGAAGTTCCCCTTGTTGTCGATCCACCGGTGGAAGAGGACCACGTGGTGCTCGGCCGAGTTGAGGATGTCTCCGGGCCTGAGGTCGTCGCGGCTGATCTCGTGTGAGTAGTCGGGCAGGGTCCACGTGCTCGCGCTCCAGCTGAGGTGCCACGCCATCGAGACGTAACCGGAGCAGTCGCGGCGGTACGAGCGCCCGTCGCCCGGTCCGGGTGAGAAACCGGTGTCACCGGGTGCGAGGTTCTCCGGGTCGTAGTACGGCCCGGGCTTGTGATCGACCCAGTTCTGCGCGCGGTCGATGATCTCCGACCGGCTGATCTTCACCTCGTCCTTGGCGTCGCACTTCTTGCCGGCGGACGTCTGGCACGAGAGGCCGGTGTGGTCGGTCTGGTTCACCGGGTCGTTCGCGGCGTAGGCGTACCGGTTGAGGCCGACGGTGTCCTCGCCGTCGATGGTGGGGTCGGGCGAGATGAACCGGCCCAGCTGCGGGTCGTAGTAGCGGGCGTTGAGGTACACCAGCCCGGTCGAGTCCTGGCGTTCGGCGGTGAAGCCGCGCGACTCGAAGGGCAGCGACCCGCCGGTCGACAGGACCTCGCCGAAGGGCCGGTACTTCTTGCGGTGGACCTCGACGCCGGCGGCGTTGGTCTCGGCCTGGATCGAGCCCTGGACGTCGGTGTGCACCCAGTACTTCGTCCCGCCGTCGACCCGGGCCACCGGCGTTCCGTCGATCGAGATGTACTTGGTGGTGGTGCCGGCGGTGACGTCGACCTCGTAGTCGGCACCGAGGTAGCGGCGCGTGGAACTGCCCTCGACCTGCTGGAGGCGGGCGCCGTCGGCGTCGTAGGTGAAGGTGGCGGTGACGCCGTTCTTGACGACCGAGGCCAGCAGGCCGTCACCGTTCCAGGTCAGGGTGCGGCCGGCCCCGGAGGTCATGTTGCCCGCCGCGTCGTAGGTGTAGCTGTTCGAGCCGGCGGTGGTCACCGCGTGCGGGTGCGCCGGGTCGTAGGTGTAGTCCCCGGTCCGGGAGTTCCCGGCGATGTTGCCGGCCGCGTCGTAGGACACGGACTGGTTGTTCGCCGTGCCGGTGTCCGCGGTCGCGCTGGTGAGCTGGTCGGCCTCGTCGTAGGCGTAGGTCCAGCTCTCGTCGGGGAACGGGCTGGTGACCTTTGTGATCTTGCCGCTCGCGTCGCGGGTGAACGCGTTGTCCTGGACGACGTCGGCGCCCGACGTCGTCTTGATGCCGGTGAGCCAGCCGCGGGCGCCGTCGTGCGGGCGGGTGGTCACGGTGCCGTTGGCGTTGGCGATCGTGGTCACCTTGCCGTCGGCGTTGTAGGTCGCCGAGGTGACGTAGCCGGGGATCGCCGCGAGCCGGCCCGCGCTGTCGTAGCGCAGCGGCGCCGCCGCGGTGCCCTGCGTGTCACCGTCGGGGTAGGTGGTCCACAGCTTCCGGTCGCCCGTGTCGAAGCCGTACCGGAACTCGTAGGCCGTGCCGCCCACGGTGCGCACCGTCTTGACGACGTGGCCGAGGGCGTCGTAGCCGAACGTCCTGGTGCCGGCCGCGTCGGCGTTCGAGGTGACCTTTCCGACGTTGTAGAAGCCGTCCTGGACCTGGTCGTAGGTCCAGGAAACCGTTGCGGCGGAAGCGGTGCCCGCGTCGGACGTCTTGCCGGTCTCGCGGCCCAGCAGGTCGTTGGTGAAGGTCGTGCGGTGGTTGTTCGCGTCGGTCTGCGCGGTCGCCCGGCCGGCGGCGTCCCACTCGTAGGTGGTGGCGCCCTTGTCCGGATCCGCCACCTTCGTCTGCCGGCCGAACGAGTCGGTGGTGTAGGTGATGACGTACCCGGCCGGGTCGGTCGACTGCGCGAGGTTGCCGCGCAGGTCGTAGCTGTACCGCGCGGTACTGGGCTGGCCGCCGACCACCTGCTGGCGCTCGACGCGCTTGCCGTACGCGTCCGTGCGGTCGGTCGTGGTGTGGCCGCTCTCGTCGGTGGTGGTGGTCGACCACGGGCCGTAGCTCTCGGTCTGGGTCGCGCCGTCCGGCAGTGTGGTCCTGGTCGACCGGTCGAGTCCGTCGTAGGCGGTGGTCGTCGCGTAGGTCGCCGGCTGCGCCTGGCCCGCCACCCGGTAGTAGGGCGCGGTCTTCGACGCGACCTGGCCGCGGGCGTTGTACGCCGTGTCGACGTAGATGTCGCCGGTCGCGGCGTCCGGGCCCTTCGCCGCGGTGCGGTACGGGCGCTGCAGACCGTCGACGTAGCGGCGGCTCCACTGCGGAGCGCTCGTGCCGTCCGCGGCCGGCTTCTCGACCTGCTCGTACTGCCCGGCCGGATCGCCGACGTTCACCCACTTGTGGCGTTCGAACTTGCCGCCGGGCTGGGTGGTCTCGACCACCCGGCACAGCGGGTCGTAGGTGAGCGTGGTCGGCTGCTTGTTGAGGTCGTTCACCCGGGTCGGCGTGCCGCAGCCGGCGTCCCACGTCGCGTCGACCGTCTGGGACAGCGCGTTGGTCTCCGAGGTCTGGAACACGTGGTAGGCCGGGTCGTAGCCGAGCGTGGTGCGCGCGCCGACCGGGTCGATCTCCGCGGTGAGGTTGCCCCAGGCGTCGTACTCCTTGCCGGTCTCGACGAACGCGTCCGTGGTCGAGAGCCACCGCGCGGACGTCGTCTCGAAGCCGGCCGCCGGGGCCTGGTCCCAGGCCTTCACGCCGTCGTAGCCGGTGCGGGTCTCGCTGAGCCTGGTCCCACCGGCGCCGACGCCGGCGACGACCTTCACCGCGGCGGGTTTGTCCACGATGTAGGCGGCCGTGTTGGGCACGAACGTGGTCACCGTCGTGCGCTCGTCGCCCGGCTGCTCTTCGTCGCCGTGCTCGATCCGGGTCACCACCTCGCCGTAGGCGTTGTACGCCAGGCTCGTGTGGGTGCGCTTGCAGTCCGCTCCGGGGCAGACCGCGCTCCGGCCGGTGTACGCGTACTCCCAGGTGCCGGTCGGCAGCACGGTCCTCGGCACGGTCGTGCCGCTGGTGGCGTATTCGGTGACCGTCGCGCTCAGCAGCGCGCCGTCACCTTCGTGGTTCTCGACGCGCTCCGGCCGGCCGATCGCGGCGAGGTCCTGGCGGAAGGTCGTGTCGGTGTACGGGCACGCCGTCTCGCCCGCGTTGCAGGGCTTGGTCTCCCGCTGCGTGCGGAACCCGAGGAACGTGCGCTCCGGGTGGTAGTACGTCCCGCCCGAGTAGCTGTAGTTCGTGGTCGCGGCGCCGCCCGGGCCGGCGTCGTCGGTCACCGCGGCCACCGTCTGGGTCAGCGGCGGGTTGTTCGTGTTCGCCCACGCGGAGGACGGCTTGTAGCTCACCGTCGTCTTGGCGCCCCACTCGTTGGTGCGGGACGTCAGCACGTCGGTCGCCGCGCCACCCATGTTCCAGATGTGGCGCCCCTTGTTGAGGCCGAAGTTGGTGTTGTAGAGCTCCACCATCTCCGTGCGCATGTCGCCGTTGACGTCCATCTCGAGGAAGTCGGCGGTGCAGTTGCCTTTGCTGCAGGTGTAGGTGCCCATCGTCGGGTCGCTCGCGCCGGGCGCGAAGCCGGTGCCGGTGGACAGCCAGATGTCGCGCTTCGTCGAGGCGCCCAGGAATCCGGGGGAGAGGGTGACCATGTCCATCCGGTGATCGCCGTTGACGTCCATCACGAGCTGCTTGGACGCCGTGCTGTAGCTCATGCTCGTGTCGGTGGCACCCAGCTTGTAGCCGTAGCCGGTGGAGAGCCAGGTCCGGCGGGTGTACGTGCCGAACGCCGGGTAGAGCTCGACCATGTCGGCCTTGTCGTCGTCGTTGACGTCCATGATCAGGAACCGGCTGCCGGCGCCCTCGGCGTCCGGCTGGCTCCAGGAGATGCCGCCGTCGGTCGCCCCGGAGACGAAGCCCGTGCCGGTGGACAGCCAGATGTGCCGGGTACCGGCGCCGAAGAGCGCGGGCAGCAGCTCGATGAAGTCGGACTTGCCGTCGCCGTTCACGTCGGCGGCCTCGAACTGCCGATCCGCGCTCATCCCGATGCCGGCGTCGTTGGAGGCGAGCGTGAAGGTGGTGCCGTCCGAAAGCCAAGTCGCGCGGCAGAAGTTCACGGGGAAGATGCCGCAGGAGTACAGCTCGAGGACGTCGGTCTTGCCGTCGCCGTTGACGTCCATCGGGAGGAAGCGCGAGTTCGCGTCGTTGCGGCCCTGGGCCGCGCCGGTCGAGCCCGCCGTGAAGCCGGTGCCGGTGGACACCCACAGCTGCCGCGCCATGCCGAGGCCGGAGGGGGAGAACTCCAGCAGGTCGGACTTCCCGTCACCGGTGAAGTCGCCGGGCAGGTAACGCGCGTTCTGGTTGAGCGACGTCGCGCCCTCCGTCGACGCGAGCGTGAAGTCGGTGCCGTTGGAGAGCCACGTCTTGCGTTGGTAGGAACCGAAGTTCGGCCACAGCTCGAGCATGTCGGTCTTGCCGTCGCCGTTGATGTCCATCGGGAAGTTCTTGGCGGTGTTGTTGTTCCCGGTGAACGCCTTGTTGTCGTTGCCGGAGACGAACGCGGGCGCGCCGGCCTGGTAGGTCGCCGAGACGGCCGGCATCGCCGTGCCGCCGGTGACGGTGCCGGTGGCGTCCAGCACGGCGTCGGTGCCGAACTGCTGCACGGCCGACAGGAGCGACCGGCCCGTCGCGTCACTGGTGGCGTAGGTCAGCTTGTACGCGCGGACCCGGCCGCCGGCCACGCTCACGTCGACGGTCTTGATGCGCCCTTGGACGGTCCGGAGGCCGCCGTTGCCCATCGCCTCGAGGTCGGTGTCGGTGCGCTTCTCGTAGAGGAACTTGATCGTGGCCTGGTTGTAGGTGACCGAGTCGAGGTACTCCCAGCAGCACTCGAACTGGTTGACCGCCCAGTTGTAGGAGACCGTGTTGTTCTTGGTGTCGACGACCTGGCTGAGGCCCCACCGGTAGACGAGATCGGTCGCGGCGGACAGCACCGGCGCGTAGACGCGCTTGACGCCGTCCTTCGCGGTCAAGGTCCACCGGCTGGCGGCGCCGGTGCCGGTCAGCGCGACCCTCCCGAAGGACTCGTTCTTGGTCGAGTGCGTGCCACCCGAGGTGCAGCTCGGGCTCACACTGCCGGCGGCGCAGGGGACGAGCTCCTCGCCGTCCAGGAGGTAGCCGTCCGAGCCGTCGTACCGGGGCGCGCCCTTGCCGCTGCCGGCCCGCTCGATCTCGCTCAGGCCGTTGAGCGTCCAGCCGACCCCGGCCAGCCCGTTGCGCGCGGAAGAATCGTAGGCCAGCGAAAGTTCCGGGGTGATGTTGTGGAAGGCCGGGACGCGGATCGCGATGTCGTCGGTGAACGTGCCGTTCCCGTCGACCTGCCAGGATTTGTCCGGCACCTGCGGCTCCGGCGTCTTCGCGACGTCGGCGAGCGGGGTGCGCGCCGCCTCTTTCTGGCTGTCGGCGGGCGCGGTCACCGCCCCGGCCGTGCTCACACTGCCGGCGACCAGCACAACGGCGACGAAGAATCCGCGCAGCGCGCGGCCGACTACCGACCTCATGGGTCCGACACCTCGGCATGGGAGTGGACGGGCGCACCGTCCAGGAGATTGTGCCGTCCGGGCCCCGATTCCGTCGGCTTGATCAAATCCGATGGTACATCGCAGCCTGTGCACTGAAAAGGGTAAGTGTCACATTGCGGCTACGGGCCGCTACCTCGCCCGTGCGCTCCCGATCACTCACGGTCACACTGCAGGGGGTGTTCGCGCCGAGATTTCCGTGCAGAAGAAATCGCTGCAATAGCAGTGCGGCCACGATCGACGTCGACATCCGAAGTCACGGAACGTGCTGGTGCGAACGGGCTCTTCCCGCCGGACTTCCGCGCAGTTTCCGCGCTGTTCACCCCCGGTTGGCCGCGAAGACTCGCTACGATCACCCGGTGGGGGATCGACGCTGCCCGGTCACGAGAGTCGTCAGCGGCACCTGGGTGCGCGACGTCGTCACGGTGGATGCCGGGGGTTGCGGCGGTCATCGAGTGAACCGCGAGAAGGAACCGACGCCATGGCGAACCCGCTGGTAGCTCAGCGCGAAGATTCCACCACGGCCATTTCCGGGGTGCCGCTGCTGGAGTCCGCGAACGATCTCAAGCAGGGGATCGAGAGCGGCGACTGGGCCTCGGTCGCGATGGGGGCCGTCGGGGTCGCGCTCGACGCGCTGTCCATGGCCATGGATCCCTTCGGGTCGATCCTCGCCGCGGGGGTCGGGTGGCTGCTGGAACACGTCGGCCCGCTCTCCGCGGCGCTCGACGCCCTGACCGGGGACGCCGACCAGATCAAGGCCCAGTCCCAGACGTGGGCGAACGTCGCCGAGGAACTCGGGGCCGTCGGCACGGACCTGACCGACATGGTCAAGGCCGACCTGCAGTCCTGGAGCGGGAACGCCTCCGACCAGTACCGCCAGCGGGCCGCCGACACGGTCGACATCCTCACCGCCGCCCAGAAGGGCTGCGAAGGGGCCTCCAGCGGCGTCAAGACGGCCGGTGAGGTCGTCGCCGCCGTCCGGATGCTCGTCCGCGACATCATCGCCGAGCTCGTCGGCCACCTCATCAGCTGGGCGCTGCAGGTGGTGTTCACCCTCGGCATCGGCCTGACCTGGGTGGTGCCGCAGGTCGTGGCCGCGGTCGCCAAGACCGCGTCGAAGATCGCCGACCTGGTCAAGAAGCTCGTCAAAGCGCTCAAGGCCCTCGTGCCGCTGCTCAAGAAGGCCGGGACGCTGTTCGACGACGCCGCCAAGGCGCTGCGCAAGATCAAGCCCGGCAAGGTGGACGCCCCGCGACCCATCAAGGAGAAGCCCGGCGGCAAGAAGGGTGACGGCGGCCCCGACGCCAAGAAGGACAAGCCGCACGACGACGACAGCACCGCCACCTCGAGCGCGGGCCACGGCGACGGCAAGGGCGGCGACGGTCACAAGGGTGGTGACAACGGCGCGGACAAGGGCGGCCACAAGAACGACAGCGACCAGACGAACCCCAGCGGCGCCGGGAACAGCGGCGGCAAAGGTGGCGGCAAAGGCGGCAAGGGCGACAAGGGCAACGACACCAGGAAGAAGGACAACCCCGACCGTTCGGCGGCCGACAAGTCGAAGAACTACTGCGGTGACCCGATCGACGTCGCGACGGGCGAGGTCGTGATGACCCAGGTCGACGCCACCCTGCCCGGCGAGGTCGCGGACCTGGAGCTCTCCCGGACGCACCTGTCGTCCTACCGGGCCGGCCGGTGGTTCGGTCCATCGTGGACGTCCACTTGGGACCAACGGCTGGAGCTCGACGCGAACCGGGTCCGGTTCTACGCCGAAGACGGCATGGTGCTGGAGTACCCCGTCCCGGGCGACGAGCCCGTGCTGCCGGTGCAGGGGCCGCGGCACCGGCTGCGCCGTGTGCCACAGGGTTTCCGGCTCTCGGTGGGCCGCCGCGAACTGTATTTCTCCGGCACCGGCGGTGTTCTGCCGGTGACGGCCATCGAGCAGGACGGCGAGCGCACCGAAATCGACTACGCCGCCGACGGTTCACCCACGAGGCTGCGCCGGCCTGGCGGCGTCGAGATCGTGGTCAGCACCGCGCGGGGCCGGATCGTCGCGCTGGGGGCGCCGGGGCAGCCGCCGGTGGTGCGGTTCGCGTACAACCGGCTCACCCAGCTGAGCTCGGTGACGGACTTCGCGGGCCGCTCGATGGCGCTCGACCACGACTTCGACCACCGGCTCGTCGGCTGGCAGGACCGGGTCGGCACCTGGTACCGCTACGTCTACGACAACGTCGGCCGCTGCGTCCGCGCGGTGGGCGCGAACGGTTACTACAACGCGGCTTTCGCCTACGAACCCGGCACGAGCCGGCACACCGACGCCCTCGGCCACACCTGGACCTACCGCCTGAACGCGGCCCACCAGCTGATCGAGCGCATCGACCCGCTGGGCAACTCCCGGCGCTACGAGTGGAACCGGCGGGACGAGCTGCTGTCCCAAGTGGACGAACTGGGCCGCGAGACCCGCTACGAGTACGACGACGACGGGCTGGTGTCCCTCCACCGCCCCGGAGCGCCCGCCGTGCGGCTGACCCCGGCCGAAGACGGCGCGGTGTGGCTGCAGGCCGGCGAAGGCGACGACGAGATCGAGCGGCTGGTGGCCGAGTTCGACCCGGCCACCACGCTGCTCGGCAACGGGCTCCCGGTGGACGTTCTGGAGCCGCCCGACCCGTTCGAGGACGCGCCCGTGACCGACCCGGCGGCCCGCCCCGGCGACCGCGACCTGTACGGCCGCCCGCGCCTCGCGCACACGGCGTCCGGCGGGGCCGCGCGGCTCGGCTGGACCGCCGACGGCCGCCGCGCCTGGCGGCTCGACCCGCACGGCGGCCGCGAGACGTGGGTGCACGACGCGGAAGGCAACGTCGTCGAATACCGAGACGCGGCGGGTGCGCCTCGGCGCCGCAAGCACGGCCCGTTCGGCCTCGTGCTGGAGGAGACCGACGCCGCGGGCGCGCGCACGCTGTTCACCTACGACGGGGAGCTGCGGCTCACCTCGGTGACCAACCCGGCCGGCCTCACCTGGCGCTACGTCCGCGACGCCGCCGGCAGGCTCGTCGAAGAGACCGACTTCGACGGCCGCCGGACCACCTACGCCCACGACGCGGCCGGCCAGCTGCGGCGCATGACCACCGGCGCCGGCCAGATCGTCGAGTACGACTACGACCTCGAGGGCAACGTCGCGGAGCGGCGGACCCCCGACGACGTCACGACCTACGTGTACGACGCGCTCGGCCGGCTGGTCGTCGCCGAGAACGCCGAGTCGCGGGTCGAGATCCGCCGCGACGGCGGTGACCGGGTCATCGCCGACACGATCAACGGGCTCGGCGTGTGCTGGCGCGACGAGGGCGACGCCGTCATCCGCCGGACTTCGTCCGGTGTGGACAGTGAGTGGCGCTTCACCGAGTCCGGCCGGCCCCGATCGCTGCGGATCGCCGGTCACGACGTCGAATTCGCCTACGACGACGCCGGACGGGAAGCCGTCCGCAGCGTCGACGGCGCGGTGGTGCTCCGGCGGCGGTTCGACGAACAGGACCGGCTCGCCGAGGAGGACGTCGCCGGGGTCGGGCGGCGCACCTACCGCTACCGGCCGGACGGCAGGCTCGCCGGCGTCGACGACACGATCCGGCCGTGGCAGTTCTCCTACGACGCGGCCGGCCGGGTCAGCGAGGCGCACGGGCCGGTGGTGGCGGAACGGTTCACCCGCGACACCGCGGGCAACATCATCTCGGCGACGACGCCGTCACCGCCGGGCCCGCGCGGTTACGAGCGCAACCGGCTCGCCCGCATCGGGGACATCCACTTCGACGGTGACGAGCAGGGCCGCGTCACCGGCTGGCGCCACGCCGGCCGGGCGTGCGGCTACACGTGGGACCACCTCGACCGGCTGCGTGCCGCGCGCACGCCCGACGGTGCGCTCTGGACCTACCACTACGACCCGATCGGGCGGCGGTTCGCCAAGCGCTGCTGGGTGAGCGGCCCGGACGGGGAGCCCGAGCTCGCCCTGGACGTCCGGTTCCTGTGGAGCGAGCTGAACCTCGTCGAGCAGGTGGAGCACCGCCCGGCGGACGGGTCCCACCGGATCCTCACGTGGGAGCGCTTCGACGACGATCGCCCCGTCGTGCAGGTCGAGCACGCCGGCGTCGTCGAACAGGCCCGGTTCCGGGTCGTGATCACCTCGCCCGCCGGGACGCCGACCGAACTGCTCGACGAGCGCGGGACGCTGGTCTGGCAGGACCGCAGCAGCTTCTGGGGTGTGCCGCTGGCCGGCGCCGACACCGCGGCGATGCCGCTGGCGTTCCCCGGTCAGTGCCGCGACGAGGAGACCGGCCTGCACTACAACGTCTTCCGGTACTACGACCCGCGGACCACGCGCTACCTCAGCCAGGACCCGCTGGGCCTCGCCGCGGCGCCCAACCCGGTCGGCTACGTCGACCAGCCGCTGCTCGACAGCGACCCGCTCGGCCTCGCCCCGCAGCGGTGTTTCAAGGGGCGGGTGAAGGACCGGGCGAAGCGGCTGCGCGACCGGAACAAGAAGAAGCAGGCGGCCCAGCCGGCGACGCGGAAGAGCCCGCGGAAGCCGCCCGTCCGCGTCGACAACATGAGCAAGGAGGAGTTCGAGAAGTTCAAGCCGGAACTCGACAAGATGCTGAAGGCCGACAAGCACTTCTTCTGGTCCGGCGGTCACCTGGAGCGGGTGCCCGGGCGGAAGAAGCCGGACGAGTACCTCGGCTCGATGGAGGACAAGGCCACCAAGATCGCCAAGCAGCACGGCGGCAACACCCTCGAAGGCACCCTCAAGGACAACAACGTGAAGATGCCCGGGTGGATCAAGGACCCCAAGGACCCGCGGCGGCCGCTGGTCCAGGAGAAGTGGGACTACGTCTCCGAGACCTTCGCCAAGAACTCCGAGGCCGGCAAGACGCACGTCGTCTTCCCCAGCTACCCGGGCAAGGGCCACGACGTCTACCCGTTCCGGCGCTCGGACAACGTGTTCGACGTGACGGAGTACCCGCGGCTCAAGCAGGACGGCAAGGGGGACATCACCAAGTTCCACGACCGGACCGACTACGAGCGCCCGTACCGCGCGCCGAAGTGACGACGTCCTCTTAGGACGGTGCGTGGCCGGTCAGCCGATGACCCGGCGGATCCAGCTCAGCTGCCGGAAGACGTCGCCGGCACCGGCCATGGTGTCGCGGTCGGAGGTGTCGAAGACCCCGACGAGCGTGCCCGTCGCGGCGCCGGTGCCCATGACCGGGCCGCCGGAGTCGCCGCCCGCCGGGATGCCGGTGACGCTCGTGGTGCAGAAGTCGGTTCCGCCCGGGACGGCGAAGCCGTCGCAGTGCGGGTCGTCGGCGGCCAGGACCCGCAGGAGCGACTGCTTGAGCACGTCCGACTGGCAGCTGTTCTCGTCGCCCTGGCAGGTGGCGCCCCAGCCGTACTGCCGGACGTGCCGCCCCGGCCGCACCGGGCCCGTGGCGGGCAGTTTCGCCGGGGTGACGGTCATCGGCGGCACCTTGATCAGCATCATGTCGGCGTCCGCGCTGCCCTGCCTGCTGCCGGGCACCGGCCGCACCACGGTGCCTTTCCGCTGGTCCAGGTGGCCGACGTGGAACTCGATGCGGGTGTCCGCGATGGCCTCGGCCTGCTCGAAGAAGCAGTGCGACGCGCTGATGATCCATTCGCGCGTGATCGCGGTTCCGGTGCACTCGCCCTTGCCGTCGACGAGCATCCGCACGGCCCACGGCCCGCTGGTGCTGACCGAGCCGCCGATCACCGCCGACGCGGCAGGGGCCGTGGCCAGCGTGGCCGGCGCGACCAGCGCCAGCAGGACGAGCAGACGGCGAAGCCTCATGCGGATGCCCTTTCGTCGGTCGGTGTTCGAGGCGGATCAGACGTCTGCGAATTCTTCCGGCTGCCGGCCCGATCGGCTCGGCGAGAACCGGTCGATCACCCAGGCGATTGTCGTGGGCCAGTGGCCGGCGTCCGGGTGGCCCGTGGTCCGCTGACGAAGATGCGACGTGTCGTGTTTTGGACGCGGCCGCCCTAGTGACGGATGACGATCACGGCGCGAGCCTGGTGCGATGTACTGGAGATCACGTGTTCTGGTCCTGACCTGCGTCGCCACCCTGGCCGCGGGCACCGCCGGAGCCGCGGACGCGGCCCCCGGCCCGACAGCGGCGCCGGCCCCCGCGGCCGTCGAACGGCATTCGGTCACCCTGCTCACCGGGGACGTCGTCCAGGTCGAACGGCAGCCCGGCGGCAAGCAGGCCGCCACCGTCCAGCCCGCACCGGGCCGGGAGAAGATCCGGTTCCACCAGCAGGAGGTCGACGGCCACCTCAGCGTCTTCCCCGAGGACGTCGCCCCCCGGCTCGGCTCGAAGCAGGTCGACCGGACCCTGTTCGACGTCACCGAGCTGATCGCCGAGGGTTACGCCGACGAGCAGTCGAAGACGCTCCCGCTGATCCTCACCTACCGCAAGGGCGCCGACCTGCGCACCGCCGAGGCGGCCCCGGCGGCCGCCGAGCTGGGCGTGACGCTGAGCAGCGTCAACGGCCGTTCCGCGCGGGCCAGCAAGGCCGACGCCACGGCGTTCTGGACGTCGTCGGCGGGCAACGCGATCGAGCGGATCTCCCTGGACCGCAAGGTCCGTGCCTCCCTCGACCGGAGCGTCCCGCAGATCGGCGCCCCCGAGGCGTGGGCCGCGGGCTACGACGGCACCGGCACCACGGTCGCGGTGCTCGACACCGGCTACGACCCCACCCACCCCGACCTGGCCGGGCGCGTGAAGGAGGCGGTCAACTTCACGACCAGCCCCGACACCACCGACCACTTCGGCCACGGCACGCACGTCGCCTCGACGATCGCGGGCTCCGGCGCCGCCTCGGGCGGGCGGCTCAAGGGCGCCGCGCCGGGCGCGAAACTGCTCGTCGGCAAGGTCCTCGACGACGACGGCTTCGGCTACGAGTCCTGGGTCCTCGCCGGGATGGAGTGGGCGGCGCACTCCGGGGCCAAGGCGGTCAACATGAGCCTCGGCGGCGGTCCGACCGACGGCACCGACGAGCTCAGCCTCGGTCTCGAGGCGCTCAGCGCGCAGACCGGCACGCTCTTCGTGGTGGCCGGCGGCAACGACGGCGAACTGGGCGCGTACACGATCGGCTCGCCGGGCACCGCCGCGGCGGCGCTGACCGTCGGCGCCGTCGGCCGTGACGAGAGCCTGGCGCCGTTCTCCAGCCGCGGCCCGCGCCTGGGCGACAACGCCGTCAAGCCCGACATCACCGCGCCCGGCGTCGGCATCGTCGCCGCGCGCGCCGCGGGGACCGCCATGGGCGACGTCGTCGACGACCGCTACACCGCCGCGTCCGGCACGTCGATGGCCACGCCGCACGTCGCGGGCGCGGTGGCGATCCTCGCCCAGCAGCACCCGGACTGGACGGGCCGGCAGCTCAAGGACGCGCTGGCCAGCACCTCCCTGACCGCCGGCGGACTTTCGGTGTTCGAGCAGGGCGGTGGCCGGGTCGACGTCGCCCGTGCGGTGAAGCAGCAGGTCTTCGCCACCGGCACGCTCGACCTGGGCGCCGTCGAGGACGGCCGGGCGCCGGTGGTCAAGCAGGTCACCTACACCAACGTCGGCACCACACCGGTCTCCCTGAAGCTCGCCCTCGACGCCAAGTCCCTCGCCGGTGTCCCCGCCGCCGACGGGATCCGGCTCGGCAAGTCCACTGTGGACGTCCCGGCCGGTGGCCAGGCGAGCGTCACGATCACCGGCGACCCGGCGAAACTGGCGGCGGGCACCTACAGCGGGCGGCTCACGGCGACCGCGTCCGGTGTGGTCGTGCACACCTCGCTCGGCGCGGACAAGACCGCGCCGAAGCGCAAGGTCACGCTCACCGCCCTCGACCTGCAGGGCAAGCCGACGGTCGCGCCGTGGCTGCTGATGTACGGCGAGGACTACCGCTTCGACGTGAACACCTGGCTGGCCGGCGACGGCCTGACGGTCGAGCTCGGCGACGGCGTGTACTACCTGACCGCGCAGGTCAACGGCGTCCAGAGCAGCGACTACGTCTACCAGGTCGTCCAGCCGGAGATCCGGATCACCGGCGACACGACCATCGTGCTGGACGCCCGCAAGGCGGTGAAGGTGCAGATCGAGACCCCGAAACCGTCGGAACAGGCCGGGATCTGGAGCTACTACACCTACCGGGAACTCGGCTCGCGCAAGATCGCGAACTACGCCATGCAGTTCGACTACACCCGTGAACTCTGGGTCACGCCGACGCCGAAGGTGACGACCGGGGCCTTCGAGTTCGGCTCCCGCTGGTCGCGGATCGCGCCGCCGTTGACGGCGAACGTCCTGGGCGGCCGTGCTCCGCTCACGACCCGCTACCTCGCCGGATCGCCCAAGCTGGACGGGTGGCGGCTGCTCCAGGCCGTCTCCGCGGGTGCGGGCAAACCGGCGGACTTCACGAAGGCGAACGTGCGCGGGAAGGCCGCGATCGTCGACCCGGACCCGGCGGACTACAACCGCGACGAGGTCTCCCGCGCTGCCGCGGACGCCGGGGCGGCGATCGTCTTCATCGTCGTGCCGGACGGCTGGGGGACCGCCGCGGTGCCGTCGATCAGCGCGGCGCCGTTCCTGCGGATCCCGACCGTTCAACTCGACCGGGACGAGGGCGTGGCGCTGCTCGGCAAGATCAAACGCCTCCCGGCTTTCCTGAGCCTGCGAGGGATCGCGGTCAGTCCGTACCTCTACGACGTGGTGCAGACCGAGCGCGACCGGATCCCGGAGAAGCTCGTCCACCGGGTCACCGCGGCGAACACCGCGACCGTCACCACCCACTACCGCCAGACCGGCAGCGGCGGGGAGGCCAAGGAACAGCGGTTCGCGTGGAAGCCGTGGCAGGACTTCGCCGTCAACGAGTACCAGCGGTACGTGACGACGCCGTCGACCCGCGAGGAGTACGTCAGCTCCGGGGACGTCCAGTGGCAGCACCGGGTCAAGCACGGCCTGGTGTGGGACGAGATGTCGCCGCTCGACGGCGGTGTGACCGCGGCGCCGCGCACCTACACGGGCAAGGAGAACCTGACCGAGGACTGGTTCGCACCGGTCGTGCGGCCCGCCATCCCGCGGGGCGTGCCCGGTTTGGACTCGACCCGCGAGGGCGACAACCTGCGGATCCGGATCCCGGAGTTCGTCGACAGCCAGGCCGGGCACTACGGTTTCAACGAAGGCGACGACCAGGCCGCCCCGGCCACCACGTCGGCGAAACTGTTCCGGGACGGCAAGCTCGTGTCGGAGCAGCCGTACGCGTTCGGCACCTTCCCCGCCGGCGCCGACCCGGCGACCTACCGGCTCGACCTGTCGGTGCGGCGCGACTCACCGGAGTGGCTGTTCGGCACCAGCACGCAGACGTCGTGGACGTTCCGCTCGGCCCGGTCGGCAGCGCCGGCGCTGCTTCCGTTGCTGCAGCTGGACTACGCGGTGGACGCTGACTCCGGCAACCGGCTCCCGGCCGGTCGGAAGGCCAGGATCGGCCTGAGCGCGCGGTTCCAGGACGGGATGGCCGCGCCGGACGTACGATCGGTGAAGGCCTGGGCGTCCTACGACGACGGCAGGACCTGGCGCGCCGTCGACGTCAAGCGCACCGGGAAGTCCTACGAGGCCACGATCGACCACCCGTCGCTCGGGGCCACGAACAAGTACGTCGCGTTGCGGGTGCAGGCCACCGACGCGGCGGGCGAGATCGTCGACCAGACGGTGACGCGGGCGTACGGGCTGCGCTAGCCGGTTTCGCTCAAGGGCTCCGGGTGCCTTCCGCCGGTTCGCGGCAGGAGGTGCCCGGGGCTCGGCTCGTCCAGCCAGCCGAGTTTGCTGGCCTGCCAGGCCAGCTGCATCCGGGTGCGGGCGTTGACCCGGCGCATCAGGTCCTGCAGGCGCCGCTGGACGGTCCGGTAGCTGACGTCGAGCTGCGTCGCGATCGACTTGTCGCTGACGCCGCCGATGAGCAGGGACAGCAGCCGCCGCTCGTCGGGGTCGAGGTGGCTCGTGGGCGCGGTGTCGCCGATCCGCAGCGGCGACGCGCGTTCCCAGTAGACCTCGAACAACGCGACCAGCGCGGACAGCAGGCTGCTCTCCCGGACGAGCGCGGCGGTCGGCTCGCCCGTGCTGTCGTGGCTGACCAGCGGGCACAGCGCCACCGAGCGGTCGGAGATGGCCAGGCGCACCGGGAGTTTCGAGATCGAGCGGGCGATCTCGCCACCTTCGATCCCCTCCAGGACGTTGACGATCCGGCCGGGTTCTTCGAGCAGGCCGGTCTCGTAGATCACGCGGTAGCGCACGCCGCGGGCCTGCGCGAGCGCCTCCTCGACGTTCTCCGACGCCGCCATCGCGACGTTGCCCTCCAGGCAGAACCACAGCGACTCTTCGCGGGCCCCGCGCTGGATGGCGAGGGCCTGCCGCCGGATCGCGTCCACCCCGGTGAC
Organism: Amycolatopsis sp. NBC_01307; assembly: GCF_035975215.1. Classification (NCBI taxonomy): domain Bacteria; kingdom Bacillati; phylum Actinomycetota; class Actinomycetes; order Pseudonocardiales; family Pseudonocardiaceae; genus Amycolatopsis; species Amycolatopsis sp. NBC_01307. The sequence continues at coordinate 4,502,389 of NZ_CP108403.1, read as the reverse complement.
GACCTCGACGAGCTGCGCGGAGTCCCGCCGCCGCGCGCTGCCGCGGTACTCCTCGGCGAGCTGGGACACCGCGGCCCTGGCGGCCTCCAGCTTCTCCTGGCCGTGCACCAGCAGCGGACCGAGCGAGACGTCCGGCGGCGCGGACACGTAGTGCTCGTCGGTCCTGTTGACGAGCCCCTTCGCCAGCAGGACCTCCAGGATCGGGTCGACCTCGCCGCGGCCCACGCCGATCTTGCCCGCGATCTCGTCGGGCGCGGTCCGGTAGCCGCCGACGATCGCGCGGTAGACCCGTTCTTCATCGGGGGTCATGCCCAGTGCTTCCAGCACAATGCCTCCTGGCCACGTGGCCGGCGGGTGTCCCATCGGCGCTGACGGCTTGTCGACAACGTACAACGCGGGCGCAAACGGGTGAACGGGTCACACCGCTTCGTGATCTTGCCGGTCGTCCCGCAGCGCCGACTCCGCTTGCCCGGCCAGCCAGCCGGCCGCCTGCTCCAGGCCCCAGCCGAAGCTCCACATGGTGCGCCACGACTCGAACCCGAAGTAGAACCACAGGATCTGCCCGACGCGGGTCCGGTCCAGCCCCGCGCGCAGGCCGCCGATCTCGACGAGACGTCCCGCGGCGACGTCGAGACGCGCCCGGGTGGCGCGCACCGCCAGGTCGGCCGCGGCGGCGACGTCCCGGTCGGCCGTGCGGTTGTCCAGCAGGATCGCGAGGATCCGCTGCCGGCGCCGTTGCACCGAGCCGGTGCCCTCGGCCACCAGCCGCACCACCGCGCGGACGTCGGCGCACCCGGTGACCGCCCGCGCCGCTTCGACGGCTTCCTCGTCGCGGGCGCCGTCCTCGGTCAGCGCGGTCACCAGGGCCGGCTTGCCGCCCACGCTGGTGTAGACGGTGTTCACCGCCACCCCGGCGGCCTCCGCGACGGCGGCGACGCTCGTGCGGGCGTACCCCCGCTCGGCGAACAACGCGGCGGCCGCGTCGAGGATCGTCCGGCGGGTGTCCTGGGCGTGCCGCTCCCGCACCGACGACCGGTAGTCACGTGCAGCCATGGGCCGATGCTACCTCCCTACATTGAGAGTATGATCGTTACTATGAATATGGGGAGACTCCAGTCAACTGAACCGGTGCGTGACGACGTCGTGGTCGTCGGAGCGGGGCCGGTGGGCCTGTGGACGGCAGCGGAGCTGGGCCTGGGCGGCGTGCCGGCCGTGGTCCTGGAACGGGCCGCCGGGCGCAGCCCGCACTCCAAGGCGCTGGGCGTGCACCCGCGCACCCTGGAGGTGCTGGCGACGCGCGGGCTCGCCGAGCGGTTCCTGGCCGAGGGAACGCCCATCCCGCGGTGGCACTTCGGCATGCTGGACACCCCGATCGACCTCTCCGTGCTCGACACGCCCTACCCGTTCATGCTCGCCCTGCCCCAGCGCCGCACCGAGGAGCTGCTCGAAGAGCACGTGCTCGCGGCGGGGGCGCGGATCCTGCGTGGCCACCGCGTCACGGACCTGACGCAGGACGAGGACGGCGTCCGGCTGGAAGTGTCCGGACCGGACGGTCCGTACACGCGCCTCGCGCACTACGTCGTCGGAGCCGACGGCGTCGGCAGCGTGGTGCGCACCGCGGCCGGGATCGCCTTCCCTGGGACCGAAACGACGTTCTACAGCTACCTCGGCGAGGTCCGGGTGACGTCGGAACCGGTGCGCAGCGCCCACAACGAGCACGGCGCGCTGCTGTCGGTGCCCCTGCGCGACGGCCGCTACCGGATCTCCGGGGTGGACAAGGTGACCGGCCACGAAGCCGGCCCGTTGACCCTGGAAGCCCTGCGCGAGGCCACGATCCGCGTCGCCGGGAGCGATTTCGGGATGCACGACCCCAGCTGGCTCACCCGGTTCGGCGATGCCGCGAAGCTGGCGGAACGCTACCGCCACGGCCGGGTGCTGCTCGCCGGCGACGCGGCGCACCGGCACCTGCCGGCCGGGGGAGTGGGCCTCAACGTCGGCGTCCAGGACGCGATGAACCTCGGCTGGCGCCTGGCGGCGGTCGCCCGGGGCGACGCGGACCCGGCGCTGCTGGACGCCTACCACGACGAGCGTCACCCGGTCGGGGAACAGCTGGTCCAGCACACCCAGGGCCAGTCGGCGCTCATCACCGCCACCACCCCGGACGGGATGGCCCTGCGGGCGGTGCTGAGCGGGCTCATCGCCGAGGTGCCCGAGCTTTCGCTGGCGCTGGCCCGCAAACTGTCCGCCCTGGACGTCGCCTACCCGGCCGGCGGCCACCCGCTGACCGGCACACGCGTGCCGGTCGCACAGCCGTGGCCGGTGCTCCTGGTCGACGCGGCCGCACCGATCCCGGCGGCCACCGCGGCCGCGGTGAAGCGGGGAATCGACGTCGTCGCGGCGCCACTCCCGTGGACCACTGCGGCGGCGGTGCTCGTGCGTCCCGACGGGCACGTCTGGTGGGCCGCGGACGAGGTGGACGACGAGCGGATCGCCGCGGCACTGGCCGACGTCGGCGTCCGCTGGCCTGAACGCTCCGCTTCGGCCTAGGCGTTGCGCCGCTTCGGCTTGTCCCGCGGTGTCGTCTTCGTCGGTGTCTTCGGCGGTGCCAGGAGGCTAGGCATGAGGGCCACCGTCTCGGCGAACGCGTCGTTGTCGCCGAGGACTCGGGCGAGCACCAGCGAGCCTTCGATGCGCAGGAAGACGTCTCGGGCGGCACGCATGGCGTCGTCCGGGCGGCGGCCCGCGCGTTGTGCGGCTTCGGCCATCGCGTCGATCCACGTCTTGGCCAGCGCCCGGGCGTGGTCGCGCAGCCGCTCCGGGGTGCCGGCCAAGGTCATCGTGTCGAGGACGCACGACAACGCGCCCGCCCCGTAGAACTGGCCGAGCCGTTGCGCGGTCTCCGTGATGCCCTCGGTGACGTCCGGGTCCTCGCGCATCGGCGCCAGTATCCAGAGGAACCGTTTGCCCACCTCGGTGAGCACGGCGTCCGCCATCCCTTCCTTGCCGTCGGGGAAGCGGTGGTAGAGGCTCGCCCGCTGGAGGCCGGTGGCCGCCGAGAGGTCGCCGATCGCCGTGCCTTCGACGCCCTTCTCGCGGAACACCTTGACGAGCAGGTCGATCAGGTCGGCTTCGGTGATGGAGGGGGGGCGGGCCATACCGGCTAGTTTACCGAACTTTCGGTAAACTAGCCGGAGGGTGCTACTTCTTGAGCCTGCGGCTCCCGGCGTGCCAGTCCTCGGTCTTGCCCGTCTCCTCCGTCGTGACGCCGAACGACGGCAGCTGCGGGCGCTCGCGCAGGCTGCGCTTGAGCTCGGCGAAGCCGGGGAACCGGGCGAGGCCGACGACGTGGTCCCACAGCGCCGCGGCCTGGTCCTCGTCGGGCAGCCGGCTGATCACCGGCCCGAAGAAGGCGACACCCCCGGGCGGTTCGAAGTGGACGATCGGCGTACCGACGTCCTTGCCCGTCAAGGACAGTGCCTCGTCGGACTCGGCTTGGATCTCGGCGTCGCGGGTCGTGTCGTCGAGGGCGTCGGCGAGCGACGTCGGCAGGCCGGCTTCGGCGAGCGCGTCGGCGGCGAGGCCGGGGGTGCCTTGCCAGCCGGGGGTCTTGCCTTCGTCGGGGCCGGCTTCGAGGATGCGCGCGCCGAAGGCCGCGTAGAGCGGGCCGATCGCCTCACGGCCGTGCTTCTCGCGGGCCGCCGACGCGACGCGCAGCAGCCGCAGGCCCGCGGTGTGCTGGGCGTCGTACTCCGGGGGGAAGTGGGTGTCGTAGTCGAGGTGCGAGTTGATCAGGCGCAGGGAGATGAACCGCCAGTCGACGGTGTAGTCGCGCTGCGCCTGGACGATCCGGATCCACTTGCTCGTCATCCACGCGAACGGGCAGATGGGGTCGAAGTAGAAGTTGATGTCAGCGTTCTTCGCCGGATTCATGGTCACGATCCTAAGGTCGGTCTTCGGGTGGACGGCTGCTCAGTAGACGAAGCTCGGCCAGCCGCTGACGTAGTTGATGAAGCGCTCGCTCAGCCCGCCGGTGCGCAGATACTGTGCCGTCACGGGAAGCTGCGCGCTGTCGTACCGCGGGTTCGCTTTCACCTGCCGGGGGAAGTCCCGCTGGAGGATGCCGGCCCGGCCGATCAGCACGAAGTCGCAGCCTTCGTCCAGCAGCTGCCCGGCGCGCTGGGCGCTCATGATCTTGCCCGCTGTCCCCACGCGCACGCTCTTCCGGGGAAGATCGGTGAAGACGCCGAGCATGGACTGTCCGCGCAACGCCCCCTCCTGGACGAGCTGCGCGGAATCCCACAGGGCCAGGTCGAGGTAGTCGATCAGCTCGCGGTCGAGCACCTCGGCGGTGATGTCCCGCAGTTCTTCCAGGCGCAGCCCGTACCGCTCGACCGACAACCGCCAGCCGATCTGGAACCCGGGGCCGCACGCCCGGCGGATTCCCTCGATCACCTCGAGGGTGAGGCGAGCCCGGTTCTCGGTGCTGCCGCCGTACTTGTCGGTGCGGTCGTTGAGCAGCGGTGACATGAACTCGGACAGGATCCACCCGAAGGCGCCGTGGACGGCGACGCCGTCGAACCCGGCCCGTTCCGCCCGCACGGCGGCGGCGACGAAGCTGTCGCGGATGCGCTCGACTTCTTCCGTCGTCAGCGCTTTGACACCCGGCACCGTGGAGTCGGAGGCCGGAGCCGGGAGCCCGCCCAGTTCGGGGCGAGCGCGATGGCCGGCGTGGTGCAACTGCACCGCGGACAGGCCACCGCCCCGCCGGATCGAGGTGGCCATCTCGGTCAGGCCGGGCAGGTGGGCGTCGCTGTGGACACCCAGCTGCCGCTCGAACGCGATGCCGCCGGCCTCGACGGTGGCGGCGCACGTCTGGATCAAGGCGTAGTCGCTCCGGGCGAGCTGCCTGATCCACTCCTGGTCGAAGGGGGACGCGGAACCGTCGTGCTCGCTCTGCTGGTTGGTGAGCGGTGCCAGCATGAAGCGATTGCGCATCGCCGGGCCGTGGGCGAGGGTGAGCGGTTCGAACAGATCCGAAACTGACATGACGATCTCCTGCTGACGATGATTTCGGGCGAGCGACGGCGCTACTGGCCGGAGACGGGGTTCCGCGCCGGGAACGCGTGGGTCCGGGCGAGGAGCACGGCGAGCGCGGTCGGTACGAGGAGCACGACGGCCGCGATGATGAGCGACTCGGGGCCGAAACCGGCGAGCAGCGCGCCGCCGACCAGGCCGCCCAGTCCGATGCCCGGTTCCAGGTGGTCACCATCGACGACTGGGCTGCGTCGGCGTGCTTGCCCGCGGCCCTCATCAGCGCCGACTGCAGCAAGGTGGCCGCTCCGCCGAACGCGAGTCCCCACGCCGCGACCGCGGCGTAGTCGACGGCGGGGCTGGAGGCGGCCACGGCGAGCACGCCCGCGGCTACGGCGAAGAGTGCGGTGCTGACGACGACCAGCCGGCGGTGGTGCCGGTCGATGAGCACGCCGGTGAGCCAGATGCTGACGATCGAGGCGATGCCGAAGTCGAGCAGGACCCACTGCACCTGGTCCTGCAGTCCGGCTTCGGAGAGGATCGGCGCGATGTAGGTATAGAGGATGGTGTGCGCGAGTACGAACGCGCCCGTCACGGCGAGGACGGTGCGAATGCCGTGCAGCCGCAGGATGCGACGCAGCGGAACCCGATCCTCGGCCTTTTGCCCGGCGAAGTTGGGAAGGCTCCACACGGTCCAGATGATCAGCAGCCCGGTCAGGGCCGTGACGACGCCGAACGTGAGCTGCCACCCGACCGCCTTGCCGAGGTACGCCCCCACGGGAACGCCGAGGGAAAGGGCCACGGGCGTACCGGCCATGGCGAACGCCATCGCCCGCCCCTTGAGCCCGGGGCCGACCAGCCGGGATGCGTACCCGCCGAGAAGGCTCCAGACGATGCCGGAGGAAGCGCCCGCGATGAATCGCGCGCCCATGGTGACGGGGAAGCTGAGGGAAATCGCGGTCACGAGGTTGGCGACCACGAATCCGGCCAGCGCCGCCAGGAGCAGATGACGTCTCGGCCACGAGGCGGTGGCCAGGGTGACGGGAATCGCCGTCAGCAGGGTGCCGACCGCGTAGATCGTGACCGTCTGACCGCCGACGGATTCCGAGACTTCCAGCGCCTGGCTCATCTGCGGCAACACGCCGGCCGGCAGCGCCTCGGTGAGGGTGGTGATCAGTCCGGCGACGAAGAGCGCGATCAAGGGGAGCAGGGGCAGCCGTTCCGCGGGCGCGGTTGTCGGAACGTGCGTTGGTGAGGTGGTCACGAGTGTCCTTTGTGGTCAGAGCCGTTGAAGGTGTTGCCCTGGGCTCGAATCGGGCCTCCGTGTTCGGAGACTCGGCTAGACTCCAACCTTGACATCGATGTGAAGGCTAGTGGCTTTCCGGGAGTTGTGATGAGGATCAAAGCGCTGTCCGAGCGGACCGGCGTTTCCGCGCGGTTGCTGCGTTATTACGAAGAGCAGGGTCTTATCGATCCTCTACGCCAGCAAAACGGTTACCGCGACTACGACGAGGCTCAGGTCGAGCGGGTCCGACAGATTCGTAGCCTGCTGGATGCCGGGCTGACAACCGAGATCATCAGGGCCGTGCTGCCCTGCCTGGCCGAGGCGGCGGATTCCCGTTATCCCGCACCGGACTTCGTCAGTCGGATCCGGCAGGAACGCAGCCGCATGGCTGAACGGCTCGCAATCCTGTCGAAGAACCTGCAGGCGATGGACGCCTATCTGGACGCGCTCGTCAAGGAGTAACACTCTGGTGTCCACTGTGCACAGTCCGAGGTGGACGCTTCGGTTCCGGTGTTCGTTGGTCCGGTCATGGTCCTCCCCGGTATGGACGATGGCACACTTGTTACCGAACGTACGGTAAAAAACTCCTGCGGGCAGCGTGACGAGTGCCACTTTTGAATATTACCGAACGTACGGTAAAAATGAAGCCGTTCACCTCATCCGATCCCGAGGAGCACGTTCCATGAGCAGTAAGACCGCGGTCGTGGTGCTGTCCGACCCGTCGACCGGCACCGACGAAGCACTGGGCCGGGTGTTCGACGCCCTCGCCACGGCGTGGGAGTTCGCGCAGGGCGGGGAGGCCCTGGTGCTGTTCCAGGGCACCGGCACCCGCTGGCCGGCCGTGCTGGCCGACCCGGCCCACCCCGCGCACGAGCTCTACACGGCGGTGAAGAAGCAGGTGGCCACGGTGGCCTCCTCCGGCTGCACGACCGTTTTCGGGGCGACTGCGGGCATCGAGGCCGAGGAGATCAAGCAGATCGGCCAGAACCAGGCCCCCGGCACCCCCGGCGTCGCGAGCATCCGGGAACTGGTCGAGTCCGGTTACCAGGTCCTGACCTTCTGACGCCGTGACCTCATCGACCGGCTCGCCGTCCACCCGGCGAGCCGGCGGCGAGGTCCGGCGGGATCCCCGACGCCGGGCGGCCGCCCGGCGCAGCGACAATCCGAAGTGGACGGTGACGATGAACCCCAGCGCGCACCCGGCGACCCGCGCCGCGCGAGCGGGCACCCACACCCCGCCCGGCGCGGCCCCGCCCCTGGTGCCGGCGCTGCACCAGAGCACCGTGCACGCCTACCCGGACCTCGCGTCGCTGCACCGGGTCCTCGACGACGAGGAGCGCGGGCAGGTCTACTACCGGTTCGGGCACTACAACGGCCAGGTGCTCGAAGAGGCCGTCGCGGACCTCGAAGGCGCGGCCGACGCGGTCTCCGCCGCGTCCGGCATGGCCGCGCTCACCGGGACGGTGCTCGCCCTCGTCGAGGCCGGCGGCCACGTCGTCGCCGACCGCAACGCCTACGGCGGCACCCGCAGCCTGCTCGAGGTCGACCTGCCCCGGCTCGGCATCACCACGACCCTCGTCGACGCCGCCGACCCCGGCGACGTCGAACGGGCGCTGACCCCGCGGACCGGGCTCCTGCTCGTGGAGGCGCTGACCAACCCGACCATGCGGGTGCCCGACCTGCCCGCCCTCGCCGCGCTCGCCGCCGCGGCCGGTGCCACCTTCGTCGTCGACTCGACGTTCGCCACGCCCGCCCTGATCCGGCCGCTCGACCACGGCGCCGACCTGGTGTGGCACAGCATCCCCAAGTACCTCGGCGGCCACTCCGCCGCGATGGGCGGCATCGTCGCCGGCGACGCCGGCCTCGTCGCGCGGATCCGCCGGTCGATCGTCCACGTCGGCGCCACGCTGGGCCCGTTCGACGCGTGGCTGGCCCTGCTCGGGCTGAAGACCCTCCCGCTGCGGATGCGGGCGCACACCCGCGGCGCGACGGCCGTCGCGGAGTTCCTCGCCACGCACCCGGCGGTCACGCGCGTGCACCACCCGGCGCACCCCGGCCACCCGCACGCCGCCACCGCGGCCCGGCTCTACCCGGGCGGAACGGGCGGCATGCTGTCCTTCGAGCTCGCCGGCGGCCGCCGCGCCGTCGACGAGCTCATCCGCCGCCTCGGGCCGGCGATCCCGCTGTCGCCCAGCCTGGCCGACGTCGCGACGACACTCGTCCACCCCGCCACGACCACGCACCGGTCGCTGGCCCCGGAGGACCTGGCGGTTCTCGGGATCACCGACGGGCTGGTCCGCCTCTCGGTCGGCATCGAAGAGCCGGCCGACCTCGTCGCCGAGCTGGGCGCGGCGCTCTAGAGCCGGTCGGCGAGCTTCCGCGCCAGTGCGGTGTAGACGTCGGTGCGGTGCTCGCGCAGGTACAGGGTCACGGTCCGGTTCTGGCCGTGGCTCCGCTTCCCGGTCATGACCAGGGCGACGCCGTCGGCGGCGGCCAGCGGGCAGTGGATCGCGCCCTCGCCGATCCCGGGCAGGGTGGTCGCGGGGCCGCGGCAGTCCCGCTTGCTGTTTTCGACCGCCCTGGCGGGTGTGTAGGACCGGGACGACGCGATGATCCACATGTCGAGCACCCAGGGCGTCCGGTACTTGCCTTCGTAGCGGCACCGGAACTCGGTGCCGGGTACGTAGGTCGGGTCCGGCGGCTGCTCGGTCGCGATGATGTCCTCGCTGGTGCCGATCAGCTCCTGCACTTCGCCGGGGCCGAGGAACGGGCACGCGGCCGTCACCTTCGCGGGCGACACCAGCGGCGTGAACGGCGGCGCCACCGGGGTCGTGGTGGCCGGCGGGGTCGTGGCCGGGCGCGCGGTCGTGGCGGTCGTCGCCGGCGCGGACGTCACGGCGGCGGTCTTCGGGGCCGAGCACGCGGCCGGGCCGGCCAGGACCAGTACGGCCGCGAGAGCGACCCCGAATCTCCCCATACCGCCAATCTAGCCCGAAATCGGTCGGTGGCGAGGGCCGGTGCAGCGGTCACGACCGCGGAAACCGTCGAATGGGAAGTGGCGGATCCCGCCGAGGTGCCGGATTCGTCGGTGGCGCACCCACAGTCCGTCCCGCGGCCGGGCGACCGTGCTGATCCCGGGCCCTCGGTCCGGCTCGTGATTGACTGGCACGCATGGCCCTGCTCCCGCGTCCGTTCGCCCGGGTCCGCCGATGACCGCCGAGTCGCCCGCGGCCACCCGGCCGCGCAACCGCAAGCAGCTCATCGTCGAAGCGGCGGGCCGGGTGTTCAGCGAGCGCGGTTACCACGCCGCGTCCATGGAGGAGATCGCCACCACGGTGGGCATCACCGCGGCCGCGCTGTACCGGCACTTCCCGAACAAGTACGCGTTGTTCGCCGAGTGCGCGAACGTGATGGTGGACCGGCTCGTCGCCGCGGTCGACGAGGTGCCGCCCGACGCGGCCTTGGCGGACCTGCTCGCCGCCGTCACCCGGGTCACCGTCGCCCATCGCGCGGCGGGCGGGCTGTACCGGTGGGAGGCGCGCTACCTCGACCGCGACGACCGCCGGGTCCTGAGGGCGAAGTTCGCGCACGTCGTCGCGCGGGTGACCGGGGTGGTGCGGCGCGAGCACCCGCTGCCGGACGAGCACCTGCGGGCCGCGGCGGCCCTCGGCGCGATCGCGTCGGTCACGATGCACCGCACCTCGATCGCCCCGCGCCGGGCCGAGGACCTGCTGCTGGCGGCCGCTTTGCGCGTCGCCGCGACCAGCCCCGCGGCGGCCGTCGGGAGCGCGCGCGCCGTCGAGCTGCCGGTCCTGCCCGTGCCGCGCACCCGGCGCGCGGAGATCCTCGCCGCCGCCGTCCCGCTGTTCGAACGGGACGGCTTCGCCACCGTCACGAACGGCCGGATCGCCGAGGCCGCGGGCCTGGTCCCGTCGACGATCTACCGCCACTTCCCCGCCAAGGCCGACATCCTGGCCGCGGCCTGCCTGCAGGCCGCGGGGCTGCTGGCCCAAGCGGTGGAACAGAACCTGCACGGGGTGGCCGGCCCGCACGACGCCGTCGTCGCACTGGCGGCGACGTACGTGGCCTACAGCTTCGAGCACACCGCCCTCACCAGCGTCGCCGACGCCGAGGTCGCCGGCCTGCCGGCCGCCCTGCAGCGCCCGTTGGCCGTCGCGCAGCGCGAGCACATCGCCGTCTGGGAGCAGCAACTGCGGCTGGCCCGCCCGGACCTCGATCCGCGCCAGGCCCGGGCCCTGGTGCACGCGGGCTTCGGCGTGGTGGTCGAGGCCGGCCGGCGGCTGCGGTGGCGGGACAGCCCGGACCACCGCGCCGCCGTCACCGCGTTGGTCGTCGGGGCGCTGGGACTCCCGGCGCGCCGGTCAGGCGCCGGGCCGGTTCGCGGTGGGGATCACGATGGTGGTGCTCGTCGGTGACGTCCCGTTGTTGAGGAACAACATCGCCAGCGCCCGCACGAACTGGTCGAACATGTAGAACCCGACGGGCAGCACGGGCAACAGCCCCTCCCGGAACGCGATGTAGGTGGGCCACCCGGTGCGGACCAGGGTGGCCGCCGCGTAGTCGCGGGGCAGGGAGAGCCAGTCGCCGATCTTGTCGTTGAGCACGTAGCGCACGAACTCGTTCAGGAATCCGCGTGTCACACCCAAATCGACCTGCGCGGTCAGGCCGAGGAGGTCCTTGGCCAGTTCCTTGCCCTCGGTCGTCGGGGCGAGGATCGGCGTGAGCGCGTACGCCGACTGCGCGTTCGCGTCGGCCCACGTCTTGGGGATGAACTCGTCGCGCACGCCGAGCAGGTGGATGGCGACCTGCCACATGTGCAGGAAGGCCTCCTCCTCCGCGGCCGTCATCGGCACCTTCCACTCGACCAGCTTCCGGTGCACGAAGGTGCCCAGGCTGTGGAAGGTGACCAGGATGTCGCCGTTGCTGATCGGGATCGGCGTGTCCGTGGCCGCCTGCCAGTGCGCCGACCGCGGCAGCAGGTGGCGCACCGCGGCGTGCACCAGCCGCGTCTTGTTGGCGGTGACCACGAACTGGCCGGTGGGCTCGTAGGCGGTCAGCTCGCTCAGGTCGTAGCCGAACGTGAACGTCTTGGCCGCGCGGTCCTTCATGTTGGCGCCGCCCGCGGACCAGTAGACCGACTCGGCCTCCCGCGGGATGACCGTGCTCATGATGCCGCTGCCGAGGCCGTACAGCATGAACAGGTAGGTGTCCTTGCGCCGGTTGAAGTCGGCGGCGAGCCGGAGCTTGGCGCGGTCGGCCCAGGCGGGCAGGTTCGCGGCCTGCTGGAGGTGCGCGGCGAGGGCGGCCGGCAGGCTGCTGGGCACCGGGTCGTTGTTGTTCGCCCACGACGCCAGCGCGGCGTTGACCGCCGGGACCTGGCCGTTGTCGAGCAGCGATGCCACGAGACCGTCGACCGGGCCGTCCCAGACCTGCCACGGGTCGGCTCCTGAGCCGGTGCCGGCCATCGACCCCGTCGACGACCAGGCCCACGCGGGGGCGGCCGTGCTCGCCACACCCGCGAGCCCGAGCGCCGCACCGAGGGACAAGACACTCCTTCTGCTGAGATTGCTCATTTACATACCTGCTTCCTTGGAGGCTGTTACGTGCATCTCTGCTGTCTGGCCTGGACTTGGTGCCACGACGTCGTGTTCGAGCTTGTGTGCGGGTGCGATTCCTCGTTAACATATCGAAGCGGGGTGCCGGTCAGCAAGGCCGTCGCCGGCCGGAACCGGTTCGCAGGCGTCGAAGGAGTTCGTGTGACCACAGTCAGCCCGGCCGAGCGGTCGCTCTACGACCAGGACCACGAGCTCCTGCGGGACACGGTCCGCGCGTTCGTCGACAAGCACGCCGCGCCCCACGCCGAGCGGTGGCGGGCGGCGGGCAAGGTCGACCGCGAGCTCTTCCGGGAGGCCGCCCGCGCCGGGATCCTCGGCTTCTCCATCCCCGAGGAGTACGGCGGGGCCGGGATCACCGACTACCGCTTCAACGCCGTGATCGGCGAGGAGTTCTCGCGTAACCCGGTGTCGGACGGGCTCGCCTGCGTGGCGCTGTCCAACGACATCGTCGTGCCCTACTTCACCGACCTGACGAACGACGAGCAGAAAGCCCGCTGGCTGCCCGGCATCGCCGCCGGCGAGCTGGTCGTCGCGGTCGCGATGACCGAGCCCGGCACCGGCAGCGACCTCACGGGGATCAGCACCACCGCCGTCCGCGACGGCGACGACTACGTGGTCGACGGCAGCAAGGTCTTCATCTCCAACGGCCAGAACGCCGACCTCGTCGTCACCGCCGTCCGGACCGGCCCGGACCGCCACGGCGGGCTCAGCCTGCTGGTCGTCGAGGCCGATCGGGCCGGCTTCTCCCGCGGCCGCAACCTGGAGAAGATCGGCCTGCACGCCCAGGACACCAGCGAGCTGTTCTTCCAGGGCGTCCGGGTGCCCGCCGCCAACCTGCTCGGCGCGGAGGGGGCGGGCTTCGCCGGCCTGATGCGCAACCTGCCCCAGGAGCGGATCTCGATCGCCGCCAACGCCGTGGCGTCGTCGGAGGGCGTGCTGGAGCGCACCCTGGACTACGTCAAGCAGCGCACGGCGTTCGGCAAGCCGATCGGCTCGTTCCAGAACACGCGCTTCGAGCTGGCGGAAATGGTCACCGCCGTGCGGGTGAGCCGCAGCTACATCGACGACCTGCTGGCCCGGCACTCCCGCGGCGAACTGTCCTCAGTGGACGCCGCGGCGGCGAAGTTCTGGACCACGGAACAGTACGTCGACATCGTCGGGCGGTGCCTGCAGCTGCACGGCGGATACGGTTACATGCTCGAATACCGCATCGCGCACGACTACCTCGACTCACGCGTCTCCACCATCTACGGCGGCACCACGGAGATCATGAAGGAGATCGTCGGCCGCGACCTGGGCTTGTAAGTCTCGCTTCGGCCGAGTGCTAAGACTCGCGGCGAGCGAAGAGAACCGCGCCCGGCTTCTCGTCCGGGTGCAGCAGAAACTGGGCCTCGATCCCGAAACCGGCCTCACGCAGCCAGGCCGCTACCTGCTCCGGCCGCCGAAGGTGCTCGGTTTCCGACGGTGACCCGTCGCCGACGTGAAAGCCCAGCTGCAGCGGCCCGCCGGGCCGCAGCACCCGGTGGAAGTGCCCGAACACGGCCGGCACCTCGTCGTCGGGAATGTGGACCAACGACCACCAGGCGATCAGGCCGGCCACCGAGGCGTCGGGCAGGGCCAGGTCCGTCATCGACCCCACTTCGAACCGCAGGCCGGGATGGTCGCGCCGGGCCACGTCGATCATCCCGGGGGAGAGGTCGACTCCGAACGCGTCGACGCCGAGTCCGTGCAGGTGCGCGGTGACATACCCGGGCCCGCAGCCGACATCCGCCACCGGCCCGCCGCCGGCGGCCCGCACGTTGCCGGCGAACAGCGCGAGAGCCGTCCGCAGGTACGGCTGCTCGGTCAAGAGGTCGCGCACTTGATCGGCGTAGCTGACGGCGATGGTGTCGTAGGAGGTTCGGACATCGCCCAGCCAGTCGTCTGTGCCCATGATCCGCACGGTAGCCCACGATCCGGCGGCTTGAGCGGCTTTGGCGACCGGACGTGTGAAACGCCGGACCCGTAGCTGACCCTGCGTGGTCGCTGGTGGTGGCGCGCAGTGCGCGGAATCGCGGACACCGCCGTCGGCAATCGTTGGTCCCAACCGAAATGCCACGGTTCTTGATTTGTCCGATGTGGACACCGATTCCGGCCAGGCCGGAACGGTATCGGTGATCGGTTGCTCCGAATCGGTGACCGGTGCACGCGGGATCGATCACGGTGACGGCTTTCGTGGCCTGGGCCACACCAGGGAAAGGACCTTGACAGGTCAGGAGGTCGCCATCTAGCTTGAGGTACGGTAACTTTCATACCTAGGCCAGGGTGCAGAAACTGAACCCGCCGCTTCTCTTCACATCGTCGTGAAACCACATCGGATGAGTCCCGTTCAACGCTCCGGGGGAGTCTTGACTGTCGTCGATCAGGATGTCGAACTGTCTTTTGTGTCCACGGTTCCGCGGAACCTGGTGCATCGTGCCGCAATTTGTGAAGTGTTTCTGACCGATTCCGTGAAAACAACCGACGATCGTTTCGTGCTGGCCGCGCAGTTGCCGCGGGTGCACAGTTATTACAGTGACCAGGTCGCGTCGCGGCCGGTTTACGACCCGCTGCTGCTCACCGAGGCCGTCCGGCAGGCCGCCATCTTCGTCGCGCACCGCTACCTGGGCGCGCCGCCGGCCGACAAGTTCGTCTACAACACGAGCGACCTGCGCATCTGCGACCCGGACGCGCTGGCCGTCACCGAGCTGCCCGGGCACCTGCTGCTGGACGCCACGCTGACCGCCACCAAGCGCCGCGGTGACGTGGTCGTCGGGCTCGCGCTCGCGGTGGCCCTGCGCGTCGACGGCGTCGTCGCGGGGTCGATGGACATCACCATCCAGTGGATGCCGCCCGCGGTGTGGGACGGCCTGCGCACCCGCGCCCGCGCCGGCCTGGACGCGGCCCCCGACCGCGCCCACTCCCTGGACACCCGGCTGCGCGCGCACCGGGTCGGCCGGCTGCTCGACCCCAACGTGGTCCTCGGCCGGTTCGCCGCGACCGGCGACACGCTGACGGCGAACGTGCTGGTCGACCGCTCGCACCCGGCGCTGTTCGACCACCCGCTGGACCACATTCCGGGGATGCTGCTGTTCGAGGCCCTGCGCCAGGCCGGTGCGCTGGCCGCCTACGAGCTGAACGGGTCGGCGCCGTCCCGGCTCACCCTGGTCGGCTGCCGCGCGGAGTTCACCCGGTTCGGCGAGTTCGAGCTGCCGACCGCCGCGCACACCACGCTGCTGCCCGCGCCGGGGCCGGGGCGGACCGCCTTCGCGGTCGACGTCCGGCAGGACGACGCGACCATCGCCCGCGGCGAGGTCGAGTTCACCGCGCTCGCCTGGCGCGAACGGTAGGCGCGGCGATGTTCGTCTGGTTCGACTTCGGCGGTGTGCTTTCGCCGCCCCTGCAGGTCCTGTTCGACACCTTCCGCGACCGCACCGGCATCTCCCGCGAGCGGCTGTGGGCCGCGATGACCGCGGCCGACGCCGAGCTCGGCCTGCCGCCGCTGGCGAGCGTCGAACTCGCCGTCCGGACCGAAGCCGAGTGGGGCGCGCGGCTGCGCCACCACCTCGCGGCGGCCGATCCCGGCCTCGACCTCTCCCGCGCGCGGCTGGAGGAGTTCGGGGCCCAGTGGTTCGCCGGGATCGAGCCCAACCACCTGATGATCGCCACCCTGCGCCACCTCCGGGACAACGGCGTTCCCGTGGGCATCCTCACCAACAACGTCCTCGAATGGGGACCGCACTGGAAACGGATGGTCGGGTGCGCCGGCGAGGTCGACGCGCTCGTCGATTCGTGCGAGATCGGCGCGCGCAAACCGCAGCCGGAGATCTTCGCGATCGCCGAAAAGACGTCGGCGGCCACCGGCCCGTTCCTGCTCGTCGACGACGTCGCGGAAAACTGCGCGGCCGCGCGGAACGCGGGCTGGCTCGCGATTCATTTCCGCGACAACGTCCAGGTCTGCCGGGAACTCTTCCGGCACACCGGGGTGCCCGGAATCATCTGAACCCCGTCGTTCTTCTCACACTTGGGGGAAAACCATGTCTGTTGACAGCGCTTTCCGCGCGTCCGTCGGTGCGGTACCGCACCTGGACGCGCCCCCGCACTACACGAAGACGGACCCGTCGCCGGGCGGTGTGCCGCGGATCGTCCTGCCCAGCGGGCACGTGGCGGCGCACCTGACCCGGTACCGCGACGTCTTCGCCGTCCTCGCGGACCCGACCTGCTCCCGCAGCGTCACCAACGTCGAGGACGGCCCCAGTTTCCTGCCGACGATCATGCCGAAGGAGATGCTGCTCAACCTGGACGTGCCCGACCACTCGCGGATGAAGACCGTCGCCAACGCCGAGTACAGCGCCCGGGCCGTGGCGGCCCTGACCCCCGTGCTCGGCACCGTCGTGGACGAGCGGTTCGCCGCGCTGCGCGCCGAAGAGCGGCCCGACCTGTTCCGGACCGTCCTCGACGAGGTGCCGATCCGCGTCAACAGCGTCTTCCTGGGGCTGCCGCTGGCGGACCGCGAGTACTACCGCCCGCTCGGGCACACCGTGCAGCGGGCGCCCGCCGACGACGTCGAAGGCCTGCTGGCCGACTTCTGGCGGCTGTACGAGTACGTCACCGACCTCGTGCGCGGGGTCCGGCCGGTGCGCGAGGGCGGCCTGATCGCCCGCCTGCTGGCCGGGCGGTCGGCGAGCACCCCGCCGCTGACCGACGAGGAGCTGGTCGCGCTGCTGCTGGGGTCGGTGCTCGGAGCCGACCAGAACATCCTTTCGGTGCTGACAAAAGCGGTGTACGTGCTGCTGGTGTCGCCGGGGCTGTGGGGCCGGCTGCACGACGAGCCCGCGCTCGTCACCCCGGTCTGCGAGGAGCTGATCCGGCTGATCCCGCTCGGCACGATCTCGGCGTTCCCCCGCGTCCTCACGCGTGACGTCGAGACGAGCGAAGGGATCGTGCCGGAAGGGAGCGTGGTCTACGCGGACGCGTTCGCCGCCAACCGCGATCCCGAGGCGTTCCCCGACCCGCTCACGATCGACCCGGGCCGCCGCGGTCCGCGGCACCTGCAGTTCGGCTACGGGATGCACCACTGCATGGGTGCCGCGCTGGCCCGCCTGGAGATCACGACGCTGGTCGGGCGGCTCGTCGCCGAGTTCCCCGGCATGACGCTCGACGCCGACCCGCACACGCTGCCGTGGGACACCGGCACCGTGCTGCGCCGCCCGGCCGCCCTGCCCGTGCGCTGGTAACCGACCCGAAAGGAACGCGATGTCCATCGGTATCCTGGGCACCGGCTCGTACCTGCCCAAGCAAGAGGTCTCCAACGCCGAGGTCGCCGAACGCGTCGGTGTCGACCCCGAGTGGATCGAACGCAAGACCCGGATCCTCAACCGGCGCTACGCCGCACCGCACGAAGCGACGTCCGACCTGGCCGCGGCCGCGGCGGTCGCGGCCCTCGAGCAGTCCGGTGTCGCGGCGGCGGAGCTCGACTTCCTGATCGTCTCGACGTCCACTCCGGACTCGCCCCAGCCGCCGACGTCGGCGGTCGTGCAGAACCTCATCGGGGCCCGCAACGCCGCGTGCTTCGACCTCAACGTCGTGTGCGCCGGGTTCGTCTACGCCCTGGAGATCGCGCGCGGCCTGCTGCGGGGGCGCCCGGGCGGCCGCGTGCTGGTGATCGGCGCGGACCTGTACTCGCGCTGCCTCGACTTCGGCGACCGCCGCACCGCGGTCCTGCTGGGCGACGGCGCGGGTGCCGTCGTCCTCGGCGAGACGGCCGAGGGCGGACTGCTCGCCACGGACCTCGCCACGCGGGGCGAGGACCAGCACCTCATCCGGGTGGAGGCCGGCGGCACGCGGCTGCCGGCCAGCGCCGAAACCGTGGCCGGGACAGGGCACTTCTTCAAGATGGAGGGCCGCGCGGTGCGTGATTTCGTGCTGGCGCACGTGCCCCCGGCGATCACCGCCCTGCTCGCCCGCACGGGCGTCCGACCGTCCGAAGTGGACCACGTGGTCCCGCACCAGCCCAACGGCGTGCTGCTGGCCGAGCTGGTCGAGCACGCGGGGCTCGGGCACGCGGTCACCCACCGCACCCTCGAGCGGTACGGCAACGTCGGCAGCGCGTGCGTCCCGGTCGCGCTCGACGCCGGGTACCGCGCCGGCGCGATCCGGCCCGGCGAGCTGGTGCTCTTCAGCGCGTTCGGCGGCGGCATGTCGATGGGGCACAGCCTGATCCGGTGGGGACTGCGATGACGGCGACCGTTTCCCCGGCCGAGGCCGACGAGCGCGACCCGCGGGTCCGGGTGACGCGGTTCGCCGGGGCGTTCGCCGAGCGCCGCGCCGACGGCGGCGGGCTGTGGGGCACCGCGCCGGTGTGCGGGGTCACGGTGGTCGTGTTCGCCCTCGACCCGCGCGACCGGGGCGGGGCGATGGGCGCGGCGAACTGCGAGATCATCGTCGAGGCCTACGAACACGCGTTGGAGCGCAGGCTGCCGATCGTCGGGCTGTGGCACTCCAGCGGGGCGAAGCTGCAGGACGGCGTGGTGAGCCTGCACGCCGCGGCCCGGGTGTTCGCGATCATGACGCGGGCGTCGGGACGGGTGCCGCAGATCTCCGTCGTGCTGGGGCCCGCCGCCGGCGGCGCCGCGTACGGACCCGCGCTGACCGACGTGATCGTCATGGCGCCGCGGGCCCGGTTGTTCGTCACCGGGCCGGACGTCATCCGGTCGGTCACCGGTGAGGTGATCGACGCCGAAAGCCTCGGCGGCCCGGCGCAGCACGCCGGCCGCAGCGGGGTCGCCCACCTCGCGGCCGGGTCCGAGGCGGACGCGTACCGGCAGGCCGGCCTGCTCGCCGGGCTGCTGGCCGATCGCCGCGCGGTCGATCCCGCGCTCGCCGGCGACCGCGGGTTCGCGGACCTGCTGCCGGTGCCGGACACGGCGTACGACGTGCGCCCGGTCGTGGCGCGGTTGCTGGACGGCCCGCCGCTGGAGCTGCACGGCGGGTACGCCGGCAACGTCGTCACGGCGCTCGGGCGGCTCGGTGGCGGCACGGTCGGGGTCCTGGCCAGCAATCCCGCGGCCGGGGGCGGGTTCCTGGACTCGGCCGCCGCCGAGAAGGCCGCGCGGTTCGTGCGGATGTGCGACGGCGCCGGAGTGCCGTTGGTCGTGCTCGTCGACGTGCCCGGGTACCTGCCCGGGACCGATCAGGAGCGCGACGGCGCGGTGCGGCGCGGGGCGAAGCTGCTGTTCGCCTTCGCCGAGGCGTCGGTCCCGCGGATCACGGTCATCATCGGCAAGGCGTACGGCGGCGCGTACGTCGCGATGAACAGCCGCGGTCTCGGGGCGAGCCACGTGCTCGCGTGGCCGGCCGCGGAGGTGGCGGTGATGGCCCCGGTGGCCGCGGTCCGGTTGCTCAACCGCCGTGAGCTGGCCGCGGTGCCGGAGCCGGAGCGAGCCGCGGTGGAGGAAGTCCTGGCCCGGCGACACGCGGCGGACGCGGGCGGGCTGGCCGCGGCGCTGGACCTCGGCGTCGTCGACGAGGTGCTCGATCCGGACCACACCCGCCACCGGGTGGCCGGGCTGCTCGCCGGGGCGCACGGGCGCCGCGGCGAGCACGGCAACATCCCGTTGTGACCTGCGGTCAGGCACCTTCGGTGGCGAGCAGGTCCAGCAGGCCGGGGAAGCGGTGCTTCAGGTCGGCCCGGCGCAGCCGCACCTTGCGGCTGTTGCCGCGGTCGACCTGCCGGATCAGGCCGGCCTCCCGCAGGATGCGGAAGTGGTGGGTCAGCGTGGACTTGCCGACCGGCAGGCCGAACGACTGACAGGTCCGCTCGGTGTCCTCGGGCTGGCCCAGCAGGGTGACGACCACCGAGCGGCGGTGGTCGTCGGCCAGCGCGGTGAGCACCGCCCGCAGTTCCATCTCGGCGAGCTCGGGGTGGCCTTCGGCGTCGGGCATCGCACCTCCTCGTGCCGTCGTACTACGACCATCGTACCTACCCTCTTGTCCCGTGCGAGCGAGACGTGTCACGATAGGTACGACATCGGACGTACCTTTCATCCTCATCCTACCTTCGCGGAGACCGTTCCCATGAGTGCAACCGACGACCTCGCCGCCACGGACCGCGTGGCGACCCCACCCGCGGTGCGCGGTTCCGGGCTCACGCTCGCCGTCGTGCTGCTCGCCGTGTTCGTCGTACCGAGCTCGATCTCCGGTACCGCCGTCGCCCTGCCCGCGATCGGCGCCGACCTCGACTCCGGCGTCGCCGGACTGCAGTGGGTGGTCAACGCCTTCAACCTGGCCTTCGCCTGCTTCACGCTGGCGTGGGGCTCGATCGCGGACATCATCGGCCGGGCGCGGGCGTTCGCCGCCGGTGCCGCGCTGTACCTGGTGGCCTCGGTGATCAGCGCCGTCGCCGGGAACATCTACCTGATCGACGCCGGGCGCGCGCTCGCCGGCATCGGCGGGGCGGCGATCTTCGCCGCCGGCGGGGCGATCCTGTCCACGATCTTCACCGGCACCCAGCGCGCCCGGGCGTTCGGGCTGTTCGGCGCGGTCGCCGGGATCGGGGTGGCGCTGGGCCCGTCGCTGTCCGGCGTGATCGTCGAGGGCCTGGGCTGGCGGTGGATCTTCGGCCTGCACGTGATCGTGCTGGCCGTCGCGCTGCTCGGCTCGCCCGCGGTGTTCCGCGCGGTCGGCGGCGTGCGGCGGCAGGCGAGCGTCGACTTCGCCGGCGCCGGCCTGTTCATCCTCGCCATGCTCGCGCTGATGATCGGCATCGTGCAGGGCGGGGAGTGGGGCTGGACGAGCACAGCGGTGCTCGGCTCGTTCGCCGCGTTCGTGGTGCTGCTGGCGGTGTTCACGGCCGTGCAGCGCCGCGTGGCGCACCCGATGCTGGACCTGTCGGTGCTGCGCGACCGCCGGTTCGTCGGCGTCAGCCTGGTCACGGTCGTGGCGTCGTTCGGGTTCGTCACGATGCTGACCTACCTGCCGAGCTACCTCACCACGGTCGGCGGCACGTCCACCGCGCTCGCCGGGGTGCTGATGGTGCTGCTGACCGCCGGCGTGCTCGTCTGCCCGCTGGCGGCGGGAAAACTGGTCTCCCGGGGGGTTTCCCCGCTGACGCTGATCTACGTGAGCCTCGCCTGCCTGGTCGCCGGCGACGCGGCGGCGACGGTGTTCGGCCCGTCGTTCTCCGTCGGCGTCGTGGTGTTGCCGCTGCTGGTGATCGGCGCGGGCATGGGCATCTCGACCGGCCTGGTCGACGGGCAGGCGCTCGACGCCGTCCCCGCCGAGAAGGCCGGGATGGCCGCGGGCGTGGTGAACACGATGCGGCTGGGCAGCGAGGCGATCGCGGTCGCCGTCTACGGCGCGCTGCTGGCGGCGATCCTGCGGAGCACGCTGACGACCGGCCTGCCCGCGTTCGGCGCGGCTGACCCGGTCCGCGTCGCGGGCGACCTGGCCACCGGCAACCTCGCCGCCGCGGCCCGCACGGCGGGTGGCGGGGCCGGGGTCACGGACTTCCTGGTGCGCAGCTACGACGACGCGTTCCACACCATCCTGTGGGTGCTGACCGGGATCTGCCTGGTGCTGTCGCTGGTGATCGTGGCCCTGCTGCGCAAGCCCGCCCGGGTCGTGGCGTGACCGAGGTGCTGATCGCCGGCGGCGGTCCGGTCGGCATGGTCCTGGCCGCCGAACTGGCTCTACTCGGCGTCGGCACGACGGTCCTGGAACCGAATTTGTCCACTGTGGACGTACCGAAGGCGGGCACGCTGCACGCGCGCACGGTGCAGTCGCTGGCGCGCCGCGGCTACCTGCGCGCGGACGCCGGTCATCCGCCGGGCGCGCGCGTCACCTCCCGGTTCCACTTCGCCGGGCTGCCCGGCCTGGACATCAGCGGCCCGGCGACCGAGGGGACGCCGATCGTCGGGCTGAGCCAGGCCGACCTCGAACGGCACGCCGAGGCCCGCGCCCGGCGGCTGGGTGCGACCATCCACAGAGGACACCGGCTCACCGCCGCCGGCCAGGACGCGGACGGCGCGCACGCGACCGTGCTCGGTCCCGGCGGCGAGTACCGGATCTCGGCCCGCTACCTCGTGGGCGCGGACGGCGCCCGCGGCGTCACGCGGGAGGCCGCGGGCTTCACCGCCGAGACCCACGGGCCCACGATCGCCGCGCTGCTCGGGGCCGTGCGGCTGCTCGATCCCGCGCACGCGCCGGCGGGCTGGCACCGCACCGAACGCGGCTGGTTCGTCGGCAACCCGAACCCGTACGGCCACTCCCGCGTCATCACGTTCGACTTCGCCGGACCGCACCCGGACCGGCGGGCGCCGCTGACCCTGGACGAACTGTCCGCGACCGCCGACCGGATCGTCGGCCGGCCGGTGCCGATGACCGACGCGGTGTTCCTGTCGCGGTTCAGCGACTACAGCCGGCTGGTCACCGAGTACCGCCGGGGCCGCGTCCTGCTGGCGGGCGACGCCGCCCACGTGCACTTCCCGGTCGGCGGGCAGGGGCTCAACCTGGGCGTGCAGGACGCGGTCAACCTGGGCTGGAAGCTCGCGGCGGTGCTGCGCGGCGCCGACGAGAGCCTGCTCGACACCTACCACGCCGAGCGCCACCCGGTGGCCGCGCGGGTCGTCCACAACACCCGCGCCCAGCTGGCGCTGATGAACCCGGACCCCGCGGTGGACCCGCTGCGCGACCTGGTGACGGAACTGCTCGGCCTGGAGCCGGTCCGCCGCCACCTCGGCGACATGATCAGCGACCAGGAGATCGACGGCTTCCTCCCCAACGCCTCGCTGCGGGTGAACGGGCGCACCACAACGATCGCCGAGCTGCTGTGGCCGGGCCGCCCGCTGCTCGTCGTCCTCGACGACGGCGCGCGTCCGCCGGACCTGCCGGGCGTCGAGGTGGTCCACGCGACGGCGACCCATCCACTGCCCTGGTCGTCCGCCCTGATCCGCCCGGACGGCTACCTGGCCTGGTCGGCGCCGAGCGGGGTGCGCGACACCGAAGGCCTGTCGGCGGCCGCGCACCGCTGGTTCGGCACCAAGGCGGAGTCGGGCACCGGCCTTTGTGGCCACGACGTCCGTGCGCGCTGACCCGGCGGGGGAAACCCGGGCCAGGGCCGGAGAACCGGCCCGGTTGTGGCGAATCCGACTCGGACTAAGCCGAACCGCGGGGCCGGGCGTGGTGGCATCATGAAACCGAGAACAAAAGTCTTCGCTGTCATCACGTTCCTACTGTCCGTGGTCTTCACCGGTGCCACGCCGGCGTCGGCCGCCACGGTGCAGACCGTCGAAGTCGCCACGCCGGTGGCCAGTGGCCTTCCGCCCTACGTCGCCTTCATCAGGCCCGTCACCGCGCAGCGGCTCGCTTCCAGCTGGCACGAGGGCTGCCCCGTCGGTCCCGATCAGCTGCGGCTGATGAGCTTGCGGTTCTTCGGCTTCGACGGTGCGGTGCACCAGGGTGAACTGGTCGTCAACGCCGATCGCGCCGTCGAAGTCGCCTACGCCTTCGGTGACCTGTACGCCGCCCGGTTCCCGATCGAGCGGATGGAAACCGTGGAGAAGTACGGCTCCGACGACGACGCGTCGATGGCGGCGAACAACACCTCGGCGTTCAACTGCCGGGCGATCACCGGCGGCACCGCGTGGTCCAACCACTCCTACGGGCGCGCCATCGACGTCAACACCGTGCAGAACCCCTACATCTCCGGCAGCGGCGCGATCTACCCGCCCAACGGCGCGCCCTACGCCGACCGCACGCTCAACGCGCCGGGCATGATCCACGCGGGCGACACCACCGAGCAGGCGTTCAGCACCCGCGGCTGGACCTGGGGCGGCTCCTGGGACACCCCGATCGACTACCAGCACTTCGAGAAGCCCTGACTCCGTAAGGGACCACGCCCAGG
This sequence comes from Amycolatopsis sp. NBC_01307, assembly GCF_035975215.1. Taxonomy (NCBI): domain Bacteria; kingdom Bacillati; phylum Actinomycetota; class Actinomycetes; order Pseudonocardiales; family Pseudonocardiaceae; genus Amycolatopsis; species Amycolatopsis sp. NBC_01307. The sequence goes on along the minus strand of NZ_CP108403.1, from coordinate 4,478,517 downwards.
ATCGCCACCGGCCGGATCGGCGGCGGCCCTGGGCGGGTCGTCGTGGCCTCGCGGCGTTAGGGTTTTTCCCTTGGTGATAAGGGGAAACAGGGCCATGACCGACGAAGCGGACGAGTGGTACGCGGTGCGCTGCGTCTTCCGGTGGTCCGAGCCCGACGACCGGCCGTCAGGGCGCGCGCTGACCGGCCGAGCCGACGTCAAGATCGGTGCGCCGCCGGGCGGCGGCGGAGTTCCGGGTGCGCGAGTGCCGGTGGGACGTAGGCGACGTCGATCGGTCCGACGTCCGTTCCCGGCGCGACGATCTCGTCGATGCGGTCGAGCACGTCGTCGTCGAGGAGCGTGCCCGCTCCCGCGAACAGGTCGTCGAGCTGCTCGGGCGTGCGCGGGCCGATGATCGCCGACGTGACCGCGGGGTGGGCGGTCGCGAACGCCAGCGCGAGGTGGGGCAGCGACAGCCCGGCCTGATCGGCGACGCCGGCGAGGGCTTCGACGGCGTCGAGCTTGCGTTCGTCGGTCATGTGCCGCCCCGCCCAGTGCAGCCGCCCGGCCGACGCCGTTTCCGCGCTGCCCTTGCGCAGGCGCCCGGCGAGCAGGCCCATCGCCAGCGGGCTCCACACCAGGACACCCAGCCCGTGCCGCTCGCAGACCGGCAGGATCTCGCGTTCGATCCCGCGGTTGAGGATCGAGTAGTGCGGCTGTTCGGACCGGAAGCGGGCCAGCCCGCGCCGCTGCGCCACCCACTGGGCCTCGACGATGTCCGACGCGGGCAGGTTGGAGTGACCGATCGCGCGGATCTTGCCCGCGCGCAGCAGGTCGGTCAGCGCGCCGAGGGTTTCCTCGACGTCGGTGCCGGGGTCGGGGTGGTGGGCCTGGTAGAGGTCGATGTGGTCGGCACCCAGCCGCCGCAGCGATCCTTCGACGGCGGACACGATCCACCGGCGGGAGCTGCCGCGTTCGTTGGGGCCGGACCCCATCGGGCCGTTGAACTTCGTGGCCAGGACGACGTCGTCGCGGCGGCCGCGCAGGGCCTTCCCGACGATCTTCTCGGACTCGCCGTCGCCGCCGTAGACGTCGGCGGTGTCGATGAGGGTGATGCCGCCGTCGAGGGCGCGGTGGACGATGCGCACGCAGTCGTCGGGGTCGGGATTGCCGTAGGGCCCGAACATCATCGTGCCGAGGGCGTAGGCGCTGACCTGGATGCCGGTCCGGCCGAGCGGGCGGGTCTGCATGGGGTTCTCCTGTGGGGGTGCGGGGAGTGCGGCCGGGACCGGCCGCACTCCCCGCGGGTCGGTCAGGCCTGGGCGTACTCGGCCGCGACGTCGACGATCCAGGTGACGCCGAAGCGGTCGGCGAGCATCCCGAAGCCGGGCGCCCAGGGGGCGGGGCCGAACGCCTCGATCACGGCCCCGCCCTTGGCGAGGCCCTCCCAGACGGGGGTGACCTCGTCGACGCTCTCGCCGCGGACGGAGAGGAAGAACGGCTCCGTGGTGATCGTGGTGCCGTTTTCGCGACGCGTGGTGGGCGCGCCCGGGGCGGCCGGCGTCTGCGCGCCGGGCACGTCGTAGGCCATGACCCGGAAGCCGTTGTCGGCGACGACCTGGCCGAACACGACGCGGTCGGCGCCCGGCACGTCGGCGGGCATCCCGAAGTCGGCGTAGGTGGCGACGGTGAGCTGCCCGCCGAACACCGACTGGTAGAACTCCAGGGCTTCGCGGGCCTGGCCGTGGAAGTTCAGGTGGGTGACAGCGCTGAGCGACATGGTGTTCCGGTCCTTCACGAGTGGTTCCTGGTGCCGGAGGTTTCCGGCGACTGGAACGACGATGCCAGCAGTAGCGGACAGGGAACGTCCGCTACTTGTGGCATGGTGAAACCATGCCGATCGCCTCCTCGACGACCACCTCCAGCCGGCTGCTGTCGCTGCTGTCCATGCTGCAGGCCCGCCGTGACTGGCCCGGCGGCCTGCTCGCCGAGCGGCTGGGCGTCAGCGAGCGGACCGTGCGCCGTGACGTCGACCGGCTGCGCGAGCTGGGTTATCCCGTCCACGCGGTCAAGGGCCCCGACGGCGGCTACCGGCTCGAAGCCGGCAGTCAGCTGCCGCCTTTGCTGTTCGACGAGGAGCAAGCGGTCGCGCTCACGGTGGCGCTGCGGATCGCCGTCGGCACCGGCGCGGGCATCGAGGAGGCGGCCGCGCGGGCCCTGACCACGGTGCGGCAGGTGCTGCCGTCGCGGCTGCGGCAGCGCGTCGACGCCCTCGAGATCAGCGCGGCCGGCCCCGGCGGGCCCCAGGTCGACACCGGGGTGCTGCTCACGCTGAGCGCCGCGGTCCGCGCGGGGGAGGAGCTGCGGTTCGGCTACCGCTCGCCGGGGCGCCCCGCGGACGCCGAGCCGGGCCCGCCGCGGCGGGTGCAGCCCCACCACCTGGTGGTGCGGGCCGGGCGCTGGTACGTCGTCGGTTGGGATCCCGACCGCGAAGACTGGCGGACCTACCGCGCCGACCGGATGACACCGCGGATCCCGAACGGGCCGCGGTTCGCGCCCCGCGAAGTGCCGGGCGGCGACGTGGCCGCGTTCCTGTCGGCCCGGTTCAAGGGATCCGAGAGCGCGGACGCCTGGCCCTGCCGCGGCGAGGTGATCCTCGACCTGCCGGTGGCGGAGGTGGCCCCGTTCGCCGGCGACGGCGTCGTCGAGGCGCTCGGCGCGACCCGGACCAGGCTGACGTCGGGCTCCTGGTCCTGGACCGCCCTCGCCGGGGCGCTGGCCCGGTTCGACACCGAGATCGAGGTGATCGCCCCGCCGCAGCTGCGTACGGCGTTCGCGGAACTGTCCCGGCGGGCCGCCCGCGCCGCCGGCTAGGCGCTGTCCTGTAAGTCATCGGAGCCGGAGGACGATCGCGGCGATGGTGAGTTCTGCCTGGTAGCAGGTAGCGGGTGGCCAGGTCACGGATCTGTTTGAGCCGGTTGAAGCACCGCTCCACGACGTTGGGCTGCTTGTAGGCCTCGGCATCGAAGGCGGGTGGCCGGCCGCCGCGGGAACCTTTGGCTGCGCGGCGGGCAACCACACTCGAATCCACCGAGACGACCCACTCGAGGTCGCCGACAGAGTCGTCTTCGCGCCCAGGCGGCCCCTGACGGCACGGGCGGCTCACCCGAGAACGACCCGGTACGAGGGCGATCCGCCCGCACCGTCAGGAACCACCTGGATCACGAAGCCCGTCGAGCAGACTCGCAGGACAGCGCCTGGACGATCAGGCCGAGTGCAGCCGCACCGGCAGTTCGCGCACGCCCCAGGTGAAGTTCGACGCCGTGTAGCGCGGCTCGCCCACGATGTCCACGGCGGTCACCCGGTTCAGCAGCTCCTCCAGGAACACGGTCAGTTCCAGGCGGGCCAGGCGCGCCCCCAGGCACTGGTGACGGCCGCCGCCGAAGGCGAGGTGGCGGTTGGGTGTGCGGTCCACCCGGAAGCGGCCGGCGTCGCCGAACTCGGCGTCGTCGCGGTTGGCCGAGACGTTCCACAGGGTCACCCGGTCGCCCGCGGCGATGTCGACGCCGCCGATCGTGGTGGGCGCGGTCGCGGTGCGCAGCACGTGCACGCCGGGGGTGGTCCAGCGCAGGACCTCCTCGACCGCGCTCGGCAGCAGCCCGGGGTCGGCCCGCAGCGCCGCCCACTGGTCCGGGTGCTCGATCAGGGCGAGGACGGCGCCGGCCGCGGAGTAGCGCGTGGTCTCGTTGCCGCCCGCGAGGACGCCGTTGCAGTTCACCACGATCTCGGTGTCGGTCAGCGGCCGCTTCGTGCCGTCCGCCGTGGACCGCCGGTCGGCGGCGATGCGGCTGACGAAGTCGTCGCCCGGGTGCTCCCGGCGGTCGAGCACCAGTTCCGAGAAGTACAGGAAGATCTCGGCGTGCGCGGCGAGCCTGCTCTGCTCGTCCTCGCCCTCGAAGGCGTCGTTCATCGTGCCGCCGAGCCAGTCCCACTCCTCGCGCGGCACGCCCATCAGCGCGCACACCACGCGGGTCGGCAGCCGGCGCGCGGTCTCCACGACGTCCACCTCGCCCGCGGCGAGGGCGTCGTCGAGCAGGCCGCGCACCACGGTGCGCACCAGGTCCTCCGCGTGCGGGATCGCGGCGGGCGAGAAACCCTTGGCCAGCACGGTCTTCAGCTGCGCGTGGTCCGGCTGGTCGGAGACGATCAGCATCTGCCCGGTCACGGCGTCCACCGCGGTCTGGTTGGTGCCCAGCCGCATCCCGTGCCGGGAGCTGAACCCGGCCGCGTCGCGGTAGACCGACAGCACGTCGGCGTACCGGCTGACCACCCAGAACCCGCCGTGGGCGTCGGGGTGGCGGCTCACCGGGTCGTGTTCGCGCAGCCACGCGAAGTGCGGCCAGAATTCGGTGCCGGCGAAGCTCAGGTCGTCGGTCAGGTCCATCAGCACAGCAGGCTCCCCAGCGCGGGCACGGTTTCGTCGGCGAGATCGGTCAGGAAGGTGTGGCTCCCGGCGAAGGCGCGCCGGGTGGTGCCGGCGGTGCTGTAGCCGGCCCAGCCGTCGAGCAGGTGCCCGGGCACGACCTCGTCCAGGTCGCCGGACCAGGCGTGGATCGGGCAGTCCACCCGGAACTTCTCGGCGAGCACGTGGGTGTCGGCGAGCTTGTCGTCCCGGCGCAGCACGTCGAGCAGGAACTCCTGGCTGTCCTCGTCGAGGTCGCGCAGTTCCGGCGGCCCGGAGACGAACAGGTCGCGCAGGATCTGCTCGTCGATGACCAGGTGCTCGGCGGCCGACCGGTTGCCCGGCGGCTCGGTCGCGGCGAGCACGAGCGCGTCCGGCCCCACCGCCCGCGCGAGCTCGTAGGCGAGCAGGCCGCCGAAGCTCTCGCCGACGATGACGAGCGGCGCGCCCGCCCGGAGCTCGGCGAGGTCCGCGGCGACGGCGGCGACGGCGTCGGCGAAGGTCGCCGGATGCTCCTCGGCGAACCGGTTCTCCCGCCCGGGAAGCTGCACGCCGACCACCGAGACGGCCAGCCCGAGCCGGGCCTGCCAGCCGCGGAAGCGGTTGCAGCCGGAGCCGCCGGGCGGCGCGCAGACCAGGGTCGGGCGGCCGGCGGGGGACGGGTGCCACGGCACCACCCAGGCGCTCACGCGGACACCGCCGCGAGCAGGTCCAGCTCCCGGGCCAGCGCCGCCGGGTTGGGGTTGCCCAGCAGCAACGGGATCGACGCCCGCAGCCCGGTCCGCTTGCGCAGCGTGGCCACCATCCGGGCGGCGAGCAGCGAGTGGCCGCCGAGCTCGAAGAAGTCGGCGGCCACGTCGGCCACCGGCTGGTCGAGCACCTCGGCGAAGACGGCGCAGACCTCGTGTTCACGGGCGGTGGCCGGCGCCCGGCCCGCGGGGCGGGCCGCGTCGGCGGCCACCGCGAGCGCGTCCCGGTCGACCTTGCCGCGGTCGGTGTAGGGCAGTGCGGGTACGAAGTCCACTGTGGACGGCAGCAGGTGCTCGGGCAGGAACGTGCGGCAGTGCTCGCGCACGAGCAGGGCGCCGGCGACCGGGTCGTGCCCCTCGCCGAGCACGGCGGCGACGCCGAGGGTGCCGCCGTCGGTCCGCACGAACGCCGTGGCCGCGAGCACGGCCGGCAGCTGCTCGACGACCTGCTCGAGCTCGCCGAGCTCGATCCGGAACCCGCGCACCTTGACCTGGGTGTCGAGCCGGCCGAGGAACTCGAGCTGCCCGTCCGGGCGGGCGAGGACCTCGTCACCGGTGCGGAACAGCCGTTCGCCGTCCACGGTGACGAACCGGCGCGCGGTGAGGTCGGCGTCGCCGCGGTAGCCCCTGGCGAGCGCGGGGCCGCCGAGGCACAGCTCGCCGCGGGTGCCCGCGGGCACCGGCCGCAGGTCGTCGTCGAGCACCCGGGCCAGGTAGCCGGGCAGCGGGCGCCCGATGGTCGTGACGTCGTCGCCGCGGGCGCTGTCGGCGCAGGTCGCGGCGATCGTGGCCTCGGTGGGGCCGTAGACGTTCAGCACCCGGTGCCGGGCCAGCAGCACCTCGAGCAGCCCGCGCGGGCAGCGTTCCCCGGCGACCACCACGACCTCGGCCCCGGCGAGCGCGTCGGCGCAGGAGGCCAGCAGCGACGGGGTGAGGCTGGCCGTGCGCGGCGCGATCGCGGCGATCCGGCCGGCGAGGTCGACGTGCTCGCCGTCGTCGGCGAGGTCGAGGATCGCCGTGCCGATCCCATTCAGCAGGTGCAGCAGCACGCACCAGAGCCAGCCGTCGAACGCGGGCGAAAGCGGGTTGATCCCGAGGCCGCCCGGTCCGATGTGGAGGGTGCTCATGGCGCCCAGCGCGGTTTCCAGTCCCGCGTAGGTGACTTCGACGCCCTTCGGCCGCCCCGCGCTGCCCGAAGTGTGGATGAGGTAGGCGATCTCGCCCCCGGCCGCGGTGAACGCCCCGCCCCGGGCGCTCTCCGGGTCGAGCACGAGCAGGTCGGCCGGCGCGCCCGGCGGCCGCCGGCCGAGGATCAGCGACACGCCGGCGTCGGCGAGCACCTCGGCGGTCCGGGCGGCCGGGTGCCGCTCGTCCAGCGGCACCGCCGTCGCGCCGAGGCGCCACACGGCGAGCAGGCTCGCCACGGCCAGCCGGGACCGTCCGGTGGTCAGCGCGACGGTGGTGCCCGGTCCCGCGCCGGCGGCCGCCAGCGCCCCGGCGATCGCCGTCGTCCGCTCGGCCAGGCCGGCGAAGTCGAGCACGCCGTCCGGCGCGGAGCACGCCGTGGCGGTGGGCCGCTCGGCCGCCCACCGCTCGACCGCGGCCTCCAGCAACCCGATGCTCCTGCTTCGGGCGGCGTTCACCGGCAACGCGAGATCCGTCATCGTGCTGGAATCCATTCTTTCGGACGCGACAATGAAACCGACAAAGGGTGACCCGGCGCGTTCGTCGACGGGGGGTGATCGTCAGGACCGGGGAAGGGCGACTGATCGCTGGAGAAGTTACGGTGAGATCGCGTCCGAAGCAATACCACTCGAAGGTGTTCGACCCTCTTCGCCTAGTCGGACTGTACGCAGCGCAACTGCTCCGAATGCGCCGCCGACCATGGTATGCGACCGTTCGTGGCAGGGTGGATAACCCGATTAGCGTAGGACCGGTCGGATTCACCAATGATTTGACAGTATTGCGAAAAGTGACTATCCACATCGCGCGCCGCGTGGGTTTGTGACTGCCTGTGACAGTGATCGGCGGCGGCTGGTCCCAAGTTCCGGAACCGGCTCCCGCGCCTTGGATCGCCGCGGCGCTTTCCCGGTCGCCGGTCCGACGTGGATAGTGCGGTAGCCACCCGGGAAGTGACGCCCGTCACGTCCGTCGGCGGTGATTACGCCAGTCGGTCCAATTCGGAGCGTCGGCGGCGGACCGCGACGACGGCTTTTGCGATCGACGGCGCGTTCGGCAGGCCGGCTTTGTTCGAGGGCGGCGAAAAAAGGGGAGTCCGGGCCTGTCGGACGCGACGCGGCGAGCCGTACGATGCGGCGTCGCCCGATCTGATCGAATGAGGAAACACCGGATGTCACAGACCATCGGCTGGAACAACTTCGTCGACACCCAGGCGGAGGCCGAGCGCCACCGGCTCGGCCTGCTGGAGAAGAGCTTCGACCCGTTCAGCTTCCGGCAGCTCGAAAGCCTCGGGGTGCGGCGGGGGTGGCGGTGCCTGGAGGTCGGCGCCGGAGCGGGTTCGGTGGCCGACAGGATGGCCGACCTGGCCGGCCCGGAGAACGTGGTCGCGACGGACCTCAGCCTCGCGTTCCTCGACCCGCTCGCCGACCGTGGGGTGACCGTGCTGCACCACGACGTCACCACGGACGACGCGCCCGGGGAGTTCGACGTCATCCACACCCGGTTCGTGCTGGAGCACCTGCCTGCGCGCGACGCCGTGATCAAGCGGTTGTCGTCGTGGCTCAAGCCCGGCGGGTGGCTGCTCATCGAGATCGGTGTCACGCTGCCCGAGCTGTCCTCGCACCCGGCGACCCGCCAGACCATGGCGGCGCTCGCGCGGGTCATGGCGGACCGGGTCGGCACCGCGCCGGAGTGGGGCCGCACCCTGCCGGTCGCGCTGGAGGCGGCCGGCCTGCTCGAGTGCGCCGCGGAGGGCGTGGTCCTGCCGGCGCGGGGCGGGCAGCCGCTGGCGGGCTGGCTCAAGGGCACGACGAAGATCGTCGAGGAGCACGCGCTCGCCACCGGCCTGGTCACCCGGGAGGTGCTCGACGAGGCGTACGCAGTGTACGAGGATCCGTCCTTTGTGGACTACAGCTGGATGACCGTCGGCGCGCGCGGCCGCCGGGGCTGAGCGAGCCCACCCCTCGGTGGCGGGGGAGTGGTCTCGACCACGACCCCGCCCCGACCGGCGTGCACGAAGAGCACGTCTCCGATTGCCGTCAGTGACAACGCAAACACGCGGCCCAGCGCGGCACCGGGCGGCCCTTTGGGGGTTTCCTTCGCGAAGCTAAGCGTTAGTCTGTGGGCATGATCAAGCGCACGGTCCTCGACGCCACCCGTGAACTCCTCCGCGAACTCGGCCTCACCACGGTGTTCGGGAACCCCGGCACCACCGAGGTCCCGTTCCTGACCGACTGGCCGGACGACTTCGACTACATCCTCGGGCTACAGGAGTCCGCCGTCGTGGCGATGGCCGAGGCCTACTCCCAAGCGGCGCGCAAAGCCGTGCTCGTCAACCTGCACTCCGCCGGCGGCGTCGGGCACGGCCTCGGCAGCCTTTACACCGCCTACAAGAACCGGACGCCGCTGATCATCGTCGCGGGGCAGCAGAGCCGCTCGCTGCTGCCGCACGATCCGTTCCTCGGCGCGACGGACGCCCCCGAATTCCCCAAGCCGTACGTGAAGTGGTCCATCGAACCCGCGACCGCCGAGGACGTCCCGGCCGCGCTCGCGCGGGCCTACCACGTCGCGACGCAGGCGCCGTCCGGTCCGGTCTTCGTGTCCGTCCCGGCCGACGACTGGACCGCCACCACCGAACGCCCGATGATCAGCCGGTCGCGGATCCGCGGCTTCGCACCGGATCCCGAGGCCGTCGCCGAACTCGCCGCCGCGCTGGAGGCTGCCGAGCGGCCCGCCATCGTCGTCGGCGGGGCCGTCGACCAGGACGGTGCCGTCGAGGAGACCGTCGCCCTCGCCGAGCGCGTCCGGGCGGGCGTGTGGGTCGCGCCGATGTCGTCCCGGTGCTCGTTCCCCGAGAACCACCCGCTGTTCCAAGGGTTCCTGGACCCCGAGCGCGGCGCGATCTCGGACAAGCTGGCCGCGCACGACCTCGTCGTCGTGCTCGGCGCACCCGCGTTCACCTACCACGTCGACCGCGGTCGCGGGGAGGCTCCGCTGCCGCCGCTGTTCATCGTCAGCGACGACGAGCAGATCCTGGCGCGGGCCTTCGAAGGCACCGGCATCCGGGCCACGCCGAAGCTCGGCATCCGCGCGCTCGTCGACGCCGTCGGCGAGACGAGCCGGCCCGCGCCCGCGCCGCTGGCGCGGCCCGCGAAGCCGAGCAGCGAGAAGCTGACCGGCGAGTTCGTCTACTCGTCGCTCACGGACCTGTTGCCGGACAACGCGATCGTCGTCGAGGAGGCACCCAGCCACCGCGGGGTGATGCACGACCACCTGCCCATCACCGCGACCGACACGGGCTTCCTGACGGTCGCCAGCGGCACGCTCGGCTACGGCGTCCCGGGTGTGGTCGGCGCGGCGCTCGCCCGGCCGGACCGCAAGGTGATCGGCGTGGTCGGTGACGGCTCCAGCATGTACGGCATCCAGGCGCTCTGGACGGCCGCGCGTCAGGAGCTGCCGGTGACGATCCTGATCCTGGACAACACCGAGTACGCGGCGGTCCGCATCTTCGGCGACTCGATCGGTGGCGGGAAGCTGCCGGGTACCGTGCTGGGCGGCATCGACTTCGCCGCACTGGCGTCGAGCATGGGCTGCCAGGGCGTGACGATCTCGGAGCCGTCCGGCCTGGTTCCCGGCCTGACGGCGGCGTTCGCCGACTCGCGCCCGACGCTGGTGCACATCCGCGTCACCTCGGCGGAGAAGTCGCCGTACTGACGCACCGGCGTCGCCGCTGAGTCCCTCGGTTCCGCCAGAACGCCCGTCTTCCGCAGCACGTACCGGCTGCGGAAGGCGGGCGTTCCTGTGTGGAGCGTGGCTCCTGCCACGCAAAGCGGCCTGGCCGGCTTCCTCCCGGAGCAGGGGGAAGCCGGCCAGGCCGGTGAGTCCGCGGAAGCGGTTGCTACCTCAGCTGGTCACCTGCGGGGCGATCATCGAGGCGGCGTCCACGGCGGTCGTGATCGCGCCCATCTGGAGCATCAGGTCGGGCACGCGCTGGAGGCGCCGGGCGTCCAGCTTGGCGACGAAGGCGGGCAGGTTGAGCAGCTTCGCCGTGCCTTCGTCGATCTTGGCGTACTTGACCAGGATCGGCTCGACCTTGGACCGGTCGTTGGTCGTGTCACTGGTGGCCTTCGCCATCGCGCGCTGGAAGGCGGCCAGGGTCTTCGGGTTCGCCTGCACCCACTTCCTGGTCGAGGCGTAGCCCGACAGCGGGAAGTCCTGGGTGGCACCGGTGTTGACGTCGACCACCGGGATCGCGCCCGCGGACTTGGCGGCCTGCGAGAGGAACGGCTCGGGCAGCAAGGCCGCGTCGACCTGACCCTGCTGCAGGGCCGCCGCGACGTTCGGGAACGGCATCTGGACCCAGTTCACCTTGGTGATGTCGACGCCGTGGTCCTTCATCTGGGACTTGGCCAGCAGGTCGCTCGCCGTGTTCTTGGCGGTCATCGCGATCTTCTTGCCCTCGAGGTCGTTGATCGACTTCACCGGCGAGTTCGGGACCGTGACGATCGAGACGGACTTCGGGCTGATCGACGTCGCGTCCGAGACGAACTGCAGGTCGGCCGCACCCGTGCTCTTCGCGACGAAGAACGGGAAGTAGCTCGAGATCGCGATGTCGGTTTCGCCGGAAATCGCCTTCGTCATGGCCGCCTGGCCACTCGCGGCCACAACGGCTTCGACCTCGAGGCCCTCGGCCTTGAAGTAGCCGTTGTCCTGGGCGAGCCACAGCGGAGCGGTGTCGACGGTGGGCAAGATCGCGACCTTGATCTTGGTCTTCTCCAGACCGCCGCCACCGGTCGACGAGGCGTTCGAGCTGTCCGAGCCGAGCGAGCTGCACCCGGAGAGGGCGGTGGCGGCGACGGCGATGAGGGCGAGCCCGAGCGCGGCGCGGCGAGTGCGAACCCGGCCACCGCTCATGGCGTTTCCAAGCAAGGCTTGCTCCTTGAAGAAATATGACGGTTCGGGGACCGAATCCGATGGGAGTGCGTGACTCATTCTCGGGGAGTCACGCGGGCCACTGTAGAGGCGGTGACAGCTTGCTCACAACGGGTGGGGTCAATACTCGGGAGGATGACACACGTCACTTTTTTGGCCTTCGGTCTAGACTCACTGGTCCGTTCGTAGGAGCTGTTCACCCAGTGTAGGACGAAGATCGTGAATCTGAAACGTCAGGAACTTCCGGCGGCCGAGCGCGCCGGAGTGGGCCTGGACCAGGGCGGGGGTGGCCCGGACGGTCCCGTCCGGTGTGGACGGCGTGCGCAACTGTGCGGCGGATCCCACGTGGACGACTCGGTCGAAACAGGACGTTCCGGAACGGACAGTCACCGGACCGGGCGCGCGTTGTCCGATCGCGACAGATCGCTCGGAGGCGGGGTTCGTGCCCGGCCTGGACGTGCTGCGGACACCGATCGCTCCCGCCGGTACCGGGCCGGGGAGTCCATCGTGGTCACTTGTCGGCTCTCGCCCGGCCGGGTGAGCCACGGCCGGTGAATCACGGCCGCCCTCGCGCGGCTCGTCCGCACCGCCGGTGAGTCACGGTCGTCGGGCTACCGCCGGCGAGCCGCGACCGTTGGGCTACCGCCGGTGAGCCACGGCCGCCCTCGCCCGGCTCGCCCGCACCGCCGGTGAGTCACGGTCGTCGGGCTACCGCCGGCGAGCCGCGACCGTTGGGCTACCGCCGGTGAGCCACGGCCGCCCTCGCCGGGCTCGCCCGCACCGCCGGTGAGCCACCGCCGACGGGCTACCGCCGCCGAGCCATGGTCATCGAGCTACCGCGGTGAGTCACGGCTGCCGAGTCGGATCGGCGACCTTACGGCCTCCTTACCGAACGCGTCGCCGGCCCACCTGACCAGCGCGGGGTGCCTAACGTGGGCGGCCTTCGTCGAAAGGGGTTACCGGTGCGTTTCGCTCCGTGGTGCCTGGCCGCCGTCCTCCTCGCCGGCTGCTCGAGTCCGGTCGCGGACAAGCCCGCCGAGCTGCCGCCGGCCGCCGAGCCCGCCGCCGCTCCCGGGGTGGCCCGGCCCCCGGCCGGCCAGGTGCTGCCGATCGGCGCGTCCCCCGAAGGTGTCGTGGCCGACGCGCTGACCCACCTGGTCGCGGTCGGCGTCCGCGAGCCGAACGCGCTCGCCCTCGTCGACGCGCGGACCGGGCAGGTGGTGAAGCGGGTGCCGCTGCCCGGCTGGCTGCGGCACCTGCAGCTGGCCGGGCCCGGTGGGCCGGTGCTGGTGCCCGACGAGACGTCGAACTCGCTGCTGACCATCGCCCTGCCCGGTGGTGAGGTGACCACGACGGTGGTGACCGGGGTGGTCCCGCACGACGCCACCCGGGCCGCCAACGGCTCGTACTTCGTGGCCAATGAGCTGGGCAAGAGCGTCGTCGTGGTCCGCGACGGGCACGTCGTGCACACCTTTGCCGACGTCACCCAGCCCGCCGGGCTCGCCGCGGTCGGCGACCTCGTCGGGCTGGTCGACGTCCGGCAGAACGACCTCACCGTCTACGACGCGGGGGCGTTGCGGCAGGTCGGGCGCGTGCCCGCCGGGGCGGGGCCCACGCACGTCCTCGCCGACAAGCGCGGCCACCTCGCCGTCGCCGACACCCGCGGCAACGCCGTCCTGCTCTACCGGCTCACGCCGCGGCTCGAACAGATCGGGAAGCTGGCGCTGCCGGGAACGCCGTACGGGATCGCCTACGACGCCGTGCGCGACCGGATGTGGGTGACACTGACCGCGCGCAACGAGGTGGTCGGCATCGACCTCTCCTCCGGCACGCCGAAGGAGGTCGTGCGGCTGCCGACGGTCCGGCAGCCGAACACGGTCGGCGTGGATTCGTCGACCGGGAGGCTGTTCGTCACCGGCACGGCCGACGGCGTTCTCGAGCTGATCGACCCGCGCTGACCGTTGTGCACAGTGGACGGTCGGCCGGGCCGTAACGTTCAGGTAAGGATCATCGGCGACGTGACGTGGGACACTCGACGTATCACCGAATCAGGAGGGTACGTCATGACCCACCAGCATTCCTGGCGCACGATGGTCGCCAAGCCGGCCGGAATCCGCCCGCTGCACTGGCTGGTGATCGCCGGCTACGCGCTGGTGGTCGCCGGCGGCGCCAAGGGCGTTTCGCTGCTCACCGCGGGCATGATGACGGGTTTCCCGTTGGTGGGCGCGTGGTTGATGCTCGCGTTGGGACTGGCTTACGCGGGAGTGCGGCTCCGCCCGGCCGTCGGCGGCGCACTGCTCGTCGGGTTCGGCGTCGGCGCCCTGCTGGTCGTGCTCTTCGCGGGGATGCAGATGCTCGGCTGACGACACGGGCGTCCCCTGTGAGTCCGATGTGGACTGTCGCGTCCGGTGTGTCACTCCGTGAGCTGCGGACCGGAGTCGATTTCGGGGATCAGGCGGCCGAGGGAGTCCTTCCAGGCTCGGGCGTAGCGGCCGTCGCGGTAGCTGTGCGCGAGGATGTCGTGGATCGCCTGCCTGAGCGTCGGATCGCCGATGGCGACGGCGATCCCGTAGGCCGTGTCGCCGAAGCTGGTGTTGAGCAGACGGGTGCGCCCGGCCAGCGCCTTGTCGTAGGCGACCAGCAGTGACCGGTCGCCGGTCACGGCCTCGACCTGGTGGCGCAGCAGCAGCCTGAGGCACTCGTCGACCGAGGTCCGGGTGACGATCTGCCCGGCGTCGCCGAGGTAGGGTTTCACCCCCTCCGGCCCGGTGCTGCCGGCGACCCCGCACAGGGTTTTGCCGCTCGTGCGGAGGTCTTCGGGATCGTTGATCGCCGTGTCCCCGGCGAGGACGAGCAGGGTTTGCGCGCTGATCTCGTAGGGGCCCGCGAAGGCGATGTGGCGTTTCCGCTCGGTGGAGATCGCCATGCTCCCGGCCACGAAGTCGACCTGGTGTTGTTGCAGGGCCGAGACCCTGGCCGCGACCGGGAGTTCGGTCCAGGAGATCCGGCCGGGTGGGTAACCGAGGTCGGCGGCGATGATTTCGCCGACGGCGACGTCGAAGCCGCGCAGGCTCCCGTCGGCGCAGCGCTCGGTGTGACCCGGCCGGCCGGACACGATCCCGATGACGATCCGATCGTGGGTCTTCCGGTTCGCGCGCGCCTGGGTGATGGCGGGTGTGGTTTCGGCGTCGACGGCGGTCGGTGACGGTGGTGGTGTGGGGTTGGCGCAGGCCAGCACGGCGTTGACCGGCAGATCCGGCGTCGGCGGCGGCAGCGTGTCGGCGCCGGTGAGCAGCACCGCCGCGGCCGCCACCGCGGCGGGCCAGCGTCGCCGCGGCACGGCCGGGGCGCCGGCCGGTGGCCGCGCCGCGGTGGTCGCAGTGTTGCGGACGAGGACGATGCGGTGGCCGGCGTTGCGGCTGCGCAGCTGGGGGATCGGCCGGTTGCGGGCGTCGAGTTCCGCGCGCAGGTGGTGGTAGATCGTCTCGACGTCCAGCAGGGCGGGGCCGTCCGGCACGCCGGTGCCCAAGGTGCGGAGCAGGGCGCCGGTGAAGGCGGTGAACGGCTCGCCGCGCGGCGCGAGGGCGGTCCTGGTTTCGGCCGTGGCCGTGAGCACGCAGGTGCCGCTGATGGCGACCCGGTCGCCCAGGGCCGCGGGGCCGGCGAGCGAGCCGCCGAGGGCGATGCCGCTGTAGCAGCAGTCGAGGAGGACGACCTTGCGGCGGGAGCGGATGGTGGGGTGCTGCATGGCGTGGCGCAGCCAGCGGTAGGGGAGCGCGGTCCAGGGCCGGTCGGGGTCGGTGCCGGTCAGGGCGAGGTGGAGCTCGTCGGAGTCGGGGTCGACGAAGCCGTGGCCGGCGAGGTGGAGGACGAACAGGTCGGTGGCTTCGGCGGCGGCCGCGCGGACGGCGTCGAGCACGGTCGTGGCGGAGGGCGGATCGGTCAGCACGCGGCAGTGCGCGGCCGGCAGCCCCCACAGCCGCGGGTCGGTCAGGGCGGTGGCGAGCTGGGCCGCGCCGCGGGTGACGGACGGCAGGTGCGGCAGGGCGCTGTAGCGCCCGGTGCCGACGATCACGGCCCGGGAGCGCCCGGTGTCGGCGAGGGAGTCCATGGCCTCAGGCGGGTTCGTCGTCCTCGGGAATCCCGAGCGCGCGGGCGATGGCGGCGATCTCCGCGGCCGAGGCGCCGGTGACGTCGATGACGACTCCGTCTCGTTCCAGCGTCACGGTGGGCGGCACCGCTCGCCGCCGGTCCCGCCAGCCGGCGACCGCGACGACGAGGCTGGACAGCGCCAATCCGTTGGCGACGACCGTGTTGATCACCTCGAAGGTGCCCTGCTGTTCGTCGTCGGCGGGGCCGCCGAAGCCGGTCAGCAGCGCGTGGGCGTCCGGGTCGTCGCCCAGCCAGCGCCAGAGGGAGCCGGGTTCCCGGTCCGGGCGGACGGTGATGACGGCGGCGTGGTTCTCGATCGCGGGGTTCAGGGTCACGCACAGCAAGTCGCCGGAGGAGGGCTGTCCGCTACAAAGCCGTCCTCGGGGGTGGGCCGAGGCCGCCGATCGCGGCACCGGCCGGGCCGTCGATAGCGGGTGGACCGGGTGTGCTATGCGGTCAATCGATCATTTTCTTCATTCGTCCGTGAATGATTGACGAACCTGTGAGAAAGCGCTTTCATGATTTGGTTGGACCATCCCCCGCATCCCCAATGGAGTCGATGTGACGCGCAACCCTTCCGCGGTGAAATCCTGGTTCCTGGCCGCCCTCGCCGTGCCGGCCCTGACGTCGGCCTGCCTGCTGGCGACGGCGGGTGCGTCGGCGGCGGCGGTGACGCTGCCGCCGACGCCGTCGGCGTGGGACTACCAGATCGGCGGGGCCTACACGCCGCCGTCCGGGGTCAAGATCGTGAGCCGGGACCATTCCGACCCGGCGGCGAGCGGGCTGTACAACATCTGTTACATCAACGCTTTCCAGGTCAACGAGGGTGACGACGGCGAGTGGGCGAGTGACCTGCTGCTGCGGGACGCGAACGGCAACAAGGTCGTCGACCCGGACTGGCACGAGGCGTTGCTCGACCTCCGCACGGCCGACAAGCGCTCCCGGGTGGCCGCGCAGATCAACGGGATCGTCGACTCCTGCGCGGGCAAGGGTTTCCAGGCGATCGAGCCGGACAACTACGACAGCTACGAACGGTCGAAGAACCTGATCTCGACGGCGAACGCGCAGGACTACATCAAGCTGCTGTCGAGCCACGCGCACGCGAAGGGGCTGGCGATCGCGCAGAAGAACACGGTGGACCTGGCCGCGAACCGGGTCGCCAACGGGCTGGACTTCGCGGTCGCCGAAGAGTGCGGGCAGTACACGGAGTGCGACGTCTACGCGAACGCGTTCGGGAACCGCGTGGTCGACGTCGAGTACACGAGTTCGGGCCTGAGCAAGGCGTGCGCGTCGTGGAAGGGCAAGATCAGCATCGTCCGCCGGGACGAGGACGTCGTCCCGGCGGGTGAGTCCGGGTACGTCCGGAAGACCTGCTGAGCGCCCCCGGGCTCACCCGGCTACGAGGCGGCTGGTGAACGGCGTCACCGGCCGTTCGAGCAGCTCGCCGTCCACCTCGATGTCGACGATCTCGTTGTAGAACGCGACGTGGTCCTTGATCGGCCCGGCGGCCGGGATCGGGGCCGGGTAGGCCCACGCCGCGTTCGGCGCGTCCGGAGTGGACCAATAGCGGGCGGTTCCCTTGTACGGGCACGACGTCTGCAGCGGAACCGGGGTCAGGCGGTCGAAGTGGACGTCCTCGGGCGGGATGTAGTAGCGGATCGGCAGGCGGGTCTCGAACAGCAGGACCGGCCGCCGGGTCTCGGCGACGACCACGCCGCCGATCGAGACGCGCACCCACCGCGAACCGGGCAGGGCGTCGACGCGCTTGTACGGGTCGCGGGGGTGGACGAAGATCTCCTCTTCCTCTTCGTACCAGTGCTCGACGCCCGGCGAGGTGCGGCCGAACCAGTCGAGCGCGAGGTGCCCGGCCAGCTCGGGCACCTCCCCGGAAACGTCGTAGTCCCAGGCGAGCGCGGGGAACCGCCGCCCGTCGAGGGTCAGGTCGTACCAGGTGCGCACGCCCGGCCGGTCGCGCCCGGCCGCACCCGGGGTGAGCAGGTCGGTCCGGACGTCGCCGGCCGGGAACGCGTACAGCGGTACCGGCCGGCCCGGCTCCCAGACCAGCACCGGGTGCGTGCTGTCGACGACCGTCGTCTCGCCGATCACCCCGCGCACCCGGCGCTCGCCCGGTTCGTAGGTCAGTTCGCCCGCCGGAACCGGGTGGCGCCGGGATGCCGCGAGGTCGCTCATTCGGTCACGGCCGCCACGTAGGGCCGGCCTTCGCGCCAGGCGGCGACCTGCTCGGGCCGCCCGAACACCGAGAGGTACTCCTCGACGCCGGACTTGACCGAGTCCCAGAGCAGGAACGGGTCGTACTCCGGCTCCTCGTCGCCGACGACGAACGGCGCCAGCGGCTCGACGACCGTGTCCACCCGCGGGTGCCAGAACACGCCGCTGGACAGCCGGGTCACCGTGCCGCCGGCGACGACGCGGTGGCGGCCCGCGCGCAGCACGCCGTTGGTCCACCGCGACAGCAGCGACCCGGTGAACACCTGCAGCGCGCCGGGCACGATCGGGACGGGCAGCCAGGTCCCGTCGACCTGCTGGCCCTGCAGGCCTTCGTAGTCGCCGCGCTGGTGCAGCACGGTCAGCGCGGACCCGTCCGCGTGCTCCAGCAGCAACAGCTTCTCGCCGTCCTCTGTGGACGAATCGTCGTGGGTCCAGGTCGGGTAGTTGTTGACGGTGAAGGTCGTGTGGTGCGGGGTCGCGGCCACCGGGAAGACGTCCGGGTTGACCTCGAGCGCGCGGGCGTAGAGCCGGAGCACGCGGCCGGCGAGGCCGGTGGCGGCGTCGTGGTAGGCGAGGGTGACGTCGCGGAAGCCGGGGTCCTGCTCGGGCCACACGTTCGGGTGGGCGAACTCGCCGGTGTACTCGGCGGGCAGCCCGGCCGCCTCGGCGTCGGCGGGGCTGTCGTACCGGCCGATGCTGAACCGCTCGAGCTCGAGGCGGCCGAAGTCGTCCGGCCACTGCCGCCAGCCGCGGTACGGGTGCCCGGTCGGGCTGGCCAGCCCGATCTTCTCGGCGCGGGGCAGCGCGAGCAGCGCGGCGACCCGGTTGTGGAAGTCGTCCACGAGGTCCTGCGGGACGCCGTGGTTCACGACCTGGATGATGCCCAGCTCGGTCCCGGCGGTGCGCAGCCGGGCCAGTTCGGCGGTGTCGCCCGCTTCGGCCGCGGCGACGTCGATCAGGGTGATTTCCGGTGCGCTCATCTCAGTTTCCCTTCCGGACGGTGGTGAGGGCGGCGGCGAACGCGCCGGGATCCCCGGGGGCGGCGAGTTCGGTGATCGTGGTGCCGGGCAGCTGCTCGCGCAGCGCGGTGACGTCGTCGCCGGGCTCGGTGCCGGCGAGCACGACGGTGCCCAGCTCCGCGCGCCGGAGCGCCACCGCGAGCGCGATGACGCCGCCGGCGCCGATGCCGGCGATCACCCGGGCGCGGGGCGCGAACGACGCCACGGCCTCGACGATGTCCCTGGCGGCCCGCTTGGGGGTGCCCGCGCTGCCGCCGGAGCGGCCGGTGCCCGGCGGGTCGATGACCACCACCGGCTCGCCGAGCGCCAGGGCGACGCGGTCGAGGGACCGGGCGTCGGCGCCCGGGGCGGGCAGGAGCACCAGCGCCGCCGGCCCGGCGCCCCAGAGCACCCCGCTGACGTTGATCCCGGCCGTCACGGTGACCCAGCGCCGGTGCACCACCTGCGCGGGCGCCTCGGCGGTCACCTCGGCGAACTCGTTTTCGGGCTGGATCCGGGTGTCGGTCATCGAGGCTCCTTCTCGGCGGCGAGCGGACGGGACGGGGGCAGGCGGTCGGCGGGCAGGTGGCAGCGGACGTCGTGGCCGTCCCCGAGGTCGCGGGCCGGCGGTGGCTCGTCGTCGCAGAGCGGCCCCAGGTGGTGCGGGCAGCCCGCGGCGAACACGCACCCGGCGCCGGTGTCCGCGCGCCGCGGCGCTTCGGTGACCTCGGCGCGGTGGGCGGCGGTGACGAGCAGGTCCGTGTAGGGGTGGTGCGGCCCGGCGAGGACGTCGGCGGTGCGGCCGGTCTCCACCAGGCGGCCGCGGTAGAGCACGCCGACGCGGTCGGCCAGGTAGCCGGCCACGGCGAGGTCGTGCGAGATGAACAGGACCGACGTGTCGGTGGTTTCCCGTTGCCGCGCCAGCAGTTCCAGCACCCCGGCCTGCACGCTGACGTCGAGCGCGGACACCGGCTCGTCGCAGATCACCAGGTCCGGCCGGCCGGCGAAGGCGCGGGCGATGGCGACCCGCTGCTGCTGCCCGCCCGACAGCGCGGTCGTCCGGGCGGTGAGCAGGTCCGGGCCGAGCTGGACGCGCTCGGCGAGCTCCCGCGCGGTGCCGGTGCCCCCGAGCGTCCGGATCGCGCGGCGCAGGACGGTGCCGACGCGCTGGGCCGGGTTCAGGGTGGCTTCCGGCTGCTGGAAGACCATCTGGACCCGCCGCCGGAGCCCGGAGCGGCGCCGGCCGAGCGACGCGGGCAGGTCCGCGCCGGACAACGTCATCGTGCCGGCGCCCCCGCCCGGGCCCAGCCCGGCGATCGTCCGAGCCAGCGTGGTCTTCCCGCTGCCGGACTCGCCGACCAGGCCGAAGACCTCGGCCGGGCGGATCTCGAACGTCACGTCGCGGACCACGGGCCGGCCGCCGTAGCCGGCGGTGAGGCCGTCCACGCCGAGCCGGCTGCCGTCCGGCGCGCCCGAGGACGTCACTTTCGCCGGGAAAGATGCGTCCAGGGGCGGCACGTTCCCGGGGAAAGCCGCGTCCGGGCGGACCGGGAGCGGGGCGAGCCGCTCGGCGTGGTGGCAGCGCACCGTCCGGCCCGGCGCGAACTCCGTGACGCCGGGTTCGGTGGTGCGGCACAGGTCGTCGGCGAACGCGCAGCGCGTGGCGAAGCGGCAGCCCGAGAAGCCGTCGGCGGCCGTGCCCGGCGCGCCGGGGATCGCGGCGAGCCGCCGGACCGAGCGGGGGACACCCACCTCGGGCGCGCACGCCAGCAACGCGGCGGTGTACGGGTGCGCGGGCCCGCGCAGGACGGCGTCGGCCGGGCCGAACTCGCTGCCGCGGCCGGCGTAGAGCACGGCGATGTCGTCGCACAGCCGGCCGACCAGGTCGAGGTCGTGGCTGATCAGGACGACCGTCGCGGACAGCTCGCGGCGCAGCCGGTCGAGCAGGGTGAGGATCTCCCATTCGACGGACGCGTCCAGCCCCGTCGTCGGCTCGTCCAGCACCAGCAGCTTCGGCTGCTTCGCGAGGGCGGCGGCGATGACCACCCGCTGCTGTTGCCCGCCGGACAGCTCGTGCGGGTAGCGCCGCGCCACCGACGCGGGCAGCCGCACGCGCTCCAGCAGCCCGGCCGCCCGCTCCCGCCGGCCGGGGCGGGGAACGTCCTGCAGCGCCAGCGCTTCGGCCAGCTGGGCACCCACCCGCATGGTCGGGTCCAGCGCGCCGCCGGCCTCCTGGTGCACGAACGCCAGGTCCCGGCGGCGCCAGGTCCGCAGGTCGCGGCGGGACAGCCCGAGCACGTCGACCCCGCCCGCCGTGATCCGCCCCGACACGATCCGGCCGCCGGCCGGGAGGTGCCCGCCGAGCGCGCGGGCGATGGTGGTCTTGCCGGACCCGGACTCCCCGACGACGCCCAGCATCCGTCCTTTCGCGATGGTCAGGGACACGTCGTCCACCGCGCGCACCTCGCCCGCCGCCGTCCGGTAGGCGACCCCGAGGTTCTCGACGACCAGGCCGGCGCTCATGCCGCCTCGAACCGGGCGCGCAGGTCGTCGGCGACGAGCGCCACGCCGACGACGAGGGAGGCGATGGCCAGCGCCGGGGCCAGCACGGTCCACGGCGCGGTCGGCAGCCACGCGCGGTTGTCGGAGACCGAGGTGCCCCAGTCCGGCGAACCGGGTTCCTGGCCCAGGCCGAGGAACGCGAGGGTGGCCACGGCGAACACCGCGTCGCCGAGCCGGGACGTCGCCTCGACCAGCACGGTCCGGGCGACGTTGGGCAGGATCTCGCGCAGCATCAGCGACCAGCCCGGCTCACCGCGCAGCCGGGCCACGTCGACGTAGGGCTTGGCCCGCTCCACCAGCGTGGCCGCGCGCACGCTCCGGGCGACGATCGGGACGAACGAGATGCCGATGACGAGCACCAGCACCGCGGCGGAATGCCCGAGCAGGGCGACGAACAGGACGCTCGCGATGATCGACGGGAACACCAGCACGGCGTCCAGCACGCGCATGATGACGCCGTCCACCCAGCGGCCGTAGGTGCCGGCGAGCAGGCCGATCGCGGTACCGGCGACGACGGCGAGCAGCGTCGCGACCGGGGCGATCCGCAGCACCGGCCGGGCGCCGGCCAGCACCCGGGAGAAGGTGTCGCGGCCGAACTGGTCGGTGCCGAGCAGGTTCGCCCCGCCCGGGGCGGCCAGCCGGTGCGCCGGGTGCTGCAGCTGCGGGTCCTGCGGCGCCAGCTGCGGCCAGAACACGGCGACGACCACCCAGCCGAGAACCAGGAGGAGCCCGAGCGCGAGCACGACCGGGACCCGCTTGCGACGCCGGCCCGGCGGGAGCGCGACGGCGGTGACGAGCGCGACCGGGGCCGTCGCCTGCCGGAGGGCGCTCACGCGGTCACCCCGCGGCGGATCCGGGGGTCGAGCAGCCGGTAGGCGAGGTCGACCGCGGTCATGACGAGCACGTAGCACAGGCCCAGCACCACCGCGGTGGCCTGCAGGGTGGGCAGGTCCTTGTCCAGCGCCGACGTCAGCAGCAGCGCGCCCGCCCCCGGGTAGTTGAACAGCAGTTCCACCGCGACGAGGCCACCGAGCAGGAACTGGGCCTGCACGCCGAGCGCGCTGACCGCGGGCACGGTCGCGTTGCGCAGCACGTGCCGCCGGACGACCTGCCACCGCGTCGATCCGCGCAGCTCAGCGGCCCGCACGTAGGTGCTGTCCACCACGGACACGGTGCCGGCGCGGACGTGCCGGGCGACGTAGCCGGTGCACAGCAGCACCAGCGACAGCGCGGGCAGCACCAGGTGCTCCAGCCGCAGCACCAGGCTCGCGCCGGGCGGCGTCTGCGCGGACGCGGGGAACCAGTGGACGTTCACCGCGAACACGACGAGCAGCACCACGCCGGTGACGAACTCCGGGATCGCGCCGAACACCAGGCCCAGCCCGCTCAGCACCCGGTCCAGCGGTCGGTCGTGGTGCAGGCCGCTGAGCACCCCGGCGGCCAGCGCGACCGGCACGAGCAGCACGAACGCGAACCCCGCCAGCAGCAGGGAGCTGCCGAGCCGGTCGAACACCAGCTCGCGCACCGGGACGTGCAGCGTGAGCGACGTGCCCCAGTCGCCGCGGACGAAGTTGCCCGCCCACCGCAGGAACCGGTCGGTCAACGGCTGGTCGAGCCCGAGCGACCCGCGCAGCCGGGCCACCGAAGCCTCGCTCGCCTCGCGGCCCAGCACCGTCCGCGCCACGTCGCCGGGCAGGATCTCGGTGGCGAGGAACACCAGCAGGGACACCACGAACAGCGTCACCGGGATGGCGACGGCGCGGCGCAGCAGCAGCCCCGTCACGCTCGGGACACCGCGCTGAAGTCCACAAAGGACGACGGGTGCGCCTTGATCCCGGTGAAGCGGGTCTTGTTGTAGGCCCGGACGGCGCCGTTCCACAGGGCGAGCACCACCGGGACGTCCTCGTGCAGGACGTCGGCGATGATCTTCGCCTGCCGCTTGCGCTCGTCGTCGGACGTGGCGCCGTCGTAGGCGACGAGCGCCGCGTCGAGCCGCGGATTGCGGTACTTGGCCCCGTTCCACACGCCGTCGGAGGTGACCATGGGCCGCACGAACTGGCTCGGCGCCGGGCGCCCGGCCCAGCCGACGAGGTTGGCCGGCGTGAACAGCCAGGGCGTGTCCTTGGCCTGGTCGCCGCCGTAGAACGCCTTCGACGTCTGCTGGTCGAGGGTGACTTCGATGCCGGCCTGGCGGAGCTGGTCCTGCACCGCCAGCGCGAAGTTCTTGCTCGGCGGGTCGAACGACAGCGGGAAGCTGAGCTTCCCGACGCCGGCCGCGGCGAGCAGCTCCTTGACCTTCGCGGGGTCCTTCGCCCGCTGCGGGATGTCCTTCGGGCCGGCCGCGAACAGCGGGGCGTACAGGTGGTCGTTGCCCAGCTGGGCGATGCCCGCGTCGACCACCTCGTTGAGCGCGGGCCGGTCGAGGGCGTACGCGATCGCCTGGCGGACTTCCTTGCGGTCGAACGGCGCTTGGTCCACCCGCAGGGTCAGCGCGGTCATCGCGGTGCCGGGGACCTTGTCGAGCACGACGTCGCCGGTCTCCTGGATGATCGACGGGTCGGTGATGACCAGCGCGTCGATCTCGCCGCTGCCCAGCGCGAGCTGCTCGGCCTGGGCGTCGGCGTAGAACTTGATCTCGACGCCGTCGAGGTACGGTTTCCCGGGCTGCCAGTACTTCGGGTTCCGGGTGAAGGTGGCGCCGGTGGACGGGTCGTAGCCGCCGAGCAGGAACGGGCCGGTGCCGATCGCGTGGTCGGTGAACGCGCCCGCGTAGTCCGCCTTGAGGATCACGGCGTTGTAGTTGCCCGCCGAGACCAGGAACGGGAAGTCGGAAAACGCCCGGTCCAGCGTGAACACGACCGTCGAAGCGTCCCTTGTGGACACTCCGCCCGCGCTGAGCACGGACTTGAACGCGGCCAGTGCGGCGGAGTCCTGGGCCGGGTCGAGCAGCCGGTCGAACGACGCCTTCACCGCGGTGGCGTCCAGCGGCGTGCCGTCGGAGAAGGTGACGCCCGCGCGCAGGGTGAAGACCCACCGCTTGTTGCCGTCTTCCGCGGCCCACTTCTCGGCCAGCCGCGGCGTCAGGCTGAAGTCGTTCTCCAGCCAGATCAGGTAGTCCGCGACGAGCTGCACGATCGCGATCGCCGAGCCGTCGTACATCGTCACGGGATCGACGGCGGTCGGCGGCGCCGGAGTGCCGACCCGCAGCGTGCCGCCGGATTTCGGCGGCCCACCGGCGGGCCCGGCGGTGTTCTCGGCGTCCACGCCGCACGCGGCGAGCAGGGCGGCGAGGCCGATCCCGCCGGTGCCACGCAGCAGCATCCGGCGTGAGAAAGCGCTTTCGATCATGGTGGACGTCCTTGTCGAAGGCGACGAGGACGTCACCGATCATTCGGGAAAAGGGTGTGACAGCAACAAATGCGTCTGGGCCGGGCGGCCGGCGGGTGCGACGGATCGATACTCGCACGGCGCTGTCGCCGCTGCCAAGAGAGGGAAGCGGCCGTTCAGCATCTGGGAGAGGCGCCGGATTTGCCGAAGAAACGGCAACGAGATTGGGCCCTCCGGGCGTACCGGTACCGGCGACCGGGCCATGGGGGAAGCCGGGCCGGCTCGACGCGGGCGCTCAGCTCAAGGGGGCGCCGACGCGGTGGAGATCACGGCGCGGCACAAGGGGTGACACCATGATCGCCGCCGGCGCGTGGCCGACGGCGATCCGGACTCGTTTCACTTATCGCTTGAGAAGGTGTTCAGTCCCGCGGCGCGTCTTCGATCGTGCCGACCTGCTCGAGGTCGTCCGGTGCGGGCATGTGCCGGATGCTCTCGCCGCCCTTGTGGTCGTGCGCCTTGGTGTACCGGGAGTCCAGCACCTTGCCCAGCTTGTGCGCCGCCCCGGCGTACGCGTCGTCCACGGTGGTGGCGTGGTGGGTGACCGCGACCGGCTGCTTGCCGCCGGGGCGGGCCTCGATCACGCACTTCTTGTCTTCCGGCTTGCCGCCGCCGTCCTCGCTGAGGTGCACCTCCACCCGGGTCAACCAGCCGTCGAACCGGGAGAGGCTGGTCTCCAGGTCGGTGGTCACGAAGGTGGCCAGTCCTTCGCCACCGTGGACGTTGTGGTCGGTGTTGACCTGGATCTGCACGAGCACCCTCCAAAGCGGGACATCGATGATCTCGTGGCAGTACCACGAGGACGGCCTGCTCAAACCCGGTGACGTCCGGTGCAGGTCAGAGCAGTCCGGCGGTGGCGGCGTGCGCGGCGGCCGCCGCCCGGGACGTTACGCCCAGCTTGCCGCGGATGTTCGACACGTGGCGGTGCGCCGTGTGGGCGCTGATGCCGAGCCGGCGGGCGATCTCCTGGTCGCTCAACCCCTGCGCGACCAGGCGCAGCACGTCGAGTTCGCGGTCGGAGAGCTCGTGACGCGGCGAGCCGGCCCGGCGGGCGCGCCGGCCGGCGCCGAGGAACTCCCGCACGGGGCGGACCAGCGCTTCCACGTCCCCGCGCCAGGGCAGGTGGTCGGTGCCGTCGAGCGGGACGAACGTGGCGCCCGGGATGCGGGCGGCGACGTCCTGGCCCAGCGCGAACGGGATCGCGCGGTCGTCGCGACGGTGCAGGACGAGGGTCGGCACCGTGATCGTGGCCAGCCGGTCCCGGACGTCGAACGCGTACACCGCCGCGAGCGAGCGCTCCGCCTTCTCCGCCGTCAGGCCGGCGCGCTGGAAACGGACGAACTCGTCGCGTTCCGCCGGGGTCGCGGTCGGCAGGAACAGGTCGGCGAAGACCCGGGAGCCCACGCCCCAATGCCGGCCGACGAGCGCCACCAGGGAGTCCCGCGCGTCCGCCGTGGCGATCTCGGTGCCGCGGGCGTAGCTGCCGTAGAGGACGAGCCGCTCCACGCGGTCCGGGTGGGCC
Organism: Amycolatopsis sp. NBC_01307; assembly: GCF_035975215.1. Taxonomy (NCBI): domain Bacteria; kingdom Bacillati; phylum Actinomycetota; class Actinomycetes; order Pseudonocardiales; family Pseudonocardiaceae; genus Amycolatopsis; species Amycolatopsis sp. NBC_01307. The sequence continues at coordinate 4,452,369 of NZ_CP108403.1, read as the reverse complement.
GCCGCGTACGCCATCGCGGCGCAGCCTCCGGACGAACCGCCGAACAGGGTCACCTTCTCCCCGGCCGCGTCGACGACGGCGCTCAGCGCGGCCACTTCGTCGGCGAGCGAGGTGATCAGCGGCCCGGCGGGGTCGGACATGCCGACGCCGGGCCGGTCGTAGCGCACGAGCGTGAAGTGGTCGCCGAGCAGCCCGCTGAACCGCCGGAACAGCGCGTTCCGCCAGTCCAGCTCGAGGTGCCCGCACCACCAGCTGCCGACGACGAGGGGCGGGCCCGCGCCGGTGGTGGCCCAGGCGACCGGGCGATCGCCCGCGTCGGTGAACCGCACGGCTTGGTCTTGCTCCGGCATTTCCCCAGCTTAGGCCGGGCCACGCGCCGGCGTGGCCCGTTCCGGCCAGCACCCGGAATGGCACGAGCGGGTGATGCGGTGGGCGGGCGGCGGCTGGTGTGCTGCGTCGCATCAAGTGGTGCGGAGGAGGAACGATGGCCGGAGGGGACGACGTGGGGGCACGGGACGGGTTCGGGGAGCGGTTCGGGGCGGCGCTGTACGACCCGTTCCTGCGCCGGGGGGAGCGGCTGGGCCTGGCCGGCCGGCGCGCGGAGCTGCTGCGACGGGCGCACGGACGGGTGGTCGAGATCGGGGCGGGGACCGGGCTCAACGTCCGGCACTACCCGCCGGCGGCGGAGGTCGTGCTGAGCGAGCCCGTCGCGGCGATGTACCGGCGGCTCGAGAAGCGCGTGCGGGGCCACGCCGGGATGCGGCCGGTGCGGGCCGATGCCGACGCGCTGCCGATGGCGGACGCCAGTGTCGACACGGTCGTGTCGACACTGGTCCTGTGCACGGTGCCCGACGTCGATCGGGTGCTGGCCGAGCTCGTGCGGGTGCTGCGGCCGGGTGGGCGGCTGCTGTTCCTGGAGCACGTGCGTGCGGAGGACCCGAAGCTGGCCCGGCGGCAGACGCGCCTGGCGGGGCCGTGGGCGGCGTTCGCGCAGGGCTGCCGGTGCGACCGCGACACCGTCGCGCTCGTCAAGCAGCGGTTCGACATCGAGGACCTGAGCACGGCGAGCTGGCGCGGGATGCCTTCGGTGGTGCACCCGCTGATCATCGGGACGGCGACGCCTGCCCGCTGACGTCGCTCGAGCGTTCCCGGCACCGAGCGGCCAGAATGATCCTCATGGCAGATTTCGGGATCACCCGCGTCGGCGTGGTGGCGCACCCGCGGAAGCCGGTGCGCGACTCGGTCGACGTGCTGGTCGCGTTCGCCGAGCGGCACGGGGTCGAACTGGTGGTGCGGGAAACCGACGCCGCGCAGGTCGGGGCCGGGGTGGCGGTGGTGTCCGACGAGGGGTTCGCGGCCCGATAACACCGCGCCCAGCCTCGGCGGGGACGGCACGATGCTGGGCGCCATGCGGCTGGCCGTCGAGCGGCCGGTGCCGGTGCTCGGGGTGAACTACGGCAACGTCGGCTTTCTGGTCGAGATCGCGCCGGCCGAGCTGGCCGGCGCGATCGAGCGGGTGCACGCCGGGGACTTCGAAATCGAGCCGCACAGCTGCATCGCGCTGGAAGAGGGCGACGCGGCCGCGGTCGCGTTCAACGACGTCGTCGTCGGCGGGGCCGAGCCCGGCGCGACGGTGGAGGTCGACCTGCTGGTCGACGGGGCGCAGTTCGGGTACTACCGCTGTGACGCCCTGATCCTGAGCACCCCGACCGGCTCCACCGCCTACAACTACGCCGCCGGCGGGCCGGTGATCTCCCCGGCGGCGGAAGTGCTCGCGGTGACCCCGGTCGCGTCGATGTCGGGCGTCAGCCGCTCGATCGTGCTGCCGGCCCGCGACGTCGTCACGCTGCGTGGCACGACCCGCAGTGCGCCGCCGATGCTGCGCGTCGACGGGAACGCCTGGCGGCCGCTCGAGCCCGCCACTCCGCTGACGGCGACCCTGCGCCCGGACGCGGCCCAGGTCGTGCGCCTGGACCCCGGCCGCCACGCCCGGCGCAGCCGGGTCAAGCTCAGCCTCCTCGACCTGCCGCTGCGTCCCGAGCAGATGGCCGAGCTCCTGCCCACGGACATGCGCGAGGACCTGGCCCGCCTGCGCGAACGCCGTCAGCTGCCGGAGCGCTGAACCGACCTCGCCGCCCGGCCGCGAGTGTCCACTTCGGACCGTGGTGCGCCTTCAGTTCGTGTGGGTGACGGTCAAGGCGTGGATGACCACTTCGCCGTAGTTGGCGTCCGAACACGGCGCGGACTTGTCGCAGTTGGCTTGGGTGTACGCGCCGGCCTTGAAGTAGGCGCCGCTGAACTTCTGGGAGATCGTGGTCTGCAGCGTGCCGTTGTAGTACGCCTTGACCTTCCCGTCCGAGACGACGTACTTGGCCTCGAACTCCGTGCCGAGCTGGTAGGTGCTGGTGACGAGCTTGTAGTGGGTGTCGTCGCCCTTGGTGACGTAGAGGTTGCCGCCTTCGAGGCGGAACACCGTCAGGTCGTCGTCGGAGCCGTGGATCTGGCCGGCGACCACCTGGTTCTTGTCCTCGGGCAGGTGCGTGATCGCTTCCTTGACCACCATCGTGTGGGTGCCCGAGGTCGAGGACCAGCTCGCGTTCTTCGACCCGTCGGTCTCGCGCAGTTCCGAACGCGGGTAGCCCGAGCCGCTCGTGGTGACGCCGTTCACCGCGGCCCGGAACCGCACGCCGGTGCAGTCGGCCGTCGTGGTGAACCAGGGGTCGGCGCGGTAGGTCGCCAGTTCGGGCTGCTTCACGTTCTTCGGGTTCTCGGCCTCGCCGATCGGCAGGCCCTCGTACCAGTTGTGCAGGTCCAGGACGTCGGCCGGGTAGGTGCAGGACGCCGCGGCCGGGCCGCCCGGCGCCGCGATCGCGGCGCCGCCGCCGCCGGCGAGCACCGCCACGGCACTCAGGACCGTCGCCACCGTCAACCCGCGCTTGACCGTCATCGGTTCCCCCTGTGTATGCGGCTGTGGACGCATCGTAAGTTTCCGTCGCCGGAGACGTCAACGGCGTGATCTTCCGACGGTCAGAGGTTCCGGAGCCCGGCGACGTAGATGTCGGCTTGGCGGCGGGCCGTGGGTTTCCAGCCCGGGACGTCGGGCAGGCCTTGCGCCAGCAGCGCGCCGAAACCGACGATGTCGGCTCTGGTCACGTCGGGCCGGATCGTGCCGTCGTCCTGTCCCCGTTCGAGGATCGAGCCCAGCGTCCGGTGGGCATCGTTGCGGAGCGCGACGGTGGCCTGGTCGCCGGGTGCCGGGCCGCCGTGCATCGGCAGCACGAGGTCCCGCCCGTGCTCGATGGTCCGCTCGAGGAAGAAGCGAATCCCCTCGAGCGCCGGTCCGTCGAGGGCCGCGGCCCGGCGGGCGGTGTCCAGCACGAGCTGGAAGGACCGGTGCGTCAACGCGCCGAGCAGTGCTTCCCGCGAGGGGTAGTGGCGGTACACCGTCCCGACGCCGACCCCGGCGTCCGCCGCGATGGTGGCCATCGGGACCGCGGTCCCTTCCCGGCGGACCGCGACGGCGGCGGCCGCCAGGACCCGGTCGCGGTTGTCGGCCGCGTCCCGTCGTGGCCCCCGGCGCCGGACGACCTTGTCCTGTTCTTCGGTCACGGCACCGATCATCGCAGCTCGACGGTCCGGGGGCGCCGTTGACAGGTGGTTAGACGGACGATAGCGTCCGTTTAAGGCGCACGAGTGCCGGGAAGAAGGACCTCCGTGACGTTCACTGTCGACCCTCAGGTCGCCGCGATCCTGGCGCCGATGGCCGAAGCCATGGCCGACGCACCGCACCCCGCCGTGGGTGACGTCGCCACCCGGCGGGTCGCGCTGGAAGCGATGATGGCGCAGACCGCGGCGCTGCAGCCCACTCCGGCCGACGTGACGGCCACCGACTTCCACGCGGTCGCCGCGGATGGCGCGAAGGTGCTGCTGCGCTGGTACGCCAAGGACGGCGCCGCCCCGGGCCCGGCCGCGTTGTACCTGCACGGCGGCGGGATGATCCTGGGCAGCGTCGCGCTCTACGACGCGCCGATCGCCCGGTACGTGTCCGCGAGCGGGGTGCCGATGCTGGCCGTCGACTACCGGCTCGCCCCCGAACACCCCGATCCCACCCCGATCGAGGACGTTTACACCGGGCTGCGGTGGCTGCACGAGCACGCCGCCGAGCTCGGCGTCGACCCGGCCCGGATCGCCGTGATGGGCGACAGCGCCGGTGGCGGCCTGGCCGCCGGGGTGACGCTGCTGGCCCGCGACCGCGGCGGACCGGCGGTGGCGCGCCAGATCCTCGTCTTCCCGATGCTCGACGACCGCACGACGACGCCGGACCCGGAGCTGGTCCCGTTCGCGACGTGGAATTACGAGGACAACGCCACAGGGTGGACAGCGCTGCTCGGTGACCGGGCGGGCGGCCCCGACGTCTCGCCGTACGCCGCCGCGGCGCGGGCCGCCGACCTTTCGGGTCTGCCGCCGACGTACATCGAGGTCGGCCAGCTCGACATCTTCCGCGACGAGGACCTCGGCTACGCCCGGCGGCTCGGCGCGGCCGGGGTCGACGTGGAGTTCCACCTGCACCCCGGGGTGCCGCACGAGTTCGAGACCTTCGCCTGGGACACCGACGTCGCCCGCCGCGCGGTCGCCGATCGCCTGCGTGTCCTCGGTTCCCTCTGACCGTCCCTTCGAACGGAGCCACCCGATGAGCATGGCCTACCTCGCCCAGCCCGATCAGCAGCAGAAACTGGAGTGGCTCGACGGCGGCACGCTGTCGATCCTGCTCGACAGCGCGGCCACCGACGGCCAGCTGATGGTCGGCCGGTTCGACGTCGAGAAGGGTGAAGCGCCGCCGTTCCACCTGCACACCCGGGAAGACGAGGTGTTCATGCTCATCAAGGGCACCGCGCTGGTGTGGGTGGGGGAGGAGGAGATGGAGCTGGCGGAGGGCGGCATCGTCTTCCTGCCCAAGAACATCCCGCACGCCTACCGCATCACGTCCGCGAAGGCCGACCTGCTGGTGATCAACACCCCGGCGGGCATCGAGGGCATGTTCCGCCACGCCGGCCGCGACCGCGCCGAGCCCCGGCCCGACGGTTTCGAGATCTCCCCGGACCGGATGGCGGAGGCGGCCGAGAAGTTCGGGAACGTCATCGTCGGCCCGCCGCGCTGACGTCGATCCGCCGCCGACCGGCACCGTGATCCGGACCGACCCGGGCCGCCGGGGCCGGGACGGCGTCCCAGCGGTGTCCCACGGGGGTGGCGTTCCCGCTGGTCCGGTGGGGTGGGACTGTCCCGGCGTCCCGAGTCGGTCGCTGACCGCGACCGGCGGGGGCGGGCACTGCCAGCCTGCTCGCCATGCAAAGACTCGCTCTGGTCGTCGCGGTGCTGCTGGTGTTCCCCGCCGCGGCCGCTGCCACAGTCGCGGCCGAACCCGTTGCGGTGTGCGGGCACACCACCGCCCAGCCGACCTTGCAGCAAGGGTCGACCGGCACCGAGGTCGCCGAGGCGCAGTGCGAACTGAACCTGGCGACCAAGACGAGCAAGTACACGCCCATCGGCGCGGACGGCTCCTTCGGCGCGGCCACCGACGCCCGGGTGCGCGTATTCCAGCGGTGCGCCGCGCTGAGCGTGGACGGCCAGATCGGGCCGAACACCTGGACCGCGCTGAACTCGTGGGCCGCGCGGCCGAAGAAGTGCGCCACCCAGGGCACGGCGGACGCCGCGCAGAGCGTGGTGTGCGGCCTCTCCACGGCCCGCCCGACCCTGCAGAGCGGTTCCACCGGCACGGACGTCAAGGAGCTCCAGTGCCGGCTGAACCTCGCCATGGAGCCGGGGCACTACCCGCCGCTGACGGTGGACGGCAACTTCGGTGACGGCACCCGCAACCGGGTGATCCAGTTCCAGCACTGCGTCAACGCCAGCGCCGACGGCGTCGCCGGGCCCACCACGTGGGCGAAGGTGGCCGACTGGTCAAGCCGCAACGCCTACTGCGTGCCGCCGAAGCCCGCGGGACGCCCGATCGACGGCGTCGACACGGCGAAGTACCAGCACCCCGGCGGCGCCCCGATCAACTGGGCCGCGGTGAAGGCGTCCGGTGTCGAGTTCGCGACCGTCAAGGCGACCCGCGGCCTGAACACCACCGACGAGTACCTGGCCACGGACCTGCCCGCCGCCCGCACCGCCGGCCTGGCCGTCGGGCCGTACCACTTCTACACGGGCACCACGGCCGGCACCGGCGGCGCGCAGGCGGACCGGTTCATCGCCGCGGTGCGGGCCACCGGGTACACCGGCAAGCGCGCCGGTGATCTGCCGCCCGTGTTCGACCTGGAGTGGAAGGACGACGGCTCCGGCGGCTGCCCGCCGTACGTCACCGTCGCCGACGCGAAGGCGTGGCTGGACAAGGTCCAGGCGGCGTTCGGGCGGACCCCGATCATCTACACCCAGAAGTCGTTCCTGGACGCCTGCCTGGGCGGCACCACGGCGTTCGCGGCCTATCCGATGCAGCTCGCCGACTACCGCCAGTCGGTCACGCAGCCGTCGCTGCCCGCCGGGTCGAGCACCTGGCTGATGTGGCAGTACACCGACGCGGCCATCCCCGACGGCATCCCCGCGCCGGCGACCGGCGACGTCTTCAACGGCACCCAGGCCGATCTCGACCAGCTCGCCAACCGCTGAATCCCGCCCGAGAATCCCGCTAGGAAAGGACGAGAATGAGTCTCCCCATGAGCCGTCGCACGCTGCTGCGCAGCGCGGCGGTGATCGGCACCGCCGTCGCGGTCAGCCCGCTCCTGCTGCCGGGCATCGCCCAGGCGTACCCGTGGTCCCGCACCCTGGCCGAGGGCAGCACCGGCGCCGACGTCACCGAACTGCAGATCCGGGTGGCGGGCTGGGCGGCCGACTCGGCGAGCCACAGCCGGGTCTCGATCGACGGCGAGTTCGGCCCCGGCACGGCCGCGGCGGTCCGCCGCTTCCAGGCGGCCTACGGCCTGGGTGCCGACGGCGAGGCCGGCCCGGCCACCCAGAGCGCGCTCAACGCGCTGGAGCAGAGCGACGGGTCCACCGCGCACTTCAACTTCAGCGAGTTCACCGACCGGGTGAGCGGCACCTTCAACGGCGGCAAGGTCAGCGCGGCCACCGCCAAGGAGAACGCCCGCCGCTGCATGTACAAGCTGGAGGCGGTGCGCAAGAAGCTCGGGAACAAGCCGATCACCGTGAACTCCGGCTTCCGCAGCATCGCGCACAACGCCGAGATCGGCGGCGCCAGCGACAGCATGCACATGTACGGCACCGCGGCCGACCTGGACGTGCCGGGCGTGGCGAACAAGACCGTCTACCAGAAGGCCGAGACCAGCGGGTTCTCTGGCCTGGAGACCTACAACACCGACCACCAGCACGTGGACAGCCGGGCCGACCTCGGTCGCGCGTGGTGGTGGGAGAACGGGACGGTCTGACCGGCGCTGGGGGTCTGACGCCGGGAACCCCTCTCCCCGGGGGTTTCCGGCGTCAGGATCTTGTGCTCGGGCAGCCCGCCAAGCCGTGCCCCGGGCGGCTCGGCGGGAATTTCGGCGTGCCGCGCGTCGACCTCGTCCGGGCTGAGCGGCTCACCGTGGTGGGGCGGACCACCGTCCGGGTCGTGGTGGCCGTTTCGTGCGGACGGTGTTCACGCGGACCGCTTTCGTGCGGACCGTGGCTTTCGGGACTGTGCGGACCGCCGGGGCCGGTGTGCCCGGGATCGCCCGGCCGGGTGCCGGGGGTGTGGCCGCCGGGGCGGGTGTCGGGACCGTGGGTGCCGGGCCCGAAGCCGCGAGCCGCCGGCGCGGGTGCGTCCGGCGTGCGCGGACACGGGGTGTCACCCGGCCGCCCTTCGGGGAGATCGCGGCCGGGCCGTGACCCGGGCGGCTCGGCGGGAACGAGCACCGGCGCCCGCGTTCAGTGCGACCGCGGGTCCTGGAGGGCCGCCGAGCAGGAGGGCCAGTCGCGGAAGTCGTGGTGGGCGCTCCACAAGCGGTGCGCCGCGTCGATGTTCCAGACCGGGTCGAACGCCTGCCGCGGCGTGCCGCCCAGGTCCAGCAGGCGGGCGTCGGAGATCTGGAAGATCCCCCAGTTGCGGCTGCCGTTCGTGTTCGGCAGCACCCACAGCGGATCGAGGAACGAGGCGCAGCGGGCGATCGCGACCGCGGTGTCCGGCGCCTCGGTGAACACGGCCCGGATCCGCTGCTCCACCAGCGGCCCCGGCCAGGCCGCCAGGCTGGTCCGGCGGTCGTACAGCGCGTTCTTGGTGGCCTCGTCGACGACGCCGCGCGCGGGCAGGCCGGCCATGACCTGGAACGCGGTGACCCGGCGCAGCGTCTCCGGGCCGAACGAGCCGTCGACCGAGAGCCGCCCCTGGGCCGCGACCAGCAGGTTCTGCACCTCGGTGACGCACTCGTCGTGCTGGCCCATGCTCACCGGCGGCTGACAGGCCGGCGAGAAGAGCACCCGGTCGGCGTACCGGCCGGGGGGCGGCTCGGACCCGTCGGCGGTGACCCAGACCAGGCCGCCCGCCAGCAGGATCATGATCGCGATGGCCAGGGCCGCGTACCCGCGTCTGCGTCGCGGTGTGACGTCCGCAGCGGGGGCCGGCGTCGCGGTCGCGGGGACGACCGGCGCCTCGGCGTGCCCCTCCTCGACCCGGCCGGCGTCGGCCAGGGCCCACAGCTGGTGCAGCTCGCGCAGTTCCTCCGCGGACGCGCCGCAGACCTTGGCGAACGAGTGGACCACGCGGTAGTCGGCGGGCACGCTCTGGCCCGAGCAGTACCGGTGCAGGCTGGAGCCGCTGGCCCCGGCCCGCCGGCCGAGACGTTCGTATCCCTGCCCGCTGCGGTCCTTCAACATGCGCAGGTAGGCAGCGAACTTGTCCACGTGCAGGGTCACGGTCACTGGTACACCTCGCTCGGGCGAATGACGGACGGAAGCTAGCACCGTCCCGCCGGAAGCCGGGCGGAAATTCACGGATTGGGCCACTCGGCGGCTCACGGTCCGGCCATGTGGTGGTCACCGCCCGGGGCTCAGTCCCCGGGACAGAGGTGCAGCGCCAGGACGTTCCCGCCGGACACGCGGACGTGGACCCGGGCGATGCCGAACCCGGGACCGGTGGCGACGCGGAAGTCGGCGCCGGCGTTCTCCCGGTTGCCGAACCCCGCGTCGGGCAGGGTGAAGGTCGCCGTCTTCCAGGTGCCGGTGTTCGTGTTCGTCACCGAGGCGCTGCCCTTATACGGCTCCCCGGTCGAGTCGTACTGCACGTTCCACGTCCCGGTGCCCTGGTCGAAGTAGTCGACGTCGATCGTGGCCGTGTAGGCGGAGCCGCCCGGTACAAGGTCGTTCGTGACCCCGAAGTACAGGTAGCCGTTCACCGTGGTGCGGGCCGGGCGGCCCGCGACGGTGCCCGCTTCGGAGCGGCCGTCGTCGTTGTCGAGCCGCTGCAGGCCGCACTCGGTGTCGGTGGCGCCGAGGGTGTCGCACACGGTCGCCGCGCCGTCGGCCGCGGGCACCGTCACGCCGATCGTGCTCCCCGGCAGCGCCTTTCCGGTGGAATCGGCGAAGCTCACCGGCACGGGGTGGCTGCCCTGCGCCGCATCGGCGGTGACCGCGACGGTGACCGCCTGGCTCGTCCCGGGGCGCAGCACGCCCGACGACGGCGTCACGGTGATGCCCGCCGGGGGGTTCGCCGTCCAGCGCACGGGACCGGCGCGGCCCCCGGCGTCGACCACGCCGACGGTCGCCGGGAACGACGTGCCCTGGCCCGTGACCACCCCGCCGCTCGGGCTGGTGTAGCCGATGGCGGGCGCCTGACGGTCCTGATAGGACGGTGGAGCGGCCCCGGCGGCCGTTGCCCAGGACGTGTTGGGCTGCGCCGAAAGCGCGAAGGTCAGCTTCGCGCCGGACCGCAGCGCCGTGTCCGGCAGGACCGTCTTGTCCCACCGCTTGCCGTCGAGGGTCAGACCGGTGACGTAGGGGTGGTCGTCGGCCGCGGCGGGGGCATCGATCGTGATCGCGCGGCCGTTCGCCAGGTGGATCACGGCCTTCGGGAACAGCGGGCTGGCGAACGCGAGGTCGGTCGTGCCCGGCGTCACCGGGTAGAGCCCGAGCGCGGCCCACACGTACCAGGACGACTGCGCGCCCAGGTCGTCGTTGCCGGGCTCGCCGTCCGGGGTCGCGGAGAACAGCTGGGTTTCGATGCGGCGGACGACCTCCTGGGTCTTCCAGGGCTGCCCGGTGTAGTCGTAGAGCCAGGGCGTGGCGAAGTCGATCTCGTTGCCGGACCACTGGTTCGGCAGGTTCGGCCCGGCGTTGAGCAGCCGGAAGAACGCGTCGGCCCGCTGGTTGACGGCGTCGCGGCCGCCCATGGCCGTGATCAGCCCGGCCATGTTCTGCGGGACGAGGTAGTTGTACTGCGCGGCGTTGCCCTCGTCGAAGCCGTCCTGGCCGAACTGGCCGGGTGGCGGCGCGACGAACCCGGGCCCGGTGGGGAAGGCGCCGGTGCTGTCCTTAGGCCGCAGGTAGCCGGTGCCGCCGTCGAAGACGTTCTGCCAGTTCTGCCCGCGCGCCGCGAACGCGCCGGCCGTGTCGCCCCGGCCGAGTGCGCCGGCGAACCGCGAGATCGCGAAGTCGTCGATCGCGTACTCGAGGGTCTGCGACGCGCCTTCGCGCACGTGCCCCAGTTCGGCCCGGTCGTTGGGCACGTAGCCGTAGGCCTGGTAGTCGGCGACGCCTTGGCGTTCGAGGTAGGGGAACCCGGCCGGGGCCGGTGTCGTCGCGCCCTTCAGCAGGTACGTCAGCGCGGTGCCGGTGTCGAAGTCCCGGGCGCCGAAGGCGTGCAGCGACGCGAGGAACGGGACGACGTTGTCGCCGTTCATCACGCCGGACTCCCCGTTCATCACGGGCCACTTCGGCAGCCAGCCGAACTGCTCGGCGTCGTTCACCAGCGACTGGGCGAGGTCGCTGCCGACGTCCGGCAGCAGCAACGCCTGCAGCGCGGCGAGGCAGCGATACGTGTCCCACAGCGAGAAGTTGGCGTACTGGACGCGCTGGTGGCCGCTCACCGCGTGGACCTTCGCATCGAAGCCGAGGTAGCGGCCGTCGACGTCGCTGAACGTCGTCGGGTACAGCAGCGAGTGGTAGAGCGCGGTGTAGAACGTCCGCAGCCGAGCGTCCGTGCCGCCGCCGACCTGGATGCGCGCGAGGACGTCGTCCCACTGCGTGCGCGCGGCGGCTTGGACCGGGCCGGGGTCCCAGCCGGGGATCTCGGCCATGTTCCGCTGGGCACCGGCGGTGTCGACGAAGGAGATCGCGACTTTCGCGTGGACCGTCCGGTTCGTCCGCGTGTCGAACGTCAGGTAGCCGCCCGAGTGCGGGCCGGAGACGTCGATCGACGAGCCCGGTGCGCCGACCGTCGTGCCGTCCCAGCCACCCGCCGTCGTGAACGGGCGGTCGAACCGCACCGAGAAGTAGATCGTGTACTTGTTCTGCTTGCCGCAGAAGTCCCCGGTGGTGGCCGAGCCGGTCACCTCGCGGTCGCCGACCGTCCGCAGACCGGCGGCCTGGTTGCCGTTGAGGCTGGCGCCCGCCTTGACGAGCACCTGCGCCTGGTCACTGGCGGGGAAGGTGAACGCGGCGAGGCCCGTGCGGGTCGTGGAGCTCAGGTCGACGCGCACGTCCGAGTCGGCCAGCGTCACGCTGTAGGCCCCGGCTCGGGCCGTCTCGGTGCTGTGGGAGAACGTCTCGGCGCGGTTCCACGGCGCGGCGCCGACGTCACCCACCACCGGCAGGATCGGCACGTCGCCGAACTGCCGGCAGCCGACGGAGGCGTGCGTGAGGCTGAAGCCGCTGATCTGCGTGCTGTCGTAGGAATAACCGGCGTACGCGCCGGGGGTGTCCGGGCTCCACTGGAGCATGCCGAACGGCACCGCCGGGCCGGGGAAGTTGTTGATCTGCCCGACTTCCGCGCCGCCGGTGCCCGTCCCGATCATCGGGTCGACGTACTGCGCGGGATGCGTCACGAGCGGCACCGCCACGGTGGCCGCGGTGGCCGGCGTGGCGACGCCGAGCGCGAGCAGGATCGCGGCGGGGAGCCCTTTCCACGACGCTTTCCGGGACGGGGATCGGCGCACGGCAAGCCTCCGGAATCGTCGGCATCGCGGTCAGGCGGCGCCTCGAAGTGTCGGCATTTCTCCCATATCTGTCAATACCGCTCACGCCGTAGGGAGCTTGCTGAAACTTTACGTCTTGTCCTGTTCCGGTTTTGCGTCGAACAAAGGGGACAAGATCGCGTTCCGCCCTTGACTTTCCGTGCTGAACGGCGGAAGTGTGGCTTCTCGCGTCGGTCCGCCCCTGGAGGTTTTCCCATGGCCCACACGCGTCCCGCCCACCGGTACACGGCTTTCGCCGTCGCCGCGCTGAGCGGAATCGCCGTCACCGCTGCCGTGGTCACCGATGCGGCCGTCGCGGCTCCCGCGCCCGGCACGCCGATTTACCGGGACACCCATTACAGCTTCGCCGAACGCGCCGCCGATCTGGTTTCGCGCATGACGCTGCCGGAAAAGGTGCAGCAGCTGCACACGAACAACGCGCCCGCGATTCCGCGGCTCGGCGTGCAGCAGTACACCTACTGGAGCGAAGGGCAGCACGGCCTGAACCGGCTCGGCGGCGACGCCGGCGCGGGCGGCCAGGGCGACGTGGACGACGTGCACGCGACGAGCTTCCCGGTGAACTTCGCCGCGACGATGTCGTGGGACCCGGCGCTGACCTACGCCGAGACGACGGCGATCTCCGACGAGGCCCGCGGCTTCCTGGACAAGTCGCTGTTCGGGACCGGGCAGAACAACATCGGCCCGAACGTCGGCGAGTACGGCGACCTCACCTATTGGGCGCCCACGGTCAACCTCGACCGCGACCCGCGCTGGGGCCGCACCGACGAGGCGTTCGGCGAGGACCCGTACCTCGTCGGGAAGATGGCAGGCGCGTTCGTCGACGGTTACCAGGGTTACACGCTCGACGGCACGCCGATGACGCCGTACCTCAAGGTGGCCGCCACGGCCAAGCACTACGCGCTCAACAACGTCGAGGACGACCGGCTCTCCGGCGACTCGCCGACCACCGAGGCCGACCTGCACCAGTATTACCTCAGACAGTTCCAGAAGCTCGTCGAGGACGACCACGTCAGCGGGCTGATGACGTCGTACAACGCGATCGACGGCACGCCCGGCGCGGTCAACACCTACCTGGTGAACCAGCTGGCCCAGCGCACCTTCGGCTTCGACGGCTACACGACGTCGGACTGCGACGCGATCGCCACGGCGTGGCAGCCGCCGCCGGGCGGACACCTGTGGGCCGCGCCGGGCTGGCGCGCTTCCGTCGCGGGTGCGCAGGTGATCTGGACGAACACCACGACCGGCGCGACGATCCCGGCCGCGGCCGGCGCCGAGGCGTACGGCCTGCGTGCCGGGACGCAGCTCAACTGCACGGGCGACCAGGCGACGCTCACGAACATCCAGGCCGCCATCGACGCGGGGATCCTGTCCGAAGGCGTGCTCGACGCCGGTCTCGTCCGGCTGTTCACCACGCGCATGGCCACCGGCGAGTTCGACCCGGCCGACCGGGTCGGCTACACGAAGATCGGCAAGTCCGTCATCGAAAGCCCGGCGCACCAGGCCCTCGCGACGAAGGTCGCCGACAACTCCATGGTGCTGCTGAAGAACGCGCCGCTGCCGGGTGGTGCTCCGCTGCTGCCGGCCGACCCGGCGAAGACCGCGAAGGTCGTCGTCCTCGGCGACCTGGCGAACACGGTGACACTCGGCGGTTACAGCGGCCAGCCGACCCACACCGTCAACGCCGTGCAGGGCATCCGGGCCGCGCTGCCGAACGCGTCCGTCGTCTTCGACGCGGCGGGGACGTCGACCACGGCGACGACGCCCGCGGTGCTGAGCGAGGCGACCAAGGCGGCCGTCCGGGCCGCCGACCTGGTCGTGATCGCCGCCGGCACGGACCGCGCGACGGCGGGGGAGGGCCACGACCGCGCGTCGCTCGCGCTGCCGGGCAACTACACGTCGCTGATCGACCAGGTCAGCGCGCTGGGCAACCCGCGGACCGCGCTCGCGCTGCAGACCCTCGGGCCGGTCGCGCTGGGCGACATCGAGGCGAAGGTGCCGGCGATCCTGTTCAGCGGTTACAACGGGCAGAGCCAGGGCACCGCGCTCGCCGACGTCCTGTTCGGCGCCCAGAACCCGGACGGGCACCTGGACTTCACGTGGTACCAAGGCGACGCGCAGCTGCCGGACGTGCACGACTACGGGCTGAGCGCCGCCGCGACCGGCGGGCTGGGGCGCACCTACCAGTACTTCACCGGCGCGCCGACCCGCCCGTTCGGCTACGGGCTGAGCTACAGCACCTTCCGGTTCTCCCGCGTCGCCGCCGACCACCAGGCGGTGTCCGCCGACGGCACGGTGAACGTCAGCCTTGATGTGACGAACACCGGACAGCGCCCGGGAACCACCGTCGCGCAGCTGTACGTGGCCACGCCCGGCGCGGGCACCGGTGACGAGCCGCTGCAGCGCCTCGCCGGGTTCCGCAAGACGCAGTCGCTCGCCCCGGGCCAGACCCAGCACCTCGTGCTGCCGGTGCGCGTCCGCGACCTCGCGCTGTGGGACACCGCGCACTCGCGTGAGACGGTCGCGGACGGCACCTACCAGTTCCGGGTGGGCACCGACGCGGCGACGATCGTGGCCCGCAAGGACGTTCAGGTGACCGGGACGCCGAAGCCGCGCGTGAAGACGGTGACCGTGCAGCCCGAGGCCGTCGTGTACCACCCCGGGCAGAGCCTCGACCTGACGGGCGCGAACCGGTGGCTGGCCGACGACACGAACCCGGCCGAGCAGCCGGACCGCGACCTGGGCATCGTCGCGGACGACGTCGTCGAAGCGGTGAACGACGATCAGTCCTTTGTGGATCTCGCCCATGCTCATGTCGCGTACCAGAGCAGCAATCCGGACGTCGCGAGCGTCGACGGCAAGGGGATCGTGCACACGATCAAGGACGGCGTCGCGACGATCACCGCGACCGTGAACGGCGTCTCCGGGTCGGCGCCGATCGTCGTCACGGGCACGCTGACGAGCACGGTGCCGGCGTTCCTGGCGGCGGGCGAGCAGGGCACGGCGACGGCGACGTTCGTCAACGGCAGCACCAAGGACGTCCGGGGGCTCGCCGTGGCGATCGCTCTCCCGGCAGGCTGGACCGCCACGCCGTCGACCCCGGCCGGCTCCGGCCGCGTCCCGGCGGGCGCGTCGGTCACGGTGAAGTGGACCGTCACGGCCGAGGCCGACGCCCAGCCCGGCACCTACCCGATCGGCTTCACCGCGACGTCCAGCGCCGGGACGTTCACCTCCAGCGGCGACGTCAAGGTGCCGTACGGCTCGGTGGCGGCCGCTTACAACAACTCCGGGATCAGCGACGACGGCCTGCCCGCCGCCGGCGCGTTCGACGGCAGCGGCCTGAACTACTCGGCCCAGGCGCTGGCCGCCGCCGGCTTCGCGCCGGGACAGCCCGTCACCGCGGGCGGGATCACCTTCGCGTGGCCGCGGCCGAACGTCCCCGACAACGTCATCGCGGCCGGTCAGGTGCTGCCGGTCAGCGGTTCGGGCCGGCTGCTCGGGTTCCTCGGCGCCAGCGCCTTCGGCAGCACGTCCGCGCCGGGCACCGTCGTCTACACCGACGGCAGCACGCAGAGCTACACGCTGTCCTTCGCCGACTGGTGGTCGGGCAGCGCGTCGCCGGGGACGTCGATCGCGGCCACGACGCCGTACATCAACGTCGGGCCGGACAGCGCGCGCCAGAACCAGAACGTGCACGTCTACCTGGCCTGGACGACGCTGGACCCGGCGAAGACGGTCCGGTACGTGGTCCTGCCCGACAGCGCGCCGGGCCAGGCGGCGGGCAGCCCGGCCACGCACGTCTTCGCCGTCGGCGTCGGGCAGCCGGCCGGCGGGGCCGCGATCGTCGGCGACTCGTTCGGCGACCCGGACAGCGCGCACGGCGCGAGCGTCCGGGACGGCGACGACGGCCGGACGATCCCGGTGACCGCGGGCGGGCTGCCCGCTCGCACGACGACGGGTGCCGCGTCGCCGTTCGTCTACCTGGACCTCGACGACGGCGTCGTCCCGGGCGGTAGCTACCAGGCCACCGCGTACGTCAGCTATTTCGACCGGGGTACCGGCAGCTGGAACATCCAGTACGACTCGGGCGCCGACGTGCCGAACAACGCCTACCGCGAGTCGGCGGCCGTGACCGGGGAGGACACGGGTACCTGGCGGACCGCGGTCGTCCCGCTGCCCGACGCCGCGTTCGCGAACCGCGAGAACAACCACTCGGACCTGCGGCTGAACATCGGGACGGGCGGGCTGGCGATCGGCCGGATCGCGGTGACCGTCACCGGCGGCGACGTCGTCCCGATCCAGCTGACGTCGGCGGAGCCGACGGCTCCGGTGGTGTCCCAGCAGCCCCAGGACGCGACCGCCGCACCGGACGCCACGTTCACGGCCTACGCCGTCGGCGACCCGGCCCCGCTGGTGCGCTGGCAGCAGTGGCTGCCCGGTGGCGAGTGGGCCGACGTCCCGGCGGCGACGTCACCGACACTCACGGTGAGCGGCGCGGCCGACGGCACGCAGTATCGAGCCGTGTTCACCAACCTGGCCGGCAGCACGACAAGTGACCCGGCCACCCTGCACGTCGGCTGACCTCACACGGAATTGTCCACGGTGGACAGTGCGGCGTAGGCGATGTCCCGCCCGGCACGCTCCCAGATGACGTCGGGGCCGGTCAGACCCTCGGCGGACAGCTGCCGCTTGACGACCTTGAACGTCGACGTCCGCGGCAGCTCCCGGACGGTGCGCACGTACCGGGGCACCTGTTTGGGCCCGAGATCGGGCTGGCCGGCGAGGAAACGGCCGAACCCGGCGGGGTCCAGGGGCGTGTCGCCGAGGACGATCGCGGCCATCACCTGGTCCCCGGTCACCGGGTCGGGCACCGCGTAGACGGCGGCGTCGGTGATCGCGGGGTGCCGCAGCAGGATGCGCTCGATCGGCGCGGTGCCGAGGTTCTCCCCGTCGACGCGGAGCCAGTCGCCGAGCCGCCCGGCGAAGAAGCAGAACCCGGCGGCGTCGGCGTAGGCGAGGTCGCCGGTGTGGAACCGGCCGCCGCGCAGCCGCTCCGCGTCGGCTCCGGGGTCGCGGTAGTACCCGGCGAACCAGCCGGCGCCGGTGGTGTTGACCAGCTCGCCGACGGCGTCCCCGGCGTTGGTCAGCCGGCCGTCGGCGTCGAACTCGGCCGGTGGGCACGGCCGGCCGGTGTGCGGGTGCACGATGGCGACGTCCTCGGCCGGTCGGCCGAGGGAGCCGGCCGGGGTGTCGTCGGTGCGGGCGAAGCCCACGCCGCCTTCGGTGGAGCCGAACGCGTCGACGACCTTGCAGCCGAAGCGGTTCTCGAACGCGGCCAGGTCGGCGCTCGCGCCTTCGTTGCCGTAGACGAGACGCAGCGGGTTGTCCGCGTCGTCCGGCCGTGGCGGGGTGGCGACCACGTAGGACAGGGGCTTGCCCACGTAGCTGGCGTAGGTCGCGCCGAACTTCCGCACGTCGGGCAGGAAGCCGGATGCGGAGAACCGGCGGCGGAGCGCGATGCCCGCGCCCGCCGCGAGCCCGACCGACCAGCCGGCCATGATGGCGTTGGAGTGGAACATCGGCATCGTGACGTAGACCGTGTCCGTTGTGGACAGTCCGAAGCGCTGGGCGAGCATCGCGCCGGGAAACGCGATCTTGCCGTGGGTGCAGCGCACCGCCTTCGGGTCGCCGCTGGTGCCGGAGGTGAAGATCAGCATGAGCAGGTCGTCCGCCGACGCGGGGACGGGATCGAGCGGCGTGTCCGCCGACGGCCACGATTCCAGGTCCCGCACGCCGATCCCGCCGAGGTCCAGTCCCGCCAGCAGGGGCCGGTACTTGCGCTCGGTGACCACGAACTGGCAGTCGGCGAGCCGGATGTCGCGCGCGAGGGCCGCACCGCGGCGGGTGGGGTTGAGCCCGACCAGCACCGCCCCGGCGAACGCGCAGGCGCCCAGGAGGACGGAGAACGCCGGTACGTTGTCGGCCAGAATGCCGACATGGGGCGGTTTGTCCCGGTCCAGCGTCGCCCGGAGGTCGGTGGCGCGGCAGGCGGAAGCCCGGACGTGCTCGGCCCAGGTGTACGTCTCGTCCTCGAACCGCAGGCCCGGACGCTCGTCGGCGGCGCGGGCCAGCAGCAGTTCGGTCACGGTCGGGACGCCCATCCGCGCACCTCCAGGCACCGGTGATCAAAGTGAAACAGGTTCTACTTCTACCACGGTGACCGGTGCGGGGTCCACCGCCGCCGGGTACTCCGGGAATCACTAAGTCTTCCTCAAGCCCATTTTCTTTCCCCCGCACCGGTGTTAGACCTGCGGTGGTGCTTCCGGACAGCGTGGTCACCAGGGCGGTGGTCACTCGTCCCGGAGAAGGGACGCTCATGCGCACAGTCCGATCAGTCCTCACGGTCGGCGTCGTCACCACCCTGGTGCTGACCGGGGCCGCGGCGCCCGGTCAGGCCCAGCCCCAACCACCGAAACAGGCCGTGGCCGTGGGGTCCGGCGGGGCGGTCGTGTCCAACACCCCCGAGTCCACCCAGGCCGGGATCGACGTCCTGCGCCGGGGCGGTACCGCGGCCGACGCCGCCGTCGCCGTGGCCGCCACCCTCGGCGTCACCGACCCCTACGTCGCCGGGCTCGGCGGCGGGGGCTACTTCGTCTACTACGACGCCCACACGAAGAAGATCTCCACGATCGACGGCCGCGAGGCCACCCCCGCGGCCGACGGCCCGAAGATGTTCATCGACCCGGCCACCGGTCAGCCGTACCCGTTCGAAACCGCCGTCGAGAGCGGCCGGTCCGTCGGGGTGCCCGGCATGCTCGCGACGTGGCAGCGGGCGCTGGACAAGTGGGGCCGGTTCAGCCTGGCGGACAACCTGCGCCCCGCGGAACAGGTGGCGGACCGCGGGTTCGTCGTCGACCCGGCCTTCTCGAACCAGACCACCGAGGAAGCGGCCAAGCTGGGCCAGTTCAGCTCGAGCGCGAAGCTGTTCCTCCCGGGCGGCAAGGCACCGGCCGCCGGCTCGGTCTTCCGCAACCCCGACCTCGCCGCCACCTACCGGCAGATCGGCCGCGAAGGCATCGGCGCGTTCTACGGCGGTCCGGTCGGCCGGGACCTGGTGAACACCGTCCAGCACCTGCCGCTGGCGAAGAACGCCACCATCACGCCGATCCCCGGCCCGATGCAGCTGTCGGACCTGCGCGCCTACCGGGCGCTCGACGCCGCGCCGACGCACGTGAACTACCGGGGTTACGACGTCTACAGCATGGCCCCGTCCTCCAGCGGCGGCATCACCGTCGGCGAATCGCTGAACATCCTGCAGAACTTCGACCTCGGCAAGATGTCCACCGTCCAGGCCCTGCACCACTACCTGGAGGCCAGCCGGCTCGCCTTCGCCGACCGCAACCGCTACATCGGCGACGCGCGTTACGTCGACGTCCCCCAGCAGCAGCTGCTGTCGCGGTCGTTCGCGGCGACCCGGGCCTGCAAGATCGATCCGGCCCGGGCCGGGCAGAGCCCCGTCGCGCCGGGCGATCCGTACCACCCGCAGGGCTGCAAGACCGTCCCGGCGGCGTCGGCCGACGGCAACGAGAACCACACCAACCACTTCGTCGTCACCGACAAGCAGGGCAACGTCGTGTCCTACACGAACACGATCGAGCAGCAGGCCGGCAGCGGCATCACCGTGCCCGGCCGCGGTTTCGTGCTCAACAACGAGCTGACCGACTTCAACTTCGCACCCACCCAGGGCACCGCCCCCGACCCGAACCTCCCGGCGGCCGGCAAGCGGCCGCGCTCGAGCATGTCCCCGAGCATCGTGCTGCGCGACGGCAAGCCGTTCCTCGCCGTCGGCTCCCCGGGCGGCGCGACGATCATCACGACCGTCCTGCAGATCCTCGTCAACCGCATCGACCTGGGCATGAGCCTGCCGCAGGCGATCGCCGCCCCCCGCGCGTCCCAGCGCAACGCGGCGACGACGGACGCCGAGGCGGCGTTCATCGCGCAGCCGACCACGGCGGGGCTCGAGGCACTCGGCCAGAGCTTCACCGACGTCGGCGACATCGGCGTCGCGGCCGGGCTGGAGTTCCTGCCCCACGGCCGGGTCCTCGCGGCGGGCGAACCGGCCCGCCGTGACGGCGGCACGTCCGCGGCGGTCGTCTCCCGCCGGTGAGGTGCGCACCGGCCGGGTTCACCGCCCGGCCGGTGCGGCCCGCTCCCGAACCGGTGGCCCGGTGGCCGCGGCGAGGCGCAGCTTGGTCTCGGCGGGGCTGCCGGGGACGGCGGTCATAATGACGATCTTGAGCTCGGTGTCGCCGTCGCCCAGCACGTCGCAGTTCACCTCGATCGGTCCCACCGCGGGGTGGTCGATCGTCTTGTCGTCCTCGCGGTGGGCGGCCACGGCGCCGGTGGCCCACAGCCGCGCGAACCGCCGGTTGCCCGCGGTCAGCTCGCGGATCAGGCCGGCGAGGCGGGCGTCGTGCGGGAAGCGTCCGGTGGCGCGCCGCAGGTCGGCGACGACGGCGAGGTCGGTCGTGTCGCTGTCGAGCTCGGTCACCGGCCACTGGGCGAGGCAGGCGGGGCCCGCGCCGAGCGGGAACCGATCGCGGGCGAAGTTGCGCCGGCGGGGCTCCGCGGCCGACGGGTCACCCAGCAGCGCGGCCCAGCCGCGGTTCCACCAGACCAGCTGCCAGTCGGCCGCGAACACCGCGACCGCGACGTCGCCGAGCCGGGAGAGCACGCGGTGGACGCCGGGCGGGATGTGGTCGGAGATCGTGCCGCCGGCCGGCGGGGTGAGACCGGCGAGCCGGTACAGGTGGTCCCGTTCGGGCGTCGAGAGCTGCAGGGCCCGCGCGAGGGAGGCGACCACCTGCACCGACGGCGTGGTGGCCCGGCCCTGCTCCAGGCGCACGACGTAGTCGACCGACAGGCCGGCGAGGTCGGCGAGCTCCTCACGCCGCAGCCCGGCCGCGCGGCGGGCCCGGCCCACCGGCAGCGCCGCGGCCGACGGGGGCAGCCGATCCCGCCAGGTGCGGATCATCGCGCCCAGCCCGGTCCCGGGTGTCGTGGTCATGCTCCCATCTTCCCCGAGCACGGCCGCCGGACCCGGCTTCGAGGGTGGTACGGCTGTTCCTACCGTCGAGGCGTCCCTGGCCGGCCGCCCGCAGCGGGCCGAGGATCGACCGCATGACGATCACCTTCATCACCGGAGCGAACAAGGGTCTCGGCCGCGAGACCGCCCGCCGCCTCGTCGAGGCCGGCCACACCGTGCTGGCCGGCGCCCGCGACCCGGAGGCGGGCGCGCGCGCCGCCGCCGCGGTCGGCGCGCGGTTCGTGCTCATCGACGTGACCGACGACGCGTCCGTCGCCGCCGCGGCCGCCGACGTCGCCGCGCACGAGGGCGCGATCGACGTGCTGATCAACAACGCCGGCGTCCACGGCCCGGCCGGCGACCCCACCGGCCTGACCGGCGCCGACGCCCTCGGCGTCTTCGACGTCAACCTCGCCGGCGTCGTCCGCACGACCAGCGCGTTCCTGCCGCTGCTGCGCCGGTCGGCGGACCCGGTGATCATCAACGTCAGCAGCGGGATGGGCTCCCTCGCGCTCACCCACGACCCGGCGCGCGCCGAGTCCCGCGTCGTCGCCCCGCTCTACACCGCCTCGAAGGCGGCGCTCACGATGCTGACCACGCAGTACGCGAAAGCGTTTCCCGGCATCCGCGTCAACGCCGCCGATCCCGGTTACACGGCGACCGACCTCAACGGCCACAGCGGCCCGCAGACCGTCACCGAGGGCACCGACGCCATCGTCGGCCTGGCCACCGAGGAGCCCGGCGCCGGCTCCGGGCGGTTCGTCGCCCGGAGCGGCGAGATCGCCTGGTCCTGAGCCGGTCCTACTCCGGTGCCGGCCCGGCGGGGCGCGACCCGGCCGGCGCCAGGGAGGTGTGCCGCAACAGGGTCAGCGCCTGCTTGGCGGCCAGGGTGAACAGCCCCATGGTGATGTCCGGCTGGCCGAACACGACCAGCAGGAGCGACGTTTCGACCGGGAAGACGCAGACGTAACCTGAGCTGCCCTCGAACATCGCGGAGCGTGATTCGCCGATGCCGGCCTGGGCGGTGAACTGCGCGGCGAGCCCGATGGCCGCCGCCGACATGGCGGCCACGCTGTCGGGCTCGACGCTGTCGGTGTCGTCGGCGAGGACCAGGCCGTCGTGGGTGGCCATGAGCAGCCCGGCCACCTGGTCGACCTGACCCCGGATCGTGCGCAGCACCTCGAGGGTGCGGCCCGAGTCGGGCGGCGGGCTCGTGACCGCCCGTTCCGGCGGGCTCGTGGTCGCGGTGGACGGTTTGCGGATCGGCAGCGGCGCTCTGAAGTGCTGGCTGTGGATGTCGGTACCGCTCATACGGACAGGCTGATCTCGATGCGCTTGAGGCTGTGCCGGGCGAGCGCGAGGTTCGCGCGTTCGCGGTCCAGCACGAGGTAGAGGAACAGCGTCGAGTTGCCGCGGGCCGACAGCGGCCGGATCACGTGGTACTGGCGGTGGAGCGTGATGAGGATGTCCTCGATGGCGTCGTCCAGCCCGAGGGAGGCCATCACGCGCAGCTTCGCCCGGACGACCTCGGTGTTGCCGGCCGCGGCGACGTCCAGGTCGAGCCAGTCACCACCGCCCGCCGAGCCGAGCGACATCCCGCTCTCGTAGTCGACGAGTGTCGCGCCGACGGCGCCGGGAATGCTCATCGCTTCTTTCAACGCCAGGTCGATCGTCATGAAAAGGGGTTCTCCTGTCGGGCGATCACGTTCGAGTGCGGCAATCGACGTGCCCGGGCGCGAAGGCTCGCTTCGCGTAGTGGCAGTCCGTTGCGTAGGCAGGTGACGTTATGTGTCCGCGGCGGTGATGAGTACGCCCGTTCGGAGCAATCTGATTAATTCTTCCGGGAGTCAGGGCGGCGCGGCTTTGTGACTTGTTCGCCTGTCCGATGACCTGGTCCGGCATTCGTTTTCCGCGCGGAAGCGGAGTGCGGGCGAGGCTTATCGCGGCGATATGCATTCGGCAAATTGCAGATCGGCCGTTGTCACGCGCGGTCCGCGTGTGACGAGCGGGGAACGCTAGCCGGAGAACCGCTCCAGCTCCGCCGCCGGGAAGTAGTTCTGGGTGACCGCGCCGACACGCACCAGGTACTTGTCGCGCTTGCCGTCGAAGTGGACGACCGTGCCGACGTTCCCGGTCATCGTCCGGCCGGTGATCCGGACGGTCTCGCCCACCTCGAACTCATCCATGACGATCATGGTGCCACGCGGACCGGCCGCCCGGGATCGCTCGGTCCGGTGATGGCCGGCGTCAGGGCAACCGGCTCCGCAGGGCGGAGATCCGGTCGACCGAGGCCGTGAAGTCCGCGCTCGGCAGGGTGCCGTTGCCCAGCGCGCCGGCCAGCGCGTCGGCGGCGCTGTCGCCCTGGGCGACGTCGCGGGCCGAGGCCAGGATCAGGTCCGTTCCCGCGCCGGCCGCCAGCACCGCGCGGTTGCCGGTGGTCCCGTAGCCGTTCAGGGCCCCGGCTTCCAGCGCGTCGGTGATGGTGACGCCGGAGAAGCCGGTGCGCTGCCGCAGTTCCTGCCGGACGACGACCGGGGACAGCCCGGCCGGGCGTCCGGCGTCGAGTGCCGGGTAGACGGCCCAGGACAGCATCACGAGGTCGACCGCGGCCCGGATCGCCGTCGGGTAGGGCGCTTCGTCCTTCGCGCGCAGCTCGGGCAACGGCACGGTCAACGTCACCGGCGCCACGTCGGTGTTCGCGCTCGCCGGGGCCGAACCCAGACCGGGGAAGTGCTTGGCCGCCGCCGCGACGCCGGTGGCCTGTTGCGCGGTGACGGCCGCGGCGCCGAGGCGCCCGGCGACCGCCGGGTCGTTGCTGTAGGAGCGGCCGTAGCGGTCGATGAAGTCGCCGGCCTGGCGGTAGACGTCGAGCACCGGGGCCAGGTTGACGTTCATCCCGGCCGCGGTCAGGGTGCGGCCCGCGCCGGTGCCGGCGGCGGTCGCGGCGGCCACCGGATCGGCCGCCTGCCCGACCTGCTTCTCCGACAGGGCGGGCTCGCCGGGCAGCCGGCGCACCTGGCCGCCCTCCTGGTCGGTCATCAGCAGCAGCGGCCGGGGCACCGGGCTCTGCGCCGACGCGGCGCGCAGCTGCCGCACGACCCCGGCGATCTGCTGGCTGCTCTGGACGTTCTCGCCGAAGAAGATGACGCCGCCCGCTTCGCCGGCCCGGATGCGCTGCAGGAGCGCGTCCGGTGGCGTGAGGCCGGGGTAGGAGTAGATCACCCGCTGGCCGGCGAGCTGCCGGGGCGTCAGGCCGGTGGCCCCGGGAGCGGCGCCCATGGCGCCCGCCAGCGCCACCACGGCGACCAGGGCCGGCAAAGTCCTCCTGCGCGTCACACGGGTCATGGGTTCCGCTCCCTCCAGGTGACGTCCACGGTAACTCCTTCGAGTGGCTGACGGAAATTTTCTGACGGTCCGATATGTGTTCTGCGGCCGTGGGCGTGTCCGGGAATCGCCGAAAACGGACGAGCCGGGCCGGTTCCGCGAGCGGGCAGCCGATGGAGGGGAACAATGCGCGAGAAATTCTCGCCGGTCGCACTTCCGGTCCTGCTGACGGCCTTTCCCGGACCCGGTCCGGGAAAGGCCGTCAGCGCGTCGCGGATTCCGGTTGCGGTGAACGCCGGACCTCCGGTCGTGGAGCGGTTTGCCGGTGGCGTAAGCGGTATCGGCGGGGCGTCTTGTCCACCCTCACGACATCGGGCGGGCTCGGCCCGAGGTGCTCGCGGCCTGGCGGGCCCGGTAGGCGCGCATCTTGTGCCGGGCGCCGCAGACCGACGTCTCGCACCAGCGGCTGACCGCGTTGGGGGAGCGGTCGTAGAAGGCCCACAGGCAGTCCTCCGCGGCGCAGGTCTTCAGCCGGTGCAGGGAACCGTCCAAGCGGGTGGTCACGACGGTGGCGAGCACCCGGGTGATCGCCGTGTCCAGGGCGGTGGCGTCGTCGCCGACGAACTCCGCGCCGGGTGGGTCAACCCGCAGGAGGGGGCGGGTGCCGGTGCGGGCCAGTTCGCCGTTCAACGCGCTCACCGCGGCCGGTGCGCCTTCAGGGGCGCCCAGCAGCTGCCGCAGGGCTTCCCGGAGGCGGCGCACGCGGGTCAGGTCCGCCTCCGTCGGCCGGGCGGGGCACGGCAGGCCTTCGGAATCCGCCCACGTCACCAGGCCGGCCGGAGTGCTCAGGTCGTCCCGGTCCTCCAGTAGCTCGCGGGTGTTGACCAGGCGCTGGACGACGCCGAGCGGAGGTGGTGCGGCGGGACGGGGAACCATGGCAAGCACGTTACCAGCATTTTCGCTGTGTGAGTTACAGGTGAGGGCGGAGATGTCTTGCGGGGCGGTACGGTCACCCGCTCGGGTTACCAACACTCGGCTTTGCTGGTAACGTCAACTCGTGACGAGTCCGAGGAGATGAGCTGTCGTGACCGAAACCACCACTGAACCCCGCTCCCCGGCCCGGGTCGTGCGCCCGGTGCTGCCGGTGGCCGCGGCCGATCTGGCGGACGGCATGGCGTTCGGCGCGCTCGCGGCCTCGGTCGGGATGGGCGTGCTGGCCCCGGTGGCCATGTCGCTGCTCGTGTTCTCCGGCAGCGCCCAGTACGGCGCCGTCGCCGTCATCGGCCAGCACGGCTCGGTCTGGGCCGTGGTCGGCGCGGCGGCCGCGCTCAACGCGCGTTACCTGCTGATGGGCACCACGATCGCCCCGGCGCTGACCGGGTCCGCGTGGTCGCGGGTCGGGACGGCGCTGCTGATCACCGATGGCTCCTGGGCGATCGCCCACCGCGGTGAGGGGCGCTACGACCTGCGCACGCTGCGGGTGGCCGGCTCGTTGTGCCTGTGCGGCTGGACCGCCGGGACCGCGCTGGGCGCCGTCCTCGGCGACGCCATCGGCGATCCGGGACGGCTGGGGCTGGACGCCGCGTACCCGGTGTTCTTCCTCGGCCTGCTGCGTTCGCACCTGAAGACCACGCGCGCGTGGGTCCTGGCCGTCCTCGGCGTCCTCGTCGCGGCCGCGCTGGTCTCCTGGGCCCCGCCGGGTATCCCGGTGCTGGTGGCCGGGGCGGCGGGTGCCGTGGCGGGGGCGGCTCTGGGGGTGCGGCGATGACGTACCAATGGGTGATCGTGCTGGCGCTCGGCGTCACCGCGCTCACGTTGCGGGTCGTGGTGCCGCTGGCCGCCGGTGGGCGGGAACTGCCCGCCTGGCTGCGCAACGCGCTGACCTGCGCGACTCCGGCTCTCATGGCCGGGCTGGTGGTCACCTTGCTGTGGCCGGCCTCGGGTGACGTGTCCTCGATGCGGACGCTCACCGCGCTGGCGGGCGTCGGCGTCGGAGTGGCCCTGCTGGCCGCCAAGCGGTCCATCCTGACCGCGATGATCGGTGCTGCCGTCGTGAGCGCTCTGCTGCGCCTGGTGCTCGGCTGATCCGTCGTCGCCGGGCGCGTTCGTGCGAACAATTCCTAAAAGTGCAAGATCGACCACCGGGCGTCCGTAAACCCGCTGGTCGGAAAGGGACTGCTCCGGCCGCCTGCGGTCGAATCGGGAACTGGAGCGACGTTGCTCTCTTGGGGTGAAGGACAATTTCTCAGCTGGCCACGTTGGGTGAGAACGAGCAGTTTTCCCTGCCGGATAGTGGCAGTTTGCCAGCCACTTACGGGTGGTATCCGAAGTGGGTCAACCAGCGGGTGAGCGTCGGCCAAGGCCGTTCCCCGCCGCCTGGCAAGGACTTTCGGCAAGGGCATGAACGAAATAATCGAATGGTCACCCGGAGCCGGAAAGGGCCGAAGGTGCCGATCGGGGGACGTTCGTCGTGAAGGGTTTCGTGCCGACAGCGAGTAGGCGGCACCTAGGAGGTTTCGTGTTCGGGACCGAGTTCCACCACTGCGGGAGGGCGGCCACCACGGCCGGCCGGAGAGGCCGTCGGCATCTGACGGCGAGCACTTCTCACCAGAACCACGACGAGCGGGAAGAGGCCGTGCCGCGAAAATCCGCCTCGATCGACGAAGGGACCATTCGCCGCGGCGTGGGCATCGACCCCCGCGCCGCTCGCCAGGATCGGTGGTGACCTGTGGACACCGCGTCCCTCACCACTTTCCTCAACGTGGCCGAGCAGTCGAGCTTCACCAAGGCCGCCAGCGATCTGAGCCTGGCGCAGCCGACGGTCACCGCCCGGATCAAGAAGCTTGAACGCGACCTCGCCTGCGATCTGTTCCACCGCACCGGCGCGCTCATCCGGCTCACCACCGCCGGTCAGCGGTTCCGGCGTTACGCCCACAAGATCGTGAAGCTGAGCCAGATGGCGGAGGAGACGGTGCTCGAAGGCGCCGCTTCCGGGGACGCGCTGAGCGTCGGCGCCGACAGCGGGCTCGCCTCCTACCGGCTGGTGCCGATCATCGAGTACCTGTACCGGCGGCACCCCGAGCTGGCGCTGGAGATCCGGCCGATGGAAGAGGACCCGTGGAGCCGGATCGGCGACTCCGACGTCGACTGCGCGTTCTTCATCGACGTCTGCAAGTCCTCGCCGAAGGCCGATTCGACCCTGCTGTGCCCGGAGCCGCTCGTGGTGGTCACCGGCCCGGACGGCCCGCTCGGCCGGGAGCCGGTGCCGACCTCGCGGCTGGCGAAGTACCCGCTGCTGTGCGCGCACCGGGACAGCGGCTACCAGCGCCTGTTCGAGCGGACGCTGAGCGGTGCCGCCGACAGCCGGATCCGGGCGCTGTCCTTCGGCTCGATCGACGCGGTGAAGCACGCGCTGACCGCGGGGCTGGGCATCGCGCTGCTGCCCCGGCTCAGCGTCGCCACCGAGCTGGCCGACGGCCGGCTGGTCGAGGTGCCGTGGACCGCGCCGTTCCAGGTCTTCACACAGGTCGCCTGGCACCGCGAGATCCGCACCGACCCCCGGTTCTCGGTCCTGCTCGACGCGGCGGCCCGCGCGACCGCCGAGCAGGTCGCGGACGCGGGAACGCGTCCGGCCCACCGGTCCGCCCTCTGAGGGCGGACCGGCGAGCCGGTCCTTCTGTCTTCAGGCCCCGAACGGATGCTGCTCTCCGCAGCCCCCTGTCGGGGCCTTCGTCTCGCCACCCTGCGACTGGCGCGGGCCGGGGTCGTGAGTGGTAAGTAGGGTTAGAACCCGACTAAACACTCACGACAAGCCACGGCAGACCCGGGTACCGCACCTGCCGCCCAGGCGCCCGGGTGCGTTCCTTCCGCTCCTCCGCGACGGAGTGCCGCCCCCGCTCAACCGAAGTCCGTGAATGCCACATTGAGGGACACTAGGTCCCTCAATGTGGCATTCACGGCTTACGGCAAGGCTGGGTTGTAGAGCACGGCAGTTGGGGCCGGGGTGGGGTCGTGAGTGGTAAGTAGGGTTCTAACCCGACTAAACACTCACGACGAGCCGCGGCAGAAGCGGTAGCTGGGGCAAGGGTTCGCCCGGCTCGGCGGGCCGCCCCCAGCGGGGCGGCCCGCCGAGCCGGGCGATTGTTCTTTTCCTCAGGCTCCCAGCGGGTATTGCTCGCGGCCGTAGAGCACTGTCGGGGCTTCGTTCGTGTGCCGCAGCCAGACGACCTTGCCGACGACCACGGTGTGGTCCAGCAGCGCCGCGGTGTCGCCCACCTCGCAGACCAGCGCCACCCCCGCCGCGGACAGCACGGGGATCCGGCGCTCGGGCTGCCACGGGACGCCGTCGAACCGTTCGGCCGGGCTGCCGGAGGCGAACTTGCGGGTCAGCGCCCGCTGTGACCAGGACAGCGTGTTGACGGCGAACGAGCCCGTGTCGAGGATGGCCGCGAGGGTCCGGCTGTGGCTGCCCAGCGACACCAGGACGCTCGGGGTGTCGGCCGAGAGCGACATGACGGCGTTGGCCGTGCAGCCGACGGGGGAGTCCCCGGTGACGGTGGTGAGCACGGTGACCCCGGTCGGCAGCTTCGCGATCGCCTGGCGGAATCCCTCCGCGGGCACCAGGTCCGGCGCGGGCGGGCCCTGCGCCGACGGGCCGTGCGTCGCGGACTCCGATGTCACCGGCGTCGAAACTCCCGGCGCCGAAACCTCGTGTGCCGAATCTCCCGGCACCGAAGCCGAAACGCCAGGCGGCGCGGCCTCCTGGGCCGGCATGCCCGGTACCGGCCGGGTTTCGGTGGGCCGGCGGGTGGTGCGGAGCGGCGACTGGGTGACGTGTGCGGTGCGCATGGTCTTCCCTTCCCGGGGTGTGGTGGTCATCCGCGCTGCCCGATCGCTTCCTTGGTGAGGGCCGAGCGGTCGATCTTGCCGTTGACGTTGAGCGGCAGCGTGTCCAGCACGGTGAGCCGCCGGGGCACCATGTACCCGGGCAGCCGGCCGGCGACGGCGGTGAGCAGCCGATCGGAGTCCAGGTCCGAGCCGGTGCACACCGCTTCGAGCTCCGTCGTGCCGCCGCTGCCGGGCAGGGCGAGCACGATCGCGTCGCGCACCGCCTCCTGGTCCCGCAGCACGGCCTCGATCTCGCCGAGCTCGACCCGGTAGCCCTGCACCTTCACCTGCTGGTCCGACCGTCCCAAGTGGACGAGAGAACCGTCCTGCCAGGACACCCGGTCACCGGTGCGGTACCACGCGGTGTCGTCGAGCTCGTCACCCGCGGCGTGCGGCCGCGCGGTCTCGTCGCCCGGGCCGAAGTGGTAGAAACGGCCTTCGTTGGCGGCCGGGTCGAGGTAGCCGGGGAACCGCTGGGGCCCGCGCGCGCAGAGTTCCCCTTCCACCGCCGGACGTCCCCGGTCGTCGAGCACGACGTGGCTGACGCTGGGGTAGAGGCGCCCGATCGGCACGGTCCCGTTGGCGGTTTCCGGCCAGTCCGCCGGGTCGGCCGGCAGCCGGTACTCCGCGCAGCTGATGGTCAGCTCCGTGGGGCCGTAGAGGTTCTCCACGACACCGCCGGGAGCGGCGCGTTGCCAGGCGGTGGCCTGGTGCGTGGTCAGCGGTTCCCCGCAGAACAGGCTCCAGCGCAACGTCGGCATGCTCCCGGGCCGCAGGCTGCGCAGCCGCTGGGCGTAGGACACCATCGAGGGCACCGAGAACCAGTGGGTGAGCCGCTTCTCCGCGACGAACCGCACCGGCGCCAGCAGGTCCTCGCGGCTGGGGACGACGAGCGTCGCGCCGCCGCCCCACGCGGTGAACATGTCGAACACCGACAGGTCGAAGGTCAGGTCGAAGGTCTGCGAGACGCGGCTGCCCGGCTCCATGCCGTAGCGCGGCACGACGTGCTCGAGGTAGGCGCAGACGTTGCGGTGCCGGATCGGGACGCCTTTCGGCCGCCCGGTCGAGCCCGAGGTGAACAGGATGTAGGCCAGGTCCCCGGTGGCGGACGCCGGCGGGGTGCCAGCGGCGCCGCCGGTGGGCTCGGCCATGGCCAGCTCCGGCACGCCGAGGTCGGCGGGGCCCTCGGTGAGGACCAGGTCGAGACCGGCGGCCTCGGCGATCATCCGGTTGCGCTGCGCGGGAAATGCGGGGTTGAGCGGCACGACGGTGCTGCCGAGCCGGTGCGCGGCGAGGTAGCCGGCGTAGGTGAGCACGCTGCGCTCGGCCAGCACGCCGATCCGGGCGGGCACCGACCCCAGCGCGGCGACGGCCTCGGCCGCGACGTGCCCGGCGAGCTCTTCCAGCTCGCTGTAGGTCAGGGTGCGCGCGCCGACTTCGAGCGCGGGCGCGTCGGCGTGCTTCCCGGCCGAGTTTTCGAACCAGTGGTAAAGGGTGTTCATCGTTCTCATGCCTCCGATGCCGGGCCGGCGGTCGTCTTCGTGTTGGTGCGCACCAGGTCGTCGAACGTCCGCTCCAGCAGACCGGCGCGGGGCCGGCCCCTGGCGGCCGACTCCGCGGCGAACCGGACGACCTTGGGCAGCTCGCCCCAGCTCATCGCGGCCGCGGCGGCGTCCTCCGCGCAGATCTCGCCGTTCGCGGCGAGCACTTCGAGCCGGTAGGTGTAGTGCCTGCTCGCCGCCCACAGGTCGTCGCCGTAGCGGGCGGCGGCGGTCTCGTCCTCGGTGAGGACCCCGCTGATGCGGCCGAGCACCTCGGGCAGGACGCAGGTCCAGCCGTCCGGTTCCGCCGCCGGGGCGGCGGGCGCCTCGCCGGCGGAGCGGGCCAGCCAGCGGAACCGGTCCGCGAGCACCGGCTCCACGGCGGCGCCCAGCGCGTGGCGGTCGCGGTTGTCGATCTCCGCCGGCCACGGGGCGTGCGGCGTCAACGCGCGCTCCAGCGCGGCGTCGTCCAGCCAGCCGAGGAACGGTTCCTGGGCGCCGAGCGGGGTCAACGCGCAGAAGTGGTCACCCACCAGCCAGTGCCCGTCGCGCCGGCCGAGCAGCAGCAGCCAGTGCGGCGAGTGCGCGGTCTCGTGCGCGGGGGACCAGGGCAGGTGGAAGGTGTCGGCGACGGTCAGCACCCGCCCCGAGCGGGTGAGCTCCGCGTCGAGGTCGCCTGCGGCCAGCGCCCAGTCCGGGGCCCCGCGGTAACCGAGCGGATCGTGCGTGGCGCTGTCGTCGACGCGGGCGTGCTGGGAGAACACGAGGTCCCCGCTGCCGCCGTCGAGCCGGACCGCGAGCCGCACGGCGTGGGCCAGGCGGGTCTTCACGCCGGGGTCGTCGGCTTCGAGGTAGGCCACCAGGTTGGTGGTGTAGCAACTGAGTTCCGGCACTACGTCCGGGGCGTTGATGAGGTGCACGTCGACCTCCGTCGTCGTGGTCGGGTTCCGCACCGGATCACCAGTGCGGAGCGGTGTGGAAGGCGCAGCTGAGCGGCACCGGCGATCGGGTGCGCAGGCTCAGCCAGGCGAACCCGCCCCAGTGCCCGGACACCGCGCCGGGCGGGACGTCGATCGACCAGGGCCGTCCGGCCATGCCGGTGCCCGCGGCCTTGACGCACGCTTCCTGCACGGTCCACACCCAGGCGAACTCCCGGGCCCGCCACGCGCGGGGCAGGGCGGTGACCTTCGGTGCGTGCGAGCCGAGGCACCGGCGCACGGTCGAGTCGGTCAGCCGGTCCGGGGGCAGCTGGACGTCCACGCCCACGTCCCCGTGCGCGCACACCGCCGCCGCGATCCGGTCCCCGTCGTGGGAGATGGTGATGCCGGGCAGCGCGAGGTCCGGCGCGCCGCCGGCGTCCAGCCGGGGTTTGCCCGCTGGGTCGGCGCGCAGCGGCAGCGCGGCCAGGTCGGGCCGCACCCGCCGCAGCAGGCGCCGCAGCAGGTGCCGGCCGGCGAGGAACTCCGCGCGGCGCCAGCGCGGCCGGGTGCCGGCGTCGGCGAGGTCGCCCGCGTGGGCGAGCGTGTCGCCGAGGTCAGCACGGGCGGCCGAGGCGACCCACACCCCGGGCGAGATCTCGGCGCCGTCGGCGGTGACGTCCAGGCCATCGCCGGCGTCGGCCCGCGTTCCGGCGGTCACGCGCGCAGCTCCTCGAGCAGGGTCCCGGCGCCGTCGGCAACCGCGCCGAGCATCAGCTCGGTCACCCCGCCGCCGATGCCGAACACCGCGGCCTCGGCCCGCACGAGCTGCAGGCCGTCGTCGGCGAACCCGTCGGCGCCGCGCCAGCGCGCGCAGCGCGAGAGCACCTCGTCGGGGGTGATCCCGATCGCGGCCTTCAGCATGGCCGCGCTCGTCGTGTCGTGTTCCTCCACGACCCGTTCGCCCAGGGCTTCGTACAGGGCGCGCAGTTCGCGCACCCGCACCAGGCAGCGCGCGAACTCCTGGCGGACCGAGTCGTGGTCCCACAGCGCGCGGCCGTCGATCTCCCGCTCGGTCAGCGCGGTCCGGGTGTCGGCCAGCACGCGGCTGGTGAGCGCGGTGGCCCACTGGGCGCCGGCGAGGCGCTCGGTGCCCATGTGCCGGGCGAACAGGGCCAGCCCGCGGCCGGTCCGGCCGAGCACGGCCGACGCGGGCAGGCGGACCCCGGAGAACTCGACGTGCCCGGTGCCCGAGCCCGGGAGCAGGGACGTCGTCGCGGGCGTGACCCGCACCCCGGCCGTGTCGGCCGGGACCAGGACCCAGGTGAAGGACGTGAAGTGCCGTCCGGGCCGGTGCCGGGCCAGCACCAGGAAGTACGCGGCGCGCGTCGCCGTGGTCACCCACCGCTTCGCGCCCTCGAGCCGGACGGTGTCTCCGTCGACCTCGATCTCCGTGCCCAGCCCGGTGAGGTCGGACCCGGCCGCCGCGGCGTCCGTGGCGGCCAGCGCGACCTCGCAGTCGCCGTCGGCGACCCGGTCGAACGCGGCCTCGGCCGGCCCGGTCCCGGCGGCCAGGATCGGCAACGCGCTCGCCGACTGCACCAGCACGCTCAGCGTGATGCCGTTGTCCCCGCGGGCGTCGACCGCGCGCAGGGTGGCGCCGAGCCGGTCCGGGTCGGCGACCAGGCCGGTCGGGGTGCGCCGGCGGTACTGCGCCCGCAGCACGCCGGCGGACCCGAGCGCCCGCCACACCTCGGCGGCGGGGGCGTCGGATTCCACAGTGGACAGTGTTTCCGCCGCGTCCGGGGCGGGACCGGCGCGCACGCGCGAGTCCAGCAGCGCTGACTCAGGCAAAACGCACCTCCTGGTCGAGGAGGGTGAGCCGGCCGTCGGCGAGGTGCAGCCGGTCGTTGCTGTAGTTCAGCACCGCCGAGCGCAGGTCCCGCAGCGACTGCTCCAGCCGCGTCGGGGAGTCGCGCAGGTAACCGTGGCGCATCCCGACGGCGTCGACCAGCTCGTCGACGGCGCGGTAGCACTCCTCGGCGGCGGTGATCTTCACGGCGTTGATCAGCAGCTGCACCTTCGGCACGCTGAGGTCCGCGGTGGTCTCGACGACCTCGCGGGCGTGGTCGATCAGCGCGTGCACGGTGTCCAGCCGCTGGCGCGACCGCGACAGCCGCGTCATCAGCAGCTCCGAGCTCAGGTCGGTCTTCCCGCGGCTGCCGCGCAGCGAGCCGATCACCCGGGACAGCGCCCCGGCCGCCGTGCCCAGCCAGCACGACGCCCAGCCGAGGTGGGCCAGCGGCCCGAACACGGTGGTGACGATCGTGTGGAAGTCGCCGTGCCGGCCGACGACCTGGTGGGCGGGCAGCCGCCCGCGCAGCTTCAGGGCGCCGCTGTCGCTGGCCCGCATGCCCAGCGGGTTCCAGCCGCCGGCCGGCTCGATCTCCACCTGCGAGCGGGCGGCGTAGACCAGCGAAACCTGGTTGTCCGCCTCGGAGTCCGGCGACCGCATCGTGATCAGGAACCCGTCGGCGTGCCGGCCCCCGGTGACGATCGGGGCGAAGCGGTCGACGAGCAGCTCGCCGTCGCGCCAGGCCGCGGCGGACTCGGCGGTCAGCAGGTGCCCGCCCTTGCCCGCCTCGGTGGTGACCGAGGCGATGTAGAGCCGGCCCGCGGCGATCTCGGGCACCAGCTCCGCGCGCAGCTTGCCGTCGGCGTGTGCGAGCACGGCGGCGACCTGCTGGCAGTGCATGGCGAAGATCATCGCCAGGGACATGTCCACCCGGCCCAGCTCGACGCTGGTCTCGAGCATGTCGGCCAGCGATCCGCCGAGCCCGCCCTCCTCGGCGGGCACGAGCAGGCCCAGCAGGCCGGTGGCACGCAGCTCGTCGAGCGCCTGCACCGGGAACGCGGCGTCGTCGTCGGTCTCGCGGACGTGTTCGGCGGCGACCTTGGTCACGCGCCCCACGAGCTCGGCGAGGGGAGCGGTGGTCATGACGAGACCCCCTGGTGCTCCAGCTGAGCGTTGACCGCGGTCCACAGCGTGGCCGGGGTGGCGAAGGTGGCGTCGGTGATGTCCTCGTCCGGCAGCGAGATGCCGAACACGTCCTCGATCTCGAACAGCACGTTGATCGACTGCATCGAGTCCAGCCCGCACTCGCGCAGCGAGTCGTCCGGGCCGAGCTCGCGGCCGTTGAGGAACTTCAGGAACGGGGTCAGCAGTTCGGTCATGCGGGGGTCCATCGGTTCGCTCCTCATTTCGGGTCCGCCGAAGCGGGGTCAGTGACCGTGGTGGTCCTGACCAGTTCCACACGCGAGGTCCGCGCGGGGGTTCCGGGGCGGTCGCCGTCGACGACGACCTCCGCCGGCAGGGGGTGGCCCAGGAAGGCGATCAGGCTGGCGTACAGCCCGTAGGCGCCGACGTTCGGCACCGCCACCAGGTCGCCGGGGCTCAGTTCGGGCAGCTTCCCGTTGCGGGTCCAGGTGTCCAGCGGCGTGCACAGCGGGCCGGCGACGAGCGCGTCCAGCGCGGGCGGGCCGGCCGGGCCGAGCAGGTGGGGGTTGAGCGGCGGCAGCCGCCGCATCCCCGACATGCCGCCGAGGTGGTTGATGCCGGACTCCAGCACGACGATGTCCTTGCCCTGCGAGCGTTTGACGTCCAGCACGGCCGTGACGAGGGTGCCCGCGGTGCCGACCAGGTACCGGCCGGACTCGAACACGACCTCCGGGCCCTGCTCGCGCCAGCCCGGCACCTTCTCGCCGAGCAGCGCTTCGAGCCCTTCGCGCAGGCCGGGCAGCTCGCCCGCGGTGCCTTCCTTCGCGAACGGGGCACCGAAACCACCGCCGAGGTCGAGGGTCCGGAAGCGGACCCCGTGTGATGCCAAGGCTTCCTGCAGCCGCGCGGCGGTGTCCAGCGCGCGGCCGAACTGCCCGAGCAGGTCGTCGACCTGGGTGAGGTTGGTGCCCATGTAGAGGTGCAGCCCGGACGCCTCGGCGTGCGCGCCCCCGGCGAAGCGGGCGGGCTCGGCGAGGATCCAGCCGGTGTCGGCGCCGAACTGCGACGGCACGCCGGTCATCGCCAGGCCCTGGCCCGGCACCGGCTGGTCGTCGTTGACGCGCAGCAGGTAGCGGGCGTGGACGCCGGCCTCGCCGGCGAGCCGGTCGAGCTGGGTGATGGCGTACGGCGAGTCCACGGAGAACTCCCGCACCCCGGCCCGCAGCGCGGCCGTGATCTCGGCGTCCCGCTTGGCCGGGCCGGTGTAGAGTACCTGCTCGCCCGCCCAGCCGGCCTCGAGCGCGGCCCGCAGCTCGCCGGAGGAGCAGACCTCCGGGCGGGCGCCGGCCTCGCGCAGCGTGGCCAGGACGTCCGGGTGCGGGTTGGCCTTCAGCGAGTACAGCAGCCCGGTGCCTGCGGGCAGGGCCTCGTCGAGGCGCCGGTGGTTGCGGCGGACCTCGGCCAGGTCGTAGACGTAGGCGGGGGTCGGCAGCGCGGCGAGCTCGCCGGGCAGGTCCGCGAGCGGGGAGGGATGCTCAGCGAGCAGCTCCACTGGACACCTCCTCCGCGATCGAAGCGAGCGCCTTGCGGTCGACCTTTCCGTTGCCGGTCAGGGGAAGCGTGTCCACCAGGCGGCAGGTCGCCGGGATCTTGAACTCCTCGATCCGGGTGCGCATCGCGTCGAGCACGCCGTCGGCGGCCAGGTCGCCGGTGACGAACAGCCAGGCCGGGCGGGTGTCCTTCGGGACCAGCACCGCGGCTTCGCGGACGCCGGGCACGCGGCGGGCGGCGGCCTCGACCTCGGTCGCGCTGACGCGGAACCCGCGCTCCTTGTAGATGTCGTCGCGGCGGCCGTCGAAGTAGAGGTAGCCCTCGTCGTCGAGCCGGCCGTAGTCGCCGGTGCGCAGTTCCGGGAACAGCCCGTCCACGCGCGGGAACTTCTGCTCGGTGAGCTCCGGACGGCGCCAGTACCCGGCCATCACGTTCGGGCCGCGCACCACGATCTCGCCGACCTCGCCGGCGGGCAGCCGCTCGCCGGCGTCGTCGATGACGAAGACCTCCGTGCCGGGCAGGGCCCGGCCGCTGGAACCAGGCCGGTCCAGGTCGCCGTCCACCGGCATGATGGTGGCGCGCTTGCACTCGGTCAGCCCGAACATCAGCTGCACGCGCAGGCCGGGAATGGCTGCACGCAGGCCTTCCAGCGTGCCGGTGGGCATCGCCGCACCGGTGTTGGTGAGCAGCCGCAGGGCGGGGGCGGGCGTCGGACGGCGCCGCAGCAGCGCGCTCAGCGCCTCGGCGACGGCCGGGACGGCGGGCAGCACGGTCGCGCCGGCGCGCACCAGGTTGCCGACCAGCGACGGCCCCACCTCGGTGGGCGCGCCCAGCGTCAGGTTCGAGCCCGCCGTGACGGACAGGAACACCTGGTAGAGCCCGTAGTCGAAGGACAGCGGCAGCGGGCTGTAGACGACGTCGTCGCTGCGGTACTCCAGCACCGAGGTGATCGCCCCGACGGCGAAGAGCAGCTGCTGGTGGGTGCTGACGACGGCCTTGGGCAGCGAGGTCGTGCCCGAGGTGTAGATCAGGCACACGACGTCCACCGGCAGCGGGGGAGCGGGCAGCTCGACGTCGTGACCGGGGCCGGCGGCGAGGTCCTCCACCGAGACGGCGGGGACACCGGCCGCGGCGGCCGAGCGCCGCACCTCGTCGTCGCCGGTCACCATCAGCACCGGCTCGGAGTCCGCGAGCACGTGGTCGAGGCTGCTGCCGCGGACCTGTTCGTGCAGCAGGGAAAACGCGACCCCGGCGCGGGCGGCGCCGAAGACCACAGCGGGCAGCAGGGTGCTCGCCGGGGCGTTGATCAGCAGCCGGTCGCCGCGGCGGGCGCCCCGGTCGGCCAGCGACGCGGCGACGCGCTGCGCGGCGGCGGCGAGCTCGGCGTAGGTCGTCGACTCGCCCCGGCAGGTCAGCGCGGTGCGGTTCGGCCACTGCCGGGCGGCGTGGTCGAGCAGTTCGTGGAGCACTCGAGGGGAGTAGGTCATCGTGTTCCTCCTGCGGCCAGGACGGCGCGGCAGAGGCCGTCGACGTGGGTGAGTTTCTCCGGGACCAGGTCCTCGGCGGCGAACTCGACGCCGAGGTCGCTTTCGATCCGCTCGACGATCTCCATCATCCGGAACGAGCTGAAGCCGGGGATCTCGCCGAGCGCGCCGGCGCCGGCGGGGGGTTCGGTGCCCAGCACGGTCCCGATCACCGAGGTGACGGACTCGCGGACCTGCACCGGGACCTCGGCGGTGTCCACTGTGGACGTCGCGGTGATCTCGACGATGCCGCCGAACGCGGTGTGGTCCGCGGCGAGGCACTCGGCGAGGCGCGGGAACAGCGCCCGCGGCTCCTCCCGGCCCGCGGACACCCGGCGGCTCGCCAGGTAGACCTGCTTGGCCAGCGCGTCCCACTCCGCCAGGTGCGCCCGCACCGCGTCGGTGTCCAGCTCCATGGCCGCGGCGTGCAGGCGGCGGCTGCGGGTGAGCAGCCACGTCTGCAACGTCAGGCCCCGCAGCGCCCGGACCCGGTCGGGGTGATCGGCGTAGGTCGCCACGAACGAGCCGGCGTCGGCCAGTTCCACCAGCGGCGTGCGCTCGGTGGCGGAGCCGTCGGCGACGAGGTCGAAGGTCAGCGCGCCCTCGGGGAGCGCTTCGGCGAACTCCGCGTGGCCGAGCGTCCAGCGGCCCGGCCGGGCCGCGCCCCACTGGGTGTCGTTGTGGTAGCCGTCCACGACGGTGACGCCGTCGTCGGCCGGCTCGACCAGGAAGCTGTGCTCCAGGTGCTGCTCGTGGAAGTAGGGCACCCAGGGCAGGTGGTAGGCGTCGGCCACGACGTAACAGCCGGGGCCCGGTGCGAGGCCGTCCGCGCCGTCGACCCGCTCGCGCCGGGTGACGCGCATTCCCAGCAGGGTGGCGGATTCGGTCACGTGCGCGTCGACCCGCGGCTCGACGGTGGGCAGGCCGTCCGCGCCCGGCCGGGGCCAGAAGCGCAGGACCCGGCCCAGCGCGAGGTGCGTGCCGTCGCCGTGGAGGCGGTCGGCGAGCTCGGCCAGGTTCACCTGGACGCAGTCGAAGAGGCGGTGGTCCAGCGGCTCAGACGGCATGACCACTCCCGGCGATCGCGAGTCCCTGGACCGGCTGCAGCTGGTCCATCGCCGCCAGGAGCGACTGCTCCACGGGCGGCTCGTTGCTGAGCTCGCCGTCCATCAGCTGCTGGTAGGCGGACAGGTCGAGGTAGCCGTGCCCGCTCACGCAGGCGACCACGCCGCGGGTGGGCCGGTCCTCGTCGTCGCGGCCCGAGGCCAGGCGCGCGGCGACGGCCAGCGCGTGCCCGGACTCCGGTGCGGGGAGCACCATCTCCGTGCGGGTGAAGACCTGACCGGCCTCCAGCGCTTCGACCTGGCCGACGGCCCTGGCGGTGATCTGGTCCTGGTGCCGCATCGCGGACAGGACCTTCGCCGCGCCGTGGAAGCGCAGGCCGGCCGAGTGCGAGTCCGGGATCGGGTAGGAGCTGCCGATCGTGTACATCGCCTCCATCGGGCTGACCCCGGTGGCGTCGGTCTTGTCGTAGGCGTAGACGCCGCGGGTGA
The DNA here is from genome assembly GCF_035975215.1 of Amycolatopsis sp. NBC_01307. Classification (NCBI taxonomy): domain Bacteria; kingdom Bacillati; phylum Actinomycetota; class Actinomycetes; order Pseudonocardiales; family Pseudonocardiaceae; genus Amycolatopsis; species Amycolatopsis sp. NBC_01307. The sequence goes on along the minus strand of NZ_CP108403.1, from coordinate 4,412,817 downwards.
GCTTCGGGGTGGTGCTGGACTCCGCGGCGACCAGCCGCGGGCACTCCGCCCCGGTCGCGGCGGCCTCGGCGAAGAACGGCAGGGCGAGCCCGCCGAAGTTCGAGCCGGCGCCGACGCAGCCGACGACACTGTCCACTTCGGCCTCCAGCTCGGCGAGCTGCTCGATGGCCTCCAGCCCGATCACGGACTGGTGCAGGATGCTGTAGGTCTCGCCGCTGCCGATGCAGAACGCGGCCCCTTCGGTGCGCCCGGCGTATTCGACGGCTTCGCCGATGGCCAGCGCGAGGCTGTTGAACCCGCCGCCGGCGCGGGCGGCGACCTCGGTCAGGTCGCTCGGGCTGGCGTGCACGGTGGCGCCGAGGGTCCGCATCAGCGTGCCCCGGTAGGGCTTCTTCTGCAGGCTCGTGCCCACCATGAACACCCGGCAGCGCAACCCGAAGATCGAGCAGGCGGCGGCGAGCGCGGTGCCCCACTGCCCGGCCCCGGTCCCGGTGACCAGTTCCTTCACGCCGGCCTTGGCGTAGTAGTAGGCCTGCGCGAGCGCGGTGTTCAGCTTGTGGCTGCCGGAGATGTTGCCGCCCTCGTACTTGACGTAGATCGGCACCCGCGCGCCGACGGCCTCCTCGAACCGGCGGGCCCGCCACAGCTGGGTGGGCCGGAAGGTGCGGTAGGCGTCGAGCACCTCGGCGGGGATGTCCCAGAACTCGCGGCCCGGTGCGGACTGGCGCACCAGCGCGAACGGCAGGTTCACCGAGACCCCGGCGTCCGAGCTGCCGGCGGTCGCCTCCGGGCTGCGGTCGGGCGGCAGCGGCTCGTCCAGGTGCGGCAGCACGCTGCGCCAGCTGGTCGGCATCGCGACGGTGCTCATCGCTGCACCTCCGTCTCGCGGGCGCCTTCGGCGACGACCTCGACGAGGTCGTTGACCGTCTTGAAGGTGCGGCCGACGAACAGGTCGTCGGGCAGTGTCACGTCGAGGGTGTCCTCCAGCTGCACCAGCATGCCGACGAAACCCATCGAGTTGATGCGCAGCAGGTCGCCGCTGAGCGGCTCGTTGTCCTGGATCTCCTCCGGCGCCAGTGAAAGCCGGGATTCGGCGATCACCACGCGCTTGACCGAGTCGGAGACCGTCGTGTGGTCTGGTCCGGTTGTCATCTTTGCCCTCCCAGGCATTCGGGGATCGGTTCGTCGTTCTTCTTGCGCGGGGAAGTTCAGGCCGTGCGGGCCAGGTCGGCGTCGTTCCGGGCGAGGAACTCGTCGAGGTGGCCCAGCACAGCGGGCAGTGCTTTCCGGCCGAACACGTCGAAGTGACCGCAGTGCAGTTCGCGCACGCGCAGCCGCCCGGACAGCCGGGTCCAGTTCTCGATCTGGGTGCGGCGGTTCGGCCCGTCGCACGCCATCAGCAGCGCGGGGCCGGGGTGGGCGCTGGTCACCCGGTGCCGGCCCGACGCGGTGACGTGGGCGTGGGCGGTGGTTTCGGCCGACGGCTGGTCGCGGGGTGCGACCTTGGCGTGGACCGAGCGCATGATCCGCTCGACGACGTCGTCGCGCTGGGTCGCGGTGCCGAACTCGTCCCGGCGGGTGAAGCTGTCGATCATCACCACGGCGGGGGCCGGGCCGGTCTCGGCGAGCCGTGCGCCCAGCTCCCAGGCGAGGACGCCGCCCATGGACCAGCCCACCAGCAGTTCCGGGCGCCGCGGCAGGGTGTCCAGCAGCCGCAGGTACCGCCGCGCCATCGCGTCGACGTCCTCATCGGGCAGCTCGCCTTCGAACAGGCCGCTGGCGCGGATCCCGCTCACCCCGCCGCGGCGGGCCAGCCGCACGGCCAGCGGGGTGTACGGGCTCAGGCCGCCACCGCCGGGGTGCACGAGCACCGCCTGCGAGGCCTGCGGCCGCCGGCTCAGCGGGAGCAGCAGGGGCGGCTTCGCGGGGGCGGTCATCAGTTCGCCTCGCGCAGCCGGCCGTTGGCCTCGACCACCCAGCTGTAGTTCACCAGCGCGGCCAAGGTGATCGGCCCGCGGGCGTGCAGCCTGCTGGTGCTGATCGCGATCTCCGAGCCCAGCTCCAGCGTGGGACCGTCGTTGAGCCGCAGGGACCCGTTGACGACGATGGTGGCCGCGTCCACCCGGTCGGTGAACTCGCCGGTGACCTCCGGGTCGGTGGCGGCGATCGCTTCGCTGTGCCCGGAGCCGTACCGCTGGATGAACTCGACGGCTTCGTCCGGGGAGTCCACCGCCACCACACCGATCGTGCTGTCGAGGAACTCCCGGCCCAGGTCGTGCTCGCCGAGGGCTTCCGCCCGCCACGGCCCGGTCGTCTCCGGCTGCCGGATCCCTTCACCGACCCGCAGGGTCAGCGGCCGGCCGTCGCGGCGGGCGCCGTCGAGCAGCGCCGCCACGAACTCGTCGGCCACCGGCCGGTCGACCAGCGCGATCTCCAGGGACGTGCAGCCGGCCGGGGCGGGCAGCTTGCTGTCCAGCGCGATCGCGACCGCCTGGTCCAGCTCGGCGCTCGAGTGCACGTAGAGGTGGTTGACCCCGCCGCCGCTGGCCAGCACCGGGATGGTGCCCGCGTTGTGGCAGTAGTCGACGAGCGAGGGGCTGCCGCGGGGGATGAGCACGTCGATCTCGTCGGGCCGGCGCAGCAGTTCCTTCATCAGCGCGCGGCTGGGGTCGTCCAGCACGGTGACCAGGCCCGTGGGCAGGTCCGCGTCCTCCAGCGCGGCGGTGACGGCGGCACCGAGCGCGGCGTTGGTCCGCGCGATCTCCTTGCCACCGCGCAGGATCACCGCGTTGCCGGCCGCGACGTTGAGCAGCGCGCCCTCGACGGTGACGGTCGGGCGGGCCTCGAAGATCATCAGCACCACGCCCAGCGGCCGCGGCACGCGGCGACGCGTGCCCCAGTCGCCGATCGGGGTGCCCGGCGGGCGGTGGGTCAGCTCGCGCATCTCGCCGGCGACCGTCGACGTCAGGGTCACCAGGTCCGCCAGGTGCTCCTCGGTCAGCCGGAGCCGGTCGACGAGCACGTCGGGTAGGCCCTGCTCTTGAGCCCGGCCGACGTCGGCGTCGTTCTCCGCGCGGATCCGCGGCCACGCCGAGGTGAGCCGGGCGGCCAGCCCGGTGCAGAAACGGTCGTACGCTTCGGTGCCCAGCGGCGGGGCCGCCACGGTCGCCGCACGTGCGGCGGTCACGATCTTGTCTACCATTGTTCTCCCGACCTCGAACCGGATTCCAGCCGCGGCGACTCCGCGGCGATTCCGATGATTTCCCCCGGTAGATGACTCACGCTCCCACCGGGAAATGGTCGGGGCAAATGTGATCATGGCCCCGCTGATGGGCTCATCAATAGTTTCTATGACCCCATCAACCGCACCCTGTTCCACGGTTCTAAACGTTGACTACGTGGAAATTTCCTTGGAGTGTCTTCAGGCATGGAACATCGACGACTGGGCCGCAGCGGCCTCTCCCTGAGCAGGATCGCCTACGGCAATTGGATCACCCACGGATCGCAGGTGGCGGAAGAACAAGCGAAGAAATGCGTCGAAGCGGCGCTCGACGCCGGTATCACCACTTTCGACACCGCCGACATGTACGCGAACACCCGCGCCGAAGAGGTGCTGGGCCGCGCGCTGGCGGGCCGTCGCCGGGAAAGCCTGGAGATCTGCACCAAGGTGTACTGGCCGACCGGCCCCGGCGGCCCCAACGACCAGGGCCTGGGCCGCAAGCACATCATGGAGTCCGCGACCGGCTCGCTGCGCCGGCTCGGGACCGACTACCTCGACCTCTACCAGGCCCACCAGTTCGACCCCACGGTCGAACTGGAGGAGACCATGCTGGCCTTCGCCGACCTGGTGCGCCAGGGCAAGGTCCTCTACGTCGGGGTCTCGGAGTGGACCGCCGACCAGATCACCCGCGCCGCCGCGCTGGCCCGCGAGCTGCGGGTCCCGCTGATCGGCAGCCAGACGCAGTACTCGATGCTGTGGCGCGTCATCGAAGCCCAGGTCATCCCGGCCTGCGAGCGCGAAGGCATGGGCCAGCTCGTCTGGTCGCCGATGGCCCAGGGCGTGCTCACCGGCAAGTACCTGCCCGGTCAGCGCCCGCCCGAGGGCTCCCGCGCCACCGACGGCGAGGGCAGCGGCTACATGGTCCGCTGGCTGCAGGACGACGTGCTCCGCAAGGTGCAGGAGCTGCGCCCGGTCGCCGAGGAGCTCGGCCTGACGATGGCCCAGCTGGCCCTCGCCTGGGTGCTGCAGAACCCCAACGTCACCTCCGCGATCACCGGTGCCTCGCGCCCCGAGCAGCTCACGGACAACCTCAAGGCCGTCGACGTCGTGCTCGAGGACGCCGTGATGGCCAAGATCGACGAGGTGCTCGACGGCGTCAGCCGCTTCGACCCGACGTTCATCGGCGTGCCGCTGACGGCCCTCGTCTGATCACGACTCCAGGGAGAAACGCGTGTCGGACACCGAATGGGCCTACGACGGAAAGCGCTATCGGTCGCACCGCTTCCCCGGTGAAGTCCGGGCGGAGCTGAAACCCCTCAACCGCAGCGACAACTGGCACGCCGGACTGGCGTGGCTGGAGGACGCCTGCTGGATCGCGGCGTGCGTGTGGCTCTGCGTCGCGGTGTCGTGGTGGTGCTACCCGCTGGCGGCGCTGGTCATCGGCGCCCGCCAGCGGGGGCTGTCCACGATCCTGCACGACTGCGCCCACGGCGTCGGCGCGGCCGACCACCGGGTGCGGATGCTGCTCGGCACCGTGCTCACGGCGTACCCGATCTTCCAGCAGCACTACGCCTACAAGGTTTCGCACGTGTTCACCCACCACCCGCGGCTGGGCGATCCGGACCAGGACCCGGATCTGCGGTTCTTCATCGAGCAGGGGGCCTACCGGGCCGCGTCGCCGCGGGCCTACGTCCGGCGGGTGGTGCTGATGCCGCTGTTCGGCACGCAGACCTGGGCCTACCTGCGGTACCTGGTGCGCAACCGGTACCGGGTGCTGCGGGCGGGCCGCTCCCAAGAGGCGTCGCCGGTCCAGCCCCGCAAGCGGGCGCTCGACCGCGTCGGGTTCTGGGCGTTCTGGGCCGTGGTCGCCGGCGTGTGCTGGTCACAGGGCTGGACGATGGAGCTGCTGCTGTTCTGGTTCGTGCCCTACCTGACGAGCTTCCAGATCCTGGGCTGGTACATCGAGCTGTCCGAGCACACCCCGCTCGTCCGGGACTCCCGGGTCGACCTGCACATGACCCGCAACCGCAAGAGCCGCGGCTGGGAGAAGTTCCTCACCGGCATCCACAACGACAACTACCACCTGGAACACCACCTCGACCCGCGCACGCCGTTCTGGAACCTCGGCAAGGCGCGGCGGGTGCGGCTGGCCGATCCGGAGTACGCCGCGGTCGACGCCGTGCTGGGCGGTCTGTTCACCCGCGGGCCGCAGGGCCAGCCCAGCGCCGTCACCGCGATCGTCACGTCCATGTCCGAGCAGCCGAGGGAGCACGCCCATGCCGGTCGGTGACAGAGCCGCCAGCACGCCGAAGCAGTACCGGCGGCCCGAGTCCGCGGTGCTGCACGCCGGCGCCGAGCTGCGCACCGGCCCGACCGCGCCGGTGGTCACGCCCATCTTCCAGACCGCGGCCTACGAGCTGCCCGGCACCGGGGCCGCCGCGGGCATCTTCGACCTCAGCGAGGACGGCCACGCCTACACCCGCCTCAACAACCCGACGTGCGACGTCCTCGAGGCGCGGATCGCCGCGGTCGACGGCGCCCCGGCGGCACTGGCCGTCTCGTCCGGCCAGGCCGCGACCACCGTCGCGCTGCTCAACCTGTGCCAGGCCGGCGACAACATCGTCAGCTCCGACGAGCTCTACGGCGGCACGTGGAACCTGCTGGCCAACACCTTCGCCCGGTTCGGCATCGAGACCCGGTTCGTCAGCCCGGAGGACCCGAAGAACTTCGCCGCCGCCACCGACGAGCGCACCCGGTGCTACTTCGGTGAAACCCTGCCCAACCCCAAGCTGCGCATCTTCCCCATCGAGGACGTCGCCGGGCTCGCGGACCAGGCCGGGGTGCCGCTGGTGCTGGACAACACCCTGCTCCCGATGGTCTGCAACCCGCTGAAGTTCGGCGCGAACATCCTGGTGTACTCGGCGACGAAGTACATCGGCGGGCACGGCAGCGCCCTGGGCGGGCTCATCGTGGACGGCGGCACCTTCGACTGGACCCGCCACGCCGCGCGGCACCCGCTGCTCACCGAGCCCGACGCCGCCCACGGTGGCGAGGTGTGGACCGAAGCCGGTGCCGGGCTCGAAGGCGCGCTGGGCCGCAGCCCGTACCTGCTCAAGGCGCGGGAAACGCTGCTGCGCGACCTCGGGCCGTGCCTGAGCCCGTTCAACGCCTTCCTGCTCATCCAGGGCATCGAGACGCTGCCGCTGCGGATGCGGGCGCACGGGGACAACGCGGCCGCGGTGGCCCGGTTCCTCGCCGCGCACCCGGCGGTGGCCTCGGTCCGCCACCCGAGCCTGGCCGGCGGGGAGCAGGCGGACCTGCTCAAGCGCTACCTCGGCGGCAACGGCGGCCCGCTGGTGCAGTTCGAGCTCACCGGCGGGCAGGAGGCGGGCAGCCGGTTCATCGAAGCCCTCCGCCTCTTCGCGCACGTGACCAACATCGGCGACGTCCGGTCCCTGGCCACGCACCCGGCGTCCACCACCCACGCCCAGCTGCCCGTGGCCGACCAGCTCGCGGCGGGCGTGACCCCGGGCTCGGTCCGGCTGTCCCTGGGCCTGGAGCACCCCGACGACCTGCTCGAAGACCTCACCCAGGCGCTGGAGCAGGCCCGGTGAGCCGCCCGCTGATCGCGCTCGCCGCGTCGGCCGAACCGGTCGACGACGTGTCGCACATCGCGGTGCGCGAGGTCTACGTCCGGGCCCTGGAACGGGTTTCCGGCTGCGCGGTGGCCGTCGTCGGCGGCCCCGCGCCGTACCTGGCGGAGCTGCTCGGCCGGTTCGACGGCGTCGTGTTCGGCGGCCACCAGACCGACGTCCAGCCCGCCCGCTACGGCGGCACCCCCCGGCTCGCCCCGGCGGACCCGGCCCGCGACGAGCTCGCGTTGCGGGTGCTGCCCGCCGCGTTGCGGGCACGGCTGCCGGTGCTGGGGGTCTGCCGCGGGCTGCAGGAGCTCAACGTCGCCCTGGGCGGCACCCTGCGCGACCTGCCCCACGACGGGCACCGCGAGGACCTCTCGCAGCCCCGGGACCGGCAGTACCTGCCCGCCCACGAGATCCGCCTGCGCGAAGGCGGGGTGCTGCGGCGGCTGCTGGGCACCTCGGCCGTCTCGGTCAACTCGCTGCACCACCAGGCCATCGACCGGGTCGCCCCGGACCTGCGGGTGGAAGCGGTGTCGGCCGACGGCGTGATCGAGGCCGTCTCGGCCACGACGGGCTCGTTCTGCCTCGCCGTGCAGTGGCACCCGGAGTGGTACGCGGGCACGGACCCGGTCTCCGCCGCGCTCTTCCGCGAGTTCGGCGTCGCGGCCCGGCTGGCGGCCGACCGCCGATCGCACCTGGCCGCGGCCGGCTGAGCCGTCAGCCCGGCTTTCCCTTGCCACGCCCCATGTCCAGCAGCGGCATGAACAGCTGGGCCAGCGGCCCGATCGTGCAGGCGTACAGCACGGTCCCGATGCCCACGGTGGCGCCGAGGGCGAACCCGATCACCAGCACCGCGATCTCGATGCCCCAGCGCACCGCCCAGATCGGGTGCCCGCGCTGGGCGAGCCCGGTCATCAGGCCGTCGCGCGGCCCCGGGCCGGCCTGCGCGCCGATGTAGCAGCCGGTGGCGAAGCCGTTGAGCACGATGCCCGCGATCAGCACGACCCAGCGCAGCCACAAGTGGTCGAACGACGGCAGGAGCGCGAGGGTGACGTCCATCGAGGTGCCGACGAGCAGGACGTTGCACAGCGTGCCCAGCCCCGGTTTCTGCCGCAGCGGGATCCACAGCAGCAGCACGGCGGCGCCGATCAGGTTGGTCCAGACGCCGATGCTGAGCCCGACCGTGCGGGTCAGCCCCTGGGCGAGCGCGTCCCACGGCTCGACGCCGAGCCCGGCCGCCACGACCATCGCGTCGCTGATCCCGTAGAGCACCAGCCCGAAGAGCAGCTGGCTCCCGCGCCGCACGGGCCTGCCCGGCGGGATCAGCGGCGACTGCAGCAGATCGGCCGCCCGCACGCGTGATTTCGGCACCGTCCGGGCCACCCCTTCCCCGCAGAGTCGTCCCGAAGTCTACGGGCACCGGCGTCCCACCGCGCGGCTCAGCGCACCGGCGTCGCCCGGAAGGGCCGGAAGAACTCGCGCAGTTCCGCCGCGTACAGCTCGGGTTCCTCGAACGGCGCGAAGTGGCCACCGCGCGCGGGCTCGGTGACGCGTGTGACGTTCGCCGTGCGCTCGAGCCACGCCCGCGGCGGTGTCAGGAAATCCCCGGGGAACAAGGAAAAGCCGGACGGCACCTCGACGCGCCGGGCGAGCCGCTCGGGTGGGATCGCGGAGTTCGCGCGGTACATCCGCATCGACGAGCCGATCGTCGCGGTGAACCAGTAGAGCGTCACGTTGGTGAGGATCTCGTCCTTCGTGAAGCTACGTTCGACGTCGCCGCCGCAGTCGCTCCACGCCCGCATCTTCTCGACGATCCACGCGGCCAGCCCGACCGGCGAGTCGGTCAGCCCGAAGGCCGCGGTCTGCGGCTTCGTGCGGTGCATCGCCGCGAAGGCGCCCTCGGTCCCGCTCCAGGCCGGCCAGGCGGCCAGCCAGGTCCGTTCCGCCGGCGTGAGGTCCGCCGGGTCGCCGGTGAAGACCGGCAGGCCCGGGTCGGTCCGGTGGACCGCCACCACCCGCTCGGGGTGGTCGAGCGCGAGGAAGCGGCTCACCTGGCTGCCGACGTCGCCGCCCGCCGCGCCGAACCGCGCGTACCCGAGATCGCCCATCAGCTCGGCCCACAGCCCGGCGACGGCGACCGAGTCGAGGGGTGCGGCCGGCCGGTCCGAATAGCCGTAGCCCGGCATGTCCGGCACCACGACGTCGAACGCGTCGGCGGGGTCGGCGCCGTGCGCGCCGGGATCGGTCAGCAGCGGGACGACCTTCGAGTAGCGCCAGAACGAGTCCGGCCAGCCGTGGCTGAGGACCAGCGGAAACGCGGGTCCGGCCGCGGCTTTCGCGTGCACGTAGTGGATCCCGAGGCCGCCCACCGGCGCGTGGAAGCGGGGGAGCCTGCCGAGTGCGGCCTCCTGCGCCGGCCAGTCGAACTCGTCGGCCCAGTACGCGGCCAGCTCGCGGAGGTAGGCGACGTCGGTGCCGAGTGCCCACCCGGCGTCTTCGGGGGCGTCGGGCCAGCGGGTCGCCCGGATCCGCGCACGCAGGTCCTCGATGGCCGCCGGCGTCGTCCGGGGGGTGAATGGGTCGGCGGTCGCCGTGGAGGTCTTCTCGGTTGTCGACACCGGCAAAGGCTATAGTCGGTGTCGGTGACCGTCAACACCGGTATGGGGTTACAGTGGTGTCGTGAACATCGCGGTGGCGGATCTGACCCTGGTCGAGCAGTTCCTCAACACGCTCGACCAGCGGACCTTCCGCTGGCACGGCGAGAAGCGCGTTGCCGCCGACCGGCTGACCTCGGTCGAAGCGCTCTACGAGTGGCTCGAGGAGCACGATCTGGTCGCCGAGGGGCAGCGGCTGCGCCCGGCCGACCTGGCCGCCGCCGTCGCCTTGCGGACCGCGCTGCGGGAAGCGCTCACCGACGGCGCCGCGCGGGCCCTCGCCGAATTTCCCCTGCGCCTGGCGCCGGACCCGGCCGGCGGGCTGCGCGTCACCGCCGACAGCGGCGTACCCGGCCTCGACCCCATCCTCGAGACGGTGGCGGTGAACGTGGCGAGCGGTGGCTGGCACCGCCTGAAGCTGTGCGCGGCGGAGGACTGCCGCTGGGCGTTCCACGACACCTCCCGCAACGGCGGCGGCCGCTGGTGCACGATGGAGGCGTGCGGCAACCGCACCAAGACCCGCGCCTACCGCCGCCGCACGAGCTGATCTCTTCCGGTCGCCCACTGTCCTCAGTGGACTCCCGGCGACGGCGGGCCCGGTCAGCCGACGGCGTTGTCGGCGTAGTTCACCGTGATGTTCTTGAAGCCCAGCGACTGCAGCAGGCCGACCAGCATCGTCCGGGTGTTCTTCTCCGCGTCGGCCACCAGCGGGCTCTTCTCGGCCGCGGCCTGGATCTGCTTCTGCGCGAGTTCGTACAGTGCCTGCTGCGAGTTCGGGTTGCCGCTGAGGAACTCGTTGATCCGGGTGAACAGGCCCTGCTGCTGCGCGTAGACGTGGGACTCGTGCACGTCCAGGGTCGCCGGCTCCAGCTGGGCGTGGCCCAGGGTGATCGTGGCGGACAGGCGGTCGTCGGAGACCTTGATCGCGTCGCCCTTCAGGTGCGAGAAGTCGACGAAGGCGTTGTCCGTGCCGACGCCGATGAACAGCGTGTCGCTGCCCACGAGGAAACTCGGCAGCACCGAACCGGTCGCGATGTCGACGACCACCTGGAACGAGCCGCTGGCCGCCTCGTAGCGGGATAGCTCGACGATCGACTGCAGCAGCACCGGACCCGAGTGCTCTTCGGTGTGTTCGGCGAACGGGTTCCGCAACTGGGGTAACAGGTGTACGGCCGATCCGACGAGCACCGCCGCGACGACGACCACTACGGCCACGGCCATGGCGATGAGCCGCTTGCCCCATTTACTCATACCGGCAGGAATACCCACGTCGCCGCCCGGTCAAGCGGCCGGCGGCGGTACGGTGTTGCCCGCTCGCGTGGCCGGCCCTCCGACGACGGGAAACATCGTGCGCAAGTCCCTGTGGCTGTGGATCCTGCTCCTCGTCCTCGCCGTCCTGGTGCTGGGGATGATCTTCGGCGGCTACCGCATGGGTACCAAGCTCGGTGCCCCCGAAGGCGATCAGCCGTCGACGTCCATCGCGTTCGGGTCCTTCGGCGGCTTGTAGGTCGCGTTGAAGTCCGCGATGTCCTTGTCCGTGATCGACTTGAGCTCCTTCGGGTCGAGGTCGCCGCGCTCCAGCGCGGCCCAGTCGTCGGCCGTCGGGTTCTTGTAGAAGCCGCCGTAGCCCGGCCATTCGCCGGTGCGGGCCGCGTCGCGGGCGCCGTGCATCTCGGCTGCGTCCCACTTGTCGATCGGCTTGGTCGTCACGTGGCCGGTGCCGTCCACCGTGTGGCCGCCCGCCGGGGTGGCCTGGCCGGCCTGCGGGTTGTACCGCATGCCCTCGCCGCCGGAGTGCATGTCGTCGACCATCTTGTGGTACGAGTCGTCGGCGATGTCCATCCGCTTCTGCTCGGCGTCGTAGGAGGCCCGGTCCGGGTGGTTCGGGTCGGCCTTGACGTCGTCCCGGCGGTCCTGCTCGGCCTTCGCCTTGTCCGCCGTGTCCTTGTCGTAGAGCGGGTGGTCCTTGTTGTGGACGTGGTTGGGGTCGTCCCCGTGGTAGACCTGATCGGAGAAGCTGTGCGGCTTGTCGTAGCCCGCGCCGATGGTCTGCGAGTTCTGGAAGCCCTGCTGGTGCCCGTAACCGAGCTGGTTGAGCTGCACCGCGCTGCTCGGGTCGTTGGCCTCGATGGCGTTGCGCTGCGCGTTGCGGTACGACCCGAGGCGGTCGTCGTAGCCGAGCTTGTCGTCCTTAGTCGTGTTCGGCGAGTCCCGGACGTCGCCCTTGGTGAACCCGGACTCGTGGTTGCTGCCGCCCTTGCCCGTGCCCGGGTGGTACCGGTGGTTGGCGTAGTCCTCGTAGTACGCGTTGGCGTTGTTCTCCAGCGGCTTGCTGCTCTTGTCCGCCCGGGAGCCCTTCGCGGCGCCGTTGTCGGTCAGGATGTCGTAGCCGGCGGCGTGCTCGGACTGGTGCGTCTTGTCCCCGTCGATCTTGAAGTCGTGCTTTTCGTCGAGGCGCTTGCGCTCGGCGTTCCGGTCGCCGTAGGTGCCTTCCGGGTACTTGCGCTTGCTCGTCGACGGCCCGGAGTTCCCGCGGGCGTAGGGGTGCGCCTGGGCCTTGGCGGCCGCGGCCGCGCAGGGCGTGGTCCGCGTCGGGGCCAGGCCGAGCGGGTCGATCATCGCGGTCGGGTTGCCGACGTAGGCCAGCGAGTCCGGCGCCGGGGTCAGGCCCAGCGGGTCGTGGGAGAGGTACCGGCCGGTCTCCGGGTCGTAGTAGCGGTGCCGGTTGTAGTGCAGCCCGGTCTCGGGGTCGTGGTACTGGCCCGGGAACCGCAACGGCGTCCCGGCCGTGCCGCCGGCCGAGACGACCGGGCCCCACAGCGCGGTGTGCACGTGCCCGGCCAGCGCGCCGGTGTCGTCGACCAGCTCCGCGGGCGCCCCGACCAGGTCCGAGACGATCGCGTGGAACCGGTCGCCGCCGGCCGCGCCGAGGACGCGTTCGGTCTGGGTGAGCGGCAGCCGCGCGCCCGGCGCGTACTCCCACACCGTGGCGACCGGCGGCCGTCCCGGTCCACTGTGGACCTGTTCGGCGGGGAGCTGGCCGTCCCAGGCGAATTCGACCTGCTCGGCGACGCCGCCGGTGGCGTCGAGGCGCTGCTTGGCGACGCGCCGGCCGAGCGGGTCGTAGCGGTAGCGCCACCCGACACCCTCCGGCGTGCGGACGCCGAGCAGCCGGTTCTCCGCGCTCCACTCGTAGGTCCAGCGCTTCCCGCCGCGCTCGCGGGCGGTGACGCGCCCTTCGCCGTCGTGGGTGTAGCCGGTGGGGCCGGCGGTGGTGAGCAGGGTGCCGGTGTAGGCACGCGGACCGGTGGCCTCCGGCGCGCCGGACCAGCCGGCTCCGGTGACGGCGCCGGTCACGTCGTAGTCGTAGTTCTCCTGCCAGCGCGGGCCACGCACCGCGCGGACCCGCCCGGCGGCGTCGACGTCGAGGGTGCGCGGCCCGGAGATCAGGTCGTCGACGCCGGTGAGGTAGCCGTCGATCAGGTAGCCGTACTCGCGCCGCTGCACGGTCTCCGCGCCGCGGAGCACCGTCTGCGCCGAGAGCTGCCCGGTGGGGGTCCAGTCCTGGCGCAGCTCCGCCACCGGCCCGGCGCCCTTGTGCAGCCGGCGCACCGTTTCCCGGCCCGCGGCGTCGTAGCCGAACCGCAGGGTGCGCCCGGCGGTGGCCAGCGCGGTCGGCCGGTCGGCGGCGTCGTAGCCGATCACCGACTCCGCGCCCGACGGCGTCCGGCGGCCCACGCGGCGGCCGAGCGGGTCGTAACGGGAGTAGACGACCCGGCCGTTGATCGACTCGGACAGCACGCGGCCGAGCGCGTCGTAGGTGAACCGGACCTCGCTGTGCGCGTTGGCCGCCGACAGCATCCGGTCGGCCGCGTCGTAGGTGAACACGGCGACCTCGTCGGCGCTACTGCGCCGCACGACCCGGCCCACGCTGTCCCGCTCGAGGGTGATGGCCTGCCCGGCGCCGTTGGTGCGGTGCACGAGCCGCCCCGCGGCGTCGTAGCCGTAGCGCAGGACGCGCCCGTTGTAGTCGGTCTCGCCGACCTTCCGGCCCGCGGCGTCGTACTCGTAGCGCCACACCAGGCCGCGTTCGTTGGTGACGGAGGTGAGCCGCAGTTCGGTGTCGTAGCCGTACTTCAGCGTGCCGCCGCCGGGGCTCCGCTCGCTGACCGGCACGTCGAACTGGGCGTACTCGATGCGGCTGACGCCGCCGCGCGCGTCCGTCCGCTCCTCGAAGCTGCCCCGCGCCGTCGAGGCGAACCGCTCGACCGCGCCGTCGGCGTCGCGCGCCTGCACGAGGTGGCCGGCGGCGTCGCTGACCAGGGTGGTGGTGTGGCCCAGCGGGTCGGTCGTGCTGGTCGTGTTGCCGAGCGCGTCGTAGCCGTAGCGCCACACGGCGCCGTCCGGCTCGGTGACGAGCACGGGGAGCCCGGCGGCGTTGGCCTGGATCCGGGTGACGCCGCCGAGGGCGTCGGTCGCGGAGTCCACGGTGCCGGTGAAGGGGTCGTAGGTGTAGGCGGTCGCGGCGCCGGTCGGGTCGACGGTGCGGGCGAGGCTGCCGCGCGCGTCGTACTCGTAGCGCCACACGGCGCCGTCCGGTCCGGTCACCGCCGCGGGCCGGCGCCGCTCGTCGTAGCCGACGACCATGCGGCCGCCGTCGGGCCGCGTCACCGCGGTGAGGTTGCCGATCTCGTCGTAGTCCCAGCGCGTGACGTGGCCGAGCTCGTCGGTCTCGGCGACCACGCGCCCGAAGCGGTCCCGCTCGGCGCTGGTGGTGTGGCCCAGCGGGTCGGTCTGCCCGATCACCCGCAGCCGCTCGTCGAGCCGGTAGCGGGTGACGGCGCCGAGCGAGTTCGTGACGGTCGTGACGCCGGGCTCGTAGGCCAGTTCGGTGTTCAGGTAGCCGCCGGTGCCCTGCGCGCGCACGCAGCGCCCCTGGGCGTCGTAGCCGTAGCGGTACCAGCGGCCGTTGACGTCGTCCCAGCGCACCAGCCGGCCGTCGGCGTCGTAGGTGAACTTCTGCGGGGTGCCGACCGCGTCGACGACCTCGACCAGCCGGCGCGCGGCGTCGTAGCCGTACTCCGCCAGCGGGATCGGCGAGCCCGCGGTGCGCAACGCCGTGACCAGGCCGTCGGCGCTGTCGATCTCGACGCGGTAGCCGCCGGAGTGCTCGATGGCCACCGGCACGCCGTCGCGGTAGCGCAGCACGATCCGGTTGCCCGCGCCGTCGACGACCGCGCGCAGCGGCAGGGTGGTGGCGCCGCGGCCGGCCGCGAAGTAGCGCATCCGGTCGGACTGCGGGTCGCCGACGATGAACCCGTGCCGGACCCGGCGCAGCGCCAGGTACGGGCCGCTCTCCGGGACGACGGCCTCGACCCCGCGCGGGACCGGGTAACGCAGCAGCGTGCCGTCGGCCAGGGCGAGGTGCAGCCCGACCGGCTCGACCTCGAGCCGCTCGTCCAGCGTCGAGGTCCAGGTGGGGCCGAACAGCCGGCCCGCGCGGTAGGTCGACAGGTGCGTGCGCGCGACCACGAGCGGCAGCGCGCCGGGCAGCGACACGTCCTCCTGCTCCAGCATCACCGCCCCGGTCGCGACGTCGATCGGGTCGCCGCAGTCCGTCTTGTCCTTGGTCGGCGTGGTGTGCTCGTCCGGCTTGGCGTTGTTGTCCTTGATCCGCGGCCCGTCGTCGGGCTTGCCCTTCGGCGTCGACGACGGTTTCGTGTCGCCACCGTCGGGACCCTTCGACGCCGGGGGCGGCGTGGGGTCGGGGTTCTTGGGCGTTTCGTCCGGACCCTTGGACGCGGGCGGCGGATCGGTCTTGGCCGGCGGCGCGTCCGCACCCGACGAGTGCGTACCGTCGCCGTCACCCTTGGCGCCGGACGGCGACGTGTTCCCATCACCCTTCGGCGGCGGATCCGTCTTCGCCGGCGGCGCGTCCGGCCCACCCTTGCCCTTCGGACCACCCAGATCCTTCGGATTCCCCTTGATGTCGATCTTGTTCGGCGGCGGAGACGCCTTACCCGGCTTGATCTTCCGCAACGCCTTCGCCGCATCCGAGAACAAATCCCCGGCCCGCTTCAGCAACGGAACCAGCGCCTTCAACGCCGTCACCAGCCGCTTCACCAAGTTCGCGATCTTCGACGCCGTCTTCGCCACCGCACCGATCACCTGCGGCACGACCCAGGTGAGGCCGATACCCAGGGTGAACACGACCTGGAGCGCCCAGCTGATCAGGTGCCCGATCAGCTCCGCGATGATGTCCCGCACCAACGCCCGCACCGCCGCGACGACCTCACCAGCGGTCTTCACACCGCTGGAAGCGCCTTCACAACCCTTCTGCGCCGTGTTCAGCAACGTCACCGTGTCATCAGCACGCTGCCGATAGCTGTCACCCGCGGGCCCGGTCCAGGACGCGGTGTCCGCTTTGACCATGCCGGTCAGGTCTTCGCCGATGCTGCCCAGCTCCGTGGCGATGTTCTTCCACGTCTCCGACTGCGCCGCGATCTCATCCGCGTTGCCGGTCAAGCCGTTGAGCGCTTCCTTGAGCGGCCCGACGTGCTCCATCAGCCACCCGACACCCGCGGCCAGGACCGCCCCGAACGGGTCCATCGCCATCGACAGCGCATCGAGAGCAGTGCCGACGGCACCCATCGCGACCGAAGCCCAGTCACCCGACTCGATCGCGGACTTGAGGTCGGCCGCCGACTCCAGCAGCGAGACGCCCGAATACGCCTTCGTCGAGTCCTTGGTCTCCGCGACCAGCGGATTGCTCACGTGCGACTTCCCCTCCACCGGCCGAGCTGCAACAAGTGAAGTTAACAAGAACCATCCGGGTGAACCACGTGAACCCCGGCTGAATGCCTCTTCGCCCCGTCGATCTTGCCCCGTTCCTCGTGCGGTCCACGAGGACTCACGGGCCGATGTCCGAGGCGTAGGCGAAGAGGGTGACGCGGTCGGGCAGCTTCGTCTTCGTCATCAGGCTGGACACGTGCTTTTCCACCGTCTTCGGGGAGATCAGCAGCCGCCGGGCGATCTCGGTGTTGCCGAGCCGGTGCGCCAGGAGCCGGAACACGTCGTACTCGCGGACGGTGACGCCGGCGTCGAGCAGCTCCCGGGGGAGCCGGTGCAGGCCGGGGCGTCGCTGGCGGACCGGCTCGCCCGCGCGGCGCAGCAGGACCCGGCACGCGCCGGCGACCGCCGGGACCGCGGCGTCGTGGAAGTACTCCTCCGCGGCGCGCAGCCACGGCACCGGGTCACCCCAGCCGTCGGCGAAGGCGGCCTCGGCCACGAGCCGGGCCCCGAGGTGGATCGCCATCCGGTACGGCCGGGCCGCGTCCCGGGCCTCCTTCGCCGCGGCTTCCGCGCGGGCGCTGTCGCCGTGGCGGCCGTGCAGGACCGCCTCCGCCAGCGCGGTGAACTGCCGGTTCCAGCGCAACCGGCCCGCCGGGGCCGCGGCCGCGGCCGCCAGCTCGTCCGGACCCAGGTCGCCGGCCAGGACGTCCAGCAGCGGCCCGAGCCCGTGCCGGCCGGACAGGGGAGCGCCGCCGGCGAGCCTCAGGTCGCGCCGGGCGCGGTCGCGGTCCTCCTCGAGCAGGGCGCAGAACGCCTGGGCCAGCCCCAGGCCGGGGTCACCGTCGGCGGCGCGGATCCCGGCCAGCGCCTCGGTCATGCCCGCCCGGTCCGCCTGGTGGGCGGCGCAGACGGCGCGGGTGACGCGGACGTGGCGGACGACGGCGTCGAGGTGGTGACGCTCGGCGGCCGCCGCCAGCCGGGCCGGCTCGCCGGGCCGGTACTCGCCCCCGAGCACCTGGCCGTACCGGACGATCCGGGCGTCCGCCGCGTGGCTCACCGCCACCGCGCCACCGCGGTCCGCCTGGTCCCGGGCCAGCACCAGGCCGCCGACGTCCCCGTCCGCCTGCGCGAGGTGCTCGCCCAGCCGGAGCAGGACGTGCGTGCGCCACAGCGGCAGCCGGTGCGTGTCGGTCAGCAGCCGGGCCCGCTCGAGGTGGTCCCGGGCCGCGTCCGGGTCCCGCTCCCAGGCGAGGACGCCGAGCGCGAGCAGGGCCTGGCAGGCGACGACCGCGTCGTCGTGCCGTTCGGCCTGCGCCAAGGCGGCTGTCGCCAGCCGCCCGGCCTCGCTGGGGTCGGCTCCGCCCGGGGCATCTAGCAGCAGGAGCGCGTGGACGGCGTCGATCGCCGCGCCCTGCCGGTCCGGGCCGGCGGACCCGTGACACGCCCGGGCGGCGGCCACCTGGGCGAGCCCGGCGTCGTACCGGCCCGCCAGGCAGGCGGCCCAGGCCAGCCGCGCGTGCAGCGCGGCGGCCCGGTGGAACAGGCCGACCTCGTCGAGCCGGCCCGACAGCTCGAAGGCCCGCTCGACCTGCCCGGTCTCGCCGAGCACGTAGGCCAGCGATTCGAGGACACCGCCACGCAGCGGGAGATCGGGGCTGTCGGTCAGCAGCGCGTCGGCGCGGCCGAACAGCCCGACCGCGGCCCCGGCCGCCCCGACGGCGAGCGCGCGCTGCCCGGCGTCCGCGAACAGCCGTCCCGCGACGGCCCGGTCGCCCGCGAGCCGCCGCAGCTCTGCGACCCGGGCGCACCAGTCGCCGGGGAGCCCGGGGTGCAGCCGTTCGGCGGCGTCCGCGGCGAGGCGGGCGAGCTCGGCCCGCCGGGTGGGACCCAGCCGGGTGAGCACGGCTTCGACGGTGAGCGGGTGGCGGAAGGCGTACCAGCCGAGCGCCGCCGGGTCCGGCTCGACGAGCCGCGCGTCGATCACGGCGTCGAGGAAGCCGGCCACCGTCCGGTCGTCGGCCCCGGCGGCCCGCTGGACCACCGGCGCGGCGAACCGGGCGCCCATCACGGCCGCGGCGGCCAGCAGCTCGGCGCCGTCGGATCCCAGCTGGGTCATCCGGGCCTCGATGCTGGTGACCAGCGCGACGGGCACGGTCCCGGCCGGTTTGTCCGCGAGGTGCCAGCCGTCGGCCCGTTCGAGCAGCAGCCCGTCGTGGATCAGCTCGTGCAGGAGTTCTTCGACGAGGAACGGGATCCCGGTGCTGAGCTGCCACAGGTGCCCGGCCGTCGCGCCCGGCACCCGCTCGCGGTCCGTGCCGAGGCACGCCGCGATCACGCCGTGCACGTCGTCGCGGCCCAGCCGGTGCAGGGTCCGGACCGCGCAGACGCCGTGCCGGGCCGCCGAGCGGGCGATGTCGCGGGCGGTGGAGGTGTGGTCGCGGATCGTGCCGATCAGCAGGACCCGGGCCGATTCCAGGTTGTTGACCAGGTACTCCAGCACGAACAGGGTCTCCGCGTCGGTGTCGTGGAGGTCGTCGAGCACCAGCACGCAGCCGCCGGCCCGGCCCACCACCGCGAGCAGCCGCAGCACCGCCTCGGCGACGACCAGCAGCGGCGGCGCCGGGTCGTCGTCCGGGCCGGTGCGCCAGTCCGGGACGAGGACGCCGAGCGCCGGCAGGTACGGGCCGAGCTCGGCGACGTCGAGGGGTTCGGTGTCCCGGGTCAGCGAGAGCAGGGCCTCGGCCAGCGGGCGGAACGGCACCAGCGGGCCGATCGAGCTGCCCTGGCCGCGCAGCACCCGGGCGCCGCGCCCGGCCGCCCGGGCGGCCACCTCCCGCGCGAGCCGGGACTTGCCGATCCCGCTTTCCCCGACGAGGACGACGGCGCGGCCGTGCCCGGCCAGCGCGTCGTCGAAGGCCGTGGCGAGCTCCCGCAGCTCGCCGTCCCGGCCGATCAGGTCCGGCGACCGGATCAGCATGCCCGGTGGGTACCGGGTAACGGGACATGATCATCGGAATAATCGTATTCGCTCATCGAATTGTTCCCCCAGCTCTCCGGTCACTCCGGATAGGCACTTCTTGGATACACGACGGGCGTGATCACGCCAAGCGGGACCGAATACTGGAATAAGCGGGAGCGTTGCGCGGAGGTCTTCTGGTAACGGGGCGGGCGAGTCCCCCAGGTTTTCCCGGCCGGATCGCGGGACCCCGGAATCCGGGGCTCGCCCGATCGGAGGTTGACACGCGCCGGGCGCGTCCGCGTCCCGCTCCGGCGCCGTGAGCCACGCCGCACCGGTGGTCCGGGCCGGCGGCGCCGACGCGCCGGTCGGGCCGGATTCGCGCTGCTGACGGCGATTCCGCGAGACGGCGGGGGCACTCCGCGGGAAAGGTGGGGGAGCGGCCCCCATGGCGCCGCGCCGCCCGGCATGGGCAGACTGGCGATCGCCACGGCTGGGGTGCGGTGGACCGGGGCACTGGGGTGACACGGCGGGAATGCGACGCGGAGCGATCCGCGCCGCACATCGGCGCGAACTCGTATTCGGCAGGGTCGCCGGATTCGGCGCGCCTTTCGTCGTGCTCCCGGGCAATCATCTCGAACAGGACAACTCCTTGACGCGGCGACGCGGAAGTCGCGGACCGGCAGAATGCGGGGAAAACAAGTGCTTGCGAACGGAATCACCCGGGTCGGCGTGGTCGGCTCGGGCACGATGGGCGCGGGGATCGCCGAGCTCTGCGTGACGAAGGGTGTCGACGTCCGGCTGGCGGTGTCGCGGGAGTCGTCGCTGGTCTCGGCGCCACGGCGGATCGCGGCGTCGCTCGCCCGCCGCGTCGAGAAGGGGAAGCTGGCCCCGGCCGAGCGCGACGCCGCGCTGGCCCGCCTCTCGGTCGGCACGGACCTCGCCGACCTCGCCGACCGGCAGCTGGTGATCGAGGCGATCCCGGAGGACGAGCAGCTCAAGCTCGGCCTGTTCGCCACGCTCGACAAGGTCGCCGCCGACGACGCGGTGCTGGCCACGACGACGTCGGCGATCGCGATCACCCGGCTCGCCGCGGTGACCAGCCGCCCGGAGCGGGTGATCGGCCTGCACTTCTTCAACCCGGTCACGGCGCTGCGGCTCGTCGAGGTCGTCCCGGCGCTGCCGACGGCCGACGCGGTGACCGACCTGGTGACGGCCTTCGCCGAGGACACGCTGGACCGGCGGGCGGTCACCGTCGCCGACCGCAGCGGCTTCGTGGTCAACGCGCTGCTGATCCCGTACCTGCTTGCGGCGATCCGGATGGTCGAGGCCGGCTACTGCCCGGCCGAGCGGGTCGACCTCGCGATGGAACTGGGCTGCGCGCACCCGATGGGCCCGCTGCGGCTGGCCGACCTGATCGGCTTGGACGTCGTCGCCGCCATCGCGGCCGCGCTGCACGCGGAGTTCAAGGAGCCGCTGTACGCCACGCCGCCGTCGCTGGCGCGGCTGGTCGAAGCCGGGCACCTCGGCCGCAAGACCGGCCGCGGCTTCCACACCTACTGAAACCCCTTGAGGAGAAACCGATGCACTCGTTCCTGAACATCAAGAAGTCGGCCCGGATCAGCGACGACTTCTGGGACGTCACCAACAAGGCCGGGCTGTTCGACGTCGTCGTGGCCGGGCTCGGCGACGGCCGCCACCGCGCGCTCGCCGACGGCCACGAGTTCGTGAACATGTCCTCCTACTCCTACCTCGGCCTCGACACGCACCCGAAGCTGGTGCGGGCCGCGGCCGACGCCGTGCTCGCCGAAGGCGCGCTGAACACCTCGACGTCCCGGATGCGCGTGCGCTTCGGGGTGCTCAGGGACGCCGAAGCGGCGCTCTCGGAGCTGTTCGACGTCGAGGCCGTCACGCTCAATTCGTGCGCCGCCGCCGCGTGGGCGGCCCTGCCGCTCGTCGCGTCCGGCATCTTCACCGAGGGCGAGCCGCCGCTGATGGTGTTCGACAAGAACGCGCACTTCTGCCTCAACGCCATGAAGCCGAGCGTCGCCGACGAAACCGAAGTCGCCGTGGTGCCGCACAACGACGTCGAAGCGCTGGAACAGCTGTGCAAGCAGCACAAGCGGGTCGCCTACGTCGCCGACGGCGTCTACAGCACCGGGGGCCAGGCACCGGTGAAGGAACTCCTTCGCCTGCAGGAGAAGTACGGCCTGTTCCTGGTCTTCGACGAGGCCCACGGCATCTCCACGGTCGGCCACCGCGGCCGCGGCGTCGTGCTCGAAGAGCTCGGCCAGATCAACGACCGCACGATCATCATCACCTCGCTGAACAAGGGCTTCGGCGCGTCCGGCGGCGCGATCTTCCTCGGCCGCCGCGGGTCCCAGTGGCGGCTGGACACCGCGCAGCGCAACGGCGGCCCGCTGATGTGGTCGCAGCGGATCAACACCGCGGGCCTGGGCGGGCTGCTCGCGTCCGCGGAACTGCACCGGACTGCTGAACTGACCGCGTTGCAGCAGCGGCTGCAGGACAACATCGCCCTGTTCGACCGCCTGGTGGAGACCGGTGAACGCGGCGACGGCCTGCCGATCCGGTTCGTCCGGGTGGGGTCGGAGGACGCGACCGTCCGGCTCGCGCAGGGCCTGTTCCGCAACGGCTTCTACGTCTCGCCGATCTTCTTCCCGATCATCGGCCGCGGCAAGGCAGGGCTGCGGATCATGCTGCGCGCCAGCATGACCACCGCGGAGATCGAGCGGTTCGCCGCGTTGCTGGGCACGTTGGGGGAGGCGTGACGGCCCTGCGTTCGCACGTCGACGTCGCCTCGGCCGGCTTCCGCCGCAACGCCGAGGACTTCGAGGTCAACCGTGGGGTGATCGCCCTGGCCAAGGCCGCGGCGCTCGCCGGCGGCAGCGAGAAGGCCCACCGCAAGCACGCCGGCCGCGGCAAACTGACCGCGCGGCAACGGATCTCCCGGCTGCTCGACCCCGGCACGCCGCTGCTGGAGGTCGGCCAGCTCGCCGCGCACGACGTCTACGACGAGCCGGTCCCCTCGGCCGCGCTCGTCACCGGGATCGGGGTCGTGGCCGGCCGGCCGTTCATGATCTTCGCCAACGACGCCACGGTCAAGGGCGGCACGTACTTCCCGCTCGGCGTCCGCAAGCACCTGCGCGGGCAGAAGATCGCCCGCGAGAACGGCCTGGGCTGCCTCTACCTGGTCGACTCCGGCGGGGTGTTCCTGCCGCTGCAGGAGGACCTCTTCCCCGACGAGGACCACCTCGGCCGGATCTTCCGCAACATCGCGGAGATGTCGGCCGCGGGGCTGCCCCAGCTGGCGGCCGTGATGGGGTCGTGCACCGCCGGCGGCGCCTACATCCCGGCGATGTGCGACGAGACGGTGATGGTCCGCGGCACCGGCACCGTGTTCCTCGGCGGCCCGCAGCTGGTGCGCGCGGCGACCGGGGAGGTCGTCGACGCCGAGACGCTCGGCGGGGCCGACCTGCACACCCGCGTCACCGGCGTGGCCGACCACCTCGCCGAGAACGACGACCACGCCCTCGCGATCCTGCGTGACCTCGCCGCGCGCAGCACCCGGCCGCGGCTGGCGGAACCACCTCAGGCACCGCGGCCGCCGAAGTACGACCCGGCCGAGCTGTCGGGCGTCGTCAGCGCCGGGCTCAAGGAGCACATCCCGGCGCGCGAGATCCTGGCGCGGCTGCTCGACGACAGCGAGCTGACCGAGTACCGCGCCCGGTTCGGCCCGACGATCGTCTGCGGGACCGGGCACGTCGGCGGCTACCCGGTCGGGGTGCTGATCAACGACGGCGTCCTGTTCTCCGAGAGCGCGCAGAAGGCCGCGAACTTCATCGAGGTGTGCGCGCAGCGCGACATCCCGCTGCTGTTCCTGCACAACATCAACGGGTTCATGGTCGGCGCCGAGTACGAGGCCGGCGGGATCACCAAGCACGGCGCGAAGCTGGTCAACGCCGTCTCGTGCGCCAAGGTGCCGAAGTTCAGCCTGGTGATCGGCGGCAGTTACGGCGCCGGCAACTTCGCGATGTGCGGGCGGTCGATGGGCTCGCAGCTGATGGCGATGTGGCCGAGCGCGCGGTCCACGGTCGTCGGCGCGGAGCAGACGGCGAAGGTGATGACCCTCATCCGCGGCGACCAGCTCGCCAAGGAGGGCCGCGAGCTCACGCCCGAGGAGGAAGCGGCCATCCGCGAGCCGATCCTCGCCTCCTACGAGCGGCAGGCGCAGCCGTTGTACTACGCGGCCCGGCTGTGGGTCGACGCCGTCGTCGACCCGGTCGAGACCCGGGACTGGCTGGCGCTGTGCCTGGCCATGGCCGCCGACGCGCCGAAGCGGGAGACCCGCTTCGGGGTCTTCAGGATGTGAGGGAAGATGCCGAAACGTGTGCTGATCGCCAACCGCGGCGAGATCGCCCGCCGGATCGCGCGCACCTGCCGCCGGCTCGGCGTCGACCACGTCGCCGTGCACTCCGACGCCGACGCGGGCGCCGCCCACCTCGACGGCGCCTTCGAGACCGTCCACATCGGACCGTCGGCGGCCCGGGAGAGCTACCTCGACATCGACGCGGTCGTCGGCGCGGCGCTGCGGACCGACTGCGACGCCGTCCACCCCGGTTACGGCTTCCTGTCGGAGAACCCGGAGTTCGCGGCGCGGGTGACCGAGGCCGGGCTGGTCTACATCGGACCGGACGCCGCCACGATCGCGGCGATGGGGGACAAGGCCCGGGCCCGGGAGCTGATGGCCGCCGCCGGCGTGCCGGTGCTGCCCGGTTCGGAGCACGCGACGGAGTCCGCGGCGCAGCTGCGCGCCGACGCCGCGCGGATCGGGTACCCGGTGATCCTCAAGCCCGTCGCCGGGGGCGGCGGCAAGGGCATGCGCGTGGTCCACGGCGAAGCCGAGCTGCCCGACGCGGTGGCCGAGGCCGTCCGCCTCGGCCGGGCCGGCTTCGGCGACGGCCGGCTGCTGGCCGAGCGGTACGTCGCCGCGCCCCGGCACATCGAGGTCCAGGTGTTCGGCGACCGGCACGGGAACGTGGTGCACCTGCTCGAACGCGAGTGCTCGCTGCAGCGCCGGCACCAGAAGATCGTCGAGGAGGCGCCGGCCCCGCACCTGCCGCCGGTCACCCGCAAGGCCCTGCTCGACGCGGCCGTGCGGGGCGCCACCGCACTGGGTTACGTCGGCGCCGGCACGTTCGAGTTCATCCTCGACGGCGACGGCCGGTTCTTCTTCCTCGAGGTCAACACCCGGCTGCAGGTGGAGCACCCGGTCACCGAGGAGATCACCGGGCTCGACCTGGTCGAGTGGCAGCTGCGCGTCGCCGACGGCGAGCCGCTCCCGCTGCCGCAGCACCGGATCCGGGCCACCGGCCACGCGATCGAGTGCCGGATCTACGCCGAGGACCCGGCCCACGGGTTCCGGCCCGCGCCCGGCCGCGCCGAGGTCGTCGAGTGGCCGCCCGAGGTCCGCGTCGAAGCCGCCTTCGACGGTCCCGGCGCGGTGCCGGGCTTCTACGACCCGATGGTCGCGAAGCTGGTGGCCGCCGGGCCGGACCGGGAAACGGCGCTCGCCCGCCTCCGCACCGCGATCGGGGAGACCACGCTCGTCGGGCTGACCACCAACCTCGGTTTCCTCGGCGAGCTGCTGGCCGAACCCCGGGTGCTCGACGGCCGCGTCGACACCCACCTGGTCGACGCCTTCACCGCCCGGTCCGCGCCGCCGGACCGGGCGGCGCGGGCCCTCGCCTGCGCGGCGGCCATGGCGGTGCCGGACCGGACCGCCGGGGCCTCGCCGTGGTCGGGCACCGTCGGGGCGTTCGACCGCGCCGCCCTCGACCCCGACGCGCCGCTCGGGCGGATCGGGCTCCGTCACGAGGGCCGGGACCACGAGGCCCGGCTGCTGTCGCGCGACCGCGCCGGGCTGCGCGTCGACACCGACGGCGGCCGCTTCACCGTGCTCGCCGAACCCGCGCCGGGCAGGCTGGTCCGCGGCACCGTCGGGACCACCCAGTGGACCGGGTTGGCCACCGCGGCCGGCTACGAGATCGTCATCGGCGGCCACCGCGTCGCGCTGGGCCGCCGGAGTTTCGACGAAGGCGGCGGTGACACCTCCGACGGCGCCGTGCGCACGCCGATGCCGGGGGTCGTCGTCGGGGTGGCCTGCGCACCCGGTGCCCGAGTTGAAGCGGGGGAGCTGCTGGTGGTCGTCGAGGCGATGAAGATGGAGAACCGCATCGTCGCGCCGTTCGCCGGGACGATCGAGCGGCTTTCCTGCGCGCAGAACGAAACCGTCACCGCCGACCAGGTCCTGGTCACGCTCACACCCGAAGGAGACACCCATGCCTGACGCACCGAACCTGCTGTTCGTCGGCGGCGCGCGCCCGCTGAGCTTCAGCCTCGACATGGCGACCGAGGCGCTCGCCCAGGCCGCCGTGCGCGGCCTGCGCGTGCACGTCACCAACACCGCCGAGATCCTCGCCGCCACCGCGCCGGTCGTCGCGGCGGCCACCGTCCAGTCCACTGTGGACGTCCTGGCGCCCGGCGCCTCCGCCGCGTGGGCCGCGGCCCGGGTCGCGGCCGGCGAGCGATTCGACGCCGTCTACGCGCTGCAGGAGCTGGCGCAGGTCGCCGTGGCCGAGACGGCCGAAGCCGTCGGCGCGCCCGGCAACCCGCCGGCCGCGGTGCACCGCGTCCGGACCAAGGACGCCTGCCGCGAGGCGCTCGCCGCGGCCGGGTTCCCCCAGCCGGTCGTCGGGCTCTGTACCGGCGAAGCCGAGGCGGCGGTGTTCCTGAAGGAGCACGACGGGCCGTGGATCGTGAAGCCGCGCGACGCCATGGGCAGCGTGGGCGTCAGCCTGGTCACCGACGCCGCCGAGCTGCCCGCGGCGCTCGCCCTGCTGCCGGACGCGAAGCCGTTCCTCGTCGAGCAGTTCGTCGACGGGCCGGAGTTCAGCGTGGAAGGCGTCTTCCTCGGCGGGGTCCCGAAGATCCTCGCCGTCACCGCCAAGGAGAAGGTCCCGCCGCCGTTCTTCGTCGAGACCGGGCACGTGCTGCCGGCCCCGCTGCCTGACGCGCGGCGCCGCGAGATCGAAGCCACCGTGGCGGCCGCGCTCACCACGCTCGGCCTGCGGACCGGCGGTTTCCACGTCGAACTCTGGCTCACCCCCGCCGGCGTCGTGCTCGGCGAGGTGCACGGCCGCTTCGGCGGCGACTGGATCCACCGCATGCTCGCCCACGCCATCCCCGGCCTGGAGCTCTACGGGCTGGTCTTCGACGACATGCTCGGCCGGCCGGGCACCGGCGTCCCGCTGGAGCCGAGCCGCGGCGCGGCCGTCCGGTACTTCACGCCGCCGCCGGGACGCCTCGCCGCCGTCGAGGGCTGGGAGCAGGTGCGCACGCACCCCGCCGTGCTGCACGCCGAGCTGGGCGTCGGGCCCGGCGACGAGGTCAAGCCCCTGCAGCGCTCCGGCGACCGCGTCGGGTTCGTGGTCGTCGGCGCCGACACGCCGGAGGCGGCGAGCGCGCTGGCCGCCGACCTCACCGGTTCCGTGAAGTTCCTCTTCGAACCCGAGATCGAGCCCGAGATCGACCCCGAACCCGAGCCCGGCCGGCTGCCCGGTCTCTGGGCCCTGCGCTGACGACCGAAGGACGACATGACCAGCGACATCGGCATCATCGCCACCGGCTCCTACCTGCCCGACCGCGTCGTCACCAACGCCGAGATCGCCCCGGCGGCCGGCGTCGACGCCGCGTGGATCGAACGCAAGACCGGCATCCGCGAACGCCGGCACGCCGCCCCAGGCCAGGCCACGTCGAACCTCGCGGCGATCGCGGCCGACCGGGCCCTGCTCGCGGCCGGGCTGAGCCCGGACGACGTCGACCACGTCGTCGTCGCCACCTCCACCCCGGACCACCCGCAGCCGGCGACGGCCAGCCTCGTCCAGCACCTGATCGGCGCCCGCTCGGCGAGCGCCGTCGACGTCAACGCCGTCTGCAGCGGGTTCGTCTACGCACTGGCGATGGCCCGGGGGCTCGTGCGCGACGGCGGGCACGCGCTGGTGATCGGCGCCGACGTCTACTCCCGCATCCTGGACGTGCGTGACCGCAAGACCGCGATCCTGTTCGGTGACGGTGCGGGGGCGGTCGTGCTCGGAGCGGTACCGGCGGGAGGGGGCGTCATCGGCACGCGGCTGCGCGGACACGGTGCCGACCACCGGCTCATCGGCGTGCGCGCGGGTGGCAGCCGGGTGCCCGCGTCGGTCCGCTCGGTGCTGGACGGCGAGCACTACTTCCGGATGGACGGGCGTGGCGTGCGCGAGTTCGTCAGCGGGCACGTCCCGGCGGCCATCGCCGGGACCCTGCGGGAGAGCGGGCTGCCCGCCACCGCCGTCGACCACCTCGTGCCGCACCAGGCCAACGGGGTGCTGCTGCGCGAACTGGGGGAGGCGCTCGACCTGCCGAACGCGACCCTGCACCTGACCGTCGACCGGTTCGCCAACACCGGCGCGGCGTCGGTGCCCATCACGCTCGACGCCGCCCACCGCGCCGGCGCGCTCGACGTCGGCGATCTCGTGCTCCTGGCCGGGTTCGGCGGCGGCATGAACCTCGGCATCGGCCTTTGCCGCTGGACGGCCACGCCGCCGCGGAGCGACACCGCCGTCCGGAACCACACCAGCGCCCTGTCCCACGGCTGAGAAAGGTCTGTCATGCCCGCGCTCCTTCCCCGCAGCGGACCGCCCCGGCTGCTCGCGGTGGCGACGCTGATCACGATGACCGGCTACGGCGTCTACCTGACCGCCGGTGTCCTGTACTTCACCCGGGCCGTCCACCTGCCCGCCGGTCAGGTCGGGGCCGGGCTGACGATCGCCGGCGCCGTGTCGCTCTCGGCCGGGATCCCGTTCGGGCACCTCGCCGACCGCCACGGCGCCCGCACGGTCTACGCGTTGACGCTGGTGCTCGGCGCGATCTCGATGGCGGGGTTGTGCTTCGCCGGCGGCTTCTGGTCGTTCGTCGTGTTCGCGAGCCTCGGCGCCGCGGCCCAGACGGCCGGCCCGGCCGCCCGCAGCCCGCTCGTCCAGGAGTACGGCGGCGAGCGGCCCGCCGAGTTCCGCGGTTACCTGCGGTCGGTGACCAACCTGGGCATCGCGTTCGGCGCGCTGCTGGCCGGCTGGGGCGTCGCCGCGGACACCCGCAACGCCTACCTGCTGCTCATCGCGGCCAGCGCGGTGTCCTACACGGCGAGCGTGGTCGTCGTGCTGTTCCTCCCGTCCGTGCCACCGAAACCGGCGGGCACCGGCCCGCGCTGGGTGGCCCTGCGCGACCGGCCGTACCTCGTGCTCACGGTGCTGGACGGCGTGATGGCGATTCAGTACCGAGTGCTGACGGCGGCGGTCCCGCTCTGGCTGGTCAGCCGGACCACGGCGCCGAACTGGACGATCTCCGGCGTGATGATCGTGAACACCGCGATCGTCGTGTTCTTCCAGGTCCGCGCCAGCCGCCGGATCGACACGACCCACGCGGGCGCGGTGGCGTTCCGCCGAGCCGGCTTCGCGTTCTTCGCCGCCTGCGTCGCGATCGCCGCCATGGCGGGCGCGCCCACCTGGCTGGCCCTGGTCTTCCTGCTGGCGGCGGTGGTGGTGCACACGATCGGCGAGATCTGGCAGGCGGCGGGCGGGTTCGAGCTGTCGTTCACGCTGGCGCCACCCCACGCGGTCGGCCAGTACCAGGGCCTGTTCGGCATGGGCTTGGGCCTGGGCGTGACCCTCGGCCCGGCGGTGCTGATCGCACTGTGCATCACGTGGGGCACCCCGGGCTGGTGGGTGGTGGGAGGCATCTTCGTGGTGACAGGCCTCGCGGTCCCGCCGGTGGTCCGCTGGGCGGAGCGCGACCGAGCCCGCCGCTCGGTGGCCGAGCCACAGGTGGCTTGACGCGGCTCGGTGCGTCAGGAGCTGTTGGCGAGCAAAGGGACGAGGGCTGCTCGGCCCCGGCCGCGATTCGCCACGCGATGGTGGCCGAGCCCCGGGTGGCTTAAGCGGTCAGGTGCGCGGCGAGCGCGGGATGAGCGCCGCTCGCCGAGCGCCTGGTCGTCGGCCGCGACCGCCCGGCATCGATGAGTCTTCGGCGACCGAGCCTCTGGGCCGAGCGCGACCGGGCCCAGCGCGATAGCCCGCCGCGCCCCAGGCGGCTTGGTGCGTCAGGAGTCGTTGCCGAGCCTCGAAAACAGCGCTGCTTGATGGGAGCCGCGATCCGCCGCGCGGTGGTGGCCGAGCCGCAAGCGGCTTGGGGGCAGGAAGTGCACTGCTCGCCGAGCGCGACCAGGCCCAGCGCGATAGCCCGCCGAGCCCCCAGACGGCTCGAGCGGTCAGGAACCGGTGGCGAGCCGGGGGAATAGAACCTCCGCGGCCGCGCGGTCGACGTCCGGGAAATGCTCGGCGCCCGGGCCCTCGTACGTGGTCAGGTTCCGGTCGAACCCTTCGCGCCATTCCTTGGGGGCGAAGGGGAAGTCGCTGCCGTAGAGGACGTGGCCCGGCTCGGCGAAGGCGTACAGGGACGGCAAGGCCGTCGGGGTGGCCGACAGCGCCGTGTCGAAGTAGAACTTCCGCAGTCCGGCCAGGATGCCGTCCGGGGTGGTGCCCGGGTTGAACATCGCCGCGCCGGTGAAGCGGTGTGCGGCGAACGGCAGGAAGCCGCCCGCGTGCGAAAGGATGACGCGCAGGTCCGGGTGCCGGTCGAACACGCCGTGGGCCACCAGGTCGAGCGCGGCGCGCGTGGTGTCGAACGGGAAGTCCAGCAGCGGGCTCGGCAGGCCGTCGAGCCGCGCGATCGGCGGCTCGGCCGGGTGCACGAACACCACGGCGCGGCGCGCGGCCAGCTCCGTCCACAGTGGACCGTACGCCGGGTCGCCCAGGTAGCGGCCGCGGGCGTTGGACAGCAGGACGACGCCGTCGGCGTGCAGTTCGTCCAGCGCGCGCACGGCTTCGGCGACGGCGCCGTCGAAGTCCGGCAGCGGCAGCACGGCGAAGTGCCCGAAGCGGTCGGGGGCGTCCTTGACCAGTTCCGCCTGGAAGTCGTTGACCTCGCGGGCCAGGTCGCGGGCCGCGGCGTCGTCACCGAAGTGGACGCCCGGTGCGCTGATCGACAGCAGTCCGGTGGCGATGCCCGCGCCGTCCATCATCGCGGTCGCGGCGCCGGGGCTCCACGAGGGCATCGGCCACCCGCCCGCGGTCTCGCCGTTGTCGTCAAGGGCCTTCAGGTAGCGGGGCGGGAGCAGGTGCTGGTGTACGTCGATCCGGCCGGTCATGATGTCTAGCCTCCTAATAGCTAGGTTGCTAACTATTGCTTTGCTAGGCTAGCTCGCATGACGACGACCGGCAACCACCCGCCCACCGCCGCGGAGGTCGACGAGCTCGTGCACGCGGCCGACACGGTGTTCTTCGCGATGCGGAAGGCCCGGTCGGCGGGGGCGGACCGGGACGGCGGGCTGTCGCTGCCGCAGCTCACGATGCTCGAACCCCTGGCCGCCGAGCCGGAGCTGCCGGTCGGCCGGCTCGCGGCGGCCGCGGACGTCTCCATCCCGACGGCCACCCGGATGCTCCAGCAGCTCGAAGCCGCCGGGGTGGTGGTGCGCCGGCGCTCGGCCGCGGACGAGCGCAAGGTGCTGGTGGCGTTGACGGCGGAGGGTGGCGAACGGTTGACGCGGCTGGTCGCCCGCCGCCGGGAACGTCAGGCGGAGGCGTTCGCCGTCTTCACGCCCGCGGAGCGCGAACAGCTCGTCGCCCTGCTCCGGAAGCTCGCGCCGGTAATCGACGTCAACCTGGGTGGCCGGGACTGAGCAGGTAGGCCATCGCCATGTCGGCGAGCTCGTCCGCGTACCGGCGCTGGGCCGCCTCGTCGGTGAAACTGTCCGGCCGCACGGAGTTGTGGAAGCAGGCGCCGAGGATGGCGCGGGCGACGGTGTCCAGCGCCGTCCCCGGGTCGGTGCGCCGGATCTGCCCGGCGTGGGGGAGGGCCGCGTCGAGCAGGAGGCGGTGGATTTCGGTGATGGTGCGGGCGCCCAGCGCCAGCGCGTCGGTTTCCCGCGCGCGCAGCAGTTCGGGGAAGAGGTTGCTGCTGTCGGTGAACGACTGCAGCAACGCGTGCGCGTAGGCGGTCACGACGCCGGCCAGGGACGGCCCGGCCGCGCGCAGCCGCTCGGCCACGAACGCCTCGCGCTCGTCCAGCATCCGTTCCGTCAACGCGGTGATCAGCTGCTGCTTGCCCTCGAAGCGGCGGTAGATCGAGCCGACCGAGACGCCGGCGCGTTCGGCGACGCCGTTGATCGTCAGCTCCTCGAGGCCGAGCGAGGCCGCGAGCTCCCCGGCCGCCTGCAGGACCCGGGCCAGGGTCGCGGCACTGCGCGCCTGCCGGGGTTCCCGGTAGTGCGGTTCGCGGCTCGGCTGCTCGGTCATATCGGGCATGGTAACGGCGGCTCCGGTCGGCGATCTTGACAAGCGGCGCGCGGCCGACGCTACAGTAGCGAATGCGAGTTCGCATTCTCATATCACTCCGGGTAAGGGAGCTGTCATGTCGACGCAGGGGGAGGCCCGCGCCCTGATCGCCGCGGTCCGGGACCGCCATGGGGAACTGGCCGAGGGTGGTTTCGCCGCCGATCGCGACAACGCGGACCCCACCGCGAACCTGGCTTTGCTGGCGGGGCTCGGGGTGGCCCGGCTGGCCGTGCCCGCCGCGTACGGCGGGCTGTGGGACGGCACGGAACGCGGCGGGTGGGGCGCGGTCATCCGGGCGGTGCGGGAGATCAGCGCGGGCGACGGCCCCACCGGGCAGAACTGGCTCACCACCGCGCTGGCGGCCCGCGAGCTGTTCGGCCCGGACAGCGGCCTGCCGGAACCGACCCGCGCCGAGCTGGCGCGCCGCCTGCTCGACGACGGCCTGCGGCTCGTCTCCTCCGCCGCCGAAACGGGCGTCTCGGGCAAGACGACCGCGCGGCCGGTGACCGGCGGGGTGGTGCTGAACGGCACGAAGTCCTTCAACACCAACAGCGGCGGCCTCGGCGTGGCTGCCGTCCGCTGCCTGCTGGCGGGCGAACCGCCCACGCCGTACCAGGTCCTGGTGGACCTGACCCACCCGCAGGTGCGGCTGCACGACGACTGGGACACCATGGGCCAGCGCGGCACCCGCAGCCAGACGGTCACCTACCAGGACGTCTTCGTCCCCGACGGTCGGCACCAGCCCCTCGCCGGGCCGTTCTCCCCGGTCTTCCTGGGCGCGGCGATGCTGCTGCACGCCGGCCTGTTGCAGGGCATCGGCGAAGGCGCCCTGGACGCCCTCGTCCAGCACACGCGCACCATGAAACGCGGCTCGCTGCCGCAGTTCGCCACCCCGGCCGAGGACCCGCTGATCCTGCGCCGTCTCGGCGCACTCTCCAGCAGGCTCGCCGCGTCCCGCGCCCTGCTCCACACCGCGGCCGACCAGCTGGAAACCGGTCAGGACGGCGAAGACGACGGCACCGTCGACTGCTTCCGGGCCAAGGTCGCCGCCGTCGACGCGGCCCTCGAAGCCGCCGCCGGGATCCACGAGGTCACCGGCGCGCGCAGCACGTCCAACGCCTTCCGGTACGACCGCTTCTGGCGCAACGCCCGCACCTTCGCCTCGCACGACCCCACGGACGCGAAGAACGTCTACATCGGCGGTTACGAACTCAGCGGGCACCTCCCCGCGTTGTCGAGCATCATCCGTTTGTGACGGTGACCGCGGTCACACGGGGCGGGTGTCGAGAACGTCGTGCCGGCTCCGTCCCCGGGGCGAGAGCGGCCACGAGGGCCGCGCGACACGGGAGGACAGCATGACGATCCACCGGATGGACCACGTCGGCGTCGTGGTCGGGGACCTCGCGGCCGCCATCGCGTTCTTCGTCGAACTGGGCCTGGAGCTGGAGGGCGAGGCGTCCGTCGAGGGCGACTGGGCGGACCGGCTCATCGGGCTCGACGGTGTCCGCACGGACATCGCCGTCGTGCGGACGCCGGACGGCCACGGCCGGGTCGAGTTGTCGACTTTCCGCTCGCCGGTGACCACGGCCACCGCGCCGCGGCCGTCGGTGGACGTCCCGGGCATCCCGCGGCTCACGTTCGTCGTGGACGCCGTCGACGACGTCGTCGACCGCCTGCGCGGCCACGGCGCCGAGCTGATCGGCGAAGTGGTGCGGTACGAGGACTACTGCCGGTACTGCTACGTTCGCGGGCCCGAGGGCATCATCATCGGGCTGGTCGAAGAACTCGCCTGACGTAGATCCCCTGACCGGAAAGGACGTTTGCCATGGCCGTCGCCGCTGATCTCGACCGCGCCACCGACTCGGCGTGGGACTGGGTCGCCGAGCAGACCCGGGCGTACCTCGCCTCGGACGGAGCGGAGGGGCACGAGTCGGACGGCGTGTTCACGCTCCTGCTCGCCACGACCGGCCGCCGGACGGGCGAGGCCCGCCGCACCTGCCTGATCTACGGCACCGCGGGCGACGACTTCGTCGTCGTCGCCTCGAAGGGCGGCGCCGACGAGGATCCGGCGTGGCTCAAGAACCTCCAGGCGAACCCGAGCGTCGGCGTTCAGGTCGGCCCCCGCCGGTTCACCGCCCACGCCCGCGTCGCGTCCCCGGCAGAGCGCGAGTCCCTCTGGCCGCTGATGACGCGCACCTTCCCGCTGTACGACGAGTACGCGCAGAAGACCGAGCGCGTGATCCCGATCGTGCTGCTCACCCCGGTCGCCGGGTAACGCACCGGGAATCGCCTCGAAGGGTGGTTTCGAGGTCGGGCGGGCGGACCAGCGGATCGTCGGATCGGCGACCGCCGGAGCGCGGCCGGCTACACGGGCCCATCCCAGGTCAGCCGCGACTGCAAACGCACATTCGGCACCCGTCGTCGGCGGCCCCACTGCGCCGGCGACCATCGCGGGAGTGACCTGCGGGCCAGGGTGAGCGCGGTAACGTAGAGCTCGCAGCGAGGTTCCGCCGGCTGGATCTTGAGGAGGCGATGATGGCCTGCTGCCACTGGGAATTCGAATGCGAGGCCGGTACACGGTTCGAGATCGAACTTCGCAGCGGGCCGATGAACGTGCTGCTCATGGACGGCCCCAACTTCACCGCCTACTGCGACGGCCTCGAGTGCTACGCGTTCGGCCGCTACTACGACGTGACCCCTGTAGTTCTCCAAGCGCCGCACGAGGGCTATTGGTGCGTCGTCGTCGACAACGGCAACGAAGAGGAACTCGGCGACATCGATGCATACGTGCAGGCGCTCTAGCCACGCTTCGGTGCGGGAGAGGGCACTTGATGCAGGCGGACCGGGAGGTGGGTGAGGCCCCGGATCAGGAGGCTCGGCTGCCAGCCGACCTCGGCGGGGTCTGCCGCCAGCTCCAGGTCCGGCAGGCGGTCCAGCAGGACGCGGAACGCGATTTCGCCCTCCAGCCGGGCCAGTGCCGCGCCTAGGCAGTAGTGGATGCCGTGGCCGAAGGCCAGGCTGCCGCCCCGGGGGCGGTGCAGGTCCAGGTCGTCCGGGTGGTCGAACGCCGCCGGGTCGCGGTTGGCGGAGCCGATCGCCAGCAGCACCGTCTGGCCGGTGGGGATCGTCGTTCCGCCTATGGTCACCGGCTCGGCGGCGAAGCGGACGGTCGCCGTGTTGACCGGGCTGTCCAGCCTCAGGAACTCCTCCACCGCGCCGGGCAGTGACGCCGGGTCGGCGCGCAGCCGCGCCCACTGGCCCCGGTCGCGCAGGGACGCCAGTGCGCCGTTGCCGATCAGGTTCACCGTCGTTTCGTGGCCGGCCACGAGCAGCAGTGAGGCCATCCCGGTGGCCTCCGCGTCCGACAGCTCGTCGCCGTGGTCGTCCGGGGCGATGATCGCCGACAGCATGGCGTCGTCGGGGTGGGCGCGCTTGTCCGCCACGAGCCGGACGAGGTACTCGCGCATCTCGGCCGACGCCGTCACGAACTGCTGGGGCGTGGCGGGCGACAGGATCGCGTGCGACCAGGTCCGGAAGTCGCCGCGCCGGTCGTCCGGCACCCCCAGGATCTCGCAGATCACGGTCATCGGCAGCGGAAAGGCCAGCGCGTCGATCAGGTCGACGGACGGCTCGCCCGCGGCCAGCCGGGCCGCGACGGCGTCGACCAGTTCGACGGCCAGCGTCTCGATCCGCGGGCGCAGTCTCGCGATGGCCTTGGCGGTGAACGCCTTGGTGACCAGCTTCCGCAGCCTCGTGTGCTTGGGCGGGTCGGAGTTGAGCATGTGGTCGTGGACGTCGAGGCCGCCGAGACCGGCCGCGGCGGCCGGCCCGAACAGGGTGGCGGCGTCCTTGACCAGCCGCGGGTCCGCGAGCGCGGCGCGCACGTCCTCGTATCGGGTGACCAGCCAGAACGGCGGTGCCCCCGGCGCCTGGGCCCGGGTCACCGGGCGCTGCTCGCGCAGGAGCGCGTAGACGGCGTGCGGATCGGCGGCGAACCGCTCGTCGAGCAGGACGACGTCGTCCGCGGTGCCGGGCACCGTGCGGAGCGGCGGTGAAGGTGTCGGCATGCGAAAAGCTCTCCTTCGGACGATGGCGAAACCGCGTTTCCCCGGAAATCGCGCGCACCGAGTCCTGCTGGATACCTTCCTTCCTATCGTGCGTGCGCGTGAAGTCAAATACGAGGTGGGGACACTAATGAATCCCTTAGTCTCGTCCCGGTGACCGGAGACGATCTTGAAAACGCTTGCCCGGCGTGGTTAGGGTGAAATTCACCCGGCGATCGACGAGCACTGGACAGGTGGTTCCATGCAGTTCGGCGACAGCGCTGCTCCGTCCTCGATCGCCGTGATCGGCATTTCGCGCGGTAGTCGGCCGGCACCGCCGGTGGACGACGCCCGGCGCGCGCTGGCGAACGCCGCGATCGTGCCCGGAGCCTGGGAAGGCTTGTCTGCCGGGGTTTTCGCGACGGCGCAGGCGGATTCAGTCGCGGCCGGACTGGCCGTCACGGGTCCCGTCGTGACGGCGGACGTCCCCTTCGCCGCGGTGGTCCACTTGGCCGCGCAGAGCATTCATTCGGGTGAATCCGCATTGGCGATCGCCGGTTCCATTTCTTCGGCGGGCAGTGCGTATATCGTCCTGAAATCGACGGCGCGGGCTGTCGTGGATAGTGATCCGATCCATTGTGTTCTCGCCGGAAGTGCGCTAGGCCGGACGCTGGTCGTGCAGCGCGCGTGCGAACGCGCCGGCGTGGACGTCGACGACATCCGGTTCGCGTGGCACGGTGAATTCCGCTCCGGCCAGACGTCGCTGGCCGATCTCGAGGAGCCGGTCGACGCCGACGACGCGGTGACGGCCCTGCTGGAACTGACGGGCCGGTTCAGTGGGGGAGAGGCCACCGCCGTACTGAGTTCCCTCGACCACGCCGGGAACCACGCCGTCTTGGTGCTGGCCGAACCGCCGGTGCGTCCCGTGCCGGTGCGCGACCCGTTCCCCGTCGTGCCGCTGCTGCTGTCGGCCGAGAGCCCGGAAAGCCTGCGCGGCCAAGCCGAAACCCTGCGCGCCCACCTCGACCGCCCGCAGGCGCCGGACCCGCTCGACGTCGCGCACACGCTGGCCCTCGCACGGCCGCACCTGACGCACCGCGCGGTCGTGCTCGGCGCGGACCGGGCGGAGCTGACGACGGGACTGGCGGATCTGGCCGCCGGCTGGAGCGCGGTGACGCGGGCCGGGACCGGGCGCAAGGTGGCGTTGCTGTTCCCCGGCGAAGGCGGGCAGCGCCCGGGCATGGGCCGCGACCTCTACCCGCGGCTCCCGGTGTTCGCCGCGGCCCTCGACGAGGTGTGCGAGCACCTGGACGCCGTGTCGGCCTGGTCGGTGCGCGACCTGCTGCTGGGCGACGCCGGCACCGCGGTCGCGCCCGAAGACGAGGCTCTGTACAGCCAGGACGCCCTGTTCGCGCTGCAGGTGGCGTTGTTCCGGCAGTTCGAACACTGGGGCGTGCGCCCTGACTTCGTGGTGGGTCACTCGGTGGGGGAGCTGGCCGCGGCGACGGCCGCCGGGGTGTTCACGCTGCCGGACGTCTGCGCGGTGCTCGCCGAGCGGATCCGGCTCTTCCGGGCGAAGACCACGGTCGGCGGCGCGATGGTCGCGCTGCGCGTCACCGAGGACGAGGCCCGCGAATCCCTGGCCGGGCTGGCGGACCAGGCCGCGATCTCGGCGGTCAACGCGCCGCGGTCGGTGGTCATCTCCGGCGACCGGGACGTCGTGCTGCGGATCGCCGGCGACTGGGAACGCCGCGGCCGCAAGGTCAAGCAGCTGGCCGTCGACCGGGCCTTCCACTCCCCGCACATGGCGCCGATGGCCGGCGACTTCGAGCGGTTCCTCCGCGGCCTGCCCACGCGGCCGCCGCGCATCCCGATCGTCCCGGTACACCCCGGGCTCGGCACCGAGCCCGACGTCGTGTGCCGCCCCGAATACTGGGGCACCCAGGTGCGCGGCACCGGGCACTTCCTCGGCTGCGTGCGGACGCTGGCCGCGGCGGGCGTGGACACCTACCTGGACAT
Source organism: Amycolatopsis sp. NBC_01307 (assembly GCF_035975215.1). Classification (NCBI taxonomy): domain Bacteria; kingdom Bacillati; phylum Actinomycetota; class Actinomycetes; order Pseudonocardiales; family Pseudonocardiaceae; genus Amycolatopsis; species Amycolatopsis sp. NBC_01307. The sequence continues at coordinate 4,374,989 of NZ_CP108403.1, read as the reverse complement.
GAGCGCCAACGGCGTGCTCGCCGCGCTGGTCGAGGAGACGCTGCCCGCGGCCGCGAGCGGCGACGTGCTCGTGACGTCGGCCCTGCGCGACGGCCGGTCCGAGCTGCACGCGGTGCTGGGCACCGCGGCGGAGCTGCACAGCCACGGCGTGCCGATCGCGTGGGGCGAGGTGCTCGGCGGGCGGCGCGTGCACCTGCCCACCGACGTCGCCGAACCCGCGGCGACCCGGACCGCGGACCTGCCCCGGCTCATCCGGGCCGAGGCAGAATCGCTGATCGGCGCGGACTTCCGGGCGGATCGGACGTTCCTGGAGCTGGGCATGGACTCCGTCGCGGCCGTGGAGCTGGTCCGCAGGCTGCGCCGGCGCACCGGGCTGCCGATCGCCACGACCGCGCTGTTCGACCACCCGACCCCGGAGCGGCTGGCCGCGCACCTGGACGCGCACCTGGACGGCGGCACGCCCCGGCGAGCGGTCGTCGCGCCCCGGCGCACCGCGTCCGACGAGCCGATCGCCATCGTCGGGATGAGCTGCCGGTTCCCCGGCGGAATCCAGAATCCGGACGACCTGTGGCAGGTGGTCGCCGACGGCCGGACGGTCCTCGGGCCGATGCCGGAGGACCGCGGGTGGGACGTCGCCGCGCTGTACGACCCGGAGCGGCGGCGGCCGGGCACCAGCTACGTGCGCGAAGGCGGCTTCCTGCACGAGGCCGCCGGGTTCGACAACGCGTTCTTCGGCATCGGCGGCCACGAAGCCCTCGAAATGGACCCGCAGCAACGGCTGCTGCTCGAGCTGGCCTGGGAGGCGTTCGAGCGGGCGGGCATCGACCCGGCGACACTGCGCGGCAGCGACACCGGCGTCTACGCGGGGGTCGCCCACGACGACTACGGCACCGGCCCCGGGCACGGCGGTATCGGCACGCGCGAGAACCTGGCGATCGGGACCGTGTGCAGCGTCGCCTCCGGCCGGATCTCGTTCACCTTCGGCCTGCAGGGCCCCAATCTCTCCGTCGACACGGCGTGTTCGTCGTCGCTCGTCGGCGTGCACTTGGCCGCCACCGCGCTGCGCCGCGGCGAGTGCTCGCTCGCGCTGGCCGGCGGGGTGGCCGTGCTGTCCTCGCCCACCGTCTTCGTCGAGTTCAGCCGGCAGGGCGGGCTGGCGCCGGACGCGCGGGTGAAGCCGTTCGCCGACGGCGCCGACGGCACCGCGTGGGCCGAAGGCGGCGGCTTGTTCGTGCTGGAGCGGTATTCCGACGCCCGCCGCCACGGTCATCCGGTCCTCGCGCTGATCGCCGGCTCCGCCGTCAACTCCGACGGCGCGAGCAACGGCCTCACCGCGCCGAGCGGCACCGCCCAGGAGCGGCTGCTGGCCACCGCGCTCGCCGACGCCGGGCTGCGACCGTCCGATGTGGACGTCGTCGAGGCGCACGGCACGGGCACGAAGCTCGGCGATCCGATCGAGGCCGGGGCGCTGCTGGCGGCCTACGGCGTGCACCGCGCCCCGGACCGGCCGCTGCTGGTCGGCTCGCTCAAGTCCAACCTGGGCCACACCCAGGCCGCGGCCGGGGCGGCCGGCGTGATCAAGATGGTGCAGTCGATGCGCCACGGCACGGTCCCGGCGACGCTCAACGTCGACCGGCCCAGCGAGCACGTCGACTGGACGGGGGGCCTGCATCTGGTCACCGAGGCGACTCCGTGGCCCGAGGGAGCGATCCGGCGCGCGGGCGTCTCGTCGTTCGGCATCGGCGGCACCAACGCCCACGTGATCCTGCAACAACCCCCTTCGCAGCAAGAGGTTTCGCGCTCGACCAAGAGCGACATTCCTCCACTGTGGACGATATCGGCCGGGTCGCCGGACGCGCTGCGCGCGCAGGCCGCCCGGCTGGCCGCGCACTGCGCCGCCCACCCCGAGCTGGACGACCACGACCTCGGGTTCTCGCTCGCGACGACCCGCGCCGCGCTGAGCCACCGGGCGGTGCTGACCGGCGGCCGGGAGGCACTGACGGCGCTGGCGGCCGGGACGACCGATCCCGGGCTCACCACCGGCGTCGTCGGCGAGGGCGGCCTGGCCTTCCTGTTCGCCGGGCAGGGCAGCCAGCGCGCCGGGATGGGCCGTCACCTGCACGAGCGGTACCCGGCCTTCGCCAACGCCTTCGACGAGGTGTGCGCCGAGCTGGACCTCCCGCTCCGGGACGTCGTGTTCGGCGCGGACCAGGACACCCTGGACCGGACGGAGTTCGCGCAGCCCGCGCTGTTCGCGGTCGAGGTCGCGTTGTTCCGGCTGCTGGAGCACTGGGGCAGCCGGCCGGATCTGCTGCTCGGGCACTCGGTCGGCGAGCTGGCGGCCGCGCACGTCGCCGGCGTGCTGTCCCTGCCCGACGCGGGCCGGCTGGTCGCGGCGCGGGGCTCGCTGATGCAGGCGTTGCCCGCGCAGGGTGCCATGTACGCGGTGGCCGCCACGGCGGACGAGGTCGGCGAGCTGCCCGCGGGAGTGTCGCTGGCCGCGGTCAACGGCCCCCGCTCGGTGGTGCTGTCCGGCAGCACCGACGCCGTCACCGCGGTGGCCGAGCGGTTCCGCGCGCGGGGCCGCCGCACCAAGCGGCTGCGCGTCAGCCACGCGTTCCACTCCGCGCTGATGGAGCCGATGCTCGACGACTTCCGGGCCGTCGCGAAGAGCCTGGACTACCGGCCGCCCCGGATCCCGGTCGTGTCGGACCTGACCGGCCGCGTGGCCACCGACGAGCAGCTCTGCTCACCGGACTACTGGGTCGACCACGTGCGCGGCACGGTCCGCTTCGCCGACGGCGTCCGCACGCTCGCCGACCAAGGCGTCACGACGTTCCTGGAGATCGGGCCGTCAGCGACGCTGACGGAGATGGCCGCGGAGTGCCTGGACGACACCGTCGACACGGCCGTGGTCGACACCGTCGACACGGCCGTGGTCCCCGCGCTGGCCGACGACGACGTCCTCGCCGCGATCGCGGCACTGCAAGTGCGCGGCCACGGCCCGGACTGGGCAAAGTGGTACGCCGGGAGCGGGGCGCGGCCGGTGCCGTTGCCCACGTACGCCTTCCAGCGCAAGCGCTTCTGGCTCCTGCCCGAATGGGCGCCGGAGCAGAACCGCGCCGACACGGAGTTCTGGGCCGCCGTCGCGAGCGAAGACCCGCGCCGGTTCGGCGACCTGCTGGGCACCGACCTGGACGTCGCCGGCCTGCTGCCCGCGCTGGCGCGCTGGCGGCGCGGGCACGACCAGGACACCGAAGCGGACCGGCTGCGGTACCGGATCGGCTGGCAGCCGGTCACCGGCCACGACGCCGCGAAGCGCAACTGGGTCGTCGTGCACCCCGCGGACCGGCCCGTACCCGAGCCGATCCTCGCGGCGCTCGGCGGTACGGCGCTGGCCGTCGACGCCGACGCCGGCCGCGCGGAGATCGCCGGGCTCCTCCGGGCCGTCGAGCCCGGAGACGGCCTGGTTTCCCTGCTGGCGCTCGACGAACGGCCGCACCCGGCCGGGGTACCCGCCGGGCTCGCGCTGACCACCGCGCTCGTCCAAGCCGCCGGAGACGCCGACCTCGACGTCCCGTTGTGGTGCGTGACGCAGGAGGCGGTGTCCACCGGCGCCGGCGACCGGCTCGGCGCGCCCGTGCAGGCCATGGTGTGGGGCCTCGGCCGCGTCGCGGCCCTGGAACACCCGCGGCGCTGGGGCGGTCTCGTGGACCTGCCGTCTACAGTGGACCACGCCGCCGCCGAGCGGCTGGCCGGAGTGCTGTCCGGCACCGAGGACCAGGTCGCCGTGCGCGCCTCCGGCGTGTTCGCGCGGCGGCTGCTGCGCGCCCCCGTCGTCGGCGCCTCGCCAGGACGCGCCTGGCCGCGGCACGGCACCACCCTGATCACCGGCGCGTTCGGCGCACTGGGCCGGCACCTGGCCCGCCGGCTGGCCGCCGAAGGCGTGCAGCGGTTGCTGCTGACCGGGAGGCACGCCGACGACCCCGAGTTCGTCGCGGAGCTGACCGCGCTCGGCGCCGAGGTCGACGCGGTCGCCTGCGACGTCGCCGACCGCCAGGCCGTCGCGGACCTCCTCGCCGCGATCCCGGCCGACCGGCCGCTGACGGCGGTCGCCCACGCGGCCGGCGTGCTCGACGACGGCGTCATCGATGCCCTGGACCCGGACCGCCTGGCCCGCGTCCTGCGCGCCAAGGCCGACGGCGCGCGTCACCTGCACGAACTCACCGACGGCCTCGACGCCTTCCTGCTGTTCTCCTCCGCGACCGGCGCCGTCGGCAACGCCGGCCAGGCCAACTACGCGGCGGCCAACACCTACCTCGACGCGCTGGCCGAGCAGCGCCGTGCCGACGGCCTCGCGGCCACCGCGCTGGCCTGGGGCCCGTGGGGCGCGGGCGGCATGGCGGACGCGGCGGCCGTCGGCAGCCGGTTGCGCCGCGGCGGCATGACCGTGCTCGACCCCGGCGTGGCCCTCGCCGCGCTGGCCACGGCCTACGCCCGCGATGAGTCCGGCCTGGTGCTCGCCGACGTCGACTGGGAGCGCTTCGGCACGGTCTTCGCCACCACCCGGCCCAGCCCGCTGCTGGCGGAGCTGCCGGAAGCTCATCGGAGTGCCGCCGAACCGCCGGAAGAGGTCCCCACGCTGCGGCTGGCCGGGCTCTCGGCGGCCCAACGGCGCCGGGAGCTGCGCGACCTGGTCTGCCGGCACACCGCGCTGATCCTCGGGCACGACTCCGCCGCGCAGATCCAGCCCGGGCGGCCCTTCCACGAGCAGGGTCTCAGCTCCCTGGGCGTCGTCGAGCTGCGCAACCAGCTCGGCGCGCGGACCGGGCTGCGGGTCCCCGCGAACGCGTTTTTCGACCACCCCACGCCGCTCGCGCTGGCCGGCTACCTGGAAGCGGGCCTCGCCGACGATCCGGCACCGGCGGCCGCCGAGCCCACCGAGTCCGCCGAGTCCGAAGCGGACGTGCTCAGCCGGGCCGAACGGGAAGTCTTGCTGGCACAGGAGGATCTCATCGATGGCTGACGACAACGCGGTGCTCGCCACGCTGAACCGGGTGACCACCGCCCTGCGGGACACCCGGGAACGGCTGCGCGTGACGCAGGCGCGGGCACGCGAACCGATCGCCGTCGTCGGGCTGGGCTGCCGGTTCCCGGGCGGGGTCGCCGACCCCGAGGCGCTGTGGCGGCTGGTCGAGGGCGGCCACGACGCCGTCACGGCGTTCCCCGCCGACCGCGGCTGGCCGGCCGACCTCACCGGCGCGGGCGGTTTCCTCTCCGACCCGGCGTGGTTCGACGCCGCGTTCTTCGGCATCGGCCCACGCGAGGCCCAGGGCATGGACCCGCAGCAGCGGCTGCTCCTGGAGATCTCCTGGGAGGCGCTGGAGCGCGCCGGGATCGACCCGGCCTCGCTGCGCGGCTCCCGCACGGGCGTCTTCGCCGGGACCAGCGACCAGGACTACCGCCAGCTGCTGATGGCCCACCTCGACGACCACCCCGATCACCTGGCCACCGGCACCTCGGCGAGCGTGCTGTCCGGGCGGATCGCCTACCTGCTCGGGCTGGAAGGGCCCGCGGTCTCGGTCGACACCGCGTGCTCGTCTTCGCTGGTGGCCCTGCACCTGGCCGTGCGCGCGCTGCGCGCGGGGGAGTGCGATCTCGCGCTGGCCGGTGGCGCGCTGGTGATGGCCACCCCCGGCATCTACCGCGCCTTCGAGCACCAGAGCGCGCTCGCCGCCGACGGCCGCTGCAAGGCGTTCGCCGACACCGCGGACGGCGTCGGCTGGGGTGAAGGCGCCGGCGTCGTCGTGGTGGAACGGCTTTCCGACGCCCTCGCGCACGACCACCCGGTCCTCGCCGTCGTCCGCGGCACCGCGGTCAACTCCGACGGCGCGTCCAACGGCCTGACCGCGCCCAACGGGCTGGCCCAGCAGCGGGTCCTGCGCGCCGCGCTGGCCGACGCCGGGCTGCGACCGTCCGATGTGGACGTCGTCGAGGCGCACGGCACGGGCACGAAACTCGGCGACCCCGTCGAGGTCGCGGCCCTGCAGGCCGTCTACGGCCGCGACCGGGCCCGGCCGCTGGCCATCGGCTCGATCAAGTCCAACATCGGGCACAGCCAGGCCGCGGCCGGCGCCGCCGGGCTGCTCAAGGTCGTGCTCGCGCTGCGCCACCGGACCCTGCCCGCGACGCTGCACGCGGATCCGCCGTCGTCCCAAGTGGACTGGACCGGTGGTGGTGTCGAAGTGCTCACCGAGAACCGGCCCTGGCCGGCGGACGACGAACGGCCGCGCCGGGCGGGGGTGTCCGCGTTCGGCATCAGCGGCACCAACGCGCACGTCGTCGTCGAAGAAGCACCGGCTCGCACTGAGACTGTCCCTGCGAACGCGGCCCAGCTGCCGTGGGTGCTCTCCGCGCGCTCCGAGTCCGCGCTGCGGGCCCGGGCCGGGCAGCTGGCGTCCCAAGTGGACGGCCGGGACCCGGTCGCCATGACCCACGCCTTGATCACGACGCGCAGCACGTTCGAGCACCGCGCCGTCGTGCTCGACGACGACCCCGCGACCGCGCTCGACGCGGTGAGCCACGACGCCACCGTGCCCGGTCTCGTGTGCGGCACCGCGGACCTGGCCGGCAAGGTCGTGTTCGTCTTCCCCGGCCAGGGCGGCCAGTGGGCGGGCATGGCCGCGGACCTCCTGGAGAGTGCGCCGGTGTTCCGGGAGCAGCTCGAAGGCTGCGCCGTCGCCCTCGCCCCGCACACGGACTGGGACCTGCTCGACGTCCTGCGCCAGGCCCCGGACGCGCCGTCGCTGGACCGCGTCGACGTCGTGCAGCCCGCGTTGTTCGCGGTGATGGTCTCCCTGGCCGCCCTCTGGCGCGCCTCGGGGATCGAACCGGACGCCGTCGTGGGGCACAGCCAGGGCGAGATCGCCGCCGCCCACGTCGCGGGCGCGCTGTCGCTGGAGGACGCCGCGCTCGTCGTCAGCCGCCGCGCGAAAGCACTGACCGCGCTGTCCGGCCTCGGCGGCATGGCCTCGGTCGAGCAGCCCGCCGACAGCCTGCGCCTGGATGACCGGCTGGCGATCGCCGCGGTCAACGGGCCGGAGTCCGTGGTGGTCGCCGGGGACACCGCCGCCCTCGACGACCTGGTGGCCGAGCTGACCGCGGCCGGCGTCAAGGCGCGGCGGCTCGGCGTCGACTACGCCTCCCACTCGCCCGCGGTCGAACGCGTCCGCGACCGCGTGCTCGCCGACCTCGCCCCGATCTCGCCGCGGGCCGCGGAGATCCCGTTCCACTCCGCGGTGACCGCGACCGTGCTCACCGGCACGGAGCTCGACGCCGAGTACTGGTACGACAACCTGCGCAAACCGGTGCGGTTCGCCGACGCCCTCGCCGGGCTCCCGGCGCCGGAGCACACGTTCTTCGCCGAGATCAGCCCGCACCCCGTGCTCGTCCCCGCGGTACTGGCGGCGGTCGGCGACGACGCCGTCGTCACCGGGACGCTGCGCCGCGGCGAAAGCGGCCGGGACGCGTTCTTCGCCGCGCTCGCCCGGGTGTACGTGCGCGGCCTCCGTCCGAAGTGGACGGAACTGGGCGAGCCCGGCCGCCCCGCGTTCGCCGAGCTGCCGACCTACCCGTTCGAACGCAAGCGCTTCTGGCTGGCGCCGAAGGAGACCCGCAGCAGCGCGCACCCGGTCCTCGACGCGCCGGTCGAGCTGGCCGACACCGGCGAACTGGTGCTGACCGGCCGGCTGTCGTCGGCGGAGACGCCGTGGCTGGCCGACCACCAGGTCCTGGACGCGGTGATCCTGCCCGGCACCGCCTGGCTCGAACTCGCCCTGCACGCCGGGGCGGCCGCGCAGTGCCCGGTCGTCAAGGAGCTCACCCTCGAACGGCCGCTGGTCCTGCCGAACGACACCACCGTCGCCGTCCAGCTGCGCGTCGGCGCGCCGGACGCGGCCGGGCACCGCGACCTGCGCCTGTACGCGAAGGCCGCCGGCGCGAAGTGGGAGCGCCACGGCGAAGGGCTCCTCGGCCGGCAGCAGACGGACCCCGAGCCGATCGGCGCGTGGCCGCCCGAAGGCGCGGAACTCGTTTCGCACAGCGGTCATTACGCGACGCTCGTCGAGCGCGGCCTGCGGTACGGGCCCGCGTTCCAGGGCCTGCGCGCGGTCTGGCGGCGCGGTGACGACGTCTTCGCCGAGGTGGCCTGCCCGGTCGACACGCGCGGGTTCGCCGTCCACCCGGCCCTGCTCGACGCCGCCCTGCACGCGCTCGGGTTCGGCACCGGCGGCCCGGTGGCCGACGGGCCGATGCTGCCGTTCAGCTGGACCGAGGTGACCGCGCACGCCACGCGCCCGGCCGCGCTGCGGGTCCGCCTGCGCGGCGCGGTGGGCGGCTCGGTGCGCCTCGACGTCGCCGACGGCGAAGGCGCGCCGGTGCTCTCGGTGGGCTCCCTGGTGCTGCGCCCGGCCACCGCGCGCGGCGACGTCCCCCGCGACGCGCTGTACCGGACCAAGTGGGTCGAGGTGCCCGCTACAGGCAACACCGCGCCGGGCGGCATCGTCGCCGTGGGCCTGGGCACCGGCCGGTTCCCCGCGTTCGCCGACCTGAACGCCCTGCGGGCCGCCGTCACGGCCGGGCAGCCCGTACCGAGCGCGGTGCTCGTCAGCGCGTCCGGCGACTCGGTGCGGGACGCCACCCACCGCGCGCTTGCTCTTGTGCAGTGGTGGCAGGTCTTCCCGGAGTTCGCCGCCTCGAAACTGGTGTTCCTGACCTCGGGCGCGGTCGCGGCCCGCGGTGGTGACGACGTCGCGGACCTGGCCGGCGCGGCCGTGACCGGCCTGGTCCGCTCCGCCCAGACCGAGGAGCCCGGCCGGTTTGTGCTGCTGGACGCCGCCGACGTCACGCCGTTGACGGTGGCCGCCGCGCTGGGCACCGGCGAGCCCGAACTCGCGCTGCGCGGGGGAGTGCTGCTCGCGCGCCGGCTGGTGCGCGCTTTCGCCCCCGCGCCCGCGCCGTTCGCCGACGCCGACGACGTCGTGCTGATCACCGGCGGCACCGGCACCCTCGGTGGGCTCCTCGCCCGGCACCTGGTCACCGGGCACGGCGTGCGCCGGCTGGTGCTGGCCGGCCGGCGCGGCCGCGCGCCCGAACTGGTCGACGACCTCGCCGAGCTGGGCGCGACGGCCGCCGTCGCCGCCTGCGACGTCGCCGACCCCGGGCAGCTGCGACGGCTGCTCGACGAGCACCGGCCGACGATCATCGTGCACGCGGCCGGAACGCTGGACGACGGCGTGCTGCCGGCCATGACCCCGGCACGGCTGGACGCGGTCCTGCGGCCGAAGGCCGACGCGGCCCTGCTGCTCCACGAACTGACAAAAGACCGGCCGCTCAAGGCGTTCGTGCTGTTCTCCTCGGCCGCCGCGACCGCGGGCAGCGCCGGCCAGGCGAACTACGCCGCCGCCAACGCCGTCCTCGACGCGCTGGCCCACCGGCGGCGCGCGCTCGGCCTGCCCGCGATCGCCCTGGCGTGGGGCCTGTGGGCGGAGCGCAGCGACCTGACCCGCCACCTCGCGCCGTCGCCGGATGCCTTGTCCACCAAGGAAGCGCTCGCCCTGTTCGACGCCGCCGTGTCGCTCGGCGACCCGGTGCTGGTGCCCGCCCGGTTCACCCTGGACGGCGCCGTCGACCGCCCGCTGCTGCGGGAGCTGGCCGAACGGCCCGACACCCCGGACGACGACCTGCGCCACCGGCTGGACCGCCTCGGCGGCCCGGACCGGGAGCGGGCGCTGGTCGACCTCGTGCTGACGACGGTCGCGGGCACCCTCGGCCACGACGGCACCGGCGACCTCCGCCCGAACGCCGGCTTCCTCGAGGTGGGCGTCGACTCGCTGGCGGCGGTCCGGATCCGCAACCGGCTGGCCGGGGTGCTGCGGCTGCGGCTGCGCGCGACGGTGACCTTCGACCACCCGAGCCCGGTGGTGCTGGCCCGGCACCTGGCCGAGCTGCTGGCCACCGGCGCGGAGGACGTCATCGACGAGGAAGGCGCGCGGATGCGCGAGTCGGTGCTGAGCACTCGCGACACCGACTGGCAGGAGACGCGCCGGTTCGTCACGTCACTGCAGGAGGTGTCGCAACCGCCCCAACCGGTCCGGCTGGCCACCGGCTCCCGGCACCCGGCGCTGGTGTGTGTGCCGGGCATCGTTGGCATGTCCGACCCGGTGCAGTTCGCGCGGCTGGCCAAGTCCTTCCAGGGCGACCGGGACGTCTGGGCGGTGCGCCACCCCGGCTACCGCCGCGCCGAGCCGTTGCCGAAGAGCCGGGACCTGCTGCTGGACCTGCACGCCGCCGGGCTGCGCGCCGAACTGGGGGACGAGCCGTTCGTGCTGGCCGGGCTGTCCGCCGGCGGCCTGGTCGCCTACCAGATCGCCCGGCGGCTGCGGGAGCAGGGAACCCCGCCCGCCGGGGTGGTGGTGCTGGACAGCTACGTCCCCAGCGAGCACCAGCGGCTGGTCCGCCTGCTGCCCGGGCTCGGCGAGGAAGCCCAGGCCCGGATGGACAACCCGAACCACGCGGTGCCCGGTGACGACGGCTGGATCACCGCGATGCTGCACTACCAGGAATTCGACTGGACACCGGAAGAACTGCCGATTCCCGTGCTGTTCGTGCGCGCGGCCGAACCGCTGGAGGGCTGGCCCGCTGACTGGGAACCCGAATGGCCGTTCGAGCACACCCTCGCCGTGGCGCCCGGCAACCATTTCACCATGCTGGAAGCCCACGCCGCGGACACTGCCGGGCTGATCGACGGCTGGATGCGCAAATCCCTGGAATGACCGCGGGTAAGCGCTTTCGAAGACGAGTGGTTCTACCAGAAACGCCATCGCCGGCTTTGCCTGAACGCCGGGAAAAGCCAAAATCGAGAACGCAGCCGACTCGAGGGGAATCCGCGTGCAGCGACCCGAGCGCAACGCCCGACTGGCCGGGCGGACCCTGGGCGAAAGCCTGGCCCTGCTGGCCGGCTCCACCCCGGACGCCCGTGCGAGATTCCCCACCGCGGGCGACGAGATCACCGCCACCGAGCTGGACCTGGCCGCCACCGCGGCCGCCCACGGGTTCCTCCGCGCCGGCGTCCGCCCCGGCGACGTCGTCGGCGTGCTGGTCCCCACCGCGGCCCGGTTCCTCACCACGATCTACGGGCTCTGGCGCGCCGGCGCGGCGGTCAGCGTGCTGCCGATCCAGGCCGGCTTCGCCGACGTCGCCAACACCGCGCGCCGGCTCGCCCGCATCGTGACCGCCGCGGGCATGCGCCACCTCGTGCTCGACCCCGCCCACGCCGACCTCGGCGACGCGCTCCGCGGCCTCGGCACCGGCGTCACGCTGGTGCCGCCGTCCGCCCCCAGCGGCACCGGTGACGCGCGTGCCCTGCCCACCGTCGATCCCGCGTCGCTGGCCATCGTGCAGTTCACCTCGGGCAGCACCAGCCGGCCCAAGGGCGTGATGCTGCCGCACGAGACGACCATGGCCGGGCTCGAGTCCTGCGTGATCGCGGGGGAGTTCACCGCCGGCGACGTGTTCCTGCAGTGGGTGCCGACCTTCCACGACATGGGCCTGATCGGGCTGCAGTCGCACTGGCTCAACGGCGCCGACGTGCACGTCTTCGCCCCGACGACCTTCCTGCGGCGGCCGGGTGCGGTGCTTGCGCACTTCGCCGCGCACGGCGGCACCGTGATGACCGGCCCCAACTTCTCCTACGACTACCTCGTCGACCGCGTCCCGGCGGAGGAACTGGCCACGTTGGACCTGTCCCGCTGGCGGCTGGCGTTCAACGGCGCGGAACCGGTCAGCGCGGCGACCGTGCGGCGGTTCACCGAGGCCCTGAAACCCAGCGGGGTGGCCGAATCCGTGATGTACCCGGTGTACGGCATGGCCGAGGCCACCCTGTCGATCAGCTACCCGGATCCCGGCAGCACCGCGCGCGTCCGCGCCGTGGACCGCCAGGAGCTGGGCGCCACCGGCGTCGCGCGGACGGTCGCCGAGACGGCGCCGACGGCCAAGCCGGTCGTCTCGGTGGGCCGCGCGGTGCACGGCATCGACCTGCGGGTGGTCCGCGACAGCGGCGCGGTCGCCACCGACGGCGAGTTCGGCGAGATCCAGATCGCCGGGGACCCGGTGGCCACCGGCTACTTCCGCGACCCCGGAGCGACCGCCGCCGCGTTCGACGGCCGCTGGCTGCGCACCGGGGACCTCGGCTTCCGGCTCGACGGCGAGCTGTACGTGACCGGGCGGCGCAAGGAGATGGTCGTCGTGCACGGCCAGAACTTCTTCCCCGACGACGTCGAGCGCGTCGCCCGGACCGTGCCGGGGGTCTACCGCGGCCGGTGCGTCGCCTTCTCCGACACCGACGACGAAGGCGGCGAACGGATCGGGGTGATCGTCGAGACCGGGGCGGACCCGGCCGGCGTGTGCGAGGAAGTGCGCCGCCGCGTCGCCGCCGAAGTCGACCTCGCGCGGGTGGCGATCTACCCGGTGAAACCCCGCTGGATCCCGCGCACCACCAGCGGCAAGTGGCAGCGGGTGCTCGCCGCTCGCCGCGTCACCGCCGGCGAAGCCGACGGAATGTTCCCGGACAACGCACACGACGGCCGAGGAGAACGGGTGTGAACAACAGGACGACATCGCGGGCCGGCGTACCCCTGCTGGCCGACGAGGAAATGCACAGCGCCAGGATCTTCGCCGACTACCAGCACGCGACGTGGGAGCTGCACCACATCCCGTGGGACTCCTTCCGGGCCGATCTGGTGAAGCCCGAGCACATCATCTTCGCCAAGGGCGCCATCATCGGCGAGTCCAACGTGGTCGCGGCGACCCACGGGCTGCTCAACGAGTTCGGCATGGACTACGACTTCTCCCAGTTCACCTGCATCTGGGGCTACCAGGAGATCCAGCACCACCTGGCTTTCCAGACCTGGCTGCAGCTGGCCGGGCACAGCATCGAGCACCGCACGATCGCCTCGATGCGCGAGGCCTACCCGCCGGGGGTCACCCGGGCGGCGACGCTGGCCACCAACGTCATCTGCGAGGTGCTCGCCACCCACGCCTACAAGTGCGTCGCCCGCAGCATGGAAGAACCGGTGCTGGCCGAGATCCTGCGCAAGGCGAGCGGCGACGAAGCGCGCCACGCCCGCGAGTTCGTGCACTACACCGCGCAGCAGCTGGCCGACCGGCCCGAAGAGCTCGTCTCGGTCTTCGAGACCCTCTACATCTACATGGGCACCACCCGGGACCTCTACCGCCACCCCGTCAGCCGCTTCAAGGGCGACCTGCCCGAGCTGGCCGGCCACGAGACGATCGACGAGATGTTCGCCTACTTCGCCGAGGTCGACGAGGACGGCACCGAGTGGGCCAAGTGCTGCGAGCAGCTGTTCAAGTACTTCTCCACGATCACCGGCTACCCGCTGACGAAGATGGCTGACGTCCGCCGCGCGATCGTCGACGAGTCGCTCAAGGCCGAGGCGGCGGTCGGATGACCGTCGCCGCGCACCAGCCGGGGGAGGAGATCGAATTCCCCTGGCACACCGAATCTTCCTTCAACTGCTTCGGCTGCTCACCGCACAACCCGATCGGGCTCAAGCTGCGCATGCGACGACTGTCCAATGGGGACTATACGGCCGAGACGGTGTTCTCCGAGGACTACGCCTCCTACCCGGGGATCGTGCACGGCGGCATCGTCCAGGTGCTGCTCGACGAGGTCATGGGCGACACCCTCGCGCTGGTGCACGGCATGCTCGCGTTCTCGGTGACCCTGCGCAGCCGGATGCTGCTGCCGCTGCGCGTCGGCATCCCGTACACGACGACCGCGCGGATCACCGGCCGCGGCCACGGGGTGCTGCACACCGAGGCCGAGATCACCGGGCCGGACGCCGAGACGCACGTCATGGCGGGCGGCACCTTCCAGCCGATCCGCTCCGACCAGGCCCGGACCCTGATGGACCTGGACGAGGCCGCCTTCGGCCGCGTCCGGCACTACTTCGACCACGGAACAGGAGAGTCATGACCGCCGAATCCGCCACCCGCGAAGACATCGCGTCCGTCACCGCCGAGTACCTCGCCGGCGAGCTGAAGATCCCGACGGGCGAGATCGCCGCCACCGACGTGCTCCGGGACCTGCCCGGCGCCGACTCGATGAAGATGCTGCGCGTGGTGGCCAAGCTGGAGCGCCGCTGGGACGTCGAGTTCGAGGACGAGGAGATCTTCGCGGTGAAGACCGTCGACGAGCTCGTCACGCTGGTGCGGAAGGGCATCGGCGGCGACCTGGCGGAGTCATGACGGCGACGACCCCGCAGCAGGCCCGTGAGGCGACGAACAAGCACTACGAGCTGCCACCCGAGCTGTTCGCGCTCTACCTGGACCGCCGCCTGAAGTACAGCGCCGGGCTGTACGCCGACGAGCACACCGACCTCGACACCGCGCAGACGAACAAGCTGCACTTCGTCGCGCGGCAGCTGGGCCTGAAGGGCGGGGAACGGCTGCTCGACGTCGGCTGCGGCTGGGGCAGCCTGATCCTGTTCATGGCCCAGGAGTACGGCTGCCGCGCCACCGGCGTCACGCCGTCCGGCCCGCAGGCCGAGTACATCCGGGCGCGCGCGGCCGAGGCCGGCGTCGCCGAGCTGATCACCCTGGTGCCCGGCTCGTTCACCGACGTCGAGCCGGCCGGGCGCTTCGACGCCGTGACCATGCTGGGCTCGATCGTGCACATGCCGGACCGGACCGAGGTGCTGCGCAAGGTCCGCGGCCTGTTGCGGCGCAACGGATCGCTGTACGTGTCGGAGAGCTGCTTCCGCGACCACGAGACCTACCGCGAGTTCTCCCGGCGCCCGGGCACCGTGCACGTCACCGAGGACATCTTCGGGTTCGCCGACATGGTGCCGGCCTCGGTGCTGCTGGAAGCGCTCGAATCGGCGGGGTTCAGCCTCACCGGTCTCACCGACCTGACGGCGCACTACCACCGCACCATCGAGCAGTGGGAGGAGCGCGTGCACGCCGCGCGCGACCGCGTCGAGCAGGTGGCGCCCGGCATGAGCGAACCGCTGATCCGGTACCTGCAGACGGCCAACGCCGGCTGGGGGTACACCACCAAGCACTACGCCATGACCGCGGTGAAGTCCCGGATGGGCCCCACGGAGGCGCCATGAACCAGCCCGACGCGTCCGGTGCCCGGGCGGACCTGGACCCGGCCGAGATGCGCCGGCTGGCCGGGGCCGCCGTCAGCCGCGCGGGCACCCGCCAGTGGTCGGTCGACGACCTGCCGTGGGAGTCCCTGCGGCCGGAGGAACTGACCGAGACCGACTGCTCGGTGGTCCGGTTCATCACCTTCATCGAGGACCACATCCCCGGCTACCTCACCTACTTCCTCCAGGCGTTCCCGGTGTCCGGCGGCGACCAGGCCATCGAGGAGTTCTGCTTCAACCGCGAGTACTTCCGGTTCCTGATCTCCTGGGCCAACGACGAGGAGCGGCACGCGTCGGTGCTGACGCGCTACCAGATCGAGGCGGGCATCAGCGACCCCGACACCCTGATGTGGGAGCTGGCGCGGGAAGGCAGCAAGAAGTTCGCCCTGCCCTACGAGACCCCGGTGCAGGCGTTCACCTACACCCTGGTGCAGGAGAAGGCGACGCAGCTGTTCTACCAGCGGTTCAAGGCGGTCGCGACCGAGCCCGTGCTGCGTTCCCTGCTGCACCGGCTGGCCCGGGACGAGGCCCGGCACTTCGCGTTCTACAGCGAGCTCGTCACCGCCTACATCCGCCGGCACGGCCTCGCCGCGACGGTGCCCGATCTCAAGGACGTGCTCGCGACGTTCCGGATGCCGCTGGCCGACACGCTCAAGGGGTACTGGCGGTGGTCGGTGAAGATCACCGACGCCACGTCGTACGACCACACCGAGGCCTACGACGCGCTGGTCCGGCTGGTGACCGGCTTCGCGGGCGAGAGCGGCCGGGCGTCGGCGGCGGACCTGACCGGGTTCGTGCACCGCATCCGCGCGATCTGAGGGACGGGAACCAGATGACCACGCTGTTCGACCCCCGCGATCCCGCGGTGCGCACCGACCCGTACCCGGTGTACCGGCGCCTGCGCGAGACGGACCCGGTCCACCGGTCGGACTTCGGCTTCTGGGTGCTCTCCCGCTACGCCGACGTCGACGCCGTGCTGCGCGCGCCCGGCGTGTCCAGCGAGTTCTACCGGAACCCGAGCTGGGCCCAGCGCCGCGGCGGCCTGGACAGCCCGCTGGTGCGCAGCGTGCGGAGCTGGCTGCTGATGCTCGACGGGCCCGCGCACCGGCGGATCCGCGGCGTCATCGGCAAGGTCTTCACCCGCGCCGCCGTGGACCGGCTGCGCCCGCGCGTCGCCGCCGAGACGAACCGGCTGCTCGACGCCGCCGGTGAGGGCCGCACCGACCTGATCGCGAGCCTCGCGCTGCCCCTGCCGGTCACCGTGACCTGCGACCTGCTCGGCCTCCCCACGGACGACCGCGACCGGTTCCGGCGCTGGACCGAGCAGATCAGCCGGGTGATCGACCCGGCGATCACGGCCGCGGACGTCGCCGAGCTGAACCGGGCGGAAACCGAGTTCCGCGCGTACGTCACCGGAGAGCTCGACCGCCGCCGCGCCACCCCGCGTGACGACATCCTGTCGCTGCTCGCCCACACCGAGGTGGACGGCGTCCGCCTGACCGACCACGAGATCATCGCCAACGTGCTGTTCCTGTTCGTGGCCGGGCACGAGACCACGGTGAACCTGATCGGCAACGGCCTGCTCGCGCTGCTGCGCCACCCGGAGCAGCTGAAGCTGCTGCGCGAGCACCCCGAGCTGATCCCCGGCGCCATCGACGAGATCACCCGCTTCGACGCGCCCGTGCAGATCGCCTCGCGGCTGCTCGACGACCAGGTCGTGCTCGACGACGTCGCCCTGCCCGCCGGCTCGAAGGTCATGCTGCTGTTCGGCGCGGCCTGCCGTGACCCGGAGCGCTACGCGGACCCGGAACACCTCGACGTCACCCGGACCGGGATCAAAAACCTGGCGTTCAGCGGCGGCCCGCACTACTGCCTCGGCGCGGCGCTCGGGAAGATGGAGGCCGCGACCGTGTTCCGGGCGCTGCTGGACCGCTACCGCGTGATCGAGCTGACCGGCGAGGAGCTGTGCTGGCGGCCCAACGTCAGTTTCCGCGGGCTGGAACGGCTGCCGCTGGACCTCGCGCACTGAGCCGCGCGCGAAGGCGGCGATCCAGCCGGTAGGTGCCGAGCGTGGAGCCACCACAGGCGCCCTGCTCGGCGATCGGCTCCGTCGTGGCCCGCACGATCTGCTCCCGCTGCGCCCGGTGGTGACCGACCGCTGGTCATCGTCGTGTACTCGCTCAAGTACACGGCCGCGCGGCGACGCCTTCCTTCACTCGATCGAGGGAGATGACAAAAGCGACCTGTCCTGCGGCGCGACGGCGGCGAACAAAGGGCATACCCGGGAACGAGCCGGGTGAAGTTCTCCGCCGATCGGCCAATCCGGTCCGGCGGGAGCGCCGAACCACCGCCAGTACCCTGGGCAGATCCACAGTGGACTGTCTCCGCCGCCGCAATCCGTGGAGTGATTTCGCATGAGCAAGCTTCGTATCGCCGGTATCGGCCTGACCGCGGTCGCCGCGCTGGCCCTGACCGCGTGCAGCAGCAACGACACCGCCTCTTCGGGCTCGGCGAGCAGCAGCGCGTCCGCGCCGGCCCCGATGTCCTCCTCGGCCGCCGCGCCGGCCGGTGGCGCCACCGACGGCGTGACCACTAACGCCGACGTCTTCGGCCCGGCCTGCTCGCAGCTGCCGCAGGGCTCTTCGCCCGGTTCGCTGGACTCGATGGGCCCGCAGCCGGTCGCGTCGGCCGCGTCGACGAACCCGCTGCTGACCAAGCTGGTCGCCGCGGTCAAGGCCACCAACCTGGTCGACACCCTCAACAGCGCCCCCGCCATCACCGTGTTCGCCCCGGCCGACCCGGCCTTCGCCGCGTTGGGTGACGCGAAGTTCAACGAGCTGGCGGGCAAGCCGGCCGAGTTGTCGCCGATCCTGCAGTACCACGTCGTCGGCAAGCGTTACGACGCCAAGGGCCTCGCGTCCGCCGGCACGCTCGACTCGCTGAACGCCGCCGGTGGGCCGCTGAAGATCGAGGGCACCGGTGACAACATGACCGTCAACGGCGCGAAGATCCTGTGCGGCAACATCCCCACCAAGAACGCCACCGTCTTCGTGATCGACAAGGTGCTGACCCCGGGCACCAACAAGTAACACCGGATCTCCCGGGCCACCTCACCCCTCCCGCGCGGGTGGTCCGGTGACAGCAGGCCGCCGCGGCTCCGCCAACTCGGAGCCGCGGCGGTCGCGTCGCATCCACGAGGTGACGCGCCCTCGTGGTGTCCGGCCTGGCGGCGGGTTGCAGGAGATCCGCCGCCGGGGGACGCCGAAGCGGCGGCGTTCCGCCGGTCGCCGGCTCTGCCGGTTCACTCCAGGGCAGGGCCGGCGGCCGGCCCTCGGTCTCGCCGGCCGTGAAGTGCTTACCGGCAAAGAAAACGAAGGCCACCCCGGGACGCGCCCGAGGTGGCCTTCGGAATCATCTCCTACTGCTCGGTGGAGAGCTGGAACTCGACGCCGCCGAGGTCGTCCTTGCCGTCGGACTGCGACATCCGGAACACGAACTCACCGCCGGCCGCCGCGTCGGTCGCGGTGAACGTCACCGCGGTTTCGAGGCGTTCCTTCGGCTCGATCACCAGGCCCTGCAGCGTCGCCTGCCGCGGGTCGACGATCTCGACCTGCGTGTCCCCGACCGGCCGGACACCGACGCCCTTCTGGCCGCTCTGGCGCCAGCGCTCGGCGAGCACCTTGCCGAGGTCGACGACGACCGTGCCGGGCCCGCCCGCGAACGGCTTGCCGGGCTGGGTGAAGACCAGGTCCGTGGTCAGCCGGTCGGCGACCGGGTTGCCCAGGGTGAACGGGTGGGTGGTGCCGACGCCGGGCTTGAGCTTGATCGTGTCGACGTTGTGCCACGCGATGTTGTTGTTGTTCCGCGTGTTGGTGAGCGTGTTCGACCCGGGCAGCTCGGGGGAGGTCATCGGGTCGGTCGCGGAGATCCACCGGGCCAGCAGGCAGAAGTGGCCGGGACCGGGGACGCCGGCCCACAGGACCGGGACCTGCACCGACCCCGGGGCCACGGTCACCGTCGCCGAGGAGCCGACCGGGACCCAGTCCGTCGGCCACAGGGCCGCGCCGCCCTGCGCGGTGTAGGAGACCTCCACGTGGCCGGTCGACGCGCCGGAGCCGTACGGGCCCGGGTTGTTGAGCGTCACCACGACGTAGTTCGTCGCGCCGACGACCGGGTTGATCGAGGCGCACGGCGGCAGCGACGCGCACACCTTGATGTCCGGGCTCGTCCAGATCGGGTTCAGCGCGTGCGGCGCGACCCCCGTGTCCGCGGCGGCGTCCTTGATGAACACGTCGGTCTTGCGGCAGTTCTTCAGCGCGTCGAGGATCGCGGTCCCCGCGCCCGCGCCGCTGGCGGGTGTCGCGGCGTAGGTGCCGCCGGTCGTGCTGGCGTAGTCTTGCATGATCGTCGGGATGACCGGGTAGGCCGTGCTCGTCTGCACGTAGACCGACGAGATCTTGATGCCCTTGGTCGCCGCCTGGACCGCCCGGAGGTGGGCGTTCGCCTGGTCGGCCGCCGCGAAGGCGTCGTCGAAGCCGCCGGGGCGGGCGTCGGTCACCAGGATGACCATCTTCGTCGCGTTGCTGCGCCAGACGCCGGCGAAGTTGCCGACCTGCGGCCGCCCGGTGGCGGGCAGGTTGTTGACGGCCGTGTTGACCGCCTCGTCGGAGGCCTCGGGTTCGTTGTTGCCGCCGGTCGCGGTCAGGGCGTTGATCTGCGGGGTGACCGTGGCCAGGTTGAGCGCGGCGAGGTCGCTGTGCACGGTGATGTTGTCCTTGAACGTCACCAGGCCCAGCTTGTAGTCGTTGCCGGAGTTGGTCTGCACCGCGGTGGCGATGTTGCCCAGCTCGTTCTTGATGTTGGTCAGGGCCGGGCCCATGCTGCCGGTGTCGTCGATGACGAAGGTGACGTCGAGCGGCCCGCACGGCGAGGTGGGGGCCGGGGCCACGGCCGGGGTGGCGGCGGCCGTGAACACGGGCAGGAACGTGGCCGCGACGGCGACCGCGAGCGCGGCGGCGAACGGTCTGCGGCGCCGGTGGCGCAGAGTGGTGCTCATCGGGGTTTCCTCACGGGAGTGGGGGCTGGACTGCCACCGAGCGTCGCCCCGCGTGGTTGTGAACCGGTTGTCGCTCGCGCGCAGATCAGCTGGTTGGCTGTTTTCGCACCGCATCCGCGTGGTTACGCTCGCTGAGCCGTTTCGGCGCGGGAAGGAGCTGGGGGGTGTCCCAACCCGGGGAACTGCGCGTGCTGGGCCCGGTCGAAGCCGTGGGCCCGGCCGGGCTCGCGACGCTGCACGGAACGCGGCAGCGGGTCGTGCTCGGGGTGCTGGCGCTGCACGCGGGCACGGTGCTGCCGATCCCGCGGCTCGTCGACGTCCTGTGGGGCGAGGACCCGCCGCGCACGGCCGTCAAGACGCTGCACAGCCACGTCGCGCGCCTGCGCCAGGCCCTGGACGTCTGCGGCTTCCCGGCCGTCCTGGTCACCCGCGGGCCGGGCTACCTGCTCACCGTCCCGCCCGCGACGGTCGACGCGCACCGGTTCGAGCAGCAGGTGCGCGCGGCCGCGGCGGACCTCGCGGCGGGCGCCGTCGAGCGGGCGGCGTCGACCCTGCGGGCCGCCGTGACGCTCTGGCGCGGGGACGCCTTCGCCGACGCGGCGCTGTCCGGCTGGGGCCTGCGCGAGGTGGACCGGCTGCACGAGCTGCGGCTCTCGGCGGTGGAGGACCTCTGGGACGCCGAGCTGCGGCTGGGCCACCACGAGGACGCCGTCCGCGAGCTGCCGCGGCTGCTCGCCGCGGCCCCGACGCGGGAACGGCTGACCGGGCTGCACATGCTCGCGCTGTACCGCTGCGGGCGGCACACGGACGCGCTCGACGCCTTCCAGCGGCTGCGGCGGCGGCTCGCCGACGAGTTCGGCGTCGACCCCGGTCCCGAGCTGCTCACCCTGCACACGGCGATCCTGCGCCGCGACCACGAGCTGGAGCCGCGGGCCGCCGCGGCCGGGCCGTCGCAGCTGCCCGCGGGCGTCGGTCACTTCACCGGTCGCGGCGACGAACTCGCGTCGCTGGACGCGGCCCTCGAGGACGGCGATCGCCCGGTCGTGGTGATCTCGGGCGCCGCGGGCATGGGGAAGACCGCCCTGGCGCTGCACTGGGCGCACCGCGTCGCGGCCCGCTTCCCGGACGGGCAGCTGTTCCTCGATCTGCGCGGCCAGGACGCGGCCGAGGCGATGCCGGGGTCCCGGGCGCTCGCGCACCTGCTGCGCGGCCTGGACGTGCCGGAGGAGAACATCCCCGGCGACCCGGCCGAGCGCGCCGCGCTGTACCGCTCGCTGCTGCACGGGCGCCGGTGCCTGGTCGTGGTGGACAACGCCCGCGGCCTCGACGACGTCCTCCCGCTGATCCCCGGCACCGGCCCGGCCCTGCTGGTGATCACCAGCAGGCAGACCCTCGCCGCGCTGAGCACCCGCCACGCGGTGCACCCGGTCGCCTTGGACGCCTTCGCGCACGCCGAATCCCTCGCGCTGCTGAACCGCGTCCTCGGTGCCGACCGGGTGCGGCGCGAGCCGGGGCCGGCCGCCCGGGTCGCGCGGCTGTGCGGCGGGATGCCGCTGGCGCTGCGCATCGCGGCGGCCCGGCTGGTGGGCACGCCGAAGCGGCCGCTGGCCGAGCTCGCAGCCGAGCTGGCCGGGGCCGGGCGGCTCGACACCCTTGCGGTGGAAGGGGATTCGCGCACGGTCCGGGCCGTGCTCGCGACCGCGTACCTCCCGCTCGGCGACGCGCAGGCCCGGCTGTTCCGCCGGGTCGCGCTGAGCCCGGGCGCCACGTTCACCACCGCGCTCGGGGCGGCGTTGTGCGGGATGACGGCCGGCGACGGCGACCGCGCGACCGCCGGGCTCGCGACCGCGCACCTCGTCACGGCCGCGGGGGAGGACCGCTTCCGCTTCCACGACCTGATCCGCGAGTTCGCCCGGCAGTGCGCGCGGGCCGACGAACCGTCGTCCGCCCGGGCGGAAACCGGCGACCGGCTCGTCGACTGGTACCTGCTGGCCGCGGCCGCCGCGAACCGGGCGCTCGACCCGAACCGCGACCTCGTGACGCCGGTGCCGCGCTACGCCGCGCCCGCCGTGCCGGTCGGGCCAGACCGGCACGCCGCGCTGGCCTTCCTCACCGCCGAGCGCGACAACCTGCTGCCCGTGGTGCGGTTCGCCCGCGAGCACGGCCGCCCGGAAGCCGCCTGGCAGCTCACGTACCTGCTGACCAGCTTCTACGACACCGCCGGGCACTGGCACACCCGCGTCGAGCTGTGCCGCCAGGGCGCGGCCGCCGCGACCGAGATCGGCGACCCGCTGGCCGAAGCCGAGATGCTGCGGGCACTGGGCGTCGCGTACTTCATGACCCGGCGGCTGCAGGAGGCGCTCGACACCAACGCGGCCGCGTTGCGGACGGCCCGGGCCGCCGGCGACGTCCAGGGCGAGGGGCACATCCACAACAACACCGCCAACGCCTACGCGGAGCTGCGCCGCTTCGAGGAGGCCATCGCCTCGCACCGGCTCGCGGTGGCGCGCAACGCGGAGGCGGGCAACGACCTCGGCCACGCGCTGTCCCAGCGCAACCTCGGCCACACCTACGTCCGGATGGGCCGCGCGCGGGAGAGCCTCGACCCGCTGACGGAAGCGCTGGCCACGTTCCGCGACCTCGGCAACGCCCGTCTGGAGGCCGCCACGCTCGACACGCTGGGTGAGGCGCACCTGCAGCGCGGCGACCACGCGGCCGCGCTCGCCCACCTCGGCGAGGCGATCGCGGTGAGCCGGGCGATCGGCGACCGCTGGCTCGAATGGGAGTCGCTGCTCGACGCCGGCCGCGCCCACCTCGGCCAGGGCGACTTCGCCGTCGCGCTGGCGCACTTCGGGCAGGCGCTGGACCTCAGCCGCGACGTCGGCGACCGGCACGGGGAGGCGTCGGCGCTCGAACACCTCGCCCGCGCGCGGCTGGGCGCGGGCGACCTGGCCGCCGCGCGGGAGCACCTGGAACGCGGGCTGGCGCTGCGGGCCACGGTGCCCGACGGTTACGAACAGGCGCACCTGCACCGCGATCTCGGCGAGCTGGAGGCCCGGCTCGGCCGCCCGGCCGACGCGGCCCGGCAGTGGGCCACGGCCGCCGCGTTGTACACCCAGGCCAACGCGACGGCCGAAGCCCGTGAGGTGGCTAACCGCCGGGCTTGATGGTCACCTCCGTCCGTGCGTTGCCGAGTGTGCCCGCCGAGGGGGAGAACAGCTCCAGCACGAAGCGGGACTCGCTCTGGGTGTCGAGGAGCTTGACGACGGCGTCGCCCCCGCTCGCGCCGACCGGGATGGTGAGGATCGCGTCCTTCACCGGCACGTACGCCGGGACGCCGTCGCCGACCGGCAGGGTGCGGTAGTGCACGGTCACCGGCGCCCGCACCGGGGTGCTGACGTGCACGCCGATCGCGCAGACCTTCCAGCAGATCTTCCCGCCGTCGGTCGAGACGACCACGAGCGGCCCGCCGGCGCCGTCGTCGTCGAGCACCCCACCCGCGGCGAGGTCGTCGGCCAGGGTCACGCCCACGGGGTCGTAGAGGCGCAGCAGGAAGGGTTCGTTCGGCTCCGGGACGGCGTCCTTGACCACCTGGACGGAGACGGTCCGCGAGCTGGCCTCGCCGGTCCAGGTCAGCCGCCCGTTCACCGGGACGTAGTCGGCGGGGCTGGTCGCGCCGGGGGAGCCGTCCTCGGTCTTGTAGGAGACCGTGCCGGTGGGCGCACACCCCGCGGCCGAGGAGACGGACACGGTGAAGCTGAAGGTGGTGTAGCCGGGATTCAGGTCGGGAGTGCCCTCGTAGAGCGTCCGGTCGGCCACCGACACCGCCGCGGGACCACACCCCTGGGCGGCGTCCGCGGCCGGCCCGGGCACCAGGCCGAGCAGGAGCACGACCGCCGCGAGCACCGCTGATCTCATGCGAGCCACCCCTTGGGTCCGGGCGCACGGGAGCAGCGCGCCGCCGGGATATGGCGTACCGCACCCCGGTTGTGGCCGGGTTGTGACACCGTGTGGGGTGTGGCGGAGGAGTTGGCGAGTCGCGCGGCGTCGGCCCGCTGGAAGTGGAAAGCCGAAAGGGCTCGGACCGCCATCACCGCCGCCTTCGAGAGCCGGGATCAGCACCTGGCCGGCGAGTGGTGCGGGTTCGAGGAGTCGACGAGGCTCGGCGAGAGAGTGGACCGGCTTGGTCCCTCGCCCGGCCGGATCATCCAGCGGTGGCCGGCGAAACGGCAGTTCGTCGCCGCCCTGCAAGCATGCGGATCCGCGGCGTTTCCCTCGGTCGATGTCCACGTGGTCGTCATGGATGCCCCGGACGCGGGCTGGATCCGGGTCCGGGCCGACCTCGTGGCGGGCGACCTCGCGCGCGCCGTAGGGGAGTGGATGGCCGACGGGTTCATCGCGTTCGACCCCGAGGTGGATTCGCTGCTGAGCGTCGATGTCGAAGAGAAGGGCGGCGAGTCCTTCATCGAAACGACGCTCATCGGTGCCGGGTTCGGCGAACTGCATGCGTATCTCGGGAAACGCGGGCCGTCGCCGCTGGCCGTCGTGGACCAGGCGCGCCGGCCGTGAGTGGTGTTCCCCGTCACCGGTGCGGGGAACACCACTCCCGGGTCACGTCAGCTCATGGCGACCGCGTTCTTCGCGCGGACCGTCGTCGACGCCAGCAGCTGGTTGTCCTCCGGGCGGGCGTCGCCGGAGTAGACGTTCTCGATGGTCGCCACCACCTTGAACGACGTCCGGCCCGCGGCGACGTCCGCCGCCGTGTACGTGTAGGCGAAGGGGAAGACCACCTTGCGGCCCGCGGCCGCCGGTACCCACTGCTTGAGGTGGCCGATCTCCTGGTTGTAGCCCTGCTCGTCCAGCCGGTACAAGGTGACCGTCACCGTCTCGTCGTGGCGGGTGTTCGCGACCGACACCTTGATCGGCTTGGTCTGGTCCACCCGCGCGGTCGCCGGCACGGTGAAGTCCGACAGCGCCACGTCGTGCGTGTCGACCGTCAGCGTGTCGAAGCCGGTCCCGGTCCGGCCGTCGGCGGTCGTGCCGGTCACCTCGACCCGGTAGTCGCCGTCCGCGGCGTACCGGTGCCGGATCTCGGCCCCGGTGATGGGGGCCGAGCCGCCGTCGCCGAAGCGCACCTCGCCGCTGACGAAGGGCCGGCGGAGGCTGTCGCCCGAGTACGGTGCCAGCGTGACATCCGTGTACACCGACGGGTTGTTGGGGTAGAAGTTCAGGAACGGCGCCAGCGGCGGCGCCGTCTCGAGCCGGATGTCGAACAGGGACGCGGCATCGACGTCGTCGGCGACGCGGATCTGGTACGTCTCCCCGGCGACGGCGGTGAACACGGCGGCCCGGCGGTCACCGGAGGCCACACAGTCCACTTCGGACAGTGAGTCCGCCGACGTGCCCCGGTACACCGTGATGCCCGGGCCCCAGTCGAACATCGCCAGCGCGCTCACCGACCGCGTGCGGTCCGGGGTGAACCGGAACCACACGGACCGGTCGGCGTCCGGGTCGCAGCTCGGCGCGACCTCGCCGGCCTCGGCCGAGGCCACGGTCAGGTCGCCGGAGTACTCCCCGGGCACGGCGGCCGCCGCGGCCGCCGCGAAGTCGTCGTTCTGCGCCGGCGGCACGGTGGTGAAGCCCACCGTCAGGTCGCTCTGGTTGTACTGCTGGGCCAGCATGACGTGGTAGGTCGTGCCGGCGGTCGCGTGGAACGTCGCGGTCCCCGGGTAGCTCCACGTCGCGCAGGCGCCCGGCACCTGCGTCAGTGCGCCGCGGTCACCGGTGTAGACCGCGACGAACGGCCGGGCGGAGCCGGTGCTGGACGGCGTCACGCGGACCAACGCGTCCGCGGCCGCGGTGTAGTCGTACCAGACGGTCCACGTCGTGTAGGTGCCGCACGGCGTCGGGTCGTCGGCCGCCTTGGTCGATTCGGTGACGTCCTGGCTCGCCGTGAACGGCAGGGCGGTGACGGCGGTGGCGGAGCCGAAGTCGTCGTTGGACGGCGGGGCCGCGTGGGCGACCCCGGGCGCCAGCAGCACGGCCGTGAGGGCCGCGACACCGGCGAGCAGTGGACGGGCGGACAGCTTCATCTTGTTCCCCCTGGAAGTGGTCAGACGGCGACGATGCGCGAGGCGGGCGGCTTGACGGTCGTGGCGATGGAGATCGCCTCGTTGTCCGCCGGGACGGCGTCGGTCACCGGGTACTGCAGCTGGACCTCGGCGCGGAACGCGACCTTCCCGGCGAGCGTGTCGTCGGGGGTGAAGGTGTAGGCGAACGGGAACCGGACCTTGCCGGTGGCCCGCGCGGGCACCTGCAGCGTCAGCCGGCCGACCTCGGCCCAGTAGTCCGTGGTCCGCTTGGACAGCACGACGGTCACCGACTCGGCGTACCGCGTGTTGCTCACGTCCACCGAGATCGGCTTGCTGACGCCCTGCCGCGCCGACGCCGGGGTGGTGAACTTCGCGATCCCGACGTCGTGCGTGGTCACCGTGACCGGCTGGGTCACCGTCGCGGTGCGCCCGTCCGGGGACGTCGCGTGGAGCGTGACGGAGTAGACGCCGTCGGCCGCGTAGCGGTGGTACACCGTCTCCGTGCCGAGCGGGGCCGTCGCGCCGTCGCCGAAGTCCCACGTCCCGCTCAGCGGCAGGTCGATCGAGTTCCACGACGACGCGGAGAAGCCGGCGTTGTCGAACACCGTCGGGGTCGACGGGTACACGGACACGTCCGGCCGCAGCGGCGGCGCCTCGTCGACGACCAGCTGGACCGGCCCGTAGCCGCGGTGCGCCCCGGTGACGCGCAGGAAGTAGCCGGTGCCGGGACTCGTGCGGAACACGGCCGTGCCGCTGCCACTCCGCCGGCAGGTGACCTGCGTCAGGTCCGGCAGCGAATTCCCGGCGTACACGGTGACGGCGGCTTCGGACCCTTCGACCCGCGCGGTGACCGAGCGCGCCGTGTCCGAGGCCGGGTAGGAGTACCAGACCGACGGGATGCCCTCGTCCTCCACACAGCTCGAGTCCGGCTCGCCGGCCTGGGCCGTAGCGGTCGAGAGGTCAGCCTGCCGGGTGAACGGCAGGGCGGTGATCGGCTCGGCGGCCGCGAACGCGTCGTTGGCCGCCGGCGCGACCGCGTCGAGCGCGAACGACAGCGCGCCACCGGGCGCGTCGAGGCCGCCGACCAGGAAGGAGTAGGTCGTCCCGGCCGTCACCTGGAGCGTGATGGCCGGGTCGGTCCCGTAGTCGCAGGCGTCGGCCACGCTCTGCAGCCGGCCGCGCGGGCCGGTGTTCGCGGACAGGATCGTCCGGTGGTCGCTGCCGGCCGTCGTGGCGCGCAGCAGCCCGTCCTGGGTCGCGGTGTAGCTGAACCAGACCGACCCGGCCGCGGCGTACCCCGAGCACCAGCCCGGGTCGTCGCTCGTCTTGGTGGCCGCGCTGGTGTCCTCCTGCGTGGTGAACGGCAGGGAGGTGACGGCCACCGCGGCGTCGAAGTCGTCGTTGGCCGGCGGTGCCGCCGCGTGCGCGACGCCCGGGGCCACCACGGCCACCGCCGCGATCAGCACCCCGACCACGGCGACACGGCCGCGTGATCGCAATGAATACAGCACGAAGTGCTCCCCCTCGTGAAACGCCCCCGCCCCCATGACGAAGATCCCCTGCCGGACGTATCGACGGCACCCCGTCCGGCGTGACCGACTTCGCGGGAATTACGCCGGATGCCGTAACGGCGCGGCCTCGCCGTTCGCCGGGCGGTGTATTTCCCCGGCCGCTCCGGCATCCGATCGGTACCACTGCCGATGGGGAAGGAACGATCATGCCGGAACACGGGATCTACCACGCCAGGGCCGACGCCGAGCGCGCGTTGCTGCTGGCCGGGACCACGTCGCCGTTCACCGTCACCGTCCGGTTCGCCGGTGGGCTGACGCCGTCGCAGGTGGACGCCTTCGCCGCGGCCGCGGACCGGTGGGCCAAGGTGATCGTCGGCGACCTGCCGTCGGTCGTGGTCGACGGCGAGGCGATCGACGACGTGCTGATCATCGCGAAGGGCGCCGACATCGACGGCGCCGGCCACATCCTCGGTCAGGCGCACATCACCCACGTGCGGCCGGCCGGTCCGGAGCCCTCGGCGTTGCTGCCGGCCCGCGGCGAGATGACCTTCGACAAGGTCGACCTGGCCAAGATGGAGGCCGAGGGCATCCTCGGCGACGTGATCACCCACGAGATGGGCCACGTCATCGGCGTCGGCTCGCTCTGGGCGGCCAAGGGCCTGCTGGTCGGCAAGGGCACGACCGACCCCACGTTCTCCGGGCCCGGCGCGGTGGCCGAGTACCACAAGCTGCGCGGCGGCTCGGGCGACCCGGTGCGGGTGCCCGTGGAGAACACCGGCGGGCCCGGCACCGCGGACGTCCACTGGCGGGACGAGACCTTCGGCGACGAGCTGATGACCGGCTTCGTCAACCCGGCGCCGAACCCGCTGAGCCGGGTCACCGTCGCCGCCCTCGGCGACCTCGGCTACCAGGTCGACGTCGACGCGGCCGACGGTTACGAGCTGCCCGTGTCCGTCGGACCCGCGGCCCGCTTCGCGGTGCACGCGTTCGCAGTGACGCCGGTGCCGGCCGAGCTGCCGCGGACCGCGCTGCAGGCCTGAAGTCCACAGTGGCCGGTTCCCGGACCTGGGAACCGGCCACTGCTTCAACAGCTCGAATACATCTTCAGGTGGGCGATGTCGTTCCACAGACCGGTTTCGAAGCTCGCCCAGGCGCGGAACCGGTAGCGTTCCGCGCTGCTCGGCATGTTCTGCACGAACTTGCGCCAGTCGCCCCCGATCGGGTGCTCGGTGGCCAGCGAGCCCAGAACGGCCCAGTCGGCGTCCAGCAGGTCGACGTGCCAGATCACCCACGCGTCGTCGTCGTCCCCGCTCGTGACGGTGCCGTCGAAGGTGGCGGTGCCGTTGGGGAACAGGGTCCACTTGGCCCCTGCGAACATCGTGCAGTCGCCCTTCTTGATCAACCCCCAGGTGAACTCCCACGGTGTCCAGCCGGTAAGCCGTTCCGCGGCGGCGTTCGCCGCCTCCACGATGGTCGAGGGATCCATGACACTGCCTTCCGCTCGGTTCACTGCTGCCGCTGGACAGAGGCGCGGAACACGACCTTGATACGCGTCACCGGCCTCGCGTGGCGGGCACCGCCAGGGCCAGGGCGAGGTTCTCGTCGAGGAACATCAGCCCGCGCGCGGCGAACTCGCGGAACACGGCCTCGACCTCGGCGACCGGCGCGGTGAGACCGAGCTCGCGGTGCACGGCCGCGGCGGTGCGCGGGCGGTCGACGCAGGCGAGGTAGATGCCGGCGAGGGCGTCGTGGAAGGTGTGGGTGCCGGCGCGGTCCGGCCGGCTGTCGTAGATCTGCAGGAAGCCGGGGGAGGTGCGGTAGACGAGGACCGGCCGCCGGTCCGCCTGCCACGCCGCCGTCCACGCCGACACCGCGTTCCCCAGCGGGGCGTAGACGTCCGCGTCGAGCGCGGCTTCCGTTTCGTAGTCGAAGAAGTAGGCGACCCGGTCGAGGTCCACTGTGGCCGGGTAGACGTGCCGGTAGCTGGGCTCGGGCTCGCGCCGCCGCAGCGGGAACCGGGCCGGCTGGGTGAACAGCGGGCTGAACCGCTCCAGCCAGACCCGGTCCGCGCCGGCCGGCGGCTGGAGGTGGACCAGGTCCGGGACGACCGCCGCCTGCGCCGCGTACGCCTCGGGCGTCTCGCCCGGGAACCCCCAGAGGATGTTCCAGCCGACGGCGATCCCGTAGTACCCGGCCCAGCGCAGCAGGTTGACGTTCTGCGCGGCCCGGACGCCCTTGTCCATCAGCCGCAGCACTTCCGAGCTCAGCGACTCCAGGCCCGGCTGCAGCCGGGTGACGCCCGCCGCGGCGAGGACCTTCAGCTGCGCCCGGGTCAGGTTCGCCTTGACCTCGTAGAAGATCTCGTAGTCGCGGGCCCCCTCGGTCATCGCCGGGAACAGCTCCTTGAGGTAGCCGGGCTCGAGGATGTTGTCGACCGCGTCGAACCGGAAGGTGCGGTAGCGCCGGGCCTGCCGGTCGAGCTCGGCGAGCACCCGGGCCGGCGACTTGGCGCGGAACCGCATGGTGGTCCCGTTGAGCCCGCAGAACGTGCAGTGGTGCTTGGCGCCCCACCAGCAGCCCCGGGCGGACTCGAACGGGATCGTGACGTGCTCGGTGGGCAGCCCGAGCCGCGCCGCCCGGGCGAAGTACTCGCCGTAGTCCGGCACCGGCAGGTCGTCGAGCCGGTCGTGCGGCGCCTCGGGCGGCGTCGCGACGACGTCGTCCCCGGCGCGCCGGGCGACGCCGGGAACCGCGCCGGGGTCGGTGCCGTCCGCGAGCGCGGCCAGCAGCCGCGGGAACGCGACGTCACCCTCGCCGAGGACGGCGAAGTCGACGCAGTCCACCGACCGCACCAGCTCCCGGCCCATGTCACCCTCGAAGTTGGCGCCGCCGAACACGGTGACGATGCCGGGGTGCCGCTCCTTCAGCCGCCGTGCGAGCGCGAACGACGCCGTGTTCTGCTGGAACGTCGAGCTGAAGCAGACCACCCGGACCCCGGCGAACTCCCCGGCGACGGCGTCGAGGTACGCGGGCACGTCGTGCTCGCGCGTGCTCAGCAGCCGGGCCGCCGCGGACTCCGCCGGTCCGTCCAGATAGGACAGTTCGGTGCCGAGCTCCGCGAGCAGCTTCCCGTCCGGATCGGGCGCGGCGTCGCCGAACGCCTCGACCGAGAACAGCCAGTCGCCGAGCTGCCGGCCCCGGTGCTCGGCCAGGGATCGGTAGTAGTCCAGGCCGATCCGCACGGCGAAGTCGAGGTTCAGGTGCAGGGTCCGCACCGGGAGCCCGTGCTGGTCCGCGATCGCCTTGAGCAGCCCGAGCTGGATGGACGGCCGCTCCACCTCCAGGAACGGCATCGACACGAGAACGGCCGGCACTGCGGTCATGGTCTGGCTCCCCCTGCGAATGGCTGTGGTCGATGAATTCAGGGTCTGATGATGCTTCTGATCATCAGAGGGAGCATGTCACCGAGCGCAATGGCGCCGGACGCGAAGTCGATGACCACCGAGGCCTGGTGCGCGCTGAAAGACTCTGCGAACCCGGAGATGAGCGGCTTCTCGTCTTTGGTCGAGTTCCAGGCGAGCCACAAGATGCTGTCCAGCAACTTCTGCTGCTGGTCAGACAGTTCCTGCTTGAATACTTCGAGTCTGACAAAGAGATCCTTCACTTCATTTTCGAATTCTTTGGAGTCCTCGGCGCTGGTTTCGGACATGAATTTCCTCCTGAGTGAATCATCCACTGTGTACTTCGGACAGTCGTATGCGCACTTCGTCCGCGTCGGGATGGGCGAGGTGCGTGAGGATGTCGTGGGCTCGCTGCCAACCGGCTCGGGCGGATTCGGTGTCGCCGAGTTCGCGGTGGAGGCTCGCGATGTCGATGTGCAACCGCGCCTCGACCATGAGGCTTCCGTTGCGGTGCACGAGGTTCAGGGCCGTCTCGTAGCAGGTGAGCGCGCGGGCGTGGTCGCCGAGCTGCTTGTGGGCGTAACCGAGGCTGTGCCAGCTCTGCGCCGCGCCCATGTGGTCGGCCAGCAGTGTCTGCAGGTCGACCGCCTGGCGGCAGTAGTCGATGGCCACTGCGTGGTCGCCGAGCAGGGTGTGGAACCAGCCGACGGCGTTGAGTGCCGTCGCCTGCCCGGCCCGGTGCTCGGCCGTGCGGAACAGGTCCAGGGCCTGCTCGGCGTGCGCGAGCGCGTCGGCGACGGCGCCCTGCCGGTCCAGCAGCCAGGCGAACTGGCGGTGCGCGTACGCCTGCCCGACGACGTCGCCGGCGGCGCGGGACAAGGTCAGCGCGGCTTCGAGATCGTCGTGGGCCTCGGTGTGCCGGCCGAACCGGACGTGTGTGCCCGCCAGGTGCAGGTGGCCGAAGGCCTGCTTGCGCTCGTCGCCGAGCCGGTGCGCGGCGGCCGCCGCCACCGTGAGCACGTCGCGTTCGTCGTGCCAATGCCCTTGCATGGAAAGGAAACGCTGCAGCGACCGGGCGAGGTCCCAGACGCGGGTGTCGAACGCGGCGCCCGCGTGGACGGCCAGCAGCAGCACGCGGTGCTCGGCCTCGAACCACGCGAGGGCCTGCCGGTGGTCGGTGATCCGGTCGGACTCGGCCCCGGCCGGGAGCGGGGTCAGCGCCGGCGGCACTTCGAGCCGCGGGTCGAGGAAACCGTCGGCGTGGAAGGCCGTGTGGGCGTAGTGGCCCAGCACGCGGTGGACGGCCGTCTCGCGGTCGGCGGGGGACTCGACCTCGTGCACGAGCTCGGTGGCGTAGGCGCGCAGCAGGTCGTGCACGGTGTAGCGGCCGGGGGCGTGCTCGGTGATCAGGTGCGCGTGCGTGAGCTCGGACAGGATCGGGCGCGCTTTGCCGGCCGGGACACCGGCCAGGCTCGCCGCCGCGCGGAGGCCGACGTCCGGCCCGGGGTGCAGCCCGAAGAGCCGGAACAGCCGGGCGGCGGCCGGATCGAGGCGCAGGTACGACCAGGAGAACACGGCGCGGGCGTCGGTCGCCGGGTCGGTGCCGGAGAACTCGTCGAGGAACCCGCGCGCGTCCCGCAGCTGCCCGGCCAGCGCGGCCAGGCTGAAGCCGGGGTGCGTCGCGGCGCGGGCCGCGGCCACCGCCAGGGCCAGCGGGAGCCGCGCGCACAGGCCGATGATCTCCTCGACGGCCGCGGGTTCGGCGGTGATCCGGCCGGCGCCGAGCCGGCCGCTCAGCAGCGCCCGGGCCTCGGCGTCGTCGAGCAGGTCGACGGTGACGGGGTGCGCGCCCGCGACGACCAGGCCGGCGAGACGGTCCCGGCTGGTCACGACCACCACGCAGCCCGGCGCGCCGGGCAGCAGCAGCCGGACCTGCTCGGCGTCGCGGGCGTTGTCCAGCACGACCAGGACGCGCCGGTTCGCCAGCAGGCTCCGGTACAGGCCGACCTGGGCCTCGACGGTCGTGGGGATCCGGCCGCCCGGCACGTCGAGCGCCTCGAGGAACCCGCGCAGCGCACCGGCCGGGTCGACCGGTGTGCCGGTCGGGTCGAAGCCGCGCAGGTTCACGTACAGCTGGCCGTCGGGGAACCGCGGCGCGACCGTGTGGGCCCAGTGGACGGCCAGCACCGTCTTGCCCACCCCGGCGGTGCCCGACAGGACGACGATCCGGGTGGCCGGCACCTGCTCGTCGCACACGTCGTCGAGCCGGCGCAGCGCGCTCTCGCGGCCCGCGAAACCGGGGGTGTCCGGGGGCAGCTGGGCCGGGGTGGTCGTCGGGTCGGCCCGCGGCGCGGCCGGCAGCTCGTCCCGCAGGATCGCGCGGTGCAGCGCGCGCAGTTCGGGGCCGGGATCGGCACCGAGCGCGTCGGCGAGCCGCTGCCGGACCGCGGCGTACCGGTCGAGGGCCTCGGCCTGGCGCCCGGCGTTGTGCAGGGCGCGCATGAGGAGCACTTCGAGCGGTTCCGCGAGCGGGTAGTCCCCGGCCAGGTCGGACAGCGCGCCGAACACGGCGTCCGGGTGGCCGAGGCGCAGCTCCAGCTCGCCCCAGCGCACGGCGGCGTCGAACCGGTGCCGCTGCCAGGTCGCGCGCACCCCGTCGGCCCAGCCGCCCGGGATGGCGGCCAGCGGGGTGCCGCGCGGTCCGAACACCGCTTCGGCGAGTGCCGCCGCCCGCTCGGCGTCGGTGCGGCTCCGGTCGTTTCCGCGCTCGACCAGGCGGTCGAAACGCAGCAGATCGACGTCGTCCGGGTCGATTTCCAGCACGTAACCGGCCGTCCGGCGCGCGACACTCACGGCCTCGTCGGTGGAATCGGCGAGATCTTTGAACAGTCGACGAATTCGACTCAGGTGGGAATACAACACATTGCGAGCTTCGGCCGGTGGATCGTCACCCCAGACCCGGCCGATGATCGTTTCGAGCGAAACGGGACGCCCGGCGTCGGCCGCCAGCGCCGCGAGCACCGCCTGCTGCCGGGGCGTTCCGATGTCCAGGGACCGCCCCGCCACCCGGAGCTGCACCTCCCCGAACAGCACGAACTCCATGCGGCGGCCTTCCCGTTTCCGACGCGTCGCGAATGGCGGAACCGATACTGCTCCGTCCGCAAGATTCCCGCAAGGTCGCCGAGCAGGTCGTGGCGGAATCGTGAACCCGGGAACGGAAGAGTTCGAGGAGGGGCCATGTACCACGATTCGCCGGCACCATTGCTGGAAAACGCCGCCCGGGGTGCGGAATGGGCTTGGCGGGATATCGTCGAGCGTTATTCCGCGCTGGTTTCCGCCGTGTGCCGCCACTACCGGATCAGCGGCGCGGACGCCGAGGACGTCCGCGGCGCGGTGTGGCTGAACCTGGTGACGCACCGGGCGCAGATCCGCGACGCCGAGGCGCTGCCGGGCTGGCTGCGCACCACGACCCGGCACGAGTGCCTGCGGGTGCTGCGCCACCGCACCCGGCAGATCCCGACCGACGCCGTGCTGATCGACGACCCGGCCGAGCCGGACTTCGCCGCCGCGCTGATCGGCGAGGAACGCCGGGCCGCGGCCCGCCACGCCCTGGCCGCACTGCCCCCGCGGGACCGGCGGTTGCTCTCGATGCTGATGTGCGATCCGCCGCGGTCCTACCGGGAGATCAGCGCGACGCTGGGCATCCCGGTCGGCTCGATCGGCCCGTCGCGGGCGCGCTGCCTCGCCCGGGCCCGGCGCGCGCCGGCGGTGGCGGCGCTGCTCGGCGGCGATCCGCTCGACGTCCCTGGACACACCCCTCAGAGCGCGCGGGTGACGGCGTGATGCGCCGAATCGGCGGTATCACCGCCCATGCTCGCGGCTCCGCAAGCGGAGGAGGAACCACGATGAACCTGTTCCGTACCACCCTGGCCGCCGCGGCCGCGGTGCTCGTCTTCGCGGCGGCCGGCTGCTCCGACTCCGCCGATTCCGGGTCCGGCTCCGGCTCCGGTGCGCAGGACGCCACCACGGAGGCACCCCTGCCCACCGGCGCCCCGAGCACCGAGGCGTCCGGTCCGGAGAGTCCGAGGACCGCCGACGACACCGGGGGCGCGATCACGATCCCGCAGCTGCCGGTGGGCGGGGGTGCCGAAGACACGAGCGTCGAGGAGCAATGCGTGAACGTCAGCTGGCTGCAGCCGGACCTGTTGCGGGACAACGATGTCAGAGTCACCGATGTCGACTTGGACCGGCCGGGGGCCTTCACCCTGGGCGGCCGGTGCGGGGAGTCGCCCGGGTGCGCCTCGTTCAGGTTCACGTCGGGCGCCGACACCTGTTCCGTCGCGGTGACCGCGCGCGGGAACGGTGGCCACGCAACGCTGACGTTCAAGGGCCAGGTGGTGTGCGCCGCCGGAAAGGACGCCTCATGCCGGGATCTCCCGACCCGGGTGAACCCCGGCACGGTCCCGCTGACCCAGCCGGATTCGCCGTCGACCGAGACCACGGCGACCCCCACCGGGTGAGCCCGGCGGCCGCCGGGGCGCTCGAGCGTTTCCTCGACGCGGGCAAGACCGCGATCCCGCCGCTGACGCTGCTGACCGCGGTGCTGTTCTACTTCGGCTACGTCTCCGCGCGGGCGCGGTACGAGTACTTCGGCGTCGACGTCGACACGATCGGGCTCGGCACGCAGGAGTACATCATGCGCAGCCCGCAGCCGTTGTTGACGCCGTTGCTCGTGGTCGCCGCGGCCGGGCTCGGCTCGGTCGCGGTGCGCGCCGCCGTCCGGAAGCGGATCCGGACGGCGACGGCGGTGCGCCGGCTGGGCCGGGTCGCGCAGGGGATCGGGCTCACCACGCTGATCGCCGGTCTCGTGCTGGTGTCCGGCTACACCTTCCTGCGGGACTGGTGGTTGTTCGGCCTGGTGACCCCGTTGCTGATCGCCGTGGGCGCCACGCTCGTGCGGTACGGCGCGACCGTCCGGCGGTCACCGGACGGCGCGCCGCCGTTCCGGCGGAGCTCGGTCGTCCTCGGGTACCTGGTGCTCGCCGTCAGCGTGTTCTGGATGACGGCCACGACCGCGCAGTGGTCCGGCCGCGGGCTCGCGATGGCCGACGCGACCCGCCTCGACAAGCTGCCCAGCGTCATCCTCGACACCAAGGAGAGCCTGTACCTGCGCAGTCCTGGCATCGAGGAGACCAAGCTGCCGCCGTCCGAGGGCCAGACGTTCCACTACCGCTACCGGCACCTCCGCCTGCTGATCCACGGCAAGGACCGGATGTTCCTCGTGCCGGACCGGTGGTCGGCGAGCGACTCGACGATCATCGTCCCGCTGGACGGCTCGGTGCGGGTCCAGTTCCAGTTCCAGAACCAGCGGCCTTAAGCCGGACGGTAGGTGGTGATGGTGCCGCCGTGGCTGAACGTCCGGGTCTCCACCGGCGTGAACGGCCGCGGCCGGAACGGGCCGGTGAACGCCGGGAGGCCGTGGCCCGCGACGACCGGGTAGCGCTTGAACACCAGCTCGTCGATCTCCGGCAGCAGCTCGCCCGCGAGCCGCGCGCCACCGCAGAGCCAGATGTCCGCGCCGGGCTCGTCCTTGAGCCGGCGGACGGTGTCCACCGGGTCGCCGGTCAGCTCGACGGCGGGGTCGGCGCTCGCGCCGAGCGTCGTCGACGCCACGACCTGCCGGAGGTGGGCGTACGGGCTGGTGACGCCGGCGTCGAGCCCCGGCTGGTAGGCGCCGCGGCCCATGACCACCGTGTCGAACCGCTTGTTCGGCACGCCGTCGAGCCCGATGTGCGGCCGGACGTGGCTCGGCATGGTCTCCGGGAACTCCGCCCGGAGGTACTCGACCATGTCCGGCGCCTCCGGGTAGAAGTCGAACTCGCCGCCCGGCCCGGCGATGAACCCGTCGATCGAGACGGCGACGTAGTAGACGAGCTTGCGCATGCGACCCCCAGAACAACTCGATGTGTAGTACTTTGCTTGTAGTGGTTTGACCATAACACTACAAGCGGAGTGGTTACAAGCGATGGCGCGACGCAATCCGGAACGACGGGCAGCCCTGCTCGACGCGGCGATCGAGGTCCTGGCGGCGGACGGCGCGCGCGGGCTGACGTTCCGCGCGGTGGACCAGCGGGCCGCGGTGCCCACCGGCACCGCCTCCAACTACTTCGCCGGCCGCGAGGAGATCCTCACCGGCGCGGGCGAGCGCGTCTACGAACGGCTGGTGCCGGACGAGGCGACCCTGGCCGCCCCGTTCGACGGCCCGCGTGACCGCGCCCGCCTCGCCGAGCTGATGCACGCCCTGGTCGAGCGGGTGGCGGCCTTCCCGACGGGCTTCCTGGCCCTGCTGGAGCTGCGCCTGGAGGCGGCCCGCCGCCCGGAGCTGCGGGAGGTGCTGACCCAGCGGATCCGCGCGGACCTCGACTTCAACGTGGCGAACCACCTGAAGACGGGCCTGCCCGGCGACGCGACGACGGTCAAGCTGCTGTGGCTGGCCCTGAACTGGCTGATCATCGAGCGTCTGACCTTGCCGGACCTGCTGACCCCGCAGGAACGCGCAGGGCTCGTCGACGCCCTGGTCGAGCGCCTCACCCCGTGATCCCGGAGGTGTCCGGCTAGACCGGTTCCGCGCTCTCCTCGGCCGGCGCCTTGTGGGCGGCGGCGTAGTGCGCGGTGCCGATCGCGCCGGCGACGGCGAGCACGAAACCCGCGATGGCCGCGACCGTGAAGCCGTCGCGGACGCGGTCGTCCAGGATGGTCACGCCGATCAGCGACGACACGGCGGTGTTCGTGGTGAACATCGTGGCCGTGACGGCGGTCGCGCGGCCGCGTTGCAGGGCCATCGCGAAGACCACCGCGGCGACCAGGCCGTTGGCGATCATCGCCCAGATCGCCGGGTCCAGTGCCACCCGCCAGGCCGGGCCCGACGTGTCGAGCGTGCGGGCCGAGATGCCGACGACGCTGAAGCCCAGGCCGCCGCAGAAGCCCAGCACGGGCGCCGACCAGCGGTGGTCGTGGCGCTGGACGTAGAAGCCGGTCGCCGCGATCGGCACCGCCGCGGCCAGCAGCAGGTACCTGGCGGCGGTGGGCAGCAGGTGCGCGGGACCCGGGTCCGCGGACAGGCCCAGCAGGACGAGGCCGGTCGCGCCGACGCCCAGTGCGGCCCAGCCGGCGGAGGCCAGCCGGATGCCGAGGAACGCGGAGATCGTCGCGGTGACGCCGACGCTGAACGCCAGCACCGACTGGACGAGGAACAGCGGCAGCCGGTGCAGCGCGGCGGCGGCGAAGATGAAGCCCAGCAGGTCCACGCCCACGCCGAGGAAGTACAGCGGCTGGCCGCGCAGGGCGACGAGGTCCTGGGGCGCGCCGCCGTAGGCACCGGCCCGCCGGACGCCGGCGGACTCCAGGATCGAGCCGCTGCCCGACGCGACGGCGGCCAGCAGGGCGAGGACGTAACCGAGGATCACCGGTCGAGTCTGTCAGCCCGCCCGCCGCCGGGATCCGAAAGGCCGGTAAAACCGCCCGCGGCGAGGCCCGGCCGCACCCATAACACCTGGGATAACACCGAGGCGGCGACGTCGGCCGCTCGTCGCGAACACCGCGTGCTGACCAGCGGATATGTGACGCGGGCCACCGTGCGGCGAGCCGGTCGTTTACTCATCGTTTACCGACTTGCGTCGGTTGTTGGAGATTTTCGCCTGCCGCACAGTGATGGGGCGAAGTTACCGCGGAATGGGTCCGGAACCGTTCCCCGTCGTCCCCCTTTCCCTTTTGCACAAGGAGAAGCTCGTGGTCATCGCGCTGGACAAACGAATGATGGGCCTGGTTCTCACGTGTGGTGCGGTCGTGGTCACGGCCACGCTCGCGCTCACCCCGGCCGCCGGGGCCCAGCCGGTCGCGCCGCCGGCGCCGAACGGCGTGACGCTCACCCACCCGCTCGGCGACAACAGCGCGCTGCGGCTCCCGGCCGCCGCGAACGCGGCCCGGGACGCCAAGGCCGCGCGCAGCTTGAACTACAGCCAGCAGGTGCAGCAGAACGACGAGTGGTGCTGGGCCGCGGACGGCGCGAGCATCGAGCAGTTCCACGGCGCTTCGACGTCGCAGAACCAGTTCTGCGCCGCGGGCAAGGGCACCAGCGCGGGCAACTGCCCGAACCAGGCCGCGCAGATCGGCGAGATCGTCAACGGCTTCCGGGGCACCGGGTTCTCCGCGAGCAGCGCCGGCGGCGCGGTGTCGTTCTCGACGATCACCCAGCAGATCGACGCCGGGAACCCGGCCCTCACCGGGATCTACTGGACCTCTGGCGGCGGCCACGCCGAGGTGATCTACGGCTACGACGCGGGCAACCAGTCGATGAACGTCGGCGACCCGTGGCCGACCTACCAGCGCTACCGCACGCAGTCCTACAACGACTACCTGCGCAACAGCGAGTTCACCTGGGGCGACACCGTCGTCGGCATCACGGGCGGGCGGTGAGCTAGGCCATGACCAGGTCTGCGGTGAAGGTCCTGACGGCGGTGCTGCTGGCACTGGCGGGTACGGCCGGGTCCGGCGCGGCGGCCTCGGCCGCGCCACCCGCGTGGGTGCCGCTGCCGGCGGCGCAGGTCGCCGCGGCGGTGGCCGCGGCCCACTCGGCCGAGGCGATCAGCTTCGCCCGGACCAACTTCCGCAGACCTGGTCAGCCCGACCCGGGCGTCATCACCGTGGCGGACACGGGTGTCCCGGCCTACACGCTCGACCCGGCGTTCGTGCGGGGCGACGGCGCCGACCGGGTCGCGGTCCTCGAGTACGTCGCGGTCGTCGCGCACGCCCAGGACGGCCGCACCGCCACCATCCAGGCCGCCCCCGACGCGGCGGGCTGGCGGGTCGGCAGCGTCTTGTCCGGCGACGACGAGACCCGCCTCGCCACCCGGCTGCCGGCCGGTGCCGTCCTGCTCGACGAGCCCCAGATCAACGGCTGGTACGCGCTGGGCGCCGGCGGCGTCCGGCTGCTGCAGGCCAGCCTGCCGCAGACGCCGGTCGGCGCGTTCGTCCCGCTGGCGGACTACCAGCGCCAGGTCCACGACCGGTACGCGGACAAGCAGCCCGGCTCCCAGTACCAGCGTGACGGCGGGCTCGGCTTCGCCCAGCACCCCGAAACCGCCGCGCCCGCGACGTCGGGGTGGTGGTGGGTCGGCCTCGCGGGCCTGGCGGTCGTGCTCCTGGCCGTCGTGGCTCTGGTGCTCGTGCGTCGCGGTCGCGCGACGTCTCCGGCCCGGAACACTGAGGTGGCCGCCGGACGCCCGTGACGGGCTCGCGGGTCAGCGCAGCCGGTCGCGCAGGCCGGCGGCGAGACCGGCGACGGTCAGCAGGTCGACGAGCCCGCCGCCGTACTCGACCAGCCGCGGGCGGCGCGCGCCGCTGAGCCGGAACCGGAGGTGGACCCGGGTGGTGCCGGGGCCGTCGCCGGTGAGGCGGATCGCCCAGCTGATCTCCAGGCGGCCGCGGGTGGAGCGGTGGACCAGGGTGTGCGGTGGGTCGTGGGTGACGATCTCGAAGGTCGCGTCGCGGCCGCCCCAGTCGTCGATGACGTCGCCCGGGCGCAGGTGCTGCAGCGCGGGGTCGAGGTGGCGCAGGGCGCGGCGCCGCCGGGGGAGGAGCGCCTCGATCCCGGTGGGCAGGTACCAGCCCGCGCGGTTCTTGCCGAGCTGGGCGAACCAGGGCCAGACCCGCTCGGGCGGCGCGTCCAGGGTGAACCCGCGGTCCATCACGACGTCCGGGTGGGGGACGAGGTCGTCGCCGGGAACGGTGGCGGCGACTTCGTCCGCGCGGGGTGCCACTCCGAAGCCGATCACCTTGACCACCGCCATTCCGTATCGAATGAAACCGTATCACCCGACGCCCGTTGGGGTAGGGTGCTCGCATGACCGCCAAGCCCAGGACCCGCGCCACCGACCGCCCGGGGGACGTCTCCCCGTTCGCGTTGGGGTTGCTGCTGCGCCGGGCGCACGCCCGCGCGGCGGGGGCGATGGCCACCGCGATGCGCCCGCACGGGTTGGAGCTGCGGCACTTCGCCGTGTTGATCATCCTGGTGGACCGCGGGCCGACGACGCAGCGGGACCTGGTCGAGGCGACCGGGTCGGACAAGGCCGGGATCATGCGGGTCGTCGACGACCTGGAGGCGAAGGGGTTCGCGGTCCGCAACGCCGTGCCGGGGGACCGGCGGGTGCGCGAGGTCGAGATCACCCCGGACGGCGTCAAGGCCTTCGACGCCGCGCACGAGGACGCGCTCGCCCCGGCCGAAGCGCTGCTCTCGCACCTGCGCGCCGGCGAGCCGGCGAAGCTGATGGACCTGCTGACCCGGTTCACCTATCCGCCCGGGGGCGAGGCGTAGGCCTCACGCCGCGGCGAGCCCGTACCGCAGGGCCGCGGCCATCGTCGCGACCCGGCGGCCTTGCGAGCGGGCCGCCGTCAACGCCGTTTCGCCGACGGCGATCGAGCCGTCGTCGCCGGTGACATGACTGGCGCCGTACGGGTTTCCGGCGGAGTCGTTCCGGTGGTCCTTGTAGCCGGGCGGGACGATAACACCGCCGAAGTGGTAGACGGAGTTGTAGAGCGCCAGCAGCGTCGACTCCTGGCCGCCGTGCGCGGAGGCCGTCGAGGTGAATCCACTGTAGACCTTGTCCGAGAGCAGATCGCGCATCCACAGCCCGGACAAGGTGTCCAGGAACTGCTTGAGCTGGCTCGCGACGTTCCCGAATCGCGCCGGCGTGCCGAACACGACCGCGTCGGCCCAGAGCAGGTCGTCGTGCGTGGCGACCGGGATGTGCCCGGTGCCGGCCAGGTGCTCGACCCAGGCGCCGTTGCGGGCGACCGCCTGGACGGGCGCGATCTCCTCGACGCGCCGTAGCCGCACCTCCGCCCCGGCGTCGGCGGCGCCGGCGCGCACGGCGTCGGCGAGGGTGAAGATCGTGCCGGTCGCGGAGTAGTAGACGACGGCGACGTGACAGGTCGGCTCGGACATGACCGCTCTCCTCGTTGATTCATCACTCGGTGAATCCTTCACGACTGAACGTATCACATGATACCGTCGCGAGTGCAACCAAATGACTGCGTCGAAAGGAGGCGTATGGACCTGGACGGGATCGACGCGATCGGGCGGACCGCGTTCGAGGTGGCGCTGCTGCGTGCGGCCGAGGACCGCCGCCCGGACCGGCTGGCCGCCGACCCGTGCGCGCGGCTGTTCCTGGAAGCCGCCGGGATCACCGAGGAGAAGCCCGACTTCGCCGCGCTGATGGGACCGCAGGTCGCCGTGCGGACGCGGTTCCTGGACGACGCGCTGCTGGCCGCCGGGGCTCGGCAGGTCGTGCTCGTCGCGTCCGGAATGGACGGACGGCCGTGGCGGCTCGACTGGCCCGCCGGCACCGAGGTCTTCGAGATCGACCAAGCTCCCGTGCTGCGGTTCAAGGACGCCGCCGCGGCGTCCCTGGCGGCCCGGTGCGTCCGGCGTCCTGTTGTCGCCGACCTGCGTGACGACTGGGCGATGCCGTTGCGGGAGGCCGGTTTCCGGCCCGACCGGCCCACGGCGTGGCTGACCGAAGGGCTGCTCTACGCGCTGGACGAAGCCGCCGCGGACGGGCTGCTGGCCACGATCACCGGGCTCAGCGCGGCGGGCAGCACCCTCGCGTTCGACCACGTCGAGACCAGTGCCGCCCTGCGCGCGGCGATCGGCCCCGATCTCGCCCGGTTGTGGCGATCGGGTCCGGTCGATCCGGCGCGGTGGCTGACCCGGCGCGGCTGGGAGCCGGACGTGGGCGAACTCGCCGACGTCGCCGCGAAGTACGGGCGGCGGATCCACCCGGCCTACGACCCGGCGGCCGGTGGCACGGCGCGGGCGTGGCTGGGCCGAGCCGTCTTCCCCGGACAGGAAAGGTGACCATGAGCGCACCGAAGTTCGTCACCCACCCCGACGGAGTGCACCCGCCGCCGGGCAACGCGTTTTCGCACGCGGTCGTCGCCGGCGGCCTGGTGCACACCTCGGGCCAGGTCGGCGTGAGCCCGGACGGCCTGCTGCTGGACGGCTTCGAGGGCCAGGCGAAACAGGCGTTCGAGAACCTGGAGGTGGTGCTCGGCGCGTGCGGCGCCGGGCTGGCCGACGTGGTGAAGGTGACCGTCCTGGTCGCCGAGACGGCCGACGTCCGCAAGTACCTCCCGATCGCGGCGAAGTACCTCGCGCACCGCCCGGCGAGCACCCTGCACGCGGTGAAGGCCTTTGCCATGCCAGGACTGCTGTTCGAGGTGGACGCGGTCGCGGTGCTGCCGCGCTGAGCGGGCGGTGCCGGGGGACCCGCCCCGGCACCGCTCACTCCGCTGCTACGTGGCTCGACGCCACCGTGAACTGCCGCACCACCGGCCGGGCGATC
Organism: Amycolatopsis sp. NBC_01307; assembly: GCF_035975215.1. Taxonomy (NCBI): domain Bacteria; kingdom Bacillati; phylum Actinomycetota; class Actinomycetes; order Pseudonocardiales; family Pseudonocardiaceae; genus Amycolatopsis; species Amycolatopsis sp. NBC_01307. The sequence goes on along the minus strand of NZ_CP108403.1, from coordinate 4,331,301 downwards.
GCCCACGCGGGCGCCATCCGCGCCCGCACCGCCGGATCGGCCGTCATCGCGCGGACGGCCGCCGCGTCGGTCCAGCGGGCGTGGTTGACGACCGTGGTGCCGTCGGGTGCGGCCAGCAGGTCCGCCGTCACGAAGCCGGGCTGGTGGCGCAGCACCTCGTCGCCGTTGGTGCGCAACAGGTCCAGGAGCTCTCGCTGCCGTTCGGGCGCGACCGCAAAGGTCGAGATCACCACGAGCACGGCTCAGCGCACCGGGAACATACGCTGCTTGACCGGCGGCAGCGCTTCGGCCAGCCGCAGCACGGTCCGGAAGGCGTGCCGGGGTAGCCGGGACGTCGTCGCCGCGCCGCGGGCGTTGCGGGTGGACAGCGCGAGTGCCGCGTTGGCGTAGGCGCGCATGTCGGCTTCGTAACCCCGCACGCCGCCGTCGCCGGCCAGGTGCCGGCGCAGTGTGTCGGCGTCGCGCAACGCCGTGTTGGCGCCGATCCCGGCCATCGGGGTCATGTTGTGGATCGCGTCGCCGAGCAGGGTGACGGCCGTGGGCGCCCAGTGCGGCAGTTCCGGCATCGTCTTGAGCGGGATCGCCGCGATGGTCGCGGGATCGGTCTCGGCGATCATCCGCCGGAGCGGGGGCGCCCAGGTCGCGGTCCGGTCCCGGACCAGTTCGCGCAGGCGGGCGGGCTCGGCGGTGCCGAGGTCGTCCGGGTAGGTCGAGCGGTCCGCGGCCCACGCCCACACCACGTACCGCGCGTCGGCGCCGGCGTCCCAAGTGGACAGGAACAGCCAGCCGGGTCGCGCGGGCACGACGTTGTTGACGGCGCCGTCGACGAGCGTCGCCGGCAGGGCGCTCGCGAGGCCGGGCGTGAGCCGGACGCGGCCGGCGATGTTGACGATGCCGAGGTCCTGGCGCCGCAGGTCGGGCAGCCGCTGCTCGCGGACGCGGGAGTTCGCGCCGTCGGCCCCGACGAGCAGGTCCGCGTCGATCGCGTGGCCGTCGGCGGTGTGCACGCGGACGCCGTCGCCGGTGTACTCGAAGCGCTCGAACGCGGTGCCCCAGCGGATGAGGCCGTCGCAGCCGAGGAGCAGGGCGTCCCGCAGGGCGTCGCGGTTCACCGCGTGCCGGCGCGTGACGGGATCGGCGTTGGCCGGGGTGCCGGTGTGGTCGCGTTCGGCGAGCACCCGCAGGTCCTGGTCGTGGAAGCGGACGACGTCCGGCGCCGGGGCCGACGTCGTGACCAATCGCGCCCAGTTCTCCCCGGGCAGGCACGCGTGCAGGGCGCGCAGGCCGTCGGCGTTGAGGTGGATGCCGTAACTGGCGGGCCGGGCGTCCGGGGTCGGGTGGCGTTCGAGCACGACGACGTCCACGCCGTCGCGGCGCAGTCCGTGGGCCAGGCACAGGCCGCCGAGCCCGGCGCCGGCGATGACGACTCGCATGAAGGTTCTCCCTCGTCGGTGGATCAGGCTTTTCGGTGGATCAGGGTCGGTGGGTCAGGCTTCGCCGGGAAAGGCGAGCCGGGTGAGCAGGTCCAGCAGGAGCCGGACGTCGCCGAGGCCGCCCTGCAGGTGCGCGGCGACGGGCTCGGCGTGGCGGTGGGCGGTGCCGAACACGGCCGTCCCGGCGGGGGTCGGGGTGATCGTGTGCACGCGGCGGTCGCCGGGGCGCGGATCGCGGGTGACGAGCCCGGCGCGTTCGAGGTCGTCGACGACGCGGACCATCGTGGCCTTGTCGCCGCCGACGGCGCCGACGAGCGCCCGCTGGCTCATCGGCCCGCGGTGGTGGAGCGCGACGAGCACGATGAAGTGCCGGAACTCCAGCCCCAGCGGCCGCAGGACACTCAGCAGCTCCGCGGCGACGCGGTCGTGGGCGCGGCGCAGCAGCAGGCCGAGGGCGAACGGCGACTCGTCACCCGGTCCGTCCGTCGCCCACGCCGTGTCCAGCTGCATCGTCATGACCGAGAACGTATCAGTCGATACGACCTTGTGCAAGAAGGTTTCATGTGAGACGTTCTCTGGTGTGAACACGAACCAGGAAGTCCGCGTCCCGTCCGAACCCGCCGCCCCGCCGCGCAAGAACCGCTGGGAAGGAATCGTGGTGACCGCCGCGCCGACGGTGGCTTTCGTGGCGGCCAACGCCATCGGCGACCTCGCCGCCGGCCTCGTGACCGCCGCGGTCACCGCGATCGCCGCGTTCGCCTGGCGCCTCTACCGACGTCAGCCGCTGCGCCAGGCCGTACTGGGCCTGCTGCTGGTCGCGGCGTGCGCGGCGGTGGCCGCCGTCACCGGCGAGGCACGCGGGTTCTTCCTCATCCCCGCACTGATCCCGTTCGCGGTCATCGCCGTCTGCGTGACGACCGTCCTCATCGGACGCCCGCTGACCGGCCTCATCCTCAACCGCGTCGCGGGCGGCCCCGCGGACTGGCGCTCGGTGCCCCGGCTACGCCGCATCTACACGGTCTCGACGCTCACCTGCGCGGCGGTCAACGTCGTCAACGGCGCGCTGCAGGTGATCTACTACCGGGGCAACCAGCCCCTGGTCCTGGGCGCGGTCCACATCGCGACGGGCCCGGTGTTCGCGCTCATCGTGGCGGTGACGATCGCTTGCGTCCGCCGGTCCCGGCGCGGCTGATCCCCTCGATCAACGACCACTGGGCATCCGAGAACTTCCGGCCCGGCTCCGGGTCAGGTCCGCTTGCGGCTCGCGATCTCGTCGGAGAGCTGCCGCACGTGGGCGGGGTCCGCGTCCCGGGCCAGGGCGACGTAGTGGTCCATGACGGCCGGCCGGTAGCGCACGGGCAACGTCTGTCCCGGGGCGAGCCGGGTGAGCTCGGTGATCGTGAGGTCTTCGTCCGCGATACCGCGGAACGAGAGGCCGCCGGCGGTCTCCACGTCGAACATCAGGACCACGCGTGGATTGCTGTTGACCTCCCGCCAGTCGACGAGAACGCCGAGCGCAAGCGCCCCCGTACGCAGTTCCGCATTGCGCTTCCCCGCATCACCGCTCAGGAGCGGGTTCGGGGCGACGCCCGGGAAGCCGGGCCCGACGCCGAGCGCTTCCCGGCTCAGGTCGGGCCTGAGCTGCGCCATCAGATCGTTCAGATCGTTGCGCTTCTTCTTCCGACCGAACATCCTGACCCCTCCCTCACGCCGTTGCCGGAATCTCGGCCTGGCGCTTCGCCCTCACTGCGATTGTACGTCGCGGTCCGGGAGCGCGCTTCCGGTCAGGTCATGGGGTGTGGCGTTGTTCCACAGCGCTTCGGCTTCGTCGACGAACGTCCGGTACCCGAGGGCAGTGCCGGGCTGGAGGACGAACTTCGGCTCGCCGGGAGCCTGGTAGGTGTAGTACTCCGCGAAGACCGCGGACAACGGCCCGGCGTGGTCCGGACGGCTGTCGGTGGCGATGACGCCGACCGCGATCGGGTGCGCCACGAGCCGGACCGTCAAGTCGCCCTCGGTCGCGGACTTCAGCTCCGCCAGCAGCCTCAGCGTGTGGCGCACTCGTTCCCGGGCGCCGGCGGGCGAGCGTTCCGCGTAGTAGCGCGACGCGGCCGCGTCGATCGCGGTCGAGTCGGGATCGATGAGCACGAACCTGATCACGGTCCCGGCCTTCAGCAGCCTTTCCAGTTTGGCGTAGTGGTTCTTGACGAAGGCGTTGCGGGCCATGCCCGTGACGAACAGGTCGGCGGCGTTCTCGATCGCCAAGTCCAGTTCGGGGCCGAAACTTTCGCTGAAGACCGGCCGGCGGGTGCGGGCGAGCTGCTGGGCGGGCGACAGCGGCCAGGGTGTGCCGGCGTCCCACAGCCGCTCCGCCTCCGCGGCGAAGTGCTGGTACCACGGTGCGTGCTCGGGTTCGAGGACGAACACCGGCGCCGCCTCGCCGACCGGGTGGTACTCGTAGTGCTGGACGCTGATCAACCCGCGTGGGCCGGGCACGTCGAGGCAGTTGAAGCCCGCGGACGAGATCCGGGAGGAGACGCGCACCTCCAGCCGGCCGGTCGTCCTGCTCCGCAAGGTCGTCAGGTCGTCCAGTGTGGTCATGATCCGCTGCCGCAGCCTGCCGTTCGCGAGGGTTTGCGAGATGCGCCGGTCGGCCGTTTCGATGAGCACGTCGTCGGTCGGGTCGAGGACGAGCACGCGGATGCGGCCACCGTTTTCGAGGATGGCGCGCATGTCGCTGCGCATGCCCTGGACGGTCCGGGTCATCGAATGGCCGATGAGCAGGATGTCGAACGCGTCGGCCCGCCGGGTGATGAGGTCGGCCGGGAAACGGGTCTTGAACAGGGCCGTCGGGTCGGCCTGGTGCGATCGCCGGATCTGCTCGGTCAGCCGTCGCGAGCGGATCTGGGAGAAGGCGAGCAGCGCCAGCAGTGCGAGGACGACGGACGACAGCGTCTTCACGTCGGAGATGCCGGTCGCTCCGAGTACGGTGAACGCCAGGGCCACCACGCCGAGCAGGTAGAGATCCAGGTTGTCGTCGTTGATCACCCGGATCAGGGATCGCCTGATCCGGCCGCGCTCGTCAGCCACGAAGCACCTGCCTCCCCGGTTCGGTCCAGCCTATCCGTACCGCAGCGTGCGTAGGGCGGCTTCACGCGTACGGCGGCGGACGTAGCCGCGAAGCCGCTTCTCGACCGGCGACGGCCGTGCGCTCACCCCGGGACACTGTGCGGGTCAACACATCCGCAGTGGATCAGAGGTGGCGCTCATGACCGGAACACAGCTCGGCGAACAGCGGACGGCGGCGGGCTGGGCGCGGGCGATGCGGGTCGTCGCGACCGGGGAGGTGCTTCTCCTCCTTATGCAGGCGGCCACCGCGGGGCAGCTGCTCGAAGGGGTGGCGTCGGCGCGGACGTTGCACGGGGCCGGGGCGATCCCGGTGGCCGTGTTCGCGGTGGCCGAGCTGCTCGTCGCCGCGGTGGTGTGGCGGCGGGGGCGGCGTCCCGCGTGGCCGGTGTGGGCGAGCGGGATCCTGGTCGTGCTGGTCTTCGTGCAGGCGATGCTCGGCGGGATGGGCAACCGGGCGGTGCACGTGCCGCTCGGCGTCGGGGTGGTCGTGCTCTCCTCGGTGCTCGCCGCGTGGGCGTGGCGGGCGTCTACTGTGGACACACCCGGGCGGTGAACGGGTGCCGTCCCGGGCCTTCGGTCGTGGTGCCGCCGGGGAGGCGGATCTCGGCGCGGGTGCCGGGTGGGACGTCGACCGTGAGCCGCAGCTCGTCGCCGTCGAGGTGCCACGCGCTGCGGATCGGGCCGTACGGGCTGAGGTGTTCCGCCTCGGCCCGGCGCAGGCCGCCGCCCGGACACGGCTGGATGACGAACCGGCGGTACCCGGCCTCGTCCGGGCCGGGGTCCGCCGGGAGCCGGATGCCCGCGATGTGGGTGTACAGGAACGACATCGCCGCGCCCTTGCTGTAGTGGTTCAGCGAACCCCGCACCTCACCGCCGTCGACGGCGTCCCAGCGCTCCCAGAACGTCGTCGCGCCGCGGTCGAGCATCTCCAGCCACGACGGGATTCCCGTCGACAGGAGCACCCGGTACGCGACGTCGAGGTAGCCGTGGTCGGCCAGCGTGGGCAGCAGCAGGCCCGTGGTGAGGAACCCTGTGCCGACGTGGTCACCGGCCTCGGCGACCAGCGAGGCGAGCCGACCCGCCACGGCGTCGCGCAGCCGCGAAGGCACCAAGCCGAACGCGAGCGCCCGGACGTGGTTGCCTTGCGTGGACTCGCCGAGCGTGCCGAGGTACTCGCGCTGCCACGCGTCCCGGGCGCCGTCCGCGAGCCGCCCGAACCGGACGGCGTCCGCCGCGTGCTCGAGCAGCGCGGCGACGCGAGCGAGCACCCCGGCGGAACGGGCGAGGTAGGCCGTGGCGACGATGCCGTGGTCGGCCGTCGGGTCGGGGTGGGGCGGGACGCCGGGCTCGAGCCATTCGCCGAAGTGCCCGCCGGTGTCCCACAGGAACTCGTCGTGCGGGGCCGAGCGCACACGGTCCGGGTGACGGCGTTCGCGGGCGGCCGCGGCCGCGTACTCGACCCAGCGGACCATCGATTCGTATTGCCCGGCAAGGACTTCCCGGTCGCCGTACGCCCGCCAGAGCTCCCACGGCACGAGCACCGCCGCGTCGCCCCAGCCCGCGGACCCGGCCATCGCGTCCGGGAAGGCGTTGCCGGACGGGCCGTCGCCCGCGGGGTCGGGTGTGATCGTCGGGACGCGGCCGTCGGGCCATTGGTCGGCGGCCAGGTCCCGCAGCCACTTCCGGGAGAACCCGGCGACGTCGTGGGTGAGCGCGGCGGCGGCGACGTAGACCTGCCAGTCGCCGGTGAAGCCGGAGCGTTCCCGCTGCGGGCAGTCGGTCGGTACGTCGCAGGCGTTGCCGCGCAGGCTCCACACCGCGGCCCGGTGCAGGGCTTCGAGCCGCGCGTCGCCGCACGCGAACGTCCCGGCCACGGGCAGGTCCGTGTGGACGACCACGGCGGTCACGTCGGACGCGGCGAGCCCGCCGGGGAGCCCGTCGACCTGGACGTACCGGAAGCCGTGGGTGGTGTGCCGCGGCTCGAAGACGTCGCGGCCCGCGGAAACGACCGTGTCGACCTGCCCGGCGGGCAGGAGTTCCCCGCTCGCGAAGTCGAACGCCCGCAGGTGGTCGGTGGTGACGCGGCCGTCCGGGCCCAGGTGCTCGCCGTGGGTCAGCCGCAGCCGGGTGCCCGCCGGGCCGAGGTCGGCGAGCCGGACCCAGCCGTTGAGGTTCTGCCCGAAGTCCACGACCACACCGCCGGGGAACCGGGTGATCGACACCGGCGGGATCTCCTCGATCCGGCGGACCGGCGGCGCTTCCGTGAGCACCAGCTGTTCGGGGCCACCCTCGCGAACCCGCGCCGGGTCCCAGCCGGGCGCGTCCAAGCTCACCGAACCCGGTGCGGGGAGCCGGAAGTCGGTCGTCTGGCCGTCCATCAGGTCCGCGGTGATCCGGCTCGGCCGTGACCACCAGCCCGGGCCGGTGGTGACCGCGGTGGTGCCGTCGATCGCCAAGGTCAGCCACGCGGCGACGCGGTCACCGAAGCCGTCGGCCGCGCGCTCGAAGCCGTGGCGGCCGCGGAACCAGCCGTCGGACACCAGGAGTTCGACGGAGTTCACCCCCGGCCGCAACAGGGAGCCGACGTCGAAGGGCTCCACCTGGAGCCGCTTGCGGTAGGCGGTGAAGCCCGGTGTCAGTTCGAGGTCGCCGACGCGGGTGCCGTTGACGAACAGCTCGTAGATCCCGTGCGCGGTCGCCCAGGCCGTCGCGGTGCCGACCGGCCCGGCGAGCGTGAACTCGTGACGCAGCTGGTAAGCCGGGCGCTGGCCGGGTGGCGCGACGACCGGCTCGTGCGGCTCGACCCACGTCGCCGACGTCGTGGGCAGCGTGACGGCGGTCCACGGCGCGGGCTCCGACCAGTCGCTCTCCCCGAGGTCGGTCCAGACGCGGACCTGCCACGCCGTCGCCGGCCGCTCCGGCAGCTCGACGAGCACCGACCGGTCGCTCTCGCACCGGCCCGACGTCCAGTCCGGGCCGGTCAGCCGGACCTCGTACGCGTGCTGGACGGCCGCGCCGCCGGGCAGCCACCACGACAGCCGCGGTCGCGGTCCTGACGGCCGGCCCGGCGTGAGGTGGTCGAGCCGCAGCCGGGTGGGGGCGGTGCTCACGTCAGCCGGTAGAGGTCGTAGCGGACGGTGCCGGGTGTGCGTTCCGCCGACGCCACCAGGATCCCGGCGGACAGCCGTCGTTCGACCGCGCCGGAAAGCGTTACGGTGAGCCGGAACTCGTACCGGGACCGCTCGACGTGCTCGCCGCGGGCGAGCGCGGCCAGCACGTCGGGCGGCCCGCTCCGCACCCCGGTCGAAGTGATCGAAACGAGCCCGTCGGTGGTCTCGACGAGGTAGCGCGCCTCGACCAGCGTGGTGCCGTCGGGCAGGAGCCGTTGCCAGTCCGCGCTGACCGCCTGGATGCGGCCGGTGAGCCCGGGACCGGTGAAGCTCCCGCCCGTGATCGGGACGACCCGGCGGTGCCCTTCCAGGGTCTCGCCGACGTCGAGGACGTCGCCGAGCTCGACGATCGCGCTGCTGACGTACTCGAGAGCGGGTGGTTCGAACAGTGGCACTCAGCGGACCTTCCGGATCGGCAGGATCAGCACCGCGCCCAGCAGGCCGGCGATCGCGCCTGCGATGAACAGGGCGGGGAAGTTCTGCGGCACGGCGGCTGTCGCGCCGATGGCGAGGATCGCGGGCGCCAGCGCCGGCACGACCGACGTCGGCAGGTTGCCGGCCAGGTTCATCAGCCCGAGGTCCTTGGCCGTGTCGTCGGGGTTGGGGAGCACCTGCGTGATGAGGGCGATGTCGACGGCGAAGTAGACGCCCTGGCCCAGGCCGATCACGCCCATCGCGACCAGGAACAGGGGATAGGTGCTGGTGAACGTCGCGAGCAGCAGCCCGATCCCGAAGATCACGGCCGCGGTGACGACGAACGGCTTGCGGCGTCCGACGCGGTCGGAGATCTTGCCGGCCAAGGGAGCGAACAGCAGTGCCGCGCCGGTGAGCACGAGCGTGGACAGGAAGACCGCGTTCGCGATGCCGGCCGGCGGGATGTGGAAGACGTTCATCAGGTAGAAGGCCTGGTACGCCTGGATCGCGGCGACGCCGAAGAAGATCAGCAGCCGGCTCAGCCAGGTGAAGCCGAAGTTGGGGTGGCGCACGGGGTTCACCCAGAACGTGCGGGGCAGGTCGCGCCACGCGAACGCGGGCCGCTCCTCCGGGGAGAGCCGCCGGTCGCGCATCGTGAAGGTGAGCAGCAGCGTCCCGAGGACCGCGAGCCCGGCCGGCAGCAGGATCATCGCGGGCAGGTTCGGCGCGACCAGCTGCGCGATGAACAGGCCGATGACCGCGCCGACCGGGAGGCTCAGCCCGACCACGGCCGACGCCGGGCCGCGGCGATCCGGGGGCAGCTGGTCCGGGATGACCGAGGTGAACGCGACGGTGGCCGCGCTCGCGCCGACCGTCGTGCAGCTCGCCGCCAGCGTCAGCGCGAAGGTCGTCGAGCCCAGCTGCAGGCCGATCGCGCCGAACGTGAACAGAATGGCGCCGAGCAGGAGGAACGGCCGGCGCCGGCCGAACCGGCCCGTCGTCCGGTCGCTGAGCCTGCCGAAGACCGGGAACGCGATGAGCGAACACAGCGCGCTGATGCTGGTCACGATGGAGACCATCGTCGTGGCGCCCGCGGGGTCGAGCAGCGTCGCCTTGACCGACAGCGTCAGCACGGCCGGGACCAGGACCGCCATCCCCGCGCCGACCGCGGCGAAGGCGAAGAAGAAGAGGAACCCGCGCCGTGGCCCGGGAAACGTCGTGCCGGTGGTGGACTCTTGGCGGAAAGAAGTACTCATCGTTGGGCACCTTTCGCGTCTCGGTCGGCTGACCTGCGGGGAAGGATGAGCGCCCGGTGCGGTGTACCGTGAGGGGGATGCCAATCAATGGAACGTCGAGGTCGACATGACCGAGTCCGCGCGGGTGCGGGGCCGCCGTCCGGCCCACGGCGAACCGGTCGTCGACCGCGCGCTTTCCCTGCTCGCGTCGTTCGACGCCGAGCACCGCACCCTCACGCTCGCCGAGCTGAGCCGGCGGGCCGAGATCCCGCCGAGCTCGGCGTTGCGGCTAGCGAACCGCTTGGTGGACTGGGGCGCGCTGGAGCGCGACGACGCCGGCCGGTTCTGCGTCGGGCTCCGGCTGCTGGAGGTCGCTACGCTCGCCCCGCGCGGCCACGGGCTGCGGCAGGTGGCGCTGCCGTTCATGAACGACCTCGCCGAGGTGACGCACCAGCACGTCCAGCTGGCGGTGCGCGACGGAATGCAGGCGATGCTCGTCGAACGCCTGTCGGCCCACCAGGCGACCCCGGTGGACTACCGCATCGGCGGCCGGCTTCCGTTGCACTCCACCGGCGTCGGGCTCGCACTGCTGGCGTTCGCGCCGAAGGAGGTCCAGGAGGAGCTGCTGTCGAAGCCGGTCTACAGCGAGCCCGACAACCGCTTGATCCTCCCGGACGTCCTGCGCCGCACCCTGGCCGACGTCCGCCGCGAGCGGCTGGCCATCTTCCGGCGGGAAGACGAGCACGAGTCGATCGTCTCGGTGGCCGCGCCGGTGTTCGACCGGGAAGACGCCGTGGTGGGCGTGGTGGGCGTGCTGGTCCCGAAACGCGTCGCGCAGCCGCGTCGCCTGGGTCTGGCGGTGCAGACGACGGCGCGGGGCATTTCCCGCGAGCTGGGCGCGGCCCGGGTGCGCCTCTGAAGGCTGCCGGTTCTCGCGGCGCTGGTAAGTGACCGGAGTGCTCAGCTGCGCAGCTCGAGGTTGGCGGCGCGGGGCAGCTCCCGTGCGATCCCGGTGGCGCGTGGCTCGTCCCGAAACGCGTCGCGCAGCCGCGTCGCCTGGGTCTCGCGGTGCAGACGACAGCGCGGGGCATCTCCCGTGAACTGGGCGCAGCCCGGGTGCGCCTCTGACGCTTGCCATTGAATGGCAGGGCCGTAGGTGGGCCGGATCGCGCGCGGTCATTCTCGGCGCATGCTCCTTCTCCACGACGGCAACGGTGTCGCCTTCCGCGATCTCGACGGCGACGGGGTGATGGCCCCGTACGAAGACCCGCGGCGGCCGGCGGAGGAGCGCGTGCGGGACCTGCTGTCCCGGATGACGATCGCCGAGAAGGCCGGGCTGCTCTGCCACGCGCCGGTGTCCGTGACGGCCGACGGCGGCCTGGTCGACGCGCCTGCCGGGCTGCTGCCGACCGCGCCCACGACGTCGGTGCTGCGCGACGGGCACGTGCGCTGCCTGAGCCTGATGGCCCCGGTCGCCGCCGGGCCGCTCGCCCGCTGGCACAACCGCGTCCAGGACCTCGCGGCGCACAGCAGGCTCGGGATCCCGGTGCTGCTGTCGTCCGACCCGCGGCATTCGGCGAACGAGAATCCGCTGACTTCGGTGCCGTCCGGTGGCTGTTCGCGCTGGCCGGAACCGCTCGGGTTCGGCGCCCTGGACGACGAGGACCTGGTGCGCGAGTTCGCCGGGATCGTGCGGGCCGAGTACGCCGCGGTCGGGATCCGGCTGGCCCTGCACCCGATGGCCGACCTGGCCAGCGAGCCGCGCTGGGCCCGGACCTCCGGCACCTTCGGCGCCGACCCGGACGTGGTCGCGCGCCTGGCCGCGGCCTACGTCGAAGGCCTGCAGGGCCCGGCACTCGGCCCGGGCTCGGTGGCCGCGATGGTCAAGCACTGGCCCGGCGCGGGACCGCAGGCGGGCGGGCTCGACGCGCACTTCGCGTCCGGGCCGGACCAGGTCTACCCGGCCGGGCGGTACGAGCTGCACCGCGACCGGTTCCGCCCGGCGCTGCGGGCCGGCGCCGCCGCGGTGATGCCGTACTACGGCCGTCCGGTCGGCGTGCCGGGACTGCGTGAAGTCGGGTTCGCGTTCGACCCCGAGGTGGTGGCCGGCCAGCTGCGCCGCGACGAGGGCTTCGACGGCCTGGTGTGCACGGACTTCGGCCTGCTGACCGACAGCGTCCTGGCCGACGGGACCGTGTGGCCGGCCCGCGCCTGGGGTGTCGAGCACCTCGACCGGACCGAGCGCGCCCTGCTGTTGCTCGACGCCGGCGTCGACCAGTTCGGCGGCGAGTGGTGCCCCGAGGTGATCACCGGCCTGGTCGAGACGGGTCGGGTGAGCGAAGCGCGGCTCGACGAGTCCGCAGGCCGGGTGCTGGCGCTGATGGTCCACTTGGGACTGTTCGAAAACCCTTACGTGTCCGAAGAAAACGCGGTCGAAACGGTCGGTCGAGCGGACTTCGCCGCGGCCGGTACGGCGGCCCAGCGGCGGTCGATGGTCCTGCTCGACGAGGGAATCCTGCCGCTCGCCGAGGGCGTCCGGCTCTACGTCGAAGGCGTCGACCCGGCGGTCGCGGCGCGCTATGCGTCCCTTGTGGACACACCGGCGGACGCCGAGGTGGCGCTGGTCCGCATCGACGCCCCGTACGAGCCCGCGCGGCAGCTGCCCGAGGCGTTCTTCCACCAGGGCCGTCTCGACCTGCCGGACGACCGTCGCGATCAGCTGACCGCGCTCGCGGCGGCGGTGCCGACCGTCGTGGACGTCTTCCTCGAGCGCCCGGCGATCCTGCCGGAGGTCGCGTCGGCCGCGGCCGCGCTGCTCGGCGACTTCGGCGCCTCCGACGAAGCCGTGCTGGACGTCGTGTTCGGCCGCGCGCGGGCGGAGGGCCGGTTGCCGTTCGAGCTGCCCCGATCGATGGCCGCGGTCGAGGCACACCCCGAAGACCTGCCGGGTGGGACGGCCGACCCGCTCTTCGCACTCGGACATCCCCAGAAAGGCTGACCCGCATGCCGATCCACCCCGCCGTGGCCGCGAAACTCCCGCTGCTCGACGGCGTCCCGTCCTTCGAGGCGCTGGTCACCGATCCCGCGTTCCGCGACCGGATGATCCGGTTCATGACGCCGTCGGTGGGTGGCCCGCCGCCGGTCGTCGAGACCCGGGACGAGAAGGTGCCCGGTCCGCACGGGCCGGTGCCCGTCCGCGTCTACGCGCCCGGCGAGGGGCGGCCGTGCCTGGTGTGGCTGCACGGCGGCGCGTTCAAGATGGGCGACCTCGACATGCCGGAGGCGGACTGGGTGGCGCGCGAGATCGCCGTCCGGGCGGGCGCGACGGTGGTCAGCGTCGACTACCGGCTCGCCGTCCCGTACCCGGTCCCGCACGACGACGTCGTGGCCGCGGTCCGCTGGGCCCGCGACACGCTCGCGCCGGAGCGGATCGTGCTGGGCGGCGCCAGCGCGGGCGGCAACCTCGCGGCGGGCGCGGCCCTGCGCCTGCGCGACGCCGACGCCTGGCAGCCCGCGGCGCTGGCGCTGGTGTACCCGGTGCTGCACCCGGAACTCCCGCCGCCTGCGGCGTCCCTCACCCAGCTGATGACCGAAGTGCCGCCGCTCCTGCACTTCCCGCCGGCCGAGGTCCGCTCGATCACCGAGGCCTACCTCGGCGGCCCGGTGAGCAGCGCGGACGGCTACGCGATGCCGGGCCTGGCGGTGCTGGCGGACCTCAGCCCGACCCTGCTGCTGACCGCGGAGTACGACGACCTGCGTCCCTCGGGAGAGCGGTTCGCGGGAGCGCTGGCCGCGGCCGGAGTGGACGTGCACCACGTCCAGATCCGCTCGATGCTGCATGGCTTCCTGGGCCTGCCCTCGGCGATCGAGCCGGTGGACCGCGCACTGACGCTCATCGCGGGAACGCTCGCATAGCCCACCCCACTGCGCGACCCGCGAGCGCGCCGCCGCCCCAGCGCCCCGAAAAGCCGTGAAGGCCTCCTTACCGGCCATAAGAGCCGGTAAGGAGGCCTTCACGGACGAACCACGGGCGGGCGCTCAGCCGAGTGCGCGGAGGAACTGCACCGAGCGGTCGACGATCGCGCCGACGTCCCGGGCGTCCGTCCACATGTGACGGGCGCCTGGGACCAGGTCCAGCTCCACCGGGGCACCCGCCGCCCGCAACGCCGACGCCAGCCGCTCGCTCTGGGCCGGCGGGACGAGGTCGTCGGCGTCGCCGTGCATCAGCAGGATCGGCGGGGCGTTCCGGTGTGCGAAGGTGAGCGGGCTCGCCGCCCGTGCCCGCTCGGGATCCGCCGCCGGGTCCACACCGAGCAGTTCGGCCTCCCGGGAGACGTCGGCCGCGCCGTCGACGTCGCCGGGCAGGCCCAGCAGGTCGGTCGGCGGGTACCAGGCGACGACGCCGTCGACGTCACCGCCGTCCAGCGCCGCCAGCAGCGCGAGGTGGGCACCCGCCGACTCGCCCCACAGGAACGTCGCGGCACAGTCCACTTCGGACCGCAGCCAGGTGATCGCCGCGCGGACGTCGGCCAGCTGCGCGGGAAAGCGCGCCTCCCCGCTGAGCCGGTAGTCCGCCGCGGCGACCGCGAAACCGCGCTCCGCCAAGGTCGGGCACAGCGACGCGGGGATCGTCGTCCGCCGCGAGCCGCGCCGCCAGCCGCCGCCGTGCAGGTACACGATCGCCGGGTGCGGGCCGGGGCCGGCGGGCAGGTGCAGGTCCAGCTCCAGCGGCCGGAAGCCGAGGACTTCGCGGTAGACCGTCACGCGGCGGGCGCCTTGTGGAACCGGCCGCCTTGCATGATCGCCAAGAGATTGTCCTTGTCCTGCAGCACAGTCACGTCCGACGTCGGGTCGCCGCGCACCACCAGGATGTCGGCGAAGTAGTCCTCCGTCAACACGCCGACCGGCATGTCCAGCACCTGGCCGCCGTACTGCGTCGTGGCGCGCAGGGCCTCGGCGGGGGAGTAGCCGAACAGGCGCACGAACAGCTCCAGGTCCCGCGCGTTGCGCCCGATCGGGTTGTTCGGGAAGCCGTAGTCGCCGCCGGGCAGCACGCGCAGGCCGCGTTTGCGCAGCTCCGGGTAGAGCTGCTCCATCGCGGCGAGCGACTTCACCGAGCCCATCTTCTCCGCCAGGCCTGCGTCGATGCCGAACTCGGCGCCCTCGTGGACGTTCGCCCACATGATGCCGACGGCGGGGGACAGGAAGATCTCGTCCTTGTGCTCCTCCAGGAGGTCGATCGCCTCCTGGTCGGCGTACGAGCAGTGGTACACCGAGCGGAACCCGCTGCGCACCGCCAGCTTGATCGACTCGGGCGACTGCGCGTGGCAGTTGAGCCAGACGCCGGACTCGCGCGCCTGCTCGCCCGCCGCGGCGGCCTCTTCCGCGCTGTACTGGGTGACCATCGAGCCGCCTTCGAAGAAGACGTCGTCGTTGCTCATCAGCAGCTTGACGCTGTCGAAGCCGAGCGCGGCCTGCTCGCGGATGAACGCGCGGACCGCCTCGGGGCCGATCTCCTTGGGCGTCGGGCCGTTCGGGCCCAGCTGCACGGGGTTGTTGTCCCGTTCGAACGACGCCGCCCGCATCCGCGGGCCAGGGACCAGCCCGGCGGCGATCCGGTCGCGCAGCCGCACCTCGGTCGGCACCGGCGTCAGCGAGCCGGCGGAGTACGCGCTGGTGAAGCCGTGGTTCAGGAGGATCCGCGCGTTGCGCTCGGCGAGCGCGAGGTGCTCGTCGGGCGTCGGCAGGTGGTGGAAGAACGACACGTCCAGCGGCGGGTTGAACGACGGGTCGACGTGCCCTACGGCGGACGGGAACGTCAGGTGCGCGTGCGACTCCACCAGGCCCGGCATGACCGTCGCGCCCCGGCAGTCGACGACCCGGTCACCCGGCTCGGGTTCGACGCCGGTGCGGACGGACTCGATCCTGTCGCCGCGCACCACGACGTCACCCGGCACCGCCGGAGCGCCGGTCCCGTCGAACACCCGGCCACCGGTGAACACCACTCTGGGTTCGCTCATCTGCTCGTCCTCACTGACGAAGTCATGCACCGATCATGTTGTAACCGCCGTCGGCGACCATGAAGCTGCCGGTCATGTGGCTCGCGTCCGCGGTGGCCAGGAACAGCGCGGTCCCCGCGAGTTCCTCCGGCCGCGGGATGCGGCCGAGCGGGGTGTCGCCCCGCAGCTGCTCGCCGCGCCCGGACTTCCAGTCCTCGCGGCCCAGCGTCGCCTCGGTCTCGATGAAGCCCGGCGCGAACACGTTCACCCGCACGGTGGGCGCGAAGGCGCGCGCGTAGGACTTGGTCAGGCCGATGATCCCGTACTTGGCCGCCGCGTACTGCGGGGCGCGGGCGCTGCCGCGCGCGACGACCGTCGAGCCGATGTTGACGATCGCGCCGCCGCCCTGGGTGAGCATCCGGTCGCCGAACTCGTGGGTGCACAGCAGTGTGCCCTTGATGTCGACGGCCAGGACGTGGTCGATCGACTCCTCGGTGATGTCCCGCCACGACATCTGCTCGCGCGCGACGTCGCCGACGTTGTTGATCGCGACGTCGAGCCGGCCGAAGTGGCTCCAGACCTCGTCGGCCAGCCGGACGATCTGCGCGCGCTCGGCGATGTCGGCCTGCACGAGGAACGCCTTGCGCCCGGCCTCTTCGACGCGCTGGGCGGTGCGCTCGGCCCCGGCGCGGGAGCCGCGGTAGTGCACGGCGACGTCGGCGCCCTCCTGCGCGGCGCGGACGGCGATCTCCGCGCCGAAACCGGTACCCGCGCCGGTGACCAGGACGGTCTTGCCGGTGAACCGCTGGGGGAAGGTCACGAAAATGTCTCCTTCAGACGAGGGTGCGGCCGCCGTCGGCGTACAGGATGTGTCCCGTGACGAACGCCGAGCGGTCGGAGCAGAGGAACAGGACGGGGCCGACGAGGTCGTCGACGGTACCGAGACGCCCGGCCGGGACCAGCGACGTCAGGCCGTCGCGGACGCCGGGCTTCTCGAGGTGGTGGCGGGTCAGCCCGGTCTCGGTGTAGCCGGGCGCGACGGCGTTCACCGTGACGCCACTGGCCGCCCACTCCCGGGCCATCACCCTGGCGAGCTGGTTGACGCCACCCTTCGTGGCGGCGTACGGCGCGTGATGTGGGTGCGCGAGCAGCCCGGACACCGACGAGAGGTAGACGATCCGGCCGTGCCCGGCCGCCACCATCACCTCGCCCGCGGCCTTGCCGGTCCAGAACGCGCTGCCCAGGTTGAGCGTGACGATGTCGTCCCAGACCTCGTCCGGGGTCTCGAGCACCGGGCGCCGGTCGTTGACGCCGACGGCGTGCACGAAGACGTCGAGCCCGCCCAGCAGCTCGGTGGCGCGGGCGACGCAGTCGCGGCTGCCCTCGGCCGTGGTCAGGTCCGCCCGCAGCGTCTTGGTCCCGACGGCGGCCAGCCGCTCCTTGTCGATGTCGGCGACCACGACGTCGGCCCCCGCTTCGGCGAGCGCGGCGGCGACCCCACCGCCGATCCCGCCGGCGCCCGCCACCAGGGCCTTCCGCCCGCCCAGTCCGAGCCAGTCCACCCGCACGCTCCTTCACCGTTCTTGGTCCGCCCGACGCTAGGTCCGGAGCCCGGGCCGGGAAACGGCCGTGCCATTGGTTGGCAGATCCGGGCGCGCCGGCCGGGGGCGCTGGTGGGATGGCGGCATGAGCAGGTTGCCGCACCTCACCCCCGACGACCTGGACCCCGAGCAGCGGGCGCTGTACGACGAGATCACCGGCGGACCCCGTGCGGCCGGGCCGCAGCGGTTCTCCCTGAAGGACGACGAAGGACGGCTCGCCGGTCCGTTCAACGCGATGCTCGTCGCGCCCCCGGCCGGGCAGGCGCTGCAGGCGCTCGGCGCCGCGATCCGGTACGAAACGACGTTGAGCGACCGCGTCCGGGAGCTGGCGATCCTCGCCGTCGCGGCCCGCTGGGCCAGCGCGTTCGAGCAGCACGCCCACGAGCCGCACGCGCTCGCCGCGGGGCTCACCGGGGCGCAGGTCGAGGCCGTCCGCGCGGGTGCGATCCCGGACCTGGCCGACGAGACCGAGCGGGCCGCGCTGCGGTTCGTGTCCGCGCTCCTGCGCGAGGAGGACGTCGACGACGTGACCTACGCCGAGGTCGTGCCAATCATTGGCAACCGGATGGCCGTCGAGCTGACGACTTTGGTGGGCTACTACGCGACGCTGGCCCTCCAGCTGCGTGTGTTCCGCGTGGCCGACCCCGCAGGAAGTGGACTCCGATGAAGCTCGTCACCTTCAACGACAACCAGGTCGGGCGCATCGCCGACGACCAGGTGCTGGAACTCGACACCGCCTCGACGCGCGAGTTCTTCGAACGCGACCGGGACGTGCCCGAAACCGGCCGCCGCTACCCGCTGGCCGACGTGCGCCTGCGCGCGCCGATCGTGCCGAAGAAGTTCTTCCACACCGCCGGGAACTTCCGCGAGCACCACGAGGACCTCGTCCGGGTGAACTGGTCGCACCCGGTCAACAAGGGCATCGTCTTCTTCCAGAACGTCGACGCGATCATCGGCCCGGAGGAGCCGATCGTGTACCCGTCGCACCTGACGTCCGAACTGGACTACGAGCTGGAACTGGCGATCGTGCTCGGCAAGCCGGGCAAGTTCTTCACCGCCGAGCAGGCGGCCGAGCACATCGGCGGCTACCTCGTCTTCAACGACATCACCGCGCGCGACATCCAGCGCCGCGAGATGGAATCCGGCGTCTTCTCGTTCTCCAAGGCCATCGAGACGTTCTGCCCGATCGGCCCGTACATCGTGACCGCGGACGAGATCGAGGACCCGCACAACCTGGACATGGAGCTGCGCGTCAACGGCCAGGTCCGGCAGAAGTCCAACACCGGGCGGATGTCCGTGTCGATCCCGCAGCTCATCGCGTACCACTCGCCGCAGACCTACAGCGCGGGCGACCTCATCACCACCGGCACGGTCGCCGGCGTCGCGGCCAGCACCGAAGACCCGTTCGCGAACTACCTCAAGCCCGGCGACGTCGTCGAGGCCGAGATCGAGGGCATCGGGATACTGCGCAACCCGGTCGTGTCCTGGCAGGACGCCCACGGCACCCCGCCGCCGGCCGCGGACCAGTGGGTCTGATGCGCTTGTCCACAGTGGACCACCGCGCGGTCCTGGTGGCCGGCGACGGTGTCATCGACGTCGCCGGCGCCAGCGACGGCCGGTTCGGTCCTGACCCGATGGCCGTCCTCGAAGAGTGGACGGCGTTCCGGGTGTGGGCGGCGAACGCGGCGCTGCCCGCGGCGGAGCCCCTGGCCGGCCGCGCGCTCGACGCGCCCGTGCCGCGGCCGCGCCAGGTCTTCGCGATCGCCCTCAACTACCCGCCGCACGCCGCCGAGGCGGGCTACCAGCCGCCCGCCGATCCGCTGGTGTTCACCAAGTTCCCGAGCTGCATCACGGGCCCGGACACCACGGTGGAGCTGCCCGGCGACCGCGTCGACTGGGAGGTCGAGCTGGTCGCGGTGATCGGCGTCGGCGGCCACCGGATCCCCGCCGGGGACGCGTGGCACCACGTCGCCGGGCTGACCGTCGGGCAGGACCTGTCCGAGCGCGGCGTCCAGCTGCTCGGCACGCCGCCGCAGTTCTCGCTCGGCAAGTCGTTCCCGGGCTTCGGCCCGACCGGCCCGGCCCTGGTGACGCCGGACGAGTTCGCCGACCCCGGCGACCTCCGGCTGGTCACCGAGCTGAACGGCACGGTCGTCCAGAAGGCGCGGACCGGTGAGATGATCTTCGACGTGCCGGAGCTGATCGCGCGGCTGTCGGCGATCTGCCCGCTGCTGCCGGGCGACCTCGTCTTCACCGGAACCCCGGCGGGCGTGGGCAACCGGATGAGCCCGCCGCGCTACCTCGGGCCGGACGACGTGCTCGTCAGCCGGATCGAGGGGATCGGGGAGCTGCGCACCAGCTTCCGGGCCGCCTGACACCACACCCGGCCGAGGCTTCGGTGATCACCCGGCGTGACCGGCCGCGGCAGGTCGCGCCGGGCGTCGCCGTCGCCGGGCCGGACGGCGCCGCGATCGGGCGGCGGTCCGCGAGGCCGCTAGTCCTGGTCGCCGGCCGCCTTGGCGCGGTCGTGGGCCCAGCCCGCCAGGACGACGCCGATCGCCGTCACGACCAGGTAGCAGACCAGCGTCCCCGCGAACCCCGCGTCGAGCCGGCCGAGCAGGCCGAGGTTCCCGTGGTCGATCAGCAGCCGGATCGCGCCCTGCGCGCCGGCCACCAGCAGCACCATCCCCAGCACCTGCAGCACCCCGAACTTCATGCTGTCCCCTCCCGTTGTTGATACGACTGCATCATAACCAGGAGTGACCAGCGCGCTCAACCCCCGGCGGCGCGGTAGCGTGTCCGGCGTGGCGGGGAGCCGGATCACGGTGCGGGTGGGCGAGCGGCAGCTGACGCTCTCGAACCTCGAAAAGGTGCTCTACCCGAAGACCGGGTTCACCAAGGGCGAGGTGCTCGACTACTACACGCGGATCGCCCCCGTGCTGCTGCCGCACATCCACGACCGGGCGATGACCTTCGTGCGCTTCCCCGACGGCGTCACCGGCGGTTCGTTCTTCGAGAAGAACGGCTCCCGGCACGCCCCGGAGTGGGTCCGCACCGCGAGCCTCACCGTCGCCGGCCACGGCAAGGAACCCGAGATCGTCAACTACCCGCTGATCAACGACCTGCCCGAGCTCGTCTGGGCGGCCAACCTCGCCGCGCTCGAACTGCACGTCCACCAGTGGACCGTCGTGGACGGCGACGAGCGGAGCCTGCCGGACCGGCTGGTGTTCGACCTCGACCCGGGCCCCGGCGCGACCGTCGTCGACTGCTGCCGGGTCGCCGAGCGGCTCTACGACGTGCTCGCCGACGACGGCTTCAGCCCGGTCGCGAAGACCAGCGGCTCCAAGGGCATGCAGCTCTACGCGGGCGTGGTGACCTCCGACGCCGGGGAGACGTCGCAGTACGCGAAGGCGCTGGCCGAGCGGCTGGCCGCCGAGACCCCGGACCTGGTCGTCGCGCGGATGACGAAGACCCTGCGCCCGGGCAAGATCTTCATCGACTGGAGCCAGAACAACCCGTTCAAGACCACGGTGGCGCCGTACTCGCTGCGTGGGCGCGACGAGCCGACGGTGTCCACTCCGGTCACCTGGGACGAGGTCCGCGCCTGCCGGCACGTCACGCACCTGCGGTTCACCGCGGACGAGGTCCTGGAGCGCGTCGACGAACTCGGCGACCTCTTCGCGGACGTCGAGCGGACACGCGTGCCGATTCCGACATTCGGCTGAATTTCGGAAAACGCAATTCCCCGCCGATTCGCCTCCGGTTCTCGCGGTGGCCGCCGGGATGGCGCGAAGAATTGCCGGATGAGAACGCTGACCAGCACTATTTGATCGTCCACAACGGACCCGTGCACGTGCAGACGGGCGTGTCGGTGCACGACCCATCGGCCGGGCGGTTCCCGTTGTGCGCCAAGGTGGACGGACTCGGTACGGTCTACGCGTAAACCGTCAGCATGAGCCGCCGGAGCCGGTCATGAGAATCCAGAAACCACCGCGGCTTTCGCGGGCATTCGGCCGCAGTTCGCCGGGCGCGTTGTGCGAGCCGTTCGCGGTCACCACGGTGCTCGAAGGCGCCCGGAGCACGGTCGTCACCGTGGCCGGTGACATTGATCTCGCCACCGTCGGAATTCTTGTCGAATGTGGGGAAACCGCGATTCGCGCGGGTGGCGTGCTCGTGCTCGACCTCGGCCAGGTGCGGTTCTGCTCCGAGGTCGGCCTGCGCGCGTTGCACCGGCTGCAGGGCGCGGCCGAGGAAGCGGCCGTCCCGGTCGCCTGGGTGGTGCGGACCCCGCGGCTGTGGCGGTTGCTGCGAGGAGCCGGTGCCACCGGCTTCTCCTGCTACCGGGACCGCGCCGACGCGCTCGCCGCCGTCGGCTGATCCCGGCACGACCGGCCGGGCAGGGCGCCCGGCCGGCTTCGGAGGAGGGAAAGGAAACGGGTGTCCGGCCTGATCGACGCCGATCTCGAGTTCTGGTTCCAGCGCGGCTTGCGCGCCTACCTCGGCGAGGTGGCCCGGGCACTGGGCTTCGGCCTCGAGTCGTGCACCGTGGACGTCGACGTCCCGGTGTCGGCCTACCTCGCCGTCGACTGGCGGCTGCGGCGCTTCCCCGAGCGCGACGTCGCCCTGCTGTGGGACGAGGTGCACGGCTGGGCGGTCGCGGTCGAGGCGGCGTGCGGGGAGGAGATGATCGTGCTGGCCTACCTGGGCGGGGCCGACATCCTGCCGGACCCCCGGGTGATCGTCCGGTTCCTGGCCGCGTTGCGCGCCGGTGACCTGGCCCCGGACGGGCTGGGTTCGCCGGTACTGCGCCGCGCCGGGAGCCACCAGGATCTCCTGCCGCTGCTGCCGACGGGGTAGGCACGCGGGGCCCCATCCTCCACACTGGACGGCATGGTGGGGACGAGCACGGTGCCGGACGCGGTGGCGCCGATGCTGGCCGTCGACGGGCCGCTCCCGGACGACGACCAGCACGGCTACGAGTGGAAGTGGGACGGGTTCCGCGGGTGCGTGCGCGTCGCGGGCACCGGCGAAACCCGGATCACCAGCCGCAGCGGCAGCGACCACACGGCCCGGTACCCGGAGCTGGGCGACGTCTTCGGACCCGCGCTCGGCGGCCGGGCCGCCGTGCTGGACGGCGAGGTCGTCGCGCTGAACCCGGCCGGGCGGCCGGAGTTCGAGCTGATGCAGCGGCGCGCCATGTACGAGCCGACGCCGAAGCTGCGCGCGGAGGTCCCGGTCGTCTACTTCGCCTTCGACCTGCTGTGGCTCGACGGCGAGTCGCTGCTGAACCTGCCGTACGCGCAGCGGCGCGAGCTGCTGGCCGGACTGCTCCAGCCGGCGGACGGCCGGATCGTCGTGCCGCCCTGGTACACGCGCGCCGACATCGCGCCGGCGCAGCTGCTGGCGACCGCGGCCGAGCACGGCATCGAGGGCGTCGTCGCGAAGCGCCTGGACGCGCCGTACCTGCCCGGCGCGCGGTCGCCGGTGTGGACCAAGCGCGCGCTGACCCACACGGCCGAGGTGGTCGTCGGCGGCTGGCGGCCCGGTGCCGGCCGCCGCGCGGGCACCCTGGGCGCGCTCCTGCTGGGCGCCTACGACGACGAAGGCGCGCTGGTCTACCTCGGCGACGTCGGCACCGGCTTCTCCGACGACGCGCTCGAGCACCTCAGCGGGGTGCTCGCGTCGCTGGCCCGCCCGGCGAGCCCGTTCGACACGGAGGTCCCGCGCGACCGCGCCCGCGGCGCCCGGTGGGTCGAGCCCTCGCTGGTCGGCGAGGTCGTCTACCGGCGGTTCACCCCGGACCGGCGGCTGCGGCACACGTCGTGGCGCGGCCTGCGCCCGGACCGGACGCCGGCCGAGATCGGGCTGCCCCCGTTGTGAAGTAGCGGAAACTGTCGGTGCCGCGTGGTTGCATGGACACCATGACGACCTCGGTCCTGCACGCCCCACCCACGCGCATCCACCGCCCGGACGTCCCGGTCATGGAGCAGACCACCGCCGACGAACTGCCGAGCATCCAGGAACTCTGGCCGGCGTTCGAGCGGCTCGTCGGGCTGCGCGGCCGCAAGATGTACGGGCGGGCCGACGTCAAAGCGGGCACCTACACCGCTTGCACGCCGATCAAGGAGGAAGACCGGCCGGCGGAACTCGGGCTGGCGACCGGGATCCTGCCCGGTGGTTGGTACCTGCGCGGGAACCTGACCGGTGAGCCGCCGGGCATCTTCGAGAAGATCGGCGCCGGGATGGCGGAGCTCGAGGGCGCCGGACCGATCGACGACAGCCGTCCGCTCGTCGAGTTCTACCGCCGGTACGACGCCATCGAGCTGTGGGTCCCGGTGTTCCCGGCATGAGCTCGCCGGTGCGGCTGGTCGAGATCACCGACGCCAACCGGGATGCCGTGTGCGCGTTGCACGTGCACCCCGGCCAGCAGCGGTTCGTCGCGTCGGTGGCGCGGTCCCTGGAGGACGCGGCGACGACGCCGGAGGGCGAGCCCTGGTACCGGGCCGTCTACGCGGGCGATGAGCCGGTCGGGTTCGTCATGCTCAGCTGGGACGTGCCGCCCGGGCGCCCGGGCGTGCTCGGGCCGTACTTCCTGTGGCGGCTGCTGATCGACGCGCGGCACCAGGGGCACGGCTACGGCCGTGCGGTGCTCACGCTCGTCACCGGCCTCGTGCGCGCGGACGGCGGTACCGAGCTGCTCACCAGTCACCAGCCGGACGAAGACGGGCCCGGGCCGTTCTACCGGAAGTTCGGCTTCCGGCCGACCGGCGAGATCGACGACGGGGAGGTGGTCCTGCGGCTCACACTGTGAATCACATCAGCAGGAAGGCCACGTACACCCCGCCGCCGGCGGCGGCCAGGCCGATGAGGAAACCCACCCACCGCGGGATGTCGTAGTCCTCCAGCAGGCATTCGCGCACGATCGCGACGAGGAGGCCGATCGAGGCGAACACGATGATGCCGACGTCGTTGCCGACGGTGTTGCGCAGGTCCACGACGGTGCCGTTCTTGCGCACGGACACGATGTCGTTCGTCGTCCGCGACACCTGCACCACGACCAGCGTGCCCGGTTCGGTGTCGAGGGCCTGCTGTTCGTCGCCGAACTCGAAGTCCCCGGTCGCGCTGCGGACGGTGATGAAGTAGGTCGTGTACCCGGTCGAGTCCTGGGACGACTGGTGGTACACGTCCCGGTGCCCGACGACCGTGCCCTCGATGCTGTAGGTCGGCGCGTCTCGCACGTCGAGGTCGTGCACGGCGTAGGTCAGGAAACCGGCCGGGAGACCGAACCAGAAGAGGGTGCCGAACAGGCGCAGCACGAGCATCGCCCAAGCGTGCTCGCGCACGGCGTCCGGGGGGAGGGGACAACGGCCCTCAAGGGGTGATTACGGTCACGTCGATCGCTGTCACACGGACGCGGCGGCGGGGGTCGAGCAGGTGACGGACCCGAACCGCGGGGCCGGAAACCCTTGAGGAGCCCCGATGTCCACCGCTCACCTGATCGTCAGCATCGCCGGTGCCGCCATGGCCGGGTTCTCGGCCTTCTCGGTCTTCACCCACGCGAAGTGGGTCGTGGAGCCGCTCGCCGAGTACGGCGTGCCCCGCTCGTGGTGGCCGTGGCTCGGCACGGCCAAGGCCGCCGGCGCGGCCGGGTTGATCGCGGGCCTGGTCGTCCCGGCGATCGGCGTCGCCGCCGGGATCGGCCTGGTGCTCTACTTCACCGGCGCCCTCATCACGGTCGCGCGGGCGAAGTCGTACGCGCACCTGGCTTTCCCGCTGGTGTACGTGGCGCCCGTCGTCGCTTCGCTGGCGCTGGCGTCCTGATCAGCGGCGCTGCTGGCGCTGGGTGCTGATCAGTGGCGCGCGAGCCACGCGAGGGCGTCGGCGGCGTGGTCGAGCACCGAGAGGTGCCCGTCGGCCGGGTGCGGCCGGAACTGCGCGGTGGGGCAGTGCGCGGCGAGCCACGCGCCGTGCGACGCGGGGATCAGCCGGTCGCGGCCGCCGTGCACCAGCAGCAGGGGAGCGGTGATCAGCGCCGGATCGCAGCCCCACGGGGTGACGTAGGCGAGATCGTCGTCGATCAGGGCGCCCGGCCCGGCCGCCAGCGCCGGCCCGACGACGTCGTTCAGCCACGACTGCGAACCGTTGAGCGCGGCCATGTCCGCGTCGGTGAAGACATCGGGATCGAACTCGGCGGCGGCCTCGTACTTCTCCTTGGCCACACGACCTTCGGCCGCGGCGCGCAGAGAAGCTTCGCTCGCCGGGGCCATGCCGCCGAACCAGTCGAGCCCCGCGGCGTCGAAGGGCGCCATGGCGGAAATGCTCACGACGGCGAGGACCCGCGCCGGCAGCAGCGCCCCGCAGGCGAGGGCGTGCGCCCCGCCGCCGGAGTGCCCTGCGACGGCGAATTCGTCGATACCGAGCGCGTCGACGACGGCGGCGGTGCACGCGGCGGCGTTGGCGACGTCCCGCCCGGGAAGGGGCGTGGAGCCGCCGTAGCCGGGCCGGTCGTAGGACACCCACCGGACGTCGTGGCGCGCCCGGACGAGCGGCGGGGGCGGGGTGCCGACGTTGGGCGTCCCGTGGTGCCAGACCACGGTGAGCGGCGCGGGCGTCCCGGTGTCGTAGACGTGCAGGGTCCGCCCATCGAGCAGCACCAGGTCGGTCTCGGTCACCATCCCCCGAGCCTAGCGGCGGCCCTCTCGGTGGGGGGTCGTGAGTGTTTAGGAGGGTTAGAACCCTCCTAAACACTCACGAGGGCGCTCCGTCAGCGGGCCAGCCGTTCCGCCAGCCAGGCCAGCGAAAGCGGGTAACGGTAGTCGATCGCGGCGTGGCCGGCGTCGAACAGCTCGAAGTGCACCCGCTCGTCCGGGACGCCCGCCTTCGTGAGCTGGTCCCGGAACGCCTGCGCCCCGACGTCGAGGTAGTACTCGTCGCGCGTGCCCGCGTCGATCCAGACCGCGCGCAGGGACCGGAGCGCCTCGGCGTGGCCGGGTGCCATCCGGACCGGGTCCCAGTCCAGCCAGCGCTGCCACGTCTCCGGGCGCAGCACGCCCGTCGCGGGGTCGAACGGCAGCTCCGGGCGGCCATCTTCGCCCGGCGAGAAGCAGGCGGAGACGCCGATCAGCTGCAGCAGGTTCGCGTCCTCCGGCTTGGTGAACGCCGGGCGCGCGCGGAAGTCCGCCCACCACGCCTGGATGTCCTGGTCGTAGCCGCGCAGGGCGCGGACGGCGTCGCCGAAGTCGGGGACGTAGCAGAGTTCGTACAGCGTGTCGCCCGCGTGGGTGGCCAGCGCGCCGAACAGGTCCGGGCGCAGCATCGGCGTGATCATCGCGCCGAACCCGCCCGACGACTTGCCCGTGATCGCACGGGATTCGCGGTCCGGGATGGTGCGGTAGTGCTCGTCGACCCACGGCACGATCTCGTCGCACAGGTACGAGTGGTACCGCCCGGTGCCGGGCGAGTCGACGAACTGCGAGCCCCCGTAAGCGGTCCACGCGTCGACGTACACCACGACGCAGCCCGGCGTCCCGGCGGCGAAGACCGCGTCGGCCGTCTCGGGGAACGGCTGCCGGAACGCCGTGCGGTTGGCCCACATCGCCAGGTGCCCGGTGTAGCCCTGGATCACGTACACCGCCGGGTAGCGTTCGGCGGAGTCGTCGTAGCCCGGTGGGACGTACACCCACAGCGGCCGCTCGTGCGGGTCGCCGAGCGGATTGCCGCGCAGCAGCGCGGAGTTCACGGTGTGCCGGTCGAGCCGGCCGGCGAGGTCGCCGTCCCAGGGCAGCATGGCGCCAGTCAACCACGCGCGCCGACCACTTGCAGGGGCTAAGCGATAGCTCTTTTCCTCGCGTAGCGTTGAGCCGCTCCGCTCCGACGTCCGTGTCAAGGGCACGGTGGTGGAGAGGGAATGCGGGGACGATCATGAAACATCCGGGACCGTTGTTCACCCTGCTCGCGGGCGTCGCGCTCGCCGGCGGGATCGGGATGGCCAATCTGGCGACGGGGACCGGCGCGCCGCCGGCCGCCGGCGCCGCGAACGCCGCGGGCGCGCCGCCCACGACACAGCAGACACAGACGACACAGCCGCCGACGACCCAGCCGGCCAAGACGGTCGACGCGCCCGCGCGGGCCGACTACGCCGGGCACGTCGACGGCGGCGGCGCGTCGGTCGCCGTGTCGGTCCGCGACGGCCACGCGATCGCCTACGTCTGCGACGGCAAGAAGGTCGAGGCCTGGCTGCAGGGCGTGACCGTCGGCGGGAAGCTGGACCTCAAGGGCACCAAGGGCGCGAACCTCGCCGGCAGCTACGACGCCGCGGCGGTGACCGGCTCGGTCACGGCGGGCGGCAAGACGTGGACGTTCACCGCGGGCCCGGCCAAGAAACCCGCCGGGCTCTACCGCGCGACGCCGAAGGTCAAGGGCAAGGGCGCGAAGGTCGGCTGGATCGTCCAGGCCGACGGCAGCCAGGTCGGCATCCTCACCACGGACGACGACCAGCAGTCGATCGCCGCGCCGGCCCTCGACCCGGCGGCCGGGTCCGCGACGGTCGACGGCGCGCCGGTGACCGCCGAGGCGATCAGCGGGATCGCGGGTGGGTTCTGATGACCGCGCCCGCGAGGAACAACCGCGCCGGGGCCGCGCTCCTCGTGCCGCTGGCGATCGGCGCCGTCGTCGCGGTGGCGCTCGGCGTCTACGGCAACCTGCACACACCCACCGGCGTGGCCATCAACGTCGCGGGCTTCTCGAGCCCGCAGGCGGTGAAGGCGTGGCTCGCCACGGTCGTCGTCGTGCTGGCCATCGTGCAGCTGGTCACGGCGCTGGTGTTGTACGGCAAGCTCGTGAGTAATGCGCCCGCGTGGGCCGGGCCGGTGCACCGCTGGTCAGGGCGCCTGGCGTTCCTCGTGTCGATCCCGGTGGCGTTGCACTGCCTGTACGCGCTCGGGTTCCAGTCGTTCGACACCCGCGTGCTGCTGCACTCCCTGCTGGGCTGCTTCTTCTACGGCATCTTCGTCGTGAAGATGTTGCTGCTGCGCAAGGACGGCGCGCCCGGCTGGTCGCTCCCGGTCGTCGGCGGGCTGGTCTTCACCGCGCTGGTCGGGCTCTGGCTGAGCGCGTCACTGTGGTTCTTCACCCAATCCGGCTTGACCTTCTAGGGGGACGATCGTGCGCGAAGAGGAAACGCTGGCCCGCCGGACGGCGCTCGCGGTGCTGGGCGCCGGCTTGGTGGCCGGCTGCAGCACCTACGGCGGCGGCACGAACGGGACGTCCGCGCCGGCACCCGCCGCGGGCAGCGGCACCGAGCTGGGCGCGGCGGGCGACGTCCCGGTCGGCGGCGGAAAGGTGTTCGCCGACAAGCAGGTGGTGGTGACGCAGCCAGCGGCGGGGACGTTCGCCGCGTTCTCGGCGATCTGCACCCACCAGGGCTGCGCGGTCGACGCCGTCGCGGACGGCACCATCAACTGCCCCTGCCACGGCAGCAAGTTCAAGATCGCCGACGGCTCGGTCGCGGCGGGCCCGGCGAACCAGCCCCTGGAGAGGAAGACGGTGACGGTCACCGGCGGCAAGATCACGCTGGCCTGATCTCGCCAGGCAGGCTTCTGCGGACCGGCCACGATGGGGATCAGGCGCTCGGCTTCACTTGCACGCGTCGGTCCGGCCGGCTCCGTAGGCGGCCTGCGCCTTGGTGTAGCCCTCACCGGCAGACGACGAGAGCTGCTGCTTCAGGCCTGAGCAGGAGAACGACGTGAAGCTCAGGTAGCTCTCGGCCGACTTGACGGCCTGCGCGTTCCAGTCGACCGACAGGCTGTCCACGGCTTCGGTGGCCACGGCTTTCGGAAACCCTTCACCAGCGTCCGACGACAGCTGCCGGATCAGGCCGTTGCGTGAGAACGCGCTGAAACCGAGGTAACTCTGCGCCTTGTCGCGGGCCATCTCCACCTGCGGCGAGAACTGTGCGGCCGCCTCCACCGTGCTCGTTTCGTCGTTGTGGCTCGGGCTGGTCGGCGACGGCGTGCTGGGCGGGTAGGTGGCCGGCTGGGTAGTGGCAGGCTGGCTGGTGGTCGGCTGGTCGGTGGCCGCGGTGGGCTGTTCGGTCGGCGCGGACGCGCGAGTCGTCGGGCTGTTGCACGCCGTGGCGATCACGAGCAGGGCGATGCCGATGCCGACGCCGATAACGATCTTCTTCATGGTGGTTCGCTCTTTCCGAGTTGTCGTCCCCCGGGCGGTGCAGGCGCAGCGGGGGGCGGAAGATCAGCGATGCTTCACGGCGCCGCCCGGCCATCCGGCGGTGGTCCGGAGCGACCGGCGGTGGTGGCGACGGTGTTGTCGATAAGGTCGAAAACGGCGTCCACTGTGTTACTCCTGCGTGGACTGGAGTTGTCCGTGCCGCCGCCTTGCTGCGGACCCTAGGCGTAGGCCTTCGCGATCGTCATCTGCCGCAGCGGTGGGGCCTGGTCCGCGGCCTGGACCGTCCACAAGGGATTCGCCGGGTCCGGGTCGCCGTAGAGGAACGTCTTGGCGCTGCAGGCGAACCGGGCGTTCAGGCCGGCCACCGGGGGCGCGCCGCCGGTGACGCCGAGGCACTGCAGGCCGCCGTCCAGGGCGAGGAGGAACGGGTTCGCCGTGCCGTCGCCCTGGGGCGGTGCCGGCAGGGTCCCGGTGTAGGTCAGCAACACGGCTTTCGTCGCCGTGGACGGGCAGACGACCTGGTGCCGCGCGTTCGGCGCGGTGGCGGCGAAACACGGGTCGTACACCTTGTCCTTGACCGCGCAGCGGTAGGCGTCGTGCCGGCCGGACACCGTCGACGCCGCCGAGCAGGTGCCGGTCGCGGCCGTCGTGCGGATGCCCGCGGCGACGCGCGTGCCGGTCCACGGCCGGTATGCGACGGTCTGGGTGAACCGCTCGGTGCCGCTGCCCACGGTCAGCGGCACCGCGAAGGCGGGGCCTTTCGCGGCGTCGGCGAGCCAGCCGGTCACCGGGCCGATCCCGGCGGCCAGGAAGCTGTGCAACGCGCCCGCGTCCGCCGTGCCGCGCGGTGTCAACGCGGCCCAGACCTCCGCCGCGACCTGGGCGAACGGCCGGTCGGCGGCGTAGTGCGCGGCGCCGGCGTCCGCCGCGCAGGCCAGCACGCCGGGGTCCTGCTCGAGCTCGCCCGGCCGGGCGAGCGCCATGCCGAACAGCGCCGCCGCGCGGTGGGCCGTCCACGCCAGGGCCAGCCCGAGGTACGGGCCGGGGTCGGCCTGGCCGCGGATGCTCGCGGGCAGCCGCTCGACCGGGACGTCGTAGGTGACGCCGGCGCCGGGCCAGAGCAGGTCGCGCAGCCGGGGCTGCGGGAACAGCTGGACGGTCGCGGTGCTCGGCGCGGCGGTGCGGGCGCTCGGTGCCGGCCAGCCCGGCGGCAGGACGATCCGGTAGGGCACCCGCGCGTTCGACGTCAGGGTGACGCTCGCGCCGCTGCCGTCCTCGGTCACGCACGCCCCGACCGGTGCCCGCGCGTCGGCCGGCCCGCCGAGTTCCACCGTGACGCCGGCCGTGCTCGCCGCACGCCCGAGGCACGTCGGCGGCGGATCGGCCGCCGCCTGGGCGACGTCGCGGCCCAGCGCGGCGAAGTCGAGCAGGCCACCCCAGAACGCGCCCTCGGGGGCCAGGTCGGCGACGATCCGGCGGGTCGTGGCGTCGTAGGAGGCGAGCGCGAGGCGCGTCCCGTTCGCGGTGACGACGACCGGCGCGAACCCGGACGGCGGCGCGGTGGGCACCGCGATCCGCACCTGGACCGGGAGCCGCGGCGGCGCGCCGGCGTCGAAGGTCAGCTCGGCGCCGCCGCCGGTCCGGCGGGCCACCGGCGTCAGGGCGCCCGGCTCCGGCGCGGCGTGCGCGGCAAGCCGGGTGCCGGCCAGGACGGCGTCCGGGGGCACGACGACCTCGACGTCGCCGACGGTCAGCGTCGCGCCGGCCGCTCCGGACACCGCGGCCGCGTCCCCGGCGCCGGCCAGCCGTTGCTGCACCAGCACCCCGGCGGCCCCCAGCAGCAGCACGACCACGGCCGCCGCCAGGGCGAGCCGGGCCGGCCCGTGGTCCGTGGCCATCCGCACCTCCCAGCACCTGCTCGTCGAGTCTCCGGACGGCGCGCGGTCGTCAGCCGTCGTCGCCCAACCGTGACCGGGTCGCATTATGGGCCCCCGGGTGGCGCGCACGCGAGGCTTCGGCCGGGATCACCGCAGGTAAGAACTCGCCGCCGCCCGGTTCGTCTGGCACCATCGGGCGGGTGAACCCGGTCGAGATCGCCTGCGACGAGTCGGGTTCGGAGGGGGAGAACCTCGTCGGCGGCGAGACGGACGTCTTCGTCCACGCCGGGATCCGGATGTCCCCGGCGGCGGCCGAGGCCTGCGTGCGGGAGATCCGCCGCCGCATCGGGTCGCCCGCCGAGGAGTACAAGGCCAACCACCTGCTGCGCGCCAAGCACCGGCCGGTGCTCGAATGGCTGCTCGACCCGGCGGGCCCGCTGGCCGGCCGCGGGCACGTGCACCTGACCGACAAGACCTTCTTCGCCGTGCGGGCCGCGGTCACGCTGCTGGCCGAGCACGGCACCGCCGCCATGGCGCGCACCCTCCACCGCGAGGGCCCGGCCGCGTTCGGCGCCGACTGGGACTTCTTCCTCGCGGCCTTCACCAGCGTGCTGCGGCTCCGGCCACGCCGGGGCGTGCCGACGTCGCCCGCCGAGTTCTTCGCGCTGGTCGCGAAGCTCGCCGACATGCCGGGCGAAGCCGGCGGGATCATGGGCCGGTTCGCGGGCGGCGGCGACCGCGTGGCCGCCTACCGATCCCGGCTGGCCACCGACGCGAGCGTCGTGCCGGTGCTGGACCCGCTGGTGCCCGCGGTGCTGCACACCATCCGGCACTGGAGCGCCGACGGCACCCCGGTGGCCCTGGTCCACGACGAGCAGCTTGCCCTGACCGCCGAGCGCGTGCTGCAGCTCAAGGCCACGCTCGGGTCCCGGCTGGCCGGCGTGCGGTTCGTCGACTCGCGGTCCGACGCCCGCGTCCAGATCGCCGACTTCCTCGCCGGCGTCGCCCGGCGGATCGCCTCCGAAGAGCTGAACGCCCGCGGTGACGCCACCCTGACCGCGCTCCTCCAGTCCTTTGTGGACGCGGACTCGGTCTGGGCCGGCCCGTTCGTCAGCAGGTGACGACCGCGACCGGCGACGACGTGGTGTCGAGCCGCTTGACGTAGGCGGTCCCGGTACGCCGCGCGCACGCGCTTTCCTTGCCGGTGAACGGCCCGTCGAAGACGGCGTACACGTCGGCGCCGTCCACCTGCTGCCGCAGCGAACCGCAGCCGGTGCTCGGCGTGTGCAGGTAACGCGCGCCCGGGTGGGCGTTCAGCAGCTGCTGAACGTCGGTGCGGTAGCGGGCCGGCGTGACGGCGGAGCCGAGCACGACGACGTAGGAGCCGTCGCACGCGGGTGTGCTCAGCGGCGTCGTCAGCCCGAGGTCGGCGGCGGGGACGACCGACGTCTGCACGGTCACCTGCGTGGTCGTCACCGGTGGCACGCTCGCCGGCGAGGACGTCGTCGGCGGCGGTGCCGTCGTCGAGGAGGTGGGTGCCGCCCCGGCCCGCGACGACGCCCGGTCGGCCAGGAACCACGCGGCCACGGCCACCAGGGCCACCAGCGCCACCCCGGCGACCAGCCACGGCGCTTTCGAACTCCGCGGGGCAGCGGGCGATGCCGTCCGCGTCGCCTGCCGGGTCGGGGGCGCGGCAGCGGGGACCGGGCTCGGGCCGCCGAGCGCGGCCCGCGCGGCGCCGGCCAGCTCCGTGACGCTCGCGAAGCGCTCGGCCGGGTCCTTCGCCATGCCGCGCGCGACGACGTCGTCGAACGCCGCGGGCAGGCCGGGCCGCAGTGAACTGGGCCGGGGCGGCGGCTGGTGCAGGTGGGCGCCGATCAGCGCCGCGGCCGTGGTCGCCGCGAACGGCTTGCTGCCGGTCAGGCACTGGTGCAGCACGCAGGCCAGGGCGTAGACGTCGACGCGGTGGTCGGCGGGCGCGTCGGCGAACCGCTCCGGCGCCATGTAGTCGAGCGTGCCGACCGCGCCGCCGGTCGCGGTGAGCCCGGTCGCGGGCCCGGCCGCGCGGGCGATGCCGAAGTCCACGAGGTAGGCGAAGCCGGTCGGGCCGACGAGCACGTTCGACGGCTTGACGTCCCGGTGCACCAGGCCTTCGGCGTGCGCGGCGGCCAGCGCCTGCGCGACCTGGCCGACGACGTCGACGGCGTCGGCGGGGGCGAGCGGCCCGCCGGCGGTGAGCCGGGAGCCGAGGTCGTCGCCCTCGACCAGGCGCATGTCGAGGTAGAGCCGCCCGTCGATCTCGCCGTAGGCGTGGATCGGGATGACGTGCGGCTCCCGCAGCCGCGCGACGGCGTGCGCCTCGCGCCGGAACCGTTCCTGGAAGTCGTGGTCGGCGGCGAACTCCGGGGCGAGCAGCTTCAGCGCCACCACGCGGTCGTGCCGCGTGTCGTAGGCGCGCAGCACCTCGCCCATCCCGCCGCGGGCGATCAGCGACTCCACCCGGTACGGCCCGAACTGCCAGCTCACGCGTCTTCCTCCACCACTCGCCAGGCGTGAGGAGACTACGCGACCCGGACGGCGGCCGAGCGCGACCGGGGGACCGGGCGGCGGAGTCCACTGTGGATCACGACGTCCGGTCCGGCCGGCCTACGTCCGGGGCGTCCCGAAGTCCTGCGTCCAGTACGCCTTCTTCGCCGAGTCGACGCTGTAGCCGATGCCGATCTCGCGCAGCGAGCAGTCGAGGATGTTGGCCCGATGCACCGGGCTGTGCATCCACGCGTCGACGACCGCGGTGGGGGTGCGCTGCCCGGCCGCGATGTTCTCGGCCCACTGTGCCCAGCGGTACCCGGCGTCGGTGATCCGCACCGCGGGTCCCTCGCCCTTGCGGCCGGTATGGCTGAAGTAGCGGTACTTCGCCATCTCGTCGTTGTGCGCCTGGGCGGCCACGGCCAGCTGCGGGTCGCTGGTCAGCGGCTTGCACCCGTTCTGGACCCGGTTGCTGTTGGTCAGCTGGAGGACCTGGGCGGGGTAGAGGTCCGCGGCGGACGCGGGCGCGGACCACCCCGGGGCGAGCGCCGCCACCACCGCGGTCGCGCCGCAGGCCACCATTTTCCGGAACATCACAACCTCCTCGATGGACGGTTTTGCCGACACCAGAGGACTGCGCCGGGGGACCGGGTGACCAAACCCGCCCGTTGGGACGGTTCCCGCCGGTACGGGCCGTGCCCGCGGAAGGCGGATTTTCACCGGACCGGAGACCGGCGGCACCGGCTGGGTGGATCTCCGGAGGACCTCCCCGACGAACAGTCGCGGCACGTGCAGGCTCACGTGCGGCGGAATCCTTGACCACTGTCGGCGAACGGAGCGGAATCCGGCGTCCGACGGCGCGCGCCGGTCCGGGAAGTCCACGTAGGCTGGTCCGGTGCGGACACGGCCCACCCTGACCTGGACCTCGACGGACGCGCCGCTGCCGCGGACGGCCGGCCTCGACGAGCTGACCGCCGTCGTCGCGCGGCGGCGGGTCGCGGTGCTGAGCGGCGCCGGCCTGTCCACGGAGTCCGGGATCCCCGACTACCGCGGCGAGAGCGGCAGCCTGCGCCGGCACACGCCGATGACCTACGACGAGTTCGTCACCAGCGACGCCGGCCGGCAGCGGTACTGGGCGCGCAGCCACCTCGGCTGGCGCACGATCGCCCGCGCCGACCCCAACGACGGTCACCGCGCGGTGACCGCCCTGCGCGACGGCGGGTACGTCGCCGGCGTGATCACCCAGAACGTCGACGGCTTGCACCAGGCGGCGGGCACCGCGGACGCCGTCGAGCTGCACGGCAGCCTCGACCGCGTGATCTGCCTGGACTGCCGGCGCACCAGCCCGCGCGCCGAGCTGGACCGGCGGCTGCGCGCGGCCAACCCGGACTTCGAGGGCACGGCGACCCGGATCAACCCGGACGGCGACGTCGAGCTGCCCGAGGACGTCGTGCGCCGGTTCGGCCTGGTGCCGTGCGCGGACTGCGTGTCCGGCGTGCTCAAGCCCGACGTGGTGTTCTTCGGCGAGAACGTGCCCCGGCCGCGTGTCGAGCAGTGCTTCCGGCTGGTCGACGACGCCGACGCGCTGGTCGTCCTCGGTTCGTCCCTGACGGTGATGTCCGGCCTGCGGTTCGTCCGGCACGCGGCGAACGCGGGCAAGCCGGTGGTGATCGTCAACCAGGGCGAGACCCGCGGCGACCGCTACGCGACGGTCCGGGTGGACCGGCCGCTGGGCCAGGCCCTGACCGAGCTGGCCGACCGGCTGGGCTGCCCGGTCAGCGGGGGTCGCGGCCGAACCGCGTGAGCAGCCGGTCCTGGCGCGACGCCGGGGGCGCGCCGGCCGGCGGGTCCGCGAAGAACCGGTCGACCGCGAGCCCGGCGAAGATGTCTTCGTAACCGTCGTCGACCCAGGCGACGAGGTCCGCGTCGAGCGTGTCGCCGGCCCCGAGCGCGCGCGCCAGGTCCCAGGTGTGCACGACGCTGTCGGCGGTCCGCACGGCCAGAGCCCGCCGCCCGGTCAGCGCGCCCATCGGGTAGTCGACGACGCGGTCGAGCGCGCCGCTCCCGGCGAACGCGGCCGTGCAGGCCTCGGCCGACGCGGTGAACGCCGTGACCGGGTCGTCGCCGAGCGCGTCGGCGTCCCGCTGGGCCAGGAACTCCTCGCGGGTGGCGCCATGGATCAAGCCGACGTAGTTGAGGTTGCCGCGCGTCATGTGGTTGGCCAGCTGCCGGACGTCCCACTCGGGGCACGGCGTCGGCGCGCCCCAGCCGCCGGGTGGCACCGCGCGGAGGTGGTGTTCGAAACCCTTGGCCGCGCGGCGGAACCGGTCGAGGACGTCGTCGAAGGTGTCGGCCATGCTGCCGAGTCTGCCCACCTCGCGCGGCCGGAGCCAGCGGAAATCGGTCACGGCGTCCGGTGGACGAACCGACCCGGGCGGGTTGGGGGGAAACGCGCCCGGGACGGCTCTGCGACGGACCTCCACAGCCAGTCGTTGCCCACAAGACGTCGCGGCCGCCCCGGGCGTTACACCGGCTGCAACCCGTTCCACGACCAGTGCGGCACGGCCAGGCCGGCGGGCACTTCTTCGTGGGGACCCGGGTAGGTGAGCACCTCGGCCACCGCCCACTCCATGTAGGACCGCAGCGCGGCCCGGAACCCGGGATCGGCGGGCAGCCCCGCGTCGTCGGCGGCGAGCACGAAGCAGTCCACGAACCGGCGGCCGAGGTCGGTCATGTCGCCGTTGCCGGCGTGCATCCTGAGCATCGCCGAGTGGTCCGCGCACTCGGTGGAGAACCGCGGCGGGCCGCCCATCACCTCCGCCCAGTACCAGGCCAGCCGCTCCACGTGCTTCGGGTGCTGACCCGGGTGGGAGAACGGGTGGTTCAGCTCGGGATCGGCGAGGCAGCGTTCGTGGTGGGCGGTGGCCAGCGCGAGGAACGCGGGGTCGCCGCCGGCGAAGTCGTACAGCGTCGGGCGCACGGGCCGAGCCTGGCACGCGCGGCCCGGCAACACCAGCGCGTCAGCGCATCGCCGCGCGTTCCGCCGCGGGCGTGAAGCCGCCGTAGGAGTCGATCGCCATGCGGACGTCCTCGGCGACGAGGTCGTGGTTGAGCGCTCCGGCGGCGGCCGCGCCCTGGGCCGCGGCGATGATCACGGTGGCCCGCGCGTCGACGACGTTGCCGGCGGCCCACACGCCCGGGACGCTGGTCTGCCCGCTCGGGTCGACCTTGACGACGTCGTTCTCCACCGCGCAGCCGAGCTCGCGCAGGTGCGCGTCGTGCGGGACGGTCCGGGTCCGGATGAACAGCGCCGCCCGCGGCACGAACCGGCTGCCTAGCTCGACGCCGGTGAGCTCGCCGTCCTCGCGCCGCACCGCGGTCACGGTGCCCTCGACGACCCGGATGCCCCGCGCGTCGAGCCGCGTCCGGTCCTCTTCGGACGGTGGCGCGGTGTGGGCGAAGTAGACGACGTCCGGTGACCACTGGCGCACGAGCAGGGCGTGCTCGACGCTCGCGGCTTCGGTGCCGAGCACGCCGAGCGGCCGGTCGCGGACCTCGTAGCCGTGGCAGTAGGGACAGGTCACCGCGTCGGTGCCCCAGCTTTC
Source organism: Amycolatopsis sp. NBC_01307 (assembly GCF_035975215.1). Taxonomy (NCBI): domain Bacteria; kingdom Bacillati; phylum Actinomycetota; class Actinomycetes; order Pseudonocardiales; family Pseudonocardiaceae; genus Amycolatopsis; species Amycolatopsis sp. NBC_01307. Next base: position 4,294,126 of record NZ_CP108403.1, on the reverse strand, counting down.
GCGCAGGCCGGGGAGGTCCGGGAGGTCGTCGTGGACGCCGGTGGCGTACAGGACGCGCCGCGCGGTCAGCACGCGGTCGCCGGCCAGGCGCAGCGTGAAGCCGGGCTCGAGGCTGGTGACGTCGTCGTCGACGAGGTCGACGCCGTACCCCGCGAGCTCTTCGCGGCCGATCTTGAGGAGCTCGTCCGGCGGCAGCCCGTCGCGGGAGAGGAAGCCGTGCATGTGGGCGGCGGGGGCGTTGCGCGGCGCGCCGCCGTCGACGACCGCGACGCGCCGCCGCGCCCGGCCGAGCATCAGGGCGGCGTTGAGGCCCGCGGCCCCGCCACCCACCACCACTACGTCGTAACTGCTGTTCTCGGTCATGCGGCCACCATGACCCCGCCGTCACGAATCCGACAACTTATGTTGCCGTTTCCGGGACGAAGGAGTTTCCTGGGGGCATGACGGACGCGATCAACCAGGCACTGGCCGAGGTGGGCCCGCGGCTCAAGCGGGTCCGCACGCAGCGGCGGGTCACCCTCGCCGACCTCTCGGAGGCGACGGGCATCTCGAAGAGCACGCTGTCGCGCCTGGAGGCCGGCCAGCGCAAGCCGAGCCTGGAGCTGCTGCTGCCGATCGCGCAGGCCCACCAAGTCCCGCTGGACGAGCTGGTCGGCGCCCCGGAGGTCGGCGACCCGCGCGTCCGCCTGACGGCGCGGCGCATCCCGCGCCACAACGGCGCGACGATGACGGTGCTCCCGCTGACCCGCCAGCCGGGCGCGCCCCAGGCGTTCAAGATGATCCTCGAGCCGGAGACGGGCGAGCCGGACCCGCAGGTCCACGAGGGTTACGAGTGGCTGTACGTGCTGTCGGGACGGCTGCGGCTGGTCCTGGCGGACCGCGACATGACGCTGGGTCCGGGCGAGGCGGCGGAATTCGACACGCGCCTGCCGCACTGGTTCGGCGCGGTCGACGGCCGGCCGGCGGAGATCCTGAGCCTGTTCGGCAAGCAGGGGGAGCGGCTCCACCTGCGCGCGAAGTCTCGCTGACGGCTCATCGGGCCGGCAGCGGGGCCTGAGTCTCCAGGAGCGGCGCGAGCAGGTCCCCGTGCGTCTCGACGCGGTCCAGGACGTCGTCGGCGGTGAAGGTCAGGCGGCTGACGTGCCGGCACGCGCGGACCTCGGCCCACGTGAGCGGCGTCGAGACCGTGGGGTGCTCGCGGCCGCGCAGGCTGTACGGCGCGACTGTCGTCTTGGCCGGGTTGTTCTGGCTCCAGTCGATGAACACCCGGCCGGCGCGCTGGGCCTTGACCATGACGGCGGTGACCGTCGCCGGGGTCTCGCGCGCGAGCCGTTGCGCCAGCCGCTTGGCGTAGGCCGACGGCGCGGCCGGGTCGTCCGTGCGGATGCCGCAGTAGAGCTGCATTCCCTTCGAACCGGACGTCTTCGCGAACGGCGTCAGCCCGTCGGCGAGCAGGACGTCGTGCAGGCGTTCGGCGACCCGGCAGCAGTCGACGATCGACGTGCCCGGGCCGGGGTCGAGGTCGAACACCAGCCGGTCCGGCGGCCGGCGGGTCGCGCCGGGGCCGACCGTCCACTGGGGAACGTGCAGCTCCAGCGCGGCCAGGTTCGCGGCCCACACCAGCGCGGGCAGCTCGTCGAGCAGGGCGTAGTCGATCGTGCCTTCGCCGCGGCCGGACCGGGAGCCGGTGCTGGGCAGCGTGACGGTCGGCAGCCAGTCCGGGGCGCCGCGCGGGGCGTTCTTCTCGAAGAACTGCTGGCCGCCGACGCCGTCGGGGAAGCGGATGAACGTCACCGGCCGGCCCGCGAGGTGCGGCAGCAGCACGGGCGCGACGCGGGAGTAGTAGTTGATGACCTCGCCCTTGGTGAAGCCGTCGGGGAACAGCGGTTTGTCCAGATTGGACAGTGTCAGCCGCCGGTTTCCGGCCTGCACGGTGATCTTCGGCCCCAGCGGCGGCGCTGGCTCCGAGGGCGCGGGCTCCGGCGCGGCCTGGCCGGTCGAGCGGGGCGCGCGGACGTCGTCGGGGCTCTTGTCGGCCCGCAGGCCCCGCCAGGCGGTGTGGCGGACGCGGCCGCCGCGGGTGAACTGCCGGTAGACGACCTCGCCGACGAGGTGCGGTTCGACCCAGCGGGCGCGGGTGGTGTCCTCGCGCGGCGGCGTCGTGGCGAAGGGGTGGGTCCGGCGCTCGAGCGGCGTCAGCATGGTGACGAGGTCCGCGCGGGCGGCCTGGGAGAAGCCGGTGCCGACGTCGCCGATGTAGACGAGGTCGCCGGTGGCGGGGTCGTGGGCGCCGAGCAGCAGGCCGCCGAGGGTGCCGGTGAAGCTGCGCTGGCCGGGGCGCCAGCCGCAGACGATGACCTCCGCCGTCTGGATGAACGGGTGCTTGAGCCAGGAGTCGGGCCGGTGGCCGGGCTGGTAGGTCGAGCTGCGGAGCTTGGCGACGACGCCCTCGTAGCCGGCGTCGGCGGCGTGGGCGAGGAAGTCGGCGGGGGAGCGGTGGTCGGCGTCGAGTTCGGCGAAGGTGACCGCGCGGACGACGGAAACCTTGTGGAGGTCGGGCATCGGCAGCGTGGCCAGCAGACGGCGGCGTTCGTCGTAGGGCTCGGCGAGCAGGCTGCGTTCGCCCAGCTGCAGGAGGTCGAAGGCGAGGAACCGGACGGGAAGGTCGTCGAAGGGTTCGTCGCGGCGCAGGGAGCTTTGGTGCTTGACGTAACGGCCGCGGCGTTCCTGCATCAGCTCGAAGTCGATCCGGCCGTCCTCGTTGTAGACGACGACTTCGCCGTCGAGCAGCGCGGCTTGGCCGTCGAGGTCGAGGACGTCGGTAACGCCGCGGAACTCGGCGGTGAAGTCGATGTTGTTGCGGCTGGTGAGCACGGTGGTGCCGTCGGGGGCGATGCGCATGGCGGCGCGGTAGCCGTCCAGCTTGTACTCGTAGGCCCACTCGGGGCCGCTGCGCAGGCGCCCGCCGTCGGCCTTGGCCAGCATCGGCTCGACCCAGGCGGGGACGCGGGCGGTGTCACGCGCTGCCATGCCGGCCTCCGTTCCCGCTCGGTGCTCCGACCGTAACCCGTTCGGCCTAGCTTCGCTGGGTTTGTGCAGGTGAAAGCCGTACTGGCAGCGCGCGGGACCGGGCGTCAGGTCGCTGACAGCGCCGTGTGCGGCCCGTGCCAGCGGCCCGCGTCAATCTTGGAATGTAATTCCAACGGCGGCCGCGCCTGGGCTCACCAGGCGGCCGCGATCGGCGAAGGAGCCACCATGAACACCCCAGTCACGATCATCGGTGCCGGACTCGGCGGCCTCACCCTCGCCCGCGTCCTGCACGTCCACGGCATCCCGTCCGCGGTGTACGAGGCCGAGCCGTCCCCGATGGCCCGCATGCAGGGCGGGATGCTCGACATCCACGACTACAACGGCCTGCTCGCCGTCGAGGCGGCCGGCCTGACCGAGGCGTTCCAGGACCTGGTGCTGGAGGGCCGGCAGGCGATGCGGATCCTCGACCACCAGGGGACACTCCTGTTCGAGAAGGTCGACGACGGCACGGGCGGCCGCCCCGAGGTGCAGCGCGGCGAACTGCGCCGGCTGCTGCTCGACGGGCTCCCGGACGGGACCGTCCGGTGGGGCCACAAGGTCAGCGCCACCCGCGTCCGCGCCGAAGGGGACTACGAGGTGACCTTCGCCGACGGCTCCACCGTCGTCACGAACCTGCTGGTCGGCGCGGACGGCACCTGGTCGCGAGTGCGGTCGCTGGTCACCGGCGCCGTGCCCGAGTACGACGGCACGGCGTTCATCGAGACCTACCTCTACAACGCCGACACCCGGCACCCCGCCACGGCGAAAGCGGTCGGCGGTGGCTCGATGGCGTCGAACGGGCCCACCCCGGACCGGGCGATCAGCGCCCACCGGGAAAGCGGGGACACCTTGCACGCCTACGTCGCCCTGACGGAGTCCCTGGACTGGTTCGAGGCCCTCGACTTCGCCGATCCGGCCGCGGTCACGGCGCGGATCGCGCGGGAGTTCGACGGCTGGGCCCCGGAGCTCACCGCGCTGATCACCGACGCCGACACCGCGCCGGTCTTCCGCCCGCACTACGCCCTGCCGATCGGTCACCGCTGGGACCGCCTGCCGGGCGTCACCCTGGTCGGCGACGCCGCCCACGTGACGGCTCCGAACGGCGAGGGCGCCAACCTGGCCATGCTGGACGGCGCCGAACTCGGCCAGGCACTGGCGGCCCACCCGGGCGACGTCGAAGCCGCGCTCGCGGTCTACGAGGAGGCCATGTTCACCCGCACCGCCACCCCCCTCGACGACGCCGCCCTGATGGAAAGCCTCTTCGACGGCGAACTGCCGGAGAGCCTGCGGGAGATGTTCAGCGGAGACCAGCAGAAGTCCTGAGCCCCGACACCCGCGTGTCGACCCTCCAAACACACGTGTCGACCCTCTGATCACGGGAGTCGGCTTCCGGATCACACGGGCCGCGAGCGAAGTCGTGGGCCGGCACCGCCGGCGCGTGGGCCGGAGAGGTCGGCTCGCGTGATCGGGAGGTCGACTCGCGTGATCCCAGGGTCGACACCCGTGATTGCCGGGACGACACGGCGCATCCGGACGAACCAGGCCGCCGCGGCGGGCGTCGGCCTAAAGCCGTCCGTAGGCCGGGGCGGTGTGCCGGGGGACGTCGGGGCCGCGCCAGGTGGCGGCCAGCTCGTGCAGCGGCGTGTCCAGCACCTCGCCGAGGCGGACGATCGTGCCGAAGCCGGGGGAGGGCAGGCGGCCGGTCTCGATCTTGCGGAGGGTCTCCGGCGAGATGCCGGCCGCCTGTGCGACTTCCGCGAGGTCGCGGCCCGCCCGCGCGCGGCGCAGCAGGACGCCGAGCCGCCGGCCGGCTTCGACCTGGGCGGGCGTGAGCGGTTGACGGACCATGCTCCGAGGGTAGGACTGGTATTACTATACCGGCAAGTGCTACGGTCCCGGTATAACTATACCAACCCTGTGACGTGAGGTTTTCGTGATCGAACTGAAGACGCCCGCCGAGATCGAGCGCATGCACGTGGCCGGGCGTTTTGTCGCCGAGGTGCTGACCGAGGTGGGGCGGCTCGCCGACGTCGGCGTCAACCTCATGGACCTGGAGCACCACGTGCGCGGCATGATCGAGCGCCGCGGCGCGGAGTCGTGCTACTGGGACTACGCGCCGTCCTTCGGCAAGGGCCCGTTCCGCAACGTCATCTGCCTCTCGGTCAACGACGCCGTCCTGCACGGCCTGCCCCACGAGTACGTCCTGCGGGACGGCGACGTGCTCAGCGCCGACATCGCGGTCGGCATCGACGGCTGGGTGGCGGACTCGGCGCGCACGGTCATCGTCGGCACCCCGGCCGAGGAGGACCTGCGGATCATCCGCGCCACCGAGGAAGCGCTGGAAGCGGCGATCGAGGTGGCGCGCCCGGGCAACCGCCTCGGCGACATCTCGGCGGCGATCTACGCGGTGGCGTGCGACTACGGCTACCCGGTCAACACCGAGTTCGGCGGCCACGGCATCGGCCGCACCATGCACGAGGACCTGCACGTCTCCAACAAGGGCCAGGCGGGCCGCGGGATGAAGCTCCGGCCGGGCCTGACCCTCGCGCTCGAGCCGTGGTTCGCCCGGACGACCGACAAGATCGTCTACGACCCCGACGGCTGGACCATCCGCTCGGCGGACGGCTCGCGCACGGCTCACTCCGAGCACACGGTCGCCGTCACCGACGACGTCCCGCTGGTGCTGACCCGGCGTGCCCCGGAGACCCCGGCGGCGCGGGACGACGCCGACCGGCTGTCCACAAAGGACGCCTGACGCGGCCCGCCGCCGGTCGTGATCGACCGAGTACGGTGGATCACGACGCGGCGGTCGGCGACCGCCTTCCGGCGATCGCGACGAGAAAGGCCCCGCTCATGGCCGACCCCGACCTGCCGGACAACTGGGGCCGCTGGGGCGCCGACGACGAACTGGGCACGCTCAACCTGATCACCGACGACGTGCGCGCGCAGGCCGCCGCCGAGGTGCGCACGGGCCGGTGGGTGTCGCTGGCGCAGCCGATCACGCCGAACCCGATGATCAGCAGCCCGTTCGCGCCCACGACGGTGGACGTTTCGCCGGTGCAGCAGCTGATGTCGTACACCGGGGTGGGCGTGTCGGCCGACCTGATGCTGGTCACCAACCACCACGCGAAGTCGACGCACCTCGACGCGCTGGCGCACTGGTCGACCGGCGACCAGGTCTACCCGGGCCGCCCGCGGGCCGAGGTCGTGACCGCCGGCGGGGTCACGCACGCGTCGACGTCGGCCTTCGCCGCCGGGATCGTGACGCGCGGGGTCCTGCTCGACCTGGCCGTCGACGGACCGCTTCCCTCGGGATACGCGGTGACGTCACACGACTTCGAGGAAGCCGAGCGGCGCCTCGGCGTCGAAGTGCGCCCGGGTGACGCGCTGGTGGTGCGGCTCGGCTGGCCGGCCACCCCGGTCCCCGGCACACCGACCCCGGGCATCAGCGTCGACGCCGTGCGCTGGATGGACCGCCGCGGCGTCGCGCTCTGCGCACCCGACCGGGGTGACGCCTTCCCGCCACTGGACCCGGGCGGGCCGTCCCCGCTGCACGGCGTCGGCCTGGGCCGGCTGGCGATGCCCCTGATCGACGCGGTCGCGCTCGACGACCTCGCGGCGCTGTGCGCGGAGCTGGAGCGCTACAGCTTCCTGCTTTCCGTTGCCCCGCCCCGTGTCCACGGCCTGACCGGCATCCCGGTCAACCCCGTCGCGCTGTTCTGAACGAGGTCTCCCGCCGGGGCTCAGGTGATCGCCAGGTCCGTCCGAAGTGGACGGCCCTGCATCGCGCACCAGACCGCCGCCGGCGTCAGTGGCATGTCCGCGTGCCGCACGCCGTACGGCCGCAGTGCGTCGACGACGGCGTTGACGACCGCGGCGGGGGAGCCGACCGTCGCGGACTCGCCGATGCCCTTGGCGCCGATCGGGTGGTGCGGGGACGGCGTGCACGTCTCGCCCAGCTCCCACGACGGGCACTCCAAAGCCGTCGGGAGCAGGTAGTCCATGAAGGACCCGCCGAGGTGGTTGCCGTCGTCGTCGAACGCGATCAGTTCCATCAGCGCCATCCCGATCCCGTCGGCGAGGCCGCGGTGCACCTGCCCGGCCACGATCGCCGGGTTGATCCGGACGCCGCAGTCGTCGACCGCGACGAACCGGCGCACCCGGACCTGGCCGGTGCCGGGATCGACGTCCACGACGCAGATGTAGGCGCCGAACGGGTAGGTCAGGCTCGGCGGGTTGTACACGCAGGACGCGTCGAGCTGCCCTTCGACGCCTTCGGGCAGCGCCAGGTCGGAGTGCGCGGCGCGGGCGATCTCACGCATCGACCGGCCCTGGTCCGGCACCCCGCGGACGAACCAGCGGCCCGGCTCCCACTCCAGGTCGTCCGGGCTGACCTCGAGCATCGCCGAGGCGACGAGCCGCGCCCGCGCGCGCACCTTCCGCGCGACCAGCACGGTCGCCGCGCCGGACACCGGCGTCGAGCGCGAGCCGTAGGTGCCGAGGCCGAACGGCGTGGCGTCGGTGTCGCCCTGCACCACCTCGACCTCGTCCGTCGGGATGCCCAGCTCGTGCGCGACGATCTGGGCGAACGTCGTCTCGTGCCCCTGGCCCTGGGACATGCACGAGAGCCGCAGCACGGCCGAACCGCTCGGGTGCACGCGCAGCTCGGCGCCGTCGGCCATGCCGAGGCCCATGATGTCCATGTGCTCGCGCGGGCCGGCGCCGACGGCTTCGGTGAAGAAGCTCAGCCCGATGCCCATCAGCTCACCGCGTTCGCGCTTGTCCTTCTGCTCGCGGCGGAGGTCGTCATAGCCCGCCATCTCCTTGGCCAGCGCCAAAGCCGCGGGGTAGTCGCCGGAGTCGTACTCCCAGCCGGTCGCGCAGGTGTACGGGAACTGCCCGGGCCGCAACAGGTTCCGCTCCCGCAGCTCCGCCGGGTCGACGCCGAGGTCGTAGGCGAGCACGTCCATCATCCGCTCGACCAGGTACACGGCTTCGGTGATGCGGAAGGAACACGCGTACGCCACGCCGCCGGGCGCCTTGTTCGTGTGGACGCCGGTGACCGCGCAGTGCGCCGCGGGCAGGTCGTAGGAACCGGTGAAGACCTGGAAGAACCCGGCCGGGAACTTCGACGGCTGCGCGGTGCCGTTGAACGCGCCGTGGTCGGCCAGCACCCGCACGCGCAGGCCGAGCAGCGTCCCGTCGCGCGTCGCCGCGATCTCGCCGTGCATGTGGTAATCGCGGGCGAACGACGTGCTCATCAGGTTTTCCGAGCGGTCCTCGACCCACTTGACCGGCCGCCCGGTGAGCATCGTGGCCGCGACCGCGCACAGGTAACCCGGGTACATCCCGACCTTGTTGCCGAACCCACCGCCGATGTCCTGCGCGACGATCCGGATCTTGTGCTCGGGCAGCCCGGTGATCATCGAGTAGAGCAGCCGGTGCGCGTGCGGCGCCTGCGCGGTGGCCCAGACGGTCAGCTTGCCGGTGACCGGGTCCAGCTCGGCGACCGCGCCGCAGGTCTCCATCGGCGCCGGGTGCACCCGCGGGTAGAGCATGTCCTGCGTCGCGACGACGTCCGCGCGCGCGAAGGCGTCGGCGGTCGCTTCGGCGTCACCGGACTCCCAGTCGAAGATCCGGTTGTCCGTACGGCCTTCGACGTCGTCGCGGATCACCGCGGCGTCGGCGTCGAGGGCGGTCCGCGCGTCGGCGATCACCGGCAGCGGCTCGTATTCGACGTCGATCAGCTCGAGTGCGTCTCGCGCGGCGTAGCGGTCTTCGGCGACGACGAACGCGACCTCCTGGCCCTGGAACCGGACCTTGTCGGTGGCCAGCACGGCCTGGACGTCGTGGGACAGCGTCGGCATCCACGCCATGCCGCGCTCGGCCAGCATCGCGCCGGTGATGACGGCCCGGACCTTCGGGTGCGCCTCGGCGGCGCTTGTGTCGATCGCGACGACGCGGGCGTGCGCGTGCGGGCTGCGCAGGATCGCGCCGTGCAGCATGCCGGGCCGGGTCACGTCGTCGAGGAACGCGCCGCGGCCGCGGACGAACCGGCCGTCTTCCTTGCGGGGCACGGAACCGTGGCCGTTCGCCGTCACGGCTCACCGTCCGGGTGCTCGGCGGCCCAGCGGACCGCGCGGACGATGTTCTCGTAGCCGGTGCAGCGGCACAGCTGCCCGGAAATGGCCTCGCGGATGGTGTCCTCGTCCGGGTCGGGGTCGCGGTCGAGCAGCCAGCGCGCGGTCATCAGCATCGCCGGGGTGCAGAACCCGCACTGGACGCCGTGGCAGGCGACGAACCCCTGCTGCACGGGGTCGAGCCGCGGGCCGTCGGCGAGGTCCTCGACGGTCCGGACGCGCTTGCCGTCGGCCATCGCCGCGAGCACCGTGCACGACTTGACGGGCAGGCCGTCGAGCCAGACCACGCAGGTGCCGCAGTTGGACGTGTCGCAGCCCCAGTGCGTGCCGGTGAGGCCGAGGTCGTCGCGCAGGAAGTGGACCAGCAGGAGCCGGGGCTCGACGCTGCGCCGGTACGCCTCGTCGTTGACGGTCACGGTGATCTCCACGTCACCCCGCCCGCCGCGCGTGCGCCTGGTGCAGCGCCCTGGCGGTCAGCTGCGCGACGAGGTGGCGCTTGTAGTCGGCGGGCCCGCGCTGGTCGGCGGCGGGGGAGCAGTGCGCGGCGGCGATCGTCCCGGCCTCGGTGAACCGCTCCGGCGTCGCCGGGCCGTCGCGCAGGAAGTCCTCCGCTTCGGCGGCGACGAAGTGCGGGGCGCCGACGGCGGTGAGGCCGAGCCCGGCTTCGACGATGACGTCGCCGTCCAGCCGCAGTGACGCGCCCGCCGCGGCGATGGCCCAGTCCCCGGCCCGCCGGCCGACCTTGGCGTACGCGCTCCCGGTCCCGTCGCGGATCGGCAGCCGCAGCTGCACCAGCAGCTCACCCGGCCCGACGGCGGTCTCGTACGGCCCGGTGAAGAACTCGCGCACGGGCACGACCCGCGTCCCGGTGCCGCCTTCGACGACGGCGTCGGCCCGGACGGCGGTGAACGCGGCCGCCAGGTCCTCCGACGGATCGGCCTGGCACAGCGAGCCGCCGACGGTCCCGCGGTTGCGCACGATCGGGTCCGCGACCACGCGTTCGGCGTCGTGCAGGATCGGGAACAGCCGCCCGGCTTCGGCCGAACCGAGCAGTTCGGCGTGCCGCACGAGGGCCCCGATCCGCAGCTCCCCGCCGACGACCTCGATCCGGGACAGCTCGCCGAGCTCGTTGATGTCGACCAGCGCTTCGGGCCGCGCCAGCCGCAGCTTCATCATCGGGATGAGACTGTGCCCGCCGGCGATCACCCGGCCCTCGGGGCCGTACTTGGCCAGCAGTTCGAGTGCGTGCCCGACACTGGTGGCCCGCTCGTACTCGAACTGCGCCGGCACCTGCATGACCGCCGATCGTCCCCGCCGGGTCCGCGGTCCGCAACAGTGGATTAAGGGAACTCTGAATCCGGGCGTGCCGACCAGCGCCCCGAGGCGAGGGTCAGACGTCGGCGGGGGCGTGGGTCCATTGGAGTGCCTCGTGCCACTCCGCGATCAGGGCTTCGTCGTCCGCGAACGTCGGTGTTGTTCCCACCGGGACCCACGACTGGCCGACCAGGTCGCCGTCTTCGACGCGCTGGACCGTGATTCCGGTGTACTTCACCACCTCGCGGCCGAATTCGGCCGGGGCCGAGACCTCTCGGGTGCCCAGCCACAGCCGCACCTGTCGTTCGCCCGTCACCCGACCACCCTCCCCTTCATTCTCGACAGTGCTGTCGCGAAAGAGTGCGGATCTGTAACAGCCCGGGCGGGTGGACTGCGGTAAGCGGCCGGAAACGGCCGGTGGACGGCAGATAAATTAGCTCTCGTGAATCGCACCGAACGGCTGTACGCCCTCGTGGAAGAACTTCGCGCCGTCTCGCCGCGGCCGCGCAGTGCGACGTGGCTGGCGCGGCGGTTCGAGGTCAGCGTCCGCACTGTCGAACGGGACCTCGACGCGCTGCGGGAGTCCGGTGTGGCCATCCGGAGCGACACCGGGCGCAACGGCGGGTACAGCCTGGACCGCGAGCGCACCCTCCCGCCCGTGACGCTGACCGCGCGTGAGGCACTGGCGATCAGCGTCGCGCTGCGGGCCGCGTCGGCCACGCCCTTCGCGGACGCCGCGCGGCGAGCGGCCCAGAAGGTGCTGGCCGTGCTGCCGCCCGACGTGCGGCGAAGGGAGGACGCGCTGGCCGCGCGCGTGCACCGCGTCGGCCCGCACCCCGATCTGCCGGTGATCCGCAGTGCGGTCGCGGACACGGTCGAGGACGCCGTCGTGTCGAGCCGGGTGCTGCACGTGACCTACACCGACCGGGCGGGCGCGGCCTCCGAGCGCGACGTCGAGCCGCTGGGCCTGCTCTGGGGGCCGCACGGCTGGTACCTCGTCGCGTGGTGCCGCCTGCGCGACGGCGTCCGCGGGTTCCAGCTGCACCGCATCACCGCCACCGCGCCGACCGGCGAGCGGTTCCGCCCGCGCGAGGCCGAGTGGGCCGCGGAACTCGACCGGCTGGACGCGGAAGCCCTGCGGTGAAATGCCGGGAAATGTGACGCCGAACACCGACAGGACGGTGTCGCGGACCGCTGGAACCGTGGCGGACATGGAAAACAACGAAGAGCGGATGCGGCAGTGGTGCCGCATGTGGAACGAGGACCCCGCGCTGGCGCACGAGCTGATGAGCCCGACCTGCGTGCAGTGGTCCGGGCAGACCCCGGGGCTCGACAGCGTGGTCGGGCCGGCGGAGCAGGTGCGGTTCCTCGAGGGGTACCGCGGCAAGCACATCAACATCTTCCGCCCGCGGGTGCTCGCCGACGGCGGTGACCACTTCGCCTACCTGTGGGACGTCGACAAGGCGGACGGTCAGAAGCTGACCGGCTTCGACGTCAACATCCTGCACGGCGGCGGGATCGCGGAGAACTGGACGTTCGTGGGGGAGCGGCGCGACACCACGCCCGACCCGGCGTACACCGCCGGCGACGACCTGGACAAGGTCCTCGACGGCTGGCTCCGGTGGCGAGCCGGCGAGCCGGTGGACGTCATCACCGGGGACTTCGGGTTCTTCTCCGGCGCGGCGGGCCCGCTCACGCGCCCGGAGCCCGCGGTCCTGACGCCACACCGGGCGCCGATCGTTGATCCGGTCCGGGGCACCGTCGCGTTCCTGTGGACCGGACCCGCGGCGAGCGGCGCCGACCTGCTGTCCGTGCGCGACGGCCGGGTCGCCCGCGCCTGGTCGCTGACCGGGACCCGGTCCTTCCGCTACTGAGTCCTACCCGGGTGCGACAGCGCGCCGGACGCTCTCCCGCAGGAGCGTCCGGCGTTGCTCGTGCAGCTCCGGCGGCTCCTCGCCGGTGGCGGCGTAGACGTTGCTGACCGGCGACCACGCCATCGACATCGCGATCACCATGGCCATCAGGTCGAACGGGTCCCCGGCCCGGACGAGCCCCGCGGCCTGCGCGTCGGCGATGGCGCCGAGCTTGGCGGCGTCGAGGCGGTCGGCGTCGGCGACGAGGTGCCCGGCGGGGCGCCGCTCCAGGCGGACCCAGGTGGCCAGCCGGATCAGGTCGGGCCGGCGGAGGTACTCGTCGTACAGGCGGACGGCCCAGTCCGCGAGGTCGCCGGCGTCGATCGGGACGCCGTCGCGGATCGAGCCCATCGAGTCCAGGAAGATCGTGTCGAACAGCTCTTCCTTGCTGCCGAAGTAGCCGTAGAGCTGCGCTTTGTTGGTGCGGGCCGCGGCCACGATCCGCTCGACGCGCGCCCCGGCCAGGCCGTACCGCGCGAACTCCTGGGTCGCCACGTCGATGATGCGCTGCTTCGTCGCGGCGCCCCGCGAGGTCAGGGGCTTGTCGGCCATGCGGCCCACGATAACAACAGACCAGTCTGTTTGCCGGATCGCCGATGCTCGGCTACGGTCAAATAGACCGAACAGTCTGTTTGTTTGAGGAGTGCGCCATGAGGACGACCGTGGGCTGGCAGGCCGACCACACCGGGGACGCGTTGCGGCAGGTGCCGCTCGAACGCCGTGACCTGCGGGCGGACGACGTCGCCGTGAGCGTGGACTACTGCGGGGTCTGCCACAGCGACCTCCACGCGCTGGGCCGGCCCGGCCGGGACACGCCGCTGGTGCCCGGCCACGAGTTCACCGGCGTGGTGACCGAGGTGGGGAGCGGTGTCACGCGGTTCGCCGCCGGGGACGCCGTCGCCGTGGGCAACATCGTGGACTCGTGCGGGGAGTGCCCGATGTGCCGGCGGGGGCAGGAGAACTTCTGCTACGCGTTCCCGACCCTGACCTACGGCGGCACCGACCGCCACGACGGCACCCCCACGCTGGGCGGCTACTCCCGCGAGTACGTCGTCCGCGAGGGCTTCACCTACCCGCTGCCCGCGGGACTCGACCCGGCGGCCGCGGCGCCGTTGCTGTGCGCGGGGATCACCGTCTGGGAGCCGCTGCGGGCGCTGGACGTCGGCCCCGGCACGCGTGTCGCCGTGGCCGGGCTCGGCGGCCTCGGGCACCTCGCGGTCAAGCTCGCCGTCGCGCTCGGGGCCGAAACCACGGTCATCAGCCGGACCGACGGCAAGGCCGAGGACGCCCGCCGCCTCGGCGCCCACGACCTGGTCGTGTCCACCGACGAGCGGCAGCTGGCCGCGGCGCGGGACCGGTTCGACGTCGTCGTCGACACCATCGCGGTGCCCCACGACCTCGGCCCGTACCTGAAGCTGGTCGCGCTGGACGGCACCCTCAGCGTCGTCGGCCACCTGGGCTCGGTCACCGTGCAGATGATGGATTTGCTCGTCGGTCGCAAGAAGCTGGGCTCCGCGGGCAGCGGCGGCCGCCCGGCGACGGCGGAGATGCTGGAGTTCTGCGCCGAGCACGACGTCACCGCCGACGTCGAAGTGCTTCCGTCGAAGCAGGTGAACGAAGCCCTCGAGCGGCTCGGCCGCAACGACGTCCGGTACCGCTTCGTGCTCGACCTGGCCGACCTTTCGTAGCCCGGGCACTGCGGCATTCGGGTCATTCTTTGCGTTTCCGGTGAGAAAGATCGAGGGTTTCCCGCTTCCCGTCGAGCACGCATTGTGCAAATATCCCGGTCCGGCGTCGCTCTGAAGCGTGACGTTTCCCGATCGGCTTTCGACGGCCCGGCCCGGTCAGTACCTGGTTGAGTAGCCCGATTTCCCGGTGATCGCCCATTGAGCGCCTTGACACAGGGCACTCCGGGTGAACCGCGGGCGAAGTGCTAACGAAGCAGGCCATTTTCCGTCTTCCTCAGGCCAGCCACCGGAAATTCTCGAAAGGGAAGTCATGTCCCGAAGATCAGTGTTCGTCGCCTTGACGGCCGTCACGGCGTTGCTCGCACCGACGGCCGTCGCTGCCGCGGCGCCGCCCGGGGTCGACCCGGCCACCGTCGACCTCACCCTCAACGCGGGCCAGAGCACCACCGTGACCAAGCACGTCACGACGTCGGCCGTGCCGCCGAACCCCGACCTCGTGCTGCTCGCCGACACCACGGGCAGCATGGGCGCCGCGATCGGCAACGTGCGCGCGAACGCCAACACCATCACCGGTGACGTGCTCGCCGCGCAGCCGACCGCGCAGTTCGGGGTGGCCGAGTACAAGGACTTCGGCGACCCCTTCGCGTTCCGCGTCAACACGGGCATCACCGGTGACCAGGCGGCGGTCCAGGCCGGCACGAACCAGTGGGTCGCCTCCGGTGGCGGCGACGGCCCGGAAGCCGACCTCAACGCCCTGTACCAGCTGGCCACCGGCGCGGTCACCTTCCGCCCGGACGGCACGCGCATCGTCGCGTGGTTCGGCGACGCGCCGTCGCACGACCCGAGCGGCGGGCACGACCTGGCCCAGACCATCGCCGCGCTGAAGGCGGCGAACATCCGCGTCGTCGCGGTCAACGTGGGCGCGCTCGACCTCGACGGGCAGGCCAGCGCGATCACGTCGGCCACGGGTGGCGTGCTGCTCAACAACGTGCCCTCGAGCGCGGTCTCGCAGGCCATCCTCGACGGCATCAAGTCCATCGAGGTCACGGTGGCCCCGCACGTCACGACGTGCGACCCGCAGCTCACGGTCACCAACGCGCCGGCCAGCGTGAAGGTGCCCAGCGGTGACGTCGCCACCTTCACCGAGACGGTGGCCGCCGCGGCGAACGCCGCGCCGGGGACGTACCACTGCACCGTCGACTACCTGGTCGACGGCGTCTCGCGGGGCTACGTCGAGACGACGACCGTGCGGGTGCTCGGCTTGAGCATCAACGACGTCACGGTGGCCGAAGGATCCGGCGGTGCTCCGGTGCCGGCGACCTTCACGGTGTCGCTGCTCGGCGGGGCCAGCCCGAACCCGGTGACGGTCCACTACGCCACCGCGAACGGCACGGCGACCGCGCCGGCGGACTACGCGGCGACCAGCGGCGACGTCACCTTCGCGCCCGGTGAGACGACCAAGCCGGTGACCGTGCTGGTCAACCCGGACACGGTCGACGAGCCGGACGAGACGTTCACGGTGACGCTGTCGGC
The DNA here is from genome assembly GCF_035975215.1 of Amycolatopsis sp. NBC_01307. Classification (NCBI taxonomy): domain Bacteria; kingdom Bacillati; phylum Actinomycetota; class Actinomycetes; order Pseudonocardiales; family Pseudonocardiaceae; genus Amycolatopsis; species Amycolatopsis sp. NBC_01307. The sequence goes on along the minus strand of NZ_CP108403.1, from coordinate 4,278,469 downwards.
GCCGGTCGGCGCGGGCCTGGTCGACCCGACCGGGATCGGCACGATCACCGACGACGACCGGGACGGCGCGTTCTCCTGCACCGGCACGGCCGCCAACGTCATCGGCATCACGGCCGGCGTCGCCAACCCGGCGAACCTGCCCTGCGCCGACGACAGCCAGACGGTGCTGGGCGCGACGCTCAACGCCGGCCTGATCAAGGTGGAGACCAAGGCGCTGACCGCGTCGACGGACGTCACGCCGGACAACCAGTCGGCGGCCCCGGCCGCCGGTGACCACGCGCAGGCCACCGCCAAGATCGACAAGACGGTGATCAGCACGCTCGGGCTGACCATCGAGCTGGGCGTGATCCAGTCGCAGGCGTCGGCGACCTGCCAGCCGGCCACGGGCGGTCTCGCCCCGGTGCTCGCGGGCAGTTCGACCATCGCCTCGCTGAAGATCAACGGCCTCGCGGTCACGGTCGGCTCGGCCCCGCTGACCATCCCGCTGGTCATCGGATCGCTGAAGCTGAACGGCCAGACCGTGGTGAACGGCGTCGTGAAGCAGCAGGCGGTCGCGCTGGACACGGCGCTCGCCAAGATCGTGCTCGCGGAGTCCCAGGCCGACGTGCACGGAACCAACGCCCACCCCGCCGGCAACCCCTGCCGGCGCTGACCAGGTGAAGTGAGCGGGGGCGGCCGGGAAACCGGCCGCCCCCGCCTTTTCAGCCGAGCAGCCGGGGATCCGGTTCGCCGCCGGCCTCGCTCAACGCGCCGAAGACCGCGCGCACCAACGTGGCCAGGTCCTTCGGGTTCTTCTTGTCCAGCCCGCCCAGCAATTGCTTCAGCACGGTCAGCTGGTCGAAGTAGACGCGCTCGGTGACCAGGCTCTCCTGCTCGTCGAAGACGAAGTACGCCGTCATCCGGGTGCGGTGCGTGCTGCCCGTCGGCGGGATCTTGCCCAGCGGGCCGAGGTGGGTGCCCTTCAGCCAGAACTCGACGACCACGGCGTCGGCCGTGTGGCGCAGGGCGATGATCTCGTGGTCCTGGTCGGGGAACGCGACGCGGGTGTCGTGGTAGTAGCCGCGGACCTCGCTGGTGCCGTCGTGGACCGTCATCGACGCGATCAGCTCGTAGTGCGGGTGCGGGAACGTCTCCAGCACGTCGTCCCAGGCCTGGCGCACCTCGTCGTGGAAGTGGTCGAGGACGAGCTTCTCGCGAGCGCGCAGCACGTCTTCCGGCGGCAGGGTGTAGGCGGTCGTCATCCGGGTCCTCAGTCTTGGTGGGATAAAACCTACGCCGTAGGTATGGGCCGACCGTAGACCTACGCTGTAGGTTTTGTCCAGGAGGTACGGGATGGACACCGAGACGGATCCGCCGCGGCGCGGCAGGCCCCGGCGTGGGCAGGAACCCTTGTCGCGCAAGCGGATCGTCGACGCCGCGATGGCGCTCGCCGAAGCCGAGGGCGTCGAACGGCTGACCATGCGCGGTGTCGCCAAGCGGCTGGGCGTCGACGCGATGAGCCTCTACAACCACGTCGCGAGCCGGGACGCGCTGCTCGACGCGATCACCGAGGCGGTGCTGGCCGGCCTGCGCCTGCCGGCGCCGAGCGGCGACCTCGCCGCCGACGTCCGCGCGGTCGCCCACGCCTTCCGGCGCTCCGCGCTCCGGCACCCGCGCTGCGTGCCGCTGGTGCTGACCCGCCAGCTCGACGCGCCCGCCGCGCTCGGGCCGACCGAGGCGGTGCTGGCCGTCCTCGACCGGGCCGGGTTCCCGCCGGAGCGCGCCGTGCACGCGCTGCGGACGTCGCTCGCCTTCCTGGTCGGCTCGCTGCTGCGGGAGGTGTCCGCGGGACCGGCGTTCAGCGGCGCCGACGTCGAAGGCGCCGGGCGGCGCGAAACCGAGCTGACGGCGTCCGGCCTGCCGCACGTCGTGGCGGCCGCCCCGCACCTGGCGGTCTGCGACCACGACGCCGAGTTCGCGTTCGGCGTCGACGCTCTGGTCGCCGCGCTGGAGGCCGCCCGCCGCTGAGCATCACCGTGTGTGCCGGGGCGTGCCCCGGCCGGGGTGAACCGGTGGTGCGCTCCGGTGAAAACGCGGCAAAACGGTGATTCCACACCTTGGGGTGAAACGGATTCACGGCCCGGCCCGCCGGGCGCAAACTGCTCGGGGAACAACCCCGACGCGAAAGGTCAAAAATCGATGGGTGCCACCGCGGTCGACCGGATCAAGCTCGTTTTCACCCTCTTCGACGTCGACCGGAACGGCTATCTCGAAGAACGGGACTTCTCGACGATGGCGGACCGCGTGCTGCGGGCGGCCCAGGGCTCCGGCGCCGCCGCGAAGCAGGCGATGGAGGCGGCCTTCCACCGGTACTGGACCACCCTGGAACGGGAGCTCGACGCGAACCACGACGGCAAGGTGAGCTACGACGAGTACGCGGCCTGCGTGCTGTCGCCGGAACGGTTCGACGCCACGGTGACCGAGTTCGCGGAATCCCTTGCGGCACTGGGGGATCCGGACGGCGACGGAATGATCGAACGCCCGCTGTTCGTCGCCCTGATGACGGCGATCGGGTTCGACCGCGACAACATCGACGCCCTCTTCGAGGCCTTCGGGCCGTCGGCGGGCGACCGCGTCCGCGTGCCGGTCTGGACCGCGGCGATCAAGGACTACTACAGCCCGGACAAGGTCGGCATCGCCGGCGACCACCTGGTCGCGAACGTGGCCGGCTGAGTGGGCGCGCACCGCGCGCGGCCGGTCGTCGGGCTGGCGGTCGGCCGGGGTACGGGTCCGGAACTGGCGGACGTCTTCGAAAACGTGCTGACCCGAATCGGCCTCCGGCACTCGACCGAAATCGAAATCGTGCGCTCGCCCCGGTTGTACCATTCCTATTTCTCACTGAAGGGTGAAGGGGAAACCGAGCGGATCCGCCGGCTGACCCAGGAGGACGCCGAGCACTACGAGCGGTTCTGCCGGGAGCAGGCGCGGGCCGACGTCCCGGCGATCTTCCGCACGGCGATCAACGCGCAGTCGCTCTACCTGGTCCGGGAGCGGCTGCAGGCGGTCAAGGTCGACCCGATCACGCCGGGCCTGCTGCTGGTCCGGGACCAGGCCCAGGGCTTCTACACCGGCGAAAACCGGCACACGCCGGGCGTGCTGACCCGCACGACGGTGTTCAGCAAGGAGATCACCGAGAAGGTGATCGTGTTCGCGCTGCGCCGGGCCTGGGCGCAGTGGCCCGACGACGGACCCGCGCGGATCGTCCTGGCGTACAAGTTCCACCTGCTCGACGGCGCGCTCGGCGAGTGGGTCGCCGAGATCGCCGGCCGGCTCGGGGTGACCGTCGAGCTCAGCCAGCCGGACACGGTGAACCGCAACCTGATCGAGCACGGCCTCACCCCGCGCACGCTGGTCGTCGCCGGCAACGAATGGGCCGACATCATGCACGTCGTCCTGCTCGACGCGTTCGGCGGCGAACGCCAGGAGCGCCGCTACACCGAGAACGTCCTCCTGCACCCGGACGTCGCCGGGCTCGTCGAGTACCAGACCGTGCACGGCTCGGCCGACGACCTCGCGGGGACCGGCCGGGTCAACCCGACGGCGACCATCCGGGCCGCCGCGGCCATCGCCGAGCGGCACGCGGGCTGCCCGGGCGCCGTCGCGGCGACCGAACAGGCGCTGGACGCCGCCCGCGACCGGGGCGTCGGCACCCCGGACGTCGGCGGCCGGCAGTCGACCGCCGAGGTCGTGGCCGAAGTCCTGGCCGCGCTCGACCCCGTGCCCGGCCGGGTGCCGGTGGCGGGCGCGTGAAGACGGCCCTGGTCGTCGTGGACCTGCAGAACGACTTCTGCGCCGGGCCCGTCGTCGCGGCCCGGTACCGCGGCGCACCGGGGACGTTGCAGCGGGCCACGACGAACGCCGCGCGCGCCGTCGACCTCGCCCGGCGGGCCGGCACGGAGGTCGTCTTCGTGCGGTTCCTCGGCGACGTCGAGCACCAGCGGCCGAGCTGGCGGCGGCGCGACCGGGTGCTGGGCAAACAGCCGAAGTGCCGGACCGGTTCGTGGGGCGCGGAGTTCCACAAGGTCGCGCCCGCGGCCGGCGAGCGCGTCTTCACCAAGTACGCCTGCTTCGACGCGTTCCTGGCGCACGGCTTCGGGCAGTACCTGCGCCGGCGCCGGATCGGGCACCTCGTGCTCGCCGGGGTCTACGCCGACGTCTGCGTGGATTCGACGGCGAGAACGGCGTTCCAGAAGGGATTCCACCTCACGGTCCTGACCGACTGCACGACCGCCCTGCACCGGTCCGACGAGGAAACCCTGCGGTTCATGGAAACCGTCTACGGGGCGCGGACGACCACGCACGACCGGCCCGCGTCGTGGACCCGATTCGCGGAGGAGGACGAGTGGTCACCACCCGAGGCGTCGAAGGCGGCGTCGGCCGGACCGCGCTGATGGTCGCCGCGGCCAGGGCGATCGAGGCGACCCGGCCGGATTCCCTGGCGCACGACGGGTTCGCGCGGCACTTCGTCCGGGCGGCGCGGGCGTCGGGGGAGTGGCCGGTGCACTGGCACGACGTCCCCGGCGGGGCGGCGAACCCGCTGTGGGGCCGGCTCGGGCGCTACTTCGGCCTGCGCACCCGGGTCTTGGACGACTTCCTGCTCGGCGCGGTGCGCGCCGGCGCCGGGCAGGTCGTCCTGCTGGGCGCCGGGCTGGACTCGCGGGCCTTCCGGCTTGCGTGGCCGGCCGGCTGCCCGGTGTTCGAGCTTGACCGGCCGGACGTGCTGGCGTTCAAGCAGGACGTCCTGGACGACCTGGGCGCGACGGCGAGCGCGGCCCGCACGACGGTCGCGGTGGACCTGTGCGAGGACTGGGTCCGGCCGTTGCGCGAGGCGGGGTTCGACCCGCGCGTCCCGACGGCGTGGCTGGCCGAGGGCCTGCTGCTCTACCTGCCCGCGGACGCGGAACGCCGGCTCATCACGACGGTCGACCGCCTGGCGGCGCCCGGAAGCTGCCTGGCGTACGAGGTGAAGCTCGGCGTGGAGTACCGCACCAGCGCGATCTACCGCAGCACGAAGGAGCAGATCGGCGTGGACCTGACGGCGTTGTTCGACGCCGAACCCCGCCCGGACTCGGCGGCCGCACTGCGGGCCGGCGCCTGGGAGACATCGGTCCGCACCCCGTTCGACCTCGCGGTGGAACACGGCGCGGGCCTGGTGCCGGAGCGCCATGATGCCTTGGCGAGCAACCGCTGGGTCTTCGCGGCCAAACCGCCGCGGTGAGCCGGGGCGCTGGTGTGGTGAGTCCTTCGAGGGCGACGCGGCGATTGTCTGGATCCGCGGCCGGTTCGAGCCTGCCGAGGCCGCCGCGCTTTCGTAGGTCGGTCGGGCTGGTGAGCTGCCGCGGTTCTCGTGGTGAACCGGTGGTGAGCCGGGGCCGTGCTTTGGTGAAGAAGCAGTGGTGTGCACCGGCGACGGCGAGGTCGTCCGGGTCGTGGCCGGTCGAAGTGCGCCGGTCGGCTGGAGTGGATCCGGCGGGCGTCACCGGTCTGCACCGGCAAACCCGCGCGGTGAGCCCGGCCCGGGCCCTGTCGTAGACTTCCCGCGGGTGGTGAGGGCTGGGAGGCTTTCGGTTGGTCGTGCGTGAACCGGCGTTGCCGGTCGATCCGAGGCTGCCCGGCGAACCGTCGTTCGCCGAGGTGACCGCCACGCGGATGTGGCTTGCGCGGCACGGGGTCGAGGTCGGGTTGCCGACCCGGCTGCTCGCGTTGCGCGTCGGCACCCGGGAATGGCTGCGGCGGCCGACCGTGTTCGCCGTGCTGGTCGTCTGCCTCGTCTTCTGGCCCGGTTTCCGCGCGCCGCGGGAGCTGGAGCTGCTCCGGCCGTTGCTGGTCGGCGTGGTGCTGGCCGCGTTGCTCGTGATGCGGTGGCGCCAGGTGCAGACGCGCGAAGAGCTCGCCGAGAGCCTGACCGGCACCGGCACCCCGCCGCCGTGGCGTGCGGCGGCGCGGCAGGTCGGCTGGTGGCACCTGGCCGCGACGGCGATCACGTTCGGCGGCGGAGCCGTCCTGTGCGCCCTGCAGTTCCTCACCGAACCCGCCGCGCCCCTGGACGCCGGGGCCCGCACGCTCGGGCTCGCCGCCGGGGCCGGGGCGATCGCGCTGGTCCTCGGCCGGGTGCTGCGCGCGCCGATCATCGCCGAGGACGCCGCGTCCCGCGCCGTCGACGGCGTGCTGCGGGCCCAGGACGCCCACCGCTTCGCCCCGTCCGCCCTGTTCTTCGTCGCGGTGTGGCCGGCCGGGATGGACCTGGACCACCTCGGCGCGCAGGGGTGGTTCGCCTTGTCCTACCTCGTGCTCGCGGCCGGCACGCAGCTGGTCGGCTGGCTGCGCTTCCGCCGCCGCTTCCGGCAGCTGCCCGCGGGCTACTACGGCGACGCGGACCGCTCGGTCAGTCCGCCGCGACACCGCGGGAGCGAAGGACCTCCCGCAACCGCGGGCCGAGGAACTCCGAGCCCACGACACGCCGCAAGTTCGGCAGCAGGGCGAGATCGTCGAGCGAGCTGACGTCGAACAGCTCGTCCTCGCCGTCCCAGATCGGCGCGCACTCCTGGTACACCCGCAGCCCGCCGTCCATGACCAGCTCTTCCACGGTGGCCAGGAGGTCGTCGCCGATCTCCAGCGCTTCGAAGTAGTCGCGCGCCTCCGGGACCACTTGGTGGGCGAGGCCGCGCTGGTAGGTGTGCTCCCAGGTGTCGGTCACGCCCAGGACGTCGGCGATGCGGAACGCGGGCGTCAGCGTCTTGTCCGTGTACATCAGCTGCTCGACGACGATCAGCTTGAGGTTGAAGTCGGTGAAGTCGGCCATGGGCGCAATCTATGGGTTAACGTGGACGCGCGAGAAGCTTGAAACGTTTCATGTTAGGCAAGGAGGCCGGCACGATGACAGGCACCCGCAGGCTCCGGTCCGCGATCACCCTCGTGCTGGCGGCGGTACTGGCGGTGACGCTGTCCGCCCCCGCCGAAGCACGCGCGTTCACCACGACCGTCACCAACTTCGACGCGCAGGGAAACCAGGTCGTCCGGTTCGACACGCGAGGTGACGCGGTCGACGCGCACGACGGCGAGATCGCCCTCTTCGGCGGCACGTACTACCTCTACGGCACCAGCTACGACTGCGGTTTCGCCTGGCAGGCGACGAGTTCGCCGTTCTGCGGGTTCAAGGTCTACACCTCGCCCGACCTCGTGCACTGGACCGACCGGGGCTGGCTCTTCGACGCCACCGGCGTCTGGCAGACCCGCTGCAACGGCGCCACCTACGGCTGCTTCCGGCCGCACGTCGGCTACGACGCGGCCACCCGCAAGTACGTGCTCTGGGTCAACGTCTACGACAACAGCGTCGGCTTCCGGGTCCTCACCAGCGCGAACCCGGCCGGCCCGTTCACCGAAGCCCCGGTGCCGACGCTCGCGGTGAACAACAACGCGCCGGCGGGCGGGGTCAACAACGGCGACCACGACGTCTTCGTCGACACCGACGGCACCGCGTACCTCTCCTACACCGACTGGCGAACCAATGGTGACATCGTCGTGGAGCGCCTCGCCGCGAACTACCTGACCGGCACCGGCGCCTACGCGCGGCTCGGCCAGAGCCAGACCGAAGCGCCCGCCCTGTTCAAGCGGAACGGCGTCTACTACCTGACCTACTCCGACCCGAACTGCGGCTACTGCGCGGGCACCGGCACGTCGTACCGGACGGCGGCGAGCCCGCTGGGGCCGTGGTCGGCGCCGGTGAAGATCAGCCAGGACTCGTGCGGCGGGCAGCCGGCGTTCGTCTCGGCGCTCCCGACGACGTCGGGCACCGCCTACGTCTACGCCAGTGACCTCTGGAACAACGGGCAGCGCAACGAAGCCCTCGCCAACTACTACTGGGCGCCGCTCGAGTTCACCGCCACGGGCGCGATCGCCCCGATGACCTGCCGGAACTCCTTCTCGCTGGACCTCGCCACCGGCTCGGCCGGGCACCAGGACCCGCCGCCCGGCGTGGACCAGGCCGACGGCGTCACCGGCTTCCGGACCTACTGCGACGTCGGCGCCGGCGTCGCCCGGTTCCAGACGTTCGTCCCGAGCCGCGGCGGCACGCTGTCCGCCGTCTCGTACACGAGCTTCCAGGCCGGAAACCCCGGCGCGGGCCTCGAAATCGGCGTCTACGCCGCGACGGAGGGGTTCCAGCCGACCGGCGCCGCGCTGAGCACGGCCGTCGTGCCGGCGACGTCGATCGGGTGGTCCCCGCGCGCGGTCACGGTGACGCCGGGCATCGCCGTGACGGCCGGGAAACGCTACGGGCTGCTGGTCCGCTCGGCGACCACCACCGGCTGCTACGGCTTGGAGTACAACGACTCCAGCCCCTACCCGGGCGGCGGCGAGGCCTACAGCAACGACCACGGCGTGACGTTCCGCGCGGAGCCGGGCCGGTCGCTGAAGTTCTCCACCAGCGTCGGCTGAGCGTGAGAGGGCACGGCGGGAGAACGATGATCGCCTATGCTCGGGGACGACCACGCTGCCGGTCCCGCACAGGAGAGAACCGCATGCCGATCCACGACCTCGTCTTCCGGGGACGGCGCCTCACCAGCGACAACGCGCTGGTGATGGCGATCGTCAACCGGACCCCGGACTCGTTCTACGACAACGGGGTGACGTTCGAGGAGGAGCGGGCGCAGGCGGCGATCGGCCGGGTGCTCGACGACGGCGCCGCCGTGATCGACATCGGCGGCGTGCCGGCCAGCCCGGGCCCCGAGGTCACCGTCAAGGAGGAGATCGCCCGGGTCGTGCCGACCGTGGCGTGGGCCCGCGAGCACTTCCCGGACGTCGTGATCAGCGTCGACACCTACCGCGCCGAGGTCGCCGACGCCGTCTGCCGCGCCGGCGCGGACCTGATCAACGACAACTGGGCCGCCTACGACGCCGAGATCCTGGACGTCGCCGCGGAGCACGGCGCGGGCTACATCTGCGCCCACACCGACGGTCTCGACCCGCGCACCGACCCGGTGAAGCCGGTCTACGACGACGTCGTCGCCTCGGTGATCGCCGACACGACCGCACTCGCCGAGCGCGCGGTCGAGCGCGGCGTCCCACGCGAGGGCATCATGATCGACCCCTGCATCGACTTCTCGAAGAACACCCACCAGTCGCTGGCCGTGCTGCGCAACGTCGACAAGCTCGTGGCCACCGGGTGGCCGGTGCTGATGGCGCTGTCCAACAAGGGCGTCGTCGGCGAGACGCTCGACGTCGGCATGGACGACCGGGTCACCGGGACGCTGGCCGCCACCGCGCTCGCGGCCGCGCACGGCGCCGCGATGTTCCGGGCGCACCAGGTCCGCGAGACGCGGCACGTGGTCGAGATGATCGCGAGCATCGTCGGCACCCGGCCGCCGAAGAACGCGGTGCGGTGGCTGTGAAACTCCAGCAGATCTGGCCGCCGGAGAGCGTCCGCGAAATCGGGCGGGACGACCTCGAAGCCCTCTACCGCTTCCCCGACGTCGCGAAGTGGCTGGTCGTCAACTTCGTGTCGAGCACGGACGGCGCGATCACCGTCGCCGGCCGCTCGCGCCCGCTGTCGACCGAGCCCGACCGGGTCGTGTTCAAGCTGGGCAGCGACCTCGCCGACGTCGTCCTGCTCGGCGCCGGGACCGCGGTGGTCGAGGAGTTCGACGGCGTCCACCCGGACGAGGAGACCGCGGACCGCCGCCGGCGTCACGGCCTCGAGCCGGTCCCGCCGATCGCCGTCGTCACCACCGGCCGCAGCTTGCCGCCCGACGCGCCCGTGATCACCGGCGCCGCCGTGCCGACCATCGTCATCACCAGCGAGCGGACGCCGGAGGACCAGCGTGACGCCTGGGTCGCGGCGGGGGCCGACGTGATCGTCGCGGGGGAGGAGCACGTCGCGGTCGACCTCGCCGTCGCCGCCCTGACCGAGCGTGGTCTCCGCCGGATCGACTGCGAAGGCGGGCCCCGGCTGTTCGCGTCGCTGGCCGAGGCGGGCCTGGTCGACGAGTTCCGGCTGACGGTCGCGCCGTTCCTGGTGGCCGGAACGGCCGACCGGGCCGCCGTCGGCGGCGCCTTCGACCCGCTGAAGCTGGATCTCGGCACCGTGCTCACCGACGGGTCGAGTCTCCTGACGCGCTACCTGGTGCCGTAAGGCCGGTCCGCGTGCCCGCGACCTCGCGGACGGCTCCGGCGACCGCGCCGAAGTCCTTGCGCAGGATCGCGCCGTGGTTGCTGGTGACCTTCGCGCTCACCTCGATGTGCGGGTTGCGGGCGACGGCGGCGTCGAGGCCGGCCCGGATCCGCTCCTGCTCGTCGCCGCGGCTGCCCAGCGACGTCCCCGAGGCGACCACGAACCGCGTCGGGACCGTGATCGCGTCGAGCACCGGGCCCAGCTCGCGTTCGCGGGAGAGCACGCCGACCTCGATGTTGCTCTCGGCCTGCTGCTCGGCGCTCATCCGCGGGGCCAGGCCGGTGGGGCGCAGCAGCGGCAGGAACCAGCTCATCCGCTTGAACAGCTTGCGGATCCGCTGCTCCATGGCGTCGTCGAGCCAGTCGTACGGGAAGGCGCCGTCGACCAGGACCGCGCCGATCGCCCGTTCCGGGTTCCGCGCGGCCCAGTGCGCGCCGACCAGCGCGCCGTAGGACCAGCCGACCACCATTGCCCGGTCCACGCCTCGCGCCGCGAGCACGGCGTCGACGTCCCGGACGGCGACCTCGAAGGAGTAGTCGCCCGAGCGCTTCGACTTGCCGCGCGCCCGCTCGTCGTAGGTGATGTGCCGGAAGCCGGCACCGAGCTCGGCGACGACCCGGCGCCAGTAGCCCTGGGTGGCGAACTGGCCGTTGAGGTAGACCACGGGGATGCCGGGACCGCCGGTGTCGGTGACCGCCAGGGCCGTGTCGTCGATCGCCACCATGCCGGACCAGGTCGTGCTGTTCGTTGTCATGAGGCGACTGTCTGCGGCTCGCCTGACACGGCCCTGACGCCGTCCTGACATGCCGATCAGACCGCTGTCCCTCCGGTGACCGGCAGCACCACACCCGTGACGAAGGCGACTTGATGTCGGATCGGTCCGGTGGTGGACCGACGCAAGGTGGGAGGCAGGGGCTCATCCGCGAGCTGCTGCGCGAGAGCCCCGAGCCGACGCCGGCACCCCTGCCCACGACGCCCTGCGGCTGCTCGCGGTGGTCGGTCTCCAGCAGCTGGGCTAGATGCGGGTGGCGATCAGCTGACGCAGCTCGCCCTCGCCGAGCCCGCCCCAGATGCCGTGCGTCTCCCGCACCGCGACGGCGTGGTCGAGGCACTGCAGGCGCACCGGGCAGCTCGCGCAGATCTGCTTGGCGAGGTCTTCGCGGCGCTTGCGCGCCATCCCGCGTTCGTTGTCACTGTGGAAGAACACACCGGCGTCCATCCCCCGGCACGCCCCGCGCATCTGCCAATCCCAGTTCTCGCTGACGACCACCGGAAGCCGGGACACTTCGGACACCGGGACCACATCCCCTCGAATTTCGGGCCGCGAACCGGCCACCAAGCGGCGGTTACCCGGTATCCGCGCTGATCACCCACGCCACCACGAAGATCACCCACGTGTGGTACGCCACGGCCGGCCTCGACGGTTAAGCGAAGGGTTATTCGCTCGTTGCCCTGCGTGTCCCCCGGGGGGACCATCCGATCACCTGATCGACGGCGGAAGCGGGTACGCGGCATGCGGATCGAGTCCGACGGGCACAGCCGGGGCAACCCGCGGCTGTACGAACTCGTCGAGAACGCGCCGAAGGAAGGGCCGGGCCCGACCGTCTGGGCGTGGCCCCAGCTGATCGGGTTCCTCAAGGTGGCCGGGCAGCCCGTCGCGGGGCCGTGGCCGCCGCACCAGCGGCCGCGGCCGGAGCCCGAGGAGGACACCCTGCCGGTCGCCGTCCCGGACGAGGACTGAGGACGGAGGACTGACGCCCATGTACCCGACCCGGTTCTCCTACGAGGCCCCGCGCGAGCTCGACGAGGCGCTCGGCCTGCTGCGCGAGCACGGCGACGAGGCGAAGGTCCTCGCCGGCGGGCAGAGCCTGGTGCCGCTGATGAAGCTCCGCTTCGCCGCGCCCGCGCTGCTCGTCGACATCAACAACCTCCCGGGGCTCGACCACCACGAGGTCGACGACGCCGGGAACCTGCACGTCGGCGCGCTCTGCCGGCACGTGACGCTGGAACGGTCGGACCTGCTGCGCGACACCCAGCCGACCATGGCCGCCGCGGCGCCGCTCATCGCCGACCCGATCGTCCGCAACCGCGGCACGCTCGTCGGGTCGCTGTGCCACGCCGACCCGCAGGGCGACTGGGCGTCGGTGGTGCTGGCCCTCGACGGCTCGATCGTCGCGGCCGGGCCGGGCGGACGGCGGAGCATCCCGGCGCGCGAGTTCGTGCTCGGCCCGTTCCAGAACGCCCTGGCCCCGGACGAGATCGCCGTCGAGGCCGTCATCCCCGCGCCGCGCGGGACGCCGTCGGGTGGCTACCTCAAGCTGGAACGCCGGGTCGGCGACTTCGCGACGGTCGGCGTCGCGGTCGCCGTCGACACCACCCCCGACGGCCGGGTCGGCCGGGCCGGGATCGCGCTCACCGGCGTCGGCGGCGCCACCATCGACTGCGCCGACGCGGCCGCGGCGCTCGTCGGCGGACCGCTGACCGCCGAGACGATCGAAGAGGCGGCGACGCTCGCCGCGGCGGCCGCCCGGCCGAAGTCCGACCACCGCGGCAGCGCCGCGTACAAGCGGCACATGGTGCACACCTTCGTGGTGCGCGCACTGGAAGGGACCACCCGATGAGCCTCGTGCACGAAGTCCGCGACGAACCGGCCGCGGGCGTGCCCGAACGCCGGATCACGGTGACCGTGAACGGCCGCCGCAGGGTCATCGAGTGCGAGCCGCGGCTGCTGCTGTCGCACCTGCTGCGGCAGGGGCTGCGCCTCACCGGCACGCACATGGGCTGCGACACGACCAGCTGCGGCGCCTGCACCGTGCTCGTCGACGGCACGCCGGTGAAGTCCTGCACGATGCTCGCCGTGCAGGCCGACGGTCACGAGGTGACCACCGTCGAAGGCCTGGCGACGGCCAGCGAGCTGCACCCGGTGCAGGAGGGCTTCCGCGAGGAGCACGGCCTGCAGTGCGGGTTCTGCACGCCCGGCATGATGCTCGCCGCGAAAGCGTTGCTGGACCGCGAACCCGATCCGTCCGAAGAGGACGTCCGCTGGGCCCTGTCGGGCAACCTCTGCCGGTGCACCGGGTACCAGAACATCGTCAAGTCGGTGCTCTGGGCCGCCGCGAAACTGCGGAAGGAAGACCAGTGACGAAGGCACTCGACGAGGTCGGGATCGGCGGCATCGGCGCGAGCCGCAAGCGCGTCGAGGACAGCCGGTTCATCCGCGGCCAGGGCCGCTACACCGACGACATCGTGCTGCCGGGCATGCTGCACATGGAGATCCTGCGCAGCCCGATGGCGCACGCGCGGATCAAGTCGATCGACACCAGCAGGGCGTGGGAGATCCCCGGCGTCCACCTCGTGCTCACCGGCGAGATGGCCGCGACGCGCAACCTCGCGTGGATGCCGACGCTGTCGTACGACACCCAGGCCGTGCTGGCCACCGACAAGGTCCGGTTCCAGGGCCAGGAGGTCGCCTGCGTCGTCGCCGACGACCCGTACATCGCCAAGGACGCCTGCGACGCGATCGACGTCGAGTACGAGCCGCTGCCGGTGGTCGTGAACCCGGAGCAGGCGCTCGCCGAGGACGCGCCGGTGATCCGCGACGACAAGGCCGGCCAGGACGGCAACGTCGTCTACCACTGGGAAGTGGGGGACAAGACCGGCACCGACCGCGCGTTCGCGAGCGCGGACCGGATCTCCAAGCTGCGCCTGCACTACCCGCGCTCGCACCCGTCGCCGATCGAGTGCTGCGCGTCGGTCGCCGACTACGACCGCGCGACGCAGAAGCTGACCGTCTACATGACCACGCAGGCGCCGCACATCGTCCGCGCCGCCGTCGCGATGATCGCCGAGCTGCCCGAGCACATGATCCGGATCGTGTCGCCGGACATCGGCGGCGGCTTCGGCAACAAGGTGCCGGTGTACCCCGGGTACGTCTGCTCGATCCTGTGCTCGATCCTGCTGGAACGCCCCGTCAAGTGGATCGAGGACAAGTCCGGCAACCTCATCTCCACCGGGTTCGCCCGCGACATGTACCTCGACAGCGAACTGGCGCTGCGCGAGGACGGGAAGATCCTCGGCGTCCGCATCCACGCCGACGCCGACCACGGCGCGTTCTTCGCCGACGCCCAGCCGAGCAAGTTCAAGATCGGCCTGCTGCACTCGGCGTTCGCCTGTTACGACATCCCGGCCGCGCACCTCACCGCGCGCGGCGTCTACACGAACAAGGCGCCCGGCGGCGTCGCCTACCGGTGCTCGTTCCGCGTCACCGAGGCGATGTTCTTCCAGGAACGCATGGTGCACCAGGCCGCGAAGGACCTCGGCATCGACCCGGCGGAGTTCCGGCGCCGCAACTTCGTGCGCGCGGACCAGTTCCCGTACCGGACGCCGTTCGGCTTCCTCGTCGACTCCGGCCAGCCGGAGAAGTGCCTCGACGTCGGCCTGAAGGCGATCGGCTACGAGGACTTCCTGAAGCGGAAGGAAGAAGCGCGCAAACGCGGCCGCCTGCTGGGCATCGGCATCTCGACGATGACCGAGCCGCTGGGCGCCGGCAACAGCCGCGAGTACGACATCCTCGGCATCAAGATGTTCGACTCCGCCGAGCTGCGGGTGCACCTCACCGGCAAGGCGCTGCTGCGCGTCGGGACGAAGAGCCAGGGCCAGGGCCACGAGACGACGTGGGCGCAGATCGTCAGCCACGAGCTAGGCATCCCGGCCGAGGACGTCACGGTCGAGGAGGGCGACACCGACACCGCGCCGTTCGGGATGGGGACCTACGCCTCGCGCAGCACGCCGGTCGGCGGCGCGGCGATCTCGATGGTGTCGCGCAAGATCCGGGCCAAGGCGCGGAAACTCGCGGCGCACCTGCTCGAAGTGTCCGAAGAGGACGTCGAGTGGGAGCTGGGCCGGTTCTACGTCCGCGGCGTGCCCGACCGCGGCGTCACCATCCAGGAGTGCGCGATGGCGGCGTACTCGAACATGCCCGACGGGATGGAACCGGGGCTGGAGAACCACGCCTACTACGACCCGCCCAACCTGACCT
Organism: Amycolatopsis sp. NBC_01307; assembly: GCF_035975215.1. NCBI lineage: Bacteria > Bacillati > Actinomycetota > Actinomycetes > Pseudonocardiales > Pseudonocardiaceae > Amycolatopsis > Amycolatopsis sp. NBC_01307. The sequence continues at coordinate 4,263,224 of NZ_CP108403.1, read as the reverse complement.
GGCCGTTCGCCGTCTACATCGCGACCGTCGAGGTCGACCCGGAGAGCGGCGTGTGGGACGTGCTGAACCTCGTCGCGGTCGACGACTGCGGCGTCCGCATCAACCCGATGATCGTCGAGGGGCAGATCATGGGGGGTCTCACCGAGGCGTACGCGATGTCGAACATGCAGTTCATCACCTTCGACGAGGAAGGCAACTGCGTCGGCTCGAACTACATGGACTACCTGCTCCCGACCGCGTGGGAGACGCCGGGGTTCGAGCTGCACAGCGAGGTCGTCACGCCGTCACCGCACCACCCGATCGGCGCCAAGGGCATCGGCGAGTGCGCGGCGGTCGGCGGGCCGGCGGCGTTCGTCAACGCCGTCATGGACGCGCTCGACGGCACCGGCGTCCGCAACATCGACATGCCGCTGCTGCCGGACCGCGTGTGGCAGGCGCTGCGGACCGGCCGGGACGTCTCGGGCGTGCCGCCGGTCCGGACGGACGACTGATGGACGGCTGGGACGTCCTGGCGGAAGCGGGCGACCGGGCCCGCCGTGGCGAGGCGTTCGCGCTCGCGACGGTCGTGTGGCGCGAAGGCCCGTCGTCGGGCAAGGAGGGCTGCCGCGCGATCGTCACCGAGGACGGCGAGCTGCACGGCTGGATCGGCGGCGCCTGCGCCGAACCCGTGGTGCTGCGGGAGGCCCGGCAGGCGCTGGCCGAGGGCACCCCGCGGCTGCTGTTGCTCGGCACGCCGGACCGGTTCGGGTCGGTGCCCGACGGGATGACCGTCGTGCCGATCTCGTGCCAGAGCGAAGGCGCGCTGGAGATCTACGTCGAGCCGGTCGTCCCGGCCCCGCACCTCGTGGTGGCCGGCCGCTCGCCGCTGGCGCACACGCTGGTCGCGCTGGCGACGGCGCTGGGCTGGCGGGCGGAGCTGAGCGAAGACTTGGCTTCGGTGACCGAACGGTCCTACGTGGTCGTCGCGACCCAGGGCCACAACGACGAGGAGACGCTGGAACGCGCGCTGACGCGGAACCCGGCGTACGTCGGGCTGGTGGGTTCGCGCAAGCGGGGCGAGGCGGTGCTCGGCTACCTCGCCGACCGCGGGGTGCCCGCCGACCGGCTCGCCCGCGTCCAGGTGCCCGCCGGCGTCGACCTCGGCGCGGTCGAGCACCGGGAGATCGCGGTCGCCGTGCTCGCCGAACTGGTCCGGCTGCGCGCGGCGGCGCGTCCGGTGCGGGTCGTCGAGCGCGTCGCCGAGGAGGCCGTGGACCCGGTGTGCGGGATGACCGTGGCCCGGCGCGACCCGGTCGAGTGCGACGGTGTCGCGTACTACTTCTGCTGCGCCGGGTGCCGCGACGCGTTCCGCCGTGACCCGGCCGCGTACGCGAAGAAGGAGAGCCGATGCTGATCGAGAACGAGTTCGCGGTCGGGCAGCCGATCGACAAGGTCTGGCGGTTCTTCGACGACGTCCCGAAGGTGGCCGCGTGCCTGCCCGGCGCCGAGCTGACCGAGGACCTGGGCGACGAGGCGTACGAGGGCCGCGTGAGTGTCCGCATGGGCCCGGTGGCGCTGAAGTTCGGCGGCACGGCGAAGATCGCTTCCCGGGATGACGCCGCGAAGTGCATCGTGGTCGACGCGGCGGGCGCCGACGAGAAGGGCCGCGGCCAGGCGAGCATGACCGTCACCGCCCGGCTGACGTCGGCCGGCGGCGTGACACGCGTGCACGTCACCCAGGACCTGCAGGTCTCCGGCGCGGCGGCGCAGTACGGGCGCGGCATGATCGCCGACGTCACTTCCGTGCTGATGCGCGACTTCGCGGCCAACCTGCAGCGCGGCATCGACCGCGCCGAACGCGGCGAAGAAGTCGCCGGCGCGGCCCCGGCGCGCGGGTTCAGCATCGGCCTGCAGGCGACGCTCATGGCGTTGAGACGCGTGTTCCGCCGGTTCTTCCTGCCCTATCCGAGCTCGCCGGTCTGAGGAGGAGACATGGTCCTGTGGTGGATCGGCAACGCCGTGCTGCTGCTCGTCGTGCTGCCGGTGGTGATCGCGCTGCTGAACCGCGTCCTCGCCGCGTGCGAACGGATCCGCGCGGCCACCGACGCGATCCTCGTGGGCGGCGTCGAGCTGGCCGGGCGGCTGGAGCCGGTGCCGGCGGCGCTCGCCCAGACCGGCCGGACCATCGGCGAAGTCGCCGTCGGCGCCACCCGGTACGCGGGCAGCGTCGCGAAACTGCTGGGCTGAAAGGAGTTCCGTGATGCCGGTCGTCGCCTGGTGCACGTTGGCCATCGCCGCGCTGATCATCCTGTTCGCCGCGGTCGGGCTGCTGCGGGTGATCCTCCACTTGCGACACGTCCGCGACACGCTCCGCGCCGTCACCGGCGGCGTGCGGGTGGTCGCCGACCGGACCGCGCCGGTGCCGGGCGCGCTCGCCTCGGTCAACGCGAACCTCAAGCCCGTCCGCGACTTCTGCGAGTCGGTGTGAGCACCGGCTGGGTGGTGGGGTTCGCGATCGGGATCGTGGTCGTGCTGGTCGTCGTCGCGCTGGTGGTGCCGATCCTGCTGCTGGCGAGGTCGATCGGGCGCGAGGCCCCGCTGATCGACGGCGCCCTGCGCGACGCTGTCCGCAACACGGCGCCGCTCGCGGAGCTGAGCACGACCATCGAGCACGCCGAAGTGATCGTCGCCGGGCTGCGCCGCGGCCGGACCAGGCTGGGAGGCTGACATGACGTCGTGGTGGGTGGCGGTGATCGCCGGTTTCGTGGTGGTGCTCGCGGTGGCGGCGCTGCTGAGTGTGCTGATCGTGCTGGTCCGGGTGATCGACCGCCGGGTGGTGGCGGTGCGGGACACCCTGGCCGCGGCCGCGGCGAACACGGCGTCGACGTCGTTGCTCCCGCAGACGGCGTCGCGAGTGGACGCCGTGCTCGCGGAAGGCCTGGAGCACCACCTGTTCCTGGGGAGGGCCCGGACATGACGCTGCTGGTCGTCTTGACGGTGCTGGACATCGTGCTGCTGATCGCGGGCCTGGCGTGCTACCTGTGGTGGGTGGGGTCCTTGCTGGCCCGGATCGCGACGAACCTGGAGGAGTGCGCGGGGACGGTACGCACGATCAACGGCCACGCGGCCCTGATCGTCCCGGGCGTCACGCACATAAACCGGACTGGGGCCGTGGTGGCGGGCGCGCTGCCGCTGCTGTACGGAATGGCGGAGGACATCGTCCGGGCCGCCCCGGAGCCGGCCGCCGCAGTGGCCCGTCCGGCATCGGGCACCCGCCGCTCGCGCCTGCACGACGCCGTCGGCTTCGCACCGCGTTGAGCCGTTTCGCCCCTTTCGCGCGGGACGCGCTGGTAGCGTCCGGGCGATGCGAGTGTGGTGGTGCGGCCTGGTGCTGACGGCGGGAGTGGTCCTCGCCGCGTGCACGGGGGGCCGGTCCGGGAGCGGTCAGGTGGTGCAACAGCCGACGACAACGGTTCCGTCCACAACGGAATCGACGGTGACTCAGTCTGTCTCCACGACAACGCCTCCGGTGACCACGACGACGGCCCCGGACGACCGGACAACCCGAGCCCACACGACAACGGTGACCCCGAGAAAGACGACCACACACCGCCGAACGACCACCCGCCGGCGGCCGGGCTAGCGCTCGCCGAGCGTGTCCGGTCGCGACCGGACACGCTCGGAGCGATCCTCAGTCCGTGTCGGCTGCCTCTTCGGCGTCCCCTTCGCCGCCGTCCTCGACGGCTTCCACCTTGTCCGGCGTGGCGTCGGCGATGCCGGTGTGTTCCGCCTGCTCGGCGGCCTCCTTGGCTTCCTTGATGCTTTCCCGGACCTCGGCGAGCTGTGCTTCGCCTGCGGGCTGATCGGTCACGGCGACTCCTCGATCGACAACATCACTCAACGGCCCCTGAGCTGCGGTTTCGCCAGCCCCAGCGCGGCGCAGACGATCAGGACCACCGCCAGCACCGCCACGATGATCTCCAGGGCCGGCATCCGCGCGGCGGACGTCGACAGCGTGACGATGCTCGACACCAGCAACAGGACGCCGGCCGCCATGCTGAGCCAGCAGAGCGGCGTGGTCCGCGGGATGACGTGCCAGCGTGTGGCCATCGAACCTCCTCGGTCGGGTCTGCCCGCTGAACTGCCCCGAACCCCCGGTGATCAAACCGGCGGGAATCCGACGTCACCCGAGTTGTCGCGAAACCGCCAGCGCCCGCGGACCCCGGGCCCGTCTACTGGCGATCATGACCGCACGCCACCCCCGCGCCGTCGCCGCCGTGACGCTCGGGATCTTCGCCATCGTCACCACCGAGATCCTCCCGATCGGGCTGCTGACGCCGATCGCGGACGGCTTCGGCGTCTCACCCGGGGTCGCCGGGTGGACGATGACCATGCCCGGGTTCGTCGCGGCCGTCGCGGCGCCCGTCGTCACCGTCGCGACAAAACGGCTCGACCGGCGGCCGATGCTCGCCGCGCTGATGCTCCTGCTCGCCCTCTCCGGCTTTCTCACCGCCGCCGCGCCCGCCTTCTGGGTGCTGCTCGTCGCGCGGTTCCTCGTCGGCCTGGTCATCGGCGGGTTCTGGTCGATCGGCGCCGGCCTCGCGCCGCGGCTCGCCCCCGCGAACACCGCCCGCGCGACGTCCGTGATCTTCGCCGCCGTCCCGCTCGGCTCGGTGCTCGGCGTGCCGCTCGGCACGCTCGTGGGGCAGCTCGCCGGCTGGCGGGCGGCGTTCCTCCTGCTCGCCGTGCTGAGCCTGGCCGCCTTCGCCGCGCTGCTGGTGTTCGTGCCGCCGTTGCCACCCGGCACGGTGACCCGGGCCGCCGTCCTAGAGAACCTGCTCCGCCGCCCGGGTGTCCGAAGTGGACTCGCGGTGACGTTCCTCGTCGTCCTGGCGCACTTCGGCACCTACACCTACGTCACGGCCCTGCTCAGTCCCGGCCTGACCAGCGCGTACCTGCTGGTCTACGGCGCGGCCGGGATCGCCGGGACCTTCCTCGCCGGCACCCGCCGCCTCCCGGTCACCTTCACCGCGGCGGCGCTCCTCATCGCCGTGGCCGCCGCGGCGCTGCCGTTCGCCGGCCCGATCGGCGCGTTCCCGCTGCTCGTCGTGTGGGGCCTCGGCTACGGCGCGGTGCCGGTCTGCTCGCAGACGTGGTTCGCCCGCGCGGCGCCGGACGCCCCGGAGGCGGCGACCGTGGTGTTCACGGCGTCCTTCCAGGCGACGCTCTCGGCGGGCGCGCTGGCCGGCGGGTTCGTGGTGGACGCGCTGTCGGTCCCGGCCGTGATGGTGGGCGGCGCCCTGGCCGCGGTGGTCGCGGCCGTGACGGTTCAGGGCACGCGGCGCACCGTCGCCCCGGCCCGCAGCGCGCGGGGGATCTCGGCGACGGCGTCGACCGCCGCCAGCAGCCGGTCCAGGTCCTCGGCCGACGCGGGGGAGTCCAGCTCGACGCGGTAGCTGATCCCGGTGGACGCCCAGGTCTCGGTGTCGAAGCCGCCGCCGGCCGTCACGCGGACGCCGGTCAGCTCGACGCCCAGGGGTTCCGCCTCGCGGTACAGGTCGTTGAGGACGCACCCCGCGGCGGCGAGGTTGAGCAGGTGACCGCCGGTGAAGTCCGTCTCGACGCTCACCCCCGCGGGCGTCCACCGGTGCGGGAACGTCACCCCGCTGACGCTGCGCAGCGAACCCGCCCCGGCCACGACCTCGAACGCCGGTGTCACCGGCTGTGCCCGATCCATTCGTCCTCCCAGGCGTGTTCGTACCGTTCGCGGTTGCAGCGCGGCCGGTACACCGCCGCCAGCTCGCGCACGATCTGCTCGCGGTGCGACCGCAGCCCGCCCGGCGGATCGTACGTGCAGATGTGCACTTTCCACCGCGAACCCGCCCGGGCGATCCAGCACGGCGCCCGCGGGTGCCGGAACGGCAGGCCCGCGGCGGCGAGGTCGTCGGCCTGCCCGGCGTAGATCACGGCGTAGCGGCCGGGGCGCACCTCGGCGTCGGGGCGGCAGAGGATCGCGTAGACGGCCGGGGCCGCGGGCGGGGTCCAGCCGCCGAGCAGCCGGGGGCCGTCGAACGGGTAGCCCGCCGCGGTGCCGAGGCGGATCACGAGCGCTCCAGCGCCGGCAGCAGCGCGGCCAGCTCCTCGAGGCCGCGCAGGTCCTGGCCGGACACGAGGACGTCGACGTGCGGGCGCACCACGCTCAGGCCGAGCGAGTCGCCGCCGGGGTGCGGGTTCGTCCACACGAGACGGTGGCACAGCCGGGCCAGCCGCTCCACCGCGCGGGCCAGGACGTCGGGGTCGCCGCGGTCGAGGCCGTCGGAGCAGACGACGACGATGCCGCCGCGGCACCGGCCCCGCCGGCCCCAGGTGCGGACGAACTCGGCCAGCGACGCGCCGATCCGCGTCCCGCCGTCCCAGTCGAAGACGGCTTTCGCGGCGCGGTCGAGGGCCTCGTCGACGTCGCGGGTGCGCAGTTCGTCGGTGATCCGCGACAGCCGGGTGCCGAAGCAGAACACCTCGACGTGCGTGGCCGCCCGGCCCGCCGAGTACGCGAACTGCAGCAGGGCGCGCGAGTAGTCCGCCATCGACCCGGAGACGTCCAGTACGAGCGTCAACGGCCGGGGCCGGACGCGGCGCCGCCGCCGGTGCAGCCGGGCCGGTTCGCCGGACAGCCGCAGCGATTCGCGCACGGTGGCGCGCAGGTCGGCGATCGGCCCGGTGCGGGCGGGGCGGCTGCGGCGGGTCCGCCGGCGCGGGGGCGTCAGCCCCAGGCGGACGGTCATGCGCCGGATCGCCGCCAGCTCGTCGGGTGTGCAGGCGCCGAACGCCTTGTACCGCAGGCTGTCCACAGTGGACGCGGCGAGTCCGGCGGCATGCGGGGTCTCCTGTTCTTCCCCGGGGTTCCCGGACTCCGGCGGGGAGAGCACGGCGTCGGACTCCAGGGTGGCGGTGAGGGTGGCGAACTCGGGCGGCGCGTCGTCGGCGTCGAGGAAGCAGCGGCGGAAGACGACGTCGTAGCGCGCGATGTCCTCGCGGCGGCGCACCAGCGTCAGCCGGCCCGCCCAGTAGACGTCGACCAGGTCGGCCGGGTCGAGCCGGGCCGCCGCCCGGCAGAAGGTGAGGACGTCGCCGGTGCCGACCGCGAGGCCCTCGGCCCGCAGCGCGCGCCCGAACCCCACGAGGACCCGCGCCAGGTCAGGCACCGGAGGTGAGTTCCGCCAGGTGCTCGCGCACGACGTCGAGGTCGTCGCGGTCCTTGACGACGGCGCCGAGGGTGTCGGTGGCCGACGCGTGGTCGAGGTCCGCGGCGCCGAGGAAGGTGAGCATCCGCGCCCAGTCGACGGTCTCCGCGACGCCCGGCGGCTTCGCCAGGTCGAGCTCCCGGAGCCGGTGCACGGCCGCGACCACCTTGCGCGTCAACGCTTCCCCGACGCCGGGCTCGCGGATCCGCACGATCTCGGCCTCGCGCTCGGCGTCCGGGTAGCCGATCCAGTGGTACAGGCACCGCCGTTTCAGCGCGTCGTGCAGCTCACGGGTGCGGTTGGACGTCAGTAGCACGACCGGGGGAGTGACGGCGGTGATCGTGCCGATCTCCGGGATCGTCACCTGGAAGTCGGCCAGCAGCTCCAGCAGGAACGCCTCGAACTCGTCGTCGGCGCGGTCGATTTCGTCGATCAGCAGCACCGCTCCGGCGCCGGCGCGGACGGCGGCCAGCAGCGGGCGCTCGACCAGGAACTTCGGCCCGAAGAGCTGGTCGACGGCCGTCTCGCCGGCGGCCTCGCGCTCCGGCAGGGCCCGGATCTGCAGCAGCTGGCGCGCGTAGTCCCATTCGTAGAGCGCCTGCGCGGTGTCGATGCCTTCGTAGCACTGCAACCGGATCAGGCGCTTTCCGAAGACCGCGGCGAGGGTGCGCGCCAGCTCGGTCTTGCCGACGCCGACCTCACCCTCCAGCAGCAGCGGCCGGTGCAGCGACACCGCCACCAGCAGCGCGGTGGCGAGGCCGCGGTCGGCGAGGTAACCGCCGCCGCGCAACGCCCCGGTGAGCTCCGCGACGGTGTCCGGGTAGTCCATCTACCGGTCCGGGCCGAGCACGAGGTCGCGGACCGTCGAGCCGCCGAGCTTGCCCTCGCGGGCGAGCCGGGCGCGCCACGCGGCGGCCGGGTCGTCGTCTTCGGCGAACCGGTCGAAACCGACGTTCGCCATGCTCTTGCAGGATTTCTGGGGCCCGCGGTCGAGGTCGTCGCCGGCCTGGCCGGTGGCACGCCAGACCGCGCGGAACACCTTCAGCGCGTCGCCGGGCTCGTCCATGGGCGGACGATAACTCGGTCGGACGCTGGGCCGGGGCGCGGATTAATGGTTCGCTTATCCGCGGTTGTGGCGGAACCGGGGTCACGGAGAGCATCTGCGCATGACGTTGGGCCAGCTGAACGCGTTCGTGCTGGTGGCCAGGCTGGGGTCGGTCACCGACGCGGCGAAGGCGCTCGGGGTGAGCGAGCCCGCGGTGTCCCAGGCGCTGGCCGCGCTGCGCCAGCACCACGGCGACAAGCTGCTGATCAAGCGCTCCGGCGGGATGACGCTGACCGCGGGCGGCAGCAGGCTGCTGCCGATCGCGTCGCAGATGGTCGCGCTCGGCGCGGAGGCCGACGCCGCCGTCCGGCAGGCCAACGGCGTCGCCGCGCGGCTGCGGCTCGCGGTGACCAGCGAGATCGCCGAGTTCGTCGCGAACCCGCTGCTGGAGGCGTTCCGCAGACGGGCGGGCAACACGATCGACGCGAACGCCGGCGTGGCGCGCACGGCCGAGCTGCCGGTCCTGGTCGCCAACCGGCTCGCCGACGTCGCGCTCGGCCCGCAGCCGGGCGCCGAAGGCGGGCAGGGCCTCGACAGCGTGCCGATCTTCCGCGGCTCGCTGGTGGTGGTGGGGTCGCCGCACGGGCGGCACCAGGGCGGCCCGGCGCACTGGCGGTGGCTGCTCGACCCGGCGGGCGCCGACCCGGGCAGCGACACCGGCCGGCTGCTGCGCGCGCTCGGCGTCGCGGACGACGCGATCCAGGTGTTCCCCAACCAGACGGCGGCCTGGTCGGCCGCAGCGAGCGGCGGGGGCGTGTCGGTCGCGCTGGAACACCTGGTCGCGCCGCAGCTGCGGCGCAAGGAGCTGACGGTGGTCCCGACCCGCGCGACCCCGGTGTCGGCCTGCTGGTTCGTGACGACGTTGCCGACGGACCGCCGCACCGGTGCGGCCAACTCGCTGCGGCACTTCCTGGGCACGCCGGGCGCGATGCACGTGATGCGGGCGCCGGGCAGCGGGGTGCCGCCGTCCCGCTTCCGGCCGCCGGTCTACGTGACGATCTGGAGCTGACGGCGTTCCACTGGTCGGAACACCGGGCTGTCGCGCGGGCCGGGCCCGGTGCGACGGTCGGGGCATGGCTCCCGTGATGGCGGCGATCGTCGGCCCCGGCAACATCGGCACCGATTTGCTGGCGAAGCTGCGACGCAGTGAAGTGATCGAAGTCGGTTACGTCGTCGGCGTGGTCGAGTCCGACGGGCTCGAACGCGCTCGCGCGCAAGGGATCGCGGCGTCCGCCGAGGGCGTCGACTGGCTGTTGCGCCAGGACCCGTTGCCGCAGCTGGTGTTCGAGGCGACGTCGGCGAAGGCGCACGCCGCGAACGCGCCGCGCTACGAGGCCGCCGGCATCCAGGCGATCGACCTGACCCCGGCGCACCTCGGCCCGATGGTGTGCCCACCGGTGAACCTCGGCGCGCACCTCGACGCCCCGAACGTCTCGATGATCACCTGCGGCGGTCAGGCCACGATCCCCATGGTGCACGCGGTTTCCCGGGTGACGCCGGTGCCGTACGCGGAGATCGTCGCGTCGGTCGCCTCGCGCGGCGCGGGGCCGGGGACACGGGCCAACATCGACGAATTCACCCGCACGACGTCCGGCGCGGTGGCCGAGATCGGCGGCGCCGGGCGCGGCAAGGCCATCATCATCCTCAACCCGGTCGAGCCGCCGATGATCATGCGGGACACGGTGTTCTGCGCGATCGGGATCGACGCGGACCGCGACGCGATCACCGCGTCCATCCACGAGATGGCCGACGAGGTCCGCAAGTACGTCCCGGGCTATGCGTTGCGCGCCGACCCGCAGTTCGACGACGCGCGGGAAGAGTGGGACGGCAACGCGCGCGTCGGGATCTTCCTGGAGGTCCGCGGCAACGGCGACTACCTGCCGGAGTACGCCGGCAACCTCGACATCATGACCGCCGCAGCCGCCCGGGTGGGCGAGCTGATGGCTCGCGCGAAGCAGGAGGTGGCGGCGTGAGTCGTCCCGAGTTGAAGCACGACGTCCGGATCGTCGACACCACGCTGCGCGACGGCAGTCACGCCATGGCGCACCGCTTCACCGAGCAGCAGGTGCGCGACACGGTGCGCGCGCTGGACCGCGCCGGCGTCGAGGTGATCGAGGTGACCCACGGCGACGGCCTCGGCGGATCGTCGTTCACGTACGGGTTTTCCGCCGTCGACGAACTGAAGCTGATCGCCGCGGCGCGGGAAGAGGCGAAGCAAGCGAAGATCGCGGTGCTGCTGGTGCCCGGCATCGGCACGGCCGAAGACCTGCAGCAGGCGTTCGACGCGGGCGCGGAGATGGTCCGCGTCGCGACGCACTGCACCGAGGCGGACGTCTCGCCGCAGCACTTCGGCCTGGCGCGCGAGCTGGGCATGGAGACGGCCGGGTTCCTGATGATGGCGCACCGCACGCCGCCCGAGGACCTGGCGAAGCAGGCCCGGATCATGGTGGACGCGGGCTGCCAGGCGGCCTACGTCACCGACTCGGCCGGCGCGCTGCTGATGCACGAAGCCCGCGCCCGGTTCGAGGCCCTGGTCGCCGAAGTCGGCGACGACGCCTGGGTCGGCTACCACGGCCACCAGAACATCTCGCTCGGCGTCGCGAACTCCGTGCTGGCCTACGAAGCCGGGGTCCGCTACATCGACGGGTCGCTCTGCGCCCTCGGCGCCGGGGCGGGCAACTCGCCGACGGAGGTCCTCGCGGCGGTGTTCGACCGCTTGGAGGTCGACACCGGCCTGGACGTCGGCGGCCTGCTGGACGCGGCCGAGGAGGTCGTCCGCCCGTACCTGCAGCGCTGGCCGAAGATGGACCGCAACGCGATCGTCCAGGGCTGGGCCGGGGTGTACTCGAGCTTCCTGCTGCACGCCGAGCGCGCGGCGGAGCGGTACGGGGTGCCGGCCCAGGCGATCCTGCGCCGCTGCGGGGAACTCGCGCTGGTCGGCGGCCAGGAGGACATGATCATCGACGTCGCGGTGCAATTGGCCGCGGAGGGGTAGCAACCGGATCCGGGGTTCGCGCGTGGTGGAGGCATGGACACCGCGACGACTCAGGACCGCAAGTCGGCCGAACTGGAGATCGTGACCTTCCGTGCCCTGCGGGAAGGCCCGCCGTACAAGGAAGCTTCGGGTTGGCGGCAGGCCCCCGCGGTGGTGATCGACATGCTGCTGCACTTGCTGGCCGGGCTGATCGTGGCGGGTTTGACGGGCGCAGAATCCTGGTCGTTCTTCGTCACTCTGGTGACGGCTTACGTCGTGGCGTCGTTCGTGCACCGGGTCCTGCTGCGCCGGTGGTGGGGTGTCACCATCGGCGGAGGACTCTTCGGGCTGCGCTGGGTCGAATCCGGGACCGGCCGGAGGCCGACCTTGGGGTGGTTCGCGTGGGCGTGGCTCATCGGGTCGCTGGTCACGGTGCTGACGGTGCTCACGGGCGGCTAGCGAACCGGTCCAGTGCGCCGAGCGTCCAGGCCCGCTTCACCGGGCTGCCGCGGTGCCCGGAGTGGTCGTCGATCAGCAGTTCCGCGCCCGGCCACGCCCGCGCCAGCTCCCACGCCGTCGTCACCGGGCAGCTCAGGTCGAGGCGGCCGTGGACCAGCACGCCGGGGATGCCCGCCAGCCGCCCGGCGTCGCGGATCACCGCGCCCTCCTCGAGCCAGCCCGCGTTCGCGTAGTAGTGGGCCGTCAGCCGGACGAACGCCATCATCGCGGCGTCCGGCGGTCCACTGTGGACACGCGGCGTCGCGCCCGGTTCGAGGGACAGCACCGTGTCCTCCCACTCCCGCCAGGCGAGGGCTGCGCGATCCCGCTGGGCGGGGTCTTCCAGCAGCCGGACGTAGTCGGCGACGACGTCGGCGGACCCGCCGCTGAACCGCTGCCACGCTTCCGGGAAGAACCGGCCGACCCCGCGGTAGAGCCAGTCGATCTCCGAGCGCCGCGTCGTGCTGATCGCGCTGAGCACGATCTCCGACACCCGGTGCGGGTACCGCTGCGCGTACACCAGCGCGAGCGTCGTGCCCCACGACCCGCCCGTCAGCAGCCAGCGGTCGATGCCGAGGTGCTCGCGCAGCCGTTCCAGGTCGGCGACCAGGTGCTCGGTCGTGTTGTGCGCCAGCGACGTCGCCGGGTCGGCGGCGTGGGGCAGGCTGCGGCCGCAGCCGCGCTGGTCGACCAGCACCGCGCGGTAGCGGGCCGGGTCGAACACCCGCCGCATCCCCGGCGCGCACCCCTGGCCGGGCCCGCCGTGCAGCATGACCGCCGGCTTGCCGTCGGGGTTGCCGCAGGTCTCCCAGTACACGCGATGGCCATCGCCGACGTCGAGCAGCCCGTGGTCGTACGGCTCGATCGGCGGGTACAGCTCGGTCATGAACGCGCCCCCGTGTCCTCGTGCGGTCACCGTCCGGATCCGACCCGTGATCATTCCGGATCGTCGCCGTCCACACGAGGGGATTTCCCGGCTGGCGGCTCGCCCGACGCGTTGCTCAGTCCGGCTCGACCGGAGAGGTGCAGCTGCCGTCGGGCCTGCTGCACCTCTCCGGTCGAGCACCCCGCCGCGATGAGCCACGCTTCGCTTACCGATGCGGCGGGGCACGCTGGCGTCCCGGCGCGCCCCTGCGAGGTCAGTCGGGTTCGCCGAACCACCGGCGCAGCGCGGCGTCCAGTCCCGCGGTGCCGCCGTCTTCCCGGGCCCAGGCGATGTGCCCGTCCGGCCGGATCAGGACGCCGGTCAGTGCGGGTTCGGTCTTCGCGGTGAGCACCCCGACCCGATCAGCCCAGCCGCTCGCCGTCTCGCGCAGTTCGGCGGACTCGGCGAGGTCCAGCAGCAGCCCCCGGCCGTCCTGGAGGTGCTCGCCGAGACGGGTGCCGTCGGCGAACGCGAAGTCGGGGGCGGCGCGGCCGGTGAGGTCGTGCTCGCCCTCGATCGGGTAGCGGTGCAGCACGCCGGAGAGCTTCTTGGCCAGGTAGGTCGCGCCGTCGCCGGTGTTCAGCAGGTCGGTGACGACGTGGCGCAGCGCCTGCGCCCGTGGGTCGGTGCGCATCAGCGCGATCTGCGCCCGCGTCCACTCGAGCACCCACTCACCGATCGGGTGTCGCTCGGTGGTGTAGCTGTCGAGCAGCCCGTCGGGCGCCGACCCGCGGATCGTCGCGGCCAGCTTCCAGCCGAGGTTGACCGCGTCGCCGACGCCGAGGTTGAGCCCCTGCCCGCCGAACGGCGAGTGCACGTGGGCCGCGTCGCCGGCCAGCAGGACCCGGCCGCGGCGGTAGGTGCTCGCCTGGCGCGCGTTGTCGGTGAAGCGCGTCGCGGTGTGCACCTTCGTGACCCGAACGTCCACTCCGGACACCCGCCGCAGGCTGTCTTCCAGCTCCTGCGCGGTGATCGGCGCGTCGCGGTCCTCGGGCGGCCCGTCGAACTCGACGGTGAGGATCCGGCCCGGCACCGGTCCGTGGACGTAGACGCCGTGGTCGGTGTGGTTCCAGCCGGTGCGGAGCGCGTCGGCGCCGGTCAGCTCGACCAGCGCCTGCCGCCCGGTGACGGTGGGGTCGGTGCCGGGGAAGTCGAACCCGGCCCCCTTGCGCACCAGGCTGCGGCCGCCGTCGCAGCCGACGAGCCAGCCCGCGCGGATCTCGTCGTCGCCGAGGTGGACGGTCACGCCGCCGTCGTCCGCCTCGAACCCGGTCACCGCGACCCCGCGGCGCACCTCGACGCCCAGGTCGGCGGCGCGCTCGGCGAGCAGCGCCTCGACCGCCTGCTGCCGCACCACGACCACGCCGGCCGCCGGGCCGACGTCGCGGAACGCCGGATCGTCGAAGTGGACGCCCGCCGAGCTCACCATGACCCCGGCGAAGTGCCCCACGGGCGGCACCGGCCTCGCGCCGCCGGCGCCGCGGCTCTTCAGGAACTCCTGCATCCGCGCGATGTCCTCCTGCACCAGCGCCTGGAGCGCGGGCAGCATGCCGCAGCGGTAGAACGCCTCGGCCGTCGGCAGGTTGATCGACCCCGCCTTGATCGTCTGGTCCGGTTCGGGCAGCCGTTCGGCGACGAGCACGTCGACGCCCGCCAGCCGCAGTTCGCAGGCGAGCATCAAGCCCACCGGTCCGCCCCCGGAGATCACCACATCCCTGTTCATGCTTTCGATGATGCCGACAAACTTGTACTGAGTCAAACTTTGTGCTCGGTCTATACTCTCGGTCCATGGCGGATCACGGACTGCGCGAGCGCAAGAAGCGGGCGACCCGGCAGCTCATCGCGGACATCGCGAGCGGCCTGTTCATCCAGCGCGGCTTCGAAGAGGTGACGGTCGCCGAGATCGCCGAGGCGGCGGGCGTCTCGAAGATGACGGTCTTCAACTACTTCCCGCGCAAGGAGGACCTGTTCCTGGACCGCCACGCCGACCGCATGGCCGACCTGGTCGCAGCAGTGCGCGCCCGACCGTCGGGCACATCGGCGGCTGCTGCCTTGAGACATCACCAGCACGAACTGCTGGCGGCCGGCCACCCCCTGTCGGGCGCGATCCAGGGCGCGTCGGGCTTCTGGTGGGTCCTGCGCTCGAGCCCGGCGCTGATGACGAGGTTCCACGAGCAGGAGCGCGAGATCGCGGAAGCGTTGGCGGAGGTGCTGTCGGAGGAAACGGGCGAGCCCCTGCGAGCCCGCACGGTGGCAGCGCTGCTGACAACGGCGATCAGCACGATCTTCGCGAACGCGGTAAGCCGCCTGGTAGCGGGCGACAAGGAAGCCGAGGTCCGCCGCGACCAGGTGACGGTGATCGACCAGGCTTTCGACCTGGTGGAACACGGAGTGGGCGACTACCCGGGCTGAGTTCGCAGCCGTGTTGGAGCCTTTGCCCGCCATGCGGCCCGCGACCCGCGCCGCCGCCACCGAGCCGGCGACGGTTGGCGAGCACACGGGATCGAGCGCTCAAGCTGCGGCGGCACGGTTCCCCTGGCCACTACGCGGATTGGGCGATCGAGCCGCGCGCTCGACGGCGGTGGGTGCGATCGGCGGCCGACCGGGCCCTGACCCCCGGTTGCCGCCCTCCGGTTGCTGTAGCGGCTCTCCCGGCAATCGTGTCGACTACTCCGGTCAGCATGGTGGCAGTTGCGGTCGGCGTGGGGGCCGTCGGCGGGCAACTCGGCCATTCGCGAACAGCCAACACGGCGACCGAAGTGGTCGACGTGGCGACCGGAAGGGCGGGCACGGTGAGGTGACCGGGGCGGCCGACACCGCGCCGGGAGTGGCCAACATGGCGACCGGAAGGGCCAACGTGGCGACGGGAGTGGCCAACACGGCGACCGAAGTGTCAACGTGGCGACGGGAGTGGTCGACGTGGCGACCGGAAGGGCGGGCACGGTGAGGTGACCGGGGCGGCCGACACGGCGCCGGGAGTGGCCACCATGGCGACCGGAAGGGCCAACACGGCGACGGGAGTTGCCGACACGGCGACCGGAAGGGTCAACGTGGCAACCGGACTTCAGCGCAATGCGGCCTTCGCGCCCTTCGCGACCGCGTCCGCCACCGTGGCCAGGCCGGGTGAGTCGAGCTTCCACTGCTGCCAGTGCAGCGGGACGTCGAGTGGGCGGTCCGGCGCCAGGTCCACCAGTGCCTCGCCGCGCCGGGCCGCCTGGATCTCCGGCACCATGCCCCAGCCCAGGCCCGCCGCTACCGCGTCCACAAAGGACTCCGATGCCGGGATGTGGTGGCGTACCAGCGTGAAGTTGCGGCGGCGGGTCAGCCCGCGGAGGAAGCGGTCCTGCAGGTCGTCCTTGCGGTCGAACACGATCACCGGGGCCGTCGGGAGCAGCTGGGGGAGCGGGCCGCCGGTCAGGCGGCGGTCGATGAACTCCGGGGATGCCATCGCGCGGTAGCGCATCCGGCCGAGCCGGCGGGACGTGCAGCCCTGCACCGGCTGCGGCGCCGCCGTGACCGCGGCCATCACCCGGCCCTCGCGCAGCAGCGCCGCCGTGTGGTCCTGGTCCTCGCGCTGGAGGTCGAAGCAGATCCCGAGGTTCTCGGGCACGGCGGCGAGCGCGGGCAGGAACCACGTGGCCAGGGAGTCGGCGTTCACCGCGATCGTCAGCGTCCGCGTGCCCTCCTCGCCGAACCCCAGCTCGCCGAGCGCGTCCTGCTCCAGCTGGGCCAGCGACCGCGCGAACCGGACCACCACCTGGCCCGACTCGGTGAGCCGCACCGGTTTCGTCCGCAGCAGCAGGACGCGGCCGGTGCGCTGCTCCAGGGCCTTCACCCGCTGGCTCACCGCGGACGGCGTCACGTGCAGCACCGCCGCGGCGGCGTCGAAACTCTGCTCGTCGACGACGGCGAGCAGTGTCCTGACCTGGTCGAGTGGCAGATCCGACATCACGAGCGCTAATGTTACGTAAGAATCTTTAGCTGGAGTAATGCGGCTCTCGGCCTCTAACGTCGGTGACGTGCTCGCTCTCCTCCTGGCCGGGTTCGGCACCGGCCTGTCCCTCATCGTCGCGATCGGCTCCCAGAACGCCTTCCTGCTGCAGCAAGGGCTGCGCGGCGGCACCGTCGCGCCGCTGGTCGCCATCTGCGCGGTGTCCGACCTGGTCCTGATCGCCCTCGGTGTCAGCGGGATCGGCGTCGTCCTCGGCCGGTGGCCGACGGTGATCGGCGTGATCGCCGTCGGCGGCGGCTTGTTCCTGCTCGGGTACGGTGCTCTCGCCGCGCGGCGGGCGTTCCGGCCGTCGGTGCTCAGTGTCGGCGACGGACGCACGCCGCTGCGCAAGGCGGTCCTCGCGTGCCTCGGCTTCACCTGGCTCAACCCGCACGTGTACCTCGACACCGTGCTGCTGCTCGGCTCGGTCGCGGTCGCCCACGGCGACGGCCGCTGGCTGTTCGGCCTCGGGGCCTGCGTCGCGAGCGCCGTCTGGTTCAGCGCCCTGGGGTTCGGCGCCCGCCGCCTGGCCGGGGTGTTCGCCCGGCCGGCGGCGTGGCGGGTGCTGGACGTGCTGATCGCGGTGACGATGGCCGGCCTCGGTGTGTCGATGGTGCTGAGCCGCGTCTGATCACACCGCGTCCGGTCACCACAGCTGGCCGCGGTCTTCGGCCGGTGGGCGTTCCAGCTCCAGCAGGAACGCCTTGCGCTTCAGGCCGCCCGCGTACCCGGTGAGCTTGCCGTTCTTGCCGACGACGCGGTGGCACGCCACCAGGATGCTCAGCGGGTTGCGCCCGACCGCCGCGCCGACCTCGTGCGGCAGCCCGCCGACGGCCTTCGCGAGGTCGCCGTAGGTGGCTGTCCCGCCGTACGGGATCTGGTCGATCGCGGCCCAGACGTCCCGCTGGAACTGGTCGCCCTCGGCGCGCGTCGGGACGTCGAACTCCGTGCGCTGCCCGGCGAAGTACTCCTTCAGCTGCCGGGCGGCCTCCGGGAACGCCGTGTCGTCACGCTCGCCGAACGCCGTGCGGTCCGGGCGGGTCCAGTGGTGCGGGAAGTACAGGCCGGTGACGACGGTGCCGTCGTCGTCGCCGACCAGGGTCAGCTCGCCGATCGACGAGTCGATGATCGTGTGTTTCACCAGTTCTCCCAACTGCTGCCGTCCGCCCGCGCGCCACGCAGGCCGGGCAGCGGACTCTCTCCGACGGCGGCCGTGACCACCGTCCGATGTGGACTCCACGACGTCGACGCCGCCAGCCGCCGGGCCATCCCGGCCCAGCCGGCCGGCGTCGCGCTGACGACCCAGACGTCCGGTTCGGGGGCCGCGAACCGCCGGGCTTGCCGCAGCCACGACGCCGCTGCCTCCGGCCAGGTCACCGTCGCCAGGACCAGGCCGCCCCACGCCGCGGCGATTCGCGCGCCGTCGGCCCGCGACCCCGCGTCGGCCGCCGTGCCGAGCACGATGTGCCGCGCTCGCCCCACGAGACGCAGTACCGCGTCGAGTTCCGCGTCGGTCATGTCGCGTCGTGGAACACGAGACCGAGCGTGTGCCGCTGCCCCGAACGGACCGCCGACACGCCGTGCCGCACCGGTGCCGCCGACCAGCCGCGAGCCGAGCGGACCGGCCGGTCGCGCGTGGTGAACACCAGGCCGTGGCCCTGCGGGATGAGCGTCGCCGTGCCGCGGGACTGCGCCCGCGGCCGTTGCTCGACCAGCAGGAACTCGCCGCCGGTGTGGTCGATGCCCGGATCGTTCAGGTTGATCACGACCTGCAGCGGGAACACCTTGTCCCCGTAGAGGTCCCGGTGCAGCGCGTTCCAGCCGCCCTCCTGGTAACGCAACAGGATCGGCGTCGGCCGGGCCTGGCCCGCGTCGTGGCAGATCGCCAGCCACTCCTCGAGGGTGTCCGGCCACTCGGAGTCCCGGCCGAGCCGGGCGGCCCAGTCACGCGCGATCGGCAGCAACCGCGGGTACAACGCCTGACGCAGCGCCCGGATCGGTTCCGGGAACGGCTCGGCAAAGTAGTGGTAGTCGCCGTGGTCCCCGAAGCGGTACCGCCGCAGGTTCACCGTCGCCCGGAAGTGCTCCGGCTCGCCCCAGAGCGCGACGAGCTTCGCGCATTCCGCGGGCGTGAGCAGCTGCGGCAGCAACGCACAGCCGTAGTCGTCGACCTCGGTGGCCACCGAGGCCCAGTCGGCCGAGGCGACGCGCTTCTCGAAAGTGCTCATACCTTGTAGACGCGTGGGCCGGGTGAAACGTGAGATCGGAACCGGCAGCTCAGGCCGCGGCTTCCAGGTCGAGCAGGACCCGCTTGGCCTCTTCGCCGCCGGCGTACTGGCCGTACGAGCCGTCGGAGCGGACGACGCGGTGGCAGGGGACCACCACCGGCAGCGGGTTGCGGGCGCACGCCGTGCCCACCGCGCGGACCGCCTTCGGGCTGCCCGCGGCCGTGGCGACCTGGGCGTAGCTCTCGGTGTGGCCGTAGCCGATCTCGGGCAGGTGCTCCAGGACCGAGAGCCGGAACCCGTGGGCCAGCCGGAAGTCCAGGGCCACGTCGAAGGTTTGCCGGCCACCGGTGAAGTACTCGTCGAGCTGACGGGTGACGGCGTCGAGACGGGCGGGGGCGCGCAGGATCCGGGGGCTGATGATGTCGGCCAGCTCGGCCAGCACGGCGTCGTGGTCCTGGCGGTCGAAGGCCACCTTGACCAGACCCCGCTCGGTCGCGGCCAGCAGCAGCGGGCCGACCGGGGAGTCGAGGGTGCGGTAGGCGAGGTCCAGCAGGCCCTCGCGCTCGGCGGCGGCGGACAGCCGCTCGTGCATGTGGTGTGGCACGACTTCGTAGCCCGTCCCGGGGTACGTCATGAAGATGTCACTCATGAGTGCGCTCCTTCCAAGCTCGCCGGATAGGTGACCCGCAGGGCCTTGACGCCGTCGGCGGCCGCCCGCCGGGCGGCGTCCGTGCTGCCCCCGATGATCTCCGCGATGTCGCGGTAGGGCAGCCCGGCCAGGTAGTGGTAGGCGACGGCGGCACGCTGCTTGTCCGGCAGCTTCGCCAGCGCGTTCCACAGGTCGCCGTCCCACTCCGCGGCCCGGCCGGGCCGATCCGGGACGTCGCCGACCGGGACCGGGCTGCGGGCCTGGGCGCGGGTGACGTCGACGGCCTTGCGGTGCGCGATCGTGACGAGCCACGCCTGGACGTTGGCGTCAGGCGGCAGGTCCGGGTACGCCTTGAGCGCCGAGAGGAAGGTTTCCGACCAGGCGTCTTCGGCGTCCGCCGGCCCGAGCACGGCCCGGCAGACCCGGAGGACCATCGGCCCGTGCTCGGCCACGACTTGCTCGAACGGTTTCACGATCACACCTAGTAGACGCGCCGGACGCGGGAAACGTGAGACCCGATCTTGTCACGCGTACGGGTACACCCAGTACCCGTCCCCGTCGAGGAGGTGGTTCGCGACGACGAACTGCCGGACACTCGCCAGCAGCGCCTGGTAGTCCGTGTCCAGCACCGGCTGGACCGCGTAGGACGCGCCCCGCTCGACGCCCGGCGCCGGCAGCGTCGCGCCGTCGTAGGTGGTGTCGAACGGGTAGACGGCACACGTGTTGACCAGCCCGTCCGGCCGGTTCGCGTAACCCGGGCCCCAGCGCTGGGCGCAGGCCTGCTCGGCGGTCGCGCGGTGGGCGGCCTGCGCCGCGGTGTCGTGGTGCAGCCGCGTGATCGGGTACGTCCGGCTCGCGCCGGTGCCCTGGTAGCCGGGGTTGCCCGGGACGAAGTGGCCCTGCCGGAGGCCGGGGTAGGTGGTCGGGAAGCCGGTCATCGCGGTCCGGACCAGCGCGGCCGACGCCGGGAAGCCGGACGTCGCCGCGTTGTCGAGGACGTAGAGCGGCTGGAAGCCGAACGCGCAGTCGCTGCCGGCCGCGTACGCCGGGTCCAGCAGACGGGCGACGTCGCAGCGCAGGTACGCGCTGTGCGCGCCGGTCACCAGCGTGGTGCGGCCGCCGGTGTCCTCGGCGACCAGGTGCCGCTCGCCGACGTACCAGGTGCGCTGCTCCGCCCGCACCGGCGGCGAGTCGGCGGGGGACGCGGGATCCGTGCCCTCCATGGTGAACACACGCGTTTCGTCGGACTGCGCGCGCCAGTCGGCGACGCTCTTGAGGACCTGCGCGCCCGCGGTGTCGCAGTGCGCGGTGCCGGTGGTGTAGCGCGGGCCGCAGCTCATCGAGACGCCGAACTTCATCGCGTCGGTGACCACGCCGGACAGCGACCAGCCGACCATCCGCGTCGCGACTTCGAGACGCCGTTGCGCGGGCAGCAGGTTGCTGGTCGAGATGACCCGGGCCCATGCCGCGCCGATGACCGCGCAGCCCGCTTCCGGGCAGGCGTAACGCTGGTAGGCCATGTCCGTGATGGTGCAGCTGGCGAAGCGGTTCTTCGTCCAGTAGCCGTTCTTGACGTCCTTGCGGCACTCGTCGAACGTCACGGGCGCCGGGGTGTTCTGGTCGAGACCGGACAGCTGCCGGGGTGCTTCCGCGGCGGCCACCGGGATCGCGCGGAAGACGCCGACCGCCCGATCGGGTGCCGCGGCGGCGGTCGCCGAAATGCTCGAGAAAAGGATGGTGGCAATTCCCAATGAACCGAAGAGCCGTGTTCTGAAAGGCATTACTCCCCATTCCGCGGATCCGGGCTGTCACGCTAGCGCGGCCCGATCAGCGGGGTCACTCCGACGAAGGAGTGAACGGAAAGTGTTGCCTCATCAACCAGTCACACGATCGAGGCGGTTCCGCTCACGACGGTGGCACCGAGTTCCGCGGAATTGTGCACCCGCGGTGACAGTCCGGCCGCGGCGAAGATTTCCCCGGCGACCGGAGCCTGCCGCTCGCTCGATTCGATCAGCAGCACGCCGCCCGGAGCGAGCCAGCCCGGAGCGCCCGCGGCGACCCGGCGGGCGAGGTCGAGCCCGTCCGCGCCGCCGTCGAGCGCGGTGAGCGGTTCGTGCAGCCGCGCCTCCGGCGGCATGGTCGCGACGGCGTCCGACGGCACGTACGGCACGTTCGCCAGGAGCACGTCGACGCGGCCGCGCAGGGAATCCGGCAGGGCGTCGTAGAGGTCGCCCAGGTACACCGCGCCGGGCACGTTGACGCGGGCGCACTCGACGGCCGCCGGTTCGACGTCGGCCGCGTGCAGCTCACCGGGGGTGACCAGCGAGGCGAACGCGGTCCCGAGCGCGCCGGACCCGCAGCACAGGTCGAGCACGACCGGGTCCGGCGGGGCCAGCGAGACGGCGACGTCGACCAGGAACTCCGTGCGGTGCCGCGGCACGAACACCCCGGGCGCCACGGTGATCCGCAGGCCGTGGAACTCCGCCCAGCCGAGCAGGTGTTCCAGCGGGAGGCCGGCGACCCGGCGTTCGACCAGCGACTCGAGCTCGGCCGACGTCTTCGCGGCGGCCAGGAGCAGGTCCGCTTCGTCCTCGGCGAACACGCACCCGGCGGCGCGCAGCTTCGAGACGACGTCGGCGTGGGAGGCGTGGGAGGTGTCGGGCACGGATCACCGTACCCGGGGATCAGGCCCGGACCTGCACCGCGTCGCCGACGCCGAGGCCGTCGAAGAACGCCGCCGAGTCGGCGTCGGACAGGTGCACGCAGCCGTGCGAGGGTGCGTCCAGCGGCCCGGCGTGGAACGCGATGCCGCCGGCGGCGAAGAACACCGAGTTGGGCATGTTCGTCCCGTAGATGCTGCTGTGGTGGTCCCGGTCCTTCCAGACGACGTGGAACGACCCGGCCGGCGTCGCCTGGTCGGGTGGCCCGAACCCGGCCTGGACCGGGCCGCGCACCACCTGGCCGTCACGCAGCAGCCACGCCAGGTGCTGCGACAGGCTCACGCACGCGCCGGTCTTGACGTCGCACGGCGGCGCGGGCGGCGGTGCCGGGGTGGGTGTGGGGGTCGGGGTCGCCGAAGTGGTCGGCGGCAGCGTCGACGGCTCCGCGATCAGGCTGGGCGTCGTCTCCCGCGGCGCGGCACAAGCCGCCGTGACCAGCAGGAACCCCAAGAGGGCCACCGCCCGCGTGCTGCGCATCCGTCGTCTCCTCGTGTCGTGCGTCCGCAGTTCAGTACGTCCGAGCGGGCCGAAAGGTTGAGCCGGGCGTGCAACGGGCGTGTCCCTGCGTGCAGCACGGCTAGCGTGACGGGTACCCGGACGGTCAAGGTCGAACCATGACGAAGCTGAGCGCCGAGCAGATCGCCCGGCACGCCTACGACGCCGGGTTCCGCGGCCAGGGCCTGACCACCGCGGTCGCCGTCGCGCTGGCCGAGTCCGGCGGCCGCACGACCGCGCACAACGGGACCCCGCCGGACAACTCCTACGGCCTCTGGCAGATCAACATGCTGGGCGCGCTCGGCCCGGACCGGCGCCACCAGTACCACCTGAAGTCGAACGACGCGCTGTTCGACCCGGACACCAACGCGCGGGTCGCGAAGGACATCTCCAGCGACGGCAAGGACTTCACGCCCTGGTCGACGTACACGAACGGCGCCTACAAAGACCACCTGACCGCGGCGCGCAAGGCCGCCCAGGACGTCACGAAGCACCACGGCAAGCCGTCTCACGCGCAGTCCGGGAGCACGCAGAGTGGTGCGCTCCGGGTCGACGACACCGTGCTGCACGCCTACGTCAAGCGCACCCACGGCGTCTCCGACGCCCTCGGCGGCGCGGCCGGGCACCTGGGCGACGTCCGGGACATCGCCGGGGACAGCTTCGGCAAGATCGGCAAGGAGTCCGGGTTCGCCGACGCGCTCGCCGGCTTCGGGCTGGCGCTGCAGAAGCAGGTCAAGGGCGTCGGCACGCACGCCACCGGGCTGGCCACCGCCGCGCAGAAGGCCGCCAAGTCCTACCGCGACCACGAGACGGCCACCGCCGCCGCCCTCGACGAACACGCCCGACGGAGCTGACATGGACACGACCGCGCTCGCGCACTCGTTCGCGAAGGACCTCATCGCGCACCGCAACAAGCTCGCCGGGAAGGCGGAGGACGCCGTCCGCGCCGAGTACGCGCTCAACCGGGTGGCGTCGTCGCTGGACGACCAGCACGCCGCCTACCACAAGGAAAGCACCACCGTCCTGGGTCACTGGGACGGCCACGGCTCCGACGGCTTCAAGCACAACAGCGCGAAGCTGACGAAGGAGCTGAAGGTGACCGGCACCGCGGGGGCGGCGGCCGAGAAGATCGTCGCGCACATCGCGTCCACAGTGGACAGCGGGCACACGGCCGTGCAGCGGCTCGTCGACGAGTACACCACCAAGGCCAAGCAGGTCCTCGACGCCGGCACCACCGCCGGGACGCAGGCCGCGCTGATGCGGGCCGTCGGGCACGCCGCCGACCTCGCGCCGCACTACACGCGGCAGTCGGCGTCGACCCTGCGGCACGTCGACGCCGAACTCAAGGCGGCGGCGAAGAAGCTGCGCGCGTTGCAGAAGGACCTGACGCACGACGGCGTCATGGACAAGGCCGTGGCGAAAACCGAGGCCACGCACGCCAAGAAGCCCCACGGTGGCGGCACGAGCAAGGCGTCCGCCAAGGGCAAGGACGTCGTGCACGCGGCGCGCATGCAGATGGGCGTCCGCGAGAACCCGCCGGGCAGCAACAAGAACCCGTACGGGCCGACCGCCGCGTGGTGCTCGTCGTTCGCGACGGCGATGTGGCGCAAGGCCGGGGTGAAGATCCCGATCCTGCCCTTCAGCGGCGACGTCTACCACTGGGGCCAGGAGAACGGGCACGCGTACGGCAAGAACTCGCTGCACGACGCGCGTCCTGGTGACGTGCTGATCTTCGGCACCGGCCCGCAGAACACGTCGACGAGCACGCACATCGGCATCGTCGAGAAGGTCGAAGGCGACAAGGTCACGATGATCGAAGGCAACTCCGGGGACGCGGTCCGCCGCAACACGCACACGCTCTCGTCGTCGACGTTCTACGGAGGGGTCCACCCGTGATCACCGGAAAAGCCGCCGATCGGACGGTCGCCGTCGAGGTCGCGCCCGGCGGCGCGCTGCAGGAGCTGACGCTGGAGGCGTCGGCGCTCCGCCTCGAGCCGGACGAACTGGCCCGCCGCATCCTGCTGCTCACCGCGGCGGCGTCGGCCCGCGCGACGGCGTCGCTGTGGCACACCCTGCCGGAAGGCGACCTGGACGCGCTCGGCCTGAGCGTGCCCGGGGAGCCGGCGGAAGAGACGACGCCCGAGAGCTGGCGAGCCCAGTGAGCGCCGAGCGCACGGCCGTGGAACTGGCCGACGACGCCTTCGCGGCGCCCGACCCGGGCTACGGCGCCCGGCTGGCCCTGATCCGCGCCGCCGCGGCCGCCGACGGCGTCTCGCTGACGGTGGACCTGCACGGGTCCCTGGTGGACCTCCGGTTCGACCGGTGGGCGGTGAACCGCTCACCGGGAGAGCTGGCGGCCGTGGTGAAGCGCCTGGCGGCCGAGGCCGCGACCGACGCGCTGCGGCAGGGGCGGGAGGTGCTGGGCGAGCTGCTGCCGGAGTCCTCGCTGCTCGCCGAGCGCGTGTGGGGCCCGGAAACGCGCCCCGTCCGGCTGGCGCGGCTGGACCGGGAGGACGACGCGTTCGCCCCGGCGACCTGGGCCACCTGACGGTCGTGAGTGGTAATTCGGGTTAGAACCCTCATTACCACTCACGACGAGCCGCGGCAGGACGCTAGCGGGCGTCGTCGGTCAGGCGGGTGACGCGGTCGGCGAACCAGGCGTCGTCCGCGGGGGTCACCATCACCCAGGGCTCGCCGCCGACGTTCTCCGGTGTGACGGCGTAGCGGCCCGCCGCCGTGTCGAACCAGGCCAGCACCGGCGTGCGGCCGGCCGGGCCGGTCGCGGCGAGCTGGCCCGCGGCGTAACGCTCCGCCGTCACGAGTGTCGCGAGTGGACGGATCGACCGGCCGGTGATCCCGGCGGCGCCCAGGGTCCGCTCGAACGCGTCGTACCCGGACTGCGCGTACGCGTCCATCGCCGCCGCGTACGCCGCGCGCGGCAGCCGGAGCTGCTCGCCGGGGCCCGGGGGCAGCGCACCGAGCATGCGCGTCACCGCCGGGACCAGGTCGGCGGCGCGCATCGGCTCCAGCACCAGGTCCCGCTCGTCCAGCACGGCCAGCACCCCGGCCGGGCCCCGGACGGCGGCCAGCAGCCGCCACGGCGCCTCGCCGAGCACCAGCGCGTCCACGCTCAGCGCGGGCGCCCCGAGCAGCACGAACAGGTCCGCCAGCCCCGGGTCGACGGCGTCGCCGTCGGTGAGACCGGCCTCGGTGAGCCCGGCGAAGACGCGCACGCCCAGGTCGTCGCGCTCGGCGTGGGTGGCGCCGTGCGCCGGCACGTCGAACGGGTACGGCGGCGGCCCGCCCGGCCCCAGGTCCTCCCAGAGGAGATCGAACTCCAGATGCGACAGGATCACTCCCGCCGCCGTCGCGGTGCGCCGCGCCATGGTCCCCCTTCCCGTGGGATGCGGCCGCCGTCGGGCACGATGGTGCCGATGGCCGAGCCGCACTCAGTCGACGTACCCGCGACCGGGTACCTCGTCGTCCGCGCTTCGGGCGCCGCGGCCGCCCGCGCGGCCATCCTCGGCGGCCCGGCCGCGCCCGAGAGCGTCCAGCTGCTGCTGCGCTGCCCGGTCCCGCGCGCCGTCGCCGAGTCCGGCGCGAAGCTGACGTTCGCCGACGCGACGCTGCACCTGCAGCCGTCCGGCGTCGTGATGCTGACCGTCGCGGCGGCGAAGCTGTCCATCTCGTTCGCCGAGCTGCGGCCGCTGATGTTCCGGCCCGTCGAGGTGGCCGCGCCGCTGCGGTCGCTGTTCGCCGGCGCGGTCGCGCACGTCCTGGCGGCGGGCCCGCGGCTGGACCCGCACGGCCTGGCCCACCACCTGCTCGGCCTCGCCGAACTGGTGCTGCGAAGCGCGCTTCGCGTCGAGCTGGACCGCGTCGACGCGCTCGCCGCGCGAAGGCGCGAAGCGGTGGAGTACATGCGCGCCCACCTGGGCGAACAGTCGCTGAGCGCGGACCGGATCGCCGAAGCGCTGTACATCTCGCGACGGCGGCTGTACCAGCTGTTCGACGACGGCCAAGGCGTCTCGGAGCGGCTGAAGGGGCTGCGGATCGAGCGGGCCAAGGTGCTGCTGGCCGACCCGGCGAAGGCGGGCCGCGGGATCGCGGAGATCGCGCGCGACTGCGGGTTCATCAGCGCCCCGCACTTCTCGCGGACGTTCCGCCGCGCCACCGGGCGGACGCCGCGCGAGTTCCGGGAGCAGGCGCTGCGGGGCTGACGCATCAGCGTCTCGCACTTCTGGCGGCACCCGCGCGGGGTTCGGCCGGGGTCAGGTCGACGCCCGCGACCAGCGTCCCGGCCAGGCCCGCGACCTCCAGCCAGCCGCGGCCGCCGGGGGAGTGCAGGGTGAACACGGCCGCGCGCGGGCGGTCCGGGTCGAGCACGACGGCCTGCAGCTGCGCGCCCGACAGGCCGATCCGCTCGACGATCACCACCGGGTAGCCGCGGCCGGTGCGGGCGCTGCTGACCTCGCGGATGCCCGGCGTCTTGTCGGCGACGAAGTGGCCGAGGTCCGCGGCGGCGGTCTCGTCGAGCGGGCCGTCGACCGCGACGACGCCGGCGATGAGCAACGCGGGATCGGCGTCGCGGTGCTCGACCAGCGCCAGCAGGCCCGCCCGCTGCTCGTGGGCGATCTCGGCGGACTGCACGGCCGCGGCTTCCAGGCCCAGGTCGCGGGCGGCGTCGGGGCCGCGCAGCCGCACCATCAGCGCGTGCAGCTCGGCGGTCGTGCGCTCGACCGAGGCCAGGCTCACCGGGCTGATCCCCGGCACGGCGGGCAGTTTCACCGGCCACCCAGTGCCGCGGTGAACGCGCCGACGGCGCCGGCGGGCGGCGTGACCGGCGCGACGGGCGTCCGCGCGACGGTGACGCCCAGATCGCGGCCGGCTTGGGAGAACGTGTCGAGTTGTGTTGCCAGGCCACGGAAATCCGGTGCGCTGGGCAGCGGGGCGCCGTCGCCGAGGGACCGCAGCCGTTCGGCGACGCGGGCCGCTTCGGTGCTGTGGACGCGTTCGAGGTCGCGGGCCTGGTCCAGCAAGCGGTCGAGGTCCCGTTGCGCGGCCGTGAGCCGGCTGCGCGCCGCGGTCAGCTCGCCTTCCGCGCCGGGGGAGAACTGGACGGTCGTCTCGGCGCGTTCGACGTCGTCCTGGGCGTCGACGACCACGCGCCGGGCGGTGCCGGCCCGGTGGTCGAGATCCTCGGCCTGACGTCGGTGGGCCGCGAGGACACCGGCCCAGTCGTCGAGGACGGCGGCGGCCTCGCGGAGTGCTTCGGGCACGGCGGCGAGGCCCGCGCGGGTGCGCCCGGCGCGGTCGGCGAGGGCCTGCGCGGACCGGCCGGCCCACTCGGGGATCTCGCCGGGGGTGGGAGCGTCGCCGAGCTTCGCGGCGGCCGCGACACAGCGGCGGGCCGCTTCGGCGACGGCGTCCGCGCTGCCGGGGACAGGGTCGAAGCCGAGACCCCGGAACTCAGCCATCGGCACGGCCGGAATCGCCGAAAACGGCCGGGCCGAACCGGTGGGCGCTGCCGGGGTCGGTGCGCCGGGTGGGGGTTTGGCCGAGGTTGTCGCCGAGGGGCCGGCCGGCGTCGGCCGGCTGGTGGGGCTGCGCGGTGGTCTGGCCTGGGTCGGTGGAGAGGGTCTGGTCGGGTTCGGCGGGCCAGGGTGGTTGTGTCGTGGTTTGGCCTGAGGCGGTGGCGGTGGCCTGATCGGCGTCGGTGGGCCGGAGGGGGTGCGCCGCGATCTGGCCGGGGTCGTCCGAGCCCGGCTGTGCGGTGATGCGGCCCAGTGCTTCCGCCGCGCTCGCGTCCGCGCCGCGGAAGGCCTTCGCCGCCGCGTGGACGCTGTCCGCCGTTGCCGCGTAGTCCGTTCCCACGGCTCGTATCCTTCCTGACCACTCGCCGGTCAGCGCGGTGAGTGCGGCCGCGACCGCCGGGGGGCCGAGGTCGCCGCTTGCCGTCGCCTCGAGGTCGGCCGACGCTGCCGCGAACTCGTCGGCCGTGTCCTCCAGGTGCACCGCCAAGGCGTCTAGGGCGGCCGGGTCGGCGTGGAACCCGGTCATTCGCCGAACACCGGGGGATAGGCCGGGGGCAGGTCGTCCAGCAGGTCGTAGCCGTCGGCGTACTTGTCGCGGTGTTCCGTGTCGTCCTCGCCCCGTGCGCCGCTCTGGCCGGGCGGGTACATGCCGTAGCCGCCCGCCGAGCCGCGGCCGCCGGTCGCGCCGGGGCCGAAGCCGGACGTCCCGGCACCGAACCGGCCCGTGCCCGCCCGTTCGCCCTCGCCGAGTCCACCGGCGCCCGCACCGGCACCGGCGCCGCTGCCCGTCAGGCCCGGCATGCCCGCGAAGCCGGGGACCGAGCCGGAACCGGGGCCACCCGCACCGATCACGCCGTCGAGACCGGAAAGCCCGGGCAGTCCGGCGACCCCGCCGGGCACGGATCCGGTGAGCGTGCCCGGCAGCACACCCGCGGTCGTCGTCGAGTCGTCCGGCAGGCCGCCGGAGCCGCGGTCCGGGCCGGGCGAAGGCGTAGGAGACGGCGACAGCGACGGCGTGGGTGAAGGCAAAGGCGAAGGCGTGGGCGCGGGAGGCACGCGTGGTGCCACCGGGTTCTCACCGTTCGCGCTCACCTGCGGCGCGGCGTCGAACGCCGGCGGGAGGCGGTGCCGGACCTCGTGGCTCGCCCCTTCGTACTGCTCCATCACGCGCACGGCTTCGGCCTTCGCGTCGTCGGCCTGCTTCTTCGTGGGGAGCTTGTCGTCCAGCAGGTCGTTCAGCATGTACGTGCCCTCGGGGCCGTCCAGCCGCTTGACCGCGTAGCCCTCCTGGAACCACCGCTCGGCCCAGTAGTGCACCGGCTCCGGCATCTTCCGCCGGGCCTCGCCGATCGCCGAGGTGTAGGTGTCGAGGCCGTCGCCGATGCTCCGGGCGTTCTCGCCCGCCGTCGCGGCCCAGCCCGTCAGCTTCTGGATCGAGTCCGCGGCCTGCGCGGCAGACGGCCCCCGCCACGACAGCAGCAGCTTCTGCACCGTCGCGTGGACGTCGCCGGTGGCGGTGTCGACGCCCTTGGCGAGCTCGGCCCACCGGTGCGCCTGCTCGCCGAGCTTCGGCGGGTCGGCCGACTGGACCATGTCCCACATCTCGCGGTGGTCGTAGCTGTCCCAGTTGATCCGCCCGAAGGTGTCCTCTTGCCGGTTCGCGATCTTCTCCCGGCGGACGCGCCGCGCCTTCGCCTTCTCGCGTTTCGTCGGCTCGTGGTTCGTGGAGTGGTAGTCAGGCATCCTGCGCCCCCGCGCTCGCCGCCAGCGTGGCTGCGGCTTCTTCGTCGTTGCGGCGGTGCGAAGCGGCGACGGTGTCGAGCGCCTGCCGCAGCGAAGCCAGTTCGGTCAGGTAGGACAGCAACGCCGTCTGCACGCCACCGGCCTCGGCGCCCCCGCGCAGCCCGAACGACGCGCGCATCCAGTGCGAGACCGGCCCCTTGCCGTCGGCGAGCGGGGTGCCCAGGTCCTGGGCGTTGCCGAGGTAGCGGGCGACCTCCTGGTACCGCTCGTCGAGGGCCTTCTGCGCGGCGGCGATCTCGGCGTAGTCCAGCGCGAGCACGTCACCGCCGTCGGCGACGAGCGTGGCCGAGCCGACGCCTTCCGGCTTCGCGACGGTCGAGGCCTTCTCCCGCGGTTCGTGCTGGTCCTGCTTCTCCTGCCGCTGCTGCGCGCGCAGCTGCCGCCGCGCGTCGGCCTCGTCGCGCACTGTCGCCATGGAGGTCCTTCCCTACGCCACCCAGGCGCCCATTTTGACCAATGGGCGGCCCGGAGACCAGCGACACCCCCACCGCTGCACAGGTGGACACGAACAGTGCACGAACCGGATAGGGCAGGATGTCCGAATGATCCGCCGCGCCCTGACCGCTGTGTTCGCCTCCGCCGCCGTACTCCTGCTGTGCACGCCGCCGGCGTCGGCCCACACCGAGCTGACGTCGAGCTCGCCCGCGGAAGGCGCGTCGCTGGCCGAGGCGCCGTCGCAGGTCCAGCTCACGTTCGAGGAGCCGGTCACGCTGCCGCCGGACGCCGTGAAGATCACCGGCCGCGACGGCACCGCCTGGCCGGTCAGCACCCCGGTGGCGGCCGGGAACGTCGTGACGGCGCCGGTGACGCCCGCAGGGCCCGCCCAGGCCTACACGCTGACCTGGAAGGTCATCGCGAAGGACGGCGACAACGTCACCGGCACTCTCCACTTCACCCTCACGGCCGCGGCTACCGCGGCGCCGGCGACACGCGCGGCGATCACCGAGGCCGCGCCCACCTCGCAGACCCCTGTCGTCGGCGTGGACACCAGCAGTTTCCCCGGCTGGGTCTGGATCGTGGTCGCCGTCGTCGGCCTGCTCGCCGTGATCGTCGTCGGGCTGCGCTTCCTGCGTGGCGGCGGCCCGAAGGCCTAGTCCCGCGGCACCGTCACGACCCACCGTTCCGGACGCCGGCGCAGGTAGCCCCACCAGTACAGCGCCGCCACCAGCAGCACCCCGGCCGTGATGCCCAGGTCGAGGGCGCTCTGCTCGACCAGGATGTAGACCAGTGCGGCGACGGCGAGCACCGGCACGACCGGCCACGCCGGCATCCGCCACACGTGCGGCTTCCGGTGCGCCGCCCGGCGGGCGCCGAGCGCGGCGGCCGCGACGCTGAGGTAGAGCGCGACGACGGCGACCCCGGTGACGCCGTTGAGCGTGTCCACCGGCACGAAGCACAGGACGGCCTCGGACAGCCCGGTCACCAGCGTCGCCACCCACGGCGAGCGGTACCGGCGCCCGACCACGCTCATCGCACGGTTCACCGGCTCCGGCCACGCCCGGTCGCGGGCCGAGGCGAACAGCACCCGCGAGTTCTGGATGACCATGACGATCACGGCGTTCACGATCGCCGCCGCGATGCACAGGCTGATCGCGACGCCGACGCCCGAGCTGCTCCAGCTCGTGACGAGCGCGGTCAGGTCGAGCCCGGCGAGCGCCGCGGCGTCCGGCACGGCGAGGGTGATCGCGACGACCGGCACCAGGATGACCAGCGCGCTGACGCCGAGCGTCCAGAACACCGTCCGGACGACGGTCCGGCGCGGCTCCCGCATCTCCTCGGCGAGGTAGACGGCCGTGCTGAAGCCCTGCACGACGAACAGCGCGACGGCGAGCCCGGCGATCACCGCGATCGGCCCGATCCCGCCGGTGCCGAGGCTCGGCTTGACCAGCACGGCCGGGCTCTGTGAGGTGTGCGTGAAGCCGAGCAGCGCTACGACGAAGATGGCGACCAGTTCGATGACCAGGAAGATCCCGGTGATCCAGGCGTTGGAACGCAGGTTGAGCAGACCCATCACGGTCGCCGCCAGCATCACGATCGCGCCGGCCACCGACGGGTCGATGGCGACGGCCGCGGCGAGGTAGTCCGCGACGCCGATGGCGATGATCGGCGGCACGACGAGGATGACGATCACCGACAGCATGAACGTCAGCCAGCCGGCGAACCGGTTCGCGACGGTGGTCACCATGGCGTATTCACCGCCCGCGCTCGGGACCAGGGTGCCCAGCTCGGAGTAGCAAAAGGCGACGCCGACGCAGAGCAGCACGGCGAGGGTGATGGTGAGCGCGGTGCCGGTGCCGAGGTCGCCGAACAGCGGGGGCACCAGGACGAACAGGGACGACGCCGGCGTCACGCAGCTGAGCGTGAGCAGCGTGCCGCCGCCGACGCCGATGGAGCGGGTGAGTGTGCGGGGTCCGGCGGGGGCGGTGGCCGTCGCGGTGCTGGGCGGGACAGGGGTGCGGGGCATCGGCGTTCCCTCCGGCCGGGGCAAGGTGCGACGGATGGAACAGCACTGATTCGGTGTTGTCAACGCCACGAATTCGACTAAATCCGTTGTCTGTGATCGTCAACGCCTTCGTATCCGGTGACCATCCGTGATCGAATCGCCGGGTTTGCCTCGCGTCGCCCGCGTCAGGGATGATCCCGGGCGTGAGCAGCCAGGACACCCCCAGCCGGCCGGCGCCGCCGGTGCTCGACGACATCTCGCGGCAGATCATCGCGCAACTGCAGGAGGACGGCCGGCGCGCGTACGCGACCATCGGCAAGGCCGTCGGCCTGTCCGAGGCCGCGGTGCGCCAGCGGGTGCAGCGGCTGTCGGACTCCGGCGTCATCCAGATCGTCGCCGTCTCGGATCCGTTGCAGGTCGGGCTGTTCCGGCAGGCGATGATCGCGATCACCGTCGACGGTCCGCTCGAACCGGTCGGCGACGCGCTGGCCGAGATGGACGAAATCGCCTACGTGATCCTCTGCGCCGGGCGCTACGACGTGCTCTGCGAGGCCGTCTGCGCCGACGACGAAGCCCTGCTCGAGCTGATCTCGACGCGCATCCGCGCGCTGCCGGGCGTCCGGCACGCGGAGGCGATGGTCTACCTCAAGCTGCGGAAACAGACCTACCAGTGGGGCACTCGCTGACCGTGACGACTAAATCCGAAGGCAAGATCGCTCCTTCGGTCGATAATTAGTTGTTGATGATGGTGACGGCGACCGGATCGCTTGCGCAACGTCGATGGCGCGTGCGATAACCGAGCCATGACCACAACCGCCGACCCGGCCGCCACCGTCGACGCCGCGGCCCTCGCCCGGTCCGCCCGCAGCAACCTCTGGATGCACTTCACCCGCCACTCCGCCTACGACACCACCGACGTCCCGGTGATCGTGCGCGGCGAAGGCGCCTACATCTGGGACGCCCGCGGGAAGCGGTACCTGGACGGGCTCGCCGGGCTGTTCGCGGTCCAGGTCGGCCACGGCCGCGAGGAGCTCGCCGAAGCCGCCGCGCGTCAGACGAAGCAGCTCGCGTACTTCCCGCTCTGGGGTCACGCGCACCCGTCGGCGATCGAGCTGGCCGAGCGGCTGGCCGCCGCGTCGCCCGGCGATCTCAACCGCGTGTTCTTCACCGTGAGCGGCGGCGAGTCGGTCGAGACGGCGTGGAAGCTGGCCAAGCAGTACTTCAAGCTCGTCGGGAAACCCACCAAGCACAAGGTGATCAGCCGCGCGCTGGCCTACCACGGCACCTCACAGGGCGCGCTGTCGATCACCGGCATCCCCGGCGCCAAGGCCGACTTCGAGCCGCTGGTGCCGAGCACGATGCGCGTGCCCAACACGAACTTCTACCGCGCCACCGAGCACGCCGACGACTACGCCGCCTACGGCCGCTG
The DNA here is from genome assembly GCF_035975215.1 of Amycolatopsis sp. NBC_01307. Taxonomy (NCBI): domain Bacteria; kingdom Bacillati; phylum Actinomycetota; class Actinomycetes; order Pseudonocardiales; family Pseudonocardiaceae; genus Amycolatopsis; species Amycolatopsis sp. NBC_01307. The sequence goes on along the minus strand of NZ_CP108403.1, from coordinate 4,229,210 downwards.
GGCCGCCGACCAGATCGAGCAGGCCATCGAGTTCGAGGGCGCGGACACCGTCGCCGCCGTGTTCCTCGAGCCGGTGCAGAACACCGGCGGCTGCTTCGTCCCGCCGCCCGGCTACTTCGAGCGCGTCCGCGAAATCTGCGACAAGCACGACGTCCTGCTGGTGTCGGACGAGGTGATCTGCGCGTTCGGCCGGGTCGGGTACGACTTCGCCGCCAAGCGCTACGGCTACCAGCCGGACATCATCACGACGGCGAAGGGCCTGACGTCCGGGTACGCGCCGCTGGGCGCGGTGCTCGCGAGCGAGCGGCTGATGGACCCGTTCACCCGCGGGGCCACGACGTTCATGCACGGCTCGACCTACGGCGGGCACCCGGTGTCCTGCGCGGTGGCGCTGGCCAACCTCGACCTGATGGAGCGCGAGGACCTCTACGGCCACGTGCTGGCGAACGAGTCCGCGTTCCGGTCCACTTTGGACAAGCTGACCGACCTGCCGATCGTCGGCGACGTCCGCGGCGCGGGGTTCTTCTACGGCATCGAGCTGGTCAAGGACAAGGCGACCAAGGAGACCTTCAGCGCGGCGGAATCCGAGCGAGTGCTGCGCGGTTTCCTGTCGGACGCGCTGTTCGAGGCCGGCCTGTACTGCCGCGCCGACGACCGCGCCGAGCCGGTCGTGCAGCTGTCGCCCCCGCTGATCTGCGACCAGCGCCAGTTCGACGAGATGGAGCAGATCCTGCGCGACACCCTGACCCAGGCCTGGAAGCTGCTCTGACCTCGTGGGCCGAAGTTCGTTGACAGCGGCTTCGACTGGTGGGCCCGTTCCAACGTCGAACAACTCTCGACGCGCGACTCCGGCCGCCACGTGGGTCCAGTAGCCGGGCGCCTGCCGGGAAAGTCGTGTTCGTGCGGGTCGGTTAGCCCGGACGGGCAACGAATCTGCGGGGCGCCCGCCCGGCTGGGTACCGTGGATCTTGGGACCGGGGGAGCGGCCGTCGCCGGCCTGACTGTCGTTGCCCTCGGCCGCGCACCCGGGAGGACTCTCGATGACCGCGACCACGGACACCCCGCGCCTGCCGTTCGCGCGGCCGAACGTCCTGGAGATCGCTCCGCTCTACGACGTGCTGCGGCGCGAGGGGCCGGTGGTGCGCGTGACGACGCCGGTGGGTGACCCGGCGTGGCTCGTCACCGGCTTCGACCAGGTGCGGACCGTGCTGTCGGACCCGCGGTTCGGCCGCTCGCACCCCGCGCCGGAAGAGGCGTCGTCGCTGTCGGACGCGGCGATCCTCAGCCGGCCGCAGGGTGACCACGACACCGAGCACGCCGAGCACGCGCGGATGCGGAAGATGCTGGTCCCGTCGTTCTCCGCCAACCGGATGCGACGGCTGGCCGGCCACGTCCAGGAGCTGGCCGACGGCTGCTTCGACGCGATGGACCGGGCCCGCGCCGAGCACCCCGGCGAGCCGGTCGACCTGCACGAGCTGCTGTCGTTCCCGCTGCCCGTGCTGGTGATCTGCGAGCTGCTCGGCGTCCCGTACGAGGACCGCGACACGTTCCGGGTGCTCTCGGAGCGGATGGGCCGCACCGACATCGGGACCGGCGCCGACGCCGCGCTCGACGAGTTCGCCGGGTACATGGGCCGGCTCGCCGCGGCGAAGCGGCGCCACCCCACCCAGGACGTCGTCTCGGACATGGTCCGCGCCCAGGCCGACGACCCGGCGTTCAGCGACGACGACCTCGCCCGGCTCGCCGCCGGCCTGCTGTTCGCCGGCCACGAGACGACGTCCAACCGGATCGACTTCGGCGTGTTGTTCCTGCTCACCGACCTCGCCCAGCGCGACGCGCTCGTCGCCGACCCCGAGGGCCGCGTCCACGGCGTCGTCGAGGAGATCCTCCGGATGTCGGCACCGGGCGGCCTCGGCCTCCTGCGGTACGCGCACGACGACGTCGACCTCGGCGGCGCGGCGATCGCCCGCGGCGACGCCGTGGTCCTGTCGATCAGTGCCGCCAACCGCGACGAGTCCGTGTTCCCCGGCGCCGCGACGTTCGACCCGGAGCGCAAGCCGAACGGGCACGTCGCCTTCGCCCACGGCGGCTGGTTCTGCATCGGCGCCAGCCTCGCCCGCACCGAGCTGCGGGTGGTGTTCGGCTCGCTGTTCCGCCGGTTCCCGGGGCTGCGGCTGGCCGTCGGGGTGGATGAACTGGAGGTCCGGACGAATCGTGTCACCGGGGGAGTGGACCGCGTGCCGGTCCTCTGGTAGACCGAAGCGGCTTCGACGCCGTTATCACCGGAAAGTCAGGACAGCATGGCCCTGTGGGACAAGCTCGGAATGGACGACAAACTCGTCAAGGTGCTGAAGGAGATCCCGCCGGGCCCGGAGGCCGAGGACTTCGGGCCCGCCTTCGTCACGATCCACCAGCTGGCCGTCGAGCTCGACCAGCGGTTTCCCGAGGTGCGGCGGCAGCTGGACGTGCCGTTCGGCGGTGGCGCGAGCCGGCACGCCGGGCTCGTCGAGCTGCTCGGCAAGGAGCTGGTCGACAAGATCAAGCGCTACGGCGACGTCTACCCGATCGAAGCCGCGCAGCTGTCGTCGGTGCGGTTCCGGGAGCTGCGGCTGCGCGGTCCGGGCGGGCGTGACCTGGTCGGCGCGTCGCGGACCGACCTGCCGCTGATCCGCCTGCGGGCCAAAGACAAGCCCGAGGACTGAGCGGTGCTCCCACCGCCACCGGTCCGGGTCATGGTGGCCGAGCGCGACACCGGCGTGCGGGACCGCCTGAGCGGGATCCTCGGCGAGGCGGACGGCATCGAGGTCGTCGGCTCGGTCGGCGACGCGACGACGGCCCGGGCCACCCTCCGGCGGCGGCTGCCCGACGTCGTGCTGCTGGACCCGCGCCTGGCGCCGCTGGGTCCGGTTTCCCGGCGCCCCGCGGTGGTCGTGCTGGCCACGTTCGACTCCGAGGCGGGGATCCTGCGCGCGCTGCGGGACGGCGCGGCGGGGTTCCTGCTGCGGTCCGCCCGGCGCAACGAGCTGATCAAGGTCGTCCGGCTGGCGGCCGACGGGCACGTCGTCCTCTCGCCGGACGCCTCCCGCCGCCTGGTCTCCGCGGCGACGCGCCTGTCCGGCCCCCGCGACGAGCGGCTGGCGCGGGTGGACCTGCTGTCGGAGCGCGAGCGGGAGGTCCTGGTCGGCATCGGCTCGGCCCTGACGAACGCCGAGATCGCGACGCGGCTCGACCTGCCGGAGCCGGTGGTGCGGACCCTCGTCACGCAGGTCGTGAAGAAGCTCGGGTGCGCGCACCGGACGGAAGCCGGGCTGCTGGCCATCGAACGCGGCCTCTGCCGCTGACGGTCCTGTAGCTGACGGCCCTGCCATGAGGGGCACCCTCAGGGACATAAAAGCCCTGAGGGTGCCCCTCATGACCCTCGTCAGAACCCGCCGAGGCCGTTCGGGACGCCGACGCCCGTGGGAGCGTCGTAACCCGGAGCGGCCACGCACAGGTAGTCGCCGCCGCACTTCGCGCCGCCGCCCACCGGGTCGTTGTTCCCGGCCGTGATGTCGACGAACTGCGACGCCCGCGCGTAGAGGTCGGCCGGCTGCGCGACCCCCGCGCGGCCGGACCGGCCGTACAGCCCGGCGACGAACGGCGCCGACGCGCTGGTGCCGTTCACCGGGAGCCAGCCGCCCACGTCGGTGTTGTAGATCGCCAGGTCGTCGGCGACCGCCGCGACGTCCGCGACCGTCCGCTTGCCGCAGTGGGTGTCCTTCTGCCACTTCGGTTTCGCGATGTAGGCCGAGCAGCCGCTGCCGCCGTAGGCCCACGCCTGCTCCGCCCAGCCGCGCGCGGAGTCCGGGTCCCTCGCCAGCGACGTCCCACCGACCGCGACCGTCGTCGCCAGCGCCGCGGGGTAGCTCGCCGCGGTGAAGCCGGAGTCGCCGGAGGAGGCCACCACCGTCACGCCCGGGTGCCGGTAGTGGCTCGCGAACGCCAGCTGCGCGCCGCCTTCCCGCGAGCCGTAGCTGTTCGACACCACCTTCGCGCCCAGCCGGACGGCGGTGTCCTCGGTCTCGGCGAGGTCGGCGAACCCGGGGGTGGTGCCTTCCACGACGACGATCCGGCACGACGGGCACGCCGCGGACACCATCGAGACGTCCAAAGTGGACTCGATGGCCCAGCCGAAGTCGGCCGCGGGCAACGGCGTCGCGGCGCCCTGCTGGTTCACCTTCCGGAAGCAGCCGTTCGCCGTGGTGCACGGCGGCAGGCCGTACTGCGCCCGGTAGGTGGCCAGGTCGCCTTCCAGGTTGGGCGCGTCGTAGGCGATCGAGATGCCGACGACCGTGTCGGGCCCGGTGCTCGCAGGCAGCCGGTAGGCCGAGGCCAGGTCGTCGGCACCCCAGCCGATCGGGCCGTCGGCCAGGGCGCGCGTGGCCCCCGGCGTGAACGTGGTGAGGCAGCGCAGGACGTCCGGCCCCGCGTCGGGACAGGCCGCGCGCGGCCCGGGCGCGGCGGCCGCGGCCGGAGCCAGCGCGATCGCCGCCGCGCACACGGCGGTCAGTACGCCTAGCTTTCGAATGGACACAGTGGACACTCCCTTCAGGACGCGTAGACGTGGTAGGCGGCGGTGATCGTCTCCGCGATGGTCGCCCCGGTGGCGTCGGACGCGGTGACCCGCAGCGAGACGTCCGTGCCACGGAAGGTGTCCGTCGTCGCGGCGAAATCCGCGTGGTAGACGCCGTTCCCGCGGGCCGTGACGGCCGCGTCCTGCCAGGTCGTGCCGTCGGTCGAGTACTGCACGGTCGCCCCGGTGATCGCGCTCGCGGCGGCCGACTGCAGGTGCCCGGTGGTGAGGTCGAGACTCTGCGGCCCGGACGCGGTGGAGCCGTCCGGCCGGAGCCCGCCGACCGCGTACCCCAGCGTCAGCAACGGCTCGACCGCGCAGGACCGGTCCGGCCCGTCGGCTCCGCGCGCGCAGTACAGCGCCTGCGGCAGGGTGACGCCGTCGACGTGCTGCGACTTCCACGTCCACTCGGTGCGGGTGGCCGTGCTCTGGTGGTACATCGGGCCGGTGCGGCCCGCGTCGAGCGTCAGCCCCAGCGTCGACGGCCCGGCGCCGACCTCCTGTGCCAGGTTGAGCGCGAAGCCGCCGACCGGGTCGCCCTCGGCGACCGTCGTGCCGTCCTCGGTCAGCGTGTAGTGCCCGGTGATCGTGTCGCGGGACTCGCCGTAGTAGCCGAACCCGGTGTGGCCGGGCTCGTTGTCGCTGAACGGCGTGATGGCGAACCGCAGCAGGTCACCGGTCCGCGTCGCGGCCGGCTGGGTGTAGACGGTGGCGTCGTCCAGCGGCTCGAGGGCGACGGTACCGGCCGGGTGCAGCGGGAACCGGTTCCAGCCTTCGGTGACGGCGGTGCCGCCCCGGTAGCCGTGGAACGCCTCGTACTGGCCGCCGGCCCAGCCGGGGAACGGCCCGGGCAGGACGTACTTCGAGAACCCGCCGAACCAGACGAGGTCCGGCGCGGCCGAGACGTACTCGGTCTGCCGCCGCGGCAGGTCGATCGGGTGCGACGGCCGGCCGCTGGTGTCCTCGAAGGCGAACATGCCGCTGCGCTGCCGCAGGCCGGCCGAGGCGTACTCGCTGTAGTAGGTGGCGTCGACCGTGGCGACGTCCTTCGCCGTGATCACGTACCGCTGCTGCGGGATCGTGCCGGCGCTCGCCTTCTGCAGCACGTATTCGTACGGCGTGCCGGGTCCGGGCGGGGACACGAGCCGGCTGTACGGGTACGTCTGCAGCGCCCCGGTGGTGACGGGTTTCGCCGTCGGCGACACCGAGATCGGCACACCGGGACCGGCGTCGAAGTCGACGAGCAGTGCGGGCCCGGTCTTCGCGGCCCGGCGGAACAGGAACCCGGTGTCGTCGAGCAGCGCGGGCCGCGGGGTCACCCAGGTCAGCTTGCTGGTGGCGCGTTTCGCGTCGACCCGGACGGTGGTGTCGGACTTCACCGCGAACTCGGGCTGCGCGCTGAAGCGCAGTTCGGTCGGGTTGCCGTCGGCGTCGGCGGTCCAGAAGACACCGAGCGCGCTGTAGTTCCCGTCCGGCGCGCTGAACTTCGCGGTTCCCCCGGCGAAGTAGTTGTAGTTCTCGTTCGGATCCAGGACGTTGCCGTCGTCGGTGTTGTAGAGGAACGCGATCCCGGTGTCGGCGGGCTTTCCGCCGATGTCCTTGGCGTCCACCGAAACCGTGCGCATCACCGACCGTGGCTGCGCTTTCGGCTGCTTCGCGCCCTTGAGCGCGAAGCTCGCGCCGCCGGCGAAGAGCCCTTGCCCACCGAAGTGGCCGCGGGCGTTGTCCTCCTTGAACTGCTTCGCCAGCGCAGCACCGAAATCGGGCACGTCCTCGGCGACCTGGCCGCCGGCCAGCAGCGCCTTGACGTCGAACAGGCTCAGGTCGAGCCCGCGCCCGAGGTAGGGGAGCGCGGTGCCGGGAACCTCGTAGTCCCGCCCGCCGAGGCGCAGGTGGACGAGCGCGCGGGCCATCCCCTTGGCCGCGGCGGGCTGGACGTCGAAGGTGTCCCGGCCGTCCGGAGCGGTCCGGACGGTGACCCGGTCACCGGTGATGAGCGTGGCGGTGGCCGCGTGGGTCGTCGCGCTCGCGGGTGGCGGGGCGAGCCCGGTCAGCCCCGCCTGGCCGGCGAGCAGGACCGCGAACACCGAAAGAGTTCTTCGCACTGGCGCCTCCGTGTGGTGGTTGATCACCACTACGACGAGCCAGTCGCCGGGACCGTTGAGCCCCGTTCCCGAACCCGCCGGAAGTTACCTCGAACGGCTCAACCACCCAGAGTCAGGAAGAGTGGACCGCCGGCACCGGCCGGGCGACGCCGAAACCGCCGTACGGTCCGGCTTTCGCGCGCTTGCGGACCTCGTCGAAGTGCCGGTGCACCGCCTCCGCCGCGGCGTCCGGGTCGCGCAGCAGGAGGGCGTCCACGATCACCTGGTGCCGTTTCGCGGTGGCCGTCGGCGAGGCGGCCGGGCCGCCCAGCTCGCCCTCCGCGATCCGGTAGACGTCCCAGAACAACCCCGTCAGCTCGCGCGCCAGGTCGAAGCCGGCTTCCGCGCAGATCAGGTCGTGGAACTCGCGGTCGGCCTCCGCCGCGTCCGGGCCCTTGCGGCGCATCCGGGCGACGCACGCCTGCAGGTCGTCGATCAGCTCCGGCCGGTGCTCGACGGCGACGCGGCGGGTCAGCTCCGTCTCCAGCATCTCGCGGACCTCGAGCAGGTCGCGCAGGCGGCCGACGTCGGTGGCGCCGCGGGCGCGCGTGCGGAACAGCAGCCACGTCTGCAGCGACTCCGAGCCCGCCGACCCGACGAACGTGCCGTAGCCGTGGCGGATCTCGACGATGCCCAGGGCCTGCAGGGCCTTGATCGCCTCGCGGATCGAGTTGCGGCTGACGCCGATGTCCTCCATGAGGCTCAGTTCGGTCGGCATCGGCGCGCCCGGCGGGAGCTCCCGTTCGACGATCAGGTCGATGATGCGCTTGGTGATCTCTTCGCTGCGCTGCGGACGGGCCACTGCTTGTCCTCCCCGGATGCGTCGTGAGAGGACATCCTACGTCATACGTCCCGGGACTCTTGACCGGCACAAGCCCTCGTCCTAAGCTCACGCCGGTCATAGGACGTCCCATGTCCTACCGTTCGAGGCCCGCAGGAGACAGCGATGTCCCAGAGCCCGTCGCTCAGCCGCCGCCAGGTGCTGCGCTACACCACCTTCGCCGGCGCGGCCCTGGCGTTCCCCACCGTGCTCGCCGCGTGCGGCGGTCCGGCGTCCACCAACAAGACCGGCAGCTCGACCGGGTCGCTGACCGCCGTGATCGGCTACGGCAACAACCAGACGTGGGACCCGCTGCAGACGGCGTCCGCCTTCTCGATGGCCGCGATCCTGCACTGCTACGAGTCCCTGGTGGAGGGTGACCCGATCACCCGCGCGCCGTTCCCCGGCCTGGCGAAGGCCCTGCCCGCCGACGCGAGCGGCACGAGCCTGAAGTTCGAGCTCCGCGACGGCGCGACGTGGCACGACGGGCAGCCCGTGACCGCCGACGACGTCGTGTTCACCTACGCGCGGGCGCTCGACGACCAGGAGAACGTGCTGATCCACAGCTTCTTCGCCACCTGGCTGCAGGAAGTGCGCAAGACCGGCGACCGCGCGGTCGAGTTCGTCCTCAAGTTCCCGTTCCCGTACGCGCTGCAGCGGATCCAGTGCTGCAAGATCGTCCCCAAGCACGTCTACGACGGCAAGTGGGCCGACGCCGCGGCGGGCAAGGTCGTCGGCTCCGGGCCCTACAAGATCGTCGAGCAGGCCCCGCTGTCGCACACGAGCTTCGAGAAGTTCGCCGGCTACAACGGCCCGCGCCCGGGCGCCTACGACAAGATGCTGTGGAAGTCCATCGTGGACTCCGCGCCGCGCGTCGCCGCGATCTCCGGGGCGGCGCCGGACGCGCAGATCGCCGAGAACATCCCGCCCGCCAACGCCGACCAGCTGCGCAAGGCCGGCCGGACCGTCGAGTTCGCCGACGGCGGCAACAACCTCTTCCTGCTGTTCAACACCGCGCACGCGCCGTTCGACGACAAGCTCGTGCGGCAGGCGCTGCACTACGCGATCGACAAGAAGAAGATGGTCGAGATCGGCTTGAAGGGCGCCGGCTCGCCCGGGACGTCGTTCATCAACCCGAAGCTCCCGTCCTCGCAGCCCGCGGCGCAGGACTTCGCCTACAACCCCGGCAAGGCGAAGTCGCTGCTGCAGCAGGCGGGCGCGACCGGGCTGAAGATCACGCTGTCCACGACGAACACCTCGCTGGTCGCCGACTGCGTCAAGGTGATCAAGGAGAGCTGGGACGCGATCGGCGTCCAGACCACTTTGGACGCCCAGGACACCAAAGCGCTCTTCTCGAAGCTGGACGCGGGCACCGACTTCCAGGTCGTCGCCTCGACCAACAACCCGATGCAGTTCGGCAACGACCCCGACCTGATGATCCGCTACTACTACGACGCGAAGTCCATCCTGACGTCGAAGTACGCGCGCTGGACCGGCGCCGACGCCCAGGCGCTGCTGGGCCTGCAGGACAAGGCCGCGGCGGAGACGGACGAGGCGAAACGCACGAGCCTGAACAAGCAGCTGCTCGACGAGATCTCGGAGCAGGCCGTCATCTACCCGGTGGTGTTCACCCAGCTCGGGACCGCGTGGGACCCGAAGGCGATCACCGGCGTGCACGCCCAGGGCTATCCGGGCATCTACCTGAACCAGGCCAAGCCGGCCTGAGCGAGGAGAGCCCCCGTGGTCGTCGTCGTGCGGATGCTGCTGAGCCGCGTCCTCGCCCTGATCCCGCTGCTGCTGGGCGTGATCCTGTTCGTCTTCGTCGTGATGCGGTTCGCGCCGACCGACCCGGCGCTCGCCGCCTTCGACGGCGCCAACGCCACCGCCGAGCAGCTGCAGCGGTTCCGGCTGGACAACGGCCTGCTCGACCCGCTGCCACTGCAGTACGTCCACTTCGTCTGGCACCTGGTCCAGGGCGACTTCGGCACCAGCGTGATCACCAAGCAGCCGGTCGGTGAGACCATCGCCACCGCGCTGCCGCTGACCGTGCAGCTGACCCTGCTCGGCCTGGTCATCGCGCTGGTGGTGTCGCTCGTGCTCGGGGTGACGTCGGCGCTGTACCGCGACCGCTGGCCGGACAAGGTGGTCCGGGTGGTCACGCTGGCCGGCGTCGCGGCCCCGGCGTTCTGGGTGGCGCTGCTGCTGGTGCAGTGGCTGGCCGTCGACCGCGGCCTCTTCCCGACCAGCGGGTACGTCAGCCCGGCCGACTCCCTCGGCGGCTGGCTGAACTCGCTGACGCTGCCCGCGGTCTCCCTCGCGCTGCCGGTCGCGGCGCAGCTCACGCGCGTGATCCGGACGTCGATGGTCGAGGAGCTGGACAAGGACTACGTCCGGACCGCGCGCGGCGGCGGGCTGCCGCCGGTCGTCGTGGTCGGCCGCAACGTGCTGCGCAACGCGCTGGTCACCCCGCTGACCGTCCTCGGCCTGCGGGTCGGCTACCTGCTGGGCGGCGCGGTCGTCATCGAGACGATGTTCGCGCTGCCGGGAATGGGGCAGAACATGATCCAGGCCGTCAAGGACGGCGACACCGCCAAGGTCCAGGGCTTCGTGATCACCATCGCGATCGGGTTCGTGCTGGTCAACCTGATCGTCGACGTCCTCTACCTGATGGCCAACCCGCGGCTGCGGAGCCACTCGTGACGCGCCGGTCCTGGCCCGCGCTCGCGGTGCTCGGCGTCCTGCTGCTCGTCGCCGTCGTCGGCACGCTCGTCGCGACGCACAACCCGGACGCGCTGAGCACCGACACCGGCGGCCCGAGCGCCGCGCACTGGTTCGGGACCGACCAGTCGGGCCGGGACATCTTCTCCCGGCTGGTCGCGGGGACACGCTGGTCGCTCGCCATCGGCCTGGGGGCTGTGGCGCTCGCACTCGTGTCCGGCGCGACGATCGGGGCGTTCGCCGCGACGTCGGGCGCCCGGGTGGACGCCGTGGTGATGCGCGTGCTCGACATCATCATGGCGTTCCCCGGCATCGCGCTGGCCGCGGTCCTGGTGGCGGTGTTCGGCCACGGGATCCTGGTGCTGATCCTGGCCATCGGGTTCCTCAACACGCCCCCGGTGGCGCGCGTCGTCCGGGCGAACGTCCTCGCGCAGTACGGCGAGGACTACGTCGCGGCCGAAAGCGTCATCGGGGCGCGCCGGTTCTACGTGCTGACCCGGCACGTCGCCGTCAACTGCGCGGCGCCGGTCCTGGTGTTCTGCACGGTGACGGTGGCCGACGCGATCGTCTTCGAGGCGTCCCTGTCGTTCATCGGTGCCGGCATCCAGCCGCCGGACCCGTCGTGGGGCTCGGTCCTGGCCGACGGCAAGGACCTGGTGCTGACCGGCGGCTGGTGGGCGACGCTCTTCCCCGGCCTGCTGATCCTGATCACCGTGCTGGCGCTGAACGTCCTGTCCGAGCGCGTCTCGGACGCGTGGGCCGCGCCATCGGCCCGCGCGGCCCGGGCCGGTGCCGTGGCCAAGGCCGTCGCCGCGCGCGAAGACGCCGACACCGCGCCCGTCCTGCCGATCGCCGGGCTGCGGGAAGCGGGGGAGCGGCTCGCCCGCACCGCCCGCTCGCTGGACGACCGCGAGACGGTCCTCGAGGTGGACCGGCTGGCGATCGCGTTCCCCGGCCGCCACGATGGCGTCAACGTCGTCGACGGCGTCTCGTTCAGCGTCCGCGCGGGCGAGGTGCTCGGCCTGATCGGCGAGTCCGGCTGCGGCAAGTCGCTGACGTCGCTGTCGATCCTCGGCCTCCAGCCGCCGACGGCCACGGTGAGCGGCAAGATCCGGTTCGCCCAGCGTGACCTCCTCGCGCTGCGCCCCGGCGAGCGCCGCCGGCACCTGGGCCACGACATCGCGATGATCTACCAGGACGCGCTCAGCTCGCTCAACCCGGCGATGACCATCCGCGCCCAGCTCAAGCAGTTCACCCGCCGCGGCGGCACCCGCACCCCGGCCGAGCTGCTCGACCTGGTCAACCTCGACCCGGGGCGGACGCTGCGCGCCTACCCGCACGAGCTGTCCGGCGGGCAGCGGCAACGCGTGCTGATCGCGATGGCGCTCTCGCGCGACCCGAAGCTGATCGTCGCCGACGAGCCGACCACCGCGCTCGACGTCACCGTGCAGGCCCAGATCATGGTGCTGCTGCTGCGGCTGCAGGAGGAACTCGGCTTCGCGCTGATCCTGGTGTCGCACAACCTCGCGCTGGTCTCCGAGATCGCCGACCGCGTCGTCGTGATGTACGGCGGCCAGGTCGCCGAACTGGGCGGCACCGCGCAGGTCATCGGCTCGCCGCGGCACCACTACACCCGCGGCCTGCTCAGCGCGGTGCTGTCGCTGGAGGAGAACGAGGCCCGGCTGACCCAGATCAAGGGCGTCGTCCCGGCCCCGGCCGAGTTCCCGGCGGGCTGCCGGTTCGCCGGCCGCTGCCCGGCGGCCCGCGGCAAGTGCCACGACGAACCGCCGGTCCGCTTCGGCGAGCCGGTCGACCACCTGGTCGCCTGCCACTTCCCGGCGGTCGACCTCGCCCGCGAGAAGGAGGCGACGGCGTGAACCTGCTGGAGCTCGACGGCGTCCACGTCGTCCACCAGATCCGCGGGGCGAACCTGTTCGGCCACGACAACGTCTACGCCTTGACCGACGCCCACCTCGTCGTGAACCCGGGCGAGACCGTCGGCGTCGTCGGCGAGTCCGGCTGCGGCAAGTCGACGCTGGCCAAGGTGATCGTCGGCCTGCAGCGCCCCACCGCGGGCACCGTGCGGTTCCGCGGCAAGCCCCTGGACCGCGGCTTCGGCCGCGAGGTCGGCATGGTCTTCCAAGACCCGTCGACCGCGCTCAACCGCCGGCTGGCCGTCGCCAAGATCATCCGCGACCCCCTCGACGTCCACCGCGTGGGCACGCCGGACGAGCGGGACGACCGCGTCCGCGAGCTGATGACGCTGGTCGGCCTGCCCGACAGCGTCGCCGACGCGGTGCCGGGCCAGCTCTCCGGTGGCCAGCGCCAGCGCGTCGCCATCGCCCGGGCGCTGGCGTTGGGACCGGCGCTGCTGGTCGCCGACGAGCCGACGTCCGCCCTCGACGTCTCGGTGCGCGCGCAGATCCTCAACCTGCTGCTCGACCTGCGCGAACAGCTCGGGCTGGCGATGGTGTTCGTCTCCCACGACATCCAGACGGTCAAGAAGATGAGCGACCGGATCGTCACGATGTACCTCGGCCGCGTCGTCGAAGAAGCCCCGGCTGCGGACCTGCCCGAGGCCGCCCGGCACCCGTACACGCGGGCCCTGTTCTCGGCGACGCCCAGCCTGCTGCACCAGGTCGAGCCGATCGTGCTCACCGGCCCGGTGCCGTCGGCGACGCACCCGCCGAGCGGCTGCCCGTTCCGCACCCGCTGTCCGAAGGCCACCGTCGAGTGCGCGGCCGAGCTGCCGCCGCTCGCCGCGGCCGACGGAGGCCACACCTACCGCTGTATCCATCCCGAGACCCCTGCCGGAGTGAGCGCCTGATGCCGAAGTTCGCCGGAATCGTCCCCCCGCTGTGCACGCCGTTGACCGACGACTTCGGCGTGGACACCGACTCGCTGCGCCGCCACGTCGAGTTCCAGCTCGACGCCGGCGTGCACGGCATCTTCGTCCTCGGCTCGTCGAGCGAGGTCGCCTTCCTCCCCGACGCCCAGCGCCGGGTCGTCGTCGAGACGACGGTCGAGCAGGTCGCCGGGCGCGTCCCGGTGCTGGCCGGCTGTATCGACATGACGACGTTGCGGGTCGCCGAGCACATCCGGGCCGCCGAAGCCGCCGGGGCCGACGCCGTCGTCGTCACCGCGCCGTACTACACGCGCACGCACGTCGCCGAGATCGACCGGCACTTCCGGCTGCTGCACGAACGCACGTCGCTGCCGATCGTCGCCTACGACATCCCGGTGGCGGTCCACACGAAGCTGGACGGCGCCATGGTGCTCGACCTCGCCGCCGACGGCGTCCTCGCCGGCCTGAAGGACTCCAGCGGCGACGAAGCGGCGTTCCGCGCGGTGCTGCTGGGCAAACGCGAACGCGGCCTCGACGCCTTCGCCGTGTTCACCGGCTCCGAGCTCGTCGTCGACGCGGCGCTGGCGATGGGCGCGGACGGCGCCGTCCCGGGCCTCGGCAACGTCGACCCGGTCGGTTACGTCCTCATCCACGACCACTTCAAGGCCGGCAACCTCGCCGCGGCCCGTCGCGAGCAAGAGCGTCTGCTGAAGCTGTTCTCGATCACCTCGGTGGCGCCGCCGAGCCGGATGGGCCGCGGCTCGGCCGGCCTCGGCGCGTTCAAGGCCGCGATGAAGATGCGCGGTTTCATCGACAACGCCGTCATGGCCCCGCCGCAGCTGCCCCTGGACGACGAGGAACTGCTGCGCATCAAGGAGAAACTCGTCGAAGCGGGCTTGCTCTGACGGTCCCGCCCACCCGGCCGAGGGAGATGAGGACGACGCCGGCGATGCTGAGCGCGCCGCCGGCGACGTCCACCCAGGTCGGCGTCTCGCCCAGCCACACGAACGCCACCGCCAGGGCCACGGCCGGGACGAGGTAGAGCGCGCCGGTCGCGACGGCGATCGTGTGGCGGGCCACCGCGTACCCCCAGGCGACGAACCCGGCCGCCGAGGGCAGCACACCCAGGAACACCACGGACAACGTCGCGCTCAGCGGCGCCGTCTCGACGCCGCGAAGGGCCGCGGGCGCGAGCGGCAGCAGGAACAGCGTCCCGGCCCACATCGCGTAGCAGGCGACCTCGAGCCCGGTGTAGCGCTTCAGCAGGGGCTTGCTGCCGAAGTGGTAGACGGCCTGGACCGCGGCGGCGGCCAGCACGACCCACGCGGCCCCCGAGTAGCCCAGGCCGCCGCCGAGCGCGATGAGCGCGCTGCCGCCGAACGCCACCGCGCTGCCCAGCACCTTCGCCGTCGTCAGGCGCTCGCCCAGGAACGCCGTCGCGAGCAGCACGCTGAACACCGGCGCCACCGAGACGAGCAGGCTCGCCGTGCCCGCCGGCACGCGCACCTCACCCCAGTTGAGCAGCAGCTGGTACGCGCTCATCCCGGCCAGCCCGCACCCCGCGATCAGTGGCAGGTCGGCCGCGCGCGGCCGCCGCACCCCCAGCACCGGCGCCACCAGCAGCAACCCGGCCGACGCCACCGCGAGCCGGGCGAACGACAGCCCGGCGACGCCGTAGCCGCCGAGCCCCACCTTGATCGCCGGGAACGCCGACGCCCACAGGACGACGGTGACGGCCAGGGCGAGGGTTGCCTTGAGAGTGGGCTTCACGACGGCTATCGTCGGCCGGAAGATGCAGAAGTACCAGTTACGGTTTCTTCGCTGAAGAGAAAGTCTGACTTCATGTTGGAGCTGCGCCGCCTGCGCATCCTGCACGGTCTCGCCCAGCACCGGACCGTGGCCGCGACCGCGGCGGCGTTGCACCTGACCGGCCCGGCCGTCTCGCAGCACCTGGCTGCCCTCGAACGCGAAGCGGGCACGCCGCTGCTCGAGAAGCAGGGCCGCACGCTGGCCTTCACCTCGGCCGGGCGGCTGCTGGTCTCGCACGCCGAGGTGATCCTCGACGACCTCGCCGCCGCGGAGTCGGCGATGGCGGCCGTGTCGGAGAACGGCGGCACCGGCACGGTGCGGCTGGCCGCGTTCGCGTCGGCGGCGCGGCAGCTGCTGCCGGCGGCGTGGGCCGGGCTCCGGGAGGCCGGCACGGTCTCGCTGCGCCTGGTCCAGGAGGAGCCGGATGACGCGCTGGAGTCGTTGCGCCGCCAGGACGTCGACATCGCGCTGGTGCACAGCTATTCGCTGCTGCCGCGCAGCATCCCGCCGCGCTGCGAGGACCGGCGGCTGCTGGCGGACCCGGTGCTGCTCGGGCTCGCCCCGGCGCTGGCCGCGTCGGCCGGCCTGGCGCCGGGCGAACCCGTGCGGCTGGAACGGTTTGCCGGCCACCCGTGGCTCGTCCCCGCCGCCGACCTCTCGTGCCGCGAGATGATCCACCGGGCGTGCGGCGCGGCGGGGTTCGTGCCGCCGGTGGTGGCGGAGGCGAGCGACTTCGCGGTCCTCGTCGCGCTGGCCGCGTCCGGCGCGGGCGTGGCGTTGGTGCCCGCCATGGCGTTGCCGGCCGGGCCGCCAGGGGTCAGCCTCCACCCGCTCGAAGAACCGTTGACGCGCAAGGTGTTCGCGCTGACCCGGACGGGCACCGCGCGGCGCCCGGACATCCGGGTCGTGCTCGACGGACTGGAGCGGTCGGCTCGCGACTGGGCGGACCGCTACTGCTGAGGCCGCGCTTTCTCCACGGCCTCCAGGAACTTCGCGACCTTCGCCCGCATCCCGTACGGGTACAGGAACGTGTTCCCGGCCAGCTTGTCGGCGAACAGGGGCACGTTCGCGACGACGTCCGCCGCCGCGTCCGGGACCACGAAGACGATCTTGCCCGGTTTCCAGGCCGTCGGCGGCGTGTGCTGGATCTTGCTGATCTTCTCGACCGGGAACGTGTTCTTGGTGTCGCTCGGGAGGATGAACCAGCTCTTCGTCGCGATGCTCAGCGTGACGGTGTGCCCGTCGAAACGGATCGACCTGCGCCTGGCCCTCAGATGCACGCGTCCGACTATGGCAGAGCGCGCGCCCCTCGGGACAGGTGCTTCCGGGTGCTCAGAGCGTCTTGCAGGTCAGGGCCGGGCGCGCGGTGCCGTTGCCCTGCCCCGTCAACGCGGTGAGGCCGAACGACGTCGAGCCGTTCGCGTCGAGCTTCGCGTTCCAGTCCGCGTTGTCGACCGTGACGGTCGAGCCGTCGACGGTGAAGGTGCCGTTCCACAGGCCGGTGATGTGGTGGCCGTCGGGCAGGGTCCAGTAGACGCGCCAGCCGAGCAGCTTGACGGCGCGGTCGTTGTGCACGGTCACCTCCACCTGGTAGCCGCCGGGCCACGAGTTCGTCACCCGGTAGTCGGCCGCGCAGCCCAGGTCCGCGGGGGCCGGGGAGCTGGTGACGGGCGTCGACGGCGGGGGAGTGGTGGAGAACGGCACGGGTGCGGGCGCGGCCACCGTCGTGCCGCTGTCGGGCACCAGCGCCGTGCCGATGAGTACGCCCAGGGCCAGCAGCAACGCGCCGGCCGCGCCGGCGAGGACGAGCTTCCGGCGGGGCCGGCGGACCTGCAGCAGGCGCGTCCCGATCTGGGGGACCACCCGGGGCGGCGGCAGCGGACGGCCGCCGGTGACCGCCTCGAACAGCTCCTGCACCTCGGCCATGGCCGGCCGCTGCGCGGGATCGCGCTGCAGGAGCCGCCCGAGGACCTCGGCCAGCGGGCCGCTGTGCTTCGGCGGGATGACGTCGTCCTGGGCGATCCGCCGCAGCAGGACGATGGTGTTGTCCTCGTTGCCGAACGGCGGCATGCCCTCCAGCGCGCGGTAGAGCGTCGCGCCGAGGGAGAAGACGTCCGCCGGGAACCCGGCTTCGGCGCCGCCGGCGACTTCCGGCGCCAGGTAGGCGGGCGTGCCCGCGATGAACCCGCCGCCCGTCACGGTCCCTTCGCCGGTCGCGCGGGAGATGCCGAAGTCGGCGATCTTCGTGACGCCGTCGGGCGCCATCAGGACGTTGCCGGGCGTGACGTCCCGGTGCACGATGCCTTCGGCGTGCGCGGCGGCGAGTGCCGACGCGACCTGCTCGCCGACGCGCGCGACCTGGTCGGCCGGCAGGGTTTCCCGTTCCAGCAGGACTTCGGCCAGGCTCTGCGACGGCAGGTACTCCATCACCAGGTACGGGTCGCCGGCGTGCTCGACGACGTCGTGCACGGTGATGGCGTGCGGGTGCCGCAGCCGCGCGGTGAGCCGCGCCTCGCGCAGCGCCCGCGGGCCGCCCTGGCCGCCGCCGGACGGGTCGTAGCCCAGCTGCTTCACCGCGACGACCCGGTCGAGCCGCTCGTCGCGGGCACGCCAGACGACGCCCATCGCTCCCTGGCCGATCCGGTCGACCAGCCGGTAGCGCTCGGCGATCAGCTGTCCTGCCTCGGTCACGACGACCCTCCGGTACCGGTGCTCGCCCAGGCCTTCCCCGGTGACACGGATCCGGGGACCGAACGGTTCGAGCTTAACGGCCTGCTCGTCGCCCCGCCGACGAGCAGGCGCCCCCACACTCACGCGCCGAACGGGTGCAGCTGGTCCCAGGACGGGACGCGCGGGGTGATCCGCAGCCTCATCCCGGCTTCGGCGGGCAGCTTGTCCGCCTTGCGGGCGTTGCAGCTGCGCGCCGTCCCGCCGCACGCGGCGACCGTGTTGAGCCAGTCGGTCCGCGCGCCGCCGCGGCTCAGCGGCACCACGTGGTCGATCGTCGTCGCGCGCTGCCCGCAGTAGGCGCAGCGGTGCCCGTCACGTGCCAGCACACCACGCCGGGACCAGCGTGGCGGCTGCGTATATCGCCATTTCATGACGACGTACCGCAGCAACCGCACGATCTTCGGGCGCGGGAACAGCCCGTAGGCGAGACCGTCTTCGGCCTCGTGGACCACGGCGACGTCGCGCACGAGCATCCGGATGGCGTGCGGGACGGACACGGTGTGCAGCGGCTCGTAGCCGGCGTTGAGGACGAGAACCCCCATGGCGCAACCTCTTTCGGTTGGAACGGATACGAAAAGCCGCCCGGATCGCGGTGATCCGGGCGGCTTTCCGCGAAGCGACGCGTTCATGGTCGCCGAGCTGCGCGAGAGGCGTCAATCGTGTTTCAGCGCC
The DNA here is from genome assembly GCF_035975215.1 of Amycolatopsis sp. NBC_01307. Classification (NCBI taxonomy): domain Bacteria; kingdom Bacillati; phylum Actinomycetota; class Actinomycetes; order Pseudonocardiales; family Pseudonocardiaceae; genus Amycolatopsis; species Amycolatopsis sp. NBC_01307. Next base: position 4,210,860 of record NZ_CP108403.1, on the reverse strand, counting down.
GGTCAGTGCAACGGGTGATTCCGGAAGAACCGCCAGATCACCGGGGTCGCGTCGATGACGGTCGGCGTGGCCGAGTCGAGGTTCGGTTTTGTGCTCGGCCAGACGTGCCCCGCGCCTTCGACGCGGTAGTGCTCGACCGTGCCGCGCCGGTCGCAGGCGAGCCACTTCTGCGCGACGACGCCCTTCACCGGCGTCCACGACAGCGGCCCGAACCGGCAACCGTCCCTTGTGGACCACGCGGCGAGCCAATCGGGGATCGGCGGCAGGCCCTTCTCCGGAACGCCGGCGTAGGGGATGGTCGTGTCGGCGGTGCCGTGGAAGTCGAGGATCGGCACCGGCCGGCTCGGGTGGCAGGCGCCGCCCTGCGGGTAGAAGGCGCCGGACACCGGGGCGAACGCCGCGATCCGGCTCGCCAGGCGGCAGGCCAGCACGCCGACGAACCCGCCGCCGTTGGACTTCCCGGCGGCGAAGACGCGGTTCGCGTCGACGCACAGCGTCTGCTGCAGCTTCGTGATCAGGTCGCTGGTGAGCAGGACGTCGTCCGCGGCGGCCGAGTAGGGCGCGCCGGTCCAGGCGGTCTCGCCGTCGGTCCCGACGAGGCCCTGCGGGTAGACCGAGATCGCGTCCAGCGCGGAGAAGCCGGACAGCTCCTCCTGGTACTGGGACGTGCGCTTGTGCCCGTGGAACGACAGGAGCACCGGGTAGGACCGGCGCGGGTCGTAGTGCGCCGGCAGGTGCACGGTGTAGGTGCGGTCGAGGCCGCCCGAGGTGAGGTGCTGCGTCGTCGTCACGCCGGCCGGGACGGGCGCCGGGCGGCCGCAGCCGGTGGTGCGGACGGGGTGGTCGACGACGTGCGACGGTGTCACAGCCGCGGCGGGTGCGGCGAAGCCGGTGGTCAGCGCGCAGGCCGCGGCGAACGCGGCCGCCCACCGGGGCCGGGGGAAGCGTCCGGGCACTCGATCCTCCTTGATCGGCAGCAGGGCGTGGCCAGCATCACACCGGCTGTCGCGGCCCGCCTACATTGCGTTCATAAAGTGCGCGGCCGGGTGACGGCCCGGACTGTCGGACCCCCTCGGTACGATCGCACCCGTTCGCCGTGACACCCGGAAGGAAGCCCGTGACCACCCCGATCGAGACGCTCGAGTTCCAGTCCGAGGCGCGTCAGCTGCTCCAGCTGATGATCCATTCGATCTATTCGAACAAGGACACGTTCCTGCGGGAACTGGTGTCGAACGCTTCGGACGCCCTCGACAAGCTGCGGCTGGAGTCGTACCGCGACAAGGACCTCGTCGCCGACACCGCCGACCTGCACATCACGATCGAGTCGGACCCGGCCGAGCGCACGCTGACGGTGCGGGACAACGGCATCGGCATGACCCGCGACGACGTCGTCGGCCTCATCGGCACGATCGCGAAGTCCGGCACCGCCGACTTCCTCGCCAAGCTCAAGGAAGCGCAGGACGCGGCGGCGTCGCAGGACCTGATCGGCCAGTTCGGCGTCGGCTTCTACGCGAGCTTCATGGTCGCCGACAAGGTCACCCTCGTGACGCGCCACGCGGGCAGCGCCGAGGGCGTCCGCTGGGAGTCCGAGGGCGAAGGCACCTACACGATCGAGCCGGTCGACGACGCGCCGCAGGGCACCGCGGTCACGCTGCACCTCAAGCCGGAGGACACCGAAGACGCGCTGTACGACTACACGTCCCCGGCGAAGATCCGGGAGATCGTGAAGAAGTACTCGGACTTCATCACCTGGCCGATCCGGATGACCGCCGACGCCGCGCCGGCCGCCGAGGGCGAAGAGCCCGCCGAGCCGGCGGTCGAGACGGTGAACTCGATGAAGGCGCTGTGGGCGCGGTCGTCGAGCGAGGTCTCCGAGACCGAGTACAGCGAGTTCTACAAGCACGTCAGCCACGACTGGCAGGACCCGCTCGAAACGATCCGGCTGCAGGCCGAGGGCACGTTCGAGTACCAGGCGCTGCTGTTCCTGCCCTCGCACGCGCCGATGGACCTGTTCCTGCGCGAGCGCAAGCGCGGCGTGCAGCTCTACGTCAAGCGCGTGTTCATCATGGACGACTGCGAGTCGCTCGTCCCCGAGTACCTGCGGTTCGTCAAGGGCGTCGTCGACGCGCAGGACCTCTCGCTCAACGTGTCGCGGGAGATCCTGCAGCAGGACCGCCAGATCCAGCTGATCCGCCGTCGCCTGGTCAAGAAGGTCCTCTCGACGGTGAAGTCGATGATGTCTTCCGACGCCGAGAAGTACGCCACGTTCTGGCGCGAGTTCGGCCGCGCGGTCAAGGAAGGCCTGCTCGACGACTTCGAGAACCGCGAGGCGATCCTCGAGATCTCGTCGTTCCCCTCGACGCACGACGCCGAGAAGCCGACCTCGCTGCGCGAGTACGTCGAGCGGATGAAGGAGGGCCAGGAGCACGTCTACTACATGACCGGCGACTCCCGGTCGGCCGTCGAGAACTCGCCGCACATGGAGGCGTTCGCGGCCAAGGGCTACGAGGTGCTGGTGCTCACCGACCCGATCGACGAGATGTGGGTCGACGCGGTGCCGGGCTTCGACGGCAAGCAGTTCCAGTCCATCGCCAAGGGCCAGGTCGACCTGGACTCGGACGAGGACAAGAAGGCCACCGAGGTCGCGCGCGAACAGCAGCAGAAGGACTTCGAGGGCCTGCTGTCGTGGATGGGGACGTCGCTGGGCGAGGACGTCAAGGAGGTCCGGCTCTCGTCGCGGCTGACGACGTCACCCGCCTGCATCGTCGGCGACACCCACGACCTGACCCCGACGCTCGAGAAGATGTACCGCGCGATGGGGCAGGAGCTGCCGCCGATCAAGCGGATCCTGGAGCTCAACCCGGAACACGCCCTGGTCACCGGCCTGCGCGAGGCGCACGCCGCACGCCCGGAAGACACCGGCCTGGCCGAGACGGCGGAGCTGCTCTACGGAATGGCGCTCTTGGCCGAAGGCGGCGAACTGGGCGACCCGGCCCGCTTCATCAAGCTGCTGGCGAACCGCCTGGAGAAGACCCTCTGAGGCAGCGGCCCGGGCGGGACTTCCCGCCCGGGCCCGCTCCTCTGCCGGGGCGGCACTTGCGTGCTCGATCCGTCGGCATCTGGCTGGAACTTCACCTTCCGGGCCCGCCAGCCGGGCCGGCGTCGGCGTGGACCTGTCCAGCCTGCCGGTCGCTCCACGTGCTGGCGTTACCCGCGTGGGCCGAGACTCCTCCCCAGACCCGCCCGAGGAGGACACTCACCCGGGAGGCTCTCGTCGGGTGAGAGGAGCTCTCGTGTCCTCGTCGCAGGTTTTCGCCAACCGCGAGGACGGCGGCCGCCGGCTGGCGCGGGTGCTCGCGCGGCGGACCTGGGCCGATCCGCTCGTGCTCGGGCTCGCGCGGGGCGGGATGCCCGTGGCGGCCGTCGTCGCGCGGTGGCTCGGGGCCGAACTGGACGTCGCGGTCGCGCGGAAGATCGGCGCGCCCGGGCGGCGCGAATACGGCGTCGGCGCGGTCACGCCCCACGGCCCGGCCCTCTACTCCGACGTGAGCCTCCAGGCCCTGCACCTCACCGCCGGTGAGCTGGCGCGTACGGAAAACCGCGAACGGGCCGAGGCGCGCCGCCGGCTCGCGCGCTACCGCGGGGATCGGGCACCGGTCGGTTGCGCCGGCCGGGACGTCATCCTCGTCGACGACGGGCTCGCCACCGGCGTCACCGCCCGCGCGGCGTTGCGTGATCTGCGCGCCGGCGAGCCGCTGACCTTGGTTTTCGCCGCTCCCGTGTGCGCTCCGGACGCCGTCGCGCTGCTGCCCGAGGCCGACGACGTCGTCAGCGTCGTCGAGCCGCCGGAGTTTCGCGCCGTCGGCCAGTGGTACGCCGATTTCCGCCAGACGCGTGACGAAGAGGTGCTCGCGCTGCTCGCCCGGTGACCGTCGGCGGTTCCACAGAGGACGCACCGTGACGTGCTGCTCCACCCGGGGAACACCCGATTGAGCGGCTGGGTGGCGGGGTATCACCGGGCGGGGGTACCGACTGATGGGGCAGGTGTCATGGCGGAACGGGACGGACTCGGCGCGCCGGCGCTCGGACTGCGGCAGTACCTGCTGGCCGTCGCGAGCAAGCTCGACGCGCCCGCGTGGTTCTGCGAGGTCGAGGTGCCCGCCACCGCCTACCTCGCGCTCGAACTGCGTCTCGAGCGGTTCCCGGACCACGAGACGGCGCTGCTGTGGGACGAGCAGGACGGCTGGGCCGCGGCCGTCGAGTCGGCGACCGGCGAGGACGTGGTGGTGCTGGCCTACCTCGGCGAGGACCTGCTGCCCGCGCCGTGCGCCGTCGAGGAGTTCGTCCGCGACCTCTACGGGGACGGCTACCCGGGCCGGCCGGACCCGCCGGACTTCCGCAGACCCGGTGCGGCGGACGGCTTCGACGAGCGTCTCGCCGCCTACGCCGGGAAGAGCGTCTGCCTGCCGGAAGGCCAGGCCTGAGGGCCACCCGTCCGTCCACATCGGACACAGTGCGCCCGCCGGGTGACGGCCGGACCCGATCGCACTACCCTGGGACGACCAGGAGTGACCAGCGGGAGGCCCAGTGAGCACGGAAGCCGCCGACGCGGTGGTGATCGGCGCCGGGCACAACGGCCTGGTCGCGGCCAACATGCTGGCCGACGCCGGCTGGTCGGTGCTGGTCCTGGAGGCGACGGACCGGCCGGGCGGCGCGGTCCAGACCGCCGAGGTCACCGAACCCGGCTTCCACGTCGACCTGTTCAGCTCGTTCTACCCGCTGGGCGCGGTGTCGCCGGCGATCCGCGGCCTCGGGCTCGAAGGGCACGGTTTGCGGTGGCGGCACGCCCCGGACGTGCTCGCGCACGTGCTGCCGGACGACCGGTGCGCGGTGCTCTCGCGCGACCTCGACCGCACCGCGGCGTCGGCCGACGAGTTCGCGCCGGGCGACGGTGACGCGTGGCGGGCGCTGGCCGCGCAGTGGAAGGAACTTCGGGAACCGTTGCTGGCGGCGCTGTTCGCGCCGTTCCCGCCGGTCCGCCCGGCGCTTAAGCTGTTGCGGCGCACCGGAACCGCCGACGCGTTGCGCCTGGCGCGGATGCTGACGCTGCCGGCGCGCCGGTTCGGCGAGGAGGTGTTCGCGGGGGAGGGCGCGCGGCTGCTGCTGGCCGGAAACGCCGCGCACAGCGACGTTTCCGTGGACAACGCGGGCAGCGCCGTGTTCGGCTGGTTGCTGGCGATGATCGGGCAGGACACCGGGTTCCCGGCCCCCGCGGGCGGCGCGGGGGAGCTGACGGCGGCTTTGGTGCGCCGCCTGGAGTCCCGGGGTGGGAAAGTCCACTGTGGACGTCCGGTGCGCGAGGTCATCGTCGCCGGCGGGCGGGCACTGGGCGTGCGCGACGCCGCGGGCGACCCGGTCCGGGCGCACCGCGCGGTGCTCGCCGACGTCCCGGCACCGATCCTGTACGGCGAGCTGGTCGGCGCGGAGTGGCTGCCGTCCCGGCTGGTCGACGACCTGCGCCGGTTCGAGTGGGACAGCGCGACGGTGAAGGTGAACTGGGCGCTGTCGGGCCCGGTGCCGTGGACGGCCGAGGGCGCGCGCGGCGCGGGCACCGTCCACCTCGGCACGGACCTGGACGGCCTCTCGGCGTTCGGCAACGAGCTGGCTCGCGGCCGGACGCCGCGCCGCCCGTTCCTGCTGTTCGGCCAGATGACGACGACCGACCCGGACCGCTCACCGGCGGGCACCGAGGCGGCGTGGGCGTACACGCACGTCCCGCGCGGCTCGATGGCTGGCCGGGGGGCGCTGGAGCGGCGGGTCAAGCGGATCGAGGAGACGGTCGAGGCCCACGCGCCGGGGTTCGCGGGCCTGATCAAGAACCGCTACGTCCAGGGCCCGGCAGAGCTGGCGGAGCACAACCCGGGCCTGGTGGGCGGAGCGATCAACGGCGGCACGACGGCGATCCACCAGCAGCTGTTCTTCCGCCCGGTCCCGGGCACGGGCCGCGCGGACACCCCGGTGGACCACCTGTACCTGGCGGGCGCATCGGCCCACCCGGGCGGAGCAGTCCACGGCGGCCCGGGAGCCAACGCGGCCCGCGCGGCCCTGACCCGAGCGGGCAAGCTGGGCGGCGGCTACGCGGCGCTGATCCGAGCGGCCCACCGAGCAATCTACGGCTGAGGCCAGCACTGGTCGGCGGGCTGGGCGGCTTGTTGGCCCTTCCGGCCGCCGTGTTGGCTACTCCGGTGATCGTGGTGGTCTTTCGCGAACGGTCAAGCTGCCCGCCAACGGCCAACACGCTGACGGGAACGGCCGACACGGGTAGGAACGGTCGACATGGTGCCGGGCACGGCCAACATGGCGCTCGGAGTGGCTAACACGGTGACGCGAGTGGCCGACGCGGCGCCGAGAACAGCCAACATGGCGCCCGAAGTTGCAAAACACGGCGCCAGGATCGGCCAACACGCAGTCGGGAACGGCCCGACGCGGCGACTGGAGTGGCCAACACGGCACCGGGAGCGGCCAGTACAGCGACCGGAGTGGCCAACATGGCGACCGGAAGGGCCGACACAGCGCCCCGAGTGGTCAACACGGTGCCGGGATCGGCAAACGCGGCGCCCGACAGGAGCGGCCGACATGGTGACCGGAGCGGCCAACACAGTGTCGGCAATGGCCAACACTGTGACCGAAGTGGCCGGCGCGGCGACCGGCCCAGCCGACACGGCGACCCGAGTGCCCGACGGGGCACCGCGAAGCGCTAGTTGTCCACCACCGGGATTGCGCAGCGGCGCCACTGGACCTGGTCGCCCGTGCGGTCTGCGTGCCAGATTTCGGTGGCCGTGTCCGATTCCCACGTCGGCAGGAGGCGGCCCGTCACCACCTGGCCGCGGGCCACCCGGCCGAACAGTTCTACGCCGTCCGCTCGGCGGGCTGCCGGGATCCACGCCGGGAAGCGGGTGCGGGGGAGCTTTCGTTCGATCCACTCGCGGGCGGAGCCTTCGCTGCCGTGGTCGGACTCGACGATGCTCGACACCGGGCCGTCGGCGCCGACGGCCAAGCCTATCGACGCGCGCCAGCGCACGGTGGGGGCGGTGCTCCGCCGGTCGGGTCCTGATCCGTCTGACATCCCATCCAGGCTCCCGGAAGAACGGGTACGGGGACCACTACACTTTCGGATGGATCGGCGTTCACTCACGGTGCCCCCTGGCGTTTCCGGGACCTCGGTCACGCAAGATCTTCCCCACCCGAGTGATGTTTAATCACGGCCCGCGCCGGGGAACCTCCGGGGCCGGCCATCGCGAGCGACCGTGCGGTGCCGTCCACAGTGGACGTGAACGGCCGGGCCGCGGCTCGGGATCCGATCACCAACAGCCGGTCTCGGTTACCCGAAGCGGACGATACGGCTACCGTGACGGGGGTGAGGAGGTGGTCGCCGTGCCCTTCCAGCGTGACGTCGTGGTGATCGGCGCCTCCGCGGGCGGCGTCGAGGCCCTCCGAACCCTGGTCCAGGCCCTGCCGGCGGACTTCCCCGCGGCGATCCTGGCCGTCATGCACCTGTCGCCCGGCGCGTCGAGCGCCCTGCCCCAGATCCTGAGCCGCGCCGGCGCCCTGTCCGCCGTGCCCGCGCGCCACGGCGGGCCGCTGACCAAGGGCGTCATCCACGTCGCCCCGCCCGACCGGCACCTGCTCATCGCCGACGACGCCCTGATGCTCAGCCGCGGCCCGACCGAGAACGGCCACCGGCCCGCCATCAACGCCACGCTCCGGTCCGCGGCGGTCGCCGCCGGCCCCGCGGCGATCGGCGTCGTGCTCTCCGGCGCGCTCGACGACGGCTCCGTCGGGCTCTGCTCGGTGGTGGAGCGCGGCGGCCTGGCGATGGTCCAGGACCCGGAGGAGGCGCTCTACCCGGACATGCCCGCGAACGCGCTGGCCCGGACGCCGACCGAGCACGTCTACCCGGCCGGCGTGCTCGGCAAGGTGCTGGACAAGCTGGTGCGCGTCCCGGTGGACGCGGTCGCGGTGGACCCGCCGTCGCCGGCGCTGCTGCTGGAGGACCGGATCGCGCGCGACGGCGTCCGGCTGGACGCGGTCGAGCCCGGCGAAGGGACCCCGGCCTCGGGCTACAGTTGCCCGGACTGCCAGGGCACGTTGCTGGAGATCAGCCAGCCGCACGGGCAGTACCGCTGCCGCATCGGGCACGCGTGGTCGGCCGAAGCCCTGCTCAGCGCCCACGACGCCGAGTTCGAGCGGGCGTTGTGGACGGCGTTGCGTTCCCTCGACGAAAAGGCCGCGCTGGCCCGGCGCATGCAGCGCGACACCAGCCACCGCGGCCTCGCCGGCCTGACCGGCCGCTACGACACCACCGTGCACGAATGCACGACGGCCGCCGAAACCCTGCGGAGGTTCCTCATCGCCCGTCACCCGGAGACCGGGCCCACGCCGTGACCGCCGACCGCGCGGCCGTGACCCTGGTGCCGGACGTCCGCGCGGGCTCGACCGTCGTGACGGTGACCGGGGTGCTCAGCCTCGACACCTATCCCGACCTGCGCGACGGCCTGCTCAAGATCGCCACGGACGCCCCCGACAGCGTCGTCGCCGACATCCAGGGCCTTCGCGTCGACGACGACAGCCTGGCGAGCGTCTTCTCCGTCGTCGCCATGCGGATCGGCGACTGGCCCGGCGTCCCGTTCGCGCTCGTCTCCACGCGGCCGGAGCACCTGGCCCTGCTGGCGAACCGGTCGATCGACCGGTTCGTCGCGGTCCACGCCGACGTCGGCACGGCCGAGCGGGAACGGGACAACCCGCCGCGCCGCCGCGCGGTGCAGCTGCTCGCGCCCATGACCGGCGCGTCGGCGCTGGCCAGGCAGTTCGTCGCCCGCGTCTGCGCGGAGTGGGGGGTGCCGGAGCACGAGGAGGACGCGCAGCTCATCGCGACCGAGTTCGTCGAGAACACGATCCGGCACACGATCTACGCGCCGCGGCTGCGCCTGGAACTGCGGCGCGGCATCTTCACCGTCGCGGTCGGCGACGACGACCCGTGCCCGGCCGTGCGCCACGAGCGGCTCGGTCCCGGGGAAGCCGGTCTCGGGCTGCAGCTGGTGGCACAGGTCGCCCGGGTGTGGGGCTGCAGCCGGTCCTGGTCGGGCGGCAAGGTGGTCTGGGCGGTGCTGACCAGGCGCGGCCGCCCGGGAAACCGGGCCGGGTAGCGTATCCCCGGTGACGGATCCCGGGCCGGAGGCCGACCGCGAATTCGAGTCGGTGCTCACCTACCTGAAGGAGTCCCGCGGGTTCGACTTCACCGGCTACAAGCGCACCAGCCTGATGCGGCGCGTCCAGCGGCGGATGAGCCAGGTCGGGGCCGGGAGCTTCACCGACTACATCGACCAGCTGCAGGTCAACGCGGACGAGTTCGTCGCGTTGTTCAACACGATCCTCATCAACGTCACCGCGTTCTTCCGCGACCCGGACGCCTGGGACTACCTGCGCGAGCAGGTGATCCCCGCGCTGCTGGCCGAACGCACCCCGGAAGAGCCGATCCGCGTCTGGAGCGCCGGCTGCGCGGCCGGTCAGGAGGCCTACAGCCTGGCGATCGCGTTCGCCGAGGCGATCGGGGTCGACGCCTTCCGTCAGCGAGTCAAGATCTACGCCACCGACGTGGACGAAGAGGCGCTCGGCCAGGCGCGGCAGGCGACCTACACCCCGGCCGAGCTCGACGGGGTGCCCGAGGACAAGGTCGAGGAGTACTTCGAGCAGTACGGCAGCCGGTACAGCTTCCGCAAGGACCTGCGCCGCTCGGTCATCTTCGGCCGCAACGACCTCGTGCAGGACGCCCCGATCTCGCGGATCGACCTGCTCGTGTGCCGCAACACCCTGATGTACTTCAACGCGGACACCCAGACGAAGATCCTCGAGCGGTTCCACTTCGCACTCGCCCCGCGCGGCATGATGTTCCTGGGCAAGGCCGAGATGCTGCTCAGCCACGGCCGCATCTTCGAGCCGCTCGACCTCAAGCGGCGGGTGTTCCGCAAGGTGGCCAACTCACCCGTCGGCTACAGCCGGTTCGTCACCTACGGCTACCCGCCGCGGCGCCCGGCCGACGTCTCGGGCCTGGACCAGCTGCGCGAACACGCTTTCTCGGCCAGCCCCGTCGCCCAGATCGTGGTGACCGGCGACGAGGTGACGGCGCTGATCAACCAGCAGGCGGAGCTGGCGTTCGGACTGTCCGAACGCGACATCGGCCGCAAGCTGTGGGACCTCGACGTCTCCTACCGCCCGGTCGCGCTGCGCCCGTACGTCGAGCAGGCCCGCCTGGAGCGCCGGTCGCTGCGCATCAAGGACGTCGAATGGCGCCGCGCCGGCGACGTGGTGTGGTACGAGGTGCACGTCAACCCGTTGCTGGGCAAGGAGAAGAGCCTGCTCGGCGTGTCGGTGGTGTTCCACGACGTCAGCTGGGCGCGGTTGCTGCTCACCGAGCTCGAGCACTCGAACCGCCAGCTCGAGTCGGCCTACGAGGAGCTGCAGTCGACCAACGAGGAGCTGGAGACCACGAACGAGGAGCTCCAGTCCACAGTGGAGGAACTGGAGACGACCAACGAGGAGCTCCAGTCCACCAACGAAGAGCTCGAAACCATGAACGAGGAACTGCACTCCACCAACGACGAGCTGCAGACGATCAACGACGCCCTGCGTGACCGCGGCGTCGAGCTCGACGACCTCAACGACTTCCTGGAGTCGGTGCTGACCTCGATCCAGGCCGGCATCGTCGTGATCGACACCGAGATGCGGATCAAGGCCTGGAACCGCGGCGCCGAGGAGCTCTGGGGCGTCCGCCGGGAAGAAGCCGAGGGCACCCACCTGCTCAACCTCGACATCGGCCTGCCGCTCGCCGAGCTGCGCCCGGTGGTCCGCGACGCGCTGGCCGACGCCGAATCGCAGGCCGAGCTGACCCTGGACGCGATCAACCGCCGCGGCCGCGCGGTCGTCGTCCGGCTGATGTGCAGCGCCCTGCGCGGGGCCGACGGCCGCAGCCACGGCGCGTTGCTGATGATGGAGGAAACCCGCACGGGCGCCGGTGGCTCCGCCTAGGCTGGGGCCATGAACGAGTCGCGACGTGCCGGTGGTTCGGAAGAGCTGGCCCGCACGCTGCTGGCCACGGCTCGCAGCGCCGCGACCGCGGCGGTGCGAGCCGGGCTCGAAGACATCGAGGAGCGGCACGGACAGCACGTCGCCGACGAGGTCGCCGGCCTGATCGACGTCGCCGACGTGTACGCCGGGCTCGCCGACCACGACGTCCGGCCCCGCGGCCGGGCCGACCGGCGCGACCGGGACAACCGGGATGATGACGGGCCCTGGGAGTTCAAGCCGGTCTCCGCGGTGTGAGCGGCGCGGGTCACTTCCGCCAGTCGTAGCTGAGGACCGGCGGGTCGTCGGACCCCTTCGTGACGGTCAGGTGCTCTTCGGGGTGCGCGGTGGCGTACCGCGTCATCTCGTCGTACATCCGGTCGCGCATCCCGACGTCCTGCGCCTCGATCGTGGCGCGCTGGCCCAGCCGGCCGGGGTCCACGTCCGGGTCGGTGCGGATCGCCAGGTTCCAGAAGTGCCGTTTGTCGGTGCCGTCGGCGCCCTGGCCGTCGTTGGTGAAGTAGACCTCGCCGCTTTCCTTGTCGTAGATCTGCTGGGTCACCTTGATCTGGTCGTCGCCCTGCGCGGCGGAGAAGTAGCCGGAGTCGTCCCCGGCGTCGCTGGTGTAGAAGCCGACTTCGCCGCCGAACGCGCTGCCGAAGCCGTAGCCGCCCTTCCACAGTTCCAGGCGGTACTGCTTCCCGGTCTCGGGGTCGGTGAACTCCATGTTGTCGCCCTGGGCGCTGGTGCGGTCGAGGTCCGCGCCGATGAGCTGTTCCATCTTGTCGTAGATGTCGTGCCAGCCCAGGTAGCTCTGCACGGAATGCTCGCCGGTGGTGTAGAAGTCCCCGTCCTCGACGTACTCGAAGCCGAAGTAGTCGTAGATCTTCCGCGCGACCGCGGGGTCCTGCATGATCGTGTCCCAGTCGCCCCTCAGCAGGGCGAGGTCGAGCTTCGGGTTCTTCGCCACCAGTGCGGCGAGGCCGGGGATCTCGGCGAGGATGATCGCCGCGATCTCGGCCGGGTTCCGCTTCTCCGAGCCCGCGAGCTCCCACACCCGGCCCGTCTTGTTGCGGATCTTCAGGCCTTCGACGAGCAGCACCGCGTCGTAGGTGGTCACCACCCGCTGCATGTCGGCCAGCAGGACGAGGGCCCGCCCCTTGATGATCTTGTCCTCCGCCCAGGCGAGCACGACGGTGCCCGTGCCGCGGCCGAGGCCGTGCCACACGTTGTCGAGCTTCGTCTGCAACGCGTCGGCGTCCGCGCGTTTGCTCCGCGCTTCCAGCTGCGCCTTCGCCAGCGCGTCGCGGACCACCTCGAACGACTTCGCCGACTCCTCGAGATCTTCGGCCTGTTCGTCGCGGTTCTTCCTGAAGTCTTCGAGCGAGGAGAGCGCCGCCTCGCCGGCGCCGCCGTGCCAGCCCTGGCTCAGCTCCACGCGGACGCTCTCGACCAGGGCCTTGGCGTCCTTGACGGCTTCCTTGGTGGTCCGGCAGGCGCGGGCCCGGTCGTCCAGTTCGGTCGTGCTGCCCTTCTCGACCTGGTCGGCGAGCCCGCGGATCCGGTCGAACACCGACGTCATCGGTCGATCCGTTCGAAGCCGCTGTCGAGGGCCTTCAGGAAGGCGTCACGGGCGTCGGCGTCGGTGCTGTCGTAGCTCTTCGCGGCGCTCTTGATGCTTTCGACGAGGCTCTCGACCTGCTGCTGCGCGGCCTGCAGGTCTTCCTGCCGGGTCAGCAGCCAGACGTCGTAGTCGCCCGCGTAGCCGCCGGCCCGGTCCGTGCCGCCGACGTTCGGCGAGCCCCCGGCCGCGAGCGACGGCGGCGTCCCCGCGCCGAGCTTGGCCGCCGCCTTGCTGATGTCCGCGACATCGACCTCGAACCCCACCGACCATCCTCCCGCGTGACGTTTCGCGCGGGAAACGTAACACCCACGCCGCGGTCAGACGTCCGGTTCGGCCATTTGGTTCCTAGTTGTCCCGCCGCAGGTCCAGCCGCTCGGGGTGCGGCCGGAAGCCGGCCGAGGCGTAGGTGGCGACGGCGGCGGCGTTGGCGCTCGCGGTGCAGACGATCGCGCTCGACGAACCCAGCTCCCGGAGCGCGGCCGCCGCGGCGACGGTGATCGCCCGGCCGTGGCCGTGACCCCGGTGGTCGCGGTGCACGCCCATCGGCTCGATCAGCCCGGGCCGGCCGGGACCCGCCGACCACACCGTCACGATCGCCACGGCGTTGTCTTCGCCGTCGTACCCGATCAGGCTCCGGGCGTCGGCGTACGGCGACTCGGCCGCCATCGTGTGCCAGCGGTCCTCGGTGGCCGTCGACCGGTCGAACGACGCCCGCAGGACCGCGGTCCACACCGCTGCTTCCGCCGGCCCGGCCACCTCGATCCGCAGGTCCACCTGCGGCATCGGCTCCGCGAGATCGCGGTGCAGCGGCGTCCACGGCTCGTCGGCTCGCCAGCCGGCCTCGGCCAGCACGTCCCGGAGCAGCACGCCGTCCGGTACCTCGACCGACACCGGCCCCGCGGGCAGGACACCGCGTTCCGGGGTGGACACGTCTTCGGCCAGCTGCCGCGCCAGTTCCGCGTCCTGCCGCACGTCCGGCGCGATCGTCAGCCGCACGAGCCCGGGGCCGTCGAGCAGCCCGACGGCGACGATCCGGCCGTCGCGGGTCCAGGTCCGGACCACCGCGGCCGTCGCCGCCGCGCCGAACCGGTAGTTCCAGCCGAGGTCTCCCGGGTGCAGCTGCAGCGGCGCGTCGTCGCTCTGCCACTGCCGCAGCGCGGCCACGGCCTCGGTCAGGCCTTCGGTTCCCGGGGTCTCCACGACGATCGCCATACCCGTGATCACACACCAGCGCGCGGCGGTCCGCACCCGGTTTTCGGGTCGGTCCTACGGCGTCACCGACATGAGGTCGACGACGTCCGCGGCGCGTTGCCGCTTCGCGAAGGACTCGCGCTGGCGATCGGCGCCGCCCTCGCCGGCGATCAGGCGTGCCGTCCCCTCCCAGGCGAACTCGCGGTCGCCCGCCGCTTCGAGCGCGGGACCCGTCAGCGTGATCAGGTCGTCGAGCACCACCGAGGCGGGCACGAGGTCGCCGGTGCGCGGGTGCGGGCAACGGCCGGTGACGCCGTCGCGCGAGGCCCGCCAGAGCTGGCCGCGCAGCACCTCGTTGGGCAGGTCCGGCGGGGGCGCGCTGTCGTCCAGCGCGGTGGCGACCAGGCCGCGCGCCAGCACGGCCAGCAGCACCGCCTCTTCCGGCGTCGCGGCGACGTCGGCGATGCGGAACTCCAGCGTCGGCTGGTTTTCCGAGAGCCGGACGTCCCAGTAGACCATCCCGCGGTCGAGGATCGAGCCCGCGCGCAGCCACGCGTCGACGACGCTCTCGTACTCGTCGAGCGAGGCGAACTTCGGCGGCGGGCCGGCCGAGGGCCAGCGGCTCCACTGCTGGTAGCGCCAGCTGTGGTAACCGGTGTCGTAGCCGTCGGTGATCGGCGAGTTGGCGGTCAGGGTGAGCAGCGCCGGCAGCCACGGCCGCACCCGGTTCAGCACCTGGATCCCGGTTTCCTTGTCGGGGATCGCGACGTGCACGTGGCAGCCGCAGGTGAGCGCGGTCCGCGCGGTGGCGCCGAAGTGTTCGGCCATCTGCTCGTAGCGCGGGGTGGGCGTGATGATCGGTGCTTCCACTTCGGACAGTGGCGCGCAGCCGCTGGGCAGCACCCGCAGCCCGCGCTTGGCCGCCGCGCCGGCGAGATCGGCCCGCAGTCCGCGCAGCTGGCTCAGGGCACCGGAATGCGTGCGGCAGATGTCGGTGGCGGCCTCGGCCTGGGTCCGGGTGAGCTCGTGCTGCAGCTCGCCCTGGTCGCCGCCGGCCGCTTCCGCCGCGTCGACGACGTCGTCGCCGGCGTGCGAAAGCATTCCTCGGCGGTCGACGACGAAGAACTCCTCTTCGACGCCGAAGGTCAGTACCTGGTCTGTCACCGGGGTTCTCCTGGGGGGTTGGGGAACCAGCGGGATACCCGGACGCGGTATGCGGCAAACCGGGTGACGGCGCGACTACGCTTGTGTGACCGCGCGCACTCGGGGTATTCCGGTGGCATGGAGTGGCACGAAGAGCTTCACGAGCAGGCGGACGAACGGGTCGAGCGTCTGGACGAACGGTTGTGGCGGGTGGCGACCGCGCTGCACGCGCGCCCCGAACCGTCCTTCGAGGAGCATGCCGCGGCCGAGCTGCTGACCGGCGAGCTGGCCGCGGACGGCTTCGAGGTCGAGACCGGCACCGCCGGGATGCCCACGGCGTTCGTCGCGCGCGCCGGCACCGGGCGCCCCTGTGTGGCGCTGCTGCTGGAGTACGACGCGGTGCCCGGTCTCGGGCACGCCTCCGGGCACAACCTGGTCGCCGCGGCCGGGCTCGGGGCCGCGCTGGCCGCCAAGGACGTGCTCGGCGACAGCCGCGGCTCGCTGCTCGCGATCGGCGCGCCGGCCGAGGAGAGCGGCGGTGGAAAGCAGGCGCTCGCCGAGGCCGGGATCTTCGACGACGTCGACGCCGTCCTGATGGTCCACCCAGGAGTGCACTCGTGGTCGTGGGCGCCGCTGACCGCGCGGGTCGAGCTGAAGCTGACCTTCCACGGCCGCGCCGCGCACCCGACCGCCGACCCGGAGCACGGCGTCGACGCGCTGGCCGCGCTGATCCAGGCGTTCGGCGCGCTGGCGGCCCTGCGCCAGCGGCTGCCCGCGGGCTCGCACGTCCAGGGCATCATCACCGACGGCGGCGAAGCGACCACCGTCGTGCCCGACCGCGCCGAAGGCCGCTTCGGCCTCCGCGCGCTCACCGCGGCGGCCCTCGACCAGCTGGCCGAGGACGTCTCGACGTGCGCGCAGGGCGCGGCCCTGGCGACCGGGGCGAAGGTGGACGTCGAACGCCTCGGCCGCGGCTACGCCCACTTCCGCGACAACCCGGTGCTGTCCGAACGGTTCACCGAGCATCTCGCCGCGTGCGGCATCCACGCCGGGCCGCCCGAGCCCGGGGTGTACCTCGGGTCGTCGGACATCGGCGACGTCAGCCTCCGCGTCCCGGCGATCCACCCGTTCGTGGCGATCGCGGCCGCGGAGTACCCGGACCACACCCGCGAGTTCGCGGAAGCGGCGGCGAGCCCGCGCGGCCGTTCGGCGATGCTGGCGTCGGCGGCCGCGCTGGCCCGCACGGCGATCGACCTGCGGACGCACCCGTCGCTCGTCAGCCGGGCGTGGGACTACTTCCGGGCCCAGGAGCGGAACGGGTCCTGAAAGCCGTGAAGGACTCCTTCCCGGCTCTTATGGCCGGGAAGGAGTCCTTCACGGACCTACGCCACCGACGTGTAGTGCGAAGCGTCGCCTTCGAGGGACTCGCTCGGCGTGCCGTCGACGCCCGCCGGGATGTCGCCCGCCACGGTGACGCGGTTGAGGCGGCGGGGGAGACCGTCGTAGTTGTCGATCGCGTAGTGCTGCGTGATCCGGTTGTCGAACAGCACCAGCTGGTTCGGCTCCCACGCGACGCGCACGATGTTCTCCGGCCGCGTGACGTAGGACTGCAGCAGCCGCAGCAGATCCCGGGACTCGCCGACCGACAGGCCCGCGATCCGCTGCGCGAACCCGCCGATGAACAGGCCGCGCTCGCCGGTCGCCGGGTGCACCCGCACCACCGGGTGCAGGGTCCGGTACTTGCGCGAGACGAACTGCGCGCGCCGGGCCTGCTCCTTCTCGTCGAGCGTCTCCGGCGGCCGGACGTAGTCGTAGTCGTTGGTGTGCTCCGCGCGCAGCGTGTCCGCGAACGCCCGCAGCGGTTCCGGCAGGTCGCGGTAGGCCGCGCCGGCGTTCGCGATCAGCGTCTCCCCGCCGTAGGGCGGTACCACGAGACTGCGCAGGGTGCTGGCCTTCGGCGGGTTGAGCACGAAGGTGACGTCGGTGTGCCAGTGGTTGGCGCGGCCCTGCTCGCTGTCGACCGGCAGGATCGTCGGGGCGCCGTCGACGGCGGGCACGGTCGGGTGGGCCTTGGTCAGCTCGCCGAAGCGGGCGGCGAAGCACTGCTGGCCCTCGTCGTCGAGCTCGACGTTGCGGAACACCAGCGCCTTGTGCTCGTGCAGGGCGTCGGTCAGGAACGCGATCTGGGACGCGTCGAGTTCGCCGGCGATGTCGAAGCCGATGATCTCGGCGCCGATCCTCCCGGTGAGCTTGCGGACGTCGGTGCCGATGGTGGTCATGCGGGCTCCTTCACTCGGTTGCGGTTGACGGGCCGCGCGAGGCCGTAGTGCTCGCGCAGGGTGGATCCGGTGTAGGCGGTGCGGAACAGCCCGCGCCGCCGCAGTTCCGGGACGACGAGGTCGACGAAGTCGTCGAGCCCGCCGGGCAGGGTCGGCGGCATGATGTTGAAGCCGTCGGCCGCGCCGCCGGTGAACCAGGCCTCCAGCTCGTCGGCGACCTGGACCGGCGTCCCGGCGAAGACGCGGTGCCCGCGCCCGCCCGCCAGCCGTTCCAGCAGCTGCCGGATGGTCAGGTCCTCGCGCCGGGCCAGGCCGACGACCAGCTCGAACCGGCTCTGGCCGCCTTCGGTGAAGCTGCCGACCTCGGGCAGCGGGCCGTCGAGCGGGTAGCCGGTGAGGTCGTGGTCGAGCATCTTCGACAGCTGCCGCAGCCCGTACTCCGGCGTGATCAGCGCGTTCAGCTCGGCTTCGCGCCGGCGCGCCTCGGCTTCGGTGCGGCCGAGGATCGGCAAGATGCCCGGCAGGATCTTGATCTCGTCCGGCGTCCGGCCGTACTTGGCCAGCCGGCCCTTGACGTCGGCGTAGAACGCCTTGCCCTCGGCGAACGTCTGCTGCGCGGTGAACACGGCTTCGGCGTGCCGCGCCGCGTACTCCTTGCCCGTCTCGGACGACCCGGCCTGCACGAGCAGCGGGTGGCCCTGCGGCGGCCGTTCGATGTTCAGCGGCCCGCGGACCTGGAAGTGCGGGCCGTCGTGCGCGATCGGCCGGATCCGGTCGGTGTCGGCGTAGACGCCGGTCTCGCGGTCGACCAGCGCGGCGTCGTCCTCCCAGCTGTCCCACAGCTTCTTGACGACCTCGATGAACTCCTCCGCACGCTCGTAGCGGGAGGCGTGCGACGGCCGCTTGGCCAGGTTGAAGTTGCGGGCTTCGTCGATGCCCGCCGACGTCACGATGTTCCAGCCCGCGCGGCCGCCGGAGAGGTGGTCGAGCGAGGCGAACTTCCGGGCCAGGTGGTAGGGCTCGTTGTAGGTGGTCGACGCCGTCGCGATCAGTCCGATGTGGACTGTGGACGCGGCGAGCGCCGACAGCAGCGTGAGCGGCTCGAAGTGGCTGTGCGAGTTGTGCTTCACGTTGCCCCACAACGCGACGCCGTCGGCGAGGAACAGCGAGTCGAGCTTGCCGCGCTCGGCCGTCCGGGCGATGTCGACGTAGTGCTGCAGCGTCCGGGCCCGGCGCGGGTCGGTCGTGGGGTGCCGCCAGGCGGCTTCGTGGTGGCCGTTGGGCATCACGAAAGCGTTCAGGTGCAGTTGCCTGGTCATGGTTTCTCCTTGGGACGCCAGGTCGAGAACCGCCGTTCGAGGACGACGAAACCCTGGTTCACGAGCACTCCGAGCACCGAGACCGCGATGATCCCGGCGTACATCTGGGGAATCTGGAAGTTGACCTGGCTGGTGTTGATCAGGTAGCCGAGCCCGGCCTTCGCGCCGACCATCTCCGCGGCCACCAGCACCAGGATCGAGTACGACGCCGCCATCCGGATGCCGGTGAACACCGTCGGCACCGCCGAGGGCAGGATCACCTTCCGGAACAGCCGCGGGCTGGACAGCCCGAGCGACCGGGCCGCCTTGACCAGCAACGGGTCCACGGTGTTGACGCCGGCGATCGTGTTGAGCAGCACCGGCCAGACGCAGGCGTAGACCACGAGCGTGACCTTCGACAGCTCGCCGATGCCGAGCAGCAGCGTGAACACCGGCAGCAGCGCGAGCGCGGCGGTGTTGCGGGCCAGTTCCAGCAACGGCTGCAGGAACCGCGCCACCGGCCGGTACCAGCCGATCAGCAGCCCGAGCGGGACCGCGACGGCGACCGCGATCGCGAACCCGGCGGCCGACCGGCCGATGCTGGCCACCAGGTGGTCGGCGAGCCGGCCGTCGAGGGTCAGCTCCCACAGCGCCTGCAGGTCCTCCGACAGCGGCGGGAGGAACGTCCGGGTGCTCTCGTCGAGGACGAACCGGGGGAGCAGCTCCCAGAGCGCCACGAACAGGACCACGGCCGCCGAACCGTGCACCGCCCGGGTCAGCCTCTTCGTGAACCGTCGCGGTCGTGGCGGTGCGGCCGGCGGTCCGGTGTGGACGGTGGGCGCGTCGAGGGTGGTCGTCATCCGACGGCACTCCGTTCGGTCTCGGCGGCCTTGCGGACCTCGTTGTGCAGCAGCTCCCACAGCCGGTGGCGCTGCCGCCCGAACTCGGGCGACGACCGGACGTCACCGCCGCGGTCCCCGAGGTCGACGTCGACGACGGCCTTGAGCCGCCCGGGCCGGGAAGTCAGCACCGCGACCCGCTGGCCGAGGTAGACGGCCTCGTCGATGCCGTGGGTGATGAACACGATCGTCTTGCCGGTGCGGCGCCAGATCCGCAGCAGCTCGTCCTGCAGCTGCTCGCGCGTCTGGGCGTCGAGGGCCGCGAACGGCTCGTCCATCAGCAGCACGGCCGGGTCGTAGGCCAGGCTGCGCGCGATCGCGACACGCTGCTTCATCCCGCCGGACAGCTCGTGCGGGTAGCGGTCCTCGAAGCCGGAAAGCCCGACCAGGGCGAGGTATTCGCGCGCCCGCTCGGCCCGCTGCCGCTTGCCGAGCGCGCCGCCTTCGAGGCCGAACTCGACGTTGGCGCGGGCGGTGCGCCACGGGAACAGCGCGTACTGCTGGAAGACGACACCGCGGTCGAGGCCGGGCCCGCGCACCGGCTCGCCGTCGATGCGAATCTCGCCGGACGTCGGCGTGGTGAGCCCGCCGAGCAGGTCGAGCAGCGTCGACTTGCCCGAGCCGCTCGGGCCGACCAGGGACAGGAACGTGCCGTCGGCGATGTCGAGGGAGACGTCGTAGAGCGCGGTCAGCGCGTCGAACGTCTTGGTCACCGCGCGGATCGCGATCACTTGGACACCGCCGGGGCGCCGTCGCGGTAGGGGTTGAACTCGTTGGTGTAGAGCTTCCCGGTGTCCAGCGCGTCACCCTTGATGAGGCCCTGCTGCTTCAGCCACGGCGACCAGAGCGTGTAGTCCTGGTCGGAGATCAGGCCGCCGCGGGTGACGCCGACGCTCTTCCAGTACTGCAACGTGTTCGTGTTCTCGTTGCGGCCGCGCCCCTGGATGATCTTGGTGAACCGGGCGATCACCTGGTCCCGCGGTGTGGTCCGTTCCCACTCGATCGCGCGGGCCACGGCGGAGACGAAGACCTTCGTCGTCTCCGGGTACTTCTTGATGAAGTCGGTGCGCAGCACGTACGGGCCGCCGTTGTAGGCCCCGAACGCCTGCACGTCGCTGAACAGCGGGCGCACCCCGCCGGCCGCGACGGCGTGGTCCTGCAGGATGCCCTGCAGCGCGGCGACGTCGAGCTGGCCGTTGCGCAGTGCCTGCTCGGCGTTGACCGGCGGGATGACGACCAGCTGCACCTGCTTGACCTCGTCGTCGGACAGGCCCTGGCGCTGCAGCCAGAGGTCGAGGACGGCTTCGAGGTTGGCGCCCGCGGTGTTGACGCCGACCTTCTTGCCGATCAGGTCGCGGGCGGTCCGGATCGGACTGTCGGCCTTGGCGTAGAAGCCGAGGAAGGACTTTTCGTCGGAGCCGTAGTAGTTGACGACCGCCTTGACCGGCGCGCCGGCCTCGACGAGCTTGACGACCGCGCCGGTGAAGGCGCCGCCGAAGTCGGTCTGGTCGGTGGCCGCGGACTGGATGTCCTGCGGGCCGCTGATGGTGTTGCCGACCCACTTGAGCTTGACCGGGCCGAGGTAGCCCAGGTCCTCGGCGAGTTCGGGCAGGGTCACGGAGTTCGCGCTGCCCTGGTAACGGAGTTCGAGCTTTTCGGGTTGCCCGGGCGCGCCGGTGGCCGTCGCCGACGCGCACCCGGACAGCAGCGCCGCGACCAGGCCGGCGGCGAGGAGGGCGGGCAGAGTTTTCTTCACGGTGGGCTCTTTCGGCTCGGGAGTCGGCACGACGCGACCACCGGCCGATGCGGCCGGCGGGTTCGCCGGTGGGGATGCCCCAATTGTTCGCAGCCGCCGCGAGCACGGTCAACTTTGCGAGTTTCTGAATTAACTACCGCGGTTCACGAGGCATGCGAAAGGTGCGTCAGGAGCGGACCGAGCGGGTCGTCGTAGAGGATGTCGAGCAGCACCGCGCCGCCGGCCGTGGCCAGTTCCGCGCCCGGGAAGCTCGTCGCCACAACGGTTTCCGCCGGATCGGCGCAGGTCCGGGAGCGCGTGCGGACCTCGTCCCGGATGGCGGGAAGGCAGCCGGGTACCTGGGCTACACTCCGGTCGACCAGCACGAGCACGGCCGGGTTCAGCACGTCGAGCAGCAACGCCACGGCTTGGCCGATCAGCCGCGCGCGGTCCTGGAACAACCGCACCGCCGCGGTTTCCCCGGCCGTCGCGAGCGCGAGCAGTTCCGGAAAGGAAACGCCGGCTTTGCGCGCCAGCGTCGCTTCCGAAACGGTCGCCTCCAGACAACCCGTGCGCCCGCAGCGGCACGGTTCACTGCTGTCGTCGACCGGCAGGTGCGCGACCGCGCCCGCCGCCGACCGCGGGCCGTGGTGCACCACGGTGCCGGTGGCGAACGCCGCGTCGACGACGTTGCCGGTGAACAACTGCACGACGCTGTCCCGCGCCCGCGGGTGCCCGAAGAGCTGTTCGGCGTGCACGAGAGATCGCGCGTGGCCGTCGATCGCCACCGTGAGCCCGGTCGACGCCGTCAGCAGGTCGCGCACCGGGACGTCGCGCCAGCCCAGCAGCGGGTGGTCGACGACGGTGCCGGAGTCGCGGTCGACCCAGCCGCCGGTGGCGAACCCCAGGCCGAGCGGTTCGCGGTCCGGCGCGTGGCCGAGCAGCAGGTCGTCGAGGATCTCCGCGGCCCGCGCGAGCAGGTCTTCCGCGGGCAGGCCGTCGTGCGGTTCTTCGTGCTGTACCAGGACATTCCCGCGGACGTCGAGCAGCGCGACGGTCGCGTGGTGCACGGCGAGGTGCAGCGCGCCGACGACGTGGCGCCCGGTGTCGAGCCCGACCGGCACGTGCGGCCGGCCGACGGACCGGCGTGGTTCGGCCTCGGGCAGCTCGCGCAGCAGCCCGAGCCGGGTGAGGTCGGCCGTGTGCCCGGTGACGGCGGCCGCGGACAGCCCGGTCCGCCGCGCGATGGTGCTGCGCGCGATCGGCCCGTCGTCGAGGACCGCCCGCAGGACCGCGCTCGCGCTGGCACTGCGCCGGGCGCCGCGCGCGTCCGTCCTCTGTGGACCGTCGGCCCCCGCCGTCATGGCCTGATCGTGGCAGACGCCGCGGCGCGCGCCCAGCGTGCCCAGGATGCAGGACTTGACGCATACCCATATGGGAATATGATGGCCGCGTGGCACGAGCAGCGACGACGGCGGACACCTTCAACGCGGTCGCCGAACCCCGGCGGCGGCAGATCCTCGACGAGCTCATGGCCGGCGAACGGTCGGTCGGCGACCTCGTCGGCGCGCTCGGCCTGGCCCAGCCGCAGGTGTCCAAGCACCTGCGGGTCCTGCGCGAGGTCGGGGCGGTGGACGTCCGGGAAGAGGGCCGGCAGCGCGTCTACCGGCTCAACGGCGCCGCGCTCAAACCCATCCACGACTGGGTCAAGCGCTACGAACGGACGTGGTCGGAACGCTTCGAGCTGCTGGACGACGTCCTGGAAGAACTCAAGGAACAGGAGCGGTGACATGGTGGAAACGGCGAGCAGCGCGAAGATCACCCTGCCGAGCGACGAACAGATCCTGATCACGCGCGAGTTCGACGCGCCGAAGGACCTGGTCTACCGTGCGTGGACCACGCCCGAGCTGGTGAGCCGCTGGTGGGCCGGGCACCGCGGGACGACCACCGAGGTCGAGATGGACCTGCGGCCCGGCGGCCGCTGGCGGTACGTGATCAAGGCGAACGCGGGCTTCGAGGTCGCCTTCCACGGCGAGTACCGCGAAATCGTGCCGGACGAGAAGCTCGTCTTCACCGAGATGTTCGAGGGCGCGGATCCGCTGCCGGACGCCGACGTGCCCGTCGACACCGTCACCTTCGACGCGCTCGACGGCGACCGCACGGTGGTGCGCCTGCTGACGCAGACGACGAGCAAGGCGTTGCGGGACATGATCCTCGAGTCCGGCATGGAAGCCGGCATGCAGGAGCAGATGAACCTCATCGAGGAGCTGGCGAACTCGCTGCGCTAGCCCGCAGGAACCGCTCGCCCGCCTTCGCCAGCTCCCGGGCGAGCTCCGGCGCGTCCAGCACCTCGAAGTCCACTTCGAGCAGGCCCAGGTACAGCGCGAGCATCGGCGCGTGGTCGGAGCCGACCTCCGCGACGCACCGGTCCGGCCCTTCGGCCGTGACGTCGACGGCGAGCGGCAGCCGGGCTCGCACGTGCTCGGCCGAAGCGTGCAGCCGGACTTTCGCGTGGTAGCGCCAGGTCGCCGCGCCCGCGCTGCGCTGCACGAACCGCACGACGTCACCCTCCGGCGGCTCACGCGGGGCGAACCGCGGCCCGTTCGGCGTCCGCGGGGTCAGCCGGTCGACGCGGAACGTGCGCCAGTCGCCGCGGCCGGTGTCCCACGCGACCAGGTACCAGCGCCGGCCCCAGCTGACCAGGCGGTGCGGCTCGACGTCGCGGCGGTTGTCCGTGCCCTCGTGGCTGGTGTAATCGAACCGCAGCCGCTCGCCGGCCCGGATCGCCGACGCGATGGCGCTCAGCACGTCGGCGTCGACGGCCGGGCCGGTGCCGGGCACCGCGACCGTCGCGGCCTGCAGCGCGTGCACCCGGTGCCGCAGCCGGGACGGCAGCACCTGCTCGAGCTTCGCGAGCGCGCGCACCGACGTCTCCTCGATCCCGGCGACCCCCGCGGCGGTCCGCAGCCCGACCGCGACCGCCACGGCCTCGTCGTCGTCCAGCAGCAACGGCGGCAGCTGTGCGCCCGCGCCGAGCCGGTAGCCGCCCTGGACACCGGGGGAGGCCGCCACCGGGTAGCCGAGGTCGCGCAGCTTGCCGACGTCGGCGCGGACGGTGCGCGTGGTGACACCGAGCCGGCCGGCCAGGTCGGCGCCGGTCCAGTCGCGCCGCGTTTCGAGCAGCGACAGCAACCGCAGGAGCCGAGCGGAGGTCTGCAACATCCTTCGAGGATGCCAGGAATCGCGGAAGGAACCCTTCCGCAATCGCCCCTAGCGTCCTGCTCATGACGAACGACATCCGCCCCTTCCGCGTCGAGATCCCGCAGGCCGAGCTGGACGAGCTGCACCGGCGCCTGGACGCCGCCCGGTACCCCGAGCCGGTCCCCGGCGACGAGCCGGACTGGTCCCGCGGCATCCCGCCCGAGCGCGTCCGCGAGCTGGCCGAGTACTGGCGAACCGGCTACGACTGGCGCGCGCAGGAGGCCGCGCTCAACGCCTTCCCGCAGTTCACGACCGAGATCGACGGCCAGACCATCCACTTCCTGCACGTCCGCTCGCCCCGCGCCGACGCGATGCCGCTGCTGCTCACCCACGGTTATCCCAGCTCCTTCGCCGAGTTCCTCGACGTGCTCGGCCCGCTGACCGAGCCCGGCCCGGACGCCTTCCACGTCGTCGTCGCGTCGCTGCCGGGTTTCGGGTTCTCGACGCCGTTGAGCGGGCCCGGGTGGGAGCTGGCGCGCACGACCGACGCCTTCGCCGTGCTGATGACGCGCCTCGGGTACGACCGCTTCGCCGCGCAGGGCGGTGACATCGGCGCGGGCGTCACCGGCCGGCTCGCGGCGCTCTACCCGGAGCGTGTCCTCGGTACCCACGTGAACAGCGACCGCGGGACCATCGCCCTCGCCGGCGAGCAGCTCCCGATGCCCGAGAACCTGACCGAGGCCGAGCAGGCCGAGCTGGACGCGGCCCGGGAAGCCTGGAAGGCCCGGCGGGGCTACCTGGACCTGCAGTCCCACACGCCCGAGACGATCGCCGCCGGGCTCACCGACTCGCCGGTCGGGCAGCTCGCGTGGATCGCCGAGAAGTTCGAGGCGTGGACGAACTCCGCCGGCGGGATCGGCCGCGACCGGCTGCTGACGACGGTCGGCCTGTACTGGTTCACCCGCAGCGGCGCGACGGCGGCCCGGTTCCTCTACGAGGCCGCCCACTCCGGCCACGGCTGGCTGGCGCCGGCCGACGTCCCGGCGGGCTGGGCCGTGTTCGACAGCTCGCCCGTGGTCCGGCGGATCATGGACCCCGAGGGGAAGATCGAGCACTGGTCGGACTTCGCCGAGGGCGGCCACTTCGCGGCGATGGAGGCGGGTGAGCTGCTCGTGGCCGACATCCGCGCGTTCTTCCGCGAGCTGCGCCCGTGAGTGGCCATACTCGGCGGCGTGCAGTTCGCCATCCTCGGGCCGGTCGAAGCCCACGCTCCCGACGGGACGCCGGTCGCCCTCGGCGGTCCGCAGCTGCGCGGGCTGCTCGCGTTGCTGGCCCTCGACGCCGGGCGCGTCATCAGCGCCGAGCGGCTCATCGACGGCCTGCACGGCGAGCACCCGCCGGAGGGCGCCGCCGAAGCCCTGCAGTCCCAGGTGTCCCGGCTGCGACGGCGGTTGCGGGACGGCGGCGCGCCCGACGGCCTGGTCGAGTTCACCCCCGCCGGGTACCGGCTGGCCGTCGACCCGCAGGACGTTGACGTCCACCGCTTCGAACGGCTCACCGCGCAGGCCCGGGAGACGACGGAGCCGGCGGCCAAGCTGGCGCTGTTCGGCGACGCGCTCGCGCTGTGGCGCGGTCCGGCGCTCGACGGGCTCGCGGACCCGCCGCGCGCGGCCCGGCTGGCGGAGCTGCGCGCGGCCGCGACCGAGGACCGGATCGAGGCCGGGCTGGCCCTCGGGCACCACGAACGGCTCGTCGCGGAGCTGCGGGAGCTCACCCGCGAACACCCGCTGCGGGAACGGCTCGCGGCCCAGCTGATGCGCGCGCTGCACGGCGGCGGGCGGTCGGCCGAGGCCCTGGCCGTGTTCGCCGAGACCCGGGACCGGCTGGCCGACGAGCTGGGCGCGGACCCGTCGCCGGAGCTGGCGGACGCGCACGTCGCGGTCCTGCGGGCCACCGCGCCCGCCCCGGCGCGCCGGGTTCCGGTGCCGCTCAGCGGGTTCGTCGAGCGCGCCGAGCTCGACCGGCTGCGCACGACCCTGCGGGCCGCCCGGCTCGTCACGCTCACCGGGCCGGGCGGCGCGGGCAAGACCCGGCTCGCCGTCGAAGCCGCGTCACGCGAGGCCGGCGAGGTGTGTTTCGTCGAACTGGCGACGACGACCGAAGTCCCGCAGGCCGTGCTCGCCGCCCTGGGCCTGCGCGAACAGGGCGTGCTGTCCTCGGCCCCGGCGGCCGGCCCGGCGGACCGGCTGGCCGCCGGCCTCGCCGACCGGCCGCTGCTGCTGGTCCTCGACAACTGCGAGCACGTCGTCGCCGAGGCCGCGCGGCTGGTCCGGCGGCTGCTCGGCGCGTGCCCCGGCCTGCGGGTGCTGGCCACCAGCCGGGAGGCCCTCGGCCTGACCGGCGAGACGCTGGTGCCGGTCGGCGCGCTGGCCGCCGGCGCCGCCGAGCGGCTCTTCGGTGACCGGGCGGCGGCCGTGGTGCCCGGCGCGGTCCTCGATCCCGCCACCGTGGCCCGGATCTGCGCCGCGCTCGACGGCCTGCCCCTGGCGATCGAACTCGCCGCCGCGCGGCTGCGGTCGCTGACCGCCGAAGACGTTGCCGCCCGCCTCGACGACCGCTTCCGGCTGCTGTCCCGCGGCGAGCGCACCGCCGAACCGCGGCACCGCACGCTGCGCGGCGTCGTCGAGTGGAGCTGGGACCTCCTGGAGCCCGACGAACAGCGGCTGGCCGGGCGGTTCGCGGTGTTCGCCGGCGGCGCGCGCCTCGACGCCGTCGAGCGCGTCTGCGCCGTCCCGGACGCCGACGGACTGCTCACCGGGCTCGTCGAGAAGTCCCTCGTCGAGTACAGCGACGGCCGCTACCGGATGCTGGAAACGATCCGGGCGTTCTGCGCCGAGCAGGGCACCGGCGACCACGCGGCGCACGCGAAGTACTTCCTCGACCTCGCGTACGCGGCCGAGCCGAAACTACGCGGCGCGGACCAGCTCACGGTCCTGGCGGAACTGACCGCCGAGCACGCCGACCTGCACGCGGCACTGCGCTGGAGCGTCGCCGAGGCGCCGGACGTCGCGTTGCGGCTGGTCGCGGCCCTGACGTGGTACTGGTGGCTGCGCGGGCTGCGCGGTGAGGCCCGGCCGTTCGCGGACGCCGTGCTCGCCGCCGTCGGCCCCGAGCCGCCGCCGGGGCTCGACGAGGAGTACGTCGTCTGCCTGATCCACGCGTCGGCCACCGACGTCGAGATCGAGCCGATCCTGCGCCGGCTCACGGGATCGCTGCGGTACCCGTACCTGTTCCTGCTGTGGGCGTTTTCCCCGCGCACCAAGGCATCCGACGGCGAACGCCTCGCCGCGCTGATCGGCCCGGACACCTGGTCACGGGCGTTCGCGCGGATCGGCGACGGCCTCGGCGCGCAGTACCGCGGCCGGATCGACGAGGCCGAAGCGCACTTTTCGGCGTCCCTGCAAGGGTTCCGCGACCTCGGCGACCGCTGGGGGCAGGCGAGTGCGCTGGAGAAGCTCGCGGAGTTCGCCGACTGGCGCGGCGACCACACGCGGTTCCGCGAGCTGATGGACGAGTCCGTCCGGCTGGCCGGTGAACTCGGGGCGGGCGAGGACGCCGCCGACCTGCTGTGCCGCCGCGCGGACGGGATGCTGCGGGCCGGGGACACCGCGGCCGCGCGGGCCGACTACGAAGCCGCCGCCGAGCAGGCGCGGGCGGTGGGCACGACGTTGACGCTCGCCCGGGCCCGCGGCGGGCTCGGCGAGATCGCGCGGCACGCGGGCGACCTCGCCGCGGCCCGGCGCTGGTACGCCTCGGCCGTCGGCCTGGCCGTCGACCCGGTGACCGGCGGCGAGACGCGGATCGGGCTGTACACCGGCTTCGGCTGGACCGCCGCGGCCGAAGGGCACCTCGACGAGGCGACCGAGCTGCACCAGGAAGCGCTGGCCACGGCGTTGGAGCACGCGAACCTGCCGGGTGCGGCGCAGGCCGTCGAAGGGCTGGCCGGCGTGCTCGCCGCGCGGGCCGAGGACGAGCGGGCGGCATTCCTGCTCGGCGTCGCCGTCGGGCTGCGCGGCACGGAGGTCACCGGAGACGTCGACATCGCCGCGGTGGCCGGGGCCGTGCGGACCCGCATCGGCGGCGACGCCTACGTCAAGGCGTTCGAGCATGGCCGGGAAATGCCGCCTGACCAGGCGCTTCAGGACTTCGGTCAGCCGCGGTTCGCGCTCGGTTCGTGAGCGGTCAGCGGCCGCGCCCACGCTGCTGAGCATGACGGACAACCGAGAAATCCTGATCTCCGGCGCCAGCGTCGCCGGCCCCGCCCTCGCCTGGTGGCTGCACCACCACGGCTTCCGCCCGACGATCGTCGAGCGCGCCCCGAGCTTGCGCGAAGGCGGCTACAAGGTCGACATCCGCGGCACCGCCGTCGACGTCGTCCGCCGGATGGGCCTGCTGGAGCAGGTGCACGCGGTCGCCACCGACATGCGCGGCGCGGGGTTCGTGAACAAGCGCGGCAAGCAGGTCGCGAAGCTGGACGCCGACACGTTCGGCTTCCGCGACGGCGACGACACCGAGATCCTGCGCGGCGACCTGGCGAAGATCCTCTACGAGCACACCCGCGACGACGTCGAGTACGCCTTCGGCGACTGGATCACCGGGCTCGACGAGCGCGCGGACGGCGTCCACGTCACCTTCGCCCACGGCGCGCCCCGCCGCTTCGACCTCGTCGTCGGCGCCGACGGCCTGCACTCCGGCGTCCGCGCGCTGGCGTTCGGCCCGGAGGAGCGGTTCCTGAAGCGGTTCGACGCCTACATCTCGATCTCGACCGTGCCCAACAGCTTCGACCTGGACCGCTGGGAACTGCTGCACTCGGCGGCGCCGGGCAAGATGGTCAACGTCTACAGCACGGCCCGCGCCGCCGACGCGAAGGCCGCGTTCTGGTTCAGCGGCACGGACCTGCCCTACGACCGGCGCGACATCGGCGGCCAGAAGAACCTCGTCGCGGACCAGTTCGCCGGCCTCGGCTGGCAGGTCCCGGAGCTGCTGGAGTCGATGCGCGCGGCCGACGACTTCTACTTCGACCCGGTGTGCCAGATCCTGATGGACCGGGTGTCGGCCGGGCGTGTGACCCTCGTCGGCGACGCGGGCTACTGCCCGTCCCCGGCCTCGGGCCAGGGAACGAGCCTGGCCCTGGCGGGCGCGTACGTCCTGGCGGGCGAACTGGCGGCGGCCGCGGGCGACCACGAGGTGGCGTTCGAGCGGTACGAAACGCAGATGCGGCCGTACATCGAGAAGAACCAGGCCCTGGCGAAGTCCGCACTGCGCGGCATCATCCCGCAGTCCCGCGCGTTCGCGTGGATCAACACCCGGATGATCAAGCTGATGCCCTACATGCCGGGCCGCAACCGCATCCTGGAACAGATCGCCGGCCCCATCCGCCAGGCCGCGAACGCACTTGTGCTGAAGGACTACGAGACAGCCGGCCGTGCGGCCGGATGAGTGCCGGGCCGCATCTGCGGTGCGCACACGCGAAGACCACGATGGGACCGGTACCCGGCCGCCATGGAGTTCGGTAAAGGCGACCGGGTGTGCTGGGACGCGAGCAACGAGAGTTCCGTCGGGTGAAGATCACCGACGATACTTACGCTGGCAAGCGAGACGCGAGGGCTTCGCCCGAGAAACCGCAGTACCTGGTGTGGGGTCGCCGCGAACGCTCTTGTGCTGAAGGACTACGCGGTCGCCGCCTGACTTCAGAGCGCCGCGCGGACCTGCTCGCCGACCTCCTCCAGCTCCGCCCGCTCCCGCACCCGCCAGTCCGCGCTCAGCACGAAGCCGTCGTCCGCGTGGCGGGGGATGACGTGCAGGTGGACGTGGGGGATCTCCTGGCCCGCGGCGGTGCCGTCGGCCAGGAACAGGTTGATCCCCTCGGTCCGGATCTCCGTGCGGCGCAACGCGGCCGCGAGTGTCTGCGCGATGGTGAACATCCGGGCCCCCGCCGCCGTGGGGAGGTCGGCCAGGCCCTCGTGGTGGGCCCGGGGGAGCACCAGCAGGTGGCCCGTCGACACCGGGCGCAGGTCGACGACGGCGATGAACTCGTCGTCCTCGTGCACGAGGGTCGCCGGGGCTTGCCCGGTGGCGATCGCGCAGAAGATGCACTTGCCGCCGGGCGTGGTCGCGGGGAGGTGGGGAGGCTTGGCCATGCCGCCGACCGTAGCGGGAAGATCAGCCCGCTGTCAGGTGCGCGTCCGCCCAGTCCGCGAAGGACGTCAGCGGGATGCCGAGGGCCCGCGCGAACTCCGGGCGCGCGGGGTGGCCGATCTCGTTCGTCCACTCGTGCCGCACGGTGAACGCGGGCGCGCCGGCCGCCACGGCTTCCGCCGAGGTCATGTCGGGCGCGGTGATCTTCACGCCGTAGACGCGGGAGAGCACCTCCGCGACGCCCGCCATCGTCCGGCGCTCACTGGCGAGTTCCAGCTCGACGCCGTCGAAGCGCGCCGGGTCGGCGAACGCCGCCGCGGCCGCGGCACCGATGTCGGCGACGGCGACGAGCGAAAGTTCGGTGTCCGGCTTGATGGTCGTCACCAGCCCGCCGCCGACGCCGTGGGGGAGCAGGAACGACGGCGGCAGGAAGTTCTCCATGAAGAACCCGGGCTTGAGCAACGTCCAGTGCGCGAAACCGGCTTCGCGGACGCGGTCCTGGATCGCGGTCTTCGTCTCCAGGTAGTGCTCCATCGACTTCCAGCGGCCCTCGGCCCAGCCCGGCGCCGAGCGGTGCTGCCCCGCCCCGGAGACCGACGCGTGCACGAACTGCGCCCCGCCCGCGTCCCGGGCGGCGTCGATCAGGTTGCGGGCCTGGACCCATTCGGAGTCGCCGTCGAGGTCGGTCAGGTCGGGCAGCTGCACGGAGAACACGCCCCGGACGCCCTTGAGCGCGGGGCCGAGTGAACCGGGGTCGTAGAGGTCGCCGGTGACCAGTTCGGCGCCGAGCGCCCGGACGGCGTCGGCCCGTTCGGTGCCGGGATCGCGGACGAGCGCGCGGACTTCGGTGCCCGCGGCGAGCAGCGCGCGGGCGGTGGCGCCACCCTGCTTGCCGGTGGCGCCGGTGACGAGAACGGGGGACATGGGAGCTCCTTCGGACCGCTAAGTGGCGGGGCCCGCCACTTCGTCTCCGCTACGATAGCCATCAAGTGGCGGCCCCCGCCACTTAAACTTCCGGAGGTCTTCGTGCGGCGGTCCGACGCTCAGCGCAACTACGCGCTGATCCTCGCCGTCGCCGAGCGGGAGGTCGCCGAGCACGGCGCGGAAGCGTCCCTCGAGCAGATCGCCCGCACGGCCGGCGTCGGCTCGGCCACCGTGCGCCGGCACTTCCCGAGCCGGCGCGCCCTGCTGGACGCCGTGTTCCGCGAACGCGTCGACGCGCTGGACGGCCGGGCCCTCGCCCTCGCCGACGCCGCGGACCCGCGGGCCGCGCTGCTCGACTGGCTCACGGCGTTGACGGAGTACGCCGCCTCCGCGCGGGGCATGGCCGCGGCGCTGATCCCGGACGAGGATTCCGGCGGCGACCACGTCTGCGGCCGCCTCACCGACGCCGGCGAACCGGTGCTGCGCCGCGCGATCGAGGCGGGTGCGGTGCCGGCCGGGGTGACGTCGGCGGACCTGGTCGCGGTGGTCACGGGCATCGTGCTGGCGACCGAGCACGGCCGTGACCCGGCGGGGGAAGCGGTGCGGTTGCTGGGGTTGGCGGTGCGGGGGATCAGCCCGTCATGAGAAGTCGTAGGCCGCGGTCAGCCAGCCGCGGACCTCGTCGTCCACATCGGACACTTCCCGCAGGCCCACCCGGTGCCCGACCCGCGGCCCGGCGGTGCCCCACGCCGGGCGGATCCGCGTCGTCTCGACCGGGCTGGGCAGGAACAGGTACAGCAGGACGTCGCGCGAGCGCGGCCGCACCTCGGCGAGCTTGCGCTCCCGCTTGAGGAACACGCCGATCTTGACCGCGTCCTCGTGGAAGCCGCCGAGGGTGCGCAGGTGCGCGGCGATCGCGTCGTACACCGCGCGCTGCGCCGGGGAGCGCGCGGCGAACGTCTCGTCGACCGTGCAGCCCGGCACGCACGTGTGCCCCTGACCGGCGCGCGCGAACTCGCGGTCGCACTGCGGGCACGTCCAGCGGGTCGGCACGCCGTCCAGGATGGCACTCACCGCGCGCCGGGACGACCCGGTGCCGGAGACGCGTTGCGCTGGTGCGCCGAGCCGCCGGCCAGGTACCGCTGGACCGTCGGCGCGATCTCTTCGACGAGGTCTTCCTGCGTCAGCGCGACCACCGGCGGCAGGCGCAGGACGTACCGGGTCAGCGCCAACCCGAACAGCTGGGTGACGACCAGACCGGCGCGGCGGGGCGCGTCGGCCGGGTCGCCGAAGCGCAGCACCGCCGGGGTCACCTGGCCGGCGAACACCTCCCGGATCTTCTCGACCACGGCGTCGTCGGCCACCGCCGACCGCAGCAGCGTCAGCAGGATCTCGTCGGTCGGCGGCTGCTCCCAGAGCACGAGGAACTGCCGCGTCAGCAGCTCGCCGACGGTGTCCGGGTCGGCTTCGGCGAGGTCCGGCAGGTCCAGCTCGACGTCCACCGCCGCCGCGAACAGGCCGTCCTTGCTGCCGTAGTAGCGCATCACCATCGACGGGTCGATGTCCGCGTCGGCGGCTATCGAGCGGATGGTCGCCCGGCGGAAGCCGTCGGCGGCGAACCGGCGGCGCGCGGCGTCGAGGATGGCCGCGCGGGTGGCGTCCGACCGGCGGGGAGAGGTCTCGTCAACCATGCCAACAAGTGTAGGCCAACACTTGTTGACAAGCCAGCCCGGCGGTGCTTACGTGGATGCCAACAGTTGTTGGCAAACCTGAGGAGATCGCCGTGAACCTGCCGAGCCGTACCGATGTGGTCATCGCCGGAGCCGGCCCCGCCGGCCTCGCCGCCGCGATCGCGCTGGCCGAGGCCGGCGTCGACCACGTGCTGCTGGACCGCCAGGCCGAGGGCGCGAACACGTCCCGGGCCTGCGTCATCCACGCGCGGACGCTGGAAGTGCTCGCCGAACTGGGTGTCACCGAACGGCTGAAGGAGCTGGGCGTCGTCGTCCCGACGTTCACGGTCCGCGACGGCGCCGCGGTGCTCGCGCGGGTGCCGTTCGGCGGGCTGCCGACGGCGTACCCGTACACGCTGATGGTGCCGCAGGACGTGACCGAAGCGGTGCTGCTGGCGAGGCTGCGCGAGGCCGGCGGCGACGTCCACCGGCCGTACGAGGTCACCGCGGTCGCGGGTGACGACACCGGCGTCACGGTCACGGCCGGGACCCACACGATCCGGGCGCGGTACGTCATCGGCGCCGACGGCATGCACAGCGCGGTGCGCGAGCAGGCCGGGATCGGGTTCACCGGCGCCAGCTACCCCGAGTCGTTCGTGCTCGCCGACGTCCGGATGAGCTGGCCGCTGGCCCGTGAGGAGGTCAGCCTGCACCTGTCGCCGGAAGGGGTGACGGTGGTCGCCCCGCTGCCCGGCGCCGCCGACCGCTACCGGGTGGTCGCGACCGTCGCCTCCGCGGTCGAGAAGCCGGGCATCGAGGACATCCAGTCCATTGTGGACAAGCGCGGCCCGGAGGGGGCGCGGTCGCGGGTGACCGAGGTGCTGTGGAGCTCGCGGTTCCGGGTGCACCACCGGGTGGCCGACCACTACCGCGCGGGCCGGATCCTGCTGGCCGGCGACGCGGCCCACGTGCACAGCCCGGCCGGCGGCCAGGGCATGAACACGGGCATCCAGGACGCGGTGGCGCTGGGCGGTCTGCTGGCCCGGGTGCTCGCCGGCGAGCCGGACGCGCTCCTGGACACCTACGAGCAGACCCGCCGCCCGGTCGCCACCGGAGTGGTCGCGTTCACGGACCGCATGACCCGCATGGCCACGCTCCGCCCCCGCCCGGCACGCCTGCTGCGCAACACGGTGCTCAAGCTGGCCTTCGGCCTCCCGCCGGTCCGCGCGAAGATGGCGTACCAGCTGGCAGAACTGGCGGCCCGTTGACCTTCCCAGCCCGCGATGCCCCTGCGAACACGCGCGATGCCTCGCCGGTCACGTGAGTTCCGCCGGGGGTCACGCGAGTTCCGGCTTCAGTCACGCGAGACCCGTCCCAAGTCACGCGATGCCCCGCCGGTCACGTGGGATCCGCCGGAGTCACGCGAGTGTCGGCTTCAGTCACGCGAGTTCCGTCCCGAATCACACGAGATCCGGCCCGAGTCACGCGAGATCCGTCCCGAGTCACGCGCGATCCGGCTCAGCGGGTCGGGGGAACGATCCCGTACTCGTGGATCTTCCGGTAAATCGTCGCCCTCGAAATTCCGAGCAGCTTGGCCGCGCGGACCTTGTTGCCGTCCGCGTCCTCCAGGCAGCGGACGATCGCGTCGCGCTCTATCGACTCGAAGCGGTTCAACGGCCTGCGCGTCACCGCGTGGAACTCGGCCGGGAGGTCGCCCGGGCGGATGGTGCCCGCTCGGCGGCGCTGGGCCACCGTGCGCAGCACCTGGTACAGCTGGCCCGTGTTGCCCGGCCACTCCGCCCGCATCAGCAGATGGAGTGCCGCCGCTGAGCAGGTGAGGCGGCCGCCGTAACCCAGTTTGCTCAGGACCAGCGGGACCAGCTCCGCCAGGTCCTCGACGTGGTGGCGCAGCGGGGGCACGCGCACCGTGCGCGGGAAGAACTTCAGCAGCTCCGCGAGCGCCGGCTTGGTCTCGGCCCCCGGCGCGAGCGTGGCCACCACCCACGGCGCGTCGTCGCGCTCGCGCAGTTCGCGCAGGGCCCCCGCCAACGCCGTCGCGGCCGAGACCGACAGGCGGTCGGCGTGGCAGATCACCAGCGTGCGGATCGGGGTCTGGGCGTGCTCGCGCAGCAGCGCGGCCGTCCAGTCCGGGCCGGTCGCGACCGCCGCGTCCACCGTGAGCAGCCGGGCCGCCGGGTGGTGGCGCTGGTGCAGGCCCTTGGCCAAGGTCAGCTTGCCCGTGCCGGGCTCGCCCTCCAGGGCGACCCACTCGCCGCGCTCGTGGCCGGCGTCGAGTTCGTGGCCGCAGCGCAGCCACAACGGCGCCGAGCCGACGACGCCCGGCAGGTACATCGGCAGCATCGGGATCGAGGCGGCCAGCGTCTCCTCGGCCTCGATCAGCTTCACCGACAGCACGCCGCCCGCGGTGTCGGTCTCGCGCTGGCCCGGCACGCGGCGGCAGTACACGCGCACGCGCAGGCCGCTCGACAGCGCGAGCATCGCCGACGTCCGCTGGCCGTCGGCGAGCGCCTCGGTGGCGTAGCCCAGCAGCAGCGACTGGTCGGCCGGGTCGAGCAGCTGGCGCGCCCGGTCGTTCATCATCACGATGTCCTCGTTGAACGCCAGCACGATGCCGGTCCAGCGGCGGCACGTCTGCAGGTAGGCCTGGAAGAGGATCATCTCGCGCAGGTCGCTGTGGCGCAGCAGGGCCTGGCGGATCTGCTCGGCGGTCGAGCGGGCCAGCGCGATGAGCAGGCCGCCCGCGTCCTTGTACCAGCAGGTCAGGTCGACGGCGCCGATCTTCTTGCCGGAGATCGGGTGGTGGATCGGGACGCCGGCGCAGGCGAGGTTCTCGAGGTGCTCGGCGTAGTGCTCGTGGCCGAACACGGTGGTCGCGCGGCCGTCCTCCAGGGCGGTGCCGATGCCGTTGGTGCCGACGGACTGCTCGCCGTAGCTGAACCCGGGCACCAGCTCGACGCGCTCCAGGTGCCGGCGCAGGTCGGCGTCACCGGTCCGCTGCGTGAGGACGACGCCGCTGGCGTCGGTGAGGATCAGGCTGATGGGCTGCCCGTCGAACTGCTCGGTGAGCTTGCCCAGGACGGGCTCGGCGCCGCGCATCAGGGGGATGTCGAGGTTCTGGTCCCCGAGGTAGAGGGGGTCGATCCGGTCGGCTTCGACCTGGAACTCCCGTGACCGGCGCCAGGACGCGAGGATCGTCTGCCGGACGGTGCCGGCCGGGACCTGTTCGGCGGTGAGGAACCGCACCCGCGTCCGGGCGAGCTCGTCGTCGGCGAGCAGCATGCCGGGCACCTTGTCGTCCACGTGACCTCCTGAATCCCGCGGCCCCGTGGGTGCGGGCACACCCATGTGCCGCCCGTCCAGCCTAAGCGCGTTAGGCCTTTCACGGTGTCTCAAATTGAGACGCTCCGGTCTCCCCGGCGGCGGTGCGATGAGGGGGCCGGGGACTTCGTGTCCGCCCATCCACCAGGAGGTGTGCCAGTGGCCGCCGATTCCGGGGAGACCTACAACCCGTGGACGATCGTGAACCTGGTTTTCACGCATCTGGCCGAACAGGGCCTGCACCCCGTGTTCGGCGGTGAGGGCCACCCCGGCGATCCGGCGGCGGCCCTGCTGCGCGCGCTCGGCATCACGCCGACCGTCGAGGGAGACGCGCGCGTGCGGAACGGTGTCCAGACCGAGCTCGCCGAACTGCGCGCCCGGATGTTCAGCGAGCGTGAAGCGCCCTGAGCAGCGGTTCTGTCTCAGATTGAGACCCGCGTCACGACGGGGCGCCCCTTGAATGGTGAACGCAGGACGTGCGCCCCGACACCCGGCCGGGAAGGGAGCCGCTCGGCCGCCGTAGGCAGGAGCCACGGATAAGGAGTGATCTATGAGCCGCCAGAGTGTGGCGAAAGCCCACCAAAAGATCCAGGAACTGTCGTGGGAACCGGCGTACCACACCCCGGTTTCGCACTACGGGACCGACTACACCTTCCAGAAGGCCAAGAAGAAGGACCCGCTGAAGCAGGTCCTCCGTTCGTACTTCCCGATGCAGGAAGAAAAGGACCACCGGGTCTACGGTGCCGAAGACGGCGCGATCCGCGGCAACATGTTCCGCCAGGTGCAGGAACGCTGGCTGGAATGGCAGAAGCTGTTCCTGAGCATCATCCCGCTGCCGGAGATCTCCGCGGCGCGGGCGATGCCGCTGCTGTTCCGCACGGTTCCGAACCCGGAACTGCACAACGGCCAGGCGATCCAGATGATCGACGAGGTCCGGCACTCGACGATCCAGCAGAACCTCAAGCGCCTGTACATGCAGAACTACATCGACCCGGCGGGCTTCAACTCGAGCCTGCGCAACTTCCAGAACGACTACTGCGGCACCATCGGCCGTCAGTTCGCCGAAGGCTTCATCACCGGTGACGCGATCACCGCGGCCAGCATCTACCTGACCATCGTGGCGGAGACGGCGTTCACCAACACGCTGTTCGTCGCGATGCCGGCCGAAGCCGCCGCCAACGGCGACTACCTGCTGCCGACGGTGTTCCACTCGGTGCAGTCGGACGAGTCCCGGCACATCAGCAACGGGTACGCGACGCTGCTGATGGCGTTGTCGGACGAGAACAACCACCAGCTGCTCGAGCGCGACCTGCGCTACGCGTGGTGGAACAACCACGCCGTGGTCGACGCCGCGATCGGCACGTTCATCGAGTACGGCACCAAGGACCGCCGCAAGGACCGGGAAAGCTACGCGGAGATGTGGCGTCGCTGGATCTACGACGACTACTACCGCAGCTACCTCGTCCCGCTCGAGAAGTACGGGCTGGTCATCCCGCACGACCTCATCGAGGAGGCGTGGAACCGGATCTGGAACAAGGGCTACGTCCACGAGGTCGCGCAGTTCTTCGCCACCGGGTGGCTCGCCAACTACTGGCGCATCGACCCGATGACCGACGAAGACTTCGAGTGGTTCGAGTACAAGTACCCCGGGTGGTACGACAAGTACGGCGCGTGGTGGGAGAACTACAGCCGGCTCGCGACGCCGAACGGGCACCACCCGATCGTCGCCGAGGACGTCAACTACGTTTACCCACACCGCTGCTGGACGTGCATGGTGCCGTGCCTCATCCGCGAGGACATGGTGGTCGACGAGGTCGACGGCCAGCACCGCACCTACTGCTCGGAGACGTGCCGCTGGACCGACGCCGAGGCGTTCCGGCCCACCTACCAGGGCCGCAACACCCCGAACATGGGCAAGCTGGTCGGCGCACGCGAGTGGGAGACGCTCTACCACGGCTGGAACTGGGCCGACGTCGTCACCGACATGGGCTTCGTACGCGACGACGGCAAGACCATGGTCGCGCAACCGCACCTCGACCTGGACCCGAAGAAGATGTGGACGCTCGACCACCTGCGCCGGATGCCCGAGGTGCAGTCGCCGAACGTGCTGCTGAACCAGATGTCCGACGAGGAACGGGCCGCGTTCCAGGCCGACTACAACCGCCAGGGCCCGGCCGGGCGCCCGGCGCCGCAGAAGGCCTGACGCGCCACGGGTCGTGAGTGGGTAACAGTGTTCTAACACTGTTACCCACTCACGACCCCCGACTCAGGGACGGGGCTGGCATGGCAGAGAAACACCGCGTGCGGTTCGAGCCCGTCGGGATCGAGATCGACGTCGCCGAGGAGCAGACGATCCTGCGCGCCGCCGCCGAGCAGGGCGTGATGCTCATGCACGGCTGCAAGGAAGGGCAGTGCGCGGCCTGCAAGTCGTTCATCCTCGACGGCGAGGACGTCGAACACGACAAGTACTCGACCTTCGCGTTGCCCGACTACGAAAAGGAGGAAGGGTTCACCCTGCTGTGCCGGGCCCACGCCTATGAGGACCTCACGATCGAGCTGCTCAACTACGACGAGGAGATGATCCAGTCGGGGCTGCCGATCCAGGAGGCGGAGGTCGAGGTCGTGTCGAACGACAACGTCACCCACGACCTGCGCCACCTCGTCGTCAAGCTGACGGATCCGGAGCAGCCGCTGAAGTTCTTCCCGGGCCAGTACATGGACTTCGCGATCCCGGACAGCGAAGAGTCGCGGTCGTTCTCGATGGCCAACACCTCGGCGCGCGACGGGCTGCTCGAGTTCGTCGTCAAGATCTACCCCGACGGGCTGTTCTCCACGTTTCTGGACACCCGGGTCGCGGTCGGGGACCGGCTGCGGATCACCGGCCCGTTCGGGGTGTTCACGTTGCGGGACAACCCGAGCGCGGATCTGATCTTCGTCGGCGGCGGGGCCGGGATGGCACCGATCCTGTCGTTGCTGCGGACCATGGCCGAACGCGGTATCGAGCGGAAGGCGACCTACTTCTACGGCGCGCGCCGCCGGCAGGACCTCTGCTTCGACGCCGAACTGCGGGAGCTGCAGGAGAAACTTCCGAACTTCCGGTACGTGCCGGCGCTTTCGGAGCCGGGTGACGACGACTGGGACGGCGAAACCGGCTTCGTCACCGACGTCCTGCGCGCGGCCGGACTCGACCTGAAGGGCGCCGACGCCTACGTCTGCGGCCCGCCGCCGATGGTCGAAGCCGCGCTGGAACTGCTGCCCGCGCTCGGCGTCGCCGACAAGCGCGTCTTCTACGACAAGTTCACCACCACGGGCGAATCCGACGCCTGACACCCGAGGACGGATCCCATGACAGCCACTTCCGAACGCAGTGTGCCGAAGCCGACGTTCACCGACGCCGAAGCGGGCGCCAAGGTCTTCCCGGACTCCAGCGCCCGCCAGTACAACTACTTCACCCCGGCCAAGCGCAAGCAGAGCCACTACGAAGACGTCACCGTCGAGGTCCAGCCCGACCCGCGGCACTACCTCTCGCAGGGCTGGCTCTACGCCTTCGCCGACGGCAAGGCCGGCTACCCGCTGGAGTGGACCGCGATGAAGGCGTGGGGGTCCGACCGGCCGGTACCCGAGCGCAGCCCCGGCTCCGGCGGCAAGGGCTACGACTGGCCCGCCCACGGCTGGCACGAGTTCCGCGACCCCAACGAGGAGTGGGAGCTCACCCTCTACCGGTACAACGCGAACGTCGTGCGCCAGCTCAACCAGAACATCGACGCGGCGCGCCAGGCCAAGGCGTTCGAGCAGTGGAACCCCAACTGGGTCGACTTCGTCGCCAAGCACGTCGGCGCGTGGATGCACGTCGACCACGGCCTCGGCCTGTACCTCTACGCCAACGCCAACCGCCGCGCCCCGACGAACATGCACAACAACGCGATCTCGGTGAACAGCATGCACCGGATCCGCGCGGCGCAGGACCTGGCGCTGTACACGCTGACGCTCACCGAAGAGGTCCCCGGCTTCGACGGCGGCGCGCACCTGACGACGTGGAACGAGGACCCGGCCTGGCAGGGCGTGCGGGAGACCGCCGAGCAACTGACCGGGATCTGGGACTGGTGCGAGGCGATCTTCGCCTCGAACATCGTCTTCGAGCCGCTCGTCGGCGAGCTGTTCCGCAGCAACCTGGTGCAGCAGGCCGCGCCGGCGAACGGCGACTTCGTCACCCCGACGCTGATCGGGGCGGAGGAGTTCGACTTCTCCGAGCGCGATCTCCGGTACACCAAGGCGATGTTCGACCTGCTGATCAACGACAAGGAGTTCGGCGACCAGAACAAGGCGCTGGCGCAGAAGTGGCTCGAGGACTGGGTCCCGCGGTGCATCTCCGCCGCGCGCGCCCTGCAGCCGTTGTGGTCGCAGCCCGACGCCAAGCCGATCCGGTTCGAGGACGGCCTCGACCGCGTCAAGAGCCGGTTCGCCGGCATCCTGTCCGATTTGGGTCTCAAAGCACCGGAGGAGCTGGGCCAGTGACCGTCTTCAAAACCTCGGAAAGCCCGTACAAGGTCAACAACACGGCCTCGAACATGTGCGGCTTCACCCTGATGAACAACCAGGTCGGCGCGATCATCGCGGAAGTCATGTCCGCCAAGGACAACGTGACCGTGACGCCGTTGCCGTCGATGATCCGCGTCGACGCGAAGGGCCGGACCGACCTGGTCTACGCCGAGGTCGACGAGGCCGCCGGCGAGGAAGAGGGCTGGTTCAACGCGGCCGAGTTCGAGGAGAGCATGTCCACCCACTACGGGCGGATGATCCACGAGGACGACCGCACGATCATGTTCGCCAACCCCGAGGACGCGGCCGAGTACCTCGACTTCGATCTCAAAGTGATCAACAAGTAGCCAAACTCTTTCGGGGGCTCCGGGTGGCGGAGCCCCCGGCCCGGGGCGAAGCCCCGGATGTCACAGCACCAAGCACCAAGCAGCGAAGCACTCGATCCGCTCAGGAGGGTCACCCGTGTACGAAAAAGATGGCGAAAAGTATTTCGTAGTTGACGCCCACACCCATTTCTGGGACGCCAGCCCGGACAACTGGGTCAAGGGGCAGGAGGAATACGCCAAGGGGTGGATCGAGTGCTTCCACGCCTACCAGGGCCTCGGCCCGAAGGAGACGCACTGGCCGATCGACCGCTTCCAGAAGTACTCGGAAGAGCTGATGATGCACGACCTGTTCGAGGTCGGGCACGTCGACACGGCGATCTTCCAGCCGACGAACCTGCGGCAGTGGTACAAGAACGGCTTCAATACGACCGAGGCCGACGGCGCGATGGCCGAACGGCACCCGGGTCAGTTCCTGGTGAACACGACCTTCGACCCGCGTGAAGGCGACGAGGGCATGAAGGCGTTCGAAGAACGCGTCAAGCGGTACGGCTGCAAGGGCGTCAAGCTCTACACGGCCGAGTGGCGCGGGGACTCCCGCGGCTGGAGCCTGAAGGACCCGGAAGCGGCGAAGTACCTCGAAAAGTGCGAGGAGCTGGGCGTCAAGAACGTCCACATCCACAAGGGCCCGACGATCTGGCCGCTGGACAAGGACGCCTTCGACGTGTCCGATGTGGACCACGTGGCGACCAACTTCCAGGGCCTCAACTTCATCGTCGAGCACGTCGGCCTGCCGCGCATCGAGGACTTCTGCTTCATGGCGACCCAGGAGCGCAACGTCTACGCGGGGCTCGCCGTCGTCATCGGCGGCCTGATGCACGCCCGGCCGAAGTTCTTCGCGAAGGTCATGGGCGAGCTGATGTTCTGGATCGGCGAGGACAAGCTGATCTTCGGCGCGGACTACGCCATCTGGGAACCGAAGTGGCAGGTCGAGGGCTTCGTCGACTGGAACATGCCGGGCGACGAGGAACTGTCGGACTTCGCGCCGCTGACGGTCGACCAGAAGCGGAAGATCCTCGGCCTGAACGCGGCCCGGCTGTACGGCATCGACGTGCCGGAGGAACTGCGGATCAAGGACCCGGAGAACGTCGAGCCCGTCGGTGTGCCGAACTCATGACGGCACTGGACGAACGGGGTGTGCGGGCCGGCCACGCCGAGGTGTGGTCGGCCCTGGGCACCGTCCGGGATCCCGAACTGGACGAACCCCTCACCGACCTGGGTTTCGTGGCCCGTTGTGAGGTGAGCGCGGCGGGCCACGCCGTCATCCGGCTGCGGCTGCCGACCTACTTCTGCGCGCCCAACTTCGCGTTCCTGATGGTCGCGGACGCCTACGACGCCGTCGCCGGGGTGCCGGGCCTGACCGGGCTCGACATCCGGCTCGACGACCACTTCGCCTCCGACGTCATCAACCGCGGGGTGGCGGCGCGGCAGGGGTTCGTCGCGTCGTTCGAGGGCGAGGCCGTCGACGAGCTCGACACGCTGCGCTACGACTTCGTGCGCAAGGCCGTGCTGGCCGGCACCGACCGGGTCTGCCGGACCCTGTCGGGCACCGGGCTGAACCCGGCGGAGCTGACGCTCGGCGAGGTCCCGCCCGGACCGGACCTCGACCGGCTGCGGGCCCGCCGCCGCGAGCTCGGCCTGCCCGCCGGCGACGGCGACCCGTTGCTGCTCGACCCGGCGACCGGCCGGCGGGTCGAGCCGGGCGACGCCAAGCGGCACCTGGCCTTCGCCCGGTTGACCCGCACGAGCATGGAGGCCAACTCCGGCGTCTGCCGGGGCATGCTGCGTGCCCGGTATTCGCTGACCGCAGAAGAGGAGGGCACGGGATGAAGGCCGTGCGGCTGCAGAAGTACCACCAGCAACCGGTGATCGAAGAGGTACCGGAGCCGCGCGCCACCGGGCCCTTCGACGTCGTGGTGAAGATCGGCGGCGCCGGCGTGTGCCGCACCGATCTGCACATCATCGAAGAGCAGTGGCGGGACAAGTCGGGCGTCACCCTGCCCTACACGATCGGCCACGAAAACGCGGGCTGGGTCCACGAAGTCGGCCCCGCGGTGACGAACGTCGAAGTCGGCGACACGGTCATCCTGCACCCGACGCCGACGTGCGGGCTCTGCCACGCCTGCCGCGCGGGCGACGACATGCACTGTCCCAACGGGAGCTTCCCGGGCATCGACAGCGACGGCGGCATGGCCGAGTACCTGCTGACGTCGGCGCG
Source organism: Amycolatopsis sp. NBC_01307 (assembly GCF_035975215.1). Classification (NCBI taxonomy): domain Bacteria; kingdom Bacillati; phylum Actinomycetota; class Actinomycetes; order Pseudonocardiales; family Pseudonocardiaceae; genus Amycolatopsis; species Amycolatopsis sp. NBC_01307. The sequence goes on along the minus strand of NZ_CP108403.1, from coordinate 4,167,098 downwards.
GGCGTGCATCAAGCTCGACCCCGCGACCCAACCGGAGGACGTCGCCGCGCTGGCCGACGCGGGCATCACCGCCTACCACGCGGTGCGCAAGGCCGTCCCGCTGCTGTACCCGGGCACCACCTGCGTCGTCAACGGCGCCGGCGGCCTCGGGCACATCGGCATCCAGTCGCTGAAGGCGCTGACCGCGACCCGCGTGGTCGTGGTCGACCGCAACGCCGACGCGCTGAAGCTGGCGGCCGATCTGGGCGCCGACGAGACCGTGCTGGGCGACGGCAAGCAGGTCGACGCCGTGCTCGACCTGACCGGCGGCAACGGCGCGGAGGTCGTGCTCGACTTCGTCGCCGAGCAGGGTGCCCAGCAGGACGCGTTCGCGATGACCCGGCGCGCCGGGTCGCACTTCGTCATCGGCTACGGCAGCAACATCGACATCCCGACCATCGACATCATCTCCACCGAGCGCAGCGTCATCGGCAACCTGGTCGGCACGTACAACGACCTGGTGGAGCTGATGGTCCTCGCGCAGGCCGGGAAGGTCACCCTCCACACCAAGAAGTACCCGCTGGACGCGGCTCTCGACGCACTGGCCGACCTCGATGCCGGACGCGTGCGCGGTCGGGCCATCCTCACACCCTAGGAGCAGGAACATGGCGAAGGAACTTCGGTTCGGCTCGGACGCCCGCGACCTGCTTCTCGCGGGCGTCGACAAGCTGGCGGAAGCGGTCAAGTCCACCCTCGGTCCCAAGGGCCGCAACGTGATCATCGAGAAGATCACCGGTTCGCCGGTGGTCACCAACGACGGCGTCACCATCGCCCGCGAGATCCACCTGAAGAACCAGTTCGAGAACATGGGTGCGCAGCTGGTCAAGGAAGCGGCGATCAAGACCAACGACGTCGTCGGCGACGGCACCACCACCGCGACCGTGCTCGCCCAGGCGATCGTCCACGAAGGCATGCGGGCGATCACCGCCGGCGGCAACCCGGTGCTCGTCAAGCGCGGCATCGACCACGCCGTCGGGTTGCTGGTGGCCTACCTGGAGAAGCAGGCGCACCCGGTGGTGTCCGAAGCGGACTACGCGCGGGTCGCGGCGATCTCCGCCAACGACGACGACACCGTCGGCGCCGTCATCGCGAAGGCCCTGCACACCGTCGGCGACGGCGGCGTGGTGACGGTCGAAGAGTCGCCGATGATCGGGATGAGCGTCGACTTCGTCGAGGGCTTCGAGTTCGACAACGGCTACCTCTCGCCGTACCTGGTCACCGACCCGGGCCGGCTGGAAGCGGTGCTCGACGACCCGTACATCCTGATGTCGGCGGAGAAGATCACCAAGGTGCAGCAGCTGATGCCGTTGCTGGACAAGGTGATGCGGGCCCCGCGGCCGCTGGTGATCATCGCCGAGTCGATCGAGGGCACGGCGCTGTCCATGCTGGTGCACAACCACGTGAACGGCACGTTCCAGTCGGTGGCCGTGCGCGCGCCCGGCTTCGGCGACCGGCGGCTGCACAAGCTGGAGGACCTCGCGGCGATCGTCGGTGGCGCGGTGCTCTCGCGGACGTCCGGCTTCAGCATGGAGACGATGACGCTGGAGCACCTCGGCCGGGCCAAGCAGGTCCGGGTCACCGCGAACAACACCACGATCGTCGGCGGCGGCGGTACCTCCGACGCCGTCGAGTTCCGGGTCGGGCAGCTGCGGGCGGAGCTGGAGCGCGCGCAGTTCGGCATCGACGAGGACGTGCTGACCGAGCGGATCGGCGCGCTGACCGGCAAGGTCGCGGTCGTGCGCGTCGGGGCGGCGACCCCGGCCGAGCTCAAGGAACTGCAGCACCGGGTCGAGGACGCGCTGTCCGCGACGCGGGCGGCGATGGCCGAGGGCATCGTGGCCGGCGGGGGAGCGGCGCTCCTGCACGCCGAGAAGGCCCTGGAAGGCCTGGGGCTGGAAGGCGACCAGGCGATCGGGGTGGAGATCGTCCGGCGAGCGCTGGCGGAACCGGCGTTCCTCATCGCCCACAACGCCGGGCACCCGGCGCACGAGATCGTCGCGCGCACTCGGGAGCTCGGTTCGGACGAGGGTTTCGACGCCCTGAACGACCAGTTCGGCGACATGATCGCCCTGGGCGTCGTCGACCCGCTGCGGGTGTGCCGCTCGGCGATCCAGAACGGCGCTTCGGTGGCCGGGTTGCTGTTGACGACGAACTCGCTGATCGCCGAGGAGCAGACGCCGTGGGGTGGTAGCGCGGCGCTGATGACCGAGTTCGGCCCGCTGGACGAGGGCCTGCACCAGCCCTCGCCCGACGCGAGCACGCCGCAGTCCCTCGGGATGGGCCCCTCCGTCGGCTGATCTCGGGCCTGCGGAGTGTCGGGGGTCTCCCCGTCGGTGTCCTGAGCACCGGCGGGGGACCTTCGCGTCGTGCAGGGAGCGCCCGGTGCTGTCACCCTGGTGATCATGACGCACTACACGCTCGTCCAGACCCTCGCGACGGTCCAGGAGTTCGAGGCGAAGGGCTTCCTCGGCACAGTGGGCAAGATCGCCGCGGCGACGGTCATCTTCTTCGTCGTGATCGGCCTGATCGTGGGGCTGCTGCTGGGGTTCTTCATCGGCCGCTCGGTGGGCCGCAGGCAGGGCCCGCGGTGAGCGCTACCGGACCAGCCCGTGCCGCGCGAGTTCGTGGCCGGCCAGGACCGCGATGACCTCCTTGTCGCGGGCGCGCCAGCCCGTGGCGATCTCGCCGGACTTCGCGAGGCGGCGCAGGGGCTGCGTGGTCAGCGCCCGCAGGGCCAGCAGGTCCAGGCCCTCGTCGCCGAGTGCGCGCAGCTGGGCGGCCGCGGAGGCGCGGCGGGCGAAGTGCCAGCGCATCGGGAGCCACGTCGCGAGCAGCGTCAGCACCGGCAGCGCGATGATGATCGCCGCCATCCACCACGCCAGGTTCTCGACGGCTTCGATCTGCCAGCGGCCGGCGTCGGCGAACTGGGTGCCGACGTTCGAACCGCCGTGCAGCGCCTTCGCGAGCGCGTCGCCGATGAGCGGGATGCCGTCGGCGGAGTTCGCGGCCGAGTCGAACGTCCCGGTCAGCCCGGTGCCGGCGCTGACGAGCCCGTCGCCCGGCGCCCGCAGCTTCATGACCTCGTCGTACACCGTCGTTCCCAGCCACACCGCGAAGACGACGAGCAGCAACGCCAGCAGGTCGCTGACGAGCTGGGCGGTACGGCGGATCGGCCGTTCGGCGTAGAGCTGCATCGGGGACGCCTTTCGCGGTGGGGGAGCGCGGCCACGGCAACGTACCCGCGCACCCCCGGGGCGAACCGCGAGCCTAACTCCGGACGACCTCCGCGAGCCCGGTCAACGCCTGCGGCAACGGCTCCCGGTGCAGGACGCCGAGCCGTTGCGTCGCGCGGGTGAGCGCGACGTAGAGGTCGGCCGCGCTGTCGGCGAGGATCTTCGCCGGCTCCACGACCAGGACGGCGTCGAACTCCAGGCCCTTGGTCTCCGACGCCGGCACCGTGCCCGGCACGCCCGGCGGCCCGATGACGACGCTGGTGCCTTCGCGGCCGGCTTCGTCGCGGACGAACTCCTCGATCGCCGCCGCCAGTTCGTCGTCGGTGACCTGCCTCGACCACGGCCGGACGCCGCACGCGCGGACCGACTCCGGGGGCCGGACGCCGGGCGCGAAGTCCGCGAGCACCGCGGCGGCGACCTCCATGATCTCCGCCGGGGTGCGGTAGTTCACCGTCAGCGAACGGTAGACCCAGCGGCCCGGCACGTACGGCGCCAGCACCGCGTCCCACGACCGCGCCCCGGCCGCCGAGCGGCGCTGCGCGAGGTCGCCGACGACCGTGAACGACCGGCCCGGGCACCGCCGCATCAGCACCCGCCAGTCCATTTCGGACAATTCCTGGGCTTCGTCGACGACGACGTGGCGGTAGGTCCAGTCCCGGTCCGCCGACGCCCGTTCGACGAGGCTGCGTGTGTCGGCCTCGACGAACCGGTCGGCCAGGTCCTCGGCGAACAGCAGGTTCTCGGCGGACAGCATGACGTCCTCGTCCATCTCCTCACGATCGAGCTTCATCGTCTCGAAGACGCCTTCGGCGTACTCGGCCTCGGCCTTCCGCTCCCGGGCCACCACCGCGGCGGCCGCTTTCTCGGCCGTCTTGTCGCGGCCCAGCAGGTCGACCAGCTCGTCGAGCAGCGGCACGTCCGACACCGTCCAGGCGTCGCCCCGGGCCCGGAACAGCGCCGAGCCAGGCGGGGCGGACTCGTACAGCCGCGCCAGCAGCGTTTCCGGCGTCAGGACCGGCCAGAGCCGCTCCAGCGCGGCGGTGAACGTCTCGTCGGCGGCCAGCTCGGCGATCAGGTCCTTCCGCAGCGCCTCCCACTCCGCCTTGTCGTCGCGGGACAGCCAGCCGCGGCCGATCCGGCCCATCGCCCGCTCGGTCAGCACGTACGTGACGATCTCGGTGAACACCGCGCGGGCTTCGTTGTGCGGCTGCCCGCTGTCGCGCGCTTCCTGCCGGGCCCACTCCGCCGTCTCGGCGTCGATCCGGACCGTGACGTCCCGCAGTTCGATGGGCAGCGGCTCTTCCGGCAGCCGCTGCCGATCGGCGACCGCCGCGGCGAGGACGTCGAGGATCTTCAGGGATCCCTTGAGCCGTACGGCTTCCGGCGTGTCCTCAGCGGTGACGTCCAGGCCCGGCACGAAACCGCCGGTGGTCGTGAAGACGACGTCGGTCTCGCCCAGCGACGGCAGGACGCGGCCGATGTGGCTCAGGAACGCCGGGTTGGGCCCGACGACGAGCGCGCCGTGGCGTTCCATCCGTTCCCGCTGGGTGTAGAGCAGGTAGGCGACGCGGTGCAGCGCCACCACCGTCTTCCCGGTGCCCGGGCCGCCTTCGATCACCAGCACGCCCGGGTGGTCGAGCCGGATGATCTCGTCCTGCTCGGCCTGGATCGTCGCGACGATGTCGCGCATCCCCTCGCCGCGCGGCGCGTTGATCGCCGCGAGCAGCGCCGCGTCCCCCTCATCACCCTCGGCCGGGCGCCCGAGCACCTCGTCGGTGTACCCGAGCACGTGCCGCCCGCGCGTGCGGAACTGACGGCGCCGGCGCATGTCCTCCGGGTTCGCGCCGGTGGCCGTGTAGAACGCGCGTGCCGCCGGCGCCCGCCAGTCGAGCAGCACCGGCCGGTAGTCGTCCTCCTCGTCGAACAGGCCGATCCGGCCGATGTAGGAGCGCTCGCCCGAGACGGCGTCCATCCGGCCGAAGCACATCCCGTTGTCCACCACCTCCAGGCGTTTCGCCTCCCGGCCCAGCGCGCGCACGCCGACGTCGCGTTCCATGGCGCCGAGGCCCTTGCCGCCCAGCGCCGCGTCGTACTCGCCCTTCACCCGCGCGCGCTCGGCGTCGAGCCGCGTGTAGAGATCGGCCACGTACGCGCGTTCGGACCGCAGTTCTTCTTCGTACCCCTGTGCAGCCACTTTCCCTCTTCGTTCCGAAACTTCCCCGGCCGTCAGGCCGCAGGCCTGCCGAACCACTTCCGCAACGCGCCGGGCAGTGCCGCCGCGTCCTCCCCGGCCCAGACCACGTGCCCGTCCGGGCGCAGCAGCACCGCGGGCACGTCCAGCTCCTCGCTGACGTCGACGACGTGGTCGACCCGGTCTTCCCAGCCCGTGGCGGAAAGCCCGCCGGTCTGGTCGAGCAGCAGCCCGCGACCTTCGTGCATCAGGTCGTAGAGCCGCCCGCTCTTCAGCTGCACGTCACGCAGGCGCCGGCCGAGCAGGTCGGGCCCGTCGCCGAAGTCGTAGCGGATGTCGACGGCGATGAGCTGCTCGGTCAGGTAGCGGCTCACGTCCTCGAAGTCCATCAGCTTCGTCAGGAGCTGACGCACGGCCTGGGGACCGGGCGCCAGCGACGTCAGCTGCATCTGCGCGCGGGTGTTGACCAGCACCTGCGTGGCGACCGGGTGCCGCTCGGCCTCGTAGCTGTCGAGCAGGTCCGCCGGCGCCCAGCCGTCGACCTCGGCGGCCAGTTTCCAGCCGAGGTTGAACGCGTCCTGGAGGCCGAGGTTGAGGCCCTGCCCGCCCATCGGCGGGTGGATGTGCGCGGCGTCGCCGGCCAGCAGGACCCGGCCGACCCGGTACCGCTCGGCCTGCCGGGTGGCGTCGCCGAAGCGGGAGAGCCAGCGCGGCGAGTGCACGCCGAAGTCGGTGCCGGCGGTGGAGCGCAGCTGCCGCTTGAACTCCTCGAAGTCCGGTGGCGTCGAGCGGTCCTCGGCGACGTTGTCGGCGGGGACGACCAGGCGGTACAGGCCGTCGCCGATAGGCCCGACCCCGAACCGCTTCTGGGTCTTGCGGACTTCGGTCATCACGGCGGTCAGCGTCTCGGGGTCCTCGGTCAGCTCCATCTCGCCCAGCAGCGTGTCGACCCGGGTGGGCTCGCCGGGGAAGCCGACGCCGAGCAGCTTGCGCACCGTGCTGCGGCCGCCGTCGCAGCCGACGAGGTACCGCGCCCGCAGCTGCGTCCCGTCGGCCAGGTCGACGGTCACGCCGTGGTCGTCCTGGGCCAGCCCGGTCACTTCGGTGCCACGCTGGATCTCGACGTCCAGCTCGCCGGCGTGCTCGGTCAGCAGGCGTTCGGTGACGGGCTGCAGGATGCTGAGGACGTACGGGTGCGAGGTGTCCAGGTGGGCGGGCTGCGGCTTGCTGATGCCGGCGAAGAACCCGTTGAGCGGGTACTTCTTGCCGGCCGCGAGGAACCGCTCCAGCAGCCCGCGCTGGTCCAGCACCTCGATGGTGCGCGCGTGGATGCCGAGCGCGCGCACGACCGGCGAGGGCTGCGGCTCCTTCTCCAGCACGAGCACGTCCACGCCCTGCAGCCGCAGTTCGCTGGCCAGCATGACGCCGGTCGGTCCGCCGCCGGCCACGATCACGTCGAGCACAAAATCCCCTGTCCGTTCGAAGAAAGTCCTGGTCAGTACAGCGCCGGGGAACGCCCCCGGCACGAAGATCACCGGTGGTTCACACGGTCGTGGGCCTCGCGGCCCGGGCGAAGAGCAGGTCGGCGGCCACCGCCGTCCCGTCGGCGCGGATCGTGACGGCTTCCGCGCGCGCCCGGGTTTCGGGCGCCAGCGCGACCTCGAGCGCGGCCGAGAGGGACGTCACGGTCGGCGCCGGTCCGTCGTGCGCCACCCCGATGCCCAGGGCGGCGACCCGGCTCGCCCAGTACGGCTGGTCCGTCGCCTGCGGGACGACGACCTGGGGCACGCCGGCGCGGGCGGCCGTCGTGGTGGTGCCCGCGCCGCCGTGGTGCACGACGGCGGCGCACCGGCCGAACAGCGCCTGGTGGTTGACCTCGCCGAGCACGAAGCAGTCATCCCGGTCGTCGGCCAGGCCCAGGTCGGCCCAGCCCTGGAGGACGAGGACCCGGCGCCCGTGCGCGCGGACGGCGTCGACGGCGACCTGCGCGACGTCCGCCGCCGCGTGCATGGGCATGCTGCCGAAGCCGACGTAGACCGGCGGCGGGCCCGCGGCCAGGAACGCGTCCAGCTCGGCCGGGAGCGGGCGGTCGTCCGGCACGATCCACGCGCCGGTCTGCACGACGTCGAGGTCCGTGGCCCGCCACGGATCCAGGACCGGGTCCGTCGCCAGCCACGGCCGGGTGCCGACGACGTAGTCCCGGACGTGGTCCACCGGCGGCAGGCCGTGCGCCACCCGGCTGGTGTTGAGCGCCGCCCCGAACAGCGCGTTCACGCTCTCGGCGTCCAGGTCCCACAACGCCCGGTTGTCGGTCACCTCCGGCGGGAACGGCCGGCCCGCGTACGCCAGCGGCGCGTGGTGCGGGGACGGCAGCGTGGAACTCTGGAAGGCGACGAACACCGAGCGGACGCCCAGCAGTTCGGCGATGGACAGCGCGCCGGCCGCGGTCGGCAGCATGCCGGTCGCCACCAGGACGTCGCAGCCCTCGGCCGCTTCGGTCACCACGTCGAACTGGGCCGCGATCAGCTGCGCCGCCCGCTCGGGCAGCGACGACGGCGCCGGTGCCGCCTGGGTCAGCTCCTTCGCCGACGGCCCGACCGGCACGTACGCCACCCCGACGCCGGCCAGCCGGCGCGCGAAATCCTCGTCCGCGGGCGCGCACACCCGCACTTCCGCGCCGCGGGCACGCAGCGTCAGCGCGAGCCCCACCAGCGGTTCGACGTCCCCTCGTGACCCGTACGTCGACAACAACACACGCACTCGCGAACCCCCGTTTTGGTCGAATCCAGCCGCAGATCCCGGCTGAGGCCGATGATTCTGCGGCACGACCTGGGTCTTGCGGCAAGCCCCGGGGTGCGCTATACGTTAGTAGTGGAAGGGAGTGGTCATTCCTCCTTCCGGTCTCGCGGGTATCTCCGCAGCTCCAGCTTGTCTCCCTTCGTGGTCGTTCGTCGAGAGCCGTTCGCGCGAACCTGATCTATGACGGCCGTCATAGTGTGGGCTCGGTCGTTTCGTGCTCTCATGGGACTATGACAGCCGTCATAGAAATCCGGGAGCTGGGCGACCGCCCGGCGGACCGGGAGTGCGTGGCCGCGCTGGTCGCGGCCTGTTCGCCGGGCAGTCTCCGGCGGCGCTTCATGATGGGCGGCCCGGCCGAGCCGGGCGAGATCTTCCGGCGCTACCACCGGTTCCTGCTCGCCGGCCCGCCCGGCGGCGTCGCGCTGCTGGCGACGTCCGGCAGGATTCCGGTGGGGCTGCTCAACTTCGTCGCGGAGACCCCCGGGACGGCCGAGCTCGGCGTCCTGGTCGCCGACGCGTGGCAGCGGCAGGGGGTCGGGGGTGCGCTGAGCCGGTGGCTGCAGTCGTCCGGGCGGTGGCCGGGGTGGACGGTGCGGGCGACCGTGCAGGCCGGGAACGCCGGCGCCGAGACGCTGCTGCTGCGCCAAGGCTTCCGCCCGGTACCCGCCTACGAACGCGGCGAGCGCGACTTCGCGCTGGTCGTGCCCGCCTGGGCTACCATGACGAGTGTCATGAAGGAGGCCGTCGATGACGAGGACACCACGCGAGCGGATCGTGCTGAGCGCCGCGCAGCTGGTGCGGATCCAGGGCGTCGGGGCGACGGGCATGCGGGACGTGGTCGCGCACGCCGAGGCGCCGCGGGGGTCCCTGCAGCACTACTTCCCGGGCGGTAAGGACCAGCTGATGGCCGAAGCCGTCGCCTGGGCGGGCGGGTACGCCGCCCGCCGCGTGGCCCGGCTCGCGGCCAAGCTCGAGAACCCGACGCCGGGCAAGCTGTTCGCGGCCATGGCCGCCCAGTGGCGCGACGAGTTCACCACGACGGGCTTCGACGCGGGCTGCCCGCTGGTGGCGACGGTCGCGGACGCGGCAGCGACGAGCGAGAGCCTGCGCGACGCCGTCGGCAAGGCTTTCGAGGGCTGGCAACGACCTCTGGCGGAAACGCTGTCGCAGTTCGGCGTCCCCGCGGCTCGCAGCGTCTCGCTGGCGGTGCTCATGCTGAGCACGTTGGAGGGCGCGATCATCCTGGCGCGGGCACACCAGGACGTCGCCCCGCTGGACACGGTGGTGGAGGAGCTACGCCCCCTGCTCGACGGCGCGGTGTCCACTGTGGACTAAAGGTTGCGGAAGAACTCGCGGATGTCCCGCAGCAGCAGCTCCGGCGCCTGCAGGGAGGCGAAGTGGCCGCCGGTGTCGTGCTCTGTCCAGCGGGTGATGTTGTTCGACAGTGCGGCCAGGCCGCGGATCGCGTGGTCGCCGCGGAAGTTGGCCACCGCTGTCGGGACGCCCGATGGCTGCGGGCGCTCGCCCCAGCCGTCCTGGCCCGCCTCCAGGTAGAGGCGCGCGGCCGAACCCGCGGTGCCGGTGAGCCAGAAGGTCGTGACGTTCGTCAGGATCGCGTCGCGTGAAACCGGTGTCTGCTGTGTCGCCGTCGGGTCCCAGTCGACGAACCACTCGAGGTTCCACGCGAGCTGGCCGGCGGGGGAGTCGTTGAGTGCGTACGCCAGCGTCTGCGGCCGGGTCGCCATCTGCGTGGCGTAGCCGGAATGCGCGTACCACCAGACCTGGTTCTCCTGCGCCCGCTTGCGGTCCTCTTCGGACAGCCGGTCGAGGTCGCCGGGCGCGGTCGGGACGCCGGCGTTCGCGACGGCGTTGACGTGCACGCCGAGGACTTGCGAGGGGGCCGTCCGGCCCAGTTCGGGGGAGACGATGCTGCCGAAGTCACCGCCCTGGGCGCCGTAGTGCTCGTAACCCAGCCGTCGCATCAGCTCGGCCCACGCCCGCGCGATGCGGCGGGTGTTCCAGCCCGGCTCGGTCGTCGGCCCGGAGAAGGCGAAACCCGGCACCGACGGCGCGACGACGTGGAACGCGTCCGCCGGGTCGGCGCCGTGGGCGCGCGGGTCGGTGAGCGGGCCGAGGACGTCCAGGAAGTCGGCCACCGTGCTCGGCCAGCCGTGGGTGAGGATCAGCGGCGTCGCGTCCGGCTCGGGCGAGCGGACGTGCAGGAAGTGCACACGCTGGCCGTCGATCGTGGTCGTGAACTGCGGGAACGCGTTGAGCCGCGCCTCCTGCGCGCGCCAGTCGAAGCCCGTCTGCCAGTACTCCGCCAGCTCGGCCAGGTAGGGCTCGCTGACGCCGTAGGCCCAGCCGGCGCCGGGCAGCTCGCCGGGCCAGCGGGTGCGGGCGAGCCGGTGGTGCAGCTCGTCCAGGTCGGCCTGCGGGACGTCGATGCGGAAGGGTTCCATGGCCGTAGCGTTCCGCGCGTGTAGGACAGGATCGGTCCTAGTCGTCTGGCATTCTCGGACGCATGCGGGAAACCCCTGGCCGGCTGCTCCGGCTGCTGTCGCTGCTGCAGATGCACCGGGACTGGTCCGGCACGGAGCTGGCCGAGCGCCTGAGCGTGACGACGCGGACCATTCGCCGCGACGTCGACCGCCTGCGCGAGCTGGGCTACCCGGTGCACGCGGCGATGGGCCCGGTCGGCGGCTACCGCCTCGGCGCCGGCGCCGAGCTGCCGCCGCTGCTGCTGGACGACGACGAGGCCGTCGCGGTCGCGGTCGGCCTGCACGGCGCCACGTCCGGCGGCGTCGCCGGGCTGGAGGAGGCGTCGCTGCGGGCGCTGAACAAGCTGGAGCAGGTGCTGCCGTCGCGATTGCGGCACCGCGTCGAAGCCTTCGACGCGGCTTCGCTGGCGCTCCCGGTCCGCGGCCCGGTGGTCGAGGCGGCCGTGCTGACCGCCGTGTCGGCGGCGATCCGCGCGGCGGAGACGCTGCGCTTCGACTACGTCAGCCACGACCGCACCGAGTCCCGCCGCGACGTCGAGCCGCACCGGCTCGTCTCGTGGGGCCGCCGCTGGTACCTCGTCGGCTGGGACACCGGCCGCGCGGCCTGGCGCACGTTCCGCGCCGACCGGCTGACCCTGCGCACCCCGAACGGCCCGCGCTTCACCCACCGCGAGCCGCCGGACGGCGACCTCACGGCGTACCTGACCCGCACGATGGGCCGCGAGCTGTGGCCCTACCGCGCCCGGCTTCGCGTGGCGGCTCCGGCCGAAGAAATCCGCGGCCGGGTCGACGGCGACGTCACCCCGATCGACGACCGGAGCTGCCGGCTGGAGCTGGCTTCGGACTCCTTCGACCTCATCGCGTTCGTGGTGTCCACCTTGGACGTCCCGTTCACGGTGGAGTCACCACCCGAGCTGGTCGAACGCCTGCGGACGCTGTCGGCGCGGTACGCCGACGCCGTCACACCAGGCTAGGCACCCGCTCCGCCTCCAGCGGCGGTCCCGGCGGCGTGCCGTCCCCGAACGGGTGGCCGCCCAGTTGCTCCCGGCCGTGTGGGGTGAGGAAGCCCGACAGGTCCGGGCCCACTGGGACGATGCCGCTCGGGTTGATGTTCCGGTGCACCACGTAGTAGTGCTCCTTCGTCTGCGCGAAGTCGATCGTGTCGCCGAAGCCCGGCGTCTGGAACAGGTCGCGCGTGTACGCCCACAGCACCGGCAGCTCGTTCAGCTTCTGGCGGTTGCACTTGAAGTGGCCGTGGTAGACCGCGTCGAAGCGGACCAGCGTGGTGAACAGGCGGACGTCGGCCTCGGTGATCGTGTCGCCGACCAGGTAGCGCTGGTCCGTGAGGCGCTCGGACAGCCAGTCCAGGCGGGCGAACAGCTTGTTGTACGAATGCTCGTACGCCTCCTGCGAGCCGGCGAACCCGCACTGGTACACCGCGTTGTTGACGTCGGTGAACACCTTCCGCGCGACGTCGTCGATCTCGTCGCGCAGCTTGTCCGGGTACAGCTCGGGCGCGCCGTCGCGGTGGTACGCCGTCCACTCGGTGGACATGTCCAGGGTCATCTGCGCGAAGTCGTTGGTGACGACCTGGCCGGTCGGGACGTCGACGAACGCGGGCACCGTGATGCCGCGCGGGTACTCCGGGTCGCGCTTGAAGAACGCCTCCTGCAGGCGCTCGATGCCGAGCACCGGGTCGCGCCCGCCGGGGTCGAGGTCGAAGCTCCAGCTCCGCTCGTCGTGGACCGGGCCGGCCATGCCCATCGACAGCGCGGGTTCCAGGCCGAGCAGCCGCCGCACGATCACCGCGCGGTTCGCCCACGGGCACGCCCGCGCCACGACCAGCCGGTAGCGGCCGGCCTCGACCGGCCAGCCGTCACGGCCGTCGGCGGTGATCCGGTCGGGGATGTAGTTGAGGTCGCGCTTGAACTCGCCGTCTGTCATCGGTTCCTCAGCAGTCGTCGGTCGGGGGAGTGACGTCCAGCGCCGCGGCCAGCCGGGCCAGTACCGGCCCGGCCGTCCGGATGTCTTCGGCACTCAAGTGGTCGAACACCGACGCCCGGGCGCGGGCGAGGTGGGTCGGGTAGGCCGCCTCCAGTCTGGCCAATCCCGCGTCGGTCAGCACGGCGTTGGACGCGCGGCCGTCCTCCGCGCACTTGCGCTTCTCGGCCAGGCCGCGGCGGGTGAGGTCGTCGACGACCCGGCTGATCCGGCTGAGCGAGAGACCGGTGGCCGCGGCCAGCGCGGAGATGCGGAGCGTGCGGTGCGGGGCCTCGGACAGCGCGACCAGCACGCCGTAGTCGGTGATCGCGAGGCCGGTCTCGGGCAGGAACTGGTCTTCGAGCGCCCGCGGCAGCGCGGTCGTGATGCGCATCAGGGACCGCCAGAACGGGGCCTCGGCGTGGTCGAGCGCGGACTGTTCACCCATACCGGCGAGTCTAGCGAAAGCTTGCTTGCGCAACCAGTAAAAATGAGTACAGTGTCGTTGAGCCCTCAATCACTGGGGGGCGCCACCACGAGGAGAGAAGACAGCATGACCAGCGCGACCACCTACCCCCAGCTGACCGGTGAGTACACCCTGGACGCCGCCCACTCGCGGATCGGGTTCAACGCCCGGCACGCCATGGTGACCAAGGTGCGCGGCAGCTTCAACGAGTTCACCGGCACCGCCACGATCGACGGTGACGCCCCGGAGAAGTCGTCCGCCCAGGTGACCATCCAGGCGACCAGCATCGACACCCGCAACGCGGACCGCGACGGGCACCTGAAGAGCAACGACTTCCTGTCGATGGACGAGTACCCGACCATCACCTTCACCACCACCGAGATCAAGCAGACCGGTGAGACCAGCTTCGACGTGACCGGCGACCTGACCGTCAAGGACGTCACCCGTTCGGTGACCATCCCGTTCTCGTTCGAGGGCTCCGCCAAGGACCCGTTCGGCAACGACCGCGTCGGCTTCGAGGGCTCCACCACGATCAGCCGCAAGGACTACGGCATCACCTGGAACGCCGCCCTCGAGACCGGTGGCGTGCTGGTGAGCGACAAGGTCACCCTCGAGTTCGAGATCTCGGCGATCAAGAACGTCTGACCTGTTGCTTTGAAGCCGTGAATGGCCCATAGAGGGACTCTAAGCCTCTCGACGGGCCATTCACGGCTTTCGGCTACCTGGGGACCTTCGTCGCGCGCAGGTTCTCGATGCCGACGTCGAGGGCCGCTTCGAGGTGGTCGAGGCGGCCGGTCGACAGCATCACCACCACGCCGCCCTGGATACCGGCCAGCAGGGCGGCCGCCGTGCGTTCCGCGTCGACGTCCGGCGCCACCTCGCCCGCGTCACGCAGGTGACGGATGCCGGCCGCGATCTCGTCCTGCCACTGCCGCAGCATCTCGCCGACCACCGCCTGTGCCCCCGGCGTGGCGCGGCCCAGCTGGGAGATCAGCACGTTGAGCGGGCAGTGCTGCCCCCGGCCGCGGTAGTGCGAGACGACGGTGTCGCGCCAGCGCCGCCACGCCGCCCACGACGTCAGCCGGCCCAGCTGCGGCTGCTGCACGGACAGCACCTGGTCGGCCTCGAACCGGGCCACGGCCAGCAGCAGCTCGTCCTTGCCGTCGGGGAAGTAGTGGAACAGCTGGCTCTTGCTGGTGCCCGTCCGCGCCCGGACGTCGTCGAGGGTCGTGACGGCGACCCCGCGCTCGCGGATCTCGGCCGCCGCACCTTCGATGATCCGCTGCCGCGTCGCGGCGCCCTTCGCGGTCAGGGGCTTCACCTGGGTTGGACTCACGGGTCCACTTTAATCCGCTGTCGCCGCCGCGGCCCGGCGGTCACACTGGCGGAATGTCCACCATCGTCCCGTTGCCGGTGCTCGTCACCGTCGCGCTCGTCGTAGGCGCGGTCGTGGCCTGGGTGCTGTCGCGCCGGGACAGCGGCTGGGCCGAAGTCGTGCCGGCCCCGCCGGGATCGGTGCTGGTGCTGGACGAACCCGAAGACCTGACCGGTCCGCTGCTGGAGTTCGCGGAGCGGGCCCAGTCGGACCCCGCACTGCGCCAGATCTGGGTCGACGAAGTGATCGCGCTGCTGCGGGGTCGGTGGTACGCGGCCGATCTGTGGCAGCTGCTCGCTGCACACCTGCGACCGGGCACACCGGGGTTCTGGCCCGGCATCGACCTGTGCGCAGAGGCCCAGGACCTGGTCTACGCGGACCTGCGCGGGTGTGAGATCCGCGATGCCGGGTTCCACGGCACGCGGTTCCTCGGCAACGCGCGGTTCGACGACGTCGTCTTCACCGGCTCGGTGACCTTCGAACAATCCCGGTTCGAGTACCACGCGTTCTTCGGCGGCACCCGCTTCCGCAGGGGCGCGGATTTCGAAGGTGCCACGTTCGCGTGCAACACGTCGTTCGCGGGGATGAGCGCCGGCGACAGCACCCGGTTCTCCGGGGCTCGCTTCTCGGCCCGCACCGACTTCACCGGTGCGGAGTTCGCGGCCGGCGTTTCGTTCCTGGGCGCGGGTTTCGCGGGTCCGACGACGTTCCGCGACGCGCGGTTCGGCGCCGAAGCCCGGTTCCCGGACGCTCGTTTCGGCAGTCACACCGACTTCACCGGCGCGACGGCGGGTGCGTTCCGCTTCGCCGGGGCGCACGCTCGCACCGAGGTCCGCGCGGTCCGGACGTGGCCCGAAGGTGTGGGCCTGGGGGAGCCGCAGCGGCCCGGGCACTGGGCCGAAGTGCGCGGGGTCTAGGACGGGTCGGAGCCGCGCAGGGCGGCCCACCAGAAGCCGAACGCCGCGACCAGGACGGTCACCGCCAGCCAGCCCGCCACCTCGGTGCCGTCGACCAGGGCCCAGAACACGCCGACCACCGGGGCGACGGCCAGCACCGGCAGGTCCGTCCGCAGCTGGTGGCGCAAGGTGACCGGGCGACGGGCCGCCGCCGCCCGCTCGGCGTCCGGCTCGGCCGGGTTGTCGAGGCGACGGCCGCGGGGCTCGGTGGTGCGGAGGCCGCCCGCGGGGTGGAACGTTGTGCCGCCCACGCGCACCAGTACCCGGCGGTCGCCGGTCAGTTCGGCGACCGCCGGGGTGGCCAGGCCGATCAGCGCGGGGGAGAAGTACACCGGGAGCCAGGACGGCGTGGGCGTCTCCAGCTCCAGCCACGACCGGGTCAGCAGTCCGCGCTGCACCTTCACCCGCCGGATCGGCACGGTCCGGCGGGTGCCGCCGCCCACCCGGACGAACCGGGTCAGCAGCACCAGGACGTCCACCGCGAGCACGCCCGCCGCGGCGACGACGGTCGCCGTCGCGTACGTGGTCGTCCGATCGGTCGTCACCAGCGGGGTCGCGCCGCGGATCGCCGCCCGGCCCGGGTCGGCGGGGTCGTAGAACACCGGGAGGGTGCTCCCGGGTGCGGGCCGGACGTCCACCGCGACGGTGGCCGTCGCGGCCGACCCGCCGGCCAGGGCGAAGCGGATCAGCGCGGAATCACCGTCGAGGCGGACGACGGTCGCGGTCGAACGGGCCGTCATCCCGCGCAGCTCGCCGGCCGCGGCGGCGTACCCGGCCAGCTGCACCGCGAACACGAGCGCGCAGGCCAGCAGGGCCAGCGCGCTCGTCAGGAGGATGTGCCGGACGGGCCGGAGCGTCAGGAGAGTCTTCACCACTGCCTCGGGTACGGAAGGCGGGCGGTGCGAACACCGCCCGCCTTCGCAGGGAACCGCTACTTCACGAAACCGATCTTCGCGAAGTCGTACGGGGTGTTCGCGAAGCCGGGCGAACCGTAGTTCGCGACCGTCTTGCGGACGGCGAACGCGCCGACCGACTGGAAGATCGGCAGCTGGTGCCCGACCGCCCAGATCTCCTTGTCGACCTCGTTCAGGTCGGCGGCCCGCTTGCTGTCGTCCAGCTCCTGGGCCGCGGTGTCGTAGAGCTGGTTGATCTTGTCGTCACCGATGTGGCCGTAGTTCTGGCCGATGTTCTTCGGGTCGTTGTAGTAGATGCCCTGGCCGCCGCCGATCGGGAACGCCGTCGAGATCCAGCGGAACAGCGTCATGTCGAAGTTGCCGACGTTGACGTAGTTCTTGAAGAACTCGGTGCTCGGCACGGCCTGAATGTCCAGGTTCACGCCGATGGCCTTGAGCTGCGACTGCATGATCTGCCCGGTCTGCTGGCTGATCGGCGTGCCGATCGGGATGATCAGCCGGACCTTCAGCTCCTTGCCGTCCTTCGCGCGGAAGTCACCGGCGGTCTTCCAGCCGAGCTGGTCGAGCTGCTTCTTCGCGGCCTCGACGTCGAACTTGTACGGCCCGGAGTTGTCGACGTACTCCTTGGCGCCCTTGAGGAAGATGTGGTTGCCCAGGGGCTGGGTGTCCTTCTGCATCTGCCCGAGGATCGCCTTCGAGATGGCGACCGTGTCGATGCCCCGGAAGATCGCCAGCCGCAGGTCCTTGTCGGCCAGGATCGACGAGCTCGCGCCGTTGAAGGTCACGTGCGTGTAGTCCGGGTAGGTGGACTGGCGGATGACCGTGTTCGGGTCGCCCTGCGCGCGTTTGAACGCGTTGACGTCGTTGTTGAGGTTGTAGAAGTCGATCTGGCCGTTGGCGAACGCGTCCGCCAGCGCCGGGCGCTCGACCTTCTTGAACGTGACCGTGTCGAGCTTCGCCGGGGTGCCCCACCAGTTCGGGTCGCGCTCGAGGACCACGGTCTTCGCGGTCTGGTCGATCTTCTGCACCTTGAACACGCCAGCGGTGATCTTCGGCTCGGTCGCGAACGACTTGTTGAAGGTCTCCGCGTCGGCGTTGAGCTCCTTCGGGTACAGCGGGATGAACAGCGACTTCCACTCCGCGAACTTCTTCGCGAAGGTGACCTTCACGTCGAGGTCGTCGGTGCCCTTCTCGACCTTCGCGATGTCCTGGTAGCCGGTGGTCTGCGAGACCTCGTAGGCCGGGTCCTTGCCGTTGAGCACCTTGGCCTGCGCGGCGAAGTCCTCCCAGGAGAACGCGCGGCCGTTGCTCCACTTGGCCTTCGGGTTGAGCTTGTACTCGACGACCTGCGGGTCGGTGCTCACGAGCTTGACCGACGTGACGTAGTTCGGGTTCTCACTGACCGTCGCGTCGGCGTTCTGCGTGAAGACGTACGGGAAGACCGCGCCGAACATGCTCTGGCCGTCCAGCGGCGTGCCGTCGACCTGGTTGACGTTCCAGTTGTCGGGCAGCTGGTCGACCGGCCACTTGAAGTCGCCGCCGTCCTTGACCTGGTCGAGCGGCTTCTCGTTGATGTCGGCCGTCTTCACGCCCTGGGCGCCCTGGTCCTGGAGCGCGTTGTTCCCGCCACCAGAGCTGCCACTGCAGGCGGCGAGGGCGAGGGTCAGCGCCACCACCGGGGCGATGACGGCAGCCATCCTCCGTCGGTTCATCGGGTACCTCTCTTTTCCTGTGTGCCAACGGATGCGTGGCTACACGACTTCGCGGGTCTGGGCGTGGTGGCAGGCGACGTCGTGGTCGGCGGCGCGCGGTTCGCGCGGCGGCTCGACCTCGACGCACTGCGTGCGGTCCTCGTCGGAGAGCTGGGCGAACACGAAGCAGCGGGTCCGGAACCGGCAGCCCGACGGCGGGTCCGCCGGGCTGGGCAGGTCGCCGGTGAGGATGATCCGGGTCCGCTCGCGTTCCTTGACCGGGTCCGGGATCGGGATCGCGGACAGCAACGCCTGGGTGTAGGGGTGCTGCGGCTGCTCGAACACGGTGCGGACGTCGCCGATCTCGACGATCTTGCCCAGGTACATCACCGCGACCCGGTCGGCGATGTGGCGCACCACCGACAGGTCGTGCGCGACGAACAGGTACGACAGGCCGAGCTTCGCCTTCAGCTCGTCGAGCAGGTTGATCACGCCCGCCTGGATGGACACGTCCAGTGCCGAGACCGGCTCGTCGAGCACGATCAGCTTCGGCTCCAGGGCGAGCGCCCGGGCTATCCCGATGCGCTGGCGCTGCCCGCCGGAGAACTCCGCGGGGTAGCGCTCGGCGTGCTCCGCCCGCAGCCCCACCAGGCTCAGCAGTTCGGGGATCCGCTTGTCGATCGCGGCCCGGTCGTAGCCGTGCACCCGCATCGGCTCGGCGATGATGTCGC
The DNA here is from genome assembly GCF_035975215.1 of Amycolatopsis sp. NBC_01307. NCBI lineage: Bacteria > Bacillati > Actinomycetota > Actinomycetes > Pseudonocardiales > Pseudonocardiaceae > Amycolatopsis > Amycolatopsis sp. NBC_01307. Next base: position 4,148,222 of record NZ_CP108403.1, on the reverse strand, counting down.
CGATCGGCAGCCGCGGGTCCAGCGCGGCCATCGGGTCCTGGAAGACCACCTGCAGGTCCCGCCGGATCGCCTTGCGGGCCTTGGCGTCGAGCTTCGCGACGTCCTTGCCGAGCACGGCGACCGAGCCCGCGGCCGGGCTCACCAGCTCGAGGATCTCCATCAGCGTGGTGGACTTCCCGCAGCCGGATTCGCCGACCAGGCCGAGGGTTTCGCCCTCGACGATGTCGAAGCTGATCCCGTCGACGGCCTGCACGCTGCCGACCCGCCGCTTGAGGATCTGGCCCTTGGTCACCGGGTAGTGCTTGACCAGGTCCCGGACGTCGAGCACGGTCGTGCGCTCGACTCGCGGCAGCGCCGCCAGCGGCGGTTCGCCGACCAGCTCGGCGCCGTAGACCTCGGCCGCGCCGGCGTCCGGCCGGTCGAGGACGTCGGTGTGGATGCAGGCCGCGCGGTGTGCGGTGTCGACGCCGGCGTCGGGGCGTCCGGCCGTGATGGTGAGCAGCTCCGGTTCCGCCGCGGTGCACTCGTCGGTCACCAGGGGGCAGCGCGGCGAGAACGGGCAGCCCGGCGGCAGGCTGACCAGCGACGGCGGCTGGCCCTCGATCGGCACCAGCGGCTGCTTCTCGTGCGCGTCCACCCGGGGGATCGAGCCCAGCAGCCCGAGGGTGTAGGGCATCCGCGGCCGGGCGTAGATCGTCTCCACCGGACCCTGCTCGACCGCGCGCCCGGCGTACATCACCATCAGCCGGTCGGCGAACCCGGCGACCACGCCGAGGTCGTGGGTGATGATCACGATGCCGGCGCCGGTGACCTCCTGCGCGGTCTTGAGCACCTCCAGCACCTGCGCCTGCACGGTGACGTCCAGCGCGGTCGTCGGTTCGTCGGCGATGATCAGGTCCGGGTCGTTGGCGATCGCGATGGCGATCACCGCCCGCTGCCGCATGCCGCCGGAGAACTCGTGGGGGAACGCCTTCGCGCGCTGCGCGGCGTTCGGGATCCCGACCAGGTCCAGCAGCTCGACCGCGCGGGCGTTCGCCTGCGCCTTGGTGACCACGCCCTTGCCGTGCACCAGCAGGGCTTCGGCGATCTGCGCGCCGACCGGGTAGACCGGGGTGAGCGCGGACAGCGGGTCCTGGAAAACCATCGAGATCTTCTTGCCGCGCAGCCGGGACAGCTCGGTGTCGGAGCGGCCGATGATCTCGCTGCCCTGGAACCGGATCGACCCGGAGATCCGCGCCTGCGGTGGCAGCAGGCCCAGCACCGCCAGCGAGGACACGGACTTGCCCGAGCCGGACTCGCCGACGATGCCGAGGACCTCGCCCGCGGCGACCTGGTAGGACAGCCCGCGCACGGCGTGCACCCGGCCCGACTCGGACGGGAACGACACGTCGAGGCCGGCCACCTCCAGCACGGTCCCGGTCGGCTTCCCGGTCTCCGCGCCCAGGGCGAGTGCGGTGCTGCTCATGAAACGGCTCCAGCGGAAACGGTGGTGGTCTTCGTGGCGGCCTCGACGCGCTTGCGCTCCTTGCGCCGCGACCGGCTCGACGCCGGGTCCAGCGCGTCGCGCAGGCCGTCCCCGGCGAAGTTCACCGCGAGCACGGTGACGACGAGGAAGCCCGCCGGGATGTAGAACAGCCACGGGAACGTGCGGACCGCGTCGGACCCGGCCGCGATCAGTGTGCCGAGCGAGACGTCCGGGGCCTGCACCCCGAAGCCGAAGAACGACAGCGACGTCTCGGTGATGATCGCGACGCCGACGTTGATCGTGGCGTCGATGATGAGCAGGGAGGCCATGTTCGGCACGATGTGCTTGGCGATGATCCGCCGCGCCGGCTGGCCCATGAACCGGGCGGCCTTGACGAACTCCCGCTCGCGCAGGGTCAGCGTCATGCCGCGGACGATCCGGGCGGTGATCATCCACTGGAACAACGCGATCAGCCCGACCAGGATCAGCCAGGTCTTGCCGCGGAAGGCCGGCGAGAGGATCGAGATGATCAGGAACGGCGGCAGGATCAGCAGCAGGTCGACGACCCACATGGAGATCCGGTCGGTCCAGCCGCCGAAGTAGCCCGCCGCGGCCCCGACGACCGAGGCGACGCCGGTGGAGAACAACGCGGCCAGCAGCCCGATGGTCAGCGACTTCTGCAGCCCGCGCATGGTCTGCGCGAACATGTCGCCGCCGATCTGGTTGGTGCCGAACCAGTGCGAGCCGTCCGGTGGCAGCAGGTACGACGTCGGGTCCAGCTCGTCGTAGGCCCACGGCGAGTACCAGGTGTAGGTGAACGCCAGCAGGTAGAACAGCACGATCAGGGCGAGTGCGGCGACGGCCGCGCGGTTGCGCAGGAAGCGGCGCAGCACGAGCTTGCCGCGCCCGGCACCCGCCGCGGCCGGGCCGGCCGCCAGGTCGACGGGGGCGCCCGCGGGGGTGGCGGTCGCCTCGGCTTCGTTCACGGAGGCGGACATCAGATCCTCACCCTCGGGTCGAGCACGGCGTACAGCACGTCCGACAGCCAGCCGGCGAACAGCACGCAGACGGCGATGAACAGCGTCACCGTCGCCACGATGTTGGTGTCCTGCTTCTGGATCCCGGTGACCAGCCAGTCGCCCATGCCGTACCAGCCGAAGATCTTCTCGGTGAAGATGCCGCCGGTGATGAGCAGGCCGAACCCGAACGCGAACAGCGTCGCCATCGGGATCAGCGCGGTGCGCAGGCCGTGCTTGAACAGCGCGCGGCGCCGGGTCAGGCCCTTGGCCTGCGCGGTCCGCAGGAAGTCCGAGCCGAGCACGTCGAGCATCGCCGAGCGCTGGTAGCGGCTGTAGTAGGCGACCTGGGTGAGCACGATCGCCAGTGTCGGCACGATCAGGTGCTGCACGCGGTCGAGCAGCGCCTCCCCGAAGCCGCCGCTCAGCCCGCTGGAGTTCTCGCCCTGGACGATGAAGAACTGGTAGCCGTCGAGCAGGTTGTCGTTCACCGACTGGGCGCCGGCCTTGAGGATCGTCGCGATCACGAAGACCGGGGTGGAGAGCACCACGAAGGAGAACGTCGTCGCGAGGTAGTCGCTGATCTTGTACTGGCGGATGGCGCTGACCACGCCGACCAGCACGCCGATCACGATGCCGATGGTGATGCCCAGGACGAACAACCGCAGGCTGACGCCCATCCGGCGCAGCAGTTCGTCGGTGATCGGCTGGTCGGTGATGGTGCGCCCGAAGTTGCCCTGCAGGACCCCGCCGAGCCAGGTGAAGAACCGCTCGGGGATCGGCTGGTTCAGGTAGAGCTCCGCGGCCTTGGCGTCGATCGTCGCCTGCGGGGGCGGCGGGTTGCGCAGCTTGAGCCCGTCGAGCGGGCTGAAAGCCAGCGAGGCCAGGGAAAACGCCGCGAACGTGGCGACCAGGCAGAGCGCGATGTAGTTGACGAGCCGGCGCAGGAGGAACCCGATCACCGTGGTCCCGCCTCGCCTGGGGCGGGGAGCCGCCGGTTCCGCGGGCCGCTCGCCCGCCGCTCGCTCGATGGAGTTCTCGTCGAAACCACTTGCCGCTACTGCCCTTCATGAGTCATTACGCCCGTCGTCGGCGCAGCATAAGGGGAGCGGACGGTTCATTTCGCGCCCGGCGAACAATCCGATAGTTACGATCCGGCCCTGAACGTGAGCGTCTCGTTATCTTTCGCCGGATACCCGACGTAGGTATGTAGCGCGTGTCGCGCGCGGGGGTGTAGCGGCCCGATCGGCGACCGGACGAACAGCCCGTAAGGGACAGTGGCCTCAGGGCTTCCCGACGGGCAGGCACGCCTTGTCGCGCAGGAACAGCGGGATGCGCTCCGCCGGGGCCGGAGCCTCGACGCTCGTCCCGCCCGGGTGCCGGTCACCGGTGACCGCGTCCGTCCACAGTGCACCTTCGGGCAGGTACACCGGCCGGCCGGTGGCGCCGGCCTCGAGCACCGGCGCCACCAGCAGGTCCGGGCCCAGCAGGAACTGGTCGTCGGCGTCCCACGCGCCGGCGTCGGCGGGGAAGTCCACGAACAGCGGCCGCATCGGCGGCACGCCCTGCTCGTGCGCCACCCGCATCTGCGCCATCAGGTACGGCCGCAGCCGTTCCCGCAGCCGCAGCGCGTCCTCGATGGCGGCCAGCGCTTCGGGACCGTACGACCAGGCCTCGTTGGGGCCGCCGGTCATCTCCGGCCCGAACGGCGGGCGCGGGTCGCGGAAGCCGTGCAGCCGCAGCAGCGGGCAGCACACGCCGTACTGGAACCAGCGGACCAGCAGCTCCCGGTACGCCGGCGCGTCCGGGTCGCCGCCGTGGAAACCGCCGATGTCCGTGGTCCACCACGGGATCCCGGACAGCGCGACGTTCAGGCCGGCCCGCACCTGCGCCCGCAGCGACGCCCAGGTGGCCGGGACGTCACCGGACCACAGCGCGGCGCCGTAGCGCTGGCTGCCGGCCCACGCCGAGCGGCTGAGCAGCACGACCTCGTCGTCGCCCTCGCCGCGGATGCCGTCGTGGAACGCCTGCGCGTGGACCTGCGGGTAGAGGTTGACGACCTCCGGGCCGGGCCCGGCGTGGAAGGCGAGGTTGTGCGGGTGGCCGGGCCGGATCTCCGGCTCGTCGCCGTCCAACCACCACGCGCGCACGCCCAGGTCGTAGTAGTTCTCCTTGACCTTCTCCCACAGGAACCACCGGGCCGCCGGGTTCGTCGGGTCGTAGAACGCCACCGGCAGCTCGACGTCGAAGCCCTTGTCCTTCCACGGCGCGTGGGCCGCGACCCCGCTCTCGGTGGCGACGAGCAGGCCGTTCTCGTGCATTTCGGCGTGGTTCTCCGACAGCGGGCTGACCGACGGCCAGACCGACACCATCAGCTTGACGCCCAGGCCGTCCAGCTCCCGCACCAGCCCGGCCGGGTCGGGCCACTCGGCCGGGTCGAACTTCCAGTCGCCGAGGTGCGTCCAGTGGAAGAAGTCCGCGACGATCACCGACAGGGGCAGGCCGCGCTCGTGGTACTCGCGGGCCACGGCCAGCAGCTCGTCCTGGGTGCGGTAGCGCAGCTTCGACTGCCAGAACCCGGCCGCCCACGCCGGCAGCATCGGCGCGTGCCCGGTCGCGTCGGCGTAGTGGCCGAGGAGCTGCCGCGGGTTGTCGCCGGTGGTGACCCAGTAGTCGAGCTGGCGGGCGTCGTCGGCGACCCAGCGGGTGCCGTTGCCGGCCAGCTCGACCCGGCCGGCGGCGGGGCTGTTCCAGAGGAACCCGTAGCCGCGGCTGGACAGCAGGAACGGCACCGACACCTCGCCGTTGCGCTGCACCAGGTCCAGGACCAGGCCCTTCTGGTCGAGCCGGCCGTGCGGGTGCTGGCCGAGGCCGTAGAGCCGCTCGTCGTCGTAGGCCGTGAAGCGCTGTTCGAGCCGGCCGTAACCGTTGCCCGACGGCGTGAAGACCCGGGCGCCGGGCCACCAGAAGTGCGCGCGCTGCTCGGACAGCAGCTCCGCGCCGGTGTCCGTGCGGACGAACCGCAGCTGCGCGTCGACCCCGGTGTCGGTGTCGGCGATCTCGACGAGCGCGGTGAGCGCGCCGTTCACCACCCAGGCGGACCGCCCGTCCGCGCCCGCGGTGCCGGCGGACGGCTTCGCGGGCAGGAGCGCGCCGGGGACGTCGTCGAGGATCCGGTGCCGGCCCACCCGGACGCGCAGGCTGTCGGCGCCCCACGGTTCGATGAGCAGCACCTCGTGCCGGACGCGGACTTCGAGCGAGCGGCCGTCTTCGGTCGTGGCGATCACGGGGGTCTCCTCAATCCTTGACGGCGCCGCTGGTCAGGCCGGCGACGACGTAGCGCTGGGCGACGACGAGCAGGACGGCCGCCGGGATCGCGGCGAGGACGGCGGTGGCCATGACGCCGTTCCAGTCGGCGGACTGGTTGCCGACGAACCGGTAGATGCCCACGGTGATCGGCTCGAACGCCTGCCCGGTGGTGAGGGTGACGGCGAACAGGAAGTCCGCCCAGGCGAACAGGAACGCGAACAGCCCGGCGGTGACCAGCGCGTTGCGGCTGACCGGGAGGATGATCGAGAAGAACGTCCGCCAGTACCCGGCACCGTCCACCCGGGACGCTTCGGTCAGCTCCCTCGGCACGGAGATCATGAAGGCGCGCAACAGGAGTACCGCGAACGGGATGGTCGCGGTGGCGTCGGCCAGCACCAGCCCGAGGTAGCTGTCGATGAGCCCGAGGTTGCCGAACACCGTGTACAGCGCGTTCGCCATCACGATGCCCGGGATCAGCTGCACGATGAGCAGCACGAACACCAGCACCGGCCCGCCGCGGACCTTCAGCTGCGCCAGCGCGTACGCCGCGGGCGCTGCCACCAGCAGCGACACGGCCACGGTGCCGAGCGCGATGACGACGCTGGAGACGAGGTTCGGCCCCTGCGTCGCGAGGGCCTTGCGGTAACCGTCGAGCGTGCCGCCGACCGGGAAGAACGCCGGGTCCGGCCGCAGGAGCGCGCCGCTGGGCTGCAGGGACGCGTTGAGCATCCAGTACAGCGGGAACAGCAGCACCGCGACGATCAGCACGCCGGCCGCGGTCTTCACGCCGCCGCCTCGGCCAGTGACGCCTTCGCCGAGCGCAGGTAGAGCAGGCCGAACGCGGTCGCCACCAGGATCAGCAGGTTGCCGACGGCGGCGCCCTGCCCGAACGCGAAGTCGTGGAAGGACAGCCGGTAGGACCACGTCGTGAGCGTCTGGGTCGCGTCGGCCGGACCACCGCCGGTGACGACCATGATGACGTCGAACACCTTGATCGTGTAGACCAGCCCGAGCATCAGCACGATCCCGGTGACCGGGCGCAGCAGCGGCCAGGTGACGTACCGGAACCGCTGCCACGCGCCGGCGCCGTCGAGCGCGGCGGCCTCGTGCAGCGACGCCGGGATCGCGCGCAGCCCGCCGTGCAGGATGACCAGGTTGAACGGGATGCCGATCCAGATGTTGGTGAGGATCACCGCGGGCAGCGCCCAGGTCGTGCTGCTCAGCCACGGCACCGCGCCGACGCCGATCAGCCGCAGCCCGGCGTTGAGCACGCCGTGGTCCTGGTCGAACATCCACCGCCACACCGCGCCGCTGACCACGAGCGGCAGCAGCCAGGGGAGCAGGAGCAGCGACCGCAGCAGCGCGCTGCCGAGGAACCGGCCGGCGAAGAACACGGCCAGTGCGAGGCCGATGCCGAACTGGAAGACGAGCGAGCCGGCCGTGAACAGGACGGTATTGAGCACCGCCGTCGAGAAGAGCGGGGCGGTCAGCACCGCGGCGTAGTCGGCCAGGCCGACGAAGGGCGCTTCGCCGGTGTAGAACGACTTCACCGTGTAGTCCTGCGTGCTCATCACCAGGTTCGCGACCAGCGGGTACCCGAAGAAGACCACGACGTAGGCCACGGCGGGCAGCAGGAACGCCCACGCGGTGAACGGGTTCTCCCGCCGCGGTCTTCGCCGCGGCACCGGGGCCGCGAGCGTCACGACCCGGCCGCCTGCTGCGCGGTCCTCAGCGCCTGGTCGGCGGGCAGCTTCCCGGTCAGCGACGCCTGGATCGCGTCGGCCAGCGCCTGCGAGACCTTCGGGTACTTCTCGCCGAGCTCCGCGGTGCGGGAGCGGGCCGAGCCGACCTCGTCGACGAACGCCCGCATCTCCGGCTGCTCGGCGCCGAACTTCGCGGCCACGGCCGTCTTCGACGGGACGTAGGCGTGGGCCTTGCTCCACTGCAGCATGGCGGGCTCGGCGAGGATGCAGGTCAGCACCTTCCCGGCGGCCTGCTGCGTCGGCCCGCCGGTCACCGGCACCGCGCCGACCTCACCGCCGAGGGCGACCACCGGCTTGGCGCCCGCCTTCGGCACCGGGATCGGCACGACGCCGTAGTGCAGCGACTTCTCGCCGTCGAGCCGGGCGAGGTTCCACGAGCCGTTGACCATCATCGCCGCGTTGCCCGCGACGAACTGGTCGGCGACGTCGTTCTGGTTCCACGTCACCACGGACTTCGACGCCGACCCGCTCGTCACGAGGCCGGTGACGTAGGCCAGCGCCTGCGTGCTCTGCGGCGAGTCCAGCCGGGACAGTTCGGCGCCGTTGCTCCAGAAGAACGGGAGGAACTGCCAAGTGCCCTCCTCCGACGGGATCGCGGAGAAGGCGAGGCCGTACTTGCCGTCCTTGGTGAGCGTCGCCGCGGCGGTCTTCAGGTCGTCCCAGGTGGACGGCGGGCGCACCCCGGCCGCGTCGAGGAGGTCCTTGTTGTAGATCAGCGCAAGGCCGTTGACGCCGGGCGCGGCGCCGTAGATCTTGCCCTGGTAGGTGCCGGCCTTGACGATGCCCGGGTAGTAGCCGTCGGCCGAGATGCCGTAGTCCGACAGCGGGGTCAGCGCGCCGGTGGCGGCGACCTGCTGCAGCGTCGGGTTGTCCGTGAAGAGCAGATCCGGCAGTGTCTTCGAGCTCGCGCCCTGCAGGATCTTCGGCAGCATCTGCGCGGTCGGCACCTTCTGCCGCTCGATCCTGATCCCGGTCCGCGCGGCACAGGCGTCGAGGACCTGCTGCCACGCCGCGGATCCCTGCTCGTCGGCGTAGTAGTCGAGCTCGGTGACCGACGTCGCGGCCGGGGCGTCCGACGGCCGCGGAGCGGGGCTGGGGCTGCAGGCGGCGAGGAGCGCGGCGCTCGCGACCAGGAAAAGGGCGCGACGGGCTACGGACATGGTGATTCTCCTTCGACGGCGGAGCAGAGCCGGGTCAGGTGCGCGGCGCGCCCGTGCTCGCGCGCCGGGTCAGCCGCGGGTCGAGCAGCCGGATCTCCGGCGTGGTGTGACCGCCGAGCCGGCGCATGGTCATCTCCACGGCCTGGGCGCCGACCTCGTCGGCCGGGATGGCGACGGAGGTCAGCGTGACCGGGTGCTGCTCGGCCATGCTGTCCGGGCAGACGGCGATCACCGAAATGTCCTGCGGGACACGGAGACCGCGCTGGCGCAGGTGCGTGAGGAGTCCCGGCAGGACGGCTTCGTTGTGCACGACGAGGCCGGTCAGGCCGGGGTCGGCGGCGAGCAGGTCGTCCACACAGGCGCTCACGGCTTCGTAGGAGTGCGCGCACGGCCGGTTCGTCGCGCGGACGCCCCGGCTCCGCGCGGTTTCGTCGAAGCCCTGCAGGAACCGCGTCGCGTAGCTGGTGCCACGGCGGTAGACGGCGGGGGAGGGGCCGATCAGCGCGACCGAGCGGTGGCCGAGGTCGGCCAGGTGCGCGACGCACGCCGACCCGGCGGCGGTGAAGTCGAGGTCGACGCAGCTCAGCCCGGCCGGGTGGTCGGGCACGCCGATGAGCACCACCGGCAGGTCGAGCGCGATGAGCATCGGCACCCGCGGGTCGGCGGCCTCGACGTCCATCACCATCAGCGCGTCCGCGATCGCCGACGACGCGACCCGCTGCAGCGCGGCGGGTCCCTCGTCCTTGGTGAGCAGCAACAGGTCCTGGTCGTGGGCGCGGGCCGCGGTGACCGCCGCGGCGACGAACTCCATCACGACGGCGACGTTGAGGTCCGTGCGCAGCGGCACGACCAGGGCCAGCACGTTCGTCTTGCTGCTCGCGAGCGCGCGGGCTCCCGCGTGCGGGTGGTACCCGAGCTTGCGGATGCTTTCTTCGACCAGCCGCCGGGTCTTCGGCGAGATCGAGCGCTTGCCGCTGATCACGTACGACACCGTGCTGGGGGCCACCCCCGCGGCATTGGCGACGTCGTTGATCGTGACCACGGGCGGCCTCCTGGAGACATGGGGCAGGGGAAGAGCGAGTCGAAGCGCATCGACGATGGCACGAAGGTAGGGGAGACCCGCCCGGAACACAAGAACTATTGCCAGTCGGCCAACAATTCGATTCACCTTCGACCTGAGTGTCACACGTCGAATTCGTCGAACACTCTTGCTGTCCGATGTTTCAGCAGGTCGGGGCGGGGTTCTTTGGGAAATCGAGATTACCTGGGAGCGTGCCCAGGAAGACTTGACCTTGCCCGGATCGGGTGCTTATGGCGGCCGCCGATCGAATCGTTTCGACGAATCCTCAGGCGGGTCCGCCTTACAGCGAATCCGGTTTCCGGCCTACTCCCGCGTAAGGCAGGACGTTGATCGCCGGATCGTCGGACATGTCGCCCGCCCCCTCGGGGTGCCACATCGCGCAGCCGACCAGGCCCGGTTCGACCAGGTCGAAGCCGTCGAAGAAGCGCAGGACCTGGTCGTGGGTGCGCGGGAACGGCTGGTTCTGCGGGCTCTGCCGGGTGGTGTAGACCTGTACCGCCTCGTCGAGCCCGGTCGACTCGGTGTCCGCCGCGACGTGCGTCAGTGCCAGGAAGCTGCCGGGCGCCAGCCGTTCGCGGTAGCGGGCGAGGATGCTCACCGGATCCCACTCGTCGGGCACGAAGTGCAGCAGCAGCAACATGAACAGACCGGTCGGCTGGTCCGGGTCGAGCAGCTCGCCCGCGCCCGCGAAGATCTCGTCGACGTCGCGCAGGTCCGCTTGGAGCACCGTGCAGCGGTCGTTGTCCTGCAGCAGCAGCTCGCTGTGCGCCACGGCGACCGACTCCCGGTCGACGTAGACCACGCGGCACGACGGGTCGGCCTGCTGGACGATCTCGTGCAGGTTCCCCACGGTCGGGATGCCCGCGCCGACGTCGAGGAACTGCCGGATCCCGGCGTCGACCATGAACTTCGCCGCGCGCCGCAGGAACGCGCGGTTGAGGCGCGCCGCGTCGCGGATGCCGGGCATGATCTTGAGGATCTGCTCCCCGAGCGCGCGGTCGGCGGCGAAGTTGTGGTCGCCGTCGAGCCAGAAGTCGTACACCCGCGCGGGGTTCGGCACCGTGGTGTCGACCTCCGACGGTACCCAGTCCAGTTCCCCGGTCACCCTGACCTCCACCCCTCGCGGATCCGTTGTCGGCATTCGGTTTGCCGGGCATTTCGGTGGACGGCATCCGGTTGACGGCGGAGTGTAGACCCGCTCAGCCGTTCGTGTGGCGGCACTGCCGGTGTTCCGCCCGCCGGTCCTAGGGTGTTCCCGGTGACGAACGACCCGCGCGCCGTCCCCGGTCGCTGGCCGGTGCTCGGGCACACCGTGCCGTTGCTCCGCGACCCGTTGAAGCTGTTCACTTCCCTGCCCGCGTACGGGGACGTCGTCGAACTGCGGCTCGGGCCGCTCCCCGTGCACGTCGTCACCACGCCCGAACTGGCCTGGCGGGTGCTGGCCACCGACGCCGACAAGTTCGACAAGGGCCTGGTCTTCGACAAGATGCGCCCGCTCTTCGGCGACGGCCTGGCCACGTCGAACGGCGAGCACAACCGCCGGCAGCGCCGGATGGTCATGCCCGCCTTCGGCCGGACGCGGATCGCGGGCTACGCCGAGAACACGATGACCGCGCTGGCCGGCGACCTGGCCGGGTCCTGGCGGCCGGGCGAGGTCGTCGAGTTCGACCAGCGGATGCAGGACCTGGTGCTGACCATCGCCGGGCAGACGCTGTTCTCGACCGCCCTCGGCGACGACGTGCTCGCCGAGATCCGCCGCTCGATCCCGGTCATGCTGAAGTACGTGCTGGTCCGGGCGTTCTCGCCGAAGTTCGTGGAACGGCTGCCGATCCCGGCCAACCGCCGGTTCGACGCCGCCGCGGCCCGGCTGCGCGAGGTGATCGGCGCGACCGTCGTCGCCGCGCGGAAGGAGGGCGCCGACCACGGCGACCTGCTGTCGATGCTGCTGGCGGCGCGGGACGAGGACACCGGCGAGGCCATGTCCGACCGGCAGGTGCACGACGAGGTCATCACGATCCTCACCACCGGCGCCGAAACGACCGCCGTGGCGCTGGCCTGGTTCTTCCACGAGCTCGGGCAGCACCCGGACGTCGAGCGCCGGTTCCACGCGGAGGTCGACGAGGTCCTCGGCGGCCGTCCCGCGCGCTTCGACGACCTGCCGGAACTGGTCTACACGCACCAGATCGTCAACGAGATCGTCCGGCGCACCCCGCCGCTGATCCTCATGCGCCGGGCCCGTGAAGACGTCGAACTCGGCGGTGTCGTCGTCCGCGCGGGCAGCGAGGTCGCGGTCAGCCAGCACACGCTGCACCGGGATCCGCGCTGGTTCCCCGATCCCGGCCGGTTCGACCCCGATCGGTGGACGCCCGGAGAGACCGCGGAACTGCCGAAGGGCGCGTACATCCCGTTCGGCGCCGGGGCGCGGCTGTGCCCCGGGCACGTGTTCGCGCCGACCGAGATCGGCATCGTCGCCGCGACCATCGGCGCCCGCTGGCGGCTGGTCCCGGTGCCGGGCAAGAAGGTCCACGCGCAGCTCAAGGCCACGATGCAGCCCAACCGGCTGCCGATGACGGTCGTGCCACGGCGGACCTGACGGTGCCCGATCGGCTACCGGGTGTAGTGTGCCGGGGTCCTCAGCTCGTCACCCGTCCGGAGGGAAGAACGGCGTGAGACTGCCGGTCAAGCTGACGTCGGCGTTGGTCGCCGGCGTCGTCCTGCTCGGGTCCCTGACCGCCGCGGTACCCGCCGAAGCGGCCGCGATCTCCTGCGCCGACACGGATCTGCCGGTCACCGGGCCCGGGCTGCCGCCGCTCGTGCCGGGCGCGCCCGCGTCGGTGCACGGCCGGCTGTGCCTGCCCGCCGGCGCCGTGCCGGACGCCGTCCAGCTGCTCGTGCACGGCGGCACGTACAACAGCGCGTACTGGGACCTGCCCTACCAGCCGGAGCGCTACTCCTACCAGCGCGACATGGCTTCGCACGGCTACGCGACGTTCGCCGCGGACCAGCTCGGCGCCGGCGGCAGCCGTCCGCTCAGCCTGCCGCTGACGGTGCAGGCCGAGGCCGAGGCGCTGCACGAGGTGGTCGGCCACCTGCGCGCCGGGCACGTCGGCGGCGCCGCGTTCGCGAAGGTCGTCATCGTCGGGCACTCGGTCGGGTCCGGGGTCGTCGCCGTCGAGGCGGGGACCTACCACGACGTCGACGGCGTGATCCTGACCGGCATCACGCACCTGCCCGCGCTGCCGGTGCTGGCCCTGGGCGCGGCGCTCGGGCTGCAGCCGGCGCTGCTCGACGGCCAGCTGGCGCACCTCGGCAGCGACCCGCTGTACTTCACGACGCGCCCGGGTGCGCGGGCCGGGCTGTTCTACGCGGCCGGCGACGCCGACCCGGGCGTGATCGCGGCCGACGAAGCCACGAAGGACCAGGTCTCGGTGCCGGGGATGGGCACGGTGGCGTTGTTCGGCATCGTGCTGCCCGCCACGTGGGGCATCACCGTGCCGGTTTTCCAGGTGGTCGGCGAAAAGGACGCGCTTTTCTGCGGGCTGCTCGCGCTTCGCGACTGTTCGAGCGCGGCGACACTGCGGCCCCAGGAGGCGCCGTACTACCGGGATCCGTCGAAACTGTCGATGTTCGTGCTCCCGGGCGCGGGGCATTCCGTTGCCCTGCACCAAAACGCCGGACTGTACCGGGACGCCACCCGATCGTGGCTGCGTGACCGGATCGGCGTAACCGCACAGGGTTACCACTCGATTGGATGAACACTGATCAGTGCGCGTGACGCCTTTTCGCGCCAAGATATATCGGTTCCCCGAGCCGGAGTGCGCACTAGACCCTTGGACAGGCTGAAGTGACTGCTCCCCATCCCCACGGTGGCGCCCCGCGCGCGAAGCCGTCCGCCGAACGAGCGGCCAGACGGCTCCGTACCCTCGCGCGCAAGTGGGGCTACCTGGTCAGCACCACGGCGTACCTGCCGCACACGCCCGACGAGATCGAGCAGGAGCTGTCGATCCTCACCGGCTGGCTCTTCGAGGCGGTCGCGAGCGACCCGCCGGGTGTCGGCGAAGCCGCGGCGGCGGGCGGGCGCCTGGTCGAGCTGCGCTGCGTCGGCCCGGAAAGCCTGCGCCGCAGCATGGAGGTGCTCGGCAAGGCCCTGCTGCGCGAGCCGGAGCTGCACGGCGTCGCCAAGCTGCCGGAGCGGGTCGTGCAGGTGCTCGGCGCGCTGAGCTCCGGCTACAGCGAAGCGCTGCGCGAGGACATCCAGAAGCGGCAGGAAGGCCTGAGCCGCGCGTTGCTGAAGGTGGAGCAGGAGACCCGGCGCAAGCAGGTCGTCACGCGCGCGCAGTTCGAGGAGGTCTTCGCCGGCTCGGCCAGCGGCGTCGCGGTCAGCGACCTGGACGGCCGGGTGCTGCGCGTCAACCCGGCGCTCGCCAAGACGCTCGGCCGCACGCCGGCCGAGCTCGCCGGGCGGACCCTGTTCGAGTTCGTCCACCCGGACGACGTCGAGGTGCTGCGCGAGGGCTACGCGGACCTGCTGTCCGGCCGGTTGCACCGGCTGCGGGCCGGTCGCCGGCTGGTCGGCCGGGACGGCGAGCCGATGTGGGCCACGTTCGTGGCGGCGGTGGTCCGCGACGCCGTCGGCGACGCCCAGCAGCTGCTCACCCTCGTCGACGACGACACCGAAGTGGCGCTGCTGCAACGGCGGCTCAGCCACCAGGCCCTGCACGACGTCCTCACCGGGCTGCCGAACCGGCAGTTCTTCGGCACCCGCTTGGAGAACGCGCTGCGCGAGGCCGACCAGGCCCGCGGCGTCACGCTGTTCCACCTCGACCTCGACGGCTTCTCGCTGATCACCGGCGGGCTCGGCCAGGACCTCGGCGACAAGCTCCTGCGCGGCGTCGCGGCGAAGCTGAAAGTGGTGTTCGAGGGCGAGGACGCGCTCATCGCGCGGATCGGCGGCGACGAGTTCGGCGTGGTGGTGCGCAACGGCGAGGACACCCCGGACGTCGGGACCATGGTCCGCCGGATCAACCACGAGCTCGCCGAGCCGGACTACGTCGACGGCCGCCACGGCGTCGCCCTCTCGGCCAGTATCGGCGTCGTGCACCGGCCGCCGCGCGACATCGCGCCGGCCGAGCTGCTCCGCGCGTCGGACCTGACGCTGCGCCGCGCCCAGCGCGCGGGCAACCAGTGGGGCCTGTTCGACCGCGAGCTGGATCACCGTGACCGCCACGAGTTCGGCCTCGCGGCGTCGATGGCGGGTGCCTGGGAGAACGGCGACGTCGAGATCGCCTACCGGGCGCTGGTGAACCTGGCCGACGAGGACGAGCCGGCCGCGATCGAGGCGCGGCTGCGCTGGACCCACCCGGTCGAAGGCGAGCTGTCGCACGAGACGTGCGTGCGGCTGGCCGGCGAGACCGGGCTGGCGCTGCCGCTGGGTACGTGGCTCCTGCGCACGGCGGCCGAGCACCTGACGGCGGCGGGCATCGAGGTGCCGCTGGTCGTCGAGCTCGGCCCGCACCAGGCCGCGGACCCCGACCTGGTCGGCGAGGTCCGCGGCGTGCTGGCGGACACGGGCATGCCGCCGGAACGCCTCCGCCCCGGCTTCCCGGCGTCGAGCTTGCTCGCCGAGACGGGCGACGCGGTCGACAACCTGAAGGTGCTCGCGGAGATCGGCATCCCGGCCGAGATCCACGCCTTCGGCGCGGCGGGCGACGTCACGTTCCTGACGGACCTCCCGATCCGCACGGTCCGCGTCGCACCGTCCCTGGTGGCGCGCCGCGGTCACCCGCTGGTGGAGCGGTCACTGGCTTCCCTGATCGAGGTGGCCCACCTGACGGGCGCGAAGGTGACGGTGGCCGGGGTGGAGACGCGCGAGCAGGCGGCGTGGTGGCGGGAGCGGGGCGTGGACTACGCGTCGGGCCCGGCGTTCGCCGACCTGCCGGACGGCCTGCGCTCGTAGACCTGGTCTCAAAACTCAAGGGTGTGTCACTGCGCAACCTGCCGGTCCTGGTCGTCGATCGTGAACAGTCGTGGCGAAGACGACGCAGCAGCGGCGGGTCGAAGACCGGCTCTGGGAGCTGATCGAACCCCTGATCCCGTCCCGACCAGCGCCGCGCGGTCCGGGTGGGGCGGCCGCGGATCGATGACCGTGCCGCGCTGGAGGGGATCTTGTTCGTGCTCAACACCGGCTGCCGCCGGCGAGACCTACCCGAGCAGCTCGGATGCGGTTCCGGCACACCGCGTGGCGGCGGTTACGTGAGTGACAGGACGCCGGCGTGCGGGACCGGCTGCACCAGCTCGTGCTCGACGAGCTGTCCGACATCGACGAGCTCGACTGGACCAGAGGCTGCATCGACGCGGTGTCGGTGCGGCAAACACCCACGACAGCATGCTGTTCGAGCCGCTGCTGGACACGAACCCGACCGTGCGCGGCCACCACGGCCGGGCGGGCCGGCCACGATGCCGACCGGACAAGCTGCACGCCGACAAGGGCTACGACTACCGCCGCTGCCGCCGCTACCTGACCCGCCGCGGTATCAAGGTCCGTATCGCCCGGCGGCGGGATTGAGGGCAAGTCCCGCCTCGGCCGGGTCCGCTGGGTCGTCGAACGCACCATCTCCTGGCTGCTGCGGTTCAAACGCCTCGGGCTGCGCTACGACCGGACCGAACGCACCACGGTGGCTTCCGAGCGCGGCACTCTCGCCGGGAAGTGATCAGCCATCGGTGGGGCCGCCTCGTCAGAGGCGTTCGATGCGGTCGGCCTGCGGGCCCCGGTCGCTCTGACGCACCGCGTACCGGACCCGGTCACCCTTCTGCAGCGGCTCCGACCCCATGATCACGGACGCGTGGGCGAAGAGATCGTCGCCGCCCGCGTCCGGGGTGATGAAGCCGAAGCCGCGGTCGTCGTCGTAGCGCGCGACGACGCCCTCGCCGCCTCGTGCGGGCACGTCCCGCGCCGCCGGCCCTGCGGCCGCGGCAGGTGCCGACCGCTGCGGCGCCGTCTGGGGCTCGGCGCCCCGGACCAGGTGCACGTCGCGGGCCTGCGGGCCCTTGTCTCCACTGGCCACCTCGTAGGCGACGCGGTCGCCCTCCGCGAGCCACGTCAGCCCCTCGGCCAGGGCCCGGGCGTGAACGAAGACGTCCCCGGCGCCGGAGTCGGGGTTGATGAAGCCGAAGCCCTTGTCCTCGTCGTACCAGGCCACCGTGCCGTCGGCATCGTCCGCGGTACCAGTCGCAGCGGGTGAGCCGGCCCCTGCTCCCAGCGGGATCACGTGCTCGGCCTGCGGGCCGCGCTCGCCGTCGACGATCAGGAAGGCCACCCGCTGCCCCTCGGTGACCACGCCGCCGGTCACGATGGCGGAGCTGTGCACGAAGAGGTCGGCGCCGCCGCCGTCCGGCGACGCGAAGCCGTACCCCTTGCCCGGCTCGTACCAGTTGATGGTGCCGAGCAGGCCCACGGCGCTGCCGGTGGCCGCATCGGCGGTGACGCGAACGCGCAGCGCCTCGGGCCCGCGGTCGTTCTCGCCGACCTCGAACACGACGGCCTGACCCTCGCGGAGCACTTTCGCGCCGCCGTCCCCGACGATCTCGGAGGCGTGCACGAACACGTCCGGCGAGCCGTCCTCGGGCGCGAGGAAGCCGAAACCCCGTTCGGCGTCGAACCAACGGACGGTCCCTTGCGGCATCAAAGACTCCAGGTCGAGAGAGCGGGCACTGGCCCCCAGTCTCTCTGACGGACCTCGGGTCCGTCGGGCCGGGTCCACAGGCGGGCCGTTGGTTCACCTAGCGACACGCCGAGTTCTAAGCGCCAGACCAGGACCTGGCTGGGACTCGCGCGGTGGCGCGGGTGGTCGTGAGTGGCAATTCGGGTTAGAACCCTCATTGCCACTCACGAGCAGCGGGCCCGGCGTTCGCCGACCTGCCGGACGGCCTGCGCCCTCAGATCCGCACCAGCACCTCGTCCAGGGACTTGCGCCGCAGGTCCGGGACCACGCAGTCGTCCGCCGGGTAGCCGACCGGGATGACCGCGAACGCCCGTTCGTTGCGGGGGCGGCCCAGCAGGTCGCCCAGGAAGCGCATCGGGGACGGTGTGTGCGTGAGCGCGGCCAGCCCGGCCACCTGCAACGCCGTCAGCAGCATGCCGACCGCGATGCCCACCGACTCGTCGACGTAGTAGTGCTTGTGGGTGCCGCCGTCCTCGTCGACGGCGAACCGCTGCTGGAACACGACGATCAGGTACGGCGCGTCGGTCAGGTGCGGCTTCACCGCGTCCGTGCCCAGCGGCCGCAACGCGTCCAGCCACGCCTCGCCGAGCCGGCCGTCGTAGGAGATCTTCTCTTCGGCTTCCGCCGCCTCGCGGATCCGCCGGCGCACCGAAGGGTCCGACACGAGGACGAACGTCCACGGCTGCTGGTGCGCGCCGCTGGGGGCGGTGGAGGCCACGGCGATCGCGTCGAGCACAGCGTCCTCGGGGACCGGGTCGGGGGAGAACATCCGGACCGAGCGGCGCTGCTCCATGCGCTGCCGGAGTTCGGCGACGTTCGACGTGGCTTCGGCGGCGGGCAGGCGGGCGGGCCGGTAGGGGACCGGGTGATAGGTCATGCCCGGAATTGTGGCGGGGAACACCCTCGGCGCAGCAGGGCCGAACGTACGATTTCCGGCCCAGTGGCGTTCGGCCAGCGGACAGTTAGGGCTGCCTTGCCTCCGATATTACGCCGAAGAGCGCAACAGAAGTGGGCCGTTCGGTCCTGTCGCGTGAAGTGACCCCGTCATTACTCTCCAGTAGAACGAAGTGGTGCCGATCACAGCCGTTCACAGTCGCCGGAGGAGGCCCCATGGCGTCGCGCGTCCGACAACCGGTCTCCGAAGACCGGCGCGATCCGCGGCTCAGGCACATCACCGGCTGTCTCACCTGCACCCTCAAATGCGCCTACTGCGGCCTCCCGGTCCGGCTCGCCGGGCCGGGTGATCACCCCGGCTACGGCGTCGTCGAACAGGTCGCCGGCGACGGGCCCAGCCCGGACCTGGTGCTGCTGCACCGGTTCTGCCGCAGCGCACTCGGCCGCTGCCGGACGCGGGGGTGCGTGCTGCGGCGCGCCCACCTCGGCCGCGCGACGGAGCAGTACGAAACCGGCCGCCGCCGTCCCGGGCGCTACCAGCGCCTCGGCGTCCGCCGGTCGCCCGACCTCGATCTGTACCGGAAACACTGGCGGGTCGCGAAGATGCGGTACGCGTGCAAAGCGTGCCGCTACTACACCGGCTCGCACTGAGCCGTCCCCCAGCGCCTTCCCGCCACGCACGTCACGGAGGACTCGTGCTCGTTCGCCTCATCCTCGGTCTGCTCATGACCGTCGTCGGTCTCGCCGTCGCCGGCAAGCGGGTGGTCTTCCTGTACCACCTGATCAAGGCGGGCCAGCCCGACACCAAACGCTCCGACGACCTGGGGGCCCGCGTCTTCGCGCAGGTGCGCGAGGTGTTCGGTCAGCGCAAGCTCCTGAAGTGGTCCGTGCCCGGCCTGGCGCACCTGTTCACGTTCTGGGGCTTCGTGATCCTCGCCTCGGTGTACCTCGAGGCGTACGGCGCGCTGTTCGACGAGCGGTTCGCCATCCCGTGGATCGGCCACTGGGCGGTGCTCGGCTTCCTGCAGGACTTCATCGCCGTGATGGTGGCCGTCTCGCTGGGCGTGTTCGCGGTGATCCGGATCCGGCAGGCGCCCGAGCGCAAGGACCGGGCGTCGCGCTTCTACGGCTCGCACACCGGCGGCGCGTGGCTGATCCTGATCATGATCTTCAACGTCGTCTGGACGATGTTCTTCTTCCGCGGCTCGTCGTCGGCGTCCGGCAACTTCCCGTACGACTCGGGCGCGTACGTCTCGCTCGGCGTCGGGAACCTCCTCGAACCGCTCGGGCACGCGACGACCGAGGTGCTCGAGACGGTCGGCCTGCTGCTGCACATCGGCGTCATGCTGGTGTTCCTGTCGATCGTGCTCTACTCCAAGCACCTGCACATCTTCGTGGCGCCGATCAACGTCTCGGCCAAGCGGCTGCCGGACGCGCTCGGCCCGCTGCTGCCGATGGAGTCCGCCGGCAAGCCGATCGACTTCGAGGACCCGGGCGAGGACGACACGTTCGGCCGCGGCAAGATCGGCGACTTCACGTGGAAGGGCCTGCTGGACTTCTCGACGTGCACCGAGTGCGGCCGCTGCCAGTCGCAGTGCCCGGCGTGGAACACCGGGAAGCCGTTGTCCCCCAAGCTGCTCATCATGGGCCTGCGCGACAACATGTTCGAGGAGGCGCCCTACATCCTCAGCGGCGAGGAGCACGCGGACGCGCGCCCGCTCGTCGGGACCGAAGCCGACAACGGCGTCATCGACCCGGACGTCCTCTGGTCCTGCACCACCTGCGGCGCGTGCGTCGAGCAGTGCCCGGTGGACATCGAGCACGTCGACCACATCGTCGACATGCGCCGCTACCAGGTGATGATCGAGTCGGCGTTCCCGACCGAGCTCGGCGGCCTCTTCAAGAACCTGGAGACCAAGGGCAACCCCTGGGGCCAGAACAACTCCGAGCGGCTGGCCTGGACGAAGGACCTCCCGTTCGACGTCCCGGTGTTCGACGGCGAGCTGGCCGACGACGTCGAGTACGTCTACTGGGTCGGCTGCGCGGGCGCGTTCGACGACAACGCCCGCAAGACCGTCCGCGCCACGGCGGAGCTGCTGCACATCGCCGGCGTGAAGTACACCGTGCTGGGCAAGGAGGAGTCCTGCACCGGCGACCCGGCGCGGCGCGCGGGCAACGAGTTCCTGTTCCAGATGATGGCCCAGCAGACGGCGGAGACGCTCAACGCCGTGTTCGAGGGCCGGGAGCCGCGGCTGCGCAAGATCGTCACGACGTGCCCGCACTGCCTCAACACGCTCAGCCGCGAGTACCCGGACCTGGACGGGCACTACGAGGTCGTCCACCACACGCAGCTGCTCAACCGCCTGGTCCGCGGCGGTCAGCTGACGCCCGTCAAGGCCGCCGAGGACGGCCCCAAGGTGACGTATCACGACCCGTGTTACCTCGGGCGCCACAACAAGGTCTACACACCGCCGCGCGAGCTGGTCGGCGCGACGGGCGCCAAGCTCGAGGAGATGCCCCGCCACGCCGACCGCGCCCTCTGCTGCGGCGCGGGCGGCGCGCGGATGTGGATGGAAGAGCAGATCGGCAAGCGCATCAACCTGGAGCGCGTCGACGAGGCCATCGCCACCGACGCCGAGACGATCGTGACCGGCTGCCCGTTCTGCCGCTCCATGCTCACCGACGGGCTGGTCCAGCGCCAGAGCGAGCAGAAAGCGGAGAACGTCGACGTCCGCGACGTCGCCCAGCTGCTGCTGGAGCGGGTCAAGGCCCCGGAGGCCGCGCCGAAACCCTGACCTTCGCGTATCTTCCGCCCGTTTCCCGGCTCTGTCCGGAGTCGGGGAACGGTGGGAGGGGCGATGGGACAACGGGAAGCGGCGACGGTCGAGACCGTCGGCGGCGCCGTGGCGAGACTGGCGGTGCGCCGCGGCTCGTGGCTGGTCGGGCGCGGGCCGGGACCCGGGTCAACGGGGACGCGCTCGCCCCGGGCCGGGCCCGGCTGCTGCGCGACGGCGACCGGCTGGAGTTCGGGCCGATCACCGCCGTCTACAGCGACACCGCGCCGGCGGACGAGGCCGCGCCGCCGGTGTTCTCGAAGGTGGCCCGGACAGCGGGGACCGGCCGGGTGGCGCTGGTACTCGGTCCGGTCCTGGTGGTGACCGGGTTCGGGCTGGGTGCGTCCAGGCTGCTCCGGTACTTCGCGGCCGGACCGGAGGTGGGCCTGGGCGGCACCCTGCTGACCGTGGGCGTCGTGGTGACGGTGCTCGGGCTGGTGCTGGCTAACCGTCCACAGTGGAAGTGACCACCGCGGGCTTCGTGGTGTCCGCCGGGGTCTTGCTCCCGAGTTCCGCCGTCGGCACCTGGTAGGTCTCGCGGGCCGTCGCGGCGGCTGTCGCGGCCACCACGCAGACCGCCGCCGTGAAGATGGAGACGCCCAGCCAGTCCGACTTGCCCGAGCCGATCGCCGCGACCACGCTCGGGGCGAAACCCGCGACCGCGAAGCCGATCTGGGTGCCGATCGCCATGCCCGAGAGGCGGACGCGGGCGCTGAACATCTCGCCGTACAGCGACGGCCAGACGCCGTTGACGCCCGAGTACGCGACGCCGAACAGGACGATGCCGAGCACGAACAGCAGTGCGTACGAGCCGATCGAGATCGACCACAGGTAGGGGAAGATCAGCACGCCGCAGGCGAGGCAGCCGGTGATGAACACCGGCTTGCGGCCGACCCGGTCGGCGAGCCGCGCCAGCAGCGGGATCGCCGCCAGGGCCACGATGTTCGCGAGCACACCCACCCAGAGCATGGGGGTGCGCGCCAGGCCGATCGTGTTGACCGCGTAGCTCAGCGCGAAGACGGTGAAGATCGTGCTGACCGAGGCGATCGTCGCCGCGACGATCACGCGCAGGACGTCGGCCCAGTGCGTGCGGAAGAGGACCGCCACCGGCAGCTTCGCGACGTCGGTGCGGGCGAACACCGGGGTCTCGTCGAGCTTGCGGCGGATGACGAACCCGACGGCCACGACGGCCGCGCTGCACCAGAACGGGATCCGCCAGCCCCAGGTCAGCAGGTCGGCCTGGGGGAGCGCGGCGACCGGCAGGAAGATCGCGGTGGCCAGGATCTGCCCGGCCTGCGTGCCGCTCAGGGTGAAGCTGGTGAAGTAGGCGCGCCGCCGTTCCGGAGCGTGTTCGAGCGACATCGAGTTCGCGCCTGCCTGCTCGCCGGCCGCGGAAAGTCCCTGCATCAGGCGGAGAACGACCAGCAGGATCGGCGCGAGCACGCCGACGGTGGTGTAGGTGGGCAGGCAGCCGACGGCGAACGTCGAGAAGCCCATCAGGAGCAGGGTGAACACCAGGACGCGCTTGCGGCCGAAGCGGTCGCCGACGTGCCCGAGGATGAACGCGCCGACCGGCCGGGCGGCGTAGCCGACGCCGAACGTGGCCAGCGCGAGCAGAGTGCCGGTCGCGGGGGAGGAGGCGGGGAAGAAGACCTTGTTGAACACCAGTGCGGCGGCGGTGCCGTAGATGAAGAAGTCGTAGTACTCGAGCGCACTGCCGATCCAGGCGGCCAGCGCCGCCTTGCGGGGCATCGATGCGGTCACGGGGTGCTCCTGACGTCCGTGCTTCATTGCTCAGAGTCGGCGGGGAAGCGGTGACAATGTACGATCTGGTTAGTTAACACAGAGTGCGAGAAGGTGCCCTGAGTGTCAAGAGATCCTTTTCGGGCGGCTTGTCGCCGGGGCCGGCATGTCGCGGCTGAAGCTCGCCTGCAACTCGGGGCGGTTCGCCGGCCGGAACACGCGGAGCGAGCTGATCAGCAGGTGGATGTCCGGCGGGTCCGCATCCGCGCGGAACCGGCCGGTAACTCTGAACGCACTGGTTCGTACACCAACCCGAAGGGGTGTTCTCGCCCGAGGCGTGGTCGTGCTGCAGGCCGCCCGGAATGCCGCGTTACGCGCGAACCCGGTGCCGCACGACCCTGACGAACACGGCCAGTACCCGCATTTCTTCCGCGCTCGCGGGCGCGCGCGTGTTCTGCGACGTGGTCCGGCGTATCAGCGGTTTCGGTGGCGTCGACGCGCCGGTGCGGACGGCCACGCGCCGCGGCCGGCGGCACCCGGTCCCACCAGTCGAAACGCTCGCCGAACCGCCGCCCCGGGGTGCTCCCGGGGCGGCTTTCTTTCGCCCGTGCCGCAATATTCCGGCGTATGGGAATACCCGTTCGGGCCGGTGAAAAACGTCCGGGACGCCTCCCTATTCGGGCGACTTCCGTCACCTTTCTCCCCGGTGCCGGTAACGGTGCGACTACTCCCCGTCAGAGTGCCTGGAGCGATTACAACGTCTTGGCAACCGCCTTGACAGGGCCTGTGGTACGTACCACTCTAACCCCAACATTGGTCTACACCATTTGGGGCGCCTGGCCACCGTGGCCGGGCATCGAAAGGACGGCAACGAGTGAAACGCTGGCTCAAGCTGGCGGCGGGCGCCGCCGCACTGACCCTCGTGACCGCGGGCTGCGCGGGTTCCAGCGGCACTGACACCGCCGCTTCGTCGAGCGGTGCTCCCGCGCAGATCACCGGGGACGTCACGGTCTGGCTGATGACGGGTTCCGCGCCGGCCACGCTGACCGACGCGCTCAACAAGGAGTTCGAGGCCGCCCACCCGGGCGCCAAGGTCAAGTACGAAGTCCAGCAGTGGGACGGCATCCAGCAGAAGCTGACCACTGCGCTGGCGAGTGGCGCTCCGCCGGACGTCATCGAGATCGGCAACACCCAGACGGCGGCGTTCGCCTCGCAGGACGGCGTGCTGACCGACCTGACCGCCGACAAGGACAGCTTCAACGGTGCGCAGTGGCTGAAGGGCCTCGCGGACTCGGGTGCCTACGACGGCAAGACCTACGGCGTCCCGTTCTACGCGGCCAACCGTGAGGTCATCTACCGCAAGGACATGTTCGAGCAGGCCGGCATCACCAAGACGCCGACGTCGAACGACGAGTGGATCGACGCGATCACCAAGCTGAAGACGAAGTTCGGGTCCGACCCCGACTTCCAGCCCTTGTACATGCCGGGCCAGAACTGGTACGCGCTGCTCTCGTTCATCTGGGACAACGGTGGCGACATCGCCCAGGCCGACGGCAAGAACTTCAAGGCGACGCTGGACAGCGCCGGCGCGAAGGCGGGCCTGGACTTCTACAAGAAGCTCGTCGACACCTCCGGCACCAAGGCGCCGAAGGACGCCGACGAGGCCAAGCCGCAGCAGGCGACCGTCTACGGTGCCGGCAAGGTGGCCATGATGATCGGTCTTCCGTGGGAGCTGCCGACCGCGGCCAAGACGGACCCGAGCCTGACCGCCAAGACCGGCGCGTTCGCGATCCCGAGCAAGACCGCCGGCCAGAGCGCCCCGGTCTTCCTGGGCGGCTCCAACCTGGCGATCCCGGCCAACAGCAAGAACGTGGCCGCCGCCAAGGAGTACATCAAGCTGCTCTCCAGCCCGAAGTACCAGAGCCAGCTGGCCGCCGCGGGCGTCGTGCCCGGCACGTCGACCGACCTGACCGGCCTGGACAAGGACCCGCTGGGCACCGTGATGGCGAAGGCCTCCACCAACGGCAAGGCCGTGCCGGCCAGCCCGAAGTGGGGTGACGTGGAGTCCGGCCAGAACCCGGTCAAGGACATGCTGACCGCGTACCTGACCGGCAAGAAGACGCTCGACCAGGCGACCGCCGACGCCAACGCAGCGCTGAACAAGCTCATCGGCGGATGACAGCGACCGCCAATGTGACGATGCCGGCGGGGGCGACCCCGCCGGCATCGCCGCGCGCCACGCGGGCCAAGAAGCGCAGGAAGGGCCGGTTCGGCGACCGGATCCTCCCGTACCTGCTGCTCCTGCCCGCGCTCGCCGCGATCCTCGTGCTGCTCGCCTGGCCGCTGGTCCAGGTGCTCGCGATCAGTTTCCGCAAGCTCGACATCGGCCAGCTGATCTCCGGCAAGACCGTGTGGATCGGCTTCGACAACTACACCAACACGCTGTCGGATCCGGAGTTCTGGACCATCACGGTCCGGACGCTGGTGTTCACCGCGTCCATCGTGGCCGCCACCATCCTCGGTGGCCTGCTGCTGGCCGTGCTGATGCGCCACCTCGACCCGGTCGTGCGGATCATCGTGCAGGTGACGCTCGTGCTGGCCTGGGCGACCCCGGTGATCGCGACGACCACGGTGTTCCAGTGGATCTTCGACGAGCAGTACGGCATCCTCAACAAGACCCTCGACCGGCTCGGGTTCCACAGCTTCATCGGGTTCTCCTGGTTCTCCAGCGGCCCGAGCACGCTGTCGGTGATCGGGCTGCTCATCGTCTGGCAGGCCGTGCCGTTCGTGACGTTCTCGCTCTACGCGGGGCTCATCGGCGTCCCGCGCGAGCAGTACGAGGCCGCCGGCATCGACGGCGCCGGGCCGTGGCAGACGTTCCGCGCGGTCACCTGGCCCGCCATCCGGCCGATCACCACGATGGTGACCTTCCTGTCGGTGTTGTGGGACTTCAACGCCTTCGCCCAGATCTGGGCGATCCGCGAGGGCGGCCCGGACGGCGGGAGCACCACGCTGGCCGTCGTGCTGTACCTCAAGGGCATCGCGGGCAACCACTTCGGCGCGGCGGGCGCGATCGCGACGCTGATGCTGATCGTGCTGGCCCTCATCACCGGCCGGTACATCCAGCTGCTCACCCGGACCAAGGAAGGTGATCTGGCGTGAAGAAGTCGCTGTCACAGCGAATCGTGCTCTCGGTCGTCGGTCTCCTCGTGGCGCTGGCGGTCGTCTTCCCGACGTACTGGATGTTCGTCACGTCGCTGCGCACGCCCGGTGAGATCCTCTCGCCCAAGTACGACCTGATCCCGACGTCGTTCTCGTTCGGCAACTTCGCCACCGCGCTGACCAAGGACAACTTCCCGACCTACCTGCTCAACAGCCTGATCGTCACGGTCGGGTCGGTGCTGTGCGCGCTGGTCGCGGGGACGCTGGCGGCCATCCCGCTCTCGCGGCTGCGGTTCACCGGCCGCAAGGGCTTCCTGGTCCTGGTCATGGTGGCGCAGCTGGCGCCGGTGTCGGCGCTGTTCATCCCGCTGTTCCTGCTGATGCGGGACGCCGGGCTGCTCAACACGCTGCCGTCGCTGCTGCTGATCTACTTCGCCACCACGCTGCCGTTCACGGTCTGGATGCTCTACGGCTTCGTCAACGGGATCCCGTACGAGCTGGAAGAGGCCGCGATGATCGACGGCTGCAGCCAGACCGGCGCGTTCCGCCGGGTGACGCTGCCGCTGCTCGGGCCGGGGCTGGTCACGACGTCGGTGTTCAGCTTCATCACGGCGTGGAACGAGTACCTGTTCGCCCTGGTGTTCATCAGGGACAAGCAGAAGGAGACGCTGCCGGTGTGGCTGGCGTCGTTCCGCACGGCGTTCGCCACCGACTGGGGCGGCGTGATGGCCGCGTCGGTGATCTACGCGATCCCGGCGCTGGTGTTCTTCCTGATCGTGCAGCGCAAGCTCGTGTCCGGCGTGACCGCCGGCGCCGTGAAGGGGTAGCTGTTGTCTTCACCCGAGAAACTCGCCGAGGCCGTCCTCCTGCCCGGGTTCGCCGGGACCACCGCGCCCGGCTGGCTGCGCAGCCGCGTCGCCGACGGGCTCGGCGGGGTGATCCTGTTCGGCCGCAACGTCGTCGACGACGAGCAGGTCGCCGCGCTCACCGCCCAGCTGCGGGGCGAGCGTGACGGCGTCGTCGTCGGCATCGACGAGGAGGGTGGCGACGTCACCCGCCTCGACGTCAACACCGGGTCGTTCGTGCCGGGGCCGCTGGCCCTCGGCGCGGCCGACGACCCGGAGCTGACCACGGCGGTCGCCGCCGCGCTCGGCGAACGGCTCGCGGCCTGCGGCGTCACGATCAACCTGGCGCCGTGCGCGGACCTGACCCTGGCGGCCGAGGACCCGATCATCGGCGTCCGGGCGTTCGGGTCCGACCCGGTGAAGGCGTCGCCGCACGTCGCGGCGTACGTCACCGGCCTGCAGAAGTACGGCGTCGCGGCGTGCGCGAAGCACTTCCCGGGCCACGGCGCGGCGACGGAGGACTCGCACGTCGCGCTGCCGGTGCTGCCGCGGACGCCGGAGGAGCTGCGTGAGATCGAGCTGGTCCCGTTCGCCGCGGCGATCCGGGCCGGTGTGCGCGCGGTGATGACCGGTCACCTGGTCGTACGGGCCTGGGGCGACGAACCGGCCACGCTCAACCGGGTGGCGCTCACCGACGTCCTGCGCGGCGAGCTGGGCTTCACCGGCGCGATCATCACCGACGCGCTGGAGATGGGCGCGGTGTCCGGCGCGTACGGCCGCCACGACGGCCTCGGCCACTCGGCGGTCCGGGCGCTGATCGCCGGCGCGGACGCGCTCTGCATCGGTGGCGCGGCCTTCGAGGCCGACGCCCTGGACGCCATCAACGCGGCGATCGTGGCCGCGGTGGCGTCGGGGGAGCTGCCCCTCGAACGGCTGGCGGACGCGGCCGAGCGGACGGCGTCGCTGGGCACCGACCCGGCCCCGGCGACGGTCGGCCCGGTCGACCGGCGGCTCGGCCTGGAAGCGGCCCGCAAGGCTCTGCGCGTCACCGGTGAACCGCGGCTGGACGGCCCGCCCCTGGTGGTGGACGTCCAGACCGAGCCGACCATCGCGGCCGGCCCGATGCCGTGGGGCCTCGGCGCGCACCTGGCCGAGCTGGTGCCGGGGACGCGGGCGATCACCGCCGGCCCGGCCGACCTCGACGTGATCCTCGAAGCGGCGCAAGGGTTCTCGAGCGTCGTCGTCGTGACGCGCGAGGCGCACCGGCACCCGCGGGTGCGGGACCTGCTGACGGCGCTGGGGGAGTCTGCTGTGGACTTCATCCGCGTCGAGACGGGTGCGCCGGGTCCGCTCACCGGGGACGGCCCGCGGCTGGACACGTTCAGCGGCTCGTACGTCAGCCTGCGCGCGGCGGCCGAGTACCTGGCCTGAGTTCGCTCCACCGGACAGGCCCCGCCTTCGCCGGCGGGGCCTGTCCTTTTTGCCGTATCTCCACGAGCCGCCCGGGCGTTTGTACGGGGCTTGTACCGGCGCTCGTCACTCTGTCGGCACAACGGAAACGACGGAGGACGGACTCATGAGGATTCGCATCGGCAAGCGGGCGGCCGGGGTGGTCGGCATCGCCGCGGCGATCGTGCTGGTCGGCGCCACCCCGGCGCTCGCGGCCACCGGCACGGTGCACACCGACTCGGGCGCGCCGCTGACCGTGCGCTCGGCGCCGAGCACGGGCGCGAGCTCGACCGGCACGGTCGCCGACGGCACCGCCGTCGACATCGACTGCCAGACCACCGGCGAGTCGGTCACCGGCAAGTACGGCACCAGCAACATCTGGGATCACGTCCCGGGCGGCTACATCACCGACACCTACGTCTACACCGGCTCCGACGGCCGCATCGCGCCGGACTGCACCGACGTCCCGCCGCCGCCGGCGGCGACCTGCTCGACGTCCGGGCTGGGCGACGCGAACACGTGCGCCCAGGCCGTCACCAAGGCGAAGTCGCGGGTCCACACCAACAACGACCCGGCCTACGACGGCTGGTGCGACCGCATCAACGCCCAGAACTACGGCTTCTCCGCGAGCGGCTCGACCACGGCGTACGTGCACTGGACCCAGATCCCCGGCCAGTACAAGCACGCGGGCAGCACCGACGTCCCGGCCGGCGGCCTCGCGTTCTTCTCCAACGGCGGCTCGGGCCACACGATGATCTCCATCGGCGGCGGCAAGTTCCTGTCGAACGACATCAACGGCGCGGGTACCTACACCGAGACCACGATCGCGCAGATCAAGAGCAAGTGGGGCCAGACCTACCTCGGCTGGTCGCAGCCGTGGTTCAAGGTGAACCACTGACCGCCTGACGCGCACCGCGGCAAAGCCGTGAATGCCACATCGACGGACACTAGGTCCCTCGATGTGGCATTCACGGCTTTCGGGGGAGAGCGGGTCAGCTGCCGGGGTTCAGGTGGTGCAGCACGAAGATCCCGCCCAGGGCCGGGCGGTCCAGGCGTTCGTGGTCGGTCGCCACGTACTCGTCCAGGACCGCCAGGATGCGCCGGTCCAGCTCCCGGACCTCGTCGGGGGACAGGTGCAGCAGGAACTTCTCGTGCACCGCCACCGACTCCGGGCCCGAGGCCCGCAGCTCCTCCTGGAAGATCTCGATCGGCGCGAACCGCGTCTCGGGGTCGGCGCCGGCCAGCGGGCCGTCCAGCCACCACGTCTCGTTGTTCGACCGGTACGGCTTCTCCAGCGCGCCGCTGGTCCCCGTGCGGACCGGGGCCGGCTCCAGCAGACCGGCGGCGACCAGCTGGCGCACGTGGTGCAGGACCGTGCCGGGATCGCGGTCGAGGCGGTCGGCGAGCTGCTTGTTCGTCAGCTCCTCGACCAGGCACATCCGCATGATCCGCAGGCGCAGCGGGTGGCCGAGGGCCTTCGCCTCCCGCGGGGTCGCCGGCCGCCGCCGGCGGGGTTCGGTCATGAACGCAGCGTAGTCCATCGATCGAGTTCCGACACATCGATGGAGAATTCCCCATCGATGTGTAATCCTCGATCGTATGGAGAAGAAGGGCCTGGGCAGCACCTATTGGCGGCTGTGGACGGCGGCGGGGCTGTCGAGCCTCGCCGACGG
Source organism: Amycolatopsis sp. NBC_01307 (assembly GCF_035975215.1). Classification (NCBI taxonomy): domain Bacteria; kingdom Bacillati; phylum Actinomycetota; class Actinomycetes; order Pseudonocardiales; family Pseudonocardiaceae; genus Amycolatopsis; species Amycolatopsis sp. NBC_01307. The sequence goes on along the minus strand of NZ_CP108403.1, from coordinate 4,118,107 downwards.
CGTCCTGAAGGTCGCGTTGCCGCTGGTGGCCGTCGGCTACACGCGGTCGCCGGTCCTGATCGCCGGGCTGGCCTTCGCCTTCACCCTGCCGTGGCTGCTCTTCGCACTGCCCGCCGGCGCGCTGGTCGACCGGCTCGACCGCCGGCGGGCGATGCTCGGCGCGAACCTGGTCCGCGGTGGGCTGCTCGCCGTCGTCACGCTCATGACCGTCTTCGGCGGCGGGTCGATCTGGGCCCTGTACGTCGTCGCCGCGGGGGTCGGGTTCGCCGAGACCGTCTACGACACCGCCGCGCAGTCGATCGTCCCGCAGGTCGTCGGGCGCGAGCGGCTCTCGGCCGCCAACGGCCGGATGTACGCCGCCGAGCAGACGGCCAACGAGTTCGCCGGCCCGCCGCTGGCCGGGCTGCTCGTCGCGGGCGGGGTGCTCGCCGCGTTCGTGACGCCGATGGCGTTGTGGGCGGTGGCCGTGGCGGCGTTGCTCCTGGTGCGCGGGACCTACCGGATCGAGCGGCCCGGGCACACCACCCTGCGCGCGGACATCGCCGAAGGCGTGCGGTTCCTGGTGCGGCACAAGGTGTTGCGGACGTTCTCGGTCATGGTCGGCACGTTCAACTTCGCCACCGGCGCGACCTTCGCGGTGTTCGTGCTCTACGCGGTCGGCCCGGGCTCGGCGATGGGCCTGTCCGAGCCGGCCTTCGGCCTGGTGATGGCCACCAACGCCGCGGGCGGCCTCGCCGGGTCGTTCCTCGCCGAACCGGTGGAGCGCCTGATCGGCCGGATCGGCACGCTCTGGGTGTCCTGGCTCGCCGGCGGCCTGACGATCGGCGTGCTCGCGGTGACGACGAACCCCGTCGCCGTCGCCGCCGGGTTCTTCCTCGGCGGCCTGGGGATCGTGATGTCCAACGTCGTCATGGTGTCGCTGCGCCAGCGCCTCACGCCCGACCGCCTGCTCGGCCGGCTCAACAGCAGCTACCGCCTGGTGGCGTGGGGAACCAAGTCACTCGGCGCCCTCGCGGCCGGCGTGCTCTCCCAGACCCTCGGCCTGCACGCGGTGTTCGCCGTGATGGCCGTGCTGGCTTTCGCCGTCGTGGCCGGGCTCTCCGTGGTGAGGGAGAACGCGCTCACGGCCGCGGAACGCGAAGCCCTGCGCTCGTGAGCGTCACGCGTGCGGGAACGGGAAGACGTTCAGCCGCTCCTCGGACTGCGGCGCCGGCCGCCAGCCGAGGTCGACCGCGGCACGCCGGATCCGCCCGGCGCCCCAGTACGGCGCGCCGGCCGGGAAGCGGGGCACCAGCCCCGGCACGATCGTGTGCGCGGCGTGGAACCCGGCGCTCGCGACGTCCCGCGTGGTCAGGTCGACGCTGATTACCTCGAAACCCCGCTCCTCGACGCGTTCCCGGTAGGCCTTGAGCCCCCGCTCGGCCACCGACGGCAGCCCCTCCCACGGGCGCACCGGCAGGTCGAGCACCCACGGCGCCACCCGGGTCACGGCCCGCGGGTCGAGGGCCGCGTCGGCGTGCTGCCGCGCGAACCCGTCGGCGAGCGCCTGCTTGGCCGCCTCGAACGCGTCGGGCCGCGTGGCGGTGCCGATGGACAGCCGGCGCCGGGCCCGGTCGAGCACGGCAGCCGCGACGACCGGGACGCCGAACTCGTTGTCCAGCGGGATCAGCGTGACGTCGTGGGTATCGGCGGTGTCGGCGATCAGCGCGCGGAGCCCGGCCGGGACCGGCAGCCGGCGCAACCGCGGTGTGTTGGCCCACCAGAGCATCGTCGTGTCCTGCTCGAGCACCGCTTCCAGGCCCGAGGTCACGGCGTGTTCCCTGCTCGTCCCCCCGGCGAGGCCGGCGAGCAGGGGATCGGTGAACCGGGCGCCGTCGGGCTCGGGCCGGTCGGAGACGAGGCACGCGGGCACCCACAGCGCCTCCCGCGTCGTGTGGGAAAAGGCTTCGATCCACGCGCATTCCGTGTCGGGCGTCAGCGGCGCGAAGGGAAACCCGGGGATGGCGTACTGCCGCGGTGAGTACAGGTTCAGGCGACGCGGGTCGAGCGCGGGCACGCCCTGGCGGCACAGCCGCAGGTAGCTGGCGTGCCGGAGCTCGCGGTCCGCGGGCAGCCAGCTGCCGCAGTAGCGTTCGACGGCCTTGCCGATCGCGGCGTCGCGGGCGACGTCGAAGTCGTGCCACGACGTGCCGACCGCCCGGCGGTCGTTGGCCCAGTCGGCGACCCGGTGCATGTCGGCGACGTCCACGGCGCACACCTTCAGGCGGGCGGGCAGGCCGGGAGCGGGCGGGATCTCGTGGACGGCGGTCACGATGCCGGTCCGGTCGTCGACGAGCAGGTCCGGGCGCGGGCCGCGCGCCTCGATCGCGCGGGTGCGGTCCGGGAACGGCAGGACGGGCCGGGGGAGCACGCTCAGCCGGACGGGGTCGAGCTCGAGCTCGCCGGTGGTCGTCTCGGCGGGTTCGCCGGCGAGCCAGCGCTCCAGCTGGACGGCGAGCACGGTCAGCATCCAGCGGGCGTCGATCGGGCGGAACCGCCGGCCGGGCGGCGGGTCGGCGGTGGCGAAGGCGTCGATCACGCGCGGGTCGGTGGCCGCGGACCGCCGCCGGTCGAGCACGTCGGCGAAGTCGGGGCCGGGGCCGCCGGGGGTGATCGCGGGCCCGGCGATGCCCTGCCCGCGTTCACAGCGGAACGGCAGCAGCCGTACCCCGCGGTCGGCGCAGAACGCGTCGAGGGCGGTGAGCTCGGAGTACGCCGGGTGGGTGAACGCGGCGACGACGACGGCGTCGGCCGGGTTGACGGGGAAGGGTCCGTCGACGTCGGAGAGCGTCTGGACCCGCGCGTACCCCGCCGGGGCGAGGATCTGCGCGAGCGGCGCGGTCAGCTCGGGCGTCCCGGCGATGAGGACGGTGGTCGCGGCCACGCGGCTCGCGCCGTCCGTCGCGGGGCGGAGGCCGCCGCCGTCGGTGAGGACGTCGAGCAGTTCCGCGTAACCGGGGTTCACCCCGGCGAGCAGCTCGGCCCGGGTGCGGGTGCCGTCGCAGCGCGCGATCCACGCGCGGACCTCCGCGGCCGGCACCGGGATCGGGTACTGGCCGCCGTTCGGTGTGATGAGCAGGCACAGGGCCGGCTCGAGGTCGTGGACCTCGACCCCGGTCAGTTCCGGGCGGACGTCGTCGGAAGGCATGGCGGATCCCTTGTCGGAACGGAGCGTGCCGCGGCCCCGGGGGCGGGGGCCGCGGCACCGGGGGAGCTGGGCTGCGACTGCGTTCCCTTCTGTGCGGTTGTGCTGTTGGTGCCAGTTTCGGCCGCGGGCGTGCGCGGTGACGTCTCCTGGAGTGCGATCCGCACGTCCCGGCCCGTGCGGAATCCACGGCCGCCGCGTGCGGGGCGCACGCGAAAGCGCCCCGCCGCCCGGAGCGGACGGCGGGGCGCTTGTGGTCTGTCCGCTGTGGTCAGGCCCGGCAGGTCCGGCCGCGGTTGACGCAGTTGACCAGGCCGCTCATGATCCGCTGCGACATCACGTTCGCGAAGTCGTCGTGGTCGGAGAGCGGGTTGTGGTGCTCCTGCGGGAAGGAGTCCACTTTGTACTGCTTCTTGACCTGGATGTCGTGCGGGATGTCGTAGGTCAGCGTGATCTGCAGCTGCGGCACGGCCTTGAAGCCCTTCGGGCACCAGCCGGCCTGGTCCGGGAACACGATGTGCGTGCGGTGGTTCGCACTGTCGATGTTCTGCCCGTCCCAGCAGCTCGGGAACGTGTGGATGCGCTTGACCTTGCTGTTCTGCGGGCAGATCGGGTACTTGTCGGTGACGCGGTTCTCGAAGCCGCTGCACGTCCAGCTCGCGCGGGCGTTGGCCGGCCCGTTGGTCGACACCTTCGCGTCGCCGTAGAGCACGCGCAGGAACTTCGGCATGGCCACGACCTTGCCCGTCGGGCTGCCCCGGAACGTGAGCTGGACCTTCTGCGGCCGCTGGATCACACCGTCGTTCTCGGGCAGCTCGTTGTTCTCGTCCTGGCCCGGCAGCGCGCCGCCCGCGGTGGTGCTCGGCGGGGGAGTCGCGCCGGTGCCCGGGTCCTTGCCCGGCTTCGGCGCGCACGGCGCGAGCCCGCCCAGGTCGCGCGGCTTCTGCGTGAAGCGGCCGATCGCGATGGCGATGCGCTCCAGGATCGCGGCGCGCCGGTCCTTGAGCGGCGTCAGGATCGCGTTGCGCACGAAGTCCGCGCCACCCTGGCCCTGCGTCGAGGCGACGCGCTGGTTGGCCTCGTCGGTCTGGCCGTCGAGCTGGTCCAGGTTGCTCTCCACCTCGGCCATCGCCTGGTCGGGCACGTCCGGCAGCTTGCTGGCGACGTCGGGGCAGGCGACCTGGACGGTCTTCGCCTCCTGGTCGGCCTGGGCCCGGTCGCCGTCCGGCGCCTTCGCGGGCTCGTTCTTCGCCTCTTCCTCGCCGGTGTCGATGCGCACGACCGGCCAGTAGTAGGCGGACTTGTCGCCGTTGCGGCAGGTGGTGCCGGCCTTGACGAGGCTCTTGTTGTTCGAGTCGGCGTTCGTCGAGAGGTTGCCGACGTAGTCGTGCAGGTGCTGGGCGCCGTTGCGGACGCCGGGCTGGGCGATGAAGTTGTCGGGGTTGAAGTGGCCGTTCTCGTTGCGGCCGCAGTCGACGGTGAACGTGCCCGTCGCCGCGCCGCTGACCGGCCGCGGGTCGAACTGGTTCGGCGCCACCTTCAGGATGTCGACGAAGAGTGCGGGATCGACCTCGTCGGCGCTGGCCTGTCCGGTGTTGCCGGTCGTGGTGGCGACGACGATGCCGCCGACGGCCATCGCGAGGGCGAGACCGCCGGTGGCGATCTTCGTTCTGCGCGAAAGCCGATGCCGTCCTTGGGTGCGGGACATGGATCCTCCGGGTGTCGGGCTGGCGGGAAACGCGACACTGACCGGTACGAGCCCAGGGGCGTACCAGTCAGGAAAGGCGTCTGCAGGGGAGGAACGACGCCCGGCCGCCCACTGACCCGACATCAGTGGGACGTGTGGTCACCTGCCCGTGACCACGCCGTCGACCGGGTGGTTATCGTTCCGTTATGGACGCTACACCGGGGTTTGACACCGGGCAAGAAGGTGTTTCCGACCATCACGAACCGTCAGGTCCGGTTTCCGTTTCCGTAGTCGGACGTGGTCGTGAATGGTCCCCGGAAATGCGCGAAGAATGGCGTGCGCGAATAGCGCCGTGCACAGGACGCACTCGCGGCGGCCCGCGGGTGCGTCACGCTGGGTAGCCGTTCGTGTACGCTGGTTGCGCTCTCAAGTAGTTGGTGACGGCGGCCATCCTGGGGCCTGGACCGGGTGGTTGTCCAGCTTCCGGGGGTGTGGCGAAACCCGCGGAAAATTCTTTGAACCGATCCGAACCGGCAGCCGTATCCCTCAGTGAAGCACCTCGAATGCCCGCCGGTCGTCGCCCCGGCGATATCCCTGGTTCACCCCCGGGACGCGCGTTCAACGGGTGTCCTCGCATTCGGCGACGCTCTTTGTTCGTCGCCGCTCGGGAATTCAGTGCGGCGCCGCCGGAACCGCGGCAATCGACGTCAAGGCCGCGCAGCCGCTTCGATGAGCGCGGCCGCCTCGGCGGCCGACCGCTCGGCGGTGTCGACGACGAGGCGGTCACGCGTCCACGGCTCGTACTCGCGGGCCACGATCTGCGGCCACGTCGGCGGCACGTGGCCGGGGATGCCGGTGTCGCGGGTTTCCGCGCGGCGCCGGTGTTCCACCGGGTCCGAGCAGACGATCTCGGTCTCCAGCACCCGCGCCCCGTGCGCCGTTCCGGTGTCCCGCCAGGCGTTCCGGGTGATCTCGACGGAGTTCACGCACTCGGCGATCACGCTAACGCCGGTCCGCAGCAGGTCCGCGGCGACGTCGTAGGCGACGACGTACCCGACCGGCCCGAGCGGGTTGCCCAGCGGCGTGCTGCGGACGATCGCCTGTTCGATGGTGTCGACGCGCAGGTAGGAGAACCCGGTGCGGCGGGCCAGTTCGGTCGCCACGGTGGTCTTCCCGGACGCCGGCAGCCCGCCGACGACGATCAGCACTGGAGGCACCCGCGCATGATCGCACGGGGCGGCCGGTCAGTCCGGGTACCGCCCGCCGAGCCGTCGCCAGTGCTCGGCCAGCGCCGGCCGCACGGGGGCCGCCAGTACCTCGGCGAGCTGCGCTTCGGCTTCCCGGGCGGTGTTTTCGGCCGCCTTCCGCAGTTTCTCGTCGAGCTGGGCGGCCAGCTCGCCCGATCCCGGGTAGGCCTGCTCGATCAACCGCATCGCGACACTCTCCCGCAGGCCCGCCTGGGCGTCGTCGATGGCGAGCTGGTCGCTGCGCAGGCCGTCGGCCCGGCCCAGGTCGACGGTGTGCCGGGCGTCGAGGACCAGCCCGGCGGGCGACGCCACCCCGTGGCGGACCGCGATCCGCAGCAGATCGGCACCGAAGGCCCGTTCCGCGGGTGCCCAGGGCAACGCGTCCAGCTCGGCCGGGGCGCGCGAGACCGCGTCGCCGGGCGCGGCGCACCAGGACACGGTGCCCGGCGGGCTCAAGCGGTAGAGCATCCGGGGTCCCGTCACGAGGTGGATTCGGCGCTCTTCTTCGCCTGCAGGTTCCGCCGCAGGGTCGTGAGCGCCCGGTGCTGGGCCACGCGGACCGCGCCCGCGCTGCTCAGCCCCACCGCCACCGCCGTCTCCTCCGCGGTCATGCCCAGGATGATGCGCAGCACCAGGATCTCGCGCTGGCGCGGCGGGAGCGTGTCGAGCAGGCCGGACGACCAGTCGAGCGCGGCGGAGCGCTGGACCTCCTCGCCCGTCGGGTCGGTGCCTTCCGCGCCCTCCGAGCGGCCGGCGGGCGGCTCCGCGACCGGGCTGGTGCGGTCGCGGGAGCGGCGGCGGTGGAAGTCGGCGATCTTGTGCGCGGCGATGCCGAAGACGAACGGCAGGAACCCGTCGATCTCGTACCGGTAGCCGGGCAGCGCGCGCACCACCGCGAGCAGCACGTCCTGGGCGCAGTCCTCGGCGTCGGACGAGCCGTCCTGCCACGACCCGAGCCGGCCGAGGCAGTAGCGGAACACGATCGGCCGCAGCTCGCGCAGCAGCCCCGCCACCGCGGCCCGGTTGCCGGCGACGGCCTGCCGGACGAGCGCGGTGTCGAGCGAGAACGTCGCCGCGGGCGGGGAGTCACCCCCGGCGGAATGCGGCGGCATCGGCCTCACCTCTTCCTTCGGACGCACGCCGGCAACGGACGGTCACGACGGTAGGTCGCGCCGCGTGTCCGCCACACCGGCCGGGCGCCCGTGCGGACCCGGGTCTTTCGGCACTGGCGGACGGCGCCGTCGTAGGGGTTTCGGAGCCGGGCCGGGCGTGGCCGGGTCGAACGGCCCTACCGGCGACCCGCCGCAACGGATCACGCTGGTGGCCGGGAATATTCACAGGAGAAGCACAGGGACGAGATGGCTGACGATGTGGGCTTCGGGCTCTTGCTCGACCGGGCGCAGTGCCTCGCGCTGCTCCGGACGGCGAGCCTCGGCCGGGTGATCTTCACCCACCGGGCGATGCCGGCCGTTCGCCCGGTGCGGTTCACCGTCGTCGGGGAGAGCGTCGTGTTCGCCGTGCCCGAAGGCAGTCCCCTCTACGCCGGCGCGCGCGACGCCGTCGTCGCGTTCGAGGCCGACGACTTCGCCGCCGACCTCGGCGCGGGCTGGTTCGTCAGCCTGCTCGGCCGGGCCGGCGAGTTCCGGGACTCCTCGGCCGCCGAGATCGCCTGCCTGTGCCCGTGTCCGTCCCAGGCCGGGCGGCGGTTCCTGCAGATCCCGGTCGAAGCGATAACCGGTCACCGAATGGCCTGCCCGGCCGAGTAACAACGCCGTGGCACCGAACGACCCACCGGATGGACGAACCGGCTTGGGCCGGCACGGGCAGTGACCTGTGGCACCCTTGACGGCCCGGGGAGACCCCCGGGAGTGGGCGACGCCAGCGGAGTCGACAAGAAAGTGGCGGACGAAATCGGCATGCCGGCGATCCTCGCCGCGGTGGCCGGGATCGCGCGGGAGCTGGAGATACCGGCGTTGCTCGAACGCGCGGTGACGACGGTGTGCGAGCTGGTCGGGGCGCGCCACGGCCGCGTCGAGGTGACCGGACCCGAGGGCGGTGTGGCCGAGTACGGCCGGCCCGGTGACGGCACGAGCAATGGCGCGGTCGAGATCCCCGTGCGCGCCGGGCCCAAGACCTTCGGCACCTTCCGGATCGAGCCCGGCGAAGGCGGCTTCGCCGGCCGCCGGCGCGAAGTGCTGGGCGCGCTCACCGCGGCGACCGGGATGGCCGTCGAGAAAGCGCTGCTCGTCGACGGGATGCGCCGCCGCGAACGCTGGCTCGAGGCCTCCTACGACGTCACCAAGGCCCTGCTCAGCGCGCAGAGCCTGCGCGCCACCCTGCGGCTGGTCGCCGAACGCGCCCGCGTGGTGGCCGGCGGCACCGGCGGCGCGATCGCGCTGCCCGCGGGGCCGGGGTTGCTGGTGTTCGACGTCGTCGAGCCGCCGGGGGAGGACTCCGACCGCCTCACCGGGCTGACCATCCCGACCGAGGGCACCGCGACCGGGATCGCGTTCACCACGCGCCGGCCGATCGTCGTGCGGGACTACGGCGAGCACGTCCAGAACGAGCAGCGCGACCGCGCCGGGCCGATGCCCGCCATGATCAAGGACCTGGACTCGGCGATCTCGGTGCCGCTGATCGTCGGCGAGGAGACCCTCGGGGTGCTGCTCGTGGCGAAGTTCCGCGACCGCTCGCCCTTCACCGACTCCGACGTCCAGTTGGCCGAGACGTTCGCCGGGCACGCCGCGCTCGCCGTCGAGTTCTCCCGGGCGCAGGAGGCCCGCCAGCAGCTCGCCGTCTTCGAGGACCGCGACCGGATCGCGCGCGACCTGCACGACCTGGTGATCCAGCGGCTGTTCGCGACCGGGCTCGGGCTCGAAGGCGTCAGCAGGCTGATCTCGGACCCGGGGGTCGGCGCGCGCGTCGCCGGGTTCGCCCACGACCTCGACGGCACGATCCGCGAGATCCGCAACAGCATCTTCTCCTTGCAGGCGCCCGCGCAGGCGCAGGGCAGCCTCCGCGCGGAGCTGCTGCGGGTGGCGGTCGACGCCCGGGACACGCTGGGCTTCGAGCCGCGCGTCGGCTTCGACGGGCCGCTCGACGCCGCCGTGCCGGACGCGGTCCGCTCCGACCTGATCGCGTCGCTGCGGGAAGCCCTGACGAACGTCGCCCGCCACGCCGGCGCGACGTCGTGCTCGGTCGAGGTCACCGTGGACGGGCTCGGCACGCGGCTGAGCCTGGTGGTGCGCGACGACGGGACCGGGCCGCCCCCGGGCCCCGGGCGGGTCAGCGGGCTCGCCAACCTGGCGGCCCGGGCCGCGCGGTGGGGCGGGACGTGTGCGCTGGTGGCCGTCGGCGACGGCGGCTCCCGGCTGGAGTGGACGGCCGGGCTGCCGGCCCGGTCGGCCGGCGAACAAGGGACTGCGTGATGACGATTTCGGTGTTCCTGCTCGACGACCACGAGCTGGTCCGCACCGGGCTGAAGACCGTCTTCGAGTCCGAGCCGGACATCGAAGTGGTCGGCGAGGCCGGCACGGCCGCCGAGGCCCTGGTCCGGATCCCGCAGGTCCGGCCGGACGTGGCCATCCTGGACGTCCGGCTGCCCGACGGCCAGGGCGTCGAGGTCTGCCGCGAGATCCGCTCGACGCTCGAGCCGCCGCCCGCCTGCCTGATGCTCACGTCCTATTCGGACGACGACGCCCTGTTCGGCGCCATCATGGCCGGCGCGGCCGGGTACATGCTCAAGCAGGTCTCCGGCCGGTCCCTGATCGACGCCGTCCGCACGGTGGCCGTCGGCGGCTCGCTGCTGGACGCCACGCTCACCGCGTCCGTCATGAACAGGTTGCGGGGGGAGACGGCCTCGGCCCCGGATCCGCGGTACGAGCAGCTCAGCCCGCAGGAGCGGCGGGTGCTCGACCTGGTCGCCGAAGGACTGACCAACCGGCAGATCGCGGAACGGCTTTTCCTGGCGGAAAAGACCGTCAAGAACTACGTTTCTTCCGTGCTGCACAAACTCGGCGTCGAGCGGCGGACGTCGGCCGCGGTCTACGTGTCCCAACGGCGCAACGAACCGGGACGATCGGGCTGATCTCACGACCGATCGGACGAAAGCGGTGGGGCGTCCGACGTATCTGGGCGCGAATGGAGTACACCTGTCGGGGTGACCGCACGGGCCGCACGGGACTCGTCGCGGGGTGGAGGGGACGGCATGTCGGGGTTTTCGAGCGGGGACTACGTCACACAGCAGATCCACGCGCTCGCGAAAGCGGTGCGCGAGGAAGGGGCCGGCGGCGTCGGCACCCACAGCTTCCAGCTGGCCGAGCACCTGGCCGCGGAAGGCGGCGTCCACCGCGGCGACATCCTGACCGCGACGGCGACGCTGCTGGCCATGACGGCGTGGTGCGACGGCGCGGCCGACGCGGCGCTGCGGTTCGCGGAACTGGCGGGCGAGTGCGACGACGACTCCCGCGAACTGGTGACGCACCTGCTGACACTGGAGATCGGCGCCGACCAGGGCTGGCTGCCGGAGGCCCAGGTGGAGGCGCTGCTGGAGTACGCCCGCCGCAACCGGAGGCGCGACCTCGTGACGCGGGTGCAGGCACTGGCCACGGGCCCGGGAGGCCGGCACCGCCGGGACTAGCGGCATCTCGGCCACCGGCCTTTGTCGGACGCGCCCTACCGCTCCGGGTCCCAGTCCACGAGCTGGTCGAAGATCCGCCGGTCGCCGTCGAGCGTGAGGGTGTCCAGCGGAATCCGGCCGTAGAAGGCCAGGACGAGGTCATGGGCCGTGCCCCGGGCGGTCGCGTCCGGGACGTCGCCGGTCGCGGATGACGGCAGGCGGTCGGCCCGTGCGCCGTCGGCGGCGAGCCGGTGTCGCCAGGACCGGCCCTCGGCGACGTGGTAGTCGACGACCGCGGGCTCGTGCGGCCAGGCGACCGTCGTGGTGCAGAAGGTGGACAGGAACTCCTCGGCCCCGTCGAGGGCCACCTCGTCCGGCAGCGGCCGCGGCGCGCCCACGGTGACCTGGGCGTCGTAGGTGTGCACCGCGACCTCGTGGAGCTGACGCCGGGCGACGGCACCACAGGTCCGCGGCGACTGCGTCTTGCCCCACCACGCCCAGCAACCCCGATCCGGCCCGGCTTCGCGCAAGGCGTCGAGCAGCTCCCGCGTCGCCGCGGCCGACCAGGCAAGCAAAGCCTCACGCTCCCGGGGCGGCGCCGAGCCGTCCCGCGGCGCGGCCTTGGCCGTGGCATCAGGCCCGGCCGCAATGGTGGCCGCCCAGTCGCGGCGGCCCTCGCCCAGGTGCCGCACCAGGTCGAACAGCGTCCACTCGGGACAGGTCGGCACCCGCGCGTCGAGACTGGGCGCGACGCCCACCGCGGCACGGAAGGCCGCCGAGCGTTCGTCGATCAGCTGCAACAGCTCGGGGAAGTCCAGCGTGGTGTGCACGGAGGCTGTCTAGCACCGTGCTCCGGCGCCCGGCCGGCGATTTCCACGGCCGGCGCCCTGACCTGCGAGTTGCAGGATTCTCGCAAGGAAGCCTGCACCTCGGTCCGCCAGCCTGACGCCGAGGCCCCGCCTGAACCGGGCGCGGCCCGCCGAGGGTGGAGGTTCCAGGTGCGGATCAAGAGACGGATCGCGACCGCGGTCGCGATCATCGGGCTGGTGGCGACCACCGTGTTCGGTGGCGCGGCCACGGCGTCGGCCGAGACACATCCGAAAGACGCGCCGCCCGGGTACGCGGGCCCGTTCACCACCTGCAAGGGGGCCTTCCTGGAGCAGATCGACATTCCGCAGACCACCGGGTACGTCAGGGTCTGGTACTCGTCCGAGGGCAGCGGCACGTTCTGCGCGATGACCTTCGACAACCTCGACGGCAAGCACCACATCGAGGTGGTCCTCCAGCACGCCGGCTGGACGACCCAGTGGTACGACTCCGACGACGACTACGAAACCTACGCGGGCGGGATCTACGTCTCCGACGCGAACACCCTGTGCGCGAAGGTCTACGGGGAAGTGACCGTGAACGGGGTGCCCCACCCCAGCGGGTGGAACACGATCTGCAAACCACCGGTGGCGTGACCCGAGGGCGCCGGGGTCGCTGATCCCGGCGCCCTCGGCGAGGCGTCAGCTGATCACCACGCAACTCGCGCGGTTCTGCCAGTTGATGCTGCCGAGCCGGAGATCGGCGCTCTGGTCGATCCACGTGCTGCGGGTGCCGCTGCTGGGGCAGTCCCGCGCGTCGTAGAGCCGGACGTCGCAGGAGTGCGCGGTGTGCACCGAACTCGCTCGGTTGTCCCAGCCCCAGCCGTTGAGGTTGTACAGGCCCTCGGTGTCGGTGGTGGACGCCGTGCAGTTGCCGTAGCGGTAGAACGTGATGCAGCTTCCGGAGTAGCCGGTGTTGTCGTAGAGCGTGAACGCGGAGACCGTGCCGTCGGCGTTGCCGACGGCCGTGCACGCCAGTGGCGCGGCCGACGCCACCTGGTTCCCGACCGGCCCCACGGCCAGCGCTCCCGCGGCGACGGCCGCCACGCCGAGTACCCGGGCCGCTGCCCGCACCTTCGTACGCATCCTCTGATCCCCTCCCCGCGCCGGCGGTCCCGGCGCAACGTCGAGGTGATCGTGGAGGGCCGATCGTGTGATTTGCTTGCGGAGTTCCTGCATTTCGCCGGTCGAGCGGCTATGCCTGGTTCGGTGGGTCCGATCCGGGGAGGGTTCGGTGACAGTTCTTCGCGTGCTCGGCGAGATCGCCGTCGAGGTCGACGGCCGCCCCGTCGACCTCGGGACCACCCGGCAACGCTGCCTGCTCGCGGCGCTGGCCGTCGACGCCGGCCGGGTCGTTCCGGTCGACCGGCTGGTCGAGCGGATCTGGGGTCCCGACCTGCCGCGCCGGGGCCGGGCGACGCTCTACAGCTACGTCTCCCGGCTGAGGCAGGCACTGGCCGAAGTGGACGGCCTGGACATCGTACGGCGATCCGGCGGGTACGTCCTGACGACCGGCGACGACGGGCCGGTGCTGGACCTTCCGCTGTTCCGGACGTTGTGCGCCCGGGCCCGGACCGAACCCGATCCGGCGGCGGCACCCGGGCTGTTGAGCAGGGCGCTGGACCTGTGGCAGGGGGAGGCGCTCACCGGCCTCGACTGCGCGTGGGCCGACGCGGAACGCCGGCAGCTAGGCGAGGAACGGCTCGCTGCGCAACGCGCGCTCGTCGACGCCCGGCTGCGGGCGGGCGAGGGTGACGCGCTGGTCGCCGAGCTCGCCACGCGGGTCGTCGACCACCCGCTCGACGAGCACGTCGCCGGGCAGTACATGCGCGCCCTGCACCAGGCCGGGCGCGGCGCCGACGCGCTGGAGCACTACCACCGGATCCGCACGCGCCTGGTGGAAGAGCTGGGCACCGACCCGGGAACCGCGCTCCAGGACCTGCAGCAGACCCTGCTGAGCACCACGCGCACAGCCGGGGGCCCTCCCGCGGTGTGCCACCAGCTCCCGCGAGCACCCCGGCCGTTCGTCGGCCGCGACGACGACCTGGCCCGCCTGGACGCCGTGCTGGACCCGCGCGAGCCCGGCGGCACAGTGGTCATCTCGGCGATCGCCGGTGCGGGCGGCATCGGCAAGACATGGCTGGCCCTGCACTGGGCCCACCGCCACACCGACCGGTTCCCCGACGGCCAGCTGTACGTGGACCTGCGCGGCTTCAGCCCCGACCACGCGCCGATGGCGCCGGCCGCCGCGATCCGCGGGTTCCTCGACGCGCTCGGGGTCGAACCCCGGCAGGTGCCGATCGACCCGCACGCCGGCGCGGCCCTGTTCCGCAACCTCGTCACCGGCCGGCGGATGCTGCTCGTGCTGGACAACGCCGCGGACACCACCCAGGTCACCCCGCTGCTGCCGGGCGGGGACACCTGCACCGTCCTGGTGACCGGCCGCACCCAGCTCACCGGACTGGTCACCGGGCACGCGGCCCACCACCTCCGCCTCGACGTCCTGACCGAGGACGAAGCCCGCCTGCTGCTCACCAGCCGGCTCGGCGCCGCCCGCACGACGGCCGAATCGGCGGCGGCGGACCGGCTGATCGCCTTCTGCGGCGGGTTCCCGCTGGCGCTGGGCATCGTCGCCGCGCGCGCCCAGCTGCGGCCGGACCTCCCGTTGAGCGTGCTGGCCGGCGAACTGCGGGACGCCGGGCTCCAGGCCCTCGCCGACGACGACCCCACCGCCAGCCTGCCCACCGTGCTGTCGTGGTCGCTCGACGCACTGGCGCCGGAGCAGGCGAGCGCGTTCGCCCTGCTCGGGGTCGCACCCGGGCCCGACCTCGGACCCGAAGCCGCCGCCGCCCTGCTCGACCGGCCCCCGGCGGACACCCAGCGGATCCTGCGCGGACTGGAACAGGCGTCACTGCTCACCCGGACCGGCCGCGGCCGCTACCGGCTCCACGACCTGATCCGCCGGCACGCCACCCTCACGGCGGCCGGGCTTCCCGCACACGTCCGCGCCGCCGCGCAGCACCGGGTCGTCGACTTCTACCTGCACACCGCGTACCGCGCCGACCGGCTCCTGAACCCGCACCGCGAACCGGGACACCCGGCGCCGGCCGCTCCCCGGCACGCCGTCCCCGGGCTGCCCGACGACGCGGCCGCGCTGAGCTGGTTCGACACCGAGCACGCTTGCCTGCTGGCGGCCCTGGACACCGCGTCCGGGAACCGGCGCCACCGGACGACGTGGGACCTGGCCTGGGCGCTCGAGACGTTCCACCGGCGGCAGGGCCACCTGCACGACCGGCTCGGCACCTGGCAGGTCGCGATGACGGCGGCCGGGCACCTCGCCGACCCGGCGACCCGGATCCTCACCCACCGCCTGCTCGGCCGAGCCCACGCCGACCTGGGCGCTCACACGCAGGCGAACGTCCACCTGCAGGAAGCACTGACCCTGGCCGAACGGCACGACGACACGACCAACCAGGCCCACACCCACCGGACCCTCGCCGCCGCGTGGGGCGCGCAAGGCGACCACCACAAGGCCCGCGAGCACGCCAGGCAGGCGTTGCGCATCAGCCGGGACGTCGGCAACCCCGACTGGGAAGCCGGTGCGCTCAACGCGATCGGCTGGTACGCGGCCCAGCTCGGCGGCTACGACGAAGCCCGCGAACACTGCGAAGCCGCCCTGGACCTGTTCCGCCGTCAAGGAAACGCCGAGGGGGAGGCGACCACTTCGGACAGTCTCGGCTACATCGCGCACCGCGTCGGGAACCACGCCGAGGCGGTCGGCCACTACCGCGAGGCCATCGGCCGGCTTCGCGAAATCGGTTCCACCAACGAAGAAGCCGGCACCCTCGACCGGCTCGGCACCGCGTACGCGGCACTCGGACGCCACAGCGAAGCCGCCGAGACGTGGCGGGATGCGCTCACACTCTGCCGACGCCAAGGCCGTGACGATGACGCCCGCCGCGTGCAGCGGCAGCTCGACGCGCTCGAGCGGATCCCGGTGCGCTGACCGCCGCTAGGCGACGACGCCGGTCAGTGCGAAGAACTCCTGCCGCGTCTTGGGTTCTTCGCGCACCAGGCCGTGCAGCGACGACGTGACGGTGAGCGCGCCGCTCGCCCGGACCCCGCGCAGGGACATGCAGAGGTGCTCGGCCTCGATCACCACGCCGACGCCCTTCGGTGCCAGGTGCTCCTGGAGCCAGTCGGCGACCTGCTTGGTCAGCCGCTCCTGCACCTGCAGGTCGCGGGCGAACAGCTCGACGACCCGGGCGAGCTTCGAGAGGCCGAGGATGCGCTCGCCCGGCAGGTAGCCCACGTGCGCGACGCCGCGGAAGGGCAGCATGTGGTGCTCGCACAGCGACTGCACCGGGATGCTCTTGGCGAGCACGAGCTCGTCGTAGCCCTCGTCGTTGGGGAACGTCGTCAGCTTGAAGTCGCGGGGCCGCAGCATCTCCGCGTAGGCGTTCGCCACCCGCCGCGGGGTGTCGCCGAGGTGCTCCGAGGTCGGGTCCTTGCCCAGCGCCCGCAGCAGGTCGGCCACCGCGCGTTCGGCCGCGTGGAGGTCGAAGGCGTCGCGGTCGGGGACGACACCGAGGTGCCGGAGGGGAACCGGTTCGCTCATGGGTTCGGCTGTCACGGGGAGCCCCTTCGTTCTAAAACCAAGTCGTACCGACGTTAGAAGGCCGCCCGGGTTTTCGTCAACGGTTATTTGTTTTAGAATGCGGTGATGCACGAATCCCAGGCCGGTGCGCTGGCCGCGGTCGCCGCGCTCGACGAGCCCACCCGGCGCCGGCTGTACGACTACGTCGTCCGCCAGCCCGGGCCGGTGAGCCGCGACGACGTCGCCGCCGCCCTGAGTGTGCCCCGGCCGACCGTCGCGTTCCACCTCGACCGCCTGGTGGACGCCCAGCTCCTCGCCGTCGGGCACGAACGCCGCACCGGGCGCACCGGGCCGGGGGCCGGACGCCCGGCGAAGCTCTACCGCCGCTCGGACCGGCAGGTGACGGTCTCGCTGCCGGAACGCGACTACGAGCTGGCCGGCCACCTCCTGGCGACGGCGGTCGAGGAAGCCGGCGAGACCGGTGGCTCGGCCCGGGAGATCCTGGCGCTGCGGGCCCGGGAGCTGGGGGAGCGGCGGGGGGCCGCCGCGGCCGATCTCACGGCGGCACTCGAGGCGCACGGGTTCGAGCCGCGGACCGAGGAGAGCGAGGTGGCGCTGGGGAACTGCCCGTTCCACCGGCTGGCCCGGGCGCACCCGGAACTGGTCTGCGAGATGAACCTCGCGCTGGTGGCGGGCCTGCTGACCGGCGCGGGTGCGCCGGAGCTGACCGCGCGCCCCGACCCGCGGCCGGGCCGGTGCTGCGTGCGGCTGACGGCGTCTTAGCTGCGTGCGGCCAGGACGAACAGGAACGCGCCGAAGACGACCAGCGCCGCCGACACGACGCGGTGGAGGTGCTGCTGCCGCAGCCTCTTCGCCAGCCGCGTGCCGACGAGCGCGCCGGCGCCGGCGATGCCGCCGAGCAGCGTGCCGAGTCCGAAGTGGACGGAGCCGTGCGCGGCGTAACCGAGCGTCGCGAAGCCGACGAGCGGCAGCTGGATCAGCTGCCCGGCCGCGACGGTCGTCAACGCCGGGACGCCGAGCGCCAGCAGCGCCGGGACGAGCAGCACCGGCCCGCCGGTCCCGGTCAGCGCCGAGCCGAACCCGACGACCACGCCGATCGCGACGGTCGCGGCAACGGGCAGGTCGTCGCGCACCCGCGACGTCTTGGCGCGGAACCACAGGTTGTACGCGCCGGAACCGGCCGTCACGACGGCGAGCACCAGCCACAGCACGGCGGCCGGGAGCAGCCCGTTCACCAGCGCCCCGGCGGCCGCGGCGGGCGCCGCGCCGAGGGTGAGCAGGCCGCCGAACCGCCACGGCATGGCCTGCTGGCGGGCGTACCCGAGGGTGCCGACGAGCCCGGTGAACAGGAAGGCCCAGCTGCTGGTCCCGGCCGCGGCGTGGACGTCGAGCCCGCCGAGCCAGGTGAGCGCGGGCGGCAGCAGCACCCCGCCGACGCCGACGGTCCCGATCAGCACCCCGACGGGCACCGCGACCAGCAGGACGACCCACACGCCCCCGACGGTAGTACGGCCCCTGGGACCTGCTTCGCCGAGCCGGTCCGCGACCTCTCAGCCCGAGTCGGCGTCGAACCGCAGCTTCGAGGTGATCCGGTAGCGGTCGCCGCGGTACACCGAGCGGGTCAGCTCGACGATCCGGCCGGCGGTGTCGCGGGTGACCCGCTCGACCTGCAGGATCGGCGCGTACACCGGGACGTCCAGCAGCTCGGCCTGCTCGGGGTTGGTCACGGCCGGTTCCATCGTCTGCTCGGCCTCGGCCACGGTGATCCCGAACCGCTCCCGCAGCAGCCGGTAGAAGTTGCCGGCCTCCATGTCGGCCGGCGCCAGCCCGGGCACGAGCTCGGCGGGCAGGTCGAGGCGCTCGATGGCGATCGGCTCGTCGTCGACGTAGCGCACGCGCGTCACCCGCAGGACCGGCGCGCCACCGGCGACCTCCAGCCGCGCCGCGCGCGGGGCGCTCGCGGGCGCCGTCGTGAACGCGACGACCTCGCTGGTCCAGTTCCCCTCCGCCGGCGGCACGCCCAGGCCCGCGGCGCTGCCGGCGAGCTCCTGGGTGACCTTGTGCGGGCTGGTGAACGTGCCGCGGCCGCGCTGGCGGACCAGCAGGCCGGTGCGGGTGAGCTCGTCGATGGCCGCGCGGACGGTCGGGCGGGACACGCCCAGCTCCTGCGCCAGGTCGCGTTCCGAGGCCAGCCCGGTGCCCGGCCCCGCCTTCTCGATGACGTTCAGCAGGTGGCGGCGGACCCGGTCCCGTTTCGCGGTGGGCGGCCGGTCGGGTCCGAGCGCGTCTGCGGTCAAGTTCTCGGCTTTCGGAGTGCGGGGAGCCCGCCCGGGAACCGGACGCGCTCCTTCGGCAGGGCGTTCAGCGCGCGCAGCAGATCCAGGTGACCGGCCAAGCGGGCTTCGAAGTCAGCATAGTCGCGCGGGCCGGGGGACCAGGCCGACTCGGCGAGCGCGCACAGCCGCGGGAAGGCCAGCTGCCGCACGTGGTCGGGGGTCGGCGCGTGCTCGGTCCACAGCTGCGCCTGCGTGCCGATGACGCCGGGCCGGCCGCCGTTGTCCGGGTCGGCGGCGGGCAGGTTCCCGTCGAGGGGGTCGTAGGCGTGGACGTCGGCCAGGGTGGTGACGAGCTCGCGCGGCGGCTCGCCCGGCCCGTCGGTCTGCGGGTAGTCGAAGTAGGTCGACGTGTGCGGCGCCATGATCACCTGGTGGCCGCGGGCGACGGCCTGCGCGCCGTGGGCGGCGTCGCGCCAGCTGGCCACGGTCATCGCCGGCGGCAGGGTGCCCGGCGAGCGGCCCGTTTCGTCCCAGCAGACCGACTGCCGGCCCAGCTCGCCGAGGAACCCGTGCAGCTCGCCGAGGAACCAGGCGTGCAGTTCGGCGGTGTCCCGCAACCCGAGCGCCTTCGCGCGGGCGAGGGCGGCGGGCGCGGTCTCCCACTGCGTCGTCGGGCATTCGTCGCCGCCGATGTGCAGGTGCCGCGAGGGGAAGATCTCCGCGGTCTGCGCCAGGACGTCGCGGCAGAAGTCCAGGGCCGCGTCGTGCATGCCGAGGATGTCGGGGCTGATGCCCCATCCGGTCCACACCGGCAGCCACCGCTGCGGGTGGTTGCCGAGCTCCGGGTAGGCGGCCAGCGCCGCCCGGACGTGCCCGGGCAGGTCGATCTCCGGCACCACCCGCACGCCGCGGGCGGCCGCGTGGCCGACCAGCCCGCGCAGCTCGGCGCGGGTGTAGAAACCGCCGTGCGGGACGCCGTCGAAGACCGTGCTGCCGGCCGCGCCGACCATCGACTCGCTGCGCCACGCGCCGACGTCGGTCAGCTTGGGGCGGCCGTCGATCTCGAGCCGCCAGCCCTGGTCGTCGGTGAGGTGCAGGTGCAGCACGTTGTACTTGTGCAGGGCGATGAGGTCGACGAACTCGTAGAGGAAGCCCAGGGGCATGAAGTGCCGGGCGACGTCGAGCAGCACCCCGCGCCAGGCCAGCCGCGGCCGGTCGCGGATCCGCAGGCACGGCCAGCGGTCCGGGCCGAGCTGCCGCAGCGTCTGGACGCCGTGGAACAGCCCGGCTTCCGCGCTCGCCACGAGCGTCACGAGGTCTTCGGTGACGTCCAGCTCGTACTCTTCCGGCCCGAGCCCGGGCCGCAGGTTCAGCCGGATCTCCGCGCCGTGGCCCGCGCCTAAGAAGCCGGTCAGGAGGTCGGCCGCGCGCCCGGCACCGGGACCGGCGACGACGCGCACGCCGCCGTCGAGCGTGAAGAACCCGTTGTGCCGCACCAGTTCCGCGGGCCGGGGGACCAAGGAGAGCACTAGCCCTTCACCGCGCCCGCGGTCATGCCCTCGACGAGGTGGCGCTGGACGAGCGCGAAGAACACGACCACCGGCAACGCGAACAGCGTCGACGCGGCGATCAGGCCGCCGTAGTCCGTCCCGGTGCTGGTGCTGAACGAGACCAGCCACACCGGCAGCGTGTACCCGGACTGGTCCTTCATGATCACGTAGGCGAACAGGAAGTCGTTCCAGGCCGTGATGAACGCGAACACGCTGGTCGCGATGAGCCCCGGCAGCACGAGCGGCAGCAGCACCGAGCCCATGATGCGCCCGCGCGTCGCGCCGTCGACCATGGCCGCCTCCTCGAGCTCGACCGGGATGCCGTGCAGGAAGCCCCGCAACGTCCAGATCGTGAACGGCAGCACCAGCGCCACGTAGGTGAGGGTGAGCCCGAACAGGTTGTTCAGCAGGTGCGCGCTCTTGAGGCCCAGGAACAGCGGGATGACCAGCGCGGGCACCGGCACCATCTGCAGGATCAGCACGCCGATGAGGAAGCTGCGGCGGCCGAAGAACCGGAACCGCGTCAACGCCGTCGCCGCCAGGAACGCCACGACGATCGCGAGCAGGACCACCGACACCGTCACGACGACGCTGTTGACGAGGTCGCGGGTGAAGCCCGGTTTCGCGAGCGCGTCGGCGAAGTTGCCGAGGGTGAAGTGCACCGGGAGGAACTTCGGCGTCGGGCTCAGGATGTCGCCGCGCGGCTTGAAGGCCGTGTTCACCATCCAGTAGACCGGGAACACCCACACCAGGCAGAACAGCGTTGCCATGGCGTTGGTCCCGATCCGGCGTCCCCGCATCACAGGTCCTCTCCCGTTCGCACCAGCCGGCGCACGTACACGATGGTCATGGCCAGCAGCAGCAGGACCGAGACGACGGCGATCGCAGCGCCCTGGCCGAAGGAGTTGGTGCTGAAGGCCCGGGTGAACGTCCAGATCCCGAGCGTCGTCGTGCCCTGGCTGGGGCCGCCCTGGGTGAGGATCCAGATCTGGTTGAACACGGTGAAGTCCCAGATCACCGAGAGGATCGTGACCAGGCCGAAGATCGGCTGCAGAAACGGCCAGGTGATCGTCAGGTGCACCCGCCACGGCCCGGCACCGTCCAAAGTGGCCGCTTCGTAGTACGAGCGGGGGATCTGCGTCAGCCCGGCGTGCAGGGTGAGCGCCACGAACGGCACCGACTGCCACACCACCAGCAGCCAGACGAGGGTGAACGCCGACGCCGGGGTCGTCGTCCAGTCGTGCTGGGTGAAGTCGCCGAGGCCCAGCTGCGACAGCAGCCAGTTCACCACGCCGTAGCCCGGCTGGAAGAGCCACTGCCAGACCAGGGTGGACGCCACGTTCGGCAACGCCCACGCGGCGATCAGGCTCATCGTGACGGCGACCCGCATCCGGGGCCCGAGCCGCCGCAGCATCAGCGCGACGCCCGTGCCGATCACGAGCGTCCCGGCGACGAGCGCCACGCAGAACCCGACCGTGCGCAGCAGCACCGGGACCAGCTGGTCGTCGCCGAGCACCGCGGCGTAGTTGTCCCAGCCCGCCCACCCGGCCGTGCCGGTGAACAGGGCGCGCAGGCCGTACCCCTGGAACGAGATCAGCAGCAGCCGGACCAGCGGGTACCCCAGCACCAGCCCGAGGACGACGACCGCGGGCAGGAGCAGGCCGTAGGGCAGCAGCGGACGTCGTCGCTTCCGCCGGGGCGCGGGCCGCGGCGCCACGACCGGCGCGGGTCGCTTCAGGACCTTCACGGCGTTCCTCCATCAAGGTGGGTGGGACGCCCGCGGTCAGGGGACGGCAGTCCACCGCGGACGTCCCACCCGGTCACGGGGCGGCGTTGAGCGCTTGGCCCAAGTGGGCGTCGAAGTCCCGCGCCGCGTCGGCCACGGACTTGCGGCCGGTCGCGATGTCGGCGAAGAAGGTGTTGACGGACTTGTCGCTCTCGATGGTCGCCCAGCCCGGGGTGGCCGGCGTGGCGCCGCTCGACTTCGCGGCGGCGTAGAACGCGGCCCGGATCGGCGGCAGCGTCGGCGTCACCTGGTCGATGATCTGCGGCGACACCGGCGTCCAGCCGTCGATGCCGACGATGGCGTCCCGCTGGACGGCCGGGCTCGCCGCGGCCTTCAGGTAGGCGAGCGCGAGGTCCTGGTTCTTGCTCTTCGCGGCGACCCCGAGGTCCGACCCGCCGAGGAACACCGGCTGGTTCTTGCCCGGCGTCGCGCTGGGGAAGGGGAACGTGCCGAGCCGGTCCTTCAGCTCGGGCTTGTTCTTCAGCACGGTGTTCACGCTGGTGTCGAGGATGGCCCCGGTGCCACCGGCGGCGAACATCGCGGCCTGGTCGGGTGCCTTGGTGTCGACGTTGCGCGACGCGGGCGTCGAGTAGGCGGCCTGGAAGTCCTTCCACGCCTGGAGCCCGCGCTGCGCGGCCGGCGATTCGAGCGCGCCGGCCCACTTGCCGCCGGACTCGGTGGCCAGCTCGCCGCCCGCGTCCCAGACGAACTGCAGCGCGCCGTACCAGTACTGCCCGGGGAAGTGGAACGCGGAGAAGCCCGGTTCCGGGTGCTTGGCCTTGATCTTGTCGAGGTCGGCGGTGAGCTCGGCGAACGTCGTGGGCGGCGCGGCGACCCCGGCGTCGGCCCAGAGCTGCTTGTCGTAGATCACCGCGCGGTTGCCCGCGAACAGCGGCGCGGCGTAGATCTTTCCGTCCACAGTGGCCGGTGCCGCCAGGCCGGGCAGCCAGGTCTGGCCGGCGGCGAGGTCGTCGCGGTGCCCGGAAAGGTCGGCCAGCGCGCCGTTGGCGGCGAACAGCGAGACGTCGGTGTTGCCGATCTCGATCACGTCCGGCGTGGTGTCCTGCGCCAGCGCCGTGCTGATCTTGGTGTTGATGTTGTCCCACTCTTGGATCTGCACGGTCACCTTCGCGCCGGTGGCCTTCTCGAACGCGGTGTTGATCGCGGCGGTGGCCTGGTCGCTCAGGTCGCCGTTCATCAGCCACACGGTGAGCTGCCCGCCACCCGGCGCGGCGGCCGGTCCGGCCGAGGTGCCGCAGGCGGTCAGGGCGAGAGCGAAGGTGAGCGAACCGGCCACGGCGGCCAGGGAGCGTCTGTTCACGGGGGCAACCTCCTCGGGTGGTGAGGAGCTTGCAGGTGACCATTGGTAAAGTCAACGAAGTTAGGTCGTTTGGTCTAGACCTTGTTGTTTCTCGACGTGCAGGTCCCAGCGTTGCGTTGGCTGGTTACCATTGGTCACTTATGGGGATGCTGCGGCCAGGCGCCGCGGCCGATGAGGTGCAGGACGAGCGCCGAGACGTTCCACGCGTCGTCGTCCCCGCGGTGGTGCCGGCCCTCCAGGGGCAGCCCGGCCATGGCCAGCGCGCGGTCCATGCCGACGGGCCGGGCCAGGCGGTAGGCGCGCGCGAAGCGGGCCTTCGCGTTGAGGTGGCGCAGGCCGAAGGGGTAGGTCGCCGGGTCGGCCGCGCACTGGCGCTCGAACTGACGGCGGTCGTAGTCGCCCCAGCTGGCCCAGCCGCGCCGGGTCGTGGCGTGCTCGGAGGCGAGGATCCGGCACGCCTCGGCGAAGCTGACGCCGGCGTCGACGTCGGCCTGGGTGAGCCCGGTCAGCTCGGTGCAGAAAGCGCCGACGGCCGAGCGCTCCGGACGCACCAGGATCCGGTGCCGGTCGAGCCGAGCCCGCCGCGCGGGGTCGACGACGGTGAGGCCGATCTCGATGATCTCGGAGGCTTGCCCGGCCGGCGGCTCGCCGGCCCAGCACGTCGCCTCGACATCGACGACGTTGAGCAGGGAAGCCACTCCCGCAGCGTATCGGGCGCCCGGCAGGGACGGGTGGGGGTTCCGGGACCTGGCCGCACGTTCCGGGGGTAGGCCGCGACGGGTACGGGCCGCGCGGCGGGGTGCAGGCCGCGCGGCGGGTGCGGGGCCGGGCCGCAATGCGGGTACGGCTGAGGGGCCGGGTCGCGCGGCGGGTGCGGGCTCGCCGCTTGCCGGTGGAGTCGCCGGCCGGGGCCATGAGGTCGGAATAGCCTGGCGGATCGCCGGGCTGCCGGTTGCGCCGTCGTGGTCCGAGGGCGAGCCGGTGCGCTCCCGCCGCTGCGGCTTCGTCGGATCGCCGGATACTCCGCAGGTGGCGGCCGCGGCGTCGCGGAGCCACCCGGGAGATCCGCGCGGGAAGACCCCCGCGTTCCGGAGGCAGGCCGCGCGGTGGGCGCGCGGTCCCACCACCGCGGCTGCGTCAGACCGCCGGCACTCCACGAGCAGCCGCCCGGGCGGCTGCGGCGTCGCGGCGTTCCTCGAAGCGGGATGCCTGGGCGTTGAGCGTCTTGAGGAAGTCCGCCAGTTCCTGGCGCGCGGTCTCGCCGACCTCGCCGAGGCCCGTCAGGTCGAAGATCTTCCAGTAGCGCAGCAGCGGCATCACGACGTCGTCGTGGTGGATGCGCAGGTCGTAGATGCCCGCCTTGGCGATCAGGGCCGCCTTGCGGACGAAGCTGGGGATGACCGCGCCGGGCATCGCGAAGTCGAGGACCTCGTCGGTGATGGCGCGGACCATGGCGTCGGGGGAGATCTCCAGCGCGGCCTTGACCAGGTTGCGGTAGAAGACCATGTGCAGGTTCTCGTCCGTGGACACCCGGGCGAGCAGCTTCTCGGCCAGCGGGTCCTGCGTGTAGCGGCCGGTGTTGCGGTGCGACAGGCGCGTCGCGAGCTCCTGGAACGACACGTACGCGCAGACGTGCAGCAGCGGCTTGTCGCCGGTCTCGTAGCCGGCCTGCATGGTCTCCATGCGCATCCGCTCGAGCTCGACCGGGTCGACCGCGCGCGTCACGAGGAGGTAGTCGCGGATGGCGATGCCGTGGCGGCCCTCTTCGGCGGTCCAGCGGTGGACCCAGGTGCCCCAGGCGCCGTCGCGGCCGAAGGCGCGCTCGATCTCGCGGTGGTAGCTGGGGAGGTTGTCCTCGGTGAGGAGGTTGACCTCCAGCGCGGTCCGGGCGATCGGCGTGACCCGTGACTGCTCCGGGTCCCACGCCTCCCCGCCGAGGTCGGCGAAGTCACGCCCCTGGCTCCAGGGGACGTACTCGTGCGGCATCCACTCCTGGGCGGCCGCGAGGTGGCGGTTGAGGTTTTCCTCGACCGTGCCCTCCAGCTCGAACATCAGGCGCGTGCTTTCGGGGACCGGCATTACGAACGTCCTTCCGTCACCTACGCGACCGTAACTTACGGTGCCGTAGGTAATGGCAACGTACGCGGGCCCCGGACGGTTCCCGGGACTGGATATCGTGAACGCGGCGGGGGTACGAACGGGAGGGGGCCAGGTGGCGGAACGGACGCGGCCGGGGGAGCGCCAGCCGAGCCTGGCCGATGTCGCGGGCCTGGCCGGTGTGTCGCACATGACCGTTTCCCGGGTGGTCAACGAGAGCGGACCGGTGCACCCGGACACCCGCGCGCGGGTGCTGGCCGCCGTGCAGAAGCTCGGCTACCGGCCCAACTCGGCCGCCCGGACGCTGGTCACGGGCCGGTCCGGCACGCTCGGCGTCGTCGCGCTGGAGTCCAACCTCTACGGCCCGGCGAGCACCCTCTACGGCATCGAGAACGCCGCCCGCGAGGCCGGTTACGGCGTCGCGATCTGCAGCGTCAGCCGTCCAGGAAGGTCGTCGATCGGCGACGCGGTGGAGAACCTGCGGCGCCAGGCCGTCGAGGGGATCGTCGTCATCGCGCCGCACGTGACGGCGGGGCGTGCCCTGGCGGCGGCGCCCGCGGACATCCCGGTCGTCGCGGTCGGCGGCGGCGAGGGCGCGCCGGTCCCGGTGATCTCCGTCGACCAATACGACGGCGCCCGCCGCGCCACCGAGCACCTGCTGGCCCTGGGGCACCAGACGGTCTGGCACCTGGCCGGACCCGAGGACTGGCTGGAGGCGCGCGACCGCGAACGCGGCTGGCGCGAGACCCTCGAACGCCACGACCTGCGGGTCCCCGACGTCGTCCGCGGCGACTGGAGCCCGCGCTCGGGTTACGACGCCGGCCGCGCGCTCGCCGGGGTGCGCGGGCTCGGCGCCGTCTTCTCGGCCAACGACCAGATGGCGCTGGGCCTGCTGCGGGCGTTCACCGAGGCGGGCCTGCGGGTCCCGGCGGACGTCCAGGTGGCGGGCTTCGACGACGTCCCCGAGGCGGCGTACTTCTGCCCGCCGCTGACCACGGTCCGCCAGGACTTCATCGAGGTCGGCCGCCGCACGTTCGGGCTCCTGGAGACCCGCATGGCGGGCGGCGAGATCGGTGCGCGCCACCTCGTGCCCGCGGAGCTGATCGTGCGCGAGAGCACCGGCCCGCGCTGACCCCGGCCCTCGTGAGTGTTCAGGGCGGTTCTAACCGCCCTGAACACTCACGACCTGCGTCCGTCTGCACTACTGACCGACCTCCGGCTTGATCCATCCTGGTGTCGTATCTTGACCGCTTCTGTTGAGGTTCCCTAGCGTTCGTGTTCGATTCTGCGTGAATCCGACATTCTGGTTCACCGTCGATCCAGGAGGACCTCGCCATGCGCACCGCCCGGACGCTGTTCGCCGCCCTGCTTTCGGTCGTCTTCGCGCTGGCCGGGGTGCTCGTCCCGCAGCAGGCGTCGGCCGCGCCGCCGCCGAAGGCCGCCCACACCGTCACCTACGACGGCTACTCCTTCCTGGTCGACGGGACCCGCACCTATCTGTGGTCCGGCGAGTTCCACTCCTACCGGCTGCCCAGCCCCGACCTGTGGCTCGACATCTTCCAGAAGATGAAGGCCGCCGGCTTCAACGCGACGTCGCTCTACTTCGACTGGGGCTACCACTCGCCGCGCCAGGGCGTCTACGACTTCAGCGGCGTCCGCGACCTCGACAAGCTCCTCGACATGGCCCAGCAGGCCGGGCTCTACGTCATCGCGCGGCCCGGGCCCTACATCAACGCCGAGGTCGACGGCGGCGGCTTCCCGACCTGGCTGTCCACCACCCCCGGGCACACCCGCAGCGCCGACCCCGTCTACCTGAAGTACTCCGACGAGTGGCAGACGCAGATCGACCGGATCATCGCGCGCCACCAGCTGACCAACGGCACCGGCAGCGTGCTCGCCTACCAGGTCGAGAACGAGTACTACAACGGCGACGCCGACGGCCGCGCCTACATGAAGCACCTGGAGGACAAAGCCCACGCCGACGGCATCACGGTTCCCTTGGTGGGCAACAACAACGGCACCTTCAACGCCGGTGACGCCGCCCTCGACGTCGACGCCGCCGACTCCTACCCGCAGGGCTTCGACTGCTCCAACCCGGAGAAGTGGAACGGCGTCCCGGACATCAGCTACGACCACGTCCCCGGGAAACCGCTGATCACCGCGGAGTTCCAGGGCGGCGCGTTCGACCCGTGGGGCGGGCCCGGCTACGCGAAGTGCGCCCAGCTGATCAACGACAAGTTCGCGAACGTCTTCTACAAGCAGAACATCGCGGTCGGCGCCACCGGCCAGAGCTTCTACATGCTGCACGGCGGCACGTCCTGGGGCTGGAGCGCGATCCCGCAGAACTACACGTCCTACGACTACGGCGCGGCGATCACCGAAGCCCGGCAGTACGACCCGAAGTACACCGAAGACAAGCTGATCGGCTACTTCACCCAGTCCGTCGCGCCGCTGACGAAGACCGACGGCCTCGCCGCGGCGCCGTTGACCGACCCGGCGCTCACCGACACCGCCCGGATCAACCCGGACACCCGCACCCAGTTCCACACGCTGCGCCACACCGATTCGACGTCGAACGCGAAGAACACCACGAGTCTGTCCCTCGACCTCGCCGCGCACGCCGGCTACACCTACGACGACCGTGCGACCGAGGCCGGCTACACCGGCACGTGGACCCACGCCGGGCCCGAGGTCGACTACACCGGCGGCGACTACCAGCACACCGAGTCGTTCTCCGAGGTCACCGGCGACAGCGTGAGCATCCCGTTCACCGGCACCGGGATCCGCTGGGTCACCTCGAAGGACCCGAGCCACGGCGTCGCCGACGTCTACCTCGACGACGCCAAGGTCAGCACCGTCGACCTCTACGCGACGAGCAAGCAGAACCAGGTCACCGGCTACGAGACGCGCGGCCTGACCGCCGGGCCGCACACGCTCAAGATCGTCGTCACCGGCCAGAAGAACGCGCAGGCGACCGGGCCGTTCGTCGTCGTGGACGCCGTCGACCTGCTGTCGGCGAGCACCGACTACTACCCGGTCGTCCCGCAGCAGCCCGGCACCGGCCTCACGCTCGACGGCCGCCAGTCCAAGATCGTCGTCGCCGGCTACGACCTCGGGCAGACGCGGATGCAGTACTCGACGTCGGAGATCATGACGTCCGCGACGATCGGCGGCCGCGACCTCGCCGTGCTCTACGGCGACCACGGCGGGCCGGGCGAGACCGTCCTGCGGTTCGCGCAGCAGCCCAAGGTCCAGGTCCTCGACGGCGCCGCCACCAGCACCTGGGACGCCGCCCGCGGCGACCTGCGGCTGAACTACACCCACGACGGCCTGACCCGGGTGCTCGTCAGCGCCCCGGGCAAGAAGCCGCTGCTCCTGCTGCTCGCGGACAAGGCGACGGCGGGGACGTTCTGGCGCCAGGACACCGCGGCCGGTCCGGTGCTCGTGCGCGGCACCGACCTGCTGCGCACGGCGACCGCCCGGCCGGGCTCGCTCGACCTGACCGGCGACACCGGCACCGACGGCGCGTTCGAGGTCTTCGGTGCGGGGAACGTCACCTGGAACGGGCAGCCGGTGAACACCCGGCCGACGTCCAGTGGCAGCGGCACGGGCACCCTGCCGACGGCGAAACCGGTGACCCTGCCCGCCCTGACCGGCTGGAAGCACCAGCAGGAGTCACCGGAGAGCGCGCCGGGCTTCGACGACTCGGCGTGGCCGGTCGCCGACAAGACCACCAGCAACAGCAGCACCGCCGTCGGCACGAAACCGGTGCTCTTCGCCGACGACTACGGCTTCCACACCGGCAACACCTGGTACCGCGGCCGCTTCACCGGCGACGGCAAGCAGACCGGCATCGCGCTGAACAGCCAGAGCGGGGGACCGGCGGGCGCGTTCTCGGCGTGGCTGAACGGCGTCTTCCTCGGCAGTTCGACGACCCAGCAGCACACCTTCACGTTCCCGGCCGGTGCCTTGCGGCCGGGGGACAACGAGATCTCCGTCCTCACCGTGAACATGGGGCACGAGGAGGACTACGGCGCGGCCAACGGCAGCAAGGCCGCGCGCGGCCTGACGTCGGCGCGGCTGACCGGGTCCGCGCTGACGTCGGTGACCTGGCGGCTGCAGGGCGTCCGGGGCGGGGAGCAGGGCCTCGACACCGTCCGCGGCCCGCTCAACACCGGCGGCCTGTACGGCGAGCGGGCCGGCTGGTCGCTGCCCGGGTTCCCGGACGCGGCGTGGAAGCCGGCGACGCTCCCCGCGAAGGACAGCACGCCGGGCGTCTCGTGGTACCGGACCACCGCGAACCTCGACCTGCCGCGCGGTCAGGACACCTCGCTCGGCCTGACGATCACCGACGACCCGGGGCGGCAGTACCGGGCGCTGCTGTTCGTCAACGGCTGGCAGCTCGGCCAGTACGTCAACTACCTGGGGCCGCAGCACAGCTTCCCGATCCCGAACGGGATCCTGAACCCGAACGGCCACAACACGATCGCCGTCGCGGTGTGGAACCTGGATGGCAGCACGGGCGGCCTCGGGAACGTCACCTGGACGAACTACGGCTCGCACCGCTCGCTGTTGTCGGTGCGTCAGAACGCCTCGCCCGGCTACGACGGCCGGTACCCGATGCCGCCGGCGCCCACGGCCGCGGTCTCGCTGTCGGTGCCGGACACCGCGACGGCAGGGCAGTCGTTCACGGCGTCGGCCACCGTCCGGGTCCCGGCGGGCGCGCCGCCGGCGTCGGACGTCCGGCCGGTGCTGACCGCGCCCGCCGGGTGGACGATCGGCGCGGCCTCACCGCCGTCGGTCGCGCGGATCGACGGCGGCGCCTCGGCGACGTTCACCTGGCCGGTCACCGCACCCTCCACAGTGGACACGTCGGCGCTCTCGGTGCGCGTCGGCTACCGGCAGGCCGGGCGGCCGGGGAGCGTGACGGACGAGCGGATCGTCGGTGCGGTCCCGGCCGCGCCGCCCGCCGGGCAGGACGCCGTGAGCGACCTGCCGTTCCTGACCGCGGCCAACGGCTGGGGCCCGGTGGAGCGCGACACGAGCAACGGCGAGGCGAACGCGGGCGACGGCAAGCCGATGACGATCGCCGGGACCGCGTACGCGAAGGGCCTGGGCGTCCACGCGCCGGGCGACGTCCAGCTCTACCTGGCCGGCGCCTGCACCCGCTTGACCGCCTCGGTCGGCGTCGACGGCGAGGTCGGCTCCGCGGGCAGCGTCAGCTTCAGCGTCTCGGTGGACGGCACGACCCGGGTGACCACGCCGGTCGTGCGGGGCGGCCAGGCGGCGATCCCGATCGACGTCGACGTCACCGGCGCGCAGGTCCTGGACCTGCAGGTGACCGACGGCGGCGACGGCAACGGCAACGACCACGCGGACTGGGGCCAGCCGGTGCTGACCTGCGTCACGCCGCCTGTTCGGTGAGGACGGGCGCCGGGCGCAGCGAGTACGTCGCGCGGACCGCCCGGCGCTCCTTCCACAGGTGGTACAGCGCCAGCCCGAAGATGACCGTGCCGATGACGTTCGCGATGAAGTGCCACCAGACGCGGTAGGTGGTCAGGCCCGGGCCCGGGTCGATGAGGCCGAAGAACGTCGACAGGCCGATCGCACGCGAACCGAACGCGACCGACACCGTCAGCGCGAGGTGCTCCAGCCCGTGGATGCCCTGCATCCAGACGCCCATCTTGCCCCAGCGGTGCGCCTGGGTCTTCGTGGCGCGGCGGGTGATCACCATGACGCCGGCCAGCCCGGCGAGGAAGATGAAGTTCCCGGTCAGGTGCAGCAGTTCCATGCCGAACGTCGGCCGGTTCGGCAGCACCATCTGCAGGCCGTTGGCCAGCCCGGTGCCCCACGGCGTCATCCAGGACGGCGAGTTCGGGTGGCCGAGCCAGTACCCGACCTGGGCGACGTGCTCCTGGAGGTGCCCGAGCTGCCCGATCACCCCGACGCCGATCAGCGCGACCGAGCCGCGGTAGACCCACGGGCGCACCGGCCCGCGGTTGGCGTAGGCCAGGACACCGACGGCCGCCCACATGGCGAGCGCCCACAGCACGATCAGTATCGCGCCCGCGGTGTCCCACCCCGACATCGACGACATGGGCATGGTCATGACGGCCTCCAGTTCCCCCGGTCTCGATCAGAGACTAGCCGGACGGCGGCAGCCGAACTTCTTCCGCCGTGCCGCCGAGAATCGGGCAAACCGTTACAGGACAACGCTTTTCGGGTCACGACCGGACAAGCCGGACGGCGAGTGCGGTGATCACCGCACTCGACGCGAGCGCCGTCACGAGCCGGCCGCGCGGCCCGGTCAGAACCCGCCCGAGCAACGCCCCGCCCCCGGCGAGGAGCGCTTGCCAGCTCGCCGACGCGGCGAACGCGGCCAGCACGAACACCGCCTGGTCGAGGGCGGTGACGGCGGTGCCGGCCCGGTCGCCGACGACCAGCGCGGTGAAGTAGACGACCGTGGTCGGGTTGACCAGGGTGATCCCGAGCAGGCTGACGTACGCGCGCCCGGCGCCGAGCCGGGTCACCGCCCGGTCCGCCGCCGGCCCGCGTCGCAGGGCGTGCACCGCGCCGCGGATGGCGAGCACGATCAGGATCGCCGCCGAGGCCAGCTTGAGCGGTTGCGCGATCGGCGTGATCACCCCGGCGATCGCGGCGCCGCCGAGGACCGCGACCAGCGCGTACACGCCGTCGGCGGTCGCGACACCGAGCGCGGCGGCGAGGCCGGTGGTGAGCGACGTCCGGGCGGTGAGCGCGACGAGGTAGGTCGCCACGGCACCGACCGGGATGGCGATGCCGTAGCCGGCCAGCAGCCCGGCGACCAGCGCGCCGGTCACGACGCGAAGGTGTCGGACCTCCGCGGACGGCACGGCTGCTGCTGGACCGGCGCGGCGATCGCGGCGACGGTCGGCAGGAGCGGCATGCGGTGCGTGGTCATGGCGCAGATGGTGGCGCCGATCCGCCGACGACGGCAACCGCTTTTCGCGGCCGTCGTCCGTTCCGGCCGTTCCGTGGGCCGGTTCGGCTTCAGCCGGTGGGCCCGCTGGGGCTGTGCTTCAATCGGCCGGAAGCACGGTGGCGCGAGAAAGGGCTTTCACGCATGCGGGTCGACCTCAGTGGGAAGACGGCACTGATCACCGGGTCCACCCAGGGCATCGGGTCGGCGATCGCGAAGGGGCTGGCCGCCGCGGGGGCGCGGGTCGCGATCAACGGCCGCGGCTCCGACGGCGTCCAGGCCGCCATCACGCGGCTGAAGCAGGAGCTGCCCGACGCCGACCTGGTCGCCGCCCACGGAGACGTCTCGGAGGAGGCCGGCGCGGCCCAGGTCGTCGAGGCCGTGCCCGACGCCGACATCCTCGTCAACAACCTCGGCATCTTCGGCGCCCAGGAGCCCCTGGAGATCACCGACGCCGACTGGCGGCGCTACTTCGAGGTCAACGTCCTCGCCGCGGTCCGGCTCACGCGCGCCTACCTGCCCGGGATGACCGAGCGCGGCTGGGGCCGGATCCAGTACATCGCCAGCGACTCCGCGATCGTGATCCCGGCCGAGATGATCCACTATGGAGTGTCGAAGACGGCGCTGCTCGGCGTCTCCCGCGGGTTCGCCAAGCACGCGGCCGGCACCGGCGTCACCGTCAACGCGGTCATCGCGGGCCCGACGCACACCGGCGGCGTCGAGGACTTCGTCTACGAGCTGGTCGGCAAGGACCTGCCGTGGGACGAGGCCCAGCGCGAGTTCATGAAGAAGCACCGGCCGCAGTCGTTGCTGCAGCGGCTGATCGAGCCCGAGGAGATCGCGAACCTGGTGGTGTACCTGAGTTCGACGTTCGCGTCGGCGACCACCGGCGCGGCGGTCCGCGTCGACGGCGGGTACGTGGACTCGATCGTGCCGTGAGTGCGGCGCCGGGGTACCCCGCGCGGGGGTCGCCCGGTCGAGCGCGCCGCCTGTCGGGATCCGGCCGCGTGGTTCATGATCATCAGTATGGAGCAGACCAGGACACCAGTGGCCGTACGGCGGATGCTCTTCGGAGCGGTGATGGTCGCGGCCCTGGTGGCCGCCGCCTGGGTGGCGCTCTGGCTGGCGATGCACCTCTGACCGCCGCCGGGCGGTACCCGGCGGCGGCCCGAGGCCGCTACGGGGTGACGGTGATGTTCGTCAGGCCGGACGTCGCGTTCGTGACCGTGTTCGACGCGTACACCACGTTCGGGTTGGCCGCGCACTTCGAGACCGAGCTGATCTTGATCGCGTAGGCGCCGACCCCGCCGAGGTCGGACTTGTTATTGCGCCAGACGTTGCCGCAGCCGTTGTCGAACGACGGTGACGTGCTGGTGTTGTGGTTCTCGTAGCCGTTGGCGAACACGCCCGGCGGGGCGAACGTGCCCGTGTTGTTCTCGATCGTGTAGCCGATGCCCTTGACGTCGATCCAGGAGTCCGCCGAGTTCTCGCCGGAGATGCCGCGGCCGTCGAAGGTGTTGCCGCGGATCAGCCCGCCCGTGGTGCCTTCCTTGACGTCGATCGGCTCGGCCGCGATGAACGGGCCGATGCGGTTGTCCAGCACCTGGATCCGGTCGCCGCGGTCGACGCCGCCGGAGTTGCCGTGGCAGGCCCAGTTCGAGTTGGCCGAGCCGAGGTAGACGCCTTCGCCGTAGCCCGGCTGCACCAGGCCCGTGTAGGTGATGGTCGAGTTCTTCAGCACGCTGTCGGCCGACGAACGCCGGAAGTGCACCGCCTCCTCGTCGACGTGGTTGACGTTCACGCCGTCGATCGTGGTGTGCGGCGAGTTGTCGACGACGATGCCCTTTTTCGCCTCCTGCACGGTGAAGCCGGTCAGGTTCCAGTACGGCGCGCCCGACAGCCACAGGCCGTAACCGGAGTCCCAGCCCGCGGTCGGTACCGGGCAGTCCGGCGCGTCCCCGCTCGGGCCGTCGTTGATCAGGATGGCGCCGGTCGGGCCGGACAGCGTGATCGGCTTCGCCGCCGTGCCCGCCTTCGTCGTCACGAACGAGCCGCGGTACGTGCCGGCCGCGAGCTTGATCGCCTGCCCCGGCACCGCGGTGGCCAGCGCGGCCTGCAGCTGGGCGGCCGTCGAG
Organism: Amycolatopsis sp. NBC_01307; assembly: GCF_035975215.1. NCBI lineage: Bacteria > Bacillati > Actinomycetota > Actinomycetes > Pseudonocardiales > Pseudonocardiaceae > Amycolatopsis > Amycolatopsis sp. NBC_01307. Next base: position 4,083,764 of record NZ_CP108403.1, on the reverse strand, counting down.
ACGTTCACGGTGTCACCGCTCGGCGGGGGAGTGGTCGTCGTGGTCGGCGGTGGCGTGGTGGTGGTCGTCGTCGGGGTCGTCGGCGTGGTTGTGACCGGGCCGCCGCCGGCGCACGACGCGCCGTTGATCGTGCACGCGGCGGGCACGCCGGCGCCGGCGACGTTGAAGCCGAAGCTCGCGGTGGCGCCGGGCTTGACCGTGCCGTTGAACCCGGCGTTGGTGAACTTGTAGTGCTGCCCGCTCTGGGTCTTCACCGAGCTCCACGAGCTGCTCACCGACGACCCGGCGGGCAGGTCGAACTCGACGGTCCAGCCGGTGGAGGCCGCGTCACCGCGGTTGGCGATCGTGTACTCACCGCCGTAACCGCCGGTCCAGACCGAGGTCTGCGCGAACGTGGCGGACAGGTTCGCCGCCGCGGCCTGCGCGGGGCCGCCGCCGGTGAGGGCGACGGCGGCGACAGTGGCGGCAACGGTTGCGGCGCCGAGGAAAGCGGCACGGCGGAGCGGACTTCGTCGGGACACCCGTGACCTCCGGGAGAGGGGTTACAGCGGAGGTGTTGCGGCGTACACCCGGACTGTCCCTTTATAGGTCACGGATGTGACATGCGTCAACAAACTGAACGCCCATCACGGATGTGAACGACTACCCCGTGATGCTCGGCGCGCCCGTCTCGATGTGCCCGCTGAACCGGCGCAGGAACTTCGGGTCGGCGTCGAGCGTGGCCGACAGGTCGTACCAGCCGGACCCGTACGTGACGGCGTTCCAGTCGTCGGTCACCGTCTGGCCCGCGGCCAGCGCGTACGTCCAGGGCCCGTCGGTGCGGTAGTGGTTCGCGGTCACCGTGACCTTGACGGCCGTCGTGCCGCCGTTGCGCAGGGTCAGCCGCAGCTTGTGCTCGGCGGTGTAGCCCGCGGTGACGTCGACCCCGGCGCCCGCGCTGTTCGCGTCCCCGGCGAAGACCCAGCGGAACCGGTTCGGCCCGTGCACCGCGACGCCGTACTTGCCGCCGCCGTAGGCCTGGATCCGCCACGTGTCGCTGACCTGCTTGCCGGCGGCGACGTCGTAGCCCCACGGGCCGTCGGTCTGGCCGTCGTTGCGGTACGCGGTGAGCTGGACGGCCGCCGTGCCCTGGTTGGCGAACGTCGTGGTCAGGATCTGGTGGTCGGCGCTCAGTGACGTCGTCACGAGCGGCTGGTAGGGGAGCGCGCGGGCCGGGCGGGTGCCCGCTTCCTGCACCGGCGCCTGCTGCTTCCCGGTCGCCGGCGGCGCGGGTTTCGGCAGCTTGCGCTGGGTGTCGTCGGCCTGCTTGCGCAGCGCCGCGGTGTCGGGCAGCAGCGGGATCCGGACGTCGGTGGTGCCGAAGTCGAAGCAGCCCGTCAGGTCGCCGCACAGCGCCCGGCGCCACGCGCTGATGTTCGGCTCGGCGACGCCGGTCCAGCGTTCGAGGAAGCGGATCACGGACGTGTGGTCGGCGACCTCCGAGCTGACCCAGCCGCCGCGGCTCCACGGCGAGATCACCGTCATCGGCACCCGCGCGCCGAGGCCGATCGGCTGGCCGCCGATGTACTCGCCCGCGGTGCCGGGCGGCGCGATCGGCGGGGCGACGTGGTCGAAGAAGCCGTCGTTCTCGTCGTAGTTGATCAGGACCACAGTGGACTCCCACAGCTTCGGGTTGGCCCACAAGGCGTTCAGCACGGTCTGGGTGTACGCGGCGCCGTCGACCGGCCGTGCCTCGGGGTGTTCGCAGTAGCCGTAGGGCGCGACGATCCACGAGACGCGGGGGAGTGAGCCGCTCGCGCAGTCGGCGGTGAACTCCGACAGGACGTGGCTGACGTCCTTGCCCTTCCCGGAATCCGGGCCCCAGGTCTTGAACACACTGCCCCGTTTGGACAGTTCGCTCGCGTAGTCCTGGTGGTAGGCCTTGAACAGCCAGAGCGGGTTGTCGCCGTAGTCGCCGACGAACGAGCCGCCCGCGTCGCCGACCTCCTTGCTGGCGTACACCTTCCACGAAACCCCGTGCTGCTGCAGGCGTTCCGGGTAGGTCGTCCAGCTGAACACCGGCTTGTAGTCGGCCGGGTTGTAGTTCGCCGGGCCGCCGCCGTGGGCGTCGGCGTCGATCGTGCCGGTGAACAGGTAGAGCCGGTTGGGCGTGGTCGGGCCCTGCACCGAGCAGTGGTAGTGGTCGCAGACGGTGAACGCGTCGGCCAGCGCCCGGTGGAACGGGATGTCCCCCTGGCCGAAGTACCCCATGGTCATCTCGCCCTTGGCGGGGACCCACGCGTTGTTCGCGCCGCCCGCGACGGCCTGGTGCTGATCGGCCCAGCCGTGGCCGAGGTCGCCGAGGTCCTGACCGTCCACCTTGGACGTGTCGACGCGGAAGGGCAGCAGGTACTTGCCGTCGGTGCGGCCGGAGTCGGGCTGGTGGAAGACGTCCTGGCCGTTCGGTTGCACGATCGCCGAGCGGTCGCCGAAGCCGCGGACGCCCTTCATGGTGCCGTAGTAGTGGTCGAACGAGCGGTTCTCCTGCATCAGGACCACGACGTGCTCGACGTCGGACAGGCTGCCGCTCGCGCGCGGTTCGGCGAGCGCCTCGGCCATGCCCGGCGGCAGGGCGCCGAGGGCGCCGGCGGCGGCGACACCGCCGAGGAAGCTGCGGCGGGTGAGTCCGGAGCGGTGCGGGTCGGCCATCACGGGAGCCTCCAGGGGGACCTCGGCGGGGCAGCGACAGTCAGCCTAAGTGATCGAAGCTGTTCGCAACTACCTACGTTCGGACGTAATCGAGCATCGACTGTTCATGTTCTGTTCGGTTCGCGGTCCCGTCCCGTGACACTTTCCGGTGACCCGGAGGTGAAGCGGTTCGCCGCGGGGAATCTCTCCCAGCACAAACCCCTGGCGTACCAGGGGAATTCCGGGAGGAGAGCACCATGAGGAATCGTATCGCCGCCATCGCGGCCGCGGCCGCGCTCACCGTTTCCGCGGCTGTCGGCCTGGCCGCACCGGCATCGGCGGACCCCGTGCCGGGCAACCCGAACCAGTTCTACGCCTACTGCGCGGTCGACCTGCTCGGCGTGCCGCTCAACTGCGCGTCGACCGACGCCGAGCACGCGTCGCACATCTGCCAGTACGTGGCCACCGCGGCCGGTCTCGGTCTGGACTGTATCCAGCGCTGAGTCGCTCCGAGCGGCGCCGATTGCCCGAAAGTACCCGATGGTCCGGACCATCGGGTACTCGTCGGAAAATGTCCGACCGGTTAGCCTTGTTCTTCGCCAGGTACCCGTGGATACTTTGTTGCCATCCACAACAAATAGGGTGCCGGTGAGCCGCCAGCCGTCGCCCGCGGACCGAGAGGGGCGACAACGATGTCGACCGAGAACTCCGCCCGATGGCGGCGGACTGCCCGCCTGCTGGTGGCGCCCGCGGCGCTGCTCGTGGCCGGCGCACTGGTGGCCGCACCGCAGAGCCAGGCCGCTTCGGCCGTCCCCGCCAACCTGCTCGCCAGCTTCAGCGACGACTTCGACGGCCCGGCCGGTGCCGGCGTCGACGGGTCGAAGTGGGGCCACGAGACCGGGGACAACGTCAACAACCACGAACGGCAGTGGTACACCGACGGCACCGCCAACGCGGCGCTCGACGGCGAAGGCCACCTCGTGATCACCGCGAAGAAGGAAAGCAGCGGCAACAACTGCTGGTACGGGCCCTGCGAGTACACCTCGGCGCGGCTCAACAGCTCCGGCAAGTTCGCCGCGTCCTCCGGGCACATCGAAGCCCGGATGAAGCTGCCGCGCGGGCAGGGCATGTGGCCCGCGTTCTGGATGCTCGGCACCGACATCGGCAGCGCCGGCTGGCCCAACTGCGGTGAGATCGACATCATGGAGAACGTCGGGTTCGAGCCGAACACCGTGCACGGCACGATCCACGGCCCCGGCTACTCCGGTTCGGCCGGGATCGGCGCGCCCTACAGCGGGCCGAACTTCTCCGACGACTTCCACACCTACGCGATCGACTGGTCCACGGACAAGATCGTCTGGTCCGTCGACGGGAACGCCTACCAGACCCGCACGCCCGCCGACGTCGGCGGCAACCAGTGGGCGTTCAACCACGAGTTCTTCCTCATCCTCAACCTGGCGGTCGGCGGCTACTGGCCCGGCGACCCCGACGGCAGCACCCAGTTCCCGCAGCAGCTCGTCGTGGACTACGTCCACGTGAGCTGATCGCGCGGTGCGGGGCGGGCCCTCTGCCGTGCGCGCGGCAGAGGGCCTTCCGCGCCACTTTTGGTACAGAACCGGGACACTTCTGGTTCAGACCTGTCGAACAACCCCGACGGGACGGCGATCTTCTCCGGACAGAGTGATCGGTGTGCGCTCGAGTGGCGCACCCCGGCACCCGGAGGAGATCCATGGCCCGCTTTCGCATCCCGCCCGTCGCGGGCGGCCTCGCCGCCGCGGCGGCGGTGGCGCTCGCCGCGACCTGCTGGGTGGTCTTCCCGCCGTCGGTGGCGGGGCAGGCGAATCCGGCTCGCCCGGCCGTCACCCTGCCGCTGCCGTGGCCCGCGGAAGGCCAGGCGAGTGCCGAAGTCCAGGGCCTGGGCACGCTCGGCAGCCGCGGGGAGCGGACGCCGGTGCCGATCGCCAGCGTCACGAAGGTGATGACCGCCTACGTCGTGCTCAAGGACCACCCGCTCGCCCCGGGTGACGCGGGCCCGCGGATCACCGTCGACCAGCAGGCCGAGACCGAGTCGACGTCGGCCGAGGAGTCGTCCGCGCCGGTCCGCGCGGGCCGCACGATCAGCGAGCGCGACCCTGCTGGCCCTGATGCTCATCCCGTCCGGCAACAACGTCGCCCGCCTGCTGGCCCGGTGGGACGCCGGGAGCCAGGACGCGTTCGTCGCGAAGATGAACCGCGAAGCCGCGGCGCTCGGCATGACCAGTACCACCTACACCGGCGCCAGCGGCGTCGAAGACTCCACGACGAGCACCGCCGAGGACCAGCTGCTGCTCGCCCGCGAGGTGATGAAGGACGACACCGTCCGCTCGATCGTCGCGACGCCGAGTCTCCGGGTCGATGGCGTGCCGGGCGCGGTCGTCAACACGAACACGCTGCTCGGCCGCTCCGGCGTGATCGGGCTGAAGACAGGCTCGTCGACGGCGGCCGGCGGGGCGCTGATGTGGGCGGCCCGGGCGTCGAGCGGCGCGCTGATCCTCGGGGTGGTGCTGCACCAGAGCCCCGGCGGGACGCCGTCGGCCGGGCTGCAGGCCGCGCTGGCCACCAGCGAGACGCTCATCGCCGCGATCCAGCGGGAGCTCCCGGCGGCGACCCGATGACCGCGGTGACCGAACTGATCACCGTGCCGCCCGCGCCGGAGCGGCGTCCCGGACCCTGGCGACGCGGCCGCGTCATCGCGGTGTTCGCCGTGCTGACGGCGGTGCTGCTGCTCGCGCACCCGCTGGTGCCGAACTGGGCGGGCAACGCCGGTTCGCTGCTGGAGACCGTCCTGCCGTGGGTCGGGTTGCTCGTGGTCCCGCTGCTCGTGGCGGCGCTGATCCGGCGGTCGGTGCTGGCGTTGGTGGCGCTGCTGCTGCCCGCGCTCGTCTGGGGCGCGTCGTTCGGCGGCCGCGTCTTCGACAAGCGGGAGAGCGGCGGGAACTTCACGATCGTCTCGCACAACGTCAACGACGAGAACCCGGACCCGGCGGGCACCGCGCGCGCCCTGGCGGCGTCCGGCGCGCAGGTGATCGCGCTGGAGGAGCTGAAGCGGTCCGAGGTGCCGAAGTACGAGGACGCGCTCGCGGCGGCGTACCCGCACCACTCGGTGCAGGGGACGGTCGGGATCTGGAGCACGTACCCGATCCACGAGACGGAGCCGGTGGCGATCATCCCGTGGACCCGAGCCTTGCGGACCACTGTGGACAGTCCACAAGGGCCGGTCGCGGTGTACGTCGCGCACCTGCCGTCGGTGCGGGTGCGGCTCGACTCGGGCTTCACGGCGAACGGCCGTGACACCGCACTGGGCCTGCTTTCCGACGCTGTCGCTTCCGACCCCGCCCCGCGCAAGGTCCTGGTCGGCGACTTCAACGGCACGACCGACGACCGCGCCCTCACCCCGATCACGAGCCGGATGCAGGCGGCCCAGGACGAAGCCGGCGACGGCTTCGGCTTCAGCTGGCCGGCTTCGCTGCCGCTGGCCCGGATCGACCAGATCTTCGTGACCGGCGTCCGCCCGGTGGCGGCCTGGACCCTCCCCGCCACCGGCTCCGACCACCTCCCGGTCGCCGCCACCCTGACCCTGTAACCGTCGTGAGTGGGAAACAGTGTTCTAACACTGTTTCCCACTCACGACCGCCGGCCGCGCGAGGCGACCTTCGGTGGGTTGCTCACGAAACCGCGTGATCAGAGCCGGAACTCGCGTGATCGGGCCCGTAACCCGCGTGATTGGAGCCGTGACTCGCGAGTTCCGGCTTCAGTCACGCGAGTTCCGGCCTTGATCACGTGAGATGCGGGTCTGAACACGGTGGTGACGGGTTTGAACACGGCGGTCGTGGCCGGTGGTGGTCAGTCTTTCACCGAAACCGCTGGTCGAACGCGTCGAAATCGCCGGTGGACCGGCAGGGCACGTGACGAGACCGTTACGCGGGACGGGCTTGACCGGGCGAGTGTTATCGCTAACACTGACTCCTCGCCGTCACCTGAACGAGTGACGGGGACCACGCCGATGTGGACGAAAGGGGCAGTCGGTGGCCGAACGATCCCGCCCTGGCGGTCCCCTCAACGGGACCCGGCAGCCGAGCCTGACCGACGTCGCCGGCCGGGCCGGGGTCTCGCACATGACCGTGTCGCGTGTCATCAACGGGACCGGCCCGGTGCGGCCCGCGACCCGCGCCCGGGTGCTCGCCGCGATCGAGGAACTGGGCTACCGCCCGAACTCCGCGGCCCGCGCGCTGGTCACCGGGCGCACCGGCACCCTCGGCGTCCTCGCGCTCGAGTCCAATCTGTACGGTCCGGCCAGCACGCTCTACGGCATCGAGAACGCCGCCCGCGAAGCCGGGTTCGCCATCACGATCTCCAGCGTCAGCCGCCCCGGCCGGTCGTCGATCGCGGACGCCGTCGAGAACCTGCGTGGCCAGGCGGTCGAAGGCATCATCGTCATCGCGCCGCACGTCACCGCCGGGCGGGCCCTGGAGGCCGCGCCCGAGGACATCCCGGTCGTCGCCGTCGGCGGCGGGGACGACGCGCCGGTCCCGGTGATCGCCGTCGACCAGCGCGACGGCGCCCGCCGCGCCACCGAACACCTCCTCGCCCTGGGCCACCGCACGGTCTGGCACATCGCCGGGCCAGAGGACTGGCTGGAGGCCCGCGACCGCGAGGCCGGCTGGCGCGAGACCCTCGAACGCCACGGCGCCCCGGTGCCCAAGGTCGTCCGCGGCGACTGGAGCTCGCGCTCCGGCTACGACGCGGGACGGGTGCTGGCCGGGGAAAAGGACCTGGACGCCGTCTTCGCCGGCAACGACCAGATGGCCCTCGGCCTGCTGCGCGCGTTCGCCGAAGCCGGGATCTCGGTGCCGCGCGACGTCCGCGTCGCGGGCTTCGACGACGTGCCCGAAGCGGCGTACTTCACTCCGCCGCTGACCACGGTCCGGCAGGACTTCATCGAACTCGGCCGGCGCACGTTCGGCCTGCTCGTCGCGCGGATGAGCGGCGGCGAACGGCACGACCGCGCGCTGGTCGCGCCCGAGCTGATCGTGCGCGAGAGCACCGGACCGCGATAGCGGGCCCCGGCCGATCCCTGAGCGTCCCCTGCGACTGTTAGCGCTAACAGAAGGAAGTGAACCGGCAGTGTCAGCAGAACCCCTCGTCGTCGGCATCGACTACGGCACGCTCTCCGGGCGCGCGGTCGTCGTGCGCGTGCGGGACGGTGCCGAGCTGGGCAGCGCCGTGACGGAGTACCGCCACGGCGTCGTCGACCGCGAGCTCCCGGCGACCGGGCGGGCGCTGCCGCCGGAGTGGGCGCTGCAGGTGCCCGCGGACTACGTCGACGTCCTGCGCACCGCCGTCCCCGCCGCCCTGGCCGCGGCCGGCGCGGACCCCGCCGACGTCGTCGGCGTCGCCACCGACTTCACCGCCTGCACGATGGTTCCGGCCACAGTGGACGGAACGCCGCTGTGCGAGCTGCCGGAGTTCACGGCCGAGCCGCACGCGTACGTGAAGCTGTGGCGCCACCACGCCGCCCAGCCGCAGGCCGACCGGATCAACGAGCTGGCCCGGGCGCGCGGCGAGAAGTGGCTGCCGCGCTACGGCGGGCTGATCTCGTCGGAGTGGGAGTTCGCCAAGGGCCTCGAGGTGTTCGAAGAGGCCCCGGACGTCTACGCGGCGATGCGCCACTGGGTCGAGGCGGCCGACTGGATCGTCTGGCAGCTGACCGGCACCTACGTCCGCAACGCCTGCACGGCCGGGTACAAGGGCATCCTGCAGGACGGCCAGTACCCCAGCCGCGACTTCCTCCGCGAACTCGCGCCGGGCTTCGAGTCGTTCGTGGCCGGCAAGCTCGACCACCCGCTCGGGCAGCTGGGTTCACGCGCCGGGTCCCTCACCGCCGAAGCCGCAGCCTGGACCGGCCTGCCCGAGGGGATCGCGGTCGCCGTCGGCAACGTCGACGCGCACGTCACCGCGCCCGCCGCGCGGGCCGTCGAGCCCGGGCAGCTGGTCGCGATCATGGGCACCTCGACGTGCCACGTCGTCAACGGCGCCGACCTGCGCGAGGTCCCCGGCATGTGCGGGGTCGTCGACGGCGGGATCGTGCCCGGGCTGTGGGGGTACGAAGCCGGCCAGAGCGGCGTCGGCGACATCTTCGGCTGGTTCACCGAGCACTTCGCCCGCGACAGCCACGACGAGCTCACCCGGCTCGCCGCCCGGCAAGAGGTCGGCGAACACGGCCTGCTCGCGCTGGACTGGCACAGCGGCAACCGCTCGGTGCTGGTCGACCACGACCTCTCCGGCGTCATCGTCGGGCAGACCCTGGCCACCCGCGCCGAGGACGTCTACCGCGCGCTGCTGGAGGCCACCGCGTTCGGCACCCGCAAGATCGTCGAGACGTTCACCGAGGCCGGCATCCCGATCACCGAGCTGATCGTGGCGGGCGGGCTGACGAAGAACGCCCTGCTGATGCAGATCTACGCCGACGTCACCAACCTCCCGCTCTCGGTCGTCGGCTCGGCGCAGGCACCCGCGCTCGGCTCCGCGATCCACGCCGCCGTCGCGGCCGGGGCGTACCCGGACATCCGCGCGGCGGCCGAGGCGATGGGCTCGGCCCGCTCCGCCGTGTACGAGCCGGTGCCCGCGCACGTCTCCGCCTACGACGAGCTGTACGCCGAGTACACGACCCTGCACGACTACTTCGGCCGCGGCGCCAACGACGTCATGCACCGCCTGGCGGCCCGTCGGCGAGCTGTCGCGAAAGGACGGTCCTGATGTCCCTGACCGGCGAAGTCCTCGACACCGTCGCGGAACTGCGGGCGACCGTGGCGAGCCTGCACGGCGAGCTGACCCGCAACGCGCTGGTCATCTGGACCGCGGGCAACGTCTCGGCGCGGGTGCCCGGCCGGGACCTGATGGTCATCAAGCCCTCCGGGGTGTCCTACGACGACCTGTCGGCCGACACCATGGTCGTCACCGACCTGCACGGCGAGCTGGTGCACGGTGACCTGGCGCCGTCGTCCGACACCGCCGCGCACGCCTACGTCTACCGCGAGATGCCGGAGATCGGCGGTGTCGTCCACACGCACTCGACCTACGCGACGGCGTGGGCCGCGCGCGGCGAGCCGATCCCGTGCGTGCTCACGATGATCGCCGACGAGTTCGGCGGTGACGTCCCGGTCGGGCCGTTCGCGCTGATCGGCGACGACTCGATCGGCCGCGGCATCGTCGAGACGCTGCGCACGAGCCGGTCGAAGGCCGTGCTGATGCGCAGCCACGGCCCGTTCACCGTCGGCCGCACCGCCCGCGACGCCGTCAAGGCGGCCGTGATGGTCGAGGACGTCGCCCGCACCGTGCACAAGGCCTTCGAGCTGGGTACACCCGAACCCCTGCCGCCCGAGGACGTCGACCGGCTCTACGCCCGGTACCAGAACGTCTACGGCCAGCAATGATCTCGATGAGGAGAACGATGACTTCCGCGGCCAAACCGCAGCTCTGGTTCCTGACCGGGAGCCAGGCCCTCTACGGCGAGGAGACCCTCGAGCAGGTCGCCGGCCAGTCCCTGCGCATCCAGCAGCTCCTGGCGGGCGCCGGCGGGCTGCCGGCCGAGATCGTCGGCAAGCCGGTGCTGACCGAGGCGTCGTCGATTCGCCGGGTGCTGCAGGAGGCGAACGCCGACGCCGCGTGCGTCGGCGTGATCGCCTGGATGCACACGTTCTCGCCGGCGAAGATGTGGATCACCGGGCTGGACGCGCTGCGCAAGCCGTTGCTGCACCTGCACACCCAGCTCAACGAGGCGCTCCCGTGGTCCACGATCGACATGGACTTCATGAACCTCAACCAGGCCGCGCACGGCGACCGCGAGTTCGGGTTCATCCAGACCCGGCTCGGCATCCCGCGCAAGACCGTGACCGGGCACGTCACCGACCCGGTCGTCGTCGCCCGGATCGACGCGTGGGCGCGCGCCGCGATCGGCGCCGGCCACCTGCGGAACCTGCGCCTGGCCCGCTTCGGCGACAACATGCGCGACGTCGCGGTCACCGAGGGGGACAAGGTCGAGGCCGAGCTGCGGTTCGGCGTCTCGGTCAACACCTACGGCGTCAACGACCTGGTCGAGCTGGTCGACGGCGTGTCCGAAAAGGACACAGTGGACGATCTGCTGGAGCGGTACGCCGAGGACTACGCCATCGTCCCGGAGCTGGCCGCCGGGGGAGCGCGGCACGAGTCGCTGCGGTACGCGGCGAAGATCGAGGCCGGGCTGCGGAAGTTCCTCGACGACGGCGGGTTCGGCGCGTTCACGACGAACTTCGAGGACCTCGGCGGCCTCCGGCAGCTGCCGGGCCTGGCGGTCCAGCGGCTGATGGCCGACGGTTACGGCTTCGGCGGCGAAGGCGACTGGAAGACGTCCGCGCTGCTCGCCGCGGTCAAGGCGATGGGCACCGGCACCGGGCGCGGGACGTCGTTCATGGAGGACTACACCTACCACTTCGGGCCGGGCACGCCGAAGATCCTCGGCGCGCACATGCTGGAAGTCTGTCCCAGCATCGCCGCGGCGACGCCGTCGTGCGAGATCCACCCGCTGGGCATCGGCGGCCGCGAGGACCCGGTCCGGCTGGTGTTCGACGCCGCCCCCGGGCCCGGCGTCACCCTCGGCCTGGTCGACGTCGGCGACCGGTTCCGCCTGGTGGCCAACGAGATCGACGTCGTCCCGCCCGACGAGCCGCTGCCGAACCTGCCGGTCGCGCGGGCGGTGTGGCAGCCCGCGCCGACCCTGGCGACGTCCGCGGAGTCGTGGATCACCGCGGGCGGCCCGCACCACACCGTGCTCACCCAGGCCGTGGGCACCGAGACGCTGCGCGACTTCGCGAACCTGCTCGGCGTCGAGCTGCTCGTGATCGACAAGGACACCACTCCGCACGGCTTCGCGGACCGCATTCGCTGGAACCAGGCGTACTACCGGCTGGCTCAAGGCTTCTGAAAAGGCTTCTGAGAAAGGAAGAGGAACAATGAAGTTCACCAGAACAATGGCGGGGATCGCCGCCGCGGGGCTCGTGCTCACGCTCTCGGCGTGCGGTTCGAGCCAGAAGACCGCCGACCAGGCACCGGCCGCCAGTGCCGGTGGCGCGGCGGGCGGCCTGGTCGGCGTCACCATGCCGACGAAGTCGTCGGAACGCTGGATCCACGACGGTGACAACATCAAGGCCGCGCTGGAGAAGCTCGGCTACAAGGTCGACCTGCAGTACGCCGAGAACGACATCCCGACGCAGGTCAACCAGATCGAGAACCAGATCACCAAGGGCGCCAAGCTCCTGGTCATCGCCTCGATCGACGGCACCGCGATCACCACGCAGCTGCAGGAGGCCGCCGACAAGAAGATCCCGGTGATCGCCTACGACCGGCTGATCCGCAACTCGCCGAACGTCGACTACTACGCCACCTTCGACAACTTCAAGGTCGGCGTCGACCAGGCGAACTCGCTGGTCAAGGGCCTCGGCACCGGCGCCGGTCCGTTCAACGTCGAACTGTTCGCCGGCTCGCCCGACGACAACAACGCGACGTTCTTCTTCAACGGCGCGATGTTCGTGCTCAAGCCGCTGATCGACAGCGGCAAGCTCGTCGTCAAGAGCGGCCAGACCGACTTCGCCCGCGCGGCGATCCTGCGCTGGGACCCGGCCACCGCGCAGCAGCGCATGGAGAACCTGCTCACCTCGACCTACACCGGCGGCGCCAAGGTTTCCGGTGTCCTCTCGCCGTACGACGGCCTGTCGATCGGCATCCTCTCGGCGCTGAAGAGCAACGGCTACGGCTCCGCCGGCCAGCCGTACCCGGTGGTCACCGGGCAGGACGCCGAGGTCGCGTCGGTCAAGTCCATCATCGCCGGCGAGCAGTACTCGACGATCTTCAAGGACACCCGCATCCTCGCCGACACCACGGTGAAGATGGCCGACGCCGCGCTCAAGGGCGGCAAGCCCGAGGTCAACAACACCACCGACTACGACAACGGCAAGAAGGTCGTGCCGTCGTTCCTGCTGCAGCCGGTGACCGTGGACAAGGCGAACTACCAGAAGGAGCTCGTCGACTCCGGCTACTACACGGCAGGTCAGCTGAAATGACCGAACTGCTCGGCATGCGCGGGATCACCAAGACCTTCCCCGGGGTGAAGGCGCTGTCGGACGTCACGCTGTCGGTGAACAGCGGCGAGATCCACGCGATCTGCGGGGAGAACGGTGCCGGGAAGTCCACCTTGATGAAGGTGCTTTCCGGCGTCTACCCGCACGGGACGTACGACGGCGAGATCCACTTCGACGGGCAGCGGTGTGAGTTCGGTTCGGTGCGCGACAGTGAGCGGCGCGGAATCGTCATCATCCACCAGGAGCTCGCGCTGTGCGGGCAGCTTTCGATCGCGGAGAACATCTTTCTCGGCAACGAACGGAACAAGCGGGGCTGGATCGACTGGAACCGCACCAACCACGAGGCCGACGCGCTCCTGAAGCGCGTCGGCCTCGTGGAGGCCCCCGTGACGCCGGTGCGGGACCTCGGCGTCGGCAAGCAGCAGCTCGTCGAGATCGCCAAGGCACTGTCCAAAGAGGTCCGGTTGCTGATCCTCGACGAGCCGACCGCGGCGCTCAACGACGAGGATTCGGCGCACTTGCTGGAGCTGCTGCGCGAACTGCGGGCCGACGGCGTCACGTGCGTGATCATCTCGCACAAGCTCGGCGAGGTGACCGCGATCGCCGACACCGTCACGATCCTGCGGGACGGGCGCACCATCGACACCCTCGACGCGGCCGGCCTGACCGAGGAACGCATCATCACCGGCATGGTCGGGCGCGATCTCGAGCACCGGTTCCCGCCCCGGGAGCCGGACATCGGCGACGAGGTGCTGCGGATCGAGGACTGGACGGTGCACAGCCCGACGCAGGCGGGCCGGGTGGTCGTCGACCACGCGAACCTCAGCCTGCGCCGCGGCGAGGTCGTCGGGCTGGCCGGGCTGATGGGCGCCGGACGCACCGAGCTCGCGATGAGCGTGTTCGGCCGCTCGTACGGCAAGGACATCTCGGGGCGGGTGTTCAAGCACGGCGAGGAGATCGACGTCCGGACGGTGCGCGACGCCGTCCGCCACGGCATCGCCTACGCCACCGAGGACCGCAAGCGCTACGGGCTCAACCTCATCGAGGACGTCCAGCGCAACGTGTCCGCGGCGGGGCTGGGCAAGCTGGCCAAGCGGGGCTGGGTCAACGAGCACGCCGAGCACGACACGGCCAACGGGTTCCGCCGGGACCTGCGGATCAAGGCGCCGACCGTGCAGAGCGTGACCGGGAAGCTCTCCGGCGGCAACCAGCAGAAGGTCGTGCTGGCCAAGTGGATCTTCACCGACCCGGACGTGCTGATCCTCGACGAGCCGACCCGCGGCATCGACGTCGGCGCGAAGTTCGAGATCTACTCGATCATCAACGAACTGGCCGCGCAGGGGAAGGCCGTGCTGGTCATCTCCTCCGAGCTGCCGGAGCTGCTCGGGCTCTGCGACCGGATCTACGCGCTGTCGGCCGGGCGGATCACCGGCCAGGCGACCCGTGAACAAGCCACCCAGGAACTGCTCATGCACTACATGACGAAGGAACGGGAATGACCACGACCGAAGCGCGGCCCGACGCGCCCCCGGTCGAGCACTCCGCCCGGCGGATCTCGATCAACCCGCGCCAGAGCGGCATCTACGTCGCGTTCGCGCTGATCGTGGTGCTGTTCGAGGTGCTCACCGGTGGTGCGCTGCTGGAGCCGCAGAACATCTCCAACATCATCGTGCAGAACTCCTACGTGCTGATCCTCGCGATCGGGATGATCCTGGTGATCATCTCCGGGCACATCGACCTGTCGGCCGGGTCGGCGGTCGCGATGACCGGCGCGGTGTCGGCGGTGCTGATGGTGAACTGGCACCTGCCGTGGTTCCTCGCGGTGCTGATCACGCTCGTCGTCGGCGCCGTGATCGGCGCCTGGCAGGGCTACTGGGTCGCCTACTTCGGGATCCCGGCGTTCATCGTGACGCTGGCGGGGATGCTCGTGTTCCGCGCGCTGACCCTGACGGTGCTGGGCAACCAGGGCATCGGCCCGTTCCCGGACGCGATCCGCACGTTGTCGAACGGCTTCACCGACGGCTACCTGGGCAACATCGCCCTCGGCCCGCTCGGCGGCGCCGACCTGGTGTCGCTGCTCGCCGGGGTCGCGGCCGTCGCCGGGATCGCGTTCACCCAGTGGCGCAAGCGCTCGGCCCGGCTGGGCTACGGCCAGGACGTCGACCCGTTCGCGATCTTCGTGCTGAAGATCGCCGGTGTCGCGGTGATCGTGCTCGCGCTGGTGGTGCAGCTGGCCCGGTTCAAGAACCTGCCGTGGGTGCTGATCCTGCTGGCGGCGCTGGTGCTCGGCTACTCGCTGGTGGCAGGCAAGTCGGTGTTCGGCCGGCACATCTACGCCATCGGTGGCAACCTGCAGGCCGCGACGCTCTCGGGCGTCAAGGTCAAGTCGGTGACGTTCTGGATCTTCGTCAACATGGGCGTGCTGGCGGCCCTGGCCGGGATCATCTTCGCCGGCCGCCTCAACCAGGCCGGCCCGACGGCGGGCGTCAACTTCGAGCTGGACGCGATCGCGGCGGCGTTCATCGGCGGCGCGGCGGTGCAGGGCGGCGTCGGCAAGGTGGTCGGCGCGATCACCGGCGGCCTGATCATGGCGGTCATCAACAACGGCATGTCGTTGATCGGCGCGCCGAGCGAGCGGGTGATGCTGGTGAAGGGCGTCGTCCTGCTGGCCGCGGTGGCCTACGACATCTGGACGAAGCGCCGCGCGGCCTCGTAGCCCCGAAAGCCGTGAATGCCACATTGAGGGACGTAGTGTCCCTCAATGTGGCATTCACGGACAGTCGTTATTGCGAGCAGCGGTGGCCGCTGTTGATGCACTTGACGACCTGGTTCATCAGGCACTGGCCCATGACGTTGGCGAAGTCGTCGTGGTCCGAGCGGGGGTTGTGGCTCTCCTGCGGGAAAGCGTCCACTTTGTACTGACCCTTGACCTGGATGTCGTGCGGGATGTTGTAGACGAGCTTGATCACCAGCTGCGGCACGTTCTTGAAGCCCTGCGGGCACTTGCCCTGCTGGTCGGCGAACACGATGTGCGTGCGGTGGTTCGTGCTGTCGATGTTCTTGCCGTCCCAGCAGTTCGGGAAGGCGTGGATCCGCTCGACCTTGCTGTTGGCCGGGCAGATCGGGTAGTGGTCGGTCAGCCGGTCCTCGAACCCGGTGCAGGTCCAGCTCGGCTTGGCGTTGGCCGGGCCGTTGGTGCTCTGCTTCGCGTCCCCGTAGAGGATGCGCAGGAACTGCGGCATCGCGACGACCTTCCGCGCGCCACCGCTGGTGAACGTGATGGTCGCGGACTGGACGCGCTGGATCTCGCCGTCGTTGCCGGCGACCTCGTTCTGGTCGTTCACACCGGGCAGTTCCGCGGCCGCGCCGTCGGTCTGCTTCTGCTGCTTCTGGCCGGCCGACGCGTTCTTGTCGCCGTTGCTGGCCTGGCCGCCGTTGTCGAGACCGCCCTGGCCGCCCTGCTTGAGCGCGCACGCGGCGAGCCCGCCGAGGTTGGTCGGCTTGGCCGCGTTGCGCCCGATCGCCGTGGCGATCCGGTTCAGCACCGCGGTCCGCTTGTCCTTGAGCGGGCCGACGACGGCGTTCTGGACGTCCTGCGGCGTCTTGAGGTCACCCTTGGCGATCCGCTTGTTCGCCTCGTCGATCTGCTGGTCGATCTGGGTGAGGTTGTTGTTGACCTCGTCCATCGCCTGGTCGGGGACGTCTTCGGGCAGCTGGCTCGCGACGTCCGGGCAGTCGACCTGCGTGGACGCGTTGTCCTTGGCCGCACCGGCGCGATCGCTCGCCGGCACGCTGGCCGGCGGGTTCGCCTCGGCTTCCTCGTCCTCACCGGTGTCGATGCGGACAACCGGCCAGTAGTAGGCGGACTTGTCGCCGTTCTTGCAGGTGGTACCGGCCTTCGACAGGCTCTTGTTGTTCGAGTCGGCGTTGGTGGAGAGGTTGCCGACGTAGTCGTGCAGGTGCTGGGCACCGTTGCGCACGCCCGGCTGGGCGATGAAGTTGTCGGGGTTGAAGTGGCCGTTTTCGTTGCGGCCGCAGTTCACCGTGAACGTGCCGCGCGCGCCTTTCTGCTGCAGCGCCTTGTTCACGAAGTTGCCGGCCGGGACCTTCGCGATGTCCAGGAAGAACGACGGGTCGGCGGGGTCGGCGCTGGCTTCACCGGTCTTGCCGGCGGTGGTCGCGACGACGATGCCGCCGACGGCGATCGCGAGAGCGAGACCGCCGGTGGCGATCTTCGTTCTGCGGGAGACGCGGTGCCGGCCCGTGGCGGGGGATCGGGACATGGAGTTGTTCACCTCGTTAGGTTTTCCGGGCACGGCGAACAAAGCTGCGTGCCCGGCTGGGAGAACGCGCGGAACCCGGGGGAGTGGCACCGCACGCGGTTGTCGGGGACCGCGTCCGGTGTCACTGGTTCCGGCATTGGCTGAAACGGCCAGAAGTCGAGGGTGGTTCAAACCGCGATTCCGCCGTTATCGTTTCGTTACATTGGGTTCGGTCGCTACTGTTGAGGTGACGCGAGCCGGAGGACGGATGACTGCTGTGTGGTCGTTGACCGAGCTGGAGGTCCTCCTCGGCGGCGTCCTGCTCTGCTCGGAGGTGTTCCGGCCCGACGGCGAACGCGCCGGCCTGCACTACTGGAACCGCCTGCCCAGCGGCCTGGAACTCGACCTCACCCGCGAACAGTTCCGCGACGGCGAGGAGTTCGGCCCGGTGTCCGAGCACGAGCCGATCCGCCGTCCCACCGCCCGGATGGCGACGCGCTACGACCTCTTCGCGGCCCGCGTGCGCGCTCGGCTGGGCAGCTCGGTACCGGAGGGAATCCCGGCCTGACGGCGGCGATCCGCGGCCACTTCTGAACGAGTCGTGCCACGATGGGCCGCATGGCTCGGGAAACGAGTGAATACGACGGTTTCGCCGAGGCCTACACGGCCGAGAACGAGACCAGCCTGATGAACGCCTGCTACGAACGCCCGGCGGCCCTGGCGCTCGCCGGTGACGTGACCGGCCGGCGGATCCTCGACGCCGGCTGCGGCTCGGGCCCGCTGTTCGTGGCGTTGCGCGACCGGGGTGCCGTCGTGTCCGGCTTCGACCAGAGCGCCGGGATGGTCGAGCAGGCGCGGCAACGGCTCGGTGGCGACGCGGACCTGCGCGTCGCCGACCTGGCCGACCCGCTGCCCTTCCCCGACGCCGCGTTCGACGACGTCATGGCGTCCCTGGTGCTGCACTACCTGGAGGACTGGAAGCCGACGCTGGCCGAGCTGCACCGCGTGCTGCGCACCGGCGGGCGGCTCATCGCGTCGGTCAACCACCCGATGATGGTCAACCTCACGCACCGCGCGGAAGGTCCCCGGCCCGACTACTTCGAGCGCTACACCTGGACCGACGAGTTCGTGCTGCAGGGCCGGCCCTGCAGGATGACGTTCTGGAACAAGCCACTGCACGCGATGACCGACGCCTTCACCGAGGCCGGTTTCAGGATCTCCGTCATCCACGAGCCGCACCCCACGCCGGAGGCGCGGGAGGTGTATCCCGACGACTTCCCGATCCTGGACACCTTCCCGACCTTCCTGTTCTTCGTCCTGGAGGCGGGTTAGAGCCGCAGGCGGTCGCCCAGGTCGCGGATGTAGGCCGGGTCGCCGCTGCCCAGGTCCAGCTGGCGGTGGCGTTCCGCGGCGAACGCCCGGCCCAGTGCCGTCCGGTCCGATGTGGACATCGTGGCGCGCAGGTCGTTCAGCAGCCCGCGTTCTTCGCCGCGGACGTGGGTGTCGACGAGATTCTCCAGGCGCTGCAACGCCTTCTCGACGTCGTCGGGGTCGAGGGCGGCCAGGAGGTCGTCGGCGAACAGCTCGCCGGGTGCTTCCGGGCGGACGATGCGCTCGGTCGCCGTCGCGTGGGCGACCAGCAGCGCCGCCAGCTCGGCGACCAGGGCCGGGCGGTCGGCCTCGGTGTTGCGCAGGTCGCGGAACAGCTGCTCGAACCGGCGGTGGTCGGCCAGCAGGACCTCGACCAGGTCCGAGCCGGGCGCGACGGCGGCCGGGCCGGGGCGCATCCAGCCGAACGTCAGCTCGACGGCCTGGCGCCAGTGCCCGTACTCGGTGGTGCGCCGCGCCGGGTCCATCGCCGGCAGCCACTGCCCGGCCCGGTGCCAGTTGCGCCGCAGGCCCTCCAGGTCCGGCCAGTACCCGACCGACAGGCCCGCCGCGTAGGCCGCGCCGAGCGACACCGTCTCGGCCACCATCGGCCGGACGACCGGGACGTCGAGGACGTCGGCGACGAACTGCATGAGCAGGTTGTCCGCGGTCATCCCGCCGTCGACCTTGAGCGTCTTCAGCGCCAGGCCGGAGTCGGCGTTCATCGCGTCGACGACCTCGCGGGTCTGCCAGCCGGTGGCCTCCAGCACCGCCCGCGCGAGGTGGCCCTTGGTGATGTACGACGTCAGCCCGGCGATCACGCCGCGCGCCTCGCTGTGCCAGTGCGGCGCGAAGAGCCCGGAGAACGCGGGGACGATGTAGCAGCCGCCGTTGTCCTCGACCGTCCGCGCCAGGGTCTCGATCTCCGGCGCGCTGCCGATCAGCTCGAGGCCGTCGCGGAACCACTGCACCAGCGACCCGGTGACGGCGATCGAACCTTCCAGCGCGTACACGGCGGGCTCGTCGCCGATCTTGAAGCCGACGGTGGTGAGCATGCCGTGGGTGGACAGCACCGGCGTCGGGCCGGTGTTGAGCAGCAGGAAGCTGCCCGTGCCGTAGGTGCACTTCGCCTCGCCGGGCGCGAAGCAGGTCTGACCGAACAGCGCGGCCTGCTGGTCGCCGAGCGCGGCGGCGATCCGGATGCCGGGCACGACGCGGCTGGTGGTGCCGTACACCTCGGTCGAGGAGCGGATCTCCGGCAGCATCGCGCGCGGGACGTCGAAGAAGTCGAGCAGCTCGACGTCCCAGTTCAGCGTGCGCAGGTTCATCAGCATGGTGCGCGAGGCGTTGGTGACGTCGGTGACGTGCACGCCGCCCTCGGCGCCGCCGGTGAGGTTCCAGATGAGCCAGCTTTCGATGGTGCCGAAGAGGACGTCGCCGCGCTCGGCGCGTTCGCGCAGGCCGGGGGTGCGGTCCAGGAGCCAGCGGATGCGGGGCGCCGAGAAGTAGGTGGCCAGGGGGAGGCCGCACAGCTGCCGGACGCGGTCCGCGCCGGGCTCGCGGGCGAGCTGGTCGAGCATGGCGTCGGTGCGGGTGTCCTGCCAGACGATCGCGCGCCCGACGGGGTTGCCGGTGCGCCGGTCCCACACGACGGTGGTCTCGCGCTGGTTGGCGATGCCCAGGCCGACGACCTGGTCCGCGGTCGCCCCGGCGTCGGCGAGGGCCTGCGGGACGATCCGGGACACGTTGCGCCAGATCTCGGTGGCGTCGTGCTCGACCCAGCCGGGCCGGGGGAAGTGCTGCTGGTGCTCCCGCTGCACGACCGACACGAGCCGGCCGCGGGCGTCGAACAGGATGCACCGGGTGGAGGTGGTGCCCTGGTCGATGGACATCACGTACCGCTGGACCACGGACGCACCTCCTTCACGATCGAGTGGCCGCGCGGGCCCGCAGGTAAAGCCGTGAAGGCCTCCTTACCGGCGGTAAGAGCCGGTAAGGAGGCCTTCACGGCTTTCGGCGGGGCGTGTGGGGCGTGGCGGTCCCGGGCGCCGTCACGGCGCGGTGGCCGGGTCACCATCGGGACGCGCCCAGGTCGCGGGACACCGCGCGGGCCGCGTCGCGGACGTGGCCCAGCAGGCGGGGGGCGGGGCTGCCGTCGGGCTCGCAGATGCGGTCCGCCGCGCCCGACACGCCGATCGCGCCGACCACGATGCCGCCGTGGCCGCGGATCGGGGCGGCGATGCCCGCCTCGTCCGAGATCATCTCGCCGTTCTCCGCCGCCCAGCCCGCCTCGCGGACCTTCGCGCACTCGCGCTTGATCGCCGTCTGGGTGACCAGCGTGCGGCGCGTGTACGCCTCCGTGGTGGCCTTCAGCGTCGTGTCGTAGGCCAGCAGGACCTTGCCGAGCGACGTCGCGTGCAGCGGCAGCAGCGTGCCGACGTCCAGGGTCTGCAGGCTGTCGTCCGGGCGGAACACGTGGTGCACGACCAGGACCCGGCCCTCCAGCGGCGCGCCGATACGGACGGCCTCGCCGCTGCGGGACGCCAGCGCGTCGGCCCAGTTGATCGCGCGGGAGCGCAGCTCGTTGACGTCGAGGTAGCTCGTGCCCAGGTGCAGCAGCGTGGCGCCGAGCTGGTACTTGCCCGTGTCGCGGTCCTGCTCGACGAACCCGACACCCTGCAGCGTCCGCAGGATGCCGTGCGCCGTGCCCTTGGCCAGTTCGAGGGATTCGGCGATCTCGCCGACGCCGAGACGGCCCGAGCCCCGCGCCAGCAGCCGCAGGATCGCGGCCGCGCGCTCGATGGACTGGATGGGACCCGGCACGCCAGCGACCCTAGCCCGACCGGCCCCGATTCGACAATGTCGAACATCGTCTTCGCCCGTTCGACAATGCCGACCGGCCGCCGTTGACCCGCTGTGACGGGCGGGCTTGGCTGGACGAACCAGGGGGAACTGGTCCTTTGTGGAGGAAGCAATGGTGCGAAACCTCAAGGCCCGTGGACTCGGCGGCGAAATGGCCGCGGAGTTCGTGGGGACGATGATCCTCATCCTGTTCGGGTGCGGGGTGGTGGCGCAGGTCGCCGCCGCGGGCATCGGGGACCACGACAGCATCGCCTGGGCGTGGGGCATCGGCGTCACGCTCGGTGTCTACGTCGCTTCACGGGTGAGTGGCGCGCACCTCAACCCGGCCATCACCGTCGCCCTCGCCGTGTTCAAGGGGTTCTCCTGGCGCAAGGTCGCCCCCTACGCCCTCGCGCAGACCGCCGGCGCGTTCGTCGCCGCCATGCTGGTGCGCTGGAACTACACCGAGGTCCTCACCGCCAAGGACCCCGGCCTGACGATCAAGACCCAGGGGGTGTTCTCCACCCTGCCGGGCAACGGCACGCTCCCGGTGGGTGACTGGGGCGCCTTCCGTGACCAGATCATCGGCACCGCGATCCTCGCCCTGGTCATCTTCGCCATCACCGACCTGCGCAACACCTCGCCCGGCGCGAACCTGGCCCCGGTCGTCATCGGCTTCCTGGTCGTGGCCATCGGGATGGCCTGGGGCACCGACGCCGGCTACGCGATCAACCCCGCCCGCGACTTCGGTCCCCGGCTGGCGTCCTGGCTCACCGGCTACGACACGGCGTTCACCGATCAGTACGGCTTCCCCTATTGGTGGATCCCGATCGTGGCACCGGTGATCGGCGCGGTCATCGGCGGCGCGATCTACAAGTACCTGATCGAGCGGTTCCTCCCGACGGACCAGTTCGACACCGTGTCCGCCAAGGACCTCGAGCCCGCTGCCTGAGAAGGGGAACACCATGCCTGACTTCGTCGGCGCCGTAGACCAGGGCACCACCAGCACCCGCTTCATGATCTTCGACCACGGCGGCAACGAGATCGCCCGCCACCAGCTGGAGCACGAGCAGATCCTGCCCAAGCCCGGCTGGGTCGAGCACGACGCCACCGAGATCTGGGAGCGCACCCGCTCGGTCATCGCCACCGCGCTCAACAAGGCCAACCTCACCGCGGGCGACCTGGCCTCGCTCGGCATCACCAACCAGCGCGAGACCACCGTCGTGTGGAACCGCCGCACCGGCCGCCCGTACGGCCACGCGATCGTCTGGCAGGACACCCGCACCGACCGGATCGCCTCGGCGCTGGAACGCTCCGGCAAGGGCGACGTCATCCGCCGCAAGGCCGGCCTCCCGCCCGCGACGTACTTCTCCGGCGGCAAGCTGCAGTGGATCCTCGAAAACGTCGACGGCGTCCGCGAAGCCGCCGAAGCGGGTGACGCGCTCTTCGGCACCACCGACTCGTGGCTCATCTGGAACCTCACCGGCGGCCCGGACGGCGGCGTCCACGTCACCGACCCGACCAACGCGTCGCGCACCATGCTGATGGACCTCGAAACCCTCGACTGGGACGACGAACTGCTGTCGTTCTTCGACGTCCCGCGCCGGATGCTGCCGAAGATCCGGCCGTCGTCGAACCCGGGTTTCTTCGGCACGACCCGCGCGGACGGCCCGTTCGGCGGCGAGATCCCGATCGCCGGCGTGCTCGGCGACCAGCAGGCGGCCACCGTCGGGCAGGTCTGCTTCCGGCCCGGCGAGGCCAAGAACACCTACGGCACCGGCAACTTCCTGCTGCTCAACACCGGCCACGAGCTGGTCCGCTCGAAGCACGGTCTGCTCACAACCCTGTGCTACCAGTTCGGCGACGAGAAGCCGGTGTACGCGCTGGAGGGCTCGATCGCCGTCACCGGCTCGGCCGTGCAGTGGCTGCGCGACCAGCTGGGCATCATCAGCGGCGCGGCGCAGAGCGAAAGCCTGGCCCGCCAGGTCGAGGACAACGGCGGCGTCTACTTCGTCCCGGCGTTCTCGGGGCTCTTCGCGCCCTACTGGCGTTCGGACGCGCGCGGCGCGATCGTCGGCCTGACCCGCGCGACGACCAACGCGCACATCGCCCGGGCGACGCTGGAAGCGATCTGCTACCAGACCCGCGACGTCGTCGACGCGATGCAGAACGACTCCGGCGTCACGCTCGACGTGTTGCGAGTGGACGGTGGCGTCACCGCGAACGAGCTGTGCATGCAGCTGCAGGCGGACATCCTCGGCGTGCCGGTGTCGAAGCCGGTCGTCGCCGAGACCACCGCGCTCGGCGCCGCCTACGCGGCCGGGCTGGCCGTCGGTTTCTGGCGGTCGGCCGACGAGCTGGAGCAGAACTGGAACGAGGACAAGCGCTGGGAGCCGTCGTGGACGGACGACCAGCGCGCGGAGGGCTACGCGGGCTGGCAGAAGGCCGTCGGCCGGACGCTCGACTGGGTAGATGTGGAGTGAGGACAAGATGAAGAGGAACACCACGACACCGCTTTCCCCGGTGTACCGCGCGGAAACGCTGCGCAAGCTGGCCCGCGAAGAGGTCGACGTGCTCGTCGTCGGCGGGGGCGTGACCGGCGCGGGTGTCGCGCTCGACGCGGCGTCGCGCGGGCTGTCCGTCGCGCTCGTCGAGGCGCGGGACTTCGCCGCCGGGACGTCCAGCCGGTCGTCCAAGCTGATCCACGGTGGCCTGCGTTACCTGGAGCAGCTGGACTTCAAGCTGGTGCGCGAGGCGCTCAAGGAACGCGGCCTGCTGCTGCAGACCCTGGCGCCGCACCTGGTCCGGCCGGTGAAGTTCCTGGTGCCGCTGACGCACCGGGTGTGGGAGCGCGGGTACATCGGCGCCGGCGTCACGCTGTACGACACGCTCGGCGGGGCCCGCGCGCTGCCGCGGCACCGGCACCTGTCCAAGCGTGGCGCGTTCAAGGTGGCGCCGGCCCTGGCCGACGACGCCCTGGTCGGCGCGATCCAGTACTACGACGCCCAGGTCGACGACGCGCGCCACACGATGACCATCGCGCGGACCGCCGCCGAGCAGGGCGCTTCGGTGCTGACGCGGGCGCGGGTGACGTCGTTGCTGCGTGACGGCGAGCGGGTCGTCGGCGCGAAGGTCGTGGACCGCGAGAGCGGCGCCGAGATCGAGGTGCGCGCTCGTACCGTCATCGCCGCCACCGGCGTGTGGAGCGACGACATGTCCGAGGCGGCCGGGATCCCCGCGCCGTTCACCGTGCGCGCGTCGAAGGGCGTGCACCTCGTGGTGCCGCGGGAGAAGATCGACCTCGACACCGGGTTGATCCTGCGCACCGAGAAGAGCGTGCTGTTCGTGATCCCGTGGGGCAAGCACTGGCTCGTCGGCACCACCGACACCGAGTGGGACCTCGACCGCGAGCACCCGGCGGCGAGCCGCGCGGACGTCGACTACGTGCTGGAGCACCTCAACGCCGTGCTGCGCACGCCGGTCACGCACGACGACATCGAAGGCGTCTACGCCGGTCTTCGCCCGCTGCTGGCGGCGAAGGCGGCCGCGACGACGAAGCTGTCGCGGGAGCACGCGGTGGCGCACCCGGTGCCGGGCCTGGTGATCGTGGCCGGCGGCAAGTACACGACCTACCGGGTGATGGCCGCGGACGCCGTCGACGTCGCGGTCGAGGAGGTCGGTCGCCCGACGCCGCCGTCGTGGACCGACCGGCTGCCGATCGTCGGCGCGGCGGGTTACCACGAGCTGTGGGACGGCCGGTTCGCGCTGGCGTCGCGGGCGGGCCTGCCGGTGGCGCGGATCGAGCACCTGCTGGGCCGCTACGGCTCGGCGATCGAGGACGTCCTGACGTCGATCGCGGAGCGCCCGGAGCTGGGTGCGCCCTTGCCGGGCGCGTCCGAGTACCTGAAGGCGGAGGTGGTGTACGCGGTCTCGCACGAGGGCGCGCTGCACCTGGAGGACGTCCTCACCCGCCGCACGCGGATCTCCATCGAGGAACGCGACCGCGGCGTCACGGCGGCCCCGTGGGTCGCGGAGCTGATGGCCCCGCTGCTGGGCTGGGACGAGCACCGCCGGTCCCGCGAGGTGACGAACTACCTCGCCCGCGTCGAGGCGGAGCGCACGGCGCAGGAAGCACCGGACGACGAGGCGGCGAACGCCAGCCGCCTCACGGCCCCGGCCCTCCTCCCGAGCTGACCTGCACCCCCGCAAGCCCCGGAAAGCCGTGAAGGCCTCTCGGAGTCATGGAGTCGTTGCAACACCGCCCAGCGAAGGGTGGAACTGCGATGACACGGGTACGAACCCATCGGTGGCTACCACGCTCGGCGCAGCTGCTGTTCTGGCAGCAGATCCGGGCAGGCCTGACCGCGAAACCGGCCGCGCAAGCGGCCGGTTTCGCCCCCGCCACAGGCGGGCGGCTGTTCCGCCAAGCTGGCGGGGTGATCAGCAACGCACCCCACCAGCCCGGGCCGGTCCGGCTGACCATCGCCGAGCGGGAAGAGATCGCCTGTCTGAAAGCCGCAGGTCACGGCCCACGCGCCATCGGCAGAACGATCGACCGGCCGGCCTCGACAGTGTCACGGGAGCTGGCCCGCAACACCGGCCTGACCGGCCACTACCGGGCCAGCAGTGCCCAGCACGCGGCCGAGGAACGCGCGAAACGACCCAAACCGGCGAAGCTGCGCGCCGATCCGGCGTTGCGGGCGGCGGTGCAGGACGGGCTGACCCGGAAGTGGTCGCCGCGGCAGATCTCCGAGAGACTGGTGCTGGACTTTCCCGACCGGCCGGAGATGCGGGTGTCGCACGAGACGATCTATCAGTCGCTGTATGTGCAGGGCCGGGGCGCGTTGCGCCGGGAACTGACCGCGGCACTGCGGACCGGGCGGGCGTTGCGGATGCCGCGGCGGCAGGCCCAAACCCGGCGGGAACGCCCGTCGGGCGGGATCCAAGACATGGTCAACATTTCCGAGCGGCTCGGCCGAGGCCGCCGACCGGACGGTCCCGGGGCATTGGGAAGGCGACCTGATCCTGGGCAAGGACAATCGGTCCGCGATCGGGACGCTGGTGGAACGCTCGACCCGGTTCGTGATGCTGCTGCACCTGCCCCACGGGCGGGACGCAGCCACCGTCGCCGCGGCGATGACCGAGATGATCCAGACGTTGCCGCCGCTGCTGCTGGGCTCGCTGACCTGGGATCAGGGCAAAGAAATGGCCCATCACCGGAAGATCACCCTGGACACGGGGTTGCAGATCTACTTCTGCGATCCGCATTCGCCCTGGCAGCGCGGCAGCAACGAGAACACCAACGGTCTGCTCCGGCAGTACTTTCCCAAAGGCACCGACCTGTCCCAGCACAGCGCGGATGATCTGGTGCGGGTGGCGGAGGAGCTGAACGGGCGGCCTCGGGAGACCCTCGGCTGGCGGACACCAACCGAGGCCCTCACGAAGCTACTGTCAGATCAACAAACACCAGGTGTTGCAACCACTGCGTGAATCCGCCCCTCCTTACCGGCTCTTATGGCCGGTAAGGAGGCCTTCACGGCTTTGGACCGCAGCCGAGTTCGGCGAGGACGTAGCGGGCGTTGGCGGAGATGACGGCGTTCGTGTGGCGGTAGTAGGGGAGCTGGATCACGGCCATCGACAGCGCGCGGCCGCGGCCGCGTGCCCAGGCCGCGTCGTCGGCGCCGACGGCGTCGCGGAAGGCCGGGCGCGTGGCCTCGGTGAGCAGGTTCCACGCCGGGATCAGGTCGCAGGCCGGGTCGCCGAGGCCCGCGGTGGCCCAGTCGAGGACGGCCGTGAGGTGTCCATTGTGGACCAGCAGGTTGCTGGGCATCAGGTCTCCGTGGACCCAGCAGTTCGTGTCGGAGGGTGCTTCCAGGGCCTCGGACCACACCGTGAGGGCGGCTGAGGCGTCGAACGGCTCGTCGGTGTGGCGCAAGGCCTCCACGGCGTCGCGGGTCGCGTGGTCGAGGAGCGCCAAGGGACCGCCGCGGTAGGCCGGGGGACCGTCGGCCTTCGTCGTCCGCAGGGCTAGGACGAACTCCGCCAGTGCCTCCGGAGCGAATGGGTGGCCTTCGACCGCGGGCTCGCCGTCGAGCCACTCGTGCACCGCCCACGGCCACGGGTAGCCCTCGCCGGGTTCGCCGATCCCGGCGACGACCGGGACCGCCACCGGCAAGCCATCGAGCGTCGCCGGCAGCCGCTCCTCCTTCGCGACGTCCGCGGCGCCCCCGGCGGTCCGGGGGAGGCGGACGGTGAAGTCGTCACCGAGGCGGTGGACGGCGTTGACCGTGCCGCCCGACGCGAGCGGCGTGACCGGGAGTGCGGCCCACTGGGGGAACTGCGTGCGCACGAGACGCCGGACGAGGGCGGTGCTGATGGTGGGCTCGTCGGGGTGCATGCCGCTACCGAATCAGCAGGTCAGGCCGGGGTCAACGGGTTTCCGCGACCCCGAATTGCACGATGATGCATCGCCGTGCATAATCATTCGCATGTCCAAGGTGCTCACTTCCCTGCCCGTCGGCGAACGTGTCGGTATCGCCTTCTCCGGTGGCCTCGACACTTCCGTGGCCGTCGCGTGGATGCGCGACAAAGGCGCTGTCCCCTGCACCTACACCGCCGACATCGGCCAGGCCGACGAGCCCGACATCGGGTCGGTGCCCGGGCGGGCCCACGCCTACGGCGCGGAGGTCGCGCGGCTGGTCGACTGCCGGGAAGCTCTCGTCGAAGAGGGGCTCGCGGCGCTGACGTGCGGCGCGTTCCACATCCGCTCCGGCGGCCGCAGCTACTTCAACACCACCCCGCTGGGGCGCGCCGTCACCGGCACCCTGCTGGTGCGGGCCATGCTCGAGGACGACGTCCAGATCTGGGGCGACGGCTCCACCTTCAAGGGCAACGACATCGAGCGGTTCTACCGCTACGGCCTGCTCGCCAACCCCTCCCTGCGGATCTACAAGCCGTGGCTGGACGCCGCCTTCGTCACCGAGCTCGGTGGCCGCAAGGAGATGTCGGAGTGGCTGCTGGCGCACGACCTGCCCTACCGCGACAGCACGGAGAAGGCGTACTCGACCGACGCCAACATCTGGGGCGCGACCCACGAGGCGAAGTCGCTGGAGCACCTCGACACCGGTCTCGAGATCGTCCAGCCCATCATGGGCGTGAAGTTCTGGGACCCCGAGGTCGAGATCGCGGCCGAAGACGTCACGATCGGCTTCGAGCAGGGCCGGCCGGTGACGATCAACGGCAAGGAGTTCGCCTCCGCCGTCGACCTGGTGCTGGAGGCCAACGCCGTCGGCGGCCGGCACGGCCTGGGCATGTCCGACCAGATCGAGAACCGGATCATCGAGGCCAAGAGCCGCGGCATCTACGAGGCGCCGGGCATGGCGCTGCTGCACGCGGCCTACGAGCGGCTGGTCAACGCCGTCCACAACGAGGACACCGTCGCCAGCTACCACAACGAGGGCCGCCGCCTCGGCCGGCTGATGTACGAAGGCCGCTGGCTCGACCCGCAGGCGATGATGCTGCGCGAGTCGCTGCAGCGCTGGGTCGGCACCGCGATCACCGGCGAGGTGACGCTCCGGCTGCGCCGCGGCGAGGACTACTCGATCGTCGACACGACGGGCCCGGCGTTCAGCTACCACCCCGACAAGCTGTCGATGGAGCGGACCACGGACTCGGCGTTCGGCCCGGTGGACCGCATCGGCCAGCTGACCATGCGCAACCTCGACATCGCCGACTCGCGCGCCAAGCTGGAGCAGTACGCCAGCCTGGGCATGGTCGGCGGCACGGCGCACACCCACCCGAAGCTGATCGGCGCCGCCCAGGCGGCCTCGACGGGCCTGATCGGCGCGATGGCCGAGGGTGGCGCCGAGGTGATCGCCTCCCGCGGCAAGGCCTCGGGCGGCGACGAGCTGCTGGACCAGGCCGCCATGGAGTCCGGCACCGACTGACCCACTGACCTGCTGGCGAGAGAAGAGACCCGGCCGCATCGGTCGGGTCTCTTTTCGTCCGCGGGATGCGTGACTGGTCACTCACTCGACGGCACGAGAACGACCTTGCCAGTGACCGTGCCCGACTCTGCGAGGGTCAGCGCCTTTGCGACGTCCGTCAGCGGGAACCGCGCCGCCACCTGGGCCTTCACGGCACCCGTCGCCGCCAGGTCGAACACCGCCGTGAGGTCCTCCGCCAGGCGCGCGCGGAACTTCGGGAGGTTTCGCTTGCCGCCCCAGACGTTGTAGAAGTGGGTGCGGCGGCGGTTCGGCAGGGCGTTCCACCACAGCAGGCGGCCGACCAGCTTGAGCACCGCCGGGCGCGGGTTGCCGCCCGTGTCCTTCGTCGACGCGCTGCCGTACGCCACCAGCGTGCCGCCCGGGGCCAGCAGGCGGAACGAGTCCACGATGCCGGGGCCGCCGACGTGGTCGAAGACGGCGTCGACGCCGCCGGGCGCCAGCGCGCGGACCTGGGCCGGGACGTCGCCGCGGTAGTCGAGGGCCGTGGCGCCCAGTGCGGTCACGACGTCGGCGTTGCGGGCGGACGCCGTCCCGATCACGTGGATCCCGGCGGCGCGGGCGAGCTGGACCAGCGTGGTGCCGACGCCGCCGCTGGCGCCGTGGACCAGGATCGTGCCGCCCGGCCGGACGCGGGCCTTGCGGTGCAGCATCTGCCACGCCGTGATCCCGTTGACCACGAACGTCTCGGCGTCGGCCGCGTCCAACCCGGCCGGCACCGGGACGAGGTCGGCCGCGTCCACGATGAGATGGCTGCTCCAGCCGCCGATCTTGGTCATCGCGGCCACCCGGCGGCCGACGAGCGCCGGGTCGGGCGCCTCGAGCACCGTGCCGACGACGTCGTAGCCGGGCACGAACGGGAACGGCGGCTGGTCGTAGTACTTGCCGCGCCGCATCTGCTGCTCGGCGAACGAGATCCCGCTGGCCTCGACGCGCAGGAGCGCCTGGCCCGGGCCCGGCGCCGGCAGTTCGCGGGTGGTGACGCGCAGGCCGTCCGGCTCGACGAGGCCGGGGAGGACGATTTCGGTGGTCGTGGTCATGGGACTGTCCTTTCGGAGGTGGTGCGTGACTGGTCAATCACTCTTGGGCCGTGCGGAAACTCCCCAGGTGGGGAGGGGATTCAGTGGTGGCGGATGCCGGCGGACAGGACGGCCGCCCAGTCGCCGGGTTGCTTGTCCAGATCGAGGGTCGTGATGAGGTGGCAGAGCTGGCCGTAGGCGATGAACCGCTGGACCTGCTCGTCCGGCGCGCCCGAGCGGGAGCGCGCGAACTCGGTCACCTTGGCGAGGCCGCGGCGCACGGCGTCGGCGATCTCCGGGGTGTCGGTGGCCGACTGGGCGTGCACCTGCAGCATCAGCAGGTTCCGGTCGGCGATCAGTTCGGCGTAGGCGCCGCCCATCTCGTACAGGACGGTTTCCGGCTCGGCGTCCCCGGCGCGGGCGGCGCCGTTCGAGAGCGCGTGCACGACCTGCTCGTAACACCGGTCGAGTGCCGCCACGAACAGGGAAACCTTGCCGGGGAACAACTTGAACACGTAGGCGGGGGAGATGGCCGCCCGGGTCGCCACCGTGCTGATCGGCGTGCTGTGGAACCCGCTCCGCGCGAACTCGGCGATGGCCGCGTCGACCACGGCGTCCCGCCGGGCGTCCGAGGTGGAGAGGGTGGCACCGCGCTTCGTCATGTGAGTGACCGTACACTCACTCTTCTTGGCAGGCAAGCCGGGTGCCCGGGAACACAGCGACGCGGAGTGCGACGCGTCCGCGGGCACGGCAGGATCGAGGCCATGAGGACCACTGACGGGAGCGCGATCGTCCCGGAACCGCGGCATGCCTGACCGAGTGTTTACTGTGGACACAGCGGGGCCGGCGGCCTGGCCGGAGCGGGTGGTGGGCGAACTCCTCGACGGCGGCCTCACCGTCGTCCACCACTGGTACGGGCACACGGTCTGGCCGCTGCTGGGGCACTCCGACATCGCCGCGCTCCACCTGCGCGGGACGCCGGTGCCGGCGGAGACCTGGCGCGCGACCCTGGAACCCGCGCTGCGTGACGTCTACCGCCGCGCCTACCCCTACGACGACGCGTACGCGACGGCGGCCGTGGCGGCCGGCGGGTTCGCCCTGGCCCACGGCCACAGCGAAGCCGAGGCCACCGAGTACGGCGAGACCTACGCCGCGACGAACACCGACGCCAACGTGACAGCGCACGCCGAAGCCAACGCGGCGGCGAACGCCGCCGCGCTGGCCGCCGCGTTCGCCGCCGAAGACGTCACGGCCTACGCCGCGACCTACCCGGCCGCGTTCGTGCGGGCGTGCGTGCTCGCGGGCGGTCCCGGAGCCCGGCAGCGGCTGGCCGGCGGGCTCCGGGCGAGCCTCACCCCTTGAGCGGGCCGCCGTTGATCGCGATGCGCTGCCCGTAGCGGGTGTGCGGGAAGTAGTCGTACACCGCGTGGTGCTGGGCGCAGCGGTTGTCCCAGAACACCAGCGTGTTCGGCTCCCAGCGCACCCGGCAGGCCAGCATCGGCCGGTTCGGCACGAGCGCGAACAGCATGTCGAGCACCGCGCGGCTCTCGTCGGCCGACAGCTGCGGGATGTGCGAGGTGTAGGCCGGGTTGACGTAGAGCAGCTTGCGGTCGGTCTCCGGGTGCCGCACGACCAGCGGGTGCTCGCTGCACGGCGGCTCGTAGCCCGGCGGGATCGGGTGGCCGCGGAAGGCGAGCGCGCCGTCGTGGACCGCGGTGAGCCCGTCCAGCAGCGACTTCATCGTCGGCGACAGCATGTCGTAGGCCAGGTACATGTTGGCGAAGAGCGTGTCGCCGCCGCTGCCGGGCTCCGGGATCTCGGTGATGTGCAGCATCGAACCGAGTGACGGCTCGGCGTCCGCGGTGCCGTCGGCGTGCCAGCCGTTGCCGAACACGTTCGCCGCCTCGGGGCTGGTCGCGACCTCGAGGATGTACGGGTCGCCGTGCTCCGGCGGCGGGTTCACCGGGCGCAGCTCGCCGAAGCTCGCGGCCAGCCGCTTGTGGTCCTCGGCGGTGATGACCTGGTCGCGGAACACCAGCACGTGGTGGTCCAGGAACGCGGTCTTCAGCTCGGCGAGCTGCTCGTCGGTCAGCTCCGTCCCGAGGTCGAGGCAGGTGACCTCGGCCCCGATCACGGGGGTCAGCCCCCGCACCGCCAGCGTCCGGTACTCCCGCGCCGGGCGCGTCGTGATCGCCTTGACGGCGTCGAGTTCGTACTGCTCCATGGTTTCCTTTCCTCCCGGGTCTCAGAGTCCCAGATCGAGCAGTTCGGCCAGGACGATCCGTCCCCAGGCCAGGTTTCCGTGGATTTCGTCATCCGCTTCGCACAGCTCGGGCCGCTGGAACCCGTTCGTGCCGGTGATCCTCCCGCGCAGGTCGGCCACCTCGACGCCGAGGCCCTCGACCGCGCGGCGGACGGTTTCCTGCGCGGCCAGGAACACCGCGGCGTCCGACTGGCCGGGCACCCGCTGCGGCGGCAGCACGGCGATCACGCGCACGCCGAGGTCGCGCGCGTGCCGGTAGAAGGCGAGCGCGTCCCGGACCGTCGCGAGGACGATCGCGTCGAACAGCGCGCTGCCCAGGAACCCGGGCGGGAAGCCGTCGCCGGTCCGGTAGAGGTGCCAGTTCTCCTTGGTGGCCACGAAGTGCGCGGCGAACCCGAACGTCGTCACCAGCGGGACGCCCAGCTCGCCGAGCCCGGCGACGCCGAGTTCGCCGAGGAAGCCGCGGTAGTGCTTCTCGGCTTCGGGCCGGTGGAACTCGACGTCGGCGTCGCGCGCGGTGAAGAACCGGTCGGTGAACTCGCGGCCGGCGCCGATCGGGCCGCCCAGGAACGGCAACCCGGCCGCCCGCGCCGCGCGGCCGATCGGGCCCGCGTGGGAGTCGCCGAGCAGCAGGAACCTAGCGGGGGCCTCGAGGGCCGTAGTAGTCGAGGACGGCGTCGTCACAGACATCTCCTCCCTTCACCCGAGGTTCGCGGCGCTCCTGGACCGGCGCGGTCGCCGGGCCCCGCAGCGCGGACGTGAAGTGCCCCATCACGAACTCGACGCCCTCGGCGGTGACCTCGCGCAGGTTGGGCTCGTAGAAGCCGCCGCGGAACGGCTGCCCGGTGATCAGCTCGTACGCCGGGAAGTAGTCGACGTGGTCGTGCTCGTTGGCCAGCTGCCCGGCGACGCTCCGCAGCACGGACTTCGCGTGGGTGTTCGCGACGAGCGCGTGCTGCGTGCCCGCGGTGGCGGTGAGCGGCACGGGGGAGACCGTGAGCACGAACCGGATGTCCGGGTTCACCGCGCGGGCCAGGGCGAAGACGTCGAGCAGGTCCCGGTGCACGTCGGCGAAGGTGAAGGTGCGCAGGGTGTGACGGGTGTCGTCGAACGTGCCGCGGACCGTGCCCGGGCAGGAGGGGTAGACGGTGCCGTCGGCGTCGCCCCAGGCCTCGGTCAGGCCGAGGGTGAAGATCAGGCAGCGGGCCCGGGCGACGCCACGCCGGATCGCGGCGAGGGTTTCTTCGCGGGCGGCGAACACATCGTCGGCGGAGGCGAACCCGGCGGGCTCGACGGACGGGCGGTACGGGTCGAAGCACCGGCCGTCCCCGGTCCACACCGTGTCCGGCGCCTTCTCGTGGCCGAAGGCCCAGGCAAGCCACTGCCGCAACACGGCGGCGGTGTAGATGGTGCCGGTGCGGAAGGAGAACTCGCCGAAGTGCCGGGCGCGGCGCTCCTCGCGGGTCAGGCCCGGCGGCGGCGGTTCGGCGTCGAAGAAGTTCATGCCGTGGTCGATCAGCGCGCGCCCGAGCCGCGCGGCGAAGCAGGAGCCCGCGGTGAGCACCGGGTCGTCCTGGCCGATCGCGAACTTGGGCGTCCAGACACCGCCGATCGCGGCGGGCTCCGGTTCGGCGACGGCGGTCCGCCAGAACGCGCGGGCCGGCTGGGACTCGTACGGGTTCACTCGGCTCCGATCGTGATCGCGTCGGCCACGGCGCTGACGTGCGGGGCCCGCACGATGCCGTAGTGGGTGGCGGGCAGCTGCCGCCACTCGCTCGGTTCGGGCAGGATCGTGTGCCAGCCGTCCGGGTCGGCGGCGGGCGGCAGGCCGGGCTCGACGTCGGCGGCGATCCAGACGTGGCTGGGGGTCGTCGCGAGCTTCGGCAGTTCGTGGCCGGTCATGCTCCGCAGGTTCGCACGGCAGGCGCGGGCGAGGCGTCGCGCGTGCTCGCCCGCCGTGCCACCGGACGCGCCGAGCTCGCGCTCGAACACGGCTTCCAGCCGGGATTCGTCGTAGTCCGCGAAGCTCGCGCCCGGGGCGGGCGGGTCGATCAGGTGCAGCGCCCGCACCGGACGTCCGCCCAGCTCGGCCTCGGCGGCCATACCGGTCGCGACCCACGCGCCGAACGACCAGCCCGCCAGCTGCCAGCGCCACTCGTCGTCGGGGAAGCGCGCCTGCAACGCGGCGTGGTAGCGGCGGGCGCGCTCGGCGACCGGCCAGCCCGGCGGCTCGGGCCGGCTCAGCGCCGGGTCGGCGATGACGCAGACGGTCAGCTCCGGTCCGAGTTCTTTCACCAGCGGGCGGTACGCGTGGACGTCCCCGCCGACCGGGTGGACCAGGCACACGACGTCACGGCCGGTGCCCTCCTGCCACACCTGGACGGCGACGTCCTCGGGGCCGGCGGCCTCCGACAGCCGGGCCAGCAGGCCGGTGAGCGTCACTTCCGGGCCGAGCCAGGCCAGCTCGAGGTCGACGCCGAAGAGCCGTTTCACCGAGTCGACGACGTCGAGCAGCATCAGCGAGTCGGCGCCGAGGTCGTAGAGCGGGACGTCCGGGTCCAGCGCGTCGACGCCGAGCAGCACGCGCACCTCCTCGGCCAGTTCCGCGGCGGGGTCCTCCTGCGGCGCGGTGACGGCGACCGGTTCGCGCTCGTGGAAGCCGCGGGCGTCGGCGAGGTCGGTCGTCGACACCAGGAGCTGCGGGAGCCCGGCGTCGAGAGCACTGGCGAAGACGCGTTTGCCCTCCTCGGCGGTCAGGCCGACGGCGAGGTGGGCCTGGTGGCGGGCGTCGGTCCGCAGCGCCGTGACGGCCATGCCGGTGTCGCGCCAGACGTCCCAGCCGAGGCTCAGCCGGACGGTCGGCGCGTCCGGAGCGTGGTGGGCGAGGGCGTCGAGGAAGCCGTTGGCGGCGGCGTAGTCGAGCTGGCCGGTGCCGCCGAACTGCGCGGAGAGCGACGAGCAGTAGACGGCGAGGGCGGGCCGGTGGCGTTCGATGAGCCGCTCCACCAGCAGCGCGCCGGCGAGCTTGGCGTCTTGGCCGGTCGTGTCCCCCCGGGTCGCGATGAGGCCGCCCGCCGCGACCCCGGCGGCGTGGACGATCCCGGCCAGCGGCGTGTCGATCCGGATGTCGTCGGTGGTGAGGTCGGCTTCGAGGAGGTCGACGCGGTCGGCCCACGGCTCGAGCGGTGCGGGCAGCCGCGGGTTGCGGGCGGCAAGCACGACCCGGCCGGTGGTCCTGGTCAGCAGGACCTCGGCGACGGCGGTGCCGATGCCGCCGGTGCCGCCGAGGACGAGGTACGTGCCGTCTGCGGTCCGGCTGCCGCCGGGCGTGACCGGGGAGGTGCTTTGTTCCCACCAGAAGCCGTGCCGGAGGGCCACCCGCGCGGGCGGGGTGGGGCCGGTGAGGAGGCCCGCGACCGCGGTGTCCCAGTCGCCCGCGACGTCGACCCAGTGCCCGGGGACGCCGGTTTCCTGCGGCCCGACGGCGGTGACCCCGGCGAGCAGCCCGGCTTCGGGGCGGGTGACGTCGGTGTGCGCGGGCGCGGCCCCGGCGGAGAGCCACCAGGTGCGCAGCTCGCGGGTCCCGGCGGCGCGCAGCAGGGCGGCGGGGGTGTCGACGCAGGCCCAGCGCGCGTGGGCGAGGGCGGTTTCGCCGACCGGGCCGCCGATGCCGAGGGGGAGGGTGTGCAGCCAGTCGACGTCCCCGTCGAGGGCGGCGAGCACCTGGCCGAGCTGGGTCGCGTCGGCCGGATCGGCTTCGAAGAGGTCCGGCCCCGGGTGGGCGAACGACGTGGCGGCGTGCACGCGAACGACCCGGGTGTAGGCGGCGTCGAGGGCCGGGGCCGGCAGGGGGCCGTCGCTGGAGATGACGAGCACGCGGTCGGCGGGGGCCTGCGCGGGGGTGGCCCGCCGGAGCCGCACCCAGGTGGGCTGGTGGAGCCACTCGGCTTCGGGAAGCCGCTGGACGACGGGCTTCCGCGGGAAGTCGAAGTCTTCGCGGGCGAAGGAGGGCGGCGGGAAGTCCCACGGAGCCGGGGAAGCGGGGATGCCCCAGTCGACCGGCTCGCCGCGCAGCCAGGCCGCCGCGAGTTCCGCCGGGTGATCGCGCGGTGTGCTCGGGCCCGTGGGCTCTGCTTCGCGTGGCTCGGCCGTGCGCAGCCAATCCACTGCCGTCGACGCGTCGTCGCATGCTGCGGCGACGCGCCAGCGGTACTCCTTGCGGCCCGTCTGCAGGTGGCGCACCACGTCCACAAAGGACTCCGGATGCGCCTCCAGGTACTCCGCGATCCGTAGGGCGTCTTCGCGCAAAGCCGACGCGCTGCTCGCCGACAGCACGACCACCGGCGCGGGAGCGGGACGCGTGACGACGGCCGAGTCCGCCTCCAGGACCACGTGGGCGTTCGTGCCGCCGATGCCGAAGCTGCTCACCCCCGCCACCCGCGGACCGTCGGGCCACGGCTCCGCGGCCGTCGGCACCCGGAACGGGCCCAGCTCCAGCGCCGGGTTCGGCGCGTGGAAGTCCACTGTCGGCGGGATCAGTCCATGGTGGACGGACAGCGTCGCGCGGATCAGGCCGACGACCCCCGCCGCCGCGCCCAGGTGGCCGATCTGGCTCTTCACCGACGACAACGCGCACTCCGCCGACGGATCCAGCGCCTGCCGCAGCGCCGCGACCTCGATCGGGTCGCCCAGCCGGGTGCCCGTCCCGT
Organism: Amycolatopsis sp. NBC_01307; assembly: GCF_035975215.1. Lineage (NCBI taxonomy): Bacteria > Bacillati > Actinomycetota > Actinomycetes > Pseudonocardiales > Pseudonocardiaceae > Amycolatopsis > Amycolatopsis sp. NBC_01307. The sequence goes on along the minus strand of NZ_CP108403.1, from coordinate 4,046,481 downwards.
GGGTTTCCACATAACCGAGGGAAGAACGCCCGGCGCGGCGGAGCGCGGCCCGGATCACCTCGCGCTGGCCGGCCGGCGACGGAGCGGTGTAACCCTGCTTCACCGCGCCGTCGTTGTTGATCGCCGAGCCCGTGATCACCGCGTACACCGTGTCGCCGTCGCGACGCGCGTGGCTCAGCGGCTTCAGCACCACGACGCCGACGCCGCTCGCGCCGACCGTGCCGCCCGCGTCGTCGCTGAACGGGCGGCAGTGGCCGTCCGCCGAGAAGATGTGCTGCGGCCGGTACCGGTAACCCCCGGAAAGGGTGACGTCGACCAGGACCCCGCCCGCCAGCATGACGTCCGCCTCGCCGGTGCGCAGCAGCCCGGCCGCCTGGTGGACCGCGACCAGCGAACTCGAACACGCCGTCTGCGTGGTCAGCGCCGGCCCGGTCAGGTTCAGGTGGTACGCGGCCTTCGTCGCGAGGAAGTCCTTCTCGTGGTGCAGCGCCAGCTGGAAGCCGTCCGGCAGCGCGGCCGGGTCGCCCTCGCGCAGCAGCGACTGGAAGTACGTGTCCTCGCCGCACCCGGCGACCAGCCCGACGCCCTCGCCGGACGTGATCCCCGCGTGGGCCAGCGCCTCGACGCAGCTCATCAGCAGGTGCCGTTGCTGCGGGTCCATCAGCGCGGCGTCGCGGCGGCTGATCCCGAAGTGCTCCGGGTCGAACGCCAAGGGCCCGTCGAGGATGCTGCGCGCGCCGACCAGGCCGTCGGCGGCGGCGAAGTGCTCGATGCCGCGGCCGCCGGACCGCACGAGGTCCCAGAACGCGGCCAGGTCCGGCGCGCCCGGCACTCGGAGCGCCATGCCGATCACGGCGATCGGCTCGTCGGCGGCCTCGGCACCGGAAGCCACGGCCGCCGGAACCGCCGCGTCGGACAGCAGCCGCGCCAGGTCGCGGACCGTGACGTGCTCGAACAGGTCCGCCGCGGTGAACCGGAGACCTTCCTCGGCGCAGCGCAGGTGGAACCGCATCAGCCCGAGGCTGGACGCGCCCGCCGCGAAGAACGTCTCGTCCGCGCCGATCGACGCGCCTGTCACCTCTTCGAACAGCTCGGCCAGCTGCCGCGAGACGCCCGAAAGCCCGGACCGGCGGCCGCGGTGCAGCTCCTCGCCGGGCGTGCGCAGCGCGGCTTCCCGGTCGAGCTTCCCGCTCGGCGTCCGCGGCAGGGCCGGAACGACGCGGAAGCGGTCGACACGCGCGTGCGGCGGCAGCAACGGCTCGAGGTGCGCGGACAGCTCCGCGGCCGTCGGCGTCCGGTGGCATTCGAGGCAGGCCAGCAGGCTCTCGCCGTCGTGGGTCACGACCGCGTTGACGACGTCGGGGTGCCGCAGCAGCGCGGCTTCGACCTGCCCCAGTTCGAGGCGGTACCCGCTGACCTTGAGCTGGTGGTCGGCCCGGCCGTCGAAGTGCAGGAGCCCGTCGCGGCCGAAGTGCGCGAGGTCGCCGCTGCGGTAGAACAGCTCCGGCGTCTCGACGAACTTCCCGGGGACGTCCCCGAGGTAGCAGCGGGTCGTCATCAGCCCGCCGATGAGCAGCTCGCCGATCCGGCCGGCCGCGCCCGCGGTGCCGGCGACCCGCAGCACCGCGCCCGCGACCGGGCGGCCGATCGCCGGGCGCTCGGGCCAGGTCATCGGGTCGCCGTCGAGCGTCAGCGCGCTGACGACGTGCGTCTCGGTCGGTCCGTAGTGGTTGTGCAGCCGCGCGCCGGGCAGGCCGGCGAACCAGCGGCGGATCGCGCCGGTGCACACGAGCTGCTCGCCCGCCGTGATCACGTCCCGCAGCCGCGACGGGTAGCTCCCGAGCCGCACACCGTGCTCGGCCAGCAGCTGCAACGCGACGTACGGCAGGAAGATCCGCTCGATGCCCGCGGACTCCAGCTGCGCCAGCAGCGCCGGGACGTCGTGCCGCCACCCCGGGCGGACCGGGTGCAGGCAGCCGCCGCCGCACAGGGTCGTGAAGATCTCCTGGAACGACACGTCGAACGACAGCATCGAGAACTGCTGGGTCACCGCGGGCGGCGCGGCCTGCCACTGCACGAGGTTCGCCAGGGTGCGGTCCGGAACGCGCACGCCCTTGGGCACGCCGGTCGAGCCGGACGTGAACAGCGTGTAGAGCGGCCGGCCGGCGTGCCGGGCCGGGACGTCCGGCGCCGGGCCGTCGGAGAGCGTGACGAACTGCCGCTCGATCCCGGTGTCGATCTCGTCGAACGCGGTACCCGGGGCGAGCAGCACACAACGCGGCCGGACCTGGTCGAGGACCTGGCGCAGCAGCGCCGGCGGGTAGGCCGGGTCCAGCGGCACGGCGGTGATGTTGAGCCGGGCCAGCGCGAGCAGTGCGACGACGTGCTCGGCGGACGGCCCGAAGTACAGCGCGACGTCGGTGGCGTCCCCGGGCAGCACGGCGGCGAGCCGGGCCGCGTGCGCGTCCAGCTCCGCGTAGGTCATCGTGCCCAGCGCCGGGGCGTCCGGGCTCCGCGCGACCTGCCGCGCGAAGCCCTCGGCCATCGTTTCCCAGTCCAGCTGCGCCTCTTCACCACGGCCGTGGTCGGGCAGGCTCCGCCGGTACGGTGCGGCCAGCTCCGCGGGGGTCGCCGGGCCCGCGTCGAGCAGGTCGAACGCGCGGGAGAACAGCTCGCCGAGCGCTTCGGCCTCCGCCTCGGTGAAGTGGCCTTCGGCGTACTCCCAGAGGCAGTCGAAGCCGCCGGGACGCTCGACCACCGACATCGTCAGCGCGCACTTCGCCCCGGCCGCCTCGATCCACTGTGGACTCACCGTGCAGCCCGGCAGGCTCAACGCGCCGAAGTCGGTGTTCTCCAGCACGAACAGGTAGTCGAACGCGGTGGCGACGTCGGCGAACGCGACGTCCTGCCGGTCGAGCACCGCGCCCGACGCCGTGCCGAGCCGCCGCAGCTGGGGGCGCAGGTCCTCGTCCGGCTCGACGGACAGGGGGAGCAGCACGGTGTTGGCGAACATGCCGACGCTGTGCTCGAACTCCCGGACCGGCCGGTTCGCCACCGGCGCGGCGATCCGCGGGCCGGTCTGCCCGGTGACGCCGTAGAGGCTCCAGGCGAAGACGCCGAGCAGCAGCTGGAACCGCGTCAGGCCCAGTTCGGCGCACCACCGGTCGACGCGCTCGGTGTCGAGCGTGGTCCGGCGCAACCGGCCGGCCATCGACGCGGTGAGCGACGGCTGGTCGTCGAGTCCACTGTGGAGCGACAGCAGCTCGTCGCGCTGGGCGAGGTAGGCGGGGGAGGAGAACCACTCCGTCTGCCAAAGAGCGAAATCCAGCGGCGTGCGGGAAGCCGTCGGAGCCGCGCCGGACAGCTCGCGGAACAGGACGTTCAGCGACCAGCCGTCGACCGCGATGTGGTGCAGGGAAAGCAGGAGCCGCTCGCCGTCCCAGGCGGCCCGGAACAGCCGGGGCACGGCCAGGTCGAAGGGCGCGGTGAAGAAGCCGTCCCCGGCTTCGGTCCACGGGTCGTAGACCGGGCCGGCCACTTGGCGCAGGCCGTCGGGCGTCGCCTCGAACGCCGTCCGCAGCGCGACGTGCCGCTCGACCAGGCCGTGCAACCCCCGGCGAAGCGCCTCGACGTCGACCGGTCCGGTGATCCGGAACGCCAGTGGCACGTGGTACGCCGTGGACGCCGGATTCCGCTGCTGCAGCAGCCAGAGCCGTTGCTGCTCGCTCGTCGCCGGGGCGGACGTCAAGCCCGCGGGAGGCGCGGCTACCGGGTACTGCGCCGTCCCGGCCCCGGCGATCGCCGCCGCGAGGTCGGCGAACGTCCCTTGCCGCACCGCGGAGTGCGGGAGTTCGGTGCCCCACCGCTCCTGGACGGCGAACCGCAGCCGCAACGCCTTGAGCGAGTCGCCACCGGAGGTGAGCCACGTGTCGCCGGGCCGCGGGTCGCGGGTCCCGAGGACGTCCGCCACGACGTCGAGGACCTCTTGCTGCCACGGCGTCGCGGGTTCGCCGGTACCCGGCCGCCGCCACGGCGCGAGGCCGAGCGCCAGCAGCGCGGCCTCGTCGACCTTGTCGTTCGCGGTGCGCGGCAGGGCGTCGACGCGGAAGACGTGGTGCGGGCGCATGTAGGCCGGCACCGACGCGGTCAGGTGCGCGTCGAAGTCCGGGTACGCCAGGTCCCCGGCCACGACGAACGCGAACAGCTCGACCGGCCCGGCCCCGTGGCGCGCGGCGACGTGGGCCTGCCGGACCGCCGGGTGGGCGAGGATCCGGCGTTCCAGCTCGCCCGGCTCGATCCGGAAGCCGCGCACCTTCACCTGCCGGTCGGTGCGACCGACGTAGGCGAAGGTGCCGTCCGGCAGTTCGCGGACCAGGTCACCGGTGCGGTAGTACCGCTTGCCGTCGCGCTCGACGAACCGCTGCGCGGTTTCGTCCGGCAGGTTGCGGTAGCCCGCGGCGACCCCGGCGCCCGAGAGGTACAGCTCGCCGTCGACCACGAGCGCGCCGGTGTCCGGCAGCGGCCGGCCGATCGGCACGATGTCGCCGTCGAAGCCGCGCGGGATCGGGTGGCTCAGCGCGAACGTCGTCGTCTCGGTCGGCCCGTAGCCGTTGTGCAGCCGAGTGGCCGAGCCCGGGTTGGCGGCGTACCAGCGGCGGATCAGCGGCGCGTTGAGCTGCTCACCGCCGACCAGCACCCGGGCCACGGTCGAGAAGCAGGCCGGCACCGTCTCGGCGACGGCGTTGAACAGCGACGCCGTGACGAACATCGTGTCGACGCGCTCGCGGACCAGCGCGGCGGCGAACGCGCGCGGGTCGCGGACGGTCTCGTCGTCGAGCACCACGCACGTGCCGCCGGTCAGCAGCGGCGGCCAGACCTCGAAGCTGATCGCGTCGAAGGCCGGGTTGGCCAGGCTCGCGTACCGGGCGCCCGGGGCCAGCCAGGCCGGGTCGGCCAGCCGCAGGATCCCGGCGTCGCGGACCTCGACGCCCTTGGGCCGCCCGGTCGTGCCGGAGGTGTAGAAGAGGAACGACGTCGCGGCGGCCTCGGCCGGTTCGCCCGCGACGGCGGGAGCGGCCAGCAGCTCGGCCGGGGTGAGCGGCGGGAGCCCGGGCAGGCCGTCGTGGACGACGGCGACCGCGCCCGAGTCGGCGATCATGTGGTCCCGGCGCTCCGGCGGGCTCTGCCGGTCGAGCGGCACGACCTGCCCGCCGAGGCGCAGCACGCCGAGCATGACGAGGATCAGGTCCGCCGAGCGCGGCAGGCCCACGGCGACGGCGTCGCCGGGGCGGACACCGCGCCGGGACAACGACTCCGCGACGGCCGCGGCGCCGGCGTCCAGCTCGGCGTAGGTCAGCGCGCGGGCGCCGTCGGACACCGCGACGGCGTCCGGCGTCCGCCGGGCCTGTTCGTGGACGCGGCGGGCGATCATCGGGCCGCCAGCTCGGTCAGCTCGGCGGTGATCACGTCGGCGACCTGCGGGAGGGCGTCGCTCTCCAGCATGTCCCAGTGCCCGCAGTCGGCCGGTTCGATCCGGTACTCGCCGGTCGCGCGGCGGCGCCAGAACTCGTCCGAACCGGGGATCGTGTCCTCGCCCACGGCTTGGACGAACACCAGCCGCGCGGCCGACTCGCCGGGCTCGTGGTCGCGGGCGGTCAGCCGGTTGTGGTTGTACGTGCGGTGGTAGCGGTCGATCTGGGCGTCGTCGATGCCGGGGTACATCCCGTTGAAGCGCACCAGTTTCTGCCGGAACTCGGACGCGGGTACGGGCTCGATCGCGGCGCGCGCGGCCGGGTCGTCGGTGGCGTTGGTGTCGAGCAGCACCACGCTCACCCGCGGGTGGCCGGCCAGCTGCCGGCCCATCTCGTGGGCGATCAGACCGCCGTAGGAAAGTCCACAAAGGACCAGTGACTCGTCCGGCCGCGGATCGACGAGCCGCAGGTACTCCGCGGCCATCGCCTCGACGCTCGGCAGCGCCTCTTCGCCGGGGTTGAGCCCGGAGGACTGGATGCCGAGGACGCCGGTGTCGTCCGGGAGCAGGGCGCTCAGCGGCAGGTAGCAGAACGCCGTCCCGCCGGCGGGGTGCACGCAGACGACGCGCTGGTGCCCGGCACCGCGGCGGAACTCGATCAGGCTGCCGCCGCTGGGCGGGCTGTCCGCGCGCAGCAGCGCGGCCTGTGCCTCGATGGTCGGGTGCACGATGACGTCGCGGATCGGCAGCTCGCGGCCGAACTCCTCGCCGACCGCGTGGGCCAGCTTGATGGCCGAGATCGACGTGCCGCCGACGTCGAAGAAGTCGTCGGAGATCCCGATCGCCGGGTGCAGCAGCAGCGAGCGCCAGATCCGGAGCAGCGCCAGTTCGACGTGGTCGCGCGGGGCGGCGGTGTTGACGACGGCGGGCGCGGTGTCGCGGGCGTGCGCGAGCAGCGCGTCGCGGTCCAGCTTTCCGCTGCGGCCCAGGGGAAGCCGGTCGAACTCGGCGAAGACGGACGGGATCATGTAGTCCGGCAGCCGGTCGGCCAGCGCGGCCCGCCACTCGTGCGGGGTCCGGCCACCGCCGCCCGCGATCCCCGCGACCAGGCGGGGTTCACCGATGCGGTCGACCAGCACCGCGGCTTCGCGGACGCCGGGGACGGCCAGCAGCGCGGCCGTCACCTCACCCGGTTCGATGCGGAACCCGCGCAGCTTGATCTGGTCGTCGCGGCGGCCCGCGTACTCGGCTTCGCCGCCGGGCAGCCAGCGGGCCAGGTCGCCGGTCCGGTACATCCGCTCCTCGGGCACGAACGGGTCGGGCACGAACTGCGCCGCCGTCAGGCCGGGCCGGTTCAGGTAGCCGCGCGCGAGGCAGTCGCCGGCGAGGAAGACCTCACCCGCGACACCCGGCGGGACCGGCCGCAGCCGCTCGTCCAGCAGGTACAGCCGCGAACCGGGCAGCGGCCGGCCGATCGGGGCCGGCCGGTCCAGGGGGCGCGGGTCGAAGTGGGCGGTCGCGTACAGCGTCGCTTCGGTCGGCCCGTACCCGAAGCAGATCCGCAGGCCGGGCAGGGTTTCCTCGAAGCGGGCCAACGCGGCTTCCGACAGCGACTCGACGCCGGTCAGCAGCTGCCGCAGCGCGAGCCCGGCGAGCCGTGACGGGTCTTCGTCGATCCAGCGGACGTAGGCGGGCGGCAGGAACGCCTGGACGACGCGGTGTTCACGCAACCACCCCAGCAATGCCGCCGGGTCGGGCCGGACCTCTTCGGGCACCACGTGCAGCACCGCGCCGGTGGTCAGCGGGAGCAGCAGCTCGTGCACGGACGCGTCGAAGCCGATGCTGGACCACGCCGACGTCGGCTCGCCCGGCGTCGCGCCGAACCGGCCGAGCCACTGGTCGAACAGGGCCAGCACGCTGCCGTGGGTGACGGCGACGCCCTTCGGCCGGCCGGTCGAGCCTGACGTGTAGATGACGTAGGCCAGGTCCGCGCGCCCGGTCCGGACGACGGGCCGGGTGGTGGCGTGGCCTTCGGCCTCGACGGCGGTGACGGACAGCCAGCCGTCGGGCCGGTCGAGCGCGTCGCTGAGCACGAACGCCGGGCGCGCGTCCTCGACCATCGCCGCCAGCCGTGCGGCCGGCTGGGCGGGGTCTAGGGGCAGGTAGGCCGCGCCGGCTTCGAGGATCCCCAGCACGGCCACCACCAGCTCGGCCGAACGTCCACTGTGGACGCCGACGACCTGGCCGGGCCGCACGCCGCGGGCGTGCAGCGCGTTCGCCAGCCGGGTGGCCCGCCGGTCCAGCTCGGCGTAGCTGACCGTCTTCCCGTCGCAGACCAGCGCGGGCGTGTCCGGGTGGGCGTCGGCCTCGGCCGTGAACCGCTCGACGAGCCCGCCGGGCCGGTGTTCGGGGGCCGGGCCGGTGCTCCAGTTCGCCAGGATCTCGTGGCGCTCGGCGTCGTCGAGCAGCTCGTAGCTCGCGACCTCGTCGCCGGGCCGCTCGGCCAGCTGCGTCAGCAGCCGGACGAGGTAGCGGGCGTACCGCTCGGCCGTCTCGTGGTCGAACAGGGCGACGGCGTAGTCGAGCTGCCCGGCGACGCCGCCGGCCTCGTCGGCCAGGGCCAGGGTCAGGTCGAACTTCGCCGGGGCGTACCGGTCGTCGATGGGGTCGACGCCGACGCCGGGCAGCGCCAGGACGCCGTGTTGCGTCGGCACCCAGGCGAACCCGTTCTGGAACAACGGCGTGTGCGCCGGGCTGCGCGGCGGGTTCACCAGCTCGACGACCCGTTCCAGCGGCAGCTCGGCGTGGTCGAGCGCGCCCCGCAGCGTCGCGCGGACCTGCTTGAGCAGGCCGGCGCCGGTGGGCGAGCCGGCGAAGCCGGTCCGCACCGGGAGGGTGTTGACGAAGAAGCCGAGCACACCGGCGTTGACGCCGCCCTTGCCGCGGTTCAGGGCCGGCACGCCGACAACGATGTCAGCCTGGGCGGAAAGCCGCGAGAGCAGCAGCGACCAGCCGGTCAGGATGGTCGAGAAGAGGGTGGTGCCGTGGGCACGGGCCACCGCTTTCAACGCCGCCGTCAGGTTCTCGCCCAGGCTGATCGGCACCCGGGCCCCGCGGTGGTCCTGCACGGCCGGGCGCGGCCGGTCGGTGGGCAGCTCCAGCAGGGGCGGCACGCCGTCGAGCCGGTCGCGCCAGTACGCCTCGTGCGGCGCCGGTCCCGGTCCGGCCAGCCAGTCCTGCTGCTCCCGGGCGTAGTCGCGGTACTGGCGCGGCTCGGGCAGCTCGGCGGGTTCGCCGCGCAGGAGCGCGGTGTAGAGCACACCCAGCTCCCGCAACAGGATCGTGCGCGACGCGCCGTCGAAGACGACGTGGTGGACGGTCATCAGCAGGACGTGGTCCTCGGGTCCTGCGATGAGCAGCCGGGCCCGGGCCAGCGGGGCGCGGCCCAGGTCGAACGGCGTGAGCGGGTCGGCGCGCCGTAGCTCGTCGAGGTCGTCGGGCCGGCCGGTGACGTCGGTCACGGTGAGCGGCAGCCCGGCCTCGACGGGCTCGACGACCTGTCCGGGGCGGCCCGCGTCGACGACGATCCGGGTCCGCAGCGACTCGTGCCGGGCGGCGAGCGCGTCGAGGGCCCGGGCCAGCACGTCGCGGTCGAGCGGCCCCCGCAGGGCGAACGCCATGGCCTCGTTGTAGGCCGGGCCGGCGCCGTCCAGCTGGGACAACGTCCAGATCCGCTGCTGCGCGGACGACAGCGGGGCGGGAACCTGCATGTAGGTGCGGCCTTTCCGGACGGGACGGTGCGCACCGGGCCCGCGCGTGCGCCGCTGCATCCGTGGCCGGAAAACGCTGTCTGCCTGTCCGGATAGTTAACACCACACCATCGGGTGAACACGAGTTGTGTAGCAGGTTTGCCCGAACTTCCCCGTGTACCGGTGTGTTCGCCGGTCGAACCACGCAAAAGCGGCACCTCCCCGGGGAAGTGCCGCTTTTGTGACGGTGGCTCAGACGCCCGCGGTCGCGGAGATCCAATCGCGGTACTTCGTGATGTTGATGTACGCGGTGTACGACTGGCGGTCACTCGTGGAGGCGACGCCGACCTGCTTGCCGCCGGCGTACATCGGACCGCCCGAGTCGCCGCCCGCGGTGATGCCGTCGCCGCGGTTCGCGCAGACCGAGACGCCGGCCGCGCCGTCCGGGCAGTCGATCGAGGTGACGCTGACCTTCGCCACCTTCAGCAGCTGCGACTGGCACTCGATCTCGGGCTTGTCGGTGCAGGTCGCGCCCCAGCCGTAGACCTCGGCCTGGTCGCCGACGTTGACGTCGCCTTCCGAGCCGAGCGGCGCGTAGTCCGTCTGCACCTGCTGGTCGATCTGCACCAGCGCGATGTCGGAGTCCGGCGCCTCGTGCACCGACGTCGCGTTGACGGTGGTGCCCTTCGTCTGGTCCAGGTCCCCGACGTGGAAGCTGATCTGCTGGCCGTTCGCGCCCTGGGTGCAGTGGCGCGCGGTCAGGATCCAGTCCGGCGCGATGATCGTCGCGGAGCAGATCTCCTGGCCACCCGCGAACATCCGGGCCGCCGCGTGGAGCGAGTCGGCGTTGCCGCCGTCGATGATGGCCGGCTGGGCGGCCAGGGACGGGGCGGCGGTCGCCAGGGCCGACAGCAGGATGCCGGAGACGAGCACGCCGGTTCGCGCAATACGCACTTTAGGATCAACCTCCATCCGCGGGCGGGGCCTCGCGGTGACGGGTGGTCAAGGACCCACCCACCGTCACCTCTGTGAGTGAATCTCGGAACCCGACGATGGTCGGTAAAGGAAATACGCGACTTTCGTCGTGGGCCGGACGGCGCAGCCCGGGATCGGCAATCGAGTGACATCCGCGCGACGTGCCCGCGATGTCGGCGATTCGCCCACCGGCCCCGCATCGCCTGGCTAAAGTCCGCCGTCGTGGGGGCGGTCGTCGTGATGGGGTACGACATGGGCGCTGAAGTGCGGTTCCACCTGCTCGGGCCGCTCACCGTGACGGTCGGCGGCCGCGCGCTGCCGCTCGGCGGCGCGAAGCAACGGGCCCTGCTGGCCCACCTGCTGCTCAACGCGAACCGGCTGGTCCCGCCCGGCCAGCTCATCGACACGATCTGGCCGAGCGACCCGCCGACGTCGGCCACGGCCAACCTGCAGACCTACGTGTGGCGGCTGCGCCGGCTGCTGCCGGAGACCACCCTGCGCACCCACGGCCCGGGCTACTCGCTGGCCGTCGAGCCCGGCGACGTCGACGCGCACGACTTCGCCCGGCTCGTCGCCGACGCCGCCCGCGCGGCCAAGGACGGCGCCCCCGAGACGGCGCTGACGCTGCTGGCCGAGGCGGAAGCGCTGTGGCGGGGCGATCCGCTGTCCGACCTGCCGACGGCGCCCGCCTGGGACGCCGAGCTCGGCCGGCTCACCGAGAACCGCTTCGCCGCCGTCGAGGAACGGCTTTCGCTGCAGGTGCTGCTGGGCCGCTACGACCCGGCGATCGCCGAGCTGACCGTGCTGCTCGCCGAGCACCCGTACCGGGAACGCCTGTGGCAGCAGTACCTGCTCGCGCTGACGGGTGTGGGCCGCCGCGCCGACGCGCTGCGGGCGTACACGACGGCGCGGGAGCGGCTGGTCACCGAGCTCGGTGTCGAGCCGGGGCCGGAACTGCGGGCCCTGCAGGCCGCGATCCTGGCCGGGCGACCCGTGGTGGCGGCCGGCGCCGACGGCTCGGCCCCCTTGCGCCAGCTCCCGGCGGACCTGCCCGACTTCACCGGCCGCGACGACTACGTCCGCGACCTGGAAGCCGCGCTGGGCGCGGGGCCGGCGCCGGTGGTGCTGACCGGCGCGCCCGGCACCGGCAAGACGGCGCTGGCCATGCACGTCGCCCACCGCCTCGCGGACCGGTTCCCCGACGGCCAGCTCTACGTCGACCTCGCCGGCACCGGCGCGCCGCGCGACCCGGCCGAGGTCCTCGCCGACTTCCTGCACGCACTGGGCGTCACCGGCACCGCCGTCCCGGCCGGGCTCGGCCAGCGGGCCGCGTTGTTCCGCTCCCGGCTGGCCGGACGCCGGGTGCTGCTCGTGCTCGACGACACCGCCACCGCCGCCCAGATCCGCCCGCTGCTGCCCGGCGACGCCGGCTGCGCGGTGCTCGTCACGACCCGCGGCCGGCTGCCGGAGCTGGCCGGCGCGAAGCACGTCGAGCTGAGCGTGTTCGGCGAGCGGGAGGCGCAGCGGCTGCTGGCCGGGGTCGCCGGCGTCGACCGCATCGACGGCGAACCCGCCGAAGCCGCAGCGATCGTGGCCTGCTGCGGGTACCTGCCGCTGGCCATCCGGATCGCCGGCGCGCGGCTGGCCGGGCGGCAGGCGTGGAGCCTGCGGACCCTGCACGACCGGCTGGCCGGCGAAGCGGGCCGGCTCAGCGAGCTGCGCGTCGGCGACCTCGGCGTCCGGTCCAGCTTCGAGCTGAGCCTGCGCCAGCTCGACCCGGCCGCGCGGACGGCGTTCTGCCGCACGGCCGTGCTCGGCGCGCAGGACTTCCCGAGCTGGGTGTTCGACGCGCTCCTGGACCGCCGCGGCACGCACGAGGTGCTCGACGTGCTCGTCGACGCCAACCTCGTCTCGCTGGTCGGGCTGGACGCGAGCGGGCAGCCGCGCTACCGGCTGCACGACCTGCTTCGCTGCTACGCGGCGGAACTCCTGGACGCCGAGCCCGCCGCGGTGCGCCGGGACGCGCTCGCCCGCGTCCTGTGTGGACTGCTGGCGCTGGCGAAGGCCGCGGCGGCGGCGCTGCCACCCGCGTTCGGCGCGATGACCGGGCCCTCGCTCGGCCCGCTGCCCCCGGACGCGGCCCGGCTGGTGGCCGATCCGCTGGCCTGGTTCACCGCCGAACGCAAGCTGCTGGCCGCCGCGGTCCAGCTCGCCGCCGACGCCGGGCTGGACGAGCTCGCGTGGCAGCTGACCGCGACCGCTGTCCCGTTCTACGACCTGCGCGGCGCCTACGACGACTGGCGGCGCAGCCACCTGACCGCGCAGGCCGCGGCGCGGGCCGCCGGCAACCGGGCGGGCGAGGCGGTGCTGGCCCGCGGGCTCGGCCAGATCGGCGTCTACAACGACGAATACCCCGCCGCCGTCATGGACCTGGAGCGGTCCGCGGCCCTGTTCGCCGAGCTCGGCGACGTCCGCGGCGAGGCCCTGGCGGTGGCCGGGCTCGGCACCGTGGCCCGCATCCGCGACCGGCCGCGGGACGCGCTGGACTGCTACGGCCGGGCGCTGGCCGGCCTGGAGCGGGCGGGCGACCGCAGCGGCGTGGCCCAGATGCGCAACTCGATCGGCGCGGCCCACGTGCGCCTGGCCGAGTTCACCGAAGCGGCCGACTGGCTGGGCCGCGCCCGCGACCTGGCCCGCGAGATGGGCGACGCGCACCGCGAGGCCAGGGTCCTCACCGAGTTCGGCACCCTGCACCGCGACACCGGGCGGCTGCCGGAGTCGCTGGCCTGCCTGCGGCTCGCGCTGGGCATCTTCGAGGACCTCGACGACGAACGCTGCGTCGCCTACGCGCTCCTCGGCATCGCCCAGACGCTCCTCGCGGTGGGCGAGCCGGTCCAGGCACGCGGGGTGTGCGACCGCGCGCTGCGCGTCTTCCGCGAGTCCGGCAACCGCCAGGGCGAGACGACGGGCCTGGCCCTGCTGGACCAGGCCCAGCACCGGCGCAGCCCGGCCCCGGTCGTGAGTGGCAATGCGGGTTAGAACACTCATTGCCACTCACGACCCGCGACGGCGCTCGGGTGGGCTCCCCGGACCGCTGGGCTAGCCTCGGGCGACCGCCGACCCGGGGAGCACCATGAGCTTGCGCGAGATCCTGCAGCGGCACGTCGACGCCGGTGCGCTGCCCGGCGCGGTCGGCGTCGTGGCCCGGCCCGGCCACGTCGAGGTCGCGGCCGTCGGCGCGGTCGACGTCGAGGGCAGCAAGCCGATGGCCGAGGACAGCCTGTTCCGGTTCGCCTCGCTCACCAAGCCCGTCACCGCCGCCGCCGTCCTGGCCCTGGTCGACGACGGCCGGCTCGCCCTCGACGACCCGATCGGCCGGTGGCTGCCCGAGCTGGCCGACCCGAAGGTCGTGCGCACGCCGGCGGGTCCCGTCGACGACCTCGTGCCGGCGAACCGGGCGATCACCGTCTTCGACGTGCTCACCAGCCAGGCCGGCTGGGGGTTCGCGTCCGACTTCTCGCTGCCGGCGGTGCAAGCGCTGTTCCCCGTCCAGCTCGACGGCCGCGAGGTCCAGCACTTCCCCGAGGCCGACGTCTGGCTCGCGCGGCTGGCCGACGTCCCGCTGCTGTACCAGCCCGGCGAGTCCTGGCTCTACGACACGTGCTCGGCCATCCAGGGCGTGCTCGTCGCCCGCGTGGCCGGCTCGTCGCTGCCGGAATTCCTCGATGAGCGGATCCTCGCCCCGCTGGGCATGGCCGACACCGGGTTCGTCGTCGGCGCGGACCGCCGCGACCGGTTCACCAGCTTCTACAAGGCCGGTCCGGAGGGCCTGGCGCTCGCCGACGCGCCGGACGGCCAGTGGAGCACGATGCCCGCGCTGCCGCTCGGCTCCGGCGGCCTGGCCGGGACGGCGGGGGACTGGCTGGCGTTCGGCCGGATGCTGCTGGCCGAAGGCGCCGCGGCGGACGGCAAGCAGGTCCTGAGCCCCGAGTCGGTCCGGCTGATGACCACCGACCACACCACCGCGGCGCACCGCGAGATCGGCGCGCTCTTCCTGGAGGGCCAGGGCTGGGGGATGGGCGGCGCGGTCGACGTCGCCGTCCTCGACCCGTGGAACGTCCCGGGCCGCTACGGCTGGGTCGGCGGCACCGGCACCACCGCCTACGTCGTCCCGGCCACCGGCACCGTCAGCGTGCTGCTCACCCAGGTCGGCGAGGACAACCCGGTCCCGCCGCGGTGGATGCGGGACTTCTGGCGGTACGCGTCGGCCGAGTGAGCAAGGCTTGAGTAGGGTCGGACGCATGGGCGAGTCGAACTGGGCCGGCAACCATCAGTACGCCGCCGAAACCGTGGTGACGCCGCACACGCGCGACGAAGTGCGCGCGGCGGTCGCGGCCGCGTCGAGCGTCAAGGCGCTCGGCAGCCGGCACTGCTTCAACGACATCGCCGACGCGCCCGGCGGGGTGCTCCTCGACCTGAGCGAGCTCGAGGGCCCGGTGGAGATCGACGCCGACGCCGCCACGGTGACCGTCGGCGGCTCGGCGCGGTACGGCGACTTCGCCCAGCAGCTGCACGACGCCGGGTTCGCGCTGGCCAACCTCGCCTCGCTGCCGCACATCACGGTCGCCGGCAGCGTCGCGACCGGCACCCACGGCTCCGGCCGGCGCCGCCAAGGGCTCGCCGCGGCCGTCTCGGCGCTGGAGCTGGTCACCGCGGGCGGCGAGGTCCGCACCTTCTCGCGGGCCGCCGACCCGGATGTGTTCCCCGGGCTCGTCGTGAGCCTCGGCGCACTCGGCGTCGTCACCCGGCTCACCCTCGACGTCGTGCCCGCGTTCGACGTCCGGCAGGACGTCTTCGAAGGCCTGCCGTGGGCGGCCGCCTACGAGCACCTCGACGAGATCGAGGACGCCGGGTACAGCGTCAGCCTGTTCACGAACTGGGCGAACGACGTCGTCGACCTGGCCTGGGTCAAGAGCCGGGTGGGCGCCTTCACCGAGCGCGCCGGCCTGTTCGGCGCCCTCCCGGCCGGCGCCCCGCGGCACCCGGCGCACGCGGCGGGCGTCCCGGCCGGCAACGTCACCCCGCAGCTGGGCGTGCCCGGGCCGTGGCACCAGCGGCTCCCGCACTTCGCCCTCGAGTTCACCCCGAGCGTCGGGGACGAGCTGCAGACCGAGTACTTCGTGCCCTACCGGGACGCCGCGGCCGCGATGGAGGCCGTGCGCGGGATCGGTGACCGGCTCGCGCCGGTGCTGCTGGTGTCCGAGATCCGCACGGTCGCGGGCGACGACCTGTGGCTGAGCCCGGCGTACGGCGGCGACCGCGTCGCGCTGCACTTCACGTGGCAGCCGCGTCAGCCCGAGGTCGAAACGCTGCTGCCGCTGATCGAGGAACGCCTCGCTCCGTTCGGTGCCCGGCCGCACTGGGGCAAGCTCTTCTGCGGCGGCGAGCTGGACACCGTGTACCCGCGGCTGGGCGATTTCCGTTCCCTGGCGGGAACTCTCGATCCCGGCGGCGTGTTCCGGACGCCGTTCATCCGGCGGAACGTCTTCGGCGAAACCGGCGTGTGAATGCTTTCGGAGTAACCATTCTTCGATGATTTCGAAGGCACGATCCGCGTATTGACACCTTTGTCGCGCACGTCCTACGGTGGACCGCCGAGTTCCTGTAAGCGCTTTCTCGCTGGGTCGTGGGAGCGCTCGCAGATCATTCCGACCGGACGGAGATGTCGATGCGTCGGACGCGTGTGCGCGGGTTCGGGGCGGTCGCCGCGATCGCCCTGCTGCTGTCCGGAACGGCCGCGTGCGGGTCGGACTCGGGTGGCGGCGGTGACGTCAGCATCACCTTCGCCTGGTGGGGCAGCGACGGCCGGGCGAACCTGACCAAACAGGCCGTCGAGCTGTTCCAGAAGAAGAACCCCACGATCAAGGTGCAGACGTCGTTCGCGGCGTACGCGGCCTACTGGGAGAAACTCGCGACGCAGACGGCCGGGGGCAAGCCGCCGGACGTGCTCAACGTCGACACCCGCTACCTCGCCGAGTACGGCGGGCGCAGCGTGCTGGCCGACCTGAACCAGGGCGCGGGCAAGGCGGTCTCGCTGGCCGACGTCAACCCGGAGCTGGCCGCCACCGGCGTCTACCAGGGCAAGCGGTACGCCGTGCCGTGGGCGCAGAACACCCCGGCGATGCTGTACGACCCCGCCGCCTTCACCGCGGCCGGCGCGGACCCGGCGAAGGGCCTGACCTGGGACCAGTACGCCGAAGCGACCACGAAGGTCGGCGCCGCCAGCGGGTTCGCCGCGCGCGGCGTGACCGACTTCGGCATCCTGGACACGCCGCTGGAGATCTGGCTGCGCCAGCAGGGCAAGCAGTTCTACACCCCCGACGGCAAGCTCGGCTTCACCGCCGGCGACCTCCGCGGCTACTGGCAGCTCGCGAGCCGCTTCCGCGACACCAAGGCCGCGTCGCCCGCCGACGTCACGGCGTCCTACAACACCTCGCCCGAGCAGTCGCCGCTCGGCAAGAAGCTGACCAGCTCGGAGTTCGCCTACGACAACCTGCTGCCCGCCTACCGCAAGGCGAACGGCAAGAACCTCAACGTGGCGCCGTACCCGACCGGCGCGAACGGCGACCTCGGGCAGTACCGGCGGCCGTCGATGTTCCTGTCCGTCTCCGCGCGCAGCCAGCAGCAGGAGGCCGCCGCGAAGCTCGTCGACTTCTTCGTCAACGACGCCGACGCGGCCAAGATCCTCGGCACGGACCGCGGCCTCGCGCCCAACCTCAAGATCCGCGCGCAGCTCGCGGCCGGCGCGACCGGCGACGACAAGACGCTCTACGCCTACGAAGCCGCGCTCGAACCGAAACTCGGGGCCGCGCCGCCGGTCCCACCGAAGGGTGCCGGCGCGATCCAGAAGCTCCTCCAGCGCACCTACGAGGAGATCGCGTTCGGGCGGCTGGGCATCGACGACGCCGTCACCCGGTTCATGTCCGAAGCCGACAAGACCCTGGCGTAGCCGATGACGTCGCTGCGCACCCCGGCGCCGCCCCGGCCGGTGGCGCCGGGGCCGCGCGCCGGGCACCGCCGTGAGAACCAGCCGGAGGCGTTCGCCTTCCTCACGCCGTGGCTGCTCGGGGCGGTGGCGCTGACCGTCGGCCCGATGGTCGTCTCGCTCTATCTGTCGTTCACCGACTACGACCTGTTCACCACGCCGCACTGGGTGGGCTTCGGCAACTTCACGCACATGTTCACCGACGACGACCGCTACCTGCGCTCGGTCGAGGTCACGCTGATCTACGTCCTCGTGTCGGTGCCGGTCAAGCTCGCCGTCTCGCTGGGGGTGGCATTGCTGCTCAACACCCGCCGCGGCGGAGGTGGCTTCTACCGCGCCGCGTTCTACGCGCCGTCGCTGCTCGGCGCGAGCGTCGCGGCCGCGCTCGTATGGCGGGCGCTGTTCACCGGCGGCGGCCCGGTGAACGACGTCCTCGCCCGGTTCGGCTGGCACACGCCGAGCTGGGTCGACGACCCGAACTTCAGCCTCGCCTCGATCGTGCTGCTCGGGGTGTGGCAGTTCGGCGCGCCGATGGTGATCTTCCTGGCCGGCCTCAAACAGGTGCCGGCCGAGCTGCACGAAGCGGCGGCCATCGACGGCGCGGGCGCGTTGCGCCGGTTCCGCCACATCACGCTGCCGATGCTGTCCCCGGTGATCTTCTTCAACCTCGTGATGGAGGCCATCCACGCGTTCCAGGCGTTCACCCCCGCGTTCGTCATCGGCGGCGGCCGCGGCGGGCCCGCCGACGCGGACCTGTTCTACACGCTCTACCTGTTCGAGGTCGGCTTCCAGGACTTCCGCATGGGGTACGCGTCCGCGATGGCGTGGGTGCTGCTGGTGGTGATCGCGATCGTGACGGCGATCGTGTTCCGCACCGCGAAGCTCTGGGTGTTCTACGAGGACCGCCCGTGACCGCGCTCCGGGTGCCCCGCACCGCGCGGTCGATCGGCTGGCACGTGCTGTGCCTGTGCGGGGTGGCCGTGGTGCTGTACCCGCTGGCGTGGCTGGCTTTCGCGTCGGTCAAGCCGCCGGACGAGATCCTCTCGCGGCTGGCCCTGCTGCCGACCCGGTTCGTCTTCGACGGCTACTCGAAGGGCTGGGAAGGCGCCGCGGGCGTCGGCTTCGGCCGGTTCTTCCTCAACTCGTTCCTCGTCGCCGGCCTTTCCGTGGTGGCCAACGTCGTCTCGTGCTCACTGGCCGCGTTCGCCTTCGCCCGGCTGCGGTTCCGCTTCCGCGGCGCGCTGTTCGCGTTCATGATCACGACGTTGATGCTGCCCTACCACGTCACGCTGATCCCGCAGTACGTGATCTTCCAGCAGGCCGGGCTGGTCAACACGTTCGTCCCGCTGATCCTGCCGAAACTGCTGGCCACCGAGGCGTTCTTCGTGTTCCTCATCGTCCAGTTCATGCGCGGGATCCCGCGTGAGCTCGACGAGGCCGCGACGATCGACGGCTGCAGCGTCTACCGGACGTTCTGGCACGTCGTGCTGCCGCTGTCGAAACCGGCGCTGGTCACGACGTCGATCTTCACGTTCATCTGGACGTGGAACGACTTCTTCACGCAGATGGTGTACCTGAACGACACGGAGAAGTTCACCGTGCCGCTCGGCCTGCGGCTGTTCGTCGACACCAGCAGCCAGTCCGACTTCGGCGCCATGTTCGCGATGTCCGCGCTCGCGCTGGTCCCGATCGTGCTGTTCTTCCTCGCCTTCCAGCGGCTGCTGGTCGAAGGCGTCAGCACCAGCGGTTTGAAGGGATGACCTCGTGTCGAAAGCGGCCGTGCGGCGGTTGGACTGGCGCACCGGGCTGGGCGAGTTCGCCGACTGCCTGTTGGTGGGATTGCTGGTCGCGCTGGCTTCGGTGCCGGTCTTGACCGCGCCGCCCGCGTTCGCCGCGGGGTGCCGGGCCCTGGACCGGGCCCGGCACGGGATCGGCCGTCCACTGTGGACGACGTTCTGGGCGGACTTCCGCCGCACCGCTCGTGGTGGGGTGGCGTTCGCGGTGGCTTGTGGTGCCGCCGTCGTGCTGGCCGCGGTCGACCTCGAAGTGGCGGCGTCGATGCCGGGCGCCGGTGTGCTCCGGCCGGTGTTGTTCGTCCTCGCCGCGGTGGGGGTGGTGGTCGCGGTGCGGACGTGCGAGGTGATCGCTGGCGGTGACGCACCGTGGCGCCGGGCGGTCGTGGCGGCCGCTCGTGAGACCGTGGGGGCGCCGGGGAAAGCGTTGCTCGTCGCGGTGGCGGTGGCGCTGTCGGCCGTGCTGGTGTGGATGCTGCCGGTGCTGGCCCTCGTGGTGGCAGGCCCGCTGGGCCTGGCCGCGGTCGCGACCGGCGTGCGTCGATGAACCAGCCGCCCAGCGTGGTCGTCTTCGGCACCGCCGGGTACGCCCTCACCCACCTGCGCCGGGCCCGGGAGCTGCACGACCGCGGCGAGCTCGTGCTCGCCGGCGCCTGCGACGTCCGGGACCCGCCGGCGGAAGCCCTCGACCTGCTGCCGGACAACGCGATCGTCACCTACAACCCCGCGGAGCTGCTCTCCCGCACCGGCGCCGGGATCGCGGTGGTGGCCACCCCGCCCCGCACGCACCTGCTGCTCGCGCGCCTCGCCCTCGACGCCGGCTGCGACGTGCTCGTCGAGAAACCGCCGGTGCTCGACCTGGCCGCCTTCGACGAACTCGCGCGGCGGGACCGGGCCGTCCAGACCGGGTTCCAGAGCTTCGGGTCCGCCGCGATCCCGGTGATCCGCGCGGCGATCGCCCGCGGCGAGATCGGCGCGGTCACCGGCGTCAGCGCGGCCGGGGCGTGGATCCGGCGGGACGAGTACTACCAGCGTGCCGCGTGGGCCGGCCGCCGCGACCTCGGCGACGGGTCGCTGACCAACCCGTTCGCCCACGCCGTCGCCTCCGCGCTGCTGCTCAACGGCACCGCCGGCCTCGACCCGGCCGGCATCACCGTCGAGCTGTACCGGGCGCGCGACGTCGAGTGCGACGACACGGCGTGCGCCCGGCTCACCTTCGCGAACGCGCCGGACGTCGTCGTCGCGGCCACCCTCGCCGCCGAGGCCGACCACGATCCGTACGTGCTCGTCCACGGGACCACGGGCCGGATCCGCTGGCACTACAAGACCGATCGTGTCCTCCTCGGCGACCGGCCGATCGAGGTGGGGCCGCCGGAGGACCTGCTCGCCAACCTCGTCCGGCACGTCCGCGACCGGGTCCCGCTGCTCGCGCCGCTGTCGGCGACACGCGCCTTCACCGCGTTCGTCGAAGCCGTGCGCGGCGCCCCGGAACCGCGTCCGCTGTCCGCCGAGCGGGACGGGGACCGGGTGGTCGTCCCGGGTGTCGACGCCGCCGTCGACGACGCGGCCGGCCGGCTCGCCCTGTTCTCGGAACTCGACCTGCCCTGGGGGTGCCCGGCATGACGCGGTACGCGATCGTCGGACTCGGCTCGCGCGCCGAGCTGTTCGCGCGGGCCCTGGCGAAGTCGCCCCGAGCGGAGCTGGTCGCGTTCTGCGACCGCAACGAGACGCGGATGCGCGTCCACAACGGCTGGCTCGGCACGTCCGTGCCGTGCTACCGGCCGGACGACTTCGCCGTCATGCTCGTCAAGGAGCGGGTGGACGTCGTCGTGGTGTGCACGCCGGACCACACGCACGCCCACTACGTCGCCGGCGCGCTCGGCGGGGGCTGCGACGTCGTCACCGAGAAGCCCATGACGACCGACGTCGACGGCGCCCGGCTGATCCTGGCGGCGCGGCGGGTGACCGGGCGGTCGGTGCGCGTGGCCTTCAACTACCGCTACAACCCGGTGCACCGCCGGGTGCGCGAGCTGCTCGCGGGAGGTGCGATCGGCGAAGTCGGCTCGGTCGAGTTCAGCTGGCTGCTCGACACCGCGCACGGCGCCGACTACTTCCGCCGCTGGCACCGCGACAAGGACCGCTCCGGCGGCCTGCTCGTGCACAAGTCCGGGCACCACTTCGACCTCGTCAACTGGTGGCTCGGCAGCGGCCCGGAGACGGTGTTCGCGCTGGGCGGGCTCGTCTTCTACGGCGAGGAGAACGGCCGCCGGCACGGCCACGCCACCGGGTACACCCGCGGCACCGGCGAACCGGCGGCGCGCGACGACCCCTTCGCCCTCGACCTCGAGCGCTCGCCCCGGCTGCGCGCGCTGTACCGGGACGCCGAGGCCGAAGACGGTTATCTGCGCGACCGCAACGTGTTCTCCCCGGGCGTCACGATCGAGGACGACCTTTCGGTGCTCGTCCGCCACCGCAACGGCGTGGTGCTGAACTACCACCTGCACGCCTATTCGCCGCGCGAGGGCTACCGCGTCGCGTTCGCCGGCAGCGAGGGCCGCCTCGAACTCGACGTCCGGGAGAACGTCCACGCGGGCGCGCCGGACCGGCCCGCCCAGGCGCGGCTGACCGTGCAACGGCACTGGGCGGCGCCCGAGGTCGTGCTCGACGTCCGGCTGGGGGAGGGCCACGGCGGCGGCGACGAACGGATGCTCGCCGAGCTGCTCGGCGACGCCGACCCGGACCCGCTCGGCTGCGCGGCCGACCACGACGACGGCCTGCGCGCGCTGCTCACCGGGCTGGCCGCGAACCGGTCGCTGATCACCGGCGAGTCCGTCGGGATCCGCGGCCTGCTGGACGAAATCGGCGAGCGACCCAGGGAGCGATGATGTGGCTCACGGCCTTGTCCTTTTCGGACTGCTCGCCACGGCGGCACCTCCATCGAGTACGGGCGCGAGTACGAGGTCCACGACGGCCTGCCTGACATCGTCACCGGCTCGGACCTGGTGACCTGGCCGGGTGTGCCGGCCCGGTTCGAGGTTTCGGACGCCCGGCGACCGGGTAGGCGGTGATCATCCGCAGCCGGAGGGAGCCCCACCTTGACCGAGACGCCCGCCCCAGACCCGACGGGCCTGATGCTGACCGTGGTGAGGTCCGGGCGCGCGCCCGGGGTCCTGCGCGTCACCGTGACGGGTGAGGTCGACATGTCCACCCGGCCGATGCTCGAAGCCGAGCTGGAGCGGGCCGTGGCCGAGGGGCCGTACCGGCTGGTCGCCGACCTGACCGGCGTCGGGTTCTGCGGGGTGACGGGGATGGCGACGTTCTCCCGGCTGCGGACCCGGTGCGCCGACGCCGGGATCGAACTGGTGGTCCGGCCCTCGAGCGTGGTGCGCCGCGCGCTCGATCTCGCGGCGCTGAGTTCGCTGTTCCGGCTGGAGGGGCCCTGGGCGAACGGCGACCGGGAGATCGCACAGGCCGCCGAGCGCTGAGTCACCTTCGGCGCGGCCCGGCCGTCGTGGAGGCGTAACCGCTTCCCAGGCAAGGACTCCGCCGATGACCACCGTTCATCTCGTCATCACCCTCGCGACCATCGCGGCGAACGCCGGAATGGGCGTCGCCGACGTGCTCCGCGCCCGTTTCGTGCTGGCCAGCTCCGCCGCGGTCGCCGTCCCGGCCGGCTGGGTACCGGCACTGGGCATCCTGAAGCTGGCCGGCGCGGCCGGGCTCACCGCGGGCCTGGCCGGGTTCCCGGCCGTGGGCACGGCCGCGGCGATCGGCTTGGTGCTGTTCTTCGTCGGCGCGATCGGGGCGCATGTGCGGGCCCACGCCTTGAGCACCCTCGGCGCGCCGGGCGCTTACCTGGCGTTGGCGGTCGCGTCGCTGGTCACCGGCATGGCGACGTGAGCTGCTCATCGAGGGCGCGGGCTTCCTCGTCGGCCGCGGCCAGCTCGCGGTCGGCCGCCGCCGCGTCGCCCGGGCGGCCGCGGCGGGTCAAAGCCTCCGCGTGCCGGCGGCGGGAGAACACCACCGCGGGCCAGTGGGCCAACGCGAGGTTGTGGCGGACCGCGGCTCGCAGGTGCGTCACGGCCAGGTCGGCGTCCCCCATGGCCAGTGCCGCGGTGCCCAGCGGGGAGTGGGCCGAGCCGAAGCAGGCGACCGCGAGGCTCGCCATCACCGGCAGGTGCCCGAACGGGCGGAGCAGGTCGTAGACCCGCGCCGCCGTCTCGGCGTCGTCCACCAGGTACGCCGTTTCCGCCACGCCGCACAGGGAAAGCAGCCAGGTGCTGGAGCGGGGCAGCGCGCCCAGGTCGTCGCCGGACAGGCGGGCCAGTGCGCCCACCGCCGTCCGGCGGTCGCCCGCGTACGCGGCGGCCACGGCCAGCGCCGCGTAGTACGAGTTGTCGATCGGGCTGAGCGTGGGGGAGTGCATCAGCCGGTCCAGCACCGGCACCAGCTCCGCCAGCCGGCCCTGGAACCAGCGGATCGCCACCAGCTGCGCGCCGTACCAGCCGAGCGCGTCGGGGTCGCCCGCCACCTGCCCGAGCTCGGCGCAGGCCTGCGCGCCGGCTTCGGCCTCGGCGAACCGGCCCGCCCGGATCGCCAGCATGACCTTCAGCGACGCGGCCACGAACCCGGCCGCCAGGTGCTTCCGCGCGGCCAGGACGTCTTCGAGCTCGCCGAGGCGCCGTTCGGCGTGCGGGTCCGCGGCCAGGAACCGGTCGACGGTGTCCCACACCACGCCCATGACCAGGTCGGTGCGCCGCCCGGACGGCCCGCTGACGCCGATCAGCTCGGTGGCGAGCGTCTGGCGCAGCGCGACGTGGTCCGGGCCGAGCAGGCAGTGGTGGGCCAGGCTCAGCGCCTCGGCGTGCGCGACGGGATCGCCGCCCGCCCGGGTTTCCGCGGCGAGGGCGAGGATCCGCTCGTGCGCGCCGTCCTCGTAGTCCTGCTCGCCGGCCAGCCGGATCCGCAGCCGCAGGCCCAGCCGCGACGCCGGGTCGACGCGGTCCAGCACCTGCCGCAGCCGGGTCAGCAGCGTCGTCGACGCGGCCGACGTCCGGTGCTCGTGCACCCACACCCCGCCCAGCCCGAGCACGGCCCGCCCGAGCGCGTCGACGTCGCCGTCGAGCTCGGCCCGGCGGTAGGCGTCCTCGAAGTGCGTCCGGCTCGTCCGCAGGTCGCCTTCCTCGAGCAGCGCGTGCTCCCCGGCGCCGAGCGAGCCGGCATCCGGGACGGTGATGACCTCCCGCGGCCGCACCGCGAGCAGGCCCGGGTCGTGGGCGAGGACACGCCGGTGCACCTCGGTGAGGACGGGTGACGGCTCCAGGCCGGACGCGCTGACGAGGTCGTGGCGGGCGCGGCGGAAGACCTCCAGGGCGTCGCCCTGGCGCCCGGCCCGGTAGAGGGCGGTCATCAGCTGCCCCCACAGCCGTTCGTGGCCGGGGAACGCGGCGGTCAGCACCTCGAGCTCGCCGATCAGCCCGGTGTCCTCGCCCGCGGCCAGGTCGGCGTCGATCCGGTCCTGCACGGTGTTGTGCCGCACCCGCTCCAGCCGCACCCCTTCGGCGGCCAGCACCTCGACGCCGTCGAACTCGCCGTACGCGGCTCCGCGCCACAGGTCGAGCGCGGTGGTCAGCTGCGTGCGGGCGGTGCCGTGGTCGCCCGCGGCGAGCGCCCGCCGGCCCTCCCCGGCGAGCTGCTCGAAGCGCACCGCGTCGATGGCCTGCGGGGCCACGTGCAGCACGTACCCCGGTGGCCTCGTCAGGAGCAGCGGCGGCGCGAAGGTCCGGCGCAGCCGCGAAAGGTAGGTCCGCACGGTCCGGTCGACCTGGTCGGGCGGCCGGTCACCCCACAGCGCCCGCCCGAGCGCACCGACGCTGACGACCCGGCCGGCGTCCGCGGCCAGCACGGCCAGCAGCGTGCGCAGCCGCGGCCCGCCCACGTCCACCGGTTCGCCGCCGATCCCGGCCTCGAACGGCCCCAGGACCCCGAGATCCACCCCACGCGTGCTCATTCCCGCCCCTCCAAGCACGGACGCGTCCGCGCTTGGTCTACAGGAGCAGGACGCGGCGCGCGGGATACGTCGCAGGCGCCAGGTCGTGGTCGACGGGCTGTCGGTGGATTGTCGATGGACTGTCGATGGGCGCTGTGAAGCTCGGCCACGTCCCGCCGAACAGCGGGAATCACCACACAGGAGGGAATTCGATGAGGCACACGATCCGGGGTCTGAGCACGGTTCTGGCGACCGCCGCCGCGGGGGCGGCCCTGCTGGCCGCCGCGCCGGCGGCGCAGGCGGCGCCCGCGGGCACCGCCGCCGTGCTCGACGTGAAGAGCGCGACCTGGGGCCAGCTGCACGCGGGCGACTGCGAGCAGGACAACGGCACCATCGTCCTGCGCTCGGACGGCACCGGCGACTGGAGCGCGACCACGCTGACGTTCCAGACCCACAGCGGGGACATCTGGCACTCCAGCTTCGACTTCAAGACGACGGCCGGGACGAAGCTGTTCTCCGCGGGCACGTTCGACAGCCCGCGGATGAACGACGGCAACCCGCCGCCGCGCTACAACTGGACCGCGCACTTCAAGTACGACGCCGCGCTGTTCAGCGCGGTCGACGTCTTCAAGACGATCCAGCACTCGAGCTGCTGAGCGCGGCCACCGGCTTCGGCGGCTACCCGTCGAGGCCGGTGGCTTCGAGGCAGTAGTCCAGCAGCTTCCGCACTCGTGCGTCGTCGGGGCGGGTGTGGGGGAACAGGTGCTCCGGACGCGGGCGGCGGTCGTGCCAGAAGCGGCCCGCGTCCGGGGCCGGCTCGGTCGCGGCGAGCCAGACGGCGGTGTCGGCACCCTGCGCGGCCGTGCGCAGGAACGGCCGCGTGACGCGCCGGAACAGCGGGAGCGACCCGGTCAGGCCGGGGGTGTCGGCCCAGCCCGGGTGACAGCTGTGCACGGCCAGGCCCCAGCGCCGCGCCAGCAATGGCGTCAGCTCGACCTGCATCCGTTTCGTGCGGGCGTAGGCGACCGCGCCGCGGTAGGTGCCCGTCCGGTACTCGGGGTCGTCCGCGGCGAGCGGCTGGGTGTACATCCCGCCCGACGACATGAAGATCACCCGGCCGTCCCGCAGCGCCGGTCGCAGCAGCTCGGTGAGCAGCAGCGGGCCGAGGACGTGGGTGGCGAGGGTGAGTTCGTGCCCGTCCTCGGTTTCCGAGCGCTCGCGCGGGAGCGTGCCCGCGTTGTGGATCAGGACGTCGGCGCGCGGGTGTTCGGCGGCGCAGGCGCGGACGGAGGCCAGGCTCGACAGGTCGCAGTGCGCGAGCCGGACGTCCGCGCCGGGCACCTGGGCGACGACGTCGTCGCGCGCGGGCGCGCCGCGGTCGAGGTCGCGCACGAGCATGACCACGGACGCGCCGAGCCGCGCCAGCTCGGTCGCGCACGCCTGGCCCAGCCCGGAACCCGCGCCGGTCACCAGCGCCACTTTCCCTTGCAGCGCGCCGGGTGCGGGGTCGCCGGGGCGCCAGTGCGGCCGGCGCAGCAGGTAGCCGAACCGGGTGTAGCCGGCCGCCGTCCGGTCGAGGACGACGTCGGCCAGGTCGGCGAGAGGAGCGATCACCTGCCCAAGCTACGGCCGGACCGGCGGTCGCGCCGTGCGGACCACGCGGACCGGGCAGCCCGCGTGGTGCAGGAGCGCCTGGGCCGTCGAGCCCAGCAGCAGCCCCGGGAAGCCGCCGCGGCCGCGGTCGCCCAGCACGATCAGCTGGGCCGCCGCGCTGCGCTCGACCAGCTCGCGCCGCGGGTGAGCCGGGACCACCACCCGCTCCACCTCGACATCGCCGACGTCGCCGGGCCGGACCTGCTCCGCCAGCAACCGGCGCCCCGCTTCGACGACGGCCTCGGGGGCCGGCTCCGCGGGTGGCTCGTCGGCCCACGCGTGCAGCACCACCAGCGGGACCTGCCGGGCCCGGGCTTCGGCCAGCGCCGTCGCGAGGACGGCCGTCCCGGCGTCGCCGCCGTCGATGCCGGTGACGACCGGGCCGCCGGAGCCCGGCTCGTCCCAGCGGTCGCCGCGGACCACCACCGTGTCGCAGTGCCCGTGGGTGCCGACCGCCGCGGCGACCGACCCGGCGAGCGGACCGGCGCACCGGCCCCGCCCGGTCGCGCCGACCACCAGCAACGCGGCGGTCCACGACACCTCGATCAGGGCCTGCGCGGCGCGGTCGGGGTCGAGCCGGGTGACCGCGTCCGGCACGCCCTGCGCGGCCGCGAGCTCCCGCGCGGTCCGCAGGGCGCGGCGGCCGCGGGCACGCAGCGCGTCCAGCATCTCCTCCGGCGGCGGTACCTCGCCGCCGGCGAGCAGGGCCGGGAAGTCGAGCGCGTGCCGGATTTCCAAGGGCCGGTCGTGCAGCCGGGCCGCCCGCGCCGCCCACCGGACGGCGTCGAGCGACTCCGCCGAGCCGTCGGCGCCCGTGACGATCGGCGGGGTGGTCATCGGCGGCTCCTGACGCGGCTGGCGTCCCCCGACTCTAGGCCCGCCTCAGGCGAGCGTGCGCCGCGCGGACCAGCCGATCAGTCCCAGCTCCAGCACCGCGAACCCGGCCAGCACGACCGAGCCGGGCAGCCAGAGCATCGCCAGCCCGGTCGTCAGCACCGGCAGGACCAGGCCCGCGTAGGCGGCGAGGAACAGCGCGGCCAGCACTTCGCCGCGGGTGAGCGGGTCGGCGAGCGCGGCGACGGTGCCGACGCCCGCCCGGAAGCCCAGGCCGAACCCGGACCCGCCGAGCACGGCCGCGACGAAGAACAGCGGGAGCGACGCGGTGAACGCCGACACCGCCAGCAGCACCAGGCCGGTGCCCATCAGCACGTACCCGGACCGCAGCTGCGGCCGCGTGCCGGCGCGGGCGAACACGATCTGGACGAGCGCGGCGCTGCCGAGCATCACGAAGGGCGCGATCCCGGCGAGCAGCCGCGACGTCTGGTGCAGTTCCTGCGCCAGCAGCGCGGGGGCGAGCGCCATGAACAGGCCGCTGATGGCGAACGCGCCGAACACGCCGATCGCGGCGCCGGTGAACTCGGACCGGGCGGCCGGCGGCAGGGAGAGCCGTTGCGGCCGGTAAGCGGGCCGCTCTTCCCGGCGTTCCACGGTTTCCGGCACCAGGCTCACCGCGAGCGCCTCGACGAGCAGCACCACCAGGAAGACGGTGAACGGCGTGCGCAGCGGCTGGTCGGCGAACCGGGCGAAGAAACCGCCGACGAGCGGGCCGATGGCGAGGCCGCCGGCGTTGACCACGGTCGTGATCAGGCCGGAGCGGCCGGGGTCGGCGTCCGGGTTCGCCTGGGCGCGCAGCTCGGACAGGTGCGCAGTGGCGGTCGCGGTGAGCGCGCCGATCCCGGCGCCGCTGATCAGCCGGGCGACGATCAGGCCCGGCACGTCCGGCCAGAGCAGGAACAGGGCCGCGGCGATGGCCTCGGCCAGCAGCCCGGCGAGGATGACGCGGCGGCGCCCCAGCCAGTCGCTGACGTGCCCGGCCAGGTAGAGGCTCAGCATCACCCCGACCGCGTAGGCGGCGAACACGACGGTGACCACGAAGGTGGGAAAGCCATCCCGCTGCTGGTAGAGCGCGTACAGCGGGGTCGGGACGGTCGAGAACGCGAGCGCGGTCGCGAAGGCGACCGCGATGATGCGGAACCCCAGGCCGTGGCTCACCCGCAGGCGCGCGGCGGGCCGGGCCGGGGTGATGGTGGCGGACATGCTGACCTCCTGGTCTACGGATCTTCCGCCTTCCACCATGACTCTGCTGACTCACCAAGTCCAACGAAGAGTCATGGTGTCAGTTATCGCTTCGAGCGATAAGTTGGCTCGTATGGAGACGCGTCAGCTGGAGTACTTCGTCGCCGTCGCCGAGGAGCTCAGCTTCACCCGGGCCGCCCAGCGCCTGTACGCGGTGCAGTCCACCGTGTCGGCCGCGGTCCGGGCCCTGGAGACCGAGCTCGGCGCCCGGCTGTTCGACCGGTCCACCCGCAAGGTCGCGCTGTCGGCGGCCGGCGTCGTGTTCCTGCCCGAGGCGAAGGCCGCGATCGAAGCGGTGGAGCGGGCCCGCGCGACGGTCCAGGAGGCGTCGGCGGGCCTGCGCGGCAGCCTCCGGATCGGCACGCTGACGGCGATCGGCAGCGTCGACCTGCCCGCGCTGCTCGGCGCGTTCCACCGCCGCTACCCGCTGGTGGACATCCAGGTCACGGTGTCGATCACCGGGTCGACCGGCCTGGCCGAGGACGTCCGCCAGGGCCGGCTCGACGCCGCGCTCGTCGGGCTGCCCGGCGTCGACCTGCCCGGGCTGGACGTCCGGGCCCTCGAATCCCGGCCGTTCGTCGCGCTGCTGCCGCACGGGCACCCGCTGGCGCGCGAGCGGGAGATCCGGCTCGAGAGCCTCGCGCGGGAGTCGTTCGTCGACATGCCGCGCGGCTTCGGCAACCGGGTCCTCGTCGACCGCGCCTACGAAGCGCTGGGCTCGCCCCGGCGCGTCACCGTCGAGGTCGCCGACCTGCGGACCGTGCCCGGCTACGTCCGGGCCGGCCTGGGGATCGCGGTCATCCCGGAGGTGCCCGAATCCGGCGAGGTGGACGTCGTCGCGCTGCCGCTGGCCGGCGCGGGCCTGGACTGGCCGCTGAACCTCGTCTCCGCGAGCGCGAAGCCGCCGAGCCAGGCGCTGCGCACGCTCCTCGACCTCGTCACTGCTCAGGACCATATTTGAACGCGTTCAACTCTTCCGGTACGGTCGGCGATGGGGGACGACCGTGAAGGGGGAACGTCATGAAGGTGGTGCTGCCCGGCGGCTCCGGCCATCTGGGCCGGGTGCTGAGCCGGGCGCTGACCGAGCGGGGGCACGAGGTCGTGGTGCTGAGCCGGGCGGGCGGGCCCGGGCCGTGGACGCGGAGCGTGCGGTGGGACGGGCGCACGCCCGGCGCCTGGACCGGGGAGATCGACGGCAGCGACGTCGTCGTCAACCTCGCCGGCCGGTCGGTGAACTGCCGCTACACGGCGGCGAACCTGCGGGAGATGATGACGTCCCGGACCGACTCGGCGCGTGTCGTCGGCGGGGCGATCGAACGCGCCGGGGCGCCGCCGCGGGTCTGGCTGCAGATGAGCACGGCGACGATCTACGCCCACCGCTTCGACGCGCCGAACGACGAAACCACCGGCGTGCTCGGCGGCGCCGAGCCGGACGCGCCCGCCTACTGGGGCTACAGCGTCGACATCGCGCGGGCGTGGGAGCGGGAGCAGGAACGGGCGGAGACGCCGCGGACCCGCAAGGTCGCGCTCCGGACGTCGATGGTGATGAGCCCGGAGCCCGGCGGCGCGTTCGAGGCGCTGCTGCGCCTGACCCGGCTGGGTCTGGGCGGCCCGGTCGCGGGCGGCGCGCAGTACCTGTCGTGGATCCACGAGGACGACCTGCTGCGCGCGATCGACCTGCTGATCGCGCGGGACGACCTGAGCGGCCCGGTGAACCTCGCGGCGCCGGAACCGTTGCCGTACCGCGACTTCCTGCGTGCCCTGCGCGCGGCGGCGGGCGTCCCGTTCGGGCTGCCCGCCACCCGCTGGATGGCCGAAATCGGCGCGTTCGTCCTGCGCAGCGACACGGAACTGCTCCTGAAGAGCCGCCGGGTGGTGCCGGGCCGGCTGCTGGACGCGGGCTTCGAGTTCGAGTTCCCCCAGTGGGCCGCGGCGGCCGAAGACCTGGTGCGGCGGACTAGGAAGCCGCGGCGATCGCGGACGAGAGCTTCCCGTTCCCGCTGATGACCGCGGGCTTGCCGCGAGCGGGCTCAACGGTCGAGGACGACTTCCGCTACGCGCTCGGCATCATGCTGTCCGGACTCCGGGCGACGCTGAGCCAGCGCGTGTCGACCCTCTGATCACGCGTGTCGACCCTTCCATCACGCGAGCCGACCGTTCCATCACGGGCTGAGCGGGCGCGGAACGCCGACACGTGTGATTGGGGAGTCGACACGCGTGATTGCGGGGTCGACACGGGTGCTGTGGCCCCCGCGTCAGAGGTTCGCCCGGCCGGTGCGGAAGAACTCCGTGATCGCGCCGTCCAGTTCGCTCAGGGGCCGGGCCGCGCCGAAAGGAGCGGTCCAGAACTCGCCTTCCCTCGGCTTGAACGGGCCGACGTACGCGTACGGCTCGCCCAAGTAGCCGTCGCCGGGGGAGACGCCGTAGTTGACTTCGTCGACGGTGATCGCGACGTCGAAGTGCTCGGGCCACAGCACCGGCGTCGCGTCCGGTGCGAACTCCCGCAGCGCCCGGTCGCCGTCGGCGAAGCCCTGCAGCAACGTCGTCAGCGCCGAGGCGTCGAGGGTGATCGTCTCGTCGAGCCGGACGCCGGGGCCGCCCGAGTAGACGCCCTCGGGCTCGCCCGCCGTGAACCCGGCCGACGCCGCGACGTCGAGGTACGTGCGGCCGGCCAGCGGGACGCGCACCGAGTTCGTCACCAGCTCGTCGCCGTCTAGCCGCAACGTCGGCGCGACGACCGTGGCGAACCCGCCGTCGACCACCCGCAGCTCGATCCGGCCCGCCGCCCGGTGCTGCGGTCCGGCCAGCAGCAGTTCGGCGACGCCGTGCAGGGATCGTCTGGTCGTGGCGAGTTCGGTCACACCACTGAGTGTAGGCACTGCCGGAGTGAGTCTGCTCGCGGTCTTCGCGCCCAGGCGGCCCCTGAGGCACGGGCAGCTCACCCGAGTACGACCCGGTACGAGGGCGATCCGCCCGCACCGTCAGGAACCACCTGGGTCACGAAGCCCATCGAGCAGACTCACTCCGGCAGCGCTTAGGCGAGCGGGAAGTGTTCGGCGGCCCACTGCTCGAACCCGAGCCCCGGCCGGCCGAGCACGCGCTCGACGGTGTCGGTCGCCGGTGAGCCGCCGCGGGCCGCGTTGGCGATGAACGCGAGGATCGCGTCGACGACCGCCGGCTTCTCGAACTGCCCGAACTGCTGGCGCGCTTCGGTTTCCGACAGCTCCTCGATCCGCACCGGCACCCCGGCGGCGGCGCCGATCAGCTCGACCTGCTCCCGCTGCGACAACAGCCGCGGGCCGGTGAGCATCCCGTCCGCCGCGTCGTGCCCCAGCAACGCCGCGACGGCGACCGCCGCGACGTCGCGTTCGTGGATCGGCGCGGTCTTCGCCTCCGGGTGCACGAGCTGCACCACGCCCTCGTCGCGGATGGCGTCGGCCCAGTTCAGCGCGTTGGTCGCCAGCACGAGCGGGCGGATCGGCGTCCAGCGCAGGCCCGAAGCCGCCATCGTCTGTTCGACGGCGCGGTGCTCTTCCGCGATCAGGTTGCCGTTCGCCGACGACAGCAGCACGCTGCCCGACGACAGCAGCACGACGTGCTCGACGCCCGCTTCCCTTGCCGCGGCGGCAAAATCGTCCGCGCCGTCCGTCGGCGCGTAGACGAAGACCTTCCGCACACCGCGCAGGGCCTCGGTCAGGGTGGCGGGCCGGGTCAGGTCGGCCGCGACGACCGGGACGTCGGCGGGCAGGTCCGCGGTCGCGGGGTTGCGCACCGACGCGCGCACGGGTTCCCCGGCGGCGAGCAGCTGGTCGACGACGTGCCGCCCGACGTTCCCGCGGGCGCCGATCACCAAGGTGGTCATGATGGTCCTCCTGCTCAGCTGCCGCGGGAGGAAGCGAACGACGGCTCACCTCGCGCGGCAGGCAACTGGTACCTGGCGCGCCAAGGGAGTCACAGTCGTGACAGGCGAAGCGTTCCGACGCTTCACTTCGCCTGTCACCAAGCTACCACGGTCAGGTTTTCGGCAGCTTCGCGACCAGGGCCTTGCCGAACGCGACGGCCGCGTCGCAGGAGCCGCCGGGTTTCGACGTGAAGATCCGGACGTGCTCGACCTGGTCCGCGTCGTAGGGCCGGTGGTCCCAGGTGAGGAAACAGCTGTCGCCGAGCGCCCGCTGGGTGGCCGTCCGCCCGCCGAGGTCGACCGGCGTCCCGGCGTCGGGCACCCCGGCGGTCAGCTTCTCGAACGACAGCTTCAGCGACGTCGTCGCGGTCCACTCGCACTCGCGGAGCCCGGTCAGCGCGACCTGGCGGACCGGGCCGACCGCCTGCGCCACCGCGGGTTTGGCCGGCACCGCGCACGGGTCCAGCGCCAGGAACGTCCCGGGTGCGAGGTCGTAGCGGTCGTTGCCCGCGCTGATCCGCTTCACCGCCTCGCCGAGCGCGGTCTTCGCCAGGTCGCAGGTGTCGGCGATGGCCGTCACGCCCAGTTCGGCCTGCGCCGGGAGCTGGACGGTCGCGTCGCAGGTACTGCCCCCGACCTTGCTGAGCAGCACCGGCCGGCCGTCGAGGTCCCCGGCCGGGCTCCCGCCTTCCAGAGTGAACTGGTCGCCCAGCTTCAGCGTGACCTTCCCGCCGGTGCGCGGCCGGTAGTCGCAGCGGTCGAAGTACAGCGTGTCCTGGGCCTGCAGCTTGCCGACGCCGGTGATCGAGACGCCATCTAGGACCTTGCAGGGATCCGTGCGGCGCAAGGTGTCCAGGCTCGTCGGGTCGAGGTTCGCCGACGGCGGCGGCGGGTCCGCGCGGAAGAGGCTCACCGCGATCAGGCTGCCTGCGGCGAGGGCGCAGGCGGAGGCCAGCACGGCGGTGACCGGCACCCAGCGCCGCTTCGGCGGCCGCGGGACCGGCGGGGTCACGGGTTCGGGGACCGGCCAGGACAGCGCCGTGCGGACCGCGGCTTCCTGGTCTTCGATCAGCCGGTGCACCGCCGGCGGCCACGGCCGGGTGCCCGGCGCCACCGGGCCCAGGTGGTCCAGGATCCGTTGGGGCGTCGGACGGCCGGCCGGATCCTTGGCCAGGCAGGGCTCGACGAGCGCGCGGATCTCCGGTGTCAGCCCGGTCAGGTCGGGCGCGGCGTGCACGACGTTGTAGAGCATCTGCGCGGTCGTCGTGCCGGCGAACGGGCCGCGTCCCGTCGCCGCCATCACCAGCAGGCCGCCGAGGGAGAAGACGTCGCTCGCCGGCGTCAGCAGCCGGCTTTCCGCCTGCTCGGGCGACATGAACGCCGGCGACCCGATGATGCCGCCGGTGCCGGTGAGGTCGGAGCCGCCCTCGGCCGCGCGGGCGATGCCGAAGTCGATCACCCGCGGGCCGTCGCCGGTGAGCAACACGTTGCCGGGCTTGAGGTCCCGGTGGATCAGGCCGACCCGGTGGATCTCGGTCAGCGCGGACGCGAGCCCGACGGCGAGCCGGCGCACGGCGTCGTCCGGCAGCGGGCCGGTGGCGTCGATCGCCTCCTTGAGCGACGGCCCGGTGACGTACACCGACGCCAGCCACGGCGTCTCGGCGTCGGGATCGGCGTCCATGACGGCCGCGGTGAAGGCGCCCGAGACCCGTTGCGACGCCTGCACTTCGTGCCGGAACCGGTCGCGGAACCGGGCGTTGTGCGCGAACTCCGGGTGCACCTGCTTGAGCGCGACGAGCCGGCCGTCCGGCGCCACGCCGAGCAGGACGCGGCCCATGCCGCCCTCGCCGAGCGCCGCGACCAGGCGGTACCGGCCGGCGGTCCGGGGCTCGCCCGGCTCCAGCGGCCTCACGGCTTCGGCAGCCCGGACTTGACCGTCTTGGCGAAGTCCTGTGCCTGGCGGCACGTGTCGTCGACGGTGAGCGAGCTGGCGGACGTCGTGAAGTCGACGATGACGTTCTCCGAGGTTCTGTCGTCGTAGGGCCGGTGCCGCCAGGTGTAGGTGCAGCTGACCCGCGCGGCGTTGGCCCGTTTCGTGGTGACGAACGCGGTGACGCCGTCGAGGTCGGCGGTCGTGCTCGTGTCGTAGTACGAGTCGGTCGTGCGGAACGGCGGCACGCCGCGTTCGAGCGTCACCGTGACGTCGCCCGCGACGTGCCACTGGCACTCGTGCAGCCCGCGCGGTTCGACCTTGGTGACCGGCCCGACGATCCGCTGGGCGGTGGCGGCCGGGACGAGCGGGCAGGGATCGATCGCGGCGAGGCTGCCGTCCGGTGGTGCCGCCGTGGTGTCGCGAAGGCGTTTCAGCGCTTCGCCGAGCGCGGCTTTCGCGACGTCGCAAGGCTTGTCGAACTTCTCGGCCGACCCCTCGGCCTCGACGCCGATGGTGGTGTCCGCGCGGTCCACCACCGGCACGGCGGCGGTGCAGCCACCGGCCTTCTCCTCGACGCTCAGCGGCAGGCCGTCCAGGTCCCCGGCCGGCGTGCCCTTCGCGGCGACCGGGCCGCCGATCGTCAGGTCCAGCCACTGGCGCCGCGCGGTCTCGTAGGTGCAGCTGAAGAGGTGGACGTCGATCTTCGGGGTGAGCGGGCCCGTGCCCGGTGCCGACGGCAGGACCTTGCAGAGATCGACGCCGCGGAGGCGGTCCGGGCCCAGGGGATCCGGGTTCGGCGCGGACGTCGTCGTGGTCACTGCACTGGTGGGTGGGCTCGCGGTCGTCGCGGGAGCGTTCCTCGTCAGCGCGACGGTGGTGATCGTGCCGCCGATCACGACGACCGCGGCCACGGCGGCGAGGGCGATCCGCAGGCCGCGCCGCCGCGGTTTCGGCGGTTTCGCGAGGGCGTCCCGGACGTCAGCCTGGCGTTGCGCGATGAGGGCGTGGACGGCGGGTGGCCACGGGCGGGGGACCGGCGGCAGCGGGCCGAGGAACTCGAGGATCTGCGCCGGCGACGGCCGTTGCGCGGGGTCCTTGGCGAGGCACGGCTCGGCGAGGGCGCGGACGTCAGGCGGGAGGACGCGCAGGTCGGGGTGGGTGTGGACGACGTTGTAGAGCGACTGCGGCGCCGATGCCCCGGCGAAGGGGCTCCGCCCGGTCGCGGCGAGGACGAGGAGCGCGCCGAGGGAGAAGACGTCGCTCGCCGGCGTCAGCGGCCGTCCCTCGGCCTGTTCCGGCGACATGAACGCGGGCGAGCCGAGGATCGCGCCGGTGTGGGTGAGGTCGGTGCCGCCCTCCGCGGCGCGGGCGATGCCGAAGTCGATGACGCGCGGGCCGTCTTCGGCGAGCAGGACGTTGCTGGGCTTGAGGTCCCGGTGCACCAGCCCGGCCCGGTGGATCCCGGCGAGCGCCGACGCCAGCCCGGCGGCGAGCTGCCGCACGGCGTCCACCGGCAGCGGCCCGGTCGCGTCGACGGCGTCCTGCAGCGACGGCCCGGCGACGAACACGGACGCGAGCCACGGCGTGGCCGCGTCGGGATCGGCGTCCATCACGGCGGCGGTGTAGGCCCCGGAGACGAGCCGCGAGACGTCGACCTCGCGCCGGAACCGCTCCCGGAACCCGGCATCGTGCGCGAACTGCCGGTGCACCCGCTTGACGGCGGCCAGCCGCCCATCGGGCGCCACGCCGAGCAGCACGCGCCCCATGGCACCCTCGCCGAGGGCAGCGAGCAGCCGGTACCGCCCGGCGTGCGCCGGTTCACCCGGACCCAACGGCTCCACACCCCACCTCCGCGGGCGATGGTAGAGCGAACGAGTGACGCGAAGGCCACGAATGTCCACTTCGGTGGCGCCGATCACCTCACCTGGGCCGCCCGCCTTAGGCCCGGCCCAGGTGAGGTGATCGGGACCGCCGGTCGAGGTCGTGAGTGTTTAGGAGGGTTAGAACCCTCCTAAACACTCACGACCAGCCGCGGCAGACCCACCTGCTGGAGCCGGTCGGCGTTTCCGGCACCGCGCCGGCGAGTCCGCCCGAGGCCGTGAGGGGCACCCTCGGGGACCTTTGGCCAGTCACCTGCTGGCGCCGGGCGCTGTTTCCGGGCGCCGCGCAACGGGGGTCCTGTCGGCCCAATGCCGTGAGGCACCCTCGGGGGACCTGAGCGCCGTGAGGGGCACCTTCACGGCCTTCGGCCGACCACCTGCTGGAGCCGGGGCGGCGTTTCCGGCACCGTGCCAGCGAAGTCCGTCCGGCCTAAGGCCATGAGGGGCACCCTCAGGGACCTATGCGCCATGAAAGTGCCCCTCAGGGACTCAAGCGCCGTGGGGGTGCCCCTCAGGGACCTTGAAGCCGTGAGGGGCACCCCCACGGCATTCGGTTGGCCACTGGGTCAGGGGTGCAGGAGGATCTTGCCCACCGCTCGGCGTTTCTCGAAGTCCGTGTGGGCCGCCGCTGCTTCCGTCAGGGGGTATGTCCGGCCGATCAGCGGGATCAGGCGGCCCGCCGCCGCCTCGGACAGGGCCTGGCGCACCCTTCGGGGTGTCTCCGGCCAGAACTCCGGGAGCTGGGACATGTCCGCCACCGATGCCAGCCGGCGGTGGTCGGCCAACGGGACCGTCGTCGGGGTTCCGCTGCTCATGCCGTAGCCCGAGAACCGGCCGCCGTCGCGCAGGAGGGACAGGGCCGCTGCTCCCAGGGCGCCTCCGACGCCGTCGAAGACCACGTCGACGCCGGGCACCTTCGAGGTCCAGTCCGGCGAGCCGTAGTCGACCGCCCGGATGCCCAGGTCGTGGGCCAGCTTCACCTTCTCCGGGCCGCGCACCGCCGCGATCACCACGGCGTCGCGCGGCAGCTGCACCAGGAGGCTGCCCAGCCCACCCAGGCCCGGCAGCACCAGGACGTCGTCGCCCGCCGTGACCGGCGTCTTTTCCAGCAGGGCCAGCGCCGTGCTGCCGTCGTCCAGGACCGCCAAGGCCTCCGGCAGCCCCAGGCCGTCCGGGACGCGGAAGGCGAACCCGGTGTCCGCGATGGCCGTGTCCGCGTAGCCGCCGTCCACCGCCCGGGTGACGACGCGTGCGCCCAGCCAGTCCGCGGTCACGCCCGGCCCGAGCGCGGTGACCGTGCCCGCGACGGCTCCACCCGGCACGTACGGCGGCGTCACCGCGAACCCCGGCGGGGCGTCGCCGCGCCGGATGAGTGTGTCCAGCCAGCCCACGCCGGCGTACGCGACGTCGACGCGCAGGTGCCCCTCGGGAGGCTCGGGCGTGGGTAGCGTGACGGGGGTCAGGACCTCGGGCCCGCCGAACCGGGTGGCCATGATCGCTTCCATGTCCCGAGTGTCGAACTTCAAGGACGCTCGAAGTCAAGGTGAAAGGAACACGCGTGACGACTTCCGTCGGGCTGCTGCACCCCGGGGCGATGGGCGCCGCGGTCGGCAAGCTCCTCGTGGACCAAGGCGTCCCCACTCGCTGGCTGCCCGCCGGGCGCGGCTCCGCCACCCGGCGGCGGGCGGCGGAAGCCGGCTTCACCGAGGCCGCCGACCTGGACGGCTGCGACGTCGTGCTGAGCATCTGCCCGCCCGCGTCCGCGGTCGACGTCGCCCGGGAGGTCGCCGCGAGCGGGTTCGCGGGCGTCTACCTCGACGCGAACGCCATCAGCCCCGGGCACGCGCGGGAGATCGAGGAGCTGTTCGACGGCCGGGCGTCCGTGGTCGACGGCGGGATCGTCGGGTCGCCGCCGCGCCACGACGGCTCGACGCGGCTCTACCTGTCCGGCAAGGACGCCGGACGCGTCGAAAGCCTCTTCACCGGGACCTTCCTGACGCCGATCGTGCTCGACGGCCCGGTCGGGCGGGCCTCGGCGCTCAAGCTCGCGTTCGCCTCGTACAACAAGCTCACCTACGCGCTCGCGGCGCAGGCCCACGCCCTCGCGGCCCACCACGGCGTCGGCGACGTCTTCCGGGAGCTGGCCGGCGTGGTCCGGCGGGACACCCCGCTCGGCGCGGCGGGCGCCCTCGAATCGGCGGGGCAGCGGGCCTGGCGGTGGGAGGGCGAGATGGCCGAGATCGCCGCCGCCTGCACCGAAGCCGGGCTCTCCCCGGCGCTGCTCACCGCCGCGCAGGAGCTGTTCGGCCGCTGGCGCGAGCACCGCGACGACGAAGGGGTGACGGCCGGCGAGCTGCTGGCCGCGCTGACCGTCACCCCCGACGTCACCCAGCCGGGGTGACGTCGATCAGCACCTTCCCGGTGGCGCCCTCTTCCGACGCGATGTGCGCCTTCGCCGTGTCGGCCAGCGCGAACCGGTGGACCGGCACGCCGCGGTCCTCGCCGAGGCGGAGCGCGCCGTCGGCGAAGGCCGCGTTGACGTCCTCGGCGCCGGCCCGCAGCTTGTCCGCCCCGACCGTGTAGAGCACCAGGAACTGGTAGCGCGTGTTCAGCCACAGGTTCGCGCCGAACTCCAGGCTGATCGTGCCGGTGCCGCGGTCGTCGCCGTAGGCCGCGACCGTGCCGCGCGTGCGCAGGACCTGCGCGTGCAGCGGGGCGTTGACGCCCAGCGCGACCTCCACGACCAGGTCGACGCCGTCGGGCGCGATCTCGCGGATCTTGGCGGCGAGGTCGGTGTCGGGGTAGCGCAGCACGTGCTGGGCGCCGGCCGCGCGGGCGAGGGCGGCCTTCGCGTCGCTGCTGACCGTCGCGATCACCGTCGCACCGGCCCAGCGGCCGAGCTGGATCGTGGCGTTGCCGACCGCGCCGGCGCCGCCGCTGACCAGCACCGTCCGGCCGGCGAGGGAGCCGGGGGACAGGCGGGCCGGACCGTCCTCGGCGACCGTGAGCGCGCGGTGGGCGGTCAGCGCCGGGACGCCGAAGCCGGCGCCCTCGTCGAAGCCGGCGCCGTCGGGCAGCACGGCGAGCTTTTCGGCGGGCAGGACGGTGTACTCCTGGGCGGTGCCGGACTCCGGCGCGTGGGTCCCCGCGAGGAGCGTCCACACGCGATCGCCGGGGGCGAAACCGGTGACGTCCGGGCCGACCGCGTCGACGACGCCGGCGCCGTCCTGGTTGGGGACGGTGTCGGGTACTTCGGTCCCGGCTTCGGCGCCGCGGCCTTGCCGCGCCTTCCAGTCGGTCGGGTTGACGGCGGACACCACGAGCCGGACGCGGACCTCGCCGGGCCCGGGCGCCACGACGTCCCGCTCGGACAGCGTCAGCTCTTCGG
The DNA here is from genome assembly GCF_035975215.1 of Amycolatopsis sp. NBC_01307. Classification (NCBI taxonomy): domain Bacteria; kingdom Bacillati; phylum Actinomycetota; class Actinomycetes; order Pseudonocardiales; family Pseudonocardiaceae; genus Amycolatopsis; species Amycolatopsis sp. NBC_01307. The sequence continues at coordinate 4,006,569 of NZ_CP108403.1, read as the reverse complement.
GCCCGCCGTGGCGGCGGTAGACGACAGCTTTCATGACCCGTGCAATCCCGCCGGGCCCCCGGGTTATTCCCGGGCCGCCGGAATTGGATGACGTGCGGAAATGCCCGGCGTTTCCGGGCCGGACCGGAAATGGCGGGTAAACGCGCGCGGTATGGGTGATCCCCCGGCCGGGCGATTTTCCGGTTTGCCCGAGCGAAATCGGCCGGCGCCCCGGAAACTGGGCGCGTGGGAGAGGAATTGCGCACATCGCGCGAACAGCGGTCGAAGCGTGACGAAGGTGAGCCGACGCCCATCTTCGACGCCGTGGCCAGCGCGGCCCGCGCGGGCTCGGCGGACAAGGCGAATACCGGGAATCCGGCGGGCGAGGGCAAAGCGGGGCGGTGACCGGCGGGAACCGCCCGCTCGTGAATCGGTTCCGGCGGCCTTGGCGGGGTGGGGAGGGGGCCGATGCGTGCCTGGCGCGGCCTGGCGGTGACGTACGCGGTGGTCGCGGCGGCGCAGGCCTACCTCGCCGTGACGACGGGGGTCGCCTGGGCGGTGGCGCTCGCCGCCGTCTTCCTGCTGGTAGCGGTGGCGTGCGGCCTCGCGGCGTGGCGGCCGCGCGGTGGGCACCGCGGAACCTGAGGCAGATTGTTCAACGTCCGCGCGGAAGCTGTAGCATCTTGGCTGCACGTGCATCTGCGGATGAGGAGTAGGACGTTGGCCGGGGTCGTGAACAGCATGATCGCCGCGGAGTACGCGGCCGGGGCCTCGATCTCGGAGCTGGCCGAGCGCTGGGGCATCGACCCGCGCCAGGTGGTCGAACGGATCTCCGCGGCCGACCGGTCCTGACCCGCCGAGCGGCCGCCCGGTTCCCGAGGCCGCCGCGCAGTTCTCCGGCGCCGTTCCGCCACCCTGCCGCGACGCGTAGCGGCCGCGGCCGGTCGGGCAGCATCCCCGCGAGGTGCGGGAGCCGGCTCCTCCCGCGCGGCGGACCCGGTCGTCGAACGGATCTCCGCGGCCGATCAGTCCTGACCGCGGTCGCCCAGCACGACGGGGCGGCAACCGCCGACCGGTCCTGACCCGCCGGACGCCGTCACCTCGGTGACGCCGCGCCCGGCTAGCCCGCGCTCAGATGGCGCGTTCGCCCTTGCCCAGCACCACGATGCCGCCTTCGCTCACGTGGTAGTGCCCGCGGTCGCGAGCCAGGTCCACGCCGATGTGCGCGCCCGGCGGGACCACGACGTTCTTGTCCAGGATCGCCCGCCGCACCACCGCGCCGCGGCCGACCCGGGCGCCGTCGAGCAGCACCGAGCCCTGGACCACCGCGCCTTGCTCCACGAGGACGTCAGGGGAGAGCACCGAGTCGACGACCTGCGCGCCGGAGATGATGCAGCCGGGGCTCACGATCGACTGGTTCGCCGAGCCGCCTTCGACGAACTTCGCCGCCGCGCGCTGGCCGGGGTGGGCCAGGATCGGCCACTTGCGGTTGTAGAGGTTGAAGATCGGGTGCGTGGAGATCAGGTCGGTGTGCGCGTCGTAGTAGCTGTCGATCGTCCCGACGTCGCGCCAGTAGCCGTGATCGCGCTCGGTTTCACCCGGCACGACGTTGCCGCTGAAGTCGTAGACCGCCGCCTCGCCGGACTTCACCAGGGCCGGGATGATGTCGCGGCCCATGTCGTGGTGCGACGCGGCGTTCTCGGCGTCGGCGTGCAGCGCCTCCAGCATCACCTTCGTCGTGAAGATGTAGTTGCCCATCGACACGTACGACTCGTCGGGGGAGCCGGGCAGACCCGGCGGGTCGGCCGGCTTCTCCAGGAACGCGTCGATCATCAGGCCGTCGGTGGTGCGGATGACGCCGAACGAGCTCGCCTCGGCGCGCGGCACCCGGATCCCGGCGACCGTGACGCCGGCGCCCGAGGAGATGTGGGTCTCCAGCATCTGCCGGGGGTCCATCCGGTAGATGTTGTCCGCGCCGAACACCGCGATGTACTCGGGGTCCTCGTCGTAGACCAGGTTGAGGCTCTGGTGGATGGCGTCGGCGCTGCCCTGGTACCAGCGCGGGCCCAGCCGCTGCTGCGCCGGCACCGGCGTGACGTACTCGCCGGTCAGCGCCGAGAGCCGCCACGTCGTCGAGATGTGCCGGTCGAGCGAGTGCGACTTGTACTGCGTGAGCACGCACAACCGCCGGATCCCGCCGTGCACCAGGTTCGACAGCACGAAGTCGACCAGCCGGTGCACACCCCCGAAGGGCACGGCGGGTTTGGCGCGGTCGGCGGTGAGCGGCATCAGGCGCTTGCCCTCGCCGCCCGCGAGCACGATGCCCAGAACGTCGGCTCCACTGTTCACGAGGACCTCCCGCACGCTTCGTAGAGGGCGACCGTCTGCTCGGCGATCGCCTTCCAGCCGAACTCGCCGACCGCGCGCTCGCGGCCGGCGGTACCCATCGCGGCGGCCCGGTCCGGGTCGCCCACCAGCTCGTTGAGCGCCGCGCCCAGCCGCGCCTCGTACCCGGCGGTGTCCGCCTCGTCGTAGTGCACCAGCAGGCCGGTCCGGCCGTCGTCGACGACCTCCGGGATCCCGCCGACGTCGCTGGCGACCACGGCCGTGCCGCACGCCGCCGCCTCCAGGTTCACGATGCCGAGCGGCTCGTAGACCGACGGGCAGGCGAACACCGCGGCGTGGGTGAGCAGCTGCACGACCTCGGGCCGCGGCAGCATGTCCGGGATCCAGCGGACGCCGGTGCGGGTCTTCTCCAGGTCGGCGACCAGGCCGCGGAACTCGGCGTCCAGCTCGGGGGTGTCCGCGCCGCCCGCGCACAGCACCAGCTGCGTGTCCGGGTCGAGCGCGGCACCGGCCCGGACCAGGTGCGGGACGCCCTTCTGCCGGGTGATCCGGCCGACGAACAGCACGTAGGGCCGGTCCGGGTCGACGCCGTGCTTCACGAGGACGTCGGTGCCGGGGTCGGGCCGGTAGAGCGTGGTGTCGATGCCGTTGTGGATCACGTGGACGCGCTCGGGCGGCACGGCCGGGTACGCGCTGAGCACGTCCTGGCGCATGCCGCCGCTGACCGCGACGATCGCGTCGGCCGACTCGTAGGCCTCGCGTTCGATCCAGGACGAAACGCGGTAGCCGCCGCCGAGCTGCTCGGCCTTCCACGGCCGCAGCGGCTCCAGCGAGTGCGCCGTGACGACGTGGGGGATGCCGTAGGTCATCTTCGCCAGGTGGCCGGCCAGGTTCGCGTACCAGGTGTGGCTGTGCGCGAGGTCGTGGCCGTCGAGGGCGTTCGCCATCGAGACGGCGATGTCCATGGTCGTGAACGCCGGCTGGCGGTAGCCGTGCGGGTCGGTGTGCCCGGTGGCGTCCGGGCGGTCCGGGCCCCAGCAGTGCACGTCGAGGTCGACGAGCGACCGCAACTCCCGGGCGAGGAACTCCACGTGAACCCCGGCTCCGCCGTAGACCTCCGGCGGGTACTCCCGGGTGAGCAGGCCGACCTTCATAAGGAGAACCCTATGGCCTCACCACCCCGCGGCGCAGTCTGGCGTCCCGGCGAATCTCCAGGAGTTTCCGGTGACCGATGCGGTAGGGGCGCTCAGAGGTCGTAGAGCCGGGTCCAGTTCTCCCTCGACGTCAGCTCGGGCATCGCGCCCCGGTACCGCGCCTGCGTGGCCGCCCCCTCCTTGCGCAGCCGCTGGATCACCCGGACGCCGCGTTTGGCCAGGTCGAGGGTCTTGGCGCGGTCGTAGGAGCGGACGCGGACGCCGTCCTGGTTCGCGTCGGTGACGACCACGGTCGAGAACAGCGACGTGTGCCACCAGTGGGCCTCGTCGGCCGGCACGGCGCCCAGCCCGAAGCGGTGCCGGCCGCGGGTCTGGTCGAGCAGCCGCTTGAGCAAGATCACCACGGTCCGGCTCGGCGGCGGCGCGCTGTTGATGATGCCGATGTCGTTGGACGCGATCCCGGGGACGTCGGTGGCCTTGTGGCGCTTGGTCTCCGGGTACTGGTCGCGGATCCGGCGGATCTCCTTCATCGCCTCCACGCCACCGTCGCGCAGGACTTCAGGGCCTTCGAGGAAGTCCTCCACGGCCTTGATCAGCGTCGCCGACAGGCCGTACTGCATGCCCAGCAGGTACCGGACCAGCTGGGCGAGCAGGACGCGGGAGAGGAGGTTCAGGTTGAACGGCGAATGCAGGGCGGCGGTGATGATGGAGTTGCGCAGGTTGAAGTAGCGGTGCCACTCGTCCCAGTCCTTCATGTGGAAGTCCGCGTGCCACACCCCGGCCCCGGGGAGGGTGACGGTGGGGAAGCCGTGGGCGCGGGCGCGGTAGGAGTACTCGGCGTCGTCCCACTGGAAGAAGAACGGCATCGGATACCCGGTGGCCTGCACGACCTCGTAGGGGATCAGGCAGGACCACCAGCCGTTGTAGCCGGCGTCGAGACGGCGTTCCTGCCGGTTCGGCTTCAGCGTTTCCTCGTCGACCCCGAGCAGGTCGGCGGTGGTCAGCGAATGCTCGACCGGCTGGCCGGGTTCGAGGGTGTTCAACCGGGCGTATTCGGCGCCGACGTGGAGCTGGTTGGGGTGGAACAGGTTCAGCATCTGCCCGCCGACGATGATCGGGTTGGCGGCGCGGTTGGAGAACGCCGTCATCCGGATCACCAGGTCCGGCTCCAGCAGCACGTCGTCGTCCATGAACAGGACGTTGGCGTGGGCGGTGGCGGTGTGCCCGGCGACCTCGTAGAGGCCGCGGGTGAACCCGCCGGCGCCACCGAGGTTGGGTTGCTTGATGTAGTGCAGCTTCTCCCCGAGGTCCTTCACGACCTGGTCGAACCCGTCGCGGGATTCGACCAGGTCGGTGCCCTGGTCGGCGACGTAGATCGCGTCGAGGGTGTCGAGGGAGGAGACGTCGGCGGCGAGGGCCTGCAGGTTCTTCAGGCAGTCATCGGCGCGGTTCATGGTGCAGATGGTGACCGCGGTCGGGCGGATCGTCTCGGGGGCTTCGACGGTCCAGCGGACCTGCTCCACGCGCAGGGTCTGGCCGCCTTCGGTTTCCAGGTCGAGCCAGAGCGCGCCACCGTCGTAGAACTTGTCCAGCTTCCCGGTGAGGGCGATCTTGTGCTGGGTGACGTCGGTGACCTGCTCGGCCTCGATGACCCGCGGTTCACCTTCGACGTCGGAAGCACCCATGGACAGCAGCCCGGTGCCGGTGACGACCGCCTCGACCGACACCTCGGTGACGGTCGTCCAGCGCTGCCAGTAGGACGCCGGGAACCGCCCGAAGTACGTGTTACCGGACACCCTCGTGCCCGGGTCCAGCCGGATCGAGCCGCGGTCCCGGATCGCCGAACCGGTGCAGACCTCGGCGTAGAGGTCTTTGCTGACGATCGGCGCCGGGCCCGCGTACAGGCCGCGCTGCGCGGTGAGGTCGGTCATCTGTTTCAAGCTCCGCTTCCGTTGCCCCGGACGAGATACAGCTGCTGGGTGCCGGCCCACGGCGACGACAGTGTCCAGTGGGCCAGCGCACCGGGCGGCGGATCACCGCGCACCAGGGCGTAGTCGGTGACGATCGGCCGGTCGCCGTGGTCGAAGTACCGGAAGTTGACGTCGACCAGCGCGCGGCCGAGCGCGCCGAGGTCGGCCTTCCGCGCGGTGATGGCCGGCCCGACGGCACCGCGGTCGTCGAAGAGGTCGACGATCGCGCAGCCGCAGCTGTAGGCGAGCACGCCGATCTCCCCGCCGCTGCGGACCGTGCCGTCGCCGACCAGCCGGCCCAGCTCCGGGCCGATCCGCTCGTAGTCCGCCGTCGAGTCGTGGTTGGACATCAGCGGCGCGAACCGCCGCGGCAGGCCGTCCGAGACGTAGAAGCCGACGCTCAGGACCAGCACCCCGGCGACGGCGACCGCGCCGGCCACCCGGGCGGGCACGCGCACGCAGGCCGCCGCGGCGGCGGCCAGGAAGAGCGTCACCGTGATCAGGCTCGGCCCGTAGTACCAGTGGTAGGGCGGCACGTGCAGCCGCGTGTAGGCGAGGTAGTGCGCGAGCCCGGCGGGCACCAGCGGCGCGAACGGCAGCACCTTCGTCCACAGTGGACTGCGACGAGCGGAACCCGCCAGCCAGAGCACGAAGGCGCCCAGCGCGAGGGCGGCGGGCAGGAACGACAACGCCGTCGCCCACGGGAAGACCCGGGCGTACAGGCCCACGCCGTTGCCGAAGTCCCAGGTGCCCCAGGACTTCTGCAGCGTCTTGATGATCACCGTGTCCGGCACGGCCGACCCGAGCACCACCCAGCTGAAGGCGAACCAGGGGAGCGCGACGGCCGCCGCGGCGAGCACCGTCTGCCAGGCCTTTGCCCAGAACCGGCGGCGCAGCAGGAAGAGCACCAGCGCGACCACGACCAGGTCGAGCCGGACCAGCGCGACCAGGCCGGTGAGCACGCCGAACGCGACCGGCCGCCGTTCACCGGCGCAGACCAGCAGCCAGGCGATCCCGGCCGCGCCGAGCTCGACCTCCAGCCCGATCGACGACAGCAGCAGCGGGTTCACCGTGAGCAGCGCGACGGCGGCCGGCGCGAACCAGGCCGGCAGGCCCGCCCGCGTCCCGCTCCGGCGCAGCGCGAGCACCAGCGCCACCTGGCCGAGCACGAACAGCACGCCGCAGGCCAGCACGGCGTCGCGCAGCACGAACGTCAGCACCGCGAGCAGCAGGACGTTCAGCGGTGACGTCGCGGTGTTCGACGTCTCGGCCGTGATCAGGCCCCAGTGCCCGTGGAAGGCGACGTTGCGGGCGTAGGACAGGGTGATGAACGTGTCGTCGATCAGGTGCGGGCGCACCGCGGCGAACACCAGCGCCGACCCCGCGGCGACCGCCACGGGCAGCACCCAGCGCCGTGGCGTGCGGGGCCGCGGTTCGGGAGCCGTGTCCACAACGGGCTCCCGATGGGCGACGCTCACGGCTCGCGGGTGAGGACGAAGTGCCCGACGCCCTTGGCGGCCGAGTACACCTGCCAGCTGTCCGGCCCGGTCGCTGGGCCCGAGGCGTACTGCAGCCGGTAGTCCGGCTTGCGCGGCCCGGCCGAGCGGTCCAGCCAGTGGTAGTTGACCCGCAACGCCAGGCTCATCACCGGGCTCGCGTTCGCGATCCGTTGCTGCACCAGCGAAACGGCCTCACCGCGATCGGAGAAGACGTCGAGGATCGCGCACTGGCAGTAGTAGGCCAGGGTGCCGATCTCGCCGGGGCTGGCGACGCTCGCCCCGTCGAGCCGCTTGCCGAGCTCGGTGCCGACCCGCGCGTAGTCGTCCGCGCTGGCCCAGTTCCCGAACACCACCGGCGACTTCCAGGGCAGGCCCTGCGCGGCGTCGACCGCGGCCCCGCTGAGCACCAGCAGCCCGGTCAGGCCCAGCGCGAGCAGCGGGGGACCGGTCCGCAGGGCGGGGCGTTCGCGCGTCTGGGCGTACCAGGCGCCGAACGCGGCCACGGCGAACGCGCTCGTCGCGGTCACCGGCGCCACGTAGTACCAGTGGAACGGGCCCACTCCGAGGTAGGAATAGGCGATGTAGTAAAGGATCCCGCCCGCGGCCAGTGCGGCGAGCGGGCCCAGCGGCGGGAAGTCGGGCCAGCGGACGGCGAAGCGCGCCGCGGCCCAGCCGGCGAGCGCGACCACGCCGACCAGCGCCGGGAGGAACGAGACGAGCACGGTGACCGGCCAGCCGAGGTAGTACATCATCGGCCCGGTGCTGTAGCTCCACGGCGCGAACAGCCCCGCCTGCGACTGCTTGATCACCAGGGTGTCGGGCACGAACGAGCCGAACACGATCCAGCTGACCAGGAACCACGGCGCCGTCGTCAGGACCGCGAACCCCGCCGCGGGCAGCAGCCGCCGCCGGATCGCGGGGGTGCCCAGGGCGATCACCACGACGAACACGACGAGGTCGAGCCGGGTCAGGACGGCCAGCCCGCCGGCGACGCCGAACCAGACCGCCCGGCCTTCCAGCGCGAGCGCCGTCAGCACCAGCAGCACGGCGGGGATGAGCAGGACTTCCAAGCCGATCGCGGACAACACGAACGGGTTCAGCAGCACCAGCGTGATGCCGAGCACACCGGCCGCCGTCGGCAGCGACAGCACCCGGCCGATCCGCTGCCACGCCCAGCCGAGCGCGCCACCGCACACCACGGTCAGGATGCCCAGCGCCACCACCGGGTGCGAACCGCCCGCGATGCGCGTCACCAGCGTCAAGGCGCCGAGGAGCAGCACGTTCAGCGGTGACGTCGCGGAGTTCGCCGGGGAACCGGGGATGATGCCCCATTCGCCGTGTTCCGCGAGGTTCTTCGCATAGGCGAGGGTGATGTAGCTGTCGTCGGTCAAGCTGCCTCGCACCACGAGGAAGACCAGCGCGCCCAGCACCGCCCCGAAAACGGGCAGCACCCAGCCCCGCGACACTCTCGTTTTCTCGTTTTCTACCGCAAGCACCCGTTCACCTCGCGGAGCCACCACCGGCGCGGGGCCCGCCATTTGCCCGATCGACATGCCCCGGGGACCGTAATGACCCTTCATTACGAGAGTGCTACGCCCTTGTTAGGTCCACGGGCCCGCGAGGTACTTCACCCGATGGTGACACGCTCCCCGTGAGCCCGCAGTGTGAAAGATCGGTCCATTGTGGAGTTACACCTGCCGGGTCACCGGGTGCGGCGGCGGACGGTCACGAGCACCAGCGCGGTACCCCCGGTGACCAGCAGGGCGCCGAGGCCGAGCAGCGGGCCGGCGTCGGTGCCGGTGTCCGGCAGGCTGCCGGAACCGCCGCCGGTGACCGGCACCGGAACCGGGGTGGTGTCGGACGTCGTGGTGTCGGTGGGACTCGTCGACGTGTCGCCGGTGGTGCTCGCCGGCACGGTGGACGTGCTCGTGGCCGTGGTGGTCGTCGACGTCGGCCCGGTGGTGCTCGTGTCCGTCGTCGGGGCCGTGCTGGTGGTGGTCGGCTCGGACGTGCTCGTGGTCGGTTCCGTCGTGGTGGTCGTCGGCCCCGTCGTGGTGGGCTCGCCGGTGGTCGTCGTGGCCGGGCCGGTGGTCGGCGTTGTCGAAGTCGTCGATGTGGTGGTGCTGGTGCCCGGTGTGGTGGGCGTCGTCGGCGGGGTGGTCGTCGGCTCGGGCTTCGTGCACGACGGCAGGTCGCCGGTGAACGGGTAGGCGTGGAACTCCTGGCCGCTGCCGGGGCCGCCGCTCGAGCCGTGGACGAGGTTGCCCGTGGTGAAGAACCGGCCGTTGCTGCCGGGCAGGGTCATCGTCGTGGTGCCGTCGGGGTTGCCGGCCAGCACGCTGCCCTGGAACTGGCCGCTGCCGGTCAGGGTGACCGTCGTCGCGTCGGGGATGTTCCACAGCAGCCGCGACCGCAGCTTGTTGAGCGGGTCGTCGTCGTCGAGGGTGCCGCTGTAGGTGTTGATCGTGCGCGGGCCGCCGGTGAGGTTGACCAGCACCGTGGCGCCGGCCGGGATGCCCTCGAACGTGATGCCCTGCGTGGTGCCGCCCGGCCCGGCGATGTCGGCGGTGACGTTGAAGACCTGCAGCGCGGACTTGCCGTCGCCGGTGAAGAGCGTCTGGTAGCCCTGGTTGACCACGGTCCCGGTGGCGGTCCGCGGCGCGCCGTCGACGCGGGCGTAGCACCGGCTCGCGGCCGTCAGGTCTTCGCGCAGGCCCGCGTACGGCTTCATCGCGGCCGGGTCGTGGACGAGGGTGCCGATCACGGTGCCGGTGGCCGACCCGGCGTGGCGCACCACGCCGCCGCCCGAGTCGCCGACCGCGTCGAGCCGCTGGGTGTCGGCAACGGTGAGATCGCCGCCCACGGTGAGGAAGTCGGCGCCGTCCGGTGGCGGCACGCGTGAGCCGACCCCGGCCACGCCGACGTTGTAGATCGAGGAGCCCGACGTCTTGCGCAGCGTGAAGTCACCGCCGACGACCACCCGGCCCTCGGCCTCGGCTGCGCTGCCGGTGACGCGCATGGTGCCGCCGACGAAGACGTTGACGCCGTTGTCGCGCCCGGCGAACGACCCGTTGCCGACCGGGGGGAAGGTGCCGGGGCAGGTGCCCGGCACGCACGGGCCGAGGCCGCCGGGCAGCGGGTCGGCGTGCGCGGACCACGGCGCGGGGAGGGCGAGCAGCACGAGCCCGCAGGCCGCCAGCGCCGCCAGAGCGGCATGGGTCACGCGCACGGGGTCCCCTCCCAGTCCAGCTTCGGTCCATTGTGGACGCTTCGACCGGACGATAACCGCCTGACCCGCGCCGATCCGCCCATCGAGCGGTTATCCACCCGTTGGGGGTCACCCACGCGTGACTGGCTGTGCCCGGCGTCACAGGCTCAGGTTGAGCGGTCCTGGAACAACTAAGTTGAGTCGGTAGTTGTCAACTTTGCGAGGGCGCGGCCACCACCGCCCCGACCACGAACCCCTGGTGGGAAGGAGATCCGAAATGGTGCTGCGTACCGATCCGTTCCGCGACTTCGACCGGCTGAGCCGGCAGTTCTTCGGCGCCACCGGCACGGCGAGCCGTCCGGCGAGCGTGCCGATGGACGCCTACCGCGACGGCGACGACTTCGTCGTCCAGTTCGACCTGCCCGGCGTCACGCCCGGCTCGATCGACCTCGACGTCGAGTGCAACGTCCTGACCGTGCGCGCCGAGCGGCCCGTCAACCCGGCCGAAAGCGCTCGGTACCAGGTCAGCGAGCGCCCGCGCGGGGTGTTCACCCGCCGCCTGCTGCTCGGCGACACCCTGGACACCGACCGCATCGAAGCGGACTACGACGCCGGCGTGCTGACCGTCCGGATCCCGGTGGCGCAGCGGGCCCAGTCCCGCCGCATCACCGTCGGTTCCGGTGCGGCCAGGGAGGAAGTCACCGCCTGACCACCCCGCGAAAGCCGGCCCCGGAACCTCCCGGGGCCGGCTTTCGCGCGTTCGGCGAATGACCCCTGAATGACCACAGTGGACGGCGTTACCCTGGTCCGGTGAACGCGCCGCGGATCCTGGTCGTCGAGGACGCCGAGGCGATTCGCGTCGCCGTCGAGATGGCGCTGAGCACCGCCGGGTTCGACGTCCGGGCGCTGTCCGACGGTGCCGGGCTCGAAGCGGAGCTGTCCCGGGCCCGGCCGGATCTCGTGGTGCTGGACGTGATGCTGCCGGGCCGTGACGGGTTCGAACTGCTGCGCGTGATCCGCCGGCTGTCGGCCGCGGGGGTCGTGATGCTGACCGCGCGCGACGGCGTCGAGGACCGGCTGCGCGGGCTCGGCGAGGGCGCCGACGACTACGTGGTGAAGCCGTTCGCGCTGGCCGAGCTGGTCGCGCGGGTGACGGCCGTGCTGCGCCGGACCGGACGCGCGCCGGCGGCGGTGGAGATCGGCGAGCTGGTGGTCGACGTCGAGGGCGGCCGCGTCCGGTACGGCGCGGCCGAGGTCGAGCTGACCTCGACCGAGTGGAAGCTGCTGGTCTACTTCGCGCGGCACCGCGAGCGGGTCGTGGGCAAGACGCAGATCCTGACCGCGGTGTGGGGCTACGGCGACTACGCGGCGAACCTGGTCGAGGTCAACGTGAGCACGTTGCGCCGCAAGCTGGAGGCGCACGGCCCGCGGGTGCTGCACACCGTGCGCGGCCAGGGGTACGTCCTGCGCGGCGAGCCGTGACCGGGCTGCGGACGGTGTCGCTGCGCCGCCGGGTCACCGTCACGGTGCTGGTGGTGCTCGCGGTGGTGCTGATCGCGGTCGGGTTCGTCGTCGACACGGTGTTCCGCGCCCAGGCCGAGAAGGACGTCAACGGCCTGCTCACCGCCCGCGTGCAGCTCGCCCAGCAGCTGGCGAAGCAGAACGCGGCGCCGCAGAACCTGGTGCGGCGCATGGAAACCCGGGGCGTGCAGGCGTCGCTGGCGCTGCCGGACGGCACGTTCCTCGGCGCGGCCGACCTGCCGCCCGCCGACCGGATCCGCCAGGTCCGCGCGACCCTGTCCGGCCCGCCCCGGATCAACGGCGCGAAGCTGACGCTGACCGCGGACGAGACCCTCGTGGCGGCCGCGGAACAGAGCCTGCGGTGGGTGCTGCTCGGCACCGGGCTCGCCGCGCTGCTCGTCGCCGCGGTCGCCCTGCTGCTGGCGGTCCGGTTCGCGCTCGCCCCGCTGGACGCGATGACCCGGCTGGCCCGCTCGATCGTCGCCGGCCGCCGCGGCGACCGCCTCGCGCCGGAGCGGGCGACGACGGAACTGGGCCGCGCGGCGGCCGCGTTCGACTCGGCGCTCGACGCCCTCGAAGGCGCGGAACGGGCGGCGCGGGCGTCGGAGGCGCGCACCCGCCGGTTCGTCGCGGACGCCGCGCACGAGCTGCGGACGCCGTTGGCCGGCGTGCAGGCGGCGGCCGAGGCGCTGCTGCAGCTGCCACCGGACGCCGACCCGGCCCGGCTGCAGCTGCTGGTGGTCCGCGAGTCGCAGCGGGCCGGGAAGCTCGTCGCGGACCTGCTGGACCTGGCCCGGCTCGACGCGGGCGCGGACCTCGAACGCGCCCCGGTGGCGCTGCTCGCGCTGGCCCGGGCCCAGGCCGACCGCCTGGAGCTGACGGCGCCCGAGGTGACGGTGGTGGTCACCGGCCCGGACGCGCGTGTGCTCGGCGACAGCGCCCGGCTGACGCAGATCCTGGCCAACCTCGCGGACAACGCGGTCCGCGCGATGGCCGGGCCCGGCACGCTGACCCTCGAGGTCGCCCCGGACGGGGTCACGGTGACCGACACCGGCCCAGGCGTCCCGGGCGCCGACCGCGAGCGGATCTTCGACCGCCTGGTCCGGCTGGACGAGGCCCGCGGCCCGGGTGGCTCGGGCCTCGGGCTGCCGATCGCGCGCGGCTTCGCCCGGGCCCACGGCGGCGACCTGTGGTGCGAGGCGGCGCCGGACGGGGGAGCGCGGTTCCGGCTCGCCGGACTGCCGCCCGCGTGAGGCAGCCGGGCGGGTCCGCACGCCGGTGAAGGCCGGGCCGGAGATGCCGGCGAATCCAGCCTCCGTGCTGTGCCGCAGCGGTCGTGAGTGTTTAGGAGGGTTCTAACCCTCCTAAACACTCACGACAAGCCGCGGCAGACCGCTCACCGGCGCCCCTGCACGAATTCGCCACCAGCGTCGTCGAACGCCGCGGCCCCTGCCGCCCGCCTGAGTCCTAGGCGAACAAGCCCGTCAGCCGGCCGCTGTGGCCCGGCAGGACCGGGCCCGCGTCGGTGCCCAGGACGTCCTCCACCATCGTCGCGTAGACGTCGCGGAAGTCCGTGGTGAGCTTGAGGTCGCCGTCGTCGAGGTCGGTCAGGCTCGGCTCGGCGCCGTGGAAGCCGCCGTGGACGTTCGCGCCCAGCACGAACATCGGGCCCGCCGTGCCGTGGTCGGTGCCCTGGCTCGCGTTGGCGATCACCCGCCGGCCGAACTCCGAGTAGACCATCACCACCGCCTGCTTGCCGCGGTCGGTCTTCGCGAGGCGCTGCACGAACGGCGTCAGCGCGCCGTCCAGTTCGGTGAGCAGCCGCTGCTGGGTGCCGCGCTCGTCGGCGTGCGTGTCGAAGCCGCCCAGCGACACCGAATACGCCCGCGACGGCACGCCCGCCTCGATCAGCCCGGCTACCACGTCGAGCTGTGCGGCCAGCTCTCCCTTGCGCGGCTGGGCCTTTCCCTTGTCCTTTCCGGAAGCGTCCTTTGTGGACGCGTGCGGCCCGAGCGTCGCCACCGCGCGGTGCAGGTCACCGACCGACCGGGCCGCGCGGGCCTGCCAGTAGCCCTCGCCGGACTGGGCCGCGCCGAGGCCCTGGAACGCCGTCCCGAGCGCGCCCTTCGGCAGGGTGAGCCCGCCGACCGGCAGCGACGCGGCCGCCGTGCGGGCGCCGGCCAGCAACGGCGGCAGCACCGGGTCGACCGACACGGCGCGCAGCGGGTCGTCGCCGGTCGCGTCGAGCCAGCGGCCGAGCCAGCCGGTCGGCACCGACGTCTCCGGCGACGCCGTCTGCCAGATCGCCATCGACCGGAAGTGGCTGTGGTCCGGTTTCGGGTAGCCGACCCCGCGCAGGATCGCCAGCTGCCCGCTGTCCCAGAGGCTCTTGAACCCCTTCAGCCCCGGGTTGAGGCCGAGCCCCTCGCCGACGTCGAGCACCTCTTCGGGTTTGTAGGCCAGCTCGGAGCGCGCGTTCTGGTAGGCGCTGTCGCCCGCCGGGACGACGGTGTTGAGGCCGTCGTTGCCGCCGTAGAGGGTCACCACCACGAGCACGCCGGCGTCCGGGTCCAGCGGGTTGTCCTGCGCGGCCGACATCAGCCGCGGCCAGTCGACCTGGGTCGCGCCGGCGGCGAGCGCCGCGGCGGCCGTCACCCCGGTCGCGGTGAGGAACCGGCGTCGGTTGACCTGCACGATCGTCACCCACTCACTACGTATTCGGGAGCACAGGCGGCCACGGTGGCCAGCTGCCGGACGTCGCCGGCGACCCCGGCCAGCGCGGCCCGCGTCCGGTCCGACCACGCGTCGACGCCGAGCAGCTCGCCGATCGCCGCGGCCTTGTCCGACGCCTTGGCGACGCCGCCGAGGTCGGCGTGCGCCGCGACCAGCTGGGCCAGGTGCAGCCGGGCCACCCCCGCGGACGTCGTCAGCCAGGCGCCGCCCGCCGCCCAGCCCCCGACGCTGGGCGGCAGGAACGGCACCTGACCGAGCCCGCGCAGCCCGGCCGGCAGCTGCGCGCGGGTCTTCTCGTCGAGCGAGCCGGGCCGCACGCCGAACGCGCGCAGCAACCCGGCCAGCCACTCGACCGGCTGCTTGACCAGCGACGTCGCGCTGTCGCGGAACGCCGGTTCGGCGGTGATCGCCCGCAGCAGCGCCCGGATGTCGCGGCGGCTGCCGTAGGCCGCGACCAGCCGGTTCAGCACGTCCGGGGCGGGCGGCGCCGAAGACACCAGCCGGAACCAGATCCGCCCGGCGACGAACGGCGCCGACTCCGGCCGGCCCAGCACCAGGTCCACAAAGGACTGAGCGGCGAAGTCGCCGGTGGCGCCGAGGATGTGCTTCTCGCCGTCGTCGCGCCGCTTCGGCACCAGCTTCGCGGTGGTCGTGTCCCGCTGGGCCGTCCAGCCGGTGAGCGCCCGCGCGGCTTCGCGGACGTCGTCCTCGGTGTAGTGGCCGACGCCGAGGGTGAACAGCTCCATGAACTCGCGGGCGAGGTTCTCGTTGGGCTTGCCCGCCTTGTTGCTGTTGCCGTCGAGCCACAGCAGCAGGGCCGGGTCGACGACCATCGCGCGCGCCAGGTCGGTGAAGCTGCCGAGCGCGTGGTCCCGCTGGGCCTGGTTCTGCGCCAGCATCAGCTCCGGGCTGCGGACCTTCTGCTCACTCGTGGCGAAGTGCCCGTGCCAGAACCAGGTCAGCCGCTCCACCGACGCGACGTCGGCGGCGGTCATCCGGTCCAGCCACCAGAGGGTGGCCTGGGCGGCCTGCGCCTGCAGCTGCTTGGTGGCCGCCTGCTTCGCGGCCTTGTCTTGCTTACCGGGCCGGTCGGGCGGCGCACCGGGGGACGGCATCGGCGTCGCGGCCGCGCCGGCGTCGGGACCGGTGCCCAGCAGCCGGTCGCGCGTCTCGGCGAACCCGCGGTCGAGGTCGCCGGGCCGCGGGCCGAAGCCGAGCCGGTCGTGCAGCCGCCGCACCGCCGCTCGTTCGGAGAGGACCACCATGCCCTCGATCCTGGGGTGCCCGCCCCGGGTGCGGCGACCGTGCAGCCGGTTTCTTCAGCCGATCCACAGGGGCGTCAGGAGACGCGGGTCTGCGGGCACCGGCTGACGGCCGCGCGGGCCGCGTCGAGGTCCGCGTAGAGCGGCAGCAGCGTGTCCAGCCCGAGGATCTCGAGCGGCCGCACGACCGAGGCCCGGTCGGCGGTGATGGCGAACGGGACGCGGCCGGCGAGGGCTTCCCGGTGCGCGTCGACGAGCACGCTCAAGATGGTGGAGTCGCAGAAGGTGACGGCGCTCAGGTCCGCGACCACGCCGCGGGCCGCCTCCCGGACGGCGGTGAGCAGCAGCTGGCGCAGCCGGGGTGCGCAGCCGAGATCGAGGTCGCCGGAACCGCGGACGGTCACGAACCCGGCTTGGGTGGTCCGGCCGACGGCGGCCGCGGTGCGATGGTCGTCCATGGGGGTGTCTTCCGTGCTCGGCGATGGGAACCGCTCTCCCCGGACGGGTGGTACCCCGGCGACCGCGAAACCACACAGCGGTCATCCGCGCGGGGGATCTTCCGCTGGTACCGCATCCGTGCGGCAACGATGCCCGACCGTTGCGAGCCGGGTGTAACTTGGCCGGGACGGGACAGCGCCTCCCCGGTTCGCCACCGGCCGACGCGGGCGGATCACCGGTGCCGGTGGGGACGCGACCGGTCGTCGTCCCGGCTGCGGTGTCCCCGCGCCGGCCGGCGGCGAACCTGCCCGCCGCTATGCTTCCGCCAGCTCACCGGGCCGGTGGGTGCCAACAGGACGGTGGATCCGGATGGACGTCGGCGCGATACCCGTCCCGGCCGCGGGTTCGTGGGCGCCGGGCAAGGTCGCCGAGCTGCTCGGCGTGTCGCCCGTGACGCTGCGCAGCTGGAGCGCGCGGTACGGGATCGGGCCCTCGGCCCGGAGCGAGGGCCGGCACCGCCGCTACTCCGACGCCGATGTCCGCCGCCTGCAGCACATGCAGCGGCTGATCGGGCGCGGCATGCCGGTGCGCGAGGCGGCCGCCGCGGCCTTCACCACCGCGCCGCGACCGCGCGTCCCGGCCACCCGCCGGGTGCGGGAGCTCGCGGAAGCGGCCGAGGACCTGGAGTTCGAGGCCGTCGCCGCGCTGATCGACGAAACGCTGGCCACGCTGGGCGCGGCCGCGGCCTGGACCGACGTCCTGGTCCCGGTGCTGCGGGAGCTGGGCGACCGCTGGCAGCGCGGCGACGTCTGCTTCGCGTCGGAATGGGCTCTCACGACGGAAGCTTCCTTCGCCCTCGAGCGTTTCGGCCGCCGGTTCCCGGAGACGGTGCCGGGCCGCCCGGTGCTGCTGGCGTGCTGCCCGGCCGAACGGCATTCGCTGCCGATGGAGGCGCTGCGGGCGACGCTGGCCGAGTCCGGCGTGCCGGTGCGCTACCTCGGCCAGCTCGTGCCGGCCGAGACGCTCGCCGAGCTCGCCGAGCGCCTCGACCCGGTGCTGGTCGTGCTGTGGTCGATGGCCGCTCCGACCGCCGACGACCGCCTCGTGCTCCGGCTGCGCGACCTCGGCCTCGACGTCATGACGGCGGGACCGGGCTGGGCGCACCTGGGGGAGCGCGGCTTCACGGTGGTGGACGACCTCGGGATGGCGGCCGACGTGGCCGCCGGGCGCATCAGCGCGTCTTGAGCCGCTCCAGCGCGGTGGTCAGCTTCGGGACCACGGCGTCGCCGAGCCCCTCGAACACCCGCTTGAGCAGCGGGCTCGCGAGCTTCGCCAAGCCGTGGAAGACGATCGTCGCGCGGTAGTGGACCGTTGTGCCGTCCGGGCCCGGCGTCAAGGTGAAGTCGTCGGTCGAGGTGGCCGTCTTGTTCTGCCCGACGAAGGTGACGCGGCCCGGCTCGAGCCGGGTCAGCTCGTAGTCGAGCTCGGTCTGCTTGCCGCGGAACTCCGAGACGTTGTGCCACCGCGCGCCGACCGCCACCGGCCCGGCGTCGGTGCGGGTGCACCGGACCGTGCCCGGGTCCCACTCCTCGGTGTGCGCGAAGTCCGCGAGGTAGCCCGCGACCTGGTCGACCGGCGTGCGGACGGTGACGGTGCGTTCGACCTGGACCATGGCGTGCTGCCTCCTCGGGTGAACCCGCGCCGGAGCTTCGGTGCGGAGTCGATGCAACCGTACCGAGCGCGACCCCGTCCGGCAGGACGACGTCACCGCTGAACGGGACGCCGCACGCCATCGCAGACATCGATGTCATTATTCCTAATTTTTGTCTTCCTTGTCTTCTTGACCGCCGCCGCGAGCACGGCGGATGCTCACTGGCAACGTTGTCAGTCACCGGCGCCGACACCCCGCGAGGGCCCGCGTCGTGCGTGACTGCCGCTTCGAGAACGGGAGCTTCCATGGCGGAGGAGTACGGCATCGGGGCCGGCGTCGAACCGGGGGAGGTGGCTTCGGTGTCCCGGCGGAACCTCCTGGCCGTGGGTGGCGGGCTGCTGGCCGGGTTCGGCCTGGCGGCCGTCCTGCCGGGCGGGGCCGCCTCGGCCGCGCCCGAGGCGGCCGACGGCCGGGCCGCCCGGACCGACCTGGCGTTGTTCCGGCCGGTCCAGGTGTCCTCGACCGACTACGCCGCCACCCCGGCCGAGTTCGCCGTCGACGGCCTCGCCCAGGTCGGCGTCCGTGGCTCCGGCTGGCGCGCCACCCCCGGTGACGGCCAGTGGATCGTCGTCGACCTGCAGGGCCAGTGCGTGATCGAGTCGGTCGTGCTGACCTTCGAGGCCAAGCCGGGCGACCCGGCCCTCGACCTCGGCGCGTCCCGCACCCACACCGCCGGCGACGAGGTCTTCTCCAGCTACGCCGTGGCCTTCGACCTCGACGTCTCCGGTGACGGCAAGGCCTGGCGCACGGTCCACCACACCGACGCCGGCACCGGCGGCGTCGTGACGATCCCGGTGTCGGCCACGGCCCGCTGGGTGCGGTTCACCGCGGCGAGCCGCTCGACCACGAACCCGCTGGGCCTCAACGGTTTCCAGGTGTTCGGCACCAGCCGCGACCACCGGCCCGCGGTCCGCGGCTGGACCAGCTTCCCGGCGCGCCCGCACGACGACCCGCCCGCGCTGGCGCTCGCGCCCGACGGCACCGTGCCGCTCGAGTCCGGCTGGGTGCTCACGATGGACGACTGGACGCCCACCGGGGACGGCGCCGCGCTGTCCGGCGCGTCGGTCGACACCCGCGGCTGGCTCCCGGCGACCGTGCCCGGCACAGTCCTCGCGTCGCTGGTCGAGCAGGGCCAGCTGCCCGACCCGGTGTCCGGCATGCACAACATGCACGTCCCGGAAGCGCTTTCCCGGCACGCCTGGTGGTACCGCCGCCGGTTCTCGCTCCCGCGTGGCCTCGACACCTCGCCGGGCCGGCACGTGTGGCTGGAACTCGACGGCGTCAACCACGAGGCCGCGATCTGGCTCAACGGCGCGAACATCGGCACGCAGAGCCACCCGTTCGGCCGCGGCGCCTTCGACGTCACCGCGGCGCTGCGCCGCTCCGGCGACCAGGCCCTCGCCGTCAAGATCTCGCCGATGCCGCGGCCCGGCAGCCCCGGCGACAAGGGGCCGGCCGGGCAGTCGTTCGTCGACGCCGGCAGCACGATGTTCGACAACTCGCCGACCTACCTCGCGGTGTCCGGCTGGGACTGGATGCCGGCGGTGCGCGACCGCGCGGCGGGCATCTGGGACCACGTCCGGCTGCGCTCGACCGGCGCCGCCGTGCTGGGTGACGTGCGCGTCGACACCAAGCTGCCCGACGCGACCACCGCCGAGGTCACGCTCACCGTGCCGGTGCGCAACGCCGCCGCCACCGCGCAGCGGATCAAGGTCTCCGCCGCCTTCGGCCCGGTGAAGGTGTCGAGCACGGTCACCGTCCCGGCCGGGCAGGCCACCGACGTCGTCTTCCCGGCTCAGCAGGTGAAGAACCCGAAGCTGTGGTGGCCCAACGGGTACGGCGACCCGAACCTCTACGACCTGACGCTCACCGCCGCGATCGGCGCGTCCACCAGCGACCGCCGGACGGTGAAGATCGGCCTGCGTCAGATCGGCTACCGCTACGACCTGCCGATCGTCATCGCCGACGGCCGGGCCACCCAGACCGTCGACCTCGCCCCGCAGAACGCCCGGTACGTCCGGATGCAGGGCCTCAAACGCGCCACCGGCTGGGGCTTCTCGCTCTGGACGATGTCCGTTGTGGACAGTGCCGCCCCGGACACGGACCTGGCGAAGGGCGGGACCGCGACGTCGTCGTCGGTCGCGGACGGCAACCCGCCGGAGAACGCCGTCGACGGCGACCCGAACACGCGGTGGACGTCGGCCTACGACGACAACCAGTGGCTGCAGGTCGACCTCGGCGCGGCGACGGCGTTCGATCGCGTGGTCTTGACCTGGGAGACGGCCTACGCGGCGACGTTCACCGTCCAGGTCTCGGCCGACGGCCAGACCTGGACCGACGCGGTGTCGGTGGACAACAGCCCGAAGCCGCTGACCTTCCTCGTCAACGGCGTCAAGGTGTTCGCCCGCGGCGGCAGCTGGGGCTGGGACGAATTGCTGCGCCGGATGCCGCAGGAGCGGACCGACGCCGTCGTGGCGATGCACCGCGACATGAACTTCACCCTGATCCGCAACTGGGTCGGCTCGTCCTACCGCCAAGAGCTGTTCGACGCGTGCGACAAGTACGGCATCCTGCTGTGGAACGAGTTCTGGGACGGCTGGTCGACCGACCCGGCCAACCACGACATCTTCCTCGCCCAGGCGAAGGACACCGTGCTGCGCTACCGCCACCACGCGTGCGCGACGGTCTGGTTCGGCTGCAACGAAGGCACCCCGCCGGCGGTGATCGACTCCGCGCTGCGCGAGATCGTCACCACCAGCACCGACCTGCTCTACCAGGGCAACTCCGCGGGCGGCGTGATCACCGGCGACGGCCCGTACCGCTGGCTCGACCCGAAGCAGTACTTCACCGGCGAGGCGACCGGCGGCAAGCACGGGTTCTGGAGCGAGATCGGGCTGCCGACCGTGTCGGTCGTCGAGAGCATGCGCAACCTCGTCGGCGAAGGTGACGCGGGCTGGCCGATCGGCGCGCCGTGGTTCCTGCACGACTGGTCGACCAACGGCAACCAGTCGCCGCAGACCTACCTGGCGGCCATCGACGCGCGCCTGGCGCCGTCGACGAGCCTCGCGGAGTTCTGCCGCAAGGCCCAGTTCGTCAACTACGAGAGCATGCGCGCGATCTTCGAGGCGTGGAACACGAAGCTGTGGGCCGACGCCACGGGCGTGCTGCTGTGGATGTCGCACCCGGCGTGGCACAGCACGGTCTGGCAGACCTACGACTACGACCTCGACGTCAACGGCAGTTACTACGGCGCCCGCAAGGGGTGCGAGGCGCACCACGTCCAGGCCGACCTCTCGACGTGGCAGGTCCGGGTGGTCAACCACACGCCGGCCGCGCTCAGCGGCGTCACGGCGTCCGCGCTGCTGTTCGGGCTGGACGGCGTCCCGCTGGGAGCGGCGCGGCAGCAGCAGGTCGACGTCGCCCCGATCGAGGCCACGGACACGTTCACGGTGCCCTTCGACGCGGCGCTGCCGGACCTGCACCTGCTGCGGCTGACGCTGACCGACGCCCACGGCGCGGTGCTGTCGGAGAACACGTACTGGCGCTACCGGACCGACGCCGCGATGCGGGCGCTCAACCAGCTCCCGGGCGCGCAGCTGACGACGTCGCTGCGGCCGGACGGCGCCGGCTACGTCGCGACAGTGCGCAACACCGGCCGGACCGTCGCGGCGATGATCCGGCTGTCGCTGCGGGAGCGCAACGGGAAGGATCGGGTGCTGCCGACGCGTTACGACGACAACTACTTCTGGCTGCTGCCGGGGGAGAGCCGCACGATCCGCGTCGATCCGACACGCCGGGTGCCGCAGGCCCGGCTGCAGGTGGAGGCGTACAACGTCGCGGCCAAGCTGATCTGACGTCCGGCCCCCGGGTTCGTCGGTTTCGACGAACTCGGGGGCTGATTTCGTCTGTGCCGACGAACTAGGCTGGCGGCGACACGCCTAGCTTCGGGAGGTGCTCGTTTCCGTGAACCTGCGCCCGCACGCCAGCCTCGGCCGCGTCCTCGACGACCTGGGCGGCACCCTCCTGGACCTGGTGCTCGGGGACGGCGACCGGGCCGGCGGCATCGGCGGCGTCGCCATCCACGACCCCCTCGACGAACCGGCGCTGCCGCAGCACGCCCTGGTGCTGGGCGTCGGCCTCGGCGACCCGGACGAGGTCGTCCGGCAGCTGCGGATCCTGGCCCGCCACGACGCCGCGGGGCTCGTCCTGCGCGCGCCGGTCACGGTGACAAAAGCGGTCACCGCCGCTGTCGAAGAGACCGGCGTCGCCCTGCTGTCCCTGACGCGCGGCGCGTCCTGGACCCAGCTCGCGGCGATGCTGCGGTCGCTGCTGGCCGAGGGCGACGTCGGCGACGCCGAACCGGAGACCCTCGCCGGGCTGCCGTCGGGCGACCTGTTCGCCGTGGCCAACGCGATCGGGGCCCTCATCGACGCGCCCGTCACCATCGAGGACCGCCGCTCCCGCGTGCTGGCCTTCTCCGGGCGGCAGGACGAAGCCGACCCCTCGCGCGTCGAGACCATCCTCGGCCGCCAGGTGCCCGAACGGTTCGCGCGCATGCTGTCCGACCGGGGCGTGTTCCGCGAGCTCTACCGCACCGACAAGCCGGTGTACGTCGACCTGCCCGTCGAACGCCTCGACGGGCTGACGATGCCGCGCGTGGCCGTCGCCGTCCGGGCCGGCGACGAGATCCTCGGCTCCATCTGGGCCGCGGTGTCCGAGCCGCTGACCGCCGACCGCACCCAGGCGCTCTGCGACGCCGCTCGCCTGGTGGCGCTGCACATGCTGCGCGTCCGGGCGGGCGCCGACGTCGAACGACGCCTCCGCGCGGACCTGCTCAGCACGGCGCTCGAAGGCGGGGCGGCCGCTCGCGAGGCGCTGAGCCGGCTCGGCCTGGCCGACCAGCCGGTCGTCGTGCTGGCGCTGGCCGTGCTCGACAGCGGCGAGGCCGCCGACGCCGGCCTCGCCACCGAACGGCAACGCCTCAGCGACGGCCTGGCCATGCACCTGAGCGCCGTCCACCCGCGCTGCGCGGCCGCCCTCGTCGGCGACACGGCCTACGGCCTGGTCCCGGTGAGCCGCGACGCCGACGGCGAACAACGCGCGATGCGCATCGCCCGGGACTTCCTGGACCGGGTGGGCGACCGCGTCCGCGCGGTCGTCGGCATCGGCCCGGTGGCCCGCAGCGCGGCCGAGCTGCCGGAAGCGCGTGACAGCGCCGACCGCGCGCTGCGGGTGCTGCGCACGGGCAGCGGCGCGGGCCGTCGCGCCGCGCTGCTGGCCGACGTGCACGTCGAGGCGTTGCTGCTGGAGCTGCAGGACCTGGTCGCCGCCCGGGGTGACCGCCCGACCGGGACGGTCGCCCGCCTCCTGGAGTACGACGAGCTGCACCACGCCCACCTCGTCGAGACGCTCCGGGCCTGGCTCGACGCCTTCGGCGACGTCATCGCCGCGTCGGCCGCGGTCCACGTCCACGCGAACACCTTCCGGTACCGCCTCCGCCGCCTGGCCGAGGTGGGCGGCTTCGACATGACGGACCCGGAAGCCCGCTTCGCGGCGATGCTCCAGCTCCGAGTGGTCGCCCCACCCCCCACGTCCTGAGCCCCGCCGGCCGACACGCGTGATCCGAGAGCCGACACGCGTGATCGAAGGGTCAACTCGCGTGATTGAAAGGTCAACTCGCGTGATTGGGGAGTCGACACGGCGCGTCCGCCCGGGCCTCGTCGTGTCGACCCTTCAATCACGCGAGTTGGCGTCCCAATCACGCGAGTTGGCGCTCCAGTCACACGCGGTGCCTGCCGGGGTCGTCCGAAATGTCGGTGATTTAGCAACCGTTACTCGACCTCAGATGGTCAGTTACCTACTTTCAGCCGGTGTGCTCACCCTTCGGGGCATGTGAACCTGCACGGACTTCACGTCAGGTGATCAAACCTTCCACGGAGGTGTACCGGGTGTCACGCAAACGGGTCATCGTTGGGACAGCGACAGCGAGCGCTGCCCTCGTCGCGGTATCGCTGATCGTGACCGGCTCGCCGGCGTCCGCGACCATCGCGCAGCCGTCGATGCGCGCGATGAACGCCCAGGCGATGCCGTTCGGCAGCGTGCTGCGGTCGCAGCAGGAGATCGGCGGGGTGCCGGTCTTCGGCGGGCAGACCGTCCAGATCCGCGACAAGGCGGGTGCGGTGCTCGCCACGCACGGGCGGACCACCAAGAAGACCGAGGGGATGTTCCCGGCGAGCGACGCGGGTGCCGCCGACGCGGCCATCACCGACGTCGCCAAGCGGACCGGGCTCGCGAAGGCCGAGCTGAAGGCCGACGCGCCGCGCGCCTACTGGTTCGACCCCACGCTCGGCGGGGCGAAGGGTGACAGCGTCGCCGTGCCGACCTACCAGGTCACGGTGCACGGCCAGAAGTTCCAGGACAAGTGGACCGAGGTCGTCAAGGCCGGCACGCCGCAGGTCCTGACCTCGTGGTCCGAGGTCCGCGAGGCGAACCGCGACGTCTGCGACGCCAACCGCAAGGTCGTCAGCGGCACCACCGACTCGGTCCGCTGCGGCACCGCGTTCGACGTCGCCCGGAAGGAAGGCGCCGCCGAGTCGAGCGTCGAGGACGTCAACCACGTCTACGACTTCTTCGGCCAGGCCTCGGACTTCTACTCGAAGTACGTCAACGTCGACCTGACCGGCTTGATCGGTGCGGACTACAGCGACGGGACCGGCAAGGCCCTGCGCGGCACCGTCCGGATCTGCGTGGACGGCGAATGCCCGTTCGCCAACGCCTTCTGGGACGGCGAGCAGATGGCCTTCGGCGAGGGCGTCACCACCGACGACATCACCGGTCACGAGCTGACCCACGGCGTCACTCAGGCCACCTCCGGGCTCAGCGGCGGCCAGGCCGACTCGATCAACGAGGGCCTCTCGGACGTCTTCGGCAAGTTCATCGGCATCACCTCGAACGACCCCAACGACACCGGCGGCAACCGCTGGCTGCTCGGCGCGGGCTCGTCGCTCGGCGCGATCCGGAACATGCAGGACCCGCGCTCGTCGCTGTCCCCGCAGCCGGACATGGTCAACGGCCCCGGCTGGGAGACGAACAACCCGGACGAGCACATCAACGACGGCGTCGTGAACAAGGCCGACTACCTGATCACCGACGGCGACACGTTCAACAACCAGACCGTGCGCGGCCTCGGCCTCGACAAGTCGGTCCAGGTCTGGTGGGGCGTCGAGAACACGCTGACCCCGAGCGCGACGTTCAAGGACGTCGGCGAGGCCCTCAACTCCTCCTGCGCCGCGCTGGCGAAGGCGGGCACCGCGGGCATCACCGACGACGACTGCACCCAGGTCGCCAACGCGGTGAAGGCGACGCAGCTCGACCAGGACCCCAGCTGATCCCGAGCTGACCCGCCGAAAGGCCACCCCGGCAACCGTCCGGGGTGGCCTTTCGGCTTTCACGGCCCGAAAACCGGTTGGTGCCCGGCGGGGCCGTCGCTACGCTGCCCCGGAACCGCACACCCGCGCCGAACGAGAGGAGCCCGCCATGCGTCCGCGCATCGCCGTCTCCCGTTCGCGCTTCGAGGTGATCCTGGTGTCTTCGGGCCCGCGGTGCCGGCCGCGCGGCTGACACCGGACCCGTGACAAACCTTTGTGGACAGTCACGCGGAATCGCGCTGCCCTGAACCGGATCTTCCGCACAAGGACCGCACCGTGCGCACCTCGAACCTCGACAACATCCGCAACCTCGGCATCCTCGCCCACGTCGACGCCGGCAAGACCACCGTCACCGAACGGATCCTGCACCGTACCGGCGTCATCCACCGGACGGGCGAGGTCCACGACGGCACCACCGTCACCGACTTCGACCCGCAGGAACGCGACCGCGGCATCACCATCTTCGCCGCGGCCGTGAGCTGCGCGTGGGCCGGCCACCGCCTCACCCTCATCGACACGCCCGGCCACGTCGACTTCACCGACGAGGTCGAGCGCTCGCTGCGGGTGCTCGACGGCGCCATCGCCGTGTTCGACGCCGTCGCGGGCGTCGAGCCGCAGAGCGAAACCGTGTGGCGCCAAGCGGATCGGCACGGCGTGCCGCGGATCGCGTTCGTCAACAAGCTGGACCGCGCGGGCGCCGACCTCGACGCCGCCGTCGAGTCGATCCGGCGTCGCCTGCACCCGGCGCCGCTGGTCGTGCAGCTGCCGATCGGGCGGGAGGACGGCTTCACCGGCGTCGTCGACCTGCTGCGCCCGCACGCGGTACCCGACGAACTGAGGGAGGAGACTCAGCGACGCCGTCGCCGGCTGGAGGAGGCCATCGCCGAGCTGCACCCGTTGGCACTGGACGAGTTCTGCGCCGCCGGGACCGTCTCGGCGGAGACCCTCGAGAAGGCCCTGCGCGACCTGACCCGCACCGGCGACGGTCTCGTGGTGCTGTGCGGCTCGGCCTACCGCGACCGCGGCATCGAGCCGCTGCTCGACGCCGTCGTGGCCTACCTGCCGTCGCCGGCCGACGTCACGCCGGTGCGCGACGACCGGCCCGCCGACCCGGCGGCGCCGCTGGCCGCGCTGGTGTTCAAGGTCGTCGCGACGGCCACCGGCCGGCTGACGTCGGTCCGGGTGTACTCGGGAACGCTGCGGAAGGGGGAGCAGGTGCTGGACGCCGGAACCGGGCGCACGGAACGGATCGCGCGCATCCTGCGCGTCCAGGCCGACCGGCACGCCGAAGTGGGCACCGCGGTGGCCGGCGACATCGTCGCGCTGGCCGGGCCGAAGGCGGCCCGGGTCGGCGCCACGCTGTGCGTGCCGGGCGACCCCGTGCTGCTGGAACCGCCGGTGGCGGCGGACCCGGTGGTCTCGGTGGCCGTCGAGGCGCGCCGGTCGGCCGACGGCGAGCGGCTGGCCTCGGCGTTGGCGCGGCTGGCGGAGGAGGACCCGTCGCTGGTCGTGCGGACCGATCCGGAGACCGGCCAGACGCTGCTGTCGGGGCTGGGCGAGCTGCACCTGGAGGTCGCGGTGGAGAAGCTGCGGCTGACGCGCGGCCTCGAAGTCGCGGTCGGGCGGCCGGAGGTCGCCTACCGGGAGACCGTCGTGCGCGGGGTGTCGGGGCTGGTTCACCGGTACGTCAAGCAGGACGGCGGTGCCGGGCAGTTCGCCCACGTCGTGCTGGACGTCGAGCCGCTCGACGAGGGGTTCGAGTTCGCGTCGGCGATCGTCGGCGGGCGGGTGCCGCGCGAGTACGTGCGCGCGGTCGAAGCCGGTTGCCGCGACGCCCTGGCCGAGGGCCCGCTGGGCGGGCACCCGGTGACCGGCGTGCGCGTCACGCTCGTCGACGGCGCCACGCACGTGAAGGACTCGTCGGAGCCGGCGTTCCGCGCGGCGGGCCGGTTCGGGCTGCGGGAAGCGTTGCGCGCCAGCGAAATGCGGCTGCTGGAGCCGGTCGCGTCAGTCGTCGTCACGGTGCCGGACGACGTCGTCGGCGGCGTGCTCGGCGACCTCAGCCGACGGCGAGCGCGGCCACTCCGGCCACGAGGCGGTCGACGTCGGTTTCCGTGGTGTACGGCGCGATTCCCGCTCGCACCGCGCCGACGTCGGCGATCCCGAGGTGACGGGCGGTCTCGATCGCGTAGAAGGTGCCCGCGGGCGCGTTGACGCCCTGCTCCGCCAGGAAGCCGTACGCCGCCGTCGGCGCGACGTCCTTGATCGAGAACAGCACGGTCGGCGTGCGGTTCCGGTCGGGTGCGCCGTACCGGGTGACGCCGGGGATGGCGGCCAGGCCCGTTTCCAGGCGCGTGAGCAGCAGGTTTTCGTGCTCCTCCAACGCCTTCAGCGACCGGGCGAGCCGTTCGAGGCGGAGGCCAGGACCGTCGACGAGGTTCGAGAGGAAGTCGATGGCCGCCGTCGTCCCGGCCAGCAGCTCGTACGGGAGGGTGCCCAGCTCGAAGCGCTCCGGCACGACGTCCGTCGAAGGCAGCAGCTTGTCCGGGTGCAGCGTCTCCAGCAACGCCGGCGCGGCGGCGACCACACCCAGGTGCGGGCCGAGGAACTTGTACGGCGAGCAGGCGTAGAAGTCCGCACCCAGCGCGGCGACGTCGACGACCGCGTGCGGCGTCAGGTGGACGCCGTCGAGGTAGAGCAACGCGCCGGCGTCGTGCACGGCCGCGGCGATCGCGGGCACGTCCGGCCGGGTGCCGAGCAGGTTGGACGCGGCGGTGACCGCGACGAGCCGGGTCCGCTCCGACAGCAGTGAGGCGACGGCGTCCGTCGCGAGCACGCCGGTCGCTGGGTCGAAGTCCGCCCAGCGCACGGTCGCGCCGACAGCCTCGGCGGCCTGCACCCAGGGGCGGATGTTCGCGTCGTGGTCGAGCCGGGTGACGACGACTTCGTCGCCGGGGCCCCAGTTCTTGGCCAGGGCGCGGGCGAAGTCGTAGGTCAGCTGCGTCATGCTCCGGCCGAAGACGACGCCGTCCGGGGACGCGGCGAGCAGATCGGCCACGGCCTGCCGGGCCCGGGCGACGACGTCGGAGGCGCGCCGTTCGGCGGGGGTGACGAAGCCGCGGTTGGCGATCGCCGAGCACAGCGTCCCGGCCACCGCCTCCCCGACGACGTCGGGGACCTGGGACCCGCCCGGTCCGTCGAAGTGGGCGGCGCCCTCGGTCAGCGCGGGGAAGTGCTCGCGGATCTTCTGCACGTCGTAGGCCACGCAGCCAGCATGCCGGGTATCAATGAAGCTGGCGAGCCCTCGTGGGCACCGGGGCCGGGACCGCGGGCCGCTTCGGCGCGGGCGCGCGTAGGTGCCGCCGCAGCCGCTGGGTCGGTTTCTCGACGTAGCTCCAGGACAGCTGCCCGACGACGTAGGCGCTGGGCAGCGCCAGCAGGATCAGCAGCCACACCTCCCGCACCCCGGCGAAGATGAACAGCTGCTGGATCGGGAAGCCCCAGATGTAGGTGCCGTAGCTGCCGTAGACCCACGGCCCGGCCGCCTCCAGCCGCTTCGGCCAGTGCATCGCCAGGGTGATCGCGCCGTAGGCCGCGCTGAGCGCCAGCGCGTACCGGCTCGCCGGCGTCTGGCTCAGGCCGAGGTAGGCGGCGAACAGGATCCACGCGTACAGCGGCCGGAACGGGATCTTGCCCCGGTAGCTGTGCAGGATCACGCCGATCACGAACGGGACCAGGAACGACACCGTCGACCCGATCGGCACGACCAGCAGCGAGCCGCCCAGGCCGTGCTGCTCGAACGTCGCGTGCAGCACCGTGTCCGTGTAGACCATGCCGCCGAGGACCAGGAACAGGAACCAGCGCGGCATCCCGATCAGGATGATGATGCCGACGACGAGGACCAGCGCGTAGCCGAGCAGCTCCATCGGCAGCGTCCAGAGCGCGCCGTTGACGGAGAACGGGTACGGGTTGCCGCTGAACACCCCGGGCAGCTCGTGCTGCATGTAGAACAGCACGGTCGTGCCGACCAGGTAGCGCCAGGTCTGGATGTGCGTCCAGTAGTCGTGCGCCGGCCAGGTCGTCACCAGCGGGCCGATGACGAACACGGTCACCAGCAGCACCACGACCAGCGGCGGCATGATCCGCAGCAGCCGCCGCGCGGAGAAGCGCCACCACGACGGGTCGCGCGCCCAGCTGTCCTGGATCTGGTAGCCGCTCATCGCGAAGAACCCCATCAGCGCGATGTAACCCGGCGACATGTGCCAGGACGCGGGGAAGATCGTCATCCGGTCCGGGTGCAGCAGCGGCATGCTGTGATCGACGATCACGGTGATCGCGCCGATCATCCTCAGCCAAGCGAAACCGATGTTCGGGTCGGCGTGAATCTTTGGCGAGGTCTTCGGCACGGTGGCCGATGTTAGCCCATCCGTCTGGTGGGGTTACGCCGAACGGGGTGGAAATCCCGGTTACCCGTCAACGGCCCCGGTTGCGCGCGTGGTTGCGGGCCTGCCGCTCGTTGCGACGGCGCTTCGGACAGCTCGGCGCAGCGCCTCCAGGCCAGTGGCCTTGGCGTCGCCGCGGCGGAGGATCCGCTGGCGAGGAGGCCGTCCACCGCCACGAACACTGGAGCACATCCCCGGAACTGCGGTTCGTCCGGCCTGGCCCGGCGGCCGGATCAACGGCCCCGGTTGCGTGCGTGGTTGCGGGCCTGCCGCTCGTTGCCGTGCTTGTAGTTGCCCGTCGCTTTCGCCATCACCAGCTGCGGGTCGTCCTTCTCGACGGCCGCCAGGAAACGCGCCGCGGTGCCGCCGCGGAGCGTGCCGGCGGGACGGCCGTGGTGGGTGATCGTCACGGTGCCGCGCTCGTCGACGTCGTAGGCGAAGCCGCCCGGAATGCCCATCGGCCCAGGTTGGCCGGTCCGCTCACGCTCGGCAACCGGATTTCCCCGGGGTCGATCCGGGGGATACCCGGATGGCGCAGTCGTGGGGAACCGCCAGAATGCGGGGAGAGACGAAGGGGGAGCGGGGTGCGGCGATGGCTGGGGAACAAGTACGTGCTGCTGGGGGCGCAGCTGCTCCTGCTGGTGCCACTGCTGGTGTCGGTCACCGGCGGCCGGTTGCGGTTCCCCGCGTACCGCGTCGACCTGGACGTCTACCGGCTGGGCTCGGCGGCGCTGCTGCACGGCGACGCCCTCTACGGCACGCTGCCCCGGACCCAGGACGGGCAGTTCCTGCTGTTCACCTACCCGCCGTTCGCGGCGATCGTGCTGACGCCGCTGACGGTCCTGCCGTACTGGCTGGCCTGTCTCCTGCTGACGCTGCTCACGCTGGGCCTGCTGGCCGTGGTCCTCTCGACCGTGCTGGGCGCGCTCGGCGTGCTGCCGCCGGGGCTGCGTGGCTGGCGCCGGATCACGGCCGTTCTGCTGCTCGCCGAGGTGCTCGAACCGGTCCTGCGCACGGTGTACGCGGGCCAGATCGACCTGCTGCTGCTCGCGCTCGTCGTGCTCGACGTCCTCGTCGACACCCCGAAGTGGCCACGCGGCCTGCTGATCGGCATCGCCGCCGCGGTGAAGCTGACTCCGGCGGTGTTCCTGCTGTACTTCCTGCTGCGCCGCGACACCCGCGCCGCGGTGACCGCCGTCGTGACGTTCCTGGCCGCGACGGCGCTGGGCTTCCTGCTCGCCGGCGCCGACTCGGTCCGGTACTGGACGGGCGCGCTCTGGGACACCGGCCGCGTCGGCGAGCCGACCTACGCCGGCAACCAGTCGCTGCTGGGCCTGCTGGCCCGGATCGGCGTGCCGGCGGATGCGCGGACGGCGTGGTGGCTGCCCCTGGTGGTGGTCGTGCTCGTGCTGACGGCGTGGGGCGTGCGACGCGCGCTGGCCGCGGGGGAGCGCACGATCGCGCTCGGTGTCAACGCCGTCGGCGGCCTGCTCGTCTCGCCGATCTCCTGGACGCACCACTGGGTGTGGGCCGTGGTCGTGCTGCTCGGCTGGGCGGAGCTGGCGCGCCGCACCCGGCGCCGTGGCTTCGCGGTGTTCGCCGGAGTGGGTGCGGTCCTGTTCGTCGCGGGCCCGCAGTGGTGGTGGCCACGCGGGGAGCAGGTCGAGCGCCACTGGACCTTCGTCCAGCAGCTGACCGGGAACGGCTATGTCCTCTTCGGACTCTCGCTGCTGCTCACCGCGGTGCTGGTGCGGTTCCCGGGCCCGGAATTCCTCACCGCTCGCTCGGCGGTGCGTACCGGAGCCAGCCCGCTCCGAGGATGACCATCGCCGTGCCGAACCCCAGAGCGAGGCAGACGCCGGCGCCGTTCATCGGCATGACGTCGGTGACGGCGTCGGGCAGCGGGAGCAGGCCGGCGATCCCCAGTACGACGTAACAGATCCCGCCCACGAGCAGGAACCGGCTCGCCAGCCCGGCGGACCGGGTGCAGAACACGGCGGCGGCGCCGGTCAGCAGGTGCACGAGCGTCCACACCCCGGACACGGCGAACACACCGAAGAGCTGGTTGTCGGTGGTGACCCCCGGGATCAGCTCGCACGCGCCGAGCACGAGGAACAGCAGGCCGATCAGCATGCCGATGCCCTGCACGGGGGCCGGTCCGGGTTTCGGCACCGGGGCCGCGGGTTCGATGGGCGTCATGTGATCCGGGTTCCCCGCCGGTGGCCGTGTCAATCGCCCCGCGGGGTGTGGACGCACCGCGCGCGGGTAACCCGCCCGGGACCGCGAACGCCCCCGAGGAGCCCCGATGACCGAGTACCGGTACACCGCCACCGCCGACCTGCCCGCCGACGAGCTGTTCTCCTTCCTCAGCCACCCGGAGAACCTGCCGCGCTACTTCCCGGCGATGAAGGTCGCCGAGCCGACCGGTGGCGAGAGCGTGCACGTCGAAGCCGAGGTGCACGGTCACCGCGTCGAGAGCGAGGCGTGGCTGCACACGGACGCGGCCACGCGCACGCTGACCTGGGGTGCCGAGGGCCCGGACGACTACCACGGCGAACTGCGCGTCGCGGACGCCGGAGCGGCGTCGGCCGAGATCACCGTCACGCTGCACAGCGTCCGCGAAGCCGACGGCGGTGAAGTCCAGAAGGGCCTCGAGCAGACCGTCGCGGCGATGACCCACGCGGCGACGGCGGACGCCGACGTCGACGCGGCCGAGAGCCAGGGCGGCTGGGCGTCCTACGACGAAAGCCGCTGAGCCAGGACGGACTCGTCGAGCTCCGGCGGGTACGGGCCGTAGGCGTTGCCGCGCGCGCCGCGGGTGCGCAGCGCCGGGATCGCGAACAGCGCCCGCAGGAATCCCGGCGGTGCCGCGCTCTTGCCGCGGGCGCGGGCCGCGGCGGACCGCCGTTCGACGCTCACCTGGTCGGCCTGGACGCGTTCGATCGCCCGGATCCGGTCGGCCTGGATCGCGGCCAGGTCCGGGGTTTCCCCTCGGCGCAACGCCGGGACCAGCCGGTTCGCCGCCGCGACGGCGTCCTGGATGGCCATCAGGATCCCGTTGCCGCCGACCGGGGAGATGATGTGCGCGGCGTCGCCGAGCAGCAGCAGGCCCGGCCGGTGCCAGCGCTCGACGCGGGAGATGTCCACCGACAGCAGCGTGGTCTGCGTGAAGTCGGTGAGCAGGTGCGCCCGGTCGGCGAGCCACGGCACGCGCTCCCGCAGGAACGCGCGGATCGGCTCGACACCGCCTTCGCGCAGCGCGGGGTAGGAGCCCTTCTCGATGCTGTAACCGACCTGCCAGTCGTGGACGCCGCCGAGGACGCCGACGTAGGCGTCGCGCCCGAAGTACAGGTCGAGGTCGGCGTCGCCCGGGTCGGCGGGGGAGCGCGGCAGCCGGAACCAGAGCAGGTCCGTCGTGGCGCCCAGCGACTTCGCCGGCAGCCCGGCCAGGCGGCGCACCGTGGAGAACCGGCCGTCGGCGCCGACGACGAGCGACGCCGCCAGCTCGCCGCCCCGGTAGCGGACGCCGGTCACGGTCCCGGCATCGTCCTCCAGGAGCCCGGTGACCTTGGCGCTCGTCCGCAGGGTGAACGTCGGCAGCGCGCTCGCGCGCTCGGCGAGGAAGTCGAGGAACCGCACCTGCGGCATCAGCGCGACGTAGCCGAACGGCGTCGGGAGGCGGTCGTAGTCGGCGCAGCTGTACACCCCGCCCGGGGTGTGGAAGCGGAACGAACGCGCCTTGAAGTGGTCGAGTTCGAGGAGATCGGCGGCCAGGCCGAGCCGGTCGAGCAGTTCGAGGGTGTACGGGTGCAGGGAGTCGCCGCGGAAGTCGCGGTCGAAGCCGGCGTGCGACTCGAGGACGGTGACCTCGACGCCGGCCCGGGCGAGCAGGTAGCCGAGCACGAGCCCGCCGGGACCGCCGCCGACGACGGCGACACTCACCGCTTGTCCTTGTCCGACAAGCGGAAGACCGCCATGGCCGGCAGGTGCTCGCGGATCTGGGTGGGGGTCGCGTCCTGCGCGACGGGGAACGCCTTGATCGCCCACGGCACCGCCATGGCCGCCAGGTACGTCGCGACGACCTCGGCCGCCTCCGCGCCGCTCGCCTCCTCGGCGTGGCACTCCTGACGTCCGGCCGCCGACAGCAGCGCGCACTCCGGCGTCCCGACGAGGTTGGCGACCCAGTCGCGGTCGCGGACGGGGGAGACGAGGTAGTGCCGCCCGGACCGGGCGACCACCGCGAGCGGGACCTGGCGCGGCGTGCCGGTGCTGCGGCCCCGCGTCTCGACCACGCGCAGCGCGTACCCGCCTTCGGGCGGGGTCTCGGCGGGGGCGTCGCTCAGCTTCGCCGCCATTTCGGCGTTCATCGCACGGATGTCCACGGAGGTGCCTCTCGTCGGGGTCGCTAGACAATCTAGCAACATTCGCTAGATTGTCTAGCGACCCCTAGGATGGCCGGGTGGAAGACAGCTCCGTCGCGTTGCGGGTGAACCTCGCCCTGCGGGAACTCCTGGCGCTCGCGCACGACGTGCAGCAGGCCCTCGCCCGGCGGCTCGCGCTCGGCCCGACCGACGTGCAGGCCCTGCAGCACCTGGCGGGCGGCGGCCCGATGGGCACCGTCGACCTCGCGCACGCGCTCCGGATCCGCTCGGCGTCGGCCACCGTGCTCGTCGACCGCCTCGAAGCCGCCGGGCACGTCCGCCGCGGCCCGCACCCGAGCGACCGGCGCCGGATCACGCTCACCGTCACCGACCCGGCGCGCGCCGAAGTCCGGGCCGCGCTGGCGCCGCTCGTCGACGCGATCACCGCGCTCACCGAAGGCCTCGAACCGGACCACGCCGAGAGCGTCGCGCGTTTTCTGGGCGCCACCACGGAAATCCTGCGTTCCTACGCCGCCGGGCCCGGCTGACGTTCACTCCATTGTGTGGCTAGCCGGTCACGGCGAGTTCTTCTACGGTGGTTGTCTCCCTTCCCCCGGCGAGAGCGATCCCCGATGCCCGACGTGTCCTCGGCCCGCGCCGGCGTGCTGTCCAAACGCGCGCTGGTGACCGCGTCCCACGCGGTCGAACGCGCGGCGCTGGCCGAAGGCACCGGCGCGGACACCGTGGTGTTCGCGCTCTTCCAACGGCTGCCGTACTTCGAGCGGGAGCGCGAGGTGTACGCGCGGATCGCGCGGACGGCGGCGGTCACGGTCGTCGGCATGGTCGACTCGGGCCGCCCGGACCTGCCCCACGGCGTCACCCCGGTGCTGCTGCGGCCCGACGAACCCATGGCGCGCGAGTGGTCGGTCGCGGTCCTGTCGCCGACGTTCGGCGCGTCGGTGGTGGCGCAGGACCTCGACGACGTCGACCCGCAGGCGACGTCGGTCGAGTCGGCGCGGCTGTTTCGCGGCCGCTGGGGCCTGCGCCGCGACGAGGCGTACGCCGAGATCGTCCGGCTGCGCGACGCGCTGGGCGACCGCCTGCCGCCCGCGGTGCGGCACAAGGTCGGCGAGGTCCTCGCGTCGGTCGCCGCGCCGGCGGCGGTCGACGTCGAGAGCCGGGCGGAGGCCGCGCTGCGGCACGTGGCGTCGCGGCTGGAGGCGCTGTCGCCGGCGGCCGCGGGACCGGTCGACGCGGAGACGGGGCTGGCGACGCTGGCGGGCATCACGCCGTGGCTCGGCGACGCGACGGACACGGTGCCGCTCGGCTTGGTGCTGGTGACGGTCGACGACCTGACCGCGGTGGAACGCCGGCACGGCAACCGGATCCGGATGCACACCGAGCAGAACATCGCGGACCTCCTGCGCGACGGCCTGCGCCCGCTGGACCGCGCGGTGCGCCTGAGCCCGGGCGAGTTCCTGGTGGTGCAGCCGGTGGTGGGCCCGGACGAGCTGACCGACCGCAGCCTCCGCCTGGAACGCCGGCTGGCGGCCCTGCACGCGACGTACCCGTTCGTCGACCTCCACCCTCGCACGACGACGATGCTGACCCGCCGCCGCCCGCTCCCGTTGAACACGCTGCGAA
Source organism: Amycolatopsis sp. NBC_01307 (assembly GCF_035975215.1). Classification (NCBI taxonomy): domain Bacteria; kingdom Bacillati; phylum Actinomycetota; class Actinomycetes; order Pseudonocardiales; family Pseudonocardiaceae; genus Amycolatopsis; species Amycolatopsis sp. NBC_01307. The sequence goes on along the minus strand of NZ_CP108403.1, from coordinate 3,970,874 downwards.
GCCGGCTACGCCACATCCCGGCGACGACGCTGTGGCCCCCGAGCCAGGGATCACTGCCGATAGCACCCCGAAGCCCAGCCACCCGCGGCGGCGGCTGGTTCCGCTGAGCCCACCCAGACCAACCGGCGACCGCCTCTGCGGCCATCCCGCCCCGCAGTTCTCCGAGGTCCGTGAATGCCACATTTGCCGCCTTGCAACTTACGTTCCTAAACCATGATCTTGACGGGAACGAAAAAGTGGCCTGGACCTGCGGTTTCGCGGGTCCAGGCCCGGCAACTTCAGCCTAGGGGGTCGGCAGAGGGCCGGGCACGGGTCGTGACAGGCTGCAAGCCCTCGAAACGCGCTCTGACGTGCGGTTTGTCCACTAGGATGGGCACGCACAATCCGAGGTCCAATGGTGACCAAAACCCGGCTACTTGCTGGGGGTTTGTTCGTGGGTAGGGCACTGACACGTCAGCTGATGAAGGCAGCTGCGGGTGAGCGTGTGCGGTTGCAGGTGGTGATCTACGCCCGTGCGTCGAAAGACGGCAAGGGCCGCAAGATCTCGGTTGCCTCGCAGATCGCGCAGGGCCGTAAGTGGTGTGAGCAGGTCGGGGCCGTGGTCGTGGCGGTCCTGGTCGACAACGATCTATCGGCGTCGCGGTACGCGACTGAGGCACGAGGCGACTACGAAGAGGCCCTACGGCTGCTCGCGACCGGCGTAGCCAACTGCTTGTGGACTTGGGAGAACAGCCGGGCGCAACGGGAGCTGGACGTGTTCGTCCGGCTCCGCAAGATCCTTGTGGACGTCGGCGGCTACTGGGCCTATGACGACCGGCTGTACGACATGAACGATCCGGACGACCGGGTGGACACCGCCGAGGACGCGGTGGACGCGGAGCGCGAGTCCGAGAAGCTGCGTAAGCGCGTGCTCCGAGGTGTCGAGGCACGCGCGCGGGAAGGGCTTTGGGCCGGTCCGCTGTCCTACGGCTACCGGATCTTCTACGATCGGGAGACCGGCGAGGCTGACCGGGAGATCGACGAGACCACGCGCGACTACGCGCGGGAGATCGTTCTCACGCTCACCGAGACCGGCAATGAGACCGCACTCGCCAACGACCTTGAGCGACGGGGCGTTCCATGCGCTTTGGCGACGCGGTGGCGCTCCGACCACGTCGTCAGGCTCCACCTGCTTTCGCAGGACGCAGAGGGCTGGTCCAAGTTCATCGCAGAGCTGCTGCCCGAACAGATCGAGTCAGCCTATGAGGCGCTAGTGCGCCTACGCACCGAGTCAGCGTCCCAGGTTGCCAAGGACATGAACAAAGGGCACTGGGACCACCCGCTGCCGGGGCACTGGAACGCGTCGAAGGTCCGCAACATCGCCTTGAACCCGGCACTCGCCGGGCTGCGGGTGTTTCGCGGCAAGGTGATCGGTAAGGGGACGTGGAACCCGATCATCACCGAGGAGGAACACCACGCTGTCGTGGCGAAACTCGGCGACCCCGGGCGGCGGAACGTCAAGGACGGTTCCCGGGTGAAATGGCTGCTCTCGGGCATCCTGCTGTGCAGCATCTGTGAAACTGGAGTGACCTCGACCTTGCGCGGCGGACACATGGTCTACCGCTGCAAAGCCGGGCACCTCTCGCGGAACATGGCGAAGACGGACTCGGTTGTGGTCGAGCGGGTGTTGCGGCGGTTGTCGTCGGTTGCGGCGCGGGAGTTCTTCCAGTACGAGGGGCAGGCCAGGGAACTGACGGAGGCGGTCCAGACAGCGCGGGATCTCCGCGCACGGTTGGACGGGTTCACGGACAAGGCGGCCGATGGAGAGCTGTCACCGGAGCGGCTGTCTCGGATCGAGGCGAAGCTACTTCCCAAGATCAAGGCAGCCGAGGAACGCGCTCAGCAGATCGGTGTGTCTCCGGCGGTTGCCGAGCTGGTCGGCCCAGATGCGTCGGTGGTCTGGGAAGGGCTGCCGATCACGCAAAAACGGGCTGTCCTCCGTGCGGTGGTCCGGCCCCGGCTGCTACCCACGCCAGGTGGGAGAGCACCGTTCAGGCCGGATCGGATCACGATGTCGTGGATGGGTCGGCCAGCACCGATCCCGGGTGTAGACGACGTCGAGGACGCCGCAGACGTGGCCTGACGGGTCCACAATGACAAACAGCGGCCCCGGCACTCAAATGAGTGCCGGGGCCGCTTGTCGTCCTACGTCTGGGGGCTGGTCTGCATCCGGCGGACGGCCGGACCGAAGATCTGACGCAGGTGATCCCGCTGGCTGTCAGTGAACGGCGGTTCGTCCTCGGCGTCGGCAGCCGCGTGAACGGCGGCGAGTTCATCCGGGGTCAGCGCGGAGCGCGGGTCCAGCGGAATCAGGCCGGTCGTGGTGTCAGGCATCGAGGGTCCCCCAGTCGAGTGGCTTGCCCTGCCGCGTGACCGGCGCGGGCACCAGCGGGTCCCCGTCCTGGGTGCGCGGGTCGACCAGGGGGGTCACCTTCTTCTCGGTGGAGACGACCACTCCGAAGGTCGCCAGCAGGGTGATCACGCCGGTGATGATACCGGTCACGGCATTGCCCTGGTCTGCCGTGAACAGGCCGGAGCCGACCAGTCCGGACACAACGGCGGTGAGGGCACCGACGATCGATCCGGCGAATCGAAGCGGGTAACGGGACATGCGGGGTGGTTCTCCTTCTTCTCGGGTGGGGCGGGGTTTGAGGTGATCGAGCAGTTCGTAGGCGCGCACGAACGCGCGTGCGGTCTTCCAGGCGGCGTAGCCCACGAGGGCCAGCAGCAGCAGGAGTCCGCCGCTGCCGGCACTCGTGGACGTGGCGGTGCCTACGGCAGCCAAAGCCACTGATTGGCCTGGATCTTGTTCGGATCGGCGATCCCGTTCCGGGAGCAGAGCGCCGCCACGGTGGTGTGGAAGCGCGCGGCGATCGCGGACAGGGTGTCGCCGTAGCGGACCTGGTAGCGGCCGCCGCCGCTGCCGGTTCCCGACCCGGGCAGGCGGAGCACCTGACCGACTCTGATGAGGTTCGGGTTGCTGATCGAGTTCAGCGACCCCAGGGCGGCCACGCTGGTCTTGAACCTGACGGCGATGCCGGAGAGGGTGTCTCCGGCGCGGACGGTGTATGTCCCGCCTCCAGCGGCAGGCGGCTCGGGAGCCGGTGCCGGGGTCGGCGGAGTTGCGGGGGCGGAGCCGTCCAGCGTGAGCTGCGCCAGGGTGTAGCTGCCGACGGTGGCGTCACGGTCGACGTTGCCGGAGATGCCGGGCACCCGGCCCTGCTGGGAGTGCTGGTGGACGGCCAGCTGCGGGTGCGACCAGCCGGGACGGCCGGGGATGCCGTTGTACCGGGCGATCCACAGCAGGATGTCCGCGTCGGCCCAGTCCCCAGGTCGCAAGACGTTGGTGTACCAGTCCAAGTTCCCGTACACCAGGACACGGCGGATACCGGACTCCGCCCGCAGACGGGCGATGAAGTCGCGCACGAATCCGTTCGCGCCGTCGCGGACTTCCGCGGCTTCCATGTCGAGCATCGGGGCGAGCGCGCCGGCGCCGAGAAGGCCGGCCGCGCGCAGGCTCGCGGCGAAGCGGGCCGCCTGGCCGCCGACGTCGCCGGGCCGCGCGAAGTGGTATCCGCCGGGGACGATCCCGGCAGCGCGGGCGGCGGGGATACGGCCGGGACTGGTGGTGTCGGTGTTGCCGGTTCCTTCGGTGAGCTTGAAGGAGCAGAACGAGATGCCGTTGCCGCGTACTGCGTTCCAGTCGGTGACCGGGTTCCAGTGCGAGACGTCGATACCGTAGTCCGTCAGGGGTCATTCTCCTTGCTGTGACGGAATTTCCCCGTGTAGGGGCCGGTTGAGCTGGGCGCGGAGCGCGCCCACTTCGAGCAGAAGCCGGGCGTTTTCTTGTCGGAGCGCGGCAAGCTCGGTCTTGACGGCGGCGAGTTCGGCGAGAACGTCGCGGGTGTAGGTGGCGCGATCAGTCAGCAGGGCTTGGTAGCCGGTGTGTAGCGCGGTCAGTGCCTGCTGGTCTGAGCTGAGACGCGCGCTGCGCACAGCCCGGCGGGCGGCCACGACTCCGGTAAGGATGCCGGTGGCGGGCCCCAGGAACGCGGCCAGCGCGGTGAGCCATTCCGGCGTCACAGGTAGCCCTTCGGGTCGTTATGTCGTCGGTCAGGTGCCGACGTCGTCGACCCACAGGAACGCGGGCTGTCCCGCGTCGGCGCGGAAATCGGTGGTTCCAGAGCCGCCCGTGCGGCGGGTGAAGAACCCGATGGTCACTTGGCCCACGGGGAGGCCGATTGCTTCGGCGGTAAGGATCTTCGGGCCTTCCCAGTTCCCAGGCGATCCAGCCGAGGTGTCGCGGTAGTAGAACTGGGTTCCGGTGTTGGTGACGGTTGTGCCTGCCGCGTACCGGCCCCACATCCCGAAATAGCTGGTATCACTGCCGACGTTCTGATAGTCCATCGTGATGCGGTAACGCCGTCCGGTTTGGACATTGAACGTCACAGCTTGCAGCAGAGTTTCCGTGGTGAATGCCGACGGTCCGACGCCGCTGGTTCGCCGGGATCCGGCGATGCGGCCAAGCGAACTCGACGTGGCACCTTCGAGGACTTGTAGCCGGGCGTCGAGATCGCGGATGTTGGCAAGTGCTTTGTTGTATTCAGCCGCCAGGGCCACGCCGTTCGGGACGGCGTCGGTCATGGGGACATTTGGCATGGATGGTTCGCCTCAGTTCCAAATCAGGCTTTGGTCCCAGCGGCCGTACTGCGGCGAGTCCCAGATGCCCAGACCGGGCGGTCGAAGAAGCTCGACACTGAGTGTGTCGACCAGCCCGCCGTCTCGGCTGACCTTGCGGTTGATGCCGAAGATCTGCATGCGCAGCCCGACGCCGAGGCCGTCCGGGTCCTCGACCTGGAGTGTGTCCGCGAGCTGTAGTCGCGGGTCGCCAGGCATCGAAATCTGTTGTGTCGTAGGGATTGGCTTCGCAGTCCGGGGAAGCAGGACGTTCAGGAGCCCTTTGTCGTTGTAGTTCTGCTGGTACCAGTCGCCCCGGGCTTCGAAGTTCCGCGGACCGTGCTTGGAGACGGAACCCTTATCGGTAGTTCGGAAAACTTGATCGGATCCCTTGATGATCCGGGTGCCGTCGATCCGCAGGGCGGGCTGATTGTCGTTCTGGGTGACGCTGCCGTCGCCGTTGCCGACCGCGAGGCGCGCCGTCTCCTGCCACGGGTTGTTGACACGCAGGACAAGCATGCCGTCGTTGTTGAAGAACGCGTAGACGTCCAGTTCGACGTTCACGTAATTGGGTTCATGCCAGCCCTCGGGGTATAGCAACTGCATGACATAGCCGTGGTGCGACCAGTCGTTCGACCACTGCAAGAACTTGTTTCCCGTCGGGGTCCCCAGTGGGATCGTGGTGTGGCGCGGGAGTCGGCGCGGCTCGGCGAACTGGACGTCGTCCACGTACAGGATGAAGTCGTTGCGAGTGAAGCCGGGGACGATGAACTGGTCGACCGCCTGCGCCTCATAGATGCGTCCGGCATTGGCGGTGCGCTTCGACGCCTGGACCGAGTAGATGTTGCGGACCGAGTCCGACGAGTTCGTGATCTCCAACCCTGACAACGTGTCGAGCGAGACGGTCCGGACGACTTGGTCTTGCTTCGCCTTGACCGTGTTGTAGTTCCAGAAGCGAAGAACGCCGGACTCGTCCCAGAAGACGCTGCCGAACTCGGCGGCGGCCAGCCCGGTGATAACGTCCCACGCGTCCTTGCCGTTGACGCCAGGGTTGAACGAGAGTGTGTTCGCTCCACGGTCGAGCACGGCGGCATACTTCGCCTGACGCCACAGATTTGTTTCCGGGGCAAGGGTTCCTTGGAACAGGTTCCGGTAGGCGTAGCAGATATCGAACATGGCGACCCGGTGGCGCACCAGCAACAGACCTTGGAGAGCGTCGAACGGGTAGGTGTTCGGATCGAAGTTGGGGCCGATCTTCGTGTATCCGCTGGCGTTGCTGCCCGCCCGGATGTACGCCTTGATTCCGTCGCTTTGGGAGATCATGACCGTGGCGTAGACCTCGACGCTGTCACGTCCTGATGGGATGGTGACCTTCGCCGTGGACGAGGATGTCTTCGTGTTCTCGTTGTAGACCTCCACCCAGACCTGGTTGCTCTGCAAGTGGATTCGGAACACGAAGTTCCCGCCAGCTCGGTACTCGTACAGCACGGTGTCCGGAGCGGTCACGTGGTAGGCCGCGTTGGAGAAGCCGGGTGCGATCGACAGGACGAAGCCGAGGAAGTGCGAGCCTTCCGCGCGCGTGAGGTCTCTGTTGGCCACCCAGTACTTCACGTAGTCGCCATCGCCGCTGCCGCCCATCGCAGACAGCGCCATCGGGCGGTTGCCCTGGTCTGGCGAGTTGGGGTGGGGTTGGGCGCTGGCCTGGTACATCGGGACGCTGTCGACCGGGTAGGTGATGGCTTGCGCGTTGTCGATCCAGCCGACCGTAGGGACGATCCCGCCATTGGCCGGCACGAACACCCCGACGCCGTCCAGTGAACCGTCCGGGACATCCAGTTCGGCCCGGGTGGCGGGCCGGTACTTCGTCGAGGACGTGTCGCACTGCTGAAGGCAGTTGTCGATGAAGCAGGCGGTGTCGGCCTGCTGTCCGGCAATCCGGCCGAGGTTGGTCCAGTAGTCCGACATCGCCCATGGTGCCAGCACGACCGGACGGCGCAGCTTTTCCACTCGGTCCAGCGCGACGAGATGCACCTCGCCGCTGTCCCGGTTGACGCCGATCGTGGTGATGTTGCCGACGAACTGGGGGTACCACACCGTTCCGTAGACGGTATCGATGCCGAGATCGAAGAAGCACTCAACGCCGACCTGCAACTTGGTATAAAGCGGCGAGAAACCGTTGTAAGGACTGAAAATCGCGTCGAAGCCTAAGCCGCTTGTCTCGTCTCGACCAGCGAGTATGACACGCAGTTCGGCAGCCGAGGATCCTTCGATGAGCATGATGGGTTCCGGGGCGGAGCCCTTGAGTGCGCGGTCGATCTCGGCTTCGATCACGTAGGCGGCAAGGAAGCTGAGCGGGTGGTCGTAGCTGCCTGTTCCGTTCCAGTCGCAGTTGAAGCGCCACCGGATCCGGCGCTCGTTGTCGGTGATGGCGCGCTCGGCTGGCTCTCCGCCGTGGGTCTGCACTACGCCTCCCCGAGAGTGACCGTCACGTCGGACAGCGGATACTGCGGCGATGTGCTGGTGATCTGGTCGACCACGACCTTCGTGCTACCGCCGCCGAGGTCCCACGGTGTTGCGGATGCGCCGTATTCGACCTGCGGGGCGGCGAAAGCCGTGTTGTAGGTCTGCGTTGCGGTGAAGGCGAATCCCGGTCGCAGCGCGGCAGTACCTGCGGTCGGGACGTAGGTCAGCGTGAATCGCTGCCACGCCGTCGTGACGTTGACGATCTGGATCGGGCCGCCGGTGATCGGGGTTCCGAACTTGTCGATCTTCTCCAAGTACATGGAGACCGACCGGGCAGCGTCGGCCTTGAGGTAGACCGAGAAGGTGACCGGCTCGTCCGTCAGCACGGGGACGAACTTCTTACTGCCGTCCAGGATCAGGTAGCCCGGCGCGGATGAGACGTTCGTGACCCGAAAGGTGCGGTTGCCCGCGAGCGTCACGGCGGCGGGATAGTCGAGCACGTAGTCATAACTGGAGCCGACGGCTTGCCATCCGTAGTCCTGAACCCCGTGGATGTATCCCGTGCTGCACTGGGGTGAGAGCAAATTCCGGCGTAGCGGGTTGATCAGGTAGTGCGGGCCGCGGATGTGGCGCAGGTACAGCGCACGCAGCCACTGATACTCGGGCTCGGCCAGGTAGGTGAAGGCGAACCGGTACTCCGTGCGGAATCCGGTGACGTCCACCGTGCGTGAGCCGTTGAGCGATTCGTGTACGCCACCAAAGCGCTTCTCGGTAGTGGTCAAACCCGGCTCGGGGACTGGGAGAGCCCGTAGCTCTCCCAGCCACCCGAGGTACCAGGCTCCTGGGTCGAACGGCAATTCAGCCTCGCCGTGCCTTTCGTGCGTTGGCCCGGTTCACCAGTCGTGCGATACCGGCTCCGTCGACAGTCATCTGTGCGCCGTCCAAGGCGGCCAGCACACCGGCGGCCACGGCGTCCGTGACTGCCGCGAGGTCCACGCCCCGGCCGGCCGGACCGTCCGTGCTGGCGAGCGCGGACCCGTTGTGGCTCGCACCCGCCGAGCTGGGCTGCATCGAGACCGACCCGGAGACGTCGAGGGGCAGCGATTTCGTGAACCGGGAGAGGTAGTCGCGGATCTCGGGTTCGCCGTCGTTCAGCCCGGCGAGCAGACCGCGCATGATCAACCGACCGTTGCCGGAGAGCAGGACGCGGTCCCGGGCAGGCGGCCCTTTCCACTGGGTGATCCAGTTCGTCAGCTCGCCAAGTTTGTTCTTCACCCAGCCGAAACCGGCGGAGATGCCGTCGACCAAGCCCCGGATGATGCTGCGGCCCGCGTCCAGCAGCAGCCCGCCGAGATTGCCGAGCGCACCGAGGATGCGGCCGGGCAGGCTCGTGAACCAAGAGAGCAGGCCGCCGATCCCGTCGGATACGACCCCGGAGATCGCGCGCCAGATCCCGCCGAGCAAGTTCTTGATCCCGGACCAGGCTTTGTTCCAGTCGCCGGTGATCAGCCCCATGACAAGGTCGATCACGCCCTGGATCGCTTGCATGGCACCGGAAATCACCGCGACGATCGCCGTGAAGATCGGCTGGACGAAGTCGAACAGGGCCTGAATGATCGGGATCAGTAACTGAGCGATCTGCGTTATCAGCGGCGCAATCGCCGATACCAGCGACGCGAATAGCCCCGCCGCCTGCACGATGATCGGCAACAGGGACGTGATCAGCCCGAGTAGCGGCGGCAGCAGCGCGGACACCAGCTGCAAGATCGGCGGCAGGATCGGCAGCAGCGCCGTCACGATCGACAGGAACGCCGAGGCGAGCGGCGGAAGCACGGGCAGCAGCGCCGAAAGGACCTCACCGGCGATCTGTCCGAGCAGCGCCCCGACTTGGGTCAGGACCGGCGTCGCCGCCTGCAGCGCGGACCCGACGACGTCGGCGAGCTGCTGGACGACCTGCACGACCACCGGGAGCACGGGCATGACCGCATTCAGTGCGGCCAGCAGGACCGAGGTGAACAGCCCGGATAGTGCCGAGATCACCGGCAGCACGGCCGAGAGCGCTTGCAGCAGCGCGCCGCCGAGCTGGCCGATCAGCGGCGACAAAGCGGTCATCAGCTCGCCGAGCGCGGGCGCGACAAGCGCGAGTGCTTGCACGAGCAGGCCGCCGAATCCGGAGATCAGCGGGGCCAGCGTCTGCGCGAGCTGCACCAGCCAGGGCATCAGGGTCGTGATCGCACCGCCGAGCGCGCCGCCGAGCTGGCCGACCAGGTCGGCGACCACCGGGGCGAGGGCCGCCACGATGGGCGCCAGCGCGGCCGCGGCCGGCACCAGCACCGCCGCCAGCGCCTGGGCGGCGGCACCGGCGACGGGTGCCAGCACCGCGAGGATCTGCCCGAGAGGGGCGAGGGCCGGGGCCAGCGAGCTGAAGGCTTGCCCGATCATCGGGCCGAGCTGGGAGATCGCCGGGGCAATCGAGGTCACGACGGTCTGGCCGAGCGCGACCAGGACCGGCAGCAAACCCGTGCTGACGGCGTGCAGGCCGTTGAAGATCTGCACGAGCGCGGTCGCGCCTTGCGCGGACTGGACGAACGCGGCGATCTGCCCCGTGATCGCGACCAGAGTGGACAGCAGTCCATCGTCGCCGGTGCTCGCGGCGGAGAACACCGCGAACACGATCTGGCCGAGGTTGCGCAGAACCGTTACCAGGTCCCCGACTGCCGAGAGCCCGGCTGAGATCCATTCGCGGAGTTGGCCGGTCTGGCGCGCGGTGGAGATGAAGTCTGCGAAGCGCTGGGCACCGTCGGCGAGCCCGGAGGCAAACCCGGGCAGGAACTCCGCGCCCACCGCAGCGACGTCCCGGAGCGCTTGCAGGAACGGCTGCACTCCGGCTGAGGCCGCTCGCACGGACGCGCCCGTGCTGTCCAGGATCGAGCGGACGTCGTCCACGGTGCGGCCTTCGCGGGCGAACGCGGCCAGGCCGCCCGCTCCGGCATTGAGGCCGTCCGCGATTCCGCCCAGCTCGGTGCGCAGCAGCGGGAGGTACGTTCCGGCCAGACCGGTGATCTCCGCCGCGAGGCGAGTGAACAGGCGTTGCTGAACGTCCTGGCGCAGCCCGGTCAGTTCCGGGCGCAGGGCGCGGACCGCGTTCGCGGCGGCGGCCATCGCGGGTGGAAATTCGGCGATGGCCTGCGCGTACTTGGCCGGGTCGCTCACCTTGAGGGCATCGGCGAACCCGGAGACGCCGAGCTTGAGGGTGGCGATTGCCGCCGCGGCGGCAAGGCCGGCCGCGGGGACGACCAGCAGGGCGCCGGAGGCGGTGGCCGCCGCCGATCCGATGCCGCCGAGCACGGTCACGGCCTGGCCCACGGCGGCGGCCATCGCGCCGTACTTGAGCACCGACGCGCCCACGGACAGCGTCATGCGGGTGAACTGGGCGGTCGTGCGGTTCAAGCCGTCGTCGAGTTCGCCGAGGCCGCGCACGGTCGAGCCGATCGACTTGTCGGCCACGGCCTTGATCGAGACGGACTTGCCCGACAGCTCGCGCATGAGCCGCTGGAACCGGGTCTCCGCCGGAACGGCGTCCAGCTCGGCCAGCAGCCGTACTGCACTGTCGTTGCCCTCGCGGGCGGCGGCCCGGATCTGCTCCTTGAGCAGGGCCGTCTGCACCTGCGCCGACAGCGTGATCGTCGGGGCGGTGCGCTCGTTCTGGCGGACCTGGTCGCGGATCTCGCGGCCGAGCCCTTGCAGACTGGGCAGTAGCTTGAAGTAGGCGTGACCGATAGCCGCCAGGGCTGCCACCCCCCAGCGTCACTCCGTCGTGTGAGGCCAATGGCCTGCCGCCGTGGCATCCTTGTGGTGCCTTGCCGATTACGGACACCATCGGGAGCCCTTTGTCGGAGCACGCACCGCCCGGAGCGGGCGGGTGCTCGCTCCGAAAGGAGCTCTCGATGGTGTCCCTGGTCGAGGCGGCGGCTGCGTTGCAGGCGGCCGCCGCCCTCGTGACTGCCGGGTTGGAACTACGTTCCTGGCGCGCCGCGAGGCGCAAGGAACGCGGGCAAGGCGCCCGCAAGCGTGGTGCTCGCCGTAAGCGTCACTAGGCTGATTCGCGGGCCGGACTGCACTCCGGCCCGCACCTACTCTCCGTGGCGCATCCACAATGCGATTTCGCGCAAGGACTTCAGCTCTGGTTCGCCGCCGCCGGCCGTGGCCATGCGGGCAGGTGGAGCCGGGGCGGTGATTGCCTCGATCGGGTCGGCCAGCTGCGCGTCCGTGAGTTCATGGCCAAAGGCACCCGCGACGATGGCCCACAGGGCGGTGATCCGCCGCTCTGTGACCGAGGCAAGCAGGTCGGCGCGAGTCCAGGCTCCGCGTGGGTTCAGCGTGCGCCAGACGGCGGCGTCGTCGTGCAGGTGGGTGATCAGCGCGCACACGCGCCGGTAGGACAGGCTGCCCCGGTAGAGGTCGAGCAGGTCGACCCCGTACCGGAGCAGGTCCGTTTCCAGGGCTTCGGCGGTCGCCTCGTCGGCCAGGAGCAGGGCGACCGTTACCGGTTTCCCCGGCCCAACTCCTTCATGACCACGGCCGAGAAGTCCTCGGCGTCGGCGGCCGTAGCGGCCAGGCCGCGCCAGGTCGCGTACTGGGCGGTGCCGAGGATGAGCTTCAGCGCGGTGAGGTGCTTGCCCTCTTCCTCCGCCTCGAGTGCTTCGAGCGGGAACTTCTCCGGGCTGGGCAGGGTGAACCGCTTGCCGCGCCAGGTCACGGCCAGGTCGTTGCCGGTCGAGGCGGGTTTGCCGTCCGCTTCAGCGCGCTGTCGAGTAGCCAAGAGGTTGCCTTTCCGTAGCTAGTCAGTCACAAAAAGTCAGACGCCGGGTAGGCTAAATGGATGAAAGGCTCAAGAGTGTCTGCGCGGCGCCAGGGCTGGCCATCTCACGCTATGTAGCTTCCAACCTATGTCGGTGATGCAGTTCATCGCGAGCCTCACCGGCTCGCTGGCCTGGCCTTTAATAGTGCTGACGTTGTGTCTCATTTTTCGGAAGCCGATATCGAAGATTGCATCTGGCATTACCAGCGGTCGAATGTTGAAAAACTGAAGCTTGGCCCAGTTGAGGCCGAATGGGAAGAGTTAGACGAGGCGGAGCGTGACGTTGCCGCAGACTCCCAGGCGCCAGGGGTCACGAACGAGGACTTGCTTGCATCTAATCCAGACTTCGCAGACATGGCCAAGCTGGCGGAAATATCTCCACCTGCCGCCGTGTTGATGTCGTTTCAAAAAGTCGAGCTAGAAACCCGCAAGGCTCTTTCCAAGCTCGACTACTCGACTGAAGAGCTGAGAAGAATGCCACCATCGAAACTGTTCAGCGCCGCCGTTGACAGCGGACTTGTAAGCATCGCAATCGGCAATGCGATGCAAGCACTCAGGGACCTGAGGAATCGAGTTTCTCATGAATCCGACGAAGAGGTCACCAAGGGGCGCGCTATACAGTACGCCCTGATCGCCGCAGAAGCGGCAATAGCACTGAAACGTGGAGGGCCTGCAAATCCAATGATCGGCTCCGACAGCCCTTAATCGACTTTTGACCCGACGGCGATCACGTCGAGAGCGCCGGTTGCCACGGCCGGGGCACCGAAGAGCACAGCCGGGTCGTTGGTCAGCCAGACGGCGATGTAGGTCTTGCCCTTCGGTGGCGCGAGTGCCGAGAACGTCATGCCCCACCGGGCTTCCTGAGTGCGGGAGAATTGCGAGTCCTCGGTCTCGGACACCTCCGCGCGCGGCAGGTAGAGCCGGTGACTGTAGATCTCCTCATCGGAGACGACGTCGGTCCAGTCGACACAGAGCGCGCGGACGTCACTCTTAGGGATCGAGCTGATCTCCGCGCGGTAGTTCTTTGGCGTGCCGGTGCCAACAGTGGCGAACTTCATCCCGCCGAAGTAGGCGCTCAGGACTTCACCCTTGGTCTCCTGGAACACCGACGCCACGGTGAGTTCCTGAGACTTGTAGATATAGCGAGCCGGGGTGAGCTGCTGCCAGTGCTCGGTGCCCTCCTTCTCCACCTTGCGGGCCAGCGTGGTCCCGTCCGGCGTGGACAGGCCGAGGCCGGTCCACGCCGCCGCCAGCGGGGTCGTGGCGTCGAGTGGTTCCGGAGTGTCCGGTGCGGCGAGCGACACCTCACCGGTGCCGGGCACGCGCACGAGCGCGCTGTTCATTGCCATATAAGTAGAGACCTCCGGATCGTGCGAGACCCGCACCATCCGGAGAGTGCGAGCCTCCAGACTTCAGTAGTCGGTTATAACTCAGTTGCAACGAGCGTGCCGCTTCCGTAACGCGCGTCCTCGATTAGCGACCATCATGCATGGGAAACGTGAATTGGACTGAGGAGGAGACGCTATCCGCGTTCCTCAGTTACCGGGAGCCGCAGGGTGGCGCACACTGGATGTCCTGCCTGATCGCCTTGCTGCGCGATGCACGCGTGGTGACCGGGCGCGATGTCGCCACGGGCGAGGTTGAGCAAGACAAGCAAGAGTTGGCGGGTCGTTGGCTTGGCGCCGTGGGATACATGACCCTTTTTGACCAGATCGGTAGCGCCTATCGACCGAGCAACGAGGCTGAGCTCTCCGGACAAGCATTTATCAAGGCATTGCAGTACTTTGCCCCCGAAATTGGCGAACTTGAGCGCGATGCCCTGTATGCACTGCGCTGCTCGTTTGTTCACGACTATTCTCTGATTAACATTCCCTTCATGGGTAGTCAACAATTACGAGAGCGCCGGACCCATCACTTCATGCTTACGGCGTCCGACGAGGCCGGTCCGATCGTAAGGCTCCCGTCGCAGCGATGGGATGGAAGTATTGATCGTTGCAGGCTGAGCAATGCAACGTGGGTGAACCTCCGAGCTCTTGGCGATCTTGCCGAACAGGTCTTTTGTCGATTGGTGGCTCATCACGAAGCTGGCACTTTGACTATTGCCCTTCCTGGAGGACTGAACGAGCTCCAGCGCCGATACGCAATGACCATTCGACCAATTCGATTTGTCGACCCGTGACGCTCAAGCAGGTGTCCGGGCGTAGGCGGTCAGGCTGGCGGTTGCCAGCGGTCCGGCGGTGTAGGGGTCGATGCCGCCGACCGGTGCGGTGACGGGTTCGCCGCGCAGCAGTGCCTCGGCCGGCTGCGGCGCGCACAGCAGGCCGAGGGCGATTCCAACGAGCCGTTTCGCGGTGTGGGTGTCGCGGTGCCAGCAGGTCAGCCGGATGACGGTGCGCTGGACGGCGGGCCAATCCCAGCGGTGCCCGTCCTCGGCGACCAGCAGCCACGGCAGCGATGGCGGGCCGCCGTCGTGGCCGCGCCCGGTCTCGGTGGAGACCTTGACCAGCTCGACGGCCGGATCGGTCACGGCGGCGAGCTGGACGCGCAGGCGTCGCACAACCAGCTCGGCCACGTCGAGCGGCACCGGCGGGAGCGGGCTCACTCGTCGCCGGGTTCCAGGCCGGTTACCTCGAAGCCGTTGGCTTCGGCGGCTCGCTTGAGAACGCCGTGCCGGGCCTCCATGCCGACCCCTGCCGCGTGCTGGATCGCGACCGTGGCGGAAACCCGGTCGGTGGGTGGCTCGGAGATGACCTCGACCGGCAGCGCTTCGCCGTCAGTGACGCGGTGCCCTTGCGCGGTGGCGGTGTCAGCCACCCGCTGCGCGGCCGCGCGCACGGCCGCGGCGACTTCCGGGCAGTTCAGCAGCTCGCGCGCGCCGTCCGAGTCGATCGTGATTCCGAAGATGCTGGACAGCGCCAAGGGTCAGCCCTCCGTGTGGGTCAGGACGGTTTCGTAGTGCAGGAACCCCGGCCGGGGCTCGAACCGGGCGGGTTCCCCTTCGACGGTGAACGTGCGGCCGTCGAAGACGACGCGTTCACGGGCACCGATCGGCTCGGCGGTCAGCAGCCACCAGACACCGGTGACCGCGCTCCGTCCCGGGGACAGCTCGGTGTCGCCGCCGCGCGGCAACATGAGGCCGGCCACGGCGCGCCGTGGCGCGTCCGGTCCGTAGTCCAGCGCCGGGACCGGGTTGTCGTAGGCGTCGGGCACTTCCCGGGGTGTGATGACGACCAGCCGGTGCGGGAGGTTCAGGGCGGGGGCTCCTCCCAGGGGAATGGCTCGGCCAACTGGCCGTCCGGTCCGAGGACCGGCAGCGTGACGGGGCCGACGTCGTCCGGCTCTGCTGCGTAGGGAGTCCGGACCGAGCGCAGACCGCTGCGGCGGGCCAGCCGCCGCAGGACCTTGTGGTCGTGCTCGGTGAGGTAGACCCCGGATGTGGCGTCGTCGCCGTAGCGGTAGGTGTACTGGCCTGCGGTTTCGGAGCTGTAGCCCTCGGGGTTGCGGACTGCCCGGCCCGCCGCCTGGCACACGATCGTGACGACGGCGGGCGGGACGGTCGGGGTGAGCAGCGCAGGCGGCAGCTCGGCACGCACCAGGTTCGACGCGTCGACCAGCGCTGTCAGGGCGCGGGCTTCGGCGTCGGGACTGGTCAGGTTGATCCCCGGGCGGGCCTTGAGCTGGGCGAGGGTCGCCAGCGGGTCCGGCTCCGCGGCTTCGGTCACGCGGCGGGCGCGGTGGTGAATCGCACGGCGCGCTTGACCGAGCCGTCGTCCACGGTCGTGCCGGTGCCCGCCAGCGTCGAGACCACCGAACGGTCCTGCTGGAAACCCGGGTCGTAGTCGCGGATCAGCCGCATGGCGAACCCGCCGTAGGTCATCGCCTGCCCGAACGTCGCCCCGGCCGGCACTTCCAGCGCCCGAGTCACGAGCGGGAACGCGCTCGTGTGGTAGGCGACGCCGGAGCCGTCGGCCAGGTAGTTGCTGGGCAGGACGGTGAACCCGTAGAGGCGGCCGATGATCGCCTCGCGCAGAGCCTGCGGCGAACCCGAGGCGTCCACCCGGATCAGGCGTTCCTTCGGGTCGTTGAGCAGCATCGATTCCAGCTCGGACGACACGGCGAACCAACGCTGGTCGAACGGCACGCCCGCCTTGTTCAGCAGCGCACGGGCCCGAACCAGCTGAGTGTGCAGATCGGTGCCGTCAGCCTTGACGGCGATGGTCGAGGGAAGGGCGTTCATCTGCCCGGCGACCATCGTTTCGACACCGATGGCCACGCTCTTGGCCTGCGGGGTGGCGACCTGCTTCGTGAAGTCCTTGACCTGCAAGGTCAGCTGCTCGTCAGGGAGGTTGATTCCTTTGTACAGGTAGGTGTCCAGCTTGACGTCTACCGACTTCTCTTCGGCCTCGTCGATCACGATGGGCTTGTTCTCGGCCCGGTTGAACGTGCGGGCCGGGCCGACAACGGTGTCGGTGCGGACGGTGACGGTGTCGCCCTGCTTGCCGGTGAAGTCGGCTTCGGCGTCGCGCCACGTGGTTCCGGCCAGCACGGTCTGCTGGGTCAGGGCCGCGATCGAAGCGGACGCGATCTGCTTGGGGGTGAGGAACTTGTTGGCCATAGACGGGTGAGGTTCTCCAGAGGGTGACGGGTGGGCAGGTGGAGAGCGGGGCTACTTGCCCCAGACCAGGCGGCTGATCTGCTCGGGGGTGTCCTCGACCGGCTCGGCCGGAGCGCTGGCCGCCGGACGCAGCGCCTCCACCGGAGGCCGTCCGGCCGTGCTCCGGGCGGGCGGAGCGGCGGCGGTGACCAGGGCCGTGATGACCTCGGCCAGCGCGGCGGCATCGGCGGTCAGTTCCTCCGTGGTCGCGCCGGACAGCCGAGACGCGAGGGCATCGGGCAGCTTCGCCGCGCGGATGACGGTGAGCCGGGACAGGTCGAGTTCGGCGGCTTCGGCGCGCTGCTGCGCGGCGGCGGCCTGCTCGGTGAGCTGCTGGGCCTGCTCGCGCAGGGACACCAGCTCGGCGGGCTCGTCGGCCTGCTCGGCCGCCGGAGCCGGCTGGCCGACAACGGGTGTGTCAGGTGCAGCCGGAGCGGCGGGGTCGTCTGCGGGCTGGCCGGTCTCGGCCGAGGGAGCATCGGGCACTGCTGGCCTCCAAGAGGTCGGTGGGCACGGAATGGGGTGGAAGGCCACCCGCCCGGTTTCCTCATGCGCGACAGCGGGGAGAGGGCTGTTGTCGGGCTGTCGTGGGAATCCGGGCGGGCGGCCGGTCTGGGGCGCTTCAGCCGCGACGGGCGGCGGCGTGAGCGCGGCGGAAGGCGTTGCGGGCGTCCTTGCCGGACAGGCCTGCGGTGGAGGTCTCCCATAGCGCGGCGAAGCGCTGGGAGGGCTCGGGAAGTACGGCGGTGCGGAACACCGGCTCGGCCTGGCAGCCGCAGCCGTCGTGATACGGCTCGTCGGTGTCGCCTCGAGTACTGGCGGAGCCTTGGTTGAGGTAGACCGCACCTCGGCTGGCGAGCATCGCGCAGAACCAGCACGGGTCTGCGTCGGTGACGCGCAGCCACCCACTAGCGGCCGGGTCCGCGCGCAACGCGCTGTCGACGACGTCACGTCCGGCGGCCAGCGCGTGCCGGAAGCTGGCCGCCGCGACTCCGGGGCCGGCCTTGTCCAGGGCCCGCGCGGGGTCCCAGCCGCCGAGAATGAGCCGGGCGACCGCGCGTGTGCCGGTGACGCGCAGGGAGGTGAGCGCGCGGTTTCGCCACGGCGAGGAAGTGCCGGCCGCTGCGGGATGCGGCGAGACTGCCGCAGCCGCGGGGGCCTCGGCGCGGCGGAAGTCGCGGTAGTAGTTAGCGGCCAGCTCGGCGGAGTCGTCGCGGTACCGCGCCAACGCGGCCAACACGTGGCCGGTCCATGCGGGATCGGTCAGCCGCAGCGGGTCCAGCGCCTGCCAGATTCCCAGGACGTCAGCGACGACCCGCGCCGAGACGCGGCCCTGGGCCAGGCGGTGAGTGGTGCTGGCTGCGCGCCCGGCCGGGGTGCTGGCCACCGGGTCACCGCCCGGTCGGGTCGGTGGTGGCGCGGGCCAGGGAGTCGGCCAGCAGCGCGTGCCCGTCGAGGTTGGCGGGCATCTGCTCCCAGCGGCGCACATCCTGATCGGTGACGCCCGGCAGGCGCTCCCAGGTCGCGCGGGCCGGAACGTCGAGCATCTGCACGGCCTTGCCCCAAGCGTCGACCACGGCCGCCAGGGAACGGGTCGAGGTGTCGCGCCAGCGCACGACCGCCGTGGTGTCGAGCCAGCCAGCCTCATCCCCGGCGGCGAGGCAGGACAGCCGCAGCGTCTGCTGCCAGGACTCCCCGTAGGAGGTCTTCCGCTCGCCGACTCGGCGCTGTAGTCCGGCGTCGGCGGCGTCGATCGTGTCGGCGGCCAGGTTCGACAGCGACCCGTGCAGCGCCCACGCCGGTGTCTGGGTGATCGCGGCCAGGTGCCGGAGGATCTGTTCCAGTACGGCGACGTAGCCGGACATGTCGGTGGAGTCGAAGGTCCCGAATCGCGTCTCCGGCGAGTCGGAGTGCAGCAGCCGGTCCGGGCCGATCGGCGGTTCTTCGTCGTCGTCGAGCTCCAGCCCGGCGGCCCAGCGCTGCCGGTGGGCGCCGTGCTCGCCGGTCGTCATGAGCAGGAAGGTCTGGTAGTTGAGCCGGTCCTGAATGTCAAGGACCGGAGCGACGACTCCGGGACTGTCGGCGTCGAGGTCGTCTTCGTCGAGAAACCGGACGACCGGGCAGACGCCGAGGCCGTGTTCGGCGTGGTCGAGGTAGGCCGGGCCGTCGCCAGGGTCGTTCTCGGCGAGGGTGTAGACGGCCTGGTCGTCGAAGAGCCGGTAGACCTGGCGCGGCCCGTCCGGGGTCCAGGACGTTTTCCGCTGGAGGGCGTAGACCGGCCACGGATCTGCGTCGTCGGCATAGACGGCCGTCATGTTGCGCGGGGAGACGCCCCGGATGACCGGGGCCGTGTCGCCGGGCAGCACAGTGGTGTAGGCCCAGCCGTATTTCAGCGTCGCCCGATGCACCGCGGCCTGGCGGCGCGCCAGGCCGTTCTGGTTCCAGTGCGACCAGCCCAGCGGCTCGTCCGCCTGGTCGTCGCCGAGCGCACGGTAGCCGTCCACGAAGAGGTTCTGCGCCAAGAGCTGCATGAGGAGGCGGCACCAGTTTGTCCGGGACCGGTCGAGCAGCCAGCGGTACGCACGCCGCGCCGAGCGGGGTGCGAACGGCAGATCGTGGTCGCCCTGGACGTAGCGGTGAATGCGGTTGTTGCGGGCCTGGTCCGGCCAGACAGCTTCGATTCGGTGTGCAGTATCTGCAGCCTGAGAAGGGGGCAGCGTCATGCAGAAAGCTCCTCCCCGAGTTGGTAAGATGGCCTGTCTTGAAAAAACCTCACCAGAAGGTAAAAGGAGGCAATGTGGGCTACCTGGGGCTTGACTGGGGAAATGTGCCGTCTTGGTTTTCAGCCGCATCGTTTGGCGCGGCTGCGTATGTCATTGCCAGAGATAGGGGAAGCAAAAACCGAAATCAAGTGAACCAGGTCGGCGTATGGTTAGAAATTACACCCGAAAAGATGCGACTGAGTGACGACAGCTTGTCAGAAACATTTCGGATCACGATCCATGTCAAAAACTCTGGAGATTTGCCAGTTCGATACTTAGGGGCTCAGGTAGCAATGCAGATTAGCCGAAGCAATAAATTGAAGCCAGAAGAGATGCCAGGCGGTGCGGGCACTCGACGACGACGTCGCACGCTACATACGACCGAGGACATTTACGTCCATGATCGAAGCACTGTTCCGCCCGGGCGGGAAGTGGTTATCGTGAGCGACGTTGAAATCGAGTTCAAAACGAACCGAGAACTGAATTTGCTCGAAGTTCACGCGCTAATTGATCGGTATGACTTACTTGACAACTCCATGCGCAATTGGCGAATTTCAACTTATGAAAGCAGAGAAAATGGAAGGACGGCCACAGTTAAGAGAACGAGAAACATTTACGGAAGGTATTACTGGTTGCTTCGTTTTCCAAGATCACTGTGGTCGGTTTTTTATCGACGATTTGACGATGAATCTAAGTGAAGACGCGAAGCTTACCGGTGCGCTTGCGTCCGCGCTTGGCCCACTCCGGAGAGGCGAGCACCAGACGGCGAACATGCCGGGCACCAATTAGGCACACCGCGAGGTCGATCTTGTGCGGCGAGTCCCGCGCTTCCTTCCGGATCAGCACGCCGTAGCGGGTCGGCTGACGGCGGGCGTTGAGCACGTGCCGCTTGAGTCGGGGGTCGCCGTCGTGGGTCAGGGCCTTCTGCTTGATCTCCGCCAGTGTGCGACCCACGGCCGGAGTGAACTCGGGGACCTTGGCGCGCATGTCGAACGCGACGGCCGAGCGGCTGCGGCCGGTGGTTGCGTCGATCAGCAGCTGGTCCCCGAACTCGAACGCCCACGTGTCGACGTAGGACTCGAACTCGCGGACGTCGGCGAAGAACCCGACGACGTCGAACCGGTCGAACGCGGTGCGCACCGCCAGGTCGGCGGCCGCCCGGTCGACCTCCCAGCCGGCACCGGCGGGGCCTTCGGGCTTCTCCTGGCAGTGCAGGACGGCGGCGTGCCCGTCGGACATGCGCACCGCGACCAGGCCGGTGGCGTCGTCGTTCTTGGACCCGTCGAAGAACATGACCACCGTGTCGCCGTCGAGCAGCGGAGGCCGCTCGGGGTCGTGGCAGGCGCTCCACTCCGGATCGGTCGTCCACGCGGTAGCAGCTGAGGAACGCTGGTTGAAGAAGTACCGGCGCGACTCCTCCGGAGCCTTGGTCAGGTCCCAGAACTCGTTCTCGACGATGCCGGGTAAGTCCATCCAGTCGGCGGCCGGGCCGTAGACCTCCCGCAGCGCCGCCACCATCGCGTCCAGGTCCGTCAGGTCGACATCGGCCGGAGCTTCGCGGTGGTCCCACAGCAGCCGCGCCGAGCGGGTCCGGCCTTCCCGGATCGCCTTCGCCTGCTGGTCGAGGGCTTCCAGGGTCGAGTCCTCACCGGCCTGGTACATCGTGGACGTCAGCAGGCCCCAGGGCTGAGCGGCCTTGCGCTTGCGCAGGTTGCGGTCCACGGTCTTGAACATCCGCCGCAACTCGGGCGTGATGTACAGGTGCGGTTCGTCGAAGATCGCGAGCGATTCCTTGCCGCCGTCCTTCGCGGACGAGCTGGCGGTGGACGGGACGATCTCTCCGCCGCCGGGCAGCAGGACGCGGGTCAGCCCGGCGGCGTTCTTCGGCAGGTCTTCGCTGAGCGGGCCTTCGGTGAGGTTGAAGTGGATGACATCGAAGGTATTGCCGGTCTGGCTCTCTTCCGTTGCCAGACAACGGATGTAGGGGTAGACGAGCGGCTGGCCCATCGGCTCGCCGGGCTCGTAGGTGTAGGCGAAGTCCCGCCACTGGTAGGTCTCGCCGCCTTTGGCCCAGCCGCAGAAGCGGCACGGGCCGAACGCCTCGAACAGCCCGACGAACCCGGCGATCTCCGATTTGGCGCGGCCCTTTGCCCGGGAGAGCACGGCCCGGCTGTACTGGCGGCGGCCGTGCCCGTCGAGCGCGTAGGCGTCGACCAGGAACCCGGCGAACTCGTCGTCCAGGTCGACGTCATCCCCTTGGACGTCGCCGGGTCCGTGCACGGTGAAGTGCTCCGTCCACGCCGAGGCCAGCCAGCCGAGCGAGCGGCCCCGGTCGTGGCCGGGGGCGTAGATCAGCTCACGCGCCACCGGACAGCCTCCGGCGCCGCTCGTCGAGCCGGGTCACCGCCGCTGCGTCCGGGGCCGGCGGGGCGTCGCTCTCCCCGCCTGGGGTGGCGTAGCGGATGCGCAGCTTGAGCCGGTCTTCGTGGGTGAGCCCGAGCTTGGCCGCACGCAACCGCAGCTCGGCGGCGCGGTTGGCCTCGCCGCGCCAGAACGCGTCGACCAGGACAGCGGTTTCGATCGCGAACCGCCAGTCAGTGTCCGTCCACAGGCGACAGTGCGGCATCTGCCGGACCGCGTCCCACCAGGCGACCGTCTCGGGGTGCCACTTCTTGCGGCCGCTGCGCGGCAGCTCCGGCGACTCGCCGTCGAAAGGGACCGCCTCGACGGTGGTCCAGTCGTAAGCCTTCGGGTTGCGGTTGCGGGGATTGGCCGAGGGCGGCCGTCCGGTGATCGCCACGGCTCACCCCCTCGATTCAGCCGGGTGCGGCCGGGTACGGCTTCGCCAGCGGGATGATCTGGCGACGCATCGCGCGGTCGAGCGGATACAGGTAGCGGTGCTTCACCGTGCTCTCGACCACCCGGCGCACGTGCGGGTCGACGGTGCGCCGGACGAACTGCTCGGCGGTCTCTCCGGC
Source organism: Amycolatopsis sp. NBC_01307 (assembly GCF_035975215.1). Classification (NCBI taxonomy): domain Bacteria; kingdom Bacillati; phylum Actinomycetota; class Actinomycetes; order Pseudonocardiales; family Pseudonocardiaceae; genus Amycolatopsis; species Amycolatopsis sp. NBC_01307. The sequence goes on along the minus strand of NZ_CP108403.1, from coordinate 3,948,440 downwards.
CGGCCGATGGACCGCCATGTGGCGCAGAGTCCGGCCGTGCACGAGCTGCCCGTGAACGAGGTAGGACGCGTTCGTGGGGTTGGTGGTGCCGGTGTAGATCCAGTTCCCGGCCTGGTAAATGCCGCCTCGGTGGCCTTGCGCGGTGTCGGCGTAGGACACGATCAGCCGGAGGCCGGGGCAGGCGGCGCGGAGCTGGCGCAGGCTGGCGGCGACCATCTGGGTTACCGGGTGTTCGTGTGGGCGCAGCGCGACGCGCAGCAGCTCGACGCATTCAGTCTGGTCCAGGCCGTAAGGGCTGCCGAGCGCGGCCGTGGCGGAACGGCCGAACATCACGACACCGGTGAACTCACCGTGCTCCCAGACTCCGAACGGAGCGATCTTGCTGCGCGGCATCTTCTGCGAGTAGTGCCAGCGCAGCACGGCGTACTGCGCTGCGTGCCAGGAGCACGGAGCGACCAGCAGCGGGACGGCTGGGTCAGCGTGCGGTCCGCCGGGCGGAGGCAGTTCCGCGGCTCCGGCGGGCAAGGGTTCGGGCTGAGAACTGATCGAGGCGGGGCACGTGGGTGAGCGGGCGGAAGTCGGGTTCGCGGTCATCCTTGGTCCGAGGACGGAGTGAGGTGGCGGCCAGAGCGCGTCACCTCCTGGATAAGAGACGGGCGAGCACGATGCGGGAGTCAGATGCCCGGCTACAGCAGACGATGGACGAGTTTGGGTGTGGCCGACCACCTTGAGCGTTGGACAAGCAGGCGCTACTCGCGCATAGGGCTGGTGGGGTCGGACAGACGAGGTGGTTGCGGAATTGTCAAAAAATTCTCTGACCTGCGGCGTTACGGCAGTTGTCCACAGGTTTGCCCTCAGACCGCTTTGACAAGGGCTTGCGGCCAGGGGGACCATCTTTTTGGCCTCTTCGAGCATGGATCTTGATCTTTAAGGAGAGGTAGGTCCATGTCGGTGGGTGTGTGGCTCGCAGCTATCGCGTGCATTTTGGTCCTGACGGGTCTCGTGCTTGTGTCTGTCCTGCTTCTCAAGCTTGATGACCGCATGTGCCTTCGCCAGATCAAACTCGACGCTCGGGCGGGCCGATGGTTCGGCCTGACGTTTCAAGTTGAACGAGAACCGCACGGCGAGACCGTGTCTCAACCGAGCGAACCCGGCGGAAGCCTCGCACGTAAAAGTGCCGCCATCCCGGCACATGATTCAGACGGGAGCCTGCCCCCACCATCGCAGCCGGGACCGTGAAGTTCAACGGCGCTCTGAGGCCGGCCGCGGCGAAATTCGCCGGAGTTTCGTACAGACCGCGAGGTGCTATGCCTAACCGGTGCGGCGGCCGGGGCGGCAAGGGGTCACCCCCCAGGGGTGGCGGTGCGTGACGGACGTCGACCGCGCCGTGCGGACTCGCTGGTCACCGGTTCGGCCGTGGCGGCAGGCTCGACCTCGGCCGGGCCGGTCGGCTCGGTGATCTCCGGCTCGGCTGGATCGTCGGGCTCCGGGTCCGCGTCGGGTGCGGTGACGGCCAGTCCGGTGGACAGCAGCCACTCGGCGGCGGCCTGGTCCTGGTCTACGACGGTGCGGGCGGGGTGTCCGCCGAGGGAGCGCAGCAGCAGCACGCGCACGTGTTCACCTCTCGATCAGTCCGGGGTGCGGGTCAGCGGGGCGGCGGGCGGGCGGACGTCGGGCAGCAGCAGCCCGGCCGCCTTCGCGTCCGCTCTTGGTGGCGTGGCACGGCGCGCAAATCCCTTGCAGGTTCGCGTCCGAGTGGTTGTCACCGGGATTGACGTGGTCGACCTCGGTCGAGGACGCGAGCAGGCACACCTGGCAGACCGGATCGCGGCGCAGGATGCGGGCACGCCTGCGCGGCCAATCCCGAGGCAGGCGCGCGGCTCGGTCGCTGCCAGACCAGGCGGGCATGACTCACCGCCTCGACTCCGTTGGACGGGCCGCGCATGGCGCTGGTGAGGAAGGGCGGAATGGGAGAGCCCCGGCTACCGAGGGGGAGGTAGTAACCGGGGCTCTCAACCGAAACTGTAGCGGGTCGCCGTGCACGCACACGGGTCCAACATGATCAATCTAGCGTTCGGTCCTGGTCGGGCGCAACCGGGGTCCGTTCGCGGGCGGCGGTGACGTGCCGCAGCGCCGTGCGGTAGTTGACGCCGAGACGGCGTGCGATCTCCGGCGTGGACAGTGGTTCGCCGTTCTCGTCCCGCTCATTCAGCAGCTCGGCCACGCGCGCGGCCAGCTCGGCGCGCGGAACCTGCTCGGTCCGTCCGGCAGGACGTCCCCCGCCGCGCTTGCGGTCCGGGTCCGCCCGGCCGGCGCGGTAGGTCTCGATCGTGGCGCGGTACCAGAACGGCACCCCGCCGAACTCTTCGTCCGCTGCCGGGACCAGCGGACGTTCCCCGTCGGAACGGGTCTTCTGCCGCTCCATGCTTTCGTAGCGGCTCCAGGTGGCGGTGCTCATGCCCGCTTCCTGCGCGGCTTCGGGCCGGTCCAGCAGGTCGTGCGGGTCGCCGAGCGCGGGCAGCTCGGGCACCGGCTCACCGCGCGCGAAGGCGGCGGCCTGCTCGGCGTCCCAAAGCTTGCGGTGTGTCTTGCCGCGTTCGGGGTTGACCGGTGCCGGGTGCCCCGGCCGGTCCCAGGGAGCAGGGTTGGCGCGTCGCGCGGTGCGCAGGCTCATGCCGTGCAACGCGGCGACGTCGTCCTGAGTGATGAGCGTGCGCCCCGCCGGTATCACGTGCTCTCCGTTCCCTGCTCGGCCTGATCGTTCCGGCGTCGAGGGTAGTCCGCCGCCCCGGCTCCGAGTCGGAGCCGGGGCGGCGGGTCGGCTAGCTGGTGACGGCGGCACGGCTGGTCTTGCCGACCTTGGTCTGTCCGGTGTCGGCGTTGCGGCCGTCGCGGCGGCCCGCCTCGGCGCCGAGGACGTTGTGGCTGTCGTCGCGGCTGAACCCGAGTTCCGGGAACTTCTTGTCGAACGCCGCCTTGGTGCGCTCGGCGTCGGTGACCAGGACCAGTTCCCCGGCCTTGCCCTTGACCTTCTCGGCCATCGTGGCGCGGGACGCGGTGATCTTCTCGGCCACGCCTGTGCCGTAGGCGGGCAGGTAGGAGCGGAAGAAGACGCGGCGTTCGATGTTGGCGTTGGCGGCCGTGTCGAACTTGCCCTTGCGCTCGGCCATGTGCGCCTTGGCGGCGGCGATGCCCTGCGCTTCGGCCTGGATCAGGATCGAGGGCAGCAGCAGTTCCAGCGCCTTGAGCGTCGCGGCCGGGCCCATGATCAGCACCCACCGGGCGTTGCCGTTCATCTTGTTGCCCATCGTGCACACCGAGCAGCCGTGCGCCTCGGCCACCGCGTAGACCAGCGCGGCGCGGGCCTTGCCGTGCCAACCCTGTCCGGAAACCTCGAACTGGAGCAGCTTGATCGGCTCGGGCCGGGTGCCGTTGCGGTGGCGCAGGGTGGCCTGGTCGAGGTTGTGCTTGCCGATCAGCTCGGCCGCCTTCGCGGCGTAGGTCTGGGCTTCCTCGGGGGTGACGGCGGCGTCCTCGGCCTTGTCCAGCAGCTTGCGGACCCGGTCGGCGATGTTGGTGTTGTTGGCCATTGTGGTGGTTCCTTCCAGGTGATCACGGGGGGTTGTGGGTGTCGGGAGCGGGGTTCTAGTTCCGTTCCCGACATGAAGAATACTATCTGAACTTAGCGACACGGGGAAGGGGAAGAGGGGTGACCCGCCCCACGTTCTCGCCAGTGGGCGGGTCACCCCGATGTGCAGGTATCGATTTCGGGCTACTGCCAGTCGTCAGACTTCCCGGTCGACGGAGGCGGATTCTCCCTGTCGCGCTTGATAATCAGCGTGTACAGCTGGGTTGCACACATCTCCACGGCGACATGCGGAGGCAGCTCGAACACGTCGACCTCCAGTGGCCTGATGCCAGTTGCCAGACTCAGTCGCGCGTGCTGCGCGTAGGCGTGCGCCTTCGCGCCGGGACATGGTCCTTCGGTGCCGATTCGGCGACATTGCTTGCAGGGCTTGGTGTCGTCGGCCTGAACTGGCATCGTCCACAGTACGGATGGGACCGGCGGACTGGGTGGCGCAGGCAGGCTGTAGACCACCCATACCTGGTTCGGATGCGTGTGTCCATTGTGGTCAGTCATGAGGTATTGCTTCCCCTCGGGCTCGCGGCCCGGCTGCCGGGCAGCTCGCCTGGATCTCGCCGGGCAAGCTGGAAACGGGGTGGCGAAACGGTTTCCGTGCCGCCACCCCGCATGGGCAAGCGCCCGGCTATGGCGCGGAGATGATCTCCTGCGCCAAGATCAGCGTCTTGATCGTTCGCATGGCGCGCTTCCAGTCCATCCAGTCGGGAAGGTCGATCACGGCGACGTTGAGCGGGCCGCTCACGTCCAGCTCGGCCTGCTCGCGTTCCAACGCCACGTGCAGCTTGATGCCGGGACAGGTGGACTGCCTTCGCGCGAAGCAGTACACGCACGGCACGGCACCGGTGGTCAGGTCGGCCAGCAGGCGCACGATCGACAGCTCGCGCACGGGTTCCGCGTCGGCGGTCAGTCCGTGAAGTGCGCTGTTTGCAGGGTGGCACCCCAGGTGATCGGTGACCGCCGTGAAGCGGTACAGCACCCACCACTGAATCATGTTGTCTTGCAACGGTTTTCCTTCCGTTCGTGATCACGGTGTGTCGACGTTGGGAGCGGGGTTCTAGGTCCGTTCCCAACAAGAACAATACTATCTGAACTTAACGACAAAAAGAAGCGTGTACCAGCCGATGTGACCCGCCCCATATACTGGCGATGCCCTTCCGTTTGATCACGGTGGAGCACGCGGGACCGGCGGGTTCTAGCCACCCCTTGCGGGGCGGTCGCCGGTCCCGCACCCCATCAGCCGGCCAAGAGCGCGCCGCGGCGACGCTGCCAGGACGTCAACACGGCGTTGCGCTCGTAAAGCGGCCGCCGCCGGGAACCGTGGTTGGTCCAGCTGTCTTCACTGCGCCAGCGCCGCAGCGTCCCGGTCGGAACGTCCAGCCACGCCGAGAGCGCCGCGACGTCCGACACCGGTGTCCCCTGCGCGTCGCTCAGCTCATCCCAGCGGTTGCGCGGCCACTGCGTCCGGCACCTCGGGCAGGTGATCCGGTCGGCCTCGGCACGCACGAACAGCCGCGCCCCGCACGGCTGCCGGGACTCCTCGTTCGGCGTCGGGCATGTGCCGACCGGAACGCTGGACTCCGCCGTGCCGGTTGCCACGTGCACCGCCGCGAGCAGGTCGCGGACCTCCTCGGCGAAGTCGCCGACCCAGTACTGACGAGTGAGGTAGTCGAACCATTCGACCAGGAACGTGGCCTCGCCGTGCACCGTGCGGGCGCTAAGGCCGAGCTGTTCGGCGATCTCGTCCCGCAGCTGACCCAGCGGGCTGTCCAGCTTGCCCGCCCACGGCTGGTGAGCCGTGAAGTCCAGCCAGCCGACCAGCAGTTGCCCCTGGCGCCGCGCGCCCGGGTCGGGCACGCCCATGCCGGTGTCCTCGCGGATGTTGTCGGCCCAGCTCGTCAGGATCTCCAGCACCGAGTGCGGGTCGCCGTCGTCCTCAGCGCGGGTGCGGCGGTCGGTGAGGACCAGCACCATGTCCCGGGCTGGGGAACGCGAACCGTAGCCGGGCGAGACCCGGCCGGTGGACGGAGCTCCGCCGCCGGGCACGGCGGACCGGATGAGCTCGGGGTACAGCCGGGCGAGTTCCTGAATGTCGGCGCGCAGCTCGTCCGCGCACGGGTTGCACGTGCGGTAGCCCTGCTGTGCGCGGAACGGCACGCCGGAGCGGGTGCGGCAGCCCAGCAGGCACCAGACGTCGTGTTCCTCGGCCTGGCGGGTGTGCGTCGTCATCGTGTGTTCTCCTGATCCTGGGTGGCCGCCTGACGGGCGAGCTGCGCGCGAGCGCGCTCGAGGCGGGACGGATGCATCCGGGTGGTCTTGTCGCGCGGCTCCCGGACACCGGCGCGGTTGCGCGAGAGCGGTCCGCACACGGCCCACGCCTTGGCCTTGCAGAACGGACACTCGACACTGCGGGCGAGGTCGTGATCGGCGTTGCGCTGCCAGCCCATCCGCTCATAGGCGGCGCGGATGCCGCGCATCCCCGCCTGCCGGTGGTAGTCCCGGTCACTCGCGACTTGACCGCCGCGCCGCTGCTGCGGCGCCGCAGCCGGGGAAAAGGCCGGCACCGGCGAGGCGGCTTCCGCGTCCCGGTCCCGCGCGGCGTCACAGCTCCCGGCGACGTCGGACGGAGTGGCCCGGCGGGCGCCGGTTCCCATCGCGGTCATGGCCGCGTGGCACTCGGCCACGCTGTACCCGGCCAGGCCCGACAGCCAGGTGGTCACCAGGTCTTCGGTCACGCGTGCGTCGGTGTGGCGCATCAGCAGGCCGCGCACGTCGCTGCGGCTCATCACGGCGTAGAGCGTGCTCATCAGGCTGCCCGTCCGTCTGCGGCCGAGGTCAGCGCGGCATCCAGGATGGCGCTGAGCTGGTCGGCGTCGGCGTGTTCCGGCCGGGCCTGCCGCACGGCCAGCCCGACGCCGCGCTGTTCGTCCTCGGCGATCGCGGAGGCGCGCAGACCTTCGAAACGCTCGACCATCTCGGCGTCCTGAGCCCTCTTTTTCGGGTCGGTACCCGCGACGCGGGCCGCGCGCATCCGCTCGCCGACCAGCGTCGGCACGAAGCTCACCGGCAGCGTCTTGGTCGACCAGGCCGCCAGCCCGGAGCCCACCACGGCCCCGGAGATGCCCTCCCGCAGCAGCGGGATCACCTCGGCCACCAGCTGCGCCCGCACCCGGGCGGGCACCGACTCGGCGTAGAACGCCACCAGACGCTCGGCCTCCGCGCGGCAAGCCTGCCGCACCGAGCCGTCGTGACCGGCCTCACCTTGCGCGCCCTCCGGCCGGCTGGCAGAACGTGCGACGCGCGCCACGGGCGCAGGCGCGGGGGACCCCACTTTCTTGCTACGCAGCGGAAGAGAGGGTTCTCCAGGCTCCTGCTCCCCACTCCCTTCTCCCTGGGGGTTCGGTGAAGGGATCGCCGAAGGGTTCGCCGAAGCCTTAGCGGGCTCGGCGGGAGGTCGCGCCGGGGCCGGTGGCCGGGCCGAACCGCGGACGCTCATCGCCGCCTTGACCTCCGGCGGCGGTGCGTGCGCTCCGGCCTCCAACGCCTCGGCGGCCACGATCGGCGCGGGCCCGGTGACCTCGACCGGCAGACGGCGCAGCTCGGCCGCCAGCGCGGCGCGCAGGATCGGCGACTCGATCTCGAAGGCGACGCGCAGAGCGCCGCGCAGGACGTTGGGCTGCTTGTACAGCTCGTCGTTGCGAATGAAGGACCGCACGAGAAGTTCCTCGGTGTCCTGGTCGATCACCACGAACCGCGCGGCGTCCAGCTCGGAGAGCGCCGCGCGTATCTCGGCCAGGTCCAGGTCCGGGTGCGGGCGGGACCAGCGTTTCACCGCTAGGTCGAGCACGCCCGCGTAGGTCAGTCGAGCCTGGGAAAACAGCTGTACGTAAAGGAGTTTGGCGACTACGGAAAGGGCACGGAAGTCGTCGTCGTTCCAGATTTGCAGGTCGATGCGTGCGTGATCGCGCGCCACGATGTACACCCCATAAGCGGCAGATGTGGGCATGGGAAGCTGCCCGCCGAGAGGCAGCTCGGCGGGCAGCAGGAAGGTGGAGCAGCTAGGACGCGGCTGATTCGGCGGCGGCCCGGAGGTCGGCGAGCGCGGCGGTGTCCAGCGCGTAGACCGGCTGGAGTTTGCCGCCGTTGCGTCCGGCGGTGTCGGTGCTGCGCACGTACCGGCCGGTGGTCACCAGCAGTCCGGCCGCGCGCAGACGGTTGACCGTCGCGCCGACCAGCTGCGGTTGCACCCACGCGGACAGCAGAGGCCGCCAGCGATTCGCGGTGGTCTCCCGCAGCGGATCGGCCAGCGCGTCACCGACGACAACCGAGACGATTGCCAGCACCTGCGCGTCATTGCGAGGCTCGGACGTCAGCAGCGCCGCGACTGTGGCCGCCGTCTCCGCGTGGCCGGCACCCGGCGGACCGCTGGCCTGGGCGATCATTGCCCTGGCCAGCGAAACCAGCTCGTCGAACGGGGTCACGCCGCGCCGAGTAGCCGGAACGTCCAGACCTCGGAGATGTCGGCGCACTCCTTGGCGATCTCGGGGTATCGCTCCTTCAGTGTGTTCTGGTCCAGGCCGATGCGTAGCGCGCTGTCGAAGCTGACGACAGGCACGCCCGCGACGGTTCCGACCGTCGCGCCCATCGCCACGAGCGCGGCCTTGATCACCGCCTCGTGTTCCTTGCGCTCCTTGGACAGCCGGGTCTGTTTGACCTTGATCCGGCGCAGCGAGGCGATCAGGTGGGCGAACGAATCCACCGGCCTTGCAGTGGACTGGGCCTCCGCGTCAATCGTGCGTTCGGGTGTGTTGTGCTTCACCGAAGTAACTCCCTGGAACGGTAACGCGCGTACAAGACCTCACGATGGATGATCTTGGGAGCGCATCTCCACGGCGAGGCCGTTCGGTCGGAACGGTCGCACGCGGAGGTCACAAGTTAATGGCTGTAAACATTTTCTAGTCGAGCGTTTGTGCTGGCTGGCAGCGTGGTGTGAGCCGACTTTATCCAGGTCGGTTGATCGTCTGTCAACACAGAAACGAGAAGTCCGATGGAAACTGTTTACGGGCGTAAGCAAGAGGGGGAACCGGTGGCCGGAGAGGGGGCCGTGTCGTTCGCGGAGGCGTTGAGCTTCCTGTACGACCAGCGACTGCGCGACGACGGAAAGCCATACAGCGACCGCGATGTGGCGGACGCCTTGGAGGCGTCCGGCGTGGACGCTTCGCACTCGTACTTGTGGATGCTGCGCAAGGGGCGCAAGGACAATCCGCGTACCAACGTCGTGGTGGGACTGGCGGCGTTTTTCGTTGTACCCGCAGGGTTCTTTCTCGACCGTCCGGTGTATGACGCGTGGCGCAAGCGAATCAAGGCTGGCGCAGGTCTCCCGATACCTCGGGGGCCACAGTCGGTGATGCGGCGCAGCTTCGATGGCATGTCCGACCGGAGTCAGCAACTGCTTGCAGCTCTCGCCGCGCATGTGAGCGCGCTGGAGGGAGAGGACAGCGCGGAGACCGAACATGGCTGAGCGCCGCGCCCGGCGATGTCTTCTCAGGCTGTTCGAGCGTTCGCGACACGTCGACCCGCTTGGCGGCAGTGCCCCTGTGACGCAGGTCGACGCCGTCCGCGAGCTCGTCGACGCACTCGACCTGTCCGCAACCATCGAACTTGAAGCCTTGGCGGCGAAGCTGTCCCGGTTCCGGGGGCGACCGATCAAGGTCATGCCGTACCCGGACGCGGTTGTCGCCGAGTTCCGTCAGGCGGATGACTCGCTGCCCTACGGCGTGTGGATCAACAGTCAGGTAGCGGACTACGTCTTCTACCGGACCGACACCACGCCGTCCCACCAGCGGCACATCATCCTGCACGAGCTCGGCCACATCTCGTGTCGTCACGTCGGCGAGCAGATCGGTCGCCCTGCGGTCGGCGGCAGCGAGCTGGGGCAGGCCGACGTCGTCAGCGCCGTGAAACGCGCAGGGGGTTTCGCCGAAGACCAGGAGCAGGCCGCCGAGAGTTTCGCCTACCTGGTCGAGCGCCAGACCCGCCCCAACCTCAGTGCAACCGGCGAGACGCCGGCCGCCCGCTACCGTGTCCTGGAGGACTGAGTTGTCCCTCATCATCGCCCAACTTCAATCAGTGCTGGTCTGGCTTGCCGTCACCGGCGCGCTGATCTACTGGTTCCGATCGTGGCGTCGGTCCCGCACACCGAGCCTGCTGGCGATGGTGAAAGCCCTGGCAGCACTGGACCTGGCGCTGCTGCTTGGCTTTGACCTCGGCGTCGGCAGCTGGCTTCTCGGCCTCGCAACGCTGCCGAACTACCTGGTTCACGTGTTCGCGCTGTTCGCCGCGTACTGGCTTCAGCTGTTCGTGCTGTACCTCGCCCACCCGGCCACCGAGGTTCCGGCACGGGCACGTGTTCGCACGCGGCTGCTCGCCGTGGCGCAGCTAGCGCTGCTCGTCTTCTACATCCTCGGCCCCGCCCACGGAGACCAGACGGCGATCAACGGCGAGGCAGGCAACCCCGTAATCGCCGTGGTCTACCTCGCCGTGTTTGAGATCTACCTCGGCATCGCGATGTTCGACGTGTTCCACGTCGCACGCCACGCCCGGCAACTGCCCCGCGGCTACCTGCGGACCGGACTGCGCCTCCTGCGGTGGGGCGGCATCGCGGGCCTCGCGTTCGTGGCGGAGAAGGCGCTCTTCTCGGTCGCCTTGGCACTCGGTCTGCAGTCGGCGGCCGCGCACTCGATCAACGGCGTCATCGCTGGTCTGCTGACCACAGCTGGCATCCTGCTGCTCATGGCGGGTGTGACCGTGCCCGCCGTCGGACCACGCAACCGCATGCGGCGAGATCACCGGCAGATGGAACCGCTCTGGCGCGACCTCACGACGTATGCGCCCGAGGTCAAGTTCCAGGCTCGCCCGGCCCGACGCGCCGACATCACCGACCGCGTCCGGCAGCGTCTGACCGAGATGAACGACGTCCTGGTCGGCCCGCTGCAGCCCTACCTGGACCCTGCCGTGTACTCCGCCGCACTGGCATCTGCCGAGCAGGAGGCCGGCCAGACGGCGGTACCGGCCGCCGCCACCGCCCAGGCGGTGACCATTGCCACAGCCCTGGCCAGCACTGATCCGGTGAATCCGGACAGGCCGGTAACGTTCACGTCGGCGGAGACCGAGGACTACCGCGAGGAAGCCTCTTGGCTGGCCGCCGTCGCTGCGGCCTACGCCCAGCTCACCAGCAGCCTGAAGGAGCCACGCGCCCATGTCGTCAACCCTGCCCACTGAAGCGGCGCCCAGCGGAGCCCGGCAACGGCTGGCCCGCGTCGCCACCGAGGTGCTTGCCCCCTGGGTCTGGGTGCTCGGGTTGCCGTTGGTCGTGGCCTGGCAGGTCACTGGTCACCACTTCGGCGAAACGCTGCTCTGGGGTCTGGTCGTCGGCGTCACCGGCTCGCTGATCCCCATGGCGGTCATCGTCCGGGGCGCGAAGCGCGGCAAGTGGGACAGCCACCACGTGACGAACCGGGCCGGACGGCTCGTTCCCTTCGCCGCGTGCATCGGTTCTCTCGCGCTCGGCTTCGTCGTGCTGCTGGTCGGCGGCGCGCCTCGGGAGATGGTCGCGCTCGCGGCCGCCGAACTGGCGTGTCTGCTGCTCGCCTTGGCGATCACGTTCGGACTGAGGTTCAAGATCTCCATGCACGCGATCGTTGCGGCAGGCGCCACGGTCATGCTGATGTGGACCTACGGACCGTGGCTGGCCGTCCTGTTTCTCGCCGTCGCTTGGGTCTGCTGGTCTCGCGTCGAACTGCGCGACCACACAGCCGCCGAGGTCGCCACCGGGTCGCTGGCCGGCATCGTCGTAGGCGGCGGCGTGTACCTGGCGCTGGTGGCCGTCCTGGTCTGACCGTCGGGTGCCATCGCGGTTGAGGACTTCGCGGACGTCCGCGAAGATGGCAGCGTGACGCGTGTACTGGTTTTGGGTGGGTCCTGGTTCCTCGGCCGTTCGATCGTAGACGCTGCGCTCGAAGCAGGCGCAGAAGTGACGACCTTCCGGCGCGGCAAGTCGGGTGCGGATGCGGCAGGGGTCCGAACGATCCGAGGTGACCGGACCGCCCAGGCGGACCTCCAGCGACTTGCCGCCGAGGGGCCGTGGGACGCGGTGCTGGACACGTCGGGCTTCGTCCCACGGGAAACCGTCGCCGTCGCTCGCGCGCTCGAACCGGTTGCGGCGAAGTACGTCTTCGTGTCGACGGTATCCGTCTACGAAGGATGGCCGACCGAACCGCTGACCGATGACTCCGCCGTCCTCGACGCCCCGAGCAACGCGGGCCCAGACTTCGGATTCGACGGCGATCCTGGCCCCTCTGTGTACGGCTTCACGAAGGCAGGATGCGAACGAGCCGTTAACGAGGTGTTCGGCCTGGAGCGCGCAGTATCGCTACGGCCTGGCGTCATCCTCGGCCCCAGGGAATACGTTGGCCGTCTGCCGTGGTGGCTGCATCGGGTTGAGCGGAGCGGCGTTGTTCTCGCACCGGGCCGCCCGGAGCGTTCCATACAGCCCGTCGACGTGCGCGACGTCGCGTCGTTCGCCCTGCACGCGGTCAGCGCGAACCTGAGCGGCAGTTTCAACCTGACCGGCTCCGGCAACGAAACGATGGAGGACTTTCTCCGCGCCTGCCGCCAAGCAGTCGGCTCAGATGCAACCTTCGAGTGGGTCACGGACGAGAATTGGCTTGTGGCGCAAGGAGTCGCTCAGTGGACGGAACTTCCACTCTGGCGAACCTATGCAGGCGCATGGGATGTTGCGTCCTCCCGTGCCCGCGAAGCTGGCTTCATTACTCGCCCGCTTGCGGAGACGGTCGTGGATACGTGGCGGTGGCTACATTCCGGGGACGGCGCGGTCAACCACGAGCGAGCAGGGGAACAAGGGATCGATCCAAGGAAGGAGCTGGAAATCCTTTCAGCGTGGGAGAAGCACAAGAGGTAACCCTTTGCGTCAGCGCCCGTCTGTGATGGCCCTGACGGTCGTCCGCGCGAGGCTGTGAGTGGTGAAGTCTTCGATCTCGTCCCCCAGGGTGATTGCTTCGATCGCCCCGCGATATCGAGCCGTACCGAGCATGCGGCCGAGGTTCTGCATGCGCAAGGCGACAGCCTCCGTGCGCCGGGGAGGGTCGAGTTCGAGGACAGGACGCAGCGCTGATTCGGCCCCAGCGAGATCGCCGCGCAGAACCCGCGCGGTCCCGAGGTCGATCCTGGCTCCGGATTCACCGGCAGCCCACCGATTGGCTTCGGGCAGCTCGCCGAACAGTTCGAGAGCCCGTAGCGCCTCCACTTCGGCCTGGTCGCCGTCGCCCAGCGCGACGAATGCTGCACCCGCGCACAGTGCGTGCCGCGAACGATCGAAACCGAGTTCGCCCCCGATCTCGTCCAAGAACGGGTCGTCCCCGGCGCGGTCCAGCTCATCGGCTGCTTTCGTCAGCTCGGCCTGTACCTCTTGCCGCGCACCGAGGAGCGCAAGCGAACGAGCTTTCACCGAGTGCAGCCGAGCCCGGGCAGTCCCGGCAGGCGCCGTCTCCAGCGCCGCCTGCGCGATCGTCACGGCGTGCCGAGGCCGGCCGTCCCAGAACGCCACAGTGACCTGCAGAGCGCGCGCCCACGCGGACAGCGAGAGGTGATCGATCACGCTTCCGTAGGTGTGAGCGGCGCGGGCCTGCTCTTCCGCCTTGTCGGCGTAGCCGAGGTCCCACGACACTGAAGACAACAACCCGCAGACCTGGCCCGCTATCAAGTACAGCTCGGCCTGCTGACGAGGCTTGTGGGTGCGGTCGAGTTGTTCGTACACGCTGTTGCGTAGCGCAACCAGGCTGCTCAGCATCTCGATTGACGACGTCTTGTAGTAATCGACCGCAGACTGTGCAGCCATGGCGGCCAGCTGTTCCAGCGCCGAGGGGTCGATGGCCGACGACGATTCGATGGAGTGGTTAGCCGACTCGCGGGCGGCGTTCACGATGATCTCCTCTTCTGAAACCGCGGCAACGGCGACCTCGAACTTGGGAGGGCCGAGCAGCTGCTCCACGGGTTCCTCGAACCAGTGCTCCAGCACCCTGCACGACACGGCGCGCGGCAATGGCGCACCACCGGCCAGCCACCGTTTCGCCTGACGCTCGGAGACGTGGAAGGGCCCCTCTTCGCCAGCCGCCTCCGCCTGCCGGGGGAACTCCCGCAGGAAGTCGCCCAACGAGAGGCGGCGCGCCTGCGCCAGTTGCTCCAGTCTCGAACGCGGATCCCTGTTCGCCATGTCGCTCCCTCCTGCCCACCACGCTACCGATTCTTGAGCCAAATGGGGGGCTGAGCTGCGTAAATGTCCTCGACATGGCCTCCTATGGCCCCCTCATGGCCTCCGTATGCCGGTGACTGCCGCTCAAGATCGAACTACAGCACTTCGACGCAGGGAGGACAGAATGTCTAGCTCGGCGAGCATCACGGGCGGTCTCTTTCCTGCTTTGAGCAGCCCGGTGCCCGGTCTGGGTCCTGACGCCAGTCCGGGCACTGGGTGTCGACCAGTCGCGGCGAGCGCATCGCGCAGCCGGCATGGGGCGACTGGGGCGCGATCGCCAAGACGCGGGCGATCGCGCTAGTAAAGGAGCGCAGGTAATCCGACCCCGGGCCGCACTACCCGGGTGCCTGCGTAGCTGGTCCGCGTAGCCATCGCGACGCCACCCCCTTGGGTTACGCGGACCAGCTCCCGACCGAGAGGACTTTCCCGATGATCACCGTTTATCTGCCCAGCGTGATGCGAAAATCATGACTACCCGGACCGCGCTACTTGAGCGCGACACTTCCGCGCAGCGGTCGAGGGTTGGCAATTCTGCGCCACGCAAGCAAGAGCAATCGGCCCCGACTGTTTGGCGCGCAGTTCTACATCCAGACGTGCTACATCAGATCGACGACAGCGGCAAGCGCCTGCAGGCCAACGAAAAGCTATTTGGCATATCAAACTGCGGGATAGTTTGCACTCAAGACAACGCCACTAGCCCAGGCGTTCTCTGTGCGGAATGCTTTCCGCCTTGGCCGGTCGACCAAGACACTCAGGTAATCCCCGCCCTTCCGCCGTTACCCAAGAGGAAGCCCGGGCGGGTTCCGCCACCTCGATCTCAAGAAGCAAATAAGAACAGCGGCTGGTTCGGCGGCTGACCACCCGATCTCCACACCATCGCGACGCGACCATAGGTCGAAGTAAAGACGAAGGGCCATTTACATGCATCGAGTGATTGCAACCCCGTTCCAAGGCGAGTTCTTGCTCCTTCACCCCGGAAAATCCCAGGGTCTGAAAATTCCCGAGGAGAAGTTTGAGCAACTGAGGGCGCTTGGAAGTTCGGAGTTGTGCCCGGAGTGGCTCACCGGCGTGGCGCAGCGAACCTGGGGTCTTGACATCCGAGATCAAAAGGTCGGCGACGTGACACTGGTCAGGAGTCCATCCAGCTTCAACTATGGTCAGGCTAGCTACGAGCTGAACCTTGGATGCAACTACGACTGCAAACACTGCTACCTTGGAATGAAGGAATTTGAAGGTCTTCCGTGGACCGACCGGGTCGACGTGCTGCACGCGTTGCGCGATGCGGGCGTAGTCTGGCTACAGCTGACTGGCGGCGAGCCGATGATCGACCAGCTCTTCACTTCAACCTATTCGTATGCTTTCTCGCTCGGCATGATGATCGAAGTGCTGACTAACGGGTCCCGACTTCACAACCCGATCATGCTCGACCTACTCGCGAAGCGGCCACCGCAGAAACTTACCCTCAGCGTTTACGGCGCCACGGAAGAAACCTACGACGGCCTGACGCAAAGACGTGGATCTTATAAGGCATTTTCGCAAGGATTAGCGGCCGTGCACGAAGCCGGATTACCTCTCGAACTCAGCATTATCGTCACAAGCGATAATGCCCATGAAGTGGATGCAATGCATGCACTGGCAGAGAAGTACGGACTTCCGTCCACCGATTTTGCAAACATCTCGCCTACTATCTACGGGGGATCTGACGTTCTACGGAGCCAGTATCCCCAGCATCTGACCAAGCGTTCCGTGTTCACCGGATGCGACGCTGGGAACACCTTTTTCCACGTCGATCCGCACGGGAATGCGAGCACCTGCAAGGTCGCGCGCGATCCGAAGATCTCGCTGGTAAAGGAAGGCGTCGAAGGTTTACGTCGTCTCGGAGGTATCGCAGACGGCTTATTGCTTCGCCAGGGCGGATGCACGGGCTGCCAGCTTAGTGGCACGTGCGGTACATGCATGCCACTGGCCTCGTTGTTCCGCAAGGCGAAGGCTCCGCTGGCTAACTACTGCCAGCACACCGAGAAGAGGAAGGAAGTCGACCAATGACCGCAGTCGCGCTCACGCTCGAACCGCCGCCGAGGACCGATCCCGAGGAGGTCGACATTCAGATCATTCCCGATCTGGAAGGTTTCACCTCGAACACGATCGTCTGCGGCTGCAACGACGACAACCCGTACCGGTAAGCGGCGGCTGGCCCCGCACCGCCAGAGCAGGCCCGACACCTGCCCTACTGCGGCCCCGAGGCGGGGCCCACCACCGCTAAGTCCGCTTCGATCGGGCGGGCTGCACACCTGGAGCCTCGGGGCAGACCTCGGCCTGCCCCGAGGCTCCACCGAACGTAAGGTGCCTCCGTGGTCACGACACGAGTCACATGGGACTCACTCTCTGAAGACATTCGCCACGACGTTGAAGCGCGAACGGGGCCACTCGATCGCGTCGAGCCCGTGTCGAGCGGCTTCAACTCCGAACTCGCCGCAGTGCTTCACTCGGACAGTCAGACGACGTTCGTCAAGGGCCTGCGCGCTGAGCATCCGCGAGTCTGGACTCAGGACCGCGAGAAGGCGGTCAATCCCCATGTCCTACCGGTGACTGCGGCGCTGCGATGGTCGATCGACACGGACGAGTGGAACCTGCTCGCCTTCGAGCACGCGCCAGGCCGGCACATCGACTATTCGCCATCTTCACCCGATCTGGCGAAGTTCGTCAGGTCTCTGCGAACATTGCAGGAGCTACCGTGTCCTGACATCGAACTCAAGCTCGCCGAGAAGCGTTGGGCGAACTACGCGGACGATCCGGACCTGTTCAAGGGCGAGCACCTTCTCCACACCGAATGGAGCCCCAGCAACGTCCTTGTCGGCGACACGGCGTTGTTCGTGGACTGGGCATGGGCAACTCGGGGTGCAGCCTGGATCGACCCCGCATGCTGGGTTGTCTGGCTGATCGCTTCGGGCCACTCGCCTCGGGAAGCTGAGAACTGGGCCGCTGAGATTCCTTCGTGGAACGACGCGCCGACAGACGCCGTGGCCGCCTTCGCGGCCGCGCAAGCAGCGCTGTGGAGCGAGATCGCCGAGGTCGACCCGGAACCTTGGATCGTGGGGATGGCAGACGCCGCGCGCAAGTGGTCGGAATATCGATCGACGGAGAGTGAACTCGGTAACGTTCGGTAACGACAGGTTGCCCTGGCCAGTCCGGCTACCGGGGAATTCGACGTGACTACCCCTAGTAGCCGGACTGGTCAGGCACCCGCATCCACCCGGCGATCTCGTCTTGCTAAGAGTGCTTCTACCAGGCAAAACGCTCTTCTGACGTTTAGGTGCGTCAGTTTCAAATTGACTTTGCCGGACGTAGTGTCCCTCAATGCGACATTCACGGACTTCGGCGACGGTCGCGGTTAAGTAACTTGCGTGTCGACCAACAAGTATGTGTAGGGTGGGTGGCGTACCGACGCTCAGGAGGAGCCGTGAAGTCCGAGTCGCGCATCGCGGAGCTCTTCGAGTGCTACCGGCCGGAGTGGTCGGTGCAGACGATCTCCGACAGTGCCGGAATGCCCGCCCGCTATTTGCAGTCGTGGGTCACGCCGGAGGCGACCGGCCAGCCGATCGCACCCCCGCCGAAGACCGTCCTGCTGCGGTTGGCGGCGGCGCTGGGTGCGGACGTCACGGCGGTCCAGCAGGCGTTCACGGTCGCCTGGAGCACCCTCAACGGTGGTTGCTGGAACCATTTCGCCCCGGGCGACCGGGTGCTGGTGTTCAGCGAGCCCGACCCGGCGACCGGCAGCCGGCGAGTGCGGCGTGGAACGGTGCTCGACCCGCTTTCACCCGACCTCATCAGGATAGATTTCGGGGGAGAGGGACACGGGGAGTTCTCGCCGGCCGATCCCGTGCGGGTCTGCCACGTAGCCGGTACCTGCCAGTGCGTGGTGACGATCTCGTCGAGAAAGCCCTTTCCCGCGACGAGCGATGGTCAGGGCCAAGCCCGCTGGGCGTGACGCCAGCGCTGCGGGGTGATGCCGTAGCGGTCGCGGAAGCGGCGGACGAGGTAGGTGGCGTCACGCAGGCCGGTCCGGGTGGCGATGGCGTCGAGCGGCAGGTCCGTCTCGCGCAGCATGCGCCGGACCTCGGTCATGCGCCGTTCGGTGATCCATTCGAGCAGGGGGCGGCCGGTGCGTTTGCGGAGCACGGTCGTGAGGTGTCCTGGGGTGTAGCCGAGTGCGCGGGCGACGTCCGCGGCGGAGACCGGTTCCCGGAACGTCGCCTCGATCTCGGCGAAGACCCGCTCGGTGAGCGGATCCGGCGCGCTCGGAGCGGACGGTGCCAGCCGCGCGGCCGCGACCAGGAGCCGGGTCAGCAGCGCGGCGACGGCCTCGTGGGCGCCGAGCCGGTCCGGGTCGGCCAGCTCCCCGGCCAGGTCCGCCAGCCACGCCGACCAGCTCACCCGGTCGGGCCCGGCGACCCGGCCGGGCGCCGCGCCGGGGGCGAACAGGGCGAGCAGCGGGTGATGGGTCCAGGCCAGCGGGGAGACCGAGGCCAGCGCGGGGACGGCGTCCGGCGTGAACGCGACCGACCACGCGCGGCTGCGGGCGAGTTCGGTGACGGCGGCGACGCCGATGACCTGCCCGGGAGGCACGGCGTGGACCTCGCCGGCCCGCAGTGGCCGTTCGGTGCCGTCGACGGCGAACGAGCCGGTGCCTTCCTCGACGTAGACCAGGACGAGGAAGTCGTGGGCGTGCCGGTGGTCCGGCGGCAGGTGGGCGTGGGCGTCTTCGGTGTCGAAGCGGACTACCGAGACCGGCGGCACGCCGGGCCGCTGCCGGTGGCGGTAGACCGGCGTTCCGTCGGGTCGCACCGTGCGCAGCACCGCGGAGTGCCGTGACTCGTCAGTGCCCAAAGAATGTCCCACGCCGGCCAACGTACCTCCCGCCGCGGAACCACAGGATGTCCAAGACTGGAGGCAGACGACACCGACCGCGCAGGGAGCACTCCATGGCCACGACGGACGTACGGTTCTTCGATCAGCGCACCCCGCAGGAGCGGGACCGCTCGTTCCTGCCGGGCATGAGGAAGACCTGGCTTCTCCCGTTCTACGACGTCTTCACGCGGTTCGCCGGCGTCGGAGCGTTGCACGAGCGGCTGGCCGATCTTGCCGGCATCGAGTCCGGGCAGGCGGTGGTCGACGTCGGCTGCGGCACGGCCAACCTGTCGCTGGCGGTGCTCGCGTCCCAGCCGGCTGCCCGGGTGAGCGGTCTTGATCCCGACGGAGACGCCCTGCGCCGGGGCATGCGCAAGGCCCGCCGCCGGGGCGTATCCCTGACGCTCGTTCAGGGATACGCCGACCGGATCCCCGCCGAAGACGTGTCGCTCGACCACGTGATCTCGTCGCTGGCCCTGCACCACCTCGACGACGACGGGCGGGTGGCGTTCGCACGCGACGCGTTTCGCGCACTCCGACCGGGCGGGCGAGTCACGATCGCCGACTTCGGCGGCGCCTCCACACACGACCATGGCCACGGCCGGGCCCTTCGGCACCTGCCCCGTGTTCTACGTCATCGGGGAGCGCGGAACCCGGCCGTGGCCCGTGGCAATGGCGTCGTCACGCTGCTGGAAACCGCCGGGTTCGGTGACGCCAGGGAGATTGCGCACGCCGACCACCGGCTCGGCCGGATCACTTTCGTGCAGGCAACCCGTCCCTCGAGCTGAACGGTGCAAGCGGGCCGTCCCTCCGGCGGCCTGCCGGCTCGCGATACTGCTCAGGACACGAGCTGGCGCAGGGGTCCGTTGTCATCGGCGAAGTTGCGGGTGCTCATGGCCTGGACTCCGGCGTCGTGTTCTCCGTTGAACGGGGTGACCGTGCCGGGGCAGCCCGCCTTGACGGCGTCGGCGGGCGAGTTGAACCAGAAGCCGACGTGGAAGGTGTGAATCGGCGCGAAGGCCGGATTGCTCGCCGCGTCCTGGGGGTGGACCACCGGCGCCGGTGCGGTGTTCGGTGCCACCGCGAAGGTCTCGACGTTGAACCGGCCGATCACGGAGACCGACGCGGTGCCGTCGTCGCCGGATTCCAGGTCGCTCTGGTACCACGACACGCCGAACGGCGCGTTCGGTACCTGGGTGATGAACAGGTCGAAATCGGTGTCGGGCGGCAGTCCGGTCGCGCGCAGGGTCATGGTTTCGTTCTGTCCGTGCGTCACCACCCGTACTTTCGCGGTGGCCGCCGCGAGGCAGTTGGCGTTGGCGGCCACGCCCGACCGGACCATGGCGAAACTGATGCTGCTGTCCGCGGCGTCGGCCTGGGTGGTGACCAGGACTCCGGCGCCGAGCACGGTCACCGCGCCGACGGCCGCGGCTGCGATGGGAAGTCTGCGAAATTTCACGGTGATCCTCCGGATCGTGGATTGCTGCCAGGTGAATGTCGTGATGCGGCAAGGGCTCTGAGCGAGGGGCGTGCACTTTGGCTTTCCCCCTGCGGATGTGCCGCTCACCCCTTGACGGTGCCACTCGCCGTCGACAATCCGTCGACAGTGCCGGTACCCGGCATTGCCAGGCCGCGACCGTTGCCGTGGTCCGGAAATGACTGACCGCCTCCGGGCCGGAAAGCACCGATCGGTCGAGAGTCAGGCCGGCGGCGAGCCGGTAACGTCGGTGACCGGTTCGCCGTCGAGGGAGGGGCTTGTCCCGTGCCGTACACCCATTTCCGGTACATCGCCTACGAAGTGCCGACGGCGACCAACCGCACCGACATCGCCGGGCCGACGCTCGCCGGACTGCCACCCGGCGGTCTGTGCGACGCGATCCCCGACATCCCGGTGGCGGGCCCGCGCGGGACGACGGCCGACTGGTTCGTCCGGCTCCGCCGGCTGGCCGCGGTGGTGCACATCGCGCAGATGAACGTCCGCGACACCGACGATCCGTCGACGCTGAAGGTGTTCGTGGCGCCGGAGTTCTACTTCCGGCCGGCCGACCCGGCCACCCACCACACCTACTCCACGGAGGAGTACCTGGCCACGTGGGACGCCCTGGACCGGATGTTCCACGCCGTGCGCCTCAAGAACTGGCTGATCGTGCCGGGCTCGGTGCTGTGGCACTCCGACACGATGGTCCAGGGCCGGCGCACCTTCTACAACTCCGTGTGGCACATGCGTGGCGGCGTCGGGACCGGCGAGGCGCGGCGCATCGAGAAGCGGTTGCCGTCGGGGCTCGACGGCATCCCGATGGCTTTCGCGGTGGGGAAGACCGCCGAGCTGCAGGCGGCCTACGCAGAGAAGGAGCTGGTCCGGGAGCGGTTGTTCGAGGTCGACGCGAACACCACCGTGGGCGTCGAGATCTGCCTCGACCACGCGGCCTCGGTCCAGGTGCTCAAGAAGACGCTGGCCGAGCGCCAGGGCGACCCCACCGACAGCTGGAAGCGCGGCGGCCCGTCGCTGCACGTGCTCACCGCGGGCGGCATGCCGATCGTGCCGGGCTCGGTCGTCGCCCGCCCCGGCGGTTATCTCCTGCGCAACGACGGTTACGCCGACCCGCCGCTGTCGGAGCTGCGCAAGGTGACCGGCTACCGGCTCACGAGCGGCGCGCCGGCCCAGGCCTGGACGGACAAGTCGATCGCCACCCTGGAGCCCGATCCCGCCGACGCTTTCGAACTCCCGCTGCGGGGTGACACGCTGCTGGTCCCCGGCCTGCCGGGGCCGGGGACGTACGACATGCCGGCCCAGCGGCTGCGGATCTACCCCGCGAAGCCGTTGCCCTGAGCCCGGACGGGGCGGGTCAGCCGAGCAGCCGGATGTCCGACCGTCCGTAGTGGAACTCGCGGACGGCGATGACGAGTTCGTCCACGGTGAGGCGGCCGTCGCCGTCGAGGTCGATGCGGTCGAACGTGGCGTCGGAGCCGGCGTCGCTCAACCCGACCGCCGGGCCGAGCCAGCGGCGCAGTTCCACCTTGCTCACGTACCCGTCGCGGTCGGTGTCGCACAGGTCGGCGATGGCGGCGATGGTCGGGCGGAGCAGGTCTTCGAACCCGCTGTCGCCGCGTTCGTACATCAGTTCGCGGTTGGCGGAGAGGTACTGTTCCTGGTTCATGGCGCCGTTCGGGCCGACGCCCGCGGCTTCGGCCTGCCGTTGGTACATCGCGAGCAGGGCGTCGCGGACGGCCCGGCCGCGGTCGCTGGTCGTGGTCTCGCCGAAGGCCTCGACGATGCGGCGGGCCTCCGCGTCGTAGTCGGTGCGATCGATGACGCCGTCTCCGTTGGCGTCCCACTTCTCGAATCGCTGGAC
This sequence comes from Amycolatopsis sp. NBC_01307, assembly GCF_035975215.1. Taxonomy (NCBI): domain Bacteria; kingdom Bacillati; phylum Actinomycetota; class Actinomycetes; order Pseudonocardiales; family Pseudonocardiaceae; genus Amycolatopsis; species Amycolatopsis sp. NBC_01307. Next base: position 3,926,209 of record NZ_CP108403.1, on the reverse strand, counting down.
TTCGTGCTCGGTCCTCAGGGCGGTGGTCATGGTTCGGAACTCTAGGACCGGTGGCCGGTATCGGGCAGTCGCACGAAAGGTGGACCGGATCGCCGACGGTGTTTCCCTGGCGTGTCGGCACTTCACGGACGGTGAGCCGGCCCGGAAAGCCTGACGGCTCAACGGGGATTTCCCACGGCGCCCACCGCGCGGTCGTACAGCTCGGCGAGGTCGGCGGCGCCGTCGGACTTCGCCCAGATCTGGCCGGCGACGTCCAGGCAGGCGATGGCGCTGGCGACGATCGCGTCGGCCGCCGGGTCGGTCGCGTCGTCGGCGGCGACGCCCAGCCGTAGCCGGATGTTCGGGACGAGTTGCTCCTGCCACTGAAGGTGCTTCTCGATGCTTCGCGCCCTCAGCGACGGGGTGTCGTACATCATCTTGGCGATCTTGAGCCCCACTTCGGACTGCAGCCCTTCGCCGTCGACGCGCCAGAGCGCTTCCCGCAGCGCCTCCCAGGGCGGCACCGACACGGGGATGCTCTCCAGGATGTCGCGCACGAGCGCGCCCTGGTTCGCCAGATCGCCGAGGACGATGTCCTCCTTCGTCCCGAAGTAGCGGAAGAACGAGCGCCGTGAGATGCCCGCGGTCGCCGCGATCTGATCGATCGTCGTCCCGTCGAACCCCTGCTCGAGGAACAGCGTCATGGCGACGCGCGTGATCTCCGCGTACGCCGCCTGGCGCGATCGGGTCCAGAGGTCGTCCTGCTTGGCCATGGACGCGATCATACACCGAGCGCCAGATTGACACTGAGTGCCAGGCGGGCATACGGTGACTCAGTCAGTCGGCCGATCAACCCCTGGGAGAACCCGATGCCGCGACCGGACTACCGCAGCCAGACCGTCATCGTCACGGGAGCCAGTTCCGGCATCGGCGCCGCGTTCGCACACGCCCTGGCCGCCCGGGGCGCGAACCTGATCCTGGTGGCGCGCCGGCTCGACCGCCTTCAGGAGCTGGCCGCCGAGCTGGAGCGGAAGCACCAGGTCACCGCGACGGCGATCGCGCTCGACCTCGCCTCGCCCACGGTCGGCCCGGACCTGAAAGCGGCGGTGGCCGACGCCGGGCTCACGGCGACCAGTCTGATCAACAACGCCGGGTTCGGCACGTTCGGCGAGTTCGCCGGCGAAGACCCGGCCCGCCTGACCCGGGAGATCGCGGTCGACGTCTCCGCCCCGGTGCAGCTGAGCTCCGCGTTCCTGCCGGACATCGTTGCGGCGCAAGGCTTCCTGATCAACGTCGCCAGCATGGCCGCCTACACGCCGACGCCGCGGATGGCCGTCTACGGCGCGACGAAGGCGTTCGTCCTCAGCTTCACCGAGTCGCTCTGGGCCGAGCTGCGCGGCAGCGGAGTCATCGCGTTCGCTCTGTCCCCAGGAGCGACGAGCACCGAGTTCAACGCCGTCGTCGGCACCGACGACGCCACCGCGGGAGCCAAGGCGCGCACCCCCGAGAACGTCGTCGCCACCGCGTTGTCCCACCTGGAGAGCCGCAACCCGGGCCCAAGCACCATCGACGGCCGATCAAACCGCATGGGCGCGACCTTCAGCCGCCTGATGCCCCGCCGGGCCAGCGTCACCATGATGCACCGCCTGACGGATCCGTCCCGCCGAGCGAGCACGAAGAAGCACGCAACGGCTTGACGGACCGGCTCCAGCAGCCGGGTGGGTCGTATAACGGCCTATTCAGGGGGTGACCGGCTGCTCGTAGAGGCGGCGGAACGTCCGCGACGTCGTCCACTGCGCCACCCCGGCCACGGCTCCGGCGACGATCGTCAGGTTGACCAGGTAGTGCACTCCGGCGAAGAAGACGGTGAACGCCGGGCCGCGCTGCTGCCGGACGAACCCGTACATCCCGCGGTCACCGGCGATCGAGGCGGCGATGAGCAGGCCGGGCGCGAGCAGTCCCCACGGGCCGGCGAACGCCGCCGCGAACGCCGGGATCGACGCCGCGGCGGCCAGGCTCGCCCACGCCCGCTCCCGCGTTTCGAAGCCGGTGGCGAAGTGCCGGGACCGGGCGTACAGCGGGATGCGCAGGCGGGCCCGGTGGAAGAGCTTGCGCAGCAGCACCTTCAGGCGCCGGTCGTGCGCGTGCTTCCCACGCACCTCGGGGGTGAGCCGCAGCCGGTAGTGCCGCGACAACCGGTGCCCGAAGTCGACCTCCTCGGTCTGCTTGAGCCGCGGGTTGAACTGGCCGATCTCGTCGTGGACCCTCGCCGGGATCGCGCACAGCGACGGGAACAGGAACGACACGGTGCCCTGGGAGCTGAGTGACCAGTAGTGGTACTGCAGCCCGCGGTACTGCGCGATCATGGTGGGTTCGGCGAGCGGCTCGGGATCCTGGATACCGCACACCGCACCCGTGTCCGGCTCGGCTTCGAGGATGCGGACGGCGGTGGCGACCGCGTCCGGGGCGAGGGCCACGTCGGAGTCGACGTAGAAGATGACGTCGCCGCGAGCGCGGGCCCGGCCGGCGTTGCGTGCGACACCGCAGCCGCCGTTGACGCCGGTGGCGACGACGTGCGCGCCGTGCGCGCGGGCCACCGCGACCGAGTCGTCGGTGCTGCCGTCGTCCGAGACGATCACCTCGAGGTCCGGGTGGGTCTGGGCCGACAGCGCCGAGAGGCACTGAGGCAGCGTGCGGGCGCCGTTGTGGTTCGGCACGACGATCGAGACCAGCTGCCCCATGGCAGACCTCCAGCTGCTCGGTGAAGAGTGGCTTCACCAGTGCAGCCGAGGCGCCTGCCACAACCCTCTCACCGCGATCCCGCGCCGCCACCCGGGCCGTGAGAGGTCCGCGGAAGCGGCCGAGGAGAGCCCCCGCCCAGTGTCGGAACTCCTGACGCAATCCGACTGGGAGGGATCGATGCCGCACCTGATCACCCTGGAGCAGGCCGAACGGCTCGACGTCGGCGAGGTCCACGAGCTCTATCGCAAGTACGTCAACAAGTCGCAGGTCAAGCTGATGACGTCGTTCGGTTTCGGCCGCGAGCTGGTCGACCGCGCCGAGGGCGCCCACCTGCACACCCGGGACGGGCGCACCGTCCTCGACTTCACCGGCGGGGTGGGCGTGCTCAACCACGGGCACAACCACCCCCGGATCGTGGCCGCGCGGAAGCGCTTCCAAGACCAGTCCCGGATGGAGGTGCACAAGACCTACTTCTCGCCGTACCTGGCGGCGCTCGGCCACAACATCGCCCAGGTCCTGCCGGCCGACCTGAGCATGTCGTTCTTCCCCAACTCCGGCGCCGAGGCGGTGGAAGGCGCGGTGAAGCTCGCCTACAAGTACCACCGCGGCAAGCGGGGCCGCGTGCTGCGCGCGGACATCGCCTTCCACGGCAAGCTGCTCGGCTCGGGCGGGCTCACCGGCGGCGCGCCGGACCAGTTCGCCTTCCCGACCATCCCCGGCATCGGCACGTTCCGCTACGGCGACCTCGACTCCGTGCGCGACGCGATCGCCGCGGCCCGGCGGCCCGGTGGTGGCTGCGACGTCTACGCGCTCCTCATCGAGCCGTTCAGCGCGTCGACGATGAACCACTGTTCCGCGGAGTTCCTGCACGGGCTCCGGGAGCTGTGCACGGCCGAGGACATCATCCTGATCTTCGACGAGATCTACACCGGCTGGGGCAAGACCGGCTCGATGTTCTACTTCATGCGCCACCCCGGGCTCGTGCCGGACGTCGTGACGACGTCGAAATCGTTCGGTGGCGGCAAGTCCTCGATCTCGGCGTTCGTGGCGCGCGAACCGGTGTTCCGCAAGGCCTACGACAGCATGCGGGACGCCCTGCTGCAGAGCACGAGCACGACCTACTACGGCTTCGGCGAAGAGGCCGTGACCGCGCTGGAAGCCGTCGAGATCGCGGTGACCGACGACTTCCCGGCCCGCGCGCGCCACCTCGGGGACCTGCTCGGTCCCGGGCTCGAGCGGATCCGGAAGGCGCACCCGGACGAGGTCGCCGACGTCCGCGGCGCCGGCGCGCTGCACGGCGTGTTCCTCTCCGGCGGGCCGAAGCTGCTCGACCTGATCGGCAAGCTGGCGCCCGTTTCCCTGGCGAAGGACCCGTTGCTGCGGACCAAGCTCATCACGTGCGCGGTGATCGACGCGCTCTACCGCGACCACGACATCTACACCTACTACACGCTCAACGGCCGGAGCCCGCTCGTGGTGAGCCCGCCGCTCGTGACCGCCGACGCCGACGTCGAGCGCTTCCTCGACGCCCTCGACGCCGTGCTGGACCAAGGCATGTCCCGTTTGCTGACCCGTTTCGTCCAGGAGAAGGTGAGCCGGCTGTGGTGACTTCCAACCTGCCCGCGACCGTCGTCGTCACCGGCGCCGCCGGAGTGCTGGGCTCGCGCCTGGTCCAGCGGCTGCTCGACGAGGGCTGCCGCGTGCACAGCGTCGACCTGCGTGACATCCCGGCCGCGCCCGGGCTGCGCCACCACATCGGCGACGTCCGGGATCCCCGGGTGATCGCCGACGCGATGACCGGCGCCGACGCCGTGGTGCACTGCGCCGCGGCGCTGCCGAGCTACCCGGCCGACGAGATCCGCTCGATCATCGTCGGCGGCGCGCGGAACGTGCTGGGGACGGCGGTTTCCGCGGGCGTCACGCGGGCCGTGCACATCTCGTCGACGTCGGTCTACGGCCTGCCCAAGACGGTGCCGACGCCCGAAAGCCACCCGTGCGAGCCGGTCGACACCTACGGCGCGGCGAAGGCCGAGGCCGAGGAGCTCGCCGGGCGGCTGCGCGCCGACGGGCTGTGCCTGACCGTCCTGCGACCCAAGACGTTCGTGGGCACGGGCCGGATGGGCCTGTTCGCGATGCTGTTCGAATGGGCGGCGGAAGGGCGGCACTTCCCGGTGCTCGGCCGCGGCGACGTCCGCATCCAGATGCTGGGCCTGGACGACCTCGTCACGGCCGTGGTCACCGCGCTGGTGGCGCCGCGCGAGATCGCCGACGACACCTACAACATCGCGGCGGACCGCTTCGGCACGATCCGGCAGGACTTCCAGGCCGTGCTCGACGCGGCCGGGCACGGCAAGCACGTCGTGCCGATCCCGGCGCGGCCCGCGGTCGCGGTGCTCGGGCTGCTCGAACGCTGGAAGCTGTCGCCGGTCTACGGCCGGCTGCTGCACAAGTTGCTCGACGATTCGTTCGTCAGCACCGAGAAGGCCGCGCGCCGCCTCGGGTTCGTGCCGCGGCTGTCGAACTCCGAGGCTCTGCTCGAAGCTTTCACGTGGTGGCGGTCCAACCGCGTCCAGACGCCGGTGGCGCAGGGCGTGACCAGCCGTGAGCCCTGGCGGCAGGGCGCGTTGAAACTCGCCAAGGTCTTCTTCTGACGGGGGAGGGGCCGGATGTACTCCCTGCAATCGCGCGCGGTGGCGGTTCGTTCGCGAACCGCCCTGCGGGATCTCTTCACGCTGGTCCGGCCGGGGCAGTGGCCCAAGAGCCTGCTCGTCGTCCCGCTGGTCCTGCTGCACCCGGCGGCGTGGACGTGGCCCCGGCCGGCGGCGCTGGCCGGGGCGGTGGGGCTGTTCGTCCTCGCCTCCGCGGTCGTCTACGTCGGCAACGACGTCGCCGACGCCGGGTACGACCGGGCCCACCCGGCGAAACGGCACCGGCCGATCGCGGCCGGGCGGGTACCGGTGCGGGCCGCGGTGGCCCTCGGGGCCACACTGTTCGTGGTCCTCGTGGTCGCCACCGCGGTCACGCTGCCGGTGCTGTTCGCGCCGCTCGGCGCGTACGTCGCGCTGAACGCCGCCTACAGCCGATGGCTCAAGCACGTGCCGGTGGCCGAGGTGTTCGCGGTCGCCGCCGGGTTCGCGCTGCGCGTGCTGGCCGGGTACCTGGCCACGGGCGTACGGCCGTCGGGCTGGTTGCTGCTGTGCGTGTTCCTGCTCTGCTTCCTGCCCGTGCTGGGCAAGCGGCGGCGCGAGCTGGACCTGCCCGAAGCGCTGCGCCGCCCGGTGCTGCGCGGTTATTCGGCCGCCTTCCTCGACCAGCTGCTCGTGCTCGCCGCCGGGCTCACCGTCGTGGTGTTCCTGTTCTTCGCCCACGAACGCTGGGGTGCGCGGGCCGACCTGGTGCTGGCCGCGGTCCTGCTGCCGGTGCTGTTCGGGCTGTGCCGCTACCTGCACGTGGTGCTCGTGCAGGGCGGCGGCGCGGATCCGGCCCGCGGGCTGCTGCGCGACCGGGTGCTGCTCGGCAGCGGCGTGCTGAGCGTGGTGGCGCTGGCCGCCGCCGGTCTCCTGTCCCCGTAACGACTCACGCGAGGTGCCGACATGACCGAAGTCGTGTCCCCTGTGGACACCGAAACCCCCGCACCGCCACGGCGGCGGCTGAGCCGCACGCTCCGGGCCGCCACCGCGGCGTGGGTGCTGTTCTTCGCCGCGCACGTGCTGCTCACCGGGCGCTGGTGGCTGTGGATGTTCGTCGAACCCGTTCCGCCGCTGCTGTTGTTCGTCGTCCCGCTGCTGTTGCTGCTCCTCGCCGCGTCCGTCCGGCCGCGGCCGCGGTGGACGGCGTTGGTGCTCGTCGCCGTGCTGGTGGCGGGCACCCCGCTGGCCGGGTTCGGCGGGGCCGGCCCGGGTACCGCGCCGCGGCCGGGTGCGCCGGTGCTGCGGATCTTCAGCTGGAACACCGGCTACTGGGAGTCCGGGACCGGGTACAAGGACTTCCGCGGCGGCGACGGCACGGACGCGTTCTACGCGTACCTGAAGCAGCAGAACGCCGACGTCTACCTGCTCGGCGAGCACCTGCACTGGAACAACGGGCCCGTCCGGCTCGACGACGAACCCACGCTGCGCGCCCGGTTCCCGGGTTACCAGGTGAACGTCGAGGGCGAGCTGGTCACGCTGTCGCGGCTGCCGGTCGTGGGGACGCACCCGCGGCGCGACGGCCCGGAGCCCGACTCCTGGTACTGGCACGGCAACAAGGCGCAGCGCACCGACGTCCGGGTCGGCGGGTGCGTGTTCTCGCTGTACAACGTGCACCTGCCGCAGCCGGTGGACACCCGGCTCAGCCCGTTCACCGGCCGGTTCTACTCGTTCGCGCACGGGCAGTACGACCGCGTCGAGACCGAGCTGGGCGCCCTGCGCGCGGACCTGGCGGGCAACCGCAACCCCCTGCTCGTGGCGGGCGACTTCAACTCGCCGTGGATGGGCAGCCTCATCCCGCTCGGCGACGGCGTCGAAGCCCGGGACCTCACCGAGGGCGCCCCGCTGCCGTCGTCGTTCCCGCTGGCGGACACGGGATGGGGGATGCCCCGGCTGTGGCGGCTCGACTGGGTGTTCACCCGGGGCGAGGTGGACGTCGCGCGGTACGCGTTCCGGCCGAACCCGCGGCTGTCCGACCACCAGGCCCAGGACCTGACCGTGTCCCTGCCGTGCGGGTCCGCGCGATGACCGGCCCGGTCCGCGCCGTGCTGCGCAAGGTCCTGGTGGTGGCGTTCCTCTCGGCCGTCGCGGTGGGCGCGGCCACCGTCGTCGCCGGGCACGGCACGGAGATCGCCGGACTGCTCGCCCGGCCCGCCGCGAAGTGGTGCCTGGTGCTGGCGCTGCTCGCGCTCGCCGCGTGGCTGCTGCTGGGCGTGCAGACCTGGCGGCGGGTGCTGGCGTCCCTCGGCAGCCCGCTGGGGTTCGCCACCGGGGCCCGGATCTGCTTCGCGGCGATCGCCGGCACGTACCTGCCCGGGCCGTGGTGGCAGGCACTGGCCGCGGCCCACACCGGCCGCCGGACCGGCGTCGACGCGGGCCGGGTCGTCGCCGCCTACCTGCTGGTCGCCGTGATCAACCTGCTCTCGGCGACGGCGGTCGGCCTGCTGGCCGCGCCGCTGGTGCTGGGCGCGTCCTGGCCCTGGCTGGTGGTGCCGCTGCTGCTCGGCGCGTACGTGCTGTGGCGGCCGGAAACCGTGCTGCGCCTGACCGATCGGGCGGCCCGGCTGCTCCGGCGCGCTCCGCTGGCGGACCGGCCGGAGCCGCGCCGGCTGCGCCAGGCGGTGCTGGTGCAGACCGCCGCGTGGCTCGTGGGCGGCCTGCACCTGTGGTTGCTCGCGTTCGCGCTGGGCGCGTCGCCCGGGCCGGCGCTGGCGGCCGCGGTCGGGGGGTACGCCTTCGCGTCGGCCGCCGGGGCGCTGACCCTGGTGCTCCCCGACGGCGCGGGCGTGCGGGAGCTGGTGATCATCGCCGCGCTGGGGTCGGTGCTGCCGGTGCCCGCGGCGACCGTCGCGGCGATCGGGAGCCGGGTCTGCCTGGTCGTCGCGGAACTGCTGTGCGCGGGCGGCCTGCTGCTCAGCGCGTGGCACGCCCGCCGAGCAGCGGCTCCGACCCGACCCGGCTGAGGAACGCGACACCGCGCAGGCACAGCGTCCGCCCCTTGTCGTCACCGATTTCTTCGAACGCGCGCAAGGCCAGGGCCAGCCGGCCGGACGCCTCGTCGTAGCGTTGCTCGACCATGTCGAGCGTCCCCAGGGAGTACAGGATGACGGCCTCGCCGCGGCGGTCGCCGGCCTGGCGGCAGGCGGTGAGCGCGGTGGTGTGCGTCTCGCGCCAGTCCTCCAGGTGATCGCGAGCCCGCATCAGCCCGGCCAGCGTGACCGCGAGGTCCCAGCACAGCTCGGCGGAACCGAGGTCGGCGGCCTGCCCGACGGCGCGGACCACGCCGGCGCGCTCCGTCTCGAACCACTCCAGCGGGTGGCGGAGCAGCTGATCGGCGAGCGGCACGGGCAGCGGCCACCGCTCGGCGTCGCCGTGCAGCACGGGGACCGAGTGGCCCACCGCGCGGCTGTGCGCCTGTTCGGCCAGGTGCAGCCAGGCCCCGAGCAGCCGGCTCGAGGCGGCCGCCCGGGTCGCCGGGGTTTCCTTGCGGACGAGCAGTTCGCGGGCGTAGCTGCGCAGCAGCTTCGGGATCCGGTAGTGGGTACCGGGCCCGGATCGGCGGTCGACGGCGACGAGCTGGGCGTCGACCAGCGCCTCCAGGTCGTCGCCCGCCGCCCGGCCCGGGTCGCCGAGCAGCGGCCCGGCGACCCACGTCGGGAAGTGCTCCCCGTCGACCAGGGTGAGCAGGCGGAACAGCCGCTGCGCGGACGGGCCCACCCGGGCACAGGCGGTGGCGATGCCGGGGCGGACGTCGAGCGGCCCGTGGCTCAGCTCGTCGAGGTGCCGCTGCCCGTCGCCGAGGCGCTCGGTCAGCTCCGCGATGCTCCAGTGCGGCCGCGCGGCCAGCCGCTCACCGGCGATGCGCAACGCGAGGGGCAGCCCGCCGCACAGTTCGATCAGGTCGAACGTGGCGGCGGGCTCGGCGGAGACGCGGGCGATGCCCAGCAGGTGGATGAGCAGTTCGGTGGCGTGCTGGATGGTGAGCTCCGCCAGCTCGACCACTTTCGCGCCGGACAGCCCGGTGAGCCGGTGCCGGCTGGTCACGAGCACGCCGCAGGTGGCGGAGCCGGGCAGCAGGGACAGCACCTGCGCTTCGTCGACGGCGCCGTCGAGCACCACGAGGATCCGCCGTCCCGCGAGCGCGCTGCGCAGCCGCGCGGCCAGCTCGTCGCGGCTCCCGGCCGCCGCGGGCACGCCGAGCACCCGCAGCAGCCGTTCGAGCACGGCCTCGGGCCGGACCGGCTCGCCGTGCTCGTCGTCCAGCCGCGCGTAGAGCTGGCCGTCGGGGAACCCGGGCGCGACCCGGTGCGCGATGTGCACGGCCAGCGCGGTCTTCCCGACCCCGGCGCGGCCGGCGAGCACCGCCGTGGCCACCCCGCCCGTTCCGCTGCCGCGGAGCAGACCGGCGACCGTGGTGACGACGTCGTCGCGGCCGGTCAGGTACGGGTTGCCGGCCGGCAGCATGCGGGGGACCATCGGCGCCGCGGCCGCGGGGACGGCGGCGGCCCGCGGCGCGGGCGGGGGATCCAGGGCGGTGTCGTTGCGCAGGATCGAGTCGTGCAGGTCGCGCAGCGCGCCGCTCGGCTCGATGCCGAGCTCGGCGACGAACCTCCGGCGGATGGCGCGGTAGGCGGCGAGCGCGTCGCCGGGCCGCCGGCAGCGGTGCAGCGCCAGCATCAGCTGGTGGTGCAGCTGTTCGCGCAGGGGATGGCGTTCCGCCAGTGGCAGCAGCTGATCGACCAGTTCGTGGTGGCGGCCCTGGGCGAGTTCGACGGCGTGGCACTCCTCGATGACGCTCAGCCGGCGCTCGGTCAGGCTCGTGACGGCCGCGCGCAGGAGGTCGCTTTCGATACCGCTCAACGGGGCGTCGCCGCGCCAGAGCCCGAGCGCGCTCCGGAACCGTTGCGCCGCCTCGGCCGGGCGGCCCGCGGCGGCGGCCGTGCGCCCCTCGGCGACGAGCCGGTCGAACCGGTGCAGGTCGAGTTCGTCGTCGGAGACCCGCAGCAGGTAACCCGGCCGCCGCGTGCCGATGCGCCCGCCCAGCCCCGCCGTCTCGAACCGGCGGCGCAACCCGGACACGCAGGTGTGGATCTGCCCGCGCGCGGTGGACGGCGGCGCGTCCGACCACACGGCGTCGACCAGCCGGTGCACCGGGACCAGACGGTTGGCCTCCAGCAGCAGGACGGCGAGGACGACCTGCTGGCGGCCGGCGCTCAGGCTCACCGGCTTGCGCGAACCGGAGACTTCGAGCGGGCCCAAGACGTGGAAGAGCATGACAAATTCCCCCATTCCGGTGGCCGGCCAAAACGACGAGTGAGATAACGGACATGCTCGGACAACCACCCCAGTCAAGCGATCGTAGCCCGCGGTGGCTGCTTTGTGAATTTCTGTCCGACAGGACACCGGGGCTGCGCGGACGTGCGCATTCGCCGGGAAGTCGAGGATTTCGACGGCAATCGCCCGGGCATCGCGGAAGGACGTAAAATTGTTCACCGAAAAGGAGCAGTTTTAACCGAGGCGATTCCGGTCAGTGCTGCCACGGCCGCGGGAATGCGTTGGTACGACTGCCGATGCGGCGCATCCGCCAGCCGGGCTGGTCGTCGACGGTGAGCCTGCCGGGGGTGGCCAGTACCGGACACGTGACTGCGTGAATCGCATTCCACGTTCGACGACGGGTGCCGCGGAATGCGCTTTCGGCGGTACCGACGTGACGGAGGGGAGCCGCCAGGGGCCGGATCGAGCCCGGCGAAACCCCCGGAGCAGTGCGTCGCGCGGGAGATCACCGAGGAGACCGGCCTGCCGGCGGAGGTCACCATTGTTCGACACGAATGCCGAGGGTGCCGGCGGAAGAGGCGCAGTCGGCAACCGTCCAAAAGGGACGCTACGGCCAGATCCAACATTGCCACCTGGGCGACCGCATCGAGGATAATCGGACGGCGGGCGAACTGAGTTGACCATCCACAGAGGACAAGTCAGTGAGCGGTCGCTCGCAGTGCCGCGGCGGCGGACTGGACCGCCAGGTGCGGGTCGGCCAGGGCGTCGGCGAGGAGGGAATGCAGGCCGTCAGGGGCGGTTTGGCCCAGCGCTGTCGCGGCGTTGGCCCGGACGCGTGGCCTGGGGTCGCGTAGTGCCTCGGTCAGCAGCGGGAGCGCCTTCTCGTGGGTGATCCGCCCGAGTGCCGCGGCGGCGCGGGATCGGACCAGCTCGTCCTCGTCCTCGTCCTTGAGCGCATTGGTCAGCGTCCACATGTAGGCCGGGTCGGCTCGTTGGCCGATGACCCAGACGATGACGCGGCGGACGAGCGGGTCGGGATCGTGGCCGGGCAGGTAGTGCCCCGTGTCGATGCGAGCGAGAATCTGTCCGGCAAGCTTGCGGACACGCCGTTCACCGGTGGTCAGCAGGACCCGTACCAAGGTGGGCGCGAGCGAGTCGTCGGCCAGGCGGACCAGGCCGGTGAGGGCGGTGTGGACGTGCCGGCCGTCGCAGGCGGCGGCCAACCGGCCGAGCGCGCGGTGATCGCCGTGCTTGGCCAGTACGCGGAAGGCCCGGGCCCGGACGACGGGGTTGACGTCGTCGGTGGCCTTGAGGCCGGCGGGAGTCGCCAGCGGCCCGCCGATCCGGTTCAGCGCCAGCAGGGCGCTCGTGCGAACGTCGGGCGAACTGTGGTCGAGCAGCGAGACGATCGCCGGCGCGGCCTCCAGTGCTTCGAGCTTGCCCAGCGCTTCCACCACGGGCAACGCGCCGGCGCCGGATTCGCGCAGGATGTCGATGAGCGGGCCGGTGGCCTCGGTGACGCGCAGGTTGCCGAGGACTTCCGCGGCCGCGAAGCGGCCCGGGCGGCGGTGGCGGAGGTGCTCGATCAGCACCGGCGCGATCCGCGGGTCACCGACCCGGCTCAGTGCGCGGGTGATGTCGTGTGCGGCGCTGGGATGTACCTGGCCCAGTGCGTCGGCCAGGACGTCCAGCCGTCTCGGGTCGCTGGTCTCGGCGATGCGCTGGGCGGCGTAGCGGCTGATCCAGGCCCGGTCGAGGTCCGTCTCGTTCAGCAGCGTGACCAGCTGGTCGAACACCTCGTCCGACGACTGTGCGGTGAGGCCTTCCAGGGCGGCCTGCACGACGGTGGGGGCGGGGTCGGACAGAACCGTGTGCGCGTGCTGGCAGAGCGCCTTGTGCGGGTCAATGCGTGCCGTCGGCCATTCTTCCGGCTTGCATGACTTTCAGTATGACCGGCCGCACCAACGAGATTCGCCCCAACGATCGGCGCTCATGACGCCCCCACCGCGAGCTCGTCGGTTTCGAGGCGGCGGAACCGGCTGCCGTGGAAGACCAGTGGTGGGACGTCGGGGTCCGCGTGCAGCCCGTGGACTTCCAGGAACACGACCGTGTGGTCGCCGGCCGGCACCTCGGCCTGGATCGAACAGTCGAACCAGGCCGAGGCGCCGAGGACGAACAGGGCACCGTCGTCGCTCGCCTGCCAGTCCACGCCGGCGAACCGGTCGCCGGTCTTCGCGGCGAGCCTGCGGCCCACCGCGGCCTGGTGCTCGCCCAGGACGCTGAGACCGAGGCGCGGAGAGGCTCGCAGGGCCGGCCAGGTGGCCGAGGCGTTCCGCACGCACACCGACAACAGCGCGGGGTCCAAGGACACCGAGGTGAACGAGCTGACGGCCATCCCGGCCGGTTCGCCGCCGGACAATGCGCACAGGGCCGTCACGCCGCTGGGAAAGCACGCGAATGCCTTGCGCAGAACCGTTGCCCGGTCGTCGATCGAGTGGACGGTGATCACGGAAGCCTCCCCAGGACTCGGCTGCGCGGCAGGTCGCCGGCAGCTTCGCGCTAGACGTCGATCGCCTTCTCGATGGGGGTATCGCCGCCGACCACCACGTAGATCCGGCCGGCGGTGCCGGGCCGGTCGATGAGCTCCACGAGCACGGCGGCGACGTCTTCCCGGGCGACCTGGTCGAACCGGGCGCGCTTCGGCGCGATCGGGTTCCCGGCGGTGAGTTCGGCGGTGCCGTCGCCGTCGCCGTCGGCGAGCACGCCGGGCCGCAGGACCGTCCAGTCGAGCTTGTCGCGATCGAAGATGTGCTGTTCGGCGGCGCGCTTGGCCTGCAGGTAGACGGCATACCCCTCGCCGATGCCGGGGTCGTCGGCACAGCCCACGTTGATCGAGCTGACGTGCAGGAACCGCCGCACACCAGCCTGTTCCGCCGCGTCCATGACCAGCACCACGGCGGCCCGGTCCATCCGGTCGCGGCGCGCGGCGGTGGCGGCGTTGCCCGAGCCGGCCGAGAAGACGGCGACGTCCGCGCCGGCCAGGGTGGCGGCCACCTCGTCCACAGTGGCGTGCTCGAGGTCGAGCACGACGGCTTCCCCGCCGGCCCGTTCGACGTCGGCGACGTGCCGGGGATTGCGCACGATGCCCAGGACCGAGTCGCCGCGGCCGGCGAGCTGCCGAGTCAATCGCAGGGCGATCTTGCCGTGGCCGCCGGCGATGACAATCTTCATTCCATGCCCTTTCTTGCGGAAGGCCTGCCGGGAAACGAACCCGGAAGATCTTCCTTCAATTCTTCCCATTGTCGTCGTCTTCGAGCCCGGGGCTGCCGAAAATGCTCGGCGGCCCACGCCATCGGATCCTGCGGCGCGGGTGACGGCCGCGGAACCTGTGCTGTGCCAAGTGAGAGTGGCCGCGACCGACAGTCGTCTTCGTCCGGTGGCGGAACGAAATCAGTCAACCATCGGGCACGCCCATCGGTCAATCGGCGTTGTCGTCACTCTTCCGTGGGGCGTGGTCGAGTTGCGCCTGGGCGGCGAGCGACCACAGGTAGCTCAGCGGTTCGCCGTCGGGTTCGTCGGTGTACTCGGCGATCAGTTCCTGCATCCGGCGGCGGAGCGAATCGACGGACTCCGGTCGCAACCGGAGGACGCCCCGCTTGGCGCCGCGGCCGGAGTCCTTTCCGGCGGCGATCAGTTCGGCGCGGTGGGCGCCGAGCACGGCCAGGTCCACCTGCTGGCCCAGGCCGGCGTCGTCGGGCATGATCGTCAGGCCCCAGGTGCGCGCGGTCGCGCGGTAGGGCCGCTGCAGTGCGCCGTTCTCCCCGGTGCACACCGGTTCGGCGGCCAGGAAGTTCGTCTTCACCAGGGCGCGGATGTGCCGCAGCGTGGTCGCGGGAGCGAGGTCGAGCTCGACCGACAGCTGCTTGTTGGTCAGCGAGCGGTTCAGGCACAGCCGCAGGATGCGCCAGCGGACCGGGTGTCCGAGCGCCTTGAGTTCTTCGACAGTCGCTTCCACGGACTGCACTGTACCTTGCCAAGCCGTCACCAGTTTGCTTGACTAACATCGATATCAGTTTCTGCAATCAGTTGGAGGTCCGGTGATCGAGCAGCTCAGGGCGTGGGTGAACGACCGGGACCTGGTCGCCGAGCTGGCGGACTGGATCTCCCGGCCGAGCGTGAGCCGGACCGGCGAGGGCATGGCCGAGGCCGCGGCACACGGTCTCCGGCTGCTCCGCGCGTCCGGTCTGGAGGCGCGCGAAGCCGAGACCGGTGGCTGGCCCGCGCTGATCGGGACGGCGGACGGACCCGGGCCACACGTGCTGATCTACGGCCACTACGACGTGCAGCCGCCCGGCCCGCTCGAACTGTGGACGACGCCGCCGTTCGTGCCGTCGATCCGTGACGGCCGGATGTACGGGCGCGGCACCGGCGACAACAAGGGACAGAACCTCGCGCAGCTGCTGGGGTTGCGTGCCCTGCGGGACCTCACCGGCGGATACCCCTGCCGGGTCACGGTGCTGCTCGACGGCGAAGAGGAGATCGGCAGCCCCAACCTCGCTGCGGCCGTCCGCCAGGTCGGCCGGCCCGATCTGGTGATCTGGAGCGACGGGCCGGTGCACGACTCGGGCCGGGCCTGCGTGGTCCTCGGGATGCGCGGAATCCTCATGTTCGAGCTGCGTGCGCGGGGCGCGAACCGGCCGTTGCACTCGGGGCACTGGGGCGGCGTCGCGCCGAACCCCGCGTGGGCGCTGGTGCAGCTGCTGGCCACCATGCGGACGGCGGACGGGGTCGTGACCGTCGCCGGGTTCGCCGACGACGTCGCGCCGTTGAGCGACGGCCAGCGTGCCGCGCTGACCGATCTCCCGGTGGACCTGGCCGGAACACTCGAAGCGATCGGGGTGACGGGGATGGAGCCGCCGGCCGGCTTGGGCTTCCACGAACGCCTGGCGGTGCCGACGCTGACCGTGAACTCGTTGAGCTGCGAGGACTCCGGGGACCACCGCGCGGTGATCCCGGACGTCGCCGTCGCCCGGTGCGAGGCCCGGCTGGTCGGCGGTCAGACCCCGGCCCAGGTCGCCGAGGCCATCCGGCGGCACGTCGAGAAGTACGCTCCCGACGTCGAATTCGTGCCCGACGCGGCCGTGGCCCCGTCCACCACGTTGCCCGAAACCCCTTACACCGGAACGATCGTCCAGGCGATCGAGGACGCGCACGGGCAGCGGCCGCTGCTGCTTCCCTCGATCGGGGGCAGCCTGCCGATCGCGGTGCTCGGCGACGGGCTCGCCGTTCCCTGCTACGGCGTGCCCATGGCCAACGCCGACGAGGCCAACCACGCCCCCGACGAGAACCTCGACCTCGACTTGTTCCACCGGGGGATCGTCACCGCGGCGACGATCCAGCTCGCGCTGGCGGCGCACTCATGACCGTCTGGGGTGCGTGGCCGGCGAAAGACGGCTTCGCTTACGTCGGCGACGAATCCGGCCGGCCGCAGCCGTGGTTCCAGACCTGGGCGGGGGAGCGGCGGATGTTCCCGATCGACGGCGCGGTCACCCGGCTGGCGTGGCGGCCGGACGAGTCGCGCCTGCTGGTCGTGACGGACGTGACCGGCGGCCAGGACTACCGGCTGGCCGAGCTCGATCCCGGCACCGGCGAGGTGGAGTGGCTGGCCGCGGAACCCGGTGTCCGGCGCGAGATCGGCGTGCCGTATTCGAGCTCGAGCCGTCCGTACAGCCCGGACGGCCGGCTGCTCGCCTACGCGACCAGCGCGCGTGACGTCACCTGCCTGGACGTCTACGTGCGGGACCTGACGACCGGCGAGACCAGGATGGTCCTCGAGGGCGACGACCGCTACGTGCCGATGTTCTTCTCGCCGGACTCCCGGTACCTGCTCGTCTTGCGGTTCCACCAGAACACCGACCACGACCTGTTCACCTGCGATCTCGAGACCGGCCGGATCCGGCACCTCACCCCGCACGAGGGCCCGGCGAAGTACCAGCCGGGTGGGTGGAACGAGGACGGCATCTACCTGTGCACCACGGAGGGCCGCGACTTCCTCGGGGCCGCCCTGCTCGTCCCGGGCCGGGCGCTGGAGTGGATCGCCACGCCGGACGCCGACGTGGAGAACGTGATCGTGGGCCCGCAGGTCGTCTGGGCCCTGCCGCAGGACCAGTGCACGATCCTGTGCACGTCGGAGACCGCGGTCGAACTGCCCGGATTCGCCTCCCAGCCGTTCGGCTACGACGGCTACGTGCCGCGGTTCGCCGGAGACCGGCTGCTCGCCCAGGTCGGTGCCGGCGACCGGGCGACCGAATTCCTGCTGGTGGACCCGACTTCCGGCGAGACGCGCCCGCTCACCGGCTTCGGCGACGGGCTGCCGGACGACCTCGTCGCGCCGGAAACGGTCCGGTTCACCGGAACCGGCGGGCTCGAGATATCCGGGCTGCTGTACCGCCCGCGTCCGGTGGCCGGTCCCGTTCCCGCGGTGCTCAGCATCCACGGCGGTCCGGAATGGGCCGCGCTGCCGGTCCACGACCCGCTGATCCAGCGGCTGGTGCGAGCCGGAATCGCCGTGCTGACGCCGAACGTACGGGGGTCGACCGGGCGGGGGCTGGCCTACCAGCGGCTGATCTACCGCGACTGGGGCGGCGGTGACCTGGCCGATTTCGAAGCCGCCGCGGGTTTTCTCCGGAGCCTCGACGGGGTGGACGGCGACCGGCTCGGTGTCCACGGGATCTCCTACGGCGGGTTCGCGGCGCTCAGCTGCCTGACCAGGCTGCCGGAGTACTGGCGGGCCGGTGTCGCGATCTGCGGGCCGGCCGACCTCGAAGAGGACGTCCGGTCCCTGCCGCCGACGTGGAGCCGGCGGGTCGTGGAGTGGATCGGGGACGTCGGTGATCCGGCGGATCTGGCGAGGCTGCGGACGGCGAGCCCGCTCACCCACGCGGCCGAAGTCCGGGCGCCGCTGCTGCTGGCCCACGCGGTGAACGACACCACTGTCGGCATCAACGGCACCGAGCGGTTGTACGAGACGCTGACCGGGCTGGGCAAGACCGTGCGATTCATACGCCTTTCCCGCGGCCATCTCCCGGACGACCGGGCGGAACGGGACGAGCTCGACGCCGCGGTCGTGCAATGGTTCCGCGACCACCTCGAGCCGCACCCGGCCGAGGTGAAAACGACGGCCGGACACCGATAGCCGGCACCGAATACGACCGAGGGGGTCAAGCGAACACCGAAAACACCTGGCGCCCGTGACCGCCGGAGTGCGAGAATAGAACGCGGCACTGTGTTGCCCCTGCCCGCCGGATGCCGGCGGGCCCATGATCCGCAACGGCGCGGGTTCTCTTTCCCATTGTAGCGGCACTGTCCACTTGGGACAATTCTTGACCTCACGCTTTCCGAAAATTCGTCGACCAGCTCGGCCCGAAGAACCCACCCCCAGAAAGGATAGGCACAGAAAATGCCTCCTGCTGTCGCCGGCGCCGAGACGCCGTCCCGCCGACGCCTCGGCTGGATCCTGGCCCTGCTGGCTTTCGCCCAGTGCATTTACGCCATCGACTACAGCATCGTTTTCGTGGCGCTGCCCGACATCGGTTCCGGTGTCGGCTTCTCCGCGCACACCCTCCAGTGGGTCGTCAGCGCCTACGCCGTCGCCTTCGGCGGCTTCCTGCTGCTCGGCGGCCGTGCGGCCGACCTGTTCGGCCGCCGCCGGGTGTTCGCCTTCGGGCTGTTCCTCTACGCGGTTTCCTCGCTCGCCGGCGGGCTCGCGAGCGACCCGACGGTCCTGATCGTGGCGCGTGCTGTGCAGGGGATCGGTGGCGCTTTCCTCGCCCCGGCAACGCTTTCCCTGGTCACCACCACCTTTGCCGAAGGACCGGAGCGCAACCGGGCGCTGGCGATCTGGGGCGGTGCCGGCGGCAGCGGCATGATCCTCGGTTCGCTGCTCGGCGGCGTGCTGACCGGCGCCTTCGGCTGGGCGTCGATCTTCTTCGCCAACGTCCCGCTCGCCGGTGGTGCCATGCTGCTCACCTTCTTCATCATCCCGAAGGACGCCGACCGGCAGGGCGCCCGGCGCAAGTTCGACCTGCCCGGCGCGCTGACCGCGACCGTGGGGGCGACGCTGCTGGTGTTCACCCTCGTCCAGGGACCGGTGTCGGGCTGGACCTCGCCGCCGATCCTGATCGGCGGGGCCATCGCGGTGATCGTGCTCGCCGGGTTCCTCGTCATCGAGGGTCGCGGCCACGACCCGCTGCTGCCGCTTCGCCTGTTGCGCAACCGGAACCTGAGTACGGGTACCGTCGTCGTCTTCGTGTTCATGGGGACGTTCGGTGCACTGCCCTACTTCTACACCGTCTACTTCCAGTCGGTGCTCGGTTACAACGCGACGCTGAGCGGGATCGCCTTCCTCACGCCGTGTGTGGGCGTGCTGATCGGCAACCTGTCCGGCGGGAAGCTGGTCACCCGGCTCGGGGCGCGCACCACGCTGATCATCGCGCTGATCACCGGGGCCATCGGCACCGCGGCCTTCGCGGTCACCATTTCGGCGACCGGTTCGTACCTGGCGCTGGTGCCGGGGGTGTTCGTCCTGAGCATCGGCCAGGGCACCATCTTCACCGCGATGTACGCGGCGGCGACCACCGGTGTCGCGGAAGAGAACCAGGGCATCGCCTCGGGGATCGCCTCGACCGGCCAGCAGGTCGGCGCCGCGGTCGGGCTCGCCGTTCTGGTGGCGGTCCTGAACGCCGGGCACGAGGGGCTGACCGGTGAGGCGTTGCGCGTCGCCACCGCCGACGGGCTGCGCACCACCATGTGGGTCACCGTGGCGGGCATTCTGCTCATCGTGCTGGTCACGCTGAACTTCCGGCGGCCGCCGGCGGCTCCGGTGGCCGAACCCGAGAAACAGGTTGACCTGAATCCGGCCGTCTGACCGCACGGCTCGAACCGCAAAAGGGTGATTCCGCCTCGTGCTCCCACGAGGTGGAATCACCTTTTTGCTTGTGCATGAGCGTGAGCAGCGGAATCCGATCGTTTGATCGAAACGATCCGGATGTCGTCCGGTACCGGCCGTTTGACGGGCGGCACAATTGGTTGACATTGCATATATTCCCTGTTTATGCTGGAAATCTGTTCGAAGGTGGCGGAGCCATGGGGGGTTCGTTGATCGAATATCGAAAGATCAATTCCGGACGCTGTCCCTTGCGGACCCTTTAAGCGGCACGCTCGGTGCGAATATTATTCAGCTGACGACCCTGGGGGGTTCTTTGCTCTGCCGTCGATTTCCAAGACATATTTTTCCGGCGAATGAATCGGCCGAATGTCGTATCTCCGAAACGCATTCATCCGTAGCGGCAGATGCGCGCTTTCCGGCACTCGCCCGCGGTACTGGAGAAAAGCGCACCGGCGGAGACCCCGCCGACAGGCCCGCACCGGCCGGACGGGCCTCGTGACGGCGGGTCCGGAGTACGGCGACGTCCTGGAGCCCTCCGCGGCCGCGGTCCTGCCGGCAGGTTCGCTCGACACGGTGCCGCGGCGGAGCCGGCTGCTCCCCGAGGGACAGCGAGTGCTGGTCAAGGTGCACCTCGACCTGGCCAAGGCGGCGGCGACCTCGGCGAACCACCGCCTGGGCGGCAGCACCCCGGTCGGCCAGCTCATGGCCGAGGTGCTGGTGCGGCAAGGGTTGTACGAGTACGCCGAGGAGGTGCTGCCCCGCCAGCCGGCCGGCGATGCCCCGCTGGCCCGCCGCACCCGCTGGGCCGTGACCGCGGCGGCGATCAAGTACTGGGGAGCGGGCGACGTCGAGGCCGCGCACCGCGTGCTGCGCGACGTCGGCAGCCCGGTGACCGCGGCGCACCGGGCCGGCTTGCTGCTGCTGGACGGCCGCACCCGCGCGGCACTGGCCGCGGGGGAGAACGTACTGGCCGACCGGCCGGTACCCGACGAGGCGATCCCGCCGGCGGTGATCACCGTGGTCGTCGCGGCCGGCCTGGCCGGCCGGTTCGGCCAAGCGCTCGCGGCCGCCACCCGGCCCGGCCGGGGCCGGCCCCGGCCCGCCGAGATCGGTTACGCGCACTGCTTCGTGTTGCTGCTCGCCGGACAGGTGCGGCAGGCGCACCGGATGGCCGACGACGGGTACCGGGACGCGGTGGCCGCCGGAAGCGTCGCGGTGGCCGGTGGCTGGCTGGCTCTGCGCGGCGCGGCCGCCAAGACCCGGGGCGACCTGACGGCCGCCATCGCCGATCTCGAGACCGCGTCGCACCTGTTCGACGGTGGCAGCTCGGGTCCGCTGCTGGCGCCGTGCCTGGCCGAGCTCGCCGTGGCCCGCGCCGTGTCCGGTGACCTGGCCGGCGCCGAGCAGACCCGGCAGCTCGCCGATGCGGCACCCGGGTGCCGCATGTTCGTCCCGTGGCTGACCCTGAGCCGGGCGTGGATCACCGCGGCGGGCGGTGACACCACGCTCGCCGCCCGGCAGGCGCGCACGGCAGCCGACGTCGCCATGGCTTCGGGGCAGTACGCCGTGGAAGCCATGGCCCGCTACGACGTGTCCCGGCTCGGCGATCCGAACGCCGTACGGCATCGCCTCGCCGAGCTCGCCGACGTGGTGCAGGGGCCGCTCGTGCCGGTGATGGCGAGCGCCGCGGCCGCGCTGGCCCGGTCCGATCCCGGGGCCCTGGACGTCGCCACGGCGAAGTTCACCGAACTCGGGATGGACCTGTTCGCCGCGGAGACCGCCACCGCCGCGGCCGCGCTGCGGCAGGCCGCCGCGCCCGCCGGAGGCGTCGCGCGCCCGGACGCGGCCACCCCGCTGCTGCGGCTCACGGCCCGGCTGGCCGGGCTCACCCGGCGCGAGCGGGACGTCGCGCTGCTGGCCGCCGGCGGGTTCACCAGCCCCGCCATCGGGCACCGGCTGGGACTGTCCGCCCGCACCGTCGACAACTACCTGGGCCGGGCCTACCAGAAGCTGGGGGTGACCAGCCGCCGGGAGCTGGCCCCACTGGTGGCCGGCGACCGTCCACACCGACCCGTCCACGCCGAAGGGAACCACCGATGACCACGATGAGCGACCTCGACAAGATCTCGGCCAACCAGGAGGGCTTCAACCTGCGCGCGCGGGCGCACCTGCAGTCGTCGTACTACGACGTGGAAAAGTTCAAGCAGGGCCACAACATGCTGCGCAAGCTGGAACGGGAGGAGCTGGGCGACGTCCGCGGCCGGTCCCTGCTGGAACTGCAGTGCCACATCGGCGTCAACTCGCTCTCGCTCGCCCGGCTGGGTGCGCAGGTGACCGGCACCGACATCTCGGACGAGGCGATCGACATCGCGAACGGCCTCGCCGGCGAGCTGGACCTCGACGCGAAGTTCGTCCAGGCGAACCTCTACGACCTGCCCCAGGTGCTCGACGGGCAGTTCGACATGGTGTTCACCGGGTACGGCACCCTCTCGTTCCTGCCCGACATCCCCCGTTGGGCCGAGGTGGCGGCGAACTTCGTCAAGCCGGGCGGCACCCTCACGATCGTGGAGATCCACCCGATCCTCAACCTCTTCGACGACGTCGACGGCGAACTCCGGGTGGCCCGCTCGCTTTTCCGGTCCCGGCAGGTGCACCACGAGATGTCCAAGAGCTACGCCGACAAGATCGACGACGCGGTGGACGTGGAGAAGCACTCCATCTACGGCTGGCGGTGGACCGTGGAGGAGGTGGTGAACGCCCTCATCGACGCCGGCCTGACCATCGAACACCTCCGCGAAGTCCCCTACGACGCGCGGCAGCGGCTCCCGCTGATGGAGTCCGACGGGGACCACAACTGGCGGATTTCGGGTGACCCGATCCCGCTGTCGTTCGCCTGCGTCGCGAGGAAGTGAGCCGCGGCATGGCAGAACAGATCGTGGCGACCCCGGAAATCCACGAGTACGTCCGCGCGGTGTCCCTGCGGGAGGACCCGCTGCTGGCCGAGCTCCGGGCGGTGACCGCGGGCCTGCCGGGCGGCCCGGCCATGCAGGTGATGGCCGAGGAGGGCCAGCTGCTGGCGCTGCTGGTCGGCTTGTCCGGGGCCAGGTCGGTGCTGGAGATCGGGACTTTCACCGGCTACAGCACGTTGTGCATGGCGCGGGCGCTGCCGCCGGACGGCGTCGTCGTCACCCTCGACCTCGACGGCCGGTGGCCCGCGATCGGCGCCGACTACTGGCAGCGCGCCGGAGTCGCCGAGCGCATCGAGGTCCGCATCGGCGACGCGGCGAAGACGCTGGTCACCCTCGCGGAAGAGGGCGGTGACGAGCGGTTCGACCTCGTGTTCATCGACGCGGACAAAGCCGGCTACGGGACGTACTACGAGGCAGCGCTCGGCCTGGTGCGACGGGAAGGGCTGATCGTCATCGACAACACGCTCTTCTTCGGCCGGGTGGTCGACCCGGCCGTCCGGGACCCGGACACCGTCGCGGTCCGGGCGCTCAACTCGGCTCTGCGCGACGATCCGCGGGTGGACATCGCGATGCTCACGATGGCCGACGGGATCACCCTCGCCCGCAAGAGGTGACAGCTCGATCGGCCGCGGCCGGCGCCCTCGACGGGGCGCCGGCCGCGGTGCGTTGTCCCCTCGGACTCGCGGGTCGCGGCGGCTCGCCCGCCAGGCCGAAACGAACCGGCCGCTGCCCCCAGGGGGACAGCGGCCGGTTCCGTCGCTGGCGCGGTGTGCTGACGGGGCCGCGGATCAGGCCGTGGCCAGCCGCAACGCGGTCAGGTGCAGGGTGGTGGGTGCCGGGCGCGGGCTCGGAGTGAGGTGCAGGCGTCGCGTTTCCGCGCTGTCCGGTGCCGGCAGTCCGGCGTGGCAGGCGCAGGGCTCGTCGGTGAACCCGGCGAACCGGTACGCGACGTCCATGATCCGGTTCCGGGCCGTCGGCCGGAAGTCCGCGACCAGGTGCGCGCCGGCCGTCGCCGCCTCGTCCACCAGCCAGTTCAGCACGGTCGCCCCCGCTCCGAAGGACACCACCCGGCACGAGGTGGCCAGGAGCTTCAGGTGCCACACCGCCGGGTCCTTCTCCAGCAGCGCGACACCGACCGCGCCGTGCGAGCCGAAGCGGTCGCTCATCGTCACCGCCAGGACCTCGTGGCGCGGATCGTCCAGAAGGGCACGCAGATCGGCGTCGGAGTAGTGGACGCCGGTCGCGTTCATCTGGCTCGTCCGCAGCGTCAGCTCCTCCATCCGGGACAGATCGTCCGCCGTGGCGCGGCCGATCTCCATCACCAGCTCCAGCGAGCGCAGGAACGCCTCCGACGGCCCGGCGAACGACTCCTGCTCGGCCTGGCGGCGCACGTTCGACCGGTACATCTCGCGACGCCGGCGCGAGTCGGTCGTCACCGTGGCCGGCGTGTACTCGGGCAGGTCCAGCAGACCGGAAATCGACTCGGCCGGGTAGCAGCGCACCTCCGGCAGGTGAAACCCGACCTCCGCGCGCTCCGCCGGCTGGTCGTCGACGAAGGCGATCGTGTGGTGGGCGAACTTCAGCTCGTCGGCGATCGCGCGCACCGACGACGACTTCGGGCCCCAGCCGATCTTGGCGAGCACGAAGTACTCGGCGACGCCGAGGGCTTCGAGGCGCTCCCAGGCCGGGCCGTGGTCGTTCTTGCTGGCGACGGCCTGCAGGATGCCGCGGGAGTCGAGACCGGTGATGGTGTCGCGGACGTGGTCGGCGATGACCACGTCGTCGTCCTCGAGCAGGGTGCCCTTCCACAGCGTGTTGTCCAGGTCCCAGACGACACACTTGACCGTGGTGATCGGTTCGCTCACTGCGCCTCCCGCCGTACCGGACCGGTCCCGGCCGCGAGGGCGTGCCTGGCGAGCTCGAGCCGGCAGATCTCACTGCTTCCCTCGATGATTTCCATCAACTTGGCGTCCCGGTAGCCGCGGGCGACCACGTGGCCGTCCGACGCGCCCGCCGAGGCCATGATCTGCACGGCCGACGCGGTTCCGCGCACGGCCTCGGTCGCGCTCACGTGCTTCGCGAGGACGGTGGCGATCACCTGGTCGGGCGAGCCCGACTCCCAGCACTCGGCGGCGTGCCGGCACACGGCGGTGGCGACCTGCTCCGCGGTGTAGAGGTCGGCGACCATCCGGGACACCAGCTGGTGCTCCGCGATGGGCTTGCCGAACTGCCGCCGGGCTTTCGCGTGCCCGGTCACCGCGCGGAGGCAGCCGCGCAGGATGCCGGCGCAGCCCCACGCCACCGACATCCGGCCGTAGGACAGTGCCGTCGTGATCAGGAACGGCAACGACAGCCCGGTGCCGCCGAGGACGTTCGCGGCCGGCACCCGGACGCCGTCCAGCCGGACGTGCGCGTGCCCGGCCGCGCGACAGCCGAGGGGGTGCGGGATCTTCTCGATCCGGACCCCCTCGGCGTCCGCCGGCACGACGACCGCCGCCGCGTCGCCACCGGCCTTCGCGACGACGACGATCAGGTCGGCGTACGTCGCGGCGGTGATCCACGTCTTGTGGCCGTCGACGACCACGGTGTCGCCGGTGAACCGCAGTTCGGCGGTCATCGCCCCGAGGTCGCTGCCGGCCTCGGGTTCGCTGAAGGCGACGGCCGCGAGCCGGCCGCCGGTCAGCTGCGGCAGGAACCGGGCCCGTTGTTCGCGGGTGCCCAGGCGCTGCACCATCCACGCCGCCATTCCCTGCGAGGTCATCACGCTGCGCACGGAACTGCACAGGCTCCCGGCGTACGCGGTCAGCTCCCCGCTCTCCTGGCCGAGCATGCCGAGGCCGCCGTGGTCCTTCGCCACCTCCGCGCAGAGGAAGCCGGCCGCACCGAGTCCACTCAGGACGGTGCGCGGGATCTCGCCCGCGATGTCCCAGGCGCCGGCGTTCTCCTCGACGAAGCGCCAGGTGTCCGCGTGGCCGGGGGGAAGCCCGTCAGACATCGCAGCCTGCGGCGGACTCCGCCCGGAGCCGGGCGGTCAGCGCGGCCATGCTCTTGACCGTGAGGAAGTTGAACAGCTGCAGGTCCGGTCCGGCCACCGTCACGGAGTAGGCCTGTTCCAGGAACACCACCAGCTGCATGGCGAACATGGAGTTGGCCACCCCGGTGGCGAAGAGGTCCTGGTCCGCCTCGGGCCGGGTCCCGGTCTGCTCGGCCACGAACCTGCTGATCTCGTCGATGACGGCGTCCGTGTCGAAGGTCGCCTTTTCGGTTTGCTGCTCCGAATTCATGACTTTGCCTCACTGTAGACGTAGAAGCCACGGCCGCTTTTCCGGCCGAGCTCACCCAGCCGGACTTTGTCCAGGAGAACCTTGCTGGGGCGGCACCGCTCGTCCCCGGTCCGGGCGTGCAGCGCGTTCAGGGCGTCGACGAGGTTGTCGATGCCGATCAGGTCCGCGGTGCGCAGGGGACCCGTCGGATGACCGAGGCAGCCCTGCATCAGGGTGTCCACCTCCTCGACGGTGGCGGTGCCGGCCCCGATCACCTGCGCGGCGTCGTTGATCATCGGGTGCAGGAGCCGGCTCGTCACGAAACCGGGTGCGTCGTTGACCACCACCGCCCGCCGCCCGAGCCGGGTCAGCAGCGCCAGCACCGACTCGACGGTCCGGTCTGCGGTCTGCGGGCCGCGGATCACCTCGACCATCGCGATGAGGTAAGCGGGGTTCATGAAGTGCGTCCCGATGAGGTCCTCCGGTCGGGGCACCCACGCCGCCATCTCGTCGATGGGGATGCCGGAGGTGTTGGAGATCAGGGGAGTCCCGGGCCGGACCAGGGCCGCGAGGCCGGCGAGCACCTCCGCCTTCTTCTCGGGCAGCTCGGTGACCGCCTCGATGATCACCGTCGCGTCCGCGGCGTCGCCCAGCGAAAGTGTCGTGCGCAGCTGCCCCGGGGCGCGCCCGGCCGGCAGCGCCCCCGTCAGCTGGGCGTGCCGCAGCCCGGTGGCGGACGCCGCGCGGGCGCGCTCCAGCACGCCCTCGTCGACGTCCACCAGCACCACGGGCAGGCCGTGCCCGACGACGAGCGTCGAGATCCCGGTGCCCATGACCCCGGCTCCTACGATGGCAACGAGCGGCTCGTCCATGACGCCTCCTCCAGTCCCAGGGGCTCGTAGCTGCCGGTGTCGGGCCCGATCCAGTAGCGGCGCCGCTGGAACGGGTAGCCCGGCAGCGACACCCGCCGCGGTCGCGCCGTGCCGTGCACGGCGTCCCAGTTGATGTCCACAGTGGACTGCCACAGCCTGCCGACGGTGTCGAGCAGGTGGGCCGGACCGGACCGGCCCGTGTCCGCGGGTGGCAGTGCGGACAGGGCCACCAGCTCCGTGATCCCCTGCCGCGCAACGGCTTCGGTCAGCACGGTGCCTGTTCCCAGTTCGAGCAGGATCCGGCCGCGCTCGCCGGCCAGCTCCCGCAGGCCGTCGGCGAACCGGTCCGGTCCGCGGAGGTGGCGGGCCCAGTAGGCGGGCTCCACGGCCTCCTCCGGGCCGATCCAGGTTCCGGTCGCGCCGGAGATGTAGGGCACCTGCGGCGGTTTGAGCTCGTAGCCCGCCACCTCGCCGGCGAACTCGGCCGCGGGCAGGTCGGGCACCCCGCCCGCGCCGGCGCGGGAGCGGATCCCGGCACCAGCGATGGTGACGTCGACGGCGTCCGCCAGGTCCAGCACTCCGGCCAGGCAGGCCGCCACGTACTCTCCGTCACCCACGCCGATCATCGCGGCGGGCTCGACGCCCCACGACTGCCACAGCCGCGCGAGGGACCACTGCAGGGCGAAGGCCGCTGCCGCCCCGCCGCCCGGGTCGTCCGGACCGTCCACTGTGGACGGTAAGAGCAGCCGGCGCAGGTCGTACCCGAGCCGTGGCCGTGCCAGTTCGGCGCAGCGGTCCACCTGCTCGGCGAACACCGGCTCATCGCGGTAGACCTCCGCGGCGGCGTCCGGGTGGCAGGAGCCGCTGCCCGGCAACACGAAAACCACCTGCCGGGCGGGCACCACGCCGGTGGCGGACGCGGACCCGGCCAGCGTGTGGAGGGCGGCGACCGCCTCGGTCCGGTCGCGGCACACCAGGTGCCGGCGGACCGGGAACCCGGACCGGCCGGCCTGCAGGGTGTAGGCGACGTCCGCGATGTCCACGTCCTCGTGCCGATCCAGGTGGCCGGCGAGATTGCCGGCCGCGGCCGCCAGGGCCTTCCCGGTGCGCGCGGACAGCACGAGCACCTGCGTCCGGCGTGCGGGCACGGCGTCCGGCCGCGCCGGCGCCTCCTCGAGCACCACGTGCGCGTTGGTGCCGCCGACGCCGAACGCGCTGACGCCGGCCCGTCGCGGCGTCGCGCCCCGGGGCCAGGGCCGGACGGTGGTCGGCACGTAGAACGGAGTGCGGTCCAGTACCAGCGCCGGGTTGGGCGTCTCGAAGTTGATGCTGGGCGGGATCTCGCCGTGTTCGAGGGCCAGCACGGCCCGGGCGAAACCCACCGCTCCGGCGGCCGCGTCCAGGTGACCGACGTTGGCTTTCACCGAGCCGAGTGCGCAGAACCCGCGTTCGCGGGTGTCGAAGGCCTTGGTCAGCCCGGCCACCTCGATCGGGTCGCCGAGCGGGGTGCCGGTGCCGTGCGCCTCGACGTAGCCGATGGTCTCCGACGGGACGCCGGCGACCGCGTGCGCGGTGGCGATCACCTCGGCCTGCGCCTGCATGTTCGGCGCGCTGAAACCGAACTTCGTCGAGCCGTCGTTGTTGACCGCCGTACCCCGGATCACCGCGCGGATGTGGTCCCCGTCCGCGAGCGCGTCGCTCAGCCGGCGCAGCGCCACGACCGTGACGCCGTACCCGGGAATGGTCCCGCCGGCGGCGGCGTCGAAGGGCCGGCAGTGGCCGTCGCGGGCGAAGATCCCGCCCGCGACCAGCGGATAGCCGCCGATCAGCGGAATGGGCAGTGCGACCGCGCCCGCCAGCGCCATGTCGCATTCGTGCCCCAGCAGCGCCTGGCAGGCGAGGTGGATGGCGACGAGCGACGTCGAACACGCCGTCTGGACGGTCATCGCGGGGCCACGCAGGTTGCACAGGTAGGCCGCCCGCGTCGCGAGGAAGTCCTTGTCGTTGTACGGCCGGGCGGAGAACGCCGCCAGCGACCGCCGGAACCGGGCGTTCGCGAGGAGGTTCAGCGGCAGGTACTTGTTGGCGAAGCACCCGGCGTAGACACCGACGGCGCCGTCGAAGCGCGACGGGTCGTGTCCGGTGTCCTCGAGCGCGTGCCAGACGCACTCGACGAAGAGCCGCTGCTGGGGATCGCTGAGCTCCGCCTGTTGCGCGGTGTACCCGAAGAACTCCGCGTCGAACTGGTCGGCGTCGCCGACGACCGCGGCGGCGGGCACGTAGTCGGGGTGGGTCACCATCTCCGCCGGCCACCCGGCGTCGACCAGCTGCCGGGTGCTGAACCTGGTGACCGACTCGACGCCGTCCCGCTGGTTGCGCCAGAACTCCGCCATGGTGGCCGCTCCGGGCACCCGCCCGGCCAGCCCGACGACCGCGATCGGCTCCATCCCGTCTTCCGGTTCGGTGGTCACCGCAGGCCCCCCGTGGCTCGATGCCGGGTCGAACAGCTCGCAGGCACGCTCACGTTCCCGCCTTTCCGTTGCGCCGCTTGGCGGTCTGGCCGGCGGCGCGGCGCGCGGCGGCCCGGGCGGTCCCGGCGCCGACCGCCTCGTCGGCCCCGCCGGCGGGCTTGCGGTCGATGGCCTCGGCCAGCGCCCGCGCGGACGGGTACCGGAACATGTCCACGAGTGAGAGCTCGCTTTCCCGGCGTTCGAGCAACCGGGCCCGGGCCACCACCACGAGCAGCGAGTTGCCGCCGAGTTCGAAGAAGCTGTCGTCCACGCCCACCCGGTCGACGCCGAGCACTTCCCGCCACACGTCGGCGACCAGCCGCTCGGTCGCGTTCGCGGGCGGCGCGTACGCCGTGGGTCCGTCGGGCCGCGCGGCCGACAGCTCGGGCAGCGCCCGGCGATCGACCTTGCCGTTCGGGGTCAGCGGCACCGCGTCGATCGGGTGGAACGCGCTGGGCACCATGTAGCCGGGCAACCGCGTGGCGAGGAAGGCCCGCAACTCGGCCGCGGTGGTCGGCCGGCCGGTGGCCGGGACGTAGTAGCCGACGATCCGTTGCTCCGCGCCGATGCCCCGGATGACCGCGACCGCCGAAGCGACTCCGGCGTGCCCGGCGAGCGCGGTCTCGATCTCGCCGAGCTCGATCCGGTGACCGTGCAGCTTCACCTGGTCGTCGACCCGGCCGAGGAACTCGAGCTCGCCGCCCGGAGCCCAGCGGGCCAGGTCGCCCGTCCGGTAGACCCGGGCGCCCGGCTCGGTGGCGAACGGATCGGGCTGGAAGCGTTCGGCCGTCACCGCCGTGCGGCCGAGGTACCCCCGGACCACACCGCTGCCGCCGAGCAGCAGCTCTCCGGGGACGCCCGCCGGGCACGGCCGCGTCTCGCGGTCGACCACGTAGGCTTGGACGTTCGCCAGCGGCCGCCCGATGCGCACCGGGCCGGCACCGGGCCGGATCCGGGACGTCGTCGCCCAGACCGCGGCCTCGGTCGGTCCGTACATGTTGTGCACCGTGCCGCCGACGGCGCCGGCGAGCTCGCCGGCCAAGTCGGTCGGAAGCGCCTCGCCGCCGACCAGCAGCCGGCTGAGCCGGGGCAGCTCGGCTCGGGCGTCCTTGTCCGCCAGCAGGGCGCGGGCCAAGGACGGTGTGCACTGCAGGTGCGTCACCGCGTGCTCGCGCAGCTGGTCGGCGATCGGCGCTTCGGGTTCGGCGAGCGCGGCTTCCCGGCGTTCGCCGGTGATCTCCCGGACCGTCGTCAGGTGCGCCAGGGCGTCGAGCGTCGCCTGCTCGTCGACGCCGAAGTCGATCAGGCAGGCGACCTCGTCGACGCCGGCGGCCTTCATCCGGTCCACCGTGTCGGCGCAGACCTGCGGGGTGCCGAGCAGGCTGGCGGTGGCGAAGAACCGGTCGAACGCCCGGTCGACCAGCTCCCGCAGGTCCTCGGGGGGCAACGCCTTGAACTCCTCGGCGCTCCCGGTGGTGGCGCCGAGCGAGGCGATCAGGTCGAAGGAGGTCTCCAGGTACCGGCTCATCGGCTCCCGGACCAGCTCCCGCACCTCGTCGAGGTCCTGGCCGACGAAGGTGTGGACCATGACCGCCACGTGGCCGTCCCCAGGGCCGTGCCCGTGCTCGCGCCAGCTTTCGCGGTACAGCGCGATCTTTTCGCTCAGCTCCTCCAGGCTGTGCCCGAGGAGGTGGGTGAGCACCCCGGTGCCGGCCTCGCCGGCCATCCGGAAGGTCTCCGGATGACGGGCGCTGGTCAGCCACACCGGCAGCTCCGGCTGGACGGGCCGGGGGAACACGCCGACCTCGATCTCGGCGCCGGCGCCGTTGCGCCGCGGCACCTTCCCGCCACTCCACAGCTGCCGGACCTCCGTGAGCCCGTCGATCATCAGCTGCTTGCGCTTCTCGAACCGGTCCGGGGCGAGCGCGAAGTCGTTGGCGTGCCAGCCCGAAGCGAGCGAAACCCCCACCCGGCCGGCCGAAAGGTTGTCCACGACGGACCATTCCTCGGCCACCCGCACCGGGTCGTGCAACGGCAGCACCACGCTGCCCGCGCGGACCTGCACCCGCTCGGTGATCGCGGCGACGGCCGCGGCCATCACCGAGGGGTTCGGGTACAGCCCGCCGAACTGGTGGAAGTGGCGTTCGGGGGTCCAGACCGCCGTGAAGCCGTTGCGGTCGGCGAACTTCGCGCCCTCCAGGAGCAGGCGGTAGCGATCACCGGCGTTGGCCTCCGAGTCGCTGCCGAAGTAGAACAGGCTGAAGTCGATGTGGCGCGCGCGGGCCGTGGCGGCCGTGGCCGATTCCGCCTCGGCCGCGGCCGAGGGGAGGGGTGGCTCGCCGCGCAGCACGACGCGGTGGCCGCGCGTCAACGCCCACAGCAGCTCGACGACGGAGATGTCGAAGGAAACGCTCGTCACCGCGAGCCAGGTGCCGGGTTCGTCGGCCCCGAAGACCTCGTTCATCCCGGCGAAGAGGTTGACCACGTTGCGGTGGGTGACCATGACACCCTTGGGCCGCCCGGTGGAGCCGGACGTGTAGATCACGTACGCCAGGTTGTCGGGGGTGGTCACCGGCGGCGCAGCGGCCGGCTCGATGTCCGGTGCCCCGGCCAGGTCGGGCACCAGCACCTGCTCGGCGCCGAGCCGCCGGGCGGAGGCGGCCGTCCCCGGGTCCGCCACGACCAGCCGCACGCCGGCGTCGCCGATCATGAACGCCAGCCGATCACGCGGGTAGCCGGGATCCAGCGGCAGGTACGCCGCGCCCGCCTTGAGGATCCCCAGCAGGGTGACGATCAGCGTGGAGGTCCGGCCGAGGTGGACGCCGACCGGCTCGTCCGGTGCCACGCCGAGCCGGCGCAGGTCCGCGGCGACCCGCTCGGCGAGCCGGTCGAGCTCGCGATGGGTCAGGGTGGCGTCGGCGGCGACCACGGCGACGTCGTCGGGCGTTGCGGCCGCCTGCTCCGCCAGCACCTGGTGCACGAGGACGTCGTCGATCCCGGTCCGGGTCCCGGCCTGCCAGCCGGCCAGGGTGGCCAGCTCGGCCGGCGGCAGCACGGCCAGCTCGTCGACGGGCCGGTCCGGGGCCTGCGCGGCGGCGGTCACGACGCTGACGTACCGCTCGGCGATCCGCTCGGCCGTCGCGGCCTCGAACAGGTCCGTGTTGTACTCCAGCCGGCCGGTCAGGCCGGCGGGAGTGCGTGCGAGGCTCAGCGTGAGGTCGAACCGCGCCGTGCCGGTGTCGCCCAGCACCGGGCTCACCTCGCAGCCGTCCAGGCGCAGTCCCGCACCCTCCTCTTCGTACCGGTAGCTGAACAGCACCTGGAACAACGGGTTCTGGGCGAGGTCGCGGTCGGGGTGCAGCTCCTCGACGAGCCGCTCGAACGGCAGGTCCTGATGGGCCAGCGCGCCCTTGACCTCGGTCCACAGCCGCTGGACCAGCTCCCGGAACGTCGGGCGCGACGCGACGTCGCAGCGGAGCACCAGGGTGTTGGTGAAGAACCCGATCAGCCCGGCCAGTTCGGGCCGTTCCCGCCCGGAGACCGGGGTGCCGACCACGACCTCGTCCTCGCCGGACTGGGCCCGCAGCAGCACCGCGAAGGCCGCGAGCAGGACGCTGAAGAGCGTGGCCCCTTCCGCCTGGCCCAGCTCCTCCAGCCGCCGGACCGCGTCGGCCGGCAGCTCGAACGAGAGCGCGGAGCCACGGAAGGTCTGCACCGGCGGGCGGGGGTGGTCGGTGGGCAGGTGCCGCGTGGGCATGCCGGCGAGCCGGTCGGTCCAGTACCCCAGCAGCCGGTCGAGCTCGGACCCGGCCAGCGTGCTCTGCTGCCATTCGGCGAAATCGGCGTACTGCGCGGGCAGGTCGGCCGCCGGCCGGTCCTCGCCGGCCAGCGCGGCCCGGTACCGCGCTTCGATCTCCCGGCCCAGCACGCCGACCGACGGGGCGTCGCAGGCGAGGTGGTGCACGGTGATCAGCAGCCGGTGCCGCTCGTCGGCCAGGCGCAGCAGGCGAGCCCGGAGGACCCGGCCGGCCACCAGGTCGAACGGGGTGCCGGCCTCCTCGTCCGCGAGCCGCGTCACCTCGCCGGTCGACCGGCCGGGCGCGGTCAGGTCGACGACGGGGACGGACACCGGGCCGGGCGGCAGGACCACCTGGTGTGGTGTCCCGCCGGCCGACCGGAAGGCGGTGCGCAGGATCTCGTGCCGCCGCACGACTTCGGTCAGCGCCTGTTCGAGCGCTGCGACGTGCACCGGACCGGTGATGTCGTAACCGAGCGGGACGTTGTACACCGCACTTCCCGGCTGCAGCTGGTCGAGGAACCACAACCGCCGTTGCGCGTAGGAGAGCGGCGTCCGGCTGTCCTCTTCGGACCGTTGCTGGAGCAGGGCGGCGAGCCGGGCCCGCCGGTCCCCGGTCTCCGGTTCGATGGTCGTGCTCACTGCTGCACCCCGGTCCCCTCGGCCGTTCCTTCCGCGTCGAGCAGGAGCGACGCGACCTCCCCGTCGGTGAGCCGGTCGAGCTCGGACAGCAGCCGCGTGGCCGAGCGGCGGGTGACCGGCCGGATCGGGCCGGAACCCGGCGCCGGTCCGGCCGTCGCCACCGCGACGGCGTCCGCCAGGCTCGCCACGGTGGGGCGCTGGAGGAACCGCGCGATCGGCACCTCGACCCCGAACGCGTCGTTGACCTGGGTCACCAGCCGGGCCGCCAGCATGGAGTGGCCGCCGACGCGGAAGAAGTCGTCCTCGCGGCCCACCGGCCGGTCGCGGAGCAACGCCGACGCGAGCTGCGCGACGCGTTCTTCCGTCGGCGTCCGCGGGACCTGCTCCGCCTCGGGGACGGCCGGGGTGCGCGGCGCGAGCTCGGCCAGTGCCCCGTGGTCCACCTTGCCGTGTTCGGTGAGCGGCAAGGCGGGGAGCACCACGACGTCGGCCGGCACCATGTACGCGGGCAGCCGGTCCCGCAGGAAGGCCAGCAGGTCTTCGTCGGACGCGGTTTCGGTCCGGCCGTCGCGGCAGGCGTAGGCCACGAGCGAGGCGTCGGCCCCCTCCGTGAGCGCTCGGACGACGACCGCGGCGTCCCGCACGTCCGGGTGCTCCCGGAGCGTGGCCGCCACCTCTTCGGGCTCGATCCGGAACCCCCGGATCTTCACCTGCTCGTCGACCCGGCCGAGGAACTCCAGCTGCCCGTCGGGCAGCCAGCGGACCAGGTCGCCGGTGCGGTACAGGCGGGCGCCCGGCCGGGAGGTGAACGGATCGGCGGGGAAGCTCGCCGCGGTCAGCTCCGGGCGGTTCACGTAGCCGCGGGCCACCGCCGTGCCGCCGAGGTGCAGCTCGCCCCGGACCCCGGTCGGCACCGGCCGGCCCTCGGCGTCCAGCACGTGGGCGTCGACGCCGGCGATGGGCCGCCCGATCGGCGGCCGCGGTCCGGCCGGCCCCGGCGGGACCAGGCCCGCCGTGGCCACCACGGTGTTCTCGGTCGGCCCATAGTGGTTGTACAGCCGGAAGGGCAGACCTTCCGGAGGCGCGGCGGGCAACGCGTCGCCACCGGTCAGCAGGGCCCGCAGCGCGGTGCCGGCGGGCCACGGCTCGGTGAGCACGGCCGCGGCGACCGGCGTGGGCAGGAACGCCACGGTGATCCGCTCTTCGGCGAGCCAGCGCACCAGTTCCGCCGGCGCCGCCCGCAGCTTCGGCGGGACGACGCAGAGCATGGCCCCCACCGCGAGGGTGGGCCAGATCTCCCACGTCGACGCGTCGAACCCGGGGCTCGCGAACAGCGCGGTCCGGTCCGCCGGACCCAGGTCGTACTCGCGCTTGTGCCAGCCGACCAGGTTCGCCAGCCCCCGGTGGGGGAGGGCCACGCCCTTGGGCCGGCCGGTCGATCCCGACGTGTAGATGAGGTAGGCCAGCCGGTCCGGGGCCACCGGGTCGGCGGCCAGGGCGCTGCCGGCCGGGGCCTGGCCGGTGCGAGCGCTCAGGTCGAAGACCCGGAAACTGCCGGAGGACGACGGCAGCCGCCGGTGCATTTCCGGCGTGGCAACGGCTTTCCGCACGCCGGCGTCCTGCAGCATGAAGGTGATCCGCTCCGCCGGGTAGCCCGGGTCGACGGGCAGGTAGCACCCGCCGGCCATGAGCACCGCGAGCTCGCCGATCACCAGCTCGACCGAGCGGTCGGCGCACACCGCCACCGGTTCCTCGGCGGCGAGGCCGGCCGCCCGGAGCTCGCCGGCCAGCGTGCCGGCGCGCCGCCACAGTTCGCCGTAGGTGAGCTGCCCCTCCGGCCAGCTCACCGCCGCCGCGCCCGGCCGCGTCCGCACCTGCCGCTCGACCAGTTCGGTGACCGGCAAGGTGCCGGCCGGCACCGGCCCGTGGGCCCAGCCGTCGAGCTGCCCGGCCTCCGCCTCCTCGAGCAGGCGCAGCGCGCCCACCCGGGTGTCCGGCCTGGCCACCGCGTCGGCGAGCAGGGTCAGGTAGTGCGAGATCATCCGCGTCATGGTGGACTCGTCGAACAGGTCCGACGAGTGCTCCCAGATGATCGAGATGTCGTCGTCCTCGGGGCTGGGCGCCCGGCCGAGGCGCTGCTCGGCGCGGGGGATCACGATCACGTTGAGGTCGGACTTGGCCGTGCGGTTCGAGCGTTCGGTGACCCGGCCGGTGAGCCCGCCGAAGTCGATGTCCGGCACCGCGGAGTCGTGGAAGCTGAACATGACCTGGAACAGCGGGGTGCGTGACGGGTCGCGGGCCGGGTCGATCGCGTCGATCACCGCGTCCACCGGGGTGTCCGACCACGCCAGCGTCTCGGCCACCCCCCGGCGCACCTGCTCGAGCAGGTCGCCGAACGGCTGGTCGGGCGCCACCTTCGTGCGCAGGACCAGGGTGTTGACGAGCATGCCGAGCAACGGCTCCAGTTCGGGCACGTTCCGGTTCGCGGCGCCGGTCCCGACGAGCATGTCCCGCTGGCCCGTGTAGTGGTACAGCAACGCCGCGAAGCCGGCGTACATGGTGGCGAACAGCGAAACCCGGTGCTGCCGGCTGAAGGCGCGCAACGACCGGGACAGCTCGGCCGGGAGCAGGATCCGCGGCGCCCGGCCGCGGAAGCTCATCACCGGCGGCCGCGGGTGGTCGGTGGGCAGCTCCAGCGTATCCGGCGCACCGGCCAGCCGGGCGGTCCAATGGTCGACGTGCGCGCGGAGCACGTCGCCGCGCATCCAGTTCCGTTGCCAGTGCGCGTAGTCCGCGTACTGGACGGCCAGTTCGGGCAGCGGCGAGGGCTCTCCGGCGGCGAAGGCCGGGTAGAGGACACGCAGCTCGGACAGGAACATCGAGAGTGACCAGCCGTCGTGGACGAAGTGGTGTTCCACGTGCAGGAAGGTGTTCTGCTCGTTCTCGTGACGCAGCAGCACCCAGCGCGCCGGCGGTGGCCGGGTGAGGTCGAACGGCCGGCGCAGTTCCGCGGCGACGACGTCGTCGGCCTCCGCGGCCGGGACGTCGAGCACCTTGAACGGCGCCTCGGCCGCCGCCACGGGACGCTGGTGGCCGACGCCGTCGATCGAGACGAACGCCGTCCGCAGGATCTCGTGCCTGCGCACGATCTCGTTCAGCGCGGCGCGCAGGGCGTCGACGTTCACCTTGCCCTGCATCGACACCGTGGACTGGAAGTTGTAGGCCAGGTTGCCGGGGGAGAGCTGCTCGAAGAACCAGACCCGTTCCTGCGGCAGGGAAAGCGGGATGGGCCGGTCCCGGGGGACGCGGCGCAGCGGCGGCGGGATCGGCGCGATCAGCGGGGAGACGGGGTCCTGCCCGTCGGCCGCGGCCGCCCGCTCGTCGACGATGGCGGCGAGGCCGGCCACGGTCCGGGCCTCGAACAGCTCCGCCACGCTCACCGCGGCGTTCAGCTCGGTCGCGAGCGGGACCGCCAGCTTGCCGACGAGCAGCGAGTTCCCGCCCAGTGCGAAGAAGTCGTCGTCCACACCGATCTCGGTGATGCCGAGCAACCCGGCCACGATCCCGGCCACCGCGATCTCGGTCGCGGTGCGGGGCGCCACGACGTCGTCGGCCAGGCCGGCCGCGGCGCGGTCGGGCGCCGGCAGCGCTTGCCGGTCGACCTTGCCGTTGGGGGTCAGGGGCAGCGAGGGCAGCGCGACGATCGCGGCCGGCACCATGTACGCGGGCAGCCGGTCCGCGACGAACCCGACCAGCTCGGCGGGCGCGACGGGGGAGACCACGTAGGCGACCAGGCGCGCGTCCGGGCGGCCGGAGCGTTCGACGGCCACGAAGGCGTCCCGGACGCCCGGGTGCTGCTTGAGCACCGTGGCGATCTCGCCGGGTTCGATCCGGAACCCGCGGATCTTGGCCTGGTCGTCGTAGCGGCCGATGTACTCGAACACCCCGTCCGGCCGGCGGCGGACCTTGTCACCGGTGCGGTACATCCGCTGCCCGGGAACGGTGATGTCCGGCACGAACGCGGCTGCCGTGCTCGCCGGGTCGCCCAGGTAGCCGCGCGCCACGCAGTCGCCGGCCAGGCACATCTCGCCGGCCTCGCCGTCGGGTACCGGGTCGAGCCCGTCGAGCACGTAGCAGCGCACGCCGTCGACGGGCACGCCGATCGGCGGCGGCACGGGCCCGCCGGGAAGCACCTCGCAGGCCGTCACCTTCACCGTGGCCTCGGTGGGCCCGTAGAGGTTGACGACGGGGAACGGCAGTCCGGCCGGCACCCCGCGCTGCATCGCCGAGCCGCCGGTGTGCAGGAACCGGAGCGCGGTGTGCGCGGGCCAGGTCTCGTCGAGGATGGCCTCGGCCAGCGGGGTGGGCAGGAAGGTCACCGTGATCTGTTCGTCGGCCAGCCAGGCGGCGAGGTCGGGCGGCGACGTGCGGACCTCGGCGGGCGGTATCACCAGCGCGGCACCGGCGGTCAGGGTGAACCAGATGTCCTGGACCGAGACGTCGAACCCGGGACTGGCCAGCAGGGTGGACCGGTCGCTCCGCCGCGTCCGGTACGTGCGGTGGTGCCAGCGCATCAGGTTGGCCAGGCCCGCGTGGGTCACCGCGACGCCCTTCGGCTCGCCGGTGGAGCCCGACGTGTAGATCACGTACGCCAGTGCGGCGCCGGGCAGCCGGGGTGGTGCCGGGATGGCCGCTTCGGACGGTTCCCCGGTCAGGTCGACCACCAGGACGTCGTCGCCGAGCGGTGCGCCACCGGCCACCAACGGCCCGGTGCTGAGGACCGCGGCGGCGTGGGAGAGCGCCAGTACCTGGCGGATCCGCGCGGCCGGGTGGGCCGGGTCCAGCGGCAGGAAGGCCGCGCCCGCCAGCAGCACGGCCAGCTCCGCGACCACCAGTTCCGCCGACCGGTCGGCGTAGACGGCCACGACGCTGTCCTGGCCCACTCCTCGTTCGGTGAGCCGGGCCGCCAGAGCGGACGCGTGCGCGGCCAGGGTCCGGTAGGTCAGCCGCCGGTCGCCGTCCTGCACCGCGACCGCGTCCGGCGCTTCGACCACCTGGGCGTGGAATTCATCAAGCACCATCTCGCACGCTGTCCTTCACTGGTGGGTGGCCGGAGCGGCTTGGTCCACGGTCCGGCGCAGGCTCAGCGGCCGCATGTCGGTCCAGACCTCGCCGATGTGGGCCAGGCAGTCCGCCTGGGAACCGTGGACGCCGGCACCGCGCCAGCCGGCCGGCAGGTCGCGGCCGGCGGGCCAGATCGAGTACTGCTCCTCGTCGTTGAGCACGACCACATAGGACTGGATGTCGCCGTCCAAGGGGTTCCTCCGATTCGGCGGGGTACGGTTTGACCGCTGCGGGAGAACTGCCATCCCCAGCGCGTTCCACTCCGCCAGCATGAGCCGAATCGGTTACCGAAAATAGAGTATGGCAGTTACTCTAGTGCTCAGGGGTGCGCCAGTACGCCGGTTCAGGCCGTCGCTCGCGCGCAATGTGATGTCAGTTCTCGACGGCGAAGAT
The DNA here is from genome assembly GCF_035975215.1 of Amycolatopsis sp. NBC_01307. NCBI lineage: Bacteria > Bacillati > Actinomycetota > Actinomycetes > Pseudonocardiales > Pseudonocardiaceae > Amycolatopsis > Amycolatopsis sp. NBC_01307. The sequence goes on along the minus strand of NZ_CP108403.1, from coordinate 3,887,011 downwards.
CCGGATACCCCGCGATTCTTCCTCGTCGTTTCACCCGGCACGGCCGGCTCGGTGACCCGCGGCGAACAGGCACGGACCGGCTGTCGTCGTCCGAATGACGCAATTTCTCCTTCGGTGGCAGTGATGTGCATCACCGTTCCCCAGGTGCGTCTAGGCGAAATGGCGGCGTCGATGCGGCCGAAAGCTGCGTGGGCGCGGACGCGATTGACCGCCGATCCCTCTCGCGTTTACCGTGTGGCTCCGGCCCCTTTCGCGTGCCGGATCAATCGGCGAGCCGGTGCGCGTTTCCGCGCTCGTGCCGCGTGTGTCCATTGTGTACTTCCGAGCCGCCGGCAGCGAGTCCGGCCGCGCTCCACGACGACCTGCCCACCCGAGCACGCTGGAGACCTGCCATGCCGCAACGGCTGTTCACGTCCGAGTCGGTCACCGAAGGCCACCCGGACAAGATGTGCGACGCGATCAGCGATGCCGTCCTCGACAGTCTCCTGACCGAGGACCCGCGCTCCCGCGTGGCCGTCGAAACCCTCGTCACCACCGGCCAGGTGCACGTGGTGGGCGAGGTCACCACCGAGGCCTACGCCGACATCCCGGCCCTCGTCCGCGACGTGATCCTCGAGATCGGCTACGACTCCTCGGCCAAGGGGTTCGACGGGAACTCCTGCGGCGTCAACGTCGCGATCGGCGCGCAGTCGCCCGACATCGCCCAGGGCGTCGACACCGCGTACGAGTCGCGGGCCGGGACCGGGTCCTCGGCCGAGGACGAGATCGGCCGCCAGGGCGCCGGCGACCAGGGCCTGATGTTCGGCTACGCCTGCTCGGACACCCCCGAGCTGATGCCGCTGCCGATCGCGCTGGCCCACCGGCTCGCCCGCCGGCTGACCGACGTCCGCAAGTCCGGGCTCATGCCCTACCTGCGCCCCGACGGCAAGACCCAGGTCACCATCGGCTACGCGGGGGACCGGCCGCTCACGCTGGACACCGTCGTCGTCTCCGCCCAGCACGCCGAAGGCATCGATCCGGACCGGATGCTGGCCGCGGACGTCCGCGAGCACGTCATCGGCCCGGTGACGGCGAACCTCGGCCTCGACGACGCCGGCCTGCGGGTGCTGGTCAACCCCACGGGACGGTTCGTCGTCGGGGGCCCGATGGGGGACGCCGGCCTGACCGGCCGCAAGATCATCGTCGACACCTACGGCGGCTTCGCCCGCCACGGTGGCGGCGCGTTCTCCGGGAAGGACCCGTCCAAGGTCGACCGCTCCGCGGCGTACGCCATGCGGTGGGTGGCCAAGAACGCCGTCGCCGCCGGCCTCGCCACCAGGATGGAGGTGCAGGTCGCCTACGCCATCGGCAAAGCCGCGCCGGTGGGGCTGTTCGTCGAGACGTTCGGCACCGAGACGGTCGACCCGGCGAAGATCCAGCAGACCATCGCGGAGGTGTTCGACCTGCGTCCCGCGGCGATCATCCGTGAGCTGGACCTGCTGCGGCCGCTGTACGCCCAGACCGCCGCCTACGGCCACTTCGGCCGCCCGGACCTCGACCTGCCCTGGGAACGCACGGACCGCGTCGAGGACCTGCGCCGGGCGACGGGACTGTGACCGTGCGCATCGCCGTGACCGGCTCGATCGCCACCGACCACCTGATGGTGTTCCCCGGCCGGTTCACCGACCAGCTCGTCCCGGACCGGCTCGACCGGGTGTCCCTGTCGTTCCTGGTCGACGATCTGCGCATCCACCGTGGCGGCGTCGCCGCGAACATCGCCTTCGGCCTCGCCCAGCTGGACCTGACCCCGATCCTGGTGGGCGCGGTCGGTCCCGACTTCGCCGACTACCGCGCCTGGCTGGAGAGCCACGGCGTCGACACCACCTCCGTGCACGTGTCGGCGACCCGGCACACGGCGCGGTTCCTCTGCACCACCGACGAGTCCCAGAACCAGATCGCCTCGTTCTACGCCGGGGCGATGAGCGAGGCCCGCGACATCGATCTCGCCGGCGTCGCCGCCCACCACGGTGGCCTCGACCTGGTCCTGATCGCCCCCAACGACCCCGACGCGATGCTCCGGCACACCCGCGACTGCCGCACGCGCGGCTACCGCTTCGCGGCCGACCCGTCCCAGCAGCTGGCCCGCCTGACCGGTCCGCAGATCCGCGACCTCGTCGACGGCGCCGAACTGCTGTTCACCAACGAGTACGAACACGACCTGCTGTTGTCGGCCACCGGCTGGACCCGCGACGACGTTCTCCGCCGGGTCGGCCGCTGGATCACCACGCTCGGCGAAAACGGCGCCCGGATCGAGTCGGGAACGGAGCCGCTCCGGACGATCCCCGCCGTACCGGCCGACACCGTCGTCGACCCGACGGGCGTCGGCGACGCCTTCCGGGCCGGGTTCCTGGCCGGGCTGAGCCGGCAGACCGGGCTCGCACAGGCAGCCCGGATCGGTGCGGCGCTGGCCAGTTTCGCCCTGGAAGCGGCGGGAGGACAGGAGTACGTGTTCGTCCCCGAGGAATTCCTCGCCCGGCTGCGCACGATGTACGGCACCGCCGCGGCCACCGACATCGAGCAGCGGCTTCTCGCCGGAGCGGTGCGCTCCCGGCCCTGATTCGGCGCCGGCGGTGACACCTGCCTTGATCCGAGGGGGCCAGGGGCGGCTGTCACCGCCAGGTTGAGGGTCGTCCTTGAGCTTGCCGTCGATCATCGGCTGAGCCGGTGCGCGCGCTCACCCCGCGCACCGGCACCGCGTACCGAGGTCGCGGCCGACGGCTGCGTACGACGATTTGCCTTGCGGTGAAGGGGTTTCGTCGACACCTGTCCTATCGGGATGTGTAGCCGAGCGCGACCGCGGGGGACGAGGTGGTTAGGCGGTGGTGGCTCGCGCCCGGTGGGCGATCTCCGCGGCGTCCGGGGGCGTGGTCGGGTAGACGTCGGCGTCGAAGAACCGGGCGAACGGCAAGGTTGCCAGCGTTTCCGCGACTTGCTTCTCGTCGTCGGCGATGACCTCGACGAACGTGGCCCGCCGGGCGGGAGAGACGTAGTGGGCGCCGATCCGGCCGGCCGAGCGCAGCAGTTCGAGCTGTTTCTCTTCGTCGTTCCGGAGTGCGGCGAATTCCGCGAGGTCCGTGTCGTCGCGCAGGACGCCGACCACCATGAACGTCTGAGCCGAGGTGGGTGACATGGTCTCCTCCAAAAGTGATGTCAGCTGATGACATGACTCTAGCACGGTGATGTCATCAGGTGACATCGATGCGCGAACCAGTGACGCGGCGGTACTACGCTGGGCGCCATGGGACGATGGGAGCCGGGGGCCAGGGGCCGGCTGCGTGAGGCCGCGCTGGCGCTGTACCTCGAACGCGGCTTCGAGCAGACCATGGTGGCCGACATCGCCGAACGGGCCGGCGTGACGGCCCGCACCTTCTTCCGTTACTTCGCCGACAAGCGCGAAGTCCTCTTCGACGCCGCGGCCGAGCTGGAGGAGAAGGCGCTGGCCGCGCTGGAGGCGGCGCCCGCCACGGCGTCACCGCTGGATCTCGTCGTGGCCGCGCTGGAAACCACGGCCGACGTCATCGGTTACGACCGCGAGCTCGTCCGGAAGCGGCACGCGGTGATCATGGCGAACGCCGAACTCCAGGAGCGGGAGCTGATCAAGCTCGCCAGCATGTCGGCCGCGCTCGCCGACGGGCTTCGCCGCCGGGGCGTCGGCGACACCGAGGCCGGCCTGGCCGCCGAAACCGGCGCGGCGGTGTACCGGGTCGCGTTCCAGCGCTGGGTCGACGCCGCGGAAGACCTGGACCTCCGCGACGCCCTTCGCCAGACGTTCACCCAGCTGCGATCCCTGACGGCGCCCCGCTAAGCCACCGTGCTCACGGCGCCCGTAAACCGGTCGGGCGGCACCCTGTCCGGTTCGCCCGACAGTGTCCTACCGGTCGTTCCGCACGCTGCGGGCTCAGCGCGCGGAGGCCGCCGGGTCCTGACCGCGCGCGGGCGTCCGGTTCGCGGTGACGATCGCGCCGGCGAACCGGAGCTTCGCCTGCACCGCCGGCGAGAGCGCGAACGGGTAGAGGTCGTCCTTGCCCATGCTGCGGTTGAGCTGGTTGAGCGCGCGCGACAGCGGGATCCAGGTCGCGATCAGCTCGTCGACGTCGTCGGTCCGGTCTTCGGGGACGGCGTCGACCCGGCTGCCGGGGTGGGGCGCGATCGGCGTGCCGGCGACGAGGACGCCGAGTGCCGCGGCGGTCTGCACGGTGTCGCGGATGTGCAGGAGGTGGGCGAAGGTTTCGGCCCAGTCCTCCCACGGGTGTGCGGCCGCGTAGTGGCTGACGTGGTCCTCCGCCCAGCCGGTCCCGGGAGCACTTCCGTAGTGCTTCGCCAGGGCCTGCTGGTAGTCGGCCCGCTCGTCGCCGAACAGGTTCCGGAACGCGGCGGGCGCGTCGGCGATGAGCAGATCCCAGTACCAGTGACCGATTTCGTGCCGGAAGTGGCCCAGGAGGGTGCGGTAGGGCTCGGCCAGCCGCGCGCGCAGGCCTTCGCGGAAGCCGTCGTCGCCTTCGGCGAGATCGATGGTGATCACGCCGCCGGCGTGCCCGGTGGTGACCGGTTGATCGGTGCTGGAGAGCAGGTCGAACGCCAGGCCGTGCCGGGGATCGACACTCCGCGGTGTCACGGGCAGGCCGAGGTCGTCGAGCTGGTAGACCAGCCGTCGCTTGGCGGCTTCGGCGGCGCGGAAGGCGTCGAGGGCGTCGACGTCCTCGTCGGCGGGGCGGGTCCGGGTCAGCTCGCAGCAGCCGCACAGGGGACCGCCCGCGGCGAACCAGTTGCAGCCGGCGAGTTCGGTGTTGGCGCAGCGATCGCGTCCGGTCGTGCGGAGCATCGACGCGCTCGCGCGGTCGTAGCCGACGTCGGTGCCGCACACCACGCAGGCCGAGTTCTCGAAGAACAGCAGGTTCGCGCAGTGTGGGCAGGTGAACGTGCGCACGCGGGAGGTCCTTCCGGTCAGGTGCGGTCGAGCCGCGGGTAGAGGACTTCCCGGACGAGGAGGAGGAGCGCCGCCGCGACCGGGATCGCGACGAGGGCGCCGACGACGCCGAGCAGCGCCCCACCGAGGATAACGGCGACGACCGTGATGAGCGCGGGCACCTTGACGGCGCCGCCGATGATCCGCGGCACCAGGACGTAGTCCTCGACGAGCCGGTAGCCGATGAAGAAGCCGATCGTGCCCAGGCAGACGGGCAGGGACACGGTGAGCGCGACCAGGCTGACGAGCACGCCGCCGACGACCGACCCGACGACCGGGATGAGGTCGAGGATCGCGACGGCGATCGCCAGCAGGGCGGCGTAGGGGACGCCGAAGATCAGCAGCCAGACCAGCGTCAGCACCCCGGCGATGACCGAGATGGCCAGGTTGCCGAGGACGTAGCCGCCGACCTTGGTGAAGATCTCGTCGCCGATGAGGATGGCCCGCGGCCGCCGGGAGTGCGGGATCAGCCGGTAGCCGCCGGCGCGGATGCGGGGGAGGTCGACGAGGAAGTAGACGGTCAGCACGACCAGCAGCAGCACGTTGGTCAGGGCGCTGAACACGGCTTGGCCGGCGCCGAGCAGCCCGCTGCCGATGCCCGGGCCGCTGACCAGGCTCTCCAGCTGCTGTTGCAGGTGGAAGCGTTCGTTGAGCTGGCCCAAGGCGGTGTTGTGGTTCTGGGCGTCGTGGAGGTAACCGGGCGCCTTCGTGACGAACTGGGTGGCCTGCTCGACCAGGACGGGGATCGCGGCGGTGAGGAACCCGCCGATGGCGAGCAGGCCGACGACGAAGACGGTGGTGACGGCGAGCCAGCGGGGGAAGCGGTGCCGGGTCAGCCAGGCGACGGCGGGTTCGAGGCCGATGGCGAGGAACAGGGCGAGCCCGATGAGGACGAGGACGTCCTGGAGCCCGGCGATGATCTGCACGAGCGCGTAGATCACGGCGACACCGGCGGCGCCGGCCATGCCGATCAGGAACGGGGAGCGCCGGTTGAGCGGTTCCCCGGTCGCTCCCAGCGGCTGAGCCGTGGTGCTGAGCTCGGCCGCGGCGGCTTCCGCGTCGGCGAAGGAACCCCCGTCGTGCGGGGCCTCGTCGGGAAGGCGGTCTTCGGGTTCGGGCATGCGTCGGACTCCCTGCGCTCACTGGAGTTCGCCTGGTTACCCACTTCGGCGGTCGTTACTCGGTCACGGCGGGACGGTTCGCCGCGGGGAACGGCGGGCCATCGGCACTCGATCACGCCAGGCCGGGTGGTTACCCCACCTGCGACGAGATAACCGCGGCACGGGGACATCGGACGGTCCCTTTTGGACTCGGCCGGCTCGGGGCGGGTCATTCGGCACTTGATCGGGTCATCGCCGGTTATCCGGCGGATTCGCGGGTACCTGATCCCTCAGCTTTCCACCACGAGGAGGACGCAAGTGGCCCGCAAGACCCCCGGCAAGCTCGTCAAGACCGCACTCGAGAAGGCGGTCGAGAAGGTCACCGAGCTGACGAACCCCCCGATCCCCGGTACACCCGGCAGCGGAACGCCGTCCCTCGAAGAACCGATCGACCCGCGTGAGCCGCTGCCGCCCAAGCCGGACCAGGACGCGCCGGAGACCGTGACCCCGACGGGCGCGCCGACCGGCGCCCCGAAAACGTCGATGGCGCAGCAGGGCGAGTACCTCACCACGACGGCCGGTGCCCGGCTGGCCGACACCGACCACTCCCTGAAGGCGGGCGAGCGCGGCCCGACGCTGCTGCAGGATCACCACCTGCGCGAGAAGGTCATGCACTTCGACCACGAGCGCATCCCGGAGCGGGTCGTGCACGCGCGTGGTTACGGCGCGCACGGGGTGTTCGTCGGCTACGGCACGGCCTCGCACGTCTGCCAGGCCGGTTTCCTGGGCGACGGTGTCGAGACGCCGGTGTTCGTGCGGTTCTCCACGGTCGTCGGCTCGCGCGGATCGGCCGACGCCGTGCGCGACACCCGCGGGTTCGCGACGAAGTTCTACACCCAGGAAGGCAACTTCGACCTGGTCGGCAACAACATCCCGGTCTTCTTCATCCAGGACGGGATCAAGTTCCCCGACATCATCCACGCGGCCAAACCGCACCCGGACCGGGAGATCCCGCAGGCGCAGAGCGCGCACGACTCGTTCTGGGACTTCGTCTCGACCCACACCGAGGCCACCCACCACGTGCTGTGGCAGATGTCCGACCGCGCGATCCCGCGGTCCTACCGGACGATGGAGGGCTTCGGGGTCCACACCTTCCGGCTCGTCAACGCCGACGGGGAGTCCGCGCTCGCGAAGTTCCACTGGAAGCCGAAGCTGGGCGTGCACTCCCTGGTCTGGGAGGAGGCGCAGCTGCTCAACGGCGTCGACCCGGACTTCCACCGCCGCGACCTCGCCGACGCCATCGAGTCCGGCGCGTACCCGCAGTGGGAGCTGGGCGTGCAGATCTTCCCGGACACCCCGAGGCAGACGTTCGAGGGCATCGATCTGCTGGACCCGACGAAGCTGGTCCCGGAGGAGCTCGCCCCGGTGCAGCCGGTGGGGATGCTGACGCTCAACCGCAACACGACGAACTACTTCGCCGAGACCGAGCAGGCCGCGTTCCACGTCGGGAACCTGGTGCCCGGCATCGACGTCACCGACGACCCGCTGCTGCACGCGCGGCTGTTCTCCTACCTGGACACCCAGCTGACCAGGCTGGCGGGGCCGAACTTCAACCAGATCCCCGTCAACCGCCCGCACGTGCCGGTCAACGACATGACACGCGACGGCTTCCACCAGCAGGCGATCCACGGCGGGGTCGCCCCGTACAAGCCGAACTCCCTCGACGGCGGTAACCCGTTCGAGGCCGGTGCCGCGGCCAAGCCGTTCATCGAGGTCGCCCAGCCGCTGCCGAAGGCGGCGAAGGTCCGGCAGTCGCCGGTGTCGTTCGCCGACCACTACACGCAGGCGAGGCTGTTCTGGCTGAGCCTCTCGCCGATCGAGAAGCAGCACGTCGTGCTGGCGTTCACCTTCGAGCTCGGCAAGTGCTACGAGCAGGCGATCAAGGAACGCGAACTGCTCGTGCTGGCCAATGTGGACCGTGAGCTGTGCCAGAAGGTGGCGCTGGGCCTCGGTCTGCCCGCCCCGACCACCGGCGGACGGCCCAAGAAGGTCACGCCGAGCCCCGCGCTGTCCCAGATCGGCGGGACCTGGCCGACCGACGGGCGCATCATCGGGATCGTGGTCGACCCCACCGACCTCGACGGGGTGCGCACGGTCCGCGAGACCATCCTCGCCGAAGGCATGGTGCCGTTGCTGATCGCGCCCACCGGCGGACCGCTCGACGCCGACAGCGGCCTGGTCGCCCAGCGCACCCTCCTCACCGCGCGTTCGGTCGAATTCGACGCCCTGCTGCTCGCGGGGAGCCCGCCGCCCGGTGCGGACGCGCTGCCCGCCGGGGACGACGCCGTCGATCCCCGCGTCGTCCTGATCGTCCAGGAGTGCTTCCGCCACGCGAAGGCGATCGGGGCCTGGGGCAGCGGCCAAGCCGCACTCGAGGCCGCCGGCTGCGCCACGGGAGCGGGGATCGTCCTGGACGACGACCCGGCGACGGTGCTGGCGAAGACGACGAAACTGCTCGGAGCCCACCGCGTGTGGGAGCGGTTCCCCGCGTCGATCTCCTGAGAAGGGCCGGTCGTGACCGAAGCACTCACCGATGAGGAACTCGACTACCTCCGCTCGCTGTTCGACCTCGCCCGCACCGGCGACACCGGACGGCTGGCGGCGGCGATCGAAGCCGGGATACCGGTGAACCTCACCAACGAGGCCGGCGACTCCCTGCTCGTGCTGGCCGCGTACCACGACCACCCGGACACGGTGCGGGCGCTGCTCGACGCGGGTGCCGACACGGCACGGGTCAACGACCGGGGCCAGACCGCGCTCGGAGCGGCGGTGTTCCGCCGCTCCGAGCGCAGCGTCACCTGCTTGCTGGCGGCGGGCGCCGATCTTGCCCTCGGCCCGCGGTCCGCGCTCGACATCGCCCGCTTCTTCGACCTGCCGGAGATGCTGGCCCTGCTCGTCCCGCACCCCGGGTAGCGGTCAGCGCTGCAGGTCGGCCGCGGGTCGGTGGATGGCCAGGAGCACGGTGTCGTCCGCGTAGATAACGACGTCGTGCATCCGGGCGACGACCTCGCGCGGCAGGACGGTCGCCGGGCGGCCGGCGTGCGTGCGGGCGATCTCCAGCAGGCGGGCTTGGCCTTCGTCGATGTCTTTGCGGGATTCGACGAGCCCGTCGGTGTAGAGCAGCAGCGTGGCCCCCGGCGCCAGGTTCAGGTCGACGAGGCGCGGGCTGCCGGGGTTGGGGAAGCCGACGCCGCGGCCGACGACCGGTGGGCGGAGGTACCGCGTGTGGCCTGCGGTGTCGAGGAGGACGGGTTCGGGGTGGCCGCCGTTGGCGAGCTGGGTGGCGCCGGTGGCGGGGTCGATCCGGGCCAGCAGCACGGTCGCCATGAGGGTGGGGGCGATCGGGGCGAGGGTGTGGGAGGCGTGGGCGATCAGGTCCCGGAAAGGGTGGCCTTCCAGGGCGAGGGTGCGGATGGCGTGGGTGACGGTGAGGGCGTCCCTGGTGGAGGTGACGCCGTGGCCGACGGCGTCGACCAGGGTCACGTGCAGGTGGCCGTCGGGGAGGACGAACCAGTCGTAGAGGTCGCCGCCGGTGGGGGAGTCCGGTTCGGTCGGGGAGTAGCAGACGCCCAGTTCCAGCCCCGGGACGGCGGGTGGTGGGGGCCGGAGGGCGTCTTCCAGTTCTTGGAAGATCCGGGCGTGGGCGTGGCGGAGCTGTTCGTCGCGTTGTTCCAGCTCGACGTACATGGCGAGCACGCCGCTGTTGGTTTCGGCCAGCTCGTGCCTGAGCGCGCGTTCTTCCCGGGCGAGCGTGTCCGCGCGGGTGGTCAGCGCGAGCATCTCCTGCCGGGTCGCCAGTTCGTCGTCGGCCGGCGCCGGGACCGGGTGATCACCGGCGATCAGGCGCCAGGTGACGCGTTCGCCGTCCGCCACGGCGGCCGGCTGGGGCAGGTCGTCGAGACGCCGCTGCGGCAGCGGCTCCGGCAGCCGGACGCCGATGGTGAGCACGCCATCGGCCACGACGGTTTCGAGGCCGACCGTTCCGCCGGTGCCGAGGACGGGTTCGGCGAGGAGGGTGACCGCCAGGACCAGCCGGGCCCGGTCTTCGACGGGGATCCCGGCTTCCGCACACGCGGCGCGGACACGATGGCGCAGTGACGCGACGAATCCAGCCTGTGCCAGGCCGGGTACGGCAGGTGTCCCGTCCGGAGCTGGTTTCGTGCGAGACACGGTCACACCCTCCACTTTGGCATCCCGCCGCCGAACCGGCAGAACGGTCCGGACCACGTTTGTGGGCCGGCTCCGCGGGTACCAGAACGCGGATGGTGGCCCGGCCGTGTTCGAGCTGAGGGCATCGTGGGCTCCCCGTCCGCTGCCGTCAGGGCCGGGCCACCATCGGCTCGCTCACACCTCCGGCGGGGGAGTGCTCGGCGGGCCGGCTTCGTGACCGGGACGGCCACGGGTGCGTCGGGCGTCCTTCATCTGCTGTTCCTGCAGGTGACGGCGTCCTCCGGTGAACTCGGCCAGCAATGAACGCTCCAGGTCGCGGCACGTCCGGTAGTAGCCGTCGTCGTAGTCCTCGACGACCTGGAACGTCCACCGATCGGGGAGCACGTTCAGCCCGATCAGCTCCTCGCGGATCCGCTCCGCCCACGCCGTGTGACCGGCCTTCTCGAGCCGCTCCACCGCGTCGCCGAAGAGGAGGTCGGCCCAGCCCGTCTGCTGGTGGAACGCGTAGAGGTGCCCCCGTGCGCGTTCGATCGTCTCGAGGGCCTCGGTCACCTTGCCCACGGCGTCGAGGGTGGCTTCATCGGGTACGGAATTGTCGGCCATCATCGGGATTTCCCCGGAAGCCGTGGCCGGAAACCAGCCGTTCGAGCACGGGGATCCGCCCGCGGTTCGGGACCGACCGCAGCGGGTGCCCCAGCAGGCCCCAGCCCCGCAGCAGGGTGTTCGCGGCGCACCAGCCGGTGGTGGCCGCCCGTTCCATGAGCGCCACGGGCAGGTCGACGCGGATCGCGTCGCCCGCGAGGACCAGGCCGGGCTCGGGTGTTCCGACGGTGGGCCGGCGCGCGAAGCCGCCGACGGGGAACAGCGGGCAGTCCTGCCGGACGAGGGTGACTTCGCCGATCAGGCCGGCGTCGGCGGTCTCGGGGTAGATCCGGTGCAGGCGTTCGTCCATCTCCCGCGTGACGCGGGCGGTGTCGGCACCGGCCGCGTAGGCGTGCAGTTCGACGACGGAACCGCGGTGGCGCCGGGCCCAGCGGCGCGCTTCGCCTTCGTACCGCTCGAGGACGCTGATGTTGTCCAGCGGCGGAAGGCCGCCCGTGCCGAGGAAAGCCGGGCGATCGGCCCGGACCGGCCGATCGAGCCAGAGCCGCCGCACGAGGAACGGTGGTGCCGTGCGCAGGTCTTCGACGGTGGCGCGCCACCCCGGTGTGCCCAGGTCCGGGGAGCCGGCGAGGACGTGCTGAAGCCCTGGCACGTCGCAGGCCAGCACCACGGCGTCGTAGGCCTCGTCGCCGACGCGGAACCCGGCGGCCTCCCGCCGGATGCCGCTCACCGCGACGCCGGTGCGGATGTCGGCGCGCAGGCCGCTGAGGTAGCCGGCCAGGGGATCCCACAGGGCCTGGGGGAACGGCTCGGCAGGGACGTCGAACAGGAGACCTTCGGCGGAGCCGAGGAAGTAGAGGTGGAACATCGTCGCGAGCTCGGCGGCCGAAAGCTCGCCGGGGTCGGCGAAGAAGCTGCGGGAGAACACTTCGAAGGCCAGGTGCCGGGCGGCGGCGGGGAAGTTGATGGCCGTGAGGAACGTCGCGGCGTCGACGTGGTCGAGCTGCTCGTAGATCCGCGGCACGCTGACGGTGGCGAGGGGGAGCGCGCGCGGTCCGTTGAGGCGCACCAGGTCTCGCGCGGTGAAGGTGGGACTGCGCAGAGCGAACGCGAGCGCGTTGAACGGCGGCGTCAGCGGCAGGCCGGCGAAGGTGTCGGTGCGGCCGTGCGGGTCGACGAGCGGGTAGTCCGGCACCTCGGTGAGCCGATCGAGGCCGGGGTCGGTGCGGGCGAGCAACGCGCGCAGGTTGTAGTACTGGCGGAAGAAGGCGTGGAACCCGCGGCTCATGGTCACCGCGGTGCCGTCCGGCAGGCGCTCGTCCCAGCCGCCGGCCCGGCCGCCGAGGTGCCGCTCGCGTTCGAACACGGTGACCTCGACGCCGCGCTCGGCGAGCCCGGTCGCCGCGGTGAGCCCGGCGATGCCACCGCCGACGACCGCGGCCCGGGGGCGCCGGCCGAGGAGGCCGGCGTCGGGGAGCCCGCCGTGGGCCGGGTACGTCTCCAGCCGGCGGTCGCGGCCCGGGATCACGCGCGGGTCCCCAGCACGGTGTGGACGATCCCGCGCTGCCAGCCCGTCATCGTGCCGGTGCGGACGTCGGTGAACCCGGCGTCGGCGAGGCGGGCGCAGAGCTCACCCACGCCGTCGAAGGCCAGCACGCTGCGGCGCAGGTGCCGGTACAGCGTGGCGTCGCCGGTCGCGAGCCGGCCCGCGGGGATCACGATCGCGCCGCACACCGCGTTCCAGACCCAGCGGGCGCGCCGGGAGTCCCGCACCGAGTACTCGTGCACCGCGATGCGGCCGCCCGGGCGCAGCAGGCCGTGCAAGGTCTTCAGCTGCGCGTCGGGATCGGCGAGGTTGCGCAGGAGGTACGCCGCGAAGACCGCGTCGAACGGGCCGTGGACCCCCGCCAGCTCCTCGACGGGGGTGTGGTGGAACTCGACCGATTCCGGCCACGTCTTCGCGCGGGCCTGGGCGAGCATCGCGGCGGACGCGTCGATGGCGGTGACGCGCGCGTGCGGCGCGGCGGCGAGCAGCGCCGCGGTCGACGCGCCGGTGCCGCAGCCCGCGTCGAGCACACGCGCCCCGGCGCCGCGGCCGGGCAGCCCGAGCCGCCGCGCGGAGATGCGCAGGTGGCGGTGGTAGCCCGGGTTGGCGCCGACGAGCCGGTCGTAGGCGGCGGCCCCGGCGTCGAACGCGGCGGGTACCTCGGCGCGGGGAAGACCGTTGCCCGGCAGCGGGTTCATGCAGTGTCCTTTCGGGACTTCCCGCGTTCCCACAGCAGCAGGACCGCGGTGACCATGGCGTAGCCGAAGAGGAAGTCTTCGACGGGGATGTCCCAGGGGAACCGCCAGCCGGTGATTTCACCGGGGGCGTACCGGACGATCGGTGCGGACAGCTTGGTGAGCCAGCCGTCGACCGGGACCTGGAAGGCGGTCACGATGGCCATCGTGACCCAGTAGGCGGGCCGCCGGAGCAGCCCGGTGCGCAGCACCAGCAGCTCCAGCACGACCACGGCGAGCACGGCGGCGACCGCGGGAACCGTGTAGCCCCACGGCATCAGCGGGACACCCGGTGCCGGTTGCGCAGGAGCCGGCCGAGCAGGCTTCCGGTCAGCTGCACCGCTTCGTAGGTCAGCAGCCCGCAGACCGGGACGACGACGAAGAACAGCACCTCTTCCAGCGGGATGCCCAGCGGGGCCCGGAGACCGGTGACGAAGGCCGGGTCGAAGTCCCACACGCCCGTGGCGATCGCGATCGCGTCCCAGACCAGGAACACCGCGGCGACCGGCAGCACCGCCCGCGCCAGCCGCCGCGGCCTGCGGTAGACCCGGGCCCCGGCCAGTTCCAGCGGCAGCGTCGCGACGACGCAGGCGCCGAGGACGAGCAGGTACTCCACCTTGCCCACCTCAGCCCACCGCCACCGGGTGCCGGTGCCGCGCCCACCGGGCTCGCACGAGAGCGTCGCAGGCGGCGAACAGGCGCTGGTGCCGCGGCACCCGGGCGCGTCCGGCGAAGACGTTGTACCCGGCGGCCTCGATGCGGTCGAGGATGCCGCCGTAGAGCGTGAACGCCGTCCACACGCAGGGCCTGGACGCCGGGTGCAGCATGCCGATGCCGGGCCGCGCATCGGCGTAGATCCGGCGGGTTCGCGCGACCTGGTCGGCGAGCGCCCGCCGGACCGGGGGATCGATCCGCCGGGTGGTGGCGCACCAGGCGAGGCGGTCGCGGTCGACGCCGGCCGCGGCGAGTTCGTCCGCCGGCAGGTACACGCGGCCCCGGTCGAGGTCCTCGGCGACGTCGCGCAGGAAGTTCGTCAGCTGGAACGCCTTGCCGAGCGCGGCGGCGTGCGGCGCCGCTTCCGCCGCGGCCACGACGGTGCCGAGGACGGGCAGCATCTGCAGGCCGATGACCTCGGCCGAACCGTGCACGTACTCGTCGAGGGCGGCCCGGGTCGGGTAGCCCGTGACGGTGAGGTCCATCCGCATGGAGGCGAAGAAGGCGCGGAAGTACGAGTCCGCGATGTCGTAGCGGGTCGCGGTGTCGATCACGGCGGTGTGCAGCGTGTCCTCGCTGCGCCCGGCGGCGAGGTCGGCGAGGAACTTCCGTTCGACGTCGTGCAGCGTGGCCGTGAGACCGTCCGGGGTGGCGCCGGGCTGCGGTTCGTCGACCAGGTCGTCGACGCGGCGGGCGAACCCGTAGAGCGCGTGGACGGCCGGTCGCTGGGCGGGGGAGAGCATGCGGGTGGCGAGGAAGTAGGTCCGGCCGTGCCGGGCGTTGATCTCGCGGCAGCGCCCGTAGGCGCGGCGGAGGTCCGGCTCGGTGATGCCGGCGGCGTCGAGTTCGCGGCGCGTCATCGGGCCGCCTCCGAGGCGAGATCGACGGTGCCGGTGGTGGCCCGCGGAGTCCCGGTGATCCGGTCGGCGGCCAGCCTGCCGGAGATCAGCACCGTGGGAACACCGACCCCCGGCACGGTCCCGCCGCCGGCGAGCACGACGTTTTCCGTTCCCGGGGGCAGGTTCCGCGGACGGAACGGTCCGGTTTGGACGAACGAGTGCGCGTAGCTGAACGGCGTGCCGGCCACCATGTCGCGACGCCGCCAGTCGGCCGGGCTCAGGGTGTACGACATCTCGGGTGTGAAACCGGGCAGCAGGCGGGCGCGGACGTGGTCGAGGATCTCCTCGGCGTACGGGCCGGCGTCGCTGTCCCAGTCCCGCGGCAGCCGCCGGAGGTTCGGTACCGGCGCCAGGATCGAGAACAGCTGCCGCCCGGCCGGGGCGAGTGCGGGGTCGGTGGCGCTCGGGCGGGTGATCAGCAGAGACGGGTCGCTCATCGTGCGCCCGTCCGTGATCAGCTCGCGGAACGTCGACGTCCAGCCCTCACCGAAGGAGATCGTGTGGTGCCCGACCGGCCAGTCGCCGGGGCCACCGGCGTGCAGCACCACGGCCGACGGCGCGGCACGCAGCGGAACCGGCCGGCGCGGCACGCGGCCGAGCAGCTCGTAGCTCCGGTGGGGTTCGGTGGTCAGGACGAGCGCGTCGCAGCCGATCCGGTCCCCGTCGGCGGTGCGGACGCCGGTGATCCGGGACCCCCGGCGCTCCAGCGACGTCACGGACACGCCGAACCGGAACTCCACCCCGGCGTCGGCGGCGGCGTTCGCCATCGCCCGGGGCACGGCGGCCATGCCGCCCTCGGGGAAGTACACGCCACCCACGGTGTCCATGTAGGAGATGACCGCGTACAGCGCGAGCGCCCGCATCGGCGACTCTCCCGCGTAGAGCGCCTGGAAGGTGAAGACCCGCTTGAGGCGTTCGTCGCGCAGGAAGGAGCCGATCCGGGAGTCCAGCCGCCGGAACCCGCCCATGGCCACCAGCCGCGCGAGGTCGGGGGAGAGCAGGCCGAGTGGCGAGTCGGTGTTGCCGGCGACGAACCGGTCGAACTCCGTGCGGTACAACCGGGTCAGCCAGCTCCGCAACCTGAGGTACCCCGCCGCCTCGGCCGGCCCGGCGAAAGCCCGGACGGCCTCGGTCATCCGGTCCGCGTCGGAGTGCACGGGTAGGACCGAACCGTCGGCGAACCGCGCGGTGTAGGCCGGGTCGAGCCGGGTCAGCCGCACGTGTGCGGTCAGGTCGGCGCCCACCGCCGCGAAGGTGTCGGCGAGGATCGACGGCATGGTCAGCACCGTCGGCCCCGTGTCGAGGTGGTAGCCGTCGCGGACCACGCGCCCGGCGCGCCCGCCCGGGCCGGGATCGCGTTCGACCACGACGACCGAGCGTCCCCGCCCGGCGAGGTGCAGGGCCGCGGACAACCCGGCCAGCCCGGCGCCGACGACCACGATCCGGTCGGTGCGGCCGGTCACCGTCCTCATCGGACCCGCTCGGTGCAGCGGACCGCCAGCGCGGTCAGCGCGGCGGCCGGCCGGTCCGGCAGGCCGGCGAGGTCGATCGCTTCGAGCGCGCGGTGGACCCGGTCGTCGATGAGCTTCTCCAGCTGGTCACGCGCGCCGGTGGCGGTGATCAGGCGCTGCCAGCGTGCGACGGCGGCCGGGTCGACGGCGTCGGCGGCGAGCAGGTCGTCCAGTTCCCGGCGCTGCCGGTCGCCGGCCAGTTCCGCGGCGAGCACGACGACGCTGGACGCCTTGCGCTCGCGCAGGTCGTCGCCCGCGGGCTTGCCGGTGACGGCCGGGTCGCCGAAGACGCCCAGCAGGTCGTCGCGGAACTGGAAGGCCTCGCCGATCAGCTCACCGTAGGTGCCGAGAACGTCGATGACGTCGGTGTCGCAGCCGGCCAGGGCGGCGCCGAACTCGAGCGGGCGGCGGACGGTGTAGTTGCCGGACTTGCGGCGGATCACGTCGAGCACGTCGGACCACGACGGCAGGGTGCGGGCGTCGTTGATCAGGTCGCCGAGCTGGCCCACGGCCAGCTCCGACCGCAGGTGGTCGTGCACCGGCCAGCCGCGGGCCAGCACGTCGGCCCCCAAGCCGCTCTCCCGCAGCATCTGTTCGGACCAGACGAGGAACAGGTCACCGGCCAGGATCGCCGCCGATTCGCCGAACCGCGCGGCGGAACCGCCGAGACCGGCGGATTCGTGCCACCGGGCGAAGGACACGTGCAGCGCGGGCCGGCCGCGCCGCCGCGCCGAGCCGTCCATGACGTCGTCTTGAGCCAACGCGAAGCAGTGCAGCAGTTCGAGGCTCGCCACGGCGCGCAGTGCGGCGTCGTTCTCGCCTTCTCCGCAGCGCCAGCCGGCGTAGGCGAACAGGGGCCGGAGGAACTTGCCGCCCGCCACGAACTCCGGCAACGCGGTGGCGGCCGGCGTCTCGGCGGCCCAGCCGGTGAAGTGTTCCCCGGCCCTTTCGGTGACGAAGCGGTGGACGTCGGCCGCGCAGCGGTGGCGCAGGGCGTCCAGCCAAACCGCGGGCGCGGTGGCGGTGTGGGGGATCACGGTCATCCGGGTTCCTTCTTCCGCCGGGCGCAGCAGCTGCGTGATCGATGTCGGCACTGCCACCGTCCACAGGGGTTCTCGCTGGCTTTACCCTGACAGGGAGCGGATAAACCCGCGACTCGTGGCGAAGCGCGCGAATCGCCGGCGCGTTTGCGGGATCGATGCGCGTCGGTCACGATGGCCTGGTGAGCGTCACCCAGCGAATCATCCGGCGGTGGCCGAGCCGGTGGCCAGTCCAACCCTTCCGTGAACCACCTTGGGCGCGACAGGAACCGACCTACCGCGACTGCCCGCCCGCGGTGATCGAGGCGGCGGGCAAGCGCGCGTCCGCGCGGCCGTCCGGCAACTGGTTCGTCGTGGGGGCGAGCCGATCGGTGCGGACCGACCGGCCCTTCGGCGTGACGATCGCCGGGCGGGAACTCGTCGCGTGGCGCAAGGAGGACGGCAGCGTCCGCATCGGGCCCGGCGCCTGCCCGCACCTGGGCGCGCCGCTGGCCGAGGCCCGCGTCGACCGGGGTGGGCTGGTCTGCCGGTGGCACGGTCTCCGGCTCGACGGCGATAGCCGCGGCGCCTGGGCGCCCGTCCCGGCGCACGACGACGGCGTGCTCGTGTGGGCCCGGCTCGACTCGGCCGGGCGCGAACAGCCGTCCGACCGGCCGGTGGTTCCCGTCCGGCCGGCCGGCGCCGCCGGCATCGACGCCGTCGCCACCGTGACCGGGATCTGCGAGCCCGAGGACGTCGTGGCCAACCGGCTCGACCCCTGGCACGGCGCGTGGTTCCATCCCTACTCGTTCACCCGTCTGCGCGTGCTGGAGGCGCCCCAGGGCACCGACGTCCCCGATGACGAGGACCGGTTCCTGGTCGAAGTCACCTTCCGCCTCGCCGGACACTGGGGAGTCCCGGTGCTCGCGGAGTTCACCTGCCCCGAGCCGCGGACGGTCGTGATGCGCATCGTGGCGGGCGAAGGCACCGGGAGCGTCGTCGAGACCCACGCGACACCCCTCGGCCCCGGGCTCGACGGCCGTCCGCGAACGGCGGTGATCGAAGCGACGATCGCCGCGTCCGAGCGCCCCGGCTTCACCGTGGCCACGAAACTGGCCCCGGCGATCCGCCCGCTCATGCGCCACACGGCGAAACGGCTGTGGCGTGACGACCTCGCCTACGCCGAGCGCCGGTACGCACTGCGCGCCGCGGGCGAACGACCGAGCTGACCGACGCGCAGCCCTCTCGCACTCAGTTCTTGTGAAACCTGGACGACGCCGTCGGTCATGCGGTGGCTGCCCGCCGGCGAGTCGCCGAGGCGGGCCGGCAGCCGGAACTGCACGCAGCTGAGGCCTCGCGCAGCTGCTGCTCGACCGCGTGCCGGAGCAGGCTGGTCACCCGCTGGTGCAGACTTGGGCCATGTCCCTGTCCGATCTGGGCGCCGCGGTCCGCTGGTTGCGCGAGCACACCGAGCCCGCGGCCGCCGGGCTGCCGGTCGGCGGACTGCGGACCAACGGGCGGCGGGTCCGCGGACTGCGCCGGGAGGAGCTGGCCGAGCTGGCCGGGGTGTCCGCGGACTACATCCGGCGGTTGGAGCAGGGCCGGCGTCATCCGTCGGCCGGCGTGGTGACCGCCATCGCCCGCGCGCTGCGGGTCGGCCGGGCGGACTACGAGCGGCTCTGCGCACTCGCCGGGTACGCCGCGGTCGACGGCCAGGTGCCGCGCGAAGCCGGGGCGGCGGCGTTGCGGCTCCTGGAGCGGTTCGCCGGCACCCCCGCGTTCCTGACCGACGCGGCGTGGAACGTCGTCGCCGTCAACGGTGCGTGGATGGCGCTCGGCGGCGGGGCGGCGGCCGGGTCCGCCCGGGACTGGAACGTCGCGTGGCGCACGTTCTGCGACGCGCGCGAGGAGATCGCTCGCGCCGAGGAGCACCAGGCCGGTTTCCGGGCCGTGCTCGCCGCCCGGCTGCGTGACACGTACCTGCGGTACCCGGCCGACGCGGCGCTCGCCGAGCTGGTCGACGAGCTGCGGAGCACCAGCCGTCCGTTCGACACCCTGTGGCGCACGCCGAAGACCGTCTCCGCCTACGAGAACCGGGCGGTGTTCCGGCACCCGGACGGCGGCGGCATCACGCTCGACGGCGCCCTGCTCGAGGTGCCCGGCGACGGCCTGATGGCGGTGGTCCTCACCGCGGTACCGGGTTCGGCCGACGCGGCCCGGCTCGACGAGGTCGTCCGCACCTCGGGCGGGCCGGCCGTGGTCAAGGTGGGCCAAACCGGCCCAGGCTGACCGGCCCCGTTGCCACGATCCTGAGGTCCGTGTGGATCAAGGAACACCGGACCCAGCAAAGGTGAGAACTCCGATGAAGGCAGTGCGTTTCCACGAGTACGGCGCCCCCGACGTCCTGCGCTACGAAGACGCGGAGCAGCCGGTTCCCGGCGCCGGGCAGGTCCGGCTCCGGGTCGCCGCGACGTCGTTCAACTCCGTCGACGGCAACATCCGCGGCGGCTTCATGCAGGGCCCCATCCCGGTGGAGCTGCCCCACACGCCTGGCATCGACGTCGCCGGCACGGTCGACGCGCTGGGCGAGGGCGTAACCGGCGTCCGGGCCGGCGACGAGGTCGTCGGGTTCCTGCCGATGGACGGCGACGGCGCCGCCGCGGAGTACGTCCTCGCGCCGGCCGGGGTCCTCACGCCCGCACCGAAGGGCGTCCCGCTCGCCGACGCGGCCGCGCTGCCGCTGGTGGGGCTGACCGCGTGGCAGGCGCTGTTCGACCACGGCGAACTGAAGTCCGGGCAGCGCGTGCTGATCAACGGCGCCGGTGGCGCGGTCGGGGGTTACGCCGTGCAGCTGGCCAAGGGCGCCGGAGCCCACGTCATCGCCACGGCGAGCCCGCGCAGCGGCGACGCGGTCAAGGCGGCCGGCGCCGACGAAGTCGTCGACCACACCACCACCGGGGTGACCGCGGCGGTGACCGAGCCGGTCGACGTCGTGCTCAACCTCGCACCGGTCGACCCGGCGGAGCTGGCCGCGCTCGTCACGCTGGTCAAGCCGGGCGGGGTCGTGGTGAACACGACGGTGTGGATGCCCGCTCCCGCCGATGAGGAACGCGGCGTGCGCGGCATCGACCTGTTCGTCCGCAGCGACGCCGGGCAGCTGGCGAAGCTGGTGGCGCTGGTCGACCGCGGCGAGCTGCGTGTCGACGTCGCCGAGCGGGTGCCGCTGTCCGAGCTGCCGGCACTGCACGCACGGGCCGCCGAGGGCGCGGTGCACGGCAAGGTCGTCGTCATCCCGGCTACCGCCTGACATCCTCCCCTGATCCGGAACGGCCGGGACCGGCCCCTGCTCTCCCGGGGAGACGAGCGGCGCCCGCGGCAACCGTCGCCAGGTCTTCGCTCGAGAAGCCGGCACGGCTCAACACGGCCAGGGATTTGTTCGTCGCGAGCGCGCACAACGCCAGCTCCGCCGCCTCCTGCTCGTCGGCCCCCGCCGCGAGCATCGCCTGCTCCAGCATCGCCCGCAAACCGTCGATCATGGCGCGGACCATCGCCTGGCTCTCCGCGTCGAGGGCCGGGAACTGCGCTGCCGACATCGTGATCAGGCAGCCGTCCGGGACCGTCGGGTCGGCGATGCGGTTCAGGGTGACCTGCAGGTAGGCGGCCACGACGGCGCTCGGGCTCGGGTGGGGGCCGGCCAGTGCCCGGCCGTACAGCGGGTGGTAGGTCTGCGCGTACCGCTCGAGGCCCTTCCGGAAGAGGGTGCTCTTGTCGCCGAAGGTGCTGTAGAGCGAACTCCGGCCCAGGCCCGTGCCCTCGGTCAGGCGGTCGATCGAGGCTTCCGAATAACCCCAGCGCCAGAAGACGTGCATCGCGCGTCGCAACGCCTCGTCCACGTCGAATTGCTTGCGGCCCGCCATGGTTGGTCAGCCTACACATCTTGCACCGATCGGTTCAAGATGCGTATGGTCACCGGCATGACAAGTTGCACCGATCGTTCCAAGATGAGCCCGGCCGCCGCCACGACACACTTGAACTCGCTGCGGCTGCCCGCGGGATTCACCGACGTCTTCACCAGCCGGCTCGTGGAGCTGGACGGGTTGCGGCTGCACGCGGTCACCGGCGGGGACGGCCCGCCGCTGCTGCTGGTCGGCGGCTGGCCCCAGACCTGGTACGCCTGGCGGGAAGTGATGCCCGCGCTCGCCCGCGAGCACACCGTCGTCGCCGTCGACTCGCGCGGGGCCGGGCTCTCCGACAAGCCCGACGACGGTTACGACACCGGCACGCTGGCCGCCGATCTGGTCGCGCTGATGGCCGCGCTCGGGCACGACCGGTTCGACGTCGTCGGCCACGACGTCGGCATGTGGACCGGATACGCCCTCGCCGCCGACCACCCCGAGCGGGTGGGCCGGCTCACCGTCGTCGACGCGATCATCCCCGGCCTCTCGCCGGCCCCGCCGGTCTTCGGCACGGCCGCGGCCAACCAGCGGCTCTGGCACTTCGGCTTCAACCGGCTCACCGACCTCAACGAGGAACTGGTCCGGGGACGGGAGCCGCTCTTCTTCGGCCACCAGTTCGCCACGAAGGGCGCCACCCCGGCCACGATCCCCGCCTACGCCGTCGACGTCTACGTCGACGCGATCGTCGCGGATCCGCGCGGCCTGCGGGCGAGTTTCGGGTACTACCGGGCGTTGGACGAGACGATCGCGCAGAACGAGCAGCGCAAGAAAACCCGGCTGACAACGC
Source organism: Amycolatopsis sp. NBC_01307 (assembly GCF_035975215.1). NCBI lineage: Bacteria > Bacillati > Actinomycetota > Actinomycetes > Pseudonocardiales > Pseudonocardiaceae > Amycolatopsis > Amycolatopsis sp. NBC_01307. The sequence goes on along the minus strand of NZ_CP108403.1, from coordinate 3,864,907 downwards.
CGGTGCTGGCCATCGGCGGCGCCCAGTACTGCGGCGCTCTGGTAGCCGACACGATGCGACTGGCGGCCGACGACGTCACCGAGGTGGTCATCGACGATTGCGGACATTACGTCGCCGAGGAACAGCCGGCCCGATTCACCGAGATCTTGGAGAACTTCCTCGCCGGCAAACCGAAAGCGGTCGCGTCGCACGGCTGACACCTTCGCGCCGCTCGTGAGTGGTAGCAAGGGGTTCTTCGGCGGAGCGGCGTGAGAGCGGACACGAACGGCACCAAGCCTGAACCGTTCACACGCCGCCGAGCCGAAGCGGCCGCGATACCCGCTTCTGAGCGGGCGGGGCGGGTTGTGAGGTGGCCGTGGCCCAGGGTCAGCACCGGGTCGCCGGCCGGCCCGGCTCGTGCGCGGCGATCGAGAACCGCTTGGTCGCCGGGTGTGGTGCCCATCCGGGATCGCCGGTCGTGGCGAACGCGACCCACGCGTCGTGGAGGGGACCGGGCCCGAACACGAACGGCAGCTCGGCGCAGTGCGGTGCCCCGCCGTCGCGGCCGAACCGGTAGGTCCACACCCGCCCCCGGTGCGCCCCGGCCAGCTGCGTGGAGCCGGTCTCGAACTGCTCGGTCACCAGGGCCGACCACTGGTCGGCCGGGCGCGCGAAGCGGGCCTGGTAGCTCGCGGCCAGCTGCTCCGGTTCCGGGTGCCGCCGGGTCGCGGCCGCGAGGACGTCGGCGTCGGTGACCGGCTCGAAGACGTACAGGTCGGCCTCGTTCGCGTTGGTGCCGAGGACAAAATCGACCGGCGCGAGCTCCAGGGCGCCGTCCACCACCGGCTTGAACGGGCTGACCCCGAGTGAGCGGTCGTACCGCGTGTCGACGCGCAGCTCGGCCCCGGCCCGGACCAGGTCGGCGTCACCGATCCCGGCGAACGCGCGTGCTGTCGGGGCCACGTCCAGTTTCGCCGCCAGCGCCGCGGTCACCCGCTCGGCCTGGGCCGGGCTGAACACGTGCGCTCCGCCGCTTTGGGAGATCGCGCGGTGCACCAGGCCGTCCGCTTCGGGCGTGGCCAGCAGCGCGGCGATCAGCATCGCGCCCGCGGACTGGCCGAACAGCGTGACGTTGCCCGGATCGCCGCCGAACCCCGCGATGTGCGCCCGGACCCAGCGCAGCGCCGCCAGGACGTCGAGGAGCCCGCGGTTGCGGGGCGCGTCGGGCAGGTCGAGCCAGCCGACGGCGCCCAGGCGGTAGTTGAGCGTCACGAGCACGACGCCGTCGCGGGCGAAGGTCGTGCCGTCGTACATCGGGGCGTGGCCGGATCCGCTGAGGAACCCGCCGCCGTGCACGAACACCATGACCGGGAGGTCCCGGGCGGGGGAGTCCGGGGTCCACACGTTCACGGTCAGGTAGTCGGGCCCCGGCTCCCAGCCGGGGCCGAGGATCGCCGCGAGGTCCGTGCCGGGGAACGACCGCGTCTCCTGTGGCGCGGTCGGCCCCGGCGTGGTGGCGTCCCGGAAACCCGGCGGCGGCGGCTGCGGCGGGCCGAAGCGGTCCTCGAGCGTCGCGTACGGGATGCCCTGGTAGATCCACACGCCGTTCTCGTGGCGGCCCAGCAGCTCAGGCGAACGCAAAGCCCGCTCCTTCCCGGACGACGGGACCGCCCTCGAAGTGCGCGGGCAGCACCAGCGCGTCGTGGTCGGCCGCCCAGCCCAGGACACGCCGACGTGCGGACCTGGCCTCAGCCGCGTCGAGGCAGAACATGCTGTTGCTGTCCGGTTCCAGTGCCTGGGCCGGGTTGTGCAGCAGATCGCCGACGAACACGGCGTCCTCGCGCAGCTTGAGCACGCTGGAGCCCGGGGTGTGCCCGGGAGCCGGTTCGAGCACCAGGTCGTCGGCGATGCGGTGGCCGTCGCGCCAGAGCACGGCCTGCCCCGCGTCGATCACCGGCTGGACGCTGTCGGCGAGCACCGGATCGCCGCGGAAGTGCTCGTAGTCGGCCGCGGGGAACAGGTAGGTCGCGCTCGGGAACGTCGGAACCCATTCGCCGTCGGCCAAGGTGGTGTTCCAGCCCACGTGGTCGGCGTGCAGGTGGGTGTTGACGACGACGTCGACGTCACCGGCTTCGACGCCCGCTTCGGCCAGCCGGGCCGGGAAGCCGGTGTCGAGCCGGTGGAAAGCGGGCATCCCCGGCCGGTCCTTGCCGTCGCCGATGCCCGTGTCGACCAGCACGACCAAGCCGTTCACGCGGACGACCCAGGTGTGGGTGCGGCTGACGAGCCGGCCGCCGGCCGGGTCCCACAGGTGCGGGCGGGCGTCCCAGAAGGACTGTGGCAGGTCGGCGAACATCGCGGTGGGCGGCCGGGTCGGCCACTCCTTCTCCGGCACTCGGGTGATTTCGGGCATGCCTCGATCGTGGCCCGGCGCGGCGCTCGCCGAATCCGTCACCTGACTGCATCGGGTAGGTTCGCCGGGTGAGCCTCGTCACCGGAGGGCAGGCCCTGATCCTGATCGGCGGCCCGGGAACCGGCAAGACCGCCCGCCTGGACGACGCCGCGGCCGAGGCCGGCGGCCTGGTCCTGCGGGCGTCCGGGCACCGGCTCGAGACGGACATCCCGTTCGCCGGCCTGCACCAGCTGCTGCGGCCCGTGCTGGACCGCGCCGACGTCCTCCCCGCGCGGCAGCGGGCCGCCCTGGGCGTGCTCACCGGCGACGGTGGCCCCGACCGGCTGCTGCTGGGCATCGCCGTGCTGACCCTGCTTTCCGAGCTCGGGCCGGTGCTGCTGGTCGTCGACGACCTGCAGTGGCTCGACCCGGATTCGCTGCGGGTGCTCACGTTCGTGGCCCGCCGCCTGGACGGCGAACCCGTCGCCTTGCTCGGCGCGAGCCACCAGGCGCACTTCGGCCTGCCGCGCCTCGAAGTCGGGCCGCCGGCGGACGTGGCCGTCGCGGTGCCCGAGCTGACGGCGGCGGAGCTGGACGAGCAGGCCGGGCAGGCCGTCCGGCGCGGGGCGTACGGCACGGCGGCTCGGCTGCTGGACCGCGCCGGTGGCGATCGGCGGTTGCTGCGCGCGGCCGAGCTGGCGATCCTCGGTGGCTACCCGGGACAGGGCCTGGAGCTGCTGGGCCGCGTCGAGGATCCCGCGCTGAACGGCGAGACCGCCCTCCGGCGAGGCCAGGCCTTGGCTCTCACCCCGCGCCGTGACGCCGCGCTGCGGCACCTGCTCGACGCGGCCGCGAACCTCCCCGAGCCGCTGGCCGGGGAAGCGATGGACAGCGCCGCCGTCGTCGCCTACTACACGGGCCGTCGCGAGGGCGTCGTCGCCCGTTCGCTGTGGGCACGGACGCTGACGGACCCGGCGTCGGCCGCCGGGCTCCCCGACCCGCCGTCCCGGCCGGACCAGCTGATCGCCCACGCCACGATGGCCTGGCTGCTGGACGAGACTTCGCTTGCCGTGGCGGGCTTCGAGCGGGCCGCGGACCTCGCCGAGCTGCCGGACGTCCTGCGCTGCGCGGCGGGCTGGGCGTACCTGGAGTCCGGGCGGTGGGCGCCGGCCCGGCTGGTCGCGGCCGCTTCGGCCCGGAGCGCGGCCGACGGCGACCTGCCGCACACCGCCGCGGCGGCCCAGACCCTCGACGCCACGGTCCTCGCGCTGCAGGGCGACGTCGTCCAGGCCCGGGAACTCGCCACCGCCGCGCTGGCCGCCGTCACCCCGGACGCGAGCGCGTCGGTGATCGCGCGCGGTCGGTGGGCGCTGGGCCTGGCCGCCACCGCCGAGGGCGACTTCGAGACGGCGTACGACCAGCTCCGCATGCTGTTCGACGCGGCCGGCCGGCCGGTGCACTACCACGTGACGCCGCTGGCCATCGCCGATCTCGCGGCCGCCGCGGCGCGCACCGGCCACCCCGTGGCGCACCTCGTCGACCGGGTCACCCCGGCGACGCGGCGGCAACGCAACCTGGTGGCTCGCGCCCGCGCGCTGGCCGCGCCGGACGAGGCCGAGGACCTGTTCCGGACGGCGCTCGCGGACTCCGGGCCGTGGCCGTTCGAGCAGGCCGCGACCCAGCTGGACTACGGCGAGTGGCTGCGCAGACGCGGCCGACGTGCCGACGCCCGGCTGCCGCTGCGATCGGCACTGGAGACGTTCCGCCGGCTCGGGTCCCGGCCGTGGGCCGAACGCACGGTCGCCGAGCTGCGCGCGGCCGGCGTCCGGGCGGAGCCCGCCGGGCCGACGGCGCTGCTGGAACTGACGCCGCAGCAGCAGGTGATCGTCGAGCTGGCGGCGAAAGGCTTGAGCAACAAGGAGATCGGCGAGCGGCTGTTCCTCTCCGCGCGCACAGTCGGGTCGCACTTGTACCGGGTCTTCCCGAAACTCGGCGTCACTTCGCGGGCGCAGTTGCGGGAGCGGCTGGCAGCGGACACCTGACGCGTCGAGGTATTCGGAAGACCTTCCGGCCGTCACCCCGGTAACCGGGCGGCCAAGGCCTGGATCAGATCTTCAGGTCGAAGTTCGTGACGTACCAAGCCTCATCGAGTTTCTGCAGGCTGAAGGTCATGTTCGTCTGGCCCGGTTGCACGCCGGTGGAGTGGGACAGGACGATGTCGTCGAGGGTCTTCCCGTCGACCGATATCTTGTCGGCGGCGATCTTCGCCGAGTCGCCGGTGGCGGCCGGGCCCGCGACCTCGACCTTGGGCGGGTTCGCCGCGTTGTCCGGGGTGAAGGCGGTGCGCAACCCGTCGAGTACCTTGCGCACCGACTTCATCGTTTCGTCTTGGCCGGCGCACGTTTCGGGGGAGAAGACCTTCGGTGGGGTTTGTTCGGCATCGGCCATGACGGAGCACGCCTGGTCGAAGTCGCCGGAGACGACCGCGCCGATCCACTGGGCGAGTGCCTGTTCCGCGGTCGGCGCGCCGGACTTCGCATCGGCGGCGGCTGTGTTCGCGCTGCTGACCGATGCCGAAGTGGTGGTCGCGGGAATGGGCTGCCCGGCGACATTCGACGATTTCGCGGCGCAGGAAACGGTCAGAGCGGCGGCCATCACTGTGACAGCAATCGCCTGAATAGTCACATTTCTGGGGGTTTTCGTCACCATGGCGGAGATCATGGCGAGGATCGGGGGCAATGTCCACAACGGTGGTTCACCTGTCCCGCTCCGGTGTCCGCGCCCAGTACGCTGGTACGGAGTGAGCGTCCGGCCCGCTCAGCCGAGGAGACCGCGTGGATCAGCAGGGCTTGGTGACCGTCGAGAGCAAGTGGCCGGTGGACGCGACCATCGACCGGCTCGAGCGGGCCATCGCCACCGCCGGGCTCGTCGTGTTCGCCCGGGTCGACCACGCGCGCAACGCCCGCGAGGTCGACCTGGACCTCCGTCCGACCTTCCTGCTCATCTTCGGCAACCCGCGCGGCGGCACCCAGCTCATGCAGGAGAACCAGGTCGCCGGCATCGACCTGCCGCTGAAGTTCCTCGTCTGGGAGGATGAGCACGGCCAGACCCGGGTGACGTACAACGATGTCGCCTGGATTGCGCGGCGCCATGGCCTGTCTCCGGAGACAGCCGGCGTCGTGACGGCGACCGCTTCCGCCGTCGACAACCTTGCGCGCCAGGCGACCCAGGACTGACCTTCAGGCGGTCGCGCGCCGGAGCACCAGCCACGCCGTGGCGCCGAGGGCCAGCGCGAACACCAGCGGGTAGGCCGTGTACAGCGCGAACGACGGCTGCCCGCCGAGGAAGTCGCCGATCGCGGGCCACCAGCTCCGCTGCGACGCCAGGAGCTTGATCCCGGCGAGCAGCGCGGCGGCCCCGGCGAGTCCGAGGTAGATCCCCGTCTGCCGCCAGCGCTGGAACACCACGCCCGCCAGCACCCCGATCGCGGACACCGCGACCAGCGGTCCACTGTAGACGAACCACAGCGCGAACGGGCCGTGCTGGCCCAGCACGTCCAGCCCGAAGATCCGCGCCTCCCGGCCCCAGCCGCCGGTCGACCGCTCGACGACGTCGAGCACCACCATCACGAGCCCGACGAGCAGCGTCTGGCCGACGACGACCAGTGCGGTGGCCGCGGCGAACGCCCGGCGGGTCACGCCGAGCCCCAGCGCGAACGGGAACACCTGTGTCATCGACTGCAGGTGCGCGGGGGCGACCACGCCCCACAGGGCCGGCAGCAGGTAGATCTCGTGCGCGCCGAACGCGCCTTCGCCGTTGGAGACGTCGATGCCCCAGCCCAGCAGCGGCAGCACGGCCAGCAGACCCAGTGGGTAGGCGAGCAGGACCGGCCAGTTGACCAGCTGGATCCGCGCGACGTCGAGCACGCGTGTCATCAGGATTCCTTCCCGGCGGCGACCGGCCCGCCGTGGCCTTGGGTGGTGCGGACGACCAGCTGCTGCAACGAAACCGGCTCGAAGTCCAGCCCGGGCTCGTACCGGTCCCGGGCCCCGGTGAGGGTGACGCGCAGGGTGCCGCCGAACCGTTCGCGGTGCAGTTCCCGGTGGCCGGCGGCGAAGCGCTCGACGGCCTCGGCGGGCCCGGTCACCGCGACGGCCTCGCCGCGCAGCGTCTCCGCGTCGGTGTCGATGAGGACCCGGCCCCGGTCGAGCAGGACGACGTGTTCGATCAGGTCGCTGACTTCGTCGATCAAGTGTGTGGAGAGCACGATCGTGCGCGGGTGCTCGGCGAAGTCGGCGAGCAGCCGGTCGTAGAACAGCTGGCGCGCGACGGCGTCGAGGCCGAGGTAGGGCTCGTCGAACAGGGTCAGCGGGGCCCGCGAAGCCAGCCCGATGATCACCCCGACCGCCGAGAGCTGCCCGCGCGAGAGCTTCCCGATCCTGCTTCCCGCTGGGACAGCGAAGTCCGTCAGCAGCGCCGCGGCGTAGGCGTCGTCCCAGCGCGGGTAGAGCAGTCGCGCGGCCCACAGCGCGTGCCTGACGCGGAACTTCTCCGGGTAGTGCTGGCTTTCCTTGATGAAGCAGACCCGCGCAAGCACGTCGGCGTTCTCGGATGGGTGCTGCCCGAAGACCTCCACCGTGCCGCCGGTTTCGAAGGCCTGCCCGGTGAGGATCCGCATCAGCGTGGTCTTGCCGGCGCCGTTGCGGCCCAGCAGGCCGTGGATCGTGTTCCCGGCGAGCTCCACGCTCACCCCGTCGAGCGCGGCGAGCGGGCCGTAGCGCTTGCTCACCCCGGTTGTGCGCACCACCTTCATCGCTGCGGCTCCCAGACGTCGATCAGCTTCTTGATCTCCTCGGCGTCCATGCCGAGCTTGCCCGCCTCCGCCATCAGCGGGGCGAGGAACTGCCGCGTGAAGTCCCGGCGGCGCCGCTCCAGCAGCTGCGCGCGGGCGTCCGTCGCGACGAACATGCCGATGCCTCGTCTCTTGTAGAGGATCCCGTCGGCGACGAGCTGGTTGACGCCCTTGCCCGCGGTCGCCGGGTTGATCCGGTGGAAGGCCGCGAGCTCGTTGGTGGAGGGCACCTGCGTGTCCGCGGGCAGGCTGCCGTCGACGATCGAGTTCTCGATCCGCTCGGCGATCTGCAGGAACAGCGGCCGTCCGTCGTCCTTCACGCCGACCACCGCACACGGCGGTTCGTCGGTTCATTACTCATGTAGCTAACCATGGAGGCTCGAGCCGGGCTTTGTCAAGGTGTTCCAGGTAGCCAGGGTTTGGTGTCAGCCGAATGCGGTAAGGACCAGCCGGCCGCGGACGTGGCCCGTTTCGCTTGCCCGGTGGGCTTCGGCGATGTCGGCCAGGGGAAAGGTCCGCTCGACCGGCAGCCAGAACCGGCCGGCTTCGATCAGCTCGCCGATGGTGGCGAGGGCGTGGAAGGCGTTGCCGTCGGCGAATCCGTTGCTGAAGTGCACGCCGTGCTGTTCGGCGCCGGCGAAGTCGGCGAGGGTGATCACGTTCTTCGTCTCACCGCCGGCGAGGTCGATGAGCTCGGGGAGCACGCCGTTGCCGGCCACGTCGAGGGCGACGTCGACGCCGCCGGGGGCCAGCGTGCGGACGCGGTCGGTCATGCCGTCGCCGTAGGTCACCGGTTCGGCGCCCAGCATGCTCAGGAAGCCGCTGTTGCGGGCGCCGGCGGCGCCGATCACCCGCGCGCCGCGTGCGACGGCGAGCTGGACGGTCGCCGTGCCGATCCCACCGGAGGCACCGTTGACGAACAGGGTGGTTCCGGCGGTGACGTGGAGCTGGTCGAGGCCGCGGGTGGCGGTTTCGAGGGCGACCGGGATGCCGGCCGCGTCGACGAACCCGAGCGACGGCGGGATGGGAGCACGGAAGCTCAGCAAGGCGAACTCGGCGGCGGCCGCTTGGTCGTCGGAGATGCCGAAGACGCGGTCGCCGACGGCGACGTCGGTGACGCCGTCGCCTATCTCGTCGACGACACCCGCGACGTCGGCGCCGGTGGTCTGGGGGAGGGTGGCGCCGAAGCTGAGTTCGCCGCGGCGGATCTTGGTGTCGCTGGCGCTGATCCCGGCCGCGTGGACCCTGATCCGGACTTGGCCGGGGCCCGGGTGGGGGTCGGGCAGGTCCACGATCTGCAGGACTTCGGGGCCGCCGTAGTGCTTGAACTGTACTGCTTTCACGGTGATCGTCTCCTGTCAGACGTTGCGGCTGTGGGGGGTCTGCTGGGTGTAGTCGACGTCCCAGTCCTCGACGCCGATGGCGATGACGCGCTTGGGGTGGACGCGGATCATCGCGTCGTCGTGGTGGCCGGGCGTTTCGACGTCGGTGAGCGCCTCGGCGTGACCGCGGATCTCCAAGGACCGGACTCGCCACGGGTTGGTGCTGGGGACGTCGTCGATCACGAGCGCGATGCGGCCGTTGTCGGCGACGTTGCGGAACCGGCGGCTCTTGCGGAGGTTGAGCCCCAGCAGGTCGATCGTCTGCGTGTCGGGGTTGTAGGTGAAACCGACCGGGCTGACCTGGAGGGTGCCGTCGGGCTGGGCGGTGGCCACCCGGCACAGCGGCTGATCGGCCAGGTACTCGATTTCTTTGTCCGTGAACACGTGTCTCCTCGGATCTGTCAGTGGGCGAGGGCGGGTTCGGCGTCGGGATCGACGGCCAGCGGGCCGCTGCGGAGGAGCCCGGCCGAGAGCAGCGCGCCGGCGAGGAACAGCGCGGCGGCGATCCAGAACACGAAGTGGTAGCCGGCGAACGTCGCCTGCGCGATGGTGGCGGGGTCGGTGGCCGTCGCGGCGTGGGTGGTGAGGTAGCTCGTGGTGGCGGTCGCGCCGAGGGAGCTGAACACGGCCAGCCCGATCGAGCCGCCGACCTGCTGGGTGATGTTGGCCATCGCGGACGCCACACCGGTTTCGTGGGCCCGGACTCCGCTGGTGGCGGCGTTCTGGCCCGGGCCGAAGACCATGCCGAGGCCGAGACCGATGACGAGCAGGCCCGGCAGCACACCCCCGGTGTAGGTCGAGCCGGCGTCGATGCCGGTGAGCAGGACCATGCCCACCGCGGCGAGGAGGCTGCCGAGCGGCACGATCGGGCGGGGGCCGACGCGGGGGAGCAGCACCGCGCCGGAGAACACCGCGCCCGCCATCACCAGGACGACCATGGGCAGGAACGCCAGGCCGCTCTGCACCGGTGTGAACTTCAGGGTGTCGGCCAGGTAGTAGGTGACGAAGAGGAACACGGCGAAGCCGCCGGTGCCGGAGATGCCGATCGTGAGGTAGGACGCGCCGCGGTCGCGGTCCAAGACCACCGACAGCGGCAGCAAGGGGTCCCGGACCCGGCGTTCGACCACGACGAACGCGATGACGAGCAGTACGCCGAGCGCGGTCGGGCCGAGGGTCCAGGGGTCGGTCCAGCCGCGGGAGGCGGCGTTGCCGAGGCCGTAGACGATGCCGAACAGTCCGAGCAGGGCCAGGACGGTGCCCGCGACGTCGAGCCGGGTCCGTTCCGGCCGGGCGCGGTCGACGAGGAAGACCAGCGCGCCGGCGATCGCGATCGCGGCGATGACGACGTTGACGTAGAGGCACCAGCGCCAGGACAGGTTCTGGGTGAGCACACCGCCCAGGAGCAGGCCGAGTGCGCCGCCGGCGCCGGAGATGGCGCCGAAGACACCGAAGGCGCGGCCGCGGTCGCCGGCGTTGTCGGCGAAGGTCACCGAGACCATGGCCAGTGCGGCGGGGGCGAGGATCGCGGCGAAGGCCCCTTGGACGATGCGGGCGATCAGCAGGAGGGTGAACCCGTCCGCGGCGCCGCCGAGGGCGGAGGCGGCCGCGAAGCCGAGCATCCCGATGACGAACAGCCGTTTGCGGCCGTAGAGGTCGCCGAGGCGGCCGCCGAGGAGCAGGAGGCTGCCGAAGGCGAGGGCGTAGCCGGTGACGACCCACTGTCGGTTGTCATCGGAGAACCCCAGGTCGTGCTGGGCGGTGGGCAGGGCGATGTTGACGATGGTGGAGTCCAGGATGACCGTCAGCTGCGCCAGGCTCAAGACGACGAGCGCGAGCCACCGGTTCGGGACGGCTTCGGATTTCATGGCTGACCTTCGATCGCTCACGGGCTTGACTTACCGATGTTATATTAACTTACCGACGATAAGTCAAGTGTTGACGGGTAAGGTGATCAGCCATGACCGACGACGTCCTCTGGCTGCGGGATGAGCCGCCGCGACCGCCGAGGCGGAACACACCGCTCACCCTGGAGCGGATCATCACCGCGGCGATCGCCGAACTCGACGCGGCGGGGGCGGACCGGCTGACGATGCGCAAGCTCGCCGAACGGCTCGAGGTGACTTCCACCGCGCTCTACTGGCACGTCGCGACCAAGGAAGACCTGCTCGACCTCGCGCTCGACCACGTCGTCGGCGAAGTACCGGTACCCCCGTCCGGCTCGGAGCCCCGGGCCGGACTCCGGACGCTGCTCGTCGGCTGGCGCGCCGCGATGCTCGCCCATCCGTGGTCGCCCGCTCTGCTCGGCCGCCCGCTCCTCGGCCCCAACGTGCTGGCGCGTACCGAGTTCATCCAGGCGAAGCTCGTCCAGGCCGGGCTGGCCGGGCTGGAACTCGCGGCCGCGACCCGCACACTTGCCGGCTTCGTGCTCGGCGCGTCGCTGGCGGACGCCACCTGGCGCCGGCTGGACGACCCGGCCGCGATCGCCAAGGTCCGCGCGTACATCCTCGATTCCGCCGAGCGCTATCCGACACTCAGCACGTCGGGATTCGTCGATGCCGGGTGGCCGGACGACGAGCTGTTCGTCTTCGGTCTCGACCGGGTGCTCGATCGGCTTCTCGCCGGGACCTGATCGCGGATCTGGGCGGGATCGTCGTCCTGCGCGGTGTTGAACCCGTTGCTGGACCGGATTCGCGCCAACGCGGTGGCGATCACGGCGCGCCGCGAAGGGTGACGCGGCCGCCCGGGCGGGGAGTTCGGCTCGGGTCGATCGGTCAGCGGTGGAAGCGCGTCGTCTCCGCGATGGACTCGCGGCCGACGTCGACCGCGTTGATGGCGGCGGTGGGATCGGCGTAGCCGAAGGACACGCCGAACAGCAGCTTCCCGCCGGTCACGCCGACCGTCTCGCGGATCGTGTCGTCAGGACCGGGTGGACGTCGCGGTATCCGGGTGGAGGGTGAGGTAGACGGCGCGCACGGCGAGGGTGCGTTCCATCTCGTCGATGATCGGGGCGAAGAACTGTTTGCGGTGCTCGGTGTCGCTCATCGAGGTGACCGCGAAGTACATGCTGCCGAATCCGGCGAGCAGGGTGGCGTTGCGCAGCAGGGCGACCGGGACGCCGGGCAGGAGCGGCGAGATCGCCGGCGCCGCGCCGATCCACTGTTCGGCCGTGGCGGGGGTCACGATGATCACGCCGAGCAGCACGAAGAAGGCGAACGAGGCGAGGCCGATGACCGCGGCCTGGACGAGCTGGCGGGTCGCGAGCATCAGCAGCAGGTTGCGTTTCTGGCGTCCGTTGAGGCTGACCGCGCGGACGGGGCCGTTGATGGTGACGGCGGCGAGTGGAGTGCCGGCGCAGGCGGCGGTCAGCATGGGCGGGCTGAAGTCCTGTTCGACCCGGCCGATCTCCTCGCGGAGGCGGGCGGCCGCGGCGAGGACGGTGACCGCGCCGAAGAGGACGACGACCAGGGCGAGGCGCCACCAGGCGAGCTGGTTCATCAGCTGCCACAGCTCGCCGGTGAAGAAGAGGAACAGGGTGACGAAGAGCAGGACCGGCAGGGCCCGGCCGAGGACCTGCACGCTGTTGCGGAGGTCGGTGACCGCCTGCTTGACGCCTTGGCGCACGAGGGTGCCGAAGCCGTAGGTGGTGGCGAGGTAGGTGGCCGCGAAGACGGCGGCGAAGAACACGAGGAACGCGAGGACGCCCAGCGCGCGGGCGCCCGGGAGGGTGATGGCGCCGTCGAAGGCGAGCTGCAGCAACGGGACGGCGACCGGCATCGCCGCGTAGGTGATCAGGATGGCGATGGTCGCGGCGCGGGAGAAGCGGGGGAGGTGCCGGACGAACAGCGAGATCGTCACCCAGGCCGCGAGGGTCACGGCGACGACGACGCCGAGCAGAATCCAGCGCCCCGAACCGGCGGTCTTGAGCGGGACGAGCCAGGCGAGGCTCGCGAGCGTGACGAAGACCAGCGCGGGCAGCATCCGGGGCAGGACGTGCTCGGTGAAGCCGTACCCGGCGATCATCGTCGGGGTCCCGCGCCGGAGGAACCAGCGTTCGGTCCGCTGGACCCGCGCCCGAGGTGAGGAGGTCGGCATGAGTAGATGATTCCCGGCGGCTTCCGCGCGGGCCCGCTCGGCCCGGGCTACTTCTGTGCCGCGGGACGAACTTGTCCAGCACGGGTGCCGAGGCGGCCCTGCTGTTCCGGCTCATGCGTCAAGCAGCGGGTTCAGTCGTGCAGGCTGCCGCCGCCGTCGATGGACCAGGTCTGCCCGTTGACCCATTCGGCGTCGTCGCTGAGGAGGAACGCCGCGGCCGCGGCGAGGTCGGCGGGCCGGCCGAGGCGGGTGCTGCGGTTGCCGGCGAGCCCGGCCGCCCGGAATTCTTCGCTCATCGTGGCCAGCGCCGTCTCGGAGAGGACCATCCCGGGCGACACGCCGTTGCAGCGGATCCCTTCCTTGCCCCACCGGGACGCGATGTGGCGAGTCAGCGCGTTCACACCCGCTTTGGACGCCGCGTAGGCCGGACGCACGGCCTCGCCGACGAAGGCCGCGGCGGACGAGGTGTTGACGATCGCGCCGCCGCCCGCGGCGAGCAGGTGCGGGATGGCCAGCCGGCAACTGCGGGCGAAACCGATCAGGTTCACTTCGAACGTGCGGCGCCAGATCGCCGCGTCCATGCCGTCGAGCGCGACGTCGTTGCCCAGCGTGGCGGGGGTGAGGTCGGCGCCGACGTTGAAGACGCCGTCGAGGCGGCCGGTCCGGTCGAGGGCGCTCCGGATCAGCCGCTCGATCGACGTCTCGTCGGCGAGGTCGAACTCGACCGCGACGGCGTCGCCGCCCGACGCCGTGATCGACTCGACGGTGGCTCGCGCGCCGTCGACGTTGATGTCTCCGACGACGACGCGGGCGCCTTCTTCGGCGAGCCGGACGGCCGTGGCCGCGCCGATCCCGCTGGCACCACCGGCGATGACGATGCTCTTGCCGGGCAGTCCACGCATGAGCCCTCCGATCCGAGGAGCTGGCCGGTCGAGATTAAGACAGCCGTCTTGATTAAGTCAACCGCCTTACCTAGGCTGCCGACATGCCCGACGACCGAGCGCACGCAGGCAACGACCCGGCTGCGGTCCTGGAGGGACTGCCGCCCTACCCGTTCCCCAACCCCACCGCGCTGGAGCCACCGCCGGAGTGGGCACAGCTGCGGGCGCGGTGCCCGGTGGCGCGCATCGAACTGGCCAGCGGCGACGAAGCGCTGCTGCTGACCCGCTACGACGACGTCCGGGCGATGCTGTCGGACCCCCGGTTCAGCCGGCAGCTCGACGCCGACGACGCGTCCCGCGTCTCCGACAGCGACGACGGCGGGGTGTTCAGCCGGCCTTCGGCGTCGACCGGCGGCGAGGCGGCCGCGGACGAGCCGGAGGCGTCGATGCTCGGCGGTCCCGGGCACCGGCGCTGGCGGCGGCTGGTCGGGAAAGCGTTCACCGTCAAGCGGGTGCAGGCACTGCGGCCGGGCATGACGGAACTGGCCGAGCAGCTGATCACCGACATAGTCGAGGCCGGCGCGCCCGCCAACATCGGGCCCGCGCTGGGGTTTCCGCTGCCCGTGTTCGTGATCTGCGACCTGCTCGGGGTGCCGCGGGACGACCGGGGCCGGTTCGCGCACTGGTCGGACACGATGCTCAACATGACCCGGTTCAGCCAGGACGAGATCGACCGGTCGGGCCGGGAGTTCTACCAGTACATGACGGAGTTGGTCGCCACCAAGCGATCCGCACCCGGTGACGACCTGCTGAGCGCTCTCGCCGCCGACATGACCGCGTCCGAGCTGGTCATGACCGGGCAGGGCCTGCTCATCGCCGGGCACGAGACCACCGCCAACATGATCGGCAAGATGGTCGCGATGCTGCTGGCGGACCGCGAGCGCCGCTGGGAGCGGCTGCTGGCCGACCCGTCGCTGGTGCCGCCCGCCGTCGAGGAGGCGCTGCGGTTCGACGCCAACCCCGGGTTCGGGATGCCGCGCTACGTCTCGGAAGAGACCGTGGTCGGCGGCACCACCCTGCCGCGCGGCACGACCGTGGTGTGCAGCATGGCCTCGGGCAACCGCGACACCGACGCGTTCGACGGCGCCGGCGAGATGGACCTCGCCCGCCGGCCCAACCCGCACCTGGCTTTCGGCGTCGGCCCGCACTCGTGCGTCGGCCAGCAGCTCGCGCGCGTCGAGCTGCAGACCGTCCTCGAAGTGCTGCTGCGGCGCCTGCCCACGCTGGAACTCGTCGGGGACGCCGCGGACCTGCGCGCCCGGCAGGGGCTGATCGTCGGCGGGATCGACCAGGTCCTGGTGCGGTGGTGACGGGCCCGCGGCCGCAGGGCGGCGGGAGGTCGGCGGCCACCCGTGCTCGCCTGCTGGCGACGGCGGAGCGGCTGATCGCCGAGGATGGCGTCGCGCAGGTGTCGAGCCGCCGGCTCGCCCAGGAAGCCGGACAGGCCAACAACTCCGCGGTCGCTTACCACGTCGGCACGATGGAGGAAGTGATCCTCGCCGTGCTGCGCGAGCACGGCGAGGCGATGGACCGTATCCGGGCCGCGATGGTGGCCGCGGCGGAGGGTTCGACGCGGCTGCGTGACCACGTGGCCGCGTTGGTGCTGCCGACGACGCTGCACCTCGCGGAACTCGGCGTCCCCGGTTACTACGCCCGCTTCGCCGCCCACGTCGTCAGCGACCCGGTCCTGCGCGCGCCGGCGCTGTCGGTCACCACGTCGACGCCCGTGATGCACCGGGCCTTGCAGGCGGTGGCCGCCCACGCCGGTGATCCCGCCGACCCCGCGATCCTCACCCGCTCGGCGATGGCCCGGCACGCCATCGTCCACACCTGCGCCGAACGAGAAGCGGAACTGGCCGAGGCGGGGGACCGTTCCGGCATTCCCGGCTGGGCCGAAACCGGCGAAATCCTGGTCGACGGCATCACAGCTCTGCTGACCACACCACCGCGGCGAACTCCGGACCGGTGAATAGGCCCTGCCGCGTGAGGCGTCGCTCTATCTTCGCCCTATCCGGCTTCGACCGTTCAACGGCTAAGCCCCATGGCCCATTCGCAGGTTGACTTCACCGGCGGGCATAGCCTGTAATCGGTGCATGCGCATTTTTCTTGGATTGGGCATCATGGGCATGATATGCGTCGGTGGCTGCGCCACCAGCAATCCATCCACAAGTGCATCCGCCTCCACCGCGGTGTCATCGTTCACCGCTACGGACCGCGCGTGGATTGAGATCAACATAGCCATGGACGAGCAGCTTGTTCCCATGCTCAACCTGGTCGACGGCCACACCGGATCCGCGGCTGTCCGCGACCTCGGCAAAAAAGCCGACGCTTCGACGAAATCGGAGCTGTCGGATCTGCGGCGGCTTCACGATCAGGCCGGCCTCCCAGCGGAAAACCCCCACAAGGGGATGGAGATGCCGGGGATGGTTTCCTCGAACCAGATCACGCACGCCGGCGCTTTGCGCGAGGCGGATTTCGACAACTACTTCAAAAAGTGCCTGCGCGATCACCTGGACCAAACGGGACGGTTGGCGCTCGGCGAGAAGTCGTCCGGCAAAGAACCGCAGACCGTGAGCCTGGCTTCGCGATTCCTGCAGGAACAAGAGCATCTCTCCGCGCTGGTTCGCTAGCGGCACCCGGCGGGGTGCCACGCCGGCGCGATCAGGCCGGACGTCGAGCCGTCACCATCCGAGGGGCAGCAACGCTTTCGGCCGGTGCACCGTGAAGTACGCGTGGGCCATCATCTCCGAGACGATGACAGCGAAAGCCCGGGACGAAGGCCGCCGTGCCGGCCGATCGGGACGACTCGGCACGGCGGCCACCTGCCGTCGCTCTCAGCCGCCGGTGAAGCTCGGCGTGGTCCCGCACTTCGCGTTCTGGTTCAGGCAGGTCTTGACCAGTGCGGCCAGTTTGGTGTGGTCCCAGCCGTTCATGAAGTCACCGTGCATCGACGACGCCATGCCGGACGACAGCGCGAGGCCGTCGCCGCCCAGGATGTCGTAGTTGACCATGTACGACAGGTTCGGCACCGCGACCGGGTAGGCTCCCTGGCACTTGCCGGCGACCGGGTCTCCCATGTGCGACTTGTGGTCGGGCGAGTCGATGTGCTTGCCGTCCCAGCAATCCTTGAACGGGAGTTGAAAGATCAGGTTCCCGCCAGGGGCGCACACCGGCCAGTTCCCGTCGGCGCTCCGCCCGACCTCGGCGCTGCCCGCGCACCAGAACTGGTTTCCCTGCCCCCTCGGCGTGGGTACCTGCAGCTTGGCGTCACCCTGCACCATCACCAGCCCGGGCGGGAACGGCCGGACGGCCGACGGGTCGGAGACCCGGGAACCGTAGTAGATGCGCATGCTCTTGAACGGAACGGCCACGCCGTTCCTCTGCAGCTGCGGTACCCAGTAAGCGGCGTTGTCACCCAGGGAGTTGCACGTCGTCGACCCGGCGGCGAGAAGCGTTTCCGTGGTCATGAAGGCGTCGTTCCTCGGCCCGAAGAACGTGTGCATATGGGAGGCGCCGGACAGGCCGGGGAAGATGATCGCGTCGTCCTTGGCTTCGTTCGCGATCGTGCAGTCGGTGTGGAACTCGGGGACCCTCGTCGTCCCGGCCGGCACCGGCGGCGGCACGATGCCCTGGTAGTCGGCCAGTTCGCGTTGGTACCGGGCCTGGTCCACATCCACCCAGCCGGCATCGGCCGCGATGGAGTTGCCCGAAGCTCCGGCCGCGGCGGACCCCGGTCCGTTGGTTTCGCTCGCGCCGGCCACGAAGGCCGTACTCCCGGCGAGCGCCAGAGCGAGGGTCGCGGTGAGGACGGCCCGGGTCCGAAGCCGGGACTGCCGAGGTCGGCAACCAGCCCGATTCAACATACTTCGCATTTGAATATCCCTGCTTTCGCTGTCGAAATTCTGTCAGCTCGATTCTTCGAAACATTCGAACAGAAGATCGGACGCACCGAACAGTCACGTATGACGAAGATCTGGATCAATGCAATCGCGGATACGTCGTGGTACCGGATCGTCTCGAGTGCCCAGGCTTCGTGGTGATGCCGCTCGCGTCGGCGAACGCGATCAACCGTGAAGCGAAACCGGGGTGTGCGCGCGGTCGCCGGTGGGGAGATGCGCAAATGAACACGCACGACAAAGCCGGCGCCGGCACACCATTGTTCGCGGTAGAGTCCGTTGCCGCGCAGAAGTCCTGCGGCAACGACTCGATCCTGCGGACACGGGGGCAACACGCAGGCGACCCGCGGCTGTGCCCGGGGGTGCTGTGGCGCGTCGTGGTCGGGAGAACGTCTTTGATCTCATCGAGCCCACCTGGTCAGTCGTGATCCATCGTGCCGCGCGCTACGCGCGTCACGATGCCGATCCGAGCGCACCGCTCGCATCGGCATTCGGGTGATGTAGCAGACCTACCACTGAAGCTTGGTCATGCCCCGTGAACTGACGGGTATGACGTTTGGGGCAGTGGAGCATCAACCAACCCGAGATGCTGGAGTGGTCCAGGTGGCGGCCGCGGAACCGGTTCCATCGAGGCAACTGACAGTAAACCGTGTCGGTTCAGGGACGTCAAGGCGCTTGACTGCAAATTTCCCACCAAGTCCGGGCTCGCCGGAGCGGTCCTGGCTCGACACCGACGTGAAGGCGGCAGCGAGTGTGGACGGCACCGCTCGTGGATCAGTCCGCGGCTCGGGCGCCGGTGATCATTCAGTTTCCCGAACACGGAGTACGTCGCCAAGGTGGCGGACCGGCGCGGGCAGACGACCGGGCGGCGTTCACGGCGATCGTGTTCGTGCTGACCGGCGGCTGCGCTCGAAGTACCGTTCGTCCAAAAAGGACACCAGGTTACCGGCGGCCGATCTCGTTGGCGTCGTCGCCGGAGAGTGCGAGCGCCTCGAAGGCCAGTTCGAGTTCGCCGATGGGTGCCGTGGCGGCGCACGTAGATGTCCTGGGCGGCGGCGATGTTGACCGGCAGCTCTTCGCAGCTCGGATGCCCTCGACGTGCCGGCTCAAACATCCGCGCACCCGCGGCGTGAGCCCGGACTCGTTGCCGTTTCCAGGGACCGGCCTCGGGTAACCGCGTAGCCCGGCAGAACGGAGGGCACCATGCCCACCTCCACCGACCAGTCTTCCGCCGAAAGGCGACGTCACGGCGCGCCGATGCGGCTCGCCGCGCTGGCCACCGGCGTGGTCTACCTCCTGCTCAGGGTGATCGGTTTCTTTGTTCCCGGCAACGCCGGGTCGACGTCCGCCGGTCCGTTCGGGACGCACGCGACCCAGTACTCGGTGCTGATCTTCAGCGTCAGCCCGCTCCTGAACGCCTTGCACACCCTCATCGGCGTGCTGGGCATCGTGGCCGCGCGCAAGGTCTCCAGCACCGCGATCTACGCACTCGTCGTCGCTATCGGCTTCGCGGGGTTCAGCGCCTACAGCGTCCTGGTGGTCTCCGTCGGCACCGGCGACCGGTTCAACCTCAATTGGGCCGACGTCATCCTGCACCTGGTGACCATGGCCGGCGCCGCTGTGGTGTCCGCCCGGTCGTTCCGCACGGTGCGAGCTCAGCGAGACGCGGTCACCGGGTCCTGATCGGGCGCGGCGGTCCGGTTCGCCGCCGCGAGGATGGGTAGCCCCGGACCACCGGTACCCGACGTGGGGCCCGCGATGGGAGGTGCTCGTGAGCACGGAGACCGAACGCGAGCCGATGGTCCGGCCGCCGGCTCTGCGCACCGGCCAGGAGGCGTCGACGAGCAACCTCGAGCTGTTCTTCGACCTCGCTTACGTGCTGGTCGTGAACGAACTCGCGGTCGCGTTCCTCAAGCACCTGACGTGGTCCGGACTCGGTACGTTCGTCGCGCTGTTCGTCGCGATCTGGATGTCCTGGGTCGGGTACACGCTCTACGCCAACCGGTTCGACACCGACGACGTCCTGTTCCGGATCGGCAAGCTCGCCGCGACGCTGTCCATCGCCGGGTGCGCCGCGAGCGCCGCGTCCGCGACGTCGTCGTTCTCCACGCCGTTCGCGGTGTGTTTCCTCGCCGGCCGGGTGATCCTGCTGGTGCTCCACGTCCGGGCGTGGCGGCACGTCCCCGACGCCCGGAGCACCATCGGCGTCTACCTCGCCACCCTCGCCGTGAGTTCCCTGTTGTGGGCCGTGTCGCTGGCCGTCGAGGGACCGGCGCGGTACTGGCTGTGGGGCGTGGCGGTCGCCGTCGACGCCGTCGGCCCGGTCGTCGCGACCTGGCGCGACAACCACCTCCCGCTGCATCTGGAGCACCTGCCGGAGCGGTTCGGGCTCTTCGTGATCCTCGTCCTGGGGGAGGCCGTGGGCGGTGCGGCCATCGGCGTGCACGACGCCGAATGGACTCCGGCCGCGGTCGCCGTCGGTGTCGCCGGGTTCGTCATCGCCGCCGCGATGTGGTGGATCTACTTCGACACGGCCGCCGCCGTCGGGGCGGCCGCGCTGCGCCGGCGCGACGACGAAACCCGGGACGGGGCGCCCGCCGACGAACGGCACGACCTGTTCGTCTACGGCCACCTGCCGCTCGCCCTGGGCGTCGTGCTGACCGGCGTCGGTGTCGAAGAACTCGTGCTGCACCCGGAGGCGGCGCTCCCGTCGGGCGCCGGCTGGATCCTGGCCACCGGGGTCGCCCTGTTCCTGGTCGGATCGGCTCTCGTTCTCGGCGGCAGCAGTCATTCCTGGCGGGCGATCTGGCCGTGGCCCGTCGCCGCCGTCCCGATCGTGCTGGTTGCGGCCGCGTTCGGGCACCACCACGCGCTGCTGCTCGTGGCGGGACTGGCGCTGTTGTGCCTCGCCCTGGCCGTGCGGGGAACGGTGGGCCGCCGCCACGGCGGGCCCGGTCCGACGCCATCGGCGGTGCGGAAGACACCTCGGACCACGGAGTAACCGCACGCTCGGCTGCTTTGCCGATGGCCGAGCGGAGGTCAGAGGGTGGGGAGCAGGGTGTCCTGGTCGGTTGTCGTCCACTCCAGGATCAGCAGGGTGGCGTCGTCCTGGAGCCGGCCGTCCTGGTGGTCCAGCACCGCTCGGACCACCCGGCGCAGGGTCTCCGGGGCGGGCAGGCCCGCCGCTTCGTGGCGTTCGGTGAGGTCGGCCAGCCGTTCCAGGCCGAACTGCTCACCCGCCGGGCTGCGAGCCTCCGTGACGCCGTCGGTGTAGAACAGCACCCGGTCGCCGGGCTGGAGCTGTTCACGCTCGACGACGGGCTCGCGGCGCTGGAAGTCCCCGAGGCCCAGCGGGGTGCGGCTCACGGTGTCCAGCAGCCGCACCACCCGCCCGTCGCGCAGCACGGCCGGCGGCGGGTGCCCGGCGTTGAGGTAGTGCAGCTCGCCGGTGCCCAGGTCCAGGTGGGCGAGGAACGCCGTCGCGTACGACATCGAGTCGGCCGGGCGGTGGCCGGCGATGGTGTGGTCCGCCAGCTCGGCCGCCTCGATCAGGTCGGCGCCGCCGCGGCGGGCGTTGCGCGTGGCCGCCAGCGCCATCGAGGTGATCAGCCCGGCGTGCAGGTCATGGCCCACCGAGTCGAAGATGGCCACCGAGGCGCGGTCGCCGTCCACGGCGTAGTCGAAACCGTCGCCCCCGACCTCGTCGTAGGGCTCCATCGCGGCGGCGATCACCACCCGGTCGGTGGCGAACACCTTCGGTGGCAGCAGCTGCCAGAGCAGCTCCGCGGCCACCGACAGCGGCTTGCCGCGACGCACCCGGTGGAACAGGTCGCTGTAGAGCTGCTTGCTCAGCACCAAGTGCGCGATCTGCCCGGCCAACGTCCAGCAGTTGCCGCGCAGGACCTTGTCCCGCGGGTCGGTCCCGTCGGGGAGGGTGAGCCGCAGCGCGCCGAGGCGTTCGGTGCCGTCGAGCACCGGCAGCCACAGGTGCGACGGCTCCCCGTCGGCGGCCGCGACGACGATCTCGAGCCGGCCGAACGCCCGCCCCGCCAGGGTGGCGTCGACCGACAACGCCGGGCCGTCCGCCGGCCGGACCGGGTGCAGCTCCCGCTGCCCGAGGTCGACCAGGTACAGCCGCGCCGACAGCCCGACCAGGGCGGTCACGTCGTCGAGGATGGCGGGCAGGTCACCGGCGGTCGCCAGGTGCGACCGGTTGACGATCTCCGCGAAGACCGTGTGCCATGAACGATCCTCGGCTACCACTCCCGCAGGGTAGAGGACCGGCCCAGGCGCCGACTGGGCGCGCGGCTCGGCGCCTTCGTACGGCATGTTGCGTTCTCAGGCCTACGCGTGCAGCCGACACCGGGGCACGGTGCACCGGCTGCCGCCCGCCTGGGAACGAGTGCGGCCGTCGGTCGATTCCCAACAGTCAGGACGTCGTGCTCGCGGGTGGACGCACGTGGCCGAACGGAGCGGACATCGGCTGTAATGCTGTTCGCATGAGCAAATAGCTCCGTGTCGTTTCGGCAGGTCCGGGCTTACGTTCGGGCGGTGACCAACGAACTGACCATTCCGCTCCTGCCCTGTCCTTCCATCGATGAGATCGCGTCGTTCTACGAGATGCTCGGCTTCGAGATCACCTATCGGCAGACGCGGCCGAACCCGCACGTCGCGGTGCGGCGGGAGGACATCAATCTGCACTTCTTCGGGATGGACGACTACGACCCGGCGCAGTCGTACAGCACGTGCCTGGTCATCGTGGCCGACACGGGCGAGCTGTTCGAGGCCTTCGCGGCGGGGATGCGTTCCGTGCACGGAAAACTGCTCGTCTCCGGCATCCCGCGGATGACCCGGCCGCGGCTGCGCAACGACCGGTACACCGGCTTCACCGTCGTCGATCCGGGCGGTAACTGGATCCGGATCAATAAGGCCGCCCAGGAACCCGAGGCGCGGAGCAAGCTCGCCAAAGCCTTGGAGAACGCCGCGAGGCAGGCGGATGCGCGCGGCGACGAAGGCCAGGGGCTGAAGATCCTGGAAGGCGCGTTGAAGCGAGCGACCGGCGATGAACCGGAGTTTCAGGCGGTGCGGGAGTTCCGCGACGAGCTCGTCGAACGGATCAAGGGGTCCGAGCCGCGTCCAGGCGCTTGAGCGCGGCCCTGACCACCTCGGGATCGGGCGGAGGTGTCGGGAGAGCCCCGCCATCCACGCGCTTGTGCGCTACTACGGGAGGATCGTCGACTGCCCGTGCGGCGTGGCTGACGACGATCGTGGACGGCACAGCAAGGAGAACCGGGCCCGAGCCGCAGGCCGGACTCAGTGACTTTCGGCAAGTCCCAGGGGACATTGGCCCCTGAACCGGGAGCCGCCGCCGCGTGAGGGTGGAAGCATGAGAATCCTCGTGACGGTGGCCAGCCGACATGGCGCCACCAGGGAAATCGCCGAGAACATCGCCACCGCGTCCGGCGCGGCGCTGACCTACGCCGGCGTGCGGTCACAGATAGAGACCCGCGACGCGAGCCTGGTGACTTCGGTCGAGGGCTACGACGCCGTGGTCCTCGGTTCCGCCGTCTACATGGGACACTGGCTCGAGCCGGCTGTGAAGCTCGCCGAAACCTTCGTGGACGAACTCCGCAGGCTACCGGTCTGGGTGTTCTCCAGCGGCCCCGTCGGCGAACGGGACCAGCAGGCCGACGAGCCGGCCGGCGCCGCCGACGTGGTGATGCGGCTCGGGGCTCGCGGGCACCGGCTGTTCGGCGGGAAGATCGACCACCACGCCTTGCACCTCTCGGAGCGGGCGATGGTCGCCGCGTTGCGCGTCAAGGACGGCGACTACCGCGACTGGCCGTCGATCCGGTCCTGGGGCCGCGAAATCGGCGCCACCCTCGCGGTGACCGAGGTTGCCGGGAGCCGGTCATGACGGCGCCACGCAGCTACCCGGTCCGGGTCGAAGCCACCCTGGACGAACCGCTGTCGCGCGGACTGTGGCTGGTCAAGTGGCTCCTCGCGATCCCGCACTACGTCGTGCTGGCGTTCCTGTGGTTCGCCTACCCCTTCGTCACCATCGCGGCGTTCTTCGCGATCCTGGTGACCGGCCGCTACCCGCGCTCGCTCTTCGCGTTCACCTCCGGTGTGCTGCGCTGGAGCTGGCGGGTGCAGTACTACTCCTACGCCGGGCTCGGCACCGACCGCTACCCGCCGTTCACCTTCGCCGACGTCCCCGATTACCCGGCGCGGCTCGAAATCGCCTATCCGGAGCGGCTTTCGCGTGGGCTGGTGCTCGTGAAGTGGTGGCTGCTGGCCCTCCCGCACTTCGTGATCGTCGGCGTGTTCGCCGGCGGCGGCAGCTGGCTGCTGTTCGGCAACGGCGACGGCAGCGATGGTGGCTTCGACTGGGCCGCCGGTGGTCTCGTCGGCGTGCTGGTGCTGGTCGCCGGGGTGGTGCTGCTGTTCACCGGTCGCTACCCGCGGCCGATCTTCGACTTCGTCCTCGGCATGGACCGCTGGGTGCTGCGCGTCGCGGCCTACGTCTCGCTGATGACCGACGAGTACCCGCCGTTCCGCCTGGACATGGGCGGCATCGAGGCCGCTGCCGAACCGCCGCACCCGCAGCCTCAGCCGGCGCATGCGTCCACCTGGACCGGCGGGCGGATCGTCGCCGCGGTCTCCGGTGCGGTGCTGCTGCTCGGCGCGACGGGCCTGCTGACCGGTGGCGGCGCGCTGCTGTGGGCCGACCGCACGCAACGTGACGCCGACGGCTACCTCACCGGCTCCACGACGCTGGCGTCGGACAGCTACGCGGTCCTGACTGACCCGGTGCAGATATCCGGCGCGCCGGACGTCGTCACGGCCGTCGGGGATGTCCGGATCCGCGCGACCGCCATCGACGGCCACCCGCTCTTCGTGGGCATCGGCCGCTCCGAAGCCGTCGCCGGCTACCTGGCCGCGACCGAGTTCACGACCTTGGGCAGCGTGGCCGACAACCGCTCCGGTGATCGAGTGCACCCCGGCGGAGCGCCGGCCACCCCGCCCGGTGACGCCGGTGTGTGGACGGCGACCGCGTCCGGCTCAGGCACCCAGACCGTCTCCTGGCCGGTCGGTGACGGGCAGTGGACCGCCGTCGTGATGAACGCCGACGGCTCGCGCGGGATCTCCGTGCGCGCCGAAGCCGGAGCGACCGCGCCCGCGATCGGCTGGATCGCCCTCGGCCTGCTGCTCGCCGGCGCCGTTCTGCTGGCAGGTGGCGCCCTGCTCATCGGGTTCGCCGCGCACCGAGCACACCGTGCCGGTCCGCCGGTCACCCCGGTTCCGCCCGAGCTGCCGAGCCACGTCTGATCCGTCCACTGTGACCGTTGAAGGAAGGAAACCCATGTACGGATTCATCGACGGCGCGATCGTCGCCGGGATCGACGGTTCGTCCTCGGCGGTGCAGGCAGCCGTGTGGGCCGGCACCGAGGCCCGCCGCCGGGGCCGCCCGCTGCGGCTGGTGCAGGTCTACACCCTGCCGAATGTGCGCTCCCCGATCGCGTTCGGATCGCTGGACCAGGTGCGGGAAGGCCTGGCGGAACGGGCCGAAGAGTGGCTCACCGACGCGCGGGCCGCCGTACTCGCCGAGCACCCGGGCCTCGAGATCACCACGGCCGCCCGGGAATGGAACCCGGTCACCGCGCTGATCCAGGAGTCGCAGCACGCCGAGCTGGTGGTGCTGGGCTCGCGCGGGCTCGGCGGCTTCACCGGCCTGCTCGTCGGGTCGACCGCCGTGTCGGTGGTGGCGCACGCGCACTGCCCGATCGTCGTGGTTCGCGGCCGGACGCCGCACAGCCCGCCGCCGGTCACCGGTCCGGTGCTCGTCGGCGCCGACGGCTCGCTCGACAGCGAAGCCGCGTTGGCGTTCGCCTGTGAGGAGGCCCAGCTGCGGGGAACCGGGCTGACCTTGGTGCACGCCTGGATCGACATCCTCGCCGACGACGTGCCGCGGCTCTATCCGCTGCACGTGGACGCGGCCGCCATCGAGCGCATCGAACGCGCGAAGCTCACCGAGCAGATGGCCGGCTGGCAGGAGAAGTACCCGGACGTCCCGATCGAGTTCGACGTCACCCGCGGGCGGCCGGTGCGCACGCTGCTGGAGCGCGGGGAAGACGCTCAGCTCATCGTGGTCGGTTGCCGCGGTCTCGGTGGGTTCACCGGCATGCTGACGGGCTCGACGAGCCAGGCGTTGATCGTGCACTCGCCGTGCCCGGTGGCCGTCGTGCGACCCCAGCTGGCCGGGACCGGGTCGTGAGCACCCTGCGGGAGTGACCGGCGCCGCTCGCGCTGACCAGCCGGGTGCCCGGGCATGGCACGACCTGCGCAAGGATCTTCGTCCTTTGTGGACGTATCCGGTCGAAGGGACGTAAGTCCCCGCGACCGGTGACCGACGCCAGCTGTGCCCGGGGTGCCGCCTTCTTAGGTTGGGAAGTGAGACGAAAGGCAGGAACACGCGATGCGAGCACGCGACCTGATGACCGCGCCGGTGATCACCGTGCAGCCGTGGACGTCCGCCAAGGAGGCGGCCGAGCTGCTGTCCACGCACGGCTTCTCCGCGCTCCCCGTGGTCGACGACGACGACCCCGACCGGCACGTCGCCCAGTTGCCGGCGCCGGCCGTGCCCGGCGTCGTCACCGCCGACACCGCTTACGCAGGTCAGGAGCAGACCCGATGAACACCATCGACCCGAGGATCACCGTAGGCGTGGACGGCTCCGCCGGTTCCGCGGCCGCGCTCGCGTGGGCCGCCAAGACCGCGTCCCTGCGTCACCTGCAGCTGCGGATCGTGCACGGGCTGCAGCTCACCAGCCTCTACTACGGCGGTGGCCTGCCTGGCGCCGGCGCCGGTGCGTTGTTCGACGCGATCCAGGCCGACGGTGAACGGATCATCGCCGACGCCCGCAGCCTCGCGACGTCCATCGACAAGGACCTCGTCATCACGACGGAACTGCCGAACGCCCCGCCCGTGCCGATGCTCATCGACGAGTCCCGGCACGCCCGGATGCTCGTCGTCGGCCGGAGCGGCGCCGACGGGTTCACCGGCATGCTGGTCGGCGCGACCGCGGCCACGGTCGCGAGCCACGCGCACAGTCCGGTCGCCCTCATCCGCGGACGCGAGGACACCTCGATGGTTCCGGACTCGGGCCCGGTCGTGGCGGGCGTCGACGGCACCGCCAACAGCGAGCCCGCGCTCGGCGTCGCGTTCGAGGAGGCCTCCCTGCGCGGTGTCCCGCTGGTCGCGGTCCACGCGTGGAACGACGTCACCTACGAGGACACCCACGGCACCGCCCGGATCCTCACCCAGCCCGAGACCCTCGAAGAGGGGGAGCAGCGGCTGATGGCAGAGCGGCTCGCGGGCTGGCGGGAGAAGTACCCCGACGTCGAGGTCCGGCCCCTGCTGGTGCGCGACCGGCCCCGCCACATGCTGCTCGAGGCGAGTGAGACCGCGCAACTGGTCGTCG
Source organism: Amycolatopsis sp. NBC_01307 (assembly GCF_035975215.1). NCBI lineage: Bacteria > Bacillati > Actinomycetota > Actinomycetes > Pseudonocardiales > Pseudonocardiaceae > Amycolatopsis > Amycolatopsis sp. NBC_01307. The sequence goes on along the minus strand of NZ_CP108403.1, from coordinate 3,837,889 downwards.
TCGGCAGTCACGGCCGCGGCGGCTTCACCGGCATGCTCCTCGGCTCGACCAGCCAAGCGCTGGTTCAGCACGCCCGGTGCCCGGTGCTCGTCGTCCGCCCGGAGCGGAAAGCATGACCGCGGCTCGATGCCCGGCGGCATCGCACTGACCGGTGGACGCACTCGGCGGGCCGCGAACTACTTCGCGGCCCGCCGAGTGCGTCGCCCCGAAGTGACCTCCGGCGCCGGTTGGAGGTCTTTGGTCGTCTTCCCGAAGACTCTCACGGTCGTACGCTGATCCCGTCGAAGATGTTTCCCGTCACAGGAGGTCGGAGATGCTCCGCGTCTTTCTCGTCGACGACCACGAGGTCGTCCGCCGCGGCGTTGCCGACCTGCTGGACGAGGACGAAGAGCTGACCGTGATCGGCCAGGCCGGCAGCGTCTCGCAGGCCTTGGCCCGGATCCCGGCGCTCGACCCCGACGTCGCGGTGCTCGACGTCCGCCTGCCCGACGGCAACGGCATCGAGCTGGCCCGCGAGCTGCGTTCCAAGCTGCCGGAGCTGAAGGTCTTGATGCTGACGTCCTACACCGACGAGCAGGCGATGCTCGACGCGGTGATGGCCGGGGCCAGCGGGTTCGTCATCAAGGACATCAAGGGCATGGACCTGGTCTCGGCCGTGCGGGACGTCGGCGCGGGCAAGTCGCTGCTCGACGCGCACGCGACGGCCGCGCTGATGGCCAAGCTGCGCGAGAGCCAGACGAAGAAAGGCCCGTTGTCCGACCTGTCCGACCAGGAGCGGAAGCTGCTGGAGCTGATCGGCGAAGGCCTGACCAACCGGCAGATCTCCGAACGGATGTTCCTGGCCGAGAAGACCGTCAAGAACTACGTCTCGCGCCTGCTGACCAAGCTGGGCATGGAACGCCGCACCCAGGCCGCCGTCCTCGCCACCGAGCTGCGCCAGCACGGAACTAGGCGCTGAGCCGGTCCGGTTCCAGCAGGACGTCGTCCAGGGACCGGCGCGGCGTCCACGACGCCGGCGTGCCGTGGCCGAGGCGCAGCACGACCTGCGGCCACAGCCCGCCGCCCAGCAGGGTCCGCAGCTCCGCCCGGACCGCGGGGACCTCGACCGGCTGCGAGACGAACGACGCGTCGAACCCGGCGGCGGTGGCCGTCAGCAGGACCCGCTGCATGGCCTGGCCGGCCCGGATCCGGTCGGCCTGCTTGTCCTCGAAGGAGCCGACGACCACGACCAGTGGATCGGAGTCGTCGGCCAAGCCCCGCCGTGGCGAGCCGAAGTCGCTCAAGATCCGGTCGCTGTCATCCGAAGGCATCCCGTCGGGAATGCCGTCGCGGCTGTCCCGGGGGCGAGCGGTCCACTGCCGCCACTCGGCGAGGAACGCGGGATCGGTCACCTGAGCGTGGTGGCTCTTGTGCACCAGGTCGCGCAGCCGGTCCAGCTGGTGCGCGTCCAGCCGGGGCAGCCAAGCCTGCTCGGCCTCGGCGGCGTGGCGCAGCTCGGCGACGACCGCGTCCGGGATCACGGCCGTCTCGAACGGGGCGCGGTTCGTGTGGCGCCGGGGGATCGCGTCGGCCAGCCGGACGAGCCGCCGGTCGGGCTTGCGGGCCGCGAACGGCCGGATCACCGCGAGCAACGTCGGGTTGTCACGGCGGGGCAGCAGCGTGGTGGCCGGGTGCGCGCCCAGCGCGTGGATCGCGGTGCGCAGGTTGAACAACGCGGCCCCGCAGGAGAGCAGCAGTTCCCGCTGGTCGGCGTCGGCCACCGGCAACGCGCGGTCCGGATCGGCGTGCAGCTCGATCCCCGCGGCCGTGCAGCGGAACCGCCAGGGCTGCGTGTTGCGCGTCGACGGTGCGAGCACCGCCGCCCCGAGCACGGACTTCACCTGATCGGGATCCAGCAGGCCGATCGAGGTGATGGGTGGTGTCATGGTTCCCTCTCGGTGCCGTCGGGCGGCACACTGTGGTTCCGGACAGCTTCCAGTGACGGTCTCTCGTGCCACCGGATGGCGGAAAGGGGAGAAAGTCACCAGCGGTGAGGCTGGAGTGGACAAGGTGAAGGTCGTGGGCACGGTGTCGGTGAACGAATCCGGACAGCAGCCCGACTACGGCTCCCGGCGGACGGCCGGGACGCTGTCGGGGCTGCGGCTGCGCGAGGTCCTGCGCGATCTTCAGGATCGGATCGAGCTGCTGATCGGCACCCGCGACAAGATGGACGGCCTGCTGGACGCGGTGCTGGCCGTCGCGTCCGGGCTGGAGCTGGACGCCACGCTGCGGCGCATCGTGCAGGCCGCGATCGAGCTCGGCGAGGCGAAGTACGGTGCGCTGGGCGTGCTCGCCGACGACGGCTCCCTGTCCCAGTTCATCTACCTCGGGATCGACGACGAGGCCCGCCAGCTGATCGGCCACCTGCCCGAGGGGCACGGTGTCCTGGGCGTGGTCATCGAAGAAGCGAAACCGTTGCGGCTCGAGGAGATCTCGGCCCATCCGGCGTCGGCCGGTTTCCCGGCACACCACCCGCCGATGCATTCGTTCCTCGGCGTGCCGGTCCGGGTGCGTGACGAGGTGTTCGGCCGGCTGTACCTGACCGAGAAGAAGAACGGCGAGCCGTTCACCGACGACGACGAAGTCGTCGTGCAGGCACTGGCGGCCGCGGCCGGCATCGCGATCGAGAACGCCCACCTCTACGAGCAGGCACGCGTGCGGCAGCAGTGGCTGGCCGCGACCAGCGAGGTGACGACCGAACTGCTGGGCGGCACCGACCCGGCCGAAGCGCTCGACACCATCGCGACCCGCGCCCTGGAGCTGACCGGCTCCGACGTCACGATGCTCGCCCTGCCGAACTCCGGCCGGCTCGACGTCGACGAAGACTGGGGCAACGACGCCGACGACCTCACCGTCACCGTCTGCGCCGGGGCCCGGGCGGCCGAGCTGTCGGGCCTGCACATCGACCTCGAGGGCAGTGTGCCCGGCGCGGTGTACCGGGACCGGACGCCGCGCAGCGTTCCCGAACTCGCACTCGGCGAATACCGCTTCGGGCCGGCACTGGTCGTGCCGCTGCGAGCCGGTGACCGCACGAGCGGCGTGCTCATCACGGTCCGGGGGACGGGTGCGCCGCCGTTCGGTGCCACTCAGCTCTCGGTCGTCGCGTCCTTCGCCGATCAGGCCGCGCTGGCGCTGCAGCTGGCGGCGCAGCAGCGGGCCGCCCGCGAGCTGGACGTGCTCGGCGACCGTGACCGGATCGCCCGTGACCTGCACGACCACGTGATCCAGCGGCTGTTCGCGGTGGGCCTGTCGTTGCAGAGCACGCAGCGGCGCACGAAGTCGCCGGAGCTGCAGAAGCGGCTCGGGGACAGCATCGAGCAGATGCACGAGATCGTGCAGGAGATCCGCACGGCCATCTTCGACCTGCACGGCGGCGCGGCGGGGGAGACCGGGATGAGGCTGCGGCACCGGCTGCACGACGCGATCGCCGAACTCACCGACGACGCACCGGTGCACCCGACGATCAGCATGTCCGGCACGCTCGACACGGTGCCCGCACAGCTGGCCGAGCACGTCGAAGCGGTGGTGCGCGAGGCGGTCAGCAACGCCGTCCGGCACGCGGAGGCCTCGACGTTGTCCGTGTCGGTCGCGGTGAAGGACAACGTGCTGCGCATCGTGGTGATCGACGACGGCAAGGGGATCCCCGCCGACATCTCGCCGAGCGGTCTCGGCAACTTGCGCGACCGCGCGGAAGCCGCGGGCGGGCGGTTCACCCGCGAACCCGGGCCCGAGGGCGGCGTGAAGCTGGAGTGGTCGGCACCGCTCGGTTGATCGCAGCGCACTTCGGTGACGAAGGTCCTCGGAGTTCGGGTAGTCCGGCCGCGTCGCGGCGCCCCCGGTCCGAGGTCTCCTTGACAGGCGACGCCAGACCGTCCTGGTGCCGCCCGAGGAGGGACAGCATGAGTGTGGACGTGGGCTCCCGAGCCCTGCTCGCGGACGGCGACGTGGTACTGGTGCGCCCGTTGCACCCGGCCGACACCGCCGAGGTGCTGGGCCTGCACACCCGGCTCACCGAGCAGGACACCTACTTCCGGTTCTTCGGCGCTCGACCGTCCATATTGGACAAACTGGCCGGGGAGATCGCCGCGGAGACGGGTCCTGGCCACTACGCCGTGGGCTGCTACCTGCGCGGTGAACTCGTCGGCGTGGCGAACTACGAAGTCCTGAAGGACTCCACCGACGCCGAAGTCGCGCTCGTCGTGGATGCGGCCGTACGCACCCAGGGCGTCGCGACCCTCTTGATGGAACACCTCGTCTCCCGCGCTCGGAAGGCTGGCCTGAAGCGTTTCGTCGCCGAAGTGCTCGCCGAGAACGCCAAGATCATCCACGTCTTCGCCGACCTCGGGCTGCGGTTCGAGGCGAGCGTCGGCGGCCCCGAACGGGACGTCGTGATGGTCCTCGAGGAGGACACCGCCTACCTGGACGCGGTGCTGAAGCGCGACTCCGTCGCCGACGCGGCCAGCTTGGCCCACGTGCTCAAGCCCGCGTCGATCGCGGTGATCGGCGCCGGACGGCGGTCCGGTTCGGTCGGGCACGCGGTCCTGGCCAACCTGGTCGCGTCCGGCTACCCGGGTCCGGTCGAGGTGGTGAACCCGCACGCCGGCGAGATCCTCGGCGTGCCGTGCGCGGCGAGCGTCGCCGAGCTGGCCCGGACGCCCGAACTCGCCGTGATCTGCCTGCCCGCCGCGGCCGCGGCCGACGCCGTCGAGGCGTGCGGCGAGCGGGGCGTGCGCGCCGTGCTCGTGATCTCCTCCGGGCTGACCGGGATCCCGGCGGGGACCCGGGTCCGCGAAGCCGTCAGCCGCTACGGCATGCGGCTGGTCGGCCCCAACTGCCTCGGCATCGTCTCCACCGACCCCGTCTGCCCGCTGAACCTGACGTTCCTGGCCGGGAAGGTCGAACCCGGCAACATCGGCGTGGTCACCCAGTCCGGCGGTGTGGGGATCGCGCTCGCGGAGTCGCTGAACGACCTGGGCCTCGGCCTGTCGAGCCTGGTCTCGACCGGCGACAAGTACGACGTCAGCGGCAACGACCTGCTGATGTGGTGGACGGCCGACCGCCGGACCGAAACCGCCGTGCTCTACCTCGAATCCTTCGGCAACCCGCGCAAGTTCAGCCGCGTCGCCCGGCAGCTGGCCAGTACCCGTCCGGTACTCGCCGTCCGCTCGGGCAGCGGCGGGACCGCGCAGCGTGCCGCCGCGTCGCACACCGCCGCCGCCGCGACCCCCGCCGTCACGCGTGACGCGCTGTTCGAACAGGCCGGGATCATCGCCGTCGACACCGTCGCCGAGCTGGTCGACGTCATCGCCGGGCTGTCCTGGCAGCTGCTGCCGGGCGGTCCGCGCGTGGCCGTGGTCAGCAACGCCGGCGGGGCCGGGGTGCTGGCCGCGGACGCCTGCGAGCGCGAAGGCCTGGTGATGGCGGAGCTGTCCGACGACACCCGGGCACGGCTCGCGAAGCTGTTGCCGGCCGAAGCCGCGGTGCGGAACCCGGTCGACACGACCGCCGCCGTCCCCGCGGAGGTGTTCGCCGACGCCCTGCGCGCCGTGCTGGCCGACGACGGCGTGGACGCGGTGATCGCCGCGACCGTACCGACCGCGGTCGGCGACCCCGGGACCGCGCTCGCCGCCGTGCTCCTGCCCGAGTTCAAGACCGTCTTCGCGGTGCGGCCCGGGCAGCGCGCCCGCGTCGCCCCGCTGGTGCCCGGCACGGGGGTGACGGCGTGCTACGACGACCCGGCCGCGGCCGCCGCCGTCCTGGCCCGGCTCGTCCGCTACGAGCAGTGGCTGAACCGGCCCGACACCGGCGGATCCCTGACCCCGCTGGAAGATCCCGATGCACTGCGCGCGTTCGCCGCCGGACGCGAAGGCTGGCTGTCGCCGCCGGACGCTGTCGAACTGCTGCGCCTGGCCGGCATCCCGATGGTGGAAACGACGTACGTCAAGACAGGCGACTCGATGGATGCCGTGGTCTTCGACCCGGCCTCGGCGGTCGTGCTGAAGGCCGACGCCGAAGGGCTGGTGCACAAGTCGGCGGGCGGCGGCGTACTGCTGAACGTGCGCGGTGCCGAGATCCTCGACGCGTTCCGCACCTTGCGCTCCCGGTTCGGCGCCGCCCTGCGCGGGGTCACCGTCCAGCCGATGGCCGGACCAGGCCGGGAAGTGCTGGTCGGTGTGCGCTCGGACCCGGTGTTCGGGCCGCTGGTCGTGTTCGGCCTCGGCGGCATCGACACCGACCTGATCGCCGACCACGCCGCCAGGCTCGCCCCGCTCACCGAGGCCGACGCCGACCTCCTGCTCGACGGCCTGCGCTCGGCGAAAGCGCTCTGGGCGGCGCAGCTCGACCGGGCGGCCGTGCGCGAGCTGCTGCTGAAGGTCAGCCGGCTGGCCGAGCTCGTCCCCGAGCTGGCCGAACTGGACCTCAACCCGGTGCGGGTCCGCTCCGAGGGCTGCACGGTGCTCGACGTCCGTGCCCGGTTCGAACGGCCCGCGCTCACCGACCCGTTCCTGCGCCGGTTGCGGGACTGAGACACCGGAGGAATGCCGTGCGAGTGCTGACCCTGAACCCCGGTTCGCCGAGCATGAAGGTTTCGCTGGTCGCCGACGGCACCGCGGTCGGCTGGACCGCGTGGGACCTGGCCGACCCCGGCGCCGTCGTCCAGTCGATCCGTCGCTGGTCCGATGTGGACGCGATAGCCGTCCGCTTCGTCCACGGTGGGGAGCAGAAAGCGCCGGCGAACTGCTCGCAAGCCTCGAACAACTCACCGCGCTGGCCCCGAACCACCAGCCGCTGTCGCGGGAGGTGCGCCGGACGTCCCGGTCGTCGCCTGCTTCGACACCGCCTTCCACGTCGAGATGCCCGAGTCCCGACGACCCGGTCCGGTGCCGGTTCCAGCGCGGCGGCCAGGTGACGAAAGTCCCTCGGCAAGTGGACGAACGCCGATATCCGGGCCGGCGGCGGAGCCGTAGCGTCGGCGATGCACCTCGCTCCGGCAAGGACTTGCCGCCGCTTGCCGTTATCGCGGCGAACCGCCTGATCGGATCATCCATTGTGGAGGGAGCGGCGATGGCCGGGGACTGGACGAAGACCGAGACCGAGGTGCTCGTGCGGTCGATGACGCGGGCACCGTCGGTGCACAACCTCCAGCCGTGGCTGCTCGACATCGGACCGGACGAACTCGTCGTGCGTGAACGCACCGAGCTGCGCCTTCCCCAGCACGACCCGCTCGGCCGGGACCGGGCCGCGTCCTGCGGTGCCGCCGTGGCCAACCTCGAAGTCGCGATCCGGACGCTCGGCCGGGCGCCGGGCGTCGAACTCCTGCCCGACCCGGCGCGGCCCGACGTCGTGGCCCGCATCGCCGCCGGGACCGTGGTGGCGCCCACCGTGGCAGACCTGCACCGGTTCGGCGCGATCGCCCGCCGTGCCAGTCACCGCGCGCCCTTCGAGGACGCCCCGGTTCCGGCGGTCGCGTTGCGGCTGATCGGCGAGATGTGCGCGGCGCCGGGTGTGGAGGCCCGCCTGGTCCGGCCCGGTCGGGAGGTCGCCGTGGTGGCCCGGCTGCTGCACGTCGCCGCGGAGCACTTCAAGGCTGACGGTGCCTACCATCGAGAACTGTCGCTGTGGACGATCCGCGACGAACAAGCCCACCGGCACGGGGTCGGCCTGCCCGCGAGCCGTGTGCCGGCGGGATCGGTGCCCTGGGCCGGGCTGATCCGCCGCGCCACCGAGCTGCCCGACACCGCGGAGATCGAGGCACGCCTGGCCGCGGAGTCCTTGCTGGTCTTCGTCACCGCCGACGACACCCGCGCCGACCACGTCCGGGCCGGGTACGCGATGGAACGCGCCTGGCTGACCGCGGTCGACCTGGGGCTGGTGGCCGCCGTGCTCACGCAGCCGTTGCACCTCGAGCCGGTCAGGGCCGCCCTGCGCGCTGATCTGACACTGAGCGGGTTCCCGCAGGTCCTCATGCGCGTCGGGTACAGCAGTGAACCGGATCCGGCCGGGCCACGCCGGGCAGTGGAGGAGGTCCTGCACCAGCCCTGAACGTGCGCGCCGGGGTGGCGGCGTCCGTCGTCCGGCTCGCTCGCCGGCGAAGGTTCCCGAGGTGCAGGACGATCGTCAGGATCACCAGCGGGACGTGGATGGCCGGCAGGTTCCTGGCGAGCCAGGGCGGCAGGTAGATGTCGGTGACCGAGCCGTGGTCGTCGCCGAGTGACTCGGCGACGTCGGTCAGGGGGCAGCGCAGCCTGTTGGCGATGAAGACCGCGCATTCGGTGGTGACCACGGCGCCGGCGATCGCGGCGCGCCGGTCGCTGCGCTTCGCGAATCCCGCGTACAGCAGGTAGGCCACGCACGACTCGACGGACAGCCAGACGAGAGTGTGGACGACCTTGATCGCGGTGAGTGCCCGGCTGGTCCGTGCGGCGCCGGTACGTCTCGGGTGTTCCCGGTTCCCGGTTGTCGGCATCGTTTCTCCCTGCCCATCTTCGTCGGCGAGCATGCGTCTCGGTGGCGGATCAGGGGCCGAGGGATTCGGCCTCGTGGAGGACGTGGCGGACGCCCAGCGAGTCGTCGAGGACGAGCACGTCGGCTCGGTCGCCGGGGCGTAGGAGACCCATTCCGCGGTCGGGCAGGAACCCGGCGGGCGACACCGCCGGTCACCGTGAACTCGACCGAGCCCATCCGGTAGGTCCCGTCCGGGCACCCGCCCGCGGCGAGGTCGTCGGTGACGAGGACGACCCGGCCACGTGCCGTCCGGAAGGCGAGCCGGATCGCCTCGGGCGAGAGGTGACTGGGATCGGCGATCACCCCGACCGCGACGTCGTCACGGGTCAGTGCCGCGCCCACGATTCCGGGGTCGCGGTGGGTGAACGGCCGCATCGCGTCGAAGAGGTGGGTGACCAGCCGGGCGCCGCGTCGCTGTGCCCGCAGGAGACGCGGACCCCGGTTCGCACCAGGAACACGACCAGTTCCAACGCCCCGGGCAGCTCCGGCGCCAGCGTCACCTGAGTGATCGACCCGGCGGCCAGCAGCCGTTCGGTCAGCTCGGTGTCCGGGGCGCGCAGCAGCTCCGCAGGATGGGTTCCGGCCCGTTTCGGGGACAGGAACGGCCCCTCCAAGTGGACGCCCAGGATCCATGCCCAGCCCGGGCACGACCGGGCCAGGTCCGCCGTCGTGATCGCGGCGATCGTCGACGCCGGCGAACCCGTTGACCTGCAGGTCGATCAGGCCGGGTACAGCCAGCCCGGATCCGGGGGCCGCGACCCCGATCGCGCTCACCCGTCCGGTTTCCCGGTCCACCTCGACGTCGCCCTTCCGGTACTCGCCAGCGACCAGCGCACCCGCGACACCCAACCGCATGATGTGTCCCCTTTCGAGCGTGTTCAGGTCGCGGTGCTGTGCGCGCGGTGGCCGGTCCAGACGAAGTCCATCCGGTTGCGGACGTCCACGACGCCGGCGACCGCGCGGGTCATGCGTTCCGCGGTCGCCACGTCGGCCTCGTACTCGAGCCGGCCGGTCAGCAGGACCACCCCGTGCTCGACGCTCGCGCGCACGTTGTCCCGGTTGGCGTGCAAGGCTTCGTCGAACACGGTGCGGTCGACGTCGGACTGCAGGTCGTCGTCGGTGCGCAGGAAGCTCCGGAGCACGTCGCGTCGAGCGATGACGCCGACCAGCTTCTCGTCCTGCAGCACGAACAACCGGCGGACCCCGCTCCGCGTGAGCAAACGCGCTGCCGCGGGCAAGGTTGTAGCAGGTGAGGTGGTGTCGGATGCCGTGGACATCAGTGTCGCCGCGGTCTGACCGGCGGCTTTGCGCCAGTCCTCTTTGGTCAGATGACCGGCGAAGTGCGGGCAGCCGGCACCGGGTACGTCGTCTTCGTGCGCTTGGCGGCAGAGCAGGTCCGCCTCGGTCACCACGCCGATCACGGCGCCGTCCGGGGTCACCACCGGCACGGCGCTGACGCCGTGGGTGACGATCACCTGGACGAGGTCCTTGAACGGCAGCTCCGGCGCGACGGTGATCACCTCGCGGGTCATCACGTCGCCGACCGTTGTCATGGCTTGCACGGTGTTCTCCTATGGTGTCGCATTGTCCTTTGTGGAGTAAAGGGGTCGTGCTCAGCGGAGCCAGGGGGTGCGGCGGACGAGGTCCAGTTTCGCCCAGCGGTGGCCGAGGCCCCAGGTGTCACCCGCGGCGAAGGCGGCCAGGGCGATGAGGACGACGAGGTAGACGAGGTGGTAGTCGATCAGGGGGTTGGTCGAGGACGTGGCCGTGCCGGCCGAGGTGGACTGGGCGAGTGGCCATTCGGCGATCCACATGAGTGCGAGCAGGATGGTGCCGGCGGCGGCGGCCGGGCGCAGGGCCACGCCGAGCAGGAGGGCGATGCCGAGGCCGAGCAGGGCGAGCATGAACAGCCAGTCGGCCCAGCCGGCGCCGGCCCAGTCGCGCAGCGTCGACTGCATGGGGCCGACTTGGACGTGGCCGAGGAATCCCTTGGTCGGGGAGCCGCCGCTGATCCAGGCCTGTGCCGGGCTGGTGGAGTAGCCCAGTCCGAACAGTTTGTCGAGGAAGGCCCAGAGGAACGTCAGGCCCATCACGATGCGCAGGACGGCCAGCGCCGGGCCGCGAGCGGCGGAGCCCGGCTGGCGCCGTTCGGCTGTTCGCGCTGTCTGGCTGGGGATGAAGGGGGTGGTCGGGGACGGGCTGCGGTCCTGGACGGACATCGTGGGCTCCTTTCGGTTGTGCCCCGAGCATGGGCCGTCGTGCGGGCCGGGCACTGGTGCCGAAATTCCCGGATCGCGGTGACTTTGGTGTACCGTCCGGCCGGTCGCGCGCGGGAAGCAGGGAAGAAAGTCACCGGGAAACGCGGTGGAATCCTCTGGTGCCCGGCTTTCCCGGAGGAACAGGCTCGGGTTCCAACCAGTTCGTGACACTCGAGGAGTTCCTCTCATGGCCGACAACACAACCAGGCAGCAGATCATCGTCGGCGTGGACGGTTCGGCTTCGGCGCTGCAAGCCGCGCGCTGGGCGGGCGACGAGGCCGCGCGCCGGCATCTGCCGGTGCGGGTCGTGCACGCGGTGTCGATGCCCGCGCTGGCCTACGGCGCCGGCGTCCGCCCACGGGACGGATTCTCCGAGGTCCTGGAAACGCAGGGCCGCCAGTGGCTCGCCGACGCCGAGGCCGCCATCCGGTCAGGCCACCCCGACCTGGAGATCCACGCCGACCTGGCGACGGGTAGCCCGGTGACCGAACTGCTCGAGGCCGCGGCGGACGCCCGCCTGGTCGCGCTCGGCTCCCGGGGACTGGGCGGGTTCAGCGGCATGCTGACCGGTTCCACGGTGGTGGCGATGGTCGCGCGGGGCCGGTGCCCGATCGTGGTGGTCCGTGGCGGCGGCCGTGAGAACGGCCCGGTGGTGCTCGGCATGGACGGCTCCCCGGCGAACGAGCCCGCGATCGCGGTGGCCTTCGACGAGGCGTCGTCGCGGGGAGCGGATCTGGTCGCCGTGCACAGCTGGCTGTCGGTCTCCGCGGGCACCGCACACACCCTCGGCCAGCAGCTGCTCGACGACTTCGACGCCCTCGAGGGCAACGAACGCGAACTCCTGGCGGAACGGCTCGCCGGCTGGCAGGAGAAGTACCCGGACGTCACGGTTCGGCGCGTCGTCGCGCGGGACCACCCGGTGCGCTGCCTGCTCGACCACTCCGCCGACGCCCAGCTGCTCGTGGTCGGGAGCCGCGGCCTCGGTGGCTTCTCCGGCATGCTGACGGGGTCGACGAGCCAGGCGCTGATCCACCACGCCACCTGCCCGCTTCTGGTCGTCCAGTCACCCACACCGTGAACTGAGCAGACCTCGAAGGCCGCTCACCGCGTCGCCGCCGGAACCAGGGGTTCCGGCCGGTCGGCGCGGTGCCGGCGTCCGGGGCGCCAGAGGAACTTGTCGACCTCGGCGACCAGGAACGTGGTGACGGCGAGGCCGAGCACCAGCAGCCACCCACCGACGGTCAGCGGCGCGGTGTGGAACAGCTCGTTCATCAGCGGGACGTAGAGGATCGACACCTGCAGCGCGATCATGACGGCGACGCCGCCGAGCACCCAGGGGTTCCAGCCCGTCGGCCGGAACCGGTCGAGGGACCGGCAGCTGAACAGGTACGCGATCTGCGCGAACACGAACACGGTGATCGTGACCGAGCGTGCGTCGGTGACGGACGCGCCGGCGCGCAGCTGCCAGGTGAACACCGCGAACGAACCCGCGACGAGGATGACCGAGACGAGCGTGATCCGCCTGAGCAGGTCGGTGGTCATCAGCGCCTGCCCCGGCGGACGGGGCCGGCGAGCCATGATGCCCGTTTCCTTCGGTTCGAAGGCCAGCGAGAGGCCGAGGAAGACCGCGGTGGTCATGTTGATCCACAGCACCTGGACCGGGAGCATCGGCAGCTGCGCGCCGAGCACGATCGCGACCAGGATGACCAGTCCTTCGGCGATGTTGGTCGGCAGTGTCCAGGCCATGAACTTGCGGATGTTGTCGAACACGGCCCGGCCTTCTTCGACGGCGGCCTCGATGGTCGCGAAGTCGTCGTTCGCCAGCACCATGTCGGCGGCCTCCTTGGCGACTTCGGTCCCGCTGCGCCCCATCGCGATCCCGATGTCGGCCTTGCGCAGAGCGGGCGCGTCGTTGACCCCGTCGCCGGTCATCGCGACCACGTCGCCGCGCTCCTGCAGGAGGGTGACCAGCCGCAGTTTCTGCTCCGGGGAAACGCGGGCGAAGACGTCCACGCCGGCGAGGGTGTCGTCCGGGGTGACGGCGATTTCGGCCCCGGTGAGGACTTTCGGTTCCCCGTCGGCCAGCGCGAAGGTCCGGGCGATCGCGCGTGCGGTTTCGCCGTGGTCGCCGGTGATCATCTTGACCGCGATCCCGGCCCGCCGGCACGCCGCTACGGATGCCACCGCGGCCGGGCGCGGCGGATCGTGCATGGCCTGGAAACCGACGAGGGTCAGTCCTTCCGGCGACGCCTCGCCGGGAAAGGCGTCGTCGCGCGCGGGGGTGAACGTCGCGAAGGCCAGTACCCGCAAACCTCGGCGGGCGAAGGTTTCCGCGGTCTCGCGTTGCGCACTCGTCGCCAGCGGCTCGACGGTCCCGTCATCCCGCAGCTGGTCGTGGCACAGTGCGAGGACCGTTTCGGGAGCCCCCTTCAGGTATCCGGTCAACCGGCCGTCGGCGGTCCGGTGCACCGTCGCCATCAGGTTCCGCCCGGACTCGAAGGGCAGCACGTCGACGCGCGGGCGGGCGGACCGTTCCGCGCCGATGTCCAGCCCGGCTTCCCGCGCCGCGGTGAGCAGGGCGGTTTCGGTCGGGTCGCCGATGGCCGCGGCGGTGCCGTCGGCCGGTTGCGCGTCGTTGCACAGCACCCCGGTGAGCAGGCACTCCCGCAGCGCAGGGGGGAGCGGGGCGTCGCCGGTCCACTGGTGGGTGCGGCCGCCGGCGAACACGGTGGTCACAGTCATCCGGTTGGTGGTGAGGGTGCCGGTCTTGTCGGTGCAGATGACGGTCGTGCTGCCCAGCGTCTCGACGGACGGCAGCCGCCGGACGATCGCGTCGCGCCGGGCCATCCGGACGACGCCGATCGCCAGCACGATGGACACCGCGGCCGGCAGGCCTTCGGGAATCGCGCCCACCGCCATCGTCACCGCCGCGGTGAACATCTCCCCGGCCCGGTAGCCCCGCAGCAGCCCGATGACGAACAGGACGACCGCCAGCGCCACGACGCCGACCGAGAGCCGGCGGCTGAACCCGGACAGCTTGCGCGTCAACGGCGTGGTCGGCACGCCGGTGGCGGTCATCAGCTGGTTGATCAGTCCCAGCTCGGTGCCCGCGCCGATCGCCACGACGACGGCCGCGCCCTCGCCCCGGGTCACGACGGTGCCCGCGTGCGCGATGTTCCGCCGATCGGCGAGCGCGGTGGCCCGGGGGAGCGCCCCGGGTGTCTTCGTGACGGGCGCGGCCTCACCGGTGAGCGCGGATTCGTCGATCTGCAGCTCGTGTGCCGACAGCAGCAGGTAGTCGGCCGCGACCTTGTCCCCGGCGCGGAGGTGCACGAGATCCCCGACGGCCAGCTTTTCCGTCCGGATCCGGACGGGGACACCGTCGCGCACCACCCGGACCTCAGTGGCCACCATGCCGGCCAGCGCGGCGAGCGCGTGCTCGGCCCGCGATTCCTGGAGCAGTCCGACGACCGCGTTGAGCAGCACGACGGCGAAGATCACGCTCGAGTCGACGAACTGGCCGAGACTCAGGGTCACGCCGGCCGAGACGAGCAGGACGTAGACGAGCGGATCGTTGAACTGGCGGAAGAACCGGCCGAGCGCGGAGGTGGCCCGGCCGGTCGGGAGCACGTTCAGTCCGTTGTGGACATTCCGTGCGGTGGCCTTGGCTTCGGTCAAACCGGTTTGCTCGTCGGTCTCGAGCAGGGTGATCGTCTCGGCCGCTTCGATCGTGTGCGCCGGCGGCCGGATGGCGGTGTCGATCACGGGGCGCACGGCCTGAGAGGTGTCGGCACTCGCATGATCGTGTCCCATCAATGGTGTGGCGAACATTCCATCCCGATTGTCCAGGTCGTCGCGTCGCCGGGCACAGGGCCGAACTGCTCCGCAGCCGTGGACAGAAGACCTCGTGTGCCTCGGCCGGCGGTGGCGTCGACGCGTCGCCTGACGCAGAAAGGACCGGGAGACCTGCTCCCGAGGGACCAAGGACTCTTCAGCCACCAGGGCGTCCGGTCGCAGAGTCCGGTCATGACTCTTGCCGAACGCCGGGGTACCCGGACCGGCAGGCCCGACGGACCGGTCCTGCGCCAGGCCGCCCTACCTCATGTCCGGCGCGCTCGCCACCGTGGCCACGGCCGTCGCGGTCGTGAGCTTGACGCTGCCATCGTTGTTGTCCGGAGTCGAGGCCGCCAAAGGAGACGACCATGACGGCTCATCACGATGATGCGGTGACAGCAAGGAAAGACCGGCTGTGGGTGGCCGGCGCGCTCGGTGTGTTGTTGCTCGCGGTGCCGGCCCTCAGGAAGTGGCAGCTGCGTTGGGGCGCCGACCATCACGAAGTCATCGCGGCCCTGGCCGGGGACGATCTCATCGCTGAGCCCGATCTCGTGGCGACCCGTGCCATCACGATCACCGCGCCCGCGTCACAAGTGTGGCCGTGGCTCGCTCAGCTGGGCCAGGCACGCGGCGGGTTCTACAGCTACGACGTCCTGGAAAACCTGGTGGGCTGCGACATCCACAGCGCCGAGCGCATCGTCGCCGCATGGCAGCACGTCGAGGTGGGCGACGAGGTGAAGCTCCACCCGGACGTCTCGATGGCCGTCGCCGGCCTCGAGGAAGGTCGGGCCCTGGTGCTGCGAGGCGCTGTGCCGATGGGAAAGGCCGCGGCGCCCTACGACTGCACCTGGGCTTTCGTCCTACGCGACCGACCGGACGGCTCGACGCGGCTGGTGATGCGCGAACGATACGGCTACTCGCGCCGCTGGGCGGGCTTGCTGATCGAGCCGGTCGAGGCGGTCAGCTTCGTGATGAGCCGGAAGATGCTCATGGGGATTCGGGACCGCGCCGAAGCCGGGCGCGCTCAGCACGAAACGACGAGGACGGGAGGCCGGCATGCGGGCGCATGACGACGAGAGCCGGCGACGGAGCACGCTGATCATCCCGATCGTGGACGTACTGCGGCAGGTGTCGCTGCGGATCGTGACGATGCCGATCCAGTCCCAGGGGATCATCACGCGGGGCAATGTGAGCGTCGACGTCTCGGCTGTCGCGACTTCCGCGTGGTCGATGTGACCAAGTCGGTCGTCGCGATCGAGAACGTCTATTCGCCGAGGCGCAGGGTCCGCAGGGGTGCTGTCCCGGTGCCGGCGGAGGTGCGGCGCAGCCGGGCGAGGAGTTCGTCGAGTTCGACGGGCTTGGGCAGGTGGTCGTCGGCGTCGAACCCGGCGACCCGGTCGGCGGTTTCGACGCGGGCGGTGAGCATGGGGATCGGTGTCTGGTCGCCTTCGGCGCGCAGGACGCACCGGCGGTGATCAGGGGAGATTACGATCTGACTGTGGGAGATCGGTGGCCAGATCGACGCGTCCTGCCGGCTTGAAACGATCATCGTTTCGAACGTTTTGTTGTCGACAACGTTGTCGCGATCAAGAACCTCGTAGCAGCCACCTGCTCAGTGCCCTGGACGGCAACGGCGTCAAACATGAATGTGTTGTTGGCATAGGGAGAACTAGAAGACGCCTTCCGGGTGGCGGCTCACTTCACTGTTCACTCGTTCGAGTGGATCACGGTCGCGACGAGTTGCAATGACGTCGTGTGAGTAGCTCTAATGGCTGATCCACACCGTTCGGGAGGTTGGCCGATGAGTATTCCTGGACACGTATTCCCAGCCATGCAGAATCGCGTGTCCCGCCAGCGGCCGATTCGCGCAGCTGATCGGAATCGCTTTCTTCTGTATGCTTTGGTCGTCCTGGCCGTGGTCCCGGCCGACGACAGCGGCACTGCGTGGGCGATGGTCGGGCTCGTCGCCACCGTGGCCCTGCTCTCGGTGGCTCGCCGGACGCTGCGCCGAGCCTCCGCGAAGATCGACGCGGCTCTGACGGACGAACTCGACACCCGGTGATCGCGCAGGCGCAGCCCGGCCCTGAGCCGGGACGGTCGCCGCGTCGAGCCGACGTGGCTACAGGTCGAAGTGGACTGTGCGAATCCGACAAGGTGCGCCTCGTCGCCGATCATGAGTACCGGTGATGCTGTCGACGTACTGCCATCAGCTCACAGACGGTGCTGAGGAGTGTCCCTTCAGGAGCTTGGACTCGGCCCTGGGCGACCGGCTTCCGCTCGGACCGGCCGCCGGGCGAGCCCGCCGCGGACTCGGCACCCGCACGCGCGCCGCCGGAACCTCCTCGTCCCCATCCGCTGGGCCGAGTGATGGCTTGCCGGTCTCGGTCGACTCGACCTCGGCCCGTTTCCGATGTGCCCGCGTGGTGGGTGCGTCGAGTACCGCCTCGATCCGGTCCAGCCGCCGCAGCAGGCGATCCAGCATCTCCCGGGACCGCGCCACCAGCTCGACGCGTCGCCGGATCTGCTCGGCAACCTTGGTCCTCAGTTCATCGGCCCGATCCCTGACGCGGGCCACCTCGTCCCGCCGATCACGCTCATCGGACTCGTTGTCACGGGCGTCAGCCGCAGCCTCACGCCGGCTCGGAGACTGAAACCTCGCCAGGTCTCGCTCTGGCTGGTCCATCCCATGACGGTACTGGTACGCCAGCCTGACCAGAAGGGTGGAAATCCGGCCGACCGTCGCCCGAGGCGAACTTGGCTCAGTAGGTACGGCAAACCGTCAAGCGCGTTCGCGGTTCCAGCCGGCCGGGTCGTGTCCAGCACCGTCGGGTGACAACCGCGCGGGCCATCTCGACCAAGGGCAAGCAGGCGGAATCGTCATGGCCCAAGAGAATCGTCCGCGCCTGCGTCGGAAGCAAGCGAGCCACAGCCACCTGAGGCCGGCGCTGTGGATGCCGCTCGGCGACACCACCGGACTCGCCACCCGCCATCAGCTTGAGTCGGGCACCCACCGAAGGCCGAATCGGCCGGATCAAGGCCCCTGCCTCATCCCGCACCTCCGGCGCGGCTCCTTCAGCCTCCCGGCGTGGTGGGTGTCACGCAACACGTCTCGTCAGGGGGTCCCGGCGCGCGGCAGGCAGGCACGTCGGGTTCGAGTCGTGGCTGAGCGGCGATCCGCAGCGGTCCAGGCCGCTGCTCGGGCTCACCCGGAGCTGTGGGCGGACGTGACGAAGTGCGTTGGAGGCGAGCCGCCACGGCGCTGCCGTTGTTGCGGTCACGGCTCCTGGCTGTGCTAGCGGCTCTGGCGACGACCGGCGGGGCGGCCTGAACGCTTGCCGGGCTGGTTGCGTACTGGCCTGGGCGCCGGCTCGGTCCAGTCCTCCGATGACACGCCGACGGACGGGGGCGGCGCGAGGAACAAGCTCCCGTAGCGATCATTCTGCGCTGTGGGATGAACCTGGGCCCGGGACTGCTGGACGACAGGGTGGCTGAACAGCGAACTGTCCGTTGTGGGAGTACTGATAGATAATCCTTTCGAGAAACGATGCAGGCCGGTGGCTGCCGCCTCCCCGGTCGAGCCGGAAGCGACGAGCGGTGTGCAGGACCTGCGGGACTGCGAGCGGCACCGGGGATCCCGGCCGGCAACACTGTCCTCGACCGCTGACACAAGTCGAGCCGGCCGGCGGAGACGACGCGGGTTGAGCGACCGCGTACGAATGCCTCCGAGTCAGACCCATGGTACCCCTAAGAGCCCTGTGGTGACGACTCAGCCGGCTGTGTTCGGTGTCGCGCCCGGGCTACGCGTCCGGACGTCGGACGGCGTGGTCGGTCCGGTTTCCGGCATCGAGTGCTTCGCCGACGGTGTGGTACAGCCGCAGCACGACATCGAGACCGGTGACTTCGATGGGGCGGATGACGGGGCTGTTGGAGTCCACGACGATGCGCAACGGTTTCCGGTGCGCATCTGCGTGTGTGTTGGCCGCGAGGAGCGCGGCGAGCCCGGCCGAGTCGAGGAAGCCGACCTGCGTCAGATCCAGGACGCAGGCGTCACCGGAGGTGCTGTCGATCGCGGTGGTGACCGCTGTCCGCAGGTGCGCCGCGGTTTCCCCGTCGATTTCGCCGGTCACCGTGACCACACAGGTGCCGTTCACGGCACGGTCGACGATGCCCAGCCCAGGCGGTGGCGCCTCGGCCGGCGGCCGGCTCGCGGTTGCGAGCGGTACCGGGCGGGCGAGGACGCGCCTCGCCTCACCGCTGCGGTATCCGACGCGCTCGGAGGACACGTCAGCGGGACCAGTCTTGGGCCGTGGCCAAGTGGGGAGCGTTGCCCGCGCGGTCCAGGGCGAGTTCGGCCCAGACGGTCTTGGTGTGGGCGTGGTGGGTCACTCCCCACGCCGGGGCGAGCCGGTCGACCAGCATCAGCCCGCGGCCACCGGTCTCGTCCGCGGTGCGGATGCGCGGCTGGTGCGGGGAGGCGTCATCCACTTCGACGCGGAGGGATCGACCCCGGCCGCCGAACGTGAGGCGGCAGGTGCGCGGCGACTGCCCGTGCTGGTGGGCGTTGCTGACCAGTTCGTCGATCACCAGGACCGCGTCGTCGACCGGGATCCCGCGGTAGCTCGCGAGCAGGTCGCGGACGTGCCGGCGAATCTCCCTGGTGGCGGTCGTGTCGAGGTCGTAGGTCGCGTCGCTCGTGCTGGACGTGCTGTGCTCGGATTCCCCCGGTTGCGCGGACATCCGTCCCACCCACCTTCGTCATGGCCGACACGGGCTTGTCGCGCCATGTGGCGCAGGTACCCACTGGTCGGAGGTGACCAAACGTCCGCGTCGTGGACGTCTCCGGCAGGCCGGTCGGGCTTGATCGCCCGCATCCGGCGGAGCTGCAGCTGAGCAGCGGCGTTTGCCGGCGGGTCCGCTCAGAAGTGGTCGCGCTCGGCTTCCCGGGCGACGACCTCGTCGAGGTCGGCCAGCCGGCGCAGGCCGTTCAGCGGCTGCCGCATCCGGTGGTTCCCGCGCAGCCGCTCGGTGTTGCGGTCGAGGAACGCCCAGTAGCCCGCGGTGAACGGGCACGCGCGCGGCCCCGTCCGCTGCTTCGGGTCGTAGACGCAGCCGCCGCAGTGGTCGCTCATCCGGTGGATGTACGCGCCGCCGGCGGCGTACGGCTTGGTCCCGACGATGCCGCCGTCGGCGTACTGGCTCATGCCGATCACGTTGGCGGGCATCACCCACGGGAAGCCGTCGACGAACGCCGTGGCGAACCAGGCGTTCAGCTCGGCCGGGTCGTACCCGCGCTGCAGTGCGTGGTTCCCGAGCACCATCAGCCGTTCGATGTGGTGGGCGTAGCCCCGGTCGCGGACGCCGGCCAGCGCGGTCCGCAGGCAGGCCGCTTCGACGGCGTCCGCGTCCAGTTGCCACCACCAGTCCGGTAGTTTGCGGCGGGCCTGCAACGCGTTGCGGCGCAGGTAATCCGGGCCCAGGTGCCAGTACAGGTGCCACACCCACTCGCGCCAGCCGAGCACCTGGCGGACGAAGCCCTCGACGCCTTCGAGCGGCGCCGTTCCGTCGCGCCACCGCGCCTCGGCCTGGCGCACGACGTCCAGCGGGTCCAGCAGCCCGAGGTTGAGCGGGACCGACAACAGGGCGTGCGCCATCGCCCAGTCGTGGGTCAGCATCGCGTCCTGGTGCGGGCCGAACGCGGCCAGGCGGTGGTCGAGGAAGCGGCGGAGCGCGCGCTGCGCCTCGTCGTGTCCGACGGCGAACCGGCGCGGGCCGTCGACGCCGACGGGGTGGATCGTTCCGGCGCGCTCGGCCTGGTCGAGTTCGGCGCGGACTCGCTCGTCGATCGGATTCTCCCGCGGCTGCCACGGTGCGGGGACGTCGAGGCGGGTGGTCTTCGGCGGCGGCTCGCGGTTGTCGCGATCGTAGTTCCAGTGCCCGCCCGCGGGCGAGCCGTCCGGTTCCAGGAGTATCTCGAACCGGCTGCGCTGGTCGCGGTAGAAGTCCTCCATGACGAACCGCTTCCGCCCGGACGCCCACTTCGCGAAGTCCTCTTTGGACCGGACGAACCCCGGTGTGGGCAGGATGGCCTCGACGACGCCTTCGTCCCGCAATCGGCGGACGAGTGCGTCCGCGGCGTGGGAGTTCGGCTCGTGCACCACCACCGGCCGCCCGAAGCGGCGCAGCCCGGTCCGGTAGTCCGGGGCGTCGAGCAGGGTGACGCGGTCGCCGAGGTCCTCGGCCAGCCGGTACAGGGCGGCCTGGACCAGGTGCAGCTTCTGCCGGTGGAACGGTTTCGCGGCGAACGCGGTGGCCGACCGGATCAGCAGCACCTCCCGGTCGTGGTGCTCCGGCGTGCTGTGGAAGTGGGGCCCGAGCTGATCGGCGAACAGCCACAAGGCCGCCTGTCCTCGCATACAGCGAACCCTAACGCGCACCGCGCGGCCGCGACGCTCCAGCCGGTTCGGACAAGCCCGCCAAACGGCACGAGCGGCGCGGCCGCCGGATGCGAGAGCACCCTGCAGCGAGCTGGTGTACTGGTGGTCGCCGCAGGCGTAGGTGCCGTCACCCAGCCCGACCGCGCGGCGAATCCCGTGCAGTGGGCGGGCAGGCCGTGGGCGATCTCGTCTCGCCGCCCGTCGTCCGGACGGAACCGGACGGCAGCCGCACGGCGCGGAACGCAGGAAGCTGTCTCCGGCCACGGGCCGGTCACCACCGTCGCGGATGGTGTCCCGGTCAGACGGAGATCTGCGTCGCTGCTGTGGCGACGAGGTTGCGCAGGTAGCGGTGTTCGGGATCGTCGTCGTGGATCGGGTGCCACCACATCGCCTCGAGCAGCGGGCTCACCTCGAACGGGCACTCCAGTGCCCGGACGCCGAGGGTCGCCGGGATCCGGTCCGCCAACCGCCGCTGCAACAGCGCCACGCGGCCGGAACCGGCGACCAGTCCGGGAATCGCGAGGAAGGACTCGGTGACGATCTGCACGCGCGGCTCGATGCCCAGCATGCGCATCTGCCGAGCGGCCGGCGTCGACGCGGTCGGTCCGTGGTAGGTGACCACCCACGGCATCGTTTCGAGCTGCCCGGCCGTGAGGGTGTCCCCGACCTCGGGGTTGTCGGCGGCGACGAGGCAGACCCACTCGTCGGTGTAGAGGTCCTGGTGCCGCAGCCCGTGGACGAAGCCGTGCGGCAGCAGCAACAGGTCGATCCCCGTCAGGACCTGTTCGGCGGTGTCGACCAGCCGCGGGGTGTTGGCCAGCATGCGCAGCTGCGCGCCGGGTGCCGCGGTGTCGAGCAGCGTGGCGAGGGCCGGGCCGAGCACGGCGGCGCCGTAGTCGCTGACCACGAACGAGAACTCCCGGGTGGTGGCGGCCGGGTCGAAGTCGGCCGCCGCGGTGAAGACCCGGTCCACCCCGGCCAGGGCGACCCGGACGCGTTCTTTCAGCTGGACCGCCAGCGGCGTGAGGCGGGACGTGTTGCCGACCCGGGTGAGCAGCTCGTCGTGGAAGTGCCGGCGCAGCCGCCCGAGCTGCGCGGAAACCGCCGGTTGGCTGAGGCCCACCTGCTCGGCCGCGCGGGTGACGCTGCGCTGCTGCAGCAGTGCGTCCAGCGTGACCAGCAGGTTCAGGTCCAGCGTGGCGAGATTCACCGCCGCAGGATATCCATGACGCTGATGTGGCGCATCAGCTGATTCGTCTTCCCGGATGGCGATCGAGGCCGCACAGTGAACGACGTGGAACGAAACGATCCCGAAGGCGCGATCGCAGCGGCGGCGAAACGATGCTCGAACCGGGGCCGCTGGGGGCCGGACGACGTGCTCGGCACGCTGAATCACCTGGACGCGGCCAAGCGCGTGGAAGGCGCCACGTCGGTCCGGCGCGGCGTGAGCTTCTCCCTGGCCCAGAGCTTCGACGCGAACGGCCCGCAGAAGGGCTGGCGCCGGCGCACGAACCCGGTGCACACCATGCTCGACACCGGCGTGGACGCCGAGCGCGGCACGCAAGGTTTCCCGCACGGGATCGGCGGCGCCGACGACGTCGTGTTCATGCCGCTGCAGGCCTCGACGCAGTGGGACGGGCTCGGGCACATCTTCGACCACGGCAGCGCGTACAACGGTCGCCGCGCCGGTGACGTCGTGACCAGCGAAGGGGACCAGGTCACCGGCATCGAGACGACGGCCGGGCTCATCGCGGGCCGCGGTGTGCTGCTCGACGTGGGACGGGCAGTCGGCGCGGACGGCGAGCTGCCGGACGGGTTCGCGATCACCGTCGACCACCTCGAAGCCACGATCGCCGCCCACGGCGACACGGCCCGGGTCGGCCGCGGTGACCTGGTCCTCGTGCGGACCGGCCGGCTCACCCGGGCGCGGCGCGAAGGCTGGGGCGACTACGCGGGCGGGGACTCACCCGGCCTGTCCTTCACCACCGCGCAGTGGCTGCACGACACCGACATCGCCGGGATCGCCACCGACACCTGGGGCGTGGAAGTGCGGCCGAACGAGTTCGACGTCGCCTTCCAGCCGCTGCACCAGGTCGCCATCCCGCACATCGGCCTGTTCCTCGGGGAGATGTGGGACCTCGACGCCCTCGCCGAAGACTGCGCGGCGGACGGCGTCCACGAGTTCTGGCTGACCGCCGCCCCGCTGCCGGTCACCGGCGCCGTCGGCGCGCCGGTCGCCCCCATCGCCGTCAAGTGACCGTCCGCTGAGGACAAAGGAGTCGTCGTGCCAGCCGTGAACAACGTCCTCGTCGTCGGCGGGGGATTGGCCGGATCGGCCACCGCGATCCACCTCGCCGCGCGCGGGATCGCCGTCGACCTGATCGACGTCATGCCCGACGTCGCGGTCCTCGGATCGGGAATCACCCTGCAGGGCAACGCCTTGCGTGAACTGCACCGCCTCGGCGTGTGGGAGCGGGTGCGGGAGGAGGGCTACAGCTTCGACAGTGTCGGCTTGCGTGCCCCGGATGGCACGCTGCTCGTGGAGATGCCCGATGCCCGCACCGGCGGACCCGACCTGCCGGCCGCCATGGGGATGCCGCGGCCCGCCCTGGCGCGGATCCTCTTGGAGCGGGCCGGGGAGGCCGGCGCCGAAATGCGGTTCGGGCTCGCCGTCACCGCGCTGGAGTGCGATCCCGCCGGTGTCGACGTGAGCTTCTCCGACGGATCGACCGGCCGGTACGACCTCGTCGTCGGGGCCGACGGCATCCGCTCGACGGTCCGGCGCCTGATCGGCGTCGAGACCGGCATCCGGGCCACCGGTATGGGGATCTGGCGGGCTTTCGGCCCGCGTCCGGCGTCGGTCACGCGGACCGATCTTTGTTACGGCGGGCCGTGCTACATCGCCGGGTACTGCCCGACCGGGGAGGATTCGCTCTACGCCTACCTGGTCGAGGACGCCCGGAACCGCGGCGCGCTCAGCGCCGGAGAACGCCTCGAGACGATGCGGGAGCTCGCGTCGGCCTACCACGGGCCGTGGGACGAGATCCGTGCCGCGCTCGATGATCCGGAACGCATCCACTACACGTGGTTCGAGACCCACGTCCTGCCGCCGCCCTGGCACCGCGGCCGGGTGGTGCTGGTCGGCGACGCCGTGCACTCCTGCCCACCGACCCTCGCCCAGGGCGGCGCCCAGGCGCTGGAGGACGCCGCGGTCCTGACCGAGCTGCTCGACAAGCACGACCGCGTGGACGAGCAGCTGTGGACCGCGTTCACCGACCGCCGCCACGCCCGCGCCAATGCCGTCGTCGAGGCGTCCAACCAGCTGGGGCAGTGGCTGCTCGACCGCGAGCAGGGCGACGTCCCGGGGCTGATGCGCCGGATCGCCGAACTCGTCTCCCAGCCCGCCTGACCCTCCGGAGGACTCCGTGACCGATCGCCTGATCACCCACCTGCGGCACGTCGACCTCGCCGTGCCCGACTTCGCCCGGCAGCAGGACTTCTTCACCGGCGCCTGGGGCCTGAGCACCGAACACGCCGACACCGGCATCGCCTTCCTCGCCGCGGAAGGCTCACCCGAGCAGTACGTCGTCCGGCTGCGCCAGGCCGACGACAAGCGGATCGACCTGATCGCCTTCGGCGCCGCCACTCCCGCGGACGTCGACACCCTCGCCGCGCGGCTGGCCACGTCCGGCGTCACCCTCGTGCACGAGCCGAAAACACTGGACACCCCCGGCGGCGGTCACGGGTTCCGGTTCTTCGACAACGAGGGCCGCACGATCGAGGTCAGCGCCGATGTCACGGTCCGCGCGCACCGCAGGATCGAGGCCGGGGAGTCCGTCCCCGTGCGACTGTCGCATGTGGTCATCAACTCCGCCGACCCGGAAGGCACCCGCGCGTTCTACGAACGCCACCTCGGGTTCCGCCTCTCGGACACGCTCATGCACCCGCGCATGGGCGAGATGATGTGGTTCCTGCGCATCAACGCCTGGCACCACAGCCTCGCGATCGCCCGCGGCCCGCACCCGTCGCTGCACCACGCGTCCTTCGAACTGCGTGGGCTCGACGAGTACATGCGGGGCACCGGCCGGCTGTTGCGCGCCGGAGTGGAGAAGATCTGGGGCCCCGGCCGGCACCTGGCCGGGAACAACACCTTCAGCTACTTCCTCGACCCGCACGGCAACACCCTCGAATACACCACCGAACTGGACGAGGTCGACGAGGACACCTGGCACCCGCACCTCTACGACTTCGGCAAGCCGGAGGTCTCCGACCAGTGGGGGACCGCGAACGCGATGAACGAGTTCGTCGCGCGGAAGTCGTTCAACGACCCCGACAAGGGCCTGTTCGTCGCACCGCCGGTGTGAGGCGGTCATGCGATTCGCCACCTACGAGAACAACGGAGCCGTCCACGCCGGTGTGGCCGGCGAGGACGGCCTGCACCCGTTGCCGGAGAACACCACCGTGCTCGACGTCGTGCGCACCGGGCTGCCCGCCGCGCTCGAAGCGGGCGCGGAAGCCCTGCGCCGTCCGGCCGTGCCGTTGGCCGGCGTGCGGTTGCTGCCGCCCCTGGCTCCGCCCACCGTCCGCGACTTCGTGGCCTTCGAGGAACACGTCGAAGGCGTCGTCGCGAGCGTGTCCGGCGGGGCCGGGGTGCCCCCGGAGTGGTACGAGGCGCCGACGTTCTACTTCACCAACCCCTACGCCCTGCTCGGCGCCCACGACGACGTGCCGGTGCCGCCCGGTTGTGAGCTGTTCGACTTCGAGCTGGAGGTCGCCGCGGTCGTCGGCCGCGACGGCGCGTCCCTGAGTCCCGAGCAGGCGCGGCAGGCGATCTTCGGCTACACGATCCTCAACGACTGGTCCGCCCGCGACCTGCAGCGTCGCGAGATGAAGGTCCAGCTCGGCCCGGCCAAGGGCAAGGACTCCGCCACGACGCTCGGGCCGTGGCTGGTCACCGCCGACGAACTGGCGGCGCACCACGACGAGGACGGCTTCCTCACCCTCGAGATGAGCGTCTCGGTCAACAGTGCGCGGATCGGGCACGACCTGCTGTCCAACATGGGCTGGCCGTTCGCCGAACTCGTCTCCTACGCCTCACGCGGTACCTGGGTTCGCGCCGGTGACGTCCTCGGCTCCGGGACCTGCGGCAACGGTGGCTGCCTGGCCGAGCTGTGGGGCCGCGGCCGGGACATTCCGGCCCTGGCGCCGGGTGACGTCGTCGAGATGACCGTCGAGGGACTGGGCACGATCCGAAACACCGTCGTCACCGGCACCACGCTGCCGCCGGTTCCCGCCGCCCGCCCGCGTTCGGGACGGCGAACGCGATGACAGTCCGCAGCACTTTCCCGACGAGAGGACGAACGTGTTCGAGTACTTCCCCGCGAACTACCCGTGGAGCCTGGGGGTCGTCGCGACCCTCAACAGCGGTGGGCTCATCGACGAGGTCGACCGGGCCTGCCGTCCCATCCGAGAAGCCGCCACCCGCGGCGAGGACGCCGGCACTCCCGACTTCCTGCACGCCTGGACCGCGTTGACCGACCAGCTCGTCAGCCAGGCGGAAGAGGCCGAGAAGGAGGGGCACCGCCGCACCGCCGGACAGCTCTACGCGCGCGCCACCAACTACCTCGCCCAGGCCGAACGCCTGCAGAGCGCGTCGGCCGCGGGACGGCTCGACAGCTACCGCCGCGTGCTCGAGCTGCAGCAGAAGGCGTTCGACCTCAAGGATCCCGGCCTCAGCCGCGTCGAGGTCCCGTACGAAGGCACCACGCTGCCCGCCTACTTCAGCGCCGCGGGCGAGAACGCCCCGGTGATGATCCTGTGGAACGGGCTGGACTCGACGAAAGAGCACATGTACGCCTCCGGGCACTGGGCCGAGCTGGCCGCGCGCGGGATCTCGTGCCTGATGGTCGACTGCCCGGGTTCCGGTGAGGCGCTGCGCGTGCAGGGACTCACCGCCCGGGTCGACACCGAGGCCTGGGCGAGCGCGTGCGTCGACTACCTCGAGTCCCGCGACGACGTCGACCCGGCCCGGATCGGGCTGGTGGGCTGGTCGCTCGGCGGTTACTACGCCCCACGGGCCGCGGCGTTCGAGAAGCGCCTCGCCCTGGTTGTCGCGTGGGGAGCGAACCACGACTGGGGTGCCGTGCAGCGGCGGCGCCTGGAACGCGAAGGCGAGCGCCCGGTCCCGCACTACTGGGAGCACGTCCTGTGGGTGTGGGGGCACGAGAACCTCGACGAGTTCATCACCTTCGCCGACCAAGTGAACCTCGACGGCGTCGTCGAGCACATCACCGTGCCGTTCCTCGTCTGCCACGGCGAGCGCGACCGGCAGATCCCGCTGGAGTACGCGCACCGCTCCTACGACCAGGCCGTGCACAGTCCCGAGCGGAAGCTGCGCGTGTTCACCGCCGGGGAAGGCGCCAGCGAGCACATCGGGCTGGACCACCTCGGCCACGTCAGCACCTACATCGCCGACTGGGTGAGCGACGTGTTCGCGGCGACGCGCTGACCGACGCAGCACCCGGTGGCGGAACTCGGCCGGTGCGCATGCCGGCAGCGCGTGCCCGCAGGAGGAGATGTGCACCGGCAGCCGCCCGGCGATCTGCGAAGTCGTCGTCCACTGTGGACACGACCGCACCCGCCGCGCCCGGCCGGCAGGGCGGCGTGGACGAGCTGGAAGCTGCGTGCTGGTGGTTCGCCCCGGACCGGCCGGCCGGATGCAGTGCCGGGCGTTCTTTCCGGATCCCGTCGCCCGCGCATCCGCAGCGCCATCGCCGGACGTAGTCCCTTCAGCCGGCACTCTCGCTGCCCGGTCCACGAGCACCAGCCGGGAGCCGACGATGCTGATGACCGAAGGTGTCGCCCCGCCGCCGCCTGCGGCTAGGGTGTCGTCCGTGTCCGACGATGGCGCGCCGAACGACCCGGCCGACGATCTCGGCCGGCGCTTCGCCGCCGGCGAGCCGGGGACCCTGCGCGCGGTGTTCGACCGCTACGGCCCCGCGGTGCAACGGCTGGCCCGGGCCGGTCTGCGCGACTCCGCCGACGTCGACGACGTCGTGCAGGCCACCTTCGTCTCCGCGTGGAGCGGCCGGCGGACCTACGACCCGGACAAGGCCGGGTTGCCGGCCTGGCTGCTCGGGATCGCCCGCCACCGGATCGTCGACCTGCTGCGGGCGCGGGGTCGCCGGCAGCGGGACAGCGACGCGATGGCCGCCGTCGCCCCGGCCGAGGAGGTCGTCGCCGAATCGCCGGACCGCGTCGTGGACCGCCTGGTCGTCGCCGACGGGCTGACCCGGTTGCCGGACGCGCAGCGGGAAGTGCTCCAGCTCGCCTTCTATGCTGATCTGACCCACACTCAGATAGCCGAGCGGACCGGACTGCCCCTGGGCACGGTGAAGAGCCACCTCCGCCGCGGGATGCAGAACCTGCGTTCCCAGCTCGACCGCACGCCGGAGGAGGTGAACGATGTCGCACCCGGACCCCGATCGTCTCGTGCTGCTCGCCCTTGACGAAGAACGTCCCGGCCCGGCCGACACCGCCCACCTCGATCACTGCGCCGACTGCCGGGAAGAGCTCGCCGCGCTGCGCGAGGTCGCCGGGCTCGGCCGGGAGACGAAGACGGAGACGTCGTTGCCCCCGGTGCGGGAAGCGGTCTGGGAGCGGATCGCGGCCGAAACGGGCCAGGCGACCGACGGGGGACAGGTGCGCCCGGGCGGCGAACCGGTTGGCACGCGGGGACTTTCGCGCGGAGTCCGGTACGCGATCATCGCGGCCGCCGCGGCCGCGGTCGGCGCGGCCGGCACCCTGATCGCCGTCGGCACGGGTGGCGCGGACGCCCGGATCGTCGCGGAAACCCGGCTGAACCCGCAGCAGTCCGCGCCCGCCGGCGCGGCCGGGAAGGTCCAGCTCATCGACACGGGCGCGGGCTCGTTGCGGCTCAAGGTCGAGCTGACCGGCATGCCCGCCCCGGCCGGGCTGTACGAGATCTGGCTCTACGACGGCGGCAAGACCATGATCCCGCTGGGGGTGACGGCCGGCAGCGAAGCCGATGTCGCCGTTCCGCCGAACATCGCGCTGAGTGGCTACCCCGTCGTCGACGTCTCCGTGCAGCAGCTGGGGCAGCAGGAGCACGGCGTCAGCATGCTGCAAGGCACTTTCGGCGCCTGAGCGGCCGGTTTCCTTTTCCTGCATCCGTTCGCTCGTCTTCCCGCGTACCCCTGGTGTCCGGGAAGCAACGAGAACGGAGTCATCTCATGCGTCTTCGCATGTTGGGGGTGTCCATCGCGGCCGCGGCGGTCATGGCCGGTGCCGTCGCCGCGCCCGCCCAGGCGGCCCAGTCGGTGAGCGCTTCGTCGCACACCGTCTCGCACCACCACTGGTACCACTTCGGCAAGGGGCGCACGGATCTGACCTTGGACGCCGCGGCCGGGGCGGCGCTCACGTCGCTGGGCGTGAAGGTTTCGCCGGTGCTGGCCAGGGTCAGCCATCCCGCGGGCAAGACGGTGTTCGGCTTCACGATCGTCGGCAACCCGAATGACGGGACGATCGAGCACGTCGGCGGCCTGGTGCTGCGCGCCGGCGGCAAATGCCTCTACCTGACCGGTTACACGATCGACCTCAAGCGCGGTGTGCTCAGCGGCCGGATCGACTTCGGGGCGCGTGCCGACCTGTTCACGATCGGCGCGGCCACACCCGACGGTGTCACCCTGGCGCTCACCGCGCCCGCGGCGGCCCTGCTGAACAAGACGTTCGGCGTCACCGCGTTCACGCGAGGGTTGGTCATCGGCTACGGCAACCCGATGATCCGCAAGTAGGGATCGGCGGGACGGCGAATGGCCGGTGGGGCGGCCGGAGGTTCGGTCACCCCCACCGGCCATTCGCCCGGATCCGCCGCGTATGGGTGGCGTCGGGGTGTCAGGCGGGCTCGGGAGTGGTGTCTGTTGCCGGGTCGACGGCGGCGACCAGGGACTGGGTGAGCCGGCGCACGGCTGTCTCGACGTCCGGCACGATCGTGATGTCGCGGTCCAGTCCCAGCAGGGTCAACGGTCGCAGCACCACGTACTGGCTGGTGGCCACCAGCATCTGCCGGCCGTCGCCGGTGATCCGCCGCCCGGCGGCCGGCAACTGCCCGAGGACGCACGAGCCGCAGAACGTCACCTCGGTCAGGTCGACCACGACCGGTCCGGCCGCGGCATCGGCCAGGGCCAGGGTCGCGCCGAGCAGCGGGTCGGCGGCCAGGTCCGGCTCGTCGCTGCCGCGCACCTGATTGTGACCTCCTGCTTCCGGAGAGTGGCCCTTCGGCGCGAGACAAGGCGTCGGTGCAGCCGGCTGCGGGAAGCGATGCCTCCGGCCGGCTCGACACGCACGCCGAGCCGTATTCCACAGTGGACTCCTCGGCGAGACCCGGACGATCGTGCTGCGGGAGAACGGAAGGCCACCGTCGTTTCGGGAGATCGCACCGAAGGTGGTCAGCGAGCCGTGTCCTGGCCGCTCTGCTCGACCAGCCACATCGCGACGGCGTGGAGTTTGAGGTTGGCGTGCTGTGAGGTGCGCACCAGCATGGAGAAGGCGTCCTCGACGCTGATCCGGTGGCGTTCCACGAGGATGCCCTTGGCGATTCCGATCGTGTCGCGGTGGCGGATCGCAGCCTGCAGGTGGTGTTCGGTCTGGGCTCCGACGAGTGCGACAGCGGCGTGGCTGGCGAACAGCAGCCCTTCGCTTTCCGCCTCGGCGCTGAAGGCGTCCGGTCGAGATGAGTACAGGTTGAGGGCGCCCAGGGTGGTGTCGGTGACGAACAACCGGTACGCCAGCATCGACCGCACTCCCAGACTGACCGCGGCCGGGCCGAACCGTGGCCAGCGCCGCTCGTGCTCCAGGTCTCCGGTGCGGTAGGTCTGGTGCTCGGCGATGGCGCCCAGGCATGGTCCTTCCTGGAAGCGGGCCTGCAGCTTGTCCACTGTGACCACGAGCTCGTCGGTCGGCGCCATGGTGCGGATCACGCCGTTCTCCCGCAGGCTCAGACCGGCCGCGTCGCCGCCGATGTGCTCCACGGCGGCGCGGGTGATCGCTTCCAGCGTCGATTCGACGTCGGGCTCGGCCTGCAGGGTGCGGGCGACCTCGCTGAGGATCGCGGCCAGCCCACCCGCGGCGGCAGGGCCGTCTCTTGTCGGGCTCATCCTTCTGGCTACCCCGTACGGCGGCCGGTCAAGCGGGAGCAGCGGCCGATCAGGCGTGTGCCGCCGCGATGGGCGGCAACGCCCGGTCGGTCTCGGCGACCTGTGTGAGCTTGGCCGTCAGCGGTGCGAGCTTCGGCGAGGTGAGAGCTTTGTCGAGCAGGCGGCGCAGGGTCAGGCCGAAGCGGGTCTGGGGGTAGGCGAAGGGCACGATCCACCGGGGGAGGTTCTGGACGTCGTCGACGAGGGGACGCATCCACTGCTCGTAGGCGGCGAGCGCGGCATCGAGCCGGTCGGGCTCGGTGGTGGACAGGGAAGCGGCGAGGACGTATCCGCTGACGAGTGCGAGTGAGGCGCCGCCGCCACCCATCGGGGTGACGCACCAGCCCGCGTCCCCGGCGAGGCACACCCGCCCGCGGTGCCAGGTGGGCATGCGGATCTGGGTGAGGTTGTCGATGTAGACGTCCTCGGAGCGGTCGAAGCCGTCGAGGATCCGGTTGGTTTCCCAGCCGGCGTCGGCGAAGCGGTCACGGACGCGGGCCAGGGCGTCGGCGCGGTCGAGCCGGCCGAGGTCTTCGGCCCGGGCGTAGGCGAGGATGGCGCGGGTGGTGCCGTGGTTGTCGGGCCGCAGGTGGACCTGCCGGCCGCCGACGGTGGTGAACCAGCGCCACCGGTCGTCGTCGCCGGTGGTGCGGGGGATCGTGCCGAAGACCATGGCGATGCCGAGGTCGCGGCGGTCGACCAGGTCACCGAAGAGCCGGTCGCGGGTGGCGGAGCGGACCCCTTCGGCGATGACCAGCAGGTCAGCGCGCAGGACACGCCCGGATGCGGTGGTCACCGTGACCGCGTCGGTGTCGTCCACGACCTCGGCGATGGGATCGCCGTAGCCGATCTCGACTCCCGCGGGCAGGTGCCGCAGGATCGTGCGGGCGAAATCGCCGCGCAGCACCTCGAGTTCGGCGGTCGCGCCGTCCGGACCGGAGGGCAGTTCCGCGGTCACCTTGCCCGAGGCGTCGACCAGAACCGTGCCGGTCTCGGTGGTGTTCTGCGCCCTGATCGCCTCGGTGAGCCCCATCCGTTCGAGCACGTCGCGGGCGACGCCGCGGACGTCGACGTTCTGCCCGCCGTCGCGGAACGCGCCGGACCGTTCCAGCACGGTCACGTCCCAGCCGGTGCGGCGCAGCCAGAAGGCGGCGGAGAGGCCGGCGATGCTCGCCCCGGAGATCACGGCGTGTCGCGTGGTCATGACTGCTCCTCTGCCTTGATTGCTTTATAGTAAAGCTACTATGGAGTGAAGGAGTTCGCATGGTGGACGTCGACCCGCTGTCGGTGGAGTGGACGGCGGCCCAGGTCGAGGTGATGCACCGCCTCCGCGACTGGGCGGTCGGTTTCACCGAGCTGAACCAGCACCTGGCGGCCTGGATGCGGCTGCCCGGGTCCGATGCCAACGCGCTGGGGCAGATCGTCTGGGCGGACGAGGCGGGCGCGCCGCTTTCGCCGGCGGAGCTGTCCCGGCTCATCGGCATGACCACGGGCGCGACGACCGTGCTGCTGAACCGCCTCGAGACCGCGGGCCACGTCCACCGCAGCCGCGAGAGCGCCGACCGCCGGCGGGTGACCCTGCGGCCGACTCCGGCGGCACGCGATCGGGCGCGTGAGTTCCTGGCGTTCGCCGGCGTCGAGATCGCGCAGACCTTGGGTGCGGCCGACCCCGACGAGCTCCGCGTCGCCATCGGTTTCCTGGCGAAGATCACCGCTGCCGCCGCGGCGGCCAACCACCGCCTCGGCCACACGAGGCGGCGCTGAGCGAAGCGGGAGTGTGCGGTGGCCGGCCGGTCCGGGTGCGTGTCGCCCGGCTCGGAGGAGCGTACCGATGTCCGGCTACGTCGGTCAGGACGGCGGAGCCGGGGCGACATCGGTCAGGGGGTCCCGAACCGCAGCAGGACCTTGCTCGACCGCTCCGGACGGCTCGCGACGGCCAGCGCCTCCGCCGCTTCGTCCACTGTGTACTCCGCGGAGACGATCGGGGCGAACAACGCCGGGTGCGCCGCGATCGTGGCCAGGGTTTCGGCCATCCCGCCCGCGAACCGGCTGGAGCCGGCGAACGTCAGCTCGCGGGGGACCGTGAGGTGCCACGGCCCCGCGACGCCGTCACCGGGCAGCTGGCCCACCTGGACCAGGGTGCCGCCGGGGAGCAGGGCGCCCAGTGCCGTCGCCACCGCCACCGGGGCGCCCGACGACTCGAACGCGACGTCCACCTGAGGCAAGGGCTCGCCGGCGGTCAGGGTGCCGGTCGCGCCGACTCGCCGCGCCACCGCCAGGGGCTGGGGGTGCAGATCGGTGACCGTCACCGCCGCCGCACCCTCGAGGTGCGCCAGGGCCACCACCAGCAGGCCGATCGGGCCCGCGCCGGTCACCAGGACGTGGCGGCCGCGCACCCCGCCGGCCAGCGCGGCCATGCGGGTCAGCGCGTGGCGGGCGACGGACGCCGGTTCGGCCAGGGCCGCCGTGCGCAACGGGAGCCCCGCCGGCACCGGGACGAGCCGGTGGCCGGGCACCAGCAGCCGGTCGGCGAAACCGCCGTGGGTGTGCGGGCGGCGGGCCGCGCTGCCCAGGTAGCGCAGGTGCGGGCACAGGTTGTCCCGGCCTTCGCGGCAGCGCGGGCACTCCCCGCAGGTCTGGGCCGGGTGGACGGCGACCGGCGTGCCGGCGGGCGGGCCCGAGCCGTCGGCGGCCGCGGTGCGGACCGTGCCGACGACTTCGTGGCCCAGCACCATCGGGTCGGCCAGCACGGACTCGCCGACCTCGCCCCGCTGCCAGTAGTGGACGTCGGAGCCGCAGACGCCGCCGTAGGAGACGTCGACCACCGCGTCGCCCGCGCCGGGGGAGACGTCCGGGAA
The DNA here is from genome assembly GCF_035975215.1 of Amycolatopsis sp. NBC_01307. Lineage (NCBI taxonomy): Bacteria > Bacillati > Actinomycetota > Actinomycetes > Pseudonocardiales > Pseudonocardiaceae > Amycolatopsis > Amycolatopsis sp. NBC_01307. The sequence continues at coordinate 3,803,747 of NZ_CP108403.1, read as the reverse complement.
GTCCTGTGTGGACAGCCGGCCCGCGCCGAGCACCGTCACGGCCCGGCCCATCGGGAGCACGGTCACTCAGATCACCGCCGTCAGGCCGCCGTCGACGTAGACGACCTGGCCGTTCACGAAGTCCGACGCGGCCGACGCCAGCCACACCGCCGGGCCGGTGACGTCCTCGGGGCGGCCCCACCGGCCGGCGGGCGTGCGCTGGGTGATCCACGCCGAGAACTCGGGGTCCGCCACCAGGGACGCGTTGAGCTCGGTGTCGAGGTAGCCCGGCGCCAGGCCGTTCACCTGGATCCCGTGGCCCGCCCACTCCGCGCACATCGACCGGGTCAGCCCGGCGAGCCCGGTCTTGGCCGCGGCGTACGGCGCCGTCGTCGGCCGGACCAGGTGCGTCTGCACCGAGCAGATGTTGATGATCTTCCCGCTGCCGCGTGCGATCATCCCGCGCGCCAGTGTCCGGCCGACGACGAACGCGCTCGTCAGGTCGACGTCGACGACCCGGCGCCAGTCCTCGACCGGCAGCTCGGTGAGCGGGCCGCGGACCTGGATCCCGGCGTTGTTCACCAGGATGTCCGGACACCCGTGCTCGGCCACCAGCTGCTCGAGGGCCGCCTCGGCCGCGTCGCTGTCGGAGACGTCGAAGGCGCAGGTGAGGACGCCGTCGCCCAGCTCGGCGGCCGCCGCGGCGAGCTGATCGGCGTCCGGGCTGTTGAGCACCACGCGGGCACCGGCGGCGAGGTAGGCCTCGGCGATGGCCCGGCCGATGCCGCGTCGAGAGCCGGTGACCAGCGCGAGCTTCCCGGTCAGGTCGAAGGACGTCACGTCAGTTCTCCTCTTCGGAAGCAGTGCCGAGGACCTCGGCCCGCGCCTCGCGCACGAGCGCGCGGGACGCCGCCTCCGCCGCGGCCTGGTCGCCGGCCGCCACCGCGTCGACCAGCTCGCGGTGCCGGTCGAGCGACACCGCCGTCTCGTCGTTGAACGAGCGGTGCCCGGTGTAGCGGGCGTGCAGAGTGGCCAGCACGGTCTGCACGAGCTGGCTGAGCACGTCGTTGCGCGCGCCGCGCAGCAGGGCTTCGTGGAACGCGGTGTCCGCGGTGGCGAAGTCGTGCGGTTTGCCGTCCTCGAACGCGGTCGTCATCCCGGCCAGGGCTTCGCGCAAGGTCGCCGTGGTCTCGTCGTCCCGGCCGGCCGCGGCGCTGCGCGCGGCCATCGGTTCGAGGGCCTCGCGCAGGGTGAGCAGCTCGCCGAGCTGGCGCCGGGAGTCGGGTCCGGCCGCGCGCCAGGTGATCACGCGCGGGTCGAGCAGGTTCCACGCCGCGACGGGCAGCACGGTGGTGCCGACGCGGTGGCGCGGCTGGACCATCCCGAGCCCGGTGAGCGTGCGCAGGACCTCCCGCACCACCGAGCGCGACACCCCGTGCTCCTGCTCGATCCGTTCCGTGGACAGCACCGATCCGGGGACCAGCTCGCCCGTGGCGATCCGGCTGCCGATCGCGTCGACCACCTGTGCGTGCAGGCCGCCCGGTCCGCTCAGCGGGTTCACTTCGCCTCCCATTTGAGTATGATAAATCATACTCTAGCGAAGGAGCGGGTATGCGGGTGACCGACGTCGAGACTTTTCTCGTCGCGCCGCGGTGGATGTTCGTCAAGGTCTCGACGGACGCCGGGATCCACGGCTGGGGCGAGGGCGGGCTCGAAGGATCGGCCGACGTCACCGCGGCGGCGGTCACGGCCCTGGCCGAGCGGGTCGTCGGCGAGGACCCCCGCCGCATCGAAGACCTCTGGCAGCGGCTCACCAAGGGCGGGTTCTACCGCGGCGGCCCGGAACGCTCGTCGGCGATCGCGGCGCTCGACCAGGCCCTGTGGGACATCGCCGGCCGGCGGCTGGGCGTGCCGGTGTACGAGCTGCTCGGCGGTCCGGTGCGCGACCGCGTCCGGGTGTACGGCTGGATCGGCGGCGACTCGCCGCACGACGTCGCCGCCGCGGCCACCGCGCAGCGCGAGGCCGGGATGACGGCGGTGAAGATGAACGCCACCGCGCAGTTCCCGCCGATCCCGAGCGCGCGCGACGTCGCGGCGGCGGTCGACCGGGCCCGGCAGGTGCGGGAGGCGCTCGGCCCGGACCGCGACTTCGCCGTCGACTTCCACGGCCGGGTGAGCGTGGCCGCCGCGCCACGCCTGATCGAGGCGCTGGAACCGTTCGACCCGCTGTTCATCGAAGAACCCGTGGTCCCGGAGCACAACCACACGAACCTGCGACGGCTCGTCGAGAGCACCAGCCGCCCGATCGCCACCGGCGAACGCCTCTTCTCCCGCGGCGACTTCCTCCCGGTGCTGGAGGCCGGCGTCCGGGTGGTGCAGCCCGACCTGGCCCACGCCGGGGGCATCTCGGAGGTGCGCCGGATCGCCGCCCTCGCCGAGACGTTCGGCGCGGTCCTCGCGCCGCACTGTCCACTCGGGCCGCTGGCACTGGCCGCGTGCCTGCAGGTCGACTTCGCCACCCCCAACTTCCTGATCCAGGAACAGTCGCTGGGGATCCACTACAACCGCACCGCCGAGCTGCTCGACTACGTCGTCGACCGGGAGGTCTTCACGTTCACCGGCGGGTACGTCGAACGCCCGCCCGGTCCCGGCCTCGGCGTGGAGATCGACGAAGACGCCGTCCGGAAGGCCCACGAGCACGGGATGCGCTGGCGCACGCCCGTGTGGACGCACGCGGACGGCTCGTTCGCGGAATGGTGATGTGCAGAGGGCGCAACAAAGCCACCGATTCGGCCCGGAAATCTTGACAGGAAAGGGGGCCCGGCGCAGTCTTCCGCGCTAGACGTGCTCACTGCGCACACGGGTGTGCAAATCGCGCAACAAAGGAGTTCGCCATGACCGTCAGCCGCGTCCTCATCACCACGACCGCACTCGCCGCCGCGACGGCACTCACCCTTTCCGGCTGCACGTCGGCGACCGACGACGCGAAACAGCAGTCCGGCCAGGCGGCCGCGAAACTGGCCGGCTCGACCGAGTTCAACGACGCGAAGCTGGGCGAGCTCGCCGGGAAGATCAAGCAGGCCGTGCAGGCCAAGGGTGCCGGCGGCGTGCGCGTCGCCATGGTGATCAACAGTCCGTCGGCGTACTGGACCGAAGGCCGTACGGGCATGGAGAACGCGGCGAAAGAGCTTGGTGTGCAAGCGAACTTCCAGGCTCCGGCGGGCGGTGACCTCAGCGCCCAGTTGTCCATCCTGGACACCCTGCGCTCGGACAAGGTGGACGGCTACACGGTCTCGGCCGTCGACCCCAAGGCCGTCGTCGGCTCGGTCGGCGCCGCGCAGAAGGCCGGGATCGGCGTGGTCGCGATCGACTCCCCGCTGTCGGGGACGCCGGATCCGGTCACCTACCTCGGCACCCCCAACACCGACGCCGGGCAAAAGGCCGGCGAATCGATGAAAACGCTGCTCGGCGGTTCCGGAAAGGTCGCCATCCTCACCGGTTCGCTGACCGCCGCGAACGCGACGCAGCGCATCGCCGGATTCAAGAAAGCGATCGAGGGATCCGGTATCCAGGTCGTCGACACGCTCAACGACGATTCCGACCCGTCGAAAGCGTTGTCGAACGCGCAGACCGTGCTGCAGGCGAATCCGGACCTCGCCGGGATCTACACCGTGTGGTCCTACGACGGCCCGGCGGCCGGGCAGGCGGTCAAGGCGGCGGGCAAGGCCGGCGCGGTGAAGGTCGTCGCCGACGACGCCGAGCCGAAGACCGTGGAGTTCGTGCGCGACGGCGTCGTCCAGGCGATGGTGCTGCAGCGGCCCTACCAGCAGGGCTACCTCGGGGTGTACCTGCTGACCGCGCTGAAGGTGCTCGGCAAGGACGCGACGGACCAGCTCCTGCGGCCGTACCTGGCCGAGAAGGACGGCGTCAGCACGCTGAGCTCCGGCATCGGCCTGGTCACCGGCGACAACCTGCAGACCTACCTGGACGACCTCAAGAAGCTGGGGGTCACGCAGTGACCGCCGTCCACGTCGAGGCGGCCGGTCTGCGCAAGCGGTACGGCACCGTCGAAGTGCTCAACGTCGACCGGCTCGCGTTGCGCGGCGGCGAGGTCGTCGCCGTGCTCGGCGAGAACGGCGCCGGCAAGTCGACGCTGATCCGGGTGCTGACCGGCGCCACGGCCGCCGACGAGGGCCGGGTGACCATCGGCGGTACGCCGTTGCGCAACGGCGACCCGGCCCACGCCCAGGACCTCGGCGTCGCGACCGTGTCGCAGGAGTTCCCGCTCGTGCCCGAGCTGTCGGCGGCGGAGAACCTCATGCTGGGCCGGCGGGCCGGCAGCGGACGTGTCGTGTTCGATCGCCGCGGGACCGAACGTGCCGCCCGCGCGATGCTCGCCCGCATCAACGCCGACATCCCGGTGCGCCGGCCGGTCGTCCGGCTGTCGGTGGCGCAGCGCCAGCTCGTGGAGATCGCGAAGGCGCTGGGCCGGGACCCGTCGGTGCTGGTGCTCGACGAGCCGACCTCGGCGCTCGGCCCGGTCGAGGCGCGCCGCGTGCTGCAGTGCGCGCGGGACCTGGCCGCGCAGGGCAAGGTCGTGCTCTTCATCGGCCACCGGCTCGACGAGGTGCGCGAGATCGCCGACCGCGTCCTCGTACTCCGCAACGGCCGGCTCGTCGCCGATCTGACGCCGGAGCAGGCGACGCACGAGGCGATGATCCGCGCGATGGCCGGCGACGAGGCCGAGGTCCTGGTCGACGGCGACCCGCCGCCGCCGGGCGACGAGCCGGTGCTGACCGTGCGGGCGCTGGAAGCCGCCGGGATCGGGCCCGTCGACTTCGAGGTGCGCCGCGGCGAGATCCTCGGCGTCGCCGGCCTGATGGGCTCCGGACGCAGCCGCCTGGTGCACGCCCTGATGGGCGCCACCCCGGTCACCGCGGGCTCGATGCGTCTCCACGGCCGCCCGTACGCGCCGAAGCACCCCGCCGACGCCGTCCGCGCGGGCGTCGGCCTGGTCCCGGAAGACCGCAAGCACCAAGGGCTGCTGCTCGACGCCCCGGTCCGCTGGAACATCTCGCTCGCCTCGCTGCCCCGGCTGGCGAAGCACGGCTTCTACCTCGGCCCGCGCGCGGAAAAGGCGTTCACCGACGAAGTGCGGCGCTCGGTGCGGGTCCGCTGCGCCACCCAGGAACAGCCGATCGGCACGCTCTCGGGTGGCAACCAGCAGCGCGCGATCTTCGGCCGCTGGTTCGCCACCCGCCCGAAACTGCTGCTGCTCGACGAGCCCACCCGCGGGGTCGACGTCGGCGCGAAGGCCGAGATCTACCACCTCGTCGAGTCCTTCGCCGCGCAGGGCATGGCCGTCGTGATCGCCTCCTCCGAACTGGAGGAGCTGATGCGGCTGACGCACCGGACCGTCGTGCTCGCCGGCGGCCGGCTCGCCGCGACCGTCCCGCGTTCGGCCTACAGCAAGCAGGCCCTGATGACCGCCGCCAACGACGTCCCGGAAGGAGTGGCTCCGTGACCGCCACGCAAACCGAACCGGCCCCGCCGGACACCGTGCCCGAGCGGGGCGGTCCCTCGTTCCTGCGCGGCAAGGAGATCGGCGTCGTCGGCGCCGTCGTGGTGGTGTTCGCCGTGTTCGCGCTCGGCAACGCCAACTTCGCCGGCCTGTCGAACCTGCAGACCATGGGCGTCGACCTGGCCCAGTACGGCCTGCTCGCGCTCGGCGTCAGCTTCGTCATCATCACCGGCGGCATCGACCTGTCGGTCGGCTCGGTGGTGGCGCTGTCGGGGGTGTGGTCGGCGTGGCTGAACGTCCACGCGGGCCTGCCCGACGCCGTGGCCATCGCCGTCACGCTGGTGACCGGCGCGGCGATCGGGCTGGTGCACGGCTTTTCGGTGACCATCCTCGGCGTACCGCCGTTCGTGACGACGCTGGTCACGCTCGTCGCGGCCCGCGGCGCGGCCCTGGCGCTCACTCAAGGCTTCCCGATCGACGGGGTCGGCGCGACCTTCACGAGCGTCGCGCAGTACCGGATCGCCGCGATCCCGGTGCCGGCGCTGCTGTTCGTCGGAGCGTGTGTGCTCGCGTGGTTCTTCCTCGAACGCACCCACGTCGGCCGTCAGCTCTACGCGGTCGGTGGCAACGCCGAAGCGTCCCGCCTCGCGGGGATCCGGACGCGGCGGCGCGTGGTGCTGGCCTACGTCGTCAGCAGCGTCCTCGCCTCGGCGGTCGGCGTCCTGGTCACCGCGCGGCTCACCGTCGGCCAGCCCAGTGTCGCCACCGGCTGGGAGCTCAACGCGATCGCGGCCGCGGTCATCGGCGGGATCAGCCTGAGCGGGGGAGTGGGCCGGGTGATCGGCGTCGCGTTCGGCGCGATCCTGCTGGTCTGCATCAACAGCGGCTTGGTGATCCTGCACGTTTCGCCCTACTACCAGCAGATCGTGCTCGGGGCGGTACTCGCCGTCGCCGTGGTCACCGACCGGTTGCGGGCCCGCCGGTCCGAGCGGAACCAGAGCTGAGGAGCCACCATGAGACGTCTCCTGTCCGCGGCGCTGGCGCTCGCGCTGGCCGCGACCGTCCCCACTGCCGTCCGCGCCGAAGCCGCGGACACCACGTTCACCATCGTCGAGGCGCAGAGCGGCAACGCGCTGGGCCTGACGCGCACCGGGACCGACCCGGTCGTCACCGTCGACCCCTACGCCGGGAACCGCGACCAGCTCTGGCGGCTGGTCGACCTCGGTGACGGCTACTCCGAGATCGTCAACGACGGGACCGGAAAGGCCTTGTCGACAGTGGACGGTCATGCCGACGACGGCGCCGTCGTGCACCTGTGGGACTACCTGGGCAGCTACCCCGACCAGCACTGGCGCGTCGCCGACGCGGGTGGCGGCACGGTCACCATCGCCAACCAGGGCACCGGAAACCGTCTCCTGTCCACCAAGGACGGTCAGACGGCGGCCGGCACCGAAACGCAGCTGTGGAGCCCGGTCGGCGGCCGCGCCGGGCAGACGTGGAAACTGGTCCCGACCACGGTTCAGCGCGTCGTCACCGTGCACGCCGACGTCGTGAGCCAGGCGCCGCGGACCGACGTCGCGACCGGTCTGGAGGACGTCAACCACGAGATCTACGGCGGCATCTACAGCCAGCTGCTGTTCGGTGAGGCGTTCCAGGAACCCGAGCACGACGCCGGCGTCAGCGGCATGTGGCGGCCCACCGCGTCCGGCGGAGCGCGGGGCACCTACGCCCTCGACACGACCACGCCGTTCAAGGGCCGCCAGGACCAGCGGATCACCTTCGTCTCCGGACGCGGCAGCGTCGGTGTCGAGAACCGCGGCCTCAACCGGCAGGGCATCGGGGTCGTGGGCGGCAAGCCGTACGAAGGCAAGATCACCCTGCGGACGACGCAGCCCGTGAGCCTCGCCCTGCAGAACGCGGACGGCACCAAGACCTACACCCGGACGTCGGTGCGTACGCAGGGCGCCGGCTGGCGCACCTACTCCTTCGCGATGACGCCGTCGGCGACCGACGCGCACGCGCGGTTCACCGTCGACCTCACCGAGCCCGGCAGCGCCGACGTCGGGTACGCGTTCCTGCAGCCCGGCGCGTGGGGCCGGTTCCAGGGCCTGCCCGTCCGCAAGGACGTCGCCGACGCGATGGTGCAGCAGGGCCTGCGCGCGATCCGGTTCGGCGGCTGCGCCAACAGCGGCTGCGGCGACGTCTCGGACTACAAGTGGAAGACGATGATCGGCGACCCGGTCACGCGGCCGGTCACCCGGGGCTTCTGGTACCCGTACGAGTCCAACGGCTGGGGCATCTTCGACTTCCTGCGCCTCGGCGAGGCGATGGGCATCGACGCCGTCCCGTCGCTGAACATCGACGAGACCCCGCAGGACATCGCCGACCTGGTGCAGTACCTGTACGGAGCCAAGACCACGACGTGGGGCGCTAAACGCGTCGCCGACGGCCATCCCGCGCCGTACACCGTGCACCGTCTCGAACTCGGCAACGAGAACGCCGTCGACGAGACGTACTGGACGAAGTTCAAGGCCCTGGCCGACGTCATCTGGGCCTACGACCCGACGATCAAGCTCGTCGTCGGCGACTTCACCTACAGCGACGTGATCACCGACCCGTTCCACTTCACCGGCGGCGGCAAGGTGAACACCCTGGCCGCGCACCAGAAGATCCTCAACCTGGCGAAGCAGTACGGGTCCCAGGTCCAGTTCGACATCCACCTGTGGACTCAGGACGCGGCGGGCGTGCCGTCCCAGCTCCGGGCGCTCGACAGCTACGTCGACCAGCTCGGCCGGATCGCCCCGGGTGCGGACTACAAGGTGGTCGTCTTCGAGCTGAACGCCGACAGCCACGACCTCGCCCGGGCCATCGGCAACGCCTACGCGATCAACGCCCTGCAACGCCGGCCGAAGGTCGACGTCGTCTCCTCGGCCAACGCGCTGCAGGTGGACGGCCAGAACGACAACGGCTGGGACCAGGGCCTGGTGTTCCTGAACCAGAACCAGGTCTGGGGCCAGCCGCCGTACTACGTCCACCGGATGAAGGCGGCGTCGTGGCAGCCCGGCGTCCTGCGCACCGATGTCACCGGCGGCGACGAGCTGTTCGACGTCACCGCGCTGGCGAGCGGCGCCAAGCTGTCGATCGACGTCGTCAACGCGTCGGATGCGCCGCTGACCTACACCCTCCGGCTCGACGGGACCCGGGGCAAGGCGGCGGTGAGCGTCCTGGAAGGACGGCCGAACGCCGTGAACACCGCCGGCAACCCGCGGAACACCCTCCCGGAAGAGTCCACTGTGGATTTGTCTGTCGGCTCGGTGACCCGGACATTTCCCGCCCATTCCTACACCTCCTTCCGGATCGGCTGATGCGTACCTACCAAGCTCAGGTCGCGTTCGACGAGCGTGCCGACCACGCGGAGGGCCCGCTCTGGGACGACGTCCGCGGCGAGCTGCTGTGGGTCGACCTCGACGCGGGGCTCGTCCGCCGCGCGACCTGGGATTCTCCTCGGCTTTCCTTGGTGGCGACGTATTCGCTGGGGGAGGCGGCCGGCGCGGTCGTGCCGTGCGCCGACCCGGCCGACGGCTGGGTCGTGGCGAGCGAGTTCGGCTTCGCCCGGCTGGGCACGGACGGCTCGCTGCGGAAACTCACCGAGCCCGAACGCGGCCGCCACGCCCGGATGAACGACGGCGCGGCCGACCCCCGTGGCCGGTTCTGGGCGGGCAGCATGGCCCGGGACCGCGCGCCGGGTGCGGCTTCGCTGTACCGCCTGGAGGGGACCGAAGCCGTCCGGGTGCTGGCGGACGTGACGATCTCGAACGGCCTCGCCTGGCGGAACCCGGACGAGTTCTACTACATCGACACGCCCACCCAGCGCGTCGACCTGGTGACCGCGGACGGCCGCCGTGAGCCCGCGTTCGCCATCGACCCGGGGCTGGGCGCACCGGACGGGATGACCATCGACGCCGAAGGCGCGCTCTGGGTGGCGCTGTGGGACGGCTCGGCCGTCGTCCGGTTCAGCCCGCGCGGCGAGGTGCTCGCCCGCGTTGACGTCCCGGCCACCCAGGTGAGCAGCTGCTGCTTCGGCGGCCCCGACCTGACGACGTTGTTCGTCACGACGTCTCAGGAAGGTTTCACGCCCGAGCAGTCCGCCGCGGAACCCCACGCGGGCAAGCTCTTCGCCGTCGAAACCGACGTCACCGGACTGCCCGCGGACCGGTACCGCCCGGAAGGAGAACGTCCGTGACCCGAGTGGCACTGGCCGGGTGCGGGGCGATGGGCGAGATCGTCGCCCGCACCGTCTACCCGGCCCTCGGCGGCCTCGCCGCCGCGATCGATCCCGACCCGGCGCGCGCCGCCGCGGTCGCCGAGCTGACCGGCGCCCGGCCGTTCACCTCGCTGGCCGAAGCACGGCGGGAAGCCGGGATCGACGCGGTCGACGTCCGCGTGCCCCACCACCTGCACGCGGCCGTGGTGCTCGAGGCGCTCGCGTCCGGGTGTCACGTCCTCGTCGAGAAGCCGTTCGCCACCACGCTGTCCGACGCCCACGCCATGGTCGCGGCGGCCGATGACGCCGGGCTCGTCCTGGCCGTCGCCGAGAACTACCCGCACCTGCGTGCGGTGCTCGACGCCCGGACGGCCTTGGCCGCGGGCCAGATCGGCGACGTCGTCGCGCTGCGCTCCACCCGTGCGTACCAGGTGGGCGGGGTGTGGGTGCGCGACGGCTGGCGCCACGGCGGCGGCCCGTCCGGCGGCATCCTGCTCGACCAGGGCACCCACCAGGTGAGCCTGCTGCGCCGCCTCGGCGGACCCGTCGCGGCGGTCGCGGCCGCCGGGGACGACGACACCGTCGCCCTCACGCTGCGGATGGCGAGCGGCGTCACCGCCCAGTCCCTGCTCACCTGGTCGGTCCCAGGGGCCGCCGCCCAGGCCGAGGCCACCGTGCTCGGCACCGGCGGCCGGCTCGACGTCGTCGTCGACTACGACGCCGACGAAGGCGGCTGCCACGTCTGGACCCCGGCGGGGAGCGAGCACACGGGCAAGGAGAACTACTACGACAGCCACCGCCTGATGGTCGAGGACTGGCTCGCCGCGATCCGCGCCGGCGCCGAACCCGTGGTGCCCGGCCGGGAAGGCCGTGCCGACCTCGCCGTGGTGCTCGCCGCCACGGAGTCCCTGGAGCGCGGCGGCGGCTTCGTGGAGGTCCCGTGACGCGGCCGGACGTCGTCTGCTTCGGCGAGAGCATGGCCCAGCTGCTGCCCGCCGACGGCGAACCGCTGCGCCACGCGACGCGGTTCACCCTCACCACCGCGGGCGCGGAGTCCAACGTGGCCCGGGCGCTCGTCCAGCTCGGCACCACCGCGTCCTGGGTGAGCCTGGTCGGCGACGACGCCCTCGGCGCCCGGCTGCTCGACGAGGTCGCCGCGGCCGGCGTCGACGTCTCGCTGACCCGGCGCCGCCCCGGACGGACCGGCTTCTTCGTCAAGGACCCGCACCCGGGCGGCTCCGCGGTCACCTACTACCGCGACGGCTCGGCGGCCTCCCGGCTCGGCCGCGCCGACGTCGACCGGGCGCTGACCGCGCGGCCGCGGCACCTGCACCTGTCCGGGGTCACGCCCGCGCTGTCGGAGTCGTGCCGCGACGCGGTCGGGTACGCGCTCGACGGCGACGTCGTGACCAGCTTCGACGTCAACCACCGTCCCGCGCTCTGGCCGGACACCGGCGAAGCCGCGACTGTCCTTCGTGGACTGGCGCGCCGCGCGGACGTCGTGTTCACCGGGCTCGACGAAGCGGCGGCGCTGTGGGGCGCCGAGACCGCCGCCGACGTGCGCGAGCTGCTGCCCGAGCCGCGTGTCGTGGTCGTCAAGGACGGCGGCACCGCGGCAACGAGCTTCACGGCGGACACCTCGTGCACCGAGCCCGCGCTGCCGGTGGACGTCGTCGAGCCGGTCGGCGCGGGCGACGCGTTCGCCGCCGGCTGGCTGCACGGGATGCTGACCGGCCTGCCGCACCCGGCCCGGCTGCGCCTCGGGCACCTGCTGGCCGGCGCCGCGCTGACGTCGCTGTCCGACCACTTCCCCCTCCCGCGCCCGTCCGCCGACCTGATCCGGGCCGCCGTCGCGCCGATCCCAGGGAGCTGAGATGTCCCAGTCCGTCGACCGGGCCGCCGTCATCCTCGACGCCTGCGCCCGCGGGCCACGCCGGCTCTCCGAGCTCGCGCAGGAACTCGACGTGCACCGCTCCACCGTGCTGCGGCTGCTGCAGACGATGGAGCGGCACCGGCTGGTGCGCCGGCTCGACGACCTCACCTGGGGCATCGGGTTCGGCCTGATCGGGATGGCGCTGGAGTGCCTCGACGCGATGGACCTGCGCACCGCCGCCCGGCCCCGGCTGGAACGGCTCGCCCGCGAAGCCGGCCACACGATCCACCTGGCCGAGCTCGCCGGCACCGACATCGTCTACGTCGACAAGGTCGAAGGCCACGGCGCGGTCCGGATGGCCTCGCGGATCGGCGCGCCGGTCCCGGTGCACACCGCGGGTGTCGCCAAGGCCATCCTGGCCGGCCTCGCGCCCGACCGGCGTGACGCGATCCTCGCGACCACGACGTTCGAGAAGTTCACCGCCTCGACGATCACCGGCCCTGGCGACTTCGCCGCCGAGCTGGCCCGGGTGCGCAAGCAGGGTTACGCCGTCGACGACGGCGAGTACGAAAGCTTCCTGGCCTGCATCGCGGTCCCGGTGCGCGACCACACCGGCGCCGTGCACGCCGGTGTGTCGATCACGGCGTTGTGCGCGATCGAACCGCTCGAGCGCCTCCGCCGGCACCTGCCGCTGCTGTGGGAACTGGCGTCGGAGATCTCGCAGAACCTCGGCTGGGACGGCACTTCGGGGGTGCGCCGCCATGCCGGCTGACGACTTCTTCGCCCGCCGCTTCACCGCGCTGCCGGTCATGGTGATCCTGCGCGGCCACGATCCCGCCACCACCGTGCGGCTCTGCCGCGACGCCAAGGCGCTGGGCGTCGAGCTGATCGAAGTCCCGTGGCACGGCGAGGAATCCGCGCGGTCGCTGGCGGCCGCCGTCGCGTGGGCGCGCGACGAGCCGGGCGCGTGCGTCGGCGCGGGGACCGTCACCACGCTCGACGCGCTCGACGCCGTGTGGAGCCTGGGCGCCGGGTTCACCGTCGCGCCGGGCTTCGACGCGCGCGTGGCCCGGACGAGCGTCGGGCACGGCCTGCCGCACCTGCCCGGCGTCGCCACCGGCAGCGAGGTGGGGGCCGCGCTCGCCGCCGGTTTCCGCTGGCAGAAGGTGTTTCCCGCGAGCGTGCTGACACCCGGCTGGATCTCCGCGCTGCGGGCGCCCTTCCCCGGCGTGCGGTTCGTCGCGACCGGCGGGATCGACGCCGGCAACGCGGCGGCGTTCCTCGGCGCGGGGGCCCGCGCCGTCTCCTTCGGCAGTTCCTTCACCGCGGCGGCCGTCCGCTCGGTTTCGACCCACGAGAACGGAGAACAATGATGTCCCAGCACTCTCGTCGTGTCTTCCTCGGTGCCGGCGCGGCGTTGGCCGCGGTGCCGCTGCTCCCGGGGGTGGCCGTGGCCGCACCGGCGCCCCGGCCCCGGGCCGGTGCCGAACTCCTGCGCGACACGTTCGGCCCAATCAGCGGCTGGGAGCGCCGCGGGACGGTGATGACCCAGACGTTGTCGTGGGAGACCTCGCTGCTGCAGGACCCGTGCCTGGTCTACAACCAGGGCGGTGGCCCGCGGTTCAAGATGTGGTACGGCTCGCTGTACTACGTCGGGTACGCCACCAGCGAGGACGGCGTCACCTGGACCAAGACGCCGGACCCGGTGCTCAGCCGCTCGATCGACACCGACCACAACAACCTCAACCAGCCCAGCGTCGTCTACCTCGACGGCACCTGGCACATGACCTACTTCGGCATCGACGCCGCCGGCAAGGGCCGCGTCCACTACGCGACCGCGAGTGCGCCGGCCGGGCCGTGGACCAAGCACGGCGTCATCCTCGAATCGACGATGCCGTGGGAGGACGATTACATCTACAACTCCGCGCTCTACTACGACCCCGCCGAGCGCACGTGGAAGATCTGGTACACCGCCGGGAAGATCGCGTCGGCGGGCGGGGAACCGGAGTACATCTGCTACGCCACCGCGAAGAACCCGGCCGGGCCGTGGACGAAGTACGCGGGCAACCCGATCCTGCGCCCGATGCGCGACGGCGGCTGGGCGTCTCTCGGCATCGGCGGCCCGAACATCCGCCGCACCGCCGACGGCGGCTACGAGATGCGCGTCGTCGGCTGGCAGGCCGACTACCCGTCCCGCGGCGGGAAGCTGCTCTCCCGCGACGGGATCCGCTGGGAGCTGACGCGGGCGAACCTGGAGCTGGACCTCGGCGTGGCCGGCGGCCCCGAGGACGCGATGGTGTACCGCCAGTTCGTCGTCACCCACAACGGCGCCGACCACGTCTTCTTCAACGCCAAGAACAACCGCCCCGGCTGGAACGAAACGATCGAGCTGGCGATCCGGCGCACCGGGCTGCAGATCGTCGACCCGGCGAAGTGGACGATGACCCAAGGCACGGAGATCCCGAACGGCGCGTCGTTCCAGGTCAGCGGCGGCCGCGCGACGACGCTGGGCAACGCGGTCGCGACCCAGACGTTGCAGGGCAGCGTGCCGATCCGCACGCTGGACTACGACCTGGCGGCCGAGGTGACTCCGCACAGCACGGCGCTGAACGACCGCGACGCGGTCCTGACGACGAGGTTCACCACCCGAGACAGCTACTACTACGCGGGCATCGCGTCCTGGGGCCAGAAGTACGCGATCGGTGTCGTGGACGCCGGGGTCAACACGAAACTGGCGGGCACGGGCGCGGCGGCGGACATCAAGCCGGAGGAGACGCACGCACTGCGCTTCGCTGTCCAGGCTCGAAGCTGACCCTCTACGACAGCGGCCGGGAGGTGCTGTCGGTGGTGGACCCGACGCTGGTCCCGGCGGAGAGCTTCGTAGGCCTGCAGAGTTCGACGGCGACGGGAAAGACCTCGTTCGGGAACGTGTCCGTACACGCTTTGTGAGTCGAACCCACGAGACCCGGATCGCGGTGGTGAGCCCGCAGTTCGCGTCGCACGCGCGTCCACCCGCGACGGTCGGCGCCGCGCTCGCGTTCGGGGACAACGCCGACACCGGCACCCGGTAGGAAGCTGTTGGAGCGGCCCGGCCGGCCGACGTGTTGCCCGACACCGGCGCGGAAGTTTCGACGACCGGTTACGGCCGGCTCGGTACCTTGTGGACCAGCCGGCCTACGCCGTCACCCTGGCGATCCACGGTCTGAGCGGCGTACTGCCCCGGTCACCCCGGCTACGTCCTGGAAGGTCCCGGGCGCTTCTTCGGGCTGCCGCCGTACTGGCCGGACGCGATCCGTCCCGACGCCGGGGAGCTGGCTCTGGCGGCCGCGACCGAAGTGAGGTTCTCGACGATGGCGCGGACGGCGGAGACCGTGGTCAGCGCCAGGGCATGTGCTGCAGGCACCAGGTGTTGCCGTCGGGGTCGGCGAAGTAGGCGTAGAACACGCCGCCCATGTCCTCGACGGCGCCGACCTCGACGCCACGTTCGACGAGCTGGGCGCGTGCCTGCTCGATGTCCGCGACTACCAGGTGCAGCCCGCGCACCGTTCCCGGCGGCATGGTGAGGGCGGGCACTCCCTCGGTGAGGGAGATCGAGCAAGCCGAGCCCGCCGGGGTGAGCTGGACGATGCGCACGCCGTCCACCGGGCGGACGTCCACGTCGAGGGCGAAGCCGAGTGCGTCGCGGTAGAAGCCGATGGCGCGGTCGATGTCCGTGACCGGCACGGGGACGAGTTCGAGCAGGTACGCGCCGGGGAGCACGGGCGGGTTGCCGGGATCGGCGGCGACAGCAGTCGGGTCGGCGGGGATTTCGGTGACGGGGTCGTTCATGAGTGGTCTCGTTTCTCGTGGTCGAGCAAGGATGCGAGGCGGTCGTACGCTTCGCCGGCGCCGCGCCGCATCGGGCTGCGCACGACCTGGTCGCGGATTTCCGGTGACGGGTACTGCGCGGTGACGGTCATCGTGGTGTGGCCGCCGGTCTCGGTCAGGACGGTGGTGACGAGCGCGGCGCCTTCGGGCCAGCCGCGGTGGATCTCGGTCTGTACGAGACGTACGGGTGGCTCGACTTCGCGGAACACGCCGTACATCTCCATTTCCGCGCCGTCGGGACCGTGGGAGACGAAGCGCCAGGCGCCCCCGGGGCGGAGGTCGACGTCGCAGCCGGTCAGGTGCCAGCCGTGGGCGCCGTGCCAGCGGCGTAGCAGCTCGGGCTGGGTGAGAGCGGCGTAGACGAGATCGGCGGGAGCGGCGAATTTCCGGGTGAGCACGAGCCCGGCGGCGCCCGCCTCGGTGACCTGAAGTCCCGGGAGGGTCATGGTTGCAGGTCTTTCAGGAGGTCGTCGAGTTGCTGGTAGCTGGCTTCCCAGTAGTCGCGGTAGCCGGCCAGCCAGGCTGTGGCGGCCTTGAGTGGTTCGGCCACCAGGTGGCACGGCCGCCGCTGGGCGTCCCGGCCACGTTTCACCAGCCCGGCCCGCTCGAGCACGCGGAGGTGTTTCGACACGGCGGGCTGGCTCATCGCGAACGGGACGGCCAGCTCCGTGACGGTGGCGTCGCCGGTCGCGAGCCGGGCGAGGATGGCTCGCCGGGTGGGGTCCGCGAGTGCGGCGAACGTCGCGTCCAGGGTGCCGCTCGTGCCCATACATAACCTCCTGGTTCTGTAACCATGTGGTTTATATAGGCTGTTCAGGGCCGCGTCAAGCGGCCTCGTCCACCGCTTCGACCGCGGACCTGGCGCCGCCGACATGAAACCCGCCGGTCAGGTCGGGGGCCTCGGCTCTGTCAGGCCCAGGTCGTAGGCGAAGATCACCGCCTGGACGCGGTCCCGGGCGCCCAGCTTCGCCAGCACCCGGCCGACGTGGGTTTTGACCGTGGATTCCGACAGCACCAGGCGTTCGGCGATCTCGCCGTTGGTCCACCCGTTGCCGATGGCCACGAGGATTTCCTGCTCGCGTTCGGTCAAGGACAGCCAGCGCGGATCCGTCCGGGTCGGCGGATCGGGCGCGTCGGCCGGGAGCCGCTGGGCGTAGGTGTCGAGGAGCCGCCGGGTCAGCGCGGGTGCGATGACGGCGTCGCCGCCCGCGACCGCCCTGATGCCGGCGAGCAGTTCTTCGGGGTGGGCGTCTTTGAGGAGGAACCCGCTGGCTCCGGCGCGCAACGCGGCGTAGGCGTACTCGTCCAGGTCGAAGGTGGTCAGGACGAGGACGCGGGATCGGCCGCCGGTGGCGAGGATCTGCCGGGTGGCTTCGATGCCGTCCATGCCGGGCATGCGGATGTCCATGAGGACGACGTCGGGACGCAGTTCCGCGGTCCGGCGCACGGCTTCGGCACCGTGCGCGGCTTCGCCGACGACGTCGGTGTCGGGCGTCGCGTCGAGCAGCATCCGGAAGCCGAACCGTTGCAGGGGCTGGTCGTCGACGATGAGGACGGTCGTCACAGCGCACCGCCGGGCGAGACGGGGATCGGGGTGAGGTCCAGGACGGCCTGTACGGCCCACCCGCCGCCGGCGGTGGGGCCGGCGGTGACCGTGCCGCCGTAGAGGGCCGCGCGTTCCCGCATCCCGGCGATCCCGTGCCCTTCTTCGACAGGCGGCTCGGGCGGCGTGACGGCGTCGGGCGGGCCGGTGTCCTGGACGCGGATGCGCAGCGCCGGACCCTCGACGGCGATCAGGACGTCGACCCGGGTGCGCGGACCGGCGTGCTTGAGCGTGTTGGTGAGCGCCTCTTGGACGATCCGGTAGGTCATCAGCTGCACCCCGCGATCGAGGGCGTCCAGCTCACCGGCGGACCGGAGGAGGATCTCCGGTCCGGCGGCGCGGATCCGCGTGCACAACGCCTCGACGTCGCCGATTCCCGGTTGCGGGGTCAGCTCCGGGGCGTCGGCTTTCTCCCTCAGAACACCCAGCATGCGCCGCAGTTCACCCAGGGCTTGGCGGCCGGTGTCGCCGACCAGCTCGAGTGCTTGCTTGCTGCGTTCGGGGGTGCGGTCGGCCGCGTAGGCGCCGCCGTCGGCCAGTGTGATGATGACCGACAGGTTGTGGCCGATGATGTCGTGCATCTCGCGGGCCATCCGGGTGCGTTCGGTGACGGCGGCCAGCTTGCTGCGCTGGTCCCGCTCGATCTCCCGCTGCCGCGCGCGGTCGCGCAGGCTCGCCAGCTGGGCCCGGCGGATCCGGACGGCCAGCCCGAGCGCGACGGCCGCGGTGACGGCGGTGAGCAGGAAGAACAAGGCCTCCCAGAAGGACACCGCGCGCGAGACCCGGGCCGCCACGGGGAGCAGGAGCGTGACCACCCCCGCACCCGCCCACGGCAGGTGCCGCAGCCGGGCGTGCAGGGTGACGCTGTAGAGCGCGACGAGCAGGGCGACGTCGGCGCGCAGGAAGACGTCGAGCGACCACTGGACGACGAACGCCGCCGCGGTCAGGGCCAGCGCGACCGAGGGGGCCCGGCGCCGCCAGAACAATGGCAGCAGCAACCCGGCCTGCAGCGCCAGCGTGCCGGCCGCCGGCAGGTGGGTGAACGTGAGCAGCAGCTCCTCGGGACCGTGCCCGTCGTCGCCGTCCGGGACCAGGTCCGGCGCGCAGAACAGCAGGAACAGCCCGGCGATCACCGCCAGGTCCAGGACCCACGGGTGGCGCCGGTCCCACTGCCGCAGCCGCTGGCCGTACCCCGTCAACCGGGCGACCAGCGGGGATCCGGTCCACGACGGCGTCGCGGCTTGGTCGTCGTGCACGGGTCTCACCTGCTCATCGTCGCGGAAAACCGCCGGCGCGGCACCAAGGCCGCACCGGCGGTGAGGCATCAGGCGTCGGACCGCGCCAGCCGGTAGGCGGCGCCGCCCAGCGCGAGGACCGTCCAGCCGACGAAGACCAGCATCCCGGCCGTCGGCGCCAGCGTGGTGGCGTCGCGGGTCAGCGCGAACATCGCCTGACCCGCGTTGCTGGGCAGGTACGGGCTGATGTCGCCCTGCCACGACTTCGGCAGCAGCGAGATCAGGCCCGGGATCAGCATCAGCGCGGCGACGAGGACCGAGATGCCACCGGCGACCGAGCGCAGGAGCGCACCGAGCGCCACCCCGATCACGCCGACCAGACCCAGGTAGAGCCCGGTGCCCAGCAGGCTGCGCAGCACGCCCGGGTCCGACAGCGACATCGCCGCGGGCGTCCCGGCCACGATGGCGTTGCCGAAGACGAAGGCGAGGAACGCGCCGACCGTGCCGACGAGCAGCGCGACGACGCCGAACACGGCCGACTTGGACCACAGCACCGGCAGCCGGCGCGGGACCCCGGTCAGCGTCGAGCGGATCATGCCGGTGGAGTACTCGCCGGCGGTCACGAGCACGCCGAGCACACCCAGCGCCAGCTGCGCGAAGTTCGTGCCGAAGAGCGACAGGCTCAACGCGGTGGCGCCGGCGAAGTCCGGGTCCATCGGCTGGCCCGAGCCGATGTTCGACTTGTACCGCGCGGCGGAGATCAGCCCGAACGCGACCAGGAACACCAGGCCGAGGCCCAGGGTGATCCAGGTGGAGCGCAGGGACCAGAGCTTGGTCCACTCCGAGCGCAGGACGTGGCGCCCGGTGACCCGGTAGACCGGGCGGACGGTGCGGGCGGGGGCTTCCGGGGTCAAGGTGGTCATGCCGCCCTCCCGAGCGCGTCGATGCCGGTGGTGACGCCGTGGTACTCGACGGCGTCGCGGGTCAGGTCCATGAAGGCCTCCTCGAGGGAGACGGTCCGAGCGGACAGCTCGAACAGTGTGATGCCGTGTTCGGCGGCCTTGGTGCCGATGACGCGCGCCGAGAGGCCCTTCACCTGCAGCTCCTCGGAACCGGTGCGGCCGGCGATCTCGACGCCGGGACCGGCCAGGACCTCGCGCAGGCGCGCCGGGTCCGCGGTGGCCACCTGGACGGTGTCGCCGCCGGCGTCGCGGACGAGGTCGTGCACGGTGGTGTCGGCGAGCAGCCGGCCCCGGCCGACGACGATGAGGTGCTCCGCGACCAGCGCCATCTCGCTCATCAGGTGCGAGGAGACGAACACGGTGCGCCCGTCGGCCGCGAGCCCGCTGAGCAGGTTGCGGATCCAGAGGACGCCCTCGGGGTCCAGGCCGTTGACCGGTTCGTCGAGCATGATCGTGGCCGGGTCGCCGAGCAGGGCCGCGGCGATCCCGAGCCGCTGGCCCATGCCGAGGGAGAAGCTCCCCGCGCGCTTCTTCGCCACGGACTGCAGCCCGGTCATCTCGATCACCTCGTCGACCCGCCGTCGCGGGATGCCGTGGGTTTGGGCCTGGGCGAGCAGGTGGTCGAACGCCGACCGTCCACTGTGGACGGATTTCGCTTCGAGCAGGACCCCGACCTCCTGCAGCGGCGAGGTGTGCTCGGCGTAGCGGCGGCCGTTGACCTTGACCGAACCGCTGGTCGGGGCGTCCAGTCCGACGATCATCCGCATCGTGGTGGATTTGCCCGCGCCGTTGGGCCCCAGGAACCCGGTGACGGTGCCCGGCCGGACGGTGAAGTCGAGGTGGTCGACCGCCGTCTTCTCCCCGTACCGCTTGGTCAGCTGGTGTGCCTCGATCATCGTTCATCCCCTGGATCCGCGGACCGGTCGCCCCGGGCCGTACTTCCTCAACGGTAGGAGGGGACTCGGGCCGCGACGTGGTACCGCGGGAGGCAATCCGGCGCGGCGAGTAGTACCGCGGTACGACAGCGCCGCACCGCCGGCTGTGCGACGTCAGGCACCGAACCGGCGTTGCCGCCCCGCGTAGTCGCGCAGGGCGCGGAGGAAGTCGATCTCGCGGAAGGCCGGCCAGTAGGCGTCGCAGAAGTGGGCGGTGACGTCATCGACGGTCAGAGTGTCCGCGACCTCCGTGAGCGTGCTGCCCGAGGTCGCGCGTTCGATGAGGAGGTCGCGGAGGCCGTCGACGATCTCCTGGCGGCCGCCGTAGCCTGCTTGCGCAGGCGTCGGGTGTACAGGTCGTAGAGGGGAGCGGTGGCGGGCCGCGGGTGTCCTCGACCGTCAGGTGTGCGGCGAACCAGCCGATACCGGTCACGATCACCGCCATCGCGGCCACCCGGGCCTGGCGCTGGGCGACCGAGCGGGCGGGCCGGACGGCGGGGTGCAGCCACACGTCGGCCGCGCTCGTGAGCAGGTTCGGCCACGACCGGGGGTGGTTCCGGACCTCCGCCGTCAGGTCGGCGCCCCAGCGGTCCCGGAACGCTCGCGGGTAGAGCCGGACCAGCCACTGGGCGACGGTCATGCCGGCCGGATGCCGAGCCGCCGGAGTCCGGCGTCGGCGACCCGGGCCATGGCGCGCAGTTCGCGCTCCAGGACGGTGCGTCCCTGATCGGTGATCTGCACCGGGCGCTGACGCCCTTCCCCGTCGAGGGCTTCGATCAGCCCTTTCGCCTCCAGGCGGGCGAGGGCGCCGTAGAGGCTGCCCGGCCCCAGCCGTTCGCCGGTCCGGTCGTCGATCGCGGTGTTGATGGCGTAGCCGTGCAGCGGGCCGTCGGTCAGCGCGTAGAGCACGAGGATCTGGGCGTCGTTCGGCATCCACGGCACACTGCTACGCGTCGAGTAGTACGCGCAGCGTAGTAATGGGGGATCAGTCGGACTGGTGCCCCGTCTGCGCCGATTCGATGGTGCTGCCCGCCACGTTGGGCAGGCCCCGCCGCCACGGCGACGAGTTCGCTTTCGGTGACCCGGCCACCTGGGGGCAACCCGACGTCGTCACCGAAACCACGACCCGGCTCTACGGTCCCGCGCTGATCCGGGCCTGGGACCGACTTCACCCGCGGCTGACCCACCGCATCGCCTGGGCCGGCCACGACGGTGCCCTGCCGATCATCGAAGGCACCGTGATCCGGCTGCAGGTCGAGCGCCTGCCCTCCGGCGCGACCGGCGAAACCCGTGTGGCTTTGGCACTCCCGAACCCTGGACCATCCCGAAACTTCGCTCGCCCGAGGCAGCCGACCGCTGGACCTGGCTGCTGCTGACCGCCTACACCCAGCTGCGTCTGGCCCGTGATCTCACAGCGGACCTGCGCCGCTCCTGGGAGAAACCCCGACCAGCCCACCGGCTCACCCCGGCCAGGGTTCGTCGAGGGTTTCGGAACCTGCGTCCACCGCTCGCCTGTCCGGCCGGTGTCCGAACCTTCACAGCCCGGCCCCGGCCGTCCCGCCGGAACACCCAACCAACGGCCCGCGTCACGCCATGACGTCCATACCGTCACCAGTACGAACACCCGAAAACCTAGGCGCAGCAAGAACACCAAGTCGAGCAACCCACGCCCCCGTCGAACGGGTTGAAACTCAAGCTAGCCGCGCCACGGTGATTCCACGCCTATCCGCAACATCGACATGTGACCGGCTGGGTGCGGGGGCACGCGCCGGTAGACCGGATCGGTGAGGTATCGGGCCGTGTAGATCGCGCGCGTGTGGGCCGCCCGACGCCGAGAGCGAAATTCTGGGTGTGCCTGCTCGAGGGCGTGGGCGACCCGTTTCACCATGGTCACCGGGCCGGCCGGATCACGCGTGCCGGGACCAGGTACTCGCATCCCAGCCAGGACAGCAGCGTCGGGGAGTTGTGCTCAGCCGAAGGAGTGGCAGCACCAGTCTCGCGGTCGGGACGCGTTACGGCCGTTCCTCCCAATTTCAGTCAGTGTGAGGCCGTCAGGCGCTGTGTTCCGTCGGATACGGCTGCAGGGCTAGGGCGGCGTAGGCGAGGTCTTGCAGGGCGATGCCGACCGAGTTGAACAGGGTGATCTGCTCGTGGCCGGTCCGTCCGGGTGCCAGCCCGGCCAGTACCGCGCCGAGTTCGTGCTGGAAGTCCTCCTCGGTCGTCGCGCCGTCGCGCAGCGACAGCAGGGCTTCGCCGGACTTGTGCAGCTGGATGGCGGTGCTGTCGACGAAGACGTCCGCGCGGGCCATGCCCTCGGAGTCGATCTCCCGGTGGTCGGGCCGGGGTGGCGCGCCGACGGCGTTGACGTGCAGTCCCGGCCGGAACCACGCGCCTTCGACGACGGGGACCCGGGACGGCGTCAGGGTGCAGAGCACGTCGGCTGTTTCGACTACCTGGCGCGGCCCCGAAGCCGTGATCACGTCGAGGGCCGGAACGCCGTCCGCGTGTTCCCGCCGGAGCAGCGCGCGGCGGAACTCGGCGACCCGGGCCGCGGAGCGGGACCAGACGACGACGGTGTCGATCGCCCGGACCGTGCGGATGGCGGCGACGTGCTCGACCGCGAGGGGCCCGGCGCCGACGAGTCCGAGAACCCGGGAATCGTTGCGGGCCAGCGTGTCCGTGGCCACGGCGCTGGCGGCCGCGGTCCGCATCCGGGTGCCGGTCCCGCCGTTCATGACGGCCAGGCGGGCGCCGGTCCGGGAGTCCAGCACCACCACGGTGGACTGCTGGGCCGGACCGTCGCCGTCCCGGTTGCCGGGTGCGTCGGTGAGGACCTTGACGACGGTCAGCCCGAGGCGGTGGGAGGTCGCCACCATCGGGAGCACGATGGTGGCGCCTGCCGTGGTGCTGATCGCCGGGATCGGCTGTTCGGCGAGCCCGAGAGCCAGGTCGACGTGCGCGGTGCGGACGGCGTCGATCAGGTCGCCGAGGTCGACGAGCCCGGCCAGGTCGTCGTCCGGCAGGACCGCGGTCACCGGTAGGCCTTCATGAAGCTGTCGTCGGCCAGGTCGTCGTAGGCCGGGACCCGGGTGAGCATCGCGCTTTCGGCGAGCATCCGCATCCACCGGTCGCTGCCCGCGGGATCGATCGCGACCGTTGCCCAGACCGCGCTCGCGGCCATCTGGGCGGTGGCGTCACGCAGGATCGCGAGGTCCTTGCCCGGCCAGCGCGCGGCGAGGATCCCGTCGATCGTCGCTGCTGGTGTCGAGGGAAGGTTCTTCATGGCCGCGTCGATGCAGCCGACGAAACGAGTGAACCGCTCTCGGAGCTCCTCGACCCGGTCGGTGCGGCAGTAGTAGACGCTGTTGGGCATGATCCCGCCCTGGTCGAGGTTGCGGAACACGATCCGTCCCTGGCCGGTGGCTTCGAGTTCGAGTGCCGAGACGAGGTCCAGGATGATCGCGTCGCCCAGCCCGGCGCCGAACAGCTCGACCAGCATCGGTGTCGAGAGGTCCCGGACGAAGGTGACGTCGTCCGGGTCGGTGCCCGCCTCCCGGATCAGCCCGGCGGTGACCGCGTAGGGCGCGCTGCCGCCGATGCCGGGGGCGAGGACGACCTTGCCGGTCAGGTCGGCCAGGGTGAAGCTTTCGGGCGCGCCGCGGTGCACGATGGCCTTGGGCGCTTGGTGGTTGAGCTGGCAGACCACCGTCAGCGCGCGGCTGCTGCCGGCGTACATGCCGGGCACCCACAGCCCGCCCAGCGCGAGGTCGGCCTCGCCGGAAGCCAGGTCGTCCAGGACACCGGTCCACGGGTCGCAGGCGCGGGCGGTCACCGCCAGGCCCGCGTCGCGGAACAGGCCGGTCGTGTCGGCGAGGTATTCGGGCAGGTAGTTGAGACCGTTGGCGGTCGCGGAGATGCGCAGGGTGTCCAAGGGGTTTCTCCTTCTCGGGTCAGGCGACGGCGGCGGGGACGTCTTCGTTGATCTCTTCCAGCGTCCGGTCCCGGGTCTCGGGCGCGAACCGGGAAGCCAGGACGAGCAGGGCGTACATCACCGCGACCATGCCGAAGACCCCGGCGAGGCCGAACGCGGCGAAGAGGGCGACGGCGAGGAACGGCATGACCGCGCCGGCGATGTTGCCGATGCCGTTGACGATCGAGGTGCCGGTCGCGCGGATCGACGTCGGGTACAGCTCGGGCGACCAGACCGCGAGCGTCGTGTTGGTGATCATCGTGAAGAACTGGAACAGGGCGCCGAGAACGAGGATCAGGACCGTCGAGTCCCCGAAGGCCGCGAACGCCGCGGCGGTGACGCAGCCGAGCGCGCCCGCGCCGCCGACGGCAGAGCGCCGGCCGACCCGTCCGGCCAGCAACGCGGCGGCGCAGGCGCCGAGCAGCGACCCGACGTTCATGATCATGGTGAAGAGCAGGCTGTCCGAAATGGAGTATCCGCGCTCCACGAGCAGCGTCGGCATCAGGAAGTTGAGGGTGACCTGCGCGCCGAAGGCCATCCAGGACGCGGCGCCGATCGAGAGCGTGCGGGGCAGGACGGCGCGGGCGAACACGGCCGCGGGGGAGGACTTGAGCTGGCGAGCGGGCACGTCCGCCATGGTCAGCGGGCCGCCGACCGGCGTCGCCGCGGTGCGCTTCAGAGAGCGGGAAGCCAAGATCGCGAGCGAGTGGTTGGCGTCCTCGACGCGGCCCTTGGCGAGCAGGAACCGCGGCGTCTCCGGGAGGCGGCGCCGGTAGAGGACCACCAGCAGCGCGGGGAGCGCGAGGAACAGGAAGGTCCAGCGCCACACGAGGTGGTCGCCGCCGAGTGCCGGGGCGAGCGGGCCGAGGAGCAGGAAGAACAGCCCGTAGGACAGGAAGTTGCCGACGCCGCCGGAGCCGATGTTGAGCGTCGCGACCAGCGCGCCCCGGTGCCGGGTGGCGACCATCTCGGCGAGCATCGCGATGCCGATGGTGAACTCGCCGCCCAGTCCGATGCCGACGACGAAACGGCTGGCCAGCATCATCTCGTAGTTCACGGCGGCCGCGCTGAGCAGCCCGCCGAGGGTGTAGAGCAGCAGGTTCAGCGACAGCGCCGCGCGGCGGCCGTACCGGTCGGCGAGCCACCCGCCGGCGAGCCTGCCGACGAGCCCGCCGAGCACGGTGGCGGTGTTGATCGCGGTCAGCTGGGTGTCGGTGATCCCGAGCGCGAGCTTGAGGTTGGCGCCCATCGCGCCGACGGAGTTCTGTTCGAGGGTGTCGAAGAACATCCCGGCGAGGATGAGCATGAGCACCCAGAACTGGGCGCGGCTGAAGCCGATGCGGTCGAGGTGCAGGGCGAGGGTGCCGGGGGTGGCGCGCTCCGGGGTGTGGGTCGAGGTCATGGGCTGAGCTCCCATCGGGAGAGACGGCCAAGCAACGAACCCCTGTTTTGTATACGAGACTTATTGCCGCGACGTTACCACGCGTGCCAGCGACGTGAACTAGTCGAACTGTGGAGATCTTTTGTATACGAGTCAGTCTGACGAGATGCTCTGACGGCGGTAGATCATCTCGTCCTTGAGGATGTGCTCGCCCATCAGGTAGCCCGCCTGGACCGGGGACCCGCCGAGGATCGCGGTGGCGATCGCGGCGTGGTCGGCCCACGACGTGTCGATGCGGTCCTCGATCTCGAGCTCGAATCCCCACGAGATCCGGCGCAGCAGCTCGTCGAGCATGCGGGCCAGCTCGGCGTTGCCCGACGCGCGGGCGACCACCTCGTGGAACTCCATGATCAGCGGTGGGAGCTCATTCACGGCGCCGTCCTCGCCGGCCTGGCGCCCGCGCGCCACGACCGCCCGCAGGTGCTCGGCCTGATCCCTGCCCCGGGCTTCCGCCGCGAGGGTGGCGGCGAGGACTTCCAGGCCGCGCCGGATCTGCATCAGCTCGACGACGTCGTGCTGGGACCGGGCGGAGACGGTCGCGCCCTTGTACTTCTCGGTGTTGATGAAGCCTTCGCTCTCGAGCTGGAGCAGGGCTTCGCGGATCGGGACGCGGGAGACCCCGAAGCGGGTGGCGATGGCCTCTTCCTTCAGGCGCGTCCCCGCGGCGATCGTGCCGTCGATGATCTCCGCACGCAGCACCGTCACGACCGAATTCGACTTGGCGACCACGAAACGAGGATAGGGGAACCGGTGAACTCGCGCTGCCGGCCCAGGTGCAGCGTCGTTCGTGGTCGCGTTGGCCAGGAGAAAGGTCCCGCACGAGTGATCCGGTTCGACCGCCTGAGGCGTCGACCAGGACGGTTCGGAGTGGCCGCCGTTGGCGAGTCTGGTGTCGCCATTGGCGGGGTTGATGCGGGCCGGCAGCACGGTCGCCATGAGGCCGGGCGTGATCGCGGCGAGGGCGTGGGTGATCAGGTCGGGGAAAAGTGGTAGTCGATCAGTTGCGTAGAGTTGGTGGCTGATCGAAGGTCTATGTCCACGATTCGCGATGAGCACAACGAGGAGATTCCCCCCAGTGGCTGAACACAAGTGGTGGGTCAGTGTCAATGCGGCCAACTTCAACGACGCACGTAAAGACGTTGAGGCGAACACCGACACGCTGATGTACCTGCCCTACGTCGCACTGAGTGAAGACCGTGAGATCGAGGACTTCCACACGCGCTTCCCCGAGGTGGACTGGATGGCACTCGACGAGTGTCTCCAGGACAACGAGGTCAGCGGCGCTGAGCTGTGGTTCGCCGAAATTGCGCCGTCGGAAAACCCTGGCGACCCGGTCAACAAAAGTGACCTTCGCCCTTACCTTGAGGTCTCGGGCGGCGTGGTCCTTCGTATGAAAGCCGCGCGGACCTCCCGCGTCATGCGCTACCTCGCCACCGTGGTCTGATCTCACCTCGCGGTGAGACCCCGCACATCCCACCTCCCGAGACGGTTGACCCGGCGAGCCCGCCACGGGTGCGCCGCATCGCGTCAACCGTCTCGGGAGGTGGCGCGGGTGATGCTGTCGGCCGGCAGCGCGTGCCCGCGTTCGCTCAGCTGGGTGGTTCCGTCTCCCCGGCACTCTCCTCGACATCCTGGGAGTCGGGCTCTTTGCGTTCGGCTCCCGGTACGTCGACGTCCAAGTCGACGTCAGGGCTGCCGGGAGTGCGGGGTACGTCGGGGGTGATGGGTCCGTCGTCTGTTTCGGTCATGCAGGGGGACTACCCGAAGAGCACCTGGGGCACGCGTCAGAGACGGCAGGGGGCTGAGGACCAGGTCTTCTCAAGCCGGCAGTCGGCAGAGCCACGGCATCGCGGACGATGCCGGGTGCGGAACCCTTCCTGGCTTCATCGGCCAGCCGGGCTCGACCGTCCGGTCGCCGGCGTCTTGGCGAGCGGCTTCCGGAATCGACGCGCCCAAGAACAACGCCGAGTGGCTGGATCGGCCAGCACCGCGCGCGGTACTTCCAGCGCAGTGTGTGCCGTTCACCGTCCACACAGGCCAGCAGGATTGGCGGGCGGTTACTGATGGGGGACAGGATGCGGTGCAGGGCCACGGCGATGGCCCAGGAAACCCGAGGACGAGGTTGATACAAGGGGCGGCGTCCGGCCCGCCGGGGGCATCGAGCGCAGGTCGGCAAAGCCGGTCCCAGGTCTCTGGCGAAAGTCACCGGCGGGCGCACCTTGCTCGGGAGTGGCTACCGCCGAGGACGAGTTCCGCCATGGGGCCGGGTCATCCCTGCGGTTGCTTGGGCTTCTCCGCCTTTTTCGATTCTTTCGCAGCCTGCTTTGACTCTTTCGCAGCCTGCTTTGCTGCCCGCTTCGCTGCTTGCTTGTCCGTCGCGGCTGTCCCACCGGCGCTGGTGGTCCCGGTCTGTTGCCCTGCCGCCGCGTCGCCCACGGACGACGACTCCGGCGTGGGTGGCACCGACGTGAGCTGCGCCTCCGACGAGGACCGCCGTTCACCGCCGGCCGGTACGTCCACCGTGGGCCGCGTTCCCACCGGTTGCGAGGTCGAGCCTTCGGCACCAGTCGCCGGAGGCGCGGGCGCGCTGTCGGACGTGCTCGCGCCGATCGCGACCGTCGTGACGAGCGCCGCGCTCGCGGCCGCCATCTTCGTCGCCGTGGCCCACGAAAGCGCGGAGGCCCCGGTGCTCGCGGCCGCTCCGGACGAGGCGACGGAGCCGGAAGCCGTCAGCCAGTGCGTTACGACCGGGATACCCAAGATGAGCGGCGCGACGGCGACGGGCAGTTCCTGATTGAGCTCCCGGAGGCCGGCGGCCAGCTTCCGGCAGTCCGGGCAGCGATCGAGATGGGTCGTGATCCGGTGCGCCTTGCGGTCGCCGACGGCGTCGCGCACCCAGCGGGCGAGCTGGCCGGAGACGACCCGGCAGGTGCGCCGCCGCACCTCGGGGAGGTGCTGGCCCAGGTACGCCTGCCGCAGTCCTTCCCGGGCGCGGTAGGCCAGCGCGGCGACGCCGTTGGGCGTCATCCCGAATTCTTCGGCGATCTTGGCCAGCGACTCGCCCTCGATCTCGGTTCGCCACAGCACCGCCCGCCACCGTTCCGGCAAGCTCGCGAACGCCCCTGCGGCGACGGTGCCGTGCATCCGGCTGTCCACCGGCTCGTCACTGCCTTCGCTCGGCAGAACGTCCGGCACCTCGGCGACCAGCGAGAGCACGGAGTCGCGCCGCCGCCAGCTGATCAGCGTGTTCCGGATGGTCGTGAGCAGATACGACCGGAATTCCTCGTCCGGGCCCTCTCCCGACCGCAGGATCCGCAGCACGCGGGTGAATCCTTCGGCGACGAGGTCGTCCCGCTCCGCCTCGCCCGACGCGATCGTGGCCGCCACCCGGCGGGCCGCGACCAGGTGCCGGTCATAGAGCCGGCCGTACGCGGCGTTGTCCCCGCCGCGCACCGCCCGGATCAAGACCGCGTCACTCGGGACGTCCACCGTCCCAGCGGTCGCCGGTGCCACCTCGGTCACCCCCAGCCTCGCTCGTGCGCTTGCACGTGCACAACGATCCGCGATCGTCGTACAACGGGAGCCCCGGCGCAAGGTCTCGGCCGTGAAAGGCCCCTTTCTTCCGCGATGAGCGTCCCTGACCCGTGTCTTGTCAGGTGACCGAGCACTCCGGCGCGGTTTCCGCCGTGTCGTTGCCCGTCGTGACCGGGCGGGTAGAGACCCAGTGCGGTGACCACTGCGCACGTGTTCGTTGGCGCGACGTCGGCGGCCGTTGTCCGGCCTGTTGGCCGCTCAGCTCATCTCGGTGCTGGGCACGTCGATGTCGGCGTTGGCGATCCCCTGGCTGGTGCTCACCTCAACTCGGTGCCCGTCGAATCTACGTACTGGGCAACGCCGCCGCAGCGTCGCGATATGCGCCATTCCGGCGCTTTACGCCGTCGACCTTCTCCCCTGGGGTGCACTCACCGGCTTGGTGGCCGCCGCCGGCGCGGTTCGGGGCCTCGCCGACTGCGCTGGGCAGGTCCTGGTGCCCGGCACTGCAGGTCTCGGGCGATAGCCCTGGAACGCGCCGCCGGGCTGCACGGCAGCGTGAGCCAGACCGGCCTGTTCGTAGGCGCCCCGGCGGCCGGGGTCTTGGTCACTGTCCTCGGCGCACCGACGGTCGTGCTCGTCGACGGCATCAGCTTCGCGCTCGCCGCCGTACTCGTCGCCCTGCTCGTCCCCGTGGCCGCTCAGCCACAACAGGCGGAACGGCAACTGCTTTCTCGTCCGCGCCGCCACTGCGCGCGGGGTCTACGAAAGCCTGCCGAAGGCCGTCCGCGGCGCCACCTGCACCCCGCTGAACGCGCGTGGCCGGAAGCGGCCGGCGGCGGCGAAGTCACGGCGTGGCGGGCGGTCCGCCCGCCGTTGCCGTGTCGTAGTTGCCGCTCAAGGAGCTGTGGTCACCGGCCCCCAGCGATCGACGACGAGCACGACTGCCCGCTACAAGGGGAGCGTCGCCGCCGGGCGCTGAGCGCTACCAGAGCCGCCGACCACGTCAGCGTGCCCTGGCGGCATCGAGCCCAGCAGTCGATGGCGTAGGTGCTCTACGGAACAGGCCTCGCTCGGCGCGTACACACTGTCCGGGTATACCGAAGCCGAGGACGCGAGCGGAACTTGCGCTTCACCAACTCCGTCTGCAACAGGTTCGGCGGCACGGATCAGGGAATGGTGGCCGTCAGGAAGTGGATGGCGTTGTCGATCTCCAGGTCGATCAACCGCTGCGCCTCGATGGTGCGGTTGTCGAAGATCCCGGTGAGCTCGAGACTGACGATCCCGTGGATCCGCGTCCAGATCACGATGGCGGCGGTCGCGGCGCGGGGTGCGGTGTCCGGCCGCTCCTGCGCCTGCGCCCATTGCCGCAGCTGCCCGTCGAGGGTGCGGTCACCGGTGGTGCTTTCGGCCGGTGCGGTGTCCTGGATGGCCACCAGCAGGTCGACGAGCAGGGCCATCGCCTGGTCCAGTGGAGTCTGTGCGGGTGTCTTCCCGGGCACGTCGTCAGTGCGCTCGGCGAAGAGCATTCCGTAGCGTCGTCGGTGGCTCAGTGCCCAGTCGCGGTAGGCGGCGACCAGGAGCCGTACTCGCGTGCGCGGCGCTCGCCGGGTGCCCTCGGCGGCTTGGCTCATCGCGGTGGCGAGCTGCTGGTAGGACAAGGTGACCAGGTGCGCGATCAGCGCGTCCCGTGAGGGGAAGTAGCGGTACACCGCCGGAGCGGACATCGCCATGCTGCGGGCCAGCGCGGCGATGGTCAGCGCGTGCACGCCCTCGGCGTCGATGATCGCGAACGAGGAGTCCTCGATCTCCTGGAACGTCTGGGCCCGGAGACGTTCACGCCGGTTCAGCGCCGGCGGCTGGTTGGTCATCATCGCATCGTAACGGACCGTATCTAGGTCGACGGGTAGTCCAATCTGTTATGGGTAGTCACGCTGTGGCGCCGTACCGGTGGCGCAGGCTGCCCAGCATCGCTTCGATCTCGGTCCGGTAGAGCAACGCGGTGTCGATCCCGGTGGCGGCCAGGTGGCCGCCCAGTTCGAGGCTGATCAGGCCGTGCAGCCGACTCCACCAGACCAGCCCGAAGTGCAGGATGCCGGCCGGGAGGGAGCGCTGGTCGCCGCCGTTCCAGCGCCGGATCTGCTGGTCCAGTGCGGCCGGGAGCGGCAAAGCGGGTGGCTCCCCGGCTTCGGCCACGACGCCCAGGAACACGTCCATGCACCGTTGCGCGGCCGACGCGATGCGGTCGGCGGCCTGATCGCGGGCCGAGCCGTAGGTCGTCTCATAGGCCAGGTGGTAGGCGTGAGGCTGGGCCAGCGCCCAGTCGCGGTAGGCGTCGGCGACCGCGCCGACCCGCGCCGAAGCGCACCTCTCCCGGGCGGAGGCGGCTTCGAGGGCATCCGCGAGGGCCAGGTGGATATCGACCGCCAGGTCGGCCAGGAGTTCGTCGCGGCCGGCGAAGTAGCGGTACAGCGCCGGCGCTGACATCGCCATGCTGCGCGCGATCGCGTTGAGCGACACCGTCTCCGCGCCACCCTCGCGCAGCTGGTCCATGGCGGCGGCCTTGATCTCGGCCACCGTCTGGAGCCGGTATCGCTCGCGCCGGGTCGGCTCCTGCTCGGGCATCGTGCAGCACCTCGTCTCATGCTATGGGTTGACGCAGTATGACATAGCAATGCATAGTTACGACCATTAACAGAGCAACTGAGCGTCGCACTACCTTCAGGAGTCAGCCATGACCGAGACGAACATCCCCATCGAGGCCACCGTGACCACCACCGAAGTGGTGCTGCCGGGCAAGGTCGACCCGTCCGGGTTCCAGGTGCTCCAGCGCTCACTGCCGGCGCCCGCGGCCGGCCAGGCCCTGGTGCGCGTCGAATCCACTGCGGTTTCCTTCGCGGAGAGCGCGATGCGCCGCGGCCGCTACTACGGCCAGCCGGAATTCCCGTTCGTGCCCGGGTACGACCTCGTCGGCGTCGTCGAGGCGGTCGGCCCGGACGTGGACCGCGCCCTGATCGGCAAGCGATTCGCCGCCCTGACCAAGACCGGCGCCTGGGCCACCGCCGTCCTGCTGCCCGCCGCCGACCTGGTGCCGGTCCCCGACGGCGTGAGCGCCGACGAGGCGGAGACACTGACGGTCAACGGGCTGACCGCCTACCAGATGCTGCACCACGTCGCGAAGGTGAAAGCCGGGCAGACCGTGCTCGTGCTGGGCGTCGGCGGAGGCGTCGGCACCCTGCTCGCCCAGCTCGCCCGCCACGCGGGAGCGCGGGTGATCGGCACGGCGAGCCCCCGTCACCACGAGGCCCTGCGTGAACTGGGTGTCGAGCCGGTCGACTACCGGGATCCCGACGTGTCCGCCCGGATCCGCGAACTCGTTCCCGACGGTGTGGACGCCGTGTTCGACCACCTCGGCGGGGCGAGCATCTCCCGCTCCTACCGATTGCTCAACAGCACCGGGACCCTCATCTGTTACAGCATCGCGAGCAAGCTCGACGACAGTACTCCCGTGGTGCTCAGCTTCCTGCACGTGCTGACAAAACTGACGTTCTGGAACTACCTGCCCACCCGCAAGCACGCGAGCTTCTTCGACGTGTGGGCGGGCGCGGGCAAGCCGGACTCGGCGAAGCGCGAGGCGTTCCGCATCCGGATCCGCACCGATCTCACCCACGTCTTCGGGCTTCTGCGCGACGGGGTGCTCACCGCGAAGATCGCCGCCCGCTATCCGCTCACCGAAGTGGCGACGGCCATGGAACTCTCCGAGTCCTCCGGCCGGACCACCCTCGGCAAGATCGTCCTCGTGCCGTGAAAGAGCCCGTAGTCACCCGGCAGCGGACCAGAACGTCAGCGGCGCCGGCGGGGGTTGCCGTCACGCTCGTGCTCAGTGCGCTGGTGTACGCGATCAGCGAGACCGTCACCGCTCGCGCCTGGTCAACACCGGTCTACAGCTACAGCGCGAACTACATCAGCGACTTGGGAAACCCGCAATGTGCTCTGTACGACGGGCGGACAGTCTGTTCTCCGTTGCACGCACTGATGAACTGGGGGTTCGTCGCCCACGGACTGCTGCTGGCCTGTGCCGTGCTGCTGGTCGGCCGGGTGGTTCGGGGCCGGACGCGAGCGGCGGTGCTCGGCATCGGCGCGGCGACCACCGCGGGCTTCGTGCTGACCGGAGCTACGCACAGTTCCCCCGATTCGGTGGCGCAGGGCACGTTGTGGCTGCACTACGCGGGCGCGACGATGGCGATCCTCGGCGGCAACGTGCTGGCGATCGTCCTCAGCCGTCAACGGCGCCGGCTGAGGATCCCCAGGGCCGTCGGCGTGGCGGGCGTCGTGCTGGGTGCCGCGGGCATCGTTGCCGCCTTGACGTGGTTGGCGACGTTCGGTGTGGTTCCACCAGGCATCCCGGAACGGACCGCCGTGTACGCCTTCGTGCTGTGGCAGCTCCTGGTCGGCGGGTTTCTCCTGCACGTCACCCAACCGTTTCGCGCCCTGCTCTCCCGGCCATCGCGTGCTGACAGCTGACCTTTCCCTTCACCCGCAAGGAATCCAGTGCCATGAAGATCATCGTGTCCGGCGCGTCCGGTCTCATCGGCGGCCGGCTCGTCGCGCGCCTGCGAGCGCGCGGCGACGACGTGACGACGCTTTCCCGTTCCGCGAGCACCGTCCCGTCCGTGTCACAGTGGGATCCGCTTTCCGGACCCGCCTCGATCGAGGCGCTCGCCGGCCGGGACGCCGTCGTCCACCTGGCGGGCGAACCCCTCGGCCAGCGCCTGACCGACGAGGTCAAGGACCGTGTCCGGCGCTCGCGCGTGTCCGGCACCCGCAACCTGGTCGAAGGCCTGCGGGCCACTCCCGAATCGGAACGGCCCCGGGTCCTCGTCTCCAGCTCGGGCGTCGCCTACTACGGTCCGCGCGGCGATGAGGAGGTCACCGAGGAGGCGCCGCCGGGGGAGACGTTCCTCTCGAAGGTTTCCCTCGAGTGGGAGCGCGAAGCGGCCAAGGCGGCCGAGTTCGGTGTCCGCGTGGTGAGGATGCGCACCGGTGTCGTCCTCGACGCCTCGGGCGGGACCCTGAAGTCACTGCTCGCGACCTACCGCGCCGGTTTGGGTGGGCCGATCGCGGGAGGTGCGTTCGCTGTGCCGTGGATCCACCTCGACGACATCGTGGGGTTGTACATCAAGGCGATCGACGACGCGTCGTGGAGCGGCGCCTACAACGGCACGGCACCCGAACCGGTCACCCAGCGGGAGTTCTCGAAGGCGCTGGGACGGGCACTGCACCGGCCCGCCGTGGTGCCGATGCCCGGATTCGCGCTCAGGATGGCGCTCGGCGAGATGGCGGACATGGTGACCACGGGCCAGCGCGCCGTTCCCCGCCGGGCACTCGATGGCGGTTACGTCTACGCGTACCCGCAGTTGGACGCGGCGTTGACGGCGGCGTTGAACCCTCCGAAGGAAAAGTCATGACGACCGCCGCGCTTCAGACGTCATCGACCCCTTCTCGACAAGCGCACGAAGGCGGTGTTCGACCGCGAGCAGGCGGCGGTGCGGCACATCCCGTCGGTGCTGGCGATCGACGCGGTCGAGACCCGCTCGGACGGCAGTCAGGTGCTGCGGCGTGAGCAGTGCCCGCAGTCGCTGGCCGAGCTGGTCACCCGCGGCGGTCCGCTGTCCGCGGCGGACGCGGTCGTCCTGGGCCGGACGCTGGCGACGGCGCTGGCCGGCATGCACAAGGCGGGCGTCGTCCACGGCGGTGTGAGCCCGCACAACGTGCTGTTCCGCGCTTCGGGCGAGCCGGTCCTGGTCGACGGTGGCCTGGTGCTGCGGCACATGTTCCCCCGTGATCCGTTGCACGCCATCGAGTTCCGCGCGCCCGAGGCGGCGCGCACGGAAGTGTTCGACGAGGCGAACGACATGTACGGCCTGGGCGCGGTGGTGCACTTCGCGCTGACGGGCGGTTGGCCGCACCCGGGCAAGCTGGGGGAGCGGCAGGGCGAGCGGGTGCTGCGGGTGCTGCGCGAGCCGGTGCCGGCGATCCACCGCGAGGACGTCCCGGTGGCCGTTCGCGAGTCCGAGGCACAGCGCGACGCCGCCGGTGCCGGCGGGGCCGGGTTCGAGGGTGGCGTGGGCGAGGCTGGCGTTGATCTCCGGTTCGCGGATGTGGACGCCGAGGCGGCGGGCGTCGGCGACCGGAGACTGCGAGCTGTAGAAGCCCATCGGCATCCGCGGCACTGTCCGCCGACCGTGGTTTTGGTTGATATCGCGACGCGAAGGCCGGGTCGACCGTCTGCGCCTGTTCCTTTCGGCGAACTGACGACCACTGCCGTGCGGTGTGGCTCCGCGCAGCACGCGCGCAATCCGACCCACTCATTCCCTTTCACCGCGCGGTTTGCGGGTCGGTGGCGATGGACGCGCGGTGCGAGTCGCCCGGCCGGGATCGGCGCTTCGCCGCCTGCGCGGCTTCAGCCGTTGCGCACGATTCGCCAGCGGGTGGCGGCCGCGCCGTTGTCCGGGCCTTGGACGGCGAACGCGCCGGTGGCCGTCGAGTTGTTCTCGATGGTCAGCAGCTTGCCGCTGTTGACGTTGCGGATCTTCGTCGTTCCGTCGCCCTGGTCGAGGACGGTCCAGCGGTGGTCGGCCGTGCCGTTGTCCGACCACTGCAGGACGCGGGCGTTGTCCGCCGTCGACATGTCCAGGACGCCGAGCACCTTGCCGCTGTTGGCGTTGCGGAACCGTACAGCGGTCCCGTCCGTGATGACCTCCCAGTTGTGGTCGGCCGTGCCGCTGTCCGACCACTGCAGCGCGCGGCCGCCGTCCGCGGTGGACATGTTCTCGATGCCCAGCACCAGCCCGCTGCCCACGTTGACCAGCCGGCTCGTCGTCCCGCCGGAGCCGCCCCCGGTGTTCCAGTAGACCGTGTAGTTGAAGCCCTGCGCGTCGTGGAACGGCACCAGGTTGACCGACGAGCCGTTGGCCTTCGCGCTGAAAGCGAGCGCGGTGGTGCTCGTCCGCGTGACCGAGTTCGGGTCGAGGGACGGCAACGCGCCGAGCGTGCTGCTGCCGTAGTTGCCGGCCAGGACCACCGGCCCGTAGGTCACCGCGGCGACGTTCGCGTTGTCGTTGGCCGCCTTAAGGGCGACCTTCATGGGCAGCCGGACGGTGACCGTGTCCCCCGAGGCCCACGACCGCGACAACGTCGCGTAACTGCCGGGCGTGGCGGTCACGTTCTGCGCGACGCCGTTGACGGAGATGGTCGCTCCGGTGGCCCAGGCCGGAATGCGGATGCGCATGGCCCAGGTGCCACTCACGCTCCCGCCGACCGTCAGCGTGGTGATGTCACTGGCCGGGTACGACGTCGTCTGCGTGACGGTGATGCCGCGCTGGGTCCAGGTGAGCACCGAAGGCAGGAACAGGTTCACGATCAACGTCGTGTCGCTGTAGAAGTAGATCGAGTCCGCCAGCTTCGTCTGGGTTTCCAGCCCGCTGCCCTGGCAGCACCAGAACGAGTTGTAGTCGGTGCTCCACGTGCCGCCGCCCCACGCCGGGCCGAGACCGCGCCGGCCGCCCGGGTTGAGGGAGCTGAAGTAGGTGACGTGGCCGTGGCTGTCGGCCGGGTTCTGCTGGCCGATCATCTGGTTGAGCAGTGCCCGCTCGTAGTAGTCGGCCAGGTCGGCGCGATCCGGGTAGAGCGCGATCAGTTCCCGGGTCAGCTTGAGCATGTTGTAGGTGTTGCAGCTCTCGCACGTGTCCTGGTTGAGGTACCCGGCGATGGCGTTGGGCGCGCGGAAGTGCTCGGCCTGGCTGTTGCCGCCGATGGCGTAGGTGTGCGCGCCGACGGTGATGTTCCACGCGTTGGTGGCGATGTCGCGGTAGCGCGTGGTGCCCGTGGCCTTGTACTCCCGCGCCGCGCCGATCCACTTGGGAATCTGGGTGTTGGCGTGCAGGCCGCTGAGCTGATCCCGGTTCGCCGCCAGCGGGTCGAACACGGCGGCGTGGTCGAACCGCTGCGCGACGGTCAGCCATCGTGCGTCGCCGGTGTACTGGTA
This sequence comes from Amycolatopsis sp. NBC_01307, assembly GCF_035975215.1. Classification (NCBI taxonomy): domain Bacteria; kingdom Bacillati; phylum Actinomycetota; class Actinomycetes; order Pseudonocardiales; family Pseudonocardiaceae; genus Amycolatopsis; species Amycolatopsis sp. NBC_01307. The sequence continues at coordinate 3,766,519 of NZ_CP108403.1, read as the reverse complement.
GAGGTCGGTCAGCACCGCGTTCATGCCGCCGAACTCGGTGCCCAGCACGGATTGCTGCTGCGCATAGCTGAGCCGGCCGGTACGCCGGTCGACCCACGCCGCCAGGCTCAGCACCACGTCACGGGCTTGGGTGCTGTCGACGTACCGCCAGACGTCGAGCAGGCCCGCCATCGTCTTGTGGATGCAGTAGTACGGCACGTTACCGTTGGACAGGCGCCCGGCCTCGAGGTTGTCGAAGTCCGACTCGGGGAAGCCGGACAGGTACCCGGCGGTGAACCCGGCGGCGCCGTTGTTGGCCTGGCACTTGGCCAGTTCGGCGACCATGGAGGTGGCCTTGTCCCGGCACGTCGTGTCCCCGGTGACCGCCCACAGCTGCGCCCACGCCGTGAGGAAATGTCCCTGCACGTGGCCGCGGAACGGGAAGTTCGGCGCGTCCCAGCCCCCGTTGGTCGCGGCGCCGCCGGTGGAGAGCCGGTGGTTGGCCCGGAAGTTGTAGAGCAGCCGGCCGACATCGACGAACCGCAGGTAGTTCTGCGTCCGGTTCTGGTTGTCCAGCCACCGGCTCGCGGTCAGCCGCACCTGGCCGAGCTCGAACGGGAACGCGGACACCCCGGCCTCCGATCGGACCGGACCGGTGGCGGCGCCGGCGGCGGGAGCCCACCCGAAGGCGGAGCCGGCCGCGGAAACGAGGGCGCCGGCGCCGGCGGCTTGCAGCAACCGCCGCCGGGTGAAGGATGAGGTCACCGGGTTCTCCGTTCGGCAGGCATGGGAACGGAGGCGGACGTTAGTGCTGACATTCGTGTCTGTCACATACTGCGCGGCCGCTCGTGCTCCTGCGGGCCGACGATTACCGGCTCGTTCGCTGTTCAGGCGCGGTGACCACGGCAGGACAGGTCCGCAGCGGCGGGTGAAACTTACCCGGGCCGAAGCAGGCGCTGCCCACCGCACGCCCGCCTCCGCTCCGGCGGGCGTGCACGGTCCGCGGGACCGGCTGTCGATCCAGCTCACCCCGTCGCTGCTTCGTGGTCGACGCCCGCCCGCCGCGCGCCGGCGCGGGTTCACCCGGTGCCGCGGGGCAGACGCGGCTGCCCGTCGGTGAGCGTGCGGACGCTCCCGCCCAGCAGCAGACTGCCCGCCTTGTCGAGGACCGCAGTGGCCAGGCGCTTCGGCGGAGCAGTCAGAAGGTGTGAACGTAGACGCTGAGTTGCTGGAGCGGGCACGGTGTGAGGATCGGCGGCATGCGCGCCCGGGCACGATAAGCAGGGTCGCGGGAGGCGCTACGAGTTCGTGCTAGGCCCCCAGGGCCGGACGCCGTCGGGGCTGGTCCGCATTCACAGGACCAGCCCACGTCGTCACGGTGGTGGAGGACGTCCGCGACGTCGGCGACCTGCTTGAGGAACGCGTCGGATGGGCGGCCTTTGATCGGGTCGGTTCGGCGATGACGACCAGCTTCCCGTCCAGCCGCGACCGGTAGTGCTTTCCGGTGAAACGAAAGCCGCCCGCTTCGAGAATCTCCGTTGCGAACGGAGCCACGCAGGAAGAACTGCTGAACCTGTCCGAACGACTGGACGGCGCACCGCAGATCGTTCTTGATCTCCTTTTGCCGGAACGGGAGCCGGCGGAAAACTGTGAGCACCTTTCCTGCACCGGTTCGCGTACCCGGCCGGCGCGGTGCCGCTCCGGGGCCGATGGCACCGTGGCCCGGTACGCCGACTCTCGGGCGTGCACGTGCTCGGCTTGACGGATTGCCGCCGTTGATCACACGACGGGAAGGTCTGCCGGTCAGCACCCGCGCTCGGTGACAAGCGTGGTAGCAGGCCGATCGGCTGGCAGCAGGTGCTGGGGGACGGCCTCGGTGACCTCGATGAAACGGTAGCGCCAGGACCCTGACGCGCTGCCGTCGTGCCTCCCCGGCCGGCTGGGCGCTGAGCTACGGCCGCAGGACGAGCTTCCCGCCGGCGTGACCGCTCGCGCTCAGCTCCTGCGCCTTCGCGGCGTCCTCCAGCGGAAGGCTCTGCGCGACGCGCACCGTGAGCTTGCCGTCGGCTGTGAGGCGGGCGTACTCGCCGAGGCGGGAACCGAACGGGGCGCCGGGGCCGGAGAAGGTGACGCCCAGCTCGGCGGCCTTCGTATCGGCGATGGTGATGATCCGGTCGGTGCCGCCGCGCAGGTCGATCGACACCTCCAGGTCGCCTGCCCCCGCGGCGTCGTACACGGCGTCGATGCCCTGCGGTGCGGCCTCGCGGACCCGGTCGGCGAGGCCGGCGCCATAGGCGACCGGGATCGCGCCCAGCGAGCGCAGGTAGCCGTGGTTGCCGGGGGAGGCGGTGCCGATGACCGTGGCGCCGCGGGTGACCGCGAGCTGAACACCGACGGCGCCGGTCACACCCGCGGCTCCGTGCAGCAGGAGCGTGTCGCCTTCCCCGACGCCGAGGGCGTCGAGCACGCGGACCGAGGTCTCGACGGCGACGGGCACTGCCGCGGCGAGGTCCCAGCCGAGGTCTGCGGGCTTCGGGCCGAAGTCGACGGCCAGCGCGTGCTCGGCGTACGCGCCGGTGACGGTCCAGCCCAGGACCTCGTCACCCACCGCGACGCCGGTCACGCCTTCGCCGACCTCGTCGACGACGCCGGCCGCCTCCAGGCCGGGGATCACCGGGAACGGCGGCGTCACCTGCGGCCGCCACCCGTTGCGGATCTTGGAGTCGAGCGGGTTGACCCCTGCCGCCACGACCTTCAGCCGCACCTGCCCGGGTCCGGCGTGCGGCTCGTCGACTTCCTCGATGCGGAGGACTTCCGGGCCGCCGAACTCGGTGTAGGTGATCGCCTTCATGTCCTGCTCCAGTGCTCGTCGCTCTAGGTGGAAGATCAACTTGGCCGGGACCGGCGGCGGCCGCACCGGCACTTCGACCAGTTCCGGCTCGGAGGCTCAGGAACCCGCCACGGTCGTGGGCGCGGTCCAGCCGGTGGATCGGATCCACGCGGCCAGGTCGAGGGTGGCCGGCTCGATCGCCCGCACCACCGCAAGATCCGACGGGTGTTCCGCCGCCTTCGCGAACTGGCGGAACATCGCCCTGTCGAGGTCGCTGGGAAGCACGCTCAACGGGATGGCCTCGTACCGTGCCGGGAGCCCGGCGCGCGCGCCGAACGCCGCGGCGATCTGGGGGCCCGTCAGCTCGTCGCCGACGAGCTCGACGGCTCCGCCGGGTGCCTCCGCGGTGTCGAGCAGGAGCGCGGCGGCAACCCGGCCGACGTCCCTGAGCGAGATCATCTTCAGGGCGACGTCCTCCGGCAGCGGCAGCTTCACCACGATCTCGCCGTGCTCCAGGCTCGGTACCACTTCCTCCATGAAGGGGGTTGGACGAACCATCGCGGCCCTGAGGCCGGACTTCCTCAGGTGCTCCTCGATCGAGTGCTTCGAGTCATGGTGTGGCACACCCCGCTCCCGGTCCGCGCCGAAGACCGAGTTGAACACGACATGCGGGACGCGTGCCTCGACCGCCGCGTCGACGAGCGCGGTGCCGATGCGGATCTCCGTCTCGACCTCTTCGAGGCTGTTCGCCTCCGGGGTCATGAAGGAGAACCCCTCGACCGCCGTCAGCGCGGCGGCCAACGACGCCGGGTCGTCGGTCCGGATGGCCGCCAGCTCGACGCCGCGGGCGGCCAGCGCCTGAGCCCGGTCGGACTGCGGGTTGCGGACCAGGGCCCGCACCGGGGCCTGGTGGGCCAGCAGCGCGTCGAGCACCGCCCCGCCCTGTCGCCCCGTCGCGCCGAAGACCGCGATCGTGCCGGTCGTCTGTGCGCTCATCGCTGCCACCCTTCACTCAGGGCGTGAGCGAAGTGAGCACGAGTCCGGTGTTGACCTCGGCGGTCGGGGGAGGACGACGCGGGCGCGGCGTCCTCGAGCTTGATCTGTTGTGCCATGTCTCCACGATGCGTCTGCGGCCCCAGGCTTACCACCGGTATCGCGCCAGGTTCTCCCGATAACCCGCCAGTGTCGGGTAGCGTCGATCGCGTGTCCGACCCCAGCGGCGAGCCGAGCTTCTGCACCGACGATGCGCCGTTGTCGGCGCCGCTTGCCCATGGCTCCGAGGTGACCGCGCACTTCCACGACCACGGCCAGCTCCGCTACGCCGCGCGTGGAGCCCTGGTCACAGCCACCCAGGTGGGCACCTGGGTGGCGCCGGCCAGCCGGATCATGTGGGTGCCGCCCTTCGCGGTGCACAGCAGCAAGGCGTACGGCGAGACGGAGATCCGGGTGCTGTCGCTGCCCGTGACGCTGACCGGACAGCTGCCGGCCGAGCCGTCGGTCTTCGTGGCGAGCGCGTTGCTGCGCGAGGCCTATCTGGCGCTGATGAGCGAGGGCGAGCCGCTGGAGAGCCCCCGTGCGCGGCTGCTGATCGACGTCGTACTCGCCGAGCTCGCCCGCGCCGCACAGGAGCCGCTGCGCCTCCCGGAGCCGAGCGACCGGCGTCTCAAGGCGGTCACCGACCTGCTCCACGTGGACCCGGCAAGCCCGGCGACCCTGGCCGAGCTGGGCCGCCGCACCGGCGCCGGCGAACGCACCCTGAGCCGGCTGTTCGGCAGCGAGCTGTCGATGAGCTTCCACCAGTGGCGCACCCTGCTGCGCATCCAACGGGCGCTGGTCGAGCTCAGCGACGGCGCCTCGGTCACCGCCACGGCGATCCGGCTGGGCTGGTCGAACCCCAGCAGCTTCATCGACGCCTTCACCGAGCTGGTCGGCCAGACACCCGGGGGCTATCGCTCATCGGCTCGGTCCTCCGCAGCTCCCACGGGGGAGAGGTTGGCGGGGTAGCCGCAGTTCCTGGCACCAGCACCCGGTGGATCTCGGGCGGAGCGCCCTCGACGCGCAATGCGGTCAGCCGGTCCCGCGCGCTGTGCACGACGCGCGCTCGCCTCGGCAGGCTCGTTGACCTGCACGGACGTGCGTCCGGCGAACGAGCCGCTCGCCGAGGCCGCCACGAGGAGTTCGACGTCTTGGACGGGGGTGACGTGCAGGCGGGGCGTCTCCCCGTCCGGGGACCGGTGCGGCGGGCGGGAAGTCGCCGGCCGGGCGGATCGTCACGGTGACCAGCGGTGGCCACGAGATGGGGCGGCTGCACCTCGACGACCTCGCCTTCGCGAACCGGCGCTACCGCCGCTGGCGCGCCTACGCGCAGACGAAGCTTTCACGGTCGAACTCCAGCGGCGGCCGCGGGAGCACTCGCGATCGCGGTGGCCGCGCACGCCGGTGCCGCGGCACCGAATTCGGCCGCGACAGCGGGGGTCTCATGCGGGTGCTGTCCGCGCGACCCCTGCGGTGGGTGCCGGCGCCGCTCGTCACCACCGCGGCCGAGGGCGCGTTGCCCACCCTGCGGGCCGCGGTCGATCCCGAGGCGCGAGGTGGCCACCTGTACGGGCCCGCCGGGGTGCACGGCGTCAAGGGCCGGCCGGAACGGGTCGAGGTGTCCGCCGCGGCCCGCGACGAGGTGGCGGGCGCGACGCTGTGGGAGCGGTGCGAACAGCTCACCGGCGTGCGCTACCCGCTGCCGTGACCGGGAACTAGGACTCGCCGTCGAGGCGGTACTCCGCGTTCACCAGCTCGAGGAGCTCGGCCACCGAGGTGTCCGCGGACCGCCGGTCGAAGGTGATTTCCCCGTGCTGCAACAGGTTCACCCGGTCGCAGACGTCCATCACCTGCCCGTAGTTGTGGGCGATGAGGATGATCGCGATGTCGCCCCGCTGCTTCAGTTCCCGCAGCAGGCGCAGGATCACCGCGCTCTCCTTGGCCCCCATCGCGGCGAGCGGCTCGTCGAGCAGCAGCAGCTTCGCGTTCGAGTACACCGACCGGGCCACCGCGATTGCCTGCCGCTGGCCACCGGACAGCATGCCGACTTCGGCGGTCACCGACGGGATGTTGATGCCGATCGAATCCAGGGTCTCCCGGGCGCGGCGCTTCATCTCGCGGCGGCGCAGGAACGGCAGCGGACGGTGCGTCAGTTCGCGGTTCAGGTGCAGGTTCAGGTAGACGGGCAGGTCGTTGACCATCGCCAGGTCCTGGAACACCGTCTCGATGCCCAGGGACCTCGCGTGCACCACCGACTTCAGCGTGATCGGTTCGTCCTCGAACAGGATCCGCCCGCCGTCCGGCTGGTGGTAACCGGTGAGGATCTTGATCAGCGTCGACTTGCCGGCACCGTTGTCCCCGATGAGCCCGAGGATCTCGCCCCGCCGCACGCGCAGGGTGACGTCGGTGAGCGCGTCGACCGGGCCGAACCTCTTGCTGACGCCCTCGATCCGGATGACCTCGCCGGTCATGTCAGCTCCCGGGATCCGACGCGGTTGCGGGCGACGATCAGCGTCACGTTCAGCACCATGGCACCGAGGATGGCGGCGCCGAGCACCAGGTTGAACGCGTTCGCGCTGACGCCGGTGAGGTTGAACCCGTCGAACACGATGCCGAGCAGCAGCGCGCCGAGGAACGCGCCGACCACCGTGCCGGACCCGCCGAGCAGCGCCGTGCCGCCGATCACGGCCGCCGCCACCGCGAAGAACATCGTGGTGAACCCGCCGTTCGTCGGGTCGTACGAGCCGACCCGGGTGCCCTGCAGGATGCCGGCGAGCCCGGCCAGGGTGCTGGTGACCGCGAAGTTGACCACCGTCACCCGGTTGACCGCGATGCCGGACTCCGCGGCGCCGACCGGGTTGCCGCCGGTGGCCTGGGTGTGGATGCCGAACCGGGTCGCAGAGAGCACCACCTGCATGAGGACGACCACACCGACGGCCCACAAGAACTCGCTCCAGCGCGACCCGCCGAACACCTCGACCACCCAGCCGTCCTTCGGCGCACCGACCGGGCGGGCGTTCGAGATGATGAGAACCAGGCCCTGCAACAGGAACGCCATGCCGAGAGTGGTGATGAACGACGGGATCTTCAGCACCGTCCGGATCAGCCCGTTCACCACGCCGATCAGCGCGCTCACCACGATCGCGCCGAGCAGCGCGAGCCACAGCGGCCAGCCGTTGACGGAGAACAGCGTCAGCAGGAACGGGGAGAGGGTGAACACGAAGCCCGCGGACAGGTCGATCTCCCCGCAGATCAGCAGCATCACCTGCCCCGCGGCGATGATCGACCACGGCGCGACGTACTGCGCGATCGTCTGGTAGTTGTCCAGGGAGTTGAACGCGTCACTGGTCGCCGTGAAGTAGATCCCCGCGGCGATCGTGACCAGCAGGATGCTCAGCTCCTTGACCCGCATCACACCGAGCAGCAATGACCTCACCGGTATCGCCCGCTACCGGCTCAGCACCGACGCCGGCGGCAACGGGATCGAACCCGGCATGGCGATCACGTCCTTGTTGTCGCCGCCTTCGAACCTGCTGCGAGCCGTCGCGTACGGGCCGACGTTCTCCTTCGTGACGAACGTGAGGCCGGTGTCGGTGACCGGCGGCGCGACCAGCGTGCCGGACAGCCGGAACAGGTAGAGGTAGAGCACCGACAGGAACCCTTGCAGGTACGGGGACTGGTCGATGGTGAAGTCGAGCGCGCCGCTTTTCACCCCGGTGACCGTGTCGTCGAGCAGGTCGAACCCGCCGCCGCCGATCTTGCCGGACAGGCCGCGGTCGGCGATCAGCTTCGCGCACGCGGCGGTGCTGCCGGCGTCGACCGCGTAGATCCCTTTGACCCCGGTGTTCCCGGTGTACGCGGCGGTCATCGCGTTGAGCTCGCCCGCCTGCTCGGCGCCGGTGTTGACCGACCGGACGCGCACGCCCGGCGCGGCCTGCTTGAGCGCGTCGGTGATGCCGTCGAGCCGCGGCTGGACGTTGTTGCCGCCCGGCTGGGAGATGCCGACCAGGATGTCGCCGGAGGTGACCTTCTGCCCGATGCGCTGTCCCATCCGGAAACCGGACAGGTACAGGTCCTGGCCGACGTAGGTGAGCGGGTAGTTGCCGGCGGCGTCGGCGTTGTAGGCGAGCACGGGAATGCCCTGGCCCAGTGCCCGCTTGGTGAGGTCGACGAACGCGTTGTCGTCGGTCAGCGCGACCGCGATCCCGTCGGCCTTGCCGGTGATCGCGGTCTCCATGGCGCTCGCCATCTGGGCGACGTTGCCGTTTTCGGAGCCGGTCCACTGTGGCTCGGGGACCCCGAGCAGGGCCGCGGCGTCGGCGAGCCCGGTCCGCGTCGGCACGAAGAACGAGTTCGTGGTGACGTGGTTGACGAACACGAACCGCCAGCCCGGCGTGCCCGGGAAGGGGCCGGCGTGACCGCCGTTCTGGGCTTCCTGGACGCCGGTGCACGCCGCGAGCAGCGTGCTCGCGGTGATCGTCGCGCCGCCCGCGCCCAGGTACCTGAGCGCGGTCCTCCGGGAAGTGGTGCCGGTTCCAGCTCTCATCGTGACCCCGCATTCATCGCAGCGGCAGTGCTTCGTACGACGGGTCTCTCGTGGTGAGGCATCGACGACGGTAGCAGACGTATGATGTCTCGACTAGGTTCTCGCGGATCTGACCCCGCTTCTGGACTTTTCGGCGGCAAAAGCGTAGCCATACGTATGTTGTCTCATCGTTCGCTTGGTGAGAGGTGGCGGACTTGCCCGAAGTGATCAGCGCGATCGAGGCGCTCGACGTCCGCTTTCCGACGTCGCTGGACCTGGACGGTTCGGACGCGATGAACCCGGAACCCGACTACTCCGCCGCGTACGTCACCATCCGCACGAGCGCGGGGGCGGAGGGGTACGGCCTCGCGTTCACCGTCGGGCGCGGCAACGACGTGCAGGTCGCCGCCGTCCGGGCGCTGGTGCCCCTGGTCGCGGGCATGCCGGTGGACGACGCCCTCGCCGATCTCGGTGGCTTTTCGCGGCGCCTGACCGGGGACAGCCAGCTCCGGTGGCTGGGCCCCGACAAGGGGGCGATCCACATGGCGGCGGCCGCGATCGTCAACGCCGTGTGGGATCTGCGGGCCCGCCGGGAAGGCAAGCCGGTCTGGCGGCTCCTCGCCGAGCTGCCGCCGGCCGAGCTGGTTGACTTGATCGACTTCCGGTACCTGAAGGAAGCGCTTACCCGCGACGAAGCGCTGGACATCCTCCGGCGCGCCGAACCGGGCCGGGCGGCTCGCCAGGCGGACCTGCTCGCGTCGGGCTATCCGGCCTACACCACCACTCCCGGCTGGCTCGGTTACTCGCCGGAGAAGCTGGCTGCGCTCGCATCGGCGGCGGTCGCGGACGGGTTCACGCAGATCAAGCTCAAGGTCGGGGCCGACCTCGACGAGGACGTCCGGCGGCTGCGGCTGGCGCGCGAGGTCGTCGGCCCGGACGTGCGGATCGCGATCGACGCCAACCAGGCGTGGGGCGTCGAACAGGCCATCGCGTGGATGCGGCCGCTGGCTGAGTTCGACCCGTACTGGATCGAAGAACCGACCTCGCCCGACGACGTGCTCGGCCACGCCGCGATCCGCCGTGCCGTGGCGCCGATCAAGGTCGCCACCGGCGAGCACACGCACAACGCCGTGATGTTCAAGCAGCTGCTGCAGGCGGAGGCGATCGACATCCTCCAGCTCGACGCGAGCCGGGTCGCCGGCGTCACCGAGAACATCGCGATCCTCTTGCTGGCCGCGAAGTTCGGCGTGCCGGTGTGCCCGCACGCCGGTGGGGTCGGGCTCTGCGAGATGGTGCAGCACCTGGCGATGTTCGACTTCGTCGCGGTGAGCGGGACCCGGGCCGACCGGGTCATCGAATACGTGGACCACCTGCACGAGCACTTCGTCGACCCGGCACGCGTCGAGCGGGGGAGGTACCTGGCGCCGTCCCGGCCGGGCCTCGGCGCCCGCCTGCACCCCGAGTCCCTGGCGCGCTACCGGTACCCCGACGGTCCGGTCTGGCGCGCGGGAGCGGTGGTGGTCGCGTGACCACCGGCCCGAGAGTCCTTCCGCAGCCTGTCAATGAGGAGAGGTCATGAAGATCCGCTACCTGTGCTCGGCCGCGCTCGTCGCGGCCGGCGTGCTCGCCGGTTGCAGCGGCGGGGGCACCACCGCGTCCGGCGGCACCGTCATCGGCGTCGACTACCCCCGCTCGGACACCGACTTCTGGAACGCCTACATCAAGTACGTGCCCCAGCTGGCCGGTCAGCTGGGACTGGAACTCAAGACCACGAACTCGCAGAACGACGTCGCCACCCTGACCGCCAACGTGCAGACGATGATCAGCCAGGGCGTCAAGGGTGTCGTCATGGCGCCGCAGGACACCGCGGCGATCATCCCGACGCTGCAGCAGCTGGCCGGGAAGAAGATCCCGGTCGTGTCCGTCGACACCCGCCCCGACCAGGGCGACGTCTACATGGTCGTGCGGGCGGACAACCGCGCCTACGGGGAGAAGGCGTGCCGGTTCCTCGGCACGAAGCTCGCCGGCCAGGGGAAGGTCGTGATGCTGCAGGGCGACCTCGCGTCGATCAACGGGCGGGACCGCACCGACGCCTTCAACGACTGCATGAAGCAGAACTTCCCCGGCATCACGGTCTTCGGTGAGGCCACCAACTGGGACGCCGGCACCGCGGCCCAGAAACTCCAGACCAGGCTGACCGCGAACCCGGACATCAAGGGCGTCTACATGCAGTCCAGCTTCGCTCTCGCGGGGACGTTGCAGTTGCTGAAGCAACGGGGCCTGCTCGTGCCGGCCGCTGACCCGAAGCACGTGTTCATCGTGTCCAACGACGGGATTCCCGAGGAGCTCGAGAAGATCCGCGCCGGCGAGATGGACGCGACGGTCTCCCAGCCCGCGGACCTGTTCGCCAAGTACGCGCTGCAGTACGTCAAGGACGCCATCGCGGGCAAGAAGCCGGTGCCGGGCAAGACCGACCACGACAGCACCATCGTGGCCATCCGCGACGGCCTGATGGAGGACCAGCTGGCCGCGCCGCTGGTCACCGCGGACGGGGCCACCTTCGGTCCGGTCGCGAGCGTCAAGGTCGACGACAAGTCCCTGTGGGGCAACAGCAAGAGCTGACCGTGACCGGCTTCGGAGTGGAGGTGGACATGGGTACCGTGCCGGTCGTCGAAGCGCGGCAGGTGGTCAAGCGCTACGGCGCCACCGTCGCGCTGGACCACGCCGACCTCACCGTCCTACCGGGACAGACGCACGCGCTCGTCGGCCGCAACGGTGCCGGGAAGTCGACGCTCGTCTCCGTCCTCACGGGACTGGGTCAACCGGATTCCGGCTCGCTGAAGATGAACGGCGAGCCCGCGCCGGGACGGTCCGATCGGGACGCCTGGCGGTCGCTGGTCGCCTGCGTGTACCAGCACTCGACGATCATCCCGGACCTGTCGGTGGCGGAGAACCTGTTCCTGAACCGGCAAGAGACCGTACGCGGCTTCGTCCGCTGGTCCGCGGTGCGCCGGGCGGCCACCCAGCTGCTCGAACGCTGGTCGGTCGACGTCGACGTCCGCCGGCCCGCGGGTGAGCTCGGGGTCGAGCAGCGGCAGTTCGTCGAGATCGCGCGGGCGCTGTCCTTCGGAGCGCGGTTCGTCATCCTCGACGAGCCGACCGCGCAGCTGGACGGCGGCGCCATCACCCGGCTGTTCGGGCACATCGCCGACCTGCAGCGCCAGGGCGTGACGTTCCTGTTCATCAGCCACCACCTGCAGGAGGTGTACGAGATCTGCGACACGGTCACGGTCTTCCGCGACGCCCGGCACGTCCTGACCGCGCCGGTCGCCGAACTGCCGAAGGCCGCCCTCGTCGCGGCGATGACGGGGGAGAACGCCGTCGTGGCCGAAGAACGCGCGTCCTCGGCCCGGCTCGGGGTGCCGCCGGTGCTCCGGGTGCGCGGGCTGAGCCTCGCTCCCACGTACGAGGACGTCTCCTTCGACGTCGCGCCGGGGGAGATCGTCGGCCTGGCCGGGGCCGGCGGCAGTGGCAAGACCGAGGTCGCCGAAACGCTGACCGGGCTGCGAAAGGCCGGTTCGGGAACCATCCTCGTCGGGGAACACCGTCCTCGCCCCGGCGACGTCCCGGCGGCGCTCGCCGCCGGGATCGGCTTCGTCCCGGAAGACCGCCACCGCCAGGGACTCGTGCCCGAGATGTCGGTCGCGGACAACACCACCCTGTCCGTCATGGACCGGCTCGGTCCCGGCGTCTTCGTCCGGGCCGGTCTTCGCGACCGGCTGGCCGGGGCGCTGATCGACCGGCTGGAGGTGAAGACGCCCGGGCCGGAACTGGCGGTGTCGGCGCTCTCCGGCGGCAACCAGCAGAAGGTCGTCATGGCCCGGGCCCTGGCCGGCGATCCCCGGGTGCTCGTGCTGATCACCCCGACCGCGGGGGTGGACGTGCGGTCGAAGGAGTTCCTGCTCGGCAAGGTGGCCGAGGCCGCCGCCGGGGGCACCGCGGTGCTGATCGCCTCGGACGAGCTGGACGACCTGCGCCTCTGCGACCGCGTGCTCGTGCTGGTCCGCGGGCGGCTCACTGCGGAAATCCCCGCCGGCCGGCCGGACCACGAGGTCGTGGCCGCCATGGAAGGAGTCGATCTCGATGCCGGATAGCCCTGTCGCCGTGCGTGCCGAGGCACGGACCGAACCCGCCGCCACCCGGCCGCCGCGGCGGATCGCGCTGGCCCGTGTGCGCGACTTCGCGCTGGTACCCGGGATCGTCGCGATCGCCGTGGTCGGCCAGCTGGTGAACCCCGTGTTCCTCCAGTACGACAACGTGATCAACATCCTGCAGACCATGTCGGAGATCGCCCTGCTCGTGCTGGCCCAGACGCTGGTCCTGGTCGTCGGCCGGATGGACCTGTCGCTGGAGTCCACGTTCGGCCTGGCTCCCGGCGTGGCGGCCTGGCTGACGATCGACGGCGGACATTCGCTCGGCCTCCTGCCCGCGTGGACGGCGGTGCCGCTGGTGCTCGTCGTCGGAGTCCTGGTGGGTGCGCTCAACGCCCTGCTGATCGTCCGGTTCGGGCTGAGCGGGTTCGTGGTCACCCTCGGCATGCTGATCGTGCTGCGCGGCCTGCTGACCGGGATCTCCGGCGGCCAGACGTTCTTCGGCATGCCCGACGCGATGCTCTACCTCGGCACCACGCTGTGGGCCGGGATTCCGGCGTCCATCTGGATCTGCGTGCTGCTGTTCGCCGGCGGCGTCGTCCTGCTCGGCCACACCCGGTTCGGCCGCAGCCTCTACGCGATCGGCGGCAACGAAGACGCGGCGAAGGCGGCGGGCATCCGGACCGATCGGGTCGTGTGGATCGTCCTGATCGGGGCGAGTGTGCTGGCCGCGCTCGGCGGGCTGCTGCTCTCGGGCCGGCTCGCGTCCGTGGCCGCGGGGCAGGGCAACGGCTACATCTTCACCGTCTTCGCCGCGGCGGTGATCGGCGGGGTCAGCCTGAACGGCGGCCGAGGCACGCTTTTCGGGGCTTTCACCGGGATCCTGCTGCTGTACATGATCCAGAACGTGCTCACGCTGGCCGGGGTGCCCGCGCAGTGGATCGGGGCGCTCAACGGCACGATCATCCTGGTCGCGCTGGTGATGTCCCGGATCACCAGCGGCAAGCGGCAGAGCTGAGCCGCTACTGCTCGCCGAGGATCGGCAGCTCGGCCAGGTGGGCGCGCAGCCAGCGTTCGGACGTGTCCACGTGCATCAGCGCGGCCGCGGTGGCCACGGCGGGGTCGCGCCCGGCCAGGGCGTCGTAGATCGCCTTGTGCTGCGCCAGGGTCACGTGCGTGACGCCTCGGTCGACGGTGCCGCGCCAGATCCTCGCCCGCAGCGTGCGCGAGGAGATGCCGTCCAGCAGCGCGGTCAGGGTTTCGTTGCCCGACGCGGTGACCACCGCTCGGTGGAACGCGGCGTCGAGCACCGTCAGGCGCTCGACGTCCTCGACCGCCTCCTGCATCGCGTCGAGCAGTTCGGCGACGGTGCGGAGCTGGGCGTCGGTGATCCTGGTGGCGGCGACGCCGGTCGCGGCGGGCTCCAGGAGACGGCGCACCTCGGTCAGCTCGAGCACGCTGCCTTCCATCAGCGACACCGCGTTGCCCAGGCCTTCCAGCAGCAGGCTGGGCGCGAGGCTGGTGACGTAGGTGCCGTCACCGCGCCGGACTTCGAGGACCCGGGCCAGCTCCAGTGCCTTCACGGCTTCCCGGGTGGGGCTGCGGGAGATGCCCAGTTCGGTGGCCAGTTCGTGCTCGGGCGGCAGCCGGGAGCCCGCGGGGAACCGCCCGGACCGGACGAACTCCCGGATCCGGTCGATCGCGTCGTCGGTCAGAGACCTCGCCATGGTGCTCCTCGGGCAGTGAACTGCCCGAGATCCTAACAGCCATATGATGAATGTCGCGAGAGTAGTGAGTTTTTCGCCTGATTCGACGAGAACAAGGCGACTGGCTCGCTCACGGTTGCCGAGACATGTGATGTTCCATCAAGCCGGCGCTGTGGCGATCCACTCGCGGAGTGCCGCCGCCTTGTCCGGGTCCGCGTCCGGCACGGGCACGCCGTTGATCGTCGCGACCAGGGTCTGGTATCGGATCAGCAGCTTCACGCCGGCCGGCTCCGCAATCCCGGCGACTGGACCGTCCCGGTGAGCATCATCATTTCAGTTGGGCGTTGGGCTCGAAGAAGTTCCACCCGGCAGCACAAACTGCGATGGATGAAAGGGGGTCGCCCTGTGTCCGCCAAGGTCCGTAGTAGTTGGAGTAGTCGAAGCTGCCACTGGGAGTCAGGTACCGACAGCGGGCCACTGCTCGGAACTGCGTCCCCGAAGCTGACGCGTAGCAGTAGGCCGTCGTCCCGTTGTTGTACTTCGAGGCGCTGCAGTAGTTGGGAGCTGCGGATGCCGGCGACGCCAGGGGAAGGGACAACCCGGCAGTCGTGAGTGTCGCGGCGATCATGATCTTTGCGGTCCAGGATTTCATCGTTCCTGCCTTCTGGCGTAAGGACAGCTGCACGGCGTTCACTCCATCGGAAACAGGCTGGTTGAGTCGCCGGCCGGAACATCACACAGATGGACTAGTGCCCGATGGGCTCGGCGGCGACACTCCGCGTCAGGGCGGCGCGGCGACTCTTCGGAATTCTGCGGCGACCAACGATGTCCGCGTCGCCGCCGAGCGTCGACGTGCCGCCCAAACGACGACAGGTCGTAGGGTGTGTAGTCCAAGCTCAATGTGGTGAACGCGGTTCCCTCCGCGCGCCTGGTCGAGTTGGGCGGCGATACCAGATCTGGCTCGGAACTCGGGTCTGCGCGTACCGTCCGTCACGACAATTCATCCCGTGTCGGTCTCCTGCCTCCGTGAACAGCACGATTACGGGGACGAGCCAATCGGTCGGCAGCTTGCTTCCACCGCGCCCCTGCACCGCCTTCAGCATCGAGCGATCCGAGTAGGCGCAGGAGGCCGACGATGCGTTGGATTGCGGCAGCGGAGGCGGGTTGCAGGAGCCGACGGAGGTCCTGAAGACTCACTGGCGTAAGCGCATGCCGACGTCAGATGCCGGCTTCCGATCGCAGCTTTGAGGTGCTGGATGTAAATCGGGCCGAGCGGGCGAACCCAACCCGAGAGGAAGCCGGCGTCGTCGCTTCGCGCGATGTAACCTTCGGTCTCCACCCTGTTGATCAAGCCGGGCGCGATGGTCTGCCCCGTCCAAAGCTCCAACCATCGTCGGGCGATCGCCGGCCACGTGTTGAACTGGTCACCGAAGTAACTCGACCAGCGGGCTAGGTCCTCGAGGCTCTCTGTGGACGCTCGTCAACGGGCGTCATCTGGAGCAGGTGCTGGCCGAGTACGTCGATCACTTCAACCGGCATCGACCTCATCGCTCGTTGGGCCGACGACCGCCCGACCAGGTGCTGGTTCCCGTGCGGATGGCTGGCGTCGGGCGGGTTCGTCGGCGTGATCGGCTCGGTGGACTGATCCACGAATATCAGCAGGTCGCATGATGTGACAAAGTTTTCGGCACCCACAGGATCGACTTCGCGGGGCCCTGCCCGCCGCGGCCGGCCCAGCCCAGCCGCCGTCCGACGGCCGGAAGACCAAGGAGACCACGCCCACCGCCGCGACAGCCGGAACCCCACCCCACCGATCAGCACCGACCAAGGCAGCCGGGCGGGACGGACCGACGTCAAGCGCGAATCATCGAGGCTGGGACGCCCTGATTCACGGCTGCCCTAATTTGGTCGCGGCTTGTACGGCGCGCCCGAGAAGAACGGGACGGGATTGGTAAGCCTGGGTTGCCAGTGGGGAGTACCGACGTCTGCCCCGTCCACTCCCAGTACGCCGAGTCGCTCCAGCCGCCGGATGGCGGTCCTTCGTGGATCGGTGTCCGCCGAGGCGACCCAGTCCCGCCACGTCGTCCACTTCTCGTGGTCGTAGGAGTGTCCTGAGTAGTCACCGGTGAACAAGATGGCGTCCCGTACCATCTCGCCCTGTTCAGTGCCGCTCAGGGAGGGATTGAGGAAGTAGGAGGTATCCCACGCCAACCTGAGGTTTCCTCCTGCGGACGCATGCAACAAACCCGAGTGAAAGGCGACCACGTCGCCCGGCTCCGTTCCAATCGAATAGGAGGGTACGGGCCAATCGCGCCACCCTATCGGCAAGCCCTGCCGGTCCGGGTCCTGGCCCATGTGCTCCCAGAAGGCGGCCTGTGTCGGAATCAGGTGCGATCCGGGCATCACCTGGAGTTGACCCGATTCAGGAGAGCACGCATCCAGGTAAATCATGAACTTGACGCCCTGCACATCGGCGGCCATGTCGGCGTGCCACCTCGTGTTGGCGCGGTAGCACACCGCTGCGCTGTTGGTCGGGACGGTTGGCCCTCCCAACAGATAGTGCGATGCCTGCCAGAACCTGGGGTCGTCGGCCACGAGACTCGCGGCCAACGGAGTATCGGCGTTCATGGTGGGAATCACATAAGCGGGCACCGCGGCGACCTCGGCCTCGGTGCCGCCCCGCCAGACTTGATCGCCGTACCCGCCCGTCAGGGCCTCGACGGATTCGGCGCGAAGCTGCGCCGCCTCGGCCTTGGTCAGCAGCCCGCGGAGTACGACGAACCCGAAGGCCTTGAAATGCGACACGTACTTATGATCGATCATTGGGCTTCACCATGATCCCTTCGGCGAAATTCCGGTACCTGGCACCGACCCCGCTTCATCAGATCGGGTCAGAGGTCGAGCAGTTTCATCTGTGCTGGGGAGTAGCGATCTCCCAGTACGTACTGGTCGAGGTCCTCGAGCTGGGCGAGGAGCTCCGCCGGAACGGTCAGCTGTGCGGCCTGGACGTTGTCGCGAAGATGCTTGAACTTCGTGGTACCGGAGATCGGGACGATGTCCCGATCTCGGCTCCACAGCCATGCCAACGCCAACTGGGCGGGCGTGCACCCCGCAGCCTCGGCGATCGAGCGGACGCGCTCGGACAGCTTGAGATTCATGCGCAGGTTGTCTTCGCTCCACCGTGGACTTTGACGGCGATAATCAGACGGGCGCAAGGCTGATGGTGTGGAGAACTGCCCCGTGAGAAGACCGGCGCCGAATGGACGATAGGCGGCGATTCCAATGTTCAACTGCCGGCACACGCCCAGCAGTTCCCGTTCGGCGAAGCGGGTAAGCAGAGAGTACTCGATCTGGACCACGCTGATGGGGTGGATGGCGTGCGCGGAGCGCACGGTCTGGCTATTGACCTCGGACAGACCGATGTGCCGGACGTCACCGCGCCGCACGAGTTCTGCCATCGCGCTCACCGTTTCCTCGATCGGAATGTCGGCGTTCCGCCGGTGCAGATAGTAGAGATCCAAATAATCCGTGCCCAAGCGCTGCAGAGAATCGTGGCAGGCCTGTCGCGCCCATTCGGCGCTGCTGTCGACGCGGATGGCGCCCTGCTGTCCGAAACGAAGCCCAAACTTGGTAGCCACGACGATATCGCTACGCCGTGTGATTGCGCGGCCGACGAGACGTTCGTTCTCGCCGAGCTGGGCACCGTAGACATCGGCGGTGTCCAGCATTGTGACACCTAGCTCGACCGCCCGAGCGACATACCGCCGGACGCTGCGCGCGCCGGCGATTCCTCGAGCGGTAAGGCCGGCACAGCCGAGCCCGAGAGCTGACGTGGACAGTCCTGACCCCAGGATGGTGGTCCTCAATTTCGCACCCGCTCAGGAGAGGTAGTCCGCGGCCTCGGAGCCTTCGCGAACCGTGTCGAGTGTGAAGCAGTGCAGCCCACCGCCGAAGAGGCGTCGATGCCGGTGCCGGAACGTGCCGACAGTGAAACCGTGCCTTTCAAGTGTGCGGACGAGTTCCGGGTTGGCCTCGTTGGCCAGAACCGTGTCCGGGCCGACCGACAGGACGTTGAGGTCGATGTACTTGGTGGTGAGTACGAGGTCGTCGTCGTCGTACGTCGGGAAGTTGTTCTCCTGAGGTTCAGGTGCATAAATGACATCCCATTTCTGCAACTCATCTGGGAGCGCGTTGAAAATGGCCGGGGTTCGCACCAGTAACAGGCCAGGCCGAAGTGGAAGAATCATGCTGTCGATGTGACTGTCGGCCAGTGCGTAGACCGGCAGGATCGTGAAGCGATCGGCCAGGTGACGACGGAGCCAATCGCCGGCCATGCGGTGGTTCGCTGTGGTCATATTGACCAGGATGTGTTTGCCCAGTCGCACGCACTGTGCGGCGTCGAACATCATCTCGAAACCAACGTCTAGCGGGCCTGGTTGGGGATCGCGCACCAGTTCGACCAGGCCACCCTTGACATAGGAGGGATCGAACGACGAGTCGGTCATCAACGGTCGAGGCATCACCGTCCAGCGCGCCCCCTCGTTGAAGTACTTGTGGAAGATCGGCTTGAGGAACTGGGTCTCGAAATATCGCGACCGCAGCATGGGGGGAGTTTCGATGATCTCGTCGCCGAGAACCAGGGTATTGTCGCGGACGTTGAGCGGAGGTACTACGGACGCCGTCCAGGCTGGTGTCCGGACCTCGATATTGTCGTCCACTGCCAGCGGACGGTGCACCGTGACGCCCAACCCTGTCAACAGGTCTGCCATCCCCTCGACGTCTTCGTTGAGCTCTTCGACGTACTGCCTCTTGATGGGGAAGCGAGGGGGCGCTTCGGACTCGGCTTGCCCGGACAAGGGCGTCAGCCGGGGGTAGTACATGTGGTCGTAGAAGGACTTCTGATCGGCCAGCTGATCGTAGAAGAACATGTCGAAGGACAGGTCTCGCTCATGCATGGTGTAGTTCTGGGCAGAACCCAGGACAACTTCTTTGAGTGGGGACCATTCGTCAAAGCTATTGAGCTTCATATTTCTCCATTTGCATGCTGGTGACTGTGTCCGGAGGTTCGTCCCGTGTTTTCTCGATGATGGTTACCAACATCACGGCAGCGTTCACATATGCATTCTGGCCGCCGAACGATGTCGGTGTCAGCTGTGCTCTGCCGCCTCGCCCGGGGCGTCGACGGGGCGATCATCGCCGGTGAAATCGCGCAGTTCGCGGCTGAGCGCGGCGACGACTGCGGTCAGCACGAGCACGCAGCCGAGGACGATCAGTGCGTTCGCCCCGCCGATGGCCGCCGCGAGGAAGCCGCCGAGGGGTGGGCCAAGAGGTGCCAGCGACCGTTCGCACACGGTGAGCACGGCATCCATCCGGCCGAGCATTTCCTTGGGCACCAGTTGAACGAACACTGCGCCCATCACGACATTGAGCGCCGGTGTTGCCAGCGACAGACAGATCAGCGGGACCGTTGGCCACCAGGGTCCCAGCGGCAGCGCCATCGTGGCAAGGCAGGCGCCGAACGTCCCCAGGACTGCCAGCAGCAACTTCCCGGGCGGCAGGATGTTGCCGGTGCGGGGCGCTGCGATCGCGCCCACCAGCCCCCCGATCCCGATCCCGGCCAGCACGATCCCCGTGGCCACGTCACTGCCGCCGCGTTCCTGGACGAGCACGATGACCGGAAGCAGGAACGCGCCGCCGATCAGGTTGAGGATCAGCACCGCACCGGTGATGTTGCGCAGACCGCGCTGCCGCCAGATCCAGGTGAACGCTTCGCCGAGTTCCGCTCGCATGCTCGGCTTCCTGGCTTCCTCGGCGGAGCTGGCGGAGGAAGGTTCGGATGTCAGAACCGGGCGCCGGGGTACTTTGGCAAGTACGGCACAGATTGTGGCGGCGAGGAACGTGACCGCGTCGACGAGGAAGGGTATCGTGCGCCCGAAACTGTACAGGAGCCCGCCCAAGGGCGGCCCGACGAGCCGGGCGGCGAGGCTGCGCGCCTCTTCCTGCGCGAATGCCTGGCGGAGCTGCGGCGGAGGCACCACGCTACCGATTGCGGTAGTCCGAACCGGCCCAACGAAGCAGCTGCAGATCCCGTCCACCACCGCGAGCGGAACGAACGCCCAGATCCATTTCTCGCCACCAAGGACCGCCACCGCCAGGACTGCGGCCGTGCCGGCCTGAACCGCCTGGCTGGTTACCAGCGTTCTGCGGCGGTCCCATCGATCCACCCACACGCCGGCGGGGATCTGTGCGAGGAGAGCCGCCGCACTACGTGTTCCGGCGACCACGGCTGCCAACACCGCGGACCCCGTCGTCGCCAACACCAGCAGTGGCGTGGCCAGGCGGGTCAGTTCCGTGCCCACCGAGGAGATCGCACTACCCGCCCACAGCAGCTGGAACGTGGTGTTGCGGCGCAACGGAACGAGCTGAGTCATTCGACCATTCCCATCGCTCATGGCTGTTGCAACCTGGGCAGTGGGCTCGGCGACGTCGCCGACGGCGCGTCCGATGCGAACTCGGCGATGATGGCTGCCGAGTCCCGCTTGCCCGACAACGTCAACGGGAGCTGGTCCACTACGCGATAGAGTCCAGGGACCATGTACGCAGGTGCCGTCTGTCGCAGGTCGTCGGCGACCCGTGCGACCACGTCGGTGGCCACCAGCTCGGCCGCCACGATCATGGCGGCCAAGGTTGTTCCCAAGTGGGTCTCCACCGCAACGACCGCTGCCTCGCGCACCAACGGGTTCATCTGGAGAATGGTCTCGACCTCCTGCAGTTCGATCCGATATCCACGTACTTTGACCTGCTGGTCGACTCGCCCCACATAGTCGAGCTCGCCATCGGGCAGCACCCTGACCAAGTCGCCGGTGTGGTAGCAGCGGGTGGGTTGGCCGCCGCCACCGACGGGCAGCTTCCGAAAGCGTTCGCGGGTCAGGTCCTCCTGGTTGAGGTAGCCGGTGATGACGCTCGGACCCGACAGCCACAACTCGCCGACCGTCCCCCGACCGGTCGGCCGTTGGCGTGCATCCAGTACGTGCACGCCAACATGTGGCAGGCCACCTCCGATCGGGGATGCCGCAGCACCCGCCAGGGTGCCCGCATCCAGCCGTTTGAAGGTCGAGTGCACCGTGTTCTCGGTGATCCCGTACATGTTGATCATCGAGGGAGCGGCGGGGCCGAGCCGCGCGACGAAGGCGTCGACGACATCCATAGAGACCTTCTCGCCGCCGAAGATCAGGTATCGAACGTCCGCCGGGCGATCATCGGTCGCCATCCACTCCTGCGCCAAGTAGCGGAAGACCGAGGGGACCTGATTGAGGATCGTTATCCGATTCTCCTTCAGGAAGCTGACGAACGTCCTAGGGGCGAGGATCGTCTTCCACGGCGCCAGTACGGCGGTCGCGCCCGTGGACAGTGCCCCCCAAAGCTCCCACACCGAGAAGTCGAAGCAGAACGAGTGGACCACCGCCCATCGGTCGTGCGGTGAGAAGTCGAACAGGTTCAGTGCACCGTCGAGCATGGCGAGGACGTTGCGGTGGGTCACCACGCACCCCTTGGGTGTTCCGGTGGAACCGCTGGTGTATATGACGTATGCTGCGCTGTCACCCGCCGGGGGGTCGAATCGATCGACACAGGTCGGATCGGCGGCGGCGGCGTCCGCGTCGCAGTCAGTGAACCGATGGTCATGCAGTCCCACCGCTATCGCGGTGCGCCGTGCACCCACGATGTGGGTCATCTGGGCGTCTTCGGCGATGAAGTTCAACCGACGCCGGGGATAGCCCGGATCAAGGGGGACATACGCCGCGCCGCACTTCAGAATGGCCAGGAGAAGAACGATTGTGTCCATGTCTCGATCCGCCAGCAAGCCGACGAGTTCGCCTGGGCGCACCCCGGCACGAAGCAGGCGACGTGCCGCGGCGTCGCTCGCCCGGTCCAGATCACTGTAGGTCGCCTGGTCGTCGCCGCTGACCACGGCGATCGAGGCGGGCGCCTCGACGGCACGGCGGCGCAGCAGGTCTGTCAGAGATTCCATACTCGCGATTTTGGTTCTTGGCTCGGAAACGGCAAATCCGTCGGTGACCGTCGACGCATCGACTTCTGCGGTGCTCACAGGCGCGGAGAGGTATCAGTCTGCGCGGGGTGGGGGGATGCCTGCTGGACGGTTGCGTCACACGAGTTAAGGATGCACTCCACGACACCCCGCACACTCCTCCCATGGAATACGAAGTCATAGTCGAAATCTATGCCTTGGGCTTGTATGGCTTGGGCCAGTTGTACGACGAGCAGGGAATGCCCTCCGAGCAAGAAGAAATCATCGTCGCCGCGCACCGTGTCCACCCGTAACACCCGGGCAAACTCCTGTCCGACGAGCGTCTCCAATTGTTGGCGGTTGTACACCACGGTTACGTACCCCCTGTCGCTACGCAGCTACCGTGTGCCGACGACGAGCGCGCTGTCCGACCGTCTGTCGATCCACACTCGACGATCCGTCAAGCCCCAGCGATGTGTCTATCCGGGGAGTGTACCCGGAGTCTGCCCGAGGAGCATACCCGTGACCAGCAGGATTTCGGTCTGTTGATAGAAGGGCGAGCCAATCGCGCCCATGCTGGGACGTAAACGTCCGTGAAGGTTCCTGCAGGCGTGGACCGGCTGCGTTCTGGCCACCCTGGGTGACCACGGCCACCACGGGGAGCACTTTCTGTAGCCGCATAGCGCCAATGGTCCGCGCATTCCGGCCGGGGCGTCGTTCAGAAAATCATCGTGATGGACTATTGACTGTGCGGGAACACAACTACTCTGCGAGTGATCCTCTTGACATGCAAAGTTGACTGCTATACCGTCAAAAACGCTCCTTAAACAGTAATATGAACGGTGAGGGAGGAGGTGGACCATGCGGTCGATTCGTTTTATCGCTCGTGCTGCGGGGTTTGGTCGTCTTATGCGCAAGAACCCCACTGGTCGTTTCCACTACCACTACAGTTAGGCCACTCTTGCTTTCGGCTGACGAAGTGCGACGCCTGAGTGTGCTTCGTTTTTGATTAACTGCACGACGGGATGGCAGGTCGTCAGCGAAGTCCTGCGTGGTCGGCGACAGGGTGGCGGGTGCCCAGGGAATTCGTTCGGGGGTCATCTCGACAGTACAGCCGTGAAAGATGTTTCGCGGTCGATGGGGGATGGCCGGGCAGCGATCCGGCGGCGGTGTGCCCTGCGTCGATGGTTCGCAGTGGCCGTGACGACAGACCGGGCCCCGCCACTTCTTCAGGTGCGCGCGGTATCGCGCTCGACCTCCATGGGTTGCCGGCAAGGGGCAGATGTCGTTGCGGTGCGCGTAGTGCGACCGGTCCACGCAGTGAACCAATGCCACCAATCACAGGGCTACCGGTGACACCGACGCAGGCCCACCAGGGCGGCCATCACCCGCAGCTCATGGCCCTGCCGGAGTCGACCGGCCGTGTCGCCGGTGGACCCCGGGGCGAATCGAACTCGGCCACCACGGGCCGCAGCCACCTCGATGACAAGCCTTCGACTCGCCACTCCGTGACCACGGTGGATCGCTCCAGCAAAAGATCATTCCACCAGGTGGCCACAGCCATGCACGAAATCGGGTGGTACTTCGCGACTGTCGACCAGGCTCGGACGGCCCGCGTCGGAGCCTCTCGTACGCCGTCCCACCTGCCGTCGAGCAGCTTGTTTCTCCAGCGTCGAGCAGCCTGTTTCCGGCTCGCCGCGCGATTTCGGGGCATCCGTTACGCTCGCCGAAGCCACCCTCACCCGGGTCACGACCCGCATGGCGGCGCCGAACTACGCCGTCGTTGCCGGTGCCGTGGCGCCCACCGGCCGGCCTACCGGCCAGGCCGACCGTCGGTGCTACGCCGCCAGACACCGCCGCCACGGCGGCTGCGTCCGGGTCATCGGGCGGTGAGCTCGACGCGATGGAGGGGACGGACGGCGAGTGAACTCATTCGCCTTCCCGCAGCCTGTACCGCTGCAGCTTGTTCGTGGCGGTCCGCGGTAGCTTCTTGATGAAGTCGATGTGCCGCGGGTGCTTGTAGGCGGCGATGGAGCGCTTGACGTGGTCCTGCAGTTCCGTCGCCAGCTCCGCGCCAGGAAGGTGGCCGGTCCGGATGACAATGTAGGCGGCCACCACCTGGCCGAGCTCATCGTCGGGTTTACCGACCACCGCAGCCTCGGCGACTGCCGGATGAGTGAGCAGGACGGACTCGACCTCGACGGCGGAGATGTTGTGACCGGCGGAGATGATCATGTCGTCCGACCGGCCCTGGTACCAGAAGTATCCGCCGGCGTCCCGGACGTAGGTGTCGCCCGTGATGTTCCAGCCGTACTTGACGTACTCGGACTGACGGTCGCCATACAGGTAGCGGCAGCCGATCGGGCCGCGAACGGCGAGCCGACCCGGCGTCCCGTCGGGCACCTCTTGCCCGTTCTCGTCCACGACCTTGGCCAGCCAGCCGGGGACCACCCGTCCGGTTGCGCCGGGCCGGATGTCGTCGTCGGCGGCCGAGATGAAGATGTGCAGCAGTTCGGTTGCGCCCAACCCGTCGATGATGCGGAGACCGGTTGCTTCGTACCATGATTGCCAGGTCCGCACGGGTAGATGCTCACCAGCCGAGACGCATCGGCGCAGGGAGCTCAGATCCACGTCCGCGATGTGGTCGAGCAGTGCGCGGTAGGCCGATGGTGCCGTGAACAGTACCGAGATGCGGTGCTTGGGAATGGCCTCCAGCAGGCCGGCCGGCCCGGGGTAACTCGGGAAGACGGTGCGCGCTCCGGCCCGAAAGGGGAACAGTACCAGGCCGCCCAGGCCGTAGGTGAAACCTAGTGGTGGCGTGCCGGCGAACACATCGGTCGACCTCGGCGCCAGCACCTGGGTGCTGAAGGTGTCGCAGACGGCCAGCACGTCTCGGTGAAAGTGCATGCATCCTTTGGGTGAACCGGTCGTGCCCGAGGTGAATGCGATGAGGGCAACGTCGTCAGCCGCGGTCGGAACGCCGGCAAATCCGGGCTCCGCGCGGCGAGCCAAGCCACACAGGTTCTCTGGGTCGTCGTCGCCGAAGCAGGCGAGGGTCATTCCGGCGACACCGGCCGCGAGCACTTCGGACCTGCCCCCTGCGTCGCACAGGGCAAGGCCAGCCGAACTGAGCCCGGCGATCGTGGCCAGCTCCTTGCTCCGGAGGTCCGGCGCGACCGTCACGGCCACCCCGCCTGCCATCACGGTCGCGAACCAGCACGCGACCAGCCAAGGCGAGTTGGATCCGTAGAGTAGAACGCGATTTCCCGGAACCAATTCGTAGACCTCGGTCAGTACCCGGGCGAGCCGGTCGACGGTGTCGGCGAGCTCGCCATAGGTCCACGTCCCGGCATCGTCCACCATGCACACTTGCTCAGCCCCGAACCGCTCCACCGCTTCGGTCAGGAGGACGCTCGCACAATTGAGGACGTCCGGGTACGACGGCGAGGTGTCGAGTAGCTCCGGCCAAGTTTCCCGGGCCGGCAGGTGGTCTCGGGAGAACGAATCGACGTGAGCGGAGTGGCCATAGGCCATAGCTACCATCCTCAACGGGATACAGGAGGTGTGTGTGCGGCGAACTGCGGTCTGGCCATCCAGCCCCCGATCCAAGCACGTGAGACGCGGCCGTGAACCCCACGTTTCGGCGCGGACCTTCGATGATGTCCTACCCGTTCGGGATCGGCCTGTCCACCCGCACCCGCAGGCGACCCCATCCGGCCGAGCCGCCGCCCTCGGGCTTGTCACGCAACTTCATCGCGGGACCAGCCTCTCCTGCCGACAGTGAAGATCACTCACCGCATCGAGGTTACGAGAAGAGTCACTAGGTCGGACTAATGCGTAGAGGAGGGCCACTCTTGACACACAAAATTGTTCAGTCTAAAGTAAATAGAGATATCAGTGCCAGGTTAAATGGGGGAATGGGTCATGCGGTCGATTCGTTTCATGGCTCCCATCATGGGGGGCGACCAGAGTCTGCGCTGGAATCTGGTGCCACTGTTTCCTGTCGATACTCCTAGGGCGAGCAGGCTTCGACTGGCAAGGGTCAGCGACTAGATGGTGCGCCTGCTTTCTCATCCTGACAACCTCTGGAAAGAGATGGTTAGGATCGAGAAAAAATGCTACGGCAAGATGGCATATCGCACCATCTCCGGCGAGATTGTCGTGTGTCATCCGGAACTTGCTCGCTCGGTGTTGGCCGAACGAGGGGAGTCGGTGGCGCGCACGCCGCCCTTCTGGCGTAGCGGTCTGGGGCCACTTCCTGACGAGGCTCGGAGGGCACTGAACCGGTGGGTGGTGCAGCGGCTCTACGAGCAGGATCCGGTGGAGTCTGCGGAGATCGCCCTGCGGCGTGTCCTCTCTGCCGACGGGGATCTGCATGCGACCTGCGTTCAGAGCCTGGTTGACGGTCTCAAGGTTCCCATGGGTTGCGGGGAAGATCCAGAACTCGAGCGTGTCGTACGCACCTTCTTTGAGAGCGTGTTCCTGCCGACGATCCTGGGCACCATCACGAAACGCCGGAACGAGCGACTGTTCGAGAACTGCTCGGTAGCAGCAGGAAAGTGTATAGCGAACTCCTGGCCCGAACTTTTTCCAGCGAATCTGGGCTTCGAAGACGAGCCGGACTTTCTGGCTAGAATCGGAGACCTGTACCTGCGCCGGACGGCGGCATTCGTGGCTTCCACGTCCATCGCCCTGGCCTGGCTGTTGACAGTGTTGTTCTCGCAGGACCAAGTATCTCTGCGCGGGCCGCTGCCGCGCTCGGAGCTTGACGAAGTCGACCCCCAGTGGATTGCGCTGGAGTGCCTACGGCTGTGGCCCCCTTCGTGGCGGCTCCGACGCAATGTGACGAGTGATCAGGTGATCGGGCCAATCTCGGCCTTGGCCGGCGATAATCTCCACGTACTCTTGTATGCGATTCAGCGTCACTCGGACTTCTGGGCTGACCCTCATTCGTTCAAGCCTGCTCGCTGGCAGGATACTTCTCCGCGAGAGCTGCTGGCCTTCGGGAGTGGGCCAGGATCCTGCGTCGGTGCGCGGTTCGCCACCGAATGGCTCACCGCCGCCGTGTCCATGCTGCGCAGGGAGCACCTGAAGGTCTCCCAAATCGGCCGCCGCCCGCATGTGACGACGAGCTTTTCTCCGCCCATATCCCATGTGAGCCGTGGCTAGTGGATCGGCATCCGTCGACAACAACGTCAAGTATGCGAAACGGAGACTACGGGACACCAGCCGGGTCGACGGCGTACCCCTGGCGCTGATCGATGAGCATTAAGGAAGGAATCCCCGAATGGTCGATCATTCCGACGCCCGATCGTCCCTCGCAGTGGAGATCCAGACCCAGCTTCGCCGCCATCCGACCGTGGCGCAGGCGGCGGTGACGGTCAAGTCCTCTTCCGGCAGCGGGCAGGCCTCCGAACTCAAGGCCTATGTGGTGCCGGTCGTAGAGCAAGGCGTCGATACCGAAGAATTGTACCGGTACCTACGGGAGCGCCTGCAACCCGGACATGTCCCATCTCGGATACACGTCGTCGATCTGCTGCAGCGCGACGAATCAGGCCACATCGACTGGGAAGCGCTCGAGCGCCATGTGCAGTCGACGGCGCCGGTCGACGAAATACCCGACATCCGGACGGATGTCGAGGAGCGGTTGACCAGGATCTGGGAGTCACTCCTCCGTCGATCCAACGTGGGCCTCGACGAGAACTTCGTCCGGCTGGGGGGCGACTCGTTGCAGATGTTGCGGATGATCACCCTCGTTCGTGAGGAGTTCGGACAACGGCTGAAGGTTGAAGATGTGCTTCGGGAGCCAACGATCCGAAACGTCGGACAATTGCTGAAAGACGCCGCTGAGGCCACGCCCTGACATGACGAAACTCCTCATCGGAAACGACTTCATCGACGAGATCAGAAGCGACGACGCGTCCACCGGTTGGTGGGTACAGCGTATAGCATGGTTCGCCGAGCACGGTGACGTGCTCGTGCTGGGCGAACCTCCCGACTGGGACTTCCTGCGGTATGTGGGGCGGATGCTTCGTGTCGAGCCGCGCTCGTGGACAGTTGTCGTGGTACAGGACTACCTGCCGGGCACGGCAGAGGTCTCCGGCGAAACCCTGCTGCATCCAGACGTCGTCGCGGCGTTGCGGACCGCCGTCGAGCGGGCCGGGGTCGACCGGATGGTGCCGGTGTGGCCCGATCCGGCGGTCGGCGTGCTGGCCGAGATTCTGGGTCTTGAACATGCACTGCCGGGCTATGGATTCATCAGGCAGTCCGGAGGCCGGTACGGCTCCAGCAAAGCTCTGTTTCGCGCCGCTGCCGCCGGCTGCGGAGTCCCGATCGCGCCCGGTGCGATCTGCACGACGCGCACCGACATGATCCGTGAAGCACGCCGGTTGTTGGAACAGTACGGCGTGGTCATGTTCAAACACGAGTTGATCCAGGCGGGCAGAGGAAATGAGATAGTCAGTCTGGGAAAGCGGGTCCAGCCCATCGGAGCTCCGCGAGTCGTGGAGCTGTCCCACGATTCCGAGATCGACGCGTACGTCGCGCAAAGATGGGACTGGCTGAGCAGCGGAGGACGGGCCCGCTCGATTGTCGAGCGGTACTATCCGGGAAGTACCACTTTGATCGCCGAGTTCGAGTGTACCGATGAGGGCGTTCGATTCGACTGCGACGGAGAGCTGCTCCTGGCTCCGCTGATGGCCGGACAGGTACTGCCGGCGCAAGACCTCGAAGACTCCGTGCGTGCGGATCTGTTCGATGGGGCCGACCGTCTGGCGCATGCTCTGCAAGCGCTCGGCTATCGCGGAACGGTGTCGCCCGACGCCATTGTCAACGACCACCGCGAAGTCATCTTCACGGAATGGAATGCGCGCATCACGGGGTCGACGCACCTCCACGCCGGAATAGGTCGGAGAGTGGTGGGCGACGCCTTCGGCAAGGACAGGTTGGTCATGGAGAGACTCTGGCCATCTGGTTGGTCGGTGACCTCGTTCAGCGACGCCAGCCAGCGCCTGGAAGCCTCCGGGCTGGCGTATGACGACCGATCCAGGGAAGGTGTCGTTCTCAACACCGCGTTCGATGGGCGAGGCGGCCTGATCTATTCCGTGGTGGCCGAGGACGTCGACCGATCATACGATCTCGACCGGTCCCTCAAGAATGTGTTCGGGAGATGAGCGTCGTGCCGTCGGCCGACAGCGCGTTCTACCGGCCGGCATCCCCGGCACAACGAGGCATGTGGCTCAGCTGGACGTTGAAGCCCGACAAGTCGATGTACGTCAACGTGTATGCCTATCTGCTGTCCGGACCGATCGACATCCGGGTGCTGGATGAAGCCTTTCGCGATCTGCTGCTGGAACACGAGGTGCTGCGCACCGGACTGCTCCAGGTTGAGGGTTCCGTCGTTCAGTACACCAAGGCGCCGACCGACGAATCCGCCTTGGACGTCGAGGACTGGAGCCGGCGACCGGTGACAGCGGCGGATATCGACACTTGGATCTCTGAACAGCGAAATACACCCTTCGACCTTTCGGACCCCCCACTCGTCCGCGCTGCCCTGCTGCGGCTCGACGCACAGCGTGCCGTACTGGCGGTTCGGCTGCATCATGCCGTGACGGACGGAGAAAGCCACAGAATGCTGTGCACAGAACTGACTCGCCTGTACCGGGACTGTGCAGCGGGCAGACGGAGTACTGCCGCCACCTATGCACTGCCGATGCGCCGAGTCGAACAAGAGCGACGCTGGCTGGGGTCAAAGGAGTACGTTGAGGCGCTGACTCATCGCCTCGCGGAACTGAGGCGAGCCGACATCATCGAGTTCCCGGCGCCGACGGATGAGAGTCCGCTCGTGGGCAGCTCCGTCATTTCCATTCCGCGCCGGCAGGTCGGCGCGCTTCTGGAGCACGCTCAAAGCATGGGCGTAACGCCCTTCAGCACACTGCTCACGGTAGTGTCCGGCGTGTTGTACCGGGTCTCCGGGAAGGACCAGTACATCGTCGGACTGGCGATGAGCACTCGCGACGAATCTGTCGAGAACCAATTCGGATATTTCGTCAATCTGGTTCCGGTAGCACTGTCCTTCGACGAGGACATGACAGCAGAGGATCTCTTGTTGTCGACGAGCGGCAGCGTGATGTCGGGCATTATGGTGCGGTCGATCCCGTTCGAGGAACTCGTGGCGTCGCTGCCGGAGTTGCGGCCGGTCGGCCGACCGCCGGTCGTGCAGGTCGTCTTCGGCGTCGACGACGCATCCGACCGGAACCATCGGATCTCGATCGAGGGTGTGAGCAGTGAGAACATTCCGGTCACCGGGTCCGCGTTGGAGTTCGACCTCGAGTGCGCATGCACACTCACTGCCGAGGAGTTGGTCGTCAGGCTCTACTGGTGCAACGCTCTGGGGGATTCCCACGTCGCGTCACTTCTCAACGAGATCGACCGAACTCTCCGGTGGCTCAACACGCACCTCGGCTCGCTCGTACGTGAATGGCCTGTCGAGTTGCGGTGGGAGAGGTAGCCGGTAGTGCGGGTCGAGCATCTCACCGACATCGAGCTCCAGGGCTGGCTGACACTGTTCTGGATGGGGCAGGACGGTCAGGATGTCGTGCTGCGGGAGGAATGGGACCTGGATGTACGGTCCAGTGCGTCGGACGTGCTCGACGGGGTAGCGAGACTATGCGCGCGCCACGAGATTCTACGCTCGAATTTCGGCATCGATTCCTCCGGTGATCCGGTGCGGATGGTGACGGACCCGATCGACTTCACGCCACCGGTCACCATCGTCGACAGCGGCTCGCCGGAGTTCGCCCCGGAAATCGGCGGCGCGGTATCGGACGGTCGCTACTTGTGGCAAATGGTGTTGGCCGTCGACGGTGGGGCCGTGTCGTCGGTGCGGTTGTATCTGCGACATATCCTGGCGGACGCGTTCGGAATGGCGGTGTGGCGCACGGATCTGAGCTCGGCGATCCTTGACCCGGAGTGGGATCCGCCGCTACCGGTGGTCGGTCGTCAGTTCACGTTGACGGGGGAGACCGGCCGGACCGGCAACGAGCAACGTACGGCCGGGTGGGCCCATGCGCCGCAGGCCGTGGTGCCCGCTGTCCGGTCAACGGTACCTCATTCCCACTACTGCGCCGCTACGGCGGTGCCGGGGCTGGGCACTGAACTCGAGGTCCTCGGAGATGACGCGGGTGTCGGTAGCACAGTCTGCGCGAAGTTCGCGGTGGCGTGGGCAATGTCGCAGTTGTCCGGCCAGTCGAATGTACTTCTGGCCAATGTGGTGTACACGGACAGCTTCGAAAGCAGGGAGATCGCCTGCCGGACCTTCAATGTTCGAGAATCGATCAGCATTCGAGCCGAGGACACGTTCCTGTCCGCACTGCGGGAAATGCGCCGAAATTCATTGGACGCCTACATGGCCTTGATGGAGTGTGGCTTCTCGTCCGACATCGATCGCGATGCGCTGATCCTGCAGCGGCGCGGAATCGGCGGTGCCGCTCCGACATATTTTGACTATATCCCACTGCAACAGATGGCGGCCGAGGTGACCGAAATTGTGGAGGGGCAGAAACAAGCTGTCAGCTCCATTGGCCAGAACATGGTCGACTGCCTGTCCCCGGTGTTCATCTTGGAGCAACTCAACGACAGTGATGTTCGAATGAATATCTTGGCGGACGACAAGGTGATTTCCCGTGATTTGGCGCTGGAATTGCCGTTCATTGTGTATCGGTTTGTGCGGCTGGCCAGGCGGTTGTCGATGCGGGTGGCGACCGCGCGGGAGTTGTTCCGCGACAGGGACCGGCTTCATGTAGGCAGCCGGCTCGTCGCGAACAGGTGGGTGCAGACCGATGTGCTGCGGTCGTGCCTGGTGGATGCCCCGGGCGTCCTGGACGCCACCGTGACGGTGACGGAGGACAGGGTCCGTGCCGATGTCGTTCTCGCCGACGGCGCAGCTGTATTCGATGTACACGAGTTCATCACGGCGCACGTCTTCGCGGACCGCAGGATTTGCGCACCGGATGTCTATCGATGGAGGACGGCGCAGTGTCAGGTTTCGAATGAATGGTTTCCCGGCAGCGGTGCGGTGCCGCGGCTGCCGTGCCGGACGAGGAACGAAGAGGTCCTAGTCGAGGTCATGGGCGAGCTGCACCAGGAGAAGGTCTCGAACCTGGCTCTCACGTATCTTGGTGCGGGAGGGCGCCTCCGAAGGGCGCCGGCAGTCGTGGAGCGATTGCGGCTGCGCGGGTTGGCTGGACTGCGTAGAGAACATTTCGAGACGACGTTCTCTCTGCGGATGCTCGGCACGCTACTGCGTCCGATCGATGTGGTAACCCCGTACTCCTAATCTCGGGAGGTTGACGTGGTGAAGAGGATGCGCATCGCTGTTGTCGGGGGTGGTCCGGGTGGTCTCTTCTTCGCCGCTGTGGGTAAGAAGTTGGAGCCGCACTGGCATATCGATCTGTGGGATCGCGGGCCCGTCGGGGGAAGGGACGGCTTCGGTGTTGTGTTGCCTGCTGGTCTTCTCGGTGACGTAGGCGGCACCGACGGGTCGTCGTTTTCGGCGCTTGAGGCACGAATGTCGTGTTGCTCGGACATCGATATCCGTGTCGACGACCGGCAGGTCACGTCGCATGGTCACAGCTTTGCGGCGATGGGTCGGCGACGGCTGTTGGACACTCTGCGGGAGCGTTGTGCAACGCTCGGGGTCACGCTGCATCTGAATCGGGACGCCGCGTCGATCGATTTTCTTTCCGAAAGTTACGATGTTGTGGTCGCCGCGGACGGTGCGAACTCGGCGGTCAGAAAGGCACGCGCGGACGCTTTCGGCACGCACCTGTCGTGGGGGTGCAACAAATACATCTGGCTGGGTACCGACCGCGAGTTCAGGGCGTTTCAATTCGCTTTCGTCCGTACTCCGCGCGGGATCGTGCACTTGCACGGATACCCGTACGGTGAATCCGCCTCGTCGATTATCGTGGAGATACCCAGGTCGCTGTGGGAAGACGTGGGCCTGCCCGATGCCGATTGGATCTCGGACACGTTCGGGGCGGTGCTGAGAGGCCATCGAATCGTTCTCGGAAACTCGCGATGGCTCGACTTCGCGACAGTTGCCAACCGTACGTGGCGGGACGGCAACATCGTACTGCTGGGGGATGCGGCGCACACCACGCACTATTCCGTCGGGTCCGGAACACATCTGGCGATGGCGGATGCACGCACTCTGGCGTACTGCCTGAAAGAGCACGGCGACATTTCGGCCGGTCTGGCCGACTACGAGACGCTGCGACGTCGTGTCGTCGCCAGTGCGCAGCAGGTGGCCCGGGCCAGCCAGGAATGGTTTGAGAACGTCGCTGACCACTGGGGTCAGGACATCGACGAGTTCGCTTTCGGCCTGTTGACCCGCGGCGTCCGTTGACTTGACGTGCATGTCCCAATGGTTGTGGTTGTCGGGCTGGTCGAGCCAGACGCGGTGCGGGCGGCTGGGGTACACGGTGAGGCCGAGTCGCTCCCGGCCTGGTCGGCCGAGCCGGGTCCAGGCGTGGATGGTGCGTTTGAGGTCGGTCAGCCGGAGGTCGCCGGGGCGTAGTTGGTCGGCCCAGGCCCTGTGGGGTTCCATAAGTCGGTTCGTGGATCTGACCTGCGGTGGCGGGCGCGTTCAATGGGCAGAGCGTGATCGCCAGCCATGGCGCTGCGTTTGCTCTACCTGATCTTCCTCCGGCTGGTGAGCCTGCTGGTGTTGCTTGGGCGCTCGTCGGCGTCGAAGGACGTCGAGCTGCTCGTGTTACGCCACGAGGTGGCCGTGCTGCGCCGAGGCAACCCGAAACCTCGCCTGAACTGGGCTGACCGGGCTGTTCTCGCCGCGCTGGTTCGGCTGCTGCCCACCGGGCTGCGGACACACCGGTTGGTCACCCCGGGCACGATCCTGCGCTGGCACCGGCGCCTCGTCGCCGGGAAGTGGACCTACTCATACCGAGCCGGCCGTCCGCCCGTCGACGAGGCGCTCACCGACCTGATCGAACGGATGGCCTGGGAGAATCACCACTGGGGATACAAGAGAATTCAGGGTGAGCTGGCCAAGCTTGGTCACCGGGTCGGTTCCTCGACGATCCGGCGGATCCTGAAGCGTGCGCGGATACCACCCGCTCCGGACCGGCAGAACAACACGACCTGGCGGCAGTTCTTGCGCACGCAGGCGGCGACGGCGCTGGCGTGCGACTTCTTCCACGTCGACTGCGCGTTCACCCTGAAGCGGATCTACGTGTTCTTCGTGCTGGAGGTCGGCAGCCGCTACGTCCACATCCTGGGAACGACCACGAATCCGGACGGCGCGTGGACTACGCAGCAGATCCGCAACCTGGTGATGGATCTCGGCGATCGAGTCGGCGAGTTCAGGTTTCTTGTCCGCGATCGGGCTGGTCAGTTCGCGGTCTCGTTCGACACTGTCCTGGCCGACGTCGGCGTCGAGACGGTAAAGATCCCTCCGCGCTGCCCGCGGGCGAACTGCTACGCCGAGCGGTTCGTGCTCACAGTCAGGACCGAGCTCACCGATCGCATGTTGATCGTGAGCGAGCGGCATCTGCGCGCCGCGCTCGCCGAGTACCTCCGGCACTACAACGGTCGACGGCCGCACCGGTCCCGCGAGCTTCGCCCACCCCGCCCGACCTACCCCATGGCAAACCACGGCTCTCAGCGGATCAAGCGACAGCGACTCCTCGGAGGCCTGATTAGCGAGTACAAACGGGCCGCGTAAAGCTACTGGTCAGGGCAGGTGACTGCCTTTTTGGAACCCCACAGGCTGCGGTCGCTGGCGTCGCTGTACCCGGGGGAGCGGGCGAAGCTGGTGTCCTGGTTCCCGCACCTACGGTCTGGGAGGGCCATCCGGGCGCTGGGTGCCGTCGCCGGATCGTCGCCGACTGACGCGTAGAAGCCCTGCCCCTCCGGGGAGGGACAGGGCTTCTGACCTGCAGTTTCAGGTGGTGCGCGATACTGGGATTGAACCAGTGACCTCTTCCGTGTCAGGGAAGCGCTCTCCCGCTGAGCTAATCGCGCGAGGTGGAGACGGGATTCGAACCCGTGTACACGGCTTTGCAGGCCGTTGCCTCGCCTCTCGGCCACTCCACCGTGCCAGGCCTCGAGAAGCCTACCGAGCGGATGACGGGATTCGAACCCGCGACCCTCACCTTGGCAAGGTGATGCGCTACCAGCTGCGCTACATCCGCACTCCGCAGCTTCGGGGCCTTGAGGCTGTGCGCCTCACCCCGTCGCCGTGGTGTGCAAAAACCATATCGAACCCCGCAAACGGCTTTGACACCGGGGTGTCACTTGGCCGTTGCGGCGC
This sequence comes from Amycolatopsis sp. NBC_01307, assembly GCF_035975215.1. NCBI lineage: Bacteria > Bacillati > Actinomycetota > Actinomycetes > Pseudonocardiales > Pseudonocardiaceae > Amycolatopsis > Amycolatopsis sp. NBC_01307. The sequence continues at coordinate 3,730,937 of NZ_CP108403.1, read as the reverse complement.
CGTGATCAGGCCAGATCGTGCGGAATGAGGTGGGTCAGGGCGTCGTCGACGTCCACCCACAGGTGCTCGTTGCCCGGCAGCACCACGTCGTAGGTGCGGTCGAGGAAGTCGGCCAGCTCCTGGGCGGACGCCTCGAACATGGCGTGCCCGGACGGCGAGTTCAGCTCGATGAGCACCGATTCCGGGTCCTCGACCGACGGGCGGATGCGGACGTCGCCGTCGCCCGCGTCCGCCAGGAGGCCGTCCGCGAGGAGGTCGCGGGCGTAAACCCACTCGACCCAGCCGGCGCGGCCGGTGCGGAAGGCGGCGACGACCGCGTACGGGTCGCGTGTGTCGTAGCGCAGCTCCACCTTCACCGGAACCGCGGGCGTCCGCGGCGCCAGCAGGTCGAAGACCGCCGTCGAGCGGAGCGTCACGTGATCGTTGCGCATCGTCCTACCCCTCGTCTCCCTTCCCGGCCCGGCCTGGCCGAGGGCGTCACCACTGGGACGCACCGGGAGGCCGATTCCGTCGCGGGTAAGCCGCAGATCACCCGTCCGGGCGCATCGGCCCCTGTCTGTCGTCCGTGGTTCACCTGCGGCACGCAGTACGACGGACGCGCCCGCGAGGGTCCCACCTGTCCATACTGCGCGGTTTGATCGCCGCGTGGTAGCACCGTCGCACGGATGTCGAACGTCGTGTCGGGCGGCCCCCGGGCCCCGCAACCCCGGTTAGCTCGGGGTTGTTCGTTCCGTACTCGCCGGTAAGCGGAGTGTGGTCGCTCAGGACCACCCGTTTGCAGGCGTTCTGAAGTCGTGCGCTACAGTTACCCCCAACACCCCGAGCGGGCGATTAGCTCAGGGGGAGAGCGCTTCGTTCACACCGAAGAGGTCACTGGTTCGATCCCAGTATCGCCCACCCGAATCGCGGAAGAGCCCTGTTTGCGGAAACGCAGGCGGGGCTCTTCTCGTTGTGTCCGGTGGCGACCACGCTCCGCTGAGGCGGGTCCCGGACCCCCAGCGTGTGGTCACTTTTCGCGGTGGCCTCCGGAGTGCGGCCATCCCCCGCGCGGGTAGGCGTGCGATCCGGAGTGAACTGTCCCCGCGACTGCGCCGTATGAGCTGTCAACAGAGCTTCGGGCCCGGTGTCGCGGGCCCGGTGGGACTTTCTTCCGGAAACCGCCGTGTCGGTGGCTTTCTGTCGAACCGGGCCACGCTGGGAGGTGGTGGTGTGATCCTCGGCACGCGACGGCGGCGCGATCGCGCCGGGCCGTCCCGCTGTGACCGCGTGGTCACGGTGCGCAGCCGGTGGATCACCGGCTCGGCCGCGTTCGGGCCGTGGTCCGCTCGCGCAGGGTGATCCGTGACGGAAACCGGCACGAGTGACGACTTGGCGACGAACGTCACCGCGTGATCACCCGGCGGACCGCCCGGGCCCGGCACGGCGCCGTTCGATCCATTGTGGACCGCCGGTCCCTCGCGATGTCCACAGTGGATTCCGCCGGCCGCTCGGCCGTTCGGGCGGGCGGCGTCCACCCGGGTGCGGGTATCGCATTTTTGGCTACATTGCGTAGTTTTCCTCGGGATACGCGCTATTACCCATCGTCATCATCTTGTTATCTTGCGGCCATTTTCTGGCGGGGAAGACGCACAGCATGTGGCTCGAAATCGTTGTAACGATGCTGAGAGAGTCGCCGATACCTTGCCTTGTGAAGCTTCCGCGGCCCCAGCGCGACCACCGAGTTTGCCATCACTCTCCGAAATCACTCTCGGTGACGCAGTGTGCCCGCGGTTACAACTCCGATTCCTGTTTCCGGGAGGTCTGATGGAAGAGTCGGTGCGGCCTTCGTACACGGTGGCCCAGCCACCGCCGCACATCGACCTCCAAGCCATCCCGCGACCCGCCAAGCGGGACGGGGCCCCGGCCGTAGATCCGGCCGGAACCCCGCCACCCAAGGCGCTACCGGCGGCCTGGGAGGCCAGATACAGAGCCTGGGTCATCGGCAGCGACGTCTTCGTGACGCTGCTGGTGATCGCGATCAGCGCGTTCGTCATCGACCGCGTGGCTCCGCACGACATGCACGCGTTCGGCACGATCCTCGCGATCTTCGTCTCCCTGCCGGTGAGCCGGGCGTGGAGCCCGCGCGTGCTCGGCGAAGGAGCGGAGGAGTACCGCACCCTGGGCCGGGGCTTCATCACCGCGGCCGTCCTCGTGGCGCTGGGCGGGCTGCTGTTCGGCGCGCTCGAGGTCCAGGTATGGGTGTTCGTCGTCGTCCCGGCGATCGCGCTCGTCGCGTTCCCGCAGCGCTACCTGCTGCGCCAGGTGCTGCACCGCAAGCGCGCCAAGGGACTCTGCCTGCTGCCGGTGATGGCCGCGGGCAGCCCCGAGACCGTCGCGGACCTCATCGCCCGTACGCGGTCCGAGGTCCACGTCGGCTGGCGCGTCGAGGCGGCCTGCACGTTCACCGGGCACGGCGCCGACCGCGACAGCGGGGAGATCGACGGCGTCCCGGTGGTCGGGCGGCTGGAAGAGCTGTCCCGGCACGTGCGCCGCGGCGGCTACCGCGTCGTCGCGATCACCGCCGACCAGTACTGGAGCCCGAAGCGCCTGCAGCGCCTGGCCTGGGACATGGAGGGCACCGGCGCCGAGATGGTCGTGGCGCCCGTGCTGATGGAGGTGGCCGGGCCCCGGCTGAACGTCACCGGGGTGCTGGGGATGCCGCTGCTGCGGGTCACCGCGCCGATGTTCACCGGCGGGCGTCGCGTGGTGAAGGAGATCGTGGACCGCGCCGGCTCGGCGTTCCTGCTCACGATGATGTCCCCGCTGCTGCTCGCGATCGCCGTCGCGATCAAGCTGAACGACCGCGGCCCGGTGATCTACCGCCAGCACCGCGTCGGGCGTGACGGCGCCGTTTTCACCATGCTGAAGTTCCGGACGATGGTGACGAACGCCGACGAGATCCGCAAAAAGCTCCAGGCTGAGAACGAGGGCGCGGGCCCGCTGTTCAAGATGAAACGGGATCCGCGTATCACCCGTGTGGGTGGTTTGCTGCGCCGGTATTCGCTCGACGAGCTGCCCCAGCTGTTCAACGTCGTATCCGGGAAGATGTCGCTCGTCGGGCCCCGCCCGCCGCTGCCGGAGGAGACCGCGCAGTACGCGCCGGACGCGCGCCGCCGGCTGCTCGTGAAGCCGGGCCTGACCGGGCTGTGGCAGGTGAGCGGGCGCTCCGACCTCACCTGGGCCGAGAGCATCCGGCTCGACCTGCGTTACGTCGAGGACTGGTCCCTCGCGCTGGACCTGGTGATCCTCTGGAAGACGTTCCGCGCGGTGATGGGCGGTCAGGGCGCCTACTGACCCGTCCGGTTTCCCACCGCGCTTTCCGCGCCACGGCCGCCGATCCCCGCCGCGGGGGATCGGCGGCCGTGCCTGTTCCCGGGTCTGGTGATCCACTTCACCGGCGCAGGATGGCCGAGCGCGAAATAGTTCAACGCTCAATCAGGTTGGACGGGATGACCGACCCACGGAAGGAACCCCGCGCATGACCACCTTTGCCGAGCAGGATCAGGTCCTCGAGCTGCCCGCGGATGTCCAGAACCTGCTGTTCCGCGAGGCGCGCACGGCGAACAGCTTCAGCTCCGAGCCGGTGACCGACGAGCAGGTCCGCGCGATCTACGACCTCGTCAAGTGGGCCCCGACGTCGAAGAACACCCAGCCGCTGCGCGTGCTGGTGCTCCGGACCGCCGAGGCGAGGGCCCGCCTGCTGCCGCACATGGCCCCGGGCAACCGCGGCAAGACCGAGGCCGCGCCGCTGACCGTCGTGCTCGCCGCCGACGTCGACTTCCACGAGAACCTGCCGCAGGTCTTCCCGCACGCCCCGGGAGCGAAGGACAGCTTCTCGGACGAGGAGGGCCGCGTCGAGTTCGCCAAGCTGAACTCGCTGCTGCAGGTCGGCTACTTCATCATCGGCGTCCGCGCCGCCGGGCTGGCCGCCGGCCCGATGACCGGTTTCGACGCCGCCGGTGTCGACAAGGAGTTCTTCGACGGCAAGCCGCTGCGCTCGCTGGTCGTCGTCAACGTCGGCAAGCCCGGCGAGAACCCGTGGTTCGACCGTTTGCCGCGGCTGGACTTCGACCAGGTCGTCGAGACCCTCTGAACTGACTAACCCGATCGGGCGGGCCGCCTCCGGCGTGGAGGCGGCCCGTCCGGCATTCCCGGACGCGGGTGAGGCGCGGACCGGCCGCCGACTAGCATCGTCGGAGTCGTCTTTGTCACTCCAGTTCGAGGAGCCGATCGTGTCGCAGCCGTCCCCCGTTTCCCCCGTGGCCGCCTCCCGCGTGGTGGTACCGGCGGGCACTACGGCGGGGTCGGCGGTCCGCGAAGCGGGCCTGCCAACCAAGGGCGCGGACACGGTCGTCGTCGTGCGCGACGCCGAGGGCAAGCTGCGCGACCTCGCCTGGGCCCCGGAAGCCGACGCCGAGGTCGAGCCGGTCGCCGCGAACACCGAGGACGGCCGCAGCGTCATCCGCCATTCGGCGGCGCACGTGCTCGCCCAGGCCGTGCAGCAGCAGTTCCCGCAGGCCAAGCTCGGTATCGGCCCGCCGGTGAAGGACGGTTTCTACTACGACTTCGCCGTCGAAACCCCGTTCACCCCGGAAGACCTGCAAGCGCTCGAAAAGCGCATGAAGCAGATCGTGAAGGGTGCCCAGCAGTTCTCGCGGCGCGTTTTCGACTCCGTGGACGAGGCGAAGAAGGAACTGGCGGACGAGCCGTTCAAGCTCGAGCTGGTCGACCTCAAGTCCGAAGTGGACACCTCCGAGGTGATGGAAGTGGGCGAGGGCGAGCTCACCATCTACGACAACCTCGACCCGCGCACCAAGGAACGTGTCTGGAGTGACCTCTGCCGTGGTCCGCACGTGCCGACCACCAAGTTCATCCCCGCGTTCAAGCTGACCCGCGTCGCCGCCGCGTACTGGCGGGGGAGCGAGAAGAACCCCCAGCTGCAGCGGATCTACGGCACGGCGTGGGAGTCGGCCGAGGCGCAGGACGCCCACCTGGAGCGCATCGCCGAGGCCGAGCGCCGCGACCACCGCAAGCTCGGCGCCGAGCTGGACCTGTTCTCCTTCCCGGAGGAGATCGGCTCCGGCCTGCCGGTGTTCCACCCCAAGGGCGGCATCATCCGCCGGGAGCTGGAGAACTACTCGCGCCGCCGCCACGAGGAGGCCGGCTACGAGTTCGTGAACACCCCGCACATCAGCAAGGGCGAGCTGTTCCACACCTCCGGCCACCTGCCCTACTACGCGGACACCATGTTCCCGCCGGTGCAGTTCGACGAGGAGAACTACTACCTCAAGGCCATGAACTGCCCGATGCACAACCTGATCTTCCGCTCGCGCGGGCGGTCCTACCGCGAGCTGCCGCTGCGGCTGTTCGAGTTCGGCACGGTGTACCGCTACGAGAAGTCGGGCGTGGTGCACGGCCTGACCCGCGTGCGCGGCCTGACGATGGACGACTCCCACATCTACTGCACCAAGGAGCAGATGCCGGGCGAGCTCCGGTCGCTGCTGAAGTTCGTGCTCGACCTGCTGGCCGACTACGGCCTCTCCGACTTCTACCTCGAGCTGTCCACCCGCGGCGACTCGGCGAAGTTCATCGGCGAGGACTGGGAGTGGGAGGAGGCCACTGAGACGCTGCGGCAGGCCGCCGTCGACTCCGGCCTCGAGCTGGTCCCGGACCCGGGCGGCGCGGCCTTCTACGGCCCGAAGATCTCGGTGCAGGCCAAGGACGCCATCGGGCGCACCTGGCAGATGTCGACCATCCAGCTGGACTTCAACCAGAACAAGCGCTTCGAGCTGGAGTACACGGCGCCGGACGGCACCCGGCAGACGCCGGTGATGATCCACCGCGCGCTGTTCGGCTCGATCGAGCGCTTCTTCGGCGTGCTGACCGAGCACTACGCGGGCGCGTTCCCGGCGTGGCTGGCGCCGGTGCAGGTGGTCGGCATCCCGATCACCGCCGACCAGGTCGGCTTCCTGCGGGACGTCGAGAAGGCGTTGCGCGCCAAGGGGATCCGCGCCGAGGTCGACGCCAGCGACGACCGGATGCAGAAGAAGATCCGCACGCACACCACGCAGAAGGTGCCCTTCATGCTGCTGGCCGGCGCGAAGGACGTCGAGGCGGGCGCGGTGTCGTTCCGCTTCCGCGACGGCGGGCAGATCAACGGCGTCCCGGTGGCCGACGCCGTCGCCGCCATCGCCGGCTGGATCGAGGGCCGCGAGAACGCGTCGCCCTCGGCCGACGCGCTGGCGGCGGTCGTCCGGTGAGCGACGGTCCCGAAGCCGGTCCCGACCTCGTCGAGCAGCAGGGCGTCGGGGTCCAGGACACGTTCCACCGCCTCTGGACCCCGCACCGGATGGCCTACATCAAGGGCCACGACAAGCCGGACGGCGACGAGGAGCCCGGCTGCCCGTTCTGCCGGATCCCGTCGATGGACGACAAGACCGGCTTGATCGTCGCGCGCGGCGAGGTCGTGTACGCGGTGCTGAACCTCTATCCGTACAACCCGGGGCACCTGATGGTGGTGCCCTACCGGCACGTCGCGGACTACACCGACCTGACGCCGGAAGAGACGCGCGAGGTCGCGGAGTACACCCAGCACGCGATGAAGGTGATCCGCGTGGTGTCGGGTGCGCACGGGTTCAACATCGGGCTGAACCAGGGTGTCATCGCGGGCGCCGGGATCGCCGCGCACCTGCACCAGCACCTGGTGCCGCGCTGGGGCGGCGACGCCAACTTCATGCCGGTGATCGGCCAGACGAAGGTGCTCCCGCAGCTGCTGGGCGAGACGCGCGACCTGCTGGCCGACGCCTGGTGAACCGGTAACCGGCAACCCCTGGTTGAGGGTTCAACCAGGGGTATGCTGGGGGTATGTCCGATACTCGATGGCTCAGTGACGACGAGCAGCGCGTCTGGCGTGAATTCAACCTGGCCACGCGCATGCTCAGCGCGCACCTCGAGGCTCAGCTCCAGCACGACTCGGGCATGCCCCACACCTACTACGAGGTGCTCGTCTCGCTGTCGGAGGCGCCCGGCCGCCGGCTGCGGATGAGTGAGCTCGCCGACGCGCGCCAGGCGTCGCGCAGCCGCCTCTCGCACGCCGTCGCGCGCCTGGAGGCCAACGGCTGGGTCCGCCGCGAGGCCTGCCCGACCGACAAGCGCGGCGCGTGGGCCGTCCTGACGAAGGAAGGCTTCGCCGCCCTCGAAGCCGCGGCCCCCGGACACGTCGAGGCCGTCCGGGAGAGCCTGTTCGACCCGCTGACGCCGGAGCAGGTCGCCGCGCTCGGCGAGATCAGCGCCGCGATCCGCAACGGGCTGTCGCCGAAATGCGCCGCGGCGCAGGCTGCCGAAGAAGCTCGCGAGTACCCGGGCGAGGTCGTCCGGCTGCCGAAATCGGGCTGACGCGGGGCGGCGCGTCGGGTTCACCGGGGCGGGTCGATAGGCTGCCATCGCCCACCCGACCCTCGTAGCCAGGTGCCTCAGACGAACCGATGCTCAATATCTTCGCGCGTGCCTCCGTTTCCCGCGTCACCGATCCGATCGGCCAGGCGCTGGTCCGCGCCGGGCTGACCCCGAACGCGATGACCGTGCTCGGCACCGCCGGCGCGATCGCCTGTGCCCTGGTCTTCTTCCCGAACGGCTTCCTGCTGTGGGGCACCTTCACGGTGTGGGGCTTCGCTATGCTCGACCTGCTCGACGGCGCCATGGCCCGGGCCCGCGGCTACGGCACCCCGTTCGGCGCGGTGCTCGACGCCACCTGTGACCGGCTGGTCGACGGCGCGCTGTTCGCCGCGATCGCCTGGTGGTGCTTCGTGGTCGACGACAACCACCCCGCCGCCGCGGCGGCCCTGCTGTGCCTGGTCCTCGCCCAGGTCATCTCCTACGTCAAGGCTCGCGCCGACGCGTCCGGCCTGCCGGTCGACGGCGGTCTCGTCGAACGCGCCGAGCGGCTCATCATCGCGCTGGTCGGCACCGGGCTGCACGGCCTCGGCGTGCCGTGGACCGTGGACATCTCGCTCTGGCTGCTGGCCGTGCTGTCGGTCATCACGCTGCTGCAGCGCTTCGCCGGCGTGGCGAAAGCGGCCCGTGAGGCCGCCGCCGGGGAGCAGCCGGTATGAGCAAGGTGTCCGGCAGGCTCAGCGAGTTCGGGTACGCCGCCGCGTGGCGGCTGGCCGGCTGGCTGCCCGCCGGGTTCGGCGGCACCGTGTTCTCGCTGGGGGCGGACCTCGCCGTCCGCCGCGACGCCGGGGGCGTGCGGCAGCTGCGCACGAACCTCGCCCGCGTGGTGCCGCAGGCCGACCCGGCCGAGCTGGACGAGCTGACCCGGCGCGCGATGCGCTCGTACGCCCGCTACTGGCACGAGACGTTCCGGCTGCCGTCGATGGACCAGAAGCAGGTCAGCGGCAAGGTCGCGGCCTCGATCACCGGCGTCGAGAACCTCGACGCGGCCCTCGCCGAGGGCAACGGCGCCGTGATGGCGCTGCCGCACAGCGGCAACTGGGACATCGCCGGCGTCTGGCTGGCCGACTACCTCGGCGGGTTCACGACCGTCGCCGAGCGTCTGAAGCCCGAGTCGCTCTACCGCCGCTTCGCCTCCTACCGCGAGTCGCTCGGGTTCGAGATCGTCCCGCTGACCGGCGACAGCTCCGCGATGCGCGTGCTGCTCAAGCGGCTGCGCGAGAACAAGGCCGTCTGCCTGGTGGGCGACCGCGACCTGACCGACAACGGCATCCCCGTGAAGTTCTTCGGCGAGCCCGCCCGGATGCCCGGCGGCCCGGCGCGGCTGGCCGCGACGACCGGGGCCGCGCTGATCCCGGCGGGCTGCTGGTTCACCGAGGACGGCTGGCAGGTCCGGCTGCACCCGCGCATCCGCGTCACCGCGCGGGCCGAGGTCCCGGCCGCGACGCAGGCGCTGGCCGACATCTTCGCCGGCGACATCGCCGCGCACCCCGCCGACTGGCACATGGTGCAGAAGTTCTGGCCCGCGGACATGGAGGCCGCCGAGCCGGGCAGCCTCGAAGAAGCGAGCTGAGCCGTGACCGCGCGACCGATGCGGATCGGGATCGTGTGCCCCTACTCCTTCGACGTGCCCGGCGGCGTCCAGGGGCACGTGATCGACCTGACGAAGGCGCTGATCTCCCGCGGGCACCAGGTGTCCGTGCTCGCCCCCGCCGACGACGACGCGGACCTGCCCGAGTTCGTGCACCCGGCCGGCAAGGCCCTCGGGATCCGGTACAACGGCTCGGTCGCGCGGCTCCAGTTCGGCCCGGTGTCCTACGCCCGCGTGCGGCGCTGGATCCGCGAAGGCGACTTCGACGTCCTGCACCTGCACGAGCCCGCCGCGCCGAGCCTGTCGCTGCTGGCGCTGCTCATCGCCGACGGCCCGATCGTCGCCACCTTCCACACCGCGACGACCCGGTCGCGCACCCTCTCGGCGTTCCAGCCCGTGCTGCGGCCGCTGCTGGAGAAGATCACCGCGCGGATCGCGGTGTCCGCGCTGGCCCGCCGGGTCCAGGTGGAGCACGCGGGCGGCGACGCCGTCGAGGTCCCCAACGGCGTCGACGTCGAGTTCTTCTCCTCAGCGACGCCGTTGCCGGGCTACCCGCGGGCCGGCGGCACGGTCGGGTTCGTCGGCCGGTTCGGCGAGCCCCGCAAGGGCATGGGCGTGCTGCTGGAGGCGCTGCGGCGGATCCTGCCGGAGTTCGAGGACCTGCGGCTGGTGGTCGTCGGCCGCGGTGACGAGGACCAGCTGCGCCGCGACGCCGGTCCCGAGCTGGCGCCGCACCTGGAGCTGCTCGGCCAGGCCACCGACGCGGTCAAGGCCCAGGCCCTGCGCAGCGTGGACGTCTACTGCGCGCCCAACACCGGCGGCGAGAGCTTCGGGATGATCCTCACCGAGGCGATGGCCGCGGGCACGCCGGTGCTGGCGAGCGGCCTCGACTCGTTCCGCCGGGTGCTCGACGACGGCCGGGCCGGGATGCTCGTCGAGACCGGCGACCCGGGTGCGCTGGCCGACGGGCTGCGCGAGCTGCTCGGCGACCCCGCGCGCCGGGCGTCGCTGGCCGCGGCGGCGGGGGAGCGCGTCACCATGTTCGACTGGTCCGTGGTGGCCACGCAGGTGCTGCGCGTCTACGAGACGGCCGTCGCCGCCGACCCGCGGCGCGTCGCGGCGCCGGAGCGGGAGTTCGCCCGGTGAGCGTGCTCGGCTGGCTGCTGCCGGTGCTGGCGGTGATCGTCGTGCTCGGCGGGCTGTTCCTGGTGGCGACGGCGAACCGGCTCGACCGGCTGCACGTCCGGATGGACGCGGGCTGGGCGGCCCTCGACGCGGCGCTGGCCCGCCGCGCGGTGGTGGCCCGGGCGGTCGCCGTGGTGCTGGGCGACGCGGAGCTGCGGACGTCGGCCGAACGCGCCGAAGCGGCGCCCCGGCCCGACCGCGAGACCGAGGAGAACGAGCTGACCCGGGAGCTGAGCCGCGTCGACCGGGCGGGCCTGCTGCCCGAGCTGGCCGAGGAGCTGACCGACGCCGAGCACCGGGTGATCATCGCGCGGCGCGTCCACAACGACGCCGTCCGCGACACCCTGCGGCTGCGTCGGCGCCGGAAGGTCCGGTACTTCCGGCTGGCCGGGACCGCGCCGGTGCCGGAGTACTTCGAGTTCGCCGAGCCGGAGGTCTGACGCCGTGAGCTGGTGGGTCGTCGTCGAAGAGCAGCGCGGCACCGGGGACGGCCGGAGCTGGTCGCTGTCGGAGACCTTCCCGTGCACCGACCAGCAGACCGCGGAGGCCGAGGCGCTGCGGCTCGCCCGCGAGTACCAGCCCGCCTACCCGTGGTCGCCGAAGTCGCGGCGGGTGCTGCGGGTCGCGGGCGGCTACCTGGTGATCGTCGACGGCCGCACCTCGACGTTCCACTTCCGGCTGACGGTGGGTGAAGAGATCTGAAACGGATCGGCGCCCGCCCGCGTCGAAGGGGCATGAGTTCGATCTGGTGGGTGGTCGTCGAGGAGCAGGGCGGTGCCGGGGACGCCCGGGGCTGGTCGGTCGCGGAAGCGGAGCGCTACCCCGACCGCGAGAGCGCGGAGGACGAGGCGTACCTGCTGGCCAAGCAGCACCGGCCGGCGCGGCCGTGGTCGCCGCAGGGCCGGACGGTGCTGCGCGTGGCCGGCGGGTACCTGGTGCTCGTCAAGGGCAAGACGGACACGTACCAGTTCCGGGTCTCGCTGGGCGAGGAAGTGCGCTGAGCGGGGGCACAATGGCGGCATGAGTGAACCCGAGGCCTGCGAAGTCGCCCACGGCGCCGCCGAACCGGACGCCGGCGTGCGGACCCTGGTGGCCGTCTTCGCCTCTCCGGTGGCGCGGTACCTGCTGAAGTTCGCGCGGGACCTCGGGTTCCACGTCGCGCTGGTCGACCCGGACGCGGCGCGCGCGACCGACGTCCCGGACGGGTTCGAGGCCGCGACGACGTTCCCGCCGCTCGACGGGTCGGCCGACGTCGTCGTCACCGACCACCACCGGCCGGAGCTCGGCGCGGTGCTCAAGGCGGCGCTGGAGGAGAAGCCGCGCTGGATCGGCGTGCTCGGCAACCCGCGCCACCCCGGCCCGCACCTGGCCGCGCTGCGCGGCCTCGGCGTGCCGGACGCCGAGATCGCCCGGGTGCACCGCCCGGTCGGCCTGAACATCGGCTCGCGCACGCCGCCGGAGATCGCGATCGCCACGCTCGCCGGCCTGCTGGCCGACCGCAACAACCGCCCGGGCGGCTTCGACTTCTGAGGGCCCAGACCCGTCGTGAGTGTTTAGGGCGGTTCTAACCGCCCTAAACACTCACGACCGGCCGCGGCAGACCCGGCTAGTGGACCGCCATGCCTTCCGGCATCGGCTCGAAGCGGGCGTGGTGGCGGCTGAACGTCGCCGTGCCCGAGGTCATCGAGCGCAGGTCGATGAGGTAGCGCAGCAGCTCGGTCGCCGGGACCTCGGCCTTGATCATCGTCCGGCCGCCGTCGCCGGCTTCCGTGCCCAGGACACGGCCCCGGCGGGAAGACAGGTCGCCGAGCACCGTGCCGAGGTGCTCGTCCGGCAGCCGGATCGCCACCTCCTCCAGGGGCTCGAGCATCGTGATGTGCCCGTTCGCCGCGGCCTCCCGCAGGGCCAGCGCGCCGGCCGTCTGGAACGCCGCGTCGGAGGAGTCGACGCTGTGCGCCTTCCCGTCGACGAGCGTCACCTTGATGTCGACCACCGGGTGCCCGTCGCCGAGCCCGCGTTGCAGCTGGGCCCGCACGCCCTTCTCGACGCTCGGGATGAACTGGTGCGGCACCGAGCCGCCGACGACCTTGTCGACGAACTGGAACCCGCCGCCGCGCGGCAGCGGTTCGACCTCGATGTCGCAGACGGCGAACTGGCCGTGGCCGCCGGACTGCTTCACGTGCCGGCCGTGGCCCTTGGCGAGCTTGCCGAACGTCGAGCGCAGGCTGACCTTCACCGGCTCGGTGTCGACGTCGGCGCCGCCCGCGCGCAGCCGGGACAGCACGACGTCGGAGTGCGCCTCGCCCATGCACCACAGCACCAGCTGGGCGGTCTCGGCGTTGCGGTCCAGCCGCAGTGTCGGGTCGCCGGCGACGAGCCGGGACAGGTTGCGGGCGAGGGTGTCCTCGTCGCTGCGGGTCTTGGCGACGACGGCCACCGGCAGCAACGGCTCCGGCATCGTCCAGGGTTCCATCAGCAACGGCTCTTCGGGGGACGACACGGTGTCGCCGGTCTCCGCCGAACCGACCTTCGTCAGCGCGCAGAGGTCGCCCGCGACGCAGTAGGGCACCTCGCGCAGGTTCGCGCCGAGCGGGGAGTAGAGGTGTGCGACGCGCTCGTCGGCGTCGTGGTCCTCGTGCCCGCGCTCGGCGAGGCCGTGCCCGGACACGTGCACCGGCCGCTCGGGCCGCAGCGTCCCGGAGAACACCCGGACGAGGGAGACGCGGCCGACGTAGGAGTCGACGGCCGTCCGGACGACCTCCGCGGCGAGGGGGCCCGCGGGGTCGGCGGTCAGCCCGGCGTGCGGGTCGCCGTCGGGTGTGGTGACGTCGGGCGGGGCGTGTTCGAGCGGGGAGGGGAACGCCCGGACGATGCCGTCCAGCACCTCGGCCAGGCCGGTGCCGGTGGTCGAGCAGACCGGGATGACCGGGTGGAAGGTGCCGCGCGCGACGGCCGTCTCCAGGTCGGCGATCAGCGTCTCCTCGGCGATCTCCTCGCCGCCGAGGTAGCGCTCCATCAGGGTTTCGTCTTCGCTTTCGGCGATGATCCCTTCGATGAGCTCGTTGCGGGCCTCGGCCAGCCGTTCGAGGTCGGCCGGGTCGGGTTCGCCGAGCTTCGGCGGATGCCCGCCGGAGTAGTCGAAGTACCGCTGGGTGATGAGCCCGACGAGGCCGTCGGCCGCGGGCAGGTAGAGCGGCAGCACGCCGGCGCCGAAGGCGGCCTGGCAGGCGGCGATCTCGGCCATCGGGTCGGCCCGGTGGTGGTCGAGGCGGGAGACGACGACCGCGCGCGGCATGCCGACGGCGGCGCACTCCTCCCACACCGCGACGGTCGCCGCGTCGACCCCTTCGGCCGCGCAGACGACGAACAGCGCCGCGTCGGCCGCGCGCAGCCCGGCCCGCAGCTCGCCCACGAAGTCCGCGTACCCGGGGGTGTCGATCAGGTTGATCTTGTGGCCCTGGTGCAGCACCGGCGCCACCGAAAGGCCGACCGAACGCTGCTGGCGGACCGCCGCCGGGTCGTGGTCGCACACCGTCGTCCCGTCGACCACCGAGCCCGCGCGCGACACCGTGCCGGACGCGGCCAGCAGGGCCTCGGTGAGGGTCGTCTTCCCCGAGCCCGACGGGCCGACGAGCACCACGTTGCGGACCTTGGCGGGGTCGTTCACAGCGACGGCGGCCCCGGTGTCGGCGTTCTTGGCTTGTCGGTCGGCCATGACGGCTCCTCGGCGAACGGCGGACGTACGAGATGTGTCCTCGATCACACACCCGCTACCCTGGTCACGGCAAGGCACGGGTCCCGGGACCAGCCGAATGCCCGGGGGAGCGGGGCAGGGGGAGTTTCGATGACGGTGAACCGGCGGACTTTTCTGCGGATTTCGGGGGCGGTTCCGGTGGCCGGTCTGGCCGGCGGGCTGCCGGGAGACGAATGGGACCGACTCCGGCGGAAACTGGCCGGACCGTTGTTCCGGCCGGGCGATCCGGGCTACCCGGAGGCGAAGCAGGGCTACTTCACGATGTACGACTACCGCGTCCCGGCGGCCGTCGTCGGCGCGACGCGGATCGAGGACGTCCAGGCCGCCGTGGGCTTCGCGGCCCGGCACGACCTGCCGATCGCGGCGCGCAGCGGCGGCCACAGCTATCCCGGCTATTCCACAGTGGACGGCGGGATCGTGGTCGACCTGAGCCGGTTGGCGGGCATCGAGGTCCGCCCCGGCGGCCGCGCGGTGATCGGCGCCGGGGCGCGGCTGGGACCGATCGCCACGACGCTCGCCGCGGCCGGCCGGGTGCTGCCCGCGGGCAGCTGCGACACGGTCGGCATCGCCGGGCTCGCCCTCGGCGGCGGCGTCGGGGTGCTGGACCGGAAGTACGGCCTGACGTGCGACCACCTGGAGGCCGCGCGGATCGTCACGGCGGACGGCCGGGCGCGCACCGTCTCGGCGACGGCGGAACCGGACCTGTTCTGGGCGCTGCGCGGCGGGGGTGGCGGCAACTTCGGGATCGTCACCGCGTTCACGTTCCGGACCGTGCCGATCGCCGACGTCGCCACCTTCCAGCTGTCCTTCCCGGTGGGCACGCAGGCCGCGCTGTTCGCCGCCTGGCAGGAGTGGCAGCCGGCGATGCCGGACGAGCTGTGGTCCGGGATGGGCCTCGGCGACGACCACGCCAGCCTCGGCGGCACGTTCCTCGGCCCCGAAGCCCGGCTGAAGGAGCTGCTCGACGACCTGATCCGCCGGGTCGGCACGCCGCCGGCCGAGCAGCGGCGGCGGACCACGGACCACCTGTCCGCGATGCGCTCGTTCGACGACCGGGAGGCCCGACCCGGCGCGGTCGCCGCCCGGGCGGCCTACGTCGGGACCTCGCGGATGCTCACGCGGCCGGCCGCCGACCCGGCCGCGGTCGTCGACGTGCTGATCCGGGACCCGGGCGTCGACACCATCATCGACGCCGGCGGTGGCGCCATCGACCGCGTCGGCGTCCGGGACACGGCGTTCCCGCACCGGCACGCACTGGCGAGCCTGCAGTTCCTGCACAGCGCCGAACCGGGCGAGGGCGGCGAGGCCGGGGCCCGGCGGTCGCTGGCGGCCGTGCGGGACGGGCTGGGGCCGGAGTTCGGCACCACCGGGTACGTCAACTACCTCGATCCCGAGCTGCCGGACTGGCCGGTGGCGTACTACGGGCCGAACCTGCCGCGGCTGCGCGCGGTCGCCCGGAAGTACGACCCGCGAGGAATTTTCGCTTTCCCGCAAGGACTTTCCGAGCCCCACTCGACTGTCCACAAGGGAGCGCTCTAACCTGGAGCCGTTCCGGCGGCAGGAGGCAGCGTGCTCGACCTGGCATTCTCCACAGAGGACCTGGCCCACACCCGGTTCGCGTTCTCGCCCGCGTGGGAGATCGTGGCGAGCGTCCGCGTCTTGAACCGGCCGGGGGAGCACGCCCTGCACCTGCCGTGGGTCAAGCGGGCCACCGCGGCACTCGGCGAGGCCGGGCTGGACATCTCGCTCCTGCGCGAGCTGGTGCCCGTCCGGCACCTCCCGGGCTTCCTGGCGGGCACCCCCTCGACGCCGGTGCCGGAGCTGGCCGACGAGCTCGCCGACCTGCGCGACGTGCCCGCCCGCTTCGTCCGGCGGGAGCTGGACGCGATGACCGGGCCGCGGTCGCTCGCGCTGAACCGCTTCCACCGCGACCCGGAGGCGGGCCTCGACCGGCTCGCGACGCTGATGGAGCGGTACTGGGAGCTCGTGCTGGCCCCGGAGTGGCCGCGGATCCGCGCCCTGCTCGAGGCGGACGTGCTGCACCGGTCGCGGCTGCTGGCCCGTGGCGGCGCGGCCGAGCTGTTCAACGACCTCACGCCGATGGTCCGCTGGCAGGGCGGCACGCTCACGGTGGCGCACCGGCACCTGCACGCCGCCGTCCCGCTCGACGGGCGCGGCCTGGTGCTGGTGCCCTCGGCGTTCGTCTGGCCGCGGGTGTTCTCCAAGACCGACCCGCGCTGGCAGCCGGTGCTGCGGTACCCGCCGCGCGGGATCGCGACGCTGTGGGAGGCCGGCACCGCCGTCGCGCCGGGCGCGCTGGCCGCCGTGGTGGGCCGCGGCCGGGCGATGCTGCTGGCCGAGCTGGCCGCACCGGCGTCCACTTCGGAGCTGGCCCGCCGCACCCGGCTGAGCGCCGGGGCGGTGTCGCAGCACCTCGGTGTCCTCAAGGCCGCGGGCCTGGTCAGCGGGCACCGTGCCGGACGTCACGTGCTCTACACCCGCACCCGGGCGGCCGAGGTCCTGGTCGCGGGCGCGGGCGAAGTGGACTGCTGAGATACCCGTGTACTGGCCTGCCTGAAGAGGCCACCGCCGACCTACGCTCGGATGCGCAACCACCCGATCTCGTGTCGAAAGGCCTCGTCGTGCCCGAGCAGCAGACCACCCCCCAGAACGGCTCCGTCCAGTCGGTCACCGGCACCGCCAAGGTGAAGCGCGGCATGGCCGAGATGCTCAAGGGCGGCGTGATCATGGACGTGGTCACCGCCGAGCAGGCGAAGATCGCCGAAGACGCCGGCGCGGTCGCGGTGATGGCGCTCGAGCGCGTGCCCGCCGACATCCGCGCCCAGGGCGGCGTCGCGCGGATGAGCGACCCGGACCTGATCGACGCCATCATCGAGACCGTCTCGATCCCGGTCATGGCGAAGGCCCGCATCGGCCACTTCGTCGAGGCGCAGGTGCTGCAGTCCCTGGGCGTCGACTACGTGGACGAGTCCGAGGTGCTGACCCCGGCCGACTACGCCAACCACATCGACAAGTGGGCGTTCACCGTCCCCTTCGTCTGCGGCGCGACCAACCTCGGCGAGGCCCTGCGCCGGATCACCGAGGGCGCGGCGATGATCCGCTCCAAGGGTGAGGCCGGCACCGGCGACGTCTCCAACGCCACCACGCACATGCGCAAGATCCGCGGCGAGATCCGCAAGCTGACGTCGCTGCCGGAGGACGAGCTGTTCGTCGCGGCGAAGGAGCTGCAGGCGCCGTACGAGCTGGTCAAGGAGGTCGCCGCGAACGGCAAGCTGCCGGTGGTGCTCTTCACCGCGGGCGGCATCGCCACCCCGGCCGACGCCGCGATGATGATGCAGCTCGGCGCCGAGGGCGTGTTCGTCGGCTCCGGCATCTTCAAGTCCGGCAACCCGGCCCAGCGCGCGGAGGCGATCGTCAAGGCCACGACGTTCTACGACGACCCCGACGTGCTGGCGAAGGTCTCGCGCGGGCTGGGCGAGGCGATGGTCGGCATCAACGTGGAAGAGATCCCCGAGCCCCACCGCCTCGCCGACCGCGGCTGGTGACTTCCTAGATGTACTCGGAGATCTCGACGCCGTAAGTGCCCGGCTCGAGGGCTTCGAAGAGGTGCGGGACGTCGCCGGGGTAGGAGATGTAGTCGCCGGGGAGCAGTTCCTCCGGCTCCTCCTGCGGGCCCACCCTGGCGCGTCCCGCGCACAGCACGATGTGCTCCATCACGCCGGTCATGTGCGGGTCGGACCGCCGCGGCGTGCCCGGCTCGCCGCGGATCACGTAGATGTCCCGGCGGGCCGACGGGGGACACGCCGACAGCAGCGTGCACGCGTAGTCGGCGTGTTCGGCGAACACCGTGGGCCCGTTGCCGGCCCGGATCACCCGGACCTTCGGCCGTTCCGGCTCCACGAGCCGCGAGAACGGCACGTCGAGCGCGACGCCGAGCGCCCACAGCGTCTCGACGCTCGGGTTGCCGGTGCCCGACTCCAGCTGCGAGAGCGTCGACTTGGCCAGGCCGGCGCGGCGCGCCACCTCGGTCAGGGACAAGCCCGCTCGGTTCCGTTCGCGGCGCAGCGACGCCGCGATGATCTCCAGCGGCGCGCCGGTGGTTTCCTGCGACATGCCGTTCGCTCCATCGGTCTGTCTGTTCGCCTTGACGAACACGGGTGCGGCTGTTCACTATAGAACACATGCGTTCGATATGGCGAACACTCGATCGGGCTCTCGCCCGGGACATCGGCCTGGTCTGCCTGGCCGATTGTCTCGTGGGGGTGTCCTACGGCGCGATCGCGGTGGGTTCCGGCTTCCCGGTCTGGGCGCCGATGGTGATGTCCCTGCTGGTCTTCGCGGGGGCGTCGCAGTTCATGTTCGTCGGCATCGTGGCCGCCGGCGGCAACCCGTTCGCCGCGGTGCTGGCCGGGCTGCTCGTCAACACACGGCACCTGCCGTTCGGGTTCGCGATCGGTGACGTCTTCGGAAAGCGGTGGGGCGCGCGGCTGGCCGGCAGCCACCTGATGAGCGACGAGACGGTGGCGTTCGCGCTGGCCCAGGACGAGGTCCGGCGCCGCCGCGCGGCCTACTGGGCCTGCGGGCTGGGGATCTTCGTCTGCTGGAACGCCGGCGTGCTGGTCGGCGCGTTCGCCGGGTCGGCGATCAGCGACACCGACGTCTTCGGCCTGGACGCGGCGTTCCCCGCCGTGCTGCTGGCGCTGGTCCTGCCGTCCCTGCGTGACAAGGCGGCCCGGCTGC
The DNA here is from genome assembly GCF_035975215.1 of Amycolatopsis sp. NBC_01307. Classification (NCBI taxonomy): domain Bacteria; kingdom Bacillati; phylum Actinomycetota; class Actinomycetes; order Pseudonocardiales; family Pseudonocardiaceae; genus Amycolatopsis; species Amycolatopsis sp. NBC_01307. The sequence continues at coordinate 3,712,155 of NZ_CP108403.1, read as the reverse complement.
CGGTGCTGCTCGGCGTGCTCGCCGCCCTGGTCGCGACGCCGTTCCTGCCCGCCGGCCTGCCGGTGCTGCTCGCCCTGGTCGGCGTGCTCGCCGGGGCCGCGGCGCGCGAGCCCAAGCCCCAGCCCGAGCCCGAGCCCGAGCCCGAGCCCGAACCCGAGCCGCAGGAGGCCTGCTGATGGACGGCACCGAACTGCTCATCGGCACGATCGTGCTGGCCGTGGGCACCTACGCCTTCCGGCTCGCCGGCCCGCTGCTGCGCGAGCGGGTGAAACTGTCGCCGCGCGCCGAACGGCTGATGGTGCTCGGCGCGGTCGTGCTGCTCGCGGCGCTGGTCGCGGTGAGCGCGCTGACCGAGGGCCACTCGTTCGCGGGCTTCGCCCGGCCGGCCGGGGTGCTGGTCGGGGGAGTGCTGGCCTGGCGCAAGGCCCCGTTCGTGGTGGTCGTCATCGCGGCCGCCGCGACGGCCGCGCTGCTGCGCCTCGCCGGCGTCCCCTGACCCACCGATCGTGCCGGTTCGGGCGTCGGACGCCCGCAAGGTGGCCCTGACGGCGGTTCGACCGGGCTGACCTGCCGCTCCGCCGCCGCGGGTCTGCGTCTAGGCTGGTGGGAAGGGTCTTTCGGGAGGTTGGGTGTCGTCGAAGCCGGTCGTCGGTGTGCTCGCCCTGCAGGGTGCCGTGCGCGAGCACGTCGCGATGCTGGAAGAAGCGGGCGCGCGGGCGGTGCCGGTGCGCCGGGCCGCTGAATTGTCCGAAGTGGACGGTTTGGTGCTGCCCGGCGGCGAGTCGACCACGATGTCGCGGCTGCTCGAGACGTTCGAGCTGCTGGAACCGCTGCGCGCGCGGATCGCCGGCGGGCTGCCCGCGTTCGGGTCGTGCGCCGGGATGATCCTGCTCGCGCGGCAGACCCTCGACGGGCGGCCGGACCAGCAGCAGCTCGGCGGGCTCGACGTGGTCGTCCGGCGCAACGCCTTCGGCAGGCAGGTCGACTCCTTCGAAGCCGACCTTGCCTTTGCCGGGGTCGACGGTGGCGGCGTGCACGCGGTGTTCATCCGGGCCCCGTGGGTCGAGAAGGCCGGTGACGGCGTCGAGGTGCTCGCCACGGTCAGCGGCGTGCCCGGCCTGGGAGACGAGGCCGCTAGGATCGTCGCGGTCCGGCAAGGGGCGGTGCTGGCGACCGCGTTCCACCCGGAACTGACGCCCGACGTGCGGGTGCACCGGTTGTTCGTCGACCTCGTGCGCAAGGCTGCTTGAGACGCGGTGCCCGGCCGGGGTACGGAACAGATGGAGGAGAGATGAGCGGCCACTCCAAGTGGGCCACCACGAAACACAAGAAGGCCAACCTGGACGCGAAGCGCGGCAAGCTCTTCGCTCGGTTGATCAAGAACATCGAGGTGGCCGCGCGGACCGGCACCGGTGGTGGCGACCCGGACGGCAACCCCACGCTCTACGACGCCATCCAGAAGGCGAAGAAGAACTCGGTTCCGCAGGACAACATCGAGCGCGCCCGCAAGCGCGGTGGTGGTGAAGAGGCCGGCGGCGCCGACTGGCAGAACATCACGTACGAGGGTTACGGCCCCAACGGCGTGGCGGTGCTGATCGAGTGCCTCACCGACAACAAGAACCGCGCCGCGATGGAGGTCCGCACCGCGCTCACGCGCAACGGCGGCTCCCTCGCCGACCCGGGCTCGGTGGCGTACATGTTCACCCGCAAGGGTGTCGTGATCATGCCGAAGGCCGACGCCACGGAGGACGACGTCCTCATGGCGGTCCTCGACGCGGGTGCCGAGGAGGTCAACGACCTCGACGAGACCTTCGAGATCGTCTCCGAGGGCGGCGACCTGGTCCCGGTGCGCAAGTCGCTGCAGGAGGCCGGGTTCGAGTACGAATCGGCGGAGCTGACGTTCCTCCCGTCGGTCAGCGTCCCCCTGGACGTCGACGGCGCGAAGAAGGTCTTCCGGCTGATCGACGCGCTCGAGGACTGCGACGACGTCCAGAACGTGTACGCCAACTTCGACGTGTCGGACGAGGTGCTGGCCGAGGTCGACTGACCGGCGACAGCGAAAGGACATGCGCCGCGGGTGATACTCGCGGCGCATTTCTTTTCCCTTGCCCCGCAACACATCCCGGTCCGATCCGGCGACATTCGGGGCCCGGGTACTGGGCTGCGGCGGGCTCGTCGGGCACAATGTGGGCCGTGACCTCGACGACGCCCGCCGCCTCCGCCGAAATCGCCGCCGACCTGACGGCGGACGAACAGCGCCTGGTCGAATGGATCGAGACGCAGGCCAAGGAACGCGGCAACGCCGTCGTCACGGTCGCCGGCGATGACGAGGGCGCCGGCTACTGCTTCACCGCCTGCGCGTGGGCGCTGCACAACGTGCCCGAGGCCGTCGTCGTCGGGCTGCCCGACCAGATGGGCCAGGTCCTGCTCGACGCGTACGTCGACCGGGCCGCCAACGGCGAGATCTTCGAGGTCGGCCGGCGCTACGACAACTTCTTCGACGGCGTCCCGGTGGTCCTCGAGCGGGTCGCCAAGGGCCACTACCCCGAGTACTTCGGCACCGCGTTCCTCATCTACCCGGACGGCGACTTCCCGGCCCTGCAGCTGATCGTCGCCACGCCGGAAGGCAAGTTCCCGTGGCACCCCGACGCGCCCGAGGGCTTCGCGAAGTGGCAGCTCGTGCTCACCGAGAGCGGCGACCCGGAGAGCTGGACCCCGGGCGTCGACGGCCCCTGAGTCAGAACTTCCGCAGGTCGGCGGCCGCGGCCGGGTACTCCACCGCGAGATCGGCCGCCGCGGCGAACTCGATGCAGTCGTCTGTGTAGGGCGGCACCACGACCGTGCCCAGCAGGCTCCACGCGCCCAGCGTGACCGTCGCCTGCCACGTCCCCGCGGGCACCACGACCTGCGGGCGTTCCCCGGCCGCGACGTCGGTGCCGAGCACCGGCCGCTCGACCGAGCCGTCCGGGTGGAGCAGCAGCATCGCCGCCGGCGCGCCCGCGTGGTGCGCGTACACCTCCACCCGGTCCAGCCGGTGCGGCGCGGAGAACTCCGGCGCGACGAGCAGGTAGTAGATCGCCGAGCCGGTGGCGGAGCGCCAGCTCTGCGCCCACCGCCCGCCTTCGACGGGCAGCGGCCGCAGGCCCAGGTGGGTGACGAAATCCGATGGCTCCGGCATGTCAGCCATCCTGCCGCAGCCGTGCCCAGTAGCCTCAGGCTCGAACTGATGTTCGCGGCGGGAGGGAAACGGCGTGCGGGTGCTCGGGGTCGACCCCGGATTGACCAGGTGCGGGCTGGGCGTGGTCGACGGCGGCAAGGGCCGGGCCGTCCGGTGCGTGGCCGTGGACGTCGTGCGGACGCCGCCCGACGCGGATCTGGCGCACCGCCTGCTCGGCATCTCCGACGAGGTCGAACGCTGGCTGGACAAGTACAAGCCGGCCGCGGTCGCCGTCGAGCGGGTCTTCGCGCAGCACAACGTCCGGACCGCGATGGGCACCGCCCAGGCCGGCGGCGTCGTCGCGCTGGCCGCCGCGCGCCGGGGCCTGCCGGTCGTGTTCCACACCCCCAGCGAGGTCAAGGCGGCCGTCAGCGGCTCGGGCCGGGCGGACAAGGCCCAGGTCACAGCCATGGTCATGCGGCTGCTGAACCTCGAGGTCGCCCCGCACCCCGCCGACGCCGCGGACGCGCTCGCGCTCGCCATCTGCCACCTCTGGCGGGAGCCGATGCGGGCCCGGCTCGCCGAGGCCGAAGCCCGCGCGGCCGAGATGGCCCGCACGCACAAACTGCGGCTGGCCGCGGCCGCCAAACAAGCCACCGTCAAGAAGCCGGCGGTGAAGCCCGCCGTGAAGAAGCCTGGAGCAGCACGATGATCTCGTCGGTACGCGGAGAAGTCCTGTCGGTCGCCCTGGACCACGTCGTGGTCGAGGTCGGCGGGGTCGGCTTCGCCGTGCAGGCCACCCCGGCGACCCTGGCCACCCTGCGCCGCGGCGAGGAAACCCGGCTGCACACCGCCCTGGTCGTGCGCGAGGACTCGCTGACGCTGTTCGGGTTCGCCGACGTCGACGCGCGGGAGCTGTTCGGGCTGCTGCAGACGGTGTCCGGCATAGGGCCGCGGCTCGCGCTGGCCACCCTCGCCGTCCTCGACCCGGGCAAGCTGCGGGGCGCGCTGGTCGAAGGCAACATCACCGTGCTCACCTCGGTGCCCGGCATCGGCCGCAAGGGCGCCGAGCGGCTCACCCTGGAGCTGCGCGACAAGGTCACCGCGCTCGGCTCCGGCGACGCCCCGGCCGTGACGGCACCCGGCGCGTTGCGCGCGGAGGTCGTCGAGGCGCTGGCCGGGCTCGGGTTCCCGGCGAAGCAGGCCGAGCTGGCCGTGGACAAGGTCCTCGCTGACGGCGACGACCACACGACGGCCAGCGTGCTGCGCGCGTCGCTGACCACCCTCGGCCGGAAGCGGTAGGACGCCTTGATGGACCATGACGCCGTGACCGAGGAAGAGGACGACGCCCTCTCCGCGTGGGCCCAGACCGGCGAAGAGAACGTCGAGGGCACGCTGCGGCCCCGGCGGCTCGACGAGTTCGTCGGCCAGCCGCGCGTGCGCGAGCAGCTGGAGCTGGTGCTGGAGAGCGCGCGGCGCCGCGGGGTGCCGCCCGACCACGTCCTGCTGTCCGGCCCGCCCGGGCTGGGCAAGACGTCGATGGCGATGATCGTCGCGGCCGAGCTGGGCGCGGCGCTCAGGATCACCTCCGGGCCGGCCCTGGAACGGGCCGGCGACCTCGCCGCGATGCTGTCCAACCTCGCGCCCGGCGACGTCCTGTTCATCGACGAGATCCACCGGATCGCCCGCCCCGCCGAGGAGATGCTCTACCTGGCGATGGAGGACTTCCGGGTCGACGTCGTGGTCGGCAAGGGCCCGGGCGCCACGAGCATCCCGCTGGAGATCGCACCGTTCACGCTGGTCGGGGCGACCACCCGGTCCGGCTCGCTGACCGGCCCGCTGCGCGACCGGTTCGGCTTCACCGGCCAGATGGAGTTCTACAGCGACACCGAGCTGGAGCTGATCGTCCGGCGGGCCGCGACGATCCTCGACATCCCGATCGACCGCGACGGCTGCCAAGAGATCGCCGGCCGCTCGCGGGGCACACCCCGGATCGCGAACCGGCTGCTCCGCCGGGTCCGCGACTACGCCGAGGTCCGCGCCGACGGCAAGGTGACGGTCGGGATCGCCCGGGCCGCGCTGGCCGTCTACGACGTCGACGAGCTGGGCCTCGACCGGCTCGACCGGGCGGTGCTCACCGCGCTGACCAAGTCGTTCGGCGGCGGGCCGGTCGGCATCTCGACGCTGGCGGTCGCCGTGGGGGAGGAGGCGACCACCGTGGAAGAGGTGTGTGAGCCCTACCTGGTGCGCGCCGGTATGCTCGCCCGCACCCCGCGTGGCCGGGTCGCCACCGCGACCGCGTGGGAACACCTCGGTCTGGTGCCCCCCGCCGACCACCCGGGGCGCCCCGACCAGGGCGGATCGGCGCCGTTCCAGCAGGACTGAGCGGCCCGTACCGGCGGGTGGGTGCTGGCGTCCGCGCCGGTACCTGGCACACTCGACAGGAGCACACCACCCAAAAACCGGACATTTCGGCTGGGCCCGGAGTCCGTCGAACGGAGAATCATGCAAAACCTTTTGCTGCCACTGCTGCTCGTGCTCGTCCTCGCCGTGCCGCTGGTGATGAGCTCGCGCAAGCAGAAGAAGCAGCAGGCGGCGCAGCAGGACCTGCAGAGCAGCCTGGCGCCCGGTGACCGCGTGATGACCACTTCCGGTCTTTACGGCACCGTCGCCGACACCTCGGGCGACAACACGATCGACATCGAGATCGCCCCCGGCGTCGTCACCACCTGGCTGCGCCTCGCGGTCCGCGAGAAGGTCGAGCCGGTCGTCGAGACCGACGAGACCCCGGCCGACGAGCTGTCGTCGGACGCGCCGGCCGAAGAGTCAATCATCGAGTCGGGCTCCGGCATCAAGGACGACGAGCCGGCCACGACCGCGCAGGTCGCGCCCCCGCTGGAGCACGGCAAGAAGTAAGGCCCCGCGGCATCCCCGGGCAGGGCGCGAAACCCCCGACGAAAGTCGGTGTGGCCGCAACGCCGGGCTCACGCAGCACCGAGTAGTGTCTCGGTGCTGCGTGCGTGTCCGCCGTCATACCCGTGCCCGGGAGTGAATCGCACACAGTCCCGGCCCGGAAACCCTCCGGGCGGGCACCGCAACGTCGGGGTTCCCACCCAGTCCGAGGAGACCGAAGCACCGTGGCAGCATCGGCCGGGCATCTCCGCCCGGGACGCTATCTCGCCCTGTTCGCCTTGATCGTGATCGTGCTGTACGCGCTGGTGTTCCTCACCGGCAACCACAAGCCGACCCCGAAGCTGGGCATCGACCTGCAGGGCGGCACCCGGGTCACGCTCACCGCCCGTACCCCGGACGGTGGCCAGCCGACCCGGGAGTCCCTGAACCAGGCGCGCCAGATCATCGAGCGCCGCGTCAACGGGATCGGCGTCGGTGGCACCGAGGTCCTCCTCGACGGCAACAACGTCGTGATCACGGTCCCCGGCGAGCAGGGTGACCAGGCGAAGAACCTGGGCAAGACGGCCAAGCTGGGCTTCCGGAAGGTCGTCGCCAACGCGACGCAGCCGGTCGTGCCCCCGCAGACCACGCCGCCGACCGGCGTCCCGACCGGGACGCAGGCCCCGACGTCGGGTGCTCCGAGCACGCCCCCGGCGTCCTCCGGCGCACCGACGGCCGGTTCGAGCGTCCCGCCGTCCAGCCCGGCCGCCGGTGGTGGCGGTGCCCCCGCCGCCGCGCCCGCGCAGGCGCCGAGCACCACGCCGGCCCCGCCGAGCAGCAGCACGCCGCCGCCCGCGACGAGCCAGGCGCCGGCCCCGGTGGACGGTTCGGTCGACGCCGACACCGCGAAGCAGATCCAGGCCGCGAAGGCCGTGCGGCAGAACCCGCAGATGATCGGCGCCGACGGCAACCCGAACCAGGAGCTCGTCGCCCAGGCGATGGCGTCGATCACCTGCGCGCCGAACGCCAAGGACCCCCTCGAGGGCAACGACGACCCCAAGCTGCCGCTGGTCGCCTGCGGTGACCACGACACGTACAAGTACCTGCTGGAGCCGGAGTTCCTGCCGGGCACCGAGATCGCCGACTCGAGCTCGGGCTACGACCAGCAGCGCGGCCAGTGGGTGGTGAACCTCAGCTTCAAGAGCGAGGGCACCAAGATCTGGGCGGACTTCACCTCGAAGAACACCAACCAGCAGGCCGCGTTCGTGCTCGACACGCAGGTCGTGTCCGCGCCGAACATCCAGGTCGCGATCCTGGACGGCAACACCCAGATCACCGGCAAGTTCACGCAGACCGAGGCGAAGGACCTCTCGGACATCCTGAAGTACGGCTCGCTGCCGCTGTCGTTCGCTTCCTCGGACGCGACCACGGTGTCGGCCACGCTGGGCCTCGCGTCGCTGCAGGCCGGCCTGATCGCCGGCGGCATCGGCCTGCTGGTCGTCTTCATCTACTGCCTGTTCTACTACCGGCTGCTCGGTGTGCTCACCATCCTGTCGCTGGGGCTGTCGTTCTCGCTGGTGTTCGCGGTGCTGGTGCTGCTCGGGCGCTGGATCGGCTACACGCTGGACCTGGCGGGCATCGCCGGCCTGATCATCGCCATCGGCATCACGGCGGACTCGTTCGTCATCTACTTCGAACGAATAAAGGACGAGATCCGGGAGGGCCGGACGTTCCGGTCCGCGGTGCCGCGCGGCTGGACCCGTGCCCAGCGCACGATCCTGGCCTCGGACGCGGTGAGCTTCCTGGCCGCGGCGATCCTGTACATCATCGCGGTCGGCGACGTCCAGGGCTTCGCGTTCACCCTGGGCATGTCCACGGTGCTCGACCTGGTGATCGTCTACCTGGTGACGCACCCGCTGGTCGCGATCGCGTCCACGTCGAAGTCGAAGTTCCTGTCCAATCCCAAGTACCTGGGCCTGGGTGCCGTGCAGCAAGTGGGTTCGCAGCGCAAGTCGACCTCGGTCGGCCGCGCGAACGTGAAGGAGGCCTGACGTGGGCGTCGAAGAACTGGGCAGGGACGCCGACGGCGACATGAAGGTCGCGGCGAAACCCGGCAAGAAGGACAGCATCTTCCGCCGTCTCTACGTCGGCAGCGGTGCGTTCGACGTCGTCGGCAAGCGCAAGCGCTGGTACATCTTCTTCTCCGCGCTGGTGCTCGTGTGCCTCGCGTCGATGATCTTCCGCGGCTTCAACTACGGCATCGAGTTCGAGGGCGGCACGCAGCTGCAGATGCCGGCCAACGGCATCCACGGCGTGATCACCGAAGACCAGGCCAAGGCGTCGTTCGAGAAGGCCCTCGGCCACCCGGCCGCGGAGACGCAGAAGGTCGGCACGGGTGACGCGTCGACCATCCAGATCCGCACCGAGACGCTGGACGCGGCGGACGTCGCCAAGCTCAAGCAGACCCTGTTCCAGGATCTGGGGCCGATCGGCAGCAACAAGCAGCCGAGCGTGCAGGCGATCAGTGACAGCGCGGTCAGCGCGTCCTGGGGTGGGGAGATCTCGCAGAAGGCGCTGATCGCCCTCATCGTGTTCCTCGTCGCGGTGGTCATCTTCCTGGCGATCTACTTCGACCTGCGGATGGCGTCGGCGGCCCTCGTTTCGCTGCTGCACGACATCTTCGTCACCGCGGGTGTGTATTCGCTGATCGGTTTCGAGGTCACGCCGGCGACGGTGATCGGCCTGCTGACGATCCTCGGGTTCTCGCTCTACGACACGGTGGTGGTGTTCGACAAGGTCCGCGAGAACACGCGCGGCCTGCTCGGGCTGACCCGCCGGACCTTCGGCGAAGCCGCGAACCTGGCGCTGAACCAGACCCTGATGCGATCGTTCAACACCGCGTTCATCGCGCTGCTGCCGATCCTCGGCCTGCTGATCGTCGGGTACGTGCTGCTCGGCTCCGGCACGCTGCAGGACCTGGCGCTCGTGCAGCTCACCGGCACGATCGTCGGCGTCCTGTCGTCGGTCGCACTGGCGACGCCGCTGCTGGTCGACTTCAAGATGCGCGACCCGAAGTACCGGCAGCAGGCCGAGCGGGTCCAGCAGCGCCGGGCCAACCAGGAGCGCAAGGCCGCGAGCGGCGACTTCGACGCCTCGGACGACGACGCCCTGGCGGCGGAGCTGCGCAAGGAGAAGGCGTACGCCGCCGCGTCGAGCGTGCCCGCCCGGATCCAGAAGCAGCGTCCCGCGGGCAAGCCGGCCGGGAAGCGGAAGCGCTGACGTGGAGCTGGAGAAGGCCCTCGGCCTGATCGCCGAGGTGCCGGACTTTCCCGAGCCCGGCGTGCTGTTCCGCGACCTGAGCCCGATGTTCGCGGACGCCGGCGCCTTCAAGGCCGTGACCGACGCGCTGGCGAGCACCCTCGACCCTGGGGTCGAGGCGCTCGCCGGCGTGGAGGCCCGCGGCTTCCTGCTCGCCGCGGCCGTCGGGTACGCCCGCGGCCTCGGCGTGGTGCTGATCCGCAAGCCGGGCAAGCTCCCGCTGGTCGCGGGCCGGGTGGACTACGCGCTGGAGTACGGCACGGCCACGGTCGAGCTGCCGGCGGGCGTGGTGCACCCCGGCCAGCGCGTCGCCATCCTGGACGACGTCCTGGCCACGGGCGGCACGGTCGCGGCGACCGGCAAGCTCCTGGAAGACGCGGGCGCGGTCGTCGACAGCGTCTCGGTGGTCCTGGAACTGGCGGCCCTCGGGGGCCGTCAGGTGCTGGGGGACCGGAAGATCCACGCCCTGCAGGTCTGCTGAACCTGCCTGCCGCCGCTGGTCGTGAGTGTTTAGTAGGGTTCTAACCCGACTAAACACTCACGAGGGCGGCGACGAGAGCGGAACTCCCTGGTCAGGGCGTTGTGATCACCCTCAATGGGCGCACCCGGCGGGGTCGCAGGACCGAGCGGCTACCCTGGGGGTTCGAAGGCCGCACGAGCAGCAGGAGGTGCGGGTGAGCCAGGAGCTCGACGCCGCGGTGCCCGCTCAAGAGGGCGCCCCGCAGAACGGGCAGGCGGCGGCACAGCCCGCGTCGCCGAAGCCGAACGGCGCGGCGCCGAACCCGTCCGCCACCCGGCGGGTGCGCGCCCGTCTCGCGCGGCGGATCACCGCCCAGCGCGCCGCCCCGGTCAAGCAGGTCCTGGAACCCCTCGCGGTCATCCACCGCGAGCTGCACCCCAACGGCGACCTCGGGCTGCTGCAGCGCGCCTACGACGTCGCCGAGGAGCTGCACCGGAGCCAGCGGCGCAAGTCCGGCGACCCGTACATCACGCACCCCCTGGCCGTCGCCACGATCCTCGCCGAGCTGGGCATGGACACCACGACGCTCGTCGCGGCACTGCTGCACGACACGGTCGAGGACACCGGCTACGCCGTCGAGAGCCTGAAGGCCGACTTCGGCGAGAAGGTCGCCGAGCTGGTCGACGGCGTCACGAAGCTGGACAAGGTCAAGCTCGGCACGTCCGCCGAGGCCGAGACCATCCGCAAGATGGTCATCGCGATGGCCAAGGACCCCCGGGTGCTGGTCATCAAGCTCGCCGACCGGCTGCACAACATGCGCACGATGCGCTTCCTGCCGCCGGAGAAGCAGGCCCGCAAGGCGCGCGAGACCCTCGAGGTCCTCGCCCCGCTGGCCCACCGCCTCGGCATGGCCACGGTGAAGTGGGAGCTGGAGGACCTCGCGTTCGCCATCCTGCAGCCGAAGAAGTACGACGAGATCGTGCGCCTGGTCGCCGACCGCGCGCCCTCGCGCGACATCTACCTGCGCTCGGTCATCACCGACCTGACCAGCAACCTCGTGTCGTCGCGGATCACCGCGAAGGTCGAGGGCCGGCCGAAGCACTACTACTCGATCCACCAGAAGATGATCGTCCGCGGCCGCGACCTGGACGACATCCACGACCTGGTCGGCGTGCGGATCCTGGTCGAGGACGTCCGCGACTGCTACGCGGCGATGGGCGTCGTCCACGCGCTGTGGCAGCCGGTTCCCGGGCGCTTCAAGGACTACATCGCGCAGCCGCGGTTCAGCGTCTACCAGTCGCTGCACACCACGGTGATCGGCCCGGACGGCAAGCCCCTCGAGGTGCAGATCCGCACCTACGAGATGCACCGCACCGCCGAGTACGGCATCGCCGCGCACTGGCGGTACAAGGAAACCAAGGGCACGCACAACGGCAACGCCGTGGACGTCGACGAGATGGCGTGGATGCGCCAGCTCCTCGACTGGCAGCGGGAAGCGGCGGACCCGGGAGACTTCCTCGAGTCGCTGCGCTACGAGCTGGCCGCGCGCGAGATCTTCGTGTTCACGCCGAAGGGCGATGTGATCACGCTGCCCGTCGAGTCGACGCCGGTGGACTTCGCCTACGCCGTGCACACCGAGGTCGGGCACCGCTGCATCGGCGCCCGCGTCAACGGCCGCCTGGTCGCGCTGGAACGCAAGCTGGAAAACGGCGAAGTCGTCGAGATCTTCACCTCGAAGGCGGAGAACGCCGGCCCGAGCCGCGACTGGCTGCAGTTCGCGGGTTCGCCGAAGGCGCGCGCGAAGATCCGGCAGTGGTTCGCCAAGGAACGCCGCGACGAGGCGATCGAAGGCGGCAAGGAAGCGATCACCAAGGAGATCCGCAAGGTCGGCCTGCCGATCCAGCGGCTGGTCTCCGCGGAGTCGATGGGCTCGATCGCCACCGAGCTGCGCCACGCCGACATCTCGTCGCTGTACGCGGCGGTCGGGGAGGGCCACACCAGCGCCAAGCACGTCGTGCAGCGCCTGGTCGCGCTCATCGGCGGCGTCGACGCGGCGGAGGAGGAGCTCGCCGAGCGCGCGACGCCGTCCACCGTCACCCGGCGCCGCGGCTCCAACGACGTCGGCGTCGTGGTCAAGGGTGCGAGCGACGTCTGGGCGAAGCTGGCCCGCTGCTGCACCCCGGTCCCGGGCGACGAGATCCTCGGTTTCGTGACCCGCGGCGGCGGTGTTTCGGTGCACCGCACCGACTGCACCAACGCCGGCGACCTGCAGTCCCAGCCCGAGCGGCTGGTCGAGGTCGAGTGGGCGCCGTCGGCGTCGTCGGTGTTCCTGGTGGCCATCCAGGTCGAGGCCCTCGACCGGCATCGCCTGCTCTCGGACGTGACGAAGGTGCTGGCGGACGAGAAGGTCAACATCCTGTCGGCCTCGGTGACGACGTCCCGCGACCGGGTCGCGGTCAGCCGCTTCTCGTTCGAGATGGGCGACCCGAAGCACCTGGGCCACGTCCTCAAGGTGGTCCGCGGCGTGGAAGGCGTCTACGACGTCTACCGCGTGACGTCGGCGTCCTAGCGCGCGCTCACGACCGGAGCGGCAGGGCCGCCGACCCTCCTGGACTGTCCACAATGGACATGCTGTGATCTCGTCGGCCGGGCGCGAAGAAATTGTCGAATGTCGATCCGGCCCATTCCCGGAATCTGCGACCGCGCCCATTCCCGGCGGGTTTCCGGAACGGCCCGGGAAATACGGTGCCGCGTTCTTCGAGTGCATGCTACGGTCGGCAAATTGCAGGTGAGGGAGCCGTCCGGAAGCGGTGCGCCCGGCCTCGACCCTCCGGAAACGCGAGGGAGCAGCAATGTCCCCAGGCACGGCCGACGACACCACGCGCTACCTGTGCGCGGCGTCCTACCTCGACCCCGGTTACAGCAAACGGGCGATCACCGAGTTCCTCGTCGAGCCCACCCGCCCGGTGCCGCCGTCGACGGGGCTCGACGCGGGCCGCGTGCTCACGGAGGCGGTGCGGGCGCGGGCCCGCCGGAAGAACTACGACGGCCTGCTGGTGCTGCTGATGGCCATCGTCGTCGGGCTGTCGTGGGACAACCCGCTGCTCTACGGCTGGATCCTGCTGTCGGCCATCCTGGTGGTCGCGCGTTCGGGGAAAGCCGGGTACGGGGCCCAGCGGTCGATCAACCCGAAGATCGTGATCGGCTTCGGCCTCGCCGTCCTGGCCGTGGCGGTGCTGCTGCCCTATGCGGGCGAGTTCTTCGATTCCGGGAGCCGGTCCTCCTCCCGGTACTACGACGACTACGAGCCGTCGTCGACGGGCGGTGACACCGCCCGGACCGTCATCGGTGTCGTGCTGGCACTGGTCGTGCTGGTGATCGTCACGCTCGAGCGCTGGTCCCTGTGGAACCTGCTGACGACGCGCTTCAAGCGCCACGCCGCCCCCGCGGCCGACAACGGAAGTCTCACCGGGCTGTTCACCGAGGACTTCCGCGACCAGCTCGCCCGGTACCAGCGCGGTGACGAGTTCGCCGGCGTGCCCGGCGCGCCGCTGGTGGTCTACCGCGGCTACAACCCGTTCGTGGGGGCCGGTTTCCGGCGCGACGCCTGGTCGATGGCGATCCCGCTGGAGCGGCTGGAGGACGACGAGAGTGATCCGGCGACGCGCCGGGAGCTCACCACCGAAACGCTGTACGAGGGGATCCGCGAGGCGATCGGGAACCTCCGCCGGTCGGGTTCGCTATCGCCGGATCAGCGGCTGGGCGGGCTGACCGTGACCGAGGCGGTGTTCACCCCGGCCGCCGAGCTCGTCGACCACCTGACCGAGCCGGAGGCCGCGGCGTACCTGCCCGACATCGAGTACCCGCCGCACACCCGGCTCACCGAGGCCGACGTCGACCGGCTCCGGATGGAGCCGAAGGAGTGGGCGCGCTACTACCTGTGCTTCCAGGTCGAGACCTGGGACCGGGATCTCGTGCTCACGACGTTCCTGCACGTAGCGGTCGACGAGACGACGTTGTACGTCGAGTGGACGCCGTTCATGCTGCCGCCGATCCGGGCCGAGTACCGCGTGGTGGACAAGATGCGGCCGGACTCGCTGCGCCCGCTCGGCCAGGGTTTCCTGGCGTGGCTGGAGATGCCCGCGAGCCTGCCCGGCCGGATCGCGAACCTCGCGTCCTGGATCCGGCGGCCGAAGCGCGAGCCCGGCGTCCTCGACCCGGACCGCTACGGCGCCTCGAGCACCCTGCGCGAGCTCGCGTCGGTCAACCTGTTCACCGACTACTTCCAGCTCGTCGACATCGAGCGGTACGAGAAGATCATCGAAAGCCGGCTCCTGCCGGCGATCGGTCGCCTGCTCGGCGACGCCGGGTTCTCGACGGCGAAGTTCGAGGAGCAGGCGGCCGTCGTGATCAACAACGACATCACCATCGGCGGCGACAACCGCGCCCCGATCACCCAGACCGGGCAGCGCGGCCCGCGGCCGCGCCCGCCCCGCGCGCCCGGCCGCCTGGCCCGGACGGAGGCCTGATGGAACCCCGCATCACGAACAAGGTCAGCATCGGCCGGGACAACTCCGGGCCGATCACCCAGACCGGGATCGACGGCGGTGGTGCGGACACCGCCCTGCCCGCGCTGCTCGGCCTGGTCGAGCGGCTGGCCGCCGACGTGCGCGGCCAGGACCTGGCCAAGCAGGAGGTGCTGGAGGACACGCTGGACGACCTGGCGGCCGACCTGCGCGCGGGCGACGCCGCGGAACCGGCCGTGGTGCGCAGCCGCTGGGAGAAGGTCAAGGGCCTGCTGGGCGGGGTGGTGCAGTTCTCCGAGCTGGTCGCGAAGATCTCCGACCAGGTGCAGAAGATCTTCACCTGAGCCGCCGGGTCAGAGCACCTTCCGCAGCAACGCGGTGACGTCGTCGGGGCGCTCGAGCATGGGGAGGTGCCCGGTGTCGGGGATCTCCACCAGCTCGGCGTCCGGCAAGGATTTCGCGATGTGCTGGGAAAGCTCGATCAGCCCGAGCGCGTCCGACAGGCCGATCACCACCTGGGCTGGAATGGTGATCTCAGCCAGCCGGTGCCGGGTGTCCGGGACCCGCTCCGTCCACTGTGGAGCGGTCGACAGGCGGTGGTACACCTGCTCGCACATCTCCCGGACCCGCGCGAGCATCGCCGGCGGCAGCACGGACACCTCGCGTGCGGGCCCGGCGACCAGGTACCGGACGTTGGCCTCGGACATGGCTTTCACGTCCGCCGGGTCGACGTCGCGGGTCAGCTCGGCGATGTCGGCCTGCATGTGGTCCGGCCAGGTGTGCCCGCTGAGGCCGGAGCCCAGCAGCACCAGCCGGGTGACCCGCTCCGGCGCGGCGAGCGCGGTGTCCAGCGAGACCGCGCCGCCCATCGACGCCCCGACCAGCGCGGCCTGCTCGATCCCCCGGGCATCGAGCAGGGCCAGCAGGTCCTCGTGGTGGGCGAACTCGCCGAGGCCGTCGGCGGACTCGCCGAAGCCGCGGCGGTCGTAGCGGATCACCCGGTGCGTGGCGGCGAGCGCGGTGAACTGGGCGTCCCACATCCGGCGGTCGCCGATGGCCGCGTGCAGCAGCACGACCGCGGGCCCCTCGCCCGCTTCGTCGTACCCGAACGTCGTCCCGTTCAACTCGATCGTCGCCATGGGCCCAAGCTAGCGCCGCGACCGCGTCACACACCCGGGGTTTCGCTCAGGGCGAGAAGCTAGGGTGCCGAGCATGACCGACGGATTCGACTTCACGCGTGACGGCGAGGTGGCGCGGCTGACCTTCGCCCGGCCGGCGAAGATGAACGCGATCACCTACGGCATGTGGTCGGCGATCCCGGACGTCGTGGCCGACGTCGAGGCCGACGCCACGCTCAAGGTGCTCGTGCTCGCGGGCGGCGGCAAGCACTTCTCGGCGGGCGCGGACATCAGCGAGTTCGGCGAGCTGCGCACTACCGCCGAGGGCGCGGCGAGCTACGACAAGGCCGTCGAAGGCGCGGTGGCCGCGCTGACGTCGATGCGGAAGCCGTCGGTCGCGATGATCCAGGGCAACTGCATCGGCGGCGGCTGCCAGGTGTCGGTCGCCTGCGACTTCCGCTTCGCCGCCGAGGGGTCGCGCTTCGGCATCACGCCGGCGAAGCTCGGCATCGTCTACCACTTCGACTCGACCCGCCAGCTGGTGTCGCTGGTCGGGCCGGCGCACGCGAAGTACTTCCTGCTCTCCGGCGAGCTGATCACGGCGGCCCGGGCGCGCGAGATCGGCCTGCTCAACGACGTCTTCCCGGCCGACGACCTGGAAGCCTCGACGCTGGAGTTCGTGCGGACGCTGTGCTCGCGTTCGCAGGCGTCGGTCCGCGGGATGAACCGGATCATCGAGAAGATCGTCGCCGGCCAGGAGAGCCCGGACGCGGAGGTCGAGGAGCTGCGGTCCGAAGCCCTGCACGGCGAGGACTACGCGGAGGGCGTCGCGGCGTTCCTGGACCGGCGCCCGCCGAACTTCACCTTCCGCTGACGTGGTCGTGAGTGTTCAGGGCGGTTAGAACCGCCCTGAACACTCACGAGGTCAGGCGCAGGTGAGCTTCGCGTCCGCCCAGTCGCCGTGGTCGGAGTCCTTGTCGTCGCCGCCGTCGGTGACCTGCAGGGTCAGGCGCCGGACGCCGGTGACGTCGGCCGTCAACGGGTGGGCGCCGTCGGCCGGGCGCAGCACCGGCGTCTCGGCCAGTGGCTCGCCGTCGTCGCCGAGGACGCGGAACGCGACCGAAGCGGGCGCCTTCACCTCGTCGTCGACGCCGGTGACCGCCGAGAACGCCGTGCACGCGCCGCCGAGCCACACCGTCACGGAGCTGGGCGCGTTCGTGCCGAGGCCGTGCGCGTAGACCGTGCCGCCGATGGTCAGCGGGTGGCCGTCGCCCTCGGCGGTGTCGCCGTTGGACTGGTCGCGCTCCACCGGGCCCCAGCCGTTCGACGACGCCAGGAACGGCAGCGCGCTGACCTGCGTGGTCCCGGTCGGCACCGGCGGCGGGACGAACACGCTGGTCGCGCCCTCGACGTGGACGGCCTGGCCGCGGAAGCGGTAGGTGGCCGCGACCGGCAGATCGGTCGTGCCCGGCGCGGCCGCGGCGGTCGCCGTGAACCGCCAGGTGCCCGACACGGGCTGTCCGGCGAACAGCACCGGCCGGAAGACCGGGCGCCCGGTCACCGTCCAGCCCGCCGGGGCGACGGGCCCGAGTTCGACGTCGAGCAGCGGTGCTCCGGCCGGCAGCCGGAAGGTGGCCTCGACCTCGACGGTCGTGCCGGGGTGCGCCTCCGCCGTCGCCGGGGTGACGCTCAGGCTGGTCGCCGGCACCTGCCGGATCTCCGCGTCGCAGGTCGTGCGGCCCGGCCACGCGGGGCAGAGGACCGTGACGAACCCGCCGTTCTTCGCGACCGGCACGCTCAGCCGGCCGCCCGCGGTGACCGCCGACTTCTCGCGCAGCAGGCCGGCCGGGCCGTCGCGCAGGGTGTCGGCGAGCCAGCGCCCGTGGCCGAGGAAGTCCAGCGGCGCGTCGACGGTCTTGGCCGGGCCCGCCGCGATGCCGCCGACGAACCAACGGTCGCCGGAGCGCTTGGCGAACACCGCCTCCTGCCCGGGGCGGCCGGACAGCAGCCGCGTCTCGTCCCACACCGTCGGCAGCTGGTCGAGCGTGTGCAGGGCTTCGGGGCGGGCCTCGTAGTTCTCCGGCTTGTCCGCGCCGTGCTGCCAGCCGGACTCGTAGACGAAGAACGTCGCCACCTCGTGCGCGTCGGTGGTGTCCCGGTCGGCCACGACGAACGCCGTCGGCGTGTAGTCCATGCTGCCGACGACGTTGCGGGTGAAGGGGGAACATCGTGTTGGTCGACGCCCGCGTCTTGAACTGCTCGGCGCCGCGCACGGCCTCGAAGCTCATCACGTGCGGCCAGGTCCGCTGCAGGCCGCGGGGGATGGTCGCGCCGTGGAAGTTGATCATCAGCCGCTGCTGTGCGGTCGCCGCCGCGATGTCGTCGTAGAACCGGAACCGCGCCTGGGTGTCGGAGTCCATGAAGTCGACCTTGATCCCGGCCGCGCCCCACGACTTGACCAGCGGGAGCCACTTCGCGCGCTCGGCCGCCGTGTCGAGGGTGGTCCAGCGGAACCACAGGATCACCTCGACGCCGCGGGCCCGCGCGTACCGCACGACGTCCGGGACCCAGGACGCGTCCCAGCCCTCGTCGATGAGCAGGTACGGCCAGCCGTTGCGGGCCGCGAAGTCCGCGTACTGCTTCTGCCGCACGGGATCGCTCGGACTGTCGTGTTCGGACAGCCACGACCACGCCACCTTGCCGGGCCGGATCCAGGAGGTATCGGCGAGCTTCGACGGCGGCGCGAGGTCGTCGACCAACGTGGACGCGGTGACCGTCGCGAGGTCGCCGGTGATCGCGACCCGCCACGGCGTCGCGAACGGCCCGGTGGCGGTGATCGAGGCGTCGGCCAGCTTGATCGTGTAGTCCGCGCTGCCCGCCGCGTGCGTCAGCCGGGCACCGGAATACCGACCGTCCACATCGGACTCGGTGAGCAGCGTGTAGCTCCCGTCGCCGGTGTCGAACAGCGACGGAAAGCCGTAGTCGCCCGCCTTCGCGCTGCTCGCGGTGGTTTCGACGCGGACGTTCTCGTAGTTGGGGGAGTAGGGCAGCAGCCAGGCGGGCGCGGCCGCGGGCAGGGTGAACGCCGACGCCTCGCCGGTGATCGTCACCGGCCCGGCGCCGGGCAGCACGTACCGGTAGGCGACGCCGTCGGCGGCCGCGCGCACGACGACGTCGAGCCGGGTTTCGCCCGCGCCGGTGAAGGACAACGTCGTCTCCGCCGCCCGTGCGTGGCGGCGCAGCTGCTTGCCGGTCGTCATCGTGTAGCGCTCGTCGACGATCCGGTCGGTGCGGCGCAGGAACCGCAGGTCGCGGGTCAGGTCGGCGGTCTTCGTCCGGACGCCCAGCGGCGCGGGCGCCAGCACCGCGGTGGCGCCCCGGGTGGCCGAGAAGGTCAGCCCGCCGTCGCCGGTGCGGGCGACCGCGGCGGTCACCGCACCGGTCAGGCTGACCGTCCAGCGGTCGGCGGCGTCGGCGGGCATCGTGGTGACCAGGGTAGCCGTCACGGCCAGGACCAGGCCCGCGGCGGCGCGCCTCATCGCCCGGCCCCGGCCAGCTGCTCGTTGAGGTAGAGGAACGCGCCGAGGCCGTGGAAGTCGTTGGTGGCGCGCGGCCGGTCGAGGTAGTAGCGGCCGTTGCCGACGTTGGTCCCGACGCTGATGTCCGTGATGGCGGTGGTCCCGTCGGCGGCCTGGGAGACCTTCGCGAGCACACCGGCGTACCCGCGGGCGATCACCGGCCGGTACTCCGGGCCGACGTACCCGCGCTGCACCGCGCGGGACAGCGTGTAGGTGTACAGGCTGGAGCACGACGTCTCGGTCCAGTTGTCGGCGGCGGTGGGCTTGACCGTCAGCTGGAACCACCGGCCGGTCGCCGGGTCCTGCCAGCGGCGGAAGCCCTGGGCGAGGTACCGGACGATGCCGACGAGGGCGCCGCGCTGCGGGGCCGCCGCGGGCAGCGCGTCGAGGACGTCAACTGTGGCCGCGCCGAACCAGCCGACCGCGCGGCACCACACGTCCGGGGACAACCCGGTCACCGGATCGGCCCAGCTCTGCTTCCGGCGCTCGTCGTACGCGTGGTACAGCAATCCGCTCGGGTGCCGCAGATGAGTGAAATAGGTGACGAGTTGTCCGGCCGATTCGGTGGTGCTCGCGGCGTCGCCGACGGCCTTTCCGTACCGGGCCAGGAATGGGTCGAGCATGAATGCGCCGTCGGCCCACAGCTGCCCGGTCAATCCCGTGTTGTGAATGAATCCGCCGTCGGTGGTCCGCGGGTACGTCGCCAGCCGGTCGTGGATCCGCCGCGCGGCCAGCGAGTAGCGCGCGTCGCCCGTTTCGGTGGCCAGCACGAGGAAGACGTTGCCCGCCAGCATGCTGTCCAGGTCGTTGTACGGGTTGCCGGTGCCGCCGTCCGGTCGCACCTTCGCCGCACCCCAGGTTTCGAGGTAGGTCAGGTACCGGACGTCGTGCGTGCGCTGGTAAACGCGGTACAGGCCCAGCAGGAACAGGGCGTCGGTGTAGCCGAGCCCCAGCGACGCGGCGGGGTGCGCGGCGATCGTGGAATCGGCGACGGCGCGCGACCAGTCGGGTGGCGCGGCTTCGGCGGGTCGCCCGAGCAGGGTCAGTCCGAGAACGGCGGCGAGGACGACGCGAAGTGTTTTCCGGAACGCCAAAGAACCCAGCCCCTTTGCTGCGCGGAAAGAGCGGCGGCGGTGTCGGTCATCGATCTTGCGCGACCGTTCCGGAGCCGGTCAACCGCCCGCGGGGGGAAATGGCCGGACAACGCGGGACTAATAATATCGTCAGGCGTCCAGGTAGCCGCGGAAATGCTCGGCGACGACGTCGGTGACGCCGGCGGGACCGAGCCGTCCGTCGATCTCGATGACCCGGATGCCCAGCTCCCGCGCGGACCGCACGGCCTGCGCGGCGAGCATCCGGTCCCGCGTCAGCACACTGCGCTGCTCCGGGATCGCGGGCTCCTCCGGCCGGTGCCGCAGCTGGTGCTGGCGGAACAGCTCGGTCGGCACGAGCACGACCATCCGGCCCGGCGAATCCACCAGCGGCGCGACCAGCTCCGGGCGCAGCCCCCAGCCCTCGGCGACGATCGGCCGCGGCGACGTCAGCACCCGCAGATCGGCCAGCGCGCAGTCGAACCCGTGCCGCACCTCGGTCATCAGCTGCTCGCCGGCGGAGACGTCGCCGCCCGGGGCGGGCCGGGTCCGGTGGTCGTGGTGGTAGGTCGTCAGGCCGTGCCGCTCGGCGAGCAGCCGGGCGACGGTGGACTTCCCGGTCCACGGGGCGCCGCCGATCCACAGCGCCTTCCGCAGCGTGCCGAAGGGATCCCAGGTCATCAGACGACTATCGCGGGCCCGGCGGGCCGATGGCCAGTGTTCCGGCGCCGGTTGATCCGTTCAGCGCAGAGTGACGCGGCCCGCACGCACGCGCCGGCGTCACTCGCTTTCGTCGTCCACGACGAGCACGGTGGCGCCGTCCGGCTCGCGGGCGGGGCCGAGCCGGAACCGGAACTGCGAGCCGGGCCGGATCGCGGCGATCACCTGGGTGTCGGCCGTGTCGAAGAAGATGATCGAGTGCTCGGCGGTGATCGGCTCCTGCCGCAGCACCACCGGCAGCCGGTCGGACGACTGGTCCGGCCGCGGCAGCGGGACGACCACGGGGATCGGGAGCGTGCCGCTGACCGAGCCGGACCCGTCGTCGTAGTCGTAGTCGTCGGGCTCGGGCCAGCGCGGCTCGAACCGCTCGACCGGTTCGAACGACTCGCGAGGCTCGGCCGGCTCGAACGGCACCGGCGGGACGACCCGCGGCCGCCGTCGCCACCAGAGCCCGGCGATCAGCCCGGTGAGCAGGCCGCCGGTGCCGCTGACCGCGGACGCGAGCCCGGCCCCCAGCCCCGGTTCGGCCGGCTGGGATGCCGCCGCCCGGGCGGGCGGGGCGGCCACCGGGGTGGCCGGGAGCGGCCCGAACTTCACCGCGGGGTCGCGGGCGTCGTCGGGCAGCTGGAGGACCTGGCCCGGCTCGATCGCCGTGGGGTCGTCGAACGGCGTGCCGTCCGGGCGTGGCCGGCCCCGGTTGAGCGTGAAGATCTCCTGGAACCGGTTCCCGTCGCCCAGCGCCTGTTCGGCGATCTTGAACAACGTGATGTCGTCGGGGTTTGCGGCGTGGGGGACGACGAAGTACTTCACCGACGGCGGGGGCGGCGGCGCGGACTGGGCCAGCGCGGGCCCACCGGCCAGCACGGCGAACAGGGCACTGGCACAGGCGGCCTGGCCGGTGCGCCCGAGGACGCGGCGCACCGCGGGAACCCGGTTTTCGGCCATCGTCGCCCACCCTCTCCCCGGTGGCACAAACGGCCCCGGTGTTCCCCTCTACACGGGGCGGGTGGGGGCGTGGTTCAGATTTCGTCCCAGGGCACGGTTTCGTAGGCCTCGGCGAGGAGCCGCACGGCGCGGTCCGCGGACGGCAGTACGAAGTCGTCGACGGAGGTGACCGGACGGCCCGGGGTCTCGGAGTTGGTGACGAACATCGCGTCGAACCCGGGCAGGTCGGCGGGCCGGACCTCGCGCGTCTCCTGCGGGACGCCGAGGCGTGCCAGCGCTTCCCGCTGCACGAGCATCGTGATCCCCGGCAGCACGGCCGCGTCCGGCCAGACGACCGTGTCGCCGGCCAGGAAGCCCGCGTTCCAGATGGACGCCTCGCTGATCCGGCCCTGGTGGTCGACGAACAGCGCGTCGTCGTAGCCCGCCAGCTCGGCTTGGCGGGCGTGGTGGATCAGGCCGAAGGTGCCGAGGTGCTTGACCTGCGGCAGGTCCCGCTCGTACCGGACCGTCCCCAGGCGCAGCGGCGCCGGGTCGACCGGGTGCGGTGGCAGCGTCCGGACCAGGATCTCCGGCTTCAGCGGCTCGTCGAAGGACCGCGTGAGCACCATGACCCGCACGGACAGCGCCGCTTCGTCCGCGATCGCCCGCCGGACGTAGGAGCGCACCAGGTCCGTGTCGAGCTCCGCGCCGAACAGCAGGCGGGTGCTCGAGGTCAGCCGGTCCAGGTGGTGGGAAAGACCGCGGACCCGCCCGTCCCGGACCTGCATCGCGGTGAAGTGACCGTAGGAGGTCATCCCCGCGACGAAGGCGCCCGGGCCGAGCGGGTCCCCGTTCAGCTCGATGCGGTGCGGCACTACTGGACGGTGACGCCCGTGAACTTCACCTGCTTGGTCGGCGCACCCGTGCCGTCCTGCGGGTTCGGGTTCGCGATGCCGGCCTTGGCCACCGCGTCCAGCACCTTCAGGCCGTCGTCGCTGATGCTGCCGAACACCGAGTAGTCGGCCGGCAGGCTCTCGGCGTCGCCGTAGACCATGAAGAACTGGCTGCCGCCGGAGTTCGGGGCCTGCGTCTTCGCCATCGCGAGGATGCCGCGGCCGTACTTGATCTCCGGGAACGCCTCGTCCGGCATCGTGTAGCCCGGGCCACCCTGACCGTCGTTCGTCGGGTCGCCGGTGGCCGAGGGGTCACCGCACTGCAGCATCTGCAGGCCCTCGGTGCCGAGCCGGTGGCACATGGTGTCGTTGTAGAAGTTCTGCTTCGCGAGGCTGATGAAGCTCTGCACCGCGCAGGGCGCGAGCGCCCGGTCGAGCGTCAGCGGGATGTCGCCCGCCGTGCTCTTCAGCGTCACGTTCACCGTGCCGGTCGACGGGACGTTCTTGCCGTCGGGCGGGTTCACCTTCTTCGGCGTCTTGCCCGTCGTGTCCGCTTTGAAGTCGCACGTCGTCGGGTTCGGCAGCGCCGTCGTCCGCTTCGGTGTCGCCGCGCGCTGCGTCGGGATCTGGACTTCGGTCGGCGGCGGGGCGGCCGAGGACGACGCGGCCGGATCGGCGGTGCTGTCACCGCCGTTGGCGCTCACGATCCACACCACCACGCCCGCGACGACGAGAACAGCTACGCCGACGACACCAGCGCCGATTCTCCTGCGTCGCTTCTGCTGCTCCAATCGGCGCTCGAGTTGCCTCTCGAGCTTGCGCTTCGCAGCTTCGCGGCGCTGCTGGTTGGTCGCCACCCCGTACCCTCCCAGGTTTCCGCTCGTGTCACACGTCTGAGGTAGCGGCAGTGTATGGGCACAGCCTGTGAGGACCATGTACAGGGCCCGCTAGTCTCAACCTGATCGTGATCGGCGCCATCCGGCGCGGATGTCCGGGAGGCGTTCGGTGCTCGTCGTCGGCTTCGGCAGCGGCCCGCTGCAGGCCAACTGCTACCTGCTGGCGGAGGCCGCCGGCGGGCCGTGTCTGGTCGTGGACCCGGGGCAGGAGGTGGCCGCGCCGCTGGCCGCCGCGCTCGCCGGGCACCGGCTGGTCCCCGCGGCGCTCGTCGCCACCCACGGCCACCCCGACCACGTGGCGTCGGCCGCGTCGCTCTCGGCCGCCCACGGCGTCCCGCTGCACCTGCACCCCGCCGACGCCCCGCTCTACGACGGCGAGAGCGTGCCGCTGGAGGCGGGCACCCACCGCCTCGCCGGGCTCGACGTCGACGTCCGGCCCGCGCCGGGGCACACGCCGGGTTCGGTCGTCCTCGCCCTGGAGACGGCGGAGGGCGGCCGGCTCGCCTTGACCGGCGACACGCTGTTCGCCGGATCGGTCGGCCGCGGGGACGTCGAGGCGTCGCTGCGGGACCTGCTGGCGGGCTTCCCGGACGACACGGTGGTGCTGCCGGGCCACGGCCCGGCGACGACGATCGGTCGGGAACGCGCGGGCAACCCGTTCCTCGCCGGGACGGGGGCGTGAGCATGGCGGAAGAGACGCCGGAACGGCTGCCGCTGTTCGAGGAGGACGCGCGCGGGCGCCGTCGCCGCGGGATTTCCGGGCTGATCGGCGTGGTGATCGTCGCCGCCGCGTTCGGCGGGGTCGCCGGGCTGATCGGCGGCACGGTGATCGGCCTGGTCGTCGCCCTCGTGATCGCCCTGCCGCTGGCCTACGTGATGGCGGTCAGCATCCGGCGCCGCGTCTGGCTCGAGGGCTCGACGCTGATCGTGCGCACGTGGGGGCTGCGGCGCGTCGACCTCGTCACCGCCACTCGCCTCGACCTCGTGATCGGCGACGTCCGCGGCACCCGCACGGTCAGCCTGCTGGTCAACGCGGGCAACCGGCGGCAGGTGGCGAAGGTCGACCTCGCGGTGTTCTCCGGCACGGGCGGGCGCGAGCTGGGCGTGCTGCAGCTGCGGAAGCTGGCCAACGCGCTGATGAACAACACCGAGGCGAACGGCCTCGTCTTCGGGGAGCTGCTGGTCTCCGAGCTGAAGGCCGAGGCCCGCGGCGGCGGCGTCGCGGACCGCCCGCTCTACCGGCTGGCGTCGGTGGCGCCGTCGGGCAAGTACGTGCAGCGGTTCACGATGGAGGCCGTCAGCCGGTTCGTGGCGACTCTCGACTGACGTCGCTGTCCGGCTCACGGAGCTGTTCGAGCTGGTAGACGAGCTCCGGGACCTCCTGTGCGATGTACGCGGTGAGGCGTTCGACCTGGTGCAGCGTCGCCCGGACGTCGTCGAGGGCGGTGGCGATGCGCGGGATCGACTCGACGGCCTGGACGGTGGCCGTGACCAGCCGCAGCACGCCGCGCACGAGCTGGCGGGGGCAGGCGAGCACGGACATGGCGTCTCCCGGGTCGGGTACCGCCTTCCTACCGCGTGCGGGCGCCGCTGTCGCGGCGGGGGCCCGCCGGTGTTACGGGTGGGACGGAACGGCTTTCGTGGTGCTGCTGAGGTACGTCGCGGGCTCGCGGGAAGCGATCAGCGCGGCGAGGACCGTCGTCACCGGGACGGCCGCCACGATGCCGACGCTGCCCGCGAGGGTGCGGATGATCTCCTGGGCGATCTCCTCGCTGCCGAGCAGCGCGCCCAGCCCGACCCCGGAGATCGACGAGTACAGCAGCACCGGCAGCGCGGCGCCGGCGTAGGCCATGACCAGGGTGTTGACCGCCGAGCCGACGTGGTCGCGGCCGATCCGCAGGCCCGAGCTGTACAGCTCCCGCCAGCTCAGGTCGGGGTTGGCGCGGCGCAGTTCCCAGACGGCGCTGGTCTGGGTGACGGTGACGTCGTCGAGCACGCCGAGGGCGCCGATCACGACGCCGGCGAGCAGCAGCCCGCGCGCGTCGATGCCGTGGCCGAGCGAGCCGATGAGCGTCGAGGTGCTGTCGTCGAGCCCGGTCAGCGACGCCGCGGCCGAGAAGATCGCCGAGAGCACACCGATCAGCGCGAGGCTGACGAGCGTGCCGAGCACGGCGGCGGACGTTCTCGCCGTCAGCCCGTGGGTCAGGTACAGCGCGATGAACATGATCGCGCCCGCGCCGACGATCGCCACCAGCAGCGGGTTTTCACCCGAAAGGACGGCCGGAAGGATGAACAGCGCGATCACCGCGAAGGACAGGCCGAGCGCGACGAGCGCGGCGAGGCCCTGCCAGCGGCCGAGCACCAGGACGGCGACGGCGAACAGCGCGGCCAGCACGAGCAGCGGGGTGCCGCGCTGGAAGTCGACCAGCTGGAAGCTCGACGGGTCGGCCGCGTTCCCGCCGTTGTAGGCGAGCACGACCGCGTCACCCGCGGCGAACCGCGGGGTGCTGGGCTCGATCGGCACGGTCAGCTGCAACGGTTTCCCGGTGGCCGGCCCGTCGGTCATGGTGAGCGCGACGGTCAGGCACGGCTTCGCGTTCGGGTCGCTCTGGTCGCCGACCTGGACCTGACCCTGAGCGAGGCACGGCCCGGTGGCGGTGGTGGTGATGGACGCTTTCACCGGCGTGCCCTGCGGAACGACACTCGTCGGCGACGGCTTGCCCCACGGGTACAGCACGAGCATCCCGACCACGGTGGCGAGCGCCAGGGGAGCGAGCATCCAGATCAGCAGCAGCCGGACCCGCCGCGACGCCGGGGCGGCGGGCCCGTGGCCGTGCCCATGACCATGACCATGGCCGTGCCCGGCGTCGGGTTCGGATTTCGGTGCTGCGGCACGACTTGCGGGGCGTGCACGCCCATCGGCGACCCGCTGGGGCCCGGTGTCGCCACGCTTGGCGGCTCGTTGGGGCCCGGTATCACCCCGTTTCGCCGTTCGCTCGGGTCCGGTGTCGTCACGGTTTCCGGGGACTCGCTGCGGCCCGGTGTCGCCACGCTGAGCCGCTCGCTGGGGCCCCGTGTCGCCTCGTTTCGCCGCTCCCCGCGAGGAGTCGGCGTCGGCGGGAGCCGCCGGAACCCGCTGGGCTCCCGTGTCGGCCGGCCTGCGGGGGATTCGCTGGGCGCCGGTGTCCGTCGGCTTCCCGGGAATCCGCTGGGCGCCGCTGTCGGTCAGGTTCCCGGAGGTTCGCTGAGACCCGGTGTCGGCAGGCTTTCGTGGCACCCGCTGGGTTCCCGTGTCGGTCGGCTTCCCGGGGACCCGCTGCGCTCCGGTGTCGGTGCGTCGGCGCGGGGCCGCGGGCGTTCCGTCCGGTGGCGTCCGGCGGGCCGGTTTCCGGGGCGTGCCCGGCGTTCCGGAGGTCCCGCGGGCCGGGGAAACGGGCACCTCGTCGGTGACCCGGCGAATCGGGCCGGTTTCGTCGTCGAGGTCGGGGCGGTCCACTCGCACATCCTGACAGCGGGAGCCCCCGGCCCACGCAACGGGCCGCCGACGGCCCGGTTCGTCCGGATCCGCCGTGTCGACCCCTCAATCACGCGTGTCGACCTGCTGATCACGCGTGTCGACCCTTCGATCACGACCGCCGACCGCCCCGGCCCACGCGATCCGGAGCCGACTCGCGTGATCAGAGAGCCGACACACGTGATTGGAGAGCCGACTCGCGTGATTGAAGGGTCGACACACGTACACAGGTGCACGACTCGCGTGCCCGGAGGGTCGACTCACGTACATGGGGGGTCGGCTTGCGTGTCTGGAGGGTCGGCTGGCGTGTCTGGGGGGGTCGGCTCGGCGTTAGCTGTAAGCCTGGCGGACGTGGACCCGGCGGTAGGCCGACGGTGGGGTGTCGAAGTGGTCCAGGAAGGCCTGGCGCAGGGTTTCCGTCGAGCCGAAGCCGCAGCGGCGGGCGATCGTGGCCAGCGGGAGGTCCGTGCCCGACAGCAGGCGCGCGGCGTGCTCGGTGCGGATGGTGCGAACGTAACGGCCGGGCGTGGAGCCCAGGTGGGCGTCGAAGAGGCGGGTCAGCTGGCGGGTGCTGATCCCGGCGCGGGCGGCCAGCGCGGGGGTGCCGAGGTCGTCGTCGAGGTGCTCGGCGATGTACGCCGTGAGGTCGCGGACCTCGCGGTGCTCCGGCGGCGGCCCGGCCAGGAACAGGCTCACCTGCGCCTGGTTGCCCGGCCGCTGCAGGTACGTCACCAGCGCGCGGGCGGCTTCGCGGGCCAGCGTCGGGCCGTGGTCGGCCTCCACCAGCGACAGTGTCAGGTCCAGCCCGCTGGTGACGCCGGCCGCGGTGTAGACGTTGCCGTGGCGGACGTACAGCGGCACCGGGTCGACCGTCACGCTCGGGTAGTCCGCGGCCAACTTCGCGGCGTACCGCCAGTGCGTCGTCGCGCGCCGGCCGTTGAGCAGCCCGGCCGCGGCGAGCACCTCGGCGCCGGTGCACACCGACGCGACGCGGCGGCTCGTCCGGGCGAGCCGGCGGATGTGGGCGAGGACGCGCTCGTCGGCCGCGGCGGCCGTGCTGCCCCAGCCGCCGGCGACGACCAGGGTGTCCAGGTCCGCGGCGACCTGGTCGAGCCGCAGGTGCGGCTGCAGGATCAGGCCGGAGGCGGTGTGGATCGCCTGGCCGTCGAGGTTGGCCAGGCGGATTTCGTACGGCGGCCGGGCGCCGAGCCGGTTGGCGGCGTCGAACACATCGGCGGGGCAGGCGATGTCCAGCAGTTCGGCGTCGGGAAAACCGACGATCACGACCCGTCTGGGTGACCCTGGCATGGTCGGACGCTAGCACCCCGGCTGGCGCTCGGACGCGGTTCGCAGGATTCCGGACATCACGACTCCGCCGCCGCGGTGTCCCCGCCAAGGTGGGGGACATGACCGATGAGCAGAAGACCCTCGCTTTCGTCGTCTACCCCGGGCTGACGCCGCTCGACCTGGTGGGCCCGCTGCAGGTGCTGAGCGCGCTGGCCCAGATCGACCCCACCTACCGGACGGTGGCCGTCGGCGCCACCACGGACCTCGTCCCGACGGACACCCCGCTGCGGATCGCGCCGAGCCACACGTTCGACGAGGTGCCCGCGCCGTTCGCGGTGCTGGTGCCCGGCGGCGGCGTGCCGACGATTCACGCGATGGCCGACGAGCAGCTGCTGGCCTGGTTGCGCACCGCGGCCGCCGGAGCGGAGCTGATGACGTCGGTCTGCACCGGCTCGCTCGTCCTCGGCGCGGCCGGGCTGCTGGAGGGGAAGCAGGCGACGACGCACTGGATGTTCCGCGACCTGCTGCCCGGCCTGGGCGCGACGCCGGTCGCGCGGCGGTGGGTCGAGGACGGTGACGTGATCACCGCGGCGGGCGTGTCGGCCGGCATCGACCTCGCCCTGCACCTGGTCGAACGGCTGGCCGGGCGCGAGGTCGCGAAGACCGTCCAGTTCGGCATCGAGTACGACCCGGAGCCGCCGCAGGGGGCCCTGGACTGGGACAACCCGCCTTACGGCGACCTGAAGCCGCTTCGCGAGCTCACGCTGCGCGAAGGCCTCGCCGAGCACCCGAAGCTCCTGGAAAGGCTGCTCGCGCACGCCTGAGGCGAACGGCGTCGGCCATCCGGGTGAGTGGTCTTCCCGGATGGCCCCGGACGGCTAGGGTCAGCTCGCTCGATCAGGTGATCTCGCGGGTGGGGTGTTAAGCCGTGCGGTTCCAGGTCCTCGGCCCTCTGACGGCCGCCGTCCCGCTGCCTTCGGCGGCCCAGCCCCGGCGGCTGCTCGCCGTGCTCCTCGCGCGGGCCGGCCAGTACGTCGGCCGCGACACGCTGGTCGACGAGCTGTGGCCGGACGGCGCGCCGTCGAGCGCCGCGGCGATCGTCCAGGTCACCGTGTCCAAGCTGCGCAAGACGCTCTCACCCGGCCTCGGCGCCGCCGAGGCCGGGCAGCGCCTGCGCTCGGGCCCGCGCGGCTACGCGCTGGTCGTCGAGCCCGGCGAGCTGGACGCCGACGACTTCCTGACGCTGCTGTCCGCCGGCGCGGACGACCGCGCGCAGCGCCGCCGCGCGCTCGAACGGGCGCTGGCGTGCTGGCGGGGTGACGCCTTCGCCGACGTCGCCGGCGGGCCGCTGCTGGAGGCCCACAAGCTGTGGCTGGAGGACCGGCGCTCGGCGGCCCTGCTGCAGCTGGTCGAGCTGGAGCTCGCCGACGGCGACGGCGGGGCCGTGGTCGAACGCCTGGATCCGGTCGTCGCGGCCCGGCCCGCAGACGAACGCTTCGCCGGGCGGCTCGCGGACGCGCTCGGCGCTGTCGGCCGCCGCGAGTCGGCCCTGGAGGTGCTCCGGCGGACGCGCCGCGCGCTCTGGGAAGAGGCCGGTGTCTGGCCGAGCGCGGACCTCGTCGACGTCTACCGCCGGATCGCCGGCACGGAGTGGACGACGCCGGGGCCGCCCGCGCAGCTGCCGCCCGCCGTGCCCGACTTCACCGGCCGGACCGCCGAACTCGCCGACGTCGCCCGGGCCCTGCGCGGGCCGGCCCCGGTGGTGCTGCACGGCGCGGCCGGCGCCGGGAAGTCCGCGCTCGCCGTCCAGGCCGCCTGGCGCGCCCGCCGCCGCTTCCCCGACGGGCAGCTGGTCGCCTCGCTCGGCGGCCCGGCCGACCCGGCGACCGTGCTGACCGGGTTCCTGCGCCTGCTCGGCGCGACGCCGGCGGAGCTGGCCGACCGGGCGGGCCTGCCCGGGCTGTGGCGGTGCTACACCGCCGATCGGCGGCTGCTGGTGCTGCTCGAGGACGCCGCGTCGGAGGCCCAGGTCCGGGCGCTGCTGCCGAGCGGGCCGGGCTGCGCCACCGTCGTGACGTCCCGCCGCGCGCTGCCCGGGTTGTGCGGCGCCCACGCGGTCCCGGTCATCGGACTGTCCACAACGGACGCCCGGACGCTGCTCGCGGCGATCGCGGGGGAGCCGCGACTGCACGGGGAACCCGAAGCGACACAACGGCTTCTCGGCCACTGCGCGGGCCTGGCGCTCGCCGTCCGGATCGCCGGGGCCAAGCTCGCCGGCCGGCCGCGGCAGCGCGTCGCGGAGTTCGCCGTGCGGCTGGCCGACGACCGCCGGCGCCTCGACGAGCTGGCCGTCGGGGACCTGAGCGTCCGGACGGCCGTGACGGCGGCCCTGCGGGAGCGGCCCGCGGCCGACCGGTACCTCCTGCGGCTGCTGAATTCCTTCGACGGTCCCGTCCCGGACTGGTGCGTGGCCGCGTTGCTGGACAAGCCGATCGGCGAGGCGCGCGACCGGCTCGACGCGCTGGCCGCCGGGCACCTGCTCGTCCCGGCCGGCGCCCGCTGGGCGGTGGCGCCGTTCGTCCGGCTCGTGCTGGCCGAGGGGACTCCGCCGGAGACCGACCAGGTCGCATTGCGCCGGGCGTGCGAGGTGACGCTGACGCTCGCCGAGCGGGCCCGCGGCCGGCCGGCACCCGGTGGGGCGAAGCCGGATCCGGCGACGGCGCGCCGCGTCGCGGCCGACCCGGCGGGCTGGGCGGCCGAGGAGTCCGGCCACATCGCCGCCGCCGTCCGGCTGGCCGGCGCGCACGGCTGGCACGAGCTGACCGGCGGGCTCGCCGACGCCTGCACCGACCTGGCGGCCACGCCGTGGCTCGACCACTCCGCCCGCGCCGTGTCGGTGCTCGGGCTGGCCGCGGCGCGGCGGCGCAAGGACCCGCACGCGGAGGCCGAAAAGCTCTTCACCCTGGGTTCCGTGCACTGGCAGCAGGGGCGGTGGCGGCAGGCGCGCACCTACTTCGTGATGGCCGAGAACCGTTTCCGGGTGCTCGACGACCCGAGCGGCACCGCCGCGGTGCTGGCCGCGCTCGCCGACGTCCACCTCGACAACGGCAACGCCCGGGCCGCGGAGACGGAGCTGCGGGAGGCCCTCGGCCTGCTGCGCGACTGCGGCGACCGCCGCGGTCAGGCGGCCGCGGCGGCGCAGCTTGGCTCGCTGGCCGAGGACGTCGGCGACGTCCGGGGCGCGGTCGAGAGCTTCGAGGTGAGCATGCTGCTCGCCCGCGAGTGCGATGACGGGCGCTGGCACGACCAGGCCGCGAAGCGCTACGCCGACGTCCTGCGCCGCCACGGCGGCAGCGACCAGGCGGCCGACCTGCTCACCGGCGCCCTCGGCGGCGCCGTCCGCACCCGCGAGCGGCACTGGGAGGCGCACGTCCTGCGCAGCCTGGGCGACCTGCACGCCGAGGCGGGGGAGCTGGCCGATGGCGAACGCTGCCTGACGCGCTCGCTGGACCTGTTCGAGCAGATCGGGCACCGCCACGCCGCCGCCTACACCCACCGCAGCCTGGCCGACGCCCGCCGCCGGGCCGGTGACGCCGCCGGCTCGCGACGGCACCTGCGGCTGGCGATGGGCGTGTTCCGCGAGCTGCGCGACCGCCGCGGCGCCGGCTACGCGCTGCTCAGCCTCGGCCGGACCCAGGCCGCCGACGACGCCGGGCCGCAGGCGGTCCGGCTGCTGCGGACCTCGGCCGACGTGTTCCGCGACCTCGGTTTCCCGTTGTGGGAGCTGCGCGCGCTGCACGAGCTCAACGCCGTCACCAGCACGTCACCGGAGCGGGAGCGAACTCGTGAAGTCTTGACGAAGATCAGGACCTGACCCGCCCGCGCCCGCCGCGCGTCCGCCCGCGTTTGGCGAAGTTATGGTCGGGACCTTTTGGCTGCCGCCGTCGGAACGACGTACCGAGGAGGCAAGTCATGTCGGGACAACGGATGCTCGTGCGGGCGGCGGTGGGGCTGACCGCTTCGGCCGCGGTGGTGTTCGCCACCATCGGAACCGCTTCGGCGGCGGTCGAGGTCACCAAGCTCAGCCAGTCGGCGGCCGCGTCACAGCTGTCCGCGGCCGGGGTGACCCACTCGTCCAGCGGCGGCTGCACCACCAGGTCGAACTCGACCTGCACGTCCTACGAGCAGATCAACCAGACCACCGTCACGGGCGTGATCACGCTGAAGCGCGCCAGCGGCTGCGCCGTCAACATCACCGGCGGCACCGAGGTCGGGCACGCGTCGGGCACCTACAGCCACTACAACGGCTACAAGGTGGACATCGCGCACAACAGCTGCCTCGACAGCTACGTCAAGAACACCTTCAGCTACGACGGCCTCCGCGGCGACGGCTACCCGCAGTGGAAGGCCGGCTCCGGCAACCTCTACTGCGACGAAGGCAACCACTGGGACGTCACGTACTACACCTGCGGCTGCTGAACTTCCCGGCCGGCGCCTGCCCGTGATGAGGGCTGCGGGCAGGTCCCGGCCGGGCACGATTACCGGGAGCGACACCCGGGTACCTCTCCGGAAGGAGGTGCCTGATGACGTCGCACCGCATCGCCCCCGCACCGGGCGTGGCCGCGGGAGTCGTGCTGCTGGCCGGGGTGTACCTGGTCCTGGCGCCGTGGCTCGCCCACTTCGGCGGGGCCGGGGTCCTGGCCTTGAGCAACACGGTCACCGGGCTGGTCCTGGTGGCCCTGGCGATCGCCCGCACGGCGACGCCGCGGGTGCGCCGGCTGACCTGGGTCGTCCCGGTGCTGGGCGCGTGGGCCGGGATCTCGCTCGTGGCGCTGCGGCCGACGTGGGTGACCTGGCCGTCGGCGGCCGCGATCGTCGGCAACGTCGTCGCCGCCGTGGTCGCGGTGCTGGCCGGAGTGGCGCTGACCCGGGCCTGAGCATGTTCCGAGTGGACGTCCTTGGCCCCGAGGGGCAGGCTCGACGCCGGTAACGCGCGGGTGGACCGCCCGCCGCCGACCGGCCGAGGGAGGCCCGGTGGACCCCGACGAGATCACCACGTCGAACCCGGACAAGATCTTCTACCCCGAGGCCGGGCTGACCAAGGGCGACGTGGTCGGGCACTACCGGACCGTCGCCGAGGTGATGGTGCCGCACCTGCGCGGGCGGCCGCTCACCCTGCGCCGCTACCCGAACGGCATCGCCGGCCAGACCTGGTACCAGAAGGAAGCCAGCCCGAAGCTGCCCTCCTGGATCCGCGTCGAGGCCATCCCGCAGCGCGCGACGAGCGACGTCCGGCACGTCATCTGCGACGACCCCGCGACGCTGGTGTTCCTGGCCAACCAGGCCGCGATCGAGTTCCACATCTGGTCGTCCACTGTGGACGATCTGGAGCACCCGGACACGGTGCTGATCGACATCGACCCGCCCGACGACGTCACCGTCGCCGACCTGCGCGCCATCGCGCGGCTGGTCAAGAAGGTGTACGAGGCCGCCGGGCTCACCGCGTACCTGCAGGCCACCGGCGGGCGCGGGTTCCACGTCGTCGCGCCGATCGAGCCCAGCGGGACCTACGACGAGGTCCGCGACCTGGCGAAGGCGGCCGCCGAGGTGCTGGTGCGGCTCGACCCCGACCGGCTGACCACGGCGGTGCGGAAGGCCCAGCGCGGCGACCGCGTGTACCTCGACATCCTGCGCAACGGCTACACGTCGACGTTCGTGGCGCCCTACTCACTGCGGGCCCGGCCCTCCGCCGGCGTCGCCACCCCGCTCGACTGGCGCGAGCTGGGCAAGGCGGAGCCGGCCGGCTGGACGCCCAAGCGCATCAAGGACCGCTTGGCGCGCAAGGGGGATCCGTGGGCCGGGATGGCCGACCACGCGGCGTCACCGGTCAAAGCGTTGAAGCTGCTGGAGAAGCTGTAGTCAACGGGGCGGGCCGGGTCACGTCTCGATGTGGCGCCAGGTCCCGTCCGCCTCGCCGGGGGCGTACTCGCTGTCCGCGCGCTTGGCGTAGATGCCGCCCAGCCCGTGCTCGCGCGCCGCGCCCAGGACGGCCTCGCCGTTGCCCTGGAAGTACTGGGGCACCTGCCACGTGCCACCCGAGAGCCCGAGG
Source organism: Amycolatopsis sp. NBC_01307 (assembly GCF_035975215.1). Lineage (NCBI taxonomy): Bacteria > Bacillati > Actinomycetota > Actinomycetes > Pseudonocardiales > Pseudonocardiaceae > Amycolatopsis > Amycolatopsis sp. NBC_01307. The sequence continues at coordinate 3,677,672 of NZ_CP108403.1, read as the reverse complement.
TCCGAGAGCAGCGACCGGCGCTCGACGTAGGGCAGGTCGAGCGTCGGACGGCCGTCGTGGTGCAGCACGTCGTAGGCGAAGAAGAACGCCGGCTTGTGCTTCATGATCCGCTTCGCGTCGTAGCCTTCGAAGCGACTGCGTTCCTTCAAGCCCTCGGGGTCTGGGCGGCCGTCGCGGACGACCACGATCTCGCCGTCCAGCAGGACTTCCGTCGAACCCAGGCTCTCGCCGAGCTTGTGCAGCTCCGGGTACCGGCCGGTGACGTCGGCGCCGGAGCCGTCGTGCGCGGTGATGCGGCCGCCCGACACGCAGAGCATCGTGCGGTCGCCGCCCCAGGCGAACTCGTACGCCCAGTCGGCGTCGTCTTCGGGCTCGGGCAGTTCGCCCGGGATCGCCGTCATCGGCTCCAGGAACTCGGGGGCGTCCTCGTGGCCGTCCTCGGCCGGGTCGAGGCGGCGCAGGGTCCAGTCGCCCTCGTCGTCCGGGTTGTGCCGGTTCTGGAACAGGTACTTGCCGCTCGCCCGCGCGCCGTGGAAGACGACCTCGACCTTGTGGTTGTTCCAGTGCAGCGTCTCGTAGCGGCCGGTGTCCCAGATCGCCATCCAGCCGCCGCCGTACTCGCCCGCCGGGATCTCGCCCTCGAAGGAGAGGTAGTCCATCGGGTGGTCTTCGGTGTGCACCGCGAGCCGGTTGACGCCAGGGGAGAGCGGCAGGCCTTTCGGCACCGCCCACGACACGAGCACGCCGTCGCGCTCCAGCCGGAAGTCCCAGTGCAGGCGGCTGGCGTGGTGCTCCTGGATCACGAACAGGTCGTCACCACCCGGCTCCGGGGCGCCGTCCGGCCACGGCTCGGGCGTCCGGGAACGGTCGCGCTTGCGCCGGTACTCGTCGAGTCGGTCGGCCATCGCGGGACCGGCACCCCCACTTCGCTCGGAGGGCACCAGGTTACCGTCCGCCACACCGGGTCCCGCCTCCGGTCGTGCCCTCCCGGAGCGCGCCGGCTCCGGGAGGGCACGCGCGTCACTCCGTCTCGGCCATGGCCTCGGCGAACTGCGCCGCGTACAGCCGGGCGTAGGCGCCACCGCTGCCCAGGAGCGTTTCGTGGTCACCGTGCTCGACGATCTGCCCGTGCTCCATCACCAGGATGACGTCGGCGTCGCGGATCGTGGAGAGCCGGTGCGCGATGACGAAGCTGGTGCGGCCGGAGCGCAGCTCGTTCATCGCCCGCTGGATGAGCACCTCGGTGCGGGTGTCGACCGAGCTGGTCGCCTCGTCGAGGATGAGGATGACCGGCTTGGCCAGGAACGCCCGCGCCACCGTGATCAGCTGCTTCTCACCGGCGCTGACCGTGCCGCCCTCGTCGTCGAGGATCGTCTCGTAGCCGTCCGGCAGGGTGCGCACGAACCGGTCGACGTAGGTCGCCGTGGCCGCCTCGATGACCTCCTCGCGGGTCGGGTCGTCGGCGCCGTAGGCGATGTTCTCCGCGATCGTGCCGCCGAAGAGCCACGCGTCCTGCAGCACCATGCCGGTCTGGTCGCGCAGCACCTCGCGGTTCATCTTCGCGATGTCGACGCCGTCGAGCGTGATCCGCCCGCTGTCGAGCTCGTAGAACCGCATGAGCAGGTTGACCAGCGTCGTCTTGCCGGCACCGGTCGGGCCGACGATCGCCACCGTCTGGCCGGGTTCGACCGTCAGCGACAGGTCGTCGATGAGCGGCTTCTCCGGCAGGTACCGGAACGACACGTCCTGGAACTCGACGCGCCCGCGCACGACGTCCGGGCGTTCCGGGTTCGCCGGCTCCGGGCCCTGCTCCTCGGCGTCGAGCAGCGCGAACACCCGCTCGGCCGAGGCGACGCCGGACTGCAGCAGGTTCGCCATGCTGGCGATCTGCGTCACCGGCTGGCTGAACTGGCGCGAGTACTGGATGAACGCCTGCACCTCGCCGAGCGTCAGGCTGCCGGACGCGACGCGCAGCGCGCCGATCACGGCGACCAGCACGTAGCTCAGGTTGCCGATGAACATCATCGCCGGCTGGATCATCCCCGAGATGAACTGCGCCCGGAAGCTCGCCTGGTACAGCGTCTCGTTCTGCTGGTCGAAGATCGCCGCGGACTCGTCGCGCCTGCCGAACACCTTGACCAGCGAGTGGCCGGTGTACATCTCCTCGACGTGCGCGTTGAGCTTGCCCGTGGTCGCCCACTGCTTGATGAAGTTGGGCTGGGCCCGCTTCCCGACCTTGCCCGCCACGACCGCCGACAGCGGCACCGTGACCAGCGCGATCAGCGCGAGCAGCGGCGAAATCAGGAACATCATGATCAGCACGCCGATCACGGTCAGCAGCGACGAGACGATCTGGGACAGCGTCTGCTGCAGCGACTGCGCCAGGTTGTCGATGTCGTTGGTGACGCGGGACAGCACCTCACCGCGCGGCTGGCGGTCGAAGTACTTCAGCGGCAGCCGCGCGAACTTCTCCTCGACCTGCTCGCGCAGGCGGTACACCGCGTGCTGCACCAGGGTTGTGGTCAGCCTGGCCTGGATCAGCCCGAAGAACGACGCAATGACGAACAGCGCCAGCACGGTCAGCAGGATCTGGCCGACCTTGTCGAAGTCGATGCCCACCCCGGGCACCAGGTCGACGCGGCCGTAGATGTCGGCGAGCGTGCCGTTGCCCTGGGCGCGCAGCCCCGCGACGACCTGTTCCTTGGTGACGCCCGGCGGCACCGCCTTGCCGAGCACGCCGGCGAGGATCGCGTCGGTGGCCTGGCCGAGGATCTTCGGCCCGATCACGGTCAGCGTGACGCTCGCCGCGCCCAGCACGAGCACGCCGATGAGGGCGGCCCGCTGCGGCGCCAGCAGGCGCAGCAGCCGTTTCAGCGACCCCTTGAAGTCCAGGGCCTTCTCCGGCGGCGCGCCGCCGGCCATCATGCGTCCCGGCCCCGCGGTCGCGGCGCCGGTGTTCCGGTGCCGCTGGGCGGTGGGCCGTTCCCCGGCCTCGGTGACGGCGGGTTTGGCGGACTCTTCCGTGGTGCTCACGCCGCCTCCTGTTCGGTCAGCTGGGACAGCACGATTTCCCGGTAGGTTTCGTTGCCGTCCATGAGTTCGTGGTGGGTGCCGGTGCCGACGACGCGGCCTTCGTCGAGGACGATGATCCGGTCGGCGCCCCGGATGGTGCTGACCCGCTGCGCGACGATGACGACCGTGGCCTCGGCGGTTTCCGGGACCAGCGCGCGGCGCAGGGCCGCGTCGGTCGCGTAGTCGAGTGCGGAGAACGAGTCGTCGAACAGGTAGATCTCCGGTTTGTGCACCAGCATCCGGGCGATCGCGATCCGCTGCCGCTGCCCGCCCGAGACGTTCGTGCCGCCCTGGGCGATCGGCGCGTCCAGGCCCTCGGCCATCGCCGCGACGAAGTCCTTGCCCTGCGCCACTTCCAGCGCGTGCCACAGCTCTTCGTCGGTGGCGTCGGGGTTGCCGTAACGCAGGTTGCTCGCCACCGTGCCGGCGAACAGGTACGGCTTCTGCGGCACCAGCCCGACCGTGCGGGCGAGCAGGGCCGGGTCGAGGTCGCGGACGTCGACGCCGTCGACCTTCACCGTGCCCTGGGTGGCGTCCATCAGCCGGGGGATCAGGTTGAGCAGCGTGGTCTTGCCGGTACCCGTGGAGCCGATCACCGCTGTCGTCTCGCCCGGCCGCCCGACCAGCGAAATGTCGCACAGCACCGGCTTTTCCGCGCCGGGGTAGCGGAACTCGACCCCGGACAGCTCCAGGTGCCCGTGCACCTTGCCGGGCCGGATCGGCGTCACCGGCGGGCGGACGCTGGACTCGGTGTCGAGCACCTCGCTGATCCGCTCGGCGCTGACCTCCGCGCGCGGCACCATCATGAACATGAAGGTGGCCATCATGACCGCCATCAGGATCTGCAGCAGGTAGGACAGGAACGCCGTCAGGGCCCCGATCTGCATGCTGCCGGAGTCGATGCGCTGCCCGCCGAACCACAGCACCGCGACGCTGGAGACGTTCATCACCAGCATCACGATCGGGAACATCAGGGCCATCAGCCGGCCGACCCGCAGCGAGACCGTCAGCAGCTCGTCGTTGGCGACGTCGAACCGCGCGCGCTCGTGGGAGTCGCGGACGAACGCGCGGATGACGCGGATGCCCATGATCTGCTCGCGCAGCACCTTGTTGATCCGGTCCAGGCGGACCTGCATCAGCCGGAACGCCGGGCGCATCCGGGAGATGATCAGCCCGACCGAGACGGCCAGCACCGGCACGATGACCAGCAGCAGCGAGGAGAGCGGCACGTCGAGGTTGAGCGCCAGCACGATGCCGCCGATGCACATGATCGGCGCGGACACCATCAGCGTCAGCGTCATCAGCACCAGCATCTGGACCTGCTGGACGTCGTTGGTGGTGCGGGTGATCAGCGACGGCGTGCCGAACTGGCCGACCTCACGGGCCGAGAAGTCCTGCACCTGGTGGAAGATCCCGCCGCGGATGTCCCGGCCGACCGCCATCGCGGTGCGGGCGCCGAAGTAGACCGCGCCGATCGAGCCGGCGATCTGGGCCACGGTCACCGCGAGCATCACGCCGCCGATGCCCAGGATGTAGTCCATGTCGCCCTTGATCAGCCCGTTGTCGACGATGTCGGCGTTGAGCGTGGGCAGGTAGAGCATGGCGATCGTCTGCACCAGCTGGAGGACGACGATCACCCACAACGTCTTCGTGTACGGGCGCAGGTAGGCGCGCAGGAGCTTGACTAGCACAACGGTTCCCCCAGAGTGGTGGTGTTCGGTTCGGGATTCGGTGCGGTGCCGGCGCCGGTCAGGGCCGGCATGCCGGTGGCGAGCTCGTCCAGCAGCCGTTCCAGGGTCGGCAGGAACGGTTCGCCCTCGCTCATGAACCAGTGGACGAAGGCGACCCGGACCGCGCTTTCCACCGACGAGGCCATCAACCGGCACAACAGCAGGTCCGCGCCGCCCGCCCGCTTCGCGATGGTTTCGGCGAGGACGCGCTCGACCGCCGCGTGGGCGTTGAGGAACTCCCCGCGCAGCATCAGCTGCCCCATCAGCTCGCGGAGACGCACAACATACGCGCGATCCGGCTCGCCCTCACGTGAATATTGCTCGACCACGGCCTGCTTGACGGCCTCCCACAGCGGCTCGCCCTCGGGCCGCCCGAGCAGCGCCTCGTGCATCCCCTCGTGGCGGTCGACGACCATCGAGCAGACCGCTTGCTCCTTGCTGGAGAAGTAGTTGTTGAATGTCCGCGGGGACACCCCGACCTCGGTCGCGATGTCCTCCACCTTGACGTTCTCCAGTCCCCGGTCCAGAGCGAGCCGCAACGCGGCCTGGGCCAGGGCCCGGCGGGCTTCGCGCTTCTTGCGCTCCCGCAGGGTCAGCTTGGGTGGGTCGTGCGACGGCATGGGCGGAGTGTAGCGAAAAAGTTGCGTGCCCCGCAAAAAAGTGCGGGCTACGCAAAATCCGGACGAACCGGGCGTCGCCCACCGGTCAACACGCTGTCCGGAGTGGTCGACGGTGACGACCGGGCGTGTTCGCCATTCTGGGGCAGTGTGCGGCCGCTCCGGGCAGCGTGTCGGTCATTGCGGGGCTCGCCGGTGCCTCTGCTGGGGTGTGGCGGCCCGGTTGCCCGGGTATCGGCGCCCGTCGTGCTGTCCTCCGGAATCCGCGGTGCGAGCCCGGCCGGGCCGCCTTATCGGCCGCCGTGTGCGGGGTGTCGCATCGTGCAACTTGCAAAATTGCACCGAATGGCCTAGTCCACTGCCCTCACCAGGACCAACGCCGCCGATCCGTGCTCACTGGACGCGATCGCGCGGGTACGGCTTGTGGACACATAACGAGCCTTTCTGCTTCCATGTCCGTCGTCGCCGCCGGGGGTCGGCCACGTCACACCGAGACCAGACCTGAGCAGGAAGAGTGGGACCACATGGCGAGCCGGGCCCGGGAAATCCTGGATCGATCACGCGTTCTGCTGGACCGCTCGCGGGTCGCCGCCGCGCAGTACCTCACGGCGCCGCCGAAGCACCCCCAGGCCGACGCAACCGTGTATGTCCCGGACGAGTACGCGGCCGGCCCGGCCATCGCCGCGCTGTCGCGGCCCGAGCCGACGTCCGGGACGAGTCAGCCCGTGCTGGCCGAGATCTGCGCCAGCGTCGCCCTGCGTGACCTGAACCTGGTCGACCAGCTGCTCGCACGGCTGGAGGAGCTGGAGGCGGGGGAGGAGGACCACCACCGCCTCGCCGAGCTCTACCAGCTCGACCACCTCGCCACCCGGCTGCGCCGCAACGCCGAGAACCTGCGCGTGCTGTCCGGGAACGACACCGGCGACGAAGCCGCGCGCGCCACGTCGATGCTCGACCTCATGCGCGAGGCGATGTCCTCGATCGACCACTACGCCCGGATCACCATCGGCCGGGTCGTCGCCCTCGGGGTCGTCGGCTTCGCCGCGGAGGACCTGGGCCGGGTGTTCGCGGAGCTGTTCGACAACGCCGCCAACCAGTCGTCGCCGAGCTCCCCGGTGCACGTCAGCGCCCACCTGACCGAACAGGGCAGCGTGCTTGTCCGGATCGAGGACGAGGGCATCGGCATCCCGCCCGAGCGCGTCTCGGGCCTCAACACCCGCCTGGCCGCGGGCGGCGACCTCGACGACGGCGCCGCGCGGCACATGGGCCTCGCCGTCGTGGCCCGGCTCTCGGCCCGTCACGACGTCACCGTCCGCCTCGACCGGCGCAGCCCGCACGGCACGGTCGCCACCGTGCTGCTGCCCACCGGCATCGTCACCGAGCTCGCCGAACGCGCGTGGTCGGGCACCCGCACCGTCACCGCCGAGCCGGTCGAGCCCGAGGGCACCGGCGAGCCGGTCGCCGCGGGTGGGCTGCCGCGCCGCCGTCCGGGCGCCTTCCCGCGGGAGGAGCCCGCCGCGCCGCTGCCGCGCAAGCCCGCGCCCCGGCCCCGGCCGGTCGAGCACGACGGCGGCACCACGACGAACGGCCTGCCGCGCCGCGTGCCCGGCAGCATCCGCGGCGCCGCGCCCGAACCGCCGCCGCCGGTCACGGAGCCCGCGTCCGCCGGTCACGACAAGCTGCTCGCGGACCTCGGCGCGTTCGCCGACGGCGAGCGGGCCGCGCTGAGCGAGCGCCGGCGCGATCGCACCCCGCACGACGAAACGCCCGGAGGACCCACCTCGTGAGCGCACCGCACCCGGCCCCGGCGAACTTCGCCTGGCTGCTCGACGACTTCGTGCGCAAGGTCCACGGCGTCAGCCACGCGCTCATCATGAGCGTGGACGGCTTCCCGCTCACCGCGTCCGACTCCGTCGGCGAGGCCGAGGCCGAGCAGCTCGCGGCCATCGCCAGCGGGCTGCTCTCGCTGGCCGGCAACAGCGCGGCGCTGTTCGGCAAGGGCGCTTGCGAGCAGATCATCATCCGGCTCACCCACGGCTACTTCCTGTTCATGGGCATCGGTTCCGGTGCCGGGCTGGCGGTGCTGACCGCGGGCGAGGCCGACATGAAGGTGGTCGCCTACGAGATGACCCAGTTCATCACCAACGCCGGCCACGCGCTCACCCCCGAGGTGCGCGCCGAGCTGCGCCAGGTGCTGTCCGCGCGCCGGCCCAGGGTGTGACGGCGGTCGTGCCCCACGAGGATGTGATGCCAGTGTCCACACGGGACAGTCCCGCTGACGCCCCGCTACCGCGCCGCAGCCGCCGGATCCGCGCGTACGCGCTCACCGGCGGCCGGACCAGCACCCGCCACCAGCTGCTGGTGGAGACGCTGGTTTCGGTGCCCCGCTACGACCCGTCGCTCGGTGACACGCTCATGCCGGAGTCGCGCGCGCTCTACGAACGCGCCCGGGTGCGGTGCTCGATCGCCGAGCTGTCGGTCGGGCTGGACCTGCCGCTGGGCGTGGTGCGCGTGCTGATCGGCGACCTCGCGTCCCAGGGCGCGGTCTTCGTCCACCCCACGGCGCACGCCTACCACCACGACACGAACGTGCTCGAGAGGATCCTTGATGGGCTCAAGCGGCTCCCCGTCTGAGGGCGGACTGCTGACGATCTCCGCGAAGATCGTCGTCGCCGGGGGCTTCGGTGTCGGCAAGACCACCTTCGTCGGCGCGGTGTCGGAGATCCCGCCGATGAGCAACGAGGCGTGGATGACCGAGGCCGGCGAGGGGATCGACGACGTCCCGCCCGGCGGCAAGTCGACCACGACCGTCGCGATGGACTTCGGCCGCATCACGCTGCGCCCGGACCTGCTGCTGTACCTGTTCGGCACGCCGGGGCAGGCGCGGTTCTGGTTCCTCTGGGACGACCTCAGCCGTGGCGCGCTCGGCGCCGTCGTGCTGGTCGACACCAGCCGGATCGACGAGTCGTTCGCGGCGATCGACTACTTCGAGAACGACTCGGAGCTGCCGTTCGTCGTCGCGGTCAACCAGTTCGAGGGCATGCCGGTGCACGACCTCGACGAGGTGCGCGACGCGTTGGCCCTCGATCCGAGCGTCCCGCTGATCACCTGCGACGCCCGCGACCGCGCCTCGACGATCGCCGCCCTGACCGACCTGGTCGGCCACACGCTGTCGCTGGCCGTCCTGTCGGGCCCGCGCGAGCTGGCCGGCAGCACCCCGCACGCCTGATCGTGACCGACTGGAGGAGAAGAGCCGCATGCGCAAGGTCCTGATCGTGGGCGCCGGGCAGTCCGGGCTGCAGCTGGCCCTCGGGCTGCTGGGCAAGGACTACGACGTCACGGTGATGTCCGCGCGGACCCCGGACGAGATCCGGTCCGGGCGCGTGATGTCGACCCAGTGCATGTTCCACGACGCGCTGCGGCACGAGCGCGAGCTCGGCGTGAACCTCTGGGAAGCCGAGACGGTGGACGTCGAGGGCCTCGGCGTGTCGGTGGCCGCGCCGGACGGCGACCGCGCGCTCGACTGGTTCGCCGAGCTGGACGACGTCGCCCAGTCGGTCGACCAGCGGGTGAAGATGGCCGGCTGGCTCGAGCTGTTCGAGGAGCGCGGCGGCAAGCTCGTCATCCACGGCGTGATGACGTCCGAGCTGGACGCCCTGGCGCGGCTCTACGACCTGGTCATCATCTCGGCCGGCAAGGGCGAGCTGGTGCAGCTGTTCGACCGGGTGCCCGAGCGTTCGCCCTATACCCAGCCGCAGCGCGCGCTCTCGCTGGCCTACGCCCACGGCGTGCACCGGCGCCCGGAGCACCCGGAGAAGGCGGCGGTGCGGTTCAACATCGTCCCCGGCGTCGGCGAGCTGTTCATGATCCCGGCGTACACGCTGAGCGGGAACTGCGACATCCTCTTCTTCGAGGGCGTCCCCGGCGGCCCGCTGGACTGCTTCGACGACCGGCCGGACCCGGCCGCCCACTTCGCGCGCATCCTCGACCTGATGAAGCGGTTCGTGCCCTGGGAGTACGAGCGCTGCCGGGACGCCGAGCTGACCGACGCCAAGGCGACGCTGGCCGGGGGCTACACGCCCGTCGTGCGCAACCCGGTCGGCACGCTGCCCGGTGGCGCGACCGTGCTGGGCATGGCCGACGTCGTTGTGGCGAACGACCCGATCACCGGCCAGGGTTCGAACAACGCGAGCCACTGCGCGGCGACCTACCTGGACGCGATCGTGGCGCACGGCGACCGGGCGTTCGACACGGCGTGGATGGACGCCACGTTCGAGCGCTACTGGGAGTACGCCCGCTACGTCACCGAATGGACCAACGCGCTGCTCCAGCCGCCGCTCCCGCACGTGCTCCAGATCCTGGGCGTCGCGGGGCAGAATCCGGCCGTGGCCCGGCGGTTCGCCAACGGATTCACCGATCCGACCGACTTCCGGCACTGGTTCATGGACCCCGCACTTTGGGAGAAATACCTGGCAGAGGTCTAGATCGTCGTCCCCCCGGGCTGTCGCCGCCGGGCATTTCGGGCTACGGTTGTTACGTAGCGTGAGTGCGATCGGGAGGTGCGTGGCATGCGGGCGATGTGGAAGGGCTCGGTCTCGTTCGGGCTGGTGTCCATCCCGATCCAGATGTACGCGGCCACGGAGAACAAGAACGTCGCGCTCCGGCAGGTGCACGAGGCCGACGGCGGCCGCATCCAGTACAAGCGGTTCTGCACCGTCGACGGCGCCGAGGTGCCCTACGCCGAGATCGCCAAGGGCTACGAGCTGCCCGACGGCGAGATGGTCGTGATCACCGACGCCGAGATGGCCGAGCTGCCGCTGTCGTCGCAGCGCACGATCGACGTGCTCGAGTTCGTCCCGCTGGAGTCGATCGACCCGATCCAGTACGACCGGACGTACTACCTGGAGCCGCAGAAGAACGCGGTGAAGCCCTACATCGTGCTGCGTGACGCGCTGCACAAGTCGAGCCAGGTCGCCGTCGCGAAGGTCGCCGTGCGGCAGCGGGAGAGCATGGCGGTGCTGCGGGTGCACGCCGACGTCCTGGTGATGACGACGATGCTGTGGCCCGACGAGGTCCGCGAGCCCGACTTCCCGTTCCTGCGCGACGACCCGCCGCAGATCCGGCCGCAGGAGCTGTCCATGGCCGGCTCCCTGATCGATTCGCTGGGCGAGCCGGTGTTCGAGCCGGAGAAGTACCGCGACCACTACCGCGAGGCCCTCGAGGAGATGATCGAGGCCAAGGTCGCGGGGGAGCAGACGACCAAGCCCGCGGCGGTGACGGCCAAGGCCGACGTCGTCGACCTGATGGCGGCGCTGCAGGCCAGTGTGGACGCGGCGAAGAAGTCCCGTGAACCCGCGAAGCCCGCGAAAGCGTCCAAGTCGGCGGTGTCGAAGGCGGCAGTGTCCGAAGAAGACACCGAGGACGAGAAGCCGGCCAAGAAACCGGCCGCGCGCAAACGTGCCCCGAAGAAGACCGCCTGACCCGGCGGAGAGGCGGGCTCGACCGTCCGAACGGGATTCTTCCCGCGTGCGAAGACGCGCCGCGATGTAACCCGATCGTGTATGCATCTGTGTACACGGCCGGGGCGATGTGCTAACACTAACGAGGTCCTTCGGCTCTCCCTCCCCCTCGGAGCCGGAGGACCCTTTTCGTTCCCAGGGCAGTCCGTTGTGGATACGCCGGCTACGTCACGGCGCAAGCCGAGCTGGTGCCGCGGCGTAGCGGCCCCGGACGGCCGAACGGCCCGGCGCGGTCAGCATCGCTGCTGACGCGCGCCAGGCCGTTGGCGGGGGTCATGGGATCAGTACCAGTGCGCGCGGCCGCCGATCTTGCGGCCCGTGCCACCGAGGATGGCCAGCGCCACGCCGGCCACGGCCAGCACGATGCCGATCGTGTACAGCACCGGAATACCGACAATGAACCCGATGACCAGCAAAATAACACCGAGGACGATCACTTGACACACTCCTTCGCACGAGACCCGGCCCGGCTCCGTGCCGTCCGGGCGGATGCGCTCTCGAGGAGAGGATGGCCAGTTTCCGGGTCTCCCAAACTGCGGCAAATGGAGCAACTCTGAAAAAGGTCAGTATCGGTAGTGGTCGAGCTTGTACGGGCCCTCCACATCCACGCCGATGTACTCGGCCTGAGCCTTGGTCAGCTGGGTCAGCCGCACCCCGAGGGCGTCCAGGTGCAGCCGGGCGACCTTCTCGTCGAGGTGCTTCGGCAGCCGGTAGACCTCGACGGGGTACTCGCCGGGCTTGGTGAACAGCTCGATCTGGGCGATCGCCTGGTTGGTGAAGGAGTTCGACATCACGAACGAGGGGTGCCCGGTCGCGTTGCCGAGGTTCATCAGGCGGCCCTCGGAGAGCACGATGATCGCGTGGCCGTCGGCGAAGGTCCACTCGTGCACCTGCGGCTTGATCTCGTTCTTGACGACGCCGGGCAGCTTCGCCAGGCCCGCCATGTCGATCTCGTTGTCGAAGTGCCCGACGTTCGCCACGATCGCGTTGTGCTTCATCCGGATCATCTGCGCGGCGGAGATGATGCCGAAGTTGCCGGTGGTCGTGATGAAGATGTCGGCGGTCTCGATGACGTCGTCCAGCTCGACCACGTCGAGCCCGTCCATCGCCGCCTGCAGCGCGCAGATGGGGTCGATCTCGGTGACCGACACCCGGGCGCCCTGGCCGCGCAGCGCCTCGACCGCGCCCTTGCCGACGTCGCCGTACCCGCAGACGAGGACGCGCTTGCCGCCGATCATCACGTCGGTGGCGCGGTTGATCCCGTCCACCAGCGAGTGCCGGATGCCGTACTTGTTGTCGAACTTGGACTTCGTCACGGAGTCGTTGACGTTCATCGCGGGGAAGAGCAGCTCGCCGTCCTTGGCGAGCTTGTAGAGCCGCTTGACGCCGTTGGTCGTCTCCTCGGTGACGCCGCGGATCTCCTTGGCGATCCGGGTGAACCGGTCGCCGTCCTTGGCGAGGCTGGCGCGCAGCGTCTCCAGGACGATCCGGTACTCCTCGGGGTCCTCTTCGGACGGTTGCGGGACGGCGCCCGCCCCCTCGAACTCGACTCCCTTGTGGACGAGCATGGTGGCGTCACCGCCGTCGTCGAGGATCATGTTCGGCGCCTTGCCGCCGGCGAAGGCGAAGAGCTGGTCGGTGCACCACCAGTACTCCTCCAGCGACTCGCCCTTCCAGGCGAACACGGCGGTGCCCGACGGCGCGTCGACCGTGCCCTCGGGGCCGACGACGACCGCGGCGGCGGCCTCGTCCTGCGTGGAGAAGATGTTGCAGGACACCCAGCGCACCTCGGCGCCGAGGGCGACCAGGGTCTCGATCAGCACGGCGGTCTGCACGGTCATGTGCAGCGAGCCGGCGACGCGGGCGCCCTTCAGCGGCTGCGCGGCGGCGAACTCGCGGCGGATCGCCATCAGGCCGGGCATCTCGTGCTCGGCCAGCCGCAGCTGCGTCCGGCCGGCGTCGGCCAGCGCGAGGTCGGCGACGGCGAAGTCGAGTCCGTTGCGGCTCTGCAGTTTCTCGCTCATTCTTGCGTTCTCTCCGGAATCGGTGTGTTTCGACAAAAGGGCAGCACGAATTACGGCACGGCGAGTGCCGGGAAATGGTGTGGCGGCGGGGCTAGCCGCGGCCGCGCGGGACCGGGTTTCCTTGCCGGACGAACAAAAAAGGCACCTCCCGTGGTGGGAGGCGCCCTTGGGTCCGTGATCCCGGGCCGAGCGTGGCGGAAGAAGTTCCGTCGCAGCGCCTCTCGGCCCGGAAACGCGCCGAAGGCCGGCGCACGCGGTTTCCGTCGTCCAGGATGGCAAAGGCGCCGGGAGCCTGTCAAGCGAGCGCGCAGGCCATGAGAAGGTCGTCGACGTACTCGCCGCCGAGCAGGAATTCGTCCTGGAGCACGCCTTCCACGGCGAACCCGCAGCTCGCGTAGAGCCGGCGGGCGCCGGTGTTGTGACCGAGCACGCGCAGGCTCAGCTTGCGCGCCCCGCGGCGGCGGGCCTCAGCGACCGCGGCGTCCACCAGGAGCCGGCCGATGCCGAGGCGGCGCCGGTCCGGATCGACGGCGAGCCCGCCGATCACCAGCACGTGCCGGTGGGCGGCGATGCCGAACCCCTCGTCCAGCCGGACGTACCCGGCGACCACGCCGTCGTGCTCGGCCACCATGACGTCGTCGGGCCGGCTGCCGTCGTCGAAGAACGGCGTGCCGGGCGGGGGAGCGGGCACCGGGGAGGTCTCCGGGCTCCAGGTCCGCTCGTCGAGCTTCGCCAGGGCGCCGTCGTCGGCGGCCGTGGCCGCGCGGGTCTCGATCACCGGCTCAGCGCCGTCCACGCCTCTTGGACGATCGCGGCGAACCGCGCCGGGTCCTGCGCGTTGTGGGTGGTGGTGTTCTGCAGCTGGACGGTCAGCCCGCCGCCGGTGCGCTGGCAGTTCGTGACGACGGACTGCTCGGGGTCGACCGGCTGACCGAGCGGGGTGGTGCCGTTGCGGACCAGGCACTGGACGGCGCCGATCCGTTTCAGCTCGGTCGTGGGCACCGCCAGGCCGAGCGCGGCCGTGTCCTCGTACTGGACGAGCAGCTCGGGCGAGTCCGCGCGGACCGCGGCCACCTGGAACGTGCTCTCCAGGCCCGCGTCGCTGTAGGACCGGAACACGGCGGCCGCGCCGTCGTAGGCCGCCGAGATCCGCGAGGCGTTCTCGCCCTCGGCCTTGTCGGACCGCTCGATCTGCGACTTCCCGGCTTCGCGGCCGTCGGCGATCTTCGTGACCGCGGCCTGCGTGGTCGTGAACCCGCCGAGGGTGTCCGGCAGCGTCAGCGGCTGGGCGCTCGGCCCGCCGAGCAGGCCGATCACCAGCCACGGCACGCCGACCACGAAGGCACCCACCACGAAGCCGATCACGGCCGTGAGGGCCGGGCGCGCGAACAGCGGACGACGCCGAGGTGCCTGAGGTGCGGCCGGCAGCATCGGTTGCTGCCACGGCTCCTGCTGCGCGGGCGGCTGCGGCTCGGGTCCGGGCGGGAACTCTGTGGTCACCCGGAGAATCCTGGCGGAACCGGGCATCCGGCGTGAAGGGAATTCCGCGGACAGGGGCTCAGATGAGATGCGCGCGCCGCCAAATGCCCTCGGAACGGCCGCCGATCAGCCCCGCTTCACGCAGGAACGGCACGATCTTCTCCGCCATCCACCGGCGCGTCTCCTGGAAGTGCGGGTTCGCCAGCGCCGCGGCGCGCCCCTCGCGCGGGGCGATCCCGACGCTGCGGTAGATCCGCGGGTCGACCATGCTGTCGACGACGCCGAAGGCCACCAGCGCCGTCCGCAGCCGGTGGCGCTGCAGGCCCGCCTTCGACAGGTTCGGCGTCTCCCGCAGCACTTCCTCCTTGGCGAAGCGGACGTGCCGGGCCTCCTCGACGACGTGGATCCGGTTGACCGAGCGGATCAGCGGCTGGATGCCGTCGTCGTCCATCATCGAGCGCTGCAGCCGGTCGGTGGTCTCCTCGGCGACGAGCACGCTGGCGAACATCGACGGCCCGGCCGCGGTCGCGCCGAAGATCTTCGCCGCCCGGTGCACGGCGTTCGGCACGCCGTAGCGCGGCACGCCGAGCCGCTCGGCGGTGCGGGCGAACATCACCGAGTGCCGCGTCTCGTCGCCGATCTCGGTCATCGCGTACTGCGCGTGCTCGGTGCGCGCGTCGAGGTCGAAGACGTACCGGGCGAGCAGTTGCATCAGCACGATCTCGAACCACAGGCCGACGCTCATGATGCTGGCGATCTCGTGCTTCGACAGCTCGATCCGCTGCTCCGGCGTCAGCTTCGCCCACAGGTCGGTGCCGTAGAGGGAGACGCGCTCGAGCGGCATGTACGCCTTGCCCTCGGCGAGCGGCGCGGCCCAGTCGATGTCCACGTACGGGTCGTAGGAGTTCTTCGCGGAGCTCCTGAGCAGGCGAGCCGCGGTGATGTCCCGGTTCTGGGCCTCGACGCCCATAGCGGCCTCCGGAAAGTAGGGGGTACGCGATGTACTAGATACTTCGGTAGCGTACACGGGCCGGTGGGTCCTGAGTAGGCTTTCGCCGTGACCAAGGTCGACGGGCGGGCGGCGCGCTGGGCGGGCCAGCAGGAACGGCGGCGCGCCGAGTTCGTCGACGCCGCGCTGGAGGCCATCGCCGAGCACGGCCCGGACGTCTCGACCGAGCAGATCGCCGAACGCGCCGGCGTCGCCCGCACCCGGCTGTACCGGCACTTCGACGGCGCCCCCGACCTCCAGCGGGCGATCGCGCAGCGCGCGGCCGAGCTGGTGACGGCCGATCTGCAGCCGCTCTGGCACCCGTCGGGGTCACCGCGCGAGATGATCGACGCGGCGATCTCGACGCACCTGCACTGGCTGACCGAGCACGCCCAGCTGCACCGCTACCTGGTCCGGACGCTGCCGAGCCTGCCGGAGGCGGGCCGCACCGACGTCCGCGGCGCGATCGCCCGGCACCTCAGCCGCCTGTTCACCGGCTACCTGGCCGCGTTCGGCCTGGACCCGGCCCCGGCGGACACGATCGCGTTCGGCCTGGTCGGCTACGTCGAATCGGCGACGACCCGCTGGCTCGACCACCCGGGCTCACTGAGCCTGCCGCAGCTGACCGCCCAGCTGACGGGCACGATCTGGGCGATGCTGGACCACACGTTGCGGGCAGGCGGGGTCGAGCTGGACGCGGACAGCCCGCTGCCCCTGCCGGACGGCCTGTCGTGAGTGTTTAGGGCGGTTCTAACCGCCCTAAACACTCACGACAATCCGCGACGAGCGTCAGTCCTCCCGCAGGAACTCCGCGCGGACGCCGAGCAGGCGCACCGCCCGGGTCAGCTCGAACATCCCCAGCACCTCGTGCGCCGCCCGGTCCAGCTCGACCGGGTCGGACGTCGGCGACGGCAGCGTCACGCTGTGGGTGTGGGTCGTGAACGGCACGAACCGGACCTTCACCGCGACCCGCGCCGCCGGGCGCCCTTCCTCCAGGACGTCCTGGGCCACGCGCTTCGCGAGCGCCGACACCTCCGCCGCCATCGCCGCGGGGTCGGTGAGGTCGCGCTGGAACGTCGTCTCGCGGCTGCGGGAGCGCGCCACGTACGGCGTCGCGCTGACTTCGGCGTCGCCGATGCCGCCACCGAGCAGGCGCAGCCACGGGCCCGTCCTGGGGCCGAACCGCGCCGCCAGCACCGCGACGTCCGCGCCGGCCAGGTCCAGGACGGTTTCGATGCCCAGCTCGGCGAGCTTCCTGGTCGTCTTGCCGCCGATGCCCCACAGCGCGTCGGTCGGCCGGGAAGCCATGACCTCCCACCAGTTCTCCTGCGTCAGCCGGAAGATCCCGCCCGGCTTGCCGAAGCCGGTGGCGAGCTTGGCGCGCAGCTTGTTGTCGCCGATCCCGACCGCGCACGACAACCCGGTGTCGCGCCGGACCGCCGCGCGCAGGTCCGCGGCCAGGGCTTCCGGGTCGTCGGCCGTCGCGCCGACGAACGCCTCGTCCCAGCCCATCACCTCGACGACCACCGGGAAGTCCCGCAGCGTCGTCATCACGTGCTCGGAGACCTCGAGGTAGGCCGGGGGATCGGAGGGCAGGAAGACCGCGCCGGGGCAGCGTTTCGCCGCGATCCGCAGCGGCATGCCGGAGTGGACGCCGAACTCGCGGGCCTCGTAGGACGCGGTCGCCACGACGGCGCGCTCGGTCGGGTCGCCGGAGCCGCCGACGACCACCGGCTTCCCGCGCAGCTCCGGGCGCCGGGCGATCTCGACCGCGGCGATGAACTGGTCGAGGTCGACGTGCAGGACCCACTTCACGGCCCCAGTCTGCCTCAGGGACCTCAGACGCGGTGGCGCGCCACGTGGGTCCAGACCGCGCCGGTCAGGGCGAGGATCCCGCAGAGGGTGACCCCCGGGTCGGGCAGCACCAGCCCGACGACCAGGAGCAGCACGGCGGCGACGTCGAGGGCGAGCAGCAGCGCGGTCTTGAGCGCGCGCGGTTTCCGGCTCCGGCCTTCGCGCAACGCGATGGCCAGGTCGGGGTCACTGAGCTCGAGGTTGCGCTCGATCTTCTCGAGCTCGGTTCGTTCGTGGTGACTGAGCATCGGGGTACTCCTTCGGCGCCGAACCCGCCGTTCCGGAGAGCAGATACCCAATCGTCCTCCGGGCGAACCGCCGAACGACGTCTTATTTCGTGCTTTTGGTTGCGCCGACCGGGTGATCTCCGATCCGTGACGGCTCATGGTCACGTTAGGTTTCCTTCGAACGTGGCCGGTCACGGCCCGGACGACGAACTGGGGCGCTCGGCAGACGGGCGGTCGTGGGGCGGGCGGTGACCGCTGCCTACTGTCGTGCGGGCGGGGGCCGGCCGGCATCTCGAACAGCTGGAGGCCTTTGATGACCCTGCCCACCGAACCGATCGGCAGCATTCCCCGCCCCGGCTACCTTCTCGCGGGGCTCGGGGACTTCGCCGCCGGCCGGATCGACGCCGCCGCGCTCGCCGAGCTGGAGGGCCGCGCGCTGGCCGACACGATCAGCCGGTTCGAGGAGACCGGCTCGCCCGTGCTGACCGATGGCGAACAGGGCAAGCCGAGCTTCGCGACGTACCCGCTGGCCGGCCTCACCGACCTGGCGCCGGACGGCGTCGTCATCCCGTTCGCCGACGGGCACACCCGGCAGCTGCCGCGGCTGACCGCCGGGCCGTTCCGCTACGCGACCCACGCGGACGAGTACCTGACGCGCGCCAAGGCGCTGACGGACAAGCCGATCAAGCAGGCCGTGATCGCCGCGTCCGCGGTCTCGCTCGTCTACCCGGGCGACGGCATCGAGGGCTACTCGCAGGAGCAGTTCGTCGCGGACCTGGTGAACGAGGCCGAGGCGGACATCCGCCGCAGCTTCGACGCGGGCGCGGACAGCGTCCAGATCGACTTCACCGAGGGACGGCTGTCGCTGAAGCTCGACCCGTCCGGCGGGCTGCTGCGGCAGTTCATCGACCTGAACAACGCCGTCCTCGACCGGTTCACCGCCGAGGAGCGCGCGAAGATCGGCGTCCACACCTGCCCGGGTGGCGACCAGGACTCGGTGCACAGCCTCGACGTCGACTACGCGGGCCTGCTGCCGGCGCTGTTCGACCTCAAGGCGGGCAACTTCTTCGTCCAGCTCGCCAGCGAGGCCGACCCGTCGCACGCGCTCGAGGTGATCAAGGGCGTCCGCAAGGCCGAGCAGCGGGTGTTCGTCGGCGTGATCGACCCGATCGACCCGCGCGTCGAGACGGCCGAAGAGGTCCGCGACCGGGTGCTCGCCGCCGCGCAGTACATCCCGGCCGACCGGCTCGGCACCTGCGACGACTGCGGGTTCTCGCCGTTCGCCGACGACACGTCGACCTCGCGCGACATCGCGTTCGCGAAGATCACCGCCCGCGTCGAAGGCACGAAGCTGGCCGCCGAGAAGCTGGGCTGACCGCGGTGCCGGGGGCTGCCGTGGCGGCGGCCCCCGGCGTCACGCGGTGCCGACGGCGACCCGGACCCCGAGCGTGACGAGCACGGTGCCCATCACGGCGTCCAGCCCGCGGCGCACCCGGCCGGAGCTGAAGAAGCGCCGCAGCGCGCCGACCACGACGGCCAGGGTGACGAACCACAGCACGGTGCCGGCGGTGGCGATCGCGGCCAGTTCGAGCGTCTGCAGGGTGGAGCCGTCCGCGGGCAGGAACTGGGGGAGCAGCGCCAGGAAGTACACGGCGACCTTCGGGTTGAGCAGGTTGGTGAACAGCCCCTGCCGGAACGCCGCCCAGGCGCCCTTCGGCTTCACGGCGGGCGTCTCGCCGAGGTCGCGGTACTCCCCGCGCCGCACGGCCAGCCACGCCCGGATCCCGAGCACCACCAGATAAGCCGCCCCGACGAGCTTGACGACGGTGAAGGCCACCGCGGACGCGGTGAGCACGGCCGCCACGCCGAGCGCGATGGCGACGACCCAGGCGAAGACGCCGAGCGCGATCCCGGCCCCCGCGGCGATCCCGGCCCGCCGCCCACTGGTGAGCGAAGACCGCGTGACGACGACGAAGTCGGGCCCGGGCGACATCGCCCCGAGGATCACGACGAGCAGGAACGAAGCGGCGGTGGCACCGGGGATCATGCGCCGAGAATACGATCCCGCCGCCACCGGATTTCCGCGGTCCGGCGCCGTGTCGACCTCCTGATCACGCGTGTCGACCCTCCGATCACGCGTGTCGACCCTCCAGTCACGCCTGAGCGGTGCAAGGGTCCTCGGCGCACAGGTGCGCGCAAAGTCCGTCGACCCCGGCGGCCAGCGCGGTGAACTGTTCCGGGTTCAGCCCGTCGACGAACAAGGTCCGGACCAGTTCCGCGTGGCCCGCCGCGGCCGCGCGTAGGCGGGCGTGGCCCTCTTCGGTGAGGTAGGCGATGACGCCCCGGTCGTCCGAGGGGCACGAGCGGCGGCCGACCAGGCCGGCCTTTTCCAGCTGGGCCACCTGGTAGCTCAGGCCGCTCTTCGACGTCAGCGCGGCGCCGGCCAGTTCGGTCATGCGCAGCTCGCCGTCCGCGGCGGACAGGCGGGCGAGGACCTCGTACTGCGGGTGCGACAGCCCGGCGTCGTCACGCAGCTGCTGCTCGACCTTGCGGGTCAGCAGCGTGCCCGCCATCAGGAATCCCTGCCACGTCTTCAGCTCGCGCTCGGTCAGCCACCGGGGATCGCCCATGCGTCCATGGTATCAAGATTGTTCGAATTTGAACTTCGTGTAGGGTCGATCTTGTGGGCGACTCCAGGGGAGACAGCATGACGGCTGAGGTGCGGACGCGGGTGCGGATCCCGCTCCGGCTGGGCGGCGACGTCACGGTGGACGCCGAGGCCGTCACGTTCCGCGGCCTGGCCGACGACGGCGAGCACCTGGCGTTCGTCCTGGGCACGCCGGGTGAGGTCCCGCTGGTGCGGCCGCATTCCGAGTGCCTCACCGGCGACGTCTTCGGGTCGGCCCGCTGCGACTGCGGGCCGCAGCTGGCCGAGGCCGTCGCGCGGATCGCCGAGGCCGGCGGGTACCTCCTGTACCTGCGTCAGGAGGGCCGGGGGATCGGGCTGTACAACAAGCTCGACGCGTACGCGCTGCAGGACGGCGGCCTCGACACCTACGCCGCGAACGCCGCGCTGGGCCTGCCCGAGGACGCCCGCGACTACACCGTCGCCGCCCAGATGCTGGGCGCGCTGGGCGTGGACCGGGTGGACCTGCTGTCGAACAACCCGGACAAGGCCGCCCAGCTGCGCGCGGCCGGTATCGCGGTGCGCGACCAGATCGCGACCGGCGTGTACGCGACGGAGAACAACGTCCGGTACCTGCGCGCGAAAGCCGAGCAGACCGGCCACACGCTCAGCCTCCCCGGCATCGCCAGCTGACCCGGCGTACCCGGCTGCCGAAGTCCGTGAATGCCACATCGAGGGACATAGTGTCCGTGAATGTGGCATCCACGGACTTCGGCTAGGTCAGGCGGGGGGCGTTGGCCGCGGCGGGGCCGGTGGTGAGCTTCTCCAGGAGTCCGATGAGGACGGTGCGTTCCTCCGGCGTCAGCGAGGCGGCCCAGGCCTGCTCGCGTTCGTTGTGGGCCTGGTAGGCGTCGGTGACGGCCGCGTGGCCCTTGTCCGTGATCGCCAGGCTGACCGCGCGGCGGTCGTGCGGGACCTGGGTGCGGGTCACCAGGCCGTCCCGTTCCAGGGTTTTGACCAGCGCCGACACCGCCGCGCGGCTCATTCCGGCCAATCGGGCGACGTGGCGTGACTCCAGCGGGCCGGCCAGCCAGAGCACGAACAGCACCCGGAACCCCGCCCAGCTGAAGCCGCGGGGGCGGTGGACCGTCGACTCCCAGTCGTAGACCAGCGCGCCCGTCAGGCGGTGCAGGGTCAGGCCGAGGCGCATCGCGACCGGGTCCGTCGAGGGCAGCTCGGCCTGCGTCCTGCCGATCGCGTAGTCGACGAACGAGAGGTAGTCGAGGTCGGCGGGCTGGTCGGTCATGCGGGTCAGGTTAGGCGACGAGGGGTTCCGCGCGGGCGTCCGCCGGGTTAGCCTGGCCGCGGCCGATGGTCAAACCTTTGATCACAGGAGCGCTCGTCGTGACGAAGAAAGCCTTTGCCTCCTCGGCGGACCTGGCCGAGAAAGCGCAGACCCTGGAGGTCCTCGCGGACGGCGTCTACGCGCTGACCGCGGAGGGCGACCCGAACATCGGCGCGATCGAGGGCGAGGACTTCCTCGTCTGCTTCGAGGCGCTGGCGACGCCCGTCGCGGCGCGCGAATGGCTCGCGAAACTGCGTGAGCACACCGGCAAACCCGTGCGGTACCTGGTGTTGAGCCACTACCACGCCGTCCGCGTGCTCGGCGCGTCCGCGTTCGACGCCGAGGTGATCGTCGCGCACGAGAACACCCGCGCCCTGGTCGCCGAGCGCGGCAAGGAGGACTGGGCGAGCGAATTCGGCCGGATGCCGCGGCTGGCGAAGAACGCGGAATCGGTGCCCGGGCTGACCTGGCCGACCCTCACCTTCTCCGACCGGCTCACCATCGACCTCGGCGGCGACCGCGGCGACCTCGTGCTCCAGTACTGCGGCCGCGGCCACACCGAGGGCGACCTCGTGGCCTGGCTGCCGCGGCAGAAGATCCTCTACGCCGGCGACCTGGTCGAGGCCGAAGCCGCGCTGTACACCGGGGACGCATTCCACCGCGACTGGTCGACGTCCACTTTGGACCGCGTCGCCGAGTTCGGGGCCGAGACGCTGATCGGCGGCCGCGGCGGGGTGAGCCGCGGCGCGGACGCCGTCGACGCCGCGATCGCGCAGACCCGGCACTTCCTGACGACGATGCTGCGCGAGGTCGGCGCGGTCCGCGACGCCGGCGGCACGCTCAAGCAGGCCTTCGAGCGCACCCACGCGGCGCTGGTGGACCAGTACGGCCACTGGCCGATCTTCGAGCACTGCCTGCCCTTCGACGTCTCCCGCCTGTGGGACGAGCTGGGCGGGATCGAGCGGCCGGTGGTGTGGACCGCCGAGCGCGACCGCGAAGTCTGGGACCAGCTGCAGGACTGACGATGACCGTCGCCGTCCTCGGCAGCGGCCCGGTCGGGCAGACGGCCGCGCTGCTGCTCGCGCGCTGGGGCGTGCCGGTCGTGCTCCTCGACGAGCAGCCGGTGCGCGATCCCGCCGGGTCCAAGGCGATCTGCCAGCAACGGGACACCCTCGACGTCTGGGCGTCGCTCGGCGCCGGCTGTCTCGTCGAGGAAGGCCTGACCTGGACGACCGCGCGGACGTTCCACCGCGAGACCGAGCTGTTCGCGCTGAAGCTGCCGGACGGCGGGTCCGCGCTGCCGCCGTTCGTCAACCTCTCGCAGGCCCGCGTCGAGGAGGTCCTGGACGGGCTGATCGCCGAGCAGCCGCTGATCGACGTCCGCCGCGGCCACCGCGTCACCGGCCTGACCCAGGGCGCTTGCGTCGAGGTCAGCTGCGAGACCGCGGCCGGGCCGCGCACGATCGAGGCCGACTACGCGATCGCGTGCACCGGCGCGCGCGGTGACGCGGTGCGACGCGCCCTCGGGCAGCGCCTCGAAGGAGTGTCCTTCCGGGACCTGTTCCTGATCTGCGACATCCGGGCCGACCTGCCCGGCTGGGCGGCGGAACGGCGGTTCTACTTCGACCCGCCGTGGAACCCGGGCCGCCAGGTGCTGATCCACCCGTGTCCCGGCTCGCAGTTCCGCATCGACTGGCAGGTCCCCGCCGACTACGACCTCGCCGCCGAGGAAACCGGTGGTGCCCTGGACAAGCGGATCCGGGCGATCCTCGGCGACCGGCCGTACGAAGTGGTGTGGCGGTCGGTCTACCGGTTCCACACGCGGCTGGTCGAGCGGATGCGCGTCGGGCGCGTCCTGCTGGCGGGGGACTGCGCGCACCTGGTCGCGCCGTTCGGCGCCCGCGGGCTCAACTCGGGGGTCGCGGACGCGGAGAACGCCGCGTGGAAGCTGGCCTGGGTCCTGCGCGGGCACGCGGGGGAGGAGCTGCTGGAGAGCTACCACACCGAGCGGCACGCGGCCGCCGTGGAGAACGCCGAGGTGACGACGGCGACGATGGACTTCCTGGTGCCCCAGGACGAAGCCCGGCGCGAACACCGCGCCCGGGTCCTGGCCGGGGGCGTCCACGCCGACGTCGACTCGGGACGGCTCGCCGAGCCGTTCTGGTACGCGGACTCGCCGTTGACGACGCCGGATCCGCGCCGTCCGTTCGCCGGACGCCCGCCGCGCGGCGCGCTGCCGCCGCCAGGGCCGGGTGTGCTGCTGCCGGACGTCACCGTCGCGAGTGGACGGTTACGTGACCTGGCCCGGCAGGGGTTCCTGCTGCTGACAACACCGGGCGTCGAAGCCGGGGGAGTGCGGTCGGCGGAGATCCCGGTGGGTGGGGCGCTGGGCGCGCGCCCGGGCGAGGCCTGGCTGGTCCGCCCGGACGCCTACGTCGCCGCCGTGGTGCCCGACCCGACCGCGCCGGAGGTCGCCATTGCCCTCCGGCGCGGCTCAGGCGGCACTTTCACGTGAAAGTGACCACCTGGGGGCGGCACTTTCACGTGAAAGTGCCGGTCCGGGTCACGGGTAGTTGTTCAGCGGGCTCACCTGGTTGGCCTGGTTCGCCGCCGCGCCCGTGTCGTTGATGACGTGGCTGATCGTGCCCACGCCGCCGAGCGAGACCGAGACCAGGTTGTGGAACCGGACCCCGCTGTTGTTCGGCACCTCGAACGAATGACTGGCCACAATGGACGGATTGGTCTGGAAGAAGCAGTAGCTGCCCACCCCCCAGGCCTCGTGGCTGGTCACCGAGTCGGCCACCTTGTACGCCGCCCAGCCCTGCCTGCCGCCACCGCTGGACCAGGACGCCTGGTCCGGCGGGTCGTACGGCATCTCGTTCTGGAAGAAGTACGTCCGCCCGCCGTTGCCGTTCCAGAGCACCTCGTACTGCTGGTAGTGCTCGACGAACAGGCCGTACATCGTCACGTTCGTGCCGTTGACGACCAGGCCGTTCGCCGCGGTGTTGACGTTCCAGCCGACGCCGTTCGAGTGATCACCGCGCCACAGCCACATGTGGTCGCCGATGACGTTGTTCGAGTTGATCACGAGCGTCTGCGTCGCCCGGCCGACGGCGGCGCCGCCGATCCGGAAGAACACGTCGTGCAGCGACGTCGGGTCGGCCGCGTGGTTCGCGGCCGAGCCCGGCTGCCCGATCTGCATCAGCACCGGCGAGTTGACCGCACCGGCGTCGATCAGCAGGCCGCCGATCTTCACGCCGTCCACATCGGACACCGTGATGGCCGCGGTGCCGTTGGTGGGCTGCAGCGTCGCCAGGCCGAGGCCGAGCACCACGGTGTCCGGGCGGGTGACGTTCAGCGCCTGGTCGAGGTGGTACACACCCGGGGTGACGAGCAGGTTCTTGCCCGCCGCCAGCGCGGCGTTGATCGTCGCGGCCGAGTCGGACGGCTTGGCCACGTAGAACTCGCTCAGCGAGATCGACGAGCCGGCCGGCGCGCCGTGGCCCCAGCTGGTGCCGACGGAGTTCTGCCGCAGCGCGGGCACGAACACGTTGTAGCTGCCCGAGCCGTCGACGTAGAGGAACGGCTTCTCCCGGCTCACCGGCGTCTGGTTGACGACGGTCTCCGGCGGGTTCGGGAACGACGCCGCCGGCGTGCCGGTCGAGCCGACGAACACCATGTTCCAGACGCCGCCCGCCCAGCTGCCGAGCTCGCTGTTGCGGGTCAGGAACTGCTGCTGCGACCCGGAGACGGCCTGCCCGTCGATCTTGCTGTCGGCGATCAGGCCGCCACTGGCCCAGCCGTCACCGCCGTTCCACAGCTGGATCTGGCTGCCCTTCAGGTGCATCCGGCGGTACGGCGCGGCCTGCGCGACCGCCCACCGCTCGACCTGCCCGGCAGGCAGCGTCACCGACAGGTTCTCCGCGGAGCGCCAGAAGTTCTGCGTCGCGTTGCCCTTGTTGGCCGGGTTGTCACCCTGCTGCAGCCAGTCCGCTTCGACGCGGACGTGCCCGTTGAGGTTGACGTCGTCGGGGGAGAGGCCCAGCCCGGCGACCTGCTCGTAGAACCCGAGGTTGACGTCGGCGTTGTAGCTGCCCGGCTTGAACAGCACGGCGTAGCGCTGGTCGCCGAACTGGTTGGTGTGCTGCTGGTTCGCGATCTGCGTCAGCCGGTCCTGGATCGTCGACGCCGGGGTCGACGGGTCGAACACCGACACGTTCGGCCCGAGGTCCGGGTTGCGCGGGTCGGTCGGCGGGATCGTGGTGCCGCCGCCGGTGCCGTGGGCCGCGACCTCCCACAGTGAATAGCCGTACCCGGTGGCCCGCTGGGTGCCGTTGATCCGCAGGTAGCGGGCCGTGCCGGTGACCGGCACGGTCTGCGTGCCGCCGGTGCCGGTGGTGGTCGAGTAGGCGTCGGTCCAGCTCGTGCCGTTGCTCGAGAGCTGGACGGTGAACGCCTTGGCGTACGCGGCTTCCCACGTCAGCACCACGTCACAGAGCTGCTGCGACGAGCCCAGGTCGACCTGGAGCCACTGCGGGTCGCTGAACGCGCTGGACCAGCGGGTGCCCGTGTTCCCGTCGACCGCGTTCGACGCGGGGGTGCCGCCGTTTTCGGTGGACGACGCGGTCGCCGCGGCGCCCTGGGCGAGGTTCGTGGTCCCGCACGCGGCGGCCTGCGCCGGTGTGGAACCGAGGACGGTCGCCGTGGCGAACGCGGTGAGGAGGGTGGTGGAGACGGCGAGGAACCGCCGTCCCCGGGAGAACGTCGTTGATCTCATCTGCCTGCCTGATCGGTCGGAGAGACTCCGGCGGGCCGCGCTCGAGGCGCGGCGGCGTGCCGGGCGGGCCCCACTGCCCGCGCCGGCGTCCGGGTGGTGCGACGGGTCCGCGGCCGGGGCGTCCGCCGGGCCCCGTGAGCCGGGGAGCGGGGCGAAGCGGGCAGCGCGAGGAGCGAACCAGTCAGCCCGAAGGGGTGGAATCGATCCAGGTGGCGGCCGCGGAACCGGTTCCGTCGAAGCGAGGAGCAGTTAACATCCCGCGCCGGGCAAGCGTCAAGGTTCCGGGCGGGATTCCTTCTCCCGGCCCAGTGTTCCGGCCGTTCCGGGACCACCCGGCGCACCGCCGTTGACATTTTCACGCTCTTTATTTATATCTTGAACTAAGAGCGTACCGAAGAGCGGGCCCCACACCCGCGCCGAGGCCACGTGAGCCGATCCGCGCCGGGGCAAGGACGTCCCGGCGCCGGTCCCCGTGGAGGTTTCCCATGCACCGACGCATGAAGCGACCCCGAGCCCGCTCGGGCGTGCTCGCCGTCCTCACCCTGGTCCTGGCCGCGCTCATCAGCGCGCCCGCCGCCCAGGCCGCGCCCGTCCTGCTCTCCCAAGGCCGTCCTGTGACGGCGTCGTCCACCGAAAACGTCGGCACTCCGGCGTCGAACGCGGTCGACGGCGACGGCGGCACCCGCTGGTCGAGCGCGTTCAGCGATCCGCAGTGGCTGCAGGTCGACCTCGGCTCCACCCAGCAGCTGTCCCAGGTCGTGGTGAACTGGGAAGCCGCCTACGCCAAGGCGTTCACGATCCAGGCGTCCACCGACGGCGCCACCTGGACGTCGCTGTACTCGACGACCACCGCCACGGGCGGTAACCAGACGCTGAGTGTCACCGGCAGCGGCCGGTACGTCCGGCTCACCGGCACCCAGCGGGCCACCCAGTACGGCTACTCGCTGTGGGAGTTCCAGGTCTTCGGCGGGGGCGGCACCACACAGCCCGGCGACGTCCTGCTGTCGTACGGCAAGTCCGGCTCGGCCTCGTCGTTCCAGGACGACGGCGCCTGCCCCGGCTGCCTCCCGGCGAAGGCGTTCGACCACGACCCGGCGACGCGCTGGGCGACGAGCGCGACCACCGGCTGGGTCGACCCGGGCTGGATCACCGTCGACCTCGGCGCCACCGCGAACGTGCACCAGGTCGTCCTGCAGTGGGACCCGGCCTTCGCGGTCGCTTACCAGATCCAGGTGTCGAACGACAACGCGAACTGGACGTCGCTCTACTCGACGACCACCGGCAAGGGCTTCAAGGAGACCCTGACGGTCAACGGCAGCGGCCGGTACGTCCGGATGTACGGCACCGCGCGGTCCAACGGCTACGGCTACTCGCTGTGGGGCTTCGACGTCTACGGTACCGGCGGCAACCCGACCACCGTGCCGCCCGCGCCGCCGGCCCCGCACTTCCCGGGCACGCTCGTCTGGAGCGACGAGTTCAACGGCGCTTCGGGCGCCGGCCCGGACGCGAGCAAGTGGACGGCCGAGACGGGCGCCGGCGTCAACAACGAGCTCGAGTACTACACGAACAACAACAACGCCAAGCAGGACGGCCGCGGCAACCTGGTCATCCAGGTCCGCCGCGAGGCGACGCCGGGGTCGGCGTGCCCGGTCGACCCGATCAGCGGCAGCGGCACCTGCCAGTACACCTCGGGCCGGATCAACACCGCCGGCAAGTTCAGCTTCACCTACGGCCACGTCGAGGCCAACATCAAGGTGTCCGGTACGCAGGGCCTGTGGCCCGCGTTCTGGTTGCTGGGCGCCAACTTCTTCAGCGGCACGCCGTGGCCCAACTGCGGTGAGATCGACATCATGGAGCACGTCGGGAAGTCGCCGAACCTGGCCTACTCGACCATCCACGCCCCGGCCTACAACGGCGCCGGCGGCATCGGCGCGCCCCTGGACCTCGGTCAGGACGTCGCCGCCGGGTTCCACAAGTTCGGCCTCGACTGGGACGCCTCGCACATGACGTTCTACGTCGACGGCAACGCGTTCGAGACGATCAACCGCGACACCGTGGAGAGCACGCGCGGGCCGTGGGTCTACGACCACCCGTTCTTCCTGATCCTCAACAACGCCATCGGCGGCGACTTCCCGGGTCCGCCGGGAGCGGGCACCGTGCTGCCGCAGGACATGGTGATCGACTACGTGCGGGTCTACCAGTGAGAGCCGGGCTCCGGCGGCGGCTGGCGCTCACCCCGCGGGACCTCGCCCACCGGACGGGCTCCTGGACGACCAACGCGGGCCAGTACGTCACCTGAGCGCTCGGTGCCAGTTGTCGTGAGTGGTAATGAGGGTTCTAACCCTCATTACCACTCACGACGGCCGTAGACTCGCGGATCACCAGGGTTGTCGGCACCACCAGGGGTGCGCTCGGTGACGGCGCTCCGGCCAGCTGGGCGATCAGCTGCCGGGCTGCCGTCTCGCCCATCGCGCGGAGGGGCTGGCGGACCGTCGTCAGCGGGGGCTGGGTGTGCGCCGCGAGGGGGATGTCGTCGAAGCCGATCACGGCGACGTCCGCCGGCACCGCGCGCCCGGCCTTCCGCAGCCCGCTCAGCACGCCGGCCGCCGTGAGGTCGTTGTGCGCGAAGACCGCGTCGAACTCCGGGCCGCTCTCCAGCAGCTGCAGGATCGCGGCTTCCCCGCTTTCACTGGTGAAGTCGCCCTCGATGATCAGCCGCGGGTCGAGGTTCCGGCCGGCTTCGAGGATGGCGTCGCGGAAGCCGTTGAGCCGGTCGCTCGTGCAGCCGAAGTCGCGGGGCCCGGTCACGGTGGCGAGCCGGGTGCGGCCGGTTTCGAGCAAGTGCTTGGCCGCGTCGACGCCGCCCTGGCGGTTGCTCGTGCCCACCGACGGGAACGCGGGCCGCCGGCCGCGGTCGTCGATCACCACGACCGGCAGCCCGGAGTCGCGCAGCACCCGCAGGTGCCGCACCGCGTCCGGCGGTTCGACCAGGAGCAGCCCGTCGAACGCCTTCGCCGACACCTGCCGCGAGAACTCCTCCAGGGAGTCCGCGCCGCGGTTCGCGGTCGACAGCAGGAGGCCATAGCCCTTCGACTCCACGACGTCGGCGACGCCTTGGAGCACCTCGCCCATCCACGGCCAGGTCAGCCCGGGCACCAGCATCCCGACCGTGCGGGTCACCCCGCGCGCCAGCCCGACCGCGCCGGCACTGGGGATGTAGCCGGTCGCGGCGATCACCTCGCGCACCCGGATCGCGGTCGCGGCGTCGACGTCGGCCTTGTTGTTGAGCACCCTCGACACGGTCGTCTTGCTCACCCGCGCGCGGCGGGCGACCTCGGCGATCGTGACGCGCATGCGACCTCCCGGCGGTGCCTTGTGTGGTGCCAAGGTACTCGCCCCGGCCACCGTAGGAAATCGATCAGGTCCGGACGGACAGCCGCGTGAGGCTCGCGTCGCTGCTTCGCCAGTCGAGCGTGCGTACCGCGAGGTAGCGCACCTGACCGGTGACGGCGACGGTCGTCGTGCGGTTCCGGGCCGGCTTCGCGGCGGTCGTGTAGGTGACGCCGTCGGTGCTGGTTTCGACGGCGCAGGCCGGGACGCGACCGGACGTCCAGGCGAGCTCGGCCGTGGAAACCGGCCGTACCGCACCGAGATCCACGACCAGCCGGCCGTCCGGGCCCGGCCGCCACGCCGTCGCCGGGTCGTCGTCGACCGCCGCGGACGGACTGGACATCCCGGCCGGCAGCGGCTCCGCCGGGAACGTGACGGCGCCGAGCGCGAGGTCGGCCAGCGGGTACGGCCGGACCTCCGGGACGAGGACGGGCACGGTCCGGCCCGGGATCAGCAGGACCGGCCGCGGGAGGCCGCCGTCGGGTTCCACCGTGATCAGGACCGGGAGCCCGGGCGCGGCGGTGAGGTCGACCCGGCCGGCGTCGCGCACGACCGCCTTGAGCCCGGTCGGGATCGCGCGGCCGAACGTGCCGCGCAGGGTGAACCGCGGCGGTTCGATCCGGCCTTCGGCGGCCGCGAGCGTGAAGGTGAACGCGGTGCCCGCCGCGGTGACGACCTGCTCGCCGCGGTACAGCCGGAGCGCCGAACGGTCCTGCGGGAGGTTCGCCGTTCCGGTCGTCGCGGCGGCGGAAAGGTTGGCCAGCACGAGGAATCCGTCGGTGACGCTGGCGCGGACGGCGGCCGCGGTGGTGCTCGCGCGAGCGCGGCCGGCGAGCTTCGCCAGGCCCGCGGTGCCGGGGTACAGCTCGGCCAGCAGCGGCGCGGCGGGGCCGTCCGAGAGCGTGACGCTGGTGCCGACGACGGTGAGCGGGTTCGGCCCGGACACGACCAGCCCGGCCCGGCCGTCGACGTCGAGCCAGCCGCGGGTGCTGCTCAGCGCGGGCTTCGGGTAGCTCGCCACCGGCGTCCAGACCGAACCGTCGGCGGACGTCTCGACGCGGTAGCCGCGTCCGGCGGCCGCTTCCCAGCTCAGGACGACGCGGTCGAACGCCTTCGCCGCGCCGAGGTCGACCGCGAGCCAGCTGTCCGCGCGCGGCCGGTCCGATGTGGACACCGCCCAGCGGGTGGTCGCATTGGCGTCGATGGCGTATTTCGCCTCTTTGCCCGCGGTGGCCGAAGACGCCGACGCGGTGCCGGCGAGCGCGAGGTCCGGGCCGGTGCCGTCGTGGACCTCGAAGGCGTACAGCGAATAGCCGTACGCCGGATCCGGGCGGACGCCGAGCATCCGGACGAACCGGGCGGTGACGGGCGCGAAGCTCAGGTCGTCGGTCCGGGGGCCGCCGGCCGGCGCGTCCTGCGCGGACACCGTCACCTTGCCCTCGGCCGCGGTGTAGGTGCGGTCGCCGTCCAGTCCGGGAACGCCGGGCATGGCCAGGTTGTAGACGGTGAACGCGCCTTCGCCGCCGCCGATGCCGGTGCTCGCGTACACCGCGGCACCGGTCGGCAGGGTGGCGAACGCGGCGTAGCCGGTGTCGAAGCGCAGCACGCCGAAGGTGCCGTCGAAGCCGTCCCGGACCCGCGTCCACGTCGTGGCGTGACGCTCGCGGACGGCCAGGTTCGACGCGGGCAGCAGCATCGGCGTCGCACCGCCGAGCGCGAACAGCCAGTCGTCGTGGTGGGGCTGCCAGGCGAACTTGACGAAGCCCGCCTTGCTCACCGTCGCGGCCCAGGCGGCGGGGGAGCGGTGGGCGAGCAGCCCGGGCCCGGCGCCGAAGTCGGCGACGCCGGCGGCGTGCGCGTCGAACTCCGTCCCGCTCACCGGGACGACCGGGCCGCCGTGCGCGGCGCGCCACTCGTGCAGCAGGTAGCTGATGGCGACCTCGGCCCGCGCCTCCGGCTCGTACTTCGGTTCGCCGGAGAACTTCGTGATCCGGTCGGCGGGCGCGTAGGCCTGGTACGGCTCGAGCCGCGCGGCCAGGTCGGTCTCGGCGCGGGCGGCGTACCGGTCGCCGAGCACCTGCGCGCGGAAGGCCAGCGGGATGACGTCGCGGCCGTAGAGGTGCTCGCGGTCGGCGACCATCGGCATCAGCGGCTCGCCGGCGTCGCTGGTCATCAGCAGCATGGTGCGCCAGAGCAGTTCGCCGTTCGGCTGCGCGGTGAGCACCTCGGGCAGCGGCTTCCCGGCGAGCAGGAAGTGCATCGAGTTGCGGCCGGACGTGCGCCACAGCTCCTCTTGGTAGTGCGGGCCGAAGGAGCCGTGGTTCTCGACGAGGAACGTGTCGTAGAGGTTGGTCGCGGTGTTCGCGTTGATCGGGTGACCGTCGACGAGCCGCGGGTTGGCCAGGTCGGCGGCCGGCAGCCCGCCTTCGTTGCGGCTCCACGACCCGAAGGCGTCCCGCCAGGCGGCGGCGCGGGCGTCACCGGGGGCCCAGGCGAGGGCGGGGGCGAGGGACTGGGCGTAGACGCCCATCTCCTCGAGCTTGGTGTCGCCGACGTGCCCGCCGAGCAGGCCGTTGGGCGTCCAGCCGCCGGACGTCGGGTCGTCCTTGGTGCCCAGCGCGGTGGTGTAGGCGGCCTGTTCGGTGGTGATGCGCTCGACGTTCGCCCGCGTGGCCGCGTCCAGGTCCGTCCACAGCAGACGCGAGGCGAGCAGGAAGTACGACTGGAAGGTGGTGTCGAAGAACAGCCGCCGGCCCCACTCGGTCCCGCCGGTGAGCAGGTTCGACGCGGCGAAGTGCTTGATCGTGTCGAGGGTGTGCGTCTTCAGGGTGGCCTGGTCGACCCCGGCGACGGCGGCGTCGTAGCCGTCGCGGGTCAGCAGCAGGGCGTTGCCGAGGACGACAGCGAAGGTGAAGTCCGTGGCCGGGTAGATCCCGGCCGTCTTGTCGAACTGGGCCTCGGCCCAGCGCGTGTGCCGGAGCAGGACCCGCAGGTAGGTCGCCGCGACGGCGTCCGGCGGGCCGCTCTTCGGTGCCCCGCCCGCCGGGCCCGCCTCGGCGACACCCGGCAGCAGCCCGGAGGCCAGCACCGCCGCCGCACTGCCCGCACCCAGCAGGCCGAGGGCCCGTCGCCGGTTCAGCTCGCCCATGGTCCGGCCTCCGCTCTCTGACAACCTTGTCATCGCGGCGATTCTGGGACGGCCCGGCCGCCGAGGGCAACCCCGGCGGCCGATCTCGTCCGGTTTCGGACAAGGCCTAGGTAATTCGTATAACGCCCTATACTCGCGCCGCTCGGTCGCGGGTGACCTGGGAAGTCCGTGAATGCCCCATCGAGGGACCAAGTGTCCGTGGATGGGGCATTCACGGACGTGAACGGTGGGAGCAAGCTCACCGCCGGGTGCGGGCCGGGGCGTGTTGAGATGACAACGTGATCACGGACCCCGGCGTGCTGCTCCTGCTCGTGCTCGCCGGGGTCGGTGCCGGGCTGACCGGGGCCACCGCCGGGCTCGCGTCGCTCGTGTCCTACCCCGCGCTGCTCGCCGCCGGGCTGCCGCCCGTCGTCGCGAACGTGACCAACACCGTCGCCATGCTCGGCACCACCGCGGGCGGGGCCGCCGGGGCGCGGCCCGAGCTCGCCGGGCAGCGCGAGCGGATCCTCCCGCTCTGCGTCATCACCACGATCGGCGGCGCGGTCGGCGGCGTCGTGCTGCTGGTGACGCCGGCCGACGCCTTCACCGTGATCGTGCCGTGGCTGATCGGCGGGGCGTCGGTGGTGCTCATGGTGGGCCCGCGGCTGCGCCGGCTGGCCGAAGGCGCCGAGCACCACGGCCTCAGGCCGGTGACCGGCGCGTTCGCCTTCGTCATCGGCATCTACGGCGGCTACTTCGGCGCCGCCGCGGGCGTGCTCATGCTGGCGCTGCTGGTGTCGGTGTGGAGCCAGCCGCTGGCCCGGACCAACGCGGCGAAGAACCTGGTCACCGGGTCGGCGAACCTGCTCGCCGCGCTCGTGTTCGCGGTGACCGGCAAGGTCGACTGGACGGCCGCGCTCGCCGTCTGCCTCGGCTCCCTCGGCGGGGCGTGGCTCGGCGCGACGATCGTGCGGCACCTGCCCGCGACGCCGTTGCGGATCGGGATCGGCGTCGCCGGGCTCGTGCTGGCGGTCGTCCTCGGCTGGCAGGCCTTCGGTTAGATCCATGCTGCCGCCGGACCGCCGGAGAGGGCATGATCGGGCGGGTATCGGCGAGCAGGAGACCAGATGAGCATTGTCGGGACCAGGGTGGTCCGCCAAGAAGATCAGAACTTGATCACCGCGGGCGGGACCTACGTCGACGATCTGCGGGAGGAAGCGCTTTCCGGTGCCGCACACGCGGTGTTCGTGCGCAGTCCCATCGCGCACGCGCGGATCGGCGGCATCGATGTCAGCGAGGCGCTCGCGGCGCCCGGGGTGCTCGGCGTGTTCACCGCCGCCGACCTCGGGCTCGCGCCGCACGACGCCGGACCGGTGAAGGAACCGTGGCTGGCCGACGGAATCGTCCGTTATGTCGGCGAACCCGTCGCGCTCGTCCTCACCGAGGAGCGCTACCAGCTGGCCGACGCGGCCGAGCTGGTCGACATCGACTACGACCCGCTCGACGCCGTCGCGACCATCGACGCCGCGCTGGCCGGGGAAACGCTGCTGTACCCGGAAACGGGCAGCAACGTCATGCAGGTCCACGGCGCCGAGGAGTTCGACGACGCCCTCTTCGACGGCTGCGACGCCGTCGTCACGCAGACGATCGTCAACCAGCGCGTCGCCCCCGCGCCGCTCGAGGTTCGCGGCGCGTCGTGCGTGTGGGGCGAGGACGGCAGGCTCACCGCGTGGCTGTCCACGCAGAACGCCCAGATCGCCCGGTCGCAGCTGGCCGGCAGCCTCGGCGTCGGCGAGGAGTGGGTGCGCGTCATCGCCCCGGACGTCGGCGGCGGGTTCGGCGCGAAGATCGGCGCGGACCCCGAGGCGACCGTCCTCGGCTGGGCCGCCAAGCGGATCGGCCGCGCGGTGCGCTGGATCGAGACGCGCAGCGAGAACCTGACGTCGATGACCCACGGGCGCGCCCAGCAGAACACCGTCACCATCGGCGGCAAGCGCGACGGCACGGTGCTCGCGTACCGCCTCGACGTCGTCCAGGACGCCGGCGCCTACCCGCGGACGCTGTTCCTGCCGACGCTCACCGAGCTGATGGCCGTCGGCGTCTACCGGTTCCCCGCGGTCGAGACGCGCAGCCGCGGCGTCGTCACCAACACCACCCCGATCGCCGCCTACCGCGGCGCCGGCCGCCCGGAGGCGACGGCCGCGCTCGAACGGGCGATGGACGTCTTCGCCGCCGAGATCGGGCTGGACCCGGCGGAGGTCCGCCGGGTCAACTTCATCCGGCCCGAAGAGTTCCCGTACCAGACGCCGACCGGCGCGTCCTACGACTCGGGTGAGTACGCGACGGCGCTGGACAAGGTGCTCGAAGCGGGCGGCTACGCCGAGCTCCGCGCCGAGCAGCAGCGACGGCGGGACGCCGGCGACCCGGTCGAGCTGGGCCTCGGGATCGCCGCGTACGTCGAGATCACCGGCGGTGACGGGGGTGGCGAGAGCGGCCGCGTCGACATCCACCCGGACGGCTCGGTCGTCGCCTGGACCGGCAGCTCGCCGCACGGGCAGGGCCTCGGCACGTCGCTGGCGATGCTGCTGTCGGACCGCCTGGGCGTGCCGCTGGAGAAGATCACGGTCCGCCACGGCGACACCGACGAGGTGCCCAAGGCGATCGGCACGTTCGGCTCCCGCTCGCTGCAGCTCGGCGGGTCGGCCATCCGGCAGGCGGCCGACGAGGTGATCGCCGAGGCCCGCGAACTGGCGGCCGACCTGCTGGAAGCGTCGGCCGACGACCTGGAGCTGGACGTCGAGCGCGGCGTCTGGCAGGTCCGCGGCGCGCCGTCGAGCGCGGTGCTCAGCTGGGCGCAGGTCGCCGAAACCGCCGGGGACGGCAAGCTCACCGCGGACGTCTGGTTCGGCGGCGGCAAGCCGACGTTCCCGTTCGGCGCGCACCTCGCCGTCGTCGAGGTCGACACCGAGACCGGCAAGGTCGTGCTGCGGCGGATCATCGCCGTCGACGACGCCGGCCCGATCGTCAACCCGCTGACCTTCCGCGGCCAGCGCCACGGCGGGCTCGGCCAGGGCGCCGCGCAGGCGCTCATGGAGGTCGTCACCTACGACGAGGACGCCAACCCGACCACCGCGACGCTGGCGGACTACTCGTTCATCACGGCCGTCGAGCTGCCGGACTTCGAGCTCGTCGACATGGCCACCCCGACCGACCGGAACCTGCTGGGCGTCAAGGGGATCGGCGAGGCGGCGACGATCGGCTCGACGCCGGCGGTGCACAACGCCGTGGTCGACGCGCTGGCCACGCGCGGCGTCCGGCACCTGGACATGCCCACGACCCCGATCCGGGTCTGGGCCGCTATCGAAGACGCGCGCAAGGAGAACGAACGGTGAAGGTCTCGATCGAGGTCAACGGACGGCCGGTGGCCGAGGAGGTGCCGGACCGGACGCTGCTGGTGCACTTCCTGCGCGACACGGCCGGGTTCACCGGCACGAACATCGGCTGCGACACGACGTCGTGCGGCGCCTGCACGGTGCTGCTGGACGGCGAGTCGGTCAAGTCGTGCACGGTGCTGGCCGCGCAGGCCGACGGCCACGCCGTCACCACCGTCGAAGGACTGGCCGGCGCGGACGGCGAGCTGCACCCGGTGCAGCGGGCGTTCCGGGAGCAGCACGGCCTGCAGTGCGGGTTCTGCACCCCGGGGATGATCATGGCGTCGGTGTCGCTGCTCGCGGACAATCCGAAGCCGACGCGCGAAGAGGTGCGTGTCGGACTGGAAGGGAACCTGTGCCGCTGCACGGGTTACCACAACATCGTCAGCTCCGTGATGGACGCTTCGGGTCAGGAGGTGGACCGGTGATCCCCGCCGAGTTCCGCTACGAGCGCGTGTCCACAGTGGACGAGGCGCTGGCCCGGCTGGCCGAGCACGGCGACGACGCCAAGGTCCTGGCCGGCGGGCATTCCCTGCTGCCGCTGATGAAGCTGCGGCTGGCCGCGCCGGAGTACCTGGTGGACATCGGGCCGGTCGACGAGCTGCGTTACGTCCGGCTGGACGGCGGCGACGTCGTCATCGGCGCCCTCACGCGCTACAGCGACCTGGAGCAGGACCCGGTGCTGCGGGAGCACGCGCCGCTGCTGGCGCACGCGTCGGGGGAGGTGGGCGACCGCCAGGTCCGCCACCGCGGCACCCTCGGCGGTTCCCTGGTGCACGCCGACTCCGCGGCCGACCTCCCGGCGGCGATCCTGGCGTCGGACGCCGTGCTGGTCGCGCGCGGCCCGGCGGGCGAGCGCCGGATCCCGGCGTCGGAGTTCTTCCTCGGCCCGTTCACGACGCCGCTGGAGCCGGACGAGCTGCTGACGGAGATCCGGCTGCCGCGTCAGACGGGTCTCGGCTGGGGCTTCGAGAAGTTCACCCGCCGCGCGCTCGACTGGGCGATGGTCGGCGTGGCCGTGGTCGGCGGCAAGGTGGGCCTGGTCAACATGGCCGGCGTCCCGCTGCGCGCGTCGGCGACCGAAGCGGCCTTGGCGTCCGGCGCGTCCATCGAGGACGCGGCGGCCCTGGCGGCGGAGGACACGAACCCGCCGGACGAGCCGCACGCGACGGCGGAGTACCGCCGCCACCTCGCGCGCGTCCTCACCCGCCGCGCCCTCACTCAAGCTGCGGCCCGCTCCTGACGGTCAAGTCCGTGAATGCCACATCGAGGGACACAGTGTCCGTGAATGTGGCATTCACGGACTTCGGGCGTGGGTGATCGCGACGGCCGATTCCCGCCAGCGTGGGGAGTGGGCCGGGCGGGACGATGGACGGCGTGAAGACGGAAACCCTTGCGCATTCAGCCATCGAGCCCGGAATCCTCTACTTCGGCACCCCCGTGGTGCTGATCTCCAGCTCCAACGAGGACGGCTCGGCCAACCTCGCCCCGATGTCGTCGGCGTTCTGGCTCGGCTGGCGCGCGATGCTCGGGCTCAGCGCGCGCTCGCACACCACCCACAACCTGCTGCGCACCCGTGAATGCGTGCTCAACCTGCCCTCCGACGCGCTCGCGGCGCACGTCGACCGGCTCGCCATGACCACCGGCTCGGACCCCGTGCCGCCCGGGAAGCGGCAGCGCGGCTACTTCCACCTCGCGGAGAAGTTCGAGCGGGCCGGGCTGACGCCGGTGACGTCGGAGACCGTGGCGCCGCCGCGCGTCGCCGAATGCCCGGTGGCGATGGAGGCGGTCGTCGAGGCCGTGCACCCGGTCGCGGACGCCGACGAGCGGCAGCGCGGCGGGATCGTCGCGATCGAGGTGCGAGTGCAGCGCGTGTTCGTGCACGACGACATCCGCCTGCCCGGCGGCGACGACCGCATCGACCCGGACGCCTGGCGGCCGCTCATCATGAGCTTCCAGAAGCTCTACGGCCTCGGCCCGCAGGTCCACCCGTCGACGCTGGCCCGGATCCCGGAACGGCTCTACCGCGGCCCCGACATCGACCGCGCCCGTGACGTCACGTCGCGCTCAGCTGCTTCAGCAGGGGAGCGAGCGTCGTGATCCCCGCGGTCACGGCGGCGCGGCCCTTCGCCGAGCCGACCGGCGGCTGCCGGGTCAGCAGCACGACGACGTAGCGGTCGTTGACGACGCCGGTGGTGTTCAGGACCAGGGCGTCGCGCAGGATCATCCAGCCCTGCTTGACCTGCCACGACGTCCCAGGCAGCCCGTCGGGGATGCCGAAGTACTGGTCCCAGCCGTCGTCGGCGGGGTTGCGGGCGTCACCGAGCGCGGTGAGCAGCGGCTGCGCGACGTCGTCGGGCACGGTGTCCTCGAGGAACTCGTAGGTCGCGACGACGTCGGCGGCGCTCGTCTTCGCCATGCCCCACTGGGTCGGGTCGGCCGGCGGGGTCGTGTGCGTGAGACCGATCAGGCCCGCGGTGCGGGTGACGATCTCGTTGCCGCCGTTGCGTTCCCAGAGTTCCGACGCGATCGCGTCGTCGCTGCCGGCGAGCATGTCGGTCAGGTCGTCGACCGTGCCGGCGTCGGGGAGCGCCCAGCCGCCGTCGGTGCCGCGCACCTCGTCGATGGCGATCAGCAGCTTCACCACCGAAGCCGTGTAGTACGGCGTGTCACGGTCCAGCGAGGCCAGTTCCTTTCCGGACTCCCGGTCGAAGAGGACGAACCCGACATCGGTGCCGCGCGAGGCGGCGGTCACGGCGTCCGCGACCCCGCCCGCGACGCCGGAGAGGTCGGGGTAGGGGACCGCGGTGGTGCTCGGCGCCGGTGGCCCGACCTCGGTGTCCTGCGGCGGATCCGGGGCCGTCGTGGTGCTCTGCGCGGCGGGCGTGACCACCTGGCCGCAGGCCGCCACGAGCAGGGTCGCGGCGAGCGCGGCGGCGAGGCCCAGGTCCCGGATCGGTCTTCCCATGCCTGGTCAACGCCTCGCGGGGCCCGTTCGGCAGCGGATTCCACCTGTCCGTTCGCTGTGTCTTGCTGTGCGGACGCTGTGGCCGCCGCGCCGGCGGGTTGCGTGGTGACAGCGGGTCACCGTCACGGAATCCGGGCTCGGCCGGGTCCGCGACTGCGGTTTACGGGGTCCGGCGCGGTTCGCGTGGCGAAGCGAATTGCCCGGCCGCCGGAAATGGTGCGGCGGGCCGGATCACCGCACCTGCGAGGCGCGCCGACCGGCCGGGCCGCGGGGGAGCGGTGTGGCGAGTCCCACCGCCGGCCACCCGTCGGGATGGCGGCGGCCCGGCACCCGCGCGGCGTAGCGTCGTGGGCGTGGACGACGTGCGGATCCTGGTGGTGGGTGCCGGTGCGACCGGCGGGTACTTCGGCGGCCGGCTGCTGCAGGCGGGCCGGGACGTGACGTTCCTCGTCCGGCCCGGGCGGGCGAAGCTGCTGCGGCAGCGCGGGCTGCGGATCGTCGGGCTCGGCGAAGAGACCGTGCTCGACCCGCCGCTGGTGGAAACCGGGGCCCTGGAAGAAACCTACGACCTCGTGCTGCTCGCGGTGAAGGCCACCGCGCTGACGAGCGCCATCGACGATTTCGCGCCCGCAGTCGGCCCGGGAACGCTGATTCTGCCGTTCCTCAACGGGATGGCGCACATCGACGCCCTCGCCGCGCGCTTCGGTGACGCGGCGGTTCTGGGCGGTGTCGCGAAAGTCGTGACCACGGTGGACGACGACGGCGACATCCGGCGGCTCGGGCCGCTGCAGAACCTGACCTACGGCGCGCGCGTCGAACCCGTCCCGCCGCGATTGTCCGACGTGGACGCGGCGCTGACCGGCGCGGGCTTCCCGGCGGCCCGCGACGACGCGATC
This sequence comes from Amycolatopsis sp. NBC_01307, assembly GCF_035975215.1. NCBI lineage: Bacteria > Bacillati > Actinomycetota > Actinomycetes > Pseudonocardiales > Pseudonocardiaceae > Amycolatopsis > Amycolatopsis sp. NBC_01307. The sequence continues at coordinate 3,637,602 of NZ_CP108403.1, read as the reverse complement.
ACCGGGGCCATGTGGGCGAAGTGGGTGTTCATCGCGTCGATCGGCGGGGTGAACAGCCTGATGCGCGGCACGACCGGTGACGTCGTCGCGGTGCCCGGTGGCGCGGCGTTCGCCGAGGCCGTCGTGGCGGAGGCCGCGGCCGTCGCCGAAGCCGCCGGATATCCCGTGCCCGCTGCGGATCTGGCGGCGACACGCCGAACGGTGACCGACCCCGGAACGGGTGGTTCTTCGCTGTATCGCGACCTTCTCGGCGGTCACTCGGTCGAGGGAGACCAGATCTTCGGCGATCTCACCGCGCGTGCCCGTGAGCTGGGCGTTTCCGTGCCCCTGCTGGATCTCATCACTCTGCAGCTCCGCGTGCACAACCACCGCATCGGGTGATACGGCCACTGTGGGCCCCTTGCCCGCCCAGGACAGGGATCGTGGTCTTTCGGGCATCCGGGTGGCGGTGCCGAACCGCGATCATGCGGCACTGCTACTCTTCGTAAGGGAACTTGCTTGAAGGTTTGACGTCTTGGATGTCCGGCGTTTGCGGTTGACTGAGTGGAATCAGGCGAGGGGAAATGGCGGACAGGTTCGAGTTCGTCCTCGAGGTCGTGGAAGCCCTGGTGGTCGGGCAGGCGACCGGTGGCGACGTCCGGCGGTACCCACTGCGGGCCGGGTACCTCCCGGCCGATCCGGTGCGGTTCGTCCACGTCGCCCGGCAGGTCTACGACGCGCTCGAGGAGCGGCGTCTTTCGGTGTCGGGTGAGCTGCACCCGGGCGTGCGCACGGCTTTCGAGCTGCTGGCCAGCCCGCGCGTGTCGGTCGCGGTGAGCGGGATCGACGGCCTCGGCGCCGACGTCGCCGTCCTCGTGGTCACCGACGGCGCGCAGGCGCTCGGCATCACCCAGGCCCCGGACACCGACGAGCTGCTGTTCTCGCTCTTCGCGGACGAGGACCTGGTCGAGGTCGTCACCGGCGTGCTGCCCCCGGCGCCCGCCGCGACGACCGGCAGGCACGTCGTGCACCGCGCCGCCGGCCGCGAGGTCTCGGCGATGACGGCCAAGCGGCGCGCCGACGCGGAGTTCGACGAAGAAGAGACCGACGCCTTCGGCATGATCGAGGTCAAGGCCGTGGTGCGGCCGGGCCGCCGCCCTCCGGCCCGGCCGTCGTCCGACGTCGCCGTGCTGGAGCGCGTGCTCGCCGAACCGCGCCTCGGCGGCGGTCACATCGCCGTCACCGCGCAGAGCCGTCGCGGCGAGCGGCTCGCGGGCGACCCGCTGAGCTGGCTGGACACCGCCGACGGCCGCTACCTCGTGCGCACCAAGAGCGGCGACGCCGGTGAGCTGACGGCCGAGTACGTGCCCGCGGGCCGCGCCGAGCTGGCCCGCGCCATCCGCGACGCGATCGCTGCGGTCTACTGACCCGGGAAGGAACCCTCCTGATGACCGACGAAGTGACGGCGGCGACCACCGACGCGCTGCAAGCGACCCAGCAGTTCCAGGCCGCGGAGACCCCGCAGCTGCAGGCGATGTCCGCGGTCCGCGTCGGCCTCGCCGGCGCCCAGCTGAAGCGGCTCGCCGAGAGCGGCAGCTTCGCGGTCGACGACACCACCGGCAACCGGCTGATCGAGTCGCTCGAAGGCGTGCTCGAGTCGCTGGAAGCGCGCTGGTCGGCGCTGCAGCGCCTGCACGACAAGCCGGCGCTCAGCCGGACCGCGGTCGGCCTGTGGGTCTCCGGCCACATGGTGAACACCGCGGCCGACGACCACGGCCTGGTCACCCAGCTGCAGGCCGCGCGGCAGGAGTTCCCGACCTACATCGAAGCGATCAAGCTGGCGAAGCAGAACTACAAGACGCGGGAAGAGGAGACACGGGCCACGCTCGTCGCACTCCCGTCCGCCGACCAGAGCTGAGGGAGACCGTGGCACCCACCGCCGAGTCCGTGTCGGACCCGTCGTCCCCGGACTACAACCGGCGCAGCCCGCTGTACGACCCGACGGCGGACTCGTCGTCGAAGTACTACGTCGGGCCGCTGAAGACCGACGACACGCCCTCGGGCGACGAGATCCGCGCGATGGCCACCCAGCAGATCGACGACGAGATCCGGGCCGGCTGGCTCGGCCCGGCCGTCGACCCGGTACTGCGCGACCAGAAGATCCAGGAGCTGTACCAGCAGCACCTGGACAACTCGAAGAACGGGCTCGACGAGGGCCTGTCCATGCGCGAGACCGGCGAGCCGCCGCACATGCTGTGGAGCAACGCCAGTCACGAGCAGATGAACGATGCCATCACGCTGGACGCCAACCCGGCGACCGTCGCGGAGACGTCGGAGGAGTGGGTGCAGGTCGGCAACGACCTCGGCACCCACCAGAAGAACCTGGCCGACTCGATCACCGCGAGCACGAGCAACTGGCAGGGCGACGCCGGTGACGCCGTCCGCGAGCACCTCGCCGGCGTCGGCAAGTGGCTGGGCGCGACCGCGCAGGGCGCGACGCTCGCCGGCCGCCAGCAGGAGATCCACTCCCAGGCGCTCAACGAGACGCAGCGGCAGATGGGCGCGAACCCGCCGGTGCAGTTCGACCTGCAGGCCACCAACCAGAAGCTGCAGTCGATGACCGACCCGGTGCAGTACGCGTCGGCGGCCGGCGAGGCGATCCAGACCTACCGGGCGCAGCAGGTCGCGCGCGAGCACGCGGCGCAGATCATGACCCAGTACGACCAGACCATCGCCGGCGCGGTCGCGACGCCGAAGTTCCCGGCTCCGCCGAAGCTGCCGACCGCGACGGCGAGCGCGCGCACCCTGGGCACCCCCCAGTCGTCCGGCGGGTCGTCGCAGGGCCTGATGGGCCGCACGCTCCCCAACGGGCAGCTGGACCCGAACGGCAGCACCGACCCGTCGCTGGCGCGCCTCCCGGCCGCTTCGGCCAACGGCGCGCCCGCCATCGACCCGGCCACCGGCTTCCCGATCGACCCGGCCACCGGCCTGCCCATCGACCCGGCCACCGGCCGGCCGATCGGCGGCGGAGCGGGCGGCAGCGGGGCCGGCGGCAGCGGCGGGTACGGCGGCGCGGGCATCCCTGGCGGCGGCTCCGGCTCGGGTGGCTCCGGCTTCTCCGGCGCGGGCATCCCGGGCGGTGGCGGCAGCGGCAGCGGCGCGGGCGGGTCAGGCAGCGGTGGCGGGAGCTTCACCCCGCCCAACTTCGACATGCCGGAGACCCCCGGCGGCGGCAGCTTCAGCGGCGCGGGCATCCCCGGCTCCTCGATCCCCGGCGGCGGCGACTCGACGTCGTCGTCCGGCTTCACCCCCTCGGGCATCGGCGGTGGTGGCGGCACCGGCGGCGGCAGCGGGTACACCCCGCCGTCGTTCTCCGTGCCCGACATCCCGGGCGGCGGCAGCGGTGGCATCCGCGGCGGCGGCCTGGGCGGCGGCTTCACCCCGCCCGGCATCGACCCGATCACCGGCCTGCCCACGGGCGGCGGGCTCGGCGGCAACGGCATCCCGGGCGGCGGCTCCGGCGGCAGCGGCGGGCTCGGCAAGATGCCGACCATCGGCCGCGGCGGCGGGATCAACGGCGAGAGCATCGCGAGCCGCCTCGGTGGCCTTGGTGGCATCGGCGGCGGTTCCGGCGCCGGGGGCGGGTCCCTCGGCGGGATCGGCGGCTCGGGCACCGGCGGTGCCGGGGCCGGCGGCGCGGGCCTGCGCGGCACCGGGGCGGGCAACCTCAGCGGCGGTGCCGCGTCGGGTGCGGCCGCCGAGGCCGAGGCGATGGCGGCGCGCAACGCGGCGGCCGGCGGCAAGGCCGGGGCGCCGGGCTCCCCGGGCATGGGCGGCATGGGCGCCGGTGCCAAGGGCGGCAAGAAGGAAGACGACAAGGAACACAAGTCGGCCGACTACGTCGAGAACGACGACCCGAACTTCTTCGACGGCGAGCAGGTCGTGGCGCCGCCGGTGATCGGCGACTGGAAGAACCAGGATTGGAAGTGAGCACATGACGGCGGGCGGCTTCGAGGTCGAACCGGACGACCTGGTCGCGCACGCGAGTCACGTCGACGGCCTGGTGGACCGGCTGAACACGGCGGTCTCCGCGTCCGACTCGGCGATGTCGGACCACGCGTACGGGCTGCTGTGCGCGTTCCTGCCGCCGATCATCCGTCCGACGGGTGAGCAGGCGCAGGACACGCTGAAGGCGTCGGTGGAGGGTGTGCAGGGCCTTTCGGACAACGTCCGGACGGCCGCGCAGTCCTACCGCGACGGTGAAGAGGGCAACAAGCAGCCGTTCGAGCGTCAGCTCGCGGCCGCGCCGCGAGAAGCTGAAGCGAGGGTGAATTGATGACGAGCCCGAACGGCTCGAACGGGCTCGGGGACCTGATGCGGGACCCCGACGAGACGATCCGCCGGATGGACGACTGGGCGGCCGGGTTCGCGGCCAAGGCCGAGCGCTACCAGGCGGCCCAGGCGGAGACCGAGCGGCTGCGGCTGACCGCCACGAGCGGCGACGGCGCGGTCAGCGTCACCGTCGGCGCGGACGGCACCGTCACCGACCTGACGTTCTCGAACAAGGTCAAGTCGTTCCCCCTCGAAGAGCTGTCGCGGGCGATCCTCACCACGATGCGCCGCGCGCAGTCCGGCATCGCCGAGCGCGTGGCCGGCGTGATGGCCGAGAACCTCGGCGACGAGGACCGCGACACCCGCACTCTCATGCTCGACTCGCTCCGCGGCCGGTTCCCCGACCCGGACGAGCCCGACGACCCGGCCGCGCCGCCGGCTCCGGTCCCGCCGCCCGTGCCGCCCGCCCCGGCGGCCGGCGGCACCGGCACCCCGCCGGCGCCGCCGGGCCCGCAGACCTCGCCGCCGCCGGGCCGCCGGCCGGGCGCCGACCCGGACGAGCAGGACAACAACCCGTGGTGAACTGATTCGCCCCTGGACACGAGGAAGGTCACTCAGTGGCGAACCCGCTGGTCGCGGAGACGAAGGACTCGACCAAGGCCTACTCGGGGGTGTCGCTGCTGGAGTCGGCGGCCGATCTGAAGTCCGCGATCGAGTCGGGTGACTGGGCCTCCGTCGCGATGGGTGCCGTCGGGACCGCGCTGGACGCGTTGTCGATGGCGATGGACCCGTTCGGGGCGGTCCTCGCCGCCGGTGTCGGGTGGCTGATGGAGCACGTCGGCCCATTGAAGGAAGCGCTCAACGGGCTGACCGGCAACGCGGATGAGATCGCGGCGCAGTCGGAGACGTGGAAGAACATCGCGACCGAGCTGGGCAGCATCGGCGAGGACTTGACCGGGATGGTCAAGGCCGACACCGCGTCCTGGACCGGGCCCGCTGGCGACAGCTACCGGCAGCGCGCTGATGACACGGTGACGTTGCTGAACACGGCGCAGAAGGGTTGTGAAGGCGCTTCCAGTGGCGTGAAGACCGCCGGTGAGGTCGTCGCCGCGGTGCGGGCGTTGGTGCGGGACATCATCGCGGAGCTGATCGGGCACTTGATCAGCTGGGCGCTCCAGGTCGTGTTCACGCTGGGTATCGGGCTCACCTGGGTTGTGCCGCAGGTGATCGGTGCGGTGGCGAAGACGGCGTCGAAGATCGCGGATCTGGTGAAGCGGCTCGTCACGGCGTTGAAGGCGCTGGTTCCGTTGCTGAAGCGGGCGGGTGATCTGTTCTCGGATGCGGCGAAGGCGTTGCGGAAGATCAAGCCGGGTAAGGCTTCTCCGCCGCCGAACAAGATCGACATCAAGGGGAATCCGAAGGATCTGGGTGGTCCGAAGGGTAAGGGTGGGCCGGATGCGCCGCCGGCGAAGACGGATCCGCCGCCGGCGCCGAAGGGTGATGGGAACACGTCGCCGTCCGGTGCGAAGGGTGACGGCGACGGTACGCATTCCTCGGGTGCGGACGCGCCGCCGGCCAAGACCGATCCGCCGCCCGCGTCCAAGGGTCCGGACAACACCCTGAAGAGCCCCGACCCGACGCCCGACGGCCCGACGGGGTCGCGCGGGGTGGACGGCCCCGGCTCGGGTGGCAAGGGCGGTGGCAAGGGCACCGACAGCCCGCCGCCGCTGAAGGACGAGAAGCCCAACCCCCGGCCGCCGGACAAGCTGCGCTGCGAGAACGACCCGATCGACGTCTCCACCGGCCAGATGGTGATGAGCGAGGTCGACGCGGAGTTCCTGGGCGTGCTGCCGCTGCTGGTCGAGCGGGCGCACTTCTCGGCCCGCCGGGCCGGACGCTGGTTCGGCGCGAGCTGGGTGTCCACAGTGGACCAGCGGCTCGCCGTCGACGACACCGGCCTCACCTTCGCCGCGGCCGACGGCACGATCCAGAAGTACCCGCACCCGACGGTCGGCACGTGGACCACCGCCACCGAGGGACCCGAGCGGCGGCTGACCCGCGCCGACGACGGCGGCTACCTGCTGGAGGACTACGGGCAGGAGCTCGTCCTCTACTTCGCGCCGGGGGCGGCGGAACTGCCCCTGCGGTCGGTCACCGACCGGGGCGGGAACCGGATCGAGTTCGTTCACGACGAGCACGGCGTGCCCGCGGAGATCCGGCACAGCGGCGGACACGCCGTCCGGCTGGAGACCGCCGACGGCCGGGTCACGGCGCTGCACGCGGTCGCCGCGGACGGCACCGAAGTCGAGCTGATGCGCTACGCCTACACCGACGGCCGGCTGACGGCGGTGACCAACGCCTCCGGGCGCGCGTTCCAGTACACCTACGACGGGGCCGGGCGGATCACCTCCTGGACCGACCGCAACGGCGAGTGGTACCGCTACACCTACGACCGGCACGGACGCTGCGTTCGCACCGAAGGTGCCGGCGGGTTCTTCACCGGCACGATGGAGTACGACACCGCGAACCGCGTCACCTACTCGACGGACTCGCTGGGGCACCGCACCGCGTTCCACCTGAACGACGCCGGCCAGGTGGTCAAGGAGGTCGACCCCCTCGGCGGCACGATCGTCAACGAGTGGGACGCCCGCGACCGCCTGCTGCGCCAGACCGACGCGCTGGGCCGCACCACCGCCTACACCTACGACGACGCCGGCAACCTCGCCACCATCACCCGGCCGGACGGCGCCGAGACCGGCTTCGAGCGCAACCGGTTCGGCCTGCCGCTGACGATGTCCGAAGCCCCCGGGGTGATCACGCGCTGGGAGTACGACGAGCGCGGCAACGTCACCGCGGTGATCGACCCGACCGGCGCCGTCCGCCGCTACGCCTACGACGACCGGGGCAACACCGCCGCCGTCACCGACGCGCTGGGCAACACCCTGCGCGTCGAGACGGACTCCAGCGGCCTGCCCGTCGCGACCACGGACCCGCTCGGCGGCGTGACGCGCTACGAGCGCGACCTCTTCGGCCGCGTCAGCGCCGTCACCGACCCGCTCGGCGGTGTGGAGCGCTTCGGGTACACGGTCGATGGCCGGCTCGCCTGGCACCGGCACGCGACCGGCGCCGTCGAGCGCTGGGTCTTCGACGGCGAGGGCAACAACCTCGTGCACACCGACGCGGCCGGGGCGGTCACCCGTGGGGAGTCGACGCACTTCGACCTGCCCTCGGCCGAGATCCGCCCGGACGGCACCCGGGTGGAGTTCGCCTACGACACGCGGCTGCGGCTCACCGCCGTCACGAACGAGCAGGGGCTCGTCTGGCGCTACGAGTACGACGCGGCCGGGAACCTGGTGCGGGAGACGGACTTCACCGGGTCCACAGTGGACTACCGCTACGACGCCGCCGGCCAGCTGGCCGCCCGGACGCACGCGGGGGAGACGACGACCTTCCGCTACGACCTCGTCGGCAACCTCGTCGAGCACACCTGCGGCCCGGTCACCACGCGGTACACCTACGGCACCCTCGGGCACCTGCTGGAGGCCGACGACGGCCGCGGCCGGGTGACCTACCAGCGCGACCCCGCCGGCCGGATCACCGCCGAGACCGTCGGCGGCCGCACCGTGGAATCGAGCTACGACGCGCAGGGCCGCCGGGTCCGGCGCCGGACCCCCTCCGGCGCGGAGAGCGTCTGGGAGTACACCGCGCTCGACCGGCCGCTCGCCGTGCACACGCCCGGCCGGACACTGCGCTTCGACCACGACGCCGCCGGCCGCGAGGTCCGGCGCACGCTCGACTCGGGCGCGGCGATCGGCCGGACGTGGACGCCGGACGGGCGGCTGCAGTCCCAGACGATCACCGGCGCGGCGGGGCAGCTCGGCCAGCAACGCACCTACGCCTACCGGCCCGACGGCGCGCTGACCGGCGTCCAGGACCGGCTCACCGGCCCGCGCGGCTTCACCCTCGACCAGCGCGCCCGCGTCGTCGGCGTGCAGGCGCCGCGCTGGTCCGAGCGCTACGCCTACGACGTCGCGGGCAACGTCACCGACGCGGTGTGGCCGACCACGGCCGACCAGGACGCGCTCGGCCCGCGGTCGTTCACCGGCTCGGTGGTCCAGTCGGCCGGGCGGACCCGCTTCACCCACGACGAGCGGGGCCGGCTCGTGCTCCGGGAGAGCGCCGGCGGGACCTGGCAGTACACCTGGGGCCCGCAGGACCGGCTCGCCGGGGTGCGCACCCCGGACGGCGTCCGGTGGCGCTACACCTACGACGCGCTCGGCAGGCGGATCGCCAAGGAACGGCTCGAGGCGGACGGCACCACGGTGGCCGAACGCGTCGAGTTCACCTGGGACGACCAGGTGCTCGTCGAGCAGTCCCACTCGGACGCCGCCGGCACCCGGGTCACCGTGTGGGACTACGAACCGGGCACCCACCAGCCGCTCATCCAGCGGGACCGGCTGCTGCGCTCGCCGCAGGAGCTCGCCGGCGAGCAGTTCCACCTCGTCGTGGCCGATCCGTCGGGCGCACCCACCGAGCTCGTCGACGACCGCGGCGCCGTCGCCTGGTTCGCGCGGCTGAGCCTGTGGGGCAAGACCGTCGAGGAGACCCGCACGGCGGCGGGCACGCCGTTGCGGTTCGCCGGGCAGTACGCCGACGCCGAGAGCGGGCTGCACTACAACTTCTTCCGCTACTACGACCCGGCCACCGGGCGGTACGCCAGCCCCGACCCGATCGGCCTCGGCGCCGGGCCCAACCCGCACGCCTACGTCGGGAACCCGCACGCGTGGGTCGACCCGCTCGGCCTCGGCCCGCAGAGCTGCACGGGCAACGGCGGCACCAGCACGCAGGGCGCGAGCGGCTCAGGGTCCGGCGGGAAGCCGAACCTGAAGATCAACACGAACGTGCCGGGCAACGTCGTCACCGAGCATTCCCCGGGCGGCCGGCTCTACCAGCAGATGTCGCCGGCTGGGAAGTACGGTGCGAAGAAGCCCACCGGGGCGCAGAAGTACGACCGGCGGACCGCGGCCGGGTACGAGAACCCCAAGCACGAGCACGGCAACATGCTCCCGCTGTGGAAGGACGCGGCGCTGTCGCCGGTCCCGGCCGGGAAGAAGCCGGACAAGAGCTGGCTGATGCACCCGGACCGGCGCTTCGACACGAAGCAGCCCGGGGAGTCGTACAACGGCACGTCCGGGAACGAGATCAAGGGGCACAAGAACGGCGTGCTCGGGCACGACGAGGCCGCGGGCTCGAACTGGAACCGGGAGGGGATGGGGCGGACCCGCAAGGAGAACCTGGAGCACAACCGCCAGGAGAGCACCTACCACGGCATCGAGTCCAAGGAACGCTCCAACGCCAGTGGCGCGCACGAGGACCGGTACAAGAGCCCGCACCCGAGCGACAACGCGGATCGCGCCTACTGGGACCGCAACGACCCCGGGTTCGCCAAGCAGGGCGGCCCGTGGCACTCCTGGGAAGAGGTCAAGCCGGCTCCGGGTGCTCCGCAAGCCGCGCCGCCCGTGGCGGGCCCGTCCGGCTCGAAGCCGGTGCACTCGCCACTGGACTCCCCGGACGACTCCCGGCCTTCGAAGCGCCCGCGGCAGGGTTCCGACGTCGACATGGACGACTGACGGCGGTACCGCCCGGCCGCCAGCCGGGCGGTGTTGCTCGACAGTGGGCGCCCGGGGGTCGACACTGGGCCGATGACCGGCCTGATCACCGGAAGCCGTGTCCGGCTGCGGCCCGCCGCAGTCACGGACGCCGCCCGGTTCGAGGAGATCCTGTCGCATCCCGATGTCGCCCGCTGGTGGGCCGACGCCGAGGAGCCGGTGGCCGCCCAGGTGTCCTATCTGCTGGACCCCGACGAGGGCACCACGACCTACGCCATCGAGCTCGACGACCGCACGGACACCGTGATCGGCGTCGAGCTCGCCTTCGAGGAAGCCGACCCGCAGTACCGGCACGCCGGGATCGACATCGCCGTGCACCCGGACTTCCAGGGCCACGGCCTCGGCTCGGACGCCATCCGGGCGCTGGCCGAGCACCTGTTCACCGTGCGCGGGCACCACCGGGTCGTGATCGACCCGGCCGCGGACAACAAGTCCGCGATCAAGCTCTACCAGGCACTCGGCTTCCGGCCGGTCGGCACGATGCGCTCCTACGAGCGCGGGCCGGACGGCAGCTGGCACGACGGCCTGCTGATGGACCTGCTCGCCGAGGACCTGGTGCCGGTCGCCGCGATGGCCGGCTCGTGAGCACGCAGGCGGTGCCCGCCGCGCCCGGGCAGCTGCGGCGGGTCGCCGTGGCCAGCGCCATCGGGACCACGATCGAGTGGTACGACTACTTCATCTACAGCACGGCGACCGCACTGGTCTTCGGCAAGCTCTTCTTCACGACGCTCTCGCCCGCGTCCGGCACGCTGGCCGCGTTCGCGACGCTCGGGGTGGGCTTCCTGGCCCGCCCGGTCGGCGGGATCCTGTGGGGTCACTTCGGCGACCGCATCGGCCGCAAGGCGATGCTCGTGCTGTCGCTGGTCCTGATGGGCGTGGCGACCGTCGGCGTCGGCCTGCTCCCGACGTACAGCGCGATCGGCGTGTGGGCCCCGATCCTGCTCCTCGTGCTGCGGTTGCTGCAGGGCCTGAGCGCGGGCGGCGAGTGGGGCGGCGCGGCGCTGATGGCCGTCGAGCACGCGCCGGAGGGCCGGCGGGGCCGCTACGGCGCGTTCTCGCAGATCGGCGTCCCAGCCGGGTTGATCCTCGCGCAGCTGGTGTTCTTCGTCCTCGGCAAATCGCTGACCGACGCGCAGTTCGCGGCGTGGGGCTGGCGGGTGCCGTTCCTGCTGAGCATCGTGCTCGTCGGCGTCGGCCTGGTGATCCGGCTGCGGATCGAGGAAAGCCCGGTGTTCGCTCAGCTGCGGGACTCGGCAGCACGCAGCCGGCGGCCGATGGTCGACGTCTTCCGCGAACGGCCGCGAGCGCTGCTGGTGGCGTCGGGGAGCTTCATCGCCAACACCGCGATCGGCTACATCTTCCTCGCGTACCTGTTGTCCTACGGCACTTCCGTGCTGAAGATCGACCGCACCACGTTGCTGGTGGTGGTGATCGTCGGCAGCGTGACGTGGCTGGTGAGCATCCTGGTGACGGCGGCGTGGTCGGACCGCGTCGGCCGCAAACCGGTGTACCTCTGGGGTTCGGTGCTGCTCGTGGTGTGGCCGATCCCGTTCTTCCTGCTGGTCGACACCCGCCAGACGGTGTGGCTGATCGTCGCCGTGGTGGTGCTGAACATCGGCCTCGGCGCGACGTACGGCCCCCAGTCGGCGTTGTTCGCGGAGCTGTTCGAGCCGCGCTTCCGCTACAGCGGCGCGTCCTTCTCCTACGCCGTGGGCGCGGTACTGGGCGGCGGTTTCGCCCCGTTGATCGCAACGGCCCTGCAGACCGCGACGGGCACGTCGTTGTCGGTATCGCTCTACCTGGTGGGGGTGGCGGTGCTCAGTCTCGTGGCGGTGGCCTTCATCCCGCGTGAGTGATCACAGCCGGTCGAGGCGGACCGCGGCGGCCATCCGCTCGTAGCCGGCGTCGCCGGGGTGGCCGGGGTGGCTCGGGGTTGTCGGAGTAGCGCGGCGGGTCGGCCGGGTCGTAGGCCTGCCGCGGTGGAGTTGTTTGTAGGGCGGGGGTTCTGCCGCTGCTTGTTGTGGGTGTCGGTCCTTGTCGTGCGCTGGTGATGACAGCCGATGGGCCGAAGGCCGCGCCGAGGTCGTGTGCGGTGGTGTGGCTCGGATCCAGTGGCCGTCATCCTGCATGATCACAGCCGGTCGAGGCGGACCGCGGCGGCCATCCGCTCGTAGCCGGCGTCGCCGGGGTGGAGGTGGTCGCCGGAGTCGTAGGCGGGCAGCATCCGGAGCGGGTCGGCCGGGTCGCGGACCGCCGCGTCGAAGTCGACCACGGCGTCGAAGACGTTGCTGGTGCGGATGAACCGGTTCACCGCGGTGCGGGTGGCTTCGAGGGTCTCGTTGTAGACGCCCCAGCCCTTGAACGGCGTGAGCGTGCCGCCGATGACCCGGATGCCGCGGGCGTGGGCCTGCGCGACCAGCTGGCGGTAGGCCGAGGTGATCGCGTTCGGGTCGGTCTGGTGCGGGTCCTGCTGGATGTCGTTGATGCCTTCCAGCACTATCAGCGTCCGCACGCCGCCGACGCCGAGGACGTCGCGGTCGAACCGGGAGAGCGCGTTCTGGCCCGCGCCGCTGCCCGGGACGTCGAGCAGCAGCCGGTTGGCGCTGATGCCGGCGTTCTGCACGCCGAAGCGGCCGTGCAGCCGGTCGGCCAGGTAGTCCGGCCAGCGGTGGTTGGCCCCGGTGGTGGAGCCGACGCCGTCGGTGATCGAGTCGCCGAGCGTCACGACGGTGGCTTCGGCGCCACCCTGGACGTCGACGCCGGACACGTAGTGCCACACGGACGTCTGTTCGGTGTAGGGCGCGCCCGACTCGCTGGCGGTGAAGTCGCCGGCGCGGGTGAAGTACGACGTCTGCGCCGCGGCCGGGTGGTAGGTCACCGGCCCGGACTTCGCCGGCACGTAGGTCGTCACGAGCAGGTTGGCGTCCGCCGGCACCCGCAGGCCGACCGGGTCGCTCAGCACCTCGGCGCCGTTCGGGACGACGACGCTGGGCGCACCGCCGAACGTCAGCGACCGCAGCGTGCCGGGGACGGCGTCGGCCCCGGTCGCCTCGACCGCGACGGTGACGTGCCCGAAGGTCACGGCGCTGGTGCCGAAGGCGTTCGAGAGGTGGATCCGGGCCCGCCCGCCGCCGACGCTGGTGTGCACGACGTTGCGGATCGAGTAACCCGGGTAGCCGTCGGGTGTGTTCGGCACGCCGGACGCGGGAGCCGCGGCCCAGGTGCCGGCCCAGCCGCCGACGGACTGTTGAGCGAGGGCCGGGACAGCGCTTTCCGGGTTCGCACCACCGGACGTCGTGAGGATGGCCAACCCCGCCAGGACGGCCGTGCTCACGGCCAGGAAGCGTCGCATGCCCCACACGGTCGCGTCTGTCACTCGAACCAGCGACCGCTGATCAGGTGAGCGAACCGGACAAGATCCCGGACAGTAACGGCAAGTTGCTGTTTCCCCGGCAGTTTCCCTAGGGTTCCCCTGGGCGGACCCGCCCGGGATTCTGGGGATGCCGGGCGGGCCCGCGCGAGGTGGCCGTTGCCGCGACGGCCGCTCGCCGGAGTACCCCGGTCCCGATCCGAAGCGGAGGCTGGCCCGGATCGTTGCGTCGGGGCAACCCCGGAGGGCGTGTGCGAGAACGCCCTCACCCCCAAGCACGGCCGCCGACCCGGCCCGGTTCACCCAGGCCACCGAATTTTGTTCCGGGAGCGGCCGATGACCCCGCGGACCCGGGCCCGCGGGAATGACGAAAGCCGTGAATGGCACATCGAGAGACCTCAAGTCCCTCGATGTGCCATTCACGGCTTTGGATCAGAAGGCTCAAGCGGCGGCGGGGACCACGTCCAGTGCGCGGTGCCCGGCGTCGGTCAGTTCGGCCGGCGTCCACTGGCCGGGCGCCGCCAGGACCGCGGCGCGGATCAGGCCGGCGCGGGCCAGGTCGTGGGCGGCGTTCTGGTCGCAGCACGACAGTCCGTCGACGCGGAGGTCGGGTTCGCAGCTGCAGCGGAGTTCGGCACGGCCCTCGCCGACCGCCTTGAGCATGGCGATCGCGCGGCGGCTCAGCGCGCTCGGGTGGGTGGACATGGTCTGGCCTCTCGGTCCGGCTGGGTCTGGTGCGAGTGCTGCAGCTCGTCACTGAGAACCACGCGCCGGACGTGAGCCCGGTTCACTTTGATCGACCCTCTTGACACGGCGAACCCGGACGAGCAGGGTCAGTCATCGGATGAATCAGCTCCAGCAACCACAGATCGGCCCACTGGGGGACCAGTCTGCCCGTACTCATCCGATCCCTGGAGGTTCAGTGACGACCTTCCCTCGCCGTCAAGCCCTCGGCATGGCCGCCGGCGCCGCCGTGGCGCTGAGTGCGGCCGGCCTGACGCCCGCCGCGGCCGCAGACACCGCGGACGCCGCCGGCGATGCACCCGACACCCCGATCGTGCCGCCCCCGCCGCCCGTCCCGGTCGCGCTCGACGCCTGGTTCTCCAACGACGGCATCGACAGCGCGGCCGCCACCGGCGGCGACTTCGACGGGTCCGGCTACACCTTCCCGGCCGAGCAGCTGCCGGTCGGGCGGACGGCGACCGTCGGCGGTGTCCCGTTCCTGCTCGGCTCCGCGGCCGCCGGGGCGAAGAACAACGTCGTCGCCACCGGCCAGACGATCGACCTGCCGAAGGGCCGCTACTTCGTCGCGTACTTCCTGGTCGCCGCCAGCTACGGCACCACCGGCGGCACGGCGACCGTGCACTACGCCGACGGCAGCACCAGCACCGGCTCGCTCGCCGGCCCGGACTGGTACACCGGCAGCGGCGCGCTGGTCTCGTCGTTCCGCTACGCGCCGGGCGGTGTCGTCGACGCCAACCCGGTTTCCCTGGCCACCGGCCAGGTCTGGGTCGACCCGGCCCGCGACGCCGTCGCGCTGACCCTGCCGACGACCGCGACACCGGCGCCGAACGTCTCCAGCCTGCACGTCTTCGCGCTCACCCTGCAGCCCGTCGCCGTCGGCCGGTCCGCGCTGGTGCTGGACGGCCGCTCGACGGCGAACCTGCTGACCGACGGCGGGCCGCAGGCCGCCGAGGCAACCGTGGTGAACGCCGGCACCGTCTGGCTCGGCGCCCGCGACCGCGTCACGGTGACCCTCGACATCCCCGGCGGCCGCACCACGGTCCCGGCGACCATCCGCGCGCTCGCACCGGGGGAGCAGGCGACCGTGCGGCTCGGCCTGGCGCCGAACGCGTCCGTCCCGCCCGGCACCACCACGAACGGCCAGCTCCGCGTGACGGCCGGGCGCGGCACGCTCGCCACCCAGCAGGTGCCGATCACCCTCGGCGTCCCGGACTTCCGGCCGACCGACGCGTCGCTCTCGACGCACCGCGCGCCGTACTGGTTCGACGACAGCAAGTTCGGCATCTTCATCCACTGGGGCGTCTACGCCGTACCCGCGTGGGCGCCGGTCGGGCAGCAGTACGCGGAGTGGTACTGGCAGAACCAGCAGGACCCCGACGGCGCGACCTACGCATACCACGCCCAGAAGTACGGCGAGAACTTCGTCTACGACGACTTCATCCCGATGTTCACGGCGAAGAAGTTCGACCCGCGCGCCTGGCTGAAGCTGATCGCGGACGCGGGCGCCGAGTACTACGTCCTGACGTCCAAGCACCACGACGGCTTCGCGTTGTGGGACACCAAGGTCAGCGACCGCAACTCGGTCAAGCTCGGCCCTCGGCGGAACGTCATCGCCGAGCTGTTCGCGGCGTCCCGCAAGTACACGCCGCAGCTGCGCAACGGCCTGTACTTCTCGCTGCCGGAGTGGTTCAACCCGGACAACCCGTGGATGGGCCACGCGCCGCGCAACCCGTACACCGGCGCGCCGGTGCCCTACACCGGGTACACCGCGGGCAAGGACTTCGTCCGCGATTACCAGGCGCCGCAGGTGCTGGAGCTGATCCACGAGTTCGACCCGGACGTCCTGTGGTTCGACATCGGCGGCGACAACGACAGCCGCGACGTGCTCACGGAGTACTTCAACCGCGCGAAGAACCGCCGGCACCCCAAGGACGTCACCTACAACGACCGCGGCGGCATCCCGGACCACGACTTCACCACGCCGGAGTACACGACGTACCCGAACACGGTGGTGGCGAAGTGGGAGGCGAGCCGCGGCCTGGACCCGTTTTCCTACGGCTACAACCGCGCGACCCCGGACGACAAGTACATGACGGCCGAGGAGGTCGTCCGCACGCTCGTCGACATCGTGTCGAAGAACGGCAACTTCCTGCTCGACATCGGCCCGGACTACGACGGCACCATCCCGGCGGTGATGCAGCAGCACCTGCGCGAGGCGGGCGCGTGGCTGAAGATCAACGGCGAGGCGATCTACGGCACGACGTACTGGTCGCGGATGGCCCAGCTCGGCGACCTGCGGTTCACGGTCAAGCAGAACGAGGCGTTCTACGTGCACTCGCTCGCCGCGCCGGGCAGCCGCCTGGTGGTCGACGCGCCGGTCCCGATCCGTTCCGGGGACCGCGTGACGCTGCTGGGCTACCGCGGGAACTTGCACTGGAGCGTCGAAAACGGCGCCCTGGTGATCGACGTCCCGGCGGCGGCCCGGCAGGCGGGCCGCTTTGCCTGGGTGTTCAAGATCGCCTGGAGCTGAATGCCGTGAGGGGCACCCTCAGGGACGTAAGAGCCCTGGGGGTGCCCCTCATGGCGGATCTTCCGCGAGCAGCGCCATGCGCCCGGGGGTAGGGAACCGGGCACATCAGTAAAAGCGCCGCAGTTGTGGCCACGCCGCCGACCACGGCCGGGTCAGCGTGTCGCACAGCGAGATCGTGACGCCGTCCTCGTCGTTGTCGACGCCTTCGGCGTTGTGGTGCGTCGCCACGGCGTGGCAGCCGGTGATCAGCCGCGACGCGGGGGAGCCGCGCTCGATCCGGCCGATGACCAGCACCGGCCCGACGAGCCGGTCCGGCGGCGGTCCCCAGTCGGCGTAGGACATGTGCGGCGAATACGGCTGCGGCAGCCCGCGTTCGGGCCCGTAGTACTCGAGCGCTCCGGCTTCGCCGTAGTTGTCGGTGAGGATGACGGCGGTGTCCTTGTCGGGGACCTGAGCCCACGCCGTCGCGACCGTGTCGGCGAACTCCGGCCAGCCGACTTGTTCACCGGGTTCCTTGTTCACCGCCAGCAGCACGCCGTTCAGCGCGGTGGCCGGCACCACCGGGAGTCCGATGAGGACGGACACGACCACGCACACCGCCGTCACCACGCCGATCGACGCCCGCAGCACCGTCCCGGTCCGCGCCAGCCACCGCAGCGCGGGTTCGGCGCCGAGGGCGACCAGCGGCAGCAGCAACGGCACCGAGTAGTACGGCTTCCCGCCCAGCGCCAGGAGTTCGACGCAGACCACGGGGTAGGCGATCGCGAGCGCGCGGGCCCAGCGCACCCCGGCGTCACGCCACGGCCGGACGAGCCCGGCGATCCACACCGGCACCAGCACCGGCGACAGGTAGACCAGCTGCATCGGCACGAACAGCACGCGGTTCTCGCTGCCGTCGTCGTCGCTGATCCCGCCCGCGACGGTGAGCATCGGCCAGCCGTGCGACGCCTGCCAGAGCACCACCGGCGCGGTGAGCACGGCGGCGACGCCGATGCCCGCCGCGAGCCACCACGTCCGGAAGACCCGGCGCGGCCCGGCGACGGCCACGCCGATGCCGAGCCCGGACAGCAGGAGCAGCACCAGCCACTTGTTCATCATGCCGAGCCCGGCCGCGGCGCCGACGGCGAGCCACCAGCGGCCGTCGCCGGTGCGCAGCAGCCGCAGGCCGGCGAACGCGATCAGCGACCACAGCAGCGTGTCGGCCGAGTTGGTCGCGAGCATGTGCGACACGACCAGCACGTACGTCGAGAGCGCCGTCGCCACCGCGGTGCACACCTGGACACCCCGGCCGCCGCCGAACTCGCGGGCGATCAGCACGACGACCACGACCGTCGCCATGCCCAGCAGGGTCGCGGCGACCCGCAGGCCCGTCGGGGTCTCGCCGAACACCGCCGTCGACGCCCGCGCGAGCCACGGCGTGATCGGCGGCTGGTCGACGTACCCCCAGGCCGGTCGCTTGCCCGCGGCGAGGAAGTACAGCTCGTCGCGGTGGAAGCCGTACCGGCCGGACAACAGTGTCAGCACCACGGCCTGGAGGGCGACCACGAGGCCGACCGGCACCGCGGCGAAACGTGGCAACGACCCGGAAACGCGACCGGCCCCCATGGCAGTCTCCCCTCGGCGTCCGAGGATCGTACGCTCTTGATCACCCGATCGGCAGCGCTCCGACGTATTCGCCGCCCGCGTCCGCGACCAGTTCGTCGAGGGACTGCGCCCGGCGGATCGGGGTGAACCGGACGTCGCCGGTCACGTCGATGTCGAAGCCGTGGACGGCCGGGCGCGGCAGCGTGTTGTAGGCGTAGTGCGCGCCGAAGTAGTACGCGCCGGTGTCGTGGGCGACGACGAGGTCGCCGGGCTCCAGCAGCGGCAGCGGCCGTTCCCTGGCGAGCAGGTCGCCGGCGAAGCACAGTGGCCCGGCGACGTCCTGCGGTACGTCGGGGCCGGTCTTCGGCACGCCCGCGGCGTCGTACGCGCTGAGCCGCAACGGCCAGTGCTCCGGCTGCAGCACCGTGCGCGCGGCCACCTGGGCCCCGGCGTGCGTCACCGCGATGTGCCGCCCGCCCGCGACCTTCGTGTATTCGACGGCGCTGACGAGGAACCCGTTCTTCGCCAGCAGGGACCGGCCGAACTCGGTGACGTAGGTGTAGCGCCCGTCGCCGAGCGCCGGGACCCGCGCGAGCAGCGTCTCGACGTAGTCCGCGTAGGTCGGTCCCGGCTCGTCGGAGTCGAAGTTCACCGGCAGCCCGCCGCCGAGGTCGATGCTGGTGACCTGCCGGTACCCGGCTTCGGCGTTGATCTCCTCGGCGAGCGCGTGCACCGCGGCGACGCCGTCGGCCATCAGCCCGGGCGGGCAGCCCTGCGAGCCGACGTGGACGTGCAGCCGGCTCAGCCACGGCCGGTGCGCGAACGCCTCGAGCAGCAGCGCGCGGTACCCGTGGTCCCGCAACGGGATGCCGAACTTCGACGCCGCCGTCGCCGTGCTCGTGTCACCGATCCGGCCCGCCCCGACCTGCGGGTTGATCCGCAGGCCGAGCACCGAGCGGGGCGGCGCCGCGCCGACGAGCCGGTCGAGCCGGGCCAGCTCCTGGAAGTTGTCGGCGTTGATCGCGGTGCCCTCGGCCAGTGCGTGGGCGAGCTCGCCGACGGTCTTGGCGGGGGAGTCGAGCACCAGCCGTGGCCCGCGGAGCCCGGCGGCCTCGGCGACCGCCGTCTCGCCCGGGCTGGCGACCTCGGCGTCGATCCCGAGGTCGCCGAGGAACCGCAGCAGTGGCGCGAGGCCGCACGCCTTGGCGGCGACGGTGTGCTGGACGTGCCCGAGCGGGGCGAAGGCCGCGGTCAGCTCTTCCACGGCCGCGCGGAGGCCGGCGAGGTCGACGAACCCGGCCATCGGGTCGACGAGCCGCCGGTCCGCCGCGGCGGTGAGGGCGAGCAGCCGGCGGTCGGTGCGGGCCGGGGAGGCACTGGTCGTGGTCATGCTTCAAGGACAGCAGCGCACCGCCGTGCCGGTCCAAGACGTGGTCCCGATGAAATCATAGGACGCGCCTATAATGGCGGGGTGGACCTGCGCCGCTGGCACTACTTCGCCGTGCTCGTCGAAGAGATGCACTTCACCAGGGCGGCCGCCCGGCTGTTCGTGTCGCAGCCGTCGCTGAGCCAGCAGATCCGCGCCTTCGAGGCCGAGCTGGGTGTCGCGCTGCTGGACCGGTCGGGCCCGCGGTTCGCGTTGACGGACGCGGGCCGCGTCGCCGCGACGGAGGCCCGGGAGCTGCTGGACCGGCTGGACCGGGCGCGGGGCGTGATCACCGCGGCCGGGCGCGGCGACTCGGGACGCCTCCGGATCGCGTACACGCGCTCGGCGCCCGGCCCGCTGGCCGGTGACCTGGTCGCGGCCTACCGCACCCGCCACCCGGGCGTCGAGCTGGCCCTGGAGACGGGCTGGACGAGCTTCAACCTGGCCCGCCTGGCCGCGGGCGAGATCGACCTCGGCTTCGTGCGCCCGCCGGTCACCCACCCGGGTGTCGCGGTGGCGGCGGTCGGGTCGGAGGAGGTGCTGATCGCGCTGCCGTCCGGCCACGACCTCGCCCGCCGCCGCGGCCGCCTGCGGCGGGCCTGGATCGCGGCCGAGCCGGTGGTCTTCTGGCCGCGTGAGAACGGCCCGGGCCAGTACGACGCGATCAGCGCCCAGGTCTGGCCGGCCGGCGTCCCGCCGATCGTGCGCGAGGAGCCGGAGGACGAGCAGCTGATGCGTGCGGTCGCCGAGGGCGCGGGCATCGCCGCGGTGCCGGAACACCGGGCCCGCGCGTTGCGCCGCAAGGGCGTGGTGCTGCGCCGGCTGGAGGAACCGGTGCCGCGCATCGACCTGGGCCTGGCCTGGCGCGCG
The DNA here is from genome assembly GCF_035975215.1 of Amycolatopsis sp. NBC_01307. NCBI lineage: Bacteria > Bacillati > Actinomycetota > Actinomycetes > Pseudonocardiales > Pseudonocardiaceae > Amycolatopsis > Amycolatopsis sp. NBC_01307. Next base: position 3,617,098 of record NZ_CP108403.1, on the reverse strand, counting down.
GGGTCGGTGTCCTCGGTGGTGCGGGCGTTCGTGGACCTCGCCGCGGGAACGCCGTGAAGATCCGCCCACCGGCCGGCCGGGCTATGCTCTCGGAGGCTCCCGTCGAAGGGTATTCCATGGCAGGCCACGAGATCACCGACCGCATCGCCGACCTGATCGACGAAGAACACCGGCTGCGCACCGGCGCCCTCCACCACGGCGGGCTCACCGCGGACGACCGCGTCCGGCTCAAGGACCTCGAGCGCCAGCTGGACTCGGCCCTCGAGCTGCTGCACCGTCGCCAAGCCCTGTCCGCGTTCGACGACGAGTGACCGGAGTCTCGCCCGGCTAGACGTGGGGCAGCTCGGGGGAGTCCGTGTCCAGCGGCACCGAACGCGCGCGCACCAGTCCGAGCTGGACGGTCTGGCGGCCGGTCAGCGTCTCCAGGACCCAGTCGGCGACCGTGCGCACGCGGTTGCCCGGCATCGCGCTCAGGTGGTAGCCGCGCGTCACGGCCTTGGCCAGGCGGCCGGAGAGCGGGATGTGCAGCGGGTTCGCCGCCGCGGCCCCGGCGCCGAGGTCGACGACGAACCCGAGGTCGTGGTGGCGGTAGCTGCGGGTGCGGCCCTGGCCGAGTGACGCCGCGACGTTGCGCCCGGCGAGCTTGCCCTGGCGTTCGGCGTGCTGCGCGGTCATCGCGGTGTAGCGGCCCGGCCGGGTGAGGTCGGGCACCGCGGCCGCGTCACCGCAGGCGAACACGTCGTCGCGGCCCGGCACGGTCAGCTGGGCCGTGACGACGACCCGGCCCTTCGCGGTCTCCAGGCCCAGGTCCGAGACCAGCGGGTCGGGCCGGACGCCGACGCACCACACGAGGGTGCGGGTCGGCACCAGGTCACCGGTGGTGAGGGTGACGCCCTTGGCGTCCGCGTGGTCGACCGACGTCTTCGTCAGCACCTCGACCCCGCGCGAGCGCAGCACCTCGTCGGCCGTCTTCCCGAGCCGCCGGTCGAGCTCGGGCAGGACGCGCTCGGCGACGTCCACCAGCAGCCAGCGGATCCGCTGCCCGGCGAGCTCGGGGTGCCGCGCGGCCAGCGCGTCGGTGAAGGCCGGGCCCTGCGCGGCCACCTCGGTGCCGGTGTAGCCCGCGCCGACGACCACGAACGTGCAGCGCGCGTCGCGTTCGGCCGGGTCCTCGGCCGCCGCGGCCAGCTCGATCTGCCGGGTGACGTGGTCCCGCAGGTACAACGCCTCGGGCACACCGCGGAAGCCGTGCGCGTACTCCGGCACCCCGGGGATCGGCAGCAGCTTGTTGACGCTGCCCGCGGCCAGCACCAGCCGGTCGTACCCGATCCGGTGCTCTTCGTCCTCGGGATCGGTGTACGTGACGGCCCGCGCGTCGAAGTCGACCGCCGTCGCCTTGCCGAGCAGCAGCCGGACCCCCGGCAGCGTCTCCGGGATCGACACGGTCACCCGCCGCGGGTCGAGGATCCCGGCCGCCACCTCCGGCAGCAGCGGCAGGTAGAGGAAGTAGTCCGTCGGGTTGAGCACGACGATCTCGACGTCCTCGGCTTCCTTCCGCAGGCTCTTCGCCGCGTGGTACCCGGCGAACCCGCCGCCGACGATCACGACACGCATGGATCTCCTTCCGGGGCACCGATCTTGGTCCTGGCGGATTCCCCCAGGTCGGGGGAAGAAAACCCGCGGGGTTGACCTGTCGGCGCAGGGGCGTACGGTCGGGTGGGTTGGCTGTTGTTCAGACACGTGCTCCGGTCAGCGCCCCTGAAAGCCGCGAAGGGAGCGCCATGTACCACTTGTTCCGCACGATCGACGAAGCCGGCGGGTTGACCGTCACGACCACCGAACGCACTGGTGGGGTCCGCGTCCTCACCCTGGTGGGAGACATCGACGCCGCCACCGTCGGCGTCCTCGACGAGGCCCTCGCCACCGGTGACCGCCTGGTCGCCGACCTGTCGCGGGTCGGCTTCCTCAGCTGCGCCGGAGTCCGGTCCCTGCTCGAGGCGGACGACCGCGTCGAACTGGCCGTCGTCGCCGGCGGGCACGCGGTCACCCGGTCGCTGGAAGTGACCGGTGCCGACCTGTTGCTGAAGCTGCACCGCCGCACGGGCGACGCGCTCGCCGCGCTGGCGGCCGTGGGCCTGCCCGCCGCGGAAGCCGGCCCGGACGCGTGAGCGCACCGGCCCGGCCGTCCACTGTGGCCGGTCGAGCCCGGCTCAGTCGTCCGGCCAGTCGCCGGTCGCCTTGCGGTAACCGACCGCGCCGGCTCGTTCGGTAGCGGCCTTGACGGCACCGAAGATCGCGCCCTGGACGGCGGCCGCGATGATCACCTGGGTCCAGGTGTAGTCGCGGTCGATGGCGTCCGGGGCGTCTTCTTCGCCGGCCGCGCGCTTCCAGACCTGCTTGAAGACCTGGCCCGCGAGGAGCCCGCCGAGAGCACCGACGCCCCAGCTGAGCGGTTTGTAGACGACCTTGTTCACGAGTTCCTCCGTCGCGCGATCAGCCGGATCACGATCACCAGGCCCAGCACGCCCGCGAAGACCGGCAGCGGGTTGCTGCGGACGGCGTCGGCGCCTTGGCGGAACTTCACCGCGGTCGGCTCGTTCGTGACGTCGGCGACCTTCAGCGTGGCCTGGTCGAGCTTGCCGTCGATGTTCTCGGTGACCCGGGTCTTCACGTCGAGCTTCTGCCCGAGCGCGTCCAGGGTCTCGGTCAGCTCTTCACGGGTGGCGTCGCGTTCGAGCCGCGCCTCTTCCGCGTTCTTCGGGAAGTCCCCGCTCATGAGTGCACTCCCTGTTTCACGGTGTCCACGTCTTCGCGGACACCGGCGATGGCTTCCTCCGGCACCGGCGGCACCGCCTGCGTGACTTCCTTCTTGCCGACCAGGGCGGCGACCCCGGCGATCAGGAACAGTGCCACGGTGACGATCAGCGCCGCCAGCCAGCCGGGGACCACGAGCGCCAGCGCGAGGATCGCGGTGGCGACCAGCGCCCCGACGCCGAACAGCGCGCACAGCCCGGCGGCGCCGAACAACCCGGCGCCTAAGCCCATTTTCTTGCCCTTGTGCTGCAGCTCGAAGACCCCGAGCCGGATTTCGTCCCGGACGAGGCGCTTGACCTCGTCGGACAGGTCCGACACCAGCTCGCCGACCGAGCGTTCGGTCGCGGGCTTCTTGTTCACTTCTTCGATCACGGAACACCTCCTGGGGCCGGGCTACCCGCGTTCCGGCGTGGATAACCACGCCGGATTTGCCCGGGTCGCCGCGCTGTCCTGCGGAAGGTCACTCGGAAGAGTGAAACCGCGGGGTGGGTACCGGCCCGTGGCGTTTCGCGTCCGGACGCCTCGGGTAGGCCGGACGCATGACCACCACGACAGCCAATGTCCCCTCCGTGGAACTGAACAACGGCGTCCGGATCCCGCAGTTCGGGTTCGGGGTGTTCCAGATCCCGGCCGACGACACGGCGAGCGCCGTGCGGACGGCGCTGGACGCGGGCTACCGGCACATCGACACCGCGCAGATGTACCGGAACGAGGCGGGGGTCGGCGCGGCCATCGCGGAGTCCGGCCTGGCGCGCGAGGACGTCTTCGTCACCACGAAGCTCGCCAACGACGCCCAGGGTTACGACAACGCGATCACCGCGCTGGAGGGCAGCCTGCGGCGGCTCGGGCTGGACCACGTCGACCTGTACCTGATCCACTGGCCGCTGCCGAAGACCGGCAAGTACGTCAAGACGTGGCAGGGCTTCGAGGACATCCTGCGGGCCGGGAAGGCCCGCGCGATCGGCGTCTCGAACTTCCAGCCCGAGCACCTCGACCGCCTCGCCGAGGAGACCGGCACGGTGCCCGCGGTCAACCAGATCGAGCTGCACCCGGCGCTGCAGCAGGCGGAACTGCGCGAGTACCACCGCGCCCACGGCATCGCGACCGAGGCGTGGAGCCCGCTGGCCCGGGCCGAGGTGCTCGAGGACCCGGTGCTGACCGGGCTCGCCGAGAAGTACGACCGCACCGCGGCGCAGGTCGTCCTCCGCTGGCACATCCAGCTCGGGAACATCGTGTTCCCCAAGTCGTCGACGCCGGAGCGGATCCGGCAGAACATCGACGTCTTCGGCTTCGAGCTCGGCGAAGAGGACATGGCGGCGATCGGCGGGCTCGACGACGGCCGCCGCACGGGGCCCGACCCCGACACCTTCACCGGGTGACCGGCGCGTTTCCCTGCGCTACCCGCCGGGTACCTCTTCCGGAGAGGTCCCCCAGGAAGGAGCGTCCGGCATGAGCACGAACGCATACCTCGCGTTTCTCTTGATCGGCGCGCTGCTGGTCGTCGCGGACGGCCAGATCATCTACCGCAGCGGCCGCCGCTACCTCGAAAACTCCTACGGCGACCCGGCCGCCGGAGCCTCGATGGCCCGGCTGGTCACGGTGCTGTTCCACCTGGCGACGCTGGGTGTGCTGGCGCTCGTCTCGACCATCAACATCGGTGGTGACCTGCCCAGCATCATCGCCCGGATCGGCGTGCTGCTGCTGATCCTGGCGCTGGCCCACGCGATCACGCTCGGCGCGCTGGCCCGCATCCGCGGCGAGCAGGAGGTCGAAGCCGTCGTCCAGCGGGGCGGCCGGCAGCGGATCGAACCGGAGCAGCAAGGCCCCACGGTCACGCCGGTGACGGGCCAGGACGGCCGGTACCCGGACGTCAGCCCGTCGCTGGACCAGCGGCCGCCCTACACGGCGCCGTAAGCCCACGCCCGCACCGAAAGCGTCACTTTCACGTGAAAGTGACGCTTTCGGCGTGTCAGTGCCCCGGGACCGGCAGGTCCAGCTCGGTGTGGCGGGTCGCCAGGGTTCCGGCCAGGTCGGCCAGCTTGACGTTCAGGTCCTGCGAGGCCTTGCGCAGGACGTCGAACGCCTCGTCGGCGGTGATGCCGCGGCGCTGCATCAGGATGCCCTTCGCCTGCCCGATCACGTCACGGCTTTCGACCGCTGTGCGCAGGTGGGTCGCTTCGAGCTCGGCGGACACGACGGACTCGGTGTGGGCCAGGGCCAGGGACGCGTGCGTCGCGAGCAGCAGCGCGGAGTCGATGGCGGCGGCGTCGAACGCACCGGGCTTGCGCGAGTAGATGTTCAGCGCGCCGGACAGCCGGGGCGGCCGGGCGTCCGGGATCAGCGTGGTCGCCAGCACCGAGTGGAAGCCGTGCGCCGCGGTGCCGGGGCCGAACGACGGCCACCGCGGGTCCCGGCCGACGTCCTGCGACCAGCCGATCGCCGGCCCGTCCGGGCAGGCGGACTCGACGCAGGGGCCCTCACCGTGCTGGTACTGCAGCTCGTCGAGCGTCAGGGCGATCGGGTCGGTCTCGACCGGGGTGTGGAACCGGCCGTCCGGGTCGCGCAGGGTGATGCTCACCAGGTCGGCGTCCGGGATGATCTCGACGGCCGCGCCGACGACCAGCTTGAGCACGCCACCGACCGTCGGGGTCGCGGCGAGCAGCGTCCGCGTCAGGTCGGCGAACTGCCGCGCCAGCGGACCGGCCTCGGCCGGGCGCGGGTCGTCCACACCGAACCAGGTGCGCTCTCCGGCCCATTCGTCTTCGCCGACGCTCATTTCCCTCGCTGCCTTCGTCCCTCGTGATGCGGTCCTTCCCATTCAACCCGATCCCAGTGTGCACCCCGGCCGGGCCGGGCGTGATCCCCGTCGCGGGTGTCGTCAACCGGCGGTGGTGGTTCCCCCGGATGCCGGGTCGAGCGCGCCGCGGACCCGGTCGACGAACCCGGGGCCCGGCCGGAGCTGGTCGGCCTGGGGCATCCGGTCGGCCAGGCCCGGGTGCGGCAGGGTCGCCGCCGCCTCGCGGGCCTCGACCAGCTCGCGGCCGAGCTCGCCGCGGCGGTCCGGGGACCAGTCCCGCCGGATCCGCGCCACCGCTTCGGGGCCTTCGTCACGCACGTGCCGCCGGACGGTGCGGATCAGCCCGCCCAGCAGCCGCTCGAACCGCGTCTCCTGCGGCCCGGCCCCCTCCAGCTGCCGCATCAGCCCGTCCGCCTCGGCGAGATCGCCGGCCCCGTCGAGGTAGGGCTCTTCGGCGACGGTGTGGCGGACCAGCGCTCCGATGAGGTGATCGGCGAGATCCTTGCGGTTCTCCGGGCTGCCTTGGCCGAGCTCCAGCTCGGTGCACAGCCGCTCGAGCTCCCGGTGGTCGCCGTCGAGGACGGTGGTGAGGTCGGTTGCGGGCTGGCGGTGGTTCATGCACGCTCCTGGTCCGGATTCGATTTCTTCCGGGTTACCCGCTGCCCGTGCGCCGAATCCCGTGTCGGCACCGGGCCCGCCGGGTAGCCGGTGAGGAAACCCACCGCCACCAGGAAGGACGTCCATGACTGCGCCGTCGATGGTGATCGAGCGCGAACGCAAGTACGAGATCGTCCCGGGCAGCGGGGTGCCGCGGCTGCTCGGTGTCGCCGGGGTCGAGACACAGGACGATCCCGTGGAGCAGGTCCTCGACGCGTCGTACTACGACACCCGGACCTTCCGGCTGGCCCAGGCCGGCATCACCCTGCGCCGCCGGGTCGGCGGCCACGACGCGGGCTGGCACGTCAAGCTGCCCGTCTCGGCCGACGAGCGCCGGGAGATCCAGCTGCCGCTCGGCGGGGACGCCCACAAGGTGCCCGGCCGGCTCAAGCGCCTGGTGCGGGCCTACACGCTGGGGGAGAAGCTGGTGCCGATCGCGCACCTGCGCACCGACCGCTTCGCCCACCGCCTCGCCGACGCCGAGGGCCGGACGGTCGCCGTCCTGACCGACGACCACGTGACCGGCGAGGCCGGCGGCGAGTCCGCGCGGCTCGACGAGTGGCGGGAGCTGGAACTGGAGCTCGACCCCGGCACGGAGCCGGGCCTGCTGGCCGAGTTCGACCGGGCGCTGGCCGAGGCCGGTGCGACCGCGTCGCCGTGGCCGTCGAAGCTGCGGCGCCTGATCGGCGACCGCGTGCCCGGACCGCGCCGCGCCCGCAAGAAGCCCGCCGCCGCGGACGTCGTGCTGACGTCCCTGCGCGCGCACTTCGACGACCTGCGCCGCGCGGACGTCGGCGTCCGGCTGGACGTCGCGGACTCCGTGCACCAGATGCGCGTGGCGAGCCGGAAGCTCCGCAGCGCCCTGCGCACCTTCGGGTCCATTGTGGACGAAGAGGCGACGGCGCCGGTCGCCGCCGAGCTGAAGTGGCTCGGCCACGAGCTGGCGCCGGCCCGCGACACCGAGGTCACGCAGGACCGGCTCGGCAAGCAGCTGGACGGCTTGCCGCCGGAGCTGGTGCTCGGACCGCTGCGCCAGTACCTGACGCGCTACTTCGCGCGGGAGGAGGAGCAGGGCCGGACCCGGGCGCTGGAGGCGCTGACCGGCAAGCGGTACCGGAACCTGCTGCGGGCGCTCGACGCCGTGCTGGCGGAGCCGGCGCTGACCGACAGCGGGCGCAAGCCCGCGAAGTCCGCGCTGCGTAAGCCCGTCCGCAAGGCCGCGAAGAAGCTGCACCGCGCCCAGGCCGCGACCCGCGGGCTGAAGGGCGCAGACCTCGAGACGGCCCTGCACGACGTCCGCAAGAAGGCCAAGCGGGCCCGTTACGCCGCCGACACCGTGAAGCCGGTGTACGGGAAGAAGCTGCGCGCGTGGCGCAAGAACGTCAAGGCCGTGCAGCAGACGCTGGGCGCGCACCAGGACACCGTGGTCGGCCGGGAGGTGCTGCACCACCTCGCCGTCGACGGGCACGGCGAGGGCCAGAACACGTTCACGTTCGGGATCCTGCACGGCCAGGACGCCGCGAAGGCGGCGCGGCTGCGGGAGGAGTTCGCGGGACAGTGGCGGCGGCTCCGGAAGGGCGACCGCCCCGGCTGGCTCGGCTAGCCGTTCGCGCGTACCGGCGGCGGCTCGGCAGGGCCGCCGCCCGGGACGGCGTCAGGCGTCGCCGGTGAGCTTGCCGCGCAGCTGCTCCAGCGTCTGCGACAGCAGGCGGGAGACGTGCATCTGCGAGATGCCGACGCGGTCGGCGATCTGGGTCTGCGTGAGGCCGCCGAAGAAGCGCATCACGAGGATCGCGCGCTCGCGCGGCGGCAGCTCCTGCAGCAGCGGCTGGAGGGCCTCGTGGTTCTCCACCATGGCCATCTCGTGGTCCGGCTCGCCCATGGTGTCGGCCAGCGAGAGCGCCTCGGCGTCGTCGTGCACCGGCTTGTCCACCGACAGCGCCTGGTAGGCGTTCCCGGCGAGCAGGCCCTCGCGGACCTCGTCGACGTCCAGGCTCAGGTGCTCGGCCAGCTCCGACGGCGTCGGCGCGCGGCCGAGGCGCTGCGACAGCGTGGCGGAACCCTGGCTGAGCGACAGGTGCAGTTCCTTGAGCCGGCGCGGCACGCGGACGGACCAGCCGGTGTCGCGGAAGTGGCGCCGGACCTCACCCATGATCGTCGGCACCGCGAAGGACAGGAAGTCGTGCCCGCGCGCCGGGTCGAAGCGGTCGACGGCGTTGATCAGCCCGATCCGGGCCACCTGGACCAGGTCCTCGCGCGGTTCCCCACGCCCGGAGAACCGGGTCGCGATGTGCTCGGCCAGCGGCAGCAGCTCGGTCACGAGCCGGCCCCGGACCACGTCGCGCCGCGGGTCGTCCGCCGCGAACTCGCCCAGCTCCTCGAACAGCGGCTCGCAGTGGGCGTATTCGTCGGGGCGGTGGAGGAGGGTTTTGCGCTCGGCGCTCACGCGCTCGTTCCCGGGTTGAGCACCAGCTCGATCGTGATGATGCCCGCGCCCCCGCCCGGCAGGACGTCGCAGTGCGCGGTCACCGACCGGCTCAGGGTGGTCAGCACGTGCCAGCCGAAGGTCCGGTCGCTGGGCGGCCGGGGGTCGGTCGACCGGGCCGAGACGACGACGTGCAGCGCGTCGGGCGTCTGCCGGAAGCGGCAGTGCAGCTGGGTGCCGAGCTCCGCGAGCTGGACCAGCTGCGCGCAGGCCTCGTCGACCGCCATCTTGGCGTCGGCGATGGCGTCCAGCCCGAAGTCCGCGCGGGACACCATGCCGTGGGTGAGCATCCGGACCAGGGGGATCTGCTCGGCCATGGCGGGCAACCTGAGCTCCACCACCTCGTCGAGCAGGCCGTCGGTCGACGGCTGCCCGCCGGACGTGCCACTTCGTGTTTCTTCCATACCGGACTGTCTACCCATCTGGGGGAACCCTGACACTTCGCGATCCGGACTCGAGGACGCCGTCACCGGCCGAGGGCCCGTTCGAGCTCTTTCTTGGTCATCTTGGAGCGGCCGTCGATGTTCCGCTTCTTGGCTTCGTTGTAGAGCTGGTCCCTGGTCGGGCCGCCCGGGCCCTTGCCGTTCCCGGAGCGCTCACCGCCGCGCTCCTGCGGGGACTTGTCGTTCAGGGAGGACGGGCTCGCCTCACGCGATTCACCCGACTGGGCCCGGTTCTTGTTCACCGTGCGGGCGGCGATCTCTTTGGCCCGCTCGGTGCTCGCGCCGCGGTCTTCCTGCGCGTCCTTGATGTGCTCGTACTGACGTTCGCGCTTGCCGCTCCAGGCCTGAGGCATGATCGCTCCCTTCGATGATCGGCGGATACCCGGTCCGCGACCGGGCAAACGTCGCGGTTGATCATCATCGGGGCCGGGTAAGCGGCGCGGGACGAGAGGAGCTCCGATGCGGATCGGCTACACCCTGATGACCGAGCAGACGGGTCCGAACGACCTGGTGCGCTACGCCGCCGGCGCGGAACGAGCGGGCTTCGCGTTCGAGGTCATGAGCGACCACTATTCGCCGTGGCTGGCCGAGCAGGGCCACTCGCCGTACGCCTGGAGCGTGCTGGGCGCGGTCACGCAGGTCACCGAACGCGCCGAGCTGATGACGTTCGTGACCTGCCCGACCATGCGCTACCACCCCGCGGTGGTGGCGCAGAAGGCGGCGACGATCCAGGCGCTGTCCGGCGGGCGGTTCACCCTCGGGCTCGGCGCGGGCGAGAACCTCAACGAGCACGTCGTCGGGCGCGGCTGGCCGGGCGCGAACGTCCGCCACGACATGCTCGCCGAGGCCGTCCAGATCATCGGCGGCCTCTTCGACGGCGGCTACTTCAGCTACGAGGGCAAGCACTTCCGCGTTGACTCCGCGAAGCTGTGGGACCTGCCGGAGACCCGCACGCCGATCGGCGTCGCGGTGTCCGGCGCCCAGTCGGTGCGCCGGTTCGCCCCGGTCGCCGACGCGATGATCGCCGTCGAGCCGAAGGCGGCCCTGGCGCGGGAGTGGGACGCCGCCCGGCCCGGTCCGGCGTCCCGCAAGATCGCGCAGCTGCCGGTGTCGTGGGGTACCGACCGCGACGCCGCGGTGAAGCGCGCCCACGAGCAGTTCCGCTGGTTCGCCGGCGGCTGGAAGGTCAACGCCGAGCTGCCGGGCCCGGCCGGGTTCGCCGGCGCCACCCAGTTCGTCCGCGAGGACGACGTCGCCGGGTCGATCCCGTGCGGCCCGGACGTCGAGCCGATCGTGGAAGGCGTGCGCGAGTTCGCGAAGGCGGGCTTCACCGACGTCGCGCTGATCCAGATCGGCGGCGACCAGCAGGACGGCTTCCTCGACTTCGCCGAGAAGGAGCTGCTACCGGCCCTGGCGGGGGACACGGCCTAGTCGGGCGCCGGTCTGGCCGGCCTGGAGCGCGGCCCGGGTCAGCACCCGGAGGTCCGCGACGCCCAGGAAGTCCACTTCGGACAGATCGACGTCGACGCGCCGCGGGTGCGCCCGGAGCCGGTCGTCGAGCAGGGCGCCCAGGTACGGCGCGGTCGCGGTGTCGAGGTCGCCCCGCACGGTGACCAGCACTTCGTGCGGGGCGGGCCGGCTGGTGCGCAGCCGTAACGCGGGGGTGCCGGGTTCGGTCCGGGGTCCGTTGCTCCGAACGGACGTGCGGCGCGCGGAGGTGGTGACCGCTTGTGCCCGCCGCTGCGGGGATGCAGTAATCTCGCGCTGGACCCGTTAAAGCGCTAGCGGCCCACTGTGGCGCGCGCCCGGGTCCTCCCTGGTCTTAGAGCGCCCTTAGCACAAGAAGTAAGGGGCGTCACCAGGATGACGGGCGGGCATGAACAGCTCACCGCGCGGCTCGACGATGTGACGGTCGCGATGGAGTCGCTGACCGCGATGCTCGACACCGAGCTGGATCTGGGCCAGATGCTGCAGGCCGTCTGCGACCACGCCGTGCAGGTGGTGCCGGGGGCCGACATGGCGAGCATCACCCTGGTCCGGGACGGGGAACCGGAGACGGTCGCCAGCACCGACCAGCGGGCGGTCAACTTCGACCGCGAGCAGTACCGCATCGGGGACGGACCGTGCCTGCGCGCCGCCGAAACCGGGCAGCCGGTGCGCGTCGGCGTCGGCGCGGTCGGCGATCTGTGGCCGCAGTTCGTGACGAAGGCCGAGCAGCTGGGCGTCGCGAGTTTCCTCGCCGCGCCGCTGACGGTGGACGACGACATGTCCGGCGCGGTCAACCTGTTCGGGTTCGGCGAGCACGGGTTCAGCGAACTGGGCACGAAGATCCTCGAGCTGTACACCGCGACGGTGGTCCTCGGGCTGCGCAGCGCGCGCCGCTACTTCGCGGCGCAGGAGCTGATCGAACAGCTCAACCGCGCGCTGGAGACGCGCGCGGTGATCGAGCAGGCCAAGGGGATCCTGATGGCGGCGCACCGGATCACGGCGGAGGACGCGTTCCAGCGCCTGGTCAAGCGTTCCCAGGACGGCAACCGCAAGCTCCACGAGGTGGCCGCCGAGTTCGTCGCGGCGGTGGCGACGACGAGCAGCTGAGAGAGTCGTGAGTGTTTAGGAGGGTTCTAACCCCCCTAAACACTCACGAGGGCCGGGGCGGGCTAGCCGGCGGGGACCTCGTCCGGGGGCGCGTCGGCCTGGGGCACCGGGTCCGGCTGCCGGCTGCGCGTGCACGTCGTGCAGACCAGGGTGCGGCCGAGCACCCGGCCGTCGTCGGCGACGACCTGCGCGACGTGCATCGTGGGGAAGCCGCAGACCTCGCAGGGCAGCGAGCCGTCCTCGCGGCTGATGCGGATCTGAGTGCCCATGCGGCCTCCTGGTGTGACGTGGGTCTCACCTACCTTGCCGGGTCCGGCGCCGGAACCGGGTGATTTCACTCGTTCGGCGCAATGATCGGTGTCTCCGGCGTCCGGTCCGGTGACTCCTGTGTTCCGTCCGGTGATGCGGGGTAGCCGGGCTGGGGAAGGAACCGGGGAAAAGGGGAGCACGGGATGAGGGACAAGCGGAACGATCTGCGGCCGGTCGTCGACCTGCTGGTCGACGGCGAGGACACGCCGGAGCGGCAGCGGCTGCGCCGGAAGGCGGCGCTGGCCGTCGCCGCGGGGGCCAAGGACGCCGACGACTGCGCGTTGCTGCTCGAGATGCTGGGCCTGCACCGCGGCGACAGCAAGAGCACCGAAGTGGCCTGAGCGGTTTCGGGACACCCGCGCGCGGGTATCGGAGGCGCTGAGGAGGTCGTCATGGCCAGACCGGTATGGAGTGGTGCGCTGAGCCTGGGGCTGGTCACCGTTCCGGTGGAGCTGTACCCCGCGGTGGCGGACCACACGATCCACTTCCACCAGTTCGAACGCGGGACGTCCGACCGGATCCGCAACCGCAAGGTCAACGAGCGGACCGGCGACGAGGTCACCCGGGACGAGATCGTCAAGGGTTACGACGTCGGCGGCGGCGACCACGTGCTCGTCGAGCCGGACGAGCTGGACGAGATCGCGCCCGAGCGGTCGCGGCGGATCGACATCGAGCAGTTCGTCGAGCTCGACGAGATCGACCCGTGGTTCTACGACCGGACCTACTGGCTGAAGCCGGCGAAGGAAGACTTCGCCAAGGCGTACGGCCTGCTGCTGCAGGCGATGGACCGCAGCGAGAAGGCCGGCGTGGCGAAGTTCGTGCTGCGCGGCAAGGAGTACCTCTGCGCGGTCCGCGCGGGCGAGGACGTGATGGTCCTCAACACGCTGCACTTCGTCGCGGACCTCCGGAAGCCGAAGGACGTCATGGGCGCGCTGCCCAAGGTGCCCAAGGCCCGGCCGAAGGAGCTCGACATGGCGCTGTCGCTGGTCGACGAGATGACCGCGCCGTGGCGCCCGGAGGACTTCCGCGACGAGTACTCCGAGCGCGTCGAGGAGCTGATCAAGGCCAAGGAGTCCGGCAAGGAGATCGCCCACGAGCAGGAGCCGGAGCAGTCGGCCGACGTCGTCGACCTGTTCGAGGCCCTTTCGCGCAGCGTGAAGACCCGCAAGGGCGGCGGCAAGCCGGCGGCGAAGGGCAAGAAGAAGCCCACGAAGAAGCAGGCCGATCTGGGGGAGCTGTCCAAGACCGAGCTGGACAAGCTGGCGCGGGAGAAGAACGTCAAGGGCCGGTCGAAGATGTCGCGGACCCAGCTGGAGAAGGCGCTCAAGGCGTCCTGACGAGAACCGCCTCGGTGGTCCGGGACCACCGAGGCGGGGAAACGCGCTTCAGTGGGCGGCGGGCTCGGCGTCGCCGGTGGTGGCCTTGCGGGTCGTCTCCGAACGGGCGATGTGCCACGCCACCAGCGCGCCCGCGCTGACCGTGCCCCAGAGCACCAGCGAGGCGTCCCGGGCGAACAGGCCGACGACGAGCATCACCACCGCCGTGATGTCGCACAGGATGAGCAGGAGGCTCCAGCGCCGGGCTTGCCGCATGTCGCGACCGCTGAACACGTCGGCGAGCGTGGGGTCGCTCGCCAGCAGTTCCGCCTCGATCTCGCGAAGGGCATGACGTTCACGGTCCGGCAGCATCGGGGGTCCTCCTCGGCCTCGGCTTATCCCACAGGTACCCCCGCGACGCTGCTTCCAAGCAGCGCTTTCGGGGAACGTGCCGCGTTCGGGCACTACCGTCAGTGGTTGTCACGGGGGATCCCCTTTGTCGCCGCCACCCGTTGGTAGGCCACGGCCGGGCGCAGCACCATGCCGTCGCAGAGCTGGTCGACCATCGAGCGCTGGATCTCCTGCCACGGCGTCTGCGACTCGGGCACCCGGTACCCGCCCGCTTCGTCGAGTTCCTTGTGCCGGAGCGCGAGCTCGTCGTCGGTGATCAGGACGTCCGCGGTGCCCGCCGTGAGGTCGATGCGCACCCGGTCGCCCGTCCGCAGCACGGCGAGCCCGCCGCCCGCCGCGGCTTCGGGGGAGGCGTTGAGGATCGACGGCGAGCCTGAGGTGCCCGACTGGCGGCCGTCGCCGAGGCACGGCAGCTCGTGCACGCCGCGCTTGATCAGTTCGGCCGGCGGGCGCATGTTGACCACCTCGGCCGAGCCCGGGTAGCCGAGCGGGCCGGTCCCGCGCATGACGAGCAGCGACTCCTCGTCGACGCCGAGGTCCGGGTCGTCGATGCGGGCGTGGTAGTCCTCCGGGCCGTCGAACACGACCGCGGTGCCCTCGTACACCCCGCCCGCCAGGTAGCGGCGCCGGAACTCCGGCGAGATCACGCTGGACTTCATGATCGCGGCGTCGAACAGGTTGCCGTGCAGCACGAGGAAGCCCGCGTCGGCCACCAGCGCGGTGTCGAACGTCCGGATGACGTCGCGGTCGCCCGCCTCGGCGTCGCGGCAGTTGTCGCCGAGCGTGCGGCCGTTGACCGTGGGCGCGTCCTCGTGGATCAGCCCGTGCCGCATCAGCTCGTGCACCACCGCCGGCACCCCGCCGGCGCGGTGGAACTCCTCGCCGAGGTACTTGCCGGCCGGCTGCAGGTCGACCAGCAGCGGCACGGCGTGCCCGAGCCGCTGCCAGTCGGTCAGCGGCAGGTCGACGCCGATGTGCCGGGCGATCGCGGAGAGGTGGATCGGCGCGTTGGTGGACCCGCCGATGGCCGAGCTGACGACGATGGCGTTTTCGAAGGCCGCCCGCGTCAGGATGTCCGACGGCTTCAGGTCTTCCCGCACCAGCTCGACGATCCGCAGCCCGGTGCGGTAGGCCATCCGCGCCCGGTCGCGGTGCGGCGCCGGGATGGCCGCGCTGCCGGGCAGGCTCATCCCGAGCGCCTCGGCGAGCGCGTTCATCGTCGAGGCCGTGCCCATCGTGTTGCAGTGCCCGGGTGACGGCGCCGACGACGCGACCAGCTCCATGAACCCGGCGTCGTCGATCTCCCCGGCGGCGAGCAGTTCGCGCGCCTTCCAGACGATGGTGCCCGACCCGGTGCGCTCGCCGTTGTGCCAGCCGTTGAGCATCGGCCCGCCGGACAGCACGATGGCCGGGATGTCCACGGTCGCGGCGGCCATCAGGCACGCCGGCGTCGTCTTGTCACAGCCGGTGGTCAGCACGACGCCGTCGATGGGGTAGCCGTAGAGCGTCTCGACGAGCCCGAGGTAGGCGAGGTTCCGATCCAGCGCGGCGGTCGGGCGCTTGCCGGTCTCCTGGATGGGGTGCACCGGGAACTCGATCGCGATCCCGCCGGCCTCACGGATCCCTTCGCGCGTCCGATCGGCCAGCTGCAGGTGGTGCCGGTTGCACGGCGTGAGGTCGGAGCCGGTCTGCGCGATCCCGATGATCGGCTTCCCGGACTGCAGCTCTTCCCTGGTCAGGCCCCAGTTCATGTACCGCTCGAGGTAGAGCGCGGTCATCCCGGGGTCGTCGGGGTTGTTGAACCAAGCTTCGCTGCGCAGTCCCATACCAGCCAGTCTGTCACTCGCGCGCCCCGACGCGGTCGCGTGAACGCCGTGAGGGGCACCTTCAGGGCTTATACGTCCCTGAGGGTGCCCCTCACGGCGTGCCTCCTGGTGGTGCGGCCCGGAGGTGTCAGCCCAGGCCGTTGAGGCCGATCACCCGTGAGTACCAGTGGGCGCTGCGCTTCGGCGTCCGCGTCTGCGTCTCGTAGTCGACGTGGACCAGGCCGAACCGCTTGGCGTAGCCCTCCGCCCACTCGAAGTTGTCCAGCAGCGACCAGTAGAAGTAGCCCCGCAGGTCGACGCCGGCCGCCAGGGCTTCGTGCGCCGCGCGCAGGTGGGAGTCCAGGAAGGCGATGCGGTCGGTGTCGACGATCTCGCCGCCGTCGGAGACGACGTCCGGGTAGGCCGCGCCGTTCTCCGTGATGTACAGCGGGATCTGGCGGTAGCCCCGGTGGACCTGCAGCAGCGACTCCGTCAGCCCGGCCGGCTGGACCTCCCAGCCGGAGTCCGTGCGGGGCGCGGCCGGGTCCGGCACGAAGTGGACGTCGCCCGCGCCGACCCACTCCGGGCCCGCGGGCTCGCTGCCCGGCACCGGGCGGCCCGCGACGCGGTAGTCGCGGTAGTAGTTCACGCCGAGCCAGTCGACGTGCGCCGCGATGACCGCGCTGTCCTCCGGCCGCACGACCTCGCCGAGCCCGAACGGCGCGAGGTCCTCGACCAGGTCGTCCGGGTAGCCGCCGCGCAGGACCGGGTCGAGGAACAGCCGGTTCTGCAGGCCGTCGATCCGCCGGGCCGCCGAGACGTCGCTCGCGTTCGCCGGGTCGTGCGCGGCGACCGGGTACAGGTTGAGCGTGATCCCGGCCGGGACGCCCGGCGCGTGCCGCCGGATGAGGTCCATCGCCAGCCCGTGCCCCAGCAGCAGGTGGTGCGTGGCGGCGACGGCGGCGGTGTGGTCGGTGCGGCCTGGCGCGTGGATGCCGCCCGCGTAGCCGAGCATCGCCGCGCACCACGGCTCGTTGAGCGTCGACCAGCTGGCGACGCGGTCGCCGAGGCGGGCCAGCACGGTCTCGGCGTACTCGGCGAAGCGGTACGCGGTGTCCCGGGACGTCCAGCCGCCCTGCTCCTCCAGCGCCTGCGGCAGGTCCCAGTGGTAGAGCGTCGCCCACGGCTCGATCCCGGCCTCGAGGAGCCGGTCGACGAGCCGGTCGTAGAAGGCGAGCCCGGCGGCGTTGGCGGCGCCGCCGTCGGGCCGCACGCGCGGCCAGGCCAGCGAGAACCGGTAGGCGCCCAGGCCCAGGCGGCGCATCAGGTCGACGTCCTCGCCGTAGCGGCGGTAGTGGTCGGCCGCCGGGTCCCCGGTGTCGCCGCCCACGACCGCACCCGGACGGCGCGCGAAGACGTCCCAGACCGAGTCGGTGCGCCCGTCGGCCGTGGTCGCCCCCTCCACCTGGAACGCCGCGGTGGCGGCGCCCCAGACGAAGGCGGGCGGGAACATCAACGCGGTCTCCGCCCGAACGTTTTCCGCCCGAACGCTGTCGGGATGTACGGACATGTTCACCCTTTCACGGCACCTTGCATGATCCCGGCCACGATCTGGCGGCCGAGGAGGAGGAAGACGATGAGGATCGGGATGGTGGCCAGGGTCGTGCCGGCCAGCACCAGCGAATAGTCGACGTAGTAACCGCTCTGCAGCTTCTCCAGCGCCACCTGGACGGTCGGGTTGCCCGCGTCCAGGACCACCAGCGGCCACAGGAAGTCGTTCCAGGACGTCATGAACGTGAACATCGCCAGGATCGCCGCCGCCGGGCGCACCGCGGGCAGGCAGACGTTCCAGAAGATCCGGATCATGCTGCAGCCGTCGACGCGCGCGGCCTCGATCAGCTCGTACGGCAGCGCGTCCACTGTGTACTGCCGCATCCAGAACACGCCGAACGCGGTGACCAGGTTGGGCACGATCACCGACTGCAGCCCGCCGGCCCAGCCGAGCTTCGACATGGCGATGAACAGCGGGATGATGCCGAGCTGGGTGGGCACGGCGAGGGTGATGACGATGAACACGAACAGCCCGTTGCGGCCGCGGAACCGGAGTTTCGCGAAGGCGAACCCGGCCAGCGAGGAGAACAGCACCGTGGTGAGCGTGACCGTGCCGGACACGATGACGCTGTTGGCCAGCGCCTTCCAGAACGGCACGGTGTCGAACACCCGGGCCGCGTTGGCGAAGAAGTTCCCGCCGGGGAAGAACGGCGGGATGCGCTCGGTGAGCATCCCGTTGTCGCGGCTGGCGACCAGGAACGACCAGTAGAACGGGAACAGCGAGCCGAGCACGAAGATGGCGAGCACCCAGTAGGTCGCCTTGCGCGGCTTGCCGAGCGTCGCGACGCTCTTGTGGAGTCCACTGTGGATGGTGGTCATCTCTTCTTCACCGCCGGGGTGCGGGCCAGCCGGCCGGTGAGGAAGAAGTTCACCAGCGCGATGAGCACGATGATCAGGAACAGCACCCAGGCGATCGCCGAGGCGTACCCGAGGTTGAAGTTCTCGAACGCGGATTGGTACAGGTAGAGCGTCACGGTCTGGAACTGGTTGGTGGAACCGCCGTTGTTCGACCCGGGCATGGCGTCGAACAGCTTGGGCTCGGTGAAGATCTGCAGCCCGCCGATCGTGGAGGTGATGGTGACGAAGATCAGCGTCGGCTTCAGCAGCGGCAGCGTGACGGCGGTGAACCGCCGCCACATCCCCGCGCCGTCGATCAGCGCGGCCTCGTGCAGTTCCTTCGGGATGGCCTGCATCGCGGCCAGCACGATCAGCGCGTTGTAGCCGGTCCAGCGCCAGTTCACCATGATCGCGATCGCGACGTGGCTGCCGAAGCGGCTGGCCTGCCAGTCGACCGGGTCGAGGCCGATGGTCTGCAGCACGCCGTTGATCAGCCCGTACTTCGGGCCGAACAGGTTGGCGAAGATGATGCCGATCGCGACGAGGCTGGCCGCGTACGGCAGCAGGATGCCGACGCGCCAGCCGGTCGCGCCGCGCAGCCGGCCGCCGAGCAGCGCCGCGAGCGCCATCGCGATGATGAGCTGCGGGATGCTGGAGAGCAGGAAGATGCTGACGGTGTTGGCCAGCGCGTTCCAGAACTGCCCGTCGGCGAACAGCTCCTTGTAGTTGTCGATGCCGATGAAGTCCGGGTTGTCGTCCCCGGCCTTCCACTTGAACAGCGACACGTACGCGGTGTAGAGCAGCGGGAACAGCCCGACGACACCGAAGACGATGAAGAACGGTGCGACGTAGAGGTACGGCGATGCCTTGACGTCCCACCGGCTCAGCTTGTGCCGGAAGGTGGGCCGGGGAGACGTGCGCTCCCCGGCCTTGCTCCTTTCCGGCGCGATCTTGTCGATGACGGTCATGAGGTCAGCGCGTGATCTTCTTCGCCGCGTCGACCAGTTGCTGCCAGCCGTCCGCCGCCGGCTTGCCCTGCTCGACCGCCTGCAGGGCGGGGCTCGACGCGTTCTCCTGGATCTGGCCGTCGCCGGGGCCCTTGTACTGCGGCTTCTGGACCTTCTTGGCCTGCTCGGCGAACAGCTCGCCGACCTTGGCGTCACCGAAGTAGGCGTCGGTCTGGCTCAGCAGCGCGGGGTCCGAGAGCGCCTTGACCTGGCTCGGGAAGGTGCCCTTGGCCTGGAACGCCTTGATCTGCTGCTCCGGGGCGGTCAGCCAGGACGCGAGCTCGGCGGCCTCCTTCGGGTGCTTCGACTGCGTCGGCACGGTCAGGTACGACCCGCCCCAGTTGCCGCCGCCACCGGGGAAGGCCGCGGTGACCGCCCACTTGCCGGCGTTCTCCGGGCCGGCCTGCTCCTTGATCACACCGAGCATCCACGCCGGGCAGACCTTCGTGGCGAACGCGCCCTGCTTGAAGCCGGAGTTCCACTCGTTGCTGAACGCCGTCAGCTTGGCCGACTCGCCCTTGGCGACGGCGTCGGTGACCTTGGTCCAGGCGTCCTTGATGCCCTGGTTGCCCTCGACGGCGAGCTTGTCGTCGCTGCCGATGTAGCCCTGCGGGAGCTGGTTGACCATCGCGTTGAAGTTCTGCGCGGCGGAGTCGAACCAGGCCTTGCCCTTGCTCTTGCCCACGTAGTCGGCGCCGGCGGCGAAGTAGCTGTCCCAGGTGGCGAACAGCGGCTTGACCTGCTCGGGGTCGGTCGGCAGACCGGCCGCGGCGAACATGTCCTTGCGGTAGCACATGGCGAGCGGCCCGATGTCCGTGCCGTAGCCGATGAGCTTGCCGTCCTTGGTCTTCGCGGCGTCGTACTTCCAGCCGAGCCAGCGGTCGGGGGAGGCGTCGGCGGGGCCGATCTTGGTCAGGTCGTTGAACTTCGAGCCCTTGTCGAGGACGTCGGACAGGTGCCCCTCCTCGACCGCCGTGACGTCGGCGAGGCCCGAGCCCGCGGCCAGCTTGGTGATCAGGTCCTGGTGGTAGGGCCCGCCCTGGCCGGTCTTGCGGTGGGTGATCTTGATGTTGGGGTGCAGCCGCTCGTATTCCGGGATGAGTGCCTCGTAGCCGAACTCGGTGAACGTCGCCAGCGTCAGGTCGACGTGTTCGTTCGGGCCCGCCGCGGCCGGCGTCTCGTCACCGCCGCCACCGCAGGCCGTGGCGCCGAGCGCCGTCATCGTGATGCCCAGTGCGAGGACCAGGCCGTTCCGGATCGTTCTCACGTGTTCAACCACCTTGTTGACGGGAATGAGCGCTCTCACTGCTGGGAGCCGTTCTGGGAGCGCTCCCAGGTGTCGCAGAGTCTGCTTGGGGCCTCCAGCGGTGTCAAGGGGCTGTAACCGGAGCGTTTCCTGCGAGGAGCGCTCCCGGACCCTGGGACGCGCGGGCGATAAGCTGGGGGCGTCCGGGTGGGTGTGGTGAGCGAGGGCGGTGCCGTGGGGCCTCGAGCAGGGGATGAAGAGCGGCCGACGCTGGAGGACGTCGCGGCGTTCGCCGGCGTGTCGCGGTCGACGGCGTCGCGGGCGCTGAACGACGACGCGTACGTCAGCGCGGCGGCGCGGGAAAAGGTCCAGGCCGCGGCCCGTGACCTGGGCTATTCCCCGAACCAGGCGGCCCGTTCGCTGGTCACCCGGCGGACCGGGGCGATCGCGGTGGTGCTCTCGGAGCCGGAGGCCCGGCTGCTCGACGACCCGTACCGCACGGCCGTCATGCGCGCCGGTTACCGCGAGCTCGCCGACATCGGCCGGCAGATGGTGCTGATCTTCAGCGACACCCGCGAGGACCTGAGCAAGACCGTCCGGTTCCTCGAAGGCGGCCACGTAGACGGCGCGCTGGTCTTCGCCCCGCACCGGGCCGACCCGCTGCCCAAGGCGCTGCGGCTGCTGCGCATCCCGGTGGTGTTCGGCGGCCAGGCGGCGGGCATCCGCCGCGGCGTCCACGTCGTCGACTTCGACAACGAGGGCGGCGCGCGCTTGGCCGTGGAACACCTGGTCGCGTCCGGCCGTCGCAAGATCGGCACGATCGCCGGCCCCCAGGACCAGAGCGCCGCGATCGACCGGCTGGCCGGCTGGCGCAAGACCCTGCTCGACGCCGGCCTCGATCCCGTCGACCTGGCCGCGGAGGCCGACTTCACGCTCTCGGGCGGCGCGAACGCGATGTCCGCGCTGCTCGCCCGCCACCCGGACCTCGACGCGGTCTTCGTCGCGAGCGACATGATGGCGGTGGGCGCGTTGCGCACGCTGGACGCGGCCGGCCGCCGCATCCCGGCCGACGTCGCGGTGGTCAGCTTCGACGACAACGCCACCCTCGCCCCGGCCATGGACCCACCCCTGACGTCCGTGCACCAGGACCCGCGCGAGCAGGTCCACGCCATGGTCGAGACCATGCTGCAGCTCCTCGACGACCAGGCTTTGAAGCCCCGCCAGCAGGTCCTCCCGGTCTCCCTGGCCATCCGCGGCTCCAGCTGACCAACCCGTGTCGTCCAGGCACGCAACCCGACCCTGCAGGTACGCGTGCCGACCCCCTGGGTACGTGTGCCGCCTGCCCGCAGCGCCGTGTCGTCCCTTCGATCACGCGTGTCGACCTCCTGATCACGGGTGATGCCTCCCCAATCACGGGTGATGCCCCGCTGATCACGGGTGATGCCCCTTCCCGCACGGCCGGAAGGGGCGAACTCGCGTGCCTGGACGGTCGGTTCGCGTGTCTGGAGGGTCGGCTCACGTGTCTGGAGGGTCGACACGCGTGATCCGGGGGACGACACGACGCACCGGGACCGACGACACGCGCAGCGGGGAGGACGACACGGTGGCGAGTAGTGGGCCGTGGAGCCTGGGAGCGCTCCTAGTCCAGGTGTACGCCTTTGGCGCAAGCCGGTGCCCGAAACGCACGGCGGGTGACCGGGCGGCTGGGCCGGTCGGGTGACGGGGTGACGAACGGGTGGGGCCGTTCAGGAGTGTTCAGCGGGCTGACTACTCGCGGGTCGGCAACGTCGAGGCCGTCGATGACGGTGTGCTTCTGACTCGATTCTTTACAGGGGTGTTTCCCGCTGGCTACCGTCTGCGCCTGGAAGCGCTCCCAGATCGCTGGCTCCCTACGGACAAAGGAGTTCCGCAGCCATGCGTTCCCCTCATCCCATCCAGGCCGGCGTACTGCCGCTGGTCGCGAGTTCGGTGGTCTTGGCCGCCCTGCTCGTCCCCGTGCCACCGGCCCTCGCCGCCGACGTGGCCTGCTCCGTCACCTACACCACCAACGACTGGGACACCGGGTTCACGGCCAGCGTTTCACTGCGGAACGACGGCGCCGCGCTCGACAGCTGGCAGGTCGGCTGGACGTTCCCCGACGGCCAGAAGGTCCAGCAAGGCTGGAGCGCCACCTTCGCCCAGACCGGCGCCGCGGTCACGGCGACGAACCTCTCCTACAACGGCCACCTCGGGACGGGGGCCAGCACCTCCTTCGGCTTCAACGGCACCAAGGGGTCCGCCAACCGGCCGCCGACGGACTTCTCCGTCAACGGCTCCGCCTGCACCGGCGCCAACAAGGCCCCGACCGTCAGCCTGACGTCGCCGACGTCGACCGGCACCTACTACGCCCCGGCCACGATCCCGCTCGCCGCGACCGCGGCCGACACCGACGGCACCGTGGGCAAGGTCGAGTTCTACGCCGGGGACACGCTGCTGGCCACCGACACCGCCGCGCCGTTCGAGGGCAGCTGGGGCAACGTCCCCGCCGGGACCTACTCGATCACGGCCAAGGCCTACGACAACAAGAACGCGTCCACCACGTCGAACCCGGTCAGCGTCAAGGTGCTCTCCGGTCCGACGATCGTCGCCACCCCGGCGACCGCGCAGGTCAAGCAGGGCGGCACGACGACCTTCGGCGTCACCCTCGCCGGCGCCCCGACGAGCTCCGTCACCGTGGCGATCGCCAAGACCGGCAGTTCCGACCTGACGGCCACCCCCACGAGCCTCACCTTCACCCCGGCGAACTGGAGCACCGCCCAGAACGTCACCGTGAAGAGCGCCGACAACGGGGGAGCGCTCGGCAGCGCGACCTTCACCGCGAGCAGCAACGGCTACACCGCGGCGACGGTGACGGTCAGCGAGATCTCGGCGTCCACATCGGACTACCAGGTCGAGTTCCTCAAGCAGTACAACAAGATCAAGGACCCGAACAACGGCTACTTCCGCAAGTTCGGGAACATCCTGGTGCCCTACCACTCCATCGAGACGCTGATGGTGGAAGCACCGGACTACGGCCACGAGACGACGTCGGAGGCGTTCAGCTACTACCTCTGGCTCGAGGCCTCCTACGGGCAGATCACCGGGGACTGGACGCCGTTCAACGCGGCGTGGACGTCGATCGAGACCTACGCGATCCCGTCCGCGGCCGACCAGCCGGGCAACTCCGGCTACAACGCGAGCAAGCCGGCCACCTATGCGGCGGAGTACCCGAGCCCGAAGTCCTACCCCTCGCAGCTGCAGACCGGCGTGGCCGTCGGCAGTGACCCGATCGCGGCCGAGCTGAAGGCCGCCTACGGCTCGCCGGACGTCTACGGCATGCACTGGCTGCTCGACGTCGACAACATCTACAAGTTCGGCCACTGCGAGGACGGCACGAACACCGCGCCGGCGTTCATCAACACCTTCCAGCGCGGTTCGCAGGAGTCGGTCTGGGAGACGGTCACCCAGCCCAGCTGTGACGTCCTGAAGTTCGGCGGCAAGAACGGTTACCTCGACCTGTTCACCGGCGACTCGTCGTACGCGAAGCAGTGGAAGTACACCGACGCGCCCGACGCGGACGCCCGCGCTGTGCAGGTGGCGTTCCAGGCCGAGAAGTGGGCCGCCGCGCAGGGCAAGGGCTCGGACGTCGCGGCCGTCGTGAAGAAGGCGTCGAAGATGGGCGACTACCTCCGGTACTCGCTGTTCGACAAGTACTTCAAGAAGATCGGCAACTGCGTCAACCCGAGTAGCTGCCCCGCGGGCAGCGGCAAGGACAGTGAGCACTACCTCATCTCCTGGTACTACGCCTGGGGCGGGTCGATGGACTCGTCCAGCGCCTGGGCGTGGCGCATCGGTGACGGCGCGGCCCACCAGGGCTACCAGAACCCGCTGGCCGCGTACGCGCTGTCGGCCGACGCCGGCCTGAAGGTGACGTCGGCGACCGGCGCGAGCGACTGGGCGACCAGCCTCGGCCGGCAGATGGAGTTCCTGCAGTGGCTCCAGTCGTCCGAAGGCGGCCTCGCCGGCGGCGCGACGAACAGCTGGGAAGGCCAGTACGGCACGCCGCCGTCCGGCACGCCGACGTTCTACGGCATGTTCTACGACCAGGCGCCGGTCTGGCACGACCCGCCGAGCAACCAGTGGTTCGGCTTCCAGACCTGGGGCATGGAACGCATCGCCGAGTACTACCAGGCCACCAAGGACGCCCGGGCCAAGAAGATCCTCGACAAGTGGGTTCCGTGGGCCATCGCGGGCACCACGGTCGGGGCCGGCGGGAGCTTCCAGGTCCCGTCCGACCTGACCTGGAGCGGCGCGCCGGACACCTGGAACGCCACCAGTCCGGGCGGCAACACCGGCCTGCACGTCACGGTGAAGAACTACAGCACCGACGTCGGCGTCGCGGCTTCGCTGTCGAAGACGTTGCTCTACTACGCGTCCGGCTCGGGCAACGCCCAGGCCAAGACGGTGGGGGAGCAGCTGCTGACGGCGCTGTCGGCGAACGCGGACACCCAGGGCATCGCGGTGCCGGAGACCCGGACGGACTACAACCGGTTCGACGACGCCTACAACGCCACCACGGACCAGGGGCCCTACGTCCCGGCGGGCTGGACCGGGACCATGCCGAACGGCGACCCGATCAACGCGTCCTCGACGTTCACCTCGATGCGGTCCTTCTACAAGAACGACCCGCAGTGGCCGAAGGTCCAGTCCTACCTGGACGGTGGCGCCGCGCCGACGTTCACCTACCACCGGTTCTGGGCGCAGTCGGAGATCGCCACGGCGTTCGCCGCCCACGTCGCCCTGTTCGGCTGAAAGGCACTCGATGAAGCGACTGCTCGCACTCGCGGTCGCCGCACTGGTCGGGGGCGCCGTTCTCACGGCGTCCCCGGCCACCGCGGCCCCCGCCCCGGCACTTTCACGTGAAAGTGCCCACCTGGGGACGGCACTTTCACGTGAAAGTGCCGCTTTGGGCACCGGCACCGGGTACTGGCACGCGTCCGGCTCCCAGCTGGTCGACGCCACCGGCGCGCCGGTCCGGATGACCGGCGTCAACTGGTTCGGCGCCGAGACCGGCAACTACTCGCCGCACGGCCTGTGGAGCCGCAACTACAAGGACATGCTCGACCAGATGGCGAGCCTCGGCTACAACACGCTGCGGCTGCCGTACTCGAACCAGCTCTTCGACCCGGGCGTCAAGCCGAACAGCATCGACGCCGTCCAGAACCCGGACCTGCAAGGGCTTTCCGGGCTGCAGGTGCTCGACAAGATCATCGGCTACGCCGGCACCAAGGGCATGCGCGTGATCCTCGACCAGCACCGGCCGGACTCCGGCGCGCAGTCCGCGCTCTGGTACACCAGCGCGTACCCCGAAAGCCGCTGGCTGTCCGACTGGACGATGCTCGCCCAGCACTACAAGGGCAACACCACGGTGATCGGCGCCGACCTGCACAATGAGCCGCACTCGATCCAGGGTGGCGGCGGCGCGTGCTGGGGCTGCGGCGACACCGCGACCGACTGGCGCCTCGCCGCCGAACGCGGCGGCAACGCCGTCCTCGCGGCGAACCCGGACTGGCTGGTCATCGTGGAGGGTGTCGACTGCGTCAGCGGCACCGGCGACCCGCAGTGCGGCTGGTGGGGCGGCAACCTCTCCGGCGCGCGGCAGTTCCCGGTGCGACTGTCCAAAGCGGACAAGCTGGTCTACTCGGCGCACGAGTACGCGACGTCGGTGTTCGCCCAGCCCTGGTTCTCCGACCCGGCGTTCCCGGCGAACCTGCCCGCGCTGTGGGACCACTTCTTCGGCTACTTGCAGAAGCAGAACATCGCGCCGGTGCTGCTCGGCGAGTTCGGCACCACGCTCGCCGACCCGCGCGACAAGGTCTGGCTGCAGGAGCTGATGAAGTACGCCGGCACCGGAACCACCGGGATGAGCTTCACGTACTGGTCGTGGAACCCGAACTCCGGGGACACCGGCGGCATCCTCAACGACGACTGGACGACCGTCAACCAGGCCAAGCAGGCGATCCTGCAGCCGTACCTGATCCCGCCGGTCGGAGGCGGCGGCGGTGGCACGACGGATCCGCCGCCCGCGGTGAGCTGCGCCGTCACCTACCACGTCGACAACACGTGGCAAGGCGGCTTCGTCGCCTCCGTGACGCTGAAGAACACCGGCACCACCCCGCTGAAGACCTGGGCGCTCGGCTGGACCGCGGCGTCCGGGACGCAGATCACCGGCGGCTGGGGCGCCACCGTCACCCAGTCCGGCGCGCAGGCGACGGCGAAGGCGCCCACCTGGGCGCCCGACCTGGCCGGCGGCGCCTCGACGTCGATCGGTTTCCAGGCGACCGGTGCCTCGACCCCGAACCCCAGTGGCTTCGCCGTCGGCGCGACCGCGTGCACCACCTGACCCGTCAACAGAACAGAAGGAGCACACTCGATGAAGAGTGAATTCTGGTCCGCGAGGAGGAAGTCACGGCTCGCCGTGGCCTCCTCGGTGACGGCCGCGGCCGTCGTGGCCGGTCTGGTGGTGGCCGGCGGCAGCCCGGCGGTCGCCGCCACCGGCTGCAAGGTCACCTACACCGTCAACCAGTGGGACACCGGCTTCACCGCGAACCTCGCGGTGACCAACCTGGGCGACGCGATCACGTCCGGCTGGAACGTCGAATGGGACTTCGGCGGCAACCAGCAGGTCCAGCAGGGCTGGAGCGCGACGTTCAGCCAAAGCGCCAAGCACGTCAGCGCGAAGAGCCCGACCTGGGCCCCCACGCTGGGGACGAACGCGAGCGCGAGCTTCGGCTTCAACGGCTCCTACTCCGGCACGAACGCCGTTCCGACGTCGTTCTCGCTCAACGGCGTCCACTGCGACGGCGGCACGGGCACCCCGACCACCACGCCGACGACCCCGACCACGCCGACGACACCCACCACCCCGACCACCCCGACCACGCCGCCCCCGGCGGGCACGCACGTGGACAACCCGTACGCCGGGGCCAAGGGGTACGTGAACCCGGACTGGTCGGCGTCGGTGACCGCGGCGGCCGCGGCCAAGGGCGGCACGCTCGGCACCCAGATGGCCAAGGTGGCCAACACCTCCACCGCCGTCTGGCTGGACCGGATCGCGGCGATCGAGGGCACGTCGAGCGCCCGCGGTTTGCGCGGGCACCTCGACGCGGCGCTCGCCCAGAGCAGCGGCGGCACGCCGGTGACGATCCAGATCGTCGTCTACGACCTGCCCAACCGCGACTGCGCGGCGCTGGCGTCCAACGGTGAGCTGCAGGCGGGCTCGGGCGGTCTGGCCCGGTACAAGAGCGAGTACATCGACCCGATCGCCTCGATCCTGTCGGACTCGAAGTACGCGCCGCTGCGGGTCGTGGCGGTCGTCGAACCGGACTCGCTGCCCAACCTGATCACCAACACCGCGACGGCCAAGTGCGCCGAAGCGCAGTCGACCGGGGCCTACACCCAGGGCATCCAGTACGCGCTGAACAAGCTGCACGCGATCTCGAACGTCTACAACTACCTCGACATCGCGCACTCGGCGTGGCTGGGCTGGGACAGCAACTTCGGCCCGTTCGTCAACCTGGTCAAGCAGACGCTCCAGGGGACGACCGCCGGGGTGAACAGCATCGACGGCTTCATCAGCGACACGGCGAACTACACCCCGCTCACCGAGCCGAACCTGCCGGACTCGAGCCTCAACGTCGGCGGCCAGCCCCTCCGGTCGGCCACGTTCTACCAGTGGAACCCGTACTTCGCCGAGGTGCCGTTCGCCACGGCGATGTACAACGCGTTCGTCGCCGCGGGCCTGCCGAGCGGCATCGGCATGCTGATCGACACCTCCCGCAACGGCTGGGGCGGCTCGGCCCGGCCCACCGGCGCGTCGGGGTCCACTGTGGACAGCTACGTGAACTCCGGCCGGATCGACCGGCGGCTGCACCGCGGCAACTGGTGCAACCAGAGCGGGGCCGGCCTGGGCGTGCGGCCCACCGCGTCGCCCGCGGCGCACTTCGACGCCTACGTCTGGGTCAAGCCGCCGGGTGAGTCCGACGGCGCGAGCCAGCAGATCCCGAACGACGAGGGCAAGGGCTTCGACGGGATGTGCGACCCGGCCTACCACGGCAGCGACCAGGCCAACGGCGGGAACCTGACCGGTGCCCTGCCGAACTCGCCGCTGGCGGGCAAGTGGTTCGAGGCCCAGTTCGAGCAGCTGGTCCAGAACGCCTACCCGGCGGTGCAGTAACAGATCTCCCGGGCCGGGCGGTGCCTGCGCAGCCGCCGTCCGGCCCGGGTTTCCACCTGTCCGCAACCCGGAAGGAGTCTCCATGAACAACCGGCTACGAGCCACAATGGCGTCGTTCGGAGCCACGGCCGTGCTGCTGTCCGGCGGTGTCGTGCTCACCGCCCCACCGGCGGCCGCGGACACGCAGCTGTGCGACAAGTACGGCTCGCTGCGCATCCAGGGCGGCCGCTACATCGTGCAGAACAACAACTGGGGTGACGACACGACCCAGTGCCTCTCGGTGTCGGCCACCGGCTTCAGCGTGACGACGGCGTCGCACAACCGGCCGACGAACGGCGCCCCGGGCAGCTACCCGTCGGTCTACGCCGGCTGCCACTACGGCAACTGCAGCACCGGCAGCGGCCTGCCCCGCCAGGTCCGCTCGCTCGGCTCGCTGACGTCCCGGGTGGACTACGCGACCGTCCAAGCCGGACAGTGGGATGCCTCCTACGACGTCTGGTACGACCCGGCGCCCAACCCGGCCGGGCAGAACACCGGCGCCGAGGTGATGATCTGGGGCAACCACCGCGGGGCCCCGCAGCCGGTCGGCAGCGTCATCGGCACCGCGCAGCTGGCGGGCGCGACGTGGAACGTCTGGTTCGGCAACATCGGCTGGAACGTCATCTCCTACGTCCGGACCAGCGGCACCGACAGCCTCGGCGTCAACCTCACGGAGTTCACCCGCGACGCGGTGAACCGGGGCAAGATCAGCGACGCCTGGTACCTGACGAGTGTCCAGTTCGGCTTCGAGCCGTGGCAGGGCCAGACCGGGCTGGGTGTGAAGACGTTCAGCCTGTCGGGCTGAGGTCCTTCCGGAACGTCATCCGGTCCAGCCCGGGCCCGTCGTAGTCGGGCTGGACCGGCCGCCCTTCGAACTCCGCCGGCCCGGGTTCGGTGACGAACCCCATCCTGGTGTGGAACGCGTGCGAACCACTGTTCCGCGGCGACGTGATCGCCCGGACCACCGTGCGTCCGTGCGCCCGGCTGTGGGCGAAGAACCGCTCGTAGAGTTCCGCGCCCAGCCCGCTCCCGCGCTCCGCGGGGTCGACGCCGACGAAGTGGATGTAGCTCTCGTCCGGCCGCGACTGCGACAGGAACCCGATCAGGAACGCGACGATCCGCTCGTCGGCCGTCACCAGGAAACTGCTGTCGCCGAAGTGCTGGAACATCAGCTTCGGCAGGAGGAGGGCCCGTTGCCGCATGCCCTCCTCGCCGCCGAGGCCGCCCCACCAGTCGTCGAGGACGGCCAGCACGGGCAGGTGGTCGGCCGGGCCGGGACGCCGGATCCCGAGGTGCGGCCAGGGCGCGGGCAGGGGAGTCGTCATACCCGGCACCCTGCCCGCTCCGGTGCGTGCGTTCCACCGGATTTCCGGTCAGGGCACGACCTGGGCCGCACCCAGCTTCACCTGCTGCCAGACGGCGGCGGGGTCCGCACCCTGCTCGACGGCCTTGAGCGCCGGCGCGACGACCGTCTCCTGGATCTTCCCGTCACCCGGGCCCTTGTACTGCGGCTTCCCGACCTTGCGGGCCTGCGCGACGAAGACCTGCCCGCTCAGCGCGCCGCCGAAGTAGCCGTTCATCTCGCTGAGCAGGTCGGGCGAGGTGAAGGCGTCGACCTGGCTGGGGAAGTTCCCGCTGGCCCGGAACGCGTGCAGCTGCTGCTCCGGCGCGGTGAGCCAGGCGGCCAGCGCGGCGGCCTCCTTCTGGTGCGGGCTGGTCGCCGGCACCGTGAGGTAGGAGCCGCCCCAGTTGCCGCCGCCGTCCGGGAAGGCGTCGGTGATCGCCCACTTGCCCGCGTTGGCCAGCCCGGCCTGCTGCTCGATGGCGCCGAGCATCCACGAAGGACAGACCTTCGTCGCGAACGTCCCGGCGCGCAGACCGGCGTTCCCGTCGTCGGCGAAGGCCGTCAGCCCGGCCGACTGGCCCTGCCGGACGGCGGTGGTGACCTGGTTCCAGGCGGCCGCGAGCGCGGTGTTCGTCTCGAACGTCGGGCGGTCCTGCCGGTCGAGGTAGCCGACCGGGAGCTGGTTGACCATGGCGTTGAAGTTCTGCGCGGCGGAGTCGAACCACGCCTTGCCCTTCGAGCGCTTGACGTACCGCTCGCCCGCCTTGAAGTAGCTGTCCCAGGTCGCGAACATCGTCTTCACCGAGCCGGGGTCGGTCGGCAGGCCGGCGGCCTCGAGGAGGTCCTTGCGGTAGCACATGGCGAGCGGGCCGATGTCGGTCCCGTAGCCGACGAGCTTGCCGTCCTTGCCGATCCCGGCCTCGTACTTCCACTCCAGCCAGCGCCCGGGCTTGACGTCGGGCGGGCCGATCGCGGCCAGGTCGGCGAACTTCGCCGACTGCGCGAGCACGTCGGCGAGGTGGCCTTCCTCGACGGCCTGGACGTCGGCGAGGCCCTGCCCGCTCTGCAGCTTGGCCAGCAGGTCCTGGTGGTACGGGCCGCCCTGCTCGGTCCGGACCTGGCGGATGGTGAGCCCGGGGTGGGTGAACTCGTACCCCGGGATCAGGTCGTCGTAGCCGAACTGCCCGAACGTCGCCAGCGTGAGCGTGAAGCGCTCGGGCGTGGCGGGGCCGCAGCCCCCGGTCAGGACCAGCAGGACGGCGGCCGTGGCGGCCGCCAGTGTTCTTCGGATCTTCCTCACGTGTGCGCACTCCCGATTCGCGACTCGCGCTCGCACACGAGGGTGGGAGCGCTCCCGTGGCGAGTCTTGTTTCCGTGGCCGACGGGTGTCAAGGTGGGCGACTGCGGGTGTCCGGACGGACACGGGTACGCGATGAATCGGTCAAGCCCTGGCGTCGAGTTCTTGTGGCGCAACGGGTCCAGTGGAGGAGCGCGATGAAGCGTCCGACGATCACCGACATCGCCCGCGAGGCCGGGGTGTCCAAAGGGGCCGTTTCCTACGCCCTCAACGGCCGCCCCGGCGTCTCGGAGGCGACCCGGCACCGGATCACCGCGATCGCCCGGGAGCTGGGCTGGGCGCCGAGCGAGACCGCGCGGGCCTTGTCCGGCGGCCGGGCCGGTGCGGTCGGGATGGTGCTGGACCGGCCCGCGGACGTCCTCGGCGTCGAACCGCTCTTCCTGGCCCTGCTCACCGGGATCCAGCGCGAGCTCGGGCCGGCGTCGCTGATCCTGCAGGTCGCGCCGGACCACGCCACCGAGCTGGAGGTCTACCGGCGCTGGCACGGCGAGCGCCGGGCCGACGGCGTGCTGCTGACCGGCCCGCGCCGCGACGACGACCGGATCGCCGAGCTGCTGCGGATCGGCCTGCCGGCGGTGGCGCTGGGCGGCCCGCTCGGCCGCCCGGGCGTCCCGTCGGTGCGGGTGGACGACACCGCCGCGGTCGGCGAGGTCCTCGGCTACCTGGCCGCGCTCGGGCACCGCCGGGTCGCGTGGGTCACCGGGCCGGCGGTGCTGGTGCAGACGCGGGTGCGGGCCGAGGCGTTCGCCGCGGCGGCGGAGCGGCTGGGCCTGCCCGCCGCCCGGACCGTCCACACGGACCACTCGGCCGAGGCCGGCGCGAGTGCCACCACCCGGCTGCTGGCCGCGGCCCGGCCGCCGACCGCGCTGCTGTTCGACACCGACGTCCTCGCCGTCGCCGGGCTCGCCGCGCTGCGCGAACGGGGCCTGGCCGTGCCGGGCGACGTCTCGGTGGTGGCGTGGGACGACTCGGTGCTCTGCCGCCTGGTCCGCCCGGCGCTGACGGCGGTGCGGCGCCCGGTCGCGGAGTTCGGCGCGCTCGCGGTGTCGGCGCTGCGGGACCTGCTGACGGGCGGCGACGCGGGCGACGTCCGCACGGCCCCGCCGGCGCTGATCACCCGCGGCAGCACCGGCCCGGCCCCGTCGAGTCCGTGAATGCCACATCGAGGGACACTACGTCCCTCGATGTGGCATTCACGGACTTCGGCGTCAGGTGCCCTGGCAGGTGGGCGACGGCTGGGCCGGGTTGGTGCCGGTGGTGTTGACGACCAGGCCGAAGGTGGTCTCGCCGTCCGGTGGGATCCGGCCGTTCCAATCCGCGTTGCGGACCGTGACCACCGAGCCGGACTGGCTCAGCGTGCCGTTCCAGACGCTGCCGACCGTCTGGCCCGTGGGCAGCGTCCAGCCCGCCTGCCAGCCGGAGTACGCCGTGGTGCTGTGGTTCATGATCGTCACCGTGGCCTGGTAGCCGCCGCTCCAGGTGTTGGTGATCTCGTACATCGCCATGCACGAGCCGCCGGTGGGCGGGGGCGACGTCGGGGTCGTCGGCGTGGTGGTCGGGGTGCCCGGGTCGTGCACCCCGGTGACCTCGCCGTGCCCGCCGTCGAACGTGACGTCCGAGCAGCCGTAGAACGTCTCGGCGCTGTCGGAGCGCTTCCAGACCGAGTAGATGACGTGCCGGCCCGACTTGCCCGACGGCAGCGCGCCGGTCCACTTGTACTGGCCGTCGACGGTCCCGACCTGCCCGGTCACCGCCGGGTGGTCGACGGTCAGGAACGGCTGGTCTTCCAGCGAGTCCCAGGTCAGCGGCAGGCTCGGGTCCCAGCCGTCCTTGGTCACGTAGGTGTAGAACCAGCCCGGGTGGGCGGCCCACGCGTTGTAGGAGAAGTCGAACGCCGACCCGGCGGTGAGGTGGGTCAGCGGCCAGTCGCCGACCTGGTCGAACCCGGCGTAGTTCGGGTTCCCGCCGGAGCACAGCTTCCCGTCCGGGATGAAGCCGCGGGTGCGGCCGGCGCCGTCGGAGCGCAGCACGGCGAACCAGTTGTACAGCGAGTTGGCGCCGCTGGTGGCCACCGCGGCCGAGCAGGCGGGGTTCTGAGGGATGATCTGGCCGGTCGAGCTCAGCCCGTCCTGCCAGCACAGGAACGTCCGGCTGCCCGGTTTCATCAGCGCGCCGTGCGCTTCGGCGGTGCCCGTGGTCAGCAGCACGGCGGTCAGGCTCGCCAGCAACACGGTGACGGCGGCGAGGATCGTACTTCGTCTCCTGGTCACGTCGGTCCCTTCGTCGGGTACGTGCGTCGAAGACTGGGAGCGCTCCCATTACAGGGTACGCGGTGGCGGCGGCTCGCGGAACATCCGGCGAGGGGGCGGGTGACCCGCGCCCGAGCTTTGGCATACCTTGGGAAAGGCGGCCGATCACCCGGGCCGGCCGGTCGAGAAAGGCAAGGTTGTCGGAAAGTGGACATTCCGTCTTCGGTTCCCGCCTGGGTGCGGGCCGAACCCGCCCGGCTGCTCGGTTTCGCCGCTCCGGCGGCCCACCCCGCGGGCGGCTTCGCCTGGCTCGACGACAGCGGGCACCCGGTCCTCGACCGGCCCGTCGAAACGTGGATCACCTGCCGGATGACGCACGTCTTCGCGCTCGCCGCGTTGCAGGGCGTGCCGGGGGCGGCCGCGCAGGTCGCGCACGGCGTCGCGGCGCTGACCGGGCTGCTGCGGGACCCCGAGCACGGCGGCTGGTTCGCCACGGCGACCGCGGCCGGCCCGGTGGACGCGGAGAAACGCGCGTACGAGCACGCGTTCGTCGTGCTGGCGGCCACGAGCGCGGTGGCCGCCGGAGCCGACGGAGCGGACGCGCTGCTGGCCGAAGCCCTCGACGTCGTCGACCGCCGGTTCTGGGAAGCGGGGCCTGGCCGGGTCGCCGACGTCTGGGACCGCGGCTGGACGCACCTGGAGACCTACCGCGGCGCCAACGCCAACATGCACACCGTCGAAGCGCTGCTCGCTGTCAACGATGTCACCGGCGACCCGGTCTGGGCCGCCCGCGCGTTGTCCATTGTGGAGCACCTGGTGCACGGCGAGGCCCGCGCGCACGGCTGGCGCCTGCCGGAGCACTACGACGCGGACTGGCACGTGCGGCTGGAGTTCAACCGGGACGAGCCCGCGCACCCGTTCCGCCCGTTCGGGGTCACCATCGGGCACCTGCTCGAGTGGTCCCGGCTGGCGGTGCACCTGAAGCGCGCGCTCGGCGCCGCGGCACCCGAGTGGCTGCTGCCGGACGCGGAGGCGTTGTTCGCCACGGCGGTGCGGGACGGCTGGGCCGTCGACGGCCACCCGGGCTTCGTCTACACGACCGACTTCGACGGCGTCCCGGTGGTCCGCAACCGCCTCCACTGGGTGGTGGCCGAGGCGATCGCCGCCGCCTGGACGCTGCACCAGGAGACCGGCGACCCGGAGTACCTGGCCCGGTTCGAAGAGTGGTGCGAGCACGCCGAAGCGTGCTTCGTCGACCGCGAACGCGGGTCCTGGCACCACGAGCTGGACCCGCGCAACCACCCCGCCGCGACGGTCTGGGCGGGGAAGCCGGACGTCTACCACGCCTACCAGGCGACGCTGCTGCCCGTGCTGGCGCCGGGGGTGTCGTTCGCCGGGGCGCTGTCCCTCGACCGGGGCGCGGTCGCCGAAGGAAGCTGATCACGCCCGTAGACTGCGGGAGCCTTTTCCCTCCCGACAAGGAGAACCATGTCGCCTTTCGCCGCCGCCGGAGACCGCTACGCGGGCATGCCGTACCGGCGGGCCGGGCGCAGCGGGCTCAAGCTGCCCGCCGTGTCGCTCGGCCTGTGGCACAACTTCGGGGACGACAAGCCCCTCGACGTCCAGCGGGCGGTGCTGCGGCGGGCGTTCGACCTCGGGGTGACGCACTTCGACCTGGCCAACAACTACGGCCCGCCGCCGGGCGCGGCCGAGGCGAACTTCGGCAGGCACTACGCGGCCGACTTCCGGCCGTACCGCGACGAGATCCTGGTGTCGTCCAAGGCGGGCTACCTGATGTGGGACGGCCCGTACGGCGAGTGGGGTTCGCGCAAGAGCGTCCTCGCGAGCCTGGACCAGAGCCTGGCCCGCACCGGTCTGGACCACTTCGACATCTTCTACTCGCACCGGCCGGACCCGGACACCCCGATCGAGGAGACCATGGGGGCCCTGGACACGGCGGTGCGGTCGGGGAAAGCGCTCTACGCCGGCATCTCCAACTACTCGCCCGAGCAGACGGAAGCCGCGCTGCGGGCGTTGCGCGAGCTCGGCACGCCGCTGCTGATCCACCAGCCGTCGTACTCGATCCTGAACCGCTGGGTCGAGGACGGCCTGCTGGACACCCTGGCCGAGCACGGCGTCGCCTCGATCGCGTACTCGCCGCTGAGCCAGGGCCTGCTGACGGACCGCTACCTGGACGGCATCCCGGCCGACTCCCGCGCCGCGGGGGCCAGCCCGTTCCTGACCCAGGACCGGATCACCGAGGAGACCCTGGGCCGGATCCGCGCGCTGAACGACGTCGCCAAACGGCGTGACCAGTCGCTGGCGCAGCTGGCGATCGCCTGGATCCTGCGTCGCGGCCGGGTGACGTCGGCGCTGATCGGGGCGAGCAGTGTCGCGCAGCTGGAGAACACGGTCGCGGCGGTGGCGAACCTGGACTTCACGGACGAGGAGCTGGCGGAGATCGACCGCATCGTGGCTTAGCAGCCGATCCGGGCGGGGCCGGTGGCGACGTCGTCGAACCACAGCGTGTCGGGGTCGGTGCCGTAACTCTCCCAGCCCAGGCGCAGGTCGGTGAGCGACGGGTGCCAGGCCCGGGCGAGCCACTGCTGGTCGACGTCGGGGGTCGGCACGCCGTCGACGACCAGGCCGGGTACCTCGGCGCCGTCCAGCCAGGTGCGCAGCTGCCCGCCGGGGCCGTCGACCTCGAACTCGAAGCACGACCAGGTCCCGGTGGCCAGCGGCACGCTCTGGGCGACGCCGGCCGGGCTCTGCGCGGGCAGGGTCGCGTCGTCGGACTCGCGGTTCCACTGCAGCGCCCGGTTCTGGCCGCCGGCCCGCAGGTCGCGGCCGCCGTCGGCGGTGTCCCGCATGGCCAGGAACGCGACGTGCCCGGCCGGCAGCGGTGTCGTGTGGCGGACCCAGAACCGGCCGTACCGCACGCTCCCGGCGGCCAACGTCGTGCCGAGGAAGGCGTGGTTGCAGTACCCGCCCTGCCCGGTGACCTTGACCGAGCGGGTGCCCGAGTGCGCGACCGTGCTGTCGACGGTGACCGTGCCGGTGCCTTGGCAGTTCGCCGCGCCGACGGTCCACCGGCCGCCCGGTGTCGTGCCGGTCTGCTGCTCGAAGTCGTCGCAGACGTCGGCGCACCCCGCGGGCGGCGGCGAAGAAGTGGTGGTGGTGGTGGTCGAAGTGGGCGGGGCGTCGCCACCGCACGAGACGCCGTTGAGCGCGAAGTCGGTGGGCACCGGGTTGGTACCGGAGTAGGTGCCCTGCAGGCCGAACGTCACGGTGCCGCCGGCGGGCAGGGACGCGTTGTAGGACAGGCTCTCCGCGGTCGCGGCCGTGCCGGACTGGTGGACGGTGGCGTTCCAGGCCGACGTCACGGCCTGCGTGCCCGCGTAATGCCAGGAGAGGGTCCACGACGAGAGCGCGGTGGCGCCGTTGGTGACGGTGACCTGGGCGGTGAACCCGGTCGCCCACTGGTCGACGCGGTAGTCGACGCCGCAGGCGGGGGCGGCGGCGGCCGGACCCGCGGCGAGGACCGCGGAGGTGCCCGCCGCGGCGAGGCAGAGCCCGGCCAGGGCACCGGCGAACCTCTTCATCGGGCTTCCTTTCCCGGTGAACGGGACAGCGGACACGAGCAGGGGCGCCGTAGCGGAAGCCACGGCGCCCCTGGTGTTTCGTGGTCACGGTCTGGTGATCGTGACCTGGCATGGGAGCGCTTCCAGCCGACGAGAAGGTAACCCCGCCGTATCGTCGTTGTAAAGCGCGACCCGGACGCGGCCCGACCCGGTGGACGGCTTTCCGGGGCCGTTTCCCCGGGATCGGCCACTGAACACTCCTGAACGGCCGAACCCGTTGGCGGCAAAGAAATGTCTCCGTCGCGCTGCGCCACCGGCGGGAGCGGGCGGATGCCGCCGTTGGAGTGGATTCCGGGTTGTTCGCGGGCGTTCGCCACGAGGTTTACAGCCGCCGGGCCGCGCGGTAGCGTCCACCGGTGCTGGGAGCGCTCTCATATCCAGGTCGTGCACAAAGGAGTGATCGATGCGTTCCGGACCAGCACTGCTCGGCGCCCTCAGCGCGCTCGCCGTCGTCGGCGCGACGACGGCCTTCACCCTCGGCACGCCGTCGCCCGCTTCGGCGGCGACGGCCTGCGAAGTCGGCTACACGGTCAACGACTGGGGGAGCGGCTTCACCGCCAACCTCACCCTGAAGAACCTCGGGACGGCACCGCTGTCCGGCTGGCAGATCAGCTACGCCTACACCGGGAACCAGCAGCTCCAGCAGGGCTGGAACGCCACCTGGGCCCAGACGGGCAAGACGGTCACCGTCACCCCGGCGGGCTGGAACGGCACCGTCGCCCCCGGCTCGTCGATCACCGCCGGGGCCAACTTCGGCTACAGCGGCACCAACACCGCGCCGGCGTCGATCAGCGTCAACGGCGCGCCGTGCGGCGGCACGCCACCCCCGACGACGACCCCGCCGCCGACGACCGTCACCACCACCCCGCCACCGGCCGGGGGCGCGCCCGCGCTGCACGTCGCCGGCAACCGGCTGGCCGACTCCGCGGGCACGCCGGTCACCCTGCGCGGGGTGAACCGCTCCGGCGGCGAGTTCGCCTGCGTGCAGGGCAACGGCATCTTCGACGGCCCGATGGACGCCGCCTCCGTGGCCGCCATCAAGAGCTGGCACGCGAACGTCGTGCGCGTGCCGTTCAACGAGGACTGCTGGCTCGGCCTGCCGAACGTCGAGCCCGCCTACGCCGGCGCGACCTACCGCACCGCGCTCAAGTCCTATGTGGACCTGCTGCACCAGAATGGACTCGTCGCGATCCTCGACCTCCACTGGACCCAGGGGGTCTACACCGGGAACTCCTCGGCGTGCACCGACGTCAACTCGACGTGCCAGAAGCCGATGACCGACGCCGCACACGCGGTGGACCTGTGGACGTCGGTCGCGACCGCGTTCAAGGGTGACGACGCCACGATCCTGGACCTGTTCAACGAGCCCTACCTCGACCGCGCGGTCTCCGGCTCGGCCGCGGCCTGGACGTGCTGGCGCGACGGCGGGTCGGCGTGCACCGGCATCAGCTACGCGGTGGCGGGCATGCAGACGCTGGTGAACGCCGTCCGCGCGACCGGCGCCACCAACGTGCTCATGCTCGGCGGCCTGGCCTACTCCAACGACCTCACGCAGTGGCTGCAGTACAAGCCGAGCGACCCGGTGGGCAACCTCGTCGCGTCGTGGCACTCGTACAACTTCAACACCTGCGGCTCGTCCTCCTGCTGGGACGCCCAGCTCGCCCCGGTCGCGGCGGCCGTGCCCCTGGTGGCCGGCGAGATCGGCGAGAACGACTGCGCGAGCGGGTACGTCACCGGCCTGATGGACTGGCTCGACCGCCACCAGGCGTCCTACCTCGGCTGGACCTGGAACACCTGGAACTGCTCGACCGGGCCCGCGCTGATCTCGGCCTACGACGGCACGCCGACGGCGTTCGGCGCCGGCGTCCGGCAGCACTTCCTCGCCGCGGGCTGACCCGCGTCCACCGAAGTGTGAGAAGTTCGTCCGGCGCTGCGCGCGGACGTCCGCACATGCATAATGGCGGAGGCGGGTTCGCCCGCCCCGTGGTGCCGGCCGATGACCCCCAGGTCGGCCGGCATCACCCTTTTCCTGCCTCGTTCCGCCCCTGACGGCGATTTCAGGACGTGAGCCGCACCTTTGTCACATCGTGGGCCGTAACGGTCACGCTGCGGTACTGTCGACCGGTGCACCAGTACTCCGGAAATCGTTGGATGAACGATGAGTCGACAGGTCAAGCCAGGGAGTAAGCCCTACCGTGCACAGCTGCGCGATCGCTTGGCCGCCCTGGGGTTTCCCGACGAGGTGATCCCGGCGCGCGTGGCGGAGAACCTGATCGTCGAATGCCGGGTCCCGCCCCGCACGGCGTGGCGGCTGGCGTCCGAGTTGTCGCTCGACGTGGCGGCGCACCAGTACAACACCCTTACGGGTGACCCCCGCGCGGGTATGCGCGGGACCCGTATCTGGGAGTACGAGCAGTGGCCCGACCGCGGCGTCCGGCCCACGTTCGCGGCGCTGCGCGTGCTGGCCCAGGTGTACGGCACGAGCTGGAAGTCCCTGCTCGGGCTGCGCGACCTCGAACAGCTCCCGCCGAAGGACCTCGCCGAGTACCACGCCGACGTCGAGTCGGTGGAGCAGGTGGCGCCGGTCGCGCCCGTGGCCGTCGTCCCGGTCGCCGCCAAGGCCGCGGCACCCGTGCTGAGCTACCCGATCCGCTCGATCGTCCACGTCGACCCCGGCGCGGACACCGAGGTCGGGGTGACCTCGCTCGACGACGCCATCCTGCTCACCACGACCAACGTGGACGAGGTCCAGCTCGACGACCTGTGGTCGGACCTCAACTTCCTGGGCAGCGCGTACACGCGGACCGCCCCCGACTCGGTGCTGGGCCAGCTCGCCGTCGTCGAGGAACGCACGGCCGCGCTGCTGAAGGGCCGGCAACGGCCGAAGCAGACCCAGGACCTGCTCATGGTCGGGGCGAAGTGCGCCGCGATGATGGCGTGGATCGCGGGGGACCTCGGGCGCTACCGGCTTTCGCGCGAGCTGAACTCCGCCGCCTGGCTCTACACGCAGTACGCCGACGACTTCCTCGCCCGGCGCTGGGTCCGCACGTCGCAGGCGCGGGTGGCGTTCTGGGCCGGCAACGGCGTGGAGTCCGCGAAGCTCGCCGCCGACGGGCTCAACTACCAGGTCGGCGGG
This sequence comes from Amycolatopsis sp. NBC_01307, assembly GCF_035975215.1. Taxonomy (NCBI): domain Bacteria; kingdom Bacillati; phylum Actinomycetota; class Actinomycetes; order Pseudonocardiales; family Pseudonocardiaceae; genus Amycolatopsis; species Amycolatopsis sp. NBC_01307. The sequence continues at coordinate 3,576,744 of NZ_CP108403.1, read as the reverse complement.
CGGCTCACCGACGCGCCGCTGATCCTCGCCGAGGCGCGCGGGTGGTCGTCCGTGCGGGCCGAGCCGCAGGTGCTGGACGCGATCGCGCGCTGGACCAGCATCGAGGACCCGGAGCTCGGGGCCGGCGGCGAGGACCAGTTCTTCAACATCACGAAGGACCGCCGGCACTACATGGCCGGCACGTCGCTGCTCTCGGTCGGCCAGGCGTCGGCGGCGTTGCGCGAGTTCGGGACCGCCCGCGAGGCCTACGAGCGGCTGTCGCTCGAGAACCGCTGGGAAGCGATGGACCCGATGATCCGGATCGACATGGGCCGCGCGCACCTGCTGCTCGACGACCTCGAGGGCGCCGCCGCGCAAGTGGAACCGCTCTTGATCGCGGATGTGAGCAGACAGCCGGACATGGTGCGTGCCATGCTCAAGGTCCTCGCCGCCGAGCTGTCCGGTCCGCGCTGGCGCTCGGTCCCGACGGCCCGGAACCTCGCGGAGGCCCTTGTGGACGCGCAGGCGTCCACGCGGGAGTGACGCTCGACCCGATCCCGGATGGAGGTGCCGATGGCAGGACCTGATGGTTCTGCGTGCCGGGCACCCCACGACAGTCCTGCCGAACCGGCCGACGCCGCCCCCGACTGGGCGTTGCACGGCCGGACACGCCGGCAGGTCGTGGTGGTCGCCGACCGCTTCGCCAGGTTCGCCCGCGGTGACCAGGTGTTCACGGTGTCGGGGCTGCTGGCCCTGATGACGTCCGACGGCCCGGAGGTGGCCGGCTGCAGCTGGGTCGTGCACCCCGGCCAGGGCATCGACGGGACGGACTGCGACCTGCTGGAAGCCGCCGCCGAGAAGAGCGGCGCCACCGTGTTCCTGGCGGACCCGGACGCGTTCCGGCCGCTGCCGGTGGCCCCGGCGATCGTCCACAAGCACCGCGCCGAGAACGTCCTGCTCGCCGGCGTGCACAGCCCGGAGGTCACGCTCTGTCAGGCTGACCTGCGTGTCCACCGGGACAACGAGCTCGTCCTCGATCACCACACCGGCGAACACGTGCAGGGCATCGTGATCATCGAGGCGATGCGCCAGATCTGCATCGCGCAGTTCGAGACCGCGGTCCGCCCAGCCTTGACCTCGGCGGGCTACGCGGGGGTGTGGAAGCGGATCGACATGTCCTTCGAGGACTTCCTGTTCCCGCTCCCGGCCACGGTCGAGTCGCGCATCGAGGAGTCCGACCTCGAGCGGGCGCACCACCTGAAGTTCCGGGCCACCGCGGTGGTGCGCCAGCACGGGCGCACCGTCGCCACCGCCGGCATCGACTACGCGATGATCCGGCTGGAACGCATCGACACCCTGGAACGCCGCAAGGCCGACCAGGCCACCCGGGCCTACCTGGGCTGAGTCAGGCACCAAACACCACTGCGGAAGGAACCCCACAACGATGTCCGACGTGCCGGAGCAGGACCGCGCTGCCGCGTCCTTCGCCCAGGGATTGGAACTGATCCAGCAGCTCGGCGGGGTGGACCGCCCGGCCGTGCTGGACCTGTTCGAGAGCATCGGCGAGGCGGAGTTCGGCGAACAGTGCGTCGGGTTCATCTACGGCGACGTCTACCACCGCCCCGGCCTCCCGCTCCCGGACCGGCAGCTGGCCACGGTCGCCGCGCTCATCGCGCTGGGCTACGCGGGCTCGCAGCTGCAGTTCCACGCCAAGGCCGCGCTGAACGTCGGCTGCACCCGCCGTCAGCTGGTCGAGACGGCCATCCAGATCAGCTCGTTCGCCGGGTTCCCGGCGACGCTGAACGCGCTGGGGGAGCTGAAGACCGTGTTCGCCGCCCTGCCGGCGGAGGAACCCCCGACGGGGGAGGCGGCCGACGTGCCGTGGGCCGGCATCGAGGACCGCTACGAGCGCGGCCTGGCCGCGATGAAGGCCGTCGACGGCGACGCGGGGGAGAAGGTCGCCCAGGCGCTCGAAGACATCGCGCCCGACCTGGCCCGGTACATCGTCGAGTTCACCTTCGGCGAGATCTACACCCGGCCGCACCTGACCCTGCGGCTGCGCGAGATCGTCACGATCGCCGCGTGCGTGGCGCTCGGCACCGCGACCCCGCAGCTGAAGGTGCACCTGCACGCCACGCTCAACGTCGGCGGCACCGAGAAGGAGATCGTCGAGACGATCCTGCACCTGGCCTTCTACTGCGGCTTCCCGGCCGCGCTCAACGCGATCGCGGCCGCGCGGGAAGTGTTCGCGCAGCGGTGAGCGCCCTGCGCAAGCTCCGCGTGGTCGCCCTCGACTGCGACGGTGTGCTCATCGACGACACCTACCTGGACGTGATCGCCCGGTTCGTCACCGACCACGGCGGGGTGTACGACGCCGAGGCCGAGCGGGACGTGATCGGGCTGCGCGACCTCGTCGTCGCCGAGAAGGTCACCCGGCTCTGCGCACTGGACCAACCGGCCGAGGAGACGCTGAAGCAGCTCTGGGCCGCGCGGCAGGAGTACCTGCGGGAGCACCCGATCCGGGTGGCCGAGGGCGTCCAGGACTGCCTGACGGCGTTGAGCGGCCTGCCCGTGCGGCTGGTCTGCTACGGCGGGCGCACCCGGGAGCACACGTTCGACCGGTACCTCGGCGACTTCACCGCGCTGCTCGACGCCGAAGTGCCGTACGTGAGCATCAACGAGCACCGGCCGGGTGTCGAGCACATCGCCCGCACGGTCTTCGACGTCGCGTTCGACGAGATCGTGTTCGTCGACGACGTCAGCCGGGTGGCCGCCGACGCCCGCGAGCACGGCGCCGGCTTCCTCGGGTTCCCGTCGAGCCCGGCGCACGCGCGGCAGCGGGAGTTCATGGCCGGGCTCGGCGTCCGGCACCTCCCGGCGTCGCTCGCCGAACTGACCCCGGATCTTCTCGTGATGGTCGACGAAGAGCTGGCGACTTCGACACACTGGCCCTGTTGATGGGTTTCCCACCTCCTTGGAGCCGCTGTGAAGTACTTTTCCCTGCCGCGTCCCGGCGCCGGACTCGTCCTCGGCGAGCGTGACGCCCCCGAACCCGGCCCCGGCCAGGTCCTGGTCCGGTTGCACGGCTGGGCGGTCAACGCCCGCGACCTGATGATCCTCAAGGGCTTCTACCCGAAGCCGGTCAAGCCGGACGTCGTCGCGCTGTCCGACGGCGCGGGCGAGGTCGTCGGGGTCGGTGACGGCGTGCGCGCGTGGTCGGCGGGCGACCGGGTGGCGGCGACGTACTTCCCGAACTGGCTCGCGGGGCCCGGCACGCCGGAGAAGACGGCGGACGACCTGTTCGGCTCGCTCGACGGGACGCTGGCCGAGTACGCCGTCTTCCCGGAGGACGCGCTGGTGGCCGTCCCCGCGCACCTGGACTACGCCGAGGCCGCGACGCTGCCCAGCGCCGGCGTGACGGCGTGGCGCGCGGTCGTCGAGGAGGGCGGGGTGTTCCCCGGCCAGACGGTGCTCACCCTGGGCAGCGGCGGCCTGTCGACGTTCGCCCTGCAGTTCGCAGCGCTCGCCGGCGCCCGCGTCATCGCGACGTCCAGCTCCGACGAGAAGCTGGCGCGGCTGCGTGAGCTCGGCGCGGCCGAGACGATCAACTACACGACCACCCCGGAGTGGGGCCTCGCCGCGGCGGAGCTGGCCGGCGGCGGCGTCGACCACGTCGTCGACGTCGGCGGGGGCGGCACGATCGGCCAGTCGATGCTCGCCGCGCGCGTCGGCGGGCACGTCAGCGTCGCTGGCGTCCTCACCCACGAAGGTGCCGCGGACCCGGTGCTCGTGCTGGTCAAGCAGCTGACCCTGCGCGGGCTCACCAACGCCTCCCGCGAGACGTTCCAGACGATGAACCGCGCGATCGAACGCACCGGCCTGCGGCCCGTCATCGACCGCCGGTTCGCCTTCGACGACGTCGCGGCCGCCTTCAAGCACCTGGAGTCCGGCGCCCACGTCGGCAAGGTCGTGCTGGAAAGCGCGTGACCGGGTAATTTTTGCCGGCCCGGCTGGGTAGTTCTGCACCTCGATCTACGATTTCCGCAGCTCAAGCGGGGTGCGCGGGGCCGAAAAACTGCCCTCCGGGCAGGAATGGCGGCGGATGCCGGTACCGAGGAAAGTGGTACCCGACAGACATCGGACATCGCCCGAGCAGGCTGCGGCTGCTCGGCCCGACGGTCCGGTCTGGGGGCGCGGAGGGGGTTCAACCACCTGGGGGTGGGTTGAACCCCCTCCTGCTGCGTCCGGACCCCTTCTGCCCTCGCCCGGCGTATAACGCCGAATACGTCCGGTTGCCGCCCACCGGTTCCGGGAGCGCTTTCACAAATCGCGTCCCGCATTTGTCCACTGTGGATCTTTGCACCGTCTTCCGCGTCGATCCGTGTCCACTGTGTACCCATTCGAGGTTGTGAATGAAGGGTCGGCGTACGGAGCAATGCCGTGCGCCTTACGCTGTCACATATGTGAATGGCGATCACGTTTCTGAATCGTTATCAAGGACTGTCTTGCCCGGTTTTTTCCGGCGTGTGAGTGTGGTGGCCGCTGGCTGGACTGGACCTATGAAAGAGGCGACCCGGCAATGACGCAGACGGCCCCGCCACGGCAAATCAGCCGAACAACTCTGTACTTCTTCGGCGCACTCGGCGGAATCCTGTTCGGATACGACCTCGGGGTGATCTCCGGTGTGCTCCCGTTCATCGGGAAAGCGTGGTCGCTGACCGCCTGGGACAAGGGCGTGATCACCGCCAGTCTCTCGGTCGGTGCCATCGTGGGCGCGCTGTTCTCCAGCCGCATCAACGAAGCACTCGGCCGGCGGCGCACCATCATGGTCGCCGCGGCGATCGTCATCGTGGGCACGCTGGCGGCGACCTTCTCGCCGACGTTCGCGTTCCTGGTGATTTCGCGGCTGGTCATCGGGCTCGGGATCGGGCTGTCGTCCTCGACCGTCCCGACCTACCTCTCCGAGCTGGCGCCTGCGCGATTGCGCGGCGCGATGGGCGCGCTGAACCAGATCTTCATCGTGCTCGGCATCCTGATCGCGTTCCTGACCAGCTACTTCCTCGGCCCGATCTCGGCCTGGCGCTGGATGTTCGCCGGCGCGATCGTGCCGGCGGCGATCCTGCTCGTCGGGCTCGCGTTCCTGCCGGAGACGCCACGCTGGCTGGTCAAGAACGGCCAGGAGGAAGAGGCGCGGCGGGTCCTGGCGAGCGCACACGGCAACACCGTGAACCTCGACGAGGAGATCGCGACCATCCGCGACGTCATCCAGATGGACACCGAGGGCAAGCCGCGGTTCCGCGACCTGTTCTCCGGTTTCGTGCGGCCGATGATGATCGTCGCCGCGCTGCTCGCGATCGGGCAGCAGTTCAGCGGGGTCAACGCGATCAACGCGTACTTCCCGACGATGCTGATCGGCCTCGGGTTCGCCACGCAGGCCGCGCTGCTGTCCGGCGTGCTGCTGGGCGTGACGAAGTTCCTGTTCACCGCGTGGGTCGTGTTCGTGGTGGACCGCTGGGGCCGCAAGCCGCTGCTGCTCATCGGCAACGTGATCATGGTGATCACGCTGGTGGCGGCCGGGCTCGTGGTGCTGAACGTCCACGACACCGGCACCCGCGGCATCCTGATGCTGGTCATGATGGTGCTGTACCTGGTCGGTTACGAGCTCGGCTGGGGCGCGGTCGTCTGGGTGATGATGGCCGAGGTGTTCCCGCTCAAGTACCGGGCGGCGGGCATGGGCGTCAGCAGCGTCATTCTCTGGGCGGCGACGGGCATCGTGAGCGCGGTGTTCCCGCTCATCTCCGCCGTGGGCTCGCTCGGCATCGGCGGTTCGATGTTCCTGTTCGCCGGGATCAACGTGGTGCTGTTCGTGCTCACCAAGTGGATCGTCCCGGAGACGAAGGGCCGTTCGCTGGAGCAGATCGAGCTGGACCTGCGAGCGCGCCAGGGCGTGGCCGCCAAGAGCTGATCTTGGTGGTGTGAATGGCGGGGGTGCGGGAAACCGCACCCCCGCCGTTTCGCGTTCCCGAACCCTTGCGCTGCAGCCGGACCAGCGTTCGGCTACCGACACCGCCGGCCCGCCGTTCCGGCGACCACATCGCCGCAGGCCAACCCCGCCGCACCAGAAGCCGCACGCGCCACACCGGTACCGGTCGTGAGTGTTTAGGAGGGTTAGAACCCTCCTAAACACTCACGACCCCCAGCCGCAACGCCCCACGAGTCCCGGCAGCCACGCAAGCCTCGGCGGTTACCGTGGGCGGCCGAAGCCGACCGGAGAGGCCGACGCGGCGACCGGGGTTGCCGGGGTGCGTGGTCAGGCGGCGGGGCGTGGTGAGGCCGAGTTTCCCGGTCAGCCGCCCGATCCGGGCCGACGTGGCCACCGGGGTTGCCGGGTAAGTGGTCAGGCGACGGGGGCCGTGGTCAAGCCGAGCTTCCCCGCCAGTCGGCCGATCCAGGCCGAGACTTCGTCGGGGGAGCGGTCCGGGAGGCCGAAGATCACCTCGGTGACGCCGAGTGCGTCCAGGTGCGCCAGCCGCGGTGGGTCCGGGCGTTCGCCCAGCGCGTGGATCGACGGGGCCCCGGAACGTCCCTCGTCGTGCCAGATCTCCTTCAGCAGTGCGACGTGGCCGTCGAGGTCGGTGTCCGCCGGTGTGGTGATCCAGCCGTCCGCGTGGCGGGCGATCCAGCGGAACGTCTTCTCCGTCGGGCCCGCGCCGAGCAGGACCGGGATGTGCGCCTGGACCGGTTTCGGCCACGCCCAGCTGGGGCCGAACGAGACGAACTCCCCGTCGTAGGCGGCTTCTTCCTCCGTCCACAGTGCACTCATCGCCTCGAGGTACTCGCGCAGGGCCGTGCGGCGGCGGTTGCCGGGTACGCCGTGGTCGGTCAGCTCGTCGACGTTCCAGCCGAACCCGGTGCCGAGCGTGACGCGCCCGCCGGAGAGGTGGTCGAGGCTGGCGATCGTCTTGGCGAGCGTGATCGGGTCGCTCTCGACCGGCAGGGCCACCGCCGTCGAGAGGCGGATCCGCTCGGTGACCGCCGCGGCCGTCGCCAGGGCGACCCACGGGTCGAGCGTGCGGCTGTACCGGTCGTCGGGCAGGGACGCGTCCCCGGTGCGCGGGTGCGGTGACTCGCGTTTCACCGGGATGTGCGTGTGCTCGGGCACGTAGAAGGTGGCGAACCCCGCGGCTTCCGCGGCCTGCGCCGCGGCCGCCGGGGTGATGCCTCGGTCGCTGGTGAACAGCACGATTCCGTAGTCCACGCGAGGGACTGTATTAGAACGTGTTTCAGTTTTCAAGCGGCCGCCGTCCCGCATTGCGGGACCGGCGGGGGTGGCCGATCTCGCGTTCGGTATACCTGTGCGCACAGTGCGTGACCGGATCGAGCGTCGATCGAGTGTTGCTGGACGCCGCCCGGGTAAGCAGACGGGGAGCAGAGCGCCGACATTCGCCGGGTCATAGTGGGTGAGCCCGGGAACGGCCGGTCGGAACGGGGTGGTGGCGAGTGGAGCCGACGATCCATTGTGGACGCGCGTGGGTGGCGTCCCAGCCAGTGGACGGACCCGTGGGGCGGGATGGTGTGCCGGGCCGGGGTTCCAGTACCCTGGATCGAAGGCCGAGAGGCGCTGCAACGGGCCAGGGGGCCCGCCACGCTCGGCCGGGACCAACCACCCAAGGGCGCCTCCCGATTGAGGGAGGCTGCCGGTGAACCCGATCACCCCGCACGAATCCGAGGCCACCGCGCGGCTGCGCGAGCTGCTCAGCCAGCGGGTGGCGGTTCTCGACGGCGCTTGGGGCACCATGCTGCAGGGCGCCGGGCTCACCCCGGCCGACTACACCGGTGACCGCTTCGGCGACCACACCCACGACGTCACCGGCGACCCCGACCTGCTCAACATCACCCGGCCGGACGTCATCCTCGACGTGCACCGCCAGTACCTCGCGGCCGGCGCGGACATCACCACGACGAACACCTTCACCGCCACCAGCATCGGCCAGGCGGACTACGGCCTGCAGGCCCACGTCCACGAGATGAACGTGCGCGGCGCGCAGCTGGCCCGCCAGGCCGCCGACGAGTTCGGCGGCCGGTTCGTCGCCGGGTCGATCGGCCCGCTCAACGTCACCCTCAGCCTGTCGCCGAAGGTCGACGACCCGGCGTACCGCGCCGTCACGTTCGAGCAGGTCAAGGCCGCCTACGCGGAGCAGATCGCCGGTCTCGTCGAAGGCGGCGTCGACCTGCTGATGATCGAGACCATCTTCGACACGCTCAACTGCAAGGCCGCCATCGCCGCCGCGCGCGACGTCGCGCCGGAGCTGCCGCTGTGGATCTCGGTCACCATCGTCGACCTGAGCGGGCGGACGCTCTCGGGGCAGACCGTCGAGGCGTTCTGGAGCTCGGTCGAGCACGCGAAGCCGCTGGTCGTGGGCGTCAACTGCTCGCTGGGTGCCGAAGAGATGCGCCCGCACGTCGAGGAACTGTCGCGGATCGCCGACGCCTACGTCGCCTGTCACCCGAACGCCGGGCTCCCGAACGCGTTCGGCGGGTACGACCAGACGCCGGACGAGACCGCCGGGCTGATCGGCGGCTTCGCCCGCGACGGCCTGGTCAACCTGGTCGGCGGCTGCTGCGGCACCAGCCCGGCGCACATCGAGAAGATCGCCGCCGCCGCGAAGGGCGTCACCCCGCGTGAGGTTCCCGCGCCGCCCGCGTTCACCCGGTTCAGCGGCCTCGAGCCGTTCGGCATCAACGCCGACACCGGGTTCGTGATGATCGGCGAGCGCACCAACGTCACCGGCTCCAAGCGGTTCCGCCGGCTCATCGAGTCCGACGACCACCAGGCCGCCGTCGACGTCGCGCTGGAGCAGGTCCGCGGCGGGGCGAACCTGCTGGACGTCAACATGGACGCCGACCTGCTCGACAGCGAGGAGGCGATGACGACGTTCCTCAACCTCATCGCCACCGAGCCCGAGGTCGCCCGCATCCCGGTGATGGTCGACAGCTCGAAGTGGACCGTGCTCGAAGCCGGCCTGCGCTGCATCCAGGGCAAGGGCGTCGTCAACTCGATCAGCCTGAAGGAGGGCGAGGAGCCGTTCCTCGCCCAGGCCCGGATCATCCGCAACTACGGCGCCGGCGTCGTCGTGATGGCCTTCGACGAGCAGGGCCAGGCCGACACCGCCGACCGCAAGGTCTCCATCTGCGGCCGCGCGTACGACCTGCTGACGCAGAAGGCCGGGTTCGCCGGCGAGGACATCATCTTCGACCCGAACGTGCTGGCCGTGGCCACCGGCATCAGCGAGCACAACGGCTACGCCAAGGCGTTCATCGACGCGCTGCCCCGGATCAAGGAGCGCTGCCCCGGCGTCCACATCAGCGGCGGCATCTCGAACCTGTCGTTCTCCTTCCGCGGCAACGACATCGTCCGCGAGGCGATGCACTCGGCGTTCCTGTTCCACGCCGTCCAGGTCGGCCTCGACATGGGCATCGTCAACGCCGGCCAGCTCGCGGTCTACCAGGACATCCCGCCCGAGCTGCTCGAACTGGTCGAGGACGTGCTGTTCGACCGCCGCGAGGACGCCACCGACCGGCTGGTGAGCTTCGCCGAGAACGTCAAGGGCAGCGGCACCAAGCGCGTCGTCGACCTGTCCTGGCGCGAAGGCACGGTCGAGGAGCGGCTGTCGCACGCGCTCGTGCACGGCATCGTCGACTACATCGAGGACGACACCGAAGAGGCGCGCCAGCTCAAGGCCCGGCCCCTCGAGGTGATCGAAGGCCCGCTGATGGACGGCATGAAGATCGTCGGCGACCTGTTCGGCGCGGGCAAGATGTTCCTGCCGCAGGTGGTCAAGAGCGCGCGCGTGATGAAGCGCTCGGTCGCCTACCTCGAGCCGTTCATGGAGGCCGAGAAGGAAGCGGCCCGGCTGGCGGGCAAGGCGGCCGTGTCGAACGGCCAGGGCAAGGTCGTGCTCGCCACGGTCAAGGGCGACGTCCACGACATCGGCAAGAACATCGTCGGTGTGGTGCTCGGCTGCAACAACTACGAGGTGATCGACCTCGGCGTGATGGTGCCGGCGGCGAAGATCCTCGACATCGCGGTCACCGAGGGCGCCGACGCGGTCGGGCTGTCCGGGCTGATCACGCCGTCGCTCGACGAGATGGTCAACGTCGCCACGGAGATGCAGCGCCGGGGCCTGAAGATGCCGCTGCTGATCGGCGGCGCGACGACGTCCCGCCAGCACACCGCGGTCCGCATCGCCCCGGTCTACGACAACGCGACGGTGCACGTGCTCGACGCGTCGCGCGTGGTCGGCGTGGTGTCCGACCTGCTCGACCCGGACCGCTCGATCGTGCTGGCCGAGAAGAACCGGGCCGACCAGGAGGTGCTGCGCGAGCAGCACGCCAACAAGCAGCGCCGGCCGATGCTCAGCCTCGAGCAGGCGCGCGCGAACCCGGAGACGGTGTCGTTCGCCGACCTGCCGACCCCGGAGTTCACCGGCGTCCGCGTCGTGGAGCCGAGCATCACCGAGCTGCGCGAGATGGTCGACTGGCAGTTCCTGTTCCTGGCCTGGGAGCTCAAGGGCAAGTACCCGGCGATCCTGGACCAGCCGGTCGCGCGTGAGCTGTTCGACGACGCGAACACGCTGCTCGACCAGATCATCGCCGAGGGCGGCTTCACCGCGAAGGGCGCCTACGCGTACTGGCCGGCGCACACCGAGGGTGACGACATCCTGCTCGACGGCGAGTTCTCGCACATCGGGTTCCCGATGCTGCGGCAGCAGACGTCGAAGCCGGAGGGCCGCGCGAACCGCTCGCTCGCCGACTACATCGCCCCCGAGGGCGACCACCTCGGCGGCTTCGCGGTCGCCATCCACGGGGCCGAAAAGCTCGCGGCCAAGTACGAGGCCGAGCAGGACGACTACCGCGCGATCATGGTCAAGGCGCTGGCCGACCGGCTCGCCGAGGCCTTCGCCGAGTACATCCACCTCAAGGCGCGGCGCGGCTGGTTCGAGCCGGACGCCGACCCGAAGCTGGAGGACCTGCACGCGGAGCGCTTCCGCGGCATCCGCCCGGCGCTCGGCTACCCGGCGAGCCCCGACCACAGCCAGAAGCGCGAGCTGTTCGAGCTCCTGGAGGCCGACGAGCTGGGCATGGCCCTGACCGAGTCGTTCGCGATGACGCCGGCGGCGAGCGTGTCCGGGTTGATCTTCGCCCACCCGGACTCGAAGTACTTCACCATCGGACGGCTCAACCGCGACCAGATCGAGGACTACGCGCGCCGCAAGGGCGTCGAGGTCGCCGAGGTCGAGCAGTGGCTGCGGCCGAACCTGGCCTACGAGCCCAAGGCGTAGCCGGTCAGCTCGGGTAGTCCTTCAGCTCGATGTCGGTGGCGAACTTGTCGGTGGCCTTGAGCATCATGCGGAGCAGGATGCGGGACTTGAACGTCCAGTCCCGCATCCTGATCCGCAGCGGGGACGGCGGCGCGAGGAACGGGCCCGCGCTGCCGCGCTGCGAGATCTTGGCGTAGCCCCGGAACTGCTCCTCGTAGCGGGCGAAGGCGGCGCGGTGGTCGCCGCCGGCCGCGAGCAGCTCGCCCGCCAGCACGTACGCGCCGACGATCGCGAGCCCGGTGCCGAAGCCGCCGAGGGTGTTGCCGTAGGCGGAGTCGCCGAGCAGCACGACCCGGCCGCGTGAGTAGTGGTCGATCGTGACCCGGGCGAGCGAGTCCAGGTAGAACTCGCGGGCCCGCGGCACCTTCGTCAGCAGGTCGGGCACCCGCCAGCCGACGCCGCGGTAGGCGTCGATCAGCAGTGCGCGCTGCCGCTCGACGTCCGTGCGGTCGAAGTCGAGCTCCGGTGAGGCGAAGACGAAGAACGCCGACGCCTTCGGCCCGCCGACCGCGGCCATCCGGCCGGGCTCGTTGTACATCACGGCCTCGCCGCCGTCGACCTGCTCGCCGAGTTCCGCGAGGGCGTAGTAGTGACCGAGGAACTTGACGTAGTCGTGCTCCGGGCCGAAGGCCAGCCGCCGGACGTTCGAGTGGATGCCGTCCGCGCCGACGACGAGGTCGAAGCGACGCGGCGCGGCGTTGGCGAAGGTGACGTCGACGCCGTCGGCCGTCTCGGTCAGCGACGTGATCGTGTCGCCGAAGACGTACTCGCAGTCCGCGGCCGTGCGCTCGTACAGCAGCTCCGCCAGGTCGCCGCGGCGGATCTCGATCTCGCCGCCGGTGAACTCGCCCGGGATCACCGCCTGGGGCCGCCCGGCGGCGTCGACGACCGTCTGGTCCTGCCCGCCGGTCGCCCGCTTCCGGACCTCCGCCAGGATCCCCATCCGCTCCAGCACGGTCCGGTGGGTGGGGCCCTTGAAGTCGACGGCCTGGCCGCCGGGGCGCACCGAAGCCGCGCGTTCGACGAGGGTGACGGTGCAGCCGTAGCGGGTCAGCCAGTGGGCGAGGGCCGGTCCGGCGATGCTCGCGCCGGAGATCAGGACCTTGAGGTTCTTCATGGCGTCGTTGGTCATGGGGCAGAGCTTCGCCGCCGGGCCTTACCGGTCGCTGGCGAAGCGCTGACGGCCACCGTCAGCACCCGGTGCGTCACCGTCGAGAGTGGACGGTGACGACGGAAAATTCCCGGCGGGGAGGCCGGTTTGCGTGGTGGTTTTCGCTTGTTGACCTGCTTCGGCTCCGGGAGGACCATTCTCGCGGGGGAGAGGGGGCGCACGGTGCTGGGGATGGAAACGCCGCTGGTGACGACCGGGGTCGGCGAGCTGCTGAGCCGCGGTGAACACGCGCTGGAAGCCGACGGGGACCTGCGTGCGGGCCGGGAGTGGTTCGACCGGGCCTACCGCGCGGCGGATCAGGAGTGCGACGGCGCCGGGATGGCCCGCGCGGCGCTGGGCCTGGCCGGGTTGTGGGTGCACGAGCACCGCGGCGCGCCCGCGGCGGCGTTGCTGCAGGCGCGGTTGCGCAGCGCCCGGTCCGCCGTCGACCCGGGTTCTTCGCTCGCGTTGCGGCTGAAGGCACGGCTGGCGGGCGAAGCGGACTACGTGGCGGGGGAGAGCAACCAGATCCTCGCCGTGCTGGAGGAAGCCAAGCGCGCGGGCGACCCGGTCGCCTGGGCCGAAGCCGCCAGCCTGGCCCACCACTGCCTGCTCGGGCCGGACCACGGCGGGCAGCGCCGGGCGCTGGCCCAGGAGCTGATCACCGAGGGCTTCCGGACGTCGCGGCGCAGCGACCTGCTGATGGGCCTGCTGTGGCGCACCGTCGACCTGTTCCTCGACGGCGACACGCACGCCCAGCGCGGGCTCGCCGACCTGCGGAGCCTGCTGGCCGAGCAGGACCACCTCGCGGTCGGGTTCGTGCTCGACGCGATCGACGTCATGCTCTGCATCCGCGCGGGCCGGTTCGCCGAGGCCGAGCAGCGGGCCGCGGCCTGCGCCCGGCGCGGTGAGCTGGCGGGCGACGCCGACGCGACCGGCTGGTACACCGCGCAGCTCGGCGCCATCCGCTGGTACCAGGGCCGCGTCGCTGAACTGCTGCCGGTGCTGCGCGAGACGGTGCATTCGCCGACGCTCAGCGCGGTCGACAACGCGCTCGTCGCCGGGCTGGCCGTCGCCGCCGCTTCGGCCGGGGACGAGCGCGAGGCCGCCGGGGCGCTGGCGCGGCTGCGTGGCCGCGACCTGGCGCTGCTGCCGCGGTCGAGCAGCTGGCTGGTGTCGATGTACGGCATCGTCGAGTCCGCGTGCCTGGTCTCGGACGTCGAATCCGCGCTCGCCGCGTACGCGCTGCTGACGCCGTTCGCGCGGCTGCCGATGACGGCCAGCCTCGCCGTCGCGTGCTTCGGTTCGGTGCAGCACGCGCTGGGCGTCGCGATGCTGACCGCGGGCGAGCCCGAGCGGGCCGTCACGCACTTCCGGGCGGCCGTGCGGGACAACCTGGCGCTGGCGCACTGGCCGGCCGTCGCGCTCTCGCGGGCCCGGCTCGCGCAGGCCTTGGCGCTGCTCGGTGCCCCCGAAGCCGCCCGGGAACTGGCGACGGCGACCCGGGAGGCGACGGAACTCGGGATGACGCTGCCCGCCGCACCGGCGCGCCCGGCCGGGCGGGTCACCTGCCGCCGGCAGGGCCGGCAGTGGCTGTTCGCGCTGGGCGGCCGGTCGGTGCTGGTCGAGCACAGCGTCGGCATGGGTTACCTCGCGACGCTGCTGGACAACCCGGGCTACGAGCTGTCGGCCGTCGACCTCGCCGCCGGCCCCGGCGTGACGACCGCGACGACGTCCGGGCAGCCGGTGCTGGACCCGGCGGCGACCAGCCACTACCGCAAGTGGCTGGCCACCTTGGAGGCCGAGCTCGACGAGCACGAGGCCAACCACGACGACGGCCGCGCCGAGCGGGTGCGCTCCGAGCGCGACTGGCTGGTCGGCGAACTCTCCGCGGCGGCCGGGCTGGCCGGGCGCGTCCGCGAGTTCGCCGGCGCCGAGGAGAAGGCCCGGATCGCGGTGGGCAAAGCGATCCGCCGCGCCCTGACCCGCATCGCGACGGCCGACGCGGTGATCGGCGACGCCCTGCGCGACGGCGTCCAAACGGGCAACCGCTGCTGCTACCGCCCCGGCTGAGCGACCCCGGTAAAGCCGTGAAGGCCTCCTTCCCGGCCATAAGAGCCGGTAAGGAGGCTCGGAGTCATGGAGTCGTTGCAACACCGCCCAGCGAAGGGTGGAACTGCGATGACACGGGTACGAACCCATCGGTGGCTACCACGCTCGGCGCAGCTGCTGTTCTGGCAGCAGATCCGGGCAGGCCTGACCGCGAAACCGGCCGCGCAAGCGGCCGGTTTCGCCCCCGCCACAGGCGGGCGGCTGTTCCGCCAAGCTGGCGGGGTGATCAGCAACGCACCCCACCAGCCCGGGCCGGTCCGGCTGACCATCGCCGAGCGGGAAGAGATCGCCTGTCTGAAAGCCGCAGGTCACGGCCCACGCGCCATCGGCAGAACGATCGACCGGCCGGCCTCGACAGTGTCACGGGAGCTGGCCCGCAACACCGGCCTGACCGGCCACTACCGGGCCAGCAGTGCCCAGCACGCGGCCGAGGAACGCGCGAAACGACCCAAACCGGCGAAGCTGCGCGCCGATCCGGCGTTGCGGGCGGCGGTGCAGGACGGGCTGACCCGGAAGTGGTCGCCGCGGCAGATCTCCGAGAGACTGGTGCTGGACTTTCCCGACCGGCCGGAGATGCGGGTGTCGCACGAGACGATCTATCAGTCGCTGTATGTGCAGGGCCGGGGCGCGTTGCGCCGGGAACTGACCGCGGCACTGCGGACCGGGCGGGCGTTGCGGATGCCGCGGCGGCAGGCCCAGACCCGGCGGGAACGCCCGTCGGGCGGGATCCAGGACATGGTCAACATTTCCGAGCGGCCTGCCGAGGTCGCCGACCGTGCGGTGCCGGGGCATTGGGAAGGCGACCTGATCCTGGGCCAGGACAATCGGTCCGCGATCGGGACGCTGGTGGAACGCTCGACCCGGTTCGTGATGCTGCTGCACCTGCCCCACGGGCGGGACGCAGCCACCGTCGCCGCGGCGATGACCGAGATGATCCAGACGTTGCCGCCGCTGCTGCTGGGCTCGCTGACCTGGGATCAGGGCAAAGAAATGGCCCATCACCGGAAGATCACCCTGGACACGGGGTTGCAGATCTACTTCTGCGATCCGCATTCGCCCTGGCAGCGCGGCAGCAACGAGAACACCAACGGTCTGCTCCGGCAGTACTTTCCCAAAGGCACCGACCTGTCCCAGCACAGCGCGGATGATCTGGTGCGGGTGGCGGAGGAGCTGAACGGGCGGCCTCGGGAGACCCTCGGCTGGCGGACACCAACCGAGGCCCTCACGAAGCTACTGTCAGATCAACAAACACCAGGTGTTGCAACCACTGCGTGAATCCGCCAGGCCTTCACGGCTTTTCGTTACTGGACCGCGCCGTTCTGGGTGAGCAGGGTGTCGTACCAGGCGTCGTACGGGTGGTTGGACGCCGGGTAGCTCGCCAGGGGCGTCGTCGCGTCGCCCGCCGAGTCGAAGTCCCAGCCGCGCACCAGCTTGCCCGACTGGCGGGCCGCGGTGATGAACGCCGACTCCGTCGCGGGCGCGCCGTAGAACAGCGCGCCGTCCTGCAGTTCCGCGCTGTCGCCCTTCTGGAACTCGTCGAAGGCCACCTGGCGGTAGCGGATCCGGTCGCCGGTCACGCCGGGCGTGTCCGCCCGCAGCGTTTGCGCCGGGGTCGGGCCGTCGGCCGCGGTCCGGACCGTCACCGTCCGGCCGCCGCTGGTGGCCGTGGCGATCGGGAACCGCGCGTCGGACGTCTTGGCGTTGCCGGACCACGCGACCGTCGTGCCCGAGAGCGTGCCGTTCCAGCTCCAGTTCTGGCTGCTGCCCTGGCTCCGGTGGATCTCGCGCAACTGCGTGCCGGACGAGCTGGTGAATGCCAGGCTCGGCAGCACGCCGTTGTCGTACTGGTGGCTGGCCTGCCAGGTGATCTCGCCGTCCGCACCGAGCTTGCCGACGCGGTACCAGAGCGTGGTCGCGGTCTGCGACTGGTGGACCTCGACGAGGTCGCCGTTGTCGTTCAGCGCGACGGCCGGGGTCTGCCCGTTGTCGTACTTCCCGTGCCGCAGCCAGGTGATCCGCCCGTCGGCGCCGTAGGTCCCGGTCCAGTACCAGAGCCCGCCCCCGCCGGAGTCGTGCACCTCGACGACCTGGCCGCGGCCGTTCAGCGCGACCGCCGGGTGGTAACCGACGTCGCGCTTGTACTCCGCGCGCGTCCCGGCATCGCCGGAGAGCAGCGGCAGCACACGGCCGCGCAGCGCGTCCACGGTCGGCTGGCCCGCGGGGTAGTCCTTCGCCTGCAGCAGGCGGCCGCCGAAGACCGACTCCAGCTCCTGGTTCAGCGCGGTCAGGTTGCCCGCCGCGAAGTTCGGGTTGTCGGTCAGGTCGTCCTTCAGGTCGAGCATGACGACGATCGGCGCGGCGGCCGGGTGCGCCGCCGACCACGTGTTGACCGTGGCCAGCCAGTCGCGCAGGTTGTTCGACGCCGGGTTGCCGCCGCTGTGGTCGACGAGGTTGCCGGGCGAGTCGTGCCCGACGCCGTAGTCGTGCGAGGTGGCGTAGCCGTTGTCGTGGATGTCGAGCTCGATGAACCGGACGCCGTGGTCGAGCTGGTAGGCCAGGGCGTTCTTGGCGCCGTCGACGTTGCCCGAGTAGCTGTTGTGTGTGGCCCGGAAGACCGAACCGGTGAACGGCGGGCTCGCGGCGTGCGCCGTGCCGCCGGTCAGGAGCGCGGAAGCCGTCAGAACGGAGACGGCCAGGGCGGGCAGACGGGTCATCCTCGGGTCCTCACCTCGGGTACGGGGAGCCGTCCCATCCTGGCGGGCCGGTGCGGGCGCTGTCTCGAACTTCGGGTGGAACGTGGTGGAACGGCATGGAACGCCCAGGAGGTGACAGCAGGTTCCCGAGGGAGGAAACGTCATGACCCAGGCAAACGGACCCCAGTACCCGGAGCCGACCGGGCCGGTGCCGCCGCAGGCCGGGATGCCCGGCCCGCCGCCGCCCGGCGGTGCGCCCCAGCCCCAGGCGAAGAACCCGAAGCGGCGCCAGAAGATCGTGCTCACCATCTTCTTGATCGTGGTCGCCGCGATCCTCGCGCTGGTCTGGGTGGCCACCCGGTCCAACGGCGAGAACGCGCAGGTCGGCAACTGCGTCACCGAAAGCGGCGAGAACTACGTGAAGATCGTCGACTGCGGCGACAGCACCGCGACGCTGAAGGTCGTCGCGCGCGTCGAGGACAAGACGCAGACCGAGGCGCAGGTCAGCGCGTGCAGCGCCTACCCCGACGCCGACCAGGTGTTCTGGGAGGGCAAGGAAGGCGAGACCGGGGTCGTGTTGTGCCTGGCGAAGACCGGTAAATAACACGATGGCGGCCGCGAAGTTCGCGTTCACCGGCTCCGGCGAACTGCGGGTCTCCAGCGGCGGGCGCACGCTCGCCGCCGCGGGCGACGTGATCGCGATCGGCGACCGGGTGTTCCGGCTGGGCGAGGTGGACCGGGTCGCCTACCACGCGGCGGCCCGGCTGCACCGGGCCAGTTACTCACTCGGCCTGGCCAGTGGCCTCGTGCGGTGCCGGTTCGGGTTCGACGCCGCGCCGGGTGAGCTGGACGACGCGCGCGAAACCTGGCGGCGGCTGGTCGAGCTGGTGGAGTCGGCGGCCTGCCCGCGGATCGCGTCGACCATGGCCGAAGCCATCACGGCCGGCGGGACGGCCCGCTTCGGGGGAGGCGGGCAGCCGCGGATCGACGCCGACGCCGGCGGGCTGCGCGGGCACCGGTTCTTCGCCGGGAAGGTGCCGTGGGGCCGGGTGCTGGGCAGCGACCTGCGGGCGGGGCAGGTGCGCGTGTGGACCGGCGGCCCGGAACCCGGGCTCGTCACGGGGATGGCGGGCTGGAACGCCGTCGTCCTGCCACGGGTCGTCGGGATCATGGTGTGCCGGGAAAAGAATCACCGGGAAACCATTGATCACGATGTCGGGAGAATGCTCGGGAAATGCTCACGGAGTAGCGGAATTGTTGTCCGTTCTGTCGCATTTGCCGGGCCGCTCGGAGATTTATGCGAAATTGTCGTGCGAATCCGGTACTTGAGCGCCCCCGGCGTCGTCATTATCCGGAGAAGAGGTGTGCGCGGACACCGGAAAGCCGCGCGAGGGGTGGGGAGGCAGCACGCGTGGGCATGGACTGGCCGCTGGTCGGCCGAGAACGGGAGCTGGCGTTCGCACGCCGGGCGCTGGGTGACGCCGAGGTGTGCGGGCTGCTGCTGACCGGGCGGGCCGGCGCCGGGAAGACCCGGCTGGCCAAGGCTTTGCTGGCCGAGCTGGAGGCCGGGGGCGCCCGCACGCACTGGGTGCGGGCGATGTCGTCGGCCTCGACGATCCCCTTCGGGGCGTTCGCCCACCTGCTGCCCGGCGGCGCGACCGGCACCGCCGACCGGGCGCACCGGCTCAACCAGGTCGCCGCGCACCTCACCCGCGGCGCGGAAGGCAGGCGGCTGGTGCTCTGCGTCGACGACGCGCACCTGCTCGACGATTTGTCCGCCACTCTCGTCCACCAATTGGCGGCGACGGCGGCCGCATTCGTGCTGGTGATCGCGCCGCACGGGGTGAGCGTGCCCGATCCGGTGTTCGCGATGTGGAAGGACCGCGTCGCGGAACGGCTCGACATCGGGGAACTCACCCGCCAGGAAACACGGGAACTGTTCACCGCGGCGCTGGGCGGGCGGCTCGACGACGGCGCGGAGCACCGGCTGTGGCACCTCTCCCTCGGCAACCCGCTGTTCCTGCGCGAGCTCGTGCAGGGCGGGCTCGACAGCGGTTCGCTGTCGGCCGAGGACGGCGTCTGGCGCTGGAGCGGGGCGCTGCGCGCCACCCCGCGCCTGGTCGAGCTGATCGAGACCCGCACCGACCGCGTCGACGCCGACGAGCGGCGGCTGCTGGAACTGCTGGCCTTCGGCGAGACACTGGGCAGCGACCCGCTGGTGCGGCTCGGTGCCGGGCGCGTCCTCGCGTCGACTGAGCAGGCCGGGCTGGTCGTGTCCGAACGCACCGGGCGGCGCCTCGAGGTCCGGCTCGCGCACCCGCTCTACGCCGAGGTGATCCGGCGGCGGACGTCGCCGCTGCGCCAGCGGGAGACGTTCCGGATCCTCGCCCAGACGCTCGACATGACCGGCGCGCGCCGGGCCGAGGACAAGCCGAGGCTGGTCCGGTGGCGGCTCGCGGCGGGGCTGCCGACCGACCCGCAGCTGGTCCGCGCGGCGGCGGAGACGTTGCTGCGCAGGGACTTCCCGCAGGCTGAGCAGCTGGCGAAGGAGGCCGTCCGGCTGGGCGGCGGGTTCGCCGCGAAGTTCCTGCTGGCCCAGGTGCGGATCGCCGGCGGCAGGCACGCCGACGCCGACACCCTCCTGGCCGAGCTGGCTGGCGAGACGGTGTCGGACGTGCAGCACGCCCGCGTCGCCGCGACCCGCGCCCGGAACCTGGCGTTCGGCCTCGGCCGCGCCGAGCAGGCCGAAGCGGTGCTGGACACGGCGGAGACGGCCGTGTCGTCCGGAGTGGACGAGCTGGCGACGGCCCGCGCGGCCTTGCGGGCGGCGTCCGGGGCGGCCGGCGCCGCGCTCGACCTGCTCGGCCCGGTGCTGGACCGCAACCGCCGCGGCGACCCGCTGCGGCTCGCGGCGCTGGTCGTCGCGGCCGGGGCCCTGGCGGAGAGCGGGCGCGTCGAGGCGTGCCTCGGCGTCGTCGACGAGGGACTGGCGCTCGCCGGCCGGATCTCCGACGCCGACGCGCCCGGCGCGCGGGCCCGGCTGGAGCACGCGCGGATCGTCGCGCTCTGCGGGGCGGGGCGCGTCGAAGAGGCCGAGGACCTGGCCGGTGACGGCTACCGCGACGCGATCCGGGACCGCTGGGGCCCGGCGCTGGCCGGCGCGTCGGCGTCGCTGGGCA
Organism: Amycolatopsis sp. NBC_01307; assembly: GCF_035975215.1. Classification (NCBI taxonomy): domain Bacteria; kingdom Bacillati; phylum Actinomycetota; class Actinomycetes; order Pseudonocardiales; family Pseudonocardiaceae; genus Amycolatopsis; species Amycolatopsis sp. NBC_01307. The sequence continues at coordinate 3,556,250 of NZ_CP108403.1, read as the reverse complement.
CGGTCGCGCTGGCCTACGGCAACCTCCGCGGCGCGATCCGCTGGCTGCGCGAGGCCCTCGCGACGGAGGCACACGACCAGCCGCACGCCTTCCGCCCCGCCGTGGTCGCGGCGCTGGCCCGCGCGACGGCGATGACCGGCAAGGTCGCGAACGCGCCCGACGTTCCGGGGCCGCTCGGCACGTGGGCCCACGCCTGGGTCGCGGCCGCGCGGGGCGAGCTGACGCGGGCGGCCGACCTCGCTGCTTCGGCGGCCGCCTCGGCTGTTGCCGAGGGCCGGCTCGCGCTCGCGGCGGAGATGCGCCACGACGTGCTCCGGTTCGGCGCCGAGGTCGTTCCGGTGGATCTGGAGGGGCGACTCCCGTCGTTGTACGCGGAGCACGCGCGCGCGTCGGACGCGGCTTCCCTGGACGAGGTCGCGACCGGCTTCGCCGACGCCGGGGCCCGGTTGCTCGCCGCGGAGGCCGCGGCGCAGGCAGCGCGGGTGTACCGGGCGGAGGGGAAGCTCGGCAGCGCGGGGACGTCGGCGCAGCGGGCGCGGTCGTGGCTGGGGTCCTGTGAGGACGCCGCGACGCCGGCGTTGGCGTTGCTGGAGACGCCGCTGGACCTGACGGACCGGGAGCTGGAGATCGCGCGCCTGGTGGCGACGGGCCTGACGAGCCGCGCCGTCGCCGACCGGCTCGTGGTGTCGGTGCGGACGGTCGACAACGTGCTGCACGGCGTCTACGCGAAATTGGGTATCTCCGGGCGCCGCGAGCTGGCTTCGGTGGTGGGCCGGCCCGAGGTGGGGAGTAGTCCCGCCGACGCCCCGTAGGTAGTCCGCGCGGTCCCCGGCCGGGAAGCCGAGTAGCCCGCTACTCATGACCGGCGGCCGGTTCGCCCCAAGACTGGTGACAACGGAGGGGCACGGGCTTCACCGATCCGAATGTCAGGAGTGCACGAGATGACGACTTCGTCGGGCGACGTTTTCCAGAACGAGCAGGGTTCCGGTGGCGCCAACCAGTTCAACGAGCAGGCCTCGGCCGGTGGCTCGGGCGGCATCTTCCAGAACGAGCAGGGTTCGGGCGGTTCCGGGGGTGACCAGTTCAACGAGCAGGCCTCGAACGGCGGTCGCGGGGACATCTTCCAGAACGAGCAGGGCTCGGGTGGGCACGGGGGCGACCAGTTCAACGAGCAGGCCTCGAACGGTGGCTCGGGCGGCATCTTCCAGAACGAGCAGGGTTCGGGCGGTTCCGGCGGGAACCAGTTCAACGAGCAGGCGTCCAACGGTGGCCGCGGGGACATCTTCCAGAACGAGCAAGGTGCCGGACGTGGCAACCAGTTCAACGAGCAGGCTTCGGCCGGCCACGGCGGCGACGTGTTCCAGAACGAGCAGGGCGCGGGCGGGCACGGCGGTGACCAGTTCAACGAGCAGGCCTCCACCGGCGGCGGCATCGGCGGCGCGATCTTCCAGAACGAGCAGGGCTCCGGCGGTTCCGGGGGCAACCAGTTCAACGAGCAGGCCTCGAACGGCGGCCGCGGCGACATCTTCCAGAACGAGCAGGGTTCCGGTGGGCACGGTGGGAACCAGTTCAACGAGCAGGCCTCCACGGGTGGTCACGGCGGCGACGTGTTCCAGAACGAGCAGGGCTCGGGCGGGCACGGCGGTGACCAGTTCAACGAGCAGGCCTCCACCGGCGGCGGCATCGGCGGCGCGATCTTCCAGAACGAGCAGGGCTCCGGCGGTTCCGGGGGCAACCAGTTCAACGAGCAGGCCTCGAACGGCGGCCGCGGCGACATCTTCCAGAACGAGCAGGGTTCCGGTGGGCACGGTGGGAACCAGTTCAACGAGCAGGCCTCCACGGGTGGTCACGGCGGCGACGTGTTCCAGAACGAGCAGGGTTCCGGCGGTCACGGCGGCAGCCAGTTCAACGAGCAGGCGTCGACCGGTGGTCACGGCGGGGGCATCTTCCAGAACGAGCAGGGTTCCGGTGGCCACGGCGGGAACCAGTTCAACGAGCAGGCCTCCACGGGTGGTCACGGCGGCGACGTGTTCCAGAACGAGCAGGGTTCCGGTGGGCACGGTGGGAACCAGTTCAACGAGCAGGCCTCCACGGGCGGCCACGGTGGCGGCGACATCTTCCAGAACCAGCAGGGCTCGGGTCACGGGGGCAGCCAGTTCAACGAGCAGGCGTCGACCGGTGGTCACGGCGGCAGCATCTTCCAGAACGAGCAGGGTTCCGGTGGCCACGGTGGGAATCAGTTCAACGAGCAGGCCTCCACGGGCGGCCACGGCGGCGGCGGCGACATCTTCCAGAACCAGCAGGGTGCGGGCCACGGGGGCAGTCAGTTCAACGAGCAGGCCTCCACAGGCGGCCACGGCGGCGGCGGCGACATCTTCCAGAACGAGCAGGGCTCGGGCGGTCACGGCGGCAACCAGTTCAACGAGCAGGCGGCCACCGAGCACCACGGCCACGAACACGAGCAGCACCACGACGCCGCGCAGCACGATCACCACGTCGATCACCACCACGACGTCGACCACCACATCTGAGCCGGCTTGAGGGAATGGGAGCGGTCATGCAGGAGCCGAGCGGCGGGGGGCGCATCGCCCTCGACACCCTCGACCTCGCGGTCAAGGGCGCCAAGGCCTACGGACGGGAAGACCTCGTCCAGCGCCTCACCGACGCCCGGCGCCTGCTGTCCGAGCCCGACATCACCGTCTACGTCGTCGGGGAGTTCAAGCAGGGCAAGAGTTCTCTCATCAACGCCCTGCTCACCGCCAAGATCTGCCCGGTCGACGACGACATCGCGACCGCGGTGCCGACGGCCGTTCGGTTCGCGCCGGAGTCCGGGGCCCTGGCGACCTACGAGCCGGCCGATCCGTCGTCGCCGCCGTGGACCGAGCGGATCTCCCTCGAAGACCTGCCGTCTCACGTGAGTGAAGCCGGGAACCCGGGCAACGTCCGCAAGCTCAAGTCCGTCACGGCGTCGATCAGCCGCCAGCTGCTCTCCGGCGGGCTGGTGCTGGTCGACACCCCCGGCGTCGGCGGCCTCGGCTCGCTGCACAACGCCGTCACCGTCAGCTCGCTGCCGCGGGCGCACGCCGTCCTGTTCCTCTCCGACGCCTCGCAGGAGCTGACCGCCGCCGAGCTGCGGTTTCTCCGGACGGTGAAAGAACTCTGCCCGTCGGTGTTCTTCGTCCTCACCAAAACCGACCTCTACCCGCACTGGCGCCGGATCCTCGAGCTCAACGCCGGCCACCTCGACGCCTGCGGCATCACCATCGACACCATCGCCGTCTCGTCGGAGCTGCGGACGGTCGCGGCCCGCTCGGCCGACCAGGAGATGAACGTCGAGTCCGGCTTCCCGCAGCTGGTCAAGCACCTCCAGGGGGTGGTCGGTGACGCCGAACGCTCGGCGCTCAACGCCGTCGGCCTGCACGTCGGGTCCGCCGTCGGCCAGCTGCACGCCGCGCTGCGGTCGCGCCGCACCTCGCTGGCGCACCCCGAGCAGTCCGCCGCGCTGATCGCGGAGCTGACCCGGGTCAACGACCGCGTCGACGCGCTGCGCAGCCAGTCTTCCAAGTGGCAGCAGCTGCTCTTCGACGGGTTCGCCGACATCTCGTCCGATGTGGACTACGACCTGCGCGCCCGGTCACGCGGTGTCCTGCACGAGGCCGAAGAGGCCATCGAAGAGGGTGACCCGGCCAAGAACTGGCCCGAGTTCGAGAAGTGGCTGCGGCAGCGGCTGGCGAACGAGACCCTGGAGAACTACGCGACGTTCATCAAGCAGGCCCGCGGACTGGCCGGCCGGGTCGCCGAGCACTTCGAGCTCGCCGAGTCGCAGGCCGTGCTGCCGCGCGAGGTGCAGGCGCCCGTCACCGTGGTCGAAGAGATCGACATCGACTCGTCGTTCACCGGTGTCAAGACCCGCGGCACCACCGGGATGGCCGCGTTCCAGAAGGCCTACAGCGGTTTCTTGATGTTCTCGATGCTCACGAAGATGGCCGCGCTGGCCATCCCGACGCCGTTCGGCATCGCGGCCGGCCTGCTGATGGGCCGCTCCGGGTTCCTCGACGAGCGCAAGCGGCAGCTCGAGAAACGCCGCGGCCTGGCCAAGACCGCGGTCCGCCGGTTCGTCGACGAGTTCAACCTCCAGGTGGGCAAGGACTCCCGCGACGCGATGCGGACCGTCCAGCGAGAACTCCGCGACGCCTACAGCGCGCGCGTCGAAGAACTGCAGCGCTCCCTGACCGAGGCGCTGGCCGCGGCGAAGAAGGCCGTGGTCGAAGACGAATCGGAGACAGGCGAGCTGAACCGGCTGGAGGCCGACATCGAAGCCCTCGAGGTGCTCGGCCGCCGCGCCGACGAACTCACTCTGCGCAGCACGCCCAAACCGGTAGCGGCGGTGACGCGATGACCACGCTGTACGTCCAGGTCCGCGGCTTCGTCGCCCGCGCGTGCGCCGGGTACGCCGGCACGCCCGCCGAGCCGGCGCTGCGCCAGATCGCCGGCCGGCTGGCCGAGCCGCTGCGCGTCGCCATCGCCGGGCGCGTCAAGGCCGGGAAGTCCACTCTGCTGAACGCGCTGGTCGGGCAGGAACTGGCCGCGACGGACGCGGGGGAGTGCACCCGCGTCGTCACCTGGTACCGCAACGGCCCGACCTACCGGATCATGCTGCACCCGGTCCGCGGGATGCCGCGCCAGCTGCCGTTCGGCCGGCTCAGCGGCACCCTCGGCCTCGAGCTCGGCATGGCGCCGGACGACGTCGACCGCCTGGTCGTCGACTGGCCGTCCGCCGCGCTGCGGGCCATGACGCTGATCGACACGCCCGGGCTGGGCTCGGCGCGGCCGTCGGTCTCCGAGCGCACCGAGGTCGCGCTGGTCCCGGACCGCGACGGCGTCGGCACCGCGGACGCCGTGATCTACCTGATGCGGCACGTGCACGGCGACGACGTCCGGTTCCTCGAGGCCTTCCACGACGACCCAGCCGAACGGCGACCGGTCAACACGATCGGCGTGCTGTCACGGGCCGACGAGGTCGGGCACGCCCGCACGGACGCGCTGGACTCCGCGGCGAAGGTCGCCGCCCGCTACGCCCGGGACCCCCGCGTCCGCGGGCTCTGCCAGACCGTCGTGCCGGTGGCCGGCCTGCTGGCCGGCTCCGCCGCGTCGCTGAAGGAGGCCGAGTACCGCGCGTTCGGGCTGCTGGCCGCCGCGCCGCCGGCCGAGCTGGCGCGGCTGCTGACGTCGGCGGACCGGTTCGCCCGGGCAGAGTCCACAGTGGACGTTCCGGCGATGCAGCGCGCGGACCTGCTCAACCGCTATGGCCTCTTCGGCGTCCGGCTGGCCGTCGAGCTGACCGGCGGCGGCCTGGTGACCGGCGCGCGGGCGCTGTCGGGGGAACTGCTGGCCCGCAGCGGCCTGCACCGCCTCCGGCAGCTGCTGACCACCCAGTTCGCCGCGCGGGCCGACGTCCTCAAGGCCCGTTCGGCCCTGCAGGCGGTGGAACTGGTGCTGCGGGCCTACCCGGACCGCACCGGCGGGCTGCTGCACGAATGGGAACGCATCGTCGCCGGCGCGCACGAGTTCGCCGAGATCCAGCTGATCGACTCGATCCGGCTCGGCGTCGTGCTGTTCACCACCGACGAGGCCCGCGACGCGGAACGCCTGCTCGGCGCGGCCGGGGTGGACGTGCCGAGCCGGCTGGGCCTGCCGGCCGACGCCGGCCGCGCGGCGATCCGGCAGGCGCTCGGCGCGCAGCTGCTGAGGTGGCAGCGGCGCGCCGAGCACCCGGCCTCGCCCCGCGACGTCCGCGACGCGGCCCGCGTCCTCGTGCGGACCTGCGAGGGAATCCTGCTCAGCGAAGCCCGGGCGGAGGTCCTGTCGTGAGCGACCACGTGCAAGGGAAGATCAAGAAGGCGGTCGCGGCCGTCGCCGGCGCCACCGTCTCCGAGGTGCTGGGCAACGCGCTCACGCCGGGGTCGCCGAGCGCGCCGCCGCCACAGCCGGAACCGGCTGCGGCCGAGACGGCGCAAGACGCGTCCGGCCACGAGTACGTGCCGCACGTCGAGACGACGACCGTCACCCGCGGCGAAGACGGTTCCGTCGAGGCGCAGACCGGCACGACCTGGCACCCGGAGACCACCGACGGCACACCGCTGGCGGACCTCCCGACGGTCGAGGAGTTCGAGCAGATCGACGTCCACGAGGACGCGTTCGGCAACTTCGTCATCGACGCCACCGAACGGTTCGTCGTCCACAACCACGGCCACGACGAGGTCTACGTCGACCACCAGCACCTGGTCGTGCCCGGCGACGGCACCCCCGGCGACACGGACATCGACATCTTCCAGGACGCCGACGTCGTGGTGCACGAGAACCCGGACGGCACGATCAGCGTCGAGCACCAGGGTTCGCTGAGCTACGCGCTGACGCCCGACGCGCCGGGGCACGGCGACATCGAGGTGTTCCAGGAGGAGACGGTCGCGCTCGACGCGGCCGAGACCGGCCCGCCGGGCATCGAGGTCGGGATCACCGCCGACGAGAAGGCGACCGCCGAAGATCCCTTCGGCGAGCCGGCCGGGCCGACCATCCACCAGACCGAGACGGTCGGCGACCGGGCCCGCGGGACGTCCGTGACGACGTCGGTCACCGCTCCCGCGCCGTCGGTGCCCGGACCGCCGTCGGCGCCGGTCGTCACCTTCAGCCGTCAGCCGTCCACAGTGGACGCTCCGGCGGCCGCGCCGGTCGCCGTCGAGACGACGACGCTGGCGACGTCGTCCGCGCTCGCCGACCACCCGGCGTCGAAGCCGCTCAGCTTCGCGAACGAGCCCGAGCGGGCGCACCACGACGCCGGGGAAGTGACCGGTTCGCGGCCCGAACCCCGGGAAGAGCACCCGTTCGAACCGCCGAAGGACCACCACCACGAACCGGAGCCGGCGGACCCGGCCGGCGAGCCGCCGGAACCACCCGGCGAGCACGACCGGCACGACCCGCGGCCGCTGGAGCCACCCGGCCCGCCGGACCACGAGCAACCGCCCGAGGAACCGCAGCCGGTTCCGGACGCGGACGAGCACCACCACTTCGATCACCATGCGCACGCGGACGGCGGAGGCTGACAACAATGGGCTACGGACTGGGCATCGACCTCGGCACGACCTTCACGGCCGCCGCCGTCGACAGTGCCGGCCACGTCGAGATGGTGTCGCTCGGCGACCGCACGGCGGCCATCCCGTCGGTGGTGCTGCTGCGGGCGGACGGCAGCGTGCTGGTCGGCGACGCGGCGAACCGGCGGGCGGCTGTCGAGCCGGACCGGGTGGCACGGGAGTTCAAGCGGCGTCTCGGCGACCCGACGCCGGTGCTGCTCGGCGGCGCGCCGCACTCGGTGGCGTCGCTGATGGCGCACCTGCTCGGCCACGTCGTGCGGACGGTCGCCGGGCAGCAGGGCGGCCGGCCCGATCGGATCACGCTGACGCACCCGGCGAACTGGGGCCCGTACAAGCGGGAGCTGTTCGAGCAGGTGCCCAAGCTGACCGGGATCGACCGCGTCGGCCTGATCACCGAGCCCGAGGCCGCGGCCGCGCACTACGCGGCGCAGGAACGGCTGGAGGACGGCGCCGTCGTCGCGGTGTACGACCTCGGCGGCGGCACGTTCGACGCGACCGTGCTGCGCAAGCGCGGTGGCGGTTTCGAGATCCTCGGCACCCCCGAGGGCATCGAGGGATTGGGCGGCGTCGACTTCGACGAGGCCGTGTTCGCCCACGTCGACCGCGCGCTCGACGGCAAGCTGTCGCAGATCGACCCGGACGACCCCGGCGCGGTCGCCGCGGTGGTGCGGCTGCGCCAGGAATGCGTGCTGGCCAAGGAAGCCCTCTCCGCCGACACCGAGACGGCCGTGCCGGTGCTGCTGCCGTCGGTGCAGACCGAGGTGCGCCTCACACGTGGTGAATTCGAGGAGATGATCCGCCCGTCGATCACCGCGACGATCGGTTCACTGCACCGCGCGCTGCGCTCGGCGAACCTCCAGCCCGCCGACCTCGGCGCGGTGCTGCTGGTCGGCGGCTCGTCGCGGATCCCGCTGGTGTCGCAGCTGGTGTCGGCCGAGCTGGGCCGCCCGACCGCGGTCGACATCCACCCGAAGTACGGCGTCGCGCTCGGTGCCGCGGCGCTGGCGTCCGGCCGGTCCGGCCTGGTGCAGGCGACGCAGGCCCAGCTGCCGCTCCCCGGAGTGCCCCGGCCACCGGCACCGCGCACGCCGCCGAACGGCCTCGCGGTGCCGCGAACGCCGCCGAACGGGCTCGAGGTGCCGCGGACACCGCCGGCCGGTGTCCCGGCGCGACCCGACGCCCGGCGGGCGCCCGCACCGCGTGAGGAGACGCGCGCGATGGCCACCCCCGGTGTGGGCGCGCCCCCGCCGTCGCTAGGCCGCGGCAAGGGCGAAGGCGCGAGCCCGGGACGCCGCGCGTCGCGCCGCGGAGTCGTGATCGGCCTGTGCGCGGTCGCGGTGGTGGCGATCGGCGGGGTGGCCGTGGCGGTGAGCAGCTCGGGCGGTGGCGGCTCGGCCGGCGACCCGACGTCGGCGCCGGCATCGACGAGCGACACGCCGACGCTGGTCAGCATCCCGTCGCCGTCGGACACACCGGAGACGACCCACGCGACGGTGGCCCCACCGCACACGAACCCACCGGCCACGACGCACCGCAAGACCCCGCCGCGGACCACGACCCCGACACACACCACCACCCCGACGACGACCACCAGCTGGACGACCACCACGAGCGCAAAGCCCACGCCCTGAGCCAGGGGGAGCCCGAAAGGGGCGCGGGCCGTGCACCGTCGGGGGGCACGGCCCGCGCCCAGGCCTCCGCGCCCCGGCTCCGGGCCGGGCGGCGTGTCGTCCCTGCAATCACGCGTGTCGACCCTGTAATCACGCGTGTCGGCGTGCCGATCACACGAACCGACCGAGGCCGATCGGCTGGCGTGCCGCGGTCCCGGTGCCGCCCTCGGGCCGCTGCTCGGCGCACTGGCGATGAGCCGTCGCCGGTAGCCTCGCGGGCATGGTGGCAGAGCACGTGATCGTGACGACCACGACCGACTCCGAGGCTGCGGCTCGTGAGCTGGCCGCGCAGGCGATCGAGGCGCGGCTGGGCGCGTGTGCGCAGATCGTCGGGCCGGTGACCAGCGTCTACCGCTGGGAAGGCGCGGTCCAGACCGACCAGGAGTGGCGCGTCGAGATCAAGACGACGGCCGACCGGGTGGCCGCGCTCACCTCGCGGATCGCGCAGCTGCACCGCTACGACCTGCCCGAGGTGATCGCCACGCCGATCGAGGGCGGCAGCGCGGCCTACCTGGCCTGGCTGACCGCGGAAACCCGTGGCTGAGCGCGCCGTTCGCTGATTAGGGTCAGGGAATGGACGATCTCAGGCAGCGCTTCGCGACGCTGACCACCGCCCACCTCGCGGACGCCTGCGTCCGCGCCGGGCTGCCCGTGCGCTGCGCCCCCGCGCCGACCCGCGCGGTGGTGCCGGGCAGCCGCCTGCTCGGGCCGGCGGTCCCGGCCCGGCACGTCGGCAGCGTCGACGTCTTCCTGGAGGCGTTCGAGCACGCCGTCCCCGGCGGCGTGCTGGTCGTCGACAACGGCGGCCGCGTCGACGAAAGCTGCGTCGGTGACCTCGTGGTCCTCGAAGCACGCGCCGCCGGGCTCGCCGGGGTGGTGATCTGGGGCCTGCACCGCGACACCGCCGACATCCGCGAGATCGGCCTGCCCGTGTTCAGCCTCGGCTCGCTCCCGACCGGGCCGCTGAACCTCGGGCCCCGCGTCGACGGTGGGCTGGCCGAAGCGATCGTCGGTGTGTGGCGGATCGGGCCGTCGGACCTGGTGCTGGGCGACGACGACGGCGTCCTGTTCGTCCCGGCGGACCGGGCGGAGGAGCTGTTCGCCCTCGCCGAAGGGATCCGCGACACCGAACGCCTTCAGGCCGACCGGATCCGGGCGGGGGAGTCGCTGCGCGAGCAGGTCCGGTTCGCGGACTTCCTCGCCGCGCGGGAAACGGACCCGGCGCTCACCTTCCGCGCGCACCTGCGGGCCGTCGGCGGTGCGATCGAGGAGTGACTCACCGGGCGGACGAGAGGCTTTCCGTCGGCAGCAGGGCGAACAGCCGCCGGACGGCGCGCGAGCCCTCGGCGTCGATCGTGAGGCGGGCGCCCGCGGTGTCGGCGAGGAGCCGGGCCCGCATGAGCGAGTTCAGCCCGGCGACGGAGAAGAACGTGATGTCACCGAGGTCGACGATCACCTCGTCGATCTCCGGGGCCACGCGGGCCTGCAGCACCTCGTCGAGCTTGCGCGCGGTGCTCAGGTCGATCTCGCCGGCCACCCGCACGAGCACGGTGCGCGGCCGGGGGTGGTGGACGTCGATCGAGAGCCTGCCGTGGGCGTCCACCCAGGCGGTGGCGAGTTCGTGGTCGGCCGGTCGTGGTTCGGGAACCATCGCGGCACACCTTTCCTCGGGGCTGCGGAGAGCCGTGAAGCTCGGCTCAGCCGTTAATCGTCATCGTACTGCACTCGATCTTCGTGAACCACTGCCGCCAAATTCGCTGGACAGGGTGCACGGGTACCCGCTGTGATCGGCCGTGCCCGCCGTACCCCGGCCGGGCGTGCCGAATGGGGGACGTCCTTCGTGGTCACCGGTGATCTTTCCTCGGCCGAAGCGACGATCACGGCCGCCGTGGTCCGCCGCCTCGTCGAGACGCAGTTCCCGCGCTGGGCGGGACTCGCGGTGGAGCCGGCGCCGGCCCAGGGCGTCGACAACGCGACCTACCGCCTCGGGCCGGACATGTCGGTGCGGCTGCCGCGGTTCGCGCGGTGGACCGGGCAGGTGACGCGCGAACAGGAGTGGCTGCCGAAACTGGCGCCGCACCTGCCTTTCCCGGTCCCGGTCCCGCTGGCCGAGGGCAAACCGGGCGCGGGCTACCCGTTCCCGTGGTCGGTCTACCGCTGGCTGCCGGGCGAAGCCGTCGACCCGGACCGCGTCGACGGCGTCGCGGCCGACCTCGCCGCGTTCTTCACGGCGTTGCGCGGCGCGGACACCACCGGCGGCCCGCCACCGCAGTGGAGCAACGGCTTCCGCGGCGTCTCGACGACCGACGAACGCGACTCGGCGATCGCGCCGGCCCGGCTGGCACCGCGCATCGAAGCCCTGGCGGGCCTGGTGGACCTCGACGCGGTGGCGGCGGTCTGGGAAACGGCCCGCGCGGTGGCGCCGTGGGAGGGGCCGCCGGTCTGGGTCCACGGCGACCCGGCCCCGGCGAACCTGCTGTCCCGCAACGGCCGCCTGAGCGCGGTGATCGACTTCGGCACCCTGGTGGTGGGCGACCCGGCGTGCGACCTGATCGCCGCGTGGTCGGTCCTGTACGCCGACGGCCGCGCGGAGTTCCGCAAGGCCCTCGACGTCGACGACGCGACGTGGGCCCGCGGCCGCGCCTGGGGCCTGACCGCGGTGCTGCCGTCACGGGCGGAGCTGACCGGCCCGGATCCGGCGCGGGTGACCGCGGCGCGGCGGCGGCTGGACGAGCTGGTGGCGGACCACGCGTCGGCGTCCCGATGAGACGGTGCCACGCCGCGGTCATCGCGGAAATCGCAGATCACGGGCCGTAACGAAACGCACCCCCTGGGCGAGTAATCTGACACGAGGGGGTGGTCGACGGGTGGCCGGGCAACGACACGGCGGGTTCGATCAAGCGGAACTTCCGGAAGCGCACCGGATCAGGTGGTGGCTCGCGGCGGTGACGGCGGGTCTCGTCGCGGCCGGTTTCGCGATCGTGCCTTACCTTCCCTTCTTCCAGGAGCTGACCTTCATCCGCGACCCGAAGGTCGCGAGCGTCATCACCTGGACCGTCCTGCAGACGTCGGTGGTCGTCATCTCGGCCGTCCTGACGCTGTACTTCACCGGCAAGGCCCGGCTCGAAGCCGCGGCGTTCCGGGCCAACCAGATCGACATCCGCCTCTTCGCCGACGAGCGCCCGGACGCCAGCCACGACCGCGAGATCGACTCCGCCGTCGAGCTGACCGCCGCCTTCAAGCGGATCCTGAACGATTCGCGGCTCTACACCCCGACTTCCGTGCCGGGCGTCGGCGGTTCCTACGACTTCATCCAGATCGTCGAGAACGCCGGCGAATCCGCGGACGGCTGGTGGAAGGCCGCGACCAAGCTGATCCGGCTCGCGCAGCCGCCCGCCGCGTTCACCGTCACCGGCACCGTCCGGCCCGGCAACACCTCCGGCCGCTACCAGCTGATCCTGGAGCTCGTACGGTGCCCGCGCTTCGCCGCCAGCCCGCTGGTGATCGAGGACGAGAGCTGGCCGCGCGTGCTGCACCGCGCGGCCAACGCCGTCGCCGCGCTCGTCATCCCGCGCAGCGCCTACGTCCGCACGAACATCCACTGGGCCGCCTGGCGCGACGCGAAGATCCCGTACGAGCTGTTCGACGCCTACCAGCGCGCCAACCACTTCATCACCTACCGCCGCTACGACGAGGCCCTCGCCGAGTACTACCGCGCGCTCAGCCTCGACCCGTCGAACGTCTACATCAGACTCGAGATCGCCGCCCTGCAGGAGCAGCTGGACCTGCACCTCGACGCGCTCGCCACCTACGACGACGTGATCACCCTGTGCAGCAGGGGAAAGCCGAAGCTGGCCCGGTGGTGGATCGGCGAGGACTTCGCCCGTCAGCCGCGCCACGCCGGCCGCAGCCGCGACGTCGCGCTGCTGATCGCCCGCTACCGGCACGCCCTGGTCCTCGGCCACGGCGACTCGGTCGCCGGCTCGTGGTGGGTCCGCCGGACCACCGCGGGCGTCCCCGGCGACGCCCGGGCGCTGCGCCGCGCGGAACTGCGGGCCGCGCTGGAGCTGCGGTTCCGCCGCTACGTCGAGCTCGACGTCCGGACCCGGCCGTACGCGATCCCGCGGGAGAAGCGGCTCGAACTGCACCGGCGCGTGATGCGCGTGTCGGTGCCGGAGCTGGTCGTCCAGGACGCGACGCTCGAGCAGCTGGCGGAGTACAACCAGCGCGCCGCCGAGATGCGGTCGTACTTCTGCGCGCTGTCGCAGTACGAGATCGAGCGGCTCGTCGCGGACTACCGGAACTTCGGCAGGCGCTGGCGCCGCAGCTGGGAGCAGCTCACCAACCGCGCGCTCGACCTCTCGCTGGTCTGGGCGGTGCTGCGGCGGGCGATGGCGGACGTCGAGCCGATGTCCGGCGCCGTCCCCGAACCCCGCCCGGCCTACCCCGGCAGCCGCGTCAAGCTGGCCGACGTCTGCCCGGACCGGCGCTGGCCCCCGGATCCGCAGGCGCTCGACGACACCGTCGAAGCGGCGGGGCCGCGCAAGTCGTGGGAAGAGTGCTACAACGCGGCGAGCGTGTACGCCGTCGCGATGCTCGAAGTCGGCCCGCGCGGCGAGCGCGACCTGCGTGACCGCGCCCGGAACCCGCGCCTGACCGGGGAAACGCGCGACGAGGTGGCCCGCCGCGCCGTCCGCGAGCTCTACCACGCCGCCACGATCAGCCACAGTGGACGGTTGCCCGAGCGCCGGTCGTGGGTGATGGGGGAGGACCCCGACCTCGCCGCGTTGCGCGGGCACGAGCTGTTCCGCGTGTTCGAGATGGTCACCTTCTCACCGGACCGCGCCGCGCCGCTGCGCCCGCAGCGCGCGCACGTCTGGGAACAGGTCAGCTACGTCCGCCAGCTCGTCTGCGAGATCGCCAGCTGCCGCGCGCACTTCTGGCGGCTGCGGGCCCTCGACCCCGCCCCGGTCCAGGACGGCCGGGTGCTCGACCGCTGGCGGTCCACCGACCGCGACGCGTGGCGCCGGCTGGCGGACCTGGCCACCGGGAAGCAGGACTGGTACACGCGGTACCAGGCGATCAGCGCGTTCCGCGAGTGGTCGACCGACTGCGGCTACCCCGGGGCCATCAGCGGTTTCCCGCTGTACAACGAGGAACGCCTGCACGCCCAGCTGCGCGGCGCGGCGGGCGCGAAGGGCCGGACGGGCATGGACGCGAACATCGTCGTCCGCGAGTACGTCCGCCTCTGCGACCTGCGGCTCGACCAGCTCGTGGCCGACATCGCCGAAGTCGAGCAGACCCAGGACGACTTCGCCGCCCGCGCGGACCTGTGGGACGCGCTGTGCTCGTGGTTCGACGACGACATCGCCGACGGCTCGTCGTCCGACGAGCGCCGCGAGCGCTTCCGCAAGCTCGTCAAACCCTAGGACGGCCGCGTGTAGCGGTGCTTCACCCCGGCCGGGAAGTACTCCGGGTCGCCCGCCGGGCGCAGGACGACGTCCGGCAGCTGCCGCTCGGCCGGGACGTAGTGCGCGTACTCGCTGTTGAGCCGCAGCAGCTGCTCGCGCACCGACTCCGCGATGCGGCCCGCGTCCGCCGTCGCGTTCGGGGCCGTCTCGACCGTGATGCGCAGCCGGCGGTCGCGGTCTTCGTCCTCCACCGACTCGATGACGAACTTGCCGGTCACCGTGGCGCTGATGCCCGGCTGCTCCAGCCCGACCGTGACGTTCTCCGGGTAGACGTTCGCGCCGAAGAACGACACCGTGAACAGCGACCGGCCGAAGACGTACACGAACGGCAGCTCCGGGCCCTCGGGCGGGGTGAAGCCGTGCTGGGCGCAGTAGGCGAGCAGGTCGGCGTGCGGCAGGACGCCGCCGTCGTCGGCGATGTGGTAGCGGATCAGCGGGATCCCGCCGTCCGCGGTGAAGACCAGCGTGCCCTCGTGCACCTCGAAGAACCGGCTCGCCGGGTCGTACTGCACCAGCGTCGGGAGCCGCGCGTCGCCGAAGACCTCGCGCGCCAGCTCGGGCCGGTCCGCGAAGAACCGGCGGATGCCCACCGAGACCGGGGTTTCGGTGCCGAGCACGCCGGCGTCGGCGGTGCCGTAGAGCGACGCGATGTCGCGGACCGGGTCGGCGACCCCGGCCCGCTGCGCGACGAGGTCACGCCACTGCTCGCTGAACACCTCGCCCGCCAGCACGAGCTTGATCGCGTACGCGGGCCAGTCGACGCCCTCGGCCACGCCGGTGTCGACGACGTCCTTGACGAACGGCGGGTAGCCGAGCAGCACGACCTGCTCGAAGTGCGGCGCCAGCTCGGGCAGCACCCGCAGGATCTCGGCCTTGTTGTTGCCCGGCGCCACGACGGTGATCGGGCTGCCCTTGGCCGCGAGGTGGCGCACGCACGCCGTCGTGAACAGGCCGCCGACCCAGGTGCCGAGCGGGAAGCAGACGACGGCGAGGGTGCTGCGCTCGTCGGCGTGGAAGCCGTCGACCATGACCTGCTCGAACCGGCGGGCGACGTGCAGCTCGTCTTCCAGCGCGCGCGGCCAGATGGTCGGGTGCCCGCTGGAGCCGGAGGAGACGGCGATCATGTCGAGGCCGGCGAACGTGCCGTCGCGGCACAGCTCGGGCAGCGGGTACTTCCGGTGGTAGCCCGCCTTGTCGACCAGCGGCAGCCGCCGGAAGTCCTCGAGCGTCGTCACCGACTCCGGCGTGATCCCGTGGTCCCCCAGGAACTTCCGGTACGCGGGCACGGTCTCCGCGGTCCGGCGGAACAGGTCGAGAACCTGGTCCGCGGGCGCCGGCCCGGGTGCTGCGAAGAAGGTGTCGAACGCCTGGCGCACGCGGGCCTGCCGACCGTGGTCCATGATCGCAGCATAGCGTCCGGCCGGCACCGCCCCGAGGTGCCATGATGGGCGCGTGAGCACCTCCGCGGAGCAGCCCGCCACCGGCGCGCCGTTGACCCTGTACCTGGTCAAGCGGCTGGAGCTGGCCATCCGGGCGTTGCTGGACGACGCCCTGCGGGAGCTCGGGCTCACCACGCTGCAGTACACCGCGCTCACCGTGCTGGAGGCGAGCGGCCCGCTGTCGTCGGCCCAGCTCGCGCGCCGGTCGTTCCTGCGGCCGCAGACGATGCACGAGATGGTGCTGGCGCTGGAGAAGCGCGGCCTGATCGAGCGGACGCCCAAGCCGGACAACAAGCGCGTCCTGCTGGCCAGCCTCACCGCTACCGGGCGGGCCCTGCTCGCCGGCTGCGCGCCCGCGGTGGGGGAGGTCGAGCGGGAGCTGCTCGCCGACCTGAGCCCGGGCCAACGCGCGACGTTCCGTGAAGGACTCCAGCACGGCGTCCTGGCCCTCGGTTCACTGGCGGAGTCCCGGCGTCAGGACCCCTGACGGGTGGTGGATCGGGCTCGGCCGACTGGCGGGTCAACCCGTGCTGCCGGCCCGAAAGAACTAGGCCGGACGAGTGGAAGCGGCCTGCGGTGCGTGGCGTACGGCGTGGCTGGGTACGTCCAGATTCGGTCCCGCATCTGGAGGTTCGCCGACCGTGACTGGGCACGCAGCGACGCTCCGACGGCCGTGCGAGCCGGAAGGCCGGGCCCGGTCTGGTGGCTTCCGATCTCTCGCGTCGTCGAGCGCCGACCTCGGACAACTGGGTGAAACACACGCGTGGAAGAGGACGGAATGCAACCGAAGGTGTTCGACCTGGGGAAGGTACGAAGAGACGCGGTGGTCACCATCCGGCTGGCCGCGATGGCCAACGTCAGGCTCCTGACGGCGGTCAACTTCGAGGCCTACCGGCGCCGGCAGTACTACCGGATGCACGGCGGGGTGGCCACCGCACCGATGTTCAAGATCCACATCCCGGCCAACGCGCACTGGTTCCTGGTGCTCGACGTCGAGGGGCTGGAAAGCCTGCCTCTGCACCCGCGGGTGAGCGTCGTGCCCTGAGCCCGCACGCCTCGTGGACGCACCGGCCGCCGCTGATCGCGACCTTCGTGGCCCCGATCTCGCTTTCGGGGCCCTCGAAGGGAACCCGTGCGCGTCGAGCATCGTGACGTGCTCGCGCAGTGCCACCGGGTCGACGAAGCTCAGTCCACTGTGGTCACCGCCAAGCTAGGGCCGCTGCATCGCCGCCGTCCGGTTCTCGGCCACGCCGTCCTGCATGACCTTGACGCTCTCCGCGCGGAAACCCCTGTCGCGCAACGACTCCCGACGGTCCAGGAGGTCTGGGAGCTGCTCGGGGCCGCGCGCCCGGCCCGGCCGCCGTGATCCGGTGACGGTCACGGACCCGGCCGCGAGCCGCGTCCGCGGTGTGCGCCGGCCCGCCGGCGAAGACGAGGTCGGCGGGGCGGCCGGGCATGGTCCGATCCTGCCCGGAGTGGACAGGAACCGGCCAGACAGCGATCCGCGCCGAACGACCCGGGGCGAGCTGTCCGGCGTGCGGTCCGCGGCGGCCCCGAACCACTGTCCGGCCAGGTCAGCGCCGACCGAACGGCGGGCTCGGGTGGCACCGGACCAGAGCGCAGCGTGGTCCGTTCGGCACCCGGAGCAACCGGAGGCGCCGACCATTGGCGGATTTACAACGTTGTATCAACGATGTAAAAGTGTCCCTGCGTTGTTCGTCGCTCCGGTCACACGCCGTAGAAGGGGCCATCGATGTCCTCCCGTGCACGCGATCACCTGTCCCGCCGCGACCTCCTGCGGCTCGCCGGCGGGACGGCCGCCGCGGTCGCCGCCGCCCTGTGGCTGCCCGGTGTGGCGGCCGCCGCCGGCACCTTCAGCCCGCTCCGGCCGCCGGCCACGCCGCTGATCGTCCGCTCGCCGTACCTGTCCGCCTGGCAGCCGTCCGACAACCTGCCCGGCACCTGGGCGAGCTTCTGGAACGGGCACACCACCGCGCTGTGCGGCCTCGCCCGCATCGACGGCGTGGCCTACGTCTTCGCCGGCTCGCCCGCCCTGCCGTCCGGGCCCGCGCTGACCCCGATGACGCAGGTGAGCCTGCAGGTCACCGGCACCCGCTCGACCTACGTCCTCGGCGGCGGCGGGGTGAACCTGACCGTCACGTTCTTCTCGCCCGTCGACCCGGCGAACCTGCAACGCCAGTCCGTGCCGTTCGGCTACGTGACCATCCAGGCCACCAGCACCGACGGCCGCGCGCACGCCGTCGACCTGCACTTCGACACCTCGGCCGAGTGGGTGCACGGCAACACCGCGACCCCGGTCACCTGGACACAGCAGCAGTCCGGCGGCCAGACCCTGCTGAGCTGCACCCCGGCGAGCCCGGGCGTGCTGCAGGAGAACGGCGAACAGGCCAGCTGGGGCTCCCTCGTGGTGGCGGCCCCGACCGCCGGGACGACCTGGCAGATCGGGCAGGACACCGTCGTGCGCGCCGCGTCCGCCGGGCAGGGCACCCTGCCGAACACCAGCGACACCGCGCAGCCGCGCGCGATCAGCGACCGCTGGCCGGTGCTCGCGTTCAACAAGAACCTCGGCACGATCGCGGCCGGCGGGACGTCGGCGCCGTTCACGCTCTCGATCGGCCACGTCCGGACCCCGGCCGTGCGCTACCTCGGGGCGGAGCTGAAGCCCTGGTGGACGCACTACTGGGGCAGCTGGCAGGACATGGCCGTCTGGTTCGCGGCCGACCACGCGGCCGCGCTGTCGGCGGCGACGGCGATCGACCAGCGGCTGCACGACGACGCCGTGGCCGCGGCCGGCGGCGGCACCACCGGCGAGCACTACGCCGGGATCTGCGCGCTCGCCCTGCGCCAGGCGTTCGGCGGCACCGAGCTGGTCGACCGCGGCGGCGCGCCGTGGGCCTTCCTCAAGGAGATCTCCTCCAGCGGCAACATGTCCACAGTGGACGTCACCTACCCGGCGTTCCCGGCCTACCTCTACCTGTCCCCGGCCTACCTGCGGCTCATCCTGGAGCCGCTGCTCGACTACCCCGAGCACGGCGGCTGGCCGATGCAGTTCGCCGAGCACGACGTCGGCACGCACTACCCGGACGCGACCGGGCACAACGACGGCAACGAGGAGAGCATGCCGGTCGAGGAGTCGGCCAACATGCTGATCATGGCCGCCGCGCTGGTGCAGCGGCTGCCGGCGGCGGAGGCGAGCGCCTTCGCCACCACGCACTACCGGATCCTGCGGCAGTGGGCCGAGTACCTCGTCGGCAACACCCTCGACCCGGGCTTCCAGAACCAGACCGACGACTTCACCGGGTTCATCGCCCACAGCGCCAACCTCGCGCTCAAGGGCATCGTCGGCGTCGGCGCGATGGGCGTCATCGCGAGCGCCACCGGCAACACCGCCGACGCCCAGCGCTACCGGTCGGTCTCGCGCAGCTACGTCAGCCAGTGGGTGACGCTCGCGCAGGACACGTCCGGCCAGCACCTGAAGCTCGCCTACGACCAGCCCGGCACGTGGAGCCTCAAGTACAACGGCTTCGCCGACCGCGTGCTCGGCCTCGACCTGGTCCCGCTGGGCGTCGCCGCGCAGGAGGCGGCCTGGTACCAGGCCCGCGCGGGCGCCCACGGCGTGCTGCTCGACCCGCGCAACAACTACACGAAGGCCGACTGGGAGCTGTGGACCGCGGCCTGGCTCACCGACCAGCCGAACATCCGGAACACCATGGTCGAGGGCGTCTACAGCTTCGCGAACAGCACGCCGCAGCGCGTGCCGTTCACCGACTGGTACGTCGTGGCCGACGCCACCCAGCGCGGCTTCCAGGCCCGCCCGGTCGCCGGCGGCTACCTGGCGCTGCTGACCCGCCCCGCCGGCTCGGCGACGGTCTGGCTCAAGCTCCAGAACCAGCGGTCGGGCAAAGTCCTCGCCGTGTCGAACATGTCACTGGCCGACACCGCCGAGGTCACCCAGTGGAGCGACAACGGCAGCGCCGACCACCTCTGGGCGGTGGTCGACAACGGCGACGGCACGGCCCGGATCGTCAACCGCAACAGCGGCAAGATCCTGGCCGTGCACGACCAGAGCCTCGACAACGGCGCGCACGTGCAGCAGTACCAGGACAACGGCACCCCGGACCACAACTGGCGGATCGTCGACGCCGGCGGCGGCTGGTCGAAGGTCGTCAACGTCCGCAGCGGCAAGGTCATGGCGGTCGACCAGCAGTCCACCGCGGACGGCGCGCAGGTGACGCAGTGGGACGACAACGGCTCCCCGGACCACCTGTGGCGGTTCGTCTGACGCCGTTTGCAAGACTGGCGGCGTGTGCGCCGACTTCAGCCGGATCCGCCGGTTCCTCGACGAGCGGGATCCGCCGACCCCGTGCCTCGTCGTCGACACCGACGTCGTCGCGGCCCGGGCGGCGGAGTTCCGCGCGGCGTTCCCCGGCGCGCTGATCCGCTACGCGGTCAAGGCCAACCCGGCCCCACCGGTGCTCGACGCGCTGGTGGCGGCCGGGATCGGCTTCGACGTCGCCGGGCCCGCCGAGGTCGCGCGATGCCTGGAGCGCGGCGCCGACCCGGCGGACCTCGCCTACGGCAACCCGATCAAGAAGGCCCGCGACATCGCCTTCGCCTACGAACGCGGGGTCCGCGAGTTCACCTCGGACGCGCCGGCCGACGTCGACAACCTGGGCCGCCACGCGCCGGGGTCGGCCGTGTCGATCCGCGTGGTCCTCGACGCGCCCGACTCGGTGACGCCGTTCGGCCGCAAGTTCGGCTGCGACCCGGCCGAGGCCCTCGACCTGGTGCTGCGGGCGGCTGAGCTGGGCCTGCGGCCCGGCATCGCGTTCCACGTCGGCTCGCAGCAGCCCGACCCGCTCGCCTGGGAGATCGGCATCGCCACGGCGGCGAAGCTGTCCGCCGAGGCCGCGGCCCAGGACGTGCCGGTGACGCGGCTCAACCTGGGCGGCGGCTTCGCGACGGCCCACCGCACCGGCGTCCCCTCGCTGGCCACCTACGCGGCGACGATCGCGTCGGCCCTCGACACGCACTTCCCCGAGGAGCGGCCCGAGCTGCTGCTCGAGCCGGGCCGGGTGCTCGTCGCCGACGCCGGTCTGCTGCGCACCGAGGTCGTGCTGGTCGCGGACCGGGGCGAGCGGCGCTGGGTGTACCTCGACATCGGTCGCTACAACGGCCTCGCCGAGGCCGAGAACGAGGCGATCGCCTACCGGTTCGAGCCGATCGGCCGGGCCGCCGGGCCCGCCGGGCCGGTGGTGCTCGCCGGGCCGACCTGTGACGGCGACGACGTGCTCTACCAGCGGACGCCCTACGAGCTGCCGCTGTCGCTGTGCGCGGGTGACCGCCTCGACCTGCCCGGGACCGGCGCCTACACGGCGTCGTACGCCTCGGTGGAGTTCAACGGGATCGAGCCGCTGCGCACCTACTGCCTGGGGAAGTGGGGAGATGCCTGAATTCGGCCGGTTCACCGGACGGCACGTCCTGGCCGAGCTGCACGGCGTCGACCCGGGCCTGCTCGACGATGCCGCGAAGCTGGGGGAGCTGCTCCGCGCCGCGGTGACGGAGGCGGGCGCGACGGTCGTCGACGTCGTCGCCAAGAGCTTCGCGCCGCAGGGCGCCACCGTGATCGCGCTGCTCGCCGAGTCGCACGCGTCCGTGCACACGTACCCCGAGCACGGGTCGCTGTTCGCGGACGTGTTCACCTGCGGCGAGCGCGCCGACCCCGAGCACGCCGTGCGGCTGCTGGCCAAGTCGCTCGACGCCGCTTCGGTCCACCTGTCCGTCGTCCGCCGGGGAGAAGCCTGATGCCCGCGATCCACGAACCACTCGGCCCCGGCCTGACCCGCGTCTGGGAGGTCGACGACGTCGTGTTCAGCGCGCGCACGGCCTACCAGGAGGTGCTGATCGGGCGCACCGCGCAGGGCGTCTCGCTGTTCTGCGACAACGAGCGCCAGAGCACCGAGGCGAGCCAGCTGCTGTACCACGAGGCGCTGATGATCCCCGCGCTCCTGCTCGCCGACCAGGTGCGCCGGGTGCTCGTGATCGGTTCCAGCGAAGGGGTCGCCTGCGAACTGGCTGTGGCCGCCGGCGCCGAGGTCGTCGACCACGTCGACATCGACGAGCAGGCCGTCCGCGCCTGCGCCGAGCACCTGCCGTACGGCTACACGACGGCCGACCTCGCCGAAGCCGAACGCGGGTCCGGCCCGGTCCGGCTGTCCTTCGCGGACGGCTGGGCGTTCCTGGCCGCAGCCGAAGAGCGCGGCGACACCTACGACGTCGTCGTGATCGACCTGCCGGACGAGAACACCGACCCGGACGCGCAGCACAACCGCTTGTACGGCACGGACTTCCTCGGCCGCTGCGCCCGGCTGCTGGCCCCCGGCGGCGTGGTGACCTGCCAGGCGGGCTGCCCGACGCTGTGGCGCAACGAGACGCTGCTGGCGTCGTGGCGACGGTTCCGCGAAGTGTTCGGCACCGTGCTGTACTTCGGCTCCGACGAGCACGAGTGGGCGTTCCTCTCCGGGCGCGCGGACCGCGTCGACGAGCCGGGCGCGCTGGTGGCGCGACGGTTCGGTGAGCGGGGGAGCAAGGCCGTGACGGTGGACGCGGAAGCGTTGCTCGCGGGTGCGACACCTCCGTTTTCGCTGCGGCGCGATGACGGCGCGGGCCAGTGATGGCCTGCGTTTCGCTGCGGGGCGATACCGGCCAGTGGTGAACCGCGCTTCGCTTCGGGCGTGAGATAGGTGCAGGGCGGTAATGGCCTCCGTTCGGTGAAGCCGGTTCTGGCGAGCGCGAGCGGGCGTTGCCCAAGCGCGCGGACCGCGTGGACGAGCCGGGCGCCGTGGTGGCGCGACGGTTCGGTGAGCGGGGGAGCAAGGCCGTGACGGTGGACGCGGAAGCGTTGCTCGCGGGCGCGACGCCCCCGTTCTCACTGCGGCGCGATACCGGCCACTGACCGCTGGAGAAAGGCCCGCCCACCGGCAGCACCGGCGGGCGGGCGTTCACTCAGACGTGCGTGACCAGCAACGTCACTCCCGCTTCGCCGCCGCAGTCGACGAACACCGGACCCACGCCGTTGCCGATTTCTTCGGACAGCGTGGCTTTCGCCTCGAATTCGTCCGGGCCGGCCTTCAGGATCCGGATGTTCTCCAGGACCGGGTGCTCGGGGATGCCGCCGAGTACGGACTTCAAGCCCGTGCCGCCGCCGCAGTTTCCGGTGATGGTCACTTCTTCGCCGCGCCTGGTCGTGGGGTTCGGGCTCACCTGAACAGTGGCGCGCGCCCCTTTCGGCGGCTTCTGGTGTGCTTCGGTCATGGTTTTCCCCTCCGTGGTCCCGGAATCGGCCGACGCCCCGCCGGCGATCCCGATGCTCGTGGCCGTGATCAGCCCGGCCGCGAGGGCCAGGCCGAGCACTGTCCGCTTCGGCTTCGTGGTGCCGCGCATGGTGATCTCCTCCCTTGACCCGGTGTCGCCGGATCTACCCCGTAAGTCGCGAGGGGAGGAGCGGAGGTTCTCGAAGAGGTGTGGATCACTCGAAAGGGTGAACGCGAAAGGCCTGGCACTTTCGCGGGAAAGTGCCAGGCCGCAAGGAAATCCAGGTCAGTTGCCGACCGGTGGTCGTTCGGCTTTCGCGGTGGGCACGAGGGTGCATCGTCGCTCGAACCGCTCCATCAGCACGGTTGCGATCAACAGGGCGACTGGGGTGCTCACCGCGATCCACATGCCTGCTCAGTTACCCAGCCCCGGTTGATCTCAATCGCCCGCCGACAGACCGCCGATCAAAGAGAGCAACCGCGCGCGGAAGGCGTCGTCGTCCCCGAGGCCGCCGAGCAGGGCCGGGTCTTCGCGTTCGGCGCGCACCGCGCGTTCGTGGACCGTGCGGCCGCGCGCGGTCAGCCGCGTCAGGTGGCGGCGGGCGTCGGCCGGGTCCGGCGTGCGGGTGACGAAGCCGGCCTTGGCGAGCCGGTCGAGGGTGCGGCTCATCGTCTGGTCGGTCACCTGGCAGCGCTGGGCCAGCGCCCGCTGGGGGAGTGGCCCCTCGCGCAGGGTGTGCAACGCGATCAGCCCCGCGTGGGTGAGGCCCATGCCGGCCAGCACGGCGACCCAGCGCTGCTCGACCAGCCGCGCGGCCACGGCCAGGAGCCGGCCGGTCGGCCACGTGCTCAGGTCCGGTTCGGGGGCTGTGCTCACCGTCACTCCCGGTCGTCGTGCAGAATGTTCAGCCTGCTGAACAATTGGGCGTGTTCGCGCTCGAAAGGACTTTAGCGACCATGAACAAGACCGCCCCACGCCGTCTTCGCTGGCTGATCCCGGCCCTCCTGGTGATCGGCTGGCTCGCGATCGGCGGGTTCGGCGGGCCGTTCGCCGGGAAGCTCAGCGAAGTCGCGAAGAACGACAACGCCGCCTTCCTGCCCAGGTCGGCCGAAGCCACCGAAGTCTCCGACGAGCAAAAGGCGTTCACCCCGCGCCAGGTGCTGCCCGCCACCGTCGTCGCCGAGCGCACGAGCGGCCTGACCGGCGAAGACCGGCGGTTCCTCGCGGACAAGGCCCGGCAGCTGGGTACCGTGCCCGGCGTCGTCGGCCCGCTCGGCCAGCCGCAGCCCGCGCCGCGTGACAACCAGGCCGTGCAGCTGGCCGTGCCGATCCTCGCCGACGGCAACCCCGCCGACGTCGTCAAGGAGGTCCGCGCCCAGCTCGCCGGCGCGCCGGACGGCCTGACCGTGCTGGTCACCGGCCCGGCCGGGCAGATCGCCGACCTGGTCACGGCGTTCGGCGGCATCGACGGCATCCTGCTGCTCGTCGCCGGCGGTGTGGTCGCGCTGATCCTGATCGTCGTCTACCGCAGCCCGCTGCTGCCGTTCCTGGTGCTGCTCTCGGCGGTGTTCGCGCTCGGGCTCGCGAGCCTCGTCGTCTACCTGCTGGCGAAGAACGACATCCTCGCGCTCAACGGCCAGAGCCAGGGCATCCTCTCGATCCTCGTGTTCGGCGCGGCGACCGACTACGCCCTGCTGACGGTCGCGCGGTTCCGCGAGCAGCTGCGCGACACCCCGAGCCGCTTCGACGCGCTGCGGATCGCCTGGCGCGCCACGCTCGAACCGATCGCCGCGTCGGCGGGCACCGTCGTGCTCGGGGTGCTGTGCCTGCTGTTCAGCGACCTGAACTCCAACAAGGGCCTCGGCCCGGTCGCCGCGATCGGCATCGGCGCCGCGCTGCTGGCGTCGACGACGTTCCTGCCAGCCGTGCTCGCGCTGTGCGGCCGCGGCGCGTTCTGGCCGTTCAAGCCCGCGCTCGGCTCGCCGCACCCGGAGACCGCCGGGATCTGGGGCCGGGTGGCCGGCCTGGTCGGCAAGCGGCCGCGCACGGTCTGGGTGGTGACGGCGCTCGTGCTCGGCATCGGCGTCGCGTTCCTGCCGCAGCTCAAGGCGTCCGGCACCGCGCAGTCGGACGTCTTCCTCACCCAGGTCGAGTCCGGGACCGGCCAGGACATCCTCGGCCGGCACTTCCCGGGTGGCCTCGGCGCGCCCGCGATCACGATCGCCGACGCCGGCGCGCTGCCCGCCGTGCTCGCGGCGTCCAAAGTGGACGGTGTAGCCCAGTCGCTCCCGCTGCCCGGCCCCGACGGGCAGCCGAAGGTGGTCGGCGGCCGGGTGCAGATCCTGTCCGTGCTGAACGACCCGGCGGACTCCGAAGCCGCCGTCGCGACCGTCGGCCGGCTGCGCGACGCCGTGCACGCGGTGCCCCGCGCGGCCGCCAAGGTCGGCGGCCCGACGGCGATCCAGCTCGACACGCAGCAGACGTCCGTGCACGATCGGGAGCTGATCATCCCGATCGTGCTGCTGGTGATCTTCCTCGTGCTGGCCCTGCTGCTGCGGTCCCTGCTCGCGCCGCTGCTGCTGATCGCGACGGTGGTGCTGTCGTTCGCCGCGACGATGGGCGTGTCGGCGCTGGTGTTCAACCACATCTTCGGTTTCCCGGGCGCGGACCCGGTGGTGCCGTTGTTCGGGTTCGTGTTCCTGGTGGCGCTGGGGATCGACTACAACATCTTCCTGATGACGCGCGTCCGCGAGGAAGCACTGACCCGGGGCACCCGCGCCGGCACGCTACGCGGGTTGTCGCTGACCGGCGGCGTGATCACGTCGGCCGGCGTCGTGCTGGCCGCGACGTTCTCCGCGCTGTCGGTGATCCCGATCCTGTTCCTGGCCCAGATCGCGTTCATCGTCGCGTTCGGCGTCCTGCTGGACACGTTCCTGGTGCGGTCGCTGCTGGTCCCGGCGCTGACCGTGGACGTCGGCCGCCGCATCTGGTGGCCGTCGAAACTGGCCCGGGCGGACGACTAGGGGTCAGGAGTCGGCGCGAGCGCGGGCGATCGGGGCCTCGCCGGTCAGGTGGGCGACGGTGCCGGTCAGCGCGAGCAGCCGGTCGAGGGCGGGCCGGCGGTTGTCCAGGTGCAGCCGACGGCCCGCGTCCGTGACGGCCGTGTGGACGCGCAGCAGCGCCGAGAGCCCGGAGGAGTCGCAGAAGCCGATGCCCTCGCAGTCGAGCCGCACGTCCCGGACGCCCGGTGCGGCCGCCAGCCGGTCGCCGATCAGCTTCGGCAGCAGCGCGGCCGTCGTGTACTCCAGGTCGCCGGTGACGACGATGCGGGCCGTGTCCGGCCGCGGCGAGGTCCAGGTGCAGGTCAGTGCGCCGCTCATGCGGACGGCCCCGATCCGGCGGCCCGGGCCGCCAAGTGCGTGTGCGCGGTGCCGAGCAGCTCGGTGGCCCGGGGGAAGTCGCGGAGCTCCACCTCGAGCAGGTCGAGGGCGGGCACCAGCGAGACGGCCGGGACGCCGCGCGCGGTGAGGATGTCCGCCGTCCAGGTCAGGAACCCGGTGAACAGCTCGCTGTCGCCGACGTAGAGGGCGGTCGCGAGGAAGTCGACGATGTGCGCGATGTCCTCGGCGGTGTGCTGGCGCTGCAGGTCCGTGTAGGACCGCATGGCCGGGATCCGCTCCTCCAGCCCGGCGAGCACCGCCTTCACCAGGTTGCCCGAGCTGCGCGTGACCAGCGTGTACTCCTGGTCGGCCAGGTGCGGCAGGTCGTCGAGCGGCTGGTGGCCGATCTGCGGCCGGGGGAGCGGCTCGGCCAGCTTGTCGGCGGCCGTGCGCGCGTCCGGGGCCCACGCCTCGGCGCCGAGCAGCCGCGCGTACCGGCCGTCCGGGCCGAACGCGGCGCCCCCGGCGATGACCGGGGTCGCCGCCGCCTGGCACGCCGTGATCGTCGCGTGCGCCGTCGGCAGCCGGGTGGCGATGGAGCTGGACAGGGCGACCGCGTCCGGCCCGGTGCGGTGCAGGTGGGCGACCAGGTGCGGCGCCGGGACCTGCGCGCCCAGGTAGTCGACGTGGAACCCGCGCAACCGCAGGACCTCGGCCAGCAGCCGGGCGGGCATCGCGTGCCACTCGCCGTCCACGCAGGCGACGGTGACGCGGCCGAGATGGGGCTCGGGGCGTTGCAGGACGTACCCGAAGGTCGCGATGACGCGGTCGTTGATCGCCGTCGCCGCGTGCTCCTGGGCGACGGTCAGCCGGTTGGCCGCCCACTCCCGGCCGACCTTGCGCTGCACCGCGCCGATCACGTCGAGCAGCACGCTCTCCGGGTCCAGGCCCTGGCCCAGCGCCTGGACGACGACGTCGCCCGCGGTGTACTCGTCGCCGGTGGTGACGGCGGCCCAGAGCAGCTCGGCGTGCTCGGCGATCCCGGCCGGGCCGGTCCGGGTCGAGGCGCTCACGCGGTGTACCTCCCGCGGCCGTGCCCGCCGACCGCGGCGAGGTGCTGCCCGCGCGGGGCGGTGATCGCGAGGACCGCCATGTCGTCGTGGTTGCCGCGGCCGATCCACTGCGCCGCGAGCATGTGCACCCGTTCGACGACCGCGTCGGCCGGCATGTTCGCACACTCGGTCAGCGCCTGCCGGAGCCGGTCCTCGCCGAACATCGCGTCCCCGAGCGGGCCGCCCTTGGCCTCGACGATGCCGTCGGTGAACATCAGGCAGGTCTCGCCGGGGTCGAGCGTGATGTCCGCGCTCGTCGACTCGATCTCGGGCAGGACGCCGATCAGACTGCCGTGGGTGTCGGCCTCCTCGACCCGCCCGTCCGCCCGGACGATCAGGGGCGGCGGGTGGCCGGCGCAGGTGACGCGCAGCCGGACCGTGTTGCCTTCGCGCCGCGCGGACGCCAGCACCAGCGTGACGAAGCGGGCGTCGCGACGGTCGGCGAGCGTGGCGTTCAGCTGCCCGAGCAGCCGCTGGTGGTCGCCCGCCATCGGCAGCAGCGCCCGCAGCGTCGTGCGGATCTTGCCGGTCAGCACGGCGGCGTCGAGGCCCTTGCCGCAGACGTCGCCGAGCACGGCCAGCGACTCGTCGCCGTCGATCGCGGAGTGCACGTCGTAGAAGTCGCCGCCGATCCGCTCGCCGTCGAGCGCCGGGCGGTACCGGCCGGCGAACTCGACCCCGCCGGCCTGCTCGAGGGTCGGCGGGAGCAGCTCCCGCATCAGCGTGTCGGTGATGGACGCCTGCAGCGCGAACACCCGCGCCGCCGACATCGCCGCCCCCGCGCGCGCCGCGAAGAGGCGGGCGAAGAGCTCTTCCTGCTCGCTGAACGACGCCCGGTCGCCGGTGCGCAGCAGGACCAGCGCGCCGGCGGGTACGCCGTGGCCGGGCAGCGGCGTCACGACGATGGAGCCGACCGGCCCGAATCCGGCCGGCAGCAGCCAGCGGGGCGCGGCGTCCGGGTCGAGCCAGCGCGACGGCACCGGCGGGAAGCCCTGGAGGGCCTCGCCGAGCCCGGGCAGCTCGTCCGGGTCGACCTCCAGCCGGCCACGCGACGGCTCGCCGCCGCGCACGCAGGTGACGGCGGGGAACGCGCCGGTCGTCGCGGGCGCCAGCACGAGCGCGGCGTCGGCCAGGTGCTCCGCGGCGAGCCGCGCGGCGACCTCCATGCAGCGTTCGAGGTTCAGCGAGCCCAGCAGCGCGGCGGAGGCCTCGCTGAGGAACGCCGTGCGCTCCTGCTCGTGGGCCAGCGCGTCCTGGGCGGTGCGGATGTCGGTCTCGTCGACCAGCCACCACGTCACGGCGTCGCCGTGCGGGACCGGGTGCGCGGCCAGGAACCGGGCACCGGCTTCGCCGCGGGTGATCTCGCTCGTGCGCAGGTCGTGGGCCTCGGCCAGCCAGCCGGCGACCGTGCCGGCCAGGGGACGGCCGGGGGCGACGCCGGGGAAGAGCAGGCGAGCGGCCTCGTTCAGGGCCCGGACCACACCGGCGCCGTCCGCGACGATGGCCGCGGCGGGCGCGGCGTCCCAGCCCCGGTCGCCGGTGATCAGGGTGACGGGGGCCGTGTCGACGCGTTCAGCCATGGGTCCCCGGGTCCGTCGCCAGCTCGGCCCACAGGGTCTTGCCGGTGGGCCGGCCGAGCTGGCCCCACGCGGCCGCACAGCGTTCGACCAGCAGCAGCCCGCGGCCGCCCTGGTCGGACGGCGTCCGGCGCCGGGCGCTCTCGCCGCTGCCGTCGTCGACCTCGATGCGGACCTTGGCCGCGCTGGGCAGCAGGCGCACGTGGTAGGGCGCGTGGCCGTGGCGCAGGGCGTTGGAGGTCAGCTCGTCCACCACCATGACCGCGGTGGTGACCACACTCGCCGGGAAGCCGCCGAGCACGGTCCGGACCCAGCTGCGGACCTTCGCCAGCTCGGAGAGGTCGGCCGTGATGCCGATTTCGTGCCTGTCGAAGCGCAGGTTCACGTCCGCCTCCTTCACCGTGCCGGGCCCCGAAGGGATGTCGTCCCCTTCTTCATGCCCCGAACCGGGCTCGCCCACACGGGTGCCGGACGTCGTCATGCGCTCTCACCCCAGGAAGCGCGTGCCGCGTCGACGGTCGGGTGCAGCGGCATGACCGCGCCGAGGCCCAGCAGCTCGACCGGCCGGACGACGGCGGGGACGGTGGTCGCGATGGCGAAGCGGCCGCCCGCGTCGTGCAGCCGGTTGCCCAGCCGCAGCAGCACCTGCAGGCAGCTGGAGTCGCAGTAGGTGACCTCGGTCATGTCCAGCACGATCCGGCCGGTGCCGGGGTCGGCGGGCAGCAGGTTCTCGAGTTTCACCGAGACGGCCAGGTCGAACTCGCCGCGCAGGACGTAGACGGTCGCGTCTCCGGCGTC
Source organism: Amycolatopsis sp. NBC_01307 (assembly GCF_035975215.1). NCBI lineage: Bacteria > Bacillati > Actinomycetota > Actinomycetes > Pseudonocardiales > Pseudonocardiaceae > Amycolatopsis > Amycolatopsis sp. NBC_01307. The sequence continues at coordinate 3,526,320 of NZ_CP108403.1, read as the reverse complement.
GTGCTTGGCCAGCGACCAGCCCTCACCGGAGGAGCGCTGCCGAGGCCGCGTTGCGTCGGTGCTCATGGGTTGTCGCTCCTGGAGGGGACGGGCTTCGTCTGACAGCGGGCTGGCGGTTCAACCCGTGCACGCAAATCTACCAGCGGCGCCTGACACGGGCAGCGCAGTGGTTGTGCCGTCCTCAAAGGACTTCCTTGGCGCGGGCGGGCGCGGGTGCCGGTTCGACGGGGGTGATCGCAGGTGGGGGCACGATCGCGACGTTCACGGTCCGGGTCAGCCGTTCGTAGGGTGCGCGGTGCTCGTCGTCGAGCAGGACGGCCAGCGGTGTCCACACCAGCACGACGAAGGCCGACGCCGCCAGGGCGAGGGGCAGCAGCAGCTGTTCGGGGTGTTCGCCGAGGTCCCAGTGGTCCAGGTCCAGCAGCAGCCAGGTCAGCCAGAGCGGGGACAGCAGGACGCCGTTGCGGACCAGCAGCGAGATCGGTCCGGCCCGGCGGCCGCTGCGCCGCGCGACCTTCAGCAGCATCGCCCGCTTGCCCGGCGTCGACCCGGTGACCGCCGGCAGCACCACGAACCACACGAGCGCGAGGATGACGACCGGCGTGTCGCGGTGGCGCATGTCCTCGCCGAACAGGGTCAGCAGGCCGAACAGGAACCCGAGCAGCACGGCGAACCCGAGCAGGTCGGTGGCCAGCGCGAACAGCCGCCGGGTGAAGGTGACCTTCGTGGCGTAGCGACGGCGGTCGTGGTCCGGCTGCAGCGCGGGCAGCACCCGGCCGAGCGGGCCGGCGATCAGCCAGCCGAGCGCGGCGCCGGCGGTGTTGAGGATGAGGTCGTCGACGCTGAACAGGCGGTACGGGCACGGGTAGACGAACCACAGCCCGGTGAGCTGCGTCAGCTCGAACAGGAGGGAAAGGCCGAACCCGGCCAGGATCGTCGGCACCGCGCGCATCCGCTGGGCGTAGCGCAGGAAGAGGCCGAACGGGACCAGCATCGCGACGTTGAGCGCGGTGGTCCAGACAGCGGGGTTGTGCAGGATCGCGCTCGGGCTCCAGTGGCCGCGGGCGCGTTGCGAGACGACTTCGACGAAGTAGAACGGCCGCAACTGGGGCGAGCTGGCGTAGCTGCTGCCGGCGCAGAAGTTCGCGTTGTCGGGCAGCGGCAGGATCGTCTGCGTCGCGATCGCCAGGAGGTAGAAGACGAAGGTGTAGAACACGACCGTCGTCCACCCGCCCGCGCGGCCTCGGCGGCGGTAGCTGACGAACGCCGCCGGCAGCATGACGACCAGCGCGATGAGCGGGAACAGGTAGAGGGCGGTCCGGACGGGGACGAGGTAGGTGGCGACCACGGAGCCGGTGGTACCCAGCCGGGGCCCGGTCGAAGCGTGCTTCGCCCGGACGGCTGGGCAGTCACCGGCGTCGCGTCACTGCGGGGGCGCGTCCTGCTGGCCGCCGCCCTGCTTGTGCAGGAAGTCCTTCACCTTGTCCGAGCCCTGGTCGATCTTGTCGGAGTGCTCGCCGAACCGGCCCTTGGCGGCTTCGGCGGCCTTGTCGACACCCTGGTCGGCCTTGTCGGGGTTGTTGCCCAGGGCCTCTTTCGCCTTGTCGAAAAGACTCATCGGTAGGGCTCCATTCGGAATAGCGGGGCTTCGGTCTTCCCGAGCAAAACACCCGGCCGACCGGGCCGCAACCGAACGGCCGCATTCCTTCCCCGGTAGGGGGTATCGCGGCTCTTTCGTGGGTGAAAGACGGAGTACGGGGGTTTGAGACCACGGGCATCGGGTAACGGCGATTTCCGTTCGGATCCGCCCGATCGCCGGGAATCCGGAAAGGTGCCGCCGCACGAAATGGACGACCCGGACCCGGGTGGGTGGACGATGCCCCGACCCGGGCGCCGGGCGGCCGATCGTCCGGATCGTCCCGGAACGGGGGACCTCCGGGCGCCGGCGTCGCGGTGCGTGAACCGCGCGCCGCCGTTATCCGTATATGCGGTGAGGATCGCCGTCCCCGCCGCACGGGCCCGGCGATCGCCCCGTGAACTGTGATGTGAGGCCGCGCCATGATGGGAACCACCGGTCTGCCGCTGTCGCGGCGAGCCCGCCGCCGCACTCCGGACGGAGGGACGGCAGGGACGGCAGGGACGGTGCTGCCCGACTTCGGGCTGCCCCGGGCCGCCCGGCGGCACGCCGTCGCGGGCGTGGTGCTCACCGTCCTGGCCGCGCTGCTGGTGCTGTTCGCGCTGCTAGCGCCGGACGACCTCAACTCGTTCGCGCCGGAAGCGCTGGTCCGGGTGCCGGTGGAAGGCCTGATCGTGGCCGCGTTCGTGCTGGTCCTGCCGCCGCGGGCGCGCCGGGTCGTCGCGGTGCTGGTCGGGCTGGTGCTGGGCCTGCTCGTCGTGATGAAGGCGCTCGACACCGGCTTCTACGCGACGCTCGAGAAGCCGTTCGACCCGGTCTACGACTGGAGCTTCTTCAACGCCGGTCTCGAGTTCCTCGCCGGGGAGATCGGTGACGCCGCCGCGTACGCCGTGCTGGCCGGCGCCGTGGTGCTCGCGATCGCCGTCGTCGTGTTCATGGTGCTCGCGATGCTGCGGCTCACCCGGATCGCGGCCGGCAGGCGGACCGGCGCGACACGCGTGGTGGCCGTGCTCGGCGTGATCTGGATCGTCTGCTCGGTGTTCGGCGTCGAGATCGCGCCGGGCCAGCCGGTCGCGGCCCAGAACGCCGCCGCCCTGGCCTACGACGACCTGCGCCAGGTCGGCACGGACCTGCGGGAGCAGCAGCCGTTCAGCGAGCTGGCCGCCGACGACGCGTACCGGAACACCCCCGGTGACCAGCTGCTGGCCGGGCTGCGCGGCAAGAACGTGGTGCTCACGTTCGTGGAGAGCTACGGCCGCGTCGCGCTCGACGACCCGGAGTTCGCGCCGAAGATCGGCGCGACGCTCGACGCCGGCACGGCGCAGCTGCGGGCGGCCGGCATCGGCGCGAAGAGCGCGTTCCTGTCGTCCTCGACGTTCGGCGGCGGCAGCTGGCTCGCGCACTCGACCGTCGAGTCCGGCATGTGGATCGACAACCAGCAGCGCTACAACAACCTCCTCGACAGCGACCGGCTGACCCTCGGCGGCGCGTTCCAGAAAGCGGGCTGGAAGACCGTCTGGGACGTGCCCGCGCACACGAAGGACTGGCCGGAGGGCCAGCGGTTCTACCACCCGGACGCCTACTACGACTTCCGCAACATCGGCTACAAGGGGCCGGGGTTCGCCTACGCCACGATGCCGGACCAGTACACGTTCTCGATGCTGCAGCGCAACGAGCTGGCGAAGTCGGCCCAGAAGCCGGTGATGGCGGAGGTGGACCTCGTCTCCAGCCACGCGCCCTGGTCGCCGCGGCCCTGGCTGGTCGACTGGAACCAGGTCGGCGACGGCTCGGTCTTCGCGCCGCAGCCGGGCGCGGGGGAGGCGCCGGAGTCGGTCTGGAAGGACCCGGCGAAGATCCGCGACGCCTACCGCGACGCCACCGACTACTCGCTGAAGACGCTGATCTCGTTCGTGCAGCACTACGGCGACGACAACCTGGTGCTGGTGTTCCTCGGTGACCACCAGCCGCCCGTCGTCACCCCGCAGGGCGCGGTCCACGACGTGCCGATCACGATCGTGGCCAAGGACCCGAAGGTGCTGGACCGGATCTCCGGCTGGGGCTGGACCGACGGCCTGCACCCGGCCGCGCAGGCGCCGGTCTGGAAGATGGACTCCTTCCGCGACCGCTTCCTGACCGCGTTCGCCCACTGACCCGGCCCCTCAACGTCCACTGAGGACGCTCCCGTCGCACCGGGTTCCGGCCATCTCGGAGTGGCACGCGCGGGCGGCGGGCGAGCTGAGCCGGGCGGCCCGCGTCGATCGGGGTCGCGGACAAGGCCGTCTCCGCGGTGAAGAGGGCGGGTCGCGGCCGCGTTTGTCTCGGTGGTCGGAGAAACGCCCGCGGGCGTCACCCCTCCGCGAGCCGCCCGGGGGCCCGCGCTCGCCCGGATGGAGCAGTGTCGTGACTTTCCGCTGCGCGGAATTCACTTGCCCGATGAATTGCCGGTAATTCTCCCGCACTTCTACGCTTCGTCAGGTCGGGGTTCTCCGCGCTGAGGAGTGGTCATGCGAAGGAAATTGGCGGTTCTCGCCGTCGCTCTTTTTTCCCTGTTCGGTCTGACGGTCGGTACCGCGGCCGCGGCCGGCAGCGATTTCGCGCCACCCGGTTGCTTCGGGGAGCGGTACGGCGTGCTTTTCGGTCAAGGCGTCTCGGTCACCTGTTTCCCCGGTGAGGGTTACGGCTACCGGGTGATCGCGCACTGCGCGAGCGGCAACGCCTTCTGGTACGTGGTCGGCGACTTCGTGCCGTACGGCTTCGGCCCGGCCGTCGCGGAATGCACCGGCGCGTTGCTGGTGCCGGCCAGGCTGGTCACCTACCAGGTCGACGAAATCTGATTCCGGCGCCTTTCCGCCCGGCCGCCCATTCGGGTGGCCGGGCGGAAGTGCGCGCTCAGGAAACGCGGCGGTCGTCCATCGCGTCGCGGTCCCAGTCGATTCCGAGACCGGCGGTTTCCGGTGGCACCGCACAGCCGTTTTCCACGGTCATTTCCGTGCGTGTGATCGCCCGCAGCTGCGGGATGTGCTCGACGTACCGGCCGTTCGGGACGGCCGCCACGAGGCTCACGTGCAGTTCCATCAGGAAGTGCGGGCAGACGTCGACGTTGAAGGCCTCGGCCAGGTGGGCGACCTTGAGCCAGGGCGTGATGCCGCCGATCCGGGCGACGTCGGGCTGCACGATCGAGGCCGCGCCGCGGTGCAGGTAGTCGCGGAACTGCGCGATCGAGTACAGCGACTCTCCGACGGCGATCGGCACCGGCGTCGAGGCGGCGAGCCGGGCGTGCCCGGACACGTCGTCGGCCGGCAGCGGCTCTTCCAGCCAGCACAGGTCCAGTGCGGCGAACGCGGCCGCGCGCCGGATCGCCTCCGCGGCCGTCATCGACTGGTTGGCGTCCACCATCAGGTCGAACCGCGGGCCGACGGCCGCGCGGACCGCGGCGAGCCGCTCGACGTCTTCGGCGGCGGTGGGCTTGCCGATCTTGACCTTGACGCCGCCCCAGCCGGCGGCCTCGGCGGCCTTCGCCCCCGCGACGAGCTCCTCGGTGCCGAGGTGCAGCCAGCCGCCTTCGGTGTCGTAGAGCGGAACCCGCGCGCCGAACCCGCCGGCGACGCGCCACAGCGGCTCGCCGGCCCGGCGGCACTTGAGGTCCCACAGTGCGGTGTCGACGGCGGCGAGCGCGAGCGAGGTGATCGCGCCGACGCTCGTCGCCCGGGTGGCGGCGAACAGGTCCCGCCAGATCGCTTCGACCAGCCGGGAGTCCTGCCCGACGAGCCGGGGGAGCAGGTGGTCCCGCAGCAGGGCGACGACGGAGCTGCCCCCGGTGCCGATCGTGTAGGAGTAGCCGAGCCCGCTCCCGCCGTCGTCGGTGGTCAGCTCGACGAAGACGGTCTCCTGGGACAGGAACGCTTGCACGGCGTCGGTGCGGGCCTGCTCGACCGCGACGTCGACGAGAAAAGCTCCGGCCCGCGTGACGACAGCCACCGATCCCCCTGATGCAGAATCCTATAGGAAATAGGATTCTGTCGCGGTGGTGGCCGGTCTGTCAACGAGCCGGGGTGAGGGCCGCCGGGGCGGCCGGGTTCCGGATTCGCGCCGGGCCGGGGGACGGTCATGCACGTCTGGTGCCCTGCCGTCCCTGGTTCCTGGTCCCGGACGCGAGGGCGTGTTGTACTTGGTTCAGACCTTTTACAACGTTGTAATGGAGGTTGGCGAGCGCGCGCCGCGAACGGCCGGGAGCCGGGTCGCGCTTCTTTGGTGCGTGCGAAACATGTTGTAACGCAACATATCGAAGCGTTCAGTCTGTTGTGGACAGTCGTTCGCTCCCGCTAATTCCGGACAGAAAACCGGACAATTCTGGACCTGCCGCGGACCCGCCCGCACACTCGGCCCACAGTGTGTTTCTTTCCCCCGGCCTCGGAGGAGTTCCTCATGCGTCGAAGAATCGCCCTGGCTCTCGGCGGCGCCGCCGTCCTCACCGCCAGTCTCGCCGGCAGTGCCCTCGCCCCCGCCGTCGCGCAGGCCTCACCCGGCCTGATCGCCGCCATGCAACGGGATTTCGGGCTGACCGCCGCCCAGGCCGAAACCCGGCTCGGGCAGGAGATGACCGCCTCGCGGGTGCTGCCGGACGCGCAGCGCGCCGCCGGCGCCGCGTTCGGCGGGGCCTGGTTCGACCCCGCGCTCGGCAAGCTCGTCGTCGGCGTGACCGACCCCGCCGCGGCCGCCGCCGTCCGCCAAGCGGGGGCCGAGCCGACGACCGCCGCCGTCAGCGCGGCGAAGCTGGACGCCGCGAAGGCCGCTATCGACTCGGCGGCCAAGGCGCACCCCGCCCCGGCCGGCGTCAGCGGCTGGCGGACCGACGCGCGCTCCGGCAGCGTCGTGGTCACCCTCCGGCCCGGCGCGCAGGGCGCCGACGTCGAGGCTTTCGTCGCGCAGGCCCGGAAAGCCGGCCCCGTCACCGTGACGTCGGCGCCGAAGGCCGAGACGCTTTCGGCCGGCACGGTCGGCGGCGACCCGTACTACATCAACGGCAACACCCGCTGCTCGATCGGCTTCTCGGTGAACGGCGGGTTCGTCAGCGCCGGGCACTGCGGCGGCGCCGGCAGCTCGGTCGTCGGCTGGGACGGCTCGGCGATGGGCACGTTCGCCGGTTCTTCCTTCCCCGGCAACGACTACTCCTTCATCCGCATCGGCAACGGCTGGTGGACCGCGCCGGTCGTGCTCGGCTGGGGCACGGTCAGCGACGCGATCGTGCGCGGCTCCTGGGTCGCGCCGGTCGGCACCTCGGTGTGCCGCTCGGGGTCGACGACGCACTGGCACTGCGGTGTCGTGGAAGGGCTGAACGAAACCGTCAACTACTCCCAGGGCGCCGTCTACCAGGTGACCCGCACCAACGTCTGCGCCGAACCCGGCGACTCCGGCGGCTCCTTCATCACCGGTGACCAGGCGCAGGGCGTCACCTCCGGTGGCTGGGGCAACTGCAGCTCCGGCGGCGAGACGTGGTTCCAGCCGGTGAACGAGATCCTGCAGACCTTCGGCGTCGGGCTCGTCACGGGCTGACGGCCGGACGCGACGCCGGTCGCGGGCACCTAGGCTGGGCCGATGACCCCGCCACCGCTGCCCGCGATCGGCGTCGTGCGCACCGCCCGGACGGAGCTCGAGCACACCCCCGTCCAGGCGGCCGCGAACCGCGCCGAAGAAGGCACCATCGAACTCGACGACCGCTTCGCCGAAGGGCTGGCCGGGCTCGCCGGGTTCGACTACGCGTGGCTGCTGAGCTGGCTGGACCGGCCCGACCGGCCGGGTGGGCTCACGCAGGTGCCGTACCTGCTGCGCCGCGAAGGCCGCCGGATGGGCATCTTCGCCACCCGCGGCCCGCGCCGGCCGAACCCGATCGGGCTGAGTCTCATCCGGCTGCTCGACGTCTCCGGCACCACGATCCGGTTCGCCGGCGTCGACCTGCTGGACGGCACGCCGGTGCTCGACGTGAAGCCGTACGTCACCCGGTTCGACCGGCCGCCCGGCGACCCCGCCTGCGGGTGGTTCGACGCCGTGGACGTGCCCGAAGGCGTCACCCCGGCGCGGCTCGCCGAGGAACCCGGCTAGGTCTTCAGGAGGCTGGCCAGCCACGCGCCGAGCACCTGCTGGACGTCGGCGCGGGTACGCGCGGGATCGTCCGCCGCGGCGATCATCCGGGCCGCCTCCATCACCGCGCTCAGCACCAGCTGCGCCAGCGCGGGCACGGGCAGCTCGACGATCAGGCCGTCCACTTTGGCCTGCTCCAGCACGCTGACGATCAGCCCCAGGCCGTACTCCGCCTCGATCTCGCGCCAGACCTCCCAGCCGAGCACGGCGGGCGCGTCGGTGAGGGAGATCCGGCGGACGTCCTCGCGCAGGCACGCGTCGAGGAACACGCCGAGGCCGAGCGTCATGCCGGTCAGCGGGTCCGCGGCCTGGGTGAACGCAGCCGCGACCTCTTCGGTCAGCTCGCGTTCCAGCTCCTCGACGACCGCCCGGAACAGGCCCTGCTTGTCGGCGTAGTGGTGGTACAGCGCGCCGCGGGTGACGCCCGCCGCGCGGGTGATCTCGTCCGCCGGCACGGCCTGGTAGCCGCGGGTGGCGAACAGCTCGCGCGCGGCGGCGACCAGGGCGGCCTTCGTGTCGGCGGAACGGTCCTGCTGGGTACGTCGCACCCGCCTAATCTGCCATGACGCCCGCGAACTCGACGACGTGGCGGGCCAGCACGGCGGGCTGGTCCTCGGAGACGAACGTGTAGGAGTCCGCGATCTCGACGAGCTTCGCGTCCGGCAGCAGCGCGGCGAGCCGGTGGGCGAGGGCGATCGGGAACAGCTTGTCCTCGCTCGCCCAGGCGAGCAGCACCGGCCGGTCGAAGGTCCGCAGCGCCGCCGCGGCGGCCAGGGTGTGCCGCGGGTGCACGTCCCGCAGCAGCTTGCGCAGGTCGCGCCGCACCCCGGCGGACTTGCGCAGCGGCGCGAGGTAGGCCTGCGCGACGGCATCGGGCAGCGGCCGCTTGACCACCCAGCCGAACAGCACCGGCAGCGGGTAGAGCGCGCGGATGCGCAGGAGCTGGCCGAGCACGGCCATCGACCCCGGGATCCGCGCGATCGCCGGCAGCGGCTTGAAGATCGGCGGGAAGAAGTACTCGAAGCAGTCGGACGGCGTGAGCACGACCCGCCCGACCCGCTCCGGACGCCGGCTGAGCAGGATCTGCGTCAGCGCGCCGCCGGTGTCGTTCGCGACCAGCGTGACGTCGCGCAGGTCCAGCGCGTCCAGGAAGTCCGCGAGCACGTCGGCGGCGCCCGCGGGGGAGAGGTCGGCGTCGGCCCGCATCGGGAGGTCGTGCGAGCCCAGCGGCAGATCCGGGGCCACACAACGGAATCCGGCCGCCGCGACGTCCGGCACCACCTTCCGCCACAGCTCGGCGTTCGTCAGCACGCCGTGGACGAACACCACCGGCGCGCCGCTGCCCCGCTCGAAGTACCGCACCTCGCCGGCCGGCAACCGGACCCGGCGTTCCCGGCCCAGGGATTCGCTTCTCGTCATGCGGCTCATGATTACATACATACGCCATGTATGTAAATGGATCGGCTCAGTACATCGTGACCGAGCGTGAGACCGGGTGATCGTCAAGGATTCACGGGCTACGTGCCGGTCGAGGCGGATTCCGGCGCCGGGTCGCCGGGGTGTTGGCCGATGTTTGGCCACCCGGTGTCTCCTGCGGGCCCGTTCGCCGAGCACTCCGGAGGCCTCGATGAGCCCGTTCCGCCCGTCCGCCGGTTTCGACCGCCGCACCCTGCTCAAGGCCGCGGCCGGGACCGGGGTCGCCCTGGCCGGCGGCCTCGCCGCGATGACGGCGTTCCCCGGGGTCGCGGCGGCCTACACGTGGCCGTCGTCGCTGCGGTCCGGCTCGACCGGTGCCGCGGTGACGGAGCTGCAGATCCGCGTCGCGGGCTGGGCCGCCGACGGCCCGAAGCAGACCTACGTCGCCGTCGACGGCGACTTCGGTCCCGGCACCGAGGCGGCGCTGAAGCGGTTCCAGGCCGCGAACCACCTGACGGCCGACGGCGTTGCCGACGCGGACGACTTCGCGGCCCTCAACGCACTGGAATCCGCCGACGGCTCGACCGCGCACTTCGAATTCAGCGAGTTCACGTCCAATGACGGTACGGGTTTCGGGGGCGGCAAGGTCGGTTCGGCGACGGTCAAGGAGAACGTCCGGCGGCTGATGTACAAGCTCGAAGCCCTGCGGACGAAGGCGGGCAACCGGGCGATCACGATCTCGTCGGGCTTCCGCAGTGTCGCGCACAACAAGGCCATCGGCGGCGCGTCGAACAGCATGCACGTGTACGGCACGGCGGCCGACTGCTACGTCAGCGGCCTGAGCACGCGCCAGGTCTACGTCCTCGCCGAGGCCTGCGGGTTCTCCGGGCTGGAGCGCTACACGCTCTCGGACGCCCACCAGCACGTCGACAGCCGTGTCGAGTACGCCTACGGCTCGCAGAGCTGGTGGTGGGAGAGCGGCACGGTCAGCTGAGCTCGAGGGTGATCGAGTGTGAGGGTGATGCCCCCGGGCGAGGCTTCGGGGAAAGGTCGGATCCAGGGGCATCACCGCCCGCGGGACAGCTGACACGATGTCCCGCGGTGCAACCACCCTACGAACTCCCGGGCCGTCCGACCAGGGCCTCGATACGGTGTCGAAGGTTTGTCGCCCGGTCGGTCGCAGGACCCACAGAGAGTGGTTCTTCCGGGTGATCGAGGGGTGCTTGTGCTCGCTTGACCGTTTGCTCGTTCGCGCCTAGCCTCAAGTTGAAACTTCAACCTATTCGCGCGCGCAGCAGCACGGGCCAGGAGAGCCGATGTCGATCTTTCGCCTGAACCACGCCGTGCTGTACGTCCGGAACGTGGCCGAGAGCGTCGCGTTCTACCGGGACCTGCTGGGCTTCGACTACATCGAGGGCGGCGACGCGCACCGCGGCGCGGCCTTCCTGCGGGCGCCCGGCTCGACCAACGACCACGACCTCGGCCTGTTCGAGCTCGGCGCGCACGCCGAGGACTCGGGCGCCGGGAAGACGTCGGTCGGTCTCTACCACCTCGCGTGGGAGGTCGACACCCTCGGCGACCTGGACCGCCTCGCCGGCCGCCTCGAAGCGGCCGGCGCGCTCGTCGGCTCGTCCGACCACGGCACCACGAAGTCGTTGTACGCCAAGGATCCCAGCGGGATCGAGTTCGAGGTCGTCTGGATCATCCCGCGCGAGCTGCTGACCGACGCCGACCGTGACCCGAGCAAGGCCACGGGCCGGCTGGACCTCGCGCGCGAGCTGGCGAAGTACGGCGCCGACGCCCGTAGCGGCGTCGGCATCTCGCGCCCCTAGGACGCGAGCTCGGTCGCCCGGAGGTGATCCGGCGCCGAAACCGCTTGCCGGGCAAGGAGGTTGCTCAGCGCGAAGCGGCCGGGGCCGATGAACGCGACGGCCAGCAGCGTCCAGCAGAACAGGGCCGCGTCCTCGCCGCCGTTCTGGATCGGGAGCAGCGCGACCGGCAGGTGCACGGTGAAGTAGGCGAACGCCATCGAGCCGGAGCCGAGCACAGCGGCGACCCGGGTGCCGATCCCGACGCAGACCAGTGCGCCGCAGCCGAGCTGGATGATCGCGGCCCACCACTGCGGCCAGACGCCGACGGCGACGGCGGACTTCGCGCCGAAGAGGCCGAACAGCGCCTTGACGCCGTGGCAGGCGAAGAGGAAGCCGATGACGATGCGGAAGAGCCCGATGACGTGTTCGCGGGCCGGGGCCAGGCGGTGCATGGTTCCTCCGGGAGGCGGGGTGCGGGCGGCATCCGGCCGGCCGGCGCGCGGGGCCCGGCCATTGCGGATTCGGTAGCACCAGATATACCGGCCTGCCGGGATGCGGCACACCGCCGAAAGTCGCATGCGGAAATCTTCCAGGGAAAACACCGAACCTGGTTCGGTTGAGTCCGCGTTACCGCAGGTCGCTTTGTCAGGCAAGAGAAAGCCCGGAAGTCTGGGGTATTTCTCCTGTCTGGTCCAGACCAGTTAGCGCACTGGTCCGCGCTGGGTTTCGAGAATGTTTCCGGTTCTTTTCGGAAACGGCGCGGACTGGGCCTGCCGGATCAACGCGGCGACCCGTTCGGCGTCCGGGATCGCCCACAGCTCCGGCACGAACGGCGCCCAGGCGCCCTCGTGGTTCTGATTGGCCACGCGCCAGCGGGCCGCGAAGCTCGTCCCGAAGATGACCGTGTCGGCGCCGGTCTTCACCTGAGCCGGGCCCAGCCGGTTCAGCCACGCCCAGCGGAACTCCGCGCCGGTCGGCCACTGCGCCACGAAAACGACGCGCCGGTCGGTGACGAAGTAGGTCTCGACGTCGAGGCGGGCCCGGCGGTTGGCCAGCCGCCGGGACCAGAAGATGCCGAACCCGAACAGGAGAATGGTGAACAGTCCGAGGTACTGCGCGTTCCGCCGGTCGACGACGATGGCGGTGGCGACGGCCGCGACCACCAGCAGGGCGCCGAACAACCGCACGTGGTGCTCGCGAAGCCAACGTCGGCGTCGCGTCGGTGCTCCCGACCAGAGCACTCGCTCGCCGTCCTGCAGTGGGTACGGTGACATGGCGTCCTCCCCGGGCGTCGAGCACTACACGCCCGAGGACCGCGGTCGGTTGCACCGCCGCGCGATGGGCCCTTTGCGCGGTCCCGGCCGAGGACTAGCGTGATGGCCATGAATCCGAGGGCGCGGTCGCGCCGTCCGGCCGGTGCCCGTGCCTGAGGGCATCGGGCTCGAGCTGCGGAACCGGGAGGCGAGCGCCCTGGTCCGCGTGACCGGGCGGCTCGACATCACCGGCTACCCCTTCCTGCGCGACGGTCTCCTCAAGATCGCCGCGGACAGCCCGCCGGGGGTGATCGCCGACATCGACGGGCTCGTTCTCGAGCGGCACTCGCCCAGTCTGTTCCCGTTCGTCGCCACCCGGCTCGAGCGCTGGCCGGGCATCCCGTTCTCGCTGGTGACGCGGCAGTCCACGCACATCGAAGCGTTCGACGCGTTCGGTCTGGACCGGTTCGTGCCGGTGCACGCCGACGTCGAAGCCGCCGAGAAAGCGCTGCCCCACCCGATCCGCCGCCGTGCCGAGCGGACGCTCGCGCGCGGGGACGACGGCATCGCCCAGGCTCGCGCGTTCGTCCGCGCGCGGACCGGTGAATGGGGGGTGCCCGCCCTGGAGTACGACGGCACGCTCATCGCGGCGGAGCTGGCCGACAACGCGTCCCGGCACACGACGTCGCTCCCGCGGCTGCGGCTGGAGCTGCGGCGGGAGCTGCTGACGATCGCCGTGAGCGACGACGATCCGCGGCCCGCGGTGCTGCTGGAGCGGCCCGACCTGCTCGAGCCCGGCCTGGGCCTGCGGATCGTGGCGCAGACCGCCCGGGCCTGGGGGAGCAGCAAGCGCTGGACGGGTGGCAAGGTGGTCTGGGCCGTCCTGGCCACGCCGGAACGCCGCCGGCCGCGGACCCTCGGCCCCTGATTCCCGTATCGCCGCCTCCGTGGCTGTGACCGGCGCCATACGAACATGTTCGTTCCGAACGTGCTCGTAACGAACATGTTCGCTACAGTGGACGCATGGACCGGAACAGCACCCCCAGCCGCCGCGAACGCCCGGCGAAGCCGGCGCTGACCCGCGCGGGCATCGTGGCGACGGCCGTCGACGTCATGCGCGCCGAAGGCGTCGAGCGCGTCACCATGCGCCGGCTGGCCAAGGAGCTCGACACCGGCCCCGCTTCGCTCTACGTGTACGTCAAGGACACCGAGGAACTGCACGCCGCGATGCTCGACGAGCTGCTCGCCGAGGTCGAGGTCGACCTCGGCGACGGCGGCACGGGGGAGTGGCGCGACCGGCTCTGGGCGGTGCTGGGCTCCTACCGCTCGGTGCTGTTCGCCCAGCCGAGCCTGGCCCGGGTCGCGCTGGTGACCCGGCTGAGCGGGCCGCACTACCTGGCCGTCGTCGAAGCGGTGCTCGCGCTGCTCGACGAAGGCGGGATGCCGCCGGGCCAGGCCGCGTGGGCCGTCGACGTCCTGCTGCTGATCGCCACCGCGACCGCCGTCGAAACCGGCGGCCGCCAGGAGAAACCCGGCGCCGAGCGCGAGCACGACGTGCTGGTGGAGTCGCTCGCCGGCCTCTCCGCCGAAACCCACCCGTACATCGCCGCGCTGGGGCCTGACCTCGTGTCCGGCCCGGGCCCCTCCCGTGTGCGGTGGGCGTTCGACGTCCTGCTGAACGGCGCGCTGAGCACCGCGCGCCCCCCGACCGAGGAGCAACGATGACCACTACCCCCGTCACGATCGTCGGCGGCGGCCTGGGCGGCCTCACGCTGGCCCGCGTCCTGCACACCCGCGGGATCGCCGCGACCGTCTACGAACTCGACGCGTCCCCGGCCGCCCGCGACCAGGGCGGCACCCTGGACCTGCACGAGGAGTCCGGTCAGCACGCGCTGGCCGAAGCCGGCCTGACCGGCGAATTCCGCGCGATCGCCCGTGAAGAGGGCGAGGCGCTGCGCATCCTGGACCAGCACGGCGTCGTCCGGTTCGAAGAGACCGCCGACGCGAGCGGCGGCACCCGGCCCGAGGTCGACCGCGGCGCGCTCAAGCGGATCCTCGTCGGCTCCCTGCCGGACGGTGTCGTCCGCTGGGGGACGAAGGTGACCGCGGTGGCGCCCGGCCGGATCACCCTGGACACCGGTGAGGTCGTCGAGTCCGGCCTGGTCGTCGGCGCGGACGGCGCCTGGTCGAAGGTCCGGCCGCTGCTGTCGGATGCCGTCCCGGTCTACTCGGGACTGTCCTTCGTGGAGGCTCACCTGTCCGATGTGGACACCGCGCACCCGGCAGTGGCCGCGCTGGTCGGCACCGGCTCGATGTTCGCGCTGGCCGACGGGAAAGGCCTGATCGCCCAGCGCAACGGCGGCGGCCGGGTCCGCGTCTACGCCGCGGTGCAGGCCCCGGCCGAGACGGTGACCGGCCTCGTCGACCCGGCCGACCCGGCCGGGACCCGCGCGCGGCTCCTCGACGTGTTCGCCGGCTTCGACGCCGGGCTGCGCGCGCTCATCGCCGAGAGCGACGAGACCCTGATCGCGCGGCCGATCCACGCCCTGCCGGTCGGGCACCGGTGGGCACGGGTCCCGGGCGTGACGCTGCTCGGTGACGCCGCGCACGTAATGTCGCCCTTCGCCGGCGAGGGCGCCAACCTCGCGATGCTCGACGCCGCCGAGCTGGCCATCGCGCTGGCGGACCACGACGACGTCGAAAGCGCTCTCTCGGCCTACGAGACCGCGTTGTTCCCGCGAGCGGAAGAAGCCGCGCGCGGGTCGGCGGACAACCTCGTCGAGAGCTTCCGGCCGGACGCGCCCGCCGCGATGGTCGACCTGATGCTCTCGCACTGAAACCCTTACCCGAAAGGCACCACCATGACCGAGAAGATCCTCCGGCCCGACCCGGAACTGGAACTGCACCTGACCGACACCGGTGGTGCCGGCCGTCCCGTGCTCGCCCTGCACGGCGGCGCCGGACCCCGGGGCGTCGCGCCGGTCGTCGAGCACTTCGCGCCGGAGAACCGCGTGCTCGCGCCGACCCACCCGGGCTGGGGCGGCACGCCGCGCCCGGAGTGGTTCACCGGCGTCGACAGCCTCGCCGTCACCTACCTCGACCTGCTGGAGGACGAAGACCTCTCCGACGTCGTCGTCGTGGCCAGCTCCTTCGGCGGGTGGGTCGCGGCCGAGATGGCCGTGCGCGACCGCGGCCACCGGATCGGCGCGCTGGTCGTGCTCGACGGCATCGGCCCGCAGATCGCGGGGCTGCCGGTGTCACTGCCGCAGCCGCCGCCCGGCGCGCCCGGGCCCGGGCGTGGGCCCGCGCCCGCCGACCTGGCGGCGATGCAGGTCTACACCGGCACGACGATGGGCGACCCGAAGCTGCTGCGCCGGCTGGCCCGGGTCCGGATCCCGGCCCTGCTGATCTGGGGCGAGGACGACACGGTCGTCACGCCGGCGTTCGGCGCGGCCTACGCCGCGGGGTTCGCGGACGCCCGGTTCGAGGTCGTCGCCGGCGCGGGACACATGCCCGCGGTGCAGAACCCGGCCGCGACGTTCGAACTCATCGACGAGTTCCTGGTGAAAGCATGATCGTTCCCCTCTAGAGTGGCTCCATGGTGGACGAAGAAGTCGTCTCGGAGCGGATCCGGCAGGTCGCCGCCTCGCTGGCCGACCGGGCCGGTGATCTCACCGGTGAGCTGGTGCAGCTCTACGCCGCCGAACTGCCGCAGCTGGTCCACGACGACGAGCGCATGGTCAGCCTGCTGACCGCGAGCGTCTACCAGAACATCGAGACCGGCCTGCAGATCCTCCAGCACAGCATCGACCCGGCCCACGTCGAGGCGCCGGCCGCCGCGCTGGAGTACGCGCGGCGGCTGGCCCAGCGCGGCACCCCGGTGTTCGACCTGATCCGGGCCTACGACGTCGGGCAGGCCGCGATGCTCGACTTCGGGTTCCAAGAGTGCACCCGCCAGGTCGGCGACGCCGAGCTGCTGGGGGAGATGATGCGGCGGCTGCTGAAGGTCGTGTTCGGGTTCGTCACCCGGGTGACCCGCCAGCTGATCGCCGTCTACCAGGACGAACGCGACCGCTGGCTGCTCAACCGGAGCGCCGCGCGGGCGGCCAAGGTGCAGGACCTGCTGGCGGAGAACCGCGGCCCGCTCGACGCCGCGTCCGTCGACGCGGCCGAGGCCGTGATCGGCTACCGGCTGCGCGGCACGCACGCCGGGATGATCCTCTGGCACACGGCCGAGGCCTCCGTGGGCGACGTGCTGTCGGTGCTGGAGTCGGTCGCGGCCGCGGTGCTCGGCCGCGTCCAGGACCACGGCCGGCCGCTGTTCGTGCCGCGCGACGAGGCCAGCGCGTGGGTGTGGCTGCCGCTCGGCCCGGAAGTCACGATCGGACGCGCCCTGCTCGACGACGTCCTCGCGACGGC
The DNA here is from genome assembly GCF_035975215.1 of Amycolatopsis sp. NBC_01307. Lineage (NCBI taxonomy): Bacteria > Bacillati > Actinomycetota > Actinomycetes > Pseudonocardiales > Pseudonocardiaceae > Amycolatopsis > Amycolatopsis sp. NBC_01307. The sequence continues at coordinate 3,509,647 of NZ_CP108403.1, read as the reverse complement.
CGGACCCGGCGTCCGGGTGACCGTCGGCGACCCCGCGACCGGCGTCGACGGCTTCCGCGACACCCACCACCAGGCCCTGCGGGTGCACGCGCTGGCCCTCGCGGCCGGCGAGCACTGCGACCGCGTCCTGACCTTCCGCGAGGTCGGCACGATGGCCCTGATGACGTCCGACCTCAACGCGGCCCGGCTGTGGGTCACGAGCACCCTCGGGCCGCTGGCCGCCGACGAGGAGAACTGCGGGCGCCTGCGCGAGACCCTGCACGTCTTCCTCGCCTCCGGCGGCAGCTACACCGCTGCGGCGGCCGAGCTGACGATGCACAAGAACTCCGTGCAGTACCGCGTCCGCAAGGCCCAGGAGCTGCTGCCGCGCGAGCTCGGGACGAACCGGCTGGACGTCGAGCTCGCGCTGAGCCTCTGCCACCGGCTCGGCCGGGCGGTGCTCTGAGGCTTTGGTGTCGTGGACCACACCCGGCGAAGATCGTTGGGTCCCGGACACGAAGTCTTCCCGCCGTTTCCGGCCTACCTTTCGATCATGGGTGAAAACGGTGGGATGCTCGCACTGGTGCGGCTACGCCGAGGCGTCGTCGGCGAGAGCAGACGCGTCTGTCACCTGATCCCCGTCCCCGAAGCCGGCGCGGTCCCCGAGTGCCTGACGGCCCTGTGCGGGGAGTCGATCTTCCCCGGCGAGGCCGAGGTGCTGGACGGCCTGCGCGGGATGCCGTGCCACGCGTGCCTGATGGCGAACACGCCCGCGGGCGGCGGGCTCCTGGCGAACGCGGGTTAGCGCGTTCTGGATCGATTTCGTGAAATTGCCACTCCGCGCCGTGCGGGAACTCGTTTTCCGCGGCCGGAGTCGGTGAATATCCGACCGCGTGAATGACTTTCCGGCATTGTTGCAGTGAGTAGTCGATCAGATGTCCACTGTGGTCGGCAGCGCGACATAAGCCGACGTTCCGGACGCGCCGCGCTGACGATCACGTGGGAAAACCCCATGTCGGAACCCGGATCGATAGTCCATTCGGACCAACTCTGCGGATTACGTATCCCCAGGCGACGTCCTGAGCTTTAACCTTGCGTGATTCTTCGCCATGAATCGCACTGGGGAGTGAGATGAAGTCGACGTCACCGCTGTGGTTGCCGCGCGCCCATTCACGGCCGGAACGAGCCCACCTACAGCGATGACGCGAGCCGGCTGCATCAGACGCTTCGAAGGAGTCGTCCGGCGCTCGCCCGATCGGATCGCCGTCGTCGAGCACGACGCGGTGGTGAGCTACGCCCGGCTGGCCGGGCTCGCCGGCGGCCACGCCGCGCGGCTGCTCGACGCGGGCGTCCGGCCGGGTGAGAGGGTCGGGCTCGTCACCGGGCACGGCACCCGGGCGATCGCCGCGATCCTGGGCACGCTCGCCGCGGGGTGCGCGTACGTCCCGCTGGACCCGACGTTCCCGCGCGAGCGGCTCGCGCACCAGGTCGACGCCGCGCGCGTGTCGGCCGTGCTGGCCGACGCCGAGCACGTCGACCTCGCGGAAGCCTTGTGCCACAACGGGTCCGCCCGGGTCGTCCCGGTCGGGTCGGAGACCGCGCCGCTGCCGGTGCCCGATCCGGACCCGGACAGCCCGGCCTACGTGCTGTTCACGTCGGGCTCCACCGGCACGCCGAAGGCCTTCGCGCAGACCCACCGCAACCTGCTGCACGTGGTGGACAACCAGATCGCGAGCCTCGGCATCACCGCGGCGGACCGGCTGAGCCTGCTGGCCTCCTTCGGCTTCGACGCCGCGATCCCGGACCTGTACCCGGCGCTGCTCACCGGCGCCGCCGTGGTGCCGGTCGACCTGCGCGTGCACGGCGTCGCGCACGCCGTGCGGGAGCTGGCGCGGCACGAGGCGACCGTCTACCACTCGACGCCGACGGTCTACCGCTACCTGCTGGACAGCTTCGACGGCGACCTGCCGTCGGTGCGGACCGTGCTCCTGGGCGGCGAACCGGCGACCTACGCCGACGTCCGCCGCGGCCGGTTCGCGCCGGACGCCGTGTTCGTCAACGGCTACGGCGCGACCGAGGTGACGTTCGCCGCGCACCACCGGCTGACCAGCGCCGACGTCGACCCCGGCGCCACCGGCCCGCTGCCGATCGGCACCGCGCTCCCGGGTTACGAGCTGACCGTGCTGGACGGCGGCGAGCTGGAAGTCCGAAGCGAGTTCCTGGCCGCGGGCTACCTCGACCGGCCGAGCCCGGCCTTCGGCACCACCGAGGAGGGGCTCCGCACCTACCGCACCGGCGACCTCGGCGAAGTGCTGCCGGACGGCACCCTCGTCTGCCTCGGCCGGCTGGACCGCCAGGTCAAGGTGCGCGGGTTCCGCGTCGAGCTGACCGAGATCGAGGCGAAGCTCGCGGAGCACGCCGAGGTGGCGGAAGCGCGAGCCGTCGTCCGCGACGGCGAGCTGCTGGCCTACGTGGTCCCGGCGCTCGACCCCGGACCCGACCCGGCCGCGCTGCGGGCCGTCTTGGCCAACGCCTTGCCCGATTACGCGGTGCCGTCGGCGGTGCTCGTCGTGGCGGCGTTCCCGCTGACCGTCACCGGCAAGCTCGACGAGGCAGCGCTTCCGGGACCGCGTCCCGCTGCGCCGGCCGAGATCCCGCCGATGACCAAGGCCGAACAGCGGGTTCACGCGATCTGGTGCGACGTCCTGGGTCACGCGAGCTTCGGCGTCACCGACGCGTTCTTCGACGTCGGCGGGCACTCCCTGCTGCTGGGGCGCGTCCAGCAGCGGCTCGCCGCTGAGTTCGACACGGACATTCCGCTGCTCGGCCTGCTGGAACACCCCACCGTCGCGGCCCAGGCGGCGTACCTCGGCGAGTCCGTTTCGGACCGTCCGCGGGCCGTCGAGCCGCTGCCGGACGAGGGTGGCAGTGACCTGATCGCCGTCGTCGGGCTCGCCTGCCGCTTCCCGGGCGCGCCCGACGCGCCGGCGTTCTGGTGGAACCTGTGCGCCGGGGTCGACTCGATCCACGACCACACCGACGACGAGCTGGCCGCGCTCGGCATCGGCCCCGGCCTGCGCGGCGACCCGGCGCACGTCCGCGCCGGCGGGCGCCTCGACGGCGTCGAGGACTTCGACGCGGAGTTCTTCGGCTTCACCGCCGACGAGGCCGCCCGCACCGACCCGCAGCACCGGCTCTTCCTGGAGACGGCGTGGCGGGCCCTGGAGGACGCGGGCCGCGACCCGGCGCGGGAGACCGGCCCGGTCGGCGTCTTCACCTCCGCCGGGGTGAACCGCTACTTCCTGTTCCACCTGTTCGGGAACCCGGCCGTGACCGGCGACGTCGACCCCGACGACTGGGAGGGCCGGCTGCTCGGCCGCCAGCTCACCGACCACCTGCCCGGCCAGGTCGCCTACCGGCTCGGCCTGACCGGACCCGCGATCGCCGTCCAGAGCGCCTGTTCCAGCTCCCTCGCCGCGGTGGGACTCGCGGCGCAGAGCCTCGCCGAATACCGCTGCGACCTGGCGCTCGCCGGTGGTGTGAGCGTCACGTGGCCGCGGTACCGCAGTGGCGGTCTCGCCTCACCGGACGGCCGCTGCCGCGCGTTCGACGTCGCGGCCGAGGGCGCCGGGTTCGGCTCCGGCGCCGGGGTCGTCGTGCTGCGGCGGCTGGCCGACGCGCTCGCCGACCACGACCACATCCACGCCGTGCTGCCCGGCTGGGCGATGACCAACGACGGCCCCGACCGTGCGGGCTACGCCGTGCCGGGGCCGGCCGGGCAGGCCGCCGCCGTCGCCGAGGCGCTGGCCGTCGCCGAGGTTCACCCGGCCGAGGTCCGGCTGGTCGAGGCGCACGGCAGCGGCACGCCCCTGGGCGACGCGATCGAGGTGGCGGCGCTCAACCGGGTGTACGGCGACCTGCCGCCGGGGACCTGCGCGCTCGGTTCGGTCAAGACGAACATCGGGCACCTCGACGCCGCCGCCGGGGTGGCCGGGCTGATCAAGACCGTGCTTTCCGTGCGCCACGGCGTGATCCCGCCCAACCTGCACTTCACCGCGCCGCACCCGGAGGCCGATCTGGCCGGCGGCCCCTGGTACGTCCCGGTGAAGGCCGCAGACTGGCCGGACCCGGAACGCCGGGTGGCCGGGGTCAGCTCGTTCGGCATGGGCGGCACCAACGTCCACGTCGTCGTCGAGGAGGCACCGGCCGCCGGGCCGCGGGTCACCGCCGACGGTCCGTACGTGCTGCCGGTGTCCGCGCGGGATCGGAAAGCGTTGCGCGAGGCGCTTTCCCGGCTGCGTGACCGGCTCGCCGACGACCCGCCACCGCTGGCCGACGTCGCCTACACCCTCGCCGTCGGCCGCCGGGAGTTCGCGGCCCGCGCCGCCGTGGTCGCCACGACCGCGGCGGAGGCCGTCGAAGCCCTCGACGTCCTGCTCGCCGACGGCGTCGACGTCGCCGGGCCGCCCGGTGCGGCTCACGAACTGGCCGCTCGCTGGGTCGGCGGCGGCGACGTCGACTGGGCCGCCCGGCACGACGGCGCGGACCCGGGCCGGGTGCCGTTACCCGGCTATTCCTTCCAGCGCAGCAGGTTCTGGATCGACCCGCCGATCACGGGTGACCACCCGTGACCCGCACCAGCCCGGCCGCCACCGCGGTCCCGGGCAGCAAACCGAACTGGGGAGTTCACCGTGACCGACACGCTGCCCGTCGCGGGCACGCACGGCCCGCCACTGTCCCATCCGGACACCACGGTCGCCGGGCTGGTCCTGGAGCAAGCACGCCGGACGCCGGACGCGCTCGCCGTGCGGCAGGGCGGTACCCGGCTCACCTACGCTGAGCTGGTCGCCGCCGCCTGGGGTGTCGCGGCGCTGCTGCGCGAACGCGGCGCGGGCGTCGAAACCCGGGTCGGCGTGTGCGCCCACCGGCGTCCCGCGCTGGTGGCGACGGTCCTCGGCGTCCTGCTGTCGGGTGGCTGTTACGTGCCGCTGGAGCCGGGCGGGCCGCGAGCCCGGTTGACCGGGATCGCCGCCGACGCCGGCGTCACGCTCGTCATCGGCGACGCCGCCGTCGCGGAATTCGGCGCGGTGGCAGGGATCGACGCCCTCGACGTCCCGCCGCCCGGCGAGCCCGGCGGCTGTCCGGCCACCCCGGACAGCACCGCGCACGTGCTCTACACGTCCGGCTCGACCGGCCGGCCGAAAGGCGTGCTCACCAGCCACCGCAACGTCGTCGCGTTCGTCACCGGCTTCGCCGCCCGCCTCGGCGTCGGCCCGGGCACCCGCGCGCTCGGCATCTCCTCGCCCGGCTTCGACGCGTTCACGATGGACGTCTTCGTGCCGCTGGCCCACGGCGGCTCGGTGCAGCTGGCCGGCTCGGCCGACCGGGCCGATCCCGAGCGGCTGCGCCGGTTCGTGGTCGAGCACGACGTCGACTGGGGTTTCATCACGCCGACGCTGCTCGCCACGCTGAACCCGGCGGACGTGCCGGGCTGGCGGACCGTGGCCTGCGGCGGGGAGCCGGTGCCCGCCGGACTGGCCGCCCGCTGGCTGCCCGGCCGCCGCTTCTTCACCGTCTACGGCCCGACCGAGACGACCGTCGTCGTGGTCACCGACGAGGTGACCGGCCGGCCCGCCGACCCGCTGCCGCTGGGCACGCCGACGCCGAACCACCGCGCGTACGTCGTGGACGCCGACCTCCGCCCGGTCCCGCCGGGCGAGGTCGGCGAGCTGCTGATCGGCGGCCCGGGGGTGGCCGCCGGGTACCTCGGCCGCCCGGAGCTGACCGAGCGGACGTTCGTCGCCGACCCGTTCACGCCGGGGGAGCGCGCCTACCGCACCGGCGACCGGGCGCGCGTGCGGCCCGACGGCCGGCTGGAGTTCGCCGGCCGCGCCGACCGGCAGGTCAAGGTCCGCGGCCAGCGCATCGAGCTGGGCGAGGTCGAGGCCGCGCTGGCCACGCACCCGCAGGTGGGCGCGGTCGCGGTGGAAGCAGTCCCGGGCCCGGGCGGCACCCGGCTGGTCGCGTTCCTCACCCCGGCTTCGGTGCCGCCGGGTGTCGATGTCGCCGGTTCGGGCGGCGTCCGGGCGCCGTCCGGCGAGGTCGCGCCCGGTCCCGCGGCCTCGCTGCCGTCCGACGAGGATGTTCAGGCTTACGCGGGTGACCGGCTCACCGAGGCGATGCGGCCGGCCGTCATCCGGCGGCTCGACGTGCTGCCGGTGAACCCGGTGACCGGCAAGATCGACCGGCCCGCCTTGCGCGCGCTGGCCGAACGCGCGGCGCCGGCCGACCTCGGCGAGCCCGACACGCCGGTGGCCCGGGCGGTCGCGCAGGTGTGGCGGAAGGTGCTCGGCGCCGGCGCGGGCACCGACTTCTTCGCCGCCGGCGGTGACTCGATCACGGCGATGCGGCTGGTCGCGGCCCTGCGTGCGGACCTGGCCGCCGACGTCGCCACCGAGGACGTCCTGGCCGGGCGGACCCTCGACGGCGTCGCCCGGCGGGTGGCCGCGGCCGCGCCGCTGACCGGGCCGGGCCTGACCACCGGGCACGCACCCACGCTGTCGCCGCCGCAGCGGCGGCTGTGGTTCCTGGACCAGCTCGCCCCGGCCGCGGCGCCGTACAACATCGCGATGGCCTTCCGGCTGACCGGCCCGCTCGACGTGGAAAAGCTGCGTGCCGCTCTGCGCGCGGTGGCCGAACGGCACGACACCCTGCGCTGGCGGATCCGCTCGATCGACGGCGTCCCGCAGGCCGAATGCCTTGCGGTAGAAGACATTCCGGTGCCGATGACCAGCCTGACCGAGCCGTTCCTCGCCGACCGGCTGGCCGTCGACGCGGCGACCCCGGTGCACCTGGACCGCGAGCCGCCGTGGCGGGTCCGGCTGTACGAGCTGGGGCCGGACGAGCACGTGCTCGGCTTCACGCTCCACCACGCCGTGTTCGACGGCTGGTCCCAGGACCTGCTGTGCGCCGACCTCTCCGCGGCCTACGCCGGGGCGTCGCTGCCGCCGCTCGCCGCGTCCTACGCGGACTACGCGGCGTGGCGCGCGGACCGCGACCGCCGTCGCGAAGCCGTCGACCTCGCCTGGTGGACCGAACACCTGGCCGGGGCTCCGTCCACAGTGGACTTACCGCGCGATCGACCACGCCCCGCCGTGCAGACCTACCACGGCGCGAGCGTGCACCAGGTGTTCCCGGACGGCGCCCCCGACGCCGTCCGGGAGCTGGCCGCGCGGACCGGCACCACCCAGGCCGGGGTGCTGCTGGCCGCGTTCGGGCAGCTGCTGCACCGGCTCACCGGCGCGGACGACCACCTGGTCGCCACCGTCGTCGCCGACCGGCAGCTGCCCGAGACCCAGGACGTCGCCGGGTTCTTCGTGGACATCGTGCCGGTGCGGCTGCGCGCCGGCGACGACGCGGACTTCGCGACGCACGCCCGGCGCGGCGGGGCCGAGCTGCTGGCCGCGACCGCGCACCCGGCGGTGTCGATCGAGCGGCTCGTGACCGCCCTCGGCGTCGACCGCGATCCCGCTCGGGCGCCGCTGGTGCAGGTGATGGTGAACGTTCTGAACTTCACCGAGCCACGCCTGGAGCTGCCCGGGGTGCGTGCGGGCTGGCTGCCGGTCGCCAAGCCGGGGTCGCCGTTCGACCTGACCGTCTACGTCCTCGGCCACGGCGTCGAGCTGCTCTACAACCCGGACCTGTTCGACGCCGCCCGGATGACCGCGCTCGCCGCGGACTACGCGGACCTGCTCGCCGGGCTGGCCGCCACGCCCGACCGGCCGGTCGGGACGTGCCTGCCCGAGACCCCGCGGCCTTCGGTGCGCACCGCCGCGCCGGGCGCGATGACCCGCGCCCGGCCGGCACCCGCTCCGGTCGTCACCGACGTCGCCGCGCTCGCCGCGACCGAGGCGGTGATCGCGCAGGCCTGGCGAGACGTGCTCGGCGTCGAAAGCGTGGGTGTCACCGACAACTTCTTCGACGTCGGCGGCCACTCGCTCGCCCTGATGCAGGTGCACGCCCAGGTCACCGCCCGGCTCGGCCGCCGCATCCCGGTCGTCGAGCTGTTCAGCCACCCCACCGTCCGCGCCCTCGCCGCCCACCTGCACGCGGCCGCCGGCGCCAAGCCCGACACCGCGCTGGCCCGCGCCGCCGAGCGGGTCGCCGCCCGCCGCGGGCGCACCCCGTCCGGAAGACCCCGCCGCCCGGCCGCCACGACCGGCCACGAACAGGAGCGCCACCAGTGACCCACTTCGAGACCGGCGAACCCGGCACCGAACCGATCGCGATCGTCGGGATGGCCGCCCGCGTCCCCGGCGCCGGCGACCTCCGGCAGTTCTGGCGCAACCTCGTCGACGGCGTCGAGTCGATCAAGCCCGCCACCCCCGAGGAACTGCTGGCCCGCGGCGCCGACCCGGAAACGCTGGAGGATCCCAGCTGGGTCAACGCCACCACGGTCGTCGACGGCTTCGACGAGTTCGACGCCGAGCTGTTCGGCATGACCAGCCGCGAAGCGGAGATCACCGACCCGCAGCACCGCGTGTTCCTCGAGGCCTGCCACTCCGCGCTGACCGACGGCGGCTACGACCCGGCCCGCTACCGCGGCGCGATCGGCGTCTACGGCGGGTCCGGCCGGACCGGCTACCTCATCGAGAACCTGCTGCGCAACGAGCGGATCATGGCCTCGCAGCACGGCGGCATCGGGATGTCGACCGGCAACCAGCCGAGCTACCTGACGACGTCGGTGTCCTACAAGCTGAACCTGCGCGGCCCGAGCCTGGCGCTGCACACGGCGTGCTCGACCTCCCTGGTCGCCGTGCACCTCGCCTGCGAGGCGCTGCGCAACGGCGAGTGCGAGATGGCGCTGGCCGGCGGCGTGAACCTGGAGATGCCGCACGGCATCGGCTACATGGGTGTCGAGGGCTTCACCTCGCCCGACGGGCACGTCCGCGCGTTCGACGCCGAGGCCAACGGCACGGTGTGGAGCAGCGGCGTCGGCGTCGTGCTCGTCAAGCGGCTGGCCCAGGCCATCGAAGACGGCGACCACATCCGCGCGGTGGTGCTCGGCAACGCGATCAACAACGACGGCGCCACCAAGGTCGGCTTCTCGGCGCCCAGCGTCGCCGGCCAGACCGAGGCGATCGCCCAGGCCGTCGGCATGGCCGGGGTCGACCCGCGCACGATCGGCTACGTCGAGGCGCACGGCACCGGCACCGCGCTGGGCGACCCGATCGAGGTCACCTCACTGTCCACTGTGTACGGCCACGGCGTGCCGGACACCGCCTGGTGCGCCATCGGCTCGGTCAAGTCGAACATCGGCCACCTGTCCCAGGCCGCCGGGGTGGTGGCGCTGATCAAGACCGTCCTGGCCATGGAACACGGCCTCATCCCGCCGACCATCAACTACGACGAGCCCAACCCGGGCATCGACTTCCCGAGCAGCCCGTTCTACCCGGCGCGCACGGTGACGAAGTGGGAGGCGGGCGACGCCCCGCGCCGGGCCGGCGTCAGCTCGTTCGGCGTCGGCGGCACCAACGCCCACGTCGTGCTGGAGGAGGCGCCGGTACCGCAGCGCCGTCGCCTGCCGCGTCCCGCGCACCTGCTGCGGGTCTCGGCGAACACGCCGGACGCGCTCGCCGTCGCCGTCGACCGGCTGGCCGACCGGCTCGCGGGGGACATCGACCTCGACCTCGCCGACGTCGCGCACACCCTCGCGGCCGGGCGCACCGAGTACGCACACCGCGCGGCCGTCGTCGCCCGCGACAGCGAAGACGCCGTCGAGGGCCTCCGTGACCCGCGTCGCCTGGTCACGGCGAAGGCCGACGAGCTGAAGGTCGCGTTCCTGTTCTCCGGCCAGGGTTCCCAGTACGCCGGGATGGGCGTCGAGCTGTACCGCAGCGAGCCGGTGTTCGCCGCGGCCGTCGACGAGTGCTGCGCGCTGGCCGGTATCGCGGGGTTGAAGGAGCTGATCCTCGACCGCGGCGGCGACGCGAAACTGCGCGAGACGCGGTTCACGCAGCCCGCGCTGTTCGTCGTCGAATACGCGCTGGCCACGCTGTGGCGCAGCTGGGGCGTCCGGCCCGGCGCGATGATCGGCCACTCGATCGGCGAGTACGTCGCCGCGACCGTGGCCGGGGTCTTCGCACTGGCCGACGCGCTGAAGCTGGTCGTCCGGCGCGGTGAGCTGATGCAGTCGATGCCGTCCGGCGCGATGCTCGCGATCCAGCTCGACGAAGACGCGGTGACGCAGCGGCTGCCCGAAGGCGTCGCGATCGCCGGGGTCAACGGGCCGGGGACGTGCGTCGTCGCGGGCCCGGCCGACGTCGTGGCCGACTTCGCCGCGCGGCTCAAGTCCAGCGACGTGCAGTGCCGCGAGCTGGTGACGTCGCACGCGTTCCACTCGCCGATGATGGACCCGATCCTGGCGGAGTTCACCGAAGCCGTCGCCGCGGTGCCGCGCTCGGCGCCGTCGCTGCCGTTCCTGTCGAACCTGACCGGTGGCTGGATCACCGACGCCCAGGCCACCGATCCCGGCTACTGGGCCGCGCACCTGCGCCAGGCCGTCCGCTTCGGTGAGTGCGTGCGGACGCTGTTCGCCGGCGGCGAGCGGTGGGCCCTGGTCGAGTGCGGCCCCGGCCACCAGCTGGCTGGGCTCGCCCGCGGCCAGGTGCCGAAGGGCCTGCCCGCGCCGCAGCCGAGCCTGCCGGGCCGTAACGACCGCGAGGGCGACGTCGAAACGCTCTACGCGGCCGCCGGTCTCCTGTGGACACACGGCCTGACGCTGGAAGCGGTGACGTCCGGACTCCGCGTGCCGCTGCCCGGCTATCCCTACGCGCGCAAGCGGTACTGGGTCGACCCCGACCCGGCGGGCACGGTCGCCGAGCCGGTGAAGCCCAGCGGGCCGTTGCCGCTCGAAGAGTGGTTCGCCGTGCCGTCGTGGCGGCAGGCCGGGCCGGAGGTGCGGCGCGAGCCGTTCGCGTCCTGCCTGGCGTTCGTCGACGACGACGTCCTGCCCGGTCTCCTGCGCGACGCCGGTGTCGCGGTCACCGAGGTCCGGCCGGGTGCGCGGTTCGCCGCCGTCGACGGCGGGTTCACGGTCCGGCTGGGGGAGCGCGCGGACTACGACGACCTGGTCGCCGCGCTCGGCACCCGGCCCGAGCGGGTCGTGCACGCGTGGGCGCTGGGCGGCACCGAGACCGGGATGGCGGCCCAGGACCGCGGGTTCTTCAGCGTGCTCAGCCTCGTTCAGGCGTGGGCCGAGCCGCTGCGGATCGACGTCCTGAGCGCCGGCACCGCTGACGTCACCGGCACCGACCTGACCCGCCCCGAGCACGCGACGCTCGCCGGGATCGCCCGCGTGCTGCCCCTGGAGCAGCCCGGCACGGTCGTGCGCCGGATCGACGTCGAGACGCTCTCCGCCGACGTCGTCGCCGAGCTGTCCGCGCCGGCGGACGCCCACGCCGAGGTCGCGCTGCGCCGCGGCCGCCGCTGGGTGCTCGACCACACGCAGCTCACGCTGCCCGAAGCCGCGACGCCGGTCCTGCGCGACGGCGGCCGGTACCTGATCACCGGCGGCACGGGCGGCATCGGCATCACCCTCGCCGAGGACTTCGCCCTGCGCGTCCGCGCGAAGCTCATCCTGCTGTCCCGCAACGGTTTACTGCCACGCGAGGAGTGGGACGCGCACCTGGCCACCCAGGGCGGCACCGACCGGCTCGGACGCGCGATGCTCGCCGTGCGGCGGATGGAAGCGGCCGGCGCGGTGGTGCACGTGCTCGCCGCCGACGTCACCGACCCGGCGCGGCTGCGGGAGGTCCGGGAGCTGGCCGAGCGCGAGTTCGGCGGCCTCGACGGCATCGTCCATGCCGCCGGACTGCCTGGCGGCGGCGTCGCCGAGGTGAAGGAGCGTTCGGCCGCCGAAGCCGTGCTCGCCCCGAAGATCGGCGGTACCCTCGCGCTGGCCGACGCGTTCTCGGACCTGCCGATGGACTTCGTCGCACTCTGCTCGTCGGTCACCTCGGTGTCCGGGGACTTCGGGCAGGTCGACTACTGCGCGGCCAACAACTTCCTCGACGCCTACGCCCGCGGCGACCACGGCTGGCAGGCGCGGGTCGTTTCGCACGACTGGGGTGGCTGGGACGAGGTCGGCATGGTCGCCGAAGTCGAAGCACCGTCCTTGATCCGGTCGACGCGCGAGCGTGCGGACGGCCCGGTCGCGCACCCGGTCCTGACCACGCGCTCCGCGGGCGGCGTCCACGGGCTCGTCTCGGCGGCCGGGCACTGGCTGCTCGACGAGCACCGGATCGCCGGTGTGCCGGTGGTGCCCGGGACCGGGCACCTGGAGACCGTCCGGGCCGCCGTCGAAGCGGCGCTGCCGAAGCCCGCCGACGGCCACGTCGTCGAACTGCGCGATGTCGCTTTCTTGGAGCCGTTCTCGGTGCCGGAAGGTGCGGTCGCGGAGTACCGCGTCGGCTTCGACGGCGACGGGTTCACCGTGACCAGCCGCCTGGCGGGTGTGACCAAGACGCACGTCCGCGGCTCCGCGGGCTGGGTTCCGACGCCGACTGTGTCCACTGTGGACCTCGACGGCATCCGCGGCCGGACCGCGGTGCTCGACGACGGCCACGGCTTCGGCACCGGCCGGACCAGCATGGTCACCTTCGGCCCGCGCTGGGCCGCGCTGCGGACCCACCACCTCGGCGAGCACGAGGAGCTGGCGTCGATCGTCACGCCGGACGCGGCGGCCGGCGACACCGGCTGGGGACTGCACCCGGCGCTGCTCGACATCGCGACGGCGTTCGGCCGCGGCCGGGGCAGCGGCACCTACCTGCCGATGAGCTACGGCCGGGTGGTCGTGCACGACGTCCTCCCGGCGAGCTTCCACAGCCACCTGCGCTACCGCGACGCCGGTGGTGACCAGGTGATCGCCGCCGACCTGACGCTTTGCGCCGACGACGGCCGCGTGGTGGCCGAGATCGAGGACTTCGTGCTGCGCCAGGTCGACGAGAACGCCGTCAGCGGCGGTCTCGCCAAGAAGCCTTCCGCGGTCGCGGCGACGTCGGCGGGGATCCGGCCGGTCGACGGCGCCGAGGCTTTCCTGCGCGCGCTGACGCCGGGGCTCGGCGGCCAGGTCGTCATCAGCACCCGCCCGGTGCGGGACCTCTTCGACCGCCGGGTGACGGCCGAGGCGTTGGTGGAGACCGAAGAAGTCGCCGAACCTGCGGCCACCCCGCTGGCCCAGGACGACTACGTCGCCCCGCGCACCGACCTCGAAGCGGAGATCGCCCGGCAGTGGGCCGAAGTCCTCGGCGTCGAACGCATCGGCGTCCACGACGACTTCTTCGCCCTCGGCGGCAACTCCCTGGTCGCCATCCAGCTCATCGCCCAGGTCCGCAAGACCACCGGCGCCCGGCTGGCCATGAAGACGCTGTTCGAATCCTCCACGGTGGCCACCCTCGTCGAGCGGATCGAGGAACTGCGTGCCGACGCGGCTCCCGCCGAAGAACCCGCCGCCACCACCATCCCCAAGCTCGAGCGCTGAAGCAGGAGACATGACCGACACGAAGGAATGGACGTTCCCGGCCTCGTTCGGGCAGGAGCGGATCTGGCTGTCGAACCAGCTCGACCCCGCCTCGCCGGTGTACAACCTGCCGTGCCAGGTGCGGCAGGACCTGCCGCTCACCGAGTCGCAGTGGCGGGCCGCGATCGGCGTGATCGTCGGCCGGCACGAGGCACTGCGCACCGCGTTCCGGATGGCAGACGGCGCGCTCGTCCAGGTCGTGCACGAGCACGTCCCGATCGAGCCGGAGGTGCACGACCTGCGTGACCTCCCGGCCGGCGAGCGTGAACCGCGCGCCGCCGAGCTGGCCCAGGCGATCGCCCGCCGCCCGATCCCCCTCGACACCGCGCCGCCGTGGCGGGCCCAGCTGTGCCGCCTGGCCGACACCGACTGGCTGCTCACCTTCGTCGTGCACCACACGGTGTTCGACGCCGGGTCCGTGCCGGTGCTGTCGAGCGAGCTGAACGAGGCCTGCGACGCCGTCGCCGAAGGGCGGCTGCCGAAGCTGCCCGACCTCGCCATCCAGTACCCGGACTACTCGGCCTGGCAGCGCGGCCAGCTGCCGCTGGTGCGCGCCCAGCTGGCGTACTGGCGCGAGCGGCTGGCCGGGCTCCCGCCCGTGCACAGCCTGCCCACCGACCGGCCGCGGCCCGCCGAGTTCGGGTTCGCCGGCGACCAGGTCGACTTCGACCTGCCCGCCGGCCTGCTCGCGCAGGCCGGCGCGGTCGGCCGGGAGCTGTCGGCGTCGCCGTTCATGGTGCTGCTGGCCGGGTACACCGCGCTGCTGTCCCGGCTGTCCGGCCAGGACGATGTCGTCGTCGGCGTGCCGGTCGCCGGGCGCGACCTGCCGGAGCTGGCGCCGCTGATCGGGATGTTCGTCAACCAGCTGGCCATCCGCGTCGACCTCGGCGGTGACCCGTCGTTCGCCGACCTGGTCGGCCGGGTCCGCACGGCGGTGCTGGACGCGATCGAGCACGGGCGGGTGCCGTTCCAGCTGGTCGCCGACGCCGTCCGTCCCGAGCGTGACCCGGCGGTGCAGGCGCTCTACCAGATCGGGTTCAACTTCATCCCCGACTCGGGCATCGAGCCGGTCCGCTACGCCACCGCCAAGGACGACGTCGCGATCGACCTGACCGCGGTCGACGGCCGCCTGCTCTACCGCACCGACCTGTTCGACCGGGCCACGGCCGAGTCCATGGTGGCCCGGTTCCTGGGCCTGCTCTCGGCGGCGGTCGCTGATCCCGCGACGCCGGTGGCGGACCTCCCGCTGCTCTCGGACGCCGAGCGCGTCCAGGTGCTGGAGTGGAGCGGAACGTCCACTTCGGACGCTCCGCCGGTCGTCGCGCGCTTCGAGGAGCAGGTGACGCAGACCCCGGACGCGGTGGCGGTCGACCTGGGCGGCGTGCGCCTGACCTACGCCGAGCTGAACGCGCGGGCCAACCGCGTCGCGCACCGCCTCGGCACCGGTGGTGTGGTCGGCGTGTGCGCGCCGAACTCGGCCGACCTGGTCGTGGGCATCCTGGGCGCGCTGAAGAGCGGCGCCGCCTACGTTCCGCTCGACCCGGCCAACCCGGCGCAGCGGCAGGCCCTGGTCCTGGCCGACGCCGGGGCCCGCGTCGTGCTCACCAGCGGCGTCACCCTCGACGCCGAGACCCTGGACCTGAGCGACCCGGCGGTGTGGGCGGACTCGTCCACGGAGAACCCGCCCGCGCCGGCCGGCATCGCCTACGTCATCTACACGTCCGGCTCGACCGGGCGCCCCAAGGGCGTCGAGGTCGGGCACCGCGCCCTGGCCACCTACCTGGGCTGGGCGCGCGAGGCGTACCCGAGCCTGAGCGGCCGGGCGCTGCTGCACACGTCGGCGTCGTTCGACCTGACCGTGACGACGCTGCTCGGCCCGCTCACCGCCGGCGGGTCCATTGTGGACTCCGGGCGGCCGGACTTCGTCAAGGCGACGCCGACGCACCTCGCCGTGCTGCCGGAGGAGTCGTACCCCACCGGTGACCTGGTGCTCGGTGGTGAGGCGCTGATGGGCGAGGTCGTGCGCGACTTCGCCGCGACCGTCACCAACGAGTACGGCCCGACCGAGGCGACCGTCGGCTGCGTCGCCCACCGGCTCGACGGTCCGGTCGACGGCCCGGTGCCGATCGGCCGCCCGATCCCCGGCACCCGTGTCTACGTCCTCGACGACCGGCTGCGGCCGGTGCCGCCGGGCGTCGCGGGCCGGCTCCACCTGGCCGGCGCGCAGCTCGCCGACGGCTACCTCGGCCTGCCCGAGCTGACCGCGGAACGCTTCCCCGACGGCCCGTTCGGCCGGATGTACAACACCGGCGACCTCGCCCGCTGGCGCCGCGACGGCACCCTCGAGTACCTCGGCCGCACCGACGACCAGGTCAAGCTGCGCGGCTACCGCATCGAGCCCGGCGAGGTCGAAGCCGCGCTCCGGCAACTGCCGGACGTCCGGGACGCGGCCGTCGCCGTCCGCGAAGGCACCCTCGTCGGGTACGTCGTCGGCATCGCCGAAGGCGCGGCGGAGATGTTGCGGGCGAGCCTGCCGGAGTACCTGGTGCCCACGCTGTTCGTCACCCTGGACGCCTTGCCGGTCGCGGCCAGCGGCAAGCTCGACCGCGCCGCGCTGCCCGATCCGCAGCTCGGCGCGGAGACGGAGTACGTCGCCCCGAGCACCGCGGCCGAAGAGCTGGTCGCCGAGGTGCTCGGCGAACTCCTGGGCGTCGAGAAGCTCGGGGTGCACGACGACTTCTTCGCCCACGGTGGCAACTCGCTGCTGGCCATCCGCGCGATGGCCCGGATCCGCAAGCAGGTCGGCGTCGAACTGCCGGTGCGCGGGCTCTTCTCGTTCACCACGGTGGCGGGCCTCGCGGCCGAGGTCGAACGGCGGCTGGAAGAAGACCTCGACCAGCTCAGCGACGAAGAGGTCCGGGCCCAGCTGGCCGAAAGCGAGCAGGCGTGACGACGATCGACGAGACCAGCAGCGCCGCCGCGCGCCGGGCCCTGCTGGAACGACGGCTGCGCCGGCGCGCCGAACCGGCCGCGACCATCACCCCGCGCCCGGACGGCGACCCGGTCCCGCTGTCCTACCAGCAGGAACGCGTCTGGTTCATGGAGCAGTTCGCGCCCGGGACCACGTCGTACAACATCCCGATCCCGATCCGCCTCACCGGCCGCGTCGATCAGCGGCAGCTGCAGGCCGCCCTCGACGCCCTCCCGGTCCGGCACGAGGCGTTGCGGATGCGGTTCCCGGCGGGGGAGGACGGGCAGCCGTCCGTGCGCCTCGAACCGGTCGCCACCGTGCCGCTGTCCCTTGTGGACGCCGGCGACGAGGAAGCCGCGCGGGCCGCGGTCGACGCCGCCGCGGCCGAGCCGTTCGACCTGGTCGACGGCCCGCTGCTGCGCGCCACCTTGGTCCGGATCAGCGACGACGAGCACCTCCTCGCGGTCTGCACGCACCACATCGTCGGCGACGGCTGGTCGGTCGACCTGCTGCTGCGCGACCTCGCCGCGCACTACCACGGCACCGCCGCCGGCCTGCCCGCGCTGACCATCGGCTACGGCGACTTCGCGCACTGGCAACGCCGGACGCTCACCGGCACCGAACTCGACCGGCAGCTGGACCACTGGCAGGAGACCCTCCGCGGCGTCGAGCCCCTGGAGCTGCCGACGGACCGGCCGCGCCCGGCGACCCAGACGTTCGACGGCGCCATCCACGAGTTCTTCGTCGAGAAGGACCTGGCCCGGGCACTCGGCGAGCTGAGCCGCGAACACGGCGTCACGCTCTTCATGACGCTCCTCGCGGCTTACCAGCTGCTGCTCTCGCGGTACTCCGGGCAGGAAGACTTCGCGGTCGGGTCGTCGTCGGCCGGGCGCGGGCTGCCCGAGCTGGAAGGCGTCATCGGCATGTTTATCAACATGCTGCCGCTGCGCGCCCAGCTGGCCGGCGACCCGAGCTTCGCCGAGCTGCTGGACCGGACCCGGCGGCACGTGCTCGACGCGTTCGACCACGCCGACGTCCCCTTCGAACGCCTGGTCAACGCCCTGGGCGTGCCGCGGGACGTCAGCCGCTCGCCGGTGTTCCAGGCGATGTTCGCGCTGCAGAACTACGAGATGGGCCGGATGGCCGCGGCGGGTGAGTCCGCAGTGGACTTCCGCTGGCTGCCGATGGACCTGCCCGCCACCCGGTTCGACTTCGAGTTCCACGCGATCGAGATCGAGTCCGGCCTGATCGGCAAGTTCGTCCACAACACCGCGCTGTTCGCCGCGGAGACCGTCGCCGGGATGGCCGACCGCCTGGTGACGCTGCTGCGCTCGATCGTCGCCGACCCGACGCGGGCGGTGTCCGAACTGGATCTCCTGGGTGACCAGCGGGACCTGGTGCTGAACCGGTGGAACGACACGGCGGGGGAGATCCCGACGGGCACGCTCCACGGCCTGGTCGAGGCGCAGGTCGCCCGGACGCCGGACGCGCCCGCGCTGACCTTCCGCGACGAGTCCCTGTCCTACCGGGAACTGGACGCGCGCGCCAACCGCGTCGCGCACCGCCTGCGTGAGCTGGGCGTCGGCCCGGGCGCGCTGGTCGGCGTCTTCGCGAACCGGTCGTTCGAGCTGGTCGCGGGCCTGCTGGGGGTGCTGAAGGCGGGCGGTGCGTACGTTCCCCTCGACCCGGAGTACCCGGCCGACCGGCTCGCGTTCATGCTCGACGACGCGGCCGCGCCGGTGGTCCTGACCCAGGCCGCGCTGCGCGACACCCTGCCGCCCGGCGACGCGACCGTCGTCGTCCTCGACGATCTGACCGGCCCCGAGTCCACACTGGACGCGCTAGCCGGGCCGGATGATCCGGCGTACGTCATCTACACCTCGGGCTCCACCGGACGGCCGAAGGGCGTGCCGAACGGCCACCGCGGCATCGTCAACCGCCTCGACTGGATGCAACGCGCCTACGGCCTCGACGGCACGGACGCGGTCCTGCAGAAGACCCCGGCGAGCTTCGACGTCTCGGTCTGGGAGTTCTTCTGGCCGCTCACCGCCGGCGCCCGGCTGGTGCTGGCCGAGCCGGGCGGCCACAAGGACGCGGCGTACCTGCGTGACCTGCTGGTTTCCGAGCGCATCACGACCGCCCACTTCGTGCCGTCGATGCTGACGCTGTTCCTCGCGGAGCCGGAGATCGACTCGGTGACGTCGTTGCGTCGCGTGGTCTGCAGCGGTGAGGAACTGCCCTTGGTCACGGCCCGGGAGTTCACCACCCGGCTGCCGCACTGCGAACTCCACAACCTCTACGGCCCGACCGAAGCCGCGATCGACGTCACGGCGTGGCACTGCACCCCCGAGGCGCTGGCCGACGTCGCGTCGGTGCCCATCGGCGCGCCGATCCGCAACCTGCGGATCTACGTCCTCGACCAGCGCGGAAACCCGTGCCCGGTCGGCGTCCCCGGTGAACTGCACATCGCCGGTGTCGGCCTGGCGCTGGGCTACCACAACCGGCCCGAGCTGACGGCCGAGAAGTTCGTCCCGGACCCGTTCCACAGTGGACGGATGTACCGCACCGGCGACCTCGCCCACTGGCGCCCGGACGGCACGGTCGCCTTCCTCGGCCGCATCGACCACCAGGTCAAGCTCCGCGGCCTGCGCATCGAACTCGGCGAGATCGAGACGGCGTTGCGTGAGCAGGACGGCGTCCGCGACGCGGTGGTGCTCGTCCGCGAGGACACGCCGGGGGACAAGCGCCTGGTCGGGTACGTCGTCGGCGACGCGGACGCCGGGACGCTGCGGACGGCGTTGAAGCTCACCCTGCCGGACTACATGGTCCCGCCGTCGTTCGTCACCCTCGACGAACTTCCGTTGACCCCCAACGGGAAGCTCGACCGCAAGGCCCTGCCCGCGCCGGTCGCGAGCCGCGACGCGAGCACGGAACTCGTCACCCCGTCGACGCCCCTGGAGATCCTCCTCGCGGACATCTGGCGCGACGTCCTCAAGGTCGACGAGCTGGGTGTCGACGACGACTTCTTCGACCTCGGCGGCCACTCGATGCTGGCCACCCAGGTGGTCGCGCGGATCGCGAAGGCCGGGCACCAAGCGGGCGTGATGGACCTGTTCCAGCACCGGACCATCCGGGAGCTGGCGGCGTTCCTCGACGGCGACCGCGACGACTCCGGGCACCTGCTCTACGAGCTGACCAAGCCCGTCAAGCAGCGGACGCTCGCCTACGTCTGCTTCCCGTACGGCGGCGGCAGCGCGATCGTCTACCAGCCCCTCGCGGACGCGCTGCCCGCCGGGTATTCGCTGTACTCGGTGGCGATCCCGGGCCACGACGTCGGCCTGACCGAGGAGGCCGTGCCGTTCGACGACCTGGTCGAGCGGCTGGCCGACGAGGTCCTCGAGCGGATCGACGGGCCCCTCGCCATCTACGGTCACTGCGGTGTCGGCAACGCGCTCGCCGTCGGCGTCGCCCGCCGGCTGGAGGAACGCGGCCGCGAGCTGGAGGTCGTCCACATCGGCGCGATCTTCCCGTTCGCGCGGATCAAGGGCGCGGTCGGCACCCTGCGCACGAAGCTGGAGAAGCTGCGCAGCAACCGGTACTACGCGGACTGGCTCAAGGGCATGGGCGTCGACACCGAGGAGCTCGACCCGGACCAGGCCGACCGGATCATCAGCAACATGCGCGCCGACAGCCGTGCCGCCGAGGAGTACTTCAGCGGCCTGCTCGACGCCCGCGTCGCCAAGCTGCGCGCGCCGATCATCTCGGTCGTCGGCTCGGAGGACCCGGTCACCGACTACTACGCCGAGCGCTACCGCGAGTGGGAGTTCCTCACCGACCGCACCGCCCTGGTCGTGCTGGACCAGGCCGGGCACTTCTTCCTCCGCTACCGCGCGGACGAACTGGCCGAGATCATCACCCGCGTCCACCCCGCACTGGACGACCCCGGCGACCTGCACGTCTCGAAGCGGGGCGAGGACGCGGGCTGGGCGGTGCACGACACGCACCAGGCCGACGTGGACGAGAAGCCCGTGGTGCCGCCGAGCATGGCCCGGTTCGTCACGGTCACCATCGGCCAGCTGGTCTCCTCGACGGGTTCGGCGCTGACGTCGTTCGCGGTGCCGATCTGGCTCTACACCCGCACCGGCTCGGTCACCGACCTCGGCCTCCTCTGGGCCCTCGCGCTGATGTGCGGCGTGCTGATCCTGCCGGTGGCCGGCGCCCTGGTCGACCGCGGCGACCGCCGCAAGATCATGATCGCGGCCAGCGCGGTCGCCGGGCTCATCCAGCTCGTGCTCGCGTTGCTGCTGGTCGCGGACAACCTGCAGCTCTGGTTCATCTACGTGCTGATCCCGCTCGGGTCGGTCGCGGGATCGCTGCAACGGATCGCCTACCAGTCGTCGGTCGCCCAGCTCGTGCCCAAGCAGTACCTCGGCCACGCGATGGGGCTCGCGCAGCTGTCCAACGGCTTCGCGCAGCTGCTCATGCCGGTGATCGCCGCCGGCCTGCTCGCCGCGATCCAGCTGTCCGGGATCCTGGTCCTCGACATGGTGAGCTACGCCTTCGCCATTGTCAGCCTGCTGTTCGTCCGGTTCCCGGACCTGCTCGGCTGGCGTCCGCGCGAACCGCTGCTGACGGCGATCGCGGGCGGGCTGAAGTACTCGTGGAACCACCGCGGTTTCCGCACCATGCTGCTGTACTTCGCGCTGGCCAACGTCTTCCTGGCGCCCGCGCTGGTGCTCGTCTCGCCGCTGGTGCTCTCGTTCGGCACGGTCACCGACGTCGCGCAGGTCGCGCTGGCCGAGGCCGTCGGCGCGGTGGTCGGCGGCATCGGGATGGCGCTGTGGGGCGGGCCGCGCAAGCGGCGGATGGTCGGCGTGCTCGCGGGCAATGTCGGCATCGCGCTCGGCTGCCTGGTGATGGGCCTGCGGCCGTCGCTGATCGTCGTCGCCGCCGGGGTGTTCCTGCTGGCCGCGGCGATGGCCGTGTCCCAGGGCATCTACGCGACGCTCGTGCAGGTCAAGGTGCCGCAGCGCTACCACGGCCGGGTGTTCGCGATCAACCAGACGATCACCTGGTCCACCCTGCCGATCGGGTTCGCCGTGCTGGCACCGCTGGCCGTCGGCTGGTTCTCGCCGCTGCTGGCTCCCGGCGGCGCGCTCGCCGGATCGGTCGGCTCGGTGCTCGGCACCGGCGAAGGCCGCGGGGTCGGGCTCGTGTACGTCGTCTACGCGCTGATCCTGCTGCTGATCAACGTCGGCGGGTTCGCCGTCAAGCTGCTGCGCCGGTTCGACACCGAGGTGCCGGACTCGCTGCCGGACGACCTGGTCGGCGCGCAGGTACGAGAGCGGAAGCTCGCCGGGAAGGAGACGGCGTGAGTGTCGTGGTGCTGATCAGGGAAGCGCGCGGGCACTGGGTCGGCGAGGTCGCCGCCGCGGTGCACGCGGCCGGCCACCGCGCGGTCCTGCTCGCCCCGCCGGTGGACGCGGCGGAGCGGACGTCGCTCGCCGCGCTGGTGGACGACGTGGTGGCTGTCGACGACGTCTACGACGCCGAAGCCGTCGCCGCCAAGATCCGGGAGATCACGTCCGCGCCCGCGGCGGTGCTCACCGGCTCCGACGGCGCCATCGAGAGCACCGCCCGGGTCGCCGAGCTGCTCGGCGTGGCGCGTGGCCCGGCGTCGGCGTTCACCCGGTGCGCCAGCAAGTACGCTGTCCGGGAAGCCCTCGCCGCGGCCGGGCTGCCCGGACCGCGGTTCGCGCTGATCTCGTCGGCGTCCGATGCCGCCTCTGTTGCGGCCGAGGTCGGGCTTCCGGCGATCGTCAAGCCGGTCAACGGCGCGGGCAGCAACCTCGTGCGCACGGTGTCCACAGTGGACGAGCTGGCCGCGGCGTACGAGCTGCTGGCGTTACGGCTGCCCGAGTCCGCCGACCCGCGCTACCACCGCCCGCTGGGCGCGCTGGACCCGGCGAAGACGTTCCTCGTGGAAGGGTTCCTGCGCGGCCCGGAGTACGCCGTCGACGTGCTGATCCGCGACGGCGTCCCCGAGCCGGTCGAGATCCTCGACAAGCCGTTGATCGACGAGCGCAAGTTCGAGCTGGTCCTGTCCTGCCCGCCCGCCGGGCTCACCGACGAGCGGGCCGCGCTGGTCAGCGAAGCGGCGTCCGCCGCGGTGACAGCGCTGGGCCTGGACAACACGGTCGCGCACGTCGAGATCATCGACGACGAGCGGCGCGGCCCGACGATCGTCGAGGTCAACGCGGGCCGCCCGGCGGGCTCGATCATGCCGCTGCTGGCCAAGCTGCGGACCGGCGTCGACGTCTTCGCGGAGCTGACGGCCTTGGCCCTCGGCGCGCCGCCGCCCGCGCGGGAACCGGCGAAACTGCCGATCCCGCTGGGGATGCTGATCCTCTACGCCACCGGCTCCGGCACGCTGACCGGCATCGGCGGGCTCGACGAGGTCGCCGCGCTGCCTGAGGTTGTCGACGTCGTCACCACGGTCTCGCCCGGCCAGGTGCTGACCGACGAGCAGGAGACGTACGCGGTGAACCTGGTCGTCGCCGGGTTCGCCGGCCACGACGACCTCGTGGCGCTGCACGCCGAGGCGAGCAAGCTGATCCGGCTGGAGGTCTCGTGAAGACCGCGTTCGTCGTCCGCGAGACCCGCGGGCACTGGATCCAGGACGTCGTCGCGGCCGTGCGCCGGGAAGGCTTCCAGGCCGAACTGGTCACCGAGGCCCTGGACGACGCCGAGCGCGCCGAGCTGACGGCGATCGTCGACGGTTTTGTCATCGTCGACGACGTCCGGGACGCGCCGGCGGTCGCCGAGGCGATCCGGGCACGCGACCCCGAACCCGGGGGAGTGCTCACCTCCGCCGAGGGGATCATCGCGAGCACCGCCCGGGTGGCCGAGCTACTTGGCGTCGCCCGCTGCCCGGCCGACGTCTTCGTCGTGGCGCACAACAAGTTCGCCGTCCGGAAGGCCCTGGCCGAGGCGGGGTTGCCCGGCCCGCCGTGCGCGTTGTTCGCCGACCCGGCCGACGCCGCGAAGATCGCCGAAACGGTCGGGCTCCCGGCGATCGTCAAGCCGGTCAACGGCGCGGCCAGCACCCTGGTCCGCACGGTGTCCACAGTGGACGAGCTGGCCGCGGCCCACGACCTGCTCGCGACCCGGCTCCCGCGGTCGCCGGACGCGCGTTACCACCGGACTCTGCCCGGATCGATCGACCCGCTGCGGGTCTTCCTGGTCGAGGGCCTGCTGGAAGGTCCCGAATACGCGGTGGACGTGCTGATCCGCGACGGCGTCGCGGAGGCCGTCGGGATCGTGGACAAGACGCTGATCGACGAGCGCAAGTTCGAGCTGGGCATGGTCTGCCCGCCGCTCGACCTGCCCGAAGAGCGTGCGGCGGCGATCAAGGCAGCGGTGCTCGACGCCGTTCGCGCGCTGGGCCTCGACAACACCTGCGCGCACGTCGAGATCATCGACGACGCGCGGCGCGGCCCGACCGTCGTCGAGGTGAACGCCGGCCGCCCGGCCGGCGGCGCGCAACCCGCCCTGCTCAAGCTGGCCACCGGCATCGACGTCACCGCCGAGGCCGTCTCGCTCGCCCTCGGCACCCCGCCGCCCGCGCGCGGCCGCGGCCTGCCGGTGCCGGTGGGCTACCTGGTCGTCTACGCCGACGGCGCCGGCCGGCTGGTGCGCGTCACCGGCACCGACGATGTCGCCGCCCTGCCCGAAGTCCTCGAAGTCGTCACCATCGTCACGCCCGGCCAGGTGCTCAGCGGCGACCAGGAGGTCTACGCCGTCAACATCTTCGCCGCCGGGTTCGCCGACGCCGACGACCTGGCCGCGCTGCACGCCGAGGCCACCAAGCTGATCCGCATCGAACTGGAGGAGTCATGACCGCCGATCTCGCGGCGCCGCTGGGGCAGCTCGAAGGCAACGAGCACACCCGCATCGCCGTCCACCGGGTCCCCGACCTCGCGTGGGTCGAGGCGCACCTGCCGCAGTTGCAGGCGCACCTGCGTGACCACGGCGCGATCCTGCTGCGCGGCCTGCCGGTCGACCTCGACCTGTTCAACCGGGTCACCGAGACGATCGGCGGCGCGCTGCTCACCTACACCGAGCGCTCGACGCCGCGTTCGGCGGTGGCCGGCAACATCTACACCTCGACGGAGTACCCGCCCGCCGAGTCGATCCCGATGCACAACGAGAACTCCTACTCGGCGCACTGGCCGGCCCGGTTGTTCTTCCTGTGCGACACCCCGGCCGCGACCGGCGGCGCCACGCCGATCGCCGACAGCCGGGCCATGTTCCGGCTGCTGCCTGCCGACCTGCGTGAGCGGTTCGCGGGCGGCGTGGCCTACACCCGGGCGTTCCGCGAAGGCCTCGGGCTCACCTGGCAGGAGGCGTTCCAGACCGACGACCGCGCGGCCGTCGAGGAGTACTGCGCCCGCAACGGCCAGACCCTGGAGTGGACCGACGAAGGCCTGCGCACCCGGCACGTCCGGCCGTCCTTTGTGGACGAGCCGCACACGGGCGAGACCGTGTGGTTCAACCAGGCCAACCTCTTCCACGTCTCCAGCCTCGGCGACGAGGTCAGCGAGGCGCTGCTGGAGCTGTACCCGGAGGCCGACCTGCCGCGCAACGCCTACTTCGCCGACGGCCGCCCGATCCCGGTCACGGACCTGGAGAAGATCCGTGAGGTCTACGACGAGGTGAGTTACGCCTTCCCGTGGCAGGCCGGCGACGTGATGGTGGTCAACAACATGCTGGCGGCCCACGGCCGCGAGCCGTTCACCGGCAAGCGCCGCATCCTCGTCGCGATGACCGGATGACCGCGGCGTCCGCCCGGCCGGTGGTGGTCCTGCTGGCCCACCCCCGGCCGGGCAGCTTCAACCACGCGCTCGCCGACCGGGTACGGGCCGCGCTGGCCGCGGCCGGGCGGCCGGTGCGGTTCCACGACCTCTACGCCGAGGGCTTCGACCCGGTGCTCACCGCGGAAGAGGCCTACACCAGCGGCACCGGCGCCGAAGACTTCCTCGCCGCCGAACCGGATCCGCTGGTGCGCCGCCACCGCGAGGAGCTGCGCGACGCCGCCGGGCTCGTCGCGATCCACCCGAACTGGTGGGGCAAACCGCCGGCGATCCTGAGCGGCTGGCTCGACCGGATCCTGGTCCCCGGCGTGGCCTACCGGCTCGACGACGCGGGCGGCGCCCCCGAGTCGTTGCTCGCCTTGGAGCACCTGTTCGTCGTCAACACCTCCGACACCCCCGAGGACCGCGAGCGGACCCTGTTCGGCGACCCGCTCGACGCCATCTGGCGCCGCTGCCTCGCGCCCTACCTCGGCGAGCCGGCGGTGACCCGGCTGGTGCTGCGGGTGGTCGCGGACGCCCGCGCGGACCGTCGCGCGCGGTGGCTGGACGACGTCGAAGGCGAGGTCACGCGGCTGTTCGGCGGTCGCTGACCGGTTCCGGCCAATTCCGGTGAAGACCTTGAGCGGCTTTCGCGCGGCGTGCGACTCTCGGGCCGTCCGGCAACCGGATTCACCGAGGGGGAACCGTGAGCAAACTCGAGCGTATGGCCGAAGAACGTCGTCGTCGTCAGGGGAGCACGCCGGAAGCGCCGGCCGGCCGGCAGTGGGGCACCTGCGTCAGCGTCCGGGAAACCGGTGACCGGCGCCGCCGGGTCGCCCGCGTGCTGCTGGCGAGCGGGCTGGTGATCACCGCCTACCTGCCGCTGAGCGTGGTCACGCCCGCGGTCGACGCACCGGTGCTGGTCCAGACCAACGCGATCGGCGACGGGCCCAAGGGCGACTCGGTCGTCGTGTCGGCCGGCGGCGACCAGTCGGGCCACGGCACCATCGTCGTGTCCTGACGGTGGCCGACGTGCGCACCGTCTCGATGGTCACCTTGGGCTGCGCGCGCAACGAGGTCGACTCCGACGAGCTGGCCGCGCGCCTGGACGCGTCGGGGTGGCGCTTCGCCGAACCGGGCGCCGAAGCCGACGTCGTCGTCGTGAACACCTGCGGCTTCATCGAAGCCGCGAAGAAGGAGTCCATCGACACGGTCCTCGCCGCCTCCGGCAAGGGCGCGAAGGTGGTCGCCGTCGGCTGCATGGCCGAGCGCTACGGCCGTGAACTCGCCGACGCGGTGCCCGAGGCCGACGCCGTGCTCTCCTTCGACGACTACCCGGAGATCGGCGCCCGCCTCGAGGACGTCGTCAACGGGCGCGTGCACCCCGCGCACACCCCGCAGGACCGCCGGCTGCTGCTGCCGATCACGCCGGTGCAGCGGCCCGCCGCGGTGACCGCGTCCGTTCCCGGCCACGGTCCGGCCAGCGGGCCGAGGCCGTTGCGGTACCGGCTCGGCGGCGGTCCGGTCGCCCCGCTCAAGCTGGCGTCGGGCTGCGACCGGCGCTGCACCTTCTGCGCCATCCCGAGCTTCCGCGGCGCGTTCGTGTCCCGGCCGCCGGCCGAGATCCTCGCGGAGGCCGAATGGCTGGCCGGCCACGGCGTCCGCGAACTGGTGCTGGTGAGCGAGAACTCGACGTCGTACGGGAAGGACCTCGGCGACCTGCAGGCCCTGGAGAAGCTGCTGCCGCGGCTCACCGCCGTCGTCGACCGCGTGCGGGTGAACTACCTGCAGCCCGCCGAACTGCGCCCGAGCCTGCTCGAAACGATCGCCGGGACACCCGGCGTCGCGCCGTACTTCGACCTGTCGTTCCAGCACGCCAGCGGGTCGGTGCTGCGCCGGATGCGCCGCTTCGGTGACCGGGAACGGTTCCTGCAGCTGCTGGAGAAGATCCGCGCGGTCGCGCCGGAGGCCGGCGTGCGGTCCAACTTCATCGCGGGCTTCCCCGGCGAGACCGACGCCGAGTTCGCCGAGGCCAAGCGCTTCCTCGAGGAGGCCAGGCTGGACGTCGCCGGCGTGTTCGGCTACTCGGACGAGGACGGCACCGAAGCCGTCGACCTTCCGGGCAAGGTGCCCGCCGACGTGCTCGCGGCGCGCGTCGAGGAGCTGTCGCTCCTGGCGGAGGAAACCGGGAGCCGGCGCGCGGCAGAGCGGATCGGCTCGGTCGTCGAGGTGCTGGTCGGGCCCGCCGAACGCGGCTGGGCCGCGCACCAGGGACCCGAGGTCGACGGGACCGTCACGTTCGCCGGGACGGCACCGGCGGCGGGCGAGCTGGTCCGGGCCGAGGTCGTCGGCGCCGACGGCCCCGACCTCGAAGCGCGGCTCCTGTCGGCGTAGGGGCCTCAGACGGGCTCGCCGCGCTCGCGGTGCCGGGCCGAGGTCAGGACCGCCCAGACGACCTTGCCGCCGGACCACCGGCGGCTGCTGCCCCAGACCGTCGCCGCGTGCGCGACGATGGCGAGGCCGACACCCGGGCTGCGCACGTCCGGCCGCTCCAGCAGCACCGCGGGCCGCGGGTCGTCGTCGGCGACCGCCACGGTCAGCAACCCCCGGCGCAGGTCCAGCCGCACCTCCGGGATCGACGACGTGTGCCGCACGGCGTTGTCGGCCAGCTCGCCGGCGATCAGGGTGCCGTCGTAGACCAGTTCGGGCACGTTCCACCGCCCGGCCAGCTCGCGGACGAACGAGCGGGCCAGCGGGGCGGCACCTGCTGTGCGGGGCAAGGTCCGGGCCACCCGGTGCCGGATCGGCGTGCTCTGGTGGTGCTCGGCAGTCTCCACGTCCGGGTGCACCGCGACGAAGCGGTCGATGCCCGAGGCGCGCAACAACCGCGCGTGCGCCCGCCGGTTCGTGACCAGGGACAGCGGGATGCCCGGCCAGCCGTCGATGCGCCGGGCGACCAGCGGGAAGACGCTGGCCGGCGCGAGCTCGTCCATGGTCAGCGCGCTGACGTCGGCGACGATGCCCGGCGGCGTGTCGGCCGCGACCTTGAGCAGGCCGTCCCGCAGGGACGCGTAGCCGGGCAGGTCCAGCTCCCCGCTGACGGTCACCAGGGCACTGCCGGGCCGCGACGTCAGGCGCAGCGTCAGTCCGGAGGGCACGAAGTCCGTCAGGCCCGCCCGGCGTGTCGTCGCACTGCGCTCGCCCCAGGGGACCCCACGGATGACTCCATGAAGCCACGCTAGTCGTGATCGCGGTGCCCGGTTTACTCCGTAACGACGAACTCGGGTTGCCCCTCACCGCGATCGGCTGCTGCACAAGGGAACTATCCCCGCCAGATTGGGTGTCCTCACCGCGGATTTCGTCAGACCGCGGCGTACCGGATCACCCGGCGCAGCCGGCGGATCGCGCGGAACTGGGTCACCCGCACCGCTTCAGGGCTCGGCATGCCGAGCAGCTCCGCCGTTTCCCCGGCGGAATAACCCAGCAGCACCCGCAACGTCACCACTTGGCGGTAGTGCCGCGGCAGCCGGTTCAGTACGCGCCGCACCTGCAGGTGCTCTTCGATCGCCGCGAAGTCGTCGGCCGCCGCCGGGAGGCGCCAGGCCGGGTCGGTCGCCGCTTCGGGGTCGGGGAGCGGGGTGAAGCGTTCGTGGCTGCGGTTGCGGTCGCGGTGCACGTCGGCGGTCTTGTGCGCCGCGATGCCGAACACCCACGACAGGAACTTGTCGGACCGGTAGGGGTAGCGCGGCAGGGCCACGAGCACGGCGAACAGCACTTCCTGGGTGCAGTCCTCGGCCGTCGTCGTGGCGTTCTCGCGGCCGAGCCGCTTGCGGCAGTAGGCGAGCACGATCGGCCGCAGCAGCCGGAAGAGCTGCTGCACCGCCTCGTGGTCGCCGCCGAGCGCGTCCCGGACCAGCACGATGTCCGGCGGCGGAGCTGGTCCCACGGTGGTCTCCCGGGTCGGCGCCGGGACGGAAGACCCCGGCGCGCTCGGCCATCGGGGTCCGGGAC
The DNA here is from genome assembly GCF_035975215.1 of Amycolatopsis sp. NBC_01307. Classification (NCBI taxonomy): domain Bacteria; kingdom Bacillati; phylum Actinomycetota; class Actinomycetes; order Pseudonocardiales; family Pseudonocardiaceae; genus Amycolatopsis; species Amycolatopsis sp. NBC_01307. The sequence goes on along the minus strand of NZ_CP108403.1, from coordinate 3,480,255 downwards.
GGCTCGCGTGGTCCCGTTCAGCGTAACGGAAGATCGACCTTCGAGTCCTTTGTGGACCGTTCAGCGCAGGCTGTCGAGGGCGAGCTTGGCGGCGGCCGCGATCAGCCGGTCGTCGGACTTCGCGTCCGGCGTCTTCCGGTCCGACAGGACCACGAGCACGATCGGCGCCCGCCCGGGCGGCCAGACGACGGCGATGTCGTTGCGCGTGGCGTAGGAGCCGGTGCCGGTCTTGTCGGCGACGGCCCAGCCCGCCGGCGCACCCGCCCGGATCAGCGCCCCGCCGGTGGTGTTGGCCCGCATCATGCCGGTCAGCACGGTCCGCTTCTCCGGCGGCAGTGCCGAGCCGAGGGTGAACGCGCGCAAGCTGGCGGCCATGGCGCGCGGGGTGCTGGTGTCGCGGATGTCGCCGGGCGCGAGGTCGTTGAGCCCGGGCTCGGTCCGGTCGACGTGGGTGGTCGTGTCGCCGATCCCGCGCAGCGCGGCGCCGAGCCCGGCCGGCCCGCCGAGTTCGCGGAACAGCAGGTTGGCGGCGGTGTTGTCGCTGTAGCGCAGGGCGGCGTCCATCGCGTCGCGCAGGGAGATGCCGGTGTCGACGTGCTTCTCGGTGACCGGCGAGTACTCCTGCAGGTCGGCCTTGGTGTACTTGAGCACCTTCTCGAGCCCCGGCAGGCTGGTGCGCTGCAGGACCGCGCCCGCGGAGAACGCCTTGTGCGTCGAGGCGTACCCGAAGCGGTCGTCGGCGTGGCGCGTGACTTCGCGGCCGGTGCCGGTGTCGACCGCGTAGACGCCGAGCCGGGCGTCGAACTGGGCTTCGAGCGGCGCGAAGTCCGGTTGCGGCACGACCTGCGGTGAAGCCGGTCGGGACGACGGCGTGGGCGCCGCGGGTGCGGCTTCCGGAGCGGCGCAGGCGGTCAGTGCGACGAGCACCATCGCGGCGAGCGCGGCCTTCCTGACGTGGGGGAACGACACGGCACTTCCTTTCGGTCTTGATCGGCTACCGCAGTCTCGCCGCGTCCGTCCATGCTGTCCAAGACGGAAATGAAGGGTTTGATGCCACAATCGCATAGAGTGTGGTCGTGGACCTGGTCGGCGGCTGCAGAGCGTTCGTGAGCGTGAGCGAGGCGGGGAGCTTCACCGCGGGCGCGGCGCTCGCGCGCATCCCGCAGCCGGTCGCCAGCCGCCGCATCGCCGCGCTCGAACGCCACCTCGGCGAGCGGCTCTTCGACCGGTCGACCCGCCGGGCGACGCTCACCCCGTTCGGCCGCGACATGCTGCCCCCGGCGAAACGCCTCGTCCGGCTGGCCGAGGCGATGGAACACGACGCCCGGCGCGCGCGGCTGCGGCCGATGCGGGTGGCCGTCCCGGACACGTGCGGCGTCCGGGACCTCGCCGAACTCGCCGCCGAAGCCCGCGCGCTGGAGGTCCACCTGGAGTTCCGCGCGGCGGCGCCGGGGGAGCGGGCCGAGCTCGTCCGCACCCAGGAGGTGCGCGCCGCGCTCGTCGCGGTCCCGGCCGAGGAGGGCGCGTGGGCCGTCCCGCTGGGCCTGGCCGGCGTGGCGACGCCGCCGGCGAGGGTCGTGCACCTGGAGACCCTGCGTGCCGGCCGGTCGGGTGGCGCGCGGCGGCGCGTCTGGCTGCAGCCCGAGGACGACGTCCCGCACGTGCGCGACCGCGTGCTGCGGACCCGCGACGCTGTGGGCCTGCAACCCGCCCAGGTCGCCGTGGCCGCGTCGCTGACCTCGGCGGCGGCGGACGTCTACGGCTCGGCGGACCTGCTGCTGTGCTCGGCCGCGCAGGCCGCCGACCTCGGGCTACAGTGGCGGCCGATCGGGGAGATCGACCTCGCGCGCGGCTTCGACGTCACCGCCGCGCTGGGAGAGGACGCCGACCGGCTGCGCACCGGGCTGTGGGCGGCGGTCGGGCGATGTCTCGGCGCCGCCGGGATCTGAGGGGGCGGGGTTGAGCACCGAAACGCTGGTCCGGGAGCTGCGGGCCGATCTGGCCGACGGTGGGCTCCGCGGCTCGTTCCTGGTCCGCGACCTGACGTCCGGGCAGGAGCTGGGGATCGACCCGGACCGGGTGTTCCCGATCGCGTCGCTGGTCAAGGTCCCGCTCGCGGCGGTGACCCTGGAGCGGATCCGCCGGGGCGAGCTCGACGGCGCGACCCAGGTGGAGGTCGAGCCCGGCGGCGTCACCACCCCCGGCCCGATCGGACTGACGCGGTTCCGCCATCCGGCCCGCGTCGCCGTCGACGACCTGGTCTACCTGAGCACGTCCCTGAGCGACGGCGCCGCAGCCGACGTCCTGTTCGAGCTGACTCCGCCGGCCGAGGTCACCCGGGTGCTGGACGAGTGGGGTGTGCCCGGCATCGCCGTGCGTCACCTGATGCGCGACCTCATCGACACCCCGGCCGAGCGCTTCGAGTCCGGCGACGTCGACCTGGCCCACGCACTGGCCATCGGCGCGGCCACGGCGGGCCAGGGCCACCGGCTCGCGCAGCTCGACGTCACCCGCGCGAACTCCGCGTCCGCGCGGGCGCTGCTCGACCTGCTGCAGGCCCTGTGGACGCCGTCGAAGATCGACCCCGCGGTGGCGGCCGGCGTCCGGGAGCTGATGGGCCTCAACGTCCTGCGGCACCGCTTGACCCCCGACTTCGCCACGGACGCGTCGAAGTGGTCGTCGAAGACCGGCACCCTGCTGAACCTGCGGCACGAAGCGGGCGTCGTCGAGCACGCCGACGGCCGCGCGTTCGGCGTCGTCGCCCTCACCGAGTCCCTGGTCCCGGCCGTGCTCCAGCCCGAGGCGGAGGTCCTGATGTCCCGGGTGGCGCGGGCGCTGCGGGACCACCTGCGCGCGGCCGGAAAACCGGTTGGGCGCGGGATTTCCGGCGCCTAGGCTCCGCGGGTGTCCTCCTTCACCAGACCCGAACCGCCGTACTACGCCGTGATCGTCAGCAGCAAGCTGGACGCCGACCACCTCGACGGTTACGCGGCGATGGACGACCGCATGACCGAGCTGGGCCGCGCCCAGCCGGGCTACCTGGGCCGCGAGTCCACGACCGACGCCGACGGCCGCGAGCTGACGGTGCTGTACTACCGCGACGCGGAGTCGATCGCGGCGTGGAAACAGCACCCGGAGCACCTCGAAGCCCAGCGGCGGGGCCGGGAGCAGTGGTACGCGGACTACCGCATCGAGGTCGCCAAGGTGGAGCGCGCCTACGGCTTCGAGCGCGAGTGAGGGCAAGCCGCCGCGCGCGTCAGACCGAGCCGCGTCAGACTGTGGCCTTCACCCCGAAGTCCACCTCCTCGGTCTTCAGCGTGCCCGCGGTCCGGCCCGGCGCTGTCTGGTACTGCCAGTACAGGTTCGTGTGCGCGATGACCTGCCCGGGCACCGGCGCGCCGTAGGCCGACAGGTCTTCGGTGGTGTGCGCGTCGGCGACCAGCGTCGCGTCGTAGCCGCGGACGATCGCGCCGTGCAGCGTCGAGCGGATGCACGCGTCCGTCTGCGCACCCGCGACCACCAGCCTGCCGACACCGCGTGAGGCCAGCACGGCCTCGAGGTCGGTGGCCTCGAACGAATCGCCGTACGTCTTGTGCACCAGCGGTTCCGCGTCGCGGCGGACGAGTTCCGGGATGTACTGCCACGTCTCGCTGTCGCGCGGCAGCTCGTCGCTGGTGTGCTGCACCCACACGACGTCGACGCCGGCCGAGCGCGCGTTGTCCACCAGCGCCGCGATGTTGGCGACGACGGCCTCCCGGTCGTGGGCTTCCCGCATCACGCCGTTCTGCACGTCGACGACGAGCAGCGCGGTGTTCGGACGGTCGGTGAGTGTGGTCATGGTCCCTCCCGGAGCTTGGTCGCGACCACTCTAAGCGGGACCACCGACATTTTCGCGCGCTTTCCGCTCGGTGTGCGAAGTCCGGGGGAGCGGCCACGAAGACGACGGTTCGGGTTCCTGCTCCAGTCCGGTCAGCACGGCCCCGATCAGCCGCTCGGCCTGGCGATCGATCGCCCGCGGGCCGTCGAACCGGACGAGGCCGTCGACCAGGAGCGTGGCCAGGCCGTGCATCGCCGACCAGACGACGATCTCCGCCCCGGGCCGCGCCGACGCGGGCAAACCGCCTTCTTCGGCCAGCCGGTCGAGTTCGGCCGCGAAGACGTCGTGCGGGTGCGGCGAGACCGGCTCGCCGGGTTCGGCGCGGTGCGCCGCGAAGATCAGCCCGGCGACCGCGGGATCCTCGATCGCCCAGCGGACGTAGTCGCGCGCGGCCGCGACGAGCCGGTGCCGCGGGCCGCCCCGGGCCCGCGCGGCGGCCCGGCTCATGCGTTCACCCAGCCGGGCGACCAGCCGGTCCGACAACGCGCGGACCAGCGCGTCCCGCGACGCGAAGTGGTGGTAGGCGGCGCTCGGGCTGACCCCGATCCGCACCGTCGCCTCCCGCAGGCTCCAGCCGTCGGCCCCGCGCTCGCGGACCAGCGCTTCGGCGCCGTCGAGCAGCGCGCCGCGCAGGTCTCCGTGGTGGTACCGCTCCCGGGTCATGACGTCGATCTTAACACCGCTCAGAATCTGTACTATGTTCAGATCAGAAACTGAACACCGATCAGATGGGAGCCCGGACATGACCGCAGACCTGCCCGATGTGACGAAGGCGGCGCCGCCGATCGTGGGCGGTGAGCCGGTCGAGGTGGCCGACGGCGTCTTCGTCCTGCGCGACAACCGGGTGCCGCTCGTGCCCAACATCGGCTTCGTCGTCGGCGACCGGGCGACGCTGGTCGTCGACACCGGCCTCGGCCGGCGCAACGGTGAATACGTGCTGGCGCAAGCGAAGCAGCTCGCCAAGGGACGGCCGCTGTACCTGACGACAACGCACTTCCATCCGGAGCACGGCTTCGGCGCGGAGGTGTTCGCGGGCGCGGCGACGATCGTCGCCAACCGCGCGCAGCGCGACGAGCTGGCCCGCAAGGGCGCCGGGTACGTCCGGAGGTTCAGCGGCCTCGGCCCCGCCATCGCCGCCGAGCTGGACGGCGTCACCTTCGTCGACCCGGACGTCGTCTACGAGGGCCGGGCGGAGCTCGACCTCGGCGGCCACCGGGTGGTGCTGCGGGAGTGGGGCCCGGCGCACAGCGCGGGCGACCAGACGGTGCTCGTCGACGGCCGCGTGCTGTTCACCGGCGACCTCGCGGAGACGCGGATGTTCCCGATCGCGCCGTACTTCCCGCCGCACGACACCGATTTCGACGGCGCCCGCTGGATCGCCGCACTCGGCGGGATGGCGGAGCTGGCCCCGGAAGTGGTGGTCCCCGGGCACGGTGAAATCGCCGACGTCACGTTGCTGCACGAGATCCGCGGTTACCTGGAGCACGTCCAAGCCGAGGTGACGCGGCTGAAGACCGCCGGCGCGTCCGCGGCGGAGACGGCGGCGAAGGTCGACGAGGACGCGCGGGCCCGCTGGCCGGAGTGGGACAATCCCGAGTGGATCGCCCTGGCGGCCACGGCCTTCCACTCGGCGGGCTGAAAGCTCCACGCGGCCCGGCGCGGCTCCGTACGATGTCCACCATGGACTACACGCTGCTGGCCGTCGTCGTGCTCGTCGCGGCCGTCGCCCTGGGCGCCTCGGCCAACGACCGCCGGATCAACCGCCTCGAGCGCCGCCTCGCCCGGATGGAACTGAAGCTGGACGCCATCGCCGGGCACCTCGGCGTCGCCGTCGCGGAGCCGGCTCAGCCGCAGCTGGCCGACCTGCCCGACGTGCGGCAGTTCCTGCTGGAGGGCAAGAAGATCCAGGCGATCAAGGCCTACCGCGAGCACACGGGCGTGGGGCTCAAGGACGCGAAGGACGCCGTGGAACGGATGGCCTAGGCGGTGTCCTGCGAGTCTGCTCGATGGGCTTCGTGATCCAGGTGGTTCCTGGCGGCGCGGGCGGGTCACCCTCGTACTGGGCCGTACTCGGGTGATCCCGCCCGTGCCGTCAGGGGCCGCCTGGGCGCGAAGACCGCGAGCTTGACTTGTAGGACACCGCCTAGCCGCCGAGGGCCGGCGCGGCGTGGCGGACGCGCAGGACGTCCGCGATCACGGTGTCGGCCACCAGGCGCTGCTCCTCGTCGAGCGGCGCGCCGGGGGCCGTGATCGGCGAGCCGCCCAGCGCGAGCGCGGCCGTCGAGGTGAACTCGGCCATCGGCGTCGGGCCGCCGCGCAGCAGCAACGCGCCTGCCGACGCCGCGAGTCCGCGCAGTCCTTCGGCGGCCGCGTCCAGCGCGGCCTGCTGACCGGGCTCGGGCGGCTTGCTCCCCGGTTCCGGCGCCCGCAGGTCCTGCTGGGCGCGGGCCGCGGCCCGGAACCTCGGAGCAAGCCGCGCTCGCGGTGCGCCGTCCAGCGCCCCCGCGACCTCGGCGAGCAACGCCCGGGTCGTGTCCACGGCCTCGGCGAACCGCTCGGCCAGGGACGGCTTCCGCACCCCCGGCACGGCGGCGAAGCCGAACAGCAGCGCGATCACGACGGCCAGCACCATCAGCAGCACGTACTCCACCAGCAACGTCCGCGCGTCGAGGTGCTTCGTCGCCGAGTTCATCCCGACGCTCATGAGCACCATGCACCCGTTGAACACCGTCGGCCGGCTCCGCATCAGCGGGAACCCGGCCAGCAGCGCCACCAGTGCGAGCGGCAGCAACGCGCCGGGCGGCAGCAGCCACAGCACCAGCGCCAGCACGACCGCGCCGCCCAGGGCGCCACCGACGCGCTGCCACGCCTTGCTCAGCGTGTCCCGCCACTCCGGCTGCAGCACGGCGAACGTCGTCATCAGGAACGACACGGTGAGCGGGTCGCCCGGCCGGAACCGCGCGACGACCAGGGCGAGCAGCATCCCGATCGCGCAGCGCACGGCGTGCCGCAGCTGCGCGGAACGCCAGGAGAGCGCGCCTTCGGCCTCGTGGCGCAGCGCCGCCCGCACGGCCGCGCGCGGGATGTCCACAACGGACTCGTCGCGGGTGAGCACGGCGTCGCGGACCGCGTCGACGCCGGACCACAGCTCGTCGACGAGCCGCCGCGTTTCGCCGGGCAGCCCGGCACCGGGGTCCGGCCGCTCGGCCGCGGGCAGGTCGTCCGGGGCGTCCTTGGCGCGGACGGCGTCGGCGAGGCCGGCCAGCTCCGCCTCCGCCGCGTCGAGGATCGTGCGCAGCGCGCCCGCCTGGTCTTCGCCGAGGGCCCGCCGCCGGTCGTCGAGGATCGCGGCCGTGGCGCGCGCCCGCACACCGGCGCCCAGCACCCGGGTCTGCCACTTCCGCGGCCGGTCGGCCAGCCACAGCCGCACCGCGCGTTCGGCGGTGTCCTGGCCACCGCCCGCGAGCGCGTCGGCGAGTGCCTCCCGGGTGGGCTTGCCGGGGTCGCCGACGCCGAGCAGGAGCCGCAGCACGATCGCCACGCCGACGGCGAGCGCGGGCGCGCCGATGATCTGCCCGGCGCTCGCGGTGCCGGTCAGCTGGAAGCCGTAGCCGAACACCGACGCCATCCCCAGGCCGAGCCCGACCGTGACGAACCGCGACCCGAGCGCGGGCAGCAGCGCGGCGACGAACACGACGACGGTGAGCAGCGCGATCGCGGCGACGTCCGACACCGCGCCCAGCAACCGCGGACCGGCCACGCCGGCGACCACGAGGGGCGCGTAGCAGGCGAGCAGCACGAGGTCGGACCGCAGCGGCCCGCCCGTGGCGGCGATGAAGCAGAACAACGCCGTGAGCCCGGCCAGGACCACGGTGTTCCCGAGGCCGACCGCCACCCCGATGCCCGCCGTCGCGCCGACGACGACCACGACGAACCCGAGCATCCCGACGCTCTTGATCAGGCCTTTCACCACACCAACCCCTCGCCGCGCGCACTGCCCCGATCATCCTGGCGCACGGCGGACAGCACTGTGGGTCCGGACAGCAAAACCGCCGCACCCCGGAAGCCGGGGTGCGGCGGTCGCGAAAACCTCAGGTCAGTCCTTGACGCCCTTGATGGCGTCCTTGATCTTCTCGCCGGCCTGCTTGAGGGAGCCCTTGGCCTGGTCGGCCTTGCCCTCGGCCTGCCACTGCTCGTTGCCGGTGGCGTCGCCGACGGCCTCCTTGGCCCGGCCCTTCAGCTCTTCACCCTTGTTCTCGATCTTGTCGTTCACGGGCTGCACCTTTCGTCAGGCGACATTTCCGGATCGGCCTGTCACCACGAGGGCCTTGCTATATGGCTACCCGCTCAGCGCCGACGTACACCTTTTCTGAGCCATCCGGGTGACGTGAGGGCCGTCACGCCACCCGGACGTGTGCCGGGTCCGAACAGGACGGCCGGCTCCGGAAGCCGGGTAGCGTGGACCGGGCAACCGCCGAGGAGGCTGTGTGACGACGAACGGTGCCGGACGGCTGACCGCACCCTGCCGGTTCTGCGGGCGGCCCCCGCGACCGCGGGACACCCGCGTGCCCGGTCCGTCGGGCCCGATCTGCGTGGACTGCGTGCAGGCCGGTCTGTGGGTGGTGCGCGACCGCGAGGAGCGCCCGAACGAGGCCGGCGAGACCTTCGAAGCGGTCAGTTCACCGCAGGCGCCGGTCTGCGAGTTCTGCAGCCGCCGTGAGCGCCGCACGTTCCTCGGCTTCCGCCGACCGCTGGTCCGCGTGCGCTGCGTGCCCCGCGACGCGGTGATCTGCGGGGACTGCCTCGACCACGCCGGCGACGCCCTGAACCTGGCGCTGCGGCATTAGCCCGGTCACGACGCCGGGACGTGCCACGGGAAGCCGTCCGGATCGGCCTTCGCCCGCGCGGTCAGTTCCGCGTCGTCGTGGCCGTGGACGTCGTCCCGGAACGGGAAGTCGGCCGGCTCGACCGTGAGCTTGGCGAGCGGCCGCACCGGCACCGGGCCGGCGGCCTGCATCGAGCGGGCTTCGCCGGTCGGCGGCTCCAGGTCGAAGGTGGCGGCCGGCAGGAGGTACACCGTGCCGCTCCGCCACGGCTGCCGCGCCAGCGCGGGCGCGCTGATCGAGAAGTGGTACCGCGCTTCGCCGCCCACGCGCGCACAGCCGTTGCACATCGACAACGGCCCGCTGTCGCGGTCGAGGACGGCGTAGAACATCGGCCAGATGCCGTCCGCGGCCGCGAAGACCGCGAGCCGGCTGCCGAACTCGGTCATGTCGGGCGGCCGGCGTGGGGTGAACTCCGTGATGCCGGGCCGGCCCGAGCCGTGCAGCACGTGGTCGCCGCGGTCGGCGGCGTGGCACAGGAACTGCCACTTCGGCGCGTCGAGCCGGTAGTCGATCGGGTGCTCCGGGCCGGCCGCGAGCGCTTCGTCCAGCAGGGCGTCGAACCGGGCGCGCAGCGAGTCCGACGTCGGCGCGGCCGGTCGGCGTAGCCAGTAGCCGGGCAGGTCCACGCAGCCGACCCTAACGGGCCGGTGCCGCCGCGGACAGCGACGGCACCGGCCCGCGGGCTCACGCGGGCGCGGTGAACACGTACGACCCGGCGGGCACGAAGTACGTCCCCGCCGCCGAGGGCACCGCCTCGGCCGGCGCGTTCACGGCGCCGGTCTGCGACGTCGGGACCCGGACGGTCGCCGAAGCGCCCGCCGGGACCGTCACCCGCAGGGTGAGCGTGCCGCCGCTGATCGACCAGTCGCTGACCGCGCCGCCGAACGGCGTCTCGTACGTGGCCTTCGCCGACGTCAGGCCACCGCCCGGGCGAGGCGCGATGTCCAGCGCCGCGTACCCCGGCGCCGCTGGCGACAGGCCGCCGACCGAGCGGTACAGGAAGTCGCCGACCGAGCCGAGACCGTAGTGGTTGAACGAGTTCATCCCGGGATCGTTGAACGAACCGTCGGTCTTGATGCCGTCCCAGCGTTCCCAGATCGTCGTGGCCCCGCGGCCGATCATGTAGCCCCAGCCGGGGAACCCAGGCTGCAGCAGCACCTGGTACGCGACGTCGGCGTGCCCGTGGGCGGCCAGCACCGGCAGCAGGTTCTCGACGCCGAGGAAGCCGACGCTGAGGTGGCCACCGCTCGCCGCGACCTTCGCCGCGAGCTTGTCGGCCGCGGGCTGCACCCGTGCCGCCGGCAGCAGCCCGAACGCCAGCGCCAGGACGTACCCGGTCTGCGTGTTCGCGCCGACCGTGCCGTCCGCCGCCGAGAACTTGTTCGCGAACGCCGCGGCGATCTGGTCGGCGAGCGTCCCGTACTTCGTCGCCTCCGCGGTGTGCCCGGTGGCCGCCGCCATCCGCGAGACCAGCCGCGACGAGTACGCGAAGAACGCTGTCGAGATCAGGTCCTGCGCGGTGTTGTCGTTGACGTTGAGCCAGTCCCCGAACGTCTGGTGGTCGCGGATCAGGTCCGCGCCGGACGTCGAGCGCAGGTACTCGACCCACTTGACCATGGCGGCGAAGTGCTCGTTGATCACGCCGGTGTCGCCGTAGCGCTGCCACAGGGTGTAGGGCACGATGACGCCCGCGTCGCCCCAGCCCGCCGTGCCCGAACCGTCGAGCACCCCCGGCGCGACGTCGGTGAACGAGCCGTCGGCGTGCTGGGCGTCGGTCAGGTCGTCGCTGAACTTGCCGAGGAAGTTCGCGACGTCCAGGTTGAACGTCGACGTCCCGGCGAAGATCCCGATGTCGCCGGTCCAGCCCAGCCGCTCGTCGCGCTGCGGGCAGTCGCTCGGCACCGACAGCATGTTGGAGCGCTCACCCCAGAGGATGTTGTGCTGCAACTGGTTCACCATGGTGTTCGACGACGTGAACGTGCCGGTCTGCGCGCCGGTCGTCCACATCGCGCGGCCGGTGACCGTGGTCGCGGTCGGCGCGGAGGGCAGCCCGGTCAGCTCGACGTACCGGTAGCCGTGCACGGTGAAGCGCGGTTCGTACGTCTCGACGCCGCCCGTGCCCGCGAGGGTGAACCGGTCGGTCGCCTGCGCGGCCCGGAGGTTGTCGGTGTAGATCGTGCCGTCGGGGTTGAGCACCTCGGCGTGCCGCAGCGTCACCGTGGTCCCCGCCGGTCCGGTCACCGAAAGCCGGTCAACGCCGCCGAAGTTCTGGCCCATGTCGGCGACCCACACGCCCGGCTTGGGCTGGGTGATGGCGACCGGGTGGAACTCCTGCTGCACGGTGACGCCGTTGTCCACCTGGGCCACCAGGTTCGGCTTGGCGTCGGTGCGCACGCCGGGCGCCTGCCACGCGCTGTCGTTGAAACCGGGCTGGTCCCAGCCCGCGGGGGCGAGCCGCGCGTCGTAGTTTTCGCCCTGGTAGAGGTCGTCGGCGCGGATCGGGCCGTCGCCGGTCTTCCAGGTGCCGTCGGTGGCGACGGTCGAGCTGGTGCCGTCGGTGTAGGCCAGCCGCAGCTGCGCCGAGTACCACGGCTTGGTGCCGTAGCGCTGGCTGCCGGCGATGCCGATGCTGCCGGAGTACCAGCCGTTGCCCAGCAGCGCGCCGATCGCGTTGTCACCCTGGCGGATCTGGCCGGTGACGTCGGAAACCCGGTACTGCAGCCGTTTCGTGTAGTCGGTCCAGCCGGGTTCGAGGACCTCGCCGCCGACCTTGGTCCCGTTGAGCCGGGTCTCCTGCAGGCCGAGCGCGGTGGTGAGCAGCCGGGCGCTGGCGACCGGCTTGCTGACGGTGAAGCTCTTGCGCAGCAGGGGAGCGGGCGACGCGACGACGACGTTCGACGCCCACGGCCCGGTGCCGTACGCGGTCAGCGCCCGCGCCGCGGTCCAGGCGCTGTCGTCGAACGTGCGCTGCTGCCAGCCGGACGGCCCGGTCTGGTTCGCCTTCCAGGACGCGTCGGTGACGACCGTCGGCCCACCGGTGACAGTGAGCTTGGCGATCATCCCGGCCGGGCTCTGCATGGTGTTCTCGCTGCTGATCGCGATGACGTTCGCGCCGGTCGTGAGCAGCGGCCCGACGTCGACGACGGCGGCCTGCTTCCACGAGTCGGTGGAGCGTGGCGACGAACTGACCTGGGTGCCGTTGACCCACACGGTCGCGGTGTCGTCACCGGTCACGACGAGCGTGGCCTTCGACGGCGCCGCGCTCAGCTGCACGGTCTTGCGGAAGTACCGGGTCGCCGGCGGGATCCCGCCGGCCGGGTCGCCCTCCGGGTACCAGACCCAGCTCGCGCCGGCAAGGTCCGGGCCGGCCGCCGAGCGCCCGATGAACGCGCCGGTCCACTCGGTCGCCGGGGCGCGCAACGCCGTTTCGAACCGCTGCACCGGGCTCCAGCCGCTCGCGCGGCCCTGGGCGTCCCAGACCCGGACGCGCCAGGTGTAGGCCGTCAGCGAGCCGAGTGCGGGCCCGCCGTACGCGACGTCGGCCTGCTGCCCGGACGCGACCTGCCCGCTGTCCCAGACGTCGGATCCGTTGGCGGACACCACGATCTGGTAGGCCGACTGCCGCTGCTGCGACGTCGACGACGTCAGCTTCCAGCCGAACCGCGCCTGCGCCGGGTCGACGCCGATCGGGTTGACCCGGGTGCCGACCGTCGCGCTCGCCACGGAAAGGGGGGCCGCGGCGGTGGAGTCCGGGGTGGTGACGCCGGCGCCCCAGGGTGCCGCGCCGTAAGCGCCGAGATCCGCGGCCGCGGGCCAGGACCCGTCGGCGAAGCCCGGCTGCTCCCAGCCTTCCGGCGCGGTCTGCGCGCTCTTCCAGCCCGCTCCGGTGGTCAGGTCGGTGGTGCCCGACGCGGTCGCGACGTGCAGCCGGCCGAGCAGCCCGGCCGGGCCGCCGGCGTTGCGGACGGCGACGGCGAGGGTGTTGACGCCGGGGACGAGCGCGGGCCGCAGGTCGACCGGCAGCCCCGTCTTCCAGGAGTCGGTGACGCGGGCCGAGGACGCGAGGGGTTTGCCGTTGAGCCAGACGTCGGCGGTGTCGTCGCCGGTCACGGTGAACCGGGCGTCGCTGACCGCGCCGCCGGCCACGGTGAACGTGGTGCGGAAGTACCGGGTCGCGGCCGGGGCGGACACCCGTGCGTCACCCTCGGGGTACCAGATCCAGTGCGCCCCGGAGATGTCCGGTGGGGGCGCGGCGCCCGCCGGGGGAGCGGCGGCGCCGGAGAGCACCAGGGTCGCGGCGAGGGCGGTGGTGGTGGTCGCGCGCCAGAGCTGGGATCGCGGCATTGCGGCTCCTGGATGACGGGGACGGGGCTGCGGAACGTTAAAACGTTTCAATCCAGTGTGATATGTGACTGTAATCAGAGGATCACGCAACCGCAATACTCCACCGGGTGCAGCGGCGATCGTCCGTGCTTGTCCGGTGGCCAATGTGTAAATCGTTTTAGGTCACTTCATCCGACGCCTTTGCCGAATCACGAGCACGACCCCGGCCACCCCGAGGAGAACGAGCCCGGCGGGGACGGCCGTGGGCCACCACGGCCACGCCGGGCCGTCGAAGACGACGTCGTACGCGGCGGCCCAGCCGAGTCGGCGCACCCGGCCGAAGCCGGCCCGGGCGGGCCCGGTCAACCGCCTCGCCGCCGGGAAAGCGCTGTCTGTTCGCGCGGCGTTTCGGTGACCGGGCCACGTAGGGTGGAGCGGACACCGCAGTCGAGAACGGGAGCCCGTCATCGATGTCAGTGCTCTGGGGCGTGTCCTTCGACGGAACTCCGCTGTCCGGGGTGGTGGTCGAGTTCCTCAAGACGGCGGCCCGGCTCTCCGCCCGGGGCCACCGCGTCCACCTCGATCTCGGGTACGACATCAAGGCCGACAAGGGCGCGTTCTTCCGGCCCTACCGTGACGAGGCCGGGCTGCTGCCGGACTGGGTCGTCCTCGACCGGATCGACGGCGTCGAGCAGGTCCGCGGCTACGACCGGCCGTTCGTCGAGCGGGTGCTCACCGAGGTCGTCCAGCGGGAGGCCGGCGCGGCGCTGCGGCCGGAGATCGACCGGATCGCCGGCGAGCTGGCCGGCCGGATCACCGCCACCTGGGAACGCCTCGGCGTCACGATGGTGATGGTCGAGAACGGCACACTGCCGGAGAACCCAACCTACACCGAGGCCCTCTACCGCGCGATCGACCGCTACGGCGCGCGGCACCGGCTCGGCCGGTTCGTGTTCTGGCGCGACCACGACCTGATGTGGCAGAGCGAACCGGGGATCGCCAAGTACGGCCGGTTCCCGTACCGCGAGACCCCGGCGCCGCGGAACTCGCCGTACATCCACTACTTCGCGCTGCACGAACAAGCACGGGCGCGGACCCTCGAGTGGGTGCCGGGCCTGCGTAACCTCGACGTCCTGCCCAACACGTTCCCCATCGCCACGGCGGAGATCGACGCGCGCAACGCCGGTTTCAAGCGCGACTACGGGATCCCCGAGGACGCTCCGCTGTTGGCCCGGATCACGCGGATCATCCCGCAGAAGCGCGTCGACCGGGACCTGCACCTGCTGGCGCTGCTGCCGGACGCGTGGCTGTTCGTGGCCGGCGACGTCGAAGAAGCACCCGCGGAGTACGTCCACCTCACCCGGCTGGCCGAACGGCTCGGGGTGCGCGACCGCGTCGTCTTCGGCGGCTGGCTGACGCCGTACGACACGACCACACCCGGCCGATACTCCGTCCGGGACCTCCTGGCGCACGCGAGCGTCGTGTCCTTCCTGACCTCCTACGACTACGAGAGCTACGGCAACCCGGTCAGCGAGGCGATCGCCTCCGGGACGCCGTACGTGACCAGCGGCTACGAGCTGTATAACGCCGTTTACGGCAGCGCCGGGTTCCGGGCGCCGGTGCTGGACATCCAGGCCAACGACCTGCCGGACGCGGCGTTCGCGCGCGAAGTGGCCGAACTGATCACCGACGAGGGGAAACGAGCGGAAGTGGTGCGGGTGAACCAGGAACTCGGGCGGGCGCGCTTCGGCACCCAGGTCGTCGACGACCTGGTCGACCGGCTGTACCCGCCGCCGATGGGCGCCGGGACGCGGCTGAGTGTCGTGCTGCCGGTGTACAACGAGGCCGCGAACCTGCGGTCGGTCCTGCGGACGCTGTACGACCAGCAGTCGCTGGACAAGGACAGCTACGAAGTCGTCCTGGTCGACAACAACTCGACCGACGACACCGTCGCGCTGGCCCGCGAGTTCGCGGCCGCGCACCCGGACCTGGCGGTCCACGTGATCCACGAGCCCGAGCAGGGCGTCTCGTGCGCGCGCCGCGCGGGCATGGACTTCGCCGCCGCGCGCAGCCGGAACCGGCCCGACACCGATCCGGCGCAGCGGTTCTACCTGGTCTCCGCCGACGCCGACTGCCAGGTCGACGCTCACTGGCTGAGCGAGCTCCTGGACGCGATGGAGACGACCAAGGCCTCGATCGGCGTCTGCGACTACTACTACAACGCGGACCACTTCACCGGCCGGCCGCGGCTCTGGGACGCGATCCAGCGGACGCTGCGCTGCCGCGCCGTGACGTTCGCGCTGTTCGGCGGCTTCCCCGACGGCAAGGGCTTCGCGGTCGAGCGCGACGCTTACGAGCGCGCCGGCGGCATCGAGATCTTCTACCAGCTGCAGGACGGCAAGTTCGTCAGCCACCTCTCCGACGACTGGGACTTCGGGATCAAGGTCGCCGGCGGGGGCGACGCGATCACGTACGCGCCGCGCTCGCGCGTCGAGATCAACCCGCGGCGCGTCGACCACGCCATCGACGAGGTCATCGCCGGCCGCGCCTACGGCTCCGGCGGCACCATCGTCATGCGCGACATCCGCCCCTCCGCGCCGGCCGTGGAGACCGACCTGACCGAGGCGGAAGCCCTGCAGGCGTGGGAGTTCTCCATCAAGGACTTCACGCCGAAGAACACCATCCTGCCGGTGCTGCTGACCCCGGCCCTGCTGGAGGACGACGCCGTCATCGGGTTCTTCGGCGCGGACCTGGCCGCGCGGCTGGGCGAGCGGATCGCCGAGATCCGCGCCGGGATGCGCGTCGTCGACTTCACGCCGATCCACGCGTACAAGACGCCGTCGTACCGGCTGTACCTGGAGTTCGCCGACGAGCTGTTCGCGTGCCTGCGCAAGCACGTCGGCGAGGACATCGGCGCCCCGCCGCCGCTGCCACCGTGTTTCGCGGACGTTCCGCCGGAGCGGTTCGCGGAGTTCGTCCACTACTACTGCGAAGACCGGGAATCCGGAGAAGCCCACAACTACTTCGGCAACGGAGGGGTGTTCTGATGACACTCGCCTACGAAGAGGCGATCGGCTCACTGCACGGTCTCGACCCCGCGTGGCCGCGCCCCGCGGTGCTCGACGTCCTGGAGGCGCCCGAAAACCGGCACCTGCTCGACTACGTGCAGGAGGACCCGTTCGGGGCGCACGTGTTCCCGGGCAACGTCCCCGGCTACGCGCCCGCGGACTTCCTGCGTGACCTCGACGCGCAACTGGCGTCCAGCGCCCCGATCCACCTGTGGTCCTACATCCCGACCTGCGCCTACCGCTGCCGGTTCTGCCAGTACCCGGTGGTGCTGGTGAAGGGCAAACCCGAGGTCACGTACGAGAAAGCGAAGCACTGGGTCGACCTCAACATCCGCGAAGCGCGCATGTG
Source organism: Amycolatopsis sp. NBC_01307 (assembly GCF_035975215.1). Taxonomy (NCBI): domain Bacteria; kingdom Bacillati; phylum Actinomycetota; class Actinomycetes; order Pseudonocardiales; family Pseudonocardiaceae; genus Amycolatopsis; species Amycolatopsis sp. NBC_01307. Next base: position 3,463,752 of record NZ_CP108403.1, on the reverse strand, counting down.
GCTGGACGCCGTCCCGAATCTGGCGGGCGCCGAGGTCGGCGAGTTCAACGTCTTCGGCGGCACGCCGTCGCTGCTGCCCGAGCCGGAGATCCGGCGGCTGCTGGACTTCTACCGGGAAGAGTTCGGGTTCACCGCGGACACGACCATCCGGTTCGAGGGCGACCCCAGCACGTTCACGCCGGCGAAGCTCGAGCTGCTGCGGGACCTGGGCTGCACCAAGCTGTCCAGCGGCGTCCAGTCGTTCGACGACCACGTCCTCGAGCTGTGCGGGCGCGAGCACTCGGCGCGGATGTGCGTCGACTTCGTCCGCAACGCGCAGCGCCTCGGCTTCGAATGGGTCAGCATCGACCTGATGTACGGCCTGCTCGACCAGACCCTCGACAGCGTCCGCCGGGACCTGGACGTCGTGCTGGAGAACGAGATCACCGCCGTCGTGTGCACGAAGCTGCACCTGGCCTCCTACAGCGACACCCGCACCGGCGTCACGGGCGAGAAGCCGGCCGCGTGGCAGCTGCCGTCCTACCGGGACAAGCTGGTGCGCGACGGCCACCGCTGGCCGACGCTCGGTGAGCAGTACCAGATGCGGGAGCTGCTCACCGACGGCCTCCGCGCCGCGAACTACACCGAGCACCCGACGATGTACTTCGCGCGCGACGGCCTCGGGCCGGAGAAGTGGAAGTCCATCATGGTCGACCAGGAGAAGCAGGAGGCCGAGGTCGCGATCGGGCTCGGCGGCAGTTCGAGCTGCCGCGCGTCGGAGGCGATCACCGACGTGAACTCCAAGCGCTACATCGAAACCGTCGAAGCCGGCCGGATCCCGCTGGGGTCGGCGACGCGGTTCACGCCCGACGGGCAGGAGGCGCGGGCGGTGAAGATGGCGCTGACGACGTTGCAGCCGTTGCGCGATTCCGTGCACGCTTCGCGGTTCCCCGGGCGGTCGCTCTTCGCGGAACCGTGGCTCGGCAAGTTCCGCTCCCTGGCCGATCGCGGCCTCGTCCGGCTGGATTCCGGGGCGGGGAAAGTGGAATTGACCCGGACGGGAGAAGTCCTGGTGGAGGCCATCATCACGACCGAGCTCTGAGGACCGAGATCACTCCGACGGGTGACAGAAGTCTCGCGGGGACCGGTACGGGCGTGCAGCATGGGTCCAGCACCGTACGGCCGTACCGAGATCGGAGCCCAGATGAGCCGAACCGTTCCCGGACCCCTGGCGAAGCTGGCCGGGGCGGGCGCGCTCGCGGCGTTCGCGTCGGTGGTCGTCGTGCCACCGGCGCACGCCGCTCCGGACTACTCGCACGCGGACACGAACTTCGCGGGCACGCAGATCGAAGCGCACGAAGGCGTTCACGGGAGCCCGCTCACCTCCCGCGCCGACGTCGCCGACCAGACGCTCGGGCACGACGTGAGCGGGCACACGGGTCCGGTCGACTGGGGCGCCGCGGCCGCCGGCGGGGCGAAGTTCACCTACGTCAAGGCGACCGAGGGCACCGGGTTCGTCAACCCGCAGTACACCCAGCAGTACGACGGCGCGCACGCGGCGGGCCTGATCCGCGGCGCGTACCACTTCGCCCGCCCCGACGTCTCCAGCGGCGCCCAGCAGGCGGACTACTTCATCGCGAACGGCGGCGGCTGGCGCGGCGACGGCACGACGCTGCCGGGCGCGCTCGACATCGAGTACAACCCGTACGGCGACGTCTGTTACGGCAAGAGCCCGGCCGACATGACGGCCTGGATCGCCGACTTCACCCGCACCTACCTCGCGAAAGCGCACCGCAGCGCGCTGATCTACACCAGCACGGCGTGGTGGAAGACCTGCACCGGCAACGCGAACGGGTTCGGGAACACGAACCCGCTGTGGCTGGCCCGGTACGGCGCGGACGTCGGCGAGCTGCCGGCCGGCTGGGACAAGCAGAGCATCTGGCAGTTCGCCCGCGGCGGCGGCCTGCCGGGCGACCAGAACTACTACAACGGCCCGATCGGCCGCGTCGAAGCGCTGGCGAAGGGTCAGGCGGCCTAGCGCGTCCTCCGGATGACGACGTCCGGCCACGGCGGCTTGCGCAGCACGGCGAGGGTGCCGAGCGTCGCGGCCATCAGGCCGGTCATGGCCCCGATCAGGAGGACGCGGGTGGTGTCGACCGCGGCTTCCCACTTGACGTGGCCGTCGTGGATCACGAACACCCCGACCGGGTTGCTCACCGGGATGACCGTCGTCCCGTCCGGCGTCTCGTAGGGGTCGCCGAAGAGGGCGCCGTCCGGCTTCACGGTGTCACGCACGGCCCGCAGTTTCACCTTGCTCATCGGTCCATCGAACCGGAACCGGCGGCGCCGCGCCAGGCCCGGGGCGAACTCCCGTACGCGCGGGAGAAGGCCCGGCTGAACGCGGCCTCCGAGGCGTAGCCGACGCGGGCCGCGATCCGCCCTGCCGGCTCGCCCGTCGAGCGCAGCAGGCGGGCCGCGTGGTCCAGCCGTCGCCGCTGGACGTACGCCCCGGGCGGCTCGCCGACGGACTCGGCGAACCGGGCCGCGAAGGCCGAGCGCGACAGCGACGTCAGCCGGGCCAGCTCGTCGACAGGCCAGTCACGGCCGGGGTCGCGGTGGATCGCGGTGAGCGCGGGTCCGAGCGCCGGGTCCATCGCCGCGGTCAGCCAGCCGGGGTGCGCCGCGTCGCCGGAGGCCGCCCACGTCCGCAGCGAGCGGATGAAGAGCAGGTCGAGCAGCCGCGACACCATCACGCGGGCGCCGGGCTCGGGCCGGGTGACCTCGGACAGGAGCAGGTCCCGGCTCAGCGGGAGCCACGCCGCCGTCCCGGCGTCGCCGCGGATCACGATCGCCGCGGGGAGAACACCGAGCAGCGGCGCGGCGACCACGGTTTCGACGAGGAACTCGCCGGTCACCCAGTCCGCGGCCGGCGCCGGTCGGACGACGTGCGCGTCACCGCGGGCGAGCAGCGCCATGTCGCCGTGGTTCAGCTCGACGGGTGCCTCGCCCTCGACGTCGAGGCGGACGCGCCCGGAGCCCACGAGGTGCAGCGACCGCGTCCCGGCGGGATAGCGCTCGACGACGTCGGTGTGCCGGCGCACGTCGCCGCCCTGCAGGTGGATGGCCTGCAGGACGTCGGAGAGGGCGTCCTGCTCGCCGTACGCGGGCAGCGGCGGTGAATCGGCAAAGTTTTCCGGTCTCTGGGCCATGGTTCTTGCTCGAACCTCCTCATAGGCTGCGAAGGCAGTATGCGCGAGCGAGTCCGCACGAGCGGACCCGGCGCGCCTGATCGAGGAGGAAACCCCATCATGTCTGCCAAGCCGACGGTGGTGCTGGTCCACGGCTTCTGGGGTGGCGCCGCGCACTGGGCGAAGGTCATCGGAGAGCTGGACAAGCGCGGTTTCGGGTCGCTGCACGCGGTCGAGAACCCGCTGACGTCGCTGGCCGCCGACGCGGCCCGCACCCGGCAGATGGTCGCGCAGGTCGACGGGCCGGTGCTGCTGGTCGGCCACTCGTACGGCGGCGCCGTCATCACCGAGGCCGGGACGCTGCCGAACGTGACGGGCCTGGTGTACGTCGCGGCGTTCGCGCCCGACGCGGGGGAGAGCCTGGCGACGGTCAGCGAGGGCCACGACGCCCCGGGCGGCGCGAACATCGCGCCGGACTCCGACGGCTACCTGTGGATCGCGCAGGACAAGTTCCACGAGAGCTTCTGCCAGGACCTGCCCGAGGACGAGGCCCGGGTCATGGCCGTCACGCAGAAGGCGCCGGTCGGCTCGACGTTCGGCGACCCGGTGACGGACCCGGCGTGGAAGCGGAAGCCGTCCTGGTACCAGGTTTCGGCCCAGGACCGGATGATCGCCCCGGACAACCAGCGCCGCATGGCCGCCCGCATCGGCGCCCGCGAGACGATCGAGCTCGAGTCCGGGCACGCGTCGCTGGCGTCCCAGCCCGTCGCGATCGCCGACCTGATCGAGCGCGCCGCCGGCTGACAAGATCGGACAGGACCGCCCCCGCGCTGTTGTCCGCGCGGGAGCGGCTCCCTATTCTCGGTACTGTCACGGTTTTCGTTTCGTCCTTTGTGGACTACGGAGGTGCCTGTGCGCGGCAAGGTGGCGGTTCTGGCGGCGGTTTCGGCCCTGGCGTTCGCGGCGGCGCCGGTCGCCGCGGGAGCCGGACAGGCGTGGTTCACCTCGTGGGCCCAGTCGCAGGACGGCCGCGCGGACACCCCGTTGAACGCGCAGTCCCTGCGGATGATCACCCACCTGAGCCAGGGCGGCGACGCGATCCGCGTCCGCCTGCAGAACACGTTCGGCACGGGCCCGCTGTCGGTGGCCCACGCCACGGCGGGCGTGAGCGCGGGTGGAGCGGCGGTGACCGCGCCCCGCGACCTCACCTTCGCGGGCGCCCGCGCGGTCACCATCCCGGCCGGGGGAGAGGCGTGGAGCGACGAGCTGCGCCTGACCACCAGGCCGGACACGAACCTGGCCGTGAGCATGTCGGTACCGGGCACGGCGGTGGTCGGCCGCCACGGCGCGGCCCTGCGCGACAACTACCTGACGGCTGCCGGCGCGGGGGACCACACTGGTGACGCCGGCGGTTCGGCATTCGCGCAGACGGTGGGCTCCACTTACGTCGTCAGCGCGGTGGACGTGCACAACACGGCGCTGAAGGGCACGGTGGTCCCGTTCGGCAGCTCGGTGGTCGACGGAATAGGCAGCACGAACTGCGGCCCCGGCTGCACCCAGCTGGGCGCCGACCGCCGCTGGACGGACGACCTGGCGCGTCGAGCCGCCAGTTCGGGCCTGGCCGTCGCCAACGCGGGAGTCTCGGGAACGACGAGCGCTCCTACGTGCCCGAACATCCCGCCGGGGGTAGTCGGCCTGGACGCCGCGAGCCGCCTGGACCGCGACGTCCTGGCCCTGCACGGCGTCAAGTCGGTGATCTACTACTACGGAACGAACGACCTGGCGTACGGCTGCGACGCGACGGCGGTCCTGGACAGCTACCGAGCGGTCTTCGCCCGCCTCCGCGCGGCGGGTATCGCTGTCTACGTCACCCCGAGCACCCCACGTCCGGGCTACAGCGACAAGAACAACCTGGATCGCCACGAGATAGCACTGTTCGTAGAACGCTGGAACACCTGCGGCGGCCTGTGCACGGGCATCCTGGACTTCGACGAGGTCCTGAAGGACCCGCTGAATCCGAACAGCATCAACCCGGCGTACGACAACGGCGACGGAATCCACGCGAACGCGGCAGGCCAGCAAGCACTGGCGGACTTCATCTCGATCCCGATGCTCACGGCCGGGTCAACTTCCCACACGAAGGGGTGAAAGGGCGAGTCGCAACGCCTTTCATGTGCGGGTCGCTGAGCAAAGTACGTCGCGTGATGAACAACTCGATGGACGACGCGGGGTGCTGCCTGCTGTCGGTGGCCTGGAACATAGCCCCGCTGCTGGAACCATCGCCGACATCCCGCCGCTCCACCCTGCGCGCGACGATCGAGGAGACCTGCCGCTTGACCGGCCACGCCGCCCGCTCGTGGGCGTCCTGCCACGGCACCGGGACGGAGCCGGAGTACCGCCCGTTCCTGCAGCTGGCGGACGTAGCGTACGAGATAGCCACGTTACTGCTGTTGGTAGGCGACTCCCTGGTCCCGGATCTGGAGCGAGAACACCGCCGATGGGCGGAAATCGAGGGTTTGATGTCCCGCCTGGAGGAACTGTCGGGCTGGACGTCATCGTTCCTGGGTTCACTGACCTTGTCAGGCCACGCCTGACGCGTTTCGCAATGCGCGGCGGCAAGCACCCTGGACGCAAAGAGATTCTGCTCTGGGAATGACCCCGTCAGTCGGCATGGGAACGTTCTCGGCGAGTGAGCCGCAAGCCGCCCGACGGCGGCCTGTGGCACACAACGAGCCGGATCAGCCGGCGGCCACCGTGAAGTGCAGCGTGCCGATGATCGGCGTGCCGGCGCACTGCAGGGTCGCGGTGTAGGTCCCGGGAGTAGCGCCGGCGGTGGTCTTCCCGCTGAATCGCCCGAAGTTCCCGCCCGTGGTGAATTGCAGCGGGGCGGCGAAGCCGGGCGAAGTAACGGGCCCGACCGGCCCGCCGGGGCACCCGCTGATGATGTCCGACCCACCCCAGATCTCCCCGCCGGGCTGCACGTCGATCGGGGAGAGCCACCAGGACGGCGGCTGGTGGGGAAGAACCGTGAAGGTGGTGGTCAAGACCTCGGAATCACAGGTCGCGGTCACGGTGTAGGTCCCCGGCGTGCGAACGGCGTCGCCGGTCGCCCACAATTCGTCGGGATTCCCGGCCAGCTGAACGGGCGCGGCGAACCCATCCGAGGTGACGTCCGAGTAGGTCTCGCACACGCCACGGATACCGGTCCCGAAGATGGCCCCGGGTCGCACCTCGGTCGGATAGACCTCGAGACTCGCGCCTTCCTGAGCGGTAGCAGCAGGAGCAAGTCCCAGTCCCAGAGCGATGACGGCCAGCAACGTCGCGGCGATCTTGGTCATTTCGTGTCCTCCCCATCCACCACGCGCCTTCAGCCGCGCGGTTCCCTGCACCCCACACGCCCGACTCCCGCTCCCGGTTGAGTCGTCGCGACAGTTGGACGCGGTCGCACGGATCCCGCGTGCTGTTTTGACGCCCGGCAGCGTCGATGGCGCGCCAGGCGTCAGTATTTCGTCCAGGGATGGGTCGTCTTCCACGCCTCGTCACCGACGGCGAATCCGTCGAAGACGGCCATGACCTCGTCGAGGGTGCCGACGAGGACGCGGTAGTGCAGATCGGGTTCGCCCTCCCGGTACTCCACCGCGAACTTCCCCGGGGGCACGTTCCCGGCGTACTGGCCGATGCCGACCTGCACGAACCAGCCAGGCCGGCGTTCCAGAGTGGCGTGCCAGTTCTCCGCGGAGAGCCGGCGAAGGTGCAGGTGCAGATCATCCCGGCTGGGATCGTCGATCCGGCTGCCGTCACAGCACTGCAGCCGCAGACCGCCGGCTGCGGCGGTCTGGGGGTTGTGGACCCGCTGGCTCTGCGGGTCGAAGCAGACCAGACCATGCCGGCCGGCGAGCTCGAGGACGAACGACACGGCCCCATCGAGACGGGACCAGCTCATGCAGAGGATCACCCGACGCGGCGTCGCATCCGGGCTCATGGCCCAGGGCGAGGACTCGAGCTCGTCGACACTGAGGCTTTCCAGGTCGGGAAAACGGCCTGCCAGTTCGTCGCGGAAAGCCAAGACCCGGGCGTCGGGATCGACCACGTCATCGCGGCCGTCCCCAAGCTGCCGACAAAGCTCGGCGGCGCGCTCATCGGTGATCGGGTGCCGTTCCCGCCAGATGTAGAGATCAAAACTCATGGGGTGGCAGCCTCCCTCGGGCCCGCCGCGCGGAGCACGCCGACGACGGCTGAAACGAGCGTGGACATGAAAAAGGCCACCTCTACCTGCGTAAAGGTGGCCGATCCGGTCGGGCTGACAGGATTCGAACCTGCGACCCCTTGACCCCCAGGACGGGGGAGTCGGGGTTTTCGCAGCTCAGGGCCCGTGCGCGTGATCAACTGGCGTGTCAGAAATGCCTGGTCGTTCACCGGCAGGCACGACGTGTGGTCCCCTGGTGGTCCCCAAGGTCGGGCTTGGCCGATTAGATCGCGATGATCTGCTCCGGGGTTCTTCTGCATCTCGGCGTCTCTGCCTCTTAGGTACGCTGAGCTGCGGTTTGTCTGTCATCAGTTCTCGCGGTTGCCCGCCTCTTCCTGACCTCTGACGGCCTGGCGGACCCCAGCCATACCCTGCCCTGCATCCCGATACGAAGCCAGCACGCGGCCGGTGGCGCCGGGTCAAGACACGCTTTCCCGTCTTGACGCGGTGCTACCGGCCGTTGTCACGATCAGGCTTCGGGATGGAGGTCCCTAACGACGGTGCGTAACGGAGATCGACTCCCAAGCGACCCGAATGTCACACCGCTCGTAGCTCGTCGAGGAGGCCGGGATCGCTCAGGGACTCGTATGCCGCCGCGCGGCGCTGCGCCAGGTGACCCGCTGGCGGCCGCACCGCCCGGCCGGCGGGCGAAGCGGAGCGGCAGCCCGCCGTGTCGGAAGCGGATGCGGCTGCCCAGGCGAGGGGCTACATAGGCGACAGGCGCGCCGCCACCGGCGGCGCGCCCTTGATCCCATAGAGCCAAATTCGGCAAATATATCGACCGGAGCAGGTAAAGATTATGTCTGAGTCGTCCGAAAGTGTAGATGTTAAAAAGCCTTCCCCGAATTTGGGGGTTAAGAGAGGTCTTCCCGCGGTAGGCCTCCCTGAGGCAGAGTCCATGGCCAAAGACCTCTGGCGCGTTGCGCGTCTTGCAAAGACATCAAAAGCAGCATTCGCGAAGGAGATGGGGCTGAAGAGTGCTTCGGGAGGTGGATGGGATCGAAAGATAGCGGTGCTAAAAGGCTTTCAGTTGATTGATCGTGACGGAGATCAGATTGGACTTAGTTCCCTCGGGCAACAGCTTGTGAATGAATCTAATCCTTTGGGGCAAGAGCAAGCGCGGCGTGTCGCCCTAATGAACCTGAAAGCTTATAAGGAGCTTGTTGACGCGTTCGAGGGTACGACTGTTCCTGAGGTTGGCAGTCTCGCCTCTCGACTTCAGTTCGACTATGGCAAGAAAGAAGATTTTGCCAAGATTGCTGCGTCCGCGTTCATCAAGTCGCTTGTGCATGCAAAGATGATCGACGAGAACAATATTGTTCATGCTAGTAGTGGCGGTAGTAAAGCCGACGTTACGGAGATGTCTGGTCAAGATTCCCGGCTCGACTCTAATGAAGGTGATCTTGACGACGAAGCTGAGATCGATGCGGCCTTTGCCGAGGAGGATGAAATTGCTGAGGTGAACGAGGACCTCGTCGGCGGTGAAAGTGAAGGGCGATCCGATGGTGAGGCGATCACTTTACGGAAGCGTCTGCCGGGCGACTTCAAGGATCGGGACTTGACGACTGAGGGGGCGGGTAATATCTCGCTATCTATTAGTCTTGATTTGTCAAAGTATCGTGCCGACGAAGTTATCTCAATCCTCCATGCTCTGGGAATTGCTCGATGATCGAGGACTCCCTAGATGACAGCGTCATTATCAACTATCCCATTGATGCAATTCTTGACTCGGTTAGGGATGTGGCGGTCGGGGAGACGATTGGGCAAAGCTCGTCTTTTATCTTGACTAGAAGCGGCCTATATGACGCAGGCGAGTTGACATCTGCTGGGCAGGCATTATTTAAGCTTCGGTGGGTGTTGGGGCGAAAAGAAGACTCTCTAAAGGAGTTGGCCTCCGCTCTTCGTCGGTTTAACCCAATTCAAGTGGTAGAGCAAGAGTTGAAGGGGCTCGGGCCAGTTCCGGAGTCTGGCGTGCTGGATCTTCTGCTGCAGCACCGCTGCGTATCAATTGGCACAAGGATTGAAGACTTGCGTCCGTTCTTTAGCTGGATGAACCAGTTAAAGATTATCGCTTACTCAAAGAAGATGAAGACAATTCGACTGCTTAGTGTTTCGGCGGACGCTCCGCTGGCGGGTGAGATTGACGCGATCGCAGCAATGATCTCGCCGAAGACTCCTTTTCTTAATGTTGTGAGGTTGCGTCGAATCATTAGAACCCTTAGCGGGGTTGTCTGGTGGGCGGATCCGCATTTTCATGTGCGAGCGCTTGAGGAGCTAGCCGAAGAGTTAGAATTTGAAAGGGTCGTTGAGATTCGCATCCTTTCCGGCGACTCGGAAAGTGTTCTGACGGACCGCTCTATGAAGGACTTTCGGCGTTTTCAAAAAGAACTTGACGGCGTGTCTATTAGATCTGAGTGGCGCGTAGATTCAAGGAAGGAGCGCGACTGGCATGATCGCTGGCTTGCGGGCGACAAATCGACTTGGAATGTGCCTCCGATAAATACTCTTTTCAAGAACGACTACTCTGAAATATATCACTCAAACGAGCGGCCGCCTTTGAGTGAATGGTGGGTGAGAAGTGTTGAAAGGTCATAGAGTTCTGTTGTAGAGATATAGTTGCAGATTAGACTAATTGATTCCTATCTTAGCGCATGCGGGTCCAAGTCATTCCTGTTAACCTGAGGTCATGCGTGGCGCGGGTGACCAGCTCAGCATCGGTGAGCGGATCGCGTTCTACCGGCGGCGGCGTGGGCTGTCGCAGGCGGTTCTTGCTGACCTGGTGGGCCGTACCGAGGACTGGTTGAGCAAGATCGAGCGCGGTGAGCGGGACATCCGCCGCTTGGACGTGCTGGCCGACCTTGCGCGGGCGCTGAGGGTGACCCTGGGTGACCTGCTCGGCGAACCCGTGCTGATGGAAGAGCAGGACAAGCGCGACGACGTCCCGGCGATCCGAGACGCGCTGATGGCTCCCCGTCGGCTGTCGCGGACGCTGTTCTCCTCGGCGATGTCGCCCGAGTACATCGACCCGCAGCCGGTCCGCCAGTTGGTGGAAGGTGCCTGGTCGAGCTATCAAAAGGGTGACCTCGGGCGAGTTGTCACCGCGCTGCCCGGGCTGATCAAGACGACGCAGGCGATGGAAGCGGCCTCGTCGGACGACTCAGGGTACAAGCGGACCTGCGCGGCAATCTCGGCGCGGGTGCACCACCTGGCCGCAACCACGCTGAGCAAGATCGGTGAAGCTGACCTTGCCTGGATCGCGGCCGAGCGAGCCATGCAGGCTGCGGACGACTCTGATGATCCGCTGGTCTTGGCCTCGGCTGCGCGGTCCGGCACGCACGCGCTCTTGGCCGTGGGTCGGTTCGATGATGCGCTTGAGCTGGGCGACGTCGCGGCGAGGTGGCTGCTGCCGAGGATGGCTGAGGGTGATCCGGCTGCGCTGAGTCTGTACGGGATGCTCTACCTCCGCACGGCTGTCGCGGCGGCGCGACACCAGGATCGAACCACTGCGAACGACCTCCTCGGCCACGCGAAAACCGCCGCTGACCAGCTGGGCGTGGACGCCAACCACTGGCAGACCGGGTTCGGGCCGGCCAACGTCGAGCTCCACCGGCTGTCCGCCGCCCTGGACCTCGGCGACGTTAGCCAGGTCATCGAGACCGCGCCGCGCGTCAACGTCGATCACTTGCCGGTGGAACGCCAGGTCACGCATCTGATCGACTTCGCCCGAGCACTGAGTCTGCTCGCCAAGGACGACGACGCCCTTCAAGTCCTCCTGCAGGCCGAGCAGAAGTCGCCGACCATCGTCCGGCACAACACCATGGTCCGTGAGGTCGTGCGGTCCATGTACCGGCGTGCCCCGGCCACGGCCAGCAAGTCCTCGGCGCTGCTCGCGCTGGCTGAGCGCTGTGGCGCGGTGAGGTAGCCGTATGTCGCGAGTTCTCGGGCTGGTCGCCTCCGGGGCCGGCGGGGTTGAACACCTGCTTCCGCGTCTGATCAAGCCTGCCCAGAAGGAGGGCTGGACGGTCGCGGTCACCCTGACGCCCACCGCTGGCCGCTGGCTGGCCGAGACCGGGCAGCTTGACGAGATCGAGCAAGCCACTGGCTACCCGGTGCGGGTCGAGCCCCGGTCGCCGTCGCAGAAGAGCCCACACCCCGCTCCGAGCTGTTACCTGGTGGCGCCGGCCTCGGCGAACATGGTGGCGAAGATGTCTCTCGGCATCGCCGACAATCAAGCGTTGACACAGGTCAACGAGGCGATCGGGACGCTGAATCTGCCGGTGATCGTGTTCCCGCGCGTCAACGCGGCCCACGCACGCCAGCCGGCCTGGACCACGCACATCGAGAACCTCAAGAGGGTCGGTGTGGACCTGCTCTACGGTGAAGATGTCTGGCCGCTGCATGAACCGCGGTCTGCTCCTGGTCGGGATCTGCCCTGGTCAGTCATGCTGGACGCGATCGAGAAGGCCGTTCCGGCCGACCGCTAGAACCGACCCGGACAGTTTGTCCGGGTGATCTTCCTTACCCGGGTGTCTCCTGGTCTCAGCGCGCCCAATCGGACGCGCTCAAGCCGAGACATCGGGAGCGCACACATGGGCATTCACGTGGTGATTCAGCCCCTCGTCGGATACGACGCTGCCGTCGTATCGCCTTCCCCGGGAGTCCGCCAGCTGGTGGCCGGGGGCGATGAAACCGCGATCATGATCCAGGTACCGGCTCGGATCGGCGGCCTGATGGACACCGCACGGTTCGCGCGGAGCCTCGCCGTGGCCGCAAACGAGTTCGGCGAGTGGTGCGAGACGCAAAATCGCACCCGCACCTACTCCTCTCCTGTCGGCGACCAGTGGTCGGAAGAGCGCGACTAAGCGCAAGAAACCCATACGAGCAAGGGAATTCAGCATGGCTATCGACAAAGGACACCGGTTCGGCATCGACTTCGACGACGCGTTCACCCAGGGCCTCGTCATGGTGGGCGAAGTGTCGCCCGACAACGAGTACCAGTCGCGTGAGGACCGGGCCGCCAACCGTCCGGTGCGGCAGCGGGTTGACGAGGTGACCGGTAAGCGCCAGTGGAAGGTCATGGTCACCGACCCGGCCGAGACCCGCGCGAAGCGGGCATCGTTCGAGATCACGCTTCTCGCCGACGTGCAGCCGGTCCCGACCACGACGGAGGCGCTGCCGGGAATGCGGCCGATCGAGCTGGACGGCCTGACGGCGGAACCGCGCGTGGCGGGGCAGGGCGAGTTCAAGTACCAGTCCTACGTGTTCCGCGCGACCGGGTTCAAGCAGGCCGCGAGCAAGGCGTCCCGGTCCGGTGGGTCCGGTGAGACGCCGAAGGCCGCGTGACCGCGATGGGCTTCCGCGAGCGAGTCGAGGCGTGGGAGCGGGCGTATCGGGACTACATGGCCGCGTGGGAACACGGGCGTGCGGTCCTGTCGCCGATGAGTGCCACCAACACGGCCAATGCTGCTCGGCGGGTGTCGCGGGCGTGGCACGAGCTGGCGCAGGCGCGTGGGTTGCCGTGGTGGTGTGTGGCCGCGTTGGAGTCGGCGGCCGAGGGGTTCGCCGAGTTGGCAAGGGATTGGGCGAGTGAAGCAGGACACGGCGGTGATGGACGGGCTGGGCGTCCGCTGGGCGGTGGGTCCGGGTATCGAGGTGACGGTGGAGGAGACTGGCCCGGATCTGTCGGCCCCGCCGGTTCTGGTGCTGGCCGGCGCGCCCTTCGTGCTGATGTTGGTGCCGCCGCAGGACCGGGAAGCGTGGCCGGATTGCGTGGTGTTCCTGCGCCGGCTCCGCGACCACGCCGAGGACCTGGCGGCGCTGCTGGAAGCCCGCGCGGAGAGGCGTGATCGTGAGGAAGGCTGAGCCGAAGACGCTGCGGGAAGCGCACGAGGTCGTGATGGACCGCCGGCCAGCGAACAACGCGAGCCCGTCGGTCTGGCTGGCGTTCCGGCTCGGCAACGCGCGGTTGTACAAGATGATCGCGGACGTCGACCGGGGTCATCACCACGAGGCGCTGTACTGGGCCGGGTACGAGGAGCGGCAGGCGGGTGAGATCTCGGCGGAACTTCAGGCGGAAGGGAAGTCCACTGACTAGTCGCATGTAGACGACCGGAAAGTCAACAGTATCAGCGAAAAACGCACGCTATGACGTGCGGCGTTGAAGCACGTCCTGATGTGGGTGCGTGTGATCCGTAAGGCGCAGAAGCGGAACCTGGCTACCAACCTTGCCGCTCCTGCGCTGTCCACAACCAGCGGAAGTGAACAATGACAACGCTAAACGATGACAACGGGCGAGCGTCAACGGGGGTCACCCGAACGCGCTGCGCCTCCTGCAAACGATTCGCCAAATTGCTGCCCGGCGAGACGCAGTGCGCTCCCTGCTTAGGAATGCTGCCGCTGGACCTCGACGTGAAGCGGGGTGGTCGGTGATGTCTCCCGGCTTCGCGGTAGTGGCCCTGGCCGGGCTGGGGCTCGGTGTGTGGGTGCTGCACAAGGTCGGCCGCGCCTTGGCGTCCGTGGTGGAAACTGTAGCTGCGGCGGCCGTGGTGTTCGTGGCGCTGTGGTGGCTGTGCAAGGCCGTGCTCTGGATGCTCGCGCAAGTGCTGACGCGGTGGCGGACCAGCCTCACCGTGATCGCGGTGTTCGTGTGGTGCCAGCTTCTCGGCTGGCTCTCTCTGGCGATCATCGTTGGCAGCATCGCGGTGGTCCTGGTGACGTGGCGGCTCATCGACGCCGTCTCCTTCGACCAGTGGTGCTGGCGGTTTCTGCGCTCCTGGTGGGCCCGGTGGGCGGTCTACGGACGGAAGCTGCCGGAGTGGCTGCACGCCTGCGGCCTGTCGGTGCGGGACGAGGCGCTGCCGGTGGTGGTGAACGTGAACCTCGTCGGCCGTCGACGCGCACTGTCCCGCTCGACGTCGAACCGGGCGAGCGCGCGGCTGCCCAAGGTGCTCGGCGTCCGTTCCGGCGCGTCGTGGGATGAGGTGCGCGTAGAGCTGGTGGCAGGCCAGAAGCCGGAGGACTTCGACGATGCTGCTCGGGCGCTGGCTGTGGCGCGGAAGGTTGCTCGCTGCCAGGTTCGTGAGCTAGCCCCCAACGTTGTGTCGATCGACTTTCAGCGCCGTGACCTGCTTGGCGGTGGGGTGGCCGGCCCGCAGGTCCCGGACGGCGTCGACTCATCCGGTGTGGACCTGCGTAACGTGTGGGCGGGGCGGACCGAGTACGGGCGTGATTGGCGTGTCCCGCTGCTCGGCTCTGGCGCGCACTGCCTGACCGCCGGTGCCTCCGGGGCGGGCAAGAACTCAGTGATGTGGTGCCCGCTCGTCGCGGCAGCGTCGGCGATCCGGGCTGGGGTGGTACGGATGTCCGGGATCGACCCGAAGGGCATGGAACTGGCCTACGGGCGCGGGATCTTCTCCCGCTACGCCGTGGGCGGTAAGGACGCGGTCGAGCTGCTTGACGGCCTGGTGGAGGAGACGGAATCGCGCAAGCGCGCGTTCGCTGGTCGGCTCCGGACCATTCCGGTGTCGACGGAGTATCCGTTGGAGCTGCTGGAGTTCGATGAGATCGGCGCACTCACGAAGTACACCGACCGCAAGACCCGTGAGGCCATTGTGGAGCGTGTCGCGCTGCTCACCACCCAAGGCCGGGCACTAGGGATCTCGGTCCGCGGCTACGTCCAGGAGCCCACTAAGGACACCGTCCCCGTGCGGGAGCTGTTCACGCGTCGTGTGTGCCTGCGTGTGACCTCGAAGACGCACGTCGGGATGGTGCTCGGTGACGGCGCGTACGAGCGCGGGGCGTGGGCGAACCGCATCGGCGACTCGGAGGCCGGCGTGGGCTACGTCTGGGGCGAAGGCATCCGCGAACCGCTGCGCATCCGCGCAGGCTGGGTCTCCGACAGCACGGTCAAGGCGCTGGAGGCGTACGTGACCAACGGGGGTGTCGCGGATCTGCGACACGGCGGTGAGGGGGTAGCCGCGTGAACCGGCTGATGATCTTCCTCGACGCCATCCGTGACCACCTGGACTCCCACCAGCTGCCGCCGGCCGCGTCGGTCGACGTCAATGCCTGGTCCAGTCCGATCACGGTTCAGCTCGACGTGGACGGGCTGCCGGAGGTCGCGCACGCGTTGCTGGTGTGGACGCAGACGCTCGAGGACGTCTCGGCTCGGCTGTGGCGGCTGGTCGACGGGCGGTGGGTGCACCTGTCGATCAGCGGCCGGACGCCGTGCGGCATCCCGGTCGTGGTGTTCGGCGTGGTGCGGTTTGAGCCGAGCACGTTCCCGGACCTCCCGGCCGGAGCGAAGCAGGACATGCCGGTGTTCCTTCTGCGGGGTTGGTCCTCGCCGGGGGAGGTGGCGGCCTGATGGGTGAGACACGTGCAGAGCGGATGCGGACGCCGCTGGCTGCTGACGTCATCCGGGCGACAGCGGAGAAACACGGGGTCTGTGTCCGTCCATTCACGATGGAGGTGGGGGACACTACGACCGGCGAACTTCGGTACGTCCCGGTGCCCTGTGGGTCCACTGTCGAGTCGGTCTGTCTGCCCTGCGCTCGGAAGGCGAAGGCGCTGCGGCAGGTCCAGTGCCGCGAAGGCTGGCACATGACCGAAGAACCCAGCCTCACAGCCGAGCCGCCATCGGAGGACCACAAGGAGCTGCTGACCTACCGCGCGGACCTGGTCGCGGCCTACCGGGAGGTGGTCGAGCACGACCAGGCCGAGGCCGAGGAGCTGCGGGAGGAGGTCGCCGGGGTCGATGCGGAACTTCGGCAACTCGGGATGCGGGGCCGACTGCCCGTCCTCGATGTCCCGGCCAAACCTGCCGTGAAGCGGTCGACCAAGCGCAGGCAGGACACGCCGAATCTTCCTCGGCGAAAGGTCGCGAAGACCACCGTGGGCCGGGAGTACGCGGGGAAGTTCCGGCCGTCGATGTTCGTGACGCTGACCTGCGACACCTACGGGCCAGTCCGCGGTGACGGTGCTCCGGTCGACCGGTCCCGGTACGACTACCGGCGGGCCGCTCGGGATGCGGTGCACTTCGCCGCGCTGGTGGATCGGTGGTGGCAGAACCTGCGCCGGGTCGTCGGCTGGGACGCGCAGTACTTCGCCACCGTCGAGCCCCAGCGTCGGGCCGCTCCGCACCTACACGCCGCTATCCGGGGCTCGGTGCCGCACGACGTGATCCGCCAGGTCACCGAAGCCACATACCACCAGGTCTGGTGGCCGGCACATGACGAGATCGTCTACACCGACCGCCTGCCGGTCTGGGATGGCCCGGAGGCTGGCTTCGTCGACCCGGAGACGCGTCGGCCGCTGACCCGGTGGGACGACGCGGTGGAGGCGGTCGAGCGGCCGGCGCACGTCGTCCGGTTCGGGCGTCAGGTGCACTCGAAGGGCATCCTCGGCGGCACCGAAGAAGCCGGCCGCCACATCGGCTACCTGACCAAGTATCTGACGAAGTCCACCGGGGAAGTCGTCGAGGCAGACAGCGCTGCCCAGGCCGATCATCACGACCGGCTATATGCCGAGCTGTCGGTCACGCCATGCTCGCCGCGCTGCGCGGTCTGGTTGCTCTACGGCGTCCAGCCCAAGGGCGTCACGGGCAAGACCACCCCGGGGCGTTGCAAGGGCCGGGCTCACCGCCGGACCACGCTCGGTCTGCCTGGCCGCCGTGTCCTGGTCTCGCGGAAGTGGTCGGGCAAGACGCTCCTCGATCACAAAGCCGACCGGCGGGCGTTCGTGCTCCAGGCGCTCGCGGCGGTCGGGATCGAGAAGCCGGAGGCCGACCGAACACAGCAGGTCTGGCGCAAGGTCGAGCCCGGAGACCCGCAGGTCCCGCCTCGGTCGCACCTGGTGATGCGCGCGATCGCGGAGCGGATCACGTGGAAGGCCGAGTACGACCGGGCGCTACTGGCGGCGGAGAGACCTCCAGAAACTTCGGCAACCGAGCTCGCGGCCTAGGAGGGGAGCGGACGTGGAACTGCGACTGGTGGATGGGCGGTGGCTCACGACTGAGGAGTTGGGCGCCCTGCTCGGCGTTGATCCGTCGACGGTGCGGAGGTGGCGAACGTCCCGGCCTCCGCAGGGACCGCCCTTCGTTCAGCTCTCCGAACGGGTGACCGTGTATAGCGCGTCGGACATCGAAGCGTGGCTACGGAGTAGGCGCGTTGATCCAGGTCAGGCGGCCGCGTGATGGCCGGCGATGTGCGGCTTCCGCTCGGCGTCTCGTTGTCATCTGATGTCGAGTACCGGCCTGGGCGGGCGAGTCCGTACCGCGCTCGGGTGCGGTGGGTCGACCCGGTGACGAAGAGGCGTCCGAGCAAGTCGGAGGCGTTCGCGTCCGAGGACGAGGCGCGCGACTGGATCACCCGGATGGAGCGTGCCGCAGCTCAAGGCGTCGATCCGAACACGGCGACGATGAAGCTGGCCGACTACGGGACAACGAACATGACGTTCGCTCTGCGGGGGCTGGAGGCCAAGACCACCGATCCGTACTTGGCCGGCTGGCGGAAGCGGGTCGTCCCGACGCTGGGGCACCTGCCGGTCAGCATGATCACGAACGGGGCGGTCGACCGGGCGGTTCACGCGTGGATTGCGGATGAGTGCAGCCGGTCGACGGTGAAGAACAGCATCGCGGTGCTGGTCAGGGTCATGGAGCAGGCGCTTCGGGACGGCATCATCGACAGGAACCCGGCCCGGGTGACCGGCTGGCAGCAGGAGTACAAGCGCGCCGAGGACGAGTTGGACGATCCGCGGTCGTTGGCGCTGCCTGACTGGGTCTCGCTCACGACGCTGGCGGACGCCCTGGTGGCGCGGTCGTCGGGGGAGTACCGGGGCTGGGGTGACGTGGTGCTGTTCGCTGCCTGCACGGCGGCCCGGATCGGAGAGGTCTCGGGTTGCCGGGTGAGCGACATCGACACCGAGTCTTGGACGTGGACGGTTCGGCGGCAGACGACGCCGTCGCCTGGCGGGCTGGTGGACAAGGGGACGAAGGGGAAGCGGGCTCGGACAGTGCCGCTGATTGAGGACATCCGAGAGTTAGTCGCCCGTCGTATCGTCTCTGCCGATCGCGACCCCGATGGCCGACTATTCCGAGGCCCACGTGGCGGCCGCATTACCACGGCAGTCCTCCGCGACGCGACTTCGTGGGACGAGGTCGTGTCGAAACTCGGCCACGACCATCTTCGGCGTCACGACTTGCGGCACACTGGGCTGACTTGGATGGCGGACGCTGGCGTACCGTTACACCACCTCCGGAAGATCGCGGGCCACGGATCGCTTACGACGACGCAGCGTTATCTGCATCCTGACGAAAGTCGGTTACTTACGCTGGTGAACTTTTGACAGATCACCTTAGGTTGCCGTGTCATGCTCGGATTCGAGCGATGTAAGGGTGTGAGGAGTTCGGTAGCGCGCGCGGCGAGTGTCTGCGTTCTGTGGCCTATCGCGAACTCGAATTCGCCTGGGTTTGTGGCTGAGCTTGAGTGTCGTTGTTGGCTAGCGGAGCTGTGAATAGCATGTAAGAATGGATCATTCTAATCAAAGGTGTCGGGCTCGTGTAAGCGTGAAACTCATAAGTCAGGGCGCAATTCGGGAAGTTTAACTTGGTTCAAAGATTCAATAAATTCTGCTGCCGCAGCTTGCCCGTCTTCGGTTTCCTTCAACCATGTATTAAGGGTAGCGTGACGAAACGCGGCGACTGCAAGTCCTGCATCAGATGCAATCGCAAGAATGGCATCATGAGGGTTTTCTCCCTCATGTGCGGCAAGCATCTCTTGTGCCTTAGACCTGGCGATGCCGTTAATCTCGATTGACTCACTTGTCAGTGTGTCCAGTATGACTTGTTCGGGACTCACCTTTCCCGGCAGAAAAATAATGTTCCCCTTGGCCTTCGCTTTTTCTCGCTCGTCTCCGTCGAGCACTCCCCAGATTGACATCGTCGCGCCTCTGCATTTATCGGGAAATAGAGCAGCCTGGCGGACCTTGCTCGAGTCGCCCGCTATCCAAATGTCAACGAGTTCGAGGTGTGGGAAATCGAAAGAGCGAAGGAGAAACGTTAACCATTGCCTTGCTGCTTCGTCTTCTACGACGAAGAGGATAGCTTTGGGGGCGGCCAGTCGGAGAGTCTTCCAGAGGGTCCTTTCATCTGAATTCCGAAGCTGCACCATTCCGGGACTTGAAGGGTGAAGAAGAACTAAATGTTCCTTGGGTACCGCTGCGAGTCCAAGATATGAATGTGAGGTGACTAGGCAGGGTGCACGATTCTTATCAACGTAAAAAGCAACGACGTCGAGGCTTCTCTTCGATGATAGTGGTGACATGAATGTCTCGGGTTCGTCGATTATGATAATCGAGGACTTGTTGACCTGTCTCATTGCCCAAATTAGCGTGAGCCCGGCAAGTTCACCTTGGCTAAGGTCCAGTGAGGTGAAGTCCTGACCGTTCCTTCGCGTAACAAAGTACGGAAGGGCATCGCTTCGGAAAGTTAGAGCTCGATGTACCGTCGATGTTTCATGAGACTCTTGTTCAATTTCATTGGTATCATCGGTGGATTCGAGTTCGGCCAAGTCGATTTTCTCGTACTGACGCCCCAGTAGGTAGGACGCCAGCCGAACCTCGGGTGCTCTAAATGATGTGAAGCCAGCTTGTTGAATTCGATCATCAAGAGATTGATCTGTGCCAAAGGAGATACGTTGTCGCTGAAGTAGCCAGAACGTATCGATGTAAGCAACTTCAGTCGGCTGTTCGCTGGTCTCTACGTGAACCTTGCTTGAATCGCCATTTTCGACAGAATCGGCAATCGCGCCAAGTAGGCGCGACTTTCCGGAGCCGTTGACGCCGCAAAGAAGGGAGAGTCCCCCTGTAAGCTCAACTTTTCCAGGTTCGATTCCCGGCATGTCTCGAATATCTAGTTCGACGATTCTGAGGGTCTCGCGCCAGTCTGACCCAACGTGTCGCCAAACGTCGTTACGTTCTGCCTGCTTCACGCGAGATCTCCCCAGATTTGTGGGGACTCAAGAATATGAAGTGTCTCACGTTCAATTTCAGGGGGGTTGGACTCGATCTTGCCTAGCTTTCCCACAAGGTTATTAATCTGGTCATTTTGAAGCACGCGATCGTCAAAGAATGCAGCGAGCCTCCAAGCTACGGCATCTCGAGCTATCACCGAAAGAACGTCGGTTACTCGAAGGCTAGCCCGATCGTTGTAGAGTTCTAGGTACGCTTCAACAACTGCGCGGGGTCCTGCAAGTGAATCGTCGAAGATCAATGAAGGGCGGCGGACGGAGACGCGACCGCGTTCAACCAGTACGAGAAGGCGTCCGAGATCAACCTGACGTAGACTCGAATTTAGCTCTGCGCGACAAAGAATAAGAATCCAGGTAAGGAGGGTCGCTTTGTTTAGTCGAAACCCGTCACGAGGGCCATCGACGGCGCGCCCAATGCCTGAAATTGATGCGGCTACAACGTTAATTGTTGCGCTTGAAAACCCACCGTCTTTGCGGTATTGAGCTTCCAGCTCTGACGCATTCAGGGAAGTGCGCAGACTGCGGCTTTCAACATACGCGCAAGCCCGTGCAATGGTGTCATCATACGCTAGGCGAGCATTCTCAAAACCGATTGTTTCCATTCGCCAGCCTGCCGATTTCGCCAGCGCTACGAGGTCCTTGATTTGCTTCCTGCTATCTCCAATTAAGGCATTTCTCTTTTCCGCCTGAGTAAGCCCGGTTGGTAGATTTAGGCGGAAGAAGAGTTCGTACGGCTCGTCTGGCTTGTACTCATACAGCCGGTAACAAGAAATCTTGTAGTTGTGTATTCGACGCTTCACGGTATCCGGAAGTTCGTCGAATGTGAGACCTTTTAGAGAGCGAACGAAATCATCGAAAGGGTCAAATGATCCGACTTTGAGATTTCCGGCAATAAACTTCTTAATAGCGCGCAGTCGTTGCTGTCCGTCAAGAACGGCTAGTTTTTCGTCTGGTAGCACAAGAATATGCAGGGGTGGAATTGACCATTGACGAAGAATGGTGTCAATAAGCCTTTGCTGTTTGACTGTGTTCCACGCTAGCCCACGCTGAAAGTCGGGCTGTAGGTCGAGTTCGCCTTCCTCCTGGCGAGCGATGAGGGTACGGAGGTCTGGCTCCCAGGGCTCTAGTTTCACAACAACTCCGCTGTCGGGTCCTTGTAATGCAGTGTTGAAAGCGAGTCGACCGGATCAGATTACAGGTCTCGCTGCACTTGGCGGGGAGCGTCCCTTCGTAGCGTGTCGACGTGCGGCCGGCAACGCTAGACCTGATGGTGAGGATTCGCGAGGCGAAGCTCCTCTGGGCAACTGCTCCACAACTGCGCATCAGCTAGGGGGCGGCGCTTCGCGGTCCACGAGCGGTCCCCATGTGGTCCCCGACATCCATGGTGTCAACAGCCGCGCCAGGTCAAGGGCATCGTAAAGAAGCCGCCCGACCTGGGCTTTCACCCAAGTTGAGCGGCTTCTGTGTCCGTCGGGCTGACAGGATTCGAACCTGCGACCCCTTGACCCCCAGTCAAGTGCGCTACCAAACTGCGCCACAGCCCGGACCCGCACTTCTCAGTGCGTGTGAGTACTCTAGCGCGCCCTCGAAACGGCTCTGTAACCAGGGTGCCTTGCCCGCCTGACCTGCGGAAACCCAAACATCCAGGGCAAAGCAGAGGCAGGCGGGCAAGGGTCAGGTCACGCTGGGTTGTTCGCGTGGGTCAGGGTCTGCCACGCCACGAACAACGCGTTCGTGCCCGCCGGGCGCTTGCTCTCCGTCAGCGTCTGCGTGTTGGCCATTGCGATGCCCAGGCGGCCGTGGAGTGCGTTGAAGCCCACCTCCGTCACCGGGCCCAGGCCTCGCTTCACGCTGCCGCCGCAGAGCCAGGATGGGACCGCCGTGCCCAGTTCGTACTTCGACTGGAAGCCCAAAGCCTGGCGCAGGCGCTCGCCGACGTCCGTTCCGTAGACGTCCTGGCCCTGGATGCGCAGGGTCTCCGCCACGTCCGCGATCGCCGCTATGCCGTAGCCCGTGTGGACGAAGTCGCGGCATGTCTCCTGTGTGAGGCCGTCCACGAACGTGCCCTGGCCCTGCCAGTAGCCCACGATCTGGTCGCGTGTGGACAGGCCGCTGCCCGGGACCGTCTTCGGCAGGGCGCCGTCCGAGGTGAGGTAGACGTACGCCGCGACGCGGTTGCGGTAACGCGTTACCGCCTTGTCGTAGTTCGTCTTGTCCTCCAGGAAGACCGAGATGCCCACCGCGGCCTCCATCATGGACAGTTCCCAGTTGCCGTTGCTGTTGCTGCCGTTGATGATTTTGTTCAGGTAGACGTTGCGCAGCATCGTGCCGAAACGACCCGAGTTCGGCCAGCTCGTGTACGTGTACTTGATGATCTCCGCCGCGCGGGGCCACGACGAGCCCGCCCAGCCCGTCTGCAGGGGTGCGTTGCTGTTGGTGTGGTTGGTGATCGTCGCCGACCACGCGTCCATCAGGGCGATCGCCTTCTGCGCGTAGCGGGCGTCGCCCGAGATGTACCAGATCAGCGCGTCCGTGTACGCCGCGATCGCGTCTTCCCGCTCATCGGTGCAGCCGAGGTTCGGGTCCGAGTACGGGCCGCATTCGACGACCGAACGCGGTTTCGGCGTGCGCGAAAGTGATGCGTACGTGCTCGCTTTGGCTTGGTCGTAAGCGGCTTTCCACGGCTGGGCGCCGGCGTTCACCTGCGCCTTCACGAAGTCCAGCTGCGGACGGCTGACCAGCACACCCGGGTGGGTGAACGTGGCCGGCGCCGCGGGTGCCGGGGTGGCGATCAGGCCCAGTGCGAGCGGGACGGCGGCGGCGAGCGTGACGACTTTCCTCCAGCGGGATGCGGACATGGCTCTCCTCGGGACGACGATGTGAGGTGGATCACCAGCGCGCTGTCCCGACAGTTTTATGGTCCAGACCACCGTCAGTCAAGAGCGGGCAATGCCTTTCTTCGTGTCGTGAAGGAAAGAAAGAGCGAAATGTTCAGCCCGCTGAACGGAAGGCGATTTCCGTTCAGCGGGCTGAATAGCCGTTCCGTTAACCGAGACCCGCGCTCACCGCGTTCATCAGCGCCCCGGTGTCACCCGACATCTCCCACGCCATCACGCCGAGCAGGCCGCGCGACTTGAGCCAGGTGGTCTTCAGCCCGATCGACCACGCGTCGTCGAACGTCCACCACTGGCCGCCGTTGCCCGTGTAGCAGGACGTCGCGACGGCCGCTGTGTCGTGGTAGACCGTGCACCCGGGGACGCTCGCGAGGAGGTTCGAGTACCCGCGCGTGCCGGCCTCCTCGGGGAACTGCCCCGGCGCCGCGCCGGTCGCCGACTGCCACTCGCCGTTCTTCCCGCCCGCGGCGACGCCCTGCCAGCCGCGGCCGTAGAAGGCCAGCCCGAGCGTCAGCCGCCGTGGATCGACGCCCGCGTTCGTGTACGCGTTGATCGCCGCCTCGGCGCTGAAGTGGAAGTTGTACGGGTCGTCCGCGTCGGCGTACAGGTTGCCCTGGTGGCCGGTGCGGTTCGGCTCCCACGAGTTGTCGCTGCCCGACCCGTGGAAGTCGTACCCCTGCACGTTCGCGACGTCGAGGTAGCTGAAGATCTTCGACAGGTCCCACCCGGCCGTGACCTTGGCCGGGTCCGCCGGGGTGAAGGCCTGCAGCTGGTACCGCTTGCCGGTGGTCGCGCCGTACGCGTCGAGCTGCGTGCGGAACTCGGCCATCAGCGCGGTCAGGTTGTTCTTGTCGTTCGGGCTCCAGTGGTTGCCGGGGTGGCCGTCGGCGCTGGCGGGCCACTCCCAGTCGATGTCGATGCCGTCGAAGAGCCCGGCCGCGGTGCCCGGGCCGCCGGCCCCGCCGTAGGACGCCAGGTTGCCCTTGATCCAGGTGTTGACGCACGACGAGACGAACTTCTTGCGCGACG
This sequence comes from Amycolatopsis sp. NBC_01307, assembly GCF_035975215.1. Taxonomy (NCBI): domain Bacteria; kingdom Bacillati; phylum Actinomycetota; class Actinomycetes; order Pseudonocardiales; family Pseudonocardiaceae; genus Amycolatopsis; species Amycolatopsis sp. NBC_01307. The sequence goes on along the minus strand of NZ_CP108403.1, from coordinate 3,439,391 downwards.
CGTCGGTGGCCGCGACGTCGGAGAAGTACTTCGAGTACGTCCAGCCGCCCAGGGAGACCAGCACCTTCAGGTTCGGGTGCTTCGCCTTGAGCTTCTTGAGCTGGTTGAAGTTGCCGCGCAACGCTTCCCAGCCCGTGTCGGCCACGCCGTCGACCGACTGGGCCGCCGCGAACGGCCGTGAGTAGTCGGCCTCGGCGTCACCGGCGCCGTCGCCCTGGCTCGGGTCCTGCGGGTTCGCCGTGGTGCCCTTCGTGACGCCGGAGAGGCAGGTCAGGTTCACCGGGTCGATGTTCTCGAACGCGTACAGCAGGTGCGTCAGCTTCGCGGCCGCGCCGGTCGTCTCGAGGTTCTTGACGAAGTACTGGCGCCCGTAGATGCCCCACTGCACGAAGTAGCCGACCTTCGCGTAGCCCGAGACGATGTCGCCGGTCTTCGCGGTGACGGCGGCACTCGGCGCCGACACGTTGTCGTAGCCGTCCCGGGCGCGCACCGTGAACGTGTACGAAGTGGACGGTGACAGGCCGGTGACGACGGCGGCGGTCGTGGTGACCGTCGTCGCCAGGGTGCTCCCGCGGTAGACGTCGTAGCTGACGACGCCGGTGTTGTCGGTGGACGCGGTCCACGTGAGCGACACCGAAGCCGCGTCGGCCGACGTCGACCGCAGACCGCCGGGCACCGTGGGTGCCTGCGTGTCGTTGGCCGGGTTGTTGGTCGTGACGGCCAGCGCCGCACTCGCCGGCGACGCCGTGCCCTTGGCGTCCTTGGCCTTCACGGTGAACGAGTACGCCGTGTTCGGCGTCAGCCCGCTGATCGTGGCGCTGGTGCCGGTGACGGACGTGGCGAGCGTCCCGTCCCGGTAGACGTCGTAGCCGGTGACCGGCAGGGAGCCGGCCGTCGACGCGTTCCAGGCCAGCGCGGCCGTGGTCGTCGTCTTCGCGACCAGCCGCAGGTTCGCGGGCGCGCCGGGTGGCGTGTCCGGTGACCCGTCGCAGTTGGCGTTGTCGACGCGGCACTGAGTCGGGGTCGCGGCCGCGCTGAGCCGGAACGTCGGGTTGTACGGGTAGGTGCTGCGGCCCGGCGCCAGCGTCGCGATGTAGTACGCCGGGGTCAGCGTGACCTGGGTGCCGTTCTGCGTCACCGTGGCGTTGTCGCCGGTGCCGGCGGTGACGCCGGCGGGCAGCGTGAAGGTGATCGCCCAGTTGCTGACCGAGGCGGTTCCGGCGTTGGTGACGGCGTAGGTGCCGGTCGTGCCGCTCAGGGCGAGTGAGGCGGTCAGCGAACCGGCCGCGGCGGCGGGCGGGGCCAGCGCCGCGACGCCGCCTGCTGCTATCAGCAGTGCGGCGAGCGCGGAGCGTAGTCGTGCGGGCGTGCGTCTCATGGCGGTTCTCCAAGCGACACGAAGCAGACGAATATGGTGGTCTAGACCAAATTCGAATGTAGCCCGGAGCGGGACGATCCGCGCACGCCCGAACGGCGGAAACCGTTGTCCGAACGGACTGTTAACGTCCGGAGAACGTCGCCTTGCCCGGGCCGTCCGCGAGGAACGACTTCACGGCGCCCCGGAGGTCCTCGGTCTCGAACAGCGCCGCCGCGATCGTCGTGATGTGCGCGTTGGCCTCCGGGACGCCGCCGGCGGAGAAGTGGTCCAGCACGCGCTTGGTCGCCGCGTGGGCGCGGGTCGGGCCGTCCGCCAGCCGCTGGGCGAACGCGCGGGCCGCGGCGTCGAAGCCCTCGTCCGGCAAGACGCGGTTGACGACGTTCCAGCGCTCCATCGTCGCCGCGTCGTAGGTGTCGCCGGTCATCACGAACTCCTTGGCGCGCCCGACGCCCGCCCGCGCGGCGAGCCGCTGGGTGCCGCCCATGGTCGGCGTCAGCCCGACGACCTTCTCGACCAGCCCGAACTTCGCGCGCGAGGCGGCCAGGATGAGGTCGCAGGCCACCGCGACCTCGAACGCCCAGGTCAGGCACAGGCCGTGGGCGGCGAACACGGTGGGGAAGGGCAGCGCGGCGATCCGGTCCGGCACCGCGAGCATCTCGTCGAACAGCACCTTCGCCTCGGCGGGCGAGCCCTGGGCGTCGAACAGCGAGACGTCCACGCCGCCGCTGACGATCTTGCCCTCGGCGCGGATCAGGAGCGCTCGGGCGGGGGTGTCCTCCAGCGAGCCGATGGCGGCGGCGAGGTCGGCCTGCAGGGAAGCCGTGTAGAGGTTCAACGGCGGCGCGTCGACGGTCAGGACGGCGAGCCCGCCGTCACGGTCGAGGCGGACCTGGTCAGTCATGCTCACCCTGCTTCTTCGGCTTCGACGATGTCGTCCCAATACTGCTGGGCGTCGGGGCGCCAGTCGACGTGTATGTGATGGAACAGCTCCCCGGCTTTCGTCCCGCTCCACTTCGCCGGCAGGAGCTCGGCGGGCAGCTGCGGGTCGAGGAACGGGAACCGCCGCCACTCGTGGACGAGCTCGGTCTGCGCCCGCAGCACCGCGCGGCCGCCGGTCGGGTTCAGGCCGGTGAAGCGGTCGATGAAGTCCTCGTAGCGGTCCTTCAGCTCGGTGAGGTCCCACGATCGGGCGACCATCGTCTCCTGCTCGCCGACCTCGCCGTAGGTCGACGTGAACGACATGGCCTGCGCTTCGAGGCCCAGGTCGGTGACGATCTGCTGGGCCTCGCGCTGGCGGCTCAGGTCCGGGCTGACCCAGACGCCGGCGACCGGTGAGCCGAAGCCCGCCCAGGTCAGGCGCGTGCGCAGCCGGTGGCGCAGGTCGCGCTTGGCCTCCGGCACGGACACGATCAGCATCAGCCACTGGCCGTTCCACGGGCGGGCCTCGCGGCCGAACGCGTAGATCCGGTCGGCGCCCTCGGTCAGCAGCCGGCGCCCCGGCGGCGTCAGCGACCACCGCACCCGGCGGCCGACGCGCTCGGAGACGACCCAGCCCTCGGCGGCGGAGCGGGCCAGCGCCTGCCGCGCCGACTTCTCCTCGATGTCGAGGATCCCGAGGACCTCGACCAGCATCGACGTCCAGACCGGCTTGTCGCGGGGGAGCGCGTACTCGCCGAGCACGGTCATCAGGAGCGAACGCGCGCTCGCGTGGCTCACCTCGCGACGGCGGCTGACCGTCGGCCGTGGCGCCGACGCGCGGCCTTCCCTCGCCTTCGGCCTTCGGCCGAGGGTGACCGGGGAAGCGGGCTCGCCCATTCTGTGTTCACCGACCTCACTGCTGCGGGGTATCGACAACCGAACAGGTTACCCACACTGAGTGATCAAAGCGCCACCGGACACACACAGGCGGTGTCATTGACCTTGATCTGACAGTTCACCACGTGCCCGTAGACTCGGCTACCTCATGAGCGCAACTCTCGTCGCGAAGGACCTGGCCGCGGGCCACGGCGATCGCCTCCTCTTCTCCGGTCTGGACCTGGTCGTCGCGCCCGGCGACGTCGTCGGCCTGGTCGGCGTCAACGGCGCCGGCAAGTCGACGCTGCTGCGGACCCTGGCCGGCCTGGCCCGCCCGGACGACGGCGAGGTGCGGCTGAACCCGCCGACCGCCACCGTCGGGCACCTGCCGCAGGAGCCCGAACGCCGCGAAGGCGAGTCGGTGCGGGCGTTCCTGGCGCGCCGCACCGGCGTCTCGGCGGCGCAGGCGGACCTCGACGTGGCCACCGAGGCGCTCACCGCGGGCGAGGACGGCTCGGACGACCTGTACGCGACCGCGCTCGACCGGTGGCTCGCCCTCGGCGGCGCCGACCTCGACGACCGTGCCGCGGAGGTGGCCGCCGACCTCGGGCTGGCCATCGACCTGGACCAGCTGATGACGTCGCTCTCCGGTGGCCAGGCCGCGCGCGCCGGGCTGGCGTCGCTGCTGCTGAGCCGCTACGACGTCTTCCTGCTCGACGAGCCGACCAACGACCTCGACCTGGACGGCCTCGCCCGGCTGGAGCGGTTCGTCACCGGCCTGCGCTCGGCCACGGTGCTGGTCAGCCACGACCGCGAGTTCCTGGCCCGCACGGTCGACCGCGTCGTCGAGCTGGACCTGGCGCAGCAGCAGGTCAACACCTACGGCGGCGGGTACGACGCCTACCTGGAGGAGCGCGAGGTCGCGCGGCGGCACGCCCGCGAGGACTACGACGAGTTCGCCGGCACGAAGGCCGCGCTCGAGGCCCGCGGGCGGATGCAGCGGGGCTGGATGGAGAAGGGCGTCAAGAACGCCCGCCGGAAGGCACCCGACAACGACAAGATCGGCCGCAAGTTCCGCAGCGAGGCCACCGAGAAGCAGGCGTCGAAGGCGCGGCAGACCGAGCGGATGATCGAGCGCCTGGACGTCGTCGACGAGCCGCGCAAGGAGTGGGAGCTGCGGATGGAGATCGCCGCGGCCCCGCGGGCGGGCGCGGTGGTCGCGACCCTGCGCGGCGCGGTCGTCCGCCGCGGCGGGTTCACGCTCGGGCCGGTCGACCTGCAGGTGGACTGGGCGGACAAGGTCGCCATCACCGGCGCGAACGGCGCCGGGAAGTCGACGCTGCTGGCGCTGATGCTCGGCCGGCTGTCCCCGGACGAAGGCGATGCGGCGCTCGGCTCGGGCGTCGTGGTCGGCGAGGTCGACCAGGCGCGCAAGCTGTTCCTCGGCGACGGCCCGCTCGCGGACGCCTTCGCGCGTGAAGTGCCGGAGCTGCCCGACGCCGACGTCCGGACGTTGCTGGCGAAGTTCGGGCTCAAGGCCGCGCACGTGCTGCGGTCCGCCGCGACGCTGTCGCCGGGGGAGCGCACCCGCGCGGCGCTGGCGCTGCTGCAGGCCCGCGGCGTCAACCTGCTGGTGCTCGACGAGCCGACCAACCACCTGGACCTGCCCGCGATCGAGCAGCTCGAGGCGGCCCTGGACCGCTACCCGGGCACGCTGCTGCTGGTGACGCACGACCGCCGGATGCTCGACGCCGTGCACGTCACCCGCCGCTTCGAGGTGACCGGCGGCAAGGTCCGCGAGCTGTGAACCTCCGCGAGGCGACTCGCGACGACGGCGACTTTCTGGCGGACATGCTCGTGGCGGCCGTCAACTGGTCGCCGGAGGGGAAGAAGAAGAGCCGCCGCCGGGTGTTGCTGGCCCCCGACACCGCGCACTACGTCGCCGGGTGGCCGCGGCCGGACGACCTGGGCGTGGTCGCCGAGGCGGACGGCGAACGCGTCGGCGCGGCGTGGCTGCGGTTCTTCACGGCCGACGACCCGGGGTACGGGTTCGTCGCCGCCGACGCCCCGGAGTTGTCGATCGGCGTGGTGGCCGCCTGGCGCGGCCGGGGTGTCGGCCGTGCGCTCCTGCGGGCCGCCGCGGACCGGGCCCGCGCGGCGGGTGTCGAGCGGATCAGCCTCAGCGTCGAGCGGAAGAACTTCGCCCGGCGGCTGTACCTCGCGGAGGGCTACGAAGTCGTGGGAGCGGGTTCCGCGAACGCCGACACCATGGTCAAGATCCTCGGCTGATCCAGTACCGACAGCCGATGTAACGGTGCCCAGTACGCCGCCGACCTACCACCCGTTCGGCGAGCGAGCGGATGGGCGGAGACATGGCGGTCAATCGGGGCGGCGTTTCGGACACCGAGTCCCTGTGGCATATATCGGGCAAGCTCGGCCCCCTTTCGATCGGCGTGGGGATCCCTTACCGGCCAGGGCTGATCGCCGACATCATCCGGGCCGAGATCGCGGACCCGCTGACCTTGCTGCTGCAGAAGGTGCTCCACACGACCGACTTCGTCGGCGGTACACCGTCGTCGGTGCCTCGCCGGGACCGGCTGCCCAAAGTGCTGGACGTCGACCAGCTCCGGGCCCGGCTCGGTCCGTCGTCCCGGCCGCCGCGGCACCCCGAACCGGTGCGCGTCACCGGCGTGTTCTCGCCCGCCGTGCTGCTCAACGCCGGCTGGTGGGAACGCGCCAGGGGCGGCTCGGATCCGGTGCACGGCAACGGAATCCAGCAGTGGACCTACGCGGGGTTCGAGGAGTGGGCGCCGTCGTGGGACTTCACGAGCGAGGACGGGCCGGACCGGTCCCGGTTCTTCCTGGGCCAGCTCGGCCGGGGCGACGAGGCGAACTCGATCCTCGTGGCCGCGGTCGGCGAGAAGGGCCGGGCCATCCGCAGCGGGATCATGCCGATGTTCCGGGAACGCGGGGTCGGCGCGCTCAAGGCCGAGGTCACCGCGCTGCTCTGCCACCGGTCCCACCTGATGACGCGCAACCCGGCGCTGGGCGCCGCGGCCGAGCGGTGGCAGGGCGAGTTCGACTACTGCCTGCTGCTGGATTCCGAGCAGCACCGGCTCGACCCGCTGCTCGAGATCCCGGACTACTACTCCGCCTACGTCTGGCAGTGCTGGTGGGCCACCGACGACGCCCCGGAGGACCAGCCGCCACGGCTGGGCGACTGCTACCTGCTGTGGGAGCACACGGACCTGACCAACGTCGACGCGATCGGGTACAACCTCGACAGCCTGGCGCACAAGGCCGCGTACGTCAGCGAGCGCCACGGCAAGCTCGAACTGCTGCAGAAGTCCGGCTTCCTCGTTCCCGGGGAACCGGCGCTCGGCTCGCGGGACTTCCAGCGGCTGCTCGGCACGATCAGCGGAGACAGCCGGCAGTGATCACCTTCCGCGAGCTCACCGGCGCCCCGGACGACCTCTCCGTGCTGGGCGGGTTCCACGGGACCCTTTACGTCAGCCTGTTCCCCGATCCGGACGAACGCGAGTCGCTGGAGAACATGGCCGGCTACCTGCGGCTGAAGGGACACGGCTGGTACGGCGAGAACAACTACCACATCGTCCTCGCCTTCGACGGCGAGCTGCTGGCCGGCGCGGTGATCGCGGACTACCTGGCCGAACCCGCCACGGGGGTGATCGAGTACCTGCTCGTTTCGCCCGACGTGCGCGGCCGGGGCGTCGGCCGGGCCCTGATGGACCACATCGAAGCGGTCCTGGCCGCCGACGCCGCCGGCGGCGGGCGCGAACTCGCCGGCGTAGTGGCCGAGATGAACGATCCCCGGGCGGTGTCGGCACTCGCCGACAACCTCGACCCGGTCGCGCGGGCGCTGATCTGGCACCGGTACGGCTACGCCGGCCTCGACTTCCCTTACCGGCAGCCCGCTCTGTCGCCGGGGCAAGCTCCGGTGACCGGGCTGATCCTGATCTGCAAACCGCTGTCGGCGGCCTGGCGGGATCGCGTCCCGGCCGCCGCGATCACCCTCGTCGTCCGGGAATACCTGCGGCTGGCCATGCGGATCGACCGTCCCGAGGACTCGCCCGAGTACCGGCGCATGGCCGCGCACCTGAGCGCGCGGGACGACGTCGGCCGGCTGCCCCTGGACCGCTACACCGGTCGCGAGGCCGCCCGGCCGCTCGACGTCCACGCGGTGACCGGCCCGGACGACCGGGACTTCGCCGGCACCCTGGCGGTCTACCGCGGTGCGTTCCCGCCCGGCCCCACCGCCGTCGGCGAGGACGAGTTCCGGCACGCGGTCGCCGAGCCGGGCTACCACCTGTGGGCGTTGCGCGCGGCCCCGGCCGACCCGGAGCCGTCGGGGATGGCGTCGTTCCACACGCTGACCGCGGCCGCGCTGCTGGGCTACGTCACGTTCGCGGTCCCCCTCCGCGGTTCGGGCCGGTTCCCGGCGCTCGTCGCCCGGCTCGAACAGCGGCTGCTCGCCGACCGGCCCGAGATCCGCGGCTGGTACGCCGAACTCGGCCCCGGCACCGACTGTGCCCCGTTCCTCCGCGTCGGCTGCCGCGAACTGGCCGTCGACTACCGGCAGCCCGCCCTCGGCCCGGGCGAGGACGTGCCGTGCCGCCTGTTCTTCAAGCCCCCCGGCCGGATCTACGGGCCACCGGAGTTGTCCGGGCCCGACCTGCTGACCGACCTGGCCGAGGTGCTGGCGGCCGTGTACGGCGTGGCCACGCCACGGGAACACCCCGTTCACCGCCGGATCGCCGGGACGCTGACCGACGGCGTTGTGCCGCTGCGCTAGTCCTTTGTCGCGCCGCCGGTCGCTGTCGGCGAATCCAGCCTCCGCGGTCTGCCACGGCCCTCGTGAGTGTTTAGGGCGGTTCTAACCGCCCTAAACACTCACGACCAGCCGCGGCAGACCGCTCACCGGCGCTTCGCCACGAATTCGCCAACAGCACCACTCGGCGTCTCAGGGCCGGTCGGTCAGGTACCCGCCCATGGTCGTGAAGTAGTCGGCCGCCGGGAGTTCCGTGCCGTCCGCTGTGCGGACTCGTTCCACCAGCAGGCCGGGGGACTGGCCGCGGCGGGCTTCCGGGCCGGCCACGATCACCACGCCGTCGGCCTCCTTGATGAAGATGCGGCCCGGCGTGCCGCCGTAGTGGCCCTGCGAGACCGACGCCTTCGTGATGCGCAGCTCCTGGCCGCGGTGGTAGGCGAACGCGTTCGGGTACGGGTCGGACTGGGCGCGCACCAGGCGTTCGATGTCCTCGACCGGCCACGTCCAGTCGATGAGGCTGTCGCGCGCGGCGCGCTTGTGGAAAAAGCTCGCCTTCGACCGGTCCTGCGGCACCGGCGTGTAGCCGGTCTCGATGAGCTGGATCGCCTCGGCCGTGATCGGCGCGATGAGGTCGACCGTGCGGTGGAACAGGTCCGTCGTCGTGTCGGCCGGGCCGACCGGGATCGCGCGCTGCAGGACGATGTCGCCTGCGTCCAGCTCGCCGTCCATCATGTGGGCGGTGACGCCGACCTCGGGCTCGCCGTTGACCAGCGCCCAGATCAGCGGGGAGAACCCGGCGTAGGACGGCAGCAGCGAGTCGTGGATGTTGAGGGTCCCGTGGCGCGGCAGGTCGAAGATCTCCGGCGGCAGCCACGTGCGCCAGTTGTTCGCCACGATCAGGTCGAGCTCGGCCGTCTTCAGCTCGGCCAGCAGCTCGTCGTCGTCCGGGCGGTTGCGCAGCAGGACGCGGATGCCGTTCGCCTCGGCGAGATCGGCGACGGAGTCGGCCCAGATCCGCTCGTACGCGTGGTCGCTCTTCGGGTGGGTGACCACCAGCGCGACCTCGTGGCCCGCGTCGATGAGCGCTTGGAGGGTCCGGTGCCCCCAGGTCTGGTAGCCGAACATCGCCACGCGCATTCGAGAATGCCTTTCCGTAGTCGGGGGACGAACATCACCACGAACGTACTAGGCGAGGCTCGCCTAAGTTAGGTTAGGGTTCCCTGAACGTTACCGGAGTGTGCGAGGGAGCGACATGACTGCAGAGGCCGGCGAACAGGTCCCGATCTACGACGTCGTCGGGGTGGGTTTCGGACCTTCGAACCTGGCCCTCGCGATCGCGCTGGCCGAGCACAACGCCGGCGCGGGGAAGCCGGTGACCGCGCACTTCCTGGAGCGGCAACCCCGCTTCGGCTGGCACCGCGGGATGCTGATCGACACCGCGACGATGCAGGTCTCCTTCCTCAAGGACCTGGTCACCATGCGGAACCCGACCAGCGAGTTCACCTTCCTCAACTACCTGCACGCCGCCGGGCGGCTGGTGGACTTCATCAACCACAAGAACCTCTTCCCGCTGCGGGTCGAGTTCCACGACTACTTCGAGTGGGCGGCCGCGAAGGTCGACGACGTCGTCTCGTACGGCACCGAAGTCGTGTCCGTGAAGCCGGTCTACGACGGTGCGGAGGTCGAGTTCTTCGACGTCCAGATCTCCGACGGCACCTCGCTGCGGGCCCGGAACCTGGTCATGGGCACCGGGTTGCGGGCGCAGCTGCCCGAAGGCGTCACCGCGGGCGAGCGGATCTGGCACAACAGCGAGCTGCTCTTCCGCGTCGAACGCCTGCGCGGCACCGAGCCGAAGCGGTTCGTCGTGGTCGGCGCCGGGCAGAGCGCCGCCGAAGTCGCGGCCCTGCTGCACGACGAGTTCCCGCACACCGAGATCTGCGCGGTGTTCGCGCGCTACGGCTACAGCCCGGCCGACGACAGCTCGTTCGCCAACCGGATCTTCGACCCGGAGGCCGTCGACCAGTTCTACGGCGCGGGTGAGCCGGTCAAGGACCGCCTGATGCGCTACCACGGCGCGACGAACTACTCCGCCGTCGACGTCGAGCTGATCGACGAGCTCTACCGCCGCGTCTACCGCGAGAAGGTGCTGGGCGTGGAGCGGCTGCGGCTGTTCAACGTCTCCCGCCCGGTCGAGGTGACCGACACCGGCGCGGCCGTCTCGGCGACGGTCGAGTCGCTCACGACGGGCGAGCGCACGGTGCTGGAAGCCGACGCCGTCGTCTACGCGACCGGCTACCGCCCCGCCGACCCGACGCCGCTGCTCGGCGAGCTGGGTCCGCAGTGCGCGCGGGACGACGAGGGCCGGCTGCGTGTCGAGCGCGACTACCGGATCACGACGGAACCCGCCCTGCGCGGCGGCATCTACCTGCAGGGCGGGACCGAGCACACGCACGGCATCACGTCGTCGCTGCTGTCCAACACCGCGGTGCGGGTGGGCGAGATCCTGCAGTCCATTGTGGACCGCAGGGTGGTTGCGGCGCCGGAGGGGGAGTACGCGGTCAGCGCGCGGTGAGCTGCTCCCGGAGGATGTCGCCGTGCCCGGCGTGGCGGGCGAAGTCCTCGATCAGCAGCAGGTAGACGAACCGGAGGTTGACCTCGCCGAGGACGTCGTGGGTCCAGGTGTCGTCGAGGTCGAAGCGGGCCGCGATCTCGCGTGAGCGTGCGGCGGCCCGCTCGAACTCGGCGATCACGTCGTCGAGGGTTTCGCTGTCGGCGACGACGAAACTGGCGTCGCCGGGGGTCGTGGGCCCGTCGCAGTCGGCCTCGTCGAGGCCCAGCAGCAGGAGCTGGAACCAGCGGCGTTCGGCCATCGCGGCGTGCTTGACGAGGCCGATCGGCGTGGTCGACGACGCGACGAGCCGCGTCCGGACGTCGGTGTCGGACAGGCCGCGCGCGGTGTCGGCGACCGCGCGGCGGTTGCGGTCCATCGTCGCCTCCAGCAGGAGACGCTCGGATCCGGTGGTGATTTCGGGCAGCACGAACATGGCTCTGCTTCCTGGAGGGGAGTGGCCGGACGGTCCTCGGGGACGTGACGTCCGGAACCGAGGAGGGCCGCGCCCAGGATAGCGCCGGTTCTACGGTGCCGGGTGGTGGCGGCTGATCGGGATCACCATCGGCGTGCCGCTGATCGGGTCCGGGGTCACCTGGCAGCGGACGTCGAAGACCTCCTCGACCAGCTCCTCGGTGATCACCTCGACGGGCTTGCCCGCCGCCACGATCCGGCCCGCCTTCATGGCGATGACGTGGTCGGCGTAGCGGCACGCCTGAGGGAGGTCGTGCAGCACCATCACCACCGTGCGGCCCTCGTCGCGGTTGAGGTCGACGACCAGGTCGAGCACGTCGATCTGGTGCGCCAGGTCGAGGTAGGTCGTCGGCTCGTCCAGCAGCAGCACCGGCGTGCCCTGCGCGACGGCCATCGCGATCCACGCGCGCTGGCGCTGCCCGCCGGACAGCTCGTCGACGGGCCGGTCGGCCAGGTCGGTCAGCTCGGTGGCCGCCAGAGCGGCCCGCACCGCGCCTTCGTCCGAAGTGGACCACTGGCGCCACCAGCTCTGGTGCGGGGCGCGGCCGCGGCCGACGAGGTCGGCCACCGTCATGCCCTCCGGCGCCACCGGCGACTGCGGGAGGATGCCGAGGCGCTGGGCGACCTCGCGGGTCGGCAGGTCGTGGATCGACCGGCCGTCGAGGTACACCCCGCCCGCTTTCGGCGTCAACAGCCGGGCCAGGGTGCGCAGCAACGTCGACTTCCCGCAGGCGTTCGCGCCGATGATCGCCGTGATCTCACCCGGCGGGATGTCGAGGTCGAGGCCGTCGATGACCACCCGGTCGTCGTAGGCGACCCGGAGCTGCTCCACCCGCAGCGAGGGGGCGTCGGATGTCATGTGTCAGCCTCCGGAACCGGATCGGTTGGCCCTGGCCAGCAGCCAGAGCAGGAGCGGGGCGCCGAGGATGCCGGTGACGATGCCGACCGGCAGCGCGGACGCGGTGATCTCGCGCGCGATGATGTCGCTGCCCAGCACCACGACCGCGCCGGTGAGCGCGGACGCCGTGATCGGTGGCGACGAGAGCCGCGCGAGCCGTTGCGCGATCTGCGGTGCCGTCAGGGCGACGAACGAGATCGGGCCCGCGGACGCCGTCGCGAACGCGACCAGGCCGGCGCCGGAGAGCAGCAGGCCCAGCCGCACCGGCTGCACCGGTGTGCCGAGCCCGGCCGCGACCTCGTCGCCGAGCAGCAGCGTGCTCATCCATCGCGACAGCGCCAGCACCACCGGCAGCAGCACGCAGAGCGCGCACAGCAACGGGATGACGTGCTCCCAGCCGCGGTTGGCGAGGTTGCCGACCATCCAGCCGATCGCCGCCTGCGCCTCGGTGATCTGCGCGCGGCTGAGCAGGTAGTCGGTCAGGCTGGTGCACATCGCGAAGATCCCGATGCCCACCAGCAGGATCCGGTAGCCGGTGGTGCCGCGCCGCCAGGCGAGCGCGTACACCAGCACCGCCGTGAACAGCCCGCCGAACAGGCCCAGCGTCGTCGTGCCGAGACCGCCGCCGAAGCCGAACGCGATCCCGGCGACGACGGCGGTGGCCGCGCCCGCGTTGATGCCGATCATGTCCGGGCTGGCCAGCGGGTTGCGCGTGATGGTCTGGAACACCGCGCCGGACGCGCCGAACGCGATCCCGGCCAGCAGTCCGGTGAGCGCCCGGGGCAGCCGCAGTTCCTGCACGATGTAGCCGTTTCCGCTGTCGCTGCCGCCGAAGAGGCCGGACAGGACGTCGGACACGCTCATCGGGACGTCGCCGATCGTCATGCCGACGCAGAACAGCACGAACGTCAGCACGGCGAGCACGAGGCAGACGATCAGCAGCCGCGGCCGGAACCGGCCCGACACCGGCGGTGTCGTGAGCCGGAAGGTGCGTCGCGCTTGGAGCAAGGCCATGTCAGGTCTCCACGAGCTTGCGCCGGCGAACCAGGTAGATGAAGAACGGCGCGCCGAGGAACGCGACGATCACGCCGGCCCGGATCTCGCTGGGCCGCGCCAGGATCCGGCCGAGGATGTCGGCGGCCAGCAGCAGGCACGGCGCGAGCACCGCGGTGTAGGGCAGCAGCCAGCGGTGGTCCGGGCCGATGACGAACCGCACCGCGTGCGGGACGATCAGGCCGAGGAAGACGATCGGCCCGGCGACGGCGACGGCCGCACCGGTCAGCAGGGTGATCGCGAGTGCGCCGCGCAGCCGCAGCGGGCCGAGCTTGCGGCCCAGCGCGATCGCGACGTCGTCGCCGAGGGCGAGGCTGTTCAGCGCCGGGCCGCTCGCGATCGCCAGCACCACGCCGATCACGAGGAACGGCAGGACCTGCAGCAGCGCGCTGCTGTCGACGCCGGCCAGCGAACCCGCCGACCAGAAGCGGTAGCGGTTGAGCGCCACCGGGTCCGACAGCACCATCGCGCTGGTGAACGAGGCGAGCAACGCCGTGACGGCGGCGCCGGCGAGCGCGAGCTTGACCGGGCTCGACCCGGCACGGCCGCGGGTGCTGAGGAAGTAGACGACGGTCGTCGCGGCCAGCGCACCGGCGAAGGCGAACCAGATGTAGCCGTAGGCCGAGCTGACGCCGAGCACGGTGATCGAGAACACGATGGCGAACGCGGCCCCGGCGCTGACGCCGAGCAGGCCCGGGTCGGCCAGCGGGTTGCGGGTCAGCGCCTGCATCACGCAGCCCGCGAGCCCGAGACCGGCGCCCACCAGCACCGCGAGGAGCGTCCGCGGCATCCGGACACTGTGGATGATCACGGCGTCGGCGGAGCCGTCGTTGTGCCACAGCACCTGCCAGACGGCGCCGAACGAGATCTCCTTCGACCCCAGCCAGATGCTCAGCAGGCACAGCAGAACGAGGACCGCGAGGGCGGCGAGGAACCCGATCGCGCGGCCCGTGTGTGGCGGGCGTCGCGTGAGAGCGATACCTCCGGGGTCTGTTCGCACCGCACCTCCGACTGGTACCAATTTTAGGTAAGGCTAACCGATGGTACAGGAGTGCATCCTCACCCTCGGTTTGTTAGGTTCACCTAAGTTCGCGCCCCGTTCGGGGCGCCGCAAGCAGCGGGAGGCTGGTCTACCGGTGAGCAACGGTGACGCTGTGCAGCAGGTCGCGGACCTCGGGTTCTGGCGTGATCGCCTCGCGTCGGCGCCGAAGGAACTGCCGCTGCCGGTCGACCGGCCCTACCCCGCGGAGCCGGCGCCGCCGCGCGACCGGCTGACCCGGGAGCTGCCGCTGTCGCTGGGCGACGACGCGGACCTGCTCGTGCTGTCGGCCTTCGTCGTCCTGCTGCACCGGTACACCGGCACGGCCGACGTCGTGCTCGGCATCGGCTCGCTGGTTCCGCTGCGCGTCGACCTGGGCGGCGCGCCCGGCTTCGACGACATCGTCGCGCGCGTGCGGGCGGCTCGCGAGGAGGCCGTGGCGCACGAGGTGCCGTTCGACGACCTGGTCGGCGAGCTGCAGCCAGAACGCGGTCGTGGCGGCTCGGTGCTGGTCAACGTCGGCTTCGCCGCCGAGACGACCTTGCCGCTCGACCTGGTGGTCGACCTCGGTGACGGCGTCCTCGAGGCGCGCTACCGCGGCGACGTCCTCGAAGAGTCCACTGTGGACCGCATGCTCGGCCACCTCGAACACCTCCTCGTCGCCGCGCTGGAACGTCCACAGTGGCCGGTCGCGCGGCTCGACCTGGTGCCGGAGCCGGAACTGCGCCGGATGCTCGACGACTGGAACGCCACCGACCTCGACACGCCGCTGTCGACGCTGCCGGAGCTGTTCGCCGCCCGCGTACGTGAGGCGCCAGGCTCCGTCGCGCTGGTCTTCGAGGACGTCGAGATCACCTACGCCGAGCTGGACGCGCGGGCGAACCGGCTCGCGCACGTCCTCATCGGCCGCGGCGCCGGGCCCGAGCGCGTGGTCGCGCTGGCCGTGCCGCGGTCGGTCGAGATGATCGTGGCGGAGCTGGCCGTCCTCAAGGCCGGCGCCGCCTACCTGCCGCTCGACCAGGACTACCCGGCCGAGCGGATCACGTTCATGGTCGCCGACGCCGGCCCGGTGTGCGTGGTGACGACGAGCGAACTGGCCGACCGGTTCGACGGCGACGTCCTCCTGCTCGACGAGACGTCCCTGGCCGACGCGCCGGCGACGGACCCGGGCGCGGCGATCGTCCCGGCCAACGCGGCCTACGTCATCTACACGTCCGGCTCCACCGGGCGGCCCAAGGGCGTCGTCGTGTCGCACGCGGGTGTCGCGAAGCTGGTCGCGACCCAGACCCAGCGGTTCGGGATCGGTCCGCGGAGCCGGGTGCTGCAGTTCGCGTCGCCGAGTTTCGACGTCGCGTTCTGGGACCTCTGCCTCGGGCTGCTGTCGGGCGGACGGCTCGTGGTCGTCCCGGCCGAGCGGCGCGTCCCCGGCCCGGAGCTGGCCGACTACGCGAACGCGCACGGCGTCGACTTCATGATCCTGCCGCCCGCGCTGCTCGCCGAGTTCCCCGAAGACTGCGACCTGCCCCGCGACAGCGTCCTGCTCGCCGGCACCGAGCGCGTCTCACCCGAACTGGTCCGGCGGTGGGCGCCGGGCCGGCGGATGTTCAACGCCTACGGCCCGACCGAGGCCACGACCAACTCGACGCTCGGGCTCTGCGACCCGGAGATCACGCCGGGCTCGGCCGTCCCGATCGGCGTCCCGGACCCCGGCACCCGCGCGTACGTGCTCGATGCGTTCCTCGCGCCGGTCCCGGTCGGCGTGGTGGGGGAGCTGTACCTCGCCGGCTCCGGCTTGGCGCGTGGCTACCTGGGCCGCGCCGGGCTGACGTCGGAGCGGTTCGTGGCCGACCCGTTCGGTTCGGGCGGACGGCTCTACCGCACCGGTGACCTGGTGAAATGGCTGCCGGACGGCCGTCTCGTGTTCCTGGGCCGGGCCGACGACCAGGTCAAGATCCGCGGCTACCGCATCGAACTCGGCGAGATCGAGTCCGTGCTGGCCGAGCACCCGCGCGTCGGCCAGTCGGTCGTCGTCGCGCAGGACGGGCAGCTCGTCGCCTACGCCGTGCCGGTCCCGGACCGCGCGGCCGAGCAGGGCCACGTCGCCGAGTGGCACGACGTCCACGAGGAGATGCTCGCCGGCTCCACCGGCATCGAGGAGAACTTCGCCGGCTGGAACTCCAGCTACGACGGCTCGGACATCCCCCTCGACGAGATGCGCGAGTGGCACGCGGCGACCGTCGAACGCATCCGCGCGCTGCGGCCGAAGCGGGTCCTCGAGATCGGCGTCGGCAGCGGGCTCATCCTCTCCCGGATTGCCCCGGACGCCGAAACCTACTGGGGCGTCGACCTTTCCGAGAGCGCCGTCGAGAACGTGCGGCGCGAGGTCGCCGCGATGCCGGAGCTGGCGGGCAAGGTCCACCTCGCCGCGCGGCCCGCGCACGACCTCGGCGAGCTGCCGGACGAGCCGTTCGACACCGTGATCGTCAACTCGGTCGCCCAGTACTTCCCGAGCGCGGACTACCTCGCCGACGTCGTCCGGACCGCCGCCGGGTTCCTCGCCCCGGGCGGCACGATCTTCCTCGGCGACATCCGCAACCTCCGCTCGCTGCGCGCGTTCCGGACCGCCGTCGAGCTGCGGCACGACCGCGGTGACGTCGCCGCCGTGGACCAGGCGATCGCCCGCGAAGGCGAACTCGTCCTCGATCCCGACTTCTTCCCGGCCCTCGCCCGCGGGCTCGACGGCTTCGAGGACGTCGACCTGTGGGCCAAGCGCGGCGACGCGCACAACGAGCTGACGCGGCACCGCTACGACGTCGTCCTGCGCAAGGCGCCACGGCCGTCGCCGGCCGAGGAGCAGGTCATCGCGTTCGGCGATCTCGCTGCGGTGGAAGGGTTCCTGACCGCCGAGACGCCGGAGCGGCTGCGCGTCACCGGCGTGCCGGACGCGCGGCTGTCCGGCGAGCTGGCCGCCGTTCGCGCCCTCGACGAAGGTGACCCGGCGGCGGTGCGGGCCTTGGACGTGCGTGACGGCGTCGACCCGGAGGACCTGCACCAGCTCGCCGAGCAGGCCGGCTACCGCGTCGCGGTCACGCCCGCGTCGGCCGGCGAGCTGGAGGCCGTCTTCAGCCGGTCGGCACCGGACGCGGCCTACCGGCCGGTGCGGAGCACGGGGGCCCCGGGGTCGAACGCCAACAACCCGGCCGCCCGGCGCGAGACCGGCGCGCTGGTGGCGTCGCTGCGGTCGCACGTGCGGGACCGGCTGCCGCAGTACATGGTGCCCACGGCGTTCGTCGTGCTCGACAAGCTGCCGGTCTTGGCCTCCGGCAAGCTCGACCGCAAGGCCCTCCCGGCGCCGGAGCGGTTCACCGCCGGGCCGGGCCGCGCGCCCCGCAACCCCGTCGAGCAGCTGCTGTGCGAGCTGTTCGCCGACGTCCTCGGCGTGCCGCGGGTCGGCCCGGACGACGACTTCTTCGCCCTCGGCGGGCATTCCTTGATGGCCACGCGGCTGATCCAGCGGATCCGCGCGGCCGTCGGCGCCGACATCCCGGTGCGCGCGGTCTTCGACGCGCCGACCGTGGCCGCCCTCGCGGACCTCCTGGCCGGTGCCGCGTCGGGCACCGAACGACGTCCGCTCGAACGCTTCGAGGAACGGCCGGAGCGGCTCCCGCTGTCGTTCGCGCAGCAGCGGCTGTGGTTCCTGCACGGTCTCGAAGGCGGGTCGGCGACCTACAACGTCCCGCTCGTCATGCGGCTGTCCGGTGAGCTGGACGTCGAGGCGCTGCGGACCGCGTTGCACGACGTCCTCGGCCGCCACGAAGCACTGCGGACGGTGTTCCCGGTCGCGGACGGCGTGGCCTACCAGCACGTTCTGCCCGACAGCGAGGTCGACCTGGCGGTGCGGACGGTCGCCGAGTCCGCGGTGGACTCCATTGTGGACGCTCTCGTGCGCGAGGTCTTCGAGCTCGGCGCCGGGGTGCCCGTCCGTGCCGAGCTGCTGACGATCGACCCGCGCCGGCACGTCCTCGTGCTCGTCGTGCACCACATCGCCGCCGACGGCTGGTCGCTGTCGCCGCTGTGGCGTGACATCGCCACGGCGTACGGCGCCCGCCGGCAGGGCGAAGATCCACAGTGGACGCCGTTGCCGGTCCAGTACGCCGACTACACCCTCTGGCAACGCGAACTCCTCGCCACCGAGGAGACCGCCCAGCTCGACTACTGGCGCGCGACCCTGCGCGACCTGCCCGAGCGGATCAGCCTCCCGCTCGACCGGCCGCACCCGGCGGTGTCCGCCTACCGCGGCGGGTTCTTCACCTTCGCTTGGGACGCCGGCCTCCAGGCCGGGCTCGGCGACCTGGCGCGCGCGTGCGGCGCCAGCCCGTTCATGGTCGTCCACGCGGGCCTGACCGCGCTGCTGTCGCGGCTCGGCGGCGGCACCGACATCCCGGTCGGCACACCCATCGCCGGCCGGTCCGACCAAGCCCTCGACGACCTCGTCGGCTTCTTCGTCAACACCCTCGTCCTGCGCGTCGACACCGGCGGCGACCCGACGTTCCGCGACCTCGTCGCGCGCGTCCGGGAGCGCAGCCTCGACGCCTACGCCCACCAGGACGTTCCGTTCGAGCGGCTCGTCGAGGCGCTCAACCCGGCGCGGTCACTGGCGCACCACCCGCTGTTCCAGACCATGCTGGCCTGGCAGAACACCCCCGGCTCCGGCGTCGAGCTGCCCGGGCTGACGGTGACCGAGCAGCCTGTCGGCACCGGCACCGCGAAGTTCGACCTCTGGTTCTCCCTGACCGAGCACGCCGACGGCATCACCGGCCAGGCCGAGTTCAACGCCGAGGTCTTCGACCGCTCCACTGTGGACGCGCTGCTCGCGCGCCTGGAAGTCCTGCTGCGCCAGGTGGTCTCGGCCCCGGACCGCCGGCTCGGGTCGCTGGACGTGCTGACTGAGGCGGAGCGCGACGGACTGGACGCCGTCTGGTCCGGCGCCGTCGAGGACGTCCCCGCGATCACCGTGCCTGAGCTGTTCGCCGCGCAGGTCGCGCGGACACCGGACCACCCGGCCCTGGTCTTCGAGGACGACCGGCTCACCTACGCCGAGCTGGACGCCGCGTCGAACCGCCTGGCCCAGGCCCTCGTCGCACGCGGCGCGGGACCCGAGAAGGTGGTCGCGCTCGCACTTCCGCGCTCGACGCACCTGGTCACGGCCATTCTCGCCGTGCTCAAGGCGGGCGCCGCTTACCTGCCGCTCGACCCCGGCTACCCGGCCGAGCGGATCGCCTTCATGCTCGAAGACGCCCAGCCGACCTTGGTACTGGCCACGACGGAGACCGCTGTCCCCGGCGCGCTGCTGCTGGACGAGCCCGTGACGGCGGCCGGGTTCCCGGCCAAGGCCCCGGACGTCGCGCTCCGGCCGGAGAACCCGGCCTACGTCATCTACACCTCCGGCTCGACGGGCCGGCCCAAGGGCGTCGTCGTGCCGCACGCGGGCATCGTCAACCGCCTGCTGTGGATGCAGCACGAATACGGCCTGACCGGCGACGACCGGGTGCTGCAGAAGACGCCGTCCAGCTTCGACGTCTCGGTCTGGGAGTTCCTCTGGCCGCTGCTCACCGGCGCCACCGAGGTCGTGGCCCGGCCCGACGGCCACAAGGACCCGGCCTACCTCGCGCGGCTGATCCGCGAGCACGACGTCACGACCGTCCACTTCGTCCCGTCGATGCTGCAGGTCTTCCTGCAGGAGCCGGCCGCGGGGGAGTGCACGAGCCTGCGGCGGGTGCTGTGCAGTGGTGAGGCGCTGCCGCCCGAGGCCGTCGCGCGGTTCGGGCAGGTCCTGGCCGCCGAGCTGCACAACCTCTACGGCCCCACCGAAGCCTCGGTCGACGTCACGTCCTGGCGCACCTCGTCCGACGAGACGACCGTCCCGATCGGACGTCCGGTGTGGAACACCCGCACGTACGTCCTCGACGCGGCACTGCGACCGGTCCCGCCGGGCACACCCGGTGAGCTGTACCTCGCCGGGGTCCAGCTCGCCCGCGGCTACCTGGGACGTCCCGGGTTGAGCGCCGAGCGGTTCATCGCCTCGCCGTTCGAGCCGGGGGAGCGGATGTACCGCACCGGCGACGTCGCCCGGTTCCGCGCCGACGGTGTGCTGGAGTTCCTCGGCCGCGGCGACGAGCAGATCAAGATCCGCGGCTTCCGCGTCGAACCGGGCGAGATCGCCGCGACGCTCGCCGCGCACGACGACGTCGCCCACGCCGTCGTCGTCGCCCGCGAGGACCGGCCGGGCGACGTCCGGCTGGTCGGGTACGTCGTGCCCGCCGAAACCCCCGCGTCGGCCACGGACGAGACCGAGCAGGTCGGCGAGTGGCGCGAGCTGTACGACTCGATGTACTCCGGCGCCACCGACGAGTTCGAAGGCTGGAACTCCAGCTACACCGGCGAGCCGATTCCGCGCGACGAGATGCGCGAGTGGCGCGACGCCATCGTCACGCGGATCCGCGAGACGCGGCCGCGGCGCGTGCTGGAACTCGGCGTCGGCACCGGCCTGCTGCTGACCGAGCTGGCCCCGCACTGCGAGTCGTACTGGGGCACGGACTTCTCGGCCGAGGTCATCGCGTCCCTCGGTGACCGGGTCGCGGCCGACCCCGCGCTCGCGGACTACGTCGAGCTGCGCACCGGCGACGCCGCCGACGTCTCCGGCCTGCCGACCGGGTACTTCGACACGATCGTGCTCAACTCGGTCGTCCAGTACTTCCCCAGCGGGACGTACTTGGTCGATGTGCTGCGGAAGGCGCTCGGTCTCCTCGCCCCGGGCGGGACCGTGTTCGTCGGCGACGTCCGCGACCTGCGTCAGGTCCGGGCGTTTCACACCGAGGTCGCCCGGCAGCGCGGGGGAGACGTCGAGCAGGCGCTGTTGCGGGAGAAGGAACTCCTGGTCGCTCCGGAGTTCTTCGCCGGGCTTGAGGGCGTCACGGCGGACATCCGCGTCAAGCGCGGGCGTGGCGTCAACGAACTCACCCAGTTCCGCTACGACGTCGTGCTCCACACTTCGCCCATCGAAGCGCCGACGGTTAGGACATTGACCTGGGGCAACGAAGTGTCCTCAGTGGACGACGTCGTGCTCGACGGTGGTGTCCGGATCAACGGCGTGCCGAACGGGCGCACCACCGACGGCGTCAATCCGCAGGACTGGTACGACCTGGGCGACGCCCACGGCTACACCACGGCCGTCACCTGGTCGGCCGAAGGTGACGGCTCGGTCGACGTCGTGTTCACGACCGGCTCGGTCGCGGGTGCCTTCCGGCCCGGAAGCGAGCCGCTGCTGTCCTACACCGGCAACCCCGGCCGCTTCCGCCGGATCAGCACCCTGTCCGCCGACCTCCGCGCGCTGGCTGCCGAGAGCCTGCCCGAGCACATGGTCCCGTCGGCGATCGTCGTGCTCGACGCGCTCCCGGTGACGGCCAACGGCAAGCTCGACCGCCGCGCCCTGCCCTCGCCGGACCCTGTGGCGCCGACATCCGACCGCGAGCCGCGCACGCCCGTCGAACGGCAGCTGTGCGAACTGTTCGCCGACGTCCTGGGCCTGCCGCGCGTCGGCCCGGACGACAGCTTCTTCACCCTCGGCGGCCACTCGCTGCTGGCCACCCGGCTCATCGCCCGCATCCGCACGACCCTGAATGCCGAGCTGGAAGTCCGGTCGGTGTTCGAGACGCCGACCGCCGCGGGCCTGGCCGAGCTGGTCTCCGCCGGCAGCGGACCCGCCCGGCCACCGCTGGTCCCGGTGGACCGGCCGGCGCTGGTCCCGCTGTCGGGCGCCCAGCAGCGGCTGTGGTTCCTGCACCACCTCGAAGGCCCTTCGGCCACCTACAACGTGCCGCTGATCATGCGCCTCGACGGCGACCTGGACGTCGACGCGCTGCGGGCCGCGCTATCCGACGTGGTCGAGCGCCACGAGGCGCTGCGGACCCGGTTCCCGCAGCACGACGGCGTGCCCTACCAGGACATCCTCCCGCCGTCCGCGGTCGACCTGCCGGTCCGTGAGGTCACCGACCTCGACAGCGCCCTGACCGGTCTCGTCCGGGGCTCGTTCGACCTCGAACAGCACGCGCCGATGCGCGCGGAACTGCTGCGACTCGACGACGGCGAGCACGTGCTGGCCCTCGTGTTCCACCACATCGCCTCCGACGGCTGGTCGATGGCGCCCCTGTGGCGTGACATCGCGGCGGCCTACACCGCGCGCCGCGCCGGCGAGCGTCCCGGGTGGACGCCGCTGCCGGTGCAGTACGCGGACTACACGCTGTGGCAGCAGAACCTGCTCGGCCGCGAGGACGACCCGGACAGCGTCCTGTCCGCCCAGCTCGACTACTGGCGCGACACCCTCGACGGCCTGCCCGACCGGATCGAGCTGCCCCTCGACCGGCCGCACCCGTCCACCGCGACCTTCCGCGGCGAACTGCACACCTTCACCTGGGACGCCGACCTCCACAGCGGACTGTCCACTGTGGCCCGCGAGTGCGGTGCCAGTGTGTTCATGGTCGTGCACGCGGCCCTCGCCGCGCTGCTGACGCGGCTGGGCGCGGGCCCGGACGTCCCGATCGGCTCACCCATCGCCGGGCGCACCGACCAGGCCCTCGACGACCTCGTCGGGTTCTTCGTCAACACCCTGGTGCTGCGCGTCGACACCGCGGGCGAGCCGACGTTCCGCGACCTGGTCGGCCGCGTCCGCGAGCGCAACCTCGACGCGTACGCCCACCAGGACGTCCCGTTCGAGCGCCTGGTCGAGATCCTCAACCCGGCGCGTTCGCTGTCGTACCACCCGCTGTTCCAGGTGATGATCGCCGGGCAGAACAACACCCGCGCCGAGGTCACCCTGCCCGGTCTGACCGTCACCGAGATCCCGGTGACCACCGGGACGTCGAAGTTCGACCTCTCGATTTCGCTGACCGAGCGCGAAGCCGGGATCGACGGCGTCCTGGAGTTCAACGCGGACGTCTTCGACCACCCGGGTGCCGACGCCATCCTGCGCCGTCTCGAAGTCCTGCTGCGCGCGGCCCTGGCCGAGCCCGACCGTGCGGTCGGCGCCCTGGACCTCCTCGAAGGCGACGAACGCGATCTGGTGCTGACCCAGTGGGCGGGCAGCCTCGAACCCGCGGGCACGGAGACGTTCCCCGGGATGTTCGCCCAGCGGGTCCGGGAGGCCCCGGACGCGGTGGCGCTGGTATTCGAGGACGTCGAGCTGACCTACGCCGACCTCGACGTGCGGGCCAACCAGCTCGCGCACCTGCTGATCGAGCGCGGGGCCGGGCTCGAGAAGGTCGTCGCGCTGGCCGTGCCGCGGTCGGTCGAGATGATCGTCGCGGAGCTGGCCGTGCTCAAGGCGGGTGCTGCCTACCTGCCGGTCGACGTCGACTACCCGGGTGACCGGATCGCGTTCATGGTCTCCGACGCCAAGCCGGTGTGCGTGGTGACCACGCGCGAGATCGACGGCAAGCTGCCCGCCGACGTGCCGCGCGTCTTCCTGGACGACCCGGCGCTCACTTCGATGTCCACTGTGGACCCGGCCGTGGCGGTGATACCCGAGAACGCGGCGTACGTGATCTACACGTCCGGCTCGTCCGGCCGTCCCAAGGGCGTTGTGCTGCAGCACTCCGGCGTCGCGAAGCTCGTCGCGACGCAGGTCGAGCGGTTCGGGATCGGCCCGCACAGCCGCGTGCTGCAGTTCGCGTCGCCGAGCTTCGACGTCGCCTTCTGGGACCTCTGCCTCGGCCTGCTCTCCGGCGGCCGCCTGATCGTCGTCCCGGCCGAGCGCCGGGTCGCCGGACCCGCGCTGACCGAGTACGCGCACGAGCACGGCGCGGACTTCATGATCCTCCCGCCCGCGCTGCTCGACGCGATGCCGGCGGACTGCGACCTGCCGCGCGACAGCGTCCTGCTCGCGGGCACCGAGCGCGTGTCGCCGGAGCTGATCCGACGCTGGGCGCCGGGCCGGCGGATGTTCAACGCCTACGGCCCGACCGAGGCGACCACCAACTCGACGCTCGGCGAGAGCGACCCGGTCGAACTCGCCGACGCGACCGTCGTGCCCATCGGCATCCCCGACCCGGGGACGCGGGCGTACGTCCTCGACGCCGGACTGCGGCCGGTCCCGCCGGGCGTGGTGGGGGAGCTGTACCTCGCCGGCTCCGGCCTGGCCCGCGGGTACCTGGGCCGTGCAGGGCTGACGTCGGAGCGATTCGTCGCCGACCCGTTCGGTTCGGGCGGGCGGCTCTACCGGACCGGTGACCTGGTGAAATGGCTGCCGGACGGCCGTCTCGTCTTCCTGGGCCGGGCCGACGACCAGGTCAAGATCCGCGGTTACCGCATCGAACCGGGTGAGATCGAAGCCGTCATCACCGAGCACCCGGCCGTCGCGCAGTCCGTCGTGCTGGCCCAGGACGGGCGGCTCATCGCCTACGCCGTCCCGGCCGCGAGCCGCGACGAAGAAGCCGAGCTGGACCACGTCGGCGAGTGGCGCGAACTGCACGAGAACGTCTTCGACGACGCCGCGTCCGGCGGCCTGGAGGAGAACTTCACCGGGTGGAACTCCAGTTACGACGGCTCGGAGATCCCCCTCGGCGAGATGCGCGAGTGGCACGCGGCGACGATCGAGCGCATCCAGGCGCTGCGGCCGAAGCGCGTGCTCGAGATCGGCGTCGGCAGTGGGCTCATTCTCTCCCGGATCGCGCCGGACGCCGAGGCGTACTGGGGCGTCGACCTGTCCGAGAAGGCGATCGCCAACCTGCGCCGCGAGCTGGCCGGACGCCCCGACCTGGCGGGCAAGGTGCACGTCGCGGCCCGGCCGGCGCACGACCTCGGCGAGTTGCCGGACGAGCAGTTCGACACCGTGATCGTCAACTCCGTCGCGCAGTACTTCCCGAGCGTCGACTACCTCGCCGAGGTCATCCGGACCGCCGCCGCGCGCGTCCGGCCCGGTGGCGTGCTCTTCCTCGGCGACATCCGCAACCTGCGCTCGCTGCGGGCGTTCCGCACGGCGACCGAGCTGCGGCACGGCCGCCGGAGCGTCGCCGCGGTCGACCAGGCCGTCGCGCGTGACGGCGAACTCGTCCTCGACCCGGACTTCTTCACCGCGGTGGCCCGCGAGCTGGACGGCTTCGACGACGTCGACCTGTGGTTCAAGCGCGGCCACGCGCACAACGAGCTGACCCGGCACCGCTACGACGTCGTCCTGCGGAAGGCGCCGAAACCGGCTCCGGTCGACGAGCAGGTCGTCACGTTCGAGTTCGTCGCGGAGCTGGAGCGGCTGCTGACCGAGGGTCCGGCCCGGCTGCGCGTCACCGGGGTGCCGAACGCCCGCCTGTCCGGCGAGCTGGCCGCCGTCGCCGCGCTGGCCGCGGGCGACGCGGACGCGGCGTTGTCCGCTTTGGATGGTGAGCCGTCCGGTGTGGACCCCGAGACGTTGCAGGAACTGGGCTCGCGTCTGGGTTATCGGGTGTACCCGACCGTTACGGCGCAGGAGGGCGCGCTGGAGGTCGTGTTCACCACCGGCGACCCGGTGCGGATCCATCGCGCCCGCCCGGTGCGGGCCTCGCTCGGCACCCTGGGCAATCACCCGGCGGGCCAGCGCGACACGAGTGCGCTGGTGGCGGCGCTGCGGGCGCACGTCCGCGACCGGCTGCCGCAGTACATGGTGCCGTCGGCGTTCGTCGTGCTGGACCGGCTGCCGCTGCTCGCCTCCGGCAAGCTCGACCGGCGTGCGCTGCCGAGCCCGGACAAGCAGGAAGCCACCGCCGGACGCGCCCCGCGCACCCCGGTCGAGGAAGTCCTGTGCGGCCTCTTCGCTGAGGTAGTCAACACTGTCGCCATCGGCGTCGACGACGACTTCTTCGCCCTCGGCGGCCACTCGCTGATGGCGACGCGGCTGGTCGCGCGGCTGCGCGCGGTGTTCGGCGTCGAGCTGCAGGTGCGGTCGGTGTTCGAGACGCCGACCGTGGCCGGGCTCGCCGCCCTGCTGTCCACACTGGACTCGTCGGTCGCCCGGCCCGCCCTCGTGCGCGCCGACCCGCGGCCCGACCTCTTGCCGCTGTCGTTCGCCCAGCAGCGGCTGTGGTTCCTGCACCGGCTGGAAGGTCCGTCGGCGACGTACAACATGCCGACCGCGGTCCGGCTCACCGGCGACCTCGACGTCACCGCCCTGCAGGCCGCACTGTCCGACGTCGTCGAGCGGCACGAAGCCCTGCGGACCGTGTTCCCGGAGATCGACGGCGAAGCCCGCCAGCTGATCCTCGACGACGTCGAGATCCCGCTGCACACCCGCGACGTCACCGAAGCGAACCTCGCCGACGCGGTGTCCGAAGTGGCCCGGACGGTGTTCGAGCTGGAGTCGGAAGTCCCGTTGCGCGCGGAGCTGCTGCGGCTGGGTGCCCGGGAACACGTCCTGGCGCTGGTCTTCCACCACATCGCCTCGGACGGCTGGTCGACCGCGCCGCTGTGGCGCGACCTCGCCACGGCCTACACCGCCCGCCGTGCCGGCGAACGTCCCGAGTGGACGCCATTGCCGGTGCAGTACGCGGACTACACGCTGTGGCAGCGCGACGTCCTCGGCGAGCAGGTCATCGAACCGCAGCTGGCCTACTGGCGCGAGACGCTCGCGGACCTGCCGGAACGCATCGAGCTGCCGACTGACCGGCCGCACCCGGCGGAAACGTCCTACCAGGGCGAACAGTTCTCGTTCGGCTGGGACGCCGACCTCCACAGCGGACTCGTCGACCTGGCCCGCGCGTGCGGCGCCAGCGTGTTCATGGTCGTGCACGCCGGCCTCACCGCCGTCCTGACGCGGCTCGGCGCGGGCACCGACGTCCCGATCGGCACGTCCATCGCCGGCCGCACCGACCAGGCCCTCGACTACCTCGTCGGGTTCTTCGTCAACACCCTGGTCCTGCGCGTCGGCACCGACGGCGACCCGTCGTTCCGCGACCTCGTCGCCCGGGTGCGCGACCGCAGCCTCGACGCCTACGCGCACCAGGACGTCCCGTTCGAACGCCTGGTGGAGGTGCTCAACCCGGTCCGCTCGCTGGCGTACGCGCCGCTGTTCCAGACGATGCTCGCTTGGCAGAACAACGCCGTCGCCGACCTCGGGCTGCCGGGCCTGACCGTGGAGGAGGAGCCGGTCCGCACCGGCACCGCCCGCGCCGACCTGACGCTCTTCGTCGGCGAGCGGCCCGGCAACCAGACCGGGATCCGCGGCACCGCCGAGTACAACAGCGACGTCTTCGACCGCTCCGGCGTCGAAGCGATCCTGGGGCGGCTCCGCGCGTTGCTGCGCGCGGCCGTCGCCGACCCGGACACCCGGATCGGCGCGATCGACCTGCTCACCGACGCCGAGCACGAGCAGCTCGGCCACGCCGAGATCGCCACGCCACTCCCGGCCGGGACGACGGCCGGGCTGTTCGCCGCCCAGGTGGCCCGCACCCCGGACGCCACGGCGCTGATCTTCGGCACGCAGCACCTGACCTACGCCGACCTGGACGCCCGGGCGACGGCGTTTGCCCGTGCGCTGCTCGCACGGGGTGCCGGGCCGGAGCGGGTCGTGGCCGTCGCGCTCCCGCGGTCGGTCGAGTTGGTGACCGCGCTCCTGGCGGTCCTGAAGACCGGCGCCGCCTACCTCCCGCTGGACCTGAATCACCCGGCCGAGCGTGTCGAGCTGATGCTCACCGACGCGGCACCGCACCTGGTCGTCGCCCACGACGGGTTCGGCAATCGCCTGGTGCGGCCCGACGAGACCGCGGCGGAACCGGCCGCGTGGCCGGAGATCAGGCCGGACAATCCGGCGTACGTGATCTTCACGTCCGGCTCGACCGGACGGCCGAAGGCGGTCGCGGGCACCCAGCTGGCGCTGGCCAACCGGCTGCACTGGGGTCGGGACCTCGCCCCGGGCGTGCGCGTGGCGAAGAGCGCGTTGACGTTCATCGACGGCTCGACCGAGCTGCTCGGCGGGCTCGTCGCGGGCGAGCCGGTGGTCCTCGCCGACGACGTGACGGCCACCGACCCGCACGCCCTCGCCGAACTGGTGCGCCGCAGCGGCGCCCAGGTGCTGACCGTGGTGCCCAGCCTGCTCGACACCTTCGTGGAAGACGTGGAAGACACCGCCGTCGATTCGGTCACGACCTGGATCACCAGCGGTGAGCCGCTTTCCGCGGCGCTGGCCGAGAAGGTGGCCCGGCGCTGGCCGTCGGCGAAGCTGGTGAACCTGTACGGCTGCTCGGAAGTCGCGGGCGACAGCCTGGCGCAGGTCTGCGGGCCTGTGGCCATCGGACGGCCCGTCGCGAACACCCGCGCGCACGTCCTCGACGCCGCGTTGCGGCCGGTGCCGCCGGGCGTGCGGGGCGAGCTGTACCTGGCCGGGGCCGGGCTCGCCCGGGGCTACCTCGGCCGTCCCGCGTTGAGCGCGGAACGGTTCGTGGCCTCGCCATTCGAGCCGGGGGAGCGGATGTACCGCACCGGCGACCTCGTCCGGCGACGTCCGGACGGCGCGCTGGAGTTCCTCGGCCGCGCCGACCAGCAGATCAAGATCCGCGGCTTCCGCGTCGAGCCGGGCGAGGTCGAAGCCGTGCTGACGGCCGACCCGTCGGTGGCCCGCGCGGTCGTGATCGCCCGCGAGAACCGCCTCGTGGCCTACGTCGTGGGCGACCGCCCCGACCCGGCGGCCCTGCGGACCCTGGCCGCCGCGCGGCTGCCGGAGTACCTCGTGCCCTCGGCGATCGTCGTGCTGCCGGAACTGCCGGTGAACGCCAACGGCAAGCTCGACCGCCGCGCCCTCCCGGCCCCGGAGGCCCGCACCACCGGCCGCGCCGCGCGGACCCCGGCCGAGCAGGCGCTGTGCGCACTCTTCGCCGACGTCCTCGGCGTCGGGTCGGTCGGTCCCGACGACGGGTTCTTCACCCTCGGCGGCCACTCGCTGCTGGCGACGCGCCTGGTCAGCCGCATCCGCGCGCTGCTCGGCGTCGAGGTGCCGATCCGGGCGGTGTTCGACGCGCCGACCCCGGCCCGGCTCGCCGAGCTGCTCGATCCCGGCCGCAGCAGCCGTCCGGCGCTGGTGCCGGTGTCGCGGCCGGAGGTCCTGCCGCTGTCGTTCGCCCAGCAGCGCCTGTGGTTCCTCGATCGCCTGGACGGCCTGTCCGCGACCTACAACATCCCGTGGGCGTGGGAGCTGACCGGCCCGGTCGACGCCGACGCGCTGCGGGCGGCGCTCGGCGACGTCGTGGCCCGCCACGAAATCCTCCGGACGGTCCTCGCCGAGGACCACGGCACGCCGCGGCAGATCGT
Source organism: Amycolatopsis sp. NBC_01307 (assembly GCF_035975215.1). NCBI lineage: Bacteria > Bacillati > Actinomycetota > Actinomycetes > Pseudonocardiales > Pseudonocardiaceae > Amycolatopsis > Amycolatopsis sp. NBC_01307. Next base: position 3,410,034 of record NZ_CP108403.1, on the reverse strand, counting down.
GCTGAACGCCGGCGACGAACGCGCCCGCCCGGTGCTGGTCACCGAGACGGTGGCCGAAGCGGACCTCGCGGACAGCGTCGTCGCGGCGGCGTCGTACTGCTTCACCCTCGACGCCGAGATCCCGGTGCGGGCCACGCTCGTCTCCGCCGGGCCGGAGCGGCACGTGTTCGTGCTGCTGGTGCACCACATCGCGGGCGACGGCTGGTCACTCCCGCCGCTGAAGCGCGACCTGGACACCGCGTACGCCGCCCGTCGGCGCGGTGAGCGTCCACAGTGGACGCCGTTGCCGGTGCAGTACGCCGACTACACGCTGTGGCAGCGCGAGATGTTCGGCCGTGCCGACGACCCGGACAGCCTGCTCGGCCGGCAAGCGGCGTTCTGGCGCGACACCCTCGCCGGCATCCCGGACGAGCTGGCCCTCCCGGCGGACCGGCCCCGCCCGGCGCGCTCGACCAACCGCGGCGCGGCGGTGCCGTTCACCGTGTCCGGCGAGGTGCACCGCGGCCTGCGCGACCTCGCCCACGGCAGCGACACCAGCACGTTCATGGTCCTGCAGGCGGCGCTGGCCGCGTTGCTGACCCGGCTCGGCGCGGGCACCGACATCCCGCTCGGCACCCCGGTGGCCGGCCGGATGGACCACGCACTGGAGGACCTGGCCGGGTTCTTCGTCAACACGCTCGTGCTGCGCACGGACACCGAGGGCGACCCGACGTTCCGCGAGCTGCTCGCCCGGGTCCGCGAGGCCGACCTGGCCGCGTACGCCCACCAGGACCTGCCGTTCGAGCACCTCGTCGAGCTGCTCAACCCGGCCCGGTCCCTGGCCCGGCACCCGCTGTTCCAGGTCATGCTCGCGGTCTACCACTCGGGTTCCGAGCCGGAAAAGCTGCTCGGGCTCGACGCGGCCTACCGCGACACCGGGCTGCGGCAGGCGAAGTTCGACCTGTCGTTCGACCTGGTCGAAACGCCCGACGGCATCGAGGGCGACCTCGAGTTCAGCCTCGACCTGTTCGACGAGCCGACCGCCCGGACGCTCACCGAGCGCCTGGTGCGGCTGATGAGCGCCGTCGTCGCCGACCCGGACCGGCCGCTGAGCCGGATCGACGTCCTGGAACCGCTTGAGCGGCAACGGATCCTCGGCGAGTGGGGCACCGGCGCGCCGGTGACCACGGCGGCGCCGACGGTCGTCGACCGGCTGGCCGCGCAGGTGGCGGCGACCCCGGACGCGACGGCGCTGAGCGACGCGCACGAGAGCGTCACCTTCCGCGAGTTCGCCGCGCGGACCGACCGGCTGGCTCGCCGGCTGGCGGCGCACGGTGCCGGGCCCGAGCGGGTGGTGGCCCTGGTGCTGCCGCGCTCGGCGGCGGTCGTCGAGGCGATCTTCGGCGTGTTCAAGTCGGGCGCGGCGTACCTGCCGGTGGACCCGGACCAGCCGGCGGACCGGATCGCGGCGGTCCTCGCCGACTCCGGTGCGACGCTGGTCCTGACCAGCCGATCTCTCGGGTCTCGCATCCCGGGGGAGGGGGTGTTGTTCGTCGAGGACATTGTGGACAGTGCGGCTCAGCTGATCCCGCCGGCACCCGCGAACCCGGCGTACGTGCTGTACACGTCCGGTTCGACGGGCAAGCCCAAGGGCGTCGTCATCCCGCACTCCGGGCTGGTGAACCTGTTCCACAGCCACCGCGAGACGCTCTACCGCCTGGCCGTCGCCGCGGCGGGCGGACGGGCGCTGCGGATCGGGCACGCGTGGGCGTTCTTCTTCGACGCGTCATGGCAGCCCCAGCTGTGGATGCTGGACGGCCACGAGGTGCACGTCGTCGACGACGACACCCGCCGCGACCCGGACCGCCTCGCCGCGGTGGTGCGCGAGCGCGGCCTCGACTTCCTCGAGCTGACGCCGTCACACTTCGCGCAGCTGGCGGCGGCCGGGGTGGTCGAGGACGGTTCGTGCGCCCTGGGCGTGGTCGGTGTGGGTGGTGAGGCGGTTTCCCAGTCGCTGTGGGAAGAGCTGCGGTCGTTCCCGGGCACCGAGGCGTACAACCTGTACGGCCCGACGGAGGCCACCGTGGACGCCCTGGTCGGCCGGGTCGCGGACAGCGAGCGGCCGGTGGTCGGCCGTCCGGTGCACAACGCCCGGGCCTACGTCCTCGACGGCGGGCTCACCCCGGTCCCGGCCGGCGTGCCCGGCGAGCTGTACCTGGCCGGCGCCGGGCTCGCCCGCGGCTACCACGACCGGCCCGCGCTCACCGCGGACCGGTTCGTCGCGGACCCGTTCGGGCCGCCGGGGGAGCGGATGTACCGCACCGGCGACCTGGTGCGCTGGCGCCCGGACGGCCAGCTCGAGTACCTCGGCCGCACCGACGACCAGGTGAAGGTCCGCGGCTTCCGGATCGAGCCGGGCGAGATCGAGACGGCGCTGACCCGGCACGACGACGTCGGCCAGGCGCTCGTGATCGTCCGCGAGGACCGGCCGGGGGACAAGCGGCTGGTCGCGTACACGACACCGGCGTCCGCGGATCCCCGGCGGCTGCGGGAGTTCGTGGCCCGCACGCTGCCGGAGTACATGGTGCCCGCGGCGATCGTCCCGCTGGACGCGTTCCCCGTGACGCGCAACGGGAAGCTCGACAAAGCGGCCCTGCCGGTGCCGGAGCTGGAGGCCCGCGGCCGGGCCCCGGAGACGCCGCTGGAGAAGACCCTCTGCGAGGTGTTCGCGGAGGTCCTGGACGTCGGCACGGTCGGTGCCGACGACGACCTGTTCGCCCTCGGCGGCCATTCGATGCTGCTGGTGGTCCTGCGCAACCGGATCACCGAACGGACCGGGACCGAGCTCCCGATCGCCGAGTTCTTCCGCACCCCCACCGCGGCCGGGCTGGCCGCCCTGCTGACCGAGACACATACCGAGACGCGAGGAAACTGATGCACCGCACCCTGATGAACGCCAAGATCCACCGCGCCACGGTGACCCAGGCCGACCTGCACTACGTCGGCTCCCTGACCATCGACGCGGACCTGATGGCCGCCGCGGACATCGTCGAAGGCGAGCAGGTCCAGATCGTCGACATCACCAACGGCGCCCGCCTGGAGACCTACGCGATCACCGGCGAGCCCGGGACCGGCGTGATCGGGATCAACGGCGCGGCCGCGCACCTGGTGCACCCCGGCGACCTGGTCATCATCATCACCTACGCCCAGGTCCACGAGACCGAGCGCGCCGGGCACCGGCCGCGGGTGGTGCACGTCGACGCCGACAACCGCCAGGTCCACCTGGGACACGACCCCGCCGAGCCGGTTCCTGGCGCGGAAGCCCAGTTGTCCGGTCGGAAGTGACGCAGGTGGGCGTGGACACAGGTAGGCCACGGCGGTTGCGTTAGACAGGCTCGCCTAAATAAGGTGTGCCTACCCTAAAGGTTTGGCGAGAGGTTCTCATGTCGGTGTTTCAAGGCGGTGCCGGTCTCACCCGGCGTGGATTCCTGATCGGGACCGGCGGTCTCGCCGCGGCCGCGGCGCTCACCGCCTGCGGCAGCGGTGACGACAAGCCGGCGGCCGCCGCCTCCGGGCCGTGGGAGTTCACCGACGACCGCAACCAGAAGGCGGCGCGCGACCAGCGTCCGTCGCGCGTCGTGGCCTACGCCAGCTCGGCCGCCGCGCTCTGGGACTACGGCGTCCGCCCGATCGGCGTCTTCGGCCCGCAGAAGACGGCCGACGGCGCCAAGGAGATCCAGGCCGGCAACATCGACCTGAACGCCGTCACCTCGATCGGCAACGCGTGGGACGACTTCAGCATGGAGAAGTTCGCCGCGCTGAAGCCGGACCTGGTCGTCACCGGCCTCACCGGCACCAAGCCGACCGACCTGTGGGTGCTGAAGGACGACCTCGGCACCAAGGTCCAGGTGATCGCGCCGATCGTCGCGCTGTCGGAGTACAAGGTCACGCTGCCGAAGGTGATCGAGCGTTACGAGCAGCTCGCCGTCGCCCTCGGCGGCGACGCGAACTCCGACGCGATCAAGAAGGGCAAGGACGACTTCCAGAAGGCGTCCGACGACCTGAAGGCCGCGATCAAGTCGAAGCCCGGCCTGAAGGTGCTCGTGGTGTCCAGCGACAAGGACAACCTCTACGTCTGCAAGCCGGAGTTCTTCGCCGACCTCGCGTACTACCGCGACCTGGGCCTGGACATCATCAACGGCGCCGGCGCGGACGACTACTTCGAGACGCTCAGCTGGGAGCAGGCCGGCAAGTACCCGGCCGACCTGATCCTCAGCGACAGCCGCACCTTCGCCCTGTCCCGTCAGCAGCTGGCGGCGATCCCGACGTGGGCGCAGCTGCCCGCGGTCAAGGCGAGCCAGCTCGCCGACTGGTCGACCGAGCCGCGGTTCAACCCGGTGCTCGCGGCCCCGGTCATCCAGAAGCTGGCCGAAGTCGTGAAGGGCGCCCGCACCGACATCACCGCCTGAGGAGGCGCACCGTGACCAACCCGTTCGAAGACCCCGAAGGCACGTACCTGGTCCTGGTCAACGCCGAGAACCAGCACAGCCTGTGGCCCGAGTCCGTCGACGTCCCGGCCGGCTGGAGCGTCACTTTCGGCCCTGCCGCCCGCCAGGAATGCCTGGACCACGTGGAAGCGAACTGGACGGACATGCGCCCCAAGTCCCTGGCCGACGCCATGGACAACTGACCCTTCCCCACAACGACACGCCGGGAGCCGCGATGGCTCCCGGCGTGTCGTGTTTCGTCAGCGCAGCACGCGGTAGGTCAGGTGCGTGACGGAGCCCGCCGCGCGCACTTCCACCTGCTCGAGGTTCAGCGGCGGGACGCCCTCGAACAGCCGGGTGCCGGCGCCGAGCGTGAACGGCGCGACGTGGATCCGCAGCTCGTCGATCAGGCCCGCGGCGAGGTACTGGTTGACGGTGGTCGCGCCACCGTGGATGGAGATACCCCCGTCCCCGGCCGCTTCGCGGGCGCGCTCGAACGCGGCACCGATGCCGTCGGTGACGAAGTGGAACGTGGTCCCGCCCGCCATCGGCTGCGGATCGCGCGGGTGGTGGGTGAGCACGAAGACCGGGCCGTGGTACGGCGGGTCGTCACCCCACCAGCCCCGCCACGGCCGGTCCCACTCGCCGCGCACCGGGCCGAACATGTTGCGCCCCATGATGAACGCCTTCGCCGTCAGCATCCTGGCGAACTCGGCCGGGTGCTCTTCGGGACCTTCGGAGAACCAGGCGTGCAGCTTGTCGCCCCAGCCGTCGCCGCCGTCGTCGCCGAACGGGCGCTCCTCGGTCTGGTTGAGCCCGGCCGCGAACCCGTCGACCGAGATCGTGAGGTCGCACGTCACCTTGCCGTCCGCTGTGGTCATCGCTCTCTCTTCCGTTGCGTGAACACCAGCATGGGCGAGCGGACGCATGACGTCCAATGCCAGAATCGCGCTGGACCCATTGATATCCTTGATGAATGCTCAACCTGGTCCACCTCAAGGTCCTGGCCGCGGTGGCCCGGCACGGGTCGGTCACCGAAGCCGCGCGGGAGCTGCACTATTCGCAGCCGTCCGTGAGCCACCACCTGGCCCGGCTGGAGGTGACCACCGGCGTCAAGCTCGTCCAGCGGGTCGGTCGGGGAATCCGGCTGACACCGGAAGGGCGGTTGCTGGCCGACCGGGCCGCCGAGATCGTCGGTCGGGTCGACGCGGCGACCAGCGAGCTGGCCGCCCAGGCCGGGCTGCAGGCCGGAAGGGTCCGCCTGGCCGCCAACGCCTCCGCTCTCGGCACGATCGTGCCGGCGGCGGCCGGCTTGCTGGCCCGGGCCCACCCGGGACTCGAGCTGAGCCTCTTCGACCGGCACCCGGTCGAAGCGCGGCAACTGCTGAGGCACGGCGAGATCGACGTCGCCCTCGTCTTCGGCCACGGCGACGTTCCGGTGCCGGAGGAGGGCTTCCGGCTCCGGCACCTCGCTGACGACACGATCCACCTCGTCAGCCGCCACCCCGGCGACAGTCTCGCGAACCACCGCGACTCCGCCTGGATCGGCGGGTGTGCCCAGTGCCGAGCCGAGCTGGACGCCGTGTGCCGCCGGGAGGACTTCACGCCGCGGATCGGCTCGTTCAGCGACGACATGGTCGTCGTGCAGTCCCTGGTCGCCGCCGGGATCGGGGTCGCCATCCTGCCCGGCCTCGCGCTGCGGGCGCACCGCCGGGCGGACGTCCACACGACCGAGCTCACCGGGTTCCGCCGCCGGATCCACGTCGCGACCTACGGCGACCCGCCCGACCCGCCGGCCGTCGCCGCTGTCCTGGACGCGCTGACCGAAGCCGCCGTGACAACCGCCTGACAAGCGCCTGACGGGCGTCGTCAGGCGCGCTGGCCGGACCAGGCCGCCCAGAGCTTGGCGTACTGGCCGTCCGCGGCCACCAGCTCGTCGTGGGTGCCCGACTCGACGACCGCGCCCGCGTCCAGGACCACGATGCGGTCGGACGCCGCCGCCTGGGTGAGGCGGTGCGCGACCACCAGCGCCGTGCGGCCTTCGAGGGCCGCCGCGGCCGCCGACTCCAGGACGCGGGAGCCCGCGCTGCCCGCCTCCGCCGTGGCCTCGTCGAGGATCGCGATCGGCGGGTCCGCCAGCACCAGCCGGACCAGGGCGAGCTGCTGCGCCTGCGTCACCGTCAGCTGGTGGCCGCCTTCGCCGACGACCGTCGCGAGGCCCTCCGGCAGCGCTTCCGCCCAGGTCAGCGCCCCGACCTTGGTCAGAGCGGCCCGCAGGTCGTCGTCGGACGCCGACGGCCGCGCCAGGCGCAGGTCCTCGGCCAGCGGGCCGGCGAAGACGTGGACCTCCTGGCTGATCAAGGCCACCGTGCGGCGCGTGGCCTCCGGGCCCAATTCGTCCAGGGGGACGCCGCCGAGCGTGACCGAGCCCGAGCCCGGCCGGTGGATCCCGGCGATCAGCTTGGCCAGCGTCGTCTTCCCGGCGCCGCTCGCGCCGACCAGCGCCACCCGCTCGCCGGGGGCGACGCCGAGGTCGATCTCGCGCAGGACCGGGTGACCGTCCACATAGGAGTAACCCGCGCCTGCGGTCTTCACCGACGCGTCGAGCGGTCGCCCCGGCTGCGCGGGCTGGGCCTCGGCGGGCAGGTCGGCGACGCCGATCAGGCGCGCGAGGCTGGCCGCGGCCGCCTGGGCGTCGTCGACCAGCGCCAGCGCCGTCGTGATCGGGCCGAACAGGCTGTGGAAGTACAGGGCCGCCGCCGTCGCCACGCCGACCGTGACCGCGTCCGCGCCGACCAGCAGGAAGCCCATCGCCAGGATCGCGGACAGCCCGACGAACTCGGCGAGGTTGAGCCGCGCGTAGAACCGCGTCACCAGGCGGATCCCGCGCAGCGCCAGCTCGACGGCGCTGTCGGAGCGCTTGCGCACCCGCTCGATGTGGGCGTCGCCCATGCTGAACGCGCGGACGGTCTTCGCGCCGCCGATGGTGTCCAGCAGCTGCTGCTGTTGCGCGCCGACGGCCTCGCGTTGGCTGGCGTACAACGGCTTCGCGCGCGGGACGTACCAGCGCACCGTCCAGAGCTGGATCGGCACGGCGATCAGCGCGGCCAGGAAGAACCGCCAGTCGAGCACGGCCAGCGCGCCGAGAGTGAGGACCACCGTCAGCACCGAACGGCCCAGCTCGGGCAGCGCCTCCCGGACGCCTTCCGCGACCACGGAGACGTCGTTCGTCACGCGCGCGGTGAGATCGCCGGAGCCGGCGCGTTCCAGCTGTTCGAGCGGCAGGCCGAGGGCCCGCTCGACGAAGCGTTCGCGCAGCTCGGCCAGGATCGTCTCGCCGAGACGCGACACCATGGACACACCGAGCGCGGTCGCGACCGCCTGCGCCAGCGCGACGAGCACCAGCGCGACCACCGGCGTGACGAGCTCGGTCGCCGGCTGCTTCGACGCGACCAGGTCGACGACCCGGCCGAGCAGGGGAGCGGTCAGCAGGCCGATCGCGGTCGCCGCGACCAGCATGGTGAACGCGGCCGCGGCGCGGCCCTTGGAACGGCCGATCAGCTCGCCGACGACGGCGCGGATGCGCCGCCCGTCGGCCACGGGGAGGAGTTCACGGGTCATGACAGCACCGCCGCCCGGTAGTCGGCCCGGCCGGCCAGCTCGGCATGACTGCCCTGGCAGGCGATGCGCCCGTCGTCGAGCAGCACGACCCGGTCGGTCGCGGCGAGCAGGGCCGGGCTGGTGGTCACGAGGATGGTCGTGCGGCCGCGTCGCAGCTGCGCCAGGCCCGCGGCGATGCGGGCCTCGGTGACGGTGTCGACGGCGGTCGTCGGGTCGTGCAGCACGAGCACCGGCGCGTCGACGGCCAGCGCCCGCGCGAGGGCGACGCGCTGGCGTTGCCCGCCGGAAAGCGATCTCCCGCGTTCGCTGACGGCGGTCGCGACGCCGTCGGGCAGCGCGCTGGCCACCTCGTCGACGGCGGCCGCGGTCATCGCCTCGGCGACACGGGGGCCGGGCTCGACGTTCTCGGCCACGGTGCCCGCGAACAGGTCCGCGTCGTGCGCGGCGACCAGCACGACCTCCCGGATCCGCCGCGGGTCCACAGTGGACAGGTCGACGGAGTCGACCGACACCGACCCGGTGGCCGGGTCCGCGGCGCGGCCGAGGCAGTCGAGCAGGTCGGTGGCGGCGGCCGGGTCGGTGGCGACCACGCCGAGCAGTTCCCCCGGCCGGGCTTCGAAATCGACGTCGCGCAGGGCGCCGCGGCTGAGCGCGGACAGCCGCACGTGCCCGGCCGCCGGCTCCGGCAGCGTCGCGGTGCCTTCGCCGACCGCGGGCGGCGCGTTGAGGACGTCGGCGATCCGCCCGGCCGACGCCCGGCCCTGGGCGAGCTCGCCGTTGACCCACGCGAAGATCGAGAACGGCGTGATCAGGTACTGGGCGAGCCCGACCGCGGCGACCAGGTCGCCGATGGTGATGTCGCCCGCCGCGGCGAGGTTGCCGCCGACGAGCGCGACCAGCGCGATGAAGATGCCGGTGAGCGCGAGCAGCGCGCCGTTGTGCCAGGCCTGGGCGCGGGCCGCGCGCAGCGTCGCCTTCAGTGAGTCCTGGCTGGTGCGGCGGTAGCGGTCGACGGCCGCGCGCTCGGCGCCGACGCCCTTGAGCACGCGCAGGCCGGCGACGAGGTCCGTCGCGATCCCGGAGGCGAAGGCGGAGCGTTCCTGCTCGGCCTCGCTGCGGCGTTCGAGGGGCTTTCCGATGAGGTGCGCGAGGTACAGCATCGGCGGCGTGCCGAGCAGCACCAGCAGCCCGAGCGGGATCGACATGGTGAGCAGCACGACGGCGCTGACCAGCAGTCCGGCCAGGCCGGCGACACCGAAGGGCAGCACGCCGTTGAGCTGGCCGACGCGCTTCGCGTCCGACGTCCCGATGCTCACCAGCTCGCCCGCGAGGTTGCCGGCTTCGGCACCGCCGCCGGGGTGCAGCACGCGGCGGCCGAGGTCGAGGCGCAGGTCATGGGCGGCGCGTTCCGCGGCGCGCTCGCCGGAGCGGGCGCCGAGCCGGTAGCTGGTCGACAGGCCGGCGAAGAGCACGCCCAGCACCGCCAGCCACAGCAGCAGGGTCCAGACCGAGCCGCCCGCCACGGCCTGGTCGATCACGACGCCGATCACCACCGGGACCAGCGCCTCACCGCCCTGGTGGCACGCGGTCAGCGCCGACGCGAGCGCCACCGACCTGCGTTGCCCGGCGATCGAACGGCGGAGGACTTCCCGTCCGGTCGTGCTCACCCGCGCCTCCCTGTCCTGTCGTGGGATAGGTAAGGCTAGTCTAAGTAAAGTACGTGCGGGGAAACGGTCGGCTTCGTCTCAGTTCAGTTCGCGGCTGCTACGGGATCCGTTGCCGGTTCCCCGAACCGGGCCAGCGCGAGCGCGGCGGCGACGGCCAGGACGAACCCGGCGAGCGCGACCACCACGAACCCGGGCCGGGTGCGGTCGCCGAGCACCAGCACGCCGACCAGCGACGGGAACACCGTCTCGCCCAGCACCATCATCGCGGTCGACGTCGTGACGCTGCCGCGCTGCAACGCCGTCGCGTAGAACAGCATCGCCATCCCGCCCGCGACCGCGACCGTGTAGGTGGCCGGGTCCTTGAGCAGGTCGAGCGGCGCGAGGCTGGGGATGATCCGCCCGGCGATCGCGACGACGCCGAAGCACAGCCCGGCGACCAGCCCGAGCGCCGGCGTCCGCACCCGGCGGTTCGCCTTCCCGGCGACGATCCCGGCGCCGGCCAGCACGACGACCGCGCCGATCAGCACCAGCCGGAACCCGAGCCCGACCGGGTCGGAGCCCTCGCTTTCGGCGGCCGCGCCGAGCAGGCCCAGGCCGGCGCACACGACGACGATCGCGCCCCACTCCCGCTTGCCCAGCCGGACGCCGAGGAACCGCGCGGCGACGGCGGTCACGGCGAGGCTGGCCGCGAGCGCGGCCTGCACGACGAACAGCGGCAGGACGTGCAGGGCGACGATCTGCGCGACGAACCCCAGTACGTCCAGCGAGAGGCCGAGCACGAACTTCCACTGGCCGAGCACGCGCACGAGCAGTTTCGGGTCGAGGCCGTCGGCCCCGGTGTCGGTCGCGCGCGCGGCGACCGACTGCATCACCGAAGCGACGCCGTACGCGCACGCCGCGCCCAAGGCGCACAGGAGTCCCCACCACATGTCGCCCACCCTATGACCGCCGCGGGCGGGAGCGCTGTGCGTGCGGTGCGTCGGGGCTCATGATCACGAGTCTGGCACGGTCCCCGGAAATTGTCGGACCCTCGCGCTAGGTTGCGTTCATGTCGAACACGAGTTCGAAGACCCGCCGGTCCTGGCCCGCTCGCCTGGCCTGGGAGGAGCTGCGCCTGCAGCTGGACTTCCTGCAGTTCCTGCGCGCCACGGCGGTGAACAAGGTCGCCGGGCTGAGCCGCGCGACCGCCGCCGCGACACCGCTGCCGACGTCACCCCGGCTGAGCGTGCTGGGGGTGGTGAAGCACCTGACCGCGGTCGAACGCTGGTGGCTGGCCATCGAGGCTGGCGGCGCGGACCTGCCGTCGTTGTGGGCGGGCTCCCCGGACCCGAGCTGGGACCTGACCGAGGACGACACCCCGGCGTCGGTGGTCGCGGCGTACAAGGCGGAGTGGGCACGGGTGGAGAAGGCGTTGAGCGGCCTCGGCCCGGACGACCGCACGAGACGGCGGTCGGAGTTCACCGTGCGGTGGGTGGTGGCGCACGTGGTCCAGGAGACGGCGCGGCACGTCGGGCACCTGGACGTCCTGCGCGAGCTGGCCGATGGGGAGGTGGGCGAATGAGAGCAGGGTGACACGTGGGTTGGCGTCGGCGTGCTGCCGTTGTCGCGGCCGTTGCCGTTATCGTGGGGAGCCGTGGGCTTTTGCTGGTGCCAGTGGGTTCCGGCGCCTCGGTCGGTTGAGCTGCGCTTGATGTTCGCTTGATCGGCTTCGGCAGGGCCGCGGACCGACCCCGTAGGGTGGGCCCATGACGGATCGGCTCTACTTCCGGCAGCTCCTGGCCGGCCGCGACTTCGCGGTCGGGGACCCGGTGGCCACGCAGATGGTGAACTTCGCCTACCTGATCGGCGACCGCGAGACCGGTGACGCGGTGATCGTCGACCCGGCCTACGCCGTGCGGGATCTGCTGGACGTGCTCGCCGCCGACGGGATGCGGCTCACCGGCGTGCTCGCGACGCACCACCATCCGGACCACGTCGGTGGCGAGATGATGGGGTTCTCACTGCCCGGGATCGCCGAGCTGCTCGCCGTCGAGCAGGTGCCGATCCACGTCAACGGCGCCGAGACCGAGTGGGTGCGGCGGGTCACCGGCGTGTCGGCGACCGACCTGCGCGCGCACGACCACGACGACGTCCTCGAGGTCGGGTCCATCCCGATCCGGTTGCTGCACACCCCCGGGCACACGCCGGGCAGCCAGTGCTTCCTCGTCGAGGACAAGCTCGTCTCCGGCGACACGCTGTTCCTCGAAGGCTGCGGCCGCACCGACTTCCCGGGCGGGGACGCCGAGGAGATCTACCGCAGCCTGCAGGCCCTCGCCGGGCTGGCGGGCGACCCCGTCGTCTACCCGGGCCACCAGTATTCGGCCGAAGCGTCGGCCGCGCTGTCGGAAGTGAAGCGCACCAACTTCGTCTACCGGCCGCGCTCGCTCGACGAGTGGAAGGTCATGTTCGGCGGCTGACGCCGTCGTTCCACGCACTGGAACGCCCGGATTTCACTCACTGAGACCGGGCGTCCACGGATTGACTTCACCCGTTCGTGGCTCGAAGCTCGGGACCATGCACCAGGACGCGCTTCTCGTGCGCCGCCGGCACGTCGATCTCCGGCGGCAGGCGAGCGCGGTGTGTCCGTTCGCCTAGCCCTGCGCGAAAGCCCGAATACCGAAGTTCCCGGGAGAAATCCGTGTCGATTTCCACCACGGGCGTGCTGGCGCGCGCCGAACCGGCCGCCGAAGGGCCGCCCCGCAAGACGCCCACCCGGCGCCGCCCCGACCTGCGGCGCTGGATCAGCCCGGTGGTGCTGGTCGCCGTCTGGCAGATCGCCAGCGGCACCGGCCTGCTGCCGCCCGACAAGCTCAGTTCACCGTGGACGGTCCTGCAGGCCGGCGTGGAAGTGGCGCGCAGCGGCGAACTCGGCGACGCGTTCGTCGTGTCGCTCGGCCGCGTCGGTGCCGGGTTCGCCATCGGGGCGATCGTCGGGGTCGTCCTCGGCATCGTCTCCGGGCTGTCGCGCTGGGGCGAAGCGCTCGTCGACCCGCCGGTGCAGACGCTGCCGTTCCTCGGCCTGATCCCGCTGTTCATCCTGTGGTTCGGCATCGGCGAGGAGACAAAGATCGTGCTGGTCGCGCTCGGCGTGGCCTTCCCGCTCTACCTGAACGTCCACTCGGGAATCCGCGGCGCCGACCCGAACCTCGTCGAAGCCTCCCGCGCGCTCGGGTTCAGCCGCGCGGAACGGCTCTGGCACGTCGTGCTGCCCGGCGCGCTGCCGCAGGCGCTCGTCGGGCTGCGGCAGTCGCTCGGCCTGGCGTGGCTCGCGCTGATCGTCGGCGAGACGGTCAACGCCGACGCCGGCGTCGGTTACCTCATCAACAACGCACGGGAGTTCCTGCGCACCGACGTCGTGGTCGTCGGCCTGATCCTCTACGCCCTGCTCGGCCTGGTCACCGACGCGCTGGTCCGGCTGCTGGAACGGAAGGTGCTGCGGTGGCGAACCCGGTAGCGGACGTCGCGAACCTGACCAAGCGGTTCGGCGACCGGACCGTCCTCAGTGGACTCGACCTGACCATCGGCCGCGGCGAGTTCGTCGCCCTGCTGGGCCGCAGCGGCTCCGGCAAGTCGACGCTCCTACGGGTGCTGGCCGGCCTCGACGGCGCCGTCGAAGGGCAGGCCGACGTTCACGGCACCGTCTCGGTCGCCTTCCAGCAGCCGCGGCTGCTGCCGTGGCGGAAGGTCTGGCGCAACGTCGTCCTCGGCCTGCGCCAGGACGGCGTCTCGAAGTCCCGCAACCGGGCGCTGGCCGACAAAGCGCTGGCCGAGGTCCACCTCGCCGAGCACGCCGACGACTGGCCGCTGACGCTCTCCGGTGGTGAGGCCCAGCGCGTGTCGCTGTCCCGCGCGCTGGTGCGCGAGCCGGACCTGCTGCTGCTCGACGAGCCGTTCGGCGCCCTCGACGCGCTCACCCGGATCGCCATGCACCGGCTGGTCGAGGATCTCTGGCGCCGGCACCTGCCGGGTGTGCTGCTGGTGACCCACGACGTCGACGAAGCCCTGCTGCTCGCCGACCGGGTCCTCGTCCTCGACGGCGGCCGCATCATCGCCGAACACCGGCCGGGCGGCTCCCGGCCGCGCAACCCCGCCGACCACATCGACGTCCGCCGCCGCGTGCTGGCGGACCTGGGAGTGACCGAAGATGCGCCTGTATAAGGGAATTGCCGTCGTCGCGGCGGCACTGGTCCTGGCCGGGTGCGGCTCGGCCACCGGCGCGAACCCCGGGCCGGCCGCGGTGCCGCAGGCGGTGAGCGCGGCCGACCTGGCGAAGGTGACGCTCAAGGTGGGCGACCAGAAGGGCGGCGTGAAGTCGCTGCTCACCGCGGCGAAAGGGCTCGACAACCTGCCGTACAAGATCGAGTGGTCGACGTTCACCTCCGGGCCGCCGCTGCTCGAGGCGGCGTCGGCGGGCGCGATCGACATCGGCCGCGTCGGCAACACGCCGCCGATCTTCGCCGCCGCCGCGAAGGCGAAGATCGCCGTCGTGAGCGTCTCGAAGAGCAACGTCGAACGCGAGGCGATCCTCGTCCCGGACGACTCGCCGCTGAAGGACGTCGCATCGCTGAAGGGCAAGACGGTCGGCGTCGCCAAGGGCAGTTCCGCCCACGGCCAGCTGCTGAACACGCTGCACAACGCCGGACTGTCGACCAAGGACATCAAGGTGACGTTCCTGCAGCCGGCCGAGGCCTACGCCGCGTTCACCCAGCACACGATCGACGCGTGGGCGATCTGGGACCCCTACACCGCGCAGGCCCAGATCGAGGCCAAGGCGCGGGTGCTCGCCGACGGCCGGGGTGCGTCCAACGGCCTGAGCTTCCAGACCGCGAGCACCGCGGCGCTGGCCGACCCCGGCAAGAACTCGGCCATCCGCGACTTCGTGGTCCGCGTGGTCAAGGCGCAGAAGTGGGCCGACGCGCACCGTCCGGAATGGGCGGCGGCGTGGGCGAAAGAGACCGGGCTGAAGCTCGAGGTGGCGCAGAAGGCCGTCGACGCCGGCCGGGACCTGCCGGCTCCGCTGGACGACTCGATCGTGAAATCGGAGCAACAGCTCGCGGACGCGTTCACCGACGACAAGACTCTGCCGGGGAAGGTGGACTTCGCCGCGTACGCCGACCGGCGGTTCGGCCCTGACCTCGAAACGGCTAGGAGCAACGGATGAGCATCAGGCTGCACTGGTTCCTGCCCACCAGCGGCGACGGCCGCACGATCGTGGAACGCTTCCACGCCAACCGGTCCGCCGGTCCGGCGGCGCAGCGCGACCCCGATCTCGACTACCTCGCCCAGGTGGCCCGCGCGGCCGAGCGGCAGGGTTTCGAGGGTGTGCTGACGCCGACCGGCACGTGGTGCGAGGACGCCTGGCTGACCACGGCCGCGCTGATCCGCGAGACGACCAAGCTGAAGTTCCTGGTCGCCTTCCGGCCCGGCGTCATCTCGCCGACGCTGGCCGCGCAGATGGCCGGGACGTTCCAGCGGCTGTCGGAAGGCCGCGTGCTGCTGAACATCGTCACCGGCGGCGACGCGGTCGAGCAGCGCCGGTTCGGCGACTGGCACGACCACGACGCCCGGTACGCGCGCACCGACGAGTTCCTGACGATCGTCCGCGGCGTGTGGTCGGGGAAGCCGTTCACCTTCGAAGGCGAGCATCTGAAGGTCGAAGGCGCGACGACGCTGGCCGCGCCGGACCCGGCGCCGCCGATCTACTTCGGCGGCTCGTCCCCGGCCGCGCTGCCGGTCGCCGCGAAGCACGCCGACGTCTACCTGACCTGGGGCGAGCCGCCCGCGCAGGTGGCCGAGAAGATCGCCAAGGTCAAGGCGCTGGCGGGGGACCGGGACATCCGGTTCGGCGTCCGGCTGCACACGATCTCGCGCGACACGTCGGCCGAGGCGTGGGCGGAGGCGCAGAAGCTGCTGGACGCGCTGAGCCCGGAGCAGGTCGCGAAGGCGCAGGCGCAGCTGGCCGCCAGCGAGTCCGTCGGGCAGCAGCGGATGGTCGCGCTGCACGGCGGCCGCACCGACGGCGGCGTCCGCGGCCTGGAGATCCACCCGAACCTGTGGGCCGGCGTCGGCCTGGTCCGCGGCGGCGCGGGTACGGCGCTGGTGGGCAGCCACAGCGAGGTCGCCGACCTGATCGAGGAGTACCACTCGGTCGGCGTCAGCGAGTTCGTGCTGTCCGGCTACCCGCACCTGGAGGAGGCGTACTGGTTCGGCGACGGCGTCCGGCCGGAGCTGGCCCGGCGCGGCCTGCTGGCCGGCGTCGAGGCGCTGCACCGCCCGTCCCACCCCGAACGCAACGTGGCCGCGCTTTAACTCCAGCTGGTGGAGGCGTAGACGACGATGTTGTCGCGGTAGGAGCGTTTGGCCGCGTCGAAGCTGCCGCCGCAGGTGATGAGCCGCAGTGCGCTGCCCGGTGCGGGGCCGTAGACCGCGTCGGTGGGGAAGGCGTTCTTCGGGTAACGCTGGACGCGGTCCACGACGAACCGCGTCTCCTGGCCGTCGGAGCGGGTGACGAACACTTCGTCGCCGCCCTTGAGGTCGCGCAGCCGGAAGAACGGTGCCGGGCCGGCCCGCGAGTCGACGTGCGCGGCGATCACCGCGGGGCCGGGGTCACCCGGCACCGGGCCGGCGGCGTACCAGCCGACGTCCTCGAACTTCGCGGGCGCCTCGAGCTGGTGGTCGGGGCCGAGCCCGAGCGGGACGAGCGCGGGCGCGTCGACGGCGATCGCCGGGATCCGCAGGTGCACCGGGCGGACTTCCGGGGCCGTCGGCAGCGGCTGCGGGCCGGCCGCGGCCGCCGGGGTGGCGGACGAGGTCACCGTCGGCGGCGGGGTGGCCGGGGCCGCCGTGGAGCAGCCCGCGACCACCAGCGCCGCGACGAGCAGCGCGCCGAGCTCAGCGCGCACGAGCCGCCCGGCGCCGTCGCAGCACCGGCCACGCCGCGAGCGCGGCCAGGAGCGCGACCACCGACGCCGCCGGCCAGATCGGCGAGCCGGTGGACATCGGCGCCGTGCCGCCACCGCCGGTCTCGACGCCGAACTTCGGCGGGTCGGGCAGCGACGCGCCGTCGGAGATCGGGTTCGCCTTGAGCGCCCCGGCGTCCTCGGTGACCAGCAGCGTCGTGGACGTCCCGGCCTTGACGTCGACGTCGGCGGTCGACTTCACCGAGCCGCCGCTCAGCTGCAACGGCCAGCGGCCCTGCGGGACGTCGACGTAGTTGGACGTCATGCCGTAGGCCGCGTCCTTGGCGATCGCCATGCCCTGCGGGCCGTCGACGGTGACCGGCGCGATGGCCGCCGACCCCTCGACGACGCGGACCCGGCCCTGGCCCGGCCCGGGCGGGGTCAGGTCGTCGGTGACGAGCTGGCCGTGCAGCGTGCCGTCCGGGCCGTTCGCGAAGACCAGCAGGGAGTAGGCGTTGCGCTCGGCGACGTCGATGGTGGCCGTCAGCGCGGGCGGGGTGGTCGAGGCGGCGTCGGCCGCGCGCATCGAGAGGGTGTACTTGCCGGGGGCGAGCGAGGAGTACGGGGTGACCGCGCCGTAGCCGGCCTTGCGGATGACGACCTTCTCGGCCTGCCCGAACGGCGCGAAGTAGATGTCGACGGGCGGCACCTTCGGGGACAGGTGCCCGACCCGGATCCAGCCGACGCCCGGACCGGGCGTGGTGGCGGCGGCCGACGCGGGCAGGGGCGTCAGCGCGCCGATCAGCAGGGCCGCGGCGATCAGCCCGGCGGGTCTGAGCAGGAGCCTGGTGCGCATGACAGGACCTTTCGAGGGGATTCAGGGGGAGGAGAACGGGACGAGCAGTCCCGAGGGTGCGAACAACGGGTAGGTGACGAGCACGCCGTCGCGGGTCCGGGCGACGGACGAGGGGCGGAACAGGTCGCGCTGGCCGGTGTAGAAGGCGGCCACGCCGTCCTCGCCGCCGGCGAACTGCACGCGGCGGCGGGGCTGTCCGGCGGATTCTTCGCCGGGGACTTCGGGGAACGCCGTGATCCGCACCGGCTGCAGGGCGGCCAGCGCGGCGATCGTGGCGATGAGCCGGGGGTCGACGCGGCCCGCGCGCAGCTCGGCGGCGGCGTCCGGGCTGACGGCGAGCCGGGTGGACGCGGCCAGCGCGGCCCCGGCGTGGGCCCGGGCCGAGTCCTCCGACGACGCGCCGGGGTCGGCCGGGGGCAGGTCGAGGCGGGACACCGTGACGCGCTGGTCGCCGGAGCCGAACACGGCCACCGTCCCGGCGTCGGTCAGAGCGCTGTCGAGAGCGGGGTAGCGCTGCCGGAGCTCGGCGCCGTCCCCGGCGAAGACCGCCCACTCGGCGGTCGGGCAGACGGCCGCGCACGCGGCGGGCGCGGCCATCATCCCGGTGGGCCAGCCGGCGTTCGCGAGCTCGGCCCAGGCCGCGTCGTCGACGAGCAGCCGGGCGCTGGAAGCGTTGTCCCGCAACCATCCCTGCGCGTCGGTCAGTGGTCCGCTGCGGTCGGGGGCCGGCTTCAGCTCGGTGAACCCGTACGCCCAGCCGACGCCCACGACCAGGACGAAGGCGGTCGCGGCCACCACGAGCCCGGTCCGGCTGCCGCCCGACGCGTGGTGCGCGGCCCGGCGCTGCCGGGTGACGGCCTGGGCGATCCCGGCCACCAGCAGCGGGGTCACCGGCAGCAGCAACGCGAGCACCGCCGTGTCGGGCACGCCCGGGACGAGCAGCATCGCGACGAGCAGCAGGCCGGATACGGCGAACGGCCGCAGCGCGGCGACCGCCAGCGCGGCGACGAGCGCGAAGGCCGACAGCACCGCCCACGCCGGGTCCAGCGCCACCCAGTCGGCGACGGACGGGCGGCTCGCGGCGGCGAGGTGGGGCCGCAGCACGGCGGCGGCCGGGCCGAACGCGACACCCAGCCCGAGGTTGAGCAGCACGCCCACCAGCGCCGCCCGGACCGGTGACCGGCGGATGAGCAGCCAGCCGGCGGCGGGCAGCAGGAAGAGGGCCAGCGGTGAGGTGAGCACGGCCGCGAGCAGGCACACCGCGGCCATCACGTCGTGGCGGACCTTGGCCTCGGGGGTGGTGATCAGCACCAGCGCGCCCAGCGCCCACACCGCCGCCAGGTGCTCGACGACGACCAGCCGCTGCAGGCCCAGGGCCAGTGGTGACACGGCGACCAGCAGCACCGCGGCGGTGGCCGCCCAGCGCGTCAGGCCGAGGCGGCGGGCCAGGAACCAGAGCAGGACCGTGCCGATGACGGCCGCCACGAGCATCGTCTCGCGGACCGCCGCCAGCGCCGTGGCCGAGCGGCCGAACGCGTCGGAGACCATCGTGTAGGCGGACAGCTGCAGCCAGCCGAACCGGCTGAGCCCGGCGCCGCCCGCGTCGGTGAACGGCGTGAGGTGGCCGAGCGCGTACGCGTGGGCGACGGTCGCCGCCTCGGACGGCAGGGCCGGTGCGGTGGCGGCCAGGTAGAGCACGCGGAGGCCGCCGGCCAGGGCCAGCAGCGCCAGCACGATGTCGAGGGACAGCAGGCGGTGCGCGGCCGAGGCACGCGTGCCGGGCTGCTCGGAAAGGGTCGCGGGGGAGCGGCCCGAGAACGTCGTCCCCCAGCTGTGCTGGGCCATTGGACGGATCGTAGTCGCCGCGGATGGCCCGTACAGCTCGGGGAGGTCACGTCATCCGGACGGCCTAGAGATCTTCGCGGAGATCAAAAAGCCTTGTCCTGCAAGATTATTTCCGACTGTCCGCTGTGGAGGCCGACAGCGTCCGGGTCAACGCCAGTGCGACCGTGCGGACGGCGGGAGCAACCCGTTCGGTCCGCATCCGGTTGGCCCAGCCCGAAATCGACACGGCCGCCACCGCGACGCCGCGCGCGTCGAGCAGCGGGCTGGCCGCGCACACCACGCCGACGCCCGATTCCTCACGTTCCAACGCGATCCCTTCTTCGCGGATCCGGGTGAGCTGACGGCGCAGCAGCCCGGGCGCGGTGATCGTCTTCGGGCTCATCCGGGGCAATCCGGCGTCGATGACCTTGTTCACGACGGATTCCGCGGAAAACGCGAGGATCGCCTTGCCGACGCCGGTGGCGTGCGCGGGGAACCGGCCGCCGATGCGCGAGGGCAGCGTCGGCGCGTCCGGCCCGCGCAGGACGTCGAGGTAGACGACTTCGGTGCCCTCCAGGATCGCGAGGTGGACGGTGTTGCGCGTCGCCTCCCGGAGATCGGCGAGGTACGGCCGGGCCGCTTCGACCAGTCCTCTCCGGGGCGAGGCCAGTTGGCCGATTTCGAACAGCCGCAGCCCGAGCCGCACGGCGCCGTCCTCGCGCGTCAGCAGGCCGGTGTCGGCGAGGTGGCCGACGAGGCGGTGGACGGTCGTCTTCGCCAGCCCGGTCCGCCGGGCCAGTTCGGACACGCCGAGTGACTCGTCGCCCGGCCGGAAAGCTTCGAGGAGCGCGGCGAGCCGGGCGGCGACGAGGCCGTCGCCGCTCGCGCCGTCGTTCCGCCCAGCGGTACGCATGGGTTGAGTGTGCCCGATCTTCGCGGGACTGTCAGCGGGCGGAGGTGAGGCCGGTGGCGTCAGCGGGCCAGGTCGTCGGCGCCGAGCACGAGTTTCACGCAGTGCGCGACGAGCCGCTCGCGCGAGACCTTCAGCGAGCCGTCGAGGTAGGCGATGAAGACGTTGCTCAACGCGCCGACAAGCCCGACGGCGACCAGCTGCCGTTCGGTCTCGTCACCGCGGGAGAGCTGCTCGCCGACCACGGCGGTGAACACCGGCAGCAGGTGCAGGCCGCGCCGGGTCAGCGCGGGATCGGTCAGTGGGGCCAGCAGCAGGACCCGGCCCTTGCGGGGGTCGTCGACGATCAGCTCGACGAACGCGCGCACGGCGTTCTCGGCGCGCGAGGTGGGGCTCGGCGCGTCCCGCACCGCGTCGACCAGGGCCTGGCGCGCCTGCTCGCCGACGTGCTCGTAGACCGCCGCGACGAGCTCCTCGCGGTCGGCGAAGCTCTCGTAGAAGTAACGCTCGGTGAGCTTCGCGTGCCGGCAGACCGCGCGCACGCTGGTGGCGGCCGAGCCCTCGGTGCCCAGCAGCGCGAGGCCCGCGGCGACGAGCTGCTCGCGCCGGAGCGCCTTCCGGTCGTCCAGCGTCGTGCCCGCCCAGGTCCGGCCCGGCATATCCGCTCCTCGGTTGACTACGTGTGTTGTCAGATCTTAGCCTGACAACAGCCGTAGTCAGTTGAGACTCGACGAGGAGCCGCCGATGAACCCCCAACCGCTGAGTCCCGAGTCTCTGACCTGGAAGTACTTCGGCGACTGGCGTGGCCTGCTGATCGCGCTGTGGGCCGGGTCGATGCAGAACATGCACCCGGGCCTCGGTGCCGGCGTCGAGCAGCACTCCCGGTTCTTCGAGGAGCGCTGGCAGCGCCTCTTCCGCTCGCTCTACCCGATCGGCGGGGTCGTCTACGACGGCCCGCGCGCGCACCGGACCGCGCTGGAAGTCCGTGGTTACCACGACCGGATCAAGGGGATCGACGCGCTGGGCCGTCGTTATCACGCGCTCGACCCCGACACCTACTACTGGGCGCACTCGACGTTCTTCGTCAGCACGATCCTCATCGCCGACCACTTCATGGGTGGCATCGGCGAGGCCGAGAAGCGGCGGCTGTTCGACGAGCACGTCACGTGGTGGCGGATGTACGACATGACGATGCGGCCGGTGCCGGAGAGCTGGGAGGACTTCCAGCGCTACTGGAAGCGCATGTGCGCCGACGTCCTGGAGGACAACAAGGCCACCCGGGACGTCCTCGACCTCGCCGGGATCGCGAAACCGCCGTTCCTGCCCTGGCTGCCGGACGCGCTCTGGCGGCCGGTGAGCGTGCTGGTCGCGCGCAACTTCGTCTGGCTGACGACCGGGCTGTACGACCGCGAGATCCGCGACCGGCTCGGCCTGCGCTGGTCCGAGCGCGACGCGCGCCGCCACCGCCGGGTGGGGAAGCTGATCAACGCCGTGTTCACGCTCGTGCCGCACGACCGGCGTTACCACCCGCGGGCCCGGGCCGGCTGGCGCCGCGTCCGCGGCGAGGTGGCTCCGGACGCCGCCGTGGTCGAGACTCCACCCAGGAACCTGCCGCCGCTGTCCGAGCGCGGCAAACCCGAGCACTACGCGCCGAACGTCTAGGAGGTCTTCGTGAAGCTGGGATTCCACGTCGGGTACTGGGGCAGCGGGCCCACCCCGGGTGCGCTGGAGGCGGTCCTCAAGGCCGAGGAGCTCGGCTTCGACTCGGTGTGGACGGCGGAGGCCTACGGCTCGGACGCGTTCACGCCGCTGGCCTGGTGGGGCTCCTCGACCAGCCGGATCCGGCTCGGCACGAACATCGTCCAGATGGCCGCGCGCACCCCGACGGCGACGGCGATGAGCGCGCTGACCCTGGACCACCTGTCCGGCGGCCGGTTCGTGCTCGGGCTCGGCGCGTCCGGCCCGCAGGTCGTCGAGGGCTGGTACGGCCAGCCGTACCCGAAACCCCTGGCGCGCACCCGCGAGTACATCGACATCGTGCGGCAGGTGCTGGCCCGCGAGGCGCCGGTGACCCTGGACGGGCAGCACTTCCAGCTCCCCTTGAAGGGCGGTGCCGGGCTGGGCAAGGCGCTCAAGCCGACCGTGCACCCGCTGCGCGCCGACGTCCCGATCCACCTGGCCGCGGAGGGCCCGAAGAACGTCGCCCTCTCCGCCGAGATCTGCGACGGCTGGCTCCCGCTGTTCTTTTCGCCCAAGAGCAACGACTTCTATAAGGCCGCGCTCGAAGAGGGCTTCGCGCGCCCGGGCGCCCGGCACACGCTGGAGACGTTCGAGGTGCCCGCGTCGGTCCCGGTGATCGTCCACGACGACGTCGAAGAAGCGGCGAGCTGGATCAAGCCGTCGCTCGCGCTCTACATCGGCGGCATGGGCGCGAAGAGCGTGAACTTCCACCACGACGTCTTCGCGCGGCTGGGCTACGAGGACGTCGCGGACAAGGTCCAGGAGCTGTACCTGGCCGGGCGCAAGGAGGAAGCCGTCGCGGCGATCCCGACGTCCCTGGTGGAGGACACCTCCCTGATCGGGCCGGCGGCGAAGATCCGCGAAGAGCTGAAGGCGTGGGAAGACACGGTGGTCACGCAGCTGCTGCTGCGCGGCGACGCGGCGACCCTGGAGAAGATCGCCGACGCCCTGGGCTGAAAGCCGTGAAGGCCTCCTTCCCGGCTCTTACGGCCGGGAAGGAGGCCTTCACGGCTTTCCGTGGCGGCACTTCTGCCGGGTTGCCGAGGTGGCGGGGGTCACGTACGGTCCCGAACTAACGCGAATCACGTTCACGTTAGTCGGGAGATCGTATGCGGGTGAGTCGTCGTCACGTCCTGGCCGGAGCCGCCGCGCTGCCCTTCGCCGCTCTGCCCTTCGCCACCGCGGTCGCCAGACCGGCCGCGGCCGCCGAGGCCGCGCTCAGGGTCGGCGTCGGGCTCGGCGACGTCACCGGGCCCGCCGCCGAGAACGGCATGATGGGCTACTCGCTGCCACAGCAGCAGACCGCCGGTATCCACCTGCGGACCTGAGCGCGCGCGTACGTCGTGGACGACGGGACCAACCGGATCGTCTTCGTCACCGCCGAGCTGGGCGCGTTGTTCCAATCGGTCCACCAGGGTGTCCTGCGTGAGCTGGCGCGGAAGTACGGGAACACCTACACCGAGCAGAACGTGCTGCTCAACGCCACCCACACGCATT
This sequence comes from Amycolatopsis sp. NBC_01307, assembly GCF_035975215.1. Classification (NCBI taxonomy): domain Bacteria; kingdom Bacillati; phylum Actinomycetota; class Actinomycetes; order Pseudonocardiales; family Pseudonocardiaceae; genus Amycolatopsis; species Amycolatopsis sp. NBC_01307. The sequence continues at coordinate 3,386,515 of NZ_CP108403.1, read as the reverse complement.
CGGCGTGCGGTGGCGACTCGCACTACGCGGCCTACGACCTGTCGATCCTCGGGTTCCAGCAGCAGACCTACGACGCCGTCGTCGCCGGGATCGTCGAGGCGATCGGCCACGCGCACGACACCCTCGCGCCCGGCGAACTGACGCTCGGCCGCACCGAGCTGACCGAGGCGAGTGCCAACCGATCGAGGGTCGCCTTCGAGCTGAACCCGGACAAGGGCCACTTCCCGCTCTCGATCGACCCGGCCGTCACCGTGCTGCGGTTCCGGCAGGGCGGCAAGGACGTCGGCGCGATCACCTGGTTCGCCACGCACGGCACGTCGATGAGCAACGGCAACCACCTGATCAGCACCGACAACAAGGGCTACGCCGCCTACACATGGGAGCACGACCACGCCGGCGTCCGCTACCTCGACGGCCCGCCGGGGTTCGTCGCCGCGTTCGCCCAGACCAACTCCGGCGACATGACACCGAACCTGAACCTCCAGCCCGGTACGCCCGAGACGGAGTTCCAGAACACCCAGCGCATCGGCGAACTCCAGTTCCAGGCGGCGAAACGCGCGTTCGACGCCGCGAGCGAGTCCGTCACCGGCGGCGTCGACCACCGCATGACCTACGTGGACATGTCCGCCGTCGACGTCGACCCGAGGTTCACCCCGGACGGCCGTCCGCACCGGACGTGCACCGCGGCCATCGGCGTCTCGATGCTGGCCGGTAGTACTGAAGACGGGCCGGGACTGCCGCTGCCCGAGGGCGTCAAGAACCCGTTCATCGACTGGCTCGGCGGCATCGACGCGCCGATCCCGCAGGCCCTCGCCGACGCGCAGGCGCCGAAGGTCGTCGCCGTGCCGTTCGGCGCGATGAAGCCCTACCCGTGGGCGCCCGAGGTGCTGCCGCTGCAGATCGTCCGGATCGGGCAGCTGCACCTGGTCGCCGGGCCCGCGGAGTACACGATCGTGGCCGGCCTGCGGATCCGGCAGACGGTCGCCGCCGAACTCGGCGTCCCGCTGGAGAACGTCCTGATGCAGGGCTACTCCAACGCCTACAGCCAGTACGTCACGACGCCGGAGGAGTACGACTCGCAGCAGTACGAGGGCGCGTCGACGCTCTTCGGCCGCTACACGCTGCCCGCGTACCAGCAGGAGTTCGGGAAGCTGGCCGCCGCGATGAAGGCAGGCTCGTCAGTCCCGCACGGGCCGGTCCCGCGTGACCTGCGCGGCAAGCTCATCAACTTCCAGCCCGGCGTCGTCTTCGACAGCGCGCCGCTGCTGAAGAGCTTCGGCGACGTCGTCACCGACGCGAAAAGCAGCTACCGGCGTGGCGACCAGGTAGCGGTCGCCTTCGTGACCGGCCACCCGAAGAACGACCTGCGCCGCGACGGCACGTTCCTGGAGATCCAGCGGTACGTCGACGGCCGCTGGGTCCGCTACGCCGACGACGGCGACTGGGCGACGAAGTTCCGCTGGACCCGGACGTTCGTGTCCGAGTCGCGCGCCGAGGTCACCTGGGACATCCCGGCGAACACGCCGGTCGGCAAGTTCCGCGTCGTCCACTTCGGAGCCTGGAAGCACGGCCTCACCGGCGCCATCGCCCAGCTCAGCGGGACCTCCCGCGCCTTCGTCGTCTCCTGAACCTCCCGAAAGGACCGCTGTCGTGCGGAGAACCGCCATTCTCGCCGCTGTCGTCTGCGCTTTCCTCGCTCTCGTGACCGCGCCCGCTCAGGCCGCGCCCGCGAGCGTGTCCGTCCTGAGCTTCAACCTGTGGCAGCTGCCGTGGATCGCCAACCCGAACACCTCGGACAAAGAAGCCCGAGCCCAGGCCGCCGAACGCGTCATCCGAGCCAAGGCCGCCGACGTCGTCGTGCTCGAAGAAGCCTTCAGCTCCCAGGCCGAGGGGCTGCGCGACCGGCTCATCGACGCCTACCCGTTCCAGACGCCGCTGGTCGGGCAGTCCTGCTCGACGTCGCCGGGCTGGACGTCGGTGAGCGGCAACTGCTCGAACTCGCCGATCGTCGTCAACGGCGGCGTCACGGTGCTGAGCAAGTACCCGATCACCGAGAAGCACCAGCTCGTCTACCGCAGCTCCTACTCCGGCACCGCGGACTACCTGTCCAACAAGGGCGCGGCGCTGGTCCGGATCTTCGCCCACGGCAAGGTGCTCTGGCTGGCCGGCACACACCTGCAGGCCGACGAAGCCCCCGACACCCTGCCGAAGGCGCACCAGATCCGGATGGCGCAGCTCGGCGAGCTGCGCGACCTGGCCGCCGCGCACGTCCCGGCAGCCGACCCGGTGGCGATCGCCGGTGACCTCAACATCGAGTACTGGGCCGGGCAGGGCCGCCGTGACGCCCTGGGCCGCTCCCAGTCCGAGCAGGGCGAGGCGGTGCTCGGCGGGACACTGCGCACCGCGGGAGCGGGGGAGTACAGCTTCGACGCCGTCACCAACCCGGACGCGGCGAAGTCCGTCCCGGCGACCTACCGCGATTCGCTGGACTACGTCGGCTCGCTGCGACGCGCCGAGGTCGGGCCGGTACAGCTGGTGCATTACGACGGTGGCACGATTCCCTCCGACCACTACCCGGTGCTGGCCGAGATCCACTACTGATCGCCTCATCGGAATCCGCTTTTCGAGGAGGACCATGACGACGCTGTCCGGCCGGACGCGGTTCAGGTATTCGCTCGGCTCGTTCGTCACCGGGTCCTTCGGCACGGTCCCGGGCCTGATCTTGGTCAAGTACCTCACCGACACGATGGCCGTGCCCGCCGCGGCGGCGGGTGTCATCGTGTTCGTCCCGAAGGCCTGGGACGTGCTGTTCAACCCGATCGCCGGGCGGATGTCCGACGCGAACCTGCTGAAGACCGGCAGCCGGCGCCGGTTCCTGCTGATCGGCGGCATCGGTGTCTCGATCCTCTTCGCGCTGATGTTCGCCCACCCGGGCTTCGGGTCGCCGTTGCCGGACGCGCTGTACGTGGCGATCCTGTTCACCGCCTGCGCGACCGCCTACGCGGTGTTCCAGGTGCCGTTCAACGCGCTGCCGGCCGAGCTGACCGAGTCCGCCGACGAGCGGACGAAGCTCACCAGCGTGCGCATCGGCGTCCTGGCCGTGACGATCCTGATCTGCGGCGGCGGCGCCCCGGCGATCACCTCCGGCATCGGCGGGGTCGCCGGCTACCGCGTGATGGCCATCGTGATCGGGCTGATCGTGCTGGCCGCGACGCTGCTGGTCTACTTCGGGCTCAAGGGTGCGCCGGTCGGGTCGCTGCGGCCGAACACGGTGAGCTTCAAGGACCTCTCGCGGACCATCGCGCGGTGGCGGCCGTTCCGCTGGCTGCTGGGCACGTACTTCATTCAGGCGCTCGGCATCGGCACGGTGCTGGCGGCCATCCCGTTCTTCGCCCAGCGCATCCTCGGCAGCGAGGGCTACGGCACGGTGATCTTCGTGATCTTCGTCGGCCCGGCGCTGCTGACGATGCCGCTGTGGCCGCGCCTCGGTGCCCGCGTCGGCAAGCTCAACGGCTTCCGCATCGCGACGGCGGCGTTCGCGATCGGCCTGCTGGGCCTGATCCTCGCCCAGTCGCTGCCGCTCGTGATCATCCTCGTGTTCGTCGCGCTCTGCGGCGTCGGCTACGCGGGGATCTCGGTGTTCCCGCTGGCCATCCTCCCGGACCTGATCACGGCCGAGGAGGAGCGCACCGGCGAGACCCGCGCGGGGATCGCGGCCGGCGTGTGGACCGCGGGGGAGACGCTCGGCCTCGCGCTGGGCGCCGGGCTGTGGAGCGCGATCCTGGCGTTCGGCGGGTACGTCTCGAGCACCGACGCGACGACCGACCAGCCGCACAGCGCGATCGTCGCGATCCTGCTCGGCTCGTCGATCATCCCCGGCGTGCTGATCGCGCTGGCCCTGCCGCTGCTGCGGCGTTCGGTGCTGGAGCCCCGGGAACCGCTGGAGCCGCGTCATGAACCCGCCTGAGGACGTCCTCGCGGCGCTGCGGGAACTGCGCGCCGGTGACCTGCCGACGCACGGCGGCCGCACGCTGGCCTACGTCTACGACAGCGGACTGTCCGAAGTGGACTCCCTGGGGGCCGCCGCGCACGCGCTGGCGTCGTCGGCCAACGGCCTCGACCCGACGGCGTTCCCCAGCCTGCTGCGCATGGAGAACGACCTCGTCGCGGCGGCGTCCCGGCTGCTCGGCGACGTCCCGGGCGTCGTCGGTTCGGTGACGTCCGGGGGCACGGAGTCGTGCTTGCTCTCGGTCCTGGCCGCGCGCGACGCGCACCCGGAGATCGCCGCGCCGTCGATCGTGCTGCCGACCACCGCGCACGCGGCGTTCCACAAGGCCGCGCACCTGTTCGGGCTGCGCCGGATCGACGTCCCGGTCGACCCCGTGACGTTCCGCGCGGACCCGGCCGCGATGGCTGCCGCGATCGACGACTCGACGGTGCTGGTGGTGGCGAGCGCGCCGTCGTACGCGCACGGCGTCCTCGACCCGGTTCCCGAGATCGCGGCCGCGGCGGCTGCCCGGGGCGTCCGGATGCACGTCGACGCCTGCATCGGCGGCTGGGTCCTGCCGTACTTCGCGCGCCTCGGCGCCGACGTCGCGCCGTTCGACTTCCGCGTCCCGGGCGTCACGAGCATCTCGGTGGACCTGCACAAGTACGCGTACTGCCCGAAGGGGACGTCGGTGCTGCTGCACGCGTCGGCGGAGCTGCGGCGGACGCACTACTTCGCGAGCGCGGGCTGGCCGGGCTACACGATGCTGAACACGACGATCCAGAGCACCCGCTCGGGCGGCCCCCTGGCCGCGGCGTGGGCGGTGGTCCGCCACCTGGGCGACGACGGCTACCTTCAGCTGGCCGCTTCGACGCGCGAAGCGGTGTCGCGGATCCGGGCTGGTGTCGCGGAAATCGCGGGCCTGCGGATCCTCGGTGACCCGGTGTCGACGCTGATCGCGTTCACCGGCGACGACGGCTTCGACCTGTTCACGGTGGCCGACGAGATGAAGACGCGCGGCTGGTACGTCCAGCCGCAGTTCGCTCATGAGGCGTCCCCGGCGAACCTGCACCTCACGGTCACGGCGGCGAACAACGGCAGCGAGAAGGAATTCCTCACGGACCTGGCCGCGTCGGTGGACGCGGCCCGCGCGTCAGGCCCGGTGCTGATCGACCCGGCGGTGGCGGAGTTCGTCGCCGCCCTGGACCCGGCAACCTTGACGTCGGAACAGTTCGCAGGCCTGCTGGCGGCCGCAGGCCTAGGCGGCGCCTCAGGCCTCCCGGAGCGGATGGCGCCGATCAACGCGCTCCTCGCCACGGCCCCCGCCCCGCTTCGCGAGCGCCTCCTCCTGGAGTTCCTGGGCGCCCTCTACACGCCGTGAAAGCCGTGAAGGCCTCCTTACCGGCTCTTATGGCCGGTAAGGAGGCCTTCACGGCTTTGGGCTACTGGTTGCGGGAGGCGAGGCCCGCGGGGGCGGACTTGACCGCGGCGACGATCGCGTCCGCCAGGGCCAGGGCGTCTTCTTCCGTCAGCTCCAGAGCGACGCGGGCCGACGCGCCCAGGTCCGGATTGCGGAAGTCGATGTTGACCGTGTGCGCGTACGGCGCGTGGACCGGGTGGTCGACGTAGACCGTGCCCTCGTTCAGGCGGAACCAGCCGCGGGCGCCCTTGCCGCTGCCTTCGAGGGCGAACTTCTCGGTGAGGTAGGTGCACATGGCGGGTCCTCTCAGGCGCTGAGCGTGCGGGCGTAGAAGTCGAGGATGCGTTCCCAGCCGTCCTTCGCGGCTTCCGGCCGGTAGCTCGGCCGGTCGACGGCGAAGAACGCGTGGCCCGCGTCCGCGTACGTGTGGAACTCGTGCTCCTTGCCGAGCTTCTCCAGCTCCGCCGCGAGCACGGCGACCTCGTCCGGGCTCGGGAACTTGTCGTCGGCGCCGAAGATGCCCAGCAGCGGGCAGGACAGCTCCGAAGCCTTGCCCAGCAACGGCTTCATGAACTTCATGGCCTCCGGCGGGTCGTTGACGACGAACGCGCCGTAGCAGTCCACCGCCGCGTCGACGTCGATCGAGCAGCCGACGAGGAACGCCTGCCGCCCGCCCGAGCAGTGCCCGATGACCCCGACGCGGCCGTTCGCGTTCTCCAGGGCCTTCAGGTAGTCGGCCGCGCCGGAGACGTCGCCTACCAGGCGGTCGTCCGGGACGCCGCCGGCCGCGCGGACGGTGGCGGCCGCGTCGTCCGGGTCCGCGCCCGGTGCCTCGCGGGTGTAGAGGTTGGGGCAGATCGCGTTGTAGCCCTCGGCGGCGAAGCGGCGCACCATCTCCTTCGTCGACGCGTCGTAGCCGGGCATGTGGTGGATCACCACGACCCCGCCGCGCGTCGCGGCGTCGGTGGGCCTGGCCGCGTAGGCCTCGATCTCGTCGCCGCCGTTCCCGGTGATGGTGACGGTTCCGGCGATGAGTTCGTCGGTCATCGGTTCTCCTTCGGTGCTTCGAGGGTCTGGGGTTCGGGGGTCTGGTGGAAATAACGGGCGCCGCGCGAGGCCGACGCCACCGCGGCGACGACGGCCATCACCGCGGCGGCGGTGAACACGATCACGAGGCCGTGGTGGAACGGCCCGGAGATCAGCTGGGGGAAGAAGTCCCCGCCGGTCAGCGTCGCCCGGTCGGCCGGCGCCAGTCCGGCGAGGACGTCCGGGCCGAGCAGGTGCCCCACCGGGTTGCTGCCGAGGAACGCCGCGAAGAGCGTGCTCACCGGCGGCAGCTGGGCGACGCCGTCGGCGACGTTCGCCGCGACGCCGTGGGCCTGCAGGCCGCTGGTGAGCGTCTGCGGCAGCGACCCGGCGAGCCCGGCGATCATCAGCGAGAAGAACACGCCGATCGACAGCGACGTCCCGGAGTTCTGGAACGTCGCGCGCATGCCGGAGGCGACGCCGCGTTGCTCGGTCGGGACGCTGCTCATGATCGCCGAGGTGTTCGGCGCGGAGAACATGCCCTGGCCGATCCCGCTGACCACGAGCAGCGCGGCGAACGCCGGGTACGGGAAGTTCACCGGCAGCGCCAGCAGGCCCAGGAACGCCGCCGCGACCAGCAGCAGCCCGCCGGTGGAGAACAGCCGGGCGCCGAACCGGTCGGACAGGTACCCGGACACCGGGCCGGCGAGGAGGAACCCGACCGTCAGCGGCAGCATGTAGATGCCCGCCCACAACGGCGTCCGCTCGTAGTCGTAGCCGTGCAGCGGCAACCAGATGCCCTGCAGCCAGATGATGAGCATGAACTGCATGCCACCCCGCGCCACCGACGTCAGCAACGCGGCGATGTTGCCCGCGGCGAACGCGCGGATCCGGAACAGCCCGAGGTGGAACATCGGCGCGGCGACGCGGGTCTCGATGAGGCCGAACGCCACGAGCAGCAGCACCCCGGCGCCGATGCCGCCCAGCACCAGCGGGTTGCCCCAGCCGGTCGCGGCGCCGCCGTAGGGCTGGATGCCGTAGGTGATCGCGGCGAGCAGGATCGCGGTGCCGGCGGCGAAGGTGATGTTGCCGCCCCAGTCGACCTTCGCGCGCTTCGGCGTGCCGACCTCGCGGAGGCTGCGGATCGACCAGATCGTGCCGAGCAGCCCGAACGGCACGCTCACCCAGAACACCGCGCGCCAGTCGATCTCGGCGAGCAGCCCGCCGACGACCAGGCCGAGGAACTGCCCGGCCAGCGCGGTGATCTGGTTGACGCCCAGCGCCATGCCGCGTTGCTCGGTGGGGAAGGCGTCGGTGAGGATGGCCGCGGAGTTGGCCGTCAGCATCGACCCGCCGACGGCCTGCACCACCCGCCAGCCGATCAGCCACAGCGCACCGCCGCCGGCGTGGAACGGGTCGAACGACAACGCCACCGAGGCGACGCTGAAGACGACGAAGCCGAGGTTGTACATCTTGACCCGGCCGAACATGTCGCCGAGCCGGCCGAGCGTCACCACCAGCACGGCCTGCACCAGCAGGTAGCCGAGGATCATCCAGAGCAGGTAGCCGATGTTGCCCGGGGCGAGGGGATCGAGGCCGATGCCGCGGAAGATCGCGGGCAGCGAGATGATCACGATCGAGCCGTCGAGCGCCGACATCAGCACGCCGAGCGTGGTGTTCGACAGTGCGACCCACTTGTAGCGGTTCGCCTGGGTTCCGGTGCCGGTCACAGGGCGTCCGCCAGCCGCTCGACCAGCGGGATCGCGGCGATCAGCTTGCGCTGCTCGGCCGCGGTGAACCGCTCGGCCAGCGCGGTGGCCATCCGCTCGGTGGTCACCGACCGCCGGTCGGTGAGCAGCCGGACGCCGGCGTCGGTCACCGACATGAGGACCTTGCGGCCGTCGCTGTCGTCCTTGCGGCGCTCGACGAGGCCGCGTTCGACCAGCCCGGCGAGCGTGACGCCCATGGCCTGCGGCTTGACCCGTTCGAGGTCGGCGAGGCACCCCGGCGTGGCCGGGCCTTCCCGGTCGAGCCGCGAGAGCACCGAGCGTTCGGGCAGGGTCAGTTCGCCGACGACGTAGCCCTGACGCAGCCGCCGGACCAGCCGGCCCAGGGCGACGCGCAGGTCGGTGCTCGCCTGGAGCAGCTCCTCGTCCGTCACGTTCGTCAACCTAGACTGATAAACCTGGGTTGATCAACTCGGACCTATCGGGTGAGCCGGGAGCTTTCGCCCGGTCATCGCGGTCACCCGGTGTTAGCGTCCGAAGTGGACATATGCAGCCGAACGCATTCCCCGGAGGAACCGCCGATGACGATCCCGCACGTCGAGCACGCAGGCCACGACCACGTCCACGCCGAAGGCTGCGGGCACGCCGCGGTCCCGCACGGCGACCACGTCGACTACGCGCACGAGGGGCACCTGCACCGCGCGCACGACGGGCACTTCGACGAGTGCGAGATCGCCGGCCACGTGCCGCACACCGGCCACGACCACGTCCACGGCGAAGGCTGCGGCCACGTAGCGGTCCCGCACGGCGAGCACGTCGACTACCTCCACGACGGCCACCGCCACGTCCCGCACGAAGACCACTACGACGACCACTGAACGCCCGGCCGCCTCGTCGTGAGTGTTTAGGAGGGTTAGAACCCTACTTACCACTCACGACAAGCCGCGGCAGAAGGCTCAGTGGACGTGGACGGGTTCCCACTCCGGGAACGGGTCCGGGCCGCTCGCCACGTCACCCAGGCACTCCCGCAGCGCGCCGAGCAGTGCGTCGCCCGCCAGGTCGACGCCGATGAACACCAGCTCCTGCCTCGGTTCCGGCGCGACGCCCTGGGGTTCGAACCGTGCCACCGTCCCGGCCTGGGACCACAGGCCGGTCACCCCGGGCCGGGACGCCAGGGCGAAGAAACCCTTGGAGCGCAACACCGTCCCGAACTCGCCCGAGTCGAGCCGCCGGGCGACGAAGTCCCACAGGCGCGGCGGATCGAAGGCCCGGGACGCGCGGAACACCACGCTCGAGATGCCGTACTCCTCGGTCTCCGGCACGTGGTCGCCGTTCAGCTCGGCGACCCAGCCCGGTGCCTCCTGCGCGCGCAGGACGTCGTAGCGGCCGGTGCCGAAGACCCGGCCGAGCGGCACCTTCCCGAAGCTGCTGGTCACGACGTCGGCCGCCGGGTTGAGCCGGCGGAGCACCGCCACCAGCAGCGCGGCCTCGTCCGGCGACACGAGGTCGGTTTTGTTCAGCAGCAGCACATCCGCGAACTCGACCTGGTCCATCAGCAGGTCGCTCACCGTCCGCTCGTCGCCCGAGTACTGGTCCAGCCGGCGCTCCACGAGGGAGTCGCCGGTGGCCAGCTCGCGGGCGAAGTTCGCCGCGTCGATGACCGTCACCATGGTGTCGAGGCGAGCCACCTCGTCCAGGAACGTGAACGTCGCGGCCACCGGCATCGGCTCGGAGATCCCGCTCGACTCGATGAGCACGTGGTCGAACCGGTCGTCCGCGCACAGCGCCGCCACCTCGTCGAGCAGGTCTTCCCGCAGGGTGCAGCAGATGCACCCATTGGTCAGCTCGACGAGGCGCTCCTGGGAGCGCACGAGCGCGGCGTCGATGTTGACCTCGCTCATGTCGTTGACGATCACCGCCACCCGCAGGCCGTCGCGGTTGGCGAGGATGTGGTTGAGCAGTGTCGTCTTGCCCGCGCCGAGGAAGCCCGACAGCACGGTGACCGGGACGCTCACGCGTGGAAGTGGCGGATCAGCCGGCGGGGGACGAGCTTCGTCTCGCCGTCGACCTTGATCGGGACCAGGTCCACCGCGGCGGCCTTCCACTGGGACCGCCGGGCGCGCGTGTTGCTGCGTGACTTCTTCCGCTTGGGGACGGCCATCAGCGCGTACCCCGCTTCCCGTAGCGGCGGTGGAACTTCTCGACCTGGCCGGCGCTGTCCATGATCCGCTGGGTGCCGGTCCAGAACGGGTGCGACCACGCGCTGATGTCGACCGTCACCAGGGGATAGGTCTGCCCGTCGGACCACTCGATCGTCTTGTCCGACGTGGCGGTGGAGCGGGTCAGGAACGCGTCGCCGGTGGACGAGTCCTTGAAGACCACGGGGTGGTAATCGGGGTGGATGCCTGGTTTCACTGGTCTTCCTTTCGGTTCGCCGCGGTCGCGTCGTGCCGCGCCGGGTCGGGTTCGGTGTCTTCGCAGGGTTCTTCGTGCCAGTCCCCGAACGGATCGGGGTAGCGCTCCCAGGCCTCGGGGCCGGCTGTCAGTTCCTCGTCAGTCAGTAGAGCGCCGCGCAGGGCCGCGTCGATCTCGTCGGGCGTTGTCTGGTCCGTCACCACGACGAGCTCCTGCGCGCGGTCGCCGTGCACCGGGTGCCAGCGCAGCGACGCCAGGGTGCGGCGCTCGGGGGAGACGTCCGTCCACTCCGGACCGTCCGGCGAGGCGAGCCACGGCCCGGCGTGCCCGATGCCCAGCCCGCCGCCGGCCGACTCGATCCAGAACGCGACGTCCGGCCGGCTCGCCACCCAGGCCCGGCCGCGGGTGCGGACGACGCCGTCGAGCAGGACGTCGAGCGCGTCGTGCAGCCGCTGCGGGTGGAACGGCCGCTCGGCGGTGAAGGTGACCAGCCCGATGCCGCAGTCGGCGTGCAACGGCGGCTGGCCGCGCAGCAGGGCGCCGTGCATGTCGGTGACCTCGCCGCGCCGCGCGTCGGCCGGGACGGCGTCGAGCACGCTGTGCCCGTCCACGCGGCTCAGCTCGACCCGCGGGGTCGACGGCGCGACGCGGTCGAGGACGGCGGACGCCTTGGCCGCGCCCCACGCGTCGGTCGCCGCGCCGGCCAGCACGAGGACGTCGGCGAACTCGACCTGGGACAGCGCCACCTGCGCGACGGTCCGGTCGTCCTCCGGGCTGGCCTGCAGGTTTCGCTCGGCCAGGGCGTCGTCGCCGGTCGCGTCGGCGAGCCAGGTCGCGCAGCCGACGACCGTGAGCACCGCGCGCAGGTCGACGTCGTCGTGCACCGGGTGGTCGCCGACCAGGACGTTGCGGATCGCCCAGCTGACCGGCTCGGGCTCCATCGCCTCGTCGAGCCGGACGACGATCCGGCGCACCTGCGGCATCCGGGCCAGCCGCCGCAGCAGCGGGAGCAGGTCCTCGCGCAGGGTGCAGGACACGCAGCCGTGCGCCAGTTCGAGGACGGTCAGCTGGTCGCGCTGCTCCAGGCGCAGGCGGCGGCGGACGACGCCGGAGTGGATGTCGCGCAGGTCGTGGTGGACGACGGCGGTGCCGGGCTCGGCGACGCGCAGCAGCTCGGCGAGTTCGGCGTTCGGTCCCGGGGCGAGACCGCTGACGAGGACGAGCGGGACGCGGGGTGGGTGGGTCACATGGGCTCCAGGAATACGGGCGGGGTACGGTGCGTAGAGTAGATGAAAACGACAACCACTATCAACTCGGGAGGGTCCGTGTCCGCCGTGTGCCAGGTCACCGGCCGCAAGCCGGGGTACGGCAAGCAGGTCTCGCACTCGCACCGCCGTACGTCCCGGCGGTGGGAGCCGAACCTGCAGAACCGCCGCTACTTCGTGCCCGGCGAGCGCCGCTGGGTGCGGCTGCGCGTCTCCGTCAAGGGGATGAAGACGATCGACAAGCGCGGGATCGAGGCCGTCGTGGCCGAATTGAAGGCGAAGGGGATGAAGTTCTGATGGCGAAGAGCACCGACATCCGGCCGGTCGTCAAGCTGCGGTCGACCGCGGGGACCGGCTTCACGTACGTCACGAAGAAGAACCGCCGCAACAACCCGGACCGGATGGTCCTGCGCAAGTACGACCCGGTCGCGCGCAAGCACGTCGAGTTCAAGGAAGAGCGCTGATGGCGAAGAAGTCGAAGATCGCGAAGAACGAGCAGCGGAAGGTGATCGCGGCCCGGTACGTCGAACGCCGTCGCGCGCTCAAGGCCGTCATCGCGTCGCCGTCGTCGTCCGCCGACGACAGGGGAGCGGCGGTCGTCTCGTTGCAGAAGCTGCCGCGCGACGCGAGCCCGACGCGGATCCGCAACCGGGACGTGGCCGACGGCCGCCCGCGCGGGTACCTGCGCAAGTTCGGGCTGTCCCGGGTGAAGATGCGCCAGGCCGCCCACCACGGCGAGCTGCCCGGCGTCACGAAGTCGAGCTGGTGAGCCGGATGCCGAAGCCGACCCGGGACCGCCCGGGCAAGCGCAAGGTGAACCTGCTGCACGCGCACCGGATCACCCACGTGGACTGGAAGGACGTCGACCTGCTGCGGAAGTTCGTCTCCGACCGCGGCAAGATCCGCGCCCGCCGGGTGACGGGGTTGACGCCGCAGCAACAGAAACAGGTCGCCACGGCGATCAAGAACGCGCGGGAGATGGCTCTGCTGCCTTACCCCGCTTCGGGACGCGCCAGCTGAAAACCAGGTGCGCTCGGCTGGGCGGCGCGCGATCATGAGCCTGCGAAAGGGGGCGTCACACGGGATGTCCTGACATCAGGAGGTCCGCGTAGTGCACGCCCAGCTCACGGTCACGCCCGCCCAGCTGCCCGAAGTCCTGCTCGCCGCCGCCGTCGTGCGGCCGGTGTTCCTGTGGGGCGCGCCCGGTATCGGGAAGTCGTCCCTGGTGCGGGAATTCGCGGCGTCGCTCGGTCTCGACTGCGTCTCGCTGCTCGGTACCCAGCTCGCGCCGGAGGACCTGATCGGCGTCCCGCAGATCGTCGACGGCCGCAGCCGCTTCTGCCCGCCGGAGCAGATCGCCCGCGACGAGCCGTACTGCCTGTTCCTCGACGAGCTGAACGCCGCCGCGCCCGACGTCCAGAAGGCGTTCTACTCGCTCATCCTCGACCGCCGGATCGGCTCGTACGAGCTGCCGGCGGGCTCGGTCGTGATCGGCGCCGGCAACCGCGCCACCGATCAGGCCCTCGCGCGCCCGATGGCGTCCGCGCTGGTCAACCGGCTCGTCCACGTGCACCTGCGCGCCTCGCCCGCCGACTGGCTGACCTGGGCGACGGGCCACGACATCCACCCGTCGGTCGTCGACTACCTGACCCAGCGCCCGGACCACCTGTGGAGCCCGCCGCCGAAGACCGAAGAGCCGTTTTCGACGCCGCGGTCCTGGCACATGCTCTCGGACCTGCTGCACTCCTACGGCGACGCCGCCGGTGACGAGACGATCGCGCTGCTGGCGTACGCGACGCTCACCCCGCAGCACGCCGGCTCGTTCCGCGCGTACCTCAAGGTCGTCCGGCACGCCTTCGACCTCGAAGCGATCCTCAAGGGCGACGCCCGCTGGCCCGCCGAGCCCGGCGATCGTGACCTGCTGTACTTCCTGGCCGAGACGTTCCGCGCCCGGCTGGTCAAGGACCTGCCCGCGGACAAGCGGCACGCGTCGGCCGCGGTGCGCCAGTTCGCGTTCCGCGCGAAGAGCCTGCTCGTCGAGCTGGCCGAGATCTCCCTGGAGATGGCCCAGCTGGTCATCGCCGACGACGAGGCGGGCCACCCGCGGCTGCCGTCGTGGTTCCTGGTCGAGGCCGCCCGCGACCTGCCGCGGCTCGTGGACGCGCGCGCGTGAGCACCGCGCAGGCCGAGGCCAAGCGCCGTGAACGCCGGACCAAGGCGATCGACGCGGGCTGGGCACTGGCCCGCGAGCACACCGTGCTCGACCACCTGACGCGCGGCGCGAGCCTCGGCACGCAGAGCCTGACCGGCGTCGGCAGCTGGGCCGTCGTCAGCGAGCGCGGGGTGATCACGGCGAACCGCGCCCGCGACGCCGAGCCCGTGGAGTGGGCGTGGGTCTTCGCCCACCTGCTGCTGCACCTCGGCCTCGGCCACCTCGACGAGGAGACGCTGACCGACGCCGAGGCCGTGACGCCCGGCCGCGAGATCGACGCGTCCTACGGCGCCGCCTGCTGCGTGGCCGTCCACCGGTTCGCCGAGGCGGTCCACGTCGGCGAACCCACCGTGCTGCTCCCGGAACTTCCGGGCGGCGACGAACTCTCGTTGACCCGCGCGTGGCGCGAAACCGGCGTCCCCGGTGCGTTCACGGGGCTCGGCACCGGCGGCGCGCGGCCGTGCCTGCGGCTCGGACCACCCCAGAGCCGCTGGCACGTCCAGTACAACGGCAAGCCGGAGCCGTGGACCGAGCGGTTCGCGCGCGGCCTGATCGCCTCGGCCACCGAGGCGATGGAACGCGCCGCGGACGCGCGTGGCCAGACCCGCCACCGGCGGGCGCTGGGGGAGTGGGACCGCGCGCTGGCCTGGTTCGTCTCGTCGTTCCCGCTGCTCGGCGCGATGGCCGCGGGTTTCACCCTGATCGCCGACGCCGAGGTTGTCCGCGCCTGGGACATCGCCGTGGCCGCGGTGGACGCCGAGCACGGCGAGATCTACGTCAACCCGCACGCGCCGCTGACCGCCGGGGAGTGGCGGTTCGTGCTGGCGCACGAGATGCTGCACGCCGCGCTGCGCCACGACCGCCGCGCGCTCGGCCGCGACCCGTACCTGTGGAACGTCGCCTGCGACTACGTGATCAACGGCTGGCTGGTCGCGATGGCTGTCGGTGTATTGCCCGAGGACGCCCTGCACGACCCGCAGCTGACGGGCCTGTCCGCCGAGTCGGTCTACGACACGCTCACCACGGACCTCCGGCGCGCCCGCAAGCTGCAGACCCTGGGCAGCCGGGAAGCCGGTGACGTCCTGGGCGACTGGCTCACACAGCCCGAAGCGACACAGCGCCGGTCGTCCCGGCGCGCCGAGCCGCGGCCGATGCCGTGGACGGACCGCGTGCAGGGCGTCGACCTCGACGAGTTCTACCGCCGCGCGCTCACCCAGGGCCTGACCTACCACCACAACCAGGGCCGCGGGTTGCTGCCGGCCGGGCTGGAGCAGGAGATCCGGGCCCTGGAGCACCCGCCGCTGCCCTGGGACGCGCAGCTGGCCCGCTGGTTCGACGAGCACGTCCGCGTCGAGCTGCCGGTGCGCAGCTACGCGCGGGCGTCGCGCCGCCAGTCGTCGACGCCCGACATCCCGCGCCCCGGCAAGGTACGGCCCGAGCAGCTCGACCGGCGCGTCACCTTCGGCGTCGTCCTCGACACGTCCGGCTCGATGGACGTCGAGCTGCTCGGCAAGGCGCTGGGCGCGATCGCGTCCTACGCCGCCGCGCGCGACGTCCCGGCGGCGCGCGTGGTGTTCTGCGACGCCGTCGCCTACGACGCCGGCTACCTCGCCGTCGAGGACATCGCGGGGCGGGTCAAGGTGCGCGGGCGCGGCGGCACGATCCTGCAGCCCGGCGTCGACCTGCTGCAGCGCGCGCCGGACTTCCCGCCGGACGGCCCGATCCTGATCATCACCGACGCGCTGTGCGACCACGTCCGGCCGCGGCGCGAGCACGCGTACCTGGTGCCCCGGGGCGCCCGGCTGCCGTTCGTCGCGCGCGGGCCGGTGTTCCGGGTTTCGTGAGAGCCTCACCGCATGAGTGACGACGAGATCACCCCGGAGATGCTGGCGCTGTGGGCCAAGATCTTCGGGTTCGCACGCGAGGGCCGGACCGCGGAACTGGCCGCGTACGTCGACCGGGGAATCCCGGCGAACCTCACCAACGACAGCGGCGACTCGCTGGTCATGCTGGCCGCCTACCACGGCCACGCCGAGACGGTCGCCGCGCTGATCGAGCGCGGCGCCGACCCGAACCGCGAGAACGACCGCGGCCAGAGCCCGCTGGCGGGCGCCGTCTTCAAGAACGAGCCGGCCGTCGTGCGCGCCCTGCTCGACGGCGGCGCCGACCCGCGCGCCGGGCAGCCGTCGGCGATCGACACGGCGAAGATGTTCGGCAACACCAACCTGCTCACACTGCTCGAACGGTGACTCTTCGCACGCCCGGCTGGTGCTGACCCACCCCGTCAATAAACTCCCGCGAATGGACGACCCGCACTACCTCTCCGGCCTCCAGCTGACGGGCCGCCGCGTCGTGATGTTCGGCGGCGGTTCCGTGGCCCAGCGCCGGCTGCCCCGGCTCATCCGCGCGGGCGCGCGCGTGGAACTGGTGTCCCCGCACACGACGCCGTCGGTGCAGGGCATGGTGGACGCGGGCGAGCTGGTCTGGCACGAACGCCGCTACTCCGAAGGCGACCTGAAGGACGCCTGGTACGCGCTGGCCTGCACCGACGACGCCGAGGTCAACGCGGCGATCTGCGCCGAGGCCGAGCGCGAGCGCGTGTTCTGCGTCCGCGCGGACGAGGGCGAGTCCGGCAGCGCCGTGACCCCGGCGTCCGGCCGCCACGGCGGGCTGCTGGTCGGCGTCCTCTCCGGCGGTGAGCCCCTGCGCTCGGCCGCGGTCCGCGACTCGATCCTGGACGGCCTGCACGCGGGCACGGTCGAAGACGGCCGCCGCCCGCACCCGGACGGCACCCTGCCCGGCGTCGCGCTGGTCGGCGGCGGCCCGGGCGACCCGGAGCTGATCACCGTCCGCGGCCGCCGGCTGCTCGCGCGCGCCGACGTCGTCGTCGTCGACCGGCTGGCGCCCCGCGAGCTGCTCGACGAACTCGCGCCCGAGGTGGAGATCGTCGACGCGGCGAAGATCCCGTACGGCCGCGCGGCCAGCCAGGACGTCATCAACAGCACGCTCATCGACCGCGCGAAGGAGGGCAAGTTCGTCGTCCGCCTCAAGGGCGGCGACCCGTACCTGTTCGGCCGCGGCTTCGAGGAGGTGCTGGCCTGCGCCGAGGCCGGCGTCCCGGTGACGATGGTCCCGGGCATCACCAGCGCGTTCGCGGTCCCGGCGGTCGCCGACGTCCCGGTGACCCACCGCGGCGTCGCCCACGAGGTGGTGGTCGTCTCGGGTCACGTCGCCCCGGGCGACGACCGCTCGCTGGTCGACTGGGACCTGCTGGCCCGCATGCGCGGCACGATCGTCCTGATGATGGGCGTCGAGCGGCTCCCGCAGTTCGCCAAGGCCCTGCTCGACGGCGGCCGCCCGGCCGACACCCCGGTGGCGATCGTCGAGGACGGCACCATGCGCACCCAGCGCGCCCTGCGGTCCACATTGGACACGGTGGTCACCGACGCGGCCGCGTCGGGAGTCCGCCCGCCCGCGGTGATCGTGATCGGCCCGGTCGCGGGTCTGCCGCGGCCCTCGTGAGTGGTAATGCGGGTTCTAACCCTCATTACCACTCACGACCCGAGCCTCAGTCCTCGTAGCAGCTCGCGGCGAAGTCGCGGATCGCGTCCGACAGGCGGGTCGGGTCGAACCTCAGCTCGACCGGGCTGCGGGCCTGGACGAACTCCGCGTCCGGCATGTCGACGGCCAGGGTGTCCGCGTCACCGAAGGGGTGGATCGGGTCGCCCTGGTGGCCGATCACCAGGGCGCGGGTCGTGATCTTGCGGCGCACCGACTTCGGCGGCGCGATCCGGCCGAACAGGACCCCGTGCAGCAGGGCCGCCATCGGGGCCGGGCGCTGCGAGAGCGTGTCGGTGATGACGTCGACCCACTGGTTGCCGTGCGGGACCAGCGAGGCCCCGAAGGCCACCGCCTGCACCGTGACCGGCAGGAACCGGGCCGCCATCAGCAGCGGCGCGAAGGTGAACAGGCCCGCGACGATCGCGTTGTCCAGCACCGGCATCTCGACGATCAGCCCACGCGCCCGCTCGGGGGCCGACACCGCGACCTCGAGCGAGACGTTCGCGCCCAGCGACGTCCCGCCGATCACGGCGGCGGAGACCTCGAGGTGGTCCAGCAGCGCCAGGGTCTGCTCGGCGAACGACGGCATCGAGTACAGCCACGACTCGGTCGGGCGGTCCGAGTCGCCGTGGCCGAGCAGGTCCAGCGTGACCACCCGGAACCCGGCGCGGGCCAGCCGCCGCGCGAGGGGCGCGTGCATCCGGCGGGTGAGCATGATGCCGTGGGTCAGCACGACGACCTTGTCGCCGCTGCCGAACTCGGTGTACCAGAGCCGGTGCCCCTCGTGGTCGAACGAGCCGGTGAGCTCGATCGGGCGGGACGAACGCCGTGCGGGCGGGGCCGGGGGCTCCGGCTCGATCAGGGTCGCGCTGCTGGCCGGGCTCATGTCCCACCGTCCTCCCCGTGTCGTGGTCACCTTCCTCCAGGAAAGCATCCCCTGACCACGTTGGCACAGTGGCGGACCGCACGGGATCACAGTTCAATTGACACCGTGCCAATGGCGGGTGGTCGCGGGGATGGGTCAAGATGACCTCATGACCGCTACTGCTGACAGTCTGCCCGACCTCGTCTCCCTCAAGGTCGACATCGAAGGCCACGTCGCCGAAGTGACGCTCCTCGGCCCTTCGAAGGGCAACGCGATGGGCCCGGACTTCTGGCGCGAGCTGCCGCTGGTGATGGGGGCCCTCGACGCGGACCCGCAGGTCAGGGCCGTGGTGCTGACCGGCAGCGGCGCGCACTTCTCCTACGGCCTCGACCTGCCCGCGATGATGGGCGGCTGGGCGCCGCTGCTGGCGGGCGACGCGCTGGCCGGCCCGCGCAGCGAGTTCCACACCGAGGTCCGGCGGTTGCAGGCTGCGGTCAGCTCCATCGCCGAATGCCGCAAACCGGTCATCGCGGCCGTCTCCGGCTGGTGCATCGGCGGCGGCGTCGACGTCGTCACGGCGGCCGACATCCGGCTGGCCAGCGCGGACGCGAAGTTCAGCGTCCGCGAGGTGCGCGTCGCGATCGTCGCCGACATCGGCAGCCTCCAGCGGCTCGCCCCGATCATCGGCGAGGGCCACGTCCGCGAGCTGGCGCTGACCGGCAAGGACATCGACGCCGCCCGCGCCGAGAAGATCGGCCTCGTCAACGACGTCTACCCGGACCAGGACGCGCTGCTGAAGGCCGCGCGGGAACTGGCCGGTGAGATAGCTGCGAACCCGCCGCTCGTGGTGCAGGGTACGAAGCAGGTACTGGCGGCGAACACCGAGCGCCAGGTCGCCGACGGCCTCCGGTACGTCGCGGCGTGGAACTCGGCGTTCCTGCCCAGCAAGGACCTCGGCGAGGCGGTGCAGGCCTTCATGGAGCGTCGCAAGCCGGAGTTCACGGGCGAGTAGCAAGAAGGAGGCAGCAGGGTGAGCAACGGCGCTTCGGAAGTCCACCACGCGTTCCGCGTGGCGCGGGACTACCTGCAGCAGCACCGCGAGGACTACGACACGGCGTACCGCGACTTCGCCTGGCCGGAGTTCGACCACTTCAACTGGGCGATCGACTGGTTTGACGTCGTCGCGCACGATCCGGACAACGCCGAGCGGCTGGCGTTGTGGATCGTCGAGGAGGACGGCACCGAGAACCGCTGGACCTACCCGGAGATGTCGGGCCGGTCCAACCAGGTGGCGAACTGGCTGCGCGGCCTCGGCGTGCGCCGCGGTGACCGGCTGATCCTCATGCTGGGCAACCAGGGTGAGCTGTGGGAGACGATCCTCGCCGCGATCAAGCTCGGCGTGGTGATCATCCCGGCGTCCACCCTGCTCGGCCCGGCCGACCTGACCGACCGCGTCGAGCGCGGCGCGGCCAAGCACGTCGTGATCCGCTCGGCGGACACGGAGAAGTTCGCGGACGTCGCCGGCGACTACACCCGGATCGCGGTGGGGGAGCCGGTCGAGGGCTGGCACCCGTACGCGACCGCGTTCGCCGAGTCGCCCGAGTTCGCCCCGGACGGTCCGACGAAGGCCGCCGACCCGCTGCTGCTGTACTTCACCTCCGGCACCACGGCGAAGCCGAAACTGGTGCAGCACACGCAGGTGTCGTACCCGGTGGGGCACCTGTCCACGATGTACTGGATCGGCCTGGAGCCGGGCGACGTCCACCTCAACATCTCCTCGCCGGGCTGGGCGAAACACGCGTGGAGCAACGTCTTCGCGCCGTGGAACGCCGAGGCGACTGTGTTCCTGTACAACTACACCCGGTTCGACGCGGGCGCGCTGATGGCCCAGATGGACCGCTGCGGCATCACGAGCTTCTGCGCGCCGCCGACGGTCTGGCGGATGCTCATCCAGGCCGACCTGACGGCGCTGAAGACGCCGCCGCAGAAGGTCGTCGGCGCGGGCGAGCCGCTGAACCCCGAGGTGATCGACCAGGTCGAGAAGGCCTGGGGCATCACGATCCGGGACGGCTTCGGCCAGACCGAGAGCAGCGTCCAGATCGCCAACACGCCGGGCCAGGACGTCGTGCCGGGCTCGATGGGCCGCCCGCTGCCCGGGTTCGTCGTGGCGCTGGTCGACCCGGTCAGCGGCGAACGCGCGCAGGAGGGCGAGATCTGCCTCGACCTCGACCACCGGCCGGTGGGCCTGATGACGGGCTACGCCGGCGACGACGAGCGCACCTCGACGGCGTTCTCGAACGGCTTCTACCACACCGGTGACGTCGGTTCGATCGACGAACGCGGCTACATCACCTACGTCGGGCGCACCGACGACGTCTTCAAGGCGTCGGACTACCGGATCTCGCCGTTCGAGCTGGAGAGCGTGCTCATCGAGCACGAGGCGGTCGCCGAGGCAGCGGTCGTCCCGGCCCCCGACCCGATCCGGCTCGCGGTGCCGAAGGCCTACGTCGTGCTGGCCGCCGGCCACGAGCCGACGGCGGACACGGCGAAGGCGATCCTGGCGTACTGCCGCGAACACCTGGCGCCGTACAAGCGGATCCGGCGGCTCGAGTTCGCCGACCTGCCGAAGACGATCTCGGGCAAGATCCGCCGCGTCGAGCTGCGCGGCCGCGAGAGCGACCCGGCGCGCGGCGCGGGCACGGAGTTCCGCGAGGAGGACTTCCCGGACCTCAAGGGCTGAGCGGGGCTCTGGGGGTGCTCAGCTCCGGGTGCCCTCGATCTGGCGGCCGTCTTCGGTCGAGCACACCGTCACCGGGTCGTTCGCGCCGCTGCCGCACGTCCACTCGTCCAGCACGACGGGGCCCGGGCCGTCGGCCGAGGCCGCCTCGGCCGGGGTCAGCTTCGTGAAGTAGTCCTTCAGCAGCGTCGTCGCCGCGGCACAGTCGACCTTGCCGTGCGCGACGACCGCCGTCTTGGCGCCGCCCGATCCGGTGACGTCGCCGCACGGCACGCCCGGTGCCGTGGACGCCGCCGCGGCCGCCTCGGCCGGGACCGCGCTCGAGGCGGACGGCGCCGCGGGCGCCGGGTCGGCGCCGCCGCACCCCGCCAGAGCGGCGGTCGCGGCGACGAGCAGCAGGGGGTAGGCGAGTGTCTTCATGGGCCCTTCAGAAGCGGACGGGACGGGAACTCATTCGGACGGGACGACGGCGGCGAACACCGTCTGCTCGCCCTTGGTGCAGGTGGTGCCGCCTTGTGCGGCGGGCGGCCCGGAGGTGCACAGCCAGCCGTTCACCGTCTCGTTGACCGCGTCGTTCGAGCCGGCGCCCTGGCGCCCGGCGATCTTGCGGTGGAAGTCGGTGACCAGCTGGGTCGCCGCGACGCAGCTGACGCCGGACGAACCGCTGTCGAAGACGTAGAGGGTCAGCCCGCTGGCGGCGGTGATGGTGCCGCACGCGCCGGGGACGGTCGGCGGCACGGCGGCCGGCTTCGACGCCGGGCCGGGCGCGGACGAGCCGCTCGTGGCGGGCGGCGGTGGCGGCGTCCCGGCCGTCGTGGACGCCGGCGCGGCGGACGTCGACGCCTGCGGCGGGGGAGCGGCGGCCGGGGCCGGGTCGCCGGAACAGGCGGCGAGCGCGGGCACGGCGAGGCAGGCCGCGAGCAATGGCCGCCACATCCTCGTGGTGGTCGGGTGGGGCACCGCGATCCTTCCTCCCCGGTCGGGCCGGCCAGGTCGTTCTGGCCCATCCGGGCCGGGGCCCCGTGGATCGACGCGCCCAGGGGTGTGCCGGAGATTACTCCAGCCGGGTGGCGGGCGTGTCCGGTGGCTCCCGTTTGTGTGTCCACAATGGACGGTTAACCTCCTGTTCACGCTCCGATACACAAGGCTGCCATCAAGAATCGATCGGTCTAATTCCCGCCACGGCCGTTAACAACCCGGCCCGGACTGCCGACGATCGAGGTGGAAGCCGGCGAGCTTCCCGTCCCCGACAACCGCGCCCCGACCCCGTGAGAGCGATGAACGCCGTCACCAGCACCGAAGAACCGTCCCGCCCGCCGACCGTCCCCAACACCGTCATCTGGTGCTGCGGCCGCCCCTACGTCCTCGAGTCCCGGCCCGGCCGGGCCCGCTGGGTGGGCACCGACGGCCGCGGCCGTCCCGAGGCGCTGAGCAGCGCCGAACTGCAGCGACGCGGCTGGAGCCACCGCCGCGCGTGCTGAGCCGTGAGCTCTAGGGTGGGCGAGTGAGCACAGCCGCACCCGAACCAGCTCAAGCGAACACCCCGAGCGCCGAGCCGTCGCTGCTGCGACAGGCCTTCAACGTCCCCAACATGCTGTCGCTGCTGCGGCTGGCCGGCGTGCCGGTCTTCCTCTGGCTGCTGCTCGGCCCGAAGGAGGACGGCTGGGCGCTCGCGGTGCTGATGTTCGGCGCGCTCACCGACTGGCTCGACGGCAAGCTGGCCCGCTGGCTCAACCAGATGTCGCGGCTCGGCTCGCTGCTCGACCCGGCCGCCGACCGGCTCTACATCCTGGCGACGCTCGTCGCGTTCCTGCTCCGCGAGATCATCCCGTGGTGGGTCGTGGTGCCGCTGCTGGTCCGCGAGGCCGTGCTCGGCGTGTGCGTCCTGACGCTGCGCCGCCGCGGCTTCGCCCCGCCCGAGGTCACCTACATCGGCAAGGGCGCGACCTTCGTCCTGATGTACGCCTTCCCGTTCCTGCTGCTCACCCAGGGTGGCTCGGACATCGCCGCGATCGCCCGGCCGATCGGCTACGCCTTCACGATCTGGGGCGGCGTCCTCTACGTCTGGTCCGGCGTCCTCTACGTCGTGCAGGCGCGCACCGCGCTGCGCGGGGCCGGCGACGACTGAGCGCGACCGTTCCGCCGGGTCGTTCCGGGCGGCTGCGCCGTGTGGGTGTAAGACTTCGCCCAGCACATTTCGCCAGTGAGGGCATGAAAGGGGACCGGCGGTGTCCGTTCCTGAAGAGCTTCGCTACACCGAGGAACACGAGTGGGTCGCGACCCGCGGCGAGGACACCCTCGTCCGGATCGGCATCACCGAGTACGCGCAGGACCAGCTCGGCGACGTCGTGTTCGTCGACCTGCCCGAGGCCGGCCGCCACGTCGGCGCGGGCGACGTCTTCGGCGAGGTCGAGTCGACCAAGAGCGTCTCGGAGCTGTTCGCGCCGGTCGACGGCGAGATCGTCGCCGTCAACAACGCCGTCGCCGACTCGCCCGAGCTGATCAACAGCGACCCCTACGGCGAGGGCTGGCTGATCGAGATCCGGCTCGAGGACCCGTCGGCGCTCGAGGCGCTGCTCGAAGCCGAGGCGTACGGCGCTTTGATCAAGGGCTGAAACCCCGTCCGACCTCGGAATCCGGCCGATGGGAGCGATCTGCTCACGGTTCGCCGGTACCGGGGCCCGGAGAAGCGATCAGGCACGGTACGTTGGCAGCTACACGTTCTTGAAGTACTGGTAACACAGCATGTGTGGAGGAGAGCTCAGGTGAGCACGAACGACGGGCCGGGCGGCGTTCCCCCGGAGCAGTCTCCGGAGCGGACCTCTGTCTTCCGGGCCGACTTCCTGGCCGAAGCCGAAGGCCACGAGCCCGCCCCGGCCGCCGAAGCCCCGGTCCAGGGCGTCGACGCCCTGCCCGCGGGTTCGGCGCTACTGGTCGTGAAGCGGGGCCCGAACGCGGGCTCGCGCTTCCTGCTCGACCGCGACACCACCAGCGCCGGGCGTCACCCGGACAGCGACATCTTCCTGGACGACGTCACGGTCTCGCGGCGGCACGCCGAGTTCCGCCGTGAGGGCGGGGAGTTCGTCGTCATCGACGTCGGCAGCCTCAACGGCACCTACGTCAACCGCGAGCCGGTCGACCAGGCCGTTCTCGCCGGCGGCGACGAGGTCCAGATCGGGAAGTTCCGCCTGGTCTTCCTGACCGGCCCGGGGCACGGGGGCCAGGGGGCGCAGTGACGGCGGCCGGGCGGCCACAACGGGACGGGTTGAGCATCGGGGCGGTTCTGGCGCAGCTGCGCCACGACTTCCCCGACGTCACCATCTCCAAGATCCGGTTCCTCGAGGCGGAAGGCCTGGTCCAACCGGGCCGGACACCCTCGGGTTACCGGCAGTTCGCCGCGGCGGACGTGGAGCGGCTCAAGTTCGTCCTGGCCGCCCAGCGGGATCACTACCTCCCGTTGAAGGTCATCAAGGAGCAGCTGGACGCGGCGGACTCGGGTGCCGAGCCCGCCGCGGCCATGCCGCGCCCACCACGGCGTCTGGTGCCGATCGACGGGGTCGCCGACAACGTGGGCCTGCCGGTGGCGGACGACTTCGCCGCCGGCCGGGAGCTGCGCCTGACCCAGGAGGAGCTCCTGGAACAGGCCGGCATCGACGCGGCGGAGCTGGCCGAGCTGCAGCAGTACGGCCTGGTCCGGTCCGGTCCCGCGGGGTTCTTCGACCCGGACGCGGTGCTGGTCGCGCGCACGGTGAAGGCGATGACCGAATTCGGTATCGAGCCGAGACACCTGCGTGCCTTCCGCGCCGCGGCCGACCGCGAGGTCGGCCTGCTGGAGCAGATCGTGACCCCGGTGTACCGGCATCGTGACCCGGAGGCCAAAGCACGGGCCGACGAGGTGGTGCGAGAGCTCGCGGCACTGTCGGTGACCCTGCACACGCTCCTCGTGAAGGCCGGAATCCGTGGCGCCACGGGTTGTTGAGGCGTAACGGGACGGTGAGATCCTCTTTGCGGTCCCATGTCAATGACTGAATGTTCGGCACCTCATGCCGTACCGTGAGAACAACGGTTTGCGGTAGGCGAGCCGAGAGTGTCCGACAGCGAGCACAGCGCACGGATGACGGGTAGCGTCGGTAGTGAACGGCGCGAGGCGGTTCCAGCGCTGAAGCCCGTGTGCACGAGAGGGAGGCGAAGCCCGATGAGCGAAATGCGCGTCGTCGGTGTGCGGGTCGAGCTGCCCGCGAATCAGCCGATCTTGTTGCTGCGGGAGACCGAGGGCGAACGGTACCTGCCGATCTGGATCGGCTCGGTCGAAGCGACCGCCATCGCGTTGGAGCAGCAAGGGGTCCGTCCCGCCCGCCCGCTCACCCATGACCTGCTCAAAGAGGTCATCGGGGCGTTGGGCCGCGAGCTGGAGCAGGTCGTGATCACCGACCTCAAGGAAGGCACGTTCTTCGCCGAGCTCGTGTTCGACGGAGACATCCGGGTGTCCGCCCGGCCGAGCGACTCGGTCGCGCTGGCCCTGCGGATCGGCGTCCCCATCCACGCCGTGGACGCGGTGCTGGAAGAGGCCGGCCTGATCATCCCGGACGAGCAGGAGGACGAGGTCGAGAAGTTCCGCGAGTTCCTCGACTCGGTCTCCCCGGAAGACTTCCGCGGCGCCGATACATAACGGATGCCGCGGCTTGCCTTGACGCCGACGTCAACGTCTACCGTCGGGGCATGCGGATCGGAGAGCTGGCCAAGCGCACGGGTACCACTACCCGTGCGCTTCGCTTTTACGAGGACCAGGGCCTCCTCGCGGCCCGTCGCGCGGCCAACGGCTACCGCGAGTACGACGAGGACGACCTCCAGCTGGTCACGGAGATCCTGAAGCTGCAGACCGTCGGCCTGTCCCTCGACGAGACCCGGCCGTTCGTCGACTGCCTGCGCAGCGGCCACGAGACCGGCGACGCCTGCCCGAGCTCGATCGAGATGTACCGGCGCAAGCTCGCGGAGGCCGACGCCGTCCTCGCCCGCCTCGGCGCGATCCGCGCCGACCTCGCCGGGAAGCTCGCCGACGCGCTGGCCAGGCAGGACCCCGCCTGCGCCCCCGATCCGTGCGTCGTCCCCGAACGTCTCTGAAGGAGCTCAGTCATGTCCGAAATCCCCGAAATCCCCGAAATCGCCGAAGTCACGGATGCGACGTTCGCCGCCGAGGTGCTCGGCGGTGACGTCCCGGTGCTGGTCGAGTTCTGGGCCACCTGGTGCCCGCCGTGCCGGATGATCGCGCCGGTGCTGGCCGCGCTGGCCCGCGAGCGCGCCGGCAAGTTGTCGGTGTGCAAGATCAACTCCGACGAGAACCCGGAGACGACCCGGGCGTACCAGGTCATGTCGCTGCCGACGATGATCCTGTTCCGCGCCGGCGAGCCCGTCCTGACCGTCGTGGGCGCGCAGCCCAAGGCCCGGCTCGAAGAGCGCCTCGACCGGGCCCTCGCGGATCAGGGAGCGGTGGCCCTGACGAACGTGTCCGCGACCTCGCGGCCGTAGAGCTCCAGGTCCAGCGCGGGGTCGGCCGCGTAGGCCGCCGCCACGCCGTCGATCGCCTGGGCGATCGACATCGCCATCACCTCGGGCGTGAACGCGCCGAACGTGCCCTCGGCCTGGCCCTGCTTGAGCTGGCGGGCCAGGCCGTGCACCCGCAGGTCGTCGACCAGGACCTTCGTCATCACCCAGCCCTCGGCGTCGTCGGTGTTGGCGGCCATCTCCGTCAGCACCCGCACGCAGTCCGGGTAGGCCCGCAGGAACGCGATCGACGTCTCGATGTGCGCCCGCAGGTAGCCGGCGCGGTCGGCCGGGTCCAGATCGCCGCCGGTGCGCTCCTTGAGGAACTCGTTCTTCGTCTCGACGACCGTGCTGAGCACCGCCTGCATCAGCCCGGCCTTGTTGGTGAAGTGGTAGGAGATCATCCGGGTGCTGCTCAGCCCGGCGCGTTCGCGGATCTTGGCGAACGTGGCCTTGCGGTAGCCGAGGTCGTTGATGACGCCGATCGTCGCGCCGAGGATCTGCGCGCGGCGGGCGGCCTCGGTCACGCTGAGGCCCATCTCGGCCATGAGTTCGGTCTTTACTTGCATGAGTAAAAATTAACACGGCTGAGTAAAAGTGTCCAGGAGGTTTGAACCACTGCCTCCCGGGTACGGCGAACGGCTCAAACGCTCATCCGACCGTTGAGGCTTGCCGCGCGTCGCGTTGACCGGCCTTGCCTGGGCGCTTACCGTCGGAGGAGGTAAATCGCCACGATGTGATTCACGGTCTGGGGCCGGATCGTGGCGGTTGATCTCCGGTGGGTCCCGCTCTGGGTCCTGTCCGGCTGTCATTCGCCGGCCGCCTGGTCGGGCGAGGGGAGGCTTGCGTGGTCGAGGCTGGTTCCGAGAAGCAGCCTGTTCGGTTCGCGGCTGGCGAGCAGGGTGAACTGTTCCCCGATGACTCGCTGCCCGACGAGCTCGTCGGCTACCGGGGTCCGGCCGCGTGCCAGATCGCCGGGATCACCTACCGTCAGCTCGACTACTGGGCTCGCACGAAACTGATCGCGCCCAGCATCCGCACCGCGCACGGCTCCGGCTCCCAGCGGCTGTACTCGTTCAAGGACATCCTGGTCCTGAAGGTGGTCAAGCGGCTGCTGGACACCGGGGTCTCGCTGCAGAACATCCGGGTCGCGGTCGACCACCTGTCCGTCCGCGGGGTCCGTGACCTCGCCAAGGTCACACTGTTCTCCGACGGCACCACGGTCTACGAATGCACCTCGCCGGAGGAGATCGTCGATCTGCTCCAGGGCGGCCAGGGCGTGTTCGGCATCGCGGTCAGCGGCGCGATGCAGGAAATCAGCGGCACCATCCACGAGTTCCCGGCCGAACGCGCCGACGGCGGCATCGTCGAAGCGCACGAGCCGGACGAGCTGACCCAACGCCGCAACGCCCGCCGTACCGGGTGATCATCTCCGCGGCGGCGGGAGTAAAGTGATCCACGCAGTCGACGAAACCGCGCGGGAGAGTCCGGACCACAACCTCGAGTCCGGCGCCGAAGGAGCAAGTCCTCCCCGGAACCTCTCAGGCACCCTGGACCGCGCGGTCTAGACGCCTCTGGAAAGCGGGTCGTCAGGACACAACCTGATGGCCCCGCCGACGGTGCAAGCCCGGCTCAACCTCGGGCGAAACTCTCAGGCGCCCCTTCGGGGGTACGGACAGAGTGGGGAGGGTACGGCTTCGGGCTCGCAGGCTCGCCCGTCGCCTACCTGGTGTTTTGTGGGGGCAACCCCCACACCCCGCCCGGCGGGCTCCGCCCCCGGACCCCCGGCCGTGGTCGCGTTCGCAGGAGGCCATCGTGCAGCCGTCACTCGCCTCCCTGGAACAGGGCTTTCCCTTCGCCGACCGGCACATCGGGCCCGGTCCGGCGGAACTCCGCACGATCCTCGACGTCATCGGCGTCGCCTCCCTCGACGAACTCGCCGAGCGGGCCGTGCCCGGGTCGCTGCGCGCGTCCGCCGCGCCCCTCGACCTGCCGCCGGCCGCCACCGAAGCCCAGGTGCTCGCCGAACTGCGGGCGCTGGCCGCGCGGAACCGGCCGATGGCCCAGATGATCGGCCTCGGTTACCACGACACCGTGACCCCGTCGGTGATCCGCCGCAACGTCCTCGAGAACCCGGCCTGGTACACCGCGTACACGCCCTACCAGCCGGAAATCTCGCAGGGACGGCTCGAAGCGCTCCTCAACTTCCAGACCATGGTCGCCGACCTGACCGGCCTGCCCGTCGCGAACGCGTCCCTGCTCGACGAGGCCACCGCGGCCGCCGAAGCGATGACGCTCGTGCGCCGCGCCGGCAAGTCGGCGTCCAACCGGTTCGTCGTCGACGAGGACACCCTGCCCCAGACCCTCGCCGTGCTGCGGACTCGCGCGGAACCGCTGGGCATCGAGCTGGTCGTCGAAGACCTGTCCCAGGGGCTCACCGGGCTCGGCCTCGGCGGCGACTTCTTCGGCGTCCTGCTGTCCTGCCCGGGCGCGTCCGGCGCCGTCCGCGAGTTCGACTTCACCATCGCCGACGCCAAGAAGCACGGCGCGGCGGTGATCGTCGCCGCGGACCCCCTGTCCCTGACGCTGCTGCGGCCGCCCGGTGAGCTCGGCGCCGACGTCGCCATCGGCTCGACCCAGCGGTTCGGCGTCCCGATGGGCTTCGGCGGCCCGCACGCGGCTTACCTGGCGGTCCGCCAAGGCTTGGAGCGGCAGTTGCCCGGCCGGCTGGTCGGTGTCTCGAAGGACGAAGACGGCGCCCCGGCGTACCGGCTGGCACTGCAGACCCGGGAACAGCACATCCGCCGCGAGAAGGCGACGTCGAACATCTGCACCGCGCAGGTCCTGCTCGCCGTGATGGCCTCGATGTACGCGGTCCACCACGGCCCCGACGGCCTGCGCGCGATCGCGCTGCGCGCCCACCGGATGGCGACCGTGCTCGCGGCCGGCCTCTGCGAGGGCGGCGTCGAGGTCGTGCACGGCGAGTTCTTCGACACCGTCACCGCGGCGGTGCCGGGCCGCGCGGCCGCGGTCGTCGCGGCGGCTCGCGACCTCGGTGTGAACCTGCGGCGGATCGACGACGACCACGTCGGCGTCGCCTGCGACGAGACGACCACCCGCGAGCGGCTCTCGTTGGTGTGGAAGGCCTTCGGCGTCGCGGTGTCCGATGTGGACGGCCTGGACGAGGACACGGCGGACGCGCTCCCGGCGCCGCTGCGGCGCACGAGCGGATTCCTCACCCACCCGGTGTTCCACGCCCACCGCTCCGAAACCGCGTTGCTGCGCTACCTGCGGGAGCTGTCGGACAAGGACGTCGCGCTCGACCGCAGCATGATCCCGCTCGGCTCCTGCACGATGAAGCTCAACGCCGCGGCGGAGATGGAGCCCGTCACCTGGCCGGAGTTCGCCGGGCTGCACCCGTTCGCCCCGGCCGAGGACGCGGCCGGCCTGCTGTCGGTGATCGCGGACCTCGAGGCCTGGCTGGCCCGGATCACCGGCTACGACGCGGTTTCCCTGCAGCCCAACGCCGGCAGCCAGGGCGAGTTCGCCGGGCTGCTGGCCATCCGCGCCCACCACCGCTCGCGCGGCGAGGGCGAGCGCGACGTCTGCCTGATCCCGGCCAGCGCGCACGGCACCAACGCCGCCAGCGCCGTGATGGCGGGCATGCGGGTGGTCGTCGTCCGGTGCGACGACGGCGGCGACATCGACCTCGCGCACCTGCGGTCCACAGTGGACGAGCACCGGGCCGATCTCGCGGCCATCATGATCACCTACCCGTCGACGCACGGGGTCTACGAGGACACCGTCGGCGAGGTCTGCGCGCTGGTGCACGACGCGGGCGGCCAGGTGTACGTCGACGGCGCCAACCTCAACGCGCTCATCGGCGTGGCGCAGTACGGCCGGTTCGGCGCCGACGTCTCGCACCTCAATCTGCACAAGACGTTCTGCGTCCCGCACGGCGGTGGCGGGCCGGGGGTCGGCCCGATCGGCGTCCGCGCGCACCTCGCGCCTTTCCTGCCGAACCACCCGCTGCAGCCCGCGGCCGGCCCGGCGACCGGCGTCGGCCCGGTCAGCGCGGCGCCGTGGGGCAGCGCGTCGATCCTGCCGATCTCGTGGGCCTACGTCCGGACGATGGGCGCCGGAGGCTTGCGCCGGGCGACGCTGGTGGCCGTGGCGAACGCCAACTACGTCGCGCGGCGGCTCGGCGAGCACTACCCGGTGCTCTACGCCGGCCACGACGGCCTCGTCGCCCACGAGTGCGTCCTCGACCTGCGGCCGCTGACGAAGGCCACCGGCGTCACGGTCGACGACGTCGCCAAGCGGCTGGCGGACTACGGCCTGCACGCGCCGACGATGTCGTTCCCGGTGCCGGGCACGCTCATGGTGGAGCCGACCGAGAGCGAGAACCTCGCCGAGCTGGACCGCTTCTGCGCGGCGATGATCGCGATCCGCGGCGAGATCGACCGCGTCGCGGCGGGGGAGTGGGCCCTGGCGGACTCGCCGCTGCGGCACGCGCCGCACACCGCGCGCTGCGTCACGGGCGAGTGGGATCGCCCCTACAGCCGTGAGACGGCGGTGTTCCCGGCCGGGCCGGGCGGCGCGAAGATCTGGCCGCCGGTCCGCCGCATCGACGGCGCGGCAGGCGACCGGAACCTGGTCTGCTCGTGCCCGCCGCCGGAGGCGTTCGCCTAGGTCCGGGCTTGCGCCGGCCTCACAGGGGCGGGAGGTAGGTTGGCGCCATGGCGAGTGGCAGTGGTCCGGATCGGACGTCCGTGGTCGTGACCGGGGGCAGCGGCTTCATCGGCCGCGCCGTCGTGCGCGCCTTCCGCGAGCGGGGCGTTCCGGTGACCGTCGTCGACCGGGTCCCGTTCCCGGACGAGCCGGCCGGCGTCCGCGTGGTGACCGGCGAGCTGCTCGACGCCGCCGTCCGCGAAGAGGCCGTGACGTCCGAAACGGCGGCCATCGTGCACCTCGCCGCGCTGACTTCCGTGCTGCGCTCGGTCGAACTGCCGGAGCAGACCTTCGCCGACAACGTCCTCGTGACGCAGGAACTGCTGGAACTGGCGCGGCGCCTCGAAGTGCCGGGCTTCGTGCTCGCCTCGACCAACGCCGTGATCGGCAACGTCGGTGGCGCGACCATCACGCCGGACCTGCCGCCGCGGCCGCTGACGCCCTACGGCGCCACCAAGGCGGCGTGCGAAATGCTGCTGTCCGGCTACGCGGGCGCGTACGGGATGAAGACGTGTGCCTTGCGGTTCACCAACGTCTACGGCCCGGGAATGTCCCACAAGGACAGTTTCGTGCCGCGGATGATGCGCGCGGCGCTGACCGGCACCGGCGTCCGCGTCTACGGCGACGGGCAGCAGCGGCGCGACCTCGTGCACGTCGACGACGTCGTCAACGCCATCACCCTCGCCGTCGGCAGCGGCTACTCCGGCACCGCGATCGTCGGCGCCGGGAAGTCGGTTTCGGTGCTGGAGATGGTCGAAGCCGTGCGTGAGGTGACCGGCGCCGAGCTGCCGGTGGAGCACGTCGAGGCGCCGGCGGGGGAGATGCCCGCGGTGGTCGTCGACGTCTCGGGGAGCGCGGAGACGATCGGCTACCGGCCGTCGACGTCGCTGACCGACGGGCTCGCCACGGCGTGGAAGTACTTCTCCGGTCTCGAGCGTCCGAACGCGACGGAGTGACCGCGGGCGTGTCCGGTTTCCTCCGCCGCCACTGGCTCCTGCTCCTGCTGCTGCTCCCCGCGATCGCCCTGCGGGTGCTCACCTGGCTCGCCTACCGGCCGGCCCTGCTCTACATCGACTCGTTCCGCTACATCGACAACCTGCACGCGCTGCGCGCCGACCAGCTCGACCCGATCGGCTACGACCTGGTGCTGCGGCCGCTGCTGGCGGTCGGCGGCCTGGCGTGGGTCGCGGCGGTGCAGCACATCGGCGGCCTGCTGATCGCGATCGGCGTCTACGCGCTCGTGCTGCGCCTCGGTGGCCGCCCGTGGGTCGCCGCGCTCGCCGCGGTCCCGGTGCTGCTCGACGCCTACCAGCTGCAGATCGAGCAGAACATCATGTCCGAGGTCGTCTTCGAGGCGGTGCTGCTCGGGCTGCTGTGGGTACTGCTCGGCCGCGGCGCGCCCGGCTGGAAGCGCGCCGGGGTCGCGGGCCTGCTCGTCGGGTTCGCCGTGCTGGTGCGGCTGATCGGGATCTCGCTGGCCCTGCCGCTGCTGGTCTACCTGGTCGCCGCCGGGGGCGCGTGGCGGCACTGGGCGGGCTGGCGCCGCGCGGGCGTGGGCCTGCTGGGCATCCTCGTCGTGGTTGTGCCGTACTCCGCGCGGGTGCACGCCGAGACCGGCAAGTGGGGCCTGACCGGGCCGTCGGGGAACATGCTCTACGGCCGCACCGCCGCCGTCGCCGACTGCGCGAACCTGCACCTGGCGCCCGAACTGCAGGTGTTCTGCCCGGCCGAACCGCGCGAGACGCGGCTCGTGGACAACTACACGCACGCCGACCTCGACCCGAACTGGCCCGGCCCGCTGCCGCCCGGCGCGGACAAGGCGGCGCTCGCGCACCAGTTCGCGATCGAGGTGCTCAAGGCCCAGCCCGGCGACGTCGCGGGCGCGGTGCTGGACGACTTCGCCAAGAGCTTCGCCTGGGCCCGCGAGCAGGACCCGACCGACGTCCCGCTGGACCGCTGGCAGTTCCAGCTCACGTATCCGCAGTGGGCCGACCAGTCCCTGATCGACCTGGTCACGCGGCAGAACGACGGCGTCGTCGCGAGCGTCGACGAGCCACTGGCCGCCTTCCTGCGCGACTACCAGCTCAACGGCGGCTACGTCCCGGGCGCGGTGCTCGGCATCGGCGCGCTCCTCGGGCTGCTGACGGTCGTCCGGCGGAAACGGCCGGTGGACGCGGCGCGGGCGGGCGCGCTGCTGGCGTCGACGAGCGGGCTGGTCCTGCTGTTCGCCTCGGCCGTGTTCCAGTTCTCGTGGCGCTACCAGATCCCGGCGCTCGTGCTGCTGCCCGTCGCGGGCGCGCTCGGCTTCACGACGTTGACCTCGGCGAGCCGCAAGCGCCTGGCCGCTTTCCCCGACGACGTCGACACGGGTGCGCTCGACGACTTCCGCGGCCGCCACCCCGACCTGCGGCTGTCGTCGCTGGTCGTGGTCATCGCCGCCTACAACGAGGCCGGCGGCATCGGCGGGGTGCTGGAGAAGATGCCGGACGAGTGCCTAGGCCGGCCGGTGGACGTGCTCGTCGTCGTCGACGGCGGCACGGACGACACGGCGGCCATCGCCGAGGACCACGGCGCGTACGTCTGCGTCGCACCGCGCAACCGCGGTCAGGGCGCCGCGCTGCGCCTCGGCTACCACCTCGCGGCGGCGTCCGGCGCCGAGTACATCGTGACCACCGACGCGGACGGCCAGTACGACAACAGCGAGCTCGAAGCCCTGGTCGGCCCGGTCGTCGACGGTGAGGCGGACTTCGTCACCGGCTCCCGCCGCCTGGGGCACGAGGAAGCGGACAGCCGCGTCCGCTGGCTCGGCGTCCGGGTGTTCGCGGTGCTGGCGTCGGTGCTGACCGGGCGGCGGATCACGGACACCTCGTTCGGCTTCCGGGCGATGCGCGCCGACCTGGCCTGTTCGGTCCCGCTGAACGAGCCGCAGTACCAGTCGTCGGAACTCCTGCTGGGCGTGACCGCGCGCGGCTCACGGGTCGTGGAGCTGCCGATGAGCATGCGGCTGCGCAAGGCGGGCAAGAGCAAGAAGGGCGGCAGCGTCGTCTACGGCGCCAACTACGCGAGGGTCATGACGGGGACGTGGTGGCGGGGCTACGTCCTGCGCCGCGGCCGGAAGACGGGCCGGTCGAGCAGGGTGAACACGAGCGCGTAGCCACTGGTCACGGCACGGTCGAACGGTGTTCAGCCCAGCGTGTCGTCCCTTCGATCACGCGTGTCGACTCTCTGATCACGAGTGTCGGCGTTCTGATCACGGTGCCGGCCGGACGGCACGCTTACTCCGATGGACGACGCGCGTGATCGCAGGGTCGACACGCGTGATCGAAGGGACGACACGGGGTTGGTGCCGGGCGGGGACCGGACCGACCCGCCAGTTACGACGAGGACGCGGTGGCGGCCGTTCGGGCTGCGCCGCGGCCGAACACGAGGCGGTCGAGCAGCGTGAACTTCACGACGAACACCAGCGCGTAGCTGGCGACGTACGCGCCGTCGACCAGCACGACCCACCACACGTGCGGCAGGTTCAGCGGGGTCAGCAGCGAGCCGGCCAGGGTCGTCAGGCCGACCGAGGCGAGGCCGCCCAGGCCGATCACGCCGAGGTAGGGGAGCAGCTCGCGGCGCACGCGGGGGCGGCCGGTGCGGCCCCACACCCAGCGGCGGGTGACGACGAAGTTCAGCACCGCGCCGGCGGCCCAGGCGAGCGTGCTGGCCAGTACCGGGACGCCGCCGCCGGCGAGCACGGCGAGCAGGACGACCTGGCTGAGGACCGTGGCGGCGACCGACGTCACCGCGGCGCGGCCCAGCCGGGCCCAGCCCCGGCGTCGCGTCGGTGTCTCCGCTGTGCGCTGGCGCACATCGCCGGTTACGGTCGTCATGCCCCCATCCTCCCCGCGGGTCGCGCGCGCCGCCGTCCGACCCCCCTATGCATAGGAGATTCACAGCTCATTGCCAGGTGCTCATCAGCACGTGATCGATAGCGTCGGGTTCTTGCAAGCCTCTGCTACTGAGTGGAATCAGCATGCTTGCCGCGTAAACGAGCAGGAAAGGCGGCACAATGCGAGTGCTGGTTCTCGGCGGTGACGGTTATCTGGGCTGGCCCACCGCGTTGCACTTATCGGACAAAGGCCACGAGGTGGCCGTTCTCGACAATATGGCCCGCCGTGGCTACGACGTCGAGCTCGGTGTCGAAAGCCTGGTCCCGATCGAGACGCTCCCGGACCGGATCGCCGCGTGGGAGGAGGTGTCCGGACGGCGCATCACCAGCTACGAAGGTGACCTGCTCGACGCGGACTTCCTCTTCGACGCCGTCCGCGACTTCGCGCCCGACGCCGTCGTCCACTACGCCGAGCAGCGGTCCGCGCCCTATTCGATGATCGACCGCGAACACGCGGTGTACACGCAGCACAACAATGTGGTCGGCAACCTGAACCTGCTGTACGCGATCGCCGAAATCAACCCGTCGATCCACTTGGTCAAACTGGGCACGATGGGTGAATACGGCACGCCGAACGTCGACATCGAAGAAGGCTGGCTCGACCTCGAGCACAACGGCCGCAAGGACCGCGTGCTGTTCCCGAAACGGCCCGGTTCGTTCTACCACCTGACGAAGGTCCACGACTCGCACAACATCGAGTTCACGTGCCGCGCCTGGGGGCTGCGGGCCACGGACCTCAACCAGGGCGTCGTGTACGGCCAGCGGACCCCGCAGACCGCGCTGGACCCGCGCCTGGCCACCCGCTTCGACTACGACGCCGTGTTCGGCACGGTGCTCAACCGGTTCGTCATCCAGGCGGTGCTGGGGCAGCCGCTGACGGTGTACGGCAAGGGCGCCCAGACCCGCGGCCTGATCGACATCCGCGACACCGTGGAGTGCATCCGCCTCGCCGTGGAGAACCCGGCCGAGGCGGGCGAGTTCCGCGTCTTCAACCAGATGACCGAGAGCATGTCGGTCGCCGCCATCGCCGACCTCGTCGCCGAGCGGTTCCCCGGCCCGGTGCAGATCGAGCAGCTGGAGAACCCGCGGACCGAGGCCCCGGAGCACTACTACAACGTGAAGCACACCGGGCTGGTCGGCCTCGGCCTGGAGCCGCACCTGCTGTCGGACACGCTCATCGAGTCGATGTTCGACATCGTCGGGGCCAACAAGCACC
Organism: Amycolatopsis sp. NBC_01307; assembly: GCF_035975215.1. Taxonomy (NCBI): domain Bacteria; kingdom Bacillati; phylum Actinomycetota; class Actinomycetes; order Pseudonocardiales; family Pseudonocardiaceae; genus Amycolatopsis; species Amycolatopsis sp. NBC_01307. The sequence goes on along the minus strand of NZ_CP108403.1, from coordinate 3,349,877 downwards.
GCGTGAACATGGACAAGCTGCGCCCGACCGTCCGCTGGCGGGGCGCGCTCAAGAGCTGAGCCGGGCCGGGGCGGGCTCCTCCTCGCGGGGGGAGCCCGCCCTTTGCGCGTTCAGCCGGGCATCTTGTCGAGGAAGCCGTGGACGTCGGCGATCTTGCCGTCTTCGAGCTCCACGACGTCGAACCCGATCGCGACCGGCTCGGCGCCGGGGGTGCCGAGGTACCACTGGAACCGCGCGAGGTCGTGGTGGGCGTCGGGCTCGGCGGGCAGGCTGAAGGTGAGCCCGCCGAACTGCGCCTGCGCCCCGGCCACGAAGTGGTCGATCCCGTCGTGCCCCCGGACGGCGCCGAGCGGGTCGGTGTAGCCGGCGCCCTCGGTGAAGACGTCGGCGATGAGCGCCCTGCGCTTGCCGGAGTCGGTTTCGTTCCACACGGCGATGTACTGCTCCACAATGGTCCGCACGTCGGTCATGGGATGCTCCCTTTTGTTGGGGGACAACGGGTTGTCGTCGCCCCTCGCTGAGATCCACTGTGGCGCCCGGGCGGCGGCGCGTCGATTACGCGCGAGGTAATGCCGAGACGGCCCCGAAATCCGCTGGCGCATCCACGTGGGCGCTCGGCACACTCGGCACGTGCTGAACGAGGAAAGGCCGGAGCTGGTCGCGGACATCGTCGCCGCGGCCCGCGGCGACGAGCCGTCGGCCGCGCTCGAAGAGGTGGCCGTCGGCGGCTACGCGGCCGGTCTCACGCAGGCAGCGCTGCTGGCGGCCTGCGGCTGCGCCCTGGACACCGTCCTCGCCGGCGTGCCGGAAGGAACCGATGTCCCGGCCGACGACGCCATCCGTGACCTCATGGACCGGCTCGAAGGGTGGTGTCCGCCCGGAGCGCACATCGAGCCATTACCCCCGAAGTAATGGCCGCGCCGCGGTGATCGTCGTAGCGTCGGTCCCGTGACGACTTCGGTGCAGGCGGCCGCGCGGCAGCGGCCGGTGGGTGAGCTTCTGCGGGAATGGCGCGACCGGCGGCGGATCAGCCAGCTCGACCTGGCGATCTCCGCCGACATCTCCACCCGCCACCTCAGCTTCGTGGAGACCGGGCGGTCGCGGCCGAGCCGGGACATGGTGCTGCGGCTCGGGGAGCACCTCGACGTGCCGCTGCGGGACCGCAACCGGCTGCTGCTCGCCGCCGGGTTCGCGCCCGCCTACACCGAGAGTGCGCTGGGGGATCCCGAGATGACCGCCGTCCGCCAGGCCGTACGGCAGCTGCTCGCCGGGCACGAGCCGTACCCGGCCGCCGTCGTGGACCGGAACTGGAACCTCGTCGACGCCAACGCCGCCACCGGCCTGTTCGTCGCCGGGCTGGCGCCCGAGCTGACGGCCAACGTGCTGCGCGCGACCCTGCACCCGCGGGGCATGGCGCCGCACATCCGGAACCTGGGGGAGTGGCGCGCCCACCTGCTCGGCCGGCTGCGGCGCCAGGTCGGCCAGACCGCGGACACCGGCCTCGCCGATCTGCTGGCCGAGCTGCGCGGCTACCCCTGCGACCAGCCGGTGCCCGAGGTGGAGGTCCCCGGACCGGGTGACATCTTCGTGCCGCTGATCTTCCGCCACGAGGGCACCGACCTGACGTTCTTCAGCACGGTCGCCACGTTCGGCACGCCGCTGGACGTCACCGTGGCGGAATTGGTGATCGAGTCGTTCTTCCCGGCCGACCCGGCGACGGCCGCGTACCTGCGCGAGCGGTCGGCCCGGGTGGAATGATGGAGATCCCCGCGCAGCACCCGAAGTGAGGATCACCGGTTGATGGCCGTTCCGCCTTCGCTAGCCCTGTCCGACGGAGTCCGCATCCCCCAGCTGCTGTTCGGCGTCACCGGCCTGAGCGCCTCCGAGACCGGCCGCGCCGTCCGCATCGCCCTCGACACCGGCCACCGCGGCATCGACACCGCACCGGGCACCGAGGAGGCCGTGGGCGCGGTCCTCGCCGCGTCGGACGTGCCGCGCGAGGACGTGTTCGTCAGCGTCAAGGTGCCCGTGCAGGGGTACGACGCCGCCCGCCGTGCGGCCGACCAGGTGCTGGCCGGTCTGCAGGCCGACCGCGTCGACCTGATCCTGGTGGCCGGCACGAACGGCGCGTTCACCGACACCTGGCGCGCGCTGTCGCGGCTGCGCGCCGACGGCCGGGCCCGCGCGATCGGCGTGGCGGGGTTCAGCGCGGCCGAGCTGCGCCGGCTGATCGACGCCACCGGCACCGTCCCGGCGGTCAACCTGGTCGAGCTGCACCCGTGGCTGCAGCAGCTGCCGCTGCGGGAGTTCCACGACGCGCACGGCATCCTGACCGGCGCGTCGAGCCCGGCGGCGAACAGCGCGCTGCTGTCCGACGAGACGGTCACCGCGCTGGCGGCGAAGTACGGCAAGACCCCGGCCCAGATCGTCCTGCGGTGGCACCTGCAGGGCGGCACGGTCGCGGTGGCGGCTTCGGCCACCACGACCCGGACCCGGGAGCACTTCGAGGTGTTCGACTTCGAGCTGGCCGACGACGACCTGGCCGTGCTGGCCGAGCTCGACAACGGCACGCGCGTCGGCCCGGCCTGAGGATCAGGCGGTCTTGATCCCGGCGGCGGTGAAGTCGGCCTGCTGGGCGGGCTGCTCGAGGTACTCGCGGAACGTCTGTGCCGCGCGCAGCAGGGTGTCGTCGATGCCCGGCCCGGTCAGCCCGACGAACGGGTAGTCCGCCGACCGCGCGGTGGCGACCGACTGGGCGGGCGAGCCGATCATCTCGGGCTTCTTGGTGGTCAGCTCGCTGATCCAGTACGTCGACTCGGGCAGCCACGCGGTGGGGAGCCCACCGATCGAGTCCAGGTTGGCCCGGCCGACCAGCGCGTCGAGCACCTGCGCCGACGGCTTGGCCTCGATCGTCACGTTCACGCACTGGCCGTGGACGACGGTGGCGGCCTGGTTCCAGCGGTCGGCCGCGGCGGCCAGCGGCTTCTGCACGCTCGGGGTGACGATCACGCGCATGTGCGACGTGCCGCTGGAGCAGCTGGCGGCCTGGGCCTCGGCGCGGCTGTTGAGCTCGCTGTCGGCCCAGTTCCAGCCGACGATGCCGAGCCCGATGAGGGCGGCGAGCACGAGACAGGCGATCGGCCAGCCCGCGATCTTGCGACGCGGGGCCTTCTTGCCGACGATGCGGTGCGAGCCGGTCGCCTCGGCGACCTTGCCGAGGGTCCGCTGGGTGCCGGTGTCCTCGCTCCGGGCGGCGGTCCGGTGCGAGCCGGTGTCGTCACTCCGGTGCGGCCCGGTGCTCTCGCTCCGGCCGGGGACGCGGGAGGTGCCGGTGGTCTCGGATCGGCCGGCGGCGCGGAAGGAACCGGTGTTCTCCCCACGACGGGCGGCACGGAAGGTCCCGGTGTTCTCACCGCGACGGGCTGCGCGGAAGGTCCCGGATTCCTCGCCGCGGCGGGTGCCGTCGGCCGGCTCGGGTGCTGCGGTTTCGGGGGCCGTGTTCTGGCCGCGGCGGGTGGCGGCGGCGCGGAACATGCCGGAGTCTTCGCCGCGGCGGGTGCCGCCGGGGGTCTCGGGCGTTTCCGTTCCGTCGGGGGCCGGGAAGGTGTCGGCGTTCTTGCCGCGGCGGGCGGCGCGGAACATGCCGGAGTCTTCGCCTCGGCGCGTGGCACCGGGAGTCTCGGGCGCCTCCGGTGCGAGGGCGCTGTTCTTTCCGCGGCGGCCGGCGGTGCGGAACCGGCCCGAATCCTCGCCGCGGCCGGGGGGACGCGGCGGCTCGGGGGTCTCACTGCGGAACGTGCCGGTGTTCTCGCCGCGGCGGGGCGCGCGCGGGGCTCCGGGGGCCTCGGTCCGCCCGGCGGTCCGGAATGCCCCGGAATCCTCGGTCGGCTTGCGGAACCACCCGGAATCTTCGCTCTGGCCGGAGGCCGGGGAGGGGGCCGGGGTGGCGCCGGTGGCCGGGATGACGGTGGTGGTCTCGGTGGGGCCGGCGGCGCGGGGAGCGCGCCGGCCCGTCCGGCCGGCACCGGCGGACTCGCCGCGCCCGGTCCGTCGGGACGTGGGGGGCTCGGCCTGGTTCGGACGCTGCGGGACGGCACCCGGACCCTCGGCGGGGGGACGCTTCGCCCCGGCGCGGTCCAGCGGGTGTGGCACCGGCTCGTCGGGCCGGGCGTGTCGCCCCATCGTCATCCTTTCGGCCTAAAGAGCACGTCAAGCACGCGCTGCTATGCAATCAAACCGTTATCACCCTAACAGGTGAGCAACGGGCCGGGAATAATCTAACTCACAGTTGTGTCACGCTCGCGGAGGCCGCCCGGCTGGGCTGACCAGGCTATTGCAGTGCGCGATCAGGCGAGCACGCAAGGGTGCCGAACGGCGGGCGAACCCGGCCTGCGCGCGAGCGTACTCGGCCCGTCCCTCGGCGGTCTCGATCCGCACGGGCGGGTAGCCGAGAGCCGCGAGGTCGTACGGGCTCGCCCGCATGTCCAGCTCCCGGATCTCGGCCGCGAGCTCGAAACAGTCGGCGACGAGCTCCGCGGGCACGAACGGGTCGAGCTTGTACGCCCATTTGAACAAGTCCATGTTCGCGTGCAGGCAGCCCGGCTGCTCGAGGGTGACCTGCGTCGCCCGCGTCGGCTCCAGCTCGTTGCGGGGCCGCGCCGGCGGGGTGAAGAACCGGAACGCGTCGAAGTGCCCGCAGCGGATGTCCAGCGACTCGACGACCGCGTCGGTGCCCGTCGACCCGAGCCGCAGCGGGACCTGGTCGTGGCGCACGGAATCCGCCGGCTCGCGGTAGACCATCGCCCACTCGTGCAGCCCGAAGCAGCTCAGCCGGGGCGCGCGGGACGCCGTCGCGCTGAGCAGGCCGAGCACGAACTCCGCCGTCTTGGCCTTGCGCTCGGTGAACCCGGCCGGGTCGAGGACGACGCCGTCGCTCGTCTCGACGTAGCCCTTCCGGTCGAGGAAGCGCTGCGCCGCGGGCCCGGCGAGCGCGACGCCGGGGCCCGGCTGCCAGCGTTCGAGGTGGCCCGGCCGGTGCGAGTAGTAGGTGAACAGGAAGTCCAGCACCGGGTGCTTCTCGCCCCGGGACTTGCGGTCCTGGTGCGGGACCGTCCACCGGCGCACCCGGTCGGCGTGCGCCGCCTCCCGGGCCAGCCAGTCCGGTTCGGCGAGCACGTCGACCGCGGTCATGCGCCCACGTGGGTGCCGTCGCGCACGGTGCCCACGTACTCCTCGACGAGGTCTTCGAGCGCGACGACGCCCACCGCGTTGCCGGTGGTGTCGAGCGCCCGCGCCAGGTGGCTGCCCTCCTTGCGCATCGCCGAGAGCGCGACGTCCAGCCGGGCGTCGGCCCGCAGCTCGGTCAGCGGCCGCGTCTTCGACGCCGGCACCATCGTCGCCGGGTCCTCGCCGGCCAGGTCCAGGACGTCCTTGACGTGGATGTAGCCCGTCAGGCGCCCGTCGTCGGTGCACACCGGGAAGCGCGAGAAGCCGGTCGAGGACACCACCCGCTCGACGTCGCCGAGGGTCGGCGCGCACGGCAGGGTCGTCAGGTCGGCCGTCGGCACCAGCACGTCGGACACCGTCTTCTGCACCGAGGACAGCGTCTGGGTGAGCCGCCGGTGCTCGGACTGGTCGATCAGGCCCTCCCGGCGCGACTCGCTGAGCAGCTCGGCCAGCTCGTCGGAGGTGTAGGCCGTCTCCAGCTCGTCCTTCGGCTCGACCTTCACCGCGCGCAGCAGCGAGTTCGCGACGAAGTTCAGCAGCCAGATGAACGGGTTCGCGATCTTGACCCAGCCGACGTGCACCGGCACCAGCCAGAGCGCGAGCTTCTCCGGTTCGGCGATGGCGAGGTTCTTCGGCACCATCTCGCCGATCAGCACGTGCAGCACCGTGATGAAGGCCAGCGCGATCGCGAACGAGATCGGGTGCAGCAGGCCTTCGGGCAGGCCCAGCAGGTCGAAGAACGCCGAGAGCCGGTGCGCGACAGCGGGTTCGCCGAGGCGGCCGAGCAGCAGCGAGCAGATGGTGATGCCCAGCTGCGCGCCGGCCAGCATCAGCGACACGTGCTTGCTCGCGTTGATCACGATCTTCGCGCGCGTCTTGCCCTGCTCCAGCAGCGCTTCGAGCCGGTCACGCCGCGAGGAGATGAGCGTGAACTCCGCGCCCACGAAGAAGGCGTTGAGCAGCAGCAGGAACACCACGAGGGCGATGTTCAGCCAGTCGCTCACGAGACCACCTCGCTTTCGGCGGCCTCTTCGGCCGGCTCGGCCTCGCGGACCGGGGCCACTTCGACCTCGGCGACGCGGTGGCGGTCCATCGTGGTCACGGTGAGCCGCCAGCCGTCGACCTCGGCGGCGTCGCCCTCGGCGGGGATCTTGCCCAGCCGTTCGAGGATCAGCCCGGCGATGGTCTCGTAGTCGCCGTCCGGCATCCGGAACCCGGTGACGTCGGTGACCTCGTCCGGCCGCAGCTGCCCGGACACCAGCCAGCTGTCGGTGCCGACCTGCTGCGACGCGGGGGCTTCGCGGTCGTCGTGCTCGTCGCGGACGTCGCCGATGATCTCCTCGACCACGTCCTCCAGCGTCACGAGCCCGGCCGTGCCGCCGTACTCGTCGACGACGATCGCCAGCTGGAACCGCGAGTCGCGCAGGCGGTCGAGCAGGTCGTCACCCGGCAGGGACTCCGGCACGGTCGGCACCGGCCGCATGACCGAGCCGATCGGCACCTTCTTGCGCTCGGCGGCGGGCACGGCGAAGGCCTGCTTCACGTGCACTGCGCCGCGGACGTCGTCGAGGTCCTCGGCGTGCACCGGGAACCGCGAGAACCCGGTGCGGCTGGAGATGGCGATGAGGTCCTCGATCGTGTCGTCCACGGTGAGCGCTTCCAGCTGCACGCGCGGGGTCATCAGCTCCTCCGCGGTGCGCTCGCCGAACCGCAGCGACCGGTCCAGCAGCTCCGCGGTCGACGTGTCGAGCGTGCCGCTCTCGGCGCTCGACCGCACGATCGAGCCCAGCTCCTGGGGTGACCTCGCGGACCGCAGTTCCTCCTGCGGTTCGACGCCGAACTTGCGCACCAGGAAGTTCGCGCTGTTGTTCATCAGCGTGATGAGCCAGCGGAACAGCGCGGAGAAGCGCGAGTGGTAGCCGGTGACCGCGCGAGCGGTCGGCAGCGGCCGGGCGATCGCCAGGTTCTTCGGCACCATCTCGCCGAGGATCATCGACAGCGAGGTGGCGATGACCAGGGCGAGCACGATCGACGCGCCCGCGGCGAACGCCGTGGGCAGCCCGATGCCGGTCAGCAGCGGCCGGACGAGCTCGCCGATCAGCGGCTCGGCCAGGTAACCGGTGATGAGCGTGGTCAGGGTGATCGCGACCTGGGCGCCGGAGAGCTGGAACGACAGCGTCCGGTGGGCCTTCTGCACGGTCAGCGCGCGGCGGTCGCCGACCTGGCGGACGTTGGCGTCGACCGTGCTGCGTTCCAGCGCGGTCAGCGAGAACTCGGCCGCGACGGCGAGTCCGGTGCCGACCGTCAGCAGGACGAAGACGAGGACGCCGAGGACGGCGAAGAGGATCTGCATCATTCCGCACCCGCCGAGGTGGCGGTGGGCGAACCTATCGGACAGCCGGGTCGGTCACCCGGCCCGGTACTGTCACCGGGTGACTGCGCTGCGCGCACGAAACGGTCACTCCTAGCGGGAAATCGGCGTGTACTGCGATTATGGGATGAATCTTAACGTGTCCTTGCCGCGCGGTGCGGGCACATCGGTGTGTCGGCGCGCTCACCTCGGCCGGCGCCCCAGCAGACCGACGAGCCGGGTGGTGGAGCCGGCGCCGCGGCGGACCGCGACGGGCGGGTCGAACAGGCCGAGCCCCTGCCACTCGTCCACCCATGGGCGCACGACGTCGATCAGGCGCTCGGCCAGCGGCTCGGTGACCGGGCTGGGCAGGCCGCGCGAGGTCCCAGCTGTGCACGGCGGCGTCGATCGTCATCTGCCAGCCGTACTCCCGGGCGGGGACCAGGCCGTAGGACAGGTGGACGGTGCGTTCGAGGACGCCGTCGTCGAGGAAGGCCTCCCGCGCGCCCTCGGCGGCCGCGTCCCAGGCACCGGCCGGGTCTTCGCCGAGGACGTCGCCGTCGAAGCGGTCGCCGACGTCGTCGAGCGTGGCGCCCGCGAGCAGCGACGGCGCCCAGAGCTGCTCGGCGACGAGGTGGTTCACGAGGTCGCGGACCGTCCACGCGGTGTACGGCGTCCGGCGGCCCCAGGCGCCGTCGCCGGCGGCGTGCACGGCCTCGCCGAACGCCCGGATGGCCTGGCCGTGTGCCTCGAGGAGATCCACGCGGGCCATTTGAACACGGCCGCTCAGGTGGTGCCGGGCCGGTGCCGCCGCACCGTCTCCTCGACGAGGTCGAGCACCGGACCGAGGCCGGCGCCCGGCAGGCCCATCGCCAGGTGCGAGACGAGTCCTTCGAGGACGAGCTCGAGGAAGGCGGTGAGGACGTCGACGTCGACGTCGTCACGCAGGTTCCCGGCCTCGCGCTGGCGCAGCAGCCGCAGCCGGGTCGCGGTGGTGAGCTGTTCGGAGCGCTCGGCCCAGCGGGCGCGGAACTCCGGGTCGGTTCGCAGCCGCCGTGAGACTTCCAAGCGGGTGCCGAGCCAGTCGGCGGGGTGCTCGCCGTCGCCGGCCAGCAGGTCACGCATGACCTGGACGAGCCCTTGCTCGGCGACGACGTCGGCCATCCGGATGGCGTCGTCCTCGGCGAGGGCGAGGAAGAGCGACTCCTTGTCGCGGAAGTGGTGGAAGATGGCGCCGCGGGAGAGTCCGGTGGCTTCCTCGAGGCGCCGGACTGTGGCACCTTCGTAGCCGTAGCGCGCGAAGCACACCCGCGAGCCGTCGAGGATCTGGCGCCGTCTTGCGTCGAGGTGATCCTGGCTTACGCGTGGCATCCTCGAATCCTGGCACCGCGGACCGGCATCTCGCAATCCGTACGTACGTCTTGTGACCCGGAGTGCCCGGGAACCACCCGAAGGCTCCCGACGTCGGAAGGTTGCGGCGATTCGCTGACACGGAATGAGACGGTTGGCTAGTCTTTGCACCATCACGGTGGGTGAGCTGAGGGGAAGGTGCGGGGCGTGATCATCGGCGAAGCCGGACAGGCGGCGCAGGCGGTCTGGGGTGGCGACATCCTGGGCGAGGGCGGTCGCGTCTACGGCGGTGGGGGCGGCGGTGGCGGCCAGTTCAAGATGGAACCGGAAGAGCTCGCCTCGGTGATCAGCCTCTGGGAAGACGAGCTGGACAAGATCATCGACGACGGTCGCACGATCGACACTCTGGTGAACGCCTCGGTGGCGCCCGGCCAGGACCCCGCCAGCGGCAGCTACGAGACGACCACCTTCGAGTCGGTCACCTCGCTGCAGACGCAGAACGATTCCATGCGCAAGTACGTGCAGGGGTACATCAAGAAGCTGAAGGAAGCGCAGACGAAGACCGTCGCGACGGACCAGGGCATGTCCGGAACGTTCGGGCAGGCGACGTGAGGCTGCCGAAGTTCGCCGAAGCGAGCGTCCTCGGCGTGGTCGCCCTGTGCTTGTGCGCGTTCGCTTCGGCTTGCACGTCGACAACCGGTGGCACCGCCAACCCCGCGGACACGTCGTCCTCTCCGGCGTCGTCCGGGGAGCCGAGCCCGACCGCGGACGCACCGAAAGTCACCACTCCGCTGGACGCGACCAAGTACGTGGGCAACCCGTGCGGCCTCGTCCCGGCCGACGTTCTGACCCAGCTGCGGTACACCGAACCGGGCGAGCCGCGCCCGGGCGATGCCACTCCCGAAGGGCAGTCAGGCCCCAGTTGCGGGTGGAAGATCAGGGGCGACGGACTCAGCGTGCTGGTCATCCTCGGGACGGGCAACCGCGACCAGGGGGCCGGCGGATTGGCCGGCATCCAGGCTGCCCACGACCGTTCCGGAGCTTTGATCAAGTTCCTCGAACCGGCCCCGGAAGTCGACGGTTATCCCGCGCTGTACTTCGACACCCGCGACCGCAGGGCGGCCGGAAACTGCACCATGGCGGTCGGAATCGCCGACGACCTGGCGGTCTCCGTTTTCGCGGAAGGCTACGAGGGACAACAGGATTCTTGCGACGCAGCGCAACGCGTCGCGGCCGGAACGGTCAAAACACTCAAGGGGGCTTGACGAGTGGACGGCAAGCAGATCTACGACAACTTCAAACAGGGGGACACCGAAGGACTCCGGCAGATGTCCGAGTCGGTGGAGAAGCTCTCTTCGGCCTACATGGACCGCGCGCAGGGCATCAAGTCGCTGCAGGAGCGGATGAAGCAGGCGTGGACCGGGAGCGCCGCCGACGCCGCCAACGCCGGAGCCGGACCGCTCGAGCAGGCCTTCGCCGAGACCGCGATGCCGCTCGACATGACCAAGGCCTCGGTCGACACGCAGGCGGACGTGTTCGAAAACTCGAACAACGCCGTCGTCGAGATTCCGCCCAAGCCGGACAAGCCCAGTCCGTGGTCCGTGGGTCTCAAGGCCGCCATTCCGATCGCCGGGCCGTTCATGGCCCAGGACGAAGTCAACGACTACCAAACCGGCATCGCGAAGTACAACGCGGCCAATGAGACCAACGTCCGCGTGATGGACCAGTACAGCAGTGCCACCAGTGGTACCAAAGCCGTTCTTCCGACGGACTACGGGGTTCTCCAATCCGACGGCGCCACGATTGCCGTCAACACGCCGCAGACACCCGGGCGGATCAAGCCGCCGATCATCGATGGGCACAACTGGACGCCGGATCATCCCGGTGGGAGTGACGACCACACCTCGACCACCAGCGTCGACACCACGCACTCCGGTGGTCCCGACAAGCCGGGCGGTACGGGGGGAACGGGTGGCGCGGGAGGAACCGGCGGCACTGGGGGAACCGGTGGAACGGGCGGGACCGGGGGTACCGGCGGCACCGACACCACCCACACGACCGGCACCGGCACGACGGGCACCCCCGGCACCAACCTCCCCGGCAGGCTGCCCACCGGGCAACAGACCGGCGACCGGCCTGGCAAGACGCCGCCCGGGACGGGTGGGGTCGACTTCTACCCGACCGGCACCGGTGGGGGCGGCGGTGGTCAGAACTACTCCAACACCTTCGGCGAACCCGGCGGCTCCGGCACGGGAACCGGTCCTGGCGGGCGCGGTCCCAGCAGCGGTTCCGCGGGCGGACGGCTCCTCGACTCCAGCGGCCGCCCGATCGGCGGATCCGGCAGCGGCGGGACCGGTAGCGGCAGCGGTAGCACCGGCAGTGGTTCCGGTGCGGCGGGGGAGCGTGGGCTCGGCAGCGGGCGCGGCTCCGGCATGGGCAGTCTCGGCAACGCGGCCGCCGCGGAGGCGGCCGCGGCTCGGTCGGCCGGTGGGCGGTCCGGGCAGATGGGGCCGATGGGTGCCGGTGGGCGGCGCGGCGAGGGTGAGGAAGATGATGAGCACCAGCGGCCGGACTTCCTGATCGAAGCGGACCCGGACGCGATCTTCGGCACCGACCAGCGGACCAGCCCGCCGGTCATCGGTGAGTGAACGAGACCGGCCGACGGATCAGTCCGCCGGCCGTCGGCGAGTGAACGGCACCGGCCGGCGGACCAGTCCGCCGGTCATCGGCGAGTAAAACGAGGTGGACGTGGCAACAGGCCGGGTGGACGTTCCGGTCGAGGCGCTGGCCGCACTGGCCGAGCGTGAGCAGGTCGGTCAGTTGCACATCACCCTGCGTCCGGAGCCCCTGTGGCTCTCGGACGAGGAGCGTGACGAGGCCGACCACCGGATCGACGCCGCGCTCGCGGAGGCCGGGCTGGTCGACGCGCGGGGGCGGGCGTCGTTCGACTTCCTCGACTGGCTCCCGCTGCTGGTGACGCCGGCGCGGGAGTGCTACGGCTGGGTCGGCGCCGGCGGCCAGACCTACGGCGTGCTCGCCGCCGCGAAGGGGCTGCAGGCGATTCTCGCGGTCTCCGACGGCGCGCACGTCGGCGTCCAGGAGATCGACCGGAACCGGCTCGCCGAGTCGCTCGTCGAGCAGCTGCCGCCGGTCGGGCCCGGCGGCGGCAACCCGCGCACCGTCCGGGTGGCGGACCTGGCCGACGCCGCCCGCCGCGGTCAGGACGCCTACCCGCTGTCCCCGGCGATCGCCGACGTCGTCAGCCTGGTCCAGCGGCCGGTCACCGGCAGCGGCGAGCTCTACGTCGGACGCCGTGACGACGTCGGCCGCCACACCTGTCTGCGGCAGCCGCTGCACTACGCCGACACGGACTGGGGCCGCTACCTCAGCTACACCTCCGGCGCCGGTGACGACGAGGTCATCCACATCGGCCCGGCCGGCCCGCGCGAGCTGGCCGACACCCTCACCGAGCTGGCCGGCTCCCTGAACTGAGCCCCGCTGAGCTGATCCGAAATGGGAGCGCGTCGACCACGGCCCGGCGCTAATGTGACAGCGCTGTCGTATTCCGGTGGAAGGACGTGCTGATGGCTGGGCTGTACCCCGAGATCGAACCGTACGAGCACGGCCTGCTCGACGTCGGCGACGGGCACGAGATCTACTGGGAGACCTGCGGGAACCCCGACGGCAAGCCGGCGCTGGTCGTGCACGGCGGGCCGGGCTCGGGCTGCTCGACGAACGTACGCCGGTACTTCGACCCCGCGAAGTACCGGGTCGTGCTCGTCGACCAGCGCGGCTGCGGCCGCAGCACCCCGCACGCCGGGGCCGCGGTCGCCGACCTCTCCGCCAACACCACCGACCACCTGGTCGCGGACTTCGAACTGCTCCGCACCCGGCTCGGCATCGGGAAGTGGCTGCTGTTCGGCGGTTCCTGGGGCTCGGTCCTGAGCCTGACCTACGCGCTGCGCCACACCGACCGGGTGAGCGAGCTGGTCCTGATGGGCCTCGCGACCGACCGCTTCCTCGAGATCGAGATGCTCATCCGCGGCCTGGGCGCGTACTTCCCGGAGGGCTTCGCGAGGTTCCGCGACGGCGTCCCGGAAGCCGAGCGCGACGGCGACCTTTCGGCCGCCTACAACCGCCTGCTGCTGGACCCGGACCCCGCGGTCCACCAAAAGGCGGCCGCGGACTGGTGCGCCTGGGAGGACGCGATGCTGCCCGGCGTCCCGCCGCACGACGCCTTCGAGGATCCGGCCTACCGGCTCTGCTTCGCCCGGATCGTCACGCACTACTTCAGCAACCGGGCCTTCCTGCCCGACGGTGAGATCCTGGCCAACCTGGGCAAGCTCGCGGACGTCCCGGCCGTGCTCGCCCAGGGTGTGCTCGACACGAGCAACATGGTCGGCACGCCGTGGCTGCTGCACCACGGCTGGCCGGCCAGCGAGTTGGTCATGCTCGACAACGTCGGGCACAGCACGCAGGACGTCTCGATGCAGGACGTCCTGGTCGGCGCGACCGACCGCTTCGCGGGCTGAGGTGCCCGCGCGGCGCCCCGGTCGAGGCGCCGCGCGGACCCCGGCTCACGGGATGAGCAGCGCCGGCTCGCCCTCGGGGGTGAGCGCCACTTCGGCGCGCGCGGCCCGGTTCGCCTCCACCAGCTTCAGCCCGGTGACGCGCAGCGGCAGCCGGTCCATGTTCCACTCCGCCAGCAGGAGCGCCACCTTGGACTGCATCTCGGTGCGCAGCCGCAGGAACGAGTCGGCCGGGTCCGCGCCGACCTCGCCCAGCAGCAGCCACCACGCCCACGCCGCGGCACCGGCGTTGGCCACGAAGTCCGGCACGACGGCCACCCCGCGCGCCGAGAGCGCCGCTTCGGCCTCCGGCGTCGTCGCCGCGTTGGCCGCCTCGATGACGACCTTGGCCTTGACCAGGTTCTCGTTGTCCGGCCGCAGCGCGTAGGAGATCGCCGCCGGCACGAAGATGTCCGCGTCGGTCGAGACGACGGCGTCGCGGGGAAGCAGCTTGATCCCGGCCGGCAGCCGCTTGCGATCCACCTCGCCGAAGCGGTCGCGCAGGTCGAGCAGCGCCGGGATGTCGAGGCCTTCGGGTGCGTAGAGCGTGCCCGCGGCGTCGGCGACCGCGACGACCTTCATGCCCGCTTCGTGCAGGTACCAGGCCGCGCCGCCGCCCATGGTGCCGATGCCCTGGATCGCCACGGTCGTCTCGCGCACGTCCCAGTCCCACGCCGACGCGACGCCGAGGCACGCCTGCGCCACGCCGTAGCCGCCGACGACGTCGCCGAGCAGCAGCCCGCCGGGCACCGGGGCGTTGAGGCCGGCCTGCACCCGCCGCAGGGTGCGCTCCGGATCGGCCGACCGGCCGATCGCGGCGTGGAACGACTGCTCCAGCCCGAGGTCGGCGAACACCGCGTCGATCAGGTGCTGCGGGACGCCGAGGTCTTCCGCGGTCACCCAGTGGGCGTCCAGCCAGGGCCGGAGGAACGAGCAGAAGCGCGTCAGGACGCCGAAGGCGCGCGGGTCCTTCGGGTCGAAGTCGATGCCGCCCTTCGCGCCGCCGACCGGCAGGTTGAAGGTCGCGGTCTTGTTGGCCATGCCCCGGGCGAGGTCCTCGACCTCGCCCATGGTGCAGCCGGCCCGCATCCGGGTGCCGCCGGTGGCGACGCCGGAGACCAGGCTGTGCACGACCAGGTAGCCGTTCGCGCCGGTGAGGGGGTCGGTCCACGACAGTCGCATCAGCGGCTCGGCGTTGCGGGGGATCATCAGGCCACTCACCTCCGGGGAAGTCGGGGCGGCCTCGTGACCGCCACCACGAGCCTGCGCCCCGGGTGGCCTTCGCGTCCATTTAACGCTACTGCACGATCTCGTTTAGGTTTGGTGCATGGAGCTTTCGTTGCATCGGCTGAAGATGCTCCGCGAGCTGCACCGCCGGGGCACCGTGACGGCTGCCGCGGCGGCCCTGCACTACACCGCTTCGGCGGTGTCGCAGCAGCTCGCGCAGCTGGAACGGGACGTCGGGGCCAAGCTGTTCGAACGGCTGGGCCGGCGGGTCCAGCTCACCGAACTGGGCAAACTGCTCACCGAGCACGCCGAGGAGATCCTCGGCTCGGTGGAGCGGGCCACGCTCGCCCTGGAGGAGGCGCAGGACGCCCGGACCGTCCGGCTGACGGCCGGGGTGTGGGCCTCGGTGGCCTCCGGCCTGCTCCCGACCGCGCTGACGACGCTGGCCGGTTCGCACCCGGGCATCGAGGTCCGGACCCGGGAGCTGGCGCCGGAGGACACCGCCGAGGCGGTCCGCGACGGCGTGCTCGACCTGTCCTTCGTCATCGACTACTCCGACGCGCCGATGCCCTGGGACGCGGGCCTGGAACGGGCCGTCGTGGCCGTCGAACGCCTCCACGCGGCGGTGCCGCGCGGCGCGGTGCCCGCGGGCTCGGCGTCGCTGGACGACCTCGCCGAGCACCCCTGGATCCTGGCCAGCCCGAAGTCGCACTTCGGCCGGGCGATGCGCACGGCGTGCCGGCGCCACGGGTTCGCCCCGAAGATCAACCACGAGGTCGAGGAGCAGTCCACGGCGATGGCCATGGTGGGCGCCGGGCTGGGCATCACCCTCGTCTCCGACCTCGGCCTGCGCTTGCTGCGCCCGCCGGGGATCGACGTCGTGACGCTCACGACGCCGTTGCTCCGAACGGTGTCGATCGCCTACCGGCGCACCGCGTTCCGCCGTCCGGCGTTGCACCTGGTGATCGACGCCGTCCGGGCCTCGGCCGCCGAACTGGGGCTGGGCACGGAATCCGCTTTGCCCTGATCCGGGACTTCTTACGGAGTGGTGACCCTGTCCTGAAGGGCAGGATCAACCCTGTTTTTGTCGTACCCCGCGTGTAGCGTCCGATGTCGAGAAAGTTCCACCACACGGGACAGGATTGACATGACAGAAGCGTCTACGGTGCACGAATTCCCCGAGAAGTCGGGTAGTGCGTCGAACCGCACCGCGCGGGTCCTGGCGGACCGCGCGGCCGGGGAGGCGTACGTGGCATCGGTGTGCTTCAAGCACGGCCCGCCGCGCCTGACCGGCGTCGAGCTGGAGTTCACCGTGCACCACGCCGACGACCCGGCCAGACCGCTCGATCCCGGCCTCCTCGCCACGGCACTGGGCCCGCACACCCCGCGGACACTGCGCCCCGACAGCCCCGCTTCGCCGCTCCCGGCAGGTTCACCAGTGAGCCTCGAGCCCGGGGGCCAGGTCGAAATCTCCGCTCATCCCCAGGCCACGCTGCGCGACCTCGACGCAGTCGTCTCGGCCGATCTCCGCCACCTGGGTGAACTTCTCTCCTCCCACGGCCTCCGGTTCGGTGATTCCGGCATCGACGCGCACCGCGCGCCGCGCCGGCTGCTGGACACGCCGCGCTACGCGGCGATGGAACGCCGGTTCGCGCCGATCGGGCCCGGTGGCCTCACGATGATGTGCAGCACCGCCGGCCTGCAGGTCTGCGTCGACGCCGGGGAGGCCGAGCACCACGCGGCCCGCTGGGCGGCCGCGCACGCCATGGGCCCGCCGCTGCTCGCCCTGTTCGCCAACTCCCGCGTCCACGCCGGGCGTGACACGGGGTTCGCGTCCGCCCGCTGGCTCGCGGTGCACGACACCGAGGCCGTCCGCACGCGCACGGCGCGCGTCGCGGGGGACCCGGGGGCGTCGTGGGGCGCGCGCATGATGGACACCCCGCTGATGGCGCTGCCCCGGGAAGACCGCCCGTGGGACGCGCCGGAGGGGCTGACCTTCGCCGGCTGGATCGAGGGCCGGGGCCCGGCCGCGCTGCTGCCGAAACCCACCGAGGCGGATCTCGACTACCACCTCACGACGATGTTCACCCCCGTCCGCCCGCAGGGGTACCTGGAGATCCGGTACCTCGACGCGCAACCGCCGGACGAGTGGCTGGCACCGGCCGCGCTGGTCACCGCGCTGCTCGCCCGGCCGTCCACAGTGGACAGGGTCCGCGACCTGTGCGAGCGGGTGGCGGACCGGTGGGCCACGGCCGCGTGCCGCGGCTTGGCCGACCCGGACCTGGCGGCCGTCGCGGCCGCGCTGGCCGACCTCGGCTGCGCCGAGCTGGGCCACACCGGGCTGACGGCGGAATCCGTAACCGAGATCTGCGAGAGCGTGCAGGGGCGCGCGTACCGATCGAGGAGCGAAGCATGACCACCACGGAGTCGAAGGACCTGGGCGCGGAGGAGCTGCGTGCCCGCGCGGCCGAGGCACTGACCCGCGCCCGGGCGCGCAGCGACGCGCTGACCGACGCGGTCGACGACGAGGACCTGATCCGCCAGCACTCCAAGCTGATGTCGCCGCTGGTCTGGGACCTGGCGCACATCGGCAGCCAGGAGGAGCTGTGGCTGGTCCGCGACGTCGGCGGCCGGGAGCCGCTGCGCCCGGACATCGACGACATCTACGACGCCTTCCAGCACGCCCGCGCCGACCGGCCGGCGCTGCCGCTGCTCAGCCCGGCCGAGGCCCGCAGCTACGTCCGCGAAGTGCGCGAGAAGGCGTTCGACGTGCTGGAGCGGGTGCCGCTGGGCGGCCGCCGGCTCACCGAACAGGCCTTCGCGTTCGGCATGGTGACCCAGCACGAGCAGCAGCACGACGAGACCATGCTGGCCACCCACCAGCTGCGCCAGGGCGACCCGGTGCTGCACGCGCCCGAGCCGCCGCCCGCGCGGCCGGGCACCCTGCCCGCCGAGGTCCTGGTGCCCGGCGGCGCGTTCACGATGGGCACGTCGGCCGAGCCGTGGGCGCTGGACAACGAGCGCCCGGCGCACGAGATCGCCGTCGACGCGTACTGGATGGACACCACGCCGGTGACTTCCGGGGCGTACGCCGGGTTCCTGGACAGCGGCGGCTACGACGACGAGCGCTGGTGGAGCCCGGCGGGCTGGGCCTACCGCACCGGAAACGGCATCACCGCGCCGCGGTTCTGGAAGCGGGAGCAGGACGGCTGGTGGCGCACCCGGTTCGGGGTCTACGAGCGGATCACGGCCGCCGAACCGGTCGTGCACGTCTCGTTCTTCGAGGCCGAGGCGTACGCGGCGTGGGCCGGGCGGCGGCTGCCGACCGAGGCCGAGTGGGAGAAGGCCGCGCGGTTCGACCCGGCGAGCGGCCGGTCGCGCCGTTTCCCGTGGGGTGACGAGGAACCGGGCGCCGAGCACGCCAACCTGGGCCAGCGCCATCTGCGCCCGGCGCCCGCGGGCGCGTACCCGGCCGGCGCGTCGCCCACCGGCGTGCACCAGCTGATCGGTGACGTCTGGGAGTGGACGAGCACCGACCTCCACGGCTACCCGGGCTTCGCCGCGTTCCCGTACCAGGAGTACTCGGAGGTGTTCTTCGGGCCGGAGTACAAGGTGCTGCGCGGCGGCTCGTTCGGCACGGACGCGGCGGCGATCCGGGGCACGTTCCGCAACTGGGACTACCCGATCCGGCGGCAGATCTTCGCCGGCTTCCGCACCGCCCGCGACGCGGGCCCGGGCGAGGGTTAGGCGCCATGTGCAGGCATCTCGCCTACCTCGGCGCGCCCGTTTCGCCCGCCGAGGCGGTTTTTCGCGCGCCGCATTCACTGCTGGTGCAGGCCTACGCACCGGCGGACATGCGGGGCGGCGGCACCGTGAACGCCGACGGCTTCGGGCTGGGCTGGTACCTCGGCCCGGGCCACGGCGCCGACGGCGCACTGCCCCTGCGGCACCGCCGCTCGACTCCACTGTGGACGGACGAGGCGCTGCCGCCACTGGCCGCGGCGGTCACCACCCACGCGTTCGTCGCCGCGGCCCGCAACGGCACCACCGGCATGCCGGTGACCGAGGCGGCCGCGGCGCCGTTCACCACGGGCCGGTGGCTGTTCAGCCACAACGGCGTCGTCCGCGGCTTCCCCGACTCGCTGGCCGAACTGGCCAAGACCCTGCCGGTCACCGAGCTGCTGACGCTGGAGGCACCGACGGACTCGGTCGTGCTCTGGGTCCTGCTGCGGGCCCGGCTCGCGGCCGGGGAAGACCCGCTGTCGGCGGTGGCCTGGCTGACCAGCGCCGTCGAGGCGGCCGCGCCCGGCTCCCGGCTCAACTTCCTGCTCACCGACGGCGAAACACTGATCGGCACCGCCTGGACGCACTCGCTGTCCCTGCTGGAAACCCCGGCGGGCGTGCTGCTGGCGTCCGAACCCGTCGACGGCGACCCGCGCTGGAAAGCCGTCCCGGACCACCACGCCGTGCGCGCCACCGCCGCCGGCGTCGACCTGCTTCCCCTGACCCTGGAAGGCACTCTCCGATGACCGAACCCGATCTCGACCACCACCGCTCCGGCGACGCCGTCACCGAGGAGCTGCGCGCCGACGTCGTCGCCGGGCTCACCGCCGAGCAGAAGTGGCTGCCGCCCAAGTGGTTCTACGACGCCGAGGGCAGCGAGCTGTTCGAGAAGATCACCCAGCTGCCGGAGTACTACCCGACGCGCAGCGAGCGTGAGGTGCTGGCCGCGCACGCCGGCGACGTCGCGGAGCTGACCGGCGCGCACACCCTCGTCGAGCTCGGGTCCGGGTCGAGCGAGAAGACCCGGCTGCTGCTCGACGCCCTCACCAAGCACGGCACGCTGGCGGCGTTCGTCCCGCTCGACGTCTCCGAATCGGCGCTCGTCGACGCCGCCCGGTCGATCTCCGCGGACTACCCGGGCCTGGAGGTCCGGGGGGTCGTCGGCGACTTCACCCAGCACCTCGATCTGCTGCCCGGTGACGGGCCGCGGGTGGTCGCCTTCCTCGGCGGCACGATCGGCAACTTCCTGCCCGCCGAGCGCGCGACGTTCCTCCGGTCGGTGCGGGAGGTCCTCGACGAGGGGGAGTGGCTGCTGCTCGGCACGGACCTGGTGAAGGACGCCGAGACGCTGGAGCGGGCCTACGACGACGCCGCGGGCGTCACCGCCGAGTTCGACATGAACGTGCTGCGGGTGCTCAACGCCCGGCTGGGCGCGAACTTCGACCTCGACGAGTTCGAGCACGTCTCGCACTGGGACGCCGAGCACGAGTGGGTCGAGATGCGGCTGCGCGCCCGCCGCGAGCTGACCGTCGGGATCCCGGGCGCGGACCTCACCGTCCGGTTCGCCGCCGGGGAGCACATCCGCACGGAGATCTCGGCCAAGTTCCGCCCCGGCGGCGTCGAGGCCGAGCTGGCCGCCGCCGGGTTCGCCCTCGACCAGTGGTGGACCGACTCCCAGCAGCGGTTCGGGGTGAGCCTGGCAAGATCTGTGCGTGGCTAATCCTCTCCGGGCGCTGGCCCGGGCCCTGGGCACGAAGCCGTGGCTGATGCGCTCGGCCGGCTTCGTCGTCTGGGCGGACAAGAAACTGCACCGGGTGTTCGGCGGCCGGGTGAGCCTCGTGGCGCTCGCCGGGCTGCCGTCCCTGCGCCTGACGACGACCGGCCGCAAGAGCGGGCTGCCCCGCAGCACGAACCTGCTCTACTTCCCGCACGGCGACGACCTCGTGCTCACCGGGTCCAACTGGGGCCGCCCGCACGACCCGGCCTGGACGCTCAACCTGCGGGCCGACCCGAAGGCCGAGGTCGCGCTCGCCGGGCGGCCGGTCGCCGTCGTCGCGCGCGAGCTGACCGGCGCGGAGTACGCGGAAATGTGGCGTGAGCTGCTCGAGTTCTGGCCGGGGTACGCGATGGAGCAGGAGGAGGCCGCGCGGCCGTTGCCCGTTTTCGTCCTCAATCGGGTGGCTCGATAGATTCGCACCATCCTTTTGGACGGTGACGGCTTTCACCGGTTTGTGCCAGTCTCTCCCGGGTAACGCGCCGTGACGTCTCGACCGCGCGGCGAGTGCGTGACCTAGGGAGGAAACGTCGTGCGGAGATCCACAAGGGGCCGGGTGCGCTCGTTCGCGCTGGTGGGGGCACTGGTGGCCGGGATGGGACTGGCCGGCACGGCGGGCACCGCCACCGCCGCGCCGGAAGTCGCCGTCAAGCCGGCGGTCGTCGGCGCCACGGCGCCGGTCGCCTGGGGGACCTGCTCGGCCGCGACCCTCGCCGGGGTGCCCGCGGACCAGGTGAAGTTCTACAGCTGCGCGCGCTACCGCGTGCCGATCGACCACGACAACGCGTCGCTGGGCACGATCGACATCGCCCTGCTCAAGCGCGCCGCCCGCACCCCGGACGCGCGGATCGGCTCGCTGTTCCTCAACCCCGGTGGTCCCGGCGGCTCGGGCCTGCGGATGCCGATCAGCGGCCAGTACTACTTCCAGCCGCCGGTGCTCGACCGCTTCGACCTGATCGGCTTCGACCCGCGCGGGGTCGGGCAGAGCAACCCGCTGCGCTGCTTTACCACGCAGGAGGACGCGGACGAGATCTTCGGCGCCCAGGTCCCGGTGCCGCTGAGCCGCGCCGAGATCTCCGGCACGCTCGCCAGCTACCGCGACTACGGCCAGTTCTGCAAGAACAACGCCGGTTCGCTGCTCAACCACATGTCCACGAAGGACGTCGTGCGGGACGTCGACACGCTGCGCGCGGCGGTCGGCGACCGGAAACTGACCTACGTCGGCTTCTCCTACGGCACGCTCATCGGCTCGACCTACGCGGCGATGTTCCCGAAGCAGTCCCGCGCGATCGTCATCGACGGCAACGTCGACCCGCAGCTGCGCACCAAGGACGGCGTCGAATACGACCGCCAGCGGGCGCAGGGCTTCGAGGTCTCGCTCGACGGCTTCCTGAAGAAGTGCGCCGAGGCCGCCGCGAAGTGCGCGTTCAGCTCGGGCACCCCGCGGGCGAAGTTCGACGAGCTGCGCGAGTACCTGCGCAAGCAGCCGATCACCGTCCCCGGCGGCGGCTCGGTCGACATCAACGCGTTCACCGGTTCGGTGTCGAGCATCCTGTACTCGCCGTCGGCGTTCCCCGGCCTGGCCGAGGACCTGCAGGCGCTCTACGACACGATCCACCCGGCGGGCGCGCAGGCCCAGACCCTGCAGGCCCGGCAGCTCAAGCTGATCGTGAAGGGCAAGCAGGGGCTGGCGGACCAGAACCCGGACAGCCCGTACACCAGCGACGACTCGTACTTCGCCGTCAACTGCTCCGACAAGCCGTTCAAGATCAAGCAGGACCAGGTGCCGGACATCGCCGCCAAGTGGGAGCGCGAGTCGCGCACCTTCGGCCGCTACCAGGCCTTCGCCGACACGGCGGGCTGCCCGGTGTGGCCGGCGAAGAAGCCGGACGTCTACCGCGGTCCGTGGCAGGCGAAGACCGACGTCCCGGTCGTCGTGGTCAGCAACTACTACGACCCCGCGACGCGGTACAAGTTCGGCCAGCAGATGGCGGCCGAGCTGGGCAACTCCCGGCTGCTGTCGGTCGACGCGTTCGGCCACTGCATCCTCGGTGACGCCCTCGGCGTCGACCAGGCCGTGGCGGCGTACCTGACCGACCTGACGGTGCCGGCGAACGGCCAGGTGTTCCAGCCGAACGTCCAGCCCTTCTGAGTGTGAGCCCGGTCCCGCGGCCCGCACCCGGGCCGCGGGACCGGCTACCCTGGCTCAGGTTGATCATCACTAGTACGGAAGCGAGGTGAGCGGCACATGCCAGCGGACAGTCATCGGACGGCCGGGCGCGCGCTCACCGGAGGTTTCCGGCTGGGCTGACGTCCGGCCGCCTTCTGTCCGGCAGTGCGCGCACGCCGGAAAAGAGCCGGATCATGACCACCTTCGAAATGCTGCTGCGCGTGGGCACCGGCGTCGGCCTCGGCGCCGTCATCGGGTTCGAGCGCCAGTTCCGCGCCCGGATGGCCGGGCTGCGCACCAACGCCCTCGTCGCGGTGGGCGCGACCTTGTTCGTCCTGCTGTCCGCCCACGGTTTCGGCGGCCTGTCCGGCAGCGGTGACGCCGACCCGACGCGGGTGGCCGCGCAGATCGTCTCCGGCATCGGGTTCCTCGGTGCCGGCGTGATCATGCGCGACGGCCTCAACGTCCGCGGCCTCAACACCGCCGCGACGCTGTGGTGCTCGGCCGCCGTGGGATCCCTTGCGGGATCGGGGTTGTACGCGGTCGCCTTGGCCGGGACGGCGGTCGTGGTCGGGGTGAACGTGGTGCTGCGCCCGCTCGGCCGCGTCGTCGACCGCCGCCCGGACTCGGGCGACGAAACCCCGGCCCGCTACGAGTTCCAGGCCGTCACCCGCGACGACTCCGAGGCCCACGTCCGCGCGTTGCTCGTACAAGCCTTGGCGCGCACGGACTTCCGGCTGCTGTCGGTGCTGAGCACGGACCGTCCGGAGGACCGCACGGTCGAGGTGCGTGCCGAGCTGGCCGCCGATCAGCGGGACGACGCACAGATGGAGTCCGCGGTGTCCCGGCTGTCGCTGGAGCCTGCGGTGTCCAGCGTGCGCTGGGAAGCCGTGCCCGCTTAGGCGAGGAAATCCTCGAGCAGCTCGCCGAACCGGTCGGGTTGCTCGAGGTTCACCATGTGCGCGGCGCCGGGTACCCGGCCCCGGCGTGCGTGCGAGCCTTGCTGGTACAAGTGTTGGCGCGCACGGACTTCCGGCTGCTGTCGGTGCTGAGCACGGACCGTCCGGAGGATCGCACGGTCGAGGTGCGTGCCGAGCTGGCCGCCGACCGGCGCGACGACGCCCAGTTGGAGCCCGCGGTATCCAGCGTGCGCTGGGAAGCTGTGCCCGCTTAGGCGAGGAACTCCTCGAGCAGCTCGCCGAACCGGTCGGGTTGGTCGAGGTTCACCATGTGCGCGGCGCCGGGTGCCCGGACCCGGCGCGCGTGCGGGGCTTCGCGCTCCAGCAGGTCGGCCACCGCGAAGATGTCCGTGGCGTCCAGGTCTCCCGTGACCACCAGCGTGCGGGTGCGGATCTCCGCGACCCGGCCGATCGCGCCCAGTTCGGTGCCCGGATCGGGGGCGCCGTGGCCCTGGCCGAAGTTGTCGGCCAGCATGTCCCGGCACAGCCGCCGGACCGCCGGGTCCACCTCGGCGGGCGTGCGGTGCGGGCCGTCGACCCACAACCGCAGGACGCACTCCAGGACCGCGGCGCCGTCGCCCGACCGGGCCGCCTCGCCCGCCTCGGCCAGCAGGCGCAGCACGAACGGGTCCTGGAACTCCATCCCGCTGATCCCCGGCGAGCTGAGGAACAACCCGGCCGCCCGGTCGGGGTGGGCCAGGGCGAAGTCGAGGAACACCCGGCTGCCGAGTGAGCAGCCGACCAGCACCGGGTGCTCCACGGCCAAGGCGTCGAGCAGCTGCTTCAGGTCCTCGCGGTGGGAGAAGGGACCCGACGGGTCCGACGAGCCGCCGCTGCCGCGGGCGTCGTAGCGGATCACGCGGTGCGCACCGGCGAAGCGGGTGAACTGCCGCTCCCACATCGCGCGGGTCATCCCGCCCGCGTGCAGGAACACCACCGGCGGGCCTTCGCCGCGTTCCTCGTAGGAGAGGTGGCCGTCGTCGAGCTCGATGCGTTCCCCCATGCCCGCCACCGTAGCGAAAAGGCCTCCCCGCCGGGACCGGCGAGGAGGCCTTTCGTCAAGCGGGGAACCCTTACGCGTTCGTCATCTTCCGCAGCACGTACTGCAGGATGCCGCCGTTGCGGTAGTAGTCCGCCTCACCCGGGGTGTCGATGCGGACGTCCGCCTCGAACTCCACCTTCGTGCCGTCGGTGCGGGTCGCCGTGACGTGCACGGTGCGCGGGGTCTCGCCGTCGTTCAGCTTGGTGATGCCCGAGATGTCGAACGTCTCGGTGCCGTCCAGCTTCAGCGACGCCGCCGACTCGCCCTGCGGGAACTGCAGCGGGATGACGCCCATGCCGATCAGGTTCGACCGGTGGATGCGCTCGAACGACTCGGTGATCACCGCACGCACGCCCAGCAGCGAGGTGCCCTTGGCCGCCCAGTCGCGCGACGAGCCCGAGCCGTACTCCTTGCCGCCCAGCACGACCAGCGGCGTGCCCTGCGCCGCGTAGTTCTGCGCCGCGTCGTAGATGAACGCCTGCGGGGCGTCGTCCTGGGTGAAGTCGCGGGTGTAGCCACCCTGCACGTCGTCCAGGAGCTGGTTGCGCAGCCGGATGTTCGCGAAGGTGCCGCGGATCATCACCTCGTGGTTGCCGCGCCGCGAGCCGTAGGAGTTGAAGTCCTTCTTCTCCACGCCGTGCTCGGTCAGGTACTGCGCGGCCGGGGTGCCCGGCTTGATCGCGCCGGCGGGGGAGATGTGGTCGGTCGTGACCGAGTCGCCCAGCTTCGCCAGCACGCGCGCGCCGGAGATGTCGGTGACCGGCGCCGGCTCGGCCTGCATGCCCTCGAAGTACGGGGGCTTCCGGACGTAGGTGGACTCGGCGTCCCACTCGAAGGTCTTGCCTTCGGGCGTGGGCAGCGCCTTCCAGCGGTCGCCGCCGTCGAAGACGTCGGCGTAGTCCTTGGTGAACATCTCCTGCGTGATCGAGGAGTCGATGGTCTCCTGGATCTCCTGCGGCGTCGGCCAGATGTCCTTGAGGAACACGTCGGTGCCGTCGGTGGCCTGGCCCAGCGGCTGGTTCGCGAAGTCGAAGTCCATCGTCCCGGCCAGCGCGTAGGCGATGACCAGCGGCGGCGACGCCAGGTAGTTCATCTTGACGTCGGGGTTGATCCGGCCTTCGAAGTTCCGGTTGCCCGAGAGCACCGAGACCGCCGTGAGGTCGTTCTCCTGGATCGCCGCGGAGATCTCGTCCGAGAGCGGGCCGGAGTTGCCGATGCACGTGGTGCAGCCGTAGCCGACCAGGTGGTAGCCCAGCTTCTCCAGGTACGGCCAGAGCCCGGCCTTGTTGTAGTAGTCGGTGACGACCTGCGAGCCCGGTGCCATCGACGTCTTGACCCACGGCTTCACCGCGAGGCCCTTGTCCACGGCGTTGCGCGCGAGCAGCGCGGCGCCGAGCATGACCGACGGGTTCGAGGTGTTGGTGCACGAGGTGATCGAGGCGATCACGACGGCGCCGTGGTCGAGCACGAACTCGCCGCGGTCGGACGTCGAGACCTTGACCGGCTTGGTCGGGCGGCCCGAGGCGCCGTTCGCGGCGGAGACGATCACCGGCGCGGCGTCGTCCTCGGCGAACGACAGCGACGGCGCGTCGCTGGCCGGGAAGGACTCTTCCGAGGCTTCGTCGACCTTGGTGTGCGGGGTGGTGTCTTCGCCGTCGACGTAGTCGTGCACCGACTTGCGGAACGACGACTTCGCGTCGGTCAGCTCGATGCGGTCCTGCGGGCGCTTCGGGCCGGCGATCGACGGGACGACCGTCGAGAGGTCCAGCTCGATGTACTCGGAGAACTGCGGCTCGTGCGAGGCGTCGTGCCAGAGGCCCTGCTCCTTGGCGTACGCCTCGACGAGGGCGACCTGCTCGGCGGAGCGGCCGGTCAGCTTGAGGTAGCGGACGGTCTCCTCGTCGATCGGGAAGATCGCCGCGGTGGAGCCGAACTCCGGGCTCATGTTGCCGATGGTGGCGCGGTTGGCCAGCGGCACCGCGCTCACGCCGTCGCCGTAGAACTCGACGAACTTGGAGACCACGCCGTGGCGGCGCAGCATCTCGGTGATGGTCAGCACGACGTCGGTCGCGGTGACGCCGGTGGGGATCTCGCCGGTCAGCTTGAAGCCGACGACGCGCGGGATCAGCATCGAGACCGGCTGGCCCAGCATGGCGGCCTCGGCCTCGATGCCGCCGACGCCCCAGCCCAGCACGCCCAGGCCGTTGACCATGGTGGTGTGCGAGTCGGTGCCGACGCAGGAGTCGGGGTAGGCCTGCCCGTTGCGGGACATCACCGTGCGCGCGAGGTGCTCGATGTTGACCTGGTGCACGATGCCGGTGCCCGGCGGGACGACCTTGAACTCGTCGAAGGCGCCCTGGCCCCAGCGCAGGAACTGGTAGCGCTCGCGGTTGCGCTCGTACTCGATCTCGACGTTGCGCTCGAAGGCGTCGGGGGTGCCGAAGACGTCGATGATCACCGAGTGGTCGATGACCAGCTCGGCCGGGGCGAGCGGGTTCACCTTGTCGGGGTCGCCGCCGAGGTCCGTGACCGCTTCGCGCATGGTGGCGAGGTCGACGACGCAGGGGACGCCGGTGAAGTCCTGCATGATCACGCGGGCGGGCGTGAACTGGATCTCGATGGAGGGGTCGGCGTTCGGGTCCCACGAGCCCAGCGCGCGGATGTGGTCGGCGGTGATGTTCGCGCCGTCCTCGGTGCGCAGCAGGTTCTCGAGCAGGATCTTCAGGCTGTACGGCAGGCGCTCGGCGCCCTCGACCTTGTTCAGGCGGAACACCTCGTACGAGGCGTCGCCGACCTTCAGCGTGTCTTTGGCGCCGAAGCTGTCCTTGCTGGCAGGTGCGGTCACGTCTAACTCCAGTGGCATGGACTTCCGCGCCGGTGCGGCGGTCGAGTCCCGGGTCAGGTTCGGTCAGTTCGGGTGTCGTGCTCGGGGTCGTGCAGGTCCGCACGAGGCGGACGCGAGTCTTGCGCACCCCCACCGTAGGACCGGCTGCGGGATGGCACACCTCGCGGTGCCTCAAACAGTACGCGTGTCCTGTTTAGGGTTCAAGACGACACGCGGTGTGGGCTGCGCCATCCGCACGAGGGGTCCCTCAATAAGGGGAATTGGTGCCTACGGTGTGTAAGTTTCCGCTGAGGCTTGTGATAGTGGTGTGACTGCAGTGACGCGCGATGTGCGCAGGTGAGCGGAGGTGGCGGTCGTGCCGGAACGGCGCAAGGGCTGGTGTGTGCCGAGCGGGCGCCGTGGACTGACCGTGAGCACCCTGGCCTTGGTGATCTTGTTCGGCGCGGGGGGCACGGGGCTCGCGGCGCCCCCGCCGCCGCCCAACCCCAGCGACTCGGACATCGACTCCAGCAAGGCCCAGGCGAACGCCAAGGCCGGCGAGGTCGGCCGGCTGACCAACCAGCTGGCCCAGGCCGAGCAGAAGCTGTCACAGCTGCAGGACGACGTCGAGCTGAAGCAGGAAGAGGCCAACAAGGCCCTGGTCGACCTGCAGACCGCCCAGGACGCGGCGGCGCAGGCCGAGAACGACGCGAAGGCCGCCCGGACCGAGGCGGACGCGGCGGCCGGAGCGATCGAGAAGGCGCGCACCGACCTGAAGTCGTTCGCCGCCGCCAGCTTCCAGCAGGGCAGCACGGTCGGCTCGCTCTCGGCGTACCTGAGCGCCGACAGCCCGAAGGACATGCTGGCCCGCGCGCAGCTGCTCGACGCCGTCGGCGGCGACCGGCTCAACGCCCTCGACCGGCTCCAGCAGGCGCAGACCGAGAAGTCGAACAAGGATTCCGCGGCCCGCAAGGCCGCCGAGATCGCCCAGCAGAAGCAGGACGCCGCGCGGCAGGCGAAGAACGGCGCCGACGCCGCGCAGAACGCCGCCGTCAGCGCGCAGGACAACCAGCAGACGCAGAACTCGGCCCTCGAAGCCAACAAGTCGAGCGTCGAGCAGCAGCTCTACACCGCGCAGGCCAAGGTCAACGGCCTGCAGGGGCAGCGCCAGCGCTACCAGGACTGGCTCGCGCAGAAGCAGCGCGAGGACGACGAGCGCGCCCGGCAGGCCGCGCTCGCGTCGTCCGGGGGTGGCGGCGGTGGCCGCCCGTCCGCCGGGTCCCGCCCGTCGGCCCCGGCCGGCGCGTCGATCGAGGCCGTGATCGCCCGGGCGCTGTCCAAGCTCGGCATGCCCTACGCCTGGGGCGGCGGCAACGCGAGCGGCCCGACCCGCGGCATCCGCGACGGCGGCGTCGCCGACCGCTACGGCGACTACAACAAGATCGGCTTCGACTGCTCCGGCCTGATGATCTACGCCTTCGCCGGGGTCCGGTCGCTGTCGCACTACAGCGGCTACCAGTACACGTCCGGCCGCCGGGTCCCGCTGTCGCAGATGCGCCGCGGCGACATGCTGTTCTACGGCGGCGCGGGCGGCATCCACCACGTCGCGCTCTACCTCGGCGGCGGCCAGATGGTCGAGGCCCCGCAGTCCGGGCTCCGCGTCCGGATCGCCCCGGTGCGCTACGGCGGGATCATGCCGTACGCGACGCGCCTGGTCGGCTGACTCAGGCGTCGCGCTTCAGCTTGCGCCAGCCACCGGCCCGGTTGTTCGCGATGATCTGCCGGAACATCGCGGTGAGGGCGGGCGCGTTGATCGGCTCGCCGCGGCGGAAGGCGACCGTCCGCGCGGTCTTGTTGCCGTGCCCGGCGGTGATGATGCCGTCCGGGTCGGGCACGATGCCGCCGTCGTAGACGAAGACGTTGACGTGGTCCTTCGCCGCGAGCAGCGCGCAGATGTTGCCGTCCAGCACGAAGTACGGCTGGCGGGTGCGCTTGATCGTCTCGGTCACCTCGGGATCCGCCGCGTGGACGAGCTCGCGGACCTCGCGGCAGATCGCCTGCTGCCACTCGGGCAGGGCGTCGATGTAGGCGTCGACGCGCGGTTCGACGGTGTAGGTCACGCGTCGAGTATCGCCGAAACTCGCTCGACGGCAGCAGCGTCGCGGCCCAGGATCGCCCGGTGGACGACGAACTGAACGCGCTGCGGCGCACCCGGATGCGCTGGAACACGCCCTTGTCCGAAGCACACGCCGAGCTGCTGCTCGACCGCATGACGCTCACCGGCACGGTGACCGACCTCGGCTGCGGCTGGGGTGAACTGCTGCTGCGGGCCGTCGCCCGGACGCCGGGCCTGCGCGGGGTCGGCGTCGACACCGAGGTCACCGGCCTCGAACGCGGGCGGGCGGCGGTCGCGGGCCGCGACATCGAGTTCGTCGAGGCGGATGCCGCGACCTGGGAAACGCCGGCCGAGCGGGTGTTCTGCGTCGGCGCTTCGCACGCCTTCGGCTCGTCCCGGGCCGCGCTGGAGCGCCTCGCGACGGTGGTCCCGCCCGGAGGACGGCTGCTCTACGGCGACGGCTTCTGGGCCGCGCCGCCGGCCCCGGCGGCGGTCGGGATCTTCGGCGAGGACGTCCTGACCTTGCCGGACCTGCTCGGCGCCGCCGGTGCCGCGGGTTGGCAGGTGCTCCACCTGAGCGTCGCGGACCAGCTCGAATGGGACGACTTCGAGTCGACGTCGCGGGCCGCGTGGCAGGAGTGGGTACTGGCCCATCCGGCCGATCCGCGGGCGGCCGAGGTGCGCGCCTGGCTCGGCGAACGGCTGCGGCAGTACGTCGGGGACTACCGCGGTGTGCTGGGCTTCTCCTACCTCGTGCTGGGCCGCTAGGGTCCCGGGGTGCGGTACGCGGGGATCGTGGTGGCCGGCGGGTCGGCCCGCAGACTGTCCGGTGTGGACAAGCCGGCCCTGAACGTGGGCGGAAAACCGTTGCTGACCCGTGCCATCCACGCCCTCGAGGGCGCCGAACGGGTGATCGCGGTCGGCCCGCGACGGCCCGGTTTCGACGTCGTGTGGACCCGCGAGCCCGTGCCGGGCACCGGGCCGGTGGCCGCGGTCGCCGCCGGGCTCCTCTTCGTGCCCGAGGACGTCGAAGCGGTCGCCGTGCTCGCCGCCGATCTGCCCGGCGTCCGCCGGTCCACAGTGGACCGCCTGGTGGCCGCGGTCGGCGGCGCCGACAGTGCCGATGGTGCGGTCCTGGTCGACGCGGCGGGGGCCCGCCAGTGGCTGCTCGGCGTCTGGCGGGTGCCGGCGCTGCGGGCCGCGCTGCCCGAGCACCCGGAGAACGCGGCCCTGCGCCGGACGCTCGGCGCGCTGGACATCGTGGACGTCCCGGCCGAGCCGGGGGAGGCCGACGACATCGACACCCCCGAGGACCTGGACCGGTTGTCCTGAGCCGGTGCTTCACAGATGTCACACCGGGCACCGTGTTGGCTACCCTCACGGGCCTGCCCGTGCGTCCGCGTGCCGGACGGACGGACGACCGGGGGACGCAGTACGGTCGCACCGCGTGATCAACGTCGCGGGGGCGGCGCACGGACTCAACAAGGAGGCAGAGTGACCGAGCCCGGCTACGCCGAGGGCGGGAACGGGCAGCAGCCCGCCACGCCGGCGCGGGACGCCCAGTTGCTGGAGCGGACCGTGTTCGAGGTCAAGCGGATCATCGTCGGCCAGGACCGCCTGGTCGAGCGGATGCTGGTCGGCCTGCTGGCCAAGGGCCACCTGCTGCTCGAAGGCGTGCCCGGTGTCGCGAAGACGCTGGCCGTCGAGACGTTCGCGCGGGTCGTCGGGGGCTCGTTCTCGCGCGTGCAGTTCACCCCGGACCTGGTGCCGGCCGACATCCTCGGCACCCGGATCTACCGCCAGGGCGCCGAGCGGTTCGACGTCGAGCTCGGCCCGGTCGTGGCCAACTTCGTGCTCGCCGACGAGATCAACCGCGCGCCGGCGAAGGTGCAGTCGGCGATGCTCGAGGTGATGGCCGAGCGGCACGTGTCGATCGGCGGCCAGACGTTCCCGATGCCGGACCCGTTCCTCGTGCTCGCCACGCAGAACCCGATCGAGAACGAGGGCGTGTACCCGCTGCCGGAAGCGCAGCGTGACCGGTTCCTGTTCAAGATCCTCGTCGAGTACCCCTCCGCCGAGGAGGAGCGCGAGATCATCTACCGGATGGGCGTCACGCCGCCCACCCCGCACGAGGTGCTCAGCCCGGGCGAGCTCGTCCGCCTCCAGGGCGTCGCCGCGCAGGTCTTCGTGCACCACGCGCTGGTCGACTACGTCGTGCGGCTCGTGCTGACCACCCGCACGCCGAACGACCACGGCCTCGCCGACGTCGCCGGCTGGGTGTCCTACGGCGCCTCGCCGCGCGCCAGCCTCGGCATCATCGCCGCCTCGCGGGCGCTGGCCCTGGTCCGCGGCCGCGACTACGTGCTGCCGCAGGACGTCGTCGACGTCGTGCCGGACGTGCTGCGCCACCGGCTCGTGCTGTCCTACGACGCCCTCGCCGACGGCGTCCCCATCGACCACATCATCACCCGCGTGCTGCAGACCGTGCCGTTGCCGCAGGTCTCGGCCCGGCCGCAGGGCGGGGCCGGCCAGGGCGGCCCGGTCCCGGCGGGCGCGCCGGTCAGGTAACCCGGCGATGGCGAAGAACGAGAAGGGCGAGCGCCCTTCGTGGGCCCCGCCGGTCCTGCGCGGCGACCGGCTGGAGGCCGGGCTCCGCACGCTGGAGCTCGACGTCCGCCGCCGGCTCGACGGCCTGCTGCAGGGCAACCACCTCGGCCTGGTGCCGGGGCCGGGGTCCGAGCCCGGCGAGGCGCGGCCGTACCAGCCCGGCGACGACGTGCGCCGGATGGACTGGGCCGTCACCGCCCGCACCACGACCCCGCACATCCGCGAGACGGTGGCCGACCGCGAGCTGGAGACCTGGGTGGTCGCCGACCTGTCGGCGAGCCTCGACTTCGGCACGGCGCTGTGCGAGAAGCGGGACCTGGTGGTCTGCGCGGTCGCGGCGGTCGCGCACCTGACCGGGGGCGGTGGCAACCGGATCGGCGCGCTGCTGTCCAACGGCGCCGAGACCACCCGCGTCCCCGCGCGCGGCGGCCTCGCGCACGCTCGCGGCCTGGTCCGCAAGATCGCCGCGACGCCGCGCGCGCCCGAAGGCACCCGGGGTGACTTCGCCGACGCCTTGGAGGCGCTGCGCCGGCCGCCGCGCCGCCGGGGCCTGGCCGTGGTGATCTCCGACTTCCTGGGCGAGCCGACCTGGGAGCGGCCGCTGCGGGCGCTCGGCGGGCGCCACGAACTGATCGCGATCGAAGTCCTCGACCCGCGCGACATCGACCTGCCCGAGGTGGGCACCGTCGTGCTGGCCGACCCGGAGACAGGGAAACAGCGCGAAGTGCACGCTTCGGCCTTGCTGCGCAAGGAGTTCGGGGCCGCGGCCCACGCCCACCGGCAGACGGTGGCGGCCGGCCTGCGGCGCGCGGGTGCGGCGCACCTGACGCTGCGCACCGACGCCGACTGGATCGCCGACATGGTCCGGTTCGTCGTCGCCCGCAAGCGGCGCTGGTCCGGGGGTGTCGCGTGAGCTTGACGGGGTTCACCGCGCCCTGGTGGTTCCTGCTGCTGATCGCCGTGGCGGCGGTCGCCGTCGGGTACGTCCTGGCGCAGCGGGCGCGCCGGAAGCGGACCATGCGGTTCGCGAACCTGGAGCTGCTGGAGAAGGTCGCGCCGAAGAGCCAGGGCTGGGTCCGGCACGTGCCGGCGGTGCTGATCGTGCTGTCGCTGCTGCTGCTGACCGTGGCGCTGGCCGGCCCGACCGCCGAGCAGAAGGTGCCGCGCAACCGGGCGACCGTGATGCTGGTGATCGACGTGTCGCTGTCGATGGAGGCCACCGACGTCGCGCCGACGCGGCTGAAGGCGGCCCAGGACGCGGCGACGCAGTTCGCGCAGAACATGACCCCGGGGATCAACCTGGGGCTGATCTCCTTCGCGGGCACCGCGACGGTGCTGGTCAACCCGACCACCGACCGCAACGGCGTCATCAAGGCGATCGACAACCTGAAACTGGCGCAGTCCACGGCCACCGGTGAGGGCATCTTCGCGGCCCTGCAGTCGGTGGAGAGCTTCTCCAGCGTCGTGGGCGGCGCCGACGGACCGCCGCCGGCGCGCATAGTGCTGATGTCCGACGGCAAGCAGACCGTCCCGGAGGACCTGTACGCGGCCCGCGGCGGCTACACCGCGGCGCAGGCGGCGAAGCAGGCCGGCGTGCCGATCTCGTCGATCTCCTTCGGCACCACGCACGGCTCGGTCGACATCGAGGGCAAGGCCCAGCCGGTGAGCGTCGACGACGAGTCGCTGCGCGAGATCGCGCGCCTGTCCGGCGGCGAGTTCTACAAGGCGGCCAGCGCGGAAGAGCTGAAGAAGGTCTACGGCGACCTCGGCGAGCAGATCGGCTACGAGATCAAGGACGCCGACGCGAGCAAGCCGTGGCTGGTCGTCGGGACGCTGATCCTGATGCTGGGCGCCGCGGCGAGCCTCTTCTACGGCCAGCGGCTCCCCTGAGCGAAGGCGGCACTTTCACGTGAAAGTGCCGCCTTTCAGGCGCGGCGGACGCCGTACAGGCTCCCCGCCAAGAGGGTGACGCCGGAGAGCGTGCCGCTGACGAACGGGACCCACGGCAGCGCCGCCGTCCCGAGCAGGACCAGGCCCACGACGCCGAGCACCGTCAGGACCGCGCCGACGACGAGGATCGAGCGTGTCTTCCACGCCGACGCCAGCGCCACGAAGTGCAGCCCGACGATCGTGGCGATCCACGCGACGTTGGCCTGCACCGGCGCGTCGAGCAGGCTGAGCACGAAGAACCCGGCGATCAGCAGCACCACTTCGCCGATGACGATCACCCGGTAGCTCGGCCCGAACATCGGCCGGTCCGCCAGCGTGGGGCGCTCGCCCGCGCGGAACCCGACGACCATCACGGCGGCCAGCGCGACGACGGCGAGGCCGCGCAGGATCCAGCCGGCCACGGCCGGCAGCGGGTCACCGGAGTTGACCAGGACGAACACGGCACCGAACGCGGCGCCGATGAGCGCCCCCAGGAATTGCTGTCGCACCGGGCGAACCTACCGGACGCCGGTCAGGCCTCCGGAACGGCGAACCCGTTCTGCCGCCAGGCCTCGTAGATCGCGATCGCCGCGGTGTTGGCGAGGTTGAGCGAGCGGCTGGTCGGCAGCATCGGCAGCCGCACCCGGTCGGTCACCTCGGGCGCCTGCTGGACGTCGGCGGGCAGCCCGACCGACTCCGGCCCGAACAGCAGGACGTCGCCGGGGGTGTAGGCGACGTCGGTGTGCAGCCGGGTGGCGGACGCGCTGAACGCGTAGACGTTCGCCGGCAGCAGCGCCTGCCACGCCGCGTCGAGGTCCGCGTGCACCCGGACCCGCGCGAGGTCGTGGTAGTCGAGCCCGGCGCGGCGCAGCTGCTTGTCCTCCAGGGTGAATCCGAGCGGCTCGACCAGGTGCAGCTCGCAGCCGGTGTTGGCCGCGAGGCGGATCGCGTTGCCGGTGTTGGGCGGGATTTCGGGGTGGTAGAACAGAACGCGGAACACCGGCTCAGCCCTCGGCCAGGAACGCGGCGTACTGCTTGCGGACGGCGTCCGGCGGCGCGGCCGGGCGGATCGTCGCCGGGTCGACGAACACGTACCGCAGGGTCGCCTCGCTGATCAGCGCGCCGCCGCGGCGGATCTCGAAGTCGTGGACCATCGACGTCGTCCCGAGGCGGACGATGAACTGCGACACGACCAGTTCCTCGTCGTAGCGGGCCGGTGCGCGGAACTTCAGGTTCGCCTCCGCGACCACGACGTCCGTGCGGTGCGCGAGGAACTCGTCGTGGGAGCCGAAGAGGGCCTTCTCCGCCTCGAACGCGCACATGTCCACATAGGCCATGTAGTGGGCGTTGAACACGATGCCCTGGCCGTCGCATTCGTGGTAGCGCACGCGCAGCGGCATTTCGACGATCGGCCGGCGGGGTTCGGTCACCGCGCCAATCTAGCGAGCGGGTTCAGCCGTGCAGCACGCGGTACGCCGTGGCCGCGCCGGGCTGCAGCGGCACCGGCTGGGTGCCGATCAGCGTCCGGACGTCCAGGAACTGCGTGCCGACGGCTTCCGCGGGCACCAGGTCCGTGGCCCGCTCGACGAGGAGCCGGACCACCGCCGCGGCGACGTCGTCGGGGAGGGCGGGGGAGCAGACCAGCAGGTTCGCGACGCCGATCGTGCCGAGCGCGCCGACGCCGCGGTAGGCGCCTTCGGGGACCTGGACCTGGTCGTACACCGGCCCGTAGGTCGTGCGCAGCGCGGGGACCAGCGCGTCGAGGGGCAGCAGCGCGATCGGCGTCGTGCGGGTGAGGTCCGCGAGCTTCGGGGTCGGCACGCCGCCGGACCACAGCATCGCGTCGATCCGCCGGTCGGCCAGCGCGTGGACGGCGTCGTCGAACAGCAGGTGCCGGGCGTCGACGACGACTCCGGCCCGGGCGAACAGCCGCTCGCCCAGCTGCGCCGCGCCGGAGCCGCCCGCGCCCAGCGACACCGGGCGGCCGGCCAGGTCGGCGAGCCGGTGCGCCGGCCCGTCCGCGCGCACCACGAGCTGCAGGTAGTTCTCGTAGACGCGGCCGAGGGCGAGCAGCGGCACCTTCGCGGTGAACGGCGCGCCGCCGCCGAGCGCCGTCTGCGCGACGTCGGCCAGCACCAGCC
Source organism: Amycolatopsis sp. NBC_01307 (assembly GCF_035975215.1). Classification (NCBI taxonomy): domain Bacteria; kingdom Bacillati; phylum Actinomycetota; class Actinomycetes; order Pseudonocardiales; family Pseudonocardiaceae; genus Amycolatopsis; species Amycolatopsis sp. NBC_01307. The sequence continues at coordinate 3,313,811 of NZ_CP108403.1, read as the reverse complement.
CGAGGTCGGCCCGGCCGCCGCGCACGAGTTCGACGTTGGCGACGCTCGCCTCGGTCGGCACGGCGGTGGCGTGCAGCCGCGGTTCGGCGCGGCTCAGTTCTGCCGCCAGCAGCTCGGCGAAGGCGAGGTAGAAGCCGCCGCGCTCGCCGGCGGCGATGGTGAGCGTTCGCTCGGGACCGGCGTACCCGGACGACGAACACCCGGCCAGGGCGAGGCCGAGGCCGCCGAGCAGGGCGGTGCGCCGGGTGAGCGTCATGGCTCCTCCTGCGCGAGCGGCAGTGTGACGCGGGCTTCGAGGCCGTGCGGTTCGGCCTGGCGCAGTTCGAGGACGCCGCCGCGGGTGCGCACCTGCTGGTGCGCGATGGCGAGGCCGAGCCCGGTTCCGCGGGGGGCGCCTTCGCCACCGGCGCGCCAGAACCGTTCCGTCGCCCGGGCTCGGTCCTCAGTGGACAGTCCGGGGCCGTCGTCGCGAACCACGAGCGTCGCCGTTTCGGCGCCGGCTTCCCAGTCCGTGGTGATCTTCGCGCCGCGGCCCGCGTAGTGGACGGCGTTGTCCAGCAACACATCCAGGATCTGCGCGAGCTCGCCCTCCGGGCAGCGGACGGTCACCGGCTCGTCGTGCCCCGGCGGCGGGACGAGCGCCGCCCCGGCGTCGTCGGCGGCCGGGCGCCAGGCGTCGACGCGCTCGGCGAGCACGGACGCGAGGTCGCACGGCTCGTCCGCGGCCCCGGCCGCCACGCGGGTCGCGGTGCTTTCGGCGAGGGCGAGCGCGAGCAGGCCGTCCAGCAGCTTCTCGAGGCGTTCGACCTCGGCCACGGTCGCCCGGTAGGTGGCGCCTTCCGCTTGGCCCGCCAGGGAATCGACGCGCAGGCGCAGCGCGGCCATCGGGTTCCGCAGCTGGTGCGAGGCGTCGGCGACCAGCCGGTGCTGCTGGTCGGCGGCCTCCAGCACGGCCTCGGACATCCGGTTGACCTCACCGGCCAGCGACCGCAGCTCCCGCGGCCCGGCGCGTTCCGGGACGTGCGCGCGGTGCCCGGCGGCGACGGCCAGCACGCCGGTCTCCAGTTCGTGCAGCGGCCGCACCATCCACCGGGCCAGGAGCACGGCGAGCAGCACGAACACGACGGCGACCAGGAGCGCGCCGGCGGCGATGGTGCCCCAGCGGGCGGCGACGTCGGCGGCGGCCGCCGTCACCGACGCCCGCAGCACGACGACGCCGGCCACCCGGGTCCCGGTACCGACCGGCCGTGCGAAGTACGCCGGTTCGGTCGACAACGGCCCGAGCCGGTCGACGCGCGGGCCGGGCTCGTTGCGCATGGTCGCCTCGACCAGCGCGTGGACGGCGGGGTCGGTCGCGGTCAGCCCGCCCGCCTGCACCAGCGGCAGGCGCCGCGCGTCGACGATGACCACGCCTTCGCCGTACAGGTCGGTGTAGCGCGTCGCGTCGGCGGCCAGTGCGGCCGGATCGCGGGTGTCGACCGCTTGCTGCGCCAGCACGACGAACCGGTCGACGTCGGCGGTGCGGGAGATCATCAGCTCCTGGGTGCGCTGCTCGGCCGTGGAGAGCAGCAGCGGCACGGCGAACGCGGCCACCACCGCCAGCGCCAGGGCGACCAGGACCACCAGCAGGCGGGTGCGCACTGCTCAGTCCCGGCCGAGCCGGTAGCCGAAGCCGCGGATCGTGGTGAGCAGGCCCGGCCGGTCGAGCTTCGCGCGCAGGCCCGTGAGGTGGACGTCGAGCGAGCGCGACACCGCCAGGTAGGCGTCGCCCCAGACCTCGTCCATCAGCTGCTGGCGGCTGACCGCGGTGCCGAGGCGGCTGGCGAGGACCGCCAGGATCTCGAACTCCTTGGTGGTCAGCGCGACGTCGGCGCCGGCCACCCGCACCCGGCGGGCGGCCAGGTCGATCTCGACGTCCTCGACGTGCACGACGTCGCCGGCCGGGGCGTCCCGGGCGACCGCGCGCCGCACGACGGCGTCCATCCGGGCCAGCAGTTCCGCGAGCCGCACGGGTTTGGTCAGGTAGTCGTCCGCGCCGAGGCGCAGGCCGCGCACGACCGAGCGTTCGTCACCGCGGGCCGTCAGGACGATGACCGGCACCGGCGAGACCGCGCGGATCTTGCGCAGCACGTCGAGGCCGTCGATGTCGGGCAGGCCCAGGTCGAGCAGGACGAGGTCGGCGTCGCGGTGGCGGTGCAGGGCGTCGGCGCCGCGGCCGACGCTGGTGACCGGATGGCCGCGCGCGTGCAGCGACTCGGCGAGCGCGCCGGCGACCCCGGCGTCGTCTTCGACGAGGAGCACGCGCACGGCCATCCCTTTCTCAGCGCTCGCCCGCGGCCACCGGATCCGGCCGTTCCTCCAGCTCCGAGCTCTTCGAGGTCTCCCGCATTGTGCCGTAGACGACGAGGGAAACCAGGACGCAGCCCGCGACGTAGAAGAAGAACACCGACTCGTGCCCGGCGCTCTTCAGCGCCTGCGCGATCAGCTCGGCGGTGCCGCCGAAGATCGCGACGGTCAGCGCGTAGGGCAGGCCGACGCCGATGGCGCGGATCTTCGTCGGGAACAGCTCGGCCTTCACGATCGCGTTGATCGACGTGTACCCGGCGACGACCACCAGCCCCGCCAGCACGAGGAAGAACGCGCCGACCGGGTTCCGCGTCGAGCCCATGATCGTCATGATCGGGACGGTGAGCAGCGTGCCCGCGATGCCGAAGAACAGCAGCAGCGGCCGGCGGCCGATCCGGTCGGACAGCTTGCCCGCGAGGGGCTGCAGGATCGCCGCCAGCAGGATCGCCGAGAACAGGATGATCGTGACCGTGCGCCGCGGGATGTGGGCGGTGTTCTCGAGGAACTTCTGGCTGTAGGTGGCGAAGGTGTAGAACGCCACGGTGCCGCCCAGGGTGAGGCCGACGACGAGCGCGATCTCCTTGGGGTACTTGGCGAGCGCGCGCAACGTGCCGCGTTCCCCGGAGGCCTGGCCGGCTTCCTTGGTGAAGCTCTCGGACTCGTCCATGCCGCGGCGCAGCCACATCACGCTGAGCGCGGCGACGGTGCCGACGCCGAACGCGATCCGCCAGCCCCACGCCGTCAGCTGCTGCTCGGTCAGCAGCGCCTGCAGGATCAGCTGCAGCCCGAGCGCCAGCAGCTGGCCGCCGTAGAGCGTCACGTACTGGAAGCTGGAGTAGAAGCCGCGCTTGCCGGGAGTGGCCACTTCGGACAGGTAGGTCGCCGAGGTGGAGTACTCGCCGCCGACCGAGAGGCCCTGGATCAGCCGCGCGACGAGCAGCAGGATCGGCGCGGCGATCCCGATGGTCTGGTAGCCGGGGGTGACGGCGATCAGCAGCGAGCCGCCCGCCATGAGCGTCACCGACAGCACCAGCGCGCGGCGCCGGCCGAACCGGTCGGCGAACCGCCCGAGCATCCAGCCGCCGAGCGGCCGCATGAGGAACCCGACGGCGAACACCGCGGCGGTGCCGAGGAACGCCGCCGTCGTGTCGCTGGTGGGGAAGAAGGACTTGGCGAAGTAGGTGGTGAACGCCGCGTAGGCGTACCAGTCGTACCACTCGACCAGATTGCCGATCGAGCCGCGCAGCACGTTGCCGATCACGCGCTTCTCGCTCACGCCCGCGGCGCCGGTGCCGTTGATCCGGGTAGTCATCGTCGACCTCCTGTGTTGCGACTCACGGTGACCAACCGCGAGACGACCAGCAAGGCCGGAGAAGGGTTCCTTACACCCGCTTAGGACACATCCGCGCATCGCCCGGGCCGGGCTACCGGCCCAGGACGGGCACCATCCGCGACAACAGGTAGGTGCACGCCCAGCGCGCCTCGGTGCCCTTCGGGTCGATCGCACCCTTGGCCAGCTTCGGCGCGAGCTTCCGCGGATCGGGGATCGTCGTCGGGTCGTCGGCGCCCTGGAGCGCGACCGTCCAGTCGAGCTGGGTCAGCCGCGAGATCTCGCTCGCGACGATCAAGCGTCGGACCTTCGGATCGTTCTCCAGCACCTGCACGACCAGGTCGGCGTTCTCCTGGCCCGGCAGCTTCGCGATCACGCTCACCGAGTTGGTCCGCAGCGTCGCGGTATCACCCTCGACGGCCCATCTCCGGAACCAGTCGGCGGCTTTCCCGGAGACGACGCTGCCCAAGCTGACGTCGGTCCGGTGCGCCGTGGGCGTGTTCCGCAGGGGACCGGGGTCGCCTCGTTCGACCCCGGCGAGCAGCGCCACCCGGCTTGCCTTGTCGACGATCAGCAGGTTCGAGTGCGTGATGTCCTTGCGCCACATGTCGACCCCCAGGACGTGCTCGTACGCCTCGATCAGGTCGACCGAAGCCGTGCGCCGGCCGGTCTCGACCATGCCGAGCAGCGACTTCATCTCACTCGCTGTGCTGGCGATGTTACAGACATGCCGCACCGTCAGGGAGAAGTCGTGTCCGCAGTGATTCACATCGATCCTGATGCGATCCATCCCGTGATCGACGGGCTGTGGCACCGGACGTGGGTGCGCGGCATCCCGGTGCCTGGCGAGCCTTTGTCGATGATGTGCGGTGCCGAGGGCGTGGTGACGTTCGCGGTGCTGTCGGAACGCCGGGCGCGCGGCGACCCGCACCAGTGCCCACGCGGCGAGGTCGTCTACCAGCGCGAGCGCGGCATCGCGCCGAGCCCGGTCGCGCGGCGGTGCTGAAGGCTCGCGCTGTGGTCTGCGTCGCACTGTCGCGGAAAGTGTAAGCAACAACGCATCGACAGCCGCGACGTCACGCTCCGTCGACCTACCGGCCGGTACCCGCCCGCCGCACTCACGTTCCGCTGGCCGGAGCGCGCGCCTGTCGTGTGGTGTTGCCGACACCCGGCTCCGATGACGGCGGTTACCTGCAGGTATGGCGGGCGTGGCTGCGCGGCCGGAGTGGCCTGCCGATAGCCTCTTGCCGTCACTCACGCACGGTCGAAAGAGGGAGAACGCTGTGGGACGGTCGGTCTTGGTCACCGGGGGCAACCGGGGCATCGGTCTGGCGATCGCCCGGGATCTCGCCGAACAGGGCCACCAGGTCGCCGTCACGCACCGTGGGTCCGGGGCTCCCGAAGGGCTCTTCGGGGTGCAGGCGGACGTCACCGACACCGAGCAGATCGACGCGGCGTTCAAGCTCGTCGAAGAACACCAGGGCCCGGTCGAGGTGCTCGTGTCGAACGCCGGCCTGACCGACGACACCCTGCTCATGCGGATGAGCGACGACCAGTTCGAGCGGGTCATCAACGCGAACCTGACCGGCGCCTACCGGGTCGCCAAGCGCGCGTCGCGCGGCATGCTGCGCGGCAAGTGGGGCCGGTTCGTCTTCATCTCCTCGGTGGTCGGCCTCTCCGGTTCCGCGGGCCAGGCGAACTACGCGGCGAGCAAGGCGGGCCTGGTCGGCTTCGCGCGCTCGCTGGCCCGTGAGCTCGGCTCCCGCAACATCACCTCGAACGTCATCGCGCCCGGGTTCGTGCGCACCGACATGACCGACGACCTGCCCGAGGACCGCAAGAAGCAGATCCTCGCGCAGGTGCCCTCCGGCCGGTACGCCGAGCCGTCGGAGATCGCCGCCGCCGTGCGGTACCTGGCCTCGGACGACGCCGGCTACGTCAACGGCGCGGTGCTGCCCGTCGACGGCGGCCTCGGCCTCGGCCACTGACCTCGCTTCACACCCGAACAAGACTTGGAGGACCTGTGCCCGGACTGCTCGAAGGCAAGCGCCTGCTGATCACCGGCATCATCACCGACGCCTCGCTCGCCTTCCACGCGGCCAAGATCGCGCAGCAGGAGGGTGCGAAGGTGGTCCTGACCGGCTTCGGCCGCATGTCGCTGGTCAAGACCATCGCGAAGCGGCTGCCCGAGCCGGCCCCGGTGATCGAGCTCGACGTCACCAACCAGGAGCACCTGGCCGGTCTCGCGGACAACGTCCGGGAGCACGTCGACGGCCTCGACGGCGTGCTGCACTCGATCGGCTTCGCCCCGCAGAGCTGCCTCGGCGCGCCGTTCATGGACGCTCCCGCGGAAGACGTCAAGGTCGCCGTGGACGTCTCGGCGTACTCGTTCATGTCCCTGTCGAAGGCGTGCCTGCCGCTGCTGGGCCGCGGTTCGTCGATCGTCGGCATGGACTTCGACGCCCGGGTCGCGTGGCCGGTCTACAACTGGATGGGCGTCGCGAAGGCCGCGCTGGAGTCGGTCAACCGCTACCTGGCCAAGGAGCTGGGCCCGCAGGGCATCCGCGTCAACCTGGTCAGCGCCGGCCCGATGAAGACGATGGCCGCGAAGTCGATCCCGGGCTTCTCGGACCTCGAAGACGGCTGGGGCGACCGCGCGCCGCTCGGCTGGGACAGCTCGGACCCGGACCCGACGGCGAAGAGCGTCTGCGCGCTGCTGTCGGACTGGCTGCCGGCCACGACCGGCTCGATGATCATGGTCGACGGCGGAGTCCACGCCCTCGGCATCTGATCGTTGTCCGTGAAGGCCTCCTTACCGGCTCTTATGGCCGGGAAGGAGGCCTTCACGGCTTTCAGGCCGCGACCGGGACCGGGCGGCGGTCGTCGGCGCGCTGGACGGCGGCCGCGACCGTGAGGGCGACGACCGTCGCCGCGCCGAGGGCGATGCCCGTCCACGCGACGCTCGGGAAGCCCAGCCCGGCGCCGATCGCGACGCCGCCCAGCCACGGCCCGGCGGTGTTGCCGACGTTGAACGCCGCCGTCGTGCTGGCGCCCACGAGTGTCGGGGCGTTCCCGGCCACGGCGTAGGTGCGCACGTTCAGCGCCGGGTTGGCACCGAACCCGGCGGCGCCGAAGACGAGCACGGCCGCGACGGCGACCACCGCGTCGGTCGTCAGGGCCAGCACGAGCAGGGCCGCCAGCGCGAGCGCGACGCAGCTGTAGAGCGTGGCGAACGGGTGCCGGTCGGCCAGCCGCCCGCCGGCCGTGATGCCGATGAGCGCGCCGACGCCGAACAGCGCGAGGACGCCCGGGACCCAGGATTCCGGCAGGCCGTCCGTCTCGGTCAGCAGGGGCGCGAGGTAGCTGAACGCGGCGAAGATCATGGCCTGGCACAAGGCGATCACGCCGAGCGCGAGCCAGACCCGGCCGCGCCGGTAGAGCCGCAGCTCGGACCGGACGCTCATCCCGCCGCCGGTCGTTTCGGGCACCAGCGCGGCGACGCCGGCCGCCGCCAGCAGCGTCACCGCCGCGACCGCCCAGAACGCCGTCCGCCAGCCCGCGTGCTGCCCGATGACCGTGCCCGCGGGCACCCCGGCGACGTTCGCCACGGTCAGCCCGCCGACCAGCACCGCCATCGCGCGGCCGCGCCGCTCGACCGGCACCAGCGCGATCGTCGTGGCGACGCCGACGGCCCAGAAGCCCGCGCAGGCGAGCGCGGCGACGACCCGCGTCGCGAACAGCAGCGCGTACCCGGTGGCGAGCGCGCCCACGACGTGCGCCCCGAGGAAGACCGCGAGCAGCACCAGCAGCGTCCGGCGGCGGGGGAGCCGCAGCGTGGTGATCGCCAGCAGGGGCGCGCCGATCACCATGCCGATGGCGAACGCGGAGATCAGCAGGCCGGCGTCGGGGATGCTCACGCCGAGGTCGGTGGCCATGCCGGGGAGCAGGCCGGTGATCATGAACTCGGACGTGCCCAGCGCGAACACGCTGAGCCCGAGGACGAAGACGGCCAGGGGCACGGGTTCTCCTTGGTTGTGTATTGGTCAGTACAAAACATGGGCACGTTTCTGCCGAAAGGGGCCCGGGTTCAGGCGACGAGCGCGGACAGGGCGAGATCGGCGACGGCGTACATCGCCTCGCGGCTGGTGCCGCGCCGGGACATCACCTTCAGGCCGGTGACGGTGTTGAGGACGAACTGCGCGACGTCGGCCGGATCCCGGCCGGGGAGCAGGCTGCCGTCGAGCACGCCTTCCCGGGCGCACTGGCCGAGCATCGCCAGGTTCCGCTCGGTGTCGCTGCGCAGGGCGGCGCCGATGCCGTCGTCCGGCATGCCGAGCTCGGCGAGGGTGTTCACGACCAGGCAGCCGCGGCGGTCGCGCTCGAGTTCGGCGTCGATGGTCGTGGTGAAGAGCGCGGTGAGCCGTTCGGCGGCCGTGCCCGGGCCCTCGAGGAGTGCTTGCCGGGCCGTGAGCTGGCTGTCGGTGTAGTGCGTCAGCGACCGCTCGAACAGGGCTTTCTTGCTGGTGAAGGTGTTGTAGACGCTGCTGCGGCCCAGCCCGGTGGCCTCGCACAGGTCCTGCGTCGACGTCGCCTCGTAGCCGTGTTCCCAGAACGCGTGCATCGCGCTGTCGACGGCGGCGGACTCGTCGAACTCCCGTGGCCTGGCCATGGGATCACCGTACCAGGGTTTTGGACTGGTCGATTCATAACCGGCCCGCGTCAGCGTGCGGGGCGCCACAGCGGCAAGATGACCGAGGTGGGATACGACGCGTTGCTGTGGCTTTCGTTCGGCGGTCCGGAAGGGCCTGACGACGTCATGCCGTTCCTCGAGAACGTCACCCGGGGCCGGGGGGTACCGCGTGAGCGGCTCCTGGAGGTCGCCGAGCACTACCAGCACTTCGGCGGGGTCTCGCCGATCAACAAGCTGAACCGCGACGCCATCGCCGCGGTCGAGAAGCAGCTCGCGGCCGCCGGTGTCGACCTGCCGGTGCACTTCGGCAACCGCAACTGGCACCCGATGGTCGAAGCGACCCTGAGCGAGCTGACGGCGGCCGGCGCGCAGCGGATCCTGGTCTTCCCCACGAGCGCCTACGGCGGCTACTCGGCCTGCCGCCAGTACGACGAGGACATCGAACGCGCTCGCGCCGCGGTCGGCGAAAATGCCCCCGAAATGGTGAAACTGCGCCAGTTCTTCGACCACCCGCTGTTCGTCTCGGCGATCGCCGACGGCGTCCGCGCCGCCCACGCGTCGCTGGGGAACGTGCCGGGCATCCGCACCGTCTTCACCGCGCACTCGGTGCCGGACAGCGCGGACAAGGCGTCCGGCCCGCCGGCCGAGGGCGGCCGTCGTTACTCGCGCCAGATCGCCGAGGCCGCCCGGCTCGTCGCGGCCGAAGCCGGCGTCGAGACCTACGACGTCGTCTGGCAGTCGCGGTCCGGGCCGCCGCAGGTGCCGTGGCTGGAGCCGGACATCGTCGACCACATCGACGCGCTGCACGCTTCGGGAGTGCCCGGAGTGGTCGTCTCACCGCTCGGGTTCGTCTCGGACCACCTCGAGGTGATCTGGGACCTGGACAACGAAGCGGCCGAACGCGCGGCGGAGCACGGCATGGCGTTCGCCCGCGCGGCGACGGCGGGCAGCGACCCGCGGTTCGCCGAGCTGGTGGTGGAGCTGATCCGCGAGCACACGCACGACGTGGCGCCGCGCAAGCTGTCGCCGTTCCCGGCGGGCGGCTGCACGGTCAACGGCGCGCCGTGCGCGATCGGCTGCTGCGAGCCCGCGAAGCGTCCCGGCCGTTAGCTTTTGCGCCCCACCAGGTGGAAGACGCGGCTGAGCCGGCGGTAGGGGTCCCGCCGGCCGGCTTCGAGTTCGACCGCGGCCACGCGTTCGGTGTCGGCCGGATCGAGGTCGGCGCCGCTGAGGTCGAGCCAGTCGACGAACAGCCAGACTCCGTACCACTGCAGGGGTTCCACACCGCGGCGGCGCAGTGATTCGCTGAGTTCGTCGACGGTGCCGGCGCGGGTCGGCAGGCCCAGCACGCCGATCTCGGCGCGGGTGTCGAACGCCGCCAGCGCGTCCTCCCACCGTCGTTCCATGGCCGGGCGCACCGCGGCGGCGTCGGCGTTGCCCGCCATGATCGAGACGAGCCCACCGGGAGCGGCGCACCGGCACAGCTGGTCGAGCACGGGTTCCGGGTCCGCCAGGTAGCCGAGCACGCCGTGGCACAACACGGCGTCGAACTGCCTGCCGCCGACCGCCTCGACGGCGTCCGCGCCGTCGGCCTCCACGAACGTCACGTCCTCCGGCAGCCGCTGCCGGGCCTTGTCCAGCATCGCGGGTGACGGGTCGAGCAGTGTGATGTCGTAGCCGGCGCGGGCCAGCGGGAGCGACTGGTGTCCCGCGCCGCCGCCGACGTCGAGCACCCGGGCCGGTGGGGCCGGGAGGTGCTCCAGCAGCTGCCGGTGGATGACGTAGGTGCGCACGCGCCCCTTCGCGGTGGCGTAAGCGCCGTCGGCGAACTGGTCGGCCAGTGCGGCCCAGGTGTCCTCGACCATGGCGCCACGGTATCAGTTAGTAGTTAGTTACTGGTAACTTAGGCGCCGTGGCCACACGCATGAGCGGAACGGAACGACGGACCCAGGTACTGGGGATCGCGGCGGGGGAGTTCGCGAACCACGGGCTCCACGGCGCCTCGGTCGACGCGATAGCGCACGAAGCGGGCATCACGCAGGCCTACGTGTTCCGGATGTTCGGGACCAAGAAGGCGCTGTTCCTGGAGCTGGTCGGCACGGCCTTCGACCGGTTCAGCGACGGCATGGCCGCCGCGGCCGAGGGCACCGAGGGCCTGGCCGCGCTGACGCGGATGGGCGCGCGCTACTACGAGTCCCTTACCGACCGCACGACGCTCCTGCTGCAGCTGCAGGGCTTCGCCGCGTGCGGCGACAGCGAGGTCCGCGACCTGGTCCGGACGCGGTTCGCCCGCATGTGGGACACCGTGGCCGATCCGACGGGCCTCGACCCGGTGACGGTGAAGTCGTTCCTGGCCTTCGGCATGCTGCTCAACACCGCGGCCGCCCTCGACGTCGAGGAGCTGGCCGAGCCGTGGGCCGAAGGCGTGCGCACCCGCATCCGGCCGGGTCTGTTCGAGCACATCACGGCCGACACGAACCGCTGAGGCGTCAGCCTTCGCGCGCGGTCTGTTCCGCGAAGACCCGCACGGCCTCGTTGACGGCGGCGCAGCGAGCGATCCGCACGGCGTCCGACAGCGGCCGCAGGGCCTGGGCCCGCAGGTTCGACGCCGACGCCGACAGCGCGCCACCCGGGTCGTCCGTCTGGGCGATCACCAGGATCGCCGCGATCTCCTCGGCGCGCTGCAGCACCCGCAGCGCGCGGCCGGGTGTGCCCGCCGGCCAGTCGACGTCCGGGCGGGAGCGCAGGTGGGCGGACAGTTCCGCGCGCACTCCGGGCCGGTCGCTGGCGACGTTCAACGTCTGGAGCGCGCCGGCGCTCGCGCGGATCGCGTCGGTCAGGCCGTGCTCGGCCTCGCCCAGCGCGACGTACTCCGGCGGGGCGGCCAGGGGGACGAGCGAGAACACCGTCCAGCGCATCAGGCCCTCGGCGACCGGCTCCGGCACGATCCCGTAGCCGAGTTCGGGCAGCACCACCGCGTCACCGGCGCGCAACGCCGCCTCGGTGAACGGGCCGCCGCCCCCGAGGCCCCGGACGTCACCCGGGACGGGGAGGACCAGCCGCATGCTTTTCGCTCCCTGCGAACGCAGGGCCATCAGCAACTGGACCGGGGTGGCCGCGCGGTTGAAGGCCAGCGGGAGCTCGAACGCCTCCGCGGCGGCCGCGTCGGCGGCGACGACGTCGTGCGCCTCACCCCACGCGAGCAGGGCGTCGAGCACATCGTCGGACGCGGCGGCTCCGTTCAGCCACGCGCTGGACCAGACGGCGAAGGTCGCACTGGGTCGGCACACGACGCCCTATTTTACCGGGCCGCTCCGCAACCCGGCAGTGCGCCCACGCTGGAGTCGCTCCACATCGACGGGCCGCCGATCCGGCAGTAGCGTCGAACGGGTGAACGTAGTTCCAGACGATCTTCCCCGCACCGCCGGGGCCCTGCGCGCGGCCGGGTACGAGCCGCGGCCCATCGCGCAAGAGATCCACGACAACCTGCTGACCGCCCTCCGCACGGGGGTCGACGCCTGGCCGGGCATCGTCGGGTTCTCCCGCACGGTGCTGCCGCAGCTCGAACGCGCGCTGCTGGCCGGCCACGACGTCGTCCTGCTCGGCGAGCGCGGCCAGGGCAAGACCCGCCTGCTCCGCACCCTCTCCGGGCTCCTCGACGAGTGGACGCCCGTCATCGAGGGCTCCGAGCTGGGCGAGCACCCGCTGCAGCCGATCACGCCCGCGTCGCTGCGGCGCGCGGCCGAGCTCGGCGACGACCTGCCCGTGGCCTGGCGCCACCGCTCCGAGCGCTACACCGAGAAGCTGGCCACGCCGGACACCTCGGTCGGCGACCTGATCGGCGACGTCGACCCGGTGAAGGTCGCCGAAGGCCGCAGCCTGGGCGACCCCGAGACCATCCACTTCGGCCTGGTCCCGCGCGCCCACCGCGGCATCGTCGCCATCAACGAGCTGCCCGACCTCGCCGAGCGCATCCAGGTCGCGCTGCTCAACGTGATGGAGGAGCGCGACATCCAGGTCCGCGGCTACACGCTGCGGCTGCCCCTGGACGTCCTGCTCGTCGCCACCGCGAACCCCGAGGACTACACCAACCGCGGCCGGATCATCACCCCGCTGAAGGACCGCTTCGGCGCCGAGATCCGCACGCACTACCCGCTGGACGTCGAGTCCGAGGTCGCCGTCGTCCGGCAGGAGGCCCACCTCGTCGCGGAAGTGGGCGAGCCGCTGCTGGAGGTCATCGCCCGGTTCGTCCGGAACCTCCGCGAGTCGCCGGTCATCGACCAGCGCTCCGGTGTTTCCGCGCGGTTCGCCGTCGCGGCGGCCGAGACCGTGGCGGCCGCGGCCCTGCGCCGTTCGGCGCTGACCGGCGAGGAACCCGCCGTGGCCCGGCCGGTCGACCTCGACGCGGTGCCGTCGGTGCTGCGCGGCAAGATCGAGTTCGAGCCGGGCGAGGAGGGCCGCGAGGTCGAGCACCTCGTGCACCTGCTGCGCCGGGCGATCGCCGAGACCGCCCGCGAGCGCTTCGCCGGCCTCGACCTGCGCCCGCTGGCCGACGCGGTCGCCGACGGCCACCTCGTCGCCACCGGCGAGCGCGTGCCGGGCGAGGACGTCCTCAAGGCGCTGCCGGAGCTGCCGGTTCTGCACGAGGTCGCCGCGCGCGCCGGCGTCTCGCCCGACGAACCCGCCGGCCGGATCGCGGCCGCCGTCGAACTCGCCCTCGAATCGCTGTTCCTGGCGCGACGGCTCGCCAAGGACTCCGACGACACGACCACCGTCTACGGCCGATGACCGCGGTCCCGCTCCCCGACGGCTACTCCTACGGCCCGTTCCACGACGGGCCGGACCCGCTCGCGCCGCCGGCCGACCTGCACGACGCGCTCGACGAGATCGGCCGCGACGTGATGGCCGGCTCGTCCCCGCGCGCCGCGCTGGAGGAGCTGCTGCGCCGGGGCACCGACCGCACCTCGGGGCTCGACGAGCTGACCCGGCGCCTGTGGCAGCGCCGCTCGCAGATCCAGCGGCGCAACAACCTCGACGGCACCCTGCAGGAGGTCCAGCGCCTCCTGCAGGACGCCCTCGAAGCCGAACGGCGCGAGCTGTTCCCCGACCCGGACGACGACGCCCGCTTCCGCGAGGCCCAGCTGGACGCCCTGCCGCCCGGCACGGCCGCGGCCGTCAACGAGCTGTCCGAGTACGACTGGCGTTCCGAACAGGGCCGGGAGAACTACCAGAAGATCCGTGACCTGCTCGGCCAGGAGCTGATGGAGTCCCGGTTCCAGGGCATGAAGCAGGCGCTGCAGAACGCCGGGCCCGAGGACGTCGAGCGGATCAACGAGATGCTCTCGGATCTCAACGATCTCCTCTCGGCGCACGCCCAGGGCGCCGAGGACATCCAGGAGCGCTTCGACGACTTCATGGGCAAGCACGGCGAGTACTTCCCGGAGAACCCGCAGAACGTCGAAGAGCTGATCGACGCCCTCGCGGCCCGGTCCGCCGCGGCCCAGCGGATGCTCAACTCGATGTCCGCCGAGCAGCGCGCGGAGCTGGCCGAGCTGACCCAGCAGGCCTTCGGCGACCCGCGTCTCGCGCAGCAACTGTCCAATCTGGACGCCCAGCTGCGCGCGGCCCGGCCGGGTGAGGACTGGACGTCGTCGGAACGCTTCCGCGGCAAGAACCCGCTCGGCATGGGTGAAGGCGCCCAGGCGATGGCCGACCTCGCCGAGCTGGACGCGCTGGCCGAGCAGCTGGGCCAGTCCTACCCCGGCGCGAGCCTGGACGACATCGACCTGGAAGCGCTCGAGAGCCAGCTCGGCAAGGACGCCGGCGTCGACGCCCGGCGACTGTCCGAACTGGAGCGTGAGCTGCGCCGCCAGGGCCTGTTCGAACGCGCCGCCGACGGGTCGCTCCGGTTGTCGCCCAAGGCGTTGCGGCGCCTGGGCGAGACGGCGCTGTCGGACATCGTGAACGCGTTGCGCGGCAAGTCCGGCGACCGCGAGACCGAGTCGGCGGGCGCGGCGGGCGAGCCGACCGGCGCGTCACGGCCGTGGCGGTTCGGGGACATGCAGCCCTGGGACGTGCCGCGGACGATCCGCAACGCCGTGCTGCGCTCGGTGTCGGTGGGGGAGTCCGCGGTCCGGCTGGACGTCGAGGACGTCGAAGTGGTCGAGACCGAGCACCGGTCCCGGGCCGCGGTGGCGTTGCTGGTCGACACGTCGTGGTCGATGGTCTCGGAGGGCCGCTGGCTGCCGATGAAGCGCACCGCGCTGGCGCTGCACCAGCTGATCACCACCCGGTTCCGCAACGACGCGCTGCAGCTGATCACCTTCGGCCGCTACGCGACGTCGATGGAGCTGCCGGAGCTGGTCGGGCTGGAGGGCGCGTGGGAGCAGGGCACCAACGCCCACCACGCGCTGCTGCTGGCCGGGCGCCACCTGCGCCGTCATCCCGACGCCCAGCCGGTGGTCCTGATGGTCACCGACGGCGAGCCGACCGCGCACCTGGAACCGGACGGCGAGGCCGTCTTCGACTACCCGCCGCAGCCGCAGACCCTCCACAAGACACTGTCCGAAGTGGACCGACTGGCCAAGCTGGGTGCGTCGGTGACGGTGTTCCGCCTCGGCGACGACCCGCGGCTGACGGCGTTCGTGGACGTCATCGCCCGCCGCTCGGGCGGCCGGGTGGTGGCCCCGGACCTGGACGGCCTGGGCGCGGCGGTGGTGGGCGACTACCTGCGCACCCGGCGCCGCTGACGACACCGCCGGGTCCGGTTAGCGGCGCACCCGGCGGTGCCGGACCGGCGCCGTCAGCCCGGCGAGATCGCGCCCGGCCTGCCGGCTGTACGGGTGCGCCGGTCCGAGCACTCGCTGGTAGTCGGCGGTGACGGCGGTGAGCGTCTCGCGTGCCGGGCCCGGCTTGCCGGCCCGCGCCAACGCCAGGCCGAGGTTGCGCCGGGCGTTGAGCGTGCCCGTGTGGTCCGGGCCGAGCAGCCGGGTCCGGTCGCCGGCCGTGCGCTCGAACAGCTCCAGCGCCTCCTTGGCCTTCCCGGCGTCCAGCAGCGCCCGGGCCAGGAAGAGCCGCACCCGCACCGTTTCGAGGCTGTCGGCCGGCTGCTCGCGCTCGGCGGTGTCGCGCAGCCGCCGCAGCAGCCCGATCGCGTCGCCGTGGCGCCCGGCGGCCTGGTAGGCGGCCGCGCGGTACTGCCCCCACCACGGCGTGTCGGTCCGGGCCGCGTTCTCCTCGTGCAGCGCGATCCCCTCGGTGACCCGCCCGCACCGGACGTAGGTGCGGGCCAGCTCGCCCCGTGCGTTGACCGTCGACGGGTGATCCGGCCCGTGCACCCGGACGTTCTCCCGCAGGTTCTCCTCGAACACCGGCACCGCCGCCGCGAGCTCACCGGCCGACCGGAGCGCGCTGCCGAGGTTGACCCGGGCGTGGAGCGCCGTCTGGTGGTCGGGCCCGGCCACCCGCACCACGTCGGCGAGGTTGCCGCGGTGCACGGCGATCGCCCGGTCGAGCTGCCCGTGGCACTCGTGGTCGTAGCCGAGTGAATTGCGGGCGCCGAGCGTGCGCACGTCGTCCTCGCCGTACCAGCGGGTCCGGCGCTCGACGAGCCGCTCGGAAAGGGCCACCGCTTCGCCGGTCCGCTCGCCGCGGACGCAGACCAGCCGCAGCGATCGCACCGCGCGGTCGACGTCGGCGTGCCCGGCGAGCAGGTAGGCGTCGTGGTCGGCCAGCACCTCCCGCCCCAGCGCCCGCGCTTCGGCGAGGGCGCCCGCCGCCGCGAGGTGGCCCACCGACCAGCGCCGCAGCCGCAGGATCCGCTCGAGCCGCGGCGTCAGCTCGACCGACGGCAGCGCGCGGAAGGTCCGCCACACCGCGCCGACGTGCTCGGCCAGGTCGTCGGGTGCGGAGCCGTCGCTCTCGTCCGAGCCCCCGGTTTCCTGCTCCAGCGCGTCGAAGGCCCGATCGAGGGTGGCCGCCAGGCGTTCCTCGGCGTGCAGCCGGCTCAGGACGGCCCGCTGGGTGAGCCGGTGCATGGTGATGATCTCGCCGCTGACGTCGAAGCCGGCGATGGAGGCGCCCGTCAGGGCCCCGAGCGCGGCGTCGACCGCGACCGGATCGGGGCCGAGCCGGTGCGCCAGCTCGCGCCGGACGCCCCGGGGCGCGAGGAGGGCGACGAACTCGGCGATCGCCCGCGCCCGCCCGTCCCGGGCCGTCACCGCCCGCAGCGACTCCAGCGCCGTGTCCTCGACGCGAGCGGGGTACCCCTCGCCGGGCACCCGCTCCAGCAGCGCGTTGAGCGGCGCGTGCGACAGCCGTTCCAGGTAGGTCGCGAACGTGAGGCGCTGCCGCCGGATGACCCCGCCGGCCTGGGCGAGCGCCAGCGGCAGGCCGCCCAGCTCGCGCACGACGCCGGCCGCGGCCTCATCGGGTTCCCGGCCCGACCTCGCGCACAGGAAGCCGACGGCCTCGTCCTCGTCGAACCCGCCGACCGCGACGGTGCCGCCGAGGATCTCGAAGGCCTGCACGGTGCTCGTGACGAGCACGCGGGCGCGGGCGGGCAGCCACCGGTTGAGCGCGTCGGGATCGGTCGCGTTGTCGAACACGACGACCGGCCGCTCGACGGTGTCCAGCCACGCCATCCCGGTGCGCGCGGCGGCTTCGGCGTCGACGACGGCGTCGGCCTGCCCGGCCCGGCGGGCCAGTTCGGCGTACGCCCGGACGATGTTCGCGGGATCCTCGGCGCTGACCCAGACCACCGTGGACCGTCCGTCGGCGGCGGCCGCGTGGGCGTACGCGGCGGCGAGGTGGGTCTTGCCGGCCCCGCGCCCGCCGAGCAGGACGCAGAACCCGCCGCCGTCGAAGGCGTCGTCGATCCGGGCCAGCAGCGGGCCGCGGCGCACCGCCGAGAGCGGCGCACGGGGGAGGTCGCCGAGGACGAGCCGGGTGACCGCGGGCGAAGGCCGGTCCCGGGCCGGGGTCCGGCGCAGCCGCAGGTACGCGATGAGCGCCGCGACCAAGGCGATCACCGCACCCGCGACACCCAGCGTCACCTCGGCCTTCACCCGAGTCAGGTTAACCGCGCGGGCGGCGCGGGGCGGGCTACGGAAGGGTGACGCTTGACCCTGACGTCGCGTGAGGCACCACCGTGGTCCGGGCAAGGGCCACACCGGCCGCAGAGGAGGGGAAACGATGGGGCATCCCGTGGGCAAGGTCGCCGCACTCGCCGGGGTCACCGTCCGGACGCTGCACCACTACGACGAGATCGGCCTGCTCCGCCCGAGCGGGCGGACGGCGTCGGGGTACCGCAGCTACGGCGACGACGACCTCGACCGGCTGCAGCGCATCCTGTTCTACCGGGAGCTCGGGTTTCCCCTCGAGACGATCGCGACCCTCGTCGACGACCCCGGCATCGACGCCGACGCGCACCTCGAACGGCAGCGGGAGCTGCTGGTGGCGCGGATGGGCGAGCTGGGGCGGATGGTCGCGGCCGTCGATCGTGTGATGGAGGCGAGAGCCATGGGCAACGCGTTGACGCCCGAGGAGAAGTTCGAAGTGTTCGGTGGCTTCCAGGAGCCGGACGGTTACGCGGAGGAAGCGGCGCAGCGCTGGGGGAGCACGCCCGAGTGGCGGGGCGCGCCGGCACTGTCCAAGGAGGACTTGGCCGCGGGCGAGGCGGCGCGGCAGGAGTGGGTGGGCCGGCTGAACGCCGTCCTCGACGCCGGTGCCGCGCCGGACAGCGCCGAGGCCATGGACCTGGCCGAGGAGCACCGGGTGATGCTCGGCCGGGCGATGGGGGAGTGCTCGTACGAGACCCAGCAACGGATCGGTGAGCTGTACGTCACCGAACCGGTGCAGCTGGGCTTCCTGGTCCGCGAGGACGAGCAGCGCTCAGGCGCCGGCGCGTTCGTCCGCGACGCCATCAGGGCGAACGCGGTGCGCCGGGGCTAGCACTGCCCCGGGTGGGGGACGTGTCCCACCGGGCGGGAGGGTGGCGGGAGGAACGCTTACAGTCGAGGGTATGCAGACTTGGTCATCGGTCGACGTGCCCCGCATCCCCGGCACCCCCCGCCCGCTGCGGCTCCACGACACGGCCACCGGGCAGATCCGCCCGACCGCACCCGGCGCCACCGCCCGGATGTACGTCTGCGGCATCACGCCCTACGACGCCACGCACCTCGGGCACGCCGCGACGTACCTCGCCTTCGACCTGGTGAACCGGATCTGGCGGGACAACGGGCACGACGTCCACTACGTGCAGAACGTCACGGACATCGACGAGCCGCTGCTGGAGCGCGCCGCGCGCGACCAGGACGACTGGGTCGTGCTGGGCATGCGCGAGACGGCGTTGTTCCGCGAGGACATGACCGCGCTGCGGGTGATCCCGCCGAAGCAGTTCGTCGGCGCGGTGGAGAGCATCCCGGAGATCGTCGAGGTGATCGCGAAGCTGCTGGCCAACGGCAGCGCGTACCGGGCCGACGACGCCGACCACCCGGACGTGTACTTCGACCACACGGCGACCGGGAAGTTCGGCTACGAGTCCAACTACGACGCCGAGACCATGGCGAAGCTCTTCGCCGAGCGCGGCGGCGACCCCGACCGGGTGGGCAAGCGCCACCCGCTGGACGCGCTGCTGTGGCGGGTCGCCCGCGAGGGTGAGCCGTCGTGGGAGTCCGAGCTCGGCGCCGGCCGCCCGGGCTGGCACATCGAGTGCAGCGCGATCGCCGTCAACCGCCTCGGCCTCGGCTTCGACCTCCAGGGCGGCGGCTCCGACCTGATCTTCCCGCACCACGAGTACAGCGCGGCGCACGCCGAGGCGGTGGCCAAGGACGGCCAGTTCGCCCGCCACTACGTGCACGCCGGCATGATCGGGCTCGACGGCGAGAAGATGTCCAAGTCGCGCGGGAACCTGGTGTTCGTCTCACGGCTGCGCGCCGACAAGGTCGACCCGGGTGCGATCCGGCTGGCCCTGTTCGCCGGCCACTACCGCGGCGACCGCCCGTGGTCGGATTCCCTGCTCGCCGAGGCCCAGACGCGGCTGGCCCGCTGGCGCGAGGCCGTCTCCCTCGCGACCGGCCCGGCCGCCGAGGACACGATCACGCGGCTGCGCGACCACCTCTCCGACGACCTCGACACGCCGAAGGCCCTCGCGGCGATCGACTCGTGGGCCAACGAGGCGCTACGCCGCGACGGCACCGACCCCACGGCCCCCGGCCTGATCCGCATCGCGGTCGACGCCCTGCTCGGCATCACCCTCTGAAAGCCGTGAATGCCACATTGAGGGACATAGTGTCCCTCAATGTGGCATTCACGGACTGTGTATAACGGCCTATACCGCGGCGGGGTGGCCAGCGGCCAGCTCCAGGTGGTCGCCCGCCCAGTCCCGGCGCAGCCAGCGGTCGTGGGACGCGATGACGACGGCGCCCGGTGCCGTGTCGAGCGCGGCGAACAGCTCTTCCGCCAGGGTCAGCGAAACGTGGTTCGTCGGCTCGTCCAGCAGCAGCACGTCCGGCGGTTCGGCGAGCAGGACCGCCAGCGCCAGCCGGCGGCGTTGACCGACCGAAAGCGCGCCGACGGGTAGTCCCAGGTCGCGGGAGGCCAGCAGGCCCAGCCGGCTCAGCGGGGGAGCGTCCTCGCCGAGCGCGTCGCGGTACACCTGGTGCGCGGTCCGCGCCGGGTCCGGGAACACGACGTCCTGCTCCAGCAGGCCGACGCGCACCCCGTGTCCGAAGTGGACCGTGCCGCCCGCCGGCGTCAGCTGTCCCGCCAGGACGGACAGCAGCGTCGACTTCCCGGCCCCGTTCCCGCCGGTGACGAGCAGCCGGGCCGAGCCGTCGACGTCGAGGCGCGGCAGGTGCAGCCGGCCCGGGACGTCCAGCTCCCGCACCGAGATCGCCGGGCCGTCGCCCGCCGAGCGGCCGGTGAACGCGGCCCGGAACCGCAGTGGCGCCGGGGGTTTGCGCACCTGGTCGCGTTCGAGGTGCACGAGCCGCTGCTCGGCGTCGCGCACCCGCCGTGAGATCGTCTTCTGGACGCGGGCGCCCTTGAAGTGGTGGATGAACTTGTCGTTGTCCCGGGGCGCCCGGCCGTAGGCGACGTTCCGCGCGGTGACGGCGACCGTCTCGCGCAGCTCCTTCAGTTCCTCCTGCTCGTCGGCGAAGCGCTGCTCCCAGCGCGCCCGCTCGGCCTTCTTGTGCCCGAGGTAGCCGGTGTAGCTGCCGCCGTAGCGGACGGCGCCGCCGGCCTGGCTGTCGGCCGCGGCCGGGTCGAGGTCGACGATGTCCGTGCACACCGCGTCGAGGAAGACGCGGTCGTGCGAGGACAGCACCACGACCCCGGTCAGCTCCGCGAGGTGGCGCTCCAGGAACTCCATCGCGGCGTCGTCGAGGTGGTTGGTCGGCTCGTCCAGCAGCAGCGTCTCCGGCCGCCGGATCAGCAGCGCGGCCAGCCCGAGCCGCGAGCGCTGCCCGCCGGACATCGTGCCGAGGCGCCGGTCCGGCTCGATGCCACCGAGGCCGAGCCCGTCGCAGACGAGCTTCGCGCGGCGGTCGGCGTCCCACAGGTCGTGGGCCTGCGCCCACTCCAGGACCCGGCCGTACTCGTCGAGCACGGCCGCGTCGTCGGGCCGCGCGGTCATCGCCGTGGTCAGCTCGTCGAGCCGGACCGTGGCGGCGCGGATCTCGGCGAGGGCGTCGTCGACGACGTCGGCGAACGTCGCGTCCGGCGTGAAAGGCAGTTCCTGCAGCAGGAACCCGACGTCCGGACCGCGCAGGACCTCGCCGGAGCGGGGTTCTTCGAGCCCGGCGAGCAGTCGCAGCAGGGTGGACTTGCCGGTGCCGTTCTCACCGACCAGGCCGAGGCGCTGGCCGGCGGACGCGGTCAGCGAGACGCCGTCGAGCACCACGCGGGTGCCGTAGCCGAAGACGACGTCCTTGGCCAGCAACGGAAAAATGGGAGTGGACATGCGCGATCACCGAGCCCGGAGGAGAAGATGCGGATATCCCGCCGGGCGTCGTGGCACGCGGGAGCGTCGGCTCGACCGGGTGCCGCCTCGGAAGCGGGATGGGCGCGATCAGTTCTTCATAGTGGAGCCAGGTTAACGCAACGACTGTAGAGTTAGTCAACTCGATATGGCCTGGGTCACATCCGGCAGCTGCGTGGTCGAGCGTTCGGCCGCGGCGGTGCCGTCCGTGAGGAACCCGAGCAGGGCGGTGAGCTGGCGCCGGTCCAGGTGGGCCAGGCGCTCGCCCACGAACCGGGCCATCGGCGCGTACAGCTCCGCGAGCTCGGCCATCCGGTCCGGCAGCGGCCGGACGACGAGCCGGCGCCGGTCGGCGGGGTCGGGCGCGCGCTCGGCGAGCCGGTGCAGCGCCATCCGGTCGAGCAGCCGGGTGAACGCGCCGGTGGTCATGCCCAGCAGCCGGGCGAGCTCGGTCGGGGAGTCGCTGACGCCGCCGTGGAGCAGGTGCAGGCAGTGCAGCTCGGTGGGCGTGACGGCCATCCGCTCGGCGACCGCGGCGTGGAAGAGCGCGGTCGACCCCACGAACCGGGGGAGGGCGAGGGCGGCGGCGGTGGCGAGTTCGCGCTGGTCGGGCAACATCCATCCCAGGTTCGGTGACGACGCAGTCACTGCTTCGCGCAGTCGCTGCCCGGCGAACGATAGCGGAGCCGATTGACAAACCCACAGGCGGGATCAACTATGAAAGAACACTTTCGAAACGATCCTTTCAGATAGGTGACCGATGGCCGAGCTGCCGCCGCGCAAGCGGGTCGAGGACGTCGAACTGCTGCGGGCGCTGTCGCACCCGCTGCGGTCGGCGCTGCTGCACCACCTGACCTCCGTCGGGCCGCGCACCGCGAGCGAGTGCGCGGAGGCCGTCGGGTCGACCGCCTCCAACTGCAGCTGGCACCTGCGGCAGCTCGCGCAGTACGGCCTGGTCGAGCGGGCGGACGCCGAAGACGGCCGGGAGCGCCCGTGGCGGGCCCGGCAGGTCGGGCTCGACCTCGGCGACATCGACGACGACCCGGTCCGCCGGGCGGCCCAGCTCGGGGTGGTCGGCGCGAGCCTCGCCAACGAGCAGGAGCTGACCCAGCGCTACCTCGACTCGCTGGACGACCTCGACCCGGCGTGGCGGTCCGCGGCCGGGCTGAGCAGCTACTCGCTGCGCGTCACGCCGGAGGAGCTGACCCGGCTCTCGCACGCGATCGACGCCCTGGTCCGGCCCTACGTCGGCGCGATTCGGACGGACGTGCCGCCCGGCGCGCGCCCGGTGCACGTCGGCGTGCGCGCGTTCCCGCGCATCGAACACTCGGGGAAGGCGGAGGAATGAAGCAGCTGCTGGGGGTACCCGCGTTCGCGCGGTTGTGGGTGGCCGCGTTCTTCGGCGAGACGGCCGAGTGGATGCTGCAGGTCGCGCTGCCGGTCTACGTCTTCCAGCGCACCGGGTCCGCGGCGTCGACGGCGTTGAGCATCGTGCTGGGCCTGCTGCCCGCGGTGCTGCTCAGCCCGGTCGCCGGCGTGGTCGCCGACCGCTGGAACCGGCGGGCGGTGCTGTTCGGCGTCTGCTGCGGCCTTGCCGTCGTCGCGCTGCCGCTGCTGGCCGAGCCGGGGATCGCCGTCGTGTACGCGGTGATGGCCGCCCAGGCGGCGCTCGCGTCGGTGTTCGAGCCGACGCGCAACGCGCTGGTCCCGGAGCTGGTCGGCGTCGAGGAGGTCACCGGCGCGAACGGGCTGATGAGCGTCAACGGCAGCGTCGCCCGGCTGGCCGGCGGCTGGGCCGGGGGCGCGCTGCTGGGCTTCGGGGGACTCGCGGACGTCATCACCGGCTACCTGATCGTGCTGGTCGTGGCCGCAGGCCTGCTGGCGAAGCCGTTCCGCCGGGTGAGCGCGCCCATGCCGGCCGCGGCACCCGAACCGGTGGTGCAGGCGTGGCTGGACGGGCTGCGGGAACTGACGCACAACCGCCGGTTGTGGCGGACCGGGCTCGCCGTGGTGCTCACCTCGCTGGCCCAGGGCATGTTCCTGGTGCTGTTCGTGGTGTTCGTGCTGCAGGTGCTCGGCGGCAGCGAGGCCGACGCGGGCCTGCTGCGCGGCGTGCAGGCGGTCGGCGGGCTCGCGGCAGGCTTCGCCATCGCGACCGTGGCGCGCCGGGTGGCGCCGGCCAGGCTGCTGGGCTGGGGCTCGATCGTGCTGGGCCTGGTCTCCGCGGTGATCTGGAACCTGGCGCTGGCGACGACCGCGCTGGGCGTCTACGTGGGGTTGTTCGTGCTGGTGGGCGCCCCCGGCGTGGTCGTCGGCGCCGGCGTGCTGTCGGAGATCCAGAGCGCGGTCGCGCCGGAGCGGGCGGGCCGGGTGCTGAGCACGACGTTCGCCGTGATGGCGACGTTCAGCACCCTCGGCGCGCTGGCGGCCGGGACCCTGGTCGCGACGACCGGGCCCGCGGTGCTGCTGGACGTCCAGGCCGGGGTCTACGTCCTCGCCGGCGTCCTGGTGCTCGTGCGGAAAACCCGCCGAATCACCCGGTTCGGGGACGTCGGGGAAACGGTGGTGGCTACGGTGGAGGGGTGCCGCACCTCTTCGCCACCAGCGACCTCCACGTGACCCACGAGGGCAACGGCCCGATCCTCGACTCCGTCGTGCCCGAGACGCCCGAAGACTGGCTGCTCGTGGCGGGCGACGTCGCCGAGCGGGCCGACGTCACGATCGCGACGCTGAAGACGTTGCGCGAGCGGTTCGCGAAGGTCGTCTGGGTGCCGGGCAACCACGAGCTGTGGACCACGAAGACCGACGAGTGCCAGCTGCGCGGCCAGGCGCGCTACGAGCACCTCGTCGAGGGGTGCCGCGAGATCGGCGTCCTCACCCCCGAGGACGAGTACCCGGTGTGGCAGCACGGTTCGCGGCCGCTGACGATCGCGCCGCTGTTCCTGCTCTACGACTACAGCTGGCGGACCCCGGCGGCGGAGGGCAAGTCGCTGGAGGAGGCGCTGCGCCAGGCCCGCGAGGCCGGCGTGGTCTGCACCGACGAGTACTTCCTGCACCCGGACCCGTACCCCAGCCGCCAGGCCTGGTGCGCCGACCGGCTGAAGATCAGCACCGAGCGGCTCGACGCGATCCCCCAGGACCACGGCACGATCCTGATGTCGCACTGGCCGCTGCACCGCCACCCGACCGCGCCGCTGTACTGGCCGGAGTTCGCATTGTGGTGCGGTTCGACCAAGACCGAGGACTGGCACCTGCGCTACCGCGCGGAGATCGCGGTGTACGGCCACCTGCACATCCCGCGCACCACCGAAGCCGACGGCGTCCGCTTCGAAGAGGTCTCGCTGGGTTACCCGCGCGAGTGGCGCAAGCGCGCCCGGGGCGCGGTGCCGATGCGCCGCATCCTCTGGCCCTCCTGACCCGCCGCGAGCCGCACTTTCGCCGAGAAAGTGTTCCGGAGTTACGACCTCCGCATCCGGGTTCACCCGAATGAGTAGGGCCGGATCTGGCGCCGCGCGGGTCCCGGTCGACGTCATCGCCGCGGACGGACACCTCGGCCTGCGCCCGGATCGCGGTCACGTCGGGCCGGTCAGTGCGACCGAGGTTTCGGTCGGCGACCTCCGGTCGGTCGCGCGGACCGGCGCGGGTGCAGTCGTCAGGACTCGGCGCGGCGGCGCTCCCTGAGTGCTCGGACGCGGCCGCGGCTGGCGCACGCCGGGGAGGGGCACCAGCGGCGTCGCCCGCCCGGGTCGGCGAACACGCCCCGGCAGTCCTGCTCCGGGCAGGCACGCAGGTCGGCGCGCAGGGGGCCGGTGAGCCAGTCGGCCGCCTGCAGCGCGAGCCTGCTCAAGGCGTCGGCCACCGTCGCCGGAGCGCTGCGGTGGAGCCGGTCGAGCGCGGCCAGGTGCATCGGCTCGGCCCGGAAGAACGTCGTCAGCGACCGCACCTGATCGGCTCGCGGCGCGACCCCGTCGACCACGCCGAGCGCCAGTTCGCGCAGCGCCTCGCGCAGCCGGTGCGCCGCCTCGACGTCGGCGTCGGTGACCAGCGCGAGCGGCGTCAACCCGACTTCGGCGAGCCACTCGGCCAGCCGGTCCCGCGTCGGCATCCGTTCCACCGGGCTCGCCCCGAAGTGGCGGCCGCGGGTGGCCATGAGGTCGAGCCAGGGGGCGCCGCTGTCGAAGCGGAAGGCGTGGTCGTCGGGCATGCTCGCATTGTAACGGGTCAGCCGTTACACTCGACGGCATGACCGCTGACCCGCAGGTCCGGACGGTGCTGGGTGACATCGATCCGGCCGAGCTGGGCGTGACGAACGCGCACGACCACCTCTTCTTCGCCTCGAAGCTGCTGCCGGGCCAGGAGCTGGACGACCCGAGCGCCGCCACGGAAGCGCTCCTCGAGTTCAAGGTGTGGGGCGGCTCGGCGCTCGTCCAGTGGACGCCGTACGGCCTCACGCGCCGGACCCGGGAGCTCGCTTGGATGTCACAGGAGCTCGGTGTGCACGTGGTCGCGGCCACCGGCCTGCACCGCGCGGAGCACTACGACCCGGCGATCCTCGACCGGGTGACCGACGACCTCGTGCGCGAGTTCGTCGCCGACCTGACCGAGGGCACCCAGCCCGCCGACCTGCCGGACGAGCCGCGCACCGGCCCGCGCGCCGGGCTGGTCAAGGTCGCCGGCGCGTTCCACTCGATCGACTCCCACGCGCGGCTGACCATGACCGCCGCCGCGGTCGCCCAGCAGGAGACCGGGGCCACGATCGCCGTGCACCTGGAGCTCGGGACCGCGGCGCTCGAGACTGTCCACCTGCTGTGCGAGCAGCTGGACGTGCCGCCGGAGAGCGTGATCCTCGGGCACCTCAACCGCAACCCCGACGTGCGCATCCAGCGTGAGATCGCCGAGACCGGCGTCTTCCTCGGGTTCGACGGCCCGTCCCGGGCCAACCACGCGACCGACTGGCAGCTCTTCGACGGCCTGGAAGCGCTCGTCGAGGCCGGCCACGGCGGGCAGATCCTGCTGGGCGGCGACACGACGACCGCCGCGGCCCGGCGGCAGCCGGGGGCGTCCTACCTGCTCTCGACGCTCGCGCCGCGGCTCACCAAGGTGCTCGGCGGCGACGTCGTCACGGCCATGCTGGTGGCGAACCCCGCCCGGGCGTTCGCCACCAGCTGGCTCAAGTGACCTGGCGCAAGTGACTCAGCGGAGGCCGAAGCCTTCCTGGCCCCCGTTGCCGCCGCGGCCGCGGCGGCGCAGGTAGCGCTCGAACTCGGCGGCGATCTTGTCGCCGCTGACGTCCTGCTCCGCGACCTCGGTCTGCGCGTCGCCGCGCTCCTCGAGCCCGCGGACGTACTCGCTGATCTCTTCGTCCTCGTCGGCCATCTCGCTGACCGTGCGCTGCCACTCCTCGGACTGCTCCGGCAGCGCGCCCAGCGGGATCTCGACGTCGAGGATGTCCTCCAGCTTGTGCAGCAGCGCCAGCGTCGCCTTCGGGGACGGCGGGTGCGACACGTAGTGCGGCACCGCGGCCCAGATCGAGACGGCCGGGATGCCGGCCTGGACGCAGTAGTCCTGCAGGATCCCGACGATGCCGGTCGGGCCCTGGTAGTTGTTCAGGTCGAGCCCGTAGAGCGACGCGGTGTCCTTGTCGTACGCCGTCCCGGTGACCGGGACGGGCCGGGTGTGCGCCGTGTCGGCGAGCAGCGCGCCCAGTGTCACCACGGTCGCGACGTCCAGCTGCTGGATGTGCTCGAGCAGTTCGGCGCAGAAGGCGCGCCAGCGCATGTTCGGCTCGGGGCCCTGCACGAGGACCACGTCGCGGTCGAACCCGTCGGGGCGGCACACCGACAACGTCGTCGTCGGCCAGTCGACGCGGCGGGTGACGCCGTCGACCATGCGGACCGTGGGCCTGCTGACCTGGAAGTCGTAGTAGTCGTCCGGTTCCAGCTCGGCCAGTGGTGTGGCGTCCCAGTTGAGCTGCAGGTGCTCCACGGCGCGGCTGGCCGCGTCACCTGCGTCGTTCCAGCCTTCGAAGGCGACCACCATCAAGGGCCGGGAGGGTTCGGGGCGGTCGCCAGGCGGCCGCGGGGTCTCGTCGACGGGCTCACTCACCGGACCAGCCTACGACCACCGGGCCCAGGCTGTTCAGCACGTCCGGCGGCCTGTCGCCGCCGTTTACCGGCGTCACCCGTCCGGACGGCGCAGCGCCGGCCTTCCTCCCGGCGGTGTGGCGGGCGCCTCAGCCGCCCCGTTGGCCGTCGAGGAGTTCTCCCGGCTCGGCTACCGTGGAGTGCGGGGACCGCGCCCGGAGCGGAAACCCCGGCACTTCACCACCCGACCCCGGAGAGGATCCACTGTGGACGGTCTCGACGCCGTGTTGTTCGACATGGACGGAACACTGGTCGATTCCGAGAAGCTGTGGGACGTCGCGCTGTACGAGACGGCGGAAGCCCTGGGCGGCAAGCTCTCCGAAGAGACGCGGATGACGCTCGTCGGGTCCAACATGGACGACACGGCCGCCTGCCTGCTCGAGGTCGCCGGCCGTGAGGTGACGCCGGAGGCGATCGTCGAAGCGGGCGTGCTGATCCGGCGCCGCACGGCCGGGCTGTTCGACGACGCGCTGCCGTGGCGCCCCGGCGCCCGCGAAGTGCTGGCCGCCGTGCGCGCGGCGGGCCTGCGTTCGGCCCTGGTCACCTCCACCGAGCGGGACCTGACCGAGCTGGCGCTGAACACCATCGGCCGCGAGTTCTTCGACGTCTCCGTGTGCGGCGACGAGGTCGAGGGGTTCAACAAGCCGCACCCGCGCCCGTACCTCAAGGCCGCCGAGCTGCTCGGCGTCGCGCCCGGGCGCTGTGTCGCGATCGAGGACTCGCCGCCGGGCACCGCGTCGGCGGTCGCCGCCGGCTGCACGGTGCTGGTGATCCCGAACGACGTCGACGTCGAGCCGGGGGAGCGGCGCGTCTTCCGCGACACGCTCGTGGGTGTCGACGCGCGGGCGCTGACGGCTCTGCTCGGCTGAGCACCCCCATGTCGCTTTTCCGCTAGCCGGGGCGCGCGGACTCGGCGATGCTGGGGGCGTGCACGAGGACTTCGAGCGGTGCGTGCGGGCCGTGCAGGCGAAGGACGCCCGGTTCGACGGGTGGTTCTTCACGGCGGTCGTGACGACCCGGATCTACTGCCGGCCCAGCTGCCCGGTGGTGCCGCCCAAACCGCGGAACATGACCTTCTACCCGAGCGCCGCGGCCGCCCAGCAGGCCGGCTTCCGGGCGTGCAAGCGCTGCCGCCCGGACGCCAGCCCGGGCTCGCCGCTGTGGAACGAGCGCGCGGACCTCGTCGCCCGGGCGATGCGGCTGATCGCCGACGGCGTCGTCGACACCGAAGGCGTCCGCGGCCTCGCCGCCCGCCTCGGCTACAGCGTCCGGCAGGTCGAGCGCCAGGTACTGGCGGAACTCGGCGCCGGGCCGCTGGCCCTGGCCCGGGCCCAGCGCGCGCAGACCGCGCGGACGCTCATCGAGACGACCACGCTGCCGATGACCGAGCTGGCCCTGGCCGCCGGGTTCGGCAGCATCCGGACGTTCAACGACACCGTCCGCGAGGTGTTCGCCCTCTCGCCGACCGAGCTGCGCACCCGGGCCAAGAGCAAGCCGGGCGCCGCGGCCGGGGCGATCGAGCTGCGGCTGCCGTTCCGCAAGCCGCTCTGCCCGGACAACCTGTTCGGGCACCTGGTGGCCACCGGCGTGCCGGGCGTGGAGGAGTGGCGCGACGGCGCCTACCGCCGCACGCTGCGGCTGCCACGCGGGCACGGCGTCGTCGCGCTGCGTCCCGGAGACTCCGCCGCCGGTCACATCGCCTGCCGATTGACCCTGTCCGACCTGCGCGACCTCCCGGCCGCCACCAGCCGCTGCCGCCGTCTGCTCGACCTCGACGCGGACCCGGAAGCCGTCGACGGCCAGCTCGCCACCGACCCGCTGCTGGCCCCGCTGGTCGCGGCCGCGCCGGGCCGGCGCGTCCCGCGCACGGTCGACGGCGCCGAGTTCGCCGTCCGCGCGGTGCTCGGCCAGCAGGTGTCGACGGCCGCCGCGCGCACCCACGCCGCCCGGCTCGTCGTCGCGCACGGCACCCCGATCGAGGACCCCGAAGGCGGCCTGACGCACCTTTTCCCGTCTCCCGAGGCGCTGGCCGACCTGGACCCGGAGACGCTCGCCATGCCGCGCAGCCGCCGTCGCACGCTGCTCGCCCTGGTCGAGGCGCTGACCGGCGGCGGCCTCGACCTCGGCGCGGGCAGCGACTGGGCCGGGACCCGCGCCGCGCTGAACGCGTTGCCCGGCTTCGGGCCGTGGACCGTCGAGAGCATCGCGATGCGCTCGCTCGGCGACCCGGACGCGTTCCTGCCCACCGATCTCGGCATCAAGTACGCGGCGGAGACGCTCGGCCTCGGCGGCCCGGCGGCCGTCGTCGCGCGGTCCGCGGCGTGGCGCCCGTGGCGCGCGTACGCCACCCAGCACCTGTGGGCCACCGGCGACCACGCCATCAACCGCATGCCCGCCGCCTGACCCACCCACGACAGGAGAATCATGCGTTCCCACACGGTGGTGGACAGCCCGTGCGGCCCGCTCACCCTCGTCGCCCAGGGCAACGCGCTCTGCGGGCTGTACATGGTCCAGCAGCGCCATCGCCCGGACGAGCTCACGTTCGGCGAACCCGACCCGGGCGCGGAGATCTTCGTGCGGGCCGAAACCGAGCTGAAGGAGTACTTCGCCGGGCAGCGCCACGAGTTCGAGGTGCCGCTCACCTTCGTCGGCACGCCGTTCCAGCAACGGGTCTGGGCCGCGCTGCGGGAGATCCCTTACGGCAGCACCACTTCCTACGGCGAGCTGGCCGACCGGCTGGGGCAGCCCACGGCGTCGCGCGCGGTCGGGCTGGCCAACGGCAAGAACCCGGTCAGCATCATCGTTCCCTGCCACCGCGTCGTCGGCGCGAGTGGTTCGCTGACCGGCTACGGCGGCGGCCTCGAACGGAAGCGCTATCTGCTCGACTTCGAACAGGAGCACGAAGCCCGCTTCTGACCAGCGTCGATCCCACCCTTCGGGAGCCGATGTCCACGGAGGTGTGACATCGGCGGCACCGGGACCGGCCCGGGGCGGCGTCACCCCGGCCGGGGTGGAAGGATCTGCAGACCGTGAAGACCTTCGATGAGCTGTTCGCGGAGCTTGCCGAGCGCGCGCGTACCCGTCCCGACGGGTCCGGCACCGTCGCCGCCCTGGACGCCGGAGTGCACGCCCAAGGCAAGAAGGTGCTGGAGGAAGCCGGCGAGGTGTGGATCGCCGCCGAGCACGAGTCAGACGACCGGCTCGCCGAGGAGATCTCCCAGCTGCTGTACCGGCTGCAGGTGCTGATGCTCGGCCGCGGTCTGTCGACCGAGGACGTCTACCGCTACCTGTGACGGGTGGTCCACCGCTCGCTGAACGAGGAGAGAAGCGAAATGCTGCGTGTTGCCGTGCCGAACAAGGGAGCCCTCGCCGCCACGGCGACGGAGATGCTCGGCGAGGCGGGCTACCGGAAGCGGCATGAGCAGCGCGACCTGACGATCCTCGACACGGTAAACGAGGTCGAGTTCTTCTTTCTGCGCCCCAAGGACATCGCGATCTACGTCGGCTCCGGCGACCTCGACCTCGGCATCACCGGCCGCGACCTCGCGCTCGACTCGGGCGCGCCGGTCGAGGAGATCCAGGCCCTCGGTTTCGGCGGCTCGACGTTCCGCTACGCGGCCCCGGCGGGCCAGGACTGGAAGCCGGCCGACCTGCAGGGCAAGCGGCTCGCCACGTCGTACCCGCGGCTGGTGCGCGAGGACCTCGCCCGTCACGGCGTCACCGCCGAGGTGATCCGCCTCGACGGCGCGGTCGAGATCTCGATCCAGCTCGGGGTCGCGGACGCGATCGCCGACGTCGTCGAGTCCGGCCGCTCGCTGCGCCAGAACAACCTGGTGGCCTTCGGCGACCCGATCTGCGTGTCGGAAGCCGTGCTGCTGCAGCGCAAGGGCACCGAGCAGAGCAAGGCGAAGAGCCAGCTCGCGGCGCGGCTGCGCGGGGTCGTGTTCGCCCAGCAGTACCTGATGCTGGACTACGACTGCCCGCGGACGCTCGTCGAGCGCGCCATCGCCATCACGCCGGGCCTGGAGTCGCCGACGGTGGCCCCGCTCGCCGACGACGACTGGGTGGCGGTGCGCGCGATGGTCTCGCGCAAGGACGTCAACCGCGTCATGGACGAGCTGGCCGAGGTGGGCGCGAAGGCGATCCTGGCCTCGGACATCCGCTCCTGCCGCCTCTGAGTCCCACCGGTCGTGAGTGGTAATGCGGGTTAGAACCCGCATTACCACTCACGACGGGGTCAGCGGGGGCGGTGCGGCTTCTTGGGCAGCAGGTCGTAGAGGCCCTTGCGGGCGCCGTTGTCGTTGGCGTTGCGGGCCACCGAGACCTCGGAGATGAAGTCCTCGAAGACGAACTCCTCGTCCGCCGGGATCACCGCGGGCGCCGAGTTCTGCTCCAGGTACGTGTCGAGCGTGCCCGCGATCTCGCGGAACGACAGCGCCTGCAGCGTTTCCGGGGCGTAGGTCGTCACCGGGACGCCGTGGGCGGCGGCCTCGTTCATCACCACGCCCAGCGGCAGGTGCGACAGCATCGGGATGCCGAACTCGTACATCTCCTGCAGCGCCGCGGCCGCGTAGTGCGAGATCGGCCGCCGGTAGAGGCTCGGCACCAGCCCGAACCACGACAGCGGCTGCCGGCCGACGGTCTGCTCGACGTAGCGCACCTGATCCGCCAGCAGCCGCAGCGCGCGGATGCTCGTCTTGTCCGGCTGCACCGGGACCAGTATCCCGTGCGACGCCGCCAGCGCGTTGTTCGTCAGCACGTCGAGCGCCGGCGGGCAGTCGATGATGCAGTGGTCGTAGTTGGCGAACTGGATGACCCGGGCCAGCTGCCAGCCCGGCACGCGGAACGAGTCGAGCCGCCGGATCAGGTCGAACATCCCCGGCGACGTCGGGATGACGTCGAGCGCGCCGCCGCGGCCGAGGTTGCTGCGCGGATGCGGCACGACGAGGTCTTCGATCGGCCCCTTCCACTTCTTGGCCAGGGCTTTCGCCAGGGTCGGCGCGTCCCCGCGGACCTCGGCCAGGCCGAGCATCTCGGTCGTCGCGTGGCCCTGCGGGTCGAGGTCGACCAGCAGCACCCGCCGGCCGCGCTCGGCCAAGGCCGCCGCGGTGCCGACGCTCAGCGAGGTCTTGCCGACCCCGCCCTTCTGGTTGACCACCGAGGTGATCTGCATGCCGGAGCGCTCCTCATGTCGGTCGTTCCGCGAAGGTTATTGGATGCGGGCCCGTTGTGGTTGGCTATCCGCCCCCGGCCTGTCGCGGACGCACCATCAGCGCCTGCGCGCCGGTGGCCACCGGACCGTCGCCGTCGTGCAGGATGCTCGTCGCCGTGCCGACGCCGTGCTTGCCGACCAGCGTGACGGCGTCGAGGCCGATCCACTCGCCCGCAGGCGGCCGGCGCAGGTGCACGGTGAGCTCGGAGTTGATGAACCACCACTGCCGCGGGTCGAGGTAGTTGGACACGCCGTTGCCGGAGTCGGCGACCGCGAACAGCCGCTGCAGCCCGCTCGGCTCCTCGCCGTCGACCAGCGGGACGCGCTGGCGGGCCCACACCGCGGCCGAACCGGGCACGTCCATGCCGCCGCGGACCGCGCGCCACTCCAGCGCGTCGAGGTAGCCGCCGTTCCAGCCTTCCGGCCAGGCCGACTCCGCCACGGTGTCCGGTGCCGGCAGCAGCGGGCCGCCGTCGGTGCTCACCGCCGCGGTGTCGGACGTCGCGATGCGCCACGCCGACGCGCGCGCGACGACCCGCTCGCTCGTCGCCAGCTCGGCTTGCAGCAGCTCCACCGACCGGCCGGGCCGCTCCACCCGGGCGCGCACCAGCAGCTCGGTCACCGGTGCCGGGCCGAGGATCTCGACGGTCACCCGCGCGAGCTCCGCTGGGTGGTGCGGTTCGACGTTTTCGAGTGCCCGGACCAGCAGCGCCGACGGCGGCCCGAAGTGCTGGGAGTCCGGGGTCCACGGCCCGGCCGTGTGCGCGGTCGCGGTGAACCGGCCCTCGCCGTGGGGGACGTAGAACGCGTCGGCCATCAGTCGGCCCGGTCCAGCGGCGTCTCTTCGCCGGCGTCGGGTTCCGGCCAGCCGGGGTACGCCGGTGGGGTGCCGCCGTACTCGGGGCAGTGCGCCTGGTGGTCGCACCAGTTGCACAGCTTGCTCTTGTTCGGCCGGAAGTCGCCGGTCTTGCCCGCCTTGAGGATGGCCTGCCAGATGGCTTCCAGGGTCCGCTCGAAGCGGATCAGCTCGGCCTCGTCCGGGGTGTAGGCCAGCGACTGGCCGTCGGTCAGGTACATCAGCTTCAGCTGGCGCGGCACGATCCCGCGCAGCCGCCACAGCACCACGGCGTAGAACTTCATCTGGAACATCGCCTTGGCTTCGCCGATTTCCCGCGGCGCGGCGCCGGTCTTGTAGTCGACGACCCGGATCTCGCCGGTGGGCGCGACGTCGACGCGGTCGATGTAGCCGCGCAGCAGCACGCCCGAGCCGAGCTCGATCTCGACGTGCAGCTCGCAGGCCTCCGGTTCGAGCCGCCGCGGGTCTTCGAGGCCGAAGTAGGCGTCCAGCAGCTTCTCGGCCGACCGCAGCCAGTCGGCGTGGTCGTCCGGCTTCGCGGCGTCGAACAGCTCGGTCCACTCCGGACGGTCCTCGGACAGCTCGGTCCACGCCGGGCCCAGCAGTTCGCGGGCCTTCGGCGGCACCCGTTCGCCGGCGGGCAGCGCGAAGAGCCGTTCCAGTACCGAGTGGACGAGCGTGCCGCGCAGCTGAGCCTTCGTCGGGACCTCCGGCAGCCGGTCGACCGCGCGGAACCGGTAGAGCAGCGGGCACTGCTTGAAGTCACTGGCCCGGGACGGTGACAACGCGGGCCGCCGCCGCACCCGCGTGGCGACGGCGGAGTCCGCGGCGTCCATGGGGGTGGGCGGGTCCGTGGTGACAGTGTCGGCGTCGGGCATGGGCAGAGCGTAACGCCGGGGTCCGACAGTTCCGGCGACCGCAACGCCCGGCACCGGCACCCGTACGGCGAACTCGCGTACCCGGACGGTCGGTTCGCGTGCCCGGACAGCCGGTTCGCGTACCTGGAGGGTCGGGTCGCCGGTTACACGACCCGGTCGCGGGCGGGGCCGGATCACCCGCTCCTGACACCGGGGGCTCTAGGCTCTGCGGCATGGCCGCGACCAGTGAGCAGGGCACCGGGGGCTCCCGGCAGGCCGTCCTCGGGGACGGCGGCGGCCTCGTGCTGTTCCGCGTCGCCGGTGTCCCGGTGCTGCTGGCGCCGTCCTGGTGGATCGGCTCGCTGATCGTCGTCGTCCTGTACGCGCCGCTGGTCGGGCGGCTGCTCCCGGACGTCTCGACGCTGATGTCGTGGCTGCTGGCCGCGGCGTTCGCGCTGCTGCTGGGGTTGTCGGTGCTCGCCCACGAGCTCGGCCACTGCCTCGTCGCGTTGCGGCTGGGCATCCCGGTGCGGCGCCTGCGCTTGTTCCTCCTCGGCGGGCTGTCCGAGGTCGCCCGCACCCCGAAACGGCCGAGCGACGAAGGCCTGGTGGCCGCGGCCGGCCCGGCGGTGTCGCTGGTGCTGGGCGGGTTCTGCGGGCTGCTGATGTTCGCCGTGCCGCCGGGCGGCGCGGTCTGGCTGCTGATCGCCGAATGCTCCGTGGCGAACCTCGCCGTCGGCGTGTTCAACCTCCTGCCCGGCCTCCCGCTCGACGGCGGCCGGCTGGTCCGCGCCGGCGTCTGGGCGGCCACCGGCATCCGCGCCAAGGGCACCCGCGCCGCGGTGGGCGGCGGTGCGGTCGTGGCGGCGGGACTGCTCGTGTGGGCCCTGTGGGGCCTCGCGACGGCCAGTCCCGACCGCTGGCTGCGCCTCGGTGTCTGCGTCGTCACGGCGTGGTTCGTCATCCTCGGCGCGCGGTCCGAGCTGGCCGCCGAACGGCGGCGCGGCTGGCCCGAGGGCCTGGTGCTGGGCGAGCTGGTCCGGCCCGTGCTGCAGCTGCCGGCGGAGAGCCCGGTGTCGGACGCGCTGGCCGCGTCGGCGGGCCGGGGCGTGGTGCTGGTCCGCGCGGACGGCGTCGCGGCCGGGTTGCTGGACGAGGGCGCGGCGGAGCGGCTGGCGAGCACGTCGCCGCACGCGCCGGCCGAGCTGGCGGCCGAGCCGATCCGCGCCGAGACCGTCCTGCTGGCCTCCGAGCCGGGGGAGGAGATCGTCGAGCGGGTCCGCGAGACCCCGGCGTGGCAGTTCCTCGTGGTCGACGACGAAGGCCGCCCGGCGGGCGTGCTGCGCCGGGACGACCTGCGCGCCGCGCTGAACCGCCGTACCCGCTGACCCCGCGGCCCGGGCGGCCTGCGAAGATCTGTCGTCGGTCAAACGGCAAGAGGCCATTCGGGGTACTGGAGGAAGTGTTGTCGGTCAGCGGACCGTTTCGTGCGGGTGATCGGGTGCAGTTGACCGACTCGAAGGGGCGGCACTACACCCTGACGCTGGCCGACGGCGGTGAGTACCACACCCACCGCGGCGGCCTCGCCCACGACGACCTCATCGGCCGTCCCGAAGGCTCGGTCGTGACTTCGGTGGGCGGCTCGACGTACCTGGCGCTGCGCCCGCTGCTGCCGGACTACGTGCTCTCGATGCCCCGCGGCGCGCAGGTGATCTACCCGAAGGACGCCGCCCAGATCGTCATGTGGGGCGACATCTTCCCGGGCGCGCGGGTGCTCGAGGCGGGCGCCGGTTCCGGCGCGCTGACGTGCTCGCTGCTGCGCGCGGTCGGCCCGGCCGGGCAGGTGAGCTCGTACGAGATCCGCGACGACCACGCGGTCCACGCCGAGCACAACGTCGTGAAGTTCTTCGGCGAGAAGCCGGCGAACTGGACGCTCACGGTCGCGGACCTGGCCACGCACGAGGGCGAGGTCGACCGGGTCGTGCTGGACATGCTGGCCCCGTGGGACCAGCTCCCGAACGTCGCCGCGCACCTCGTCCCCGGCGGCGTGCTGACGGTCTACGTCGCGACGGTCACGCAGCTTTCGCGCGTCACGGAGTCGTTGCGCGAGCAGCAGTGCTGGACCGAGCCGGAGTCGTGGGAGACGCTGATGCGACCGTGGCACGTGGTCGGCCTGGCGGTCCGCCCCGACCACCGCATGGTGGCGCACACGGCGTTCCTGCTGACGGCGCGCCGGCTGGCGGACGGCACCGTCTCCCCGCGCGTGTCGCGGCGCCCGGCCAAGGGCAAGGGCTGAGCTAGCCCGGCACGCACCACTTCCCGCTCTCCTTGTGCAGCGGGAACGGGGTGTCCTTCGTGCCGCCCGCGGCCTCGACGTGCACCACCGCCGTCGCCGACTCGCCGCGCAGTTCCGGGGGTTTCGGCAGGCTCGCCTTCACCTCGCCCGCCGCGTCCCACGTCCGCTGCAGCCCGGCCAGGGCCTCGGTGGTCTGCGGGCGGCAGGTGAGCTCGCCGAACGCCGCCGAGTCGTGCCGGGAGATCGCGGCGACGATCGCGTCGGCCAGCACCTTCACCGCCGCCGCGTCGACGGCGTCCGGGGGCGGGGCCGTGGACGTGCGGGCCGGCGCGGGCGGCGTGGCCGACGGCGGGGGCGTGCTGCCGGACGGCGCCACGAGCAGCAGTCCCAGCACGACACCTGCGACCGCCACACCGGCCAGCACGAGCCCGGCGGTGAGCGCGCGGTTCACCGCCGGCGCGGCCTCACGAGCCGTCCGCCTTGACGTTGGACAGGCACCAGAGACCGGACTCCTTGGCCGCCGACATCGTGCCGACCTTGGTCGCCGCGCCGTCGGTGGCCGAGTAGCGGACCGTGGACTTGTCGCCGACGTCCTTCGGGTCTTCGGTGAGCTTCACCGTCACCTTGGGGATCTGGCCGGTCGTGCCTTCGTAGACGCTGCGGCAGATGACGTCGCCGAGCGCCTTCTCGTCACCCGCGTTGTACGCGTCGATCGTCGAGGCGAACAGCTCCTGCGAGCTGGGCTTGCCGCCGGGGGCGGGGCCGCCGACCGGCTTCGTGGTCTTCGTCGACGGGCTGCTCGGCGTGGTGCTCTTCTTCGGGGTGGTCTTCGGCGCCGACGTCGGCGCGGGGGAGCTGCTGCTCGCCGGCGGCGCGGCCGTGGTGCTGTCGTCCCCGTTGAGGGCCAGCACCAGCGCCGTCACGCCACCGCCGACGACGATGACCGCGCCCACGGCGATGCCGATGATGAGCCCGGTTTTCTTCTTCTTGGGCGGCGGCCCGTCACCGAAGCCGCCGCCACCGCCGCCGTACGGGTCGTAGCCGCCGTAGTTCTGCTGGTTCGGGTCGTACCCGCCCGGCTGCTGCTGGCCCCACTGGTCCTGCTGGCCGCCGTACGGGGGCTGAGCGCCCGGCTGGGGCGGGTAGCCGCCCTGCTGCGGCTGCTGGCCGTAGGGATCCGGCTGGCCGAACTGCTGCGTGCCGCCGTAGCCCGGCTGGGACTGGGGTCCGCTCTGGGGGTAGCCGCCCGGCTGCTGACCGTAGGGCCCGGGCTGCTGCCCGTAGCCGCCGGGCTGCTGGCCGTAGCCGCCCGGTTGCTGCGGCGGGTAGGTCATGTGTGATGCCCCCTAGCGTTCCCACGACGAGATTCGGCCATCCGGTGGCCGCGTCGGCCCGATGCTAGTCACCGCGCGTGCTCGCCGCGCGGTTAGGGCGCAACTGGCCGGAAATGCCCGGCTTCGGCACGGTTGGGCCTCCCGGGGACGGGGTACTCCCTGCGTGCTTGGTTCGTCCAGCTCCGGAAGACCCCGTTCCGACCCCGTGTCACGGCACACAAATGGCCCCTTGTGCTGCAGGAATGTCCGTGCTGGACCAGGTGAAGAAACCGCGACGCGCCGATCTTGTGATGCGGAAAGGCCTTTTCTTGTCGGTGATCGCCGGTACCGTGGAATGAAAAGCACTCCGAGGAGGTGCCCGATGCATCATGACCTTCCCGGAGGTCGGCGCGAGGAGGCCGACCCTTCAGCAACATCCGGAGCTGGGACGACGGCGGACGAGCAGGCAAGGCAGATCCGCTTTCTCGAAGAGGAAGTGGCGCTGCTGCGCCGCAAGCTGACCGACTCGCCGAGGCAGAACCGCGTTCTCGAACAGCGGCTCGCCGAGGCGTCGGAAAGGGTGAGCCAGCTCACCGAGCGGAACACCAAACTGGTCGAAACCCTGCGCGAAGCGCGAGGACAGCTCCTCGCTCTCCGTGAAGAGGTCGACCGGCTGGCCCAGCCACCGTCCGGGTACGGCGTGTTCGTCACGTCGTACGAGGACAACACGGTGGACGTGTTCACGGCCGGCCGGAAGATGCGGGTGTCGGTTTCGCCCGCGGTGGAGATTTCGTCGTTGCGACGCGGCCAGGCGCTGCGCCTCAACGAAGCCCTGACCGTGGTCGAGGGCGGCGACTTCGAGCGCACCGGCGAGGTGTGCGCGTTGCGCGAGGTGCTCGCACCGGACGTCGAGGGCGCCAGCCCTCGTGCGCTCGTGGTCGGGCACGCGGACGAAGAGCGGGTTGTGCTGCTCTCCGATCTGCTGGCGGAGCAGCCGCTGAAGCCCGGCGACTCGCTCCTGGTCGACTCCAAGGCCGGTTACGCGTACGAGCGCGTGCCGAAGGCGGAAGTCGAAGACCTGGTGCTGGAGGAGGTGCCCGACGTCCGCTACGAGGACATCGGTGGCCTCACCCGGCAGATCGAGCAGATCAGGGACGCGGTCGAACTGCCGTTCCTGCACGCCGACCTCTACCAGGAGTACCAGCTGCGCCCGCCGAAGGGCGTCCTGCTCTACGGCCCGCCGGGCTGCGGCAAGACGCTCATCGCCAAGGCGGTCGCGAACTCGCTGGCCAAGAAGGTGGCGGCGGCGCGGGGCGACAACGAGGACGGGAAGTCCTACTTCCTGAACATCAAGGGTCCCGAGCTGCTCAACAAGTTCGTCGGGGAGACCGAGCGGCACATCCGCTTGATCTTCCAGCGGGCGCGGGAGAAGGCCTCCGAGGGCACCCCGGTGATCGTGTTCTTCGACGAGATGGACTCGATCTTCCGGACCCGTGGATCGGGCGTTTCGTCCGATGTGGAGACCACGATCGTCCCGCAGCTGCTCTCCGAGATCGACGGCGTCGAAGGCTTGGAAAACGTCATCGTCATCGGTGCCTCGAACCGTGAGGACATGATCGACCCGGCGATCCTGCGGCCGGGCCGGCTCGACGTCAAGATCAAGATCGAGCGTCCGGACGCCGAAGGCGCGAAGGACATCTTCTCCAAGTACCTGGCCGAAGGCCTGCCGATCCACGCGGACGACCTCGCCGAGTTCGGCGGCGACGCCAAGGCGACGTTCGACGCGATGATCCAGCACACCGTCGAGCGCATGTACGAGGAGAGCGACGAGAACCGGTTCCTCGAGGTGACCTACGCCAACGGGGACAAGGAAGTCCTGTACTTCCGCGACTTCAACTCGGGCGCGATGATCCAGAACATCGTGGACCGGGCGAAGAAGTCGGCGATCAAGTCCGTGCTGGAGACCAACCAGCCCGGCCTGCGCGTGCAGCACCTGCTGGACGCGATCGTCGACGAGTTCGCGGAGAACGAGGACCTGCCGAACACCACCAACCCGGACGACTGGGCCCGGATCTCCGGCAAGAAGGGCGAGCGGATCGTGTACATCCGCACGCTCGTCACCGGAAAGAACACGGACTCGGGGCGGGCGATCGACACCGCCACGAACACCGGTCAGTACCTGTAGATCGAACATCCCGGTGGGGCGGTCGCTGCGGCGACCGCCCCACCGGCGTGTCCGGGGTCAGTCCCGGACCAGCTCCCCTTCGGGCGCCGGCAGTGCGGCCTTGCGGCGGACGCGCAGCCGGCCGTGCGCGGCGAGAATGCCCAGCACCACCAGGATCGCGCCGGCGGGCTGGTTCCAGCTCACCGGTTCGTCCAGGACCGCCACGCCCAGCAGCACGCCGACGACCGGTGTGAGGTAGGTCACCGCCGACGCGTTCGCCGCGCCCCAGGCCGCGATGATCCGGACGTTCCAGACATAAGCCAGGCCCGTGCCGAAGACGCCGAGCGCCACCGTGCTCAGCACGACCGGCAGCGTCGGGTGGATCGGCGTCACCGCGATCGCCGGCGCCAGCAGCCCGAGGATGACCGTCGCCGACGCCGTCTGCCCGAACGCGACGACGACCGGGTCCGCCCCGCGCGGCGAGACGAACCGGCGCATGTAGACGAAGCACGCGCCGTAACACGTGGTGGCGCCGAGACAAGCGAGCTGCGCGGTCAGCTGGTGCGACACGTCGACGCCGTGCCACACCCCGACGATCGTGAGCACGCCCAGGAACCCGAGCAGCAGGCCGAGCACCCGCGGCGGCGTGAACCGCTCCTCGGGCAGGGCGGCTGCGGCCAGCAGCATCGTGATCAGCGGCGTCGTCGCGTTGAAGATGCTGGCCAAACCGGACGAAATGTACTGTTCCGCCCACGAGAACAGCAGGAACGGCACCACGCACAGCAGCACCGACACGACGACGAGGTGGCCCCACAGCGCGAGATCGCGGGGGAGCGCCCGGCGGCGGACCAGCAGCACCGCGGCCAGCGCCAGCGCGCCCAGTGAGACCCGGGCCAGCGCGACCTGCGCGGGGGAGAGGCCGTCGAGGCCCACCTTGATGAACAGGAAGCTCGCGCCCCACACGGCCGCGAGCAAGCCGAACCGCACCGTGACCCCGAAACCCATGACGCGCAGTCAAGCCGGGCGACCGCCGCCGGAGCCAGCGATTTTCGGACGTCGTCGTGTGTATAACGACCTATACCGCCGGGGTAGGATCAAGCCCGTGGGGGCTACGAACGACGAAGAACCGCCGTGGCGGCGGGCGCTCGCGCACGTCGCCGGCCTGGTGTCGGGGCCGCCGCTCGCCGCGGACCTGGACGTCACCGTGCACTTCCACCCGGA
Source organism: Amycolatopsis sp. NBC_01307 (assembly GCF_035975215.1). Classification (NCBI taxonomy): domain Bacteria; kingdom Bacillati; phylum Actinomycetota; class Actinomycetes; order Pseudonocardiales; family Pseudonocardiaceae; genus Amycolatopsis; species Amycolatopsis sp. NBC_01307. Next base: position 3,272,401 of record NZ_CP108403.1, on the reverse strand, counting down.
CCGGCTGGTGGGCGGGGTGCCGCTGCTGCGGCACCTGGCCGACGACGGCGTCTACCGCTCGCAGTTCGAGACCGGCACGAGCAACGGCGGCTTGACCGCCCACCCGGGCGGCGACCGCTGGCGCTGGGAGCACCGGATCTTCGGCGGCGCCTACGACGACGGGCCGCCGTCGGGGCGGCCCAAGTACGGCGCGCTGAACCACCGCCGCCGCCCGGCCGGCGGCTCGGTCCGGTTCGGCTCGGCCCACTTCCGGCTGAAGCGCGACGTGCTGCGGCGGACGACTTTCTGCTACCCGGACAGCTTCAGCGAGCCCGCCGACTTCGGCACGGCCGGCCACATGTCGCTGGTGGCCCTCGCCGACGAGGCGCCGGCGGACGTCCTCGACGACTACGTCGAGGCCCACGTGCACGGCCCGCTCCGGCTGGACACCGACGTCGCGGCCCTGGTGCTGGACCCGGCGTTCCGGGGGACCGACGTCGAGGCGGCCGCCGCCGCGCTGCCGTTCCCGACGTCGTGGCACCACGGCTTCCGGCTGCCCGTCGCGGTGCTCGCCGAGCACGCGGACTTCCGCGGCGAGGACGTCGTGCGGGCCGGCGAGGAGATCGCCGAAGACGGGTGGCTGGACGCCCGCGTCATCGGCGACGCCGTGCGGGCCGGCGCGCACGATCCGCAGATCCTCAAGCGCGTCTGGCACTGCACCGCGCGGTTCGGGCTACGCGACGGCGCCGACGGGTAGCAGCGCCTCGGCCAGCCGCCGCCAGTGCGGCAGCGCGGACTGCCCGGGCTCGATCCCGACGACCTGGACGCCGACGTGGTCGGCGCCCGCGTCGAGGTGCTCCTCCAGTCGGCAGGCGATCGTGTCGAGGTCGCCCCAGAACACCAGGTCGTCGACGATCCGGTCACTGCCGCGGCCGCCGTCGATGTCGGCTTCGGTGTAGCCGAGCCGGAGGAACTTGGCCACGTTGTACCGCTGCGTCAGGTAGGGGTGCAGGTGCTCCCGGGCGATCTCGCGCGCCCGCGCCGGATCGGTCTCGAAGAGGACGGCGTGCTCGACGCCGAGGAACGGGCGCTCGCCCAGGATCTCGCGCGCCTGCGCCGTGTGCCGCGGCGTCACGTGGTAGGTGTGGGCGCCGGCCGAGCGGTCGCGGGCCAGTTCGAGCATCTTCGGGCCGTACGCGGCCAGGACGCGCCGCATCGGCGCGGCGGGTGCGGGATTGGCGTTGGTGGCCGTGTCCAGGGCGTCGAGGTAGTCGTTCATCGCCCGCAGCGGGCTGGTCGTGCCGGGACGCCCGGCGCCGAAGCCGAGACCGAGCAGGTGGCGGTCCGGGTAGGCGTCGGCCAGCAGCAGGGCCGCGCCGCGCGTCCACCGCGGCTCGCGGGACCAGATCTGGGCGATCCCGTTGACGACGGCCAGGCGCCGGGTCGAGGCAAGCAGGAAACCGGCGTGGGTGAGGGCTTCCCGGCCGTCGCGCTCGGGGATCCAGACCGCCCGCCAGCCGAGGTCTTCCAGCTCCTGCGCGGTGTCGCGGGCCAGGCTCGCCGGCTGGTCCTCGAAGTCGAACGTCCAGATCCCGTAGCGCCCCAGGGGCATGTTGTCGATCGCGGTCATGCATCGAAGTATCGCAGAACTTCGATATGAGTCAACCGTCAGGAACTCATCGGGGGAGGGGAGTGGTCAGAGCGAGTGGCCGAGGACCTCGACGATCCGGGCGATCCGCTCTTCGTCACGGCGGTAGTGCGTCCACTTCCCGAGCCGCGTCGCGCGGACCAGCCCGGCGCGCTGCAGCGACGCCATGTAGGCCGAGACGGTCGACTGGGCCAGGCCGGCCTTCTCCTGGATGTGCGTCACGCACACCCCTTCGTCGACCACCATCGCCCCGCGCTGCTCGAGGAAGTTCTTCTCCGGATCCCGCAGCCAGCCGAGGATCCGCAGCCGCACCGGGTTCGCGAGCGCCTTGAACACGTCGAGCAACTGCTCGACCTCCGGCGGGGCCTCGGCGCGCGTCGTCACCTCTCCGATGGTAGATCACATCGCGACACTCCGATGCGACATCGGCGCGTGGGTCCCCGGACCTTGGCGTATAACGACCTATACTTCACGGCTGTGAGCGAAGAAACCGGGCGGCCGCGCGCGCCCATCACCGAAGCCGACGTCATGGCCTGGCTGGAGACGACCGCCGCCACCGTCGAAGCGGGGGAGGTCGGCCCGCAGGAGCTCATCGACATCCTCGGCGAGCTGCGCCGCGCCTCCGCGGCCTGCGCCGACGCCTCCGACTGGGCCCTGCTCGCCGCCCGCGAAGGCGGCGCCAGCCTGCGCCAGATCGCGCCGGTCTTCGGCAAGGGCTACGTGCGGGCCCCGGCCGCCCGCCTCGAGAAGCTCCACCGCCAGGCCCAGACCGCCGGCCAGTGGCTCGCCATCCTCCGGCACAAGCAGAACGGATGAGTACCCCCATGGATCGCGTGGATCGCATCGCGCTCGGCCTGGCGGCGCTGGGCCGGCCCGCGTACATCAACCTGGGCCGGGACGGGGCGCTGCCGGCCGTGCGGGACGTCGCGTCGATGCGGGCCGCGACGTTCACGGTGCTCGACGGCGCCTACGCCGCGGGGATCCGCAACGTCGACGTCGCCCGGTCCTACGGGCGCTCGGAGGAGTTCCTCGCCGGCTGGCTCGACGAGCGCGGGCACCGCGACGTCGTCGTCTCCAGCAAGTGGGGCTACGCCTACGTCGGCGGCTGGCGGCTCGACGCCGAGGTGCACGAGGTGAAGGAGCACTCGGCGACGCGGTTCGCCGCGCAGTGGGCGGAAACCCTGGCGCTGCTGGGGGACCGGGTCAGCCTCTACCAGGTCCATTCGCTCACTGTGGACAGTCCGCTGTTCACCGACGAGCCGCTGATCGAGGCGCTGGCGGAGCTGGCGGCGAACGGCGTCGCGGTCGGGTTCTCGACGTCGGGGCCGGCGCAGGCGGCCGCGATCGAGCGGGCGTTCGCGCTGGAAGTGGCCGGCCGGCCGGTGTTCTCGTCGGTGCAGTCGACGTGGAACCTCCTCGAGCCGTCGGCGGGGCCCGCGCTGGCCGCGGCGCACGCGGCCGGGAAACGGGTGCTGGTCAAGGAAACCCTGGCCAACGGCCGGCTGGCGGTCGAGGCGCCGCGGGCGCTGCTCGACATCGCCGCGGCGCACGGGACCGGGCCGGACGCGGTCGCCGTGGCGGCGGTGCTGGCGAACGACTGGGCCGGCGCGGCGGTCATCGGCCCGGCGAGCGCGCCGCAGCTCGAGGCGAACCTGCGCGCCACCATGCTTTCCCTGAGCACCGACGAGGAAGCCGCGCTGGCCGGGCTGGCGGAGGATGCGGGGGACTACTGGCGACACCGGTCCTCTTTGGGCTGGGACTGACCGGCTGCACTACTCTGCGCAGTCACAGTCGGACTACGGGAGGGCCGGAGCAGGTGCGTCATCGCCAGGTGGTTGCGTTGGCCGCGGTCGCGTTGGTCGGCCTCACGGGGTGCGACGGCCCCGACCCGAACAACCTCGAGACGTACTACGACGATCCAGTCTCGTCGGCCACGCAGTCGGCGCCCACGCCGGAAGCCCTGGCGCCGGCCCCGAAGGCGGCTCCGGTCACCCAGGCGGCGCCGGACCCCGGACTGCTCGCGGAGCGGGCGCTGCTGTCCGATCAGGACGTCGCCGAAGAGGGTGTGCAGCCCGGCTCGGGCGCGGCGTCGGGCTGCCTGACGGACGACGTGTCGGCGACCAGCCGGACCGCGAGCTGGCGGTACCCGAGCGGTTCGGTGCTGCGGCACCGGGTCGCCGCGTACCCGGACGGCTCGGCCGGCGACATCGTGGCGAACGCGCAGTGCACCGGCCACACCGTGGACGTCCCGGCCCAGGCGGGCGTCGAGCGTCAGCGGGCCTGGTGCGACGGCAAGACGTGCACCGTGCTGCTGGCGCGGGGCACGCTCGTGTCCGGGCTGACCGTTTCGGCGAGCACTGAATCGCGGGCGATCGACGCGGCGAAGCGGCTGCTGCCCGCGATGGCGGCGAAGCTGACGGCGCCGGCGGCTCAGCAGTAGCGGCGGAACCACTCCTGGACGCCTTCGCGGCCGTCGGGGATGAACGGGAGTGCCGGTGCCGGGTCGTCGACCCAGGCGCGCAGCTCGTCGAGCGGGAGCCAGCGGCCTTCGACGATCTCTTCGGCCTGGTGGTGGATCGGGCCGTCCCAGCGGACCTCGAAGGCGAAGTTGTGGCAGCGGTTGCGGCCGTCGTCGTACACCTTCGTGAACAGCGGAACGGGTTCCACCCCGTGGACGCCGAGTTCTTCGGCCAGTTCACGGCGAGCGCATTCGGCCGGTGACTCGCCGGCGGCGACGACCCCGCCGGCCCAGCAGTCCCAGGTGGACGGGAACACGTCCTTCGTGGGGGTCCGGAGGTGCATGTAGACCGCGTTTCCGTCACCCGAACGGACCAGCACGACGCCGGCGGCGTGCCACAGGCCCTCGCTGCGGAGGCGGCTGCGCAGCGTCGAGCCGACGACGGAGCCGGCCTGGTCATAGAGGGCAACGAGTTCGTCACTGCCTGGCATGGGTGCATCGTTCCACTAGGCCTACCCCGTAGGGTGGTGGACATGCGGCGGATCATGGGAACCGAAGTCGAGTACGGCATCTCGGTGCCGGGCGACGCGACGGCGAACCCGGTACTCACCTCGACCCAGGTCGTGCTGGCCTACGCGGCCGCGGCCGACATCCCGCGAGCGCGGCGGGCCCGGTGGGACTACGAGGTGGAGTCCCCCTTGCGGGACGCGCGCGGGTTCGACCTGACCGGCCCGGGCGGGCCGGGGCACGACCCGGACGTCGAGGACCTGGGTGCGGCGAACGTCATCCTGACCAACGGCGCGCGGCTGTACGTCGACCACGCGCACCCGGAGTACTCGGCGCCCGAGGTGACGAACGCGCGTGACGCGGTCATCTGGGACAAGGCCGGCGAACGGGTGATGGAGGAGGCGGCGCTGAAGGCGGCGTCCGTGCCCGGGCAGCCCCCGCTCCAGCTGTACAAGAACAACGTCGACGGCAAGGGCGCCAGCTACGGCACGCACGAGAACTACCTCTGCGCGCGCTCGACGCCGTTCACCGCCATCATCGCCGGGCTGACGCCGTTCTTCGTGTCGCGGCAGGTCTTCACCGGGTCGGGCCGGGTCGGGATCGGGCAGCAGAGCGAAGAGGCCGGGTTCCAGCTCTCCCAGCGTGCGGACTACATCGAGGTCGAGGTCGGCCTGGAGACGACGCTGAAGCGCGGGATCATCAACACCCGCGACGAGCCGCACGCGGACGCGGACAAGTACCGGCGGCTGCACGTCATCATCGGCGACGCGAACATGTCCGAGTACTCGACCTACCTCAAGGTCGGCACGACGGCCCTGGTGCTCGACCTGATCGAGTCCGGCATCCGGTTCGACGACCTGAAGCTGGACGAGCCGGTCAAGGCCGTGCACCAGATCAGCCACGACCCGACGCTCAAGGCGCAGGTGTCGCTGGCCAACGGCAAGAAGTACACCGGCCTGGACCTGCAGTTCGCCTACCACGAGATCGCTTCGCAGAACCTGGAGCGCACGGGCGCGGACGAGGCCGCCAAGGAGGTGCTGCGGGTCTGGGGCGAGATCCTGGACGCGCTGGCGCGGGACCCGCAGGAGTGCGCGGACCGGCTGGACTGGCCGGCGAAGCTGCGGCTGCTGGAGGGGTACCGCCAGCGGGACAGCCTCGCCTGGGGCGCGCCGCGGCTGCGCCTGGTGGACCTGCAGTACTCGGACGTGCGGCTGGCGAAGGGCCTGTACAACCGGCTGGTCACGCGGGGCTCGATGAAGCGGCTGGTGACCGAGGAAGAGGTGCTGGCCGCCGTCACGACGCCGCCGTCGGACACGCGGGCCTACTTCCGGGGCCGGGCGCTGGAGAAGTACGCGAGCTCGATCGCGGCGGCGTCCTGGGATTCGGTCATCTTCGACGTCGGCAAGGAGTCGCTGGTGCGGATCCCGACGCTGGAGCCGTTGCGCGGGACCAAGGCGCACGTCGGCAAGCTGCTGGACAACGCGGCGACGGCGGAGGAGCTGGTGGAGGCACTCACCGGTTCGGACTAGGCGGTACGCACGCGGATCGCGGCGGTGACCCCGAATGTCGGGGTCGCTGGGTAGGCTAGGAAACATCAGCCACACCGGGAGGCGAGATGGCCCAGGAAAAGATCGAAAAGCACGGCGGCGGCGACTCCGACGAGGAGTTCGACGACACCGGCGCGGCGGGTCAGGAACGGCGCGAGAAGCTCGGCGAGGACGTCGACACGATCCTCGACGAGATCGACGACGTGCTGGAGGAGAACGCCGAGGACTTCGTCCGGGCCTACGTCCAGAAGGGCGGCGAGTAGCCGCTCGGGCGTTCGCGCCCTTGCCGACCGTTCAGCCGGCGGCCGGGGGTTCCGCGTGGTGGTGACCGTGGTCCGTGCGGGCCGGGGTCGCCGAACGCGGGGCCACGGCCGCCAAGGCCCGCACAGATGGGATTTTTGAGCACGTATGGACAACACCAGGGGCATCTCGGGTCCCGCTCTGCCGGGGGCGTACTTCTCGTCGGCGACGTCGTCGTTTTCCGACTTCCTGCGGGTGCAGGCGCCGGAACTGCTTCCGGAGCGCCGGATGTCCGGTGGTGCGGGCGACCTGGGCGTGCCGCACGGGACGACGATCGTCGCGCTGACCTTCGCGAGCGGAGTGCTGATCGCGGGTGACCGGCGGGCGACGTCGGGGAACCTGATCGCGAGCCGCGACATGGAGAAGGTGCACGTCACCGACGAGTACTCGGCGGTGGGCATCGCGGGCACGGCCGGGCTGGCCGTGGAGATGGTGCGCCTCTACGCCGTGGAGCTCGCGCACTACGAGAAGATCGAGGGCGTTTCGCTGTCGCTGGACGGCAAGACGAACAAGCTGGCCGGGATGGTCAAGGCGAACCTCGAGATGGCGATGGCCGGGCTGGCCGCGATCCCGCTCTTCGTCGGCTACGACCTGGAGGCCGAGGACGCGCGGCACGCCGGCCGGATCGTCTCGTACGACGCCGCGGGCGGGCGCTACGAGGAGAACGGCGGGTACGCCGGGATCGGCTCGGGTTCGCTGTTCGCGAAATCCGCGCTCAAGAAGCTGCACGACCCGGACGCCGACGTCGAGAACGCCACGCGGGTGGCTGTCGAGGCGCTGTACGACGCGGCGGACGACGACACCGCTTCGGGCCTGCCGGACCTGGTGCGCCGGATCTTCCCGTCCGTCGTGACGATCACCGCCGAGCACGGCGCCGTGCAGCTGCCGGAGTCGGAGACCGCCGCCGTGGCGGAGGCCGTGATCGCCGGGCGGATCGAGCGCCAGCAGCGTCGGCTGTCCTGACGCGGGCCGGAGCTGAACCAGTGAACGATGGAACACCGAAAGACCTGGAGCGCACACCGTGACGATGCCGTTGTATGCCTCTCCCGAGCAGCTGATGCGGGAGCGTTCCGAGCTGGCGCGCAAGGGCATCGCGCGCGGCCGGAGCGTGGTGGTGCTGAAGTACGCGGGCGGCGTGCTGTTCGTGGCGGAGAACCCGTCGGCGACGCTGCACAAGGTGTCCGAGATCTACGACCGGATCGGCTTCGCCGCCGTCGGGCGCTACAGCGAGTTCGAGAACCTGCGGGTCGCCGGGATCCGGCACGCGGACCTCAAGGGCTACCAGTACGACCGGCGTGATGTGAGCGCGCGGGCGCTGGCGAACGCGTACGCGGCGACGCTGGGCAGCATCTTCACCGAGCAGCTGAAGCCTTTCGAGGTCGAGGTCTGCGTGGCGGAGGTCGGCGCGAGCGCGGCGGAGGACCAGCTGTACCGGCTGACCTACGACGGCTCGATCTTCGACGAGCCGCAGTTCATCGTGATGGGCGGCCAGGCCGACAAGATCGTCACGAAGCTGAAGGAGACGTTCGAAGACGGCCTGGACCTGCAGGCGGCCCTCGGCGTGGCGGTGACGGCGTTGCGCACGCCGATCCAGCCCGCCGCGGCGACGACGTCGTCGGCCGGCTCGTCGTCGTCCTCTTCGTCCTCGTCGGCGGCGGCGAGTGCGTCGGCCAACGGCAACGGCGAGACGGACCCGCCGATCAAGCTGGAGGTGGCGGTCCTGGACCGCGACCGCCCGCGGCGCGCGTTCCGCCGCCTGACGGGAACGGCGCTGGACGCGCTGCTGCCGGTGCCGGACCCCCAGGGTGACGAGCCGGAGAAGCCCGAAGGCGAGTAGTCCGTACGAAACGGGGCGTGGTCGGTGACCGCGCCCCGTTTTCGCGTCCGCGGTCAGGTGGCGCCGGAGCCGAAGAGGGCGGTGAGCACGAGGACGAAGGTGACGTTCCCGCCCAGCAGCCACCATGGCAGGTCGACAGGGTGTGCCCGGTGACGACCGATGGCCTGCGGGGTCCGCCCGTGAAGTCCACCGAGCCGTGGGCGGACACGCGGTCCGCCCACGAACGGCTGGCCGCGGGCGGGCTGCGCGGCTTCTCGTGCTGACGCCGCGAATCCTCCCTTGCGCTTGTCGGAGGGCAGCGGGCTCGGCGGTTTGCCGTCGCCGCAGGGGAACGCGCCCAGCACCACGCTGTCGAGGCGTTCGAGGCGGTAGTTCGCCCGGAGGAACAGCAGCCGGGCTTCGCTCGAACCGGTGCCGGTGAACCGGTCGTTCTTGACCGCGGTCGACCGGGTGTACTCGTCCAGCAGGACGGCTCGGGACGGCAGCGGGTCCGGTGTTCCGCACGCGGAGACGGCCAGTCCCGCGGACAGGGCGAGAACCAGGCGACCGAGGCGCACCCGGTGACCGTAGGCGGGGTGTGCCGGGACCCGTCCCGGCCTTCAGGACGCCGCGGACGGCTGCCGGAAGGTCTGGTCGGCGAAGGCCAGCAGGTACGGCAGCGTGGCCCGGGCGGTGTGCCACGTGTGGTTGAAGCCGCGTTCGGCGTGGACGACCGCCTCCTGGCCGCGGGCGTGCAGGGCGTCGGCGATGCGGTGGGCGGTCGTGACGTCGGTGGGCGCGCCGGTGCCGACGGCCAGCATCACCGAGATCGGGGCGGGGAACTTCATCGTCGGCAGGTAGCGGCGCGGGGTGTTGGCGGCGATGGCGGCCTGGTCGCCGCCGAGGACGCCGACGGAGTCGTTGAGGTCGTCGTAGGGCAGGGCGATGACCAGGGTGGCGAACTCGTCGACGTGGTGCAGGCCGATGTTGAGCGCGCCGAAGCCGCCGCCGGACATGCCGCCGAGGGCGCGGTGGGCGCGGTCGGCCAGCGTCCGGTAGCGGCTGTCGATCGCCGGGACGACGGTGCGGGCGAGGTAGGTCTCCAGCTGCGGGCCGCCCGGGACGTCGAGGCACTCCCAGTCGGTGCTGGGGACGCCGGCGGTCATGTCCACGCTGACCACGATCATCGGGGCGATGACGTTGGCCTGCTGCAGGGCCTGGAGGGTGCCGGGCGCGTCACCGGAGGTCAGCCAGTCGCGCGGGCCGCCGAACGGGTAGCCGTGGATCAGGTAGACGACGGGGTAGCGGCGGGCGGCGTTGGCCGGGTCGCCGTACCCGGCCGGCAGGATGACGTAGTTGCTGCCCGACGGCACGCCGTGCGCGGGGTCGGGCAGCGGGACGACGTCGATCTTCTGGCCGGCGGCCGCGACGCCGCTGCCGCCGTGGGGCGCCGGCTCGGATTCGGATTCCGGGGCTTCCCGGTCGTCGTCGAGCAGGCGGCCGGCGAGGTTGACGACGCCGGGGCCGCGCTGGAGCAGGCGGGCGAGGTCGTCGGAGGTGCGCACGTATCCGACGTAGCTGTTCACCGCCGTGACCGCCGCCAGCAGCACGAGGACGCCGAAGGCGGTGAACCCCCAGCGGCGGAGGCGGCGCCGGTGCGCGAGCGCGATCACGGCGGCGAGCACCGCGACCGCGGCGGTGGCGAAGGCGAGCCAGATGAACGGCGACTCGAACGGCCCGAGATCACGGGCGCGGGCGGTGATGTCGCCCGGCAGCACCGGATCCACCGCGACCTGCGGGGTCATCCGCACCACGCCGCGTGCCACCGCATCGAAACCCCACTCGTCCCCTGGCTGCGGGCAGGAGGGCCCGCATCTCGATCTTGACGCTAGCCAGGGGACGCTGTGGGTTCGTTGAGAGAAAGTAAACGCAGATTAAAGGCGGTAGATGGTGAGCGCGCTGGGGCGGGACTTGAAGCGGAACCGGTTGCCGAGCGGGCCGACCTCGCCGTCGGTGGCGACGCGGCGGTGGCCGTCGAGCAGCTCGACGTCCAGCTCGGCGACGTCGAGCTCCTGGTAGACGTGGCTGGCCGCGAGGCTGCGGGTGACCATGGCCAGCAGGAACCGGGCGCGGGAGTACGGCAGGTCGGCACGCAGGTAGCGGACGTCGAGCAGGCCGGTGTCGAGGGCGGGCCGCCTGCTGGGGGCGAACCCCTTCGGCGCGTACGTGCCGTTGCCCACGAACAACAGCCAGACCTGGGTGAGCTTGCCGTTGAGCCGGACGGTCAGCGGCTTGGCGTTGCGCAGCGTCCGGGTCAGCGCGATCGCGGCCGAGGGCCACTTCGGGTGCTTTTCCTGCAGCTTCTCGCGCAGCCGGACCATCTCCGGGTAGCCGCCGAGGCTCGCGGTGTTGACGAACCAGCGGTGCGCCGGGCCGTCGGGCCCCTCGACCCCGACCTCGCCGAGGTCGATGCCGACGGCGTTGCCGACCTCGGTGGCCGCGTCGGCGTCGGGCATCGAGCGGACGCCGATGTCGCGGGCGAAGTGGTTCAGCGTGCCGGCCGGGATCAGGGCGAGCGGCAGGTCCCGCTCGGCGGCGACCGAGGCGACCGCCGCGACGGTCCCGTCACCACCCGCGACGCCGAGGGCGCGGATGGTGCCGCGGGCGTCGATCTCGGCCTCGAGCTGGCCCCGCAGGTCCTGCTCGAAGTCGGGGTAGAGGATCTCGGCCTTCGGCCAGGCGAAGCGGACGTCGGCGGTCGGGTCCTGCCCGTTCACCCCGGAATGGGGGTTGACCAGCACGAGCATGTCGTCGCCGTCGACCATCTCCGGGGCGTGGGCGTCGTGGGCGGAGCGGCCCGGGATGTCGTCGTGCAGCGGCCACCAGTGCCGGGTCGCCAGGCCCACGCCGGTGCCGATGGCGAGGCCGACGCCGACGTCGGAGGGCCAGTGCACGCCGGTGTGGACGCGCGAGTAGGCGACCGCGAGCGCGAGCGGCGCGACGACGAGCCCGGCGCGCGGGGACTCCATGGCCACCGCCGTCGCGAAGGCCGCCGCGGAGGCGGAGTGGCCGGAGGGGAACGACGACGACGTCGGGCGTTTCCGCAGGCGGCGGTGCATCGGCATCTCTTCTTCGGCCGGGCGCCGGCGGGGGAAGAGCGGCTTGCCGATCAGGTTCGCGGCGGCGCTCGCGCCGGCGATGGCGACCACGCCGCGCAGCGCGCCGCGACGGGTCGCGCCCGCGCGGACCGCCAGCCCCCCGGCGACCACCCACCAGAGGCGGGACTTGTTCGCCGACCGGGACAGGGCCATCAGCGCGTCGTCGGCCTTCGTGGCCGGCAAGCGGGCGCTGCGGCGCATCAGGGCGCGGTCGGTCCGGCCGACCCGCCGGAACGCCCGGATGAGCTGGTGTGACAAGAGGTCCGCCTTCCGCGCGACGTCAAGGGATGTGCTCCAATCGTGCCTGATTCGGGGGCTTTTCACCGTCTGTGGCCTACTGGGGGCGTGTCGACGCCCGAACGGCCCACCGTCGAGGGGGGTGCAGCGCTTACTCTGGTGGAATGCAGCGGCGGATCTTTGGCATCGAGACCGAGTTCGGGGTCACGTGCACATTCCACGGCCAGCGCAGGCTCTCGCCCGACGAGGTGGCACGCTACCTCTTCCGGCGGGTCGTCTCGTGGGGCCGTTCTTCGAACGTTTTCCTGTCGAACGGCTCCCGGCTCTACCTCGACGTCGGCTCGCACCCCGAGTACGCGACGGCGGAGTGCGACGACCTGGTCCAGCTCGTCACGCACGACAAGGCCGGTGAGCGGATCCTCGAGGACCTGCTGGTCGACGCCGAGCGGCGGCTGGCGGACGAGGGCATCGGCGGCGACATCTTCCTGTTCAAGAACAACACCGACTCGGCGGGCAACTCGTACGGCTGTCACGAGAACTACCTGGTGACCCGCGCGGGTGAGTTCTCCCGGATCGCGGACGTCCTGCTCCCGTTCCTGGTGACCCGGCAGCTCATCTGCGGCGCCGGCAAGGTGCTGCAGACCCCGCGCGGCGCGGTCTACTGCCTCTCCCAGCGTGCGGAGCACATCTGGGAAGGCGTCTCGAGCGCGACGACCCGGTCGCGCCCGATTATCAACACCCGCGACGAGCCGCACGCCGACGCCGAGCGCTACCGGCGCCTGCACGTCATCGTCGGCGACTCGAACATGGCCGAGCCGACGACGATGCTCAAGGTCGGGTCGGCGAACCTGGTGCTCGAGATGATCGAGGCCGGCGTCCAGTTCCGCGACTTCACCCTGGACAACCCGATCCGGGCGATCCGCGAGATCAGCCACGACCTCACCGGCCGGCGCCAGGTGCGCCTCGCCGGCGGCCGCGAGGCCTCGGCGCTGGACATCCAGCGCGAGTACTACGCCCGCGCCGTGCAGCACCTCCAGGACAACGGCTCCAGCCCGGCGAACGACCGGGTCATCGAGCTGTGGGGCCGGGCGCTGGACGCGGTCGAGCAGCAGGACTTCGGCAAGATCGACACCGAGATCGACTGGGCGATCAAGCACCGGCTGGTCGAGCGCTACCGGCACAAGCACGACATGGACCTGTCCAGCCCGCGCATCGCCCAGCTCGACCTGGCCTACCACGACATCCGCCGTGGCCGGGGCATCTTCGACCTGCTCCAGCGCAAGGGCCTGGTCCGCCGGGTCACCGACGACGGCGAGATCGAGGCCGCCAAGGACACCCCGCCGCAGACCACCCGGGCCAAGCTGCGCGGCGACTTCATCGCCGCCGCCCAGGCCGCCGGGCGCGACTTCACCGTCGACTGGGTGCACCTGAAGCTCAACGACCAGGCCCAGCGCACCGTGCTGTGCAAGGACCCGTTCCGCTCGGTCGACGAGCGCGTCGAACGCCTGATCAGCTCGCTCTAGCCCAAAGCCGTGAAGGCCTCCTTACCGGCTCTTATGGCCGGTAAGGAGGCCTTCACGGCTTTTGACCCTACGAAAGTCGGCGGGCGGGTGCGGCAGGATCTGCCCATGCGTGTGCTGCGTGCGGTGCTTCTCGTCCTCGGTCTCCTGGTCGCGCTGGCCGTGCCCGCGTCGGCCGCAGGGCACCTGCCGAAGTGGGAGCTGAGCGCCACCGGCGTCACCGCCCAGTTCCGCGGGCTGTCCGCGGTCAGCGGCCGGGTCGCGTGGGTCAGTGGCACCCAGGGCACGGTCCTGCGCACTGTCGACGGCGGCCGGAGCTGGCGGTCCGTCGGCCCGCCCGGCACCGGAACTCTCGAGTTCCGCGACGTCGAGGCCTTCGACGCCGATCACGCCGTGATCCTGTCGATCGGCCCCGGCACCGACTCCCGCGTCTACCGGACCGACGACGCCGGCGCGCACTGGCGCCAGACGTTCCAGAACACCGACGCCGCCGCGTTCTACGACTGCCTCGCCTTCTTCGACCCGTGGCGCGGGCTCGCGATGAGCGATCCGGTGGACGGGAAGTTCCGGATGCAGGCGACCGTCGACGGCGGCCGCAGCTGGCGGCAGGTCCCCGACAGCGGCTTCCCGCCCGCGCTGCCCGGGGAGGCCGGGTTCGCCGCCAGCGGCCAGTGCGTCACCACCGCGGGCCCGTTCGACGCCTGGCTGGCCACCGGCGGCGGCGCCACGGCCCGCGTTCTGCACTCCGGTGATGGCGGCCGCCACTGGACGGCGTCGGACACGCCGTTGCCGAGCAGCCCGTCGGCCGGCGTGTTCGCCCTCGCCTTCCGCACCCCGTGGCAGGGCGTCGCCATCGGCGGCGACTTCGCCGCACCGACCGCGCCCGGCCCCGCCGTCGCGCTGTCGAACGACCGCGGCCGCACCTGGCGCACCCCGGCGCAGTACCCCGCCGGGTACCGCTCCGGGCTGGCCTGGCGCGGCGGCACGGTCCTGGCCGTCGGCCCCGGCGGCAGCGACCTCAGCCCCGACGGCGGGCGGCACTGGACGTCGTTCGACACCGGCAGCTTCGACAGCGTGGACTGCACCGCGCTCGGCAGCTGCTGGGCCAGCGGCGCCGGCGGCCGCGTCGCGCGGCTGGGTTAGCTGTATTGCCCGGGGAGGTTGGTCAGCCCGGTGATGGGTGGCCGCCGCCGTCGGGGATGTTGCCGAACTCGGTGACGTCGACGTGGATCAGCGAGCCGGGGTGTCGTGTTCGTAGCGGCGCAGCGGTTCGCCGGTGACCGGTCGACGCGCGAGAGCCGGTTGACCCGGCTGCGCACGAGGACCGCGTGCACGGTCGAGGCGGGCAGGTCGAGCCAGGCTGTTACCGCTCAATTCAACCCGGGGCAACGTCCCTGGACATCACAACTAGCGGACCTGCCCGGTCGGGCGGACCATGATCTCGTTGACGTCCACGTGCGGTGGCTGCTGCAGCGCGTAGAGCACGGCCCGGGCGATGTCGGCCGGCTCCAGCTTCGGCTTCTTGCGCTGCTCGTCGCTGAGGATGCCGGTGTCGGTGATGCCCGGCTGGACCAGCGTGACGCGCACGCCGGTGCCGACGGCCTCCTCGCGGATCGCCCCGGCCATGCCCGTCACCGCCCACTTCGTCACCGAGTACAGGCTCGCGTTGCGGATGTAGCGGCCGGCGACCGAGCCGGTGATCAGCAGGTGCCCGGTCGATTCCGCCAGGGCGGGCAGCGCCGCGCGGGCGGTGTAGGCCGCGCCCAGCACGTTGACGCGGACCATCTCCTCCCACGCCGTCGGGTCGGGGTCGGCGGTGCCGAAGAACGACGTCCCGACGCCGATCCCGGCGTTGGCGAAGGCCGCGTCGAGCCGGCCGAACCTCCGCACGGTCTCGGTGACCGCTCCGGAGATGGCCGGCCAGTCCGCGACGTCGGCGCCCAGCGCCAGCGCCCGGTCTTCGCCCAGCTCGGCCGCGAGGGCCGCGACGGACTCCGCCTGGCGCGCCACGAGCGCGACCTTGAAGCCGGCCGCGGCGGCCAGCCGGGCGGTCGCGGCGCCCAGCCCGCGGGAGGCGCCGGTGACGAGGAGAACACGATCATCCATGTCCCCAGGCTAGGGAGGATTCACGGCGTCAGCACGAGACGGCCGCGCAGCCCGCCCGCGGTCAGCCGTTCGTGAGCGGACCGCGCGTCCGCCAGCGGCAGGACGTCCGCGACGCGCAGGGGGAGGACACCCTCGGCGGCCAGCCGGGCCAGCTCGGCCAGGCGAGTGCCGTCGGCGCGGATCCAGACACCGCGGACCCGGACGCCGCGCAGCGGGATCGGCGCGGCGCCCGCGGCGAAGGCGACGAACTCGCCGCCGCCGCGGACCGCGTCGAGCGCGTCCAGGCCGAGCAGCGCGGTGTCGAGGACGGCGTCCACCCCGCCGGGCACCAGCGCGCGCACGCGGTCGCCCAGCGCCGGCCCGCGCGGCACGAACTCGTCCGCGCCGAACGCCCTCACCTGCGCTTCGTCGGCGGGGCCGGCCACCGCGACCACCCGCAGCTTCCGGGCGTGCGCGAGGGCGACGGCGTAACCGCCGACCGCACCCGCCGCGCCGGTGACCAGCAGCGTCCCGGTGGTGCCGGCGAGGTCCAGCGCCTGCGCCGCGGTCAGGGCGTTGAGCGGCAGCGTCGCCGCCTCGGCGGGGGAGACGCCGGCCGGCGCGGCGGCGACGGCGGCCGCGTCGAGCACGATCTGCTCCGCGTAGGCGCCGAGCGGCGTCGCGAGCCGGTCGCGCAGCCCGATCACCGCGTCGCCCACCCGGAAGCCGGCGCCCGCGCCGACGGCGTCGACCTGGCCGGCGACGTCCCAGCCCAGGCCGAGCACGTCCCGCGGCGGGATGATCCCGGCCTCGGTGAGCAGCCCGGACCGGGTCGCGGCGTCGACCGGGTTGACCGCGGCCGCCGCCACCCGGATCCGCACCTGACCGGGGCCCGGCACCGGCGCCGGGACGTCGACGGGCTCCAGCACTTCGGGACCGCCGAACCGGCGGACCACCATCGCACGCATCTTTCGCTCCTTCGCGGATCGGACCTTCCCCGCGAACGTATGGGGAGCTACTCTCCATTGGGAAGTACGTACTCGCAGGTTCCCCACGTACCAGGAGGTTCGCCCGGTGCCCACGCGCACGGCGGAACAGCTGCGGCAGGCCGAAAAGGCCGCCTACGACGCCTACCTCGCCGCCTGCCCGACCCGGAAGCTGCTCGACGAGATCGCCGGCAAGTGGGTCAGCCTCGTCCTGGTGGCGCTCGGTGACGGCCCGATGCGCTACAGCGACCTTTCGCGGCGCATCGCCGGGGTGAGCCAGAAGATGCTCACCCAGACCCTGCGGGTGCTCGAACGTGACGGCCTGCTGCACCGCGAGGTGACCCCGTCGGTTCCCGTCCGCGTCGACTATTCCCTTACGCCGCTTGGCGAAAGCCTCCGCGCGCTGATGTCGGCGTTCAAGGACTGGGCCGAGGCCAACTTCGACGAGGTCAGCACCGCCCGCGCCGGTTACGACGCGCGTACGCCGGACCTCACGATCGGGCCGGGCGGCGCGGGCTAGTCTCTACCGGGTGTCCACCGCACGCGCCGAACGGCTGGTCAATCTGGTGCTGGCCCTCCTGTCCACCCGGCAGTTCCTCACCGCCGAGCGGATTCGCGGCATCGTGCCCGGATACGGCGACGCGGCCAGCGACGACGCCTACTTCCGGATGTTCGAGCGGGACAAGACCGAGCTGCGCGAGCTGGGCATCCCGCTGGAAACCGGCCGCAACTCCGCCTTCGACGCCATCGAGGGCTACCGCATCGCCCGCCGCGACTACGAGCTCGGCGAGATCGACCTCGCCCCCGACGAAGCCGCCGCGGTCGCGCTGGCGTCCCGGCTGTGGGACTCGCCGGAGCTCACCGGGCAGGCCCAGGGCGCACTGGTGAAGCTGCGTGCCGCCGGCCTGGAGGTCGACGACCAGGCCCCGACCGTCGTCGAGCCCCGCGTGCGCGCCGAACCGGCGTTCGGGCCGCTGCTCGCGGCGGTCCAGAACGGCCAGGCCGTGCGCTTCGAATACCGCCGCAGCGGCTCGCCGGAACGCATCATGCGCACCCTCGAACCGTGGGGCGTGGTGTCGTGGAAGGCCCGCTGGTACGTCGTCGGGCACGACCGCGACCGCGGCGCCACCCGCTGCTTCCGGCTCTCCCGCGTCACCGGCCAGGTCCGGCCCGTCGGGAAGCCCGGCGCCGTGCAGCGGCCCGAGGGCGTCAACCTGCTGCAGCTCGTGTCGGCCACCAGCGGCGCGTCCGAACCCGCCCCGGTCACCACCGCGCGCCTGTGGGTCGCCGACGGCCGCGCCGCCGGGGTCCGCCGCCGCGGCACCGTCATCGGGCGCTCCAGCGTCGACGGCCAGGAGGGCGACCTCGTCGAGATCGGCCTCTACTTCCCGGAGTCGGCCGCCGACTGGATCACCGCGCAGGGCCCGGACGTCGTCGTGCTGGAGCCCGACGTCCTCGCCAAGACCGTCCAGGACCGGCTGGAAGCCGTCGTCGCCCGGCAGCAGCAGGGGAGTGTCCGATGAGCGGCTCCGGCGACCGGATGCCCCGGCTCCTGGCGCTCGTGCCCTACCTGCTGGCCCGGCCCGGCATCCGCGTGGACGAGGCGGCGCAGGACTTCGACGTCACGCCGAAGCAGCTGCGCAAGGACCTCGAGCTGCTCTGGATGTGCGGGCTGCCCGGCTACGGCCCCGGCGACCTGATCGACCTGTCCTTCGAGGGTGACACGATCGTCGTCACCCACGACGCCGGGATGAACCGGCCGCTGCGGCTCACCGGCGGCGAGGCGACCGCCCTGCTGGTCGCGCTGCGGGCGCTGGGGGAGACCCCGGGTGTGGTCGACGGCGACGCCGTCCGCCGCGCCATCGCCAAGATCGAGTCCGCCGCCGGGCAGGCCCAGCCGGCCGGGGTGGTCGTCGGCGGCGGCGTGCGCGAGGGCAAGAAGACCGCGCGGACCCGCGAGGAGGTCGCCCGGGCGCTGCAGGCCGGCAAGGCAATGCGGATCCGCTACTACACCGCGTCGAAGGACCAGGTCACCGAGCGCACGGTCGACCCGATGCGGGTGCTCATCGTGCAGGCGGTCGGGTACCTGGAGGCCTGGTGCCGCCGCGCCGAGGGCGTCCGGCTGTTCCGGCTGGACCGGATCGACGAGCTGACCGTGCTCGACGAGCCGTCCCGGCCGCCGGCGCACGCCCACCCGACCGACATCTCCGACGGTGTCTTCCGCGAGCGTCCCGATCAGCGGGAGGCCGTCCTGGTCCTCGACCCGGACGCACGCTGGGTAGCCGAGTACTACCCCTGCGAAGAGCTCGACGAGCTCGACGGCGGCCGCCTGCGGATCCGGATGCGCTACGCCGACCAGTCCTGGATGGTGCGCCTCGTGCTGGGCCTGAGCGGGGAAGCGCTGGTCGAGAGCCCGGCCGACCTGGCCTCCGACGTCGGCCGCCGCGCCGCCGACGCGGTGGCCCGAGCCCGTCACCTTCCGTCAACCTGCGACCACTAGGCTGACCGCGTGCCGTACCTGCCCACCATCGTGCTCGCCGCCGTCGGCCTCCTGCTGCTCGTGCTCCTGCTGGTGCGTACCGCGCGGGTCTTGCGTGGGTTCAAGCAGACCGCGAGCATGGTGGCTACGAACACCCAGGACCGGGCCGGACTCGTCCGCGCCCGGTCGGCAGCGCTGCGCGTCGCTTTCGCGCAACGCCGCCGCAAGCCGGAAAACCAGTAACATCCCTACCAGACGCAGATAGGAGGCCACCATGCTGAACGGATTGCAGCCGTGGCATTTGATCATCCTGGTGCTCGTCGTCGTGCTGTTGTTCGGGGCCAAGAGGCTTCCCGACGCGGCCCGGTCCATCGGCAAGTCCATGAAGATCTTCAAGGCCGAGACCAAGGACCTCACCGGCGAGCACAAGGCGGCGGCGCACGAAGACGCCGAGCCGGTCGAGACCCGGCAGATCCCGGTCACGCCCGTTGTGCCCGCCGCCCCGTCGGCCACCGACCAGCAGGTCGCCGACCTGCAGCGGCAGCTCGACGAGCTGAAGAAGCAGCAGCAGCAGGCGCCCGCCGCCGAGCAGAAGAACGCCAGCTGAGCGGGTAGTCCACCACCGGTCCCTGGTCCACGGAGCGCGTCGAGCCCGGCGCGCTCCGAAGGACACCGACGAGAACGGAAACTCCAGTGGCGGAACCCGCCTCCGGGAACGGGGAGAAGCGCGGCACGAAGCGGCGCAAGCGCAGCCGCCGCGCCAACCCCGACGGCACGATGACGCTCATCGAGCACATCTACGAGTTCCGCCGCCGGCTCGGCTTCGCCCTGCTCGCCGTCGTCATCGGCGGCATCTTCGGGTTCATCTGGTTCAGCACCAAGCTGGGTCCGGTCCCGTCGCTCGGCGAGATCATGAAAGCGCCGTACTGCGCGATCCCGGCGGACCGGCGGCTCAACGGCGCCCAGGGCTGCCAGCTGCTGCAGACGGTGCCGTTCGAAGCGTTCATGATCCAGATCAAGGTCGGCGTCGCCGCCGGTGCGGTCCTGCTGGCCCCGGCCTGGCTCTACCAGATCTGGGCGTTCATCGCGCCGGGCCTGTACTCCAAGGAACGCAAGTACGCGCTGACGTTCGTGTCGTTCGCTTCGGTGCTGTTCGCCTCCGGCGCGGTGCTCGCCTACATCCTGTTCCCGCACGCGCTGCAGCTGCTGATGGGCTTCGGCCAGGGCGAGTTCATCACCGCGCTGACCGCGGACAAGTACATCTCGTTCATGCTGTCGCTGCTGGTCATCTTCGGCATCAGCTTCGAGCTGCCGCTGCTGGTGGTCATGCTCAACCGCGTCGGCGTGGTCAAGTACGTCCAGCTCAAGAAGTGGCGCCGCGGCATCGTGTTCGCGCTGTTCGTCTTCGCCGCCTTCGCCACTCCCGGATCGGACCCGTTCTCGATGCTCGGGCTGGCCGCCGCGCTGACCGTGCTGTTCGAGATCTCGATCCAGATGTCGCGCTTCCACGACCGCAAGAAGGATCAGCTTCGGTCCGAAGAGGGCTGGGACAAGCTGGCCGACGACGAAGCCGCGCCGTTCGACTACACGCCGAGCAAGGTCGACGACGAGCCCTCCACGCCGACCGCCTCCGGTGGCCGGTCCGCCGGCACCGACGACATCACGTAGTGGGGATCCACGCCGCGCTCGCCGTGCACCCGGCCTCGGGGCACGGCGCCGCTGCCCGGATCGCGGACACGGTCGCCGCACGGCTCCGCACCGCCGTCGACCGCCTCGACGTCCTCGTGGCCAACTCCGTCGAGGAGTCCCGTGAGCTGATGCGGACGTCGCACGACGCGGGTCTCGACGTCCTGATCGTCCTCGGCGGCGACGGCGCCGCCCACCAGGGCGTCCAGTTCTGCGCGAACCACGACGTCGCGCTCGGCCTCGTCCCGGCGGGCACCGGCAACGACTTCGCCCGCGCCCTCGGCGTCCCCGGTGAGGCCATGGCCGCGGTCGAGGCCCTGGTGGCGGCCCTGAAGTCCGGCGCGCGCCGGCGGATCGACCTGGGCCGCGCCGGCGACACCTGGTTCGCGACGGTGCTCTGCGCGGGGTTCGACGCGAGCGTCAACGAACGCGCCAACCGGATGCGCTGGCCGTCCGGCCCGCGCCGCTACGACGTGGCGATCCTCGCCGAGCTGGCCGCGTTCCGGTCCCGCCCGGTGGTCGTCGACACCGGCACCGAACGCCTGGAGCTCGACGCGACCCTGGTGGCCATCGGCAACACCCGCTTCTACGGCGGCGGCGTCCCGATCTGCCCGACGGCCGACCCCGAGGACGGCGTCTTCGACGTCACGGTCATCGGCCACGCGACCCGCCGCGGCCTCATCCGGATGCTCCCCGGCCTGCGCACCGGCAACCATGTCACCCACCCGGCGGTCCGCACGCTCCGGGCCCGCTCGGTGACCCTGACGGGCAACACCTGGCCCGCCTACGCCGACGGCGAACCCCAGGGCACGGTCCCGGTGACGGTCACCTGCGTCCCCGGCGCGCTGACGGTCCTGGCTTAGTGAACTAACTCAGTGATCTCCTGACGACGCTGGCGCTCAGTAGCCCCCGGCTTCGCCGACCAGCTCCCGGAACCGCGCGGGCGCCATCAACGGCCCCTGCGCCAGGTAGACGCCGCCACAGCGGTGGCAGAACCACCCCTGCTCCCACAGCGCCTGCGCCGCCGGGATCCCGGCCCGCCGTCGCCGATACTCCCGCACCCGCCGGACGTAGAGCCAGATCAGCGTCCCGGCGCCGCCGAACACGCACACCGACGGCAGGGCGAGCAGCGCGAACCCCAGCACCAGCCCGCCGGTGCCGCCCGGGGGAGGGTCGTCGACCGCGGAGAACGGCAGCCACAGGAAGCAGCTCCCCACCATCAGGAGCAGCACCACGCCCGCGACGAGCCCGCCGGCGCGGCGCCGGGGCGGGAACGGATCGAGCGCCCGCGCGACCCCGGTGACGGTCACCCCGGACACCTGGCCGCTGGTGTAGATGACACCGTCACCGGCCGGCACGGCGACCGTGGGGCCCTGGCCGCGGTAGTAGGAGTGCCCGCCGTAGTAGACCGCGGGCACGTGCTGGACCTGGTCCAGCTGCCCACAGCTCGGACAGGGTGCGGTCACGACGTCCTCCTCATCGCCGCTCCGACGGCGAAACCACCGGACCGGTTCCCTCGCGATCCCGGCAGACCTGAGTGTATAACGACCTATACGGCGCGGGGTGGTTGCGAGCCTCCGGCCCGCGCACGAAGAACCAAACCGGCGAAGACCGGGGACCGGATGACCACGTCACGCCACGCCGTTGGTCACGCCGCGTGCAAACTGTCGGTGGTGTGTGGAACCCTGACGGAGTGGCCAGTAGCCCTTCTCCTTCCCCGGCCGAGGCCTATGCGGCCTCCGCGCGCCGGGGGAAGCACCCTCAGCTGACCCGCTTCGCGGCGGAATCCTCCTTCGAGTTCGACGACTTCCAGATCCGTGGGTGCGAGGCCCTCGAGGGCGGCCACGGTGTGCTCGTCTGCGCGCCCACCGGGGCCGGCAAGACGATCGTCGGCGAGTTCGCTGTGCACCTGGCCATGGCCGAGGGGCGCAAGTGCTTCTACACCACGCCGATCAAGGCGTTGTCGAACCAGAAGTACGGCGACCTGGTGGCCCGGTACGGGTCGGACGCGGTGGGCCTGCTGACCGGCGACACCTCGATCAACGGCAACGCCCAGGTGGTCGTGATGACCACCGAGGTGCTGCGGAACATGCTCTACGCCGGGTCCTCGACGATCACCGACCTCGGGTACGTCGTGATGGACGAAGTCCACTACCTCGCCGACCGGTTCCGGGGCGCGGTGTGGGAAGAGGTGATCCTGCACCTGCCCGAGCACGTCCGGGTGGTCGGGTTGTCGGCGACCGTGAGCAACGCCGAGGAGTTCGGCGAGTGGCTGGTCGAGGTCCGCGGGGACACCACCGTCGTGGTGGACGAGCACCGGCCGGTGCCGCTGTGGCAGCACATGCTGGTCGGCAACCGGCTGCTGGACCTGTTCGCCGGGGAAGACGTCCACGGCCCGAACGCCGAGCTGCGCATCAACCCGACCCTGCTGCGCCGCACCGAGGAGATCGGCCGCCAGTACGCGCCCGCGGGGTTCCACGGTCCGCGAGGGGCGCGGCGGGGCGGTCCGCGGATGCCGCGGTTCCGGCCGCCGTCGCGCGTCGAGGTCGTGGAGCAGCTGGATCGGGCCGGGTTGCTGCCGGCGATCGTGTTCATCTTCTCCCGGGCGGGCTGCGAGGCCGCGGTCACGCAGTGCGTCCGGGCGGGGTTGCGGCTCAACGGGCCCGACGAGGTCGAGGAGATCCGCCGGATCATCGATGAGCGCACGTCCGGGCTGCCCGAGGGCGATCTCGGGGTGCTCGGTTACTGGGAGTGGCGGGAGGCGCTCGAGCGGGGGATCGCCGGGCACCACGCCGGGTTGCTGCCGGCGTTCAAGGAGACGGTGGAGGAGCTGTTCGTCCGCGGTCTGGTGAAGGCGGTGTTCGCCACCGAGACGCTGGCGCTCGGCATCAACATGCCCGCTCGCACCGTCGTGCTCGAACGTCTCGTCAAGTACAACGGCGAGGCGCACGTCGAGCTGACGCCGGGGGAGTACACGCAGCTCACCGGCCGGGCCGGGCGCCGGGGGATCGACGTCGAGGGCCACGCCGTGGTCTCGTGGCAGCCGGGGGTCGACCCGAAGCAGGTCGCCGGGCTCGCCTCGACGCGGACCTACCCGCTGCGGTCGTCGTTCCGGCCGGGTTACAACATGGCGGTGAACCTGGTCGCCCAGGTCGGCGCGGCGCAGGCGCGTGACCTGCTGGAGCAGTCGTTCGCGCAGTTCCAGGCCGACCGTTCGGTGGTCGGCCTGGCCCGCCGGATCGAGCGGAACAAGGAAGCCCTGAAGGGCTACACCAACGCCGTGACCGGCGACTTCGACGAGATGCTCGAGTACGTCGAGCTGCGCGCGAAGATGTCGGCGCGGGAGAAGGCCCTGTCGCGGCAGAACACCACCGTGCGGCGCGCGGACACGGCGGATTCGCTGGAGAAGCTGCGCAAGGGTGACGTCATCGCGGTGCCCGCGGGCCGGCGGGCCGGGCTCGCCGTGGTCGTGGATCCCGGGCTCGACCCGATCCGCGAGCCGCGGCCGGTCGTGGTGACCGAGGACCGGTGGTCGGGGCCGTTGTCGGTGGCGGACTTCCCGGCGCCGGTCGAGGCGCTGGGCCGGATCAAGCTGCCCAAGCACATCGAGCTGCGCTCGCCCAAGACCCGCCGGGACATCGCCACGACGTTGCGTGGTGCCGGGATTTCCTTGCCCGGCAGGCAGAAGCGGCGCGCGGGGGCCAATGAGGACGGTGAGCTGGCGGCGCTGCGGCGGGCGTTGCGGGCCCACCCGTGCCACGGGCTGGCCGAGCGGGAGGCGAACCTGCGCTGGGTGGAGCGGTACCAGCGGCTGACCGGGGAAACCGAGCAGCTGGAGCGGAAGGTCGCGGCGACGACGCACTCGCTGGCCCGCGCGTTCGACCGGATCCTCGCGTTGCTGGGGGAGCGCGGCTACCTGGGGCCGGAGTCCGCGGGTGACGGCGAGGACCGCGTCACCGAGCACGGCCGCCGGCTGACCCGGCTCTACAGCGAGTCGGACCTGCTGGCCGCGGAGTGCATCCGCAACGGCGTGTGGGAGAAGCTCGGTCCGGCCGAGCTCGCCGCCGTCGTCTCGACGCTGGTGTTCGAGGCCCGGCGGGACACCGCGGGGGAGCCGCGGCTGCCCGGTGGTGCGGTGCCCGAGGCGTGGGAGGAGACGGCGCGGCTGTGGGTGGAGCTGACCGAGGACGAGCGGCGGCACCGGCTCGACCGCACGCGGGAGCCCGACGCCGGGTTCGCGTGGCCGGTCTACCGGTGGGCGCGCGGTGAGTCGCTGGAGAAGGTGCTCACGGCGGCCGAGGCGAACGGGCAGGAGCTGTCGGCGGGTGACTTCGTGCGCTGGTCGCGTCAGGTGATCGACCTGCTCGACCAGATCCGGGACGTGCTGGGCAAGTCCGACCGGGTCGGTGCGACGGCCGCCGAGGCGGTCAAGGCGCTGCGTCGTGGTGTGGTCGCCGCGGGTGCGGCGTGAGCTCGGTGTGAGGCTTGGTCCGTCTCGGTGCGGCAGGAGAGCGTGGTCGCGTGTGCTGGGCCCGGACCTGTGGTTGGATCGGCCACGAACCGTGCGTACGCGGCTCGGCGGCGATATCGGGCTGGGCATGAGATGAACGAAGCAGGCGGAGGCAGACGATGAGCACGCCGTATGGCGGCAACGACCCACAGCAGCCCCAGTACGGGCAGCAGCCGGGCGGCGCGTACCCGCCGAGCGGCCCGCAGGAACAGCCTCAGTGGGGCCAGCAGCAGCCGCAGCAGCCGCCGTACGACCCCAACCAGCAGCAGCAGTGGGGTCAGCCGCAGCAACCCCAGCAGCCGCAGCAGTGGGGTCAGCAGCCCGGCGGGTACACCCCGCCGCAGCAGCCGCAGTGGGGTCAGCAGCCACCGCCGTACGGGCAGCAGCCCGGTGGCGGGTATCCGCAGAGCGGCCCGCAGGCGCAGCCGGGGTACGGCCAGCAGCCGCCCGGTGGGCAGTACCCGCAAAGCGGGCCGCAGGCGCAGCCCGGGTACGGGCAGCAGCCACCCGGGGGGCAGGGCCAGTACGACTACGGCCAGCAGCAGTTCCCCGGCGGCGCCGCGGCTCCCGAAGGGGAGAAGCCGGCGAAGTCGAAGAAGGGCCTGCTGATCGGCATCGTGGTGCTGGTCGTGGTCGTCGCGGTGGTCGGCATTCTCGGTTTCGTCGCGCCCGGGTTCTTCAAGACGCAGGTCTTCAACAACACCCAGATGCAGACGGACGTGCAGAAGCTGCTGTCCGACACGTACAAGATCGACGGCGTCACCGGCGTCACCTGCCCGGCCGAGCAGAAGGTCGAGGACGGTGCGAAGTTCGAGTGCACCGCCACGATCGGCGGCAAGCCGCAGCAGATCCCGATCACGGTGAAGGGTGACGGCGGCAACTACGAGGTGTCCCCGCCCGCCACCAAATAGCGTTTGACGTCCGGCCGAGTCCGGTCGCCGCGAATTGCGGTGGCCGGACTCCGCCGTCTCCGGAGATGATCCGGGGATGACCGACTTCGAGATCCGGACGCTGCGCGACGACGAGCACCGCGCCGCGAGCACCCTCTTCCGCGCCACCGTGCACGTGCCGCCGTCCGACGACAAGGACTGGGAACGTGCCGCGCGCGCCTACCAGTCCGGCGGCACGATCGGGGTGTTCGACCCGGATTTCATCGGTACCGCCCGGGCTTTCGACGCCGAGCTGACGGTGCCGGGTGGCGCCCGGCTGCCGATGGCCGGCGTGACGGGCGTCGGTGTCCGCGCCGATCGGACGCGTCGTGGCGTGCTGCGGGCCATGATGTCCGCTCAGCTGGCGGACTTCGCCGCGCGTGGGGTGGTGTTCGCGAACCTGCTCGCGTCCGAGGCGCTCATCTACGGCCGGTACGGCTACGGCTTGGCGACGCGCAGCCGGACCTACAGCGTCGACCGGCACCGCGCGCGGGTGCGGCCGGACGCGCCCGCCGCCGGGGAGGTCGAGCTGCTGGAGCTGGACGACGCCGTCGCGGCCCTGCCGGGCGTCTACGAGCGCGTCGAGCACCGGCCCGGGATGATGACCCGCCCGGAGGTGCTGTGGCGGCTCTACGAGAACCACCTCCGCCGCAGCACCGATCCGGTGAAGGCGCTCGTGCACCACGGCCCGGACGGGCCCGACGGTTACGCCCTCTACGTCGTCGGCGGCCTGCAGGCCCACCCGTGGACCAAGACCCTGGAGGTGCCGGACATGTTCGCCGGCACGCCGGCCGCGCTGGCCGGGTTGTGGCGGTTCCTGCTCGGCATCGACCTGGTGGACCGGATCGTCGCCGAGGAACGGCCGTTGGACGAGCCGGTCGAGCTGATCCTGGCCGATCACCGCCAGGGCAACGTCGACCGCGTCGAGGACGAGCACTGGCTGCGGCTCGTCGACGTCCCGAGGGCCTTGGCCGCCCGCGAGTACGGCCACGCCGCGCCGGTCGTCGTCGAGGTCACCGATCCGTTGCTGCCGGCCAACTCCGGGACCTACCGGATCACGCCGGACGGCGCCGAGCGCACCGGGGGACCGGCCGCGCTCGCCCTCGACGTCACCACGCTCGCGATGCTCTACCTCGGCACCTGGCGCGCGTCGGCACTCGCCGACGCCGGCCGGATCGAGGTCCGCGACCCGGCCGCCCCCGCGGCCGCCGACGTCCTGTTCAGCACGCGCGTCCAGTCGTGGTGCGGTAGCTTCTTCTGAGTCCGCACCGCCGGGGGTGAGCACCGTGACCAGGCGTTTCCTCGCGTTCCTCGGGCTGTGCTGCGTGCTCTCGGGCTGCACCGCGTCGGTCCCGGCGCCGGTGCTGCCGAGCCGCGGCACGCCGGTCTCCACGAGTGCGCCGGTGAAGGTGCTCGACCCGGTCGCGGTCCGCGACGGCGTCCGGAAGATCCTCGTCGAGAGCTTCCACATCGCCGACGTCGGCGGTGTGAGCTGCCCGGTCGGTCAGCCCGTCAGTACCGGGCGCGCGTTCGTCTGCACGGCCCAGATCGGGGGGACGGCGAAGCGGGTCCCGATCACCGTGCTCGACGCGGACGGCCGCTACCGCGTCGATCCGCCGGGCTGACGGCCTGCGCTAAAAGGGGATGCCGCGTCGTGGGTGTCCCGGCATGATCAGGCGCATGGCCACCTTCGACGTCCGCCCCATCACCGAAGCCGAGCGCCGCAGCACGTTCGACCTGCTGGGTCGCTCGCTGCACAGCAACCGGATCGGCGACGAAGACTGGTCCCGCTACGGGGAGTCCTGGCCGGCGGTGCACAAGTTCGCCGCGTTCGACGGCGAGACCCCGATCGGCATCACGAGCTCCTACGAGACGGAGATCGCCGTGCCGGGCGGGCGCACGCTCGGCGTCGCGGCGGTCGACGGCGTGGGCGTGCGCGCCGACTGGACCCGCCGTGGGGTGTTCAGCGCGCTGATGGCCACGCAGCTGGCCGACGTCGCCGCGCGCGGGCTGCCGCTGGCCGCACTGCACGCGAGCGAGCCGACCATCTACGGCCGCGCGGGTTACGGCTCCGCGACGCTCGGCAAGACGGCCTGGATCCCGCGACCCGCCGCGCGCCTGCACGAGCGCCTCCCGGTCACCGGGCGGGTCCGGATGCTCACCCCGGACGAGGCCGTCAAGGAGATTCCCTCGCTGTACCAGCGGATCGGGCTGCACCGGGCCGGCATGATGGGCCGCCCGCCGGGGTGGTGGGCGTTCTCGCACGACCGGCTCGTCGGTCCGGCCGGGGACCACGTCGTGGTCGTCCACAGTGGACCGGACGGGGACGACGGCTTCGCCGTGTACGGCACCGTCAACCGCCGCACCCTCGAGGCACCGGACGAGGGCGCGGTGCTGAAGGTGCGCGACCTGCACGGGGCCGACACCGCCGCGCGCGTCGCGCTCTGGCGGTTCCTGCTGTCGGTGGACCTGGTTTCCGGGGTCCGCGCCCGGTTCCGCCCGGTCGACGAGCCGCTGGCGGCGATGATGGCCGACCACCGGCACGCCCGCACGGCCGAGGTCGAGGACGACCTGTGGCTGCGCCTGATCGACGTCGGCACCGCGCTGGACGCGCGTTCCTACCGCGACGCCGCCCCGGTGGTCCTCGCCGTGACCGACCGGCAGCTGACGGCGAACACCGGGCACTACGAGGTCGGCCCGGACGGCGCCCGCCGCACCGGGGCCGCCGCGCACCTGAGCCTGGACGTCGACACCCTGGCCATGCTCTACCTGGGGGAGTGGAGCGCGTCCGCGCTGGCCGAAGCGGGCCGGATCACGGTCCACGACCCGGCGGCGACGGCCCGGGCGGACGAGCTGTTCACCACGGTCGCCGCGCCGTGGTGCGGGACGCCGTTCTAAGAACCGGGGAGGGCTTCGATGAGCCGGTCGACGGACTTGCCGAGGTTCCAGCGCTCGGCCAGCTCGGCGACGCGGTCCGGGTCGGCCGGCGTGGCCGGGACCTTGTCCGGGCGCGACTGCTCCACCGGCGCGTCGACCGCGACCCGGACCACCGTCGGCGCGACGGCGAGGTAATCGGCGGCGTCGGCCAGCCGCAGGCGCGTCTTCAACGGGACGCGGGAGTCGCTCGCCGCCGCGGCCTTCAGGAGCGCGTCGAGGGAGCCGAACTCGGTGATCAGCTTCGCCGCGGTCTTCTCGCCGATCCCGGCGACGCCGGGCAGCCCGTCCGAGGGGTCGCCGCGCATCATGGACATGTCCGCGTAGGCGGGGCCGGCGCTCTCGCGGGGGACGCTGTAGCGCTCGGCGATCTCGTCGGGGCCGAGCGCCTCGGCCTTCGCCCAGCCCTTGCCGACGTAGACGACCAACGTCGGGGTCGGCTCGTCGCGCACCAGCTGGAACAGGTCGCGGTCGCCGGTGATGACCTCGACCGCGTCCTTCTTCTCGCGGTGGGCCAGCGCGCCGATGACGTCGTCGGCCTCGTAGCCGGCCGCCTCCGCGGTGGCGAAGCCGAACGCCTCGAGGACGTCGAGGATGATCGGCACCTGCGGGGTCAGGGTGTCGGGCACCACTTCGACGTCGGGCGCCTGGCCCGTGGTCTCCTGGGCCACCCGGTGGGCCTTGTAGCTGGGCAGCAGGTCGGTCCGGAACTTCGGCCGCCAGTCCGCGTCCATGCAGCACACCAGCCGCGAGGGGCGCCGGTCGGTGAGGATCCGCGCGATCGTGTCGGTGAACCCGCGCACGGCGTTCACCTGGGTGCCGTCGTCGGCGCGCATCGAGTCGGGCAGGGCGAAGAACGAGCGGAAGTAGAGGCTCGCGGAGTCGAGCAGCGCAAGGGGTCCGGTCACGCGTACAGCCTGCCACGCCCCGGCGCCGCCGACCGGCATGCCACGCGCCACCCAGCACGGTCGGAGGTGGCTTCGGCATGTCGCACCACCGGGCGGATGGATCACCCGGGCGGCCCGGCTAGGCTCGCCCCATGTCGCGCCGTTCCCTCCACACGCCCGCCCCCGACGCCGCAGCCCTGCGCGCCCGCCTGGACCGCGCCCGCACCGCCGCGGCCGCCGCGGACACCGACGCCCTGCTGATCGCGCCCGGTTCCGACCTGCGCTACCTGATCGGCCAGGCCGGCGGCTCGTTCGAGCGCCTCACCACCCTCGTCGTCCCCGCCGACGGCACACCCGCGCTGGTCGTGCCGAAGCTGGAAGCGCCCGGTTACGCCGACGTGCCGACCGACGAGCTCGGCGTCGAGCTGCTGACCTGGGTGGACGGTGACGACCCGTACAAGCTGGTGGCCGACCGGCTCGGCAAGACCGGCCGCGTCGCGGTCAGCGACTTCACCCCGGCCCTGCACGTGCTGGCCCTGCGCGCGGCGCTCGGCGAGGCCGAGCAGACCCTCGCCGGCCCGGTCGTGCGCGAGCTGCGGATGCGCAAGGACGCCGCCGAGATCGCGTCGCTGCGGGAGGCCGGCGCGGCCATCGACCGCGTGCACGCCCGCGTCCACGAGTGGCTGCGCCCGGGCCGCACCGAGGCCGAGGTCGGCGCGGACATCACCGCGGCGATCGTCGAGGAGGGCCACGTCCGGGCGGACTTCGTGATCGTCGGCTCCGGCCCGAACGGCGCCAGCCCGCACCACGACGTCTCCGACCGCGTCATCAACAGGGGTGACGTCGTGGTCGTCGACATCGGCGGACCGCTGCCGGCCGGCTACAACTCCGACTCCACCCGCACCTACTCGGTCGGCGCGCCGCGCGACGCCGACGTCGCCGAGACCTACGCCGTGCTGCAGCGCGCCCAGGCCGCCTCGGTCGCCGCGGTGAAGCCGGGGGTCACGGCCGAGGCGGTCGACGCCGCCGCGCGCGACGTCATCACCGAGGCCGGGTTCGGCGAGTACTTCATCCACCGCACCGGGCACGGCATCGGCCTGGACGTGCACGAGGAGCCCTACATCATCGCGGGCAACACGCTGCCGCTGGAGCCGGGCATGGCCTTCAGCGTCGAGCCGGGCATCTACCAGGCGGGCCGCTGGGGCGCCCGCATCGAGGACATCGTGATCGTCACCGCGGACGGCGTCGAGTCCGTCAACAACCGGCCGCACGAACTCGTCGTGCTGGACGCATGACCACCGGTGGCCTGGAGCCGCTCGACCAGTCGATCGTCGAGGAACTCGCGGCCGACGGGCGCCGCAGCTTCACCGACCTCGCCGAACGCGTCGGGCTTTCGGTGTCGGCGGTGCACCAGCGGGTGCGCCGCCTCGAGCAGCGCGGGGTCATCCTCGGGTACACCGCGCGGCTCGACGGCGAGCAGATCGGGCTGCCGCTGACGGCCCTGATCTCGCTGACGCCCAACGACCCCGGCGCGCCCGACGACTACCCGCAGCGGATCCAGCACATCAAGGAGATCGAGTCCTGCTACTCGGTCGCCGGCGACGAGTCCTACATCCTGCTGGTGCGCGTCCAGTCGCCGCTGGCGCTGGAGGACCTGCTGCGCCGGATCCGGGAGGCCGCCAAGGTGTCCACTCGCACCACGGTGGTCCTCTCTACGCCGTTCGAGGGACGTTCGCCTACGTTCTGACACCGGGCAGGTAGCCGGGTACCGGGGGACTGGTACGGTAAAAGGTATGGCAACACGTAAGGTGACTCTTTCGCTGGACAGCGGCGCCTTGGACTTCGCCGAACGCGCCGCGAAAGCACACGGGATCTCGGTCTCGTCCTGGCTGTCGAAGGCGGCCAGGCGCGAGGCGGTACGCACGGGCTACACCCCGCAGAAGCCGGAACCGGCCGTCGCGGACCTCGACGAGGCCGAGCGCACCGCGGCGGAAAAGGATCTGCGTGCGCAGGGGTGAAGTCTGGACGTACCACCCCCCGACCGATCCGGCCCGGCAGCGCACGGTCGTGCTGCTGTCCTCGGACGGGGTGAACGAGTCCGAGCGCCCCTGGCTGCTCGGCACCGAACTGCTCGACCGCGACCCCCAGGACATCCTCGGCGTGGCGATCGACGCCCGCTACTGGGTGTCGACGCTCAACCTCACGCGGCTCTACCGCCCGTGGTTCGACGAGCGCCTCGCGGAGATCGACCAGGAGGTCCAAGAGCGCATCGACATCGCACTGCGAGCCGCCCTCGATCTTTAAGTGTATAACGCCCTATACCGCGGGGCGACATTTAAAAATTTTGCGGTCCAGTAAGTGCAAGTGGCACGACTCAACCCTGCTCAAGAGCAGGGAAGGTCAGCGGGCGACGACCTCCGGGGTCGCGTGGAGCTTGCCGTCCGCGCCCGCGAGGCAGGAGGCGTTGCCCTCGCGGGTGGCCATGAACTCCGTGAGGCAGTTGGCGATCGCGGTGTGGCCGGCGGCGTTGGGGTGGAACGACTCCTGCAGTGCGTGGCCCGCCCGGTCGGCTTGGCCGAGGTCGGCGAGCTGCAGTGTCAGGCGGGTGAACCATTCCGTCGCGGGGTTGGCGCCGCCGCTGCACGCTTCGTGCTGCACGCCGGCCTTGGCGAGGTCCAGGAACCGGGCGCCGGTCTGCCGGGCGGCCGTTTTGATGCCGGAGGACAGGACGCCGATGCCGGTCTGGGAGATCCAGCGCAGGTCTTCGACCCGGAACGGGCAGCCGTTGAGGCTGCGCAGGTCTTCGGGGACGTCGGGGCCGATCGGGGCGGCGTAGGACTGCAGGATCAGCTGGTAGTCCGCGGGTACGTAACCGGCTTGGGCCAGTACTTTCTTGACGTCGGAGACGGCGGCGGCGACCTTCGGGACCATGGCGTCCACTTTGGACTGCCAGCTCTGCTTGAGTGCCGTGCTGCACGGCGGGCCGCCGGGGTCGAACCACGCTTTGAAGCAGTCGGTGACCTGGTTGGAGAACTTGGGGTCGTCGTTGGCGCCGACGGCGATCACGACGGCGGCGACGCGGTGGTCCTTGACCAGGGCGGCGAGCTGTTGTGCTTGTGAGCCTTCGGTCCACTGCTTGACGCCGCCGAGGGCGACCTGTTCGGCGGGGGCGCCGGAGCAGGCGAGGTTGACGTGGGCGGTGATGCCGGGGACGGCGATCTTTTCGACGAAGGCGTTGGGGGATCGGTGGCACCAGTCGCCGCCCTGGCCGTTGGTGGTGGGCGTGTACTGGCCGGCGCCTTCGCCGGAGGCGGTGCTGTCGCCCATGGCGACGACGGTGAGCGGGCCGGTGCCGGGCGGGCCTTGGCGGGGTTGGGGTTGTCCGGGTTGGCTTTCGGAGCCGAAGAAGGCGAAGAAACCCACGAGGAGGGCCACGCTGACGAGGACCAGCGCCCCCCAGTACCACCGAAGTCGTCGCATCACGGCTGATTCTACGGATCAGGTGATCGGCCCGGTCGTCGGACACCGTGCGTCACGGGTCACAGAGTCGCGGTCTCACCTGGGAAAGTTCCGGTCGCTGCGTGCGGCAGTTACTTTCGCGGGCACTTGCTAGCCGGCTTGGGTGAGGTCGGTGGTGGCGGCGAGTTCGGTGGCGACGTCGGTGATGGTGTGCCGGGCGGGGTTGTCGTTGGTGGGCAGCCAGACGAGTTCGGTTCGGGCGATGTCGCCGGTGAGGGGGACGAAGGCGACGCCGGTGCGGCGGAGGCTGTGGGAGGAGCGGGTCAGCCGGGTGACGCCGACTCCGGCGGCGACGAGGCCGAGCAGTCCTTGGACGGTCGGGGCGCGCTGGACGACGTGGGGGGTGTAGCCGGCGGTGGCGAAGTCGTCGTCGTAGCTGCGGTGCCAGGGTTCCCAGCTGCTGCGTGGGGTGAGGACCCAGGGTTCGTCGGCGAGGTCGGCGAGGGTGAGTGCCGTGCGGGTGGCCAGTGGGTGGTCTTGGGGGAGGACGGCGCAGACCTCTTCGGTCATGAGGGTCCGTGAGGTGAGGTCGTCGACGAGGGGTGGGCGGGTGAAGGCCAGGTCGAAGCGGCGTTCGCGGAGGCCGTCGACGAGGTCGGCGATGGCTGCTTCGGCGGTGTGGACCTCGAGGGCGGGGAATCGTTCGCGGGCCGCGCGGACGATGGGTGGGAGCAGGTAGTTGGCGGTGGTGGTGAGGAAGGCGAGCCGGATGGTGCCGATTTCGCCGCGGACGGCGCGGCCGAGGGTCGTGACGGCGTCGTCGGCTCGGGCGAGGACCGCGCGGGCTTCGGGCAGGAAGAGTGCGCCGACGGCGGTGAGGCGGGTGCCGCGGGCGTCGCGGTCGAACAGCCGGGCGCCGAGGGTGCGTTCGAGGACGGTGATCTGCTGGGAGAGGGATTGCTGGGCGATGTGCAGGCCGGTGGCGGCGCGGGTGAAGCTGGTTTCGTCGGCGACGGCGACGAAGTAGCGCAGTTGCCGCAGCTCGGGGGTCACAGGTTTTGACTGTAGCTGTGCCAGGTGATCGGTGTTGGCGCCGTGTGCGTGATCTTCCGCAGGATGGACGGAGGAAACGTACTGGGAGGACCACGGAGATGACGAACACCGACGGCCGCGTCTGGCTGATCACGGGCTGCTCTTCCGGCTTCGGCCGGGAGGTGGCGCTGGCCGCTCTCGCGGCCGGCGATCGGGTGCTGGCCACCGCTCGGCGGCCGGAAACCTTGAAGGACCTGGAAGTGGCGGGTGGTGACCGGGTCCGGACGGCGGCGTTGGACGTCACCGACGCCGGTCAGGTCGACGCGGCGGTGAAGACGGCGCTGGAGACGTTCGGGCGGATCGACGTCGTGGTGAACAACGCGGGCAACGGTTCGGTCGGCGCGGTCGAGGAGCTGACGATGGCGGAGCTGCGGGGGTTGATGGAGGTGATGTTCTTCGGTGCGGTCGAGGTGACGAAGGCCGTGGTGCCGCACCTGCGGGCGCAGGGTAGCGGGACGGTCGTGCAGATCAGCTCGATGGGTGGGCAGTTGTCGATGCCGGGGTTCGGGGCGTACTGCGCGGCGAAGTTCGCGTTGGAGGGGCTTTCGGAGGCGCTCGCGGCGGAGGTGGCGCCGTTCGGGGTGCGGGTGCTGATCGTCGAGCCGGGGGCGTTCCGCACCGAGTTCGGTGGCGACCGGATGCACCGTTCCCGCACGATCGACGCCTACGCGGTGTCGACGTCGGGGACGCGTGGTGCGGTCGAGGGCATGGACGGCACGCAGCCGGGCGATCCGGCGAAGGCCGCGGCGGCGATCGTGCGGGCCGTGGCGAGTGAGGACGCCCCGTTGCGGCTGGCGCTGGGCGCGGACGCCGTCGAGGCGATCCGGGGTCACCACGAGGTGTTGGCGGCGGACTTGGCCGCGTGGGAGGACGTGAGCCGCTCGACCGCCTTGGCGTAAGCCGTGAATGGCACATCGAGGGACATAGTGTCCCTCGATGTGGCATTCACGGACTTCAGTCGAGCAGGGCGGTGAGGACGCCGTCGAGGAGGCGGACGCGGCGGTCGGCTATGCGGTGGACTTCGTCGTCGTGGGTGGCGACGATGACGGCCGCTCCTTCGGCTGCGCATCGGCGTAGCAGCTTCAGGACGCGGGGGGTGCTGCCGCCGTCGAGGTGGGCGGTGGGTTCGTCGGTGAGCAGGATCCGGGGGCGGCCGGCGACGGCGCGGGCCAGGGCGACGCGTTGCTGCTGGCCGAAGGAGACTTCGAGGGGGTAGCGGTCGCCGAGGTCGCCGATGCCGAGTTCGTCGAGCAGGTCGGTGACGCGGTCCTGGATGACCTGGCGGGACGGGCGGGGGATGTCGGAGCGCAGCCGCAGGGGCAGGGCGACGTTTTCGGCGATGGTGAGTTCGTTGGCGAGGCCGAGGGCCTGGGGCAGGACCGCGCAGGTGTGCCACGGTGGTGCGCCGCTGATGGGGACGCCGTCGAGGAGCACGCAGCCGGAGTCGGGGGAGTCGAACCCGCAGAGCAGGGCCAGCAGTGCGCTTTTGCCGGAGCCGGATCGGCCGGAGACGGTGACGAGTTCGCCGGCGGCGACGCGCAGTTCGAGGCCGCGCAGGACTTCGATGTCGCCGCTGGGGTGGGCGAAGCTGCGGCGCAGGCCGACGGCTTCGAGCATGGACGGTGCGGTTTCGGCGGTCACGGCCGCGGCTCCCGTTCTTCGATGCCTTCGAGGGCGCCCTTGTGGAGGCGGGCGATCCGGGCGCCGAGGTCGATGAGGCGTTCGTCGTGTGAGGCCACCAGGACCGCGAAGTCCTGGTCCACCAGGTACTGCAGGGTGTCGAGGACGAGGTCGGCCGAGGCTTCGTCGAGCTGGGACGTCGGTTCGTCGGCGAGGATGACCGTCGAGCGGGCCGCGAGGACGCAGCCGAAGGCGAGCCGTTGCTGCTGGCCGCCGGAGAGGGCGGAGATCTTCCAGCCGCCGGTGTCGTGCAGGCCGAGCTGGGCGAGGATGTCGTCGGGGCGGCAGTGGGTGCCGGCGGCTTCGGCGGCGGCGCGGAGGTTGTCGGCGACCGAGAGGTAGCCGAGCAGGTTGTCGGAGGGGTTCTGGAACACCAGGCCCAGGTGGTGGCGCCGGAGGGCGCGTCGTTCGCGGTGTTTGAGCTTGCGGACGTCGGCGCCCTGGAACGTCAGGGAGCCGCGGGCGGGTTGTTCGAACAGCCCGAGGACGCGCAGGAGGGTGGACTTCCCGGAGCCGGACGGGCCGGCGAGGACGGTCATGCCGCGGGCGGGGACGTCGATGCTGACGTCGTCGACGCCGGTGACGATGCCGGCGGGTGTCTGGTAGTCGACGCCGATGCCGCGGAGCTGGAAGATCGGTTTCTCAGGCACGGATCAGCTCCGCGGTCCGGGCGGTGCGCACCGAGCGCACCGCGATCCAGCCGGCCAGGCCCACCACGAGGACGCCGACGGCCAGCACGGTCAGCACGAACGGCAGTGGGTCGGGCAGCTCGGAGCGGGGGGCGAGGAAGGTCGCGGGGTCGAACCGCGGCACGGAGAGGCCCGCGACGGAGATCCCGCAGACCACGCCGACGACGATGGCGAGCCCGCTGAGGACGCCGAGTTCCATGAGGTGGCTGGCGAGCAGGGTCCGTGGCCGCATGCCCATCCGCAGGACGAGGGCGCCGGCGAGGGCGTTCTGCCTTCGCCGGACTTCGACGGCGACGAGCAGCGCGAGGATCGCGACCAGGCCGAGGACGGCGCCGAGCAGGGCCACGAAGGAGAACGTCCACGAGACGACGAAGAACGGGAGGCCGTCCAGTGCGGATTCGCGGCTGACGCGGTTGGGGATGTACACCCCGGCCGAGCGGAGCGCGGTGGTGGCGTCGGCCATCGCGGTCTTGGTCAGGACGCTCCACTTGGGGATGCCGTCGAGCTGGGCGTGGCTCAGCGCGGTGCGGGACACGACGTAGCCGGGTGAGGTGCCGATCATCGGGAACACCGGCAGGTCGCCCGCGGAGACGACGTCGGGGAGGCCGCCGGGCAGGTGGGTGGACTGGCCGTCGCGGTGCCCGACCCGGATCGCGGGGGTGCCGTGCGGGTCCGGCTGGGAGATCTTCCGCAGGAGCGCGTCGAGGTCGTCGACCGGGACGCGGTCGAGTGCGGCGGCGTTGGCGAACGTCGCGGGGTCGATCACCAGCACGACGCTGCCGGTGCCGGTGAGCTCGCCGACGATGGTGCTGGTGCCGGCCAGGGCGGCGGGCATGGCGACGGTGCCCATGCCGATCGGGCTGTCGGTGTCGAGGCGGGCGTCGCTGCCGACGAAGATCGCCGATTTGGTGGCGAGGGCGTCCTCTTGGCCGTCGGCGATGCCGATCCCGGTGGCCAGGGTGCCGATGGCGAGGGTGCCGATGACGAGCACGCCGATCACCGGGGCGCGGGCGCCGGCCAGCCGGCGGATGGCCAGCTGCAGGGCGGGGTGGGACCAGAAGCGGGCGCGGTGGGAGGCGTGCAGGGCGAGCCACGCCAGCCGTGCGGTCAGCAGCCCGACGGTCAGGACGACGAACACGGGGTAGGTCAGGGCGAGCGGGTCGACCTGGGGTAATGGATTTCCGAGGCGTGAGCCGGTGCTGTAGCCGGCCAGGCGGGTCCAGCCGAGCCAGGCCATGCCCGCGGTCGCGAGTTCCCACGGGAAGTAGGCGAGCAGCCGCGCCCGGTTGCCCTTGCGGCGTACCCGGCCGAGTTCGAACTCGCGGTGCGCCCGTACGGCGACGACGAGGGCGAGCAGCGTCATGGAGAGCAGCAGGACGGCCGCGGCGACGATGCCGGCGCGCAGTTCGGCGTCGGAGTCGGGGGCGCCGGGTGGTCCGTAGACGCCGAGCAGGAGGCGGGCGGCGACCGCGCCGGCGGCGCCGCCGAGCAGGATCGGCAGGCCGAGCTCGGCGATGGCGAGCCAGCCGAGGGCGCCGGGGCCGCTGCCGCGGGCGGAGAGCAGGCGCAGCTGGGCGTGGCGGCGCTGGTACCACTGCAGGGCGACGCTGCCGAGGCCCGCGCAGCCGACGAGCACGCTGATCACCGCGAGGGGCAGGATCGAGACGAACACGTTGTCCTGGGCCTGGCGGGCGATCGTGACCGAGCGTTCGAAGGTCGGGACGTCGGCGGCGACGGCGGAGCCGAGGCCTTGGGCGGTGAGGTCCGCGCGGACGTCGGCGACCAGGTCCTGGGAGCGGCGCAGGAGGTCTTCGGCGCCGCTGAGGGTGGTGGGTGGCGGGACGTAGAACGAGATGTGGAAGTACTGCATGGTCGGCAGGCCGAGGGCGTGGACGGCGTTGTCGAAACTCGCGCGGTCGGTGGCGAAGACGATCGAGTCGATAGGGTCGTTGGCCAGCCGGTCCACGACGGCGCCGGACTGCTGGGAGCACCACCAGCGCGGTGGCGGGTCGAGCAGGTCGCGGTAGATGCCGGTGACGGGCGGCAGCGGGGTGCCCTGGACGCTGGGGCGGGCGCCGAGGCCGATGTGTTCGCCGTCGGCGACGACGTTGCCGAGCCACAGGCCGGGGGCGCGGGTGCCCTGCTGCAGGGTGAGGTGGTCGAGCCCGG
The DNA here is from genome assembly GCF_035975215.1 of Amycolatopsis sp. NBC_01307. Classification (NCBI taxonomy): domain Bacteria; kingdom Bacillati; phylum Actinomycetota; class Actinomycetes; order Pseudonocardiales; family Pseudonocardiaceae; genus Amycolatopsis; species Amycolatopsis sp. NBC_01307. Next base: position 3,233,646 of record NZ_CP108403.1, on the reverse strand, counting down.
CCTGGTCGCGGTAGCCGAGGCGGATCTTGTAGTGCGGGTCGCCGTTGAACTGGGTGCCGAGCAGGACGTTGGTGTACTGGCCGACGATCGGGGTGCCGAAGCCGTGGGCGGGGGCGTGGCGCTGGACGGCGGCGGTGACCGCGGGGATGGTCTCGACCGGGATGTTGCCCTTGCCGAAGACCGGGCCGTAGGCGTCCGGGCAGACGATGCCGGTCTGGTAGGTGACGGCCGCGCCGCCGGCCGCGGAGGCTTGCAGGACCGCGGCGGTGCCGAGGAAGCACGCGAGCAGCGAGGTCACCGCCGCCACGATCAGCGTCAGGGGACTGGTGAGCGCGGCTTTCGGTGCCGCACGCCACGGCATGGTCACTCTGAGTTGTTCGATCTTCCCCCACATCACCCGCATGGAGGCGCACGCTACCGGCCCACCCCAGGAGACGGAACGTTTTTGTCACGATCGTTGCTCACCCGCTGTGGTCGAAGGTGTCGAAAAGGGCGGGTGCAACCAGTACGGCCATCCGGCCGGTTTAGTGGTCTAGACCTTGACTCCTGGATTGGTCTGATCCAATCCTGGGGACGTTCCCGCCGTGCGACGCCGCAGCACGGCTCCCCGCCGGCTTTGGAGCGCTCGTGCGTCGACGCAGACCTTTCTCCCGATTGTCCGTTTCTCTTGCCCTGGCGGCATTTTCCGCCGGTTCGCTGGTCGCCGCGGCCGGGACCGCCCAGGCCGCCACGCCGCTGCCCTCGCACGTCTTCGCCCCCTACTTCGAGGCGTGGACCGGCGAAAGCCCGGCCGCGCTCGCGCAGGCGTCCGGGGCCAAGCACCTGACCATGGCGTTCATCCAGGCCGCCACCAAGGGGCAGTGCACCGTCTACTGGAACGGTGACTCCGGGATGCCGATCTCGAGTGCCACCTTCGGCTCCGACATCACCACCATCCGCTCGCGCGGTGGGGACGTCATCCCGTCTTTCGGCGGCTACACCGCCGACAACACCGGGACCGAGATCGCCGACAGCTGCACCAACGTCGACTCGATCGCCGCGGCCTACGAGTCGGTGATCACCACCTACGACGTCCCGCGCCTCGACATGGACATCGAGGACAACTCGCTCACCAATTCAGCCGGCATCGACCGCCGCAACAAGGCCATCAAGAAGGTCCAGGACTGGGCCGCAGCCTCCGGCCGGCCGCTGCAGATCTCCTACACCCTGCCCACGACCACCCGCGGCCTGGCCGACAGCGGTCTCGCCGTGCTGCGCAACGCCGTCACCAACGGCACCCGCGTCGACGTCGTCAACATGATGACCTTCGACTACTACGACAACGCCGCCCACGAGATGGCGACCGACACCCAGACCTCGGCCACCGGCCTGGTCTCCCAGCTCGCGGCGCTCTACCCGGGCAAGACCCAGGCGCAGCTGTGGGCGAGCGTCGGGATCACCGAGATGATCGGCGTCGACGACTTCGGCCCCGCCGAGACGTTCACGACCGCCGACGCGGCCACCGTCTACAACTGGGCCGTGTCCAAGGGCATCAACGAGCTGTCCTTCTGGGCGCTGCAGCGGGACAACGGCGGCTGCCCGGGCGGGGCCGCGGCGGACAACTGCTCCGGCATCAGCCAGTCCCAGTGGTTCTTCAGCCACGCCTTCGAGCCGTTCACCGGCGGCACGACCGTGCCGGGCAACGACTTCTCCCTCGCCGCGAACCCGGCCTCGGCCGCGGTGAACCCGGGCGCCTCGACCTCGGCGACGGTCACCACCGCCGTCACCTCCGGCGCCGCCCAGTCCGTGGCCCTCTCGGTCTCCGGCGCACCCGCCGGCGTCACCGCGTCGGTCAGCCCCGGCTCGGTCACCGCGGGCGGCAGCGCGACGCTGTCGGTCGCGACGACCTCGGCCGCGGTCCCCGGCGTCTACCCGCTGACCGTGACCGGCGCCGGGACCTCCGGCAGCCACAGCGCGACCTTCACCCTCACCGTCAACGGCACCGTGCCGACCGGCTCGGTCGTCAACGGCGGGTTCGAGACGGGCGCGCTGAGCCCGTGGGTCGGTGCGGGCGACTCGGTCGTCGCCTCGCCCGCGCACTCGGGCACCAAGGCTCTGCAGGTGACGGCCACGGCGTCGTCGACCGGTGAGGCCGCGCAGAACATCACCCTCGCGCCGAACCACGCGTACACGCTCAAGGCGTGGGTGCAGGGCAGCTACGCCTACCTCGGCGTCCGGGGCGGCGCGACCGCCAGCACCTGGACCTCGAGCAGCGGCTGGACGCAGCTGTCGGTGCCGTTCACGACCGGTGCGTCGGGCGCGGTGACGATCTATGTCCACGGCTGGTACGGCCAGGGGTCGGTCTACACCGACGACGTCACCCTCGGCTGAAAAGGCGGCTCCGGTCCTCCCCGCACCTGCCCGCGGGGAGGACCGGAGCCGTTCGGCCGCAGCACCACTGGGCAAAGTGGAGGTTGGCGCGGGCCCCTTCGCCGGAAAGACTGGATCTTCCGCTCGCGAGGAGGAACACCCATGCCCCACATCCCGCTCGACCCGGAGCTGCCCGGGATCCGGTCGCTGATGGCCTACCGGCCCGAGACCGCGGTCCCGCTGAACCTCCTGGCCCAGACGCTCCTGCGCGGGCCGAGCAGCCTGACGGTCGGCGAGCGCGAGCTGATCGCGACGGTCGTGTCGAACGGCAACGAATGCCGCTTCTGCACCGGCAGCCACGCCGCCACCGCGGCCGAGACCATCGAGGGTGGCCGCGCGGTGGTCGACGCGGCGTGCGCCGGGGTCGACGACGCGCCGGTGTCGGAGAAGCTCAAGGCGCTGCTGCGGATCGCGCTGGCCGTGCGGGAGACCGGCCGCAACGTCACCGACGAGCTCGTCGCCGCGGCCCGCGCCCAGGACGCGACGGACCTCGAACTGCACGACACCGTGCTGATCGCGGCCGCGTTCTGCATGTACAACCGCTACGTCGACGGGCTGGCCACGATCGCGCCCGACGACCCCGCGGCCTACGAGCAGATGGGCAAGGTCCTGGCCGCCGAGGGTTACGGGCGCTGATCAGCCGTGAAGGGCACCCTCAGGGCTTATACAGCCCTGAGGGTGCCCTTCAGGACATTGCTACGCGGGCTGCAGCACGAAGTCGTAGCGGGCTTCGATCCACGGCCCGTCGCTGTGCCCGCCGTCCGGGGTCGGGCCGGCCTCGCGCGGCTCGAACGTGACGACCAGCTCCTGCTTGGTGCCGAACACGACGTCGCTGTCCAGGTACTCGGCGCCCTCCTGGAACAGGTGCGTGATCAGCGGCTCGTAGCCGGCGGCGTTGATCAGGAAGTGCACGTGCGCCGGCCGGTAGTGGCTGATGTCGGTACCGCCGATCAGCTCGCCGACCGGGCCGTCCATCGGGATCGAGTACCCCTTCGGCGCGATCGTGCGCAGGCAGTACGACCCGTCGGCGCGGGTGGCGTACTTCGCGCGCAGCCGGGCTTCGTCGATGCCGGGGATCTGCGACTCGTACGCGCCTTCCTCGTCGGCCTGCCAGACGTCGAGGACCGCGCCGCCGACGGGGGAGCCGTCGAGGCCGGTGACGGTGCCGGTGATGTAGAGCGGCGCGCCCGGGAGGCCGTCGGACATGTCGCCGCCGAACTCCTTCTCCGGTGAGCCGTCGATGTGGAACGGGCCCAGCACCGTCGCCGGCGTCGCCTTCGCGTCGAACGCGTGGTTCATCTGCACGACCAGCATGCTCAGGCCCAGCACGTCGGAGGCGAGGATGAACTCCTCGCGCTTCTCGTCGCTGATCTGCCCGGTCTCGGTGAGCCACCGCATCGCGGCCATCCACTCGGTCTCGCTCAACCGCACCTCGCGGGCGAAGGCGTGCAGGTGCCGCACGAGCGCCGACATGAGCTCCGCGGTCCGCGGGTCGTGCGCGCTCGACCAGCGCCGCGCGGCGAGCTCGGTGATGTTGTCCTCGGTGACCAGCTGCATCGGCGTTCCTCTCAGACTTCCGGATCCGGGGCGACGGACCGGTTGTTCAGGTCCACCGACAGGAAGATGTCGTTCGCGACGGGATGGCGCAACTCCTCGGCGAGCTGCCCGATCAACCCGGCCGTGCGGGCCAGCAACGCGAACCCGCGCAGCAGCTCCAGCGGCAGCCCCAGGTCGGCCAGCGCCGCGCCGCAGACGCCCGCGCCGTTGAGCGGCAGCGTCTTGCCCAGCACCCGCGGGTGCACCCGGCCGATCGCCGCGAACAGCTCCAGGTGCGGGCCGCGCAGGCCTTCTTCGGCGGCGATCTCGAACAGCCGCGCCGTGCGTGGGTCGCCGTCCTTGTGCACGTGGTGCCCGAGCCCGGGCACGAACTTCCGTTGTGCGCGCATGCTTTCGACAGTCGTCGACGCGAGCGCGTCCCACCCGGCCTCGTCGGTCGGCGAGTTGTCGACGGTGCCGAGGACGTCGTGCAGGAACCGGCCGCAGTCCTCGGTGACGCCGAGGAAGCGCGACCCGCCGCCGAGCAGACCCGCGGCGAGCGCGCCCTGGACCGAGTCGGGGGCCGAGAGGTAGGTCAGCCGGGTGACGATCGCGGTCGGGGTGAAGCCGTGGTCGGCGAGCGCGGCCAGGACCGCTTCGAAGACCCGCGTCTCGCTCTTGCTCGGACGTCGTTGCGTGGCGAGCCAAAACGCCAGCTCGCCGAAGCCGACCTCGCCCATCACGTCCTGGGCGAGGTCCTGGCCGAGCAGGGTGATCTTGTCGCGGCTCGACGCGCCGAGCGCCGTCTCGTACGCCGGCATGTCAGCCATCGTCGTCCTCCCGGGGATTCGTCAGCCATTCCCGCAGTTCGGCGCCGTGCTCGTCCAGCTCCGGCGGCGGCAGCCGGTAGGCGGCGGGGGTGGCGGAGAAGCGGATGGGGTGGCGGGTGGTCGGCACCGCGCGGTCGCCGTCGCCGACTTCGACGATCGGGTCGAGGCCGAAGCGTTCGGCCATCGCGAAACCGCCGTCGATGGTGTTGATCGGCCCGCACGGCACGCCGACCTTCGTCAAGGCTTCGAACCACTCGACGGCGCCGCGGGTGGCGAGCCGCTCGATGAGCAGCGGCCGGAGCTCTTCGCGGTTCTTCGTGCGGTCGGCGTTGCGGGCGAAGCGCGGGTCGTCCGGGACGTCGGGCAGGTCGAGGACTTCGCAGAGCCGGCGGAACTGGCCGTCGTTGGCCGCGGCGACGATCAGGTCGTTGTCCGCGGTGGGCAGCGGCTCGTACGGGAAGACGCTCGGGTGGGCGTTGCCCATCCGGTACGGCACCACACCCCCGGCGGCGTAAGCGGAACTGTGGTTGACCAGCCCGGTCAGCGCCGAAGACAGCAGGTTGACCTCGACGTGCTGGCCTTCGCCGGTCGCGTCGCGGTGGCGCAGCGCGGCCAGGATGCCGATGACGGCGTGGTTGCCGGCCATCACGTCGAACACCGAGATCCCGGCGCGGTAGGGCGGGCCGTCCGGGTCGCCGGTGAGGCTCATCAGCCCGGAGATCGCCTGCACCATCAGGTCGTACCCGGGCACGTGCCGGCCCTCGCCCGAGCCGAACCCGCTGATCGACGCGTACACCGATCCCGGGTTGGCGGCTTGCACGCTGGCGTAGTCGAGGCCGTACTTGGCCAGCCCGCCCGGCTTGAAGTTCTCGATCAGGATGTCCGCGCGGGCCGCCAGCTCGCGGGCGACGACGGCGTCGGCCTCGTCGCGCAGGTCCAGGGCGATGGAGCGCTTCCCGCGGTTGATGCCGAGGTAGTAGGTGGAGACGTCGCCGCGCACCGGCGGCATCCACGTGCGGGTCTCGTCACCCTGCGGGCCTTCGACCTTGACGACCTCGGCGCCCAGGTCGGCCAGCAGCATCGTGGCGTACGGCCCGGCGAGCACCCGGGAGAAGTCCGCGACCAGCAGCCCGGTCAACGGACCGGCGGCGCTGTTGTCCACCCGAACCTCACCTTCGTGTCCGCCAGTCGGACGTATGTCCGCCCAGTTTGGGGGAGTGGCTCACGGCGGTCAAGACGCCGGGACCGTCACGTGCGGGACGTCGGCGAGCCGGGCGAAGTCGGCGCTGATGTCCCCGGCGGTCTGCAGCAGCAGCGGCAGGTGGTGCTCCAGCAGCCGCTCGACGGACGTCTCGGCGGCGTGGCAGTTGACGTTGACGCCGGCGATCACCCGGCCCGAGCCGTCCCGCAGCGGCGCGGCGACCGAGCGGATGCCCAGCGTGAGCTGCTCGTCGGTGAGCGCCCAGCCGCGGGCCCGGACCTCGCGCAGCTCGGCGTCGCGCTCGGCCCGGTCGGGCTGCCAGCGCGCGACCAGCCCGGAGCGGGTCGGCTCGGCCAGCACGGCCTCCAGCGCGTCGAGGGGCAGGGCGGCGAGCTGCACCTTGCCCAGCGACGTCGGCAATGCCGGGAACCGCGTGCCGATCTGCACGCTGAGCCCGACGATCTTCGGTACCGCCACGCGCGCCACGTAGACGATGTCGGAGCCGTCGAGCTGGGCGATCGAGCACGACTCGTTCGTGCGCGCGACCAGGCGTTCCAGGTGCGGGCGGGCGACGTCCCACAGGCCCGCCGAGCGCACGTAGGCGACGCCGAGGTCGAGCACGCGGGGCGTCAGGGCGAAGCCGCGGCCGTCGGAGCGGACGTAGCCGAGCTCTTCGAGGGTCAGCAGGATCCGCCGCGCGGTCGGGCGGGCCAGGCTCGTGGCCGTGGCCACCTCGGCCAGCGTCATGGCCTGCTGGTGCGGGCGGAACGCCGTGATCACCTCGAGCCCGCGGGCGAGCGCCTCGATGAAGTCGGGACCGGTTCCCTCGCGTGGCATGCGCGACCTCCCTCTGCGGTAACCCTCACCGGCAGCGTAGCGGCGGGGATTGACACCGGCGCGGCACTGGGCAAAAGTGACTGCGCCCACCCCATGTCCGTCCAGCGGACGAGTGTACGCAGAAGTGCGTGGAGAACGAGGCAGCGATGACGCAGCCCACCGACGGCCGGCCGGTCCTCCTGCGCGGCGGCACGGTCCTGACCCTCGACGACACCCGCCGGGTCCTCACCGGCACCGACGTCCTGGTCACCGGCGACCGGATCGCCGCGATCGGCCCCGCGCTGGAAGCCCCGCCGGGAGCGGTCGAGATCGACGCGACCGACGGGATCGTCATGCCGGGCATGATCGACACCCACCGCCACATGTGGCAGACGGCCATGCGCGGCTACGGTGCCGACTGGACGCTCACCCAGTACTTCGTCTGGTACTACCTGGAGTGGGGCAAGGTGTTCCGCCCCGAAGACATCCACGCGGGCAACCTGCTCGGCGCGTGGGAAGCGCTCGAAGCGGGCGTCACGACCACCGTGGACTGGTCCCACGGCCTGCAGACCACCCAGCACGCCGACGCCGCGGCCGACGCGCTCGAATCCGTGCCCGGCCGGTTCGTGCTGGCCTACGGCAACATCCAGGACTCCCCGGCCACCTGGACGGGCACGCCGGAGTTCCGCGACTTCGTCACCCGCCGCACCGGCGGCGACCTGGGCTTCCAGCTCGCCTTCGACGTCACCGGCGACCCGGCGTTCCCGGAGAAGGCCGCCTTCGAGGTGGCGCGCGAGCTGGGCGTGCCGGTGACGACCCACGCGGGCGTCTGGGGCGCGACCGGCGACGACGGCATCCGGCTGATGTACGAGAACGGCTTCATGACGCCGGAGACGGTCTACGTCCACAGCGCGTCCCTCTCGGCCGACTCCTACCACCGCATCGCGGCCACCGGCGGCTCGGTGTCGGTGTCGACCGAAAGCGAGCAGAGCGCCGGCCAGGGCTACCCGCCCACCTGGGCGCTGCGCGCGTACGGCATCCCGGTGTCGCTGTCGATGGACACGTCGGTCTGGTGGAGCGGCGACCTGTTCTCGGCGATGCGCTCGACCCTCGGCGCGGACCGCTCCCGCGAGCACCTGGAGGCCCACAAGCTGGGTGAGACCGTGACGCACGCGGCGTTGCGCGCCGAACAGGTCGTGGAGTGGGCCACCCGCGGCGGCGCGACGGCCCTGGGGCGCTCGGCCGATCTGGGCAGCCTCGAGGTCGGCAAGAAGGCGGACGTGGTGCTGCTGAAGAACGACGCGTCCCCGGTGTCGTTCCCGCTGCTGAACCCGTACGGCCACGTGGCGTTCCAGGCCCAGCGCGCCGACGTCCACACGGTCCTGGTCGACGGCCGCATCGTCAAACGCGACGGCGCCCTGGTGGGCGTCGACCTGCCGGCGGTCCGCCGCGAAGTGGAGTCCACAGTGGACTACCTGCGCGGGCAACTGGGCGAGGAAGCGTGGCGCCAGGGCATGAACCCGGACGTCCCGCAGACGAAGGTCCTGGACAACCCGTACACGTACACGACCTACCAGAGCGACTCCACCCACGGCGGCTGAGGACTACCTCGACCGCGACGCGTACTCCGTCAAGGCCGTGCGGTTCTGCAGGTTCGACTTCGCCATCAGGCTCGCCACGTGCTTCTCCACCGTGCGTGGCGAGATGTGCAGCCGGCGGGCGATGTCCTTGTTGCCCATGTTGTCCGCCAGCAGCTGCAGCACCTCGTACTCGCGGACCGTCACCCCGGCCGAACGCAGGTCGGCCGGGAGGCGGTCGGTGCCCTCGCGGCGCTGGCCCACCGGGGCGCCGATCTTGCGCAGCAGGCCCCGGCACGCGCTCGCCACCGCCGAGATGCCCGCCTGGTGGAAGTACTCCTCGGCCTCCTTCAGCCACGTCACCGGGTCGCCCCAGCCGTCGGCCGCGGCGGACTCCGCCACCATGCGCAGGCCCAGGTGCCGGCTGACCGGGAACAACGCCGCCGCGTCCACCGCCTTCGCCAGGGCCGCGTCGGCCAGGTCCGCCTCGCCCGCGCGGCCGTGCCGGACCGCCTCGCCCAGCAGGACGAACTGGCGGTTCCACCGCATCCCGCTCACCGCCGCCCGCGGCTCACCCGGCTCCGTCTCGATCCCGTCGAGGGCTTCGACCAGCAGCCGCAGGCCGTGCTGACCCGCCAGGTGGAAGCGGCTCGGCTGCCGCTCCTCCAGCGCCATCACCTGCGCCAGCTCCCGGCGCGCGCGATCGGCGTCCTCCTCCAGCAGCGAGCAGAACACCTGGGCCAGCCCGACGCTGAGCACCATCTCCTGCGCCGTCCCGCCGCCTTCGGCGCGGAAGTCGTCCAGCGCCAGCTCCATCCGCGCCCGGTCCGCCTGGTGCGCGGCGACCATCGCGCGCGTCATGTGCGTGTACTGCAGCAGCGCGACCAGCCGCAGCCGCCCGAGGACGGCGAGGTTCTCGGCCAGGATCCGGTCCGCGTGCTCGAACTCGCCGCGCATCACCGCGTGCACCGCGCGGCTCGCGTCGACCGCGCAGGTCAGCGTGATCGCCCCGGTCCGCTGGGCTTCCGCGCGGGCCAGGTCGAACGTCCGGACGTCGCCCTCGGCCAGCATCCGGTGCCCGCCGAGGCGGACCAGCACCTGGGTCCGCAGGTGCGTCAGCTGGTGGCGCTCCGCGAGCCGCCGCGCCAGCTGCAGGTAGCGCTCGGCCTCCGCGAGGTCGGTCTCCAGCGCCACCATGCCGAGCACCTGCAGCGCCTGGCACGACACGAACGGCACCCCGGCGCGTTCGGCGACCTGCCACGCCTGGTCGGCGAGCTTCCGGGCGCGTTCGGTGTGGGCCGGGCCGGGGACGTCGAGCCACAGCGTCGCTTCGACGGCGTCGACGGCCGCCCGCTGCTCCTCGGCCATCTCGTCGCCCAGCGGGGCACGGGCCTGCTCGATCTGGTTGAGGCACTCGTCGTGCCGCCCGGCGATGTAGGCCGCCCAGGCCAGCTGGATGTGCAGGTCGACCGCCCGTTCCAGGCGGCCCAGCTCGGCGAAGCGCGCGGAGAACTCGACGGCCCGGTCGAACTGCCCGGTCTGCCCGAGCGCGTGCAGCAACGCCTCCAGCGCGTCGGCCCGGTCCTCGGTCCCCGCCGCGGCCAGCAGCTCGACGGCGCGGGTCAGCATGGTGACGGCGGTGTCGGCGGCCCCGCCGTCACGCGCGCGGCGGCCGGCTTCGGCGAACAGCCGGCCGGCGCCGGGGTGGTCCATCGCGGTCAGCCGCAGCGACGCGGCCAGCGCGCACAGCTCCCCGGGCAGGCCCGGGTGCAGCAGCTCGACGGCGTCGGCGGCCTTGCGCGCCAGGTTCGCCTTCGTCGAAGGCACCAGCCGCGACAGCAGCGCCTCGGCCGTGAGGGGATGCCGGAAGGCGTACCAGCCGGGCGTGGTCTCGTCGGTGGTGACGAGGTGCGCGGCGACGCTCGCGCTGATGTGGTTGTGCAGCATCCGGTCGTCCATGTCGGTCACCGCCTGCACCACCGACAGCGGGAACCGCCGCCCGAGCACCGCGGCCACCGACAGCAGCGTCTCGCCGTCCGAGCCGAGCGCGTCGACCCGGGCGGCGATGCTGCTGATCAACGCCTCGGGCACCCGGGCCTGCAGCTCGCCGACCACCTGCCAGCCGCCCGGCCCGCCCACGAGCAGGCCGTCGCCGAGCATCCCGTGCAGCAGCTCCTCGACGACGAACGGGACGCCTTCGCTGTTCTGCCACAGCAGGTTCGCGACGGCGGCCGGGACCGCGTCCGGCTCGGTCTCCAGGCACGCCGCCGCGAACTCGCGCGTGCGGGCGGCGTCCAGCCGGGTCAGCTCGAAGGTGCGGCTCGACGACCGTTGCGACGCCGCCGTGGCCAGCCGCAGCGCCTCGCCGGGCTCGTTGCGCAGGGTGCCGATCAGCATCACCTTGCCCGACGCGAGGTTGTCCACCAGGTACTCGACGATGAACAACGTCTCGGCGTCGGCGTTGTGCAGGTCCTCCAGCACGATCAGGCAGCCTTCGGCGCGCCCGGCGACCGACAGCAGCCGGAAGACGGCCTCGGCCAGCACCATCAGCGAGCCGTTGTCGTGCGGGCGGTCACCGCGGTACCAGTCGGGCACGAGCCGGGCCAGCACCGGCACCAGCGGGTCGAGCTCCGGCGCGGCGGGCGGGTGCCCGCCGCGGAAGTGCGACAGCAGGGCTTCGGCGAGCGGCCGGAACGGCACCATCGGCCCGATCGAGCTGGCCCGCCCGCGCAGCACCGGCATCCCGGTCGCCAGTGCCCGCGCGGCGACGTCCGCGGCGAGCCGGGACTTCCCGATCCCGCCTTCGCCGACAAGGAAGAAGGCCCCACCGTGGTCGGTGCGGGCCTTCTCCAGAGCCTGGGACAGTGCGCCGAGCTCCCTGTCCCGCCCGATGAGGCGCGTCGAACGGATGCCCATGAGCGGGGACTATAGCCGGACGGATCACTTCCGGATGCCCGTCGAAATACCGGCGGGCCGGTGTCTCACTATTCGGTGAAACCCCCGGTGACGACCGTGACGTCGAACGTGGTCAGTGAATTCATCGAAGCCCTCGGGGCCCGCCCCGACAGTGCGTGGTTGCGGGCGCCGGTGCGGGCCGACGACGGGAGGGTCAAGTCGCCGATCGGGTTGTCGATGGCGGCGGTGTCGTGCTCGGTCATGCGGGTGTCTCCACTCTCGGTAGTACTGGCGGTGCGAAAAGGACGGACGGTCAGAGGGCGAAAGTGCCGTTGGTGACGACGGTGGGATCACCGAGCGTCTCCACTGTGATCCCGGACAACCGGGGCCGCGCCCCGGCCAGCGCCCGGTTGCGCGCACCGGCGCGGTTCGCGCGCGGGAGCACCAGGGCGCCGACGGTGGCTTCGACGGTCTCGGCGGTGATTTCGGGCATCGTGCGTTTCTCCTCGTGCAGGTGGGGCGGTGGCGGGTCAGCGAGTCGGGGGTTGCAGGAGCAGCGCGGACGGGACACGCGGGCCGAAGCCCAGGCGCAGCAGGCCGTAGCCGATCCCGGCCAGGCCGGTCAGCAGCCCCGGCGAAGGCACGGCGTCCGGGGTGCCGCAGCGCGCGCCGTCCTGTTCGACGGCGGTCAGCAGCTGCCCGGTCCGGCGCTCCACCGCGGCGGCGGCCCCGGCGTGGCCGTTCTCGGCCAGGACGCCGAGCACGTCGGTGATGCCGGTTTCGCCGTGGCACAGGCTCAGGTCGCGCAGCGGGTCCTGGGCGGCCAGGCGCCGGACCTGCTCGTCGAGACCACCGAGAACGCCCGGGTCACCGGCGTAGGCGAGGACCTGCCCGGCCAGGCCGGAGCACCAGCCGTGCCCGGCCGCCGCGGTCGCGGGCGGCAGGGTCGCCGTCTCACGCGGGTGCCCGAGCAGGGCCCAGTCGACGCCGGCCGCGCCGTGCGCGAACCCGGGGTCGGCCAGGTCGGGGTCGATGGAGCGGCCGGCGAGCTCGGTGGCGTAGGCGTCGGCCAGCAGGGCCGCGCTCGCGAGCCCGGTCTGGGCGGCGACCGACCGCAGCGCGACCAGACCACCGGCCAGGCCCGTGGTGAACCGCGGTGACGTCGCCGGCGTCGCGCCCGGCATCACGGCGACGGTCCGGGCGGCCAGGTCCAGCAGGTCGGGCCGGGCGAGCAGCCGCGCCAGCCGGGCCAGCGCGTAGGCGACACCGCCGAGCCCGAGCAGGCCGCCGCAGCCGGCCGCCTCCGCGAGCTCCGGGTCGGCTTCCAGCTCCGAGACCAGCCACGGCAGTCCGGCCAGGGCTTTCCCGGCGAGGTCGTGGTAGCGGTCGATGCCGGTCAGCTCCGCGAGCTGGGCCAGGAACAACGCGACGCCGGTGTAGCCCTCGCCGAGCCCGGCGCCCATCGGCAGCACGGCCCAGTACTTCTCGTCGACCAGCTCCAGCCCGACCCAGTTGACCCGGCCGCCGGCCGAGGACGCGCGGGCGATGATGGCGTCGGCGATGCCGCACGCGGCCGAGAGCAGGTGCGCGGGCTCGGGGCTCTTGCTCGGCAGGACGCCGTCGGTGACGCCGGTGCCGGCGTGGGTCTCCTCGGCCGGGCGGGTAGCCAGCGCGGCCGAGATCAGCCACTCCTGGTCACGGCGGTCGATCGTGGTCATCCCGGCGACCTTCGCCAGCACCGACGCCAGCGGCGTCGCGCTCAGCATGTCGGGCAGCCGCTTGCCTTCGGCGTCCCACAGATCGGCCGAGCCGGGCTCGCCGCTGAACATCGGGACGTCACCGGCCCACAGGTCGGTGAGCTCGGCCGCGACCAGGCCGCGGCGGACGTCGTCGGTGCTGTCGTCGTGCAGCAGCGCGAACGCCTCATCGCGCTCGGCCGCGTCGGCCAGCAGCGACGGGTGCGTCGTCTCGTCGAGCATCCGGGCGTAGAAGCTGGTCGGGCGGACCAGGACGCGGATCGTGTGTGCCGCGCAGCGCTCCAGCAGGGGAGCCAGCTCGGCCGCGCCGTCGGCGATGGTGTCGTAGCCGGCGCGGAACCCGGCCAGCAGCGCGGCACCGTGTTCGGCCGGTTCGACGTCGACGCCGCCGAGGGTGGGCCGGTTGACGCCGGCGCCGGGGCCGCCGGGGACGCGGGCCAGCCGCATCCGGTCGGTGCCCGGCTCCAGCCAGTCGACGCGCTCGAGCGCCGGGGTGGTGACGCGGCCGCCGCCGAGGCCGGAGATGTCGACCGCGCCGTGCTCGCCGACGATCATCTGCGGCAGCAGCATCGTGCGGTGCACCGAGCGGGCCAGCAGCGTCGAGGCCGGATCGGCGTTGGCGTCCTCCGCGGCCAGCAGGGGCTGGAACAGCGTCTCGATGTCGATCAGCACCGGCTGGTCACCGGCCGCGATGATGTTCTCGAAGTGCACGTCGGTGCCGTCGAGCGCGTGCAGCAGAGCCAGCAGCACGCCCTGGCGGCGGTAGAAGCGGTCGACCTCGGTCAGGTCCGCGCACGGCCGGTGCTCGACGAACCGCAGCCAGCCGTACCCGGGCCGGACCAGCACGTCGACGGTCTCCAGCTCCAGGCCGGGGACACGCGGGTTGAGCCAGGCGACGACGTCGGTGAACGCCGCGTGCAGGCCCAGCGGCCGCGGCTTGTAGACGACCCGGTCGCCGCCGTCGAACCGCAGTTCGCGCACCGAGCGGCCGCGCTGGTGCGCGTCACCGGTGCCGCCGGTGATCTCGGCCAGCCGGCCGAGATCGGCGGTGCCGATGAGCCCGGCCAGCGCGTCGCGGTCGGTGGCGTACCGGCCGAGCAGCTCCGTGGCCGACTCGATCGCGTACAGCCCGGCCTGCGCGGCGAGCCGCGCCAGCACCGGGTAGCGGTGCAGCAGATCCGTGAGCCCGGCGGTGGTGCCGGCCTGGCGGACGAAGTCGGCGAAACGTTCTTCCCCGGTCTCCCCGGCGAGCCGGCCGGCGCGGCGGGCCCGGCCCAGCTCCAGCACCAGCGTGCGGGCGGCGAGCCCGGCGAGCTGGTGGCCCAGCTGCGCGGCACAGCCGTCCGCGACCGAGACGACGTCGACGGCGGGCGCACCCGCTGCGGCGTCGGCGATCGCGGCGCGGACCGCGCCGACGAACGGGTGGAACACGGACGCGAACGCCGTGCGCCAGGTCGGGCCGGACACCGGCGCGGCCGGTGCCGCCGAAGCGAGCGCGGTCTCGGCGAAGTCCACCCACGCGGGGCGGAGGCCGTCGGACCGCCGCTCACGCGGGGTCAGGCCCGCCGCCCACCAGGTGGGCGGAAGCGTCGTCGTCGCCGGGTTCGGCTGCGGGGGAATCACGAGATCGAGCATGCCAGCGGGTGACCGCGGTTACATGGGGGTGCTACGCCCGCATTCCGGCGCCGCATGGGGGCGTACTGGGGGCTCATAGGGGCACCGCCGGGAAAACGCCTGGTCACGGAACCCCCGATTGGGCCGGACGGACGTGGCGGTTGGGCCGTTCGGCGGGCGGGCCGCATGGGGGGGTGAAGCGGCAACAAGCCCCGAACGGACGCGGTACTCCACCCACCTGGGTCACCCCGGCGCACCGGGTTCCGCACTCGCGCGCGCGGCCGCGACGCCCGCGCGCGAGGCGGTCATGGGGGTTCGCGGCGCCGCCGGAATGCGGGGACGCGGCACCCATGTGCGCCGGGCCGCCGGCGATGACTATTCGTCTCGAGAAGTTCGTGGCCGCACCCCGCCGCGCCGCGGACGTTCCCCGAACTCAAGGGAGCGAGCGCACGATGACCACCTTCCAGATCGAGCAGCACCCCGACCGGCCCGGTGTGGCCGGGCGGCGACCGCTCAAGTTCGTCCTCTCCAGCGTCCAGTCCGACTCGCACATGTGGAACCTCGTCGCCCTCCAGCTGATCATGGAGGAGATGGGCCACGAGGTGCTCAACCTCGGCGCCTGCGTCCCGGTCGAGCGGCTGCTGGCCGCCTGCCGCGACGAGCGGCCGGACTGCCTGGTGATCAGCACCATCAACGGCCACGGCCACGTCGACGGCGCCCGGGTGATCTCCGCCCTGCGCGCCGACCCCGAACTGACCGGGCTGCCCGCCGTCATCGGCGGCAAGCTCGGCGTCCGCGGCGACGCCAACAGCGAACTGCGGGCCGAACTGCTGGCCCTGGGCTACGACGCGGTGTTCCACGTCGGCGCCGGCGACTCCGGCCAGGCCATCGAGTCCTTCCGCGAGTTCATCGCCGCGAACGTCCGGACGTTGCGGTGAGCGCTGCCCGGTCGGTGTTCAGCAGCTTCGTGGCCGAGCACCGCCGCAGCCGGACGCTGCTCGTCCAGCCGCGGATGGGGTTCTCGGACCCCGCCATGATGCGCCGCGGGCTGCACGCGGTCGCCGGGGCCGGGGTGCCGGCCGTCGGCACCGTGACGCTCGACAGCTACACCCGCACCGGGCAGCACGACCTCGCCGCGATGTCGCTCGAATCCGGCGTCCAGCTCAACGGCTACCCGCTCGTCGCGCTCGGCACCGGCGTCACCGCCGAGCTGCTCGACGGGCTCTTCGGCCCGCGGTTCCCGGTCCAGGTGCGCCACGGTTCCCCGCAGCCCGAGGACATCTTCGCCGCGATGCTCGAAGCCGGCCTGGATGCCTCCGAAGGCGGCCCGGTGTCCTACTGCCTGCCTTACAGCAGCGTGCCGCTGCGCACCGCGACGGCGTCCTGGTCCCGATCGGCGACGCTGCTGGCGGCCCAGGCCGACCGCGGCGTGCTCTGCCACCTGGAGAGCTTCGGCGGCTGCATGCTCGGGCAGCTGTGCCCGCCCGGGCTGCTCGTGGCGCTCTCGGTGCTGGAGTGCCTGTTCTTCGCCGAACACGGCGTCCGCAGCGTGTCCGCCAGCTACGCCCAGCAGACCAGCCCCGACCAGGACGCCGAAGCACTGTGGGCGATGCGGCGGCTGTGCGCCGAAGAACTGGCAGGCGTGGACTTCCACATCGTCCTCTACACCTACATGGGCCTGTTCCCGGAAACCCCGGCCGGGGCACGGGAGCTGCTGGCCGAGAGCGTGCGGCTGGCCGTGCGCACCGGCACCGAGCGGCTGATCGTCAAGACCACCGCCGAGGCCCACCGGATCCCGACCGTCGAGGAGAACGTCGACGCGCTGCGGCTGGCCCACGCCACCGCCCTCGACCAGCCCGCGCCCGGCCGGCCGCCGTCCGGGGACACCGAGGTCTACCTGCAGGCCCGCCTGCTCGTCGACGAGGTGCGCTCGCTGGCCCCGACGATCGCCGAGGCGCTGCCGGCGGCGTTCGAACGCGGCCTGCTCGACGTCCCGTACTGCCTGCACCCCGACAACGGCAACGAAACCCGCTGCGTGCTCGACGACGAAGGCCGCCTGCAGTGGTGGCACACCGGGCGGATGCCGCTGCCCGCCGCGCTCGGCGGCCGCCGCAGCCGCGACCGGGTCAGCGCGACCCGGATGCTCGCCGACCTGTCCTACCACCGGCGGCGGCTCGATCCCGTCCTGCCGGGCCCGAGCACCGAACCCGCCCGCGCCTGAACCACCTCTGCCGACCAGCTGGGAGTGAAATCGCCATGGAGTACACCGATTCCGCCGTGCCGCCGGACCCGCGGACGCACCTGACCTCGGACACGACCAAGCACGTGCTGCGGCTGCAGCACCGGATGCTCACCGAGGCCCGCGCGTTCCTCGGCGGCCGCGGCTTCGTCGAGCTGCTGCCCCCGGTCATCGGGCCGGTCACCGACCCGGGCGGCCGCGGCGCGAAGCAGGTGGACATCGACTACTACGGCCACCGCTACAAGCTGATGACCAGCGCGATCCTCTACAAGCAGGCCTCGCTGCTGGGCTTCGACAAGATCTTCTACGTCGCCCCGAACGTCCGGCTCGAACCGCTGGAGACGGCCAACACCAGCCGTCACCTCGCCGAGTTCCACCAGCTCGACGTCGAGGTCTCCGGCGCGTCCCGCGACGACGTCCTCGACCTGCTGCAGGACCTCGTCGCCCACGTCGTGCGCCGGGTCGTCGACGACGCCGGCGACGTGCTGGAAGCCCTCGGCCGCGACTCGGGCGCGTTCGCCGACCTGCTCGGCGGCGCGTTCGGCCGGCTGTCGCACACGACCGCCGTCGAGACCCTGCGCGAGCTCGGGCACCCGCAGAGCGCCGACGCCGAGATCGACTGGGCGGGCGAGGCGATCCTGTCGGAGAAGCACGCCCGGCCGTTCTTCCTCGTCGACTACCCCAAGGGCTCGCGCGGGTTCTACGACCGGGAAAGCACGTCGCAGCCGGGGATCCTGCGCAACTTCGACCTGATCGCGCCGGAGGGCTACGGCGAGCTGTGCAGCGGCAGCGAGCGCGAGCACGAGTACGGCCGGATCGTCACGCGGATGCGCGAGACGGGGGAGAACCCGGCCAAGTACGCCTGGTACCTCGACCTCGTCCGCGAGGGCATCCCGGGCAGCGCCGGGTTCGGCCTCGGGCTGCAGCGGTTCACCCGCTACGTCGCCGGCCTCGACGCCGTGTGGCAGGCCACGGCGTTCCCGAAGCTGCCGGGCGTGGTGTCCCCGTGACCGCGCTGCACGCCGGGGGCTTCCCGGAGGACGACGTCCGGGCGCGCGCCCGGCTGGGTGCCGAGGCGGTGTTCCCGCCCGCGGCCGAGTACGGCACGACGTTGTTCGGTTTCTCCGCGGGCGTTTCGGGTGATTCTTTGGAGTCGGCTCGGCTGGTGCCGCCGGTGTTCATGCCGCGGCGGCTGGAGAAGCTGATCGAGCTGGGCCGCGAGCCGCTCTACGGCGACGTCGAACTGGACACCGTCATCGGCGGGTTCGCCTCGGCGCTGCCGCTGTACCTCTCGGCGTTCGGGTCGACGCAGGTGGCGGGCGCCGGGCTCGGCGCGGCGGCGAGTGCGCAGGCTGCGCGGCTCGGCATCCCGATGGTGGTCGGCGAGAACGTCGTCCCGGTCCACGGCCACGGCCGCACGGGCGGCGCCGCGGCGGGCACGCTGCTGGAGCGCCTGCGGGCCTACGGCGACGCGGTCCCGGACGGTCTCGGCGGCGTCGTCGTGCAGCAGAGCACCGAAGACGCCGACGCCGAGGTCTGGAACCTGGTGTATTCGGACCCGTCGGCGGCGCCGCTGCTGGACTCGGGGCGGCTGGCGTTCGAGCTGAAGGTGGGCCAGGGCGCGAAGCCCGGCCTCGGCGGGATGACCCTGGTCGACCCGGCGGCGGCGGACCGGCTCGCCGAGCAGTACACAGTGGACCTCACGCTGGGCGATGGCGTGCTGCGCAGCAGCAGCCCCGGGACGTTCACGCCGGAGATCCTGCGTCAGCAGATCCGCTTGATGCGCAACAACTTCCCGCGCGCCGGCGTGTGGGTGAAGCTGCTCCCCGGACGTGACGTCGCCTCGGCGGCCACGGTCGCCTGGGCGGCCGGCGCCGACGCGGTGACGGTCGACGGCGCTGAGGGCGGCACGGGCTGGGCGCCGACGGCGTTCCTCGGCGTCGGACTTCCGTTGGCCGAGTGCCTGTCGCGGATCGGCGCGCCGGCCGGCTGCCTGCTGACGTCCGGCCGGATGTGGGAAGGCACTCGGGTGGCGAAGGTCCTGGCCCTGGGCGCCCGCGCGGCGGGTCTCGGCCGCGCGGCACTGCTGGCGGTGGACACCGACCCGCGTGAGGGCCTGGTCCGGTTCGTCGAGGCTTTGTCGCTGGAACTGCGGCTCTTGGTGAGCGCGCTGGGCCAGTACCGCGCGGACGCGCTGACCCGGGACGACGTGTGGTTCCCGGACGAGGCGACCCAGGTCCGTGAGCAGGTGCTGTCGTGAGCGCCCGGTTCGCGGGTCTGCCGCGGCTTGTCGTGAGTGGTAATGAGGGTTCTAACCCTCATAGCCACTCACGACCCCTGGCACCGAGCGGGGGTCTGGCATGACCGCCGTTGTCGAGCCGCGGCCGTCTCGTGCCGCGCTGCCTGCGCCGTTTCTCGGGCTGGTGCTCGCCATGGGGTTGTCCTCCTTCGGGGATGCCGTGTGGCTGATCGCTCTCTCCGTCACCCTGGTCGGGGCCGCTGGGCCTGCGGTCGCGGGGCTGGTGCTTGCCCTCGGGTCGCTGCCCAAGGTGCTCACCCTGCTCGTCGGGGGTGCCGTCGCGGATCGGACCGGGCCTCGGCGGGTGCTCGTCGCCACTGATCTGATCCGGGCGGCCGCCATGGTCACCGGGGCCGTCTGTGTGCTGTTCGCCGGGCCTTCGCTGCCGCTGCTGACCGGGCTGATCGTTGTCATGGCCGTCGCGAGTGCCTTCTTCATCCCCGCCTCCGATGCGCTGCGGCCCAACCTGCTGCCGCCCGAGCACCTCGTGCGGGGCAACGCCGTCTACCTCGCCGCCGTCCGTGGCGGGCAGGCCGCCGGTGGGGCGCTCGGGTCGTGGCTGGCCGGGCTCGGCGGGCTCGTCACCGTCGCCGTCGTCAACGGGGTCAGCTTCCTCGTCTCCGCCGTCGCCGCCGGGAACACCAAGACCCTCGCCCCGGCGCAACCCCGCGAACGCGTCAAGGTCAAGCAGCTCCTCAAGGACGTCGGTGAAGGCTGCCGGTACGTCGCCGTCCGGCCCGCGCTGCGCACCGCCATGATCGTCACCGGGCTGCTCGAACTCAGTGGTGCCGGGCCGATCAACCTCGGGCTCGTCCTGCTCGGCGGCCAGAAAGGCGCCGGCTGGCTGCTCACCGCGATGACGCTCGGCGCGTCACTGGCCTTCATCGTCTCCGTCAAGTGGCCGCCCCGCGAACGCGCCGGGCTGCTGGCGACGTGCGGGCTCGGCGCCCAGGTCGGCTGCCTGGCCCTGCTCGCCACCGGGTCCTTGGCCGTCAGCGTCGCCGCGTTCTTCGCACTCGGCCTGGTCGCCGGGCTCACCGCGCTGGTCCTGGTGTCACTGGCGCAACGCTGGTCCGCGCCGGAGATGCGCGGCCGGGTCATGTCGATCCTCGCGCTGTTCACCCTGGCCGCCACCCCGATCGGCAACCTCCTGATCGGCCTGCTGGTCGAGACGCTCGGCGTCCCGCTCACCATGTTCGCCCACGCCGCGGTCGCGCTCGTCGCGTTCGCCCTGCTCGTCGCCACCCCGGCACTCGGCCGGGCCGCACTCACAGAGGAGAAGAAGTCATGAGCAACCCCTTCGAAGACGAGAACGGCACCTTCCTGGTCCTGGTCAACGCCGAAAACCAGCACTCGCTCTGGCCGTCCACTGTGGACGTCCCGGCCGGCTGGCGGACCGTGCACGGCGAAGACACCCGCGCCGCCTGCCTCGAGTACGTCGAGACGCACTGGACCGACCTGCGCCCGGCGAGCCTCGTCGCCTCGATGCGCTGACCCCCCTCCCCGCCGGCAGATTCGAACTGGAGCTGATCTACGTGAAGCACGACACCCGGCAGCTGCTGGCGGCCTGGAACGACACCACCACCGACGTCCCGGAGGCGGGCCGCACGCTCACCCGGCTGCTCACCGAGCAGGCGGCCCGCACCCCGGACGCGACGGCGCTGGTCTTCGAGGGCGAAACCCTCACCTACCGCGCCCTGCACGAGCGGGCCAACCGGCTCGCGCACCTCCTGATCGGCCGCGGGGTCGGCCCCGGCGTCCTCACCGGTGTCTGCGTCGACCGCTCCTTCGACCTGGTCATCGCCCTGCTCGGGGTGCTCAAGGCCGGCGGCGCCTACGTCCCGCTCGACCCCGACTACCCGGCCGACCGGCTGGCCTTCATGGTCGCCGACAGCGCCGCCCCCGTCGTCCTGACCCAGAGCTTCCTCGACGACGCCGACCTGGCTGCGTTCCCGGCCACCGAGCCGGAAACCACGACGACTGCGCAGGATCTCGCCTACGCCATCTACACCTCCGGCTCGACCGGGCGCCCCAAGGGCGTGCTGGTGCCGCACGAGGGGATCGTCAACCGGCTCGCCTGGACGCAAGCCGAATACGGCCTCACCACCGAAGACCGCGTGCTGCAGAAGACGCCGTCCAGCTTCGACGTCTCCGTCTGGGAGTTCTTCTGGCCGCTGCTGACCGGCGCCACGCTCGTCGTCGCGCGCCCCGGCGGCCACCGCGACCCCGCCTACCTGGCCCAGCTGATCCGCGCCGAACGCATCACGACCCTGCACTTCGTCCCGTCGATGCTGCAGGCGTTCCTGCTCGACCCGGCCGCGGCCGGCTGCACCGGCCTGCGCCGCGTGCTGTGCAGCGGCGAAGCCCTGCCCGCCGAGCTGCAGGCCCGGTTCTTCGACACCCTCCCCGGCGTCGAACTCCACAACCTGTACGGCCCCACCGAAGCCTCGGTCGACGTCACGTCCTGGGCGTGCCGCGCCGACGGCGGCCCGGTCCCGATCGGCCGGCCCGTGTGGAACACGCAGACTTATGTCTTGGACGCGCAGCTGCGGCCGGTCGCGCCCGGCGACGCCGGTGAGCTGTACCTCGCCGGGATCCAGCTCGCCCGGGGCTACCACCGCCGGCCCGGCCTGACCGCCGAACGGTTCATCGCGAACCCGTTCGTGCCGGGGGAGCGGATGTACCGCACCGGCGACCTCGCCCGCTGGACCGACGACGGCGCCCTGCTCTACCTCGGCCGCACCGACCACCAGGTCAAGATCCGCGGCCTGCGCGTCGAGCTGGGCGAGATCGAGACCGTGCTCGACCGCCAGCCCGGCGTCGGCGGCTCCTGCGTCCTGGCCCGCGAAGATCGCGAAGGCGACCAGCGTCTCGTCGGCTACGTCGTCCCCGACGGCGCCACCCCGGACGTCGAGGATCTGCGGACGGCCCTGGCCGCGGACCTGCCCGGGTACATGGTGCCCGCCGCGTTCGTCGTGCTCGCCGCACTGCCGCTGACCCCGAGCGGCAAGCTCGACCGCAAGGCCCTGCCCGCCCCCGACTGGACGGTGTCCCGCACCGGCCGCGCCCCGCGCACCCCGCGGGAAGCCGCGCTGTGCTCGCTGTTCTCCGAGATCCTCGGCGTGGACGGCGTCGGCATCGACGACGGCTTCCTCGCCCTCGGCGGCCACTCGCTGCTCGCCGCGAAGCTCGTCTCCCGGATCCGCGCGACGCTCGGCGTCGAGGCCGCGATCGGCGACGTCTTCCGCGCACCGACCCCCGCCGAGCTGGCCGGACTCCTCGAAACCGCCGCGCCCGCCCGCCTGCCGCTGACCCCGCGCCGTCGTCCCGAGCCGATGCCGCTGTCCTCGGCCCAGCGCCGACTGTGGTTCCTCGACCAGGCCGACACCTGGAACGCCGGCTACCACGTCCCGCAGGCCGTCCGCCTCGACGGCCCGGTCGACGCCGACGTGCTGCGCCTCGCCGTCGCCGACGTCGTCGCCCGCCACGAAGCCCTGCGGACGGTGTTCGACAGCCACGGCGACGAGCCCGTGCAGCAGATCCGGCCCGCCGGAGACGTCCCGTGGACGTTCGCGGAGTCCACAGAGGACACTCTGGCCGCCGACCTGCGCACCGCCACCGAAGCGAGCTTCGACCTCGCTCGCGAACTTCCGATCCGCGCCGCGCTGTTCACCCTCCCCGGGAAGACGTCGGTGCTGCTGCTGGTCGTGCACCACATCGCCTGCGACGGCTGGTCGATGGCGCCCCTGCTGCGCCAGGTCGGCGAGGCCTACACCGCCCGCACTCGCCACGAAGCCCCGGCGTGGGCACCGCTGCCGGTCCAGTACGCGGACTACACGCTGTGGCAACAGGAACTGCCCGTCGACAACGACCTCGCGTACTGGCGCGACGCCCTCACCGGCCTGCCCGAGGAACTGCCGCTGCCCGCTGACCGGCCCCGCCCGCCGGTGGCGAGCCACCGCGGCGGCGTCGTCCCGATGGACGTCCCCGCCGAGGTGCGCGCCAAGCTCACCGAGCTGGCCGCCGCGTCCGGCGCGACGCTGTTCATGGTCCTGCAGGCCGCCTTCGCCGCGCTGCTGACCCGCCTCGGCGCCGGCGACGACGTCCCCGTCGGCTCACCGGTCGCCGGCCGTGGTGACGCCGCCCTCGACGACCTCGTCGGGTTCTTCGTCAACACCGTCGTGCTGCGCACCGAGACCGGCGGCGACCCGACGTTCCGCGAGCTGCTCGGCCGGGCCCGCGAGACCTGCCTGGCCGCGTACGAACACGCCGAAGTGCCCTTCGAACGCGTCGTCGAAGAGCTGAACCCCGCCCGCTCGCTCGGGCGCCACCCGCTGTTCCAGGTCCTGCTGGTGCTGCAGAACAACCTCGCCGCCGAACTCGACCTCCCCGGGGTGCGCGCGACCGGCGAGCGCGTCGACATCGGCTACGCGAAGTTCGACCTGGCCGCGATCTTCGAGGAACGCGATGGCGAGCTGACCGGCCTGCTCGAATACGCGAGCGACCTGTTCGACCGCGCCACCGCCGCCACCCTGGCCACCCGGCTGCTGCGCGTCCTGGCCGCCGTCGCCGCGACCCCGGACGTCCGGATCGGCGACCTCGACCTGCTCGACGCCACCGAGACCGCCCAGGCCGTCGCGGGCGGCATGACCCGGCCCGCCGCCGCGAGCGTCACGCTGCACGAGGTCGTCGAAGGCCACGCCCGCCGCACCCCGGACCACACCGCGCTGCTGTTCGAGGACCGGATCGTCACCTACGCCGAGCTGGACGCCCGCGCCAACGGCGTCGCCGCGCTCCTGACGGACGTCCCGGCCGGCCGGATCGTCGCGATCTGCCTCGACCGCGGCCCGGACCTCATCGCCGCGATCCTCGGCGTGCTCAAGGCCGGCTGCGGCTACACGCTGCTGGACCCGTCGTTCCCCGCCGAACGCCGTCAGCTGCTGGCCGAGCAGGTCGACGCGCCCCTGGTGCTCGACGACCTGTCCACTGTGGACTCCACGGTGACCGCCCCCGGCCTCGCCGTGCCCACCACCGGACCCGCCTGCGTCATGTTCACCTCGGGCTCCACCGGCACGCCGAAGGGTGTCATCGCCTCGCACGAAGCCGTCGCCACGACCATCCTCGGCCAGGGCTACGGCGGCGCCGTCTGGCTGCAGACCGCGCCCGTCTCCTGGGACGCCTTCGCGTTCGAGCTGTTCGGCGCGCTGCTCACCGGCGCCGCCTGCGTGCTGCAGCCCGGGCCGAAGCCCGAGCCCGCGCTCATCGCCGACCTCGTCGAGCGCCACGGCGTCACCACGATGTTCGCCTCGGCCAGCCTGCTCAACTTCCTGCTCGACGAGTACCCGGGCGTGTTCACGCAGGTCAGCGACGTCTACACCGGCGGCGAGGTCGCCTCGGTCGCACACATCACCAAGGCGCTGACAACGTTCCCGGACCTCACGGTCACCAACGCCTACGGCCCGGTCGAGAACATGATCTTCGTCAGCTGCCACCGGATCACGGCGGCTGACCTCACCGGGGCGCCGATCCCGATCGGCGTGCCGCTGCACGGCAAGCGCGCCCACGTCCTGGACGAGCGGCTCCGGCCGGTCGCCCCCGGCGTCGTCGGCGAGCTGTACGCCGCGGGTGCCGGCATCGCGGACGGTTACGTCGGCCGTCCGGACCTCACTGCCGTCCGGTTCATCGCGAACCCGTTCGCGGCGGGGGAGCGGATGTACCGCACCGGCGACCTCGTGCGCCGCCGCGCCGACGGCGTCCTGGAATACGTCGGCCGCGCCGACGAGCAGGTCAAGATCCGCGGCTTTCGCGTCGAGCCGGGGGAGATCCGGACCGCGCTCGGTACCCACCCGGCCGTCACCGAATCCGCCGTCGTCGTGCGTGAGGACCGGCCGGGCCAGAAGCTCCTGGTCGCCTACGTCGTCGGCGAGCCGGCCGACTTCCGCGGGTACCTGGCCGAGCGGCTGCCCGAGCACCTCGTGCCGTCGGCGTTCGTGCTGCTGCCCGCCCTTCCCTTGACGCCCAACGGAAAGCTCGACCACCGGGCCCTGCCCGTCCCCGCGCACACGAGCACGAGCCGCGCGCCGCGCACCCCGCGTGAAGAAGTCCTCTGCGGCCTCTTCGCCGACGTCCTCGACGTCGAAACCGTCGGCGTCGACGACGGGTTCTTCACCCTCGGCGGCCACTCCTTGCTGGCCGCGCGGCTCGTCGCCCGGATCGGGTCCGTGCTGGGTGCCCGGATCGGCGTCGCGGACGTCTTCCGCGCCCCGACCGTCGCCGCGCTGGCGACCGTGCTCGACACCGCTCGCGCCGCTCGCCCGGCCGTCACCGTCCGGCCGCGGCCGGAGGTGCTGCCGCTGTCCGCGGCGCAGCGCAGCCTGTGGTTCGTCGAGCAGCTGGACGCCGCCGGTGCGGCCTACAACGTGCCTCGCGCCCTGCGCCTGAGCGGCCCGCTCGACGTCCCCGCGCTGCGGGCCGCGTTCGCCGACGTCCTCGAGCGCCACGAGTCGCTGCGGACGGTGTTCCCGAACACCGACGGCGTGCCCCGCCAGGAGATCCGCGCGCTCACCGAGCTGCCCTGGTTCGAAGACGTGGCGGACGTCGACGAGTTCGCCGCCCGGGAGTTCGACCTGGCCACCGACCTGCCGGTGCGGGCCGCGCTGCTGCGCCACGCCGACGACGACCACGTCCTGGTCATCGTCACCCACCACATCGCGAGCGACGGCTGGTCCCTCGCCCCGCTGCTGCGCGACCTCTCCACCGCCTACGCGGCCCGCACCGGCGGGGAAGCTCCCGGTTGGGCGCCGTTGCCGGTGCAGTACGCGGACTTCGCGCGGTGGCAGCAGGACCTGACCGGCTCCGCCGCCTACTGGGCCGGTGCCCTCGCCGGGCTGCCCGACGAGATCAACCTGCCCTTCGACCACCCGCGGCCGCCGGTCGCGACCCACCGCGGCGCCACGCTCCCGGTGGCCTTGGACGCGGACCTGCACGCTCGCCTCCTCGACGTGGCCCGCGGTGAGCACGCGACGTTGTTCATGGTGCTGCAGGCCGGGTTCGCGGCCCTGCTGTCCCGGCTCGGCGCCGGCGACGACGTCGCGGTCGGCACCCCGTCCGCGGGCCGGCCGGACGCCGCGCTCGACGACCTCGTCGGCTTCTTCGTCAACACCCTCGTGCTGCGCACCGACCTCACCGGCGACCCGAGCTTCGCCGCCCTGGTCGGCCGCGTCCGCGAGGCCGCCCTCGAAGCGTTCGACCACGCCGACGTTCCCTTCGAGCGCGTCGTCGAACGCCTCAACCCCGCTCGCTCGACCGCCCGGCACCCGCTGTTCCAGGTGATGCTGGCGCTGCAGAACAACGTCGCGGCCAACCTCGCGCTGCCGGGCGCAACCGCGGCCGACGTCCCGGTGGCCACCGCGACCGCGAAGTTCGACCTGACGCTGAACCTGGAGGAGAGCACCGGCCCCGACGGCGCCCCGGCCGGCATCGGCGGCTTCCTGGAGTACGCGACCGACCTGTTCGACGCCGGCACCGCCGCCGACCTCGCCGAGCGGTTCACCCGCCTGCTCGCCGCCGCCGTCGCCACGCCCGCCGTCCCGGTGTCCGGGTTGGACCTGCTCTCCGACGCCGAGCGCGTCGACCTCCTGCAGGCATCCGCCGAGACGCCGCTGCCGGACACCTCGGTGATCGAGCTGTTCGAGGCCCAGGCGGCCCGCACGCCGGACGCGCCCGCGCTGGAGTTCGGCACCGTGACGCTGACCTACGGCGAACTGAACGTCCAGGCCAACCGGATCGCCCGATTCCTCGCCGAGCGCGGGGCCGGACCCGAGCGGTACGTCGCCCTGGCCCTGCCGCGCGACGAGAAGCTGATCGTCGCGATGCTCGCCGTCCTGAAGACCGGCGCCGGCTACCTCGCGCTCGACCTCGACTACCCGGCCGACCGGCTCGCCGCGATGCTCGAAGACGCCGACCCGGCGCTCGTGCTCGTGACCGAGGCTGGCGCGGTGCCCGGCGACCCGGCCCGCCACGTCCTGCTGGCCGAGGCGGAGATCGGGACGGCGTGCAACCCGCTGCAGACCGCGTCTCCGGACAGCCCGGCGTACGTGATCTTCACGTCCGGCTCGACCGGCCGCCCCAAGGGTGTCGTTGTGCCCCGTCGGCCGCTGCTGAACTTCCTGCTGGACGTGGTGGACCGCTTCGGCATCGCCGTAGGCGACCGGCTGCTGGCCGTCACGACCGTCGGGTTCGACATCGCCGGGCTGGAGATCTTCGCGCCCCTGCTGGCCGGGGCGACCGTGGTGCTCGCCGGCCGTGACACCGTCCGCGACAGCCGCGCCCTGGCCGCGCTCGCCGAGGACGGCGTCACGCTGCTCCAGGCGACGCCGAGCCTCTTCCACGCGCTGCTGGCCGAGCCCGTCGACCTGACCGCCGTGCACGTCCTCGTCGGCGGCGAAGCCCTGCCCGACGACCTCGCCGTCGCGCTGCGGGCGCGGGCCGCGTCGGTCACCAACATGTACGGCCCCACCGAGACCACCATCTGGTCCACCACCGCCCGCGTCGGCGACGGCTCGCCGACCATCGGCACCGCGATCGCCAACACCCAGGTCTACGTCCTGGACCGCGCGCTGCGGCCGGTGCCGCCGGGTGTGCCGGGCGAGCTGTACATCGCCGGCGACGGCGTCGTGCGCGGCTACCTCGGCCGCCCCGACCTGACCGCCGACCGCTTCGTCGCCAACCCCTTCGCGACCGGTGAGCGGATGTACCGCACCGGCGACCTGGTCGCCCGCCGCCGCGACGGCGAGATCCGCTTCCTCGGCCGCGTCGACCACCAGGTCAAGATCCGCGGCTTCCGCATCGAGCTGGGCGAGATCGAGGCCGTGCTGGCCACGCACCCGGCCGTCGCGCTGCGCGCCGTCGTCGTCCGCGAGGACCGGCCCGGCGACAAGCGCCTGGTCGCCTACGTCGTGGGCACCGCCGACGTCGAGACGCTGCGACGGCACGTCGCGGCCGCCCTGCCCGGGTACATGGTGCCGTCGGCGTTCGTGCTGCTCGACGAGCTGCCGCGGACCCCGAACGGCAAGCTCGACCGCAAGGCCCTGCCCGCGCCGGCCGCGGAGAGCGTTACCGGCCGGGTGCCGCGCAACGCCCGTGAGCACGCGCTGTGCGAGCTGTTCGCCGAGGTCCTCGGCGTGCCCGAGGTCGGCATCGACGACGGCTTCTTCGACCTGGGCGGGCATTCGCTGCTCGCCACCCGCCTCGCCGGGCGGATCCGGGCGGCACTCCGCCTCGACGTCACCGTGCGGGCCCTGTTCGCGAACCCGACCGTGGCGGGGCTGAGCGACAGTCTCGGAGACGCCGTCGTGGCGCGCCCGGCGGTTGTCGCCCGGCCGCGGCCGGCGCGGCTGCCGCTGGCCCCCGGGCAGGAACGGCTGTGGTTCCTGGCCCGCCTCGACGCCGACGACACGGCCTACCACATGCCGATCGCCCTGCGGCTGCGCGGCGACGTCGACGCCTCCGCCCTCGCCGCCGCACTGTCCGATGTGGCCGGTCGCCACGAAGCCCTGCGCACCCTTTACGCCGAGGACGAATCCGGGCCGTACCAGGTGGTCCTCGACTCCTTCCGGGTCCCGTTCGAGGTCGGCACCGGCTCGGTCGCCGACGCCGCGCGCACCCCGTTCGACCTGGCCGCCGCGCCGCCGGTGCGCTCGTGGCTGTTCAGCGAGGGCGACGAGCACGTCCTGCTCGTGCTGACCCACCACATCGCCGGGGACGGCTGGTCGATCCCGGTGCTGCTGCGCGACTTGGCCGACGCCTACGCGGCTCGGCTCGACGGCCGCGCTCCGGAGTGGGTGCCACTGCCCGTGCAGTACGCGGACTACACGCTGTGGCAACGAGAACTCGACAGCGACGTCGCGTACTGGACGGACGCCCTGGCCGGTCTGCCCGAGGAACTGGCCCTGCCCTACGACCGCGTCCGGCCCGCCACCGCGGACCACGCCGGCGGGGCCGCGGCCGTCACGATCCCGGCCGAGCTGCACACGCGGCTCCTGGAGCTGGCGGCCGGGCGGCGCGCGACCCTGTTCATGGTCCTGCAGGCCGCCCTCGCCACGCTGCTGGCCCGCTTCGGCGCCGGCGACGACGTCCCGATCGGCACCCCCGTCGCCGGCCGCACCGACCCGGCGCTCGACGACCTCGTCGGGTTCTTCGTGAACACCCTCGTCCTGCGCACGGACGTCAGTGGCGCCCCGGCGTTCACCGAGCTGCTGGATCGCGTCCGGGAAGCCGACCTGAGTGCGTTCGAGCACGACGACGTCCCCTTCGATCGCCTGGTCGAGGAGCTGAACCCGGCCCGGTCGGCGTCGCGGCACCCGCTGTTCCAGGTGATGCTGGTGCTGCAGCAGGACAGCGCCGCGCCGGAACTGTCCGGTGTGGACGTCGAGCCGTACGAGGTGGACCGCGCGGTCGCCAAGTTCGACCTCACCGCCGCCCTGGAGGAACGCGGCAACGGCGGGGGGATCACCGGCGCCTTCGAGTACGCGACCGCGTTGTTCGACGCCGCCACCGCCGAGCGGCTGGCCGGCGCGTTCGTCCGGCTGCTGGAGCAGATCGCCGACGCGCCCACGACCTCGGTCGCGGCGTTCGACGTGCTCACGGCCGCCGACCGCGACCTCGTGCTGACGTCGGGCCACGCGCTCGACCTGGCTCCGACGCCACAGGACTGCCTGCACACCATCGTCGAACGGCAGGACTCCGACGCCGTCGCGATCCTGTTCGACGGCTCCTCGATGACCTACGGCGAGCTGAACGCCCGCGCCAACCAGGTCGCCCACCACCTCATCGACGACGGCGTCCAGCGCGGCGAGGTCGTCGGTGTCCTGCTGGACCGCGGCTTCGACTTCGCCGTCACCGTGCTCGGCGTCCTCAAGTCCGGCGCCGCCTACACCCTGCTCGACCCGAGCTACCCGGCCGAGCGCCTGGCCGCGGTCACCGAGCAGGCCCGCGTACAGCGGGTCCTGACGACCGCGCCGAGCCACTCCGACACCACGAACCCGGACGTCGAGCTGACCCCGGCCGACCTGGCCTGCGTCATGTTCACCTCCGGCTCGACCGGCGTGCCCAAGGGCGTCGCGACGTCGCACCGCGGGGTCGTCGCCACGATGGGCCAGGACTACGCGACCTTCGACGCCGGCCAGGTGTGGCTCCAGTGCGCCCCGGTGTCGTGGGACGGTTTTGCGCTGCAGCTGTTCGGCGCGCTGCTCTACGGCGGCCGCACGGTCCTGCAGCCCGGCCAGAACCCCGAGCCCGAGCGGATCGCGGCGCTCGTCGTCGAGCACGGCGTCACCGTGCTGCACGCCTCGGCGAGCCTGTTCAACTATCTCCTCGACCAGGAGCCCCAGGTCTTCGGCGTGCTGCGCCGGGCGATGACCGGCGGCGAGCCGGCGTCCGTCGCCCACGTGACCAAGGCGCTGCGCGAGCACCCGGACGTCGCGCTGATCAACGGCTACGGCCCGGCCGAAAGCATGGGCTACACGACGTTCCACCCGATCACCGCCGCCGACCTCGGCGGCCCGGCCATCCCGATCGGCCGCCCGGTCGCCAGCAAGCGCGCCTACGTCCTCGACACGCACCTCGCCCTCGCCGCCCCCGGCGTCACGGGTGAGCTGTACCTGTCGGGCCACGGTCTCGCCGACGGCTACCGCGGCCTGCCCGGCGCGACGGCCGAGCGGTTCGTCGCCAACCCGTTCGCGGCGGAGGAGCGGATGTACCGCACCGGCGACCTGGTGCGGTGGAATGCCGACGGCGTCCTCGAGTACGTCGGCCGCGCCGACGACCAGGTGAAGGTCCGCGGCTTCCGCGTCGAGCCCGGCGAGGTGCAGGCCGTGCTGGCCCGCCACGACGGCGTCGAGCAGGCCGCGGTCGTCGTCCGCGACGGCCGGCTCATCGGCTACGTCGTCGGCGCCGCCGAGCCCGCCGCGCTGCGGGTCTACCTCGGCGAGCGGCTGCCGGACTACCTGGTGCCCTCGGCGATCGTGCCCCTGGCCGAGCTGCCCCGGACGGCCAACGGCAAGCTCGATCGCCGCGCACTGCCCGCCCCGGACTTCACAGCGACGTCGTCCAGGCGACCGCGGACCGTCACCGAGAACGTCCTCTGTGGACTGTTCGCCGAGGTGCTCGGGCTGCCCGAGGTCGGCGTCGACGACGGCTTCTTCGACCTCGGCGGCCACTCGCTGCTGGCCGCCCGGCTGATCGGCCGCGTCCGCGCCGTCCTCGGCGTCGAGCTGGGCATCCGCGACCTGTTCCGGACGCCCGCCGTCGCCGGTCTCGCCGAGGTGCTCGGCGACGCCGCCCCCGCGCGGCCGCCGGTGACCCGCCGCGACCGTCCCGAACGGCTCCCGCTGTCGTTCGCACAGCAGCGGCTGTGGTTCGTCGACCAGGCCGAGGAGGCCAACGCCGGCTACGACGTCCCGCGTGCCCTGCGGCTGCACGGCACCCTCGACGTCGCCGCGCTGCAGGCAGCGTTGGCCGACGTCGTCGAGCGGCACGAAGCCCTGCGCACGGTCTTCCCGTCGCACGAAGGTGATCCGTGGCAGGAGATCCTGACCGCGCCTTCGGTGCCGTGGACTCTCACGCAGTCCACTGAGGACGAACTGCCGGGTGTGCTCTCGGCGGCCGCGTCGCACGTCTTCGACCTGCGGACCGAGCTGCCGCTGCGGGCCCACCTCGTCGAGATCGCCGCCGACGACCACGTCCTGCTGCTGGTCCTGCACCACATCGCCAGCGACGGCTGGTCCGCCGCGCCGATGCTGCGTGACCTCTCGGCGGCCTACGCCGCCCGCCTCGACGGCGCCGCCCCGGGCTGGGCGCCGCTGCCGGTCCAGTACGCGGACTACACGCTCTGGCAGCGTGACGTCCTCGACGAAACCGAGCTGGCCGGGCAGCTTGCCTTCTGGCGCTCCACACTCGCCGGAGCCCCCGAAGAGGTGGCCCTGCCCGCCGACCGGGTCCGCCCGGCCGTCGCCAGCCACCGCGGCGGTGCCGTGGACTTCGCTTTGGGAGCCGACGTCCACGCGGCGTTGGCCGACCTGGCCCGGGGCAGCGGAGCGACGCTGTTCATGGCTCTGCAGGCCGGGTTCGCCGCGCTGCTGTCGCGGCTCGGCGCCGGGGACGACGTCCCGCTCGGCGCCGTCGTCGCCGGCCGCGGCGACACCGCGCTCGACGACCTGGCCGGGTTCTTCGTCAACACCCTGGTGCTGCGCACCGACGTCTCCGGGCAGCCGACGTTCCGGCAGCTCCTGGACCGCGTCCGCGACACCGGCCTCGCCGCGCTGGCCCACGCCGACGTCCCGTTCGAGCGGGTCGTCGAAGAACTGAACCCCACTCGGTCGGCGTCGCGGCACCCGCTGTTCCAGGTGATGCTGGTGCTGCAGAACAACGTCGCCGGGGAACTGCGGCTGCCCGGCCTGGCCGCCGAGGCCGTCACGGTCCAGCGGGACGTCGCGAAGTTCGACCTCACCGCGGGCATCGAGGAGAACCGCGCCGCCGACGGCACCCCGGCCGGGCTGACCGGCCAGCTGGAGTACGCGGCCGACCTGTTCGACGCCTCGACGGCGGAGGCGATCGCAGCCAGGTTCGCCCGGTTCCTGACCGCCGCCGTGTCCACTCCGGACGTCCCGGTGACCGCCCTCGACCTGCTCACCGCCGACGAGCGCGCCGGGCTTCTGGCGCAGGGCACCACCGAGGTGACCGCTCCCGCGATGCGGCTGCACGAGCTGGTCGAGCGGCAGGCCGCGTGGGCGCCGGACGCGACCGCGCTCGTCTTCGAGGGTTCGCGCATGACCTACCGGGACCTCGACACCGAGGCCAACCGGCTGGCCCGGCACCTCGTCGCCGAGGGCGTCCGCCGCGGTGACCTGGTCGGCGTCCACATCGGCCGCACCCCGCGGCTGGCCGTCGCGCTGCTCGCCGTCCTCAAGACCGGCGCGGCCTACACCGTGCTGGACACGGACTTCCCGGCCGACCGCCTGGTCGGGGCGCTGCGCCGGACGTCGGCCGCGCTCGTGCTCACCGACGGACGGGAGCTGCCCTGGCGCCGGATCGACGTCGTCGCCGACGCGGCCGCCATCGCCGTCCGCGACGGCAGTGTCCTCGGCCTGCCCGGCAGCCCGGACGACCTCGCCGTCGTCATGTTCACCTCCGGCTCCACCGGCGTCCCCAAGGCCGTCGCGGCCCCGCACCGCGCGGTCGCCGGCACGCTCACCGGCCAGGACTACGCCGGATTCGGCCCGGACGACGTCTGGCTGCAGTGCGCGCCGGTCTCGTGGGACGCGTTCGGCACGCAGCTGCTCGGCCCGCTCATGGCCGGCGGCCAGGTCGTGCTGCAGCCCGGCCAGCGCCCCGACCCCGCCCTGATCGAGGACCTGGTGCTGGCGCACGACGTCACGGTTCTGGACGTCTCGGCCAGCCTGTTCAACTTCCTGGTCGACGAGCACCCCGCGGTGTTCGCGACGGTCCGCCGCGCGATGACCGGCGGCGAAGCGGCGTCACCCGCGCACCTGGCGAAGGTGCTGCACTCGTATCCGCAGGTCGCGGTGATCAACGGGTACGGCCCGGCCGAGACCATGGGCTTCAGCACCTTTCACGCCGTCACAGCGGTCGACGGCCCGGTCCCGATCGGGCGGCCGCTCACCGGCAAGCACGCCTACGTCCTCGACACGCTTTTGCAGCCCACGCCCGCCGGTGTGGTCGGCGAGCTGTACCTGGCCGGCGTCGGCACCGCCCACGGGTACCTCGGGCAGCCCGGCGCGACCGCCGAGCGGTTCGTCGCGAACCCGTTCGGCGCGGGGGAGCGGCTGTACCGCACGGGCGACCTCGCCCGGTGGAACGGCGACGGCGTGCTGGAGTACGCCGGCCGCGCCGACGACCAGGTCAAGATCCGCGGCTTCCGCGTCGAACCCGGCGAGGTCCAGGCCGTGCTGGCCCGGTACGACGGCGTCACGCAGGCCGCCGTGGTGGCCCGCGACGGGCTCCTGGTCGCCTACGTCGTCGGCACCGCCGACCCGGCCGCGGTCGCCGAGTACGCCGCCGCGCAGCTGCCGGACCACCTGGTCCCGTCGGCGATCGTGCCCCTGGAAGCACTGCCCCGGACGGCCAACGGCAAGCTCGACAAGGCCGCCCTGCCCGCACCGCGCCGGATCAGCGCCGGGCACGTCGCGCCCCGGACGGCCACCGAGGTCACGCTGGCCGCGATCTGGGCCGACGTGCTCAACATCCCGGCACCGAGCGTGGAGGACAACTTCTTCGCGCTCGGCGGTCACTCGCTGCTGGCGGCCAAGGTGACCGGCCGGATGCGCACCGAGTTCGGCGTCCGGCTGGGCGTGCGCGCCCTGTTCGAGGCGCCCACGATCGCGTCGCTGGCCCGGCTGGTGCCGGAAGCGTCCACAGTGGACTTCGAGCCGGTCCCGGCCCGGGACCGGTCGGCACGCACGCCGCTGTCGCCGGTGCAGCGCGGCCTCTGGTTCGCCGAACGGCTCGCTCCCGGGTCGGCCGAGTACCTGGTGCCGTTGGCGCTGCGGATCGAGGGTGACCTCGACGTCGAAGCACTCACCGATGCGCTGTCGGCGCTGGTGGCACGGCACGAGGTGCTGCGCAGCCGGTTCGTCGAGGTCGATGGCGAGCCCGCCCAGGTCGTCGACCCGGTGCGGCCGATGCCGCTCCCGGTCACCGACGTGACCGGCGTCGAGGCGTTCGTCCGGTCCCAGGTGGACACGCCGCTCGACATCGAGAACGGTCTGGTGTTCCGGGCCGCGCTCGGCCGGGTTTCGGCCGGCGAGCACGTGCTGGTCCTGTGCCTGCACCACATCGTCGCCGACGGCTGGTCCATGGGTGTGCTGGCCGCCGAGCTGCGTGACCACTACGCCGGGAGCCGGCCGGCCGCGCTGCCGGTGCAGTTCGGCGACGTCGCCGCATGGCAGGCCGCCGCGTCCGACGAAGCCGGGCTCGCCTTCTGGCGGGAGGCCCTCGACGGGATGCCGCACGTCGCGGAACTGCCTGCCGACCGGCCCCGGCCGCTCGTGCGGGAGATCGCCGGTGCCAAGACGCCGGTGCACGTGCCCGCGGAGGTCGTCGGCCAGCTGGCGGCGCTGGGTGCCGGGCACGGCGCGAGCCTGTTCATGACCGTGCTGGCCGCGTTCGAGGTGCTCATCGGCCGCTACACCGCCATGCGGGACTTCGCGATCGGCACCCCGGTGTCCGGCCGCAGCCACCCGCAGACCGAGGCCCTGGTCGGGCACTTCGTCAACACCGTGCCGCTGCGCGCGGACCTGACCGGCGACCCGGCGTTCACCGAGCTGCTGACCCGGGTCCGCACCAGCACGCTGGCCGCGTTCGACCACGACGACGTCCCGTTCGACCGGATCGTCGAACTCCTGCGCCCGCAACGCGACCTCACCCGCACCCCGCTGGTGCAGATCGTGTTCGCGCTGCAGAACAACGACGAGGCCGGGTGGGCGCTGCCGGGCTTGGCCGTCGAGCAGCTGGCCGTCGACACCCGGGTCAGCAAGTTCGACCTCGAACTCGCCCTCGCCCAGGACGCCGGCGGCGCCCTCACCGGCATCTTCGAGTACCCGACCGCCCTGTTCGACACCACCACGATCGAGCGGCTGGCCGGCCACTTCACCACCCTTCTGCACAGGATCGCCGACGCTCCGGAAACCCCGGTCGGTGAGCTGGATCTCCTCAGCACGACCGAACGCGAGCACCTGATCAACGGCGTCAACAACACGGTCGTGGCCTACGACGAGGACGTCTGCCTGCACCACCTCATCTCGCAGCAGGCCGCGCAGACGCCGGACGCGGTCGCCGTCGAGTACCTGAACGAGCACATCGACTACACCGAGCTGGAACGCCGGGCCGGAGTCCTCGCGGCACGGCTGAGCGAGCACGGTGTCGGCCCGGACGTCCCGGTCGGCCTGCGGATGGACCGCTCGATCGACCTGATCGTCGGCCTGGTCGCCATCCTCAAGGCCGGCGGCGCGTTCGTCCCGATCGAGACCGACGCGCCCGAACCGCGTGTCCTCGGCATCCTCGGCGACGCCAACTCGCCGGTCTGCCTGGTCAACGCGGGCGCGTCGACGCCCCAGGACAGCGAGGTCGTCTTCCTCGAAGTGTCCGGTTTGGACGGAGAAGCGCCGGAGCTGATCGACACCACCCACCCCGACAACCTGGTCTCGATCTACTACACGTCCGGCTCCACCGGCAAGCCCAAGGGCGTCGCCAGCACCCACCGCGGCTGGGTCAACCGGCTGCGCTGGCACCAGGACACCTACCGGCTCCAGCCGGGCGAGGGTGTGCTCCAGAAGACGACGCTCGTGTTCGACGATGCGGCCGTGGAATGCCTGTGGCCGCTCATCGTCGGCGGCCGCGTCGCGCTGATCCCGCCGGGCCTGCACCGCGACCCGGCCGCGATCCTCGAAGGCGCCATCCGCCACCAGGTGTCGAACCTGCAGTTCGTGCCCAGCATGCTGACGCTGTTCCTGGAGCAGTTGACCCCGGCCGACCGCGCGGCTCTCAAGCCGCTGCGCAACGTCATCACCAGCGGCGAGGCACTGCAGCCGGAACTGCTGAAGCTGTTCTTCGACCGCCTCGGCGAGAACGCCACGCTGCACAACCAGTGGGGCGCCACCGAGGTGTCGATCGACTCGACCATGCGCGAATGCCTCCGGTCCGACCTCGACGGTGCGGGCTCGGTCAGCGTCGGGTCGCCGATCGCGAACAACCAGATCCACGTCCTCGACGAGCACTTCCGGCCGGTCCCGGTCGGCGTACCCGGTGACCTCTTCATCGGCGGCGTCGGCCTGGCCCGCGGTTACCTCGGCAACCCGGGCAAGACGGCGGCGGCGTTCCTGGCCAGCCCGTTCGTCCCCGGCGAGCGGCTCTACCGCACCGGCGACCGCGGCCTGCGCACCCCCGGCGGCGCGCTGACCTTCCTCGGCCGCCAGGACTCGCAGGTCAAGATCCGCGGCATCCGCGTCGAGCCCGGCGAGGTCGAGCAGGTGCTGCTAGAGCTGCCCGGGGTGCGCGAGGCCGCCGTGACGGTGTGGCAGCCGTCGCCGGGCGACAAGCGCCTTGCCGGGTACGTCACCGCGCAGGCCGGCGTCACGCTCACCGAAGCCGAGATCCGCGAACAGTTGCGCGAGCGGCTGCCCGTCTACCTCGTGCCGACGGCCC
This sequence comes from Amycolatopsis sp. NBC_01307, assembly GCF_035975215.1. Classification (NCBI taxonomy): domain Bacteria; kingdom Bacillati; phylum Actinomycetota; class Actinomycetes; order Pseudonocardiales; family Pseudonocardiaceae; genus Amycolatopsis; species Amycolatopsis sp. NBC_01307. Next base: position 3,196,254 of record NZ_CP108403.1, on the reverse strand, counting down.
TGAGCGTGCTGCCGGAGTTCCCGACCACCACCAGCGGCAAGATCGACCGCAAGGCGCTGCCCGCGCCGGCCGCGGCCGGCGCCGAGTACCGGCCTCCGGAAGGTCCGGTCGCGGAGCTGGTCGCCGAAGTCCTGCAGAACGTCCTGGGCGTCGAGCAGGTCGGCGCGGACGACAACTTCTTCGACCTGGGCGGGCACTCCCTGCTGGGCGTGCGGGTGGTCGCCGAGCTGCGCAAGCGGCTCTCGGCGGACATCCCGATCCGGCTGATCTTCGACTCGCCCACGGTCGCGGAACTCGCCGACGCCGTCGCCCGCGCCACCCGCCGCGAGTTCCAGGCCATCCCCAAGCGACCCGACGGCCCGGCACCGCTCGCGGGTGTCCAGGTCGGCATGTGGCTGGCCGACCGGATGGCGCCGTCGAGCGCGGAGTACCTGGTGCCCAACGCGGTCCGCCTGCGCGGCACCCTGGACGTCGACGCCCTCGCAGCGGCCCTGACCAACCTAGTCGGAAGGCACGAGATCCTCAGGACTCGGTTCGTCGAAGTGGACGGCGAGCCCAAGCAGGTCGTCGACCCCGCCGGTCCGGTCCCGCTGCCGGTCACCGACATCGACGCGGTCGAGCCGTTCCTGGCGGCGCGGCCCATCGACCTCGCCACCGGACCGGTGTTCTCGGCGGCGCTCGGACGCCTGGCCGAGCACGACCACGTGCTCGTGTTGTCGGCCCACCACATCGTGCTCGACGGCTGGTCCGAAGGCATCCTCGCCGAGGAACTGCGCGACCTCTACGCGGGCGTCGACCTGGCGCCGCTGCCGGTGCAGTACGCCGACGTCGCGACCTGGTCCCAGCCCACCGAAGCGGACGTCGAGTTCTGGCGGACGCAGCTCGCCGGAGTCCCGCAGGTCGTCCAGCTGCCCGCCGACCGGCCCCGGCCGGCGGTGCGCGACCCGCGTGGCGCGCGGTACGAGTTCAGCGTCCCGGCGGAGCTGGCCACCCGGCTCGGCGAGCTGGGCGCGGAAGCCCGGGCCAGCCTGTTCATGACGCTGCTGGCCGGGTTCCAGGTGCTCGTCTCCCGGCACACCGGACTGCGCGAGTTCGCGATCGGCAGCCCGGTCGCCGGCCGCGACCACCCGGACACCGAACGGCTGATCGGCCAGTTCGTCAACACGCTCGCCCTGCGCGCGGACCTGACGGGCTCGCCCGGCTTCACCGAACTGGTGGAACGCGTCCGCGAGACGGCGCTGAACTCCTTCAGCCACCAGGAAGTCCCGTTCGACCGCGTCGTCGCCGAACTCCGGCCCGAGCGCGACCCGAGCCGCAACCCTCTGGTGCAGCTGATGTTCGCGCTGCAGACCGTTTCCGAAGGCGGCTGGGAACTCGGTGACCTCGACTGCGAGCCCCTGGGCGTCGAGACGGGCGCGGCCAAGTTCGACCTCGCGATGGTGCTGCGCGAGCAGGCCACCGGCGCGGTCGACGGCGTCCTCGAATACCCCGTCGCGCTGTTCGACGAGGAGACGGTCGCAGCCTTCGCCGAGCGGTACGTCCGGCTCCTGACCGGGTTCGCCGCCGAGCCGCAACGCCCGGTGGACCGCGTCACGATGCTCGACGCGGCCGAGGTCATCCCGCTCGACGGCACCGCTCCCGGCGGGACGTTCGCGGGGCTGATCGAAGCCCAGGTGCGACGTTATCCGGACGCCCCGGCCGTAGTGGCCGGACCGGACTCGCTCACCTACGGCGAACTGGACGCGGCGGCCAACCGCGTGGCCCGCGTGCTGCAGGCTCGCGGTGCCGCGCCGGAGACGGTCGTCGCGTTGCTGCTGCCACGTTCGGCCGACCTGGTCGTGGCGCAGCTCGCGGTCGTCAAGACCGGCGCGGCGTTCCTCCCGGTCGACCCGAGCTACCCGGAGGAGCGCATCCGATACATGCTCGACGACGCCGACCCGGTGCTCACCCTTCGCGAGCTGCCGGAGTCCACAATGGACGACAGCCCGCTGGACGTCGAGGTCGAGCCGGAGAACGCGGCGTACGTGATCTACACGTCGGGCTCCACCGGACGGCCGAAGGGCGTCGTCGTCAGCCACGCCGGCCTCGGCACGCTGGTGGCCAACACCATCGACGCCTACCAGGTCGGCCCGGGGGACCGGGTGCTGCAGTACGTGTCGCCGAGCTTCGACGCCTCGGTGCTGGAACTGTGCGCCTCCCTGATGACGGGCGCCGCACTCGTCGTCACGCCGCCGGGGCCGCTGCTCGGTGACCAGCTGCGGGACGTCCTCGCCGAAGGACGCGTCACGCACGCGCTGATCCCGCCCGCCGCCCTGGCCACGGTGGAGGATCCGGACCTGCCGGACTTCCGCACGGTCGTCGTCGGCGGCGACGTCTGCCCGCCCGAGCTGGTCGCGAAGTGGGCACCGGGCCGCCGGATGCTCAACATGTACGGCCCGACCGAAGCCACGGTCGTCTCCACGGTCAGCGAACCGCTGGTGCCGGGCCGGCAGGTGACCATCGGCGGTGCGCTCAAGCACACCCAGGCGTACGTGCTGGACGACCGGCTCCAGCCGGTGCCACCAGGCGTCGCGGGTGAGCTGTACGTAGCCAGCCCGGGCCTGGCTCGCGGTTACCTCGGGCGTCCTGGACTGACGGCCATCAGGTTCGTCGCCAATCCGGCGGGCGGGCGGATGTACCGCACCGGCGACCTCGTCCGCCGCACCCGCACCGGGAACCTCGAGTTCCTCGGCCGGACCGACGACCAGGTCAAGATCCGCGGCTTCCGCATCGAACTCGGCGAAGTCGAGTCCGCGCTGCGGGCCCACCCGGCCCTCACGGCCGCGGTGGTGCTGGCCAAACCCGACCCGGCCGGACAGAAACGCCTGGTCGCGTACGTCGTCGGCGAGGTGAGCACGGCAGACCTGCGGACCTTCCTGAGCCAGCGCCTGCCGGAGCACCTGGTGCCGTCCGCGTTCGTCGTGCTCGACGCCATGCCGGTCAACGCCAGCGGCAAGCTCGACCGGGCCGCGCTGCCCGAACCGGCCGAGGAGACGGCGGACTACGTCGCTCCCGGCAGTCCCGAGGAGCAGCTGATCGCCGACATCTGGGCCGAGGTGCTCGGCGTGCCCCGCGTCGGGCTCGGCGACGACTTCTTCGCACTGGGCGGGCACTCCGTGCTCGCCGCCAAGGTCCGCATGCGGCTGCAGGCCGCGTTCGGGGTGGACCTCTCCCTGCCCGTGCTCTTCCAGACCACCACGGTCACCGCGCTCGCCGCGGTGGTCCACACCGAGATCGAGGCCGAGCTCGCCGGCATGTCCGAGCAGGAGCTCCTCGACTCCCTCACCGAGGAGGCCAGCGCATGACCACGTTCGACACCCGCCCCGCCGGCGACGCTGTTGACGCCGATCGGGCGGCCCGGCTGCGGGCCGCGGTGCTCGCCCGGCGGCTGCGTGGACGCACCACCGCGCCGGTCCGCACCTTCGGCCGCGCCGACCGCGACGTCCCGCTGCCACTGTCGGCGGGCCAGCAACGCCTGTGGTTCCTCGACCGCCTCGACCCGGACAGCGCCGAGTACGCCGTGCCGCTCCTGCTCCGCCTGGACGGCGACCTCGACGTCGACGCCCTCCAGCACGCCCTCGACGCCCTGGTGGCGCGGCACGAGATCCTGCGCACCACCTACGTCGCCGAGGACAACAAGCCGCGTCAGGTGATCGGCGCCCCGGCCCCGGTCGAGCTGCCGGTGGTCGAAGGCGACGTCGACGCGGTGCTCGCGGAGTACGTCGGCCGCCCGTTCGACCTGGCCAACGGCCCGGTGTTCCGGGCCATGCTGGTCCGCGAGACGCCGCAGCGGCACGTACTCGCGCTCAACGTCCACCACATCGCCTGCGACGGCTGGTCCCTGCCGGTCCTCCTCGACGACCTCCGCAAGCTCTACACCGGCGCCGAACTGCCGCCGATCGCACTGTCCTATGCGGACTTCGCCGTCTGGGAGCAGTCCCGGCTGGACGTCCACGACGCCGACCTCGCCTACTGGAAGGACCGGCTCGCCGGGCTGGAGACGCTCGAGCTGCCCGCGGACCGGCCGCGACCGGCCACCCGCGACCACCACGGCGCGTCGATCCGGTTCACCATCCCCGCACCCGCGGCGGAAGCCGTGCTGAACCAGGGCAAAGCCGTCGGCGCGACGCCGTTCATGACGCTGCTCGCCGCCGCGTACGTGGTGCTGGGCCGGCACACCGGCCGCGAGGACATCGCCGTCGGCACCCCGGTCGCCGGCCGGTCGCGGGCCGAGCTGGAGCACATGGTCGGGTTCTTCGTGAACACCGTCGTCGCCCGCGGCGACCTTTCCGGCGACCCGGACTTCGCGACGCTGGCCGAGCGCGTCAAGGTGGCGCGGCTGGCCGACCAGTCCCACGAGGACCTGCCCTTCGAGCGGCTCGTCCAGGAACTCGCCCCGGAACGCGACCTCGCGCACACGCCGGTCGTCCAGGTGATGTTCGCCGTCTACGACGCCTCCGAAGGCGAAGCCGCACTCGGTGACCTCACGGTGTCGCCGGTGGACCAGGAGTCGTCGACGGCGAAGTTCGACCTGATGATCTCCTTCGTCCGCCAGGCCGATGGTTCCGTGGCCGGTGTGCTGGAGTACGCGACGGCGCTGTTCGACCAGGTCCGGATGGCGCGGATGGGTGAGCACTTCGTCCGCCTCTTCACCGAGCTGGCCGCCCGCCCCACCGCCCGGCTGTCCGAAGTGGACATCCTCGGCGCCGACGAGCGCACGCTGCTCCTGAACACCTGGAACGCCACCGCCGAGCCCTACCTGCGCGGCACCCTGCACGGCCGGATCGCCGAACAGGCGCTGTCCAACCCGGACGCCATCGCCGTCCGCTGCGGCGCGGTCGAGCTGACCTACGCCGAGGTGGAAGCCCGCGCGACCCGGCTGGCCCAGCGGCTGCGCGCCCAGGGCGTCGGCGTGGAAACCCCGGTCGGCGTTCTCTGCGAACGCGGCCCGCTGCTGCTGCCGGTGCTGCTGGCCGTCCTCAAGACCGGCGGCCACTACATCCCGCTCGACCCGGCCTACCCGCAGGACCGCAAGGAGTACATGCTCCGCCAGGCCGGTGCCCGCGTGCTCGTCACCACCCGCCGGTACGCCGAGGAGAACCTCGGCGAGGTCGTCGTCTTCGCGGACGAGGCCGTGGCCGACGACCCGGCGCCGTGGCAGGACCCGGTCGTCGACCCGGAGAACCTCGCCTACGTCATCTACACCTCCGGCTCCACCGGCCGGCCCAAGGGCGTGATGATCAGCCACCGCGGCGTGCTGCACTACCTCGACTGGTGCCGCCAGGCCTACCGCGCCGACGAGGGCAACGGCGCGCCCGTGCACTCCTCGCTCGCCTTCGACCTCACCGTCACCGGCCTGTTCCTGCCGCTGCTGTGCGGCACGACCGTGACGCTGGTCCCGGAGGACGAGCACCCGGTCGCCGGCCTGGCGGACGTGCTGTCCAGCGGCCGGAAGTTCAGCTTCGTCAAGCTCACCCCGGCCCACCTCGAACCGCTCCGCCGCTGTCTGGAACCCGAGGCGGCGGCCGCGGCCGCGCACCTGGTCGTCGGCGGCGAGCAGCTCACCGCCGAGGCCCTGGAGTTCTGGCGCGAGAACGCCCCGGACGTCGTGGTGGCCAACGAGTACGGCCACACCGAGACGTCCGTGGCCAACGTGATCAACCTGCTGCCCGCCGCCGAGTGCGTCAGCACGCCGATCTCGGTCGGCCGGCCGATCTGGAACACCGAGGTCTACCTGCTCGACGAGCACCTGCGCCCGGTCCCGGCCGGCGTCACCGGCGAGCTGTACGCCGGCGGCGCGGGTGTCGCCCGCGGCTTCGCCGGGAGCCCGGGCCTGACGGCGGCCAAGTACGTGCCCAACCCGTTCGGCCCGGGCCGCCTCTACCGCAGTGGTGACCTGGCCCGGTACCTGCCGGACGGGCGGCTGGAGTTCGTCGGCCGCACCGACCACCAGGTCAAGGTCCGCGGCTACCGCATCGAGCTGGGCGAGATCGAGGCCGCGCTGGTCGGCGGCCCCGGCGTCACCGAAGCGGTCGCCGTGGTCCGCGACGGCGCCCTCGCCGGCTACGTCGCACCGTCCACAGTGGACGCCGATGCGCTGCGGGCCCACCTGTCCGAGCGGCTGCCCGAGTACATGGTCCCGTCGACGCTGACCACCCTGGACACGCTGCCGCTGACGTCGAACGGCAAGATCGACCGCGTCGCGCTGCCCGCCCCGGACGCCACGCCGGTCTCGACGTCCGGCGTCCTGCCGCGTGACGAGCTGGAGATGGCCCTGGCCAAGCTGTGGGAGGACCTGCTCGGCCGCCGCGTCGGCGTCACCGACGGCTTCTTCGAAGTCGGCGGGCACTCGCTCCTGGCCGTGGTGCTGGTCGACCGGATCAAGGCCGAGCTGGGCGCCACCGTCGGGCTGGCCGAGGTGTTCCGCGCCCCGACCGTGCGGGCGCTGGCCGACCACATCCGCGCCGGGGACAGCGGCGGGGGACTGGTCGTGCCGCTGTCGCCCGGCCGCACCGGCGTCGCGCCGCTGTTCCTGCTGCCGCCCACCGCGGGCAGCCCGTTCCCCTACCTGCAACTGGTCGCCGAGCTGGACCCGGCGCTGCCGGTGTTCGGCCTGCAGGCCCCCGGTTTCGCACCCGGCGAAGACCCGGTCCACACCATCGAGGAGCTGGCCGCCCGGTTCGTCGCCGACCTCCTGCCGGTCGCCGGGGACCGCCCGATCCGGCTCGCCGGCTGGTCGCAAGGCGGGTCGGTCGCCTTCGAAATGGCCGCGCAGCTGGAAAAAGCGGGCCGCGCGGTCGAGCACCTGTGCGTCATCGACGCGACCGTCCTCGGCGTCGACGACTACGGCAACCCGCTGCCCGACATCGACACCAGCGACCCGCTGGCCTGGTTCGGCGAGGCGATCCTGAAGCTCGAACCCGGGGCGGACACGCTGGACGAGATGCTCGCCGAGGCTCGTGACCGCGGCATGGTCTCGGAAGTCGCGGGCAACGCCGTCGTCGAGCAGATGGCCCGGGTCTACCTGGCCGGCAAGGACGCGGTCGAGGCCTACCGCTGCCGCGCGGTGGTCGACACCGGCATCCACCTGATCACCTCCACCGGCACCCACCCGGTGAAGGGCCGCCCGGAGGTGCGCCCGGAGAGCTGGCGCGCCCGCACGCGCGGCGAGCTGACGGTGACGCCGGTTTCGGGGCACCACTGGGACATGGTCGAACCGCCGCACGTGGCGGAGCTGGCGCGGGCCGTGCTGGCCGGGCTGGCCGTGACCGCCGACGAGTGAAGGAGAACGCCATGACCGAGGACCTCGCGGTCGCCGCACCGGCCCCCGCCACCGTCACCGACCCGCGCGCGGGCAGTTTCCGCGTCGACGCCCACCACGGCGAGATCCTGCAAGGGGTCTTCGTCACCGGCGACCGGCTGCGCCGCGGCCTGGTCACCCTGCCGTGCCCGCTCTACAGCACCCGCGCGACGTTCCTGCCCACCGAGGACACCGGCACGACCGTGCGGCCCGCGTGGCGCAGCAAGGCCCGCCGCGCCGCCGACCTCACCCTCGCCCGGCTGGGCTACCCGGTGCCCGGTGGGCTGCTCGACATCACCAGCGACATCCCGCTCTGCCGCGGTTTCGGGTCGTCGACGGCGGACGTGACGTCGGCGATCGGCGCGGTGCTCGCCGCGACCGGCCGCCGGCTCACCTCGGCCGAGGTCGGCGCACTCGCCGTCGAAGCCGAAACCGCGTCCGACTCCCTGATGTACGGCGGCCGCGCGGTGGTCTTCGCCCACCGCGAGGGCGAGCCGATCGAAGACCTCGGCGAGCTGATGCCGCTGGCCGTGCTGGGTTTCGGCACCAGCCCGGGCGGCCGCGGCGTCGACACCCTGGAACTCCCGCCCGCGCGCTACACGTCGTGGGAGATCGAGGCGTTCCGCCCGCTGCGCGGCCTGCTGCGGCGGGCCATCAACGATGGCGACGCGCGGCTGCTCGGCCGCGTCGCCACCGCCAGCACCCTGCTCAACCAGCGCCACCTGCCCATCCCGGGCCTGGACGACATCCTCGCCGTCGCCCGCGCCGCCGGGGCCGCCGGCGTGCAGGTCGCGCACAGCGGCGACGTCGCCGGCCTGATCTTCGACGCGGCCGACGCCGAAACCCCGGCCCGGCTGGAGTTCGCCGCGACCCGGCTCGACGTGACCGAAACCTGGCAGTTCGAAACCGAAAGGTGAGTCCGATGACCCTTGCCGCTCCCCTCAGCCACGCTGTCAGCCGGTCCGTCGTGGAAGCCACCGAGCTGCCCCGGATCATCCGCATCCGGCCCGGCTTCCACGTCGCCGCCTTCGGCCTGATGAAGCTCCTGCCCGCCCGGTTCATGCTCGACCGCGCCGAAGAACGCGGCGAAGTGGGCCCCGGCACCACCGTGCTCGAGACGTCGTCGGGCACCTTCGGCCTCGGCCTCGCGATGGTCTGCCGGCTGCGCGGCTACCCGCTCACGATCGTCGGCGACCCGGCGATCGACGCGCCGCTGAAGCGCCGCCTCGAGCACCTCGGCGCCCGCGTCGAGATCTGCCCGAAGCCCAGCCCGGTCGGCGGGTTCCAGCGCGCCCGGCTCGACCGGCTGGAGGAGCTGCGCGCGGAGTACCCGAACCACTGGGTGCCCGGCCAGTACAGCAATCCCGACAACCCGGCGTCCTACGCACTGGTCGCCGAGCAGCTCGCCGAGACGATCGGCGTGCCGGACTGCCTGGTCGGCGCGGTCGGCTCCGGCGGGTCGACGTCCGGCACCAGCTCGTTCCTGCGGATGCTCGCCCCCGAGCTGAACCTGATCGGCGTCGACACCCAGCGCAGCGCGATCTTCGGCCAGCCCGACGGCCCGCGCGTGCTGCGCGGGCTCGGCAACAGCCTGGTACCGCCCAACGTCGCGCACGAGAGCTACGACCAGGTGCACTGGATCGGCGCCGCGGAGGCGTTCGCCGCGACCCGCGAGCTGTACGCGCGGCACTGCCTGTTCATGGGCCCGACCAGCGGCGCGTCCTTCAAGGTCGCCGACTGGTGGTCGCGGCAGCACCCGGACGCCACCGTCGTCGCGCTGCTGCCGGACGAGGGTTACCGCTACCAGGACACCGTCTACTCCGACGAGTGGCTGCGGGCCCAGGGCCTGGCCCACCCGGGCGCGGCCGAGCCGTACGAGGTCGTCGCCCCCACCGAGCCCGGCGGCTCGTGGAGCTGGCTGAACTGGGGCCGGCGCCGCCTGGTTCCCGACGTGGCGGCGTGATGCGCACCCTGCTGCTCGTCGAAAGCAACACCACCGGCACCGGCCGGCTGTTCGCCCGCCGCGCCCGCGAGCTCGGCTACGAGCCGGTGCTGGCGGCGGCCGATCCCCACCGCTACCCGTACGCGGCCGAGGACGGCGTGCGTGTCGTCCAGTGCGACACGGCCGACGCCTGCGCGGTCCTCGCCGCCGACATCGGCGAACCGGCCGGGGTGACGACCAGCTCGGAGTACTTCATCCCGGTCGCGGCGCGGATCGCGGCGAAGCTGGACCTGCCCGGCCCGGACCCGGACGCCGTCACCGACTGCCGCAACAAGGCCCACCAGCGGGCCGCGCTGGCGGCGATGGCACCGAAGTGCACGGTCGTGACGTCGGTGGCCGCGGCCGTCGCGGCGGCCACCGAGTTCCCCGTGGTGCTCAAGCCGGCCGAGGGCTCGGGCAGCGTCGGGGTGCTGCGGTGTGAGACACCCGAGTCGGTGGCCTCCCAGGCGGCGGCGCTGCTCTCGGTGACCCACAACGAACGCGGCCTGCCGGTGCCGGCGCAGGTGCTCGTGGAGCCGTACGCGAGCGGGCCGGAGTACTCGGTCGAGCTGTTCGGCGACGTCGTCGTGGCGATCGTCCGCAAGCACCTCGGGCCGGCGCCGTTCTTCGTCGAGGTCGGCCACGACGCCCCGGCCGCGCTGCCACCCGCGGACGAAACCGCGCTGGCCGACACCGCACGGGCCGCGGTGGCCGCGCTCGGCCTCGGGTTCGGGGCCGCGCACGTCGAAATCCGGCTCACGCCGGACGGCCCGCGCCTGATGGAGGTCAACCCCCGCCTGGCGGGCGGGATGATCCCGGAACTGGTCCGCGCGGCCACCGGCGTCGACCTGGTGGCGGCGCAGGTGGCGGCGGTGCTGGGGGACGACCCGCACCTGCGGCCGGACCGGCGGGTGTGTGCCTCGCTGCGGTTCCTGACCGCGTCGTCGGCGTCGGTGGTCGCGGCGGGGGACGCGGTCGCCGAAGCCGGCGCCGTGCCCGGAGTGGTGGAAGCCCGGCTGTCCCGGCCGGACGGCACCGTCGTCCGCCCGGCCCGGGACTACCGCGACCGGGCCGGGTACGTGCTGGCCGTCGCGGACCGGCCCCGCGCCGGCCGCGCGGCCGCGGTGGCGGGGCTGAACCGGCTGCGCGCCGCCCTGATCCCCCGAGGAGAAACCCGATGACGCTGCGGTTCCTGATCGCCACCCGTCGCGCAGACCGCCGAAGCCCACGCCGACCGCGCGGGCGACGAACGGGACCCGGACGGTCCCGCACCCCACCCGGAAACCCCGGAAGGAGCACCCCGATGACCATCGCCCCCAGCGGCCTCGTGAGTGGTAATGCGGGTTCTAACCCGCATTACCACTCACGACCGGCACCGAGCAGCAGTGGCACCGGACGGCTGAGCAGCCCGGTCGCCGCCGCGGCCCGGGAGATCCTCTTCGACCGCGACACCGCCCCCGCGGCGGACCCGGTCGCCGCCGAGCTCGACCTGATCAGCCAGGTCGACCGCGCCCACGTCGTGATGCTCGCCGAACGCGGCATCGTCGACGCCGGCCGCGCCGCCGAGCTCCTCGCCGGCATCGAAAACCTGCGGGCGCACCGGTTCGCACCGCTGCACGAGGTCCCCGCACCCCGCGGCCGGTACCTCGCCTACGAGTCCTACCTGATCGACACCCTCGGCGCCGAAGTCGGCGGGATCCTCCACAGTGGACGGTCCCGCAACGACCTCAACGCCACCGTCGTGCGGCTGCGGCTGCGGGAACCGCACGAGCGGCTGCTCGCCGAGTCCGACGCCCTCGGCCGCGCCCTGCTGGAACGCGCGCGGCGCTGGGCCGACGTCACCATGCCCGCCTACACCCACCACCAGCCGGCGGTGCCGATCACCTACGGCCACTACCTGGCCGGGGTGGCGAGCGCGCTGGTGCGCGACGTCGAAGGGCTGTGGCAGGCCGGCGCGGAGCTCGACCAGAACCCGCTCGGCGCGGGCGCGGTCGGCGGGACGTCGCTGCCGGTCGACCAGCACCGCACGACGGCGTTGCTCGGCTTCGCGGAACCGCTGGCGAACTCGCTGCACGCCGTCGCGTCGCGGGACCTGGTGCTGCGACAGCTGTCCGCGGCCACCGTGCTCGGGGTGCTGCTCTGCCGCGTCTCGCACGACCTGCAGGCCTGGACCAGCGCCGAGGCCGGGCTGCTGCGGCTGGCCGACGACGTCGTCGGGTCCAGCTCGATGATGCCGCAGAAGCGCAACCCGTTCCTGCTGGAGCACGTCCAGGGCCGGGCGCTGGCGCCGCTCGGCGCGTTCACCGCGTCGGCGAGCGCGATGGCCACCGCGCGGTTCACCAACGCCATCGCCGTCGGCACCGAAGCCGTGGCCCCGGCGTGGTCGGCGCTAGAAGCGGCCACCGACGCGGTCGTCCTGCTGCGGCTGGTCGTCGAAGGCGCCGAGCCGGTGCCCGAGCGGATGTACGAACGCGCCGTCGACGGCCAGACCGCGGCCACCCACCTCGCCGAGCGGCTCGTCGACGCCGGGATGCCGTTCCGGCAGGCGCACCACGAGGTCGGCGCCATCGCCAAGGAGGCCCTCGACGCCGGGCTGCCGCTGCACGAAGTCGCCCGGACCCGGCTGGCCGGCCAGCCCGAGCACGTCCTCGCGGCGCTCGACCCGGCCGAGGTCGCCCAGCACGCCGCCCACGGTGGCGGCCCGGCGCGGGAGTCCGTGCTCGCCGCCGTCACCGAGGCCGAGACGGCGTTCGCCCGCATCCGCGCCGACGTCGAGGAACGCCGCTGGCGCTGGAGCCAGGCCGAGATCGGCCTCGACGACGCCGTCCGCTCGCTCATCGACACCCGGAGCACGTCATGACGTTCACCGTCGTCCGCAACGACGAGGACCAGTACTCGATCTGGCCCGCCGGCCGCGACCTGCCGCCCGGCTGGCTGAGCGTCGGCGTCACCGGCCCGCGTGACGAGTGCCTCGCCCACATCGACGCCGTCTGGACCGACATGCGCCCGCGGAGCCTCCGCGACCGCATGGCCACCCGCTGACCTCTTAGGAGCCTGTTGTGACGACCTTCGCCGACGACCTCGCGACCCTGCGCCCGGAAGCCGTGCCCGCCCAGGGCACGCACGTCGAACTCCGCAGCGACACCTTCACCCTGCCCACCCCGGCGATGCTCGAGGCGGTCGCCCGCGCCCCGCTCGGCGACGACGTCTACGGCGAGGACCCGACCGTGGACCGCCTCGAGCAGCTCTCGGCCGAGCTGCTCGGCAAGCAGGCCGGCTGCCTGATGCCGAGCGGCACGATGGCCAACCTGACCGCGTTGCTGGCCCACTGCCCGCGCGGCGGCAAGGCGATCGTCGGCCACGAGTCCGACGTCTACGTCTACGAAGCGGGTGGCGCGTCGCTGTGCGGCGGCATCGTCTACGACCCGCTGCCCAACCTCGCCGACGGCACCATCGACCCGGCCGCCATCGCCGAGGCGCTCGCGGTCGACCGCAGCGACCCGCAGATCGCGCCGCCGGCGGTGCTGAGCCTGGAGACGCCGCAGAACCGCTGCGGCGGGTTGCCGCTGCAGCTGGACTACCTGAGCGAGGTGTCGCGGCTGATCCGGTCGCACGGCGTCGCGTTGCACCTCGACGGCGCCCGGCTGTTCAACGCCGCGGTGGCGCTGGGCGTCAGCGCGGCGGAGATCGCCAAGCACGCCGACACCGTGCAGATCTGCCTGTCGAAGGGTCTCTGCGCGCCGATCGGCTCGGTGCTGGTCGGCGACCGCGTGACGATCGCGGCGGCCCGCCGGATGCGCAAGATGCTCGGCGGCGGCATGCGCCAGGCCGGGATGATCGCGGCCTGCGGCATCGTCGCACTGACGGAGATGACCGAGCGCCTGGCCGACGACCACGCCCGCGCCGCCCGCCTGGCGCGTGGCCTCTCGCGCGTCCCGGGCGTCCGGCTGGACCCGGGCCCGCCGGTGACGAACATGGTGTTCTTCAAGGTCCGCGACGACCGCTACACGACCCGCACCCTGATCGAGGCGGCCCGCCGCCGCGGTGTCAAGGTGGAGGAGCTGGGCACCGACCGCATCCGCGCGGTCACCCACGCCGGAGTCGACGACGACGCCATCGACCGCGCGATCACGGTGTTCACCGAGCTGCTGGGCCCGACCGCCGGCCTGCGGTGACCTGCCGGATCACTCGGGCCGCCATGAACGAGGCCCGCCTGAACCCCGCTGCGGACGGGGAAAGGCGGGCCTCGGGCGGATACTCCTTTGTGGACTGACCGCCGTCACCGGGTGGGGGTGACGGTGCCGGTCGTGGCGGTTTCCCGGCGCTTGCGCTGGATCGCTTCCTGCTGACGCTGCAACTGGTCGTGCCAAGCTCCTGAGTCGTTCATGATGGTCTCCGGGTGGGCGAGGCGTGCGGCAATCCGGCGAAAGGCGCCGCGGCCGGTGGGTTTCGCTGTGCCGCAGAAGTACCCAACGGTGCGGCGGGTCAATCAGCTTTACCCCCTTCCACCAGGCAATTAGTCCGCTCGGGCGATGCGGCCCCCACCGCCGGGCCGGTTCGGGTACCGGTCGGCGAAGGCCCCGGACCGCTCGCCCGGGTGCCGGTCCCAGCGTCCGAACCGGACTTTTCGGTTCTTCCGCAACGGATACCGGATGTTGTTCCGGCCGGGCCGCAGGTGCTATACCGGCAGCTGCCCGGTGTCGCGATGACGCGATGCCACAAGCGAGCGGGGTGTCTGGTGGCCAACCGTACTTTGCGCTCATCCGTCGTGGTGGCGGCCTTGACCGCACCCGTCCTCCTGATGGGGACCGCGACCGCGGTGGCCGGCGCTCCGCCCGGGCGGCAGCTGACGATCGAGACGGTGTCGAACCCGCGGCCCGCGCTCGTCAGCGGGGGACAGGTGCTGGTCAAGGTCGTCCCGCCGGCGCGGGCGCGGGTCACCGTGAGCGACAACGGCCACGACGTCACCTCGAGCTTCCACGCCCAGCCGGACGGCAGCCTGCTCGGCCTGGTCACCGGCCTGCGCGACGGGGCCAACGACCTGAGCGCCCGGACGACCGGGCACGGTCCGGACCAGCGGGCGAGCCTGCGCGTCACGAACCATCCGATCACCGGGCCCGTCTTCTCCGGCTCGCAGCAGCGCCCGTTCTACTGCGAGACCCAGGCGTTCGGCCTGCCCGCGGCGTCCCAGCCGTTGTGCAGCGCGCCGACCCAGGTGAGCTACCAGTACAAGACCACCGCCGGGGCGTTCGCGCCGCTGGCCGACCCGGCGACCCGGCCCGCGGACCTCGCGACGGCCACGGTCGGCGGGCACGCGGTGCCGTACGTCGTCCGCGTCGAACGCGGCACGATCGACCGCGCCGTCTACGAGATGGCGGCGCTCTACGACGGCGCGCCGTCACCCGTCGCGCCGGACAAGAGCTGGAACGGGAAGCTGGTCTACACCTTCGGCGGTGGCTGCAACGCGGGCTACCACCAGGGCAACTCGACCGGCGGGGTCGTCAACGACCTGTTCCTGGCCCAGGGTTACGCGGTCACGTCGTCGAGCCTGAACGTGCTCGACAACAACTGCAGCCCGATCATCTCGGCCGAAGCGGCGATGATGGTCAAGGAACACTTCGTCGAGACCTACGGCCCGGTCGCCCACACCATCGGCTGGGGCGGCTCGGGCGGGGCGATCCAGCAGTACGACATCGCCGAGAACTACCCCGGCATCGTCGACGGCATCATCCCCGGCGTCTCGTTCCCGGACCCGCTGAGCACCGGCGGCCCGGTGTCGGACTGCCGCCTGCTGGACCGGTACTTCGCCGGGGCGGGCGCGTCGTTCACCGCGGCGCAGAAGCAGGCCGTCGCCGGCTTCACCAGCTACGACACCTGCGTCTCCTGGGACCAGACCTTCGCCAGCCGCGCCACCGCGACCGACAGCTGCAACGCGGCCATCCCGGTCGCGGCACGCTGGGATCCGGTCAGCAACCCGCGCGGCGTGAAGTGCAACTCGAACGAGCAGCTGGCCAACCAGATCGGCCGGGACCCGAAGACCGGGTTCGTGCGCAGCCCGCTGGACACCACCGGGGTGCAGTACGGCTTGGCCGCGCTGAAGGCCGGGACGATCACCGCGGCGCAGTTCGTGGACCTCAACGCCGCGATCGGCGGCCTCGACTACACCGGAAAGCCCGTGGCGCAGCGGATCGCGGCCGACCCGAAGGCACTCAACACGGTGTACGCGGACGACCTCGTCAACTCGGCGTCGCAGGGCTTGCGGGAGACGCCGATCATCGACCAGCGGACCGATCTCGACCTGGCCGGGTTCGGCAACGACATCCACACCACCGAGTGGTCTTACGTGATGCGGCAACGGCTTCTGCGGGCCAACGGCACCGCGGGCAACCAGGTCATCATCGAAAACCACGCCACCGGCGCCGAAGCGGCGGCCGCCAGTGTCTACGAGCTCGACGCGATGGACCGCTGGCTCACCGCGATCGACGCCGACGGCTCACACCGGAGCCACCAGCAGAAGGTGCTCGCGAACCGGCCGGGCGATCTCGGCGACGGGTGTTACCTCTCCGCCACGTCGCGGATCACCGAGAAGCTGACGTACCCGGCGAGCGGCCAGTGCGGCGCGCAGTACCCGGTGGCGGCCAACACCCGGATGGTCGCGGGGGAGAGCCTGTCCCTCGACGTGCTGAAGTGCCGGCTCCAGCCGCTGAACTTCCGCGACTACCCGGTCACCTTCACGACAGCGGAGCGGACCCGGCTGCGGGCGGCGTTCCCCGGTGGCGTGTGCGACTACAGCCGTCCGGGCATCGAGCAGCGTGCCCCGATCGGAACCTGGCTGAGCTACGGCGACGAACGGACCGGCACCACGCCGCCGACGAAGCTGCGATGACGGACGGACTCGGTGAGCGTTCCGAACGGAACGCTCACCGAGTCGTCAGACTTCCTGGAGCGCCGTCTCGGCGGGAGCGCGGCCCCGCAGCGGGATCTGGCGGACGAAGAACGCGATGACGATGCCCGCCGCCGCGACCGAGGCGGCCACGATGAACATCGTGCCCAGGCTGTCGGTGACGGCGACCTTGAACATGTGCTGCGCGGCTTCGGGCAGCTTGTGCAGGATGGCGGGGGTCATCTGGTTGCCGCTCGCGGAGAAGCCGGCGCCCCCGGTGAGGGACGTGCTCAGCGAGCTGGTGTAGATCGCGCCCAGCAACGCCACTCCGAGCGAGCTGCCCATGTTGCGCAGGAAGGTCGCCGCGCCCGTGCCCGCGCCGATGTCACGCAGTTCGATGCTGTTCTGCGCGATCAGCGTGGACGTCTGCATCAGGCAGCCCATCCCGGCGCCGAGGACGACCATGTAGATCGCGGTCGTCGTCTTCGACGTGTCGATGTCCAGGGTCGCGAACAGGGCGAGCGCCGCGGTGAGCAGGATGCCGCCGATGATCGGGAAGATCTTGTAACGCCCGGTCTTGCTGATGATCGCGCCACTGGCCAGGGAGACGACCATGGCCGCGATCATCATCGGCATCAGCAGCAGCCCGCTGTTGGTCGCCGACGAGCCCTGCACGAACTGCTGGAACTGCGGCAGGAACGTGACCGCGCCGAACATCGCGAAGCCGGAGATGAACGCCAGCCCGCCGGAAAGGGTGAAGTTGACGTTGCCGAACACCCGCAGCGGCATGATCGGCTCGGCCACCCGGCGCTGCACGATCACGAAGGCGATGAACGCGGCCACGGTCACCACGGCGAGGCCGAGGATCTGCGGTGACGCCCAGTCGTACTGCGTGCCGCCCCAGCTGGTGATCAGGACGAGCGTGGTGATCCACACGGTCAGCAGGCCGGCGCCGAGCCAGTCGATGCGCGCCTTGCCGGTGCCGCGGGGGAGCTTGGCGAGGGTGAGCCAGCAGACCACCAGCGCGACCGCGCCGAGCGGCAGGTTGACGTAGAAGGCCCAGCGCCAGGAGAAGTTGTCGGTGATGAAGCCGCCGGCCAGCGGGCCGCCGATCATCGCGACCGGCATGACGGCCATCATCAGGCCCATGTACTTGCTGCGTTCCCGCGGCGGGATCATCTCGCCGATGATCGACAGCACGCCGACCATCAGGCCGCCGGCGCCGAGGCCCTGCACGGCGCGGAAGGCGACCAGCTCGCCCATGTTCTGCGACATCCCGGCCAGCGCCGAGCCCGCGAGGAACACCACGACCGACGAGACGAAGACGATGCGCCGCCCGAAGAGGTCGCCGAGCTTGCCCCAGATCGGGGTGGACGCCGTCGAGGCGAGGATGTAGCCGGTCGTCACCCAGGCGAGGTGGCTCAGGCCACCGAGGTCGCCGACGATCGTGGGCAGCGCCGGGGCGACGATCATGTTGTCCAGCATCGCCAGGAGCATCGCGATGACCAGGCCGCTCATGGTGACCATGATCTGCCGGTGGGTGAACTGGGCGGGCGCCGTGGCCGCGGTGTCGGGCGGGGCGGCCTCGCCGGTGGTCTCTGTCGTCATGGGGCGGGATCCTTCACGGGATGGTCAACTTACTTTCCGGCCGGTCAGTAGTGAGAGTACTGACCGGCCGGAAGGTAAGCAACGGGTTATCATGGACCCGCGGATCGATCGAGCAACCAGGAGAGCCACGCCCATGGCGCAGCAACGCAAGGCAGCGGGCGACCGGCGCGCCGAAATCCGGCGCGTCGCGCTGGACCTGTTCACCGTGCACGGCTACGAGGCCACGTCGTTGCGGCAGATCGCCGAGCAGCTCGACATCACCAAGGCCGCGTTGTACTACCACTTCGAAAGTAAGGAAGCGATCGTCCGCAGCCTGTTCGAAGACCGGCTGACCACGCTCGACGCGCTCATCGAATGGGCCGAGGGGCAGCCGCACTCGCCGGAGCGCTCGGCCAGGATAGCGGCCGGCTGGTTCGGCCTCATCATCGACGACGGCCTCGGCTTCGCCCGGTTCGCCATCGCCAACCAGGCCGCGCTGCGCGACCTCAAGCCCGACCACGGCGGCGCGCTGGACCGCCTGCAGAAGATCTCGTCGCTGCTGGCCGAGCCGGGCGCGTCGGAGCTGGACCGGCTCAAGATCAGGATGGCGATGATGAGCGTCAACCTCGCGGTCATGGGCTCGCACGGGCTCGACCTGACCGACGACGAGATCCTCGCCGCGGCCACCGAGACGGCCTCCCTCATCTCCCCGGGCTTCCCGGTCGTCGTGCACTCGTAGCTTTCCGGACGTTCCCACGCGGGCAAGACTGCGGTTTTCCCGGCCCCGATCAGCCGATCCTTTACCTCGACCTCTGCGATGAGCAGGCGTGCAGGTGAGCAACGGGAGACGCATTGAGCCGGGCTGGTGGCACCGTGTCCGAAACCCTCTCCGGGGATCCCCAGCCGATCGCGGTGGTGGGCCTCGCCTGCCGGCTCCCCGGCGCCGGAAGTCCCGCCCGGTTCTGGGACCTGCTGCGCGACGGTGTCGACGCCGTCGGCGACGTGCCCGCCGGTCGGCACTACCCCGACGGGCCCGGGCTGCCACGCCGGGGCGGCTACCTGCCGGACGTCGACCGGTTCGACGCGCGGCTGTTTTCCGTCTCGCCGCGGGAAGCGCGCGAGATGGACCCGCAGCAGCGGCTGATCCTCGAGCTCGGCTGGGAAGCCCTCGAAGACGCCCGGGTCGCGCCCGATGCACTGCGCGGGCACGAGATCGGCGTCTACATCGGCGTCACCTCGGACGACTACTCGATCCTGCACCACCGCGCCGGCGGGCCCGTCGGGCACTACGCGATGACCGGCGCGAACCGCGCCATCATCGCCAACCGCGTCTCGCACTGGTTCGGGTTCACCGGCCCCAGCATGGCCGTCGACACCGGGCAGTCGTCGGCACTGGTCGCCGTCCACCTCGCCTGCGCCGCCATCCGGGCCGGTGACTGCGAGTCCGCGCTGGTCGGTGGCGTGCAGCTGAACCTGGCCGCCGAAAGCACGCAGGCCGTCGCCGCGCTCGGCGCGCTGTCGCCGGACGGCCGCTGCTTCGTCTTCGACGACCGCGCCAACGGCATCGTCCGCGGCGAGGGCGGCGGAGTCGTCGTGCTCAAGCCCCTGGCCACCGCGCGCCGCGACGGCGACCACGTCTACTGCGTCGTCCGCGGCAGCGCCGTCAACAACGACGGGCCGACCGACGGACTCACCACACCCGGCCGCGAAACCCAGGAACGCGTGCTGGCCGCGGCCTGCCGCCGCGCCGGAGTGGCGCCCGCGGCCGTCCAGTACGTGGAGCTGCACGGCACCGGCACCCGCGTCGGCGACCCGATCGAAGCCGGCGCGCTCGGCACGGTCCACGGCGCGGGCCGGACCGAGCCGCTGTGGATCGGCTCGGCGAAGACCAACGTCGGTCACCTCGAAGGCGCCGCCGGCATGGTCGGCCTGCTCAAGACCGCGCTCGCGGTCGACCGGCACATCCTGCCTGCCAGCCTCAACTTCGCCCGCCCCAACCCGGAAATCCCCTTCGCCGAGGCGAACCTGCGGGTCGTCCGGGAGACGATGCCGTGGCCTTCGGACTGCGACGCCGTCCTCGCCGGCGTCTCGTCGTTCGGTGTCGGCGGCACCAACGCCCACGTCGTCCTCGGCGCCGGCGAAGCACCCGACACCGAGCCTGCCGCCGATGCGGCCGGGCCGGTGCTGTGGCCGTTGTCCGGACACTCCGAGCCCGCGCTGCGCGATCAGGCGGCCCGGCTGGCCGACCACCTCGACGCCCACCCGGGCGCGTCCGTCGCCGACGTCGGGTTCTCGCTGGCCACGACGCGGGCCTCGCTGGGCGTCCGGGCCGCGGTCGTCGGCACCGGGACGGCCGAGTTGACCGACGCCCTGCGCGCGGTCGCCGAAGACCGGCCGACGACGGCCTGCGTGCGCGCCGTCGCCGAACCGGGCCGCGCGGCCCGCGGGCGGACCGTGTTCGTCTTCCCCGGCCAGGGCACCCAGTGGGCCGGGATGGCCGTCGAGCTGCTCGACACCGCGCCCGCGTTCGCCGAGTCGCTGGCCGACTGCGACCGCGTGCTGGCGCCGCTGACCGGGTTCTCCGCGCTCGCCGTGCTGCGGGACGAGCCGGGCGCGCCGTCGATGGCCGACTCGGCCGTCAACCAGCCGGTGATGTGGGCCGTCATGGTTTCCCTCGCGGCGTTGTGGCGTGCCCACGGCGTCGAGCCGGACGCGGTCGTCGGACACTCGCAGGGCGAGCTGGCGGCGGCCTGCGTGGCCGGCGCGATGTCCCTGGACGAGGCCGCCCGCATCGTGGCGGCCCGCGGCCGGGTCGCGTCGGAGGTGATGCGCGGCGTCGGCGGCATGGTGTCGGTGGCGCTGCCCGTCGACGTCGTGCGCGAACGGATCGAGCGCTGGGCGGGCCGGCTGTCGATCGGCGCGGTCAACGGGCCCGCGTCGGTCATCGTGTCCGGCGAGAGCGAAGCGCTCGACGAGCTGATGGCGGCCTGGGACGGCGAAGACATCCGGCTGCGGCGGCTGAAGGTCGACTACGCCTCGCATTCGCCGCTGGTCGAACGCATCGAGGCCCTGCTGGTCGCCGCGCTCGGCGAGCTGCACCCGCGCAGTTCGCCCCTGCGCTTCTACTCCACCGTGACCGGTGGCCCGCTCGACACCGCCGGGCTGGACACGTCCTACTGGTACCGCAACTCGCGGGCGACGGTCGACTTCTTCGGCGCCGTCACGGCGTTGTGCCAGGACGGCTTCACGGAGTTCGTCGAGGTCAGCCCGCACCCGGCGCTGCTCGGGAACGTCCGCGACATCGCGCAGGCGGCCGGCGTCCCGCTGGTCTCGGTCGGCACGCTGCGACGCGACCAGGGTGGCCTGACGCGCTTCGCGACGTCGATGGCCGAGCTGTACGCCGCGGGCGGGCACCTCGACTGGGCGGCCGTGTACCCGGGCGCCACCCGGATCGCGCTGCCGACGTACGCGTTCCAGCGCGAGCGCTACTGGATCGACGACACCCCGCGCGTCGCCGCGACGGCCGGCGAACCCGAGGAGTTCGACGAGCCCGCCGAGCCGCAGCGGGACCTCCGTGCGCTGGTGCGGCGGGAGTGCGCGGCCGTGCTCGGAATGTCCGATGTGGACAGTCTGGAACCGGCGGCCACCTTCAAGGAGCTGGGAT
Source organism: Amycolatopsis sp. NBC_01307 (assembly GCF_035975215.1). Lineage (NCBI taxonomy): Bacteria > Bacillati > Actinomycetota > Actinomycetes > Pseudonocardiales > Pseudonocardiaceae > Amycolatopsis > Amycolatopsis sp. NBC_01307. Next base: position 3,174,800 of record NZ_CP108403.1, on the reverse strand, counting down.
TCGACTCCGCCACGCTCGTCGAGTTCGCCGGCCGGCTCAGCGCCGCGAGCGGCCGCGCCCTGACCAGCAGCGTCCTGTTCGACCACCCGACACCGGCCCGGCTCGGTGAGTTCCTCCAGCCCGACGTCGAAGCGGCCGCCGTCGAACCCGAGGCCCAGCCCCGTGACGACGAGGATCCGATCGTCATCGTCGGCATCGGCTGCCGTTACCCGGGCGGCATCGATTCGCCCGAGTCCTTCTGGACCCTGCTGCGCGACGGCGCCGACGCGGTGTCGGCCATGCCGGCCGACCGCGGCTGGAGCGCCGAAGTCCTGGCCACCGGCCGCGGCGGCGGCTTCCTGCACGACGCCGGCGACTTCGACGCCGCGTTCTTCCGCATCTCGCCGCGCGAGGCCCTCGCCATGGACCCGCAGCAGCGGCTGCTGCTCGAGACGTCGTGGGAGGCCCTGGAGCGCGCCGGCATCGACCCGACGACGCTGCGGGACAGCCCGACCGGCGTCTTCCTCGGCGGCATGGCGCAGGACTACGGCACCCGGCTGCACGAAAGCTCCGGCGACACCGGCGGGTACGGCCTGACCGGGACGTCGCTGAGCGTGCTGTCCGGGCGCGTCTCCTACGTCCTGGGCACGCGCGGGCCGGCGATCAGCGTCGACACCGCCTGCTCGTCTTCGCTGGTGGCGCTGCACCTCGCCGTCCGCGCGCTGCGGGCGGGGGAGTGCTCGCTCGCCCTCGCCGGCGGCGCCACCGTGATGGCGTCACCCGGCGTCTTCGTCGAGTTCGAAAAGCAGGGCGGCCTGTCCGCGGACGGGCGGTGCCGGTCGTTCGCCGACGACGCCGCCGGCACCGGCTGGGCCGAAGGCGCCGGGGTGCTGGTGCTGCAGCGGCTGTCCGACGCGCGGCGCGACGGCCGTGACGTCCTGGCCGTGGTTCGCGGTTCGGCGGTCAACCAGGATGGCGCGTCCAACGGCCTCACCGCACCCAGTGGCGCCTCCCAGCAGCAGGTGATCGGGCAGGCCCTGGCCGACGCCGGGGTGCCCGCGGCCGAGGTCGACGCCGTCGAGGCGCACGGCACCGGCACCACGCTCGGCGACCCGATCGAGGCCCACGCACTGCTGGCCACCTACGGCCGGGATCGGGAAACCCCGCTGTGGCTGGGTTCCCTCAAATCCAACATCGGGCACACCCAGGCCGCCGCCGGCGTCGCCGGCGTGATCAAGATGGTCCTCGCCCTGCGGCACCGGCTGCTGCCGAAGACCCTCCACGCCGGGACGGCGTCGTCCAAAGTGGACTGGTCGGCCGGCGCCGTCCGGCTGCTGAGTGAACCGGCCGGCTGGCCCGACGCCGGACGGCCGAGCCGCGCGGGCGTCTCGTCGTTCGGCATCAGCGGCACGAACGCCCACGTCATCCTCGAACAGGCACCGGCCACCGAGTCGCCCGTCGAGGACACCGAACCGTCCGGCGTGCTGCCACTGGTCGTCTCGGCACGCTCGGAAGCCGGTCTGGCCGCTCAGGCCGGTCGGCTGGCCACGCTCCTCGAAGACGCGCCGGCACTCGGCGCCGTCGCGGATTCCCTGCTCGGTACCCGGGCGCGGTGGGAGCACCGGGCCGTCGTCGTCGCCGACGGGCACGCGGACGCGATCGACGGTCTGCGCGGCGTCTCGGCCGGGGAGCCGACGTCGTTCGCCGTCACCGGCGCCGCCGATCCGGCCGGGCCGGGCAAGGTCGCGTGGGTGTTCCCGGGCCAGGGCGCGCAGTGGGCCGGGATGGGCGCGCGGCTGTGGGACACCGAGCCGGTGTTCGCCGCGCGGATGGCCGAGTGCGAGGCGGCGCTGGCGCCGTTCGTGGACTGGTCGCTGGCCGACGTCGTCCGCCAGGTGCCGGGCGCGCCGACGCTGGCCCGGGTGGACGTGGTGCAGCCGGTGTCGTTCGCGGTGATGGTGTCGCTGGCCGCGCTGTGGCGGGCTTGCGGGATCCGGCCGGACGCCGTGCTGGGGCACTCCCAGGGTGAGATCGCCGCCGCCTGCGTCGCGGGCGCACTGTCGCTGGCCGACGCCGCGCACACCGTCGCGTTGCGCAGCCAGGTCATCGCCGCCCGCCTGGCCGGGCGCGGCGGCATGCTGTCGGTCGCGGTGAGCGCCGACGAGGCGGCCCGCGACCTGCCCGGCGGCGTCGAGATCGCCGTCGTCAACTCGCCGTCCGCGGTGGTGCTGGCCGGCGAACCGGCCGCGCTGGGCCGGGCCGAGGCCGCCTACCGCGAGCGCGGGGTGCGCGTGCGCCGGATCGACGTCGACTACGCGTCGCACACGTCCCAGGTCGACGCCGTGGAAGCCGAACTCGCCACGCTGCTGGCTGACGTCGGCGCGACCGCACCGGAGATCGCCTGGTACTCCACAGTGGACGGTTCCTGGGCGGATGGCCCGGTCGAACCCGGTTACTGGTTCCGCAACCTGCGTGGCCGGGTCGAGTTCGCCGACGCCGTCGACGCGCTGGCGGGCAACGGTTTCCGGGTGTTCCTCGAAGTTTCGTCGCACCCCGTGCTGACGTCGAGCATCCAGGAGGGCCTGGAGCGGGCCGGGGTGACCGGCGCGCTGGTCGGCGGCACGCTGCGCCGTGACCAGGGCGATCGCGAGCGGTTCCTGCGCTCGGCCGCCGAACTGCACGTCCGCGGTGTGCCCGTCGACTGGCGCCCGTTCCTGCCCGGCACCGGCCGGGTAGCGCTGCCGACGACGGCGTTCCAGCGCACGCGTTACTGGGCGCCCGCCTCGACCGGCACCGACCCGGAGAGCCTCGGCCAGACCGTCGTCGCGCACCCGCTGCTGGGCGCGGCGATCGACGCACCGGACACCGGCGGCGTCGTCCTGACCGGCCGGCTGTCGCTGGCCGCCCAGCCGTGGCTCGCCGACCACGCGGTGGCGGGGACCGTGCTGGTGCCCGGCGCGGCGCTGGCCGAGCTGGCCATCCAAGCAGGCGAGTGGACCCGGTGCCCGGTACTGGCCGAGCTGATCGTCGAGGCGCCCCTGCCGCTGCCGCCGACGGCGGTGGTGCGCATCCAGGTCGTCGTCGGCGCCGCCGACGATGCGGGCCGCCGCGAGGTGGCCGTCCACTCCCGCCCGGACGAGCCGGGCCGCGAATGGACCCGCCACGCCACCGGCGTCCTGACCCCCGAACCGGCGACGGTTCCCGCACCGGCCGAGTGGCCACCCGTCGGAGCCGAAACCCTTGCTGTAGATGGGTTCTACAACGACCTAGCCGCCCGCGGCTACGACTACGGCCCGGTGTTCCGCGGCCTGACCGCCGCGTGGCGGCGCGGGGACGAGTACTTCGCCGAGGTGACACTGCCGGAGCCGGCCGACCCGGCCGGGTTCGCGATCCACCCGGCACTGCTCGACGCCGCGCTGCACACCACCCTGCTGGCCGCGGGCCCGGCGCCCGAGGGCGAGATCGCCCTGCCGTTCGCGTGGCACGACGTCGTCGCCCACGCCACCGCCGCGGGTTCGGCTCGGGTCCGCGTCACACCGGCCGAGGGCGGCCACGCCGTGACGCTGACGGACATGGCGGGCGATCCGCTGCTCTCGGTGGGCGCGCTGATCACCCGGCCGATCCCGCTGACGCAGATCGTCGCGGCCCCCGCCGGCGCCGACCCGGTCTTCACGGTGGACTGGCCCGCCCTCCCGGCGAACCCCACCGAACCGCTACCCGCCGACGCCGTACAGATCATCACCGGTCCCGGCGACCTCGTCGCCCCTTGGCTCGTCTTCCCGGTCGAGCCGGACCCGGCCGACGCGCGTGTGGCGGTCAACGCCGTTCTCGCTGTGCTGCAACGCTTCCTCGCCGAACCGGAGACGCCGGGCACACGCCTGGCCATCGTCACCCGTGGTGGAGTCGCCACCGGCCTCGCCGACGCCGCACCCGACCCGGCGGCCGCCGCTGTCTGGGGCCTGGTCCGCAGCGCGCAGCGGGAGAACCCGGGCCGGATCGTGCTCGCCGACCTCGAAACCGCCACCGCGGACGTGCTCGCGGCCGTCCTGCCGGTCGTCACCGAAGCCGGTGAGCCGCAGTTCGCCCTGCGTGACGGCGAAATCCGCGTCCCCCGCCTCGCCCGGCCCGGCCCCGCCGACCTGACGCCGCCCGCCGGTGATGTGCCGTGGGTGCTCGACACCACCGGTACCGGCACCTTCGACGGCCTGGCCCTGCTGCCCTGCCCGGAACTGGCGGACCCCCTGTCCGCCGGGCAGGTGCGGGTCGGGATGCGTGCGGCCGGTCTGAACTTCCGGGATGTCCTCGCCGGGCTCGGCATGCGCCGGGGTGCGGCGGAGGTGGGCGGCGAAGGCGCCGGCGTCGTCCTCGAAACCGGGCCCGGGGTCACCGATCTCGCCGTCGGCGACCGGGTGCTCGGGCTGTTCACCCGCGGCTTCGGCCCGATCGCCGTCGCCGATGCCCGCCGGCTGGCGCGCGTGCCCGACGGCTGGACGTTCGAGCAGGCCGCGTCGATGCCGGTCGTGTTCCTCACCGCCCTCTACGGCCTGCAGGACCTGGCCGGGCTGCGGGTGGGGGAGAAGGTCCTGGTGCACGCGGCCGCGGGCGGTGTCGGGATGGCCGCCGTGCAGGTGGCCCGCCTGCTGGGCGCCGAAGTGTTCGCCACCGCGAGCCCCGGCAAGCACGACCTGTTGCGGGACATGGGCCTCGACGACGACCACATCGCCAGCTCCCGCACCCTCGAGTTCGAAGAGCGCTTCCTCGCGGTCACCGGCGGCACCGGCGTGGACGTCGTGCTGGACTCCCTGGCCGGCGAGTTCGTCGACGCCTCGCTGCGGCTGCTGCCCCGCGGCGGCCGGTTCCTGGAGATGGGCAAGAACGACATCCGCGACGCCGGGCAGGTCGCGCGCGAGCACCCCGGGGTCGCCTACCAGGCCTACGACCTGATCCAGCTCGACTCGCCGCGGGTCGCGGAACTGCTCGGCGACCTGCTGGAACTGTTCGGCTCCGGAGCGCTGCGGCTGATCCCGCTGACCGCGTGGGACATCCGGCGCGCGCCCGAGGTCTTCCGGCACATGGCCCAGGGCCGCCACACCGGCAAGAACGTCCTGACGATCCCGCGGCCGGTCGACGCGGGCGGGACCGTGCTCGTCACCGGCGGCACCGGCACGCTCGGCGGGCTGGTGGCCCGCCACTTCGTGCAGGAGCACGGCGTCCGCAGCGTGCTGCTGGCCTCCCGCCGCGGCCCGGCCGCCGACGGTGCCGCACAGCTGTGCTCGGACCTGCGCGACCTCGGCGCCCGTGTCGACGTCGTCGCGTGTGACACCGCCGAGCGCGACGACGTCCGGGCGCTGCTGGCCGCGGTCCCGGCCGACGCGCCGCTCACCGCCGTCGTCCACGCCGCCGGCGTCCTCGACGACGGTGTCCTCGCCACGCTCGACGCGGACCGGGTCGACGCGGTGTTCCGGCCCAAGGCCGACGCCGCCGCGCACCTCGACGAGCTGACCCGCGACCTGGACCTGAGCGCCTTCGTGCTGTTCTCGTCCGTCGCCGGCGTGCTCGGCACGGCCGGGCAGGCCAACTACGCCGCCGCCAACGGGTTCCTCGACGGCCTCGCCGCCCGCCGCCGGGCCGCCGGCCACGCGGCGGTGTCGGTCGCCTGGGGCCTGTGGGCCGACGCCAGCGGGATGACCGGCCACCTCGCCGACGCCGACCGGACGCGGCTGGCCCGCACCGGCATCGGCGCACTCGGCACCGCCGACGGCTTGGCCGCCCTCGACGTCGCCCTCGGCTCGGCCCGTCCCGCGCTGGTCGCGGTGACGCCCGACCTCGGCGTCCTGCGCGAGCAGGCCCGCACCGGCACGCTGCCGGCGCTGCTGCGTGACCTGGTGGGCCGCGTCCGCCGCGCCGCGCGCACCCCGGACGACAGCGGCGCCGGGACCCTCACCGCCCGGCTCGCGAACCTGGCCGGCCCCGCGCGCCGGACCGCCGTGATCGACCTGGTCCGCACCGAAGCCGGCGTGATCCTCGGCGGGGGCGGCGCGATCGCCCCGACCCGGGCGTTCCGGGACGTCGGGTTCGACTCGCTGACCGCCGTCGAACTGCGCAACCGGCTGGCCGCCCGCGCCGGCGTCACCCTCGCGACCACCGCCGTCTTCGACCACCCCAGCCCGGTCGAGCTGGCGGATCACCTGCTGGAGAAGCTGTTCGGCACGGTCGACGCACCCTCCGCGCCGGCCATCGCCGTGGCGCCCGCCGACGACCCGGTCGTGATCGTCGGGATCGGCGTCCGGCTGCCCGGCGGCGTCGCCGGCCCGGACGACCTGTGGGACCTGCTGCGCCGCGGCGGCGACGCGATGACGCCGTTCCCGGCCGACCGCGGCTGGCCCGAAGGGCTCTACGACCCCGATCCCGACGCGCCCGGCAAGTCCTACGCCCGCCACGGCGGGTTCCTGCCCGACGCCGCGATGTTCGACGCCGGGTTCTTCGGCATCTCCGCCCGCGAGGCCCTGGCCATGGACCCGCAGCAGCGGCTGTTGCTGGAAACCTCCTGGGAGGCCCTGGAACGGGCGGGCATCGACCCGGTGTCGCTGCGTGGCAGCCGGACCGGCGTTTTCGTCGGCGCGCTCGCCCAGGGGTACGGCACCGGTGCGGCCGCGTCCGGCGGTGAAGGCTACGTCCTGACCGGGACGTCGTCGAGCGTGCTGTCCGGGCGGGTGTCCTACGTGCTCGGCGCGCGCGGCCCGGCGGTCACCGTCGACACGGCGTGTTCGTCGTCGCTGGTGGCGATCCACCTCGCCGCGCAGTCGCTGCGGTCCGGCGAATGCGGGCTGGCGCTGGCCGGCGGCGTCACGGTGCTGACGACGCCGATGCCGTTCGTCGAGTTCTCGCGCCAGCGCGGGCTGGCGCCCGACGGCCGGTGCAAGTCCTTCGCCGACGACGCGGACGGCACCGGCTGGGCCGAAGGCGTCGGAGTACTGGTGCTCCAGCGGCTGTCCGACGCCCGGCGCGAAGGCCGTGAGGTGCTCGCGGTGGTCCGCGGGACGGCGGTCAACTCCGACGGCGCGTCCAACGGCCTCACCGCGCCCAACGGCCCGGCCCAGCAGGCGGTCATCCGCGACGCGCTCACCGCGGCCGGACTGGCCACTTCGGACGTCGACGCCGTCGAGGCGCACGGCACCGGCACCACCCTCGGCGACCCCATCGAGGCGCAGGCGGTGCTGGCGACGTACGGCCAGGACCGGGAAACGCCACTGTGGCTGGGTTCCCTCAAGTCCAACATCGGCCACGCGCAGGCCGCCGCGGGGGTCGCGGGCGTGATCAAGATGGTGCTCTCGATGCGTCACGGTGTACTGCCGAAGACGCTGCACGCCGACGCTCCGACGTCCAAAGTGGACTGGTCGGCCGGTGCGGTGCGCCTGCTGGCCGAGGAGACGGCGTGGCCGGACACCGGACGGCCGCGGCGCGCGGGCGTCTCGTCGTTCGGGATCAGCGGGACCAACGCGCACGTCGTGCTCGAACAGGGCCAGCCTCTTGAGTCCGAAGTGGACACGACGGTGCCGGATCTGCTGCCGGTCGTGGTGTCCGCCCGGTCGGCGGCCGGGCTCGAGGCGCAGGCCGGTCGGCTCGCGGACTTCCTGGCCGGTGCCACCGATCTCGCCGCGGCCGCCGGTGCGCTCGCGGTCAAGGCGGCGTGGGAACACCGCGCGGTCGTGGTGGCCGGGGGCCGCGACGACGTCGTGACCGGGCTGCGTGACCTGGCCGTCCGCGGGGTCGCCGACCCGGCCGGGCGCGGAGTCGGCGTGCTGTTCACCGGCCAGGGCGCGCACCGGCCCGGCATGGGCCGGGGCCTCTACGAGCGGTTCCCCGCCTACGCGACGGCGTTCGACGACGTCTGCGCCGAACTGGACATCCACCTGGCCGGCCCGGTGCCGCTGCGGGAGGCCGTCTTCGACGGGCCGCTCTACGACGCCGCGTTCGCGCAGGCCGGTCTGTTCGCCGTCGAAGTGGCGATGTTCCGGCTGGTCGAGTCGTGGGGCGTGCGGCCGGTCGCGGTCGCGGGCCACTCGCTGGGCGAGCTGGCCGCCGCGCACGTCGCCGGGGTGCTTTCGCTGCCCGACGCGGCGAAACTGGTCGCCGCCCGCGGCCGCCTGATGGGCGCGCTGCCCACCGGCGGCGCGATGGTCGCCATCGCCGCGCCCGAAGCCGACGTCGTCGCCGAGCTGGTTGACGGCGTCTCGATCGCGGCCGTCAACGGCCCCGAGGCGGTCGTCGTCTCCGGCGACGCCACCGCCGTGCACGCGGTGGCGAGCGGGTTCGCCGAGCGCGGTGTGCGGACCAAGACCCTCGACGTCAGCCACGCGTTCCACTCGCCGCTGATGGACCCGGTGCTCGACGACCTGCGCGCGGTCGCGCGGACCCTGGCCCACCGGCCGGCGGCGCTCGCCGTCGTCTCGTCGGTGACCGGTACGGCCGGCGAGCCGCTGACCGCGGACTACTGGGCCGAGCAGGTGCGCCGTCCGGTGCGGTTCGCCGACGCGGTTCGCGCCATGCCGGACGTCTCGGTGCTGCTGGAACTGGGGCCCGACGGCGTGCTGAGCGCGCTCGCCAACGCCCTCGACGACGTCGCGCCCGCCGTGTCGCTGGCCCGCCGGGACCGGCCGGAGGCCGAGACCGCGCTGGCCGCGCTCGCCGAGGTGTTCGTGCGCGGCAACGACGTCGACTGGACGTCGCTCGCACCCGCCCGGCGGTCGCTTCCGTTGCCCACCACGGCGTTCCAGCGTCGCCGGTACTGGCTCGACGCGGCTCCCGCCGCCGATGCCGCCGGTTTCGGCCTGGACGCGGCCCGGCACCCGGTGCTCGGCGTCGTCGTCGAAGACCCGGCCTCGGGCGGCGTCACGCTGACCGGGCGGGCGTCGCACGCGGCCCAGCCGTGGCTGGCCGAGCACCACATCGACGGCGTGGCCGTCGTCCCCGGCGCGGCCCTGGTCGAATGGGCCGTCCGGGCCGGCGACCACGTCGGCTGCCCGGTGCTGGACGAACTCGTCGTCGAAACCCCGCTGCCGGTGCCCGAGACCGCCGCGGTGCGGATCCAGGTCGTCGTCGGCGCGGCCGCGGCGGACGGACGCCGCGAGGTCGCCGTCCACGCCCGGCCCGACCAGGGCGGTTCGTGGACCCGGCACGCGTCCGGCTATCTGGCTCCCGCGGTGGCCGTCCCGCCGGTTTCCGGCGAGACCTGGCCACCCGCCGGCGCCGAACCGGTGGCCCTCGACGACCTCTACGACGTCCTCGCCGAGCGCGGCTACGGCTACGGCCCGGTGTTCCGCGGGCTGACCGCGGCCTGGCGCGACGGTGCGGAGCTGTTCGGCGAGGTCGTGCTCCCGGAACCGGCCGACGTCGCGGGCTTCGTGCTCCACCCGGCGCTGCTCGACGCCGCCCTGCACCTGACTGGCCTCGACACCCCGGCCGACGACGACGGCATCGCCCTGCCGTTCGCCTGGAGCCGGGTCGCCGTGCATGCCGGTGGCGCCCGCGAGGTGCGCGTCCGGCTCACCCCGGCCGACGACGGCGCGGTCTCGCTCGACCTCACCGACCCGTCGGGAGCGCCGGTCGCGTCGGTGGGCGGGCTGATCAGCCGTCCCGTCGCCCGCGCCGCCCTGTCCGGCGCGGCCGAGGTCGTCCACGGCGTGGAGTGGCGCCCACTGCCCGCCGGAACCTCTTCGGAAACCGTTGCGGTACAGGCGATATCGGGCCCGGACGACCTGACGCGCCTGGCGGCGAACCCGCCGCGGTGGCTCGTGCTCCCGGTGGTCCCGGCCGGTGCCACGGACCCGGACCGGGCCCGCGCCGCGATCGCCGGGGTCCTGGCGGTCGCACGCCCGCTCCTGACCGAGCCCGCTTGGGCGGCGACCACCCTGGTCGTGACCACCCGCAACGCGGTGGCGGACGAGACGATCGACCCCGCTGCGGCGGCCGTCTGGGGCCTGGCGCGCTCGATCGGCACGGAGAATCCCGGCCGCGTGGCGCTCGTGGACCTCGGTGCTGCCGATGCCGCCCTGCCGCTCGGCGCTATCGAGAGCGGCGAATGGCAGCTGGCCCTGCGCGACGGCGAATTCCGCGTCCCCAGACTGACCGCCCTGCCCGCCGAACCCGTCGGCGAGTGGCTCGACCCGGCCGGGACCGTGCTGATCACCGGCGGTACCGGCGCCGTCGGCGCGGCGGTCGCCCGGCACGTGGTGACCGTCCACGGCGCGCGCAGCGTGTTGCTCGCCTCCCGGCGCGGCCTCGACGCGCCCGGCGCACGCGAGCTGTGCGACGAACTCCGTGACCTCGGCGCCCGAGCCGACGTGGTGACGGCCGACGTCGCCGACCGGGCTCAGGTGCGGGCGCTGCTCGCGAGCGTCCCCGCCGATGCCCCGCTGACGGCGGTCGTGCACACCGCGGGCGTCCTCGCCGACGGTGTCGCCACCGAACTCGACGCCGCCCGCGTCGACGCCGTGTTCCGGCCCAAGGCCGACGCCGCCGTGCACCTCGACGAGCTGACCCGTGACCTCGGTCTGCGCGCCTTCGTGCTGTTCTCGTCCGTGTCGGGCGTGCTCGGCGGCGCCGGACAGGCCAACTACGCCGCGGCCAACACCTTCCTCGACGCGCTCGCGCACCGCCGTCGCGCGGCCGGGTTCCCGGCCGTCTCGCTCGCCTGGGGCCTCTGGGCGCTCGACGGCATGAACGGCGCCCTCAGCACGGCCGACACCGCCCGGATCCTCGGCTCGGGCCTCGGCCTGATCGACCCGGCCCGCGGCCTGCGCATGCTCGACACCGCCGCGAGCGCTTCACAGGCGTCGGTGGTCACCGCCGTCCTCGACCTCGCCCGGCCCGGCGCGGTCGTCTCGCCACTGCTGCGGGACCTCGCCGGTCCGGTCCGCCGCACCGTCCAAGCGAGTACCGGCGACCTGGTGACCCGGCTCGTCGAGCTGGACGCGTCCGCGCGCGTCGAGGCGCTCCTGCAACTGGTCCTCACCGAAGCCGGCGGCGCGCTCGGTGACGCCGCGGCGCTCGGGCCGGTCCAGGCGTTCCGCGACGCCGGGTTCGACTCCCTGGCCGCGGTCGACCTGCGCAACCGGCTCACCGCCGCGACCGGCGTGCGGCTGCCGCCGACCGTCGCCTTCAACTTCCCCAACGCCACCGCCCTCGCCGAGCACCTGCACAGCGAGCTGTACGCCGAACTCGAAGCGGTGCCCGAACCGGCACCGGCCGAAGCCGTCGCCGAGGACGACCCGGTCGTCATCGTCGGCATGGGTGTCCGGCTGCCCGGCGACGTCGCCGGCCCGGCCGACCTGTGGGACCTGCTGGCCCGCGGCGACGACGCCATCTCGGAGTTCCCCGCCGATCGCGGCTGGGACGAGGACCTCTACGACCCGGACCCCGACGTGCCGGGCAAGTCCTACACCCGCTCCGGCGGGTTCCTCCACGACGCGGCGCTGTTCGACCCAGAGTTCTTCGGCATCTCGCCGCGCGAGGCCCTCGCCATGGACCCGCAGCAGCGGCTGCTGCTGGAAACCTCCTGGGAGGCGCTGGAACACGCCGGGATCGCGCCCGCTTCGGTGCGCGGCCGCGACGTCGGCGTCTTCACCGGCCTGATGTACCACGACTACGGCACCGGGGCGCGCACCGAAGGCCTGGAAGGGCTGTTCGCGACCGGGTCCACCGGCAGCGTCGCCACCGGCCGGGTGTCCTACGTGCTGGGCCTGCGCGGCCCGGCGGTCACGATCGACACGGCGTGTTCGTCGTCGCTGGTGGCGCTGCACCTCGCGGCGCAGGCCCTGCGGTCGGGCGAGTGCTCGATGGCGCTGGCCGGCGGGGCGACGGTGATGGCGACGCCGTCGACGTTCGTCGAGTTCTCCCGCCAGCGCGGGCTCGCCGCCGACGGCCGCTGCAAGGCCTACGCCGAGTCCGCCGACGGCACCGGCTGGTCCGAGGGCGTCGGCGTCCTGGTGCTGCAGCGCCGGTCCGACGCACTGCGCGAAGGCCGCGAGATCCTGGCCGTGGTCAAGGGGATCGCGGTCAACCAGGACGGCGCGTCCAACGGCCTGACCGCGCCGAACGGACCGGCCCAGGAAGCGGTGATCCGCCAGGCTCTGTCCCAGGCCGGGCTGGCCGCGTCGGACGTCGACGCCGTCGAAGGCCACGGCACCGGTACCACCCTCGGCGACCCGATCGAGGCGCAAGCCCTGCTGGCGACGTACGGCCAGGACCGGGAAACCCCGCTGTGGCTGGGTTCCCTCAAGTCCAACATCGGTCACGCCCAGGCCGCCGCCGGTGTGGCCGGGGTGGTCAAGATGGTCCTCGCGATGCGCCACGGCGTCCTGCCGAAGACGCTGCACGCCGACACCGCGTCGTCCAAAGTGGACTGGACGGCGGGTGCCGTCCGCCTGCTGACCGAGCAGACGCCGTGGCCGGAGACCGACCGGCCGCGCCGCGCGGCGGTGTCGTCGTTCGGCGTCTCCGGGACCAACGCGCACGTCATCCTCGAACAGGGTCCGCCCGTGAAGGCCCCTCGCAGTGTCGGACGTCGCCAGGTCCCGCTCGTGATCTCGGCCCGGTCGGCCGAGGCGCTCACCGCGCAGGCCGGCCGGATCGCCACGCTCCTCGACGGTCCCGACGCGCCGGCCGAGGCCGCCGTGGCGGGTGCCCTGATGTCGTCGCGGGTCCTGTGGGAACACCGGGCCGTCGTGCTCGGCGACGTGCGGGCCGGGCTCGGCGATCTTGCCGCCGGTGTGCCGGGCCCGGACGTCGTGCGCGGGATCGCCGACGCCGCGGGCAAGGTCGCGCTCGTATTCCCCGGCCAAGGGGCCCAGTGGCCGGGCATGGGCGCGCGGCTGTGGGACTCCGAGCCGGTGTTCGCGGCGCGGATGGCCGAGTGCGACCGCGCGCTGGCGCCGTACGTGGACTGGTCGCTCGCCGACGTCGTCCGCCAGGCGCCGGACGCGCCGTCGCTCGACCGCGTCGACGTCGTGCAGCCGGTCACGTTCGCCGTGATGGTGTCGCTGGCCGCGTTGTGGCAGTCCACCGGGCTGCGCGTCGACGCCGTGGTCGGCCACTCGCAGGGCGAGATCGCCGCGGCGTGCGTCGCGGGCGCGCTGTCGCTGGCCGACGCGGCCCGGATCGTCACCCTGCGCAGCGCGCTGATCGGCGACCGGCTCGCGGGCGGCGGCGGGATGCTGGCCGTCGGCACGTCCGGTGCCGAAGCCGCCCGGGACATCGAGGACTGGGGCGGCCGGGTCGAGATCGCCGCGGTGAACTCGCCGTCGGCGGTCGTGCTGGCCGGTGAACCGGCCGCCCTCGCGGCCCTGAAGGAGACCTACGAGAGCCGGGACGTCCGTGCCCGGCTGATCCCGGTGGACTACGCCTCGCACACCGTCCAGGTCGACGGGATCGCCGAAGAACTCCTCGACGTCCTCGGCGACGTCACGGCCACCCGGCCCGCCACACCGTGGTACTCCACTGTGGACAGTCACTGGGTGACCGGCCCGGTCGCGGCGGACTACTGGGTCCGCAACCTCCGCCAGCCCGTCCGGTTCGCCGAGGCCGTGACGGCGCTGGGGCAGCAGGGCTTCGGTGTGTTCGTCGAGTCCAGCTCCCACCCGGTGCTCACCGCCGGCGTCCAGGACACCCTCGCGGCGGCCGGCGTCGACGCGGTCACCGGCGGGACCCTGCGGCGCGACCAGGGCGACCGGGCCCGGTTCGTCCGGTCGGTCGCTGAGCTGTTCGTCCGCGGAGTCGCGCTCGACGCGGCCACCATCGTCCCGGCCGGGCCGGCGCTGTCCGGCCTGCCGACCACCGCGTTCCGCCGCGAGCACTACTGGCTGCTGCCCGAGACGGTGACCGACGCGGCCGGACTCGGCCAGGGCGCCGTGGATCACCCGCTGCTCGGGGCCGTCGTCGAAACCGCCACCGGTGGCGGAGTCCTGCTGACCGGCCTGCTGTCGCACCGGGCGCAGCCCTGGCTCGCCGATGAGCCGCTGGTGCCCGCTTCGACGCTGGCCGAGCTGGCGATCCGGGCCGGCGACCAGGTCGCCGCGCCCGCGCTCGACCGGCTGAGCGTCCACGAGCCGCTGCTCCTGCCGCCGGACACGACCGTCCGGATCCAGGTCGTCGTCGGGGAACCGGACGACTCGGCCCGCCGGTCCGTGAGCGTCCACTCACGCCCGGACACCGGGAGTCCACAGTGGACTCTGCACGCCAGCGGCGTGCTGAGCGACGACGTCCGCCCGCCGTCGACGGAACCGGGCCCGTGGCCGCCCGCCGGTGCCGAAGAGGCGGACGCCGGTGACGGCGTGACCGCGCTGTGGACCCGGGGTGACGAAGTGTTCGCCGAGGTCCGCCTGCCGGGCGACGCCGGCGGCTTCACCATTCACCCGGCGCTGCTCGAGACAGCGCTGCAGCTCGGCCTCGGCGGCGCGTCCGTCCAGCCCACCGAGTGGACCGGGCTGATCCTGCACGCCGCGGGCGCGACGGCCGTGCGCGTCTGGCTCACCCCGGCCGCCGGTGGCGGTGTTTCGGCCGAACTGACCGACGAACTCGGCGCCCCCGTTCTGTCGCTGGCCGCGGTGACCGGCACGTCGGTGCGTCCGGCCGTCGCCCGCGCGGACGACGAACTGTACGGCGTCACCTGGACCGCCCTACCCGAAGCGGGGAGCACCCCGGACGGTTCGGTCCGGACGATCACCGGCGTGGCCGACCTCGACGGCCCGGCCGCGGACTGGCTCGTACTGCCCGTTCCCGGCGACGACGGCACGCCCGAACCGCAGCGGATCCGTACCGTGGTCGGCGACGTCTTGGCTGTCCTGCAAGCCTTCCTGAACGACACGGCTCTCGGCGCGTCCCGGCTGGTCGTCGCCACCCGGCACGCGATCGGCGTCGACGACACCGACCCGATCGACCCGGTCGCGGCGGCGGTGTGGGGCCTGGTGCGCTCGGCCCAGGCGGAGCACCCCGGCCGGCTATTGCTGGCCGACACCGAAGGCGTCCCGGCGTCCCTCGGTGACCTCGTCGGCCGCGACGAGTGGCAGGTGGCGTTCCGCGACGGCGACCGCTGGGTGCCGCGCCTGGTCCCGATCGCCGCCGAGGCGCCGGAACCGGTGCTGGACCCCGCCGGCACCGCCCTGATCACCGGCGGCACGGGCCTGCTGGGCGCACTCGCCGCCCGGCACCTGGTCGCCACCCACGGGCTGCGCAGCGTCGTGCTGGCTTCGCGCCGCGGCCCGGCGGCCGACGGCGCCACCGAACTGCAAGACGAACTGCGGGCCCTCGGCGCCCGGGTCGAGGTCGTCGCCTGCGACGTCGCCGACCGCGAGCAGGTCCGCGCGCTGCTGGCGCGGGTGCCCGCGGGCGCGCCGCTGACGGCGGTCGTGCACACCGCCGGCGTGCTCGACGACGGCGTCGTCACGGCGCTCGACGCCGACCGGCTCGACGTCGTGTTCCGGCCGAAGGTCGACGCCGCCGTCCACCTCGACGAGCTGACTCGCGACCTCGGCCTGACCGCGTTCGTCCTGTTCTCCTCGGCGGCCGGTGTCCTGGGCACCGTGGGCCAGGCCAACTACGCCGCGGCCAACGCCTTCCTCGACGCGCTCGCCGCCCGCCGCCGCGCGGCCGGGCAGGCCGCCGTGTCGCTCGCGTGGGGCCTCTGGGCCCCGGCCGGCGGCATGACCGACCACCTCGGTGACGCCGACCTGGCCCGGGTGAGCCGCACCGGCATCGGTGCCCTGGACCCGGCCCAGGGCCTGCGCCTGCTCGACAGCGCACTCTCGGCGTCCCGGCCGCTCGTCGTGCCGGTGGTGCTCGACGTCGCGGCCCTGCGCCGCCGGGCCCGCACCGAAGCGGTGTCGTCGATCCTGCGCGGCATCGTCGGCCGCGTCCGTCGTGACGCCCACACCGGATCCGCCACCGGCAGCCGGTTCGCCGGGCTGGACGCCGCCGCACGCCGGGCGTCGCTCGTGGAGCTGGTGCGCTCCGAGGCGGCGGCGGTGCTCGGCAGCAGTGCTCCGCAGGCCGCGTCGCGGGCGTTCCGCGACGTCGGCTTCGACTCGTTGACCGCCGTGGACCTGCGCAACCGGCTCGCCGCGGCGACCGGCCTGGTGCTGCCGACGACCGTGGTGTTCGACTACCCGAACCCCGGCGCGCTGGGCGGATACCTGGACGCCGAGCTGTCCGGCGTGACCCCGGCGGCCACGCCGGTGAAAGCCGCGGCGGCCGCCGACGACCCGGTCGTGGTCGTGGGCATGGGCGTCCGGCTGCCGGGTGGCGTGACCAGCCCCGAAGACCTGTGGGACCTGCTGAGCCGCGGTGGCGACGCCATTTCGGGCTTCCCGGCCGACCGCGGCTGGGACCTGGACCCGGCCGGGTCGTTCGCGCGGCTCGGCGGCTTCCTCGACGACGCCGGGCTGTTCGATCCGGAGTTCTTCGGGATCTCGCCGCGGGAAGCCGTGGCGATGGACCCGCAGCAGCGGTTGCTGCTGGAGACGTCGTGGGAAGCCCTCGAACGGGCCGGGATCGACCCGGCTTCGGTGCGCGGCCGCGACGTCGGCGTGTTCACCGGCGCAGCCGGGCAGGACTACGGCGCGCGGCTGCACGAGGTCACTGGACCGGGCGAGGGTTTCGCGCTGACCGGGACGTCACCGAGTGTCCTTTCCGGACGGGTGTCCTACGTGCTCGGCGCGCAGGGGCCGTCGCTGACGGTCGACACGGCGTGTTCGTCGTCGCTGGTCGCGCTGCACCTGGCGGCGCAGTCGCTGCGCTCGGGTGAGTGCTCGGCGGCGCTCGCCGGTGGTGTGACGGTGATGGCCTCGCCCGGTGTGTTCGTCGAGTTCGCGCGGCAGGGCGGGCTCTCGGCCGACGCGCGGTGCAAGGCGTTCTCGGACACCGCGGACGGCACCGGCTGGGCCGAGGGCATCGGTGTCCTGGTGCTGCAGCGGCAGTCCGACGCCCGGCGTGAAGGCCGGGAGATCCTGGCCGTGGTCAAGGGCACGGCCGTCAACCAGGACGGTGCGTCCAACGGCTTGACGGCGCCCAACGGCCCGGCCCAGCAGGCGGTGATCCGCCAAGCCCTGGCGAACGCCGGTCTGCGCCCGTCCGAAGTGGACGCGGTCGAAGCGCACGGCACCGGCACCGTGCTGGGTGACCCGATCGAGGCCCAGGCGCTGATCGCGACCTACGGCCAGGACCGGGACGCGTCACGGCCGTTGCTGCTGGGTGCGCTGAAGTCGAACATCGGGCACACCCAGGCCGCGGCCGGGGTCGCGGGCGTGATCAAGATGATCCTCGCCCTGCGCCACGGCACTCTGCCGCGGACCCTGCACGTCGACCGGCCGTCGGCCCAGGTGGACTGGTCGGCCGGCACCGTGCGGCTGCTGACCGAGGAGACGGCTTGGCCCGAGGGTGACGGCCCGCGCCGCGCCGGTGTCTCGGCGTTCGGCGTCTCGGGCACGAACGCCCACGTCATCCTCGAACAGGCACCGCCCGTCGAGTCCATTGTGGACGCCGAGCCGGTGGCCGGGATCGTGCCGCTGGTCGTGTCGGCCCGCAGCGAGCGGGCGCTGGCCGCGCAGGCGGACCGGCTGCTGACCGCCCTCGACACCGATCTCGGCGCTGTCGCCGGGGCGCTGGTCTCGTCACGCGCGGTGTGGGAGCACCGCGCGGTCGTCGTGGCCACGGACCGCGACCGGGCCCTCGACGGCCTGCGCACCGTCGCGTCCGCCGGGCTGCGCCGTGGTGTCGTGCGCGGTGAGGTCGATCCCGCCGTGGACGGTGTGGGTGTCCTGTTCACCGGCCAGGGCTCGCAGCGGCCGGGCATGGGCCGTGAGCTGTACGAGACGTTCCCGGTGTTCGCGTCGGCGTTCGACGCGGTGTGCGCGGAACTCGACCCGATGCTGGGGGTTTCGCTGCGGGAGATCGTGTTCGGGACCGAGCTGGACGGCACGCTGTTCACGCAGGCGGGCCTGTTCGCGGTCGAGGTCGCGATGTTCCGGCTCGTGACGTCGTGGGGTGTGCGGCCGAAGGTGGTCGCCGGGCATTCGCTGGGGGAGATCACGGCCGCGCACGTCGCCGGGGTGCTTTCCCTGGCCGACGCGGCGAAGCTGGTCGCGGCGCGTGGCCGTCTGATGGCCGACCTGCCGCCGGGTGGCGCCATGGTCGCGATCGAGGCGGCCGAGGCCGACGTGCTCGCGGCCCTCGACGGCGCGGTCTCGATCGCGGCGGTCAACGGACCGCAAGCCGTGGTCGTCTCCGGTGCCGCCGAGGCGGTGCACGCGGTCGCGGCGGAGTTCGCCGCCCGCGGCTGCCGGACCAAGGCGTTGACGGTCAGTCATGCATTCCACTCGCCGCTGATGGAGCCGGTGCTCGACGACCTGCGCACGGTCGCCGAGTCCTTGACCTACCACGAATCCACGGTCCCGGCGGTGTCCACCGTGACCGGTGCCGTCGTGACGGACGACTGGCGCTCCCCGGAGTACTGGGTCGAGCAGGTGCGCCGTCCGGTGCGCTTCGCCGACGCCGTCACCGCGATGGGACAGCTGTCGGTGCTGCTGGAGCTGGGTCCGGACGGCGTCCTCACCTCGCTCGCCGATGCCCTCGGCGTGCCTGCGGTTGTGCTGACCCGGCGGGATCGGTCCGAACCCGAGACGGCCGTCCTCGCGCTGGCCGAACTGTTCGTGCGCGGCAACGACGTCGACTGGTCCGCGCTCGTACCGGCCCCGCGCCGCGTGGTGCCGCTGCCCACCACGGCGTTCCAGCTCCGCCGCTTCTGGGCCGAACCCCCGGCGGCGCGGATCGTCGACGCCGACGCGCCGTTCTGGCAGGCCGTCGAAGCCGGGAACAGCGCGACCCACGGCGACCCCGCTGCCCTCGAAACCGCCTTCGCCGCGCTGTCACGGTGGCGGCAGGACCAGCAGGACGAGTCGACCGTGCGCTCCTGGTCCTACCAGGTCGAGTGGGAGCCCGTCAGCCACGAAGTCTCGCCGCTCACCGGCCGCTGGCTGGTGTTGTCCACCGCAGACACGACCCTCGACGCGATCACCCTCGACCCGGCTGCGGCCGATCTGGCCGAACGGATCGCCGCGGCCGGCCCGGTCGACGGCGTGGTGTGCCTGCCGGACACCGTGACGGACCTGGTGGCCGCGGTGCGCGCGCTGGTGGCCGCCGGGACGACCGCGCGGCTCTGGTGCGTCACCCGCGGCGCGGTCACCACCGGGGAAACCGACCCCGCCCCGGACCCGCACGCCGCGGCGATCTGGGGCCTCGCGCAGACCGTCGCACTCGAACACCCCGAGCTGTGGGGCGGCATCGTCGACGCCACCGACCCGGCCGAAGCGATCGCCGTGCTCACCGGCACCCCCGCCGAGGACCAGCTCGCGATCCGCCCAGCCGGCGTGTTCGCCCGCCGCCTGGTCCCGGCACCCGAAGCGACGCCCGGTGCGGGCTGGACCCCGCGCGGCACCGTCCTGGTCACCACTGCGACCGACGGCGTCGCCGCCCCGGTCCTCGAACGCCTCGCCGCCGACGGCGCGGAACACCTGGTGCTGCTGGACTTCCGCGGCGACGCGGCCACACCGCCCGCCATGCCGGACGGCGTCCGGGTGACGTTCGCGGCCTGCACCCCCGGCGACCGCGACACCGTCGCCGCGCTGCTCGCGCAGTACCCGCCGGACGCGGTGGTCCACACCGCCGCCGTCACCGGCGATGTCACCGCCGCCGTCGACCTCGTTCCGGCGGACTTCGCGGCCGGCGCGGCCGCCGCGTTGCTCGACGAACTCCTGCCCGACCTCGACGCCTTCGTGCTCTTCTCCTCGGTGGCCGGGGTGTGGGGCTCGGCGGGCCAGGGGGCCGCCGCGGCGAACACCGGCTTCCTCGACGCCCTCGCCCACTCGCGACGCGCCCGCGGCCGGACCGCCCTCGCCGTGGCCTGGGGCCCGTGGTCGGGCCCGGACGTCCGGCACGCCGGCCCCGCCGACGAGTGGGCACGCCGCGGTGTGCTGCCGATGCTGGACGCCGACCTCGCCCTGACCGCCTTGGCGCACGCGCTGCGCCACGACCGCCCGGCGGTGGTCATCGCCTCCGTCGACTGGGCGCGGTTCGTCCCGCTGCTCACCGCCCGGCGCCCCAGCCCGCTCCTGCGGGCCGTCGCCGGCGCGGACACCCCGGTGGCCGGTTCGGCCGCCGACGACCTGCGCGCCCGGCTGGCCGGCCTCGACGCCGACGCCCGGTCGGCGCTGCTGGTGGGCCTGGTGCGCACCGAAGCCGCCGACGTGCTCGGCGCCAGTGACGGCATCGGCGCACGGCGCTCGTTCCGCGACACCGGCTTCGACTCGCTCACGGCCGTGGAGCTGCGCGACCGCCTGCAGGCCGTGACCGGACTCGCGCTGTCCCCGACCGTCGTGTTCGACCACGCCGACCCGGTCGCGCTCGCCGCCCACCTCGAGGCCGAGCTGACCACCGGCCCGGCGCCCGTGACGACCGCCGAAGCCACCGTCACGGCGACCGACGAACCCATCGCGATCGTCGGCATCGGCGTCCGGCTGCCCGGCGGGATCACCACCCCGGACGGCCTCTGGGAGCTGCTGCGCACCGGCGGCGACGCGATTTCGGCGTTCCCGGCCGACCGCGGCTGGGACGTCGACGGCCTCTACGACGCCGACCCCGACGCGGTCGGCAAGTCCTACACCCGCTCCGGCGGCTTCCTGCGTGACGCGGCCCTGTTCGACCCGGGCTTCTTCGGCATCTCGCCGCGCGAGGCCCTGGCCATGGACCCGCAACAGCGGCTGTTGCTGGAGACCTCCTGGGAGGCCCTGGAACGGGCGGGCGTCGACCCGACGTCACTGCGCGGGCAGGACGTCGGCGTCTTCACCGGCCTCTCGTACCAGAACTACGGGCAGGGCGCCCGCGACGCGGACCTCGACGGCCTGCTCTCGATCGGCGGCACCGGCAGCGTCGCGAGTGGCCGGGTCTCCTACGTCCTCGGCGTCCGCGGCCCGGCGATGACGGTCGACACGGCGTGTTCGTCCTCGCTGGTCGCCATCCACCTCGCCGCGCAGGCCCTGCGCTCGGGCGAGTGCACGACGGCGCTGGCCGGCGGCGCGGCGATCATGGGCACGCCCATGCCGTTCGTGGACTTCTCCCGCCAGCGCGCGCTGTCCGCGGACGGCCGCTGCAAGCCGTTCGCGGCGGCCGCCGACGGCACCGGCTGGGCCGAAGGCGTCGGCGTGCTCGTGCTGCAGCGGCTCTCGGACGCCGTCCGCGACGGCCGCGAGATCCTCGCCGTCGTCAAGGGCACCGCCGTCAACCAGGACGGCGCGTCCAACGGGCTGACCGCGCCCAGCGGGCCGGCCCAGCAGGCCGTGATCCGCCAAGCCCTCGCCAACGCCGGACTGTCCCCTTCGGACGTCGACGCCGTCGAAGCGCACGGCACCGGCACCGCGCTCGGCGACCCGATCGAGGCCCAGGCGCTGCTGGCCACCTACGGCCGTGACCGTGAAGTCCCGCTCTGGCTGGGCTCGCTGAAGTCCAACATCGGGCACGCGCAGGCGGCTGCCGGGGTCGCCGGCGTGATCAAGATGATCCTCGCCCTGCGCCACGCCGTGCTGCCGAAGACGCTGAACATCGACGAGCCGTCCGCGAAGGTCGACTGGACGAGCGGCGCCATCGCGCTGCTGACCGAAGAGACGACCTGGCCCGAGCTGGGCCGCCCCCGTCGCGGCGCGGTGTCGTCGTTCGGCGTCAGCGGCACCAACGCGCACATCATCCTGGAACAGGGCCCCGAGGGCGCTCCGGCCGCCGAGGACGAGCCAGGCGTCACGCCGCTCGTGGTGACGGCCCGGACCGAGGCGGGACTCACGGCGCAGGCCGATCGGCTGGCCGGATTCCTGGCTGCTGACGGCGACTTCGCCGGTGTGGCCGGATCCTTGGGCGCGGCACGGGCGCGCTGGGAGCACCGCGCCGTTGTCGTGGCCGCGGACGCTGACGAAGCGGTGGCCGGGTTGCGGGCGATCACCGGACCCGAGGTCGTGCGCGGCGTCACCGGCGCCGACACCGGTCGCACCGTGCTGGTCTTCCCCGGCCAGGGTGCGCAGTGGCCCGGCATGGGCGCGGACCTGTGGGACACCGAACCGGTGTTCGCCGCGCGGATGGCCGAGTGCGAGGCCGCCCTGGCGTCGCATGTGGACTGGTCCCTGTCCGACGTCGTGCGCGGCCGGGACGCCGCGGCCCTCGACCGGGTCGACGTCGTGCAGCCCGTGTCGTGGGCGGTGATGGTGTCGCTGGCCGCGCTGTGGCGTTCGGCCGGGTTGCGTGTGGACGCCGTCGTCGGGCACTCGCAGGGCGAGATCGCGGCGGCCTGTGTGGCCGGCGCGCTGTCGCTCGCGGACGCGGCGCGGATCGTGGCGCTGCGCAGCAAGGTGATCGGCGAAGAACTCTCCGGCCACGGCGGGATGCTCTCGATCGCGACCGGCGCGGACGACGTCGAACTCGCGGCCTGGGGCGGCCGGGTCGAGCTGGCCGCGGTGAACTCGCCGTCCGCCGTGGTGCTCGCGGGCGAACCCGCGGCGCTGGCCGAGGTCCGCGACCGCTACGACGCCCGCGGGGTCCGGACGCGGCTGATCCCGGTGGACTACGCCTCGCACACCGTCCAGGTGGCCGGCGTCGCCGAGCAGCTGACCGCCGTCCTGAGCGGGACCGAAGCAGCCGCGCCCGCCATCCCGTGGTACTCCACTGTGGACGGTGCCTGGGTGACCGGCCCGCTCGAACCCGGCTACTGGGTGCGCAACCTGCGTCAGCCCGTCCGGTTCGCCGAGGCCGTGACGGCGCTGGGGGAGCAGGGCTTCGGCGTGTTCGTCGAGTCCAGCTCGCACCCGGTGCTGACCGCCGCCGTGCAGGACACGCTGGCCGGCACCGACGTCGTCGTGGCCGGGACGCTGCGGCGCGACCAGGGCGACCGCGCGCGGTTCGTCCGGTCGCTGGCCGAGGTGTTCGTCCGGGGCGTCGACCTGACCTGGGCCGGATTCCTGCCGGCCCGCCGCGCGTCCTCGGCGATGCCGACGACGGCGTTCCAGCACCGGCACTTCTGGCTGCGGCCCGAGGCGGCCACCGGCGACGCGGCCGGCGCGGGCCTGGTCGACGCCGGCCACCCGCTGCTCGGCGCCGTCGTCGACACCCCGGACACCGGCACCCTGGTGCTGACCGGCCGGCTCAGCCCGGCCCGGCAGCCGTGGCTCGGCGAGTACGTCGTCGACGGCGCGCGCCTGCTCCCGCCCGCGGTCCTGGTGGAACTGGCGATCCAGGCCGGCGACCACACCGGCTGCCCGACGCTGGAACGCTTCGACGCCGGTTCCGCGGCGGTCCTGCCGGACGACGGCGCCCTGCGCGTCCAGGTCGTGGTCGGAGCCGCTGACGACACCGGACGACGCTCGATCGCCGTCCACACCCGGCCGGAGACCGAGGACGCCGCGTGGACGTGCCACGCCAACGGCGTCCTCTCCACCGCTGTCGCCACTGCGTCACCCGCCGAAGAGTGGCCGCCGCCGGGCGCCCAGGCCGTCGACGTTCTCACCGAGCACGGCCCGGCCTTCCAGGGCCTCACGGCCGCCTGGCGCCGCGGTCGTGAACTGTTCGCCGAGGTCACGCTGCCGGAAGCGATCGACCCTGCGGGCTTCGCGCTGCACCCGGCCCTGCTGGACACCGCGCTGCAGGCGATCGACGGCGAACTGCCGGTCGCGTGGACCGGCGTCACACTGCACGCCACCGGCGCGACCGTCGTCCGGGCGCACCTCACCCCGGCGGGCGACGGCTGGTCCGCCGAGCTGACCGACCTCGCCGGGCAGCCGGTGCTGTCCGTGGCCTCGGTGACGACCGGCCGCGTCCGCGCGGTGCGGCCGGAACCGGCCGACTCGTCGTACGGCCTCGACTGGCTCGCCCTGCCGGACCTGGTCGCGGCTCCTGTCGGGCGCACGCGGACCGTGCAGGACGCCGCCGGGTTCGCCAAGCCCGCCGACTGGTACCTGCTGCCCGTCCCGGCCGAACCCGCCACGCCCGAAGGCATCCGGGCCGCGACGGGCCGGGTTCTGCTGGTGCTCCAAGCTTTCCTGGCCGACCCGAACCTCGCGGACGCGCGGCTGGCCGTGCTGACCCGCGGCGCGGTGGACCCGCTCGGCGGGGACGCCGACCCGGTCGCGGCGGCGGTGTGGGGCCTGGTGCGCGCCGCGCAGACCGAGAACGCCGGCCGGATCCTGCTGGCCGACGTCGACCGCGACCTCACCGACGCCGCTCTGCCGGCCGGTGCGGCCGCCGCCGGGGAATGGCAGCTCGCCGTGCGCGACGACGTCGTGTGGGTGCCGCGCCTGACCCGGCTCACCGCCGACGCCGAGCGCGTTGCGGTGCTGAACCCCGCGGGCACCGTGCTCGTCACGGGCGGCACCGGCACGCTGGGCGCCGTCGTCGCCCGGCACCTCGTCACCGAGCACGGCGTGCGCAGCCTGCTGCTGTCGTCGCGTCGCGGCCTCGACGCCGAAGGCGCCGAAGACTTGCGGGCCGAACTCACCGGGCTCGGCGCCCGCGTCGACGTCGTGGCCTGTGACGTCGCCGAGCGCGAGCAGGTCCGCGCGCTGCTGGCGCACGTCCCGGCCGACGCGCCGCTCACCGGCGTGCTGCACCTCGCCGGGCTCCTCGACGACGGCGTCATCGCCGCCCTGGACGCCGGCCGGCTCGACACCGTCTTCCGGCCGAAGACCGACGGCGCGATCCACCTCGACGAGCTGACCCGCGACCACGACCTGACCGCGTTCGTGCTGTTCTCCTCGGTGTCCGGCCTGATCGGCGGCCCGGGCCAGGGCAACTACGCCGCCGCGAACGCCTTCCTGGACGCGCTGGCGACCCGGCGGCGGGCCGCGGGCCTGGCGGCGACGTCGCTGGCGTGGGGTCTGTGGGCCCCGGCGAGCGGGATGACCGCGCACCTCGGCGCCGCCGACACCGCGCGGATGGCGCGCTCCGGCATGAAGGCGCTCGGCGAGGCGCAGGGCATGCGATCGCTGGACCTCGCGCTCGGCTCGGCCCGTGCCGTGCTGGCGCCGATGCTGCTGGACGTCCCGGCACTGCGAGCCCAGGCCCGCTCGGGTGCCGCGCTCTCGCCGCTGCTGCGGACCGTGGTCGGGCACGTCCGGGCCACCGCGACCAACACGGCGGCGGCCACCGGCGTGCCGACGCTGCTGGCCGGCCTCGACACCGCCGCCCGGCGCGCGCTGCTCGTGGAGCTGGTGCGGACCGAAGCCGCCGTCGTCCTCGGCGGCGACACCCCGCTGCCCGAGTCGCGAGCGTTCCGTGACGTCGGCTTCGACTCGCTGACCGGCGTCGACCTGCGCAACCGGCTGGCCGCCGCGACCGGGCTCACGCTGCCGTCCACCGTGGTCTTCGACCACCCGAACCCCGGTGCGCTGGCCGACTTCCTGCTGGCCGAGCTGTCCGGCGTGGTCCAGGAGGCCGCGCCGGTGGCCGCCGCGATGGTGACCACCGACGACCCGATCGTGATCGTCGGCATGGGCGTCCGGCTGCCGGGCGAGGTGGGCAGCCCGGCGGACCTGTGGGATCTGCTGCGCCGCGGCGGCGACGCGATCTCCGGCTTCCCGGACGACCGTGGCTGGGACGTCGACACGCCCTCCACCACCCGTTCCGGCGGGTTCCTGAGCGGCGCCACCCTGTTCGACCCCGAGTTCTTCGGAATCTCACCGCGCGAAGCCGTGGCGATGGACCCGCAGCAGCGCCTGCTGCTGGAGACGTCGTGGGAAGCCCTCGAACGGGCCGCGATCGACCCGCAGTCGTTGCGCGGCCAGGACGTCGGCGTGTTCGCGGGCGCGTCGCCGCAGGGCTACGGCGGCGCCCTCGGCGACAGCGAGGGCTTTGCGCTGACCGGGACGTCACCGAGTGTCCTTTCCGGACGGATCTCGTACGTCCTGGGCGTGCGCGGCCCGGCCGTCACGGTCGACACGGCGTGCTCGTCGTCGCTGGTGGCCTTGCACCTCGCGGCCCAGTCGCTGCGCTCGGGTGAGTGCTCGCTGGCGCTGGCCGGCGGTGTGACGGTAATGGCGTCGCCCGGCGTGTTCGTGGAGTTCTCCCGCCAGGGCGGGCTGTCCGCGGACGGCCGGTGCAAGGCGTTCTCGGCCGCCGCCGACGGCACGGGCTGGGCCGAAGGCGCGGGTGTCCTCGTGCTGCAACGGCTGTCCGACGCGGTCCGCGACGGCCGTGAGGTCCTGGCCGTGGTCAAGGGCACCGCGGTCAACCAGGACGGCGCGTCCAACGGCTTGACGGCACCCAACGGCCCGGCCCAGCAGGCGGTGATCCGCCAGGCCCTGGCCAACGCCGGTCTGGCGGCTTCGGACGTCGACGCGGTGGAAGCCCACGGCACCGGCACGGTGCTGGGTGACCCGATCGAGGCGCAGGCGTTGATCGCGACCTACGGCCAGGACCGGGACGCGACGCGGCCGCTGCTGCTGGGTGCGTTGAAGTCGAACATCGGGCACACCCAGGCCGCGGCGGGCGTCGCGGGCGTGATCAAGATGGTGCTCGCGCTCGGCCACGGCGTCCTGCCGCGGACCCTGCACGCCGCCGAGCCGTCGGCCGAGGTCGACTGGTCGGCCGGGACCGTGCGGCTGCTCGCCGAGGAAACCGCGTGGCCGGACCGCGGTGCGCCGCGCCGGGCCGGAGTGTCGTCGTTCGGCGTCTCGGGTACCAATGCCCACGTCGTCCTGGAACAGGCGCCCGCCGCCGACCGGGTCGAGTCCGATGTGGACGTTCCGGTCGTACCGCTCGTCCTGTCCGCGCGCAGCGAGGAGGCGCTGACCGAGCAGGCCGACCGGCTCGCGGCGTTCCTCACCGACCGCACCGACCGCACCGACCTCACCGCCGTCGCCGGTTCCCTGCTGTCGTCGCGCTCCCGGTGGGAACACCGCGCGGTCGTCGTGTCCCGGGACCACGCGAGTGCCCTCGCCGGGCTGCGTGACGGGACCGCCGTCCGGGGCGAGGTCGATCCCGCCGTCAGCGGCGTCGGTGTGCTGTTCACCGGCCAGGGTGCGCAGCGGCCGGGCATGGGCCGCGAGCTGCACGAGACGTTCCCGGTGTTCGCGGACGCGTTCGACGCCGTGTGCGCGGAGCTGGACCGATGCCTGGGCGACACCGTCCCGGTACGCGACGTCGTGTTCGCCGAAACGGGTTCCGCCGTCGCGGCGTTGCTCGACGACACGCTGTTCACCCAGGCCGGGCTGTTCGCCGTCGAGGTGGCGATGTTCCGCCTGACCGAGTCGTGGGGCGTCCGGCCGCAGGTCCTGGCCGGGCATTCGCTCGGCGAGATCACCGCGGCGCACGTCGCCGGTGTCCTGTCGCTCGAGGACGCGGCGAAGCTGGTGGCGGCGCGCGGCCGGCTGATGTCGGACCTGCCGCCCGGCGGCGCGATGGTCGCCATCGAAGCGTCTGAGACGGACGTGCTGGCCGCGTTGACCGACGGCGTCTCCATCGCCGCCGTCAACGGGCCGGACTCGGTCGTCATCTCGGGTGCCGCGGACGCGGTGCATGCGGTCGCGGCGGAGTTCGTCGGCCGCGGTCGCCGGACCAAGGCGCTGACGGTCAGCCACGCGTTCCACTCCGCGCTGATGGACCCGATGCTCGACGCGTTCCGCGCGGTCGCCGAAACCCTGACCTACGGGCCGCCGTCGATCCCGGTGGTGTCGATGGTCACCGGCACGCTCACCGACGACCTGCGCACTCCGGAGTACTGGGTCGAGCAGGTGCGCCGTCCGGTGCGCTTCGCCGACGCCGTCACCGCGATGGGACAGCTGTCGGTGCTGCTGGAACTGGGCCCGGACGGCGTTCTCACGTCGCTGGTCAACGTGCCCGGTGTCGTGCTGACCCGGCGTGACCGGCCCGAGGCCGAGACCGCCGTCGCCGCACTGGCCGAGCTGTTCGTGCGCGGCATCGACGTCGACTGGACCGCGCTGGTCCCGGTCCCGCGGCACGCCGTGGCGCTGCCGACGACCGCGTTCCAGCACCGCCGGTTCTGGCTGGCTCCCGTCGCTTCTGGCGACGCCACGAGCCTCGGCCAGGTGTCCCTGGACCACCCGCTGCTGGCCGCGGTGATGGAGGCCCCCGGCACCGGCGGAGCCGTGCTGACCGGCCGGTTGTCCACGGCGCTGCAGCCGTGGCTGGCCGACCACGCCATCGACGGCGTGGTGCTCGTCCCCGGCGCGGCCCTGGTCGAGTTCGCCGTCCAGGCGGGCGACCAGTGCGGCGTGCCGGTCGTCGACGAGCTGGTCGTCGAGACGCCGATGGTGCTCACCGGCGCCGCGGCGCTGCGGGTGCAGGTGATCGTCGGCGAGACCGACGAGACCGGCCGCCGCGAGGTGGCCGTCCACTCCCGCCCGGAGCACGGTGCGCCCGGCTGGACCCGGCACGCGACGGGCTGGCTGACCACCGAACCCGTCCCCGCCACGACGTTGTCCGCCTGGCCGCCCGCCGAGGCCCAGCCGGTTGACGTGACCGGCTTCTACGACACCCTCGCCGCGCGCGGCTACGGCTACGGGCCGGCCTTCCAGGCCCTGACCTCGGCCTGGACGCGTGACCGTGAGTTCTTCGGCGAGGTGACGCTGCCCGAGGTCGCGGACCCCGCCGGGTTCGCCGTCCACCCCGCGCTGCTCGACGCGATGCTGCACGTGGCGCTGGTCGGGCTCGGCCCGGACGACGGATCGCCCGTCGCGCTGCCGTTCGCGTGGAACCGCGTCGCGGTGCACGCCACCGGCGCCCGCAGCGTGCGCGTCCACGTCTCGGAACTGTCCGACGGCTCGGTGGCGATGACCGTCGCCGACCAGACCGGCGCGCCGGTACTGGCGCTGGGTTCGCTGGTCAGCCGGCCGATGCAGGCCCCGGCCGCCACCGGTGACGACGCGATGTTCGCCGTCACCTGGACGACGTTGCCGCAGGCGGAACCGCGGCCCGCAGAGGTCCGGTACGTCACGACGGCCGCCGACGTCACGGAACCGGCGCCCTGGCTGGTGCTGCCGGTCGACGTCGGCGCTCCCGAGCAGTCCGAACCCGAACGGGCGCGGACGGCCGTCGGCACGGTCCTCGCCGTCCTGCAGGCGTTCCTGGCCGACGAGTCCACAGTGGACAGCAAGCTCGTCGTCACCACGACCGGCGCCGTCGCCACGGGCACCGAGGACGTCGACCCGGTCGCCGCGGCCGTTTGGGGCCTGGTGCGGACCGCGCAGACCGAGCATCCCGACCGCGTCGTGCTCGCCGACCTCGACGCCCCGGCCGAGTTCGTGCCCGGGATCGCCGCGTTCGTCGAGACCGGCGAGACGCAGTTCGCCCTGCGTGACGGCCGGGTTCTCGTGCCCCGGCTGGTGCGGGCGGGTGCCGGTGAGCTGACCGTGCCCGCCGGGACCACGCCGTGGGCGCTGGCGACGACCGGCGGCAAGACGCTCGACGCGCTGGCCCTGCTGCCGCACCCCGAACTGCCGGAAACCCCGACAGGCAGCCAGGTCCGGCTCGCCGTCCGGGCCGCCGGCCTGAACTTCCGCGACGTCCTGACCGCGCTGGGCCTGTACCCGGGCGACACGGCCCGGCTCGGTGCCGAGGGCGTCGGCGTCGTCACGGCCGTCGGCCCGGACGTCACCGGCCTGCAGCCCGGCGACCGCGTGTTCGGCCTGATGGGTCACAGCTTCGGGCCCGTCGCGGTGACCGAGGCCGACCTGCTCGCCCGGGTGCCGGAGTCGTGGTCCGCCGAGGCGGCCGCGACCGTGCCGGTCGCGTTCCTGACCGCGTACTACGCCCTGGTCGAGCTGGCGGACCTGCGGCCGGGCGAGAAGATCCTGATCCACGCGGCCGCCGGTGGCGTCGGCATGGCCGCCGTCCAGCTGGCCCGCCACCTCGGCGCCGACGTCTTCGCCACGGCGAGCCCGGGCAAGCACGACGTGCTGCGGGAGATGGGTATCCCGGACGACCACATCGCGAACTCGCGGACCCTGGACTTCGCGGAGGCGTTCGGCACGGTCGACGTCGTGCTGAACTCCCTCGCGGGGGAGTTCGTGGACGCGTCGCTGGGGCTGCTGGCCGACGGCGGCCGGTTCCTGGAGATGGGCAAGACCGACATCCGCGACGCCCACCCCGGCGTCATGTACCGGGCGTTCGACCTCTACGACGGCGGTCCGCCGCTGATCGGGCGGATGCTGGCCAAGCTGGTCGACCTCTTCGAGGCCGGTTCGCTGCGGCTGCTGCCCTTCACCACCTGGGACGTCCGAGACGCCGTCGCCGCGTTCCGGCACATGGCCCAGGCCCAGCACGTCGGCAAGAACGTCCTGACGCTGCCGCGCACGCTCGACCTCGCCGGGACGGTGCTGATCACCGGCGCCGGTGCGCTCGGCACGCTCGTGGCCCGGCACGTCGTCGACCTCGGCGTGCGCAGCGTCGTCCTCGCCTCCCGCCGTGGCCCTTCCGCGGAAGGTGCCGCGGAGCTGGTCGCGGAACTGCGGGAGCACGGCGCCGACGTCGAGGTGGTCGCGTGCGACCTGGCCGACCGCGCACAGGTGCGGGCGCTGCTGGCGGGGATACCGGCGTTGACCGCGGTGATCCACACCGCCGGGGTCCTGGCCGACGGCGTCGTCGCCGCCCTCGACGCCGAGCGTGTGGACACCGTGTTCCGGCCCAAGGTCGACGCGGCCGTCCATCTCGACGAACTCACCCGCGACCGCGACCTGGCCGCGTTCGTCCTGTTCTCCTCCGCCTCCGGCGTCCTCGGCGGGCCCGGGCAGGGCAACTACGCCGCCGCCAACACGTTCCTCGACGCGCTGGCCGTGCGCCGCCGCGCCGCGGGGCACACCGCGACGTCGCTCGCCTGGGGCCTGTGGCGCCAGGACGGCGGCATGACCGGACACCTCGCGGCGGCCGACACGACCCGCATGGCGCGTTCCGGCCTCGGTGTCGTCGAAGCCGCCCACGGCATGGCGCTACTGGACGCCGCGCTGGTCAGCCCGGCGGCGTTGCTCGTGCCGATGGTGCTCGACCTGCCCGCCCTGCGCGCGCAGGCACGATCGGGACCGATGGCCCCGATGCTGCGCGAGCTGGCCGGCCCCGGCCGGCGCACCGCGCACACCGCCGCGCCCACCACCGGAATCCTGGCCGGCCTCACCGGGCTCGACCCCGAACAGCGGCTGGCCGCGCTCACCGACCTCGTCACCGCCGAAGCCGCGATCGTCCTCGGCGGCGGCCGCGGGATCGGCGCCGCCCGGGCGTTCCGCGACGCCGGGTTCGACTCGCTGACCGCGGTCGAGCTCCGCAACCGGCTCACCAAGGCCACCGGCGTCCGGCTGCCCGCGACGGTCGTGTTCGACTACCCGACCCCGCGCGCCCTGGCCGGGTTCGTCGACGGCGAGCTGTTCGGCGCGACCGCCGTGGCGGCCCCGGCGCACACCGCCGTGACCGACGATCCGGTCGTCATCGTCGGCATGGGCGTCCGGCTGCCGGGCGGCGTCGCGACCCCGGACGAGCTGTGGGAGCTGCTGCGGACCGGCCGTGACGCGATCTCGGCGGTCCCCGCCGACCGCGGCTGGGACCTCGGCGACACCCACCCGCACTTGGGCGGGTTCCTGCACGACGCGGGCTCGTTCGACCCCGGCTTCTTCGGCATCTCGCCGCGCGAAGCCCTGGCGATGGACCCGCAGCAGCGGCTGTTGCTCGAGACGTCGTGGGAAGCCCTCGAACGCGCCGGGATCGACCCGTCCTCCCTGGGCGGCCGAGACGTCGGGGTCTTCACCGGCCTGGCCTACCAGGGCTACGGCGCCGGGGTGCGATCGGCGGAGCTGGAAGGCCTGCTGGGCACGGGGTCGGCGAGCAGCGTCGCCGCGGGCCGGGTGTCCTACGTGCTCGGGGTGCAGGGTCCCGCGGTGACGGTGGACACGGCGTGTTCGTCGTCGCTGGTGGCGATTCACCTGGCCGCGCAGTCGCTGCGCTCCGGCGAGTGCTCGGTGGCGCTCGCGGGCGGGGCGTCGGTGATGGCGTCGCCGTCGATGTTCACCGAGTTCTCCCGCCAGGGCGCGCTGTCCGGCGACGGCCGTTGCCGCGCGTTCGCCGAATCGGCCGGGGGCACCGGCTGGGCCGAGGGTGTCGGCGTCTTGGTGCTGCAACGGCGATCCGACGCGCTGCGGGAAGGCCGGGAGATCCTGGCCGTCGTCCGCGGCACGGCCGTCAACCAGGACGGCGCGTCCAACGGCCTGACCGCGCCGAACGGCCCCGCCCAGCAGGCCGTGATCCGGCAGGCGCTGGCCAACGCCGGGCTGCGGCCGTCCGAGGTGGACGCTGTCGAGGCGCACGGCACCGGCACCACACTCGGGGACCCGATCGAGGCCCAGGCCCTGATCGCGACCTACGGCCAGGAGCGCGACGAGCCGCTGTGGCTCGGCTCGCTCAAGTCCAACATCGGGCACGCGCAGGCCGCCGCGGGTGTCGCGGGTGTGCTGAAGATGGTCCTCGCCATGCGGCACGAGACGCTGCCGCGCACGCTGCACGTCGACACACCGTCGTCCAAAGTGGACTGGGAGTCCGGTGCTGTCCGGCTGCTGACCGACACGACGCCGTGGCCCGAGGCCGGACGCCCGCGCCGGGCCGGTGTCTCGTCGTTCGGCGTCTCCGGCACCAACGCCCACCTCATCCTCGAACAGCACCCGATGGAGGTGCCTACCGCACCCGAACCCACCGGGGACGTGCTCCCGATCGTGGTGTCGGCCCGGTCGGAAGCCGGGCTGGCGGCCGAGGCGCGTTCGCTGGCCGACTGGGTCACCGGCCACGCCGACCTCGGCGCGGTGGCCGCGTCCCTGCTGTCGGATCGCGCGCTCTGGGAGCACCGCGCGGTGGTCCTCGCGACGGACGTCACCCAGGCCGCGGACAGTCTGCGCGGCCTCGCGGACGGCGTGCCGGACCCCGGCGTCGTCCGCGGCGTCACGCGGACTCCCGGCAAGACCGCGCTGGTCTTCCCGGGCCAGGGCGCGCAGTGGCCGGGCATGGGCGCGGACCTGTGGGACACCGAGCCGGTGTTCGCGGCCCGGATGGCCGAGTGCGCGGCCGCGTTGGCGCCGCACGTCGGCTGGTCGCTCGCCGACGTGGTCCGCGACCGCGACGCCCTCGACCGGGTCGACGTCGTGCAGCCCGTGTCGTTCGCCGTCATGGTGTCGCTCGCCGCGCTGTGGCGGTCCGTCGGCCTGCGGGTCGACGCCGTGGTCGGGCACTCGCAGGGCGAGATCGCCGCGGCCGTCGTCGCCGGCGCGCTGTCCCTCGAAGACGGGGCGAAGATCGTGGCCCGGCGCAGCCTGCTGATCGCCGCCCGGCTGTCCGGGCACGGCGCGATGCTCGCCGTCGGGATCTCCGGCGACGAAGCGGCCCACGACCTCGAAGACCTCGCCGGCCGGGTGGAGATCGCCGCGGTGAACTCGCCGTCGTCGACGGTCCTGGCGGGCGAACCCGAGGCGTTGAACGGCCTGCGCACGGCTTACGAAGAGCGCGGGGTGCGCGTCCGGCTGATCCCGGTGGACTACGCCTCCCACACCGTCCAGGTGGTCGGGATCGCCGACGAGCTGGCCGACGCGCTCGGCGACGTCGCCGCAGTCACGCCGTCGATCCCGTGGTACTCCACAGTGGACGATCGCTGGGTCACCGAGCCGGTGGCCGACGGCTACTGGCTGCGGAACCTACGCCAGCCCGTCCGCTTCGCCGACGCCGTGAAGGCGCTGGGGGAGCAGGGCTTCGGCCTGTTCGTCGAGTCCAGCTCGCACCCGGTCCTGACGACCGGCGTGCAGGACACCCTCGGCGAGCCCGGCGCGATCGTGGGCGGCACGCTGCGGCGTGACCAGGGCGACCGTGCCCGGTTCGTCCGGTCCATGGCCGAGGTGTTCGCCGAGGGCGCCGACGTCGACTGGACCGGCCTGGTCCCGGCACGCCGGACGGCGCTGCCCACGACGGCGTTCCAACGCAAGCACTTCTGGCTCCACGCGGCCGCCGACGGTGTTGCCGGGGCCGGGCTCGAGACCGCGGAGCACCCGCTGCTCGGCGCGGTCGTCGACATGCCGGAGACGGGCGGGCTGGTGCTGACAGGCCGGGTTTCACCGGCCGCCCACCCGTGGCTCGCCGGCACGCTCGTCGAGCTGGTGATCCAGGCGGGCGACCACGCCGGCTGCCCGGTGGTCGACGACCTGCGGATCGAGACCCCGCTCGTGGCGCCGGCTCGCCTGCGGGTGTCGGTCGGTGCCGCCGACGAGACCGGCAAGCGGCCGGTCACGGTCCACTCGCGCCCGGACGGCACGGACACCGCGTGGACCCGCCACGCCACCGCGACCCTGGGCACCGACCCGGCGCCGCGTCCAGCGTCGACGCCGGAATGGCCCCCGGCCGGAGCCGAGCCCCTCGACGTTGACGACTGCTACGACCGCCTCGCCGCTCAGGGCCACACCCACGGGCGCGGCCTGCGCACGGCCTGGACCCGCGGCGAGGACCTCTTCGCCGAGGTCACCCTGCCTGAGGACGTCGAACCCGCCGGGTTCGCGATCCACCCCGCCCTGCTCGACGCCGCGACGCACGTCGTGCTGGCCCGCGCCGGGACGGACCCGGTCGCGGCCGCCGACTGGACCGGCCTGACGGTCCACGCCACCGGCGCCACCACCGTCCGCGTCCACCTCGTGTCCACAGGGGACGGTGGGCACGCGCTCGACCTGACCGACCCGGCGGGCGAGCCGGTGCTCTCGGCCCGGTCCGTGCACACCCGGCGGATCCAGCTCACGAACGCTCGCGAGACGAGCCTCTACACCCTCGACTGGGTCCCGCTGCCCGAACCGGCCGCGGTTCCGGCGGTGGCTCCGGTGGAGCTGACCGGCGCCGCGGACCTCGCCGAGGTTACGGACTGGTTCGTGCTGCGGGTCGACACCGGCGCGTCCTCGCGAACCGAGCCGGAGCGGGTGCGGCAGGTGCTGGAGCACGTTCTGCTTGAGGTGCAAGGCTTCCTGGCCGAACCCGCCTACGCGGACGCCCGGCTGGCGGTCGTGACGCGCGGCGCCGTGAGCGTCGCCGACGAGGTGCCCGATCCGGTCGCCGCTGCCGTGTGGGGGCTGGTGCGCTCGGCGCAGTCGGAACACCCGGACCGGCTGCTGCTCGCCGACCTCGACGACGAGGCCGGCCTCGCGGCCGCGATAGCCGCTGACGAAGGGCAGGTCGCCGTCCGCGAAGGCCGTGCCTGGGTGCCGCGGCTGCGGCGCACCACCACCGACGACAAGCCAGCTGAACTGGACCCGGCGGGCACCGTGCTCATCACCGGCGGCACCGGCACGCTGGGCGCGCTGGTGGCCCGGCACGTGGTGGCGGCGCACGGCGTCCGCAGCCTGGTCCTGGTCTCCCGCCGTGGCCCCGACGCCGACGGCGCCGAAGACCTGCGGGCCGAGCTGACCGGGCTCGGCGCCCGGGTCGACGTCGTCGCCTGCGACATCGCCGACCGCGACCGGGTGCGCACACTGCTGACGCGGGTCCCGGCCGACGCGCCGCTGACCGCGGTCGTGCACACCGCGGGCGTCCTCGACGACGGCGTCCTCGCCGCCCTCGACGCCGACCGGCTCGACACCGTGTTCCGGCCCAAGGCCGACGGCGCGGTCCACCTCGACGAACTCACCCGCGACCGCGACCTGGCCGCGTTCGTCCTGTTCTCCTCCGCCTCCGGCACCCTCGGCGGGCTCGGCCAGGGCAACTACGCCGCTGCGAACGCCTTCCTCGACGCGCTGGCCGAACGCCGCCGCGCCGCCGGGCACGCCGCGACGTCGCTCGCCTGGGGCCTGTGGGCGCCGGCGAGCGGGATGACCGGCGACCTGGCCGCGGCCGACACCGCGCGGCTGGCGCGCTCGGGCATGAAACCGATCGGCGCCGAACAAGGGCTGCGGCTGCTGGACAGCGCGCTGGCCACGACCCGGCCCGCGGTGGTGCCGGTGGTGTTCGACGTCGCCGCGCTGCGGCAGCAGGCCCGCACCGGACCGGTGCCGGCGCTGCTGCGGGAGATCGTCGGGCACGTCCGCGCCACCGCGTCGGCGGCCGGGACCGGCCTGGCCGCCCGGCTGGCCGGGCTCGACGCGGCCGGCCGGCGCGAGGTGCTGGTCGAGCTGGTCCGCGCCGAAGCGGCCGTGGTCCTCGGCGGCGCGGCACCGGGCGTCTCCCGGGCGTTCCGCGACGCCGGTTTCGACTCGCTGACCGCCGTCGACCTGCGCAACCGGCTCGCGACGGCGACCGGGCTCGCCCTGCCCTCGACGCTGGTGTTCGACCACCCGAACCCCGCCGCGCTCGCCGATCACCTCGGCTCGCGGCTCGCGGGCACCGAACCGGCGGCCTACGCAGTCGTCGCCGTCACCAGCACCGACGACCCGGTCGTGATCGTCGGCATGGGTGTCCGGCTGCCGGGTGGCGTGACCAGCCCGGACGGCCTGTGGGAGCTGCTGCGCCGCGGTGGGGACGCCATCGCGGAGTTCCCGGCCGACCGCGGCTGGGACGTCGGCTCCACCGGCTCGTTCGCCCGCCGCGGCGGATTCCTCTACGACGCCGGGCTGTTCGACCCGGAGTTCTTCGGGATCTCCCCGCGCGAGGCCCTCGCCATGGACCCCCAGCAGCGGCTGCTGCTCGAGACGTCATGGGAAGCCTTGGAGCGGGCCGGGATCGACCCGGTCTCGCTGCGCGGCCACGACGTCGGCGTGTTCACCGGCGCCGCCGCGCAGGACTACGGCACGCGACTGCACGAAGGCGCCGGCAGCAGCGAGGGATACGCCCTGACCGGTACGTCGTCGAGCGTGCTGTCGGGCCGGGTGTCCTACGTGCTCGGCCTGCGCGGCCCGGCCGTCACCGTCGACACGGCGTGTTCGTCGTCGCTGGTGGCCCTGCACCTCGCGGCCCAGTCGCTGCGCTCGGGTGAGTGCTCGGTGGCGCTGGCGGGTGGCGCCACGGTGATGGCGTCACCGGGCGTCTTCGCCGAGTTCGCCCGGCAGGGCGGGCTGTCCGCGGACGGCCGCTGCAAGGCGTTCGCCGACGCCGCCGACGGCACCGGCTGGGCCGAAGGCGTCGGCGTCCTGGTGCTGCAGCGGCAGTCCGACGCCCTGCGCGACGGCCGCGAGATCCTGGCCGTCGTCCGCGGCACCGCGGTCAACCAGGACGGCGCGTCCAACGGCCTGACCGCACCCAACGGCCCAGCCCAGCAGGCCGTGATCCGCCAGGCCCTGGCCAACGCCGGACTGTCCACTTCGGACGTCGACGTCGTCGAGGCCCACGGCACCGGCACTACGCTGGGCGACCCGATCGAGGCCCAGGCGCTGCTGGCGACCTACGGGCAGCGGGACGCCGGACAGCCCGTGCTGCTCGGTGCGCTGAAGTCGAACCTCGGCCACACGCAGGCCGCCTCCGGCGTCGCGGGCGTCGTGAAGATGGTGCTGGCGCTGGGCCACGGCCTGGTGCCGAAGACGTTGCACGCCGACGAGCCGTCGTCGCAGGTGGACTGGTCGGCCGGGGCGTTGTCGCTGGTGACCGAGGAGACGGCGTGGCCGGAGCGCACGACGCCGCGCCGGGCCGCCGTGTCCGCGTTCGGGGTGTCGGGCACCAACGCCCACGTCATCCTGGAAGCGGCGCCCGCAGTGTCCGATTTGTCCACTGTGGACGCCGGACCGGCGCCGCTGGTCGTGTCGGCTCGGTCGGCCAAGGCGCTGACCGAGCAGGCCGCGCGCCTGGCCGAGTTCCTCCAGGACGGCGCCGACCTCGCCGCGACGGCGGGCTCGCTGGTGGCCGGACGGACGACGTGGGAGCACCGGCTCGTCGTCCCGGCGCTGGGCCGGGACGAGGCCGTGGCCGCACTGCGCGACGGCACCGGCGTCGTCCGCGGCGAGATCGATCCCGCCGCCGGCGGCGTCGGGATCCTGTTCACCGGGCAGGGCGCGCAGCGGCCGGGCATGGGCCGCGAGCTGTACGAGACGTTCCCGGCGTACGCGGCGGCGTTCGACGCGGTGTGCGCGCAGTTCGACCCGTTGCTGGGTATTTCCCTGCGGGAAATCGTGTTCGGTGAGGACATGGACGGCACGCTGTTCACCCAGGCCGGGTTGTTCGCCGTCGAGGTGGCGATGTTCCGGCTCGTCGAGTCGTGGGGTGTCCGGCCCAAGGTGCTCGCCGGGCACTCGCTGGGCGAGATCACCGCTGCTCACGTCGCCGGTGTGCTCTCCCTGGCCGACGCGGCGACGCTGGTCGCGGCGCGCGGCCGGTTGATGTCGGCGCTGCCGCCGGGTGGCGCCATGGTCGCGATCGAGGCCGCCGAGGCCGACGTCCTCGCCATGCTGGGTGACGACGTGTCCATCGCCGCGGTGAACGGGCCGGAGTCCGTCGTGGTGTCCGGTGCCGCCGAGGCGGTGCACGCCGTCGCAGCGGAGTTCGCCGCACGCGGCCGCCGGACCAAGGCGCTGACCGTGAGCCACGCGTTCCACTCGCCGCTGATGGACCCGGTGCTCGACGACCTGCGCGCGGTCGCCGAGACGCTGACCTTCCGGGACGCCGCGATCCCGGTCGTCTCGACCGTCACCGGCACGGTGACCGACGATCTCGGCACACCCGGCTACTGGGCCGAGCAGGCCCGGCGCCCGGTGCGCTTCGCCGACGCCGTCACCGCGATGGGACCGCTGTCGGTGCTGCTCGAACTCGGGCCCGACACGGTGCTGAGCACGTTGGCCAACAGCCTCGACGGCGTCGCACCCGCAGTCGCGTTCACCCGCCGCGACCACGCGGAGGCCGACACCGCGCGCACCGCGCTGGCCGAACTGTTCGTGCGCGGCATCGACGTCGACTGGAGCGCGCTCGTCCCGGCCCCGCCGCGTCCGGTGGCGCTGCCGACGACCGCGTTCCAGCACCGGCACTTCTGGCTCAAGCCCGCCGACACCACGGTCGTCGACGCGGCCGACGCCGCGTTCTGGCAGGCGGTGGACACCGGGGACGTCTCGTCGCTGGCGGACACCGGCGACGCCGCGGCGTGGGCGGCCGCCCTGCCGCTGCTGGCGCGCTGGCGCCAAGCCCGCCGGGCCGAGTCCGAGCAGCGCGAGTGGACCTACCGGATCGGCTGGGACCGGGTGCTGCCCGGCCGGGCCGTCGCGGGCACCTGGCTGCTGTTGACCGATCCCGGCGCGGCCGAAGACGGCGTCACGGCGGCGTTCGCGGCGGCCGGGATGACCACGAAGACTGTCGTGCTGTCGCCGCACCGCGACGAGCTGGCCGACCGCATCACCGCGGCCGGCGCGGTGGACGGCGTCCTGTGCCTGTCCGACCGGGTCGAGCAGGTGGTGGTGGCGATCCAGGCGCTGCGCGCCACCAGCACCGGCGCCCGGTTGTGGGCCTTGACCCGAGCCGCGGTCGCCGCCGGTGACGCCGACGTCGTCGCCCCGCGCGCGTCGCTGATCTGGGGGCTCGGCCAGGTGGCCGGGCTGGAGCACCCGGACCTGTGGGGCGGGCTTGTCGACGTACCGGCCGTCGCGGATTCCCGGCTGCTGGCCGACGTTGTCGCCGTGCTGACCGGCGACAGCGGCGAGGACCAGGTCGCGGTCCGGACCGCGGGTGTGTTCGCCCGCCGGCTGCACCGCGCCCCGGACACCTCGGCGTCCGACGCGGAGTGGACTCCGCGCGGGACCGTGCTCGTCACCGGCGGGACCGGGGCGCTCGGCGGGCACGTCGCCCGCTGGCTCGCCGGGAACGGCGCGGAGCACCTGGTGCTGCTGAGCCGGGCCGGCGACGCCGCACCCGGCGTACCGGCCCTGGTCGCCGACCTCACCGGCGCCGGGGCGCGGGTCGACGTCGTCGCCTGCGACATCGCCGACCGCGACGCCGTCGCCGCCGTCCTGGCCGCCTACCCGCCGGACGCCGTCGTCCACGCGGCCGGCGTCAACAGCGAAGCGACGTTGATCGAGGACTACGAGGCCGCGGACGTCGCCAAGGTGCTCTCGGCCAAGGTCGACGGCGCCGCGATCCTCGACGAGCTGCTCGGCGACCGGCCGCTGGACACGTTCCTGCTGTTCTCCTCGATCGCCGGGGTCTGGGGCTCGGCGGGGCAGGGCGCCTACGCCGCGGCCAACAGCTACCTCGACGGCCTGGCGCACGCTCGCCGCGCACGCGGGCTGGCCGCGCACGCGGTCGCCTGGGGACCATGGTCGGGCGGCGGCATGGCCGGCCACGGCGACATCGAGCGAGAGCTGCGCCGCCGGGCCGTGCTGACCATGGCCCCCGGGCCCGCACTCGCCGCGCTGGGCCGGGTGCTGCGGCAGGACCGGCCGGCGGTGGTCGTGGCGGCGATGGACTGGCCGCGGTTCGCGCCGATCTTCACCGCGGCCCGGCCGAGCCCGCTGCTCGGCGGCTTGCCCGAGGTCCGCGAAGCCCTGACCGTCGGCACCGAGCCCGGCGCGGGTGCGGACCTGCGGTCGCGGCTGGCCGAACTGCCCGCCGCCGACCGGCTCGAGGTGCTGATCGAGCTGGTCCGGGCCGAAGCGGGCGCGGTGCTGGGCAGCGTCGAGCCGATCGGCGTGCTCCGGGCGTTCAAGGACGTCGGGCTCGACTCGCTCACCGCGGTCGAGCTGCGCGACAAGCTCGCCGCGGCCACCGGGCTCACGCTGCCCGCGACGGTGGTCTTCAGCTACGCCGACGCCACGGCGCTGGCCGGGCACCTGCTGACCCGGCTCGCGCTGCCGGCCCCCGACGAACCGCCCGCACCCGAACCCGACGACGAGGCCCTGATCGCGGGCATGGACGTCGACGAACTCGTGCGCCTCGCACTGGACGGAACCGACTCATGACCACCGGAGGACCCGTGGGCACGCCCGATGCCAAGCTCGTCGAGGCGCTGCGGAAGGCGCTGCTCGACAACGCGCGGCTGACGAAGGCCAACGCCGCCCTGACCGCCGAGGCGGCCGACGACCCGATCGCGGTGGTCGGCATCGGCGTGCGGCTGCCGGGCGGGGTGACCGATCCCGCCGGGATGTGGGCGTTCCTCCGGCGCGGCGGCGACGGGATCATGTCGTTCCCGGCCGACCGGGGCTGGGACCTCGACGGGATCTACGACCCGGACCCGGACGCGGCGGGCAAGTCCTACGTGCGCTCCGGCGGGTTCCTGGCCGACGCGCCCGCGTTCGACCCCGAGTTCTTCGGCATCTCCCCGCGCGAGGCCCTCGCCATGGACCCGCAGCAGCGCCTGCTGCTGGAGACGTCGTGGGAAGCGCTGGAGTACGCCGGCATCGCGCCGACGGCGTTGCGCGGCGAGCGCGTGGGCGTGTTCACCGGGCTGTCCTACCAGGGCTACGGCGGCGGTGCGGCGCCCGTGGAGCTGGAGGGACTGCTCGCGACCGGCTCCGCGGGCAGCGTCGCGGCGGGCCGCGTCTCGTACGTGCTGGGCCTGCGCGGACCGGCGGTCACCGTCGACACGGCGTGTTCGTCGTCGTTGGTCGCGATGCACCTCGCGGGCCAGTCGCTGCGTGCGGGGGAGTGCCGGCTGGCGCTCGCCGGCGGCGCCACGGTGATGGCGACGCCCGGGGTGTTCCTGGAGTTCTCCCGCCAGCGCGGCCTGGCCGCCGACGGCCGCTGCAAGTCCTTCGCCGACGCCGCCGACGGCACCGGCTGGGCCGAGGGCGTCGGTGTGCTCGTGCTGGAGCGGCTGTCCGACGCGCTGCGCGAAGGACGTGAGGTCCTGGCCGTGGTGCGGGCCACCGCGGTGAACCAGGACGGCGCGTCCAACGGCCTGACCGCCCCGAGCGGCCTAGCCCAGGAAGAGGTGATCCGCGAGGCCCTCGCGGCGGCCAAGCTGTCCACAGTGGACGTCGACGCCGTCGAGGCGCACGGCACGGGCACCGCCCTGGGCGACCCGATCGAAGCCGACGCTTTGCTGGCCACGTACGGCCAAGACCGGGAAACCCCGCTGTGGCTGGGTTCCCTGAAGTCGAACATCGGCCACGCCCAAGCCGCGGCGGGCGTCGCGGGCGTGATCAAGATGATCCTGGCCCTTCGGCACGGCATCCTCCCGAAGACGCTGCACGTCGACGCACCGTCGTCCCAAGTGGACTGGACGGCCGGCGCGGTGCGGCTGCTGACCGAGGAGACACCGTGGCCCGCGCTGGACCGCCCGCGCCGGGCGGCGGTGTCGTCGTTCGGGGTGTCGGGAACGAACGCACACGTCATCCTGGAGCAGGCGGCCTCTGTGTCCCCTGCGCCTACGTCGGCTGCGCCGGCGATCGTGCCGCTGGTGCTCTCGGCGCGTTCACCGCAGGCGCTGGTCGCGCAGGCGGACCGGCTCGCGACCGCGCTCGAATCGCAAGATGACCTCGCGGCCGTC
The DNA here is from genome assembly GCF_035975215.1 of Amycolatopsis sp. NBC_01307. Taxonomy (NCBI): domain Bacteria; kingdom Bacillati; phylum Actinomycetota; class Actinomycetes; order Pseudonocardiales; family Pseudonocardiaceae; genus Amycolatopsis; species Amycolatopsis sp. NBC_01307. The sequence continues at coordinate 3,132,397 of NZ_CP108403.1, read as the reverse complement.
GCCGGTTCCCTGGTGTCGTCGCGGGCGCTGTGGGAACACCGCGCCGTGGTGGTGGCCGCCGCCCCCCTTGCCGCCCTGCGTGCTTTGGCGGCGGGTGAGTCTCACCCGGGTGTCGTGCGCGGGGAGGCCGACTCCGCCGGGGTCGGCGTCGTGTTCACCGGCCAGGGCGCGCAACGCGCCGGGATGGGCCGGGAGCTGTACGAGACGTTCCCGGCGTTCGCATCGGCATTCGACACCATCTGCGCCGACCTCGACCCGCACCTGACCGTCCCGCCGCTCGCTGAGCCTGGCGCCGACGTGGATCCGCAGGTTGCTGTACCGCCGCTCGCCGAGTCCGGCGCCGACGTGGATCCGCACGTCGGCGTCTCGTTGCGGGACGTGGTGTTCGCCGAGCCCGGCACCGACCTCGCCCGGCTGCTGGACGACACGGCGTACACGCAGGCCGCCCTGTTCGCCGTCGAGGTGGCGATGTACCGCCTCGCCGAGTCGTGGGGCGTGCGTCCGCGCGTGGTGTCCGGGCACTCGCTAGGCGAGCTGACCGCGGCGTACGTCGCCGGCGTGTGGTCGGCGGCCGACGCCGCCAAGCTGGTCGCCGCGCGCGGCCGGCTCATGTCGGCCCTGCCCGCGGGCGGCGCGATGGTCGCCGTCGCCGCGGCGGAAGCCGAGGTCCGCGCCGTCCTGGCCGAGCACGGGGGACCGGTAGAGATCGCCGCCGTCAACGGCCCGACGGCCGTGGTGCTGTCCGGCCCGGCGGACGACGTGCGCGCCGCCGCGGAAGCCCTCTCGGCCCGCGGCCACCGGACCCGCGCGCTGACGGTGAGCCACGCGTTCCACTCGGCACTGATGGACCCGATGCTCGACGAGTTCCGCGCAGTGGCGGAAACACTCACCTACCGTCCCCCGGCCATCCCGGTCGTCTCCGCGGTGACCGGCGCCCTCTCCGCCGACCTCTGCTCGCCCGAGTACTGGACCAGCCAGGCGCGCGAAACCGTGCGCTTCGCCGATGCCCTCTCGGCTCTCGGTGAACTCCCGGTCTCGGCACTGCTGGAACTCGGCCCGGACGGCGTTTTGACCGCGATGGCGAAGTCCGTCGAAGGTGCACCGCCCGCGGTCGCCCTGACCCGCCGCGACCGTCCCGAGCCCACGACCGCGCTGACCGCTCTGGCCGAGCTGTTCGTCCGCGGCGCCGTCGTCGAGTGGGGCGCGATAGTGCCTCGCCCGGCCCACCCGGTGCGCCTGCCCACGACGGCGTTCCGTCGCCGCCCCTTCTGGCTCACGGCCGAACCCACGGCCACTCTGGACCAGGGCGAGGACGCCGACTTCTGGCGCGCAGCCCGAACCGGCGACGCAGCCGCGCTGGACCCCGCGCTGGCCCCCGACGACCAGGCCGCGCTAGCAGCGGTCCCCCCGGTCTTGTCCCGCTGGCGAGCGGCCCGCCGCGACGACTCCGCGGTCCGAGACTGGACCTACGAGGTCACCTGGGACGAGATCACCGAGCCCACCACCCGTCCCGCGACCGGCCGCTTGCTGGTACTGGTCGACCCCGACGACGACGGCACACTGGCCGCAGCCTTCGCCGGGACGGCTGCCGGTGTTTCGGCGGACCGCACCCAGCTCGCCGGTGCCGGGCCCCTCGGTGTTGCCACGGTTGAACCTTCGCCGGATCGCGCGGCGAGAATTGCCGGACGCGAGCCGGTTGACGGCGTCGTCGTCGAACTCTCCCTGGATCGCGCCACGCTCGCCGCGCGGATCGCTGATGCCGGGCCCCTCGACGGCGTCGTGTGTCTGCCCCGGCGGGCGGAGCAGCTCGTCGTCGTCGTGCAAGCCCTGGCGGATGCCGGGGGCGCCGCGCGGATGTGGTGCGTTACCCGCGGTGCCGTGCGTACCGGGCCCGCCGACACCGCTCCCGACCCGCGGGCGGCGCAGCTGTGGGGCCTCGGCCAGGCGGCAGCGCTGGAACACCCGGGCCGCTGGGGTGGCCTGCTCGACCTGCCGTCCGAAATGGACGGTGACCTGCCCGCCCGCGCGGTCGCCCTGGTGACCGCGAACGGCGGCGAAGACCAGCTCGCCCTCCGCGCGAATGGCACCTTCGCCCGTCGTCTGGCCCGCGTGGAGGACACAAACGCCGAAGGCTGGCGGCCGCGGGGCACCGTCCTGGTCACCGGTGGCTCCGGCGCGCTCGGCGGCCACGTCGCCCGCTGGCTCGCCCGTGCCGGCGCCGATCACCTCGTGCTGCTCAGCAGGGGCGGCACCGCGCCGGACCTGACCGGCACCCGTGTCACGACCGTGGCCTGCGACGTCACCGATCGCGACGCCCTCGCCGCCGTGATCGCCCAGTACCCGCCCGACGCGGTCGTCCACACCGCGGGGGCGGCCGCTGATGCGACCGCGCTGACCGACCACGACGTAGCAGGGTTCAGTAAGGCCGTAGCCGCCCGCGTCGAGGGCGCGGCGATCCTCGACGACCTGCTCGACGGCCACCCGCTCGACGCGTTTGTGCTGTTCTCCTCCGTCGTCGGCGTGTGGGGCTCGGCCGGGCAGTCCGCGCCCGCCGCCGCCAGTGCTTACCTCGACGCGCTCGCCGAGGCTCGTCGTGACCGCGGTAAGCCCGCGCTCGCCGTCGCCTGGGGGCCGTGGGCTGGGACCGGTGTTGTCGGCACCGCGGCCGACACCGAACGGCTGCGCCGGCGCGCGGTGCTGACCATGGAACCCGACCTGGCCCTGACCGCGCTGAACCGCGTGCTGCGCGGTGACCGGGCCGCCGTGGTCGTCGCGGCCATGGACTGGCCCCGCTTCGCCCCGATCTTCACCGCCGCGCGGCCGAGCCCGTTCCTGCGTGGGCTGCCCGACGCGCGGGACGCCATCGACGCCGCCGAAGCGGCCGTCGCCGCCGATCGGTCGGTCACCAGTGGGCTGCGTGCCCGGCTCGAAGGCCTCGACACCGCTGCCCGGCACGCCGAGCTCACCACGCTGGTCCGTGCGGAGGCCGCGCTCGTCCTCGGTAGCGAGGACGCCATCGGCCGGACGCGTGCCTTCCGCGACGTCGGCTTCGACTCGCTGACCGCCGTCGAGCTGCGCGACCGGCTGGTCACCGCCACCGGCGTCGCCCTGCCCGCGACCGTCGTGTTCGACCACCCGAACCCGGCCGCGCTGGCCGAGCACCTGCACGCCGAAATCCTCGGCGTGGACACCGTGGTCACCGCCCCGGTCGCCGCAGTGACGGTCACCGACGACCCGATCGTCATCGTCGGCACCGGCCTGCGCCTGCCCGGCGGCGTCGACAGCCCCGAATCGCTCTGGCACCTCCTCGAAGCGGGCGGCGACGCCATTTCGGGGTTCCCGGCCGACCGCGGCTGGGACCTCGACGCGCTCTACAACCCCGACGCCGACGTCGAGGGCACGACCTACACCCGCTCCGGCGGCTTCCTGCACGACGCGGGCGACTTCGACCCCGGCTTCTTCGGGATCGCGCCGCGCGAAGCCCTCGCCATGGACCCGCAGCAACGCCTGCTGCTGACGACGTCGTGGGAAGCGCTGGAGTACGCGGGCATCGACCCGGGATCGCTGCGCGGCCAGCCGGTCGGCGTCTTCAGCGGCCTGTACTTCCAGGGTTACGGCGTCGGCTCGCGCGAGCCGGGCCTCGAGGGCCTGCTGGGCACCGGGACGGCGTCGAGCGTCGCGGCCGGGCGCGTGTCGTACCTGCTGGGCCTCGAAGGGCCGTCGGTCACCCTGGACACGGCGTGCTCCTCGTCGCTGGTCGCGATCCACCTGGCCGCCCAGGCGCTGCGCTCGGGCGAGTGCTCGCTGGCGCTGGCCGGCGGCGTGACGGTGATGGCGACCCCGGGCGTGTTCGTCGGGTTCTCGCGCCAGCGCGGGCTGAGCGTCGACGGCCGCTGCAAGTCGTTCGCCGAAGCCGCCGACGGCACGGGCTGGGCCGAAGGCGCCGGCGTCGTCGTCCTGCAACGGCTGTCCGACGCGCGCCGCGAAGGCCGCGAAGTGCTCGCCGTGGTCAAGGGCACCGCCGTCAACCAGGACGGCGCCTCCAACGGCCTGACCGCGCCCAGTGGCCGGGCCCAGCAGGGCGTCATCCGGCAGGCACTGGCCAACGCCGGGCTGTCCACATCGGACGTCGACGCCGTGGAGGCTCACGGCACGGGCACGGTCCTGGGCGACCCCATCGAAGCCCAGGCCCTGCTGGCCACCTACGGCCGGAACCGGGAAACCCCGCTCTGGCTGGGGTCGCTGAAGTCCAACGTCGGGCACACGCAGGCCGCGGCCGGGGTGGCCGGTGTGATCAAGATGATCATGGCACTGAAGCACGGCGTGCTGCCGAAGACGCTGCACGTCGACGCGCCGTCGTCCAAAGTGGACTGGACGACCGGCGAGGTGCGGCTGCTGACCGAGCCGACGCCGTGGCCCGCGCTCGACCGGCCGCGCCGCGCGGCGGTATCGGCGTTCGGCGTCTCGGGCACCAACGCCCACGTCATCCTCGAAGGCGCTCCCGAATCCACTGTGGACGAAGAGCCCAGCGTCGGACTGATGCCGTTGGTGGTGTCCGCTCGATCGGAAACCGGTCTGAACGACCAGGCCGAGCGGCTCGCGGACCATCTGACCGGACGCACAGATCTCGGCGCCATCGCCGGTTCGCTGCTCGCCTCACGCACGGTGTGGGAACACCGCGCCGTGGTCCTCGCCGCCGACGCCGACGAGGCAGTCGGACGGCTCCGCACCCTCGACGGCACCGGCGTGGTCCGAGGCGTCGCCGACCCGGCCGCACCCGGTATCGCCGTGCTCTTCACCGGCCAGGGCGCCCAGCGGCCGGGGATGGGCCGGGAGCTGTACGCCGCGTTCCCCGCGTACGCCAAGGCGTTCGACGCGGTGTGTGCCGAGCTGGACCGGGGCCTGACCGGGCTGCCGCCGGTGCGGGACGTCGTGTTCGCCGCGCCGGGCAGCGACCTCGCGGCCCTGCTCGATGACACCGTGTTCGCCCAGGCCGGGCTGTTCGCGGTCGAGGTCGCGATGACGCGGCTCGTCGAAACCTGGGGGGTGCGGCCCGAGATCGTGGCCGGGCACTCGCTGGGTGAGCTGACCGCCGCGCACGTCGCCGGCGTGCTGTCCCTGCCCGACGCGGCGACGCTCGTCGCGGCCCGCGGCCGGCTGATGTCGGCGCTGCCCGCCGGCGGCGCGATGACCGCGATCGCCGCGCCCGAGAGCGAGGTGGTCCCGCTGCTGGGCGACCGCGTCGCGCTCGCCGCCGTCAACGGCCCGGAATCCGTGGTGATCTCGGGTGACTACGACGCCGTGCACGCCGTCGCCGAGCTGTTCGCCGCTCGCGGGGTCCGCACGAAGGCCCTGACGGTGAGCCACGCGTTCCACTCGCCGCTGATGGACCCGATGCTGGCCGACTTCCGCGAGGTCGCCGCGCGGCTGACCTACGCCGAGCCGGTCATCCCGGTCGCCTCCACCGTGACCGGCGACCGCGCCGGCGCACTGTCCACCCCGGACTACTGGGTGGAGCAGGTCCGCCGCCCGGTGCGGTTCGCCGACGCGGTCGCCGCCCTCGGCCCGCGGCCGGTGCTGCTGGAACTGGGCCCCGACGGCGTCCTCAGCGGACTCGCCGCCGCCCTGCCGAGCGGGCCCGCGGCGGTCGCGCTGACCCGGCGGGACCGGCCCGAGGTGACGTCCGCGCTCACCGCGCTGGCGGAGGTGTTCGTCCGCGGCGGTGACGTCGACTGGGCCGCGCTCGCCCCGCGGCCACGCCGGTTGCGGCGGCTGCCGGCCACGGCGTTCCAGGAGCGGACGTACTGGCTGCCCGCCGGCACCGGCCTCGCCGACGTGTCGGCGGCCGGGCTCACCGCGGCCGGGCACCCGCTGCTCGGCGCCGTCGTCGAAGCCCCCGAGACCGGCGGCGTGGTGCTGACCGGCCGGATCTCGCGGTCGCTGCACCCGTGGCTGGCCGACCACGTCGTCGCCGGTAGCACGGTCCTGCCGGCCGCCGCGCTGGTCGAGCTGGCGATCCGTGCCGGCGACCACGTCGGCTGCCCGACCCTGCGTGAGTTCACTGTGGACACTCCGGTTGCGTTGCCGGAGAACGAGGTCCGGCGTGTCCAGATCGCCGTCGGCGCGGCCGACGACGACGGAAAGCGTGAGGTCAGCGTCCACTCCCGGCCCGACACCGAGGGCGCGGCCTGGACCAAGCACGCCACCGGCCGGCTCGGCGCGGGCGTCTCCACACCCGCCGCCGTGACCGGCGAATGGCCGCCGTCCGGCGCGGAACCGGTCGACCTGACCGGGTGCTACGACGGCCACGACTTCGGTGACGCCCTGCGCGGCCTGACCGCCCTGTGGCGCCGCGGCTCGGAGCTGTACGCCGAACTCACGCTGCCCGAAACGCTGTCCGCCGACGGCTTCGCGATCCACCCGGCGCTGCTCGCCGCCGCACTGCACCCGGTGCTCGTCACCGACCCCGGCACCGCCCCGCTGACCCCGGCCGCCTGGACCGACGTCGCGATCCACGCCACCGGCGCCCGCGCGGTGCGGGCCCGGCTGACCCCGGCCGGCGACGGCGTCGCGCTGCACCTGACCGACCCCGACGGCCTGCCCGTGCTCACCGCCGCCACGGTCCGCCACCAGCGGACGGAAGCGGCCGCCACCAACTCCACCGACGTCCTCTTCGGCGTCGACTGGACACCTCTCGACGTGCCTTCGGCCGCGTCTGACTCGACGTCGCAGGTCGTCACCGAACTCACCGAGACGGCCACGGCCGGGGACTACGTCCTGCTGCCGGTGCCCGCGGGTACCGGCAGCACCGAACCCGAACGCGTCCGGTCCACCGTGGACGTCGCGCTCAGAGCGATCCAGACGCTGCTCACCGAGCCGCGCTGGGCCCGGACCCGGCTCGTCCTGCTCACCCGCAACGCCGTCGCCACCCGGGACGACGAGACCGTCGACCCGGTCGCCGCCGCGGTGTGGGGGCTGGCGCGCTCCGCCCAGTCGGAACACCCGGACCGTCTCCTGCTCGCCGACGCCGACGCCGACGGGATCCCGGACACGGCGACCCTCGACGCCGCGGTCGCCGCCGGCGACGGGCAGCTCGCCGTCCGCGACACCGGCACGTGGGTGCCGCGGCTGACCCGGGTCACCACCGGCCCACCCGCCGTCGCCTTGGACCCGGCCGGCACCGCGCTGATCACCGGTGGCACCGGCGCGCTCGGCGCCGTCGTGGCCCGGCACCTCATCACCGTCCACGGCTGCGGCACCGTCGTGCTCGCGTCCCGTCGCGGCCAGGACGCCGACGGCGCGCCGGACCTCGCCGCGGAGCTGCGGGAGCTGGGCGCCCGCGTCGAGATCGTGGCCTGCGACGTCGCCGACCGCGAGCAGGTCCGGGCGCTGCTGGCCGGGCTGCCCGCGCCGCTGACCGCCGTCGTGCACACCGCCGGCGTGCTGGAGGACAGCGTCGTCACCTCGCTCGACGCCGCCGCGGTCGACCGGGTGTTCCGGCCCAAGGTCGACGCGGCCACCCACCTCGACGAACTGACCCGGGATCTTGACCTGGCCGCGTTCGTCCTGTTCTCCTCCGCCGCGGGTGTGCTGGGTGGTCCCGGCCAGGGCAACTACGCCGCCGCGAACACCTACCTCGACGCGCTCGCCACCCGCCGCCGCGCCGCCGGACACGCCGCCGTGTCGCTCGCCTGGGGCATGTGGGCCCGCGTCGGCATGGGCGGGCGGCTCGACACCGCCGACACCGCGCGGATGGCCCGCTCGGGCATCGGCGCGGTGGACGTCGAGCACGGCATGCGGCTGCTCGACAGCGCGCTCGGCGCGGACCGCGCGGCCCTGGTCCCGGTGGTCCTCGAACCGGCGATCCTGCGCGACTACGCCCGGCTCGGCGTGCTGCCCGCGATCTTCCGCGGCCTGGTCGGCGGCGTCCGCCGGGCCGCGCGCGACGGCGACCCGACCGGCGGCCTGCCGGACCGGCTCGCCGGGCTCGACCCCGCCGAACAGCTCGCGGTGCTGACCGACCTGGTCCGCGCCGAGGCCGCCGTTGTGCTCGGCGACGCCGAGGGTGTGGGCGCGTCGCGGGCCTTCCGCGACGCCGGGTTCGACTCGCTGACCGCGGTGGAGCTGCGCAACCGGCTCACCGTGAAGACCGGCGTCAACCTGCCTTCCACGGCCGTTTTCGACTACCCCAACCCGGAAGCGCTGGCCGGGCACCTGCACGCCGAACTCGTCGGGTCCGCCGCGCCCGCCACGGTGGCTTCGGCCGCGACCGCCGTCGACGACGACCCGATCGTCATCGTCGGGACCGCGCTGCGCCTGCCCGGCGGCATCGACAGCCCCGAAGGCCTGTGGGAGCTGCTGCTCGACGGCGGTGACGCGATCGCGCCGTTCCCCGCCGACCGCGGCTGGGACCTCGGCGACCTCTACGACGCCGATCCGGACGCCTCCGGCAAGACCTACGTCCGCCACGGCGGCTTCCTGACCGGCGCCGGGCTGTTCGACCCGGAGTTCTTCGGGATCTCGCCGCGCGAGGCCCTCGCCATGGACCCGCAGCAGCGGCTGCTGCTGACGACGTCCTGGGAGGCCCTGGAACGCGCCGGCGTCTCACCGGTTTCGTTGCGCGGCAAGAACATCGGCGTCTTCCACGGCGCCGCCTACCAGGGTTACGGGCTGGGCGCGCGGACCACCGGGCTGGACGGCCTGCTGGGCACCGGCTCGACGACCAGCGTCGTCGCCGGACGGGTGTCGTACGTGCTCGGGGTGCAGGGCCCGTCGGTCACGGTGGACACGGCGTGTTCGTCGTCGCTGGTGGCGATGCACTTCGCGGCGCAGGCGCTGCGTTCGGGTGAGTGCTCGATGGCCCTGGCCGGCGGCGTGACCGTGATGGCGACCCCGGCGACGTTCGTCGAGTTCTCGCGCCAGCGTGGTCTCGCGCCCGATGGTCGTTGCAAGCCGTTCGCCGAGGCCGCCGACGGCACCGCGTGGGGTGAGGGCGCCGGGGTCGTCGTGCTCCAGCGCCTCTCCGACGCGCTGCGCGAAGGCCGTCGCGTGCTGGCGGTGGTGAAGGGCACCGCGGTCAACTCCGACGGTGCGTCCAACGGCTTGACCGCCCCGAACGGTCCCGCGCAGCAGGCCGTGATCCGTCAGGCGCTGGCCAACGCCGGACTGTCCACTTCGGACGTCGACGTCGTCGAAGCCCACGGCACCGGGACGACGCTGGGCGACCCGATCGAGGCTCAGGCGCTGCTGGCGACCTACGGGCAGGACCGGCCCGACGACCAGCCGCTGTTGCTCGGCGCACTGAAGTCGAACCTCGGTCACATCCAGGCCGCGTCCGGGGTCGCGGGCGTGGTCAAGATGATCCTGGCCCTCGAGCACGGCGTGCTGCCGAAGACCCTGCACCTGGACGAGCCGTCGTCCCATGTGGACTGGACGGCGGGCTCGGTCCGGCTGCTCGGCGAGCAGACCCCGTGGCCGGAGACCGGCCACCCGCGCCGGGCCGCCGTGTCGTCGTTCGGCGTCTCCGGGACCAACGCCCACGTCATCCTCGAACAGCCGCCGCACGCCGAGGCCGCCGACCGGCCCGCCGAGCCCGTCGGCCCGGTCCCGCTGGTGGTTTCGGCCCGTTCCGAAGCCGGTCTCGCCGCACAGGCCGAACGGCTGGCGGCGCACCTGGCCGCGACACCGGACGTCCGGATCACCGACGTCGCCGGTTCACTCGTGTCCGCCCGGGCCGCGTGGGAACACCGCGCCGTGGTGCTCGCCGACGATCCCGGCCAGGCCGTGACCGTCTTGCGCGAAGGCGGCGCCATCCGGGGTGAAGTGGACCACGCCGGTGCCGGTGTCGCGGTCCTGTTCACCGGCCAGGGCGCGCAACGCGCCGGGATGGGCCGGGAACTCCACGCGGCGTTCCCGGTGTTCGCCACTGCCTTCGACGCGGCCTGTGCGGAACTGGACCGGCACCTGCCGGAACACCCGCCGGTCCGCGACGTCGTCTTCGCCGAGCCGGGTACCGACCTCGCCGCGCTGCTGGACAACACCGTGTTCACCCAGGCCGGGCTGTTCGCGGTCGAGACGGCGATGTTCGCGCTGGTCCGCTCGTGGGGCGTCCGGCCGCGCGCGGTCGCGGGCCACTCGCTGGGCGAGATCACCGCGGCCCACGTCGCCGGGGTGCTGTCCCTGGCGGACGCCGCGAAACTGGTGGCCGCCCGCGGCCGGCTGATGTCGGCACTGCCTGCCGGCGGCGCGATGGTCGCGATCGCCGCGTCCGAAGAGGACGTCGTCGCCGCGCTCGACGGCCGCGTGTCGCTGGCCGCCGTCAACGGGCCGGAATCCGTGGTGATCTCCGGTGAACACGACGCCGTGCACGCCGTCGCCGTCGCCGACGCATTCGCGGCCCGCGGTTGCCGCACGAAGACGTTGGCCGTCAGCCACGCGTTCCACTCGCCGCTGATGGACCCGATGCTGGCCGAGTTCGCGGCCGTGGCCGAGACGCTGGAGTATCGGCCGCCGACGATCCCGGTGGTCTCGATGGTGTCCGTCACCGCCGACTGCGCCACGCCCGAACACTGGGTCGAGCAGGTCCGCCGCCCGGTCCGGTTCGCCGACGCCGTCGGCGCGCTGGCCGGCCGGTCGCTGCTGGTCGAGCTGGGCCCGGACGGCGTCCTGAGCGGGCTCGCCGGCGCGCTGCCCGGCGCCCCCGCCGCGGTCGCGCTGACCCGGCGCGACCGGCCCGAGGTGCCGGCGGCGATCCGCGCGCTGGCCGAGGTTTTCGTCCGCGGCGAGGACGTCGACTGGACCGCGCTGCTGCCCGCGTCGCGGGTGCTGGTTCCGGTGCCGACGACGGCGTTCCAGGACCGGCGGTTCTGGCTGGAGCCCCAGGAGTCCGGCAGTGCCGCGGCGCTGGGCCTGACGCCGGCCGCGCACCCGCTCGTGGGCGCGGTCCTGGACACGCCCGGCTCCGACGGCGTCGCACTGGCGGGCCGGTTGTCGCAGGCCCTGCAGCCGTGGCTGGCCGACCACGCCATCGGCGGGGTCGTACTCCTGCCGGGCACCGCGCTGGTCGAGCTGGCCGTGCGCGCGGGTGACGACGTGGGCTGCCCGGTGCTCGACGAACTCGTCATCGAGGCGCCGCTGCTGCTGCCCGCGGACGCCGTGCTGCGCCTGCAGGTCGTCGTCGGCGAGCTGGACGCGACCGGTCGCCGCGCGGTTTCGGTGTACACCCGCCCGGAGACCGGCGACGCGAGCTGGACGCGGCACGCGGCCGGGTTCCTCGGCACCGCCGTGCCGGCCGCCGCCGCGGCACCCGCGGTCTGGCCGCCCGACGGCGCGCTCCCGCTGGACCTCGACGGCTTCTACACCGCACTCGCCGACCACGGTTACGGCTACGGGCCGGCTTTCCAGGGCCTGACCGCCGTCTGGTCGCACGGGCCGGAGCTGTTCGGCGAGGTCGTCCTGCCGGAAGCCGCGTCCGACGACGGGTTCGCGATCCACCCGGCCCTGTTCGACGCGGCCCTGCACACCGCGCTCGTCACCGCCGGTTCGGGCGAGCGCGACGGCATCGAACTGCCGTTCGCGTGGAACCGCGTCGCCGTCCACGCCACCGGCGCGACCACGGTCCGCGTCCGCGTCACCCCCGCCGCGGACGGCGGGATGGCGGTCGAGCTGAGCGATCCGGCGGGCACGCCGGTGCTGTCGGTGGGCTCGCTGGTCAGCCGGCCGGTCACCGCCGCGAAGCTCGACGCCGGACCCGGGATCGGCGCCCTCTACCGGGTTTCCTGGACGGAGCTGCCCGCGGCCGGTGAACAGAACGCCGTCCCCACGAAGACGATCACCGGCCCCGCCGACCTGGCGGGCGAGGGTGAAGCGGATCTGCTCCTGCTGCCGGTGACCACCGCGCAGCTCCCCGACGACGCCCGGGCCGCGGTCACCAGCGTGCTCGAGACCGTCCAGGCGTTCCTCGCCGACGACCGGTGGCGAGCCGCCCGGCTGATCGTCGTCACCGACGGCGCCGTCGACCCGCTCGGTGCGCACCCGGCCGATCCGGCGGCCGCGGCGGTCTGGGGCCTGATCCGCTCGGCCCAGCTGGAGAACCCGGGCCGGCTCGTGCTGGCCGACACCCAGGACACCGTCGGCAGTGCGCTGGCCGCGGCGATCGAGGCGGGGGAGAGCCAGTTCGCCGTCCGTGACGGCCGGATCCTGGTGCCCCGCCTGGAAAAGACGCTCCCGGACACCGACCGGCCCGCCGGGTTCGACCCGGCCGGGACGGTGCTCGTCACCGGCGGCTCCGGCACCCTCGGCGGCCTGGTGGCCCGGCACCTGGTGACCGTCCACGGCGTCCGGAGCCTGCTGCTGGCCTCCCGGCGTGGCCCGGCCGCGCCCGGCGCGGCGGAGCTGACCGCCGAGCTGCGCGACCTCGGCGCCGAGGTGCGGCTGGTGGCGTGCGACGTCGCCGACCGCGACCAGGTCCGCGCGCTGCTCGCCGACGTCCCGGCGACCGCGCCGCTGACGGCGGTGGTGCACACCGCCGGCGTGCTCGACGACGGCACCTTCGACGCCCTCGACGCCGCCCGCGTCGACGCCGTGTTCCGCCCGAAGGCCGACGCGGCGGTATACCTCGACGAGCTGACCCGCGACCTCGGCCTGAGCGCGTTCGTCCTGTACTCCTCGGTCGCCGGGGTGCTCGGCAGCGCCGGGCAGGCCAACTACGCCGCGGCCAACGCCTTCCTCGACGCGCTGGCCGCCCGCCGCCGCGCGGCCGGGCACCCGGCCGTGTCCCTCGCCTGGGGCATGTGGGCCGAGGCGAGCACCATGACCGCGGGCCTCGGCGAGGCCGACGACGCCCGCGTCGACCGCTCCGGCATGACCCGGCTCGACGCCGCCCGTGGCCTGCGCCTGCTCGACGCGGCGCTGACCGCCGACGACGCCGTGCTCGTGCCGGCCGCGCTGGACCTGCCGGTACTGCGCGGGCACGCCCGTGCGGGCGTCCTGCCGTCGATCCTCTGGGGCGTGGCCGGCCGCGGCCGCCGGACCGCCCAGGCGGCGTCGGCGTCCACCGGCCTGCTCGCCGAGCTCGCCGGCCTCGATGCCGCCGGGCAGCTGGCCGCGCTGACCGAGCTGGTGCGCACCGAAGCCGCCGTCGTCCTCGGCAGTGGTGCGGGAATCGGTGTGGCGAAAGCGTTCCGCGACGCCGGGTTCGACTCGCTGACCGCGGTCGAGCTGCGCAACCGGCTGACCGCCGCCACCGGCGTGACGCTGCCCGCGACCGTCGTGTTCGACTACCCGAGCCCGGCCGTCCTGGCCGAGCACCTGCACGGTGAACTGGCCGGCGACGCGGCCCCCGAAGCCCCCAGTACCGCGGTCGCGGTGCGCACGGCGGCGGCCGACGACCCGATCGCCATCGTCGGGATCGGCGTCAAGCTGCCCGGTGGGGTGGCCACGCCCGAAGACCTGTGGGACCTGCTGCGTCGCGGCGGGGACGGGATCACCGAGTTCCCGTCCGGTCGTGGCTGGGACGCGGAGAGCCTCTACGACCCCGATCCGGACGCCGCGGGCAAGACCTACACCCGCCACGGTGGTTTCCTGCACGACGCCGGGCAGTTCGACCCCGCGTTCTTCGGCATCTCGCCGCGGGAAGCCCTGGCGATGGATCCGCAGCAGCGGCTGCTGCTGGAGACGTCGTGGGAGGCCGTGGAGCGCGCCGGGATCGACCCGATGTCGCTGCGCGGGCAGCGGGTCGGCGTGTTCACCGGCCTGATGTACTACGACTACGGCATGGGCGCCCAGGCCGACGGCCTGGAAGGTCTGCTGGGCACCGGCGGTTCGGGCGGCGCGGCCGCCGGGCGCGTCTCCTACGTGCTCGGGGTGCAGGGCCCGTCGGTCACGGTGGACACGGCGTGCTCGTCGTCGCTGGTGGCCATCCATCTCGCCGCGCAGGCGCTGCGCTCGGGTGAGTGCACGATGGCGCTGGCCGGCGGCGCGACGGTGATGGCGACGCCAGGCCCGTTCATCGGGTTCTCCCGTCAGCGCGGCCTGGCCGCCGACGGCCGGTGCAAGTCGTTCGCCGAGGCCGCCGACGGCACCGCGTGGGGCGAGGGCGTCGGGGTGCTGGTGCTGCAGCGGCTGTCCGACGCGCGCCGTGAAGGCCGTGAGGTGCTGGCCGTGGTCCGGGGGAGCGCGGTCAACTCCGACGGCGCGTCCAACGGCCTCACCGCGCCGAACGGGCCCGCGCAGCAGGCCGTCATCCGCCAGGCGCTGGCCGACGCCGGACTGGCCGCAGCGGACGTCGACGCCGTCGAGGCGCACGGCACGGGCACGACACTGGGCGACCCGATCGAGGCGCAGGCCGTGCTCGCGACCTACGGCCAGGACCGGGAAACGCCGTTGTGGCTGGGCTCCCTGAAGTCCAACGTGGGGCACACCCAGGGCGCCGCCGGCGTGGCCGGGGTGATCAAGATGGTCCTGTCGATGCGGCACGGGCTGCTGCCGAAGACCCTGCACGTCGACACGCCGTCGTCCAAAGTGGACTGGACGGCCGGTGCAGTACGCCTGCTGACCGAAGAGACGGCGTGGCCCGAGCTGGGCCGGCCGCGTCGCTCGGCGGTGTCGTCGTTCGGCGTCAGCGGCACCAACGCGCACGTGATCGTCGAACAGGCGCCCGCCGCTGTGGTCGAGGCGGCGCCGGATGCGCCGGCGATCGTCCCGGTCGTGGTGTCGGCCCGCTCCCGGCGCGGCCTGACCGCGCAGGCGGCCCGGGTCGCCGCGCACCTGGAGGCGGGTCACGACCTCACGGCCGTGGCCGGTTCGCTGCTGTCGTCGCGGGCCGTGTGGGAACACCGCGCCGTGGTGCTCGCGGGTGACCGCGACGCCGCCGTGGCCGGGCTGACCGCCGTCGACGGCCCCGGCGTCGTCCGCGGCGAGGTCGATCCCGAGACCTCGGGTGTCGGGATCGTGTTCACCGGCCAGGGCGCGCAGCGGCCCGGGATGGGACGCGAGCTGTACGACGCCTATCCGGTGTACGCCGAGGCATTCGACGAGGTCTGTGGCGCGCTGGACGCGCACCTCGACGGCCGGCCTGCCGTGCGGGACGTGGTGTTCGCCGAGCCGGGCACCGATCTGGCCGCGCTGCTGGACGACACGGCGTTCACCCAGGCCGGGCTGTTCGCCGTCGAGGTGGCGATGTTCCGGCTCGTGCGCTCGTGGGGCGTCCGGCCGAAGCTGCTCGCCGGGCACTCGCTGGGTGAGCTGACCGCGGCCCACGTCGCCGGGGTGCTTTCGCTGGCGGACGCGGCGAAACTGGTCGCCGCTCGCGGCCGGCTGATGTCGGCGCTGCCCGCCGGGGGCGCGATGGTCGCCGTCGCGGCCACCGAGGGCGACGCGCTCAAGGCCATCGAGGCGGTCGACGGGCACGTCTCGATCGCCGCGGTCAACGGGCCCGAGTCGGTCGTGCTCTCCGGCGCGCACGAGCCGGTGCACGCCGTCGCCGGCCGGCTCGCCGCCGAGGGGCGCAAGACGTCGGTGCTCACGGTGAGCCACGCGTTCCACTCGGCGCTGATGGACCCGATGCTCGACGAGTTCCGGGTCGTCGCCGAAACGCTCACCTACCGGTCGCCGGCCATTCCGGTCGTCTCCGCGGTGACCGGCACTTTCGCCGACGACCTGGGCTCGCCGGACCACTGGACGGCCCAAGCGCGCCGGACGACGCGGTTCGCCGACGTCGTCACCACCGTCGCCGGGCGCTCGCCCGCGCTGGTGCTCGAACTCGGCCCGGACGCGGTGCTGTCGGCCTTGGTCGCGGCGGCCGGCGCCCCGGCGGTCGCGCTGACCCGGCGCGACCGGCCCGAGGTGGCCACCGCGCTGACCGCGCTCGCCGAGCTGTTCGTGCGCGACGCCGGCGTCGACACGTCCGCGCTGCTCGCCGGGCCGCGACGCGCGGTTCCGGTGCCCACGACGGCGTTCCAGCACACCGAGTACTGGGTGCGCCCGGCCACCGGCGGCAACGCCGCCGGTCTCGGCCAGGCGGCGCTGGACCACCCGCTCGCCGGCGCGGTCGTGGAGATCCCGGGTGGCGGCTTCGCGCTGACCGGGCGCGTCTCACGCGAACTGCAGCCGTGGCTGGCCGACCACGTCGTCGACGGCGTGCTGCTGGTGCCGGGGGCCGCGCTGGTCGAGCTGGCGCTGCGGGCCGGCGCGTACGGCGACTGCCCGATGCTCGACGAGCTCGTGATCGAGGCGCCGATGCTCGTCCCGGAGACCGGCGCCCTGGACCTGCGGGTCGTCGTCGCCGAGGTCGGCGACCTCGGGCGCCGCGCGGTCGCGGTGCACTCGCGGCCCGACGACGTGTCCACTGTGGACGTCGAATGGACCCGGCACGCCACCGGCTACCTGACGCCGACCGTGCCCGCCGCCCTGCCGGACGCCACGGCGTGGCCGCCCGCGGACGCGGAACCCGTTGCCCTGGAAGACTTCTACGACCTGCTCGCCGAGCAGGGTTACGACTACGGCCCGGTCTTCCAGGGGCTGACCGCCGCTTGGCGCCGCGGCCCGGAGACCTTCGGCGAACTGACCCTGCCCGAGACGGCCGAGGCGCGCGGGTTCACCCTGCACCCGGCGTTGCTCGACGCCGCCCTGCACGCCGGTTTCCTCGCCGGGGCCGAGAGCGGCGGCGCCCTCGGCGTCCCGTTCGCCTGGAACCGGATCGCGCTGCACGCGCCGGGCGCGGACCGCCTGCGCGTGCGCGTCGCCCCGGCCGCCTCCGGCATTTCGGTGGACCTGACCGACGAAACCGGGGCGCCGGTCCTGTCGGTGGCGTCCGTGGTGAGCCGCCCGCTGCAGGTCGTCACGCCGCGGCGTGACGACCTGCTGTTCGGCCTCGACTGGGTCCCCTGGGCCGAACCGGCCGTCGCCGAACCCGGCGTCGTGCGCGGCATCGCCGGCCCGGACGACCTGACCGGCGCCGACTGGTACGTCCTGCCCGTGGCCGACGGAACGTCACTGCGCGAGGCGACGGCCGACGTGCTGGCCGTGCTGCGCGCGTTCCTGGCCGACCCGGACCTGCGGGACGCGCGGCTCGCCGTCGTCACCCACAGCGCGGTCGACGCGGCCGGAACCGTCGCCGACCCGGTGCTCGCCGCCGTGTGGGGGCTGGTGCGCGCGGCCCAGGCCGAGGAACCCGGCCGCGTGCTGCTGGCCGACCTCGACACCGGGGACGCGCCGATGGACGTCCTCGCGGGTGCCGCGTCGGCGCAGGAGTGGCAGGTCGCCGTACGCGACGACGCCGTGTGGGTCCCGCGTCTGAACCGCGTCAATGCCGAACAGACGGACGTCGCCACCCTCGATCCGGCGGGCACGGTCGTGATCACCGGCGGCACCGGCGCGCTGGGCGCGGTCGTGGCCCGGCACGTCGTCGCCACGCACGGGATCCGCAGCCTGGTGCTCGCCTCCCGGCGCGGGCTCGCCGCCGACGGCGCGGCCGAACTGGCCGCGTCGCTGCGGGAACTGGGTGCGCGGGTCGACGTCGTGGCTTGCGACGTTTCCGACCGTGACCAGGTCCGCGGGCTGCTGGCCGCCGTCCCGGCCGACGCGCCGCTGACGGCCGTCGTGCACACCGCCGGCGTGCTGGACGACGGCATGATCGGCACCCTCGACCCGGACCGGCTGGCCACGGTGTTCGGCCCGAAGGCCGACGCGGCGAGCCACCTCGACGAGCTGACCCGCGACCTGGACCTGGCGGCGTTCGTCCTGTTCTCCTCCGTCGCCGGCACGCTCGGCAGCGCCGGGCAGGGCAACTACTCGGCGGCCAACGCGTTCCTCGACGCCCTCGCCGCCCGCCGCCGCGCGGCCGGGCACCCGGCGGTCTCGCTGGCCTGGGGCCTCTGGGCCGCCGAGGGCAGCGGCATGACCGGCGGGCTCGGCGCGGCGGACACCGCGCGGATGGCGCGGTCGGGCATCAAGGCGATCGACGCCGAGCAGGGCATGCGCGCCCTCGACACCGCACTGGCCGCCGACCGCGCAGTGCTGGTACCGCTCGCGCTGGACCTGCCGGTCCTGCGTGGCCACGCGCGCGCCGGCGTGCTGCCGGCGACCCTGCGCGAGATCGTCGGCAAGGTCCGCCGCCCGGCGGACCGGACCACGGCGGCCGGCGGCGTGCTGTCCCGGCTGGCCGGTCTGGACGCCGACGCGCAACGCACGCTGCTCACCGACCTGGTGCGCGCCGAAGCCGCCGTCGTGCTCGGCGGGACCGACCCGATGGCCGTCTCGACGGCGTTCCGCGACGCCGGGTTCGACTCGATGACCGCGGTGGAACTGCGCAACCGGCTGAGCACGGCCACCGGTGTCACGCTGCCCGCGACGGTCGTGTTCGACTTCCCGAACCCCGCCGCGCTCGCCGGGCACCTGCTCGGCGAACTGGTCGGCGAGGACGACGTCCGTGTGGTGACGGCGGCGGCCGGTGCGCTTGCCGACGACCCGATCGTGATCGTCGGCATGGGCGTGCGGCTGCCCGGCGGCGTGGCGACCCCGGACGGCCTGTGGGACCTGGTCCACGAGGGCCGCGACGCCGTGTCGGCGTTCCCCGAGGACCGCGGCTGGGACCTCGGGGCGCTGCTCGGCGGCGACCCGGACGCGACGGGCCGCTCGGTCACCCGTTCCGGCGGCTTCCTGCACGACGCGGGCCTGTTCGACCCCGGCTTCTTCGGCATCTCGCCGCGTGAGGCCCTCGCCATGGACCCGCAGCAGCGGCTGCTGCTGGAGACGTCGTGGGAGGCTCTCGAACGCGCCGGAGTCGATCCGACGTCGCTGCGCGGGCAGGACGTCGGCGTCTTCACCGGCCTGATGTACCAGGGTTACGGCGCGGGCGTCCGGTCCGCGGAACTGGAAGGCCTGCTGGGCACCGGTTCGGCGAGCAGTGTCGCCGCGGGCCGGGTGTCGTACGTGCTCGGTGTGCAGGGCCCGGCCGTCACGGTGGACACGGCGTGTTCGTCGTCGCTGGTGGCGATCCACCTGGCGGCCCAGTCGCTGCGCTCCGGCGAGTGCTCGGTCGCCTTGGCCGGTGGCGCGACGGTGATGGCGTCGCCGTCGACGTTCGTCGAGTTCTCCCGCCAAGGCGCGCTGTCGGCCGACGGCCGGTGCAAGTCGTTCTCGGACGACGCCGACGGCACCGGATGGGCCGAGGGCGTCGGCGTCGTGGTGCTTCAGCGGCTGTCCGACGCGCGCCGCGAAGGCCGCCCGGTACTGGCCGTGGTCAAGGGCACGGCCGTGAATCAGGACGGCGCGTCCAACGGCTTGACCGCGCCGAACGGCCCGGCTCAGCAGGCCGTCATCCGCCAAGCGCTGGCCAACGCGGGCCTGCGTCCGTCCGAAGTGGACGCCGTCGAGGCCCACGGCACCGGCACCATGCTCGGTGACCCGATCGAAGCGCAGGCCGTCATCGCGACCTACGGCCAGGAGCGCGACGAGCCGCTGTGGCTCGGCTCGCTCAAGTCCAACATCGGCCACTCCCAGGCCGCCGCGGGTGTCGCGGGCGTGATCAAGATGATTCTCGCCATGCGGCACGGCGTACTGCCGCGCACACTGCACGCCACGACGCCCTCGTCCAAAGTGGACTGGGAGTCGGGTGCCGTGCGGCTGCTGACCGACGAGGTCGCCTGGCCCGAGCCCGGCCGTCCGCGCCGCGCCGGCGTGTCGTCGTTCGGCGTCTCCGGCACCAACGCGCACGTCATCATCGAACAGGGCCCGCCGCCCGCCCCGGCCGACGCCGGCGACGGCACAGCGGTGCCCGTGGTGCTGTCCGCACGCTCGGCCCGTGGCCTGGCCGCGCAAGCCGAGCGCCTGGCGGACTTCCTGACCGCCGACGGGGACGCGTCGCTGCCCGAGGTGGCCCGCACGCTGCTGACCGGCCGAGCCGCGTGGGACCACCGCGCGGTCGTCGTGGCCGGCGACGTCGAGACGGCGATCGACGGCCTGCGCGGCGTCGCCGGCGGCCGGTCGGTGACCGGGGTGCGCACCGGGGCCGTCGTCCCGGCCACCGCGGGCGGGACCGTGCTGGTCTTCCCCGGCCAGGGCACGCAGTGGGCCGGCATGGGCCGCGACCTGCTCGGCACCGAGCCCGCGTTCGCCGCCCGGATGGCCGAGTGCGAACGCGCGCTGGCGCCGCACTTCGACTGGACGCTCTCCGACGTCATCGCCGGGGCACCCGGTGCGCCGGGCCTGGACCGCGTGGACGTCGTCCAGCCGGTGTCGTGGGCGGTGCTGGTCTCGCTGGCCGCGCTGTGGCAGGCCGCCGGCGTGCGACCTGACGCCGTGGTCGGCCACTCGCAGGGTGAACTGGCCGCGGCCTGCGTCGCCGGGGCGCTGTCCCTCGAGGACGCCGCGAAGGTGATCGCCGTACGCAGCAACCTGATCCGCGACGAGCTGTCCGGGCACGGCACCATGCTGTCGGTGCTGGCCGGGGCCGACGTGGTCGAGCCACTGCTCGGCGACCTGGCCGACCGGGTGTCGATCGCCGCGGTGAACGCACCCGACTCCGTCACGCTGTCCGGCGAATCCGAGGCGATCGACACCGTCGAACGCCGGCTGGCCAAGGCGGGGATCATGCGCTGGCGGCCGGAAGGCGTCGACTTCGCCGCCCACACGGCCCAGGTCGAGCTGCTGCGCGAGCGCGTCCTCGCGGCGCTGGCGGACCTCTCACCGCGTACCGCCGAGACCCCGCTGCTGTCCACGACGACCGGCGAGTGGGTCGACGGCGAGGAGCTGGACGCCCGGTACTGGTACGAGAACATGCGCCACCCGGTGCGGTTCGCCGACGTTACCCGGACGCTGGCCGAGCGCGGGTTCCGGGTGTTCGTCGAGGTCGGGCCGCACCCGGTCCTGACCACCGCGCTGGGGGAGACCCTGGACGACGCGGGAGTGCGTGACGCCGTCGTGTGCGGCACCCTGCAGCGCGGCCAGGGCGACCGGGGCCGGTTCCTGGAGTCCCTCGCCGAGCTGTTCGTCCGCGGTGTCGCCGTCCGGTGGCCCGCGAGCCCGGCGACCGGGTCGGTCGCGGCCGTGCCGACGTCGGCGTTCCAGCACGAGCACTTCTGGCTGGTGCCGCAGGCCGCCACCGATGCGGCCGGGCTGGGTCAGACGGCGCTCGCGCACCCGGTGCTCGGTGCCGCGGTCGAGGACCCGGACACCGGCGGTGTCGTCCTGACCGGGCGGCTCGCACTGGCCACGCACCCGTGGCTGGCCGACCACGCCGCCCACGGCGTCGTCCTGGTCCCGGGTGCGGCGCTGGTCGAGCTGGCCGTCCAGGCCGGCGACCGGGTCGGCGCGTCGGTGCTGGAGGAGCTGGTGATCGAGGCGCCGATGCTCGTGCCCGAGACCACCGCGCTGCGCGTCCACGTCGTCGTCGGCGCGGCCGCGGAACCGGACGGCCGCCGAACCGTCGTGATCCACTCGCGTCCCGAGACCGACGGCGCGGACTGGACCCGGCACGCCTCCGGGACGCTCGCAGAAACCACGGTGCCCGCCGGTGCGGGGCTGCGCGAGTGGCCGCCCGCCGGCGCGCAAGCGATCGAGGTGGGCGAGCTGTACGACGCCCTCGGCGCCCGCGGGTACGACTACGGCCCCGCCTTCCGCGGCCTGACCGCCGCCTGGACGCGCGGTGACGAAATCTTCGCCGAAGTGACGCTGCCGCCGCAGGCCGGCGGCACCGGGTTCGTCTTCCACCCGGCCCTGCTCGACGCCGCCCTGCACGCGCCCATGCTGGCGCCGGGGGACAGCGGCGAAGTCTCGCTGCCGTTCGCGTGGACCGGTGTCGCGGTGCACGCCACGGCCACCGGCGCCGTCCGCGTCCGGCTCACCCCGGCCGACGGTGGCGTCGCGATCGACCTCGCCGACACCGCGGGTGAACCGGTCCTCTCGGTCGGCTCGCTGGTGACCCGGCCCGTCTCGCCCGACCAGCTCACGACCGGCCCGGACCGCGGGACCGACGGGCTCTTCGGCATCGACTGGACGGTGCTGCCGGTCCCGGCCGGTCCGCCGGTGGACGCCGTCTTCCTCGACGGTCCGGCGGATCTGGCCGAGGCGGGCGCCCCGCCGTGGCTGGTGCTGCGGCCCGGCGCCGGTGAAGACGGCGAGCCCACACCGCGGCGGGTGCGGACCGTGCTCGCCGACGTCCTCACGACGCTGCAGACCGTGCTCACCGACCCGGCCCGGGAGGACACCCGGCTGGTCGTCACCACTCGGAACGCCGTGGCCACCGAGACCGCTGACCCGGTCGCGGCGGCCGTGTGGGGCCTGGTGCGCGCGGCGCAGACGGAGAACCCCGGCCGCGTGTTGCTCGCCGACCTCGGCACCGACGGCGACCTGCCGCCGGACGTCGTCACGCCGGTCACCGACGCGGGCGAGTGGCAGATCGTCGTCCGGGACGAGCGGGTGCTCGTGCCCCGGCTGGCGGCCGGGACGTCGGAGTCCGCCGGCGACCTCCCCTGCACGTTCGGCCCGAAGGGCACGGTGCTGATCACCGGCGGCACCGGCACGCTGGGCTCGCTGGTGGCCCGGCACCTGGTGACCGAACACGGCGTCCGCGACCTGATGCTGGTCTCGCGCCGCGGCGGCGGTGCGGACCTCGGCGCCGAGCTGCGGGAGCTGGGGGCGCGCGTCGAGGTGGTGGCGTGCGACGTCGGCGACCGCGACCAGGTGCAGGACCTGCTCGCCCGGGTTCCGTCGGACGCGCCGCTGGCCGGGGTGGTGCACGCCGCGGGCGTGCTCGACGACGGCGTGATCACCGCGCTCGACCCGGCGCGGATCGACACCGTCTTCGGCCCGAAGGCCGACGCGGCGGTGCACCTCGACGAGCTGACCCGCGACCTCGGCCTGACGGCGTTCGTGCTGTTCTCGTCGGTGTCCGGCCTGCTCGGCAGCGCCGGGCAGGGCAACTACGCCGCGGCCAGCACGTTCCTCGACGCGCTCGCGGCCCGCCGCCGCGCCGCCGGGCACCCGGCCGTCTCGCTGGCGTGGGGCCTGTGGGCGCAGGCCAGCGGGATGACCGGCGACCTCGGCGAAGCCGACTTCGCGCGGATGGCGCGGTCGGGGATGACGGCGCTGGACGCCGCGCAGGGCCTGCGGCTGTTCGACGCCGGCCTGACCGCGCCCCGGCCGCTCGTGGTGCCGGTGGGCATCGACGTCGCCGGGCTGCGGGCCCAGGCCCGCTCGAGCGGGACGGTGGTGCCGATCCTGCGCGGCCTGGTCGGGCGCGTCCGCCGCACCGCGATGGCCGCCGCGGCCGGGACCGGCCTCGCCACCCGGCTGGCCGGGCTGGACCGGGCCGGCCGGCTCGCGGTGCTGGTCGAGCTCGTCCGCACCGAAGCCGCGGCCGAGCTGGGCTACCGCTCGGTGGAGGCGATCGACGCGGACCGGCCGTTCCGGGAGCTGGGGTTCGACTCGCTGACGGCGGTGGGCCTGCGCAACCGGCTCGCCACCGCGACCGGGCAACGGCTGCCCGCCACCGTCGTCTACGACCTCGAAAACGCCACCGCCCTGGCGGACCTGCTGGCGTCCCGGGTGGACACCGCAGAGGCCCCGGCGGCCGGCGGGCCCACGTTCGGTGACATCTACCGGACCCTGCTGCAGCAGGGCAAGGGCCGGGAGATGGAGCTGCTGGGCGCCACCGCGGCCGCCGCACGGTCCACTTTCGACAGTGCGGCCGAGTTCGACGGCGGGACGCGGATCGTCCGGCTGGCCGAGGGCGACGAAGGACCGCACCTGATCTGCTTCGCGCCGCTGGCGGCGATGGACGCGGTGCTGAACTTCAGCAGGCTCGCCAACGAACTGCGGGGCGTCAGCGACCTTTCGCTGGTCGTCACACCCGGGTACGCGCCGGGCGAGCCTCTTGCCGCCGGGTTCGACGTGCTGGTGGCCGCGCTCGCGGAGGCCACGCTCCGGTGCGCCGGCGGGAAGCCGTTCGCGTTGTTCGGGATGTCGTCGGGCGGGGTGCTCGCGGCCGCCGTCGCGGCCGAGCTGGAGCGGGCGGGCACGATCCCGGCGGCCGTCGTCCTGGTCGACACCTACGTGCCGGACGAGGTGCCGTCGCGGATGCTGCGGTTCCTCAGCCACCAGTACGCGGCCATGCCGGACGCGAGCGACCTCGACTTCGAGAAGATCACCGCGTCCTCGGTGTACACGCTGATGCTGCAGGGCTGGCGGCCGAGCCCGCTCGCCGCGCCGACCCTGGTCCTGCGGCCCACCGACGCGCTGGCCGGGCCGCCCGAGCTGGAACCGCTGGCCGACGAGGAGTGGCACACGCGCTGGCCGGTCGCGCACGACGAGATCACCTTGGCCGGTGACCACTTCTCCCTGAGCAGCCGCGACGTCGCGGCGACGGCCGAGGCCGTGCGGACCTGGCTCGGCGAGCTGCCGGCCGACCCGGAAGGAACTCTCCCGTGACCGAGCGGATCTTCTTCTCCGAGCGATTCCTGCTCGCCACCCCGCCGGCCGCGCCGATGTGCATCCAGGTCGTGGTGGAGGGCACCGGGAGCCTGTCCTCGGCGGCATTGGCCGACGCGGTCGGGCGCGCCGCCCGCACCTGCCACGGGTCGCGGCTGACCCGCCGCGGCGGCCGGTGGCTCGACAGCGGCCGGGCCCCGGCCGTCCGCACCCTCGACGGCGACCGCGTCGACCGCGTGACGTTCGCGGGCGAGCCGGCCCTGGAGCGGCCGCTGACCGGAGCCGGCGGTGAGCCGATGAGCGAGGTCGTCCTGCTCACCGGCGCAAACCCGGCCGTCGTGTTCCGCGTCCACCACTCCCTGATGGACGGCAAGGGCGCGCTGCTCTGGGCGGGCGAGGTCTTCCGCGCCCTGCGCGGCGAAGCCCCGACGGGCCCCGACGCGCGCACGACGATGCGCGACGTCCAGCACCTGCTCGGTCCCCGCCCCGGGCCCGGACCGGCCAAGCCCACGGCCCCGCCGCCGTTGCGCGGGCGCGCCCCGCTGGCCGCGCGGGGGCACTTCTTCCGGCGCCGCACGGTCGACGGCCGGCACCCGGCCGCGGTGGCCAAGATCGCGACCGCGCTGACGGAGCTGTGCGGCCTCGACCCCGCGACGTTCATCGTCCCGGTCGACCTGCGCCGGCACCTGCCCGGCGGCTTCTCGACCGGCCCGCTGACGTCACAGCTGACCCTGCCCGTGCCGCCCGGCTCGACGTGGCAGCGGACGCAGGAGACGCTCCTGCGGCTGGTCGGCGACGAGCAGCACCTGACCGGCTACCCGCACCCGGCGCTGCTGTGGCTGCTCGACCGCGTGCCGCTCCCGGCCTGGCGCGCCGTGTTGTCCACTGTGGACACCGCGATGGCGGTCAAGGGCAAACCCGGACCCGCCTTCACCTTGAGCCACTTGGGCCTGGTCGAGCTGGCGGACTACACGGCCGGCGGTTTCACCGCGACGACCGTCTACTCGCTGCCGGTGTGCGGCCTGCTGATCACGCCGGTGCTCACGATCGTCGAGGTCGACGGGCGCACCGAGATCATCATCTCCGGCGACGACGTCGACGGCCTCGCGGACCGGGCGGAGGCCCTGCTCGACGGCATCGCGGAGGCGCTTTCCCCACCCGAGGCCCAACTGCGCGGCCCGGTCACCCCAGCGGTCGACGAGACGCTGGTGAGCCTGTTCGCCCGCCAGGTCGAGCGGACGCCCGGCGCGGTCGCCGTCGTCGAGGGGGACACGACCCTCACCTACGCCGAGCTGGACGCCCGGTCGGACGCCGTGGCGCACACCCTGGTCGAGCGGGGCGTGCGGCCGGGCGACCTCGTCGGCCTGCTCGCCGAGCGCACCGCCGCCACCCTCGCCGGGCTCTGGGGCGTCCTGAAGGCCGGCGCCGCCTACCTCCCGCTGGATCCGAACCACCCGGACGCGTGGCTGGCCGACCTGCTCGCCGACGCCGGGGCGGCCGCGTGCCTGCTCCCGGCGTCCCACGCCGACCGGCCGTGCACGCCCGATGGCTGCACGCGAATCACCCTGGACGATCGGCGTGCGGCGTTTCCGGGAGTGCCGGTGGCGCCTGAGGACCTGGCGTACGTGATCTACACGTCCGGGTCGACCGGGCGGCCGAAGGGCGTCGAGGTCGAGCACCGGCACGTCGTCAACTACGTGCGGTGGGCGATCCGCGAGTACCGGATCGGGCCCGCGACCCGGTTCCCGCTGTTCACCTCGCTGGCCTTCGACCTGCCGATCACCGCGATCCTGCTGCCGCTGCTCGCCGGCGGCAGCGTCGCGGTGTTCGCCGAGGAGCCCAACCACGTCGGCCTGACGCGGATGCTGCGCGACAGCGGCGTCGACTCGGTCAAGCTCACACCGTCGCACCTGGAGCTGATCGCCAGGCTCGGGATCACCGCGCCGGGCGTGCGGCTCGCGATCGTCGGCGGCGAACGGCTGGCGGTGCGGACCGCGGCCGCGGCGCGGGCGGCGTTCGGGCCGGACTGCCGCGTCATCAACGAATACGGGCCGACCGAGGTCACCGTCGGCTGCGTCGTCCACGAGTACGACCCCGCCACCGACCTCGGCGCCGCCGTCCCGATCGGCCGGCCTGCCGACAACGTCACGGTGCACCTGCTCGACGACCGGCGCGCCGCCGTCCCGGCCGGCGAGGTCGGCGCGATCCACCTGAGCGGCGCGCAGACCGTCCGCGGCTATCGCGGCCGGCCGGACCTCACCGATCGGCTGTTCGTGCGCCTGGCCGACGGCAGCCGCGCGTACGCCACCGGCGACCACGCCCGCGTCCTGCCGTCGGGCGCCCTGGACTACCTCGGCCGCGGCGACGACCAGATCAAGGTGCTCGGCCACCGCGTCGAACCCGCGGAGATCGAGCACGCGCTGGAGACCCACCCCGCGATCAGCCGCGCGGCCGTGATTGCCAGAAGCCGCCCCGGCGACGCGGACCGCGTCCCGTGCGCCTACGTCGTCTGCGCCGGGGACGTGCTACCGGCCGACCTCACGGCCCACCTGACCGCCCGGGTGCCGAAACACCTGGTGCCACCGGTGTTCGTGGCGGTACCCGACCTCCCGCTGGCGCCCAGCGGCAAGGTCGACGCCCACGCGCTACCGGACCCGTTCGCGACGGCGGACGTCCCCACGGCCGAACCGGCGGGTCCGACCGAGTCGGCGCTGGCCACGATCTGGGCCACGACGCTGAGCCTGTCCGAGCGCGACATCGGCCCGGACAGCGACTTCTACTCCCTGGGCGGCACCTCGTTGACGCTGATGGTGATGGTGGCGAAGGTGTGCGCGGAAGTGGTCGCGCCCGAGGACGAGCCGCACTTCATGGCGGCACTGGGCGAGATCATCGACCGCCCCACTCTGCGCCGGGTCGCGCACCTGGCGGCGAGCCCGGCGCGCGTCCCGATCGCGTGAGGGGCGTCAGCCGGCCTGCCCGGCCCACCACGTCCGGCCCGCCTCCGGAAGCGTCGAGATCGGGTCGTAGTACGGGTAACGGCGGTTCAACGCCTCCGGGTCGTCCAGTTCGATGCCGGTGCGGTAGTTCTTGGTCCAGTAGGAGATCCCCAGCTCCCGGTCGTAGTCGGCGAGCTGATGCACCCACCGCTTCCCGACGTACGGGACGTCGCAGACGATGCGCGGCGTCGCGTAGCCCGGGAGGTAGCCCATGATCGCGTGCTGCAGCTCCTGCGCCTCGTGCACCGAGACGCGCCAGTGTTCGGCGTTCGGGATCATGTCGCACATGTAGAAGTAGTACGGCAGGATGTTCGCCTCGCCCTGCAGTGCGAAGCACAGGTCCAGCAGCTGTGCCGGCGTCGCGTTGACGCCGCGCATCAGGACGCCCTGGTTGCGGACGTCGCGGACGCCGACGTTCAGCGCCGTCTGCGCGGCCTCCGCGACCAGCGGGGTCACCGACTGGGCGTGGTTGACGTGGGTGTGGATCGCCAGGTTGACGCCGCGGCGCTGGGCGGTGACGGCGACGCGCTCCAGGCCTTCGACGACCTTCGGCTGCAGCCAGTGCTGCGGCAGCGCGGCCAGGGCCTTGGTCGCCAGGCGGATGTCGCGGACCGTCTCGATGTCCATCAGGCGCATCAGGAACGACTCGAGCTGCGGCCACGGCACGTTGGCGACGTCGCCGCCGGAGACGACCACGTCGCGCACGCCCGGGGTCTTCTTGAGGTACGCGATCATCGCGTCCTGGCGGTCGACCGGCTTGAGCGAGAGCTTGTGCTTCTCGACCTGCTCGGTCGAGTTGCCGACCAGATCCATCCGGGTGCAGTGGCCGCAGTACTGCGGGCAGGTCGAGATCATCTCGGCCAGCACCTTGGTCGGGTAGCGGTGGGTGAGACCCTCGACGACCCACATCTCCGCCTCGTGCAGCGAGTCGCGTTCCGAGTGGGGGTGGCTCGGCCACGTCGTGTCGCGGTCGCTCTTGACCGGGAGCATGTAGCGGCGGATCGGGTCGCGGTAGAACGCCTCGGTCACCTTCGCCGGGTCGGTGCCAGCCGTCGGCGCCATCGTGTTGATCATCTGCGGCGGCAGCAGCATCGACATGGTCGCCATCTCGCGCTGGTCGGCGGCCAGGTCGTCGTAGAAGCGGTCCTCCAGCAGGTCGCCCATCAGGGCGCGCAGCTGCTTGGCGTTGCGGATGCAGTGCACCCGCTGCCACTGGGCGTCACGCCACTCCGCGTCGGTCACGCCGTGCCAGCCGGGGAAGCGGCGCCAGTCGGGTTCCACCAGCTCGGCGCGGGCGTACTCGTAGGGCTGGTCGATGGCGGCGGCAGGTGTCACAGGTTCCTGGATCGCAGTCACTTGTACTCCCAGTCGTCGGTTAGGCGTCAAAATATCCTGTCATAACGTTCTCACGGAGTAAATCTTCCTGCATGCTCGCGGATCTTCCCCCAGGTGGCGGAGGGGTCGGAAGGCCGGAGCAGACTCAGGGCGTGACGGACGAACACACCACGCTCCTGCTCGGCGGGCGCATCTACACCCCCGCCGGCCCGGACGCGACGGCCATGGCGGTCACCGGCGGCACCGTCGTCTGGGCCGGCCAGGACGGCCCGGCCCGCGCCCTGCACCCCGGCGCCGAGACCATCGACCTGGACGGCGCCTTCGTGGCCCCGGCGTTCGTCGACGCGCACGTCCACGCCACCGCCACCGGCCTGCACCTGACCGGCCTCGACCTCACCGCCGTCCGGGACCGCGCCGGGCTGCTGGCCGCCGTCCGCGACGCCGTCGTTCCCGGGCAGGTCCTGCTGGCCCACGGCTGGGACGAGACCGCATGGACCGACCCGCGACTGCCGAGCCGCACCGAACTCGACGACGCCGCCGGCGGCGCCCCGGTCTACCTCAGCCGCGTCGACGTCCATTCCGCCCTCGTCTCCACGGCGCTGGTCGAGCTGGCCCCGGCCGCCCGCGGCGCCGACGGCTGGTCGCCCGACGGCCCGCTGACCCGTGACGCCCACCACGCCGTCCGCGCGGCCGTGCGGGCCGCCGTCACGCCCGAGCAGCGTGAACGCGCCCAGCGGGCGTTCCTCGCCGAAGCCGCGAAGCAGGGCATCGTCAGCGTCCACGAGTGCGCCGGCCCCGACATCTCCGGCCGCGACGACCTCGCCGCGCTCCTGGCCCTCGCCGGCCCGGACGCGCCCGAGGTCGTCGGCTACTGGGGCGAGCTCGGCGCCGTCGACACCGCTCGCGAACTGGGCGTGCGCGGCCTGGCCGGCGACCTCTTCGTCGACGGCGCCCTCGGCTCCCGCACCGCCGCCCTGAGCGAGCCCTACGCCGACCACCACGGCTCCGGGGCGCTCTACCTCGACGCCCACCGCATCGGCGAGCACCTCGCCGCGTGCACCGAAGCCGGGCTGCAGGCCGGGTTCCACGTCATCGGCGACGCCGCGACCGCCGAGGTCGTCGAAGGCTTCCGCCTGGCCGAGAAGCAGGTCGGCCAGCGTGCCCTCGCCGCGAGCCACCACCGGCTGGAGCACCTGGAGATGGTCACGGCCGAGCAGGCCCGGATCCTCGCCGGCTGGGGTGTCGTCGCCTCGATGCAGCCGCTGTTCGACGCCGCGTGGGGCGGCACGGACGGGATGTACGCCGAACGCTTGGGCGCCGGCCGCGCGGCCGGGCTCAACCCGTTCTCCGCCCTGGCCGCCGAAGGCGTCATGCTCGCCTTCGGCTCCGACGCGCCCGTGACACCGCTGGACCCGTGGGCGAGCGTCCGCGCGGCCGCCTACCACCGGACGCCGGGTGCGGGCCTGTCACCGCGCGCGGCGTTCACCGCGCACACCCGGGCCGGGCACCGCGCCGCCGGCGTCAACGACGGCATCACCGGGAGCCTGGCCCCGGGCGCGCCGGCGCACTACGCGATCTGGGACGCCACCGACCTCGTCGTCGCCACCCCGGACACCCGGGTGCAGCGCTGGTCCACCGACCCGCGCGCCGGCGTGCCGCCGCTGCCGCGCCTCGAGCCCGGTGCGGAGCTGCCGCGCTGCCTGCGCACGGTGCGCGCGGGCGAGGTCGTCTACGACGACTTCACGCCGGGCACCTAGAGTCAGCACCTGTGGCAGTCACCGTCGCGGACCCCGAACCGGGCGCTTCGCACCAACCCACCCGAACCCGGCGCTTCCCGCGAGAGTGGCTGCTGCGGCTGACCGGCGCGCTGGTGTCCGGTTTCGCCTATTACCTGAGCTTCGCGCCCCGCCCGCTGTGGTGGCTCGCCCCGCTCGCCTTCGCCGGGTTCGCGCTCGTGCTGCGCGGCCGGAGCTTCCGGGGTGCGTTCGGTTACGGCTTCGCGTTCGGGCTCGTCTTCTTCCTGCCGCTGCTGACCTGGCTGCTGGACTTCCTCGGCCCGGACTTCGGCCCGTGGCCGTGGCTCGGCCTGTCGGGCGCGCTGGCGCTCTACTACGGCTTGGCGGGCGGGCTCATCACGCTGGTGGCCCGGCTGCCGCTCGCGCCGCTGTGGGGCGCGTTGATCTTCATCGCGATGGAGACGCCGCGCGCGTGGTTCCCCTTCGGCGGGTTCCCGTGGGGCCGGGTCGCGTTCAGCCAGCCCGAAGGCGCGTTCCTGCCGCTCGCCTCGATCGGCGGCGCGCCGCTGGTCGGCCTCGCCGTCGTCTTCAGCGGCTTCTGCCTCGCCGCGCTCGCCGGCCGGCTCTGGGACACCCGTGACGCGCTCCGGCCCGCACTGCGCGCCCGGCGCAACGTCCTGGCCGCCGTCGGCACAGTGCTGCCCGTCGTCGCGGGCCTGGCGCTGTGGCCGACCATCGGGACCGCCGCCCAGGACGGCGAGCGCACCATCGCCACCGTGCAGGGCAACGCCCCGGACATCGGCCTCGCGCTGCAGGGCGAGCGGGACCTGCTGCGCCGCAACACCATCGCCGAAAGTCAGCGGCTGCTGGACGCCATCCGCGCCGGGAAGGTCCCGAAGCCGGACCTGATCCTGTGGCCGGAGAGCGCCACCACCGTCAACGGCCCGGACCCGCAGGTCGACCAGCTCGTCGCGAACTTCGGCGTCCCGGCCCTGATCGGCGCCCTCTACGTGCTGCCGGACCGGCACATCCAGAACTCCGTCATCGTCTGGGACCCGAACACAGGGCCCGGGCAGCGCTACGCCAAGCAGCAACTGGTGCCCTTCGGCGAGTACGTGCCCGCCCGCAAGCTCGCCGCGCTCGTCACGCCGTTCGTGGACCAGGAGACCGTCGACATGGTCCCGGGCGACGGCGCCAACCAGACCCTGGGCGTCGCCGGTACCCAGGTCGGGGTGTTCGTCTGCTACGAGGCCGCGTTCGACTACCCCGCCCACGACGCCGTGCGCGACGGGGCCGAGCTGCTGGTCGTGCCGACCAACAACGCCTGGTACGGGGACAGCGAGATGAGCGTGCAGCAGCTGGCGATGTCGCGGCTGCGGGCGGTCGAGCACAGCCGGTCGGTCGTGGTGTCCGCCGTCTCAGGGGTCAGCGCCATCGTCGCGCCCGACGGCACGATCACCAGCTCAACCGGCCTTTTCACGGCCGACTCCCTGGTCGGGCGCGTGCCGCTGCGCACGCAGACTACGCTGTCGGATCGACTCGGTGCGTGGACGGAGTACGGGTTGCTGGCACTGGCGATCGCCGGGGTGGCCGGCGGGCTCGTACTCCGTTTTCGCACCCGGCGCAGCAGCGCCGGCACGGCAGGGGACACGGCGGACTGACCGCCGGGGATATCGGAGGAGCACGGATGTCGCAGGCGCCGCGGGGGGCCCGGGGAATCGAGCCGGTGCTGGTGGTGATCCCGACCTACAACGAGCGGGAGAACCTCGGGCCGATCCTGGACCGCCTGCACAAGGCACTTCCGGATGTGGACGTGCTGGTCGTGGACGACGGCAGCCCGGACGGGACCGGTGAGCTCGCCGACGAGCGCGCCGCGGCCAACGAGCGCGTCCACGTGCTCCACCGGACGGAGAAGTCCGGCCTGGGCGCCGCCTACATCGCCGGCTTCCGGTGGGGCCTGGCCCGGGAGTACAACACCATCGTCGAGATGGACGCCGACGGCTCGCACGCGCCGGAGGACCTGCCGCGGCTGCTGGACGCGGTCGGCGACGCCGACCTGGCCATCGGCTCGCGGTACGTGCCCGGCGGGAGCGTGGTGAACTGGCCGGTCAACCGGCAGATCCTCTCCCGTGGCGCCAACGTCTACTCGCAGCTCGCGCTGGGGATGCGCGTGCGCGACATCACCGCCGGCTTCCGCGCGTACCGGCGCCCGGTGCTGGAGAAGCTGGCCCTGGACGAGGTCAACTCGCACGGCTACTGCTTCCAGATCGACCTGACGCTGCGCACGGCCGACGCCGGGTTCGAGATCGTCGAGGTGCCGATCACGTTCACCGAGCGCGAGATCGGCGAGTCGAAGATGAGCGGCTCGATCATCCGCGAGGCGTTCCTGCGGGTGGCGACGTGGGGCGTGCAGCGCCGCACGCAGCAGCTGAAGCGGCTGTTCAAGCGCGGCTGAGCGCCGTCACGATCCAGGCCTTGGAGCCGAGGAAGACGCCGTCGGGGGTCTCGTGCGCGGTGAACGCCGTGCGCAGCCGATCCACGGCGGCGTCTTCGTCCTGCCCGGCGAGCAGTTCCTTCGCGTCCTTGAGGCCGAGGGTGAACTCGACCGCGGTCGCGGTGTCGGGCCCGTAGCAGACGGGTTCGCGTACCTCGGTGAACTCGACGCCGGTGAAGCCCGCGCGTTCGAGCAGCGCCCGCGTGCGCTCCGGGTGGCCGAGGGAGAAGTGCGATCCGGCGGGTGGCGCTGTCGTGCCGGGCGCCAGGGCGTCGTGGAGCACGGAGTACCACTCGTTGCGGTCGCGCTGCTGCCAGACGAGCAGCACCACGCGCCCGCCGGGCCGCAGGGCGCGCGCGATGTTGCTGAAGGCCGCGGGCGGGTCGGGGAAGAACATCGAGCCGAACCGGCTGAGCGCGACGTCGAACCGCGCGGCCGGGAACGGGTGCGTTTGCGCGTCGGCGACCGCGAACGTGGCTTCTCCGCGTTCTGAGGCCGTCGCGATCGCCGCCTCGGAGACGTCGACGCCGAGGACGGTCCCGGTCACCGACGCCCGAGCGGCCTCCCGCGTCGACTCGCCGGTGCCGCAGCCGACGTCCAGGACGTCCTCGCCGCGGGTGACGGCCACCGCGGCCCGGAAGCGCTCGTTGTGCGGCCGGACCTCGGCGTCGAACAGCGCCGCGAACTTCACCCGGTGCTCGGTCATGTGGTTTCCCCCTCAGTGGCCGGCGAGCCGCAGCTCGACGCCGAGTCCTGCAAGTTTCCGCACGTTCGGGTCGGTCTCGTCGGCGTCGGTGATGATTCCGGCGACGTCGGCGAAGGGCAACACCGCGCACCGCGACGCCGCGCCGAGCTTCTCGGCGCTCGCCAGCACGTACGTGTCGGCCGCGCGCCGGGCCAGCGTCCGCTTCATCGCGGCTTCCTCGGCGTCGCCGGTGGTCAGGCCGGCCTCGGGGTGGACGCCGGTGACGCCGAGCAGGAAGACGTCGGCGCTGATCGCCTGGGCGGCCTCGGCCGCGGCGGCGCCGCAGGTGACCGCGGAGTGCCGGAACAGACGCCCGCCCAGCAGGAACACCTCGATGCCCTCGTGGTCCAGCAACGCGGCGGCGACGGTCGGGCTGTGCGTCACGACCGTCGCCGCCAGGTCTCTGGGCAGCGCCTTCGTGACGGCCAGGGACGTGGTCCCGCCGTCGAGGATGACCGTCGACCCCGGCCGGATGAGGCCGGCGGCGAGGGCGGCCACCCGGTCCTTGCCCGCGACGGCGATCGACGTCCGGCTCGCGTAGTCGGCGACGGCGGGGGAGACGGGCAGCGCCCCGCCGTAGACGCGCTGGCAGAGCCCGGCCGCGGCGAGGTCCCGCAGGTCGCGGCGGATGCTGTCCTCCGAGACGCCGAGCTCGGCCGCGACGTCCTTGGCCAGCACCTTGCCCTCGGCGGCCAGCCGGCCCAGCAGCAGCTCGCGGCGTTCCCCGACCAGCATGCACGATCCTCCTTGTTTGTTCCGAGTCATGCACATTATGGTCGCGGCATGACCACTTCGACAAGCGCGCCCGGCCTCGACGTCCCCGACCACCGCGGCCGCACCGGCCTCGACCGGGCGGGCCGCGACCTGGAGCGCAACCCGCGGGTGCGCGTCACCGACGTCGAACTGCTCGCGGCCGGCTGGCACGTGCTGCGCCGCACGACGTTCGACTACGACCACGGCGACGGGCACCGGACGACCGAGCGGCGCGAGACCTACGACCGCGGCAACGGCGCCACCGTGCTGCTCTACGACCTCGAGGGCGCCACGGTGCTGCTGACCCGGCAGTTCCGTTACCCGGTCTACGTCAACGACCACCCCGACGGGATGCTGCTGGAGGCCGCGGCCGGGCTCCTGGACGACCAGGACCCCGAGACGGCCATCCGCCGCGAGGCGCAGGAGGAGACCGGCGTCCGCATCGGTGAGCTGGAGCACGTGTTCGACGTCTACACGAGCCCGGGCTCGGTCACCGAGCGGCTGCACTGCTACGCGGCGCCGTACCGCCCGGCCGAGCGCGGCGTAGGCGGCGGGCTCGCGGAGGAGGGGGAGGACATCGAGGTGGTCGAGCTGCCGTTCAAGGAGGCCCTGGCCATGGTGGGCACGGGGGAGATCGCCGACGCCAAGACGATCATGCTCCTGCAGTGGGCGGCCCTGGAAGGCCCGTTCAGCCGTTAGCCGTGAGGGGCACCCTCAGGGCTTGTACGTCCCTGAGGGTGCCCCTCACGACCGAAGGGCCCAGGCAGCCGGTGTGCGGGCATGCGAAAGGCCCCCGCGGGGGGAGGTCGCGGGGGCCTTTCCGTTGTGGTGGGAGCAGGCTACGAGCCGAGTCCCGAAGAGGTCACGCGGACCGGGAGGTCCGGCGGCCCTTCAGCTCGGCGAGACGTTCGTTCAGCAGGTCCTCGAGCTCGGGGATGGTGCGCCGCTCAAGCAGCATGTCCCAGTGGGTCCGCGGCGGCTTGACCTTCTTCTGCTCGGGCTGCCCGCCATCGACGATCTCGGACTCGCTGCCGTGCAGCCGGCATTCCCACACCGTCGGGATCTCGGCGTCGTCGGAGAACGGCACCTCGAACTCGTGGTTCTTGGGGCAGGCGTAGCGCACGGTGCGTCGCGGGGCGAGGTCGTGGTTGCGGTCGGTCTCGTAGCTGACCGCTCCCAGCCGGCTTCCACGAAGAACACGGTCGGCCATGATGGGTCCTTTCAGTCAGCTCCGGGGTGGAGCCAGGGTGGTGCTCACCCTATGCAACGACTCAGGGTCTCCGGGGATTCCCGGTTCACCATGTCGTTGCTCACGATGAGCTGCGTCACCCGCCGGGATCAGCTTCCACTAGTAGGAGGCATTTCGCGCTCCGGCGTGACGTCAATACGGCCTTCTTAGTGCTGATATCCCCCGGATGGGCTACTCGGGCATCTCTCAGGTCAACCGTAACTGACCGTGATGAGCGGTAACGGGCCCCAGGTCACCCGCCCGAAAGTGGCGACGACACAATACCTGATAACGCAAAGTAGCCGTTTCGGCCTCAAATCGTGCTGAAGCTGAAGTTTCAACTACGGATTGTTCGGTATCTGCCACGACCACCGTATCGCCTTCACGCACAACCTCGCCGTCGAGCACCCGCGCGTTGAACCGGCCGGTCAGCCCGCACCAGCACAGGACCTCCACCTGGACCGGCTGCAGCTCGTCCGCCAGTTCGAACAGGCGTGCGGCTCCCGGGAACAGCTTGCTCCGGAAATCCGTCGCGATCCCGAAGCAGTAGACGTCGATCTGGACCTCGTCGGCCAGCTCGGCCAGCTGGTCGACCTGTCCGGGGGAGAGGAACTGCGCCTCGTCCACCACCACGTAGTCCACGTGCTGCCCGCGCGCCCACTCCTGTCGCACCAGGTCACGCACGTCGGTGTCCTCGCCGACCTCCACCGCCTGCCGGCTCAACCCGATCCGGCTGGAGATCTGCGGCGCGCCCGAGCGGTCGTGGCGCACCAGCACCAGCCCCCGTCTGCCCTGGCGCGCGTGGTTGTGGTCGATCTGCAGCGCCAGCGTCGACTTCCCGCAGTCCATCGGCCCGTAACAGAACTTCAGCCGGCCCACCGGCGGCGTCCCGCGGCGCGAACCGGCCGCGGGAACCGACGACAGCGCGTCCGTGGGATCGGGGCCGGAGGCCCGGTCGTTCAGCGAGGTCACGACAGTCGACCCTATCGGGGACTACAGCACCTCGGGCGGACGGTTGCCCGCCGCCACGATCGCGCGCCGCACCGGGACCAGCGCGACCAGCACCAGACCGGCCACGAAGAAGATCACCAGCGCCACGATCGCCAGCCGGAACGACCCCGTCGCCTGCCCGACCCCCGCGAACACCAGCGGCCCCAGCCACGACGTCCCGCGCTCGCCCACGACGTAGAGCGAGTAGTACTGCGCGTCCTTGCCCTGCGGGATCATCTGGCTGAACAGCGACCGCGACAGCGCGTTCGTCCCGCCCAGCACCAGCCCGATCCCCACCGCCACCGCCAGGAACTGCGCCACCTTCCCCGGCTGGATGAAGTACGCCCCGACCAGCACCACGATCCACAGCACCAGGCTGCCCAGGATCGTCCGCTTCGCCCCGTACCGCCGCGCCACCAGCCCGTGCAGCGTGCCACCCAGGTACGCCACGAACTGGATCACCAGGATCGTCATGATCAGCACTTCGTCGCCGAACCGCAGCTCGTCCTTGCCGTACTGCGCCGAGACCGCCACCACCGTGGTGATCCCGTCGGTGAAGATCAGGTAGCTGCCCAGGAACGCCAGCGTCAGCGGGAACGCCTTCGCCGAGACGATCGTCCGCCGCAGCTCGCCGAACCCCGCCCGCAGCACCGACGTCCCCGGCGCGACGTCCACCGGCGTGTGGTTGCGGGGGAGCGCCCGCACCGAGGGAACGGTGAACAACGCCCACCACAGCCCCGAGGTCAGGAAGCAGATCTGCACCGCGGTGCCCTTGGACACCCCGAAGGCGTCGTGGCCGAGGTAGAACCCCAGCTGCAACGCCAGCGCCAGGCCACCGCCCAGGTACCCGAACGCCCAGCCCTTCGCCGAGATGTCGTCCCGCTCGTCCGGCCCGCCGATGTCCACCAGGAACGAGTAGTAGACGACCAGCGAGCCGCCGTACCCGATGTTCGCCACGATGAACAGCGCCGCGCCCAGCTGCCAGTCCGACCCGGCCATGAAGAACATCGCCGCCGCCGCGGCCGCGCCCAGGAACGCGAACCCGCCCAGGATCCGCCGCTTGTTGCGGCTGCGGTCGGCCACCGCGCCCGCGATCGGCAGCACCAGCACCTGCACCACGGTCGCCACCGACAGCAGGTAACCCCACGTCGAGCCGGCCGGGAAGTGCAGCCCGAACAAACTCACGTCGCAGTTGTGCAGCGTGTCCGACGCGCCGGACGCGTCGACACAAGCGTGGTCCCCGTTAAGGGTGAAGTTCGACTTCGCGTCCTCGGCCGCGATCGTGCTCATGTAGAGCGCGCCGAACACCGTCGTCGTCGACGAATAGAACGGCGAATTCGCCCAGTCGTAGAAATACCAGCCCCAGCGCTCGCGCTTGGTCGAGCGCGTTCCGGCCAGCGTCATCCACGGCTCCTCAGGGTCAAGAACGTCCAGGTCAGCGCGGAGACTACTGGGCGGTACCGCCGCCGGTCCCGAAGTTCGCCGAAACCGTGTCCGGTTCGTCGCACCGTGATCATCCGCCACTTCCGTGGCAATCACATTCGACGCGTCACGGCGTGTCGCTCAGCGGCGTGAACGGTGTTTCGTGTGAGACTCGTGCGAGCAGTGTGTCTCTTGTGGTCAAAGGGGCACCCTCTTACTGTGCTCGCATGATCCACAACCGCCGACGCACCGTGGCGAGAATCCTGCTTCTCGCCTCCGCCGCTTTGGGTCTGCAGCTGACCGTCCCCGCCATCGCCTCCGCGGACCCCGCGTCGAGCGCCTGGGCCAAGCTGCGCATGTGCGAGTCGAGCGGCCGCTACGCCACCAACACCGGCAACGGCTACTACGGCGCCTACCAGTTCGACCTCCCCACCTGGCGCAGCGTCGGCGGCGCCGGCCGCCCCGACCAGGCCGCCGCCCACGAACAGGACTACCGCGCCCTCTACCTCTACCGGATGCGCGGCTGGCAGCCCTGGCAGTGCGCCGGCATGCTCAAGCTCTCCGGCGACGGCGACGCCCGCAGCAAGCGCGTCCCCAGCTACGCCGACTCCGCCTACATCGGCGGCGGCGGACCGGCCCCCGCACCCACCCCGCCACCCCCGAGCGGCAAACCCGCCTGGCCCGGCGTCGTCTACGCCTACGGCGACTGCGCCGCCCCGCTCAAGACGTTCCAGCTCCGCATGAACGCCTTCGGCTACGGCTTCACCGGCACCGGCTGCTACCTCGAGAAGACCAAGGAAGCCGTCCTCGCCCTCCAGCGCGCCAACGGCATCAAGGACTCCGGCCTCCTCGGCCCCAAGACCTGGGACGCCGCCTGGAACGGCAAACCACCCCGCTGACGCCGGCGCCGGGCCGGGGGAGCAGCCCCGGCCCGGCCCCGACATCACGGCAGGGGATAGAAGTAGTACCCGTCCCCGTCCAGCACGTGGTTCTCCGCCAGGAACCGGGTGAACCGCCGCTGGAACTCCGCGTGGTCGGTGTCCAGCACCGGCCGCACCGTGAACGACGACGTCGCCGAAGCACCCTGCACGCTCTCGTCGACCGGATACGCACCGCACACGTTGGTCAGCCCACCCGAGTGCCGGTTCCAGAACGGCCCCCACGTACTCGCACACCTCGCCTCCGCCGCCACCCGGTGCGCCTCACGCGCCGCGACATCGTAGAACAACCGGTTCTGCGGCCCGGTGAACCCGGCCGACCCACCCGACGTCCCCGGATAACCCGCGTACCGCCCGGCCGGCGCGACGTCCCGCACGAACCGCCCCGTCTCCGCGATCGGCAGCTCACCCGCCGAGAAGTCGAACATCGGCGTGAACCACGTCCGCAGCACGCAGTCCGCACCCCGCACGTACGCCGGATCCAGCTGCCGCGCCACGTCGCACCGCACACCCGTCCCCATCGACGACCCGGTCAACGTGAACCGGCCGTCCGTCTCCGCCACCAGCCGCGACGACACCGTGTAGGACGTCCGCTTCTCCGCGGCCACCTCCGCCGAAGCCCCCGTGGCCGGCGGATCCTCGCCGTCCAGGGAGAACACCTCCGTGACGTCGGGAGCCGCCCTCCACTCCGCGATGCTCTTCACCACCGGCACGACCGACCGGTCACAGAACCCCGCGCCACCCG
The DNA here is from genome assembly GCF_035975215.1 of Amycolatopsis sp. NBC_01307. Classification (NCBI taxonomy): domain Bacteria; kingdom Bacillati; phylum Actinomycetota; class Actinomycetes; order Pseudonocardiales; family Pseudonocardiaceae; genus Amycolatopsis; species Amycolatopsis sp. NBC_01307. The sequence continues at coordinate 3,092,589 of NZ_CP108403.1, read as the reverse complement.
TCGGCGGCCCGCACAGAATCGACACCCCGAACCGCGCCGTGTCCGCCACGTTGTCCGTCCGCCAGTTCACCAGCCGGTGCGCCATCGCCACCCGCCGCGAGTCCTTCAGCACGTTCAGCGTCGAGAACACGTACGCCGACGCCGTCCCGTCCACCCCGCACGCCGGCTCCGGGCACGCGTAGTGCGCGAACTTCAGCTCCGTGAACCAGCACGCCCCGAAGGCGCTCTTCACGTAATAGCCGTGCCGCGTGTCCACATGACACTCGTCCAGCGACAACGGCTGATCCACCGGAGCCGTGTAGGGCTCCGAATTCGGCGGCGGCCCCGCCGCCGCACCCGGCACAGCGACCAGACCCAGCAACGCCGGCACGGCGCAGAGCAGCACAACAGCACGTCTTCGCATGGATTCCCTCCCCAAGGAAGCCCGGAACCGGGCGGAAACCCACGCTAGCGAGACCGGCGCGAACCGGTCACTCCGGCGAACAGGTGGACAAAATTCCCGTCACGCCTGCTGCCAGGTGCCCCGCTCGATCAGCACCTCACGCAGCAGGTCCGGCCGGTCCGTCACGATCCCGTGCACCCCGAGGTCCAGCAGCGTCCGCATCTCCGCCGGATCGTCGATCGTCCACGTGTGCACCTCGATCCCGGACCGCCCCGCCATCGACACGAACGACTTGTCCACCACCCGCAACGCCCCCTGCCGCACCGGCACCTGCGCCATCACCCCCAGCACCAGCCCGCCCAGCGGCAGCAACGGCAGCTTCCCGCGCGCCCACAGGGCCAGCACCGACCGCGGCCCGACCGCCGTCACCAGCTCCGGCCCCGCCAGCTTCCGCAACCGAGCCAGCCGCGCGTCCGAGAAGGACGCCGCCGCCACCCGGTCCCGCGCACCCGTCCGCTCCAGCACGTCCACGAACGGCTCCACGGCCTGATCGACCTTCACGTCGACGTTGAACCGCGCCTCCGGCAGCTCCTCCAGCACGTCCTCCAGCCGCGACAACGCGACCTCGCCCCCGACCTTCACGTTCTTCAGCTGCGCCCACGTCTGCGACGCGATCGCCCCCGACCCGTCCGTCGTCCGGTCCAGGTGCGTGTCGTGGTGCACGACCACCACACCGTCCGCCGTCGCGTGCACGTCCGTCTCGATGTAGCGGTACCCCTCCGCGAACGCCCGCTGGAACGCCGGCAGCGAGTTCTCCAGCCCCGCCAGCTCGTCGAGGTGCCAGCCACGGTGCGCGAAGGCACGGGGGAGCGGATCGGCCAGGTACGGGAAGGACGCGCGCATCCCCCAAGTGTGCACTTCCGCCATGACCCCGGCATGAGCAGACGATGGCCAGCTAGGGTCTCCCGGGTGAGGGAAGCCGCCGAACTAGCCCAGCCACCCGTGGACGACCTGGCCCCGGCCCGCCGCGGCGCCCCGAAGCACTGCGGCTGGTGTGGCCGACGCCTCCCCGAAGGCGGCAACGTCGGCCGCCGCCGGCGCTACTGCGGCCAGTCCTGCCGCCAACGCGCCTACGAACGCCGGACCGCCCTGCAACGCAGCGGCCTCCCCGAAGACGCGGTCGTGCTCTCCGACACGGAGATCGCCGCACTGCAAGATCGCCTGTTCCAGCTCCGCTGCGCCGCCGAGGACATCGTCACCGCGGCGGACGACGGAGCCGACGCGGGAGAGCTGCGCGGCCTCGCCGCCGACATCGCCCGCGCAGCCAAGGACCTCGAACAACTCCGCTGACCCACGGCGGCGTGCCCTGATGACTGTTCACGTGTGAGGTAGCGCTCAAGCGGACAGATGTACGGCAGTCGCGGCGCGTAGGGGCAGAGCGCAACTGGCCCGTTCGCGCGTGCGACAGGGAGCCAACGGGCGGCTCGCTCACCGGGGGCATGTCACGGACAGGCCAGGGGAGCGAGTGCTGAGGTAGCGCACAAGAAGACCACTCCCGCGAGGTCCCTTCAAAAGAGCCGAGCGGCGCGCTCGGCTCGGCGCGGCCGCTCAGGGGACTCCCGACCGACCCAGCACAAAGCTGACGGGGGACACTCGGTCAGGGCGCAGTCTGCTCTAGGCATGCGTCGGTCGCGCCTCACGTGGAGCGAACGGGCCGTTCGCGCGGCCTGCGCGACTAACCTGTTCCTGTAGTTCGCAGAACTCAGCTGACCGGGCTCGCTCGATAGCCCCAACCCGCAGAACCACGGTCAGCTCAAGCCGTCCAGGGCGCGGTACGTGCGGTTGCTCGCCGCCGCCGCGCGTTGCTCTCGGCCTGTTGCCTCGATGTAGTTCTGGCTCGTCGCCAAGCTCGCGTGACCCAGCAGCGCCATGATCTCCGATGCCGTCGCGCCGTCCTCCGCCAAGCGCGTCGCGAACGTGTGCCGCAACGCGTGCAGGTTCGCGCCCACCGGCACCCGGTCGTGCAGACCCGCGCCCCGGTAACACGACTTCACCAGGTACTCCAGCGCGCCCCGGCCGATCGGCTCGCCTGCGCGGTCCACCAGCAACGGCGAACCAGGGGAGGACCGCACCCCCGGGAACCGCACCCGGCACGACTCCCGGTACCGCTCGATCAGCTCCGCCAGCACCGGCTGCACCGGGATCGACCGATCCCGGCTGCCCTTCCCCTTCACGTGCAGCCGCAGCTCACCGGCGCGCCCGACCAGCGACCGCGGCGTCAGCGCCCGCATCTCCGCCGCCCGCAACCCCGCCACCAGCCCCAGCGCGATCACCAGCACGTCCCGCTCCGGCCACGGGTCCCGCGCCCGCCGCGAACCGGCGGCCGCCGCCGACAGGAGCTGCTCCGGGGTTTCCTCGCCCCGCAACGGCTTCGGCGTCAACGCCGGCGTCCGCGGCCGCGCCACCGCACCCATCGGGTTGCCCGCCAGCAGCCCGTCTGCCACGCAGAACGTCAGGAACTGGTTCCACGTCGACCAGGCCCGCAGCACCGAGCTCTTCGCGTGCCCGTCCGCGAACACCCCGAACACCGACCGGAGCGCCTGCCCGGTGAGGTCGGCGACCGCCAGGTCCTCGGCGGGGCGGCCGAGCTCCGAAACCAGGAGAGTGGTGATCCCGGCCAGATCCCGGCGGTAGGCGTCAGTGGTGTGCGGCGAGTCCTTGCGCGGCCGGCGGGCGGCGAAGAAGGCTTGCTGGGCCTCGGAAACCTTCATGGTGGATCTTGTACCGTACGGCACCGACAATTCCGCTCACCGGGTTCCGACATTTCATGCATAATGGCAATTATGCATGAAATGTCGGAATCGACGGGAATTCGCTCCCGGGGGATCCCGGATCTCGCCTGACGGCCTTCGAGGCCCTCTGACGGCTCATCTGACACCCCGCGGGACATGCGCACACATGTTCGACTGTCGCTTGAGGGCGTCCAGGCCTGAAAGCTGGCCGAGGGCAGACCCGGAGGATGGCTCCCGATGAGCCCGTCAAGTCCCGACGACGTGCGTTCGGCCTAGCATTGCGTGCTCTAGTTTCGTCACCGTGACGTTTTACGGTCGGGTGACGGGACATCGGATCCGCGGCTCCAGGGGATGTCTCTCGCAGTCCCAAGGAACCCTCCCTGGGCACCCCTGAGGCTCAGGAGACTCCGTACGACGACGCTGGCGCTTCACTCCCGGCCGTTCTCTCAGGAGAAGCCGTCCTGACGAAGAACCCCCGCCGAGTTCGGCTTCTTTCGCCCCTCTTGGGTGTCCGCCGCAGGCACTGCCCTAGTGCCGATAATGTACATTATGTCAAGTAACCGGGATCTGGCGCTCCCTCGTCGTCCGAGAGGTCCTTCTGGACCCAGGCGACGTCACGCCAGGCTCCGTGCTTCCAGCCCACCTTGCGGTAGACGCCCGCGGGCTCGAACCCCAGCGCGCGGTGCAGCCCGGCGCTCGCGTCGTTCGGCATCGCCATCCCGGCGAACGCCCGCCGGTATCCGCGTTCCCGCAGCCTGCTGAACAACGCCTCGTACAACGCGCGCCCGGCGCCTGTGCGGCGTCGGCCTGGTTCCAGGTAGATGCTCGTCTCGCACGACCACCGGTACGCGGCGCGTTTGGCGAACGGGCCGGCGTAGGCGAACCCCAGTACTTGTCCATCCTCCTCGAGGACGAGCCAGGCGTGCGCGCCGGCGATGCGGCGGGTCATTTCTTCGGTGTCGGGTGGTTCGGTTTCGAAGGAGATCACCGTGTCGGTGACGTAGGGCGCGTAGATGGCGGCGCAGGCGGCTGCGTCGTCCGGTGTGGCGTCTCGGACCTTCATGGCTCCTATGGTAGCCATACTGAGTCGTATAGTATCAAGTGATGACCGATCCCCTGACTCTTCGGCTGGCGGCGACCGTGCACGCGGCGCGGACGTCCCGAGGCTTGTCCGTCGCCGTGCTGGCCGAGGATTCCGGGGTGTCCCGGGCGATGATCGGGAAGATCGAGCGGGGTGACGTCCAGCCGACGGCGGCGTTGCTGGCGAAGCTGTCGTCCGCGCTGGGGATGACGCTGACGGAGCTGATCGCGCGGGCCGAGGGTGACGAGCGGCGGTTGGTGCGGGCGGCGGAGCAGCCGGTGTGGGTGGATCCGGATTCCGGGTACCGGCGCCGGTCGGTCTCCCCCGCGTCCGGGCGGCCGTTGGAGCTGGTGGAGATCGAGCTGCCGGCGGGTGCGGCGGTGCCGTTGCGGGCGAGCACGTTCCTGCACCAGCAGATCTGGGTGCTGGCCGGGCACCTGCGGATGCGGGAGGGCGCCGAGGTGCACGAGCTGGACGCCGGGGACTGCCTGCAGCTGGGGTCCGCGCCGGACCGGGTGTTCGAGAACCCGGGGTCGCTCCCCTGCCGGTATCTGGTCGCGCTGGTCCCCCGGGCCACCTGACCAGGTGATCCCGGGTGCCGTCGGGGCGTGGCGCCGTTAGTTTCGCGCGATGCGGTGGCTGCGGAGGATCTGGTACCGGTGCGCGGAGTTCCTGCTGGTGTTGCTGGGGCTGGGGTGGTTGATCGCGCCGAACACCGGGCTGGACGTGGTGTTCCTGCTGGCGTGGGACGTGTTCGCGCTGGTGGCGATCGTGTCGCGGTGGGTGCGGATCCGGCGGTACCGGCTGGTGGGCGACGAGGCGGAGCCGTCGTGGTTGCACAGTCTCCTGGGGCGTCGGTGGAACTTCGCGGCGACGCTGGTGGTGAGTGTGGTCGGGATGACGGCGGGTGGGTTGATCCTGGTGGCGAACGCGATCGCCGACGAGGACGACGAGATGGCGTCGGTGCTGCAGATCAGTGCGGTGCCGGCGGTGCTGGCGGCGTGGATCCTGCTGCACTTCGGGTACGCGGACCGTTATGCGCACCTGCATTATCAGGCCGCGCCGGAGCCGGGGTTGCGGTTCCCGGCCACCGAGCGGCCCAATTTGCTGGACTTCGCGTATTTCGCGTTCACGGTGGGGACGTCGTTCGCGACGTCCGATGTGGAGGTGCGGGCGCGGCCGATCCGGTACACGGTGCTGACGCACAGCGTGGTGTCGTTCGTCTACAACACGGCGATCCTGGGGATCGCGGTGGGTGTGGTCACCGGGAAGTAGCGAAGGCGTCGACGTCGTGCTCCCCGACAGGCCGGTTCTCCGGCCGGAGAACCGCCCGGCGCGCCGGGCGTCGACGTTCGAGGCGTCCTTCTCCTGTGTGCCGGTCGACGGCGGGATCCGGGTGACGCGGCGGATCGCGTTCGGGTTCGCCGCTCCCCTGCGCCCGCTGCTCGAGCCGATGCTGAGGCGCAAGCTGCGACCCGACGTCGAGGCGGAGGTCCGGGGCGCGAAGGCCGTCTTGGAGCGTTGACTGAAGCAATGAATCAGTGCTTCACTTCTTGACGTGCCCTACCGCCGTACCCCGAAGGTGCAGGAACGCCTCGACGCGCAGCGCGAGACGATCGTCTCCGCCGCGACGCGCCAGCTGGCCGAGCGCGGCTACAGCGGCTGTTCCGTCGCCGCGGTCGCCGAGCGGGCCGGGGTGGCCGTCGGCAGTGTGTACCGCCACTTCCCCACCAAAGCCGACCTGGTCGTGCACGTGTTCCGGCAGGTCGTGACGCGGGAGGTCGAGGCGGTCCGGGCGGCGTCGGCGGGGCTGGACGAGCCCGCCGAGCGGGTCCTGGCCGTGTTCGAGACGTTCGCCCAGCGCGCCCTGAAGGCTCCCCGGCAGGCTTATGCCCTGCTCGCCGAGCCGGTCGACGCGCTCATCGACGCCGAACGGCTCGAGTTCCGCCGTGCGTTCACCGACGTCGTCGCCGAGCACGTCGCCGCCGGCGTGCGGGACGGCTCGCTGCCGCCGCAGGACGGCCGGATCACCGCGGCCGCGCTCGTGGGGGCTGCCGCCGAGGTCTTGATCGGCCCGTTGACCAGTGGAAACGAACAGGACGTCGGCGCTCTGCGCGCGTTCGTCCTTCGCGCTCTAGGAGGTTCCGATGCCCGCCACGCATGACGTCGTCAACCAGGTCCCGCCGCTCAACGGCCACGACGTCGCCGCCGACCCGGCGCTGCTGGACGGCCTCGAGCGGGCCGGGGCGGGCTGGGCCGCGGCCGAGGTGCACGAGCTGGGCCGGCTGGCCGGCAGCGAGCTGGCCCAGGACTGGGGCCGGCTGGTCAACGAGCACGAGCCGGTGCTGCGCACCCACGACCGTTACGGCCACCGGATCGACGAGGTCGAGTTCCACCCGCACTGGCACGACCTGATGACCGTCGCGGTCGAGCACGGGCTGCACGGGACGCCGTGGCGTGACCCGCGGGAAGGCGCGCACGCGGCGCGGGCGGCGAAGTTCTTCGTCTGGGGCCAGGTCGAGGCCGGGCACAGCTGCCCGATCTCGATGACCTACGCCGCGATCCCGGCGCTGCGGGCGAACCCGGAGCTGGCGGCGCGGTACGAGCCGCTGCTGGCGGCGACCGAGTACGACTTCGGGCTGCGGGAGCCGACGTCCAAGCGCGGCCTGATCGCGGGCATGTCGATGACCGAGAAGCAGGGCGGCTCGGACGTCCGCACGAACACGACCACGGCGACGCCGTCCGCGGACGGCAGCTACACCCTGGTCGGGCACAAGTGGTTCACCTCCGCGCCGATGTCCGACATGTTCCTCACGCTGGCGCAGGCGCCGGGCGGGCTGTCGTGCTTCCTGCTCCCCCGCGTCCTGCCCGACGGCTCGCTCAACCCGATCCGGCTGCAGCGGCTGAAGGACAAGCTGGGCAACCGGTCGAACGCGTCGTCGGAGATCGAGTACGACCACGCCGTCGGCTGGCTCGTCGGCGAAGAGGGCCGCGGGGTCCGCACGATCATCGAGATGGTCAACAACACCCGCCTCGACTGCGCGCTCGGCAGCGCGTCGGGGATGCGGCTGGGCGCGGTGCGCGCGGTGCACCACGCCACCCACCGCTACGCGTTCGGCAAGGCGCTGGTCGACCAGCCGCTGATGGCGAACGTGCTGGCCGACCTGGTGCTGGAGTCCGAAGCGGCGACGACGGTGGCGATGCGGCTCGCGGCCGCGGGCGACCGGCCCGGCGACCCGCGGGAGCAGGCGTTCCGGCGGCTCGGGCTGGCCGTGTCGAAGTACTGGGTGTGCAAGCGGGCGCCGGCGCACGCGGCGGAGGCGCTGGAGTGCTTCGGCGGCAACGGGTACGTGGAGGAGTCCGGCATGCCGCGGCTCTACCGCGAGGCGCCGCTGATGTCGATCTGGGAGGGCTCGGGCAACGTCGCGGCGCTGGACGCGCTGCGGGCGATGGGCCGGCAGCCGGAGTCGGTGGCGGCGTTCTTCGAGGAGGTCGAGCTGGCCGCCGGGGGTGACGCGCGGCTGGACGACGCCGTCGACCGGGTGCGCAAGGAGCTGACCGACCTGGACGGGATCGAGTACCGGGCGCGGCGGCTGGTGGAGTCGCTGGCGCTGGTGCTGCAGGGTTCGCTGCTGGTGCGCCACGGCGACCCGGCGGTGGCGGACGCGTTCTGCGCGTCGCGTTTCGGCGGTGACTGGGGTATCGCGTTCGGCACGCTGCCGGCCGGCGTCGACACGGGCGCGATCATCGAGCGTGCCGCGGTCCGCTAGCGGCCGAGGGCGTCGAGGGCCGCGGTGACCGCCGCGGCCTTCAGTTCGTCGACGGGGGCGTCGGGGAACTGCATGCAGACGTCCTGCAGGCCGCCGAGGGCGAGGATCGCGCGGGCGGCCTGTTCGAGGGTGGGTTCGGGGCCGCTGATCAGCTCGGTGAGCCGGGTGCGCCAGGCCAGGGCCTTGTCGATGAGCCCGAGGTCGGCCAGGGTCGGCGTCTCGGTGAGCAGCATGATGACGTCTTCGCGGTGCCGGTAGTTGAAGTCGAAGAACCCCTCGATGAGCTCCCGCACCGGCGCGTCGCCCCGGGCTTCCTGCTCCACCAGGAACTTCTCGCCGTCGTCGAGCAGGGGCTGGACGATGCTGCGCACCAGGTCTTCGCGGGACTGGAAGTGGTAGTACAGCGCGGGTTTGGTGATGCCGAGGACGTCGGCGATGTCCTGGAGGCTGGTGCGCTGGACGCCCTGCTGGGTGAACAGGTCGCGCGCGGTGGCCAGGATGCGCTGCTTGGTGTCGGAGGAGGGTTTCGGCACCGGTCCAGCATAACTGACTTAACGATAGGTAAGGACTCGTGGTACACCTTACCTACCGTTAAGTCAGGGAGGTGCTCATGCGGATACTCGTCCAGGGAGCCAGCATCGCGGGTCCGGTGCTGGCCTATTGGCTCACCAGGTACGGCTTCGACGTCACCGTCGTCGAACGCGCGCCGGCGCTGCGCAAGACCGGCGGCCACGCCGTCGACCTCTTCCGCCCGGCCATGGACATCACCGAACGGATGGGCGTGCTGCCGCGGGTCGAGGCCCTGGCCACCGGCACCACCCGGATGACGCTGCACCGGGAAGGCGCGCGCCGGCCGACCCGGGTGGACCTGGCGAAGCTCTTCCAGGCCACCTCCGACCGGCACGTCGAGGTCATGCGCGACGACCTCAGCGAGATCTACTACGACGCCGGCCGCGACGACGTCGAGTACCTGTTCGGCGACTCGATCACCGCCATCTCCCCCGACGGTTCGGTGACCTTCGACCACGCCGCGTCCCGGAAGTTCGACGTCGTCGTCGGCGCCGACGGCCTGCACTCGAACGTGCGGCGCCTGGTCTTCGGCGAGGAAGCCGGGCAGACGCGGTTCATCGGCGCCTACCTCGCGGTCCTGTCCCTGCCCGACACCCTCGGCCTCGACGGTGAGACCGTCGCCCACCTCGGCGCCGGGCGCACCGCGGCGATCTACAGCGCCCGGCACATGGACGAGGCCCGCGCGGTGTTCCTCTTCCGCCGCGACGAGCCGCTCGACTACCACCACCGCGACGTCGCGCGGCAGAAGCTACTGCTCCGGGAAGCTTTCGCCGGGATGCATCCGCAGGTCGACGGCTGGCTGGCCGAGCTGGCCGGCGAGCGCACGTTCTACTTCGACTCGATCACGCAGCTGCAGCGCGACACCTGGTCCCGGGACCGCGTCACCCTGGTCGGCGACGCCGGGTACTGCCCGGGCCCGGCCGTCGGCGGCAGCACCAGCCTCGCCGTGCTCGGCGCGTACGTCCTGGCCGGCGAGCTGGCCGCGGCGGGTGGTGACCACACGCGGGCGTTCGCCGCCTACGAACGGGAGATGGGCGACCTGGTCCGCAAAAGCCGGGCCTTCGCGCTCGGCGCGGCCCGGAGCCTGATCCCGGGTTCGCGCGCCGGGGTCTGGGCGCTCGCGCGGGGCGGGCAGCTGGTGTCGGCGTTGCCGGCCGGGCTGACCCGGGCGATCGCGAAGCTCAACACCGGCGGCGTGCGGATGCACGACTCGATGACGGTCAAGGACTACGCGGTCACCCCGGTCGTGAGTGGTTAGGGCGGTTCTAACCGCCCTAACCACTCACGACCTCGGCTGGGCGTGCTGGTCGGCGGCCTCCTGGACGCGGGTGAGGTGGCGGGTCCACCAGTCCGCGTCGCCGGCGACGTCGTGGTCGGCGCCCGGGCGGCCGTCGATCGTCTCCCGGATGATGTCGGCGTGGCCGGCGTGCTGCGCGGCCTCGGCCACGACGCGCACCAGCAGGGAGCCGAACGTCGTCCGCCGGTGCTCTTCCGGCCACCACGAGACCGATGCCGGGGCGTCCAGGGGCAGCTGGGCGATCGATTCGTCGGAGTGCTGCCACGCCCGGCGGTAGAGGGTGACCAGCTCCTCGCGGGTCTGCTCGGCCGTGGCCCACATGTCCGCGCTGTCCCAGATCGACGCGTCTTCGACCCACGGCAGTGGCACCGGAGTGGGGCGGCCGACGCTGTCGCCGAGGTACCCGAACTCGACGCCGGCCAGGTGCTTGACCAGGCCCAGCAGGTTGGTCGCCGTCGGCGTCATGGGCCGGCGGACGTCGTACTCGCTCAGCCCGTCCAGCGACGCGAGCAGGCTGTTCCGCGAGTCCTGGAGGTAGCGGTGCAGATCGGCGGCGAGGTCCATGCCGCGCACGCTAGCGCCGGGCACCGACAGAAAGGACCGGGCGGGCGCGCGGGAGGAGCCCGCGCGCCCGCACCCCCAGTGGCCCGGCGGAAGCCGCCGTCACGGGACAGGAGACAGCGAGGTTCGCGCTGGATACCGGGAATTACGGCGCTTTCAGCCCAGCAGCAGACCGGGGTCGGTCTCCGGCGGCCCGGCGGGCCACCACACGCCGTCTTCGCGGCGGTAGGGGTGCCACCGTCCCTGGTGGTCCAGGCGCAGCTGCGTCTCGCCGAGCGTGCAGTGGTTGCGCTCGAACACCGGGTCGACGTCGGCGAGCGCGGCCCGCGCGGCCGCGAGCACCGGCTTCGGCGGCGTCCACGTCGTGTCGAGCACGTCGAGCCCGGCACGGCCACCGTGCGTCCACGCCGCCACTGCCCGGTCGAACTCCGGGCCGTCACCCAGCCGCGCGGCCGGGAACTCCGCCGCCAGCCGGATCGTGTCCTGTCGTCGTCCCGGCCACGGCTCCCCCGCGAGCACCGCGCCGGCCTGCGTCACGGCGTTGGCCACCAGCAGCGCGAACGCCTCGGCGGGCACCCCGGGCGCCGCCGGGATCGACGGCGCCCCCGCGGGCCGGAACTCCGCCAGGTCGGGCAGCTCTCCCGGCGTCCGGTCGGCGTCGGCGGAGACGTCTTCGCGGGGCGCGGTGCGGCTCTCCAGCTCTTCCCGGATCTCCCGCTCGCCCATGCCGCGCATCAGCAGCAGCACGAACGGGTCGGCGTCCAGCAGCCACGACGCCTGGAACGACAACGCCGCCGCGTGCTTGCACGGCAGCTCCCAGCCCGGGCAGTCGCACTCCGGGTCGAGGTCGCCGATCACCGGCAGCAGGTGGACACCGGCGTCGTCGGCCGCCGCCACCAGGTCGGGCGGCATGTCCCGGTCCAGCAACGCCGCCAGGTGCCCGGCACGCGAGGCGACCCGGTCGAGGAAGCGCACCCAGTCCCCTTCGGACAGTTCCGCCAGCGTGAGCTGGGTGCGGTACGGGCCGCCGTCCACGTCATCGACCACGGCCGCGATCCGGCCCGGGCTCACCGTGATCGGCCCGACCAGCCCGGCCGCGGCGTACCGGCGGCCCTGCTTGAGCTGCCGCAGATCCAGCGCGGTGTCCTCCATCGCGCTCACCCAGGCCCGGCCCCACCACGACGTCGCGAACCGCCCGCGCGTCCCGGTCGTCCCGAACGCGGGGAAGCCCCGCACGCGGTCGTCGTTCATCCGCGGCTCCTCAGTTCGACGAGCTCCGCGAGCTCGGTGTCGGACAGTTCGGTCAGCGCCGCCTCGCCCCCGGCCAGCACCGCGTCGGCCAGGGCCCGCTTCTCCCGCAGCATCGCCGCGATCCGGTCCTCGACCGTGCCCTCGGCGACGAGCCGGTGCACCTGCACCGGCCGGGTCTGCCCGATCCGGTACGCCCGGTCGGTCGCCTGGTCTTCGACGGCGGGGTTCCACCAGCGGTCGAAGTGCACGACGTGATCGGCGCGCGTCAGGTTCAGCCCGGTGCCCGCCGCCTTGAGCGACAGCAGGAACACCGGCACCGCGCCGGCCTGGAAGCGCTCGACCAGCTCCTCGCGCCGCGGCACGGGCGTACCGCCGTGCAGCAGCTGCGTGCCGATCCCGCGCGCGGCCAGGTGCTGCTCCAGCAGCCGGGCCATCGCGACGTACTGGGTGAACACCAGCACCGCGCCGCCCTCGGCGAGGATGGTGTCCAGCAGCTCGTCGAGCAGCTCCAGCTTGCCGGAGCGCCCGCCGGGTGCCTTGAGGTACTGGGCCGGGTGGTTGCAGATCTGCTTCAACGCGGTCAGCAGCTTCACGATCCGGCCGCGCCGCGCCATGCCGTCGCTCGCGGCGATGTCGGCCATCATCTCCCGCACGACCGCCTCGTACAGCGCCACCTGCTCCGGGCTGAGCGCCACCGGCCGGTCCGTCTCGGTCTTCGCGGGCAGCTCCGGCGCGATCCCCGGGTCGGACTTGCGGCGCCGCAACAGGAACGGCCGCAGCAACCGGCCGAGCCGTTCCGCCGTCACCGGGTCACCCGCTTCGATCGGCTTCGCCCAGCGCGCCCGGAACTCCGAGAGCGACCCCAGCAGCCCCGGCGTCGTCCAGTCGAGGATCGCCCACAGCTCCGAGAGCGTGTTCTCCACCGGCGTGCCGGTCAACGCCACCCGCGCCGACGCGGGCACCAGCCGCAACGCCTTCGCCGTGCTGGAGCGGTGGTTCTTGACGTGCTGGGCCTCGTCGGCGACCAGCAGCCCCCACCGCACGCCGGCCAGCGGCGCGGGATCGGTCCGCAGCGTCCCGTAGGTCGTCAGGACGAAGCCGCCGATGTCCTCGACGTCGTCGAGCGAGCGGGCCGCACCGTGGAAGCGCCGCACCGGCACGCCCGGGGCGAACCGCCGGATCTCGCGTTCCCAGTTGCCCAGTAGCGACGCCGGGCACACCACCAGCGTCGGGCCGGCCGCCCGGTGCAGGTGCAGCGCGATCAGCGTGACCGTCTTGCCCAGGCCCATGTCGTCGGCGAGACACCCGCCGAGCCCCAGCTCGGTGACGGTGGCCAGCCACTGCAGCCCACGCAGCTGGTAGTCCCGCAGCGACGCGGCCAGCCCGGACGGCGGCACCGGCGGTTGCGGTGGCGCGGCCAGGCGTTCCCGCAGGTCGGCCAGCCAGCCTTCGGTGACGACCTCGACGTGCTCGCCGTCGATCTCGGTGGTGCCGCTCAGCACGGCACCGAGCGCGTCGACCGGGGTCAGCGGCTTGAGCGTCCGCTCGCGGGCCTTCGCCGCGAACGCCGGGTCGATCAGTACCCAGCGGTCGCGCAGCCGCACCACCGGACGTCGCGCCTCGGCGAGGGCGTCCAGTTCGGCCTCGGTCAGGACCTCGTCGCCGAGCGCGAGCTGCCAGTCGAAGGCCAGGGCCCGGCCGCCGCCGAAGAACGACGGCAGGTCACCCGGGGCGTCCCCGGCGGCCACGACGGCCCGTGCGGTGAGCGAACCGGCCAGCTCGGCGGGCCAGTGCACGTCGATCCCGGTCGCCGTCAGCCGTGGGGCTGCGGCCGCGACCAGCTCGGTGAGGTCGTCGCCGGCGAGCGCCAGCTCGTCCGGGGCGGCCGAGGTGAGCAGCGGGCTCAGCGCCGGCCACACCTGCGCGCCCCGCCGCAACGCCAGCACGACGTCGATGCGGGCCCGCGGCCCGAACCGGCCCGTCTCCCACAGCTCCGCGGCGTCCGCGATCTGCCCGGGATCGGCGAGGCTGTGCACCTGGACCACGGCCCGGTAGCGGCCGGCGTCGAAGCCGTCGGGGGCCTCGACGCGCAACGACACCCGGATGCCCGAGTCGAGGCCCGCGGCCAGCTCGTCCGCCCAGTCGCGCACGGCGTCGGCCCGCTGGGGCGCGACCGCGGCGAACAACTTCGTCCCGGCGGCCTTCGCCGCGGCGGGCGTGCGGGGCAGTGTGTCGGCGACGGCGTCGAGGAACGCCCGCAGCAGCGGCCCCGGCGCCCGGTCATCGGCAGGCATCGCGGCGGCCAGGTCACGCAGCCACGCGGCCTCCGCCGGCTGCAGGGGGCCGACGCGCCAGGCGTCGTGCCCGGCCTCGGTGACCCCCGGCAGCAGCCGTCCCGCGGCGACCAGCCGCAGCGCGGCCTTCGCTGCCGTCGCCCAGAACACCGCGGACGGCTCCGGGTCGTCGCTCGCGAGCAACGTCCGCAGACCGTCCGCTATGGACAGTGACTTGTCGTCGAGCACCAGGTGGCCCGCTCGTGGCGGTTCCCCCGGCAGGAAATCGGCGTTCAGTTCCCCAGCCTCCCGAATCGGCGCACGGACAGCGGCACGAACACCGCGAGCAGGACCAGCGGCCAGACCACCGCCATCACCACCGGGTGCGTGCTCACCCAGGACGTCCCCACCACCCCCGGGTTGTCGAACAGGACCCGCGCCGCTGTCACCGTGGAGGACAACGGGTTCCACTCGGCCACGGTTCCCAGCCACGCCGGCATCGTCGCGGTCGCGACGAACGCGCTGGAGAGGAACCCGAACGGGAACTCCAGCGTTTGGGCGAGCGTCACCATCGACGGGTCCGTGGTCAGCAGGCCCAGGTAGATCCCGGCCCACACCAGCGCGGCCCGCAGCAGGAGCAGCAGCGCGAGCGCGGACAGCGTCTCGCCGAGGCTGCCGTGCGGGCGCCAGCCGACCGCGAACCCGCAGCCCACCAGCACGGCCAGCGCGAGGACGGCGTTGACGAGGTCCGCGGCGACCCGGCCGGTGAGCACCGCCGACGGCGCCATCGGCAGCGACCGGAAGCGGTCGGTGACGCCCTTGGTGGCGTCGTCGAGCACCGCGATCATCGTGCCCGACAGGCCGAACGCCATGGTCATGCCGAACATCCCCGGCATCAGGAACTCGCGGTAGGAGCCGCCGCCCGGCACGGTCATCCCGCCACCGAGCAGGTAGGCGAAGATCAGCACCATCAGGATCGGGAACGCCACCACGGTGACGAGCCGGGCCGGACGCCGGGCCAGGTGCGCGAGGTAGCGCTGGGTCAGCGTCCAGCCGTCGGTGATCGCCCAGGTCATCGCGTCACCCCCGTCAGCTCCAGGAACACCTCGTCGAGCGTCGGGTGCCGGAGGGCCACGTCGGCGAACGCCAGCTCGGTCACCGCCAGCTCGCGCACGACGTCGGTCAGCATCGACGGCGCCGCCGGCGCGCTCACCCGCAGCTCCTCGGTGACCGGCTCGGCCCCGGTGACCCGGGCGAGCAACGCCGTCGCCGCGCCCACGACGTCCGGATCGGTCAGCACCAGCTCGATCCGGGTCGCACCGAGGGACCCCTTCAGCTCGGCCGGGCTGCCTTCCGCGATGACGCGGCCGTGCTCGACGAGCGAGATCCGGTCGGCCAGCCGATCGGCTTCTTCGAGGTACTGGGTGGTGAGCAGGACGGTCGTGCCGTCGGCCACCAGGGACCGCACCGCGCGCCAGACCTCGATGCGGCTGCGCGGGTCCAGCCCGGTCGTCGGCTCGTCGAGGAACAGCACCCGCGGGGCCGCGAGCAGGGACGCGGCCAGGTCGAGGCGTCGCCGCATGCCCCCGGAGTACGCGGACACCGGCTTCGACCCGGTGTCCGCGAGGTCGAACCGCGCCAGGAGGTCGTCGGCGCGGCGGGTGGCCTCGCGGCGGCCGAGGTGGTGCAGCCGGCCGAACAACACGAGGTTCTGCCGGCCGGAGAGCAGTTCGTCGACGGCGGTCTGCTGGCCGACGACGCCGATCGCCGCCCGGACCTTCGCCGGTTCGGTGGCGACGTCGAAGCCGGCCACGCGCGCGACGCCGTCGTCGTGCCGCAGGAGTGTGCTCAAGACGCGGACGGCGGTGGTCTTGCCCGCGCCGTTGGGTCCCAGCAGGCCGTGCAGCGTGCCGGCCGGGACCGACAGATCGAACCCGTCGAGGGCGTACGCGGCGCCGTAGCGCTTGCGGAGTCCCTCGGCCTGGATCTGCGGAGTCATCTTCCCCCTTAATTCTGTACTGTGTACGAAGAAGAGGTTAGCACAACTCTGTACGTCGTACGGGGATCGAGTGGGCAGAATGAGCGGCGTGAGCACCGAGGACGACGGCGGCAGTGACCCGCGACGGGGGATCGAGCTGCTCTGGGGCGTCTCCGCGCCCCCGCGACGCGGCCCGAAACCCAAGCTGACCACGGCCGACGTCGTCAAGGCCGGCATCACGATCGCCGACGCCGACAGCCTCGACGCCGTCACGATCCGCCGCGTCGCCGACCACCTCGGCGTCTCCCCCATGTCGCTCTACACCTACGTCCCCGGCCGGGACGAGCTCGTCGAGCTGATGATCGACCACGCCCGTGGCGAGCTGCCGGCCCCCGAACCCGGCCTCGGCTGGCGCGCGGCGCTGACCGCCATCGCCGAAGCGGCCTGGGCCCACTTCCACCGCCACCCCTGGCTGCTGGAAGCCGCCACGACCCGCTCGGTCCTGGG
The DNA here is from genome assembly GCF_035975215.1 of Amycolatopsis sp. NBC_01307. Classification (NCBI taxonomy): domain Bacteria; kingdom Bacillati; phylum Actinomycetota; class Actinomycetes; order Pseudonocardiales; family Pseudonocardiaceae; genus Amycolatopsis; species Amycolatopsis sp. NBC_01307. The sequence continues at coordinate 3,076,127 of NZ_CP108403.1, read as the reverse complement.
CCCGCACACCTTCGCCAGGTACGAGCACGAGCTGCGCGCGATCGACGGCATCGGCCTGGACGACGTCGAGATGGACTCCGTGATCACCATCGTCAACGGCCTCGTCCGCGCCACCGCGCGCACCTCGGTCGACGCCGCCCGCCTGGTCCGCGCCAGTGGCCTGACCGACGCGCAGTGGTGGGCGCGCGCCGCGCCGGTGCTGGCCGGCATCCCGGCCGCCGACGCGGCGAACTACCCCCTTGCCTCCCGCGTCGGCCAGGCCGCCGGCGAGACGCACAACGCCGCGTCCGACGCCGCCCACAGCTTCCACTTCGGCCTCGCCCGCGTCCTCGACGGCATCGAGACGCTGATCAACGCCCGCTCAGAGGGTCAGCGGTAGCGCCGACGGCCGCCAGGTCCCGCCGTCGGGCGCGCGCGGCACGTCGTCGACCGCCAGCGCGAGGTCCGGGAACCGCGTGAACAGTCCCGACAACGCCACCTCCGCCTGCACCCGCGCGATCGACGCGCCCAGGCAGAAGTGCGGGCCGTGCGAGAACCCCAGCTGCGCCGGCCCGGACCGGGTGACGTCGAGCCGGTCGGCGCCGTCGAACACCCGCGGGTCACGGTCGGCGGCCACCATCGCCGCGGTCACCCGCTCACCCTCCCGAATCAGGGTGCCGTCGATCTCGACGTCCTCGCGCGCGAACCTCGGCGTGGTCAGCAGCTGCGGGCTGCACCAGCGCATCAGCTCCTCGACCGCACCCGGCCACAACGCCGGATCCGCGCGCAGCAGCGCGAGCTGGTCCGGGTGCGTGAGCAGGGCTTCGACGGCGTTGGCGATGAGGTTGACCGGCGTCTGCCCGGCCAGCATGAGGTGCCAGACCAGGGTGACCAGCTCGGTGTCGGTGAGCCGGTCACCGTCCTGGGCGCGGACGAGGTCGCCGATGAGGTCGTCACCCGGCTCGGCGCGGCTGCGCGCGACGACGTCCTTCGCGCCCTCGATGATCACCGGGATGGCCGCGAGGAAGTCCTGGCCCACCCCGCCGGCGACCGCGGCGCCGTACTCGCGCCAGCGCGGCCGGTCCGCCGCGGGGATGCCGACCAGCTCGCAGATGACGTCCATCGGCAGCGGCCGGGCGAAGTGCGGGACCAGGTCGACGACGCCGTCCTCGGCATGGGACGGCAGCTCGTCGAGCAGGTGTCCGGTGATGGCCGCCAGCCGCGGGCGGAACTGCGCGGCCCGCTTCGGGGTGAAGGCGGGCGCCACCAGCCGTCGCAGCCGCAGGTGTTCGACGCCGTCCTGCTCGGCCATGGTCCGCATGTACTCAAGGCAGTGCTCGGGGATGCCCGGCGGGCGCATGAAGCTCTCCGGCTTCACCTCGAACCGCGGGTCGCTCAGCATCGCGCGGGCCTCGGCGTAGCGGGTCAGCGCCCAGAACGGGCCGAAGCCGGGGATCACCAGCCGCGCCACCGCACTCGCCTCCCGCGCCTGGTCGTAGGCGGTGAACGGGTCGGTGAGCACCTTGAGGTCGGTCAGGTCGATCTCGGGGATCATCGGGGACTCCAAATGGTAAGATCAGATGGTCTTGTCATCTGGATGGTCACGGTATCTTGACCGGCAACACCGGGGCAAGGAGGACGATGGCCGGACTCAGCAGAGCGGAAACGCAGGTGCGCAACCGCGCGAAGGTGCTTTCCGCCGCCCGGGACGAGTTCGCCCGGCGCGGCTTCCGCGACGCCAAGATCGACGTCATCGCCGAGCGCGCCGAGCTCACCCGCGGCGCCGTCTACTCCAACTTCCCCGGCAAACGCGCTCTGTACTTCGCGGTACTGGCCGACCTCGCCGAACACGCACCCCGGCTCGCCACTCCGCTGTCGCACCCCAGCGCGTCGGACGCCCTGGCCGCGTTCGCCCGCGCCTGGGTGGCTCGGCTCCCCCTGGCCACCGACAGCGACAGCGAGGACGCCCGGCTCACCCGCGACCTGCTGCCGGAGATCCTCACCGACGAGCACACCCGCCGGCCGTTCGCGCAGCTCATGCGGGTCGACGCGATCCTGCTCGGCCTCGCCCTCGAACGCCTCCGCCCGGGCGGACGCCTGGTGCGCGTCGCCGAAGCCGCGTTGACCACGCTGCACGGCGCGAGCCAGCTCGCGGCCGCCGCACCGGGCTTCGGCGAGCCGTTCCACATCGTCACCGTCTGCGAGCGGCTCCTGGAGCTGGGGCTCGACGACGACTGGCCGGCCGAACCGCCGATCACCTCCCGGCCCCGGCGCGTCGACGAGCCGTGGCACCCGCCCGCCGGGACCGACCTGCTCACCGGCGAGACCGTCCGGCCCGGCGACGGCGTCGTCACCGTCCTCGGCCTGCACCGCGCCGCCGCCTTCGAGGAAGCCGTCCGCACCGGCGCCGACGTCACCGTCGCGCTCGTCACCAGCGACCGCGGCGAACTCGCCCCGCTGACCCGCCTCGCCGTCGCCGACCTGCGCGGCTGCCTCGACCAGGCTGTGGCGCCGCCCCGGGAGCCGCGGCTGCGGATCGTCTGCGACGCCTCGGGCACGCTCGCCGCGGCCGCCGGTGTCACCGCGGTCAGCGACGCCACCGAAACCGCCGTCCGCGTCGAAGGCGGCCGGATCGTCGTGCGCGCCGAAGGGTTCGGCGCCTGCCACGCCGCCGCGACCGGATAGGTGTCGAAACCGGGCCGGGCCGTTCGTCGGGAGGAGTGACAGCAACCGGGAGGAGTGTGGTGGTGGACGTCGAGACGGCCGTCGCCGAGGCGTTCCGCGAGGAGTGGGGCCAGGTCGTGGCCACGCTCATCCGGATCACCGGCGACTGGGACCTCGCCGAAGAGTGCGCGCAGGAGGCCTTCGCGCTCGCCCTGCGCACCTGGCCCCGCGACGGCGTCCCGAAGCGGCCCGGCGCCTGGCTCACCACCGCCGCGCGCAACCGCGCCACCGACCGGCTCCGGCGCGAGACCCTCGGCGCCGCCAAGCTCCGGGAGGCCGGCCGCATGCACATCCCCGAAGACCCCGACACCGGCGACAGCGACGTGCCCGACGACCGGCTGCGGCTGATCTTCACCTGCTGCCACCCGGCGCTGGCCACCGAAGCCCAGGTCGCGCTCGCGCTGCGCACGCTCGCCGGGCTCAGCACCGCCGAGATCGCCCGCGCCTTCCTCGTCCCGGAAGCGACGATGTCGCAGCGGCTCGTGCGGGTGAAGCGCAAGATCCGCCACGCCCGGATCCCCTACCGCGTCCCGCCCGCACATCTGCTGCCCGAACGCACCGCCGCCGTGCTCGGCGTGCTCTACCTGACGTTCAACGAGGGCTACTCCGCCACCGCCGGGCCCGACCTGCTCCGCCCCGACCTCGCCGCCGAAGCCGTCCGCCTCGGCCGCGTGCTGGCCCGGCTGATGCCCGACGAACCCGAAGTCCTGGGCCTGCTCGCGCTGATGCTGCTGCAGCACGCCCGCCGCACCACCCGCGTCGGCCCCGACGGCGAACTCGTCCCGCTCGAAGAGCAGGACCGCACGCGCTGGGACACCGCGCTGATCACCGAAGGCACGCAGCTGCTGGAGACGGCGTTGCGCCGCCGGCAGCCCGGGCCGTACCAGATCCAGGCCGCCATCGCGGCCTGTCACGCCACCGCCGCCACACCCGCCGACACCGACTGGGCGCAGATCGCCGGCCTCTACCGGGAGCTGCGCAAGTTCGTCCCCAGCGCGATCGTCGCACTCAACCGGGCCGTCGCCGTCGGCATGGCCGACGGCCCCCTCGCCGGGCTCGCCCTCCTCGACGAACTGACCGAGGCGCTCGAGGGCTACCACCTGCTGCCGGCCACCCGCGCCGACTTCCTCCGCAGGCTGGGCCGCCACGACGAGGCCGCACACTGGTACGCCACGGCCCGGGACTTGGCCACGACCGCTGCCGAGCGCAGCTACCTCACCCGAAGAATTTCCGAAACGGTGTCTGTTCCGGCCGATCCCATCCGTCGGGTAGGCGAACCCCGATCCGAGGAGACGCCATGACCACCCGCACCCTCGCCGTACCCGGCGCCCGCATCACCTACGACGTCACCGGCAGCGGCCCCGTCCTGCTGCTGATCCCCGGCGGCCCCGCCGACGCCACCGGCTTCGCCCCGATCCGGCCGCTGCTGGCCGAGGACCACACCGTCGTCACGTTCGACCCCCGCGGCATCTCCCGCAGCCCCCTCGACGGCGAACCCGGCGACCACACCCTGCGCGAGCACGCCGACGACGTCCACCGCCTGCTCGCCGAGATCGGCGACGGGCCGGCTGAAGTGTTTGCCAACAGCGGCGGCGCCATCACCATGCTCAACCACGTCGTGCGCCACCCCGGCCAGGTCCGCACCGTCGTCCTGCACGAGCCGCCGGTCACGCGGTACCTCGGCCCGGGCGTGCTCGACGGCCCCGACATCCCGGCGATCTACCGCGAGCACGGCATCGGCGCCGCCATCGGCGCGTTCGCGAAGATGAGCGGCTTCGACATCACCCCGCCCACCGACCCGTCGCCCGAAGAGCTCGCCCGGATGAAGGTGATGGAAGGCAACTTCGCCTACTTCTTCGGCCACCTCATGGCGGCCATCGGCGCCTACGACCCGGACCTCGACGCCCTGCGCGCGGTAACCACCCGGCTGGTCGTCGGCGTCGGCGAGAAGGCCGTCGGGCTGCCCGCCCACGAAGCCGGCCTGGGCCTCGCCGCCGACCTCGGCCTGACCGCCGAGCCGTTCCCCGGCGACCACGGCGGGTTCCTCGCCGAGCCCGCCGCCTTCGCTGTGCGCCTGCGTGAAGTCCTGGAAGGACGTTGAATGCAGTACCTGCTCATGATCTGCGGCGACGAAACCGCCGAAGGACACCAGTACGACGGGTGCGACGGCTGGGGTGAAGACCTGGACCGCCGCGGCAAGATCCGCGGCGGCGGCGGCCTGCGCCCGCCGTCGGAAGCCACCACCATCCGCGTCCGCGACGGCGAGGTCCTGCTCACCGACGGCCCGTTCACCGAGGCCAAGGAGCAGGTCGGCGGGTACGTCGTCCTCGACTGCGACAACCTCGACGAAGCCCTGGAGATCGCGGCCGAGCACCCGGCGGCGACCTACGGCAGTATCGAGGTCCGCCCGATCCGCCCGGCCGAGGAGTTCGCCTGATGCCGTCCGTCGTGGACCTGCCCGCCCAGCGCTACGTCGCCGAGCGCGCCACGCTCGGCATCGCCGAGTTCCCGCGGATCGCCGACCGGCTGCCGCCGTTGATCGGCACGCTGGCCGGTCAGGGGATCGCCCTGGCCGGCGCGCCGTTCTTCCGCTACCGCGTCATCCACCCCGGGACGCGGTTCACCGTCGAGGCCGGCGTCCCGATCGCAGGCGACTTCGCCCCGGCGGAACCGGCGTTCGCCGACGAGCTGCCGGCCGGCAAGTACGTCCTCGACACCTACGTCGGCGCGCCCGACGGCCTGGCCGCCGCCACCGCGTCGGTGCTCGCGTGGGGCGCGGAGCAGGGCGTCACGTGGGACCGCACCGAGGGACCCGACGGCGAGGAATGGGGCTGCCGCCTGGAAGTGCTGCGCACCAACCCGCTGGAGGTACCCGACCCTGCGCAGTGGGTCACCGACCTGCTCTTCCGTCTCGCCGACTGACGTGCCTCGTGAGTGGTAATGAGGGTTAGAACCCTCATTACCACTCACGACCGGTCAGCCACGGCGGGTGAGGAGCGCGGCGACCAGGCAGCCGAAACCCGCCGTGCTCGCCAGGGTGCGCAGTACGTTCCAGCGCACCCACGACGTCTCGAACTGCGCCCGCAGGGTCGCGTAGTCGTCGCCGCCGTTCTCCAGCGCGTTGTTGAGCGGGATGTTCAGCGTCGCGGTGATCACCAGCGTCGCCACCAGGAACACGAATCCCGCGATCACCCACGGCCGCGGCCCGGGGTTGAGGAAGATCGCCACCCCCGCCAGCAGCGGCGCGCCCAGGAACGTCAGCATGAAGACCGGGTTGACGATCGCCACGTTGATCCCGCGCATCGCCTCCACGAACGTCTTGTCGTCACCCCGCGCCAGGCCCGGCAGCACCGAGCACGAGTAGGCGTAGAACAGCCCCGCGAGCAACCCGGCCGCGATCACCGCGGCCACCAGCACCACCGTCGACATCGGTGTCACCTTCCCCTTCACCGGGCCCAGACCCCGGTCGCCGCCGCGTCCCGAGCGAAGTCGGCGAAGTCCGTCGCCGGGCGGCCCAGCACCCGGTCGACGTCGTGCGTCACCGACTCGTTGCGCCCGTCGAGCACCCGGGCGAACAGCTCCGTCAGCGCCTCGGCTTCCGCCGCCGGCACGCCGTAGCCGACGGCCGCGGCGGCGTAGTCCTCGGCGGAAACCGGAACATAGCGGACATCCCGCCCCGACGCGGCCGCAATGTCCGCGGCGGCGTCGGCGAAGGTCAGCAGCCGCGGCCCGGTCAGCTCGTAGAGCCGGCTCGTGTGGCCGGGTTCGGTCAGCGCCTTCACCGCCACGTCGGCGATGTCGCGGACGTCGAGGAACGGCTCGACCACCATCCCCGCGGGCAACGCGATCTCGCCGCCGCGGACGGCGTCGAGCAGGAAGTGCTCGCTGAAGTTCTGCGCGAACCAGCTGCAGCGCAGGATGGTCCAGCCGATGTCCGCCGCGGCGACGATCCGCTCGCACGCCTCGGCCTCCTCCTCACCGCGGCCCGAGAGCAGCACCAGGTGCCGGACGCCCTCGGCGATGGCCAGCTCGGTGAACGCGCGGATGTCGTCGGCCGCGCCGGGCACGACCAGGTCGGGGTAGTAGGTCAGGTAGACGGCGTCGATGCCCTCGAGCACCGGCGCCCAGGTGGCGCGGTCGGCCCAGTCGAACGGCGGCGCGCCCCGCCGGGACGCGATCCGCACCGGCAGATCCCGCTCCCGCAGCCGGTCCGCCACCCGGCGGCCGGTCTTGCCCGTGCCGCCCACCACAAGGAAGTTCGTTGTCATGGCCGTGAGTCAACCGGGCCACGGTGAGACTCTCCATAGTTCACAGCCTCGATGGCATGTTCCAACGTCTACACTCGGACGCATGGATCCGCTCGCCGCGCTGCTCGACGGCCCCCGCGCGCACGGCGCGTTCCTGCTGCGTTCGGTGCTGACCCCACCGTGGTCACTGCGCATCGAAGACCGGGCGCCGCTGACCGTCGTGTCGGTGGTGCGCGGCGAGGCGTGGATCGTGCCCGACGGCGGCGAAGCCGTCCAGCTGCGCGAAGGTGACGTCGCGATCGCGCGCGGCCCGGACCCGTACGTCGTCGCCGACCACCCCAGGACACCGCCGCAGGCGATCATCCTGCCGGGGCAGGAATGCCGCACGCCCGACGGCGGGCACCTCACCGACTACGCCGACCTCGGCGTCCGGACCTGGGGCCACGGCTCCGACGGCCCGGTCGTGCTGCTGACCGGCACCTACGGCATGGAGGGCGAGCTCAGCAAACGGCTCCTCGCGGCGCTGCCAGTGCTGATCGTCCTGCGTGCCACCGACTGGCCGACGCCGCTGGTCGGGCTGCTCGCCGGGGAGATCGGCCGGGACGTCCCGGGCCAGGAAGCCGTCCTCGACCGGCTGCTGGACCTGCTGCTCATCGCGGCGCTGCGAGCGTGGTTCGACCGGCCCGACACCAGCGCGCCCGCCTGGTACCGCGCGCACGACGACCCGATCGTCGGCCAGGCGCTGCGGCTGCTGCAGCACCAGCCGGCCGAGCCGTGGACGGTCGCGAAACTCGCCGCCGACACCGGCGTCTCCCGGGCCGCGCTGGCCCGCCGGTTCGCCACGACCGTCGGCGAGACCCCGATGGCCTACCTGACCGGCTGGCGGCTCGCGCTGGCCGCGGATTTCCTGCGCCAGCAACGGGAAGCGACGATCGGCGCGGTCGCCCACCAGGTCGGCTACGGCAGCGCGTTCGCCCTCAGCACGGCCTTCAAGCGCGAGTTCGGCGTCAGCCCGCAGCAGTACCGGACCCGGGCCGCAGCCGGGTGAGCGCTTCGCCGGTGGCGCCGTCGAACGGGACCGAGCTGTGCTCGTGGACGATCTTCCAGCCGTCATCGTCGCGGCGGAGCCCGGCAGTCGAGCGCACCCACATCGCCACGGCGGTTCCGTCGAGCATGGTGCCGCGCACGCGGAACAGGTAGGACGCGAAGGCGACATCGCCGTCGGCGACGACGTCCAGGTCGCGAATGTCCAGCTCGATCGGGGATCGGTAGGCGCCGAACCACTCCCGCAGCCGGGCCCGTTCCGCTTCACGGCCCGTGTCGCGCAACGGACCGACCGCGTCGAACAACGTGACGTCCTCGGCGTAGCAGGCCAGGAGTGCGTCGAGGTCCTTCGCCGCTACGGCCGCGACGCGGGACTCGATCAGCGCCGTCGGGGTCACTTCAGCTCCTCGCCCAGCTTGTCCAGCCAGTCGCCGGTGCCCTGCTCGCGCCAGGCGGGTTCCTCCGCGCCGTCGAGGAAGGTGCCCTGCTCGGTGAGGACGAGGCGGGTGCCGGCGGCGTCGGGGAGCAGCTCGATCGTCGTCGTCGAGACGGTGGCGAGGGTGTCGCCGCCGGTCAGCGTGGTGGAGTAGACGATCCGCTCGTCGGGGACGATGTCGTGGTAGGTCGAGGCGGCTTCCAGCTTGGTGCCGTTCGGCGCGGTGCCCGTGGTCACCTCGCTGCCGCCGGTGCGGAAGTCCAGCGCGTGGGTTTCCCCGCCGAACCAGCGGGCCTTCGCGGCGGGGTCCGCCCAGGCGTCGAACACGCGCGCGGGTGTCGCGGCGTAGGTGCGTTCCAGGGTGAACGTGCTGTGCGTGACGGTCATGACGACGTTCCTTCCGAGTCACCCGGCTCGAGGAAGTCCCCGAGCCGGTCGAGCTTGCTCTCCCACGCGGTGCGCTGGTGCCCGAGCCAGTGCTCGCCGGCGCGCAGCACCTCCGGCACGATCCGGCAGGTGCGCACCCGGCCGACCTTCTCCGAGTGCACGATCCCGGCCGTTTCGAGCACCTGCAGGTGCTGCACGACGGCGGCGAGCGACATCGGCAGCGGCGCGGCCAGCTCGCTGACCGACGCCGGACCGCGCACGAGCCGCTCCACCAGAGCCCGCCGCGTCCGGTCCCCCAAAGCGCGGAACACCAGGTCCAGCGACTCGTCATGGTTAAGCATGTACTTAAGTTAGGCTCGCTCGACTCATTGGTCAAGTAACTGCTTAAGTGTTGCTGAGACTTCTTCGGCCTTCAGGGCTGCGCGGACCTGGCTCAGCCGGTGGTCGGCGGCGTCGGCCCGGGCGGTACTGGCGCGCAGCTCGGCGCCCAGGTTCGTGGTGGTCTCGTGCATGGACCGGACGGTCTGCTCGTGGGACGCCTGCACCTCGGCGAGCCGCTGGTCGAAGCCGGCGCGGAGCCGTTCGACGTCGGCTCGGGTCCGGTCCGCGTCGGCTTGGGCGCGGTCAGCAGCTTCCTGGCGGGCTTTCGCGTGCTCCTCGCGCGCGGCGTCGAGCTTCTGTGAGACCGCTTCTGCTCGGATTTCGGCGGCGTCCGCCCGAGCCGTCGCGGCTTCCGCTCGCACGTTGGCGTCCTGACCACGGCCGCGTTCGTCGTCGAGCGCGGTCCGGGTGGCGGCGAGTTCGGCGGTGACGGTGGCGATGGTCGTGGCCCGCTCCCCGGCGAGGGTCGCGGCGGCCTCGGCCCGCTCGGCGACGCGGGCGAGCTCATCCCGCACGGCGGCCAGCTGCCCCTCGGCGCGTTGCTGCTCCTGCACGGCGGCCTTCCGGACGGCGCGCTCCTGATCCCGCTCCCGCCCGGCGGCCGTCTTCTCCTTCTCGGCGAGGGCCGCCTGCCGCACGGCTTCTTCGGCGACGTCGCGAGCCTGGGCAGCTTCGGCGTCGGCCCGGCCGCGCTGGAGCCGGTGTTCGTCGGCCTCGGCCAGGGCGGCGTCCCGCTCGGCGAGGGCGGTGGTGGTGGTCGCTTCGAGCTGGTGGCGCAGCGTCGTCAGCGTCTCGACGAGCCCGCGGGCCGGTTCGAGCACCCGGTCGACCTGCCCGGACAACGCCGTGACGGCCGTGTCGTCAAGTGCGGTGTCGCTCTCACGCAGGGACTCGGCGTCGGCCAAGACGGCTTCGGCGTCACGGCAGGTGAGGTTCCGCCGCCCCCAGGTCTTCCCGTCCTGGCAGAACCGCGCCCGGCTCCCCCGGCCCACGGCGGGCGGCAGAGCCGCCCCACACCGTCGGTACTCGCAAACCCGAGCCTGACCAGCATCTTCCGTCATGGTCAAGACTCTATCAAACCTTCTGATTAGAATTAGCAACAGCTGTTCAAAATCAAAAGCTAACTAACGGCATGCTTGAGTTCGGATAAGGTTACATATCCAAACTCAGATGAGCCTGGAGAAGCCTTGAGGCTTGGAGGGGCGCAAAGAGGCGCTCAAAACTAGGACCCCCCTCCCCAGGGCCCGCACACGCCGCCGGACGGAGCGACGGCCAACGCGCGCCGCTCGATGACGGAGGCCGCGATCTGTCCCATCCCCCGCGCGCTGACCGGGTCTGACGGCCGCGCGATCTGACTCACCCCACCGCGCCCGCGCGCTAGTCGGGTCCTGCCGCGGCTTGTCGTGAGTGTTTAGGAGGGTTCTAACCCTCCTAAACACTCAAGACCGGTACCGGTGTGGGGCGTGTGACTTCTGGTGCGGTGGGGTTGGCCTGCGATGGCTGGGTGCCGGACCTGCGTGATGCGGACCAGTAGAGTTCCGGTAGGTGGCCGAACCTTGGTCCGCTGGAAGCCGACTATCGCGACGGTGCGGAACAGCCGCCTGTCGAACGCCAGCCACACGATCCCGGCTGAACACTGACGACAAGCCGCAGCAGACCCGCCGACCGCACCAGCCTCGGCAACCACTGCAGCGGACCGGTGGGTCATCAGAAGCAGGTTCGCTCCAGCCCGGCTGAGCACTCACGACCCCTCGGCAAGGCCGTGGGTGCTAGTTCGGCGGCTCGTTGAGGGTGCCGCTGATGTAGCGCACGTTCCCCAGCCGCAGGCCGTCGGCCTTCAGGGGTGGGAGGTTGACGGCGGCCAGCAGGTCCCCGACCGTGCTTCCGGACAGGGCCCAACCCAGGCCCGCCAGGTAGGGCGCCGCCTCGTTGCGTTCTCCGAAGTAGCGCAGCTTGGCCATTCCCGGGTCGAAACCGCTCTCGCGCCAGCGCTCGGAGACGCGGTCCAGGCTTTCCTTCGTCCGGTCCTCCTCGCCCGGCTTCGGGTTGGGGCGGCTTTCGGTGGCCACGCGGCTGCCCGGCGCGCTGAGTTCGGTGATCGTGTCCAGCAGGCTGTCCTGGGCCTCCGGTGGCAGGTAGCCCAGCAGGCCTTCGGCGCTCCACGCGGTCGGCCGCGCCGGGTCGAAACCGGCTTCACGCAGGGCGGCCGGCCAGTCGTCGCGTAGGTCGGCCGCGGCCACTCGCCGGTCGGCGGTGGGCTCTGCGCCCAGCTCGGCCAGTGCGCGGGTCTTGAACTCGACGACCTGCGGCTGATCGAGCTCGTACACCACGGTCCCGGCCGGCCAGGGCAGCCGGTACGCGCGGGAATCCAGCCCCGAGGCCAGGATCACGGCCTGCGTGATGCCCGCGTTCGCCGCGTCGAGGAAGAAGTCGTCGTAGAACTTGCCGCGGACCTTGGCCACGTCGATCGCCACCTGCTCGACCAGGTCGCCCGGCGGCAGCTCACCGGACGCCAGCCGGGTGAGGAGGTCGACGCCGACCGCCCGGACTAGTGGTTCGGCGAACGGGTCGGCGAAGAGCCCACTGTCCTCACGGGTCGCGATCGCCCGGGCCGCCGCGGCGGCGGTGGCCGTGGTGCCGACGCTGGACGCCAGGTCCCAGGTGTCGCCGTCCTGCCTGGTGGAAGTCATGTTCTGCCCCCGTCTTCGGTTGGAGTCGCCGCACTCTAGGACGGGCCGCGAAAAATTTCGGGACCCGTCCCCCGCGGTGATGTCGAGAATGCGGGACCGGCTCCGTCCCAGGGGCGACAGCGACCACTGGAGGAACCGTGCACCAGACCGAGATCACCGAGATCCTGAACCGCCCGTACAGCCAGGAGCTGCTGGGCCGCGACCTGACCCGGCTGGCCTACGTCGCCAAGGACGGCACCCCGCGCACCATCCCGATCGGGTTCACCTGGACCGGCTCGCAGATCGTCCTCTGCACCCCGAAGAACGCCCCCAAGCTGCACGCCCTGCGCGCCAACCCGGCGGTCGCCCTCACGATCGACACCGAGGTGCACCCGCCCAAGATCCTGCTCATCCGCGGCCAGGCCGAACTGGACGTCGTCGACGGCATCCCGGAGGAGTACCTGCAGATGAACGGCACCTACGAGATGACGCCGGAGCAGCGCGTCGAGTGGGAGGCGGAGGTGCGTGACCTCTACGACGGTATGGTCCGGATCGTCGTGACCCCGACCTGGGCGAAGCTCATCGACTTCGAGCAGACCTTGCCCAGCGCCGTCGAGGAGCTGATGCACGAACGTGCCGCGCGGCAGAGCGCCTGAGTCCCCGAAGACCACCTCGCGAAGGAGATCACCATGACCAAGTACCTGCTGCTCAAGCACTACCGGGGCGCCCCGGCCGCGGTCAACGACGTCCCGATGGACCAGTGGACTCCGGAGGAGCTCACGGCCCACGTCCAGTACATGCAGGACTTCGCCGACCGGCTCGAGAGCACCGGCGAGTTCGTCGAACACCGGCCGCTCTCCCCCGACGGCACGTTCGTCCGGTCCGACGGCGAGGGACGGCCGCCGGTCACCGACGGGCCGTTCGCGGAGACCAAGGACCTGATCGCCGGCTGGACGATCATCGACGTCGACAGCTACGAGCGGGCGCTCGAGCTGGCCGGCGAGCTGTCCGCCGCACCAGGTGCCGGCGGGACGCCGATCCAGGAGTGGCTCGAGGTGCGCCCGTTCCTGACCGCGCCCCCGACGATCACGGAGTGACGTCCGTGGACGAAGCCCTGCTGCGGACCCTCACCCCCACCGTGCTCGGCATCCTCGTCCGGCGCGGCGCCGACTTCGCGGCGGCCGAGGACGCCGTGCAGGACGCCCTGATCGAGGCGCTGCGCACGTGGCCGGACGAGGTGCCGCGCGACCCGCAGGGCTGGCTGATCACCGTGGCGTGGCGCAAGTTCCTCGACGCCACCCGCGCCGAGACGTCCCGGCGGCAGCGCGAGGAGCGCGTCGACGACGAGCCCGCGCCCGAGCCGGGTGCGGCCGTGGACGACACGCTCCAGCTGTACTTCCTGTGCGCGCACCCGTCGCTGACGCCGGCGTCGGCCGTCGCGCTCACGCTGCGCGCGGTCGGCGGCCTGACCACGCGCCAGATCGCGCAGGCCTACCTGGTGCCGGAAGCGACCATGGCCCAGCGGATCAGCCGGGCCAAGAAGACCGTCTCGGGCGTCCGGCTCACGCGGACCGGCGATCTCACCACGGTGCTGCGCGTGCTCTACCTCGTCTTCAACGAGGGCTATGGTGGCAGTGTTGATTTGGCCGCCGAGGCGATCCGGCTCACCCGCCAGCTGGCGGTCGGGACCCACGACGAAGAGGTCGCGGGCCTGCTCGCGCTCATGCTGCTGCACCACGCCCGGCGGCCCGCGCGCACCGGGTCCGACGGCAGTCTTGTACCGCTGGCCGAGCAGGACCGGAGCCGCTGGAACACCCGCCTGATCACCGAGGGCGTCGACATCCTCCAGACGGCGCTGACCGGCGACCGCATGGGCGAGTTCCAGGCCCAGGCGGCCATCGCCGCGCTGCACGCGGACGCGCAGACGGCCGAGGAGACCGACTGGGTGCAGATCGTCGAGTGGTACGACGAGCTGGTGCGTCTCACCGGCAGCCCGGTGGCCCGGCTCAACCGGGCCGTCGCGGTCGGCGAGGCCGACGGCGCCCGAGCCGGCCTCGCGGCGTTGGCGGACCTCGACCCCGCGCTGCCGCGCTACACGGCCGTCTCGGCGTACCTCCACGAGCGCGACGGCGACGCGGCGGGCGCGGCCCGGCTCTACGCCGAGGCCGCCCGGGCGGCGGCCAGCGTGCCGGAGCGCGACCACCTCACACGGCAAGCCGCCCGGCTCAATGCCCGGCTACGCGGCTGACGCCAGCCGGGTCCGGAACCCGCGCAGCATCGCCACGCTCACCGCCGGCAACGCACACTCGCCGCGTAGCCGGTCCAGCTCTTCCGGCTTCGCGAGCCGCGTCGGGTCGGGGGGGCTGACGATGTGCGTGTACACCGCCGCCGGGCCGCAGTGGGCCAGGTCCGCCAGGTCGGACGCCGCTTCGGGGAAGCCAGCGTGGCCGACGACGCCGTCCGGGTGGGTCGCGCGGGTCATCACGTGCCCCGGCCGCTGGAAGTCCGCCGGGCCCGCGGACGGGTCGGCCAAGCGCGAGAGGGTCGTCGCGCGGTCGGTCGCCGAGATGCCCGTGGTGATGCCGTCCGCCGCGTCGACCGTGACGCAGTAGTCCGACGGCCGCTCGAACACGCCCCACATCCTCGGCAAGCCAAGGTCGTCACAGCGGCTCCGCGGCAAAGCTGCGATCAGCAGACCCGAGCCGTGGCGGACCAGGAAGGCCACTCCCGACACCGAAATCTCGGCCAGTGGCAGCACGAACACCGCCTCGCGTCCGTTGTGGACGACCGCGGGCCGGCCCCGGCCCAGCTCGTCGGTGACTTCGGCCAGCGCACGCCGGCTCGGGGACAGTTCCAGTACGGACTTCACCACGACACCTCCGGTCTCAGCGGGCGACGGCGTAGGCCTGCTGCCCGCGCGGGCTCGCCGCGGCCAGGACGAGGTCGCCGTCGAACCCCGTCGCGCAGACCTTGCCCAGGGACTTGTCCGGGGCGAGGGCGACGTCGTGGCCGCGCGCCCGCAGCTCCGCGACCACCTCCGGCGGGCAGCTGTTCTCCACGACCAGCCGGTTCGGGCGGGCCGAGCGCGGCGCGAACGACGAGGGCACCTGGTCGGTGTGGAACGCCCGCTGTTCCACGGCCGCCTGGGGACGCAGGCCGCCGTCGACGTGGCTGACGAAGAAGTTCAGCGTCCACTGGTCCTGCTGGTCGCCGCCCGGCGTGCCGAACGCCAGGTGCGGGCGCCCGTCCTTGGTGACCAGGGTCGGGCTCAGCGTGGTCCGCGGGCGCTTGCCGGGCGCGACCGTGTTCGGGTGGCCCTCGTCCAGCAACGCCATCTGCCCGCGCGTGCCGAGCGGGAAGCCGAGGCCGGGGATGACGGGGGAACTCTTCAGCCAGCCGCCGCTCGGGGTGGCGACGACCATGTTGCCGTCGCGGTCCGACGCGCTGATGCAGCACGTGTCGCCCTTGGCCGCGGTCAGCTTGACGACCGCCGGGATCCCGTCGACGAGCTGGGCGCGCCAGTCGGTGTCCGGCTCGCCGGGCAGCGGCGGTTCCGGGAACCAGCCGTCCATGCCGGGACGCAGGTCGCCGCACGCCTTCCTGCCGATCAGCTCACGCCGGGCCGCGGCGTACGCCGGGTCCAGGAGCTCCTTGAGCGGGACGTCGGTGTGGGCCGGGTCGCCGTAGAAGGCCTCGCGGTCGGCGAAGGCGAGCTTCGCGCTCTCGACGACCGTGTGGAGGTGGTCGGCGCCGCCGTGGTCCATCGCGGCCAGGTCGAAGCCCTCCAGGAGGCCCAGCTGCTGGAGGAACACCGGTCCCTGCGACCACGGGCCCGCCTTGTGCACGGTGTGGCCGCGGTAGTCGGCGCTGACCGTTTGCTCGATCGTGGGCCGCCACGCGGCCAGGTCGTCGCCGGTGAGCAGGCCGCTGTTGCGGCGGCCGGTGGAGTCGAGCGGCTCGGCCGTGGCGAGGAAGTCGGCGATCGTCTCGGCGACGAACCCTTCGTAGAACACGGTGATCGCGGCGTCGATCCGGTTCTCGCGCCCG
Source organism: Amycolatopsis sp. NBC_01307 (assembly GCF_035975215.1). Classification (NCBI taxonomy): domain Bacteria; kingdom Bacillati; phylum Actinomycetota; class Actinomycetes; order Pseudonocardiales; family Pseudonocardiaceae; genus Amycolatopsis; species Amycolatopsis sp. NBC_01307. Next base: position 3,060,213 of record NZ_CP108403.1, on the reverse strand, counting down.
CCCTTGGCGGCGTCGGCCTCGGCGACGATCCGCCGGTAGGTCGCGGCGAGCGGCTGGTTGCAGATCCGCGCGCCGGGCTTCGGCGACCGGCCACCGGGCAGATACACCTCGCCGGAGCCGGTCCATTCCTCGCGGAACAGCGGCGCGAGGACGTCGATCATGTCCGCCGCCTTCGGCAGCAGCGGGTACCCGTCTTCGGCGTAGGCGATCGCCGGGGCGAGCACGGTGCCTAGGTCGAGGCGCCCGCGGTCGCGCAGCAGCCGCAGCCACGCGCCGAACGCGCCGGGGACGACCGCCGGGAGCAGGCCGGAGCCGGGGATGGCGTCGACGCCGCGGTCGCGGAACGCCTGGGGCGTCGCGGCTTCCGGCATCGGGCCCTGGCCGCAGATCACCTCGACCTCGCCGGTCGCGCCGTCGTGGACCAGGATCGGGACGTCGCCGCCCGGGCCGTTGAGGTGCGGTTCGACGACCTGGATGACGAACGCCGTGGCGACGGCGGCGTCGAAGGCGTTGCCGCCCAGGTCGAACATCGCCGTCCCGGCGGCGGAGCCGAGCCAGTGCGTGGACGAGACGGCACCTCGGGTACCGAGCAGTTCGGGTCGGTCGAGCACGTCAGCTTCCCTTCTCGCGGTCCGGATCGGCCAGCTCACCCGTGCCCGCGGGCAGTACGGCGCCGGAGACCGAGGCGGACACCGGCCGGCCGTCGGCGACCTGGACCGAGCCGTACAAAGTGGACGGACGGCCCTGTTCATGGCCTTGGCGCAGGGTGAAGTCGCCTTCTGGGAGCCAGCCCGCCTCGACGAGCCAGACACCCAGGCCGAGCGCGGCCGACGAGCAGGCCGGGTCCTCGGGCATCCCGTAGCCCGGCGCGAACAGGCGGCCGTGCGCGGTGCGGGTCGCCGGGTCCCAGCTGAACACCAGGACGTCGGCGAGGTCGGCGGCCGCCATCCGGTCGAAGTCGGGTTTCGCCGCGGCGACGGCGTCGGCGCGCACCGGGAGGAAGTGGAACGCCGGGCCGAACCCGCACGCGGCGGGAAAGGCGCCGCCGGCCTTGAAGGCCACGGAGGCGGGCAGGCCGACGGCGCCGAGCAGAACCCCGGCATCCAGCTTTTCGCTGGCCAGGGGGTCTTTCGCGGTGATCTTGCCCGCTTCGGCGGAGACGTCGAGGGGCAGCAGCTTCGGGCCGCACTCCTGCACGACCCGCCCAGCGGGGATCAGGCCCAGCCGCGCGAGCGTCACCGCCGTGCCGACGCTGGAATGCCCGCCGAACGGCGACTCCGCCTCGGGTGTGAAGACGCGGACGCGGTAGTCGGCGCCGGTCCCGGTCGGGGGCAGCACGAACGCCGTCTCGGTGTGGTTGATCTCGCGGGCCAGCGCCTGCATGCCCGCGGTGTCGAGGTCACCGGCCCGCGGGACAACGCCGAGCGCGCTGCCGGCGTAGACGTGGTCGGCGAACATGTTGACGATCTCGTACGCGGGCATGCTGCTCCTTTCAGGCCAGGTCCAGCTCGTCGAGGACCCGCTCGTCCCCTTGGTAGGGCTCGGACGGCCGGGGCCAGTGCACGACCAGGTCGGTGAAGCCGAGGTCGGCGAACGTGCCCGAGGCGTCCCGGAAGGACTGCGCCGAATCCAGCACGCCCCCGACGGTCGCGCCCGTCACCAGCAGCTTCCCCACCGCCGCCGGCTCGCGGCCCGCCGCGGCACAGGCGTCTTCGAACGCCCGCAGCTGGTCCTTCAGCTCCGGCACGACCAGGTCCCAGCGCCGCGCGTCGAACCGGCCCGGCGCCCCCGCGGTGATCCACGTTTCGGCGTACCGCGCGGCCAGGCCCATCGCCTTCGGGCCGGTCGCGGCGACCGCGAACGGCAGCCGCGGGCGCTGCACGCAGCCCGGCACCATCCGGGCGCCTTCGCAGCGGTAGTACTCGCCCTCGTACGACGTCACCGGCTGCCGCAGCAGCAGGTCCGTCAGCTCGAGGAACTCCGCGAACCGCCCGGCCCGGCTGCCTTCTTGTCCAGCGCCGAAGACGCTCTCGTCGTACCCGCCGGCCCCGGAGCCGACGCCGCAGATCAGCCGCCCGCCGGCGATGTCGTCGAGCGTCATCAGCTCCTTGGCGAAGGGCACCGGGTGGCGGAACGTCGGGGTCGCGACGAGCGAGCCGAGCCGCATCTTCGACGTCACCCCGGCCGCGGCGGTGAGCGTCGGCAGGCAGCCGAACCAGGTCTCGTCGCGCAGCCAGCGCCACATCAGGTGGTCGTAGGTCCAGGCGTGGTCGAACCCGAGCTCCTCGGCGCGGCGCCAGCGGTCCCGCGCGGCGGACCAGCGCTGCTCGGGCAGCAACACGATGCCGTGGCGCACGGCTCAGTCCGCCGGGGAGCCGGCCGCGCACGCCGCGACGTCGGCGAGGAGACCGACGAACCCGGCCTCACAGGAGCGGACCTCGGGACTGGTCAGCTCGGCGGGCGGGTCCTCGGCGTCGGACACCGCGTCGACGCCGTTCTGCGTGACGTCCAGCGCCACGGCGTTGAGCCGCCGCAACAGCTGGGCCACGACGTCCGGCAGCGACGTCGGCGCCCGCAGCGTCATGAAGTAGTTGTCGTAGACGACGCTCAGCACGTCCGGGTGCGGCGCCTCGCCCGCGCCCGCCGCGTCCTGCAGCAGCGACCGTCCACTCGGCACCAGCTTGGCCGCGATCCCGCCGTGGACGCGCTGGTAGAAGCCGACTTCGTCGCGCAGGGCCTGGACGCCGGGCGAGTCGTCTTCGGGCAGGCCCTTGCCGCGGTAGAGATCGCGGACGGGGGCGAAGTCCGGCGCCCACGTGCCGCTGAACCCGCGGTGCTGCAGGAACATGCTCGGCCGGATGACCTCGTGGTAGACGTCGATCGGCGTCGAGCTGGTGTAGAGCAGCATCGCGCTGAAGCCGCGGGTGAACAGCGCCGCCGAGGCCAGCGCGGCCTCGCGGTCACGCTCGCCGCGTTCGGCCATGGCCAGTTCGCGGGCGACGAGCTGCCACAGCACGAACGTCACCTGGTGGCCGGTGATCCAGCGGAACCAGTACAGCCGGTCGGACGACTCGACGGGTTCGACCGGGCCCGGCACCCCGCTGCGCGAGATGTGCTCCAGGTGGGTGCACAGCCCGGCAAAGCGGGAGCAGGGGCCGTCGCCGCCGGGCTCGGTGCCGGCGTCGGGGATGGTCAGTGGTTCGAGGCCGTAGGGGAAGTCGCCGAAGTCCCACCCCTCGCGCACGGGGACCTCGGTCAGCACGGGAACGGTCATGACGCGGCCTCCGGAATCCAGGTGAACTCGTATTCCAGGCCGTTCACGTCGAATGCGTAGAAACTCTGCACGCCGTCGTCGTCGGTGACGATCTCCGTCGCCGGTTCGTCACGCGTGAAATGGAATCGGCCGGATTCGTACAACCGGGTCCAGTGCCGCTGCCAGGCGGACATTTCCGCCGGCGAGCCGACCTCCATGCAGACGTGCTGGAATTGCGCGTTGCCGGGCTCGGGCGGTTCGCTGCCTTCGCCCGCGCGCTCGAAGAGGTGGAACCGGGTGCCGCCGGCCCGCAGCTCGACGAGCTTGACGATGCCCGGCAGCCGGCTGGTGGTCAGCTCGGAGAACTCGTCGAGGTTCCAGTTTTCCTTGCAGCCGAAGAACTCTTGGTACCAGGAGACGCAGTTGGCGAGATCGGCGGTCTGGATCCCCAGGTGGTGGAACGCGGCCGCGCGGAGCGGGGCAAGGCGGGGCGACTCGAGGGTCGCCACGGCGTTCTCGGACATGTCGCCATCCTTTCTTCCGGCGCCGGGAAAGCATTCCCAGACGGCGCCTCGGAGAGTGGCCTTGATCGATCATCGGGGGCGGCGGCGAAACAACCGCCCGATCTCCTTCGACACTACAGTGGTTGCCTCCAGGAAATCAACCTGACGAGAAAAATAATCCATTATCCCTATAGTCGCGCGCCTTCCTCAAGTAACATCGGGAGACATGAGCGAAGACCAGTGGACGAAAATCGACACCTACACCTCGAACCTGATGGTGGAGCACGACGCCGCCCTGGACCTCGCGGCCAAGGCCAGTGCCGAGGCCGGGCTGCCGGAGATCGCGGTGGCACCCAACCAGGGCAAGTTCCTCCACCTGCTCGCCCGCACCCACGGCGCGCGCCGCATCCTCGAGATCGGCGCGTTCGGCGGCTACAGCGCGATCTGGCTGGCCCGGGCGCTGCCGGCGGGCGGCACGCTGACCACGCTGGAGGCCGAACCGTCCTTCGCCGAGGTCGCGCAGCGCAACATCGACAACGCCGGCCTGTCCGACGTCGTGGACCTGCGCGTCGGCAAGGCACTCGACACGCTGCCGCAGCTGGCGGGCGGCGAGCCGTTCGACCTCGTGTTCATCGACGCCGACAAGGCCAACATCCCGGAGTACTTCGGCTGGGCCCTGAAGCTGACCCGCCCGGGCAGCGTCATCGTCGTGGACAACGTGGTGCTCGACGGGCTCGTCATCGAGGCCGACAGCCCCAACCCGGCGGTGCAGGGCGTGCGCCGGTTCAACCAGCTGGTGGCCGACGAGCCGCGCGTCACCGCGACGACCGTGCAGACCGTCGGCAGCCGCGGCCACGACGGGTTCTGCCTGATGCTCGTCGAAAGCTGAGGAACCAGCTGACAGACGCACGACCGGAGGGCCTTCCCGCACCGCGGGGAGGCCCTCCGTCACGTCGTGGCTCACGTCAGAGCCGATCGGGGTTGATCAGGTCCGGTGCGGTCCAGCCGTCGAGGTCGTACTCGGCCAGGCACTGCTCGGCGAAGCCCTTGTAGCCGTCGACCTGCCCGGACGCCTGCTGGGCGGTGAGCATCTCGATCCGGACGTTCTCGTGGTTGCCCGAGAAGTTCCGCTCGTAGAGCTCGTTGCGGCCGGCGAACTCCGTGCCGACGGAGTCCCAGATCAGCTTCATCAGCTTGACCCGCTCGACCGCGTCGTAGCCCGACGAGCCCCGGACGTACTTGTCCAGGTAGGGCCGCAGCTCCGGGTTCTGGAAGTCGCTGGCGTGCGAGTTCAGGTAGATCAGCGCGCTGCCCAGGTCCTGGTGGATGATCTCCCGCACCCGCGGGTAGCCGATCGTCATGAACCAGCGGTAGGCCATGCCGTAGTCGAGCTTCGGCAGCACCGCGCCGTCCTTCCACGGGTCCGGGTTGAGCGCCATCGCGTCGCTCAGGCCCCAGAACATGTTCCGCCACGCGATGACCTCGCCGATGCGGGTCTGGATGCCGCGGAAGTCCTTGGTGCCGGTGACGTCGACGCCCTTGAGCAGCAGCCCGGCCAGGAAGTCCAGCTTCACGGCCAGCCGCGTCACGCCGTGGAACGTCGAGCGGTTCAGGAACCCCGACGCCGACAGGAACGTCGCCGCCTTGGCCTGGTCGCCGTAGACGAAGACGTTCTCCCAGGGGATCTTCACCTTGTCGAGCACGAAGATCGTGTCGTTCTCGTCGAGCCGGCTCGACAGCGGGTAGTCGAACGGGCTGCCCGTCGTGTCCGCCTGCAGCGCGTACGACGGCCGGCAGATCAGCTTCAGGCCCGGCGAGTCCATCGGCAGCGTCGCCACCAGCGCGAACTCGCGCTTCTTCACCGGCAGCCCGTAGTGGGCGATGAAGTTGCCGTGCGTCAGCGCCGAGCCGGTCGCGACGACCTTGGCGCCGCTGACGACCAGGCCGTCGTCACGCTCCTCCTCGACGTGCACGAACACGTCCCCGACGTCGTCGGCCGCCTTGTGCCGGTCGACGGGCGGGTTGATGATCGCGTGGTTCCAGAAGAGGACCTTCTCCTGGGCCTCGGCGTACCAGCGACGCGCGTTGCCTTCGAACTCGCCGTAGTAACCCGGGTCGACGCCGAGGGTGGCGAGGAAGCTCGCCTTGTAGTCCGGGCTGCGGCCCAGCCAGCCGTAGCTCATCTTGGCCCACTCGGCGATCGCGTCCCGGTCGCCGATGAGGTCCTGTGCGGACCTCGGCGCGCGGAAGAACCGGTGCGTGAACCCGCCGCTGCCGGTGTCGGTCGGCGTGGTCAGGACGTCCTGCTTCTCCGGGTCGTGCAACGCGTCGTACAGCCGCGCGGTCATCCGGGCGGTGTTGCGGAACGCCGGGTGCTTGGTCACGTCGTCGACGCGTTCGCCGTAGGCCCAGATCTCGCGGCCGTCGCGGATGCTCTCCAGGTACTCGTCCCCGGTCAACGGCCGGGTCGTCGTCTCGCTCACTTGCCTGCCTCCCATCGTTGGGGTGTCGGGTCGTCCAGCGACCACGACCAGTGCGGTGCTTCGGGTTCTTCGGCCAGGCGCGGGAACTCGCCGCCGAAGAACAGCAGCGGCCGCCCGCCGGCCAGGTCGAGGCCGGTCACCTCGCCGACGTGCAGCACGTGGTCGCCGCCGTCGTAGGCGCGCCACGGGGTGCACTCGACGTGCCCGACCGTGCCGCCCAGCCGCGGCACCGGCGAGTCGAGGTCGACCCACGGCACGTCGTCGTCGGCCAGCGGCTTGCCCGCGAAGTGCATCGCGACGTCCTGCTGGTCCTCGGCGAGGATGTTGACCACGAACGGCCCGTCGCCGAGGTGCTGCACCGAGCGGCTGCGCCGGTCCAGGGAGATCAGCACGAGCGGCGGGTCCAGCGACACCGACGTGAACGCGTTGACGGTCGCGCCGCGCACCATCGGGCCGCGCCGGTAGGTCACCACGGTGACGCCGGTGGTGAAGTGGCCGAGGAAGGTCCTCAGCCGGGCGCGGTCGAACGCCGGGGCGGTCGCTGTCATGAGCTGCCTCCTTCGGTCGCGTGGTCGACGACGTCGCGCAGGATCGCCGGCCCGTCCTCGGTCAGGAACGACTCGGCGTGGAACTGGATGGTCGCCAGTCCCGGCCCGCGCAGGCCGATGACCTGGTCGTCGAGCCCGCGGACGACGTCGGCGGGCTCGCGGCCGGGCACCGCCACGCGGTCGTCGGCCGTCCGCGCGGCGAAGCTGTTGTAGAACCCGACCGCGCGGCGGGTCCCGTCGATCGTCACGTGGGCCTGACGGCCCTGGTTGGGCCGCGCGAGCCGCTGGACGGGCAGCCCGAGTTCGGCGCAGAGCACCTGGTGGCCCAGGCAGACGCCGACCAGCGGACGGCCTTCGCGCAGCAGGTCCGCGGCCAGTGCGCGCAGCCGGCCGACCTTCGCGCCGCCGACGTCGTTGGGGTCACCCGGCCCGGGGCCGAGCAGCACCAGGTCGTGCTCCGGCAGTTCCCCCGCGTCCCACGGCACGGTCGTCACGTCGCAGTTCACCGACTTCAGCTGGTAGGCCAGCATCGAGGTGAACGCGTCTTCGGCGTCGACGACGGTGATCCGCACCCGGGACCCGGTGCCGGGCCGGGCGCCGTCGAGCCAGAACCGGGACTTCCCGTCGTTGCGCGCCTTCAGCGCCGAACGCACCTCGTCGGACGACGTCGACGGCGGTGGCGAGGCCGTGGCGGCGCGGGTTTCGCCGGAGAGCGACTTCAGGACGGCCGACACCTTCGCGGTCGTCTCCGCGGCTTCCGACAGCGGCGCCGACTCGCGCACGATCGTCGACCCGGCGGCCAGCCGGACGTCGCCGACCGGCGAGATGTCCGCGGTGCGGATGAGGATCGCCGAGTCCAGGGAGCGGCGGCCGTCGTCGTCGCTGCCGACGAGCCCGATGACGCCGCTGTAGTAGCCGCGTCCCTTCGGCTCGTACCGGCGGATCACGCGGCAGGCGTTGACCAGCGGGCTGCCGGTGACGGTCGGCGCGAGCAGCGTGTGCCGCAGCACCTCCGTCAGCGGCCGGCCGGTCTCGCCCTCCAGGGAGTACTCGGTGTGGGCCAGCCGCGACATGCGCCGCAGCCGCGGCCCGGACACCCGGATGCCGCGGTCGCACAGTTCGGCCATCATCTTCAGTTCCTCGTCGACGACCATGCAGAGCTCGTCGGCTTCCTTCTCGTCGTGAAGGAACTCGAGCAGGCCTTCGGCGTCGGCGCCGCCCTCGGGGTAGCGGTAGGTGCCGCTGATCGGGTTCATGGTCACCGTGCGGTCGAACAGCCGGACGTGCTGCTCGGGCGTGCTGCCGAGCAGGTAGCGCTCGCCGGTGAAGACCAGGAACGTCCAGTACGCCCCGGCTTCCGCACCCAGCAGGCGCTTGAAGACCGCCCGCGCGACGTCGTCGTCGAAGCCGGGGAACCGGCCGCGCAGGCTGCGGGAGAGCACGAAGTTCGCGCCCTCGCCGGCCCCGATCTCGTCGTCGAGGATCCGCTCGACCGTGCGGGCGTACTCGTCGTCGCCGAGGTCGAACGCGCGGTCCTCCAGCGGCGGGACGCCGTCGGGCAGCGCCGCGAGGGTCTCGGCGACGGTCAGCGTCGTCTGGGCCTCGATGTCCATCACCTGCAGCGGGACCTGGTCGTCCGGGCAGTCGTACCCGCGCTCGGCGAGCTGCCGGTACGGGAGCAGGACCAGTTTCGTGTGCCGGCCCCGGCCTTCCCACGAGCCGTCGTCCAGGGTCAGGTCGGCCAGCCGCTCGGCGGTGCGGACCGGGCCGGAGACGATCTCGACCTGGTCGCCGCGGCCGCTGCCGGGCCGGTGCAGGATCGCGTACGGCGAGCCCGCGCGGATGGGCAGGGGACTCACGTGACCACCGCCCCTTCCAGCTCGCCGACCAGCGCCGCCGTGGTGGTCGCGACGGCGCAGTTGCGGGCCGCGTAGTCCACCGCGAGCCGGTGCTCGTCCGGGCCGAAGTCGGCGACCGCGTCGGCGACGAAGAACGTCTCGATGTCATGCGTGAACGCCTCGACGGCGGTGACCAGGCAGCCGACGTGCGCGTAGATCCCGCAGACGATCAACTGGTCGCGACCGGCCGCGCGCAGCCGGTCGAGCAGGTCGGTGCGGTGGAACGCGCTGTAGCGCCACTTCGTCAGCACGACGTCCGACGGCGTCGGCGTCAGTTCGTCGATCACCTGCCGGTCGGCCGGGGTGGCCTTCATGCCCGGGCCCCAGATGTCCTGCAGCAGCCCGCGGTCCTCGGGCGTCATCGAGCCGGGCTGGGCGGTGTAGAACACCGGGATGCCCAGCCGGTCGGCCGTTTCCCGCGCCTGGACGACGTTGCGGACGAGCGTGCGCCGCAGTTCGCCGTCCTCGGGGTAGAAGCCGAGGAAGTACCGCTGCATGTCGTGGATCAGCAGGGCCGCGCGGCCCGGGTGGGGCCGCCAGGTCGCGGTGCTGGCCGGGACGGTGGTGGGCAGGTCGTACGGTTCGATCGTGATGCCGGTCATCAGGCCTCCTTCAGACGGCGCCGAGGGCCGCGCCGCCGTCGACGAGCAGGGTGGCGAGGGTGACGTGCCGGGCCTCGTCCGACAGCAGGAACGCGACGCTGCGGGCGACGTCCTCGGCCACGCCGATCCGGCCCAGCGGGATGCCGAGGCGGAACTGGCCGGGGTCGCCGTCGACCGTGGCCTGCCGCCCGGTGTCGTCCGTCCACATGGAACGCAGCATCGGTGTGTCGGTCGAGCCGGGCGCGACGACGTTGCAGCGGATGCCGAGCGGCGCGAGGTCCAGGCCGAGGCTGTGGGTCAGGCTGGTCGCGGCGGACTTCGACGCGGCGTAGGCGGCCATGTGGCTGCGGGGTACGCCCGCGGCGTTGGACGCCACCGTGACGATCGAGCCGCTCTTGCGCGCGGCCATCCGGCGGGACACCGCCCGGCAGACGTGGAACACCCCGGTCGCGTTGACCGCGAACGTCTCGTTCCAGTCCTCGTCGGACAGTTCGGCCACCCGGCCCATCCGCAGCACCCCGGCGACGTTCGCCAGGCCGTCGATCGGCCCGAACCCGGTCTCGACGTGCTCGACGGCGGCGTCGACCTCCGCGCTGGAGGTGACGTCGACGACGTGCGTCTCGACGCTGCGGCCGTCGTCCAGCAGGGGTTTCGCGACCTGGGCGAGGGCGTCCTCGTCGCGGTCGAACAAGGCGAGGGTGTGGCCGCGTTCGGCCAGGAGGGTCGCGGTGGCGGCGCCGATCCCGCTGCCGGCTCCGGTTACGAGGGTCACGGTCATGACGCCAGCTCCGTCCTGAGTTCGTGGGCCGCCTCGGGCTGCCAGTGCGCGGTCAGCGCGACGGCCTGGGTGAGGTTGAGCCGCGGGTCGCACAGCGTCGTGTAGCCGGGCCCGCGGGCGGCGGTGATGCCGGCGCCGTGGCATTCGGAGATCTCGCTGGGCGAGGCCTCCATGTGCAGCCCGGCGCACGCGCCGCCTTCCCCCGTGACGATCCGGACGAACTGGCGCAGCTCGTTCATGATGTCTTCGAGCCAGCGGACCTTGAGCCCGTCGTCGGCGACGACGGTGTTGCCGTGCATCGGGTCGCACAGCCAGAGCACCGGGTGCCCGGCGTCGCGCACCGCCCGCACCAGCGGTGCGAGCTCGCCGATGCGGGCGGCACCGAACCGCGGGATCAGCGTGAGCCGCCCGGGCGTGCGGAACGGGTCGATCTGCCCGCAGAGCTTCAGCACGTCCTCGATCGGCGCCTTCGCGCTCACCTTCGCCGCCACCGGGTTGACCACAGTGGACAGCAGGTGCACGTGGGCGCCGTCCGAGCGCCGGGTGCGTTCGCCGATCCACGGCCAGTGCGTCGAGGCGAGGTAGCTGCGGCCGCCGGGCATCCGGCGCACCAGCGGGACCTCGTAGTCCAGCAGCAGGGCTTCGTGACTGGTCCAGATCCGGCCGGCCGGCTCGGCTCCGGTCCCCCGGCCGAGGCGGCCGATCGACGCGCGGACGCCGAGCGCGGCGTCATGCGCGTCCAGGATCCGGGTGGGGTCGGGCCGCCGGGCTTCGGCGGTCGGTTCGGGGCTGTTGACGATCGGACCGCGGTAGACGGGCAGCTCGTGGCCGTCGACGTTCTCGACGTTCTGCGAGCGGGGTTTGGCGTACTGGCCGGCGATCCGGCCGACCTCGAGGACCGGGCGGCCGGAGCCGACCCGCATCACCTCGGCGAGCGTGTCGAGCATGCCGATCTTGCGGGCCACGGCCCGGACGCCGGTGTCGGCCGGGTCTTCGGCGCAGTCGCCCGCTTGAAGCACGCAGAACTCGCCTTCGGCGGCGCGGGCCAGCAGGGACCGCAGTTGCAGCACCTCGGCGGCGCCGACGACGTCTTCACGCTCGGACAGCGTGTCGCGGACGCCGGCGAGTTCGGCCGGGTCGGGCCAGTCGGGTTGCTGGGCGGCGGGGTAGTCGGACAGGGTCTCGTCGCACTGATCGGCGGCGCGGTGCAGGACCGGCCGGGCTCGTGCGGGCAGCGTCTTCCTCATCACGCATTCCTTGCTTGAGCCGGATATCGGGAGCACGGGGACGAATCGGCGTCAGCCGGTGAATTCGCCCGTTTCACGGAAATAGCCGATCATTTTCGTGAACACGGCCGGGGTGATCTCCGGCCAGCACAGGCCCAGCCGGGCGAGCTCGCGCCCGGTGCGCTCGTTGCCGTAGACGTTGTCGCCGATGTCGAGGGCCCCTTCCTGGTAGAGCGGGGCCATCGCGGACAACGGGTTGTCCCGGTCGGCCAGCGCCGCGCGCCATTCCTCGACCGGGATTTCGCGCAGCGGGTAACCCAGCTCGCGAATGGCTTCGTAAACGACGTCGAAGGTCTTGATGCCGGGGTTGAACAGGTGCCAGGTGCCGTTCTCCGCCGGGCGGGCCTTCGCCAGCCGGACCAGCGCGCGGCCGACGAAGTCGACCGGCAGCAGGTCGGTGTCGTGCTCCTCGGGCGGCGGGACGACGCCGAGGGCGAGGAAGCTCTTGACCTGCCGCCAGAGGAAGTCCTCGGACTGCAGCGCGCCGGTCTCGCTGTCGCCGGCGATCCGGCCGATGCGGTAGATCGTCACCGGCACCCCGCGGTCGCGGGCCAGCCGCGCGACCTCCTCGGCGACCCACTTGCTCTGGGTGTAGCCGATCGTCAGGTCGTGCGCGTCGTCCGGGACGTCGTCCTCGGTGATCGCCTCGGGCCGCGGCTTCGGCGAGAACACCGCCACCGTGGAGGTGTAGTGCACCGGCTTGACCGGCCCGGACGCGGCGAACTCGACGATCCGGGCCAGGCCGTCCACATTGGCCTGTTTCACCGAGGCGTACGGCGCGACGAAGTTGATGTGCGCCGCCGTGTGGTGGATGGTGCCGACGCGGTGCGCGAGGTCGTCGTAGTCCGCTTCGGACAGTCCCAGCCGCTCGGCGGCGAGGTCGCCGGGGATCGCGGTGACGCGGTCGCGGTCGAGGGACTTCCCGATGCCGTAGCGGTCGGCCGTCGCGGCGATCCGGTCCCACGCGGCATCGGCGTCGGTGGCCCGGACCAGGCAGTGCACCCGGTCGGTGGTCTCGGTGAGCAGCTCGCGCAGCAGGTGGATCCCCAGGAAGCCGGTCGCCCCGGTGAGCAGGACGTCCTCGGCGGTGGCCATCGGCGCACCGTCGGCGACGCGCACGTGGTCCGGCAGCCGGACGTCGGCCCGCAGGTCGACGCGGTCGCCGGTGTCCTCGCCGGAGCGCAGCGCGTCGATGCGCGCGGCCATCCCGCCGACGGTCGGGTTGTCGAACAGCACCCGCAGCGGCACGTCGACGTCGAACCGCTTGCGCAGCCGGTACATCAGCTCGGTGGCGAGGATCGAGTGCCCGCCCGCGGCGAAGAAGTCCTCGTCGAGGCCGACCCCGCCGGTGCCCAGCAGGTCGGTCCACGCTTCGGCGATCGCCTGCTCGGTCGGCGTCTCCGGCGGCCGCGACGCGGTCGTCGTGCCCGGGTCGAACAGGTCTGGCAGCGCCTTGCGGTCGATCTTGCCGCTGGGCGCGATCGGCAGCGCGGCGAGCCGCACGAAGTGGGACGGCACCAGGTAGTCCGGCAGCGTCCCGGACAGCGCGGCCCGCACCCGCACCGGGTCGGGTTCCCGTTCGGTGACGAGGTAGCCGACCAGGCGGCGGTCGCCGGCGCCGAACGTCACCGGGGCCACCGCGGACGCGCTGACCTCGGGCAGCTCGTTCAACGCCGCCTCGACCTCGGCCGGTTCGACGCGGTAGCCGCGGATCTTGATCTGGGTGTCGGCGCGCCCGAGGTAGTCGAACTCGCCACGGCGGTCGTAGCGGACCAGGTCGCCGGTGCGGTAGAGGCGCCCGAACGGCGTCTCCACGAACCGTTCACGGGTCTGCTCGGGCAGGCCGTGGTAACCCGGCGAGACCAGGTCGCCGCCGAGGTACAGCTCCCCCGGCACCCCGGGTGGGACGAGCCGGCCGCCGTCGTCGAGGGCCAGCATCGACAGGCCCCCGATCGGGCCGCCGATCGACGGCGCCTCCGGCCAGCCGGCCGGGTCGCCGCTCAGCTCGTGCGCGGACGCCAGGTGCGTCTCGGACGGCCCGTACATGTTCAGGAACCGGATTTCCGGCCGCCGCGCGAAGAACGCGCGGATCTGCGGGGTGATCACCAGCTGTTCGCCGACGGAGGCGACCTCCACCAGGTCGGGGAACGGCTTGTCCTCGGCGACCGCGGCCAGCTGCTGCACGGCGACGTACGGCAGGTACGTCCGGGAGATCCGGTGGTCACGCAGGAAGCCGCTGAGCCGGTGCAGGTCCTTCTGCAGGTCCTCGTCGATCAGCACGAGCGTGCCACCGGCGCAGAGCGTCCCCAGGATCTCCATCACCGAGACGTCGAACGACAAGGTCATGTACTGCAACGTCCGCCCGGTCGCGCCGATCGGCGACGTCCGGCGTTGGTACTCGACGAGGTTGGTCACCGTCGCTTCGGTGAGCACGACGCCCTTGGGACGCCCGGTCGAACCGGAGGTGTAGATGACGTAGATCTCGTCGTCGCCGGTCTTCAGCCGGCCCAGGTCGGTCTCGTCGGTGGCTTCCGCGTCCGCCGACTCCAGCACCAGCGCGACGCCGGAGTCCGCGAGCATGTACTCGATCCGCTCGGCCGGGTACGACGGGTCGACCGGCACGTACGCCGCGCCCGCCTTCAGGACACCCAGCAACGCGACGACCATGTCCGGCGACCGCGGCACGTGGATGCCGACGCGGTCACCGCGTCCGACGCCCTTCGCCCGCAGGTCACGGGCCAGCCGGTTGGCGCGGCCGTTGAGCTCGCGGTAGGTCAGGACGCGGTCGCCGTGTTCCAGCGCGGGCGCGTCCGGGGTGACCGCGGCCTGCGTCTCGAACAGCTCCGCGACCGGACGGCGGGTGGTGTCCTCCACCGGCGGCGCGCACCACGCGAGCACCTCCTGCTCCTGCGCGTCCGACAGCAGCCCCAGCTCACCGACGGTGCCGCCGGGGTGCGCGACGAGCGCTTCGAGAAGCCGGACGTACCGGTCGCCGAACTCCTCGACGGTCTCGCGGTCGAACAACGCCGTGTCGTACTCGAACACCCCGCGCAGCGCCGTGCCGTCCTGTTCGACGATCAACGAGAGGTCGTACTTCGAGCTGCGGCTGACGTAGAGGTCGAGGTCGGCGTCCAGGCCGAGCCGGTCGAGGGCCGCCCAGTCGGAGTCCGGCAGCACGAACATGGTCTGGAAGACCGGCGCGTGGCTCGGGCTGCGGGGCGGGTTGACGCGCTCGATGACCTTCTCGAACGGCGCGTCCTTGTGCCGCAGGGCTTCGGTGATCTCGGTGCCGGCCTGCGCGTACAGCTCCCGCAGCGGCAGCTCGGCGCGCACGCCGTGGCGGAAGACGACCATGTTGACGAAGTAGCCGAGCATCCCGGCCGTCTCGGGCAGGTCCCGCAGCGAGACGGGACTGCCGATGAGGACGTCGTCCTGGCGCGTGTGCCGGTGCAGGAACGCCGCGTACGCGGCTTCCAGCAGCATGAACAGCGTGACGCCTTCGTCGGCGGCCAGGGCGCGGACCTGCTCGGCCAGCTCCGGCGGGAGGTCGAACCGGACGATGTCGCCGCGGTGCGACTGCTCCAGCGGCCGCGGCCGGTCCGTCGGCAGGTCCAGCAGCGGCAGCGGCCCGGCGAGCCGCTCTTCCCAGTACCCCAGCAGGTCGGCCAGCTTGTCGTCGCGGACGGTCTCCCGCTGCCGGCGGGCGAAGTCGCGGTACTGCGGCTGAGCCGGGCCCTCGTCGAACGGGTCCCCGGCGAGCGCGGCGTGGTAGCGGGTGAACCACTCGGTCAGGAACACCCCGGCCGAGGCCGCGTCGAAGACGATGTGGTGGATGCTGCAGACGACGTGCGTCGGCCCGTCCGGCTCGGCCGCGCAGACCACCTTGACCAGCGGGCCGTTGCCCAGGTCGAACTCGGTGTCGACGACCTCGGCGACGACGTCGTCCAGCGGCCGCTCGACACTCAGTTCGACGGTCGAGAAGTCGGCGGCCGGGTCGGGGTTGACCTGCTGGAAGACCTCGCCGCCGTCGGCGGTGAACGTCGTGCGCAGGATCTCGTGGCGGGCCAGCACGGCCCGCAGGCTCTCGTGCAGCACGCCGGTGTCCAGCGGGGTCTTGACGGTGAACACGAACGGCGCGTTGTAGGCCGCCGGCCGCGGCGAGTACTGGTCGATGAACCAGATGCCGCGCTGGCCGTAGGACGCGGGGGCCGGGCCGCTGTCGTTGCTCGCGGTGAGGCCGGGCGGGCCGCCGCGCAGGTCGTCGATGTGCCGGGCCAGGTCCGCGGGGTCCTCGTGGCGCCGGACGTCCTCGGCCCCCAGCGTGATCCCCAGCAGCGCACCGAGCAGCCCGGCGAACTGCTCGTGGCCGGCCACACCGTCGACGGTGACGCCGGAACGGGCCCGGCGGATCACCGACTCGAGTGGGTTCTCCATGGTGTCAGTACCTCTCCGATCATCGCGGCCCCCCGTGCGTCGGTTCGGTCTGCCGCTCACCTGGCGGCGGCGCCGGCCCGCAAGGACTCGACGTGCTCGGCGAGCTTGCGGACGGTGCCGTGCCGGAAGACGTCCTCGGGCCGGACCTCGACCGCGAAGACCGACTGCAGGCCGGAAGCGAACTTCACGAAGTGCAGGGAATTGCCGCCGTGCCCGACGAACGGGTCGGTGACCGAATAGTCGTCACTGCCGATGATGTCGCGCCACATCTGGAGAATGACCGTTTCGAGGGGGTTCGACATGCGTTGCTCCTTTTCTGCTCGGGGATCTTCCGACGAACGGGCGCGCGGGTCGTGCAGTGCGGCCCGGTCGATCTTTCCGTTGAGGTTCGCCGGCATCGCTTCGAGCCGGCGGAAGTCCGACGGGATCATGTGCTCCGGCAGGGAATCGGCGAGCTGCGCGATCAGTTCGCCGGTGCCGATTTCCTGCCCGCTCCACGTCGTGTAGAACGCGACGAGGCTCTTTTCGTTCGCTTCGTTCCCGAACGCCTTGACCACGGCGTGCTCGACGTCGTCGAAGGACTTCAGGGCGAGTTCCACGGCGCTGGTTTCGACACGGAACCCGCGGATCTTCACGAGACTGTCGGACCGGCCGACCAGGACGACGTCACCGTCGGGGGTCAGCCGGGCGAGGTCGCCGGTGCGGTAGCGGGTGCCGCCGTCGACGAACTTCCCGGCCTGGGCCTCCGGCAGGTTCAGGTAGCCGTTGGCGACGCCGGTGCCGCCGATGCACAGCTCGCCGACGTCGCCGGGCGGGCACGGCTTGAGGTCCTGGTCGAGCACGTCCATCGTGACGCCGGTCAGCGGCTTGCCGACCGGGACGCGGTCCAGCTCGCGGACCGCCGGCGTGATCGGGTACAGCGAGGAGATCGCGGAGTTCTCGGTGCAGCCGTAGCCGTTGAAGATCGCAGCGGTGGTGTGCTCGGCCGCGGTCGCCAGGTGAGCCGGGGACGGGAAGTCGCCGCTGACCATGATCACGCGCAGCTGCCGCAGGGCGTCGAGTTCGTTGTCGACCAAGAGGTTGAACAGTCCACAAGGCAGGCTCAGCACGCTCACGCCGTGCTTGGTGATCACGTCACGCAGGTCGGACAGCGACGGCAGGCCGGGCGGCAGCAGGACGAGCTCGGCGCCGTTGAGCAGGCTCAGCCAGAACTCGTTGCCGGACGCGGCGAAGGAGAACGCGGCCAGCTGCACCAGGCAGTCGTCCGGCGTGATCGTCAGCTTCGGGTCCGCGACCGCGAGCCGGGCGAGGCCGCGGTGGGCGAGCCGGACGCCCTTGGGCCGGCCGGTGGAGCCGGAGGTGAACAGGACCAACGCGTCGTCTCCGGCGGCCGGCGCCTGGTCGAGGTCGTGGTCGTCCTGGGACGCGCTTTCCTCCATCAGGTCGGCGACGTGCGCCTGCCGGACCGGCAGGTCCGCCTCTGCCAGCGACGGCTGTCCTTGGTGGACGACCGTGCGCAGGCCGGTCTCCTCGACGATGTGGCGGATCATCTTGGCCGGGTAGGCCGGGTTGAGCGGGACGACGCAGCCGCCCGCCTTGAGCACCGCGAGCAGCGCGACGACGAGGTCGGCCGAGCGGTCCAGGTAGAGGCCGGCCGGGGCGCCGTCACGCACCTGCGTCAGGCGCAGCGTCCGGGCCAGCCGGTTGGCGCGGGCGTTGAGGTCCGCATAGGACACTTCGGGGCCGTCGCCGCTCAGCGCCGTCCGATGTGGACGCAGCGCGGCGGCGCGTTCGAACAGCCGTGGCAGCACAAGCTCGGGCACGGCCGGGTTCCCGTCGACGGGCATGGATCCCCCTGTTCGGTGCCGATGGCGATCGCCTTTACCGCAAGGAAGCGGCACTAATGATCAATTCAGGCGAGATGATTTCTTTTCAGCAACCAGTATGCAAACGGCTCGGAAGCCTGTCAACCGCGGGCAATATCAATGACCCAGCGTTGCCTTTATCGCCTGAAAACGATTACCCGAGAAATTGTTTATCGCCGCGAATTCGCGCGCGTACGGTACCGGCCATTGCGGTCACGGCAACCCGGGCGCGGGAATCCGATGTGGATTGCCGACGGTCAGCGGTGCGCACTGGTCCGATCGGCGGAGAGGCGCCGCGCGGGCACCGGCGTGCACAAGGGGTGACGTCGGCGCGAGCGCGTTTGAGCCGGTCACAGCCAGGGAAACCGTAACGGGACGTGAGCGTCTGGGGGCCAGGCGTGACCGCGCGGATCAAACGTCGCGAAGCGGGAAAGGCTGGGGTGTGGAGTGCAGTGCGTCGGCGACCTTCTGGCAGAGCTCGGCGAAGAGCTGGGCTTCGCCCGATGTGAGCGCCACGCCGGCGACCTTGGCCGTCTCGCGGCGGCCCTGAGCGGCCCGCATGAGGAACTCTTCGCCTTCGGCGGTCAGCGAGGTCGTCTGCTCGCGCCGGTCGGTGCCGCGGGAGGCCTGCTCGATCAGGAACTGGTCCTTGAGCACGCGCAGCACCTTGGACGTGCTCTGGCGCGAGATGCCCAGGGACTCGCCGATCGCCGAGGGCGTCAGCGGGCCGTGGATCCGCAGGGTTTCGAGCACGTCGTACTGCGACCAGGTGATCTTCTCCGGCGTCGCGCGCGTGCGCCGCGCCACCAGCACGCATTGCATGTACGACAACGCGTTCTCGAGTTCGCCGGGCGGACCCGGCGGAGCGGTCGGGGAACCGTGGAACTTGGTCATAACCCACCTCCGCTTTCGAGGGAAAGCGCACCGCAATCGGAAAGCCCGAGGATATCATCTTCTGTTCGCGCACAGGCCATACGGCGCTCGCGATACACCTGCCGCCGGTCCGTCACCCGGCCGTGACGGACTCGGGATGGTAAAGTGATTGCCCGAAGGCAATCAATCGTCCGATCGACCACCGGGTCGCGTGGCTTCGGCCCCGGGACGAGGAGGCGCAGGTCATGGCGAACCGGCAGACCCGCCGCACCGGCGGCCACATCGTGCTCGAAGGTGCGTGTGAGAACAACCTGAAGAACGTCTCGCTCTGCATCCCCAAGGGTGAGATCACCGTGTTCACCGGCGTATCGGGCTCAGGGAAATCGTCGATCGTGTTCGACACGATCGCGGTCGAGTCCCAGCGCCAGCTCAGCGAGACCTTCAGCTGGTTCATCCGCAACCGGCTGCCCAAGCACGAACGCCCGCGCGCGGAACGGATGTCGAACCTGTCGACGGCGATCGTGGTGGACCAGAAGCCGATCGGCGGCAACGCCCGCTCGACCGTCGGCACGATGAGCGAGATCCACGCGATGCTCCGCGTGCTGTTCTCCCGCTACGGGAAGCCGAGCGCGGGGTCGTCGAACCTCTACTCGTTCAACGACCCGCAGGGCATGTGCGAGGAGTGCCAGGGCCTGGGCAAGACCACCAAGCTGGACCTGGACCTGCTGATCGACCGCGACAAGACGCTCAACGAGGGCGCGCTGGACTCCCCGCTGTTCGCGATCGGCACCTACATGTGGCAGCTCTACGCGCAGTCTGGACTGTTCGATCCGGACAAACCGCTGAAGAAGTTCACGAAGAAGGAATGGGAGCTGCTGCTGCACGGCGGCGGCTTCCGGGTGGACCGCTCGGGCAAGCGGCAGAACTACTCGAACGAGTACGAGGGTGTCGTCGTCAAGCTCAACCGGCGATACCTCAAAAACGGCCTCGACACGCTCAAGGAGCGTGACCGCCGCGAAGTGGAGAAGATCGTCGCCGCCGGCCCGTGCGCCGTCTGCAAGGGCGGCCGGCTGAACCAGGCCGCGCTGGCGTCGAAGATCAACGGCAAGAACATCGCCGACCACTGCGCGCTGGAGGTCAGCGAGCTGATCGCCGAGCTGAAGGCGATCGACATCCCGGCGGCGAAGTCGGTGCTCGCGGGCGCGCTCGCGGCGCTGGAACGCGTCGAGTCGATCGGGCTGGGTTACCTCAGCCTCGACCGGGAGACCTCGACGCTCTCGGGCGGTGAGGGCCAGCGGCTCAAGACGGTCAAGCACCTGGGCAGCAGCCTCACCGACCTCACCTACGTCTTCGACGAGCCGAGCGTCGGACTGCACCCCCGTGACGTGCACCGGCTCAACGAACTGCTGTGCGCGCTGCGGGACAAGGGCAACACGGTGCTGGTCGTCGAGCACGACCGCGACGTCATCGACATCGCCGACCACGTCGTCGACATGGGCCCCGGCGCCGGCACGCACGGCGGTGAGGTCGTGTTCGAGGGGACGGTCAAGCAGCTGCGCCGCTCCTCGACGCTCACCGGCAAGTGCCTGACGCACATCCCGGGGCTCAAGGAGGGCTTCCGCGAGCCGACCGGGCAGCTGCCGATCGAGAAGGCCGACCTGCACAACCTGCACGACGTGTCGGTCGACGTCCCCACCGGCGTCCTCACCGTGGTGACCGGCGTGGCGGGCTCGGGCAAGAGCACGCTGATCTCGGGCTCGTTCCGCCGGCAGCACCCGGACGCGGTGATGATCGACCAGTCGGCCATCGGGGTTTCGACGCGGTCGACGCCGGCGACCTACCTCGACGTCATGGACGTGATCCGCAAGCTGTTCGCCGAGGCCAACAACGCGCAGCCGGGGCTGTTCAGCTTCAACTCCGAGGGCGGCTGCCCGGAGTGCAAGGGCCGCGGGGTCATCGAGACCGACCTGGCCTACATGGACCCGGTGACGACCGTCTGCGAAGCGTGCGACGGCCGCCGCTACTGCCCCGAGGTGCTGGACAAGACGTTGCGGGGCAAGAACATCGTCGACGTGCTCGCGCTGACCGTCGAGGAAGCCCTCGGCTACTTCACCGAAGAGCCGATCACGAAGAAGCTGGAACTGCTGACCGAGGTCGGGCTGTCGTACCTGACGCTGGGCCAGCCGCTCTCGACGTTGTCCGGCGGTGAGCGGCAGCGCGTCAAGCTCGCGCACCGGCTGCGCGAGACCGGCAACGTCTACCTGTTCGACGAACCGACCACCGGCCTGCACATGGCCGACATCGGGCACCTGCTGGACCTGCTCGACCGCTTGGTGGACGGCGGCAACACGGTCGTGGTGATCGAACACGACCTCGACGTCGTGAAGCACGCGGACTGGGTGATCGACCTGGGCCCGGAGGCCGGCCGCCACGGTGGCCGGGTGCTGTTCGAGGGCACTCCAGAGAAGCTGCTCAAGGACAAGAAGTCCTACACCGCCGAATATCTGCGCGCGGATCTCGAACACGCCAAGTGATTTCGGCGTTTCCCGTTGACCTGAAAGAAGAACAACTATCCGATAGGAGATGCGCATGTCCCGTGGCACCACGAAGGACCGCCTCCCCGACGGGCAGCTGCGATTCGGCTTCATGTGGCTCAGCTCGCCGACCCCCACCGCGACGTCCAAGGCGGTCGCCGACCGCAACCCGGACGCCCTCGACCCCGCCACGCAGATGGACCTGGCCCGCCGGGTCGAAGACATCGGCATGGACTACGTCTTCTTCGCCGACGGCTACATCACCCACGGCGAGAACAGCGCACGCATCGGGCACGCGCAGCCGCACATCTCGGCGCCGATCTACGCACCCGTCGTGATGGCCGCGACGCAGCACATCGGCGTCGTCACCACCATGCACACCCGCTACCTCTCCCCCGGCGTCATCGCCCGCCTCGGCGCCAACCTGGACGCGCTCAGCGGCGGCCGCTGGGGCTGGAACATCGTGCCCGGCTGGAAGACGCCGGAGGCCGAACTCCTCGGCGCGCCCACCGACACCGACCACGACCTGCGCTACAAGATCACCACCGAAGCCGTCGAAGCGGTCAAGACGCTGTGGGCCGCGCGCGGCGAGCACGTCGAGTTCCACGGCGAGTACCACGACCTGCGCGGCAGCCTGATCGGCCCGCACATCGAGCAGCAGCCGTGGCCGTGCCTGTTCAACGCGGGCGTCTCGGCTGCCGGGCAGGAGCTGATCGCGGGCACCTGCGACTTCGCGTTCACCCCGCTGCCCGACGACTACTCGAAGGTCCGCAAGACCGTCGACTCGCTCGCCGAGCGCACCGAGGCGGCCGGGCGGTCACCGCTGGACGTCAACATGGCCGGCGCGGTCGGCGTGCTGCTCGGCCGGACCGACGCCGAGGCGCAGGAGAAGTTCGAGTGGGTCCGCGACTCGCTCGACATGGGCGCCGCCCGCGACATCGCGACCGAGCTGATGGGCGGCAGCGAGACCTACCAGGAGAACTACGAGGGCGAGTTCGACGACATCGCCCGCACGATCGGTCTCGCGTGCGGCAGCAAGGTGCTGGTCGGCTCGCCGGAGACGGTCGCCGAGCAGCTGCTGGACCTGCACCACGAGACCGGCGTCCGCGGGTTCATGTTCCTGCCGGTGATGTACGACGCCGAGCAGATCCGGCTGATGGGCGAGGTCTTCCCGTACCTGCAGAAGGCGAACGTCTGGACGCCGCCGGCCGAACGTGGCTGGAGCTGGTGACACGCTAGCCGCACGCGGCGAGTTTTCGTTCCAGCAACGCTCTTTCCGCGGCGTTGTGAGTCAGCTCGATCGCCGTCGTGTACGCCGTGACCGCGTCCTGCCGGCGCCCGAGGCGCTCGAGCAGGTCCGCTCGGATCGCGTGGTAGAGCGGGAATCCGCCGAGGTCGAGGTCCTCGACCAGGACGAGCCCGGCGGCGGGCCCCTCGACCTCGGCGACGGCGATCGCCCGGTTCAGCGCCACCACCGGAGTCGGGGTGAGCGCGAGGAGCTGGTCGTAGAGCTGCTTGACCTGCGCCCAGTCGGTGGGGGCGTCGCTGTGGACGGCGTTGATCGCCGCCTGGATCTGGTACGGGCCCGGCTGGTTCCGCCGCAGGCAGCGGCGGACGATCCCCTGGCCCTCGGCGATCAGGCCCGCGTCCCAGCGGGCGCGGTCCTGATCGGCCAGGAGCACGAGGTCGCCGTCGGCGGTGGTGCGGGCGCCGCGCCGGGAGTCGACGAGCAGCATCAGCGCGAGCAGGCCCCAGACCTCGGGTTCGTCCGGCAGCAGGCCGGTGAGGACCCGGGTGAGGCGGATCGCCTCACGGCACAGGTCTTCGCGGACCAGGTCGGCGCCGGCGCTGGCCGTGTAGCCCTCGGTGAAGATCAGGTAGAGCACGGCCAGCACTGCCGCCAGCCGGTCGGGCAGGTCGGTGTCCTGGGGGACGCGGTACGGGATGCCGGCGTCGCGGATCTTGTTCTTCGCGCGGACGATGCGCTGGGCCATCGTGGCCTCGCCGACCAGGAACGCGCTCGCGATCTCGGCGGTGGTCAGGCCGCCGAGCAACCGCAGGGTGAGCGCGACCTGGGCGGTGGGGGCCAGCGCGGGGTGGCAGCAGGTGAAGATCAGCCGGAGCCGGTCGTCGGGCACGGCGCCCTCCTCGACGGACTCGGTCTCGGCGTGCAGCAGCGCGGCCTGGGCGTGTTTGTCTTCGCGCGCGTACTCGCGGCGCAGCCGATCGACGGCCCGGTTCCGGGCGGTGGTGATGATCCAGCCGGCCGGGCTGGGCGGCTGCCCGGACTCCGGCCACCGCCGGACGGCCTCGGCGAACGCGTCCTGGACGGCTTCCTCGGCGATGTCGATGTTCCCGAAGACCCGCACCAGCACGGACACCGCTCGCCCGTACTCGGCGGCGAAGACGCGTTCGACGCTCACGTGCCGTCGGCGAAGGGCCGCACCTCGACGGGCAGCGGCGCGACGGCGTCGGCGAGCCGGCGGCCCCACGCCAGGGCGGCGTCGAGGTCGGGCGCGGTGATGATGGTGAACCCGCCGAGGTGTTCGCGGCCTTCGGCGAAGGGCCCGTCGATGAGGAGTGGCTCCCCGGCCCGCACCACGGTGGCGCTCGACGGCGGGTGCAGTCCCCCGGCGAACACCCAGGCCCCGGCGGTCTTGAGGTCGGCGTTGAGCGCGTCGAGCTTCCCGGTGACCTCGGCGAGCACGTCCGGCGGCGGGGTCGGGCCGTCGGGCTGGTAGATGCTGAGCAGGTAGTGCGTCACGGCAGGATCATGGCACGACGACCCGCGCGGGCTCCGGCCCGCGGAGATCGACATCCCGTAACCTCGGCGGGTGCCTGGCGACCTGGAACCGGTGACCGACGCGGCCCTGGCCGCCGCGAGCCCGGAAGACCGGCTCGCGCTGCTGGACGAGGCCGCCACCCGGCACGTCGACGGGCAACGGCCGCCCAACACGCTCAAGGCCTACGCGCAGGACTGGCAGGTGTGGCAGGACTACACCGCCGAGACCGGGATCCCGCCGCTGTCGGCGTCGATCGGCGCGCTGACGGGGTTCGTCGTGTGGCTCGAACGCGGGCGGACGCTGCGCCCGGACGAACGTGTCGTGCCTGAGGTGCCGGAGCGGGCCGCCCCGGCGGCGCCGTCGACGATCGAACGGCGGCTGACCGGCGCGCTCGCGGGGCTGCGGCACCACAAGGTCGTCATCGACACCGAGGCGAGCCGCGCGGCCTGGCGGGCGTTGAAGGGCTATCGGCAGCGGCTCGCGCGCGAAGGCGTCAAGCTCGGCCGCGGCAAGGCCACCATGGTAACCCTCCCCGACCTGCGGGCGATGTCGCGGGCCTGCCCGGACACGCTCGCCGGCGCGCGTGACCGGGCGATGCTGCTGATCGGGTTCCCGATCGCCGCGCGGTGCTCGGACCTGGCGAACCTGCTGGTCACCGACGTCGAGCCGGTCGACGACCGGGGTCTGGCGATCACCGTGCGACACGGCAAGAGCACCGGTGACATGGTCGTGCCGCGGCGGGAGAGCCCGGACACCGATCCGGTCCGGGCGTGGCACGCGTGGCGTTCGGGCGCCGGGATCGGCGACGGGCCCGCGTTCCGCCGGGTCGACCGGCACGGCAACGTCGGCGTGCCGGCGCTGAGCACGACCGGCGTCAACCAGATCCTCACCCGGGCCGGTGTCCGCGCCGGGCTGCCGTACCCGGTGACCGGGCACTCCCTGCGGTCCGGGTTCGCCACGGAAGCGCGCCGCGCCGGGGCCGACGACCTCGCGATCGCCGACCAGGGCCGGTGGGTGCGCGGCAGCCGCGCGCTGTACGAGTACATCCGCCGCGTCGACCAGTGGGACGACAACGCGGCGGGCGTGCTCGACCTCTGACTCACCGGGTCAGCTGCCCTCTCGTCGCGCCGACGACTTCGCCGTCGAGGCGCGCGAGCCAGCTGCCGCAGACGCAGCGCACGTACTCGAGCCGGTGGGAAACGGGCTGGGCCGCGGGCAGTTCGGCGAGCGGCCAGCCGCAGCGGGGGCAGCGGGTGGTGTCCATGCTTCGATCGTGCTGTAATGACTCAGTGCACTTCAACCCTTACGGCGGACCGGCCGCACAGGTCGCCGCCGACCTGGTCAACGCGGGCTCGGCCAGCGAGCTGTTCGACGCGATGGTCGGCAACGGCATGTCCATCGCCGCACTGACCGGCGACGAGGCCGCGCGCATCGGCGCCTGGGCCGCCCGGCTGCGGCCGGTGTTCGCCGCGACGCCGGCCGAACGCGTCGACCTCGTCAACGCGCTGCTCACGGAGTCGGCGTGCCGGCCGTACATCGCCAGCCACGACGGCAAACCGCCCCACCTGCACTACTCCGAGGAGGACGCCGGCCCGGTCGGCCGCGTCCGCGCCTACACCTCCGGCGGCTTGGCCCACCTGGTCTGCGAAGCGCCGGACCGGCTCGGCATCTGCGGCCGCGAAGGCTGCGAAACGGCGTACGTCGACACCTCGCGCAACGGCCGCCGCCGCTTCTGCTCGACCCGCTGCGCGACCCGCGTCCACGTCGCCGACCACCGCGCCCGGCAGCTCACGGCAGCTCACGGCCTAGTTCCGCGCCCGCCAAGCGAGGACCATCAGGAAGGACGTCTCGTACCACGCCGGAGCGGAACCGGGTCTCCGGGTGATCGGCGTCGCTGCCTAGACTGGATCTCATGAGCAAGCGCTTAGTAGCACTGGGGGACTCGTTCACCGAAGGCGTCGGAGACGACGATCCGGCCGCTCCCAACGGTGTGCGCGGCTGGGCCGACCGCACCGCCGAGGAGCTCGCGGCCCACGAGCCGGGCTTCCGGTACGCCAACCTCGCCATCCGCGGCAAGCTGATGGGGCAGGTGCTCGCCGAGCAGCTCGAGCCGGCCCTGGCCATGGCGCCCGACCTCGTGACGCTCTACGCGGGCGGCAACGACCTGATGCGGCCCAAGGTCGACATCGACGCGCTGATGGACGCCTACGAGACCGCCGTCGCCCGGATTCGCGCGACCGGGGCCCGGCTGGTGCTGTTCACCGGCGTCGACGGCGTCGAGGACCCGCTGTTCCGCACGATCCGCGGACGGGTCGCGATCTACAACGAACACGTCCGCGGTATCGCGGCGCGCCACGACGCGCTGCTGGTCGACATGTGGGGCATGCGGCAGCTGCGCGACCGGCGGCGCTGGGCGCCGGATCGCTTGCACCTCAACGCTTTCGGCCACACCGAGGTCGCCATCGCGGTGCTGGACGCCCTCGGCGTGACGCACCCGCTCACCGCGGCCGTGCTGGGCCCGCGCGAGGTGCTCAGCCCCGCCGAGCGCCGCAGCCGGAACCTTCGGTGGGCCCAAGAGCACGCGGTGCCGTGGGTGCGGCGCCGGCTGCGCGGTGAGTCGTCCGGGGACACGATGACCGCGAAGCGGCCCACGCTGGAGCCGATCGGCTCAGCCGCGCTCCCCCGCTGACGCGCGGGGGCGGAGGCCGTCGAAGAGGATCGCCACGGCCCGGTCGCGCAGGTGCGCGTCCGGGCCGGCGTACTCGGCGGCCCGCGCGGTGCCGATGATCACCGTGATCAGCTCGCCGACGACGAGGTCGTCGCGGACCGCGCCGACGCCCTGCGCCCGCGAGAGCAGCACGCCGAGCGCCTCGATCAGCCGCGTGCCGATGTCGGACTCCGTCTTCGGCACTGTGACGCCGGCCGCGGTGAGCGCCTCGAAGTAGGCGTTCTTGGCGCTCGACATCTCGATCCAGCTGGTCAGGAACGCGAAGAACGCGCCACCCGGGTCGCCGGACTCCGCCGCGACGACGGATTCGGCCTCGTCGACGAACCGCTGCAGCCGCGCGTAGAGCACCGCTTCGAGGAGGGCTTCCTTCGTCGGGAAGTGCCGGAAGACGGTGCCGATGCCGACCCCCGCGGCGCGCGCGACCTCTTCGGTCGGCGCCCCGGTGCCCTTGGTGGCGAAGACGCTCTCGGCGGCTTCCAGCACGCGGGCCCGGTTGCGCCGGGCGTCGGCTCGCAGCGGCTTCGACTCGGTGGGATCAGCGGCGGCGGGGGTCACCACCCGATGGTAGCTGTGCCTCGTCGGTCAGCGTGTCCAGCAGCCGGGCCAGGGCCCGCGGCACGTGGGAACGCCAGCCGCCGCCCATGATCCGCCGGGACATCCGCTGGAACTCGTCGTCGGGGTCGAACCCCTCGTGGCTGAGGAAGAGCCGGGTGCCGGTGCCTTCGGGCTCGAGGCGCCAGGTGACCGTCCACTGCGGACCCCAGCGGATGCTGAGCTTGCGCTCGGGCTCGACTTCGAGCACCTCGCAGGCCACCGGCCCGCCGGCGAACCCGGCCGCGGGCACCGGCTCGGCCAGCAGCTGGAACCGGTGCCCCACCACGGGTTTG
This sequence comes from Amycolatopsis sp. NBC_01307, assembly GCF_035975215.1. Taxonomy (NCBI): domain Bacteria; kingdom Bacillati; phylum Actinomycetota; class Actinomycetes; order Pseudonocardiales; family Pseudonocardiaceae; genus Amycolatopsis; species Amycolatopsis sp. NBC_01307. The sequence continues at coordinate 3,032,758 of NZ_CP108403.1, read as the reverse complement.
ATGTCGTTGGGCATGCTGATCCAGCGTTCGAGCAGGTCCGGTTCGGTGAGCGCGCGCCACACCTTGCGGGCCGGGTGGGCCAGGAACTGGTCGACGTGGATCGCGGTCGGGTCGTCGTCGGTCACAGGTCCTCCTCCTGGTCGAGCAGGTCACGCAGGTTGGCGAGTTTGCCGCGCCAGAAGCGTTCGTACGGGGTGAGCCAGTCCGCGACCTCTTCGAGCGGGGCCGCCTCCAGCCGGTAGACGCGGTTGCGGCCGTGGCGCTGTTCGTCGACCAGGCCGGCCTCCCGGAGCACCCGCAGGTGTTCCGAGAGGCTGGGCCGGGCCATCTCGAACCGCTCGGCGATCGCGCCCGCGGCCATCGGGCCGTCGAGCAGCAGCCGCAGCACTTCCCGCCGGGCGGGGCTGGCCAGTGCGGCGAAGACGTCGTCGTTGACCGGCATGCGCCCGACAATACGTAGGAGATCTCCTACATGTCAACCGGGCTGCCGAACCACCGCTCCAGGGCCGCCCGCAGGGCCTTCCGATCGGCGTCGTCGGGATCTGTCGCGCTCGTCGCCCAGGCGACGTACCCGTCGGGCCGGATCAGCATCGCGGTCGCCTCCTGGTCGGCCTTCCCGGTGACGACGTCGACGCGGCCGGCCCAGCCGGTCACCTCGTCACCGAGCGAGGCCGCCGGGGTCAGGTCGAGCAGCAGCGGCCGGGCCGTCCTGGTCAGCTCGGCGAGGCGGATCCCGTTGGCCAGCACCAGATCCGGGGCCCAGCGGCCGTCGAGCGGGTGGGCGGTGCCCGGCTCGTAGCGGATGTCGGCGCCGGACATCAGGTCCGCGATGTGCTGCACGGTGCTCGGCTGCCGCAGCAGCTCGCCGAACAGCTCCCGCAGCGCCGTGACGTCACTGCCCGGCGCGATCAGCGCCGACTGGGCCTGGGAGTGCATGACGACCCGCTCCGCGACCGGGCGGCGTTCGGCCTCGTAGGTGTCGAGCAGCCCGGCCGGCGCCCGGCCGCCGATCTCGGCGGCGAGCTTCCAGCCGAGGTTGACCGCGTCCTGCAGGCCGAGGTTGAGGCCGGGCCCGCCGATCGCGGAGTGGACGTGCGCCGCGTCGCCGACCAGCAGCACACGACCGGCGCGGAACCGGTCGGCGAGCCGGGTGTTGCGGCCCTTCAGCCGGCGCAGCAGGTGCGGGCCGTCGCCTTCGGGCGGGCCGATCGGCAGGTCGAAGCCGAGGACCCGGCGGACGCTCGCGCGCACTTCGTCGAGGGTCACCGGGCGGTCTTCGTCGTCCTCGTCGTCGTCGCCCCACTCGATGGCGGTGACGCCCGTTCCCGCGGCGAGCGGCGCGTAGACGAAGAGCCCGTGTTCGGTGCGGTAGTGGAACAGCGGCGGGATCACGCCGTGGCCCGGCACGCGCAGGCCACCGGTCGCGGCGTCGATCAGGTCGGCGGGCACGGTGGCGCTCGCGCTGTAGGAGATCGTGCGATCGTCGGTGACGCCGGGGAACCCGATCCCGGCGAGCTTGCGGGTGACGCTCTTGCCGCCGTCCGCGCCGACGACGTACCGCGCGGTCAGCGCGTAGGGCCCGTCCGGGCCGGCGATCTCGACGGTGACCTGCTCGTCGTCCTGCGTCAGGCCGGTCAAGGCGTGGCCTCGGCGGATCTCGACGCCGAGTTCGGCCGCGCGCTCACCGAGTGCTGCTTCGATCCGCCGCTGCGGGACGGGGAGGATGTTCAGCGGGTTGGGTTCGGTGAGGGTGAGGTCGAGCCGCAGGGCGCCGAACACGAAGGCGGGCACGGGCGGGCCGATCGGGCCGGCCAGCCGCTCGTGCAGGCCGCGGCGGTCGAGCAGGCGCACGACCTGGCCGACGAGCCCGTTCGCGCGGGGCGTCGGGCTCGGTTCGGGCAGCGCCTCGAGGACGATCGGGTGGACTCCGGCCAGGGCCAGCTCGCAGGCGAGCATGAGGCCGTTGGGTCCGGCTCCGGCGATGACGACGTCTTCCATGGCGGAACTCCTTGTGCTGGAGCGGAAAAGGGCATGACGAACTCGCCCGGCGGGTGTCGGGCGCCCCAGTGGTGCGATAGGTCAGCGCGGTTCGGGCAGGCCGGCGGCGAGCCGGCCGAACACGTCCCGCAGCAGGGCTTCCATCGACGGCGGCGGGTCGGTACCGAGCCACTGCTGGATCACGACGTGGTGCGCGGCCCCGACCACGGCCGCCACCAGCTGCGGGTAGACGTCCGTGGCGGCGTCGGTGCCGGTGCGTTCGGCGACGGCGAGGGCGAACTCGGCCTCCCCCGCGGTCACCGCCTTGTGCATCTCGCCCTGCAGCGCGGGCTCGGCGACCATCAGCCGGACGCCCTCGATCCACGCCTGGTCCGGCGCGCGCCCCTGCCCCTGCTCGCCGAGCGCGAACCCGGTCAGCACGGCGTGGGTGACGGCCTCCCAGAGCCGCTCCCCGGCCGGCCGCTCGCGCAGCGCGGCCGCGATGGCCCGCGACCGGTCGTACTGCCGGGCCGCGATGGCCTCGCCCTTGCTGCCGAAGTAGTTGCTGAAGGTCCGGGTGGACACCCCGGCCGCGGCGGCGATGTCCTCGACCCGGACGTTGTCCAGCCCCCGTTCGACGGTGAGCCGAATGGCCGCCCAGCTCAGCGCGACGCGCGTCTCCTGCTTCTTGCGCTCACGGAGGCCGCCGGTGTCGAGGTCCATGACTCCAAGGTACAGAAACTTGCCGAATCTGCAAACCTGCCGATTCGGCAAGTTTCAGCCGCGCTCCCGGCCCGGCAGCGGCACCCCACCGAGGAACGCCTCGTACGGACCGGCTGCGTCAGCGTCGACCGCCGGCGAGCCGGGGCCGTAGCGACCGTCGGTCCGATCGCGCTTCGGCCCGGACAGCCAGAACTCTTCGCCGCTGTCGACGTCGACGAAGTTGGCGGAGGACAGGCCCCACCAGCGCCGCAGGGTGCGGCCGTGGACGTAGGCCGTCTGCCAGGTCTTGGAGAACCGGACCCACGCAATCCACGACGGGCCGCGATCGGTGTCGTAACCCGTCTTGAGCTGGAGGTACATGACCCGGCGCGCCATGAGGTGACGGTAACCGGCGCGGCATCGACCCCGCGCGAGGTTTCGCGCGCGCCGGGAGTCCTTCACGGCTTGAACAACTTCTCCGTCATCGATCGCCGAATTCGTCGAGGACCGTCACACTGTTGTGTGACGTCGGTCACCGGAGGTGTTGATAGATGGTCCTCGGAGACAATGGAATCACTCACAAGGTGGAGCCGGACAGCAAGTCAGGGCGGGTGCAAGTACGGCGTGCGGCGCTGGCGAGCTCGATCGGCACGACCATCGAGTGGTACGACTTCTTCCTCTACAACACCGCGGCCGCCCTGGTTTTCCCGCACCTGTTCTTCCCCGCGTCGAGCGCCTACGCCGGGGCGATGCAGTCGTTCGCGACCTATGCGGTCGGCTTCGCGGCCCGCCCGGTCGGGGCCGCGATCTTCGGGCACTGGGGTGACCGGATCGGGCGCAAGACGACGCTGATCGTCACGTTGCTGCTGATGGGCATCTCCTCCGGCGTGGTCGGGCTGCTGCCCGGGACGGCGGCGATCGGGTTCGCGGCACCCCTGATCCTGGTGCTGCTGCGGCTGGTCCAGGGCATCGCGATCGGCGGCGAGTGGAGCGGCTCGGTGCTGCTCGCGATGGAGTGGGGCGACCAGAAGAAACGCGGGCTGCTCGGCAGTTTCGCGCAGATCGGCGTGCCGGTCGGGCTGGTGCTCGGCACCGGCGGCATGACGCTGCTCTCGGCGACGCTCTCCCCCGCGTCCTTCGACTCCTGGGGCTGGCGGCTGCCGTTCCTGGCCAGCCTGATCCTGGTCGCGATCGGCCTGGTGATCCGGCTGAAGATCCTCGAGACGCCGATGTTCGCCAAGCTCATCGAGAAGGGCGAGACCGCGAAGACGCCGGTGCTCGACGCGATCCGCCAGCACTGGCGCGAGATCCTGCTCTCGTCCGGGGTGCGCTTCAGCGAGCAGATGCCGTTCTACCTGTTCACCAGCTACGTGCTGATCTACGTCGTGGCGCGCCACGACTTCAGCAAGACGTTCGTGCTCAACGCGGTGCTCGTCGGCGCCGCGCTGGAGCTGCTGATGATCCCGTTGTTCTCGCAGCTGTCCGACCGGTACGGCCGCAAGAAGGTCTACCTGACCGGGGTGGTGCTCACCGGGCTGATCGCGTTCCCCTACTTCGCGATCCTGACCAGCGGCGGGCACGCGCTGGTGTTCGTGATCGTCGTCGTGTCGTTCATCCCGCACGCCCTGCAGTACGGCCCGCAGGCCGCACTCATCGGCGAGAGCTTCCCGACGCACCTGCGTTACGGCGGCGCGGGCCTGGGCTACCAGCTGGCGTCGGTGTTCGCGGGCGGGCCGGCGCCGCTTCTGGCGACGTGGCTGCTGCACCAGACCGGGACGCCGTACTCGATCTCGGGTTACATCGTGCTGTCGGCGATCGTCTCGGTGGTGTGCGTGATCTGGCTGAAGGACCGCTCCCACGCCGACATCGACGACGCGAGCGTCTACCGCCGGGCCTGAAACGCCGCGAAGGCCTCCTTACCGGCCATAAGAGCCGGTAAGGAGGCCTTCACGGACCAAGCGTCAGCGGCGCGGGCCACCGAACGGGGGCTGCTGCGGGAACGGCCCGCTGCCCGGGTTCTGCTGCTGGCCACCGAACTGCCCCGGCGGCGGGGTCTGCGGCGGCGGGCCCTGGTAGGACCCACCCTGCGGCGGACCGGAGTGCTGCTGGGACTGCAGGGGCGACTGCGGCTGGGGCAGGCCGGCGGGCGGCGTCGACGCCTGCTTCGGCGGTGCGGGCGCGGGGGTGACCTCGGTGCCGCGGTCCTCGTCGGCCTCGGGTTCCGGTGCGGGAGCCTGCTGCTGTTGCGGACGCGGGATCTGCGGCCGCGCGGGCGGCGCGCTGCTCGGCACCCCGAGCGCCGGGACCTCCTGGCGCGCCACGGCTTCCGCGGCCGCGACGGCTTCGGCGACCTTCGGGTCGCTCTTCGTCTCGAACCAGTCGGCGACCTCTTCGTCCTCGAGCTCGGGCTTGGCCGGGACGTCGTCGTCCTTCGCCGGCTCGTAGCGGAAGACGCCGTCGTCGCCCGGAGCGCCGAGTGCGCGGGCGAAGCCTTCGAGAGCCTTGCCGTAGTCGCTCGGGATCATCCAGACCTTGTTCGCGTCGCCCTGCGCCATCTGCGGGAGCGTCTGCAGGTACTGGTAGGCCAGCACCTCCGGCGTCGGGCGGCCGGCCTTGATCGCGGCGAACACCTTCTCGATCGCCTTCGCCTGGCCCTGCGCCTGCAGGTAGCGCGCGGCGCGTTCACCCTGCGCCCGCAGGATGCGCGACTGCCGCTCGGCCTCGGCGGCGAGGATGGTGGCCTGACGGGCACCTTCGGCCGAGAGGATCTGGCTCTGCTTCTGGCCCTCCGCGGTCTTGATCGCGGACTCCCGCTGACCTTCCGCGGTGAGGATCATGGCGCGCTTCTCACGGTCGGCGCGCATCTGCTTCTCCATCGAGTCCTGGATGGAGGGCGGCGGGTCGATCGCCTTGAGCTCGACGCGGCCGACGCGGATGCCCCAGCGGCCGGTCGCCTCGTCGAGCACGCCGCGCAGCTGGGTGTTGATCGAGTCGCGCGAGGTCAGCGTCTGCTCGAGGCTCATGCCGCCGACCACGTTGCGGAGCGTGGTGGTGGTGAGCTGCTCGACACCGACGATGTAGTTCGAGATCTCGTAGACCGCGGCACGCGAGTCGGTGACCTGGAAGTACACGACGGTGTCGATCGACACCGTCAGGTTGTCCTCGGTGATGACGGGCTGCGGCGGGAACGAGACGACCTGCTCGCGCAGGTCGATCCGGGCCCGTACCTTGTCCAGGAACGGAACCAGGAAGGTGAGGCCCGGTGACGCCACTGTGCGGAACCGGCCCAGCCGCTCGATCACGGCCGACTGCGCCTGCGGCACGACCATGATCGCCTTGGCCACCACGATGATCACGAACAGGACCACCGCGATGACGGCTATGAGCGCTGCTGTCCCCAAGAGACCTTCTCCTTACCTAGTACCATTCTTGCGCGGTTGACGGCGTTTCGGGCGCCGCGGGCGGACGCACCGTGAGCTCGAGCTCCTTGGTGGTGATCCCCCAGCGTCCCGTGGTGTCGTGCAGGACCGTCCACACTGTACGGTGCAGGTCCTCCGGTGCGGCGACGGCACGCTCGGCGGTCGTCAGGCCGGTCTCCCGCCGCAGCGCGGTCAGGGTCAGCTGTTCGATCGCGACGGCCGGGTTGCCGATTTCGTAGGTGGCCAGCCGCGGGTCCGTGACGGCGAAGGTGACCTCGAACCCGACGAGGACCTCGTGCCCGTCACCCGCTTCGACGGCCCGCGGCGGACAGGACAGGATCTGGTCGCCGAGGTCGACGCGGGCCCGGACGCTGTCGGCGAACGGGGTCACGAAGTGCCGGCCGGGGCCGAGCACGGTGCGGAACCGCCCGAGGCGCTCGATCACCGCGGCCCGGCCTTCGGGCACGCGCACCAGGCCGAGGCTCACAGCTCGGCCGACACGACGGCGGTGGCCCCGGCGATCTCGACCACGGTGACCGCGGTCCCGGGGGCGATCGGCTCGTGCTGTTCGGAAATGCTGCGCGCGGACCAGACGTCCCCGGCGAGTTTCACCTGCCCCGCTTCGAAATCCACTGTGGACACCACGACGGCGCGGGCGCCGATGAGCGCGTCGATGCCGGTGCGGTGGCCGGTGCCGGCGAAGAACCGGCGTTTCAGCGCGGGCCGGACCAGCACGAGCATCCCGACCGAGGTCACGGCGAACACGACGGCGTCGATCAGCAGGTTCCCGGTGAGCACGTCGGAGCCCGCGCCGAACAACGCGGCGACGCCGAGCATGATCAGCACGAAGTCGCCGGAGAGGACTTCCGCGATCATCAGGGCGATGCCGACGACCAACCAGACCACTGCCCATGCCATGGCTTCATGCTCTCAGATCGTGCCGGATAGCACCGGCGGAGTGACGGGACGTGACCCACGCGTGACCTTGGACAAATCAGACATTCAGCCCTCTCCTGTCGGCTCCGTGACGAAGTCGATGAGCCGCTCCACGGCCCCGATGAGCGGGGTCTCGAGGTCGCGGAAACTGCTCACCCCGCTCAGGACACGTTGCCAGCCTTCGAAAGGTTGCCCCCAGCCGAGCGCGTCGCAGATCCCCTGCTTCCACTCGGTGCCGCGCGGGATCCTCGGCCACGCCCTGATCCCCACCGCCTCGGGCCGCACGGCCTCCCAGACGTCGATGTAGGGATGGCCGGTGACCAGCACGTTCTCGTCGCGAACGCCCGCGACGAGCCGGGACTCCTTGCTGCCGGGCACGAGGTGGTCGACCAGCACGCCGAGCCGCCGGCCGGGGCCGGTGCCGAACTCGGCGATCCGGTCGGAGAGCACGTCGACGCCGTCGAGCGGTTCCACGACGACGCCTTCGACGCGCAGGTCGTGGCCCCAGACGCGTTCGACCAGCTCGGCGTCGTGCTTGCCCTCGACCCAGATCCGCGAGTCGCGGGCAACGCGCGCCTGCAGGCCCTGGACCTTGACCGAACCGGACGCCGACACCTGCTTGACCGGCACCTGCACCGTCTTGACCGGCACGAGCGTCACCGGCTTGCCCTCCAGCAGGAACCCGGCGGGCTCGAGCGGGAACACGCGGTGGCGGCCCTTGCCGTCTTCGAGCACGACGTTGCCGTACTCGATCTTGATCACGGCACCGCAGAACCCGCTGGCCGGGTCTTCGACGACCAAGCCGGGCTCGGCGGGGACTTCCGGCACCTTCTTGCGGCGCCGGCCGGCGAGCACGTCGTCATAGGAGTGGGAGCGCACGACCAGCGAAGGTAGTGGCCGGAGCGACCCCGGTGGGTGACGCCACGCCGGTCAGCGCGCCATCTGCAGCAGGGCGTCGGTGAACGGCGTGTGCTCGCCGCGGCGCAGCGGGCCGTGCGCGAGCAGCGGGGCCAGCGCGACGCACCAGGCGTGGACGCGCTCGGCGTCGAGGTGCGGCACGTGCGGCGCGAGCGCGTTGATGCCGTCGTCGATCGTGCCGCCCGCCGCCATGGGCAGGAAGGCCCAGTCGACGGCGTCCATGGCCGGGTCGCCGACGCTGGGGCGCGGGTCGATGGCGACCACGCCGCGGCCGGGGCCGGCGTCGAGGACGTTGCCGGGGTGCAGGTCGCCGTGCACGACCGCGATCGAGCCACCGGTGGCGGCCAGGGAGAGCGCCCGGTCCCGGGCCCTGGCCAGCAGTTCGCGGGTCAGGTGGGGCTCGGCCGCGGACCCGGGGACGGTGCGGTCGGTGATGTCGTACATGAACGTCACCCGGTCGGTCAGCGACGGGAGGCCGGCCGGGGGTGCGACGCCGTGCAGCTGGGTGAGCAGGTCGCCGATCTCGGCCCACGGGACGTCCCGGCCACGCAGCTCGGTGCCGGGGACCAGGCCTTCGAGCAGGATCGCGCCTTCGTCGAGATCGGTGTTGAGGACCTGCACGGCCCGGCGGCAGCCGGTCCACGCGCGCAGTCCCGCGGCCTCGAGCCGGGCGATCTCGGGGTCCGGCGTCAGTTTCAGGACCTGCAGCTCACCGCCGGGGCCGGTGCACAGCAGCGTGCGGCCGGTGTTGCCGGGCCGGGCCTCGCGGACCTCCAGCCCCCAGCGGGCGCTCAGCCCGGCCACGAGGTCCGGGAGGGCGTCGCACCACGGGCCGGCCACGGCCGCGCCGAAGCGGGTCACGAGCCGGGCGCGCGCGGCGGCGTCGAGGACCGCCGGCATCAGAACAGGGGCCAGGGAACCGCGCGCCAGTCGTCGCCGGGCTCGGGGAAGATGCCTTCCGCGAGCAGCAGGTCGGTGCGCTCGGCCAGGGCCCGGATCTCGAACCTGGTGATGTGCTCGGCCAGCTGTTCGCCGAGCTTCCCGTCGATTTCCGAGCGCAGCTTCCGCAGCTTCTCGACGGTATCCGGCGGCACCGGCTCGCCGATCCAGCCCCAGAGCACGGTCCGCAGCTTGGGGTCGGTGTGCAGGCAGATGCCGTGGTCGACGCCGTAGACGCGGCCGTCGACGCCGGGCAGCAGGTGCCCGCCCTTGCGGTCGGTGTTGTTGACGACGATGTCGAGCACGGCCAGATCGCGCAGGCCGGGGTGGTCGGCGTGGGCCAGCACCGCGGGCTCGCCGAACCGGTCGTGGGCGTGCAGCACGACCCGCCAGCCGTCGGGCAGCTCCTCGGGGGCGCGGACCTCGACCAGGTCGTCCTCGGTCGTCTCGATCCACAGCTGGACCATGCCGGGGCCGAACGGGCCGTCGCGCAGCACGGTCGGCGGGATCCCGCCGATGCCGCTGGCCTCGGCGATGATCGCGGTGGCGACCTCGCGGCCGGCGAGCGTGCCGTCGGGGAAGTCCCACAGCGGCTTCTCCCCCGACACCGGCTTGTACACGACGGTGCCGGTGACGCCGTCGAGCTCGATGGCGCAGAACAGCGTGACGTTGGAGGCGTCGACGAGCCGGCCCTCGACGTCGATGCGGCCGTGCGTGACGAGCTCACGCGACGCCGGGTCGGCCGGGTCCGGCTGTGCCACCGGCGTGTCGACCATGGTCAGTCTTCGCCGGCGTCGGTGTCGCGCCGGTAGCCGTTCTGCCGGGGGCAGATGTGCCCGGCCGGGTCGAGCGGCTCGGCACACAGCGGACACGGCTTGCGGCCGGCGTTGACGACGCGGTCGGCGCGCTCGGCGAAGGCCCGCGCGGCGGCCGGGGTGAGGAAGACGCGGACGGCGTCCGGGCCCTCTTCGGTGTCGTCCAGCACGACCGTTTCGTCGACCTCGCCCTCGGTGATGGCGAGCAGCTCGATGACGACGGCGCTGCTGTCGGCGTCCCAGCCGAGGCCCATGGTGCCGACGCGGAACTCCTCCTCGACCGGCACCGTGAGCGGCTCGAGGTCGACGAGGTCGTCGGGCGCGTCGTCGGGCACGTCGGCACCGAAGCGGCTCGCCACCTCCTCGAGCAGCGAGCCGAGGCGTTCCGCGAGGACGACGACCTGCTGTTTTTCGATGGAGACGCTGATCGTCCGCACTTCCTCCGAGGCCTGGAGGTAGAAGGTGCGGTCGCCGGGCTCGCCGACGGTGCCGGCGACGAAGCGATCCGGCTGGCGGAAGACGTGGATTACGCGAGACATAGCACCAACGACCCTAGGCCACCGGCGCATGATCGGCATCCGCCGCCCCTCGTTCCCGGGCCGCTAGCCTCTGGGGGTGTCTCCGATCTCCCCGTACGGAACGTGGTCCTCGCCCATCACCGCCGCCGAGGTGGCCGCCGCCGGCGGCGGCCCGCAGTGGCTCGACGTCGTCGGCGAAGAAGTGTGGTGGGCCGAAGCAAGGCCTGGTGAGCAGGGTCGCGTGGCCCTCGTGCGCGCCGTGGCGGGCGGTGGGACCGAGGACGTGCTCCCGGCGCCGTGGAACGTCCGCAACCGGCTGCACGAGTACGGCGGGAGGCCGTGGGTGGCCGTCGGCGGTGTGGTGGTGTTCACGCACTGGGCCGACCAGCGGGTGTACGCCCAGCGGCCCGAGGGTGTGGTGGCGCTCACTCCGGAGCCCGCGCGGCCCCAGGCCGTCCGCTACGGCGACCTCGGACCGGGCCGGCCCGGTGAGGTCTGGGCGGTGCGCGAGCGCAGTGTCGGCGAGCGCCCGGCCGACGTCGAACGTGAGCTCGTCGCGATCGCGGTGGCCGACGGCGCCGAGCGGGTGCTGGGCGCGAGCCACCACTTCCTGACCGCGGCGAAGCTGTCCCCGGACGGGCGGCACGCGGCGTGGTTCGGCTGGGACCACCCGGCGATGCCGTGGGACGGCACCGAGCTGTGCGTCGCACCCGTGCTCGAAGACGGGAGTTTCGGGCCGCACCGGGTCGTCGCGGGCGGCGCGGACGTGTCCGTCTGCCAGGTCGAGTGGGAGTCGGCGGACACGCTGCTGGCGCTGCTGGACCCGGACGGCTGGTGGAACCTGCACCGCGTCGGCCTCGACGGGACGCTGACCAACCTCGCGCCGGTGGAGCAGGAGCTGGGCGGGCCGCTCTGGAAGCCGGGTGCGCGGTGGTTCGTGCCGCTGGGCGGCGGCCGGCACGCGGTGCTGGCGTCGAGCCGGCTGGCCGTGCTGGACGAGGCGGCCGGGTCGGTGACGACCGTGGCGCACCAGCTGACGGCGTGGTCGAGCACCGGGCTCGCCGCCTACGACGGCGGCGTCGCCGGGGTCGCGGCCGGGCCGATCCGCGAGGCCGGCGTCGTGCACTACGCGATCGACGCGGACCTGCTCACCGACCTGACCGAGCAGCCGGAGCTGGCCGTGGCCCACGTGCCGGTGCCGGACGAGCGGGTCTTCACGACGACCGGCGGCGAGACCGTGCCGGTGGTGCTCTACCCGCCGTCCAACCCGGAGTTCATCGCGCCCGAGGGCGCGGTGCCGCCGCTGCTGGTGCACGTCCACGGCGGCCCGACCGGGCAGCACCTGCCCGTGCTGGACCTGGAGATCGCGTACTTCACCAGCCGCGGGTTCGCCGTCGCGGCCGTCAACTACGGCGGCTCGACCGGGTTCGGCCGCGCCTACCGGGAGCGGCTGCGTGAGCAGTGGGGTGTCGTCGACGTCGCCGACTGCGTCGCGGTGGCCGAGGCGCTGGTGGCGGCCGGGCTGGCCGACGGCGAGCGGCTGGCGGTCCGGGGCGGCAGCGCCGGCGGGTTCACCGCGGCGGCGTCGCTGACCACGACGAAGACCTACCGCGCGGGCACGGTGATGTACCCGATCGTGGACCTCGCCGGGTGGACCGGCGACGGCGGCGAGACGCACGACTTCGAGTCGCGGTACCTGGAAGGCCTGGTCGGGTCGCTGCCCGCGCACCGGCAGCGCTACGTGGACCGGTCGCCGCTGGCGAACGCCGGGGCGCTGGCTGGGCCGGTGCTGTTCCAGCAGGGTCTGGAGGACCGGATCTGCCCGCCGGAGCAGGCGGACCGGTTCGTCGCCGGGCTGGCCGGGCGCGGGATCCCGTACGCCTACCAGCGGTTCCCCGGTGAGCAGCACGGGTTCCGCCGCGCGGAGACGATCGTCGCGGCACTGGAGGCCGAATTGTCCTTCTACGGCCAGGTGTTCGGGTTCGAGGCGCCGGGTGTGCCGCGGCTGGAGCTGTCGCGATGAGGCCGCCGCGGTTGCGGGCGGGCGACACGCTCGCCCTGGTGGCGCCGGCCGGGCCGGTGCCGGCGGATCTGCTGGAGAAGGCGCTGCCGGTGCTGCGCGGCTGGGGTGTCGAGCTGCGGATCGGGCCGTGCGTGCGTGCTTCGGCGGGGTCGCCGCCGTACCTGTCCGGTTCGGACGCCGCGCGGGCGGCGGAGTTCACCGAGGCGTGGTGCGACCCGGGGGTGCGGTGCGTGCTGGCCGCGCGCGGCGGGTACGGCGTGCAGCGGATGCTGGACCTGGTCGACTGGACGGCGTTGCGCGAGGCGGGGCCGAAGGTGCTGGCCGGGTCGAGTGACGTCACGGCGTTGCACCGGGCGGTGGACGTCCACTTGGGACTGTCCAGTTTGTTCTCCCCGATGCCGGCGAGCGTGCTGTTCGACGACGTCGCGGTGGAGCACCTGCGGCGCGCGTTGTTCGAGCCGGAGCGCAATCTCGTCGTGCGGGGCACCGCGGCGTCGACCCTGGTGCCGGGCCGCGCGTCGGGGACGCTCGTGGGCGGGAACCTGTCGTTGCTGGCGGGCGGCATCGGGACGCCGGAGCACGGGTCGGCGCGGGACGCGGTCGTGCTGCTGGAGGACGTCACCGAGAGCGTCTACCGGCTGGACCGGATGCTGACGCAGCTGCTGCGCAGCGGCTGGTTCACCGGCGTCCGCGGGATCGTGCTGGGCTCGTGGGCGGCGTGCGGCGCACCGGCGGACGTCGAGGCGCTGCTGCTGGAGCGGCTGGGCCCGCTGGGGGTGCCGCTGGTGGGCGAGTTCGGGTTCGGGCACGTGGCGTCGTCGCCGACGTTGCCGCTGGGTGTGCCGGTGACCTTGGACGCGGACCTGGGGACGCTGACGTTCGACGCCCCGGCGCTGACATGAGGCTGCCTCCCGAGGAAGCCCGCACCCGGTTCGCCGCCGCCCGGGTGGCCCGGCTGGCAACGGCGTCGGCGGCCGGTGTCCCGCACCTGGTCCCGGTGACGTTCGCGGTGCACGGCGACCGGATCGTCTTCGCGGTGGACCACAAGCCGAAGTCGACGACGGCGTTGCGGCGGTTGGCGAACATCGCGGAGAACCCGTCGGTGAGCTTCCTGACCGACGGCTACGACGAGGACTGGTCACGCCTGTGGTGGACCCGCGCGGACGGCGTGGCGAGGGTCCTCGCCGACACGGACCGCGCCGAGCCGATCTCGTGGCTGGTGGCGAAGTACGAGCAGTACGCGGAGCGTCCGCCGGAGCACGCGGTGGTCTCGACGCTGGTCCACACCTGGCGGGGCTGGGCCGGGTCGTGAGTGTTTAGGAGGGTTAGAACCCTCCTAAACACTCACGACAAGCCGCGGCAGACCCCGGTACAGCGACGGTATTCGGTCGCCTAGTCGCGGATGAACTTCTCCGGGCGGCGCCAGGCGTCGATGAGTCCGAGCGGGTCCGGGCGCAGCAGGGACGCCGCCGAGTAGAGGCTCGCCACGACGACCAGGGCGATGAACCACCAGTCGTACAGGGCCTGCTCGCCCGTCGGGTAGTAGACCAGCGTCACGAACACCACGACCGCGACCACGACCGCGAGGTGGCGGGGCTGCCACTTGAACGCCGACAGCAGCACGAAACCCCAGGTCAGGTACCACGGCAGGGTCGGCGGCATGAGGATCGCCACCGCCAGCAGCGAGATGCCGGCGCGGTAGACGGCCTCGTGGCCGCCGCCGCGGGCCAGCCACCACTGGCGGACGCCGAAGGCGACCAGCAGGAGCATGCCCGCCGCGCGGGCGACCGTGACGAACGGCGAGACCTGGACGTCCACCACCAGGTGCACGAGGTTGTAGAAGACCTCGCCGATGCCGGTGGGGATGTTGAGCCAGTTCGCGATGAGCTGCGGGGCCTTGAGGCCGGACCACCAGCCGAGGTTGAGCGACCCCAGCGAGATCCACGTGCCGGCGACGAACACCGGCAGGAACAGCCCGACCGAGGCGGCGCCGGCGCGCAGGAAGTTGCGGACCTTCGACTCGCCCGCCATGTGGTTGGCCCACATCCAGACGATGAACGGCAGCGCGATCGCCGCGGTCGGCTTGATCAGCATGCCGATCGTGACCAGGACGACCGCGAGGACGTGCTTGCGTTCCAGGGCGGCGAGGACGCCGATGGTGAGGAACGCGAGCATCATCAGGTCGTTGTGCGGGCCGCCGAAGAGGTGGATGACCATCATCGGGCTGGCCACCGCGAGCCACAGCGCGACGGGGAGCTTGCCGCCGAGGTGCTTGACCAGCCGCGGCAGCGCCCACAGCGTGCCGGCCAGGCCGACCAGCAGGACCAGGCGCATCAGGATGACGCCGAGGATCATGTTGTCGCCGGAGACGGCGACGACGCCCTTGGAGATCAGCAGGAACAGCGGCCCGTACGGCGCCGGGGTGGTCTGCCAGAGCGGGTGGACGTTCTGCACCACGTTCGGCAGCACGTCGAGCTCGGCGGGCCCGTTGGCGTACGGGTCGAGGCCGTAGAGCAGCTGGGCGCCCTGGCCGAGGTAGGAGAAGACGTCGCGGGTGAACAGCGGCGGCGAGATGAGCAGCGGCGCCATCCAGCAGCCGGCGGCGACCAGGATCGGGCGGCTGCCGACGCGGCCCTGCAGGACGTAGCGGCCGAGCCGGACCCACGCCCACACCACGAGGCCGAAGCCGGTGTAGAGGACGGCGTTGGCGAGCATGCGCCCGTGGCCGTAGCGGATCCACGAGAGCGGGCCGTGGCCGAGCACGGGGTCCTTGATCAGGATGCCGCCGGCGCCGAAGGCGGCGAGCATGAGCAGCGTGCTGCCGACGGTGCCCATCGCGATCGTGCGGTACGGGAATCGCGAGGGCACGAAGAGTCGCTCGGCCAGTCCGGTCGAGGACGTCTGCGCGGGGTCGGTGGTGGTCGCCATTTCCGTTCGGAGGTTACACACCTGGCCGAGGTGACCTTTCCGCAGTGCCGGGTTTCGGTGGGACGAGCCCGGCACCGCGGTTTCAGGCCTGCGCGGTCCGGCGCTGGGCGGTGCCGCCGGGCAGGGCGGCCAGCAGGGATTTCGTGTACTCGTGGTGCGGGTCGAGCAGGACCTGTTCGACGGTCCCGGTTTCGACGAGTTCGCCGCGGTACATCACGGCGACGCGGTCGGCGATGTTCCAGGCCAGCCCGAGGTCGTGGGTGATCACCAGGCCGGCCAGGCCGAGCTCGCGGCGCAGCCGCAGCAGCAGCCCGAGGATCTCGCCGCGGACGGACGCGTCGAGCGACGCGACCGGCTCGTCGGCGACCACCACGGACGGTTCCAGCGCCAGGGCCCCGGCGATCACGACGCGCTGGCGCTGACCGCCGGAGAGCTCGTGCGGGAGCCGGTCGGCGTACTTCTCGGCGGGCCGCAGTTCGGCGGCCTCCAGGGCCCGGTGGACGACCGCGCGCTCGTCGCGCAGGCCGTGGATCCGGGGGCCTTCGGCGACGGCCTCGTAGACGGTGTGGGCCGGGTTGAGCGCGCTGGTCGGGTCCTGCAGCACGAGCTGGACCTGGCGGCGGTAGGCCTTGAGCCCGGATCCGCCTGACGGCACCGGTTTGCCGGCGTAGCGGACCACGCCGGAGTCGGGTTTCTGCAGGCCGAGCAGGGTGCGGGCGAGCGTCGTCTTGCCGGAGCCGGACTGCCCGACCAGTGCGACGATCTCGTCGCGCGACACCGTGAGGTCGACGCCGGCGACGGCGTCGATCCGCTTGCCGGTGCGGTCGCGGAAGGACACCCGCAGGTTCTCCGCGGCCAGCAGCGGCTCACCGCCGGCCGCGCGGGACGCCGGTTCGGGCGGCAGCGGCGTGCTGGTGGCGGGGGCGAACCGGGACACCGGGTCGCCGACGGTCGGGAACGCCGCGGCCAGCGCCTGGCTGTGCGGGTGCCGCGGGTCCGACATCAGCTCGGCGCTGGGGCGTTCCTCGACGATCTCGCCGTCGTACATCACGGCGATGCGCTCGCAGGTGGCGGCGAGCACGGACAGGTCGTGGCTGATCATGATCAGCCCGATGTCCTGTTCGGCGACCAGCCGCGAGAGCAGGGCGAGGACCTGGGCCTGGACGATGACGTCCAGCGCCGTGGTGGGCTCGTCGGCGATGATCAGCCGGGGCGAGCAGGCCAGGGCCATCGCGATCATGACGCGTTGCTTCTGCCCGCCGGAGAGCTCGTGCGGGTAGGCGCCGGCGCGGCCCGGGGGCAGGTCGACCTGGGTGAGCAGGTCGGCTACGCGGGCGTCGATCTCGGCGTCGGACAGCATCTTGCCGTCGGTCGGGTGCAGCCGCAGCGGCTCGGCGATCTGCTCGCCGATCTTGCGGACGGGGTTGAGCGCGTGCATGGCGCCCTGGAAGACCACGGACGCCTCGGCCCAGCGGACCGCGCGCAGGCGGCCCCACTTCATGGCGGTGACGTCTTCGCCGTCGAGGAGGATCTCGCCGCTGATCTTGGCCGTGCGCGGCAGGAGGCGCAGGACGCTCATCGCGACCGTGGACTTGCCGGAGCCGGACTCCCCCGCCACGCCGAGCGTGCCGCCGGGGTCGAGGGTGAGGTCGACCCCGCGCACGGCGGGGATGTCGCCGCCGGCCGTCTCGTAGGTGACGGTGAGGTCCTTGAGCTGCAGCAGCGGGGTCACTTCTTCAACCTCGGGTTGAGCACGGTCTCCAGTCCCCGGCCGACCAGGGTGAAGCAGAGCACGACGAGCACGATGGCGATGCCCGGCGGGAGCAGGTTCCACCAGGCGCCGCGGGTGACGGCGCCGTTGTTGAGGGCGGTCTCCAGCATCGCGCCCCAGGAGACGGCGTTCGGGTCGCCGACGCCGAGGAAGGCCAGGGTGGCGTCGGCGATGACGGCGTTGCCGACGACCAGGGTCGTGTTGGCCAGCACGAGCGGCGCGACGCCGGGCAGGACGTGCTTGCCGACGACGTGCAGGTGTCCCCCGCCCAGGGCCCGGGCGCGCTCGATGTAGGGCCGGCTCTCGATGGTCAGCGTCTGGGCGCGGACCAGCCGCGCGGTACCGGGCCAGGAGGTCAGGCCGATCGCGACGATGACCGTGGTGACGCCTTGGGGCAGCACGGCCGAGAGCGCGATGGCCAGCACCAGAGAGGGCAGGACCAGGAAGAAGTCGGTGAACCGCAGCAGGATCGTCGAGACCCAGCCGCCGAAGTGGGCGGCGGTGATGCCGATGAGCGTGCCGATCAGCACGGACAGCACGGTCGCGGAGAACCCGACGAGCAGCGAGATCCGGGCGCCCCAGAGCGTCATGAGCAGCACGGACCGGCCGTCGATGTCGGTGCCGAGCCAGTACTGGCCACTCGGCGGGCGCAGCGCGCCGCCATCGGCCTTGGTGACGTCGAGGCCGCCCTCGTCGCTGATCACCGGCAGCAGCAGCGCCATCACGACCGTGACGGCGAGCAGGATCAGCCCGGTGAGCGCACCCTTCTGGGCGGCGAACTCGGTCCAGGTGCGCGCCGCGGACTGGCGACGCCGCCGCCAGGCGATCGCCCGCGGCGATTCGATGGACTCGGTGGTCATGAGGTGCGCACCCTCGGGTCGAGCACGCGGTAGAGCAGCTCCGCGAGCAGGTTCATCAGCACGACGGCGCCGGCGAGGACGACGAAGACCCCTTGCAGCACCGGCAGGTCCGGGCCGTGCAGGGCCTGGTAGGTCAGCTGCCCGAGGCCCGGCCAGCTGAACACCGCCTCGACCGACACGGCGCCGGCGACGACCGCGCCGAACTGCATGAACACCAGCGTCGTGGTGGGCAGCAGCGCGTTCGGCACGGCGTGGCGACGGCGGACCAGGTCGTCCTTCAGCCCCTTGGCGCGGGCCGTGGTCAGGTAGTCGGCGTTCATCTCCCCCAGCAGCGATGACCGCATGATCAGCATGTACTGGGCGTAGAACACCGCCAGCAGCGTCACGCACGGCAGCACCAGGTGGTGCAGCACGTCGAGGGTCTGGGAGAAGACGTCCGGTGCCGCGTCCGGGGAGTGCATGCCGCGGCTGGGGAACAGGCCGTTGGTCGCGACCAGCAGGATCAAGCCGAGCCAGAACTGCGGGACCGACCACAGCGTGAGCGCGATGCCGGTCTGGGTGCGGTCGAACACGCTGTCGCGGCGCCAGGCCGCACGCGTGCCCAGCCACAACCCGAGCGCGATGGCGAGCACGGTCGCGCTGCCGACCAGCAGGATCGTCGGCCAGAGGCGTTCGCCGATCATGTCCGCGACCGGGCGCTGCTCCAGGTAGGACGTGCCGAAGTCGCCGTGCAGCAGCTTCCACAGGTAGTCGCCGAACTGCTGGAACACGGGCCGGTCGACGCCGAGGCGCTCCCGGATCTCCGCGATCTGCTTCGGGTCGGTCGGCCGGTCGCGGATCATCGTGGCGACCGGGTCGCCGGGCAGCATCCGGAACAGGAAGAAGAACAGCACGATCACCAGCAGGATGCTGACGAGCGCTTCGACGACCTTCTTGAGGACGAACCGGGCGGTGCCGGTCCCGCCGCGGCGCTCGTCGGGGTCGACGAGCGCCGCGGCTTGTTCGGGGGCGGTCATGCGCTACTCGCGGTCTTCGGACGTCTTGTTGCGGCGGCTGATGATGACGAGCCCGCCGGCCACGATCACCACGACGATGACGCCGACGACGATCCACACGACCGTGCCGCTGTCGCCGGAGTCGGCCGAGGCCTCGGTGCCGGCCGGGGTGGCGCCGTAGACGCCCCAGTAGCCGGACTGCTCGAGGATCGCGCCCTCGGGCTGCGGCTGCTTGGCGAAGCCGGAGAACTTGTCCGAGCGGTACGCCTCGAGCGCGTTCTGGTAGTCGAGCACGACGTTGACGGCCTGGCTGGCCAGCCGGGCCTGGGCCTGCTTCACCGTGGCCGCACGCTGCGTGTCGTCGGTCTCGGTGAGCTGCTTGGCGCGCAGCGCGTCGAACTCGGGGTCGCAGAAGAACGTGTCGGTCGTGGCGCCCTTGCCCTGGGCGTTCGGCCGGGCCGCGCAGGTGTGCAGCTGCAGCGCGGAGTCCGGGTCCGGGTTGGTCGCGTAGCCGGAGATCGCCAGGTCGTAGTTGCCGGCCGTGGTGCGGTCGTTGAGCTCGTCGTCGGAGACGAGCTCCTGCTTGACCGTGATGCCGATGTCCTTGAGCCAGCCGGAGACGTACTGCGCGAGCCGCTGGTCGTAGGGGCGGTTCGCGTGCCCGGTCAGCCGCAGTTCCAGCTTCGCGCCGCCGGGGGCGGCGCGGACGCCGTCGGCGCCCTTGACGTACCCGGCCTGGTCGAGCGCGGTGTTGGCGCCGGCGATGTCGAACCCGACCTTGTCGGCGCCGGAGGGCTCCCAGTGGTAGGCCTGGTAGATCGGCGGGACGATGCCGGTGCCGAGCTGGGCGTGGCCGCCGGCGACCCGGTCGACGATCGTCTGCTTGTCGATGGCCTGCACGATGGCCTTGCGCAGCCGGATGTCCTTGAGGACCGGGTTGCCGTTGCCGATCGGCTGGTTCTGGTTGTTCTGGACGCCGAAGTTGAGGTTGATCTCGTCGTAGCGGCGGCTCGGGGCGGCGTTGGTCGTGATGTTCGGCTGGCCGTTGAGCGAGTCGAACTGGGTCGGGGTGAGCCGGTTGATGACGTCGACCTCGCCCTGGCGCAGCGCGTTCACCGCGGCCTCGGCGTCCTTGAAGATGAGCAGCTGCAGTTCGTCGACCTTCGGCGCGGTGCGCCAGTAGTCCTTGTTGGCCTTGAACTTGACGTACTCGTTCTGCTTGTACTCGGTGAGCTGGTAGGGCCCGTCGCTGACGCCCACGACCGAGATGTCGTCGGTCTTGGGGTCGTTGAGGTCCTTGATCGGCGCCCAGATGTGCTCCGGGACGATCGGGACGTCGAGCAGGTTCATGTCCGACTGCACGGTCTTGGTCTTGATGACCAGCGTGGTGTCGTCGGGCGCGGTGACCGTGTCGAAGTTGGTCACGTAGCTGCCGTTGGCGGTGCGGGCGTTCTCGTCGGTCAGCATCCGGTTGAACGTGAACGCGGCGTCCTTGGCCGTGACCGGCTGCCCGTCGCTCCACTTGGCGCCGGAGCGGATCTTGTACGTCCAGGTCAGCTTGTCCGCCGACGGCGTCCACGACTCGGCGAGCGCGGGCGAGGCCTGCGCGGTCTCGGCCGAGGGGATGGTGAGGAACTCGTAGATGAACCGGCCCACCTGGGTGGACGCCGCCAGTGACGCGGTGAACGGGTTCAGGTGGTCGATACCCGTGGTCAGCGCGACCCGCAGCACCTTGCCCTGCTGCGCCTGCGCCTGCGCGGCGAGCGGGATCGCCCCCAGTGTCGCGACGGCGACGATCGCCGCCACGCGGCCGAACCGGCCGGGTCTGCGTTGGAAATGCACCAAAAACCACCCCATCGTTCTCGCTGTGAGCCTCCCCAAGGACGAGAAGTAACCACATACCCGGACAACCGCGCAATATGTTGCCACCTCGGCAGGTGTCCGATCGTTATCGACCGGACAAAGTTCACGCTGCGTGACATTCGGAAGGCGGGATTCGGTGCTCGCGGGTCGCGCGGGCTGGTTAGAGTGCCCCGCATGCGCATCATGATCTCGGCGGACATGGAGGGCGCCACCGGCGTCACCTGGACCGACGACGTCGTGCCCGGTTCGCCGCAGTGGGACCGCTTCCGGCGGCTGTTCACCGGCGACGTCAACGCGGTGCTGGCCGGGCTGTTCGACGCCGGGGCCGGTGACGTCCTGGTGAACGAGGCGCATTCCTCGCAGCGGAACCTGCTGCTGGAGGACCTCGACCCGCGGGCGCGGCTGCTGACCGGGCGGCACAAGCCGCTGTCGATGATGCAGGGCGTCGACTCCGGTGTGGACGGTGTCGTCTTCCTGGGCTACCACGCCGGTGCCGGGTTCGACGGGGTGCTTTCCCACACGTACCTGGAGAACCAGATCACCGGGGTGTGGCTGGACGACGTCCCGGCGAGCGAGGGCCGGTTGAACGCGGCGATGGCCGCGGAGTATGGCGTGCCCGTCCTGCTCGTTTCGGGTGACGACGAAACGTGCGAAGACGCGCGTGATTACGCACCGGACGCGGAGCTGGTCCAGGTGAAGGAGTGCGTCAGCCGGTACGCGGCGATCTGCCTGCCGCCCGCGCGCACGGCGGAGCTGCTGACGACCGCGGCCGCCGACGCGATGGCGCAGGCCGGTCGCCTGGAGCGGCGGGTGGGGCCGCACCGGATCGAGGTCGAGTTCGACGCGAGCCACCTGGCCCAGGCCACCGCGGTGATCCCGACGGTGGAGCAGATCGGCGTCCGGCGCGTCGGGTTCGACGCGGTGACGATGACCGAGGCGATGAAGGCGTTCAAGGTCGTGACGGCGATCGCGGCGGGGGCGGTGCAGGGCATCTATGGCTGACGTGGCCGACGTTGTCGGGATCTGCGCGGACCTGATCCGGTTCGACACCACCAACCGCGGTGGGGGTGACGCTTCGCCGGAGCGGCCGGCGGCGGAGTACGTGGCCGCGTTCCTGGACGGCCTCGGCATCCCGTCGAAGATCTTCGAGGCCGCGCCGGGCCGGGCCAGTGTGATCGCGCGCGTCGCGGGCACCGACCCGTCTCTGCCCGCGCTGCTGGTGCAGGGCCACCTGGACGTCGTCCCGGCGGACGCCGCGGACTGGTCGGTGCCGCCGTTCTCCGGCGAGGTCCGCGACGGCTACCTGTGGGGCCGCGGCGCGACCGACATGAAGGACTTCGTCGCGATGGTGCTGGCCGCGCTGGCCGGCGGGGTGCGGCCGCGACGTGACGTCGTGCTGGCGTTCGTCGCCGACGAGGAGGACCGCGGCGACTACGGCGCACACTGGCTGGTCGCCGCGCACCCGGAGCTGTTCGAAGGCTGTGCGGCGGCGATCAGCGAGTCGGGCGGCTACACCTACCACGTGCCGGCGGCGGACGGCCGGATCGTGCACCTCTACCCGGTCGGGACGGCCGAGCGCGGCACGGCGCACCTGCGCCTCACCGCCCGTGGCCGCGCCGGGCACGGGTCGCGGCCCAACGACGAGAACGCCGTCACCCGGTTGGTGGACGCGTTGCACCGGATCGCGGCGCACCAGTGGCCGGTGTCGCTGACCCCGACGGTGCAGGCGTTCCTGGAGCGGACCGGCGCGGCTTTGGGCATCCCGGTGGATCTGTCCGATGTGGACGCCACGGTGGCGGCCCTGGGTCCGGCGGGCGGGCTGGTGGTGCCGACGGTCCGCAACAGCACGACCCCGACGATGCTGGACGCGGGCTACAAGGTGAACGTGATCCCGACGACGGCAACCGCCCAGGTCGACGTCCGGGTCCTGCCGGGCACCGAGGACGCGCTGTTCGCGGAGCTGGACGAGCTGCTCGGCGCGGGCGTCACGCGGGAGTTCGTCGCGCACCAGCCGCCGGTGCAGGCCCCGGTCGATTCGCCGTGGTTCGCCTCGATGGCCGCGGCTTTGCAGGCCGAGGACCCCGAGGCCGTGGTGGTGCCGTACTGCATGGGCGGCGGCACCGACGCGAAGGCGTTCGCCCAGCTCGGGATCGTGAACTACGGCTTCGCGCCGCTCTGGCTGCCGGCCGGGTTCCCGTACCGGGCGATGGCGCACGGGGTGGACGAGCGCGTCCCGGTGGAGGGCCTGCACTTCGGGACGCGGGTGCTGTCGCGGTTCCTGGAGAGCTGTTAGACGTCCCGAACCTCCGACGCGCGCCTCCGCGGCTAGACCTGCGACTCCGCGCCGACCTCGGCTGCCCGGTGAGTCGCGGGCGGGCCGGGCGCGTTACCGGGTGAAGGTGGCCCAGTGGCGGGCGCCGTCGCGGACGGTGCCCAGGCTGACCAGGCGTACGCCGTCCTGGGCGATCGACTCGATCTCCGCGCGGCTGAACGGCCACGGCGGGCTGACCCACGTCTCGACGTCCGTGCTCTCCTCCGCGACCTCGCTGACCAGCGCCGTGCCGCCCGGGGCGAGGAACCCGGCCAGCGACGTGAGCGCCGCGGGGCGGAAGTCGCGGGGCATCGCCTGGATGTTCATGATCTCGACGACCAGGTCGAACGCCTGGTGCCACTCCCCCGGCGGCTTCAGCAGATCGGCCACGACGTAGTCCACCGCGGACTCCGGGAAGCGGGCACGGGCGGCCTCGACCGCCGTCGGGGCGACGTCGAAGCCCGTCACCGCCCACCCCGCGGCCGCCAGCAGTTCGGAGTCGTCGCCGAGGGCGCTGCCGACCACCAGGGCGCGGCGGCCTTCGCCGGGGTGCTCGGCCGCCCAGGTCACCAGGTCCGCCTGGGGCTTGCCACGGGTCCACGGGACTTCCGCCTCACCGCGGGCGGCGGCGGTGTAGAGCTCGTCGAACCACGCGGTCGGGTTGCCCTCGGCGAGCGAGGCACGGGACAGGACACGATCGGCGGGCTCCGGGGTCGACATGATCACGACTTTAGCGACGACCCCGGAGCCGCGTGACCGATTTACCGCGCGACCGGGCCGGTGCCATTCGCGGCGACGATGGCGGCCGCGGTGATGTGGGTGGCGCCCGGCAGGGTGAACCCGCGGGCCGGATCGCCGCAGGCGGTGCTCGGCCGGACGGTGGAGCCGGTGGCCGCCGGGGTGAAGGCGGTGGTCACGAGCAGGGGCGTCACGACCGCGGCGAGGGTCCGGACGGTTCTCACCAGGTCCCCCGGTGGTTGGGTTGTCCAGTTCTGGCCAGGTTTGCCGACCGGTCTTGACATCGATGTCACCCGCGCGTTTGTCTTCCTACCGCGCCGCCGGTTTCCCCGTCGCGCGGTGCCGTTGTTCATCCCCTCCAGAGCTTGGAGCAATGATGCCCCGAAGCGCCAGACCACCGGTCGCCATGATGCTGGCCGCCACCGTGGTCGCCGCCGGCCTGGTCGCCCTCCCCGCGGCCGCTTACGCCGCCGAGGACGCCCTTCCCGCCGACTTCTCGTCTTCGTTCGAGCCGGGTGACCCCCAGCCGACGTGGACCGACACCGTCGACACCGACGCGGCCGGGAAGCCGCGCGCGTTCGGCGTCAACGGCGCGAACGGCACCGCGATCCCCGGCGACATCCGCGGCAAGGTCACCGAGACCAGCGCGAGCAGTGAGAACACCGACGGCGGCGAGGTCGTCGCCAACCTGGTCGACGGCACGCCGGACACGAAGTGGCTGTCCTGGGACCCGACCGCGTGGGCGCAGGTGAACCTGTCGGAGGCCACGTCGGTGACGCACTACGCGATCACCTCGGCCAACGACCACGACGAGCGCGACCCCAAGGACTGGACCCTGCAGGGGTCGGACGACGCGCAGACCTGGACGGACCTGGACAAGCGGGCCGGCCAGACGTTCAGCGCCCGGTTCCAGCAGAAGGACTACAAGCTGGCCGCGCCGAGCGCGCCGTACAAGTTCTTCCGGCTGAACGTGACGGCCAACAACGGCGGCGACATCCTGCAGGCCGCCGAGCTGCTGCTGGCCAACGACGACCCGACGCCGCCGCCGCTGCCGAACATGCGCAGCTTCACCGACTCCGGCCCGACCGGCGGGTACACGAACAAGAACCGCGCCGGCTTCACCGGGCTCAAGGCGTTCCGCTACTCCGGCAGCCAGACCGAGGCCGGGCACGGCTGGTCGTACAACAAGGTCTTCGACGTCAACGTCCCGGTCGTGGCCTCGACCGAGCTCTCGTACAAGGTGCAGCCGCAGTTCATCACCGGCGACCTGAAGTACCCGAGCACCAACGTCGCGATCGACCTGGCCTTCACCGACGGCACCTACCTGCGCAACCTCGGCGCCACCGACCAGTACGGCTTCCCGCTGACGCCGGAAGGCCAGGGCGCCTCGAAGGTGCTCTACGCCAACCAGTGGAACCTGGTGCGCTCGGCGATCGGCTCGGTCGCCAAGGGCAAGACCATCGACCGGATCCTCGTCGGGTACGACAACCCGAACGGCCCCGGCACGCTGCAGGGCTGGCTGGACGACGTGAAGGTCTCGGCCACGCCGACGCCGCCGTCGAGCACCCGGCCGAGCGACAACGTCGTGACCACGCGCGGCACGATGGCCAACAGCACGTTCTCCCGCGGCAACAACTTCCCCGCCACGGCGGTGCCGCACGGGTTCAACTTCTGGACGCCGGTGACCGACGCCGGGTCGAGCAGCTGGCTCTACAACTACAGCACCCAGAACAACGCGCAGAACCTCCCGCAACTGCAGGCGTTCAGCGTGAGCCACGAGCCGAGCCCGTGGATGGGTGACCGGGAGGCGTTCCAGGTGATGCCGTCCGCGGCCACCGGGGTGCCCGACGCCAACCGCGACGCGCGGGCGCTGCCGTTCAAGCACAGCGACGAGGTCGCGCGGGCGCACTACTACGGCGTGCAGTTCCAGAACGGGATCAAGACCGAGATCGCGCCGACCGACCACGCGGCGATGATGAAGTTCTCGTTCCCGGGCGCGGACTCGAGCCTGATCTTCGACAGCGTCAACAACTCCGCCGGGCTCACGCTCGACCCCGCCACCGGCACGCTCTCGGGGTACACCGAGACCAACGTGTACGCCGGCGCGGGCCGGATGTTCGTCTACGCGACGTTCGACAAGCCGGTCACCGCGGGCGGCAAGCTCACCGGGCAGGGCCGCGACAACGTCACCGGCTACCTGCGGTTCGCCGCGGGCGCCGACAAGACCGTGAACATGAAGATCGCGACGTCGCTGATCAGCCTGGACCAGGCGAAGAAGAACCTCGCCATGGAGATCGCCCCGGCCGCGACGTTCGACTCGGTGCGTGACGCCGCGCAGAAGGCGTGGGACGACCAGCTCAAGGTGATCGAGGTCGAGGGCGCGTCGAAGGACCAGCTCACGACGCTCTACTCGAACCTGTACCGGCTGTTCCTGTACCCGAACTCCGGGTTCGAGAACACCGGCACCGCCGCCAAGCCCGCCTACAAGTACGCGAGCCCGGTGTCGCCGAAGACCGGCCCGGACACCGCGACCCAGACCGGGTCGAAGGTGGTCGACGGCCAGACCTACGTCAACAACGGGTTCTGGGACACCTACCGCACGACGTGGCCGGCGTACTCGCTGCTCACACCGGACATGGCCGGGAAGATGGTCGACGGGTTCGTGCAGCAGTACCGCGACGGCGGCTGGATCGCGCGCTGGTCCTCCCCCGGTTACGCGGACCTGATGACCGGCACCAGCTCCGACGTCGCGTTCGCCGACGCCTACCTCAAGGGCGTCAAGAACTTCGACGTCAAGTCGGCCTACGACGCGGCGCTGAAGAACGCCACGGTGACCCCGCCGAACTCGGCGGTCGGGCGCAAGGGCCTGGACCAGGGCACCTTCCTCGGCTACACGCCCAACACCGCCAGCGAGGGCTTCTCGTGGGCGATCGAGGGGTACGTCAACGACTTCGGCATCGCCAACCTGTCGAAGAAGCTGGCCGACGAAGCGGCGCCGAACGACCCGCGCAAGGCGGAGTACCAGGAGAACTACGAGTACTTCACCAGCCGCGCCCAGCAGTACGTGAACCTGTACGACCCGAGCGTCGGGTTCTTCCAGGGCAAGGACGCGAACGGCAAGTTCACCAAGACGAAGGACCAGTACGACCCGCGTTCGTGGGGTGGCGACTACACCGAGACCGACGGCTGGGGCATGGCGTTCACCGTGCCGCAGGACGGCAAGGGCCTGGCGAACCTCTACGGCGGTCAGGCGGGCCTGGCGACCAAGCTGGACCAGTTCTTCGCCGACCAGGAGACCGCCAACTACCCGGGTTCCTACGGTGGCGTGATCCACGAGATGCGGGAAGCGCGGGACGTGCGGATGGGCCAGTACGGCCACTCCAACCAGCCTTCGCACCACCTGCTCTACATGTACGACTACGCGGGTCAGCCGTCGAAGACGCAGGCGAAGGTCCGTGAGGCGCTCTCGCGGCTCTACAACGGCGCCGAGATCGGCCAGGGTTACGCCGGCGACGAGGACAACGGCGAGATGTCCGCGTGGTACATCTTCAGCGCGCTGGGCTTCTACCCGCTGCAGATGGGCAGCCCGAACTACGCGATCGGGTCGCCGCTGTTCAAGAAGGCGACGATCCACCTGGCCGGCGGCAAGGACCTGACGATCAACGCGCCGAAGAACAGCGCGAAGAACGTCTACGTCCAGGGCGTGAAGGTCAACGGCAAGGCCTACAGCTCGACGTCGCTGCCGCAGGACGTCATCGCCAAGGGCGGCACGATCGACTTCGACATGGGTCCCAACCCGTCGAAGTGGGGCACCGCCCCGAACGACGCGCCGACGTCGATCACCAAGGACAACGCGGTGCCGACGCCGTTGCACGACGAGACCGGGCCCGGCAAGGGCACGCTGTCCACTTCGGACGGCTCCGACGCGGGGGCGCTGCTCGACAACACCTCACGCACCCAGGCCGCCGTCACCGGCGCCCTGCAGTACCAGCTCAACTCCACCGACGAAGCCGTCAGCCACTACACGCTGACGTCCCAGACCGGTGCGGGCGACCCGAAGAGCTGGACGCTGAAGGGCTCCTACGACGGCAAGACGTGGGCGGTCGCGGACCAGCAGACGAACCAGAGCTTCGCCTGGCGGCAGCAGACCCGCGCGTTCAAGGTGGCCAACCCGGCGCACTACGCCTACTACAAGCTCGAAGTCACCGCGACCAGCACCGGCGCCCCGGCGCAGCTGGCCGAGTTCGAGCTGCTGGGCAAGCCGGACGCCTCCTGCACGCAGACCATCACCGGTGAGCGCAAGGGACCGCTGAACGTCTCGAGCGGCACGGTGTGCCTGCAGGACGCGACGGTGTCGGGCCCGGTCACCGTGGGCGGCGGCGCTTCGCTGATCGTCCGCGGCGGCGAGGTCAAGGGCCCGCTCGCGGCGACGGGTGCCGCCCAGGTCGTGCTCAACCGCACGAAGGTGGACGGCCCGGTGGCGATCACCGGGGTGACCGGGCAGGTGTCGATCGAGCTGACGACGGTCGGCGGCCCGGTGGCGCTGACCGGCAACCACGGGCCGGTGCTCACGTCGAGCACGATCGGCGGCCCGCTGGCGTGTGCGATCAACTCGCCGGCCCCGACGGACTACGACCTGCCGAACACCGTCCGCGGCCCGTCCGCCGGGCAGTGCGCGAAGATCTAGTCCCGCAGTAGTCAGGTCCGTGAAGGCCTCCTTACCGGCTCTTACCGCCGGGAAGGAGGCCTTCACGGCTTTCGGAGGGGTGAGATGGAGTTCTTCTGCTACCACCGGGACCGGCCCGGCTCGGCCGGGTTGCGTCAGGAGCTGCGGGAGGCGCACTGGACCTACATGGACCGCTTCCCGATGATCGCCCGCGGCCCCACGATGGACGGGGACACGCCCACCGGCAGCGTCCACGTCCTCGACCTGCCGGATCCCGCCGCGGCCCGCGCGTTCGCCTTCGACGAGCCGGGCTACCAGGCCGGGGCGTACCGGGACGTGCTGCTGCGCCGGTGGCGCAACACCCTGGGCCGCACCATGGGCGACTTCCCGGGCGGGCGCACCGGTGGCCGCCGGTACCTGGTGCTCGGCCTCGGTTCCGGCGCACCAGCCGACCTCGAGGTCCCGCCGGGACGGGACGAGCTGATCGCGTACGGGCCCCTGCTGTCCGACGACGGCGAAGCGTGGCTCGGGACGGCGGCACTGCTGCGGGCCCCGGACCCGGACGCCGCCCGCGCCGTCCTCACCGCGGACCGCTACGCCGCGATCGAGGTGCACCCCTGGCAGTTCGGCGGCCGCCCCGCCTGAGCAAAGCCGTGAAGGCCCCCTTACCGGCCGTAAGAGCCGGGAAGGAGTCCTTCACGGCTTTTCGTCACGGGCGGCGCAGGCCGGCCAGTTCCTTGGCGAGGGCGTCGGCGAAGGGGCCCGGTTCGGACACGAAGCCGAGGTGGTCGCCGGGGAACTCGACGTAGCGGCAGGCCAGGTGCTCGGCCTGCAGCCGCGCGGCCTGGGCGTGGCAGGCGTCCCGGTTGCCGGCACCGGCGGCGGTGACCACCGGGATGCCGGTGCGGCGGACGGCGTCGAGGTCCGGGGTGGACAGGGCGATCGGCAGGAACTCCCGGCGCAGGAAGTAGTCGGCGGCCGCCGGTTCGGGGAAGTCGGCCGGGGACGCGCCGAGCAGCTCCAGTGCCGGGACCGCGCCGCGCTGTGTGTAGGTGGTCCGGACCTGCCGGGCGAACGCCAGCCGCTGCGGGGCGTCGGGCAGCAGCGCCAGGCTGGGGGCGTCGTGGACGACGAGCTCGGTGACGACGTCCGGCTGGTGCGCGGCCAGCTCGAACGCGATCGAGCCGCCGCCGCCCTGGCCGAACACCACCGCGCGGGCCGTGGCGGGGCGGGCCGAGCGGATGACCGCGGCGGCGTCCCGGGCCTGCTGCGCCAGGTCGAAGTCGGTGTCGCGGCCGGTGCTGCGCCCGGTGCGCCGCCGGTCGTAGGTCACCACGGTGTAGTCGTCCGACAGCTGCTCCGCGAGACCGGCGTAGCGCGCGGCGTCACCGCCGAGGCCGGCGATCAGGAGCAGGAGCGGGCCGGCGCCCCGGAGGTCGTAGGTGAGGTCGGCGCCCTCGTGCCGGACGGTGTGCGTGCCCACGCGCCTCTCCCCCTGCGTCGAGTCTGCCGGGCCACACGCTACGCCGTTCGGCCGATACGGTGGGCACATGTCCGACGCCGTGTTCTTCTCCTCTTTCGAAACCGGTGACCCGCAGCCGGTGGACCCCGCGCTGCGGGTCGATCGTGGGCCGGACCGGTCCCCCACGGCCAAGACCGGCGTCGGCTTCACCGGGGCCCGCGCCCTGCGCTACACCGCGCGTCCGTACGGTGTCCTGTTCGAACTCGACGCACCCGTCACCGACCGCACCGAGCTGTCCTATGTGGTCTTCCCGCGGTCCGACGGGGAGATCCCGGCCTACCACGCGACCTGGGTCAGCCTCGACATCGAGTTCGCCGACGGCACGTCGGCCGGGTTCGACCCCGTGGACGACAAGACGCTGTGGGTGGACCAGTGGAACCCCGTCCGCCGCGCGCTCGGTGCGTTCGCCGGGCGCCGGATCGCCCGGATCGTGCTGCGGACCGCGTCACCGGACGGCGAGATCACCGGCTGGCTCGACGACGTCCGGATCACCGAGCGGGAGGACGCGCCGCGCGAACCCGCCGACCTCGTCCGCACCACCCGCGGCACGCATTCCAGCGGCGACTACTCCCGCGGCAACAACTTCCCCGCGACGGCGGTGCCGCACGGGTTCAACTTCTGGACCCCGGTCACCGACGCCGGCGTCACCAACTGGATCTACTCCTACCACCGCCACAACGACGAGCAGAACCGTCCGGCACTGCAGGCGTTCGCGCTGAGCCACCAGCCGAGCCCGTGGATGGGCGACCGGCACACCTTCCACATCATGCCCGGAACCGGCCCGGTCGAACCGGACCGCCGCAAGCGCGCCCTGGCCTTCTCCCACGACGACGAGACCGACTCGCCGCACCACTACGGCGTCCGCTTCGCCAACGGCGTGACCGCCGACCTCGCCCCGGCCGACCACGCGGCGATCCTGCGGTGCACCTTCCCCGACAAGCACGGCTGGCTGCTGTTCGACAACGTCGGCCACCGCGGCGGCCTGCGGCTCAACGCCGACACCGGCGTCGTCACCGGCCACACCTGGGTCCGCAGCCGCCTCTCGGCCGGCGCGCGCCGGATGTTCGTCTACGCCCAGACCGACGCCCCGGCCACCCGGGGCACCAAGTACCGCCGGCCCTGGCGGCGCGTCTCGGGTTACTTCGAGTTCGACGGCCCCGAGGTGACGCTGCGGATCGCGACGTCGCTGATCAGCCTCGCCCAGGCCAAGCGCAACCTCGAGCTGGAGATCCCGGCCGGGACGACGTTCGAGCAGGTCCGGGCGCAGGCGCGGGAGCGGTGGCAGGAGCAGCTCGGCCGGATCGAGGTCGAAGGCGCCACCGACGACCAGCGCACCACCCTCTACTCGAACCTCTACCGGCTGTTCCTGTACCCGAACAGCGCGCACGAGAACACGCCCAAGGGGATCCGGCACGCGAGCCCGGTCGTGCCCCGGCGGTGGCCGAGCACGCGCAAGCGCACCGGCGCGAAGGTCGTGGACGGCGAGATGTTCGTCAACAACGGCTTCTGGGACACCTACCGCACCACCTGGCCCGCGTACGCGCTGCTCACCCCGGCCCACTGCGGCCGGATGATCGACGGGTTCGTCCAGCAGTACCGCGAAGGCGGCTGGATCTCCCGGTGGTCGTCCCCGGGGTACGCCGACCTGATGACCGGCACCAGCTCCGACGTCGCGTTCGCCGACGCCTACCTCAAGGGCGTCCGCGGCTTCGACGTCGAGGCCGCCTTCGACGCCGGGCTGAAGAACGCCACCGTCACCCCGCCGCACCGCGCGGTCGGCCGCAAGGGCCTCGACCGGTCCATCTTCCTCGGCTACACGCCGACGTCCGTCCACGAAGGACTGTCCTGGGCGCTGGAAGGCTGCATCAACGACTTCGGCCTCGCCAACCTCTCGACGGCACTTTCCCGTGAAAGCGACGGGCCGCGCGCCCGGATGTACGCCGACTACGCCGCCTACTTCCGCGAGCGCGCGCAGCACTACGTCCACCACTTCGACCCGAAGATCGGCTTCTTCCAGGGCCGCAAGCGCGACGGCGGCCGCAAGTTCGCCCCCGAGGGCTACGACCCCGCCGCCTGGGGCGGCGACTTCGTCGAGACCAACGCCTGGAACACCGCCTTCACCGCCCCCCACGACGGCCCCGGCCTCGCCGCCCTGCACGGCGGCAACACCGGCCTCGAAGCCAAGCTCGACACCTTCTTCGCCACCCCCGAAACCGGGCAGCGACCCGGCGCGTACGGCGGCCTCATCCACGAGATGACCGAAGCCCGCGACGTCCGGATGGGCCAGTACGGCCACTCCAACCAGCCCTCGCACCACATCCCCTACATCTACAACCACGCCGGCGCGCCCGCGAAGACCCAGCGCGTCGTCCGTGAGGTGCTGCGCCGGCTCTACCTCGGCAGCGAGCTCGGCCAGGGCTACCCCGGCGACGAGGACAACGGCGAGATGTCCGCCTGGTACCTCTTCAGCGCCCTCGGCTTCTACCCGCTGGCCGTCGGCAGCCCGCGCTACGCGATCGGCTCGCCGCTGTTCGAGAAGGCGACCGTGCACCTGGGCGACGGCAAGAAGCTCGTCGTCCACGCACCCGGCAACACCGACGAGACGGTCTACGTCCGCGGTCTCACCGTCGACGGCGCACCGCACGACGCCACGACGATCGCCCACGCCACCCTCGCCGGCGGCGCCGAGCTCGTCTTCGACCTCACCACCGAACCGACCACCTGGGGTGCCCCGCCGCCGCCCGCCGAGCAGCCGGCCCCGGTCACCGACCTCACCGGCACCGCGACCAGCTCCGACGGCACCCGCGTCACCGCGCTGTTCGACGACACCACCGGCACCCAGGTCACCTTCCGCGGCGCCGAGCCGGTCGTCGAGTTCACCGTCACCGGCGACCCCCGCGAGGTCACGATGTACACGCTCACCTCCGGCACCCGCCGCGGCGACCCCAGCGCCTGGACCCTCGAAGGCTCCGACGACGGCACCGACTGGACGACACTCGACGAACGCACCGGCGAGCTGTTCCGCTGGCGCCGCCAGACCCGCCCGTTCGTCCTCGCCACCCCGGCCACGCACGCGCGCTACCGGCTGCGGATCACCGCCACCCACGGCCGCCGGGCCACCCTCGCCCAGTGGGAGCTGCTCGCCCGATGAACCACCTCCGCACCGCCGCGCTCGACCGGTTCGCGGCGGCCGACCCCGGCCTGGTCCGGCTGCGCCTGGCCGGCTCCGCGGTCCTCGGCATCATCCTGGCCGTCGGGGCGCTGCTGCCGGCGCACCTGCCGCTGACGGTCATGCTGGTCGGCGCGATCGCAGCGATGATGACGGCGTTCACGGTCAACGACGCCACCCCCGGCGGCCAAGCCGGCACCCTGGCCCTCGCGTTCCTCACCGGCGCCGCGTCGATCACCGTCGCCAGCCTCGGCTCGGTCCTGCCGCCGCTCGACACGATCGTCTTCGTGCTGCTGATCTTCGTCGCGGTCTACGCCCAGCGCTTCGGCCCCCGCGGCACCGCGCTCGGCTCCATCGGGTTCTTCCTGTTCTTCTTCCCGATGTTCCTGCAGACCCACCTCAAGCAGGTCCCGCAGCTGCTGCTCGCGCTCGCCGTCGGCGTGCTGGCCAACACCGTCGTCCGGTTCGTGCTGCTGCGCCGCAACCCCGAGGCCGAGTTCCTCCGGGTCCGCCGCGCCTTCCGCGCCCGGCTCGCCGCCGTCGTCCGCGCCACCGAGGCCTACCTCGCGGTCAACGGCAGCGAACGCACCCGCAAGCAGCTGCGCAGCTCCATCAGCCGGCTCCACGAGTGCGTCCTGCTCATCGAGGACGCCGCCCCCGACGTCGTCGACGCCCGCGCCACCGACCGGCTCCGCCGCCGCGCCATCGAGGTCGAGCTCGCCGTCCAGTGGCTCGCCAGCACCGTGCAGCGCACCTGCTCCGACGAGCTCACCGCCGAAGTCCGCGACGACCTCATCGCCCGGCTCGCCCGCTTCCGCGCCCTGATGGAACGCGACCCGCGCGAACTGCCGCTGATCAGCCAGACCGGCGAGTACAGCCGGATGCTCGTCGAAGGCAGCCGCATCGACGAGCACGCCGCGCCCGGCGACGGCGTCCGCAAGGCCCTGGCCGAACTGGCGCTGGCCGACGACCGCGCCCAGCGCGCCGCCGACCCGGAGACCTCGACCGACCCGCTCGACGCCGAAACCGACGACGACGAACCGACGCGGAAGTTCGCCTACGACAACCAGACCCGCAGCGCCATCCAGGCCGTCGTCGGCGGCGGGCTCGCCGTGCTCGGCGGCGAGCTGGTCTCCCACCAGCGCTGGTACTGGGCCGTGCTCACGGTGTTCGTGGTCTTCATCGGCGCCTCCAGCGCCGGCGCCACCTTCGTCAAGGGCGTCCGCCGCCTCGGCGGCACCCTGATCGGCATCTTCGGCGGTGTCCTGCTCGCCCTGCTGGTCGCCGGCAGCACCCCGGCCACCCTCGCCCTGATCCTGGTCTGCGTGTTCGGGATGGTCTACACCGCGCGCGTCTCGCAGGTGGTGATGGCGTTCTTCGTCACCAGCATGCTGGGCCTGCTCTACAGCCTGCTCGGCACGTTCAGCTTCGCGGTGCTCTGGATCCGCGTCGCCGAGACCGCCGTCGGCGCCGCCGCCGGGATCCTCGCCGCGGTCGTCATCGTCCCGGTGCGCACCCGCTCGGTCATGCTCGACAACATCACCGAAGTCCTCGACGAGCTCACCGAGTTCCTCGAACACGCCGAGGGCCTGCTCGCCGGGGAGGAGAACGTCAACATCATCGAGCTCTCCCGCGACCTCGACCGCGCCGTCGAGCAGGTCCGCACCACCATCGAACCCCTCACCCACCCGGTGAACCTGCGCAGCGCCCGCCGCGACTACGGCTGGCACGTGCTCACCACGCTGGAGACCATCGCCTTCCGCGCCCGCCACGTCGCCGCCCGCGCCCAGCCCGGCCAGCTCGCCGGCGGCGACGTCGACCGGCTCCGGCTGTTCACCGGCCGGCTGCTGGCCAACATCGACGTCCTCCGCAAAGCCCTCGACTCACCCGGCGGCCCCACCCCCGGCACGCTCGTGCGCGACGACGGCACCCCCGTCTCCGACCGCATCGAGCAGGCCGAGACCCGGGCCGTCCTCTCCAGCCTCAGCCACCTCGACGAAGGCCTCGTCTCCCTCGGCCGCGTCTTCCACGTCGAAGCCACCGATCCCCGGGTCCCGGCGAAACGGCCGTGAGGGCGGCGCGGACTCGCCCGGCGAGAGCCGCGTGCTGATCGTCCTTCTCGATCTCCCCGGTACGGCCGTCCCACCTCGTCACAGTGCCGCGCGAGCACGGCCAGCTTGTGCCGGACCGTGCGCCCGCCGTCCGGGACGCCGGTTCCCCGATCGGGCGCTCCGGCCGGTAGTGCGCACCCTCGAACGGCGAGGCGTCTCCGTCCCACATCCGGAACGCCGGCCGGACGGTCTCGTCCAGCCGCTCGAACCGTTCCCCCACCGGCGGGAACGGCAGGCCCATCGCCCGCGCCTCGCCGTCGTGGTGCCCGGTGCCGATCCCGAACCGCGCCCGCCGGGCCGCGAGAAGTCCGTGATCCCGATGCCGAACCGCGCGGCAGCCTCCCTCAGGCCCGCGTGAGCAGCTCCAGGTTGTGCCCGTCCGGGTCGGCGAAGTAGACGCCCCGGCCCTCGAGCTCGTGGTTGATCTCGTCCGGCACCCGGTGGAAGGGGTCGGCCCAGAACGGCGTCCCCGACGCCCGCAGCCGAGCCAGCGCCGCGTCGAACTCCTCGTCGCCGACCAGGAACGCGTAGTGCTGACCCTGCACCGCGCCCTCGGCCGTCGCGAAGTCCAGCGTGACGCCGTTCGCCAGCCGCAGCTGGCGGAACGGCCCGGCCACCGGCCCCACCGGCAGCCCGAGGATCCCGGCCAGGAAGCCCGCCGACGCCTCCCGGTCCGACGCCCACACGATCGTGTGGTTCAGCTCCACGCCCATCACGCGGCCCCCGGCGTGAACGGCAGCGGGCCGCCGATCGTGCTGAGGTGGATCCCGGCCAGCCGCCAGCCGCCGTCCTCACGCACCAGGACGTGCGTGGCGCGGAACTTCCCGTCCGCGGGCGCGCCCTTGAACGACGCGGTCTGCTCGTGGACGCCGATCGCGATCGCCGTGTCCCCGAACTCGCGCACCTCGACGTCACGCCAGTCGAGGGACTTCGTGACCAGGTCGCCGGTGCGGTAGCGCGCCAGCCACTGCGGCCCGTCCAGGACGAACCCGACCGGGCCGACCAGCCGGAAGCCGTCGGCGACCAACGCGCCGAGCGCCTCGGTGTCACCCCGCACCTCGGCGTCCGCCCACCGGCGTCCCACGGCCCTGACCTGCTCTTCGGTACTGCTCATGATCGCGCTCCCCACCGGTCGGTGACTTGACGACACAAATGTTAGAAGTCTAACCGTTCGATGTCAAAC
This sequence comes from Amycolatopsis sp. NBC_01307, assembly GCF_035975215.1. Lineage (NCBI taxonomy): Bacteria > Bacillati > Actinomycetota > Actinomycetes > Pseudonocardiales > Pseudonocardiaceae > Amycolatopsis > Amycolatopsis sp. NBC_01307. The sequence goes on along the minus strand of NZ_CP108403.1, from coordinate 2,996,394 downwards.
GCTTAGACCTCTCCGCATCTGCGATACGGTCCCCCCGTGCCACCACCCACCACCGCCCCCATCGGCGTCGTCCTCGCCCGCACCGCCAAAACCGCCAGCCGCGCCTTCGACCACGCCCTCACCGCCGCCGGCAGCTCCCAGCCCATCTGGCAGATCCTCATCTCCCTCAAAACCACCCCCGTCGCCAACCAACGCGAACTCGCCGACGCCGTCGGCATCCAAGGCGCCACCCTCACCCACCACCTCAACGGCATGGAAACCACCGGCCTCGTCACCCGCCGCCGCGACCCCGACAACCGCCGCATCCACGTCGTCGAACTCACCGACCACGGCGAACAGCTCTTCCACCAGCTCGCCACCGCCGCCATCGCCCACGACAAACGCCTCCGCGCCGGCTTCACCGACGACGAGATCACCACCCTCGCCGGCCTCCTGCACCGCCTCGCCGCCAACCTCACCGACCAACCCGCCCCCGAACCGATCCGGCGAGAGTGACTGGACGCACCCGGACGGCGACCACGGAGAGGGATAGGCTCCGAGGCACAAGCCAAAGTCGTCTCGATTTCAAGCTGGAGTAGCGCTATGACCCAAGCCCCCGTCAACGTGACCGTCACCGGCGCCGCCGGCCAGATCGGCTACGCGCTGCTCTTCCGCATCGCGTCCGGTCAGCTCCTCGGCCAGGACGTCCCGGTGAAGCTGCGGCTCCTCGAGATCCCGCAGGCGGTCAAGGCGGCCGAGGGCACCGCGATGGAACTCGACGACGGCGCCTTCCCGCTCCTCGCCGGCATCGACATCTTCGACGACCCCAAGCAGGCCTTCGAAGGCACCAACATCGCCCTCCTCGTCGGCGCCCGCCCCCGCAGCAAGGGCATGGAGCGCGGCGACCTCCTCGAAGCCAACGGCGGCATCTTCAAGCCCCAGGGCGAAGCCATCAACGCCGGCGCCGCCTCCGACATCAAGGTCCTCGTCGTCGGCAACCCCGCCAACACCAACGCCCTCATCGCCCAGTCCCACGCCCCCGACGTGCCGGCCGACCGCTTCACCGCGATGACGCGCCTCGACCACAACCGCGCGCTCGCCCAGCTCTCCAAGAAGCTCGGCGTCTCCGTCACCGACATCAAGAAGCTCGCCATCTGGGGCAACCACTCCGCCACCCAGTACCCCTCGGTCCAGCACGCCGAGGTCAACGGCAAGAGCGTCGACCTCGACCAGGCCTGGCTCGAGAGCGACTTCATCCCCACCGTCGCCAAGCGCGGCGCGGCGATCATCGAGGCCCGCGGCCTCTCCTCGGCCGCCTCGGCCGCGTCCGCCGCCATCGACCACGTCCACACCTGGGTCAACGGCACCAACGACGGCGACTGGACCTCCGCCGCCGTCGTCTCCGACGGCTCCTACGGCGTCCCCGAAGGCATCATCTCGTCGTTCCCGGTCACCGCCGCGGGCGGTGAGTACAAGATCGTCCAGGGCCTCGAGATCGACGACTTCTCCCGCGCCCGCATCGACGCCTCCGTCGCGGAGCTCGTCGAGGAGCGCGACACCGTGCAGAAGCTCGGCCTCATCTGAGCCAGTACCTCGTAGCGAAAGGGTCGCCGTCCGATGTGGACGGCGACCCTTTCCGTGTCAGTACGAGATCCGCGCCAGCTTCCCGATCTCCAGCGCCGTCCACAGTGCACCGTCCGGACCCACCGCGATCCCGTGCGGCTCCGACCCCGGCGTCGGCAGCTCCACCTCGGTGATCACGCCGTCCACCGTGATCCGCCCGATCCGGTTACCACCCCACACCGTGAACCAGCAGGCCCCATCCGGGCCCGCCACGATCGCGTGCGGCCGCGACCCGCGGTCCGGCAACGGGAACTCGACGACCTCCCCGCCGGTGTCGATCCGCCCGACCTGACCCGCACCGATCTCCACGAACCACAACGCGCCGTCCGGCCCGGCCGTGATCCCCACCGGTGCCGCGGCCTCCGTCGGCAACGGGTACACCGAAACCTCACCGGACGTCGTGATCCGGCCGATCGCGTTCGCCTGGTTCAAGGTGACCCACAACGCCCCGTCGGAACCCGCGGTGATCATGGACGGGAACGCACCCGAAACCGGCAGGCGAAACTCCGTCACCTCACCCTCGACGGTGATCCGGCCGACCCGATCGGCGTTGATCTCGGTGAACCACAGCGCCCCGTCCGGCCCCGCCGTGATGCCGTACGGCGTCGGCACCGCGAACGACGACACCGCCCCCTCGGTCGTGATCCGCCCGATCCGGTTCCCCTGGTACTCCGTGAACCACAACGCGCCGTCCGGCCCCGGCGTGATCACCGTCGGCCCGGTCGTCGCCGGGTCCAGCTGATAGGTCGTCACCTCATACGCGGTGCTCATGCGGCCGATCTGCCCACTGTGGACCAGCGTGAACCACAACCCGCCATCCGGCCCGGCCACGACCCCGTACGGCCCCTGGCCCGGCACCACGAACTCTTCGATCGACGCCATCACGCGCCCCCCATCCCCGGTGATCGCCCGGAGCGAAACTCGCACGCCCACAGCGAACGACGATCACCACCACACCCCCAGCACCCTACGGTCGGGCCCATGACCCTCCTCGCCGTACCCGACATGCAGACACCCGGCCAGTCCTTCACCGACTCCGTCAACGAACAGCTCCTGCGCGACCGCATCGTGTTCCTCGGCACCGAAGTCACCGACGACGTCGCCAACCGGATCGTCGCCCAGCTGCTCCTGCTCGCCGCCGACGACCCCGAGAAGGACATCACCTTCTACATCAACTCACCCGGCGGCTCCGTCACCGCCGGCATGGCCATCTACGACACCATGCAGCTCGTCAAACCCGACGTCTCCACCTGGGGCCTCGGCTTCGTCGCGTCCATGGGCCAGTTCCTGCTGACCTCCGGCACCCCCGGCAAGCGCTACCTGCTGCCCAACACGCGCATCGTCATGCACCAGCCGTCGGCCGGGATCAGCGGCGCCGCCACGGACATCGCCATCCAGGCCGAGGTGTTCGGCAAGATGAAGCTCCGCATGGCCGAGCTCACCGCGCAACAGACCGGCCAGAACGTCGAGCGGATCACCGCCGACGCCGACCGCGACCGCTGGTTCGACGCCGACGAAGCACTGGCGTACGGCTTCATCGACCACATCGTCACCCGCGAGCAGGCGACGGCCTGACTCCCTGGTCTTTGCTGGTTTGTAACAGCTACAGAACCACTGATTTTCTTGAAATCAGCCCCGCAGTATAGGGCGTTATACACTTAGAGATGCTGCTGGACCCGGATGTGGTGGTCCGGGTCCAGCAGGGTTGGTCAGATGCCTCAGACGCCGTTGATGCCGCGGCGGATGAGCAGGGGTTCGATCTCGGGGTCGCGGCCGCGGAAGGCGCGGAAGGCGTCCATCGGGTCGACGCTGCCCCCCTTCCCCAGCAGGGTGCGGCGGAAGTGGTCGCCGTTCTCGCGGGTCAGGCCGCCGCTCTCGCGGAACCACTGGACGGTGTCGGCGTCGAGGACTTCGCTCCAGATGTAGGAGTAGTACCCGGCGCTGTAGCCGCCGCTGAAGACGTGGGCGAAGTAGGTGGTGCGGTAGCGCGGCGGGACGCTTTCGAGCGCCACACCGGCCTTGACGAGGGCGGCGGTCTCGAACCGCTGCACCTCCCCCACGTGGTCGTCGACGCCGAGGCCGTGCCAGGCCTGGTCGAGCAGCGACGCCGCGAGGTATTCGGTGGTGGAGAAGCCTTCGCCGTACTGCTGGGCGGCGAGGAGCTTCTCGATCTGCTCGGCGGGCAGCGGCTCACCGGTCACGTGGTGCTTGGCGTAGTGGGCCAGGACCTCCGGCCACAGCATCCACATCTCGTTGACCTGCGACGGGTACTCGACGAAGTCACGCGGCACGTTGGTACCGGAGAACGTCGGGTAGCGCACCGCCGAGACCAGCGCGTGGAGCGCGTGCCCGAACTCGTGGAACGCGGTGACGACCTCGTCGAAGGTCAGCAGGGTGGGCTCCCCCGCCGGCGGCTTGTTGACGTTGAGCACGTTCACCACGACCGTGCGCTCGCCGAGCAGGTCGGACTGGTCGACGAAGGTGTTCATCCAGGCGCCGCCGCGCTTGGCGTCGCGGGTGTAGAGGTCGAGCAGGTACAGCCCCAGCGCGGTGCCGTCGGCGTCGAAGACCTCGAAGGTGCGGACCTCCGGGTGGTAGACGGGCAGGTCGTGGCGCTCGGTGAAGGTCAGGCCGTACAGCTTGCTGGCGGCGAAGAAGACGCCGTCCAGGTACACCCGGTCGGCCTCGAAGTACGGCCGCAGCCCCTCGGTGTCGACGTCGAAGCGCTCACGGCGGACCTGCGCGGCGTAGTACGGCCAGTCCGACGGCCGCAGCTTCGCGCCCGGGACGTCGGCCTCCAGCAGCTTCTGCAGCTCCGCGGCTTCGGTGCGGGCGTTCGCGACGGCGGCCGGGGCGAGGCGCTCGAGCAGCCCGGCGGCCGCCTCGGCGGTCTTCGCCGTCTCGTCCGCGATGACGTACGCGGCGTGGTTCGGATAGCCCAGCAGCGCGGCGCGTTCGGCGCGCAGGTGCGCGATCTCGGCGACGACGGCGTTGTTGTCCTGGTCGTTGCCCTGGTTGCCGCGCGCCATCGACGCGGTGTGGATCCGCGCGCGCACGTCACGGTCGCTGAGCGTCTCCAGCGGCGACGCCTGGCTGGTCGGCAGCGTCAGGTTGATGACGTACTTGCCGGTCTCCCCGCGGGAAGCCGCCGCTTCGGCCGCCGTGGCGATCGCGCTGTCACCGAAGCCGGCCAGCTCGGCGCGGTCGCCGATGACGACGGCCAGTTCGTTGGTGTCCTTGAGCAGGTTCTGCTGGAACTTGGTCTGCAGCGTCGAGAGCTGCCCGTTGAGCTCGCGCAGGCGGGCCTGCTCGGCCTCGCCGAGCCCGGCGCCGGCGCGGCTGAAGTCGGTGTGCCGGCGTTCCAGCAGCCGCAGCGACTCCTCGTCCAGCCCGAGGTCTTCGCGCCGGGCGTGGAGCGCGTCGATCCGGGCGAACAGCCGCGGGTTGAGGTGGATCGCGTCGTGGTGGGCGGCCAGCTTCGGCGCGAACTCCGCCTGGATGGCCTGGATCTCGTCGGTGCTGTTGGAGCCGGCCAGGTTGTAGAAGACGCTCGCCACGCGGCCGAGCAGCTCCCCGGCGCGTTCGAGGGCCTCGACGGTGTTCTCGAACGTCGGCTCGGCGTCCTGCGCCGCGATCTGCTCGATCTCGGCGGCGTGCTCGGCCAGGCCCGCCTCGAACGCGGGCCGGTAGTGCTCGTCGGAAATCCGGTCGAAGGGCGGCAGGGCGTAGGGCAGCTCGCTGGGTGCGGCGAACGGATTGTCCGGCGAAATCATCTCGGGGCAGGCTCCTGGTCGGGGAAAACACTCGGTCCCGCCACCCTACGTGCTCCCCCGGGAGCGATGTCAGCGCTTTCCGTAGGTGGCCCGGGTCACCGGCCGGTGGTACCGCCGACGACCGCGTCGCTGCTCGAGGCGTCCTTCGCGGCCTTTTTGCCCCGCTTCGCCGGTTTCGGCGCGGGCGGCACGATGCCGCGGAAGTCACCGCTGTGGTCGTTGACGCGCAGGACGAACGGCCGGGTCTCGGTGTAGCGCACGACCGAGATCGACGACGGGTCGACGACGATCCGCTGGAAGGCGTCGAGGTGCTGGCCGAGGGCGTCGGCGATGAGGGACTTGATCACGTCGCCGTGGCTGCACAGCAACCAGACGGCGTGGTCGCCGTGCTCGGCGGCGATCCGCCGGTCGTGGGCCCGGACCGCGGCCACCGAGCGGGCCTGCATCTGGGCGAGCCCCTCGCCGCCGGGGAACACCGCGGCGGAGGCGTGCGCCTGCACGACGCGCCAGAGCGGTTCCTTGGCCAGGTGCTTGAGCTCCTTGCCGGTCCAGTCGCCGTAGTCCACTTCGGACAGCCCGGGCTCGACGGTCTTCCCGATCCCCCGCGCCGCCAGCAGCGGCGCGACGGTCTGCTTGCACCGCAGCATCGGCGACACGACCACGTCGGCCAGCGGGACGCCGTCGAGGCGTTCGACGAGCTTCTCCGCCTGGGCCCGGCCCGTGTCGTCGAGGTTCACCTTCGGGGACCGCCCGGCCAGGATGCCGGATCCGTTGGCCGTCGACTTGCCGTGCCTGACCAGAATGACCGTACTCACAGGACCCACCCTACGTTGCCGCCGATCATCCTCCCGGGTGCTGGGCGGCAACGCGGGCGAGCCGTGACGATCAGCTGCCGACCGGGCCGGCGTTCGGGTCCAGGGCGCCGGTGAAGATGAGGACGAACAGCAACACGCCCAGTACCAGGCGGTAGACCACGAACGGCACGAAGCTGCGCTTCTTGATGTAGGCCATCAGCCAGGCGATCACCAGGTAGCCGACGCCGAAGGCGACCAGCGTGGCCAGGATCGTCGGCCCCCACTGGGCCGGCACGCCGCCCGAGCCGATGTCCTTGAGCTTGTACACGCCCGAGCCGAACACCGCGGGCAGGGCCAGCAGGAACGAGTACTCGGCCGCCTCGGCGCGGGTGTAGCCCATCAGCAGGCCCGCGCTGGTCGTGCCGCCCGAGCGGGAGACACCCGGGATGAGCGCCAGCGCCTGGGCGAAGCCGAAGCCGAGGCCGTGCGGCACGGTCAGCTCGTCCAGGCCGCGCTCCTGCTTCCCGATCCGGTCGGCGACCAGCAGGATCAGGCCGAACACGATGAGTACGGTCGCGGTGATCCGCAGGTCGCGGAACGCGCTGTCGATGGCGTCCTGCAGCAGCAGGCCGAGCACCACGATCGGCAGCGAGCCGACGATGATCAGCCAGCCCAGCCGGGCGTCCGGGTCCCGGCGCCAGTCCGGTTTGTACAGCGAGAAGAACCAGGCCTGCAGGATCTTCCCGATCTTCTTGCCGAAATAGAGGATCACCGCGAGCTCGGTGCCGATCTGGGTGACGGCGGTGAACGCCGCACCCGGGTCGTCCCAGCCGACGAGCGCCGCGACGATCCGCAGGTGCGCGCTCGAGGAGATCGGCAGGAACTCCGTCAAACCCTGGACCAGGCCCAGGACGAGCGATTCGAACCACCCCACGTCAGGCCACCCCCGCCAGCTCGAGCGCCTCGACGGCCGTGCGCAGGGCGGCCCCCGGGTCGGGGCTGAACGACGACACCGACAGGGTCGTCACGCCGGCTTCGGCGAATTGGGTCATCTTCTCCGCGATCCGTTCCTTGGGTCCGAGCAGCGACGTGGCGTCGAGGAACTCCAGCGGCACCGCCGCCATCGCCCCCGCGCGGTCGCGGGCCAGGTACTTCTCCTGCACTTCGGCGGCCTCGGCTGCGAAGCCCATCCGGCAGGCCAGCTGGTTGTAGAAGTTCTTCTCCCGGCTGCCCATGCCGCCGAGGTAGAGCGCCGCGTACCCGCGGACGGCGTCCGCGCAGGCCCGCCAGTCGTCGCCGACGACCAGGGGCACGGTCGGGACGACGTCGAAGCCGTCCATCGACCGCCCGGCCGCGTCGGCGCCGGCCCGGATCTGCGCGAGCTGCTCACCCGCGTGGGCGGGCGAGAAGAACACCGGCAGCCAGCCGTCGGCGATCTCGCCGGTCAGCGCCAGGTTCTTCGGCCCGATCGCGGCCAGGTACAGCGGGATGTGCTTGCGCGCCGGGCGGACGGTCAGCCGCAGCGCCTTGCCGGGGCCGTCCGGCAGCGGGAGCGTGAAGTGCTCGCCCTCGAACTTCAGCCGCTCGCGGCGCAGCGCGCTGCGCACGATCCCGACGTACTCGCGGGTGCGGCCCAGCGGCGACGCGAACCGCACGCCGTGCCAGCCCTCGGACACCTGCGGGCCGGAGACGCCGAGGCCGAGCCGGAACCGGCCGCCCGAGAGCGTGTCCAGGGTGGCGGCGGTCATCGCGGTCATCGCCGGGGTCCGCGCCGGGATCTGCAGCACCGCGGCGCCGACGTCGATCCGCGACGTCTGCGCCGCGATCCAGGAAAGCACCGTCACGGCGTCCGAACCGTAGGCCTCCGCCGCCCACACGACGGCGTAGCCGAGTTCGTCCGCTTGTTTCGCCAGGGCCAGGTTCGCGGGGTCGTTCCCCGCTCCCCAGTAGCCGAGATTCAGTCCGAGTCGCACGGGGCCAGACCCTAACGGGGGCCCTTGTGGGCGACACGACTCACCTTGGTCAGGTCCGGCCGGGGCGGCCCACTAGGCTCGGCGGTCGTGGAAAAGCGACAGCTGGGCCGCTCGGGACTGCGGGTCTCGCGGATGGCGCTCGGCACCATGACCTGGGGTGGCGACACCGACGCGGAGGAAGCGGCGAGCCAGCTGGTCGCCTTCGTCGACGCCGGCGGCACCCTGGTGGACACCGCCGACATCTACGGCGAAGGCGAAGCCGAACGGGTGCTCGGCTCACTTCTGGGTGATCTCGTCCCGCGCGACGACATCGTCCTCGCGACGAAGGCCGTCGCCCGGCGCACCGACGGCCCGTTCGGCGGCGGCGCTTCCCGCGGCGCGCTCCTCTCGGCGCTCGACGGCTCGCTGAAACGCCTCGGCACCGACCACGTCGACCTGTGGCAGCTGCACGCCTGGGACCCGACGGTGCCGGTCGCCGAGACCCTCGCCGCCCTCGAATACGCCGTCAACAGCGGCAAGGCCCGCTACGTCGGCGTGTCCAACTACTGTGGCTGGCAGCTGGCGACGGCCGCCGCCGGGGCCGCCGCGGTCGCGCCGCTCGTCTCCACCCAGGTCGAGTACTCGCTGCTGGAACGCGGGGTGGACCGCGAGGTCGTGCCCGCCGCCGAGCACCACGGCATCGGCCTGCTGCCCTGGGCACCGCTCGGGCGCGGGGTGCTGACCGGCAAGTACCGCAGCGGCACGCCGGCCGACTCCCGCGGCGCCTCCAGCGTGTTCGCCGGGTACGTCGAGCACCACCGCACCGACCGCGCCGCCCGGATCGTGCAGGCGGTCGCGACCGCCGCCGACGGGCTCGGCACGTCCCCGCTCGCGGTGGCCCTGGCCTGGGTCCGCGACCGGCCCGGCGTGGTCGCCCCGGTCGTCGGCGCCCGCGACACCGGCCAGCTCACCGGCTCCCTCACGGCGGAGGGCATCACCCTCCCGCCGGCGATCCGGTCGGCGCTCGACGACGTCAGCGCGATCGAGGCCGGCTACCCGGAGCGGTGGCCCCGGTGATCGGCACGGTGATCGACACCGTGTCGATCACTGGGGCAGGTGTCTGTTGGGTGACATGCACGTGACGGCAAGACGATCGTGGAGGATGCTGATGAAGACCGCCCGTCGAGGGACATCTGGAGGCACCAACGTGCGTCGGCTCACCGCCGCGTCGCGGATCGCGATCCCGCTCGCCGGTGTTCTGGTGCTCGCCGGCTGCTCCTCGGCCAAGTCGGACAGCGACGACCTGCAGATCGTCGCGAACCCGGTGGCCGCGCAGCCGGCCGTCTCCCCCGCCGTCACGGTGAAGCCCGCCGGGCAGGTCCTGCCGGGCTCGGCCGTCTCCGCGGTGGCCGTTTCGGGGTCGACACTGGTCGTCGCTCTCGCTCAACAGCCGTCTTTGCAGCTCTACGACCTGGACGCGCTCGCGTCACCGCCGGTGAATATGCCGTTATACGGCACAGCTTCGCGGTTGACCGTGGCGCCCGGCCGGGTGGAGATCGCGGAGCCGGGTCAGGGTGTGGTGCAGCAGCTGACGTTGCCGGACCGGAAGCTCACGGAGACGAAGACGGGCGGGCAGCCGGCGTCGAGCATCGCCTACGGCGCCGACCGGCTGGTCGCGATGGGGGCGGCGAAGGACATCCAGGTGCTGCCCGCGAGCGGTCCGGCGCGGACGATCGGCGGGCAGATCTACAGCGCCGACGACGTCCTGGCGGCCGGCGACGGTGTCGTGGTACTGGATCGCCTGCGCACGGCCGTGTTCTCCGTGGACGTCGCCGGCGGCAAGATCAACGAGGGGCTGCGGGCGGGTGACGGCGCCGCCAACGCCGTCGCGGACTCCTACGGCCGGATCCTGGTGACCGACGCGCGGGCGGGCGCGCTGATCGCGTTCTCGGCGTCGCCGCTGATCATGCGGCAGCGCTACCCGGTGCCGGGTGGCGCGTACGGGATCGCCTACGACGCCAAGCGGAGCCTCGCCTGGGTGACGCTGACGGCACGCAACGAAGTGGTCGGGTTCGACGTCCGCGGCGGTGAGCCGGTCGAGAAGTACCGGTTCCCCACCGTGCGCCAGCCGGACTCGGTGGGGGTCGAGGACCAGAGCGGCCGGGTGATCATCGGCTCTGCCGCCGGAGAAGGGACCCAGGTGATCCAGCCATGACGACGGTCAGCGAGGCGGTGGTCGAAGGGGATTGGGAGTACCGCCGCCTGCACCTGCCCCCGGGTGTGTCCCGGCGTGCGGCGGCGATCCAGCTCTCCATCCACGCGGAGTTCGCCGGCTGGGAACTGCGGAACGTCCGGCTCTACGCCGACGGCACCCGCAAGGTCTGGCTGCGCCGCAAGAAGACGGGTGAGACCCTGCCCGGCGGCCTGCCCACCTGATCGACCGGCGCCGACCGGCCTCGGGTGGCTGCGCCCCGGGCCGTCAGACCACGCCGTCCAGCTCGGTGCGCAGGCCGATCGCCTTGACCAGCAGGTGCCGGCCCGCGAACAGGAGCAGCACCGCCGCCGTGCCCGCCACGACCGCCGCGGCCGTGCCGAGCCAGAGGCCGATGACCTCCATGCCGTCCGTGGGTGACGGGATGTCGGCGAGGGTCACGTAGGCGAAGACCGCGGCGGTGACCACGGTCGCGGCCGCCGTCGCGCCGACCACGACGTTCGCCCCGGTGAGGGCCGACGGCTGGAACACCGTGCCCCGGCTCGCCCGGCGCAGCAGCATGCCGAGGCCGACGAGCGCGAGCTGCCCGCACGCCACGAACGCGATCGCCGCGGCCACCAGGGGGAGCCGGATCGGCGCGTACGGCGGGAACAACTCGACCTGATCGGCCGCGCTCGTCGGGATCACGACGAGCTGGGCGTACAGGCCGACGAGGAACGCGCCGGCGACGACGGTCTGCAGCGAGGCGACGAGTAAGCGAGGCATGTATCGATAGTCGATGCCTACCGCTCGATTGTCAATCGAACACGCGGGCCAGCCAGTCGCTCCAGATCTTTTCTTCGACCTCGCCGTCCGCGCCGGGCGTGAAAACGTGGTGGGCCGCGACCACCGGACCGCGGAAGCCCCGCATGAACCGGATCATCGCGTCGGGCGTGCGGATGCCGACGGCCTGGTCGTCGGCCACGTAGACGACGCCCTCGACCGGCGCGCGGCCGTCGAGGTCCAGGCGCACCCGGTCCCCTTCGGCGATCCGGGCCGGAAGTCCCAGCGCGGCCCCGAGTTTCGCCCAGGCTTCGGTCCAGTCCGGGATCGGCGGCCCGAACGCCGTGACCGGGACCGCGACGCGGCCGGCGAAGTGCGTGACGTACTCGACCAGCGTGCGCAGGAACAGCGCCCGGCCCGACGTCATCGCCTCGAACTCGTCCTCCCAGTCGTCACCCGGCAGGAAGCCGCTCGTGACGCACCGGATCACCGAACTGCCGCCCTCGCGGCCCTCGATGAGGAACTCGTAGGCGATGTGCCGGCCGTCGGGCGCGGTGTCGGTGCCGTAGACCAGCCGCTCGAGCGGCTCCCACTCGCGGATCCCGCACTCGGACCGGTAGCCGCCGAAGGCGCCGCGGACCACGCCGCCGGTGCCGCCCTCGACCTCGTTGCGGCCCATGAACCACGAGTCGATGCCCGGGCCGGTGGCGATGGCCGCCCACAGCTGTTCCGGCGTCGCGTCGACGTCGGCGACGTCGGTCCGTTCGAAGTCGCGGCCCATGTCAGGACTCCTCCCCCGGCGTCGCCGGCACGCTCGGGTGCACGGCGACGATCACCCGGTGCTTGCGGCCCTTCTCGGCCGTCTCGTCGTGGTACCTCCCCACCAGCGTGGTGACGGCCGTCGCCAGCTCCTCGGCGAACGCGGCCCTGTCGGCCGCCGAGGCGAACCGCACCTCGCCGTCGAGCGCGAAGGTGGCGACCCGCTGGTTCGCCTTGGCCGCCCCGGTGATGAGCACGCCGACGTCGCGCACCAGCCGGCCGGCCACCGCCAGCAGCCAGCGGGCCGAGAGCCGGTCCGGCGACCGGGCCGGGTCCGGCTGCACCGCGGCCAGGGCCGCCGGCGAGATGACGTACGAGGACGCCGTCGCCCGCATCATCCGCTCGGTGACGTTGCCCTTCCGGCGCTCCTCGACCAGCTCCACCAGGCCGTGCGCCTCCAGCGCCCGCAGGTGGTAGTTGACCTTCTGCCGCGGCAGGTCGACCCGCCCGGCCAGCATCGTCGCGGACGCCGGTTCCGCCAGCTCGGCCAGGAGCCGGGCCCGGATGGGGTCCAGCGAAACCTCGGCCGCCGCCGGGTCTTCGATCACCGCCACGGAGAACATGCGCCCAGCATCGTGCCGAACAGAAGAATTGTCAAGAACTCTCGTCTTGTCGGTAACTCGCGTTCACCAGGGCGAGGATCCGTGGCAGCACCTGGGGCGCGGCCTCCAGCGGCACGACGTGCCCGACACCCGGCAGCACCACGGCCGTCCCGTCGTCGAGGCCCCCGGCCCACTGCTCGACGTCGGCGGCCCGGACGATGCGGTCCCGCTCCCCCACGATCGCCGTCACCGGCAGGCCGCTGACCTGCGTCAACGCCGCGTCGCGGGCGTAGGCGTCCAGGGCCGGGCGGAACAGGGAGACGGTGTGCGGCCAGTTGCCGCGGATCATCTGCACGGTCAGCTCGACCAGGTCCGGCTCGGGATCGTCGCCGAAGAGCCACCACCGCAGGCCGGCGCTCACCGCGCGGCTGGTGCGCTCGTGCACCACGCCGAACAGCTTCGAGCCGAGCACCGCTTCGAGGTCGCGGGCCAGCTTGCCCAGCGCGTTCGGCCAGGTCGCCGAGACCTCCGTCGCCAGCGTGCCCGACGACGTCGCGAGCAGCGCCAGCCCGGACACCCGGGCGCGGAACAGCTCCGGGTGCCGCTGGGACAGCGACATGATCGCCAGCCCGCCCATGTCGTGCCCGACCAGCACCACCCGCCCGGCCGGGACCTCGCGCTCCAGCAGCTCGGCGAGGTCGTCGCCGAGCTGGGCCATGGTCGCCGTCCCGCGGCGCGCCCGCCCGGACCCGCCGTGGCCGCGCTGGTCGTAGGTCAGCACGGCCACCGGCCCCTCGGCGGCGTCCGGCACCAGTGGCGCGATCCGGTCCCAGCTGCGCTGGTCGAGCGCGTAGCCGTGGACGAACACCACCGCGACCGGCGCGTCCGGGTCGCCCCGGCGGACGACCGCCAGGGGCGTCCCGTCGGCGAGCGCGAAGCCGGTCATCAGGACGTGCGCAGGAACCGGTCCAGCACGCGGGTGCCGAACTTCAGCGCCTCGATCGGGACGCGCTCGTCGACGCCGTGGAACAGGGCCGAGAAGTCGAGGTCCGCGGGCAGCTTGAGCGGCGCGAAGCCGAAGTTGCGGATGCCGAGGTCCTGGAAGGACTTCGCGTCGGTACCGCCGGAAAGCATGTACGGCAACGTCTTCGCGCCCGGGTCCTCGGCCAGGATCGCCGCGGTCATGGCATCGACGAGCGCGCCGTCGAAGGTCGTCTCGACCGGCGGCAGCTCCATCCACTCCTTCTCGATGTCCGGGCCGAGCAGCTCGTCGAGCTCACGGTCGAACGCCTCCAGGCGGCCGGGCAGGATCCGGCAGTCCACCGACGCCTCGGCCACCGACGGGATGACGTTCGACTTGTAGCCGGCGGTGAGCATCGTCGGGTTGGCCGTGTCGCGCAGGGTCGCGCCGATCATCCGGGAGATGTTGCCCAGCTTGGCGACCGAGCCCTCCAGGTCGTCCTCCGGGAAGTCCCAGCCGGTGATCTCGGTGACGCCGGCGAGGAACTCCTTCACGGAGTCGGTGAGCACCAGCGGGAAGCGGTGGTTGCCGAGCTTCGCGACGGCTTCGGCCAGCTTCGTCACGGCGTTGTCGCGGTGGATCATCGAGCCGTGCCCGGCGGTGCCGCGCACGCGCAGCTTCATCCAGCGGATGCCCTTCTCCGCCGTCTCGATCAGGTACGCGCGGACGTCGTCCTTCAGCGTGATCGAGAAGCCGCCGACCTCGCTGATCGCCTCGGTGACGCCCTCGAACAGCTCGGGCCGGTTCTCGACCAGCCACTGGGCGCCGTACTTGCCGCCCGCCTCTTCGTCGGCGAGGAACGCGAAGACCAGGTCGCGCGGCGGGACGACGTTGTGCATCTTGTAGTGCCGGGCCAGCGCGAGCGCCATCCCGCACATGTCCTTCATGTCGACCGCGCCGCGTCCCCAGACGTAGTCGTCCTGGATCGCGCCGGAGAACGGGTGGACCGACCATTCGGACGGATCGGCCGGCACGGCGTCGAGGTGACCGTGGATGAGCAGCCCACCCCGCTCGCGATCGGCCCCTTCGAGCCGCACGATCACGTTGTGCCGGTTCTTCCCACCCGACTCGACGTAGGTGATCTCGTAGCCGGCATCGGTCAGCTTCTCCGCGACGTACTCGGCCGCCGCCCGCTCGCCGACCAGGGTCTCGGGGTCCCCGGTGTTGGTGGTGTCGATGCGGATGAGCTCACTGGTCAGCGTGACGGCCTCGGCCGCGGCGGCTTCGATCAGGTTCGGTTCGGTCACCGGCCATTCCTATCATTCGCGCGACCGGGTGCGCTGATCACCGAGGTTTCCGGGATCAGTTCCGGTCGGGTGCCGAGACCACTTCGGACACGGCCGCAGGTGCCGGTCGAGGACGCCCAGGGCCTCGGCGTCGTGGCGGTCGAGCGCGGCGACCAGGGTGCGGTGCTCGGCGTCGACCACCGGCAGCCGCTCCGGCCGGCCTCCAAGCCCGCACGGCGACCCGCTGCCGGCGCGACCGCGGTGTGTCGTACGACTCGGTTAGCACGGTGTTGCCCGCCGCGTTCACGATCGCGCGGCGGTTCACGGTGGTGACGGGCTGTCCCTGAGACAACACAACACGGTAACGGGCCGATGTTCCCGTAACGACCTTCCGGAGCGGGAGCGACTAACCACTCGTTCACCGCGAAAGGATCATCGTGACTGCCCCCACGCCCTACCAGCCGGCACCGTCGCCGGTCGCCCAGCCGCCCCGCAACGGACTCGGCACCGCCGGCTTCGTCCTCGGCCTCGTCGGCTTGATCTTCTCGCCGATCCCCATCATCGGCCTGGTCGCCTGGCCGCTGGTGATCATCGGCCTGATCCTGTCGTTCCTCGGCCTCGGCCGCGCGAACAAGGGCGCGGCCACCAACAAGGGCCTCGCGATCGCCGGGATCGTGCTGTCCGCGATCGGGCTCGTCGTCTGCGTGATCTGGGTGGCCGTGTTCGGCAAGGTCGCCACCGACGCCGCGAACTCGCTCCCGACCGCGCCGCCGGCCCTGACGGGTGCGCCCGCCGCGGCTCAGCCCGGCACCGGCGGCGACCCGGCCGCCGCCAAGCACACCGTCGTGTACAAGGTGACCGGCACCGGCAAAGCCGGCAACATCACCTTCACCACCGACGGCATGACGACGACGAGCCAGGAGTCGAACGTCAAGCTGCCGTGGGAGAAGACCATCGAGCTCCCCGGCGGCCAGCCACTGCAGCTGGTCAGCATCCTGGCCCAGGGCAGCGGTTCCGGGAACCTCAAGGTGACGATCGAGGTCGACGGCAAGGTCTTCAAGGAGGCCACCGCCCAGGGCTACGGGGTCGCCACCGCGAACGGCGACATCGGGACGCTCAGGAACTGAGGGGTCGGGTGGCCGGTGCGATCATCTCGCCGGCCACGTCGGGGACCGTCGCCCTGCCAGTCAAGTGGGCGCCGCGGTGTCACTCCCCCGCGGTGCGGCCGCCCAGGGCGCCCGCCAAGTCCGGGCGGCCGTCGATCTTCAGCTTGCGGTACGAGCTCGTCAAGTGCTTCTCCACCGCTCGGCGGCTGATGCTCAGCTGCTCGGCGATCTCCGAGTTCGTCCTCCCTCGCACCGCCAGTTCCGCGACCGTCGCTTCGCCGCGGGTCAGTTCGGCTGTTGCGCGGGCCGGCTCGGTGTGGGTTACCGGGCCGGCCTCGCGGGTCAGCAGGCGGCCCATTCCGCAGGTCTCCGCCAGGGCCTGGGCGCGGGCCAGCAACCGTTGCGCCGCTTCGGGTTCCGTGGGCCTGAGCCGCTCGGCCAGGTCGGCTCGGGCCTTGGCCTCCTCCAGGTCGTCCGGTGAGCGGGCGAGCAGCTCGACCGCCTCGTGCAGCAGCCGGATTCCGTCGCGGCCGGCGTCCAATGCCGCGAGGACTCGCAGGGCGCGGCCGACCGTTGCGGGTGCGCCCCACGCGACGCAGCGGCGGTGGTGCTCTTCGGCCAGGCGCCCGGCTTCGTCGGTGCGGCCGAGGCGGTGGGCCAGCAGCGCCGCCGACGTGCGCCACGGGTAGAGGGCGGGGTTGCGCCAGCCGGCCCGGTCCAGCCGGCGCCCGCAGTCGAGGAACTGCGCCAGCGCCGCGCCGGGGTCGTCGGCGGCGGCCAGCGTCCCGCGCAGGCTCCGCTGCACGGCGAGCACGGCGAGGCCGTCGCCGGCCGGGAGGTCGTCCAGCACCGTGCGGGTCAGCGTCCGGTCGCCGGTCGCGGTCGCGACCAGGCCGAGGATCGTGGCCGGCAGCGCGAGCACGTCGTAGCCAGCGGGCTCGGCGAGCCGGAACGCCCGGCCCGCCGGTTCCCCGGCCGCCGCGGCCCGGCCGCGGGCCAGCAGCGCCAGCGCCCGGTGCACGTCCAGCAGCGCCCGGGTCGCCGCGGTGCCCGCCGCGCCGGTGGCCGACAGCCACGGCGTCACGACGTCGACGCGGCCCGCCGCGACCAGGACGACCGGGACGATCCGCAGCATGGCCCCGGCGCGGACGGACCGCGCGGGCTCGTGGTCCAGCAGGCAGGTCGCCCGGCGCGCGGCTTCCTCGGCGTCGATCCGCCCGGCCAGCGTCGCGGCCAGCAGCAGCACGGCCCGCAGCTCGCGTTCGGCCGCCCCGGGGCCGGCCGGGGTGTCGGTCAGCTCGCGCAGCCGGGCCGGCGCCGCGGCCAGCCGGGCCGGGTCCTCCAGCGCGGCGAACCAGTCGTGCGCTTCCAGCCGCAGGGCGAGGTCGCGGTCGTGCCCGGTCAGGGCAGTGGCCGGGCCGAGCTCGCCGGCGACGGCGCGCACGAGCTCGGTCACCAGCGGGCCGCGCGCGGTGATCGTGAACGGGATCCGGGTGACCGCCGCGGCCCGGTCGCGGACCGTCGGCAGCAGCGGTGCGGCCTGGACCAGGTGCCGGACAGCGGACGCCGGGTCGGGGCCGAGCTCGGCGGCGGCCAGCTCGACGAGCAGCGGTGCGCGCCCGGCGCTGCCCGGCGGCAGTTCCAGCAGCGCCCGCCGCAGGTAGCGCGCCGCGGACTCGGGCGCGCCCCGGCGCAGCGCGCCGACGGCGGCCGCCCGCAGCATCTCGATCTCCGGGCCGCCGCACAGGGTGTCGACGCGCAGCAGCTGCCCGGCGATGTCCTCCGCGGGGTAGCCCCGCGCGGTCAGCAGCCCGGCCGCGGTGCGGTGGGCGGCGGCGGTGTCCGCGGCCGACGCCGTCTCTTCGACCACCCGCACCAGCGCGGCCTCGGGTACCAGCCGGCCGTCCGCGGCGACGGTGAGCCAGGGGCCCTGCAGCGCGGCGCGCGCCGCGGCGCAGGCGGCGTCGGCCAGCCCGCTCAGCGCCGCGACGAGCGCGGGTTCGGCGTGCCGCCCCAGCACGACCACGGCCCGGGCGAAGGCCTCGACCTCCGGATCACGCCGGACGAGCACCCGCAGCCGCTCGCGGCGGAGGTCCGCGCCGAGGGCCCGCAGCCGGGCGCGGTCGTCGGCCTTCGCCGTCAACCGGTGGGAGAACGCCCGGTCCAGCAGGGCCCGCAGGTCCTTGGGACGGCCGCCGGTGAGCTCGTGGCAGGCCGCCGCGAACTCCGGGTCGTGACCGGCGTCGAAGCGCGCGGCGACCAGCCGCCCGGTCGCGGCGAGCGACAGCGGCTCGGCCCGCACGTGGTGCCGGGCGGCGGCCTCGATCTCCGGCACGAACGCGGTGCGCGCGCCCGCGCCGTCGCGCAGGACCGCGCCGATCAGGACGCGCATCCCGGACAGCCGGGCGACCAGGAAAGCCAGGGCCCGCAAGGAAAGCTCGTCCGCCCAGTGCAGGTCGTCGACGAGCACGACCACCCCGCGGGACCGGCTCAGCCGCGCCAGCAGCGCGTGCAACCCGTGCAGCAGGGACGCCAGCTCCGCCGGACCGGCCGAGCCGTCGGCCAGCGGGCCGAGCACCTGCCGGGCCACCGGCGGCAGCGCCGGGTCGTCCGGGTCGGCGAGGATCGGCAGCACGAGCTGCCGGACGACCCCGAGCGGGAAGGCCTGTTCGAGCTGCGCCCCGCTCGAACGCAGGATCCGCGCGCCGTGGGCCGCGCCGAGCTGGGCCAGGTGCCGCAGCAGCGCCGAGCCGCCGGCGCCGGCCTCGCCGTGGATCAGCAACAGGCCGCCGCTCCCGGCGTCGGCGTCGCGCACCGCCTCGTCCAGCACCGACAGGTGCGCTTCCCGTTCCAGCAGCACCGGTCAGTCCCCCAGCGTCCAGGTCGCCCAGCGCTCGGTGAGCGCGGAGCGGCCCTTGAGACCGAGCTTGCGGTACACCTTCGTCAGCCGCAGCTCGACCGTGCGCAGCGCGATCGAGAGCTCCCGGGCGATCTCGCGGTTCGGCAGCCCGCGCGCGGCGAGCGCGGCGACGTCCTGTTCGGCGGGCGAGAGCACCTCCGGCCGGCGCGGCTCGAACCGGCGTCCCGGCGGCAGCACGGGTTCGGGCACCGGCTCGGCCGGCCGCCGCTGTGCGGGCACGCTGCGCCGCAGTTCGGCGACCGCGCGTTCGCGCAGGGCGTCGAAGGCCCCGTCGGTGCCCCAGTAGCCGGCCAGCGACAGTTCCTCGGCCGAGAGCGCCGCGGCCGCCGCGCCGTCGCCGAGGCTGCGCAACGCGAAGCCGGCGATCGTGCGCCACGGGCACAGCATCGGGTTGACCCACTGCCGGGACCGCAGGATCCGGCCGCACTCGCGGGCCGCGGCGAGGGCGGCCTCCAGCTCGTCGGCGGCCAGGGCCAGCTCGGCCCGCGCGTACAGGAGGAACGCCTGCCCCGCGGTGTGCTCGCCGCCGCGCGGGAGCGGTTCGGCGGCGAGCCGGCGGGCGCGTTCGGTCCGGCCCAGCTTGAGGTGCGCGGAGATCTCGACGGCGAGGTAGGCCGGGACGAGCGCGGGGTGCCAGCACCGGACGGGCAGCTCCCGCCCGGCGGCGGTGAGGTCGTGGAGGGCGTCGTCGGGCCGGTTGCGCCGCAGGTTCACGACGGCCCGGTGCAGCAGCGCCTGCGCGGCCGCGGCCTTGGCGTCCCGACGCCGGGCCGCGGCGGCGACGGCGGTGAGCCCTTCGGCGGCGGACTCCAGTTCGTCGCAGCACAACAAGGCCCGGCAGGCGGCGATCCGCGGCATGAGCGGCGCGTCCTCACGCACGATGAGAGCCTGCTCGGCCAGGTCGAGCGCCCGGCGGCGGTCCTCGCCCCGGGTCGCGAGCCACCAGGCTTCGGCCCCGGCTTCGGCGGGACCGCCGGGCCGGGCGGTCCAGAGGAGCGGCGCGACGGGCATGACCGGGTCCACCGCGGCTTCCTCCTCGGCGATCCGGCCGAGGGCGACCAGGTCCGAGTCCACAGTGGACGAGACGGGGGCGTCCACCACGGCACTTTCCACAGTGGACACCAACGCGCGGCCGCGTAGCTCCGCCACCGCGCGGCGGGTCGTCTCGACGTCGCCGCGGGCCAGGAGGAGGTCGGCCGCCGTCACGGCCGCGGGCAACGTGCTCAGTCCGGGTTCGGCCAGGATCCTCCGCAGCCGCCCGTCCGCCGCCTCGGGGTCCCGCGTCACCTCCATCGACGCCAGGCGCAGCAGCAACGCCGCGCGCTCCGCCGGTTCCAGCGGCTCCAGCAGCACCCGGCGCAGCGCGTCGGCCGCCGCCGACGTGCGGCCCTGCAGGAACCACTGCTCCGCCGCCTCCACCAGGACCGTCCGCGCCCACGGCTCCCCCACCGCCGGCGCCGCGCAGAGCAGGTCGGCCGCCACCGTCGCGCCGGCCCCGGTGCCGTGCGCCAGTTCCGCCGCCCGCCGGTGCAGGTCGCCGCGGGCGTCGGCGTCCAGCTCCGCCAGCACTTCCGCCGCCAGGTGCGGTTCGGCGGGCCGCCCGGCGGCCACCAGGCCGCTCGCCACGAGCGGTTCCAGAGCGCCCGCCGCCGCGGTCTCCGGCAGGCCGGCCAGCCGGCCCGCGAGCACGACGTCCGATGTGGACACCGACATCGCCCGCAGCAGCGCCAGCGCGTCGGCCGGCAGGCCGCGCCGGACGCGGGCGGCGCGCGCCGACGTCACCGCGCGCCCGATCCGCACCAGGTGGGGTACCTGCTCGGGCTCGGGCGGGCGCCCGTCGGCGCTCCAGCGCGTCACGATCTCGCGCAGCACCGCGGGCCGGCCGGCCGCGATGCTCAGCGCCGCCGTGGTGAACGCCGCCCCGCCCGGGGCCCCCGGGATCTCCCGCAGCAACGCCGCGGTCTCCGCCTCGGTCAGCGGCGGCAGGTCCAGCTGGCTACCCGGGCCGTCGCCGAGGTAGCGGGCCAGCGGGCCGTGCGCGGCCGCGACCAGCAGGATCGGGCCGGGCCGGGCGGCCATCGCCGCGAAGCACCGCAGCGACCAGGCGTCCGCCCACTGGAGGTCGTCGATCGCCAGCACCAGCGGCCCGTCGGCGGCCAGCTCCGCGAACACGTCGCACAGCAGCGGCACGGTGGCGTCGCACGGGCCGGCGAAGCACCCGGTCGCCAGGTCCGCGAACCGCGCCGGCGAGTGCAGGGCGGCGACCAGCTGCGACGCCGTGCTGAACGGGATCCCGGTCTCCACCGGCGAGCACGACGCCAGGCCGGCGACGGCGCCGCGTTCGCGGGCGGTGGCGAGCACGTGGCGCAGCAGGGCCGTGCGGCCGGTCCCGGCGGCACCCGAGACGCCGGCCCGGGCGGGACGGCCCGCGAAGAGGCCGTCGACGAGGTCGTCGAGCAGGGCGAGCTGGCGCTCCCGGCCGATCAACCGCCCGGCCGGGCGGTGGTGTCCGGAGTTGATCACGGACAGTGGCCGGTGGTACGGCACGGACGACCTCCCTCGGCGCGACGACGGGCGCTCGGACTGGTGGATCCACCAGGGAGGCTAGCTCCGCACTACGGCATCCGCCGACGCCGTGGCCGCCGGACGGGCATTTCCGTCCCCCTTGGCCATTCCGGGTGGCACAAGCGGGCAATGCGTGACGGCGGGTAAGGGATACCGCGGCTCACCAGGTGCGCAGGGCCTCCGCGAGATCCGCCCGGCCCTTGATGCCGAGCTTGCGGTAGACACTGGTCAGGTGCACCTCGACGGTGCGCTGGGTGAGGAACAGCGACTCGGCGATCTCCCGGTTGGTCGCGCCGGTCGCGGCCCGCTCGGCGACCCGCCGCTCGCTGCCGCTCAGTGCGTCCGCCGGCGAGTCGGTCCCGCTGCGCATCCGCCCGCCCGCCTCGGTCAGCGCCGGCAGCGCCAGCCCGAGCTGCTGCCTGTCCCGGCTGAGCACGGACAGGTCGATCGAGCGGCGCAGCCGTTCCCGCGCGCCCTCGGTGTCGCCCCGGCGCAGCAGCCGGCGGCCCAGCAGGTATTCGGCCTTCGCGAGCTCCAGCTTGGCGGGCGAGCCGGCCAGCACGTCGGCGGCCGCCGACAGCCGCTCGATCGCCGCGTCGCCGTCGGCCAGCACCCCGCGGCCGGTCTCCAGCATGCCGAGGGCCCGCGTGGTGCCCCAGCGGCGGACCGCCGGCTCGACCTCGTCGAGCACGGCCACGCCCTCGGCCACCCGGCCGAGGCCCGCCAGCAGCTCGGCCGAGTCGTACCACCACGGCGCCAGCACCGGGTTGCCGATGCCGCTGCCGCGCAGGCTGTCCCCGCATGTACGCAGCACGGTCAGCGCGCCTTCGACGTCGCCCTGCGCCGCCCGCGCCCGGGCCCGGGCCATCAGGAACCAGTGGTACTCCAGGGTGAACTCCGACAGCCGCGGCCGGGTCACCGTGTCCAGCACCTCCTCGGCGCGGACCGGGTCACCTTGGCGGACCAGCATCGCGCCGAGCGCCGCCTGCGGCATGGAGACACCCGGGGCCCACCGCTCCTGCGTGACGACGTCGAACGAGTACTGCGCGTCCGACAGCCCTTCCGCGAGGTTCCCGGTGAACTCGTGCATCAGCGCGCGGGTGCTCGCGCCGAGGGCGTAGGTCCACGCCTCGCCGCGGCTCTGGGCGTGGTTGAGCAGCTCGTTGATCGCGGTCAGCGCCGGCTCGCCGTGGTCACCCAGGTAGAGCGAGAGGACGGCGCCCAGCACGGCCCAGCCGCCGGGGGCGACGTCGCCGATCAGCAGGACCCGGCTCGCCTGGTCGGCCACTTCGGCCGCCGGCCGGCCCTGCAGCGTGCCCAGCGACGAGAGCATGCCGAGCAGCTGGCGTTCCTCGGCGGTGTCGCCGGCCGGCGGCGTGACGTCGCGCAGCCGCGCGCTGACCCGGGGCACGCCGGACTTCTCGTCGAGGCCCGAGAGCAGCAGCGCGGACTCGAGCAGCATCCGCAGGGCCCGGTCGGCGGGCGACGGGTCCGGACCACCGGCCGCGACCAGGGCGTCCAGCGCCTCTTCGCCCAGCGCGTAGGCCCGCTGGGAGTTCTGCGCGGCCAGCGAGATCATCGTGTACTGCATGACGACCGGCACCCGGCGGCGCGGATCGGTCACCAGGCCCAGCACCCGCTCCAGGTGCCGCAGGGACGACGCCGGGTCCAGCTGCCCCTGCACCCGGGACAGGTGCACCAGCACGGCGACGTCGTCCTCGTCGGCCCGCAGCGCGCGGGTCAGGTACCGGGCGGCGGCCGAGGGCGCGCCCCGGCCCTCGGCCGAGACGGCGGCGTCGCGCAGCACGTTCACCATCCACGGCTGCGGCACCGAGTCGAGCAGCAGCAGGTGGACGGCGACCTCCTCGGCGGGCCGGCCGCGGTCGTTGAGCAGGACGGCCGCGCGTTCCCGCAGCCGGGCCAGCTCGGCGGGCGGCACGGAATCCAGCACCGCGGTGCGGATCAGGTCGTGCGCGTAGTCCAGCCGGTCCGGCGCCAGCAGCTCGCCGGCGCGCAGGGCCCGCACGGCGCCGCTCGCCGGGCCGGGCTGGGTCCCGGCGAGCGCGGCGATCGTCTCCAGGTCTTCCCCGCTCAGCACGGCGATCGCGCGCGCCACGGCGAACGCGCCTTCCGGCAGCCGGTCCAGCAGCGGCCGCGCCACGACCTCGCGGCCGATCCGTTCGAGCAGCGCGACGCGCTCGGCGCCCGGCGTCCCCTCGTCCCGGACCCGGCTGACGACCCGGTCGAGCAGGAACGGGTTCCCGCCGGTGAGGTCGAGGACGCGGGCGGCGAAGACCGGGTCCGGCGCCGCGCCGAACGCCGACTCCAGGACGTCGGCGACGGCGTCCGGGGACAGCGGCGCCAGGTCGACCGTCAGGCAGCTCAGGGCCGCGCCGATCTCGCCGAGCACCTCCGGCACGGGCTCGTCCGGCCCGGTCCGCTGGGTCATCAGCACCAGCAGCGGCAGGTCTTCCGCGCGGCGCAGCAGGAACCCCAGCCACCGCAGGGACGTCTCGTCGCACCACTGGACGTCGTCGAGCGCGAGCACCACGAGACCGCGGGCGGCCAGGCCGGCGGTGAGCCAGTGCAGGCCGTGCATCACGGAGTAGGTGTCGGCGCTGCCCTGGCCCTCGCCCAGCGCGGGCACGAGGGCCGGCAACGCCAGCCGGGCGCTGCCGGTGAGCAGGTCGGCCGCGGCGGCGCCGGCCGGCTGCAGCGGCTCGAACAGCGCCCGGACGGCTTCGTAGGCCGCGACCCCGCTGTCCGGGCAGGCCACCGTGAGCACGGTGGCGGCGATCCCGTCGAGCTCGTCGAGCGCGGCGGCGAGCAGCTTCGTCTTCCCGATCCCCGCGGGCCCGCGCAGCAGGACCGCCTGCCCCGCGCCGACGGCGGCGGCCCGGGCCCGGTCGGCGAGCAGCCGGACCTCCCACTCCCGGCCGGCCAGTTCTGTCCCGGGCAAGGCCCGGAGGCCGCTGCGTAGGGCCACGGATCTCCAGTCTCAGCTGCGATGCGGGGTTTCCGGCGCGGTGCCGGGCGGTGGGTCGCACCGCCTTGCGCTCGCGTACCGGCGCTCGGGACGCCGCCGTCGCGGCCGGCACCGAACAGGGCCGAAACCCTTCGATCACCTTACTGGCCGGACCTCGGGATCCGGTCACCCCGCCCGCGTCCGGGTGAGGTGACAGGATGCGGCGGTGTCTTCCCTGGCTTCCCTCCCGCTCGACGGCGTCACC
Organism: Amycolatopsis sp. NBC_01307; assembly: GCF_035975215.1. NCBI lineage: Bacteria > Bacillati > Actinomycetota > Actinomycetes > Pseudonocardiales > Pseudonocardiaceae > Amycolatopsis > Amycolatopsis sp. NBC_01307. The sequence continues at coordinate 2,971,870 of NZ_CP108403.1, read as the reverse complement.
GTCGTCTCCTGCGAGCAGGCGGTCGCGGCGCCGCTGGCCACGCGGCACCTGGCCGACCTCGGCGCGCGGGTGCTCAAGATCGAGCGGCCGGGCAGCGGCGACTTCGCGCGGGCCTACGACGAGACCGTCCGCGGGCTTTCGAGCCACTTCGTCTGGCTGAACCGGTCGAAGGAGAGCGTCACGCTCGACCTGAAGCACGAGGCCGCGCCCGAGGTGATGGGCCGGCTGATCGACGGCGCCGACGTCTTCGTGCAGAACTTCGCCCCCGGCGTCGCCGAGCGGCTCGGGCTCGGCGCCGCCGCGTTGCGGGCGACGCGGCCGGGGCTGATCACGTGCTCGATCTCCGGGTACGGCTCGACCGGCCCGTACCGCGACGCGAAGGCGTACGACCTGCTGATCCAGTCCGAAGCCGGGCTGGTGTCGGTGACCGGCACGGCGGACGAGCCGGCGAAGAGCGGCATCCCGGCGGCCGACATCGGGGCCGGGATGTACGCCTACTCCGGCATCCTGTCGGCGTTGTTCCACCGCGAACGCACCGGCGAGGGCACCGAGCTGGAGGTGAGCCTGTTCGACGCGCTGATCGAGTGGATGGGTTTCCCGCTCTACTACACGGGTTTCGGCGGCACCCCACCCCCGCGGGCGGGCACGAGCCACCCGGCGATCGCGCCGTACGGCACGTTCGCCGCCGGCGACGGCACGCAGCTGGTGCTGGCCGTGCAGAACGACCGGGAGTGGGCCGCGTTCTGCCGGCACGCGGTCGGCCGTCCCGAGTGGACGTCCGACGAGCGGTTCGCGACGGGCAGCGCCCGTGTCGCCCACCGGGCCGAGCTGGAGCGGGAGATCGGTGCCATCTTCGCCACGCTGACCGGCGAGGAGCTGGCGGCGCGGCTGAGCGAGGGCCGGATCGCGCACGCCCGCCGCCGTGAGCTGCCGGAGGTCCTGGAGCACCCGCAGCTGACCGAACGCGACCGGTTCGCCGAGGTCGGCTCGCCGGTGGGACCGCTGCGGATGACGCTGCCGCCGGTGACGGTGCCCGGCCGCCCGCCGCGCCTCGACCCCATCCCGGCGCTGGGCGAACACACGGACGCGGTGCTCACGGAGTTCGGCTTCGACGCCGCGGACCTGCGACGGCGCGGCTTGTCGTGAGTGGTTAGGGCGGTTAGAACCGCCCTGACCACTCACGACGAGACGCGGCAGACCACTCAAGCGGGCTTTCCCGGTGCTCGCGCTAGGCGGTGGCCGCCAGTTCTTCCAGGCGGCGGCCGTCCGGCTTGCCGTTGCGGTTGAGCGGGAAGCTGTCGACCACGACCACCCGGTTGGGGACCTCGTACGGCGGCAGGATCCGGGCCATCCGCTCGCGCCAGTACGCCGGGGCGTGGCCGGCCTCGTCCTCGACGAAGGCGACCAGGCGGCTGCCGTGGCGCTCGTCCGGGACCGCGACGACCTTCGCGCAGCAGCCCGCCTCCGCGACGCGTGCCTCGATCATGTCCGGGTACAGGGTGTAGCCCATCCGGTGGACCGCGCGCTTGCGGCCCAGGACGTGGAGGTTGCCGGCGCCGTCGAGCAGGCCGAAGTCGCCGGTGCGGAACCAGCCACCCGGCTCCGGTGCCACCTCGCCGGCGTCGTCCAGCACCCCGGTCGGCAGGTCGGGGGTGCGCACGAGCAGCTCGCCCACCTCGCCGGGCGCGACCGCGGCGTCGGAGTCGTCGACGACGCGGACGTCCACCCCGCGGACCGGGCGGCCGGTGGCGACCGGGTTGCCGGGCACGGCGAAGGAGATGTTGCCGAGTTCCGTGCTGCCGTAGCCGTCCAGCAGGGGCTTCCCGAACTCCGCGCGGTACTCCGCGACCAGCCGGTGGTTCAGCGGCGCCGCGCCGACGCACAGCATCCGCGCCCGCTGCAGCGCGGCCCGCAGGACCGGCCGCTGCCGGGTGATGTTCAGCATGCTGCGGTAGGTCGAGGGCGCGGCGTCGAGCACGGTAGCGCCGCGCAGCCCGGCCAGGCCGAGCGCGTGGTCGAGCCGGCGGTAGGGCACGACCACCAGCGAGCAGCGGACCAGCCAGGCGAGCAGCACGATCGACAGGCCGTACTGGTGGGAGAACGGCAGGAACGGCGCGAGGACGTCGGAACGCGTGTAGCCGAGGGTGTCCGCGGTGCGCCGGAGGTTGGCGAGGAACACGGCGCCGGACTTCACGACCACCTTCGGCCGCCCGGTCGACCCCGAGGACGACATGAGCAGGCCGTCGGGCAGCGCGGCCCACGCCGCGGCGTCGATACCGCCCGGCACCGGCCGGGCGGCCGCGGCCAGTTCCGGCAGCAGGATCGCCGGGACCGGGGCGACGCTCGCCGCCGCGGCGGCGTCGTCCACCAGGCACGCCTTGACCTTCGCACGGCTGAGGACGTCGCAGGTGGCCGCCGGGCTGTCCCGGTGGTCGATCAGCACGATCGACGCGCCGAGGTGGACCAGGGCCAGCACCGCCGTGACGTAGCCGATCGAGTTGTCCGCCTTGAGCAGCACGCGATCGCCGCGCCCGAGACCCCGCGCGGTCAGTTCGGCCGCGATCCCCGCGGCGTCCGCCTCGAGCTCGTCGAGGGTGTACGCGGCGTCGGTCCCGCAGATGGTGGCCATGGCCCGCCCCTTCGTCGCCGGCAAGCTCCTGGCCCGAGTCTCGCCGATGGGGTTCAAGGATTTGTCCAGTACCGGCCGGACGGGTGGCGAGGTGTGGGCATCGCACTAGATTTTCCGCCCGGTGCTGGGCAGCCGCCGAGAGTCCGCGATCCACTGGGTCTCCCGTGCGCGGGCAGGGAGACGGAGAAGGGGTACCGGCACATGCGGATGGCTGAGCTGAGCACGGAGTCGGGGGTGCCGGTCGCGACCGTCAAGTACTACCTGCGTGAGGGCCTGCTGCCTGCGGGGCGCCGGATCGGGCCGAACCAGGCGCAGTACTCCGACGAGCACCTCCGGCGGCTCCGGCTCGTCTGCGCGCTCCGCGAGATCGGCGGCCTTTCGCTGGCCGAAGTGGCCGCCGTGCTGGCCGCCCTCGACTCCGGCCACGCCTCCCCCGTCGTGCTGGGCGTCGCCCAGGACGGCCGGGTCAGCACGCGCCCGACCGGCGAGGCCGCCCGGGCGTGGGCGCTGGACCGGGTCCGGGCCCTGCTGGGCGAGCACGACGGCGGCACCGTGGACGCCACCGATCCCAGCATCGCGAACCTCGTGACCGTCCTGGCCACCTTCCACGCCCTCGGCCACAGCGCCGTCACCGGCAAGCTCGCCGACTACGCCGCCCTGGCCCGGGCGACCGCCGAGGTCGACGCCGGGCTGATCGCGGACGTCGGGCCCGCCCGCCGGCCCGCCGAGACGGCGTTGATCACCACCCTGCTCGGGGAACGGCTCTTCGCCGGGCTCCGCCACCTCGCGCTCGTGAACGTGGTCCGGGCGGAAACCGCGGAGGCCTGACTCGCGCCAGGCCTCCGCGGTCTTTCCTCAGCGCGCCTTCCGGGTCAGCGGGTGCCGGCCCGCGTACACGGCGGTGCTGCCGAGGTCTTCTTCGATCCGCAGCAGCTGGTTGTACTTGGCCGTGCGGTCGGCGCGGGAGAGCGAACCCGTCTTGATCTGGCCGCAGTCGACGGCGACCGCGAGGTCCGCGATGGTGGTGTCCTCGGTCTCACCGGACCGGTGCGAGAGCACGACGCCGTACCCGGCCTGGTAGGCGACCTCGACGGCCTCCAGCGTCTCGGTGAGCGTGCCGATCTGGTTGACCTTCACCAGGATCGCGTTGCCGACGCCGTTTTCGACGCCGTGCTTCAGCAGCTCCACGTTGGTGCAGAAAACGTCGTCGCCGACGAGCTGGCAGCGCTCCCCCAGCGCGCGCGTGACGAGCTGCCAGCCGGCGATGTCGTCCTGGGCCATGGCGTCCTCGATCGACGCGATCGGGTACCGGTCGACGAGGCCGGCCAGGTAGTCGACGTGCTCCTCGGCCGAGCGCTTCCGCCCTTCGCCGCGGTAGTGGTAGACGCCCTCCTCGTAGAACTCCGACGCCGCGAGGTCGAGCATGAGCACGACGTCGTCGCCCGCCACGTAGCCGGCCTTCTCGACGGCGCGGACCACGAAGTCGAGTGCCTCGTCGGCCGAGCCGAGCTGCGGGGCGAAGCCGCCCTCGTCGCCGACGTTGGTGTTGTGCCCGGCGTCGCGGAGGATCTTGCGCAGCGTGTGGAAGATCTCCGAGCCGATCCGGACGGCGTCGGCGAAGTTCGTCGCGCCGACCGGGGCGATCATGAACTCCTGGTAGTCGATCCCGTTGTCGGCGTGGGCGCCGCCGTTGACGATGTTCATCATCGGCGTCGGCAGCAGGTGCGCGTCGGCGCCGCCGAGGTGGCGGTAGAGCGGCAGCACGTGGGTCTGGGCAGCCGCCTTCGCGGCGGCCAGCGAGACGCCGAGGATGGCGTTCGCGCCGAGGCGGGCCTTGTTCGCCGTGCCGTCGAGCTCGATCATCGCGCGGTCGACGGCGGCCTGGTCGTCGGCGTCGAGGCCGATGACCGCGCCGGCGAGCTCGCCGTTCACGGCCGCGACCGCGCCGGTCACGCCCTTGCCCAGGTACCGGTGCGGGTCGCCGTCGCGCAGCTCGACCGCCTCCCGGGTGCCCGTCGACGCGCCCGAGGGCACCGCCGCGCGCCCGAACGAGCCGTCGGCCAGCTCGACGTCGACCTCGACGGTCGGATTGCCCCGGCTGTCCAGGATCTCCCGGCCCGTGACTTGGACGATGGCAGTCATTTCACTCCTCGGCGGCGGGTGCCCACGACTTCGGCGCACCCTGGGATTCGGTTACGGGAAGGTCGTCGTCGACACCACTCGCACCCGGCGGGTGCGACTTCGTCGTCGCCGGCCGCCGAGCCGACCCGTTGTACCGCGTCCCCCACTGGGGAAAACCCCAGCGATGGGTCACAGCGGCCCGGCGCGCACCGGCCGTCACGCTATGTTCGACGGGTTCCCCAGCCGGAGATCGAGAGGACCTGACCGATGCCCATCGCGACCCCCGAGGTCTACGCGGAGATGCTGGATCGGGCCAAGGCGAACGAGTTCGCCTACCCCGCCATCAACGTGACCTCGTCCGAAACCGTGAACGCCGCCATCCGCGGCTTCGCCGAAGCGGAGAGCGACGGGATCATCCAGTTCTCCACCGGCGGCGCCGAGTTCGCCTCCGGCCAAAAAGTCAAGGACATGGTCGTCGGCTCCGTCGCCCTCGCCGAATTCGCGCAGGTCGTCGCCGCTCGCTACGACGTCAACGTCGCCCTGCACACCGACCACTGCCCCAAGGACAAACTCGACGGGTTCGTCCGCCCGCTGATCGAGATCTCCGCCGAACGCGTCAAGAACGGCCAGAACCCGCTGTTCCAGTCCCACATGTGGGACGGCTCCGCCATCGACCTCGACGAGAACCTCGTCATCGCGCAGGAGCTGCTGGCCAAGACCGCGGCCGCGAACATCATCCTCGAGGTGGAGATCGGCGTCGTCGGCGGCGAAGAGGACGGTGTCGAGGCGGAGATCAACGAGAAGCTCTACACCGCCGAAGGCGACTTCCTGAAGACCATCGACGCGTTGGGTTCGGGCGAGAACGGCCGCTACCTGCTGGCTGCGACGTTCGGGAACGTGCACGGCGTGTACAAGCCGGGCAACGTCAAGCTGCGCCCGGACGTGCTCAAGGGCGGCCAGGAAGCCGCGTCGAAGAAGCTCGGCCTCGACGCCGGGTCGAAGCCGTTCGAGCTGGTCTTCCACGGCGGCTCCGGGTCGCTGCCGGAAGAAATCCGCGAAGCCGTCTCCTACGGCGTGGTGAAGATGAACGTGGACACCGACACGCAGTACGCGTTCACCCGCCCGATCGTGGACCACTTCTTCAAGAACTACGACGGCGTCCTGAAGATCGACGGCGAGGTCGGCAACAAGAAGTTCTACGACCCCCGCTCCTACCTCAAGGCCGCTGAGGGTGGCATGGCCGCCCGGATCGTGGAGGCCTGCCAGGCCCTCGGCTCCGCCGGCACCAAGCTCAAGTAAGACCACAACGACGAAGGGGCGGCACTTTCACGTGAAAGTGCCGCCCCTTCGCGCGTGTCAGTCCCAGTCGGCGCTCAGCTTCTCGTCCAGCAGTGCGAAGACGTCCTCGTCGCTGGCCGCGTCGAAGTCGAAGCCGTCGCCCTCCACGTCTTCGCGGGCGCTCCACGTGCCGCGCAGCTGCTCCAGCCGCGTCGCGATCTCCTCGTGCGAACCCGGGTCGAGCACGGCGTCCTGCAGCACCTTCTCCAGCCGTGCGAGGTCGGCGAGGATCGCCTGCTCCGGCTTCTCCTCCGGGGCGACCAGCTCGGCGAGGTAGGCCGCGAGGTCGCGCGGGGTCGGCTGGTCGAACGCGAGCGTCGCCGGCAGCTGCAGCCCGGTGGCGCCCTCCAGCCGCCGCCGCAGTTCGACCGCGGTGAGCGAGTCGAAGCCGAGTTCGGTGAACGCCTGGTCCGGCCCGACGACGTCCGCCGGCCCGTGTTCCAGCACCACGGCCACCGCGTCGGCCACGACCTCCAGGAGCACCTCGATGCGGTCCGCCGGAGACAGTCCGGCCAGCCGCGGCGCGAGGTCCGCCCGGGCCGGGGCCGCGGCCGCGGTCCGCCGCGGCGGCACCAGCTTGCGCAGCACCGGCGGGACGTCCTGGCCGCGCAGCACCGGCAGGTTCAGGTGGACCGGCACGGCCAGGGGGTCGCCGCCCGCGCGGACCGCGTCGAACACGGCCAGCCCGTCGTCGGCCGCCAGCAGCTCGACGCCGGCCCGGGCCAAGCGCCGGATCTCGGCGTCGGGCAGGGCGGCGGTCATGCCCGCCTCCGGCGTCCACGGGCCCCACGCCAGCGAGACCGCGGGCCGGCCGTGGGCGTGGCGGTGGACGGCGAGGGCGTCGAGGAACGCGTTCGCCGCGGCGTAGTTGGCCTGCCCCGCGCCGCCGAGCGTCCCCGCGAGCGAGGAGAACAGCACGAAGCCCGCGAGGTCGTGGGCGGCCGTGAGTTCGTGCAGGTGCCACGCGCCGTCGGCCTTGGGCCGCAGCACCGTCTCGAAGCGGTCCGGCGTCAGCGAGCCGAGGACGCCGTCGTCGAGCACCCCCGCGGCGTGCACCACGGCCGTGAGGTCGACGCCGTCGAGCAGCGCGGCGAGTGCCGCTCGGTCGCCGACGTCGCAGGCGGCGACGGTGACCGAGGCGTCCAGCGCACGGAGGTCGGCTTCGAGCCCGGCTTCGGCGACGCCGGATCGGCTGACCAGCAACAACTTCCGCTGACCGGCCGCGGCGAGCCGCCGCGCGACGAGGGCGCCGAGACCGCCGGTGCCGCCGGTGATCAGGACCGTGCGTTCCGGGTCCCACTCCGTGACGTCGGGGCCGGTGGTGGCGCGATCGAGCCGGGCGGCCGACGCGGCTCCGTCCCGAATGGACAGGTCCGGCTCGCCGGCACCGAGGAAGTCCCGCAAGGGCAGCGAATCGTCGGTGTCGGCCAGGACGAACCGGCCCGGGTTCTCCTGCTGCGCCGAGCGCACCAGGCCCCACACCGCGGCGGCCGCGAGGTCGTCGCCGGTCAGGGCCCCGCTGGTGCGCAGGACGAGGACGTCGTCGAACCGCGGGTCCGCCAGCCAGGCCTGCAGCAACGCCAGGACCGCGGTGGTCGCGGCGCGGGTCGCGACCGTCGGGCCGCCCGGGTACGCCGGGACGGTGACCACGACCGGGCCGTCCACGCCGAGGGCGGCCAAGTCGTCGAGCGCGCGGGCCGGGTCGGTCAGCGTGTGGTCCGGGGCGGTCACCTCGGCCGCCGGGATCGCCGACAGCGGGGTCCAGGTGAGCCGGTAGAGGTGGCTCGACCGGAGCTGGTCGGCGGCCGGTTCGCGGACCGTGAGGCCGTCGACCGACACCACGGGTGCGCCCGCCGGGTCGGTGATGGTGATGCCGATCGTGTCCGGGCCCGCCGGAGCCAGCCGGACGCGCAGGTCCGCCGCGCCGGTCTGGTGCAGCGACACGCCGCGCCAGGTGAACGGCAGGGCGGGCTTGCCGTCCGGGTCGGCCACCATGCTCGGGTGCAGGGCGGCGTCGAGCAACGCCGGGTGCAGCCCGAACGCGCTGGTCTCCGGGTCGTCGAGCCGCACCTCGGCGAACAGCTCGTCGCCCTGTCGCCAGAGCGCCGTCAGGCCCTGGAACACCGGGCCGTAGTCGAACCCACGGTCCGCCAGCAGCGAGTAGGCGTCCGTGAGATCCACCGGCGACGCTCCGGCGGGTGGCCACTCGCCCGTGTCGGACGCGGGTGCCGGGGTGGCCGGGGTGAGCACGCCGGTGGCGTGCCGGGTCCAGGTGCCGCCTTCGAGCAGGGAGTGGACCTCGACCGGCCGGTTCCCGGCATCGTCGGCCGGGCCGGCCGACACCTGGATCGTGGCGGCGCCGTCGGCGGGCAGGACCAGCGGGGCGAGCAGGGTCAGCTCGTCGACGCGGTCGCAGCCCACCTGCGTCCCGAGGTGGCGGGCCAGTTCGAGGAACGCCGTGCCGGGCAGCACGATCGAGCCGAAGATCGTGTGGTCGGCCAGCCACGGCTGGGCCGCCGCGGACAGCCGGCCGGTGCAGACGGCGGTGCCGGACGCGCCCAGGTCGAGCACGCCGCCGAGCAGCGGGTGCCCGGCGCTGCCACGCGCGTCACCCTGGCGCACGGGCGGCCAGAAGCGGCGGTGCTCGAACGGGTAGCCCGGCAGGTCGGCCCGCGGCCCGGGGGTGGACCAGGCGACGTCGACGCCGGAGACGTACAGCTCGGCCAGGGCGGTCAGGAACGTCCGCTCCTCGTCGCGGTCGCGGCGCGCCACCGGGACGACGAGCGCGCCCGGGACGTCGACCAGGCTCGCGAGCACCGCGTCCGGGCCGACCTCGACGAACCGCGTCACACCGGACTCGGCGAGCCGGTCGACCGCGTCGGCGAAGCGCACCGCGTCGCGCACCTGCCGGACCCAGTACCCGGGTGACGTCACGTCGCCCGCCGCGATCATCGGCACGGCCGGCGTCGAGAACTCCAAACCCGCGACGACTTCGCCGAACTCGGCCAGCATCGGTTCCATCAGCAGCGAGTGGAACGCGTGCGACACACGCAACCGCCGCTGCTTCTCGAACTTCGACGCGACCGCCTCGACGGCGTCTTCGAGGCCGGACAACACAACCGACTCGGGACCGTTGACCGCCGCGATGTCCACGCCGTCGCTCAGCAGCGGCAAGACGTCCGCCTCGGACGCCCGGACGGCGACCATCACGCCGCCTTCGGGCAGCGCGCCCATCAGGCGCGACCGGGCGGAGACCAGCGTGCACGCGTCTTCGAGCGTCAGCACGCCGGCGATGTGCGCGGCCGCGATCTCCCCCACCGAGTGGCCGGTGACGAAGTCCGGGCGCACGCCCTGCGACTCGAGGAGCCGCGCCGACGCGACCTCGAACGCGAACAGGCCGGGCTGGGTGTACTCCGTGCGGTCGACGAGATCGGTGTCCAACGCGGCCCGGACGTCCGGGGCCAGCAGGCTCAGGACCTCGTCGAACGCCGTGGCGAACACCGGGAACCGCTCGGCCAGCCGGCGGCCCATCCCCGGTCGCTGCGCGCCCTGTCCGGAGAACAGGAACGCGGTCGGCCCGGTCAATGCTGTGCCCTCGACGACGTCGGCGGACGGGCCCGTCTCGACGTACGCGGCCAGCGCGGCCACCGGGTCTTCGGAGACCACCGTGGCGCGGTGCGCGAACGGTGACCGCAGGGCCAGCGCCCGGCCGACGTCGCCCGCGTCCAGACGGTCGACGACGCCGGCGAGCCGCGCGGCCTGGGCCCGGACCGCCGCGGCGGAGCGCGCGGACAGCGGCCAGACGGCGAGTCCGGCGGCCGGTGCGGCGAGCGGCTCGGGAGCCTGCTCGATGATCACGTGGGCGTTGGTGCCGCTGATCCCGAACGACGAGATCCCGGCCCGCCGCGCCCGGCCGACCTCCGGCCAGCCGCGGGTTTCGCCGACCAGCTCGACGGCGCCCGCGTCCCAGTCCACATGGGACGATGGCTCGCCGACGTGCAGCGACTTCGGCACGATTCCGTGGCGCATCGCCTCGACCATCTTGATGATCCCCGCGACACCCGCGGCGGCCTGCGTGTGCCCGAAGTTCGACTTCACCGAGCCCAGCAACAGAGGCGTTTCACGGTCCTGGCCGTAGGTGGCCAGCAGGGCCTGCGCCTCGATCGGGTCGCCCAGTTTCGTGCCGGTGCCGTGCGCTTCGACGACGTCGACGTCCGAAGTGGACAGTCCGGCGCTCGCGAGGGCCTGGCGGATCACGCGTTGCTGCGAGGGGCCGTTCGGGGCGGTGAGGCCGTTGGACGCGCCGTCCTGGTTGACCGCGGAACCCCGCACCACGGCGAGGATCTCGTGGCCGTTGCGGAGCGCATCCGAGCGACGTTCCAGGACCAGCAGGCCGACGCCCTCGGACCAGCCGGTGCCGTCGGCGTCGTCGGAGAACGCCTTGCACCGGCCGTCCGGGGACAGCCCGCGCTGGCGCGAGAACTCGACGAACGTGGCCGGGGTGGACATCACCGTCACGCCACCGGCCAAGGCGAGCGAGCACTCCCCCGCCCGCAGGGCCTGCGACGCCCAGTGCAGCGCCACCAGCGACGACGAGCACGCCGTGTCCACCGTGACCGCCGGACCTTCGAGGCCGAGGGTGTAGGCGACGCGGCCGGAGGCGACGCTCGGGGCGCTGCCGTAACCCTGCTGGCCTTCGTACTCGCCGCCGGTGAGCAGGCCGCCGTAGTCGCTGTACATCACGCCCGCGAACACGCCGGTCGACGAGCCGCGCAGGCTCACCGGGTCGATCCCCGCGTGTTCCAGGGCCTCCCACGACGTCTCCAGCAGGAGCCGCTGCTGGACGTCGGTGGCGACGGCCTCGCGCGGGCTCATCCCGAAGAACGCGGCGTCGAACTCGGCCGCGGCGTGCAGGAAACCGCCTTCGCGGGTGTAGGTCGTGCCCGCGTGGTCGGGGTCCGGGTCGTAGAGCGCGCCGAGGTCCCAGCCGCGGTCGGCCGGGAAGCCGCCGATCGCGTCGGTCCCGGCGGCGACCAGGTCCCAGAACTCGGCCGGGGAGCCGGCGCCGCCCGGGTAGCGGCAGCCCATGCCGACGATCACGATCGGGTCGTCGTCGGCTGCCCGGACCGGACGCGTTTCCGCGGCCGTTTCCGTCGTGCCGACCAGTTCGGCGAGCAGATGGGCCGTCAGCGCGGCCGCGTTCGGGTGGTCGAAGACGAGCGTCGTGGGCAGCCGCAGCCCGGTCGCCGTGGCGATCCGGTTCCGCAGCTCGACGCCGGTGAGCGAGTCGAAGCCCATGGCCGAGAACGCCCGGCCGGGGTCGATCGACGTGCTGTCGGCGTGCCCGAGCACCGCGGCGACCTGCCCGGCGACCAGGTCCGCGACGACGTCCCGGCGTTCGGCCCCGGTGAGCCCGGCCAGCCGCCGGCCCAGCTCGCCGGTGCTCGCCGTCTTGGCGCGGCGGGTGGTCGCGCGGACCAGCCCCCGCAGCGGCGGCGCGACCTCGCCGGTCGCCGACGCGGCCGGCCGGACCGGTGCGAGCGCCGGGGTTCCGGCACCGAGGGCGGCGTCGAACAGCTCCAGGCCGTCCTCGGCCGTGAGGACCGAGATGCCGTCGCGGGCCATCCGGCGGACGTCGGCGTCGGTGAGGTCCGCCGTCATGCCGTCGGTGCCGGACCACGGGCCCCAGGCCAGCGAGACGGCGGGCAGCCCGAGCGCGGCGCGGTGGTGGGCCAGCGCGTCCAGGAACGCGTTGCCCGCGGCGTAGTTCGCCTGGCCCGCACCGCCGATGGTGCCGGCGATCGAGGAGAACAGCACGAACCCGGCGAGGTCGGCGGTCAGCTCGTGCAGCGCCCAGGCGGCGTCCGCCTTGGTGCGCAGGACGCGGTGGAGCTGGTCGTCGGTCAAGGTCTCGACGGTCGCGTCGTCCAGGACGCCGGCCGCGTGGACGACGGCGGTGAGCGGGTGCTCGAGGCCGTCGATCATGCCCTTGAGCGCGGCGCGGTCGGTGACGTCGCAGCGCGCGACGGTCACCTCGGCGCCGAGGTCGATCAGGTCGTCGGCGTGGCCGCTGCGGCTGACCAGCAGCACGTGCCGCATGCCGTGCTCCCGCACCAGGTGCCGGGCCAGCAGCCGGCCCAGTCCCCCGGTGCCGCCGGTGATCAGGACGGTCCCTTCGGGATCCCACGTCCACGGCTCGGATGTGACGTCGGCGCGCACCAGGCGCGGCACGGCCAGCTCGCCGTCACGCACGCGGACCTGCGGTTCTCCGGCGGCGAAGGCGAGTTCGCCGTCGACGAGCAGGAAGCGGTCCGGATGCTCGGTCTGCGCTGAGCGGACGAGCCCCCAGACGGCGGCCGCGGCGAGGTCGGTGCCGTCGGTGGCGCCGCGGGTGTGGAAGACGAGTTTCGCGTCGGCGAAACGCGGGTCGGCGAGCCAGTCGCGGACCAGGGTGAGCGCCCCGGCGGTGACCTCGTGGACGTCGTCACCGGTGATCGGGACGACGACGTGGTCCGGCACCTCCGCCAGGTCGGCCAGCGTGCCTTCGAGGACCACGGACGACGTGCTCGGCGCGGCTGTGGCCGGGATCCAGTCGAGCCGCAGCAGCGCATCCTTGACGGCGGACCGGGCGCGGGTGACCGCGGCGGGCCGGAACGTCACGGCGTCGACCGTGGCGACCGGGTTGCCGTCGGCGTCCGCGAGGGCCAGGGAGACCGTGTCGGTCCCGGCCGGGGTGATGCGGGCCTGCAGGAACGACGCCCCGGCGGCGTGCAGCCGGACGCCGCGCCAGCTGAACGGCACGTGCGGGCGGGCATGGTCCGCCGTGAGGGCCACCGCGTGCAGAACCGAGTCGAGCAACGCCGGGTGCAGGCCGAACGCGGCGGTGTCCTCGCCCAGTTCGATCTCGGCGTAGACGTCTTCGCCGCTGCGCCAGAGCCGGCGCAGGCCCTGGAACGCGGGCCCGTAACCGAGGCCGAGCGCGGCGAGGGTTTCGTAGTCGGCGTCGACCGGGATCGCGTCGGCCGGGCGGGTCACGTCGGTCGCGGCCGTGCCGGTCGACGGCTCCAGGACGCCGGTCGCGTGCCGCGTCCAGCTGCCGTGGTCGCCTTCGGGGCGGGAGAAGACGTCGACGTCGCGCAGGCCCGCGGCGTCCGGTGCGGCGACGCGGATCTGCAGGTGCGCGGCCGTGTCGAGGGCCAGTGGCTCCAGGAGGGTCAGCTCGCGGACGGCCGGGCAGCCGGCCTCGTCGCCGGCGCGGCGGACGAGTTCGACGAACGCCGTGCCGGGCAGCACCGTCGTGCCGAGGACCGTGTGGTCGGCCAGCCACGGCTGCGTCTGCGTCGAGAGCCGGCCGGTGAACAGCAGACCGGCGTCCTCGGCCAGCTCGACCGACCCGCCGAGCAGCGGGTGCCCGGGCGCGCCGAGGCCCAGCCCGGCCGGATCGCCCGCCTTGACGCGGGCGTGCGGCCAGAACCGCTGGTGCTGGAAGGCGTACGTCGGCACCGGGACGGCGCGGCCCTCGACGAAGCCGTCCCACAGCACCGGCAGGCCGGACACGTAAAGCTGGGCGAGGGCGGTCAGGAACGTGCGGGATTCGTCGCGGTCGCGGCGCAGGGCCGGGACGACGACGGCGTCCACGACGTCGGCCGCGAGCCCGGCGAGCACGGCGTCCGGGCCGAGTTCGACGTACCGGTCGACGTCCCACGCTTCGAGGGCCCGCAGCGCGTCGAGGTAGCGGACGGGCTCGCGCACCTGGCGGACCCAGTACTCGGGCGAGGTGACGATTCCCGCGGCCACCACCGGGATCGACGGCTCGTGGTAGGTCAGCTCCGCCGCGACGGCGGCGAACTCGGCGAGCATCGGGTCCATCAGCGACGAGTGGAACGCGTGCGAGACGCTGAGTCGCTTGGCGTCGTCGAACCGCTCCGCGACGGCCAGCACCGCGGCCTCCGGCCCGGCGATCACGACCGAGCGGGGGCCGTTCACCGCGGCCAGGGAGACGTCGTCGCCGAGCAGCGGGAGGACGTCGGTTTCGGTGGCGCGCAGGGCGACCATCGCGCCGCCCGGCGGGAGTGCCTGCATCAGCCGGCCGCGCGCGGCGACCAGGCGGCAGGCGTCATCCAGGGAGAACACGCCGGCGACGTGCGCGGCGGCGATCTCGCCGATCGAGTGCCCGGCGACGTAGTCCGGGCGCACGCCGCGGGCGGTCAGGGCCTGGAACAGCGCGACCTCGACGGCGAACAGCGCGGCCTGCGTGTGTTCGGTGCGGTTGAGCGCGGCCGCGTCGTCGCCCCGCATGACCTCGCGGACCGCCGGGGCGAACCCGGCGAGCACGGTGTCCAGCGCGGCCGCGAACACCGCGTCGGCGGCGGCCAGGTCCCGGCCCATGCCGAGGCGCTGGGAACCCTGGCCGGAGAACAGGAACGCCGTCCGGCCGGTGGTCTGGGTACCGGTCACGACGTCCGGGTGGGCAGCGCTCGCGCTCAAGGCGGCCAGGGCCGCGCCGTCGTGGTCCGGGCCGGCGAGGACGACGGCCCGCGCGTCGAAGCGGGACCGGCCGTGGGCCAGGGTCCACGCGACGTCGCGGTGGTCGGCTCCGGTGACGTGCTCGCGGAGGACGGCAGCCTGGGCCCGCAACGCTTCCGGGGTCTTGGCGCTGAGCAGCCACGGGACGGTCGCGGCTTCGGGCCGTGCGGCGGCCGGGGTCGGCGCTGCGGGCTGTTCCAGGATCACGTGGGCGTTCGTGCCGCTGATCCCGAACGACGAGACTCCCGCGCGGCGCGCCCGGTCCGCGTGGGGCCAGGCGGTTTCGGCGGTGGTCAGCTCGACCGCACCCGCCGTCCAGTCGACGTGCTTCGACGGTTCGGTGACGTGCAGCGTACGCGGCACGACGCCGTGGCGCATCGCCTGGACCATCTTGATGATCCCGGCGACCCCGGACGCGGCCTGGGTGTGCCCGAGGTTCGACTTGACCGAACCCAGCAGCAGCGGGGTTTCCCGGTCCTGGCCGTAGGTGGCCAGGAGAGCCTGGGCCTCGATCGGGTCGCCGAGTTTCGTGCCGGTGCCGTGGGCTTCGACGACGTCGACGTCCGAAGTGGACAGTCCGGCGCCGGCGAGCGCGGCGCGGATGACACGTTGCTGGGACGGGCCGTTCGGGGCGGTCAGGCCGTTGGAGGCGCCGTCCTGGTTGACCGCCGAGCCGCGGACGACGGCGAGGATCTCGTGGCCGTGGCGCTGGGCGTCGGAGAGGCGTTCCAGGACCAGGATGCCGACGCCTTCCGACCAGCCGACGCCGTCGGCGCTGTCGGAGAACGGCTTCGAGCGGCCGTCGGCGGCGAGGCCGCGCTGGCGGGAGAACTCGACGAACGCCGCCGGCGTCGACATCACCGTGACGCCGCCCGCGAGGGCGAGGTCGCAGTCGCCGGCCCGCAGGGCCTGGGCCGCCCAGTGCAGGGCGACCAGGGACGACGAGCAGGCGGTGTCGACGGTGACGGCCGGGCCTTCCAGCCCGAGCGCGTACGAGACGCGGCCCGAGGCGACGCTGCCCGCGCTGCCGCTGGTCTTGTACCCCTCGACGTCTTCGCTGCCGTCGAGCAGGCGGCTGTAGTCGCTGTACATGACGCCGGCGAACACGCCGGTCGCCGTGCCGCGCAGCGCGACCGGGTCGACGCCCGCGCTCTCGACCGCGGCCCACGACGTCTCCAGCAGCAGCCGCTGCTGGACGTCGGTCGCGACGGCTTCGCGCGGGCTCATCCCGAAGAAGTCCGCGTCGAACTCCGCGGCGTCGTGCAGGAAGCCGCCGTGGCGGGTGTAGGACGTCCCGGCGTGGTCCGGGTCGGGGTCGTAGAGCGCGCCGACGTCCCAGCCGCGGTCGGCGGGGAACTCGCTGATCGCGTCGCCGCCTTCGCGGACGAGCCGCCACAGGTCCTCGGGTGACGTCACGCCGCCCGGGTAACGGCAGGCCATGCCGACGATGACGATCGGGTCGCCGTCGACGACGCCCGTCGCGCGGACGGCCTCGGCCGGGGCGTCCCCGAAGATCTCCCCGACGATGTGCGCGGCCAGGGCCCCGACGGTCGGGTAGTCGAACACGAGCGTCGCCGGGAGCCGCAGCCCCGTGGCGGCGTTGAGGCGGTTGCGCAGTTCGACCGCGGTGAGCGAGTCGAAACCGAGTTCGGCGAAGGAGCGGGTCGGCGCGATCTTGCGGGTGCCGGTGTGGCCGAGGACGTGCGCGACCTCGTTGGCGACGACGACGCCCGCTTCCTGCAGCCGTTCCTCGGCGGACCGGGTCCGCAGGCGGCGTTCGAGCGCGCCTTCGGCGACCGCGAGGGTGCGGCGGGCGGGCGCGCGGACCAGGCCGCGCAGGGGGTGCGGGATGTCGTCGCGAGCCTGGAGGGCGGCGCGGTCGAGGCGGACCGGCAGCAGCACCGGCGCGGCCGCGGACAGCGCCGCGTCGAACAGCTGGAGACCCTGCTCGACCGACAGCGGCGGGAAGCCGGCGCGGGCGAGGCGGTCGAGCCCGGCCTCGCCGAGGTCTGCGGTCATGCCGGTCGTCGGGACCCACGGGCCCCAGGCGAGGGAGACGGCCGGGAGGCCCTGGGCCCGGCGGTGCGCGGCGAGGGCGTCGAGGAAGGCGTTGGCGGCGCCGTAGTTGGCCTGGCCGGGGATGCCGAGGGTGCCCGAGACCGAGGAGAACAGCACGAACGCGGTCAGGTCGCCGGTCAGTTCGTGGAGCAGCCAGGCGGCGTCCGCCTTCGGCCGCCGGACGGTCGCGAGCCGCTCGGGCGTCATCGCTTCGAGGGGCGCGTCGTCGAGGACACCGGCGGCGTGGACGACGGCGGCCGGCGGGTGGTTCGCCAGCAGTGCGGTGAGCTGGGCGCGGTCGGCGACGTCGCAGGCCTCGACGACGACGTCGGCACCGGCGGTCTGCAGTTCCGCCACGACGTCCGCGGCGCCCGGGCTGTCGGCGCCGCGGCGGCTGACCAGCAGCAGGCGACGGGCCCCGTGCTCGGTCACCAGGTGCCGGGCGAGGACGGCGCCCAGTCCCCCGGTGCCGCCCGTGATCAGGACGGTCCCCTCGGGGTCCCAGGCTCCGCCTTCCGTCGGCACGGCGGGTGCGAAACGGGCTGCGAGCAGTTTGCCGTCACGCAGCGCGACCTGCGGTTCTTCGGTCGCGAGCACGGCCTGCGGCAACGTGGACCCGTCGAGTTCGAGGAGGCCGAAGCGGCCCGGGTGCTCGGCCTGCGCGGCCCGCACGAGACCCCACACGGCGGCGGCCGGGAGGTCGCCCTCGCGGGTCACGAAGACCAGTTTCGTGCCGGCGTAGCGGTCGTTCGTGATCCAGCGCTGGGCCAGCTCGAGGGCTCGGTCGGCGAGGTCGGCCGCCGAGCCCGGCACGTCGGCCGGGTCGCCGGTCAGGCAGGTGACGACGACGTCGGGTGCTTCGGCGCGGTCGTCCAGCGCGGCCACTCCGATGCCGAAGGGGTCGTCGCCCAGGAGCGCGACCGAAAGCGAGGTCACCTCCGGGATCGGCACCGGCGTCCAGTCGAGCTGGAACAGGGCATCGTTGCGGCGCACGGCGTCGCGGCCGGCTTCGCGGACGACCAGGGAGTCGATGGTCGCCACCGGGTCGCCGTCGGCGGTGGTCAGTTCGAGACCGATGCCGGGGGTCACGCGGACCCGCAGGGCGACGGCTCCGGCGGCGTGCAGCGAGAAACCCTGCCAGGAGAACGGGAGTTCACGCGCGGCCGGGGCGTCCGGGCGGAGTGTCACGGCGTGCAGGGCCGCGTCCAGCAACGCCGGGTGCAGGCCGAATCCGGCCGCTTCGGCGTGATAGGCGGGGTCCAGTTCGACCTCGGCGAAGACGTCGTCGCCGCGTCGCCAGGCCGCGCGCAGGCCGCGGAACCGGGGGCCGTAGTCGAAGCCGTCCGCGGCGAAACTCTCGTAGAAGTCGTCCAGGGGCACCGGAATCGCGTCCGGCGGCGGCCAGGCCGTGGTGTCCGAATCAGACACAGTGGACACCGGGGTGGCCGGGCTCAGGGTGCCCGTGGCGTGTTCGGTCCAGGCGTCCGCGGTCCGCGAGTGGATGCCGACCGGGCGTCGGCCGCGCTCGTCCGGCTCGCCGACCCGGACCTGCACCTGGACGCCGCCCTGCGGCGGCACGACCAGCGGAACGGCCATGGTCAGCTCGTCGATGCGGGGGCAGCCGGTCTCGTCGCCGGCGCGGATGGCCATCTCGGCCAGCGCCGTGCCCGGCAGCAGGACCTGGCCGTAGACGACGTGCTCGGCCAGCCACGGCTGGGTGTGCAGGGAAAGCCGGCTGGTCAGCACGACCTCGTCGGAGCCCGCGAGGCGGACGGTCCCGTCGAGCAGCGGGTGCCCCGGCGCGCCGAGGCCGAGAGACGTCGCGTCGCCGCCGGTCCGGGTGGCCGGCGGCCAGAACAGCTCGCGCCGGAACGGGTAGGTGGGCAGGTCGACGCGGCGGCCGCCGGTCAGGGCCGGCGTCCAGTCGACGTCGGCGCCCGAGACGTGCAGCCGCGCGACGGCTTCGGTGAAGGCGATCTCCTCGCCGCGGTCACGGCGCAGCAGCGGCACCGCGACGGCGTCCGGCGCCACGCCCGCGACCAGCGCGGACAGCACGCCGTCCGGGCCCGCCTCGACGAACCGGGACGCCCCCGCGGCCACCAGCGCGCCGACACCGTCGGCGAAGCGGACGGCGTCACGCGCGTGCCGCACCCAGTGCTCGACGGTGGTGACGTCGGCGTCGGCACTCACGGTGGAGACGAGCGGCAGGCGCGGCTCGTGGAAGGTCAGGCCCGCGAGGACGTCGGCGAAGTCCGCGAGCATCGGCTCCATGAGCGGCGAGTGGAACGCGTGCGAGACGATGAGCCGCCGCGTCTTCTCGAACCGCGCGGCGATCGCGACGACGGCGTCCTCCTCCCCGGCGACGACGACCGAACGCGGGCCGTTCACGGCGGCGATCGAGACGTCCGCGCCGAGCAGCGGGCGCACCTCGTCCTCGGTGGCCTGCAACGCGATCATCGCGCCGCCGGCCGGCAGCGCCTGCATCAGCGCGCCGCGGGCGGCGACGAGCGTGCACGCGTCTTCGAGGGAGAGGACCCCAGCGGCGTGAGCCGCGGTGATCTCGCCGATCGAGTGGCCGGCGACGAGGTCGGGCTCGACGCCCCACGACGCGGCCAGGCGCAGCAGCGCGACCTGGAGCGCGAACAACGCGGGCTGGGCGAACTCGGTGCGGTCGAGCGCGGCTTGGTCGTCGCCGCGGACGACGTCGGCGATGCGGTCGCCGAACCGCGCGAGCACGGCGGCGTGGGCCTCGGCGAACACCGGGAACCGCTGGGCCAGCTCGCGGCCCATGCCGGTGCGCTGGCCGCCCTGCCCGCTGAAGACGACCGCGGTGCGGCCCGGGACGACCTCGCCGGTGACGGCCGCGGGGTGCGACCCGAGTGCGGTCAGGGCGTCGGCGTGGTCGGCGAGGACGACGGCCCGGTGCGTGAACCGGGAGCGGGTCGTCACCAGGGAGTGACCGACGTCGAGGGGGTCGGCGGTCAGTCCGGCCAGCTGCGCGGCCTGGGCGTGCAGGGCCTCTTCGGACTTCGCGGACAGCACCCAGGGCACGACTTCCGGCCGGGGCGCTGCGGGGGCGGTCGGTGTGGCGGGCGGCTGTTCGACGATCGCGTGGGCGTTGGTTCCGCTGATCCCGAACGACGAGACCGCCGCGCGGCGCGGGCGTCCCGTCTCCGGCCACGCGGTCGGCTCGGCGAGCAGGGTGACCCCGCCCTCGGCCCAGTCGACGCGCGACGACGGCGTCTCGGCGTGCAGAGTCCGGGGCAGCACGCCGTGACGCATGGCCAGGACCATCTTGATGATCCCGGCGACGCCGGCGGCGGCCTGGGTGTGCCCGAGGTTCGACTTCACCGAACCCAGCAGCAGCGGCGTTTCGCGGTCACGGCCGTAGGTGGCGAGCAGGGCCTGGGCTTCGATCGGGTCGCCCAGCGACGTGCCGGTGCCGTGGCCTTCGACCGCATCGACGTCTAGTGTGGACAGTCCGGCGTTGGCGAGGGCCTGGCGGATGACGCGTTGCTGCGACGGGCCGTTGGGCGCGGTGAGGCCGTTGGAGGCGCCGTCCTGGTTGAGCGCGGAGCCGCGGACGACGGCCAGCACCGGGTGCCCGAGCCGCCGCGCGTCGGACAGCCGTTCCAGCAGTAGCATCCCGGCGCCTTCGGACCAGCCGGTGCCGTTCGCGCCGTCGCCGAAGGAGCGGCAGCGGCCGTCTTCGGACAGGCCGCGCTGGCGGGAGAACTCGATGAACGTCGACGGCGTCGACATCACCGTGACGCCGCCGGCCAGCGCCAGGTCGCACTCCCCCGACCGCAGCGCCTGCGCGGCGAGGTGCAGCGCGACCAGCGACGACGAGCAGGCGGTGTCGACCGTGACGGCCGGGCCTTCCAGGCCGAGCACGTAGGACACCCGGCCGGAAGCGACGCTGCCCGCGCTGCCGCTGGTCTGGTAGCCCTCGGCGTCCTCGCTGCCGTCGAGCAGGCGGCTGTAGTCGTGGTACATCACGCCGGCGAAGACGCCGGTGGCGCTGCCGCGCAGCACGACCGGGTCGATCCCGGCGCGCTCGATGGCCTCCCACGACGTCTCCAGCAGCAGCCGCTGCTGGACGTCCGTGGCGACGGCTTCACGCGGGCTCATGCCGAAGAACTCGGCGTCGAACTGCCCGGCGTCGTGCAGGAACCCGCCGTGGCGGGTGTAGGACGTCCCGGCGTGGTCGGGGTCCGGGTCGTAGAGCGTGTCCAGGTCCCAGCCGCGGTTGGCGGGGAACCCGGAGATGGCGTCGCCGCCGTCGTTGATCAGGTCCCACAACTGCTCGGGCGTGGTGACGCCGCCGGGGTAGCGGCAGCTCATGCCGACGATGACGATCGGGTCGGTCGTGGTCGCGGCCTTGCGGACCTCGGCGACCGGCGCGTCGGCGTCGAACAGCTCGGCCAGGAGGTGCTCGGCCAGCGCCGTGACGGTCGGGTGGTCGAAGACGAGGGTGCTCGGCAGCCGCAGCCCGGTCGCCGCGGCGAGGCGGTTGCGCAGGTCGACGCCGCTGAGCGAGTCGAACCCGAGGTCGGAGAACGCCCGGCCCGGCTCGATCGCGGCCGCGTCGGCGTGGCCCAGCGCGAGGGCGACGTGCGTGGCGACCAGGCCTTTCAGGGCGTCGGCGCGCTCGGCGACGGGGAGCCGGGTGAGCGTGCCGGTGAGGTCCCCGGCGGCCGCGGTGGCCCGGCGGCGGGCCGGGCGGACGAGGCCGCGCAGGACGTGCGGGATCTCCGGCTGCCGTCGCACGGCGGCCAGGTCGAGCGGCAACGGCAGGACGGCGGGCTCGCCGGTGCCGCGAGCGGCGTCGAACAGCGCGAGTCCGTCCTCAGTGGACACCGGCGGCATGCCCGCTTCGGCGAGGCGCCGCAGGTCGGTGTCCGAGAGCGTCGCCGTCATGCCGCTGCCGGACTCCCACGGGCCCCAGCCGAGCGAACGCGCGGGCAGGCCGTCGCGGTGACGGCGGCGGGCGAGGGCGTCGAGGAAGGCGTTGGCGGCGGCGTAGTTCGCCTGTCCCGCGCCGCCGAAGGTGCCGACGACCGAGGAGAACAGCACGAAGTCGGTGAGGCCGGTGGTCAGCTCGTGGAGGTGCCAGGCGCCGTCGGCCTTGGCCCGCAGAACCTGCTCGAAGCGTTCGGGGGTGAGGGCGGCGAGGATGCCGTCGTCGAGAACACCGGCGGCGTGCACGACGGCGGTGATCTCACGGCCGTCCAGGAGCCCTTCGACAGCCGCGCGGTCGCCGACGTCGCACGCGGCGACCTCGACGTGCGCGCCCAGCGCATCCAGTTCGTCGAGCAGGCCGGGGGCGGTGCGGCCGGACCGGCTGACCAGCAGGAGGTCGCGGCGTCCACGCGCGGCGAGGTGCTTCGCGACGGCGCTGCCGAGGCCGCCGGTGCCGCCGGTGATCAGGACGGTGCCGTCGTGCTCGTCGATCTCCTGCGGTGTTTCGGTGATCCGGGCGAGCCGGGCGGCGTGGACCTGGCCGTCGCTGATCTTGAGCACCGGTTCGCCGGTGGCCACGATCGCCGTGGTCAGCGGTGTGGAGTCGTCGGTGTCGACGAGCACGAACCGGCCGGGGTGCTCGGCCTGGGCGGAGCGGACGAGCCCCGCGGCGGCCGCGGCGACCGGATCGGTGCCGTCCCACGCGCCCCGCGTCACGACGACCAGGGTGGCCGCACTGTCCCGGGTCAGCCAATTCTGCAGCTGCGTCAGGACCCGGCCGGTCTCGCGGCGCAGGGATAGCGGCACGGCACGCAGGTCTCCGGCGACCGGCCAGGCGACGAACTCCGGCGGTTCCGTCAGCGACGCGGGATCGTCGGTCTCGCGGATCGGGTCCGCAGCCGGGACCGGGATCGGCGTCCAGTCCAGGCGCAGCAGGGAGCGGGCCTGCGTTCGGACGGCCGGACCGGTGCGGCGCAGGGTGAGACGGTCCACCGTGACGACCGGGGTGCCCGACGGGTCGGCGGCGGTGACGCGGATCGCGTCGCCGTCGCCCGGGGTGAGCCGCACGCGCAGGGCGGACGCGCCGGTGGCGTGCAGGGAGACGCCGTGCCACGAGAACGGGACGCTGCCCGCGAAGTCGGGGCTCAGCAGGGAAACCACGCGCAGGGTCGCGTCGAACAGGGCCGGGTGCAGGCCGTAGGCGTCCGGCTGGTCCGTGCTCGGGAGCGCGACCTCGGCGAAGATCTCACCGTCGCGGCGCCAGGCGGCGGACGGGCCGGGGAACGCGGGGCCGTACCCGAGGCCGTCTTCGGCGAGCCGTTCGGTCAGGCCGGTCAGGTCGAGGGGTTCGGCGTCGGCGGGCGGCCACGGCTCGGAGGTGTCAGGCACGGCGGTGTCCGGGACGAGCCAGCCCGCGGCGTGGCGGGTCCAGGGTTCGTCGGTGCTGCCGTCGGTCCGGGAGGAGAACGTGAACTCGCGGGCGCCGGCGTCACCGGGGGCGCTGATGCGCAGCTGGAGCTGCCGTCCGCTCGACCCGAGGACCAGCGGGGCCCCGATGGTGAGTTCGTCGACGCGCTCGCAGCCGAGGTCGGCGCCCGCGGCGAGGGCGAGTTCGACGAACGCGGTGCCGGGTAGGACGGGCTCGCCGTGCACGGTGTGGTCGGCGAGCCAGGGCCGGGTCGCGGTGGTGAGCAGGCCGGTGAGCACGACACCGCCGTCGTCGGCGAGGTCGAGCGCCGCGCCCAGCAGCGGGTGCCCCGCGGCGGCCAGGCCGGCGCCGCGGAGGTCGCCGGTGGCGCGCGCGACGGGCCAGAACCGGCTGCGCTGGAACGGGTAGGTGGGCAGGTCGACGGTCCGCGCGCCGCGGCCGGCGAACCACGCGGCCCAGTCGACGGTGGTCCCGGCGACGTGCACCCGGGCGAGGGCTTCGAGGACGGCCACGGTTTCGGGACGGTCCCGGCGCAGCAGCGGCGTGACGACGGCGTCCGCGTCGACCATCCCGGCCAGGACGGCGTCCGGCCCGACCTCGACGTACGTCGTGACACCGGCGTCGGCGAGCCGGCCGAGGGTGTCGCCGAAGCGGACGGTGGCCCGGACGTGCTCGACCCAGTACTCCGGCGACGTCACGTCCCCGGCGGCGATCACCGGGAGCTGCGGCTCGTTGAGGGTCAGTTCGGCCACGACCGCGCGGAAGTCGTCGAGCATCGGGTCCATCAGGTGCGAGTGGAAAGCGTGGCTCACCTTGAGGCGGGTGGTCTTCTCGAACCTTGCCGCCACATCCAGCACCGCGGCCTCGACGCCGGACAGCACGACCGAGCGCGGGCCGTTAATCGCCGCGATGTCGACGCCGTCGGTGAGCGCCGCGCGAACGTCCTCTTCGGACGCTCGCACCGCGACCATCGCGCCGCCCGGCGGCAGGGCCTGCATCAGGCGGCCACGCGCCGAGACCAGCGCACACGCGTCGTCCAGGGACAGGACACCGGCGAGGTGGGCGGCCGCGATCTCACCGATCGAATGGCCGGCGACGTAATCGGGGCGCACACCCCAAGTGCCGAGGAGCTTGGCGAGCGCGACTTCGATGGCGAACAGCGCGGGCTGGGCGGTTCCGGTCTCGGCGATCAGGGCGGGATCCGTGCCCCAGATGACGTCCCGGAGTTCCGGGTCGAAATGGGCGAGGACGTCGTCCAAGGCCGTGGCGAAGACCGGGTTTTCCTCGGCCAGTTCGCGGCCCATGCCGAGCCGCTGTGCGCCCTGGCCGGTGAACAGGAAGGCGACGCTTGGTGCCGCCGCTTGTCCTCGGGCCGCCTCCCGCACGCCGTCCGGCGTCGCCAGGAGGACGGCGCGGTGGGCGAAGGTCGCGCGCGTGGTGACCAGGGAGTATCCGGCGTCGAGCGGGTCGAGCCCGGCCAGCCGCTCGGCCTGGGCGTCGAGGGCGGCTTCGGAGCGGGCCGAGAGCACCCACGGCACGACCGGCGGCACCGGGCGCGGTTCGGGGGTGCGCGCGGGCGCGGGGGCTTCGATGACGACGTGGGCGTTGGTGCCGCTGATCCCGAATGACGAGATCCCGGCCCGCCGCGCCCGGTCGACCGCGGGCCAGTCGCGGGCCTCGGCGACCAGCTCGACCGCGCCGGTGTCCCACTCGACGTGGGACGACGGCGTCCCGGCCCAGAGCGACTTCGGGACGACGCCGTGACGCATGGCGAGGATCATCTTGATGATGCCCGCGACGCCGGCGGCGGCCTGGGTGTGCCCGAGGTTGGACTTGACGGACCCCAGCAGCAGCGGGGTTTCGCGGTCCTGACCATAGGTGGCCAGCAGGGCCTGAGCCTCGATGGGGTCGCCGAGTTTCGTTCCGGTGCCGTGGGCTTCGACGACGTCGACGTCCGTTGTGGACAGTCCGGCGCTCGCGAGGGCCTGGCGGATGACACGTTGCTGCGACGGGCCGTTCGGGGCGGTGAGGCCGTTGGACGCGCCGTCCTGGTTGACCGCACTTCCCCGCACGACGGCGAGGATGCGGTGGCCGTTGCGGAGCGCGTCCGACTGGCGCTCGAGGACCAGGAGACCGACGCCTTCGGACCAGCCGGTGCCGTCGGCGTCGTCGGAGAAGGACTTGCAGCGCCCGTCGCCGGCGAGGCCGCCTTGACGGGCGAAGTCGAGGAACGTCGCCGGGGTGGACATCACCGTCACGCCGCCGGCCAGCGCCAAGGAGCACTCTCCCGACCGCAGCGCCTGCGACGCCCAGTGCAGCGCGACCAGCGACGACGAGCACGCCGTGTCGACCGTGACGGCGGGGCCTTCCAGGCCGAGCGCGTAGGAGACGCGGCCCGAGGCGACGCTGCCGGCGGTGCCGTTGACGTCGAAGCCGCGCGCGTCCGGGTCCTGCCCGGCGGTGACGGCCGCGTAGTCGTGGTACATCACGCCGGCGAAGACGCCGGTGTCGGATCCCTTGAGCGACAACGGGTTGATGCCCGCCTGCTCGAACGCCTCCCACGACGTCTCCAGCAGCAGCCGCTGCTGCGGGTCGGCGCTGAGTGCGTCACGCGGGGAGATGCCGAAGAAATCAGCGTCGAACTCGGTGGCGCGGTGCAGGAAGCCGCCGGCGCGGGTGAAGTCCGCGTCCGGGACGTGCCAGCCACGGTCGGCCGGGAAGTCGGTTATCCCGTCGCGGCCCTCGGTGAGGAGGTCCCACAGCTCGTCCGGGGTCGTCACGTCGCCGGGATAGCGGCAGGCCATGCCGACGACGACGATCGGGTCGTCGGTGCGCGCGGTGGTGACGGCCCGGGCCGGCGCCGGGCTGTCGCCCTCGACGAGGGTCTTGAGGAAGGCGCTGACCGCCTCGGGGGTCGGGTGGTCGAAGACGAGGGTCGCGGGCAGCCGGAGGCCGGTCGCCTCGGCGAGGCGGTTGCGGAGTTCGACCGAGGTCAGGGAGTCCAGGCCGAGTTCGCGGAAGGTCAGAGCGGGGTCGACGTTGGCCGCGGAGGCGTGGCCGAGGACGTTCGCGACGGTGGTGACGACGACGGCGCCGAGGTCGGTCGCGGGCTGCCCGTCGGCGACGGCGGCGCGGCGCGGGCGCGGCGGGACCAGGCGGTGCAGGATCGGCGGCACGGAATCGAGGGCCCGCAACGCGGCCCGATCGAGGTGCGCGGCGACGACGACCGGGTCCCGTCCTTCCAGCGCGGCGTCGAACCAGGCGAGACCGTCGTCGACGGAGTGCGTCGGCAGGCCGGCGCGGGCCATCCGCCGCAGTTCGGTGTCGGACAACGTCCCGGTCATGCCGCTCTGCTGCGCCCACGGCCCCCACGCGACGGCCCGGCCGGGCAACCCCGCGGCGGCCCGCCCCCGGACCAGCTCGTCGAGAGCGGCGTTGGCGGCGGTGTAGGCGCCCTGGCCGCCGTTGCCGAGCACGCCGAAGACGGAGGTGAACACGACGAAGCCGGCGAGATCGGGCAACAGCTCGTGCAGATGCCAGGCCGCGTCGACCTTGGGCGCGAGCACCCGGGCGAGCCGCTCGGGGGTGAGGGCATCGAGGACGCCGTCGTCGAGCACCCCGGCGGCGTGGACGACACCGGTGACGGCGTGCTGGGCCAGCAGCTCGGCCAGAGCAGCGCGATCGGAGACGTCACAGGCGGCGACGGTGACGTCCGCGCCGCGCTCGGTGAGTTCGGTTGCCAGGTCGGCAACACCGGGAGCAGCGCTCCCCCGGCGACCGACGAGCACGAGCCGGGTAACGCCATGGTGGGCGACAAGGTGCCGGGCGACGTGCGCGCCGAGCCCTCCGGTACCACCGGTGATCAGAACGGCCCCATCACCCCAGCCGGCCGAGGTCGGCTCGGCGACGGTCGCGGACGCGGGCACCGGGGCGAGGCGGGGTACCTCCACCCGGCCGCCGCGCACGCGGATCTCGGTCTCCCCCGACTCCGGCAACGCCGCCAGGGCAGCTGCCAGCGTCTCGTCCACTTCGGACTCGGTGTCTTCCAGTGACAGCAGGAAGAAGCGGCCCGGACGTTCCGCCTGGGCCGAGCGGACCAAACCCTCCGCAGCCGCCGCGGCTGGACCGCCGCGGGTGAGGAACACCAGCTGTGCCTCGTCCTCCAAATGGTCACGCAGGTGGCCCAGGACTGCCGACGTCACCAAGCGGATGCCGTCCGGAGCCGAGAGGCCTACCGGGTCCGGGACCGGTACCACGAGCACGTCGGCCGCTGAGGGCACAGCGCGGCGGCTCGGCAGCAGGGCACCCAGGTCGTCCGGGCCCACCGAAGCCCACGTCAGGTCCGCCGGGGCGCCCAGGTCCTTCGGCGTCCACTCGACGCGCAGCAGTGGCGGCGGGCCCGCCGGGGCCGGGTCGGCCGGTGGGCGCAGGACCAGGGAACCCACCGTCGCGACGGGGGCGTCGGCGGTGTCGGTCAAGGACAGCGTCACGGTATCCGGGCCCAGCCTGCGGATGCGCAGCCGCACGGCCGAAGCGCCCACCGCGTGCAGTGCGACGTCCGACCAGACGAACGGCAAGCGAGCCCGCGGTTCGGCGTCCAGGCCCAGGAACGGGACCAGGTGCAGCGCCGCGTCGAACAGCGCCGGGTGCAGCAGGTAGCCCTCGGCGTCACCCGCCGCGGACGGCAGGGTCAGGTCCGCGCACAGGTCGTCGCCCTCGTGCCAGGCCGCCTGGACGCCGCGGAACGCGGGGCCGTAGTCCAGGCCGGCCGCGGACAACGTCCGGTACATCTCCTCGACGTCGAGCGGCGAGGCGGCGGGACCTGACGACGTCAGGACCGGCGCGGCGGCTGAAGGGGCCAAGCGACCGGTGGCGTGACGCGTCCACGCACCGCCTTGCGTGCGCGAGTGGATGGAGACCTCACGGCGTCCCGCCGAGTCGGGGCCGCCGACGCGGACCCGGATGCTCACACCGTCGCGTTCCAGGGGCAGGGGTGCGGTCACCGTCAGCTCGGTGAGCGCGCCGCAGCCCAGTTCGACCCCCGCGCGCAGCGCCAGCTCGACGAAACCGGTGCCGGGGAACAGGATCCGCTCCTCGACGACGTGGTCGGCCGGCCACGGCAGCGACGACGGCGAGAGGTGCCCGGTGAACACCGAGCCGTCGTCGCCGGGCAGCTCGACGGCCGCGCCGAGCAGCGGGTGCCCCGGCCGGTCCAGGCCCAGCTCCACCGGCGCGGGGCGCGCGGTGACCCAGAACCGCTCGTGCTGGAAGGGGTACGTCGGCAGCGCGACGCGGCGCGCGCCCGTCCCGGCGAAGTAGGCGTCCCAGTCCAGGGGGACGCCGAGCAGGTGCAGCCGGCCGAGCGCGGTGGCGACGGCGGGTTCCTCGGCGCGGTCGGCGCGCAGCAGCGGCACGGTCGCCGCGCCCGGCAGGGCCCGCGCGATCATGCCCGACAGCGTGGTGTCCGGGCCGATCTCGACGAACGCCTCGGTCCCCGCGGCCTGCAGCGTGGTCACGGCGTCGGCGAACCGCACGGTCGCGACGACCTGCTCGACCCAGTACCCGGGGTCGGTCAGTCCGGCTTCGATCCGGCCGGTGACCGTCGAGACGACCGGGATCGACGGCTCGTGGAACGTCAAGCCTTCGGCGACGCGGCGGAAGTCGTCGAGCATCGGGGCCATCAGCGGCGAGTGGAACGCGTGCGACACCGAAAGCCGGCGCGTGTCCTCGAACGCCGACGCGACCTGCAGAACCGCCTCCGCGACGCCGGAGATCACCAGCGACGTGGGGCCGTTGATCGCGGCGATCGTGACGCCGTCGGCCAGCAGCGGCCGGACCTCGTCCTCGGACGCGCGCAGCGAGACCATCGCGCCGCCCTCGGGCAGCGCCTCCATCAGCCGGCCGCGCGCGGCGACCAGCGTGCACGCGTCGGCCAGCGACAGCACACCGGCGACGTGGGCCGCGGCCAGCTCGCCGATCGAGTGCCCGGCGACGTGGTCGGGTCGCACCCCGAGCGACTCGGCGAGGCGGAACAACGCGACCTCGAGCGCGAACAACGCGGGCTGCGCGGTGCCGGTCCGGTTCAGGACCGCGGCGTCGTCGGTGCCGATCGCGGCGTCGAAGTGGCTGATGACTTCCTGGTACGCGGCGGCGAACACCGGGAACCGGGCGGCGAGCCCGGCGCCCATGCCGACGCGCTGGGTGCCCTGCCCGGCGAACAGCACCGCGACGAGTGGTTCGACCGGCGGCGCCGTCCCGCGGGCGACCTCGGCGAGCCCGTCGGGCCCGGCGAGCAGCACGGCCCGCCGGTCGAACGACGAGCGCGTGGTGACCAGCGAAACGCCGACGTCGAGCGGGTCCGCGTCGACCGCGCGCAGCTGCTCGACGGCCACGTGCAGGGCGTCGTCGGATTGCGCGGACACGACCCACGGCACGACGGCCGGGACGACGTCGCGCGCCGGTTCGGCCGGCTCGAAAGCGGGCGCCTGCTCCAGGATGAGGTGGGCGTTGGTGCCGCTGATGCCGAACGACGACACCGCGGCCCGGCGCGGCCGCTCCCCCGCCGGCCAGTCACGCGCCGCCGTCGCGAGGTCCACCGCGCCGGCCGTCCAGTCCACATGGGACGACGGGACGTCGGCGTGCAGCGTGCGCGGCACCGAGCCGTGGCGCATCGCGAAGATCATCTTGATCACACCGGCCACGCCGGCCGCGGCCTGGGTGTGCCCGATGTTCGACTTCACCGAGCCCAGCACGAGCGGGCTCGGCCGGTCCTGGCCGTAGGTGGCCAGCGCCGCCCGGGCCTCGATCGGGTCGCCCAGCCGCGTGCCGGTGCCGTGCGCTTCGAGGACGTCGACGTCCGAAGTGGACAGTCCAGCGTCGCCGAGGGCCTGGCGGATCACACGTTGCTGCGCGAGGCCGTTCGGGGCGGTGAGGCCGTTGGACGCGCCGTCGGAGTTGACGGCGGAGCCGCGGACCACGGCGAGGACGTCGTGGCCGAGTTCGCGGGCACGGGAAAGCCGTTCGACGACGACCATGCCGACGCCTTCGGCCCAGCCGGTGCCGTCGGCGCCGTCGCCGAACGCCTTGCAGCGGCCGTCCTCGGACAGGCCGCCCTGCTTCGCGAACTCGACGAAGATGCCGGGTTCGGCCATCACCGTGACGCCACCCGCGATGGCCAGGGACGTCTCGCCCGACAGCACCGACCGGACGGCCAGGTGCAGCGCGACCAGCGACGACGAACACGCCGTGTCCACCGTGACCGCGGGTCCTTCGGTGCCCAGCACGTACGCGAGGCGGCCGGAGACGAGGCTCGGCGAGGTGCCGGTGAGGACGTACCCCTCGGCGTCGCCGGTCGCTTCGGCGAGCTTCGGGCCGTAGTCCTGGGCGGTCGCGCCGACGAACACGCCGGTCGGCGTGCCGCGCAGGGACAGCGGCGCGATGCCGGCGCGCTCGAGGGCCTCCCAGGCGACTTCCAGGACCAGCCGCTGCTGCGGCTCCATGGACTGCGCTTCGCGCGGTGAGATGCCGAACAGGCCGGCGTCGAAGCCCGCGACGTCGTCGAGGAACCCGCCGGGACGGCCGGTGTCCAGGACAGCGGCGGGCCAGCCGCGGTCGCCCGGCATGGCCGCGATCGCGTCGACCTCGCTGTCCACGAGGCGCCACAGGTCTTCGGGCGAGCGGACGCCGCCGGGGTACCGGCAGCCGATGCCGACCACGACGACCGGGTCGGCCGCGCCGCCGGCCGCCGGAGCGGGGCCGGTGGGCTCGGCGACGAAACCGGCCAGGTAGCCAGCCAGGTCGCGGGCCGTGGGGTGGTCGAAGACCTCGGTCGTGGCCAGCGTCCGGCCGGTGGCCGCGCCGACGCGGACCGCGAGGTCGACGTTCATCGCCGAGTCGAAACCCAGTTCGCGGAAGGAGGTGTCGGGGTCGACGCCGCCGGTGACGCCGAGGACCGCGGCGGCCTCGCCGCGCACCAGCCGCAGCAGGTCGCGGCCGGCCGGCGGCGCGGGCGTGGCCCGGGCGGGCTCGGCGGCGTCGAACCAGTGCCGCTCCCGGTCGAACGCGTAGGTCGGCAGGTCCAGCACCGCACCGCCGCCGATCACGGCGGTCCAGCCGACGTCGAGGCCGTGCACGTACAGCCCGGCCAGGGCGGCGACGGCGCCGTGGTCCTCGGGCCGGCCGGACAGCGAGGCCCGCACGGTGACGGGTTCGCCGTGGCCGTCGAGGGACGCGCGGACGAGCGAGGTGAGGGTGCCGTCCGGGCCGAGCTCCAGGAACGCCGTGACGCCTTGGCGCCACAACGTCGTCACGGCGTCGGCGAACCGGACGGTCTCGCGCGCCTGCCGGACCCAGTAGTCCGGCGACTGCAGCTGCGCCGCGCTCAGCGGGCGGCCGGTCACGGTCGAGACGACCGGCAGCGCCGGCGGGCGCAGGTCGAGCTGGTCGACGACGCCGCGGTACTCCGCCAGCATCGGGTCCATCAGCGGCGAGTGGAACGCGTGGCTCACCGGCAGCCGCGTCACCTTGCGGCCGTCGGCCTCGAACCGGGCGGCCAGCGCCAGCACCGGCGCTTCGGGCCCGGCGATGACGACCGACGCGGGCCCGTTGATCGCGGCCAGGACGACGTCGCCGGTCAGGTGCGGCTCGACCTCGTCGGCGGCGGCGCGGATCGAGACCATCGCGCCGCCGGCAGGCAGCGAACCCATCAGCCGGCCGCGGGCGGTGACCAGCATGCAGGCGTCGTCCAGCGACAGGACGCCGGCGACGTGCGCGGCGGCCAGCTCGCCGACCGAGTGCCCGGCGACGAACGCCGGGGTGATACCCCACGACGCGAACAACCGGTACAGCGCGACTTCGAACGCGAACAACGCGGGCTGGGTGTGCCCGGTCTCGTCGAGGACCGCGGCGTCGGCCGAGCCCTCTTCGGCGAACAGGACGTCCCGCAGCGGGCGTTCGGTGTCGCAGCGCGCGCAGATCTCGTCGATCGCGTCGGCGAAGACGGGGAACCGCGTGTACAGCTCGCGGCCCATGCCGGGCCGCTGGGCGCCCTGGCCGGGGAACACGACGGCCAGGCGCGGGGCGTCGGCGGCGGTGCCCGCGACGACGTCGGCGGCCGGGTCGCCGGCGGCGAGGGCGGCCAGCGCGGCCGCCCGGTCGGCGGCCAGGACGACGGCGCGGTGCGGGAACGCGCTGCGGGTGGTGACGAGCGAGTGCGCGACGTCGAGCGGGGCCGCGTCGAGGGCGGCCAGCCCGGTGGCCTGGCCGCGGAGGCCGCCCGGGGTCCGGGCGGACAGCACCCACGGGACGACCGCGCCCGGACCGTCCACACGGGAGCGTCCGGTCGTCTCGACCCGCTGCGGCGGGGCGGAAAGCACGAGGTGGCAGTTCGTGCCGCCCATGCCGAAGGACGAGACACCCGCGTAGGCCGTCGCCTCGGGCCACGGCCGGACGTCGGCGGTGACGCGCAGGCGCCACTCGTCGAACCGGATGGCCGGGTTCGGGTGCTCGTGGTTGCGGCTGGGCGGCACCTCGCCGTGGGCCAGGGACAGCGCGACCTTCAGCAGGCCGGCGATGCCCGCCGCGCCTTCGAGGTGGCCGATGTTCGTCTTGACCGAGCCGACCCACAGCGGGTCGTCGCCGGGGCGGCCGGGCGCGAACACCGCGCCGAGCGCGGCCGCTTCCAGGGGGTCGCCGACGCGGGTGCCGGTGCCGTGCAGCTCGACGTAGCGCACCGCGTCCGCCGGGACGCCCGCGCGGCGCAACGCGGCTCGGACGACGGCTTCCTGCGCCTGCGCGCTCGGGGTGGTGAGGGTGTCGCTGAAGCCGTCGTTGTTGACCGCGCCGCCCTCGATGACGCAGTGGATGCGGTCGCCGTCGGCCAGCGCCGCCGCCAGGGGCTTGAGCACGACGAACCCGCCGCCCTCACCGCGGACGTAGCCGTTGGCGCGCTCGTCGAAGGTGTAGCAGCGGCCGTCGGGCGAGAGGCCGCCGAACCGGTCGGCGGCGACGGTGCTCTCCGGGGCGAGGTTGAGCTGGACGCCGCCGGCCAGGGCCAGGTCGGCTTCCCCGCTGCGCAGGGCCTCGCAGGCCAGGTGCACGGCCACGAGCGAGGACGACTGCCCGGTGTCGACGGACATGCTGGGCCCGCGCAGGCCGAACGTGTAGGAGATGCGGTTGGCGACGACCGCGCGGCTCTGGCCGGTGAGCGTGTGGTGCCCGATGGCGGCGGCGCCGCGTTGCTTGAGCAGGGTCGCGTAGTCGTCCGCGCTGGAGCCGACGAACACGCCGGTCGCGCTGCCTTCGAGGCGGGCCGGGACGATCCGCGCGTCCTCCAGGGCCTCCCAGCCCAGTTCCAGGGCGAGGCGCTGCTGCGGGTCCATCGTCGCGGCTTCCCGCGCCGGCACGCCGAAGAAGGCGGCGTCGAAGGTGTCCACATCGGACAGGAAGCCGCCGCGGCGGGTCTCCGGCGGGACCGAGGCGCGGCGCTCCGGCGGGACGTCGGTGGTGCCGTCGGCGCCTTCGCGCAGCAGCGTCCAGAACGCGCCGGGCCCGTCGGCCGACGGCAGCCGGCAGGCGAGGCCCACGACCGCGACGGCACCTGCACGGGCAACGGCACGCTCGTCAGGCACGTGCTCGGATCGTTCCACCGCGGCGCTCCCAAGGGTTCGGACGGGGTCCGTTCCGGCGTGCGATGGGGAAGCCGCGGTACGCCGCCGCCCGAACCACCGCCGACACGGAGGTCAGGCAGACTATGCCGCCGGACGGACCCTGTTTTCCCTAGCTGTTGCGGCCGATCCGGGATCGGTGGCGAGCGAACTCTACGGTTTTCCCCACTGTCTTCGCGCCACACTCTTCGCGCCGGTTCCTCCCACGGAAGGCCCACCCATGTCACGCATCGGAACGGCGCTGAGACGCCCCTGGATCGTCCCCTTCTACTTCCTCGCGTTCGGTTTCCTCGCGTTCCGGCTGCCCAACTACGTCGGGCTGGATCCGAGCAAGTCGACGGCGGCGACCCGGCTCGACGTGCCGTTCTACTACCCGCTGCTGGTGACGCACATCTTCTTCGGCTCGGTCGCGTTCGTGACCGCGGCGATCCAGGTGTGGCCTCGCCTCCGGAACAAGTTCCCGAAGCTGCACCGCGTGTCCGGCCGGATCTACGTCTTCGGCGGCGCGCTACCGGCCGGGATCGCGATCCTGACGATCACGCCGCTGCTGACCCACGGCCCCGGCCAGAAGGTCGGCAACGCGATCCTCGGGCTGCTGTGGCTGATCACCACGATCACCGGGTTCCGCCGCGCCCGCCAGGGCCGCATCGTGGAGCACCGCGAGTGGATGCTGCGCAGCTTCGCGCTGTGCTTCTCGATCCTGGCGTCGCGCTTCTGGCTCGGCCCGGCGATCCTTTGGCTGGAGCCGGAGGTCTTCACGATGGGCGTCGACGGCCCGGCGGCGGTGCAGGACCAGGTGTCCACGCTGACGTCGTGGGTGCCCTGGGTGGTCAACCTGCTGATCGCGGAGTTCTTCATCAACCGCGCCCGCTACAAGAAGCTGGGCGAGCAGGCCGCGAAGCGCAAGGCGGCCCAGGCTCGCGCCGTCGCGTCGGAGACGGCCGATGTCACTCCCACGGAGGCGACCCTGGTCCCGGACGCGAAGACGCCGCTGCTGGACGCACGGCCGTCACCCGATCCGGTGGCCTGACCCCGAGAACGCGCCTTCCCCGGCGGCGGACGAGCCCGGCACCATCCCCCGGTGCCGGGCTCGTCCGCGTGTCCCGTCAGACGAGGACGACGATCTTCCCCTGCGTGTGGCCGCCTTCGGAGTCCCGGTGCGCGTCGGCGATGTCGTCCAGCGCGTAGGTCGCGGCGAGGTGCGGCGTGTACCCGCCCCGGGCGCCCAGCGCGGCGCCTTCGGCGAGCAGCGCGGAGTTGTTCTCCGAAGAACGGGCCCGGACGCCGAGGTCACCCGCACGGGCCGCGTCGGCGACCGTCACGACGCGGTCCGCGTCGCCGGCGATGGCGACGAGGTCGGGCAGCGAGCCGGACGCGGCCGTGTCGAGCACGGCGTCCACCCCGCCGGGGGCGAGTTCGCGGACGCGGTCGGCCAGCCCTTCGCCGTAGGTGGTGGGCAGCGCGCCCAGCTCGCGCAGGTAGTCGTGCTTGCCCGCGCTCGCCGTGCCGATGACGGTGGCGCCGCGCGCCACGGCCAGCGCGACGGCGGCACTGCCCACCCCGCCGGCCGCGCCTTCGATCAGCAGCGTGCGGCCGGCCAGGTCGCCGAGCGCGTCGAGCCCGCTGCCGGCGGTGTCGACGGCCAGCCCGGCGCCGGCGGCCTCCGCCAGGGTCCACTCGTCCGGCACGGACGCCCACGCGGACAGCGTGGCGTACTGCGCGGACGCCCCGAACACACCGCCGAGCCCGAACACCCGGTCACCGACAGTGACACCGGTGACGCCTTCGCCGACCTCGTCCACCACGCCGGCGGCGTCGCGGCCGGGGATCGCCGGGAAGCCGACCTCGAACATCGCGCGGGCCGCCCCCGAGCGCACTTTCCAGTCGACCGGGTTCACACTGGCGGCGGCGACGCGGATCCGGACCTCGCCGGGCCCGGCGTGCGGTTCCGGGACGTCCTCGACGACGAGCACCTCCGCCGGGCCGTAGTCGTGGTAGCGGGCTGCGCGCATGGTGACTCCTTGATCTGCGGATGCTTTCCCTGGAAACTAACTTAGAGTCAGTTACTTTCCATGGCAAGTGTCTCGCAAATCACTTTCCGCGGAAAGTGACTGCGTGTACAGTCACGCCCGTGGAAGCGGATGACGGCTTCGCCCCGGCCGAGGCGGACACCTGGGAGTCGCTGCTGTCCGTGATCCTGTGGCTGCCCGCGGCGCTGGAGGGGCGGCTCAAGCAGGAGGGCCTGAGCCACGCCGAGTTCCTGATCCTGTGGTGCCTGTCGCAGCACCAGGACCGCACCATGACGTCGCTGGCGGAGATGTCCCGGGTCACGCCGTCGCACCTGTCCCGCATCGCCTCCCGGCTGGAGAAGCAGGGCTGGCTGGTCCGCAAGTCCGACCCGGCCGACACCCGCTACACGATCGCGTCACTGACCCCGGCGGGGTCGCGGAAGTACGACGAGGCGGCACCCGGCTACTACGCGACCCTGCGCGAGCACGTCTTCGGCCTGCTGACCGAGGAGCAGCTCGGACAGCTCGGCGGGATCACCGGGATCGTCGCGCGCTCCCTCGACCCGACCGCGGACTAGCGGCCGAGCCGAGCCCGCGGCCTGGTGAGTCTGCCGCGGCTTGTCGTGAGTGTTTAGGGCGGTTCTAACCGCCCTAAACACTCACGACAAGCCTGGGCGCTGCAAACCGTCAGCCGACGTCCGGGAGCCAGGCCCGGACTGCCGCCACCGCCTCCGCGATGTGTTCCTCCACGATCGTGAAGTGGTTGCCCGGTACGTCGGTCACGGTGTCCGCGTGGGCCCAGGCCGAGCGCCACTCGACTTCCGCCTGCTCCGCCACGATCGGCTCCGACGCGCGGACGAGCAGCGTCGGGCACGGCAGCGGGCCCAGGTCCCAGCCCTCCATCAGGTCGAAGCACCACGCCATCGCCGACAGCCCGGCGCTCGTGACCTCGGTGTACTGCTGGTTCCGCTTGTACAGCCCCGTCATCAGGCCGCCGCCCGCGCTGGCGACGAACTGGCTGTCCACCGCGTACGGGTCCAGCAGCGCGACGCCGGCCGGCGGAGTCCCTCGGCGGGTCAGTTCCGTCGCGATCGCGTGCACCAGCAGGCCACCGGTGGAGACGCCGAGCACCACGAACGGCTCCCCCGCCGCGTACGCGAAGATCGCGTCGGCTTCGGCCGCCACCAACGATTCCCGGTCGGCCGGGAGGGCTTCGCCGTCGGTGAAGCCTGGGATCGGGACGGCCGAGACGTCGTACTGGCCGCGACAGGACGCCGCGAACAGCGAGTACTGCTGCACCCCGGCCATCGCGACCAGCGCGGGGACGCAGATCAGGTGCGGGCCGGGTGCCGCGTCCGGGTCACGCCGGGCCAGGCGCAGCGGGCGGATCGGCCGGGTCAGCTCGGCCGACGTGCGGAACTTCGGGCGCAGGGTCGCCGCGGCGCGGAGGAAGTCGATCGCGTCGGCTTGCTGGCCGTTGTACAGCGCCTGCGTGAACAGGCCGGAGATCGTCTCGTTCGCTTGCGCGGACACGGTTTCCGGCGCCGACGACTCGGCCGGCCGGGAAACCCGGTCCAGCTCGGCGCCCAGGTGGCCGGCCAGCTCGAGCGGGGTCGGGTGGTCGAAGACCACACCGACCTGCAGGATCAGGTCCGTCGCCGCCTGGAGACGGTTGCGCAGGTCCATCGCCGTCAGCGAGTCGAAGCCGAGTTCGGGGAAACCGCCGTCGACGGCCACCGCGGCCGCGCTCGGGTGCCCGAGCACCGCGGCGGCAAGCGTGCGGACCAGGTCCAGGACAGCCGCGGCACGGTCATCCTCCGCGAGGCCCAGGTACGTCTTGGCGAACGAGCCCGCAGCCTCGGCCGACACCGCCGACCGGCGGGACGGCGGCGGGACCAGCAGCCGCATCATCGGCGGCACCTCGCCCGACGCGCGCATCGCGGCCAGGTCGAGGCGGATCGCGGCAAGCACGGGGTCGGCCGGGCGGGCCATGACGGCGTCGAACAGGGCGACGCCCTGCTCCCCCGTCAGCTCCAGGGCCCCGCCACGCGCTTGACGGCGGCGGGCCGCGTCGTCGAGCTGCGCGGCCATCACGCTGTCGGCGCGCACCCAGCTGCCCCAGGCCACCGACGTGCCCGGCAGGCCGAGGCCGCGGCGGTGCCGGGCCAGCGCGTCGAGGAAGCTGTTGGCGGCGGCGTAGTTGCCCTGCCCGGCGGTGCCGGCCAGCCCGGCGAACGACGAGAACAGGACGAACGCCGCCAGGTCGCGGTCACGGGTCAGGTCGTGCAGGTGCCAGGCCGCGTCGAGCTTCGGCGCGAACACCGTCTCGAGCTTCTTCGGCGTCAGCGAACCGAGGACGCCGTCTTCGAGCGCCCCGGCGGTGTGGACGATCGCCCGGACCGACGGCTCGGCGTCGAGCAAGCGGGCCAGTTCGTCCCGGTTGGACACGTCGCAGGCGCGGTACTCCACCACGGCGTCGAGTTCCGCGGCGAACTTCGCCGCGCCCGGCGCCGAGCCGCCGCTGCGGCTCACGAGCAGCAGTTCGCGGACGCCGTGTTCGACGACCAGGTGCCGCGCGATGGTCCGGGCGAGCGCGCCGGTACCGCCGGTGACGAGGACCTTGCCCGCGTCGCGCCAGACCTCCGTCGGCGAGGCGTCGCCGCGCACGCGGGCCAGGCGGCCGACGTGCGGGACGCCGTCGCGCAGCGCCACCTGGGGCTCGCCCGAGGCGAGCAGGCCGGGCAGCATCGGGAGCAGGTCGCGGATGGACTGGTCGCCGGACTCGTCGAGGTCGACGAGCACGAGCCGGCCCGGGTTCTCGGTCTGCGCGGAGCGCAGCAGGCCCCACGCCGCGGCGGCGGAGAGGTCGGTGTCGCCCGTGGCGCCGCGGGTGACGAAGACGAGCCGGGTGGTGCGCAGCCGGTCCTCCTCGAGGAACGCCTGGACCTGGCCCAGCACCCACTTCGTCAGCAGGTGGGCCGATTCCCGGGGGTCCTCGGGCCGCACGTGCACCAGCGGCACCAGGATCAGCTCGGGCGGCTCGAGGCCGTCGTCGAGGGCGGCGGACAGCGTGCCGATGCCGAGGAACGTCTCGACCGCGCGGCCGAGGGTGTAGACGGCGCCGGTGAGGCCGAACTCGTCGGCGCCGGCCACGACCCAGCTGCCGTCGGCCAGGCGGCCGGGTTCCGGCGCGGGCACGGCCTGCCACTCCCAGCGGAACAGGCTGTCGCCGAAAGGGGATGCGACGGCGACAGCGTCCGTGGCGGCCGCGCGCAGCAGCAGCGAGCCGACCGACGCGACGGGTTCCCCGGTCGCGTCGGCGAGGTCGATGCGGACGCTGCCGGTGCCGGACGGCACGATCCGGACCCGGGCCCGCGACGCGCCGACCGCGTACAGCTCGACGTCGGTCCACGAGAACGGGAGCCGGCTCTGGCCGCCGTCGCCGGTGAACGACGTCGCGTGCAGCGCGGCGTCGAGCAGTGCGGGGTGCAAGGCGCACGCGCCCGCTTCGGCGCGGTTCGCCTCGGGCAGCGCGACTTCGGCGTAGACCTCCTCGCCGAGGCGCCACACGGATTCCAGGCCGCGGAAGAGCGAGCCGTAACCGAAGCCGTTTTCGGCGGCCTGGTC
Organism: Amycolatopsis sp. NBC_01307; assembly: GCF_035975215.1. Taxonomy (NCBI): domain Bacteria; kingdom Bacillati; phylum Actinomycetota; class Actinomycetes; order Pseudonocardiales; family Pseudonocardiaceae; genus Amycolatopsis; species Amycolatopsis sp. NBC_01307. Next base: position 2,932,507 of record NZ_CP108403.1, on the reverse strand, counting down.
GTAGAAGCCGGTCAGGTCGACGCGCTCGGCGCCGGCCGGCGGCCACTCGGCGGGGAACTCCCCCGCCGTCGGCTGCTCGCCGGCGCGCAGGACGCCGTTGGCGTGGCAGGTCCACGGCTCGTCGCCGTCGGTGTCGGGCCGCCCGTAGACGGCGAGGGTGCGGCGGCCGGCCGGGGTCAGCGGACCGAGCACGAGCTGCGTCCGCACGGCCTGACCTGGGGGAACGATCAGGGGCACGGCGAGGGTCAGCTCTTCGACGACCGGGCAGCCGGCCTCGTCGCCGGCACGGATCGCGAGTTCCAGGAACGCCGTGCCGGGCAGCAGGACCGAGCCACCGAAGGTGTGCTCGGCCAGCCACGGGTGCGTCGCCACCGACAGCCGCGAGGTGAACAGGAAGCCTTCGGTGTCCGGCAACGCCGTCACCGCGCCCAGCAGCGGGTGGTTCGCCGCGCCGAGGCCCAGCGCGGTGACGTCGCCGGCCGGGAGCAGGCTGGTCTGCGGCCAGATGTTCGTGCGCTGGAAGGGATACGTCGGGAGCGGGACCCGGCTGCCGGCAGGCACGTTCCAGTCGACGTCGGCGCCGCGGGTGAAGGCGGCTCCGACGGCGACCAGGAACCGGTCCAGGCCGCCGTGGCCGAGCAGGAGCGTGGCCGACGCCGTGGCGCCGGTGCCCGACTCCTCGAGGATCGCCTGCAGCCCGAGGCTCAGCACCGGTTGCGGGCTCACCTCGACGAAGTGCCGGCCGCCGCGCTCCAGGGCGGCGTGGACGCCGGCGTCGAACCGGACGGTGCGTTCGAGGTTGCGGTACCAGTACTCGGCGTCCAGCTCCGGGCCGTCGAGCCACTTCTCGTCGGCGGTGGAGAAGAACGGGATTTCCGACGTCGCAGGGTGCAGCTCGCCGAGGAGGGACACCAGTTCGTCGTGCAGCACGCGCACCTGCGGGCTGTGCGCGGCGAAGTCGATGCCCTCGACGCGCCAGCGCATCATCCCGGCCGCCGAGAGGCGCTTCTCCAAGGTGGTCAGCGCGCCCGGCTCGCCGGCGACGGTCACCGTGCGCGGGCCGTTGACGGCGGCGATCGACAGGGTGCCGTCGAAGTCGCCGAGCAGCGCGCGGACGTCCTCTTCGGACGCCATCACCGACAGCAGGCCGCCGTGGCCGGCGAGCCGGTCGCCGATCAGGCGGCTGCGCAGGGTCACGATGCGCGCGGCTTCGGGCAGCGGCAGGGCGCCGGCGAAGCAGGCCGCGGCGATCTCGCCCTGCGAGTGGCCCAGCACCGCGGCCGGGCGGACGCCGTAGGAGCGCCAGAGGTGCGCGAGCGACACCATCACCGAGAACAGGACGGGCTGCACGACGTCGACCCGGTCGACCGAGGGCGCGCCGTCGACGCCGCGCAGGACGTCGAGCAGCGACCAGTCGACGAAGGGGGCGAAGGCTTCCGCGCACTCTTCGATGTGGCGCCGGAACACCGGCGCGGTGTCGAGGAGGCTCGCGGCCATTTCCGGCCACTGCGAGCCCTGGCCGGGGAACACGAACACCGGGCCGGGCCCGGCGGTCGCGGCGCCGGTGGCCGCGTACGGCGACGGCACGCCGGCCGCCAGCGCGGACAGGCCTTCGCGCAGGGTGGCGACATCGGTGCCGGCCACGACGGCGCGGTGGTCGAAGCGGCTGCGGGCCAGCAGGGTGCGGGCGATCGCGGCCGGGGGCTGCCCGGTGTGCTCGTCGAGGTGGGCCAGCAGGCCCGCGGCCTGGGCGGCCAAGGCCTCCGGCGACTTGGCCGACAGCACCCACGGCACCGCGGGCGGCTCGGCGGAAACGGCCGGTGCCTCGGCGGGCGGGGCTTGTTCGAGGACGACGTGGGCGTTGGTACCGCTGACGCCGAACGACGAGACGGCGGCCCGGCGCGGGGCCCCGGTGCGCGGCCAGGGCCGGGACGTCGTCAGCAACTCGACCTCGCCCGCGGCCCAGTCGACGCGCGACGACGGCGTCTCGGCGTGCAGGGTGCGCGGCAGGACGCCGTTGCGCATGGCCAGGATCATCTTCATCACGCCGCCGACGCCGGCGGCGGCCTGGGTGTGCCCGATGTTGGACTTGAGCGAACCCAGCCACAGCGGGCGGCCCTCGGGCCGGTCCTGGCCGTAGGCCGCGATCAGCGCCTGGGCCTCGATCGGGTCGCCGAGCGACGTGCCGGTGCCGTGGGCCTCGACGACGTCCACTTCGGACGGTGAGAGTTTCGCGTCGGCCAGCGCCTGGCGGATCACCCGCTGCTGGGACGGGCCGTTGGGGGCGGTGAGGCCGTTGGACGCGCCGTCGGAGTTCACGGCCGAGCCGCGCAGCACGGCCAGGACCTCGTGGCCGTTGCGCCGCGCGTCGGACAGCTTTTCGAGCGCGAGCATGCCGACGCCTTCGGACCAGCCGGTGCCGTCCGCGCCCTCGGCGAACGCGCGTGAGCGGCCGGTCGGCGACAGCGCGCCCTGGCGGCTGTACTCGATGAACACCATCGGCGTCGACATCACGGCGACGCCGCCGGCCAGCGCCAGCGAGCACTCGCCGCGGCGCAGCGCCTGGGCCGCGAGGTGCATGGTGACCAGCGACGACGAGCACGCGGTGTCGACGCTGACGGTCGGGCCCTCGAAGCCGAACGTGTAGGAGATCCGGCCGGAGGCGACGCTGCCGGCGCTGCCGTTGCTCTGGTAGCCCTCGAGGTCTTCGGTGACGCCCTGCAGCGCGATCGCGTAGTCGTTGTACATCACGCCGACGAACACGCCGGTGTCGCTGCCACGCAGCGTGTGCGGGTCGATCCCGGCGGACTCGCAGGCCTCCCAGGAGGTTTCGAGCAGCAGCCGCTGCTGCGGGTCGGTGGCCAGCGCCTCGCGCGGGCTCATCCCGAAGAACGCCGGGTCGAAGCCGCCGGCGCCGTGCAGGAAGCCGCCCTCGGCGGTGGCGGACGTCCCGGGGGCGCCGGGTTCGCCGAGCAGGCCGGCCAGGGGCCAGCCGCGGTCCTCCGGGAAGCCGGAGATCGCGTCGACCCCGCCGTCGACCAGCCGCCACAACGCCTCGGGCGTGTCGACGTCGCCGGGGTAGCGGCAGCTCATGCCGACCACCGCGATGGGTTCACCGCCCGCGGATTCCGCCTCCACCAGCCGCTCGCGCGTGCGGGTCAGGTCGGCGGTCACCCGCCGGAGGTAGTCGAGGAGTTTGGCCTCGCTCATCGAACCATCCGTTCGGTCCGGCTGCGGCGTCTCGGTCGCCACTGGTCACCTCACACCCAGGTCGTTGTCGATGAACGCGAACAGGTCGTCGGCGGTGCTGAGCTCCGGGACCGACGAGTCGCCGGCGTCGCGGGCGTCGCCCGAGCCGGTCCACTTGACGAGCAGGGCCTGCAGCCGCACGGTGATCGCGGCGCGGGCGTCGTCGTCGGCGTCGACCGCGGACAGCAGGTTTTCGAGCTTCTGGAGTTCCGCCAGTGCCGGGCGGGCGGCCGCGCCGTCGCCCAGCGCGGACGTGACGAGCAGGTCCGCCACGCGCGTGATGGTCGGGTGGTCGAAGACGAGCGTCGCCGGCAGCCGCAACCCGGTGCGGGCTTCGAGGCGGTTGCGCAGTTCCACCGACGTCAGCGAGTCGAAGCCGAGTTCGGTGAAGCTGCGGTCGGGCCCGACGGCGTCGTCGTGGCCGAGCACGGCCCCGACCTGCTTGCCGACCAGCCCGATCGCGAACGGCAGCCGGTCGTCCTGGGGCAGTTCGGCCAGCCGGGTGGCGAGGTCCGCTCCCCCGGGTTCGAGGGCCGCGGCGGCCGCGCGCCGCGGTGCGGTGGTGACGAGACCGCGCAGGGCCGGCAGGAGCGGGTCCTGCCCGCGCAGCACGGCGAGGTCGAGCCGCAGCGCCGCCACCGCGGGCGACGTCGTGGCGAGGGCGGCGTCGAACAGCGCGACGCCTTCTTCGGTGGCCAGCGGGGGCATGCCGGATCGCTGCATCCGCGCCAGTTCGGCGTCGGTGAGCGCGCCGGTCATGCCGCTGCCGGCGTGCCAGGCGCCCCAGGCGATCGAGACGGCCGCCTGGCCCGCGGCGGCCCGCCGGTGGGCGAGCGCGTCGAGGAAGGCGTTGGCGGCGGCGTAGTTCGCCTGCCCGGCCGCGCCGAGCGTGCCCGCGATCGAGGAGAACAGGACGAACGCCTTCAGGTCGCGGTCGGCGGTGAGCTCGTGCAGGTGCCAGGCGGCGTCGACCTTCGGCGCGAACACCGTGCCGAGCCGCTCGGGCGTCAGGGCTCCGAGCACGCCGTCGTCGAGGACGCCGGCGGCGTGCACGACGGCGGTCAGGTCGGGCACCGTGCCGAGCACGGCGGCCAGGGCCGCGCGGTCGGCGGCGTCGCAGGCCGCGACGCGGACGTCCGCGCCCAGCTTGGCGAGTTCGTCGACCAGGTCGGGGACGCCGGGGGCGGCGTCGCCGCGGCGACCGAGCAGCAGCAGGTGCCGCACACCGCGTTCGGTGACGAGGTGCCGGGCGAACGTCGCGCCGAGCCCGCCGGTGCCGCCGGTGATGAGGACAGTGCCGTCGGGGTCCCACAGTGCGGGTTCGGCGGCGGGTTCGGCGGCGGCCAGGCGGGCCGTGTGGAGGTGACCGTCGCGCAGCGCGACCTGGGGTTCTCCGGCCGCGAGGGCACCGGCCACGGCGGCCGACGGGAGGTCGCCGTCGTCGAGGTCGAGCAGGACCAGGCGGCCCGGGTTCTCCAGCTGGGCCGCGCGGAGCAGGCCCCAGACGGCGGCCTGCGCGAGGTCGACGTCTTCGGAGCCGACCGCGACGGCGCGGCGGGTCACGACGACGAGGACCGCACCGGCGGCCCGGTCGTCGGCGAGCCACTGCTGGGTCTGGAGCAGGACGTCGGTCGTGACGGTCCGGACGGCGGTCGGCACCGGCATGCCGGGCGGAGCAGCGGTGACCGGCAGCAGGACGACCGGCGGCACCGGCTCGGCGGACTCCAGCAGCGCCGCCAGGCTCGCGTACGCGTCGGCGCCTTCGGCCGTCAGGCCCGGTCCGGCGATCGCCGACGTGCCGGCGGCGACCAACGTCGCTTCCGGCAGCTGCGGCCAGGTGAGCCGGTAGCCGGTCGTGGTGCGCGCCGGGGCGGCGATCCCGGTCGGGACGGCGCGGAGCGCCAGCGACTTCACCGCCACGACGGGCGTGCCGTCCACAGTGGACGCGGTGAGGGCGATGGCGTCGCCCTCCTGCGGCGTGATCCGGACCCGCAGGCCGGTCGCGCCGGCCGCCAGGAAGGACGCGCCGGACCAGCTGAACGGGAGCCGTCCGGCACCGTCCGCGGACAAGCGGGTGAGCGACGCGGCGTGCAGCGCGGAGTCCAGCAGCGCGGGGTGGACGACGAACGACGCGGCTTCGTCGCGGTCGTCCTCGGCGAGGGCGACTTCGGCGTAGACGTCGTCGCCGTGGCGCCAGGCGCGGGTCAGGCCCTGGAACATCGGGCCGTACCCGAGGCCGCGCTCGGCCATCGTGTCGTAGAAGCCTTCGAGGTCGACGGCTTCGGCGCCGTCCGGCGGCCAGGCGATCGGGTCGGCGGGCTCGACGTCGGCGGCGGGCACGAGCGTGCCGCTCGCGTTCCGGATCCAGGCCGCGTCCGGGTCACCGTCGGCCCGCGAGTAGATCCGCAGCGAGCGACGGCCTTCGTCGTCCGCTCCGGCCACCGCGACCTGCAGGACCACGCGGCCCGCGTCCGGCACGACCAGCGGGGCTTCGAGGGTGAGCTCGTCGACCTGCGGGCAGCCCGCCTGGTCGCCGGCGCGGACGGCGAGTTCGAGCAGCGCCGTGCCGGGGACCACGACGGCGCCGCCGACGGTGTGCCCGGCCAGCCACGGCTGCGCCGCGACCGAAAGCCGGCCGGTGAACAGCAGCCCACCGGTGTCGGGCAGCTCCACGGCCGCCCCGACCAGCGGGTGCCCGGCCGCCCACAGCCCGGCGGCGGAGACGTCGCCCGCCTGGGCGAGCAGGCCCTGCGGCCAGATGTGCTGGTGCTGGAACGCGTAGGTGGGCAACGGGACGGTGCGCGCGGGGCCGAACACCGCGGGCCAGTCCGCGGTGACGCCGGCGACGTGCAGCCGCCCGAGCGCCTCGGTCGCCGCGGTGGCTTCGGGCCGGTCGCGGCGCAGGAGGGCGACGGTGGTCTGACCGGCGTCGAGCGACTCGGCGGCCATGGCCGCCACGGTGCCGTCCGGACCGATCTCGGCGAAGACGGTGACGCCCAGCTCGGCCAGGCGGCGCACGGCGGGCCCGAACCGGACCGGGCGGCGGACCTGCTCGACCCAGTGGTCGGCGGACGCGAGGACGTCGGCGGTGACCAGGTCGCCGGTGACCGTCGAGACGATCGGCACCGTCGGCGCGGCGGCCGTCAGCCCGGCGACGACCTTGCGGAAGTCGTCGAGCATCCCGTCCATGCGCGGCGAGTGGAAGGCGTGGCTGACGCGCAGGCGGCGGATCTTGCGACCGTCCGCGGCGAACCGCGCGGCGATCTCCTCGACGCGCCCGGCCTCGCCGGAGAGGACGACCGACGACGGCCCGTTGACCGCGGCGAGGGCGACCTCGTCCTCGCGGCCGTCGAGCAGCGGCCGGACCTCGTCCTCGGTGGCCTGGACGGCGATCATCGCGCCGCCTTCGGGCAGCTGCTGCATGAGCCGGCCGCGCGCCGCGACCAGCGTGCAGGCGTCGTCGAGGCTGAAGACACCGGCCACGTGCGCGGCGGCGATCTCGCCGACCGAGTGCCCGGTCAGGTACTGCGGCTCGACGCCCCAGGAGCGGACCAGCCGGTAGAGCGCGACTTCCAGCGCGAACAGCGCCGGCTGCGCGTAGCGCGTCTCGTCGAGCGCGGCGGCGGCTTCGGTGTCTTCCTCGGCGAAGAGCAGCTCCCGCAGCGGGCGATCGAGTTCGCGGTCGAGCCGCGTGACGACCTCGTCGAGCGCGTCGGCGAACGCCGGGAAGGCGTCGGCCAGCTCGCGGCCCATCCCGGCTCGCTGGCTGCCCTGGCCGGCGAACAGGAACGCCGGCACGGCTTCCCCGGACGTCCCGGTGACGAGACCGGCCGAGGAGCCACCACGGGCCAGAACCTCAAGCCGCGCTTGGAGTTCTTCGCGGGTGCCGCCGACGATGACGGCCCGCTCGGCGAAGTGCGTCCGGGTCGTGGCCAGCGCGAGGCCCAGGTCGGCGGCGGACGCGGGGTGGACCTGGGTGTGCGCGAGCAGCCGTTCCGCTTGGTCACGCAGGGCGTCCGGGGTGCGGCCGGACAGCAGCCACGACACGACGGCGGGTTCGGGCCGGACGGTTACGGGCGCCGCCGCGACGGCGGGCGGCTGCTCGATGACGGTGTGGGCGTTGGTGCCGCTGATGCCGAACGACGAGACGGCGGCGCGGCGCGGGCGGCCGCGGTCGGGCCAGGCGCGGGACTCGGTGAGCAGCGCGATCGTGCCGTCCGACCAGTCGACGTGCGTCGACGGCTCGGTGACGTGCAGGGTGCGCGGCAGCGTGCCGTGCCGCATGGCCTGGACCATCTTGATGATCCCGGCGACGCCGGAGGCGGCCTGCGTGTGGCCCAGGTTCGACTTGATCGACCCGAGCAGCAGCGGGTCGGCGTCGCCGCGTTCCCGGCCGTAGGTGGCCATCAGCGCCTGGGCCTCGATCGGGTCGCCGAGGGTGGTGCCGGTGCCGTGCGCTTCGACGACGTCGATGTCCGAAGTGGACAGTCCGGACGCGGCGAGGGCCTGGCGGATCACGCGTTGCTGCGACGGGCCGTTCGGCGCGGTGAGGCCATTGGACGCGCCGTCGGAGTTGACGGCCGAGCCCTTCACCACGGCCAGGATGTCGTGACCGTTGCGGCGCGCGTCGGACATCCGTTCCAGCACGAGGATGCCGGCGCCTTCGGACCAGCCGACGCCGTCGGCGGTGTCCGAGAAGGACTTGCAGCGGCCGTCGGCGGAGAGGCCGCGCTGGCGGCTGAAGCCGATGAACGTGCTCGGGGTGGACATCACGGTGACGCCGCCGGCGAGCGCGAGGGAGCATTCCCCGTTCTGCAAGGCGCGGGCCGCGAGGTGCAGTGCGACCAGCGACGACGAGCACGCCGTGTCGACGGTCAGCGTCGGGCCTTCGAGACCGAGCGCGTAGGCGACGCGGCCCGAGGCGACGCTCGGCGCGCTGCCGTTGCCCTGGTAGCCCTCGGTGTCCGGGCTGCCCTGCAGCAACATGCCGTAGTCGGAGTACATGACGCCGACGAACACGCCGGTCCGGGAGCCACGCAGGGACGCCGGATCGACACCCGACCGCTCCACGGCTTCCCACGACACTTCGAGCAGCAGCCGCTGCTGCGAGTCCGTGGCCAGGGCCTCACGCGGGCTCATGCCGAAGAACGCCGGGTCGAACTCCCCCGCCTCGTGCAGGAAACCGCCGCTGCGGGTGTAGGACGTGCCGGGGTGGTCGGGGTCCGGGTCGTAGATGCCTTCGACGTCCCAGCCGCGGTTGGCCGGGAAGTCCGAGACGGCGTCGACGCCGCCGTCGACCAGGCCCCACAGGTCCTCGGGCGAGGTGACCCCGCCCGGGTAGCGGCAGCCCATGCCGACGATGACGATCGGGTCGTCGTTGACAGCCTTCGCCGGGACGACCACCTGGGCGGGCACGTCGGCCTCACCGGCGATCTCGCCGATCAGGAACGCGGCGAGCGCGGCGGGGCTCGGGTAGTCGAAGGTGAGGGTCGCGGGCAGGCGCAGGCCCGTCGCGGCGTCGAGGCGGTTGCGGAGTTCGACGGCGGTCAGCGAGTCGAAGCCGAGTTCGCGGAACGGGCGGTCGGCGGACACGCCGGCCGACGTGCTGTGCCCGAGCACCGCGGCGACCTGCCCGCGGACCAGGTCGAGCACCGCGCGGGACCGTTCGGCGGGGTTCATCCCGGCGACCGGGTCGTCCAGCCGCGGCAGGTTGGCCGCGGTCTGGCGGACCGGCGTCCGGACCAGGCCGCGCAGCAGGTGCGTGACCTCGGGCTGGACGCTGAGCGCGGCGAAGTCGAGCCGGACCGGCAGCACGGTGTCGAGACCGGTGGCGCAGGCCGCGTCGAACAGGGCCAGTGCCTGCTCGGGTTCGAGGGCGGGCATGCCGGACGCGGCCATCCGCCGCAGGTCGGTGTCGGTGAGGGTGGCGGTCATGCCACCGGCGCGGGACCACGCGCCCCAGCCGAGCGACAGCGCCGGGAGGCCGGCCGCGCGACGGCGCCGCACGAGCGCGTCGACGGCGGCGTTGGCCGCGGTGTAGTTCGCCTGCCCGGCCGCGCCGAAGGTGCCCGCGACCGAGGAGAACACGACGAACGCGGCGAGGTCGCCGGTCAGGTCGTCGAGGTGCCAGGCGGCGTCGAACTTCGGCGCGAACACCGTGTCGAGCCGCTCGGGGGTGAGGGAGCCGAGGATGCCGTCGTCGAGGACACCGGCGGCGTGCACGACCGCGGTCAGGGGATGCGCGGCCGGGATCTCCGACAGGACCCGCGCGAGGTCGGCGCGGTCGGCGACGTCGGCCGCGGCGGCCGTGACCTCGGCGCCCGACTCGGCCAGCTCGGCGATCAGGTCCGCCGCGCCCGGGGCGTCCGGGCCACGACGGCTGACGAGCAGCAGCCGCCGGGTGCCGTGCGTGGTCACGAGGTGCCGGGCCAGGGTCGCACCCAGTCCCCCGGTGCCGCCGGTGATCAGGACGGTGCCGTCGCCGTCCCAGGCGATCGGCGTGACGTCGTCACGGCGTGGAGCGCGGGCGACGCGGGCGGCGGTGATCTCCCCGGCACGCACGCGCACCTGGGGCTCCCCAGTGGCGAGGACTGCGGCAAGGGAGTCGGTTTGATCTACGTCAGCCAGCACGAACCGGCCCGGGTTCTCCCGCTGCGCCGAGCGCACGAGGCCCCAGACGGCGGCGGCCGCGAGGTCGGTGTCGGCCTCAGTGGTGACGAAAACCAGCCGCGAGCCGGTCAGTTCCGGCGCCACCGACCAGGCCTGCAGCAGGGCGAGCGCGTCGGCTGTCGCGGCGCGGACGCCCTCGGGGTCGCCAGCGCGGGCCTGAACCGGGTAGACGACGACTTCGGGTGCGGCCGCGACGACCGCGGCGAAGTCCGGCAGGTCGGCGCCGAGGACGGCCCAGTCCGGGCCCGCTTCGACGTCCGGGCGGGGCACCGGGATCCAGTCGAGGTGGTAGAGCGAGTCGGTGTCGTGGCCGACCTTCGCGACGGCCGCGGGGCGCAGCACCAGCGAGTCGACGGTGGCGACCGGGTCGCCGGCCGCGTCACGCAGCTCGATGGCGACGGAGTCCTCGCCGCGCCGGGTGATCTTCGCCCGGACGACCGCGGCGCCGCTCGCGTGAAGAGTGACGCCGCTCCAGGCGAAGGGCAGGCGGCCACCGTCCACATCGGTCAGTCCGGCGTGTTCGGAGGCGTGCAGGACGGCGTCGAGCAGCGCCGGGTGGACGCCGAACGCCGCCGCGTCGCGCTCGGCTTCCTCGGGCAGGACGACGTCGGCGAACACCGCGTCCTGACCGCGCCAGACGGCCTTGAGGCCGCGGAACAGCGGGCCGTAGGCGAACCCGCCGGAGGCGAGGCGTTCGTAGAAGCCGTCCAGGGAAACGGGTTCCGCGTCGGTCGGCGGCCAGGTGCGGTCGCCGTCGGCGGGCTGGGTCGTGGCGGTGCCGAGGCGGCCGCTCGCGTGGCGCGTCCACGGCTGTTCGCCGCCGCCGGCGGGGCTGGAGTAGACGGCGAGGTCGCGGTCGCCCGCGGACCCGGCCGGGCCGACGACGACCTGCAGGCGCACGGCGCCCTCGGGCGGCAGGACCAGCGGGACTTCGAGGGTGAGCTCGTCGACGCGGGCGCAGCCGACCTGGTCGGCGGCGCGGATGGCGAGGTCGAGGTAGGCGGTGCCGGGCAGCAGGGCCGCGCCGAGCACGAAGTGGTCGGCCAGCCACGGGTGCGTCCGCAGGGAAAGCTGGGCGGTGAACAGGAACCCGCCCGAATCGGGCAGTTCGACGCCGGCACCGAGCAGCGGGTGCCGGGCGGCGGTCAGGCCGACCGAGCCGAGGTCGCCCGGGACCGCGCCGGTGGTGCGGGGCCAGTAACGCTCGCGCTGGAACGGATACGTGGGCAGGTCCGGGCCGGGACCGGCGGCCGGGCCGAAGAAGGACGTCCAGTTCACGGCCACGCCGGCGACGTGCAGGCGGCCCAGCGCCCGGACGAACGCGGTTTCTTCGTCTTGGTCGCGGCGCAGCAGCGGGACGCACGCGACGTCGGTGTCCAGGGACGCGGCGGTGGCGGCGGACAGCGAGCCGTCGGGGCCGAGTTCGACGACGGCACCGGCGCCGTACTCGCCGAGCGCGGCGACGGCGTCGGCGAACCGGACGGGCCGGCGCACGTGGTCGACCCAGTACTCCGGCGAGCGCAGTTCGGCCGGGTCGGCGAGGCGGCCGGTCACGGTGGACACGATCGGCAGCCGGGGCTCGCCGAACTTCAGGCCCGCCAGGACGGCGGCGAAGTCCTCGAGCATCGGGTCCATCAGCGGCGAGTGGAAGGCGTGGCTGACCGTGAGCTGCCGGACGCGGTACCCAGCGGTGGTCAGGGCGGTGCTGCTCTGCTCGACGGCGTCGGCGGTGCCCGCGATGACGACGGCGTCGGGGCCGTTGACGGCCGCGATCGACGTGCCGTCGGTGAGCAGCCCGCGGACGTCGGCCTCCGGCGCGCGCACCGAGGCCATCGCCCCGCCGGCCGGGAGCGCGGCCATCAGGCGGCCGCGAGCGGCGACGAGGGTGCCGGCGTCGGCGAGGGACAGGACGTCGGCGACGTGGGCCGCGGCGATTTCGCCGACGGAGTGCCCGACGAGCCAGGACGGCTTGACACCGAAGGACTCCAGCAGCCGGAACAACGCGACGCTCAGGGCGAAGGTGGCGGGCTGGGTCCAGTCGGTCCGGTCGAGCAGGGTGGCCTCGGGCGTGCCCGGCTCGGCGAACAGGACGTCGCGCAGCGGGCGGTCCAGGTGCGGATCGAGGTGGGCGCAGACGGCGTCGAGCGCGTCGGCGAACACCGGGAACCGCCGGTACAGCTCGTGGCCCATGCCGGGACGCTGGGCGCCCTGACCGGCGAAGACGAACGCGCTCTTGGCCCGCGACCGAGCGGGTGCCGTGGCCGGGGTCTCCCCCGCGGCGAGGGCGGCCAGTTCGGCCAGCGGGTCGTCGCCGACGATGGCCGCGCGGTGCTCGAACGCCGTGCGCGTGGTGGCCAGCGCCCGGGCGAACCCGACGGGCGTGGGCTCCGAGGACAGAAGGTCGTGCAGCTGTCCGGCCTGGGCGGCGAGAGCCTGCGGGGTGCGCGCGGAAAACAGCAGCGGCACGGTCGCGGGCTCCGCCGCGACGGGAGCTTCCGGTGCGGGCGGGGCTTGTTCGAGGATCGCGTGGGCGTTGGTGCCGCTCAGGCCGAACGACGAGACACCCGCGCGGCGCGGGCGGCCGGTCTCGGGCCAGGTCTGGTGCTCGGTCAGCACCTTCACGGCCCCGGCGGTCCAGTCGACGCGGCTCGAGACCTCGTCGACGTGCAGCGTCCGCGGGAGTTCGCCGTGGCGCAGGGCCAGGATCATCTTGATGACCCCGGCGACACCCGCCGCGGCCTGGGTGTGGCCGAGGTTGGACTTGACCGCGCCGAGCCACAGGGGCTCGCCGTCGCGGTCGCGGCCGTAGGTGGCCAGCAGGGCCTGGGCCTCGATCGGGTCGCCCAGCACCGTGCCGGTGCCGTGGGCCTCGACCGCGTCGACGTCCGATGTGGACAGTCCGGCGTCGGCCAGGGCCTGGCGGATGACGCGTTGCTGGGCCGGGCCGTTGGGGGCGGTGAGGCCGTTGGACGCGCCGTCGGAGTTGACGGCCGTGCCGCGCAGCACCGCCAGCACCGGGTGCCCCAGCTCGCGGGCGGTGGAAAGCCGCTCCACCACGAGCATGCCGGCGCCTTCGGACCAGCCGGTGCCGTCGGCGGCGTCGGCGAAGGGCTTGCAGCGGCCGTCCGCGGCGAGGCCGCCCTGGCGGGCGAACTCGGCGAAGGAGTTCGGGGTGGACATCACGGTGACGCCGCCGACGAGCGCGGCGCCGCACTCGCCGCGGCGCAGGGCCTGCGCGGCCCAGTGCAGCGCGACCAGCGACGACGAGCACGCGGTGTCGACGGTGACCGACGGCCCTTCCAGCCCGAGCGTGTAGGACAGCCGCCCGGACATCACGCTCGCGGTGTTGCCGGTGGCGAGGTGGCCCTGGACGTCTTCGCCGGAGGTGGCGAGCAGGTTCACGTAGTCCTGGCCGTTGGTGCCGACGAACACGCCGGTGTCACCGCCGCGCAGGGTCGCCGGATCGATGCCGGCGCGCTCCAGCGCTTCCCACGAGACTTCCAGCAGCAGCCGCTGCTGCGGGTCCATCGCGACGGCTTCGCGCGGCGAGATGCCGAAGAAGTCGGCGTCGAAACCCGCCACGCCGTCGAGGAAACCGCCGGTCAGCGCGTATTCGTACCCCGAGGCCAGCATGCCCAGGTCCCAGCCGCGGTCGGCCGGGAACGCCGTGATGCCGTCCTCGCCGCCGGCGAGCAGGCGCCAGTAGTCCTCGGGCCCGTCGACGCCGCCGGGGAACCGGCAGCCCATGCCGACGATGACGATCGGGTCGTCGTCCGCCGCCGCTCCGCCGGTCACCGAGCGGACCGGCGTTTCGAGGGTGCCGGCCAGCTCGCCGAGCAGGTACTCGGTCAGGACTTCCGGGGTCGGGTGGTCGAAGACCAGCGACGGCGGCAGGTCGAGCCCGGTCGCCAGGGTCAGCGTGTTGCGGAGTTCGACGGCGGTGAGCGAGTCGAAACCGAGGTCGCGGAACGCGCGGTCGGCCGCGACACCGCCGGTCCCGGCGTGCCCGAGGACCAGGGCGACCTGCTCCAGCAGCAGGCCGAGCAGGAAGTCGAACCGGTCGTGCTCGGGCACGGCCGCCAAGCGGGCGCGAAGGCCTTCGTCGCCGCGCGGCGACGAGCCGCGCAACGCCGCCAGGACGTCCTTCGCCGCCGGGATGCCGCTGAGCAGCGGGCTCGGCCGCAGCCCGGAAAGCACTGGTGCGTAACGGTTCCAGTCGATGTCGGCGACGGCGACCGTGGTGTCGTCGTGCCCGAGCGCGCGCTCCAGCGCGGCGCCCGCGCGGTCCGGGTCCATCGGCGCGAGGCCGCCGCGACGGGCGCGCTCGGCGACCCCGGCTTCGAGCATGCCGTCGCCGGCCCACGGGCCCCACGCGACCGAGGTCGCGGTCAGGCCGAGGCCGCGGCGGTGCTCGGCGAGCGCGTCGAGGGTCGTGTTCGCGGCCGCGTAGACCGCCTGGCCGGCCGATCCCAAGGTGCCGGCGACCGAGGAGAACAGCACGAAGTTCGCGAGGTCGGCGGTGCGGGTCAGCTCGTGCAGGTGCACCGCCGACGTGACCTTGGCGCGGTGCACGGCGGCGAACCGCTCGGGGGTGAGCGAGTCGAGAACGGCGTCGTCGAGCACACCGGCGGTGTGCACGACCTCGGTCAGCGGCCGGTCCTCGGGGATGGTGGCCAGCACGGCGGCGAGGGCGGCGCGGTCGGCGACGTCGCACGCGGCGATCGTCACCTCGGCGCCCAGCTCGACCAGCTCGTCACGGAGTTCCGGCGCGCCGGGCGCGTCGGTGCCGCGGCGGCTGAGCAGCAGCAGGTGGGCGCGGCCGGCGCGGGCCAGCAGCCGGGCCGTCACGGCGCCGAGGGCGCCGGTGCCGCCGGTGATCAGGGTGGTGCCACCGGTGACGTCGGCGCGGGACCGGCGGGTGGTGACCGGAGCGGCGACGAGGCGGCGGCCGAACACCCCGGCCGGGCGGATCGCCAGCTGGTTCTCGCCGTCGGCACCGGCCAGCGCGGCGGAGAGACGTCGAGGCACCTCGGCGTCGAGGTCGCCCGGGAGGTCGATCAGGCCGCCCCAGCGCTGGGGCAGTTCGAGCGCCGCGGCACGGCCCAGGCCCCAGACGGCGGCCTGGGCGGCGTGGGCGACCGGCTCGCCGGGCGAGACGGCGACGGCTTCGCGGGTCACGCACCACAGCGGCGCGCCGACCCCGGCGTCCCCGAGGGCCTGCAGCAGCGTGGTCGTCGCGGTCAGCCCGGCCGGGACGCCGGGGAAGCCGGATTCGTCCAGCGCCAGCAGGGAAAGCACCCCGGTGGCGTCGTTCGGCAGGAGCGCGGCGACCTCGGTGCGATCCAGCGCCGGGTCGAGGGCCAGGGGTTCCGTGCCGAAGTAGCCGGCGACGGTCGCGACCCACGGGTCGTCGGCCAGTGTGGCCGGGACGACCACGAGCCACGAGTCGAGGGTGCCGGAGCGGCCGGCGTTGACCGGGGTCCAGGTCGCGCGGTAGCGCCATCTGTCCACAAGGGACTCGTCGGCGCGGGAGCGGCGGTAGGACGACAGCGCGGGCAGGATCGCGCCGAGCGAGGCGTCGTCGACGTCGAGGCGGGCGGCCAGGCCGGTGACGTCGTGGCGGTCCACGGCGTCCCAGAACTCGGCGTCGCCGCCGCCGGCCGGCTGGGCCGGGGCGGTCGGCGGCCAGAACCACTCGTGCTGGAAGGCGTAGGTCGGCAGCGCGACGCGGCGGGCGCCGGTGCCGGCGTAGAAGGCGGGCCAGTCGACGCGGACGCCCTCGACGGACAGCTGCCCGAGGGCGCCGACGAGTGTCTCGACGTCGTCGCGGTTGCGGCGGGCCACGGCGACCGCGGGCACGTCGGGGAGGATCTCGGTGACCATCGCGGACAGGACGGCGTCCGGCCCGACCTCGACGAACAGGCCGGTCCCGGCCTCGCGCAGCCGGGTGGTGACGGCGCCGAAGCGGACGGGTTCGCGGACGTGGGCGACCCAGCGTTCCGGGTCGGTGACGTCGCCGTCGGCGATCAGCGGTACCGCCGGGGCGCTGAAGGTCAGTCCCGCCACGACCTCGCGGAACGCGGGCAGCATCGGGTCCATCAGCGCCGAGTGGAACGCGTGCGAGACCGTCAGGCGTTTGGTCTCCTCGAAGTGGCTCGCGGCGGCGAGCACGGCGGCCTCGGTGCCGGAAAGCACGACTGAGCGCGGCCCGTTGACGGCCGCGAGCGCGACGTCGTCGCCCAGGTACGGCGCGACCTCGTCCTCGGTGGCGCGGACGGCGACCATCGCGCCGCCCGGTTCGAGCTGCTGCATCAGCGACGCGCGCGCCGTGACCAGCGTGCAGGCGTCGTCCGGAGACAGCACCCCGGCGATGTGCGCGGCGGCGATCTCGCCGACGGAGTGGCCGGCGACGAAGTCGGGCCGGACGCCCCAGGCGGTGAGCAGCTTGGCCAGCGCGACCTCGACGGCGAACAACGCGGGCTGGGCGAACTCGGTGCGGGACAACGCTTCGGCGTCGTCCGACCACAGGACGTCCCGCACGCGAGAGTCGAGGCGGTCGAGCAGCTCGTCGAGGGCGGTGGCGAAGACCGGGTACCGCTCGTAGAGCCCGCGGGTCATCCCGGGCCGCTGGGCGCCCTGGCCGGTGAAGACGAACGCCGTCTTCGGGATCGACTTGGCCTCACCCAGGCTGACCAGCGGAGACGGGCGTCCGGCGGCCAGCGCGGCCAGGCCGACGGCGGCCGACGCGGTGTCGGTCGCGCGGACGACGGCGCGGTGGTCGAACGCGGAGCGTGTGGTGGCGAGCGAGAACCCGAGGTCGGCCAGCGGGGTCGCGCCGACGACGTCGAGCAGGCGGGCGACCTGGTCGCGCAGCGCGTCCGGCGTGCGGCCGGTGACGACCAGCGGGACACAAGCCGGTTCGGCCGTTTCCACGACGGCGGGCGTCGGGGCGGGCGGCTCTTCGATGATGGTGTGGGCGTTGGTGCCGCTGATGCCGAACGACGAGATGCCCGCGCGGCGGGGGCGGCCGGGCGAGGGCCACGGCTGGGCGTCGGTGAGCAGCTCGACGTTCCCGGCGGCCCATTCGACGTGCGTCGAGGGCTCGGTGACGTGCAGGGTGCGCGGCATTGTTTCGTGGCGCATCGCCTGGACCATCTTGATGATCCCGGCGACGCCCGCGGCGGCCTGCGCGTGGCCGATGTTGGACTTGATCGAGCCCAGCCGCAGCGGGGTCTCACGGTCCTGGCCGTAGGTGGCGAGCAGCGCCTGGGCCTCGATCGGGTCGCCCAGGGTGGTGCCGGTGCCGTGCGCCTCGACGACGTCGACGTCCGAAGTGGACAGTCCGGACGCGGCGAGCGCCTGGCGGATCACGCGTTGCTGCGAGGGGCCGTTGGGGGCGGTCAGGCCGTTGGACGCGCCGTCGGAGTTGACCGCCGAGCCGCGCACGACGGCGAGGATGTCGTGGCCGTTGCGACGCGCGTCCGACATCCGCTCCAGCACGAGGATGCCGGCGCCTTCGGACCAGCCGACGCCGTCGGCGGTGTCCGAAAAGGACTTGCAGCGGCCGTCTTCGGCGATGCCGCGCTGGCGGCTGGAGGCGATGAACGAGCCGGGCGTCGACATCACGGTGACGCCGCCCGCCAGGGCCAGGGAGCACTCCCCCTGCCGCAGCGCCTGCGCGGCCCAATGCAGCGCGACCAGCGACGACGAGCACGCGGTGTCGACGGTGACCGTGGGTCCTTCGAGGCCCATCGTGTAGGCGATCCGGCCCGACGCGACGCTCGGCGCGCTGCCGTTTCCTTGGTAGGCCTCGGCTTCCGGGCTGCCCTGCAAGAGCATCCCGTAGTCGGAGTACATCACGCCGACGAACACGCCGGTCCGGGAGCCGCGCAGCGACACCGGGTCGACCCCGGCACGCTCGACGGCTTCCCAGGAGACCTCGAGCAGCAGCCGCTGCTGCGAGTCCGTGGCGATGGCTTCGCGCGGGCTCATCCCGAAGAACGCCGGGTCGAACTGCCCCGCGTCGTGCAGGAAACCACCGCTGCGGGTGTAGGACGTCCCCGGGTGGTCGGGATCGGGGTTGTAGAGGCCTTCGACGTCCCAGCCGCGGTTGACCGGGAAGCCGGACACCGCGTCGACGCCGCCGTCGACCAGACCCCAGAGGTCTTCCGGCGAGCCGACGCCGCCCGGGTAGCGGCAGCCCATGCCGACGATGACGATCGGGTCGTCGGACACCGGCCGCAGCGTCGTCGGCGTGTCCGTGGTCTCTGCGGCGGCGCCGGTCAGTTCCCGGTCGAGGTGGGTGGCCAGGGCTTCGGGCGTCGGGTAGTCGAAGACGAGCGTCGCGGGCAGGCGCAGACCGGTCGCGGCGTCGAGGCGGTTGCGCAGCTCGACCGCCGTCAGGGAGTCGAAGCCGAGGTCCTTGAACGCGCTGCGGACGTCGACGGTGTCGGTCGCCGCGTAGCCGAGCACGAGGCCCGCTTCGGCGCGGACGAGGTCTTCGAGGACGCGGGCCCGGTCGGCCGGGTCCAGCGCGCCGAGGCGTTCGGCCAGCGCGGACGCCGGGACCGCGCCGGCGGCCGGCCGGCCGCCACCGGGCACGAGCCCGCGCAGCAGCGGCGGGATGCCCGGGCGGCCGCGCAGGGCGGCGAGGTCCACGCGCATCGGCAGCACGGCGGGTTCGTTCTCGGCCAGCGCGGCGTCGAACAGCGCGAGGCCCTGGGCGGGGTCGAGGGACGGCAGGCCGGCCGCGGCCAGGCGGCGGTGGTCGGCGTCGGACAGGTGCGCGGCCATGCCCGCGTCACCGGCCCAGGCGCCCCAGGCCAGGGACAGGCCCGGCAGCCCGAGCGCGCGGCGGCGCTGGGCGAGCGCGTCGAGGAAGGCGTTGGCGGCGGCGTAGTTGCCCTGGCCGGGGCTGCCGAGCACGCCGGCGGCCGAGGAGAACAGGACGAACGCGCCGAGGTCGTGGTCGCGGGTCAGTTCGTGCAGCGCCCAGGCCGCGTCGACCTTGGCGCGGAAGACGGTGGCGACGCGCTCGGGTGTCAGGGTTTCGATGACGCCGTCGTCGAGGACGCCGGCGGTGTGCACGACGGCGCCGAGCGGGTGCTCCGCCGGGATCGAGCCCAGCAGCGCGGTCAGCGCGTCACGGTCGGCGGCGTCGCACGCCACCACGGACGCCTGCGCGCCGAGCGCGGCCAGGTCGGCGACGAGGTCGGCCGCGCCGGGCGCGTCCGGGCCGCGGCGGCCGGCGAGCAGCAGGTGCCGGACGCCGTGTTCGGTGACCAGGTGCTTCGCGACCAGCCCGCCCAGTCCCCCGGTGCCGCCGGTGACGAGGACCGTGGCGCCGTCCGGGATGCGCGGTGTGGTGGGCTCGGCGCCGACGGGCAGGCGGGCCAGCCGCGGCAGCACGATGCCGCCGTCGCGGATCGCGGCCTGGGACTCGCCGGAGCCGAGCAGCCGCGGCAGGACCGCGGCCAGGTCGTCGGGGTCGGTGACGTCGACCAGCACGAACCGCTCGGGGTGCTCGGCCTGGGCCGCGCGCACGAGGCCCCAGACCGCGGCGGCGGCGGGATCGACGTCGTCGTCCGGGAGGACCGCCTCGGCGCCGCTGGTGACGAACACCAGCCGCGAGCGGGCGAAGTCTTCGTCGGCCAGCCAGCTCTGCAGCAGTTCGAGGGCCCAGGAGGTGGCGGCGTGGGCCGCGGCCGCGTCGCCCTCGCCGGTCGGCGGGAGCGGGGCCAGCACGACGGCGGGCGGGGTGTCGGCGGCGATCCGGATCGTGCGCAGGTCGTCGAACACGGCCGGGGCGGAGAAGCCGAAGTCCGCGCCGTGGCCCAGGAGCACCCAGTCCGCGTCGTCGGCGGGCTTGGTCATCGAGACGGCCGGGACCGGCGTCCACACCGTGCGGAACAGCGA
This sequence comes from Amycolatopsis sp. NBC_01307, assembly GCF_035975215.1. Classification (NCBI taxonomy): domain Bacteria; kingdom Bacillati; phylum Actinomycetota; class Actinomycetes; order Pseudonocardiales; family Pseudonocardiaceae; genus Amycolatopsis; species Amycolatopsis sp. NBC_01307. Next base: position 2,912,674 of record NZ_CP108403.1, on the reverse strand, counting down.
ATCGTGGCGGGTGGCGCGGACTTCGCCGGCGCTGACCGCGCGGAAGGTGAGCGACTCCGCCGCCAGCACGGGGTTGCCCGCGGTGTCGGTGACCTCGACGGATACCGCGTTGTCGCCCGCCGGGGCGAGCCGGGCCCGCAGTGTCGAGGCGTGCGAGGGGTGCACGCCGACGCCGCGCCAGGAGAACGGGAGGCCGTCGCGGTCTTCGTAGTGGGCCGACGCGTGCAGGACCGCGTCCAGCAGCGCCGGGTGCAGGCCGAACGACGACGCCTCGGCCTCGTGCTCCGGCGGCAGCGCGACCTCGGCGTAGATCTCCTCGCCGACGCGCCAGGCGGCACGCAGGCCGCGGAACGCCGGGCCGTAGTCCAGGCCCTGGTCGACGAGCCCGTCGTAGAAGCCGTCGAGGACGATCGGCTCGGCCCCGGCGGGCGGCCACTGCGGGCCGACCGTGGCGACCACGGCGCCGCCGACACCGAGGCGGCCGCTCGCGTGCCGCACCCAGGTCTGGGCGTCGCCGTCGTCCTGCTGTGAGAAGACGCTCAGCGAGCGGCTGCCGTCGACGTCGAGCGGGCCGACGACGACCTGCAGCCGCACCCCGGTCGTCGCGGGCAGGACCAGCGGGGCCGCGAGGGTCAGCTCTTCGACGCGGGCGCAGCCGACCTGGGCACCGGCGCGGCCGGCCAGCTCCAGGAACGCCGTGCCGGGCAGGAGCTTCGCGCCGAGCACGACGTGCTGGCCCAGCCACGGCTGGCGGTTCACCGACAGCTGGCCGGCGAACAGGAACCCGCCCGATTCGGGCAGCTCCACGGCGGCGCCGAGCAGCGGGTGCCCGGCCGCGTCGAAGCCGAGCCGGCTGAGGTCGCCGCCGGTGCCGGCTTCGAGCCAGTAGGTGCGGCGCTGGAAGGCGTACGTCGGCAGCTCGATCGTCCGGGCACCGGTGCCCTCGTGCCACGCCGTCCAGTCGAACTTGCCGCCGCGGACGTGCCAGCGCGCCAGGGCGGAGAGCAGCGTGGTCGTCTCGTCGCGGCCACGGCGTGACGCGGGGATGCAGTCGGTGTCGAGCGCGGGGTCGAGCAGCTCGGCCGTCATCGCGGACAGCGTCGCGTCCGGGCCGACCTCGAGGAAGGTGCGGGCGCCGCGGGACACGAGGTCCGCGACCGTGTCGGCGAACCGGACGGCGTCGCGCACGTGCGAGACCCAGTAGTCCACAGTGGACACGTCACCGTTCGCGGCGAACGGGATCGTCGGGGCGGCGAACTTCAGCCCGAGCAGCACCCCGCGGAACTGGTCGAGGATCGGGTCCATCAGCGGCGAGTGGAAGGCGTGGGACACCTTGAGCCGCTTGGTCTTCTCGAACTGCCCGGCCACGGCCAGCACGGCGTCCTCGGTGCCGGAGAGCACCACGGCCTGCGGGCCGTTGACGGCCGCGATCGCGACGCCGTCGGTCAGCAGCGGCAGCACGTCGGCCTCGGCGGCCTGCACGGCGACCATCACGCCGCCGTCCGGCAGGGCCTGCATGAGCCGGCCGCGGGCGGAGACGAGGGTGCACGCGTCGGCCAGGGACAGCACCCCGGCGACGTGGGCCGCGGCGATCTCGCCGACCGAGTGGCCGGCGACGAAGGCGGGACGCACGCCGAGGGATTCGAGCAGGCGGTAGAGCGCGACTTCGAAGGCGAAGAGGGCGGGCTGAGCGACGCCGGTACCGTCCAAAGCGGATTCGCCGTCGCCGGTCAGCGCGTCGCGGACGGCCGGGTCGAGCAGCGCGAGGATCTCGTCGAGGGCCGCGGCGAACACCGGGAACGCGGCCGCGAGGGTGCGGCCCATCCCGGCCCGCTGCGAGCCCTGGCCGGTGAACAGGAACGCCGCGTCGCCGGTGTGCAGCGCCGAACCGGCGTGCACCCCGGGGGCGACGTTTCCGGCGGCGAGCGCGCGCAGGCCGTCGAGGAGCTCGTCGCGGGTGGCGCCGGTGACGACGGCCCGCTGCGGGAACGCGACGCGGGTGTCCGCCAGCGAGCAGGCGACGTCGAGGGCGGTGACGTCGGCGTGGTCGTCGAGGTGCGTGAGCAGGCGCGCGGCTTGATCGCGGACGGCGTCCGCGATGCGCCCGGAGATCGGCCACAAATACCCGGCGGGCGCGCGCTGCGGCTCGGCGGCTTCGACGGGGGTGTCGCCGGGTTGTTCGAGGATGATGTGCGCGTTCGTGCCGCTGATGCCGAACGACGACACGGCCGCGCGGCGCGGTTTCCCGGTCTCCGGCCACGGCCGCTGCTCGGTGAGCAGCGAGACGGCGCCGGCGGTCCAGTCCACATGGGACGTCGGGGCGTCGACGTGCAGGGTCTTGGGCAGGACGCCGTGGCGCATCGCCATGATCATCTTGATGATGCCGCCGACGCCGGCCGCGGACTGCGTGTGACCGACGTTCGACTTGAAGGAGCCCAGCCACAGCGGCCGGTCGGTCGGCCGGTCGCCGCCGTAGGTGGCCAGCAGGGCCTGGGCCTCGATCGGGTCGCCGAGCACCGTGCCGGTGCCGTGGGCCTCGACGGTGTCGATGTCGGCGGGCGCGAGCCCGGCGTTGTCGAGGGCCTGGCGGATCACGCGCTGCTGCGACGGGCCGTTGGGGGCGGTGATGCCGTTGGACGCGCCGTCGGAGTTCACCGCGGACCCGCGGAGCACGGCGAGCACCTGGTGGCCGTTGCGCCGCGCGTCGGACAGCCGTTCCAGCAGGAGCATCCCGGCGCCTTCGGAGAACCCGGCGCCGTCGGCCGCGTCGGCGAACGACTTGCAGCGGCCGTCGGAGGCGAGGCCGCCCTGCCGGTCGAACTCCCCGTACAGGCCGGGCGTCGCCATCACCGTGACGCCGCCGGCCAGGGCCAGCGAGCACTCGCGGGCCCGCAGCGAACGGGCGGCCCAGTGCAGCGCGACCAGCGACGACGAGCAGGCGGTGTCGACCGTGACGGCCGGGCCTTCCAGGCCGTAGAAGTAGGCGATCCGGCCGGAGATGACCGAGCATTCGGTGCCGGTGACCAGGTAGCCCTCGACGCCGTCGGGCAGCGCGGCGAGGCCGCGGCCGTAGTCCTGGGACGCCGCGCCGACGAACACGCCGCCGGTGCTGCCTTCGAGGCTGCCGGGGTCGATCCCGGCCCGCTCGAACGCTTCCCAGGCCAGCTCCAGCACGATCCGCTGCTGCGGGTCCATCGCCAGCGCTTCCCGCGGCGAGATGCCGAAGAACGCCGGGTCGAAGTCACCGGCCTGGTGCAGGAACCCGCCCTGGTGGGCGCTCTCGGGCCAGCCGCGGCCGTCCGGGAAGCCGGACACCGCGTCGACCCCGTCGGCGACCAGCCGCCACAGCTCGTCCGGGGATTCGACCCCGCCCGGGTAGCGGCAGCTCATCGCGACGATCGCGACGGGCTCGCTCGACGTCGAGAGGAGATTCTGGTTCTGTCGCCGCAGCTGCTGGTTCTCCTGCACCGCGACGCGCAACGCCTCGACAACTCGATCGGACCCGGCCGGCATAGTCTTCTCCACGGTGAGCGCATCGGTGTTGACGGTTACCTGGGTAGCGCCACCGCGTCGGCGTTCTCCTCTGGACCGGCGGCGGGCGAACGTCCTTCTTGGCGAGTGAGTCAACCGCACGGCAGACCCGGAAACGTCTAGTTGTTGCCCGTCACCGGGGCCGCCATCCGGCCTAGACCCGCTGCTCTCAGTCCTGTCCGCCCAGCACGAAGCGGACGAGATCGTCCGCATCCATGTCGCCGATATCGCCGTCGTCGCCGGTCTCCGCCGCGGATTCCTCGTCGTAGGTCCGCTCCGACCGGTCGACCGCCTCCACGAGCAGGTCCATCAGGCCCAGCGAGCGGAGCTGGTCGAACGAGACCGCCGCCAGGAACTTCCGGACGCGGGTCTCCTCCTCGGACAGCGGAACGTCGTCGACGTCACCGAACAGCTCGCGGTGGAGGTGCCCGGCGATGGCGTTCGCGGTCGGGTAGTCGAACACGAGCGTCGAGGCCAGCCGCACGCCCGTCCGCTCCGCCAGCACGTTCCGGACCTCGACGGCGGCGAGCGAGTCGACGCCCATCTCCCGGAACGCCTGCGCCGGCTCGATGTCCGACCCGTCGCCGTAACCGAGCAGCTCGGCGGCGATCGAGCGCACCAGCGTCAGCAGCGCCTCGCGCCGCTCCGCCGGTTCCAGGTGGGTCAGTTCCTCGTGCAGGGTCGCCTCGGCCACGACGGCGTCGCGTTCGACGATCGTGTCCGCGCCCAGCGCCTGCCGGACCTCGGGCAGCTCGCTCAGCAGCGCGCTCTGGCGGGGCAGGGTGAACGTCTGGGCGAAGCGGCTCCAGTCGAAGTCCGCGGCCAGCACGGAGCCCTGGAAGCCCAGGGCGCGGCCGAACGCCGTCATCGCCTCGGCCGGGGCCAGCGGGACCAGGCCGTGGCGCTGCATGTGGTCGAGCATGTCGCCCTGCATCGCCATCCCGGTCTCGCCCCACAGGCCCCAGCCGAGTGAGGTGCCGCGCAGCCCGCGGCGCACCCGGTCTTCGGCCAGCGCGTTCAGGTAGGCGTTGGCCGCGGCGTAGGCGCTCTGCTTGCCGCTGCCGAGCATGCCGGCGACCGACGAGTACAGCACGAAGAAGTCGAGCTCCCGGTCCCCGACGAGCTCGTCGAGCAGCCGGGCCCCGGCCACCTTGGACTTGAGGACCGCTTCGACGTCGTCGAGGGTCAGGGCGACGACGTCGGCGCCGCCCTGCGGGACGCCGGCGGAGTGGACGACACCGCGCAGCGGGTGCTCGGCCGGGATCGCGTCGAGCATCGCGGCGAGCTGGTCGCGTTCGGCGACGTCGCAGGCCACGACGGCCGCCTCGGCGCCCCGCGCGGCCAGGTCTTCGACCAGCTCGGCAGCACCCGGTGCGTCCGGGCCGCGGCGGCTGGTCAGCACCAGCCGCTTGACACCGGCGTCGGCGAGCCAGCGCGCGGTCTCGGCGCCGAGCGCGCCGGTGCCGCCGGTGACCAGGACCGTGCCGGGCCCGGCCAGCGCCGGGGTGATGACCGGAGTCTCGGCCGCGGTGGTGCGGCGCAGCCGCCGGCCGAGGATCCGGCCGGTCCGCAGGCACACCTGGTCCTCGCCGTCGATCCCGGCGAGCACGAGCGGCAGGTTCTTGAGGTCGGCCTCGCTCGGGTCGGCCGTGAGGTCGACCATGCCGCCCCAGGCCGCGGACAGCTCCAGCGCGACGGTGCGGCCGAAGCCCCAGACCGCGGCCTGCTCGACGGTGTCCGGCGCCGCCGGATGGTCCTCGACGCCCAGAGCCTCACGGGTCAGGCACCACAGCCGGACCCCGGCGCCGAACCGGTCGACCTCCTGGACCAGCGCCTGGACCAGGACGGCGGTGAGCGTCATCCCGGCCGGGGCCGTCGGTGCGCCCGGCAGCGGTTCGGAGCGCAGGGCCAGCAACGAGACGACGCCGTCGAACGAGCCGGGCAGCGCCTCGATCCGGGCCGCCAGGGCGACCGGGTCGGGTTCGGCGACCGGCAGCACCGTGACGTCACCGGGCAGCGCGCCGAGCACCCGGCCGACCCACGGCTGGTCCTCGGTGCCCTCGGCGATTACGGCGAGCCACCGGCCCGGCACCGCGGCTTCCGCCGGCACCTTCAACGGCGTCCAGTCGATCCGGTACCACCAGCGGTCGATCGCGGCGTCGCTGCGCAGCTTCTCCCGCCACGACGTCAGCGCGGGCAGGACGGAGTCCAGCGCCGTGCGGTCGACGTCCAGCACCGAAGCCAGGGTGTCGACGTCGGCGGCGGCGACCGTGCTCCACAGCCGCGCGTCCGCCGCGCTCTCCCCCGCTTCGGGCGCGGCCTTCGCTTGGGCCTCGGGCCAGTAGTTCTTGCGCTGGAAGGCGTACGTCGGCAGCGGGACGCCGGTGGTGACGCCGGCGCGGTCGAAGTAGGCACGCCAGTCGATCGTGACGCCCTGGGCGTGCGCCCCGGCGACCGCGGTCACCATCCGGCGCCAGTCACCCTCGCCGGTGCGCAGGGTCTCCTGGAACACTAGCGGCTCGCCGGTGGGGTCCATGGTCTGCTCCAGCGCCATCTTCAGCACCGGGCTCGGGCTGGGCTCGATGAACGCCGCGGTCCCGTCGGCGACCATCGCCGCGGACGCGTCGCCGAACAGCACGGTCTGGCGGATGTTGCGGTACCAGTACCGGGCGTCCAGCTCGGCCGTGTCCAGCAGCCCGCCGGTCACGGACGAGTAGAACCGCACGGTGCTGCTGCGCGGCGTGATCGGCGCCAGCTGCTCCAGCAGGTCGTCCTCGAGCAGTTCCACCTGCGGCGAGTGCGCGGCGAAGTTCACCCCGGCCAGGCGCCAGCGCATCATGCCGGCGGCCGAGAGGCGCTTCTCCAACGCGGTCAGCGCGCCTTCGTCGCCGGAGACGGTGACCAGCTTCGGCCCGTTGACCGCGGCGATCGAGACCTCGTCACCGAGGTCCGCCACCAGGGCACGGACGTCGTCGGCCGGCGCCACGATCGACAGCATCACGCCGGTGCGGGCGAGCTTCTGCCTGATCAAACGACTGCGCAGGGCAACTACCCGGGCGCCGTCGGACAGGCTCAGGGCGCCCGCGACGCAGGCCGCGGCGATCTCGCCCTGCGAGTGCCCGACCACGGCGGCGGGCTCGACGCCGAACTCGCGCCACAGCGCGGCCAGCGACACCATCACCGCCCACAGCGCGGGCTGGACGATGTCGACCTCCTGCAAGGCCTCGTCGTCCTCCAGGACTTCGAGCAGCGACCAGTCGACGAACTCGGACAGCGCCGCGGCGCACTCGGCCATCGTCCCGGCGAAGACCGGGGACGCGGCCAGCAGGTCGCGGGCCATCCCGGCCCACTGCGAGCCCTGGCCCGGGAAGACGAACGCCGGGGCGCGGGTGCCGAAGGTGCGGCCGGTCACGACGTCCGGCGCGGCCTCCCCGGCGGCGACGGCGGTGAGCGCGGCCGTCAGCCCCGCCCGGTCCTCGCCGACCAGGACGGCCCGGTGCGCGAACGCCGAACGGCCGGCCAGCGCGCGGCCGATCGCGGCCGCGTCCGCGTGCTCGGGTAGGTGCGCCAGCACCCGCTCCGCCTGACCGCGCAGGGCGGCCGACGTCCGGCCCGAGAGCACCCACGGCACGATCGCCGGCGGTGTCTCCGAAGCGGGCGCGGGGGCCGGCGCGGGGGCGGCTTCGAGCACGGTGTGGGCGTTGGTGCCGCTGATGCCGAAGGACGACACCGCCGCGCGGCGCACGCGGCCGGCGTCCGGCCACGGCCGGGCCTGCGACAGCACCTCGACGCCGCTGTCCTGCCAGTCCACGTGGGACGACGGGGTGGCCGCGTGCAGCGAGCGCGGCAGGACGCCGTGGCGCATGGCGAGGACCATCTTGATGATCCCCGCCACGCCGGCGGCGGCCTGCGTGTGCCCGATGTTGGACTTGACCGAGCCGATCGGCAGCGGGTGCTCCCGGTCGCGGCCGTAGGTCGCGATGAGCGCCTGCGCCTCGATCGGGTCGCCGAGCTTGGTGCCGGTGCCGTGCGCCTCGATCGCGTCGATGTCCGAAGTGGACAGTCCGGCCGCGGCCAGCGCCTGGCGGATGACCCGCTGCTGCGACGGCCCGTTGGGCGCGGTGAGGCCGTTGGACGCGCCGTCGGAGTTGATCGCCGAGCCGCGGACGACCGCGAGGATCTCGTGGCCGTTGCGCCGCGCGTCGGACATCCGCTCCAGCAGCAGCATCCCGACGCCCTCGGCGAAGCCCAGGCCGTCGGCGTCGTCGGAGAACGCCTTGCAGCGGCCGTCGGTGGCGAGGCCGCGCTGGCGGCTGAACCCGACGAACGTGCCGGGCGTGGCCATCACGGTCGCGCCGCCGGCCAGCGCCAGCCCGCACTCGCCGTTGCGCAGCGCCTGCGCGGCCAGGTGCAGGGTGACCAGCGACGACGAGCACGCCGTGTCGACGGTCAGGGTCGGGCCTTCGAAGCCGAAGGTGTAGGCGACCCGGCCCGAGGCGACGCTCGGCGAGCTGCCGTTGCTCTCGTAGCCGTCGGTGTCGGCCATGTGGTTCAGCGTCAGGCCGTAGTCGTTGTACATCACGCCGACGAACACGCCGGTGCGGCTGCCGCGCAGGGTGGCCGGGTCGATCCCGGCGCCCTCGACGGCCTCCCAGCCGGTCTCCAGCAGCAGCCGCTGCTGGGCGTCGGTGGCCAGCGCCTCACGCGGGTTCATCCCGAAGAACTCCGGGTCGAACTCCCCCGCGTTGTGCAGGAAACCGCCTTCGCGGGTGTAGGTCGTGCCGGGGTTGTCGGGGTCCGGGTGGTAGAGCGAGGCGATGTCCCAGCCGCGGTTGGCCGGGAACGCCGTGATCGCGTCCCGCTCCTCGGTCAGCAGCTGCCACAGGTCTTCGGGCGAGGAGACCCCGCCCGGGAACCGGCAGCTCATGCCGACGATGACGATCGGGTCGCCCGCGACGGCGGCGGGCACGGCGGTTTCGTCGGTCACCGCGCCGGAACCGAGCAGCGCTTCCAGGAGGTGCCCGCCGAGCGCGGCGATGGTCGGGTAGTCGAACACGGCGGTGGCGCTGAGCCGGACGCCGGTCGCGCCGTCGAGCCGGTTGCGCAGCTCCAGGGCGGTCAGCGAGTCGAAACCGAGCTGCTGGAACGTCTGGTCGGCGTCGAGCCCGCCGGTGTCGGCGTGCCCGAGGACCTGGGCGACCTGCGCGGTGATCAGCTCGCGCAGGGCCCGGACGCGCCCGGCCTCGTCGAGCGCGCCGAGCCGGCGGACGAGACCGACCGCGGCTTCGCCACCCGCCGCGGCGGCGGACCGGCGCAGCGGGACGCGGATCAGGCCGCGCAGGATCGGCGGGACCTCGCCCATGGCCCGCAGCACGGGCAGGTCGAGGTGGACCGGCGCGAGGTCGGGCACGCCGGCGGCCAGGGCCGCGTCGAACAGCCGCGTGCCCAGCTCCGCCGGGATGGCCGGGGTACCGGCGCGGGCCATCCGCGCGAGGTCGGCGTCGGTCAGCGCGCTCGTCATGCCGCTGCCCGCGGCCCACGGGCCCCAGGCGAGCGAGGTGGCGGGCAGGCCTGCGGCTTGGCGGCGGCGGGCGAGCGCGTCGAGGAACGCGTTGGCCGCGGCGTAGTTCGCCTGGCCCGCGGTGCCGACGGTGCCGGCGACCGAGGAGAACACCACGAACGACGTCAGGCCGAGGTCCTTGGTCAGCTCGTGCAGGTTCCACGCGCCCTGGGCCTTCGGCCGCAGCACGCGGTCGAAGCGGTCGGCGGTCAAGGAGTCGAGGACGCCGTCGTCGACGACGCCCGCACTGTGCACGACGGCGGTCAGCGGGTGCTCGGCCGGGATCCCGGCCAGCAGCGCGGCGAGGGCGTCCCGGTCGGCGACGTCGCACGCGGCGACGCTCGCTTCGGTGCCGTGCGCGGCGAGTTCGGCGATCAGCGCGGTGACCTCGTCGACGTCGCCACCGCTGCGGCTGACCAGCAGCAGCCGGCGCATGCCGTGTTCGGAGGCCAGGTGCCGGGCGAACAGCGCGCCCAGTCCCCCGGTGCCGCCGGTGATCAGGACGGTGCCGTCGGGGTCGCCGAAAGCCTCGGCTTCGGCCACGGCGACGCGGGCGAGCCGGCCACCGTGCACCTCACCGTCGCGCAGGACGACCTGCGGTTCGTCCGTGGCGAGAGCAGCGGCCAGGCCGGTTGTGTCGTCGGCGAGGTCGACCAGCGTGACGCGGCCCGGGTGCTCGGCCTGCGCGGAGCGCACGAGCCCCCAGACGGCGGCCGCGGCGGGGTCGCCGTCGGTGGCCCCGCGGGTGAGGACGACGAGCCGGGTCTCCCGGAGCCGATCCTCGGCGAGCCACTCCTGGAGGAGAGCGAGGGTGCGGACGGTCAGGGCCCGGGCGGACTCGGCCGCGTCGTCGTGCGGCTGGTCGAGAAGCGGGAGGACCACCAGGTCTGGTGCGGCCACTGCGGCCGCTTCGACGTCGGCGAAGGCCGTCTCGATTCCCGCTGTGGTCAGGACTTCGGTCGTGTCGCCCAGGACACCGGCCGTGGCGAAGCCGGACGGCGTCGCGGTCAGCGGGGTCCACGTGAGCCGGTACAGGTGTTCCTGGCCCACCGGGCCGGGACGCGACGCGGTCAGCGGGCGCAGCCGCAGCGAGGCGGCCTCCGCGACCGGCTGCCCGGCCGGGTCGGCGACGGCGATCGCGACACCCGCGCCGGACCGGGAGATCCGGACCCGGACGGTGGCCGCGCCGGTCGCGTGCAGCTGGACGCCTTCCCAGGCGAACGGCAGCTCGGCGGCACCGCTCTCGGTGCCCAGCAAGCCGATCGCGTGCAGGCAGGCGTCGAACAGGGCCGGGTGCAGGCCGAACGCGCCCGCCTCCCCCGCCTCGTCGCTCGGGAGCGCGACGTCGGCGAAGACGTCGTCACCGAGCTGCCACGCGGCGGTCAGGCCGCGAAAGGCTCCGGTGTAGGCCAGACCGGCGTCGGTGAGACGCTCGTAGTGGCCGTCGAGGTCCACTTCGGTGGCGCCGGCAGGCGGCCACTCCGCGGCGTCGAAGGTGGCCGCCGGACGGGCCGGGCCGAACACACCGGTGGCGTGCTGGATCCACGCCAGGTCGTCGGCGTCTTCGGGTCGCGAGTAGACGGTGAGTGCGCGACGTCCGTCGCCGGCCGGCTCGGCCACGCGCAGCTGCACCTGGACGCCGCCGCGGCCGGGCAGGACCAGGGGCGCGGTGAGCGTGAGCTCTTCCAGGCACGGCGTCCCGGCTTCGTCGCCGGCCCGCAGGGCGAGTTCGGCGAAGACGGTGCCGGGCAGCACCACGCTGCCGCCGACGACGTGCCCGGCCAGCCACGGGTGCCCGGACACGGACAGCCGGCTGGTCAGCAGGATCTCGCCCGACCCGGCCGGGCGCACCACGGCGCCGACCATCGGGTGGCCGCCGACGCCGAGGCCCGCGGCGGTGGCGTCGCCGCGAGGCGTCGCGCCACCCTTCGGCCAGAAGCGTTCCCGCTGGAACGCGTACGTCGGCAGCGCGGTCCGCCGGCCGCCGGCCAGCACCGCGGCCCAGTCGACGCGGACGCCGGTGACGTGCAGGCCGCCCAGCCCGGCGAGCGCGGCCCGCGGCTCGGGGACGTCCTTACGCAGCAACGGAACCGTGACGACGTCGGACGGGAGGGTCCCGGCGGTCATCGCCGACAGGACGCCGTCCGGGCCGAACTCGGCGAAGACGCGGACGCCGCGCCCGTGCAGCGCCGTGACGCCGTCGGCGAAGCGGACGGTCCGGCGGACGTTGTCGACCCAGTGGCCCGGACCGACGTCTTCCAGCAGCTCGCCGGTCACCGTGGACACGAGCGGGATCCGCGGCGTGGCGTAGGTCAGGGACTCGGCCACCGCGCGGAACTCGTCGAGCATCGGGTCCATCAGCGGCGAGTGGAACGCGTGGCTCACCTTGAGCTGTGTCGTCTTCTCGAACTGCGCGGCGACGGCCAGCACGGCGTCCTCGAGGCCCGCGAGCACGACGGCTTCGGGGCCATTGACCGCCGCGATGGCGACGTCATCGCCCAGCAACGGGCGCACTTCGTCTTCGGTGGCCCGCACGGACACCATCGCGCCGCCTGCCGGCAGCGCGCCCATCAGCGAGGCGCGGGCCGCGACCAGCGTGCAGGCGTCGGCCAGGGACAGCACACCCGCGACGTGCGCGGCCGCGATCTCCCCCACCGAGTGCCCGAGCACGTAGTCCGGGCGCACGCCCCACGACTCGGCGAGCCGGAACAGGGCGACTTCGAGCGCGAACAGCGCGGGCTGCGCGGCGGCGGTGCCGGCCAGCGCGCGGGAGTCCTCGCCCCAGACGATCCCGGACCAGTCGCCGGGCAGCAGCTCGACGACCGCGTCCCAGGCCTGGGCGAACGCGGGGTACCGGGCGTAGAGCCGGCGGCCCATGCCGAGACGCTGGGCGCCCTGGCCGGCGAACAACGCGGCGAGCTTCGCCGTCTCGTCGGCGTGGCCGGTGACGACGGCCGGGTGCGGCTCCCCCGCGGCCAGCGCTTCGAGCGCGGCGGCGAGTTCGCCGCGGTGCTCGGACAGCACGACCGCGCGCTGGTCGAAGGCGGTCCGGCCGGTGGCGAGGCTGTAGCCGGCGTCGACGCGGTTCAGGTCGGTGGCTTCGGTCGCGTGCGCCGCCAGCCGGGCGGCCTGCGCCCGCAGAGCGGGTTCGGTGAACGCGGACAGCGGCCACGGCACGACACCGGCGTCCGGCGGCGCGTCCGGCAGGTTCGCGTCCGGGGCCTGCTCGATGATCGTGTGGGCGTTGGTGCCGCTGATACCGAACGACGACACCGCCGCGCGGCGCGCCCGGCCGGTCTCCGGCCAGGGCCGGTTCCCGGTGACGACCTCGACGTCGCCGGCGGCCCAGTCGACGTGCGTCGACACTTCGCCGGCGTGCAGGCTCGGCGGGACGACGCCGTGCCGCAGCGCCTCGACCATCTTGATGATCCCGGCGACACCGGCGGCGGCCTGGGTGTGGCCGATGTTGGACTTGACGGATCCCAGCAGCAGCGGGGTTTTCCGGTCGCGGCCGTAGGTCGCGAGCAGCGCCTGGGCCTCGATCGGGTCGCCCAGGGTGGTGCCGGTGCCGTGGCCTTCGACGACGTCGACGTCCGAAGTGGACAGTCCGGACGCGGCCAGCGCCTGGCGGATCACGCGTTGCTGCGACGGGCCGTTCGGGGCGGTGAGACCGTTGGATGCGCCGTCGGAGTTGACGGCGGAGCCCTTGACCACGGCGAGCACCGGGTGGCCGTTGCGGCGCGCGTCGGACAGCCGTTCCAGCAGGAGCATCCCGGCGCCCTCGGACCAGCCGACGCCGTCCGCGTCGTCGGAGAAGGACTTGCAGCGGCCGTCGGCGGAGAGGCCACGCTGGCGGGAGAACCCGACGAACGTGCCCGGGGTGGACATCACGGTGACGCCGCCGGCGAGGGCGAGCGTGCACTCGCCGGAACGCAGCGCCTGCGCCGCCCAGTGCAGCGCGACCAGCGACGACGAGCACGCCGTGTCCACGGTGACCGCGGGGCCTTCGAGGCCCAGCACGTACGAGACGCGGCCGGAGGCGACGCTGCCCGCGCTGCCGTTGCCCTGGTAGGCCTCGAGGTCACCGCCGGAGACGAGGCTGTTGTAGTCGTTGTACATCACGCCGGCGAACACGCCGGTCCGGCTGCCGCGCAGGACACGCGGGTCGATGCCGGCCCGTTCGATCGCCTCCCACGAGACTTCCAGCAGCAGCCGCTGCTGGGTGTCGGTGGCGACGGCTTCGCGCGGGCTCATCCCGAAGAACGCGGCGTCGAACTCGGCCGCGTCGTGCAGGAACCCGCCGTGACGCGTGTAGGACGTGCCCGGGTGGTCCGGGTCGGGGTCGTAGAGGGAGTCGACGTCCCAGCCGCGGTCGGACGGGAACTCCGTGATGGCGTCGGTACTTCCGGCGACGAGGTCCCAGAGCTGCTCGGGCGTGGTGACGCCGCCCGGGTAGCGGCAGCTCATCGCGACGATCGCGATCGGCTCGTCGAGCAACGGCGCAGTCACCCGTGCCGCGTCCTGGTGGTCGTCGTCCGCGCCGGCCAGCTGGCCGGTCAAGTGCCGGGCCAGCGCGGTCATCGTCGGGTAGTCGAAGACGGTCGTGGCGGGCAGCGCGACGCCGGACGCGGCGGTCAGCTTGTTGCGCAGGTCGACGGCGGTCAGGGAGTCGAAACCGAGCTCCTGGAACGTCTTCGCGGCCGGGATCGCGGCGGCGTCGGCGTGCCCGAGCACCAGCGCGACCTGGCCACGCACGAGGTCGAGCACGGCCTCGGCCCGCTCGTCCTCGCTCAGCCCGGCCAGGCGGCGCACCAGGCCCGCGGCGGCCGGACCGCCGCCGGCGAGACGGCGCCCGGACACCCGCACCAGGCCGCGCAGCAGCGGCGGGATCTCCGGCTGGGTCCGGATCACCGGCAGGTCGAGGCGCACCGGCAGCAGCACGGCGCGGTCGGTGCTCAGCGCGCGGTCGAACAGCCGGATGCTCTGCTCCGGCTGCAGCACCGGCATGCCGAGCCGCGCCATCCGCTCGATGTCGGCGTCGCTCAGCGCCCGGGTCATCCCGGTCGCGGCGGCCCACGGGCCCCAGCCCAGCGACTGCGCCGGGCGTCCTTCGCCGGCGCGGCGCAGGGCGAGCGCGTCGAGGAAGGCGTTGGCGGCGGCGTAGTTGGCCTGCCCGGCGCCACCGAAGGTGCCGGCGACCGACGAGAAGGAGACGAACGCGGCGAGGTCGAGGTCGCGGGTCAGCTCGTGCAGGTTCCAGGCCGCGTCCACCTTGGGGCGCAGCACGGTCGCGAGCCGCTCGGGGGTCAGCGACCCGAGGACGCCGTCGTCGAGCACACCGGCGGTCTGCACGACGGCGGTCAGCGGGTGCTCGGCCGGGACGTCTTCGAGCAGGGCTCGCAGCGCGTCGCGGTCGGCGATGTCGCAGGACCGGACGTCGACGTCGGCACCGGCCTCGGTGAGGTCGGCGACCAGTTCGGGGGCGCCGTCGGCGGCCAGGCCGCGGCGGCTGACGAGCAGCAGGTGCCGGGCGCCGCGCTCGGTGACCAGGTGGCGGGCCAGCAGCCCGCCGAGCCCGCCGGTGCCGCCGGTGATGAGCACAGTCCCGTCGGGGTCCCAGGAGGCGGCACTTTCACGTGAAAGTGCCGCTTCGGCGCGGGTGAGGCGGGCCGCGCGCAGGTCGCCGTCGACCAGCGTGACCTGCGGTTCGCCCGTGCCGAGGGCCGAGGGCAGTGCGGCCAGGGACTCGGCGGTGTCATCGAGGTCGACGAGCACGATGCGGCCCGGGTGCTCGACCTGGGCGGTGCGGGCTAGGCCCCAGACGGCGGCCGCGGCCAGGTCGGCCCCGGTCGTCGCGCCGCGGGTGACGAGCACCAGCCGCGCCGCGGCGAACCGCTCGTCGGCCAGCCAGTCCTGCAGCAGGGCCAGGACGTGCGTGGTCAGTTCGTGCGTCTCCTGGACGACCTCGGCGTTCTCGTCGCCGGCAACCGGGTACACGACGAACGGCGGGACGTCACCGTCGAACGCGAGCGGGCCGGAGACGCGCGCCGCGTCCGGGAAGACCCCGGCGACGCCGAGCTGGTCGACGCCCGCGACGGCGACCGCGCCGGACTCGGGGGCGCCGGGGGTGAAGGGGATCCAGTCGAGCTGGAACAGGGAGTCGCGGTCGGCGGTGTCGTCGATCGCGCCCGAGGGCAGCGGCCGGAGCACCAGCGAGCGCACGGACGCGACGGGGTGGTCGTCGGCGTCGGTGACGTACAGGGAAACCGCGTCGTCGCCGGCGGGTGAGATCCGCACGAGCACCGCGGTCGCGCCGGCCGCGTGCACGGAGACGCCTTCCCACGAGAACGGCAGCGAGCCGGGGCGGACGGCGGTGCTGAACGACGTCGCGTGCAGGCAGGCGTCGAGCAGCGCGGGGTGCAGCCCGAACGACGCCGCGTCGGCGTGTTCGTCCTCGGGCAGCTCGACCTCGGCGAAAACGTCGTCGCCGTGCCGCCACACCGCGGTCAGGCCGCGGAAGGCCGGGCCGTACTCGAAGCCCTGGTCGGCGAACCGGTCGTACAGGTCGGCCAGGTCCGCTTCGGCCGCGCCGTCGGGCCGGCGGACCGGCTCCGGCGCGGGTTCGGCGGTGGCCAGCAGCGTGCCGCTCGCGTGCCGCGTCCACGGCTGGTCGATGGCGTCTTCGCGGCGCGAGTAGACGGTGATCGGCCGGTCGCCGGCCTCGTCGGGCGGGCCGACGGCGACCTGGACGTGCGTGCCGGCCTCGTCGGCCAGCACCAGCGGCGCTTGCAGGGTCAGCTCGCCGACACCCGGGCAGCCGAGCTGATCGCCCGCGCAGACGGCGAGCTCGAGCAGCGCGGTACCGGGCAGCAGGACCGAACCGGCGATGCGGTGCCCGGCCAGCCACGGGTGCGTGGCCAGCGAAACCCTTGCGGTGAACAGGAATCCGCCCGACTCGGGCAGTTCGATGCCGCCGCCGAGCAGCGGGTGGGCGACGGCGCCGAGGCCGATCGCGCCGACGTCGCCGGGCAGCGTGGCCATCCGCGGCCAGAAGCGTTCGTGCTGGAAGGCGTAGGTGGGCAGGGCGAGCTGGTGGCCCCCGACGAAGTAGGCGTCCCAGTCGACGTCGACGCCGTGCGCGTGGACCGCGGCGAGCGCGTCGACGAGCGTCTCGACGTCCTCACGGTCGCGGCGCAGTGCCGGGACGGCGACGGCTTCGGCGGGGAGAGTGTCGGCGGCCATGGCGCTGAGCACGCCGGCCGGGCCGACCTCGAGGAACGCCGTGACGCCGTCGGCAACCAGGGCCGCGACGCCGTCGGCGAACCGGACGGCCTCGCGGACGTGACGCACCCAGTAATCCGCCGTGCCCAGCTCGTCGCCGGCGATCGCGCCGGTCAGGTTCGACACCACCGGCAGCTCGGCCGGGGCGTACTCGACGGTCTCCGCGATCGCGCGGAAGTCGTCGAGCATCGGGTCCATCAGCGGCGAGTGGAACGCGTGGCTCACCTTCAGGCGGCTGGTCCGGTGACCAGCCGAGGCGAAGGTCGCGGCGATCTCCGTGACGGCGGCTTCGTCGCCCGACAGGACGACCGACTCCGGCCCGTTGACCGCGGCGATCGACACTCCGGCGCGGCCGTCGATCGCTCCGGCGACAGCCGCTTCGGTCGCGTTGATCGCGACCATCGCGCCGCTTGTGGGCAGCGCGGCCATCAAGCGGCCGCGCGCCGCCACCAGGCGGGACGCGTCGGCGAGGGAGAAAACGCCGGCGACGTGCGCCGCGGCCAGCTCGCCGATCGAGTGGCCGAGCAGCAGGTCCGGCGTGACGCCCCACGAGCGCAGCAGGCGGTACAGGGCAACCTCGATCGCGAACAGCGCGGGCTGCGCGACGTCGGTCGATTCGAGGGACGCGTCGGCGTCGAACATGCGCTCCCGCAAGGAGAACCCGAGTTCCGGGTCGAGGTGCGCGCAGACGTCGTCGAGGGCCGCGGCGAACGCCGGGAACCGCTCGTACAGCTCACGTCCGGCGCCGGCGCGCTGGGCGCCCTGGCCGGTGAACAGGAACGCGGTCCGGGCGCCCGGGCTGGCCGGGGCGGGCACGTCCTCCCCCGCCGCGAGGGCGGTGAGCGCGGCGACCGGGTCGCCGGTGAGGACCGCGCGGTACTCGAACGCCGTCCGGGTGGTGGCCAGTGACCAGGCGACGTCGCGGGGGTCGGCGTCGCCGATCGCCGTCAGGAGCCGCTCGGCCTGGGCACGCAGGGCTTCCGGGGTCCGGGCGGCCAGCAGCCACGGCGCGGGCCGGTCGTCCTGGGTCACCGCGGGTGCCGGTTCGGCGGCCGGGGCCTGCTCCAGCACGACGTGGGCGTTGGTGCCGCTGATGCCGAACGACGACACCGCGGCCCGGCGCGGCCGGCCGGTTTCGGGCCACGGCCGGGTGTCGGTGACGAGCTGGATGTCACCGGCCGTCCAGTCCACGTGGGACGACGGCGCGTCGATGTGCAGGCTCTTCGGGACGATCCCGGCGCGCATGGCGAGCACGGACTTGATCACGCCCGCGACGCCGGCGGCGGCCTGGGTGTGGCCGAGGTTCGACTTGACCGAGCCGAGCAGCAGCGGCTGGAACTCGTCGCGTTCCTGGCCGTAGGTGGCCAGCAGCGCCTGCGCCTCGATCGGGTCACCGAGGGTGGTGCCGGTGCCGTGGCCTTCGACGACGTCCACTTCGGACGGTGTCAGCCCGGCGGCGCCGAGCGCCTGGCGGATGACGCGCTGCTGCGACGGCCCGTTCGGGGCGGTGAGGCCGTTGGACGCGCCGTCGGAGTTGACGGCCGAGCCGCGGACCACGGCGAGCACGGGGTGGCCGTTGCGGCGCGCGTCGGACAGCCGCTCCAGCACGAGGACGCCGACGCCTTCGGACCAGCCGACGCCGTCGGCACTGTCCGCGTAGGACTTGCAACGGCCGTCCGCGGCGAGGCCGCGCTGGCGGCTGAAGTCGATGAACGTGCCCGGCGTGGCCATCACGGTGACGCCGCCGGCCAGGGCCAGCTCGCACTCGCCGCGTTGCAGGGCGGTCGCCGCCATGTGCAGCGCGACCAGCGAAGACGAGCAGGCCGTGTCGACGGTGACCGACGGGCCTTCCAGCCCGAAGACGTAGGAGATGCGGCCGGACAGCACGCTGCCCGCGTTGCCGGTGCCGAGGTACCCGAGCGAGTCGGCCGGGAACTCGACGTTGGCGCCGAGGTAGTCGTGGTACATGATCCCGGCGTAGACGCCGGTGCGGCTGCCGCGCAGGGTGCCCGGCCGGATGCCGGCGCGTTCCAGGGCCTCCCACGACGTCTCCAGCAGCTGACGCTGCTGCGGGTCCATCGCCAGGGCCTCACGCGGCGAGATGCCGAAGAAGCCGGGGTCGAAGCCCGCTACGTCGTCGAGGAAGCCGCCGTCGCGGGTGTAGCTGGTGCCGGCGTGGTCGGGGTCGGGGTGGTAGATGGCCTCGACGGGCCAGCCGCGGTCGCCGGGGAAGCGCGAGATGCCGTCGCCGTCGCCGACGACGAAGTCCCACAGCTCGTCCGGGGACGTGATGCCGCCCGGGTAGCGGCAGCCCATCGAGACGATGACGACGGGGTCGGACTCGACGGCGGCCGCCGTGCGCACCGGCGTCCGGTCGACGGCATCCAGGGAGCCGACGAGCTCGTCGTGCAGGTGGCGGGCCAGGGCGAGGACGGTCGGGTAGTCGAAGACGAGCGTCGCGGGCAGCCGCAGGCCGGTCTCGGCCTGCACGGCGTTGCGCAGCTCGACCGCCGACAGCGAGTCGAAACCGAGGTCGGAGAACGACTGGGCCGGCTCGACCTGGCTGATCGAGCTGTAGCCGAGCAGGCCGACGACGTGCGTGCGCACCAAGTCGACCAGCGCGCGCTGCCGGTCGGCCGGGGCCAGCGCGGCGAGCCGGGCGGTGAGGCCCGAGTCGGCCTTCGGACGGCGGCGGGCCGAGCCGCGTACCAGGCGTCGCAGCAGCGGCGGGACCTCGGGCGCGCCCGAGAGCGTGTCGAGGTCGAGGCGGACCGGGGCGAGCAGGGCGTCGTCGGCGCCGAGCGCGGCGTCGAACAGGCTCAGCGCCTGGTCGAGGGCGAGCGGCGGGGTGCCGGCGCGGGTCATCCGCTCGATGTCGGCGTCCGCGAGGGTGCCGGCCATGCCGAGGTTGCCACCCTCGGACTCCCACGGCGCCCACGCGCCCCAGGCCAGCGAGACGGCCGGAAGTCCTTGTGTGCGGCGGTGGTCGGCGAGGGCGTCGAGGAAGGCGTTGGCGGCGGCGTAGTTGCCCTGCCCGGCCGCGCCGAAGACGCCGGCGACGGACGAGAAGAGCACGAACGCCGTGACACCCGGCCGGTCGGCGGTCAGTTCGTGGAGGTGCCAGGCGGCGTCGACCTTGGGCCGCAGGACGGCGTCGACCTGCTCGCCGGTGAGTGACGGGAAGGTCGCGTCGGCGAGGACGCCCGCGGTGTGGACGACGGCCGTGATCTCGTTGCCGGCGAACACCGCGGCCAGGGCGTCGCGGTCGGCGACGTCGCACGCGATCGCCGTGGCGTCGGCGCCCAGTTCGGCGAGGTCGGCGCACAGGCGGTCGGCGCCCGGGGTGTCCGGGCCGCGGCGGCCGAGCAGCAGCAGCCGCCGGACGCCGTGTTCGGTGACGAGGTGCCGGGCGACCTGGCCGCCGAGCCCGCCGAGGCCACCGGTGACGAGCACCGTCGACGTCTCGTCGAACACCGGCGTCGCATCGGTGGTGACGGCGGCCCGCGCGAGCCGGGGCACGCACAGCTTTCCTCCGCGGATGGCGATCTTGGGCTCGCCCAGCGCCACCGCGGCGCTCAGCAGCTCCGCGGACGCGGGATCGTCGTCCAGCTCGACCAGGGTGATCCGGTCCGGCTGCTCGGCCTGGGCGGAGCCCAGCAGACCCCACAGCGGTGCCGTGACGAGGTCGCCGTGGGTCACGACGACCAGCCGCGAGCGGGTGAACCGGTCGTCGGCCAGCCAGTCCTGGACGGTGCTCAGGGCCGTGTGGACGGCTTCCCTTACCGCACTGGGAGTTTCGCCGTCCGGCACGACCGGGGTGTAGCGGACGAGCGCCGGGATCTCCGGGCCGAAGTCGGCGCCGAGCGCGGGCCAGTCCGCGACGGCGGGGGCCGCGCCGGCCGGAACCGGGACCCACTCGACCGTGAAGAGCGATTCGTGGCGTGCCTTGCGTCCGGTGTTCGTCGAAACCGGGCGCAGGGCGAGGGAATCCACCGTCGCCACGGGCTCACCGGCGGCGTCGGAGACGTGCAGGGAGACCGAAACCGGGTTGGTCGCGTCGATCCGGACGCGCAGCGCGGACGCGCCGGCGGCGTGCAGGGTGACGCCGGACCACGCGAAGGGCAGCAGCCGGTCCGCGTCCTCGGCCCGGCCCGCCGCGCCGAGCGCGTGCAGGGCGGCGTCGAGCAGGGCGGGGTGCAGGCCGTAGGAGTCGGCGGCGGTCGCCTGACGCGGGCGCGAGACTTCGGCGAACACCTCGTCGCCGCGGCGCCACACGCGTTCCAGGCCCTGGAACGCGGGCCCGTAACCGAACCCGACGGACGCGAGGCCGTCGTAGAAGCCGGTGATGTCGACCTCGTCGGCGCCGGCGGGCGGCCAGGCCTCCGCGGCCGGGACCGTGACCGGCTCCCCCGGAGCCAGGACGCCGCTGGCGTGGCGCTCCCAGGCCGTGTCCTCGGGTTCGTCGTCGAGTCGCGAGTGGACGGTGATCGGGCGGCGGCCGGCGTGGTCGGCCGCGCCGACGATCAGCTGCAGCCGCACCCCGCCGCGCTCCGGCACGACCAGCGGCGCTTCGAGGGTGAGTTCGGCGACCTGCGGGCAGCCGACGCTGTCGCCGGCGCGCACGGCCAGCTCCAGGAACGCCGTGCCCGGCAACAGGATCGAGCCCATGATGACGTGGTCGGCGAGCCACGGCGTCGCCGCCGCGGTGAGCCGGCCGGTGAACAGGTAACCCTCGCCGTCGGCCAGGCCGATCGCGGTGCCGAGCAGCGGGTGCCCGGCCGCGGTGAGGCCCAGGCCGGCCGGGTCGGTGGCCGCCGCGCCCGGCGGCGTCGCCTCGGGCCAGTAACGCTCGTGCTGGAACGCGTAGGTCGGCAGGTCCACCCGCTCGGCGCCGGTCCCGGCGTAGAACCCGGCCCAGTCGACGGGCACCCCGGCGACGTGCAGTGTGGCGAGCGCTGTGGCGGCGGAGAGTTCCTCCGGCCGGCCCGAGCGCAGCAGCGGGACGCAGCGGACGTCGTCGCTCACGGTCTGCTGGGCCATCGCGCTGAGCACGCCGTCCGGCCCCAGTTCGACGAAGCGGGTGACGTCGCGTTCGGCCAGCCAGCGGACGCCGTCGGCGAAGCGGACGGCTTCGCGGACGTGCGAAACCCAGTACGCCGGGTCCTGCAGCTCACCCGGGGTCGCGACGCGGCCGGTGCGGTTCGAGACCACCGGCAGCCGGGCTTCGCCGTAGGTGATGCCGCGGGCCACGGCGGCGAACTCGCCGAGCATCGGCTCCATCCGCGGCGAGTGGAAGGCGTGGCTGACGCGCAGCCGCTTGGTCCGGCGGCCGCGCGCGGTCAGCTCGGCGGCGAGCTCGTCGATCGCCGTCTCGTCGCCGGAGAGCACGACGGAGTCCGGGCCGTTGATCGCGGCCAGCGAGACCGCGGCCTCGCGACCGGCGATCAGTTCGAGGGCTTCGGCTTCCGGGATCTCGGCGGCGAGCATCGCGCCGCCGGCCGGGAGGGCCTGCATGAGCCGGCCGCGCGCCGAGACGAGCGCACAGGCGTCTTCAAGGGAGAACACGCCCGCGACGTGGGCCGCGGCGATCTCGCCGACGGAGTGGCCGAGCAGGTAGTCCGGGTGCAGGCCCCACGACTCGGTCAGCCGGAAGAGCGCGACCTCCAACGCGAACAGGGCGGCCTGCGCGTACTGGGTGTCGTCGAGGTTGCCGGTGCCGCGGACGACGTCGGTGAGCGCGGGGTCGAGGTGGGCACAAGCGGCGTCCCAAGCCTCGGCGAACACCGGGAACGTCTGGTACAGCTCGGTTCCCATGCCGACACGCTGGGCGCCCTGGCCGGTGAACAGGAACGCGACGGCGCCCGCGGCGGCCACGCCGGAGGGACCGTCGCCCGCGGCGAGGGCGGCCAGACCCTGGCGGAGGTCGTCGAGGCCGGCGCCGGTGACGACCGCGCGGTGCGGCAACGCGGCGCGGGTGGTGCCGAGCGAGTACGCGAGGTCCAGCGGCACGACCTCTTCGTCCACAAAGGACAGCAGACGCGCGGCCTGCGCCCGCAGCCCGGCCGCGTTCTTGCCCGCCAGGGGCCAGTTCAGCACGCCCGGGACGCGGACGTCCGGCGACGACTCCCGCTCGGGGATCGCCGGGGCCTGCTCCAGGATGATGTGGGCGTTCGTGCCGCTGAGGCCGAACGACGAGACGCCGGCGCGGCGCGGCCGGCCGGTCGCCGGCCACTCGCGGGTGCCGGTGACCAGGGCCAGGCCGCTGGAGTCCCAGTCGAGGGCCGGGGTCGGCGCGTCGACGCCGAGGGTCTCGGGCAGCACGCCGTGCTGCAGGGCGAGCACCATCTTCAGCACACCGGCGACGCCGGCGGCGGCCTGGGTGTGCCCCAGGTTGGACTTCACCGAGCCGAGCCACAGCGGCTCACCCTGGCGGTCACGGCCGTAGGTGGCGGCCAGGGCGCGGGCCTCGATCGGGTCGCCGAGGGTGGTGCCGGTGCCGTGGGCCTCGACGGCGTCGACGTCGGCCGGGGTGAGCCCGGCGCCGGCGAGCGCGGCGCGGATCACGCGTTCCTGCGCGGGCCCGCTCGGGGCGGTCAGGCCGTTGGACGCGCCGTCCTGGTTGACCGCGCTCCCCCGCATGACCGCGAGGATGCGGTGGCCGTTGCGTTCGGCGTCGGACAGCCGTTCCAGGACGAGGACGCCCGCGCCCTCACCCCAGCCGGTGCCCTCGGCGCCGGCGGCGAACGAGCGGCAGCGGCCGTCGGGCGCGAGGCCGCGCTGGCGGCTGAAGGCGATGAACAACGTCGGGGTGGCCATGATCGTCGCGCCGCCGGCCAAGGCCAGCGAGCAGTCGCCGCGGCGTAGCGCGTGCGCGGCCAGGTGCATCGCGACCAGCGACGCCGAGCACGCGGTGTCGACGGTGATCGCGGGGCCCTCCAGGCCGAGCGCGTACGCGACCCGCCCGGACAGCACGCTGGAGGCGTTCGCCGTGGACAGGTAGTCCTCGGCGCCCTCGGCCGCACTGGCCGCGAGGTGGATGTAGTCCTGGAAGTTCGTGCCGGTGAACACGCCGGTCGACGAGCCGCGCAGCGCGGCCGGGTCGATCCCGGCGCGTTCGATCGCCTCCCAGGAGATCTCCAGCATCAGCCGCTGCTGCGGGTCCATGACCAGCGCTTCGCGCGGCGAGATGCCGAAGAACGCGGGGTCGAAGTCACCCGCGTCGTGCAGGAAACCGCCGTGCCGCACGTACGACGTGCCGCGGGTGTTGCCCTCGGCGTCGTGCAGCCGGTCGACGTCCCAGCCGCGGTCGTCCGGGAACTCCGTGATCGCGTCGCGGCCCCCGGACAGCAGCTCCCACAGCGCCTCGGGACTCGAGGCCCCGCCGGGGAAGCGGCAGCCCAGGCCGACGATCGCGATCGGCTCCTGGTCCGCCGTCTCGGCTTCGCGCAGCTTTTCGCGGGTCTCCTGCAGTTCTACGGTGACGCGCTTGAGGAAGTGCCGAAGCTTCTCTTCGTTGTCCATGAACCCTCGCCCATCGTGGCTGTTCACGAGATCCCGAACTCCTTGCCGAGCAGGTCGAACATTTCGTCGTCCGAAGCCGCGAGGACGACGTCGCCGGCGACGCGGTCGGACCGCATCCCGTCGAGCAGCCCGTGCAGCCGGCGGGTGAGGTCGTCCTTGCGGACGTCGCTGAGCTGGGCGCCCGCCAGCGCCCGTTCCAGCCGGTCCAGTTCTTCGGTCAGCGGATCGGCCGCCGGCCGGTCCGCCGGCACCAGCTCGGTCCGCAGGAACTGCGCGAGCGCGAGCGGCGTCGGGTGGTCGAAGACGATGCCCTGCGCCAGGTTCAGCCCGGTGCGGCGAGCCAGGAGGTTGCGGAACTCGACCGCGCTCAGCGAGTCGAAGCCGAGACCGCCGAACTTGGCCTCCGGCTCGATCGCGTCCGGTGACGCGTGCCCGAGGATCATCGCGGCCGCCGTCCGCACCGCGCGGGACAGCGTGCTGACCCGCTCCGGCTCGGACATCGCGGCCAGCTCGTCCACGAGCGACGTTTCCGCGGCCTCCGGTTCACGCCGCGCGGCCTCGACGGCGGCGCGGGCGGCCGGGACCCCGTCGAGCAGGTGCGTCATCCGCATCAGCGCCATGCCCGGCGCGTAACGGCTCCAGTCGATGTCGGCGACGGTCAGCGAGACGTCGCCGCGGCGCAGGGCCTCGCCGAGGGCGAGGATCGCGCGTCTCGGCGCGAGGGCCGCGGCACCACTGCGGCGCATGCGTTCCTGGATCGCCGGGTCGGCGGCCATGCCGACCTCGCCCCAGGCGCCCCAGGCGACCGACGTCGCGGCCAGCCCGTCCCGGGCGCGTTGTTCGGCGAGGGCGTCGAGCACGGCGTTGGCGGCGGCGTAACTGCCCTGGCCGGGCCCGCCGACGGTGCCGGCGATCGAGGCGAACAGCACGAACATGCTCAGGTCGTGGTCCGCGGTCAGCTCGTGCAGGTTGAGCGCGGCGGCCGTCTTGGGCCGCAGCACGGTCTCGAACCGGCCCGGGTCGACGGCGTCGACCACGCAGTCGTCCAGCACACCGGCGGCGTGCACCACACCGCGCAGCGGGAACTCGGCCGGCAGTCCCTGGATGAGGCCGGCCAGCGCGGTCCTGTCGGAAACGTCGCAGGCGGCGACGGTCACGCGGGCCCCGGACGCCGTCAGGTCGTCGGCGAGTTCCCGCGCACCCGGCGCGTCGAGGCCGCGGCGGCTGGTGAGCACGATGTGCCCGGCACCTTCGTCGGCGAGCCAGTGCGCGAGCTTGCCGCCCAGCGCGCCGGTACCACCGGTGACGATGACCGTGCCGTCCTTCGGGACGGCGGCCCGGTCCGGCACCGGCGCTCCGGCCGGGGCTGGCACGAGACGGCGGACGTGCGCGCCGCCGGGGCGCAGCGCGAGCTGGTCCTCCTCCCCCGCCGCGGCCAGCGTCGCGGGCAGGCGGGTGAGCGCACGGGGGTCGAAGTCGGCGGGCAGGTCGACGAGGCCGCCCCAGCGGCCGGGGTACTCCATCGCGGCCACCCGGCCCAGGCCCCAGACGGCGGCCTGCGCCAGGCTCCCGGCCGCGTCGGCCGGGCCGATCCGGACGGCGCCGGTGGTGACGCACCACAGCGGCGCGTCGACCCCGGCGTCGCCGAGGGCCTGGACGAGCGCGGCCGTCGTCGCCAGCCCGGCAGGCACCGACGGCGTGTCGGCCGCGGGTTCCTCGTCGAGCGCGAGCAGGGACAAGACTCCTGCCGGGCGCGGGAAGCTTTCGAGCAGCGCGGTGATCCGGTCGTGGAGGACGTCGCGGTCCGGGGTGTCGACGACCAGCCGGACGGTGTCGGCACCGAGCGCGTCCACGATGACGTCGATGCGCTCGTCGCCGTCGAGGGCGGCGGGCACGGCGACCAGCCAGTCTTCGCGGCGCGGCGCGGCGGTGGCCGTCAGGGGCTGCCAGTCGACGCGGTAGCGCCAGCCGTCGGTGATCGTGCGGTCCACGTGTCCCTTGCGCCGCGCGGACAGCGCGGGCAGGACACGGGCGAGTTCGTCGGCGTCCGCGTCGAGTTCCGCGGCCAGCCCGGTGAAGTCGGCGCCGTCGAGGGCGGCCCAGAACTCTTCGTCACCGCCGCTTTCCACCGGCGTCGCGACGGCCACCGGCTGCGGCCAGAACCGCTCCCCCGCGAACGGGTAGGTCGGCAGGGCGACGCCCCGCGCGTCGGCGCCGGCGAAGAACGCGGGCCAGGCCACGTCGACGCCGTCGGTGTGCAGGCGGGCCAGCGCGGTGACGACCGTGGTCTCTTCGTCGCGGCCCGACCGCAGCAGCGGCACGAGCACGGCGTCGTCGAGGATTTCCGCGGCCATGCCGGACAGCACGCCGTCCGGGCCGACCTCGACGAACCGGGTGACACCACGGGCGGCGAGATCGGCGACGACGTCACCGAAGCGGACGGTCTGGCGGACGTGGTCGACCCAGTACTGCGCGGTGGCCAGCAGCTCACGCTCGGGCCGCCCGGTCACGCCGGACACGATCGCCCGCCGCGGCACACGCAGGTCGAGCCCGGCGACGACCTTCGCGAAGTCGTCCAGCATCGGCTCCATCAACGGCGAGTGGAACGCGTGGCTGACGGTGATCCGCCGCGCCTTCTCGAAGTGCGCGGCGACGGCTTCGGCGGCCGCCTCGGTCCCGGCGATCACGACGGACGCGGGCCCGTTGACCGCGGCGAGCGAGACGTCCGGGCCGAGCAGCGGCAGCACCTCGTCGGCGCTCGCCCGCAGCGCGATCATCGCGCCGCCCTCCGGCAGCTCCTGCATCAGCCGGGCGCGGGCGGCGACGAGCGTGCACGCGTCTTCCAGGGACAGCACCCCGGCACCGTGCGCGGCGGCGATCTCGCCGATCGAGTGGCCGGCGAAGTGGTCGGCCCGCACGCCCCAGGACTCGATCAGCCGCAGCAGCGCGACTTCCAGCGCGAAGATCGCGGGCTGCGCCCAGCCGGTGGTGTCGAGCAGCGCCGCGTCGTCGCCGAAGACGACCTCACGCAGTGATCCCTCGAACTGCGCGCAGACCTCGTCGAAGGCGTCGCGGAAGACCGGGAAGCGGGTGTGCAGCTCGCGGCCCATGCCGAGCCGCTGTGCGCCCTGCCCGGTGAACAGCAGCGCGAGGCCACCGTCGCGGGCCGTGCCCTCGACGACGTTCCCGGACTCGTCCCCGGCGGCCAAGGCGGCCAGGCCGGACCTGAGCGCGGCCGGGTCGGCGCCGACGACGACCGCGCGGTGGGCCAGCGCGGCGCGTCGGGTCGCGAGGGCGAGCCCGGTGGCGGCGAGCGGCGTGGTCTCCGCGTCGATCAGCCGGGCGGCCTGGGCCTGCAGTGTGGACCGGCTCGCCGCGGACAGCACCCACGGGACGACCGCGGGTTCCGGGTCCGGCTTCCGCGCCGGGGCGGCCGGGGCCTGTTCCAGGACGACGTGGGCGTTCGTGC
Organism: Amycolatopsis sp. NBC_01307; assembly: GCF_035975215.1. Taxonomy (NCBI): domain Bacteria; kingdom Bacillati; phylum Actinomycetota; class Actinomycetes; order Pseudonocardiales; family Pseudonocardiaceae; genus Amycolatopsis; species Amycolatopsis sp. NBC_01307. Next base: position 2,885,312 of record NZ_CP108403.1, on the reverse strand, counting down.
CGCTGACGCCGAAGGCGGAGACGCCGGCGCGGCGCGGGCGCTCGGCGGCGGGCCACGGTGTCGGCTCGGTGACCAGCTCGATGGCGCCGGTCGTCCAGTCCACATGGGACGACGGGGCGTCGACGTGCAGGGTCGGTGGCACGACGCCGTGGCGCATCGCCTGGACCATCTTGATGATCCCGCCGACCCCGGCGGCCGCTTGCGTGTGGCCGATGTTGGACTTGAACGAGCCGAGCAGTAGGGGGTTCTCGCGGTCCTGGCCGTAGGTGGCCAGCAGCGCCTGGGCCTCGATCGGGTCACCCAGCGTGGTGCCGGTGCCGTGCGCCTCGACGACGTCGACGTCCGATGTGGACAGTCCGGCGTCCTCCAGCGCGGCGCGGATCACCCGGCGCTGGGACGGGCCGTTGGGGGCGGTGATGCCGTTGGACGCGCCGTCGGAGTTGACCGCCGAGCCGCGCACCACGGCGAGGACCTCGTGGCCGTTGCGGCGGGCGTCGGAGAGGCGTTCGACGACGAGCATGCCGACGCCTTCGGCCCAGCCGGTGCCGTCGGCCGCGTCGGCGAACGCCTTGCAGCGCCCGTCCGGGGCGAGGCCGCCCTGCTGGCTGGTGCCGAGGAAGTAGTTGGCGCTGGACATCACGAGCACGCCGCCGACGACGGCGAGCGAGCACTCGCCGCCCCGCAGCGCCTGGCTCGCGAGGTGCAGCGCGACGAGCGACGACGAACAGGCCGTGTCGACGGTCATCGACGGGCCTTCGAGGCCCAGCACGTAGGACACCCGGCCGGAGACGGCGCTCGCCGCGTTGCCGAGGCCCGCGTGCGCGCCGACGTCGGCGTCGCTGCCGGCGAGCACGCTCGCGTAGTCCTGGCCGTTGGTGCCGACGAACACGCCGGTCGCGCTGGCGCGCAGGCCGAGCGGGTCGATCCCGGCGTCTTCCAGGGCCTCCCACGACGTCTCGAGCACCTGGCGCTGCTGCGGGTCCATGGCGAGGGCCTCGCGGGGCGAGATGCCGAAGAAGGACGCGTCGAAGCGGTCGATCTCGTCGAGGAAGCCGCCGTACGTCGTGGCGGACGCGCCCGCGGCGAGCGTGGCGAGGTCCCAGCCGCGGTCGGCGGGGAACGGGCCGACGGCGTCGTCGCCGTTCGAGACCATCGTCCAGAGGTCGGCCGGGGACCGGACGCCACCGGGGTAACGGCAGCTCATCCCGACGATGACGACCGGGTCGTCACCGCGCGCCCGGGTGCGGCGGACCGGTCCGGTGCGCTCGGCTTCGCCGAAGAGGCCGGCGAGCAGCAGCTGGGCGACGTCGGCCGGGGTGGGGTGGTCGAACACCAGCGTGGCCGGGAGCTCCAAGGTCGTCGCGGCGGTCAGGCGGTTGCGGAGTTCGACCGACATCATCGAGTCGAAGCCGAGGTCGGTGAACGGCTGGCCGGTGCCGACCGCGCCGGTGTCGCCGTGGCCGAGCACGGCGGCGACGGTGGTGCGGACCAGGTCTTCGGCCGCGCGGGTGCGGTCGGCCTCGCCGAGCTCGGCCCAGTTCCCGGCCAGCGGGGTGGCGGCGACGCGCGCGACCGGCCCGGCGGCGAGGTCCGACAGGTCGGCCAGGCCGGTGCCGCCGGCGAACTCGACCGCACCGGCCAGGAACACGGGCCGATCGGCGGAGTCGAGCAGGGCCAGGCTCACGGACGCGTCATCGAGCGGCGCCACCCGCAGCCGCAGCCGGGTCATGCCCTGGGCGTGCAGCGAGACGCCGCGCCAGACCCGGGGTTCCGGGGCGGGCTCGCCGTCGGCGACGCAGGCGCGCAGCGCCTCGGCCAGCATGAGCGGGTGGAGGTCGAAGTGGCCGTCGAGGGTGTCCGGCAGGGTGATGTCCGTGCGGTACGCGCCTTCGGTGAGCACCGCGGGTTCCGGGCCGGGCCCGGCGGCGAGGGTGCCGGTGGCGTGGTGGGTCCAGTCCGGCACGTCGGTGCCGGCGGGCGCGCTGTGGACGTCGATCGGGCGGCGGCCGTCGGCCTCGGGCGAGCCGACGCGCACCTGCAGGACCAGGGCGTCGGACGGGCCGAGCACCAGCGGCGTGGTGAGCGTCAGTTCGGTGATCTCCGGGCAGCCGAGGTTGCGGGCCGCGCGCAGGGCGAGTTCGAGGAACCCGGTGCCGGGGAAAGTGATCCGGCCGGCGTCGAGATGTGCGGCGAGCCACGGCTGGGTGGCCAGCGAGAGCGTCCCGGTGAGCAGGGACTCGGTCGTTCCGGCGACGTCGAGGGCGGCGCCGAGCAGCGGGTGGCGGACGGCCGCGAGGCCGAGCCCGGCGGCGTTGCCGGCGCGGACGGTGAGCGTGGGCCAGTACCGCTCGCGCTGGAACGGGTAGGTGGGCAGGTCGACCAGGCGGGCCCCGGCGAGCACGGCCGTCCAGTCGACGATGCCGCCGCCGACGTGCAGCGCGGCCAGGCCGGTGACCAGCGTGGTGTCCTCGTCGTGGTCACGGCGGGACAGCGGCACGACGACGGCCGCGTCGACCAGGCCGGACAGCACGGCGTCCGGGCCGACCTCGGCGAACCGCGTCACGCCGGCTTCGGCGAGCCGGGACAGGGCGTCGCCGAAGCGGACGGTGTCGCGGACCTGCCGGACCCAGTACTCCGGGTCGGTGACGTCGCCGGCCGAGACCACCGGAACGCGCGGGGTGGCAAAAGCGAGGTGCGCGACGACCTGGCGGAAGTCGTCCAGCATCGGCTCCATCAGGACCGAGTGGAAGGCGTGCGAGACGCGCAGGCGGCGGTGCTTGGCGAACTTCGCGGCGACCGCGACGACGGCGTCCTCGACGCCGGAGAGCACGACCGACTCCGGGCCGTTGACGGCGGCGATGTCGACGCCGTCCGCCAGCACCAGCTGAACGTCCACTTCGGACGCGCGCACGGCGACCATCACGCCGCCCTCGGGCAGCGCGCCCATCAGCCGGGCGCGGGCCGCGACCAGCGTGCAGGCGTCGTCGAGGGTGAGAACGCCGGCGACGTGCGCGGCGGCGATCTCGCCGACCGAGTGCCCGGCGACGTGGTCCGGACGCACGCCCCAGGTGTCGAGGAGCTTCGCCAGCGCGACCTCGAACGCGAAGAGCGCGGGCTGCGCGAACTCCGTCCGGTCGATCCGCTCGTCGCCGAGGGCGTCACGCAGATCCGGGAACCGCTCGACGATCTCGTCGAAGGCGGCCGCGAAGGCCGGGTAGACCTCGGCCAAGCGGCGGCCCATGTGCTGGTGCTGCGCGCCCTGGCCGGAGAAGAGGAACGCCGTCTCGCCGCGGACCGCGGACGCCGTTGTGACGCCGGGAGCCGCGCCCTTGTCGAGCCAGCCGCGCAGCGCTTCCCGCAGGGTCGCGGAGTCCGGGCCGACTGCGGCCAGGCCGTGTTCGAACCCCGCGCGCGTCACCGCCGAGGACAGGGCGACGTCGGCAGCGGGTGTCGTGTCGGTGGTGGCGGTGAGAAGGCGCTCGACCTGGGCCCGCAACGCCGTCTCGGAGCGGGCCGAGGCGAACCACGGCACCGGACCCGGGGTGGTCGTGAGCTCGACGGTTTCGGGTTCGGGGGCCTGTTCGACGATGGTGTGGGCGTTGGTGCCGCTGACCCCGAACGACGACACCGCCGCGCGGCGCGGGCGGTCGGTCTCGGGCCAGGACACCTGCTCGGTGACCGGGGTGACGGCGCCGGCGGACCAGTCGACCTGGGACGACGGCGTCTCGGCGTGCAGCGTGCGCGGCACTTCGCCGTGCCGGATCGCCATGACCATCTTGATGATCCCGGCGACCCCGGCGGCGGCCTGGGTGTGGCCGAAGTTCGACTTCACCGAACCCAGCAGCAGCGGGGTCTCGCGGTCCTTGCCGTAGGTCGCGAGCAGCGCCTGCGCCTCGATCGGGTCGCCCAGCTTCGTGCCGGTGCCGTGGGCTTCCACGACGTCGACGTCGTTCGTCGTCAGGCCGGACGCGGCGAGCGCGGAGCGGATCACGCGCTGCTGCGACGGTCCATTGGGGACGGTCAGGCCGCTGCTGGCGCCGTCGGAGTTCACGGCGGTGCCGCGCAGCACGGCGAGCACCGGGTGGCCGTGGCGCTGCGCGTCGGAAAGCCTTTCCAGCACGAGGATGCCGGCGCCTTCGGACCAGCCGACGCCGTCGGCGCCGTCGGCGAACGCCTTGCAGCGGCCGTCCGGCGCGAGGCCGCCCTGCTTGCTGAACTCCGCGAACGCCTCGGGCGTCGCCATCACCGTGACGCCGCCCGCGAGCGCCAGGGAGCACTCACCGGAGCGCAGGGACTGCGTCGCCCAGTGCGCGGCGACCAGCGAGGACGAACAAGCCGTGTCGACGGTGACCGAGGCGCCTTCGAACCCGAAGGCGTAGGCGATCCGGCCGGACAGCACGGCGGCGGTGTTGCCGGTGCCGGTGTGCCCTTCGACGGTCTCGCCGGAGGCGGCGAGGAGCTTGCCGTAGCTCTGGCCGTTGGTGCCGACGAAGACGCCGGTGCGGCTGCCGCGCAGGCTCGCGGGGACGATCCGGGCGCGTTCGAGGGCCTCCCAGGTGACCTCCAGCAGCACGCGCTGCTGCGGGTCCATGGCGAGGGCCTCGCGCGGTGAGATGCGGAAGAAACCGGCGTCGAAGCGGTCGGGCTCGTCGACGAAGCCGCCGCGCCAGGCGTCGACGTCACCGAGGCTGACGGTACTGCGGTCGACGCCGGCGAGCAGCGCGTCCCAGCCGCGGCCCGCGGGCAGCGGCCCGATCGCGTCGGTGCCGGCCGCGACGAGGTCCCACAGCTGCTCCGGCGAACAGACGCCGCCGGGGAACCGGCAGCCGATCCCGATCACGGCGATCGGCTCGGACGCGGCCGTCTCGAACTCGCGCACGCGCTGCCGGGACCGGTGCAGGTCGGCGGTGACGCGCTTGAGGTAGTCACGAAGCTGGCTCTCGCTAGCCATCCTGGCCTCTCGGTGTCGTCCGGACGGGTCCGGCGGCGCCGGATCCCGGGGCCGGGTCCGGATTCCGCATCGCGTGAGTCAAACCCACCCCACGCCCGCAAACCCTTAGTCTTTCCGGCCGCCCCCGGCGGCCGGAGCGGCCAACACACGCGCGGGAGTGGCCGACACGCCGACGCCCCGGCCACTCCCGGCGGCGTGTTGGCCGCTCCGGGCACCGAAATCGCCCCTCCGGCGCCGAGTCCGCAGCTCCGGGCGCTGTGTCGGCCGCTCCCCGGCACCGAGCCGGCGACTCCGCGCACCAAGTTGGCCCTCCCGGCACCGAGGTGGCCGCCTTGGGCTGAAAGTCGGCCCTTACCGGCCGCGAGCCGGCCGCACCCGATGCTGTGTCGGCCACTCCGGGCACTGTGTCGGCCACTCCCGGCGGGGAGTCGGCCACCACCGGCACCGAGTTCGCCGCGCCGAGCGGCAAGTCGGCACACCGCGCGCCGCAGCCGACCGTTCCCCGGCGCCGTGTCAGCCGCACCGGGCACCGAAATTCGCCCTTCTGGCGCCGAGTCCACGGCTCCGGGCGCGGACTCGGCCACTCCCGGCGCCGAGTCAGCCGCACCGGGCACCGTGGCGGCCGCTCCCCCGCGTCCCCGGGACCGCGCGCAACAGTAGGTAAATCACGGAAACTCCGCTGTTACGGTCGCCCGGTCCGCGCGCTCCCCGTCCGTGAAAGGTGCTCGACCATGAGCCGAGATCGGCGCCCGATCCTCTTCGTCAGCTCGCCGGACAGCGGACTGATCAACCCCCAGCTGGTGCTCGCCGCCGAGCTGTCGCGGCGGGGCGTTCCCGACCTGTACTTCGCGACGAGCGACAACCGCCGGGACGAGGTGGAGGCGATCGGGACCGTCGCGTTCCGGTCGCTCGGTGCGCCGATCCCCGAGCTGTCCTCGGGTGCCTGGGACGACGAGACCTACGCGGCCGTCACCCAGCAGTCCCGCTGGAAGGCGCACAAGGCGCTGATGCGCCAGACCTTCGACACCCGCTTCCGCAACGCGACCTACCGCGCGCTCGAGGAGATCGTCCGCGAGGTCGAGCCGGCGCTGATGGTGATCGACTCCCTGCTGCACGCGGGCTTCGAGCTGGCCGTCACCTACGGGATCCCGTACGTCGTCAGCGCGCCGTTCTCGCCGAGCAACCTCGTCAACAAGCTCCCGAAGACCTACCCCGCCCCGCACTCCGGGCTGCCGCAGGACATGACGCCCAGGCAGCGCCGGGAGAACAACGCCTTCCGCCGCCGCCGCGGCCGTCTGTTCATCGCGGACTCGCTGCTGCGCAAGCGGGTCGTCGAGTACGTCAAGTCCAACAAGGAGCTGGGCGTGTCGCGGCTGGCTGCGAAGTACACGTCCCGCATCGACCAGGCCCGGCTCGTGTTCAGCTACACCCTGGCCGAGCTCGACTACCCGCTCGAGATCCCGGAGCACTTCCGGATGCTCGGCGCGATCCTGCCGCCGATCCCGGAGCTGCCGGACGAGCAGGACGTCAAGGGCTGGCTCGACCGGCACGAATCCGTGGTGTACATGGGGTTCGGCACAGTCGCCCGGCTGGGCGCGACCGAGGTCGCGAACCTCGTCGAGGTCGTGCGGCGCCTCTACGGCGACCACTCCGTGCTGTGGCGGCTGCCCGCCGCGGCCCACAAGCTCCTGCCCGACGACCTGCCCGCGAACCTGCGGATCGAGAAGTGGCTGCCGTCGCAGCTGGACGTCCTCGCCCACCCGCACGTGCGCGCCCACTTCACCCACGGCGGCGGCAACGGGTTCGTCGAGAGCCTCTACTTCGGCAAGCCGCTGCTGACCCGTCCGCTGTTCGTCGACTGCTACGACCAGGCCGTGCGCGGCCGGGACCTCGGCGTCGGCCTGGTGGTCGACCGGCCCGAGATCGTCGACGTCGACGACACCGTCGCGAAGCTGACCGAAGTGCTGCGGAACCCCGAGTTCACCACCCGGGCCCGGGAAATCGCCCGGCTGCAGCACGAACCCGGCCGCGGCCGCGAAGCCGCCGCCGACCTGCTGCTGTCCCTCGTCGCAGACGAGCCGGCCGCGCAGTCACCCACCCCGTCGGCCCGGCTCGCCCGGTGACCGGCCGGCGCACCCGGAGGTATCGATGATCAAGGCCCAGGGGCTGGCCCGGACGTTCACCGCGCAGGGCCGCACGGTCGAGGCGGTGCGCGGTGTCGACCTGGACGTCGGCGCCGGCGAGATCGTGGCGTTCCTCGGCCCGAACGGCGCCGGGAAGACCACGACCATGCGCATGCTGACGACGTTGATCAAGCCGACGGCCGGCACCGCCACCATCGCCGGCGCCGACCTGCTCACCGAGCCGACGAGCGTGCGCCGCCACATCGGCTACGTCGCCCAGGGCGGCGGCACGGTCGAAGAGCGCAAGGTCAGCGAGGAGCTGGTGCTGCAGGGCCGGTTGTACGGCCTGAACAAGTCCGACGCGCTCGAGCGGGCGCGGGACATCTCGCACCAGCTCGACCTCGACGGCCTGCAGGACCGCCTCACGGTGACGCTCTCGGGCGGCCAGCGACGCCGGCTCGACCTGGCGCTCGGCATGGTCCACAGCCCGACGCTGCTGTTCCTCGACGAGCCGACCACCGGCCTCGACCCGCAGAGCCGCGCCCACCTGTGGAGCCACATCCGGCGGCTGCGCGACGAGCAGGGCGTCACGGTGTTCCTCTCGACGCACTACCTCGACGAGGCCGACGCGCTGGCCGACCGCATCCAGATCATCGACAACGGCGTGATCGTCGCCGAGGACACCCCCGACGCGCTGAAGTCGCGGCTGCTCGGCGACGGCGTCGAGGTCACGGTGCCCGAGGAGCTCGCGGACCACGCCGAGCTGGTCGTCGCCGGCCTGGGCTCGGCGGAACGGCTGCGGCGCGACGGCGCGACCCTGCACTTCCAGGTCGCGCACAGCGAGGAGGTCCTCTCACCGCTGGTCCGGGCGCTGGACCGGGCCGACATCCCGCTGGTCGCGCTGCGCGTCCAGCGGCCGACGCTCGACGACGTGTTCTTCACCCTGACCGGCCGGAGCCTGCGCGAGCCGGCCGCCGCCGGACTCGAACCCGACGGAGTCACCGATGCTGCGTGAAGCGATCCTGATCTACCGCAGCGAACTGGCCGTCACGCTGCGGAACAAGCCGTACCTGATGATGGGCATGATCCAGCCGGTGCTGTACCTGGTGCTGTGCGGGCCGCTGCTGGCGGTGCTGGTGACGCGCGCACCGGGCACCCCGGCGGGCACGTCGTGGGTGGACCTGACCCCGGCGCTGATCGTCCAGATCGCGGCGACCAACGGCATCTACGGCGGCTACATCCTGCTGAGCAACCTCCGCAACGGCACCCTGGACCGGCTGCGCGTCACCCCCGTCAGCCGGACGTCGCTGAGCCTGGGCAAGGCCCTGCCGTCGGTGACGCTGTCGCTGATCCAGAGCGTGATCATCCTGGTACTGGCGGGCGGCGTCTTCGGCGTCTCGCTGAGCATCGTGGGCGTGCTGCTGGTACTGGCGATCGCGGCGCTGACGTCGATGACGATCGCCTGCTGCTCGCACGCGATCGTGCTGAAGCTGAAGAACGAGGACGCGTTCTCGTCGCTGGTGAACATCGCGATCCTGCCGCTGACGCTGCTGTCGGGCATCCTGCTCCCGATCACCCCCGACCGCGCCCCGACGTGGCTGTACGTCCTGTCGCGCTTCAACCCGCTCGCGTACATCGTGGACATCAGCCGCGCCAGCTTCCGCGAAACGCTCCCGCTGGTCCCGACCCTGATGGGCGCGGTGGTCATCATCGCCCTGGCGGCGTTGGCCCTGCGCTGGAACACCCGCACCTTCCAAACCGAAACCGCTTAAGCTCCAACCGAAAGCCGGGCCGGGGACACGTTCCCCGGCCCGGCTTTTGTGTGCCCGCACGCGTGTCGTCGCTCCAATCACGTGTCGTCGCCCCAATCACGCGTGTCGACCCTCTGATCACGCGTGTCGACCCTCCAAGCACACGATGACCGTTCCCGCTCCTTGTGATGGAAGCGCCGACACGCGTGATTGAGGGGTCAACTCGCGTGATTAGGAGGTCGACACGACGAAACCGGGGCCGTCGGCGTTAGCCGGCGGCCCCGTTTCGCGTCTGGTTACGAGAGTTCGGAGTCGATCAGGCGGAACAGCTCGCCGTCGCTGGCGGAGTCCAGGGAATCGAGGAACTCGTCGCCGCCGGCGTCCAGGCGGTCCAGTAGGGAGCGGAGGCGGGTGGTCAGGGTGGTGACGGCTGATGGGGTCAGGGCCGGGTTTTCCGCCAGTTGCTCGAAGCGGGTCAGCTCCGACAGGACGCGCTCCGCGGGGTCGGTCTCCTCCGGGCTCAGGAGGTCGCGCAGGTGCTCGCTCAGGTCGCGGGGGTTGGGGTGGTCGAACAGGACCGTCGCCGGGAGGGTGAGGCCCGTCGCGTAGCTGAGGCGGTTGCGCAGCTCCACCACCGTCAGCGAGTCGAAGCCGATCTCGGTGAAGCCGACGTCCGGGTCGATCGCCTGCGGGGTGTTGTGGCCCAGCACGCTCGCCGCCAGTTCGCGGACCAGGCCCAGCAGCTCCTTCTGCTGCGCCGCGGGCTCGAGGTCGCCCAGCTGCGGCACGAACGACCGCAGGCCCTCTTCGCTGATCTTGGCCGTGCGGCGGACCTTCGGGACCAGCCCGTGCAGCACCGGCGGGACGACGTGGCCGCGCAGGATCGCGAGGTCCAGGGCCACCGGGACGATGGTCGCGGTACCGGCGCGAAGAGCCGCGTCGAACAACGCCAAGCCCTCCTCCGGACGCAGGCGCCGCATGCCGGACTTCTCCAGCCGCTGCGCGTCGACGTCGGCGAGCGTGCCCGCCATGCCGTCCGCCTGGGCCCACGGGCCCCACGCCAGCGACAACGCCGGCCGCCCTTCGTCACGCCGGAGTTCGGCCAGCGCGTCCAGGAACGAGTTGGCCGCCGCGTAGTTGCCCTGTCCGACGCCGCCGAGCAGGCCGCTCGCCGACGAGTACAGGACGAACGCCGAGAGGTCGAGTTCGCGGGTCAGGTCGTGCAGGTTCCAGGCGCCGTCCACCTTGGGACGCAACACCTTCTTCAGCCGCGCCGGGGTCAGCGAGCCGACGACGCCGTCGTCGAGGACGCCGGCCGTGTGCACGATCGCCGTCAGCGGGTGGTCGACGGGCACCGACGCGAGCAGGTCCACGACGTCCTCGCGGTCCGATGTGTCGCACGCGGCGACCCGGACGTCGGCGCCGAGTTCCTTCAGCTCCGCCACCAGTTCCGCGGCCCCGGCGGAGCCGAGACCCCGACGGCCGGCGAGCAGCAGGTGCCGGACGCCGTGGGTGGTGACGAGGTGCCGGGCCAGCAGCCGGCCCAGTCCCCCGGTGCCGCCGGTGACGAGCACCGTGCCGTCGCCGAGGCCGAAGTCCGCGCCCGCGGTGACCGCCCGCACCAGGCGAGCGCGGTGCGGGACGCCGTCGCGCACCGAGATCTGGGTCTCCCCCGACGCCACGACGACGGGCAGTACACCCGCATCCGACGTCCCGAGGTCGGCCAGCAGGAACCGGCCCGGGTTCTCCGACTGCGCGGCCCGGACGAGCCCGTGCACGGCCGCGGCGACCGGGCCGCCGTCACGGGTGACGAACACCGCCTGGACGCCGTCAAGACCATCGGAAGCCAGGAGGAACTGCAGCTGGTCCAGCACGGTCGCGGTCGCGCGGTGCGTGACGGCGGCCAGGTCGTCGCCTTCGGTCGCGACCGGGATGACGAGCATGGCGTCGTCGCTCGCCGCGGCCACCAGGCCGGGCAGGTCGGCGTGCGCCTCGGCGTCCGGGAAGCCCGCGGAGTCGCCGAGCACGAGCCAGCGCGCGGCCCGAGGCGACGGCGTCTCGGGCAACGGCGTCCACTCCAGGTGGAACAGCGAGTCGGAGCCCGATTCCCGCGGCGCGACAGCGGCTTCGCCGAGCACCACCGTCTCCGCCGACGCGACGAGCGCGCCGGTGGCGTCGGTGAGGTCGAGCGCGATCGTGTCCTCGGCCGTCCGCCGGACGTGGACGCGGGCGGCCGCGGCACCGGTGGCGTGCAGTGCGAAGCGCGTCCAGCCGGTCGCCGCGCGGGGCGTCGAATCCAGCAGCGACACGGCCTGCAGCGCCGCGTCGAGCAACGCCGGGTGGAGCCCGAACTTGACGGCGTCGTCCTGCCGCTCCGCGGGCAGCGCGATCTCCGCGAACACCTCGTCCGCGGCCAGCCACGCCGTCCGCAGGCCGCGGAACGCGGCGCCGACGACGTGCCCGCGCTCGGCGAGCCCGTCGTAGAAGTCCGCGAGATCGACCTCGGTCGCGTCCGGCGGCCACGTCGTGTCGACCGCGGGTTCGCCGGCGCCCATCGAGAGCCGGCCGGACGCGGTGCGCGTCCACGACGCCTCGCCGACACCCTCGGGCCGGGTCCAGATGGTCAGGTCCCGGTCCCCCGCGGGGTTCGCGGCGGCGACGACGACCTGGGCGTGCACCCCGCCGACCGGCGGCAGCGTCAACGGCGTCTCGACGGTCAGCTCGGCGACGACGTCGCAGCCGACCTCGTCGCCCGCCCGCACGGCGAGTTCGACGAACCCGGCCTCCGGGAACACGATCGTCCCCTCGACGGTGTGGTCGGCCAGCCACGGCTGCACCTGCGGCGACAGCGCGCCGGTGAACAGGAACCCGCCGGATTCCGGCAGCGCGACCCCGGCGCCGAGCAGCGGGTGCTCGGCGGAGTGCAGGCCGGACAGGCGCAGGTCGCCGCCCGCGCCGTGGAAACCCTCGGGCCAGTACCGATCGGCGGCGAAGGGGTAGGTGGGCAGGTCGACCGGGACACCGCCGCCGAAGAACGCGGCCCAGTCCAGCGGCACGTTGCGGGCGTGCAGGCGGGTCAGCGCGGTGGTCAGCGCGCGGCACTCGTCGCCGTCGGCGCGAACGGCCGCGACGACCTCCCCCGCGTCCTCGGCCAGGCTGTCGGCCGCCATCGCGGCGGCGACGCCGTCCGGGCCGACGTCGAGGAACGTCGTCGCGCCCGCCTCGGCGAGCGTGGTGACGGCGTCCGCGAACCGGACGGCCTCGCGAGCCTGGCGCACCCAGTACTCCGGCAAGTCCAGCTCGGTCGCGAGAGTGCCGGTGACACCCGAGACGACCGGGATCGACGGCGCCGCGAACTCCAGCTCCGCCACGACCTTGCCGAACTCGTCCAGAGCGGGCTCGATCAGCGGCGAGTGGAAGGCGTGGGAGACCGACAGCCGCCGCGTCTTCGCGAAGTGCGCACCCAGCGCGAGCACGGCTTCTTCGGTGCCGGAGACGACGACGGACCGCGGGCCGTTGAGGGCGGCGATGGCGACGTCGCCGGTGAGCAGCGGCCGGACCTCGTCCTCGGTCGCCACGAGCGACAGCATCGCGCCGCCGGGCGGCAGGGCCTGCATGAGCCGGCCGCGCGCGGCGACCATCCGGCACGCGTCGGCCAGGCTCAGCACGCCGGTGACGTGCGCGGCCGCGATCTCGCCGATCGAGTGTCCCGTCACGAAGTCCGCCCGCACGCCCCACGACTCGAGGAGCCGGTAGAGCGCGACCTCGAAGGCGAAGATGGCGGGCTGCGCGTAACCGGTCTCGTCGAGCAGCTCGGTGTGGTCGCCGTGCAGTACGGAGCGCAGCGGGCGGTCGAGTTCGACGTCGAGGTGGGCGAGCACGGCGTCGAGCGCGTCGGCGAACACCGGGTACGCGGCGGCGAGGTCACGGCCCATGCCCGGACGCTGGCTGCCCTGCCCGGCGAACAGGATCGCGAGCTTCCCGCCGGCCGGTCCGGCCGCGGTGGGCGCCCGGGTTCCGCGCGCCAGCACGGTGAGGCCGTCGAGGAGTTCGTCCCGGTCGCCCGCGACGAGACCGGCGCGGTGGTCGAACCGCGCGCGGCCCGCGAGCGCGGCGGCCAGGTCGGCGACGGCGACGTCCGGGTGTTCGGTGACGAACGCGGCCAGGCGCTCGGCCTGCGCCGCGAGCTGGTCGGGTGTGCGAGCCGAGACCACGACAGGCACCGGACCGGCGACCGACGCAGGCATCGATTCCACAGCCGTGGCCTGTTCCAGGATCACGTGTGCGTTGGTGCCGCTGACGCCGAACGAAGACACGCCCGCGCGGCGCGGCCGTCCCGTTTCGGGCCAGTCCTGCTGGTCGCCCAGCAGGGTGACGGCGTCGGGCTGCCAGTCCACTTTGGACGTCGGTGCGTCGAGGTGCAGGGTCTTCGGGAGCACGCCGTGGCGGATGGCCTCGACCATCTTGATCACCCCGGCGACGCCGGCGGCGGACTGCGAGTGGCCGATGTTGGACTTGATCGAGCCGAGCAGCAGCGGCCGTTCGCGGCCGCTGCCGTAGGCGGCGATCAGGGCCTGGGCCTCGATCGGGTCGCCCAGCTGGGTGCCGGTGCCGTGCGCCTCGACGGCGTCGACCTCGGTGCCGGTCAGGCCCGCGTTGGCCAGGGCCTGGCGGATGACGCGCTGCTGCGACGGCCCGTTCGGGGCGGTGAGGCCGTTGGACGCGCCGTCGGAGTTGACCGCGGTCCCGCGCACCACAGCCAAAGGCGTGTGGCCGTTGCGGACGGCGTCGGACAGGCGCTCCAGCAGGAGCAGGCCGGTGCCCTCGGACCAGCCGGTGCCGCCCGCGGCCTCGTCGAACGACCGGCAACGGCCGTCCGCCGCGAGCCCGCCCTGGTAGCTGAACTCGACGAACGCGCTGGGCGTCGCCATCACCGTGACGCCGCCGGCGACGGCCAGGGAGCACTCCCCGGACGCCAGGGCGCGCGCGGCCATGTGCAGCGCGACCAGGGAAGACGAGCACGCGGTGTCGACGGTGACCGACGGGCCTTCGAGGCCGAACAGGTAGGAGATCCGGCCGGACAGGACGCTCGTGGCCGCGCCGGTGAGCAGGTGCCCGGCCAGCTCCGGCGGCGGCGAGTAGCCGTTGCCGGAGCCGCCGACGTAGACGCCGGTGTCGCTGCCGCGCAGGCTGTCCGAGGCGACGCCGGCGCGTTCGAACAGCTCCCAGGCCGTTTCGAGGAGCTGGCGCTGCTGCGGGTCCATGGCCAGGGCTTCGCGGGGTGAGATGCCGAAGAAGCCGGCGTCGAAGTCGGCGACGCCGTCGACGAACCCGCCTTCCTGGACGTAGGACATGCCGCCGCTGAGGCCGAGGAGGTCCCAGCCGCGGTCGACGGGGAACTCGGTGATCGCGTCGGTGCCGTCGGCGACGAGGCGCCACAGGTCCTCGGGCGAGCGGACGCCGCCCGGGTAGCGGCAGCTCATGCCGACGATGACGATCGGGTCGCCGTCGACGATCCCCGACGCCGCCGGGGCGGCCGTGAGGTCGCCGCCGCCGAGCAGCTCGGTCGCCAGCAGGCGCGCGACGGCGTCCGGGCGCGGGTGGTCGAACACGAGCGTGGAGGGCAGCGTGAGGCCGGTCGCGGCGTTGATCCGGTTCCGCAGCTCCACCGAGGTGAGCGAGTCGAAGCCGAGGTCGCGGAACGGCCGGCGGGCCTCGATGGCGGCGCCGCCCGCGTAGCCGAGCAGGCCCGCGACCTGGTCGCGGACGAGGTCGAGCAGCGTGTCTTCGCGTTCACGCTCGGACAGGCCACGCAGCCGGTCCAGCAGCGCCGACGCGGTCGAGACGGCGTCGGCGGACGGGCCTTCCGCCAGTTCGCGCACCTCGGGCAGCTCGTCGAGCAGCGTGCCGGACCGGCGGGAGGTCAGGGCCGGGACGAACCGGTCCCACCGGACGTCGGCGAGCACGACGGCGGTGTCGTCGTGGGCGACGGCTTGGCCCAGGGCAAGCAGCGCCTGGTCAGGGTCGAGGGGCGGCAAACCGCGCGCCCGCAGGAATTCGGCGGTCTCCTCGTCGGCGGCGACGCCGGTACCGGCCCACGCGCTCCAGGCGATCGACGTCGCGGCCAGACCGCGGTCCCGGCGGTGGCGGGCCAGGGCGTCAAGCCCGGTGTCGACGGCGGCGCGGTCGCGCTGGCCTTCGGCGCCCCAGATCGCGGACACCGACGAGAACAGCACGAACGCTTCGAGGTCGTGGTCGGCGAGGACGTCGTCGAGCAGGACGGCGGAGTCGTAGGCACCGGCTTCCGCCATCCCGGCGGTGTGCAGCACGGCGGTCAGGGGCCGATCCTCGGGCACGGTGGCGAGCAGGGCGGTCAGCGCGTCGCGGTTGGCGAGGTCTTCCGGGCCCGCGTGCAGGACGTTGACGTCGGTGAGCCAGCGGGTGACGTGCTCGCCGAACCCTTCGTGGCCGCCGGTGACCAGGACGGTCCCGTGCGGGCGCCACGGTTCGGCCGCTCCCCCGGCCGCGGAGCGGACCAGACGGCGGCCGAACAGGCCGGACGCGCGCACGGCGACCTGGTCCTCGGGCCCGCCGACGGCGGCGCCGAAGCGGGCCGCGGCCCGGGCGTTGAGCGTCTCGGGCAGGTCGATCAGGCCGCCCCAGGCACGCGGGAACTCCAGGGCCAGCACCCGCCCGGCGCCCCAGAGCGCGGCGCGGGCGGGGTTGTGGACCGGCTCGGAGCGGCCGACCGACACCGCGCCGCGGGTGACGCACCACAGCGGCACCACGGCCTCGGCTTCGGCCAGCGCCTCGGTGAGCGCGGCCGTGGTGGTGAAGGACGTCCCGTCGAGGTCGAGCAGCGAGAGGACGCCGGTGTAGTCCTGGCCCGGCAAGGCTTCGCGCAGGACGTCGACGGCGTCGGTCTCGACGCGGACCTGGACGGCGTTCAGCGTGTCGAGGGCTTCCGCGATGTCGGCGGGCAGGTCGGTGGGGACGAGCGCGAGCCACCGGCCCGGCGCGGACGTCTCGGCCGACAACGGCTTCCACGTGATGCGGTAGCGCCAAGCGTCCACAGCGGACTGTTCGCCACGGCGGCGGCGCCACGACGAGAGCGCGGGCAGCACGCGGGTGAGCGCGTCCTCCTCGACGTCGAGGGTGGTGCTGAGCGCGGCGAAGTCGGCGTCGTCGACGGCCGTCCAGAACGCGGCCTCGGCCGGGTCCGCGGCCGCGTCGGCCGACGCCGGCTCGGGCCAGTAGTACTCGTGCTGGAAGGCGTAGGTGGGCAGCGGGACGATGTGCGCGCCGGTGGCCAGCAGCGCCTTCCAGTCCGGGCTGACGCCGCGGACGTGTGCCTCGGCGACCGACGTCAGGAACCGGTCGAGGCCGCCGTTGTCGCGGCGCAGGGTGCCGGTGACGACCGCGCGGGCGTCGGCGGACTCGGCGGTGTCCTGGATCGCGACGGCCAGCACCGGGTGCGAGCTGATCTCGAAGAACACCTGGTACTGCAACGAAAGCAGCTCGCGGACGGCGTCTTCGAAGCGGACGCGCTGCCGCAGGTTCCGGTACCAGTAGGCGGCGTCCATCTTGGTCGTGTCGAGCCAGTCACCGTCGACCGTGGAGAAGAACGGGATGTCCGACTGCCGCGGCGCAAGGCCGGCCAGCGCGGTGTGCAGTTCCTGCTCGATCAGCTCGACGTGCGCGGAGTGCGACGCGTAGTCGACGTCGACGCGGCGGACGCGGATCTCGGCCGCGGTCAGCTCGGCGATCAGCTGGTCCCCCGCCTCCGGGTCCCCGGCGACGACGACGGACGACGGGCTGTTGACCACGGCGATCGACAGCTTGCCTTCGTACGGCGTCAGCCGCGCTTCGACGTCGGTGACCGGCAGGGCCACCGAGATCATGCACCCGGCACCGGCCAGGCGGCGGGCGATGGCCTGGCTGCGCAACGCGACGACGCGGGCGGCGTCGGCCAGGCTCAGCGCACCGGAGACGCAGGCGGCCGCGATCTCGCCCTGGGAGTGGCCGGCGACGGCGTCCGGCCGGATGCCGGCGGACTGCCAGAGCGCGGCCAGGCCGACCATGACGGCGAACGACGCGGGCTGGATGACGTCGACCCGGTCCAGCTTGGGCGCGTCGTCGTCACCGCGCAGGACGGCGGTCAGGGACCAGTCGACGTGCGCGGACAGGGCTGCTTCGCACTCGGCGATCCGGGCCGCGAACACCGGCGACTCGGCCAGGAGCCGCGCGCCCATGCCGGCCCACTGCGCGCCCTGGCCGGGGAAGACGAAGACGATCTGGCCGTCGACGTCGGCGGCGCCGGTGGTGACAGCCGGGTCCGGGGTGCCGGCCGCGAGCGCGGCGAGGCCCGCACGCGGGTCGTCGGCGACGATCACCGCGCGGTGGTCGAGGGCGGCGCGGGACGCGGCCAGCGACCACGCGACGTCGGGCGCGTCGAGGGCGCCGTCGCCGAGGTGCGCGAGCAGGCGCGCGGCCTGGGCCTTCAACGCGGCTTCGGTGCGCCCGGCCAGGACGAACGGGCGGACGCCGGCGGGCGCGGTTTCCCCGGCTGTCGCTTCGGCGGGTTCGGCCTGTTCGAGGATGACGTGGGCGTTGGTGCCGCTGATGCCGAACGACGACACGGCGGCGCGGCGCGCGCGGTCCACCTCGGGCCAGGCGGTGTTCTCGGTGACGACCTCGACGGCACCCGCAGTCCAGTCCACTTGGGACGACGGGCCGTCGAGGTTGACCGACTTCGGCACGACGCCGTGGCGCAGCGCCTGGACCATCTTGATCACGCCCGCGACACCCGCGGCGGCCTGGGTGTGGCCGATGTTCGACTTCACCGAGCCGAGCAGCAGCGGCGTCTCGCGGCCGCGGCCGTAGGTGGCCAGCAGGGCCTGCGCCTCGATCGGGTCGCCCAGGGGCGTGCCGGTGCCGTGGCCTTCGACGACGTCCACATCGGACAGCCCCAGGCCGGCGCCGGTCAGCGCCTGCCGGATGACACGTTGCTGCGACGGGCCGTTGGGGGCGGTGATGCCGTTGGACGCGCCGTCCTGGTTGACCGCGGAGCCGCGGAGCACGGCCAGGACTTCGTGGTCGTTGCGACGCGCGTCCGTCAGACGCTCCAGCATGATCAGGCCGACGCCCTCGGACCAGCCGACGCCGTCCGCGGCGTCCGCGTAGGACTTGCAGCGGCCGTCGCGCGCGAGGCCGCCCTGCGCGGAGAAGTCGACGAACGAGCCCGGCGTCGCCATGATCGTGACGCCGCCGGCGAGGGCCAAGTCGCAGTCGCCCGCGCGCAGCGCCTGCGCGGCCCAGTGCATCGCGACCAGCGACGACGAGCACGCCGTGTCGATCGTGACAGCGGGGCCTTCGAGGCCCAGCGAATACGAGACGCGGCCGGACATGACGCTGCCCGCGGTGCCGACGCCGAGGAAGCCGAGGGCCTCGTCGGGGAACTGCGCACCCTGGCCGTAGTCGTGGTACATCACGCCGGCGAAGACACCGGTTTTGCTGCCGCGCAAAGAAAGCGGGTCGACGCCGGCGCGTTCGATGGCCTCCCACGACGTCTCCAGCAGGAGGCGCTGCTGCGGGTCCATCGCCAGCGCCTCGCGCGGCGAGATGCCGAACAGGCCGGGGTCGAACTTCCCGGCGCCGTCGACGAAACCGCCTTCGCGGACGTAGGAGCGGCCGCGCTCGTCGCCGAACAGCGAGTCCAGGTCCCAGCCGCGGTCCTCGGGGAACCCGGCGATGCCGTCGCCCCCGGACAGGACGAGGTCCCAGAGGTCCTCCGGCGACCGCACCCCACCCGGGTAGCGGCACGCCATCGACACGATCGCGACCGGCTCCTGCTCCGCCGACTCCAGCTCCTCGACCCGCTTGCGCGTCTTGGCGAGGTCGGCGGTGACCCACTTGAGGTATTCGACGAGCTTCTTGTCCTCGGTCATGGCGGCCTCAGCCTTCCTGGTCGAAGGGGGACCCGGGTGCGTCACCGAGCCGGCCCAGTTCGTTGTCGATGAAGGCGAACACCTCGTCGGTGCTGGCCGCGTCGATCCGGTCGGTGACGTCTTCGGGCGCGGCCGCACCGCCGATCTTCGCCAGGATCCGGCGCAGCCGGGCCGCGACCTCCGCCTGGGCGACGTCGTCGGCCGAGCTGGCCTCCATCAGCTCGTCGAGCCGGTCGAGCTCCGCCGGCAGCGACGTCGCCGCGGCGGGAGCGGGCGCGAGCTCGGTCCGCAGGTGCCGGGCGAGCCCGGCCGGGGTCGGGTAGTCGAAGACGAGCGTCGCGGACAGCGTCAGGCCGGTGGCCGCGGCCAGGCGGTTGCGGAACTCGACGGCGGTCAGCGAGTCGAAGCCGAGCTCGCGGAACTCGAGGCCGCCGTCGATCCGGTCGGCCGGGTGGCCGAGCACGGCCGAGACCTGGGCCCGCACGAGCGTCAGCAGCGTCCGGTCCTGCTCGTTCTCCCGCATCCCGGCGAGCTTCAGGCGCAGGTCGCCGGCCGCGGCCCGGTCGGCACCGGCGGCGGCGCTGCGCCGGCCGGGACGGCCGATCGGCCGCAGCAGCCAGGGCAGCTCGCCACGAGTGCGCAGCACGGGCAGGTCGACGAGCACCGGCACGAGCGCCGATTCCGTCGACGCGACAGCGCGGTCGAACAGCTCCGCGCCCTGCTCGCGGCCCAGCGGCGGCATCCCGCCGCGGACCATCCGCTCGCGCTCGGCGTCGGTCAGGTCGCCCGTCATCCCGGTGTCCCACGCGCCCCAGGCCAGCGAGAGCCCGGCCAAGCCCTGGTCGCGGCGCAGGTCCGCGAGGGCGTCGAGGAACGCGTTGGCCGCCGCGTAGTTCGCCTGACCCGGCGTGCCGATGGTGCCGGCGACCGAGGAGAACAGGACGAACCCGGCGAGGGGCAGGTCGGCGGTCAGCTCGTGCAGGTGCCAGGCCGCGTCGAGCTTCGGCGCGAACACCGTGTCCAGGCGCTCGGCCGTCAGCGAGCCGACGACGCCGTCGTCGACGACCCCGGCGGTGTGCACGACGGCGGTGAGCGGGTGCTCGGCCGGGATGCCCGCGAGCAGCGCGGCCACGGCGTCGCGGTCGGCGACGTCGCAGGCCTCGACGCGGACGTCGGCCCCGGCCGTCTCGAGTTCCGCGACCAGTTCGGCGACGCCGTCGGCGCCCGGGCCGCGGCGGCTGGCCAGCAGCAAGTGGCGGGCACCGCCGGTGACGAGGTGCCGGGCGAAGACCCGGCCCAGGCCACCGGTACCGCCGGTGATGAGCACGGTGCCGTCGGGATCCCAGGTCGTCTCGGTGGTGTCGAGGGTCGCGCGGGCCAGGCGGGCGACGTTCAGCACGCCGTCACGCAGGACCAGCTGGGGTTCGCCGGTGGCGACCGCGGCACGCAGCGCGTCCGCATCGGGCACGTCGACGTCCAGGAGCACGAACCGGCCCGGATCCTCCGACTGGGCCGAGCGCACCAGGCCCCAGACGGCGGCGGCCGCGACGTCCGTGCGGCCCGGGCCCGCGGCACCGCGCGTCACGAACACGACCTTGGTGGCCGAGTCCGTCTGGAGCTGTTCGAGCACCGACGCGGTGAGCGCGTGTGCGGAGGCTCCGGCGTCGGCGTCACCGGACACCGGGACGGCGACCACTCCGGCACCGGACGCCACGGCGGCGGCCAGGTCAGGGTGCGTATCGCAGCCCAGGGTCTCGGCCAGGCCGAAGCCGTCGCCGACGACGGCCCATGTGCTGTCGTCCGGCTCGGGGACCGGGACCGGCAGCCAGTTCAGGCGGAACAGCGGGTCGGCCGCGTCCGGCGCGGTGGCCGCGCGGAGGGTGACGCCGGTGGCCGAGAGCACGGGCTTGCCCGCCTCGTCGGCGATGGCGAGGGAGACGGAGTCGCCGCCGACCGGGGAGATCCGGACGCGGGCGCGGCTCGCGCCGGCCGCGTGCAGCGACACTCCCGTCCAGGCGAACGGCAGTCCGGCGGGGGCGCCTTCACCGAAGCCGATGGCCTGCAACGCGGCGTCGAGCAACGCCGGGTGCAGCCCGAACCGCGCGGCTTCCTGGCCCGCGGGCAGCGCCAGTTCGGCGAAGACCTCGGCGCCGTCCTGCCAGACCCGGCTGAGGCCCTGGAACGCGGGCCCGTAACCGAATCCGGCTTCGGCGGACGTCTCGTAGAAGCCCGTCAAGTCCACTTCGGACGCTTCGGCGGGCGGCCAGGTCTCGGGCACCGGCTCGGCAGCCACCGCCTGCGGCGCCAGGGTGCCGGTAGCGTGGCGGACCCACTCGTCGGTGTCGTCGGCGCGGGAGGAGATCGTCAGCTCACGACGGCCGGACTCGTCCGGCTCCCCCGCGGCCAGCTGCAGGACGACGGCGCCGTCCGGTTCGAGGACCAGCGGCACGGACAGGGTCAGGTCGGCCACCGACGCACAGCCGACCTCGTCGGCCGCACGGACGGCCAGTTCGAGGAAAGCCGCTCCCGGGAACAGGATCCGGCCGCCGATGACGTGGTCACGCAGCCACGGCTGGGTGGCCGCGGAGAGCCGCCCGGAGAACAGGACGCCGAGCGAATCGGCCAGCGTCACGGTCGCGCCGAGCAGCGGGTGGCCCGTCGGCGCGAGACCGAGCCCGGTGGCGTCGCCCCCGGCGGCCGGCAGCGGCCAGAACCACTCGTGCTGGAAGGCGTAGGTCGGCAGGGCGACGCGCTGCGCACCGGCGAAGTAGTCGTCCCAGCCGACGCCGACGCCGGCGACGTGCAGCCGTGCGATCGCCTCGGTGACCGCGGCCGCCTCGTCACGGTCCTTGCGCAGCAACGGAATGACGCTCGCGGACGGTTCGTCGACGGACGCGGACAGGGTCGCGTCCGGGCCCACCTCGGCGAAGACGGTGACGCCGGCTTCGGTGAGCCGCTCGACCGCGTCGCCGAAGCGGACGGTGTCGCGGATCTGGCTGACCCAGTACTCCGGCGACGTGACGTCCCCGGCCGAGACGACCGGCACGCGCGGCTTCGCGAACTCCAGGTTCGCCACGACCTCGCCGAACTCGGCGAGCATCGGCTCCATCAGGACGGAGTGGAAGGCGTGCGACACCCGCAGACGGCGCTGCTTGGCGAACTTCGACGCCACCGCGACGACCGCGTCCTCGTGCCCGGACAGGACCACCGAACCCGGGCCGTTCACGGCCGCGACGTCGACGCCCTCACCCAGCAGCGGCAGGACGTCCGACTCGGACGCGCGCACCGCGACCATGACGCCGCCGGTCGGCAGGGCGCCCATGAGCCGGGCGCGGGCGGACACCAGGGCGCACGCGTCGGGCAGGGACAGCACGCCGGCCACGTGGGCGGCGGCGATCTCGCCGACGGAGTGCCCGGTCACGAAGTCCGGGTGCACGCCCCACGACTCCAGGAGGCGGAAGAGCGCGACCTCGAAGGCGAACAGCGCGGGCTGCGCGAACTCCGTGCGGTCGATCAGGTCCGCGTCGCCAAGAGCGTCCCGGACGGCCGGGTCGAGCAGGGCCAGGATCTCGTCGAACGCCCCCGCGAACACCGGGTACACCTCGTGCAGGCGGCGGCCCATCCCGATCCGCTGTGAGCCCTGCCCGGCGAAGAGGAACGCGACCGGCGGGGCGACCCGCGCCTCACCACGCACGACTCCGGCGGGGGTCTCGCCGGCGGCCAGGTCACGCAGGCCGCTGACCAGGCCGTCGAGGTCGTCGGCGACGACGGCCGCGCGCTGGGCCAGCGCCGCGCGCGTCACCGCGGCGGAGTAGGCGAGGTCGGCCGGGACGAGGGTCTGGTCGGCCTCGATCCGGGCGGCCAGGCGCGCGGCCTGGGACCGGAGCGCCTCCGGAGTCCGTCCGGAGACGACGACCGGCACCGGGCGGGACAGCGGCGCGGACGGACGCGGCGCGGGCCGGTCGGCCGGGGCGGGCTGCTCCAGGATGACGTGGGCGTTGGTGCCGCTGATGCCGAACGACGACACCGCCGACCGGCGGACGCGGTCCACCTCGGGCCAGGACGTGTTCTCCGGCACCAGCGAAACCGCGCCTTCGGTCCAGTCCACATGGGACGACGGCTCGGCCGAGAACCGGGACTGCGGGACGACGCCGTGGCGCATGGCCTGCACCATCTTGATGACGCCCGCGACACCGGCAGCGGCCTGGGTGTGGCCGATGTTCGACTTCACCGAGCCCAGCAGCAGCGGCGTTTCGCGGTCACGGCCGTAGGTGGCGAGGAGGCTTTGGGCCTCGATCGGGTCGCCCAGCGGCGTCCCGGTGCCGTGGCCTTCGACGACGTCCACATCGGACACGCCGAGCCCGGAGACCGACAGCGCCTGGCGGATGACACGCTGCTGCGACGGGCCGTTCGGGGCGGTCAGACCGTTGGACGCGCCGTCCTGGTTGACGGCGGAGCCGCGCAGCACGGCGAGGACTTCGTGGCCGTTGCGCCGCGCGTCGGACAGGCGTTCCAGCATGACCAGGCCGACACCTTCGGCCCAGCCGACGCCGTCGGCGGAGTCGGAGAACGACTTGCACCGGCCGTCACCGGCGAGGCCGCCCTGGGCCGAGAAGTCCACGAACGCACCCGGCGTCGCCATCACGGTCACACCGCCGGCGAGCGCCAGTTCACAGTCACCGGCCCGCAAAGCCTGCGCGGCCCAGTGCATCGCGACCAGCGACGACGAGCACGCCGTGTCGATCGTGACGGCCGGACCTTCCAGCCCCAGCGCGTAGGAGACACGGCCGGACATCACGCTGCCCGCGGTGCCGATCCCGAGGAAGCCGAGGGCCTCCTCCGGGAACTGCACCCCCTGGCCGTAGTCGTGGTACATCACCCCGGCGAACACGCCGGTCCGGCTGCCCCGCAGCGAAACGGGGTCGACGCCGGCGCGTTCGATCACTTCCCAGGACGTCTCCAGGAGGAGGCGCTGCTGCGGGTCCATCGCCAGCGCTTCGCGCGGCGAGATCCCGAAGAGCCCAGGATCGAAGCTTCCCGCACCACCGAGAAAACCGCCTTCACGAACATAAGAACGTCCCCGATCCGCCCCGAAGAGGCCACTCAGGTCCCAGCCGCGGTCGGCCGGGAAGGGTCCGACGCCGTCGCCGCCGGTCAGGACCATGTCCCACAGGTCTTCCGGCGACGTGACGCCGCCCGGGTAGCGGCAGGCCATCGACACGATCGCGATCGGCTCGTCGGCGACCGGCGTGGTCGTGGTGCGCGATCGCAGCACCGGCGCGGCGTCCGCGCCGGACAGCTCGTCGCGGAGGTACCCGGCCAGCACGACCGGCGTCGGGTGGTCGAAGACGAGCGTCGCGGGCAGCCGCAGGCCGGTGGCCGACGAGAGGTGGTTGCGGAACTCGACGGCGGTCAGCGAGTCGAAGCCGAGGCCGCGGAACTCGCGGGCGACGTCGACGGTGGCGGCGTCGAACCCGAGCACCGCGGCGACCTGCGTGCGGATGACGTCGAGCAGCACCTTCTGCTGCTCGCCCTCGCGCAGGCCGGAAAGCCGGTCGCGCAGGGCGTTCGCGGTCGGTGTCGACCGGCCCGCACCGCGGCGGCCCGGGCGGCCGACCGGGCGCACCAGCCACGGCGGCTCGGCCTGCGAGCGGATCAGCGGCAGGTCCATCAGCACCGGCACGAGGGCCGGTTCGCCGGAGTCCAGGGCGCGGTCGAACAGCTCGCAGCCCTGCTCGACGGGCAGCGGCGGCATGCCCGCGCGGGTCATCCGGTCGCGGTCGGCGTCGGTCAGGGTGCCGGTCATGCCGCTCTCCCACGCGCCCCAGGCCAGGGACGTCGCGGCCAGGCCGCGGTCGTGCCGGTGGGCGGCGAGCGCGTCGAGGAAGGTGTTGGCGGCGGCGTAGTTCGCCTGGCCCGGCGAGCCGATCGTGCCGGCCACCGAGGAGAACAGCACGAACGCGGCGACGTCGCCGGCCAGCTCGTGCAGGTGCCACGCGGCGTCGGCCTTCGGGCGCAGCACCGTGTCGAGGCGAGCGGCGTCGAGCGAGCCGATGACGCCGTCGTCGAGCACACCGGCGGCGTGCACGACGGCGGTGAGCGGCCGGTCGGCCGGGATGCCGGCCAGCAGCGCGGCGACGGCGTCGCGGTCGGCGAGGTCGCACGCCTCGACGCTGACCTCGGTGCCGTGCGCCGCGAGTTCGGCGACCAGCTCGACGAGCCCGTCGGCGGCCCCGCCGCGACGGCTGGCGAGCAGGACGTGCCGGGCGCCGTACTCGGCGGCGATGTGCCGGGCGAACACGCGCCCCAGGCCACCGGTGCCGCCGGTGATGAGCACGGTGCCGTCGGGGTTCCAGGCGGCACTTTCACGTGAAAGTGCCGCATTGGGACGGCCGAGGCGGGCGACGCGGGCGGTGCCGTCGCGCAGCAGCAGCTGGGGTTCGCCGGTGGCCAGTGCGGCGGGCAGGCCGGGCAGGGACACGTCGTCGGCGTCGGCGAGCACGAACCGGCCCGGGTCCTCCGACTGGGCCGAGCGCACGAGGCCCCAGACGGCGGCCGCGGCGAGATCCGTCGGCGCGGTGCCGACGGCGCCGCGGGTCACGAAGACGACCCGGCCCAGGCCGCGTTCGCTCGCGGCCTGCACGACGGCCAGGACGTCGGCGGTGACGCGGCGGAGAGCGCCGGGGACGTCGCCGGTGCCCTGGACCGGGACGACGAGGACGTCCGGGTCCGCGGCCAGCGCGGCGTCGAGGTCCGGGTACTCCGGGCCGAGTTCGCCGAGGCGGGTGTCGTGGCCGAGCACGGCCCACTGGCCGTCCGGCTCTCCGGCGGGCACCGGCAGCGGCACCCAGTCCAGGCGGAACAGCGGCTCGGGACCGGCGGCGGCCTGGGTCGTCGCGCGCAGCGTCAGGGCGTCGACCGAGAGCACGGGCGCGCCGGACTCGTCGGTCAGGGTGAGCGCGACGGCGTCGTCGGCGGCCCGGGTGATCCGGGCGCGGACCTTCTCCGCGCCCGTCGCGTGGAGCACGGCACCGGCCCAGGAGAACGGCAGGCCGCCGGGCACGGAGTCCACAAAGGACACCGCTTGCAGGACCGAGTCGAGCAGGGCCGGGTGCAGGCCGAACGCGTCGGCGTCCTCACCGGGCAGCTCCGCCTCGACGAAGACTTCGCCGTCGCGCAGCCAGACGCGCCGCAGGCCCTGGAACTCCGGGCCGTACGCGAAGCCGGCGCCGGCGAAGTTGTCGTAGAACGCGGTGAGGTCGACGGGTTCGGCGCCGGACGGCGGCCACTCGGTGTCCGGCGCGGCGGTCGGCAGCGTGCCGGGCGCGACGATGCCGGTGCCGTGGCGGACCCAGTCGGCGTCCGGGCCCTCGGCCCGCGACGAGACGCCGACCTCGCGACGGCCCGAAGCGTCGGGCGCGCCGACGACGAGCTGCACCAGGCTGGCGGTGTCGCCGAGCACGAGCGGCGCGGCGACGGTGAAGTCCTCGACCTGGCCGCAGCCGACCTGGTCACCGGCCCGCACGACCAGCTCCAGGAAACCGGCGCCCGGGAACAGGACCTGACCGCCGATGACGTGATCGCCCAGCCACGGCGTCGTCTTCAGCGACAGCCGGCCGGAGAACACCAGGTCACCGGACCCCGCGACCTCGGTGATCGCGCCGAGCAGCGGGTGCCCGGCCGCGGTCAGCCCGAGGCCGCCGAGCTGGCCCGCGCCGGCCACGAGCCGCGGCCAGAAACGCTGCCGCTGGAACGGGTAGGTGGGCAGTGCGACGCGCTGGGCGCCGGTGCCTTCGAACAGCGTGGCCCAATCCACCGCGACGCCGCCGGTGTGCAGCGCGGCCAGCGCGGTGACGGCGGCCGTCTCCTCGTCGCGGCCGGCGCGCAGCACCGGTGCGAGGACCTGGTCGTCACCGTCGACGAGGGCGGTGAGCACGGCGTCCGGGCCCAGTTCGACGAACGCGCTGACGCCCGCCTCGGTGAGCCGGGTGACGGCGTCGGCGAAGCGGACGGTGCCGCGGACCTGGCCGACCCAGTACTCCGGCGACGTGACGTCTCCGTCGCACACCACCGGGACGTCCGGCTCGGCGAAGGTCAGGGTCTCGGCGACCGCGCGGAACTCGGCCAGCATCGGGTCCATCGCCGCGGAGTGGAAGGCGTGGGACACGGTGAGCCGCTTGGTCTTCTCGAACCGCGCGGCGACGGCCAGCACGGCGTCCTCGACACCCGAGAGCACGACGGCCTCGGGTCCGTTGACCGCGGCGAGCGAGACGTCGTCGTTCAGGAACGGCCGGATGTCGTCTTCGGCGGCCCGGATCGCCACCATCGCGCCGCCCGCGGGCAGGGCCTGCATCAGGCGGGCGCGGGCGGCGACCAGAGTGCAGGCGTCGGCGAGGGACAGCACACCCGCGCAGTGGGCGGCCGCGATCTCGCCGACCGAGTGCCCGGCGAGGAACGCGGGCCGCACGCCCCACGACCGCACGAGCCGGAACAGGGCCACTTCCAGCGCGAACAGCGCGGGCTGCGCCCAGCCGGTCTCGTCGAGCGCGGCCGCGTCTTCGCCGAAGACGACGTCGCGCAGCGGCTGCGGGAGGGCGGTGTCGAGGTGGGCGCAGACGGCGTCGAAGGCGTCGGCGAACACCGGGAAGCGCTCGTAGAGCCCGCGGCCCATGCCGAGGCGCTGCGAACCCTGGCCGGTGAAGAGGAACGCGGCCGTGCGCTCGCGGGCGACGCCGCGGGCGACCTGGTCGCCGGGGGCGAGCAGCACCGCGCGGTGCTCGAACGCCGCCCGCGTCGTGACCAGGGAGAAGCCGGTGTCGATCGGGTCGAGGTCGCGGGGCAGGGCCGCGAGCTGCGCGTCGAGGGCGGCTTCGGACCGGCCGGACAGCACCCACGGCACCACGCTCGGCGTGACGTCCCGGCGCGGTTCGACCGGCACGGAGACGGGCGCCTGCTCGATGATCACGTGGGCGTTCGTGCCGCTGAGGCCGAACGACGAGATGCCGGCGCGGCGCGGGTGGCCGTTCTCGCGCCACTCGGTCGCCTCGGTGACCAGCCGGATGTCGCCGCCCGTCCAGTCCACGTGGGACGACGGCTCGGTGACGTGCAGTGTCGCGGGCACCAGTTCCCGTTGCAGGGCCAGGACCATCTTGATGATCCCGGCGACACCGGCCGCGGCCTGGGTGTGCCCGAGGTTCGACTTGACCGAGCCGAGCAGCAGCGGCCGCTCGCGGTCGCGGCCGTACGCGGCGAGCAACGCCTGGGCCTCGATCGGGTCGCCCAGCGTGGTGCCGGTGCCGTGGCCTTCGACGACGTCCACTTCGGACGGCTGCAGCCCGGCCGACGCGAGCGCCTGGCGGATGACGCGCTGCTGCGAGGGCCCGTTGGGGGCGGTGAGGCCGTTGGACGCGCCGTCGGAGTTGATGGCCGAGCCGGCGACGACCGCCAGGACGTCGTGACCGTGGCGGCGCGCGTCGGACAGCCGTTCCACGACAAGGACGCCGATGCCTTCGGACCAGCCGGTGCCGTCGGCGGAGTCGGAATAGGCCTTGCAAAGACCGTCCGGGGCGAGGCCGTTCTGGCGGCTGAAGCCGACGAAACTGACCGGCGTGGACATCACCGTGACGCCGCCCGCGAGGGCGAGTTCGCACTCGCCGGCGCGCAGGGCCTGGACGGCGAGGTGCAGCGCGACCAGCGACGACGAGCACGCGGTGTCGATCGTCATGGCCGGGCCTTCGAGGCCGAGGGCGTAGGACAGCCGGCCGGACACGACGCTCGCCGCGACTCCGGTGCCCGCGTGGGCCTCGACGTCGGTGGCGGAGTTGACGATCACCCCGGCGTAGTCCTGGCCGTTGGTGCCGACGAAGACGCCGGTGCGGCTGCCGCGCAGGCCGCTCGGGTCGATGCCGGTCCGCTCGACGGCCTCCCACGACGTCTCCAGCAGGAGCCGCTGCTGCGGGTCCATGGCGAGGGCTTCGCGTGGGGAGATGCCGAAGAACTCCGGGTCGAACTCGGCCGCGTCCGGCAGGAAACCACCGCGGTCGACGTAGCTGCTCCCCCGGCCCTGACCGCCGAGGGCGGTCATGTCCCAGCCGCGGTCGGCCGGGAACCCGGTGATGGCGTCGCGGCCGTCGGCGAGCAGGTCCCACAGGTGTTCCGGGGTGCGGACGTCGCCGGGGAAGCGGCAGCTCATGCCGACGATGACGATCGGGTCGCCGGTGCCCGCGGCCGCGTTCGGCAGGAGCGCGACGGGCAGGTCGGTGCCGTCCCCGATCAGCTCGCCCAGGAGGAACTCGCCCAGCGCGGCCGGGTTCGGGTGGTCGAAGACGAGGGTGGCGGGCAGGCTCAGCGCGGTCGCGGTCTCCATCCGGTTGCGCAGTTCGATGGCGGTCAGCGAGTCGAAGCCGAGGTCGGAGAACGCGCGCGTGGCGCCGATCTCACCGGTGCCGGTGTGGCCGAGGACGGCGGCGACGTGGTCGCGCACCAGGTCCAGCAGGACGGTGCCGCGCTCGGCCGTGGGTGTGGTGAGCAGACGCGTGGCCAGCGCGCTGGTGCCGGGCGCGGGGGCCGCGTCCAGTTCGGCGACCACACGGCGGACCGCGGGGAGGTCGGCCAGCAGCGGGCTGCGGCGGATGCTCAGCAGCGAGCGCAGGACGTCGGCGTTCTGGATGTCGGCGACGACGAGCTGTGCGGCGGGCCCGCCGGCGTCGGCGAGGACGGTGGCGGCCAGGTCGGGGTCGAGGCCGCCGCCGAGGCCGGCGGCCATGCCGTCGCCCGCCCAGGCGCCCCAGGCGATCGACGTCGCGTTCTGGCCGCGGGCGCGCCGGGTCTCGGCGAGCGCGTCGAGAACGGCGTTGGCGGCGGCGTAGTTGGCCTGGCCGGGGTTGCCGACGGCGCCGGCGACCGAGGAGAACAGGATGAAGGCGTCGAGGTCGCCGGCTAGCTCGTCGAGCAGGACGGCGGACTCGACCTTGGCGCGGAACACCGCGGCGAAGCGGTCGGGCGTCAGGCTGCCGAGGACGCAGTCGTCGAGCACACCCGCGGCGTGGATCACGGCGCCGGGGCGGTGGTCGGCGAGCAGCGCGGTGAGCTGGTCGCGGTCGGCGACGTCGCAGCGGGCGACGACGATCCGCTCGTCGTCGCCGGGTTCGCCGCCGGAACGGCTGGCCAGCACGACCCGCTCGGCCCCCTGGGCCAGGAGCCACTTCGTGACGTGGCGGCCGAGGGCGCCGGTGCCGCCGGTGACGAGGACGGTGCCGCGGGGCTGCCACGGCGAAGGCGCGGCCGCCGCCGGAGCGAGCCGACGTCCGTAGACGCCGGAAGCGCGGACGGCGATCTGGTCGTCGTCGCCTTCCAGGGCCCCGGCGAAGCGGGTGAGCAGCCGCGCGTCGAGCTCGGCCGGCAGGTCGGCGAGGCCGCCCCAGCGGCGCGGGTATTCGAGGGCCGCGACGCGGCCGAGGCCCCAGGTCGCGGCCTGGGCCGGTGCGGTGAGGCGGTCGGCCGGGCCGGTGGTGACGGCGCCGCGCGTGACGCACCAGAGCGCGGTGTCCGCGCCGAGGTCGTCGAGGGCCTGGACGAGGGCGGTGTTGCCGGTGAGGCCGGCGGACTCGTCGAGGGCGAGCAGCGAGACGACGAGCCCGGTGACCTGGTCGCGCAGGAGGTCGGCGAGGGTGTCGCGGTCGGCGCCGGCGGGGATTTCGACGGTCGTGCCGAGGGCGTCGGCGACCTGCCGCGCCCACGGGTCATCGATGTGGGACGCGGGGACGAGCACCAGCCGCTCCCCCGCCGTCGCCGGGGTCGCGTCCAGCGGACGCCACTCGACGCGGTAGCGCCAGCCGTCCACAAGGGACTGACGCTGCCGCCGGGCCCGCAGGGCGGACAGCGCGGGCAGGACGGTTTCCAGGGCCGGGGCGTCGACCTGGAGGTCGGCGGCCAGCTCGGCGAGGTCGCCGCCTTCGACGACCGCCCAGAAGGCGTCGTCACCGGTCGAGGCGCGGACGGCCGCTTCCGGCCAGTAGCGGCGGTGCTGGAAGGCGTAGGTGGGCAGATCGACGGGCCGGGCGCCGGTACCGGCGAACCACGCGGTCCAGTCGATCCGGACGCCGGCGACGTGCAGGGCTGAGACCGCGGTGGCGACGGCGGTGCGCTCGTCCCGGCCGCGGCGCAGGACGGGGACGGCGGTCGCGCCGGGCACGTCGACCAGGCCGGTGAGGACGGCGTCCGGCCCGACCTCGACGTACGTCGTGACCCCGGCGTCGGCCAGCTTCCCGACGGTGTCGCCGAAGCGGACGGTGGCCCGCACGTGCTCGACCCAGTACTCCGGCGACGTCACGTCCCCGGACGCGACGACCGGCAGCTGCGGCTGCGCGAACTTCAGGGCCGAGACGACCTGGCGGAACTCGGCCAGCATCGGGTCCATCAGGTGCGAGTGGAACGCGTGGCTCACCTTGAGCCGCTTGGTCTTCCCGAACCGCGCCGCGACGTCGAGCACGGCGGCTTCGACGCCGGACAGCACGACCGAGCGCGGCCCGTTGACCGCGGCGATGTCGACGCCGTCGGTCAGCACCGCGCGAACGTCCGCTTCGGACGCTTCGACCGAGACCATGGCGCCACCGGCCGGCAGCGCCTGCATGAGGCGGCCGCGCGCCGAGACCAGCGCGCACGCGTCGGCCAGCGACAGCACCCCGGCGACCTGCGCGGCGGCGATCTCGCCGATCGAATGGCCGGCCACGTAGTCGGGGCGGATGCCCCACGCGTCCAGGAGCTTGGTCAGCGCGATCTCGATGGCGAACAGGGCCGGCTGGGCCCAGCCGGTCTCCGCGATCACGCCCGCGTCCGTGCCCCAGACGACGTCGCGCAGGTCCGGGTGGAAGTACGCCAGCACCTCGTCGAAGGCCTCGGCGAACACCGGATACGTCTCCGCCAGCTCGCGGCCCATGCCGAGCCGCTGCGCGCCCTGGCCGGTGAACAGGAACACCTGGACGGGCTGGTGCGCGGTCTCACCGGTGAGCGCCCCCGCGGCGGGCTCACCGTCGGCGAGGGCCCGCAGCGCACGGACGGCGGTGCCGGTTTCGTCGGCGACGATCGCCGCGCGGTGCGCGAAGCTCGTGCGGGTGGTGGCCGCCGCGAAGGCGACGTCGAGCAGGTTCGAATCGTCGGCCAGGACACTCAGGAGGCGTCCCGCCTGGGCGCGGAGGGCGTCCTCGGTCCGGCCGGAGACCAGCAGCGGCACGGTGGTCGCGGCCGGTGTCTCGCGCGGCACCTCCGGCGTCACGTCGGGGGCCTCGATGATGATGTGGGCGTTGGTGCCGCTGATGCCGAACGACGAGATCCCGGCGCGGCGCGCGCGGTCGGCGGCGGGCCAGTCGGTGGCCTCGGCCACGACCTCGACGGCCCCGGCGTCCCAGTCCACATGGGACGACGGTTCGCCGACGTGCAGCGACTTCGGCACGATCCCGTGCCGCATCGCCTCGACCATCTTGATGATCCCGGCCACGCCGGCGGCGGCCTGGGTGTGGCCGAAGTTCGACTTGATCGAGCCCAGCAGCAGCGGCGTTTCCCGGTCCTGACCGTAGGTCGCCAGCAACGCCTGGGCTTCGATCGGGTCGCCCAGCACGGTCCCGGTGCCGTGCGCCTCGACGACGTCGACGTCCGAAGTGGACAGTCCCGCGTTGGCGAGAGCCTGGCGGATGACCCGCTGCTGTGACGGCCCGTTCGGAGCGGTCAGGCCGTTGGACGCGCCGTCCTGGTTGACCGCGGAACCGCGCACCACGGCGAGGATCCGGTGGCCGTTGCGGATCGCGTCGGACTGACGCTCGACCACGAGCAGGCCGACGCCCTCGGACCAGCCGGTGCCGTCGGCGTCGTCGGAGAACGCCTTGCACCGGCCGTCCGGTGCCAGGCCGTTCTGGCCGCTGAAGCCCACGAACCCGCCCGGCGTCGCCATCACGGTGACGCCGCCCGCGAGCGCGAGGGAGCACTCGCCGGAGCGCAGCGACTGGGCCGCCAGGTGCAGCGCGACCAGCGACGACGAACACGCCGTGTCCACCGTCATCGCCGGGCCTTCGAGCCCCAGCACGTACGACAGGCGGCCCGACGCGACGCTCCCGGCGATGCCGGTGCCCGTCTGCCCGCGCAGCTCGGCGTCCGTGCTCATCAGCAGGTCGGAGTACGATTGCCCGTTGGTCCCGACGAAGACGCCGGTCCGGGAGCCACGCAGTGTCGACGCGTCCAGGCCCGCGCGCTCGAACGCCTCCCACGAGACTTCCAGCAGCAGGCGCTGCTGCGGGTCCATCGCGACCGCTTCGCGCGGCGAGATGCCGAAGAAACCCGCGTCGAACTCGGTGGCGTCGTAGAGGAACCCGCCCGCCTGGGTGTCGCTCCCGGCGAGGGAGGCGACGTCCCAGCCGCGGTCGGCCGGGAAGCCCGAGACGGCGTCGCCGCCCGAAGCCACCAGGTCCCACAGGTCGTCGGGGCCGGTCACGCCGCCCGGGAAGCGGCACGCCATCCCGACCAGCACGATCGGGTCGCCTTCCACCGCCGCGGTCGTCACGACGGCGTCGGCGCCGCGGGCGCCGAACAGCTCGCCCAGCACGAACCCGGCCACCGCGACCGGTGTCGGGTAGTCGAAGACCAGCGTGGACGGCAGCCGCAGGCCCGTCACCCCGGCCAGCCGGTTGCGGAACTCCACCGCCGTCAGCGAATCGAAGCCCAGTTCGCGGAACTCGCCGGTGGTGTCGACGTTCTCCGGCGCGTGGCCGAGCACGGTCGCGACCTCGGCGACGACGCGGCCGGTGAGCACACGCAGCTGCTCGGGCTCGCGCATCCCGGCGAGCTGCTCGCGCAGCGAGCCGCGGACGTGCGCGGCGTCGCCGCCGGCGCGGCGGCGGCCGGGCTGGGTGACCGGGCGCAGCAGCCACGGGAGCTCGCCCTGGGCGCGCATGGCCGTCATGTCCACGCGCATCGGGACGACGACGGCGCTCGGCGAGCGCGTGGCGCGGTCGAACAGCCGCATGCCGTGCTCGACGGTCAGCGGCGGCACGCCACCGCGTGCCATCCGCTCGCGGTCGGCGTCGCTCAGCGTGCCGACCATGCCGGTTTCCCAGCCGCCCCAGGCCAGGGAGGTCGCGACGCGGCCTTCGGCGTGGCGGTGGACGGCGAAGGCGTCGAGGAAGGCGTTGGCGGCGGCGTAGTTGCCCTGCCCGGCCGAGCCGACGGTGCCGGCGACCGAGGAGAACACGACGAACGCGGCGAGGTCGAGGTCGCGGGTCAGCTCGTCGAGGTGGACGACGGCGTCGGCCTTGGGCCGCAGCACGTGGTCGAGCCGGTCGGCGTCCAGGGACGCGACGACGCCGTCGTCGAGGACACCGGCGGTGTGCACGATCGCCTTGAGCGGGTGGGCGGCCGGGATCCGGCCGAGGACGGCGGCGAGCTGGTCGCGGTCGGCGGCATCGCAGGCCTCGACCGTGACGTCGACACCGAGAGCGGTCAGCTCGTCGCGCAGCTCGGCGGCACCGGGCGCGTCCACACCGCGGCGGCTGGTGAGCACGAGGTGCCGGATGTCGTAACCGGCGACGAGGTGGCGGGCCAGCTCGCGGCCCAGGCCACCGGTGCCGCCGGTGATGAGCAGCGTGCCTTCGGGGTCCCAGCGCGGCGGCAGCGTCAGCACGATCTTGCCGATGTGCCGGGCGCGGCTCATGAACCGGAACGCCGCGGCGCTCTGGCGCAGGTCCCAGCTGCGGATCGGCAACGGCGTGAGCACACCCTCGCCGAAGAGCCGCAGCAGCTCGCCGAGCAGCTCCTGCGTCCGGTCGGGGCCGGCCTCGCCGAGGTCGAACGCGCGGTAGCGGATCCGGCTCAGCGCGGCGGCGTCGCGGACGTCGGTCTTGCCCATCTCGAGGAACCGGCCGCCGTCGGCGAGCAGGTTCAGCGACGCGTCGGCGAAGTCGCCGGCCAGGGCGTTGAGCACGACGTCGACGCCCTGACCAGCGGTGACCCGGCGGAAGGCGGCTTCGAAGTCGAGGGTCCGGGAGGAGGCGATGTGGTCGTCGGCGACTCCCAGCTCACGCAGGACGTGCTGCTTGCCGGAACTGGCCGTCGCGAAGACCTCGGCGCCGAGGTGATGGGCGAGCTGGATCGCGGCCATGCCGACTCCGCCGGCACCGGCGTGGATCAGGATCTTCTCGCCCGGCCGCAGGTCGGCCAGGTCGACGAGCGCGTAGTAGGCGGTGAGGAAGACCAGCGGCACCGACGCGGCGGTCCGCGAGGACCACTCGGCCGGCACCGGGGCCACGTACCGGGCGTCGAGGGTGGTGTACGGGCCGAACGGGCCCGGCATCATGCCGAAGACGCGCTCGCCGACGCGGGCCGGGTCGACGCCGGGGCCGGTGGCCTCGATGACGCCCGCGCCCTCGGCGCCGAGCTTGCCGGCCTCGCCGGGGTACATGCCCAGGACGTTGAGCACGTCGCGGAAGTTGAGGCCGGCGGCCTCGACGCGGACGCGGATCTCGCCGGGTGCCAGATCGTCGAGGACCTCGGGGCACGTTTCGGCGGTCAGGCCGTCGATCCCCGCGGCACCGGCGGTGAGCCGCCACGCCGGTACCGCGGGAGGCAGGATGTCGCCGTTGCCGGCGAGGCGCCCGAGCCGGGCGACGCGGATGCTTTCGCCGCGGACGGCGAACTGCGGTTCGCCGGAGACGACGAAGCCGGTGCCCGGCAGCGCCGCGCCGGGTTCCAGGTCGACCAGGACGAACCGGTCGGGCTGCTCGGACTGGGCCGAGCGGATCAGGCCCCAGGCCGCGGCGGCGGCGAGGTCGGCGATCCGGTCGCCCGGGTCGACGGCCACGGCGCCGCGCGTCACGAAGACGATCCGGCCGGCGCGCTCGTCGGTGAAAGCGTGCTGCAGCACCGAAAGGACCCGCGCGGTGACCTCACGGACGGCGGTGAGGACGTCGCCGACACCCGCGACGGGCACGAGCAGGACGTCCGGTTCAAGGGAAAGCGCCTGCTCGAGGTCGGCGCAGCGCCGGGCGACGGGCGCCAGCAGCGGGTCGTCGCCGAGCAGCGCCCACGTGCCGGCCGGGGCGTCCTTGGCCAGCGCGGCCGGGACCCAGGTGGTCTGGAACAGCGACTCGTCGTCGGCGCTGCGAGGCGCGGCTTCGCGCAGCTGCAGGGATTCCGCCGACAGCACCGGCGCGCCCGTCTCGTCGGCGACGGCGATGGCCACCGACTCCTGGTCGACCGGGGTGATCCGGGCGCGGATCCGGGTCGCGCCGGTCGCGTGCAGGGAGACGCCGGACCAGGCGAACGGCAGGCCGGGGGCGATCGAGTCGAGCCGGTGGATGGCGTGCAGCACCGAGTCGAGCAGCGCGGGGTGCAGGCCGAACGCGTCGCCGTCCTCGGGCAGCGCGGCTTCGACGAGCAGGTCTTCGCCGTCGTGCCAGGCCTTGACCAGCCCACGGAAGGCGGGGCCGTAGTCGAGACCGTTGTCGGCTAGTTCGTTATACAGCGTCGTGACGTCCACTTCGGACGCGTTCGCCGGTGGCCAGTCACCGACCGTGGCGGCCGGGCGTTCGCCGACCGCGACGACGCCGGCGGCGTGCTGCGTCCACTCCGCGTGCGGGTCGGTGCCGCGGGAGGAGATGGTCAGCTCGCGCAGGCCCGCGTCGTCGGGACCGCCGACGGTGACCTGCAGCAGGGTCGGCTCGTGCTCGCGCAGCCACAGCGGCGCGGCGACGGTGAGGCTTTCGACGGCCGAGCAGCCGACCTGGTCGGCGGCGCGGACGGCGAGGTCGAGGAACCCGGTGCCGGGGAACAGCACGTGCCCGCCGACGACGTGATCGGCCAGCCACGGCTGCCCGGCCAGGGACAGCAGGCCGGAGAAGACGACGCCGCCGGAGTCGGCGAGGTCGACGGCGAAGTCGAGCAGCGGGTGCCCGGCCGGGGTGAGGCCGAGGCGCTCGACGGCGCCGCGGCCCGGCGTCACGCTGGGCCAGTAGTGCTGGCGCTGGAAGGCGTAGGTGGGCAGGTCGACCGTCCGGGCGCCGGTGCCGGCGAACCAGGGCGTCCAGTCGACGTCGACGCCGGCGACGTGCAGCCGGGCCAGCGCGCCGAGCACGGCGTCGGGTTCCGGGCGGTCCTTGCGCAGCAACGGCGTGACGACGGCGTCCGGCGCGTCGACCATCGCCGAGAGGACGCCGTCCGGGCCGATCTCGAGGAAGGCGGTGACACCGGCCTCGGTGAGCCGGCCCAGGGCGTCGGCGAACCGGACGGTGTCGCGGACGTGGCGGACCCAGTACTCCGGCGAGGTGACGTCGCCGGTGGTGACGAACGGGATGCGCGGCTGCGCGAAGGTCAGGCCCGAGACGACCTCGCGGAACTCGTCGAGCATCGGGTCCATCAGCCCGGAGTGGAAAGCGTGGCTGACCTTGAGCCGCTTGGACTTCGCGAACCGGCCGGCGACGGCCAGGACGTCGGCCTCGACTCCGGACAGCACGACCGAGCGCGGGCCGTTGACGGCGGCCAGGGAGACGCCGTCGGTGAGCAGCGGGCGGACGTCGGATTCGGACGCTTCGACGGCGACCATCGCCCCACCGCGCGGCAGGGCCTGCATGAGGCGGCCGCGGGCGGTGACCAGGGTGGCCGCGTCGGCCAGCGACAGCACGCCGGCGATGTGGGCGGCGGCGATCTCGCCGATCGAGTGGCCGGCGACGTGGGCGGGCCGGACGCCGTGGGCCTCGGCCAGGCGGGCCAGGGCGACCTCGATGGCGAACAGCGCGGGCTGGGCCCAGCCGGTTTCGGCCAGCAGGCTCGGGTCGTCGCCCCACAGGACGTCGCGGACGCCGGGGTCGAGGTGGCCGAGGACCTCGTCGAGGGCCGCGGCGAACGGCGCCGACGTGGCGTGCAGCTCCCGGCCCATGCCGAGCCGCTGGGAGCCCTGGCCGGTGAACAGCAGCGCGACCGAGGGGGTCGTGGTGGCCCCGCCGGTGGCGGCTTCGCGGACGCCGGCGGGGGTGGCGAGGAGGACGGTGCGGTGCGGGAAGCTCGCGCGGGTGGTGACCAGCGAGTGGCCCACGTCGAGACGGTCGAGGCCGGTCTCGGTGATCCGGGCGACCTGCGCGGCGACGGCGGCTTCGGTCTTGCCGGAGACGACCCACGGGACGACCGGCAGCTCACGACGTGCGGTGTCCGGCTCGGCGACGGGCTCGGGCGCCTCGATGATGACGTGCGCGTTGGTGCCGCTGATGCCGAAAGACGAAATCCCGGCACGGCGAGCACGGTCGGCGACGGGCCAGTCGACGGCTTCGGAGACGACCTCGACGGCGCCCGCGGTCCAGTCCACATGGGACGACGGCTCGCCGACGTGCAGCGACGGCGGCACGGTCCCGTGCCGCATCGCCTCGATCATCTTGATGATGCCCGCGACACCCGCGGCGGCCTGGGTGTGCCCGAAGTTCGACTTGATGGAACCCAGCAGCAGCGGGGTTTCCCGGTCCTGACCGTAGGTCGCCAGCAGGGCCTGGGCCTCGATCGGGTCGCCCAGAACCGTGCCGGTGCCGTGCGCTTCGACGACGTCGACGTCCGAAGTGGACAGTCCCGCGTTGGCCAGGGCCTGGCGGATCACGCGCTGCTGCGACGGGCCGTTCGGGGCGGTGAGGCCGTTGGACGCGCCGTCCTGGTTGACGGCCGAGCCGCGGAGCACGGCGTGGATCCGGTGGCCGTTGCGGAGGGCGTCGGACTGGCGTTCCAGCACGAGGACGCCGACGCCTTCCGACCAGCCCGTGCCGTCGGCGTCGTCGGAGAACGCCTTGCAGTGACCGTCCGGGGCGAGGCCGTTCTGGCCGCTGAAGCCGACGAACCCGCCGGGTGTCGCCATCACGGTGACGCCGCCGGCGAGCGCGAGGGTGCACTCCCCCGAGCGCAGCGACTGGGCCGCCAGGTGCATCGCGACCAGCGACGACGAACACGCCGTGTCGACGGTCATCGCCGGGCCCTCCAGGCCCAGCACGTACGAGAGGCGGCCGGAGACGACGCTGCCGGCGATGCCGGTGCCCGTCTGGCCGCGCATGTCGACGTCGGCGGTGAGGAACAGGTCGGAGTAGGACTGGCCGTTGGTGCCGACGAACACGCCGGTCCGGGAGCCGCGCAGGCCGGTGGCGTCGAGGCCGGCGCGTTCGAACGCCTCCCACGACACTTCCAGCAGCAGGCGCTGCTGCGGGTCCATCGACATCGCCTCGCGCGGCGAGATGCCGAAGAAGCCCGCGTCGAACTCGGCCGCGTCGTAGAGGAAACCCCCGGCGCGGGTGTCGGAGGCGGCGAGCGCCGCGACGTCCCAGCCGCGGTCGACCGGGAAGCCCGAGACGGCGTCGCCGCCCGAGGCGACCAGGTCCCACAGGTCCTCGGGACCGGCGATGCCGCCGGGGAAGCGGCACGCGACGCCGACCACGACGACCGGGTCGTCCGCGAGCGCGCCCGTGTTCGCCACGACGTCGTCGACGCCGCGGGCGCCGAACAGCTCGCCCAGCACGAACTGCGCGACGGCCGTCGGGGTCGGGTGGTCGAAGACGAGCGTCGCGGGCAGGCGCAGGCCCGTGATGGTGGCCAGCTTGTTGCGGAACTCGACCGCGGTCAGCGAGTCGAAACCCAGGTCGGAGAACGACTTCCCGGCACCGACCGCGGTGGCGTCGGCGTGGCCGAGCACCGTGGCGGCGCGGCTGCGGACGAGGTCGACGACGGCGGTGAGCCGGTCGGCCTCGGACAGCGCGCGCAGGCCGCGGGCGAGGTCGCCGGCGGCCGCGGAGGTGGCGACGGCGGCCGAGCGGCGGGTGCCGCCGACCAGGCCGCGCAGCAGCGGCGGAAGCTCGTCGAGCAGGCGCAGCGCGGCGAGGTCGACGGCGACCGGGACGACGAGCGCGTGCGGCAGGGTCAGGGCGGTGTCGAAGAGCGCGAGGCCGTGGTCGAGTTCGAGGGGCGGCATGCCGGTGCGGGCCATCCGCGCGCGGTCGGCCTCCGACAGGGAACCGGCCATGCCGCCTTCGACGGCCCACGAGCCCCACGCCAAGGACAGTCCGGGCAGGCCGGTGGCGCGGCGGTGGGCCGCGAGGGCGTCGAGGAAGCTGTTGGCGGCGGCGTAGTTGCCCTGTCCGGCGCCGCCCATGATCCCGGCGACGGAGGAGAACAGCACGAACGCGGCGACGTCGCCGGCCAGCTCGTGCAGGTGCCACGCGGACGCGGCCTTGGCGGTCAGGACACGAGTCAGCCGCTCGGGGGTGAGCGCGGTGACGACGCCGTCGTCGAGGACACCGGCCGCGTGCACGACGGCGGTCAGCGGGTGCTCGGCCGGGATCGCGGCGAGAGCGGTTTCGAGCGCCGCACGGTCGGCGACGTCGCAAGCGGTGACGGTCGCGTCGACCCCGAGAGCGGCCAGGTCGTCGCGGAGGTCCTGTGCGCCCGGAGCGTCCGGGCCGCGACGGCTGAGCAGGAGCAGGTGCCGGACGCCGTGCTCGCGCACGAGGTGCCGGGCCAGTTCCGCGCCGAGACCGCCGGTGCCGCCGGTGATCAGGACAGTGCCGTCCGGGTTCCACGCGCGCGCTTCGGCGCCGGTCGTCCGGGCCCGGGCGAGTCTCGCCGCGCGGACGTCGTCGCCGCGCAGCGCGAGCTGCGGTTCGTCGAGCGCGAGGGCCCGCGCCACCGCGTCGGCCGACGTCTCGGCGTCGACGTCCACCAGCACGAACCGGCCCGGGTTCTCGGCCTGGGCGGTGCGGATCAGGCCCCAGACGGCCGCCGCGGCGAGGTCGTGGATCGGCTCGCCGTCCTCGGCCGCCACAGCGCCTTCGGTCACGAACGCCAGCCGGGCGTGGGCGAACCGTTCGTCGGCCAGCCACTCCTGGGCCAGCACCAAGGCCCGCGTCGCCAAGCCGGCCAGGGGGTCCGACGCCGTGAGCCGGGCCGTGACGACGGCCGGGACGTCGGCCAGGCCGGCGAGCGGGCCGGTCAGGTCGGTGACGACGACGGCGTCCGGCGGCAGCACCACCGGCGCCCAGCGCGGCTCGAACAGCGAGTCCGCACCGGTGAACGTCACGGTGCCGACGTCTTCCGCGTGGACGGACCCGACCGACGCGACGGGCTGCCCGGCCGCGTCGGCCAAGGCCAGTGAAACGCCGTCCTCGCCGTGGCGGATCCGGACGCGCACCCGGGCCGCGCCCGCGGCGTGCAGCGTCACCCGGGTCCACCGCGCCGGGTAGCCCCGCAGCCCGGCCGCGTGCAGCGCGCCCTCCAGCAGCCGCGGGTGCAGCCCGAACGCCGTGGTCTCGTCCTCGCCGAAGGCGACCTCGGCGAACACGTCGTCGCCACGGCGCCAAAGCCCGCGCAGCTCCGGGACGTCCGACGTCAGTTCTTCGGCGTCGGCCGGCGGCCACTCGGCCGTCGCGAAGTCTTCGTGTTGCCCGCCGGTGGCGAGCACGCCTTCGGCGCGGCGGACCCAGCTGCCGACGACCGACCCGGCGGGCCGGGTGTGGATGTCGAGGCGGCGGCGGCCGGTCGCGTCCGGCTCCCCCACCGACAGCTGCAGGTCGACGGCCTCGTCGGCGGCCAGCTCCAGCGGCGCGCCGAGGGTGAGTTCCTCCACCAGGTCGCAGCCCAGGTCGAGGCCGGCCCGCAGGGCCAGCTCGAGGAACCCGCTGCCGGGGAACCGCGTGTCGGTCAGCCACGGGTGGGTGCGCGCGGACAGCCGGCCGGTGAGCAGCAGGCCGTCGGACTCGGCGAGGGTGAGCGACGCGCCGAGCAGCGGGTGCTGCACCGGCGTCAGGCCGAGCCCGGCCGCGTCGGCGACGGCGTCCACAGTGGACGGCCAGTATCGCTCGCTCTGGAACGGGTAGGTCGGCAGGGCCACGAGCCGCGCGCCGGTGCCGGCGAAGAAGGCCGTCCAGTCGATCCGGACGCCCGCGGTGTGCAGGGCGGCCAGCGCGGCCGTCAGCGTCTCGGGCTCGTCGAGGTCCTTGCGCAGCACCGGGATCGCGGTGACGTCGTCGGCGGTCAGGCCGACCAGCGGGGTGAGCGCGGCGGCCGGGCCCAGCTCGGCGAACACCGTCGCGCCCCGCTCGGCGAGGCGGCGCACGGCGTCGCCGAAACGGACCGGTTCGCGGACGTGGCTCACCCAGTACTCGGCCGAGGTGACGTCGCCACCGGCGACGAACGGGAGCACCGGCTCGGCGAAGGTCAGGCCGGTGACGATCTGCCGGAAGTCGCCCAGCATCGGGTCCATCAGCCGCGAGTGGAAGGCGTGGGACACGGCCAGCCGACGCGGCCGGTCGAACCGCTCGGCCACCGCGAGCACGGCGTCTTCGGTGCCGGACAGCACGACGGACGTCGGTCCGTTGACCGCGGCGACGCACACGTCGTCGCCCAGGTACGGCCGGACGTCGGCTTCGGACGCCCGCACCGCGACCATCGCGCCGCCCGCGGGCAGCGCCTGCATCAGCCGGGCGCGCGCGCTGACCAGCACACAGGCGTCGTTCAGGGACAGCACGCCGGAGACGTGCGCCGCGGCGATCTCGCCGACGGAGTGCCCGGCGACGAAGTCGGGCCGCACGCCCCAGGACTCCAGCAAGCGGAACAGGGCCACTTCCACGGCGAACAGCGCGGGCTGCGCGTGCCCGGTCTCGTCGAGGGCAGCGGTGTCGGCGCCGGCCAGCACCTCGCGGACGCGCGGGTCGAGCAAGTCGAGCGTCGCCGACAGGGCGTCGGCGAAGACCGGGAACCGGGCGGCGAGGGTGCGGCTCATGCCGAGCCACTGCGCGCCCTGCCCGGAGAAGACGTAGGCGAGGGCCGGGGGCTGGTCGGCCGAGCCGGTGACGACGCCGGCCGCTTCACCGTCGTCCAGCCAGGACGCCAGGGCGGCCCGCGGGTCGCCGCCGACGACCGACAGCCGCTCTTCGAACGACGAGCGGGTGGTCGCCAGCGACCAGGCGACGTCCAGGGGTTCGCGGTCTTCGGTGGCCGAGAGCACCTGGGCGACCTGGGCCCGCAGCGCGGCCGGGGTGCGCCCGGACAGCAGCCACGGCACCGGAATCGGGGCCCGCGGGGTCTCCTCGGCGACCGGCGCGGGCGGGGCCTGCTCGATCAGCGCGTGGGCGTTGGTGCCGCTGACGCCGAACGACGACACACCGGCGCGACGCGGGCGGCCGGTCTCCGGCCACGGCGTCTGCTCGGCGGCCAGGACGACAGCGCCGGACTTCCAGTCCACATGGGACGACGGCTCGGCGGCGTGCAGGGTCTGCGGCACCACGCCGTGCCGGATCGCCTCGACAGTCTTGATGATCCCGGCGACCCCGGCCGCGGCCTGGGTGTGGCCGATGTTGGACTTGACGGACCCCAGCAGCAGCGGCGTCTCGCGGTCCTGGCCGTAGGTGGCCAGCAGGGCCTGTGCTTCGATCGGGTCGCCGAGTTTCGTGCCGGTACCGTGCGCTTCGACGACGTCGACGTCCGAAGTGGACAGTCCGGCGCTCGCCAAGGCCTGGCGGATGACACGCTGCTGCGACGGGCCGTTCGGTGCGGTGAAGCCGTTCGACGCGCCGTCGGAGTTGACGGCGGTGCCGCGGACGACGGCGAGGACCTCGTGGCCGAGGCGCTGGGCGTCGGACAACCGCTCCAGCACCAGCACACCGACGCCTTCGGACCAGCCGGTACCGTCGGCGTCGTCGGAGAACGCCTTGCAGCGGCCGTCACCGGCGAGCCCGCCCTGACGGCTGAACTCCATGAGCGAGCCGGGCGTCGACATCACGTTGACGCCGGCGGCGAGCGCCAGCGAGCACTCCCCCGCCCGTAGGGCCTGCGCGGCCAGGTGCACCGCGACCAGCGACGACGAACACGCCGTGTCGATGGTGACGACCGGACCTTCCAGGCCCAGCGAGTACGCGAGCCGGCCGGAGATCGCGCTCGCGGCGATCCCGGTGCCCACCGAGCCGTCCGCGTCGGCGAGCGAGCGGACCATCAAGTAGGCGTAGTCCTGGCCGTTCGTCCCGGCGAAGACGCCGGTCTTGCTGCCCCGCAACCGTTTCGGGTCGATCCCGGCCCGCTCGATGGCCTCCCAGGACACCTCCAGCAGCAGCCGCTGCTGCGGGTCCAGGGACACCGCCTCGCGCGGCGAGATGCCGAAGAACCCGGCGTCGAAGTCGGCGACGCCGTCGAGGAACCCGCCGGCCTGGCTGACGCTCATGCCGCGCTCGTCGACGCCGGCGCCGGTGACCGCTTCGAGGTCCCAGTCGCGGTCGGCGGGGAACGGCCCGATGGCGTCCCCGCCGTTCGCCACCAGGTCCCAGAGGGCCTCCGGGGAGCGGACGCCACCGGGGAACCGGCAGCTCATGGCCACGATCGCGATCGGCTCCGTCGACGCGGCCAGCAACTCCTGGTTCTGCCGCTTGAGCCGTTCGGACTCCTTCATGGCGGCACGGAGTGCTTCGACGACCCGGTCGTTCGGCGTGGACATGTGTCAGCTCCGTAGGTTCATCGGGATCAGGTGGCCTCACCGTCGAGCGCGGCGCGGACCAGGTCGTCGAGCGACATCCCGTCGATGTCTTCGCTCGCCTTCCCGGTGCCGCCGACCGGGTCCGGGACCTGCC
Organism: Amycolatopsis sp. NBC_01307; assembly: GCF_035975215.1. Lineage (NCBI taxonomy): Bacteria > Bacillati > Actinomycetota > Actinomycetes > Pseudonocardiales > Pseudonocardiaceae > Amycolatopsis > Amycolatopsis sp. NBC_01307. The sequence goes on along the minus strand of NZ_CP108403.1, from coordinate 2,840,924 downwards.
CGGCCAGGCGCCGCAGGGGTTCCAGCACGCCGATCTCACGCAGGCGGGCCAGGGGTACCGTCGCGAGCAGGGCTCGCAGTTCGGCGTCGTCGTCGGAATCCGTGGCCGGCACCAGCTGCCGGACCAGGTCCGCCGCCAGCACCGCCGGGGACGGGTGGTCGAACACCAGCGTCGCGGGCAGTTCCAGTCCGGTCGCCGCCGCGAGCTGGTTGCGCAGCTCGATCGCGCTGAGCGAGTCGAAGCCCAGTCCGGAGAACGGCCGTTCCGGGTCGACCGCGTGCGGCCCGGCGAAGCCGAGCACCGCGGCGACCTGGGTGCGGACGACGTCCAGCGCGGCCTTCTCGCGGTCCGAAGCGGGCAGCTTCGCCAGCTTGTCCCGCAGGGCCCCGGAGACGTCGACCGGTGCCTCGGCGGTGAGCCGGTGGTACTCGGGCAGGTCGGTCAGCAGTGGGCTCGGGCGGGCCGCGGTGAACGTGCGCAGGAACGTGGCGTGGTCGATGTCGGCGACCACCGGGGTGGCGTCGCTCGCGAGCACGACCTGCGCGAACGTGGTGAGCGCGAGGTCCACCGGCACCGGCCGCGTCCCGGTGCGCTTGGCCCGGGCGGCGGCGTCGGCCGTCTCGGCCATGCCGGCCTGCCAAGCGCCCCAGGCGATCGACGTGCCCGGCAGCCCGGCGCGGGTCCGGTGTTCGGCGATCGCGTCGAGCACGGCGTTCGCCGCGGCGTAGTTGGCCTGCCCGGCGTTGCCGACCGAGCTGGACGCCGAGGAGAACAACGCGAAGACGTCGAGGTCGAGGTCCAGTTCGCGGGTGACCTGGTCGAGCACCCGCGCCGAGTCGGCCTTCGCCGCGAAGACGGCGTCGAACCGGTCGGCGTCGTAGCTTTCGAGGACTCCGTCGTCGAGCACGCCCGCCGCGTGGACCACGGCGGAGAGAGGCGCGTCAGCCGGGACGTCGGTCAGCAGGGTGCGCACGGCGGCCGCGTCGGTCAGGTCGCACGCCACGATCGACGCGCGCTCGCCCAGCTCGGCCAGCAGTTCCGTGCCGTCGGGGGTGTCCGGGCCGCGGCGGCCGGTCAGCACGACCTTGGCCGCGCCTTCGTCGAGCAGCCAGCGGGCCAGCCGCCGGCCCAGCGCACCGGTGCCGCCGGTGACGACGACAGTGCCGTGCGGGCGCCAGGCCTTCGGGGCCGCACCGGACGGCGTCCGGACGAGCCGGCGCGCGAACACGCCCGCGGCCCGGACCGCGACCTGGTCCTCACCGCCGGCGAGGATGCCGCCGAGCCGTGCGACCGCGTGGTCGTCGAGCTCACCCGGCAGGTCGATCAGGCCGCCCCAGCGGCCCGGCTGTTCGAGCGCGGCCACCCGGCCGAGGCCCCAGAGCGCGGCCTGCGCCGGCGAGGTGAGCCGGTCGGACGGGATCGCGGTGACGGCGCCGCGGGTCAGGCACCACAGCGGTGCGGTGCTGCCGGTCCCGGCGAGGGCCTGCAGCAGCGCGGTGGTCGCCGCGACCCCCGCCGTCGGCGAGGATTCGTCCAGGCCCAGCAGGGAAACGACGCCGGCGACGTCGTCGAACCCGCTGAGCGCGGCGGTCAGCGTCGCGCGGTCGGTGCCGGTGACGTCCATGCGCTCGGCCCCGAGGGCCTTGACCACACCGGCGGCCCAGGCGTCGTCGGTGCACCCGGTGGGCACGAGGACCAGCCAGGTGCCGTCCGGGACGACGCCGAGGGAGCCGCCGAGCGGCTTCCAGGCGATCCGGTAGCGCAGGTCGTCCACAGTGGACTGAGTGGCCCGGCGGTGCTTGAGGTCCAGCAACGCGGGCAGGACGGCGTCGAGCGCGGCGCGGTCGACGCCGAGGCCGGCCAGGGACTCGGCGTCCAGCTCCGCCCACAGGTCCTCGCTGGTACCGGCGGTGACCTGCGTCTGGTCCGGCCAGAAGCGTTCGTGCTGGAACCGGTAGGTGGGCAGGTCGACCGGCCGCGCGCCGGTGCCGGCGAAGAAGTCCGCCCAGCGGACCGGGGTGCCGGCGACGTCGAGGCGGGCCAGCGCGGCGACCACGGACGACTCGTCCGAGCGGCCCTTGCGCAGGGCGGCGGTGACCGTCGCGGCCTCGCCGGCGAACGAGCGGGTCAGCGCCGCGAGGGTGCTGTCCGGCCCGAGCTCGAGGTACTTGGTGACGCCGAGGGCGCCGAGGGCGGAGATCGCGCCGGTGAAGAGCACCGGACGGCGGGCGTGGTCCACCCAGTACCGCGCGTCCTGTATCTCCGGCCCGGCCGGGGAGGCCGTCACCGTGGACACGATCGGGAGCACCGCGGGGGCGTACACCACCCCCGCGGCGACCCGCCCGAAGTCGTCCATCATCGCGTCCATGTGGGACGAGTGAAACGCATGGCTGACCCGCAAATGTCTAGTCTTTCCGCCCGCCGCCGCGACGACCCCGGCCACTTCGGCCACGGCGTCCTGGTCGCCGGAGACGACCACCGCGTCGGTCCCGTTGACCGCCGCGATCGACAGCCGGCCGGCGAACCCGGCGACGAGGCGCTCGGCTTCGGCCTCGGTGGTCTGCAGCGACACCATCGCCCCGCGCGGCAGCTCCTGCATGAGCCGGCCGCGGGCGGCGATCAGCGTGCAGGCGTCGGCCAGGGACAGCACCCCGGCGACGTGCGCGGCGGCGAACTCGCCGATCGAGTGCCCGACGAGGTAGTCGGGCCGCACGCCCCACGACTCGACGAGCCGGAACAGCGCCACTTCCAGCGCGAACACCGCGGGCTGGGCCCACCGGGTCTCGGCCAGCAGGTCGGCGTCGTCGCCGAACATCGCCTCGCGCAGCGAACCGGGCAGTTCCAGGTCCAGGTGCGCGAACACGGCGTCGAGCGCCTCGGCGAACACCGGGAACCGCGTGTAGAGGTCACGGCCCATGCCGGGACGCTGGGAGCCCTGCCCGGAGAACAGGAACGCGAGCTTCCCGCCCGTCTGCGGGCCCGTGAGCACCAGCGGCGACGTCGTCCCGGCGGTGATCGCGGCGAGCCCGGTCAGCAGCTCCTCGCGGTCCTCGGCCACCACGGTGGCCCGCGACTCGAGCCACGCGCGGGTGGTCGCCGCGGAGTACGCGACGTCGGGCAGTGCCAGCTCCGGGCGCGCGGCGAGGTGGTCCCGCAGCGCGCGGGCCTGGGCCCGCAGGCCCTCGGGCGTCCGCGCCGACAGCTTGACCGGCACGGCCACGGCTTCGGCGGGCTCCCGCGTCGGCGTCGGCGGGGCCTGTTCGAGGATGAGGTGCGCGTTGGTGCCGCTGGCGCCGAAAGCCGACACCGCCGCGCGGCGCGGGCGGCCGGTGGCCGGCCACGGCGTGCTCTCGGCCAGCAGCGACACCGTGCCCGCCGACCAGTCGACGTGCTCCGAGGGCCGGTCGACGTGCAGGGTCCTGGGCAGCAGCCCGTGCCGCATGGCGAGCACCATCTTGATCACCGCGGCGGCGCCGGCGGCGGCCTGGGTGTGGCCGATGTTGGACTTGACCGAGCCGAGCAGCAGCGGCCGGTCCCGCTCGCGGCCGTAGGTGGCCAGCAGGGCCTGCGCCTCGATCGGGTCGCCGAGCTTGGTCCCGGTGCCGTGCGCCTCCACGGCGTCCACTTCGGACACCGTGAGCCCGGAAACGGCCAGCGCGCGGGTGATCACGCGCTGCTGGGCGGGGCCGCTGGGGGCGGTGAGGCCGTTGGACGCGCCGTCGGAGTTGACGGCCGAACCGCGCACGACGGCGAGGATCGTGTGCCCGTTGCGCCGTGCGTCGGATTCGCGTTCCAGCACGATCATCCCGACGCCCTCGGACCAGCCGGTGCCGTCGGCGGCGTCGGCGAACGCCTTGCAGCGCCCGTCGGCCGACAACGCGCCCATCTCGCCGAACTCGACGAACCCGGCCGGGCTGGACATGATCATCACGCCGCCGGCGACGGCGAGTGAGCACTCCCCCGCCCGCAGCGCCTGCGCCGCGAGGTGCATCGCGACCAGCGAAGACGAGCACGCGGTGTCGACGGTGACCGACGGGCCTTCCAGCCCGAAGGTGTAGGAGACGCGGCCGGACAGCAGGCTGCCGGCCTGGGCCGTGGACTGGTGGCCCGCGGTGTCGGTCGGCGGCCGGTAGTCGCCGGAGCCACCGCCGATGTAGACGCCGGTGTCGCCGCCGCGCAACGCGGTCGCGTCGACGCCGGAGCGTTCGAACGCCTCCCACGCCACTTCGAGGACGAACCGCTGCTGCGGGTCCATCACGATGGCCTCGCGCGGCGCGATCCCGAAGAAGCCGGGGTCGAACTCGGCCGCGTCGTGCAGGAAGCCGCCTTCCTTGGCGGCGCTGCTGCCCGGCCCGTCGCCGGTCAGGGTGGCCAGGTCCCAGCCGCGGTCGGCCGGGAAGCCGCCGACGACGTCACGCTCGTCGACGATCGCCCGCCAGAGCTCTTCCGGCGAGCCGATGCCGCCGGGGTACCGGCAGCTCATGCCGACGATGACGATCGGGTCGCCCGCGACCGGCGCGGCCACGCTCACCGCTGTCTCCTCGGCCTCGCCGATCAGCTCGCCGAGCAGGAACGCGGCCAGCTCGCGGGGGGTCGGCCGGTCGAAGACCAGCGTCGCCGGGAGCCGCAGGCCGGTCTCGGTGCTGAGGGCGTTGCGGAGGTCCATCGCGGTGAGCGAGTCGAAGCCCAGCGCGGAGAACGCGCGGTCGGTGTCGATCTCGGTCGTGTCCGGGTGCCGCAGCACCTCGGCGACGGCCGTCTTCACCACGTCCAGCACGACGTCGGCCCGGTCGCCCGCCGACTGGGCGAGCAGCCGGTCGCGCAGGCCGTGGGTCCGCTCGCCGGCCTCGGCCGGGCTGTGCAGCTGCGCCAGCAGCGGGCTCGGGCGCCGCGCGGTGAACGCCGGGCCGAACCGCTCCCACCGGACGTCGGCCACGACGGTGGTGACGTCGTCGGCGCGCACGGCCGTCGTGAGCGCCGTGACGGCAGTCGCCGGGTCGAGCGCGGGCAAGCCGCTGTCACGCAGGTGGTCGAGGTCCTCGTCGGCGCCTTCCCACGCCGAGAACGCGACGACCGCCGCCTTCTCGCCGCGGTCCCGGCGCTGCCGGGCGAACGCTTCGAGCGCGGCGGCCTCGGCGGCTTCGTCACCGCGGCCGCGCACGCCCCACACCCCGGCGATCGAGGTGAGCAGCACGAACGCGTCGAGTTCCTTGCTGTCCAGCAGATCCGCGAGGTGCCGGGCACCCGCGAGACCTTCGCCGTGGATGACGGCGTCGGGCGGGAACTGCGCCAGCAGGTCGCGCAACGTGTCGGGGTCGGCCGTCGCGCCGCGGACGACGTGGACGCCGTCGCGCTCGGCGAGCCGGTCCGCGATCGCGGCGGCCGGGCCGTCGCCGGTGACGAGCACGGTGCCGAACGGCTCCCAGCGCTCACCGGGCGCGCCGGCGCGGGTCAGGCGGCGGCCGTAGGCCCCGGCCGCCCGGACGGCGACCTGGTCCTCGTCGCCGGCGAGCACGCCGGCCAGCCGGGCCGCGGTCCGCGCGTCCAGCTCGGCGGGGACGTCGACGAGCCCGCCCCAGCGCACCGGGTCGTGCAGCGCGGCGACGCGGCCGAAGCCCCACAGCGCGGCCGTTTCCGGCGACGCGATCCGCTCGGCCGGGGTCACGGCGACCGCGCCCCGGGTCACGCACCACACCGGCGCGTCGAGGCCGGCGTCGTCGAGCGCGGCCAGCAGCGCGCGGGTGTCGGCCACGGTGTCGAGCAGCGAGACGATCCTCGTGGCTCGCACCTGGGTCAGGTCGGCGTCCGGGCCGTGGAGGTCGGCGCCGAGCGCGTCGGCGAGGGTTTCGGCCCATTCGGTGTCCGGACCGCTGATCACCGCGACGTCGGCGGCGTCCGCCGCGCCGACGGTGACGGGCTGCCAGGTGATCCGGTAGCGCAGGTCGTCGGCGGCGGATTCGGCGTCGCGCTTGCGGCGCCACTCGGCCAAGGCGGGCAGTACGGCGGTGAGTGCCGCCGGGTCGACGTCCAGGGCGGTCGCCAGCTCGGCGCCGTCGGCGCGGTCGACCGACGCCCAGAACTCGGCGTCGACGGCGGTCCCGGCCACGGCCGTGGCGGGCGCGTCGGGCCAGTAACGACGGCGCTGGAAGGCGTAGGTGGGCAGTTCGGCCCGTCGTGCGGCGGTGCCGGCGAACCAGGCCGTCCAGTCCGGGTCGGCCCCGGCGGTGAACAGCGTGCCGAGCGCGGCCGCCGCACTGTCCTCTTCGGACTTCCCGCGGCGGAGCACCGGCACGACGACGCGGTCGTCCGCCTCGGCGACGAGCGGCATCAGGACGGCGTCCGGCCCGATCTCGACGTACAGCGAGACGTCGGACTCCGCGAGCCGGTCCAGGGTGTCGCCGAACCGGACGGTGTCACGCACGTGCCGCACCCAGTACTCCGGCGACGTGACGTCACCCGACGTCACGACCGGGATCGACGGCGCCGCGAACCGCAGGCCCGCGACCACCGTGCGGAACTCGTCGAGCATCGGCTCCATCAGGTGCGAGTGGAACGCGTGCGAGACCGAAAGCCGTTTGCTGCTCTCGAAGTTCGCCGCGACGGCGAGCACGGCGTCCTCGACGCCGGACAGCACGATCGACTCGGGCCCGTTGACGGCGGCGAGGTCGACGCCGTCGGTGAGCCGGACGTCCGCTTCGGCCGCGCGGACGGCGACCATCGCGCCACCCGTCGGCAGCGCCTGCATGAGCCGGCCGCGAGCCGCGACGAGCGTGCAGGCGTCGTCCAGGGACAGCACACCGGCGACGTGGGCGGCGGCGATCTCGCCGATCGAGTGCCCGGCGACGAAGTCGGGGCGGATGCCCCACGACTCCAGGAGCCGGAACAACGCGACCTCGACCGCGAACAGCGCGGGCTGGGCCCAGCCGGTGTGGTTCAGCTCGGCCGCGTCGTCGCCCCAGGCGACGTCCCGCAGCGAGCCGGGCAGCCCGGCGTCGAAGTGGGCGCAGACCTCGTCCCACGCCTCGGCGAACACCGGGAACCGGTCGTACAGCTCGCGGCCCATGCCGAGGCGCTGGGCGCCCTGGCCGGAGAACAGGAAGGCGCTGACGCGTTCGCGGGCGACACCGCGAGCCACGACCCGGCCGTCGGCCAAGACGGCGCGGTGGTCGAGCGCGGCACGTCCGGTGGCCAGGGTGAACCCGGCGTCCAAGGCGTCGGCTTCGACGTCGGCCAGCAGGGCGAGCTGCGCGTCGAGCGCGGCCGCCGAGCGGGCCGACACCGGCCACGGCACGACCGCCGGGCGAGTGCCGGTGACGCCCTCGCGAGCGGGCGGCGCCTCCAGGATCACGTGGGCGTTGGTGCCGCTGACGCCGAACGACGACACGGCGGCGCGACGCGGGCGGCCGGTCTCGGGCCACGCGGTCGCCTCGGTGACGAGCCGGACCGCACCGGCCGTCCAGTCCACGTGGGACGACGGCTCGCCGACGTGCAGCGTCTTCGGGACCGTGCCGCGGCCCAGGGCCAGCACCATCTTGATGACGCCGGCGGCACCGGCGGCGGCCTGGGTGTGACCCAGGTTCGACTTCACGGAACCGAGCAGCAGCGGCTCTTCGCGCTCGCGGCCGTAGGTGGCCAGCAAGGCCTGGGCTTCGATCGGGTCACCGAGGGTGGTGCCGGTGCCGTGCGCTTCGACGACGTCGACGTCCTCAGCAGCCAGTCCGGCGTTGGCCAGGGCCTGGCGGATCACGCGTTGCTGCGACGGGCCGTTCGGGGCGGTGAGCCCGTTGGACGCGCCGTCCTGGTTCATCGCCGAACCCCGCACCACGGCGAGGACGTCGTGGCCGAGGCGGCGCGCGTCGGACAGCCGCTCGACGACCAGCACACCCGCGCCTTCGGACCAGGTGGTGCCGTCGGCGTCGTCGGAGAAGGCCTTGCAGCGGCCGTCGGCGGCGAGGCCGCCTTGGGCGTCGAACTCGACGAACGAGAACGGGCTGGTCATCACCGTGACGCCGCCGACCAGGGCCAGCGAGCACTCGCCCGAGGCGAGCGACTGAGCCGCCCAGTGCAGCGCGACCAGCGACGACGAGCAGGCCGTGTCGACCGTGACGGCCGGGCCTTCCAGGCCGAGGGTGTAGGACAGCCGGCCGGACAGCACGCTCGCCGTCGTGCCGGTGGCCATGTGCCCGGCGACGTCCGCGCCCGAGGTGAGCAGCAGGCCGGTGTAGTCCTGGCCGTTGGTGCCGACGAACACGCCGGTGTCGGAGCCGCGCAGGGTCGCCGGGTCGATCCCGGCGTGCTCCAGGGACTCCCACGACGTCTCCAGCAGCAGCCGCTGCTGCGGGTCCATCGCGAGCGCCTCGCGCGGCGAGATGCCGAAGAACCCGGCGTCGAAGTGCCCGGCGTCGGGCAGGAACCCGGCCTGGCCGGCGCTGATCGTCGAGAGGTCCCAGCCGCGGTCGGTGGGGAACGGCCCGATCGCGTCGCCGCCGCCGTCCAGGAGGTCCCAGAAGGTGCGCGGCGAGGTGACGCCGCCGGGGAAGCGGCAGCCGATGCCGACGATGACGACCGGATCGGTCGCGTCGGCCCGGGTGGCCGCCGTGGTCGTGATGAGTTCGGTGGTGCCGACCAGTTCGCCGAGCAGGAACGCGGTCAGTGCGCGCGGGGTCGGGTGGTCGAAGACCAGCGACGACGGCAGCGCGAGCGCGGTCGCCGCGCCGATGCCGTTGCGGAGTTCGACCGCGGTGAGCGAGTCGAAGCCGAGGTCGGCGAACGCGGCATCCGGTGCGACGGCACCGGCGTCGGAGTGCCCGAGGACCATCGCGACCTGCGTGCGCAGCAGGCTCAGCAGGTGCTTCTCGCGGTCCGCGTCGGGCAGCCCGGCCAGGGTGGTGCGCAGGTCGCCGCGCTCCCCCGCCTCGCGGGCCTGGCTGAGGACGGCCTTCGCCGCGGGCAGGTCGGCCAGCAGCGGGAACGGGCGGCCGATGCTGAACGCCGGGATGAAGCGGGTGAAGTCGATGTCGGCGACGACGACTTCGGCGTCGCCGGCGCCGATCGCGCGACGCATGGCCGCGATCGCGCGGTCCGGCGGCAGCAGGGCGAGCCCGCCGCGGCCGACGCGGTCCTGCACCCCGGCGTCCCCGCCGAGCATGCCGGCTCCTGCCCAGGGACCCCAGGCGATCGACGTCGCGGGCTGGCCCGCGGCCCGGCGCCGGGCGGCGAGGGCGTCGAGGTAGGCGTTGGCGGCCGCGTAGTTGCCCTGCCCGGCCGCGCCGAACGTGCCCGCGGTCGAGGAGAACAATACGAAGGCGTCGAGGTTCTCGGTCAGTTCGTCGAGGTTCTCGGCACCGGTGCACTTCGGGCCGAAGACGGTCACGAACTGGTCCGGGGTCAGGGAATCCGTGGTGCCGTCGTCGACGACACCGGCGGTGTGCACAACGGCGTTCACCGTCGGGAGCGACGCGATCAACCCGGCCAGGGCGTCGCGGTCGGCGACGTCGCAAGCCGCGATCGTCACGCGCGTGCCGCCCTCGGTGAGTTCGGCTTCGAGGTCGGCCGCGCCGGGCGCGTCCGGACCGCTGCGGCTGACGAGCACCAGGTGGTCCGCACCGGCCGTGGCGAACCGGCGCGCGACCTCCGCGCCGAGCCCGCCGGTGCCGCCGGTGATCAGGACGGTGCCACGCGGGGTGTAGGCCTCGACGGTCGTCATGGGGGCTGTGGCGAGGCGTCGGGCGAAGACCCCGGACGGCCGGACGGCGACCTGGTCCTCGTCGCCGATCCCGGCCAGGACGGCGAAGAGCCGGTTGACCGCGCGGGTGTCGAGGGTTTCGGGCAGGTCGACGAGCCCGCCCCAGCGCTGCGGCTGCTCCAGCCCCAGCACCCGGCCCAGGCCCCACAGGGCCGCACCACGCGGGTCCGCCGCGGGGTCGACGGCACCGACGCTGACGGCGCCACGAGTCGCCCACCACAGCGGCGCGGCGATCCCGGCGTCACCGAGCGCCTGCGCCACGGTGAGAGCGCGGTCGGTTTCTCCCAGCAAGGAAAGCACAACGTCTGTGTCTACTTCGGACAGTCGTGCAGCCAAGGTTTCGCGGTCTTCGTTGCCGACCTCGAACCGGACACCGTCCACAGCGGACAGGACCGACTCGGCCCACGCGCCGGGTTCGGCGGGCACGACGACCAGCACGCGACGCGGGGTCGCGGCCTCGGTGCGGACCGGCGTCCAGACGACGCGGTAGCGCCACGCGTCGGCCTCGGACTCCGTCCGGACCTGGCGCCGCCACGCGGTGAGCGCGGGCAGCACGGTGCCGAGCGCGTCGCGGTCGACGTCGAGCGTGGTGGACAACGAGGTGACGTCGGCGGCTTCGAGAGCCGTCCAGAAGCCGGTGTCGGCTTCGGCCGCGGCCTCCGCCGGAGCGGGCTCCGGCCAGTAGCGGGCGCGCTGGAAGGCGTAGGTGGGCAGGTCGATCCGGCGGGCGCCGGTGCCGGCGTAGAAGGCGGCCCAGTCGGGGCGGACGCCGTGCGCGTGCAGCTCGCCGAGCAACGCCGCGACGGTCTCCCCCTCCGGCCGGTCGCGGCGCAGCACGGGCCGCACCGCGACGGCCGTGTCGGTGACGATCTCGCCGACCATCGCCGACAGCACGCCGTCGGGCCCGAGTTCGACGTAGGCGGTGACGCCGGCGTCGCGCAGCGCGGTGATCGTGTCGCCGAAGCGGACGGCTTCGCGGGCGTGACGCACCCAGTAGTCCGGAGTGGACACCAGGTCCGCGTCGCCGAAGCCGCCGGTGATGCCGGAGACGAGCGACAGGTCCGGCGCGGAGTAGGTCAGCCCGGCGACGGCCGCGCGGAACTCGTCCAGCATCGGGTCCATCGCCGCCGAGTGGAAGGCGTGGGACACAGTGAGGCGACGGGTCTTCGGGAACTGCTCGGCGAACGCGAGGACGGCGTCCTCGGGACCCGCGACGACGGTCGCCCGCGGCCCGTTGACCGCCGCGATGTCGATGCCCTCGGGCAGCAGTGCCCGCACGTCCGCCTCGGACTCGCGGATCGCCACCATGGCGCCCCCGGACGGCAGCGCCTGCATCAGGCGCCCGCGAGCGAGCACCAGCGTGGCGGCGTCGGCCAGGGAGAACACCCCGGCGACGTGCGCCGCGGCGATCTCGCCGACCGAGTGGCCGGCGACGTGGTCGGGCCGCACGCCCCACGACTCCAGGAGCCGGAAGAGCGCGACCTCGATCGCGAACAACGCGGGCTGGGCGTAGCGGGTTTCGTCGAGCAGCGCGGCTTCCGGCGTCCCCGGCTCGGCGAACAGCAGGCCGTGCAGCGGGTGCTCGAGCCCGGCGTCCAGGTGCGAGACGACCTCGTCGAGGGCCTCGGCGAAGACGGGGAACCGCTCGGCCAGCTCACGCCCGGCACCCGGGCGCTGGCTGCCCTGGCCGGTGAACAGGAACGCCGTGCCGGGGCCACCGGTGGTGCCGCGCAGCACGGACGCCGCGGGCTGGTCGGCGGTGACGGCGGCGAGCCCGTCGAGGACGTCGTCGTGCGTGGCGGCCAGGACGACCGCGCGGTGGCTCAGGTCGGCCCGGGCCGTCGCGAGCGAGAAGCCGAGGTCGGCGAGCGCGGGCTCGGGCTGGTCGGCCAGCCAGGTGCGCAGGCGGGCCGCCTGGGCGCGCAGGGCTTCCGGCGTCCGGGCCGACACGACCAGCGGGACGGTCCCGACGGTCTTGGGCTCGGCTTCGGCTTCCTCGAGTTCGGCGGCGGGCGCCTGTTCCAGCACGGTGTGGACGTTGGTGCCGCTCAGGCCGAACGACGAGACGGCGGCGCGTCGCGGCGCACCGGTCTCGGGCCAGTCGGTCTGCTCGTCGAGGAGCGAGATCGTCCCGCTCGACCAGTCGATGTGCGACGACGGCGTCGCGGCGTGCAGCGTCTTCGGCAGGACGCCGTGGCGCATCGCCATGACCATCTTGAGGACGCCGGCGATGCCGGACGCCATCTGCGTGTGGCCGATGTTGGACTTCACCGAGCCGAGCAGCAGCGGCCGTTCGCGCTCGCGGCCGTAGGTGGCCTGCAACGCCTGGACCTCGATCGGGTCGCCGAGCGCGGTGCCTGTGCCGTGACCCTCGATGACGTCGACGTCCGAAGCGGCCAGTCCCGAGTTGGCCAGCGCCTGCTTGATCACGCGCTGCTGGGACGGCCCGTTCGGCGCGGTCATGCCGTTGGACGCGCCGTCGGAGTTCATCGCCGAGCCGCGGACGACGGCCAGGATCTCGTGGCCGTTGCGCTGCGCGTCGGACAGGCGTTCGACGAGGACCAGGCCGATGCCCTCGGCGAGGCTCATGCCGTCGGCCTCGTCGGAGTAGGCCTTGCAGCGGCCGTCGGGCGCCATCGCGCGCTGGCGGCTGAAGCCGATCCACGGCGCGGGCGTCGCCATCACGGTGACGCCACCGGCGAGCGCCATCGTGCTCTCGCCGTTGCGCAGGGACTGGCAGGCCAGGTGCAGCGCGACCAGCGACGACGAGCACGCCGTGTCGAGCGTGACGGCCGGGCCTTCCAAACCGAACAGGTAGGCGACCCGGCCGGACAGGACACTCGACACCGAGCCGGTGATCATGTGGCCTTCGGAACCCTCGGCCGCGTTGAGCACGGTCGAGCCGTAGTCCTGGTAGCTGGAGCCGATGAAGACGCCGGTGCGGCTCCCCCGCACGGTCGCCGGGTCGACGCCGGCGCGTTCGAGGGCCTCCCAGGACACTTCCAGCAGGAGCCGCTGCTGCGGGTCCATCGAGAGTGCCTCGCGGGGCGAGATCCCGAAGAAGCCGGCGTCGAAGTCCGCGGCACCTTCGAGGAAGCCGCCGAGCGTCGAGTAGGTCTTGCCGCTGCGGTCCGGGTCGGGGTCGAACAGCCCGGCCGCGTCCCAGCCGCGGTCGGCCGGGAACGACGAGATCGCGTCCCCGCCGACGAGCACGAGGTCCCACAACGCTTCCGGCGACGCGACGCCACCGGGGAAGCGGCAGCTCATGCCGACGATGGCGATCGGCTCGTCGACCATCGCCCGCGTGACGACGGTCTCGGCGGTGTCCGATCCGTCCAGAGTGGACAGGATGAACCCGGCCAGCGCGTCGGCGTTCGGGTAGTCGAACACGACGGTGCTGGGCAGGCTCAGCCCGGTCACGACTTCGAGGCGGTTGCGCAGGTCGACGGCGGTGAGCGAGTCGAAGCCGAGGTCGCGGAAGGCGCGGTCGGCCTCGACGGCGTCCCCACCGGCGTGGCCGAGCACGGTCGCGGCTTCGGCGCGGACGAGGTCGACGACGAGCCGTCGTCCGGCCGCGGCGGGCAGGGCGCGAACCCGGCCGGCGAACGCGGCGACGTCGGCCGTCTCCGGGGCGGCCTCGGCGAGCTTGCGGACCGCGGGCAGCTCGGCGAACAGCGGGCTGGGCCGCACCGACGTGAAGACCGGGTAGTACCGCTCCCAGTCGAGGTCGGCAATCATCAGCGACGTCTCGTCGTCCTCGAGGGCGCGCTTCAGCCCGGCGAGCGCGAGGCGCGGTTCCATGAACTGCAGGCCACTGCGCAGGATCCGGCCCGGGTCGACCCGGCCCAGCTCGCGGTCGTCAGCCCAGATGCCCCAGGCGATCGTGGTCGCCGGGACGCCACGGGCGCGCCGCTGCTCGGCCAGGGCGCCGAGGTGGGCGTTGGCCGCGGAGTAGGCGCCGTGGTCGCCACTGCCCCAGACGCCGGCGGTCGAGGAGTACATCACGAAGTGCTCGAGCTCGCCCTCGTCGAGCAGGTCGTCGAGAACGGCGTCGAGGTTGGCCGCGCCGGTGACCTTGGCGTCGAGAACCTCGGCGAAGGCGGCGGGGTTCGTGCCGGTCAGCGGCGCGAGCGCGATGTGCGCGGCGGTGTGCACCACGGTGGTGATGCGGCGGCCTTCGCCCTTGAGCCGGGTGACCAGGGCGGCAACGGCTTCCCTGTCGGTGACGTCGAGAGCAACCACTTCAGCCGACGCGAGTTCGGCCTGGAGAGCCTCGGCACCAGGCGCGTCAAGACCACGACGGCCGGTCAGCACGACGTGCTCGACACCCTCACCGGCGAGCCAGCGGGCGAGGTGCGGGCCGAGGGTGCCGGTACCGCCGGTGACGATGGCGGTGCCGTGGGCGCGCCAGGTCCGTTCCGGACGACGCCCGGCCACGGGAGCGGGCACGATCCGGCGCGCGAACACGCCGGACGCCCGGACGGCGAGCTGGTCCTCATCGCCGGACCCGGCCAGCACCGCGGCGAGCCGCCGAGCGGCCGCGGCGTCGAGGGTTTCGGGGAGATCGATGAGCCCGGCCCAGTGCCCGGGGTGTTCGAGGGCGGCGGACCAGCCGAGGCCGTGCACCTGCGCTTGGGCGGGGTCGCGGACGGGATCGGCGGGCCCGGTGGAGACAGCGCCGCGGGTCAGCGCCCAGATCGGGATGGCCGGGTCGATGTCGGCGACGGCCTGGACGAGGGAGAGGGTCCGCAGCAACCCGCGGTCGAGACCGGGATGCGTGGTCGGAGTGTGATCGGCGGCCAGCAGCGACACGATGCCGGTCACACCGTCGGTGTCCCCGAGTGCGGTCGTCAACGCCTCGCGATCGGAGTCGTCGGCGAGGACAACCGGACGTACCTCGGCGCCTTGGCTGCGCAGGGCCTCGGCGACCTCGCCATCCGCGTCGTCGCCGAGGACCATCCAGGTGCCGGACAGGGTGCCGCCTGCTGGGCGGGACGGGCGCCACGCTACGCGGTAGCGCCAGGCGTCCACAGTGGACTCCTCGTCCCGGCGGGCGTGCCAGGCCGACAGGGACGGCAGCAGGTCGTCGAGCGCTCCTCGCTGGTGCTCGTCCAGGTCCAGCAGGCGGGTCAGCTCGCCCGTGTCGGCGCGGCCCACCGCCTGCCACAGCTCGTCGTCGGCCGGGGCGCCCGCCACCGCCGACGCGGCTTCTTCGATAGCCCAGTAGTGCTCGTGCTGGAACGCGTACGTGGGCAGGTCGGCGCGGCGGCCGCCGGTCAGGGTGTCCGCCCAGTCGACCGCCACCCCGCGGGTGTGCGCCTCGGCCAGGGACTTCAGGAACCGGTCGGGCCCGCCGTCGTCACGGCGCAGCGTGCCCAGTGCCGCGACCGGCACGCCGGCCGCCTCGGCCAGTTCGCCGATGGCCATGCTGAACACCGGGTGCGGGCTCGACTCGACGAACACCGGGTGGCCGTCGGCGACCGCCGCGGACAGCGCGGCGCCGAACTCGACGGTCCCCCGCAGGTTGCGGCACCAGTAGTCGCCGGTCAGCTCGGTCGGCTCGACGAGCCCGCCGGTCACCGTCGAGTAGAACCGGACGCCGGTCTCGCGCGGCGCCACCGGTGCGAGCAGCTCGGCGAGTTCGCCGGCGATCTCGTCGACCTGCGGCGAGTGCGCGGCGAAGTCGACGCCGTCCAGCCGCCAGCGCATCATCCCCGCCTTGGCGAGCCGCCGTTCCAGCACGGCCAGGGCGTCCGGGTCGCCGGACACGGTGACCGAACGCGGCCCGTTGACCGCCGCGACGGCGATCCGGTCGGCCAGCTCGGCGATCAGCTCGCGGACGTCGTCCGCGGCCGCGACGACCGACAACATCGCCCCACGGCCGGACAGCCGTTCGGCGATCAGCCGCGACCGCAGCGCCACGATCCGGGCGCCGTCCTGCAGCGTCAGCGCCCCGGCCACGCAGGCCGCGGCGATCTCCCCCTGCGAGTGCCCGATCACGGCGACCGGCTCGACGCCGTGCGCGCTCCACAGGCTCGCGAGCGACACCATCACGGCCCACAGCACCGGCTGGATCACGTCGACCCGTTCCAGGGCTTCGTCGTCGCGCAGCACGTCCGGCAGCGACCAGTCGGTGAACTCCGCGAGCGCGGCGGCGCACTCGGCCATCCGGCCGGCGAACACCGGCGACGACGCCAGCAGCTCGCGGGCCATGCCCGGCCACTGCGAGTCCTGGCCGGGGAAGACGAACACGGGTGCGGCGGTGCGCTTGGCGACCCCGCGCACGAGCGCGGCGTCGGCGGCGTTCCCGGCCAGGGCGGCGAGGCCGCGGCGCAGGTCCAGCGGGTCTTCGCCGACGACGACCGCGCGCTGCTCGAACACCGACCGCGTGCCGGTCAGGGACCAGCCGACGTCGACCGGCCGCGTCGCGGGGTGCTCGTCGAGGTGGTGCAGCAGCCGCAAGGCCTGGGCCTGCAGGGCCGGCGCGGTGCGGGCGGACAGCGGCCAGACGACCGGTCCGGACGAAGCCTCGGGCTCCGCCGGGACGTCTTCCGGCGCCGGGGCTTCGATGATCGCGTGGGCGTTGGTGCCGCTGATGCCGAACGACGAGACGCCGGCCCGGCGCGGACGTCCGGTCTCCGGCCACTCGGTCTGTTCGTGCAGCAGCTGGACGGCGCCCGCCGACCAGTCGATCTTCGTCGACGGCTGGTCGACGTGCAGGGTGCGCGGCAGCACGCCGTGGCGCATGGCGTGCACCATCTTGATCAAGCTGGCCACGCCGGCGGCGGACTGCGTGTGCCCGATGTTGGACTTCACCGAGCCGATCAGCAGCGGCCGCTCGCGGTCGCGGCCGTAGGTGGCCTGCAGCGCCTGGACCTCGATCGGGTCGCCGAGCGCGGTGCCGGTGCCGTGCGCGTCGAGCGCGTCGACCTCGGCGGCGTCAAGCCCGGCGTTGGCCAGGGCCTGGCGGATGACGCGCTGCTGCGAGGGGCCGTTGGGCGCGGTGAGGCCGTTGGACGCGCCGTCGGAGTTGACCGCGGTGCCGCGCACCACGGCGAGGACCTGGTGGCCGTGGCGGCGGGCGTCGGACAGCCGTTCCAGCACGAGGATGCCGACACCTTCGGCGAGGCTCATGCCGTCGCCGGCTTCGGAGAACGCCTTGCAGCGGCCGTCGGCGGCCAGCGCGCGCTGGCGGCTGAACGCGACGAACGGGTCGGGCGACGCCATGATCGTCGCGCCACCGGCAAGGGCGAGAGAGCTTTCCCCGGCACGCAGCGACTGGCAGGCCAGGTGCAGCGCGACGATCGACGACGAACACGCCGTGTCGACGGTGACCGACGGGCCCTCGAAGCCGAACAGGTACGACAACCGTCCGGAAAGGACACTCGGGATGGTGCCGGTGACGAGGTGGCCCTCGGAGCCTTCGCCAGTCGAGGTGCCGTAGTCCTGGAAGCTGGAGCCGATGAAGACGCCGGTCCGGCTCCCCCGCACCGAAGCGGGGTCGACGCCGGCGCGTTCCAAGGCCTCCCACGAGACTTCGAGCAGGAACCGCTGCTGCGGGTCCATGGACATGGCTTCACGCGGCGAGATCCCGAAGAACCCGGCGTCGAACTCGGCGGCGTCCTCCAGGAACCCGCCGAGCGTCGAGTACGTCTTGCCGCCGCGGTCGGGGTCCGGGTCGAACAGGCCCGCGATGTCCCAGCCGCGGTCGGCGGGGAACGACGAGATCGCGTCGACTCCGCCGGCGACGACGTTCCAGAGGTCTTCCGGCGAGCCGACGCCGCCGGGGAAGCGGCAGCCCATGCCGACGATGGCGATGGGCTCGTCGACCGCACCCGGCGTGACGACGACGTCGCCGACGGCCGGGCCGTCGATCTCCTCGCGCAGGAACGCGACGAGCGCGAGCGGGGTCGGGTAGTCGAAGACCAGCGTCGCGGGCAGGGACAGACCGGTGGCGTCGACGAGACGGCGGCGGAACTCGACGGCGGTCAGCGAGTCGAAGCCGAGGTCGCGGAACGCGCGATCCTCGTCGATGGCGTCGGCCGTCACGTGGCCCAGTACTTCGGCGGCCTCGACGCGCACCAGGTCCAGCAGCGCGCGGTCGCGTTCGGCCTCGGACATCCCGGCGAAGCGTGCGGCGAACGCGGTCACGGCGGTGGCCGCGACGGGCTCGGGCTTGCTCTCGACGAGTTCGTCGAACAGCCGGGTGGCGCGGGTGGCGGTGAACACCGGCAGGAAGGTGTCCCAGGTGATGTCGGCGACGACGACGGCCGTGTCGTCGCGCAGCAGCGCGCGTTCCAGCTCGGCGAGCGCGGGCGCGGTCGGCAGGAAGCCGAGGCCGCGGCGGCTCAGCTGGCCGGCGACGTGCTCGTCGGTGGCCATGCCTTCCTCGGCCCAGGCACCCCAGGCGATCGACGTCGCCTTGCGGCCGCGAGCCCGGCGGGCCTCGGCGAGCGCGTCGAGGTAGGCGTTGCCGGCGGCGTAGGCGGCCTGGCCGCCACTGCCCCAGACACCGGCGACGGACCCGAAGAGCAGGAAGAAGTCGAGGTCGTGCCCAGCGAGGAGGACGTCGAGGTGCGCGGCGCCCTCGGTCTTGGCGGCCATGACGCGGGTGTACTCGGCGAAGTCGGCGCCGTGGATCGGGTCCATCGCCTGCGCGATGCCCGCCGTGTGCACGACCCCGGTCAGCTGCAGACCGTCGAGCAGCTCCTCGACGGCGGCGCGATCGGCGATGTCGCAGGCGGCGATCGTCACCCGGGCGCCGGCCGCGGTGAGTTCGGCTTCGAGTTCGGCGGCGCCGGGTGCTCCCGGGCCGCGACGGCTGACGAGCACGAGGTGCTCGGCCCCGGCGGCGGCGAGCCACCGCGCGACGGACGCGCCGAGCGCACCGGTGCCACCCGTGACGAGCACGGTCCCGGAGGCGCGGAAGCGTCCGGTGGGCTCGGCGGGCAGGTACCGCCCGACCCGGCGGCCGAAGGCCCCCTGGGCCCGGATGGCGACCTGGTCTTCCCCACCGGATCCGGCGAGGACGGCGGCGAGCCGTCGCCCGGCGGCGGGATCGAGGGTGGCGGGCAGGTCGATCAGCCCGCCCCACAGCGCGGGCAGTTCGAGCGCGGCGGTCCGCCCCAGCCCCCACACCCGCGCGGCGACGGGATCGGGCGCCCCTTCCCCCGCGGTGACGACGGCACCGGAGGTGAGGGTCCACAGGCGAAGGCCGAGGTCGGCGTCGCCGAGGGCCTGGACGAGGGTGAGCAGCTCCCGCAGCCCGCCATCCCCGGCGGCGGGCAGGTGCAGGACCCCGTCAACGGGCCCAGCCGCAGCCAACGCCGCGGCCAGCTGCGCCCGATCGGCCAAGTCCGTGAATGCCACATTGAGGGACGTAGTGTCCGTGGATGTGGCATCGACGGACTCAGCGGCCGTGGATGTCCCATCGAGGGACTCGGAGTCCGTGAATGCCACATTGAGGGACCTAGTGTCCGTGGATGTGGCATTCACGGACTTCGGGGCCTCGGCGGCGTCGAGAGTCGAGAGGGCGATGCGCTTGATCGTCGCGCCGTGAGCCGTCAGGGCTGTGGCGATCTCCGTGCCTTCGTCGGTGGTCGACGTCACCAGCAGCCACGTTCCCGGCAGGGAAGGGTTCTCCGCCGTGCGGAACGGGTGCCACTCCGTGCGGTAGCGCCAGGACTTCGCCTTCTCCTCCGCCGCCCGGCGGTCGCGCCAGCCCGACAGGGCCGGGAGCAGCGTGGTCAACGATTCCTGCTGGTCGTCGCCGAGGTCGAGCAGGCCGGCCAGCTCCGTCGGGTCGCCGCGGCCGATCGCTTCCCACAGGGGGCCGTCCGCGGTGGCGGCCACCGGCCGCGCCGGGGTGGCGGCAGCCCAGTAGTGCTCGCGCTGGAACGGGTACGTCGGCAGCTCGACCGGCGCGCCCGCGCGGCCGAGGTAGGCCGGCCAGTCCACCGCGCAGCCGCGCGTGTGCAGCACCGCCAGGGCCGCGACGGCGGACTCCACCTCCGGACGGTCCTTGCGCAGCAACGGGATCGCACCCGGCTGGTCGATCATGGCCGACAGCACCGCGCCCGGCCCGAGTTCCAGGAACGTGACGGCGTCCGAACGCACGATCGTCTCGGCGAACCGGACCGTCGCACGCACGTGCTCGACCCAGTAGCCCGGCGACCGGACGTCGCCCTGGGCGACGAACGTCAGCGACGGCTCGGCGAAGTCCAGCCCCCGCACGACCTCGCCGAACTCCGCCAGCATCGGGTCCATCAGGTGCGAGTGGAACGCGTGTGAAACCTGCAGCCGCTTCGTCCGCTCGAAGCGCGCGGCGACGGCCAGCACGGCGTCCTCGACGCCCGAGAGCACCACCGAGTCCGGGCCGTTGACCGCCGCGATGTCGACGCCGTCGGTCAGGCCTGCGCGAACGTCCTCTTCGGACGCCTGCACCGACACCATCGCCCCGCCGGTGGGCAGGGCCTGCATCAGGCGGGCCCGCGCGGCCACCAGCGCGCACGCGTCGTCCAGCGACAGCACGCCCGAGACGTGCGCCGCCGCGATCTCGCCGATCGAGTGCCCGGCCACGAGGTCCGGCCGGACGCCCCACGACTCCAGCAGCCGGAACGCCGCCACGCCGAAGGCGAACAACGCGGGCTGCGCGGTCCCGGTCCGCTCCAGCGCGGCCGGGTCGTCGCCCCACACCACGTCCCGCAGGCCCGGCTCGCACCGGTCGAGGACGTCGGTGAAGACGTCGGCGAACACGGGGAACCGCGCCGCCAGCTCACGCCCCATGCCCAGGCGCTGGGCGCCCTGACCGGGGAAGACGAACGCGAGCCCACCGGCGGCGGCAACCCCGGTGACCAGCCCGGGTGCCGTGCTTCCGGCGGCGAGCGCGGCCAGCGACGACGAGACGTCGTCACCGAGCACCACGGCCCGGTGCTCGAACGCGGTGCGCGTGGTCGCCAGCGACCACGCGAGGTCCAGCCGGCCGGCGTCGATCGACGCCAGGTTCGCGGCCTGCTCACGCAGCCCACCGGCGGTCCGCGCGGACAGCAGCAGCGGCGCGGCCACGGCGTCCAAGGGGGTCACAACCGGCGAGGCCTCGACGAACGGCGCCGCTTCGAGGACGACGTGCGCGTTGGTCCCGCTGATGCCGAACGACGACACCGCGCCACGCCGGGCGCGCCCGGTCTCCGGCCACGGCGACGGCTCGGCGAGCAGCGAGACCGCGCCCGCGGTCCAGTCCACATGGGATGACGGTGCGGCCGCGTGCAGCGACTGGGGCACGGTGCCGTGCCGCATCGCCATGATCAGCTTGATGACGCCCGCGACACCCGCGGCGGCCTGCGTGTGCCCGATGTTGGACTTCACCGAACCCAGCAGCAGCGGGGTTTCCCGGTCCTGGCCGTACGTCGCGAGCAGCGCCTGCGCCTCGATCGGGTCGCCCAGCGTCGTGCCGGTGCCGTGGCCTTCGACGACGTCGACGTCCGAAGTGGACAGTCCGGCGCCGGCCAGCGCGGCGCGGATGACACGCTGCTGTGACGGGCCGTTGGGCGCGGTGAGGCCGTTGGACGCGCCGTCCTGGTTGACGGCGGAGCCGCGGACCAGGCCCAGCACGCGGTGGCCGTGGCGGCGGGCGTCCGAGAGCCGTTCGAGCACGAGCACGCCCGCGCCCTCGGACCAGCCGACGCCGTCGGCTTCGTCCGAATAGGACTTGCACCGGCCGTCGGGCGACAGGCCGCGCTGGCGGGAGAACTCGACGAACGAGTTCGGGGTGGACATCACGGTGACGCCGCCGGCCAGGGCCAGCGTGCAGTCGCCGGACCGCAGGGCCTGCATCGCCCAGTGCATGGCCACGAGCGACGACGAACACGCCGTGTCGATCGTGACGGCCGGGCCTTCGAGGCCGAGCGAGTAGGCGACGCGGCCGGAGACGACGCTCGACGCCGTGCCGCTGCCCTGGAAGCCTTCGAAGTCGCCGCCGGCCATGACGAGGCCGTAGTCGTTGTACATCACGCCGGCGAACACGCCGGTGGAGCTGCCGCGCAGGCGTCGCGGGTCGATCCCGGCGCGCTCGATCGCCTCCCACGAGACCTCGAGCAGCAGGCGCTGCTGCGGGTCGGTGGCTTCGGCTTCGCGCGGGCTCATCCCGAAGAACGCCGGGTCGAACTCGCCGGCGTTGTGCAGGAAGCCGCCTTCGCGGGTGTAGGAGGTGCCCTTGTGGTCGGGGTCCGGGTCGTACAGCGCGCCCAGGTCCCAGCCGCGGTTGACCGGGAACGTCGACGTCGTGTCGCGGCCCTCGGCCACCGCCGCCCAGAGGTCTTCCGGCGAGGCGATCCCGCCGGGGAAGCGGCAGCTCATCCCGACGATGGCAATCGGGTCGTCGTCGGCCGCGACGGTCCGGGTGACGACCGGGCCGCGGGCGTCGTCGCCCAGCAGCTCGGCCAGGATGTGCGCGGCCAGCGCGGCCGGTGTCGGGTGGTCGAACGCCGTCGTGGCGGGCAGGCGCAGCCCGGTCGCGGCGTCGAGGCGGTTGCGCAGCTCGACCGCGGTGAGGGAGTCGAACCCGAGTTCGGAGAACGAGCGCTCCGGGTCGACGGCCGCGGCCCCGGCGTGCCCGAGCACGCCGGCGACCTCACGGCGGACCAGGTCGGCGACCCGTGCCGCGCGGGCGGCGTCGTCCAATGTGGACAGCTGGTGCGCCAGCCGGCCGGCCCCACCGGCGGTCCGCACGGCCCGGCGGCTGCCGCCGACGAGCGACCGCAGCACGGCGGCCGGCTCCGGCCGGGCGCTCAGCACCGGCAGGTCGAAGCGGACCGGGACGACGACGGGCTCATCCGCGGCCAACGCGGCGTCGAAGAGCGCGACACCTTCGGCCTCGGTGAGCGCGGGGATGCCCATCCGGGCGAACCGGCGCAGGGTGCCGTCGCCGGCCATGCCCGCTTCACCGGCCCACGGCCCCCAGGCGAGGGACACCGCGGGCAGGCCGGCGTCGCGGCGCACCTGGGCGAGCGTGTCGAGGAAAGCGTTGCCGGCGGCGTAGTTGGCCTGCCCGGCGGCGCCGAGCGTGCCGGCCAGGGAGGAGAACAGGACGAACGCGGTCAGGTCCTGGTCGCGGGTCAGCTCGTGCAGGTTCCAGGCCGCGTCGGCCTTGGGCGCCAGCACGGTGGCGAGCTTCGCCGCGTCGAGGGTGCCGAGCAGGCCGTCGTCGAGGACGCCCGCCGCGTGCACGACGGCGGTCAGCGGGTGGGCGGCGGGGATGTCCGCGAGCAGCGCGGCCAGCGCGGCGCGGTCGCTCGCGTCGCAGGCCACGACGCTGACGTCGGCGCCCTGACCGGCCAGCTCGGTGAGGAGGTCGTCGGGCGCGACACCGCGGCGGCTCGCGAGAACCAGGTGCCGGACGCCGTGCTCGCGCACGAGGTGCCGGGCGATGATCCGGCCCAGACCGCCGGTGCCGCCGGTGATCAGGACGGTGCCGCCGGCGTCCCAGCCGCGCGGCTCGGCGGGCACGGCCCGCACCAGCCGGGGCACGAGCACGCGCCCGGCGCGGATCAGGGCGCGCGGCTCGCCGGTCGACAGCGCGGTCGTGACGGCGTCCGCGGACGCCGGCTGCTCGTCGGTCTCGATCAGGACGAACCGGCCGGGGTGTTCCTGCTGAGCGGCCAGGACGAGCCCGCGCACGGTCGCCGCGGCGGGCACCCCGGCCGGGATGACCAGGGCCAGCCGCCGGTCGTCGGCCGCTTCGACGCGCGCCTGCAGCAGGCCGAGGGCGTGCGCGGCGAGGTCGCGTGCCGCTGCCGGGGTCTCCCCCGCCGGGACGTCGAGGGAGACGACGTCGGCGTCGGCCGGGTCGGTGATCCCGGTGACCGGCTCGGTCCAGTCGACCCGGTATAGGCCACCGCTGGTGCCGGCGGCGAAGGATTCGGCGGCGATCGGCCGCACGGACAGTCCGCCGGCGACCGCGACCAGGTCGCCTTCGGGCGTCGACAGGACGAGCGACAGCGAGTCGTCACCGGTCTTGCGCAGCTCGGCCCGCAGCACCGTCGCGCCGACCGCGCGCACGGCGACGTCCCGCCAGGAGAACGGCAGGCCGCCGTCACCGGCGAGGAACGCCGTGGCGTGCAGGGCCGCGTCGAACAGCGCGGGGTGCAGGTCGAACGTCTCGGCTTCGACGTCGTCGGGCAGCGCGACCTCGGCGAAGACGTCGTCGCCGCGACGCCAGGCGGCACGCAGGCCACGGAACGCCGGGCCGTACTCCCGGCCGTCGTCGATGCCGTCGTAGAACCCGGCCAGCTCGACGGGGGTGGCGTCCGCGGGCGGCCAGACGGCCTCCGGGATCACGATTTCCCGGGTGACGGCGGTCAGCCGGCCGACCGCGTGGGACGTCCAGTTGCCGCTGACTTCGCCGTCCGGGCGTGAGTGGACGGCAACCGCGCGGCGGCCGTCGTCGTCCGGGGCGCCGACCCACACCTGGACGACGACGCGCTCGTCCGCGCCCAGCACCAGCGGCCGGGTGAGGGTCAGCTCTTCGACGTCCGGGCAGCCGGTCTCGGCGCCGGCGCGGACGGCCAGCTCCAGCAGCGCCGTGCCGGGCACGACGACCACGCCGCCGACGCGGTGGTCGGCCAGCCAGGCGTGCGTGCCGGCCGACAGCCGGCCGGTCAGCAGCAGGCCGCGGGCGTCGGCGACCTCGACGGCGGTGCCGAGCAGCGGGTGGTCGACGCTGCGCAGGCCCGCGGACCGCAGGTCGCCGCGGCCGCGGCCGGTGTCACGCGGCCAGAACCGCAGGCGCTGGAAGGCGTAAGTGGGCAGTTCGGTCCACGCGGCGCCGGTCCCGGCGAAGAACGCGGTCCAGTCGATGGCGACGCCGTCGCCGTGCAGCCGGGCGACGGCCTCGGCGGCGGAGGTGTGCTCGTCGCGGTCCTTGCGCAGCACCGGCACGGCGAGCGCGTCCGGGACGTCGACCAGCGGCGTCAGCGCGGCTTCCGGCCCGACCTCGACGAACCGGTTGGCCCCGGCCTCGGCGAGGCGGGCGAGGACATCGCCGAAGCGGACGGTCTCGCGGACGTGGCGCACCCAGTACTCCGGGTCGGTCACCTCACCGGCGACGACCAGCGCACGCGTGGGCTCGGCGAACGTCAGTCCGGTGACGACCTCGCGGAACGCGGGCAGCATCGGGTCCATCAGGTGCGAGTGGAACGCGTGGGACGCGCGCAGCCGCGTCGTCCGCTCGAAGCGGGAAGCGACGGCCAGCACGGCGTCTTCGGTACCGGACAAGACAACCGCGCGAGGGCCGTTGACGGCGGCGATACCCACACCGTCGACGAGCGCGGCGCGGACTTCGGCCTCGGTGGCCCGGACGGCGACCATCGCGCCGCCGGCGGGCAGGTCCCGCATCAGCCGGGCGCGCGCGGACACCAGGGCACAGGCGTCGTCGAGCGACAGCACGCCCGCGCAGTGGGCGGCGGCGATCTCGCCCGCCGAGTGCCCGGCGAGCAGGTCGGCGCGGACCCCCCACGACTCCAGCAGGCGGAAGAGCGCGACCTCGACGGCGAAGATCGCCGGTTGCGCCCAGCCGGTGTCGGCGAGTGTGCCGGCAGCGTCGGCACTGGTGCCCCAGACGACGTCCCGGAGTCCGGGCTCGAGCCGCTCCAGGACCTCGTCGAACGCGGCGGCGAACGCCGGGTGCGCGGTGTACAGCTCGCGCCCCATGCCCAGGTGCTGCGAACCCTGGCCGGTGAACAGGAACGCGGTCTTGGCCCGCGCACGCGGCGAGCCGACAACCTCAGACTCCCCCGCGGCGAGCGCACGCAAGGCGTCCGCCACGGCATCGCGGTCAGTGCCGACGACGGCAGCACGACGCTCGAACGGCGTCCGCGCGGTGGCCAGGGAGAACGCGACGTCGGCGAGCGGCGCGTCGCCGTCCGCCAGCTGCCGCGCGAGACGTCCGGCCTGCTCGCGCAGTGCCTCGTCGGTCTTGCCGGAAACCACAAAAGGCACCGGCCGCTCGACGACGTCACGCGGCTCGACGTCCTCGGCCGGGGCCTGCTCGATGATCGCGTGCGCGTTGGTGCCGCTGAGCCCGAACGACGACACACCCGCGCGACGGGGCTCGCCGGTCTCCGGCCATTCGGTGGCCTCGGTGACCAGGTCGACCCGGCCCGCGCGCCAGTCCACATGGGACGACGGCGCGTCGACGTGCAGCGTGGGCGGGACGACGCCGTGGCGCATGGCCAGGACCATCTTGATCACACCGGCGACGCCGGCGGCGGCCTGGGTGTGGCTGATGTTGGACTTGATCGAGCCGAGCAGCAACGCGCGTTCGCGGTCCTGCCCGTAGGTCGCCATCAGGGCTTGGGCCTCGACGGGGTCGCCCAGCCGGGTGCCGGTGCCGTGCGCCTCGACGACGTCGACCTGGCTCGGCGAAAGCCGGGAGCTCTTCAGCGCTTCACGGATCACCCGCTGCTGGGACGGGCCGTTGGGGGCGGTCAGGCCGTTGGTGGCGCCGTCCTGGTTGACGGCGCTGCCGCGGACCACCGCGAGCACGGGGTGGCCGTTGCGGCGGGCGTCCGACAGGCGTTCGAGCACGAGCACACCCGAGCCCTCGGCCCAGCCGGTGCCGGCGGCCGAGTCCGCGAACGAGTGGCAGCGGCCGTCCGGGGACAGGCCGCCCTGGCGGCTGAACTCGACGAACGTGGTCGGGGCCGACATCACCGTCACGCCGCCCGCGACGGCGAGCGTCGACTCCCCCGACCGCAGCGACTGCGCGGCCAGGTGCAGCGCGACGAGCGACGACGAGCACGCGGTGTCGACGGTGACGGCCGGGCCGACCAGGCCCAGCACGTAGGAAAGGCGGCCGGACAGGACGCTGTTCGTGTTGCCGGTCAGCAGGAAGCCCTCGGACGGCCCGGCGGCGCCGGTCAGGTACTCCTGGGCCATCGCGCCGACGAACACGCCGGTCCGGGTGCCCTTGAGCGACGACGGCGCGATGCCGGCGCGCTCGATCGCCTCCCACGTCGTCTCGAGCAGGATCCGTTGCTGTGGGTCCATTTCGGCCGCCTCGCGCGGCGAGATGCCGAAGAACCCGGCGTCGAACTCGGCGGCGTCGAGCAGGAACCCGCCGGACATCGCCGCCTCGCCGCCGGCCTCGGCGAGCGCGCCGAGGTCCCAGCCGCGGTCGGCGGGCAGCCCGGTGACGCCGTCGCGCCCGGAGCCGACCAGCTCCCAGAGGTCTTCGGGGCTGGCGACCCCGCCGGGATAGCGGCAGCTCATCCCGACGATCGCGATCGGTTCGACCGCGCGGGTCTCCAGCTCCTCCAGCCTCTGCTGGGTGCGCACGAGGTCCGCGCTGGCCCGCTTGAGGTAGCTCCGGAGCTTCTGTTCGTTGTCCATGAATCAGCAACCCATCCCGACACGACGGCGAGCGGTGGCGCCCCGGGACGGCTGCTGCGGTGGCAGTCCGGCGCACGGCCGGCTGCCGCCCGGGGCGCGGAAAATGGTTTTCTGCGGCGGAAATCGTCCTCGGCGGCACTTCGCCCGGGCCGCGACCGCCGAGTTCATCCGGGACCGGCCTGGGCCGGTTACCAGACGGCGGCGGTCAGCGCCTCGCCGAGGTCCAGCTCCCGGGCGGTCTGGTGCAGGTCGGATTCGACCATCATGCGCATCAGCTCTTCGAACGGCACCGACGGCTTCCAGCCCAGATCGGCGCGGGCCAGCGTGGCGTCGGCGCACAGCGTCTCGACCTCGGCGGGGCGCACCAGGCTCGGGTCGACGACGACGTAGTCGCGCCAGTCGAGATCGGCGGCGGCGAACGCGATGTCGGCGGCGTCGCGGACGGTGTGCATCCGGCCGGTGCCGATCACGTAGTCGCACGCCTCGTCGCGCTGCAGCATGAGGTGCATCGCCTGGACGTAGTCGCCGGCGAAGCCCCAGTCGCGCACGGCGTCGAGGTTGCCGAGGCGCAGCTCGTCCTGCAGGCCCAGCTTGATCCGCGCGACCGCGTTGGAGATCTTGCGGGTGACGAACTCGATGCCGCGGCGCGGCGACTCGTGGTTGAACAGGATGCCCGAGACGCCGTACATCCCGTAGGACTCGCGGTAGTTGCGCGTGATGTAGTGGCCGTAGGCCTTCGCGACGCCGTACGGGCTGCGCGGGTGCAGGATCGTCTTCTCGTTCTGCGGTGTCTCGGCCGCCTTGCCGAACATCTCCGACGACGACGCCTGGTAGAACCGGATCTGGCTGCCCGGCGCGGTGGTCCGCGACTTGTCCAGCCCGGAGACCATCCGGATCGCCTCCAGCACGCGCAGCACGCCCATGCCGTTGACGTCGGTGGTGAGCTCGGCCTGCTGCCACGACATCGGCACGAACGAGATCGCGCCCAGGTTGTAGACCTCGTCCGGCTGCACCAGGTCCACGGCCCCGACGAGACTCGCCTGGTCCAGCAGGTCGCCGTGGACGAAGTTCAGCTCGGCGGCGATCCGGCTGACCCGGGACTTGCGCGGGTTCGCCTGACCGCGCACCAGGCCCCACACGTCGTAGCCCAGTGCCAGCAGGTGCTCGGCCAGGTAAGAGCCGTCCTGTCCCGTGACACCTGTGATCAATGCTCGTTTCGTCATAGCTCTCCCACGTTCACCGGCCAACCGGCCGTGCTCGCGGCCGCCCGGCACCGCCGCTGATCCGCTCGATCACACACCCGCCCCGCCCTGGAAAACATTGGACAATCCGTGCCCCCATCGGGAACTACTGGTGATTTCCCGTCTTCAGCGGGTCCATCCTGCAGCTTTCCGGTAGCCGAGGCATGCGAGGACCTGATGGCATTCCGATATCCCGTCTCCCAGCCCCATCTCACCGGCCGTGAGATCTACTACGTCACCGAAGCGGTGACGACGGGCTGGATCTCCTCCCAGGGCCCGTTCGTGCAGCGTTTCGAAGAGACCTTCGCCGACTGGAACGGTCAGGGCCACGGCGTCGCCTGCTCCTCCGGGACGACGGCGCTGACCCTCGCCCTGCGCGCGCTCGGCATCGGGCCCGGCGACGAGGTACTGGTGCCGGAGTTCACCATGATCGCGTCGGCCTGGGCGGTCACCTACACCGGTGCCACACCGGTCTTCGTCGACTGCGGCGACGACCTCAACATCGACGTCGCACTCCTGGAGTCGAAGATCACGCCGCGCACCAAGGCGATCATGCCGGTGCACATCTACGGCCGGCGCTGCGACATGGACGCGATCATGGACCTCGCCTACCAGTACAACCTGCGGGTCGTCGAGGACTCGGCCGAGGCCCACGGCGTCCGCCCGGTCGGCGACATCGCGTGCTTCTCCTTGTACGCCAACAAGATCATCTCGTCCGGCGAGGGCGGTATCTGCCTGACGAACGACGCGCGGCTGGCCGAGCAGATGAAGCACCTGCGCGGCATGGCCTTCAGCAAGGCCCACGACTTCGTCCACAAGAAGCTGGCCTACAACTTCCGGATGACCAACCTGCAGGCCGGCGTCGCGCTGGCCCAGGTGGAGCGGATCGACGAGATCCTCGAGCTGCGGTCCCGGATCGAAAAGCAGTACGACGAAAGGCTTTCCGGCATCCCCGGGATCACCCGCATGCCCGGCCGCGACGTCCTGTGGATGTACGACCTGCTGGCCGAGGGCCGCGACGAGCTGCGTGCCCACCTGAGCGCCGCCGGCGTCGAGACGCGGCTGTTCTTCCAGCCGATGAGCCGCCAGCCGATGTACCTCGACCCGAAGTGGCCGGAGCTGAACGCGGCCCGCCTGGCCGCCCAGGGCTTCTACCTGCCGACCTACGTCGGCCTGGAGGAGAGCGACCAGGACTTCATCGTGGACCGCGTCGCGGAGTTCTACGGCAGCAACTGAGACGACGGAAGCCCGCCGGGAAACCGGCGGGCTGTGTCAGGTTTGGGGGTCAGGTTTGGGGACCGGTGAGCCGCCCGGACAGTGACCAGGACGGCTCACCGGCGTTCGTGGGCCGGAGGGGCACTCCGGCGCGGCGGTGGGCCGGCAGACCAGGGGGTCGCCTGCCGGACCACCGACGTCAGCCGGCCGGCTGCTCGGCCGAGTCGAGATCGCGCGCCAGCAGCTCGGCGATCTCCGTCACGGCGGCGTCGGCGCCTTCGCCCTCGGCCGAGATCAGCACCTCTTCGCCGCCGCGGACACCGAGCGCCATGACGCCCAGGATGCTGGTGGCGTCCACCAGCTTGTCCTCGGTGCGGCCGATCTTCACCGGCACCGGCTGCCGGCCCGCGGCCTCGACGAGCAGCTTGACCGGACGCGCGTGCAGCCCGACGGGCGAGCCGATTACCACCTTTTTACTGGACATTCCCGATTCCCATCTCGTGGAGAAAGCTGTGACGCGTCAGCCGGCCGTCTTGGCGGAGAATTCCTCCGCGATCCGGCGCGCCGTCGGCACGTCGGACGCGGAAAGCACCTCGCGGGCGAGGGTTTCGCACTGTTCGAGGGTGTAGTCCTTCAACGCGGCGCGGACCGCGGGGACCGCGGACACCGACATCGACAGACTGGTGATGCCCAGGCCGGCGAACACCGGGGCCAGGCCCGGGTCGCTGGCCGCCTCGCCGCAGATGCCGGCGGACTTGCCGGCCTCCTTGGCCGCCGCCGCGACGTTCGCCACGAGCGCCAGCAACGCCGGCTGCCAGGGGTCGAGCAGGTCCCCCAGCTCACCCAGCATCCGGTCCGCGGCGTAGGTGTACTGCGAAAGGTCGTTGGTGCCGATGCTGACGAAGTCGACCTCCGCCAGGATGTCCGCCGCCCGGATCGCCGCGGCGGGCACCTCGATCATCACACCGGCCTG
Source organism: Amycolatopsis sp. NBC_01307 (assembly GCF_035975215.1). Lineage (NCBI taxonomy): Bacteria > Bacillati > Actinomycetota > Actinomycetes > Pseudonocardiales > Pseudonocardiaceae > Amycolatopsis > Amycolatopsis sp. NBC_01307. The sequence continues at coordinate 2,810,365 of NZ_CP108403.1, read as the reverse complement.
GCCGATCCCGTGCTCACGGGCGAGGTCGCGGAACGCCGCGGCCTCCGCCGGCGTGGCGATCATCGGCGCCATCACCCGCACGTCGGCCTCGTGGTCGGCCGCCGCCAGACTGATCGCCTCCAGCTGCGCGGTGAGCAGCCCCGGGTTGCGGACGCCGACGCGGTAACCGCGCACGCCCAGCGCCGGGTTCGGCTCGTCCTCGGTGTTCGCGAACGGGATGTACTTGTCGGCGCCGGCGTCCAGCGTGCGGATGACGACCGGCCGGCCGCCGAACCCGCGCAGCACCTCGCCGTAGGCCGCCCGCTGCTCCTCGACCGTCGGGGCCTCCGTGCGGTCCAGGAACAGGAACTCGGTGCGGAACAGCCCGACGCCCTCGGCGTCGGCCGCCGCGTCCTGCTCCACCCCGCCGGCGCTGCCGACGTTGAGCAGCAGCTTGACCGGGTGGCCGTCCGCGGTGGCGCCGGGGCCGCTGTGCGCCGCCAGCTTCTCCTTCAGCGACGCCGCTTCCGCCTCGACCTGCCGGACGTAGTCGTCCGTCGGGTCGACGACGACCGTGCCGCGCCCGCCGTCGACGGCGATCCGCTGCCCGTCCGCCAGGCCCGCGGCGCCGGCGCAGCCGACCACCGCCGGGATCCCGAGTGCGCGGGCGACGATCGCCGTGTGGCTGGTCGGGCCGCCCTTCTCGGTGACGATGCCGAGCACCTTCGCCGGGTCGAGCAGCACCGTGTCGGCCGGCGCGATGTCCTGGCCGACGAGGACGAACGTGCCGTCGACGTCCGGGATGCCGGGCTGGGCCAGCCCCAGCGCGGCGGCGATCGCCCGGTCCCGGATGTCGATCAGGTCGGCCGCCCGCTCGCCGAGGTAGCCGCCGATGGCCTCCAGCGCGGCCACGTGCTTGCCGAACGCGTCGCGGATCGCCCAGGCGGCGGGGCGGCCGGCGGCCACCCCCTCCTGGATCCCGGTCCGCAGCGTCGGGTCCTGCGCCATCATGATCTGGGTGTCCATGATGGACTTGGACTCGCCCGAAACCGTCGCCGCGCGCTTCTCCAGGTCCGCCACCGCCGCGTCGAGCGCTTCGGTCGCCGCCGCCAGCTCCTCCTCGGGAGCCGACGGCGTGTCCCAGTGCTCCGGCAGGACCGGGGGCGGCGTCAGCCGCACCACCGGCCCGGCGGCCGCGCCCGGGCTCGCCGGGTTGCCGCGCAGTTCGTCAACCACCGTTGGTCGCCTCCTTGGGATTCGGGCCCTCACCGCTCACGCGGGGACGGCCGCGCCCGGCTCGATCGTCACCTTGATCGCCTCGCCGCTGCTGACGATGTCGATCGCCTTCAGCACGTCCGAGAGCGGGAGGTGGTGGGTGATCAGGTCGTCGACCGGGACCTTGCCCGACGAGATCAGCTCGAGCGCCTGGCGGTTGTGCTCGGGGCTGGACCCGTTGGCGCCGTAGATGGTCAGCTCGCGGTAGTGCACCAGGTTCGAGTCGCACGCGATGATCGGGTTGTCCTTCGGCAGGCCGCCGAAGAAGCTGATCCGGCCGCGGCGCGCGGTCATCTTGAGCGCGTCCTCCTGGGCCTTGCCCGCCGCCGCGGCCGTGATGACCACGTCCGCGCCGTCGCCACCGGTGAGCTCGAGGACCTTCGCGACCGGGTCCTCCTCGGCGCCGCAGATCGCGGCGTCGGGCTTGACCAGCTCGGCGGCCATGTCGAGCCGGCCGCGGTTGAGCTCGACCAGGTAGACGGCCGCCGCGCCCTTGGCGCGGGCGAGCCGCACGTGCAGGCAGCCGATCGGACCGGCGCCGACGACCACGACGACGTCGCCCTCGCCGACCTGCGCGAAGCTCTGTCCATTCAGGACACACGCCAGCGGCTCGGCGACCGAGGCCTCCGCGTAGCTGACGCCCTCCGGGATCCGGTTGACGCCGTCGACCTTGAGGACCTGCTTCGGCACGATCATGTACTCGGCGAAGCCGCCGTCGAAGTGGTACCCCATCGACAGCTGGTTCGGACACACCTGCTGCAGGCCCTTGAGGCACTGCTTGCACTCACCACACGGGATCGCGGCGATGACCTGCACGCGGTCGCCCGACTCCCAGCCGGAGACGTTCGCGCCGGTCTCGACGACCTCGCCGGCGATCTCGTGCCCGATCACGCGCGGCGGGTCGATGTGGTGGTGCCCGTGGCGGAAGATCTTCAGGTCCGTGCCGCACGTCGAGGTGTTGTGCACCCGGATCTTGATCTCGTCCGGGCCCGGGCTGGGCTCGTCGGCGTCTTCGACCCGCAGGTCACCTGGCGCGTAGAAACGTGCCACCTTCATTCGGAGAACTCCTCGTCCATCTGGTTCAACAGTCGCAAGATCGTCTCGGCGTCCGGTGCTTCCCGCAGCTGCCGGACCTGCTCGCCGTCCATCAGGATCCGGGCGAGCGAGGACAGGATGCCGACCTGCTCGGACCCCTTGGCCGCGATGCCGACGCACAGCCGGACCTCGTTGCCGTCCCAGTCGACCCCGTCGGGGAACTGGAGGATCGCGAGCGCGGTCCGCTTCACGAAGCGGCGGGACTCGTCGGTGCCGTGCGGGATCGCGACGCCCTCGCCCAGGAAGGTCGAGACGGAGCGTTCGCGCTCGTGCATCGCGTCGAGGTAGCCCGGCTCCACCGCCCCCAGCTCCAGGAGCTTCCGGCCGACCTGCGTGATCGCGTCGGCCTGGTCGGGGGCGGTGCAGCCGATGAGGACCGACTCGGCGCTGAGGATGGAAGCGTCAGTCGGCAAGGGAACCGCCGTCCCTGATCGCCTGCTCGACCTGGTCGAACACCGGGTCACCCAGGAAGCTCTGGAACCCGAGGATCACCGCCGTGGTGTTGGCCTTGCGGGCCCGCTTCACGAGGGTGCTCTGGCAGAGCACGACCTGGGCGTCGCCCGGGATCTCGTTGACCGGCGTGTGCTCGACCTTGACCGAGTAGGGCTTCAGCCGCTTGGCCAGCTGGGACGCGACCATCACGCTGCTGCCCATCCCGGCGTCGCAGGCGATGATGACCTTCTTGACTTCCTTGCCTTCGATGCTGCTCACAACCGCACTTCCTTCCTTCGATCGACGATGATCGTCAAGCCACCGCTCCGCCTTCGGCGACGGCCAGTTCCCGCTCTTCCCTGCGGGCATCCTTGCCGAACTTCAGCAAGGCCGCAGCGACGACGAACGATACGGCCGCGGCGATCAGGACACCCAGGACCACGCCCAGGTAACCGCCCTTCGGCGTCACCGCGAGGACCGCGATGATGCTGCCCGGCGACGGCGTCGCCGTCAGGCCGGCGTCGAAGATCGCGAACGTCGCGACACCCGCGGCGCCACCGGCGATCGCGGCCAGGATCAGGCGCGGGGTGGCCAGGATGTACGGGAAGTAGATCTCGTGGATACCACCCAGGAACTGGATGACGATCGCGCCCGGCGCGGTGGCCCGCGCGCTGCGGGCGCCGAAGAACGTCAGCGCCAGCAGGATGCCGAGACCGGGGCCGGGGTTCGGCTCGATCAGGAACTCGATGGCCTTGCCGTCCTTCAACGCGTCGGCGACGCCCAGCGGGCTCAGCACGCCGTGGTTGATCGCGTTGTTGAGGAACAGCACCTTGGCCGGCTCGACGATGATCGAGACCAGCGGCAGCAGGTGGGCGTCGATCAGGGCCTGCACGCCGTTGCCGAGGCCCTTGGTGATGCCCTGCACGACCGGGCCGATGCCCAGCAGGCCCAGCACCGCCATGATGCCGCCGATGATGCCGGCGCTGAAGTTGTCGACGAGCATCTTGAAGCCCGGCGCGGTCTTGCTGCCGACCTTGTCGTCCCACAGCTTGATCAGGAAACCACCGAGCGGGCCGACGATCATCGCGCCGAGGAACATCGGGATGGAGGCACCGACCGCGATGCCGACCGTCGCGACCGCACCCACGACCGCACCGCGCTGGCCGTGCACCAGCCGGCCACCGGTGTAACCGATCAGGACCGGCAGCAGGAAGTTGATCATCGGGTCGACGAGCTCGGCGATGTGCGCGTTCGGTGTCCACCCGCTCGGGATGAACAACGCGGTGATCAGGCCCCAGGCGATGAACGCCCCGATGTTCGGCATGACCATGCTCGCGAGCTGACCGCCGAAGCGCTGGATCGAAACCCGCGCGCGCTCCGCCCTCGACGGAGTTTCGTCGTCGATCTCCGTGGTGGTTGTCATCGTTGGCTTCCTCTTCTGGAAAGGTGATTTGAGGGTTTCGCCATCACCGGATGGCGGTGGTCGGGGCGAGCCGCTTCGCGTGGTGCCCCAGGGCTATTCGCGAATCTTTTCGTCCCAGCCGGGATGCGGGTCCACCCGCACTCGTCGTGCCCCCACGTCTTCGGGACCCGGCATCGTGCTTCCCGGGAGCGACACCGCGGCCGCACCCCAGGCGACGGCTGTGGCCAGCGCTTGCGGGCCACTCCCCCCTGCCGCCAGGAAACCGGCGAGCATCGCGTCGCCGGCACCGACCGAACTGCGCGGTTCGGCCGATGCGTTGGCGCACCAGATCCCCGCGTCTTCGACCAGCACGGCACCTTTGCTGCCGAGACTGGCCAAAACCGTGCCCGCGCCCAGAGAGCGCAGTTCCTGTGCGGCGTCCACGACGTCCCGCACCGTGTCGAGCTGACGGTCGACCGCTTCCTCGAGCTCGTCGAGGTTCGGCTTCACCAACGCCGGCCCGGCTTTCACCGACGTCCGGAACGCCGGGCCGCTGGTGTCGACGACGACCCGGACCCCGCTGGGGGCCAGGCGCGCGATGAGCTCCGCGTAGAAGTCCTCGTTCACACCGGGCGGCAGACTTCCCGCCGCCACAACCCATTCCGCGTCGGCCACGTTGGCCAGCAGGACGTCGCACAGGGTTTCGATCTCCCGCCCCGTGAGGTGCGGGCCGATCTCGTTCACCTTCGTCACGGTGGCGTCCGGCTCGACGACGCTGATGTTGCTGCGCACGGACTCTTCCGTGCGAACCCGGACCACATCGATGTTGTAGTCCTCGAGCAAGCTGATCAGCTGGTCGCCTTCGGCACCGCCGGCGGGAACCACCGCGCGGGCCTTGAGTCCGTTGCGCACCAAGGCACGCGCCACGTTGATGCCTTTTCCACCCGGCTGCACGCTGGCGCCCGAAGCGCGGTGGAGACCGCCCCGGTTCAGCCGGTCGACCTCGACCGTGCGATCGACGCTCGGGTTCGCCGTCAGAGTCACGAACACTTCAGTACACCTCCGCCGGAACCTCTTTGGTTTGAGTGATATTGCCTGTGTTCGCCTGCGTTTGCAAGACCCGATCTCGAGGAGTATCGAACCGTTACCATCAGATGACCGGCGGACTGTCACCTTGTGCAGCCAAAACACTCTGATCCGTGCCCACTCGGGGACGCCGTGTGACCATCGGGTAAAGCCACATAAAGCCACACCAGGGCGGTGACCCGGGTCACGAGCCAACATTGGGTGTCCGCAGACAGCCGCTTTCGGGGGTTCCGGGTGGCGGAGCCCCCGGCCCGGGACGAAGTCCCGGTTGACACAGCGAAGCGGGCCGCACGCCCACCCGTCTCGCGAGTGCGCCTGCGGCCCGCCCTCGGCGTCACCGGTCCGGCCCGTCACCACCGGCGTGTCACCGGACGAAGTCCGGCAGCGCGCGCGGCGGCCAGGAACCGACCCCGAAGATGCCCATGGAATAGGCCTTCGAGATCAGCGCGGGGCGGTTCTTCACCTTCATCTTCCGCAGCAGCGTCGTCACGTGGTATTCGACGCCGCCCCGGCTCATGTAGAGATTGGCCGCCAGCTGAATCGTCGAAACACCCGACGCGACGCCCTCGAGAATGCGGGCGTCCATCTCGGTCAGGATTTTCTTCCGCGTGACGGCGACCTGGTTGTCCCGGTCGGACTTGTCCGGCCGGAAAACCACGGTGAGGCTGTCGAGCCGGTCACCGACACTGTGCACGGTCGAGCCCAGGAAATCGCCGCTGAGCGTCGTGCCGTTGTCCCGCATGACCAGGATCCGCTCGGCGAAGCGGGTGCGCTCACCGCGCACCAGCAGCCGGAGCTGCTGCTCGACCTTGTCCCGCACGCTGGGGTGGAGCAGGTCGCACAGGCTGGTGCCGGTGACGCCGTCGGAAGTGCGCTCGAACACGCGGAAGAATTCCATGCTGGCCGAGACAATGCGCAGCCGGTGGTCGACGTTCACCATGCACATTTCCGGGGTGACCGGTCGGGGAGCCGGCTTCCGCGGCGCGGGGCGGCTGATTCGCTCCAGCGCCGAAGCCAGGCTCACGCCTGTGACCGCATCTGCAACGTCTGCACTCATGAAGGGATTCCTCTCTTCGGCGAGAAGCACTCCGACAAGAAAGCCGGGTACTGGTGGCGATCGTGCGAGCCACATCTCCGGGGTGACGCAGATCATGTTAGGCACGGCCGATTAGCGGGGGCAACAGGTTGCGGACACCCGGCCTTAACACTGTGGTGCGCCCCCGTTGGGGGTACGGAGGTACGGAGTGCGGTGCGGTGCGGTTCGGTACCGAACGCCGGTGGTGACCCCTGTGCGGGCACGTCTTGGCCTGGGCCAGGGGATTCGCAGGTGAATGGGGGTCCGAACCCCCGCACCGCACGCCGCGTGCGGTCCGTACCCCGGGTGCGGAACCGCACCGGGGTCCGTACCCCGGGGGTCAGTCGCGCTCGGACTCGCCGAGGTGCTCGATGAGCTCGGCGCGGCCGCTGACCTCGAGCTTGCGGTAGGCGCCGGTCAGATTCTTCTCGACCGCGCGCCGGGTTACCCCCAGAGAGTCCGCGATCTGCTGGTTGGTCCAGCCACGCACGACGAGGCGGGCCACCGCGGCCTCGGCCTTCGTCAGGTTTTCCAGGCCGCCGCCGGAAAACCGCAGCACGGGCCCGTTCAGCTCGGTCTCCCCCGTGCCGTCGAGCCACGTCGCGCCGATGGCCTTGGCCAGTTCCCGGCCCTCCGCAAGGAATCCCGCCGCGTCCGGCTCACCGGAGTCGAGCAGCCGGGTCCCGAGGACCACCGACGTCCGCGCCCGTTCGGCGAGGTCTTCCGACTCGCGGATGATGCCCGCGGCCTCGTAGAGCAGGCCGATGCCGTCGGCGCCGCCGGTCAGCATGCCCTGCAACCGCAGGGAACGCCCGACGCTCAGCGGGCTCCCCCACTGCTGGGCGACGACGTCTTCGGCCGCGGCATGCGCCTGCGCGGCCGGCAGGTCGCCCATCCGCTGCCGCACCAGCGCGGCCCAGGTGCGCCACGGGTACTGGGGCGTGTTGACCCAGCCCTCGCGCTCGAGCCGCCGCCCGCAGTCGAGGAACCGGCCCAGCGCCGTGGCCGGATCGCCGCGCACCAGGTCGATCATGCCGCGGGTCAGCCGGCGCGCGGCGAACACGCGGTGATCGGTGCTGTCCATCGGCACCGCCAGCAGCCGCTCGCCGAGCTCGGGATCCTGGGTCTCCAAGGCGATCTGGGCCAGCGTGGTGACCGACAGCGCGAGCGCGTCGGGCCAGGTTTCGTGGTCGGCGCCTTCGAGGACGCCCAGCGCGATCCGCCGGGCCTTGGCGAGATCCCCTTGCGCGCGCTTGACTTCCGCGGTCTCCGCGGCGATCAGGTGCGCGGTGTCCTGCCACCGGCGCTGGGTCGCCTGCTCCGCCGCCGCGGCCAGCGCCGGTTCGAGCACGCTCGCGGTGTCGGCGGCCACCAGCGTGGTGACCAGCAGGGGCAGGGCGGTGTAGGCGTGCGCCGGGTCGAACGGCTCCTCGGTGACGAGTCGCTTGAGGACGGTCTCGACCTCGTCGGCCGCGACACTGCCCGACAACGCGGCGGAGTGCAGCAGCACGACGGCGAGTTCGCGGCCGGCGGGCGAGTCGAGCCGTTCGGCCGTCTCCAGCTCGCGCAGCCGCGCCAAGGCGGCGTCACCCTGGCCCGGCGGGCGGGCCCCCGGGTACCAGGTCCGCGCCTCCGCCCGCAGCTCCAGGTCCGTGCCGGCGGCCGGGTCGGCGTCGCGCAGCACGGAGTCGACGGCGGTGCGCACGGCCGCGCCGAGCGCGGGCACCGTCACCGCGAGCGCGGGCGGGATCCACAGCGCCGCTTCCGCCTGCGCGGGCCCGGCGGGCAGCAGGGACAACGCCTGCGAGACGTGCCGCGCCGACGCGATCAGGTCGAACCCGCGTTCCGCCGCGGCGAGCTCCACCATCAGGCGGCCGCGTTCCTCGCTGTCGGGCGAGGTGTTGAGCAAGGCCCGGCGCAGGTAGCGCGCGGCCAGGTCGCCGGCGCCCCGCTCCAGCACGGTTCCCGCGGCGGAGCTGAGGATGCGGACCTCCCACGGGTCCTCCGCCGCGCCGACCTTCATCAGCTTTTCCGCGACGCGCTCGGCGGGCCGGCCGTGCTCGTAGAGCAGCCGCGCCGCCCGGCGGTAGAGGACTTCGCGCAGTTCCACCGGGATCGCCGGCTCGACGCCTTCCCGGACCGTGGCGTTGGCGAAGCCGATCCGGCGCTCGTCGTGGACGAGCAGGCCGAGACGTTCGAGGCTCTGCAGCGCCGACTTGTACTCGACCTCGTCGAGGCCGGCCAGGTCGGCGGCGAGCTGCGGCTCGGCGAGGTCGCCGAGGACCGCGACCGCGCGCACCAGCGCGAGCACCGCGGGCGGCTGCGAGCCGAGCGACAGCATGATGCGGTGGTCGAGCAGGCGTTCGGCTTCGGCCGTGGCCGCCGTGATCTGCGCGGCGATCGGCCGCAGGCCTTCGCCGACCAGTCCGGTGAGGACGGTCGCGACGTTGGCCGGGTTGCCGCCCGAAACCCGGTGCAGCATGGCGGTGAACGGTTCCTCGGCGCGTTCGCCGAACGCGACCTCGGCCATCGACGCGACGCCGTCGGGCGACAGCGGCGCCGGGACGACGATCCGCGCGGCCGCGGTGACGAGCTCGTGCACCAGCGCGTACTTCGGCGCCTCGCACTCCTCCGCCACGGCCAGCGCGAGCAGGATCCGCGACCCGCTGAGCCGCTTGGCCAGGTAGGCCAGCAGCCGCAGCGAGCCGTGGTCCGCCCACTGCAGGTCGTCGACGATCACCACGACCAGGTCGTCGTGCGACATCGCGTGCACCACCGTGTGCAGTCCATAGAGGACGGCTTCGGTGGGCAGGTTGTGCTCGTGGCCGTTGGTGACGAGCCGCTCTTCGGTCAGCGCGCGCAGGATCTGCTCGGACGCGCCCTGGAACCAGCGTTCCCGCTCGGCCGTGCCGGCCGCGACGAGCACCGGGCGGCACAGCTGCTGCGCGATGCCGAAGGCGAAGTCCTCTTCGAGCTGGGTGGCGTCCGCGCGCAGCACGCGGGCGCCGGCGGCCAGCGCCGACGCGGTCGCGTCCCGCAGCAGCGCCGACTTGCCGCTGCCCGCCGGCCCGCTGATCAGCAGCAGCGAGCCGTCGTTGCCCGCGGCCGCGTTCAGCGCGGTCGCGATCGCGGCCCGCTCGGCGTCACGCTCAAGTAGCACCGGTCATCAACTCGCCGCGGAATCGGGGCTCATGAGCTCGGTCAGCTGGCGCCGCCCGGTCACCGTCAGCTTCCGGTAGATCCGCGTGAGCCGGAGTTCGACGAGCCGGCCGCTCAACCGCAGCGACCGCGCGATCTCCGAGTTCGAATGACCCGCGGCGGCGAGGGCCGCGATGCTGGCCTCCTCTTCGGACAGTGAGCCGACGGGGTCGCCCGCCACCGGCTCGACGGCGGCCGTGCCGGTGCTGCGCGTCAGCCGGCCGGTCACGTCGCGGATCTTGGCCACGAGACCGGCGGGCAGCAGCAGCGGGCGGATCGTGGAAACCCGGCCCAGCAGCGCCGCCGCCTCCACCGGATCGCCGTCGTCGAGGCAGGCGCCGGCCAGATCGGTCACCGCGGTGAGGAACTGGACCCGCAGCGGCGATCCCTCCAGCAGGGCGACCGCCGCTTCCAGCCGGGCCCGGGTTTCGGCACCGCCGAAGACCTCCGCCAGGTAAAGGTTCGCCGTGCCCCGGCCGCTCGAGGCGCCCCAGGTCTCCGCGCGCGCCAACGCTTCCCGCGCGATCTCCGCGGCCGCGGCGGGCTCGCCGAGCCGGGCCAGCGCGATCGCCACACCGGTGCGCCACGGCAGGTCGACGGGGTTGCCTTCGCGCCGGGCGCGGGTGCCGCGGCCGGCCGCGCGGAAGTCTTCGAGCGCCGCCGCCGGCTCGCCGCCGGCGAGGCGCACGGCGCCCCGCTGCACCAGGAAGTACGCGGCGGCCATGCCGTCTTCGGCGCCGGCGGGAAGCGGGTCGGCGACGGCCTTTTCGGCCTCGTCCAACCGCAGGCCGGCCAGGGCGAACTCGGCCCGCACGGCCAGCAGCCGCGAAACCGAGCGCGGGTGCCAGGCCGCTTCCGGCAGCCGGGTTTCCGCCGCCTCGATGTCGGCCTCGGCCTGGCCGAGGTTGCCGCGCCGCAGTTCGCAGCGGGCCCGCATCAGCAGCGCGTTGGCCGCGGCCGCCCGGGCGCCGACGCGGGTGGCGTCCTGCAGCACGTCGGTCAGGCCCAGCACGGCTTCGGTGAGGTCGTCGGTGCAGAACAGCACCCAGGAGGCCTGGATCCGCAGGCTGGACGGGAGTTTCCCGGACCGCGGCGCGAGCGCCAGCCGGGCCAGTTCGCGGGCCCGGTCGAACTCGCGGCCCCGGCCGGCGAGCTCCGACGCGATCGTCGCGGCGCGCGCCGCGTCGGGCGGGCCGGGCTGCGCCGCGGGCGCCCCGAACACCGGCGTCGGCACGACCGGGCCAGCCACGGAGTCCTCCTGCGCCAGCCAGCCGAGCGCGGCGAGCGCCGACGTGCCGGCGTCGAACGCGCTGCGCCGCCGCCAGGTCGCCGCGATCGCGCGGTGCGCGGTGCGGGTGTCGCCCCGCGAGAGCAGGTGGTCGGCCGCGTCGAGCAGGACGGCGCCGGAGACCTCGGGCCCGGCGTCGAGCAGCACCCGCTGCAGCCGCAGGTCGCTCAGCTCGGGCTGGTCGGCGACCTCGGCCAGGGCCAGGCCCAGCATCAGCTTCCGGCGTTCAGCCTGGCTGACCGGTTCGCGCAGCGCCCGCGTCAGCAGCCGCGCCGCGCCGTGCCGGTCGCCGACCGCGCGACGCTGCTCGGCGGCGCGCCGCAGGGTGGCGACCGCCCAGGTCGTGCCGATCGGCCGGATCGTGGTCAGCAGCTCGGCGAGCTGGTCGTCCGGCACCGCCGCGCGGTAGGCCAGCTCGGCCGCGCGGGTCGCGAGCGCGGCGCGCTCGGCGGAGTTCAGGGTGCCCAGTGCGGCGTCCGCGGTGACGTCGTCGGCGACCTTGGGCTCCGCGCCGCCGAACACGAGACCGAACCCGCTGAGCATGCGCAGGGCGACTTCGGCCGAGCCGGTGAGCGGGCCGGCCAGGGTCGTCACGAGCTCGAAGTCGAGCAGGCCGCGGCAGATCGCGATGGCCCGCAGCAGGTGCAGGGCGTCGGCCGGCAGGGCGGCGATCGAGACGGCGAGGTCGGCGTCGCGCAGGTCGGCCAGGTGCGCGATGACCGCGGGCAGGCGCTCGGCGACCGGCTCGAGCCCGGCGGCGGACAGCCGTTCGAGGACCGGGGCCACCAGTGCCGGCTTGCCGCCGGTGGCGAGGTGCAGCCCGGCGGCGAACCGCGCGTCCGGGCGGGTGCCCGGGAAGCGGTCCGCGACCAGCTGCCGCAGGCCGTCTTCGGTCAGCGGGCGGACGACGACGGTGTCCACCCCGTCGGCCCGCACGGCGAGCGGCCGGTGACCGGCCTGCATGACGGCGCGGACCAGCAGGATCGGCGCCTGCTGCAGGCGGTGTTCCATGGCCTCGAGCCAGGCCCGCGAGCCCGGGTCGGACCACTGCGAGTCGTCGACGGCGATCAGGAGCGGCCCTTGGCTCGCGACCCCCACGAAGTCCCCGCACAACGTCGGGATGGTCCGCTCGGTCTGCGTCCGGCCGCAGGTGCGCGTGCCGCTGTCCAGCCGGCAGCCGGCGCCCGCGATGTCCGCGGAGAGCTGGTTGATCACGCCGCGGTGGACGGTGGACTCGGCGGGCGTGCAGCGGGCGAACGCCGTGATCATCCCGGCGACGCGCGCTTCGCGGACGGCCGCGGCGAGCAACGCGCTGCTGCCCGCGCCACGCGGGCCGACGACGACCACCCGGCCGGACCGGCCGGCGACCGCGCCGCGGATCCCGCGGCGCAGCACGGCGATCTCGTCTTCGCGTTCGACCAAGCGGACGTTCCCGGCGCGCCGGGCGCGGCGTTCGAACTCGCCCCGCCACGGGAGGGTCAGCACCGACGGCGCCGCGGGGCCGTCACCACCGGCCGGGCGATCCCGGACGGCGGGCGCCGCGACAGGGCGGACGAGCGCGTCCGCCATCGCCGGTTCGGCCCTACCTGGTCCGGGCAACACCATCACCCTCCGACCCACACAGCGGCTCGTCGCCGCCGCTCACCCATCGTTGCGTCGAGCGACTTGGCCTCCCAGCGTAGGACGCAGAATGTTGGTTTAACAAGCCCAACGCCTTCGTTTTGTCTGTACTTGGGCCTCGTGGACAACGCACTACCCACGAAGTCCCAGGAAAACCCACGTCTCTGGCGGTGATACTTGACAGGCCTGACCGCCCGGTGGCCAGGCTGTGCGCCGCGCCGCACACGGACTTTACGGGGCCAGAAACATGAATAAGAATCGTAAACGCCGCCCCAGCAAGATCGAATACCACCCGCTGTCCTTCGGCGGCTGGGGTGAGTACGAGCTGTGGGTCGAACATGGGTTCACACCCAAACCCAAGTCCGAGCCGGCCGCCGCGAGCCCGGATCCGGGCACGAACGGGGCCGAAGCGGGCACGGCGGCCACAGCCGTGCTCGCCGGACCACCCGAAACGCCCGCCGCCGAGCCGCCCGAGCCGTCCGAGCCGTCCTGGCCGGCGGCGGAGAGCCCCGCCCGCGAGCCGCTCGGCATGCGCGAGCCACTCCGCCCGCGGCCCTACGTCCGCGGCACCCGGCCGCCGCGGCCGGGACCGCGGCACCCCCTGCTGCCCGAGGTCATGCTGACCACGACCGGGCGGCACCGGACCACCACCGGCCTCGACCCCGACCTCGTGGCCGTCTGCCGGATGTGCCAGATCCCGACGTCGGTGGCCGAGGTCGCCGCCTACCTCATGCGGCCGCTCGACGTCACCCGCCCGCTCGTCCTGCAGGGCATCCGGGACGGCCTGCTGCTCGCGCGCGGGACCGACCTCGGGCGCACCGACCGGCCGCCGCTCGAGCTGCTGCACCGCGTCCACGCGGGCCTGCTGCGGCTCGGCTGAGCGGCCCGACTTACTAGACAGTTCCAGGTAGCCGCGCCCCTACGCTCACGCCATGGCGAGCCAACTACTGGCGTCCTCCGACGTGCTCACGTACGTGAGCGACCATTCCCGTGCCGAGGACGAGATCCTGCGCGAGTTGCGAGAAGAAACGGCGTCGCTGCCGATGGGTGCGGCGATGCAGGTGTCCGCCGAGGAGGGCCAGTTGCTCGCGCTGCTGGTCAAGCTCACGCGGGCGCGGACGGTGGTGGAGGTCGGCACCTTCACCGGCTACAGCTCACTCTGCATGGCCCGGGCGCTGCCCGACCGCGGCCTGCTGATCACCTGCGACGTCACCGACCGCTGGCCGGCGTTCGGCCGGCCCTACTGGAAGCGGGCCGGCGTCGACGACCGGATCGACCTGCGGATCGCCCCGGCGACCGCGGTGCTCGACTCGCTCTTCGCCGAATACGGCCCGGGCTCGATCGACCTGGTCTTCATCGACGCCGACAAGGCGGGTTACGCCGCCTACTACGAGGCCGCCCTGATGCTGCTGGCACCGGACGGGCTCGTCGTCGTCGACAACACCCTGTTCTTCGGCCGGGTCACCGACCCGGACGCCCAGGACCCCGACACGGTGGCCATCCGCGAGTTCAACCGCTTCGTGCGGGACGACCCGCGCGTGGAGATGTCGCTGCTGCCGGTCGCCGACGGCATCACCCTCATCCGCAAGGCGAGCTGAACCCCCGACGACATGCACAAACCGAAGGCCGCCGCGGGATTCCCGCGGCGGCCTTCGGTTTTGTCTTGCTACGGCGCTCAGTGCACGCTGATCGCCTCGGTGAGGTCGGGGGCGACCAGGGCCACCGTCGTCGGCTCCTCCTGCGGCACCGGCTCGAGGTGCAGGCGCTGCAGGCCGTCCAGGCCCGGGTCGGCGAGCACCGCCTGGCACGCGCACGCCTCGTCGGCGAACCCGGTGAAGCGGTAGGCGATCTCCATCATCCGGTTGCGGTCGGTCGGCCGGAAGTCGGCCACCAGGTGCGCGTCGGCGGTGGCGGCCTGGTTGATCAGCCAGCGCAGGATGATCGAGCCGGCCCCGAACGACACGACCCGGCAGGACGTGGCGAGCAGCTTCAGGTGCCAGACCTCGGACCCGGTCTCCAGCAGCAGCACGCCGACGGCGCCGTGCGGGCCGAACCGGTCCTGCATGCTCACCACGAGCACCCGGTGCCCGGGGTCGTCGATCAGCGCGCTCAGCGCCTCGTGGGAGTAGTGGACGCCGGTCGCGTTCATCTGGCTCGTGCGCCGGGTCAGCTCCTCGACGCGCGTCAGCTCGGAGTCGGTCGCCGGGCTGATCGTCATCTTCAGTTCCAGCGACCGCAGGAAGTCCTCGTCCGGGCCGGTGAAGCCGGCCTGCGCCTCCTGGCGGCGGAACGACGCCTGGTACATCTGGCGACGGCGGCGCGAGTCGACGGTGACCGTCGCCGGGCTGAACTCCGGCAGGCCGGCCAGCTCCAGCACCTGCTCGGCGCGGTAGGTCCGCACCTGCGGGAGGTGGAAGGTCACCTCGGCGAGCTCGGCCTCCTGGTCGTCGACGAAGGCGATGGTGTCGAGGGCGAACTTCAGCTCGTCCGCGATCGACCGGATGGACTCCGACTTCGGGTTCCAGCCGATCCGCGGCAGCACGAAGTACTCCGCGAGACCCAGCTCCTCCAGCCGCGCCCAGGCGTGGTCGTGGTCGTTCTTGCTCGCGACGGTCTGCAGGATGCCGCGCGCGTCCAGGGTCCGCACGAGCTCCCGGATCGGCTCGGGGATCTCGACCGAGCCGTCCTCCAGCAGTGTCCCGTTCCACAGCGTGTTGTCGAGGTCCCACACGAGACACTTGACCATTTGCGTGCTTGCCACCGGACTCCTCCTTAGCCGCCGCTGTTCGCGAGGACACGCGTGTGCCCCGCCAGGATCAGCTGGCAGATTTCGTTGCTGCCCTCGATGAGTTCCATGAGCTTCGCGTCGCGGTGCGCGCGGGCGACCACGTGGCCGTCCTGCGCGGCGGCCGAGGCCAGCACCTGCACCGCCGCCGCGGCACCGCGTGCCGCACTCGTCGAGCTGACGTACTTCGCCAGCACGGTCGAGACCACCATCTCCGGGGAGCGCTGGTCCCACGCCCGGCTGGCGTGCTCGCACACCCGGGTCGCGGCCTGCTCGTCGGCGAACAGGTCGGCGAGGTGCCGGGCCACCAGCTGGCGGTCGGCCAGCGGGATCCCGCCCTGGTGCCGCTTGCCCGCGTGGTCGCCGGCCGCCGTCAGGCAGGCCCGCAGGATGCCGACGCACCCCCAGGCGACCGAGATCCGGCCGTACGCCAGCGCCGTCGTGACCAGCATGGACAGGTCGACGCCGCCCCCGCCCAGCAGAGCGGAGCGGGGCAGCCGGACGTTGTCGAGCCGCACGGTCGAGTGCCCCGCGGCCCGGCACCCGCTCGGGTACGGGATGCGTTCGATCGACACGCCTTCCGCGCGCGCCGGGACGACCACCGCCGCGCCCAGGCCGTCGAGCTCGCCGACGACGACGAGCAGGTCGGCGTAGGCCGCCGCGGTGATCCAGACCTTCTCGCCGCTGATGACGATGTCGTCGCCGTCGGTGCGGACGGTGGTCGCGACCGAGGAGAGGTCGCTGCCCGCGGCGGGTTCGCTGAACGCGACCGCGGCCAGGTCACCCGACGTCAGGCGCCCGAGGTACCGGGCCCGCTGGGCCCGGTCCCCGAACCGCTGGATCGTCCACGCCGCCATGCCCTGCGACGTCATCACGCTGCGCAGCGAGCTGCACAGCGCGCCGGCGTGCGCGGTGAAGTGTCCACTGTGGAGACTGCCCGCGCCGAGGCCGCCGAAGTCGGCGGGCACCTCGGCGCACAGCAGGCCGCGGGCACCGAGACCGCGCAGCATGTCGACGGGCAGCAGGCCCTCGACGTCCCAGCCGGCCGCCCGGTCGGCGACCAGCGCGGTCAGCTCGGCGGCGGCGCCGGCGAGCGGGTCCTCACTCATCGAGCAGGCGCCGGACGAGTGCGGACATGCCGTCGACGGTGCGGAAGTTGTCCAGCTTCAGGTCCGGGCCGACGATCGCGATGCCGTAGGTCTGCTCGAGGAACACGACCAGCTCCATGGCGAACATCGAGGACACCAGCCCGGTGCGGAACAGGTCCTGGTCGGAGGGGACCTCCTGGTTGATGCGGCCGGCCAGGAAGTCCTTGATCTGCTGGGCGACGACCTCCGGCGTCCGCGCCGGGGTTTCGGTGGTGGAGACGTCGTTCACTGGAACACCTTCCCGTACTCGTAGAACCCTCGTCCGGACTTCCGGCCGAGGTGGCCTTCGGCCACTTTGGACTCCAGCAGCGCGCACGGCAGGTGCCGCGGGTCGCCGGTGCGTTCGGACAGCAGCCGCAGCGCGTCGGCCAGGTTGTCCAGGCCGATCAGGTCCGCGGTGCGCAACGGGCCCGTCGGGTGGCCGAGGCAGCCCTGCATGAGCTCGTCGACCGACTCGACCGACGCGGTGCCCTCTTCGACCAGCCGCGCCGCGTCGTTGATCTGCGGGTGCAGCAGCCGGCTCGTGACGAACCCCGGGGAGTCGTTCACGACGATCGGCCGCCGCTTCAGCCGCTCCAGCAGCGCGAGGACTCCTGCGAGCGTGTCGCTCCCGGTCCGCGGGCCACGCACCACCTCGACGGTCCGGATGAGGTACGTCGGGTTCATGAAGTGCGTCGCGAGCAGGTCCTCCGGGCGCTCGACCGCGTCGGCGAGCTCGTCGACCGGGATGCCGGAGGTGTTGGTGATCAACGGGGTCCGCGGGGCGACGAGCCCCGCGATCCTGGCCAGTACGCCGGCCTTGCTCGACGCGTCTTCGATGATCGCTTCGACGACGGCCGTGGCGCCCTTGGCCGCGGTCAGGTCCGTCGTCGCCGTCAGCTCGCCTGGTTCGACGTCGGGGAACGCGCCCATCAGGCGGCCGTGCCGCAGCTGCTGGTCCACCCTCCGCCGCGCCAGGGCCAGTGCTTCTTCGCCGGCTTCGACCAGTGTGACCGGAACACCGTGTCCCAGTGCCATCGCCGTGATGGCCGATCCCATCACGCCGCCACCGATCACGGCCGGGTGATCCTGCGTTTGTCCGCCCACCACCGCGCCTCCACAATCCTCGGGACATTCCCTCGTGCGTTGGGAGGGTCTGTCACGGAGGCGTGGGTGGTCAACGAGCCGGAGCCAACTCTAGGGTTTTTCCGCCGGACACGGCGGTTTCCGCGTGGAGAGCCGACTATCCATTCAGAACGGAAACCATTGCCGGCGGGGCGTGGTCAGGACTCCAGCACGCCGATCGCGGCCAGGTCACCCATCCACGCGCGGATGGAGTCGGCCAGCTCGTTCGGTTCGAGGTCGCATTCGGGCGCGAGGGTCAGCGCCGCTTCGCCGGGGTCCCAGTCGTGCTGGGCCAGCGCGATCCACATGGCCGCGCCGATGCCCTGCGCGAGGACCCGCTGCTCACCGGAGGGCAGCGACATCTCGAGCACGCCGGCGTCGTCCACGACCACCGCCAGTCCCGCCACCGGCCGCATTCCGCTCCCCGTTTTCTCCCGCGTCGGATCCCCGCGGATCCCCCTGCCGGATCCCATCGTCAGCGCCCTCGAACGACTTCCCCTCGAACGCTATCACCGCAGGTCGGGAACAGACCAGGACGTTTGTCACCTATTGTGGTTCCCAGCCGGCGGGACACCCGCGCATTCTCGCACGCGTTTACGCGGACCGGATGGGAATATCCCCACCGCACGCGGAGCCGATTATTCCCCGCTGTCCGTCAGGACAATTCGGGACCGGCCAGTGCGGGCTCCGGCGCGAGCAGGCCCCGCGAGAAGCTTTCCTGCAGGTGAGCGCGGCCGTTGACGCCGAGCTTGCGGTACACGCTCGTCAGGTGGATTTCCACCGTCCGCAGGGCCAGCAGGAGCCGGTCCGCGATCTCCCGGTTGGTGGCGCCGGTCGCGGCCAGGTCCCCGACCCGCCGCTCCCCCACCGTCAGCACGTCGGTGACGTTGCCGGTCACGGCGTAGTTCCGCCCGCCCGACGCCGTCACGCCGGCCCGGGCCCGATCCGCCCGGCCCCAGAACCCCGCACGCACCGAGAGGTCGACGGCGGCCCGGAAGTGCTTGCGGGCGCCGGGGTGGTCGCCCGCGTCCAGGAGCGCCTGCCCCAGCAGGATCTCCGCCTCCGTCCGGTACCAGGACGCCGGTGTGCCGGCCAGCACCTCGGCGGCCGCGGCCAGCCGGTCGACGGCCGTGCCGCCGTCGGCGGTGAGGCCGCGGCCCAGCAGGGCCAGGCCCCGCGCGGACGCCGTTCCCCAGCTCCGGGCCAGGTCTTCCCCCTGGTCTACGAGCTCGATCGCCTCGGCCCGCCGGCCGAGCCGGACGAGCACGCGGGCGGCGTCCAGCCACCACGGCGCGAAGACCGGGTTGCGCACGTCCTCCTCCCGCAGGAGCCGCCCGCAGCGCAGGAGGTGGCCGAGCGCGGTTTCGGCGTCGTCGCCCAGTTCGCAGAGCCGGGCGCGGGCCAGCAGCAGGTGCGGCAGCCGGAGGACCGCGGTGTCCGGGCCCTCCCGTTCGGCCCGGGCGAGTGCGTGTTCCGCGCCGCCGACGTCCCCTTGGCGCAGCAGGATCTGCGCCTGGGAGACCAGCGGTGCCCCGGCGAGTTCCGGGCGGCCGTCGCCGTCGGCGAGCCGGACGGCGGCGGTCGCGTCGGACAGGGCCCTGGCGAGGTCGCCGGCCCCGCACATGAGCCAGGACTGCGCGGTCAGGGCGGTGATCGCGGCCCAGCCGGCTTCGTCGCGCGGCGCGTCCGGTACGACGTCGTCGAGCGCGCCGGTCGCCTCGTCGACCTCGTCGGCGAGGTAGAGGACGTAGGCGGCCAGCGAACCGGACCAGAGCACCGCGGGTTCCGGCCGGTCCAGGGCCCGGCGCGCGCAGGACACGGCGGTCTCGCGGTCGGTACCCGCCAGCATGTGGGCCACCGAGGCCAGGGCCAGCACGCTCGTCTCGGCCGGCGTCTGGCCGCCCAGGCCGGACATCCCGGCGAGCCGGCCGTCGAGGAGGCCGAGGGTCCCCGGCTGTTCGAAGGCCACCACGAGCAGCGTGGCCTCGAGCTCGGTGCGCAGGCCGCGGCCGTCGTCCGCGGTGCCGGGCGGTTCCGCGTCGAGCTCGGCCAGCGCCGTGGTCAGCAGCCGGGTCGCCTCGCCCGGCTCGCGGGCCGTCAGCGCGGCCTTGGCCAGCTGCAGGGAGATCCGGGCCCGGCTGCGGGTGTCCCCGGCCAGCACCGACGTCCCGGCGAGCGTCGCGTACGCGGCCAGCGGGTCGCGCACGCCGACCACGCGGGCGAACTCGATCCGGGTCGGCACGTCCTCGGGGCGGTCGGCGACCAGCACGCCGAGGAAGCGCGCCGCGTCGGTGTGCCGGCCGGCCCGCTCCGCGACGCGCGCGGCCTCGGCGAGCACGTCCCGCATCCACTGTTCGGGCAGCCGCCGTCGGCCGAGCAGGTGCGTACCGACGTCCTCCGCGGGCCGGCCGCGGTCGTTGAGCAGCCGGGCCGCGGTCAGCCGCGACGCCGTCAGGCGCCGTTCGGACAACCCGGCCAGGACGCCGGCCCGTGCCTCGGCGGAGGTGAACCCGTGGCCGGCCGGGCCGAGGACGTGCTCGGCGGCCAGCACCCGGACGGCGTCGCCGACCAGGGGTTCGGGCACGCCGCTGAGCAGGGCGACCAGTTCGACGTCGGTCCGGTCCAGCACGGCGGCGGCCTCGGCGACGCGGCCGACGTACGCGGGGCGGCCCGCGAGGATCCGTTCGACGAGACGGGCGTGGGCGCCCGGGGCGAGCAAACGGGCGCGTGCCGCACCGCGGTGGTCCGGCTCGAAGCCTTCGGCACGCAGCGTCCGGCACACCTGGCCCAGCAGCGACGGGTTTCCCCCGGTCAGCTCGGTGAGGTCGGCGGCGAAGCCGGGCTCCGGCCGGATCGGCCAGAGCTCGGTGACCACCTCTTCGACGGCCGCCTCGCCGAACCCGGCCAGGTCGATCGTCGCGACGTCACCCGGCGGCAGCGCCAGCGGCGGCCAGACGGGCAGGTCGGCCGGCCGCTGCGCGACCACCAGCAGCACCGGCAGCTCGGCCGCGCGGTGCAGCTGGTGGGCCAGCACCCGCAGCGAAGCCTCGTCGCAGCAGTGGAAGTCGTCGAGCAGGAGCACGGCCGGCCGGGTGGCGGTGACCTCGGCCAGCCACCGGCCCAGCCGCCGCGACACGAGCGCGACCGGCGTGCCGTCACCACTCGCGCCGCCGGGCAGCAGTTCCTCGACGGCGCGTTCGGCGTTCGCGCGGCCGGGACGGCGGCACGTGCCGCGCAGGACCGTCGCGCGGTCCTCGACCTGCTCCGCGAACGCGTCCAGCACCGTGGTCTTGCCGGTGCCCGCGGCGCCGCGGACGCGCACGAGCGTGGCCGCGCCGGCGCGCGCGTTGGCGAACGCCGAACTCAGGATCTCCAGCTCACGCCGGCGCCCGGTCGTCCGCGCCGTGGTCCCACTCGCCACACCGGGCATCCCGCACCTGCTTCCCGCACCGTCGAGGTCAGCGTTTCGAGGTCAGCTCACTGGTGCCGGCGGCCGCCGAGCCCTTCGTCGTCCGCGCCGTGCCACATGTCCAGCCGGTAGGGCGTGTCGGGTACGACGATCCGTTCGATGCCCTCGCACGCGGCGGCGGCCGGCAGCTCACCGAGGCCGGCGTCGATCCAGTCGAGGTCGCTCAGCAACCGGCGCATCGAGTGCGTGTCACCGTGGATCCGGTGCAGGGACTGGACGGCCCGGCGCAGCTCGGTGGCCTTGCGCCGGGCGAGGGCGAGCGCGTCACCGGTCATCGGAGCTCCTCTCGGGGCGGTCGGGCGCGGCCGGGAAACGGCCGTACGCGCAGGCTAGGCGGGCCCTGACCCGGAAAACCGTGGATCTCACGCGTTCCGTCGCGGGTGACCGGCAACACTAAGGTTTCCGTTGCGGCGGCCTGGGTTTACTGGTGACCCGTAAGCACGCCGAAAGGAACACGCCTCGTGAACATCGCGGACAACGCCACGACGCCGTGGATCCGCCGCTACCACCAGGCGGCCGAAGCACGGACCCGGCTGGTGTGCTTCCCGCACGCCGGCGGTTCCGCCAGCTACTTCCACCCGGTCTCCGCCCGGTTCGCACCGGACGTCGACGTCGTTTCCCTGCAGTACCCCGGCCGCCAGGACCGCCGTCGCGAACCGTGCGTCGACACCATCACCGACCTGGCCGACCTGGTCACCACGGAACTGCTGGCCCTGTCGGCGAAACCGACGGTGTTCTTCGGCCACAGCATGGGCGCGGTGCTGGCCTTCGAAGTCGCGCTGCGGCTGGCGGACCGCGGCGCGCCGGGGCCCGGCGCGCTGATCGCGTCCGGCCGCCGCGGTCCCTCGACCCACCGCGACGAACGGATCCACGAACGCGACGACGACGGGATCATCGCGGAGGTCAAGGAGCTCAACAAGCAGGACCTGACCGTGCTCGGCGGCGACGAGATCCTCCGCATGGCCCTGCCGGCCATCCGGAACGACTACCGCGCCATCGAGACCTACACCTGCGCTCCCGGCCGCCGCGTCCCGTGCCCGCTCACCGCCCTGATCGGCGCCGACGACCCCAAGGTCACCGCCGAGGAAGCGGAAAACTGGCGCGAGCACACCGACGGCGCGTTCCGGCTGGAGGTTTTCCCCGGCGGCCACTTCTTCCTCGCGCGTCACCAGGGGGCCGTCAACGGCGAGATCCAGCGGGAACTGCGGGCCCTGGCCACGGAGACCCCGGCGTTGCTTTCCGGACGTGATTCAACATAAACTCACATCGCCGGCAACACACACCGACATGGAGGGGGCGGCGATGTACGCGGAGGAGCGTCAGCAAATGATCCTCGAGCGTGCACGTACGCGGGGCAGAGTCGACGTCGCCGAGCTGGCGGGCGAGTTCACCGTCACCACCGAAACCATCCGCCGCGACCTCACCACGCTGGAGCGGCACGGATCGCTCCGCCGCGTGCACGGCGGGGCGATCCCCATCGAGCGGCTGGGTTTCGAACCGGCGTTCACCACGCGGGAAAGCGTGATGACGGCGGAGAAGAAGCGCATCGGCAAGGCGGCGCTGGCGGAACTGCCGTCGGAGGGCGCGATCCTGCTCGACGCCGGCACGACCACCGCACACCTGGCCGAGGCCCTGCCGATCGACTGCAACCTCACGGTCGTCACCAACTCCGTCAACATCGCGCTGTCGCTGTCCAAGCGCCCCAACCTGACGGTCATGCTGGTCGGCGGCCGGCTGCGGGCCCGCACGCTCGCGTCGGTGGACGCCTGGGCCCTGCACGCGCTGAGCGAGACGTTCGTCGAAGTGGCGTTCATGGCGACCAACGGCCTGTCGGTCGAGCGTGGCCTGACGACCCCGGACCCGGCCGAGGCGATGGTCAAGCGCGCCTCGATCGCCGGCGCCCGCCGCGTGGTCCTGCTCGCCGATCACACCAAGGTCGGCAACGACCACTTCGCCCGCTTCGCCGAACTGTCCGAAGTGGACACCTTCATCACCGACGGTGGCATCGATTCCACCGTGGCGGCGGAAATCGAGCGTGAAGGCGTCAACGTCCTGACCGCCTGACGCGCCCTACCACCGCGCCGGCAGCTCGTACAGTCCGAAGAGGACACCGTCGTGCTTGAAGTTCAGCTCGTCGGCCGGCACCGCCAGGCGCAGCCGCGGGATCCGGGCGAACAGCGTCGTCAGCGCGACCTCCATCTCCAGGCGCGCCAGGTTCTGGCCGATGCACTGGTGGATGCCGTACCCGAAGGCGACGTGGCTGCGCGCGGACCGCGCCGGGCAGAACTCGCCCGGGTCGTCGAACACCGTGCCGTCGTGCCCGGCCGCCAGCCCGAGCGGCGCCACGCCCTCGCCGCGGCGGATCAGCTGGCCCGAGATCTCGAGGTCCTCGGTGGCGACGCGCAGGCTGACGACGTCGGAGATCGAGTAGAACCGCAGCAGCTCCTCGACGACACCCTCGTGCCCGATCCACTGTGGATTCTCCAGCAGCGTGACCACGCCGAGGGACAGCATGTTCGCCGTCGTCTCGTGGCCGGCGACCAGCAGCAGCATCGCGACGCCGCGCAGCTCGTCGTCGTCCAGCGTGCCGCCGGCCAGCAGCCGGCTGATCAGGTCCTCCCCCGGCTCCGCCCGCTTCGCGGCGATCAGCTCGGTGAGGTAGGTGTTGATCTCGCCGAGCGCGACCTCGCGCTGGCGCGCCGTCGAGGCCAGGCTGACCAGGACGCGGGTGCGCGACTCGAAGTGCTCGTGGTCCCCGTACGGCACGCCCAGCAGCTGGCAGATGACCAGCGAGGGCAGCACGAGGCAGAAGGCGGACACGAGGTCGGCGGCGTTGCCGGCGGCGAGCATCGCGTCGATCCGGTCGTCGACGACCTGCTGGATGCCCGGCCGCAGCTCCCGCACCTTGCGGACGGTGAACTCCGGGATCAGCAGCTTGCGGTACCGCGTGTGCTCCGGCGCGTCCATCGCGACGAACCACCCGGGAACCGCTTCGGGTGCCCCGCCGGTGGCCGGGAAGCCGGGCAGCGCCGGGTTGGAGCTGAGCCGCGGGTCGGTCAGCGCGGCCCGGACGTCTTCGTGCCGGGTGACGAGCCAGACCAGGTTCCCGCCGGGCAGCATGGTCCGGCACAGCCCGGGCTTCCCGCGCAGCGCGGCGTAGCCGTCGGGCGGGGAGGTCTGGCCGGGCGCGCGCCGGGGGAAGCTCACCACGCCGGATTCCGTGCTCACCATGCGGATTGTTGTACCGCCCGGCGGCCCGTCAAGGCTGCTGCGACGGCGGAAGTCTGCAAGAACCCCTAGTCTCGTCCGAGCGAGCCTGTTCTTGCCCGATATCGGGCAAGAATTTGGTGTTCACGACGTCGCCATGCATGATGAGCGCCATGGAGGACGCCTCACTCATCGACCAGGTCGCGCTGTCCACGGGCCTGTCGCCCGCGGTGGCCGGGCGCGTGGTCGAGGACGTGCTGGCGTTCTACCGGGAGACCGCCGAGCAGTACGTCCGGCGCCGGCACGCGGAGCTGCAGACCGAGGGAAAGAAGAACCCCGAGATCTTCCCGCTGCTCGCCGGCGAGCTGGACGGCAGGCTCGTCGCGCCGCCCACCCTGTCCGAGCGGCAGCTGCGCCGCATCGTCTACGGCTGACCGGGCCCGCCCCGGTCCCCCGTCCCCTGCTCCAGTGAGGTCACCCCGGCATGTGCGGAATCGTCGGATACATCGGCACCCAGAACGCGGCCCCGATCCTGCTCGAAGGGCTCACCCGCCTCGAGTACCGCGGCTACGACTCGGCCGGGATCGCCGTGCTCGGCACCGGCGGCCAGAGCGTGCACCGGATCACCGGCCGCGTCCGCAACCTGACCGCCGCGCTGCCCAAGCGGCTGGCCGGCAAGGCCGGCATCGGGCACACGCGCTGGGCGACGCACGGCGGGCCGACCGAGGCCAACGCCCACCCGCACGTCTCCGAAGACGGCCGGATCGCCGTGGTGCACAACGGGATCATCGACAACGCCGACGCGCTGCGCGAGCAGCTCACCCGCGCCGGCGTCACGCTCGCCTCCGACACCGACACCGAGGTGCTCGCCCACCTGATCGCCCGCTCGGCGGCCGAGACCCTGGAGGACGCGGTCGTCGAAGCCGTCTCCCGGATCTCCGGCACGTACGCGATCGCCGTCACCGACGCGAGCCGCCCGGACCGCGTCGTCGTGGCGCGCAACGGATCCCCGCTGATCGTCGGCGTCGGCGACAAGGAGATGTTCGTGGCCAGCGACCTGGCCGCGCTCGTCCGGCACACCTCCAGCGTCGTGCACCTCGCCGACGGCGAGTTCGCCAGCGTCACGGCCAAGGGCTACCGCACGTTCACCGTCGAGGAGGCCGACACCGGCCGCCCGCCGACGGCGATCGACATCGAGGCCGACGACCTCGACCTCGGCGAGCACAGCCACTACATGTACAAGGAGATCCAGGAGCAGCCCGAGTCGGTGGAGCGGATGATCCGCGGCCGCCTCGACGAGCGCTTCGGCGTCTCCCGCCTGGACGGGCTGAACCTGACGCCGCGGGAGCTGCGCGGGTTCGCGCGGGTGAAGATCCTCGGTTGCGGGTCGGCGTACTACGTCGGGCAGATCGGCGCGACGATGATCGAGGAGCTGGCCCGGATCCCGGCCGACGCCGAGGCCGCGTCGGAGTTCCGCTACCGCAACCCGATCATCGAGGCGGACACCCTCTACATCGCGGTCAGCCAGTCCGGTGAGACGGTCGACACCGCGTTCGCCGTCGAAGAGGTCAAGCGCAAGGGCGGCCGGGTCATCGGGCTGGTGAACGTGGTCGGCTCGGCGATCGCGCGGGCCTGCGACGGCGGGCTGTACCTGCACGCCGGGCCGGAGGTCGCGGTCGCGTCCACGAAGGCGCTGACGAACATGGCCGTCGGGTTCGCGATGCTCGCGCTGGCGCTGGGCCGCGTCCGGGACCTGTCCAACGCGTCCGGGCAGCGGATCGTCGCGGCGATCCGCGCGCTGCCGGACCAGATCCGGGCGGTGCTCGCCGAGGAGAAGCTGATCGAGGAGCACGCCCGCGCCTGCGCCGACGCGAAGAGCCTGTTCTTCGTCGGCCGCGTCCGCGGCTTCCCGGTGGCGCGCGAAGGGGCCCAGAAGTTCAAGGAGGTCTCCTACCGGCACGCCGAGGCGTACCAGACCTCCGAGCTCAAGCACGGCCCGCTGGCGCTGATCGACGCGTCGGTGCCGACCGTCGCGATCGTGCCGGCGGACGAGCTCGCCGAGCGCAACCTCGGTGCGCTGCAGCAGATCCGGGCCCGCTCGGGGCCGGTGCTGGCCGTCACGCACGAAGACGTCGACTTCGGCGCGCTGGACGTCCCGCGCCTGGTGGTGCCGCGGACCGAGCCGGAGCTGGACCCGATCCTGCTGACCATCCCGCTGCAGCTGCTGGCCTACCACGCGGCGCTGGCGCTGGGCCACGACATCGACAAGCCGCGGAACCTGGCGAAGTCCGTCACCGTGGAGTGATGCCCCGCGGGTATCACAGCGGCCGGAAAGGGTCTTGGACGCGGGCGCGGATCGGGCCGAGAGTCGGAGGGGAACCACGACGAAAGGTCCCTTGCGATGAAGGTCTTCCTCACCGGCGGCTCCGGCTACGTCGGCTGCCCCACGATCCGGGCCCTGATCCGGCACGGCCACGAGGTGAGCGCACTCGCCCGCAGCGACGCCGCCGCCCGGACGGTCACCGACCTGGGCGCCCACCCGGTGCCCGGCACCCTGACGGACACGGCCGTCCTGCGCGAAGCGGCCGCGTCCGCCGACGGCGTCATCCACCTGGGCCAGCACTACGGCGACGACACGGCCGCCGTCGATGACGCGGCGGCGTCGGCGATGCAGGACGGCCTGGGCGACCGGGGCGCCTACGTGCACACGGGCGGCGTCTGGGTGTACGGCGACACGAACGGCGTCGTCACCGAGGACGCGCCCCAGAACCCGCCACGCATCACGGCGTGGCGCCGGGCGAACGAGGAGCGCGTCCTGTCCCGAGGCGGCCGCCCGGTCCTGGTGATGCCAGGCCTGGTCTACGGCCACGGCGGCGGCCTGGCCGAGACGTTCTTCGCGGCCCCGGCCCGCGAACACGGCGCGGTCCCCGTGATCGGCGACGGTCACAACCACTGGGCGCTGGTGCACGCGGACGACATCGCGGAGCTGTACGCACTGGCGCTGCAGGCGCCCGCGAAGTCGGTGTACGCGGGCGTGAGTGGCGAGAACGTCCGCCTGGCGGAGATCGCCGAGGCCCTCAGCTCGGCCGCCGGCTGCCCAGGCCGCTTTGAACAGCTCACCCTCGCGGAGGCCGAGGACCGGATGGGCCCGATCGCGGAGGCGTTCGCCCTGGACCAGCAGCTGACGCCGGACCGCGCCCGCTCCGAGCTGGGCTGGCGGCCGTCCCACCTGGGCGCGCTGTCGGACCTGCGCGGGTAAGGGGCCGGCGCGGCGGAAAGGTGCGTGATCACCCGATGCCGCGCCGCCTCCCTCAGGCCGATCCTCGAAGCAGGAACCAACGGCCGAGAGGAACGCCATGCGAGGCGACTGGATCTACGACTGGGTACAGGTGGAGATGGCCTACCGAACGGGCGCAGCCACACGGCAAGCCCCCGTCCGCCGCACACGCCCGTCCCGCGCGTGGGCAACGCTGCGGGCAGCGTTGTTCACCACCCCAAGCCAAACGCCCGAGCACCCGCGCCGCCTGGCGCTACCCCAGGGAAGGTAACCACGACGGCCCACCGATCGCCGGCGGCTCGGAGGCCCTCGCGATCGGCGCCGCCGTGCACTTGGCGCGCCGCCCAACGGGCAGTCGCCGAGAAACCCCCGCGCCAAGACTTCGCAGGCCGCATCGGGAGCGTCCGCGTCAGCCTGCGGTCAGGCTCTTCAGCGCTCGCTCGAGGTGGTCTTTTGCCTCGGCCTCCGCGCCGGCCGGGTTGCCCGACTCCACCGCCTCCAGCAAGCGGCGGTGCTCCGCCGCCAGTTCGGCCGGGTCCGGGTGGGCCTCCCGGAGCTGTGCGAGGCACACCTGCATCTCCTCCTGCAACGGCGGGTAGATGCGGCTCAACCGTGGACTGCCCGCCGCCTCGACCAGCGCGACGTGGAAGGCCGTGTGTGCCTCCACCCGCTCCGCCCAGCTCGCCGACGCCGGCAGCGCCTCCAGCACGGCCAGTGCCGCCTTCGGCCCGGCGAGGGAACCACCGTCGGTCACCACGGCACGGACCGCCGCGACCTCCAGCGGCAGCCGGACCCGGAACAGGTCGCGGACGTCCGCCTCGGTCAGCACCGGAACCCGCAGCGAGCGGCCGTCGGCCCGCTCCGCCAGGTGCCGCGCCTCCAGTTCCTGCAGCGCCGACCGCACCGTCGGACGCGCGACCCCGAACGTCGTCGCCAGCCCCTGCTCCGTCAGCGCCGTGCCGGGCGCCAGTTCCCCGCTCAGGATCTGCTGCCGCACCTCGGCCACCAGCGCGTCCCGCATGTTCGTCGTCCGCAGCGCCATCGGTCCCCCTTTTCGCAGGTCACAGGCTAGCAGCCAGACTGACCAGACCCGTCGAACCACGACGCCGCGATCTCGGCGAACTCGAAGATCACCCGCGACCGGCGAGCGGCCACCCACGCCAGGCACACCTCGTTCGGCGGCAGGTCCGAGACCGGCACGTGCGCGACGTCCGGGCGGGTGTAGTACTCCGACGTCGAGAGCGGCACGACCGCGATCCCCGTTCCCGCCGCGACGTGCTCCAGCTTCTCCTCCACGCTCCGAAACCCACGAAAGGGCAGAGCCGTACCGTCCCGCAGCTCGACGGCGACCTCCCGCCACTCCGGCACCGCGCCCGGGTCGTTGAGCAGGTGCTCGCCGGCCAGGTCGGCGACCGTCACCGACTCCTTGCCGGCCAAGCGGTGGTCGGCGCGCAGTACCGCGACCCGCGGCTCTCGGAACAGCGGCCGTAGCGTCAGGCCGCGCGGGTCCACCGGCAGCCGGACGACGCTGACGTCCGCGCGGCCGTCGTGCAGCACCTCGATCTGGTCGTCCCACGTCGTGCGCACCAGGCCGACGTCCAGGGTCGGGTGCTGTGCGGTCAAGTCGCGTACCGCGCCCGTCACCGTGATCCCGGGCATGAACCCGATCGTGAACGCCGACGTCCCCCGCGCGGCCAGCGCGACCCGGCGCCGCAGGGCTTCGGCGGCGGCCAAGAGCGGGCGGGCGTCCTCCAGCAGCTGAAGGCCGGCCTCGGTCAGCTCCGTGGATCGCCTGTCCCGCACGAAGACCTGCGCTCGTAGTTCCGACTCAAGCGCGCGGATCTGCCGGGAAAGGACCGGCTGCGCGATGTGCAGCCGCTCCGCGGCCCGGCCGAAGTGCAGCTCTTCGGCGACCGCCACGAAGTACCGCAGCTTCCGCAGATCGACGTCCACCAGCGGCCTCCCGTCCCGGTGAGACCTCCAGGGTATTAGGCGTGCGCGTCCAGGAAGCGCCGCAGGTGGGGATTCACCTCGTCCGGGTGGGTGTAGCTCAGGAAGTGCGCCCCGTCCTCGACGACGACCAACGACGCGTCAGGCAGCGCCGACGCCAGTTCGGCCGCCCGGTCCACCGGGTACGCCAGATCCGCCGTGCCGTGCAGGACCAGAGCTGGGCACACGATCTCCCCCGCCCGGTCCAGCACGGCGTCGCGGTCGACGAGGGCCGTCATCGCGTACGTCAGCTGGTCCGCCGGAACCGACGCCCAACGCCGCTTCCACTCCCCCACCTCCGCCGGGCCGAAGCAGATCGTCGCGACGCCGTCGAGGACCTCCGGCGGAGCGCCGCCCGACACCCAGGCGTCCAGGACGGCCCGGTAGCCCGTCGCCACCGCCGGGTCCTCCGCCGCGGCCGAGGTGCCGAGCACCGCCAGCGCACGAACCCGGGAAGGCGCCAGCAGCGCCATCCGCAACGCGACGAACCCGCCCTGGCTCGTCCCGACCACCGCCGCGGACGAGACGTCCAAGTGGTCCAAGACCGCCAGGACGTCGCGAGCCACGTCCCAGTAGTCGAACGGGCCCGAAGCGGGCGTGCCGCCGTGGGCGCGCTCGTCGACCGTGATGCAGCGGAAGCCCTTCAGGGCCGGCAGCTGCGCGGCGAACATGCGGCGGTCCATCAGGAAGCTGTGCAGCAGCACGACCGCCGGGCCCGGGCCGCCGTGATCCGTGAAGGCGGGGAGCGTCATCGATCCTCCGAAAGGGGAAGGTCAGCCGGCGAACCGGCCCACGGCGACGAACGCCGCCAGCACCAGCAGCACGACGTTCATCGGCAGCGCCTTGGTCTCCTTGCGGCGCGCGTGGACGATGATCGCACCGATCTGGACGATCGCCAGTCCGGTGGCGGCCAGCGGGGTCAGCACCGGCGCGATGTCCAGCGCCCACGGCAGGATCAGGCCGATCGCGCCGACGATCTCGATCGCGCCGATCCCCTTGATCGCCGCCGCCGAGAAGTCCGCCGTCCACCCCATGTTGGGGTTCTCCAGAAGCTTCTCCCGCGGCGTGGCGAGCTTCATGCCCCCGGCGCCGAGGTACAGAACAGCCAGCAGGCCGGCGGCGATCCACAGGACGACGTTCACGGTGACTCCAAACTCCGGAATAAGTGATTGAACACTACGTCACTTTCCGGAGGAAAGACCTCAACTTGGCGTGATCGTGATCGACGCGCCGGGCCGCAGGGAGATCGTGCGCTTCCAGGCGCCGGCCCGCACCTCGGTCCGGGTCCCGCCGACGCTCCGGATCACCGCCCGGGTCACCTTGCCGTCGCGCCACGCGACGTCGACCTCGAACCCGCCGCGCGCGCCGATCCCGGTCACCCTCCCCGAGCGAGCCCACGCCGAGGGCAGCGCGGGCAGCAGTTCCAGCACGCCCGGCCGCGAGTACAGCAGCATCTCCAGCGCCGCGGTGGGCGCGCCGAGGTTCGCGTCGATCTGGAAGATCGTGTAGCTGCCCTGGCTGTACATGTCGAAGAAGTTCGGCGCGGTGCCGTTGCCGTTGGCCACCGACGGCCGCATGACCGTGAGCAGCAGCTGGTACGCCTTGTCCGCGTCCTTCAGCCGCGCCCAGCACGCCGACCGCCACGCGGTCGCCCAGCCGAAGCTGTCCATCCCCCGCGCGGTCAGCAGGGCACGCACCCCGCCGAGCAGCTCGGCGGACGACGTGTCCGTCGCGATGCGGTCGCCCGGGAAGAACCCGATCAGCGGAGACAGGTGCCGGTGCGTGGTCTCGCCCAGGTTGTCCGGCGACATCCACTCCTCGAGCCAGCCGGTCGCCGGGCTCACCTTCGGCAGGTACAGCTTCCGCTGCAGCCCGGCGACCCGGTCGCCGTACGCGCGGTCGCGTCCCAGCGTCGTGACCGCCGCGCGGTAGTGCTCGAACAGGTCCCAGACGATCTCCTGGGAGTACGTGTTCCCGAGCGTGTCCTGCGGGCCGTGCTCGGGTGACCAGTCGTGGTCGTCGACCAGCACCTCGCGGCCGTCGACGGTCGTGGTGACGAGCCGCGCCTCCCAGAACTCGGCGGCCCCCTTGAGCAGCGGGTAGATCCGCGCGAGGTAGGCCTTGTCCTGGGTGAACGCGTAGTGGTCCCACAGGGAGTTGCACAGCCACGCGTTGCCGGCCGGGTGCCACCACCAGCCGGAGCCGCCGTAGATGTTGGTGGAGAACGCGATGGCCCAGCCGCCGATCTTGCCGCTCGTGTTGCGGAAGCGGTTTCTCGGGTCGTTGAACAGCTTCTTCGTGGTGTCCGTCCACACGGGAAGCTGCGAAAGGCAGTAGTCGGCCAGCGCGGTGAAACTGCCCGGCAGCGCCGCGCGGTCGGCCAGCCAGTAGTTCATCTGGACGTTGATGTCGGTGTGGTAGTCGCTCATCCAGTCGGGCGTGTTGTTGTTCTGCCACAGGCCTTGCAGGCCCATCGGCAGGCCGTCGCGCGAGCCGGTGATCGTCAGGTACCGGCCGTACTGGAGGTAGGACGCCTCCAGCTCCGGGTCCGGCGTGGCCGGGTCGTCGTGCCGCGCCACCAGCCGCGCCCACGTGTCCAGCGAGCGCTTCGACGCCGGGGACGCGCCCAGGTCGAGCGTCATCCGGTCGTAGAGCCGCCGGTAGTCGGCGACGTGCGTCGCGAGCAACGCGCCACCGCCGGCCCGCAGCGCGCGAGCCGCCTTCTGCTTCGACAGCGCCAGCGGATCCACCGACGCGTCGAGGAACTTCCGCGCCGCATCGGGCACGTAGTTCGTGCCACCCGACAGCACGATGACGACTTCACGGCAGCCGGCGAAAGCGACCGTGCTCCCCTGCTGCGACACCTTTCCACCCTGACTCGACGCCGACGCCGCGCACGCGTACTTCAGCCCGTTGGCGAAGGTCGCCGCGAACGCGGGGCCGCTCAGCACCTCGTCCCGCGTCGGCTCGAGGACGACCGTCCCGGTCAGCGTCCCGCGGCCTTCGCTGGTCAGCCGGACGACCACGACGTCGTCGGGGTGGCTCGCGTAGACCTCCCGCCGGTACCGGGTGCCCTGGCACGCGTAGGTGACGGTCACCAGGCCGTTGCTCAGGTCGAGCGTGCGCCGGTAGTCCGTGACGCCGGTGTGCGCGGGCACCGAGATCCGGGCCTTCGCCAGCAGCCCGAGCGTGCCGAACTTCTCGCGCTCGTACGGGAACTGGCCGTCGTCTTCGAGGACGTCGTTGGCGCCGCCGGTCCAGAGGGACGCGTCGGCGAGGTACAGGAAGTCGGCGGCCGGGTCGCCGCCGACGAGGGCACCGATCCGACCATTGCCGATCGGCAGGCCCTGCTCGATGATCTTGTCCTCCGCCGCGGGCGACGGGTACCACAGCGTCGTCGCCCGGCTGCCGGGGACAAGATCCGCGACAGCCGGACGGACGACGTCTGCGCTTGCGACGAAAGGACGAACGCCACTCAGGGCGATCCCGGCGCCGACCGCGCCACCGAGCTTGAGGAACGCGCGGCGCGAGGGCGGGAGGGAAGGGTTCGACATGTCGGATCCGTTCGGCGTTGAAGGCGGGGACCGGCGTGAAGCCCGCCAAACATATGACCTATCCGGATCCGAGGTCAAGATTCTTCGTAATTAATCCGATAATACGAACAGCTCAGCAGCTCGACGGCGCGGGCTTCCCGGCCAGCCGGTCGTGGATGTAGGCGAGCGCCCCGGGCGCCCCCTGGACCGCGACGGTGACGTGGCCGCCGATCGGGATCCGGTTGTACTGGATCGTCACGCCTTCGGCGCAGTACTTCCGCACCAGCGCGTCCACCGGCGGCGTGAGCGCCAGCTCGTCGAAGATCCCCTGGTAGAAGTACGTCGGCGAGCCGGGTTTGCGGGTGCCCATCACGTTCTGGGCGATCACGTTCCGCACGGCCGGCACGTCGAGCAGCTGCGGCACGGTCGTGTAGTCGCTCATCCGGTGGAACGCCTGGGCGACGCTGAACTGGGCGATGCACTGCTTGCCGACGTCCTCGAACGCCTGCTTGCCGCGCGTGTTGAGCAGCGTGGCCGTGTCGATCTCCGGGTACGCGCGGCTCAGGCCGACCGCGGCGCCGATGTAGATCCCGGCGAACGGCCCGCCGTCGATGCGGCGGGCAACGTACTCGATGTCCGCGGGCACACCACCGGCGGCGACACCGGCGAACTTCAGTTCCGGCGCGTAGGTCGGCTGGACCTCGTTGGCCCACTGACTCGCCAGCGCCCCGCCCGAGTAGCCCATCAGCGCCGTCGGCGTCGTGGGCCCGGACAGCCCGGCGGGCGCGAACGACTGGGCCGCGCGGATGCCGTCGAGGACGCCGTGCGCGGTGTTGAGCCCGGCCGTCCACTCGGACCGCGGGCCCTCGTAGTCGGCGGTGACGACGGTGTGGCCCGCGGCGAGCAGCGGCACCATCAAGGCCAGCTCTTCGGCGGGCAACGCCGTCCCGGTGGCCAGCACGTACGACGGCGCGCAGTCGAGGCTGAGCCCGTCCTGCGCGGTCTGGTACGAGACCAGCGTCTTCGAGGTGGACGACACCGGCTGCATGACCGTCGCGACGTCGGCGATGGCCGCGCCGCGGGTGTCCGACGAGCGGTACTTGACCTGCCAGGCCCGGATCGGCACCGGCAGGGTGAGCGCCCGGATCGTGATCGGGCGCGAGTCGAGGATCGTGCCCGGCGCGACGTCGGGGAACGGCGACGGCTGGGCGTAGAAGGGATCGGCGGCGGGGTTCGGCGGCAGCCCGGTGGCGGACGCCGTAGCGGCGGGGGCGACGAGAGCGGCCGCGGCGAGGACCACGACGGTGAGGGTTCGGCGGATGTCGGCGCTGACAGTGGGCACGGGACCTCCCAGTTTCGATACCGACCGGTATCGTGTGTCCGATTTACCAGATGACCCGCGTCACAGTCAACGAAGGACGCCCAGGTGAGGGAGGCGGTAGCGTTGCGCTCCATGACCGGTCCCGCACGCCGCCGCCCGAGCCGCGCCGAGACCCGGCGGCGGATCATCGACGCCGCCACCGCGGTGTTCGCCCGCCAGGGCATCGCCGCGACGTCGCTCAACGACGTCGCGGCCGAGGCCGGCCTGACCAAGGGCGCCGTCTACTCCAGCTTCACCGGCCGCGACGACCTGGTGCTGACGATCATGGAAGAGCACATCGTCGAGCGGATGGCGGGCGCGACGACGGCGTTCGCCGACCTGGCCGACCTCGACGAGGCCACCACCGAAGCCGGCGCGCGGCTGCTGGCCGGGATCGACTCGGACGCCACCTGGCACCGGCTGCTGCTGGAGTACTGGGGCCTGGCCATGCGGAACCCGGCCGTCCACAAAGGACTGGCCGAGCGCCGGGCCCGGCTGCGCGAGGCGGTCACCGCGGCCATCGGCAACGTCGCCGACCGGCACGGCATCACGCTGCCCCTGGCGCCCGAGCACCTCGCGGTGGTGGTGCTCGCGCTGTCCAACGGCCTCGCGGTGGAACGCGGCGTCGACCCGGACGCGGTCCCGTCGTCGCTGTTCAGCGACGTGCTCAAACTGCTCGTGACGCCCCGGCCGGCCGACGTCTAGGGGTTT
This sequence comes from Amycolatopsis sp. NBC_01307, assembly GCF_035975215.1. Taxonomy (NCBI): domain Bacteria; kingdom Bacillati; phylum Actinomycetota; class Actinomycetes; order Pseudonocardiales; family Pseudonocardiaceae; genus Amycolatopsis; species Amycolatopsis sp. NBC_01307. The sequence continues at coordinate 2,775,332 of NZ_CP108403.1, read as the reverse complement.
CCAGGTGCGACGAAAGGTCTACTACCGGTGATGACCAATCCCTTCCTCGAAGGCAACTTCGCCCCGATCAGCCAGGAGCACACGCTCACCGAGCTCGAGGTCACCGGCACCATCCCGGACTTCCTCGACGGCCGCTACCTGCGCAACGGCCCCAACCCGCTGTCCGAAGTGGACCCGGCGGCCTACCACTGGTTCATGGGCGACGGCATGGTCCACGGCGTCCGCCTGCGCGACGGCAAGGCCGAGTGGTACCGCAACCGCTGGGTGCGCAACCCCTCGATCGACGCGATCCTCGACGGCGACAAGCCGCGCCGCACCCCGCACGGCCTCAGCGCCAACACCAACGTCATCGGCCACGCCGGCAAGACGCTCGCGCTGATGGAGGCGGGCGCCACGATCTGGGAGCTGTCCGACGAGCTCGACACCGAGGGCCGCTGCGACTTCGACGGCACCCTCTCCGGCGGCTACACCGCCCACCCCAAGCGCGACCCGCTGACCGGCGAACTGCACGCCGTCTCGTACTCGATGGCCAAGGGCAACAAGGTCACCTACTCCGTGATCGACGCGGCCGGCCGGGTCCGGCGCGAGGTGGACGTCGAGGTCACCGGCGCGCCGATGATGCACGACTTCTCCCTCACCGAACGGCACGTCGTGTTCTACGACCTGCCCGTGACCTTCGACGCCGGCATGGCGACCGCGGCGATCCCGTCCCGGCTGCTGCGCTCCACCGCCCGGCTCGTGCTGTCGGCGGTCATCGGCCGGGTGCGGATCCCCGACCCGATCACCGCCCGGCTGGCCACGAAGATCGCGGCCAACGGCGGCCTGCCCTACCACTGGAACCCGAAGTACCCCGCGCGGATCGGCGTCATGCCGCGCGAAGGCGGCAACGCCGACGTCCGCTGGTTCGACGTCGAGCCCTGCTACGTCTTCCACCCGCTCAACGCCTACGACGACGGCGACAGCGTGGTGCTCGACGTCGTCCGCCACCCCCGGATCTTCGACCGGGAGCTGCACGGTCCCGACGAGGGCGTGCCGACGCTCGACCGGTGGACGGTCGACTTCTCCTCCGGCAAGGTCATCGAGGAGCGGCTCGACGACCGCGGCCAGGAGTTCCCGCGCGTCGACGAACGCGTGGTCGGCCGCCCGCACCGCTACGGCTACGCACCGTCGGTGACCACCGGCGCCAGCCCGGCGGACTCGTTGTACAAGCACGACTTCTCGAACGGCTCGACGCAGGTGCGGTCCTTCGGGCCCGGGCGCTCGCCCGCGGAGTTCGTCTTCGTGCCGCGCGCCGCGGACGCCGCCGAGGACGACGGCGTCCTGGCCGGTTTCGTCCACGACGCGGCGACCGAGCGCAGCGAGCTCACGCTGCTCGACGCCGGCACGCTCGAAACGGTCGCCGCGATCCACCTGCCGGACCGGGTGCCGATCGGCTTCCACGGCAACTGGCTGCCCAGCTAGCGCTTCCGGTACCCCAGCACCCCGGCGTCGGCCTGCTCGGACAGGTACCGCGCGAACGTGATCGCGCCGTCGAGGTGGTCCGGTGCGAGGTGCCCACCGCCGGCGTACGCCCGGAACGTCTCCCCCGGCACCTTCACCGAGACGATCCGGCGACGCCGCCCGCTCGCCTCCGCGACCGCCTGGGCCAGCTCGGCCGCGGCCAGGATCTCGGGGCCGCCGAAGTCGTCGACGTGGCCCGCCGGATCACCGGTGGCCAGGTCGGCGAGGCGCGGCGCGAGGTCGCGGACGTCCACCGGCTGGAACCGCACCCGCGGCACGGGCAGCACCGGCAGCCGGGACGCGCCCGCGAACAGCGTCCTGACCAGCGCGTGGAACTGCGTCGCCCGCTGGATCGTGTACGGCAGGCCCGACGCGGCGATCAGCTGTTCGGTCGCGAGCTTGCTCTTGTAGTAGCCCAGCGGGACGCGGTCGACGCCGACGATCGAGACGTAGACGAGGTGCGGCCCGCCGGTCCAGCGCGCGGCCTCCAGCAGCGTCCGCGCGAGCGCCGTCTCGTGCCGGAAGTCGGTGGCGCAGTGGACGACGGTGTCGACGCCGGCCAGCGCGCTGTCGACGCCGCGCCCGGTCCGCAGGTCGCCGGGCACGACGTCCGGCCCGGGCCGTCTGCTGAGGACGCGGACGTCTTCGCCCGCCGCGCGCAGCCGCGCGGCGACCACCCTGCCGAGCTGCCCGGTGCCGCCGGTGACCAGGATCCGCACGAGGCCCACCTCCGCCCATCAACGCCGTCAAGGCCACCTTACGGGCGTCTGTCACCCGTAAGGTGGCCTTGACGGCACTATTCGATCAGTTGCGGACGATGGTGAACGTGCTCGTCGTGTTCCGGATGTCCTGGACGTTATTGCTCAGCGTGAGCCCGGTGAACGTCGCCGAGCCGACGGCCGGGCCCTGACCCGGTTCCGGCAGCTCGTTGGCCCAGATGCCGATCCCGGACTTCGCGTCGAAGGCGTCCCCGCTGCGCTGGGCCCCGCTGATGTTCACGTTGGTGAACACGGTGTCCTGCACGGAGTTCTGCGGCTGCCCGCCGACGTAGTTCGTCTGGAACATGATCCCGCTGTAGGTCGGGCTCTGGATGTCCACATCGGACACCCGGATCCCACGGAACTCCTTGGAGGCGGAGAACATCCAGATCGCCGGGAAGGTCTGCTGGCCCCAGAAGTGGCCACCCGCCCGGACGAGCGAGGCGTTCTGGACCGTCGTCGGCTGCGGCCCGAACCCGAGGAACGGGTAGCCGAAGTCGAGCGAGCTGATCGTGATCGCCGAGTACGTCAACGTGTCAGCGATGTAGAGGTTGCGGAAGGTGTTGTTGTACCCGCCGTAGACCGCCAGCCCGGCCGCGCGCCACGGGGTGAGCGCGGTCAGGTTCTCGAACACGTTGTCGTACTGGTTGCCCTGGTTGATGTCCGTGGCGGCGAACAGCGCGAAGCTGTCGTCACCGGTGGACCGGGCTTCGTCGTTGACGACGTGGTTGCCGGTGCTCCCGTTCGTGAGGTTGATCCCGTCGGCGTAGGTGTCGCGGATCCGGGAGTTCTTGATCGTGGTGTTGTCCACGTTGGTGCCCCACACCATGACCACCTGGTGCTCCACCCAGATGTTGTCGATCGTCAGGTTGGCGACGTTGGCCAGGTTGAACACCTTGCCGGGGCCGTCGATGCGGGAGGTGTAGTTCCCGAACACCGCGAACCCGCTGACCGTCGACCCGTTGGCGGTCGACTGGACGTCGAAGCCGATGTCGGTGTTCTCCTGCCCGGCGGGCGCGGAGAACTTCGTGAACCACGGCCCGGCGCCGATCAGCGTGATCGCCTTGCCGTAGACGTTCACCTTGCTCGAGAGCGAGTAGTTCCCGGCCGGCAGGTAGACCCCGGTGAGGGTGGCGTCCTGCCGGACCTTGTCCAGGGCGGCCTGGACGTCCTGCTGCGTGAACCCGGCCGGGACGGCGAAGTGCGCCGGGTCCGGGTTCGCCTGCGCGGTGGCCTGCTCGAAGTTCACGAAGTCGATCGCGTAGTTCGTGCTGTTCGCCGCGTCCTTCTGCAGCTTGATCTTGCTGCCCGCCGGCACCGTGGTGCCCAGCAGCGCGCTGGCCTCGTCGTAGATGTGGCGCGGCCCGGTGCCCGGCGAGTTGCCCGGGCCGGTTTCGGCGCCGTAGAGCCACGCGTAGTGCGAGGTCAGGTCGATCGCCTTGAGGAAGGTGCCGTTGACGTAGACGTCGATCGTCGAGTTGATCCCGCCACCACCCGCGGAGTCCGGGATGGAGAAGCGCGTGACCAGTGTGTTCGTCGCCGCCCGCGTGGTGAACTCCACCGAGGAGCCGGTCGAGTTCAGCGTGACGGCCTTGCGTCCGGACGCCTCACCGGCGAGGTCGCCGATGGTGCGGTTCGGGCCGACCACGGCCGCGCCGCCCGCGAGGACGCCGTCCTCGGCCTCGTACATGTCGTAGGGCATGTTCGCGCCCTGGCCGACGAACAGCGTCTGCGTGCTGGTGTTGTTGGCCTGCTTCACCGGCAGCTCGTTGGCGTCGTTCGCGACGACCGTCTTCACGGTGTACTTGCCGTTGGCCGCCGTCCACGTGCCGACGTTGACCGGCGACGCCGTGGCCCCGGCCGCGATGGCGCCGCTGTACGAGCCGGTCAGCGTCTTCACGACGGCGCCGCTCGTGTCGGTGAGCGTCACGGTCACGCCGTGCGCACCGGACGCCGACGCGATCGTGCCCTGGTTGCGCAGCGTCACGCTGAAGGTCACCGTGTTGCCCGCCGACGGGGAGTTCGGCGACCAGCCGGTCGCCGCGACGAGGTCGGAGCTCTGCACCGGGCTGACGACGAGCGCCGTCGAGCCGGTGAACGAGTTGTTGTTCTCGTTCTGCTCGAGCACGGCGTTGGCCTCGTCGACCTTCGCGGTCAGCTGGTAGCTGCCCGCGTTCTGGGCGCCGATGTTCGCCGACACCGTCGTCGACGCTCCGGCGGCCAGCGCGCCGACCGCGGCGGTGCCGACCTTCGTGGTGCCGAGGTAGAGGTTGACGTTCGTCGCGCCCGCGGCCGCCGTGCCGGCGTTGCGGACGGTCGCCGACGCCGTGATCGCGTCGGTCTCCACCGGGTTCTGCGGCGACCAGGACACGCCCGAGACCGTCAGGTCCGGGTTGGGCGCGGGGACGCCGATCACCTGGAACTCCGCGGCCTGCCCACCGCCGGCGCCGGAGTTGGCGGTGACGCGCAGCCGGACGTCGGCGACGCGGCCGCTCAGCGGGATGGTGACGCTGTTCCCGCTGCTGGGGTTGAAGTTGTACGTCTGCGCGGCGGCCAGCGTCGTGAACGTCGAGGACGCCTGCTCACGGCCGTCGACGGCGATGGTCTGGGTGCGCGGGCCCCACGAAGCGTCCGGGTTGAGCTTGACGACGACCTGGCTGAGGTCGGCGTTGGAGCCGAGCCCGACGGTCAGCAGGTTCGGGTAGGTCCCGCCGCCACCCTCCCAGTACGTGCTGGTCGAGTTGTCGTTCGCGTTCGTGGCGACGAACGTGAACTCCGTCGACGACGCCGTGATCGGCTTGCCGACCGCGAGGTTCGTGCCGACCTGGGTCCCGTTGCGCGTCACCGTGTTGCTGTTCGCCGACTGGTTGCCCGCGGCGTCGTGCGCGCGGACGTAGTAGGCCACGGTCGTGCCGTCGGGCTGGTTGTCCGTGTAGGTCAGGACGGTGCCGGCGACGCTGCCGCGCAGCGCGTTGTTCGCGTAGACGTCGTAGCCGGTGACGCCGATGTTGTCGGTCGAGGCCGACCACGTCAGCCGGAGCTGGCCGCTCGCGGGCGCGGTGTAGGCGAGGTTGCCGGGCGCGGACGGGGCCTGCGTGTCGCCGCCGGAGGTGCTGCCGTGCACCTCGAACTCGGACAGCTGCGCGGCGGGCCAGCCCGTGTTGGCGGTGACGTTCAGCCGCACGTAGCGGGTGCTGCCGGTGACGTTGATCGTCACCGTGTTGGCCGTGGCCGGGTCGAACCGGTAGCCGGCCGAAGCGACGAGGTCGCTGAAGCTCGTGCCGTTCGTGCTGCCCTGCACGGTGAGGGTCTCGGTGCGCGCTTCCCAGCCGGCCGGCAGCTTCAGCACGAGCTGCGCGAGGTTCGTGGTGGCACCGAGGTCGGCCTGGATCCACTGCGGGAACTGGTTGTTCGCGCTTTCCCAGTAGGTGGCCTGGTTGCCGTCGCCGACGTTCGAGGCGGGGTACTCGGCGATCTGGCTGCTGGCCGTGTAGGTCGCCGAGGCGGCCTGGGCGGCGGGCTGGACCGCGGCGGCAGCGGCGGGGACGGCGGTCGCGGCCGGGGCGCCGCTCGCCGCGACGGCGGGTGCCGCCAGGAGCAGGGACAGGGCGGCGTAGGTCGCCGCGCGCGACAGGAGTCGCTTCGTTCTCATGGGGTTCCTCTGATCCGGGGAGGACGGGGAGACGACAGGAGCGAGGACCGGCCCGCGGAGCACGGGCACGGCGGAAACCGGGGAACGGACGGGCGCGACCGGCCGGACCGGAGGCGCGCGTGGGCAGGGCGAAGCAGCCGTCATGGACACCTCGGCGTTGAGGAGCTGGGCGGGATCTTCCTGACTGCTGCCGCGATTTCTCGCGCTGCTGTCAGGTTCTTGCACTGATTCGTTCAAGAGTTACAGTGACGGGGGTCTCAAGTCAACGCCCAAACGGCCGGAAGGCCCCTCGCGAGTGCGAAGGGCCTTCCGGGAGACGGAGGTGCGGACGTCAGTGCACGGCGCCCAGCCGGATCGCGTGCGTGCCCGGCGCGTTGACCGGCTCGCCGCAGTGCTCGCAGACCGTCACCGCGCGCAGCTCGGCGCCACAGGCGTGCCGCCACAACGTGGGCGGTTCGCCCTGGTGGACGTACTTGTCGCCCCAGGCCATCAGGCCCAGCAGGATCGGCTGCAGCGCGCGGCCGGCTTCGGTCGGGTAGTACTCGTGCCGCGGCGGGTGCGCCTCGTACTGGACCTTCTCGAGCACGCCGGCGTCGACGAGCTTGCGCAGCCGCGCGGCGAGGATGTCCCGGCTGGCGCCGGTGTTCTCGGCGATCTGGTTGAACCGCCGCTCCCCCAGCATGATCTCGCGCAGGGCGAGCAGGCTCCACCGCTCGCCGACGACTTCGAGGGCTTCCGCCACCGAACACTCGCGACCACGCCGCACGACGTCACCTCCACGGGGTTGAAAATCCAACCTAGCACGTCAAGAACGTGTGACCTGGCGAACAGGTCAGTTGTGCAATCCAACTCACCGGGCGTATACCGAGGGTATCCCCGATCTGCGAGGAGGCAGACGCCATGACGGACGCGGTGATCGTCGACGCGGTACGGACCCCCATCGGCAAGGGCAAGCCGAACGGGACACTGGCCGGGGTGCACCCGGTCGACCTGCACGCCCACGCGCTCCGCTCGCTCGTCGAGCGCACCGGCGTCGACCCGGCCCGGATCGACGACGTCATCAGCGGCGCCGTCGGCCAGATCGGCGAGCAGAGCATGAACACCGCCCGCTGGGCCGCGCTCGCCGCCGGCCTGCCGGAGTCGGTGCCCGCCGTGACCGTCGACCGGCAGTGCGGCAGCAGCCAGCAGGCCGTCCACTTCGCCGCGCAGGGTGTCATCGCCGGCGCGTACGACGCCGTGATCGCGTCCGGCGTCGAGTCGATGAGCCGGGTGCCGATGGGCAGCCAGGTCGCCGGACGCGACCCGTTCGGCCCGCAGGTCGCCGCCCGCTACCCGGACGGCCTGGTGCCGCAGGGCATCAGCGCCGAACTGATCGCGGCCAAGTGGGGCCTGACGCGGGAGCAGCTCGACGCGTTCTCCGCCGAAAGCCACCAGCGCGCCGCGAAGGCGTGGGCCGACGGGAAGTTCACCCGCGAGGTCGCACCGCTCAAGGCTCCCGGCCCCGACGGCGTGCTCGTCGACGTCATGACCGACGAGACGGTCCGGCCGGGCACCACGCCGGAGATCCTGGCCGGGCTGAAGCCCGCGTTCCGCGCCGACGTCTGGGAGCAGCGCTTCCCGGACCTGGACTGGCGCGTCACGGCGGGCAACTCGTCACCGATCAACGACGGTGCCGCCGCGCTCATGATCACCAGCAGCGAGACGGCCGCGGCGCTCGGGCTCCGGCCGCGAGCGCGGATCCGCAACTTCGCCGTGGTCGGCGACGACCCGCTGTACATGCTCACCGGCGTCATCCCGGCGACCCGCAAGGTCCTGGACCGGGCCGGGCTGAGCGTGTCCGACATCGACGCCTTCGAGGTCAACGAGGCGTTCGCCAGCGTCGTGCTGGCCTGGCAGGCCGAGATCGGCGCGGACCTGGCGAAGGTCAACGTCCACGGCGGCGCGATCGCGCTCGGCCACCCGCTCGGCGGCAGCGGCGCCCGCCTGATGACGACGCTGCTGTCGGTGCTGGAGGAAACCGGCGGCCGCTACGGCCTGCAGACGATGTGCGAGGCGGGCGGCCTCGCCAACGCGACGATCATCGAGCGCCTCGACTGACCGGGTCTGCCGCGGCTTGTCGTGAGTGTTTAGGGCGGTTAGAACCGCCCTAAACACTCACGACAACCCGACCCAGGTACAGCCGCAGCAACACGACCGCTTGCCCCGGCGCGTCCGTGGTGGCCGGGAAGGCCTCGTCGAAGCCGAGCGCGAGCAGCTCGCGGCGAGGCAGGTCCAGGCGACCCGCGATCACTGTCGGCAGCCGAGTCAAGGCCGGGTTCGCGCGGACCCGGGTGATCACGTGCGCGCAGTCCGCGCCGCCGTCCGTCGCGGACAGCACCAGGCAGTCCGGCTGTTCACGGCGGCACGCCTCGAGCACGTCGGCCGCCACGCACACGACGTGGCCTTCGCGTTCGAGGATCACCTGCAGCGCGACCAGGCTCCACGCCCCGGCGTCCACACCGGACAGCACGACTTTCATACCGGGCGGAGGCGCGAGGCCACCCGGAAATACGTCAGTCTCCGGGTGGTTCCTCGACAGCCTTTTCGATGCCGTCGCGGTCGGCCCACTCCAGCAGCGGGTCGAGGGAGAACACGGCGTCGTCGATGCCGGCGTGGAGGTCGCCCAGCTCGGCGAAGCGGGCCGGGACGGTCGCGATGGTGAAGTCGCCGGGCTCGGCGTCGTCGATCTCGTCCCAGCGGATCGGCGTCGAGACCGTGCCTTCCGGGTTGCCGCGCACCGAGTACGCGCTGGCGATCGTGTGGTCGCGCGCGTTCTGGTTGTAGTCGACGAACAGCGTGCGCGGGTCGCGGTCCTTGCGCCACCAGGTCGTCGTCACCTCGTCCGGGGCCCGGCGTTCGACCTCGTGCGCGAAGGCCAGCGCGGCGCGGCGGACGTCCTGGAAACCCCAGCGCGGCTCGATCCGGACGTAGACGTGCAGCCCGCGGCCGCCGGACGTCTTGGGCCAGCCGACCGCGCCCAGCTCGTCGAGGATCTCGTGGGCCACGTGCGCGACCCGGCGGACGCGGTCGTAACCGCAGTCGGGCATCGGGTCGAGGTCGATGCGCCACTCGTCGGGCTTTTCGGTGTCCGCGCGTCGCGAGTTCCACGGGTGGAACTCCACAGTGGACATCTGCACCGCCCAGGCGACGTGCGCCAGCTCGGTGACGCACAGCTCGTCCGCGTGCCGCTTGTAACGCGGGAACTCGACCCGGACGGTCTCCAGCCACGGCGGCGCGCCGTTCGGGACGCGCTTCTGGTGCACCTTCTCCCCCGCGACGCCGGACGGGAAGCGGTGCAGCATGCAGGGCCGCTCGCGCAGCGCGTTGACGATGCCGTCGCCCACCGAAAGGTAGTAGTTGACCAGGTCGAGCTTGGTTTCGCCGCGGGCCGGGAAGTACACCCGGTCCGGGTTCGAGATCCGCACCGTGTGCGGCCCGACCTCCAGCTCCACCGCCTTCTGCGCCATACCGAGACGCTAGCTCAAATCCGGCGTTACGGTGGTCCGGTGAGTCTGCCGACGGACGGCCACGTCCACACCGAATGGTCCTGGGACACGGTCACCGGGTCGATGATCGGTTCGTGCCCACGCGCGCTGGAGCTGGGGCTGCCGTCGGTCGCGTTCACCGAGCACGCGGACCTGACGCCGTGGCTGATCCCGGAGCCGATCCGCCCGCAACTGCCAGACCACTTCCGGGTGCGGCTGCGCCCGGACGGCGTCCTGGAGCCGCCGGAGCTCGACGTCGAGGGCTACCTGGCGTCGGTCGACGAGTGCCGCGGCCGGTTCCCGGACCTGCGGATCCTGTCCGGAGTGGAGCTGAGCGAGCCGCACTGGCACCGCTCCCGCGCCGACGCGCTGCTGGCGTCCCATGACTTCGATCGCGTGCTGGGCTCGGTGCACTCGCTGCCGGGCGACGACGGGCACCACCAAGAGCTGACGATCGTGTCGGACCGCCCGCCCGGCGAGATCCTGCGCGCGTACCTGTCGGAGGTACTGGGCTTGGTGGAGTCCACGGCGGACTTCGCCGTGCTGGCGCACATCGACTACGCCCTGCGTTCGTGGCCCGGCGAGGGCCCGCCGTTCGTGGCGGCCGACTACGAGGAGGAGTTCCGCACGGTGCTGCGCGCCCTGGCCGGCAGCGGACGCGCGCTGGAGGTCAACACCAAGGTGCCGCTGCCGGGCGAGGTCGTCCGCTGGTGGTTCGAGGACGGCGGCGACGCGGTCGCGTTCGGCAGCGACGCCCACGAGCCGGGCCTGGTCGGCCACGGCTTCGCGACGGCCGCGGCCTTGGTGGAGTCCTGCGGCTTCCGCCGGGGCCGCACCCCACACGACTTCTGGCGCCGCTGACGGCACTTTCACGTGAAAGCGCCACCCCCAAGTGGTCACTTTCACGTGAAAGCGCCGCGCCCCGAACCTGCCCCCGCCGGTGACCGTCCGGACGCCACTTTCGCTAGGAAAGATGCGTCCGAAGGGCGCCTGGACGCATCTTTCCTAGCGAAAGCTCCGCTTTGCGGAGCAAAGCCTCACTCGAAGGTGACGGGTCACGCCAGGGCGTGGCGGCCGTAGGCGCGGACCTCCGTGCTCTGGTCGAGCAGCCGCGTGGCCACCCGGCCGATCGCCGCGTCCAGCTCGGCCCGGTCGCCCGTGCCCCAGTCGCCGAGGCGGGACGCCAGCCAGTCGTGCCACGCCCGGACCACCTTGGCGAACTCCTCGCGGCCCGCCTCCGTCAGCTCCCAACCGCCGCTCGCGTAACGCAGGTGGCCGGTCAGCTCCAGGCGGTTGAACGCCGGTTCCAGCACCGGCGCCGGGACGCCGAAGTGCTCGCCGATCGCCCGGAGTGTGGCCGGCTCGCCGCGGCGTTCCCGCAGGTGGACCTGCAGCAGGCACCAGATGCCGCCCTCGTCGAGGTCGCTGCCGGCGCGTTCGACGATCGCCGGGGCGACCTTGCGGCGCTCGCGGAAGAAGAGCGTCGCGACGGCGCGTTCCAGCTCGCGGTCGTCCGTGCGGGCCTCCGGCATCGCGAAGCCGTCGCCGAGGTCCGGCGCCGCGGCGCGCGCGGTGTCGCGCAGCGGGACCTCCTTGAGGAAGAACGCCAGCGCGAACGCGACGAGGCCGACCGGCGCGGCGGCGAGGAACACGACGTGCAGCGAGTCGCTGTAGGCCTGGATCACCGGCGCCGACACCGCGTCCGGCAGCGCGTGCAGGGCGCTCGGGATCTGCGTCACGCGCGGGTCGACGCCGGGTGGCAGCGGATGGGCGGCCGCCGCGGCGGCCAGGTTCGGCGCCAGCTGGTTCGCGTACACCGTCCCGAAGATCGCCGCGCCGAACGAGCTGCCGATCGACCGCAGGAACGTGACGCCCGAGGTGGCGACGCCGAGGTCGGCGTAGTCGACGGTGTTCTGCACGGCGATGGTCAGCACCTGCATGCCCAGCCCGATGCCGAAGCCGAGCACGGCCATGTAGGCCGACGCCTCCCAGAACCCGGTGTCGGTGTCGAGCCGCGAGAGCAGGTACAGCCCGATCGTCATGCCCGCGGCGCCGACCAGCGGGAAGATCTTGTAGCGGCCGGTCTTGCTGACGGCGTTTCCGGCGGCGATCGACGCCACCAGCAGCGCCAGCACCATCGGCAGCAGCCGCACCCCCGACGTCGTCGCCGACGTGCCCTGGACGTACTGCATGTACGTCGGCAGGTAGGACAGCGCGCCGAGCATCGCGAAGCCGACGACGAAGCTCATGATCCCGCCGACGGTGAACACCGGGTTCCGGAACAACCGCATCGGCAGCATCGGTTCCTTGGCTCTCAGCTCCACGAAGACGAACGCGCCCAGCAGCACCACCGAGCCGATCGCCATCCCGATGATCGTCGGCGACCCCCACGCGTATTGCGTGCCGCCCCAGCTGGTGACGAGCGTCAGGCCGGTCGCGGCCAGGCCGATGAGCAGGATGCCGAGGTAGTCGATCACCGGCTTGACCGCGGCACGCGCGTTCGGCATCGCCGAGGACGCGACGATCAGCACGACGATGACCAGCGGGATGTTGACGTAGAACGCCCAGCGCCAGGACAGGTGGTCGACGAAGAACCCGCCGAGCATCGGGCCGGCCACGGTCACCACGCCGAACACCGAGCCGAGCACACCCTGGTACTTGCCGCGTTCGCGCAGCGGGACGACGTCGGCGATGAGCGCGGTCGAGGTGACCATCAGCCCGCCGCCGCCGAGGCCCTGCACCGCGCGCCAGACGATCAGCCAGACCATGCTGTCGGCGAACCCGGCGCAGAACGAGCCGATGCCGAAGACGATCACCGACAGCTGGAACATCAGCTTGCGGCCGAACAGGTCACCGAGCTTGCCGACGACGACGGTCATGATCGTCTCGGCGAGCAGGTAGGACGTGACGACCCAGGACAGGTGCCCGGCGCCCCCGAGGTCACCGACGATGGTGGGCAGCGCCGTGCCGACGATGGTCTGGTCGAGCGCGGCCAGCAGCATGCCGAGCAGCACCGCGCCGAAGACGGCGTTGACCCGGCCCTTGCTGAGCTGCGCGGGCGCCGGCTCGTGGGCGACCTCAGCGGTGGCCGTCATGGCACCCTCCCTCGCTCGGCCTCCCAAGCTAGTGCGCGGGAGCGGCCGGCGCGGAGTCCACTGTGGAGAGTCACCCGTTCCGGTGAAACGATCAGAACGTCCGGCGGTCCCGGGGCGGCGCAGCGGCCTCATGAGTCTGCCGCGGCTTGTCGTGAGTGTTTAGGGCGGTTAGAACCGCCCTAAACACTCACGACAAGTCTGGGCGCTGTCACCTCGGCGATGTGCTCCTCCACGATCGTGAAGTGGCTGCCCGGCACTCCGTCACCGCGCCTTCGGACGCCGAGTAGGCCGCGGTGCCGCAGTTGAGCGGGCCGAGCACGTTGGTCTCGACCAGGGCCCGAGTACGACTCAGGAGGTTCGCCGCAGGATCACCTCGAACGGCTCGAAGCCCTGCGCCCGGTAGAACTCCAGCGCGCCCTCGTTGGCCGCGAAGGCCTTGACCTTCGTCTCGGTCGCCCCGTTTTCCTTCGCCCAGGCGAAGAAGGCGGCCACGAGTTCGGCGCCGATCCCGGCGCGCCGGTGCCGGGTGTCGACCCGCAGGCTCTCCAGATCCGCCGTCACCACGCCCGGCCGCAGCGGGTTCGGCCGGCACAGCCGCCCGACCAGGTGGCCACCGCCACCGGGGACCAGCAGGCAGAGGACGGCCGGATCCTCGACGAGCGCGGCGTAGTAGGACTCACCCTCGCGGGCGGGCCAGCCGACGTCCACGGACGGGTCGTGGCGGCCGCCGTCTTCGGCGAACAACCCCACCGCCGACGCCACGAGCTGCGGGACTTCCTCGGCCGTGCACACGGAAACTGTCATGCCGAGCACGGTAACCCGGATGATTTTTCGAAGTAAACAACATTCTTTCAGGGCCGCAGGTGCGCCAGGCTCTCCAGCGCCAGCTGTTCCAGGTGGCCCGCCGCGGCCGGGCTGCCGCCCGCGGCGTGGAACGACGCCGACAGCGTCTCCGCGGCCCGGCGGTACGACGGCTCGGTCAGCACCTCGTCGACCGCCGCGCCGATGCGACCGACGTCCGCGCGGCCGAACCGCAGGCGGACGCCCGCGCCGGCCGCGACCACCTGGGCGGCCACGATCGGCTGGTCGTCGCGGATCGGCGCCACGACCAGCGGCTTGCCGTGCCAGAGCGTCTCGCAGACGGTGTTGTGCCCCGCGTGGCAGACCACGGCGTCGACGTGCGCGAGCAGCGGCAGCTGCGGGACACGCGGGCGCACCAGGACGTTCGGCGGCACGGCACCGAGCACCCCGCCCGGGTCCACGACGACGGCCCGGGCTTCCCGGTCGGCGAAAGCGTCCACTGTGGACGTGAGGAATCCCGTGCCCGCGTCGGTGTTCGCGGTGCCGAGCGAGACGAGCACCGTGGGCCGCGGCGGGTCGAGCCACTCCCACGGGAAGTCCGTTGTGGACGGCCGGCCGGAGATGGACGGGCCGACCAGCCGGACGTTCGGCGGCAGCGCGACCGCGCCGAGCAGCTCGCGGGTGGTGAAGGCGAGCACGCCGTGCGGCGAGAACCGGGGATCCGCCGTGCCGCCGCCGATCCGCGCGCGCAGGCCGTCGAGCAGCTCCGCCACCCAGTCCGCGACCTTCGGCATGCCCGCGAGCGGGTCGACCAGCTCGGCGGACGTTGTCGCGGAGGTGACCCACGGCAGGCCGCGCGCGTCGGCGAGCAGGCCGCCGGCGAGGGCCTGCTGGTCGGCGACGACCACGTGCGGTCCGAACGCGTCGATGGCCGCGGCGACCCCGGGCGCCATCGCGTCGGCCAGCGGGACGAGGAAGTCCTGCCAGAGGAACCGCAGCGCGGCGGGCCCCTTCAGCTCGGGCGGGCGCTCCGGCGCGTCCGGCGGCAGGGCGCACGAGAACACCAGCGCGTCCGGGCCGGCCAGGTGCCACAGCAGCTCGTCGTGCCCGGCCCAGGCGACCTCGTGGCCGCGCGCGGTGAGCTCGGCGGCCACCCCGGCGGCCGGGTTGACGTGCCCGACCAGCGGCGGGACGACGAACAGGAACCGGGCCACTACCGCACCCGGGCCGGGAGCCGGGAGACGTCGCGGACCCAGTCGAAGATCAGCTCGATGGTCTCGGCGGTCCGTTCGACCAGCACCGAGTGCCCCTGGTCGGGCAGCACGACGGTGCGGCAGTGGTCGAGGTGCTCCTCGAAGTGCGGCACCTGCGCCGCCAGCCCCGAGTCGCCGCCGAAGAGGGCGAACACCGGGCAGTGGACGTCCGAGAGGTCCGCGTTGATGGTCGCGCTGCGCGGGATGTCGTCGGCCATCGTGGTCGTCTGGAGGATCCGGTTGGCCGCCTTGGACAGCCGCGCGGTGTGCGCGCCGTGGTTGTCCTTGATCCAGCCGATCACCTCGTCGATGGCGAGGCGGGTCTTCGCGTCGGCGAGGCCGTCGGCCATGTGCCGCGTCCACGCCGCGGTCGGCGGCTCGGCCTCGATGGCGATGACGCTGGCGACGCGGTCGGGCCGGGCGGCGGCCAGTCCGAAGGCCACCGAGCCGCCGAACGAGTTGCCGATCACGTGCACCGGCCGGGTGATGCCGAGCGCGTCGAGGACGTCGACCAGGTCGACGACGAACGATTCGAGGTGGTAGCCGCTCTCCGGCCGGGTCGTGCGGCCGTGTCCGCGCAGGTCGTACATCAGCACGTCGAGGCCGCGTTCGGCGAAGGCGGGCCCGAGGGTGAAGTAGTAGCTGGCGAGGCTGTCGGTGAGCAGGCCGTGGACGCACACCACGATGGGCGCGTCGCCGTCGAGCGGGACGTCGGGGGTCAGGCGCTGGACGTGGACGTCCAGCTCGCCCGCCCGGATCCGGCTCACGGCCGGTCCCGCAGCGAGGCGACGATGTACCGGACCAGCTCGCCGACGGTCAGCGCGATGATCTCGTCGAGGTCGCGCTCGGCGATGAACGTCGCGAAGTTGACGCGCTCGCCGTAGTGCTCGCGCAGCTGCCCGGACAACGCCACGAGGTCGACGCTCTCCAGCTCGAGGTCGTCGTGGAACGTCGTGTCCATGGTGATCTCCGCGTCGTCGAGGCCGTACTCCTCGAGCAGCTCACGCAGCATTCCGCCGAGCTGAGCGAGCACCGCCGCCTCGCCGGTGGCCGTCGTCTCGATGCTCATTCCGCAGTCTCCTTCGTCTCCTCGGTCCAGGCCACGACGTACCGGCGCGGCGGTGCGCCCGGCAGGTTCGCGGTCTCGGTGCAGCGGACGTGGTGGTCGTGCCCGGCCACCCGGACGGTCAGCGCTTCCGGCGTCGCCGCGACGACTTCGAAGTCGCGGGGCTCACCCCGCAGGCCGGTGCCGCGAAGTTTCGCGACCGCTTCCTTCGCGGTCCAGAACCGGGCGAACCAGACGTCCGGATCGCCCTCTTGGGCCGCGAACAGCGCTCGTTCGGCCGGCCCGAACGCCGCGTCCACAGTGGACTCCACGCGCGGTGCGACCTCTTCGACGTCGATCCCGCACGGGCCGAACCGCGCGATCGCCACGCCGGTCTCGGCGCGGTGGGCCACCGAGATCGTCACCTCAGGCAGCTCCCGGCCGTACGCGCCGGTCGCGCAGGGGCGGCCCGCGTCGTCGTTGCCGATGCTCAGCTCGGCCGGGAACATCTCGGGTTCGCCGCGCGCCCAGAGGAACTGGCGGACGGCGTCCTTCGCCGCGATCCGGCCGAGCAGCCACTGACGGCGGCCGCGCGGCGGGCGCCGGTCGTAGGCGCCGCGGTCCGGGCCGGCGAGGTAGTTGCGCATGATCAGCTCACGCGTCGCCAGGTCCGGCCACTGCTCGTGCACCAGCGCCCAGCCGCCGGGCTGTTCCTTCGACAGCGTCGAGCGCTCGGGCGTCCGGTCGGCCTGGCGGATCTCCGGGTTGCTGTCGAACCGGCGGTCGCGCCAGCCGGTGAACTCGGCCCAGACCTGTCCGTTGTGGACGAGCTGCATGTCGGCGTCGAGGAACTCGCCGGTCAGCGACGTGATCTTGACCAGGCACTCCAGCCGCTCCCCCGGCGCCGGGTGCGGGCCGTGGAACCGGATCTCGCGCATCGCGACCGGGAAGACGGTGGTGCGTTCCGGCAGCCGGGACATGATCCAGTAGCCGAGCACCTGGCCGACGTTGTCCAGCAGCGCGCCGGGCGCGGCCGGGGTGGTGAGCACGGCGCGGACGTGCCGCTCGCCCACGGCGGTCAGCTCGGTGACGCCCTGGAAGCGCGGGCCGTGGAACATCCACCGGTCGTCGTACAGCTCGCGGGCCTGGGTCTCGGGGACCTCCTCGGCCGACGCCGGGAAACGCCACGGCGCAACGCCGGCGGCCGGATAGGACCCGGCCAGCTCGACGACGGCTTGGGAGTAGCTGCCCAGTGCGGCGAACACCCGGTCATGACCTCGGGGCACGACGTGCACCGGCACGGTGACCGCCGGGATCGCCGTGATCCACTGGTTCAGCCGGACGTCGTGCACCGCGACCGCGCGCCGGCCGGGCGCCGCCTGCTCGGCGAAGCCCATCAGGTGGTCGATCACCGTGGTGGCCGGCACGACCGGCCAGCGGTCACCCGCGTCGGCCCGCGGTGGCTGCTTGAAGAAGCAGTGGTCGAGCAGGTACGGCATCGCGTCGACCGAGACGTCCAAAGTGGTCCGCAGCTCGACCGGCGGCGGCGTGCTGGTCTTGCGCCCACCGAGCACAGTGGACGCCAGGTTCGCCGTGTCCTGCAGCAGTGCCGCGAACTCGGCCGCGAGGGGTCCCTTCCCGGCCAGGACGTCCACAGTGGACCCTTGGGCCAGCCGGGCGCCGACCTGGGCTCGGGTCCGGTCGTCGAGGGTGATGACGTGCCCGCCGAGGTCCAGCTTGACGGCCTTGCGGGTCACGGCGCGGGTCTGGCCCGGCAGCGCCGTGCCGTCGAGGGCCGCGCCCTCGGCCCACAACGCGGTGGCGACCCGCAGCAGCTGCGCGAGCCCGGGCCGGTGCGGCGAGTGCGCCGCGACGACGAGGTGGTCCTCGCCGTGCAGGGTGTCGCCGATGAGCGAGCCGAGCTGACCGGCGCCGACCTGCACGAACGCCCGGAACCCGGCCGCGTGCAGCGTCTCGGCGAGCGGGCGGAACCGGACCGGTTCGAGCAGGTGCCGCACGAACAGCGCGCGGACGTCGGCCTCGGCGGCCGGGTACTCCGACACCGTCGTCGCCGACCAGATCGGCACCCGTGGCGGGTGCAGCGTGAAGCCGTCGGCCGCCGCGCGGATCGGGCCGAGGTAGGGCCGCAGCATCGGGGTGTGGAAGCCAGAGCGGAACGGCAGGACCTGGGACACGGTCCCGGCTGTCCGGAACGTCTTCACGAGCGCGTCGACGGCCGCGGCGGGGCCGCAGACCATCGCCTGGTTCGGCGAGTTGTCGTGGGACAGCACAATGTCGTCACGGCCGGCCAGCTCGGCCAGCACCTGCGTGGCGGGTGCGCCGATCGCGGCGAACGCCAGGCCCGGCACGACCAGGCTGTCCGGGTCGAACCCGGCGAGGAAGGCGTCGATCTCGGCCGTCGCGTGCATCCCGGCCGCGGCCATCGCGGTCCATTCGCCGAGACTGTGGCCGGCGACGGCGTCCGGCGTCACGCCCATCCGCCGCAGGGCGGCTTCCAGGAGCCGGCCCAGCTCGAACACGGCGGCGCCCTGGCGCCCGACGTCACCGACCGCGGCGTCGGAATGCTGCCACGGGAGGCCGAAGTGGCGGGCGACGTCTCCGCAGTTCAGGGCCAGTTCGGCTTCGAGGCCGGGGAAGACGAACGCGACCTTGCCGCCGCCCGGGCCGAGCAGCGGCTTGTCGGTGAACCAGACGTCGTTGCGGCCGCGCCACGGCCGGCCCCGGCCGACGGCCTTGCGGGCCAGGGCCAGGCGTTTCTCGGTCGGGTCGACGATGCCGAGCCGCACGGGCCCGGTGCCTTCGGGCGCGGTGAGCACCGCGCGGTCCGGTCCGGAAAGGACGTCACGCAGCGCTTCGACGGTCGGCGCGGCGAGCCGCAGCACGCGTTCGGCCTCGCGCACGACGACCGGGGCGGCCCGGTCCGGGGCCTGCTCCAGCACGACGTGGGCGTTGATCCCGCCGAACCCGAACGCGTTGACCCCGGCGCGGCGCACCGCCGCGTCCCAGGGGCGCGCGGTGTCCAAAGTGGAGAAGCGCGTCTTGCCGAGGGCGGGGTTCGGGTCGTCGCAGTGCAGCGTCGGCAGCAGGACGCCGTGGTGGACGGCGAGGGCGGCCTTGACCAGCCCGGCCACCCCGGCCGCGGGCATCGTGTGGCCGATCATCGACTTCACCGAGCCGAGCACCGCGCTCCCGGCCTGGCCGAACACCTCGGCGAGCGTGGTGAGCTCGGCCGCGTCGCCGGCCGGGGTCGCCGTGCCGTGCGCTTCGAGCAGCCCCAGCGAGTCCGGGTCCCGCGGGTCGAGCCCGGCCGCGGCCCAGGCCTGGCGGACGGCGCGGACCTGGCCGCCGGAGTCCGGGTTGGCCAGGCTGGCGGTCCGCCCGTCGGAGGCGACGCCGGTGCCGGTGACCACGGCGTAGACGCGGTCGCCGTCGCGCTGGGCGTCGACGAGCCGCTTGAGCACGACGACGCCGGTGCCCTCACCGATCAGCACACCGTCGGCGTCGCGGTGGAACGGCCGGATGCGCTCGGACGGCGACAGCGCGCCGAGCTGGGTGAACACGCTCCAGAACGTGATGTCGTGGCAGTGGTGCACGCCGCCGGCGAGCACGACGTCGCAGCGACCGGACGCGAGTTCGCGCACGGCGTGGTCGACCGCGATCAGCGAGGACGCGCACGCGGCGTCCACGGTGTACGCCGGGCCGCGCAGGTCGAGGCGGTTGGCGAGCCGCGAGGCGGCCAGGTTGGGCACGAGCCCGATCGCGGACTCGGGCGCCTCCGGGCCGAGCTGATCGGTGAAGGCCTGGCGGACGGCGTCGAGGCGGTCGGCGTCCAGCTCCGGCAGCAGCTCGCCGAGGGTGCGCACGAGCTGGCTCGCGGTGCGGACGCGCTGATCGAGCCGGACCAGACCGGGTGTCAGGTACCCACCGCGGCCGAGGATGACGCCGACGCGGGAGCGGTCGGCGGGCAGCCGGTCCGGGCCACCGGCGTCGGCCAGGGCCTGGGCCGCGACCCGCAGCGCGATCAGCTGGTCGGGTTCGGTGGCGGGGATCGAGTTCGGCATGATCCCGAAGCCGGTGACGTCCACTTCGGCCAGTTCGTCGACGAACCCGCCGCGCCGGCAGTAGATCCGGTCGGCGCGCCGCTCGGCGTCCGGGGCGTAGTGCGCGCTGTCCCACTTCTCCGGCGGCACCTCGGTGATCGCGTCGACGCCGCCGACGAGGTTGCGCCAGTACGTGTCGAGGTCCGGCGCGCCGGGCAGCAGCACCGACATGCCGACGATCGCGAACCTGCTGGCCGTGGGATCCGGCATCCGCGTCACCAGCCCGAGGCGGTGTGGACGACGGCGGCGGTCTCCGGGCGGCCCCAGGCGAGTTCGCGCAGCAGGCCGAGGGTGCCTTCCTCCGGGTCGATCAGCTCGATGCCGCGGCGGGCGTACTCCCGCATCAGCTCGGGGGTGACCATGCCGTCGTTGGTGCCGGTCGGCGCCCACGGTCCCCAGTGGACGGTCACCGCGCGGCCGGCCGGCCAGCGGCGGCCGAGGGATTCCAGGGCGTCGTTGGCGGCGGCGTAGTCCGACTGGCCGCGGTTGCCGAGCGCCGCGGCGATGCTGCCGAAGAGGACGACGAACTTCGGCTCGTCGGGCAGGTCCGCCGTCGCTTCGAGGAGGGTTTTGGCCCCGTCCACTTTGGTCCCGTAGACGCGGGCGAACGACTCGGGCGTCTTCTCGGCGACGAGCTTGTCCTCGATGACGCCGGCCGCGTAGACGATGCCGTCGAGGCGGCCGTGCTCGGCGTGGATCTCCTTGACCGCGCGGTGCACGGCCTCGGCGTCGAGCATGTCGACGGACTGGTAGCGCACCGGGCTGCCGAGCGCTTCGAGCCGTTCCAGCGTCCCCCGGACCTCGCGTTCGCCGAGGATGCGGCGCACTTCGCGTTCGATCTCGGCCGGGTTCTTCAGGCCGCTCGCGATCAGGGCGGCCCGCAGTTCCCTGGCGTCCGTCGCCTGCGGGTATTCGTCCTCGGTGGACGGCACGGGTGTCCGGCCGACCAGTTCGAGCCGGCAGCGGGACGCGGCGGCGAGCGTCGCGGCGAACCGGGCGGTGATGCCCTTGGCCCCGCCGACGAGCAGCACGACCGACTCGCGGTCCAGCCCGGCCGCGGCCGCTTCGGCGGTGCCGTCGCCCGCCGGACCCGCACCGCTGCTGCCGAGCAGACCGAGGCCCTGTTCGGTCATCCGGAGCCCACTGCGCTTCTCACCGTCCCGGAGCACGACGGGCTCGCGATCCACAGTGGACAATTCTTCGACGATCTTTTCCGCCTGGTCGGCGACATCCGTGCCCAGCGGCTGCTCGACAACCCGGGCGATCGTGTCCGGGTATTCGCGCGAGACGCTGCGGTAGAAGCCGCGGAGCCCTTCGCCGGGACCGGCGGTCAGCAGCCAGGTGGGGTTCCCCGCGAGGGCGTCACGGTAGCGGGGGAAGGCGGCGGGCAGCACCAGCCCGGCGTCGGCGTCGGGCAGGTCGATGACACCGTCGAAGCCCGGGCGGACGGCGTCGGCGATCTCGGCCGTGGCGCCCAGGTCGGTCAGCCGAATCCGGACAGCCTCGGCCAGCGGGCCGGTGCCGAGCACCAGGAACGTCCGTCCGCCGACGTCGGGAGTGGCGGCGGGCGCGAGATCGAATTCGGCCATGACCAGGCGCTTCGGCGCCACGATCACCGGCTGCGGCCCGGCCGGGGTGGCGGGCTGTGGCCCGGCGCTCGGCTCGGCTGCGCCACCGACCAGGACCGGCTTCGGCTCGGCCGCCCCGCCCACGAGCGCGGCGATCGCGGCGGCGGTGCGGGCCTTGGCGAGTTCCTCGACGTCACCGTCCGGGTCGAGGCCGAGGCGCGTGGCCAGTTCTCCGGCGATCTCGGCGCGCTTGATGGAGTCGATGCTCAGGTCGGCTTCGAGATCGAGGTCGGGCTCGATCATGTCCCCGGGATAACCGGTCCGGTCGGCGATCACGTCGATGACGGTGTCCAAAACAGACCGCTCAGCCACAACAACGACCGGCGCGACAGGCTGCGGCACCCCAGCCCCGATCAACTCGGCGATCGACGCCGCGGTCCGGGCCTTCGCGAACGTCTCAATGTCCTCACCGGCATCGAGGCCCAGCCGGGTCGCCAGCTCGCCTGCGATCTCGGCGCGCTTGATCGAGTCCACACTCAAGTCGGCTTCCAGATCGAGATCAGGCTCGATCATGTCCACCGGATACCCGGTCCGCTCCCCGATCACCTCGATGACGGTGTCCAAAACAGACTGCGCGGCCACGACAACGACCGGCACCGCGGGCTGCGGAGCCCCGGCCCCGATCAACTCGGCGATCGACGCCGCGGTCCGGGCCTTCGCGAACGTCTCAATGTCCTCACCCGCGTCGAGGCCCAGCCGGGTCGCCAGCTCACCCGCGATCTCCGCCCGCTTGATCGAATCCACGCTCAGATCGGCTTCCAGATCGAGATCCGGCTCGATCATGTCCACCGGATACCCCGTCCGCTCCCCGATCACCTCGATCACCGTGTCCAAAACGGACCGCACGGGCGCCGGGACCGCAACCGGCAACACCTCGACCACCGGTGTGACGACGATCGGGGCGACGGCCGCCGGGATGTCGGTGCCGAAGTAGCCCAGCAGTACGTCGCGCTGGGCCGCGATCATCTCGCGGCTCGTGCGCAGGAAGTCCGCCACCATCGCGTCCGATGTGCCCGCCGCCACCGGGGTGGCGGCCGGGGCCAGGACCTGCGGGAGGCGTTCCGCGGGCCGGAGGGCGCCCGCCGGGATCGTGCCGTCCGCGGTGCGGAGCAGGTGGCCGTCCACCGTCCATCCCGGACGCTTCGGGCGTGGGACGGACGCCGCGTCGACGGCGTCGCGGCCGCGGAACAGCCAGCCCGTCTCGATCGGCACGCCGGAGACCGCCAGCTGCGCGAGCGCGCTGAGGAACCCCGGCACGCCGCGGCGGCCCGGCTGCTCGAACCCGACCGTCCGGTGTGGACGGTCACCGAGGATCGCCGCGACCTGCTTCGCCAGCACCGCGCCAGGACCCGCCTCGACGAACACCCGGGCGCCCGCGGCGTACATCGCTTCGATCTGCTCGACGAACCGGACCGGCGAACCGATCTGGGCGGCCAGTTCGCCGCGGACATCGTCCGGGTAGGGCGCCGCAGTGCGGTTGCCGTACACCGGGATGGTGGGACGCACGACGCCGATCGCGCCTAGGGCCCGGCCGAACGTCTCCCCCGCGGCCGCGACCAGCGGGCTGTGGAACGCGCACGCGACCGTGAGCCGTTTCGCGCCGAGCCCGGCGGCCCGCAGCAGCCCGACCGCCGTCTCGATGTCGGCGGTCGGCCCGGAAATCA
Organism: Amycolatopsis sp. NBC_01307; assembly: GCF_035975215.1. Classification (NCBI taxonomy): domain Bacteria; kingdom Bacillati; phylum Actinomycetota; class Actinomycetes; order Pseudonocardiales; family Pseudonocardiaceae; genus Amycolatopsis; species Amycolatopsis sp. NBC_01307. Next base: position 2,752,291 of record NZ_CP108403.1, on the reverse strand, counting down.
CCGTCTGCGTCGGCGAGTTGTGGTTCGCCAGGACCACAGTGCCCAGGTCGGCGATGACCTCGCCGACGGCGGCGGCGGACGCCGAAACCGCGGCCATCGCGCCCGGGTCCGACGCCGGGATCGCGTCGAGGATCGCTTCGGCCCGGGCGTGGCTGGCGTGCAGCAGCGCTTCCGGTGTGAGGGCGCCGGCCGCGGCCAGGGCGATCAGCTCGCCGTAACTGTGGCCGCCGGCCATCGCGGGCCGGACGCCGGCGCGGGTCAGCAGCCGGAACGCGGCCAGCCCGGCGAGGCCGAGCGCGGGCTGGGCGACGCGGGTGTCGGTCACCCGGTCGGCAAAGGCGTGCCGCGCCGGTTCGCCGAACACGGCCGGGCCGAACACCGTCGCGGCGGTGGCCGGGTCGAGCCGCAGGTAGCGCTGCAGCTCGGGGAACGTGACGAACAGCTCGGCGAACATCCCCGGCCGCTGGCTCCCCTGGCCGGGGAACAGCACCGCGACCTCACCCGGCTCGAAGTCCCCGACGCGGTACACACCCGGCGCGTCGGCGCCGGACAAAGCTTGACGCAGCAACGCGGTCAGTTCGTCCACTGTGGACGCGACGACGGCGAGCCGGACCCGACCGGCCGCCTCGGACCGGCGTGACGCGCTCAGTGCGAGGTCCCGCAGGCGCCACGGCTGCTTGCCCGCCGGGACGTCCTCGGCCAGCGCCAGCAGGTCCCGCGCCGCCGCGTCCGTCGCGAAGGTGAACAGCTCGGCCGGCCACTCGTCGCCGACCTGGGCGGGCGGGACGCCGTCGTGCGCGCCGAGCACGACGTGGAAGTTGGTGCCCCCGAAGCCGAACGCGCTGACCCCGGCGATCCGCTCGGCGGGCGGCGCGCTCCACGGCTGCGGCGCCGACTGGAACACGAACGGGCTGGTCGCGGCGTCCCACGCCGGGTTCGGCGCGGTCACGTGCAGGGTCGGCGGTTTGACGCCGGTGTGCAGCGCCATCGCCGTCTTGATCAGCCCGGCGAGGCCGGCGGCGCACTTGGTGTGGCCGATCTGGGACTTCACCGAGCCGATCGTGCAGCCACCCGGCGCGGCCCCGGCCTCGGTGAAGACCTTGGTCAGCGTGCTCAGTTCGGTCCGGTCGCCGACGACGGTGCCGGTGCCGTGCGCCTCGACGAGCCCGACCTGCGCGGGTGAGACGCCGGCGTTGCGGTAGGCGCGGGTCAGCGCGGTGTGCTGGCCCTCCGGCCGGGGCGCCGTCAGCCCGAGCGCGCGCCCGTCGGACGCCGCGCCGACGCCCTTGATCACGGCGTACACGCGGTCGCCGTCGCGTTCGGCGTCGGCGAGGCGCTTCAGCGCGACGCAGCCGACGCCTTCGCCGAGCGCGATGCCGTCGGCCGCGCTGTCGAACGTGGCCGAGCGCCCGGTCGGCGAAAGGGCGTGCGCGGAGGCGAAGAGCAGGTAGTCGTTGATGCCGTTGTGCAGGTCCGCACCGCCGCACAGGACGAGGTCGCTGGTGCCGGCGGTCAGTTCCTTGCAGGCGACGTCGACGGCGGTGAGCGAGGACGCGCAGGCCGCGTCGACGGTGTAGTTCGCGCCGCCGAGGTCGAGCCGGTTGGCGATCCGGCCGGCGATGACGTTGGCGAGCACGCCGGGGAACGAGTCCTCGGTGATCTTCGGCAGCCGCTCGTCGAGCCCGGGCGGCAGCTCGCCCACGTAGGACGGCAAAACGGTCCGCAAGCTCATCGCGTTGGACAGGTCGCTGCCCGCCTCGGCGCCGAACACGACGGACGTCCGCGTCCGGTCGAAGGCGCGCTCGCCGTAACCCGCGTCGGCGAGCGCCCGGTGCGCGGCTTCGAGCGCCAGCAGCTGGACCGGCTCGATGCTGGCCAGCGACGACGGCGGGATGCCGTAGCGCAGCGGGTCGAACCCGATCTCGGGCAGGAACCCGCCCCAGCGTGACGGCGTCTTCTCGCCTTGGCCCTCGGGATCGAAGTAGAGGGTGGTGTCCCAGCGCTGCGGCGGGACCTCGGTGACGGCGTCCGCGCCGGCCAGGACGTTCGCCCAGAACGACGCCAGGTCCGGGGCCTGCGGGAACATGCAGGCCATCCCGACGATCGCGATGTCCAGGGGTTCCGGCGCGGGCGGCTCCGGCGTCGTGACGCCGGCCGCGGCGGCCCGCGCGCGCAGGAAGGCGTTCGCGCCTTCGCCGACCGCGGTGTGCAGCTCGGCGATCGTGGTGACGGCCGAGCGCAGCACGGCGACCTCGCCCGCCATGAACATGCCTTCGGTGAGCTGCCGGTCTTCGCCGACCGGCCGCAGGTCGGCGCCGACGCGCTCGATGCCCTTGCTGGCCAGGCGGAGGCGGCCGACGTTGAGCGTCTCCAGCTGCTCCCACGCGTCGCGGCTGGGCACGCCCTGCTCGGCGAGGTCCGCCTTGAGCGCGGCGTACTCCTCGGTGAACGGGCTGCGGACGCAGCGGGTGGCGTGGCCGGGCGCGGTTTCGAGCAGGTCGGTGTGCCGGGCTTCGAGCAGCTGCCGCTGGAAGAGCGGGAGCACCGCGCCGGCGTCGACGGCTTCGTGGGTGAAGAGGTAGGCGGTGCCCATGAGGACGCCGATGGCGGCGCCGCGGGCGGCGACCGGCGCGGCGAGGGCGGCGACCATCGCGGCCGAGCGTTCGTCGTGGATGCCGCCCGCGAACAGGATCTGCAGCTCCGCGGCGGCGTCCGGGGTGCTGGCGAGGAAGTCGCCGAGGACGCCGAGCTGGGCCTCCCAGAGCGGGAAGCTGGTGCGCGGGCCGACGTGGCCACCGCACTCCGAGCCTTCGAAGACGAACTTGCGCGCGCCGGCATCGAGGAACTGCTTCAGCAGGCCGGGTGAGGGCACGTGCAGGAAGGTGGCGATGCCGGCGTCTTCCAGGGCCGCGGCCTGGGCCGGGCGGCCGCCGGCGATGATCGCGTGGGTGGGTCGCAGCTCGCGGATCACCTCGAGCTGCGCGGTTTTGACGTCGTCGGCGGCGAAGCCGAGCACGCCGACGCCCCACGGCGCGCCGCCGACGGCTTCGCGCGTGCGTTCCAGGACTTCGCGGGTCTGCTCCGGGCCGGACAGCGCGAGCGCGATGAACGGCAGTGCCCCGCCCGCGGCGACCTCGGCGGCGAAGGCGGCCTGGTCGCTCACCCGGGTCATCGGGCCCTGCGCGACCGGCTGGGTGGTGCCGAACGCGCGGCTGCCGGCGGTGCCCGGGCCGAGCACGGTGACGTCCGCGCGCAGCGCGTCGCCGATCGCGTCGCCGAGGCCGCGCACGGCCGCGGTCACCGTGCCCCAGCGGTCGCGGAAGCGGGTGGCGAGGAAGACGTCCTGGCCGGCCTCGATCGACGTCACGGCTGTCCCGCGGCGGGACAGCACGCGGACGCCGTCGACGACCGCGGTCTCGGAGCCGTCGAGGCCGGTGACGGCGGTGGTGAGAGCGGACGGCAGTTCCGCCTCCGGCAGGAGCGCGAGCTGGGTGTCGACGACGACGCCGGCCGCGCCGCCCGCGATGGCGGCGGCCGCGGTGTGCGGGCCGATCCCGCCCGCCGCCCAGACCGGGACGGTCTTGTCGGCCAGCAAGGCCTGGAGCAACACGAAAGTGCTCAGCTCACCCGTCCGGCCGCCGCACTCGTGACCGCGGGCGATCAAGCCGTGGGCGCCGCCGTCGACCGCCCGCGCGGCCGACGCGCGGCTCGTGACCTCGGCCAGCACCCGTCGTCCCGGGAAGTCGCGCGCGGTGCACGGCGAGTCCTCGGTCAGCAGGACGGTGCCGGCGGCTTCGGGCAGCTCCGTGCCCGCGGCCAGGCGCGTGAGCCGGATCCCGAAGGCCGGGATCCCCCATTCCGCCAGGAGGGCGAGCTCTTCCGAAGCGGTGCCGCCCGGGCCGGTGAGGTCGAGCACGCCGAGCCCGCCACCGCGCGCGGCGGCCGCGACGCCCCGCGCGGAAGGCCACGCGAGCGGCGAGACGGCGACGACCGGCACAGCCGGTTCGCGAACGTCTTTCGAGACACGCATGGGAACTCCCGCTACGCACGAAAGGGGGTGATGGGGTAACGGGGAGTACTTAAGCGCGTTCATCCCGTTCCGTCAACAACCCACCACGAATTCGTGGTGGTTGTGCAGAAAATTCGGGAGCGACCAGGCTGGAGACGCAAGAATTTAACGCGGCCGTCACGTACCACGGGACGGGATCGGACGCGGGATTGCCTTGTACGGCGGTCAATAGTCATACCTCGTGGTACACGTGTCCCACACCTCCATACGGGGCAAGCCATCTCACCCGGTGGACGCAGCGGGACTGGCCACACCGGACCACTCCGTCCGGCGGGTCCACTGTTTCCCGGGAGCCAACGCGAAGTGTCGTGACGGTAAAATCGGCCACGCGCCGAAGCCGTCACGGCATTAACCCGGAACCGTGCCGCAGATCACGTGGGGACTATTCACCCGGCAATTTTGCGGACGCCCCGTAAGAATAATCGTAAAAGACCGGACCGGGCTCGCCACACCCCCGCGAGTCCACTGTGGATTCGCTACACTCCCGGATTCCCCGTGTTCACACGACCCGGAAGAGCCGAGTCCCCGCGCCCGGACACCAGGGCGCACCCGCCCGCGCAGGCGACTGCGGGTATTCGCCCGGACACCATCGGTACCCCCGGATACCGGTCCCCGCGCGGCCGAGATCGAAATCTCCGCCACGCGCGTTACGGATCTTTCCTGAGAAGAAGCTGAAAACATTTCGCGTACTTGTCGGTAACCGTAGACACGACGTCTACTCTTGGACCAACTGTCCAACGTGGAGGTGGTCGTGGAGTACTGGTACGCCGACGAGCGATCCGGGACGCGCTACCCGGGCGACCCGCGGCGCTGGCGGGGTGACGACGGCGCCCCGCTCACCGTCGCGCCACGGCCCGGCCTGACGCCCGGCGACGTCGACACCGGCGTCCGGTCGCTCTGGCGCTACCGCGCCGCCCTGCCCGGCGACCTGCGTCCGCTCTCGCTCGGCGAGGGCTGCACTCCCCTGGTCCGGCAGCCGTGGGGCGAGGCCGAGGTCCGGTTCAAGCTCGAGTGGTTCAGCCCGACCGGCAGCTTCAAGGACCGCGGATCCAGCGTGATGGTCGCGGCGCTGGCCGGCGCCGGCGTCACGGAACTGCTGGAGGACAGCTCGGGCAACGGCGGCTCGTCGGTCGCGGCCTACAGCGCCGCCGCCGGGATCGCCGCGACCGTCCTGGCCCCCGAGGGGACGTCCGCCGCCAAGGTCCTGCAGACCCGCGCGTACGGCGCGACCGTCGAGCTCGTGCCCGGCACCCGCGACGACACCGCCGCCGAGGCGGTCCGGCGCTCGGCGTCGACGACCTACGCCAGCCACAACTGGCACCCGTTCTTCCTGCAAGGCACCAAGACCCTCGCCTACGAACTGTGGGAGGACCTGGGGTTCCGCGCGCCGGACGCGGTCGTCACGGTCGCCGACGCCGGCAGCATCGTGCTGGGCCTCGACCTCGGGTTCGGCGAGCTGCTGGCCGCCGGTTCGATCGCGCGACGGCCGCGTCTGCTCGTCGCGCAGCCCCGCAACTGCTCCCCGATCGACGCCGCGTTCCACGACCGGCAGCCACCGCCGTTCGCCCCGACCGTCGCCGAAGGCACCGCGATCCGGCACCCCATCCGGCTCCCCGAGGTCGTCGCGGCGATCCGGCGCTCGGGCGGCGACACGGCCGCGATCGAGGAAGACGCCATCGCCGCGGCCGCCCGGCGCCTCGCGTCCCTCGGCCTCTACGCCGAGCCGACCAGCGCGAGCGCCGCCGCGGCGATCGACGTGTTCCGTGAACGCGGCGCGATCCGGCCGGGCGAGACCACCGTCGTCGTGCTCACCGGATCCGGGCTGAAGGCGCCGGACAAGCTGCGGGAGCTGCTCGGATGACCGAGGACGAGCTGCTGCTGCGCGAGGCGGAGAAGATCGCGCACGCCGTCGGCCGGATGTTCCCCGGGCTGTGCGAGGTCGTGCTGCACGACCTGCGCGACCCGGCGCACGCGGTGCGCGCGATCGAAGGCGGCCTGTCCGGGCGCGCCGTCGGCGACCCGGCGACCGAGCTGGGCCTGGCCCGGATCGCCGACCCCGCGTTCCCGGACGTGCTGCAGAACTACCCGAACCGCTTCCCCGACGGCCGCCCGGCCAAGAGCACGTCGATCGGCCTCCGCAACGCGGCCGGCGAGTACGTCGCGGCCCTGTGCCTCAACCTGGACGTCTCCGTGCTCGGCTCGGCCGCCCACGCCCTGACCCGCCTCACCCGCACCGACGACCCGGCACCCTTGACCGAGACCCTGCGGGCCCGCACGGCCGACGAGCTGCGCGCGCTGGTCGAGGACTACGCGGCCGACCGCGGCCACACCCCGCGCACCCTCCCGGCGGCCGGGAAGAAGGACCTCGTTCGGTTGCTGAAGGCGCGCGGGTTCCTGGAGCTGAAGAACGCGGTGCCGGCGTTGACCGAGTTGCTGAGCATCTCGCGGGCGAGCGTCTACAACTACCTGCGTTAGAAGACCGACCAGCCGGTCAGCGTCGTGAAGCGGTCGAGGGCCGCGACGCCCGCCACCGAGTTGCCGCGGGCGTCCAGACCCGGGCTCCAGACGCAGACCGCGCAGCGGCCCGGGACGATCGCCACGATGCCGCCGCCGACGCCGCTCTTGCCCGGGAGGCCGACGCGGTAGGCGAACTCGCCCGCGGCGTCGTAGGTGCCGCACGTCAGCATCACGGCGTTGATGCGCTTCGCCGAGCTGAGCCCGAGCAGGCGGGTGCCGTCGTTGCGGATGCCGTGGCGGGCGAGGAACAGCGCCGAGCGGGCGACGTCGCGGCAGGACATCGCGATCGAGCACTGGCGGACGTACTGGTCCAAAACGGACGGTACCGGGTTGCGCATGTTGCCGTAGGAGGCCATGAAGTACGCGAGCGCGCGGTTGCGGTCGGCGTGGCCGGCCTCGGACGCGGCCACCTCGGCGTCGACGTCGATGTCCGCGCGACCGCTTTCCGCGCGCAGGAAACCGAGCAGCGCGCCCACGGCGTCGCCGTGGCAGGTGAGCTCGTCGGTCACCACCAGCGCACCCGCGTTGATGAACGGGTTGCGCGGGATGCCGTCCTCGTGTTCCAGCTGCACCAGGGAGTTGAACGGGTCTCCGGACGGTTCGCGGCCCACGCGCGTCCAGACGTCGTCGCCGCGGGCCAGCACCAGGGCGAGGGTGAAGACCTTCGACATGCTCTGCACGGAGAACGGCCGCAGCCAGTCGCCGGCGCCGTGCACGGCACCGTCCACATCGGCCACCGCGATGCCGAACCCCGGCCGGACCCGGGCCAGGGCGGGGATGTAGTCCGCGACGGCGCCGCGGCCGACCTCGGGTGCGACGTCGTCCGCGATCCGGTCCAGCAGCGCCGCGAGATCCACGGCCGTAGCGTAGAGGCGGGCGGGACGCGCGAGGATTCGGGGTCGAAGGTGATCTTGTCAAATCGAAACGGGAAACACGCGGGAAACCATCGAGGTGATCTCTCGCACACCTTAAGTCTTCCTTAGTGTGCTTGGTCACTTGCGGCTAACGCCTCTAGCGTCTGGCAACCATGGATTCCTCGCTGCTCACCGAAAAAGGTGAAAGCTACTCGAAAGCGCTCGGCAACCGCCAAGTGCAGATGATCGCCATCGGCGGCGCGATCGGTGTCGGGCTCTTCCTCGGCGCCGGCGGCAAGCTCCACCAGGTCGGTCCGTCGCTGGTCCTCTCCTACGCGATCTGCGGGGTGGCCGCCTACTTCGTGATGCGCGCGCTCGGCGAGCTCGTGCTGCACGAGCCGAGCTCCGGCAGTTTCGTCACCTACGCCCGGAAGTTCATCGGGCCGTGGGCCGGCTTCGCCTCCGGCTGGATGTACTGGGTGAACTGGGCGATGACCGGCATCGCGGAGATCACCGCGGTCGCGATCTACGTCCACAAGTGGCTGCCGGACGTGCCCCAGTGGATCACCGCCCTGGTCGCCCTCGGCGTCCTGCTGGCCGTGAACCTGGTCTCGGTGAAGCTGTTCGGTGAGCTGGAGTTCTGGTTCTCGGTGGTCAAGGTGCTGGCCATCGTCGTCTTCCTGATCACCGCGCTCGGGCTGGTGTTCACCAGCGCCGACATCGGCGGTACCCCGGCGGGCGTGCACAACCTGACCGACCACAGTGGATTCTTCCCGGCCGGCATCGGCGTCGCCCTGATGACGCTGCAGGCGGTCATCTTCGCCTACTCGGCCATCGAGGTCGTCGGCATCGCGGCCGGCGAAACGAAGAATCCGCGCCAGGTCCTGCCCAAGGCGATCAACGGCGTGGTCTGGCGGATCGGCGTGTTCTACGTCGGTTCGGTGCTGATGCTGGCGATGCTGCTGCCCTGGCCGTTCTACAACGGCGACGAGAGCCCGTTCGTGACGGTGTTCAGCCGCCTCGGCATCCCGGGCATCGGCGACGTGATGAACGCCGTCGTGCTGACCGCGGCGCTCTCCAGCGTCAACTCCGGGCTCTACTCGACCGGCCGGATCCTGCGCTCGCTGGCCGACAAGGGCGAGGCGCCGGCGTTCGTCGGCCGGATGAACCGCCGGCAGGTCCCCTACGGCGGCATCATGTTCACCTCGATCGCCTACCTGCTCGGCGTGGTGCTGAACTACCTGGTGCCGAAGGAGGCGTTCGACATCGCCATCGCGATCGCGTCACTGGGCGTGATCACGACGTGGGCGACGCTGATCTTCTGCCAGATGCGGCTGCGCCAGGCGGCGCTGCGCGGCGAGCTGGAGCGGCCCTCGTACCGGATGCCATGGGCGCCGTACTCCGGCTGGGCGACGCTGGCGTTCCTCGCCCTGGTGGTGGTGCTGATGGGCTTCTCCGACGGCGCCGAGAAAATCGCGTTCTACTCGATCCCGGTGCTGGCGATCGTGCTCGCGGTCGGCTGGCGGGTCATCTCGAAACGCCGCGAACGCGTCCCGGCCGAATAACAGCCGGGTGAGCGAAGGCCTCCTCGACGGCAATCCCGAGCCGCCGAGGAGGCCTTCCCGCATTCCGGCGGGCATACTCGGACGTCGGCAGGTGGGGATCCACGACGTCGCCCGCACGGCCGGCGCCATGAAGGGCTGAAGGGACGTCATGTCGTACGTCGAAGACCCGGGCCCCGGCCACGGCTCGGTGCCGCCGCGCGCGGCCTTCACCTCCGACGCGCCGGCGCTGTCGCTGAGCGGCACCTGGCGGTTCCGGCTCTTCTCCGCCGTCGCCGCCGCGCCGGCCGGCGTCGAGCGCGACGACTTCGACGACTCGGCGTGGGACGAACTCCCGGTGCCGTCGATGTGGCAGCTCCACGGGTACGGCAAGCCCGCCTACACGAACGTGCGGTACCCGTTCCCGGTCGACCCGCCGCACGTGCCGTCGGCCAACCCGACCGGCGACCACCGGCGGCGGTTCGACCTGCCCGCGTCGTGGCCCGCCGGGCCCGCGATGCTGCGCTTCGACGGGATCGACTCGTGCGCGCGGATCTGGCTCAACGGCGTCGAGCTCGGCGTCACGAAGGGCAGCCGGCTGCCCGCGGAGTTCGAGGTCGGGCCGCTGCTGCGGCCGCGGGACAACGTCCTGGCCGTGCGCGTGCACCAGTGGTCGGCCGGCAGTTACCTCGAAGACCAGGACATGTGGTGGCTGTCGGGGATCTTCCGCGACGTCACGCTGCTCGCCCGGCCGGTCGGCGGGATCGGCGACTACTGGCTCCGCGCGGATTACGACCACACGACCGGCCTCGGCACGGTCCGCGTCGAGATCGAGGCCGACGCGCTGCTCGCTATCCCCGAGTTGGGGGTGTCGGCTCACCCGGCCGGGTTACCGCTGGAGCTGCCGGTCGAGCCGTGGAGCGCGGAGTCGCCGCGGCTGTACGACGGCTCGCTGTCGACGTCGGCCGAACGGGTGCCGGTGCGGATCGGGTTCCGGACCGTGGCGATCGACGACGGCCTGCTGAAGGTCAACGGCCGCCGGCTGCTGCTGCGCGGCGTGAACCGGCACGAGCACCACCCGCGCACCGGCCGGGCCGTGCCCCGCGACGTCGCCCTGGCCGACGTCCTGCTCATGAAGCGGCACAACGTCAACGCCGTCCGGACCAGCCACTACCCGCCGGATCCGGCGTTCCTCGAGCTGTGCGACGAGTACGGCCTCTGGGTGATCGACGAGTGCGACCTGGAGACGCACGGCTTCGAGCCGCTGGAGTGGGAGCGCAACCCGAGCGCCGACCCGGCGTGGGAAGACGCCTACCTCGACCGGATGCGGCGCACGGTCGAGCGGGACAAGAACCGGCCGAGCGTGATCCTCTGGTCGCTCGGCAACGAGAGCCACACCGGGCCGAACCTCGAGCGGATGGCCGAGTGGACGCGCCACCGTGACCCGACCCGGCCGGTGCACTACGAAGGCGACCACGACTGCTCCTATGTGGACGTCCACAGCCGGATGTACGCGACCCACGCCGAGGTCGAGTCGATCGGGCTTCGCGAGGACGTCGACCCGCGGCGGCGTGACCTGCCGTTCCTGCTCTGCGAATACGGTCACGCGATGGGCAACGGCCCGGGCGGGCTGCTGGAGTACCGGGAGCTGTTCGAGCGGTACCCGAACTGCCAGGGCGGGTTCGTCTGGGAGTGGCTCGACCACGGGTTGCTCGTCGGCGACCACTTCGCCTACGGCGGCGACTTCGGCGAAGCGATCCACGACGGCAACTTCGTCATCGACGGGCTCGTCTTCCCGGACCGGACGCCGTCGCCGGGGCTGGTGGAGTTCGCCAAGATCATCGAGCCGGTCCGGATCGAGGCCGCTCCCGGCGGGATCCGGGTGTCGAACTACTACGACTTCGTGAGCACCGCGCACCTCACGTTCACCTGGGTCTTGGAGTCCGAGGGAATCCCGGTCGAGGAAGGCATTCTCGACGTTCCGACCGTCCAATCCGGACAAAGCGCGCTGGTGCCCCTCCCTCGGTTGCCCGCGACCGGCGGTGAATCCTGGCTGACGGTTTCGGCGTCGCTGACGTCGGGTGCTTCGTGGGCTCCGGCCGGACACGTCGTCGGCTGGGGTCAGCTGCCGGTGTCGCCCGCGCCCGCTGTGGTGTGGCCGGTGGGTCGCGGCCCGGTGTTCCGCACCGGCGGGCGGCTGCGGCTGGGCGTCGGCGAGTTCGACCCGGTGACCGGCCGGCTGATCGCGCTCGGCGGCCATCCGGTGCGGGGGCCGCGGCTGGACGTCTGGCGGGCGACCACGGACAACGACCGCGCCGAGTCGGCTTCGGAGTGGTGGGAGGCGGGACTGCACCGGCTGCAGCACCGGGTGATCGCCGTCGACGCCGACGGCGACGACCTGGTCGTGCGGACCCGGGTGGCGCCGCCGGCGCAGGCGTCCGGGCTGCTCACGGACTACACGTGGACGGCGCTCGGCGATCGGCTGCGGCTGCGCGTCGAGATCACGCCCGACGGTCTGGCGGGCACGCTCCCCCGGCTCGGCCTGACGATGGCCGTCCCGGGCGCGTTCGGCTCGGCCGAGTGGTTCGGCGGCGGCCCCGGCGAGGCGTACCCGGACAGCCGCCAGGCGGCGCGGATCGGGCGGTTCTCCCGCGGCGTCGACGACCTGCAGACGCCGTACGTCTTCCCGCAGGAGAACGGCAACCGCGTCGACGTCCGCTGGCTGCGGCTGACCGACGCGGAAGGCACCGGAATCCGCGTCGACGGCGATCCGGCGTTCGACTTCACGGCCCGCCGCTGGACGTCGGCCGCGCTCGAAGCCGCACGGCACACGTCCGATCTGGTGGCCGGCGACCTGGTGCACCTCACGCTGGACGTCGCCCAGCACGGCCTGGGGTCGGCGTCCTGCGGGCCGGGGGTGCTGCCGCGGTATCGGCTTCAGGTGCGGAAGACGGAGTTCACGCTCGGGTTCGGTGTCGCAAATTGAGACCGCCGGGGCGCGCCGGATGCGGTGTGGTGGAGGCTCAGACCGTCAGGAGCGTGCCCGGATGACCCAGCCCACGACCGCCCCTTCCACCGCCCGGTTGCTGGCGACGCCCGGCGCCTTGGGCCTGGCCGACCTCGTCGGGATCTTCGACGACCTGCAGTTCGTGCTCAAGTGCTGCGAACGTCTCGTCGCCGAGCTGGAACGGCCTCCGGGCCGGCTGGACGCCGTGCTGATCGAGTCGCTGTGGGTGTCCGCGCTGAACTCGTACGCGCGCTGCTTCCACACCGGCGACCGCGGCATGGGCCTGACCGTTGAGGACGTCAAGGCCACCGAGGTGCCGGGGGAGGTCGCCGAGTGGCACGAGCTGCTCGGCCGGATCCGCGACTTCGCGATCGACGGCGCGACCAACCCGCGTGAGGACTACTCGGTCGGCGTCTCACAATCCGAGTCCGGCCAGGCCGCGGGCATCGTCATCACGTCGGCCGTCCGGCCGCTGGTGGACGACGTCACGGTCCGCCAGACCGGCCGGCTGGCCTTCGAGCTGAGCCGGCTGGTCGACGAGCGGATCAAGGAACAGCAGCAGAAGGTCTTCACGGCCGCCGAGCGGATGACGCCGGAGCAGCTCACGGCGCTGCCGGCCATCGAGGTCGCGGTGGACCCGGCCACGGCGCCGTCTCAATAAGTCTCATAAGTCGTCTCACTATTCCGCGTCCGGCAGGTGCCGGTAGATCGTCGCGCGGGAGACGCCCAGCGCCGTCGCGATGTCGGCTGCCGAGTGGCCGGCGTCGTAGAGGCGGTGGGCCGCCTCCACCGTCTCGGGGCTCATCACGCTCGGTCGCCCCCGGCGGCCGCGAGCAGCCGCCGGCGTGCCGAACAGCCGGGCGACGCCGTCGAGGATCGTGGCTCGCAGCTCGTCGGTCGGGGCGTCGGCGAACAGGACCACCGGGTCGCTGAGCATCGCGATCGCCTGTGCCGCGCGGACCCGCGCCGCCAGGTCCGCGGCCGGGCCCGCGACCAGCACGTTCGCCTTCAGCATGCCGTCGCGGAAGCGCTCGAACACCGCTTTCGACGCCGTCAGGCCGAGGTCGCGCAGGTTCATCCGCAGCAGGTACCGGTGGCTCAGCCACACGTCGAGAACCCCCTCGATCGCCGCGGCGCGCGGGTCGGCGGCGGCCTCGGCCTTCCCCATCGTCGCTTCGAGGTCGTCGAGCAGCGGCTCGGCCAGCGCCGTCACGATGTCGGCCTTGCCGGGGAAGTGGTAGAGCACCGCGGTCTTGGTCACGCCGACGCGTTCGGCCAGCTCACGCACCGAGGTCGCGTGGTAGCCGCGCTCCGAGAACTCCTCCAGTGCGGCGCGCAGGATACGGGCGCGGGTGTCGGCCTCCGTCATCCCCCGAGCCTAGCCGCTTGCCTGACCGTCGGACAGTGGCGTACCTTCGGGACTGACCGATGGTCAGGAACATCATCCAGGGGGTACCACCATGAACGAGCAGACGGTATTGATCTCCGGCGCCGGCATCGCCGGGCCGACACTGGCCTACTGGCTGGCCCGCGCGGGCTACCGGCCGACCGTCGTCGAACGCGCCAAGGGGCTGCGGTCGAGCGGCAGCCCGGTCGACGTCCGCGGCCCCGCCACCCACGTCGCGGCCGAGATGGGCCTCACCGGGAAGCTGCGCGAAGCGAGCACCGACGTCACGGCGTTGAAGTTCGTCGACGACGCGGGCCGGCGCACCGGCCGGGTGGCCATGAGTGTGCTGGGCAGCGGCGACGACGTCGAGCTGTCGCGCACGGACCTCGCGGCCATCCTTTATGAGACGGCCGCCGACCGCGCCGAGTTCGTCTTCCACGACTCGATCACCGAGCTGCACCAGGACGACGGCGGCGTCGACGTCACCTTCGAGCGGGGTGCCCCGCGGCGGTTCGACCTGGTGATCGGCGCCGACGGCCTGCACTCGGGCGTGCGGCGGCTGGCGTTCGGGCCGGAGCACGCGTTCGTCGAGCACATGGGCGTCTACATCGCGACGCTGCCGCTGGCCGAGCCGCCGGCCGACCGCACGGAACTGGTCATGTACAACTCGCCGGGCCGCGCGGTCGCCGTCCACCCGTCGCGCGGCCACGCGATCGCGGCGTTCATGTTCCGCGGCGCCGAGGTGCCGGGCTTCGACTACCGGAACACCGCGCTGCACAAGGAAATGCTCGCCGAGGCGTACGCGGGCACGGGCTGGCGCGTCCCCGAGCTGCTGGCGCAGGTGCGCGACGCGGACGACCTGTACTTCGACTCGGTGAGCCGTGTCCGGATGGACAGCTGGGCGGCGGGCCGGATCGTCCTGGCGGGCGACGCGGCCTCGTGCGTCTCCCTCTTCGGCGACGGCTCGACACTGGCGATGGCGGGCGCGTACACCCTGGCTCAGGAGCTGGGCCGGACGCCGGGCGACCCGGCGGCGGCGTTCCGGCGGTACGAAGCCGAACACCGCAAGCTGGTGGAACCCAAGCAGCGCAACGTCTCGGCGGCCGCGGCCATGCTGATCCCGGCTACGCGCCGGGGTCTGGTGGCCCGCAACCTCGGCACGCGCCTGATGCCGCTGGTGTCCGCGGCCCGCCGGCTCGTGCCCGCGCGGGCGGCGTAGCCGGACCAGAAGGCTGAGCGTCAACCGCGCAGCATCGGTGGGTAGAGCAGCTCCGCCTTGCCCCGCCGGTACAGCTGGGCCGGGCGGCCGCCGTCGCGGGTGGTCGTCCGGCCCGTCGGCTCCAGGAGGCCGTCCGCGCCCGTCACCTTGCGGTGGAAGTTGCGGGGGTCGAGGCGGGTGTCCCAGACCAGCTCGTACACCCGGCGCAGCTCCGCGACCGTGAACTCCGGCGGGCAGAACGCCGTCGCCAGCGGTGAGTACTCCAGCTTCGCGCGGGCGCGCTCCAGGCCGTCGGCGAGGATCCGGTCGTGGTCGAACGCCAGGCTTTCGCCCGCCAGGGAGCGGACCGGGGCCCAGCGCGCGTCCGCCGCGTCGGTGCCCGCGCGCGGGGTCGGGAGGTCCGGGGCCAGCGCCAGGTAGGCCACCGTGACGACGCGCATCCGCGGGTCGCGGTCCGGGGCGCCGTAGCCGGCGAGCTGTTCGATGTGGACGGTGCCCGGCGCCAAGCCCGTCTCCTCCGCCAGTTCGCGGCGGGCCGCTTCCTCGAGGTCCTCGTCCGCGCGGACGAAGCCGCCGGGCAGCGCCCAGCCGCCGAGGAACGGCGCCACTCCCCTGCGGACCAGGAGGGCGCACAGCTCGTCCCCGGTCAGGGTGAGCACGACGAGGTCGGCGGTAACGGCGAACGGTGGGTGACCCATGCCACCACCCTAGCCGGTAATCGTCAGCTTGACGATTAGACCGTCCACCCCATATCGTCAGGCCGACGATAAGAGGAGGTCCTCATGGCCGACATCAACCGCCGGTTCGGGTTCCGGCACCTGCGCGGCGCCCCGACCGTGCACATCCGCCACTACCGCCGCGGCAAGCTCGCGCACGACGGGCTCGGGCTGTCGTTCTGGTACCGGCCGCTCACGGCGGTCGTCTCGGAGGTCCCGGTCGACGACCGCGAGCTGCCGCTGCTGTTCCACGCCCGCACGGCCGACTTCCAGGACGTCACCGTGCAGCTCGCGCTGACCTTCCGGATCGTGGACCCGGCGCTGGCCGCGCAGCGGATCGACTTCTCGATCGACCCCGACACCGGGCGCTGGAGAAGCGACCCGCTGGCCCAGATCAGCGGGCTGCTCACCGAGAACGTCCAGCAGTACGCGGTCGAGGTGCTCACCCGCACTCCCCTGGCCACCGCGCTCGTCGACGGCGTCGGCGCGGTCCGCGACCGGATCCGCGCCGCGCTCGCCGACGAGGACACACGCCTCTCGCAGACCGGCTCGGCGGTCCTCGACGTCCGCGTCGTCTCCATCCGCGCCGAGCCGGAGGTCGAGAAGGCCCTACAGACGACCGCGCGGGAGAAGGTGCAACAGGAAGCCGACCGGGCGACGTTCGAGCGGCGCGCGCTGGCCGTCGAACGCGAGCGGGCGATCAGCGAGAACGAGCTGCAGAGCCAGATCGAGCTGGCCCGCCGCGAGGAGCAGCTGCTCGCCCAGCGCGGCGCGAACGCCCGGCGTCAGGCCGAGGAGGCCGCGCAGGCGAACCGGATCGACACCGAGGCGCAGGCGTCGCGGGAAGAGCGGCTGACGCAGGTGAAGGCCGACGGCCAGCGCGCGCTCGGCGAGGCCGCGGCGGCCGGCGAGGCGGCCCGGCTCGCGGCGTACCGCGACCTGCCCGAAGGCGTGCTCACCGGGCTGGCGCTCAAGGAGCTGGCCGGGAACCTGCCGAAGATCGACAGCCTGGTGCTCACGCCGGACCTGCTCACGCCGCTGCTGACCAAGCTCGGCGTGCGGTCGTGAGCCTCGCCCCGCGCGTGGTGCTGGTGCACCGGCGCACCGAGCTCGACGAGCTGCTCGCCCGGCACGGCACCCGCGGCCAGGCCGAGTTCTTCCTGCGCACGCGCGGGCGTGACCTGGCCGAGGTGACGGAGGCGGACGCCGCAGTACGCACGGCTCTGTCCACGGCGTCGGCGGCGATCCCGCTCGACTGGCGCCGCGGCGAGGTCGAACGCGGCGACCTCTCGCGGTTCCTGTTCACCCCGGAGGACGTCGTCGTCGTGGTCGGTCAGGACGGGCTGGTCGCCAACGTCGCCAAGTACCTCGACGGCCAGCCGGTCGTCGGGATCGCGCCGGGCGCGCCCGGGGTGCTGGTGCGGCACCCGGCCGCGGCGGTCGCGGACCTGGTGCGCGCCACCGGGAACGTCGAGCACCGGACGATGGCCGAGTTCACCGCGGACGACGGCCAGCGACTGCTGGCGCTCAACGAGATCTACCTCGGCCACGCCGGGCACCAGACGGCCCGCTACCGGCTGGGGGTCGGTGGCAGGCCGACGGAACGCCAGGCGTCGTCGGGGATCCTGGTCGGGACGGGCACCGGCGCGACGGGCTGGTGCGGCTCGGTGTGGCAGGAACGCCGCAGCCCGCTGCGCCTGCCCGCGCCCGGCGAGGCGCGGCTGGTCTGGTTCGTGCGCGAGGCGTGGCCGTCGCCGACGACCGGGACGTCGCACACCGAAGGCGAGCTGACGTCGGCGCCGCTGACGATCGAGGTCGAGTCGGACCGCCTGGTCGCGTTCGGCGACGGCCTCGAGACGGACAGCGTCACCCTCACCCGCGGCCAGAGCGCGAGGTTCGTCCCGGCCGCGAAGACCGTCCACTTGGTCCGGTGATCTTCTGGGACACGATGCGGCAACGTTGTCACATTCCCCAGCCACGCCAGCCAGAATGATCTCCTCCCCGACTAGCGGAGGTGGACCGGGATGACGTGGGTGGTGTGGGTGGTCGCCGTGGTGGTGGTCGTCGTCGCCGGGGCCGGGGTGGTCGCCGTGCCGCGGCTGCGGGACCGGGACCTGCGCCGGCGGACCGCCTGGTCGGCCGCGCGGGCCGCGATCGACAGCGCCGCCGTGAGCCGCGACGCCGCGACGACGTCCCAGCCGGAAGCCGAGCAGCTCCTCGCCCGCGCCGAGACCCTCGCCGCCGCGCACGGCGGGCCGCGGGCGGCCGAGTCGGCCCACGACCACGCCGTCCGGGCCGACGAACTGTGGCGGGCCGCCCGTGACTGAGCCGACTGTGACGAAGCAGCCCGTGATTAGGCACTGGCCGGACCGGGTGCGGTGGATCCTGCTCGCCGTGGCCGTCGTCGTGCTGGTGGCGTTCCTCCTGGTGCAGAAGCAGAGCACCCAGGTCAGCTACGGCCAGGCGCCCGCCGGCGCCGACCCGATCCCGGAGGGTTCCGCGGGTGAGCTGAGCGGCGCGACCATCCCGTCCACCGAGCAGCTGACGGCGATGGTCAAGGCCGCGCCCGTCGTGCGGCTGCCCGGCTCGATCGCGACCTGGGACGACCAGGCCGTGAAGGCCGCGGCCGGCAGCGCCGGGGCCCGCATCCTCGTCGCGCCGCCCGGGCTCAAGAAGGACGACAGCGCCCGGCTGCGGGACGTCGACGACGCGACCGTCCGCGTCATCGGCACCGAGGTCAGCGGCGGCGTCCTCCAGGCCTCGGCCGACCGCGCGGGCGAGTGGATCCGGCAGTTCGCCACCGGCGACGTCACCGAGTCGCTGACCACCCTGGTCGCCCACCTCAACCACCAGCCGGACGCGCCCGACCAGCCCGCGCTCGCCCGGCGCGACCCGACCGCCGGCGAACTGACCGCGGCCACCGCGGCGCTCCAGAGCACCGGCCGGTTCATCGCGCCGGGAGCGACGATGAAGGACGTCCCGGCGTCGACGGCGGCGTTCCCCGGCGCCCAGCCGCTGTACGTCGCACTGCCGCAGCAGCCGGCCGGTCAGCCGCTGATCCACTACGGCCCGGCGCTGGCCAAGGAGTTCCCCGGCCGCCCGATCGTGGCGATGTACGGCTCGTGGGTGGAGTACGACGGGCCGTCGGCCGCCGCGTTCGCCGACGTCGCCACGGCCAGTTTCTACGGCCAGTTCGGCGACCGGCTCAGCGAGTACGCCTACCCCCAGCGCAACGTCCTGGGCGCCTGGCTCGACCGCGTCACGGCCATCCGCTACGCCGGGCTGTTCGACCGCCCGCTGCCCTACGTGCCGTTCGACCCCGTCCGCGTCGCGCTGCCCGCGCTGCCGTGGCTCTTCGCCGCCTGCGCGGTCGGGTTCCTCGCCCTGTCGGCGCGCAAGGTGCTGCGGCCCGGCCGGCCCGGCACCGGGGTCGGCGTACCCGCCCGGCTCGCCGGTCTGACCGCACTGGCCGTGGAGATCTCGGGCCTCACCGGCGGCGCGTCGGACGCGTCGCTCACCCGCGGGATCACCCAGCTGACGGCGGCCCGCGAAGCGTTCGACCAGAAGCTGCCGGACAAGCACGTACACGGTCTGCTCGACGCGGCCGAGTCCGATTTGGACACCACCGCCGAGCTGCTGGGCCGCGCGGACTACCGGCCGGCCGCGTTTCTGCAGGGGAGGCTCGCGTGAAACGGTTCTTCCGCAGCGCGTTCGGCGTCGCGGTGCTCGGCTGCCTCGTGCTGGCGGGCTGGGCGGTGTGGTCTGCGGGCGTGTTCGACTCACCCGTCGCCCGGCAGCTGCGGACGTCGTCGGTGTACGCCGCGCCCGGCGTCGCGATCGACCAGGCCGCCGCGGAACGCGTGATCGGCAACCGGCGGCTGACCGTCGCGTTCCTCGAGCCGGGCACCGACCTGAGCGACGCGTGCGACAGCGTGTCCGGCGCGGCCGACGGCACCCTCGCCCTGATGCTCAGCCGCGATGGCGACGACTTCGAGAAGTACGGCTGCTCCCAGCTGCCGGACAAGGACGACGAGAACTTCGGCAAGGCGTTCGTCGCGGAGTCGATGATCGGCAACGGCATCGACGCGTTCACGAACAACCCGGTCGACGCGCTGAAAGTGGCGGTCGTCAACTACGACCTGCTGGTCCGCTCCGGCGCGATCCCCGACGGCGGCCGCACGGTCAGCCCGTCCCTGCCGCGCTACCTCGTCGCGGTGGCCGCGATCGCGGCCGTGCTCCTGGGTGCGGCCGCGCTCTACCTGGCCGCCCGCCGGACCGCCCGCACGGCGCTGGCCCGTCAGGAACGCCGTGACGCCGAAGCGGACGCGCGAACCGAACTGTCGGCGGCGGCCGCGGTCCTCGCCCAGGAGATCATCGACCTGGACAAGCGGTACGCGCGGGAGAAGGCCAAGAGCAAGTTCGTCCGCGGCTACCGGAGTCTCGTGTCGGACTACACGAATCTGCTGCCGGACCTCGGTCAGGAGACGCCCGAGCTGCGGGCCCGGGTCGAGAAGCTGCTGACCCGGGCCCGGAAGCTGGCCGCTCAGGTGCCGTAACGGGCCTTGACGATCGACGGCGTGTCGAGGTTGTGGCCCGCGTCCATGTTCTGCGCGAGCCGGAGGTACTGGCCCTCGGCCCACATCAGCGGGCCCGCGCTGCCGGTCGGGCGGCCGAGGCCGAAGCAGCCGACGTCGGCGCGGTCCCAGACCTGCTCGGGCACGAAGTAGCCGTCGTTGGCCGAGTCCGCCATCGACTTGAGGTACACCGCCGCCGAGCGGCCGTTGGCCAGCTCGTACTGGCCGCGCTCCCCCGACAGCACCGGCCACAGCCGGCCGAACCGCTGCGCGCCGCCCGCGGGCCAGCCACTGCAGTTCGACGTGCTCTCGCCGTAGTTGTCGTGGGCGTACCGGTGGAAGTAGACGTCGCCGTTGGGCAGCGTCACCTGCACCGTCGAGTTGCCGTCGGACGCGGCGGCGGTCGGGGCGACCGAGTTCGCGATCGTGGTGTCGTTCGCCGACCGGATGCCGAGGCGGACCAGGTCCAGGAACCCGAAGTCCGTGACGTCGTGCTCGTAGAAGCAGCCTTCGTCGAAGCAGATCGTGCCCGTGTCGTTCGGGTTGCCGCTGCGGTCGAGGCGTTCGTAGTAGGTGTGGCCGCCCCAGTAACCGGACGTCGTGACCGTCCAGCCCACCAGGGAGTTGCGCCAGGAGTCCGCGGTGGACTCCCACGACGTCGCGCTCGCGGTGTCGCCGTTGGCCCGCGCGATCGCGCCGGCCGCGACGAGCCCGGCGATCTCGGCGGCGATCGACGACGGCGACTTGCCGTACTGCTCCTCCCACCGCTCGGTGGTGTCCGGGCCGGTCGCGACGATGTGATTGGCCGTCGTCTTGACCTTGGCGTAGGTCGAGGCGTCGGTGACGCCGGTCAGCCAGGCCAGCAGGATCGCGTCGGCGTCCTGGTCGAGCTGCTCGCAGCAGCCGAGCTGCTGCGCACTGGCCCCGGCGACGCCGGAAACCGGGCTGTAGCGCGGGAACGAACCGGCCGGGTACGTCACGCCGTCACCCGCGGTCGGGCTGCCGATCCACTGGGAGTTCCAGAGGAACTGGGCCATCCGCTTGGCCTGCGCGGCGTCGCCGGCGGCGAGCAGGCCGGTCGCCTGCTGGTAGAGGTCACGGCCCCAGACGCGGTGGTAGCCGTCGTTGAGCTGGTCGCCGTTGGTGTAGTCGCCCCACGGCGTCGCCAGGCCCGCGACGCTCGCGCCCGGGTGCTGCTTGTCCTCGGCGGTCTTGAGCGCCATCGCCGCGACGTAGTAGGCGCGACGGCGTTGGGTGTCCCCCGAAACGCTGGCAGGGGCGGGTTTCAGGCTGCCGACGTAGGAGTTCCAGCCGCTGCGATAGGCGCTCGAGGTGGCGGCGAACCCGCTGCTCAGCGACCCGCTCGCGGCCGACGTCGCGGCGGCCGCGGTGCCGCCGTAGCCGAGCGCGACGGTGAACGTGGTGTCCGCGCCGACCGGAATCTGTCCACATTGGACGACGTTGCCGGTGCCGGAGATGGTGTCGAACTGGTTGTTCAGGGTCTTGTCGGCACGCAGGTCGGTCAGGCAGTCGCTGCCCGCACCGGTGTAGCCGTCGTCGTGCGCGGTGAAGCCGGTCGAGACGCGCAGTGCGGAGACGACGGTGGTGGCCGCGCCGCCGAAGAGCGTCTCGGTGCCACTGGCCAGGAGGCCGCTGCCGTCCCACCAGGCGTTATCGTGGGCGCCGCCGCCGGCCATCGACGGGTTGGCCAGGAGGTAGAGCCGGTAGCTGCCGCCGTCGAGGGACTGGAACCGGGTGTTGGTGACGAGCGTGGCGCGGGCCGGGTCGGTGACGTAGTCGGTGGTGATCCGGTACTTCCCGCTCTTGGCGGTGTTGGTGACGGTGTATTGCAGCGCCTTCTCGTCCGGCATGGTGACGACGTGGTTGGTGTTGTCGCGTTCCAGGTCGACGAAGCTGCTCCCGTCGGTGACGACGTACTGCATGTCCTGCATGTTCGGGACGTCGGCGCGCGGGTAGAACACCTCCGACGTGACGCCGTTCGCCACGGTGAACCACACCGGGCTCGCGCTGGTCGTCGACGTGCCGAGGGCGGATTTGTTGCCCGTGGCCCAGGACGCACCACCGCCGCAGCAGTCCGTCGCCGTGCCACTCGCCAGCGCCGTGCCGGGCAGTGCGCCGGCGAGCAGAACGCTCACTCCAGCGCAGGCCAGGACCGCTTTCCAGCTGATCATCGGGACCCTCCGACGTCGTTGTCGCAATATGTTGCGGGCCGCAACATATTGGGCCACGGAGCGATGACAGGCAATGTCCGATAGTTCTGAACCGATCCAGCCCTGACGGCCGACTCGGCAACCACCCCGACACCCGAACGCCGTGTCGTCCCTCCGATCACGCGTGTCGGCTTCCTGATCACGCGTGCCGGCGTTCCCGTCACAAGGTCCACCGGGCCAGCCGTGATCAGAACGCCGGCATGCGTGTCTGGAGGGTCGACACGCGTGATCAGCGAGACGACACGGTGATTCGGTTGCCGCCTCAGGCGTCGGCGATGCGGTCCAGCCACTCGGAGAGCAGGACCCGCTCGGCGTCGGTCAACGCCGTCGTCCCGGCCAGCCCCGCCCGCAGGGCGATCGCCCGGCCCGGGAGGTCGTCCGCGCCCGACGGCGTCGACTCCTCCGTCAGGATCCGGGCCAGTACCGTCTCGCGGGCCGTCACCGACAGCTCGGGATCGCGTTCTTCGAGCGGCGTCGCGATCTGGTTCAGCACCACGCCCATGCCGGTCGCGTGGACCAGCCGCGCCGCGCGCTCGACGCTCATCCGCAGCCGGCCCGCTTCGGCGACTCGCGTGACGATGGCGTGCAGCATCGCTTCGGCCTCGCGCGCCGCCGGGGAGGTGCGGCCCGGGCGGGCGTCGCCGTACATCAGGACGTAGAACTCCGGGCGGGACAAGCCGAACTCGATGTGGAGGTCCCAGCCGCGCCGGAGGTCCTCGACCGCGTCGCCGGTCGAGCCCAGCTCGCGCTTGCTCGTCAGGTACTCGTCGAAGCCGTACGCCGCGACCGCGTCGAGCAAGCCGTCCTTGTCGCCGAACAGCCGGTACAGCGCCGGCGGCTGGACGCCCGCGGCCGCGCTCACCGCTCGGGTCGACAAACCGTCGCGGCCCTCGGCGACCAGCAGGGCCGCCGCGGCCTCGAGGATCCGCTCGCGGGTGTCCGCCGCTGTCTTCGTCGCCATGGTTCCGATGATAACAAAACCGGCGTAACGGCTGTTCAGAGCCGATCGACCGCGACCCGGTGGGCCAACCGCCGCAGCAGCGTGGAAGCGTCGGCCATGCAGCGGGCCGGGTCGGGTTCGAGGTCCGTCAGCGCGTAAGCGGCCGAAATGCCCGCGCCCGAAAGCTCCTCAGTGGACAGTTGACAGCGTCCGGCGACCGCGACGCACGGGATACCCTTGTCCGCCGCCGCCCGGGCGACGCCGGCCGGGGCCTTGCCGGACAGCGTCTGCCGGTCCAGTGATCCCTCGCCGGTGACGACCAGCGACGCACCGGCCAGGGCATCGTCGAAGCCCAGCAGCTCCAGCAGCAATCCGATGCCCGGACGCATCCGGGCACCGAGCACCGCCATCGCGGCGAACCCCACTCCCCCGGCCGCGCCCGCGCCCGGCCGCTCGGCGAACTCCGGGCCGGCGTGGGACGCCCAGTGCCGCAGCGCCTCGTCCAGCACCTCGACGTCGTCGGGCGACGCACCCTTCTGAGGCCCGTAGACCACAGCGGCACCGTTGAGACCGAACAGCGGGTTGTCGACGTCGCTCGCCAGCTCGATGTCCACTTCGGACAACCGCGGGTCCAGACCGGACAGGTCGAGCGCGGCGAGCCGGCTCAGGGCCGCCCCGCCGGGCGGCAGCTCGCGACCCGCGCCGTCCAGGAGCCGGGCGCCCAAGACCGCCAGCATCCCGGCACCGCCGTCGGTGCAGGCGCTGCCGCCCACGCCGAGGACGATCCGGCGGCACCCCGCGCGCAGGGCGGCCGCGATGACGTCACCGGTGCCCGCGCTGGTGGCCTCGAGCGGCGCCGGCGCACCGGGCAGGCGGTGCAGCCCGGACGCTTCGGCCAGCTCGACGACGGCGGTGTCGCCGCGCACCGCGTAACAGGCGGTCAGCGGCCACCCGGTCGGCCCGCGCGCCGGCACCCGGACCCGGCGGAAGCCGGCGGCGACGGCCGCGTCGACCGTGCCGTCACCGCCGTCCGCCACCGGGAGGCACTGCACCTGGAGGGCCGGGTGGACGTCGGCGAGGCCCTGGGCCACCGCCGACGCCACCTCGGCCGCGGTCAGCGACCCCTTGAACTTGTCGGGCGCGACCAGGACCCTCACGCGCTCGCCTTGTACGCCCGCCAGTCGCCGACCTCGGTGATGTCCCGCAGGGCGACATGCGAGGTGTAGGGCCGCCGCAGCAGCATCGCGAACGCCGAGCTGCCGTCGGCCAGCTCCACCACACCCAGCTCCAGCTCGTGCGGTTCGGACGGGAGCACCTTGTCCCGCAACGCGTCCAGCGAGACGTCGTACACCTCGCCGGTCACCGCCGCGCCGCCGTGCGACACCGGGTACAGCGCCGGGCACTGCTCGCCGACGGCGTAGAACCGGTACTTCGGCGCGGTCTTGGCGCTCGTCACGAAGGGCGAGCCGTCGAGCAGGTGGTGCAGCGGTTCGCCGCGCATGGCGCCGCCGTTGAAGAACATCAAGGCCACCGGGAACTCCTAACGGAAGAGGGCTTCGACGCCGTCGACGGCGAAGTACACCGCGAACACCAGCGCCAGCAGGGAAAGCAGCCAGCCGGCTTCGCGCCACTTGCCGCGGCCGATCTTGATCAGCACGAACGCGATCAGGCCCGCGCCGACACCGTTGGTGATCGAGTAGGTGAACGGGATCAGGGCCGCGGTCAGGAACACCGGGATGGTGTAGTCCGGGTCGTGCCACGGGATGTTGCGGCACTGGGCGACCATCATGCCGCCGATGACGACCAGCGCGGGCGCCGCGGCCTGGGCCGGGACGACCCCGGCGAGGGGCGTGAACAGCAGCGTCCCGGCGAACAGCAGCCCGGTGACGACGCTGGCGAGGCCCGTCCGGGCGCCCTCCCCGACACCGGCCGCGGACTCCAGGAAGACCGTGTTCGGCGACGAGCCGGTGACCCCGCCGGCGATCGCGCCCGCGCCGTCGACCAGCAGGATCCGGCCCATCCGCGGGACCTTGCCGTTCTTCGACAGGCCGGCCTCGTCGGAGACGCTGGTGATCGTGCCCATCGCGTCGAAGAACCCGGACAGCACCAGCGTGAACAGGAAGACCGTGGCCGCGAGCGCACCCGCTGAGGCGAACCCGCCGAAGAGGTCGATGTGGCCGAACAACCCGAAGTCCGGCGCCGCGACGACGTGGTCGGGCAGGGCCGGGGAGGTGAGGCCCCAGCCGCCGACGCCGAACCCCTCGTGCAGCACGACGGCGAACACCGTCGCCACGCCGATGCTGATCAGCACCGCGCCCGGCACCTTGCGGGCCATCAGCACGATCATCAGCAGCAGGCCGAAGCAGAACACCACGATCGGCCAGCCGTGCAGGTGCCCGCTCGCCCCGAGGCGCACCGGGACGGTGGTCTCCGCCGCGTCCGGCACCCGGGTCACGAACCCGGCGCTGACCAGGCCGACCAGCGCGATGTAGAGCCCGATGCCGACGGTGATCGCCGTCTTGAGCGGCCGCGGGATGGCGTTCATGATCCGCTCGCGGACGCCGCTGACGGCCATCAGCACGATGCAGACGCCTTCGAGCACGACGAGCCCGAACGCCTGGGGCCAGGTCATCGTCGGCGCCATCTGGAACGCGACGATGCCGTTGATGCCGAGGCCGGCGGCCAGCGCGAGGGGCGCGTTGCCGACGAGTCCCATGAGGATGGTCATCACGGCGGCGGCCAGCGCGGTCGCCGTCGTGACCTGCGCGGCGGACAGCCGGGCGCCGGTGATGTCGGTGGCGGCGCCGAGAATGAGCGGGTTGAGCAGCACGATGTACGCCATCGCGACGAACGTCGTGAGGCCGCCGCGGACTTCGCGGCCGATCGTGGTCTGCCGGGCGCGGATCTCGAAGAGCCGGTCCAGCAGCGTCCTGCGGCCGGGTGGCGGTTCGGGTACTTCGTCGCGTACGGGGTCCTTGGTTTCTGCCTGGGTCATGCGTCCTGCCCTTGCCGGTGGGTGTGCTCGGCCAGGCCAAGGCACAACACCGTGCCTGGGCGAGCGGGACGTTCTCTTCGGGAATGCTCCGGTCAGCTGGCCTTGTGGGTCAGTAAGCGGTGAGGTCAGTAGTCGGTGCGGTCGCTCTTGTCGAGCCAGGCCGCGAAGGGCGCGAAACCGTCCTTTGCGGACAGTCGCGTGACGGGGACGGTCCACGTGTCGCGGGGACGGTCGAAGAGTTCGTAGAAGGCACGGTCGTCGAAGCCGGCCTTGGCCGCGTCGTCGCGGTCGGCGGCGTAGACGACCTTGTCGACGCGCGCCCACAGCGCCGAGGACAAGCACATCGGGCACGGCTCGCAGCTGGAGACGAGCACGCAGCCGTCCAGCGTGAAGGTGCCCAGCGCCTGGCAGGCCGCGCGGATGGCGACGACCTCGGCGTGCGCGGTCGGGTCGAGGTTCGCGGTGACGCGGTTGACGCCGGTGGAGACGATCTCGCCGTCCTTCACGATCAGCGCGCCGAAGGGGCCGCCGCCGTTCGCGACGTTCGTTTCCGCGATGCGGATGGCTTCCGCCAGCCACTCCTGCTCGGCGGAAATCGACGTGGTCATCTCAAACTCCAGTGATGTGTTCGGGGCGGATGGGGACGCGCGGCAGCTCGAGGCCGGTGGCCGCGCGGATGGCGTTGGCGATCGCCGGCGTGGCGGAGATCGTGGGTGGTTCGCCGACGCCGCGGACGCCGTAGGGCGCGTGCGGGTCGGGCCGCTCCAGGACGTCGACGCGCATCGGCGGCATGTCGAGGATGGTCGGGATCAGGTAGTCGGTGAACGACGGGTTCCGCACCTTCCCGTCCTTGACCAGGATCTCCTCCATCACCGCGAGCCCGAGGCCCTGGGCCGAGCCACCCTGGATCTGGGCGACGACGGCGTC
Organism: Amycolatopsis sp. NBC_01307; assembly: GCF_035975215.1. Lineage (NCBI taxonomy): Bacteria > Bacillati > Actinomycetota > Actinomycetes > Pseudonocardiales > Pseudonocardiaceae > Amycolatopsis > Amycolatopsis sp. NBC_01307. The sequence goes on along the minus strand of NZ_CP108403.1, from coordinate 2,725,314 downwards.
CGGGTTCATCGCCTTGCCGACGTCCTGGGCGCAGTCCAGCTGCACCACCTTGACCAGGCCGAGATCCAGGTCGACGTCGACGACCGCGCGGTGGGCGGAGAAGCCGTACTGCACGTGGGCGTCACCCTGGCCGGTCTCCGGGTCGAGCGGATAGGTCTTGCGGTGGTGGAACTCGCGGGTCTCCTCGATGGCCGTCTCGCCCAGCAGGTCGGCCAGGTCGGCGACGACCTCGCCGTCCGCTGCGACGATCTTGCCGCCGGCCAGGGTCGCGCCTTCGACGGCGCGGCCGAGCCGGAGCGCGGCGAGCGCGTACACCGCGTCGGCGACCGCGCGGCAGGCGTTGCGGACCGCGCCGCCGGTGACGTAGGTCTGGCGTGACGCCGAGCTGGAGCCCGCGTCGCCGACGCTCGTGTCGGCCGGGTGCACGCTTACGCGCGTCAGGCCCAGCTCGGTGCGGGCGATCTGCTGCTGCAGCGTCACCAGGCCCTGGCCGACCTCGGCGGCCGCGGTGTGCACCAGCGCGACCGGCTCGCCGCCGATCACCTCCAGCCGCACGCGGGCGGTCGAGTAGTCGTCGAGGCCCTCGGCGTAGGAGATGTTCTTGATCGTGACGCCGTACCCGACGCCACGGACGACGCCTTCGCCGTGGGTGGTGTTGGACGCGCCGCCGGGCAGCTCCCGGATGTCGCGCTCGCCCGTGGGCTCCGGCGGCAGCGGCAGGTCACGGACGCGCTGGACCAGCTCGGCCACCGGCGCCGGGAAGTCGACCACCTGGCCGGTGACCACAGTGGACCCTTCGCTCATCGCGTTGCGGATACGCAGTTCCGCCGGGTCCAGGCCGAGCGCGGCGGCCAGTTTGTCCATCTGGGACTCGTAGGCGTACGTCGGCTGCACCGCGCCGAGCCCACGCATCGCGCCGCAGGTCGGGTTGTTGGTGTAAACGCCCCAGCCCTCGATGTGCGCGTTGGGCACGTCGTACGGGCCGACGCTCAGCGTGGTGCCGTTGCCGACCACGACCGGGGTCTTCGACGCGTACGCGCCGCCGTCGAAGTACATCTTCGCGCGGACGTAGACGAGCTTGCCGTCACGCGTGGCGCCGTGCTCGTAGTACATCTTCGCCGGGTGGCGGTGGACGTGCCCGAAGAACGACTCCAGCCGGTTGTAGCTCATCTTCACCGGGCGGCCGGTGCGCAGCGCGAGCATGCACGAGTGGATCTGCATCGACAGGTCCTCGCGGCCGCCGAACGCGCCGCCGACGCCCGACAGCGTCAGCCGCACCTTCTCCAGCGGCAGACCGAGCGCCTTCGCCGTCTGCCGCTGATCGACGTGCAGCCACTGGGTGGCGAGGTAAAGGTCGACGCCGCCGTCCTCGGCCGGGACCGCGAGGCCCGACTCCGGGCCGAGGAACGCCTGGTCCTGCATGCCGATCTCGTAGACGCCGGAGACCACGACGTCGGCCGTCGCGGCCGGGTCGCCCTTGACGATCCGCTGGTGGCGGACCAGGTTCCCGCCGGGGTGCAGCTTCGGCAAGGTGTCGTCGTGCGCGGCCCGCTCCGGGTCGGTGATGGGCTCGAGGACGTCGTACTCGACGACGATCTCCTTGAGCGCCTGCCGCGCGATCTCCGGGTGGTCGGCGGCGAGGATCGCGACCGGTTCGCCCTGGTAGCGGACCAGGTCACCGGCCAGCGCGGGGGTGTCCTGGTACTTGAGGCCGTAGACGTTCTCGCCGGGCACGTCCTCGTGGGTGAGCACCGCGTGCACACCCGGCTGGGCCAGCGCGCGGGAGACGTCGAGGCGGACGATCCGGGCGTGCGGGTGCGGGCTGCGCAGGGTGGCGCCCCACAGCATGTCCTCGTGCCACAGGTCGGAGGAGTAGGCGAACTCGCCGCGCACCTTGAGCGTGCCGTCCGGGCGCAGCGGGCTCTCGCCGATGCCGCCGGCGATCGTGTCCTGCATCCCCTGCGGGGAGCGGGCCGGGGCGCTCATCGGAGCGCCTTCTTCGCGGCGGCGTCGCGGACGGCGTCCAGGATCTTCTCGTACCCGGTGCAGCGGCAGAGGTTCCCGGCCAGCGCCTCGCGGATCTCGACGTCGCTGGGGTCGGGGACGCGCTCGATCAGGTCGTGCGCGGCGACCAGCAGGCCCGGGGTGCAGAAGCCGCACTGGACGGCGCCCTGCTCCACAAAGGACTCCTGAACCGGGTCGAGCGCGTCGCCCTCGGCGAGGCCTTCGACCGTGACGACGTCGCGGCCCTCGGCCTGCCCGGCCGCGACCAGGCAGGCGCAGGCGGGGACGCCGTCGACGTAGACCGTGCACGAGCCGCATTCGCCCTGCTCACAGGCGTTCTTCGAGCCCGGCAGGCCGAGCCGCTCGCGCAGCACGTAGAGCAGGCTTTCGCCTTCCCAGACGTTGTCCGCCCGGCGGGGTTCGCCGTTGACGGTGACGTTCACGCGCACTTCGCGCTCCCTTCGCAGTATTCGCCCCAGGCCCAGGTCAGGGTGCGCCGCGCCATCACGCTCAGCGCGTGACGGCGGTAGGCGGCGCTCCCCCGGACGTCGTCGATCGGCGCGGCGGCCGCCGCGACCAGGTCGCCGAAGCGGCGTTTCACGGAGTCTGTCAGCGCTCGGGGTGAGTCCCAGTCCAGCTCGCCGGCCAGGAACTCCTCGGCGTCGAACGCCCGCCGCGGGGTCGGCGCGGCCGAGCCGACGCCGGTGCCGACGCGCCTTTCGGCGGGGTGCAGCGCCAGCCCGAAGGCGGCGACGGCGATGACCATGGCGTTGCGGGTGCCGATCTTGCTGAACTGCTGGGGTCCGGTGGCCGGTTCCAGCAGCACGCCCGTGATGAGTTCGTCCGGCTCCAGGACGTTCTTCCTGACCCCTACGTAGAAGTCCTTCGCCGCGACGATCCGGGTGCCGCGCACCGAGGCGATCTCGACCTCCGCGTCGGCCGCGAGCAACGCCGGGTGTGAGTCTCCCGCGGGCGAAGCCGCGCCGAGATTGCCGCCCACGGAACCGCGGTTGCGGATCTGCGGCGAGCCGACGGTCCGCGACGCCATCGCGAGGCCGGGCAGCTGCGCACCCAGTTCGGTGATGATCCGGGTGTAGGGCACGGCGGCCCCGATCCGGATGCGGCCGCCGTCGGTGCCGTGCTCGTGCAGCTCGCCGACGCGGCCGAGGTCGAGCAGCGCTTCGGGCCTGCGGTGGTCGAAGTTGATCTCGACCATCACGTCCGTGCCGCCGGCGAGGGGGACCGCGCCGGGGTTCGCGGCCTTCGCGGCGAGCGCGTCGGCCAGCGAGGCGGGTCGGAGGAATTCCACTGTGGACGTCCTTTCGGGGGTGCTTCGTGAAGAAGTACACACGCTCGGCTGTGGCCGGGACCACGGCAAAACCCCTGAAAGAGGGGTGAATTTCGGGCCCGCGTTTGTACTTTCCGACAACCGCCGTCCCGCGGACGCGGAAAGGCCGCCGCGCGAGGTCGGGGGTCTCGCACGGCGGCCGGGGTCACGCTGGGGGGTCGTGAGTGCGTAACAGTGTTAGAACACTGTTACGCACTCACGACGAGCTGCGGCAGACTGCTCAGCCCGCCGGTTCGAACTCGCGGACCGAGTCGAGCGCGGCGCCCATCGCGGCGTTGCCCTCGCGTTCGATCATGATCTCCACCAGGACCGGGCGGCTGGTGCGCTCGGCCTCCTTGCGGGCCCACTCCAGCGACGTCCGGATCTCCCCGGGCTCGTGCACGCGGGTGCCCGAGCAGCCGTAGGCCTCCATGATCTTCACGTTGTCCGTGCCGATCGCGTCGTAGTGGATGTCGACCTCGAAGTTCATGTCGTAGCCGGTCTCGGCCTGGCGGATCAGGCCGAGGTACTCGTTGTTGAGCATGATCAGGACGAACCCGACGTCGTACTGGGCGGCCACGGCCAGCTCCTCGACCAGGAACTGGAACGAGTAGTCGCCGACCACGCCGACGACCTCGGCCTCGGGCCGCGCCTTCTTGACGCCGATCGCGGCCGGGATCTCCCAGCCGAGCGGGCCGGCCTGGCCGCACACCTGGTAGTGACGCGGCTTGTGCGCCTTCTGGAACTGGCCCGACCAGATCTGGTAGAGCCCGATCGCCGTGACGAAGTAGGTGTCCTCGCCGAAGGTTTCGTTGATCTCCTTGAACACCCGGGGCGCCTTGATCGGCAGGGTGTCGAAGTCCTCCCGGCGGGGAAGCGCTTCCTTCAGCTCCGCGATCCGGCCGACCCACTCGCGGCGCGGCTCGATCGAGCGGTGGTCCAGGGCCGCCAGCAGCGCGTCGAGGAACTCGCCGGTGTCCGAGACGATCCCGAGGTCCGGGCCGAACACCTTGCCCAGCTGGGTCGGCTCGATGTCGACGTGGATGAACTTCCGGTCACCCCGGTACACCGACAGCTCACCGGTGTGCCGGTCGCCGAAGCGGGCACCGAGCGCCAAGACCAGGTCGGCCTCCAGGAAGGCGGCGTTCGCGTAGCGCTGCGACGTCTGGATGCCGGCCATCCCGGCGAACAGTTCGTGATCCTCGGGGAAGCTCCCCTTGCCCATCAGCGTGACCTGCACCGGGACGTCGAGCCGCTCGGCCGCGGCCCGCAGCTGCTCGCTCGCCTCGCCGAGCACGACCCCGCCACCCGCCAGGATCAGCGGGCGCTCGGCCGCCAGCAGCAGGTCGAGGGCACGCTCGACGCGCGCGGGCGCCGGGCTGATCGTCGGGACCGGCAGCGCCGAGTCGATCGAGGAGTCCCACTCGATGTCCTGCTTCTGGACGTCGATCGGCAGGTCGATGAGCACCGGGCCGGGGCGCCCCGAGCGGGCGATCCGGAACGCCTCCCGGAAGATCCACGGCAGCTGCGCCGCTTCCTTGACCTGCACCGCCCACTTGGTGACCGGCTTGGCGATCTCGACGATGTCGACCGCCTGGAACGCCTCGGTGTGCAGCTTGTCCGACGCCGCTTGCCCGGTGATGCAGATGATCGGGATCGAGTCCGCGTGCGCGGTGTAGAGGCCGGTGATCATGTTCGTGCCGGCCGGGCCGGACGTCCCGATCGCGACGCCGACGTTGCCGGTCGTGCGCGACCAGCCGTCGGCCATGTGCGTGGCCCCTTCTTCGTGCCGGACGATCAGGTGCTCGATCGCGCGGCCTTGTAGGGCGTTATACAGCGGGAGGATCGCGGCGCCGGGGCAGCCGAAGACGGTGTCGACGCCTTCGCTCTCCAGGACGTCGACGACTGCCTGCATGACGGGGATCCGGGGCATGTCACACCTCCGCCGGGACGCGGCCCGACAACTGTTCGACGACCTTGAGCAGGGCCGAGTGGTCCAGGGAGCCGTACCCCATGGCACGGCCGGCGGCGACGAGCTGGGCGACCAGGCCCGTCAGCGGGAGCGCGACGTCGGCCTGCCGGGCGGCGGCCAGCGCGATCCCCATGTCCTTGTGGTGCAGGTCGATCCGGAAGCCGGGCGCGAACTGGCGGCCGACCATGGACTTGCGCTTGAGCTCGAGGATCCGGCTGCCGGCCAGGCCGCCGGCGAGCACGTCGAGGCCCGTCGCGGCGTCCACTCCGGACGCTTCCAGCAGCACGATCGCCTCGGCGACCAGGCCGTAGATCCCGCCCACCACGAGCTGGTTGGCGGCCTTCACGACCTGGCCGGCGCCGTGCGGCCCGACGTGCACGATGGTCTTGCCGAGCGCCTCGAACAGCGGCTTCGCGGCCTCGAAATCGGCCGCATCGCCACCGACCATGATGGACAGCGCGGCCTGCTCGGCGCCGGCCTGGCCGCCGGACACGGGCGCGTCGAGCACACGGATCTTCTTGTCCCGCGCGACGTTCGCGACCTCGATCGACGTCTCGGGCCGGATCGTGCTCATGTCGATCAGCAGCGTGCCGGGCGCGGCGGTGGCGAGGACCCCGCCGTCGCCGAGCGCGACCGCTTCGACCTGCGGGTGGTTCGGCAGCATCGTGATCACGACGGCCGCCCCGGCGACGGCGTCGGCCACGTCGGTGGCGGCGCGCCCGCCGGCGGCCTGCAGCTTCTCGCCGGCCGCGGCGGTGACGTCGAAGCCGCTGACGTCGTGCCCGGCCGCGACCAGGTGCGCGGCCATCGGCGCGCCCATCACGCCCAGTCCGATGAATCCCAGTTTCATGCTCGTCCCCTTCGGGTGATCGGCAGCCAGTCCAGCGAGGCGAGGGTGTCGGGTTCCGGGACGTACTCGATCCCGACGAACCCGTCGTAACCCGCGGCCTGGAGTTTGTGCAGGTGGCCGTCGAGGTCGACGGTCCCGGTGCCGGGCTGGTGGCGCCCGGGCGCGTCGGCGATCTGCACGTGCCCGATCCGGGCGATGTGGGTCGTCGACAAGGCGTCCAGGTCGTCGCCGTTGACTGCCAGGTGGTACAGGTCGGCCAGCAGCCGCGCGTTGCCGCGCCCGAGGTCGTCGAGCACGGCCACGGCGTCCGCGGCGGTCTTGAGCGGGTAGCGGTCCGCGCCGGAAAGCGGTTCGAGGACCAGCTGCGCGCCGATCTTCGCCGCGCCTTCGGCCGCGTTCGCCAGATTGACCAGCGCCAGGTCGTCCTGCTTGGCGGGGTCTTCGCCGTCGAGCCGGTTGCCGTAGAGCGCGTTGAAGCTGCGGCACCCGGTACGTTCGGCGATGCCGAGCGCGACGACGAGGCTGTCGGCGAACTCGGCTTCCCGGCCGAGCCACGACACCAGGCCGCGCTCCCCCGCCGCCATGTCGCCGGCGTAGAAGTTCAGCCCGCGCAACGCCACCCCGGCCTGCTCGATCGACGCCACGAAGGCGTCGACGTCGTCCCGCGCCGGGACCGCCACGTCGAATGGCCACCAGTACTCGACGTCGGTGAAGCCCGCCGCGCGCGCCGCTCCCGCCCGGTCGAGCAGCGGTACCTCCTTGAACAGGATCGACAGGTTCGCGACGTACGGCAGGGTGTGCCCCTCTTCTGGCATCGTGTCCTCAAATTTCGCTATCCGGAATTTTTCTTTCGCATATCGAGAATAGCCCGCGACCTGCACTGAGGTCAACGGGTGCCGGCCCGCCCTCGACCGCGAAGCACGTGTGCGCCCAGGAGCCGTCCACATCGGACTCGGGGACCAGCGGGCGTCGGGTGCTCAGTACCGCCGACGCGCCCGTCGCCGGGGCGAGCCGTTCGGTCACCGGCGGGTCGCCGGCTTGGAACGCCAGCGCCGCGGGGGCTTCTTCGCAGGCGCCGAGGCACGGGCTCCGCAGCCACATGACCCCGGCGACCGCCTTCCCCGCGGCGCCGACGTGCTCGGTGAGGACGTCGCACACGGTGTCCGCTCCGGCGTCCCGGCAGGCGACATCCGTGCACACGCGCAGCTGCCGTCCCGGACGTTCCTCCAGCGAGAACCGCGGGTGCGTGCGGACGACCGTCGCCACCTCGGCCGGCCGGACGCCCAACGTCGACGCGATGAGACTCAGGGCACGCGGGCTGATCCAGCCGATCCGGTCGGTGACCGCGTGCAGGACGGGCAGCAGCTGGTCGTGGGCGGTGAACCCGCCGATCACCTCGCGTTCCTCGCGGGCCTGGCGGACGTCGGGGAATTCGACGGTCATCCGACCGGGACCGGGGCGTTGACCGTGCGGTCGAGCAGGCCGACGGCGGCGTGGACGTGCCGCAGCGCGGGTGCCGTGACGCCGGTCAGCTCGGCCAGCTCGACGACCGCGCCGATGATCGCGTCGATCTCCAGGGGCTTGCCGGCTTCGAGGTCCTGCAGCATCGACGTCTTGTGGTGGCCGACGCGCCAGGCGCCGTCGATGCGCTTCTCCACCGACACCTGCGGGTCGCTGCCCGCCGCGCGGGCGATGTCGAGGGCCTCGGTCATCATCGTGGCGACGAGCGCGCGGGTGTCGTCGTGCTCGCACATCTGCGCCATGGTCGCCCGGGTCAGCGCCGAGAGCGGGTTGAACGCGACGTTGCCCATCAGCTTGACCCAGATGTCGTTGCGCAGCGCGGGTTCCACCGGCGCCTTGAGGCCGCCGGCGACCATCGCCGCGCTCAAGTCCGTGCAGCGCGCGGAGATCTCGCCGTCCGGTTCGCCGAGGGAGAACCGGGTGCCCTCCAGGTGCCGGATCACGCCGGGTTCCTCGATCACCGTCGAGCAGTAGACGACGCAGCCGATCGCGCGACGCAGCTCCAGCACGGCCGTCACCGCGCCGCCCGGGTCGACCGTCTCGACGCGGCGGCCTTCGAGCGGATGCCCCTTCAGGCCGTGGAAGTACCACCACGGGATGCCGTTCTGCGCGGCGACGACCGCCGTCTCCGGGCCCAGCAGCGGCGCGAGGAGCGGACCGCTCGTGGCGTAGGAATTCGCTTTCAGGCCAAGGAAAACGTAGTCGACCTCGCCGACGTCGGCCGGGTCGTCCGTGACGTGCGGGTGCGCGGTGAAGTCGCCACGCGGGCTCAGCACGCGGACGCCGTGCTCGCGCATCGCCGCGAGGTGGGCCCGCCGGGCGATCAGGTGCACCTCGGTCCCACCGCGGTGCAGTGCGGCCCCGACGTAGGCGCCGATCGCCCCGGCTCCGAGAACAGCCACCTTCATGATGTGCCTCCCACTTCGGTCGAGCACGTGATTGCATACAGTATCCTGAATCCACTATCGGAACCAGGCGCACCACCCAGGCGGCGCAGCGAAGCGTGACAATCCGGCACAACCGGTCATTTCCGCTGGTGAACACTGATCCACATCGACCGAAAACGCCCACTCCGGGTGAGATTCCGGGATTTTGCATACCAAAACCTGTATCCTGAGAACAGACAGCCGTGTTCCACTCCGTTTCGAGGTGTCCCGTGAGCCAGCCCGCTTCCCCGCTCCCCGACCGCGGCCCGACCGGCCGCCGCACGGCCAAGGGCGCGCTCGGCTCGACCCCCGCCAAGCGCGTCGAACGGCCCGCGCCACTGCGCCAGGTCGTCTACGAGGCCCTCGCCGAGCTGATCATCAACCGCACCCTCGAACCCGGGCAGCACCTGGTCGAAGCCGACCTGGCCGAGTACCTGGGCGTCAGCCGCCAGCCCGTCCGCGAGGCCCTGCAGCGGCTGCAGAGCGAAGGCTGGGTCGACCTCCGCCCCGCCCAGGGCGCGTTCGTGCACCTGCCCACCGACGAAGAGGCCGACCAGCTGCTGAGCGTCCGCAGCGTGCTGGAGACGCACTCCGCGAAGCTGGCCGCCGGGCGGGCCACCGCGGACGACGTCAAACGCCTGTGGGATCTGCAGAACATCGGCGTCAAGGCGCTCGCCGACGAAGACACCGAGGGGCTCGTCGCCGCGAACGCCGCCCTGCACGCGTACATCACGGAACTGTCCGGTAACGCCGTGCTCGCGGAACTCATCGGCCTGGTCGACCGCCGGGTCCGCTGGTACTACACGCCGATCGCCCGCCCCCGCGGCCAGGACGCGTGGCACGAACACGAAGAGCTGATCAACGCCATCTCGGCCAAGGACACCGGTGCCGCCGAGCAGATCATGACCAAGCACACCGAACGGACCCGCCAGGCCTACCACGAACGTCCGGACGCGCCCCGGTCCTGATGTCCGCAGGACCGGGGCGCGGGCTACCGGACTAGCCGCCAGTGGCGGCGGACGGTCGCGCCACCAGCTCGGTTTCGGCGAGCTGGTGGTGCGTCCGCTTGGGCTGGCGCAGGAAGAGCGTCAGCACCGCGGACAGCAGCGCGATGCACCCGGCGAGGATGTACGCGCCGGTGTAGCCCCACGCGCTGATGACCCCCGCGGCGAGGCCACCGCCGCCGACGCCACCGATCAGTTTCGCGCTGTAGACCAGGCCGTAGTTCGACGCGTTGTTGTTCTCGCCGAAGTAGTCCGGCACGAGCGCGGCGAACAGCGGGTAGAACGCCCCGCCGCCGAACCCGGTCAGGAACGCGAACACCATGAACAGCACAAGGTTGTGCGTGTTCCCGGCGTACATCACGCCGAACTGCGCACCACCGGCGATCACCAGCACGACGGTGAGCGTCTGCCGCCGGCCGATCCGGTCCGACACCCAGCCGACCACGGCGCGGCCGGTGCCGTTGACGATCGAGAGCACCCCGGCCGACGACGCCGCGACGAACGCCCCGAACCCGCTCTCCTTGGCGAACGGCACCTGGAAGTTGATGCCGAACAGGGAAACCCCGCCGATGATCACCAGGCACACCCACATCAGCGGGAGCATGCCGGTCCGGATCGCCTCCATCGGGGAGAACTGCTTGACCGCGGGCGGGTTCTTGGCCAGCCCGCCGCTCTTGGTCCGCCGGTTCGCGGCCCAGTTCTTCGGGTCGACCTCCTGGGGCCACCAGCTCTTCGGCGGGTCCTTGAACAGGAACCCGCAGACCCCGACGACGAGCAGCATGTAGACGCCGATGACGTCGAGGATCACCGTGTAGTTCGTCGGGGTGAGGAACGCGGCGAACACGTAGATGAACGGGACGGCGCCGTAGGCGAACCCGCCGTTGACGAAGCCCGTCCTCGCACCCCGTTTCTCGGGGTACCACTTGCCGACCATGTTGATGCAGGTCGCGTACACCAGCCCGGCCCCGGTCCCGCCGAGCATGGAATACCCGATGAAGGCCACGGCCAGGTTGCCGCTGTGGGAGATGGTGAAGTAGCCGATGCCACTGCACACCGCGCCGGCCAGCATGGCCGTCTTCGCCGAGACGATGTTCTTCTCGCGCAGCCGGCCCGCCGGGAACGCGACCCCGGCCTGGAACACGGCCCAGATGCTGGCCAGCCAGAACGCGTCGCTGAGCGACCAGCCGTACTTCTCTTCCAACGTGCCTTCGACGGCGCCCCAGCCGTATTCGAAGACACTGACCGCCATCATGGCGATCCAGGGCAGCCACACCATCCAGCTTCGCGAACGCCCCATGATGTCCTGCGGCGTCTCGCCTACTCGGTAGACCCGTCCGTTCTCGTCAACGATCTCCTGGTACGTCGCTGCGGTCATAAGAGTTCTCTTTCGTCACCGTTGACTCATGTCCCTCTGCGTGCAGTCGTGCGGTGGATCTTCGTCCTTTCCTCGTCGGTCGGACAGCCCCTGTGGAGTACTTCAAAGCAGTCCCGCGGCCCGGGCCCAGCGGTACTTCGCGCCGAGCACCGCGACCGGCTTCTCGGTCGTGTACGGATAGGCCACGACCCCGTGCTGGTAGAGGTGGTCGCTGGCTTCCTCGACTTCGACGTCACCCGAGAGCGACGCGACGACGGGCTTGTGGATGCCCTTCGCGCGGTACTCGGCGACGACCTCGGAAACCAGCTCGGCGAACACCATGGGCGGGGTGACGATGGTGTGCCAGTAGCCCAGGATCAGGGCGTGGATGCGGTCGTCCTCGAGGCCCAGCGCGATCGTGTTGCGGTAGGTCGAGGGCGGCTCGCCGCCGGTGATGTCCACCGGGTTGCCCGCCGCGCCGAACGGCGGGATGAACTTCCGGAACGCCGTGTCGAGGTCCGGCGGGATCTCCATCAGGCTCAGGCCGTTGTCGACGCAGGCGTCGGAGAGCAGCACGCCGGATCCGCCCGCGCCGGTGATGATGACGACGTTCTCGCCCTTCGGCGTCGGCAGCAGCGGGATGCCCCGGGCGTACTCGAGCATGTCGTTCAGCCCGGGCGCCCGGATGACGCCGCTCTGGCGCAGAATGTCGTCGTAGACCTTGTCGTTCCCGGCCAGCGCGCCCGTGTGGGAGCTCGCCGCCTTCGCGCCCTGCGACGTCCGGCCCGCCTTGAGCACCACGACCGGCTTGCGCCGCGACACCCGCTTCGCCGTCTCCGCGAACGACCGGCCGTCCTTGAGGTCTTCGAGGTGCATGGCGATGAGCTCGGTGTGCTCGTCCTGTTCGAAGAAGGTGAGCAGGTCGTCCTCGTCGATGTCGGCCTTGTTCCCTACGCCGACGATCGAGGACACGCCCATCTTCGCCGAGCGGCTGAACCCGAGGATCGCCATCCCGATACCGCCGCTCTGCGACGAGAGCGCCACGCCTCCTTTGACGTCGTACGGCGTGCAGAACGTCGCCGACAGGTTCTCCGGCGTGTAGTAGTAGCCGTAGATGTTCGGCCCGAGCACGCGAACGCCGTGCTTGCGCGCGATCGCCACGACCTCGTCCTGCAGCGCGATGTTGCCGGTCTCGCCGAAGCCGGACGGGATGAGGATGGCGCCGGCGACACCCTTCGCCCCCGCCTCCTCCAGCGCGGCCGCGACGAACTTCGCCGGGATGGTGAAGATCGCGACGTCGACGTCGCCGGGGACGTCGGTGATGCTCGCGTAGGCCTTGCGGTCGAGGATCTCGGTGGCCTTGGGGTTGATCGGGTGGATCTCCCCCGCGTACCCGCCGTTGACCAGGTTCTTCATCACCGAGTTGCCGATCTTCCCGGCCTCGGCCGACGCGCCGATCACCGCGATGGACGCCGGTTTCATGATCCGCGTCATCGACGCGAGGATCTCCTCCTGGGTGAACCGCACCGGCTCCTTCGCCGCGTCCGGGTCGATCAGGATCCGGACGTCGACGGCGGTGGCGCCCGACGGCGTGGCCAGCACCGGGTTCAGGTCCACTTCGGACAGCTGCGGGAAGTCGGTGACCAGCTGCCCGAGGGCGTGAATCACCCCCGACAGCGCGTCCCGGTCGACCGGTTCGGCGCCGCGGACCCCGCGCAGGATCTCCGCGGCCTGGATGCCGTCGAGCATCGAAAGCGCTTCCTCGGTGCTGGTCGGCGCCAGCCGGAACGTGACGTCCTTGAGGACTTCGACGAGCACGCCGCCGAGCCCGAAGGCGACGATCTTGCCGAACGTCGGGTCCGTGACCGACCCGATGATCACCTCCTGGCCCTCGGTGAGCATCCGCTGCACCTGGACGCCGAGGATCTCCGCGTCGGCGTTGTACGCCTTGGCGTTCTCGACGATCTTCGCGAACCCGGCCGACACCGCCTCCGGATCCTTCAGGCCGACGAGGACGCCGCCGGCCTCGGTCTTGTGCAGGATGTCCGGTGAGACGATCTTGAGCACCACCGGCAGCCCGATCTCCAGGGCCTGCGTCACGGCTTCCTCGGCCGTGGCCGCCAGCCGCTCGGCCGGCGTCGGGATGCCGTACGCCTCGCACACCGCACGCCCCTCGGGCGCGGTCAGCGAAGACCGTCCCTCGGCCGCCGCCTGTTCGAGGATCTTCTCGACCGCCGCGCGATCCGCCACTCAGATCACCCCGGCCGAACGGAGCTTGTCCAGCTCGGCTTCGCCGTAACCGAGTTCGCCGAGCACTTCGTCGGTGTGCTCGCTCAGCAGCGGCGAGCGTTCGATCTCGACGGGCGAGTCGGACAGCTTGAGCGGGCAGCCGACGGTCTTGAAGCTGCCCCGCTCCGGGTGCGCGACCTCGACGACGGAGCCGAGCGCGGCGAGGGTCTCGTCCTCGATCAGCTCCTGCGTCGACAGGATCGGGCCGCACGGGATGCTGTGGGCGTTGAGCGCCTCCATCACCTCCCACTTGGTGTGCGTCTCGGTCCACTCCTCGACCAGCGCGAACACCTTGTCCAGTTTGGACAGCCGGACCTCCGGGGTGGACCACGCCGGGTCTTCGGCCAGCTCGGGTTTGCCGAGCAGCAGGGTGAGCGGGGCCCAGCCGACCGGCTGGATGATGACGTAGATGTAGTCGTTCGGTCCGCCCGGCGCGCACTTCACCGCCCAGCCCGGCTGGCCGCCGCCGGACGCGTTGCCCGAGCGCGGGACCTCGTCGCCGAAGTGGTCGTTCGGGTACTCGCCGAGCGGCCCGTGCGCCAGCCGCTGCTGGTCACGCAGCTTGACCCGGCACAGGTTGAGCACGGCGTCCTGCATGGCGACCTGGACGCGCTGGCCGCGGCCGGTACCCGTGCGCTGGTACAGCGCGGCGAGGATCGCGGCCACCAGGTGGATGCCGGTGCCGGAGTCGCCGATCTGCGCGCCGGTCGCGGTCGGCGGGCCGTCCTCGAAGCCGGTCGTGCTCATCGCGCCGCCCATGGCCTGCGCGATCACCTCGTAGGCCTTGAAATCGGCGTAACGGCCGGGGCCGAATCCCTTGATGGAGGCGTAGATCAGCCGCGGGTTGAGCGCGGCCAGCTTCTCCCACGGGTAACCGAACCGGTCGACGACACCCGGGCCGAAGTTCTCGACCAGGACGTCCACGCCGGAGACGAGCTTCTCGAAGACTTCCTTGCCCTCGTCGCTCTTCATGTTGAGGGTGATGCTGCGCTTGTTGGCGTTCAGCATCGTGAAGTAGAGGCTGTCCACGCCGGGCAGGTCGCGCAGCTGGCCGCGTGTGATGTCGCCTCGGCCGGGGGTTTCCAGCTTGATCACGTCGGCGCCGAGCCAGGCGAGCAGCTGCGTGGACGACGGACCGGACTGCACGTGCGTCATGTCGAGGACACGGACGCCCTCCAGTGCCTTACCCATCTTGTCTCCGCTCACTTGTACATGGTCTGGTTCATGGTTCCGGGGGCGTACACGTCCGGGTCGACCCAGACGTTGATCAGCGACGGCTTGCCCGACTCGCGGGCCCGCTGCAGCGCTGGCGCGATGTCGGCCGGGTCGCGGACCTCTTCCCCGTACCCGCCGAGCATCCGGGCGAACTCGTCGTAGCGGACGTCGCCGATGGTGTTGCCGACGCGTTCGCGCGGGAGGCCGTACTTGGCGGCCTGGCCGTAGCGGATCTGGTTCATCGACGAGTTGTTGCCGACGATCCCGACGAACGGCAGGTCGAACCGCACCAGCGTCTCGAAGTCCCAGCCGGTGAGGCTGAACGCGCCGTCGCCGAACAGGGCGACGACCTCCTTGTCGGGCCGGGCGTGCTTGGCGGCCAGGACGAACGGGATGCCGACGCCGAGTGTCCCGAGTGGACCGGGGTCCATCCAGTGGCCGGGCGACTTGGGCTGGACGACCTGGCCGGAGAAGGTGACGATGTCGCCGCCGTCGCCGATGTAGATCGAGTCCTCGGTGAGGAACTCGTTGATCTCGTGGACGAGGCGGTACGGGTGGATCGGCGTCGCGTCGGAGTGCTGCAGCGGCAACCGCTTCTGCTTCGCCTTCTCCTCCACGGCCTGCAGTTCTTCGAGCCAGACCTTGCGCCCGACCGAGCCGTTGTCGCTGCGGCCGGACGCGGCCTCGGCGACGGCGGCCAGCACTTGGCCGGCGTCGCCGACGATGCCGAGGTCGATGTCCCGGTTCTTGCCGACGGTCCGGTAGTCGAGGTCGATCTGGACGACGGTGGCGTCCGGGGACAGCCGCTTGCCGTAGCCCATCCGGAAGTCGAACGGGGTGCCGACGATGACGATGACGTCGGCGTTGTCGAAGGCGTACCGGCGTGACAGCTGGAAGTGGTGCGGGTCGCCCGGCGGCAGCGTGCCGCGGCCGGCGCCGTTCATGTACGCCGGGATGTTCAGCGTCCGCACGAGGTCCACGGCGGGTTCGGTGGCGCGGGTCGTCCAGACCTGGCTGCCGAGCAGGATCGCCGGTTTCCTGGCGTGCACCAGCAGATCGGCCAGCTTCTCGATGTCGGCGGGGTCGCCGGCGTTGCGCGTGGACGCGCGGTAGCGGCCCGACTCGGGGATGCGCGCCTGGGACAGCGGGACCCGCGCGTCGAGGACGTCGCGCGGGATCTCCAGGAACGACGGCCCGGGCGCGCCGGCGTAGGCCTCACGGAACGCCATCGACACCAGGTCGGCGACGCGGGCGGTGTGCGGCACGGTGGCGGCGAACTTGGTGATCGGCGTCATCATGTCCACGTGCGGGAGGTCCTGCAGGGACCCCATCTTGTGCTGGGTGAGCGCGCCCTGGCCGCCGATCAGCAGCATCGGGCTCTCCGCGCGCAGGGCGTTGGCGACGCCGGTGACCGCGTCGGTCGTGCCGGGCCCGGCGGTGACGACCGCGCAGCCCGGCTTGCCGGTGATCCGCGCGTAGCCGTCGGCCGCGTGCGCGGCGACCTGCTCGTGCCGGACGTCGATGACCTTGATGCCTTCGTCGACGCAGCCGTCGTAGATGTCGATGATGTGGCCGCCGCAGAGCGTGAAGATGGTGTCGACGCCTTCGGCCTTGAGGGCCTTGGCCACCAGGTGGCCGCCCGAGATCTCCGCCGGCGCGGGTTCCGCGCCGTTCGTCGACCGGGCGCTCTCCCCCGCGGTGGTGCCTGTGGTTGTCATTCGCTCGACTCCTCTGGTCCACGCCGGGTCTCTCTGGCCCGGCGTTCGCTCGTCGCCGCTCCCCTGTCCGGTCCTTCGGGGGTTCCGGGTGGCGGAGCCCCCGGCCCGGGCCGAAGGTCCGGTTGTTACAGCCGAGGTCAGCGGCCTTTTCGCGGCAGACTGTAGATTGCATACCGTATGGGGTAGGCATATAGTCACCCTTCAAGCAGCCCGTGTCCAGGCCCATCCGCAGGGTTTTTCCCAGCCCCGCGGGGTGCGATCGCCTGCCCCGGACACGGCGGACCTCCTTGCCCTGCAGCACCGCGGAAGGACGCCCCGCATGGACCTCTTCGAACACGAAGCCCGAGATCTCTTCGAGAAACACGGCGTGCCCGTCCCCCGCGGCCGCGTCGCCGCCGATCCCGCCGCCGCCCGCGACGCCGCCGTGTCCCTCGGCGGGCCGGTGGTGGTCAAGGCCCAGGTGAAGACCGGCGGCCGCGGCAAGGCGGGCGGCGTCCGCGTCGTGCGCACGGCCGACGACGCCGAGCAGGCCGCCGACGACATCCTCGGCATGGACATCAAGGGGCACACCGTGCACCGGGTGCTCGTCACCGAGGCGAGCGAGATCGCCGAGGAGTACTACGTCTCGTTCCTGCTCGACCGCGCCGGCCGCACGTTCCTGGCCATGGCGTCGACCGAGGGCGGCATGGAGATCGAGGAGGTCGCCGCGACGAAACCCGAAGCACTGCTGCGGGTTCCGGTGAACGCCGTGCACGGAGTGGACGCTTCGGCGGTGGCCGAAGCCTTCCCGGCCGACGTCCGCGAGGAGGCCGCGGAGGTCGTCCAGAAGCTGTGGGACGTCTTCGTCGCCGAGGACGCGACGCTCGTCGAGGTGAATCCCTTGGCGAAGACCGCCACCGGGATCGTCGCCCTGGACGGCAAGATCACCCTCGACGACAACGCGGACTTCCGCCGCTCGGCGGCGTTCGACGACCCGCACGACGGCGACCCGCTGGAACGGGCCGCGCGCGAGAAGGGCCTCAACTACGTCAAGCTGGACGGCGACGTCGGCGTGATCGGCAACGGCGCCGGGCTCGTCATGTCCACATTGGACGTCGTCGCGGCGGCCGCCGCGGCCGCCGGCGCGCGCGGACCGGCGAACTTCCTCGACATCGGCGGCGGCGCCTCGGCCGAGGTGATGGTCGCCGGGCTGAGCGTCATCCTCGGGGATCCGCAGGTCCGGAGCGTGTTCGTCAACGTCTTCGGCGGCATCACCGCCTGCGACGCCGTTGCGACCGGGATCGTGCGCTCGCTGCAGGTCCTCGGCGAGCGGGCCACGAAACCGCTCGTCGTGCGGCTCGACGGCAACAACGTGGCCGAGGGCAGGCGAATCCTCGAACAAGCCGCGCACCCGCTGGTCACCGTGGTGGCCACCATGGACGACGCCGCGCGCGAAGCGGCGAAGCTCGCGATCGCGGAGGTCTGACCCGTGGCCATCTTCCTGGACGAGAACAGCCGGATCGTCGTCTCGGGCATCACCGGCACCGAGGGCGCGAAGCACACCGCGCGGATGCTGGCCGCCGGCACGAACGTCGTCGGCGGGGTGAACCCGCGCAAAGCCGGGCAGCACGTCGAGATCGCCTCGGCGACGCTGCCGGTCTTCGGCAGTGTCGCCGACGCGATGGCCGGGACCGGCGCCGACGTCTGCGTGCTCTTCGTGCCGCCGCCGTTCGTCGAGGACGCCGTCGTCGAAGCCGTCGACGCCCGGATCGGCCTCGCGGTGGTGATCACCGAAGGCGTCCCGGTGCACGACACCGCGCGGCTGTGGGCGCACGCCGTCACCGCGGGCGGGCGGACCCGGATCATCGGGCCGAACTGCCCGGGCGTCATCTCACCCGGCAAGGCGAACGCCGGGATCATCCCCGCCGACATCACCGGGCCGGGGCGGATCGGGCTCGTCTCGAAGTCCGGCACGCTGACCTACCAGCTCATGCACGAACTGCGCGACATCGGGTTCTCGACGTGCGTCGGGATCGGCGGCGACCCGATCATCGGGACGACGCACATCGACGCCGTCGAGGCGTTCGAGAAGGACCCGGACACCGACCTGATCGTGCTGATCGGCGAGATCGGCGGCGACGCCGAAGAGCGGGCCGCGGAGTACGTGCGCGCCCACGTGTCCAAGCCGGTCGTGGGTTACGTCGCGGGCTTCACCGCGCCCGAAGGCAAGACCATGGGCCACGCGGGCGCGATCGTGTCCGGCTCGTCCGGTACCGCGGAGGCGAAGAAGACGGCGCTGGAGGCGGCCGGGATCCGCGTCGGCCGGACGCCGAGCGAGACCGCGGCCCTCGCCCGCGAAATCCTCGGCTGATGTCGGCGAGACCGCGGCTCGGACTGGCGGTGCTCGCGTGCATGGACGCGAGGATGAACGTCTACCGCCTGCTCGGGCTCCAGGAAGGCGACGCGCACGTCATCCGCAACGCCGGCGGCGCCGTCACCGACGACGCGATCCGGTCGCTGACCGTCAGCCAGCACCTGCTCGGCACCCGCGAAATCGTGCTGCTGCACCACCACGACTGCGGGATGCGCACGTTCACCGACACGGAGTTCGCGCGGCGGCTGGAGGAACGGACCGGGATCCGGCCGGGCTGGGCGGCGGAGTCGTTCACCGACCCGGCCCAGGACGTCCGGCAGTGCATCGCGCGGCTGCGGGCCAGCCCGTTCCTGCCGCACACCGGCGCGGTGCGCGGGTTCGTCCTCGACGAGCGGACCGGCGTGCTGGACGAGGTGACGTGATGGACCTGCGCCAGCTCGCGGTCGTGGTGGCGGTCGCCGAGGAAGGCGGCTTCACGGCGGCCGCGCTGCGCCTGCACACCGTGCAGTCGACGGTGTCCACCGTCGTGCGGGCGCTGGAACGCGACCTCGGCACGCCGCTGTTCCACCGCACCACGCACCGTGTGGCGCTGACGCCCGCCGGCGAGGCCTTCGTGCCCGCCGCGCGGGCGGCCCTCGAAGCGGTGGAACGCGCCCGCGCGGCGATCTCCCCCGTCCACGGGCGGGTCCGGCTGGGCCTGGCCCCCGGGTTGCTGCTCGACCTGCACCGGGTCCTCGCGGCGTTGCGGCAGGCGCACCCGGGCCTGGACCTCGAGGTCCGCCAGCTGCCGGCGGACCGGCTGGGGTGCGCGCTCGCCGAGTCCACAGTGGACATCGTACTGAAGGTGTTCACCAGGCCCGGGTTCGCCGATCCTCGGGACACGGCCGGCGCCAAGCCGGGATCCTGCGGCGCTCCCAGCCCGGCCGAGGGCGCACCGGATCCCCGCACCGGGACCGGCTCGGGTGGGCTCGGATCCGCGTCGCTGCCGGGTTCCAGCGGCCTGGTCACCACTCCCCTGGCGTGTGAAGAACTCGTCCTCGCCACCGCCCCCGGCGGCTCCCGCTCCGCGCCCGGCGACCTCTCCGGGCTCTCGCTCGTCGACTTCCCGGCCGGGTGGGCGATCCGGGAGGTCGTCGACCGCGCGTTCGCCGACCGCCGGGTCAGCCTGGAGGCCGACGACCTCACCGCCGCCGCTTCGCTGGTGCGGGCCGGACTGGCCGCCTGCGTCCTGCCGGCGTCGGCCGCGGCGCGGTTTCCCGAGGTCACCGCGCGGCGGTTCGCCGCTCCCCCGCTCTGGCAGCTCGCCGCGAGCCACCACGAAGAGCCGCCGGCGCCCGTCGTCGCCGTGCTCGCTCACCTAGGCTGAACCCATGCTGCTGCGCCAGCTCGAATACCTCGTCGCGCTGGCCCGTGAGGGACACTTCGCCCGGGCCGCCGAGGCGTGCCACGTGTCCCAGCCGTCGCTCTCGGCCGGGATCCGGAAGCTCGAACGCGAGCTCGGCACCCAGGTCGTCCAGCGCGGCGCGCGGTATGCCGGGTTGACGCCCGAAGGCGAGCGCGTCCTGGTGTGGGCGCAGCGGATCCTGGCCGAGCGCGACGCGCTCAACGAGGACCTCTCGACGATGCGCGACAGTCTCTCGGGGGTGCTGCGCGTCGGCGCCATCCCCACCGCGCTCACCGCCATGTCGATGCTCACCGCGCCCTTCTGCGAGCGGCACCCGCACGCCCGGGTGACGCTGGAGTCGTTGTCCTCCGACGAGATCGCCCGCCGGCTGACCGCGTTCGAGCTCGACGCCGGACTGACCTATGTGGACGAAGAACCACCGCACGGGCTGCGCTGCGTCCCGCTCTACGAGGAGCGGTACCTGCTGCTGACGCCGTCCGACGGCGAGCTGGCCGGACGCCGGCTGGTGCGCTGGGCCGAGGTCGCCACGCTGCCGCTGTGCCTGCTCATGCCGCACATGCGCAACCGCCGCGTGCTCGACGCGCTGTTCGCCGAGGCCGGCGCCACCGTCGTGCCGGCGATCGAGACGGACACCGTCTCCGCGCTCTACTCGCACGTCGCCACCCACCACTGGTCGAGCGTCATCTCCCACGCCTGGCTGCACCTGTTCGGCGTGCCGCCGGGCATGCGGGTGGTGCCGCTCGAAACGCCGTCGCGATCGCACCGGATCGGCCTGATGGTGACGGCGGGTTCGCCCGAGCCGATCCTCGCCCGCGCGCTGCTGGAGGTCGTCCGCGGCGTCGACGTCCGCGGCACCCTCGACGCGCTGCTGCACCGGCACCTCGCCGAGCAGGCCCCATAGCCGGTGCCTATCCCGGGATAGAAACCTTCACGTTGACCCGCTCGCGCGCGCGGAGGACGGTGAAAGTACTTGTCCCGCAACAAAAAACCTGGAGTGTGACGCCGTGGCAAAGGTGCTGTGCGTGCTCTACGACGACCCGGTGGACGGCTACCCGAAGACCTACCCGCGAGACGACCTGCCGCACCTGGACGGCTACCCCGGCGGCCAGACCCTGCCCACCCCGCAGGGTGTGGACTTCACGCCCGGGCAGCTGCTCGGCAGCGTCTCCGGTGAGCTCGGGCTGCGGAAGTTCCTGGAGTCGCGGGGACACACGCTCGTCGTCACCTCGGACAAGGACGGCGACGGCTCGGAGTTCGACCGCGAGCTCGCCGACGCCGAGATCGTGATCTCCCAGCCGTTCTGGCCCGCCTACCTCACCCCCGAGCGGATCGCCCGGGCGCCGAAGCTGAAGCTGGCCGTCACGGCCGGGATCGGCTCGGACCACGTCGACCTCGACGCGGCCATCGCCCACGGCGTCACGGTCGCCGAAGTCACCTACTGCAACAGCATCAGCGTCGCCGAGCACGTCGTGATGATGATCCTCTCGCAGGTGCGCAACTACCTGCCGTCGCACCAGGTCGTGCTGGACGGCGGCTGGAACATCGCCGACTGCGTCGCGCGCTCCTACGACGTCGAGGGCATGCACATCGGCACGGTCGCGGCCGGGCGGATCGGCACCGCCGTGCTGCGGCGGCTGGCCCCGTTCGACGTCCACCTGCACTACACCGACCGGCACCGGCTGCCGGCCGAGGTCGAGCGGGAACTGAACCTGACCTTCCACCCGAGTGCCGCGGAGATGGTGCCGCACTGCGACGTCGTGACGATCAACGCGCCGCTGCACCCGGAGACCGAAGGCCTGTTCGGCGACGAGCTGATCGCGTCGATGAAGCGCGGCGCGTACCTGATCAACACGGCGCGGGCGAAGATCGCCGACCGCGACGCCGTGGTCCGCGCGCTGGAGAGCGGGCAGCTGGCCGGGTACGCGGGCGACGTCTGGTACCCGCAGCCCGCGCCGGCCGACCACCCGTGGCGGACGATGCCGTACCAGGGCATGACCCCGCACATCTCCGGGTCGTCGCTCTCGGCGCAGGCGCGCTACGCGGCGGGGACGCGCGAGATCCTGGAGGACTACTTCGGGGGGTCGCCGATCCGCGACGAGTACCTGATCGTCGACGGCGGCAAGCTGGCCGGCACCGGCGCGCACTCCTACTCGACGCGCTGAGCCCGCGTCCGGTGGGCGGGGAGGTCCCCGCCCACCGGGCCTACGCCGCGGGCAGCAGGGACTTCGGCCGGCCGGGCTGGGTGAGACGGCCGGTGAGCAGCGCCCCGGCGAGGCTCAGCACCCCGGCGACGGCGAACGCGCCCAGCAGACCGACCGCGGCGAGCCCGACCCCGACGACGGCGCCGACGGCCTTGGCGCTGTACAGGATCCCGAAGTTCTGCAGGGCCGACTCCTCACCGAAGTACTCGCGGACCAGACCGACCAGCAGCGTGTAGCAGCAGCCGTTGCCGAGCCCGGCCAGCGTGACACCGAGCAGCAGGCCGACGGCGTGGCGGTGCTCGCCCGAGTAGTAGAGGACGAACTGCGCGACGCCGCCGGCGAGCAGGGCGAGGCGCAGGATCCGGCGGCGGCCGAGCCGGTCGGCGAGCCGTCCGATGAGCAGCCGGCCGGACCCGGTGGCCGCGGCGAGCAGGGCCAGCGCGGCGGCGGCGAGGCCGGGTCCGCTGCGCTCGGCGACGAACGTCGCCAGGTACGCGAGGTCGAACAACAGCACGGCGGCGGCGAGCACGACGACGAGGTACAGCGCGAGGGTGGTGCCGCAGCGGAAGAGCTCGGCAGGCCGGTAGTGCCGGATCGCCGGGTGCCGGTTGTACGTCCTGTCCAGGGCCCACGCGCGTGGTTCCGGCGTCGCGGGCCACCAGTGCCGCGGCGGGTAGCGCAGCAGGGCGCCGCACCCGGCGATGACGACGAGCACCACGGCGGCGGTCGCGTCGAGCAGCACCGGGCGGACGTCCGGCAGCAGGGCGGCCAGCACGACGAACGGCACGCTCCCCCAGGCGAAGGCGCCGCTGACGACACCCGCGCTCGGGCCGGAGCGGTCCGGGAACCAGGCCAGCACGGCGCCGACGCAGGTGGCGTAGACGAGGCCGGTGCCGAGGCCGCCGAGCACGGAGTAGCCGAGGAACACGGTGAGCAGGCTGCCGGCGTGCCCGAGCGTGACCAGCCCGGCGGCGCACAGGACCGCGCCGAGCGTCATCGCGGCGGGCGCGGGCAGTGTGCCGCGTTCGCGCAGCCACGCGGCGGGGAAGGCGACCCCGGCCTGACAGATCGCCCACAGCGCGAAGGTGAGGACGATCGCGCCGAACGTCCAGCCGTGCGCCCGGCTCAGCTCGGGCACGATCGCGCCGAAGCCGTACTGCTGCACCCCGGCGGCGAGCATCCCCGCCGCGGCGAGCCAGGTGATCCGGCCGCGCGGCCGGCCGAGCAGTTCGAGGTCGGTCTCCCCGACCCGGTACCGCCGTCCGTATACGTCCCGGAGCTCGCGGACTTGGGACATCACGACCACCACCCGTTCGACTGCCGATTGTATGCAGTATGGAGTAGTCAGAGTGTGCGCCTTTGACGGCGGCGATGTCCACCCACCGGACCCGTTCGGCGGTCCGTGCTGCGAATTTCGTGAGCCGGACGCGCCGCGAGCACGGGTTTCGGTGCGGTGCGGGGATTCCGGGGTGGCCCGCGCCTGGCGCCGGACGGAAAGGCGGCCCGGTGGCCATCGAGGGAGGAGGCGGCCACCGGGCCGGTGCTCCGGCGCGGTACCGGCCGCGTAGGAGCACTGACAGTCTGGCCAGCGGAGACCCCCTCCGACAAGCCTTTGGGCACCTGGGAAGTGCCGGTTTTCCAGCCGATCATCGCAGGCCGGACCGCCAGAGGGTCCGATGTGGTCACGCCGAGGAAGCAGCAGACTTCAGTCCGACACGACGTCCGGAGCGGGACACCGTGAGAGGCGTGGCTCGGGAGCGGGTTTGACGACGGCCGCATCGGCCTGCAGCGGCGACTCGGTCGGCGTGGCGCTCAACTTGCCGGCCGGGCACCCATGGCGCCGGACTACTCGCCCTACAACGACAACTCGATCGGCGGGGCACTCAGGTAGCCCACCGGACACCTCGGCCCCGGGCCCTTCTCGGCCTGCAGCAGCACCTCGATCGACGGCACGCTCAGCCTGCCCGCCGGGGACCATCGCGCCGGACTCCTCGATCTACAGCGGCAACCCGGTCAGCGGAACATTCAGCCTGCCCGCCGGGCGCCATCGCGCCGGACTCTCGGCCTACCGCAGCAATTCAATCGGCGGAGCACTCAGCCTGTCGGCCGGGCACCATCGCGGCGGACCCTCCACGGCCAGCAGCAACTCGATCAGCGGAACGCTCCGCCTGCCCACCGGACACCATCGTCATGGCCTGAAACCGCGCCGCGGTCGTGCCGGCGCGTGCCGCAGCAGCCCTGCGGAAGCGGCGATCGCCTCCTCAAGACGTGGCGGCGCGCCGGGCTCTTCTCGGCCGACCGGCCTTGCGCGCCGGACCGATCGACTTTCCCGACGCTCAACTCAATCATCCAGCAGGATGAGACAAGCAGTTCGCCGGGTGCCTACCGGGATCCGCGCTGTGGGCAGCGCTTTTCCAGGCCGGCACCCGGCGTCCGGAACTTCCTTGACGCGACCGCGCTTCGGGTGGCCGGCGCCCTCAGGCGCCGGACCCCTTGCACAGCACGGGATCCGCGTCAGGCCTTCTTGCGGGTTGCGCGCTTGCGGGCCGGCTTGGCTTCTGCCGGTTCGGCCGCCGCGGCCTGGTGTTCCTCGAAACCGGCGATGATCTCGCTGGAGAGGCGGCCGCGCTCGGCTACCTCGTAGCCGTTGTCCTGCGCCCACTCCCGGATCTGCCGGTTGCGCTCGCGGTCGGTGCCCGAGCCCGACGCGCCCGTCAGCGACTGGCCCGTCGCGAGGCGGACCTTGCGGCCGCCGATGCGCCGTGCGGCGCCGACGTAGCGGGCGAGCTCGTCCCGCAGCGCCGAAGCGTTCTCCTCGGAGAGGTCGATCTCGAAGCTCACCCCGTCGAGAGCGAAGGGGACGGTCTGGTTCGCCTCGCTCCCGTCGAGGTCGTCCACCATCTCGACGTGCACCCGTTGCGCCATGGTTCGTCGTTCCTCATCTTCTCCAGAACACGGTCGGACAGACCCTAACCTGTCGAATCCCGTCAAGCACGCGGGGCGTCCACAATGGCCGCTCGGGCGCCGGGGCCGCCCGCGTACAGACGTGATCGCAACCTAGTCGAAATGGGCGTGATCTTGTAGACTTTTTGTTTTCGTGATATGCTCGAAATCAAATCGGTACCGTTGCGGCATGACTTCGCCCGATTCCCCCGGCAATGCGCCCGGTGTCAGCCGCACGGCGTTCACGGCGGCCGCCGCACGGGCCGCACATTTGCTCGTCGACGCCGCACCGCCCCTCTTCTCGGACCCGCTCGCCGCGCCGCTGCTCGGCGCCCGCGCGGAGGAACTGCTGGCGTATCACCGGCTCCACGGCACCCATCCGGTCCTCGCCGGCGCGCGAGCCGAGGCCGTCTGCCGCAGCCGGTTCACCGAAGAGCGTCTTCTGCGCGCCAATTCCGGTATATACCAGTATGTGATTCTCGGCGCCGGACTCGATTCGTTCGCTTATCGGACACCGCCCGTCCGGTTCCGCGTGTTCGAGGTCGACCGGGCCGCGACCCAAGCGGCCAAACGCGCACTCCTGGAAGCCGCGGGCATCACCGAGCCGCCGTCGGTGACCTTCGTCGCGGTCGACTTCGAAACCGACACGCTCGCCGACCGGCTCGTCCAGAGTGGACTCGACCCGCGCCATCCTGTGTTCGTCAGCTGGCTCGGCGTCACCATGTACCTGACCAGGGCGGCGATCCTGACGACCTTGACCGAGCTCGGCGGCCTCGCCCCCGGCTCGGAAATCGTGGCCGACCACCTGCTCCCCGCGGAACTGCGCGACGCGGCCGGAAACGGTTACGCCGAAGCCGTCGCGCCGATGGCCGCCGAAGAGGGTGAGCCCTGGCGGACGTTCCTCTCCCCCGCCGTCATGGCGGATCTCCTGCGCGGCACCGGTTTCGAAGTGATCGAACAGACCGGTCAGCGCGGCAGCGTGGGCGCGGATGAGTGGAATCGCGACGACGCGCTGAAGCC
This sequence comes from Amycolatopsis sp. NBC_01307, assembly GCF_035975215.1. NCBI lineage: Bacteria > Bacillati > Actinomycetota > Actinomycetes > Pseudonocardiales > Pseudonocardiaceae > Amycolatopsis > Amycolatopsis sp. NBC_01307. The sequence continues at coordinate 2,699,212 of NZ_CP108403.1, read as the reverse complement.
GAGCCGGCTTTCCCACCTGACCCACGGGCGCATTCCCGCACCACCCCGGGAAAGCTGAACACTTTCCCGACGCACCGTCGCGCTTCTCTGTCAATCGGGCAGCAGCGGCATCTCCGGCTCGGCCGGACGGCCCAGCAGAACCGCGCGGGTGACGGCCGCTTTCCCGAACCGGTCCCGCACCGAGTCCACGGCCGTGTCGAGCTGGGTGGCCCGCTGGCGTTCGAACGGGAGGGCCAGCTGGACGTGGTCGTCACCGGTCAGGTTGGACAGGGACGCGCCGAGCAGCGTGATCCCGCGGTCGGCGATCAGCGGCAGCGCGGCCTCCAGGAGCTCGCGCGCCGCGGCGAGCAGCCGGCCGGTGCCCTCGGTCGGCTCGGTCAGCGTGCACGAGCGCGTCGCCCGGGTGAAGTCGGCGAAGCGCAGGCGGATCGTCACCGTGCGGCAGATGCGGTGGGCGGCGCGCAGCCGCCGGGCGATGCGGTCGATCAGGGCCACGAGGACGACGTCGAGTTCGGCGGGGGTCCGCCGGCCGCGCCCGAGGGCCCGCTGGGCGCCGATCGACCGGCGCCGCACGCCGGTCTCGACCACGCGCGGGTCGCGGTTGTGCGCCAGCGCGTGCAGGTGCCGCCCGGCGCCGCGGCCCAGCAGGCCGGCGAGGTCCACCGGCTCGGACGCGGCCAGCTGGCCCACCGTGGTGATCCCGCACGCGCGCAGCTTCTCCTCGGTCACCTTCCCGACGCCCCACAGCGCGCCGACCGGCAGCGGGTGCAGGAACGCCAGCTCCGCGTCGTGCGGCACGACGAGCAGGCCGTCCGGCTTCGCCACCCGGCTGGCGACCTTGGCGAGGAACTTCGTCCGTGCAACGCCGACGGTGATCGGCAGCCCGGCCCGCTCGGCGACCGCCCGCCGCAGCCGCTCGGCGACCGCGCTCGGCCGTCCGGCGATCTTGGCCAATCCGCCGACGTCGAGGAAGGCTTCGTCGATGGAAATGCCCTCCACCAGCGGGGTGGTGTCGCGGAAGACCTCGAACACCGCCTTGCTCGCGGCCGAGTAGGCCGACATCCGGGGCGGCACGACGACGGCGTGCGGGCACAGCCGCCGGGCCTGCGCGCCACCCATCGCGGTGCGCACGCCGTAGGCCTTGGCCTCGTAACTCGCGGCCAGCACCACCCCGCCGCCGACGATGACCGGCCGGCCCTTCAGCCCCGGGTCGTCGCGCTGCTCGACCGACGCGTAGAAGGAGTCGAGGTCGGCGTGGAGGATGGGGCCCTCGGCGGTCATAGAACATATGTTCGCATATCCGCGCGCCGAAATCCGCTCGTCCGTCCGCCGTCACCGTCGCGCCGTTGGGCGAAACTGAGCGTTTTCCCGGTAGTCCCCGTGCGTGACCGCGCCCACACTCGAAGACATCGACTTACCGGAACTTGGGAGCGACATGACCGAGAAGTGCCGCTGCGGCGACCACCACGCGTGGGCCGGGCCGAACCCGCAGGACAGGCCGGCCGCCCCGCGCCAGCCGCTGCTGGCCACGACGCTGGCCCGCGAGGACCGGGTGGAGGACACCGGCGGGCTCGACCCGACCGACCGGGTCACCTGCCGGACGCACCGCCGCTGGCTGCACGAGTGCGTCTCGTCCCCGGTGCACGCCAACTCCGCGATCGGCTACCGCTGGTGCCGCCGGTGCGACCACCAGGCCCTGGTCGCGGTGGACGAGCTCACCGGCGAGGTCGCCATCCGCTGCGGGCTCTGCGGCCGCAGCCCGCGCAGCCGCGCGAACGACGAGCTGGTCGCACTGTGCCGCCGCAGCCTGGCCCTGTCCCGCGCGAGCCGGTTCCCGGAAAGCGCCGCCGCCTGAGCGGGTTCCGTTCCGAGGGACCCCGCTGGTCCGCGCGCCTGTGCTGCCGCGGGCGGCGGCCCGACCGGGCGCACTGCCATGATGCGAAGGTGCCCCGACCCGGAACCACCGCGCTGGTGATCCTGCTGCCCGCCGCCGAGCCCGTGGTCGCCGCGGCCCGGCGCACCGCCCCCGAGCTGGTCCGCCCCGGCCTGCCCGCGCACGTGACGGCGCTGTACCCGTTCCTCCCCGCGTCCGAGGTGACCGACGAGGTCCTCGACGCCGTGCGCGCGCTGGCCGCCGCCGCCGCGCCGGTCAGCGTCCCGCTCACCGAACTGGTCACCGCGCCGGGTTTCTCGGCGATCCCCGTGCCCGCGTTGCAGGCGATCGCGGACGCGGTCTGCGCGCGCTGGCCGGACGTCCCGCCCTACGGCGGCCGGTTCGGCGCGACGCCCGACGCTCACCTGACCGTCGCGATGGGCGGGACCGACGCCGACCTCGAGCGGGTCGCGGCCGAGGTCCGGCCGCTGCTCCCGCTGGCCGCCCGCGCGGAGGCCCTGCACCTGGTCGCTCTCGACGACGAGGGCTGGGAAACCCGACTCACCGCGCCGTTCGGCACGTGACTCACCCGGTGGTGCCGCTCCGGTAGGCCTGCGCGATCGCCCGCAGCCGCGCGACGTCCGCGGCGAACGGTTCCGCACCGGCGACCGGCGGCGCGGTCTCCCCCGGCTCGTCCGGCAGGTCGCGCACCAGCCGCGCGGCCGCCGTCGCCGCCAGCTCCGGCGTCACCCCGGCGAGGATCAGGCCGTCGTTGGTCTCGCTCATCGCCGTCAGCAGCCGTTCGCGGCGCGACGGGCCACCCGGGTCGATGCGGACGATCTCCGGGAACCGGCGGGTGAGGTGCTCACGCAGCGGCCGCAGCACACGCAGGGTCCGCGCGTCGCGGCGGCCGGCCGCCAGCCCCGGGATCGACGGGATCGTCAGCCCCAGCACGATCAGCAGCACCGACACGGCCGGGAAGCCGACGTCGAGCGCGCACGGCAGCGTCGAGAACGGCCCGGCGCACAACGCCTTGGCCGGGTGGTCGGCCTGCAGGGCCTTGATCGTCGCGACGACCTTCCCGCCGAGGTAGGCGACGGCGAACGCGGACGCCAGCAGCAGCAAGGCGAGCCCGGCGCGCAACGCGCCGCCGCTCGCCCGGATCGTCACCGCCGACACGATCCCGATGTCGAGCACCGCGAACCCGAGGTAGACGGTGTAGGCGAAGACGTACACGACGAGCGTCGGGTGGGTCCGGTACAGCTCGTCGAACAACCCGATGCCGCGCGGCAGGTCCGGCGTGCTGAAGAACATCACCACCAGCAGGGTCAACGCCGTGGCCAGTGCGACGAGCCGGGTGCGCCGGCCGCGGTCGCGGGTGCCGCTGATCTCCGCGACGGTCAGCCCGATCCCGTAGGCCGCGACCATGGTCGCGAGGTTCGAGAGCAGCCGCCCGAGGCTCGGGTACAGCTCGCTCTCCAGGACCTGCGCACGATTGGAGAGGAAGCAGAACGCCGCGCCGAGCGCGATGAGCGAAACGGCGAGCCCCGCACCGGCGCCGGTCCGCCGCGCCCGCACGGCGCGCCAGATCCCGACGGCCAGCGCGAAGAGCCCGACCCCGAGGAACAGAATGTCGATCACGGGACCGGACTATCCCAGCAGCGCCGCCAGCCGTCTCGCCTGGTCCGCCGCACGGCCGGACGCACCGGGCTGGACGGCGAGCGGTTCGCTCGTCGCCGCGCTCATCAGCAGCACGGCGATCAGTTCGGCCTCGTACTCGTCGCGGCCGCTCGTCACGCGCGTGAGCAGGTGCGACAGCGCGCGCGGCGCCAGATCGGGGGCGAGCTCGGCGGCTTCGGACTCCGACATCAGGCAGCTGCCGGTGTGCGCGCACAGCATGTGGGCGAGCTCGTGGGCGATGATGTGGTCCTGGTGCAGCGCCGACGTGTGCTCGGTGTAGGCGATCAGGTCGTAGGCCGGGCGGGCCTGCCAGGCGCCGGACGGCTGGCCGGGCCGGTACTCGACCGGCACGAGGTCGATTTCGCGGCCGCGCCACGCCTCCAGGCCGTCGACCCAGCGGTTCATCGACCACGGCCGCGGCAGCGGGACGGCGGTGAGCACCGCCAGCACCCGGGCGCGGGCCCCGGCTCGCAGCTTCGTCAGGCCGTGCGCGTCGATGGGCCCTCCCCGCTGAGCGGGCGCCAGCCGGGTGCACCGGGGCGCGATCACGGACGACGTCATCGTAGCCGACCGTTCACCGCACGCACGTCACTCAGGCTTCCGGCGCCGGCCCTCGCGGCGGCGGGTCTCGTCGTAGCTGCCGAGCTGGTCCATCAGGGCGGTCACGGTCTCGCGATCGCGCGGCGAGAGCTGCATCGCCCGCTGCGCCATCTTCCGGGCCTCGCCGTCACGCCAGGCCACGACGTCCTCGACCTGCTTGTCGACCTCGCCGGCCACCTCGTCGTCGAAGAAGTAGGTCACCGGCACGCCGAAGAACTGGGCCAGCGCCTGGATGTGGGACCGCTTGGGGTCCTTGCGCGCGCCGACGGCGAGCTGCTGCACGTGGGTCGCCGACATCGTGACGCCGGTCTGCTCCGCGACGCCGTGCGCGATCTCCCGGTAGGAGTAGGGCTTGCGGTCCGGCGGGTGCACGGTCGCGATCAAGTGCGCCAGCCGTTCGGCGAAACTGCGCTCCTCGCTCACCGCACACCACCCTCAACCGCGAAACGTGACAACAGCCAGCCTAGCTGTCCCGAAAACTTGACACAGCATGTACCGGAAAGACTACGATACCGACGGTAGGTGTTTCGGAAACGGAACACCAGCCCGGGCCGGCTCGGCGGCCGCGAGGTGACTCACGTGGCCGCTGGGGGTGGCCACGCGCCGAACCCGCGACCCCGCGCCGGCCCTCTTCCGTTCAGTGCGCGCCCGCCGGCTTCGTGAGGTCGTCGCGCAGCCGTGGCAGTTCGACGACTTCGCGGTCGAAGTCTGCGGCGGGGCGGAGCGCGACGATCAGCCCGCCCAGCGCGGGACGACGGCACGATAGGGGTCACGGTGTCCGCCATGGCGGACCACGCAGTGTGGCGCGGCAAAGTGCCGCCGTCCCCCACGGATCCGACGACAGTGGCCCCTCCCGGCGCGGGAGGGGCCACCACCGTCTGTCATCAGCTCCGGTAGACGCCGAACTCGTACACCGAATACCCGTACGCCGTCCCGCGCTGGGTGGCGTTCACCCGCACGTACCGGGCGGTCGCCGAGACCGCGAGGTCGTCGGCGCCGCCGTCCCCGGTCGTGGTGCCGTAGACCGAGCGCCAGTTCGCCCCGTCGTCGCTGACCTGGATCTCGTACGCCTTGCCGAACGCCGACTCCCAGACCAGCTGGACGTGGTTGAACGCCTGCCGGCTGCCCAGGTCGACCTGCAGCCACTGCGGGTCGGCCCACGCGCTCGCCCAGCGCGTCGCCTGGTTGCCGTCGGTCGCGGCCTGCGGCGGGTAGGGCGCGCCGGGGCCGTCGGCCTGGTAGGTCGACGCCGTGGTCGCCGCGCCGCGGGCCAGGTTGGTGCCCGGCACCGGCGGCGCGACCACGCGCAGCGAGCGCGTCTCGATGCCGACGTTGCCGTGCCCGTCGCGGGCGTAGAGGTAGATCTTCCAGACGCCGAGGTCCTGCGGCGCGGTCACGGTGAACGTGCCGTTGCCGGTGAACTGCGCCGGGATCAGGCCGGCCGCGTTGTTGATGTACTTGCTGTTGTAGCCCATGGTGTAGGTGATCGAGTCACCGTCCGGATCGGACACGTTCGCCGTCACGGTGAAGGTGCCGCCGGCCGGGACGTCGGTGGTGCGGCTGAGGTTCATCGACGAGATCACCGGGGGCGTGTTGCCGCCGGTCTGTCCACTGTAGATCTTGCGGACGGCGTACCAGGAGAGCCGCTTCTCGTTGCCCGTGGTGATGTTGAACCAGACGCCGCCGAAGTCGCCTTCGCTGCCGTAGTGGAACAACGTCGCGCCGAGCGCCACGCCCGGGTGGGCCAGCACGCAGTTCCAGGCGTTCGTGTAGCCGTCGCGCTTCTGCTGGTCGGTGGGCTCGGCCGGGACGCCGTTGACGTCGTTCGGGACCTCCCACTCGCCGGCCGGGCCGGTCTCGGTGATGATGTAGGGCTTCGTGTAACCGCCGTTGATCCAGTCCTGCTTGACCTGGCAGACCTGCGCGTAGGAGTTCACGGAGTACAGGTCGAGGTTCGGCGTGTAGGCCTTGTAGTACGGCCACGCGCCGGTCCAGGCGTCGGTCGAGGTGACCGGGTGGTTGGCGTCGATCGCGTGGATCGCCTGCGCGGCTTGGTCGACGAACCGGGCGTAGGCGATGCGGTTCTGCTCCAGCAGCGTGCCGGAGTAGCAGTTCTGCATGCCGAGGATCGACTCGTTCCCGACGTTCCACATGAGCACGCCGGCGTTGCCCTTGTACGCGTTGACCCACTTCTGGATCTCGCCGAGCATCGTGTTCTTGTAGGTCGTGTCGGTGGTGTAGTCGACGCAGCCGCCGCTGCCCGGCCCGCCGCCGGGCTGCAGCCAGAAGCCGGCGACGACCTTGATCCCGTTGGCCGCGGCGGCGTCCAGCAGCGGCTGGCTGCTGCCGTCGGTGCCCCAGGTGCGGACGGTGTTGACGCCGATCGAGTGCAGCTCCGGCATCCGCGACGCGGCTTCGCTCACCGGCGGGCCCCAGGTGAGGCCCTTGACCGTCCACGGCTGGCCGTCGACGCTCAGCTGCCAGTTGCCCTGGCTGCCGGTCACCTTCGTGACGCCGGGGCCGCCCGGCGTCGTCGTGCCCGGGGTGCCGCTGACCTGGAACTCCCAGAGCGAGTAGCCGTAGCCGCCGACCCGGTGGGTGCCGTAGAAGCGCACGTACCGGCCGTGGCCGCTGACGGCGAGGTTCTGCACGCCACCGGTCGCCGTCGTCGTGCTGTAGATCGAGGTCCACGACGACGCGTTGTCGGACACCTGGATCTCGTACGCCGTCGCGTAGGCGGATTCCCAGTTCAGGGTCACCTGGCTGATGTCGGCGGCGGCGCCGAGGTCGACCTGCAGCCACTGCGGGTCGCTCCAGGCGCTGGCCCAGCGGGTGCCCGCGTTGCCGTCGACCGCGGCGGACGCCGGCGTCGACGCGCCTTCGCTGCTGGAGGCGGTCACGGGTCTGCCTTGGGATAACAACGTCGCGGCGTGTGCCGGGGTCGGGCCGGCTAGCAGGCCCAGTACCAGCAGGACCACGAGTGCCGGGACGGCACGAAGGGGCAACGGTCGGTCCACGATGACTCCCGCGCGAAAGGGGGACGGAGGTTGGAGAGCGCTCTCCGGCACGGCCGATCGTTCGTCACGGCGGCCCGCGTTGTCAAGCTTCCCGTCTGGAAACGGACAATGCCCGTCCGCGCCGGGATGCGGGTACTCCTTGACAGGGTGGCAGCACGGTGCGCATGCTCTTGGAGAGCGCTCTCCCATTCCTCAGGCACCCTCACCGTGGAGGACCCTTGGCATCGAAAGCCGCGCTCCTCGCCTGCACCGCCGCCACCGTGCTGGCAGGCGCCTTCCTGACCGCGGCGACGTCGTCGCCGGCCGGAGCCGACAACCTGGTGACGCACCACGAGTTCCAGGTCAACTGCTCCCCCAGCCACCACCAGCCGGACGACCCGATCGTTTTTCCCGGGCTGCCCGGCGCGTCGCACGACCACACGTTCATCGGCAACAAGACCACCAACGCGGCCACGACGACCCAGTCGCTGCAAGCCGCAGGCGTGGGCAACACGACCTGCCTGGCGCCCGACGACCTGTCGGCGTACTGGTTCCCGACGGTCTACAACGGCAACCAGGTGATCCTGCCGAACTTCGCGCAGGTCGTGTACTACAAGTCCGGCATCCTCGACTACACCAAGGTCGTGCCGTTCCCGCCCGGCCTGCGTTACGTCGCCGGGACGGTCACGGCCACGCAGGACCAGTTCCAGAACGCGCCCGGCGCGATCGAGGGCTGGGAGTGCGGGGACAGCTTCCACAACTGGGACATCCCGGTGCAGTGCACGCCGGGCAGCCAGCTGAACATCCGGTACCAGGCCCCGAGCTGCTGGGACGGCGTCCACCTGGACTCCGCCGATCACAAGAGCCACATGGCCTACCCGGACAAGACGACGCTGACGTGCCCGGCCGACCACCCGGTCGCGGTGCCGATGCTGGAGTTCAAGATCGCGTTCCCGGTCAGCGGTGACATGTCCGGCGTCCACCTGGCCAGCGGGCGCGGGTATTCGTGGCACTACGACTTCTTCAACGCGTGGGACCCGCCCACCCTCGCCGCGCTGGTCACGCACTGCATCAACGGCGGGCTCCAGTGCGACCCGCGCGGGTTCGACCTCTACAAACCGGACCGCGGCACCGTCCTCGGTCCGAACTACCGGCTGCCCGGCCGGCCGTGAGGCGGCGGACGCCGGTGGTCGCGGTGGTGGTGGTGGTGGCGATGTCCATGGGCGGGTGTGCCACCACCGCCGTGCCGGCGGCCCCGGCGCCGCCGCCCGGCCCCGGGGCGGGTTCCGGCTCCGGGGCGTTCAACCCGACCGACATCGCGTGGTTGCAGCTGACCGTGCCGATGACGGAGAACGCCGTCACCGCGGCCCACCTGGCGGCGGACCACGCGGCGAGCACCGCCGTGCGGTCCGCCGCCTCGGCGCTCGAGCCGGCCCAGGACGGGTTCCTGACCCGCCTGCGGGCGGCTCGTGACCGGGCGGGGTTGCCGGCCGGAAACGTCCACAGTGGACACCAGATGCCGGGGATGATCACCGAAGCCGACCTGGTCGCGCTCCGGACCAGCCACGGCGGCGACTTCGACCAGCGGCTCGTCGCGTTGCTGCGGGCGCACTCGAAGCAGATCGTGGTGCTGGCGAAGGGCGAACAGACCGCGGGCGCCGACCCGGCGACCCAGGCGCTGGCCCGGGACCTCGCCACCGCCGCGACGCGGGAAGCGGAGGTCCTGGACCGGACGAGCTGACCGGAGACCGCCGCCCGGCCCCACTGCCGGGCCCCGGCCGGCCACGGGAGCGGCTCGGCCGGGAGCGCGGACTCCGGTGCAGGTACTCGGCGACGAGTGACGGCAACCCGTCACTCGTCGCCGAGTTGCCGTCGTGCCAAGGTCCCCCACCGCCCGACCCGCGTACCCGGAGGGTCGACTCGCGTACCTGGAGGGTCGGCTCACGTACCCAGGGAGTCGGCTCGCGTGCCTGGACGGTCGGTTCACGTGTTTGGAGGGTCGGCTCGCGTGTTTGGGGAGTCGACACGTGTGATTGGAAGGACGACACGGCAAGGCGAACTCGGGCAGCGTGTCGTCCGGCGGAGTTCGCGAGCCGACTGTCTGGGTACGCGAGCCGACTGTCTCGGTACGTGGGCCGACTGGTTGGGTACGGGTCAGGCGGAGTCTCGGACCACCAGTTCCGGGTCGAAGATCACCGATTCTGCGCGCAGCGCGGGGTTCGCCATGCGGTCCAGGACCATCCGCGCCATCGCCGCGCCCATGGCCTCGACCGGCTGGCGGATCGTCGTGAGGCGGGGGCGGCAGCTCAGCGCCACGCGGCTGTCGTCGAAGCCGATGACCGCGATGTCGTCCGGGACCCGGCGCCCGGCGTCGGAAAGCACCGACAAAGCTCCGTACGCCATCAGATCATTGGCGACGAACACGCCGTCCAGGTCCGGCTCGGCCGCCAGCAGCCGCTCCATCGCGAGCTCGCCGCCGTGCTGGGTGAAGTCGCCCTCGGCGACGGCCACGTACGCGTGGCCGTGGCGGGCCATCGCGTCGCGGAAGCCCGCCAGCCGGTCGTGGCCCGCCGGGGTGCCGCCCGGGCCGGCGATCGTCGCGACCCGCCGGCAGCCGCGGGCGATGAGCCGGTCCGCCGCGATCCGGGCGCCGTCCTGGTGGGCGACGTCGACGTAGCACACCGGCGCCGGGCGGGCGGGCCGCGCGAACAGCGCCGTCGGGACGCCCGCCTCGGTCAGCATGAGCGGCAACGGGTCCCGGTCGGGGGCCAGCGAGATCAGCAGCACTCCGCTGACCTGCTCCTGCCGCAGCTTCGCCACGAGCGAGGCGCGTTCGTCCTCGCTGTCGACGAGCATCAGCAGCGGGTGCCGGCCGTGCGGGCGCAGGTGCGCGACAACGCCCTCGACCACCCGGCCGAAGAACGGGTCGCCGAACACGCCGCCGGTGAACGCCTCGGCGTCGACGTGCCGCTCGGGTTCGGACACCACCAGCGCGATCCCGCCGGTGTGCCGCGTGACCAGCGACCGCGCGGCCCGGTTCGGCACGTAGCCGGTGTCGGCGATGGCGCGTTCGACGGTTTCCCGCAGCTTCGGGTCGACGTTGCGCACGCTGTTCACCACCCGCGACACCGTGGCGCGCGAGACGCCGGCGACCCGCGCGACGTCTTCGAGGGTCGGTGGCGCCGGAGGCGGATGCGTCGTCACCCGTTCTTTGTAGCACCTGTGAGAGCGCTCTCCCAGTCCTGGGCCGACAACACGATGACAAATGTCATGAGCGCCCGGTGCGGGACGGCACTGCCCACCGGGAGCCCGCGCGACGAGCATTTCCGGGGCAAGCAACTCCGTTCCGCACTCCCCGGGGAGAACACCGTGACCGTCCAGACCACCGCGCCGGCCTTCCGCCGCGTGCTCGCCCTCGTCGGCACCTACCTCGGCGTCAGCGTCCTGACGCTCGGCGCGATCGTCCTGCTCCGCGACAACCCCTCGATGGTGACCGACGCCGTCTGGGTGCGCGCCACGATCGTCGTCGCCAGCGCGCTCCTGACGCTCTCCTTCGCCCGCCGGGCGGCACGCGGGTCGAAGAAGGCGTTCCTGCGGCTGCGGATCGTCTCGGGCGTGATGCTGGTGGCGATCGCCGTCATCGTCGCGCTGCCGGGCGCGTTCCCGGTGTGGCTGCGGCTCGAGCAGGCGGTCTGCGGGCTGCTGCTGCTCGGCGTCGCCGTGCTGGTGAACGGCCGCGAGCTGCGGTCGCGGTTCGCGGCCCGCTGAGGCCGGGCGCGGTAGCGTGCCGCTGATGAACGACTCGACGGCACCCGCCGACGCGCAGCGGTGGGTGCACGGCTGGCGGCGGCTGGTCCTCGACGCGGGCCTGCTCGCCTTCCCGATCGTCACGGTGCCGGCGGTGCTGGAGCACTCGAGCGGCGCCGCCGCGGTGGCCGGCTGCGTGATCGTGGCCGCCTTCGCCGTCGCCTACGTCGTCGGCGCGATCGCCGCCGCCCGCCGCACCTGGCGGCGGTACTGGGTGTCCCTCGGCGTCTGCACGGTGCTCTTCGCCGCGGCGCTCCCCTTCGCCCACGGGGAGGCCTTCTTCCTCGCCGCGGTCGTCGTTTCGCTGGTCGCGCCGCGCATCGGCCGCTACGCCCCGGCGCTGGGTGCCGTCGTCGCGCTGGCCGCCGTCCTGGTCCCGTTGGCCGTGCCGTCGTGGCGGGCCGAACCGGGCTGGCCGCAGGCGATCGCCCTGTTCTTCACCGTGCTCGTGGTCTACGCCTTCGCCGAAGCCATCCACGCCAACATCGCCCTCGTCGAGGCCCGCGCCGAGGTCGCGCGGCTGGCGTCGGAGGCCGAGCGCACCCGGATCGCCCGCGACCTGCACGACCTGCTCGGCCACTCGCTGACCGCGATCACCGTCAAGAGCACGCTGGCCCGGCGGCTGCTCGGCACCGAGACCGCGCGGGCCGGCGAGGAGATGGCCGCCGTCGAGACACTCGCCCGCCAGGCGCTGACCGACGTCCGGGCCGCCGTGTCGGGCTACCGGGACGTCACCCTCGCCGGCGAGCTGGCTCGCGGCCGAGAGCTGCTGCGCGCGTGCGGGGTCACCGCCGACCTGCCCACCGCCGTCGACGTCGTCGGCCCGGACCACCAGGAGCTGTTCGGCTGGGTCGTGCGCGAAGGGCTCACCAACGTGGCCCGCCACGCCCGCGCGACCCGCTGCGCCGTCACGCTTTCCGCGTCCTCGGTCGAGGTGCTCGACGACGGCGTCGGCGGCGCGACCACCGAAGGCAGCGGGCTCGCGGGGCTCCGCGAACGGGTCGCGGACGCGGGCGGGCGCGTCGAAGCCGGGCCGGCGAGCCCCCGGGGCTGGCGGCTGGCCGTGTCCCTGACCCCGGTGGAGGTGCCGTGACCATCCGGCTGTTGCTGGCCGACGACCAGGAGATGGTCCGCCAAGCTCTCGGCACCCTCCTGGACCTGGAGGACGACTTCGAGGTCGTCGCGTCCGTCGGGCGGGGCGACGAGATCGTCGCGGCCGCACGGGAGCACCGGCCCGACGTCGCGCTGCTCGACATCGAGATGCCGGGCCTCGACGGGCTGGCCGCCGCGGCCGTGCTGGCCGCGCAGGTGCCGGACTGCCGCGTCGTCATGCTCACGACGTTCGGCCGCGCCGGCTACCTGCGCCGCGCGATGGAGGCCGGGGCGGTCGGGTTCGTCGTCAAGGACGCGCCGGCCGACGCCCTCGCCGACGCGATCCGCCGGGTCGTGAAGGGCGAGCGCGTGGTCGACCCGGCGCTCGCGGTGGCGACGCTCGCCGCGGGCGAATCCCCGCTGACGGCACGCGAACGCGACGTCCTCATCACCGCGCGGACCGGCGCGACCGTCGCCGAGATCGCGTCCCGGCTGTACCTGTCCGAAGGCACCGTGCGGAACTACGTCTCCGCGGCGATCACCAAGACCGGCGGGCGCAACCGCGTCGACGCCGTCCGGATCGCCGACGACCGCGGCTGGCTCTGATTGGCCCGGTCCGCTGACGTGGAATTGGATCTTCTGCCGGGCCGGTCGCCGGGCTTAGCGTGCGGGGCGTGACCGAAGTGAAGACCGTCGACCTGTGGTTCGACCCCGTGTGCCCGTGGGCCTGGATCGGCTCGCGGTGGCTCCTCGAAGTGGAACAGGTGCGCGACGTCCGGACGCGGTTCCACGTGTTCAGCCTGGCCGTGCACAACGAAGGCCGCGAAGTGGACGCCTGGTACCGGGAGTGGCTCGACGAGCGCTGGGGCCCGGCCCGCGTCGCGCTGGCCGCCGAGCGGGCGCACGGCAACGACGTCCTGCGCGGCTTCTACACCGCGTTCGGCACCCGCGTGCACCGTGACAAGGCGCCGGTCGACCGGGCCACGCTCGAAGCCGCCCTCGCCGAGGCGGGACTGCCCGCCGCTCTCGCGGACGCGGCCGACAGCAAGGAGTTCGACGCGGATCTGCTGAAGAGCAACCGCGCGGCGCTCGACCCGATCGGCGAGGACCTCGGCGTCCCGGCCCTCCACCTGCCCGGAGACGACGGCGCGGTGAACGCGTTCTTCGGCCCGGTCGTCAGCCCGGTCCCCCGCGGCGAGGCGGCCGGACGGCTGTGGGACGGCGTCGTGCTCGTGACCGGCACGGCGGGCTTCTTCGAGCTGAAGCGCGGCCGCGGCCGGCCGGTCACGAGCTGAGCGTCAGGCGTTCTCGTCGAACGGGATGCCGCCCGGCTTGGCCTTGCCGAGATTGCCGTTGAACTGGCCGTCCTTGATGCCGAAGGTCGCGCTGCCGAAGTCGGCGGCGACGAGCTTGTCGCGGAGCCCGGCCGGGTAGCCGTCCCAGCCGACCAGGGTCGGGTACTGCCAGACGCCCTTGTGGTTCTCCGGCGGGTCGTCGTTGCCGTTGGCCGAGCGGAAGCAGTGCGTCGAGCCGCCGTCCTTGTGGTAGACGACCTTCGCGTGCGTACCCTCGAACAGCAAACTCGCGCGATCGTGCACCGCGAAACCGCCGTGCTGCGACGTCGCGACGTACTCGACCTGGTTGTCCTTGACCCACACGACGATGTGTTCCCAGTCGTTGCGGTGCCCGGCGCTGCCGGGGCCGAGCGAGGCCTGGTCCTTCTCGAAGTAGAGCGTGTACATCACCGCGCACCAGCCGTTGTTGCACTTCTGGCGCGAGTAGGAGTTGGTGTTGTCGAGGTCCCAGGAGTCGCGGCAGTGGCCGTTGGTGTCGCCGCCGAGGGACAGGCCGGGCGCGATGGTCCCGTCCGGCCCGATCGCCGGGGTCGGGTAACAGCCGTCCTTGTCGTAGTCGAAGGCCGGCTGGAAGGTCTTCTCGAAGTCGCTCGCGTTGGCGGGAAGGGCGCCGGGCGGGTCGGCGAACGCCGTCGCCGGGAAGGCCACCGCGAGGCCGAGCGCGGCGGCGGCCACAGCGGCCAGGGTGCGGGATCGGTGCGCCATACGTACTCCCTCGTTCGCGGTCGGAAATTTTCCGACAAGAGATCCGCAGTCAGCCTCGCCAGGTCCCCCGGGGTCCGCAACGGTACCCACGGCGAGTCTGCCCGCCGGGGACCGTCGCAAGGGGACGAACGCGCACTCCTGCCCCGATCACTGGCACGTCACGCCGGGGGTCGTGAGTGGTAATGAGGGTTCTAACCCTCATTACCACTCACGACCCTCAGCCGAGCCGGGACTCTGCGGCGGCCCAGTCGGCTCGGCCGGAGGGTTCGTAGCGCTTCAGGGTCTGGGTTTCGCGGACCAGGGCTCGCATTGACGGCAGGTCCGGGAGGTCGTCGCCCAGGGCTCGGGCCTGGACCAGGACGTTGCCCAGCGCGGCGGCCTCGACTGGGCCCGCGAGGACCGGGACGCCGCACGCGTCCGCCGTCAGCTGGCACAGGAGTTCGTTGCGGGCTCCCCCGCCGACGATGTGGACCACGTCGAACGTGCGGCCGGAGACCTCGGCCGCCGTGCGGAGGGTGCGGCGGTGGGCCAGGGCCAGACTGTCCACAATGCACCGGACGACCTCGGCCGGCCGCGACGGCGGGCGCTGGCCCGTGGCGCGGCAGGCCGCCGCGATGCGGGCGGGCATGTCACCCGGCGGCAGGAACGCGGGCGCGTCGATGTCCACGACCGCCGCCAGGGCAGGGGCCGACGCGGCCGCCGCCAACAGGTCCGGCAGGTCCGTGCGGGACCACGTGCGGAGCGTCTCCGACAGCACCCACAGGCCCATCACGTTGCGCAGGAAGCGGATCGTGCCGTCGACGCCGCCCTCGTTGGTGAAGTTCGCGGCCAGGGCCGCGTCGCCCAGCTCCGGTTCGGGCAGCTCCAGCCCGGCCAGCGACCAGGTGCCGCAGGAGATGTAAGCGAAATTGCTCCCGGGTGACGCCGGGACCGCGACCACCGCCGACGCCGTGTCGTGCGAGCCGACCGCGATCACCGGCACGCCGGACAACTCCCGCGCCGGGCCCACCACCGTGCCGGGGTCGCGCAGCGGTGGCAGCAGCCTCGGCGGGATGCCCACGCGCGAAGCCAGCGAAAACGCCCAGGTCCGCGCGCGGACGTCGTAGAGCTGGGTGGTGGACGCGTTGGTGCGCTCGGCGCCGATCTCGCCGGTCAGCCAGTAGTTCAGCAGGTCCGGGATCAGCAGCATGGTGTGAGCCGCGGCCAGCCGGTCCGGTTCGGACACCAGCTGGTACAGCGTGTTGAACCGCAGCTGCTGCAGCCCGGTGACGTCGTACAGCTCGCGGGCGGAGATCGAAGCGGCCACCTTCTCGGGCACGCCGTCGGTGCGGGCGTCGCGGTGGTGCACGGGGTTGCCGAGCAGCGCGCCGGAGGCGTCGAGCAGCCCGTAGTCGACGGCCCAGGAGTCGATGCCGATGCCGTCCACCGCGCCGGCGTCCCGGATCCCGGTGAGGGTCTCCCGGTACAGGCCCAGGACGTCCCAGTACAGCGCCGGCCCCGCGCGGACCCCGCCGTTGGGGAACCGCCGGACCTCCTCCAGGCTCAGGCGGCCCGGTCCCGCGGTCCCGGCCATCACGCGCCCGCTGGACGCGCCGAGGTCGACGGCCGCGACCCGCGTCACGCCCGCACCACGGTCAGCTCCAGCCCGAGCAGGTCCGCCACCGCCGTCAGCTCGGCGACGCGGTGGCCGGTGCCCAAGGCCCAGTGGTGCGCGATGCCGCTGGCCGACCACGCGTCGGTCCACTCCCCCGGGTCGCACCCGAAGTCGACGCGGGACGTCGTGTTGCCGATCCGCAGCAGCGGCCCGGGCACGACCGTGCCTTCGGACGCGACGAGCGAGAACGTGCCGTCGAGCGCCTGCGCCAGCCCGCAGAGTGTCACCGGCCCCTGCTTGACGTCGAACTCGACCGAGACGCCCCAGCCGCGCTTGCCGTGGTAGACGCCGAGGCCGCGCAGCAGCGGCTTGCGGGCGCTGATGCCGAGGTGCGCCGGGCCGTCGTGGCCCATCTCGACCACGTTGTCGTGGAAGTTCAGCGCCTGCAGCTCGGTGAACGAGCCGCCCGCGCCGAGCCGGTCCATCAGCAGCATGGCCAGCGACGTCCGCAGCTCGTACTCGCCGACGGCCGGGATGCCGCGGGCGGTGAGCAGCGACGCGC
Source organism: Amycolatopsis sp. NBC_01307 (assembly GCF_035975215.1). Taxonomy (NCBI): domain Bacteria; kingdom Bacillati; phylum Actinomycetota; class Actinomycetes; order Pseudonocardiales; family Pseudonocardiaceae; genus Amycolatopsis; species Amycolatopsis sp. NBC_01307. The sequence continues at coordinate 2,682,948 of NZ_CP108403.1, read as the reverse complement.
CGAGGATGAACCCGGCGCCGACGCGCTCGTGGGTCTCGCCGTCGAGCCCGCGGTGGTAGTAGGCCAGCGAGTCGAGCGAGAAGTCCTCCACGAGCCGGTCGAGTGCCACCGAAACCCGCGCGCCCCAAGCGAAGTCTTCGTCCACAACGGACTCGTCCACAGTGAACACATCGCAGGCCAGGGCGACGCGGTCGGCCGTCTCGCTTTCGGTCACCTTCTCGACGCGCACGCGCAGGTCGTCGATCTCCAGGATCTCGACGTGCCCGCCGAGCTGGCCGGACACCAGCGTCGGATCGGTCGAGACGTCCATCATGCCCGGGTAGAGGTGCCCGAGCAGGCCGTGGCGGCCGTTGCGGAACGCCGCCCGCACGCCCGCCGCCTTGATCCAGCGCTCGATCCGCGTCCAGGCGCGCGTGTCTTCCAGGTACCCGGACACCGAACGGAACTCGACGCCGAGCCGGCGGAACGTGTTGGCCATCTCCGGCAGCGGGCAGGCGCCGCAATAGGCCAGCCACGCGCCGGTGTCGAAGGACTCGTGGTCCATCGCCTCGGTGGGCTGCAGGTTCAGCAGCAGCACCGGCGCGCCGGACCGCTGGGCGACCGGCGCCAGCATGCTGGACGTCAGGTACGTCGTGAGGAAGCCGATGATCAGGTCGCAGCCGGCGACCCGCAGCTCCTCCGCGGCGGCCGCGCCCTCCTGGGCGTCCGACACGAACCCGACGTCGACGACCTCGCAGTCCATTCCGGACAGTCGTTCGGCCACCCGCCGGGCGGACGCCTGCAGCTGCGGCAGCAGCTTCGGGAACTGCGGCCAGTACGCGCCGAGCCCGCCCGCGACGAGCCCGACGCGGGTCTTGCGCGGCGTGATGCGGTCGAGGGTCATCGCTCTCCTTCAGCCGGGATCAACGCAGGAACGCCGCGGCCACCCCGGCGTCCACCGGCACGTGCAGGCCGGTGGTGTGGGTCAGGTCGCCGCCGGTGAGGGCGAACACCGCGGCCGCGACGTGCTCGGGCAGCACTTCGCGCTTGAGGATGGTCCGCTGGGCGTAGAACTCGCCGAGCTTCGCCTCCTCGACGCCGTAGACGGCGGCGCGTTGCGCGCCCCAGCCGCCGGCGAAGATGCCGGAGCCCTGGACGACGCCGTCCGGGTTGACGCCGTTGACGCGGATGCCGTACGCGCCGAGCTCGGCGGCCAGGAGCCGGACCTGGTGGGCCTGGTCGGCCTTGGCCGCGCCGTAGGCGACGTTGTTGGGGCCCGCGAACACGGCGTTCTTGGACGAGATGTAGACGATGTCGCCGCCGTTGTCCTGGTCGATCATGGCCTTCGCCGCGGCGCGCGCGACGAGGAACGAGCCCTTGGCCATGACGTCGTGCTGCAGGTCCCAGTCGCGCTCGGTGGTCTCCAGCAGCGGCTTGGAGATGGACAGCCCGGCGTTGTTGACGACCAGGTCGAGGCCACCGAAGGCCAGCACGGTCGCGTCGATCGCGGCCTGCACGGCCTCGGCGTCGGTGACGTCAGCGGTCACCGCGAGGCCGCCGATCTCCGAAGCCACCTCCTCGGCCGCCGAGGTGTTCAGGTCGGCGATCGTGACGCACGCGCCCTCGGCGGCGAGCCGCAGCGCGATGGCCTTGCCGATTCCCGAGCCGGCGCCGGTCACCAGGGCGATCCGCCCGGCGAGGGGCTTGGCCTTCGGCATCCGCTGCAGCTTGGCCTCTTCGAGGGCCCAGTACTCGATGCGGAACTTCTCGCTCTCGGCGATCGGCGCGTACGTCGAGACGGACTCCGCGCCACGCATGACGTTGATCGCGTTGACGTAGAACTCCCCCGCCACCCGGGCGGTTTGCTTGTCCTTGCCGAAGGAGAACATCCCGACGCCGGGGACGAGCACGATCGCCGGGTCGGCGCCGCGCATCGCGGGCGAGTCCGGGGTCGCGTGCCGCTCGTAGTAGGCGCGGTATTCGTCGCGGTACTCGGCGTGCAGTTCCTTCAGCCGCGCGACGACGTCCTCCAGCGACGCGGTCGCGGGGAGATCCACCACCAGGGGCCGGACCTTGGTGCGCAGGAAATGGTCCGGGCAGGACGTGCCGAGCGCGGCCAGCGGCGCGAGCTTCTCGCGGGCCAGGAATTCGAGGACGGCGTCGCTGTCGGTGTAGTGCCCGACGACACGCTGGTCGGTCGACGCGAGCCCGCGCACCACCGGCGCGAGTGCGGCCGCGCGTGCACGCCGCTCAACCGACGGCAGGGCCTCGAAGCCGGGGACGACGGGGCCGAACGGCTCGGCGGAACCGCGTGCGGCCAGGAACTCCTCGGCCGTGCGGATGATGTCCAGGGAGTTGCGCTCGCACTCTTCCGAGGTCGCGCCCCAGGCGGTGATGCCGTGGCCGCCGAGGATGACGCCGATCGCCTGGGGGTTGGCCGCCTTGACGGCCGCGATGTCCAGGCCGAGCTGGAAGCCCGGACGCCGCCAGTCGACCCACGCGACGCGGTCGCCGAAGCACTCCTTGGTGAGCGCGGCGCCGTCGGCCGCGGTGGCCAGCGCGATGCCGGAGTCCGGGTGCAGGTGGTCGACGTGCGGGGCCTCGACGAGCCCGTGCATCGCCGTGTCGATCGAGGGGGCCGCGCCGCCGCGGCCGTGCAGGCAGTAGTCGAACGCCGCGACCATCTCGTCTTCGCGCTCGACACCCGGGTAGACGTCGACCAGCGAACGCAGCCGGTCGAGCCGCAGCACGGCGAGCCCGGACTCCTTGAGCGTCCCGAGGTCGCCGCCGGAGCCCTTGACCCACAGCACCTCGGTCGGCGCGCCGGTGACCGGGTCCGTGAGGTCGCCCTTGGCGGAGGTGTTGCCGCCGGCGTAGTTGGTGTTCCGCGGGTCGGCGCCGAGCGCGTTGCTGCGCGCTACCAGGTCCTCCGGCACGGTCATGCTCATGCTCCCCATCCGGCCTGCGTGCCGCCGGCGCGCTCGGCCACGATCTTGTCCTGGTACCCACTGCGGTGGTAGGCCGCGACCGGGTCCGGGTCGAGCCCGTCTTCTTCGCGGATCTCGGCCAGCAGCGGCCGGACGTCGGTGTTGTAGGCGTCCATCAGGACGGCGTTGGCTTCGAGGACGTTGCCGGCCTGCTGGGCGGCGCGCAGGTCGTCGCGGTCGACGAGCAGGGCCTTGGCCGTCGCCTCCTGGACGTTGAGCACCGAGCGGATGATCGCCGGGATCTTGGCCTCGATGTTGTGGCACTGGTCGAGCATGAACGCGATGCCGTAGGCCGGGTCGAGGGCGTCGCCGCGGACGATCTCGTACATGATCCGGAACAGCTGGAACGGGTCGGCCGCGCCGGCCATCAGGTCGTCGTCGGCGTAGAAGCGGGAGTTGAAGTCGAACGCGCCGAGCTTCCCGGCGCGCAGCAGGAACGCCACGATGAACTCGATGTTCGTGCCGGGCGCGTGGTGGCCGGTGTCGATGCAGACCGTGGCCTTCTCGCCCAGCTCCATGCAGTGCGCGTACGACGTGCCCCAGTCGGGGACGTCGGTGGCGTAGAAGGCGGGCTCGAACAGCTTGTACTCCAGCAGGATCCGCTGGTCGTCCCCGAGCCGGTCGTAGGTCTCCTTGAGGGCCGCGGCGAGGCGGTCCTGGCGGTCGCGGATGTCGTCCTGGCCCGGGTAGTTGATGCCGTCGGAGAACCACAGCTTCAGGTCGCGGGAGCCCGTGGCGTCCATGATGGAGATCGCCTCGAGCAGGTGGTCGGTCGCCTTGCGGCGGATGCCGGCCTCGGGGTTGGTCACCGAGCCGAGCTTGTAGTCCTCGTCCTGGAAGACGTTGGTGTTGATGGCGCCGATCTCGACGCCGAGGTCGCGCGCGTACGCGGTGAGGGCGCCGTAGTCGTCGACGCGGTCCCACGGGATGTGCAGCGCCACGCTGGGCGCGATGCCGGTGAACCGGTGCACGGTCGCGGCGTCGGCGATCTTCTCTTCGGCCGTGCGCGGGACGCCGGGCTGCGGGAACACCTTGAAGCGGGTGCCCGAGTTGGCGTACGCCCACGACGGCGTCTCGATGCGCTGCGCCCGCAGGGCCTGTTTCACGGCCGTCATGTCGCGCAAGACGATCACTGTCCTTCCCGGACGGAGGGGGTTTCGAGGTGGAAGACCTCGTGCAGCAGCCGGAACCCCTCGTCGGGTGGGCCGCCTTCGAGGCCGGTGAAGAACTCCGCCATCGCCGCCTGCCAGCGGGTGTTGACCTCGGTGCGGGCCATCGCGGCCTGCGCGGCGGCGAGGTCGTCGGCTTCGACGTAGCCGACGAGCAGGCCGTCCTCGCGCAGGAAGAGCGAGTAGTTGCGCCAGCCCGTGTCGTGCAGGGCCTGGCGCATCTCCGGCCACACCGCGCGGTGCCGTTCGGCGTACTCGGCCGCGCGGTCCGGCTTCACCTGCAGGCAGAAGCAGTAACGGGGCATCTTCCGTAGTCCTTTGTGGACCCGCGGCCGGACCGGGGCGGCGATCCGGTCCGGCCGCGGGAGCTGATCAGAAGTTGAACTTGTCGATGTTGTTCGCGTCGAAGGTCGTCGGCGGGCCGAGGACGATCTCACCGCTCGCGCCGATGGTGTACTCACCGAGCTTGCCGGCCTTGAACTTCTCGCCTTCCTTGCCGCTGATCTGGCCCGAGGACAGCGCGACGCCGGCGTACGCGGCGAGGTAGCCGATGTCGGCCGGGTTCCACAGCGCGAACTGCTTCACGGTGCCGTCCTTGACGAACGCGCGCATCTGGTTCGGCGTGCCCAGCCCGGTCACCGCGACCTTGCCCTTGTAGCTCGACGAGCTGACGTAGCGCGCGGCGGCCGCGATGCCCACGGTGGTCGGCGAGACGATCACCTTGAGGTTCGGGAACGACTGCAGCAGGCCCTGGGCCTCCTGGAACGACTTCTGGTCGTCGTCGTTGCCGTAGGCGATCTTGTCCAGCTTCAGGCCCGCGTAGTCCGGCTTGGCGAGCTCCTTCTTGAGGACCTCGATCCAGGCGTTCTGGTTGGTGGCGTTCGGCGTCGCGGACAGGACCGCGATCTCGCCGGAGCCGCCGGAGAGGTCCTTGGCCTGCTTGGCCAGCGCCTCGCCGATGCCCTGGGTGGTGGCCTGGTTGATGAAGACGTCGCGGCAGTCCTTGGCGGCGTCGGAGTCGAAGGCGACGACCTTGATGCCCGCGGTGCGGGCTTGATTCAGCGACGGGCAGACCGCGTTCGGGTCGTTCGCGGCGATGCCGATCACGTTCTGCTGCTGCTGGATCAGCGTGTTGATGTAGCTGACCTGCGACGACGCGCTCGCGTCGTTCGGGCCGACCAGCTTGTACTCGCCCTTCAGCTCGTCGAGCGCGGTCTTGCCGCCACTGACCTCGATGTCGCTGTAGGGGTTGTTGAGCTGCTTGGGGAGGAACGCCATCTTGACGCCCTCCTTGGCCGCGGCGTTCGGGTTCGCCGCCGCCGTGGACTGCTGGGCACCGGCATCGGTGCTGTCGTTCTTCGTCGTGCCGCTGCAGGCGGCCAGGACGAGCACCAGCCCGGCCGACACTGCGCCGGTGATGAACCGTCGGGACATCTTCGTCACCTTTCTGGGGATACCGCGCCGGTAGCTGTGGCCCGGTTCCGCCGCCGGAGCGCCGTTCGGGCCGAGGACACGATGTTGGGGAGCAGGACCGACACGATCAGGAGCACGCCGGTCACGATGTTGAGCGCCTCGTTCGAGACGTCCTGCAGGCGCAGGGCGTTCTGCAGGGAGGCCAGCAGCACCACGCCGGCGAGCACGCCGGGCAGGGTGCCCTTGCCGCCGAAGATGGACACGCCGCCCAGCAGGACCGCGGCCACGACGGCGAGTTCGAGGCCGAAGCCGTTGTCCGCGCGGGCGCTGGAGTAGCGCAGCGTCCACAGCACCCCGGCGACCCCGGCGACCGCGCCGCTCACGACGTAGAGCCAGAACTTGAGGCGCCCGGTGCGGATGCCGGCGAACCGCGCGGCCTGCTCACCGGCGCCGGCCGCGAAGACGCTGCGGCCGACCGGCGTCGCGTGCAGCACGAGGCCGAACAGCGCCGCCACCACGATCAGCGGGATCAGGACGTTCGGGATCGGGCCGTCGCCGATGGTCCCGGTGACCCAGCTCGTGTAGTCGCGCGGGAAGTCGGCCACGGCGCCGTCGCCGAGGACGACGAACGCCAGGCCGCGGTACAGCGCGAGCGTGCCGATCGTGACGGCGAGGGCGGGCAGTTTCAGGACGGTGACGAAGAAGCCGTTCACCGCGCCGAGGATCGCGCCGAGCAGGATGCACAGCGGGATGATCATCTCGATCGAGAGGCCCGCGTCCCACAGCGAGCCCATCACCGCGGACGTCAGCCCGAGCGTGCTCGCCACCGAGAGGTCGATCTCGCCGGTGACGATGATGAACGTCATCGGCAGCGCGATCAGCGCGATCGGCAGCAGGTCGAGCAGCAGGAACGTGAAGTTGCGGCTGGTGCCGAAGTTCTCGACGGCGCCGGAGGCCACCAGCACCACGACGACCGTCACGAGCACGACCGCGGCGTCCCAGCTGAGCAGCCTGCCGAACCGGTTCCCGGTGTCAGACATGGGAATCCCTCTCCTGCGTTCCTAAGCGCCTTCGCAGTGTCTTCTCAATCCGGACGGCGACCAGCCGATCCGCCCCGATCGCGAGCAGGATCAGCGCGCCGACGATCGCCTGCTGCCAGAACTGGTTGATGTCGAGCACGGCCAGGGCGCTGCCGATGACCGTGAGCAGCAGCGCGCCGAGGCCCGCGCCCCAGACCGAGCCGCTGCCGCCGAACACTGCGACCCCGCCGACCACGGCCGCGGCGACGACGTTCAGCTCGTAGCCGGTGCCCGCGGCGGCGTCGACGGTGCCGAACCGCGCGGCGAACAGGACCCCCGCGAGGCCGGCGAGCGCGCCGCTGACCAGGAACGCGGCGCTGGTGTTGCGGCCGACCTTGATGCCCGCGAGCTTCGCGGCCTGCGGGCTGGAGCCCATGGCGTACAGCTCGCGGCCGGCGCGGTAGCTGCGCAGCACGATCCCGGCGAGCACCAGCACGACCACCGCGATCAGCACCAGCCACGGGATCCCGAGGATCGACGCCGTGCCGAAGTCCAGGAAGGACTGCGGCAGCTTGTCGGCGTTGATCTGCTGGCCGCCGGCCCAGAAGAAGCTGACCCCGCGGAAGGCGTAGAGCGTGCCGAGCGTGACGACCAGCGCCGGCACCTGGCCGAACCGGACGAGCACGCCGTTGAGCAGGCCGCAGACCGCGCCGACGACGATCCCGGCGAGCACCGCGACGATCACCGGCAGGCCGGGGTTGTCGCGCATCAGCGAGCCGACGGCGAACGCCGAGAGCCCGAGCACGGACCCGACCGACAGGTCGATGTTGCGGGTGATGATCACGACCGCCTGCCCGACGGCCAGCACCGCGAGGATCGCCGTGCCGAGCAGGATGTCGCGGATGCTCTGCCCGGACAGGAACCGGGAGTTCTGCGTCGCGGTGAACACGACCAGCACGATCAGGGCCAGCACGATCCCGGACTCGCGGGCCTTGAAGACGTTCGCGGTCCACGACTGCCGGTCCCCGGTCACCGGTCCGCGGGGAGGTGCGGCCACCTTGGTCGCGTTCACGCGGCGGCCCCCTGTCCCATCGCGGCGAACATGACCGAGTCTTCGGTGGCCTCGGCGCGCGGGAGCTCGGCGACGATCCGCCCCTCCCGCATCACCAGCACGCGGTCGGCCATGCCCAGCACCTCCGGCAGTTCGGACGACACCATGACGACGGCGACGCCTTCGGCCGCGAGCGACGACATCAGCCGGTGCACCTCGGCCTTCGTGCCGACGTCGATGCCGCGGGTCGGTTCGTCCACGATCAGCACCTTCGGCGCCATCGCGAGCCACTTGGCCAGCACGACCTTCTGCTGGTTGCCGCCGGACAGCGTGCCGACGGGGTCGCCGAGGCGGCGGTACTTGGTGCGCAGCCGCTCGGTCCAGTGCCGCGCCTCCTGCCGTTCGGTCCCGCCGCTGAGGAACCCGAAGTTCGCGAGCGCGCCGGAGCGCGGCAGCGTCACGTTGCGTTCGATCGAGAGGTCCATGATCAAGCCCTGCTGACGCCGGTCCTCGGGGACCAGCGCCATCCCCGCGTTCATCGCGGCCCGCGACGAGTGCGCCTTGAGCTTCTTCCCGTTGACGCGCACGACTCCGGCGTCGCGTTCGTCCACCCCGAACACGGCCTGGACGACCTCGGAGCGACCGGACCCGACGAGCCCGGCGAACGCGACGATCTCGCCGGCGCGCACCGAGAAGGAGATGTCGCGGAAGACGCCTTCCCGGGCCAGGCCTTCGACTTCGAGGACCACGGCGCCGGGTTCGACGTCCTGCTTGGGGAAGAGCGCGTCGAGGTCGCGGCCGACCATGCGGTGGACCATCTCGTCGACCGTGACGTCGGCGACCAGGTCGGTGGAGACGTGCTTGCCGTCGCGCATGATCGTGACGCGCTGGCAGAGCTCGGTGATCTCCTCGAAGCGGTGCGAGATGAACATGATCGCCGCACCCTCCTCGCGCAGCGTCCGCGCGACCGTGAACAGCCGTTCGACCTCGACGCGGCTCAGCGCGGCGGTCGGCTCGTCCATGATCAGCACGCGGGCGTCCGCGCTGAGCGCCTTGGCGATCTCGACGATCTGCTGGTCGGCGATCGACAGCCCGCGGGCCGGGCGGGCCGGGTCGATCCGGACGCCGAGCCGCGTGAACAGCCGGTCGGCTTCGGCGCGGATCGCGGCCCGGTCGATGCGGCCGAAGCTCTTGCGCGGGTGACGGCCCATGACGATGTTCTCCGCCACCGAAAGATCGGGGAACAGCGTGGGTTCCTGGTAGATCACCGCGATGCCGGCGGCCTTGGCGTCGGCCGGGGAACCGAACGTGACCGGTTCGCCGTCGAGCAGCAGCGTGCCGTCGTCGGGCTTGTGCACGCCGGCCAGCATCTTGACGATCGTCGACTTGCCGGCGCCGTTCTCCCCGACCAGCGCGTGGGCCTCTCCGGCGTGCAGGGGGAACGACACTCCGGCGACCGCCGCGACGGCGCCGAACGACTTGCTCACGCCGCGCACCTCCAGCAGAGGGGCTCGGCCCGGGTCCTGCCGCGTCATCGCGACCTCCGGTTCGAAGGGCTATTGAAAGGTTTCACAAACCTGGCGCGGTGACGCTACTATGCAGCCGAAGAACAAGTCAATGCATCCACCGAACCGTGGCCAAACGTCGTCGGGACCACGCAGTTGGTGGCGATGTTACGTTTCAACGGTGCGTGCTCAGGAGGGGGTCAGATGACGGTCCAGGAGTCCGGCGCCGAGCCGAGAGCGGCGGGCATGAAGGACGTCGCCGCGGCCGCGGGCGTCTCCCTCGGCACGGTGTCCAACGTGCTGAACCGGCCCGGCCGCGTCAGCCCCGCCACGCGCGCGAAGGTCGAGGCCGCGATGGCCGAACTCCGCTTCGTGCGCAACGAATCCGCGCGGCAGCTCCGGGCGGGCCGCAGCCGTGTGCTGGCCTACGTGATGCTCGACGGCAGCAACCCGTTCTTCACCGACGTCGCGGCCGGCATGGAAGACGCCGCCGACGAGAGCGACCTGTCCCTGTTCCTCTGCAACAGCGCCCACCAGCCGTCCCGGGAAGAGGCCTACCTCGGCCGCCTCGAACAGCAGCGCGTGCAGGGCATCCTCATCACGCCGGTCGACCCGGACGCGCCACTGCTGCACGAGATCGCCCGCCGCGGCACGCCGGTGGTCGTCGTCGACCGCACCCCGGACGGCACCGCGCACTGCTCGGTCGCGGTCGACGACGTCTACGGCGGCGAGATCGCCGTCCGGCACCTGATCGAGCAGGGCCACGAGCGGATCGCGTTCATCGGCAACCACACGACGGTCGGCCAGGTGCGCGACCGGCGTCAGGGCGCGCTGCGCGCGCTGGCCGCCGCCGGCCTGGCCCCGGACCACCTGGTCGACCTCACGACGACGGCGCTGACGGTCGCCGACGGCCGCGGCGCCGGCGAGCGCCTGGCGGGCCTGCCGTCGGCGATCCGCCCGACCGCCGCGTTCTGCGCCAACGACCTGGTCGCCCTCGGCCTGCTGCAGACGTGCGCCACCCTGCGCATGCGCGTCCCGGAGGACCTGGCGATAGTGGGCTACGACGACATCGAGTTCGCCGCGGCGGCCGCGGTCCCGCTGACGTCGGTCCGCCAGCCCCGCCACCGCCTCGGCCGTACCGCGGCGGAACTGCTACTGGCCGAAACCACCGAAACCGCCCACGAGCACCGGCAGGTCGTCTTCACCCCGGAACTGGTGGTGCGCACCTCGACCCTGCGCTGACCTGGCCCCCGTAATGGCGTGTTGATCAGGTGCGATGCCAGAGTGGGTCCGTTGGGGACACACTGGAGCCGACGAGCGCGGTGCTCGCCCGGGCACGGAGGTCGGCATGGCGGACGGACGGCGGCTCTCGCGGCGCGGGTTCCTCGCCGCGGGCGGGGCCGCGCTCGGGGCCGCCGTCGTGGGGACCACCGTTGCCGGGTCCGCGGGGATGGGGGAACCGGACCCGGATGCGGTGCGGCTGGGCGATTTCTGGCTGTTCGGGCGGTACGAGGACGGCTGCGCCGATGCCGATTTCGACGAAGAAGACCTTTCGCCCGTACAGCTCCCCCACTGCGTGACGCCGTTGTCGTGGACCGGCTGGGACCCGGCGTCGTGGCAGGACCGGTGGATCTACCGCAAGCACTTCACGGTGTCCCCGGCGATGGTCTCCGAACGCGTCCGGGCTCGCTTCGACGGCGTCATGACCAATGCGGCCGTCTACCTCAACGGCACGCTCGTCACCTCCCACAGCGGCGGCTACCTGCCCTTCGAGGTGGAACTGCCGCAGGTCACCGCGGGCGACAACATCCTCGCCGTGGTGGTCGACGGGCGGTGGCAGCTCGACGTCCCGCCCAACCTGCCGCGGATGGCCGGCCCGTCGGTGATCGACTTCTACCAGCCGGCCGGGATCTACCGCCCGGCCACGATCGGCACGGTGCCGCGCACCCGCCTCACCGACGTCTTCGCCTGCCCCACCGACGTCCTCACTCCGGCCCGGTCGCTGCGCCTGACCTGCGAACTGGACACGACCGCCGCGATCGCCGAACCGCTGCAGCTCACGGCGTCGGTGAGCCAGGCCGAGCGCGAGCTGGCCCAGGCCGTCACGACCGTCGGACCGATGCCGGTCGGGACGAAGACCGTCACGTTCGAGGTGGGCGGGCTCGGCGCGGTCCGGCTGTGGGACGTCGCGGACCCCGCGCTGTGCGACGTCACGGTGAGCGTGCGTTCCGGGCCGCGCCGGCTCGACCAGCGCGTGGTGCGCGTCGGGTTCCGCGAAGCCAAGTTCACCCCGGACGGCTTCTTCCTCAACGGCAGCCGGCTCAAGCTGTTCGGCCTCAACCGCCACCAGTGGTACCCGTTCGCCGGCGGCGCGATGCCCGACCGCGTCCAGCGGCGCGACGCCGAGATCCTGCGCCGCGAGCTGAACTGCACGATGGTCCGCTGCTCGCACTACCCGCAGTCGAGCGCGTTCCTCGACGCCTGCGACGAGCTGGGCCTGCTGGTGTGGGAGGAGATCCCGGGCTGGGGCCGGGTCGGCGACGCCGCCTGGCAGCAGCAGAACCTGCGTGACGTCTCCGCGATGGTGATCCGGGACCGCAACCACCCGAGCGTCGTCGTCTGGGGCACCCGTGTCAACGAGGCCGCCGGGACGACCGAGATGTACCTGAAGACCGGCAAGCTGGCGAAGCAGCTGGACCCGTCGCGCCCGACCAGCGGCGCGCTGGCCAGCACCACCGGCGCGCGGCTGGCGCTGCCGCCGGGCACCGACGAGCAGGTCTTGGCCTACAACGACTACACCGCGCACCGCGGCGCGCCGTTCCAGCTCAAGGCGCCGCGCCCCGGGGTGCCGTACCTGGTGACGGAGTCGATCGGCACGCTCGCCGGCGTCCGCGCGTACCGCCGCACCGACCCGAACGCGGCCCAGCAGCTGCAGGCCGAGCTGCACGCGAAGGCCCACGACCTGGCCGCGGCCGACGACCACTACAGCGGGCTGCTCGCGTGGTGCGCGTTCGACTACCCGTCGGGCTGGCAGCGCTCGCTGGGCGGCTCGAAGTTCGCCGGCGTGTCCGACATCTTCCGGATCCCGAAGCCGGCCGCGGCGTTCTACGCCTCGCAGGGCGACCCGCGGGTGCGCGCGGTCGTCGAGGCCGGGTTCGCGTGGGACGACGGGGCCCCGCTGCCGGGCCCGGGCGCGACGGTCTGGTCGAACTGCGACCGCCTGGAGCTGTTCCTCGGCGGCCGGCACGCGGGCCCGGCCCGCAGCCGCCGCGCGGACTTCCCGCACCTGGCGCACCCGCCGTTCGCGGTGGACTTCCCGCTGACCCGGGCCGAGCTGCGCATCGACGGCTACCTGGGTGACCGCCTGGTCGTGACCCGGCGCTACAGCGGCGACCGGAGCCGGGACGCGCTGAGCTGCGTCCCGGACGACACGGACCTGCGGGCCGACGGCGCCGACGCGACCCGCGTCGTCGTGGCGGTGACGGACCGCTACGGCACCCTGCGCGCGTCGGCGGGCGGCAAGGTGACGCTGGCGCTGACGGGCCCGGCCGAGCTGGTCGGCGACACCACGCTGGACCTCGCCGCGACCGGCGGCGCGGCGGCGGTGTGGCTGCGCCCGTTCGCGGGACCGGCGGGGACGCTCACGCTGACGGCCCGCCACGACACGCTGGGCACCACGACGGCCACGGTGACGACCCGCGCCCCGGGCACGGCCCCCACCGCCGCCACCCGGCCGTGACGGCCCGCGGGTCAGGCGTCGCCGGTGAGCACGGCGGCGAGGACGGCCACCTGGCTCAGCGGCAACGTCGGGCTCGCCGTCAGCAGCGTCAGGGGGCCGCCCGCCGCGAGGTCCACCAGCCTCGCCAGGGCCGCCAGCTGGTCCGGCTCGCGCAGTTCCGCGCGGTAGCGCTGCGCGAACTCGGGGAAGCGGTCCGGGTCGTGGCCGTACCAGGTGCGCAGCTCGTCCGAGGGCGCCAGCTGGCGGTACCAGCCGTCCAGCTCGACCGCCCGGGACGCGCCCCGGGGCCAGAGCCGTTCCACGAGCACACGGGTACCGTCGGCGGGCCCGGCCGGGTCGGTCAGGCGCGCCACGCGGACCGGCGTGGGGTGCATGCGCGCATTCTGCGTCGCGCCCGCCCGCTCCGCCACTCCGGACGCCACCACCCGAGACCTGGGACAACGCCGTGCGCAACCGCGTGACGCCGACCGGCGAGATCGTCGACGTCCCCCTGCGCGGCGCGTGGACCGGCAACCGCGGGGTGCTGCACGAGGGTCGCGACATCGTCCGCTTCCACGCCGGCGACCTGTGGATCACCTGCGTGCTCGAGTTCCGCGGCCGCTGGCGCGAGCAGTGGCTGCCGGGCCGCTACACGCACCTGTACTTCCACGACGAGGCCGTCTCGTTCGCCGCCGGGCACCGGCCGTGCGGCGAGTGCCGCCGCGCCGGCTACACCGCCTACCGCGACGCCTGGGGCGGCGGGCCGTCCGCGACGGCGATGAACCGGCAGCTGCACCGCGAACGCCTCCACCGCGGCACCCACCGCCGCCGCCTCCACGAGCTGCCCTGGACCGGCCTCCCGGACGGCGCCTTCGTCCGCCGCGGCGACCACCCGGAACTTGTCCTCGGCGATCACCTCACGGAGTGGACGACCACGGGCTACGGCACCCGGCGGCCGCGTCCCACCACCGGCACCGTCCCGGTCCTCACTCCCCCGGCGACGACCGCCGTGCTGCGTGCCGGTTACCCCGTGCAGATCGACGACACCGCGCGCTGAACCGAGGCTTGCGGGCCGGACCGTCCCGACCGAGACTGCCGGGATGGATCAGGTCACCGCCGCCCTCGTCGACCGCGCCCGGCAGCACGCGCTGGGCGATCTCCTCCGCCGCACCGCGCTGCGGCTGCCGGACAAGCTCGCCGTCGTCTCCGGGGACACCCGGCTCACCTTCGCCGAGTTCGAAGCCGCCGCCAACCGCTGCGCCCACGCCCTCGCCGCGCGCGGCCTCCGCAAGGGCGACCGGCTCGCGCTGCTGAGCCACAACTGCTGGCAGTACGGCGTGCTGGCCTTCGCCACCGCGAAACTCGGCGTGCTCCTGGTCCCGGTCAACTTCATGCTCGGCGCCGACGAGGTCGCCTACATCCTCCGCCACGCCGAAGCCGCCGCCTTCGTCAGCGAGGACGCCCTCGAAGCGACCGCCGCCGAGGCCCTCGAACTGTCGGAGTTGAAAGACGTCGTCCGCGGCCGGATCGGCTCCGGCGGCAGCTGGGAGGACATCGGCACCTGGCTGTCCGAAGGAGACGATCAGGCCCCGGACGTCGTCGTCGCCGACGACGACCCGCTGCGGCTGATGTACACCTCCGGCACCGAGTCGCGGCCGAAGGGCGTGCTGCTCTCGAGCCGGTCCCTGATCGCGCAGTACGTCTCGTGCGTGATCGACGGCGGGATGAGCGCCGACGACGTCGAGGTGCACTCGCTCCCGCTCTACCACTGCGCGCAGCTGGACTGCTTCTTCTCCGTCGACGTCTACCTCGGCGCCACCAGCGTCGTCCTGCCCGGCCCGGACCCCGCGGCGCTGCTCGCGGCCGTCGAACGGGAGCGGGCGACGAAGCTGTTCGCCCCGCCGACCGTGTGGATCTCCTTGCTGCGTCACGAAAACTTCGACCGCACCGACCTGTCGAGCCTGCGAAAAGGGTACTACGGCGCGTCGGCGATGCCGGTCGAGGTCCTGCGCGAGCTGCAACGACGGCTGCCGGACGTCGCGTTCTGGAACTTCTACGGCCAGACGGAAATGGCACCGCTGGCCACGATCCTGCGCCCGGACGAGCAGCTCCCCCACGCCGGCTCGGCCGGGCGGGCGTCGCTCAACGTCGAGACGCGCATCGTCGACGACGAGGACAACCCGGTGGCGCCGGGCGTCGTCGGCGAGATCGTGCACCGCAGCCCGCACACCACCCTCGGCTACTACCGGGACGAGGAGAAGACGGCGGAGGCGTTCCGCGCGGGCTGGTTCCACTCCGGCGACCTGGGCGTGGTCGACGAGGACGGCTACCTGTCCGTCGTGGACCGCAAGAAGGACATGATCAAGACCGGCGGCGAGAACGTCGCGAGCCGCGAGGTCGAAGAAGCCCTGTACCTGCTGGACGGCGTCGCCGAGGTCGCGGTGTTCGGGATCGGCCATCCACACTGGATCGAAGCCGTCACCGCGGTGGTGGTGCCACGCGAAAACGTCGAACTGACGGCGGCGCAGGTGATCGACCACGCCCGTACGCGGCTGGCCGGTTACAAATGTCCCAAGTACGTCGTGTTCGCGGACCGGCTTCCCAAGAACCCCAGCGGAAAGATCGTGAAGCGCGAACTGCGGGAGCGACACGCCGGACTGGCCAAGCAGGACTGAACGACCGAATTCCTCTTGAGTGACAAGGAAAGCCACGGTTAACGCTGTACAAGAACGCGTCGGCGCCCGGGAACACCAGCCCGACCGTCCACCAGGGCCGACCGGCCCGGGACCGGGATGTCCAAAAGCCGTGGCGCGGCCCGTCCGTCGGGTCTAGTAATGAGGCCGTCGTCGTTTCCGGCGGCGGAACCCGAGGGGAAGAGGTACAGATCGTGTCCGTTTTCATCGCCGTCCTGCTCGCGCTGGGCGCCGGGCTGCTCGTCGGCGGCCGGGTCCACCACGCCAGGGAGGCCCGCTCCAACTACTCCGCCTACCGCGCCCGGACGGCCAAGGGCTTCGGGGAGATGATCCGCAGCGTCGTCGCCGCCGGCATCGCGGTGATCGGCGCCGTCGCGCTGCTCGTCATCCTGCTCAACGTGCTCCAGCAGGCGTAACCGCACGAACCCGACTCATGGCGGGTTGTTGCCACCGGACCCGCAGAGGACGCTT
This sequence comes from Amycolatopsis sp. NBC_01307, assembly GCF_035975215.1. Lineage (NCBI taxonomy): Bacteria > Bacillati > Actinomycetota > Actinomycetes > Pseudonocardiales > Pseudonocardiaceae > Amycolatopsis > Amycolatopsis sp. NBC_01307. Next base: position 2,666,943 of record NZ_CP108403.1, on the reverse strand, counting down.
TCCAAGGCTCCGAGGTGCGGGGCCGCGAAAGGACGACCTCATGAGATCGAGGGTGCTTTCCGCTGCGCTCGGTGTGGCCGCAGGCCTGCTGGGCACAGTCGCCGTCGCCGCGCCGGCGCAAGCCGCCGCCGCGGTCTGCGGCGACCAGCTCGTCGGCAACGGCGGGTTCGAGAGCGGCACCACGCCGTGGACCCAGACCAGTGGTGTCATCTCCGCGGCGACCACCGCGGAACCGGCCCACGGCGGGACGATGGACGCCTGGCTGGACGGCTACGGCACCACCCACACCGACACCCTGTCCCAGGCCCTGACGCTCCCGGCCGGCTGCGCGACGGCCAGCCTGACCTGGTGGTCGCACGTCGACACCAAGGAGACGTCGACGACGACCGCCTACGACAAGCTCGTGGTGCAGGCCGGGACCGACACCCTCGCAAGCTACTCGAACCTCGACAAGAACACCGGCTACGTCCAGCGCACCGTGGACGTCTCGCGCTACCTCGGGCAGACCGTGACCCTCAAGGTCACCGGCACCGAGGACTCGAGCCTGGCCACCAACTTCCTGCTCGACGACTTCGCCCTGACCACGACCGGGACGTCGAACCCGCAGTCCCCGGTCGTCACCTCGCCCGGCAGCCAGACCACCGCCGCCGGCCAGGCGGTGTCCCTGCAGGTCCAGGCCACCGACCCGCAGAACGACGCGCTGACCTGGACCGCGACCGGCCTGCCCACCGGGCTGGCCATCGGCGCGAGCACCGGGAAGATCACCGGCACGCCGACCACCGCCGGCACGTCGTCGGTCACCGTCACGGCCAAGGACCCGGGCGGCAACAGCGGCAGCGCCACGTTCTCGTGGACGATCGGCTCGGCCCCCGCCGACTCGACGCGCACGCCGATCAACCCGGCCTACACCGTGAACCTGACGTCGAACACCGCCGGCGACACCTGGAACGGGCACCAGTCCGTCAGCTTCACCAACGGCTCGCCGACCGCGCTGCCCGAGGTCTACCTGCGGCTCTGGGACAACTACCACGGCACCTGCCCGACGACGCCGATCACGGTCACCAACGTCACCGGCGGCACGGCGTCTGCCCTGAGCGTCAACTGCACCGCGCTGAAGATCACGCTGCCCTCGCCGCTGGCCCAGGGCCAGTCGGCGTCGATCGGGTTCGACCTGAAGATCGTCGTGCCCAGCGGCGCCGACCGGTTCGGCCACGACGGCGCCTTCAACATGATCGGCAACGCCCTGCCGATCCTGGCGGTCCGCGACGGCGCGGGCTGGCACCTCGACCCGTACACCAACAACGGCGAGGCGTTCTACAGCCTGATCAGCGACTTCGACGTCACCCTCGTGCACCCGAGCACGGTGCTCACGCCGGCCACCGGCACGTCGACCGAGACGACCAGCGGCAGCACGACGACCACCCACGCCGTCGCGAACAAGGTGCGTGACTTCGCCTGGGGCGCCGGGCCGTTCGCGAAGATCAGCACGACGTCCGGCAAGGGCGTGCGGGTCAACGTCTACTCGGTCAGCGGGATCTCCACGAGCAGCGCGAACCAGATGCTGAGCCTGGCCGCCGACTCCATCGACGTCCACTCGGGCCGCTTCGGCGACTACCCGTACGGCGAGGTGGACGTGGTGCTGGACAACAACTTCTGGTTCGGCGGCATGGAGTACCCGGGCTTCGTGATGGACCTCGTGTCGACCACGGCGCTCCCGCACGAGCTGGCCCACCAGTGGTTCTACGGGATCGTCGGCGACGACGAGTACAACTCGCCGTGGCTCGACGAGAGCTTCACCGACTACGCCACCGACCTCTACCGCGGCATCACCGGCAGCGGCTGCGGCATCACGTGGCAGTCGAGCGCGGAGAAGCTGACCAACTCGATGGCGTACTGGGACGCGCACTCGTCGCGGTACTCCACCGTGGTCTACAACTACGGCAAGTGCACCCTGCACGACCTGCGGCGGCTCATCGGCGACACGCCGATGGCGAACCTGCTGAAGTCGTACGCGCAGTCGCACTGGTACGGGGTGTCGACGACGGCCGAGTTCAAGGCCGCGGCGCAGGCGGCGGCCGGGTCGACCGACCTGACGTCGTTCTGGGCCTCGCATCGGGTGGAAGGCTAAATCGGTTGGTTCCCCGCCCGTGCGTCCGGCACGCTGGGCGCATGGGCGGGGACCGGCTTTTCTGCGACACCGCGCTGGCGGCGCGGATCGAACGCGCCGAGGCGCGGCTGATCGAGGCGTGCAACGAGGCCGGACGCGCACGGCGCGGCGCCGGGTTCGCGCGCCCACTGGCCGGCGGGGTCGCGAGCCTCGCCGAAGCGGACTCGCCGTTCACCAAGATCGCCGCACTCGGTTTCGACGGCCTGCCTGACACCGCCGAGCTGGCCGAGGTCGAGCAGGCCTTCGCGGAGCTGGGCGCGCCGGTCCAGGTCGAGCTGTGCCAGCTGGCCGATTCCGCGGTCGGCGTGTTCCTCACCGAGCGCGGCTACCGGCTGGAGTCGTTCGAGAACGTCCTCGGGCGGCGGCTCGGCGACCCGGACGTCCCCGAGGACGTCCGGCTGTGCCGCGACGACGAGCTGGAGCGGTGGCTGGCCGTGGTCGCCGAGGCCAGCGCCGTCGCCGACACCGAGGGGCTGCCCTCGCACGAGGACTTCCCGCGGGAGGCGCTGGTCCGCGCGTTGCGGGACATGGCCGGGGTCCGGCGGTACGTCGCGGTGCGCGACGGCGAGTTCGCGGGCGGCGCCAGTTTCCGCGTCACGGACGGGATCGCGCAGTTCACCGGCGCGGCCACGCTGCCCGCGCACCGCCGGCGTGGCGTGCAGACGGCGTTGCTGCGGGCCCGGCTCGCCGCGGCCACCGAAGCCGGGTGCGACGTCGCCGTCGTCACCACGCAGCCGGGGTCGAAGTCGCACCAGAACGCGCAGCGGCAGGGGTTCGACCTGCTCTACACCCGGGCGATCCTGGTGAAGGGCACCTCGGCGACCAGCTCTTCGGGCGCCGACAGCCGCCAGGCCTCGTAGATCAGCTCGGCCAGCTCGTCGGCCTCGATGCCGTCCAGGTGGACGACGACCCAGCCGAAGCCGCCCATGGTGAACTGGACCTCGAAGACGTCCGGGCGCTCGGCGACGAGGGCCAGCTGCTCGGAGATCGTCTGCTTGAGGCCGACGGTCCGCGTCCGCGGCCAGTAGTAGCCGAACCGCTTCCCGCGCACGCTGAACGACGAATAGTCGCGCGCCTCGGAGCGTTCCACGTCCGCCAGCGCGCCGAGCACCCGTTCGAAGTCCTGCACCGGCCCACCGTAGCGCGCCGGTACCGTGCGGGTCATGAGCGACCTGACCGAGGCCGTACTGGACGACGGCCGCGCCGTCGTGGTCAAACGCGGCACCGGGCCGCGCGCGACGGCGGCCGAGGTGGCGGGCCTGCGCTGGCTGGCCGCGGCGGGCGCGGTCCCGGTGCCGGAAGTGCACAGCCACGACGACGAGCGGCTCGTCATCGACCGCGTCCCCGCCGGACGGCCGGATGCGGCCGCCGCCGAGCGGTTCGGCCGCGGGCTGGCCCGCCTGCACGCGGCCGGCGCGCCCGCGTTCGGCGCCGCTCCCCCGGGTGGGCCCGGCGACGCCTGGATCGGCCTGGCGCCGATGGCGAACGTCCCGGGTGAGGACTGGCCGTCGTGGTACGCGGCGCACCGCGTCCTGCCCTACGTCCGGCAGGCCGTGGACGCCGGTCTGCTCGAAGCCGCGCCCTTCGAGCGCGCGTGCTCCCGGTTCGCCGCGCCCGACGAGCCACCGGCGCGGCTGCACGGCGACCTGTGGAACGGCAACGTCCTCTGGGACGGCCGCGACGCGTGGCTGATCGACCCGGCCGCGCACGGCGGCCACCGCGAGACGGACCTGGCGATGCTGCACCTGTTCGGCTGCCCGCACCTGGACCGGATCGTCGCCGCGTACGACGAGACCGCGCCGCTGGCCGACGGCCGGCGCGACCGGATCGGCATGCACCAGCTGTTCCCGCTGCTGGTGCACACCGTCCTGTTCGGACAGTCCTACGCCGCGCAGGCCCTCGCCGCGGCCCGGTCACTGGGTTAACACTTGGCGAGCATGGTCTCCAGGGCGGTCTTCTCCGGCACGGTGATCGTGAGGCCGTAGTTGCGCTTCACGACGATCCAGTCGGTGGCGTAGGTGCACCAGTACGACACGAGCGGCGGCTTCCAGGCGTCCGGCGCCTTGTCGCTCTTCTGCTCGTTGAGGTTGTCGGTCACCGCGTGCAGCTGCGGGCGGACCAGGTCGTTCGCGAACTGCTCGCGGCGTTCCTTCGTCCACTTCTTGGCGCCGCTGATCCAGGCCTGCCCGAGCGGCACCATGTGGTCGATGTCCACATCGGACGCCTTCGTCCAGGTCTGGCCGTCGTAGGCGCTGACCCAGGTGCCGGATTTGGCGGCGCACTGGGCGTCCACCGAGACGTTCTTGCCGTCCCGCTTGAGGACCTGTTCGCGGGTGTCGCAGGCGCCGTCGACCTTGTCCCAGTGCGGGAACTCGTCGCGGGAGTAGCCGTCCATGGTCCCGCGGACGGCGACCTGCAGCGCGTTCAGCTCGGTGCGGGCCTCGGCGGGCGCGACCGGCGCCGCGGCGGCCGTCCCGCCGGGTTGGCTGCCCTGGCCCCCGGCGGCCAGGTCTTCCGGCTTGCACCCGGTCAGCGCGCTGCCCGCCACGGCGGCCAGCAGGACCAAGGAGAGCGCTTTGGTGCGCGACATCGTGAGCCCCTTTCACGTCTACCGGGTGATGCCCAGGAGACGCGCCGGGGAAACGGTGCAATCGGCCTAGTTGGCGCGAACCGAGCGCGTCAGCCGCCGTGGAAGACCTGCGCGACGAACACCGCGGCGACGAGACCGATCGTCACGAGCAGGCTCAGCACCACGACGAGCCCCCACGGCACCTGCCGGATCGGCCGCTGCCGGGGGAACACAGCGGAGACCGGGCCTCGTGGCCGGAGCGGCGTGGGCTCTTCGACCTCGGGCTCTGGCGGCACCACCACCTCGGCGGCCACCTCCCGCAGCTCCGGGACCGGCTGCAGGACCCGGGCCGCGGTGGGCAGCCGCAGCGGGAACCGTTCGGCCAGCAGCGCGGCCCGCGGCGGCGCGAGGTGGGCCAGGGACAGGGCGTAGCAGGCTTCGAGCACGTCGTCGGCGGTCCAGACGGTCCGCCACCGGTTGTGCTGCGCGATGATCCGCCGCAGCCCGCGCGGATCGGCGAGCACGGTGGCGACGCCCGCTTCGGGTTCGTGCATCGGCAGCAACGGCCACGCGTGCCGGATCCCCGGGAGGCCCGCCGGTGGTGGCGGGGCGGGCAGCGTCCGCTCACCGGGGAACGCGCCGTGGCCGGGTGCCACCAGCTCGGGCCGCCGCAGTTCGACGTCGGCGGCGGCTTCGGTTGCGGCCCAGGGGGAATCCAGCTGCCGCGCCGGCGGCACCACCACGACGAGCCCGGTCACGTACTCGCCCCCGCCGAGCGCGCCCAGCGCACCTTTCACCGCCGCCACCGCCACGCCCACCTGCGGCCCCGGCTCGGCGCCCGTCACCAGGCCCGGCTCGTGCGCCGCGAGCACCACCACGCCGCTGCGCGTGAACACCAGCGCGTCGATGAACCGGGGTCCGGCGCGGCTCGGCACGCTGATCCCCGCCAACGCCAGGCCCCGCAGCTGGTCCGGGCCCCAGGACCGCAGCAACCCCACGAGATGCTCCGCGGCGACGGGCAGGCCCTGGTCGCCGGTGCGCTGCTGCGCGACGAGCACGCCGGTCACACCTCCATGACGAGAACGGCGAACGGTCCCTCGACGGTAGGAGGCGGACCGCTTTCCTCCCAGGCGCCGAACGAGTGGTCGATTGCGACGAACCGGGCACCGTCCGTAGCGGGGCATGCTGGACGGGCACCCCGAAGCCGACCAGGGAGATCGCCGATGGGCTCACCGCCACCCGCCTACCGGGCCACCGCCGGCGGCGCGCTCGACGTCGACCGGCCCTTCTACCAGCGGCTCGCCGGCGAAACCGGGCGCGAGCTGGTCGAGCGCCTCGAGGTCCCGATCCGCTCGGGACGCGCGTGGCGGGTGCCGCGCGGGCACCTGTGCCGGCTGCGGACCATCGACGGCCCGCAGGTCGGCGACCTCAACCTGTGGAACGCCGACGACCCGCGCGAGCGCTTCTGGGCCGCGCGCACCCGGCAGCTGCAGCGCGCGCACGTCAGCACGTTCGACCGGCTGTGGTCGACGCTGCCGTTCCTGCGCCCGCTGGCCACCATCACGTCCGACACGCTGGCGGACTACGGCGTCGACGGTGAGGGCGGCCGGGTGCACGACCTGCTCGGCACCCGCTGCGACCCGTACGTCAACCGGATGCTCACCGGCGAGGACTTCGACTTCCACTGCCACTCGAACCTGGTCCGGGCGGTGGCGCCGTTCGGGCTCACCGAGTTCGACGTGCACGACGTGCTGAACGTCTTCCAGTGCACCGGCCTCACCGAGGACGACCGGTACTTCATGAAGGCCTGCCCGGCCCGCCCGGGCGACCACTTCGAGTTCTTCGCCGAAGTCGACCTGCTGTGCGCACTCTCGACGTGCCCGGGCGGCGACCTGTCGATCCCGCTGTGGGGCCCGGACGCCCGCGACCCGCTGGAGGTCTGCCGCCCGATCGGCGTCGAGGTCTTCGCTCCACCGTCGCACCTGCTCGAGGGCTGGTCGTCCCCGCCGCGGGCGGCTTATCGCGGCCTGCACGGCGTCCGGCAGCCGGAATGGGGTGAACCGGGCTCGACCTAGACCGGGGGCGACGGGGCCGGGTTACGTTGCCCGGGTGGAACTACTGCCCTTCGACGAGTACGTCCGCTCCCTCGACCGCAAGCGGACGGCGGCCGGGGTGCTTCTGCGCGACACGGCGGATCGTGTGCTGTTCGTCCGGCCGTCGTACCAGCCGTTCTGGGAAATCCCGGGCGGCGCCGGCGAGGCGGGTGAGGCCCCGTGGCACACGGCTGTGCGTGAACTGCGCGAAGAACTCGGGCTCGACCGGCCGGCGGGACGCCTCCTGGTGCTCGACCACCAGCCGGCGGGCCGGCTGCCCGAGGGCCTCAACTTCGTCTTCGACGGCGGCCTGGTGACCGAGGACGACGTCGCCCGCCTGACGTTCACCGACGCCGAGATCGTCTCGGCCCACCTGCTCTCGCTCGCCGACGCGACACCCGGACTCCAGCCGGTCCTCGCCCGTCGGGTGGCCGCCGCGCTGGCCGCCGTCCGATCGGGCGAGCTGCTCCTGTGTGAAGACGGCCACCCGGTCCGATGATCACCGAACCCTTGGGCGGGAACGGTTTGAGCGGTTCACCCCGCGCGCGGTCCGTGTGATGATGGGCGGCGGGTACCCGATCGGCTCGACGAGGAGTGCGAAGGTGGACCTGCGGACCGAGATCGCGCAGTCGTGGCGGCGGGCCGAGCTGTCCGGGCTCTCCCCCGGGGCGGCCGTCGACCGGCTGGACGTCACCGACGTCGACAGCCGCAGCCGGCTGCTGCGTGCCGCGTCGCCGGTGCTCGACGAGCTGGCCCGGCAGCTGGCCGGCACCCGGTTCTGCGTCGTGCTGGCCGACCACGAGTGCCGGATCGTCGCGCGGCGGTTCACCGAGCGGTCGGTGGAGCTGGCCCTGGAGGACATCAGCGCGGTGCCCGGCTGCCAGTTCCTGGAGGAGCGGACCGGGACGAACGCCCTCGCGACGCCGTTCGAGACCCGCCGCGGCGTCGCGGTCGACGGCGGTGAGCACTTCCTCGAGGCGATGAAGCAGTTCACCTGTTACGGCCACCCGGTGACGCACCCGGCGACCCGGCGCCTGGCCGGCGTCCTCGACATCACCGGTCCGGCGGGCGACGCGAACCCGCTGCTCGGGCCGTTCCTGCGGCGCGCGGTGTCCGACATCGAACGGCGGCTGCTCGACGGCGCGAAGCTCGCCGAGCAGCAGCTGCTGGCGGCGTTCCAGTCGGTGCAGCACCGGGCGGGCGCGGTGCTGGCCCTCGGCCAGAACGTCGTGCTGGCCAACACCGCGGCGACCGAGCTGGTCGACACCGCCGACCACCGGCTGCTGCAGGAGCTGGGCCGCACCCGGCGCGGCGTCCGGCGGATCCGGCTGACCTCGGGCACGCCGGTCGAGGTGCGGGTCGAGGCGGTGTCGGCGAACGCCGGGCTGCTGTTCGAGCTGGCCCCGGTCCGCCCGGCGAGCCCGGTGGTGTCCCGCCCGCGCGGCACGCGCGAGCTGTTCCCGACGGCGGTGGAGGACCGCCTCCGCAACGCCGGCCGCGCCCGGCGGCGGGTCCTGATCTGCGGCGAGCCCGGCGCCGGCCGCAGCACGGCGGCGCGGGTCGTCGCCGGCGACGCACCGGTGGTCGAGTTCGACGCCTCGGACGTCGTCTCCGGAGCGGCGTCGTGGTGCGCCGGCGTGGAGGCCGCGGCCGGTACGCCCGGCCTGCTGGTGATCGACGGCATCCAGCTGCTGCCCCCCTTGGCCGCGGTGCGCCTGTCCCGGCTCCTGGACACGACCACGGCGTGGTTCGCCCTGGTCAGCGGCCCGCCAGCGGAGCTGCACGGCGAGCAGGCGACCCTCGCGGCACGCGTGCACCGGCGCATCGAGCTGCCGCCGTTGCGGGAGCGCCGCGACGAGATCCCGTCGATCGCCCGCGCGTTGCTGCGGGACTCCGGCGCGTCGTTGCGACTGACGCCGGGCGCGCTGGAGCTGCTGGGCTCACAGCAGTGGCCGGGCAACCTCCGCGAGCTGGCCGGAGTCCTGTCGGCGGCCGCCGACCGCCGCTCGGCGGGCGACCTGACCGCGGAGGACGTCGCCCCGGGCTGCGCGTCGACCGCCCCGGGCGCGGCCCTGAGCGGCTGGGAGCAGGCGGAGTACGACGTCATCGTCCGGACGCTGAGAGCGTGCGGCGGCAACAAGGTCCACGCGGCCAAGCAGCTGGGCATCAGCCGCTCCACGCTCTACAACCGGATGCGCGCGCTGCGGGTCCGCTGACCACGCACTGTCCGGGAATCGGACACTTCGCGGCCCTTCCCGCTGCACACAATCGGCTGCGTAGGGGTGCACCGCCGCACGTTGAGGAGATGGCCGTGAAGACCAAGGCAGCCGTACTGTTCGATGCCGGGAAGCCGTTCGAGCTGATGGAACTCGACCTCGACGGGCCCGGGCCGGGCGAGGTGCTGATCAAGTACACCGCCGCCGGGTTGTGCCACTCGGATCTGCACCTGATCGACAACGACCTCGTGCCGCGGTTCCCGATCATCGGCGGGCACGAGGGCGCCGGGATCATCGAGGACGTCGGCCCCGGCGTCACGAAAGTGCAGCCCGGCGACCACGTCGTGTGCAGCTTCATCCCGAACTGCGGCACCTGCCGCTACTGCTCCACCGGCCGCCAGAACCTGTGCGACATGGGCGCCACCATCCTCGACGGCCACATGCCGGACGGCACCTTCCGCTTCCACGCCGGCGGCCAGGACTTCGGCGCGATGTGCATGCTCGGCACGTTCTCCGAGCGCGCCACCATCTCGCAGCACTCGGTCGTCAAGGTCGACGACTGGCTGCCGCTGGAGACCGCCGTGCTCGTCGGCTGCGGGGTGCCGACTGGGTGGGCCACGGCCAACTACGCCGGCGGCGTCCGGGCCGGCGACACGACCGTCGTCTACGGCATCGGCGGCATCGGCATCAACGCCGTGCAGGGCGCCGCGCACGCCGGCGCGAAGTACGTCGTCGCCGTGGACCCGGTGGAGTTCAAGCGGGAGGCCGCGCTCAAGTTCGGCGCCACCCACGCCTTCGCCACCGCCGCCGAGGCCGCGGAGAAGGTCAACGAGCTCACCTGGGGCCAGCTGGCCGACCAGGCGCTGATCACCGTCGGCACCGTCGAGGAGGACGTCGTCAGCCAGGCCTTCGACGTCGTCGGCAAGGGCGGCACCGTCGTCATCACCGGGCTCGCCAACCCCGAGAAGCTCACCGTGCACGTCTCCGGCGGCGTGATGACGCTGTTCGAGAAGACGATCAAGGGCACGCTCTTCGGCTCGGCGAACCCGCAGTACGACATCGTGCGCCTGCTGCGGCTCTACGACGCCGGGAAGCTCAAGCTCGACGAGCTGGTGACCCGCAAGTACACCCTCGACCAGGTCAACGAGGGCTACCAGGACCTGCGCGACGGCAAGAACATCCGCGGCGTCATCGTCCACGCCCAGTAGGCCGCTACCGCGAAAGACCTGTCACCACACCTGCCCGACCGGCCGGGACCACAGCACCCGGCCGCACGGTGGCCGCGGCCGCCGTGGCGGTTAGCGTCGGAGCAGGCCGACCCGAGGAGGACAGCATGGCCGAGCAAACCCCGGACATCCAGGAGCCGATCGAGGAGCCTGTCGAAGAGCTGCTCGTCGAAGAAGTCTCGATCGACGGTATGTGCGGTGTCTACTAAAACGTCCACAGAGGACACTCAGGTGAACCTCGACGCCGCGTACCGGCTCAACCCGCAGGTGGCGCTGCGCCCCGAACCGTTCGGGGCGCTCGCCTACCACTTCGGGAACCGCAAGCTGTCGTTCCTCAAGTCCCCGGACCTCGTCGCGTTCGTCCGCGAGCTGGCGACCCACGCCAGCCTGCGCGACGCGCTCGACGCGGCCGAGCTCGGGGAAGCCCGCCGGGCGAGCTTTCTCACCGCCCTCGAATCCCTCGTCGCCACCGACATGATCGTGGAGGACCCGTGAGCGTCCCGGCCCTGGTCGACCAGTTCAAGTACGGCCTCACGGCACCGATCTGCCTGACCTGGGAATGGACCTACGCCTGCAACCTGGCGTGCGAGCACTGCCTCTCGTCCTCGGGCCGGCGCGACCCGCGCGAGCTGTCGACCGCCGAGATCAAGGCGGTGATCGACGAGCTGGAGCGGATGCAGGTCTTCTACGTCAACGTCGGCGGCGGCGAACCGACCGTCCGGAGCGACTTCTGGGAGCTGCTGGACTACGCGATCGCCCACCACGTCGGGATCAAGTTCTCCACCAACGGCGTCAAGATCACCCCGGCGCGGGCGGAACAGCTGGCGAGCACGGACTACGTCGACGTCCAGATCTCGCTCGACGGCGCCACCCGCGAGGTCAACGACGCCGTGCGCGGCCCGGGCTCCTACGACATGGCGATGCGGGCGCTGCGCAACTTGGCCGACGCCGGGATGAAGGACTTCAAGATCTCCGTCGTCATGACCCGGCACAACGTCTCGCAGCTCGACGAGTTCAAGCGCATCGCGGACGACTTCGGCGCGCAGCTGCGGATCACCCGGCTGCGCCCGTCCGGGCGCGGCGCCGACGTCTGGGACGACCTGCACCCGGCCGCCGACCAGCAGCTCGAGCTGTACGACTGGCTGGTGGCCCACGGCGAGGGCGTGCTGACCGGCGACTCGTTCTTCCACCTCAACGCGCTCGGCTCCACGCCCCTGCCCGGGCTGAACCTGTGCGGCGCGGGCCGGGTCGTCTGCCTGATCGACCCCATCGGCGACGTCTACGCCTGCCCGTTCGCCATCCACGACGCGTTCAAGGCCGGCAACGTCCGCGGCGCCGGGTTCGGCCCGGTGTGGCGGGACTCGGCGCTGTTCGCCGACCTGCGCCGGCCGCAGACGGGTGGCGCGTGCTCCTCGTGCGCGGCCTACGACAGCTGCCAGGGCGGCTGCATGGCGGCGAAGTTCTTCACCGGCCTGCCCCTGGACGGCCCGGATCCCGAGTGCGTCAAGGGCCACGGCGAACACGCACTGTCCACACGCGACACTGCCGGGCTGCCGAAGGCGGGCCAGGACCACTCCCGCACCGGGAAGCGCAAGAGCGTCCTGCTCGGCCTGCCGGCGGTGCGGATCCCGGACCGGGCGTGCGACACCAGCCCGCTGGCCGGCCGCCACTGACCGTCCACACTGGACAGCTGCCGGAAATGTGAGAATGGCCTTACGACCACGCAAAGTGACCGGTGGTGTGACAGAGTGGAGGCATGGCCGCCCTGAGATCCTTCCTGACGTCCTGGACCTCCGTCACCCCGGTGCTGGGGGTGCTCGTGCTGGTCGTGGCCTGGGGTCGCGACCTCGGGCCGGTCTTCGTGGCCGTCGTCGCGATCGCGCTCGGCGCGACCGTGCTCTCGGCGGTGCACCACGCGGAGGTCGTCGCCCACCGGGTGGGTGAACCGTTCGGGTCGCTGGTGCTGGCGGTCGCGGTGACCGTCATCGAGGTCGCGCTGATCGTCACGATGATGGTCTCCGGCGGCCCGGACGCGACGTCGCTGGCGCGTGACACCGTGTTCGCCGCGGTGATGATCACGACCAACGGTATCGTCGGCATCTCGCTGCTCGTCGGCGCGCGTCGCTACGGCTCGACGCTGTTCAACCCCGAAGGCAGCGGCGCGGCGATGGCCACGGTCGCGACGCTGGCCACGCTGAGCCTGGTGCTGCCGTCGTTCACCTCCAGCACGCCCGGCCCGGCGTTCTCGAGCGCCCAGCTGACCTTCGCCGCGCTCGCGTCGCTGGTGCTCTACGGGATGTTCGTGCTGACCCAGACCGTCCGGCACCGCGACTTCTTCCTCCCGGTGGCCGCCGACGGCGAGGTCAAGGAGGACGACCACGCCGACCCGCCGACGAGCAAGGCCGCGCTCGGCAGTCTCGCGTTGCTGCTGGTGGCGCTGGTCGCGGTGGTCGGCCTGGCCAAGGTGGAGTCCCCGGCGATCGAGGCGGGCGTGCGCGCGGCCGGGTTCCCGCAGTCGTTCGTCGGCGTCGTGATCGCGTTGCTGGTGCTGCTCCCGGAGACCCTCGCCGCGACCCGCGCGGCCCAGCGCGACCGGATGCAGATCAGCCTCAACCTGGCCTACGGCTCGGCCATCGCGAGCATCGGCCTGACGATCCCGGCGATCGCCCTGGCGTCGATCTGGCTGCCGGGTGAGCTGCTGCTCGGCCTCGGCTCGACGCAGATCGTGCTGCTGGCCCTGACCGTGGTGGTCAGCGTCCTGACGGTCGTCCCCGGCCGCGCGACCCGCCTGCAGGGCGGCGTCCACCTGGTCCTGCTGGCCGGGTTCCTGGTGCTGGCCGTGAACCCCTGATGCGGATCGTCTCGCTGCTGCCCGCCGCGACCGACATCGTCGCGACGCTCGGCCTGCTGCCCGACCTCGCCGGCCGCACCCACGAGTGCGACTGGCCGCCGGGCGAGGTCGAGCACATCCCGGTCGTGACGCGGGCGGAGTTCGATCCGGACGCGCTGTCCAGCCGCGAGATCTCCGAGGCCGTCGGCGGCGCGCGGCACAGCGGCTCGGCGCTCTACACCCTCGACGGCGACACGCTGGCCGCGGCGAACCCCGACGTCATCCTCACCCAGGACCTCTGCGACGTCTGCGCGGTCTCCTACGAGCGGGTGTCCGAAGCGGTGCGGACCCTCGACACCGGGCCGCTCGTCGTCAGCCTCGAACCGGCGACGATCGACGGCGTCCTCGACTGCCTCCGCCGCGTCGGGGACGTCCTCGGCGTCCCGGAGCGGGCCGAAGCCGAGATCGCCGGGCTGCGGAACCGCCTCGACGCCGTCCGGCAGGCCCCCGGAACGCCCCGCGTGGTCGCCTTGGAGTGGCTCGACCCGATCTGGCCGGCCGGGCACTGGGTGCCCGAGCAGATCGCCCTCGCCGGTGGCGAGCCGCTGCTGGCGAAGGCCGGGGAGCACACGCGGCCGATCGCGTGGGACGCCGTCGTCGACGCCCGGCCCGACGTGCTGCTCCTGCTCCCCTGCGGCTTCACCCCGGAGCGCACCCGCGCGGAACTCCCCCGGCTGGCGAATCGGCCGGGCTGGGCGGAGCTGCCCGCCGTCCGCGACGGCCGGGTTCACGTCCTCGACGGGCCCGCGTTCTTCAACCGTCCCGGGCCGCGGGTCGTCGACGGCGCCGAGATCCTCGCCGACGTCTTCAGCCGGTGACCTCGATGCCGACCACGCAGGTGTCGTCGTCGGTGTCGGCCGTGCTGTAGGTGAGCAGCGTGTCGAGCTGGTGCTCCAGCCCGCCTTCGTGGCCCTCGACCAGCGTGACCAGCCGCGCCACCGACTCCTGCACGGGCGCGTCGCGGCGCTCGATCAGGCCGTCGGTGTAGATCAGCAGGATGTCGCCGTCGGCCAGCTGGACGGTTTCCTCCTGGTAGACGACGTCGCGGAGCGCGCCGAGCAGCGAGCCGCGGATCAGCGGCAACGTCGTCGCCGTGCCGTCGCGGTGCCGCACGATCGGCGGCAGGTGCCCGGCCCGCGCCCAGCGCAGCTTCCGGGTCGCGGGGTCGAACACGGCCGCGACCGCGGTCGCCGTGACGTGGTCGGTGAGGTGGTAGGCCACCAGGTTGAGCCAGGTCAGCAGCTGCGCCGGCCCGGCACCGGTGGCCGCGAGGCCGCGCAGGGCGTTGCGCAGGCTGACCATGCCGGTGGCGGCGTCGATGCCGTGCCCGGCGACGTCGCCGACGCACAGCAGGATCTCCCCGGTCGGCAGCGCGACGGCGTCGTACCAGTCGCCACCGACCAGGTGCTCCTTCTCCGCGGGCCGGTAGCGGACGGCGGCGCGCAGGCCCAGCATGTCGAGCGGGCCCTTCGCGGGCGGCATGATCGCGTGCTGCAGCTGCAGCGTGAGCCGGTTGCGCTCGATCGCCTCCTGCTCGGTCTCGGCCAGCCTGTCGCGGGTCGCGGCCAGCGCGACCTCGGTCCAGTGCTGCGACGAGACGTCCTGGTAGGCCCCGCGCACCGCGACCAGCTCGCCGCGGCCGTCGACCACCGGCTCGGCGACCACCCGGATGTGCCGGGCGACGCCGTCGGAGCGCTGCAGCCGGAACGCCGTGGACCCCGGGCGCTTGTGGTGCAGGACCGTGCGCAGGAACCGGCCGATCGCCTGGGCGTCGTCGGGGTGCGCGTACCCGGTCAGCTGGTGCAGCGACAGCGGCGAGGCGGTGGGCGGCAGGCCGTAGAGCGCGAACAGCTCGGTGTTCCAGGTGATCGCCCCGGTGACGACGTTCTCCTCGAAGCCGCCGATGCGCCCGAGGCGCTGGGCGTGCTGCAGCAGCACCGCGAGCTTCGCGGCGTCGTCCTGGATGCGCAGGATGAGCAGCACGTTGCCGGCGAAGCGGGTGATGCTGACGTCGGTCAGCACGGTCAGCGGCACCTGGTCGACCAGCGTCGTGACGGCCATGTTGTCGGCGCGGAACGGCTCGCCGGTGGCGTAGACGCGCCGGATCTTGTCCAGCAGCCCGCTTTCCTCGGCCGCGAGCGGGTACGCCTCCAGCAGCCTCGACCCGACGAGCAGGCTGCGCGGCCGCCCGCCCGGGTCGGCGAACCGGACGTTCGCGTGGTGGATGCGGAAGTCGCTGAGCCGGTCGCCGCCGTCGAGGCACGGCGAGAGCAGCACGGCCGGGTCGTGCAGGCCGTCGACGAAGTCCACCAGCTCGCCCAGCAGGTCCCCGACGCCGCCGGTGGCCGGCGGCGCGACGACGCCGTCCCAGGTGTCGAGGGTGTGCGCGCACAGCTCGGCCAGGGCCTCCAGCTGACGGCGTTCGCGCCCGGGCTCGGCGGGCAGCGGTTCCGGCCAGCACATCTCGACGACGCCGATGATGCGCCCGCCGGTGCCGGTGGGCACCGCGACCCGGCCGCCGCCGGCGAGGGTGTGCTGCCCGATCGACGGCAGCCCGGACGAGGCGAGCGTGGTGAACCATTCCGTGTCACGCTCGATCAGCGCGCTGCGCGCCGGCGTCGCGACGCCGGGCGGGACGTAGCGCCAGCGCGCGGCTTCCTCGGCCGAGAACCCGGCCGAGCCGGCCAGCGTCAGCGAGCCGTCCGGTCCGGCTAGCCAGACCGCGACGGCGGTCGCCCCGAGCGGCCGCAGCGCGTGCTCCAGGATCGACTCCGCGACACGCTGGGTGTCCCCCGCCGCCAGTGCGCCGCTTTCCGCCGTGCGCAACCGGACCGCGACGGAGTCCGCTTCCGTGCGGGCGAGGAAGTCCTGCGCCACGTCGGTGATGCGGTCCTCGGCGGCCTCGCCGACGACGTCCGCCGCGAACTCCAGCGGCGTCAGCCCGGACCGCTGCGCGAGCGACTCCAGCTGCTTCGCGGCGTCGGCGGGCGAGCAGTGCAGGCGTTCCATCAGGACGCCCTTGGCCAGCTCGATCAGCGCGCGGCCGTCGGCGACGGCGTGCGCGTGGTCGACCTCCGCCCGCAGGCGGGCGACGGTGTCGGCGAGCCGGGCGAGGTTCGCCGACACCTCGGCGGGCGGCGCCAGCACGGGCACGCCCGGTTCTTCGGAAGGCAAGCGGGCTCCCCGATCAGGCCGTCAGGTGCCGTTTGATGCGGGCGACCAGGTCGTCCGCGTCGACGGGCTTGGTCACGTAGTCGGTGGCGCCCGACGCGAGGCTCTTCTCGCGGTCTCCCGGCATCGCCTTCGCCGTCACCGCCACGATCGGGATCGTGGCGTGCTCCGGCATCGCGCGGATCTTCGCGGTCGCGGTGTAGCCGTCCATCTCCGGCATCATCACGTCCATCAGGATCAGGTCGATCCCGGGGTGCGCCGCGACCGTCTCGACGCCCTTGCGGCCGTCCTCGGCGTGCAGCACCTGCATCCCGTGCAGCTCCAGGATCCCGGTGAGCGCGTAGACGTTGCGCGGGTCGTCGTCGACGATCAGCACCGTGCGCCCGGCCAGCGTGGTGTCCACCTCGCGCGCCGCCACCGGCGCGGCCGGCTCGTCCGCGCGGACCAGCGGCAGCACCGCGCCGGGCTTCTCCGCCGACAGGTGCAGCGCGATCCGCTCCCGCAGCTCGTCGAGGCCGGACAGGACCTCCAGGGCGTGGACGTCCGACCGGGACTGCAGCAGCTGCTCCAGCTCGGTGTCGAGGCGGCGGCTGTTGTGCGCCAGCACCGGGACGAGCCGCAGCGCGGCGTCGCCCTGCATCGCGTCGAGGAAGCCGAACGCGGCCCGCTCGGGCAGGTCCAGGTCCAGCACCACGCAGTGGTAGGCGTCGGTGGCCAGCGCGGCCGCGGCCTCCTGGGTGCCGACCGCGGTGACGACCTCGACCTCGGCGGGCGAGATGCCGATGTCACGGCTGTCGGCGAGGTCCGCGGCGGCGCTCTCGGCCACGAGCGTCAGCAGGCCGTGCTGGCGCTCCTCGACCACCAGCAGCCGCCGGTGGGTGCGCGCCGCCGGCACCACGAGCCCGGCGCCGGTGTCCCCGGCCGTCACCGCGGCCCGGGTCTCCTCGCCCGGCGGGCGCGTCTCGAAGTCCGGCCGCGCGACCGGCAGCGAGAAGGTGAACGTGCTGCCCTCGCCGGGGGTGCTCTCCGCGGTGATGAACCCGCCGAGCAGCTGCGCGATCTCACGGCTGATCGACAGGCCGAGCCCGGTGCCGCCGTACTTGCGGCTGGTGGTGCCGTCGGCCTGCTGGAACGCGCCGAAGATCGACTCCAGCTGGTGCTCGGCGATGCCGATGCCGGTGTCGGCGACGCGGAAGGCGACGGCGGGCCCGTGCGCGCGCAGCGGCCGCGGCAGCCGGTCGGGCTCCACCCGCTCGATGTGCAGCTCGATCACCCCGACCTCGGTGAACTTGACGGCGTTGGACAGCAGGTTGCGCAGCACCTGCCGCAGCCGCGAGTCGTCGGTGAGCAGCTCGGCAGGCGACCCGGGCGCGACGGTGATCCGGAAGTCCAGGTTGCGCTGCGACGTCATCGGCCGGAACGTCGCCTCGACGTAGTCCAGCAGCTGCCGCAGTGCCACCCGCTCCGGGGTGACGTCCATCTTCCCGGCCTCCACCTTGGACAGGTCGAGGATGTCGTTGATCAGCTGCAGCAGGTCCGACCCGGCGGAGTGGATGATGCCGGCGTACTCGACCTGCTTCGCGGTGAGGTTGCGGGTCGGGTTCTGCGCGAGCAGCTGGGCGAGGATGAGCAGGCTGTTGAGCGGGGTGCGCAGCTCGTGGCTCATGTTGGCCAGGAACTCCGACTTGTACTTCGACGCCAGCGTCAGCTGCTGGGCGCGGGCCTCCAGCTCCTGGCGGGCCTGCTCGATCTCCAGGTTCTTCGTCTCGATGTCGCGGTTCTGCGTGACCAGCAGCGCGGCCTTCTCCTCCAGCTCGGCGTTGGACGACTGGAGTTCTTCCTGGCGCGCCTGCAGCTCCTCGGACCGGGCCTGCAGCTCCGCGGTCAGCCGCTGCGACTCGCCGAGCAGCTCGTCGGTGCGGGCGTTGGCGACGATGCTGTTGACGTTGACGCCGATCTGCTCCATGAGCAGCTCGAGGAACGCCCGGTGCACCGCGGTGAAGCCGTGCATCGAGGCCAGCTCCAGCACGCCGAGCACCTGGTCCTCGACCACGATCGGCAGCACGATCAGGCTGGCCGGCGCGGTCCGGCCGAGACCCGACGAGATGGTGGCGTAACCGGGCGGGACGTCGTCGACCGCGATCGGGCGGCGGCTGCGCGCGGCCTGCCCGACCAGCGACTGGCCGACCCGGAACCGCACCACGGGACCGGCACCGTCGTCCGGGTGGCCGTACGCGCCGACCAGCCGCAGCTCCGGGATCTCGGCCGTGTCGTCGGCGAGGTAGAACGCGCCGTACTGGGCGTTGACCAGCGGGACGAGCTCGTCCATCACCGCGGCCGCGACGACGGCGAGGTCGCGGCGGCCCTGCATCAGCCCGGTGATCGTGGCCAGGTTGGACTTGAGCCAGTCCTGCTCCTGGTTCGCCCGCGTCGTCTCGCGCAGCGACTCGACCATCGAGTTGATGTTGTCCTTCAGCTCGGCGACCTCGCCGGAGGCGTCGACGGTGATCGAGCGGGTCAGGTCGCCCTCGGCGACGGCGCTGGTCACCTCGGCGATCGCGCGGACCTGGCGGGTGAGGTTCCCGGCCAGCTCGTTGACGTTCTCGGTCAGCCGCTTCCAGGTACCGGACACGCCTTCGACCTCGGCCTGCCCGCCGAGCCGGCCTTCGCTGCCGACCTCGCGCGCGACGCGGGTGACCTCCGCGGCGAACGCGGAGAGCTGGTCGACCATCGTGTTGATCGTGGTCTTGAGCTCCAGGATCTCGCCGCGGGCGTCGACGTCGATCTTGCGGGTCAGGTCGCCCTGCGCGACGGCGGTGGTCACCTGGGCGATGTTGCGGACCTGCCCGGTGAGGTTGTTCGCCATCGAGTTGACGTTGTCGGTGAGGTCCTTCCAGGTGCCCGCGACGTTCGGCACGCGCGCCTGCCCGCCGAGCATGCCCTCGGTGCCGACCTCGCGGGCGACGCGGGTGACCTCGTCGGCGAACGCCGAGAGCGTGTCGACCATCGTGTTGATGACGTCGGCGAGCGCCGCGACCTCGCCCTTGGCCTCGACGGTGATCTTGCGGGACAGGTCGCCGCGGGCGACCGCCGTCGCGACCTGGGCGATCGAGCGGACCTGGCCGGTCAGGTTGGACGCCATCACGTTGACGTTGTCGGTGAGGTTCTTCCAGGTCCCCGAGACGCCGCGGACCGTGGCCTGGCCGCCGAGGTTGCCCTCGGTGCCGACCTCGCGCGCGACGCGCGTGACCTCGTCCGCGAACGCGGAGAGCTGGTCCACCATCGTGTTGATGGTGTCCTTCAGCTCGAGGATCTCGCCGCGGGCGTCGACCCGGATCTTCTGGGACAGGTCGCCGCGGGCGACGGCGGTGGTGACCTGGGCGATCGAGCGGACCTGCGCGGTCAGGTTGTCGCCCATGACGTTGACCGACTCGGTGAGGTCCTTCCAGGTGCCGGAGACGCCCTTGACGTCCGCCTGGCCGCCCAGCCGGCCCTCGGTGCCCACCTCGCGGGCCACTCTCGTGACCTCGTCCGCGAACGCGGACAGCTGGTCCACCATCGTGTTGATGGTGTCCTTCAGCTCCAGGACCTCGCCGCGGGCGTCGACCCGGATCTTCTGCGACAGGTCGCCCTTGGCCACGGCCGTCGCGACCTGGGCGATGTTGCGGACCTGGTCGGTCAGGTTGCCGGCCATGAAGTTGACCGAGTCGGTGAGGTCGCGCCAGGTGCCGGAGACGCCCTTGACGTCCGCCTGGCCGCCGAGGCGGCCTTCCGTGCCGACCTCGCGCGCGACGCGGGTGACCTCGTCCGCGAACGACGACAGCTGGTCGACCATCGTGTTGATCGTGCTCTTGAGCTCGAGGATCTCGCCGCGGGCGTCGACCGTGATCTTCTGCGAGAGGTCGCCCTTGGCCACCGCCGTCGTCACCTGGGCGACGTTGCGGACCTGGTCGGTCAGGTTGCCGGCCATGAAGTTGACCGAGTCGGTGAGGTCGCGCCAGACGCCGCCGACGCCGGGGACCTGCGCCTGCCCGCCGAGCCGGCCTTCGCTGCCGACCTCGCGGGCGACGCGGGTGACCTCGTCCGCGAACGACGACAGCTGGTCCACCATCGTGTTGACGGTGTCCTTCAGCTCCAGGATCTCGCCCCGGGCGTCGACGTCGATCTTCTGCGACAGGTCGCCCTTCGCGACGGCGGTCGCCACCTGGGCGATGTCGCGGACCTGGGTGGTGAGGTTGCCGGCCATGGCGTTGACGGAGTCGGTGAGGTCCTTCCAGGTGCCGGACACGCCGGGGACCTTCGCCTGCCCGCCGAGCTGGCCCTCGCTGCCGACCTCGCGCGCGACGCGGGTGACCTCGGAGGTGAACAGGGACAGCTGGTCGGCCATGCCGTTGAAGACGGTGGCGATCTCGCCGAGCAGGCCGTCGGTCTCGCCCGGCAGCCGGATGCCGAAGTCGCCGTCGCGCACCGCGGTCAGGCCGGCCAGCAGCCGGCGCAGCTCCTGCTCGCCCGCCTCGCCCACGCCCGAAGCGTCCGCCCCCGCACCCGGGCGCACGCCTTCGACCATTGCCCCACCCATCCGCCACCCGTTTCTCCGGTTGCCGGCGCCCCGTGCGCCGGGCCCGGCGCACGCCGGATGGTCCAGCATAGTGCAGGGGCACTAAGCTGAGCGGCAACGGTTGAGCAACCAGCCGCGCCCGGACCCGGATGCGCAGTCGAGGCGGTGCTCGCGAGCCTTTCCCTTCCCCCGCAGGCCTTCCGGCCCGGTTGACCCGTTCGGCTGAACGCCGCGGCGACGTCCCCCCGGACACGTCGCGGGCTTCGTCGCGCACGGGTACGTGAGTCTATTGTGGACACTCCGTGCGTCCACTGTGGAGGGTCGGCGACGCCGCCCGGCCGGCCGCGGGTGCTCGGGGGTGAACCACAGTTGTAGAGGTGCTTTGTAGAGGTTGTCGCTGTCGCGTCCGGCGGCCCGCCGCGAAGATCGGCGTGCCGTGAAAGTCCCGGACGAGGAAGGCATCGGTGACGACCTCCTGGAGGCTCCTTTCGGCCGCACTGCTCGCGGCCACCTCGCTCGCCGGCGTGCCCGGAACCGCGGCGGCCGCCGCGCCGCCACAGACGCGGCTGCTCTACGTGCAGCGCGTCCGCGACACGATCCTGCTGACCTGCGCCACCGGGAAAGCGGACGTCGTCGCCTGCCACGCCGTGCACCGGCCGCGGCCGTTCCTGACCGCCGGGCTCGTCGCCGGGGCCGGCGCTACAGCCGTTCCAGGTCCGCTCGGACCGCTGCGACGCGCTCCTCGCCCCCGTACTCCCGCATCATCGCCAGCGCCTCCGTGAGCACGTCCCGCGCCTGCTCGCGGTCCCCCGCCTCCAGGTGCGCGCGGCCCAGCTCGGCGAGCGCCATCGCCTCGTACAGCCGGACACCCGCGACGCGCCAGAGCCCGGCGCTGCGGCGGAGTTCCCCGAGAGCTTCGGCGGGCCGGCCCGCCTCGCGGTGCACGATGCCGGCCCGCATGCAGCCGTAGGCCATGCCCCGCACGTCACCGGTGTCGCCGGCGACGGCCACCGCGTCGGTCGCGTAGACCAGCTCGCGCTCCCGGTCACCCCGGCGCCCGTACAGGATGCCGAGGTTGACCAGGTTCAGCGTCTCGACGTGCCGCAGGCCCAGCGACCGGTTGAGCTTCAGGCCGCGCTCCCCGAACTCGATGGCCGAGTCCAGGTCGTCGCCGAGGCCGAACACGAAGCAGAGGTTGTTGAGGCTGCTCGCGAGCTGACGCGGGTCCCCGATCGCCTCCCAGTCCGCGAGGCTGCGACGCATGTGCGCGTGGGCCCGCCGGAAGTCCGGCGCCTCACCGCCGTGGACCAGCTCGGCCTCGGCGACGCCGAGGTCGTTGCGCAGCGTCGCGGCGGCCACCCGGTCGACGCCGTCGACCAGCTCCAGGGCCAGCTCGTCGACGTGGACGGCGTCGCGCCACCGCGCCCGCGCCCGGTGGTACTCGAACAGGCCGAGCCCGATCGCGGCGATCGACTCGGCGGGCACCCCCGGCGTCGCGGCGGCCTGCCGCACGACGGTGACCAGGTGCGGCTGGTGGGCGTCGAGCCAGCCGAACACCTCTTCCGTGGACGCCGGCGCCGGCTCGACCGACCAGCGGCCCGCGGCCCAGTCGTGTCGCTGCGAGGCCGCCGCGACCAGCGCCATGCTCCGCCAGGCCATCGCCGCGCACAGCTCGACGACCCGGGTGATCGCGCCGGCCCGCTCGGCCGTGGTCAGCCGCTCGGCGTGTTCGCGGGCGTAGAGCCGGAGCAGGTCGTGCAGCCGGTACCAGCCGGGCGCGGGCGTGGTCAGCAGGTGCTCGTCGGTGAGCCGTTCCAGCAGTTCTTCGGTCTCTCGTTCGGGCGCGTCGAGCAGCCGGCTCGCGACGGCCACCGACAGCTCCGGGACGTCGAGCAGCGACAGCAGCGGGTACGCGCGGGCGGCGGCCGGGTCCCCGGCTTCCAGCCGGCCGAACGCGAGCTCGAAGCTCGTCCGGACGCCGGTTTCGTCGAGGCGGCGGCGCTCGTCGTCGAGGCGGTGCGCGAGGTGGGCGACGGGCCAGTTCGGCCGGGTCGCGAGCCGGGCCCCGGCGAGGTGCAGGGCCAGCGGCAGGTACCCGCACAGCCGGGCGACCGCGCGCGCCGCGGCGGGTTCGGCCGCGACCCGCTCGGCGCCGATCTCCGCGGCCAGCAGCCGCAGCGCGTCGGCCTCGGGCAGCACGTCGAGCAGGACCTGGTGCGCCTGCGGCAGGTCGGGCAGCGCGGCGCGGCTGGTGACGATCGCCCCCGAGCCGCCGCCCCCGGGCAGCAGCGGCGCGACGTGCGCGGCGTCCCGGGCGTTGTCGAGCAGGAGCAGCACGCGTTTCGCGGCGAGCAGCGACCGCAGCCGCGCCGTCGCGGTGTCGAGCGCGAGCGGCGTCGGCGCTTCGCCGCCGAGCTCCCGGATCACGCGGTCGACCAGGTCGAGCGGGTCCGGCGGGTCGGCCGCGTGCCCGCGCAGGTCCAGGTGCAGGGAGCCGTCGGGGAAGCGCCGCGCGAGCCGGTGCCCGGCGTGCAGGGCCAGCGCCGTCTTCCCGATCCCGGCCATCCCGGCGACGGCGACCACGACCCCCGGCCGGTCCTCGCCGAAGCAGGCCAGGACGCGCTCGATCTCGGCTTCCCGCCCGGTGAACGCGGCGATCTCGCCGGGCAGCTCGCGTGGGACGACGCCCGGTTCCGGCTTGGGCGTGCCGGGCCGGGCGGCGGCCGCGACGAAGGCGTCCCGCTCGTCGCCGTCGAGGTCGAGGGCGTCGGCGAGCCGGTCGAGGGTGGCGCGGTGCGGGAACCGCCGGTCCCCGCGCTCGAGCGCGCCGACGGCCTGCCCGCTGAGGCCCGACTTCTCGGCCAGCGCCTCCTGGGTCAGCCCGAGGGCGCGCCGAAGACGGCGCAACCGCGCCCCGAACGAGTCCATCTCCCCTCCCCCTCCGGTACCGAGCATCACACGTGGGCTCCGTGCCGCGCTACCCGTCGAATTCGTCGGTGCCGCCCGCTACGGTCGCCGCGAACCGACTTCGAGGGGGAACCGATGACCGCGCTGCAGAACGCCGCCGAACGCGGCACGCCGGAGCAGGTGGCGGAGCTGGCGCGCCAGGCCGCCGACGTCGACGCCGAAACCGAGGGCCACACCGCGCTGTGGTGGGCGGTGCACGCCCGCCGGCCGGAGAACGCCCGCGTGCTGGCCGGCGCGGGCGCGGATCCGTGGCGGCCGGACCCGGCCGGCTGGCCGCCCGGGCGGCTCGCGCTGGCCGGGCCCACCCCGGACCTGTTCGGCGCCGCACCCGCCGGGGTCGTGCTCAGCGACGCCGAGGCCGTCATCGTGGCGGCGGCGGCCGGTCTCGGCGACGCGCTGCACGGCTGCCTGCTCGAAGGCACCGGCCTCGCGTGTGTCGCGGGTGTCGACGCGGCGGAAGCGGCGCGGCGGCTCGACGCCGTCCCCGCCGATCCCGCGGTCGGCCGGGCGCTGTCCGCGGATCCGTGGGCGCCCGAGGGCACCGACCAGATCGTGGGGGTCACCGACGTGCCCGGCGGCTGCGTCGTCACCCAGCCGTGGGGCTACCTGCCGCAGACCCCGGTCGTCACCGGGCTCCTGTCGGCGGGCACGGTCTGTTACGGCGTGTACTCGAACCCGAAGAGCGGCAACCAGGGGTGCATCGTCCGCGACGGCGTCACCGAAGGGTCGGACCTGCACCCCGGCGGCGCACCGTACGTCGATTCCTCGGCCGTGGAGGTGCTGCTTTCCTATCTGTACCCGGGAAACGCCGCGGCCTACGCCTGTGCGTACGCGGGGCTGCGGCCGGTCGACGCGCGGGCGATCACCGGGCCGCCCGACACCTGGCTCATGCTGCCCGAGCGGGACTACTGGCACCACTCAGCGTAACCGGAATGGTACCGCGGGAGCATTGCCGGGCAAGATCGTATCGCTTATCGTATACGACACTCCCGATGCTGCGAGGTGACCCGTGCCCGCCCCCACGACCCTGATCGCCCGGGACTTCACCGAGTTCCGCGCCGCCGTCACGCAGTCCTTCGTGCCGCTGCACGTCACCGCCGGCGCCGGGGAGGCCTTTCGCGGCCGGATCCGCTCGTCGACGGCCGACGAGGTGCAGGTCTCGGAGATCTCGGCGTCGCCGCACGTCGTCCGGCGCACGCCGGAGCTGATCGCGCGCGGCGAACGCCGGTACTACAAGCTGAGCCTGATCCTGGCCGGCACCGGGCTGCTGGTGCAGGACGACCGGCAGGCCGTCCTGCGGCCCGGCGACGTCGCGCTCTACGACACGCACCGGCCGTACTCCCTGGAGTTCGCCGAGGACTTCCGCACCCTGGTGGTGATGTTCCCGCAGCGGCTCATCGACCTGCCCGCCGAACTCGTCGGGCGGCTGACGGCGGTGCGGATGTCCGGCAAGGAAGGCGTCGGCAACGTCGTGGTGCCGTTCCTCGCCCAGCTCGGCAGCAACCTCGAGCAGCTGGCCGGCCCGGCGGGCGCGCGGCTGGCGCACAGCGCCGTCGACCTGCTGAGCACGATGGTCGCCACCGAGCTCGACCTCGCGCACGCGGGCGCCGACCCGCACCACGAGCTGATGCGCCGGATCCGCGCGCACATCGACGCCAACCTGCACTCCCCCGAGCTGAACCCGGCGCGAATCGCCGCCGAGCACTTCATCTCGACGCGGCACCTGCACGGGCTGTTCCAGGAGCAGGGCACCACGGTCGCCGGCTGGATCCGCACCCGGCGCCTGGAGCACTGCCGCCGTGACCTGCTCGACCCGGTGCACGCCGGGCGCCCGGTCGCGGCCATCGCGTCACGCTGGGGGTTCGTCGACGCCGCGCACTTCAGCCGGGTGTTCAAGACGGCGTTCGGGCGCGCGCCGAGCGAGCTGCGCCGCGAGTTGACCGTCAGCGACCGGTAGTTGCCCCCCAGCGCGTGACCGCTCGCTCGCCGCCGGGCGCCGCTCGACGATGAGCCCATGCCCGAAGCCCCCACCGACGGCTGGCGCACCTACGACGAGTTCGCCGCCGGGATCGCCACCTACCGCTTGCCGAACGCCGACCTCACCGGCCACTCGGTCACGATCACCCTCGACGACGGCGCCTCGCTCGCGCTGAGTTTTCCCGACGCGGACCACGTCATCTGCAACGGCGTCGAAGATCCCTACGACGCGGTGGCCGTCCGCGACGACGTGTACTTCGTCAACATCCCGCTGACCAGCGTCGAAGGCGAAGCCCTGACGGTCGTCTATTCGACGTCGACCCACCGCGCGCTCGCCGTCCGGTCGGTGATCGGCGCGGAGGACGTCGACGGCGTTCCCCGGGTGTCCCAGAGCTTCCGGGCCGGGACGACCGGCGGCGGCGAGCCGTCCGGTGCCGTGCCCGGGCCGTCGCGGGACCTGATCGGCAAGCGCAACCTCTACCGCTACAGCCCCGACCACCTCTACGAGCACGTCTACGTCTCGTCGGAGCGTTACGCCTGGCAGTGCCTGGAAGGCGTGCAGCGCGGCCACGGCGACATGGACCTGTCGACCGTGTGGAAGTTCCAGGACGGCCTGTACCTGTTCTGCTTCCGCGAGTTCCGGATCGCCGTGGCGAGCGTGTGGCTGCACGACCTCGGTTACGCGCTGCGCACCACCGGCGTGTTCCTCGGCCTCACCGGCGACGGCCGGTCCGAGCACTCCCGTGCCGGCGGGCACGTCTACCCGCTCGGCTCGGTCGCCTACCCCGACGCCCAGCCCGTCTGAAGGAGCTTCCCGTGTCCCATGTGGACGTCATCCGCGCGCACTACGACGCCAGCGACCGCGGCGACCTGCCCGGCATGCTGGCCCCGCTCGGCCCCGCCACGACGTGGACGGAGGCCGCCGGTTTCCCTTACGCCGGCACCTACACCGGCCCGGACGAAGTCCGGCAGCACGTCTTCGAGGCCATCGGCCGGGACTGGGACGGCTACCGCTTCACCCTCGCCGACCTCCTCGACGCGGGCGACACCGTCGTCGGCGTCGGCACCTACACCGGGACCCACCGCGGCACCGGGAAGTCCTTCACCGCCCGCGTCGCCCACGTGTGGCGGTTCGCCGCGGGTGCCGTCGCGAGTTTCGAGCAGATCGTCGACTCCGCGCCCGTCGTGGCCGCAACCCGGGAGCACTCATGAGAAAGACCCTGCCCGCCCTGGCGATCGCCGTGGTGCTGGCCACCGCCGGGTGCGCCGGCGCCGGGTCCGGTACGAACGGGCCGATCGTCGTCGGCTCGGTCAACGCGCTGAGCGGCGCGGCCACCTTCCCGGAGGCCTCCCAGGCCGCGAAGGCCGTGTTCGACGCGGCCAACGCGGCCGGCGGCGTCAACGGGCGGCAGATCGAGTACAAGGCGATCGACGACAAGGGTGACCCCTCGGCCGCCGCGGCCGCCGCCCGCGAGGTGGTCGGCGGCGACGAGGCCGTCGCGCTCGTCGGGTCGTCGAGCCTCATCGAGTGCGAGATCAACGCGAAGTACTACGAGCAGCAGAAGATCCTTTCGGTGCAGGGCATCGGCGTCGACCCGGCGTGCTTCTCGAGCCCCAACATCGCGCCGGTCAACGTCGGCCCGTTCCACGACATGACGCTCACCCTGCTCTACGGCTCGGAAGTGCTGAAGCTGAACGACATCTGCGCGCTGCTGGAGATCGCGGGCAACACGCTCCCGGCGTACCAGGCCGCGATCGACGAGTGGACGAAGATCACCGGCAAGAAGCTGAAGTACCTCGACGCGACCGTGCCCTACGGCGGCTCGGACTACACCTCCTACGTCGTCAAGGCGCGGGCCGCGGGCTGCAAGGCCATCACGGTCAACCCGGTCGAGCCCGACTCGATCGGCCAGCTCAAGGCCGCGCAGGCGCAGGGCTGGAACGACGTCACGTGGCTGCTGCTGACCAGCGTGTACAGCGAGAACTACGCCAAGGCGATCTCGGACGCCGGCGCCGGGGTGTACGTGCCCGCCGAGTTCTACCCCTTCACCGACGCCGGCAGCCCGCAGACCAAGGACTGGCGTGACCTGATGACGAAGAACAAGATCCCGCTGACGTCGTTCAGCCAGGGCGGTTACCTGGCGGCGAAGTACTTCCTCGACGTCGTCCGCGGGATCCAGGGGGACGTCACCCGCGAGTCGGTGACGAAGGCGCTGCGCGAGATGAAGCCGGTCACCGACCCGATGGTCGGCACGCCGTACGTCTTCGGCCCGGCCGCGACGCACCACGACAACACCGCCGGCTGGCCGATCAAGCTCGCCACCGGCACGAACAAGTGGGAGCTGGCCGGGCAGGACTGGCTCCGGATCCCTCGCTCGTAGGAGGATGTCGATGCTGCAAGGTGCGCTGGCCGGGCTGGCCGCGGGCGGGCTCTACGCGGTGCTCGCGGTCTGCCTGACCCTGATGTCCCGGCTGGTGCGGGTGGTCAACTTCGCGCAGTCCGCCACCGGGATGTTCGGCTGTTACGTCGCCGTCTTCCTCGCGGTCCACTTAGGACTCCCGGAGTGGGCGGCAACGCTCGCCGGGATCGTGCTCGGTGGCGCGCTGAGCGCGGTGCTCGGCTGGATCGTGTCCACCTGGCTCGCCGAGGCCGACACCGGGACGCGCTCGGCGGTCACGGTCGCGGTGCTCCTGCTGCTGATCTCGCTGGCGTTCATCCTGTTCGGGAACAAGCCGCAGCCGTTCCACCCGCTGCTGGCCGGCCCGGCGTTCACCGTCGGCGGGGTGGTGATCAGCCAGGTCACCGTGGTGACGGTCGCGCTGGCGATCGTGGTGGCGCTCACCTGCCGCGCGGTCCTGGCCCGCACCACGCTCGGCGTCCGCCTGCGGGCGTTGTCCGAGCGGCCGACAACGGCGGAGCTGCTGGGCATCCCGGCCCGCCCGCTGGCGGTCGGCGTCTGGACGGCGACCGGGGTGATCGCGACGCTCGCGGTGTCGATCGTCGCGCCGTCGCAGTCGAACGACCCGACGTCGCTGGCGATGCTGGTGGTCCCGGCGGCCGCGGCGGCGTTGCTCGGCGGCTTCCGGCGGCTCGACCTGGCCGTGGCGGGCGGCCTGGTGCTGGGCATGGCCCAGGGCGCGGTCGCCCAGTCCGACCGGCTGTCGGTGCTGCGGTACTTCCTCCCGTTCCTGGTCATCGTCGCGCTGCTGCTGTGGACGCAGCGCAAGGAGGTGTGGGATGCGGCTCGCTGAACGACTCCTGCCGGTCCTCGTCGCGGCCGCCGCCGTCGGCGTCGGGTATGCGCTGAGCGTCGGGCTCGCCGGGTACTTCGTCTACCTCGGTGTCAGCGCCGTAGTCGCGGCGATCGCGCTGCTCGGCCTGGGTGTGGTGACCGGTACCGCCGGGATGATCTCCCTGTGCCAGCTGACCTTCGGCGCGGTCGGGGCGTTCGTCGTGTCGGCGTGCAACGTCGCCGGGGTGCCCGGCGGGTTCGTGGTGTGGCTGGTCCTCGGCGGGCTGGCCGCGGCCGTGGCCGGGGTGCTCGTCGGGCTGCCCGCGTTGCGGCTGCGCGGCATCACGCTCGCCGTCGTCACCCTCGGGCTGGCCGCGGCCGCCGACCTGACGCTGGTGCAGATCCAGTTCCCCGGCGCCACCGAAGGCACGGCGGTCGAGCGGCCCGACGCGTTCGCCGACGACCGGTCGTACTTCCTGTTCGCGGTGCTGGTGCTCGTCGCCTGCGGGCTGGTCGTGCACTTCCTGCGCCGCGGGCGCTGGGGCAGCAGCTGGCACCTGGTCGCCTTCTCCGAGCGCGGCACGGCGGCGGTCGGTGCCGGGGTGCGGACGTCGAAGCTGACGGCGTTCGCGGTCAGCGCCGCCCTCGGCGGGATCAGCGGCGGCCTGCTCACCGGGCAGGTCGGGCTGGCGTTCCCGGCCAGCTTCACGGCGATCCAGTCGCTCGCGCTCTACGTGCTGGCCATCATGTCCGGCGCGCACCTGATCGACATGGCGGTGTTCGGTGCGCTGCTCTGGGTGGCCGTGCCTGAGCTGCTGAAACGCTGGGGCGTGCCGCAGGACTGGGGCTTCGTCATCTTCGGCGTGCTCGGCGTCCAGGCCCTCGCCGGGCGCGGCAACCTCGGCACGGCCTGGCGCAACCTCTGGTACCGCCGCCGGTCCCGCACCACGGCCGGGGTCGGCCTCACCGACGTCGCCGACGTCGAAGCGCTGCCGCCCGGGGACCCGGTGCTAGAGGTGCGCGGGCTGAGTGTCTCCTTCGGACACGTACGCGCACTGTCCGATGTGGACATCGTGGTGCCGGAACACGGCGTGCTGGGCGTGATCGGGCCGAACGGCGCCGGGAAGTCGACGCTCGTGGACGTCATCAGCGGGTTCCTGCCACGAGCCACCGGGACCGTGACGCTCGACGGCCGGCCGCTGGCCGGCTCCCCCACACGCCGGGCCCGCGCCGGGCTGCGGCGGACGTTCCAGCAGGACCGCGTCCCGCCCGGGCTGACGGTCGGCGCGTACGTGCGGTTCGTCGCGCGCCGCCGGATCACGGCCGCCGAGGTCGCCGACGCGCTGGAGTTCTTCGGCTGCCCGCCCGCGCGGACGCCGTTGTCGCGCGTGGACGCCGGCGCGCGGCGGCTCGTCGAGGTCGCCGGGCACCTGCTGGCGCGGCCGCGGGTGCTGCTGCTCGACGAGCCGGCGGCCGGCCTGCCGCACGAGGAGCACGTCGCGTTCGGGCGGCGGCTGCGTCAGGTGCCCGCGCGGTTCGGGGTGTCGGTGCTGCTCATCGAGCACGACCTGGACCTCGTGCGGTCGGTGTGCGACAGCCTGACCGTGCTCGACTTCGGGCAGGTCCTGGCGAGCGGGCCGCAGGCGGACGTGCTGGCCGACCCGGCCGTGCTGAAGGCGTACATGGGCGAAACGGAGCTGCTGTGAACGCGTTGCGGGTGCACGGACTGACGGTCCGGCGCGGAGCGGGCCCGGTGATCCGGGACGTCGACCTCGTCCTCGAGCCGGGCCGGATCACGGCGCTGGTCGGGCCGAACGGCGCCGGGAAGACCAGCCTCCTCGAAGCCGTCTCGGGCGTGGTCGCGCCGGCCGCGGGGAGCGTCCACCTCGGCGGGGTGAACGTCACGCGGCACTCGCGGGTCGCGCGAGCACGGCTCGGCCTGGCGCACATCGAGCAGGGCCGCGCGGTGTTCCCGGGCCTGACGGTGCTGGAGAACCTCCGCCTGACCGCCCGCACCGCGGCCCGCGTCGACGAGGTCCTGGAGCTGTTCCCCGAGCTGGACAAGCGCCGCGACTCCCCCGCCACGCTGCTGTCCGGCGGCGAGCAGCAGATGGTGGTGCTGGCCCGCGCGTTCGCGGCGCGCCCGGCGTTCCTGCTCATCGACGAGATGTCGCTGGGCCTGGCACCGGTGGTCTTCACCCGCCTGCTGCCGGTGGTGACGCGCTTCGCGGCCGAAGGCGCGGCGATCCTGCTGGTGGAGCAGTTCACCCACCTAGCGCTGGGCGTCGCCCAAGAGGCCCTGGTCGTCTCCTCAGGCCGCGTCACGTACTCAGGCGACGCCCAGTCCCTGCTGGACTCCCCCACGACCCTGCACGCCGCCTACCTGGGCAACTAGAAGAAGTCCGTGAATGCCACATTGAGGGACACTATGTCCCTCAATGTGGCATTCACGGACTTTGGCCGTGTCACATGCCGGCGCGCTCGAAGGCCAGCGTGGGGAGGTCGACGCAGTGGGCGCCGCCGTCGGCGACCAGGACGGCGCCCGTGATGTATGACGACTCCGGTGAGCCGAGGAACCGGATGATCGACGCGATCTCCGCCGGCTCGGCCGGGCGGCGCAGCGGGACGTCGGCCGTCACGCGGCGGTAGCCCTCGTCGTGGCCGCCGGCGAAGCCGGCCGCCGCGGCGAACTGGTCCATCTCACCGTCGGCCATCGGGGTGCGGACCCAGCCCGGGCAGACGGCGTTCGCGCGGACGCCGCGGGGGCCGAAGTCGCGGGCGATCGAGCGGGTCAGGCCGATCAGCGCGTGCTTGGCGACGGTGTAGCCGGCGACGTTCGGCCCGGCGAACAGCCCGGCCAGCGACGACACGACGACGACCTGGCCGCCCGTCTCGACCAGCGACGGCAGCGCGGCCCGGCAGAACACGAACGCGCTCGACAGGTTCGACCGCAGCGCGAGTTCCCACTCCTCGTCGCCGGTGTCGGTGACCGACGAAAGGCCGTGCCCGCCGGCGTTGGCGACGACGACGTCCAGCCGCCCGAACCGCTCGACGATCTCGGCGACGGCGTTCTCGGCGTCCGCGCGCACACTCGCGTCGCAGGTGACGAGGTGCGCGCCGGTCTCGGCGGCCACCGCCTCCAGGGGTTCGCGACGCCGGCCCAGCACGACGACCCGGGCGCCTTCGCTCGCGTAGCGGCGGGCGGCCGCGGCGCCGATGCCGGTGCCTCCGCCGGTGATGGCGACAACTGAGTCCACTGTGGATCCTT
Source organism: Amycolatopsis sp. NBC_01307 (assembly GCF_035975215.1). Taxonomy (NCBI): domain Bacteria; kingdom Bacillati; phylum Actinomycetota; class Actinomycetes; order Pseudonocardiales; family Pseudonocardiaceae; genus Amycolatopsis; species Amycolatopsis sp. NBC_01307. Next base: position 2,634,608 of record NZ_CP108403.1, on the reverse strand, counting down.
TCCTAGGCGGGGAACGCCGAACGGGCCGACAGGCCGAAGTCGGCGAGCAGGGCCTGGCCGTTGACCGGCCGCGAAGCCGGGGACGCGAGGAACAGCACCTGCCGGGCGACGTCGGCGGCGGCCTGCACCGGGAACGCCGGGTCGTCGAGCACGTCGCCTAGGTCCGCGCGCGCCATCGGCGTGTCCACGACCGACGGGCACACGCAGTTGACCCGGATGCCTGGCAGCTCGACCGCCAGGGCCCGGGTCAGCGCCACGACCGCACCCTTGGACGCGCAGTAGGGCACCATGCCCGGCGCGGCCGTGAAGGCGGAGTCGCTGCCGAGTAGCACCACGGCACCGCCCTCGGCCAGCCACGGCCGCGCGTGCTTGACCAGCAGGAACTGCCCGGTGACGTTGACGGCGAGCACCGCGGCGACGTCGGCGGCGGTGATGGCGGCCAGTGGGGTGCCGACCGGGCCGGAGATCCCGGCGCAGCCGACGACGACGTCGAGACCGCCGAACCCGCGGGCAACCGTCTCCACCGCCGCGGCCAGGGCCGCTTCGTCGGTGACGTCGGCCCGGACGTCGGCGCCGGGCGCCCGGTCGATGACCGCCACCCGGGCACCTTCGGCGCGGAACGCCAGCACGCAGGCCAGCCCGATGCCGGACGCCCCGCCGGTCACCACGACCGCCTTCCCGGCGAGATCGGTTCGCATGCGCCCATCCTCACCGCGGGCGCCCGCCGGGCGGTTGGCCGAGAGCGCAGTTCTGTTGTCCGCGCCCGCACGCGCGGTCGCGGACGACGCCGCGCGGGCCGAGACTGACCGGGGTGAGCACCCCGCACCCCCTCGACCCGCTGACCGCCGCCGAACTGTCCGCCGGCCGCGCGATCCTCGCCGGCGCCGGACTCACCGGGGAGACGATCCGCTTCCCGCAGGTGCTGCCGGTCGAACCCGCCAAGGCGGACGTCCGCGCCGGCACCGGCGACCGGCGCATCCGCTACACGCTGCTCGACACCGCCACCGGCCGGGCCGGGGAGGCCGTCGTCTCGGTGACCGCGCACGAACTCGTCTCCTGGGACGACTGGGCCGAAGCCGACGGGCAGCCGTCGTACCTGTTCGAGGAGTACGCCCTCGCCGAGCAGCTGACGAAGGCGTCCGACGGCTGGCGGGCCGCGATGGCCCGGCGCGGCCTCGCCGACCACGTCGAGCACGCCTTCTGCGCACCGCTGGCGCCCGGCCACTTCGGCCGCGCCGACGAAACGGGGCGCGTGATCCGCTCGCTGACCTTCCTCCGCGACGACGACGGCGACAGCCCGTGGGCGCGGCCCGTCGAGGGCCTGGTCGTGCACCTCGACCTCACGACGCGGCGGGTCCTGCGCGTCGAGGACGAAGGCGACGTCCCCGTCCCACCCGAGCACGGCCGCTACGGCGACGTCCCGGCGCGGACGTCGCTGAAGCCGATCGAGATCACCCAGCCCGACGGGCCGAGCTTCACGGTCGAGGGCACCGAGGTGGTCTGGGAGGGCTGGCGGCTGCGCGTCGGCTTCAACACCCGCGAAGGTCTGACGCTGCACCAGGTGGGCTTCCAGGACCGGCCGGTCCTGTACCGGGCCTCGGTCCCCGAGATGGTGGTGCCCTACGGCGACGTCGCGCCCGGCCGGTTCTGGATCAGCTACTTCGACGCCGGCGAGTACCAGTTCGGTAAGAACGGCAACGACCTGCGGCTCGGCTGCGACTGCCTGGGCGTCATCCACTACTTCCCGGCCTGGGTCGCCGACGACCACGGCGAGCCGGTCGAGATCCCGCGGGCGATCTGCCTGCACGAAGAGGACGACGGGATCCTCTGGAAGCACACCGACCTCGGCGGGCACCCGGAAGTGCGCCGCTCGCGGCGGCTGGTCGTCTCGTCGATCTCGACGATCGGCAACTACGACTACGGCCACTACTGGTACCTCTACCTCGACGGCACCATCGAGTTCGAGGCGAAGGCCACCGGCGTCGTCTTCTGCGGCGCCGGCACCCCGGGGCAGGAGCAGCCGCACGCGACCGAGATCGCGCCCGGCCTCTTTGCTCCGGTGCACCAGCACCTGTTCTGCGCCCGGCTGGACGTCGAGGTCGACGGCGAGCGCAACAACCTCCACGAAGTCGACGTCGTGGGGGTGCCGACCGGCCCCGAAAACCCGTACGGCAACGCGTTCACCTGGCGCAGCACGCCGCTGCGCACCGAGCACGACGCGATGCGCCTGGCCGATCCGGCGCGCGCCCGGGTCTGGGAGATCCGCAGCGCCGACCGCGTCAACCGGCTCGGCAAGCCGACGGCCTACCAGCTCGTGCCGCGGCCGTCGGCGACGCTGCTGGCGCGGCCCGAGGCGTCCGTGCACGCCCGGGCGACCTTCGCGACGAAGCACCTGTGGGCGACGCCGTACCGCGACGACGAGCGGTTCCCGGCGGGCGAGCGGCCCAACGCCCACCCCGGCGGCGCGGGCCTGCCCGCCTGGACCGCCGCGAACCGCGACCTGACCGACACCGATCTCGTGCTGTGGCACGTGTTCGGCCCGACCCACGTGCCGCGCCCCGAGGACTGGCCGGTGATGCCGGTCGACAAGTCCGGGTTCCTGGTGCGGCCCTATGGCTTCTGCGACCGCAACCCGGCCCTCGACCTGCCCGCCGGCGCCCACCACTGCGAACCCTAAGGACGTCATGACGCTCTCCGACACCTCGACCTGGCTGCCGCTCGACGGCCTCGCGCCGGGTTTCGACGCGAACAAGGCCCCGCTCACCGGCGACATCGACGGCCGCGCGTTCGTGCTGCGCGACGACGCCGGCGGCCCCGGCTTCACCTGGGACGGCACCGAAGCCGAGACGTTCCTCGTCGACGACGGCCTGTACTACGTCCAGCCCCACCCCGGCGCCGCGCGCGAGGCCGTGTCCCTGATCCTCGACGTCCGCGACGGCCGCGCCCTGGTCGTCACCACCCGGATCGGTGACGCCGGCACCCCGCGCGTCACCCAGGAGTTCCGGCCCGCCACGATCGACGGCGCCGAGGTGCGTGGTGCGGCGATGGCGCCGAGCACCGCGCTGATCGGGCGCCGCGTGGTGTGGGTGTACAGCGAAGACCACGCCTACGAGCACGTCTACCTCAGCCCGCACTGGTACACCTGGCAGTGCCTGGCCGGGCCCGAGCGCGGGCTGGCCGACACCGACGAGAACTCCGTGTACCAGATCCGGCCCGGGATCCACGTGTTCGCCTGGCGCGAGAAGGTGATCTCGTGCGCGTCGGTGACGATCGCCGACCACCGCAACGCCCGCGCGCTGCGCTCCCACGGTGTCCTCTTCGGACTCGACCACACCGGCGAGGACACGACCTGCTTCACGTTCGGCGCGCATGGGCGGCTGCTGAGCACCACCGTCCACCCCGCGGGCCTCGACCCGGCGGAGCACTGAGCCGTGGCCGCCGACCTGATCCTCACCAACGCCGTCGTGTACACCCTGGACCGGGTACGGCCGTGGGCGTCCTCGCTGGCCGTCACCGACGGGAAGGTCCTGGCTCTCGAAGACGTCGAGCGCGGGCCGAAGACCGAGGTGCTCGACCTCGGCGGCGCGTTCGTCCTGCCCGGGCTGGTGGACGTGCACAACCACCACGCGATGGCCGGCCGCGCCGAGCTGTTCGAGCTCACCTTCGGCGCGGACGCGGGGTTCGCGGACATCCTCGACGCCGTCCGCGCGCGAGCGCGTGACCTCGGCCCGGACGACTGGCTGATCGGCGGCGCCTGGGCGTCGACGCTGGTCGAGACGCTTTCGCACGCCTCGGCGCGGCGCGCGCTCGACGACGCCGCGGGCGGCCGGCCGGTCGCGCTGGCCGACGACAGCCGCCACAACCGCTTCGTGAGCACCCGGGCTCTGGAGCTGGCCGGGATCACCGCGGCGACGCCGGACCCGCCGGGCGGGGTGATCCACCGGGACGGCGGCGAGCCGAGCGGCCTGCTGCTGGAAGCCGCGGGGGTGCTCGTCGAGTACGTCGCCGGCGGCCTGACGCCGCAGCAGCACCGCCGGGCGTCCCAGCGGGCGATCGAGATCCTGCACGGCTTCGGCGTCACCGCGTTCCAGGACGCGGGCGTCTCGACCGACATCCTCGGCGCGCTGAAGTCCCTCGACGACGCGGACGAGCTGGACGCCTGGGTGGTGTCGTCGCTGCTGGTCAACGACCCGATCTTCGGGTTCGACCCGGTCGGCGCGCCGCTGCTGGAGGTCGCCGGGCGCTACCGGACCGAGCACCACCGGCCCGACTTCGTGAAGATCTTCCTCGACGGTGTCCCGCCGACCCGCACGGCCGCGTTCCTCGAGCCCTACCTGCCCGACGACGTCCACGGCGGCTGCTTCCACGGCGCGACGACGATGTCCGCCGAGGAGCTGACGGGCTGGCTGCGCACGGCGGCTGCCGCGGGCCTGTCGGCCAAGGTGCACTGCACCGGCGACGCGTCGGTCCGGCTGCTGCTCGACGCCGTCTCGAAGCTGCGCGCCGAGGGGTACACCGACGTCCGGTTCCAGGTGGCGCACGGCCAGTTCGTGCACCCCGACGACCTGCCGCGGTTCGCCGAACTGGGTGTCGCGGCGGACATCTCGCCGTTCCTCTGGGTGCCCGGCGTCATTCCGGAGGCCATCGCCGGGGTGCTGCCCGCGGCCCGCGCGGCCCGGATGCAGCCGAACCGCGCGCTGCTGGACAGCGGCGCGCTCGTGGCCGGCGGCTCGGACTGGCCGGTCAGCCCGTCGCCGAACGCGTGGGAGGGCATCGCGGGCCTGGTCACGCGCGAGGACCCGCACGGCAGGCGGCCGGGCGCGCTCTGGCCGGAGCAGGCGATCACCCTGGCCGAGGCGATCGAGGTGTTCACCCTCGGCGGGGCCCGCGCGTGCGGCCTCGACGACGTCGCCGGGGCGCTGACCCCGGGCCGCTCGGCCGACTTCGTGGTCCTCGACCGGGATCCGTTCCGGACCGCCGACGTGGCCGGCACGCAGGTCGTCGAGACCTGGTTCGCGGGACGGCGGGTGTTCCGGCGCTGACCCGATCCGGTGCGTTCGGGTAGTTTCTCCTACACTGGTAGAGAAAACCAGTGCGGGAGGTGCCGGGTGCCCAAGATCATCGACCACGACCAGCGGCGCAGGGACATCGTCGACGTCACCTGGGACCTGATCGTGCGCGGCGGGATCGAAGCCGCCACGATGCGCGAGATCGCCGCGGCGGCCGGGTTCGCGAACGGCGCGCTCAAGCTGTACTTCGCCGGCAAGGAAGAGATCATCGCGGCGACCTACGAGCGGGCGCTGGACATGATGCGCGAGTACGTGGCCCTCGACGGCCTGCGCGGGCTGGCCGCGCTGCGCGAGCTGTGCGTGTCCTCGATGCCGATCGACGAAGCCCGCATCACGGCCGGGCGCGTGCTGCTGATCTTCTGGCAGATGTCCCTGTCGGACCAGGGGATGCACGACAAGTACCTCGAGCACGTCCGCGAGTGGCGCGGGCTCCTGCACCGCTTCCTGGCCGAAGGCCGCGAGGACGGCGACATCGTCACCGAGACGCCGGACGAGCAGCTGGTGGACGAGGTCATCCTGGTCAACGCGGGCGCGAACGTGATGAGCCTGGTCGCGGGCGAGTTCTCCACCGTGGCCCTGCAGCACCGCCACCTGGAGTCGTTCCTGGCCCGGCTCACCAAGCCGTGAGGGGCACCTTCAGGGCGTCAAGAGCCATGAAGGTGCCCCTCATGCGCTACGCGGTGAAGATCCCGCGCAGGTAGGCCGCCACCTCCGCGTGGGACTTCGGGGACGCGGGCAGGTCCGTGTACAGGCCGTAGAAGCCGTGGATCTGGCCCGCGTAGCGGGTGAGGTCGACGGCCACGCCCGCGTCGGTCAGCTGCCGCGCGAACGCTTCGCCCTCGTCGCGCAAGACGTCGTACTCCGCTGTCAGCACCAGCGCCGGCGGCAGGCCCGACAGGTCCTTCGAGCGCGACGGCAGCAGGTACGGGTCGGTCAGGCGTGCCGGGTCCGGGGCGTACTGGGCGAAGAAGAACCGCATCGCGTCGGCCGTCATGCCGTAGCCCGTCGCGAAGTCCGCGTAGGACGCGAAGCCGTCGTCGGGGTGGGCGAACACCGGGCAGATCAGCACCTGCGCGGAAATCGACGGCCCGCCCCGGTCCCGGGCCATCAGAGAGACCACAGTGGACAGATTGCCGCCGGCACTCTCGCCACCGACGGCGATCCGGTCCGGCGAGACTGCCGGCCCGGCGCCGCCCGCGGCCAGCCACTCCAGCACGGCGTAGCAGTCCTCGGGCGCGGCCGGGTAGGGGTCTTCCGGCGCCAGCCGGTACTCGACGGCGGCCACTGCGACCGACGCCCCGGCGCACACCGCGCGTGAGGCGACCTCGTTCTCGTCGACCGAGCCGATCGTCCAGCCGCCACCGTGGATCCACAGGAAGAGTGGCACCGGCCCCTCCGCCTCAGGCAGGTACAGCCGGACCCGGAGGTCGCCCACCCGGCGTTCGGTCACCGCCGCGACCGGCGCCACCGCCCCCGGCGCCGGCCGGGACGCGGCGAACGCGGCCCGCAGCTCCACCGCCGTCGGCGGCCGTTCGGGCACCGGCGCGTCGGCGGCCAGGGCGAGCAGCTCCTGAACCGCGGGGTCGAGGGTCATGCGGACACCGCCTCGGGGGAAAGACCGGGCAGCTCGAGCGCTGCCGGATCGAGAGTCGCCGGGGAGCCGCTTCGGCGACGAGGATCGGCGAGGGCCATGTGGGCACCTCCTCGGCCACGAGAGCCCGCGGGCCCGAAGGCCACGCAGACCTCGCCTCGAAGAGCCCGCAGCGCAAGAAGACAACCTGCGCGGCCGAAGGCCATCCCGGCACCGCTTCGGCGGGAAGAACCCGCAGGATCGAAGGCCATGCTCACACCGCCTCGGCGACGAGGACGCGCGGCGATCCGGGCAGGGTCAGCCGGTCCACCGGCCGCCACCCCGCGTCCGCCAGCCAGCTCCGGACGTCGGCCTCGGGGTACACGACCGTGCCGTCGATGACCAGGTACTCCCCCGCGTGCAGCGCGTCGAGCGACCGCGGCACGGCGTCGCCGTCCAGGAAGAAGTCCAGCAGCAGGAGACGCGCGCCCGGCGCCGCCGCGGCCCGCGCGTGCCGCAGGATCGCGCGGTTCTCCTCGACGCCGAACCGGTGCAGGACGTGGTTCACCATGACGAGGTCGTACTCGCCGTCGGGCTCGGCCTCCGGGGTCGGCGCGCCCACGATCCGCGTCCGGTCCGCGAACTCCGCCACCGCCTCGGTCACCGACGGCACCGACCGCGGGTCGTAGACGAACGTCGTGTGCAGGACGTCGTTGGCCCGCAGGGCTTCCAGGGCGAAGGCGGCCGACAGGCCGCCCAGGTCCAGCAACCGCTTGGCCGACCCGAAGTCGAACGCCCGCACCAAAGCCCGAGCGTGTAGGGCGTTATACACCATGACCCCGCCGATGAAGGTGGTCCAGCGGTCGCCGGTGAGGTCGAGCTCGCCGGGTTCGCCGGTGTCGGCGGTGTGCGGGAACTGCTGCCAGTGGGGGTAGCTGATGGTTTCGAGGAAGGTGAGGAACGGCGCGAGGTCCGGCTCCTCCCCCGTGCCGCCGAGGTAGGCGGCGGTGTCCGGCGTCAGCGCGTACCGGCCGTCCACTCGCGACAGCAGGCCCAGTGACGACAGCGCGTCACCGAGGATGCGCGTGATGTTCTCCGGCCGGCCGGTGCGTTCCGCGAGTTCCGCCGCGTCGAGCGGCCCGGGCGCGAGTGCGCGGAACAGGCCGATGCGGTTGGCGGCGAACAACTGCCCGGCGGCCATGTAGCCCACGGCGACGTCCACGATGCGCTGGGGCGTGGCTGGTGTTTCCGTCCCGGTCACGGTGACCCTCCTTCTGTTCGACTGGGACACTCTACATCCGTAGATAAAAGAGTCCAGCGCCGATTTCCCACGCGCAGCAAGGGAAATCCGTCGTGTTTCAACTTCCTACGTTCGTAGAATAAAACCATTGACAGCGCATGACGGGAGTGTCAACATGCGTAGAACTACCCCTGCCGGTACCGGCAGTCCGGCCCGCCCGTCGCGGCGGGCGCGAGGAAGGGGAACCCATGACGCTGCTCGAAATCCGGGACCTCACCGTCGGCGTCGTCACCAAGGACGCCGAAGACGCCGACCGCGAGCTCGTGCGGGAGCTGTCCTTCGATCTCGATCAGGGACGGACACTGTGCGTGGTCGGCGAGAGCGGCAGCGGCAAGACGGTCACCGCGCTGTCGATCATCCGCCTGCTCGAGTTCGTCGCCCCGGTCCGCACGCGCGGCGAGATCGCGATCGACGGCGTGGACGTGACGAAGCTGCCGGCCGACGCCATGCGCGCCTACCGCGGCCCGCGGATCGGCATGATCTTCCAGGAAGCCCTGGACTCGCTCAACCCGGGCCGCCGGGTGGGCGGGCAGCTGGTCGAGGCCTACCGCGAGCCCGGTTCCCTGCCGGGCCAGGCGGCCCGGCGCGGCAGCCCGCTGCACCGCAAGGCCGAGGCCAAGGCCCGGCAACTGCTCACCGAGGTCGGCCTCGCCGACACCGACCGGATCCTGCGGCTCTACCCGCACCAGATGTCCGGCGGCATGCAGCAGCGGGTGATGATCGCGCTGGCCCTGATGGCCGATCCGGACCTGCTCATCGCCGACGAGCCGACCACCGCGCTCGACGTCACCACGCAGGCGGAGATCCTGACGTTGTTCGACCGGGTCCGCCGCGACCACGGGACGGCGTGCGTGTTCATCACCCACGACATGGGCGTCGCGGCTCAGGTGGCCGACCGGATCGCGGTGATGTACCGCGGCCGCCTGGTCGAAACGGGCTCGCGCGACGACGTCCTGACACGCCCGCGGCACCCCTACACCCGGGCCCTGCTGAGCTGCGTGCCGCAGCTGGGCGTCAGCCGGCGCGACGGCTTCCCGACCATCTCCGCCACCCGGCTCGCCGCCGCCATGGCGGGCGAAGCGACCGAAGCCGTCGAAACCCGGACGCTGAAGCCGCCACCGCGGAAGGACCACGAAGGCGCCACGCTCAGCATCGCCGGAGTGTCCAAAGTGTACGGCCGAAAAGGACGGTTCGGCCGCGCGGGCAGCGAGGTGCACGCGGTCCGGGACGTCTCCCTCGACATCCCGCCGGGCGAGTTCTTCGGGCTGGTCGGCGAGTCCGGCTCCGGCAAGACCACCCTCGGCCGCTTGGTGACGGCCTTGGAGCCGCCGGAGTCGGGCACGATCACCTTCGGCCCGCACACCGTCACCGCGTCCGGGCTCGACGGCGGTGAGCGCGCATTCCGCCGCCGCGTCCAGCTGATCTTCCAGGACCCGCAGAGCTCCCTCGACCCGCGCCACACCGCCGCGCGGATCATCGCCGAGCCGCTCAAGGAGCTGACCGGGCTGCGGGGCGCCGAGCTGGACCGCCGCGTCGCCGACCTGATCGACGAGGTCGGCCTCCCCCGCGACACCGCGGGCAAGCTCCCGTCGCAGCTGTCCGGCGGGCAGCGGCAGCGGGTGTCGATCGCCCGCGCGATCGCCGCCGAACCGGAGCTGATCGTCGCCGACGAGCCGACGTCGGCCCTCGACGTCTCGGTGCAGGGCCAGGTGCTGAACCTGCTGCTCGACCTGCGCCGCACCCGCACGCTCAGCCTGCTGTTCATCACCCACAACCTCAGCCTCGTGCTGTCGGTCGCCGACCGCGTCGGCGTGATGTACCGGGGCGAGCTCATCGAGGTCGGCGACCCCGACGCCGTCCGCCTCACCCCGCGCCACGACTACACGCGGCGGCTCCTCGCCGCGAACCCCGACCTGCCCGCCCTCCCCCACACAGGATCGACGCGCCCATGAAACGAACTCCTTTGCTCGCCGCCCTCGCCGCCGCGGGCGCGCTCCTCGCCGGCTGCATGGGCGCCACCGCCACCGGTGGTGCCGCGGCGGACGGCCCACCGGTCCGCGGCGGCAACCTGACCGTCGCCGTCCCGACCGACCCGCAGTCCCTGGACATGGTGGCCAACCCCGGCCAGGTGACCGCCCAGATCGGCAACATGATGTACGAGAAGCTCTTCGAGGTCGACCAGGGCTTCGTCGCGCGGCCGATGCTGGTCGACACGTTCACGACCAGCCCGGACCGGCTCACCTACACGTTCAAGCTGCGCCAGGGCGTCACCTTCCAGGACGGCAACCCGCTCACGGGCAACGACGTCGTCGTGAGCCTGCAGCGCTGGCAGAAGAGCCACCGGACCGGCCAGCTCGTCACCCCGGACATCGACACGATCACCGCGCCGGACGCGGCGACCGTGAGCATCCACCTCAAGCGGCCGCGCTACCCGCTCGTCGACGAGCTGGCCGGCGCGGGCACCGAGATCTACGAGGCGAAGAACCTCACCGGGCTGCCCGCGACCGGGTTCGAGCAGGACAAGGCGATCGGCACCGGGCCGTACAAGCTGAAGAGCTGGGACATCGGCCAGCAGCTGGTCCTGGAACGCTACGACGGCTACAAGTCGCGCACCGAGGAGAACTGGGGCGGCCAGGCCGGCGCGAAGCACGCCTACCTCGACACGATCACCTACAAGATCGTCGGCGACCAGGACGCGCTGATCAGCGGCCTGCAGACCGGCCAGTGGGACCACGCGATGCCGGCCAACGACCAGTACGAGACGCTCAAGGCCAACCCGAACCTGGTCGTGCACAACCTGCCGGGCGGCAACGAGAACGTCATCATCCCCAACTTCAACCCGGGTTCGAAGTTCGCCGACCCGCGAGCGCGCCAGGCGCTGAACCTGCTGCTCGACAAGCCCGCGATCAACGCGGCGACCGGCGGCAGCAAGGACCTGACGATCGAGACCGGCGCGTTCGCCTCGCCGGACAACAAGGCGTCGTACTCGGCCGCCGGCGACGACGTCTACCGGCAGCACGACCCGGAGAAGGCGCGGCAACTGCTCGCCGAAGCCGGCGTCCCCGCCGGGTCGACCATCCACATCGTCACCACGAACTCCTACCCCGAGTTCGGCAAGTGGGCCGTGCTCATCCAGGACGAGCTGTCGAAGATCGGGCTCACCGCCAAGATCGACACCTACGACTTCGCCACCATGCTCGGCACGCTGACCAAGAACCCGGGCGGCTGGGACATCACGACGTTGTTCTTCGACTCGTCGCTGTCCTCGCCCGCGCAGATGCCCGCGCTCACCCTGGGCACGCTCAACGGGTCGTCGTCGCCGGAGATGGACGGGCTGCTGACCGAGTTCAACGCGGCCACGACGCCGGAGCAGGCCAAGGCCGTGATCGACAAGCTGCAGGCGTACACGTGGAAGCAGCTGTCGGTGATCACGCTGAGCCAGTCCAAGCTGTACGCGGCCTACACGCCGCGGTTGAAGGGCTACGGCGACTTCTACCGGATCTTCTGGAACTCCTGGCTGGCGGCGGCATGACCGGAGTCCTGCTGCGCCGGCTGCGCGACCTGGCGATCATCCTGGTCATCGTCGGCACGATGATGTTCTTCGTCATCCGGCTCATCCCCGGCGACCCGGCCCAGGCCATCCTGGGCCCGACCGCGCGGCCGGCCGACGTCGCCACGCTGCGGGCGAGCATGGGCCTCGACGGCTCGCTCTGGCAGCAGTACCTGACCTGGGCCGGGCACGTGCTGCGCGGTGACTTCGGGACGTCGATCACCTACCACCAGCCGGTGCTGGACGTGGTCGCCGGCCACATCGTGCCGACGCTGACGCTCGCCGTGCTGTCGACGATCATCAGCTTCGTCCTGTCCGTGGCGATCACGGCGTGGCAGGCGGTGTCGCCGCGCAACCCGGTGGCCCGCGCGCTCGACCGGCTCTCGTCGCTCGGCATGGCGCTGCCGGACTTCTGGATCTCGCTGGTCCTGGTGCTGGTGTTCTCGGTGACGTTGCGCTGGTTCCCCTCCAGCGGTTACCACGACCTGCTGACCGACCCGGCCGGCGCGGTGCCGGCGCTGGTGCTGCCGCTGGCGGTGCTCGTCATCGGCCAGACGGCGTTGTTCGTGCTCACCCTGCGCGAGAGCGTGCTCGGCGAGCTGCCGCTGGCCTACCTGCGCACGGCGCGCGTCAAGGGCCTGCCCGAGCGCCGGGTGCTGCTGAAGCACGTGCTGCCGAACGCGCTGATGCCGCTGATCACCCAGCTGGGCAGCAACTTCGCCATGCTGGTCGGCGGGATCGTGATCATCGAGTCGATCTTCGTCGTGCCCGGGCTCGGCCACCTGCTCATGGGCGCGGTGTCCACCCGCGACTTCCCGCTGATCCAGGGCGTGACGTTGTTCGTCGCGGTGCTGTTCGTCGTGGTCAACCTGCTGGTGGACCTGTCGTACGCGCTGCTCGACCCGAAGGTGCGTGTCGCATGAGCCTCGCCCTCGTGGACCAGGCGCCCGCCGTGGCCACTCCCCCGCCGCGGCGCGTGGCCCGGGTGTTCCGCCGCAACCGCACGCTGGTCGTCTGCTCGGCGCTGCTCGGGCTCATCGTCCTCGCGGTGGTGGTGCTGCCGGTCTTCCTGCCGAGCGTCAGCGCCACCGACCCGGTGCACCGGCTGCTGCCGCCGTCGCCGGGGCATCTGCTCGGCACGGACTCCTACGGCCGCGACGTCCTCGCGCGGCTGGTGTCCGGCGGGCGGGCGTCACTCGGGCTGTCGGCGCTGATCACGCTGTGCGCGGCGTTCTCCGGCATGGTCATCGGCCTGGTCAGCGGCTTCTACCGGGCCGCGGGCGCGGTGCTGATGCGGCTGATGGACGCGTGGATGTCCTTCCCGGCGATCATCCTCGCCATGGCGCTGGCCATCGCGCTCGGCGCCAGCATCTGGACCGAGCTGATCGCGCTGACGGTGATCTTCACGCCGTTCACCGCCCGGGTCATCCGCAGCCGCGTGCTCGGCATCGCCGGGCGCCAGTACATCGGCGCCGCGCGGGTGTCCGGGATGAGCCGCGGCAAGATCCTGCTGGTGCATGTGTTCCCCAACGTGCTGCCGCTCGCGCTGGTCCAGGTCGTCATCCTGGCCGCGGCCGCGATGCTGGTCGACGGCGCGCTGAGCTTCCTCGGCCTCGGCATCGCCCCGCCCACGCCGACCTGGGGGAACATGATCGCCGAAGGCCGCTCGTACCTGGTCGTCGCGCCGTGGCTGATGCTCGTGCCGGGCGTGACGATCGTGCTCTGCGTGCTCCTGCTCAACCTGATCGGCTCCGCGCTGCGGATCGCCGTCGACCCCCGCGCCCGCACCCTCGGCGAGCTGCAGCGCCTACGCGTCCGCCGTCCCGCCCGTTCGTGAGAGAGGATCTCCTTGACCGTCCCGACTTCCCTGGCCGTGCGCCGGTTCGCCCCCGACGGCGCGCCCGCCGGCCCGCCGGTGCTGCTCCTGCACGGGTTCGCCTCCGACGGCCCGACCGATTGGATCGGCACCGGCTGGCCCGCGGCCCTCACGGCCGCGGGCCGCCCGGTCCTCGTGCCGGACCTGCCGGGTCACGGCTCGAGTCCGGCGCTCGCCGACGCCACCCCGAAAGCCGTCACCGAGGAGCTCGTCCTCGCGGTCGGCGACGTGTCCGAAGTGGACGTCGTCGGCTACTCTCTGGGGGCGCGGCTGGCCTGGGAGCTGCCCGCGCTGCTGCCCGTCCGGCGGCTCGTGCTGGCCGGGATCAGCCCGCACGAGCCGTTCGGCGCCGTCGACGTCGAGGCCGCGCGAGCCTTCGCCGACGGCGGGCGGCTGCCGGCCGACCCGCTGACCGCGGCGATCGCCCGGATGATCACCGCACCGGGCCGCGACCCCGCCGCCCTGCTCCGGTGCGTCGAAGGTCTGCGCCGGGAGCCGTTCGCGCCTCAGGTGGGCACGATCGGCGTGCCGACGCGGTTCGTCGCGGGCCGCGACGACCCGATCAGCCAGGGCATCGAGACCCTGGTCCCGCTGGTGCCGGGCAGCGACCTGCTCCTGGTGCCCGGCGACCACGGCGGCGCCCTGCGCGGCGCCGCCTTCAAGACCGCGGTGCTCACCTTCCTCGACACGCCCTGACCCGGTCGTGAGTGGTAATGCGGGTTAGAACCCGCATTACCACTCACGACAAGCCTCACCAGGATCCGTCGGGGCTTACTCCTCGGTCGGCTTGGAGGTGGCTGACCGCCGCGCGGATCTCGGTGCCGTGGGTGCGGGCCAGGTCCAGGGCGCCGAGGTTGTCCGTCAGCTGGTCCACGCGGCTCGCGCCGAACAGGACGTTCGCCACCGGCTCGTAGGCCAGGCAGAACGCGAGGGCCAGCTGCGCCCGGGTCGCGCCGAACTCCGCGGCGATCGTGGCCAGCTCGGCGGACACGTCCACAATGGACGCCCGGATGCCGCCGACGTCCGCGCCGATCTTCCGGGTGGGCGCGTGGTTGCCCAGCAGGACGCCGCCTTCGAAGACGTCCGACGCCTGCAGCGCGAGCCGGCCCCAGTGCTTGCCGTAGTGCGGGCCTTCGGCCATGGACCGGCGGGCGATCGAGTACTTCAGCTGGGCGAACTCCGGCGCCGGCAGGCCTTCGCGGTCCGCGAAGGCCAGGGCCGCGTCCAGGTCGCCGGCCCGCCAGTTGTTGACGCCCCAGCCGCCGATCCGCCCGGCCCGCACCTGCTCGGCGACCTCGGTGACGAGCCGCGGGACGTCCGGGCGGTCGAGGTAGTCGCCCACGACGACCAGGTCCGCGTGGTCCGTGCCGATCCGGCCGAGCGACGTCTCCAGCTGCCGCGCGAACCCGGTCCGCGGGTGGTCCCACAGCCAGAGTTTCCCGCACAGCACGTAGTCTTCGCGGGCGATTCCCGCTTCCCGCACGGCTTTGCCGAAGATCACGTCGGTGTCCGAACCCTCGGCGTGCGGGCCCATGTCGTAGTGCGCGACGTCGAACAACGTCACGCCGGCGTCGACGGCCGTCCGCAGCAGCGCGACGGCGTCGCCGAAGTCCATCCGGTCCCAGGTGTTCCACGAGCCGAGCCCGAAGGCCGATCTGCCGATCATGCTGTTTCCCTTCTCTGACAACCTATCGTTAGTCTACGATTGTAGAATGAAACAGCGAATCGTGGTGGTGACCGGCGGCGCGAGCGGGATCGGCCGGGGCGTCACCGAAGGCTTCCTCGCCGCGGGCGACCGCGTGATCGTCGCCGACGTCGACGCCCGCGCGGCCCACGACACCGGCCGGGACCACGTCGAGCTCGACATCTCCGACCCGGCGTCCGTCGACGCGGCGGTTTCGCTGGTGACGCGGCAGTTCGGGCCGATCGACGTGCTGGTCAACAACGCCGGGCTGGCGGGTGGCGGCGGCCCGGTGACCGCGCTCGACGTCGAGGTGTTCGACCGTTGCGTGCGCGTCAACTTCCGCGGCACGTTCCTGATGACACGCGCGGTCGGCGCGCACATGACCGAAGCGGGCACGCGGGGCGCGATCGTGAACGTCTCGTCGATCGGCGCCCGCCAGCCGACCCCCGGGCTGGGCCACTACGAGGCCACCAAGGCCGCGGTCGACGCGCTGACCCGGTCCGCGGCCCTCGAACTGGCACCGCACGGGATCCGGGTCAACGCCGTCGCGCCCGGCCCGGTGCTCACGCCGATGACCGCCGGGTTCGCCGCCGACACCGCGGCCCGCGCGGCCTGGGAGTCGCGGATCCCGTTGGGCCGCATCGCCTCCGTCGAGGACGTCGTGCCGGCGGTGGTGTTCCTGGCCTCGCCCGCCGCCGGGCACATCACCGGGGTGAGCCTGGCGGTCGACGGCGGCCAGCTGCTCACCTGACTATCCCTTGTGGACGATCCGGCCGGCGGTCACGGTCAGCTCGACCGCGACCGACGGCAGGTCGGCCAGGGCGACGTCGAGCGGGTCCGCCGCCAGGACGCAGAAGTCCGCGGCCATCCCGGGCGCGAGGGTCCCCTTCCAGCTCGCGGACCCGTCCTGCACCGCGGCTTCGGTGGTGTAACAGCGCAGCAACCGTGCCGTCAGCTCCGGCGTCACCCCACGCGCCCCCAGCAGCTCGCCGGCCGCGGCGAGGTGCACCCGCCAGTCCGGGGTGACGACCGGCGCGTCGCTGCTCAGGGTCAGCGGACCGCCGGACGCGAGGATCTCCCGCAGCGGCCACGCGTTCGCGGCGACGTCGGCCCCCAGCGCGGCCGCGACCATCGGACGCATGGCCGTGGCGATGGCGGGCTGGGTGGTCAGGCCGACCCCGCGGGCCGCCATCCGGCGCAGCTGCGCCGGCGTGACGAGGTCGCCGTGCACGAGGTGGTCACCGCGGCGCAGGTGCGCGAGCGCGGTCTCGATGCTGCGCTCCCCCGTCGCGTGCACGCCGACAACCAGGCCGGCCTCGTGCGCCGCACTGATCATCGCGCCCAGGTTGCCTACGCGGGCGTCGTCGTCCGGGCCGTCGACGAGCAGCGCGCCGTGGCCGCCGTCGGCGTAGCAGTGGTGTGTCCAGGCCGTGCCCATCGGCGGGATGCCGTCGGCGAAGATCTTGACGCCGGTGACGGCCAGCCACTCCGGATCCGCCCGCGGCACGGGCGTTTCGAGACCGCGCTTGAAGTTCGGCAGCGAACTGACGCCGTCCAGGAGCCCGAACAGACGCAGGACGGTGACCCGCGCCCGCAGCAGCCCTTCCCGGTGCAGGGCGGCGTATTCGTCGAGGACCGCCGCCGAGAAGCAGCCGGTTTCGCCGGGGCCGAGACCGGGTTCGGTGTAGCTGGTGATGCCCAGCGACGCGCAGAGGCCGCCCGCGCGCAGGATCGCCGCCCGCCGCTCCGCCGAGGTCGTCACCGGCGCCTCGTCGTGCGGCGGTCCGAGCAGCGGGTGCGGCCAGCGGGCGCCCAGCCAGGTCGCGTGCAGGTGGGCGTCGTTGATCCCGGGCAGCACCGTGCGCCCGGCGAGGTCGACGACCTCGGTGTCCGGTCCGATGCAGGCGGTCAGGTCGGCACCGGCCGCGACGATCCGGCCGCTGTGGACAGCGAGGCCGTCCGCCACCGTGCCCAGCCGGTCGAAGGTGTGCACGGTGCCGCCGCGCACGACCAGCTCCGCCGGGTGGATCCGTTGGCTCGTCATGGTTTCCTCCCGGATCTGGACTTTTTCTTCCACGACTGTAGACTAAAAAGATGGCACTGCCCACCCGCACCGAGGCCGCGGTCCTCACCGGCCACCACGCGCCCCTCGAACTGCGCGAACTCCCCCTGCCGGAACCGGAACCCGGCGCCGCGCTGGTCCGGCTCACCTGCACCACGTTGTGCGGCACCGACGTCCACCTGTGGGCCGGGCAGATGAGCTTCCCCGGCATGCTCCCGATGGTGCTCGGGCACGAGATGGTCGGCGAGGTCGTCGCCACCGGAGCCGGCACCACCGACACGCTCGGCCGGGAGATCAAGCCGGGCGACCGGATCGGCTGGTCGGAGTCGGTCTGCGGGAAGTGCTTCGGCTGCACGATCCTGCGCGAGCCCGTCGCCTGCGAGTCCCGTGGTTACGGCTTCCTCCAGCGGTCCGACCGGTTCCCGTACGCGACCGGCGGGCTCGCGCGGCACTGTTACGTCACGCCCGGCGCGGCGAAGCTCCTGCTGCCCGACGACGTCGCGGACACCTGGGCGTCGATGTCGGGCTGCGCGGGCAAGACCGTGCTGCGGGCCGTCGCCCGCTCCGGCGGGATCCGTCCGAACGCGACAGTCGTCGTCCAGGGCGCCGGCGCGCTCGGCGTGTTCGCCACGGCGGTCGCGCGGCTCTGCGGCGCGGGCACGGTGCTCACCGTCGGCGGCCCGGCGGGCCGTCTGGAGACGGCGGTGCGCTTCGGCGCCACGGCGACGATCCCCGTCGACACCTCGGCCGAAGAACGCATCGAGCGGGTCAAGGAACTGACCGGCGGCCGCGGCGCGGACCACGTCTTCGACTTCGCCGGCGGCCCGACGATCGGCGAGGAGGCGGTCGCCTTCGCCGCGCAACGCGGCACGGTCGCGATCGTCGGGTCGACCGGTCCGGCGCCCGCCCCCGTGCCGCTGGGCACGGTAATGGGCAAGGAACTGACCATCGTGGGCTCGCTCAACGGCGACATCGCCGACTACCACCGCTCGGTCGGGTTCTTCCGCGCCTTCGCCGGGCGGATGCCGTGGGACGAGCTGTTCAGCCCGCCCGTCGGGCTGGCCGGCGCGTCCGCCGCCGTCGAGTCGATGTCCCGGCTCGGCGAGCTCAAAGCCGTCATCGACCCCCGACTGCCCTAGGAGGGTTTTCGTGAGCATTCCCCAGCGCCGCATCGGCCGCGACGGCCCGCACACCGGCGTCCTGTCGCTCGGCTCGTGGCACACCTACGACCGGATGGACTTCCGCGAGGCGGTGACGCTGCTGCGCACCGCCGTCGACGCCGGGATCACCCTGTTCGACGTCGGCGTCTACGGCTTTCCCGGCAGCGACCCGGTGTTCACCGACGTGCTGTTCTCCGCGATGGTCCGCGCCGCGGGCCTGCGCCGCGACGACTACCTGCTGTCATCGAAACTGTGGCTCGAGGGTTATCCCGGGCACAGCCTGCGCGAGCAGCTGGAGAACGCGTTCTTCCGCGCCGGCGTCGAGCACGCCGACCTCGTGATCCTCGGCGACCTCCGCCGCGACGACACGGACCTGCACGCGCTCGTCCGCGATCTGGCCGAGCTGCACGAGGCCGGGCTGATCCGGCAGTGGGGCGTGAACAACTGGTCGGCTTCGACGATCCGCGCGGTACACGACTTCGCGCTCGCCGACGGCGTGCCCGGACCGGCCATCGCCCAGCTGAAGTACAGCGTCGCGCGACGGTCCATTCCGGACGGTGCGCCGTTCGCCGCGGTGTTCGACGACCTCGGCGTCACGCTCCAGGCGTCGGACGTCTTCGAGGGTGGTGTGCTGCTCGGCAAGGGCGGCCGCCAGGTCGGGCGCGACCCGGGTGACGTCCGGCAGCGCATCGCCGACTCCGCCGAGGGGATCCGGAAGGTCGCCGGGAGCCTCGGTGCGACGGCCGCCCAGCTGTGCCTCGCCTTCACCCTCACCCACCCGGCCACCACGACGACGTTGTTCGGCGCCACCAGCGTCCGGCAGCTGGAGGACAACCTGGCCGCGGTCGGCCTCCTGGAGCGGGTGGGAGCCGCCGAGCTGCGGGCGCTCGTGGAGCCGTTCTGGGCCGACCGCGACGCCGTCGACCCGGAGGGGCCGTGACCGGCCCGCAGCTGCCGCTGTCCGCGTCGACGCTGCCCGCGATCCGGGAGGCGATGCGCAACCCGACCTGCGCGGAGGCGGTCGGCGACCGGGACATCACCTGGTCGGACCACGTCGTGCCCGGCACCGGCGTCGTCGTCACCGTGCTGCGGCCGCGCGAGCCGAAGGCCGCGCTGTTCAGCATCCACGGCGGTGGCATGGTCATGGACGACCGGTTCGCCGACCTGCCCCGGCTGGTCGCGCTGATCGAGGAGTTCGGGTTCGTGGCCGCGACCGTCGAGTACCGGCTGGCGCCGGAACACCCGCACCCCGCGCCCCTCGACGACTGCTACGCGGGCCTCGTGTGGTTCGCCGCGGAGGTGGGCCTCGACCGCCTGGTCGTGGCAGGTGGCAGCGCGGGCGGCGGGCTCGCCGCCGGGTGCGCGTTGCTGGCCCGCGACCGCGGCGGCCCGGCACTGGCGGGCCAGCTACTGCTGTGCCCGATGCTCGACGACCGCACGGCGGTGGACGTCCCGGACGCGGTGTGGACCCGCGAGGCCAACGACTTCGGCTGGCGAAGCCTGCTGGCCGGGCAGACGTCGCCCTACGCGGCGCCGGCCCGGATGACGGACCTGGGCGGCCTGCCCCCGGCGTTCGTCGAGGTGGGCGGGGCGGAGATCTTCCGCGACGAGGACGTCGCGTACGCCCAGCGGCTGGCCCGGGCCGGGGTCCCGACGGAACTGCACGTCTGGGCGGGCGCCCACCACGGCTTCGACCGCTTCGCCCCGGACGCGGAGGTGACCCGCGCAGCCCTCGCGGCCCGGTCGTCGTGGCTGCGGCGCCTGCTGGGCGCTACAGGCCGAGGATGAACCGCGCCGCCTGCTCCCCCACCAGCACCGCGGGCGCGTTGGTGTTGCCCGTCGGCACCCGGGGCAGCACCGACGCGTCCGCGACCCGCAGCCCCTCCAGCCCGTGCACCTTGAGGTCCGGGCTCACCACGGTCCCCAGTCCGCACGTGCCGACCTGGTGGTGGTAGGTGATCGCCGTGCGGCGGACGTATTCGCGCACGTCGTCGTCCGGTGCCGGGTACAGCTGCCGCGCGCCCCACCCGGCGGCCAGGGCCGGGGCTCGGCCGACCGCGAGACACTGCTCCACCGACGCCACCAGGCTCTCGAAGTCCGCCGGCGCGGACAGCACGCCCAGGTCGATCAGCAACCCGCCGTCCGGTGACAGCCGGACGCTGCCGCGGCTCTCCGGCGTCACCATGCCCGCCATCAGCGAGAACCCGGTCGGCGGCCCGGTCATCCACGGCTCGTACATCGGCACGCTGAAGCAGATCGGCTGCGTGTCGGGCACCGCGAGCCCCGGACGGCTGCGCCAGAACCAGTGGACCTGCGTGACTGACCGGCCCGCCACTGGCGGCTCGACAGGACGATCCGTCGCGAAGATCACCGGTGCGAGCAGGTGATCGTGCAGGTTGCGCCCGACGGGCAGATCGGCGACGACGTCAACGTTCAGTTCGTCCGCCGGGCCGACGCCGCTGCGCAGCAGGATGGCCGGCGACGCCAGCGCGCCCGCCGCCAGCACGACCAGATCGGCGGACAGCTCCCGCACCGCACCACCGATCGAAACGACCACCCCGGTGGCACGCGAGCCCTTGAACACGACCCGATGCACCAGCGCTCCCGTGTGGACGGTCATCCGGGAAGCCACCGGCGAAGCGTAAGCGCGCCACGTGGTGACACGACGGCCGTCGCGAGCGGTGATCCGCTCGACCGAGACGCCGTCCTGCGTGGCACCGTTGTAGTCCGGGTTGAGCGGCAAGCCGACCGAGACCGCGGCGTCCACAATGGACTGCTGGATCGGGTGCAGCGGCTCGTTCGGCACGATCGTGAGGAGGTCCTTCTCGACGCGCTCGAACACCGGGCGGACGTCGTCCCAGGTCCAGCCCGGCACACCCCAGCCGTCGTAGTCGGCGGGCGCGCCGCGGACCCAGATCATCGCGTTGAGCGCGTGCGAACCGCCGAGCACCTTGCCCCGCGGCAGGTGCAGCCGCCGGTTCGCCGCGTGCGGCTGCGGAACCGTGTGGTGGTCCCAGTCCTCCGGGCCGTGCCACAGCTCCCCGGCCCGCGCCGGGTCGTGGACGGCGGGGTTGACGTCCGGACCGCCCGCCTCCAGCAGCGTCACCGCCGCACCCGCGTCGACCAGCCGCCGGGCCACCACGCACCCGGCCGAACCCGCGCCCACCACGATCACGTCCATGGGCCCAGCCTGACGCGCGTCCCGGCCGCCGGGGCGGATCCCTTCGCCGTCAGTCAACCGGCATGCGTGAGCGGACAAGACCCGCGGCCGCCTCGCGCCCGATACTCGGTCCACCCCACGAAGGAGGAACCCGGGATGGCGACACGCCTGTGCATCGACGGCCAGTGGACCGAGGCCGGCGGCGGTGCCCTTCCCACGCTCGACCCGGCCACCGGCCGCGTGCTCGAGGAGGTCGGCACCGCGTCGCGGGCCGACGTCGACGCCGCCGTCGCGGCCGCCCGGCGCGCGCTGACCGCGCCGGCGTGGGCCGGGCTGCTCCCGGTGCAGCGAGCCGCGCTGCTGTTCCGGCTCGCCGACCTGATCGACGCGCACCACGAGGAGCTGGCCCAGCTGGAGACCCGCGACCAGGGTCAGCCGATCGGGGTGTCCCGGCAGGTGAGCGCGACCGGCGCGGCCGAGCACTTCCGGTACTTCGCGGGCTGGGTGACGAAGCTGCAGGGCACCACGAACCCGGTGTCGTTCCCGGACACGCTGCACTACACCCGCCGTGAGCCGGTCGGGGTGAACGCGCTGATCACGCCGTGGAACTTCCCGCTGATGATCCTCGCCTGGAAGCTCGCGCCGGCGCTCGCCACCGGCAACACCGTGGTGATCAAGCCGAGCGAGGTCACGCCCCTGACCAGCATCCGCCTGGTCGAACTGGCCCACGAAGCCGGGATCCCGCCGGGTGTCGTCAACCTCGTCACCGGAGACGGCGCCGTCGGCGCGATGCTCAGCGAGCACCACGGCGTCGACCACCTCTCCTACACCGGCTCGACGGCCGTCGGGAAGCTGATCACCGCGGCGAGCGCGGCGTCCAACCTCAAGCGGCTCACCTTGGAGCTCGGCGGCAAGGCGCCGAGCATCATCGCGGCCGACGCCGACATCGACGCCGCCGTCGCGGGCAACCTCGCCGGGGCGACGCTCAACACCGGCCAGGTCTGCGCGGCCTACACGCGCTTCTACGTCGACCGCAAACGCGAGCAGGAGTTCGTCGACAAGCTCGCCCGCGGCCTCGAAGGCCTGCGGCTCGGCCCCGGCGCCGAGGAAAGCACCCAGCTCGGGCCGCTGGTGTCGGCGAAGCACCGCGAGCACGTCGACTTCCTGGTCACCACCGGCCGCGAACAGGGCGCCGACCTGGTGACCGGCGGCGGCCCGGTCGACGGCGACGGCTACTTCTACCGGCCGACCCTGTTCGCCGGCGTCACCGACGGGATGGCGGTCATGCGCGAGGAGATCTTCGGGCCGGTGCTCGCCGTCACCGCCTACGACGACGGCGACGACGTGCTCGGGCGCGCCAACGACACCGAGTACGGCCTGGCCGCGACCATCTGGACCCGCGACATCCGCACCGCCCAGCGCTACGCCGACGGGATCCGGGCCGGCGCGGTGTTCGTCAACATGCCCCCGGTCCCCGACATGGCCGCGCCGTGGGGTGGCTACAAGGCGTCCGGCTGGGGCCGCGAGATGGGCCCGTGGGCCCTCGACGTCTACACCGAGACCAAGTCGGTCTGGCTGCACTACGGCTACTGAAAGCGGGCTGCTGAACGGGGGTTTCCCCGGGCGTCAGATCGTATATTATTTGGGATATCTTCGCCCGAACCGGCAGGCAGGAACCACGGATGACCAGCATCGCGCGGCCCGGCAAGATCATCGCGCTGCACCTGAACTACCGCTCCCGCGCCGCGCAACGCGGCCGGGTCCCCGAGCAGCCGTCGTACTTCCTCAAGCCGCCGACGTCGGTCGCGGCGAGCGGGGACGTCCTCGAGCGCCCGGCCGGCACCGAGCTGCTCGGCTTCGAAGGCGAGATCGCGCTGGTCATCGGCCGGCTCGCCCGCCGCGTCTCCCCCGAAGACGGCTGGTCCTACGTCGGCGGCGTCACCGCGGCCAACGACTTCGGCGTCTACGACCTCCGCTACGCCGACAAGGGCAGCAACCTGCGCTCGAAGGGCGGCGACGGCTTCACCCCGCTCGGCCCGGCCGTCCTGCCTGCCGCGGACGTCGACCCGGCCGCGCTGCGGCTGCGGACCTGGCTCAACGGCGACCTCGTCCAGGACGACACCACCGCCGATCTGCTGTTCGGCTTCGGCCGGCTGGTCGCCGACCTCTCGCAGCTGATCACCCTCGAACCCGGCGACGTCGTGCTCACCGGCACCCCGGCGGGCGCCTCGGTGGCCGGCCCGGGTGACGTCGTCGAGGTCGAGGTCAGCGCCGGAGGACACACCACCGGCCGCCTGGTCACGCCGATCGCGACCGGCACCGTCGCGTTCGGACCGTTCGGCGCGCTCCCCCGCGTCGACGAGCAGCAGCGCGCGGACGCCCACGGGACGGCCGAGCCGGAGTTCACCTTGACGCCGGAACTGCGGGCGCGGATCGAATCCGTCGGCACCGCGACACTTTCCGTCCAGCTCCGCAAGCGCGGGTACCACGACGTCTTCATCGAGGGCCTCACCTCGACCCGGCCCGGCGCCCGGCTGACCGGCCGCGCGCGGACCCTGCGTTACCTGCCCTACCGCGAAGACCTGTTCCGCGCACACGGTGGCGGCTACAACGCGCAGAAACGCGCGATCGACGCCCTCGGCCCGGGTGACGTCCTGGTCATGGAGGCCCGCGGCGAACGCGGCACCGGGACCGTCGGCGACATCCTGGCGCTGCGCGCCCAGGTCACCGGCGCGGCCGGGATCGTCACCGACGGCGGCGTCCGCGACCTGGCCGCGGTGTCCGCTTTGGACATTCCCACCTACCACGCCGGGCCGCACCCGGCGGTGCTCGGCCGGCGGCACGTGCCGTGGGACGCCGACGTCGCGATCGCCTGCGGTGGCGCGGCCGTCTGCCCCGGCGACGTCATCGCGGGCGACGGCGACGGCGTGCTCGTCATCCCGCCGCACCTGGTCGAGGAGGTCGTCGACGCGGCGATCGAGCAGGAGCGGCAGGAGACGTTCATCGCCGAGCAGGTCGCCGCGGGCGAGCGCGTCGAAGGCCTCTACCCGCTGGACGAGCACTGGCGCGGGAGGTACGCCGCATGGCTCGCGCAACGGTGACCGGCGCCGCGCTGAGCAAGTCGCGCATCGCCTACGAATGGATCAAGGCCCGCATCGGCGACGGCACCTTCTCCCCCGGCTACCGCCTGGTCCTCGGCCAGCTCGCGCAGGAGCTCGGCGTCAGCGTGGTGCCCGTCCGCGAAGCGATCCGGCTGCTGGAGGCCGAAGGACTCGTCACGTTCGAACGCAACGTCGGCGCGCAGGTCGCGATGGTCGACGAGCGCGAGTACCAGCACACCATGCAGACCCTCGCGCTGGTGGAGGGCTACGCGGCCGCCCTGGCCGCGCCGCTGCTGCCGGCGGGCGCGCTCGACGAGGCCCGCGCGCTGAACGCCCAGCTGGCGGACTGCCTCGGGCACTTCGAACCCGCGCGGTTCACCGCGCTCAACCGGGACTTCCACGCGGTGCTGTTCGGCGCCTGTCCCAACCCGCAGGTGCTCGACCTGGTCGAGCGCGGCTGGAACCGGCTCAGCGGCCTGCGGACCTCGACGTTCAGCTTCGTGCCCGGCCGCGCCCACGAGTCGGTGGCCGAGCACGACGCCATCCTCGGCCTGCTCGACGCCGGCGCCCCCGCGGCCGACGTCGAGCGGGCCGTGCGTGACCACCGGCTGGCCACCCTGAACACGTTCCTGGCCTTTCAAGCCCACCGCCACCCCTGACGCAGAAGGGAAACCCATGCGATTCCGCTCCGACCCCCAGGCGATCCGCGGGTCGATCGCGCCGCTGATGACGCCGTTCACCGCCGACGGCGCGGTGGACCACGACGGCCTCACCAACCTCGTGCGCTGGCAGCTCGCGTCCGGCACCCACGGCATCTCGATCGGTGGGTCCACCGGCGAGCCCGGGTCCCAGACGGTCGCCGAACGTGCCGCGGCGATCCGCACGGTCGCCGCGGCCGTCGGCGACCGCGTCCCGATCGCCGCGGGCACCGGCTCCGCGAAGCTGGACGAGACCCTGGAGCTGACGGCCGCCGGGCGCGACGCCGGGATCGACGCGGCGCTCGTCATCACGCCGTACTACGCGCGCCCGACC
Organism: Amycolatopsis sp. NBC_01307; assembly: GCF_035975215.1. Lineage (NCBI taxonomy): Bacteria > Bacillati > Actinomycetota > Actinomycetes > Pseudonocardiales > Pseudonocardiaceae > Amycolatopsis > Amycolatopsis sp. NBC_01307. The sequence continues at coordinate 2,609,044 of NZ_CP108403.1, read as the reverse complement.
CAGGACGCGTTGTTCGTCTGGTACCGCACGGTCGCCGACGAGTTCCCCGACCTGCCGATCGTCGCCTACAACGTGCCCAGCCGCACCGCCGTGGACCTCGCGCCGGAGACCGTCGCGCGGCTGTTCCGCTCGTGCGACAACTTCGTGGGCATCAAGGAGACGACCAAGGACTTCGAGCACTTCTCCCGCGTGCTGCACCTGTGCGGGCGGGAGCTGATCGTGTGGTCCGGGATCGAGCTGCTCTGCCTGCCGCTGCTGGCCCTCGGTGGCGCCGGGTTCGTCAGCGCGACGGCGAACATCGCCCCCGCCGCCTGCGCGGAGATGTACGAGGCCTGGCAGGCCGGCGACCTCGAACGCGCGCGGGAGATCCACTACGGCCTGCACCCGCTGGTCGACCTGCTGTTCGTCGAGACCAACCCGGCGCCCGGCAAGTGGGTCCTCGAACACCGCGGGCTGATCGGGTCCGGCCACGTCCGGCCGCCGCTGCTCCCGCCGTCCGAAGCCGGCGTCGCCCGGATCAAGGACTTCCTGGCCGAAGGCGCGAAGTACCTCTCGCCGGCCGAAGGCTTCACCGTGGAGGGAAAGTCATGAGTCACCACGTCCCGGAAGGACTGCCGGGCGAGCTGAAGCACTACATCGGCGGGCAGCTCGTCGACAGCGTCTCGGGCAAGACCTTCGACGTGCTCGACCCGGTGTCGAACACCCCGTACGTCACCGCCGCCGCGGGCCAGGCCGAGGACGTCGACCGGGCCGTCGCCGCGGCGCGCACGGCGTTCGTCGAAGGCCCTTGGCCACGGCTGGCGCCGCGCGCGCGGGCCCGGGTGCTGAACAAGATCGCCGACGCCGTCGAGGCCCAGGACGCCCGGCTGGCCGAGCTGGAGACGTTCGACACTGGCCTGCCGATCACCCAGGCCCTGGGCCAGGCGCAGCGCGCGGCCGAGAACTTCCGGTTCTTCGCCGACCTCGTCGTCGCCCAGGCCGACGACACCTACCAGGTGCCCGGGCGGCAGGTGAACTACGTGCACCGCAAGCCGGTCGGCGTCGCCGGGCTGATCACGCCGTGGAACACGCCGTTCATGCTGGAGAGCTGGAAGCTCGCGCCTGCGCTGGCGTCGGGCTGCACGGTGGTGCTGAAGCCGGCCGAGTTCACCCCGCTGTCGGCCAGCCTCTGGGCGGCGATCTTCGCCGGCGCGGGCCTGCCCGACGGCGTGTTCAACCTGGTCAACGGCTTCGGCGAGGAAGCAGGCGACGCGCTCGTCAAGCACCCCGACGTCCCGCTGATCTCGTTCACCGGCGAGTCCACGACGGGCCAGACGATCTTCCGCAACTGCGCGACCGGGCTCAAGGGCATGTCGATGGAGCTGGGCGGCAAGTCCCCGGCGATCGTCTTCGCCGACGCCGATCTCGACGCCGCGCTCGACTCGACGTTGTTCGGCGTGTTCTCGCTCAACGGCGAACGCTGCACCGCGGGCAGCCGGATCCTGATCGAGCGCCCGATCTACGACGAGTTCTGCGAACGCTACGCCGAGCGCGCGCGGAACATCGTCGTCGGCGACCCGCACGACCCGGCCACCGAGGTCGGCGCGCTCGTGCACCCCGAGCACTACGCCAAGGTGATGCGCTACGTCGAACTCGGCAAGTCCGAGGGGCGCCTGCTCGCCGGCGGCGGCCGTCCGTCCGGTGTGGACAGTGGCAACTACGTCGCGCCGACGGTGTTCGCCGACGTCGCGCCGGACGCCCGGATCTTCCAGGAGGAGATCTTCGGCCCGGTCGTCGCGCTGACGCCGTTCGACACCGAGGCGGAGGCTCTGGCGCTGGCCAACGACGTCAAGTACGGGCTGGCCGCCTACCTGTGGACGTCGAACCTGGAGCGCGCGCACACCTTCGCGCAGTCGGTCGAGGCCGGGATGGTCTGGCTGAACTCGCACAACGTCCGCGACCTGCGCACGCCGTTCGGCGGGGTCAAGGCGTCCGGCCTCGGCCAGGAGGGCGGCTACCGCTCCCTCGACTTCTACACCCACCAGCAGGCGATCCACGTCTCGCTCGGGCCGGTGCACACGGCCCGCTTCGGCAGCGTCCGGAAAGGACAGTCATGACCGCCACCCCGCCGGACGTCCTGCGCTGCGCGTACGCCGAACTCGTCGTCACGGACCTCGCCGCGTCACGCGACTTCTACGTCGGCGTGCTCGGGCTCGTCGTGACGCACGAGGACGACGAAGCGCTGTACCTGCGGGCGTTCGAGGAGTACCTGCACCATTCGCTGGTGCTGCGGAAGGGCGCGACGCCCGCGCTGGCCGTGCTCGGCTACCGCGTCCGGAGCGCGGCCGACCTCGACCTCGCCGAGGCGTACTACCGCTCGCTCGGCTGCCGGGTCGAGCGCCGGGCGGCGGGCGCGACCCGCGGAATCGGCGAGGCGGTCCGCGTCGAAGACCCGCTCGGCTTCCCGGTGGAGTTCTTCTGCGAGGCCGAGCACGTCGAGCGGTTCACCCAGCGCTACGACGTCCACGGCGCCGGCGCGCTATCCCGGCTGGACCACTTCAACCTCGACACCCCGGACGTCCCGGCGGCCCGGAAGTACTACGAGGGCCTGGGTTTCCGCGTCTCGGAGGACATCCAGGACGACGAGGGCACGGTGTACGCGGCGTGGATGTTCCGCAAGCCGACGGTGCACGACGTCGCCCTCACCGGCGGCGACGGACCGCGGCTGCACCACATCGCGTTCGCGAGCCACGAGCGGACGCAGATCCTGCACCTCTGCGACCACCTCGGCGCGCTGCGCCAGTCCGGCATGATCGAACGCGGGCCGGGCCGCCACGGCGTGTCGAACGCGTTCTACCTCTACGTCCGCGACCCGGACGGGCACCGGATCGAGATCTACACGCACGACTACTACACCGGCGACCCGGACAACCCGGTGATCACCTGGGACGTGCACGACAACCAGCGCCGCGACTGGTGGGGCAACCCGGTGGTGCCGAGCTGGTACGCCGACGCGTCCGCGGTGCTGGACCTGGACGGGAAGCCCCAGCCGCTGGTCGCCCGGGCCGAGGCGCGCGAAGCCGACGTCACCATCGGCGCCGACGGCTTCTCGTACACGTCGAAGGACACATCGAAGGACGCCGAATTCAAGCTGGGCGACCAGGTTTGAGCCACCGGGTGAACCACTCGCGGGTGCGGTGCAGGAAATCGAGCTGGTGCTCGCGGCCGCGCAGCGAGTGGTTCTCCCCGGGGTAGACGGCGAACTCGTGCTCGACGCCGAAGTGGCGCAGCGCGCGGTGGAGGAACTCGGCCTGCGAGAGCGGGACGTTCGTGTCGTCCGCGCCGTGCAGCAGCAGGATCGGCGTCCGGATGTCGGCGGCGTAGGAGATCGGGCTGTTCCGGTCGTGCCGGTGCGGGCCCGGGCCCTCCCAGCCGATGCTCCCGCCGTACGCCGCCTCGAAGGGGGCGCCCTGCTCGCCGGAGGCGGCCAGCATGCCCCAGTCGCTGATGCCCGCGTTGACGAAGGCCGCGGCGAAGCGGTCGCTGCGCGCGGCCGCCCAGGCGGCGAGGAACCCGCCGTGGCTCCCGCCGCCGATGCCGAGCCGGTCCGGATCGGCGACACCGGCGTCGATCAGCAGGTCGATGCCGGTGAGGATGTCCGTCCACTCCGCGCCGCCGACTTCACCGGCGACGGAAACGGCGAACGCGTGGCCGTGGCCCTGGCTGCCGCGCGGGTTCGGCAGGAAGACGGCGAACCCGTCGTCGGCCAGCCACCGCGCCTGCCGGTGCCAACCGACGATGAACCGGTCGGCCCAGCGGTCGTACGGGCCGCCGTGCGCGAGCGTGACCAGCGGGAACGGGCCGTCCTGGCGGGTGGTGCCGGGCGGGAGGACGAGCAGGCCGTCCAGCTCCAGGCCGTCTTCGGCGCGGTAGGAGAGGCGCTCCTGCGGGCCCCAGGTCCTGGTACGCAGCTCCGGGCTGCAGTCGGTGAGCCGGATCAGCGGGCCGCCCGGAGGTCCGGTGTGGACGTCGTCGGGCTCGGTCGCGGTGCTCGCGACCACGGCGACGACACCACCTCCGTGGCTCAGGAACTCGAGGGAGCCCGGCGCGTGGGCGAGCTCGGTGAACCTGCGCGTGGCCGGGTCGAGCCGCCGGATCGTGGTGTCGAGGCCTTCGGCGAACAGCGCGAGCGGCGGGCCGTCGTCGACCTGGACGAGGTCCACCGGGCAGACGTCCATCCCGGCGGTGAGGTTGGCGTCGTTCTCGGCGTCGAAGATCGCGTAGCCGCCGACGAGCCCGGGCCGGGTCACGCCGCGGTAGAGGAGGCGGTCGCCCCACCAGGTGAGCGCGGACGCCTCGACGGCCGGGGCGGGCAGGTCGCGGCCGCCGACTACGTGGAGCCGCGGTTCGAGCATGCCGGGATCGGGGTCGGCGACCGGCCAGGTCAGCACGGCGAGCGGGCCGCCGCCGGGGTGGGCCGCGACCTCGACGACGTGCCGGTCACCGAGGTCGCCGTGCGGCCGGACGTCGCCGGTGGCCAGGTCGAGCAGCCACAGCCGGTCGGGCAGGCTCGGCACGCGCAGGTACGGGTCTTTCGCGGGCTCATCGCCGGGCCCGACGAGGACCACGAGATCGCCGGGCAGCGGGACGCAGGCGGTGACGGCCCGGTCCGTGAGGCGTTCGGCGTTCCCGCTGAGCGGGACCCGGTGGAGCCGCTCGGCGGCCAGGTAGAACACCGAGCCGGAGTCCGGGGCCCACCGGGGTGCCTCGGCCGTGCCGGCCAGCCGGCGCGGTGGCGCACCGCCGCCGGCGGCGACGAGCCACAGGTCACCGGCCGTCCGGCCCCGGGTCGTCGTCAGGTACACGACCCAGCGGCCGTCGGGGGAAACCCGCGGCTCCCTGGGCACGATCCGGTCGACGACGGCTACGGCGCTCAAGTTCCCCATGAACGCAGTCTGGCAGCCATCCGCGCGACCGGTGGCGCCGAACTCCTGGTGGGCGTGTCCGGGTGCGAGGGAGCGATGGATGGACGGCGAAGCACTGCCCCCGGGCTGGGACCTGGTCGTGGAGCGGCTCAGCCTGCGGGTCGCCACGGCCGCGGAGCTGACCGTCGACCTCACGACGCGGCCGGCGCTGCGCCGGATCCGCTCGACCGTCGCCGGCTGCCTCGGCTTCGGGCGGACGAAGGACGAGCCGCTCGGCGCGCTGCTGCTCGTGGTCGACGAGCTGGTCGGCAACGCCTACGACCACACCCCGCGCCCGTCCTGGCTGCGGGTGACGCGCGAACTGCGCGGCCTGCTGGTCGAGGTCGTCGACGAAGACCCGTCGGTCGAGCGCGTCGCGGCCGGCGGCGGCCACGGCCTGCAGCTGGTCGAACAGCTGTCGCTGGGGTGGGGCGTGCGCGCGACCGAACCGGGCAAGACGGTGTGGGCGCTCGTCCCGGCCCAGCTGTTCCGCGAACACTGACCGCTCACGGCCCGTTCCCCGGCGTGAGATCGCGGACGGCCCGGACCCCGGCTGCGGTCATTCCGCCGGCAGCGCGCCGAGCAGCTCCTCGTGGTGGCCCGCCGCCCGCAGGACCGGCGCGTCGAGCAGCCCCGCGGCGGGGTCGCCGGCGCGCACGGCGGCGAGGAACCGCACGACGGCGCGGGGTTCGGGCAGCACTTCGCCGCCGAGGTAGGCCAGCACGACGGCGTCGCCGCCGGAGTCCTCCAGCGCCACGGCCCAGCCGTGCACCTCGTCCCAGACGAGGGCGAGATCGTGCCCGGGGAACCGGCGCAGCCGCCAGTCCAGGGCGACGTAGGCCGACACCGGGGTGTCGAGGTCGATGGTGCCGGACTCCGGCCCGACCCCCACGGCCCGGGCGACCGCCCCCAGGTAACCGCGCAACCGCCGCTCGAACGAGAACTCCGTGTCGCGCCCGAAATCGATGGAAATGCTCAACGCCGCCTCGCTTTCCCCGTCTGCGCGGGATCTTCCGCGCCCTCGTTCGGGACCCGATCGCGGATACCCCACGCCCCCGTGGATCAACCACGGGATCGGGGCCGGTTCCGGCCAACGGGACAACGAGCGGACAGGCACGGTGCGCTGACTTCCCCCGTGAGGCAGGATCGGGGTGTGACGATCGATCAGGCCGGTGCGCCCCAGGCCCGCCCGGGCCCGGCCTTCCCCGAACACGAATCCCGCGTCGACGACCTCAGGCGGCAGCTGGCGGCGGTCGCCGGCGAGGCCACGGTCCGGCTGGCGAAGCGGACGTCGAACCTCTTCCGCTCCCGCACCTCGGCCGGGCACCCCGGCCTGGACGTCTCCGGGTTCACCCACGTGCTGCGCGTCGACCCGGAGACGCTGACCGCTGACGTCGAAGGCATGGTCACCTACGAGCAGCTGGTCGACGCGACGCTGCCGCACGGGCTGATGCCCCTGGTGGTGCCGCAGCTCAAGACGATCACCCTCGGCGGCGCGGTCACCGGCCTCGGCATCGAGTCGAGCTCGTTCCGCAGCGGCATGCCCCACGAGTCGGTGCTGGAGCTGGAGATCATGACCGGCGACGGCGGCATCGTCGTCGCCACGCCGGACAACGAGCACCGCGACCTGTTCCACGGCTTCCCGAACTCCTACGGCACGCTCGGTTACGCGCTGAGCCTGCGGATCCGGCTGGAACCGGTGAAGCCGTTCGTGAAGGTGCGCCACGTCCGCCACCACGACCGCGAGGCGCTGTTCGCGGCCCTCGGTGAGGTCTGTACCACTCGGACGTACGAGGGCGAAGCGGTCGACTTCGTCGACGGCACCGTGTTCGGCCCGGACGAGCTGTACCTCACGCTGGGCACGTTCACCGACACCGCGCCGGCGACGAGCGACTACACCTGGCTCGACATCTACTACCGCTCGATCCAGCGCCGCGAGACCGACCACCTCACCGTCCGTGACTACCTGTGGCGCTGGGACACCGACTGGTTCTGGTGCTCGCGCGCCTTCGGCGTCCAGTCCCGGCTGCCCCGGCTGCTGATGGGCCGCCGGTTCCTGCGCTCCTCGGTCTACTGGAAGCTCGTCGCGCTCGACCGCCGCTTCGGGATCGCCGCCAAGCTCCTCAAGCTCCGGCGGATGCCGCCCGAGGAGACGATCGTGCAGGACATCGAGGTGCCGCTGAGCCGCGCCGCGGACTTCCTCGAGTTCTTCGAGCGGGAGATCCCGATCAGCCCGGTGTGGATCTGCCCGCTGCGCCAGCGCCCCGGCGGGGTGCGCTGGCCGCTCTACGAACTGGACCCCGAGGAGCTCTACGTCAACTTCGGATTCTGGTCTTCGGTACCCCTGGACCCGGGCGAACGCGACGGCGTCCACAATCGGCTGATCGAAGCCGAGGTCACCCGCCTCGGCGGCCACAAGTCGCTCTACTCGGACAGCTTCTACTCCGAGGAAGAGTTCTGGCGCCTCTACAACGGCGACGCCTACCGGGAGCTCAAGCGGGCCTACGACCCGGACGGCCGGTTGCTCGGCCTCTACGAGAAGTGCGTCCGGCGCCGGTGAACGCCCTGAAAGGAACGAACGTGACCAAGGCAACCATCCCGGTCGGCGAAGTCTTCGCACGCCTGCTCGGCCCCAGCTCCACGGTGTCCATCACCGCCTACGACGGCACCGGCACCGGCCCGGCCGACGCGCCGGTGGCCATCGAGGTCCGCTCGCCGCTCGCGCTGGACTACCTGATCTCCTCCCCCGGCGACCTCGGCCTGGCCCGCGCGTACGTCGCCGGCGCCATCGACGTCAAGGGCGACCTCTACACGGCGCTGCACGCGCTGGCGGCCCAGGTCGACCAGCTGACCCCGGCCGACCGCGTCTGGCTGCTGCGCAAGCTCGGGCCCGCCCACCTGCGCCGCGTCGAGCCGCCCGCCGAGGAGCTGCCCGGCCGGTTCCGGCGGAGCCTGTCCGGCCTGCGGCACTCGAAGGAGCGCGACAGCAGCGCGATCTCGAACCACTACGACGTCTCCAACCGGTTCTACGAGCTGGTCCTCGGGCCGTCGATGGCCTACACCTGCGCCGTGTTCCCCGAGGACGGCGCCACGCTGGAGCAGGCCCAGGAGCACAAGTTCGACCTGGTCTGCCGCAAGCTCGGCCTCAAGCCCGGCATGAAGCTGCTCGACGTCGGCTGCGGCTGGGGCGGCATGGTCGCGCACGCCGTCCGCCACTACGGCGTCGAGGCGCTCGGGGTCACACTTTCGCGTGAACAAGCGCAGTGGGCGCAGAAGAACATCGTCGCCCTCGGCCTGGCCGACCGCGCCGAGATCCGGCACCTCGACTACCGGGACGTCACCGAAACCGGGTTCGACGCGATCTCGTCGATCGGCCTGACCGAGCACATCGGCGCCCGCAACGTGCCCGGCTACTTCCGCTTCCTGGCCGCCAAGCTCAAGCCGCACGGACGGCTGCTCAACCACTGCATCACCAACCCGGACTCGAGCGTCGCGCACCGCTCCCGGGGCTTCATCGACCGCTACGTCTTCCCGGACGGCGAGCTGGAGGCCCCCGGCGAGCTGATGACGGCCATGCACGACAGCGGCCTGGAGGTGCGGCACTCGGAGAACCTCCGCGAGCACTACGCGACCACCCTGGCCGGCTGGTGCGCCAACCTCGACGAGCACTGGGACGAGGCCGTCGCCGAGGCCGGGGCGGGCCGGAGCCGGGTGTGGGCGCTCTACCTCGCGGCCTGCCGGTTGGCGTTCGAACGGCGGGAGATCGAGCTCCACCAGATCCTCGGCGTACGCACCGACAACCAGGGCGGAATGGGGATGCCGCTGCGTCCCGACTGGGGCGTTTGAGACCGGGCGTGCCTCTCGCGCGCACTTCTGCGAGGATAGTCACGAGACCGGGCGTCCGAACGGGGCGGCCAGGCTCACTGATGAGAAGTAGGTATGGGTATGGCTCAGGGCAGTGTCAAGTGGTTCAACGGTGAAAAGGGCTTCGGCTTCATCGCTCAGGATGGCGGGGGTCCGGACGTGTTCGTCCACTACTCCGAGATCCAGGGCACCGGCTTCAAGTCGCTCGACGAGGGCCAGCGTGTGGAGTTCGAAATCGGCCAGGGCCAGAAGGGCCCCCAGGCCCAGCGGGTCAGCGTCATCTGAACCACGCGACATTGGAATGCCCTCGCCCCCTCCGGGGCGGGGGCATTCCCCTTTTCCGGGGTTCCCCGACGCCCCGTCAGCGGTTGGACGTCGGGAACCGGCGGCCGGGGGTGCCGAGGGCGACGAGCTCGGTGTATTGGGCCTGCCAGGACTGCTCGGTGGCCAGCAGGTCGGCCAGGCGCTGGGTCCAGCCGGCGTCGACGGTGGCCTCGGCGGTGCCGAGGTGCCGGTGGGTCTCGTCGCGGGCCTTGAGCCATTCGGAGAGGGTCGGGTCCAGGGCGGGTCCACCTGCTCGTTCTGCCATCCGCCCACCGTACTGCGCCGGTGCGCGCCCCAGGTCTCCCTCGTTCGCCACACAGCGGGCTCACACGCGGCTCAGGTAGCCTCGGAAGCACGGGAGCACCTCGTAGGCCGGCGCAGTGCCGGGCGCACTCCCGTCCCTCGGCCCTTGACGGCCGGGCGCCGGCAGGAGCGGCGACCGTGCGGCGGGCCGCGCGTACACAGCTGATCGAGCCGGGTGTCCCGCGTCCCCGGCCTCCCGCGCAGGACCCCCTCCGCGCGTGGCGAAGACCTCGAAACGAGTGGTGCATGACCTCACCCACCCCGGTGAAACCCCGACCTGCCCCGAAGCCGGTCCTCTCCGGCAAGCAGACCATCCCCGAACTGCTCACCATCCGCGCCTTCCTCCTCATCCCGTTCCTCGCGCTCGCCGCGGCGGTCCCGGTGTTCTGGGGCTGGGGCGTCAGCTGGCTGGACCTGGCGATCGGCGGCGGCTTCTTCGTCGTCTCGACGCTCGGGATCACCATCGGCTACCACCGCTACTTCACGCACGGAGCGTTCCGCGCGAAGCGGGCGCTGCGCATCGCGCTCGCCGTCGCCGGCGGCCTCGCCGCCCAGGGCCCCGTGATCACCTGGGTGGCCGACCACCGCCGCCACCACGCGTTCTCCGACCGCGAGGGCGACCCGCACTCCCCGTGGCTGTTCGGCACGTCCCCGGTCGCGCTGGCCCGCGGCTTCTGGCACGCGCACATGGGCTGGCTCTTCGGCCGCGACAAGACCAACATCGAGCGGTTCGCCCCCGACCTGGCCGCCGACCGCGACATCCGCGTCGTCGACCGCCTGTTCCCCGTTTGGGTCGTGACGAGCCTGCTGCTCCCGGCGCTGCTCGGCGGCCTGATCACGCTGTCGTGGTGGGGCGCGCTGACCGCGTTCCTGTGGGCCGGGCTGGCCCGGATCTCCTTCCAGCACCACGTGACGTGGTCGGTGAACTCGATCTGCCACATGATCGGCGAACGGCCGTTCGCGAGCCGGGACCGCTCGGCGAACTTCTGGCCGCTGGCGATCCTGTCGATGGGCGAGTCCTGGCACAACTCCCACCACGCGGACCCGACGTCGGCCCGCCACGGCGTGCAGCGCGGCCAGATCGACATCTCCGCCCGGGTGATCTGGGCGTTCGAGAAGCTCGGCTGGGCCTGGCAGGTCCGCTGGCCGACGGCCAAGCGCCTCGCCGCCATGGCGCGCTGAAAGCCCGCCGAAACTCCTTGCCGGTCGTCGCGGGCGGGGTGGACCGTGGACGGATGGACACGGTCGCCCTGACCTTCGACGACGGCCCCCACCCGGAGACGACGCCGGCGCTGCTCGCCGCACTGGGCGACGCGCCGGCGACCTTCTTCCTCCAGGGCTCCTGCGCGGCTGATCACCCGGACCTGGTCCGCGCCATCGCCGCGGCCGGGCACACCATCGGCAACCACAGCTGGACGCACCCGCGGCTGCCGTCGCTCTCCCCCGCGGCCCGGGAGCTAGAGGTGGCGCGCACGCAGGACCTGCTCGCCGGGATCACCGGCACCCGGCCCGCGCTGTTCCGCCCGCCCTACGGCGACACGGACGCTTCGGTGGCGGCCACGATCGCCGGGCACGGGCTCACCGAGGTTCTGTGGACGGTCGACACCCGCGACTGGGCCGGGGTTTCGACGGGTGAGATCGTCGACGCCGCAGCCGCGGTCGAGCCGGGCGGGATCATCCTGATGCACGACGGCGGCTACGCGTCGACGGTCGCCGCCGTCCCCCGCATCCTGGCCGCGCTCGCTTTACGGGGCCTGCGCGCGGCCGCGGTCACGGGTTGATGCGCGAGTAGGCCGGCTTCGGCCTCGACCGGGCCCCATTCCTCTCGTTCTCCGGCGTCACGTTGTCGAATTCCCGGGCGAGGACGGCGCGAACGCCACCACCGCGACCAGGGCGCGTTCGATCGGAATTACGTGCACCATCTCGGGACTCCTCGGGGAAATAGGGAGATTCCGACGATAGGAGCCGCCGTCGACGGTGGTCAAGGTACCTTTCGGAGCAATGCTCGAAAGTTTCGAGCGTGTCCATCCCGCGCCTGATGACCTAGAATCCCCTTCATGCCAGTGAAATCCGACGATCTCGAACCCGCAGCGTCGCGGGTCACCATCGCCCGGATCGCCGCCGAGACCGGCGTTTCCGTGCCGACCGTTTCGAAGGTGCTGAACGGGCGTCCGGACGTCGCCGAAAGCACGCGCGCCCGCGTCGAAGCCGTCATCGGGAAATACGGCTACCGGCGGCGCGCCGACGAGCGTTCCCGCCGTTCCCGGCTGCTGGAACTGATGTTCCACGAACTCGAAAGCACGTGGGCGCTCGAAATCATCCGCGGGGTCGAGTACGTCGCCCGCGAAAACGGAATGGCGGTCGTGCTGGCGGAATCGTCGGGGCGGCACACGCCGGGGCAGAGCTGGCTGGAGAGCGTGCTCGCCCGGCGGCCGGTCGGCATCGTTTCGGTGTGTTCCGACTTCACGAGCGGGCAGCTGGCGAAACTGCGCGCGCGGGACATCCCGCTGGTGATCGTCGATCCCGCCGGCGCGCCCGGCCCGGAGACGCCCTCGATCGGGGCGACGAACTGGCAGGGCGGGCTGACCGCGACCCGGCACCTGGTGGAGCTGGGCCACCGCCGAATCGCGATGATCGGCGGCCCGGACGGCGTGCTGTGCAGCCGCGCCCGGATCGACGGCTACCGCACGGCGCTGGAGACGGCGGGCCTGGCGTTCGACCCGGCGCTGGTCCGCAAGGGCGACTTCCACGTCCGGTCGGGCTACCGCGAACTGGCATCACTGCTCACCCTCCCCGACCGCCCGACGGCGGTCTTCGCCGGCAGCGACCTGCAGGCCCTGGGCGTGTACGAGGCAGCCCGCGACGCGGGCCTGAAGATCCCCACCGACCTGAGCGTGGTCGGCTTCGACGACCTCCCGGTGGCCAGGTGGCTGACCCCGGAGCTGACGACGATCCGCCAGCCCCTGCAGGAAATGGCGGCGGCGGGCGCCCGGCTGGCGATCGCACTGGCCCGCGGCATGGCCCCGGAGGCGAGACGGCTGGAGCTGGCGACGAGCCTGGTGGTCCGCCACAGCACCGCGGCCCCGGCGGAGCACGTGATCCCCGCACCGCGGTGACCGGGCTGGAGCCGGACGGCAGCCCGCCGGGCCCGGCCCACCGGCACGCGACATGGTCGCCCCGCCGAAAGCGCCATGCCGCGCTCCGCCGACGACTGGACCCCGCACCTCTGGCCGGGTGTCGCCGCCCCGGCAGAGCACGCGATCGCCGCACCGCGGCAGCCGGGTCGGCGCCGCCCGGCAGCCCGCCGGGCCCGGCCCACCGGCACGCGACGAAAGCGCCAAGCCGAAAGCGCCAGGCCGCGCTCTGCCAGCGACCGGACCCCGCGACCCTGGCTGACTGTCGCCGCCCCGACGGAAGGTGTGATCCCCGCACCGCGGTAGCCGGGCCGGTGTCGCCCGGCAGCACGGCCGCCGATCACGGCGGACGATCTCCGGACCGCGCGCCGCGACAAGGCGCAGCGGTCGGTCACGGCGGCCGCCCGCCGGACCGTGGCCCGCCCGCCGCGACCAGGCGGTCTGGCGCAGCGGCCGGTCACCTTCCCAGCCTCGTGCTCTCCGGTGGTCCGAGGTAGCTCGGCCGCAGGCCGCCCGTGTCGACCACCAGTTTCTGCACCACCACCGCCGGGTCGATCATCCAGAGCTTCAGCACGTGCGGGCCCGGTGCGGCGACCACGTGCCGCGTCGAGGTCAGGTTCACGTTGTCCGACGTCGTCCGTTCCCACTGGCGGTTCATGGTCGTGTCGTCCGCGCCCGACGCCTTCGTGATGTTGACGACCTGCGGGGCCGCGTCGTCCAGCGAGACCGCGTAGCGCAGCCCGTCGCCCTGCAGCACGTTGTTGCGCGGCGAAAGGTACGCCCAGACCGTCACCGGGCCGGTCGTGAACAGCGTCATCCGGTACTCCAGCCGCGGGCCCGCGCCCGCCGCGCGGCTCGGCGCCGTCACCGGGAACGGTGTCATCCCGGCGCCCGTGCGGCCGAGGTCCGGGATCCGCCGCCACGACACGCCCGCCGCGGGCACGGCGTCGCCGTGGTCGGCCTCCATCGAGACGTGTCCCCCGGCCTCGACGAACCCGTGCCGCCACGTCACCGGGAGCGAGCGGTTGACGACCATCGCGTCCACGACGACCGTGCGTCCCGCACCCGACACCGTGATCGGCACCGTCGTGGTGCCCTTCGGCGCGCGGGCCCAGTCGATCCGCACCGTCATCCGCAGCTCCTCGTCCACCCGGCCGCCGCGCGGCTCGACGCGTACCCACGGCGCCCCGGCCGTGACGGTGCAGCGGAACGGCGTCCGCCCCCGGTTGAACACGTCCACGTACTGCGCCGGCGTGCTCTGGAACGGGCTGAACTCCGGCAGCACCGGACGTCCCGGCGCCGCGGGCCACCACTGCTCGGACCCGTCGACCGCGACCCCCATCTCGGCGGCAGCGGGAACGGAAACCCGTTGTACCGCCGGGAAGATGACGTCCGGCAGCGCGACGTTGTCCTTCTCCGGCTGCTGCCACGGCGCGTTCGGGCCGTAGCGCGCGACGTCGCCGTAGTCGATGTGCGGCTGGGTCTGGAACCCGTTCCACTTCCCGCCCGCGATGCCGGTGTTGTACTTCGCCGCCAGCGCGAGGTCGTCGGCGAACCGGGCCTCGGTCAACGCGGCCAAGCCGTTCGCCGACGCGCGCCCCTGCGCCGCGTACAGCAGGTTCGTGAACTCGGCGCGCCGCAACGCGTACAGGTTCGCCGTCGCCCCGACCTCGTAGAGCACCAGCTCGTAGTAGGCGTCCCGGTACACCGCGGGCAGTCGCGAAGAGATCTTCGACGCACGCGCGGCCAGTGCCTGCCACTCGTCGGTGACCGTGTCCAGCTCGCGGTAGTTGACCAGGCTGAACGGCGTCGCCTGGTCGTCGTACACGATCGTGCCGTCGGCCTGCAGCGTGATCTTCCGGTTCAGCAGCTCCGGCTTCCGGCGCGACTGCAGCCGTCCGTAGTCGTGCAGCACCGACGCGATGTCCGACGCCGGCGCGGCACCGAAGTTCGTCGCCGCGAAGTCCCGCTCCCAGGTGGACAGTCGCGACGCGGGCAGCGCCGACGGATTCCACGCGTAGTCGAGGAAGAACTGCAGCGGCAGCTCGTTGCCCTTCAGGTCACCGACGTTGACGACCCACAGCCGGTCGTTGCCGTAGGAGACGGCCTGGTTCAGCTGCTCCCAGGTGTTCGCGATCAGGCTGGTGTCGACCCACTTGTAGTTGCGGCCGCCGCCGACGTAGTCGAAGTGGTAGTACAGCCCGTACCCACCCGGATGCGGCGGCAAGGAGAGATCCGGGTGCTTGCGGATGTTGCCCCAGTTGTCGTCGGTGAACACGACGATGACGTCGTCGGCCGGGCGCAGGCCCTGCGCCCAGTAGCGCTGGACCTCCTTGTAGAGCGTCCACACCTGCGGGACGTCCGTGCTCAGCTCGCGCGCGAGGATTTCCCGTTCGGTGGCCAGGATCTCGCGCATCAGCTCGATGCCGTCGCCGTCGGGCAGGCTGACGTCGCCGTTGCCGCGCATGCCGAGCGTGACGACGCCTTCGAAGTCCTCGCGGGCCATCCGGCGGATCCCGTCGGCCCAGTAGGCCTTGATCGCCTCGCCGTTGCGGCGGAAGCTCCACTCCCCCGTGCCGCCGTACGGGTCGTGGCCGGGCGTGACGATGGTGCCGGCCGCGTCGCGGACCGCGGCGACGGCGTGCCGGTTCCACTCCTCGATCCCGCGCATCATCGGCGCCTCGTGCGAGGTGCCCATGACGACGCCGTACTCCTTGGCCGTCGCGTGGTTGAGCGGGTCGTCCTCGGCGAACGCGCGGCCCCACACCGCCGGCCACAGGTAGTTGGCCCGCAGCCGCAGCATGGTCTCGAAGACCTTCGCGAAGAACTCGTGGGTGAAGCCGCCCGGGTAGCCCGGCGCCTTGCCCGGCCCGAAGTACGCCGGTGCCCAGGTGCCGAGCGCCGGGTTCTCGTCGTTGATGAAGAACCCGCGGTACTTGACGCGGGGCGTGCCCAGGCTGAACCGCTCGCCCGGCAGGTGCAGCTCCGCGCTGCGCCGCGGCGGGACGTCGGCCCACCAGTACCACGGCGAGACGCCGATGCGCCGCGAGATCTCGTAGACGCCGTAGATCACGCCGCGCTGGTCGCTGCCGGTGAGCACCAGCGTCCCGTCGACGGCCTGGCTCAGCGACGTCTCCCACTTGCCCGTGATCCCGGTGACGTCGAGGCGGCCCGCGCGGACCAGGTCGTCGACCAGCGGGCTGTGGCCGAGGGTGCCGATCAGCACCACCGGCCCGTGCGCGGGGACGACGTCGATCGAGACGGCGGGCCGCACGCCCGTGACGCGCTCGACGTCGGCTGCGAGGTCGCCGGCGACCCTGCGCACCCCCGGCCGGTCCCCGGAACCCACCACGATGGTCGCGGCTTTCCCGCGCTCCACCAGGGGAAAGCCCGTGCCGGCTTCGGCCGTTCCCGGCAGCACGGCGGTTCCGGCACCGGCCACGGCCAGCAGCTGGAGGAAGGCACGGCGGTGTACCTCGGACGTCACGGGAGACCTCCTGAGTCAGCCCTTCACGGATCCGGTGAGCCCGCCGACGATGCGTCGTTCGGCGAGCACGAAGAACGCGAGCGCGGGGATCATCGACAACGCGGTGAACGCGAGCACCCGGGCGGTGTCCTGGGAGTACTGGGACTGGAACGTGGCGACACCGAGCGGGAGCGTGAAGTGCGCGGAGTCGTTGAACACGAGCAGGGGCAGCAGGTAGGCGTTCCAGCTGGTGACGAAGGCGAGCACGCCGACCGTCGTCAGCGCGGGCGCCGACAGCGGCAGCAGGATCCGCCAGAAGAACCCGAGCCGGCTCGCGCCGTCGAGCACCGCGGCGTCCTCCAGCTCGCCGGGGATGGCGTGCATGAACGGGCGGAGGATCACGATCGTCACGGGCAGCGAGAACGCCGCCTCGGGGATCGCGACGCCCCAGAAGCTCTCCAGCATGCCGAGCTGGCGCAGCCACAGGTACAGCGGCAGCGTCGCCACGGTGAGCGGGAACAGCAGACCGAGCGTGAACAGCGTGTACAGCGCTTCACGGCCCTTGAAGTGGTACCGCGACAGCGCGAACCCGGCCATCGAGCCCAGGCCGACGGCCACGGCGGTCGCGATCACCGCGATCAGCGCGCTGTTGCCGAGGAACGTCCAGAACGCGCTCGAGCCGAGGACCGAGGCGTAGTTCTCGGTGATCCACGGCCCGGGCAGCCCCGCCGGGTCGGAGTTGATCTGCGCGTTGCTGCGGAACCCGCCGAGCACCACGAACAGCAGCGGCACGAGAGTCACACCGACCACGACGATCGCCGCGAGATACCCCATCGACAGGCCGAACCGGCGCGAGCGCATCAACCCACCATCCTGGTCAGGGCGCCCTGGGTGTCCCGGCGCAGCGCGAACCGCTGGTACAGCAGCGCGAACACGAAGCAGATGACGAAGAGGATCACCGCGACGGCGGAGCCGAACCCGAACTCGTAGCGCTTGAAGCCGTGGTCGACCAGGTAGGTCGCCATCGTCGTCGACGCGTTCGCGGGCCCGCCGAGCGTCATGATCCACACGATGTCGAACAGCTGCAGAGAGCCGATCACCGACAGGAAGATCCAGATCCGGATGGTCGGCCCGAGCAGCGGCAGCACGACGTGGCGGGTGGTCTGCCACGCCGACGCGCCGTCGAGCGCGGCGGCCTCGCGCAGCTCGGCCGGCACCCCCTGCAGCCCGGCCAGCAGCAGGATGATGCCGAAGCCGATGAACTTCCAGGTGATCACCGCGAACAGCGTGTAGAGCACGATGCCCGGGTCGGCCAGCCACTGCCGGACCAGGCCGCCGAGCCCGGCGCCTTCGAGCACCTGGTCGGCGAACCCGCTCGGCTGCAGCATGAGCACCCAGATCACCGCGGTGATCGCCTCGGACAGGACGTACGGCGCGAACACCAGGGACCGCAGCACCGCCCGGCCGCGCAGCTTCCGGTTGAGCAGCAGCGCCAGGCCGATCGACAGCGGCAGCTGCACCACGATCGACAGCCCGGCGATGATCAGGTTGTGCACGATCGCGCTCTGGAACACGTCGCCGCCGAAGGCGTCGACGTAGTTGTCGAAGCCCACGAAGTCGTCGAGCGCGCCGAACCCGTTCCAGTTGAACAGGCTGTAGAACGCGGCGATCCCGATCGGCACCAGGACGAACCCGGCGAACAGCAGCAGCGCCGGGCCGAGCAGCAGCGCCAGCTCGAGCCGCTTGCGCAGGCTCGACCGCCGCTTCCGGACCGGCACCGCCGGTGCGGGCGGTCGCGCCGCCCGCACCGGGCTGGTGGTCGTGGTCACTTGTTGCCCGCCGCGGCCTGGTTGACGGCCGCCACGATGCCTTCGGGGGTGCCCTGGCCGGCGAACATGTTGGCCACCGCGTCGTTCAGCGCGGCGCCGACCGCCGTCGGGAACGCCCGGTCGAAGTACATCTGCAGGTACGGCGACTTCGTGCCGTAGTCGTAGACGGCCTTCAGGGTGTCGGTCTTCAGCGCCTTGGCGGCGACGGTGTTGACGGGCAAGCCGGCGCCCTGCGCGGCGAGCTGCGTCTGCACCGGCTCGCTGCCCAGGTACTGCAGGAAGTCCGCGCACGCCTTCGACGCGCGGGTGGTGCAGGCGAAACCGTCACCGCCGCCGAGCACGGCCGCGGGGTCGCCCGCACCGCCTGCCACGGACGGGAACGGGAACCAGCCGACCTTGGAGTCCAGCTGCTTGTCCTCGGTCAGCGCCGACATCGTGCCGGGCTCCCAGTCGCCCTGCAGCTCCATCGCCGCCTTGCCGTTGGCGACCAGGCCGGCCGAGCTGCCCGCGCCCTGCTGGGCGGCGGTGCCGGCGAACCCGGTCTGGAACGGCTGCGTGGCCAGGAAGTTCTTCAGGTCCTGCCCCGCCTTCGTCCAGCACGGGTCCTCGAGCTTGATCGCCTTCACCGACTGCTTGAGCACGTCGACCGAGCATTCGCGGACGGCGAAGTAGTTGAAGTAGAAGGCATCCGGCCAGCGGTCCTTGCCACCCACCGAAATCGGCGCGACGCCCTTGGCCTTGAGCTTGGTGACGGCGGTGTTCAGGTCGTCGATGGTCTTCGGCGGCTCGGTGATCCCGGCGTCGGAGAACAGGTCCTTGCGGTACCAGAAGCCGACGAAGTGCTGCTCGAACGGCACGCCGTACTGCTTGCCGTCGACCTGCCAGTTTTCGCCGAACTTGCCGGTGGTCGCGGAGATCCACGACTTCGTGGCGTCGGTGATGTCGGCGACCTTGCCCGAAGTGATCTGCGAAGCCAGGTCGCCGGCGCCCCAGGACTGGTAGACGTCCGGTGGCTCGGCCCCCTGCAGGGCGAGGGGCACCTTGGTGGGGAAGTCCTCGTTCTGCAGCGGCTGGGCCTTGATGGTGACGTCCGGGTGTGCTTGGTGGTAGTCGGTGACCACCTTCTCCCAGATCGACTTGATCGGGTCGGTGGTGCCGTTGTGCCACCAGGTGAGGGTGACCGGGCCGCTCGGCTGCGCGGGCGCGTCACTCCCCCCACCGCTGCACGCCGCGAGGGCGAGCGGTACGACCGCCGCGAGCGCGGCGACTACGGGGATTCGGCGTTTCACAAACATCTTGGGTCCACTCCTGACGACTTCGGCCGAGTTGGACGGGGCGTGACAACGCCCGGGTTGGCGAAGAGTCTGCGCCAGCGAAAAACGGATGTCAATCGTTGTCGATAACGTTTTACATGGCTAGTCTGAGCCGATGCAGCCCAGTTCCAGGGTGACCATCCGTGACGTCGCGGCCCGCGCCGGCGTCTCGGTGGCCACGGTCTCCAAAGTGATCAACGACCGCTACGGCGTCTCCGCCGCGACGCTCGCGAAGGTCCGGGCGGTGATCGAAGAACTCGGCTACGAAGCGAGCCTCGTCGCGCAGAGCCTGCGCAACCACCGGACCAACGTGATCGGCATCCTGGTCGCCGACCTGGAACCGTTCTCGACCGAGCTGCTCAAGGGAGCCGCGGACGCGATCCGCGGCAGTGGCTTCGAGCTCGTCGTCTACTCCGCGGGCGGGCGCACCGGCGACCCGAAGGGCTGGGAGAAGCGCTACCTCTCCCGGCTGAGCGGCACCCTCGTCGACGGCGCCGTGCTGGTCACGCCGGCCGTCTCGCTGGAGGCCGTGCCCGGCACGCCGGTGGTCGCGGTCGACCCGCACACCGGGCCGTCGCACCTGCCCACCATCGACTCGGACAACCTGCGCGGCGCGCAGCTGGCCACCGAGCACCTCCTCGAGCTGGGCCACCGCCGGATCGGCTTCCTCGCCGGCCGGCCCGACCTGCAGTCCGCCGAGCTGCGCAAGACCGGCTACCTGCGCGCCCTGACGGCGGCGGGCGTCGCGGTGGACGAGGCCCTGATCCGGGACGGCGCGTACGACCCGGAGATCTCCGCGGCCTCGGCGCACGAGCTGCTGACCGGGCCCGACCGGCCGACCGCGGTGTTCGCCGCGAACGACATCTCGGCCATCGCGACCGTCGGCGCGGCCCGTGAGCTGGGTCTCTCGGTGCCCGAAGACCTTTCCGTGGTGGGCTTCGACAACGTGCCCGAGTCGGCGCTCTGCAGCCCGCCACTGACCACAGTGGACCAGCCGATCCGCGAGATGGGCCACCGCGCGATCAGCATGCTCATCGCGCTGATCAACGGCGACGCCGTCGAGCGCACCCACCTCACCCTGGACACCGGCCTGGTGGTGCGGCGCTCGACCCGCGCCCTCCCCTGATCTTCTCCCCTACGAAGGGCGGACAGCCTTGACCACGCAGCCCACCGAGGCCCCCAAATCAGCGGAGCCCTGGCGTGACCCCACCGCCGACCCGGCCGAGCGCGTCCGCGCGCTGATGGGGCGGATGACCCCGCGCGAAAAGCTCGGCCAGCTCTACGGCGTCTGGGTCGGCATCGACGCCGGCGGCGAGATGGCCCCGCACCAGCACGAGTTCGTCGACGCCGTGATCGACCTCGACGACCTGGCCCGGCACGGGATCGGCCAGCTGACCCGGGTGTTCGGCACCCGCCCGGTCGACCCGGTGATCGGCGCCCGCAGCCTGGCACGCACCCAGCGGCAGATCATCACGAGCAGCCGGTTCGGGATTCCCGCCATGGTGCACGAGGAGTGCCTCACCGGGCTCGCCGCGTGGCAGGCCACCATCTTCCCCGCGCCGCTGTCGTGGGGCGCGAGCTTCGATCCGGACCTGGTGCGCCGCATGGCCGAACGGATCGGCCGGACCATGGTGGGCCTCGGCGTGCACCAGGGCCTCGCGCCGGTCCTGGACGTCGCCCGCGACCTGCGCTGGGGCCGCGTCGAAGAGACCATCGGCGAGGACCCGTACCTGGTCGGTACGATCGGCAGCGCCTACGTCGCGGGCCTCGAGTCGGCCGGCGTCGTCGCCACGCTGAAGCACTTCGTCGGGTACTCCGCCTCCCGCGCGGGGCGCAACCTCGCGCCGGTTTCCGTGGGCCCGCGCGAAATCGCGGACGTCCTGCTCCCGCCGTTCGAGCTGGCCCTGCGCGCGGGCGCCCGCTCGGTGATGAACTCCTACACCGACGTCGACGGCGTCCCGGCCGTCGCCGACCAGGCGCTGCTGACGGATCTGCTGCGCGACACCTACGGGTTCACGGGCACGCTCGTCGCCGACTACTTCTCGGTGGCGTTCCTGCACCGGCTGCACGGCGTCGCCGCCGACCGCGGCGACGCCGCCGGCCAGGCCCTGACCGCGGGCGTCGACGTGGAACTGCCCACCATGGACTGCTACGGCGAGCCGCTGCTCGCCGCGGTGGAAGAGGGCTCGGTCGATGCCGCCGTCGTCGACCGGGCCCTCGAACGCGTGCTGCGCCAGAAGTGCGAGCTGGGCCTGCTCGACGCGGACTGGGCGCCCGAGGTGCCGGAGGAGATCGACCTCGACGACGCGGAGTCCCGGGACCTGGCCCGTGAGGTGGCCGAACGCTCCATCGTGCTGCTGCGCAACGACGGCGCGCTCCCGCTGGCCCCCGGCCGCCGGGTCGCCGTCGTCGGCCCGCGCGCGGACGCGGCCGGCGCGATGATGGGCTGCTACTCGTTCCCGCTGCACGTCGGCGTCCACCACCCCGACGTCCCGTTCGGCGTCGAGGTGCCCACGGTCGTCGAGGCCTTGCGGGCCGACCACGACGTCACCTACGCGCTGGGCTGCCCGGTGGTCGGCGGGGACGACGACGGGATCGCCGAGGCCGTCTCGGCCGTGGCGGCCGCGGACGTCTGCGTCGCCGTGCTGGGCGACCGGGCCGGGTTGTTCGGCGGCGGAACGTCCGGTGAGGGCTGCGACGCGCCCGACCTGCGGCTGCCCGGCCGGCAGGAGGAACTCCTCGAAGCCCTGCTCGCGACGGGCAAGCCGGTGATCCTCATCCTGCTGTCCGGGCGACCGTACGAGCTGTCGCGGCAGGCAGAGAGGCTGGCCGCGATCGTCTGCGGCTTCTACCCCGGCGAAGAGGGCGCGCCCGCGCTCGCGAGTGTCCTCAGTGGACGGATCAACCCCTCGGGCCGGCTGCCGGTCGGCTTCCCGGCGGCCGGCGCGAGCCAGCCGTCGACGTACCTGGCGGCGCCGCTCGGCCGGCGCAGCGAGGTCAGCACGGTCGACCCGACACCGCTGTACCCCTTCGGGCACGGGCTTTCCTACGCGCCCGCGACCTGGCAGGACGTCAGCGCGACGGGATCGCTGTGGCCGACCGACGGCACCTGCCAGGTCCGGGTGACGCTGCGCAACGACCACGACCGGCCGACGTCCGAAGTCGTCCAGGTGTACCTGCACGACCCGGTCGCCGAGGTGGCCCGCCCGGAGCGTCAGCTGATCGCCGCGCGCCGGGTCGACCTCGAGCCCGGTGAGGCGAAGGTCCTGGACATCGGCCTGCACGCGGACCTGACGTCCTACACCGGCCGCGCGGGTCACCGCCTGGTCGAGCCGGGCGACGTCGAACTGCGCGTCGGCACGTCGAGCGAGCAGATCGTCGCGACGTTGCACTGCACGCTGTCCGGGCCCCGCCGGGAGGTCGGGTTCGATCGCGTACTGGCGCCGGAGTTCTCGGTGTGAAGCGCCCCTTCGACGCTTCGCTGCGCCAGACCGCCCGCCTCTCCGCAGGCGGCCCCGGATCTGCCTGCGGCTGAGCACACCCCGGAAGTCCGTGAATGCCACATCGAGGGACTTAGTGTCCCTCGATGTGGCATTCACGGACTTCGGCGGGCCCTGACGATTCTCCCGAACGCCTTCCACGGCAAGCCGTCGACGACGGTCACCTCCCACCCGGGCTCGCTCACGCCGTCGTATCTGGCGCCGGGTGATCAGGTGACCGCCGCGGACCTGCCGGGCGCGACCCCGGCCGACCACTGGTACTTCCTGAGCGGCGTCGAATGGGCCATCGTCTTCGAAGGCGTGAACGACATCGGCACCGCGGCCACCGGAGCCGCCGCGCAGACCGCGGACGACCTGATCGACGCCTACGACCAGATCATCACGCGCGGGACATCCGCGTCTACGGCGCAACGCTGACGCCGTTCGGCGGCAACGCCCCCTACGACACCCCCGGGCGCGAAGCGCCTCGGCAGCGGGTCAACACGTGGATCCGCGGCCACTTCGACGCGGTGCTCGACTTCGACCGCGTGGCCCGCGATCCGGCCGCGCCCGGGCAGCTGCGGCCCGCCTACGACGCCGGCGACCACCTGCACCTCAAGCCGGCCGGGTACCGGGCGCTCGCGTCGAGTGTCCCTTTTGGACTGTTCGGCCACCGTTGACGCTCCCCCGCGGGGGTGAAGACGCGCTTGTGAAGCCGACCACAATCCTCTGTGGAGCGTAGCCGGCTTGATCTTCTCTCCGTCGCCCTGCGAGAGACACCGCCACTCCATCGGGTGGCGGTGTCTCTCGATCTTCATCATTCGTGGTCGTCGTCTGTGACACACCGTAGATTCTCCTGCGAGTAAAGGATTTCCCGGCTGGGCCGAGCGGGAAGATCGCCGCGGCGCACCGCCGGGCCGGGCCGTCCGCCCGCTGCTAGTGTCCCGCCTGCCCTGGTCCGGACCACGCTCGCCGCGGCCGGACAGGTCCCCCGGAACTCCTTGAGAAAAGACGGAACTTGACCGACCTGAACCACCCCGGCCCCCGCGAATCGTGGTCCCCGCAGCCCGGCTCGCCGGACTGGCACGTCACCGCGTTCCTCGGGCCACAGCCGGGCGCCGGCGACCACACTCTGATCGACGCGGTCCGCGAGCTGCGCGCCCGGATCCTGTTCGACCACGGCCGCCGCCCCGCGTTCCTCCGCTCGGACGGCTCCCACGCCGACGACCAGGACCTCGACTTCGGCGCGTGGCACTTCATCGCCCGCCGCAGTCCCGGTGGTGAGCCGCTGGGCTACATCCGGCTGTCTGCACCGGACTCCGGTGAGCGGTTCCAGTCCCGGGCCTACCTCGGCGACGCGAGCTACGAGGAACTCCTGGCGGCCGAAGGCATTCCGCTGTCCGAGGTGTTCGAGCACAGCCGGCTCGTCGTCGAGCACCGGGCCCGCAAGCTCGGGCTCGGGCAGTACCTCAACGCGCTGGCGATCGGCGCGGCCCACCACCTGGGCGCGCGGGCGATGATCGGCACGTCCGGCACGAAGGACGGCCAGGACCGGTTCCACGAACGGTTCGGCTTCCGGCCGGTGCCCGGTACCCGCCGCTACGTCCCGCGCTACACCGAGGACGTCGTGATCATGTTCCACCGCGTGCTCGACGGCGCGGGCCGGCAGCACGACCTCGTGACGCGGCTGCGGGACGAGTTCCCGCTCATCGCGGCGAGCGGCCCGTCGCCGCTGCTCCCCGCACCGCGGGCGCCCCGCGCGGCGCCGCTCACGCTGACCGAGGCCGCCACGCCCGACCGCGACGTCTGGCGGCCGGTGCTGTTCACCGCGGCCGACCACGACGCGCTCACCCGGCTGCTGGCCTCCGGCGACGTCCGCGAAGTCCACGACACCCTCGACGAGCAGCTCACCGAACTGGTCCGCAGCCGCGAACCGGCGTGCCGGGACGACGCCGAGATCGACCGGAAGAAGCGCGAGCAGCTGACCGGCGTCGCGGCGTGGGAGTACGGCACCTGGGTGTGGTACCCGTGGTCGGGACGGCTGGTGCACGTGCTGCCGCGCGAGGAGTTCCGGCTCGTCCGCACCGACCGCAACCGCGGCCGGATCGAGCGCCCGGAACAGCGTGACCTGTTCGGCAAGCGGATCGGGATCATCGGCCTTTCGGTCGGCAACAGCGCGGCGCTGACGTTCGCGCTGGAAGGCATCGGCGGCGCGTACCGCCTGGCCGACTTCGACGACTTCGGGCTGTCCAACCTGAACCGGCTGCGCGCCGGCGTGCACCACCTCGGCGTCAACAAGGCCGTGCTCTCCGCGCGGCAGATGTTCGAGATCGACCCGTACCTCGACATCGAGATCGAGCGCGACGGGCTGACCGCGGACACCATCGAGGACTTCTTCGCCGGCGGGATCGACCTGCTCGTCGAGGAGTGCGACACGCCGTGGGTGAAGATCGCGGCCCGCGAGTACGCGCGTGACCTCGGCATCCCGGTGGTGATGGACTGCAACGACCGCGGCATGCTCGACGTCGAGCGGTTCGACCGGGAGCCCGACCGGGCGCTGCTGCACGGCTTGCTCGGCGACGTGAAGTCCGTCGATCTGGCCGACCTCGGCTACCAGGAGAAGGTCGACCTCATCCTGGCGATGGTGGACGCCGACCGGATCAGCCCCGAGCTGGCCGCGTCGTTCAACGAGCTCGGGCGCACGCTGAGCAGCTGGCCGCAGCTGGCGTCCGGCGTCGCGCTCGGTGGCGCGCTGTGCGCCGAGGCGGCCCGCCGCATCCTGCTCGGCCGCCCGTGCGAGTCGGGCCGGTTCTACACCGACCTTTCCCAGCAGCTCAGCCCGGCGCGCAGCGTTTTCGCGGGCGGTGCGGTGTGAGCGCGCTGGCCGTCCCGGTCACGATCACCGGCACCGGCGTCCACCTGCCGCCGGACATCGTCACGAACGCGGAGCTGGCCGCGACGCTCGACACGTCGGACGAGTGGATCATCAGCCGCACGGGCATCCGCGTCCGCCGCCGGCTCGCGCCGGACCGCGCGACGTCGGACATGTGCGTGGCGGCGGCCCACTCCGCGCTGGCCGCGGCGGGCATCACCGCCCGCGACGTCGACGCGATCATCGTCGGGACCTACACCTACGACCAGCCCCTCCCCTCGACGGCACTGATCGTGAAGGAGCTGCTGGGCGCGGACCGCGCGCTGACGCTGGACATCACGCAAGCGGCGTGCGCGAACGGCGTCCAGGCGTTGTTCCTCGCGGCGCACCTGCTGCAGACGTCGGCGGCGTCGACGGTGCTGGTCATCGCCGCGGACTGCGCGTCCCGCGTCACCGACCCGGCCGACCGCACGACGCGCGTGTTCTTCGGAGACGCGGCGGGCGCGGCCGTCCTGACCCACGCGTCGTCGTCCGGCGGGCTGCTGGGCTGGGACTTCGGCACGGAGCTGTCGTACGACGTCGAGATCCCGGCGGGCGGTTCGCGCCTCCCGCCGGCCGCCGCGTCGGCGTCGGACCACTACCTGAAGATGGACGGCCGCGCGGTCTGGAACACCGCGACCCGCTGCCTGCCGGACAGCATCCTGCGGGCGGTCGACGACGCCGGCTTGTCGGTGGAGGAGATCACGCACTTCTTCCTGCACCAGGCGAACTTGAACATCATCACGGCGGCGCTGGACAAGCTGGGCGTGTCACGCTCGCGGGCGCCGATCACGGTGGACCGCCTGGGCAACACCGGTTCGGCCGGCGTGTTCACGTCGCTGCACTCGGCGTTCGGCCAGGGCGCGGTCCGCCGGGGCGACACGTACGTGGTCTCGTCCATCGGCGCGGGCTTCCAGTGGGGGACGCTGTGCTTCCGCCACGGGTGAGCTGAGCGGGCGCGGCCCCGGCTCCCGAGCCGGGGCCGCGTCACCGCCCGACCACCGCGAGTGACGTCGCGCGGATTGTGGACATCTTTGGGACACAAGGGAAAACCCGACGGCGGGGTACGTGATCGGGGTCACGGTCATGCCCTATAGTGGCGCCGTCTTGTTCGTCCCCACCCGAAGTCGTCGCTCCCGAAAAGGGGAACCCATGTCCGACGTCATCAACAGCATCTTCGGCCGCCCCAACTCCGGCACCCCCGCCACCGGCGGGTACCCCCCGGCCGAAAACACTCCCGAAGTCGTTGCCACAGAAGAGATCGAGGCCGACGCGGCCGAGACCACCGAACCCGCTGAGGACGCCGAGGACGTCGCGACCGAGGACGCTTCGGTCTCCGCCTCCGAAGACGCCGAGGCCGTCGACACCGAAACCGACGAGGCTTCCAGCGACGTCGAAGACGAGGCGGCGGACGACGTCGAAGACGAGGCCGTCACCGAGGAGTCCGACGAGGCGGCCGCGGACTCTGTCGTCGAGGTGCCCGAAGAGGAAACCGACCGAGTCGCGACGCCGGTCGAGACTGAGGCCGTGGTGGTCGAACCCGTAGCGGCGGTCGAGGTCGTAGACGAGGCGGAGCGAGTAGTCGCGGCCGCCGCCCGCCCCGCCGCCGGCACCCGCGGCGCCACCACCATCGGCGACGACGTCGTGGTGAAGATCGTGTACCGGGTGGCCCGCAAGGCCGAGGGCGTCCACGAACTCACCAGCGACGACGTCGAGGTAGCGGTAGACGGCGACGTCGCCACGATCACCATCTCCGTGGTGATCGACTTCGGCCACGCCGTCAAGGCCCTGGCCGAGAAGATCCGCACCGACGTGATCGACGCGGTGGAAAAGTTCCTCGGCCTCGACGTCGAGGGCGTCGACGTCCACATCGCCGACATCCACTTCCCCGACGCCGACTGACATCGACCGCGTTCGGTCCCGGGGTCGTGCCCCGGGACCGGGCCAGCGGAGTCTACTGTCGTACTTCGTCACTGAAACGATCGATGTCGGCAGGGTGGATCCGTGAACTTCGTCGATGATTCCGGGAAGTTCGTCGGAAATTATCCGAGATTTCCCGAAGACAGTCTCAAACTGACATTCGTCGATGAAGTCTTCGGCATATCCCGCGAATTGCCGAAGAACTACGTCGAGCGCGACAAGGTCGACAACAAACTCTTCCTCGCGTTGAACCAGAACCACCACATCGTCATCCACGGCTCGTCGAAGCAGGGTAAGACCTGCCTGCGCAAGTGGAACATCAACGACAAGCCCCACGTCGTGGTGGCCTGCATCGAGATCGCCAGCCTGTCGGAGTTGAACGCGGCGATCCTGAAGGCCGTCGGGTACCGCGTCGAACGCTCGAGCTCGACCAGCGTTTCCGGGAAATCGAAGATCAACGCGAAGATCGACCTGAACTTCAAGATCTCCGCGTTCGGCCTGACGACCTCGACCGGCGAGGAGCTCGAGAATTCCCAGGAGCGAACGCGCACCACAGAACCGCTGGAGCTCGATCCCGAAGACATCAACGACATGATCCGAGCACTCGAGTCCATCAAGTCACTTCCCTGATCATCTTGGAAGACTTCCACTATCTGCCGAACAGTGTGCAGAAGTCTTTCTCAAGAGCCTTGAAGGGCTACTTCGACTATTCGATCCATCGGTTCATCATGATCGGCGTCTGGCTGGACGACAACAAGCTGCTCAGGTTCAACGGCGACCTGGGCAGCCGGATAGCCACGGTCAACGCCGATCACTGGTCGAAAGCCGAACTGGAGGACGTGATCGAAAAAGGTGAAAATCTGATCGGTCTCAAGTTCGACGATCACTTCCGCGACCACATCCTGGAGAACTGCCTGGGCAGCGTCTGGGTTGTGCAGCAGGTCTGCTACCAGGCGTGCGTCGCCGCCGGAATCATCGGCGACTCCGAGGGCAAGGTCCGTCAGGTAGGGTCCCTGGAACTCGCGAAGAAGCTGATGCAGGACATCGTTCGCGACCAGTCGAGCAGGTCCACGAGTTTCATCGACAGCTTTTCTGCCGGACCGAGCGCCGACCTGGCCGAGATCTACCAGTGGACGTTGTACACCGTGATCGCCAGCGATGTCGCCCGGCTCAAAGGCGGCCTCCAGGTCACAGAGATCGTCAACTTCATCGAATTGTTCGGCCTGGGGACCGGTCCGAGCGCTCGCGACCTCCTCAAGGAACTGCCGAACATCGCCGAATTCCAGATGCACCACCTCGAGATCAGCCCGATCGTCCTCGACTACGACTTCGGCGCCCGGCGGCTGAACGTGGTGGATCGCTCGTTCCTGATCTGGCTGAACGGCCAGGACCGGGTCGAGATCCTCCGAGAAGCCGACATGCCGGGCGCGTCCATCCGGCACTGGCAGCGAGTCGTGCGAGAGGTGCAGAACGTCCACCACAAGTCGGACGTGATCATCACGGAAGGCCGGCACCGAATCGGCGACGACGCTCAGCCCTCTGCTCAACCGGAAACTGCGTAGCGGAGGTGGGTCACGCCGTTCCCGTCGAGCCGCCGGACGACGTCCAGCTCGACCCGCTCCGACTCCGCGAACAACCGCCGGCCGCCGCCGAGCAGGACCGGGACCAGGTGGATCTCCAGCTCGTCGAGCAAACCCGCGCGCAGCAACGATTGCGCCGCCCCCGCGCCGTGCACCATGACCGGCCGGCCGCCGGCCGCCTGCACCGCTTCGGTCACACACGCGACGACGTCCGTGTAGAACCGCGCGCTTCCGGGCGGCTCGTCGCCGGGGTCCACGTGGTGCGTCAGGACGTGGATCGGAACGCCGTCGTGGTGGTCGCCCCGCCACCGACCGGCCAGCTCGAACGTCCGGCGGCCCGAGATCACCGCGCCGGTGGCCAAAGCCTCGCGGTAGACCTGACCGTTCACCCCCTCCCCCAGCCGCTCGTCCAGCCAGTCGAACAACCGCCCGCCACCACGGCCGAGCTCCTGGCCGGCTCGGTCGTCCGGACCGGCGATGAAGCCGTCGAGGGACATCGACATGTACAAGATCACCTGGGACACGGGAGAACCTCCTTCACCCACGCGTCGAACGAGCGACGCCCGGATCGACAGGTTCAGGCTTCCCGGGCCCGGCTGATCACCTCCTCCAGGCGCAACGGGCTCGCCGGGTGGTGGGTCAGGCACAGCGGTGTCGCCACCTGCCGGAAGCCGAACGCCTCCCCCGCCACGTAGAACTGCGCGCGCTCCAGCCGCGAGATGTCCGCGACCGGGCTGCCCTTCGCGCGGGCCAGCTCGTTGGCCGCCGCGATCTGGGCCGGGCTGTTGAGGCGGCCGAAGAACTGCGTCATCGCGTTGCCGACCACCTGGTTGTGCAGCCCCTTCGGCGCCTGCGTCGCGAACAGCAACCCCAAGCCGTACTTCCGCGCCTGGGACGCGAGCACGATCGTGCTGCGCGTGCTCGCCGTCAGCGTGCCCGACGCCGCGAGCATCTGCGCCTCGTCCATCACGAACAACGCTCCCAGCGGCCGGTCGCCCGCCGGGTTGCGTTTGATCCAGGCGAACAGCTCCATCTGCAGCTGGTTGACGAAGTTCTGCCGCTGTTCCTCCGCCGGCAGCCCGACAAAACTGATCACCGACACCCGCGCCCGGTGCCCCGGCGCCGGCGTCAGCAGCACGCCCGGGTCCACCGGCTCACCGCCGCCGGCGAACAGCGGGTCGTTGACCATCGCTGCCTTCAGCACCTCGGCCAGGTCGGCCGCGATCCGCCTGGCGTCGTTGAGGTTGCTGACGTCGTCGGGCAGGTCCGACAGCAGCTCGATCAGGTCCGGCAGGCTGCGCGACCCGGTCCGCGCGTGATGGATCACGGCCTGGCGCAACACCGCCAGGCCGATGTTCGCCTTGACCGTGGTCCCGGTGAGCCGGGCCTGCGGCGCCAGCGTCGCCACCGCCACCTCGACGGCCGCCGTGAACTCGTCGGCGTCGTCGAGGACGCCGCCGAAGTCCGGCAGGGGCTGGAACGCGAGCGGCCGCCCGGTCGCCCGCCCGGGCGTCCACACGACGACGTCCGTCTCCGCCAGGTACCGCTTGGCCAGCTGGGCGTCATCGGGCCCCCACCCGGCCGGCGGCTCGGGCCAGGCGTCCCCGAGACGCGAGAGGTCGTTGTTCGGGTCCAGGACGATCGCGGAAACCCCCAGCAGAGCGCACTCCTCCACGATCCGCCTGAGCAGCACGGTCTTCCCCGACCCGGACCCGGCGAAGATCGCGGCGTGCTTGCGCAGCGCCGAAAGCCCGATCCGCACCGGCACCCCCGACCCGACAACCGTGCCGAGCGTGATCTCCCCTTCAGCGGGCGGCGGGTGCGCCTCCTCGGCGCGCTTTCCGTCCACCGGCGGCGGATGCTTTTCGTCCCCACGCTGCTCACCCACCACCGGCGGCGGATGGGTCCCTTCGGCAGGCTGCCCCGGCGACGGCCCCTTCACCTCGGAGCGCTGCCCGTTCGACGGCGGCGGCAACACCGCCGACAACAGCTCCGAGCGGCTGGCGGGGCGCCGGTCGACGAGCCATTCGTGCAGCTCGCGACCACCGGTCTCCAGCATCCGGTCGAGCGCCCAGAACGTACGCACGTCCGGGTCGGACAACGGCTTGGTGCGTCCTCCCGCGGTCTCGAAGGCGCCGACCTCCTCCCGGGTCTTCTTGCCCTGCGACCATTTCAGCGCCCGGATGATGACGAGGTGCCGGTTGTCCGCGCCCGGTCGCTGTCCCGCCGCCGACCGGGCCTTGCGGAAGCGGCTCAGCGCGGCCCGGGCGTCGCGGGCGGCGATCGCCCGGAATCCCCAGTGCTCCTGGAGATCCGACGCCTCGTCGACCGTCCGGGTGAGCCAGGCGTGCAGTTCGCCGCGCCCGTTCTGGTGCTCGCACACCCATTCCAGGTTGTCGTCCCCGACTTCGGTGATCCAGCTGCGCAACGCGGCCGACAGCAGGTTGGGCATGACCTTGTCTTCGGTCTTCTCGTTGCGCAGCTTCTCGGGATCGGCCTCGGCCTTCAGCTTCTCGAACTCGGCGTCGAGCGCAGCGAACTGGTCTGTTTCCAGTACGGTCCGCAACGGAGCGACCGGCACCGGAGGTTGTTCGTCGAAGGACGTGAGCTCTGTGACCTGCCCGGTGCGCAGGCACGTGTCGATGTGAGCCACGATGCGTTGCAACAGGACTCGCGGGGTCCACTGCTCCCAAGGCCGTTCGAAGGCTTCGAGCGCCACCGGCCAGGTCGGGTGGGGCGGCGTGAACTCCATGGCCCGGTAGGCCACGCCGAGCCGCTTTTCCACCAGGGCCCGGCCGAGCCGGGCGTCGGTGATCCGGCCGAGCGTCACCGACTCGCGGAAGCGATCGGGCACGGTGCCGGCGGCCTTCGTCTTGATCTGCTCCCACGTGCTGGGCAAGCAGGCCAGCACCGTCAGGGTCTTGTGGGTGACTTCGCGCAGCCCCATGAGCCCGTCGGCGATCTCCGCCACGAGCAGGTCTTCTTCGGTGCTGTCCCCGATCTGCTGCGTCCGCTTCACCGACCGCGCGACGAGGGTGTCGAGCTGGTCCACGGCGATCACGACCGGACCGGTCAGGGCGAGCAGCCGGGTGATCTCCTGCACGAGGGCGCGAGCGGGTTTCGGGCGCGGCCGGATGCCCCAGTCCTTGGCATCGGACGTGAGCTCGTCGTCCCCGTCGAGGTAGTCCTCGCCGATGTACCGGGCGCTCCGGTCCCGGCTCGCGAGGAGCACGAGCGCACGGGCCGTGTCACCGCAGTCGTAGGCGACCGTCTCGTCGAGATGCGCTACCCCGTCGACAAACGCCTCGACATCGTCCGAGGTCACCCCGCGGCCCCGCCGGAGCCTCGTCGTGACCTCGGCGTCGACCTGAGCCCGCAGGCACACACGCAGCAGGAAGCTCTTCAGCTGCGACTCGCCCGACTCGTCCGGCCGGGACAGCCCCCGGCGCAACGCCTCGGCCGTGTTGTCCCAAAACGCGTCCGCGGCGGTGACCTCGGCGAGGAAGAAATAGCCACGCGCGCGGTGCACCTGACGGCGGACCAAACCCAGCAGGTGGGTCTTGCCGACGCCCTTCAGCCCACGCAGCACCAGGCCGATCGGGCTCGGGCCGTCGCTGGCCGCGGCGTCGCGGATGCCGGTGTCGAGCGCAGTGAGGGCGTCGGCGTGCAGCCCGTCGACGTGGTACGGCGAATCCCGCCAAACGTGGTCGGGGGTGTCCGCCCAGTCGAACCTCAATGCCGCCAACGCTGCCAGTTCGTCCATCACAGCGCCTCGATCGAGAGCAGGTGGTTGTCCTCACCACCGATCCGGATCGCCGCCTCGTGGTCGGCGGCGGTGAGGGCCTTGCGGTTGTCCTCCGGCACCAGGTGGATCTTCCCGGCCCCGCTCAGCTGCTTCAGCACGGCGTCGACCTCGTCTGCGGGCGCGCCGAGCTTGAGCCGCAGGTCGACCAGCCCGATCCAGCCGCGCGGTTCCTTGACCAGTTCCCGGTAGGCGATCCGGATCCGGCCCTCGAGGTCTTCCGACTCCGGTTCGAGCTCCGGTTCGACATCGGCCTCGACGCCGAAAACGTCGGCAGGCCGGAGCTTCTCCTGGCGCAAGAACCCACTGAGGCCGCCCAGGACGAGGTACAGCGCCGAACAGAGAACGCTCTGCGGCCGCGGCGGTGGCGGGGTCTGTTCCTGCATCTCCGCCTCACACCATGCCCATCCGCTGTCGGTCAGCTGGTGGACGAACGTGCGGCCGACCTTCGCGCTGGCGACGTACCCGGTGTCGTTCAGCTGGGTGCGGTCCTTGCCGGTCAGGGTGAACCCCACTCGTTCCTGCAGTTCGGGGTTGGGCACCTCCCGGCCCAGCACCATCAGCGTCAACATCGCCGCGGTCTGCTTGTGTCCCAAGCGGTCGGTCATCCGAGGTCCTTCCGGTGGTTCGTGTGCTGAAACGTGGTCTTCGCCCGGGCGTCGAGGACGTGGAGAAGCATGTCGATCGACTTGCGGGTCTCGAGCGGAACGCCGTGGTGGCGGTCGCCGTTCGGGGAACGGGGTTTGATGACGAGTGCGAGGTCCGCCGCGAGGTCCTTGACCCGCGCGTCATCGCCGCCGCCGGCGGCCGCGCGCAGGTCCTGGACCACCTCGTCGACGAGGTCCCACAGCGGTGGGCGCAGCCACGCCTGGAGGGTCTGGCGCAGCAGCGCGGCGAGATCGGGTTCGTCCGCGTCGACGAGCGGGGTGAAGCCCTGGAGCTGGCCCACCAGGTCGCGGGCCACCTCGGCCGGGCCGCGGGACGGCCCCAGCCGCAGATAGCGGAGGTTGCCGACGTAACCGGGGAGTGCGTTGGGCTCGGTGCCCGGGGTGAGCACCGGGATGACGCGGCGGTCCTGGCCGAGCGTCCGGTGCAGGAACAGCTCGATCTCCGCCGACTGCCAGCGGCTGACCTTGCCGTCGATGACCAGGCACAGGTGCCGGGCGTCGTCCTCGGCCCGGGCGAGCAGGGAACGGTCGCCCGACAGCGACTTCCCGACCCGGACGTCGAGCCGCTCCAGCTCGGCGACCAGCGCGTTCGCGACCTTCACGCTGGACCGCGGGATGCTGACCCGGACCTCGTGCGCGAACTCGCGCCGGACTTCGCGGACCGTCGCGACATACGCGTCGCGGTTGCCCGCCAGCAGGTCGGTGCGGTCCAGCCGGTGCCCGATCACCGCGGCGACCGTCTCCAGGGCGAAGCCGATCTGGTCGGCGCTCGGCGTCGCCTCCTCCAGGACCGGCAGCTGCTCGCCGAAACTCCAGTACGAGACGTAGGGCAGGGTCAGGTGCCGGGACATCGTGTCGGCGTCCACGGTCTGGTCGAGCCACGTCCGGTACAGGTCCGCCGTCTCCTCGACGCAGATGCGCCGCCACTTCTCCGACCGGTCGTACTCTTCGCGGTTGTCGAACCGGGACAGCACCGGGAGCACGGTCAGGCGCGGCCGGTCGAACGGCATCCGGTCGCGGGCGACGTCCGCGCGCCGGGCGAGGTCGACGGCCCCGCGGACGCTCTGCATGTTCGCGGTGAACAGGACCACGAGGTGGTCCGGGAGGTGCGCGGTGCAGATGCCGCCGATGTCGGAGATCCCGGTGCGGCTGTCGATCAGGACGAAGTCGTACTCGGCCGTCCACCACTCGCGGCACCGCTCGAGGTAGTCGCCGAACCCCTCGTCGTAAAGGCCTTCCCAGTCGATGTCCTGGACGCGCCCGGCGTACCCGGCTCCTTCGCGCCCGGCGGCGACGAAGTCGAGCGCGCCGACTCCGGTCAGCCGGGTGATGTGCATCGCCGGGTCGAACCGGCCGGCGCGGAAGTCGTCGACGAGGTCGACGACCCCCCGCAGGGGCGGACCGGTCAGCTTCTCCCGGAAGTAGTCGCTCAGGCCGGGGGCCTCCAGGTCCCAGTCCAGGCACAGCACCCGGTTCCCCCACCGCGCCAGCAACACGGCGACGTTGGCCAGGGTGAAGCTGCGGCCGACGCCGCCCTTGTAGGAGTAGAAGGTGAAGACCGACCCCGGCATGCCTCAGAACCTCGGCATCCGGGGCCGGTTCGGCGGCTCCGGCATCGGGGTGTCGACGGGCCAGTCCGGCCGCCAGTCCGGCGCGAGGTCGATCAGCACTTCGAGCTCCTCGGCGATCTTCTCGATCTGCTGGTGGAACTCCAGGTACGCCGGCGAAGCTTGGAAGTGCTCGTAGGGCAGATTCCACTTCTTCAGATCCCACATGCTGCGTTCGTGCGCGTACGCCGGGAAGTTCCGCGAGTCGCAGAAGATCACGGGGTAGATCAGCCGTCGCGGTCGCTCCGGCGTCGCGCGGCCGACCAGTTCCTCACGTTTCGCCATCGAGTGCCATTCGGCGAGGCACCACTCGCTCTGGAAGTACTTCGGAGAACACACCGGCACCAGGATCCGCGTGCGTTGCAGCGCGGTCCGCAGTTCCGCCGGCCAGTGCGAACCGGTGGGCAGGGTCTCGTCGAAGAAGACCTTCACCTCACGGTCGAGATTGCTGTCCAGCAATTCCGACAGCCGTGGGTGAAAATGATTCCTGACCCAGGCCGGAACCACCCGGTCGCCACGTTGGTAGCTGATGAAGACGTCGTACTGGTACACGCGTGCCGTCGCTCCTTCACCGCTCCCCACCAGGCGGATCACAGCCTAGATCGACACACCTCGCCGAGATAGACGAGAAACCTGACAGATTCTGGACATTTACTGGCCACGAAACCGGAAGGTCACCGATCAAACCTTGACAGATCCACGGAAAATGGATAGATGACTGCGTAGCGATCAAGTCCGACCGCTCGATAAATGTTTCCGGAAAGACGATGGTCCGGCTCGGTGAATCTCCGACCCGCCCTTCAAGAGGAGTGTCGATGCCCGACGACGAGGCGCCGCGGGTGTTCGTCAGCTACTCCCACGACACCCCGGAGCACAAAGAACAGGTCCGGCGGTTCGCGACGTTCCTGCACGGCCGGATCGGGCTCGAGGTCGTGCTGGACCGGTGGTACGACAACGAACGCCGGGACTGGTCCCTGTGGGCGACCGAGCACCTGCGCGACGCGGACTTCATCCTGGTCGTGGCGTCGCGCCTCTACAAGGACCGGGCCGAGGGGCTGGCGCCGCCGGACGAGGGGCGCGGGGCCCAGTTCGAAACCGCGATCATCCGCGACAAGCTGACCAAGGACCTCCGCGACGGCGCCAAACGGGTCCTTCCCGTCGTGCTCCCAGGGCATTCGATCGAGGAGATCCCGACCTTCCTGAACGCCTACTCGACGACGAGGTACGAGATCGAGGAGTTCACGGAAGCCGGAGTGACCGAACTCCTGGCGGCGATCACCGGGCGGGGTCAGTACTCGATTCCCCAGCGGGGGCAGTGGCGCGGAAACGGCGAAGCGCCCGTGAAACAGGTATCGGCCAGTGAGCTGCCGTGGGTCGTCGCCAGCAACGGAATTCGCCGTGGCAGCGCCCTGATCGACGGGATCCGCTACGACAACAGCATCGTGCTGCGGCCCACCAAGCGCCCGACCGGCTCGGACGGGTACGTCGAGATGGATCTCGGCGGCCACTACCAGCGGCTGACCGCGGTCGTCGGGGTGCTCGACGATGCCGCCGACCCGTTCCAGGTCGGGCACTTCCAGGTCTTTCTCGACGGCGCTCCGCAGTCGACCCACCAGGTGGCGCTCGGGAAGCCGGCCACGATCGACCTCGACGTCACCGGGGCGCTCCGGCTGCGGCTGGAGATGTCCCGTCCCGGCGTGGGCGGCTCGCCCTTCGGCGGTGCCGCCGTTTCGGTGCGGCCCCGGGCGGGGCGGCCGGCGGAGCTGGCCTGGGGCGACCCGACGATGACCTGACGCCGAGCCGCCCACCGCGCGTCAGGGGGTGATGACCACCTTCAGCGCCGAGTTGGCGGCCGCGTTGGCGAAGACCTCGTACGCCTCGTCCATCTCCGCGAAGGTGAACGTGTGCGTGCCCATCTTCTCCGCCGGGATGCGGCCCGAGGACACCATCTTCAGCAGGGTCGGGATCGAGACCGTGTCCACCAGGCCCATCGTCAGCGTGACGTTCTGGATCCACATCTCCTGCATCGGCAGCTCCACCGGGACGCCGTGGACGCCGATGTTCGCGATGCGGCCGCCCGGGCGGACCAGGGACGCCGCCGTCTGCAGGGTCTGGGGGTAGCCGACCGCCTCGATCGAGACGTCTACGCCCAGGCCGTCCGTCATGGCCAGGACGTCGGCCTTCGTGTCCGGGCCGGCTTCGATCGCGTCCGTCGCGCCGAAGTCCAGGGCCTTCTCGAGGCGGAACTTGTTGGAGTCCACCGCGATCACCTTCGACGCGCCCCACAGGCCCGTCGTCAGGATCGCCGACAGGCCGACCGCGCCCGCGCCGACCACCGCCACCGTGTCGCCCGGGCGGACGCGGCCGGCCAGGACGCCGACCTCGTAGCCCGTCGGCAGCGAGTCGGCCAAGAAGATCGCCTGCTCGTTCGTGACATCGTCCGGGACCGCGTACAACGACGTGTCCGCGAACGGGACGCGCACCAGCTCGGCCTGGGTGCCGTCGATGAGGTGACCGAAGATCCAGCCGATCCCGCCGACCGTCTGGCAGTGCGACGGCATCCCGCGCCCGCAGTATTCGCAGCGGCCACACTGGGTGATCGCCGGGACGAGCACCCGGTCGCCGACGGCGAACGCGCGGACCGCGTCGCCGACCGCCGTCACCGTGCCGACCGCTTCGTGGCCGAGGATCCGGCCGTCGGTCACCGCGGCGACGTCACCCTGCAGGATGTGCAGGTCGGTGCCGCAGATCGTGGTCGTGTCGACGCG
This sequence comes from Amycolatopsis sp. NBC_01307, assembly GCF_035975215.1. Lineage (NCBI taxonomy): Bacteria > Bacillati > Actinomycetota > Actinomycetes > Pseudonocardiales > Pseudonocardiaceae > Amycolatopsis > Amycolatopsis sp. NBC_01307. Next base: position 2,571,133 of record NZ_CP108403.1, on the reverse strand, counting down.
CACGACCACGTCGGTGGGCTCCTGGACGGCGGCGTCCGGGACGTCTTCCCAGGCCTTCGCGCCCGGACCGTGGTAGACCAGCGCCTTCATCGTCGCCTCCGGCGACCGCCCGGCACCCGCGTCCGGGCACGGCCGCCCACCGAACCTAGGACGGTCGCGGCCGCCCGGCTGTCGCAATTAGAGACAGTGGCTCAGCTGGACGTCCGGACATCGCGAGCTGGGAAACGTCAATCGCCGTCGGCGTTGCGGGCCATGAAGCTCTTCGCGTCACCCGCGGCGGGGTCGACGAAGACGATGTCGTCCGGGCGGCGGCGGGGGACGTCGATCGCCAGGACCACCAACGGCTCCGCGGTGATGCTCGGGAAGCCGTGGACCTTGCGCCGCTCGAAGGCCAGGAACATGCCCGGCCTCGCCTCGAACTCCTCGCCGTCCAGGTGGAACGTGCCGCCGCCGCTGAGCAGGTAGAGGTGCTCGTCGCAGTCGTCGTGGTAGTGCAGCGGGACTTCGCGGTAGATCCGGAAGATCCGCGCACTGGCCGAAGCCTTGTCGACGAAGTACTTGTCCACCAGCATGGTTTCGGCGGTCCCGGGCAGCGCCGCGGCTTCCGCGAGGACGTCGAACACGCTCTGGGTGTTGTCGCTCTCCATGACCTTCGAACCTAGCCGACCAGCGGCAGGAGCACCTCGTCGACGATCGCGGCGACCTCGGCCTCGGAGACCGGCCCGGCCTCGATGTGCGCGACGAGGACCAGCCGCGGCCCGACGGCGGCGAGGCGAGCGGTGCCGGTCTCCCCCAGCAGCTCCAGGATCAGCTCCTGCCGCGGCCGGAACACGAGGTCGCGGACCCGCTCGAACAGCGCCGGGTGCCGCCGGCGCTGCGTGATCAGCTGGACCAGCGCGCGTCCGTGCGGCTCGTCGAGCACCCGGGCGAAACCGCCGAGCAGCACCAGCAGGTCGGTACGCAGATCACCGGTGCCGGGCGGCGGGGTCTCGCCGAAGCCGGCGACCGGGTCGGTCAGGGCGGCCAGCACCAGCTCCGCGGGCGTCGACCAGCGCCGGTAGAGCGCCGCTTTGCCGGTGTGGGCGCGAAGGGCGATTTTCTCGAAGCTCAGCTCCTCGAAGCCGGCCTCCGCCAGCTCGGCCAGCGTCGACGCGTAGATCGCCCGCACCAGGTCGTCGCCCCGTCGCCGCGTGTCCGGCATCGCCCGCCCTTCCCGTGTACCGTGCTTAGTGAACAGTACCGTTCCTTATCGGGGAGTGTCGCATGAGCAGGACCGCCGTCACGAACGTCCGGGTCTTCGACGGCGCCGGGCTCACCGAGCCGCGCACGGTCGTGATCGACGGCGGCACGATCGGCACCGACCCCGCCGGGGCCGACACGGTCGACGGCGGTGGCGGCGCCCTGCTGCCCGGGCTCATCGACACCCACATCCACCTGCACGGACCCGAGAACCTCGAACAGCTGGCGCGCTACGGCGTCACGACGGCCCTCGACATGGCCACCTTCTCGGCCGAACTGCTCGCGTCATTGCGCGACCGGCCGGGCCTGACCGACATCCGCAGCGCCGGGATCCCGGCCATCGGGCCGAGCGGGATGCACGCCCGGATCCCCGGCATGCCCGCCGAAGCCGTCATCACCGATCCCGGGCAGGCCAAGGACTTCGTCGCCGCCCGGGTCGCGGCGGGGTCCGACTACCTGAAGATCGTCCTGGAGGCGCCCGGTGGCGGCGGCCCGGAGCTGCCCGCCGCCCGCGCGCTCACCGACGCCGCGCACGAGGCCGGCCTGCTGGTCGTCGCGCACGCCACTTCCGCCGGGGCCTACACGATGGGCCTCGACGCCGGCGTCGACGTCCTCACGCACGCACCGCTGGGCGCCCCGATCACGACGGACGACGTGGCCCGCGCCCGGATCGTCGCGCCGACGCTGACCATGATGAAAGGCGTGTCCACGACGGTCGGGCAGCCGCAGCTCTACGAAGGCGCGAAGGCGTCGGTGACCGCGTTGTACCGCGCGGGCGTGCCTATCCTCGCCGGGTCGGACGCCAACACCGAGCCCGGCGTGCCGGCCACCGTCGAGCACGGCGTGAGCCTGCACGACGAACTCGAGTTACTCGTCGACGCCGGCCTGTCCACTGTGGACGCCCTTCGCGCGGCGACGGCGTTGCCCGCCAAGCACTTCGGCCTCGACGACCGCGGTGCCATCCGCCCCGGCCTGCGCGCCGACCTGGTCCTGGTCGACGGCGACCCGATCGCGGACATCCGGGCCACCCGCGCGATCACCCGGGTCTGGTGCGCCGGTACCGCAGTCACGGCCCCAGCAGGGCGATAGACGCGCGGACCGCGACCTCTTTGACGTCGCCGGCCCGGCCGCCGTCCTCGACGGTCGTCGCGATCAGCTCGCGCAACCCGCCCAGCAGCATAATTGCCAGCTGCCGGGACAGCGGCCGGATCCCCGCCGCCCGCATCTCGGCCGTGTCGGTCAGCCGCAGCGTCATCGCGATGAAGCCCTCCATCGCCTCGCGCTGCAGCTCGCGGGTCGAGGCGCCGAGCGCGGGGACGTCGCGGATCCAGCTCAGGGTGATCTCCGGCTGCGACTCCGCGGCGGCGATCCACGCCTCGATCGCCTGGCGCACCTGATCGGCCCACGGCGCGCGCGGGTCGACGGCTTCGGTGATCTGCCGGATCATCTGGCGGTTCGCTTCGGCCAGCAGCGCGACGAAGCACGCTTCCTTGCTGGAGAAGTGTTCGTAGAACGTGCGGCGCGAGGTCCGGGCCCGGCGGACGATGCCGGCGACCGTCGTGTCGCGGAAGCCGTCCTCGGTGATCGAGGCGGCCAAGCCGTCGAGCAGCCGCTGCCGGAACCGGTGGGTCTCGACCGTGGTCACCGTCGTCACGCTATACCCCTTCCGCGGCCGGAGCCCCTTGAAACCGGATGGTACCCCGGCGTACCGTACCGACGGTACGTTCGCGTACCACCGAGCGGGGAGATGTCGATGACGACCGTGACACGCCCAGGGCCCGTGACGCTGCCGCCGGGGCCGGCCGCGCCCCGCGCCGTCCAGGGCGCCTACGCGCTGACCAGCCCGCTGCGCGGCATGCGCCGGCTGCGGGAGAAGTACGGGGACGCCTTCACGGTGAACGTGCCGATCTTCGGCCACGCCGTCGTGATCAGCGGCGCGGCCGAGATCAAGCAGCTGTTCATGTCCGGGCCGGACCTGGTCGACAACCAGGAGGTCAACCTCGGGCGCGTGCTCGGCCCGCGGTCGCTGTTCGCCCTCTCGGGCGAGGAACACCGCCGGCAGCGCAAGCTCCTGGTGCCGCCGTTCCACGGCCGCCGGCTCGCCGCCTACGAGAAGATCGTCGAGGAAGAGACCGTCCGGGAGCTGGCGAGCTGGCCGGAGGGCCGCGCGTTCGCGACGCTGCCGTCGATGATGCGGATCACCCTCAACGCCATCCTCCGCGCGGTGTTCGGTGCGGAAGGGGCCGAGTTCGCCGAGCTGCGGGCGCTGCTCCCGCCGTTCGTGACGCTCGGTTCACGCCTGGCCGTGCTGCCGATCTCCAAGAAGGGCCGCCTGAACCCGTGGCGCCGCTTCGAACGGCTGCGCCGCGACTACGACGCGATCGTCGACCGGCTGATCGCCAAGGCCCGCGCCGACGAGCGCCTCGACGAGCGTGACGACGTCCTCGCGCTGATGCTGCAGAGCCGCTACGACGACGGTGCCGAGCTGAGCCGCGAAGAGATCGCCGACCAGCTGCTCACCCTGCTCACCGCCGGGCACGAGACCACCGCGACCACGCTGGCCTGGGCGGTCGAACGGCTCCGGCGGCACCCCGGCGTGCTGCGGGAGCTCGCCGAAGCGACCGACAGCAAGCTGCTCGACGCGACGATCCTCGAGGTCCAGCGCACCCGCCCGGTCATCGACCTCACGGCCCGGCAGGTCAAGCAGGACGGCTTCCGGCTGGGCCGGTGGACGCTGCCGAAGGGCTACGTCGTGCTCGTCAGCATCGCCCTGATCCACGACGACGACACGCTCTTCCCGCACGCCGCGACGTTCGACCCGCACCGCTTCGCCGGCGCGCGACCGGACCTCTACCAGTGGATCCCGTTCGGCGGCGGCACCCGCCGCTGCATCGGCGCCGCGTTCGCGACGATGGAGATGACCGTCGTCCTGCGCACCCTGCTGCGCGACTTCACGCTCGAGCCGACCACCGAAGCGGACGAGCGCTGGCACTCCCGGGGCGTCGCCTTCGCCCCGGCCAAGGGTGGGCGCGCGGTCGTGCGCCGCCGGGGAGGAATCGCGTGAACGAACAGATCGCCGACGCCGGCCGGGGGATTTCCCTGGCGTACGAACGGATCGGGGACGACGGCGCCGAGCCGCTGGTGCTCGTCGCCGGGCTGGGCCAGCAGCTGCACAGCTGGCCGGACGCCTTCTGCGCCGAGCTGGCCGGGCGCGGGTTCCAGGTCGTCCGCTTCGACAACCGCGACGCCGGGCGCTCGACGCACCCGCGGTTCCGGCCGGCGAAGCTGCCCGCGATGTTCGCCGGCCGCTTCCCGCCGGAGCAGTACGACCTGAGGGACATGGCCGCCGACACCGTGGGCCTGCTCGACGCGCTGGGCCTGGACCGCGTGCACCTCGCGGGCGTGTCGATGGGCGGCATGATCTCCCAGTCGGTGGCGGCGCTGCACCCGGCGCGGGTCCGGACCCTGACGTCGATCATGTCGACGACCGGGTCCCGCCTGATCGGCCGCCCGGCGTTCTCGACGTTGCGGCTGATGGGCGCGAAGCCGCCGAAGTCGCGCGAAGAGGCCGTCGAAAGCGCCGTGAAGATGTTCCGGCACATCAGCTCGCACGGCTTTCCCTTCGACGAGGCCTGGGTGCGCGAAACGGCCGGGACGGGCTGGGACCGCGACCCGACGGCGGGCGGTGTGGGCCGTCAGCTCGGCGCGATCCTCAAGTCCGGCAACCGGACGGCGTGGCTGAAGAAGATCACCGCGCCCACGCTGGTGGTGCACGGCGACCGCGACCGGATGGTGCACCCGACCGGCGGCGCCGCCACCGCGCGGGCGATCCCCGGGGCCCGCCTCGAAACCGTCCGCGGCATGGGGCACAACCTGCCCGAAGGCGCGTGGCCCGCGCTGCTCGACCTGATCGCCGGCCACGCGAGGAGCAGCGATGTCCCGACCACCTAGCCTCACCGGCCGCCCGGTCGTGATCACCGGTGCGGCGTCCGGCATCGGCCGTGCCCTCGCGACCAGGTTCTCCCGGCTCGGCTCCCCCGTCGCCATCGCCGACGTCGACGAAGCCGGGCTCAAGGCGACCGCGGCCGGCCTGCGCGGACACGTGCTGACCCGGGTCCTCGACGTCCGCGACGCCGCCGACCAGCTCCGCTTCGCCGGTGAGGTGCGCGACTGGCTCCCGGCGCCGCTGGCCGCCGTCTTCAACAACGCCGGCGTCGCGGTGACGTCGACCGTGCTCGACGCGGTGCCCGAGGACGACGACTGGCTGCACGACATCAACTTCCGCGGGGTCGTGCACGGGACGCGCGCGTTCCTGCCGATCCTCGCCGAGCAGGGTTCGGGTGCCGTGGTGAACACCTCCAGCGTGTTCGGCCTGGCCGGGATGCCGCACCAGAGCGCCTACTGCGCGGCGAAGTTCGCCGTCCGCGGCTTCACCGAGTCGCTGCGCCACGAGCTGCGCGGCACCGGCGTCCGCGCGATCACCGTGCACCCGGGCGGGATCACCACGAACATCGCGCGCAACGCCCGGGTGCGGCGCGACCCCGAAGGCCGCGGCCGCACCAAGGACGAGATGGCCGCGCAGTTCGAGGCGATGACGATGACGTCGCCCGAACGGGCCGCGGAGATCATCCACACGGGCGTCGACCGCGGGAAAGCCCGTATCCTGGTCGGGCCCGACGCCCACCTGTTCGACGCGCTCACCCGCGTCACCCCGACCCACTACTACGCCGTGCTCTCCCGCCTGCAGAACCGCATGCGTGCCCGGCAGACGGAGGCCGTGAAATGACCGAGCACGTCGACGTGCTGATCGTCGGGGCCGGGCTGTCCGGTGTCGGTGCCGCCCACCACCTGCGGGAGGCGTTCCCGCGCAAGACGTACACGATCCTCGAGGCGCGCGACGCCATCGGCGGCACGTGGGACCTGTTCCGCTACCCCGGCGTGCGGTCCGACTCGGACATGCAGACGCTCGGGTACCGGTTCCGGCCGTGGACCAGCGAGAAGGCCATCGCCGACGGGCCGTCGATCCTGCAGTACGTCCGCGACACCGCGACCGAGGCGGGCATCGACCGGCACATCCGCTTCGGGCACAAGGTGATCCGCGCGGAATGGTCCACAGAGGACGCGTTGTGGACGGTCGAGGCGACGCACGACGGCGAGCCCGTGCGCTTCACGGCGAAGTTCCTGTACCTGTGCAGCGGTTATTACGACTACGAAGGCGGCCACACGCCGCAGTTCCCCGGCGTCGAGGAGTTCGGCGGCACCGTGGTGCACCCGCAGCACTGGCCCGAGGACCTCGACTACGCGGGCAAGAAGGTCGTCGTGATCGGCAGCGGCGCGACGGCCGTGACGCTCGTGCCGGCGATGACCGACCGCGCCGAGCACGTCACCATGCTGCAGCGCTCCCCCACCTACATCCTGTCGCTGCCGTCGGAGGACGCGCTGGCCAACCGGCTGCGCGGCCTGCTCGGGCCGAAGCTGGCCTACCCCATCGCGCGCTGGAAGAACGTCGCCGTGAGCACGCTGATCTACCAGCTCAGCCGGCGTCGTCCGGGTGTGGTGAAGGCGATGATCCGCAAGGCCGCGATGAAGCAGCTGCCGGCCGGGTACGCCGTGGACACCCACTTCAAGCCGAAGTACCAGCCCTGGGACCAGCGGCTCTGCCTGGTGCCGGACGGCGACCTGTTCCGCTCGATCAAGCACGGCGACGCCTCGATCGTCACCGACCGGATCGCGTCGTTCACGAAGACCGGGATCCGGCTGGAGTCCGGCGACGAGCTGGAAGCGGACGTCGTCGTGTCGGCCACCGGGCTGCGGCTGCTGGCCTTCGGCGGCATCGAGCTGGCCGTCGACGGGCACGTCGTCAAGCTGCCGGAAACCATGGCGTACAAGGGGATGATGCTCAGCGGCGTGCCGAACTTCGCGTTCACCATCGGCTACACGAACGCGTCGTGGACACTCAAGGCCGACCTCGTCGGCGAGTACGTCGTGCGGCTGCTGCGTCACCTCGACCGGACCGGGCAGGACCAGGCCGTCCCGGTGAACGACGACCCGGCGGTCACCGAGCGGCCGCTGCTCGACTTCGACGCCGGGTACGTGCTGCGGGCGATCGACGCGTTCCCCAAGGCCGGGTCGCGGGCGCCGTGGACGCTCGGCATGAGCTACGCGCACGACGTCGTCAAGCTGCGGCACGGCCGGATCGACGACGGCGCGCTGCGGTTCTCGCGGCGGCCCGCCTGAACGTGCAGACTGGGCGCATGACGCCTTCGCCCCGCCGGGCCCGCTGATGCACAGCGCGGGCCTGGTCCTGCACCCCCGCCGCGACTCCGCGGCCGCCGTCGAGGCGGTGCTCGGCTGGGCCGGGAACCGCGGCATCGAGATCCTCGGCATCGCCGACGAGATCGTCCGGCTGAAGTGCGCCGCCGTCGGCGTGACGTCGGAGGAGCTGGGCCGCCGCTCGGACCTGCTGGTCAGCCTGGGCGGCGACGGCACGATGCTGCGCGCCATGCGGCTGGCCGACGGGCAGCGCGCGCCGGTGCTCGGGGTGAACCTGGGCAAGCTCGGGTTCCTCGCCGAGGTCGACGTGCCGGACCTGCCGGACGCGCTGTCGGCCATCGACGGCAACGAGTTCACGGTGGAGCCGCGCCTCGCCGTCGACGCCGTGTTCGACGGCCAGCGGATCACGGCGTTCAACGACATCGCGGTGGTCCGCGTCCCCGGCGACGGCAGCGCGGTCGTCGCGGTGCGCGTCAACGGCCAGCCGTTCGTGAGCTACTCGGCGGACGCGGTGATCGTCGCGACCCCGACCGGTTCGACGGCGTACAGCTTCTCCGCGGGCGGCCCGATCACGAGCCCGTCGGTGGAGGCCCTGCTGGTGACGCCGGCGGCGCCGCACTCGGCGTACAGCCGGGGCGTGGTGCTCTCGGTGCACGACACGGTGGCGCTGGAGGTCCTCCCGACGAGCGGCCGCCTCGCGGTGGAGGTGGACGGCCAGGTCGCGGGCTACGTCAACCCGGGCGACCGCCTGGACCTGCGAGGCCGCCCGAGCGCGGCCCGGGTGGTCCGCCTCGGCATGACGACGTTCTACCAGCGGGCGCGCCGCAAGCTGCGCCTGACGGACTCGGCCGAGATCCCCCAGGACGGCGACCACTGACGCATCTTTCCTGGGGAAAGTGCAAGTTTGCGGAACAAAGCGGCACTTTCACGTGAAAGTGCCGCTTGGGGTCGGGCCGAGGCACTGGAGCGTGGGGTGCGTCACAGCGTGGGCGCGTCTGCGATGGTCACGGAATGGTCACGGGTAGCGTCGCCGACTTCGCCTGAACCCGTTGAGCGTCCCCGGAGTGAACCTAGGCATGCTGGCCCCCGCACCGACCCACCTTTCCCTTCGCGCCCGGCTGCTCGTGCCCGGTGCGCAAGCCGCGTTCGCCGCGGCCGTCGTCCTGCTCGCTGTGCTGCACCTCGATCGGCGGCTCGCGCCGCTCGATCCGGTCACCGCGATGCTCAGTGACTACGCCCTGGTTCCCGGCCGCTGGATGTGGGACGGTGCGCTGATCCTCACCAGCACCGGCTCGGCGTTGCTGCTCGTCGCGCTCTACCGTCGCGGGCTGCTGGCCAACCCGGCGCTCGTCGCCGCGAAAGCCCTCTGGTGCGTCAGCCTGCTCACCGTCGCGATCTTCGCGAAGGATCCGCAAGGCGGGGCGATCACGACCACCGGCAAGATCCACCTCTACGCCTCCGCCGTGACGTGCCTCAGCCTGCCCGTCGTCGGCTGGGCGCTGGGCCGGCGGCACCGCGACGACCCGCGCTGGCGCCGGTTCGCCACCTGGTCGCGCCGGCTGGCGCTGGCCGCGATCCCGTTCTACCTGCCGTTCATCGTCCCGTTCGCGGTGAACGTCGTGCTCGGCGGCCACCTGCCGACCGTGGCGACCGGCCTGGTCGAACGCCTGATGATGCTCCTGGAGATCGCCCTGCTCGCCGTCCTCGGCGTCTGGGCACACCGCGCGGCGACTGCGCCCACAAAGCGTAAGCCACTTACGCTATCGCCTGCGGCACGCTAGACGCCCTGCTGGTCGGCCCGTCGATGGCGTGGCTCGCGGCGGCGCCGTCCTCGCCGTGGCTGATCGCGCCGCTGGTCCTGGCCGGCGCCGGGATCGGGTTCTTCGTCCGGGTTTCGCTGCCGGCCGGGCAGAACGCCGTCGCCTACCGGGACTTCGGCGTCGCGACCGGCGCGCCGAACTTCTTCAAGAGCGTCGGCGGCGGGTTCGGCGCCGCGGTGTTCGGCGCGATCCTCACCGCGGCCGGCGCGGCCACCGCGCACGGCTTCTCGGTCGTCTTCCTCGGCACCGTCCCGATCGCGGCCGTCATGCTGGTGCTCGCGCTGGTCATGCGGGAAGCCGCTGTCGGAAGAGATGCGCGAAATCGCCGACGGCACGGCCGAAGCGCCCGAGTACTGATCGTTTCCGGCCGCCTGTGAAAGGGTGAGGGCATGACCGAGGAGCCGCGCGAAGGACTGCGGGAGCGCAAGAAGCGCCTGACCCGCGAGACGCTGGCCGCCAACGCCGAGCGGATGTTCCGGGAGCGCGGCTTCGACCAGGTGACCGTGGCCGAGGTCGCCGGGGCGTCCGACGTGTCGGTGAAGACGTTGTTCGTCTACTTCGACAGCAAGGAGGACCTCGTCTTCGCCGACGAGTACTCCCTGCTCGACCGGATCGAGCAGCGGCTGGCCGATCGCCCGGCGGGCACCTCGCCCGCCGAAGCCGTCCGCCGCCTGGCCCACGAGCTCATCGACGAGACGCTGCCCGGCGACGACGCCGAGGGCATCGTCGCGTTCGCGCGGCTGATCGGCGAGAACCCGGCGCTGCACAGCCGGCTGCAGCTGATGTGGGAACGCTACGAGCAGCGCCTCGCGGCCACGCTCGCGGCCGAGGCGGGCGGCTCCCCGTTCGACCCGGCGACGCGCGCGGCGGCGGCGTTGCTGATCACCCCGTTCCGGGTGCTGACCAGCTCCGACGTCCGCGGCCGCATCCCCGACGACGGCGCCGCGACCTGGATCGACGCCTGTTTCTCGCTCATCGAGAAGGGGCTGCCGGGCTAGGCGGGCTCAGTGAGCGGCACTGAAGCAGAGCCGAAGCCGCTGTCCGCTACGAAGCCATCGCCTGCATCGACGAATGGCTATGACCAGCCGTTACTCTCGGCGAACCGAGAGCCCGCACCGTGCGGGGTTTCACCAAAGCTCGGTACGGGCGCGAGTGACGGAAACTCCCGGTATCCGGCACCCGATCGCCCGTCTTTGCAGCACCGGGATTGCAGCCGCCGGCAAGATTACCCCTCAGCCGAAGCCGCTGAGAACCCACTTCTGAAGCGAGCCTAGCTCCGCGCGGGCTGTTCCTTGGTCCGGTGCAGCAGCCAGTCGCGGCCCGTGTCGATCAACGCGTAACGGACGTCACCTTCCCGGCCGTGCAACGTGAACAGCATTCGCTTGGGCGTGCGGTCGTGCTCCTCCCACCAGCCGGTGTCGGCGACCTTCTTGTGCTCGTCCTCGTAGCCGAGGTGGTCGAGCGCGTGGTCGGGGACGGCGATCGCGAGGCGGTTGCCGCCCGCGGTGGCGGGCAGGCCGCGCGGGACGGCCCACGACCGCAGTACGCCGTTCTCCTCCAAGCGCAGGTCGAAGTGGTGCCGGGGCCGCCAGTGCTCGTGCAGCACGAACGCCGGGCGCGGGTCTTCCATCCCGCTCACGATGCCAGAAGTTCCTGGCGTGTACCCGGTTTCACCCCTTCGAAACCGTCCTTCCGTGGACTTGACCCAGTCCAGAAACAGGCGCACGGTGGGGAGTCATGAGCGATGCGGCCGGCATGTTACGAGCGGCGGGTCTGCGGGTAACCGCGCCCCGGCGGGCGGTGCTGACCTGGCTGGCGCAGCACCCTCATTCCACTGTGGACGCCATCGGCACCGGCGTCCGCGCCATGTTGGACTCCGTGTCCACCCAGGCGATCTACGACGTCCTGGGCGCGTGCACGGAAGCCGGCCTGATCCGGCGGATCGAGCTGCCGGGGCACCCCGCCCGGTTCGAGCGGCGAGCCGGGGACAACCACCACCACGTCGTGTGCCGCGGGTGCGGGCGGACCGAGGACGTCGACTGCGCGGTCGGCGCCACACCCTGCCTCACCCCCGGCACCGGGCACGGCTTCACCATCGACGAGGCGGAAGTGGTGTTCTGGGGCTTCTGCCCCGGGTGCACCGCGAACCACCACGCAGAAAGAGGACCGCAGTGACGCAGATCCATCCCGAACCGACCACCACCGACGCCGGCATCCCCGTCGAAAGCGACGAACACTCGCTCACCGTCGGGGCGGACGGCCCGATCCTGCTGCACGACAACTACCTCATCGAGCAGATGGCGCAGTTCAACCGCGAGCGCGTCCCCGAGCGGCAGCCGCACGCCAAGGGCAGTGGCGCCTTCGGGCGGTTCGAGGTGACCGGCGACGTCAGCGCGTACACGAAGGCCGCGGTGTTCCAGCCGGGGACGAAGACCGACCTGCTGATCCGGTTCTCCACCGTCGCCGGCGAGCGGGGCAGCCCCGACACCTGGCGCGACCCGCGCGGCTTCGCGGTCAAGTTCTACACCAGCGAAGGCAACTACGACATGGTCGGGAACAACACCCCGGTGTTCTTCCTGCGCGACCCGTTGAAGTTCCAGCACTTCATCCGCTCGCAGAAGCGCCGCGCCGACAACAACCTGCGCGACCACGACATGCAGTGGGACTTCTGGACGCTGTCACCGGAGTCGGCGCACCAGGTGACGTGGCTGATGGGCGACCGCGGCATCCCGCGGACCTGGCGCCACATGAACGGCTACAGCTCGCACACCTACATGTGGGTCAACGCCGGTGGTGAACGCTTCTGGGTGAAGTACCACTTCAAGACCGACCAGGGCGTCGAGACCTTCACCCAGGACGAGGCCGACCAGATGGCCGCCGCCGACACCGACTACCACACGCGCGACCTGTACGAGTCGATCGAGGCCGGCGACCATCCCAGCTGGACGCTCAAGGTCCAGGTCATGCCGTTCGAGGACGCCAAGACCTACCGGTTCAACCCGTTCGACCTCACGAAGGTGTGGCCGCACGCCGACTACCCGCTCATCGACGTCGGCCGGATGACGCTCGACCGGAACCCGACCGACCACCACACCGAGATCGAGCAGGCCGCGTTCGAGCCGAGCAACCTGGTGCCGGGGATCGGCGCGAGCCCGGACAAGATGCTGCTGGGCCGGCTGTTCTCCTACCCGGACGCGCACCGCTACCGGATCGGCGCGAACTACAAGCAGCTGCCGGTCAACGCGCCCGTGTCGCCGGTGCACAGCTACAGCAAGGACGGCGCGATGCGCTACACCAAGGTCGCCGACCCGGTGTACGCGCCGAACTCGAAGGGCGGCCCGCACGCCGACGTCGCGAAGTACGGCCAGCCCGCGGGCTGGCACACCGACGGCGACATGGTCCGCACCGCGTACACGCTGCGCGAGGAGGACGACGACTGGGGCCAGGCCGGCACGATGATCCGTGAGGTCTTCGACGACGCCGGCCGCGAGCGGTTCGTCGACAACGTCGTGGGTCACCTGCTGAACGGCGTGACCGAGCCGGTGCTGCAGCGCGCCTTCGACTACTGGCGCAACGTCGACAAGGACATCGGCGACCGGATCGAGTCGGGCGTCCGCGCGAAGGCCGACGAGAAGGACCCGAAGGCGGCGAAGCAGGCGAACCCCGCCCGGTCGAGCATGCAGAAGAAGGCCTGACGAACGGGGCGAGTCACTCTCCCGGGTGACTCGCCCCGGTTCGCGGCCCCGAAGTCCCTCGGCTACGTTGACTTCCTCGTGGGGGAACAGTCAGGGGAGGCCGGGTGAACTTCGCCGGAGCCGCGCTGCCCTTGGCCGCCGGGGTCGCACTGCTCGTCTTCCTGATCCGGCTCGCGCGTGAACCGCGCCGGCTCGGGAACGCCGTCTGGCTCGGGGTCGCGTTGCTGCTGACCGGCGCCTGGCTGCTGCGCGAGGCCCTGCACCTGGAGTGGCTGACCCCGGTGGTGGCCGTGCTGCTGGCGGCGATCGCGGTGATCGTCGCGCTGGTGCTGCCCGCCGCGCTGATCTTCAACGGCGCGCAGATGTGGCGGAAGGAAGGCCGCAGCAAGGGGAACCTGCTGTCGCTGGCCCTCGGCGCCGGGCTGATCACGCTCGAAGTGCTCTTCTTCGTCCCGCTCGGCCGCTGGGGCACGGCGCTCGTGGCGATCGCCATCGTGCTCACGAGCTACTTCGGGTTCCTGCTCGCGTCGCTGCTGGTCTACTCCGTGCTCTACAGCCGGGTCGGGCGCCACCGGGACGTCGAGGCGATCATCGTCCTCGGCTGCGGGCTCGCCGGCGACCGCGTCCCGCCGCTGCTCGCCGGCCGCCTCGACCGCGCGATCCGGCTCTACGAACGGGAACCCGCGCACCCGCCGCTGCTGGTCGTCTCCGGCGGGAAGGGCCCGGGCGAGAGCGTCACGGAGGCCGACGCGATGCACGGCTACCTGCGCGAGCGCGGCGTCCCGGAGGACCGGATCCGCCGCGAGGACCAGGCGACGACGACCGAAGAGAACCTGCGGCTGTCGGCGGCGCTGCTTCCCCAGTCCGATCGGGCGGGCCGTGTGTTGGCCGTGACGAGCAACTACCACGTCTTCCGCACGGCGGTGGAGTGCCGCCGCCTCGGGCTGCCGATCCACGCGACCGGCTCCCCCACCGCGAGCTATTTCCTGCCGAGCGCCCTGCTGCGTGAGTTCGCGGCGCTGATCCTGCACTACCGCCGCACGACGATCGCGGCGTGCGTCCTGATCACCGGGGCGGGCGTCGCACTCGCCGTCGTCTAGTCCCCCGCCGGGACGGCCGCGACCGCTTCCACCTCCGCCGTGTAGTCCGGCCCCGCCAGGGCAGCCACCACGGCCAGCGACTGGGCCGGGAAGTCGCCGTCCGGGAACCACTTCGCGAACGCCTCGGCCTGCGCGGCCCGGTAGCCGGGCAGGTGGTCCGTGCCGGACACCAGGGTCAGCAGTTTCACCAGGTGCTCGGGCCCGGCACCCTGCGCGGCCAGCAGGGTCCCGAGGTTGACGAAGATCTGCCGCGCCTGCGTCTCGGCGTCCGGTCCGGCGAGGGTCCCGTCCGGGAGAACGCCGAGCTGCCCCGAGACGAACACCAGCCGGTGCCCCGGCGGCACCTCGGCCAGGTGGCTGTAGCGGCCCAGCGGCGGCGCGACGGTCTCCGGATTCCAGCGGCGTGGCTTCATCCGGCCATGATCGCATGGTAGGTTCACCGCCGGATCTGGTTTGCCAAATAAACTAGTTACGAAGTGGGGACCGCGTGACCGACCTGCCGCCGGCCGTCCTGCTCGACGAGCTGACTCGCCTCAAGACGCGGACCCGAGTGGACCGGCACGCGTACGTGCCGCCGGTGCTGCTGTTCGGCGTGCTCGTGCTGCTCGCCCCGCTGTGGCCGTCCGGCGGACCGGCACTCTTCGGCGTCGCCGGCGTCTGGTTCGGCACACCCCTCGACCTGTACTGGCTGGTCGCGGCGACCGGCGGGTTCCTCGCCACGGCGGGCTGGTACCTCCACCGCGGCCGGCGTCGCGGGGTGCGGACGCCCATCGGCGCCCACCTCGCCGTCGGCTTCACCGGGGTCGTCGCGATCTGTCTCGGCATGCCGGTGGTGGCGTCCTTCGCCTACCGGGTCGCGCGGTCGCCGTACGCCCAGGGGCCCGTCCTCGGGCCCGTCATGATCGTCGCCACCGTGGTGCTGGGTGGCCTGCTGTGGCTGCGGTCCGCCCTCACGGGCCGCACCGCCCGGGGCGTCGTCACGGCCGCCGCCGTGCTGTCCGGCCTCGTCGCACTGAGTGCGCTCGACCTCCGGTTCGCGCCCTACCGGCCCTACGCGTCGCTCGTCACCATCGGGCTCGGCCTGATCGGGCTGGCGTGGCTGGAGCGGAGCAGGCTGCTGGGCGTGATCACCGGTCTCTTCGCCGCCTCGGCCCTGCTGGCGAACCTCGGCGTTTTCGCGCACTACGAAACGGCGCACGTGTTCAGGAGCTCGCTGCTGCCGGGCCTCATCCTGGTCGCGGGCGGCGTCGTGGCGTGGTTCCACGAGCGAGGGGCACGCGCGTGAGCGACCACCCCGCCGCGGGCCTCGACGAGACCGTGCACCAGCGCCACCGGCTCGGCATCCTGACCATCGCCGCCGAGGCGGGCCAGGTCGACTTCGGTTACCTGCGCCGGACCCTGGACATGACGGCCGGGAACCTGTCCCGGCACGTCACGATCCTCGACGAGGCCGGCCTGATCGACGTCGAGAAGGGCTACGAGGGCAAGCGCCCGCGGACGTGGATCTCGATCAGCCCGGCGGGCCGCAAGGCCCTCGCCGCGGAGCTGGCGGCGCTGCGAGCCCTGGTGGCCGCCGTCGAGGGAGCCATCCCGGCGATCCGGCCGCGGACCACTTAGTACTGGGCGCCGCGGCGCCCGCCGGCGGGCGATTCCTGCGCATGCGTATTCCTTCTCCGGTCGATCGATCGAATTCGAAAAGTGACGGCGATCACCCGTAAAACGTCCGAGACATGCATACAAGCCGGCCGGGGCAGCAATTGTCTTGCCCGCCACTCGGTCGGACAATATGGAGGAGAGAGGACAGAAAGCGAACACTCCCCCACGCGGGTGGGCCTGCGATCACCCACGGTGATCACCGTCGTCGTACCCACGGGTAACCCTTGCGCTTCACCAGCCGAATCACGGCGATTTCGCAGGTCACCCCCAGTAGATGAATAGCTTTTACGTTTTCTTGACACTCTTCCGGTAACCGATTACTTGTCGTAGCGTTCGCCCCGTGCCGCCGGGCCGACGGCCACCGCACACGCCGTTCCACCGCGGGACCGCGAACCCTCGAATCCACCGGAAAGGGCGTGTCCATGACTGCCCGAATTCGTCGCCCGTCCCGTTTTCCGCTGGCGCGCGTCGCGGCCCTGCTGATTATCGCCGCCGCGGCCGGGACCATTTCCGGCTCGGCGGGGAAACCGGAAACAATGCCTCCGGTTTCGCTTCCGCCCACTGTTCCCGTGTCCGTTCCGCTGCCACCCGGCGTGGTTCCGCTCGCGCCACGCGACACCTTCGACGTCGCCAGCGCGAGAACCCTTTCCTACCAACAGGTTCTGCCGCGGCTGCGCACCGTCGCCGGAGCCACCGACCTCGACACCCCGGCCGTCACCGCGTGGCAGCACGCGACGCTGCGGCTGGGCCGTTAGACCGGAGGAGAACCCCATGAACCTGGCCCCGGAAAGCCCGGCGGGTGACACCCTGATCGCGTGCCTGCGGCACTGGGCGACGGTCAAGGCCGACGACCCCGCGCTGACCTTCGCCGACTTCAGCGGCGACCGCGACGGGCGGCGGACCCTCACCTGGCGGGAGTTGGCCCGGCGCGTCGACGCCGCGGCGGGCGCGCTGCCGGTCCGGCCCGGCGACCGGGTGGCCGTGCTCTGCCCGCAGGGCATCGACTACGTCGTCGGGTTCCTCGCCGCGATCGCCGCGGGCGCGATCGCCGTGCCGCTGTTCGCCCCCGGCCTGCCCGGGCGCGCCGGGCGGCTCACCGCGGTGCTCGCCGACTGCGCGCCCGCGGCCGTCGTCACGACGTCCGCCGCGCGGGCCGCCGTCGAGGAACTGCTCGGAGCCGGCGTGGAGGTCGTGGCCGTCGACCGCGTCGACGCGGTCCGGACCCGGCCCGCCCCGGAAGCGAAGGCAAGCGACGTCGCGTACCTGCAGTACACGTGCGGCTCCACCCGCTCTCCCGCCGGCGTGGTGCTGACCCACGCGAACGTGCTCGCCAACGTGCGGCAGGCCACCCGCGGGCTCGGCCTCGACCCCCAGGAGGCCACGACGGTCTCGTGGCTGCCGCTGTTCCACGAAATGGGCCTGGTCCTCGGCCTGATCACGCCGCTGGTGCTGGGCCTGCGCTCAGTGCTGATGGACCCGCTGGCCTTCATCGAACGCCCGATCCGCTGGCTGGAACTGCTCGGTGACCGGCCCGGCTCGTGGACCGCCGCGCCGAACTTCGCCTTCCGCTACTGCGCGAGCCGCGTGCGGGAAACCGACCGCGCCCGGCTGCGCCTCGGCGGCGTCGCCGGGATCATCAACGGGGCCGAGCCGATCAACCCGGACTTCCTCGACCGCTTCCACGCGGCCTTCGCCGTCGCCGGCTACCGGCCGCGGCAGACGCGCCCGTCCTACGGCCTGGCCGAGGCGACCGTCTTCGTGACCACCGCCGACGCCGCTCCGCGCGTCACGACGTTCGACCGCGACGCGCTCGGCGAGGGCGTCGCGGTCGAGGCGGGTGACGGCGTCCGGCTGGTCGCCTGCGGTGCGCCGGCGGGGCAGCACGTGGCACTCGTCGACCCGGACACCGCCGTCGCGCTCCCGGACGGGGCGGTCGGCGAGATCTGGGTCCACGGCCCCAACGTCGGCGACGGGTACTGGCAGCAGCCGATCGACAGCACGGAAACCTTCGGCGCCCGGCTGACCGGCGACCACCCCGGGCTGCCCACCGGTCCGTGGCTGCGCACCGGCGACCTCGGCGTCCGGCACGACGGCGCGCTCTACATCGCCGGCCGGCTCAAGGACCTCGTCGTCGTCGACGGCCGCAACCACTACCCGCAGGACGTCGAGGCGACCGTCGCGGGCGCGAACCAGGCGATCCGCCCGGGCAGCGTGGCCGCGTTCGCCGTCGCGGCGGCTGACACCGAGGGCGCAGTCGTCGTCGCGGAGCACCGCGACCACGCCGAGCTGTCCGAGCAGTCCGAACGGGACCTGACCGCGACGGTCCGGCGGCTCGTGACCGCCGCGCACGGCCTGGCGCTGCGCGACGTCGTCCTCGTGCCGCAGGGCCAGGTCCCGCGGACGTCCAGCGGCAAGATCGCCCGCAGCGCCTGCCGCGACCGCTACCTCGCCCACGCGTACGGAAAGGCCTTGGTGCGATGAGAAACCTCTCGCCCGACGCGCTGCCGCGGGACAGCCCGGCCATCGACCACCTCGCCCGCAGCCGCACCGGCGGCGAGCCCGACGTCGCCCCGGCCACGTGCGCGGGGCCGCGCGACGGGGCCCGGCTGGTGGACGTCCCGCCGATGCGGTGGCGCCACGAGCGGCGCTGGTTCACCTCGACGGCCGGGGGGGGCCTGCCGAGCTGAACCGCGGTTCCGGATCGGGGTCCGGAACCGTGCCCGCCGTGGCGCCACCGGGCCCGCTCGGGCCGGCACCACGCGCGGAGCCCGGCCTCGCCGCCGCCGTCCTGCGGGCCGTCACCCTCGCCGACCTCAACCGCGATCTCGCGCTCCGGCAAGGCGAGTCCCCGCGACCGGCGCGCGGGCGCGCCTGGGACGCCGCCGACCGGCTGGTCCTGCGGCTGTGGGCGGCGCACACCGGGTCCGAGCCGAGCGGCACACACGTCCTGCTGTCCGGCACCGACCGGCCCGCACGCCTCGCCCGGCTGCTCGCCGACGGGCTCACGGCCGAGCTGGACACCCCGGTCGACGCCGCCGACCTGCTGCAGCACGACTCCCTGGCCGCCGTCGCCGACGTCGCGCGGGCCGTCCTCGACACCCGGGAGGAACGCGGGCCCGTCCACGTCCTCGCGCGCGGGACCGCCGGCGTCGCGCCGCTGCTGCTGCTCCACCCCGGCGGGAGCACGTGCACGGTCTACCGGCCGCTGCTGGAGCGGCTGCCTGAAGCGCTGCCGTGCGTCGGCTTCGAACGCGTCCCCGGCGGCAGCGTCGCGGAGCGCGTCGACCGGCTGCTGCCGCTGGTCCGCGAGGCCCAGCGGGACGGGCCCTACCGGCTGGCCGGCTGGTCGTTCGGCGGGACGCTGGCCTACGGCGTCGCCGCGCGGCTCGCCGAGGAGGGCGCGGACGTCGACCTCGTCGCGCTCATCGACACCACGCTGCCGCTGCCGGAACCGGACCTCGACCCGCGGGCGTCGTCGGCGCGGCGGTTCCTGCGGTTCACCGGGTACGTCGAAGGCACCTACGGCCGGGCCGTCCGCCTCGGTCACGACGAGCTCGCGCCGCTGCCCGAAGAGGAGCAGATCGAACTGACCGTGCGACGGGTCGCCGAGGCCGGGCTGCTCGGCCCCGGCGTGCTGCGGCACCAGCGTCAGTCCTTTTTGGACACTCTCGCCGCCGAACGCGCGGTGCCGCCACCCTACGACGGCCGGGTCGTGCTCTACCGGGCGACCGAGCCGTACGCCGCCGGGCTGGCCATGGAACCGCGGTACTCCCGCACCGACGCCGCGGCGGGCTGGGCGGACCTGTGCCCGCGGCTGGAGATCGTGCCGGTGCCCGCGCACCACCTGTCGGTCGTGGACCCGCCGCACGTCGACGTCATCGCGCGGCACCTGGCGGGCCTGCTGCGGCAGCGCGGTTGACGGCGCGGGCGAGCGCGATCCCGGCGACGATGGCGGCCACGACGACCCACGACGCCACGTTGAGCTGCGCGACGCCCGAGAGCCCGTGACCCAGGTTGCAGCCACCGGCGATCCAGCCACCCGCACCGAGCAGGAAGCCGCCGGCGACCAGCCGGACGTAGCGGACGGGACGTTCGCCGCGGACGTGGAACTCGCCGCTTACCCGCGCGGCGACCGCGGCGCCCACGACGATGCCCAGCAGGAACGCCGTCAGCCACCAGTTCGGCGCACCGGCGGCAAAGCCGGCCACCGCGCCGACCGTGCTGGGACCGAAACCCGCGCCACCGACGCCGGCGAGCACCCAGCCCGCGATCGTCACCGCGCCGAGCGCGACGCCCGTGACCGGCCAGTCCCACTGCCCCGGCCGCGGGCGCTCCGCGGCGCGCCACCGCCACAGGACCACACCCACGACGGCCAGGAACACGACCGCGAACGCCAGGCGAGGGACGCCGAGCAAGGCGGGGAAGGTGGCTCCGGCTCCCACCGGCAGGACAGTCGGCCCGGGAAGCACCACCTGCCGGGCGGCGAGTTCACCGGCCGCCCAGCCGCCGAGTCCGGCGAGGCAGCCGAGCATGCCCGACCCGAGCTTGAAGAACAGCCCCGAGACGCACGTCGCGGCGACGGCCATCCCGACGCCGATCACCACACCGCCCACCACATCGGCGACCGGCGCGAACGGGAGGCCCCGGTTCAAGCCGTCGCCGAGCGGGGTCAGGAACAGCACCGACAGGCCCACGGAGCTGATCGCCACACCCAGGAGCCAGCCGCGGGCCAGCAGGAAGCGTCTCGCGAGCGCTCCGGAGAACGTGGCGTGGAAGCACAGCTGGGCGCGTTGCAGCACGTAGCCCATCCCGACGCCGGCGACCCCACCGGTGACCAGGGCGATCGTGATCACCGGCGGTCGCCTCCTCCGTCATGCTCCGGGTGTCCGCTGGTGGTTCGGGGCTCGGCCGGTCCCGGCTCGGTCGTCATCCGGGTGATCGCGCCGTCCCCTCCGCGTGAGCCGCGTCAGGAACCGGACAGCGGCTGGTTGAAGCGGATGCTGTTGCCGAACGGGTCACGGAGGCCGCAGTCGATCCCGTACGGGCGTTCGGTCGGCTCGTCGGTGAACTCCACGCCCTTGGCCAGCAGCGTTTCGTACGTTTTGCGGCAGTCGTCGCTGCTGAAGTACAGCGACCCACCCATCGCCCCCTTGGTCAGCAGGTCCCGGACCTGCTCGGCCGTCGCCTCGTCCAGCCTCGGCGACCCGGGCTTCTCCAGGAGGATCTCCCGGTCGGGCTGACCGGGTACGTGGATCGTCAACCACCGCATGAAGCCGAGGTCGGCGTCGGTGCCGACCTCCATGCCGAGCTTGCCGACGTAGAAGTCGAGCGCCTCGTCCTGGTCGAGTACGAAGATCTGGGAAATCGTGATCGCGTTGAGCATGCCGGCGACGGTAGTTCAGATGCGCGCCGGGACGCTTATCCGAAATGATCGTCCCGCTCAGCCCCGCGGCCGCATCCAGGCCATGGCGAAGCAGGTCGGCACGTCCGCCACCGGTCCACGCCGCCGGTACGCCGTCGGCGACTCGCCGACGATGTCGCGGAACGTCCTGCTGAAGGTCCCGAGGCTGGTGAAGCCGACCTCCAGGCAGATGTCGGTGACGCTCCGATCCCCCGAGCGCAGCAGGAACATCGCCCGCTCCACGCGCCGGCGTTGCAGGTAGCGATGCGGGGTTTCCCCGAAGGTCGCGCGGAAGGTCCGGATGAAGTGCACCGGCGAGACGTGCGCGACCCCGGCCAAGGCGGCCACGTCCAGCGGCTTCGCGTAATCCCGGTCCATGGTGTCGCGTGCGCGCAGCAGGCGACGGTTGCTCTCTTCCCCGGCCCGGCTCACAGAGCACACCCTATGCCGGGCGCACCGAGACACACCGACCCCGATGCGGCCCGTGCGCCGCCTCTCACTCGACCGGTTGCTGCTCGCTCAGCAGCGCCTTCACCCATGCGTTGATCCGGTGCTGCGCCGGCAGCCCGGTCGGCGGGGTCATTCCGACGAAACCGTGTGGGGACTCCGGCCACACCGCCAGTTCGCTTTGCCCGCCCGCGGCGCGCCAGCGTGCGGCCATGAACAGCGAATCGTCCAGCAGGGGGTCTCGTTCTCCCACGGTGAACAGGGCCGGCGGCATTCCGTGCAGGTCGGCGTAGAGCG
This sequence comes from Amycolatopsis sp. NBC_01307, assembly GCF_035975215.1. Classification (NCBI taxonomy): domain Bacteria; kingdom Bacillati; phylum Actinomycetota; class Actinomycetes; order Pseudonocardiales; family Pseudonocardiaceae; genus Amycolatopsis; species Amycolatopsis sp. NBC_01307. The sequence continues at coordinate 2,549,205 of NZ_CP108403.1, read as the reverse complement.
GGGAGACTGCGCTGTCGCGGAGCTTCTCCTTGTCCAGCTCGGGGAACGCCAGCCCGACGAACTGGTCCAGCCAGCGCGGCGGCAGCACCGGGGTGTCCGGCGTGGCCGAACGTGAACTCGGCGTCCGCGACAGGTCGTAGACGCCGAACACCAGGCTCGCTCCCACGACTCGGCCGAACAGCTCGGGGTAGCCGTCTCGCAGGCGCAGCAACGTGTGCGCCGCAAGGTTGCCGCCCGCCGAGTACCCGGACACCACGATCCGGTCGGTGCCGAACTCCTCCTCCACCGCGCCCGCCAGCCACACCGCTGCCGCGAGGCAGTCCTCGATCGGCGCGGGAAACGTGTGCTCGGGTGCGAGCCGGTAGCGGGTGGACACCACGGCGACGCCGGCCGTGCGCGCCAGCAGGTCGTTGATCGCGTCGTCGTCCGCGGGCGCGCCGAGCACAAAACCGCCGCCGTGCACGTGGAACACGACGCCCGTCACCGGGCCGGCCGGCCGGATGATCCGCACGGTCGCCTCGCCCGCGGGACCGGAGACCGTGCGGTCGAACGGAACCAGCTCGGTCGCCGCCGGCACCTGGAACGTCGTTCCGCGCATCACCGCCAGCCCTTCGGCGGTGGTGGGGTCCGGGAGGTCGGCGGCGGCGAGCTGCGCGTTGATCTCGCGCATCTGGTCCAAAGTGGACTCGGGCACGGATTCGAACCGGAAGGTCATGACGGAAAGCCCTTTCACTGGAAGGAGTAGGTGACGTGCGTCAGCTGTTCGGACAGTTCCCACAACCGACGTCCGACGGCGGGATCGGTGGCGGCCGGGGGCATCTCGGCGACGTGCGGGGCTCCGCGTAGCTCGGCGCGCCCCTGCGGCACGACGAAGTCACCCGCCTTGACGCCGGAGTTCGTCGCGGCGTAGAGGGACGGCCGGGCCGCATCAGCCGGGCTCTGGCCCACGAATCGCTCGAGCACCACGGACGCCATGACCTGCATGTACTTCGGCAGGTGCTGCTGGAGCCCCGTGTTGCTCGTGCCCGGGTGCACGGCGACGGCGGTGATCCCGGTTCCGGCCGCCCGTCGCGCCAGTTCCAGCGTGAAGACCACGTTCGCCAGCTTCGACTTCGTGTACGAGGCCATCCCCGAGCCGTAGGACTGCGCGCTCAGCGGATCCTCGAGCGTCGCGCCCTTGTTCCGCGCCACCTTCGCGCTCACCGTCACCACCCGGGCCGCGGGCGCGGCCAGCAGGGCCGGCAGCAGGCGCCCGGTCAGCGCGAAGTGCCCGAGGTGGTTGGTCCCGAAGGTCAGCTCGAACCCGTCGGCGGTCTCCCGGCGCTCGGGGACGGCCATGACGCCCGCGTTGTTGATCAGCAGGTCCAGCGGCCGCCCGCCGGCGAGGACGGCGGAGGCGGCCCCGTCGATCGAGGCCAGCGAGGCCAGGTCGAGCACCAGCCCCTCCACCTTGGCGGAGCCGACGGCCTCGCGCACCGCGGCGACCGCCTGGTCGACCTTGGCCGTCGCCCGGCCGGCGACGACCACCTCGGCCCCGGCCCCGGCCAGCGCCAGCGCCGTCTCGAACCCGATCCCGCCGGTGCCCCCGGTGACCAGCGCACGCTTGCCGACCTGCGAAGGGATGTCCATCCCAGCTCCTAAGTGAACGTTCATTCAATTCGACACGTTCAGGTAAGCACGGTCCGTCCCGCCTTGTCAAATGAACGTTCACTCAATAGATTGGGACGCATGGCACCCCGAGATCCCGAGGCGAAGCGCCGCGCGCTGCTGGAGGCCGCGCTGGCCGAGTTCGCGGAACACGGCATCGCCGGCGCGCGGATCGACCGGCTCGCCGGCCGGGCCCGGTGCAGCGTGGGCCTCGTCTACACCTACTTCGGCGGCAAGGAGGAACTCTTCCACGCCGTGTTCGACCAAGTCGTCGTGCGGACGACGGAGCAGGCCCCGCTCTCCCCCGACGACCTGCCGGAGTACGCGGGCGCCCTCTTCGACGGGCAGACCGCCCACCCGGAGGTGATGCGCCTCGCCGCGTGGCACCGGCTGGAACAGCCGGGCCGCCGGCCGGCGATCGAGGCCATCACCAAGGCGAACCGGGCGAAGATCGACGCGATCCGGCAGGCCCAGGAGGAAGGCAGGCTGTCCACGCGCTTCTCCGCCCCGGAATTGCTGATGCTCACCATCAACACGGCCTCGATGTGGGCCCACCAAAACCAGGAGATCAGCGACCTGGGCCCCCACGAGCACGCGGCCAGACGGGCCACGATCGTCGAAGCCGTACGCAGGCTGGTCGAGCCGTAGCCGTTGGAGGGCCGCCACTTCTTCGAAAAAGCTTTATGTGGACGGCGGGTCCGCGATTGTCGGCTGAACCGTTTGCGGCAGCGCGCGGAGCGGTACACCGTCAGTCAGGACGCGGTGGCGAGTTCGGCGATCCCCGGAGCGGGCGAGCCGTGAACTCGAGCTGATGGAGCACGGAAGGGCGAACACATGATTCCCGAGCTGAACGCGGAACGCTGCCGGCTGGCACTCGAGGACCACGTGCTGCGGCTGGCGAAATCCGCTGTCACGGCCGGTGCCAGGACTTCGGTGCCGACCTGCCCGGACTGGACGGTGAAAGACCTGGTCCAGCACGTCGGCCAGACGCTGCACTGGGTGTCCGAGCTCGTCGAGCGCCGGGTCAGCGACCCGACCGAGCTGCCCGGCGCCGAGAAGCCCAAGGCACCCAAGGTCGCGGAGTGGCAGGACTGGCTGTCCGACGCCGCCGCCCGCGCCGTCGCGGCCTGCTCCGACGAAGCGCTGGCGGACTCGGTGTTCAACGCCGCCGACGACAAGCGGACCGGCGCGGAGTTCTGGCTGCACAGCCTGCTCAACGAGGCCGTCATCCACGGTTACGACGCGGCCGCGGCCGCGGGCGACGACTACGACCTCGACTACGACCTCGACGCCGCCACCGCCGCGGATCTCATCACCAACCACCTGGCCATGCTCACCTCGCCGACGTGGGAGCAGCAGAGCCCGGTGTCGGCGAAGGCGATCCGCGGTGGCGGCGAGGTCCTGCACTGGCACGCCACCGACGAACCCGGCCTCGGCAACTCCGGCGAGTGGTACGTCGAGCGCTACGCCGAGGGCACGCGCTGGGACCGCAACGGCACGGCCGACGTGACCGTCAGCGGTCAGGCGAAGTCGCTGCTGTTCGTCATGACACGCCGGATTCCCCTGACGGGCAAGAAGGCCGGCTACGTCATCACCGAGGGCAAGGTCGCGCTGGCCGAGCACTGGCTGAAGCACACCGCCCACGTGTCGGAATAGCCGCACGGTGCGGCGGACGTGCTGCCAGAAACGCCGGCGAATGCCCTGCTGGTCGGTGAGCGCCTCGATCGTGACGTTGCGCAGGACGTAGAGACGTCGCCCTTCTTCCTGGCGATCTCGAGTTCGGAGATCGGCTTCGGGGTGACCTCGTACAGGTTCCACCGCAACTGGTACGGGAAGACAGTGCACAGGTACACCGAGCCGAACTCCGCCGCGGCCTGGGTCTTGTCGTGCTTCAGGTCCGTCCTGCCAGCCTGTCCCCCGTGGACCGATGGGATGAAGACGTGTGTTTGACCGCGGAGATCCCTGGGCACTCCGGGCCCGGGCGAGCGGCCACCACATCCCGGTGCCCGGCCCTCCGTGAGCAGAAGGAGCTTCCCGACCGTGATCATCCTCGGCGTCATCCTGATCGTCCTCGGCTTTCTCATCGGCATTCCCGTGCTGTACACGATCGGCATCGTGCTGGCCGTCGCCGGCGTCATCCTCGCCGTCCTGGGTGGAACCGGACGCAAGGTCGGCGGCCGCGGGCACTGGTACTGAGCGGATCCTCCGGTGAGGACCGGCGGTCCGCGTCCGGCACGCACTGACGCGGGGCCGGGAGCTGCTGCTCCCGGCCCCGAACGCCGAAGCGGACCGCGTCACGCCCTCGGATCGGGTACCGGTGGCCCCACCGCGGTGCCCTGGAACCGCGTCAGGCGCAGGCTGTTCGACACGACCAGGCAGCTCGACGCGGCCATCACCGCACCCGCGATCATCGGGTTCAGCAGGCCCGCCGCCGCCAGCGGCAGCGCCGCCACGTTGTAGGCCAGGGCCCAGAACAGGTTCGCCTTGATCGTAGCCAGCGTGCGGCGGGACAGCCGGATCGCGTCGACCGCGGCCATCAGGTCGCCGCGGACCAACGTCAGGTCCGCGGCCTCGATCGCCGCGTCCGTGCCGGTGCCGATCGCCAGCCCGAGATCCGCTGTGGCGAGCGCGGCGGCGTCGTTCACGCCGTCGCCGATCATCGCGACGACCCGGCCCTGCGCCTTCAGGTCCGCGATCACCTCGACCTTCTGCTCCGGCGACACCCCGGCGATCACCTCGGTGATCCCGGCCTCCTGGCCGATCGCCTGCGCGACGGCCTCGTTGTCGCCGGTCAGCAGCACCGGCGTCAGGCCGAGGCGGCGCAGCTGGAAGACCGCCGGAGCCGACGTCGGCTTGACCGTGTCGGCCACCACCAGCACCGCGTGCGCGAAACCGTCCCAGGCCAGCAGGACCGCGGTGTTCCCGGCCCGTTCGGCCCGCTGCTTCACCTTGAACAGCGCCGACGGCACCCGCACCGACATCTTCTGCAGCAGCTCGGGCCGGCCGACGACGACGCGGTGGCCGTCCACCCGCCCGAGCACGCCGTACCCCGCGACGGCCCGGAACTCCCGCACCTGGCCGACGTCGCCGAAGCGACGGCGGGCCGCTTCGGTGACCGCGACCGCGATCGGGTGCTCCGACGCGCTTTCCAGCGCCCCGGCCAGCTGCAGCGCCAGATCCTGCGGCACGCCGTCGACGGTCTTCACGGCGGCCAGGGTCATCTTGCCGGTGGTCACCGTGCCGGTCTTGTCGAGCACGACGGTGTCGACCCGCCGCGTCGACTCCAGCATCTCCGGGCCCTTGACCAGCACCCCGAGCTGGGCGCCGCGGCCGGTGCCCACCAGCAGCGCCGTCGGCGTCGCCAGCCCCAACGCACACGGGCAGGCGATGATCAGCACGGCGACCGCGGCGGTGAACGCGATCCCGGTCCCGGCGCCGGACACGAGCCAGAATCCCAGCGTGGCCACGGAAAGACCCATCACGATCGGCACGAACACCGCGGACACGCGGTCGGCGAGCCGCTGCACGCCGGCCTTGCCGCTCTGCGCGCGTTCCACCATCGCGGCGATGCGCGCGAGCCGCGTTTCGGTGCCGACGCGGGTGGCCCGCACGACGAGCCGTCCGCTCATGCTGACCGTCGCACCGACCACGTCGGCACCGACGCCGACCTCGACCGGGACGGCTTCCCCGGTGACCAGGCTGAGGTCGACCGCGGACGCGCCGTCGACGACCACGCCGTCGGTCGCGATCTTCTCCCCCGGCCGGACCACGAAGTGGTCGCCGACGCGCAGCCGGTCGACCGGGACGCGCTCCTCGCGCCCGTCGCGCAGCACGGAGACGGACTTGGCGCCGAGGTCGAGCAGCGCCCGCAGCGCCGCCCCGGCCCGCCGTCGTGACCGCGACTCGAAGTAGCGGCCCGCCAGGATGAACAGCGTGACGCCGGTGGCGACCTCGAAGTAGATGCCGTCGACGTCGTGGTCGGTGTAGAGGGTGAGCGCGAACTCGTGGCGCATGCCGATGACCCCGGCGCCGCCGAAGAACAACGCGTAGAGCGACCAGAGGTACGCCGCGGCGACACCCATCGACACCAGCGTGTCCATGGTCGCGGTGGCGTGGCGCAGGTTCGTCCAGGCCGCGCGGTGCAACGGCCACGCGCCCCAGAGCACCACCGGGGACGCCAGGACGAGGGAAACCCATTGCCAGGCCGGGAACTGCAGCACGGGCACCATCGCCAGCAGGATCACCGGCGCGGCCAGCGACGCCGACAGCTGCAGCCGGCGGCGCAACGCGTCGGCCGGCAACGGCTCGGGTGCAGTTTCCGCGGGCTGCGGCGGTGCGGGCGGCGCGGCGGTGTAACCGGCCGCTTCGACCGCCTGGATCACGTCGTCGACCGTCATCGACGGCGGCACCCGCACGAGCGCCTTCTCCGTCGCGTAGTTGACACTCGCCTCGACGCCGTCGAGCCGGTTGAGCTTCCGCTCGATCCGCGCGGCGCACGACCCGCAGGTCATGCCGCCGACCACCAGCTCGAACTCCGCACCGGCCGGCGCGGGCGGGACCACCGCGGCGCGGACGTCGACGCGGCCGAGGGCCCGGATGGGGGCGGTGACGGGGTCGGCGGGACGGCCTCCGGTGGTCATCGGACGAGCTGGTAGCCCGCGACCCGGACCGCCTGCTCGACCTGCCCGAGCTCGAGGGCCGTCTCGCTGGTGACCAGGACGTTGCCGGTGCCGAGGTCGACGTCGACCTCGCGGACGCCGGACAGCTCGCCGAGCTCCTCGCGGACCGAACTGGCGCAGTGCCCGCAGGTCATCCCGGTCACCGCGTACGTCGTCTGGGTCATCGTCGTCCACCTTCCCGGCCCACGGCCGTGTCGTGGCGGGAAGGTCGGGTGCGGGAAGCGTTTGGTTCCCGCCGGTTTTCTTCAAGATCGTTTTCAACCGGATCGGCGTGGGCGACGTAGTAGCGGGTGTGAGGCCAGAACGCGCGAACGACGCCGACATCACGCGGTGGGCCCTGCTCGCCGGCCACGGCGACGGCCCGGCTCTCGAGCAGTTCCTCCGCGCCACCCAGCCCTTCGTCTGGCGGTTCGTCGCCGGGCTCTGCGACGCGCAGTCCGCGGACGACCTGAGCCAGGAGACCTACCTGCGGGCACTGGGCAGCCTGCACCGGTTCAAGGGCGACTCCTCGGCCCGGACCTGGCTGCTGTCCATCGCGCGGCGGACGGTCGCCGACCACATCCGCGCGCTGCAGGCCCGGCCACGGCGCTCGTCGGTGACCGACTGGGAGGCCGCGGCGGAGCGCACCGAGCCGTCCCGCGCGGCGCGGTTCGACGAGCAGGTCGTGCTCGACCAGCTGGTCCAGGCCCTCGACGTCGACCGGCGCGACGCGTTCGTGCTGACACAGACGCTGGGACTGTCCTATGCGGACGCCGCGGAAGTCTGCGGGTGTCCCGTGGGAACGATCCGCTCCCGGGTCGCCAGGGCGAGGGAAGACCTTTTGGCGGCCATGGCCGGAGTCCGGCCGGGCTATCCGGCGGTCAGCTGACCGAGTCCACTGTGGACTCGGTCAGATGACGTTGCCGCGCTCGTCGCGCGCGGTCAGCAGGTCCTCGCGGGCCCGGGCGACGCGGGAGCGCACGGTCCCGATCGGGCAGCCGCAGATCTCGGCGGCCTCGGCGTAGGTGTAGCCGAGCAGCTGGGTCAGCACGAGCGCCTCGCGCCGCTCGCCGTCCAGGTCCCGCAACAACAGCCCGACCTCGACGACCTCTTCGAACCCGGCGGAGTCCGCCCGGCTGCGGGCGGACTGTTCTTCCGCGGCCGCCGTCCAGTCCTGACCGGACAGCCGCGGTCGCGCCGAGCGCGCCCGGAAGTGGTCGACCACGGCCCGGCGGGCGATCGACAGCAGCCAGGTGCGTGACGACGACCGCCCGGCGAACCGGGTGAGCGAGGTCACCGCGCGGGCGTACGTTTCCTGCGTCAGGTCGTCGGCGATCACCGAGTCGGTCAGGTGGGCCACGAACCGCCAGACGTCGGCCTGGGTCGAGCGCACCCAGTCCGCGTAGGCGCGCTGGTCACCGCGCGCCGCGGCGAGGGCGAGCGCGGTGATCCGTTCGTCGTCACGATCCCGGCTGGAGTTCACGGAACGACACCGTAACCCACACCCCCGGGAACTCCGACGGGTCTCCGCGCGACTATGTGGAGGTGAACTGCTCCGACTTCCGCGAAGCGCTCTCGGCCCGGATCGACGGTGAAGCGGGTTCGCTGCCGGACGCGGTGGTGGACCGCCACCTCGCGGGCTGCCCGCACTGCCGGGCGTGGCACGACGACGCCGTGCGGCTGCGGCGGCTGCTGCTGGTCCGCGAGGCACCGCAGGTGCCCGACCTGACCGAGCGCATCCTCACCGAGGTCCCGGCCCCCTCGGCCCAGCGCTGGGGCCTGCGGATCGCGCTGGCCCTCGTCGCGCTCGTCCAGAGCGGCCTCGGGTTCGCCGAGCTCCTCGGCGCGGACGTCGGCCACGCCGGACACGGCGGGATGATGGCGATGGCGGTGCACCTCGGCAACGAGAGCGCGGCCTGGAACCTCGCGATGGGCTTCGGCCTGCTCTGGGCGGCGCTGCGCCCGGCGACGGCGTCGGGGCTGCTGCCCGCGCTGGCCGGGTTCGTGGCCGTCCTCGGTCTCGTGTCGGGCATCGACCTCTTCGACGGCGACGTGACCGTGTCCCGGGTGCTGTCCCACGGCCTGCTCGTGGCCGGGGTCGGGCTCCTCTACGGCGTCCGCCGCCAGCACCGCCGCACGTCGACGCCGGGCACGGGCGCCCGCGTCGAGCCCGCGGCACACGACGACGTCACGCTCGGCTGGGAACCCCGCGCCGAGGACGGCGGCCCGGCCCGGCGCCGCCGGTTCCCGCACCTGCCGGCCAGCCGTCGCCGCGCGGCTTGACGATCGCGGGAACCAGCCCGCCCCACCGGACGACTACCTCGGAGCCACTCAACTCCCGAGGAGCCGACGATGACCTCACGGCCTGACGACCTGCGTCACATCGCGACCTTCTGCGGCCAGTGCAACTGCGGCTGCCCGGAGCTGTACGTGGCCGAAGGCGCTCCGCCGGAGCGCGCGATCGTCATCACCGACGACTTCGGCCAGCGGATCGAGATGAGCCTCGAGCAGCTCGAGGTACTCGTCGCCGACGTCAAGGCCGGAGTGCTGGACAAGGTCCTCACCCCGTCGGCCGGCTGAACGATCGCAGCCGCAGGCTGTTGGAGACCACCAGGACCGACGACAGCGACATCGCGGCGCCGGCGATCAAGGGGTTGAGCAGGCCGAGTGCGGCCAGCGGGAGCGCGGCCACGTTGTAGCCGAAGGCCCACACGAGATTGCCGCGGATCGTCCGCAGCGTGTGGTCGGCGAGCCGGATGGCGTCCGGGACGACCCGCAGGTCCTCCCGCACGAGGACCACGTCGGCCGAGCGCAGCGCGATGTCGCTGCCGTGGGCCATGGCCATGCCGAGGTCGGCGGTCGCGAGCGCCGGGCCGTCGTTGACGCCGTCGCCGACCACGGCGACCCGGGCGCCCGCCCCGCGCAGCTCCTCGACCACACGGGCCTTGCCGGCCGGCAGCACGCTCGCCCGGACCTCGTCGACGCCGATCTCGGCGCCGACGGCCCGCGCCGGGATCTCGTGGTCGCCGGTGAGCAGCACGGTCCGCAGGCCCAGCTCGCGCAGCGCGGTCACGGCCGCCGCGGCCGAGGGCTTCACGACGTCGCGGACCACGAGCAGCCCGGCGACCTCGCCGTCGACGGCGACGAGCACCGGCACCGTGCCGGCCTGGTGTGCGGCGTCGACGTGCGCCTCGAACTCGGCGTCGAGGACGACGGCGCGTTCGGCGAACAGCTTCGGGCTGCCGGCCAGGACCACACAACCGTCCACTGTGCCCTGGGCGCCCAGCCCGGGCAGCGCCGTGAACCCGGTGACGTCGGGAAGATCGGCGAGTTCCGCGCGCGCCGCCGTCACGACGGCCGCGGCGATGGCGTGCTCGGAGCCGGCTTCGGTCGCGCCGGCGAACCACAGCAGGTCGCCGCGGCTGCGGCCGGGCGCCGGGTGGACGCCGGTGACGGTCATCCGGCCGGTGGTCACGGTGCCGGTCTTGTCGAGCACGACGGTGTCGATCCGCCGGCTGGCCTCCAGCGCGTCCGGGCCCTTGATGAGGATGCCCAGCTGAACACCGCGGCCGACCCCGGCCATCAGCGCGGTCGGCGTCGCCAGGCCCAGCGCGCACGGGCAGGCGATGATCAGCACCGACACGGCCGCGGTGAACGCGTCGCGCACCGGGTGCCCGGTGAGCAGCCACCCGCCGAGGGTGAGCAGCGACAGCACGAGCACGACCGGCACGAACACCGCGCAGATCCGGTCCACCAGCCGCTGCACCGACGCCTTGCGCGCCTGGGCCCGCTCGGCGAGCGCGGTCATCTGCGCGAGCTGGGTGTGGGCGCCGACGGCCGTGGCGCGCACGACCAGGCGGCCGTCCCGGTTCACCGACGCGCCGATCACCCGGTCACCCGGCCCGGCCTCCGCGGGCACCGGCTCGCCGGTCACCGCGCTGACGTCCACAGTGGACCGTCCACTGTCGACCACGCCGTCGGCGGCGAGCGCCTCCCCCGGCTTCACCACGAACAGGTCGCCGACGGCCAGCTCCCCCACCGGCACCATCCGCTCGACGCCGTCGCGCAGCACCCGCACGTCTTTCGCGGCGAGCGCGTCCAGGGCGGCCAGCAGCCCGGCGGCGCTTCGACGTGACCGGCTCTCGAAGTAGCGGCCGGCCAGCAGGAAGGTCGTCACCCCGGCGGCGACGTCGAGGTAGATCGCGTCCGCGCCGGCCGCGGTCGGCCCGAACCCCACCCAGTAGCCGGGGTCGTGGCCGCCGGCCAAGGTCGCCCACGCCGACCACGTGAAGGAAGCCAGGACACCGAGCGACACCAGCGTGTCCATACTGGACGATCGGTGCCGCAGGTTGCGCAACGCCGCCCGGTGGAACGGCAGCGCCGCCCAGAACACCACCGGCACCGCGAGGCCGAGGCAGAGCAGCTGCCAGCCGGGGAACCGGAGCGACGGGACCAGGGCCAGGGTGATGGAGAGGTTGCCCAGCGGCACGGCCAGCACCGCCGCGACGACCGACACGTGCCCGACGGCGACCAGCGGGAGCAGCCCGGCGGCGGCGACCACGGCGGCCGCGACGACGGTGCGCCAGGCCATCGCGGGCCAGGCCAGCGCGGTCGCCACCGCCGCCGCGACCGCGACGCAGAGCCAGGCCTTCGGTTCCTCGGTGGCGCTCAGCGTCGGCAGGAACACCTCGGGCCGCAGCACCCGCGCGACCGGCAGCCCCGCCGCAACCGCCGCCGAGAACGGCACGGCGACCACGGCCGCCGCCAGCCAGCACGCGGCACAGCCCGCGGCGAACCGGGAGGCCGCGAAGGCGTCGGCCGACAGGGCCCCGCCCTGTCGTCCAGGCGCGACGAACGCGGCGAACACCAAGCCACCGAACGCTCCCGCGGCCGCGGCGTCGGCCACGAACCGGACCACCGCGAAGCCGTAGGTCGTCAGCGGTCCCGGGTCGGCGTTGCCCAGCGGGCCGTACACGTCGCCCGCGGTGGCGACCACGAACAGCAGCAGCGCCAGCCCGGCCACCACCGCCGTCACGACCACGGCGCGGAACCCGGACGTCTTCACCCCTCAGACGTCGGCCGGAGACCACCCGGGGTTCCGCACTGTGATCCAGCCCACTTCGGACGTCCACTTCGGACGGTCGCGTCACGCCATGGTCAGCAGCATCAGGCCCATGCCGAGGGCCATCGCGCCGTCGGCGCCGCGACCCAGGAACCGCAGGGGCGGCCCCGACGCCCGCGCGTCGTCGAACGCGCGGGACAGGAAGACCAGGCCCGCCACCACGAACGCGGCCAGCAGCACGAGCGCGACGACGCGCACGTCGACCGGAGTGCCGCCGCCGGAGCCGGCGACGGGCATCGACATCCCGGGATGCCCCGGCATGTCCATCATCCCGCCGCCGGACATACCGCTCATCGCCCGCGGCATCACGAACACCATCCACGCCATGGCCGCCATCATCACCACGTGGTAGCCCGCCGCCCGGCGGCCGCCGTGGTCGGCGTGCGCGGCACCGGTCACCGCCACACCGGCGAACCACACCGCCGCGAGTCCGAACAGGACGGTCTGCGGCAGCCGCGCGAAGCCCATGCCCGCCGGCCACGCCATCACGACCATCGCCACGCACATGACGACGTGGAGGACGTCGCCCACCCGCTCCGCGGCGGTCCCCTGCCGCGCGCACCGGTAGGCGCAGAACGCCCCGGTGAGCACGAACAACACCGTCAGGATCCAGCGCAGGCCTTCCGCCGTGATCATGCGTCCACCTTCCGCCGCCGCAGCTCCAGGAGGCCGTCCACGACGACGAAACCCAGCAGTGACAACCCGAACAACGGCAGGTAGTAGCCGACGACGGCGACCACGACAACCGCCGGTGCCAGCACCCGTCCCGGGATCCGCCGCCACGCCCCTCGCGCCGGCGGCCGGCCGAACCGGGCCTCGCCGCGCGTCGGCCGCCGCAGCCACCACATCCGGTAGCCCCAGACGATCACGGCGACCAGCGCGACCGCCAGCAGCGTCAAGGCGATCTGGTTCCAGATCCCGAAGAGGAAGCCCATGTGGGCGTCGATCCCCCACGTGCTCAGCTTCGCCGCGAGGTTGTAGTCCGCGAACCGCAGGGTGTCGGTGACGGTCCCGGTCGCCGGGTCGACGGCCATCGAATCGGCCCGCACCGGCCAGCTCCGGCCGACCTGCGCCACGACGTAGGCCTCGCCGGGCCCGGCCGGCGGGCGGACCTCGACCGGGTCGGCCAGCCCGGCCCGCAGCGTGGCCTCGCGGGCGCCGTCGAAGCCGATGTCACGCCCGCTCGACGCGGGGACCGTGGCCGACACCGAAGGTGAGGTCCAGTCCAGTTGCGAGCGCAGTTCGCTGATGCTGTCGCCGGCGTACTGCGACCACGTCAGGCCGGTGGCGGACAGGAACAGCAGCCCGATCGCGAGAACCAGGCCGGTGCGGCCGTGCCAGGTCAGCAGCTTGACCCGGGGGCTCGGCGCCGACGCGCGCTTGCGGCGACGCCGGCCGAGCCAGAGCGCCAGCCCGGCCAGCGCGACGACCCACAGCCAGCTGGCCGCCAGTTCGCTGTACAGGCGGCCGAAGTCGCCGAGGTGGAGGCTGCGGTGCAGGACGTCGATCCAGCTGCGCAACGGCATCGCCTGTCCCGAGCCGTAGGTCTCCAGCTGGCCGCGGACGTCACCGGTGTGCGGGTCGACGAACACCGTCCAGTGGTAGCTGGCTTCCAGGCCGGGCCGGTCGAAGATCACCTGGGTCGTGTCGGTCGGCGTCATCCCGGGCCGCACCCCGGTCAGCGTGCCGTCCGGCACGAGGGCCCGGGCCGCCGCGGCCTGCTGGTCCAGCGGGACGGCGCCCGGCGCCGCGGGAACGTGCAGTTCCCGGTCGTAGACGGCCTGTTCCGCCTGCGGTGCCCAGACGTACGCCAGCCCGGTGACCGCGGCCACGAGCAGGAACGGGCTGATGAAGACGCCCGCGTAGAAGTGCAGGCGCAGCACCAGCGGCCGGATCGACGCCCAGCCGGCCCGCGGCTCGGCAACCGGCTCCGGTACGAGCTTTTCGCGCTCTTCGATGGACATCGGGCTCCCTTCAGCCGCCACGTCAACAGTCGGGTCCCGAGCGGCCGGGGTTCCCGGCCACACTGTGACGCGCCTCACTGCGCCGGATCATCGACAGTCCACTGTGGACTGTCGCAGCGGCTCATGCCCGCGCCGCAGCGACCCGTCACCTCGTCGCAGTCGTCCTCGTGGAGTAGTCGGCTGCCGGGCCGGGACGGTTCCCACCGACTCGCGCTGGATCGGCGGGCCACGCCGGTGCCGGAACAGACGTTCCGAAGGTCGGGTTCGAGCCGGACCAGCGTTCGGCTACCGACACCGCCGGCCCGCGTCACGCGGGCCCGGCACCAAGCCACCGCAAGCCAACCCCGCCGCACCAGAAGTCACACGCGCCACGCCGGTACCGGTCGTGAGTGTTTAGGAGGGTTAGAACCCTCCTAAACACTCACGACCCCCAGCCGCAGCGCCCGCGAGTCCCGACAGCCACGCAAGCCTCGGCGGTTCCCGTGGGCGGCCGAAGCCGACCGGAGTGGCCAGCACGGTGACCGGGGTGGCCGGGTTGGTGGTCAGGCGGCGGAGCCGTGGCGAGGCCGGGCTTTCGGGCCAGTCGGCCGATCCGAGCCGACGCGGCGACCGGGGTTGCCGGGTTGGTGGTCAGGCAGCGAGGGCCGTGGCAAGGCCGAGCTTTCCGACCAGCCGGCCGATCCGGGCCGACGCGGCGACCGGGGTTGCCGGGATGTGTGGTTAGGCGGCCAGGGCCGTGGCAAGGCCGAGCTTTCCGGCCATCCGACCGATCCGAGCCGACGCGGCGACCGGGGTTGCCGGGATGTGTGGTCAAGCGGCGGAGCCATGGCGAGGCCGAGTCTCCCGGCCAGTCGGCCGATCCGGCCGACACTGACGTGACTGCCGTACGGCGTCGGCGTTACCGCGTCGCGGCGGCCAGTGCCGCGCGGATGGCGTTCTCGCCGGCCGGCGACCCTTTCTCGTTCGAGAACGGCCCGTACGGGGTTCCCCATACCGGCGTGCCCGTCGCTTGTCGCCAGCCGTCTGGCAGCGATCCCGTGTCCACCACGCCGTACCCGATGGACTCGACGAACTCGGTCACCTTCGCCTTCGCGGAGTTCCCGGCGATCGGCAGGTACGAGCGGTCGGCCGCCCCCACCGGCCGGGCGAGTGCCCGCAGGTGCTTGTGGAAGATGTTGTTGAACGCCTTCACGAGCAGGGCGTCCGGGAGGTACCGCAGCAACAGTTCGCTCGAGGTCAGCGATCCGCTGTCGAGCTCGGCGATGTGCCCGTCACGCTCGGGGCCGTAGTTGCACGTGTCGATGACCGTCTTCCCGGCCAGTGCCGCGGCGGGCAAGTCGGGGAACGCCGTGACCGGCACCGTGACCACCACGATGTCGCCGGCCGCCGCTGCCTCCCCGCTCGTCGCCGCGGACGCCCGCGGCCCCAGCTCCGCGACCGCGTCCGCGAGCGTTCCGGGACCGCGTGAGTTGCTGAGCACGACCTGGTGCCCGGCGTCGACCGCGAGCCGCGCGACGGCGCTGCCGATGTTGCCACTTCCGATGAATCCCACCGTCGTCATGGTCGGCGCCTTCCTTCAGCTGGCGGGAAAGTAGTGGCCGTTGTCCAGATCGGCGAGCAGGTCGGGCTGACCGGGCTCCCAGCCGAGGGTCCGACGGGTGATCCGGCTGGACACCGGCAGGTCCAGCGTGACCACGGCCGCGAGGAACCCGAAATAGCCCGGCAGCATCAGCTCGTCCAGCGGAATGCTCACGGCGGGCACACCCACACGGCTGCCGATGGCCTCCGCGATCGCGCGGAACGGGATGCCGTCGCTCTCGACGGCGTGCCAGTACCGGCCGGCCGCGCCCTTCTCCAGCGCCAGACGGAACACGGACGCGGCGTCGCGGACGTGCACCGCGTTCCACCGGTTCGCGCCGTCTCCGGGGTAGCCGGCGAAGCCCTTTTCCTTCGCGACGGCGATCAGTGCGGTGAGGAAGCCCGCGTCGGTCGTGCTGTGCATGATGGTGGGGAGCCGCACGACCGAGGACCGCACTCCCCGCTCGGCGAGGCCGGCCACGGCGGTTTCCACGACGTTGCGAGCCCGCAGGGTGCCCCTGTGCTCGTCGCCGGCCGGCAGGGCCGGGTCGTCCTCGGTGGCCGGGCGGTCCAGCGTCCTGCCGTTCCCGGGCGAGCCGATGCTCCCGGCCGTGACCAGCGGCTTTCCGGTTCCCGCGAGGGCCTCGCCGTACGCGAGCACGATCGGCAGCTCCGCGGCGGCCACGGCGTCCATCCCGCCGGCCGGCAGCAGGTCCTGCCGGTGCGCGACGTGGATGACGCCGTCGGAACCGGCGGCCGCCTCCTTGAGCCCGTCGAGGTCCTCGAGGCTGCCGCGACGCACCTTCGCGCCGAGTGCGGACAACGCCGCCGCGGCGGCGTCCGATCGGGCCAGGCCGGTGACCTCGTGCCCGGCGGCGATGAGGTCCGGGACGAGGTACGAGCCGGCGTGGCCGGTCCCGCCGGTGACGAAAACGCGCATGTTCTTGGTGCTCCTTAAAGGGATTGTGCTCCGCTTATCCGAGGATCGTGACGCCGAGCGCGACGTCGAACCCCGCGCCGCTGCGGGCCAGGCCCATCAGCAGCAGGCCGGCGCCCTCCAGCCAGTGCGCCATCGCCAGGCCGCCGGCGTCCAGCGGCCGCAGCCCGAGGCTTTCGACGAACGCCGACACGCTCGCCTTGGCTCCCGCGTCGTCGCCGGCGACGAGCACGTCCAGCGGGCCGCCCTTGGCCAGGACGTGCCCGAAGACGGTGTTGAACGCCTTGACCACGTGCGCGCTCGCCGGGGCGGCCTCGGCGATCTCCTGCGCGGCGGAACTGCCCTCGGGGGTGACCAGCACGGTGTCGTCGGGGCCGGCGAACGTGTTGGAGATGTCGACGATGACCTTGCCGGCCAGCGCGTCCCCGTACTGGGTGACCACGGGCACGCCGCCGGCGTGCGGCACGGCGAGGATGACGAGGTCGCCGGCCGGGGTGGCGCCGAAGGTCCCCGCTGTGGCGCCGAGGGCCGCGGCCACCTCCTTGGCCTTGACGGCGTCGCGGCCGATGACCTCGACGGTGTGGCCGCTCTCGACCGCGCGGGCGCCGATCGCGCGGGCCATGCCGCCCAGGCCGATGATGCTGATGTTGTTCATGATGTGCTGCTTCCCGGAGCCGGACAGGACGCGCAGTCCCGTCGTCGTCCACTGTCGAGCCGTCGACGCCGCCGGATGACGTGCCTGAACGGCGTCCTGATCCCGAGGCTGCCAGCGGCCCGAGTGCGTGTCCAAGACCTCTTTCAGCTGCTGCGATACCCTGGAGGCATCGCCGGACCGGGAGGCTCCATGGATCTGGACCTGCGCAAGCTGCGCTACTTCGTCGCCGTCGCCGACAAGCTGCACTTCGGCCGCGCCGCCGATGAGCTGCACATCGCCCAGCCGGTGCTCAGCCGGCAGATCCGCGCGCTGGAGAAGGATCTCGGTGCCGCACTGCTGGCCCGGGACAGCCACGGCGTCACACTGACCGACGCCGGCCGGCAGCTGCTGGCCGACGCCGGCCCGCTGCTCGCCTCCGCGCAGGCGGCCCGCCACCGGGTGACCGTGGCCGCACGGGGCAGCCGGCGGCTGATGGTCGGCTTCCGGGCGGGTGTCGCGACGGCCCCCGCGGTGAACCTGTTCGCCGCCCGCCATCCGGACGTCCCCGTTGACGTACAACGGATCGAGAGCGACGACCAGGCCCCGATGCTGCTCGACGGCCGCATCGACATCGCCTACGTACGACTGCCCATCGACGAGGCAGGCTTGCGCGTCGCCCCGCTCTACACCGAACCCCGGGTAGCGGTACTGCCCGCCGGCCATCGGTTGGCCGGCAAGGAGGAAGTCACCGAAGCCGACCTGGCCGGCGAGCCGCTGATCTGGCCCGCCGACACCAGCACGCAGCCGACCGGACGCCCCACCCCAACGCCGGCTATGTGGTACGCGGAGTGGACGAAACCCTCGAGCACGTAGCGGCCGGCCGGGGCATCTCGTTCCTGGCCCGCTCGGCGACGGTGTTCTACTCCCACCCGGACATCAGCTACGTGCCCATCCCGGATCTGGCACCGGAACAGGTGTGCCTCGCGGTGGCGGCATCCCGCACCTCGCCAGTGGTCGACGACTTCTTCGCCGCGGCCCAGGAGGCAGCCGACATCACGGCGGAGTGCGGCAACTACGACATGTGGCAACGCGGCGGCGCTGCCGCGGCAAAGCACGATTGAGCAGTCCGGCCGATAACAGCCATTGCGGCGTACAGCGGCTGGTGCTGACCACGTTCGACGTGATGAGGCCGGATCGCTGCCGGTCGGGGGCAACCTCAAGCGCCGTACTACGAAGCCAAAGCCACGTCAGTCCTCTGTGGACGCCTCGCCCTCCCTCGCGGCCCGCTGGCCGCGGTGTGCGGCCATCCGGATCGGGGAGTTCGCCGCGCCGTCACCCGCGTAGCCGCCGATTCGTTGCACCACCTCGAAGAAGACCCGGCCACCGAGCACCAGCGTGAAGAAGTGCAGCAGCTCTCCATGCTCGTCGCGGTCGTAGAGCACCGACTGCCGCCTCAGGGCCGTGAGCAGCTCGGGGTCCGGGGCCAGGCGGGCGTCGAGGTCGTCGTAGTAGTTGCCCGGGATCTCGAGCAGCGGCGCGCCGAGTTCCCGCATCCGGCGGGCGCTCGCGAGCGCGTCGTCGCTGGTCAGGGCGATTCGCTGGGGCTCCCGTACGCTCGGTGCCCACTCCCCTCGCCGCAGCAGCGCCGACTCCAGGGCGATGCGGACGCGGCCGGACGGGTCCGTGACCGTGCGGCTGCGCACGAGGCCGAACGGCGCCGCGAACTCCGTCACCGGCTCCGGCTCGAGGCCGAGCACCGCGCGGTAGAACAACGTCGCCTCGTCGAAGTGGTCGAACGGCTGGGTGAGGCCCAGGTAGCCGATCCCGGTCACCCCGGCACCCGGGCCGGGAGCGTCGGACAGCGTGAAGTCGCCGAGCCAGCTGTCGCCGGTTTCCGCGCCGGTGCGGCAGAAGAAGACCGACGTCCCGTCCGGCGCGGCGATCGCCGAGAGGTCCGCCTCGTCCGCGCGGTGGTCGCGCGGCAGGATCGGCGCCCGCAGCCGCTGGGCGCGCCGGGCCGAGGCGACCGGGTCCGCGCTCTCGACGGCGACCGCGCCGACCGACGCGCTCCCGGTGGGGCCCGAACCGTCGGTGTTGAGCAGGATCCGCGCGTCGCCCTGCTGCCACAACCGGACGGGCTTGGACCGGTGCCGGCCCGTCTCCGCGAAACCCAGTCCGCGCAACGCGTCCGCCACCCGCGGCGCCGACACGTCGTCGACGGCCAGCTCGACGAACGTGTGCCCGGCCAGCGCCGGGGCGGGCGGCAGGTCCGCGACCCCGAGGTTCTCCTGCAGGGCCAGCAGGGAGCGCATCGCGTCGACGGCGGCCGGTGCCGGGTCGGCCTGGCGGAAGACGTCGTTGAACACCTCCAGCGACAGCGGCCCGCGGTACCCGGCCGCGAGCACGTGCCCGGTGAAGGCGGTCAGGTCGAACGAGCCCTGGCCCGGAAACAGCCGGTGGTGGCGGCTCCACTGCAGCACGTCCATCTGCAGCCGCGGCGCGTCGGCCAGCTGCAGGAAGAACAGCTTCTCGCCGGGGATCGTGCTGATCGCGGCCGGGTCGCTGCCGCGCGAGAGGATGTGGAAGCTGTCGAGGCACAACCCCAGGGCGGGGTGGGCGGCCCGGCGCACGATCCGCCAGGAGTGCTCGTAGGTGTTGACGAACCGGCCCCAGGCCAGCGCTTCGTAGGCGATCCGCAGGCCCCGCGCGGCGGCGTGCTCGGCCAGCAGGTGCAGCTGCTCGGCGGCGAGATCGTCGTCGTCGACCGCGTCCGGCGACACCGTCGAGCAGACCAGCATGGTGGCGGTGCCCAGCTGCTCCATGACGTCGAACTTCAGCTCCGCGCGCCGGAGGTTCCGCGCGAGCACGGGCGGCGACACCGCCTCGAAGTCCCGGAACGGCTGGTACAGGTCGATCGACAGACCCAGCTCGGCGCAGTGCTCGCCGACCTCCTTCGCCGACCACGGCGACGCGACGAGGTCGTTCTCGAAGATCTCGACGCCGTCGAACCCGGCCCGGGCGGCCGCGGTCAGCTTGTCTTCGAGCGTCCCGGAGAGGCAGACGGTGGCGATCGAACGGCGGGAGTCAGTCGAGGACATCGGCGGGCTGCCTTTCACGTGGGGTGTCTCCGGTCAGCACGCCGAGGTGACGCAGCATCCGCCCGGCGTCGGGCTCGGCGCCGGTGAACAGGGTGAACGCCTCCGCCGCCTGGAACACGGCCATCCGGCCACCCTCGAGCACCGGCGCGCCGAGGGCGCGGGCGGTGCGGACCAGCTCCGTTTCGAGCGGCCGGTAGACCACCTCCGCGACCCACAGGCCGGGACGCAGCAGGCCGGCGGGAAGCGGCAGGCCGGGGTGGGCGGCCATCCCGGTCGGGGTGGCGTGCACGAGGCCGTCCGCGGCGGCGACGTCCGTCGCGAGGTCCGTGCCCGCCGACGCGCGGTCGGCCCCGAAGCGGCCGGCGAGGGCGGCGGCGAGCGCTTCGGCGCGGCCGGCGTCGACGTCGAAGACCCGGACGCGCTCCGCCCCGGCGGTGAGCAGGCCGTGGGTCACCGCGGCACCGGCGCCGCCCGCGCCGAGCACCACGACGGTGCCGAGGTCGACGTCCGGCAGCCCGGTCCGGAGCGCGCGGGCGAAGCCGGACCAGTCGGTGTTGTGCCCGATCGCCCGGCCGTCCCGGAAGACGACGGTGTTGACCGCCGCCAGGGCCGCGGCGTCGGCGGACAGCTCGTCGAGGTGCTCGAGCACCAGCTGCTTGCACGGGTGGGTGATGTTGAGCCCGCGGTAGCCGGCGTCGCGGGCCGCGGCCAGCAGCGGACCGACGGCGGTGGCCGGCACCGCGTGGTCGTCCAGGTCGAACCGCGCGTAGACCAGCTCCAGCCCGAGCCGGCGGGCCTCGGTCTCGTGCAGCGGCGGGCTCAGCGACGGCCCGATGCCCGCGCCGATCAGCCCCGTCAGCACCGTGCCCGGCCGCGCCCGCGACGCGGTGGCGCGGATCGCCTCGACAGCCGAAGACAAGAACACGACCACTCCCGTAATGTACGAACTAGTACGTTATTTGTACCTCATGGCACCGGTGCCGTGAAGGGGCTTCGATCCCCCACGACGTCCTAGAGTGGGCACACCAGCCGAAGCGAGGAAGGACGTCCGTGGCCGCACCAGCACAGGACGAGGTGGCGAAAGGCGGGCCCGAACGCATCCGCGACGCGGACCGGACCCGCGCCGAGATCCTCGACACGGCCGCCCGCGAGTTCGCCGAAAAGGGCTTCGACGGCGCGCGGGTGGACGAGATCGCCGCGAAGACCCGCACCACCAAGCGGATGATCTACTACTACTTCACCAACAAGGACCAACTGTTCGTCGAGGTCCTCGAACGGGCCTACACCGTCATCCGCTCCCTCGAGCGGAACCTCGACGTCGACCACCTCGACCCCGCTGAGGCCATCCGGCAGCTCGCGGGGCTCACCTTCGACCACCACGAGTCCCACCCGGACTTCGTGCGGCTGGTCAGCATCGAGAACATCCACCGCGCCGAGCACATCGCCCGCTCGAGCGCGCTGTCCAACCTGGCCAACCCGGCCCTCGACGTGCTCACCCGCATCCTCGCTCGCGGCCGCGAAGCCGGGCAGTTCCGTGACGACGTCGACGCGCTCGACGTGCACATGACGATCAGCGCGTTCTGCGTGTTCCGCACCGCGAACCGCTACACGTTCAACGCCATCTTCGACCGCGACATGCTGGACCCCGCGCACCGCGAGCACCACCGGCGCATGCTCGCCGACATGCTCGTCAGCTACCTGACGACGCGCTGAGCCCGCACGCGATCCGACCGGCGGGCACTTCTCCCCCAAAGTTTCTCCCCGGCGCGTGTCGAGAACGGACGGCCGGCTCCGACCAGTGGGCACCGGCGGCCGAACAGGGCCGCCACCACGGCAGGAGCACGAACGATGACCAAGGTGACCGCGCAGATGTCGATATCCCTCGACGGCTTCTACACCGGACCACGCGACACGCAGCACCCCCTGGACATGAGCGGCTGGATGCGGGGCCCCGAAGCGCCCGGCTTCTTCCGGGTCACCCGCTGGGTCGTCGACGCCGCGGCCTGGCGCGAGCGACAGGGCTTCGACGGCGGTGAGCAGTCGGTCGACTCGGAGATCATCGAGGAGACGTTCGCCGCGGCCGGGGCCTACGTCATGGGCCGGCGCATGTTCGACGCCGGCGAGTTCCCCTGGGGCGACGAGCCGCCGTTCCACGCGCCGGTGTTCGTCGTCACCCACCGTCCCCGCGAGGTGCTCGAACGCGAGGGCGGCACCTCCTTCACGTTCGTCACCGACGGGCTCGAGCGGGCCGTCGAGCTGGCCCGCGCCGCCGCCGGCGACAAGGACGTCGCGGTGGCCGGCGGCGGGGAGCTCCTGCAGCAGGTGCTGCGCGCCGGGCTGCTCGACCAGCTCGAGCTGCACATCGCCCCGGTCCTGCTCGGCGACGGCCAGCACTTGCTCGGCGCCGGTCTCGGTCTCGGCGCGGACGACGGCATCGAGCTGGTCCCGACCCGGGTTGCCGCGACGCCGGGGGTCACCCATATTCGCTATACCGTCACCGGGCGGTCGAAGCTGGTGCTGGACGATCGCGGGGCCAGCGGCGAGCTGGTCGGACCGGGCCGGCCGGAGCAGAGGAGCGCGCTGTGAAGTACATGCTGCTGATCTACGGCAACGAGGAAGCCTTCACCTCGATCGGCGCGGAGGCCCTCGCCGAGCTCATCCGCGAGACCGACGCCCTCAACCAGGAGCTGTTCGAGTCCGGCGAGCTGGTCGGCGCCTACGGGATGGCCGACCAGATGAACTCCAAGATGGTCCGGGTCAGCGGCGGGACGCCGGTGGTGACCGACGGCCCCTTCGCCGAGGCCAAGGAGTACCTGGGCAGCTTCACGATCCTCGACTGCGACAGCCTGGACCGGGCCCTGGAGATCGCGGCCCGCAACCCGTCGGCGCGCCACTGGGGTGTCGAGGTCCGGCCGCTCATGCACGAGGCCGACGTCGAGCCGTGACCGACTGGCAGGCCGTCCGGCGGCTGGTCCCGGAGGTGCTCGGTGCGCTGGTGCGCCGCTACGGCCTGTTCGACGCCTGCGAGGACGCCGTCCAGGAGGCCCTGGTGGCGGCGACGACCCAGTGGCCGGTCGAGGGGTGGCCGGAGAGTCCCCGGGCGTGGCTGACGACGGTGGCGACGCGGCGCCTCGCCGACCAGGTGCGCAGCGACGTCGCCCGGCGCCGGCGGGAGGAGGCGGACGCGATCCGCACGCCGCCTCCGCCCGCCGGCGGCGAGGTGCGCGCCGGCGACGACACCCTCACGCTGCTGTTCCTGTGCTGCCACCCGGTGCTGACCGCCCCGTCGCAGATCGCGCTGACCCTGCGGGCCGTCGGCGGTCTGTCGACCGCCGAGATCGCCCGGGCCTTCCTCGTGCCCGAGGCGACCATGGGGCAGCGCATCAGCCGGGCGAAGCAACGCATCAAGGCCGCCGGCGCCGGCTTCGCCCTGCCGCCGCCGGCCGAGCAGGCGCAGCGGCTCGGCGTCGTGCTCCACGTGGTCTACCTCGTCTTCAACGAGGGCTACACGGCCACGTCGGGGGCGCGGCTGGTGCGGGCCGAGCTGACGGCCGAGGCCATCCGGCTGGCCCGCGAGCTGCACCGGCTGGTCCCCGGCGACGGCGAAGTGGCCGGGCTGCTGGGCTTGCTGCTGCTGACCGACGCCAGGCGCCGGGCCCGCACGGCCCCGGACGGGTCGCTGGTGCCGCTGAGCGAGCAGGACCGGACGCGCTGGAACGCCGAGGCCATCGCCGAGGGCGTGGCGCTGGTGACCGGCGCCCTGTCGCGGGGCCCGATCGGGCCGTACCAGCTGCAGGCCGCCATCGCCGCCGTCCACGACGAGGCCCCCACCGCCGCGGCCACCGACTGGCCGCAGATCCTGGCCCTCTACACGGTTCTCGAGCGCGTGGCCCCCAACCCGACGGTGACCCTCAACCGGGCGGTGGCGGTCGCCGAGGTGCACGGACCCGCGGCCGGGCTGGCCCTGCTCGACGCCGTCTCGGCCGACGAGCGCATCTCCGCGTCCCACCACCTCGTGTCCGTGCGGGCCCACCTGCTGGAGCTGGCCGGCGACCACGACGCGGCCCGCGCCGGCTACCACGAGGCGGCCCGGCGCACCACCAGCGAACCCGAGCGGCGGCACCTCCTGACCCGCGCCGCACGGCTGGGGTGACCTCACCCCGCCGTCGTGAGCGTGCCCCGAAGACCGGGACATTTCTCCAAAATGTTGGTAAAACTTTCACGAGATCGGGGTCACAGGTGGTTTCCTCTGTTAGGTAACTTTCCTAACTAACCAGGGAGGGTCCCCGCTCATGTCATCCCGCAAGCGCTTCGCTGTGGTAGCCGCCGCGGCTCTGACGCTCATCGCGCCGCCGCTCGGCGTCAAGGTCGCCGAGGCGGCCACCGCTTCCCCTGCCTCAGTAGACAAGACGTACACGGCCGCCGAAGTACTGGCCGGCGTCCAGAAGAACAGCACGACCGCGAACAAGGTCAACTCCAAGCCCCACATCAACACCATGACGCGGTCGCAGAACGTGAACGTGTTCCAGGTGTCGTCGGGCGTCTACGCCTACAGCTCGTCCCTGGCCGTCGACGACGACGGCAGCGACCCCGATTCCGACCCGGACCACCAGGACGAGACGACCTTCCAGGACAGCAACGGCGACCAGCTGGCCGCGCACCACGTGCCGTTCTACGTGCTGGGTGACGACTGCTACGACCGCAAGAGCCCGTGCCCGCACTTCTTCTACAAGGAGCACGGCATCAAGGGGCGCCAGTTCGCGCTGATGTTCTACAAGAGCAAGGTGATCGGCGCGATCTTCGGCGACACGCAGACGGGCAACGACCAGACCACATCGGACAACGACTCCCGCGAACTGGGCGAGGCGTCGGTGAAAGCGGCCTCATCGCTCGGCATCCCCAGCAGCGGCACCACGGGCGGCGTCGACAACGGCGTGACCGTGGTGATCTTCTCCGGCTCGTCCTGGGTCGTCAACGGCGCGAACTCCAGCCTGAACGCCAACGCCCAGGCCTTGGTCCAGAAGGCCCTGGACAGCCTCGGCACCAGCATGGGCATCTGAAGTCCTTGCGAGGAAACAAAGTCGACCGTGACCACCGCCAGGAAGACGAACATGGCGGTGGTCGCGGTTTTCGTAGCGGTCCGCGTGTTCAGCGCGTAGGCCGGGACGGCGAAGCGCGGCTCACGCCTACGTCCGTGCGGGACGAGGTCCACCATGTCGCGGTCGGTACCGCCGATCCAGGCCTGCCGGCTCGGCTCTCGCTTCAGCGGCACCGAGCCGTGTGACGACGTCGCCGCGCGCAGCGTGATCCGGGTGCCGTCGCGGTACACGACGTCGATATCCGGCAGGACGTATCCGGTCATGCACCCGTCCGATCGGTTCGCCCCGCCCGCCACGAGGAGAATACGTGCGCGGTGGTGCCGCCTCAGGACAGTTTTGCCTCGGGGGCGAAGGCGGGCAGCTTCTCGAGACTGCTGTGCACGGCCTCGGCGCCGTACTCGAACATCTGGCGCTCGTAGTCGTCGACCGCGTCGAGCAGGTTCTGACGGCCTTCGGCTGCCTCGATCAGGTTGCGGCGTAGCAGGTCGGCGTCGCGTAGGGCGGTGTTCGCTCCGTTGCCTCCCGTCGGGGAGGTGGCGTGGATTGCGTCGCCCAGCAGGGTGACCGGGCCTGGTGCCCAGCGTGCGCCCGGCTTGACCACCCGGATGGACAGCAGCGTGCTGTTGTCCGGGTCGGCCTGCTCGATCAGCGCTCGCAGCTGCGGATGCCAACCGTCCATTCTGGACAGCACGGCGTCCTGCGGGGTCAGGTCCGCCGTCGAGCTGTTCGGCGGCAGGATCATGGCCCAGCGCACGTAGTCGCCGATGTCGGGCAGCGTCACTTCGGGGGCCAGGCGCTCGGCGGCCTGCTTCGGCGGGGTGCGGAACCGCATCGCGCCGAGCAGGAGGCTGACGCCGTCGCCCGCGATCTTCGAGCCGTACGCCTTGGACAGGCCGGCGAACTCGTCGGTCAGCGGGGTGCGGCCGATGACGAACCGGACGCCGGTGTCGGTCGGGGTGGTCTGCGGCGACAGCACCCCGCGGACCGCGGAGGTGACGCCGTCCGCGCCGACGACCAGGTCGGCGGTGGCCGGGTCGCGGTGGGCGAACCGGGCGCGGACCTGGCCGCCGGGCAGCACGTCGTAGCCGGTCAGCGCGGCGTCGGCGTGCACGGTGAGGCCGGTCAGCAACAGGTGCCGCAGCACCTGCCGGTCGACCACGATGCCGGTCCGGCCCGCGCCGAGCCTGCCGATCTCGTTGAGCCGCGGGTCCAGGACCAGCTGCTCGGCCGAGGCGTCCATGACGATCTCGTCGAGCAGCGGGTGCCAGCGCGCCGGCAGGCAGTCGCGCACCGCCTGGAACCCGATCGGGTTCAGTACGAGCCGGTAGCCCTGGAACCGGGCGACGATCCCCGGGTCGCGCTCGAACACCTCGGCCTCGATCCCGGCACCACGCAGACCCTGCGCGAGAGCCAGACCTCCCAGACCGGCTCCGACCACGGAAACTCGCACCACACACCTCCGGAACTCAGGGACGAACTTAGTTCGTCTACCTCTCAAGTAGTACCTAGCGAACTTAGTTCGTGTCAAGTTATAGTGACCGGCATGCCCGCCGATCCCCGCCCGCGAAGCGCCCGACCAACGGCGAAGGCACCGCGCAAGAAGCCGATCACCGTCGACCGGATCACCGACGCCGCCCTGGAAGTCGTCGCCACCGAGGGGTACGACGCGCTGACCATCCGCCGGGTCGCCGCCGTGCTCGGCACCGGTCCGTCGTCGCTGTACGCGCACATCACCACCAAGGACGACATCGACGACCTGCTGATCGGCCGGCTCTACGCCGCGGTGGTGCTCCCCGAACCGGACCCGGCGGCCTGGCGCGGGCAATTGCTCGACGTGTACTCGCAGATCCGCGACCTGTACCTGGACTACCCAGGAGTCTCGCGCGCCGCGCTGGCCACGGTGCCGACCAACCGGGAAACGCTGCGGGTCGGCGAAGGGATCCTGGCGATCCTGCTCGCGGGCGGCGTCGCGCCGAGGCCGGCCGGCTGGGCCCGCGACGCGATGTCCCTCTACGTCAGCGCCTACGCGCTGGAGCAGTCACTGGTCCGGCAACGACGCCGGCACCAGGACCAGGAATGGGTGCTCAGCCACGAGGAGCTGCTGGACCGCTTCACCGCATTGCCCGCCGAGGAATTCCCGCAGACCCGACGGCACGCCGCCGAGCTGATC
The DNA here is from genome assembly GCF_035975215.1 of Amycolatopsis sp. NBC_01307. Lineage (NCBI taxonomy): Bacteria > Bacillati > Actinomycetota > Actinomycetes > Pseudonocardiales > Pseudonocardiaceae > Amycolatopsis > Amycolatopsis sp. NBC_01307. The sequence continues at coordinate 2,522,298 of NZ_CP108403.1, read as the reverse complement.
TCCGGTACCGGACACGATCGCTTCGAGTTCGCCCTCGGCCTGCTCATGGACAACCTGCGGCCCGAATCCGGGTGAATTCCCCGGACAGGACAGGAATTGTCACCAGTTCCAGGGTCGCGCCGTAAGGGAGCCGACGTGAGCAGGCCACCTGGTGTTCGCGTCGGCTCAAGCAGACGGGAATAGCGTCCGGGTCGCTGAAGAATTCCCCGGCAATACCGAATGAGGCAGATCATGCGCGAAAACCCGGCGGGCCCGAACCGGCGGTCCTTCCTGCGGAACGCGGGGCTGGCCGGCGTCGGCGCGACGGCGCTGGGCGCGCTCGGCGCCGCACCGGCCGAAGCCGACACCGCGGGCAGTGCCGACAAAAGCAGGTGGAATCCGGACGGCGAGAGCCGCCAGTTCACCGTCGCGGTGATGCCGGACACCCAGTACCTCTACTGGGGCAGCCAGAACAGCATCAACCCGGAGCCGCAGGAAGCGTCGCTGCGGTACGTGATCGCCAACAGCGGCACACCGGACCGCAACATCGTCTTCCTGGCCCACCTCGGCGACCTGACGCAGGACGCCGACGTCACGTCGTTCCAGGCCGTGGACAAGACGTTCAGGCCGGCCGACTCGGCCGGCCTCGCCTACAGCGTCCTCGCCGGCAACCACGACGTGTCCGGTGACGACACCCGCGGCACCACGCCGTACCTGCAGACGATGGGCCCGCAGCGGTTCCGCCGGCAGAAGTCGTTCCTCGGCGCCGACGCGAGCGGCTACAACACCGCGCACGTCTTCCGCGCCGCCGGGCGCGAGTGGCTGCTGCTGGCCATGGACTGGCGCACCTCGGCCGCCGGCTTCGCCTGGGCCAACGACGTGATCAAGAAGCACCCGAAGCTGCCGGTGATCCTCACCTGCCACGAGATCGTCGCGCCGACCTACGGCGACGAGGTCTACCCGTACGAGTCGGGCGACGCCGAGGACAACGCCGAGATCACCGACTACGGCCAGACCGTGTGGGACTCGCTGATCAAGGACAACGACCAGATCTTCCTCACGCTCAACGGCCACTACTGGCCCTCGGGCCGCACGACGAAGAAGAACGCCGCCGGCCACGACGTGCACCTGCACATCACGAACTACCAGAACCGGTACATGAGCGGCGGCGGCATGCTGCGCCTGTACCACTTCGACCTCGAGCGCGACACGATCGACGTCGAGACGGTCTCGCCGTGGATCCTCGAGAAGGACCCCGCGAAGCGCAATCGCATGGAGGTACTGGAGTCGCGGCTCACCACGGCCGTCGACCGCTTCTCGATGCCGTTCGACTTCGAGCGGCGCTTCGCCGGCTTCATCCCCGTGCCGGTCCGCCCGGCGCGACCTGCCGGCCGGGTGCTCGTGCCGGGCACGCTCGCGTACTGGCGCTTCGACGGCGTCGGCGCGAACGGCAGCGCCGTCACGGCCGGCCAGCAGGTGCGCGACCTGTCGGGTCACGGCAACGACCTCACGCTGCAGTCCGTCGCCGGCACCGCCCCCGATGCCCTGACCTGGACCGACGACCACCACCCCGACCAGCCGGGCCACGCCAGCCTCCGGTTCGCCGGCGGCCGGAGCCCGCTGCACGGCGCGTACCTGACCACGGGCCCGGGCGCGCCGCTGAACACCGAGACGTTCAAGCGCGGCTACACCATCGAGACGTTCGTGAAGATCCCGCGCGACTGGGACGGCGGCACCAACGGCAACATGCCCGTCCTGGTCCGCCGCGGCGCGTCCGGCGACGCGGGCAAGCACGGGAAGAACACCGACCCGAAGGAGCCGGTGGCCCAGCTCATGACCACGAACAACGGTCGTGAGGTGCAGTTCAACTGCTACCCGCTCAGCCAGACCTACCCGACCACCAACTGGAGCCACGGCCTGGCCGAAGACCAGTGGTGGCACCTCGCGGTCGTCAACGACGGGCACCGCACCAAGGTCTACGTCGAAAGCTCCCCCGTGGCCGACAACCCCTTCACCGATTCGGTCGGCATCGCCTCCCTCGGCCTCGCGTGGCTCCTCGGCGGCCACGAATACGGCGGCGCGCTCGACAACGTGTTCCACGGCTGGATCGGCGACGTCCGGATCGTCGGCCGGGCACTGCGGCCGGACGAGTTCCTGACCAAGTGATCCGCCGGTAGCCGCGGTCGAAACCGGAGGATGCCGGTGGGCCCGGTCACCGCGATCGCGGATGCAGCGCTGTGGATGCGGGCAGCGGGATTCACGACGGTTTCAGCAGCAGTGCTCGCCGCGCCACGCCTCGCGCCCTTCCCGCAGCGCGACGGCGGCGATCACCAAGGCCACGACCGGATCGGCCCACGACCAGCCGAACAACGCGTTCACCAGCAGCCCGAGCAGCAGGACGCCGGAGAGGTAGGTGCACAGCAGCGTCTGCTTCGAGTCCGCGACCGCGCTCGCCGAGCCCAGCTCGCGTCCGGCCCGGCGTTGCGCGTGGGACAGGAACGGCATCACCAGCAACGACACCGCCGCCAGCACGATCCCGACGGTGGAATGCCCGGCCGGCTCCGCGCCGAACAGGGCGCGCACCGACTCGACCGTGACGTACGCGGCGAGCGCGAAGAACGACGCCGCGATCACCTTCAACGCCGTCCGTTCGCGCGCCTGCGGATCCGCGCCGGAGAACTGCCAGGCGACGGCCGAGGCGGAGGCGACCTCGATGACCGAATCGAGCCCGAACCCGATCAGCGCCGTCGACGAGGCCACCGACCCGGCCGAGATCGCGATGACCGCCTCGGCCACGTTGTAGCCGATCGTGGCGGCCACCAGCAGCCGCACCCGGCGCGACAGCACCGCCCGGCGGTCGGCGTCCACCTGCGGCGCCGCTTCGACAGCGCAACATCCGTCGGCGCAGCCGCCTTGCGCGATCGGTAGCAGCTCGACGCGCGGTTCGGCGTCGCCGCTCATGCCTTCACCGGCTCGTGGTCGTCCACGCAGGGCTGCCCGGGATCGACTGCGAGCACCAGCTGGACCAGCTCGCGGAGAGCGCGGGCCAGGTGCTCGTCCGCCAGTCCGTAGTGGACCTGACGCCCCTGGTAGGTCGCGACGACCAGGCCGCACCCGCGCAAGCAGGCCAGGTGGTTCGAGACGTTGGAGCGGCTCAGGCCCAGCTCCTTGGCGAGCTGACCGGGGTAGTTCGCCCCGTCCAGCAGGGACACGAGGATCTTGCACCGCGTCGGGTCGGCCAGTGCGCGCCCCAGCCGGGCCAGCGCCGCCCCCCGCGTCTCACACGTCAGCATGCATCGGACAGTACAGCCACGGCTGACACGACAGCAAGGACGCTGATTCCACGCCTCGCCGGCGCACGGGCTCGCCGATCGTCCTCAGCCGTGGATCAGCTCGGTCGAGACGTCCCACAGGCGCTTCGCGGCGGCCGGGTCGAGCGCCCACTCCTTCACGCCGTGCGGGTGGTCGGCGAGGGTGGCGTCGTCCGGCACGGTGTACGCCTCCTGGGCGTCGTCGAGGTAGTGGCCGCCCGTGCGGGCGAACTGCGGCGCGACGGCGGCGACGATGGTGGTCGCGGCCCCCTGCCCGACGGTCTTGTAGGTGAAGGTGCCGGCGGCTTCGGCCGCGTCGAGGGACGCCTTCTGCGCCGGGGTGAAGTTCCGCTGCAGCCCGGTCGCGATGCCGCCCGGGTTGACGGCGTTCGCGAAGACGCCGTCGGCGGCCCAGCGGCGGGTCGCTTCGACGGCGAACAGGGAGTTCGCGGTCTTCGACCGGGCGTACGCGAGCTGCGGGTCGTAGGCCTGGCGCGCGAAGTGCGGGTCGTCGAAATCGACGTTCGCGCGCATGTGCGCGGTCGAGCTGAGCGAGACGACGCGCGCTTCGCCGCGGTCGGCGGCGCCGCGGGCGAGCGCGTCGTGCAGGCCGGTGGCCAGCGCGAAGTGGCCGAGGTGGTTCGTCGCGAACTGCAGCTCCCAGCCTTCCGACGTCCGCTCCAAGCCGCCGGTGACGACACCGGCGTTGGCGACGAGCAGGTGCAGCGGCCCGTCCCAGCCGCCGGCGAAACGCCGGACCGCCGCCTGATCGGCGAGATCGAGCGCCGCGACACGCGTCGTGCCGGTGATGACGTCGGCGACGGCGTGGCCGGCAGCCATGTTCCGGACGGCGAGGGTCACCTCGGCGCCGGCGGCCGCGAGCACCCGGGCCGTTTCGGCACCGATGCCGGAGGACGCCCCGGTCACGATCGCGCGGATCCCGGCGAGGTCGACGCCCGCCAGCACCTCGTCCGCGGTGGTGGTGGCGGAGAACGGGGTGGTGATGAGTTCACGTGTGGTCATGGCGCCACTATACGTACTAGTCAGTTCTTGTATAGCGAGTCTACGAGTCGTAGGATCGGCGCATGGTCGCCCCCGAGACGTCGAACGTCGGCACCGCGGCTCGTCGTGACGCGGTGCTCGGGTCGGCGCTGCTCACCTTCGCCCGCCACGGCTACCGCAAGACGTCCATGGAGGAGCTGGCGCGCACGGCCCGGATTTCTCGGCCGGGCCTGTACTTCTTGTTCGAGTCGAAGGAAACGCTGTTCCGGGCCGCGTTCACCCGGGCACTGGAACAGGACCTCGCCGCAGCGCAGGCACTCCTCGCCGCCACAGATCGGCCGTTGCGCGAGCGGCTGGCCGGCGCGTTCGACCGCTGGGCCGGCCGCTACGTCGGGCCGCTGGGCCGGGACGTCACGAGTGTCATCGAGCAGAACCCGGACCTGCTCGGCGAGATCGTCGAGACCGCCCCGGTCCGCTTCGCGGAACTCGTCACCGACGCGATCGCCGAGACGTCGGGGCAGGCGGCCGCGGTCCCGGTCGCGCAGACGCTGATCAGCGTGTCGATCGGGTTGAAGCACCAGGTCGAGACGCGGGAGGCGTACCTCGCACGCTTGACCACCGCGGTCGGCCTGCTCGTCGGGTGACGACCCGGCTCACGCCCGGGCGCCGGGCGACAGGTCCGCGGCCGTGGCGGTCACCGCCGCCACGATCCGCGCCAGGCCGTCCTCGGTGAGCCGGAAGGTGGGCACCGACACGTTCACCGCGGCCAGCGGCGTGCCGCGGAAGTCGAGCACGGGGGCAGCGACCGCGGTGAGGCCGATCTCGTACTCCTCCGCGGCGACGACGTGGCCCGCCACCCGCTCCTCGCGCAGCCGCTTCAGCACCGCGGCGACGGTCCGCGGGGCCCGGCGGGTGCCGGGCAGCGCGCCCGGCCGGGCCGCGAGCAGGGTGGTGATCTCGGCGTCGGCCAAGCCGAACAGCAGCGCCCGCCCGCTGGACGTGCAGGTCAGCGGCGTGCCCCGGCCGATCCACTCGCGTGCCTGGACGCTGCGTCCGGCCTGCTCGCTCAGCACGGTGAGGGCCGCGTCACCCTCCCGGACGGTCAGGTACGCCGCTTCCCCCAGCTCCTGGACCAGCGTGCGCAGCGCCCGGGGCGCGTCCTGCCGGAGCCGGCCGTCGCCGGCCGCGCCGGCGAGCGCGTAGAGCTGCCAGCCGAGGCGGTACTCCAGGGTTTTCGGGTCGCGCTCGGCGAAACCCTCCTCGAGCAGCACCTTCAGCGTCCGCGAGATCTGGGTCTTCTCGGCCGCCAAGGCTTCGGCGACCGCCTGGACCCCGAGCGGGCCCGCACCGAGCGTCCGCAGCACGTCGAGCGCCCGGTGCACGCTGGTCAGACTGTCGTTCGCCATCGGCCCAGTGTCCGACGGCCGTGCGCGGAGCGCAACTACGGTTGTCACCGACGCACGGACCGACCTAGCGTGACCTGCATGTGCGGAATAGTCGCGTGGTACGCCCCCTCGTCCGAAGCGATCACCTCCGACGTCGTGGCCACCGGCCGGGCCATGCTCACCCGGCTGGCCCACCGCGGCCCCGATGACACCGGCCAGGCCCGCGTCGGCGAGCACGTCTGGCTCGGCCACAACCGGCTGTCGATCGTGGGGCCCGCCAACGGACGGCAGCCGCTCGGCGAAGCCGGGCCGTGGTCGCTGGTCTGCAACGGGGAGATCTACAACGACGCCGAACTGCGCGAAAGCCTGCCCGGCCACCACTTCACCACCGCGTCGGACAGCGAATCGGCGCTCGCGTTGCTGACCGCCGAAGGGCCGCGCGCGCTCGACCGGCTGGAGGGGATGTGGGCGCTGTGCGCGGCGACCCCGGACGGACGCTTCGTCGCGGCCCGCGACCGCCTCGGCATCAAGCCCCTGTACTGGGCGCGGACCGGCGGCCGGTACTACTTCGCGTCCGAGATGCGCGCCTTCCCGGTCACCGTCCAGCACGCGGTGGAGATGTTCCCGCCCGGCTGCTGGTGGACGCCGGAAGACGGCCTGGTCCGGTTCGCCACCGCCGTCACCTTCGCCCCCGTCCAGGACGGCCTCACGGCGGTGGAGCTGGAGAGCCGGACGCGCGCCGTGCTCGTCGACTCGGTCCGCCGGCACCTGATGGCCGACGTCGAGGTCGGCGTCTTCCTCTCCGGCGGGCTCGATTCCAGCATCGTCGCCGCCGTCGCCGCGGCCGAGTACGCCCGCGAAGGGCGGCGGCTGAAGACCTTCGCCGTCGGCGTCGAGGGATCCTCCGACCTGCTCGCGGCCCGGGAAGTCGCGGAATTCCTCGGTACGGAGCACCGCGAAACGGTCTTCGACGCCGCGCAGGCCGTGGCGGCCCTCGACGACGTCGTCGCGTCCGTCGAGTCGTTCGACGCCGGCCTCATCCGCAGCGCGGTGCCGAACTGGTTCCTCGCCGAGCTGGCCGCACAGCACGTCAAGGCGGTGCTGACCGGCGAAGGCGCGGACGAGCTCTTCGCCGGCTACAGCTACTACCACGAACGTCACCGCGACCCGGCGGCGCTGCACCGCGAGCTGCGGCGCACCATCGAGCAGCTGCACGGGCTCAACCTCCAGCGCTGCGACCGCGTCACGATGGCGCACGGGCTGGAAGCGCGGGTGCCCTTCCTCGACACCCGCGTGGTCGACCACGCGATGTCCTTGCCGGACAACGTGAAATCACTCGAAGCCGACGGCCTCGAGAAGGGCCACCTGCGCCGCGCGTTCACCGGCTGGCTCCCCGAGCGGCTGCTCTGGCGGCCCAAGCTGGAGTTCGGCACCGGCAGCGGCGCCGCGGACCTGCTGACCCCGTACTGGAACCGGCACATCGGCGACGCCGAACTGACCGAGCGGCGCGACCCGGCCACCTCGTTGCGGTCCAAAGAGGAACTCGCCTACTACCGCGCGTTCCGCCGGGCCCTGCCCGAGGTCCGGCCGGCCGCGGTGCTGACCCGCTTCGCCGTCGCCTGATCCGGCTTCCCCGACGAGCGCCGCACGGGGGACCTGGCAGAGCTACCCGGCTCCGGTGATCCCCGGCTAGCGTCGGTGAGGTCGAAGATCCGCGACGGACAGGAGGTGGTGACCGTGGCGCACGCGGCACCCCGGCTGGGCGAGTTCCTCCGGGCCCGGCGCGCCCTGACCCGGCCGGACCGGCACGGCATCCCGGACGGCGACCGGCGCACGCCCGGGCTGCGCCGGGAAGAGGTCGCCATGCTGGCCGGCGTCAGCACGGACTACTACACCCGGCTGGAACAGGGCCGCGACACCCACCCCTCGCCGCAGGTGGTGACGGCCCTCGCCGACGCCCTGCTGCTGGACGACGAGGCCGCCGCCTACCTGCGCGGCCTCGCCGCACCGGCGAAACCACGCAAAGCCCGGCCCGAGCACCCGGCACCGGGACTCGTGGCCCTGCTCGACGCCTGGCCCCACACCCCGGCCCTGGTCTACGGCCGGTACTTCGACCTCCTGGCCGTCAACCCGCTCGGCGAAGCGCTGTTCTCCTGGCTGCGCGGCGAACGGAACCTGCTGCGCGGCATCTTCCTCGAGCCCGGCGCCCGCGTCTTCTACCGCGACTGGGCGAAGATCGCCGAAGGCTGCGTCGCCGCCCTCCGCGCGGCCAACCCGGACCCCGACGACGCCCGGCTCACCGAACTGGTGGGCACGCTGTCGGTCGGCAGCCCCGACTTCGCCCGCCTGTGGGGCAAGCACGAGGTCCGGGCCAAGACCGCGACGGTCAAGCACTTCCACCACGAACTCGCCGGAGACCTGACCCTGCGGTTCGAGAACCTGGCCGTCACCAGCGCGCCGGGGCAGCACCTCGTCGTCTACCACGCCGAGCCGGGCAGCCCGGCCGCCCACGCGCTCGCCCTGCTGGCCGGCTACGCCCTCTCCCCCGCGGACGACCCGTCCGGCCGATAACCGGCCTGCGGTCGCACGATCACGGAGCACACTCATGTCTGTCTGGTTCATCACCGGCGCGTCCCGCGGCTTCGGCCGGGCGCTCACCGACGCCGCCCTCGCCGCGGGCGACCAGGTCGCCGCCGCCGCGCGGAACCCACCGCCTGGCGACCCGGCCGGGCCGCGGCTCGACGTCCGCCTCGACGTCACCGATCCGGCCCAGGCCGAGGCCGCCGTCGCCGCGGCCGTCGACCGGTTCGGCCGCATCGACGTGCTCGTCAACAACGCCGGTTACGGGCTCTTCGGCGCCGTCGAGGAGGTGCCGGACGCCGACGTCCGCGCGCTGTTCGACACCAACGTCTTCGGGCTGCTGAACGTCACCCGCGCCGCGCTGCCGGTGTTGCGGGCCCAGGGCGCGGGTCACATCGTGAACATCAGCTCCAGCGCGGGGTTCGCCTCCGGCGCGGGCCGCGGCCTCTACAGCGCGGCCAAGTTCGCCGTCGAAGGGCTCAGCGAGGCGCTGCGCGCGGAGGTCGGGCCGCTCGGGATCGACGTCACCGTCGTCGAGCCCGGCTCGTTCCGCACGGACTTCCTCGCCCCCGCCAGCCGTCGCCAGGTCGCGGTCACCGTGCCCGCCTACGCCGGCAGCGTCGGCGCCGTGACGTCGGCGATCGAGAAGAACGACGGCCACCAGCCCGGCGACCCGGCCCGCGCGGTCACCGCCATCCGCCGCCTGGTCACGACCGCGGAGCCGCCGCTGCGGCTGCAGCTGGGCAGCGACTGCGTCCGGCTCGTGGAGGACAAGCTGGCCACGGTCGCCGGCGAGCTCGACCGGTGGCGTGAACTGGCCACCTCCACCGACTACCGGTGAGCCGAGCGGCGTTCCACTGGGTGGACCGGCACTAAACCGGATCAGCCCGGCGCGCGTGCACCGGTCGTCAGCACGACCGGACCCGGAGGCACGACCATCAGCAGTGATTTCCACGCCGACCCCGAGGCGATCAAGAAGCTCGGCGCGCTGGCCGGGCGGGCCGGCGCCGCGGCCGGGCTCTACCGGGCGGCCGCCACCGCCGGGCCGAACGAGTGGGGTGAGGGGCTGCTCGGCAAGCTCGCCGCGCCGCTCGACCGGTGGCAGGAGCTCGCCGTCGCCAACGGGGGCAAGGCCGAGTCCCTCGCGGACTCCTACGACACCACGCTCGTCGCCGTGGCGAAGCTGTACCGCGAGACCGACCACGAGGCCGCCGCGAAGGCCGACGCGGCCTACCCGGACTCGCTGTCCGAACGGGTCGCGCCCGACGACGTCGCCTCACCCGAAACCGCGGCGTCCTTCACCGACTTCGACAACGCGTCCCGCAACCCGCGCCATCCCGAGTTCGAGTACACCGGGCCGGACAACCCGGGCGAGGACGCGTTCGGCGGCTGGAACATCGAGGTCCAGCGCATCGCCGACGACATCGCGGGCGGGGCGTCGATCTCCGGGGCGGCGCGGGGGCTGCTGACGAAGCTGGTCGGGATCGACCTGCTGACCGTCGTCGAGAAGCTGGTGGCCGGCGACTGGGACGCGCTGCTGCGGCAGGGCATGGTGTTCGAGGACACCGGGCTCGCGTTCGCCAAGATCAAGCAGAACGTCGACCGCGGGCGTTTCGGCATCCAGGAGCGCTGGACCGGGCACGCCGGCGAGGCCGCGCGCGCCTGGCTGACCGACTACTCCCACGCCTGCGCGGAACACGCGAAGTTCTGCACGGAGGCCGGCCAGAAGATCAAGAACTTCGCCCGCGCGGCCTACGACGCCATGCAGGCGCTCGACATCGCGCTCGAAGGGCTGCTCGACGCGTTGCTCGGCAAGGTCTTCAAGCTCGGCAAGGCCCTGGAGATGTTCCTGCTGGGCATCGCCGGCCTGGGCGACGGCGAGTCCGTGCGCCAGGCGATCGCCGGGATCATGACCGAGGTGACCCCGCTGCGCACCGCCATCGACGCGCTGAACACGCTGGCGCACACGATCGCGTCGATCTCCGAGCTGGTGGCGGGCAACGGCGAAATCGCCGCGAAGGCCTGGCCGGGCGAACCGTACAAGCACCCGGGGACGTGACGTGGAGATCTCACCGTGGCGAACGGAACGGGGCCGACTCGCGAGGCACAACCAGCTGGTGCTGCTGGCCCGCGGCGAGGGCGACCTGGCCGACTTCGCCCGCGACGTCCTGGCGGGCCACGCGAAGCCGGAAGACCTGCTGTACCGCTCGTACCTGTCCGAGGAAACGCTGGAGGCGGCCCACGCGGGCATCGACGAGTGGCACGCCCTGCCCGAAGCCGAGAAGCAAGCAGCCCTCGACGGCGCGGAAGCCGGAGTCCGGGAGGAGATCGCGGCGTTGGCGGCGCTCGATCTTGCGGAGCCGGAGGTCGGCCCGGAGGAAGACGACTATGACGGCGGGTTCCGGAGATCCACCTGGTGATCAGGCCGGACTTGCCGAAGTCCCTGCCAGCGGCCCGTGAGCGGGCCTACCCCAGCCGACCGATGTCTGCTCGGTCGATCGAGCGCAGGGCATCGGCGGGCGTACGGTCCGTCGCTTCGGCGAGGGCCGTGACCGCAGCTGCCGCCAGCGCGGTCAGGTTCAACGCCGCTACCACCGCGTTCTCCCGGACGGCGGCGTCGATGATGTTGTAGACGTCTGCGTCCTCGTCGGCGAGGTAGGCCGCTACGCCTTCGACCGCGGCGCGGCGCATGGCTTCCCGGTTCCTTCGTTCGCTGCTCGGCACTCCGCCAGCTTCCTCCTCGGCGCCTTCGCCGGCCGCTGACCGGTCGTCCGGCGTGCTCACCGGTCCGCGGACCAGTCGCCCAGGGCGGCGATGGCGGCGTCGATGAGGGTGGCGTCGGTCGGGGCGTGCTCGATGGTGCTGCGGTAGTACAGCGGGCCGATCGTCAGGGCTGCGGCGTTGCGGCTCGCCAGTGCCAGGGTGAGCTCGCCGCGCGTCTGGGCGTCGTCCAGGGCGGTTGCCAGGCGGTCGGTGAGGATGGCGGCGAACTGTGCTCGGCGGGCGTCCATGTTCTCGTCCCATAGGGCCGTGTTGGCCAGGGTCGTGGACACGGCGCGGACGTCGTCGAGCTCAAGCTGGCGGGCGATGGCGGTCAGCTCCCGGCGCAGCCACTCCCGGGTGGGCGTGGTGGGCTGGTCGAGGAACGGCATCGGGACGGTGGCCATGGCCTCGAGGAGCAGCGGTTCGGCCTGCGGCCAGTGGCGGTAGACCGTGGCGCGGCCCACCCCCGCGCGGTCGGCGACCTGCACGTGCGTCACCGCGGTCGGGCCGCTCTCCAGCAGCAGCTCGCGGGCGGCGTTCAGGATCGCTTCCCGGCTTCGCACGGATCGGGGGTCTGTCTCACTGGTCACGTGCCGATCCTATGAGACAACTTGACTCGAAGCACGACGAGTGTGCATGATGGCGGTATGAGACATCCTGTATCACAGATGACCGTGGCGGTACTCGGAGCGACCGGGGCCACCGGACGCCACGTGGTGTCCACGGCGCTCCGGCGCGGATACCGCGTGGTCGCGCCGGTCCGCCGGGCGGGGACGTTCGCGCCGCACGCGCGGCTTGACGAAGTGAGCTGGCCCGAGGTCACCGACGTCCCGGCCCTCACCCGCGCCCTGCCGGGCACCAGCGTGGTCATCAGCGCGCTGGGCGGCGCCGGCACCGGGCCGACGACGGTGTGCACCGACGGCGTCCGCTCCGCGGTCACCGCGATGAAGGCGACGGGGGTGGACCGCCTGATCGCCCTCAGCGCACACGGCGTGCTCGAGACGCACGACAAGTCGCTGTACTCCCTGGCCGTGTGGGCGAACGTCGCCGAACGCATGCGCGACAAGGAAACGATGGAACCGCTCATCACCGCCTCCGGCCTGGACTGGACGATCGTGCGGCCGCCGAAGCTGGCGGACCACGACGAGATCGGGAAGTACCGGGCCGGCACCGACCTGCGGATCCGGCTGTGGAGCTCCATCGGCCGCGCCGATCTCGCCGCGTTCCTCCTCGACGAGGCCGAAACCCCGCGGTACGCCCACGCCTACCCGCGGATCAGCCGGTGAGCGCCGCCATCCCCGACCTGACCGGGAAGGTCGCCGTCGTCACCGGCGCGACCGGCGGCATGGGCCAGGTCATCGCCGCCGACCTCGTCCGCGCGGGTGCGCACGTGCTCACCGTCGCCCGCGATCCCGCTCGTGCCCACGCTTTGCGCGCACTCCTCGGCGCCCAGGCGAACCGGCTCGACGTCATCCCCGGCGACCTGTCCCGGCGCGCCGACGTCGTCACCGCGGCGAAGACCATCCTGGACCGGCACGACCGGATCCACCTCCTCGTCAACAACGCCGGCGCGCACTTCCCCGAACACCGCGTCTCGGCCGACGGCGTCGAGATGCACATCGCCCTCGACTACCTCGCCGCCTTCGGCCTCACCACCCTGCTGGACGCGGCGCTGCGCCGCGGCGGGGCCCGCGTGGTGAACGTCGCCAGCGACACCCTCAACGACACCCGGCAGGTCAAGCTCGCCGGCAAGCCGCGGCCGGCGACCCTCGACCTGACCGGCGTCGACGACCTCGCGGAACTCAACCCCGCGGCCGGTTTCGCGCCGTTCGAGGCCTACGCACGCGCCAAGCTGATGACCGTCACCGCCGGCTACGCCCTCGCCCGCGACCTCGCCGCCGACGGAGTGACGGTCAACGCCCTGCACCCGGGCATCGTCGCCACCGACATCATCGACGACCTCGTGCCCCCGTTGCTACGCCCCATGCGTGCCCTCATCCGCCGCAGCCTGCTCACCCCCGCCGAAGGAGCGCGAAGCGCCACACGCATCGCGACCGACCCCGCCATGGCCGGTGTCACCGGCCGCTACTTCAATCGTGACAAGGAAACGAGCACTCCCCCGGTGTCCCACGACCCCGCCACTCAGCGGAAACTCCTTGCGCTGAGCCAGAACCACTTCGCCGGATGACGACGCGCTCAGATCACCGTGGTGCCGCCGTCGACAACCAGCTCCATGCCGTTGACGTAGCTCGAGTCGTCCGAGGCGAGGAACAACGCGACCGACGCGATCTCTTCGGGGCGGCCCATCTCCCGCCGCGGGATCACGGACTCGAACTGCGCCTTCGTCGCCTCGTCCATCACGTCCGCCAGGATCGGCGTGGCGACCTGGCCGGGGGTCAGCACGTTCACCCGGATCTTCCGGTCCCGCAGCTCGGCCACCCACACCCGGGCGTAGGCGGGCAGCACGGCCTTGCTCGCCGCGTACACACTCCACTCGGGATAGCCCCGCAGCGACGCGTTCGACCCGGTCATGACGATCGAGCCGCCGTCGTTGAGCAGCGGAAGCGCTTTCTGGATCGTGAACAGCGTGCCGCGCGCGTTCAGCGAGAAGGCGGCGTCGAACTGCTCCGGGGTGATCTCGCCGAGCTTGCCCTGCTCGCCCGTCCCGGCACTCGCCCACACCACGTCGACCGAGCCCTTCTCCCGCTTGACCGTCTCGAACAACCGGTCCAGGTCGTCGAGGTCGGCCGAATCGCCCTGCACGCCGGTGACGTTCCGGCCGATCAGCTTGACGGCGTCGTCCAGCGCGTCCTTCCGCCGGCCCGAAATGAAGACGTACGCCCCTTCGTCGACGAACAGCTTCGCACCGGCCAGCGCCATCCCGCTCGTCCCGCCGGTGATCACCGCGACCTTGCCATCGAGCTTTCCCACGACTGCTCCATCCACTCGCATGCCGATGTTATGTACACCGATCTGAGTACCTAACGTAGCGGGCAGCCGGGTAGGACGCAAGCTATGCACACCGAGCGGTACCCAAGTGCGCTAAGCTGGGGACGTGACAGAGGTGGAGAAGGGACCGCGAGGCCTGCGGCGCGGCCGGGGCGCCCGCGAGCGCATCCTCAGCGCGTCACAGCAGCTGTTCCGCGACCAAGGCATCAACGGCACCGGCATGGACCAGCTCTGCGCGGTGGCCGAGGTGTCCAAACGCACGCTGTACCAGCACTTCGCCGGCAAGGACGAGCTGATCGCCGAAGGCCTGCGCCGATTCGACCCCGAGATCCTGCCCGAAGTGTTCGACCGCACCGACCTCACACCTCGCGAACGGCTCCTCGCCGTGTTCGACGTGCACTCGCCCCTGTGCCCCTTCATCGCGGCGGCCGTCGAGATCCCCGACCCGGGCCACCCGGCGCGCGTCCACGCCCGCGACTACAAGCTGGGCTTCGCCGCCCGGCTCGCCGAGGCCGCCCGCGAGGCCGGCGCCACCAGCCCGGAACAGCTCGGCGAGCAACTGGCGCTGCTCCTGGACGGCGCCTCGGCCCGCAGCCGGGTCCTCGACACCGAAGCGTTCACCACAGCCGCCACCGTCGCGGCCGTCCTCGTCGACAACGCGATCCCCGCGGCAGCGGCCGAGTAGCACGGCCAACGCCGGTCGCCCACGGCGTTTTCATCCGGGCCGTTGTCCCCCGGGAGAGCTACTCGGGCTGCCCACTCCGGGGTGACGTTCGCGCGGTCCCGCCCTCGCTACCTTCAGCGCCGTCAAAACCATTGAACGGCGGAGGGCGAGCACCATGAGGAAGACACGCGGGTCACGGTTCGCAGCGGCTTTGGCGGTGACCACGCTGACCGTTCTCGGCGTGGCGGCGTGCGACAGCGCGGACGACGAAGACAGCCCGGCCCAGCCCGCGGCGCTCGCGTGGGGACCGTGCCCGGCGGCGGCGCCGGGCACGACCCGGGATCCCCGGCTCACCTGCGCGAAAGTGAAGGTACCGCTGGACTACAGTCAGCCGGACCGCGCGTCGATCGAGGTCGTCATCTCCCGGCTGGGGGCCGCCGATCCCACCAAGCGCCACGGCGTCCTGCTGCTGAACCCGGGTGGTCCGGCGCTGCCGGGGCTCGACACACCCAGCACGATGGCCCCGACGCTGCCGAAACCCGTCCTGGACGGCTACGACCTGATCGGCTTCGACCCGCGCGGCGTCGGGACCAGCACCCCGCAGAGCTGCGGCCTCGAGAACCCCAGCGTCGCCGCCCTCTTCCCCTACCCCGCCGCCGACGGCTCGATCGACGCGAACGTCCAGGCCGCCCGGGCCACGGCCGCCAAGTGCGCCGCCACGGCCGGGGAGAACCTGCGTTACTTCACCACCGCCAACACCGCCCGCGACCTCGACCGCGTCCGGGAGGCCTTGGGTGAAGCCAAGATCTCGTACTGGGGCCAGTCCTACGGCACCTACCTCGGCACCGTCTACAGTGCACTGTTCCCGGACCGGACCGACCGCGTGATCCTCGAAGGCAACGTCGATCCCGCCCACGTGTGGGCCGGCGAAGCGGCGAGCTGGAGCAAGGGCATGGCCGAGCGGTTCCCGGACGCGGCCGCCGTCGCCGCCGCGCAGAACGGCGCCCTCGGGCTCGGCGCCACCCCCGCCGAGGTCACCCGGACCTACCTCGCGCTCGCCGACCGGCTCGACCACCAGCCGGCGTCGGTCCCCGGCACACCACAGTCGTTGAGCGGGGCGATGCTGCGCGGCGTCACCTACGCGCTGCTGATCCACAACAACACCCTGCCGGTGCTCGCCCAGGTCTGGAAGGCCGCCGGCGACCTGGCCGACGGGCGGGTCACCGACGCCGACGGTGCGGTGCTCAAGCAGGTGTTCGCCGACGGCCCGGCCGCCCCGGGTGTCCCCGCGGACAACCAGGCGACCATGTTCCTGGCCCTCACCTGCGGCGACGCCGAGTGGTCCCACGACGTCGGCGCCTACGCCCGGGCCACCGCCGCCGACCGCACGGCCTGGCCGCTGACCGCGGGCATGCCGGCGAACATCTGGCCGTGCGCGTTCTGGCCGCAACCGGTCGAGAAGCCGGTCACCGTGACCGGCCAGGGCCCGCGCAACACCCTGATCCTGCAGAACCGCCGTGACCACGCCACACCGTGGGACTCCGGCCTCGGGCTGCGCCACGCGCTGGGCAACCGCGCCGCCTTCGTCGGCGTCGGCAACGGCGGGCACTACGTCTACCACGAAGGCTCGGCCTGCGCGGACACCGCCACCACGGCCTTCCTGGACACCGGCCGGCTGCCGGAGAAGGACCTCGACTGCACCGACGTCACGACGCAGTGATCGCCCCGGCGCGGGCGGCCTGCCTCGACGCGCCGCCCGCGCCCTTGACTCTCAACCCGCTCGAGATCCCATAGTGGCGGTATGAAAGAGCTTTACGCCATCGGAGACGCGCCCGCCGCGCTCACCGAGGGCGGCTTCCGGCAGTACGACGTGCACGCCATCGCCCGCCTTGAACTCGTCCGCACCCTGCCCGACCTGGCTCGCACCCACCTGCGGCTGGTCGAGGACCAGCTGCGGCAGTTCCGGGCCCGCCGAGCCGTGCTGCGGACCGTCGTGCGGCAGCAGACCACGACGGAACAGGTCAGCCTGCTGCACAAGCTCGTGTCGATGGCCGAGTCGACCGGGCTGAAACTGCTGACCAGGTACCACTCCCTGGTGGCGGCGATCAACGGCACGACCCAGCCGGACCGGACCCGGATCCGCGCAAGGCGGCGGCGCTGCGCGAGTGGCTGGCCGCCGCTCTGCGGTGCTCAGCGGAATCCGGACCGAAGTGCCCTCGCCGCAGCTGATTCACGCGCTCGCGGGCAGCCGAGGTCCGGCGCACCTCCGCTTTCCCGAGCGCCGCAACGGGAACGGCCCGGTATCGCTAGGCTCCCGGCCATGCCGACACCGGACCGTCTCCGGAACCGCTGGGCGCGCGTGCCGCCGGAGATCCGGGACCGGGCGCTCGCCGCGAGCGTCACGGCCGCCGCGTTCGTCCCGGCACTGGCGATGCTCGGGGCTCAGTTCGGCGATCTGCCGCGCCACGACGGCGGTTTCGCGGCGGTCGTGCTGGTGCTCGGGCAGACGCTCCCGCTGGCCGTCCGCAGCCGGTGGCCGGCGGCGACCCTGGCGGTCATCGCGACCTCGTTCGCCGCGCACGAAGTGCTCGCCTACTCCCCCACCATCGCCAGCCTCGCGCTCTACTTCGCGCTCTATTCGGCGGGGGCGCGCGAAGAGCGGTTCCGCTGGGCCCTGCCCGCGGCGGTGTCGACGGGGTACGTCGTCTTCGCGGTCCTGGTCACCTGGCGCGGGTCCCCGTCGGGTGTGCTGATCTACCTCGTCTACTACGGGGTGCTGGCGCTGTTCTGGCTACTGGGCACGGTGGTGCGGCAACGGCGCTGGCAGGAGGTGCAGCGGCGGCGGCTCACCGCCCGGGCCGCGGCGGCCGAGGAACGCACGCGGCTCGCCCGCGAACTGCACGACGTCGTCACCCACCACGTGACGGCCATGGTGGTCCAGGCCGACGCCGCGCGGTACCTGCCACCCGAGCGCTTTCCCGCGGTACTGGCCACCATCACCGGCTCGGGCCGCGACGCCCTCACCGAACTGCGGTTCCTGCTCGGTGTTCTCGAAGCGACCGGCGCGCGCACGCCGGGCCTGGACGCGTTGCGCGGCCTCGCCGACCAGCCGGGGCGGGTGGTCGAGCTGGTGGAATCGGGCGAACGCCGGGCGTGGCCGGCGGACACCGAGCTCACGGCGTACCGGATCGTGCAGGAAGCGCTGACCAACGCGGCCAAGTACGCCGCCGGCCGGCCCGCCACGGTGCGCGTCGGTCACGGCGTGGACCACCTCGAGATCGAGGTGACCACCCGAGGCCCGGCGACCGACGCCGGTGTGCTCGGCTCCGGCGGCCGCGGGCTCGCCGGGCTGCGCCAACGCGTCGACGCGCTCGGCGGCCGGTTCACCGCCGGACCGTCGGGCGACGGGTTCCGCGTCAGCGCCGCGTTCCCCACGGCCGAAGCGCCGCAACGACGGGGGAACGCGGCCCCAGCGGACCGTGGGGTCGGTGTTCTGTTGGCACGGAGGGCAAAACCGCCACCCGGATGACGTCGCGGAAGCAGGTCCGCCGGACTAGGCTCGGATCCGGAGTCCCAGCGAAACTCTTCGACAGTCACGGTAACCGCGGACCCGAGGGAGCTATCGACGTGGTCGAGACGCACGACATCGTTCGCCCGCCCGCCGAACTGAGCGCGGCCCTCGCGGCCATCGGCAGCGCGACGGCCAGCGGCGAGCTCAGCCGCATGGGCATCCGCAGCGCGTTCATCAGCGGCCCGGTTTCGGTGACCCCCGGCGTGCGCGTGGCCGGACCGGCGCTGACGCTGCAGTTCCTGCCGAAACGGGAAGACCTCTACCCCGTCGAGGAGTACGAAGAACCGGAGAAGCAGCTGCACCGGCACGTCATGTACCACGCCCAGCCCGGCGACATGATCGTCGTCGACGCGCGCGGCGACATGACCAGCGGGGTGTTCGGCGAGATGATGCTGACCTACTTCAAGGGCCGCGGCGGCGCCGGCGTCGTGGTCGACGGCTGTCTGCGCGACACCGGCGAGGCCAAGCAGCTCGGCCTCGGGCTGTGGATCCGGGGCGCCACACCGAACTTCCACACCCAGACCGGCATCGTCCCGGCCGCCGTCAACGTGCCGGTTGCGTGCGGCGGCACGCTCGTCGAGCCGGGCGACATCGTCGTCGCCGACGACGACGGGGCGGTCGTGGTGCCGGTCAAGCTCGCGCCCGCCCTGGTGGCCCACGCCCAGGAACACGCGGAATGGGAGGAGTTCTCCCGGATCCGGCTGGCCGAGGGCGGCGACATGCGGCTGTACTACCCGCTGTCGGACGAGGCCCGGCCCGAGTACGAGAGGTGGCGCGCCCGGCGGGGCCCGGCCTGACAGCGCTTTCAGCTCCACAACCGGTCGTGGCTCGACTCCCCGTCCCAGTGCGTCGTCTCGGCGAAGAACACCGGATCGCGGGGGTCGAGGTGGCGGCGCAGCAGCTCCTCGTCGACGTCGCCGAACCCGAGTCCCGGCGTGTCCGGCACCGTGATGTGGCCGTTCCGGATCAGCGGGCGGGGCAGGCCGGTGACGAGGTCGCTCCAGAAGCCCACCTCGGCCGCGTGGTGTTCGAGGGCGAGGAAGTTCTCGGTGGCGGCGGCCAGGTGCACGCACGCCATCGTCGCGATCGGCGACGCCGCCAGGTGCAGCGCCATCGCGATCCCGCGTTCCTGCGCGTGGTCGCCGATCCGCTTGGTCTCCGCGATCCCGCCCGCCGTCGCCGGGTCGGGGTGCGCGACGCGGATGGCGCCGGCGTCCAGCAGCGGCCGGAAGCCGTCGAGCAGGTAGATGTCCTCCCCCGTGCACGTCGGGACGTCGACGGCGGTGGTGAGCTGCCGCCACTGGTCGGTCAGCTGCCACGGGATCAGGTCCTCGATCCACGCCAGGGTGAACGGCTCCAGCGCGCGGGCGATCCGGATGGCGGAGTCGAGGGCGATGTGACCGAAATGGTCGGCGGCGAGCGCGATGTCGTAGCCGACCACGGAGCGGACGATGTCCACATAGGACACCAGGTGGTCGACGCCCTTCGCGGTGACCTGGACGCCGGTGAACGGGTGCATCGTCGTGGCGTCCTCGCGGGCACCCGGCGGCGCGATCAGCGCGCCCGGCACGTCCCACAGCAGGTCGATGCCCACGTCCATCTTCAGCATCGTGAACCCGCGCTGCTTGCGGTCCAGCAGCCGGACGCCCATCGCGCGCGGGTCCGGCAGCGACGGCGTGTCCGCGTAACAGCGGATCTCGTCCCGGAACCGGCCCCCGATCAGCGCGTACGCGGGCACACCGTACGCCTTGCCCGCCAGGTCCATCACCGCCATCTCGACGCCCGAGACCCCGCCGCCTTGGCGGCCGTGGAACCCGAACTGCTTGATCTTGCGGAAGATCTTGTCGACGTTGCAGGGGTTCTCACCGACGAGCCGGCTCTTGAGCATCAGCGCGTAGGTGGCACTGGCCCCGTCGCGCACCTCCCCGTAACCGACAAGCCCCTGGTTGGTGTCGATCCGGATGATCGACGAGCGGAACGGCACGCCGGCCAGGTTGGCCACCCGCAGGTCGGTGATGCGCAGCTTGCTCGGCCGGGACGCCGTCGCGACGTGCTCCTCCGTGATCCCGCTCATCCCTTCACCGCTCCCGCGGTGAGGCCCTCGGTCAGGAACCGCTGCCCGAACCCGTACATGAGCACGACCGGGATGCTGACCAGCAGCGACGCGGCGGCCAGCTGCCCCTGCGGGACGACGTCGCCGAAGATCATCGACTGCATGCCGACCGGCAGCGTCTTGTAGTCGTCCTTGGTGATGAACACGAAGGCGAACAGGAACTCGTTCCACGCGTTGGTGAGCGTGAACAGCGCGACCGCGAGCAGGCCCGGTTTCGCCAGCGGCAGCACGATCCGGCGGAACGCCCCGAACCGTGTGCAGCCGTCGACCAGCGCGGCCTCCTCGAGCTCGGCCGGGATCGACTTGAAGTAGCCGACGAGCAGCCACGTCGCGAACGGCAGGGTGAACGTGGGGTAGGCGAGCACGAGCGACCACAGCGAGTCGTTGAGCCCGATCCCGCTCATCAGCTGGTAGAGCGGAATGAACAGCAGCGCGCCCGGCATCACGTAGGTGAGCAGGATCGTCACCGTGAAGCTCTCCGAACCCCGGAACTTCAGCCGGGCCAGCGCGTAACCGGCCAGCGCCGCGCAGACCAGGGCGATCACGGTGGACGCCACCGACACCAGGATCGTGTTGAGGTACCAGGTGCCGAACGCCCGGCCCGAGAACAGGTTGGTGAACTGCTCGGTGCTCCACGGCGTCGGCCACAGGTCGTCGCCGCGCGCGACGATCTGGTCGTCGGACTTGAAGGCCGTGACCGTCATCCAGTAGATCGGGGCGAGCACGAAGCCCAGCAGGCCGGCGAGCGCGACCCCCGAGCCGCCGCCGGCGACCAGGCGAGCGGCCAGCCGGTTGCCGCGCGCGGCGAGCGTCGAGACGACCCGGCCGACGGCGGCCGCGAGCACCACGAACACGCCCAGCACGAGCGCGGCCTTCCAGACGATCTGCGGCGACGCCCAGACCAGCACGAGCACCGAGCCTGCGACGATCACCCACGGCAGCGCCCGGCGCTGGACCGGGGTCAGCCGCCGGCGCCCCATATCGGCCGCGCCCGGCTGGTCGCTGCGGCGCATCATCCGCACGAGGATCACCACGAGGACGGCGATGATCGGCAGCATCACCAGCGTGACCGCGGCGCCCGCGCCCAGCTGCAGCTGCTGGATGGCCTTCGAGTAGGCCACCATCACGTACGGGGCGGTGGCGTCGCCCGGTCCACCCTGGGTCATCAGCCAGATCAGGTCGAAGTTGTTGAACGTCCAGATCGACGACAGCAGCACCGTCACGATCATGACCGGGCGCAGCCCCGGCAGTGTGATGTGGACGAAGCGCTGCCACGACGAGGCGCCGTCCACCATCGCCGCCTCGTGCAGGCCGCTGTCGATGGCCTTGAGGCCGGCGAGGAACGTCACCGTGAAGAACGGGACGCCCTTCCAGACGTTGACCAGGATGACCGCCGGCAGCGCGAGCGCGGGATCGGACAACCACTCCGCCGGCCACTTGTCGACGAGCCCGATCGCGGCGAGGGCGGGCCCGATCCCGGAGTCGGTGAGCAGGACGTTGACGCTGCCGAAGATCGGGTCGAGCAGCGAACGCCAGGTGAAGGCCGTGACGACCGTCGGGATCACCCACGGCAGCAGGATCACCCCGGCGATGATCGCCCGGCCGCGGCGCATGTGGTGCAGCATCAACGCCGCGATGAGGCCGAAGACCACCTTGAAGATCTCGGCGTAGGCGGTGAAGACGAACGAGTTGAGCACGCCCTTGTGGAACACGGCGTCGTCGATGAGGGCGGTGTAGTTGTCCAGCCCGACGAAGACCGTGTCCGCACCGTGGCGCTCGGTGGCGCTGGTGACGACCGAGCTGATGATCGGGACCAGGATCAGGCCGGCGACCAGCACCAGCGTCGGCCCGATGAACACCGCCGCGAGGCGCCAGTCGCGCCCGAGCCGCCGCTGGGTCGGGGTGAGCGAGGACGACGCGCCCGGCGCCGGACGGGCCGGCGCCGGGGGTGTCCTCTTCGGACGCAGGACGGTCACTGCCGGTAGCCCTGTTGCTCGAAGATCTGGACGATCCGGGTGTGGGTCGAGGCCACGGCGTCGGCCGGCCGGGTGCCCTGGATGACCGACTGCATCATGTCGGTCAGCAGGTAGGCGGCGGTGGCGGCCTGCTCGCCGGGGCTCGGCGCCTGCGGGAAGGCGTACCCGGTCTTGGTCTTGATCGGGAGCGCCGCGCGGGTCTGCTCGCGCAGCGCGGCGAAGGCCGGGTCACCAGTGGTGTAGTACGGGTCGGAGTCCCACACCTTGTCCCACGAGGGATTCACCAGGCACGGCGCTTCCTTCGCGACACCGAGCAAGGCGCTCCCGCCGACCATGAACTTCGCGACCAGCTTGGCGAGGTCGGGGTTCTTCGCCCCCTTGAACACGACGAACGAGTTGGACTCGCCGTACGCGAGCGGCCGGTCGAGCGCCGGTCCGGTGGCGCCGTTGAACGGGTGGGTGTTGGCGTAGACCGGGTTCTTCTTGGTCTTCGAGTCGGCGTAGACACTGAACTGGTTGAGCGTGAGCCCCAGGATCTGGGCCAGCCAGTTCTCGTTGTTGCTCGAGTCGGTCCAGCTGCCGATCCCGGGCGGCAGCATCGGCGCGTACTTCGGGTTCGTGTAGATGTCGCCGATGAACGTGACGGCTTCGACGGTTTCCGGCGAGTTGAACGTCACCTTCGTGCCGGTGTTGTCCGCGATCGCCCCGCCGTAGGTGTTGATGACGTTCGCGATGAAGCCGTTGGCGTCGCCGGAGCGGTTCACCGTGAGCCCCCAGCCGAAGCGCCGCTTCGCCGGGTCGGAGACGGCCAGCGCGTTGTCGCGCAGCTCTTCCCACGAGTAGTACGGCTTGAGCGGGAGACCCTTTTCCTGGTACCAGTCCTTGCGCAGGTACATCCCGGTCGCGATGAAGTGGTACGGGATCGCGAACCAGCGCCCGTCGAACACGCAGTAGTTGGCCGCCTCCGTCGCGGGCTCCCCGTAAAGCGCTTTCATCTCGGTGACCACGTCGGTGACGTCGGTGAGGGCGCCGAGGTTGTGGAGCTGGCCGACGAACCGCCGGTCGCTCATGAAGGCCAGGTCGCGGTTGGTGCCCGCCTTCACCTCGGCGTCCATCTTCGCGACCATGTCACCGGCGTCGCCGGAGACCAGGTCGTTGCGGACCGTGGTGCCGGTGGCCTGCGCGAACACCTGCAACGACTTGTCCAATGCCTTGTTCGCGGCCTCGGAGTACAGCTTCTGCGAAAGCATCCCCGCCGACCCGCCGCGCAGCGCGGCCGCCTGGTCGAGCAGCGCCTTCGGCACCTGGACGTCGACCTGCGGCGCGGGTGCGGGGCCGCTCCCGCACCCGGCGAGACCGAGCACGCCCAGCGCGCTCACTCCCGCGCTCATCCCGAGGAACGTGCGTCTCGACAGGTCCGTTTTCTCTTCCATGACAACTCCTCTCGCGTCCGATCGAGCGGACGCGTACCGACGGGGCGACGGTGCAACCGGCGGGACAGCGAGGCGAGCGCCCCGCTGCGGGTCGTTCATGCGGCGAAGGACGCCGAACTGTTGTGTGCGGTGTGGAGAACACCGAAGTAGAGCGAGGTGCGGGCGTCGCGGTGGAAGAAGTTCTCGCCCAGCACCAAGGTTCGGTCCGGATGTCCGGCCGCCGGTGCGGGGAAGGGCGCGTCGACGTGTTCGCGGGCGAGCGGGCGACGGCGCTCGACGTCACGGGCCGGCGGCCGGCGGCCCGCACGCGCGACGTCCGGTCCGGGGCCGGTCGGTCCCGGCCGGATCGGCGGGATCGCGGGTGCTGCCATGCCTCGTCCGTCCTCGTCGTCGGTTCCGGATCCCGGTCGTGCGGTGTGGCTAGCGCCGCCGGGTGGCCCGCTTGGTTCGCTGCGTCTGGGCGATGAGCGTGGAGTTGTTGCTCAGGTGCTTGCGCATCGCCGCGCGGGCCCGTTCCGGGTCGCGCGCCACGAGCGCCTCGTAGATGTCCGTGTGGTCGGTGGTGGCGCAGCGCAGCGCGGCCGGCCCCTCGTTGGTGATGCGCCGGCTGGCCGTGCCGAGCCAGCGGGCGGAGTACATGATCCGGTCGAGGATGCGGTTGTCCGCCGCCCGGCAGATCTCCATGTGGAACTCGTGGTCGACCTCGAGGTAGGCCTCGGGATCCGCCTCCAGCACCGACATGCGGTCGATCTCGGCCCGGAGCCGGGCCAGCGTCGCGTCCGTGACGGTGGCCGCGGCCATCGCGGCGAGTTCCGGTTCGAGCAGCACGCGCAGCTGGTGCAGCTCCTGCAGCAGCTCGCCGACGATCTCCGCGGGCAGCCACTCGATCAGCAGCGGGCTCAGGTAGTCCCACTCCGCGCGGGGACGCACGACGACGCGGCGGCCCTGCGCGACATCGACGATGTCGAGTGAGGCGAGGATCTTGAGCGTCTCCCGCGCCACCACACGGGACACCCCGAACTCCTGGGAGATGTCGAGCTCCGACGGGGCCCGGCCTTCTTCGAACTCGCCGCTGACGATGCGCCGGGTCAGGTGGGCCGCCACCTGCACCGGCAGAGTCCGGACCTTGACAGCGTCCTGTGACTCTTGTCTCCTTTGCATGTCATCAGCTTATAGGACAAGTTGGACCTCGCGACAGTCCATTCGTACGCACTACCCGGCGGCGGGAGAACAATGCGGATCGTGAACGTCACGACGGCGGTGGTGGCCTACCACGGTCAGGCCACGCTGGTGCGGATCGACACCGACGAGGGCATCAGCGGGTTCGGCGAGGCCAATCCCGACGCCGGCGCGGGCGCCGTCGTCGGGATGATCGGCTTCCTGGCGCCCCTCCTGATCGGCGAGGACCCGCGCAACGTCGAGCGGTGCTGGGAGAAACTGCGCCGTAGCAAGGTTTTCGCGGGCGTCCAGGGCGGAGTGTCCGTGATCGCGCTGTCCGGGATCGAGCTCGCGCTGTGGGACATCGCGGGCAAGGCCGCGGGCCAGCCGGTCTACCGGTTGCTCGGCGGGAAGTTCCGCGACCGCATCCGCCTCTACGCCGACTGCGGCGACGGCGACGACCCGGCGGGCTCGATCGCCGGGTGCGTCGACCGGGCCCAGCGGATGGTCGCCGAAGGCTTCACCGCCATCAAGTTCGACATCGACAACCTGCGTCACCCGGCCAAGTTCGACGATTTCAACCACACGATCAACGCCGCCGAGCTGCGCTCGATGGTCGAGCGCGTGGCCGCCGTCCGGGAGGCGATCGGACCGGACGTCGATCTGGCCATCGACCTCCACGCGCGCTACGACGTGCCGAGCGCGTGCCGGATTTCGTGGGAGCTCGAGCCGTTCCACCTGATGTGGCTCGAAGAACCGCTGCCGGCGGAGAACATCGACGCGCTGGTGCGGGTGCGGGAGCAGACCCGCACGCCGATCTGCGCGGGTGAGAACCTCTACCTGCGGTGGGGATTCCGCGAACTGCTCGACCGCGGCGCCGTCGACGTCATCGAACCGGACGTGCCGAAGTGCGGTGGTCTCGCCGAGGCCAAGAAGATCGCCAACCTCGCGGAGCTGCACTACATCCCGTTCGCACCGCACCTGGTGTCGACGCCGCTGGGCACGATGGCCACGTCGCACATGTGCGGCGCGATCCCCAACTTCCTGGTCCAGGAATGGCACGCTCTGGAGGAGCGCGCGGTGTGGGACAGCTACGTCCACGCCCCCGACGGGAGCGGCTCGATCGTCAAGGACGGCTACATCACGCTTCCCGACACCCCCGGCATCGGCGTGGAGCTCGACATGGACGGCGTCCGGGCCCACGCCGTCGCGGGTTACGGGGTGTTCGAGTAGCCGGTCACGCGAGCCGGCCCGGGCACCGTCCGCGCGGTCAGTACACAGTGGAGGGTCAGCCCCGGGCGTTCCGGCTCCGGTAGGCCGCGACGCTGGCCCGGTGCGCGCAGGTCCGGGTGCAGTACTGCTTCGAGCCGTTGCGTGAGAGGTCCACGAAGGTGCCCCGGCAGTTCGACCCGGCGCACACGCCGAGACGAGCCGGGCCGAGCGTGGCGATCACGGCGGCGAGTGCGCTGAGCGTGGTCGCGGCCAGGTGCGCCGAGCAGCGGTCGGAGTCGGCGGTGACCTCGGTCCACCAGCGGTCGTGCTCGTGGCGCAGCGCCGGGGTGGCGCGGCTGCGACGCAGGCCGTCGTTGATCAGGGCCGCGGTTGCAGCCGCGTCGGTGGTGGCTCGTTCGAGCACGGCGCGCACCGTCTCGCGGACCTCGCGGACCTCCACCAGGTCGGTGCCGGTGAGCCGTCGCGGACCGGTCGCCTGGCCTGCTGGGGAATGGGCGTCGAGGAAGTCCCGGAGCTGCGCCACGGTCTCGAGCGCGTCCTCCCCCTTGATCGGCTTCCAGGTGTTGGCGAGATCGACGGCCGTCTGGACCGCCGCGTCGGTGTAACACGCATCGAGCATTTGACGTGTCTCCTCACCGTTCCGTAACGTGACATCCAAAGCGGCTGTCACGTGTCACACCATACCGAGAGGAGACGACGATCCGAGCGGACGGGGCCCTCAGCGGCGAAACGGACCACTCCCCGGACGGGCGCCGGCTGGGGCTGGTCCTGGGGTTGCTGGTGCTGCCCCAGTACGTCGCACTGGGCGCGCCGTCGGTGGCACTGCCGGCCATCGGCCGCGGGCTCGCGGTGCCGTTCGGCGCCACGGCCTGGATCCTCGCCGCGTGGTCGCTGACCTCCGCGCTCGCGATGCCGGTCGCAGGCCGGCTGATGGGCCGGTGGAGCCCCTTCCGGGTTCTCGTCGCCGGGGTCGTGACCCTCGCCGCGGGCTCGGCGCTCGCGGGAGCCGGGCCGACGCTGCCGGTCGTCATCGCCGGCCGGCTGCTCGGGGGCGCCGGGGCGGGCGCGACCGTGATCGCCGTCTTCGCCGCGGTCACCGCCCTTCCCGGGCGGGAACGGATCCGGGCGCTGGGGATCATCGCCGCCGCCAGCGCGACGGCGTCGGCGTGCGGGACCCTGCTGGGCGGGGCGGTCACCGCCTGGCTGGGGTGGCGTGCCGTGCTCGCGATCCCCGTCGTCGCGCTGCCCCTCCTGCCGGCCGCGTGGGCGAGCAGGCGCTCGTTCGCGCCTACCGGCGGCGAGCCGGCCGGTCGGTTCGACGTCGCCGGCGCGGCCGTCCTGTCGGTGCTCGCCGGCGCGGTGATCACACTGCTGCAGGCGCACTCGGTCGGTCTCCCGGCTGCGGTGACGCTCGTCGTGGCCGCCGCCGGGGCGCTCGCCGCCGTCGGGCTGTGGTGGCGCGTGCGGCGCACGCCCGACGGGTTCGTGCCCCGCCGGGTGATCACGGCCCGCGGTTTACTGCCCGCCGGGGTCATCGGCGGGACGGTCTTCGCCGGCTACTACGGGGTGCTGTTCCTCGCCCCGTCCCTGATCGAGCAGGCCACGGGCGGCGGCGCCCTGGAAGCCGGCGCGCTCCTGGTCCCGGCCGCCGCCTGCTCGGTACTGGCCGGGCGGCTGGTCGGCACCCTGACCGGCCGGTTCCCCGGCTGGCGGATCTCGGCCGGGCTGGCGGCCCTCACCGTCGTCGGCGTGCTCGTGGTCGCGGTCTTCACCGGGCCGGTTCCGGTCGTCGCCGGCACGGCGCTGACCGTGTGCGGGTTCGCCGGCGCGCAGGCCGTGCTGGTGGGCCTCGCACCGGAACTGGTCGACGCGCGCGACCGCGACACCGCACAGGGCCTGCTCACCTTCATGATCTTCCTGGGCGGCGGGATCGGCCCGGCCGCGGTCGCGGGCCTGTCCGGCGTCGTGCCGGTGCCGGTGGCCCTCGCCGCGCTCGCGGCCCTGCCGCTGGCCGGGCTCGTCCTCAGCCTGACCCGGCGCCCCGGCGCCTGACCCGCATCCGATCCGAGGAAAGGGGCCCGCTGTGGCCGCCGAACCGTTCGAAGTCAGCGTCACCGAAGCCGAGATCGCGGATCTGCGTGACCGGTTGCGCCGGACGCGGTGGCCCGATCCCGAGCCGGTGGACGACTGGTCGCAGGGCTTGCCGCTGGCCTACGCGCAGGAACTGTGCCGCAGCTGGGCCGAGGACTACGACTTCGGGTTCGCCGAGCGGCTGAACGTCTTCCCGCAGTACCGCGACACCGTCGACGGGCTGGGCGTCCACTTCCTGCACGTCCGCTCGCCGGAGCCGGGCGCGTTCCCGCTGGTGCTCACGCACGGGTGGCCGGGTTCGGTGCTCGAGTTCCTGGACGTCCTCGGCCCG
The DNA here is from genome assembly GCF_035975215.1 of Amycolatopsis sp. NBC_01307. NCBI lineage: Bacteria > Bacillati > Actinomycetota > Actinomycetes > Pseudonocardiales > Pseudonocardiaceae > Amycolatopsis > Amycolatopsis sp. NBC_01307. The sequence continues at coordinate 2,493,759 of NZ_CP108403.1, read as the reverse complement.
CTGACCGACCCGCGCGCGCACGGCGGGGACCCGGCGGACGCGTTCCACGTCGTCGCGCCGTCGCTGCCCGGCTACGGCTGGAGCGACAAGCCGTCGACGACCGGCTGGGGCGTCAAGCGCATCGCGCGCGCCTGGGACACGTTGATGGTGTCGCTGGGCTACGAGCGGTACGGCGCGCAGGGCGGCGACTGGGGTTCGGCGGTGTCCGGCGCGCTGGGCGAGGTGGCACCCGAGCGGGTCGCCGGCGTGCACGTGAACCTCGGGTCCGTCGCGCTGGGCACGTTCGACGACCCGACGCCCGCGGAGCGCGTGCACCTCGCGGCCGCGAAGGAGTTCCAGCGCACCGGCCGAGGGTATTCGGGACAGCAGGCAACCCGGCCGCAGACGCTCGGCTACGGCCTCACCGACTCCCCCGCGGGCCAGGCCGCCTGGATCGCCGAGAAGTTCCGGGCCTGGACGGACAACAACGGCCACGCCGAGGACGCGGTGTCGCGGCAGCAGATCCTCGACGAGATCTCGGTCTACTGGTTCACCGCGTCGGCCACGTCGTCGGCGCGCCTGTACTGGGAGAGCTTCGCCGACTTCCGGGACACGGTCACCGCGCCGTCCGGGGTGTCGGTCTACCCGCGCGACATCACGGTCCCGTCGCGCCGGGAGGCCGAGCGGCGGTTCACCGACCTGCGCTGGTTCGAGGAGCTGCCGCGAGGTGGCCACTTCGCCGCGCTGGAGCAGCCGGAGTCGCTGGTCGAGCAGGTGCGCGGGTTCTTCCGCCTCTTCCGCTGACGCCACGGGAAGCCCGCGCGGTTCCGTGCAACCGCGCGGCCGGGCACTTCCGTCTGGGGAGCGTGCCCATGCGAAGACGGCCCGCCGTGGCCGGCGTCCTGCTCCTCCTCGTCGCCGCCACGGCGTGCGGCCGCGCCGAACCGGGGTCCGGAGACCTTCCGGCGCTGTGCTCCCCCGGCTACGAACCCCGGGAACTCGTCGACCGCCCCCTCCAGGTGGCGCTTCCCAGCCTCTCCGGCCGCACCCCGGCCGAAGCCCGCACCACCGACGCGGCGGCGATCAAGAAGATCGCCGCCGCCGCGTGCTCCCTGCCGGCCCCGCCGGCGGACATCGCCTGCACCCTCGAACTCGGACCGAGCTACGAACTCCGCTTCCTCGACACCCAGAACCGGCCCACAACTCTCACCGCTGCCGGTTTCGGCTGCCAGTTCGTCGAAGGGCCGGGCTTCCACCGGTACGACGCGAAGCCCCTCTGGGACGCCCTGGCCGCCGCCGGTCTCCCCGCGCCGCAGCCTCGCTAGCGCCCGTCGGGAGCTCACCACCTGTAACGGCCTCGCCACCGCTTGCGACCTACGAAGACCAACGCAGCGAGGAGTGATCGATGGCCGTCGAGGTAAGTACCAGCCGCAGCTACGAAGACAAGTATCCGAACGGCGAGCACTTCGAAGCCTCGCGGCCGGAAGGGATCCTCTACGTCTACGGCGGCAAGGACCCCCAGGGCGACGACAAGGTCCTCGCCATCTACGCGCCGGGGAACTGGCAGTCCGTGAAGATCACGGAGGGCAAGGAGAAGTAAGCGCCCGCCGGAGTTCGTCGAGCCACGCGGTCATCTGCGCGCTCAGGTCGTCTCCGGTGCGGGCGTCGACGTTGTCCGCGTGCAGTTCCAGCACGGGGATCCCCGCGGCGCGCAGGGCGCGGGTGGTGAAGTAGCCGCCGCGGGCGTCGTCGGAGACCAGGTGCACGACGCCGTCGACGCCGTGGTGGCGCGCTTCCTTGACGTACCACTCGGCCGACCACGGCGGCGTGTAGAGCTGGTCGCTGAAAGCGGCGAAGCGGGCGGCGAGGGCGCGCAGCGGGTCGTCGCCGTAACGCAGGTAGCCGTCCGCGGCGATCGCGAGGTACATGGACCAGACGAAGACCGCGCCATGTGACCGCTGGAACCGCTGGTAGAACTCGAGGTCGAACCACAGGCCGCGGCCGATCCACATCAAGCGCAGCCGCTCGTCCGGGCACGCCGCGACACCGGCGTCGATCCGGTCGCGCACCTCGTCGTGGAACGCGCGGGCGGCGTCGCGGGCCCACTCGGTGCCGCGGTGCCACTGGGGCACCATGACGCTCGGGATGCCGTCGGTGACGGCGATCGGGCACGGCCGGGCCGCGGCGATCAGGTCGCGGGTGCGGCGGTTCCACTCCTGCTGCTCGTTGACCAGAGCCATGACTTCCCGGAACCGGGTCTCGGAGAACACCCGGCCGGTGGTCTGCTCCAGGAATCGGATCAGGCCGGTCAGCTCGCCGGTCAGCAGGTCGAGCCGGTCGCTCCCGATGGCCTCCTCCCAGCGGTGCGGCATCAGCTCCCACCACCGCTCGGGCACCGCGTTCTCCGCCGCGCTCTCCAGCGGGTAGTACGTGACGCCGGGTTGCGCGTCCCAGACGTCGAAGATCTTCCGGGACGCGTCGCCGGTGGTCTCGCCGAGCACGATCGACGGCTTCGGCAGGCCGCCCCACGGCGCCTGGCCGGGATCGTCCTCGAACGCCGACGCCAGCGACGTGGCGCTGTACTGCTCGATGTAGTCGGGGTAACCGCGCTCGCGCAGCAGGCCGAGGTAGCGCTGCGTCTGGCGTTTCGCCGCGACGATCGAGGCCCACCACTGGTTGACGACGTACGGGATGCCCATCGCGCGGAAGATCTCCTGGGGCGCGTCCGCGTTGACGAGCGCCAGTGGCGCACCGGCGGCGACGTCGTCGCGCATCCCGGCGAACCACTCGCGCTGGTAGCCGGTCGCGGTGGTCGCCGAGGTCAGCCGGCCGGTCATCCCGCGACCCCGGCCGGCAGGAGCGCCGCGAGGGCGTCGCCGGTCAGCTCGCCGTACGGTTGCCGCTCCGCCGGCACCGCCCGCAGTCCGGTGGCGGCCCGTTGCGCCGGGAAGTCCCACGGTGGGGCGTCGTCGTGGACGCGTGCGTAGGAGAACAGGACTTCCGCGTCGCAGGCCCGGGCGGCCGCGGCCGTGTGGGCGGCGCGCTGCCGGATGGACGCGCGGGGCGCGGCCGGGCCGTTGTGCTGGTAGCGCTCGGCCAGCGCGAGTTCCGTCGGCGCCGCGCACGTGCGCGCGAAGAGCAGTTCGCCCCAGTCGTGGTCCTCCCCCACGACGAGGAAACCGTTGTCCTCCAACGTTTTGTAGACGCCGGGGTCGTCGTGGGAGCTGCCGGTGAGGAACAGCCGCACCCCCTCGACCTCGGGCGAGCCGGCGGCCACGCGGTCGGCGAGCGCGGTGGCCGCCGTGACCGGCAGCCTGGTGGTCGCGGCGACCAGGGTGAGGAACTCGGTGCCGCTCAGCCGGTTCGCCCGGCGCAGAACAGCGCAGCGGCCGAGCGACCGCCGCAGGGTGTCGTGCGCGGTGATCGCCGCGGCGAGGTCGTCGTCGCCGATGGGCCGCCACCGGCCGAGCCATTCGCGCAGCTGGGCGATCTTCGCGTGGACGTACCGGGTGGTCGTGTGGTGCGGCAGGTGCAGGACGTCCACCAGGCGCACCGGCGGCAGCCGCAGCTCCGGCTCGACCCGGTGCAGCTCGCGCAAGGCGTAGAACAGGCGCAGCGAGGCTTCGCAGTCGCGGGAGACGACGACGGCTTCGAGCGGCCCGTAGCCGCCGGTGAGGATCCGCGTCAGGATCGACCGGGCGACCGGATCCACGCCGCGGCCGAGGTAGCGGTCGCCAAGCGTGCTGTCCTCGCCCGGCTTCCCGGCCAGCCGCAGCGGCAGCAGCCCCGCCGCGGTGATCAGCTCGACCGGGACGTCGGCCCCGACGTAGCCCACCGCGGGCAGCCCGGCGCTCAAATCACCGCCTCCGCCACCAGGTCCGCCAGCTGCTGTTCGGTGTAGCCGAGCAGCTCGCGGTAGACGTGCTCGTTGTGCTCGCCGAGCGCGGGCGCGGGCCGGTCCAGGGCGACGCGGGCGGCGGAGAACCGGATCGGCACGCCGGTCCCGGCCAGGTCGGCCACCGCGCCGTGCTGCGGGTGCCGCAGCGGCACGACTTCTTCGCGCGCCAGGACCAGCGGGTCCCGGACCGCCTCGCGCGGCTCGCGGACCTCGGCCGCGGGCACCCCTTCGGCGGTGAACGCGGCGAGGATCTCCGCCAGGGGCCGCACCCGGCACCACTCGCGGATGAGGTCGTGCAGCTCGTCGGCGGCACGCACGCGCTGGTCGCGCGTGCGGTAGCGGTCGTCCTCGGCCAGGTCCGGCCGGCCGATCGCCCGGAGCACGCCGTGGGCGAACGCGTCGGTCGGCGCGCAGAGGGCGAGATAGCCGTCGAGAGCGGGCAGGATCCCGAACGGCGCGAGGCGCGGCACCATCGAGCCGGTGCGCTGGGGCAGGCCGACCGCGTCGAAGGCGTCGAACGGCTCGCACGCGACGAGCGAGGTCAGCGCGCCGAGCATCGACACGTCCACGCGCTGGCCCTCGCCGGTGTGCTCGGCCTGCAGCAACGCGGACACCGTGCCGACCACGGCGAACAGCGGCGCCAGCAGGTCACCGATCGGCAGCCCGAACCGGACCGGGCCCTCGTCGGGCTCCCCGGCGGTCATCATCACCCCGCTCAGCGCCTGGATGATCGAGTCCATCGCCTTGCCCGAGCCCGGGCCGCCCTGGGCGCCGAACCCGCTGATCGAGGTGTAGACGAGCCGCGGGTTGATCTCCCGGACGCTCTCGTAGGAGATGCCGAGCCGCTCGGTGACGCCCGGGCTGTAGTTCTCCACCAGCACGTCGGCGTCGCGGACGAGGTCGGTGAACACGGCCCGGGAGCGCGGGTTCTTCAGGTCGAGGGTGACGCTGAGCTTGTTGCGCCCGCGCAGCAGCATCGACACCGACAGGTCGTCGTCGTGCCGCCGGGCCAGGTTCAGGCCGTCGCGCCCGACGTAGGGCGCGTTGTTGCGCGACGAGTCGCCGCCGGTGGCCGGGTTCTCGACCTTGATCACGGTGGCCCCGAGCCCGGCGAGCAGCAGCGTCGCGTACGGCCCGGCGAGCGCGGTGGTCAGATCGACGACGACGCGGCCGGCCAGTGGCTGGTCGGTCATGTGGCAGCTCCCTCGGAGAGATCGACGAGCACTTCGGGGCCGCGGGTGGTGAACCGGCCGTTGAGGCCCGCGCCGCGGGTGATGTCCTCGACGTACTTCGCCACGGCTTCGCCTTCCGGGGTGCCGCCGACCGGCACCGGACGGCCCTGGTCGTCGACCCGGCAGGGCACGAAACCGGCTTCGTGCAGCCCGGTCTCGTCGAAGCGGCAGAAGGCGATGGCGGTGTTGCGGCTTTCGGGGTGGAACGGGAAGAACGGCATGTCCGGGTCGGGCGCGAAGCCGTAGAGCTTGGTCCGGCGTTCGGCCCACGCGCGGAGTTCGTCGGCCCCCACGCCCGCTCCCGGCGTCAGCGCGTGGGTGACCGTGACGAAGTTGCCGAGCCCGTGGAACACCGGCCGTCCTTTGTAGACCTCGATGCCGCGCATGATGTGCGAGTGGTGGGAGAACACCGCGTCGGCCCCGGCGTCGACCGCGGCGCGGGCGACCGGGCTCTCGTACATCGCGACCACGACCGGGGTGTGCCCGACGCCCTTGTGCAGCGACACGAGCACGATGTCGGCCTCCGCGCGCAGCCGGCGCACGTCGTCGGCCATCGCCTCCAGGCTGTCAGGATCGGCGAAGGTGTAGATCTTCGGCGGGCCGCCCGGGCTCGCGTGGTCGAGCTCGTAGTGGGTGAGCACGTGCACGTACGCGCAGCCGGGCTTGCGGGAGGCGGCCCAGGAGTCGCGCGGGCCGACGCAGTTGTAGGACAGCACGCCGATCCGCAGGCCGCCCCGCTTCACGATCGCCGGGCGCCGGGCCCGCGCGAGGTCCGGCCCGGCGCCGGCCGTCAGCAGGCCCGCCGCGCGGGAGTAGGCGATCGTGTCGGCCAGTCCCCCGTCGCCGGCGTCGCAGACGTGGTTGCCCGCCAGGGTGACCACCGCGAAACCCGCCTCGGCCACCGCCTTCAGCGCCATCGGGTCCGCAGGCGGCGCGGGGACGTCGGTGCTGCTCTGCACCGACGTCGTCGAGTGGGGTACCTCGATGTGCCCGATCGCCAGGTCCAGCTCCCGCAGCACCGGCGCGGCGGGCGCGAGGAAGAACTCCGGGTCCGGTTCGTCCAGGATGAGGTCGCCCACGGCGCCGACAGTGATCACGAAACACCCTCCTCGTGGGACAGATGACGGGACAGGAAGGCCCGCAGCCGGTCGGTCCGGGGCCGGGTGAACAGCTCCTCCGGCGGCCCTTCCTCGACGATCCGGCCGGCCTCCATGAACACGCACCGGTCGGCCACTTCCCGCGCGAACGCCATCTCGTGGGTGACGACCACCATCGTGGTGCCCGCCGCCGCGAGGTCCCGCAGCACGGCCAGGACCTCGTCGACCAGCTCCGGGTCGAGTGCGCTGGTCGGTTCGTCGAACAGCATGATCCGCGGCCGCACCAGCACGGCCCGCGCGATCGCGACCCGCTGCTGCTGCCCGCCCGAGAGCTGCCGCGGGTAGTGCTCCTCCCGGCCGGCCAGGCCGATGCGCGCCAGCAGCTCCCGCGCCTCACCCTCCACAGTGGACCGATCGCGGCGGTGCACGCGGATCGCCGCGTCGGTCACGTTGCGCAGCACGGTGAACTGCGGGAAGAGGTTGAACTGCTGGAAGACCATGCCCATCCGGCGCCGCTGGGCGGCGATCCGCCGCTCGCTCAGCGGGCGCAGGCCGCCGGGCGAGCGCCGGTGGCCGAGCAGCTCGCCGTCGAGGTACATCGCGCCGCCGTCGACGGACTCCAGCTGGTGGGCGCAGCGGACGAGCGTCGACTTGCCCGAGCCCGACGGCCCGATGACCACGACGGTCTCGCCTTCGTGGACGTCGAGGCTGACCCCCGCCAGCGCGTCCACCGTGCCGAACCGCTTGCGGACGTCGCCGATCCGCAGCACCGGGGCGCTCACCGGGCACTCCGGTGACCACGGGAGAACCGGCGTTCCAGCCGGCGTTGCCCGGCCGTCAGGACGGTGACCACGACCAGGTACCAGAAGCAGGCGACCAGCAGCATCGGCACGATCTCGTAGGTGCGGTTGTAGATCACCTGCACCGAGTGCAGCAGGTCCGACATCGCGATGACCGACACCAGCGCGGTGCCCTTGAGCACGTTGATGAACTGGCTGCCCGCGGGCGGGATGATCACGCGCATCGCCTGCGGCAGCACGATCCGCAGCAGCGTCTGCCCCGGCGGGTAACCCATCGCGCGGGCCGCGTCGCGCTGGCCGGGATCGACCGACGACACCCCGGCGCGGAAGATCTCCGCGAGGTAGGCCGATTCGACCAGCGACAGGCCGATCACCGCGGCGGTCACCGGTGTGATCACCGCGTTGGCGTCCCAGCTGCCGAAGACCGGGCCGAACGGGATGCCGATCGACAGCCGCGGCAGCAGGTAGGCCAGGTTGAACCAGAAGATCAGCTGGACCAGCGGCGGGATGCCGCGGAACAGGCCCACCCACAGCGTCGCCACCCACCGCGCGGGCCCGAACCCGCTCAGCTGCATCGCCGCGACCACCCCGCCGGCCAGCGACCCGAGCACCATCGCCGCGATCGCGAGCACCACCGTGGTGCCCAGCCCCGCCAGGACGCTCTTCTCGAAGAGGTACTTCGCCACGACGTCCCACTGGAACCGGGAGTTGCCGACCAGGAAGACGGCCAGCTGCGCCGCGAGCACCGCGAGCACGAGCACGAACAGCCAGCGCAGCGGCCGGAAGCGGCCGCGCGCGGACGCGACGTCGTCCTGGGCCGCGGCCGTCTCCGCCACAGTGGACATCGCGGTCATTTCGCGGACGCCGCGTCGAACAACGGCTGCGGGACCGTGACGTCGGCCAGGGCCCACTTCTGCATGATCCGGGTGTAGGTGCCGTTGCGGAACAGCTCCTCGAACGCCTTCTGCAGCACCGGGCCGAGCTTCCCGGCCTTCGGGGTGTACAGCGCGAGGTTGTCCGTCGTGGCGCCCTGCTCCTCGGTCTGCGTCACGTACTCGTACTGCCCCTTCTGCTGGTCGGTCACGTCGATCGCCGCGGCCTGGGTCATGCCGGCGGCCTCGACCCGGCCGGACTTCGCGGCCAGCAGGATGGCGTTGGTGTCGTCGAGCCCGATCACCTGCACCCCCGGCCGCTGTTCGCGCTCGCAGAACGCGGACAGCTTGGCGAGCTGGCCTTCCACGACGCTGGCGGTGACCACGGCGACGCGCTTGCCGCACAGGTCGGCGGTCTGCTTGATGCCGGCGGCGGACCCTTCGGGCACCACGTAGGCGGTGCGGGTGGTCATCCAGGTGACGGTGTCGAACTGCTTCTCGCGCTCGGCGGTGGCCTTGACGGGCCCGTTGAAGGCGTCGTACCGGCCGCTGAGCATGCCCTGCAGCGCGGCCGGGAGCCCGGCGACGATGGTGGTTTCCGTGCGCACGCCCAGGATCTGGCCGAGCGCCTGCTGGAAGTCGGGGTCGATGCCGGTGACGGTCTTGCCGTCCGGCCCGACGGTGCGGTACGGCGGGTGGGAGTCCCCGGCGAACCGGAGCACCCCCGCGTCCTTGATCGCTTGCGGCAGCTGGTCGTGCAACGCCGCGACGACGGTCAGCGCGGCCGCGGAGGGCGCGGGCGCCGCCCCGTCGTCGACCGTGCAGCCGGCCAGGACGAGTCCCGCGGCGGCGGCCACGGCGAGCGGGCTTCGACGCCATTGACGAAGTGAGGAACCCATGTCGTTTCTTCCTGAGGAAGGCCGTCCGAACCGGGCGGCGCGAGAACCCGAGGGGAGATTGGTTGCTATCTGGGCGCCGATCGTCGCATGATGTGTCGTGTGATTCAACCCCTCGATTCGGGCACCGGTCCGGCACTGCCACCATGGACACCGGCGGCGGACGACTCCGGCCGATCGCCGGCCCGAACCCCGGAAGAGGCGAGCGCGCGATGACGACGGGCCCGCTGCCCCGCTCCCAGCAGGGAGCCGAACCGCAGCTCCTCCTGACGTCCCTGCTCGGCGACTTCTGGTACTGGCGCGACGAGCACATCCCCTCGGCCGCCCTGGTGGAGCTGCTCGGCGAGTTCGAGATCAGCGCGGCCAGCGCGCGGGCCGCGATCCGCCGCCTCGCCGCGCGCGGCCTGCTCACCGTGTCGCGGAGCGGGCGGACCACGGCGTACGGCATTCCCGCCCGCACGTCCGAGGTGATCATCGAGCGCACCCACCGGATGCTGACCTTCGGCACGACCGCGCCGGAGTGGGACGGGCAGTGGACGGTCGTCACCTTCTCCGTGCCGGAGCAGGACCGCGGGCTCCGCACCGCACTCCGGTCACGGCTGCGGGTCCTGCGGTTCGCCGCCCTCTACGACGGCGTGTGGGTCAGCCCGCACGACCTGGCCGCCCCCGCGCTCGCCGCGCTGCGCGAACTCGGCCTCCGCAGTGCGACGGTCTTCCGCGCCACCGAGGTCCCAGGCGACGCCGGCAGCCCCGTCGCAGCCTTCGACCTCGAGCCACTCGCCCGGGAGTACGAGCAGTTCGTCGAGCGGTACGAACGGGTGCTCACCGGCCTCGACGCCGGCCTGGTCAGCCCGGCGCAGGCGTTGCGCACCCGCACCGAGCTGCGCGTGGACTGGCGCCGGTTCCCGGAGACCGACCCCGACCTGCCCGCCGAGCTGCTGCCCGCCGGCTGGGCGCGCGACCGGGCCCAGAAGGTGTTCCTGCAGATCTACGACCGGCTCGGGCCGCTCGCCGAGCTCCGGTTCCGGCAGGTGCTGGCGGCCACCGACCCGGCGCTGGCCGACTTCGCCGCCCACCACGACTCGGTGAAGGTGGCCGCCCTGTTCGCCGGCCTGGGCGACCACCACGCGGCAGGCGACACGCCGTTCGAACAGGCCGCGCAGGCGCGTCGGCTGGACGAAGCGGGCCACCAGTAAGCGGCACTTGCCGGGACGCACGTCCCGGGACATGCGTCAAGGATTGACATCGTCGGGCCGCGGCGCGTCACCGGGTGCCCGGCCCGGCGCGCTGGGGCCGGGGTATCCACCGCCACAACGCGCCCGCCGCCGCGAAGCCGACCAGGCCGCTCGCCACGATTCCGGCGCCGAGGCCGGCCAGCGCGGTCACCGCGGACAGGATCAGCGGGCCGGCGCCGGCCCCGATGTCCGCGAGCTCGTTCCAGATGCCGATGTGCGTCGGCCGTCCGACCGGCGGCGACACGTCGGCGCCGAGCGTCATCACGATGCCCGACCCGATGCCGTTGCCGAAGCCCATCACCATGGCCACCACCACCAGCGCCACCGCGCCGCCCGCGAACGGCATGACGACGAAGGAGACGCCCAGCACGAGCGTCGCGGGCACGGCCACCCACCGCCGCCCGTGGCGGTCCATCACCTTGCCAGCCGGGTAGAACGTCAGCGCGTCGATGGCACCGGCGACGCCGTAGACGATCGAACTGGCGGTCGGCGACAGTCCGATGTGCGCCGCCCACAACGGCACCACGGTCTGGCGGGTCTGCCGGATCGCCGACAACAGCAGGATCCCGAGGCCCAGCGTCGCGTACACCCGCCACCGCTGCCGGAGCATCCCCCGCGTCGTGACGGCGGCCGCGTCCACCCGCTCGCCGGCGGTGACCTCCAGGTCGGGCACCCGGAACACCAGCGCGGCCGCCGCCACGATCGCGGCCAGGCTCACGTAGTACGCGCCCGGCAGCCCGGCAACCTGCATCGCCCCGGCCCCGGCGAACGGCCCGAGGAACACGCCCACGCGGATGCTCCCGCCCAGCGTCGACAGCGCCCTGGCGCGCATGTGCGCCGGGACGATCTCGGTCAGGTACGACTGGCGGGCCAGGCTGTAGACCGCGCTCGCCGCCCCGATCAGCAGGATCCCGCAGCCGTAGAGCAGCAGCGACGCCGGTCCGCGGCCCAGATCGACCAGGCAGGTCACGACGCCCGCGACCATGACGGCCGACGCCAGGAGCATCGACCGGCGCTCGCCGATCCGGGTCGCCAGCATCCCGGCCGGGATGTTCGCGACCAGTGACCCGACGCCGAGCAACGCGGCGATCAGCGCGGCCGTCGAGGTGCTCGCCCCGCGGTCGATCGCGCTCAGCACGACGACCGGCAGCACGGCCCCTTCGGACAGTCCGAACAGGACGGCCGGCCCGTACGCCGCCGCGGCGACCGAGCGCAGGCGGAAGTCCTCAACCATTTCCGGCCATCATGCGTGACCGACACGGGCGGCCGGAGCCGGGAGTGATCAATGTCGCTTCACGAATTCGCGCGTTGACCAGGGCACTCCGAACCGGCAGGAGCCCGGCACCTCGTGGGCGCCGGGCTCCCCCGTGGTCACGGGCAGGCCGGCGCCGGCTCCGCGGCGGACGACCCGGCCGAAGTCAGCTGGGCCAGGCCGCGGCCGCCGAGACCGAGGACGGCCTGGGTGGTCGCGCGCACGACGGTGCCGGCGTTGTAGCCGGTGGCATCGTAGGCGATCGCGCCGCGGTTCGCGGCGACGCCCGCGCAGCCGACCTGCAGGCCGGTGAGGAACGTCTTCGCCTTCTGGGCCGCGGCGAGCCGCAGGCCCGCGCGGAACGCCTGGCTAGCCAGGCCGGTCGTGTTGGCGTTCGGCGCGACCGCCGGGTCACCGGTGCCGACCGAGATCCCGCCGTTCGCCTGCTGCTTCCCGGCCAGCCAGGTCAGGCCCTGCTGGGCCTGGCCGAGCCGGCCGGTCGCCTGCAGCGCCTGGGCGGCCATCGCCGTCGAGTCGGTGTCGCTGACGCAGGGCGTCACGCCGAAGTCGAGGGGGAAGCCGCCGTCCGCGCACTGCGTCCCGGCGAGGAAGCTCACCGCGGACGCGGGTGCGCCGCCCGGCGTCCGGTCGAGGGCGATGAGCGCGAGCGACTGGCTGAAGGCGTTGCTGTAGTCCCCGTACTGCGACTTGTCCGAGAACCGCCCGGACGGCGCCAGCAGCGCGCGCAGCCGGGTGGGCAGGTCGGCGCCGCCGAAGGTGGCCGGGTTCTGGCCGCGGACCTCCGCGGCCAGAGTCGCCTTCGCGGTGGCGCCGGCGTAGGACTCGGTGACGCCGTCGCCGACGTAACCGGCGAGGTTCGTCGCGACGTACGTGGTCGCGCGGCCGGCGGCGGTGTTCGCGACGCCGGCGGACGCGAAGGCGAGGATGCCGTCGATCGTCAGGCCGGTGTCCGGATAGGACACTCCGCCGAAGACGGTTTCGAGGTGGTCACCGCCGGTCAGCTGTCTGGCGAGCCAGCCGGCGGCGACGTCGGCGGTGTGCTGCGCCGGGGTCGTGGCGGACGCCGTCGCCGGGACCAGGAGCGTGGCGGCGGTGACGACTGCGGCGAGCTGACGGAGTTTCACGGTTTCTGCCTTTCCGGGATTCGTTCGGGGAGTTCGGCGAAGGTCGGGGCGACGCCGTAGGAGGCCTTGCGCGAGGCCCGCCGCAACGTGGCGAGCACCGCGGGGCCGAGCACGACGATCGCCACGGTGTTGGTGATCGCGCGGCCGGTGTCCCAGCCCGCGGTCGACGTCAGCAGCGTGAACACGGCGAAGCGGTGCAGGTTCTCCCACACCGGATCCCCGGCCACGTACGAGATGTGCCCGTCGTGGTACGGGACTTCGGCACCGGTGATGAACGGCCAGAACCACAGGTTCATCAGGAACCCGAACAGGTAAGCGACGACGATGCCGTAACCGACCAGCATCGCGATCTCGGCCTTGCCCGTCACGCGACGCGGCAGCAGGCCGGCACCCATCCCGATCCACGCCGAGCACAGCATCTGGAACGGCAGCCACGGCCCGACACCGGCGGTCAGCAGGGCCGAGGCGAACAACGACGTGCAGCCCAGCACGAACCCGAACCCGGCACCGAACACGCGGCCGGCCAGGACGAGCACGAAGAACACCGTCTCGATCCCGGCCGTGCCCGCACCCAGTGGCCGCAGCGCGGCGTTGACGGCCGAGAGCACGCCGAGCATCGCGAGGGCCTTCGCGTCCATGCCGCCTTCCGACAGCTCGGCGAGCACGATGGCGATCAGGATGGGCAGGATGCCGAAGAAGATGAACGGCGCGTCCGGCCCGTGCTGCATGCTCTGCGGTTCGACCCGCACCAGCAGCGGCCAGACGAACATCATCAGCCCGGCCAGCGACGCCAGCCCGAGCACGACGGCCGAGCGCGGGCCGACGCGCACGGCCTGGTCGGCGCGCCCCCACTGGCGCAGGCGCGTCACGAGACCGCCGCCTCGACCTCGGCGACGGTCAGCCAGCCGCCGCCGAGGATCTTGGCCACCTGCGTCGCGAACGCCGGCGATCCGCCGAGCACCTCCGCGGTGGCGCCGTCGGTGACGATCTCGCCCTCGGCCATGACCACGACCCGGTCGGCGACCGTCGCGACGAACTCGACGTCGTGCGTCGCCACGACCACCGCGCACCCCCCGGCGGTCATCGCGGCGATCATCCCCGCCAGCGCCGCCTTGGCCGGGTAGTCGAGCCCGCGGGTCGGCTCGTCGAGCAGCATGATCGACGGCGACGCGGACAGCTGCACCGCCAGCACCAGTGCGAGCCGCTGCCCCTCGGACAGGTCGCGCGGGTGCCTGGCGCCGTCGATCCCCGGGGCCAGCCGGTCGAGCAGTCCCCGGCAGGAGCCGGGCTCGGCACCGGTCTCGGCATCGGCCGCGGCGCATTCGGCGGCGACGGACTCGAGGTAGAGCAGGTCGCTCGCGGTCTGCGGAACGAGCCCGACGACCTTGCGCGCCTTCGCGCTCGGCAGTTCCCCGGGATCGACCCCGGCGGCACGGACCTTCCCGCCCTGCCGCGGCCCGGAACCCTGCAAGGCCCACAGCAACGACGACTTCCCCGAGCCGTTGCGGCCCATCATCGCGACCACCCGGCCGGGGTGCAGGTCGAGATCGAGCCCGCGGACCGCGACCACCGGCCCGTACCGGACGACCACGCCGGCGGCGGTCAGCACCGGTTCCCCCGGCTCGGCCCCGGCCGGCTCCGGGCGCGAGCCGAGGCGCTCGCGCAGCGGGCGGGCGACGCGGCGGGCGTCGCGCACGGACATCGGCAGCGGGTCCCAGCCGGCGAGCCGGCCGAGCCGCACGATCGGCGGCGCGATGGGCGTCGTCCGCAGGATCTCCGGTGGGGTGCCGTCGGTGACGCTGCCGTCGCCCGGGACGTAGAGCATCCGGTCGGCGAACGGGATCACCCGTTCCATCCGGTGCTCGGCCAGCACGACGGTGGTGCCGAGGTCCTGCACCAGCCGCGCGAGCGTCGCGAGGACCTCCTCGGCCGCGATCGGGTCGAGGGCCGACGTCGGCTCGTCGAGCACGAGGACCTTCGGGTGCATGGTCAGCACCGAGCCGACGGCGACGCGTTGCTGCTGCCCGCCCGAGAGTGTCCTCAGTGGACGGCGGCGCAGCTCGGCGATGCCGAGCAGGTCGAGTGTCTCCTCGACGCGGCGGCGCATCACCTGCGGGGCCAGGCCGAGCTGTTCCATGCCGTAGGCGAGTTCGTCTTCGACGACGTCGGTGACGAACCCGGCCAGCGGGTCCTGTCCGACGACGCCGACGAGGTGCGCGAACTCCCGCGGCGGCCGGTCCCGCGTCACGGCGTCCTCGACCGACACCGTGCCTTCGAGGTGGCCGCCGGTGAAGTGCGGGACCAGGCCGTTGAACGTGCCGAGCAGCGTCGACTTGCCCGAGCCGGTCCGCCCGGCGACGAGCACCAGCTCGCCCTCCCCGATCGACAGCGACACGTCGGCGAGGACGGGTTCCGGTTGCCCGTGGTACCAGAAGGAAACGCGGTCCAGCTCGATCATGCGGGGACTTTCTCGGTCTCGGGCACCGGTTCCGCTTCGAACGGCAGCGCGGGCGGCGGAGTCAGGAAGGCGGGCAGGACGCCGAGGAGCACGCCGGCGAGCGGCACCCAGGACAGCAGCGGCCAGGACAGCGTGCTCAGCGACGGGTTGAGGTTCGTCGGGTCCACACTGGACGTCGCGAACAACGCCACGGCCACCGCGGCACCGCTCGCGGCGGTGACGAACTCGGCCGGGTGCCAGCGATCCGGCCGGTACCGGGTGCGCCGCACGCGCGTCCCGGCGGTCCGGAAGCCGATCAGGCCGAGCACGAGCCCGCCCACCAGGAACGGCGTGGCGAGGAACCGCGGGGTCGAGCCGTCGAGCGTCGCGTAGACCCCGACGCAGACGCCGATCAGGCCGGTGATCATCAGCACGCCGGTGAGCAGCCGGGCGCGGGCCCGCACCACCCCGGCGCGGCCGTAGCCGCGGGAGTCCATCGAGGACGCGAGCTGCAGCGACCGGTCGAGCGCGTCCTCCAGCACCGGGATGACGACCGCGTGCAGCGCCCGGAACCGGCGGCCCTTCGCGCCGCCGCGCAGCTTCCGCGCCCGGTGGACGCGCTGGACGCTCTCGGCCAGCTGCGGGAACACCGACAGCGCGACGATCACGGCCGTGCCGACCTCGTAGAGCGCCGGTGGCATCGCCTTGAGCAGCCGTTTCGGGTTGGCCAGGGCGTTGGCCGCGCCGAGGCAGAGCACCATCGTGGCCAGCCGGAGCCCGTCGTAGAGCCCGCCCAAGACGGACTCCGCGGAGACGTCGCCGAGCAGCCGGATGCCCGCGGCCCAGGCGGGCAGCGGGACTTCGGGCAGGCGCAGGATGATCGTCGAGCCTTCGGCGCCGCCGAAGACGATCCGGAAGAACACCCGCACCCCGATGATGACCGCGGCGAGGTAGGCGTACATCCGGAACGCCATGGCCCACGGCGCGTCCGCCCGCCGCGCGATGACGACGTGACAGAGCACCGCGACGATCGTCAGCAGCAGCCACGGGTTCGTCGTCCGGCTCGCCGCCACCGCCAGCCCGAGCGCCCACACCCACCACGCGGCGGGGTGCAGATCACGCGGCAGGAACCAGGAAGCGAGCATCAGCTGTCCCGGGCGCGTTTGCGGCGCCGCGCGGTGAACCACGCCGCGGCGGCGAGCAGCACGACCGCCGCGCCGGCCACCCAGGGCGCGTAGTCACTCGCCCCGGCCTGCTCCTTGATCGCCTGGTCGACGTCGGCAGCCTGCTCGCCGCCGGTGAACGCGACGTTGCCGGCCGGATCCGCGGCCTGCTGGCCACCCCCGCCGGGCCGCGGCTTGGGCGGCGGCAACGGACGGCCGCTCGCGCCGGGCTGGTCCGGCTGTCCCGGCGGCCCGGCCGTGGTGGCCTGCGTTCCCGAAGGCGGCGCGGCCGGGGCGGTCGTGGCGCCAGGCTGCTTTTCGTTGATGTCGTCGGATGTCGGCGCCGGCTCCGCCGCGGTGACGCACGGCCCCGCGGTGCCGGGCCGGACCGCGGCGATGCGCGGCACCGGGTTCGAGTCGGCCGTCGCGTTCAGCGAGAACGACCAGCCTTCGAAGCCGCCCGCGGTGAAGTCGCGATTCTTCACGCCCCACTGGCTGTACTCCCACGCGCAGTTGTTCCCGGCGTGCCAGTACGACCAGTAGCCCGCCGCGGGCGGTGTGTCGACGCAGGTCTCCTTGTAGTGCTCGTTGCCCTTGACCGGGATCTCCTCGACCGCGGACGGCCGGTTCTCGATGCGGCAGATGAACGCCTCGCCCCAGCGCTGGACCCCGGCGACCTGGAAACCCGCGTTCTTCAGCGCGTCCAAGCCGGTGCCACGGCCGGTCTGCGGGTCGCAGCGCACGATCGTCGTGCCGCCCAGCTGCTGGAAGTCGAGCACGACGGTGACCCCGGCGCCGTCGGTGCAGAACCCGGGATGGCCCTTGCCCTGGTCGACGGCGTGCGCGACGCCCGGGGCGAGGGCGGCCGTCAGCACCGCGACGGCCGCACCCGCGAAGATCGGCCTCACTGCACGGTCAGGGTCGCCGTCGAGTACACCGTGCCGCCGGTGCCGACCGCCTTGACCGTGTACGTGTAGGTGCCCTTGGCCGTCGGCGTGATCGTCTTCGTCCCGCCCGGCACGGCCAGCGACCCGGACCAGGCGCCGCCGCCGGTGGCCGGGGCGACCGACTGGGCGGTGAGCGTCGTGGAGTTGGTGGACGTCCAGGTCAGGGTGGTGCTCTGCCCCAGGGTGATCTTGTGGTCGAGGTCGTCGGCCGACAGGCTCACGGTCGGGTTGCTCGCGTTGACGGCCGGGTTGAGCGGGGTCACCCGCGGCACCGGGTTCGAGCCGGCGGACCGGTTGAGGGAGAACGACCAGCCTTCGAAACCACCGGGGACGACGTTGCGGTTGAGCGCGCCGTAGCTGCTGTAGGTCCAGGTCGAGGTGGCGCCGGTGGCGGTCCAGTACGACCAGTACGCGGCGCCCGGCGGCGTCCGCACGCAGGCTTCCTTGTAGGTCGGGTTGCCCGAGACCGGGATCGACTCGGTCGCCGAGGGCCGGCCCTCCAGCCGGCACACGAACCCGAGCCCCCACTGCGCGACACCGGCGACGGCGATCCCCGCGTCCTGCAGGGCCTGGATGCCGGTGCGGTCCGTGCCGGGAGCGGCGTTCGGCGAGCAGCGGGTGATCGTCGGCGCGGCGGTGCCGCCGTTGCCGTTGAGCTCCTGGAAGTCGACGACGACGGTGACGCCGCTCAGCGCGTCGTTGCCGGTGCAGATCCCGGCGTAGCCCTTGGCCGGGTCGACCGCCGACGCCGGTGTCGCCGACGACACGACGAGCCCGGCCATGACGGCGAGACCGGCCAGCAGCGAAGGAAGACGTCTCATGGTGTTACCCCCTGGTGCGTGGTGTGCGGGTGATCAGGTGGCGCAGGCCGGCGGCCAGCGCGAAGGCGAGGACGAGCGCGGCACCGGACAGGCGGAAGGCCAGCCAGAGCGCCGGACTGCCGAGGGCGGCCGGCGCCGGGACGACACCGCCGTGGCTACCTGCGGCGAGCGGCTGGGCGAGTGGCAACCGGACCGCCGTCGTGAGCGGGGAGCCGTCCGCGTCGAGCCAGGTCCGCCCGGCGATCCCGGTCGCCGCGGCGATGCTCGCGCCGGGGTCGCCCGGCCCGCCCGGGGTCTTCGGGAACCCGCCGTCGGCCAGCACCAGCGCGCCGAGGGCCTGTGCGGCCTTGCTCGCGTCGAGCCCGGCCGCGCTGAACCCGCCGGCGACGGCCGCCGTCAGCACGGGATCGGGCTGCCCGCCCGCCGCGGCGACCGTGCCGTCGGGTCCGGTCCGGGTGGTCAGCGCCGCGGCGGCGGACTCGAGGGCCTGCCGGTGTTCGGGCGTCCAGCCGGCCGGCGGGACGTTGCCCGGCGCCCGGCCGTCGCGTGGGACGGCGTTCAGCGCCTCGACCGCGGCGGCCGTCGCGGTGAGATCGCCGGTGGCGCACGGCTTTCCGGTCAAGACGGCCGGGAAGAGCCCGTCCGCACACTGGTGCGCGATCAGCATGCCGGTCGGTGCCTCGGTGAGGTCGGCGCCCGCCGTGGTCGCCAGCGCGGCCCAGGTGTGCCGCCGCAGGGTGCCGGTGGTGTCGGCGAACTCGCCGGTGTCGGTGAACTCGCCGGACGCGGTCCGCAGCGCGGCGAGGTCGGTGCGCAGCTGCCCGACGGCCTCCGCGTCCGCGCCGGATTCCGGGAACCGGGCGACGATCTGCAGCTTGGCCAGCGGTTCGGCGTAGGCGGCCTGGCCTTGCTCGTAGGGCGCGCCGTGGGCGTAGGCCCGGATCGAGTCCGGGCTCAGCAGGAACCGTGACGCCCGGGCCGCGGCGTCCGGCTGCTGCCCGAGGGTGTGCAGGGCGAGGACGAGATCCGCCGTCAGGTCGTAGTCGACGAAGGTCTTGCCGTCCTGGGCGACCTCGACGTGGTCGCCGTCGACGAGCCGGCTCGCGAGGTAGCCGCCCAGCCGGTCGGCCGGGGTCGGGCCGGTCACCGGCGCCGGGGCATCGACGGGGACGACCACGGTGCCGCGCGGCGAACCGGGCCGCACCGCCGGGGTGCCGGCCTTCGGGCTCAACGGCGGCTTCACGGCGTGATCCCCCGTCGGCGCGGGCTTTTCGCCGGGCGGCGGTGGCGGCGGACCGGGCGGGCTGCAGCCGGGGTCCGGTGGCCCCTGCGCTCCGGCGTGGCCGAGGGTGAGGTCGTGGAACCCGACCTGGGACAGGCCGAGCGCGGCCTGTGCGCTCGCGCGGATCCAGGTGTCGAGCCCGCCGATCCCCGTGGTGCGCGCGGCTTGGTACTCGGCCGGGGTGTAGGCGATGGCGCCGAGCTGATCCCCGAGCGGGGTGCCCGCGTCGGCCGCGGTCGCTTCGGCGGACCGGAGGAAAGCGGTCCCCGAGGCCATCGCGGCGTCCGCGCACCCGGCGTCGGCGAGCGCCTGCACGATCAGGCCGGTGCTGTTGGTGTTGGGCGCTTCGGTGCCGACGCCGCCGCCCCAGCCGCCACTCGCGGTCTGGTGCGCCTTCAGCCACCGCACGGCCTTGGTGATGGGCGCGTCGAGGTTCGCCGCACCGGCGTCGCGGGCGGCGAGCATCGCCGAGAGCGCGATACCGGTGGCGTCGCCGTCCGGCGTCGACTGGTCGAACGGCTTGCCCTCGTCACACGTCGAGATCCGGTGGCCGTCCGGCGTCACCTGGTCGCCGGTCTCGGTGGTGGGGATGAGGCCGAAGAAGATCCGGAAGAAGCCGTCCGAGCACTGCTGTTTCAGCATCGTGTCGATCACGAGCCGATCGGCGAGGCCGGCGCCCGCCAGCCCGATCACGGCCAGGGCCTGGCCGAACACGTTGGCGTTGTTGCTGACGAAGTCCTTGAAGTCGGGGTTCTTCGAGTAGTCGCTGACGCGGCCTTTGTCGACGCCCGAACGCGCGATCGTGCCGAGGGTCTCGGCGACCATGTCGTGCCCGCCGAAGGACCTCGGGTCCCGCCCGGCGATTTCCGCGGCGACCAGCACTTTCGCCGCGGCGCCACCGGTGATGATCGCGTCGTAACCCTGGCCGGGGACGAGGCCGTCCCACGTGTAGTAGTCGGTGGCGTGGTGGTCGTCGTCGAGGTACTTCACGATGGACGCGGCCAGCGCGCCGTCGCCGGAGGCGTACATCGCGAAGAGCGTGTCGATCATCAGGCCGTGGTCGGGCAGCGCGCCACCGAGCGGGTTCTGCAGGGTGCCGTCGGGCGCGAGCTGCGCGGCGAGCCACTTCGACGTCGGCTTCGAGGCCGCGAGATCACCGGCGAAGGCCGGGGTCACCGAGCCGACGGTGAACACGACGACGGCGGACACCCAGGCCGCGATGGGCCTGAACCGCTTGCCGGCCACGTGATACTTCCTCTCCCCAGACGCCGGCGCGACACACACAGGGAGAGACCGGCCCCCCACGGGAGGCCGGGCGTCCACCCACTGCTGGCGCGACAGCGGTTCGACAAACACCTGCCCGAGGCGGTAATCCGACTCGTCACCCCAAGGTGACCCACGGTTGCGCGACAGTGCCGGACTTCGACCGGCTTCCCCTGCCACGGGCAGAAAACATGAAGTTGTACTGACTGAGCGAGCCGACACTAACACCTGGTCAGCCGAACGGGAACGGCAGAACTCACGTCGCCTTCACCACACCGGGGACGCGCGCGGCCATCCGGACGATCTCGAAGACAACTGCAACAGAACGCGGGGCAGGTGGCCTCTTGAGAGGTGTGCGGTGCTTGAGCGCGCTGCACGTCCAGCTCGACGAAGGCAAGGAGACCGTGCCATGACCGACCTCGACGAGGTGCGCCGCGCGCCGGACGCCCAGGAGCCGCCGGCGTCCGATCCCGACGCCGTGGTGACCGTCGCCGGACGCCGGGTCCGGCGGCGCCACACGGCCAGCGTCGCCGCGGTGACGCTCGCGGTGGCCGCCGTCGGCGCGGGGGTCTTCTGGGCGCAGGACCGCGGTACCGCCGCGGTGCCACCGGCCACGCTCGCGAGCCCGCCGTCCGCCACGGTGACCCAGCCGCCGGCCGCCGGGAAGGTGCCCCCGGCCGCGCCGGCGATCAGCCTGGAGGACAGCTCCTGGGACTTGCTGTTCTGGGCCGTCCAGCCGCACTTCGCCGGCCTGCACTACGCGCAGGATCACCGGTACGCGTTCGAGATCGACGTCCGGGACGGCACCGCGCCTCACAGCGCCCTGGCCACGAAACCCTCGGCCGCCGACCAGATTCCGCACCCGCAGTCGGTCATGTGGCAGGACGGCCCGGACCGCTGGATCCGGGTGACGACCACAAAACCGGTGACAGCGGTGGAAATGCTGGCCCTGCTCGGGAAGATCCACACCACACCGCCGGTGATCGCGTCGCCGCTCAAGTCGCTGCACGTCCCCGACGGGCAGCAGGTCGGCACGTTCACCAGCGAGCCCGACACCAACACCCTCGTGCTCTGCCCCGCCTCCGAGGTCGGGAAGGCCCCGCTCGACAGCCGATGCTTCTCGCTGACGGTGTCGCTGACCAGCAGAGCCGCGGACAGCAGCTTTCCGCAGGACCCGCTGCCCGTGCACCAGCACCGGACGCTCGGGGCCTACACCCTCGAAATCGACAGTTCGCGTGCCAACGAACAGGCCGCGCTGGCGTTGCTGAACTCCGTTCAGCTCAATCGCTGAGAATCCGCGTCACCGCCGGATTCTGATATGTTCCGCATTTCCGAAAAGCGCACTCGAATTGCCGTGATTCCGCGGCATCGGTCCATGGCCCAGGCGAGGGAGTTTCGATGCGCAATTCCGCGCTCGTCGTCGTCCTGGTCGGTGTCATCCTCGGCGCGCTCGCCGCGGCGGTCTGCGTTCGTTCCGCGAACGTGCCCGCCGCGGCGGGCACGTCACCGGCGCCGGACGTCCCGCCGTCGTTCCCGAGGACGCGGGCGGCCACGCCGGTTCCGGGGGCGGCCGAGGTGGCGGTCGACGTCCGGGGTGAGTGGTCCTGGGCGTTGCGCGAGACGGCCACCGGCACCGTGGTCGGTGCTGGAACCTTGCGCACCACGACCGAATCCATGATCAAGAGCTGGCTCGCGGTCGACTACGTGGCCTCGCGGGAGTCGCGGATCTCGGCCGGGGACGAGGATCGGGTGACCCGGATGATCCGGTCCGGCGACGATCGTGCCGCGCAGACGCTCTACCTCCGGCTCGGCGGCGACGATTCGATCGCCCGGATGATCCGCACCTGCGGCCTGCACGACACGACCATTCACCCGAACTGGTGGTCCAAGACCACGATGCCGGCGACCGAGGCCACCCTGCTCGGCCGGTGCGTGGCCCGCGGTCCGGGCTTGAGCCCGCGGTGGCGGGCCAAGCTGCTGGACCTCATGCGGTCGGCCGACCCCGCGACCGCGTTCGGCATCCCGGAGGCCCCGGCCCTGGCGGGCCTGCACCCGGCCGTCGAGAACGGCTGGACCCGCCACGGCACCTGGTGGACGGTGAACTGCCTGGCGATGTGGGACCACTGGGTGCTCGCGGTCATGGTGCACTACCCGGACCAGGGCGACGAGCACCACTACGGTGCCGAAGTGTGCAAGTCCGTGGCCCAGCAACTGTTCGGCCGGATCGACATCGGTTCGACCACGGGCGCGGGAGGCAAGTGACCGCAGGAAACGGGGATCAGACCCGCCCGGCGCCGACCAGGTCGAGCAGGTTCTGCACCAGAGAACGGACGGCAGCCGGTCAGCAGTAGACGTTGCCGCAGACTGCCAGGATGAACGCCGTTGCGGTCAGGGTTTCGGTGGCGCCGGCCTGGGTCAGGGTGACCGAGACGGTGACTTCGTCGTCGCCGGTCAGGCCGTCGACCCGGCAGCCGGACGTCGTGCCGCACAGGCCGGGTGCGGTCTGGTAGCCGGCCGGGACGTGCCAGGTGTAGGTCGTGCCGGCGGCCGCGCCGCCGACGGAGAATCCGGCCGAGTAGGGGCCGTGGAACTTCGCGCTGTTGTGGCAGTTCCCGGTGTAGGAGCCCACCGGGCCCGGTGAGACCTGGCACCCGTACGTCTCGCCGCCCAGGGCCGCTGCGGGTCCGGCGGTCAGCACACCGATGCCCGCCGCCAGCAGGACGGTCGAAACCAGGGCCGCACTCTTGCGCATGGGTTACCTCCGGAACTGGTGGTTCCTCTGTACGACACAGGGACGATACCCAGCGCGACATCCCGCAGGTAGCGCCGGACGAGTGCGGGGAATTCCGCCGGACGAGTGGGAAACGGACGCCCCGCCGACGCCCCTCGGGCCGCAGCGGGCGGGCGAATTCGTCGATGGGTGTCAAGAATTTTCCAACTCGCCGACAGCCACTCATGACATCGGTCAATGCGGATGTAACGCCCGTTGCGGCACGGAATCGCGCGGAATCGCCGACCATTGTCGCTTGTGGACGGGACGTCGAACCGCAATAGTCGCCAGGCGACGAAATCGAGTCTCGAAAGGGAGTCCGATTTAGTCGGATCTGCTGGATTTGAACCCCTACGACCAGGGAGCTGCATATGCGGCGTTCGTCGCTCATACTCCGGCCGGCGATTCTGGCCGCCGTCGGTGGCTTGGTGCTGGCCGGATCCATTCAGCCGGCCGGTGCGGCCGTGCCCGCGGCGAACGCCGGGACCGCGTCGCAGGCGGTGATCGTGGTGCTGGGCGACCAGATCGCGTCAGCGCCACCGACAAAAGCGGCGTCCGGGAGCAGACGCGACCAAGCGACCAGAGCGCAGAACGCGGTGCTGGGCAAGCTCACCGGCCCGGCGCCGGCGAACGTCAAGCACTTCGCGGTCGGCAACGCCTTCTCCGCGACCGTCAGCCCCGCGCAGGCCGCCGCGCTCGCGCAGGACCCGGCCGTGGCGTCCGTGCTGCCCGACAGCAAGGTCACGCTGCCCACGCCGAGCACACCGCCGGCGGCGGCGAGCGGGGCGGCGCCGAGCGCGCAGCCCCGGACGTCGACGGCGCCCGGCGCGATCTGCCCGGCCGACCCCGCGAAGCCGCTGCTGGAGCCGGAAGCGCTCACCTCGATCCACGCCTACAGCACCGACGGCTCGAAGAGCGCGTCCGATCTCGCCGACGGCTCCGGCGTGAAGGTCGCTTTCCTCGCCGACAACATGGACCCGAACTACGCCGACTTCATCCGGCCCGACGGCTCCAAGGTGTTCGCGGACTACCAGGATTTCTCCGGGGACGGCCCGGCGACCACGGACGCGGGTGCCGAGGCGTTCGGTGACGCGTCGTCGATCGCCGCGCAGGGCACCGTGGTGCACGACCTGTCGAAGTTCGTGAACCAGGCGCACCCGCTGCCGCCGGGCTGCACCATCGTGGTCAAGGGCGTCTCGCCGGGTGCGAGCCTGGTCGGGCTCAACGTCTTCGGCTCGACCGCGACGAACTCCGCGGTGCTGCAGGCCATCGACTACGCGGTGACGGTCGACCACGTCGACGTCATCAACGAGTCGCTCGGCCTCAACCAGTACCCGGACACCAGCTCGCGCGAGCTGTTCCAGGTGTTCAACGACGAGGCCGTCGCCGCCGGCGTCACGGTCACCACCTCCAGCGGCGACGCGGGCACGACGTCCACCATCGGCAGCCCGGCCACCGACCCGCTGGTCATCTCCGCCGGCGCGACCACGGACAACCGGCTGTACGCGCAGACCACGTACGCGGCTTTCCCGTTCTCCAACGGGAAGTGGGTCAGCGACAACATCTCCGCGTTGTCCTCCTCCGGCATCACGCAGAACGGCCGCACGATCGACCTGGTCGCGCCCGGCGAGGGCAACTGGGCCGACTGCGAACCGGGTTACGCGGAGTGCCAGACGTTCCAGTCGCCGCCGCAGGGCGCGGACCTGGAATCCTTCGGTGGCACCAGCGAATCGGCGCCGCTGACCGCGGGTGTCGCGGCGCTGGTCATCCAGGCCTACCGCGGCACGCACCACGGTGCGTCGCCGACGCCGGCGCTGATCAAGCAGCTGATCACCGGCACCACGCGCGACCTCGGCCTGCCGGCCGACGAGCAGGGCTCCGGCCTGCTGGACGCGCGCGCGGCCGTCGAGGCGGCGTCGACCGCGCCCGGCACCACCGGCGCCCCGGCCGGGGTGTCGTCGAACATCGCGCTCTCGACCGACCAGCTGACCCTGGACGGCGCGCCCGGCAGCACCCAGACCGCGACGGTCAAGGTGTCGAACGTCGGCGCCAAGCCGCTCACGGTGTCCACCGGCACGCGCGGGTTCGCGACGGCGTCGACGCAAACCCAGACCGTGCCGTTCGACGCGGCCAAGCTGCCGACGTTCACCTACTACAACGGCGCGCAGTGGGCGCAGAAGACGGTGAAGTTCAGCGTCCCGCCGGCCACCGACCGGCTGCTGTCGAGGATGGCGTGGCAGGGCAGCCCCAAGACGGTCAACGGCGCTTCGGTCACCCCGGTGGTGCGGTTGACGCTGCTCGCGCCGGACGGCACGTTCGTCGCGAACAGCCGCCCGCAGGGTGGTGCGGCGACGGCGAACTACGCCAACGTGGACGTCCGGCACCCGGCCGCGGGCACCTGGACGGCGGTGCTGTACTCGGTCGCCGGCGCGTCCGGGTACACCGGTGACATCCAGCTGGCCGCGGACGCGCAGCGCGCCGTGCCCTACGGCCAGGTCTCGCCCCAGCTCCTGACCCTGGCCCCGGGCCAGACCAAGCCGGTCAAGATCGCCCTGCCGACCCCGGCCTCGGGCGGCGACGCGGACTACTCGGTGACCTTCGGCAGCTCCGACGGCCACCAGACGTCCGTGTCCGCGGTGCTGCGCTCGCTCATCCCGACCGGCAACGGCCCGGGGGCCTTCAGCGGCACCATCACCGGTGGCAACGCCCGCGCGTTCTCCCCCGCGCAGACGTTCAGCTACGAGTTCGACGTGCCCCACGGCAAGAAGGACCTCGACGTCGCCGTGCACCTGGCCGACCCGGGCACCGTCGTCGACGGCGTCCTGGTCGACCCGAACGGCGAGCTCGGCGACGTCACCAGCAACATTTCGCTCGCTTCGCCGACGACCGTGTCGCAGGGCACCGGGCTGCAGCTGACCGACGCGAACCCGCTGCCCGGGCGCTGGCACCTGGTGCTGGTGGCGCAGAACCCGGTGACGGGCAAGCAACTGCAGCAGCCGTTCACCGGCACGGTCGCCTTCGACCGGGTGTCGGTGTCCGCGCCGGCGCTGCCGAGCGGCGGCAAGCTGGCCGCCGGCAAGGCGGTCACGGTGCCGGTGACCGTGCACAACACCGGCATCGAGCCGATCGCGATCGGCGTCGACGCGCGCACCAACACCGCGCAGACGCTGCAGCCGGTCCCGGTCGGCGGCCAGACCGAGGTCGACCTGCCCGAGCCGGGCGCGATCGCGCCGGTCTACGAAGTGCCGCCGGACACGAGCAAGCTGACGGTGGCCACCTCGTCGAGCAGGCCGGCCCAGGTCGAGCTGCAGAGCTCGGCCGCCGGGATCGACGTGCTCGGCGACCTGAAACAGGCCCAGGCCGGCAGCACCGTCTCGGTCGCCACGATCGGGGAGAAGAAGGGCTACGTCACCAAGGGCATCTGGTTCGCCGACGTGCAGGAGCTCGGCCCGTTCGGGCCGTCCGGCGCCCCCGCCGGGCACGCGAGCTACACCTCGTCCCTGGTGACCGCGGGCTTCGACCACGCCGTGACCTCGTCCACCGGAGACCCGTACGACCAGGCGATCGACCCGGCGGGCACCGGCGGCACGCCGGTGATCATCCAGCCGGGCCGGACGGCCACCATCCAGGTGACGATCACCCCGGCCGGCGCCCGCGGCACCGACGTCACCGGCCACCTCAACCTGGTGACCGTCCCGACCCTGCCCACCGGCTCCACCGGCCTGCCGGAGGAGGGCACCGGCGAGGTCATCACGACCCTGCCGTACCACTACCGGATCGGCTGAGCCGAGCACCGGGCCGCCGGTTCCCCCTCGGGAGCCAGCGGCCCGTCGCCGTCCGGGGCGCGGAATCGCGGGCTAGCGTGAGCGCCATGGACATCACCATCCACACGACGGTCCTCCCCCACGACGACCCGGACGCCTCGCTGGCGTTCTACCGTGACGTCCTCGGCTTCGAGGTCCGCAGCGACGTCGGTAAGGGCAAGATGCGCTGGATCGCGGTCGGCCCGCCCGGCCAGCCCGGCACGTCCCTCCTCCTCGCTCCCCCGGGCGCCGACCCCGGCATCACGGACGCCGAGCGCGGCACCATCTCCGAGATGATGGCCAAGGGCACCTACGGCTGGATCATGCTCGCCACCCCCGACCTCGACGCCACCTTCGAGAAGGTGCAGGCCGCGGGGGCCGAGGTCGTCCAGGAGCCGATCGAGCAGCCCTACGGCGTCCGCGACAGCGCCTTCCGCGATCCCGCCGGCAACCTGATCCGCATCCAGGAACAACGCTGAGCCCGTTAACCTCGGGCCATGGCCACCTCGCAGCCCGCGCCGCTGCCCGTCCAGAAGCGGGCCTGGGACACGCGTGAGCGCATCCTGGCCGCCGCGGTCGCCTGCCTCGCCGAGGACGGCTACGCCGCGACGACGACTTCGCGCATCCAGGAACGCGCCGGGGTGTCCCGCGGGAGCCTGCTGCACCAGTTCCCCTCGCGCGACGACCTGCTGATCGCCGCCGTGCAGCACCTCGCCATCCAGCGTGCCGGCCAGGTCGACGTGCCCGAGGCGGCCGGCACGATCGACGACGCCGTCGAGCAGATCTGGCTCACCTTCCACGGCCCGCTCTTCACCGCCGCCCTGCAGCTGTGGGTCGCGGCGCAGCACAACCCGCAGCTCGCGGCGGCGCTGCGGCCGCCGGAGCACGAGCTGGGCCGGCACATCCGCGAGCTGATCACCGGCCTGTTCGGGCCGGAGCGCGTCGCGCACCCCGGCTTCGCCGACCTCGCGCCCGTGCTGCTGGCGAGCATGCGCGGGGTCGCCCTGACCTACACCTTCGAGCCGCGCGACCACCGGAGCGACCCGAACCTCGCGGCGTGGAAGCGGCTGGCCCACCGCATCCTCGACGCGTAAATTAGTACGGCTTGACTAATTGCCGTCGAGTCGGGAGGCTGCGGAGATGACGAGCGTCGCCTTCCCGCGGGTCCGCACCGAGAACGGCGTGGTCCGGGGTCTCGAGATCGACGGCCTGCACCACTTCCGCGGCATCCCTTACGCCGCCCCGCCGTTCGGGCCGCGCCGGTTCCTGCCGCCGCAGCCCGCCGCGGACTGGGACGGCGTCCGCGACGCCACCGCACCCGGGCCCGCCGCGCCGCAGGTCGCGGAGGAGAACCCGCTCGGCGCGGTCTACGCGGCGACCGAGACCGGCGAGGACTGCCTGACCCTCGAGGTGTGGACCCCCGACCCCGGCCGCGCGAACCTGCCGGTGGTGGTGCACATCCACGGCGGCGGGTACATCTACGGCGCCGGTTCGCTGCCCGGCTACAGCGGCAGGAACTTCGCGCGCGACGGCGTCGTGCACGTCGGCATCAACTACCGGCTGGGCATCGACGGCTTCCTGTACCTCGGCGAGGGTCACGACAACCTCGGGCTGCGCGACCAGTCGGCGGCGCTCGCCTGGGTGCAGCGCAACATCGCCGCGTTCGGCGGGGACCCCGCGCGGGTGACGATCTTCGGCCAGTCCGGCGGCGGCGTCAGCGTGATGAACCACCTCGCACTGCCCGCTTCGCGCGGCGCGTTCGCCGGGGCGATAGCCCAAAGCGGGTGTTCGATGGCGTCCGTCGACGTCGATGAGGCGTGGCGCGTGACCCGGCAGGTGGCGCGCGACCTCGGGGTCGCGCCGACCGTGGCGGGCCTGTCGGCGGTCGGCCTGGAGCGCACCGCGGCGGCGTCGTTCAAGGCGCTGAAGCGGTACGCACTAGGCCTGGTCAAGGGTGATCGCCGGGCGCTGCTGCTCAGCCCGTTCCGCGGGGTGCACGGCACGGAGTTCCTGCCGGCGAACCCGGTCCGGTCCGCCGGTGCCGCGCCGGGCGTCCCGCTGCTCGCCGGGACGGTGCGCAACGAGGCCGCGCCGCTGATCGAGGGCATCACGAGCGTCGCCGGCCCGGTGGCGCCGCTGATCCGCCTGGGCCTGCGCCGCACGCTGGGGATGGACGCCCCGACGGTGCGCGCCTACCGCGACGGCCCCCGCCACGTCCGCGGGCTGGCCGCCCTGGTCGAGGCCGGCTGGACGGACTGGGGGTTCCGGATCCCGACGATCCGCCTGCTCGAAGCGCGTCCCGAGCCGTCGTGGCTCTACGAGTTCCGCTGGCAGCGTGAGGGAATCCCGCCGGGCTCCGGCGCGTTCCACGCCGTCGACCTGCCGTTCGTGCGCGACGACCTGGAAACGGTCATGGCGCTGGGAGCGCCCGCGATCGACCGGTTCGGCAGCCGTCCCCCGCGGGAACTGGCGCGGCGCGTGCACGCCGACTTCGTCCGCTTCGCCACCACGGGCGATCCCGGCTGGCCCCGGTACGACCGCGACGGGCGGACGACCATGGTCTACGACGAGCAGACCCGGGTCGTCCAGGACGCCGCGGGCGCCGAGCGAGCCGCCTGGGACGGCCGCCGGTAGCGGCCTGCCTCAGCCGAAGGCGAACATGAAGATGGTCACGATGCCGAGGAGGTAGACCGGATAGCCGATGCGCGCCGCCCGGCGCAGGGTCTGTTCCGCGTCGTCCCGTTTCAGCGTGGCGAAGCGCTTGCGCAGCATCGCGATCAGCACACAACCGGCGGCCAGCAGGATGAACGCGTAGTAACCCCATTCGAGCGCCACGATGTAGCTGACCGACGGCAGCTGGGACGTCACGTTGTTGAGCAGGACCGCGGTGCTGAGGATCGCGGTCACGCCCATCGACACCGGTGCGCTGCCGTCGGCGGCCTTGAAGAACAACGACAGGTACGTGACGCAGATCAGCAGGATCAGCGGGAGCAGGTTCTTGATCAGGAACGGCAGCGTGTCCCGCTCGATCTCGATCTCGGCCGCGTACTGGCTGTAGTAGATCCCGGTGGCGGCGCCGGCGGACTGGCCGTCGCCCAAGGCGTCGCTGCTGCCGACCGTCTGGCGGAAGAAGTGCACCGAGGACGCGACCCAGTTGGGGACCTGGTTGATGGTGGCCTCGGCGTCGGCGCCGCTGCGCAGGTAGGCGCGCGGGTCCTGGTCGAGGATCTCCTTGTCCGTCACGTAGGAGACCTGGTCCGCGGTCTGCGTCCGGTTCTGCAGCAACACGGTGAGCCGCTGGTGGTCGAACGGGAAGTCGTGGAACTCGAAGCTGCTCTTGAAGCGGTCGGCCACCCGGTAGAGCCGGTAGGTGCGCCCGTCCTCGGTGACGTCGCGCAGCGGCTCCCCCAGCTTCAGGTCGGGTTTGACGGCGTTGACGAACTGCACGTCGGCCGCGCCGTTGTTGCCGGTGTACTTGAGCCAGACGAAGAAGTCGACGAAGTACGTGCCGTCGGTCGTGTCGAGGTCGCGGACCTCGTTGAGGTTGATGCCGGTCGCCACCACCTGGCGCCGGCTGAGGTACCGGTTCTTGACCGCGATGACCTCGCCGTCGGCCAGCCCCGCCTGCAGCGCGTCACCGGACGGCGGTTCGTAGATCGTGAACTGGACGGGCGCCGAGACGAACCGGGCGCCGTCGCTCGTCACCACCGACACGGCCATCTGCGCCGACCCGCTCGCGTTGAAGTACAACGGCCCGAGCAGTGCGGGGAAGGAGTTCTTCCGGTCCTTCAACGACGCCACGGAGTCACGCACCCGCTGCCGGTCGTCAGCCCGGTGGTTCCCGTCGAAGCCCAGCCCGCCGACCTCCATCGCGTGCAGCCCGACGTTCAGCGCCTGCCGGGCCGTCGCGGCCTGCCACAGCGGGCGTTCGCCGTAGCGCTGCTCGAAGGCGTCGGCCCACACCTGCGCGGGGCCGGACAGCGAATCCTGGGCCAGCGGCGTCGCCATGAACAGGTTGCCGGTGAGCGCCCCCGGCCGCCCGCTCTTGCGTTCGGCTCCGGTCAACGCGTCGTGGAAGGCCCGGGAGCTCAGCGAAGAGGTGCCGAGGACGGGCGCCGTCACACCGGCGGACCGGAGCCGGTCGATCACCTCGAGGCCGCTCTTCTCCTTCAACGCCAGCACGATCGGCTCACGCGGGTCGTGCGCCTCGAGCGCGGCGACCGCGGCGTCGACCGACGCGGCGCGGCTCGCGGGCGCGGCGGAGATCGGCAGCTCGGCGGTCACCCGGCCGAACTCGCCGAAGGACTCCAGGAAGGTGTCGTGCGCCGACCGGCCGTCCTCGTCGTCGTCGTAGATCACGGCCGCGGTCTTCGAGCCCAGGACGTGCGAGGCGTACACCGACATGAAGTCGCTCTGCGTCCGGTTGCCGAACATGCTGCGGAAGTACCACTCGCTGCCGTCGGTGATCCGCGACGAGCTGGCCGACGGGGTGATGGCCGGGATCCGGGCCCGCTGGTAGATCGGCGACGCCGCGAGCGCGGTGTCGCTGCTCCCGTGCCCGACGACGTAGAGGACCTTGTCCTCCCGGACGATCTGCTGCGCGATCCCGATCGCCTTGTCGACCCGGTCCGCGTCGTCGTAGACGAGCAGCTCCACCGGGTGCCCGTGGATCCCGCCCGCCGCGTTCACGGTGTCGAGGTGCATCCGCACGGCGTGCTCCATGTGGGCCGAGGTCACCGCGTTGTCCCCGGTCATCCCCGCCACCAGCGCCACGTAGACGGGCTCGCCCCGCTCGGCTCCCGCCGCCGTCCAGACGCCCAGCACCGAGGCCAGGACCACGGCCGCGCCGACGGCGATCCAGATCTTCTTCCAGCCGCCCTTCGCCCGGCCGGCGCGGACGTTGGCCGGCGGCCGCTCCGGTTCCACCAGGTCGGCGACGTCGGCGGGCGTGCTCGGCGGCGTGGTGCGCACGGCCTTGAGCGCCCGACCGGTCTCGGGATCGGCTTTGATCTCGTAAGCCCGTTCGAGGCAGAACCGCCGTTCGCCCTCGGTCGCCACCAGTTCGGCGAGCCACCGCCACGCCGGCTCGTAGCCGTCGTCCTTCGCCAGCGCGACACCCAGCAGTTCCCGGGCCCGCGCCGGGTCCGAGGCCCGGAGCCCGATCGCCCGATGGGTGAGCGCGACCGCGGTGTCGGGTTTCTCCGGCACGGGGACAGACCTCCGAAATCGGTTTTCGCTGAGCACCCCACAGTAGGCAGCACCCGCTTACCCGATCGATGAACCTCTGTCCCCCGATGCGGTCACCACCGCGGTGCCGCCGGCCGACCATTGTGGACGGTCAGCGGCACCCGGGGCGTCAGGCGAGCGGCCCGTAGAGGCTGTTGCCCGGCGCGTCGGCGTCGGTGCTGGTGAAGTACTGCCGGGTGGCGGCCGAGATCTCGTCGTGCGAGAGGTAGCCGCTGCCGTCGGTGTCGAGCAGGCCGAACGTGTACTCCGCGTCGGTCTCCGGAGTGCCGTAGCCGACCTGCAGGCGCACCCACTCCGACCGGCTGAGCTGCCCGTCGCCGTCGGCGTCGCCCATCGCCAGCAGCGCGTCGATCGCCGGCTGGAACAGGTCCTGGTAACGGTCTTCGCCGGCGAACACCGTCATGCCGCCGGTGAACTCTTCGCGCGACACCCGGCCGTCACCGTCGGCGTCGAGGTTGCCCACCAGGGACTCCCAGACCCGCTGGAAGCCCGCGGTGACGGCCTGCGCGGCGGCTGTCTCACTGGCGTACCCGAACGCGGCGGCCACCTGCGCACCACGCTGCACGAAGTCTTCGTGCTCGATGAAACCGTTGCCGTCGGCGTCGAAGTGCCGGAAGAAGTTCGACCACTTGCGCTCGAGGAGATCCTGGGACACGAAGGTCCTTTCGTCGGGGAAACCTTGCGGCGCGTCACGATAATCGGGACCCACCCACCCCGGCCGAGAACGGTGATCACCACCCAGCGCAACCACAAGCGACCGGCAACACGCTGACGCATGACCCGTTGGGGAAAGAACCAGGGGAATCGGGCGACGCGGCCTCACCGGATCGATGGGTTGTAACAACCGCTGCGCACCGACGACTTGATGTTGGTCGACGAAGGAGGCGCACAGTGACGGACCCGGTCACGGTGGAACCGCTCGAAGAACTGACAGCGTTGTGGGCGCCCGGAAGCGCGGTGCTGTGCGTGGGGGAAGGCGACGACGGGATCGAGTCGGTGGCGACCTGGCACGTCAGCCCGCCCGGCGACGCGACGGGAGCGTGGATCTACCCCGCCGACGACGTGTTCGGCTCCCAGGACGCGGCACGACGTGTCCTGACGTTCGTCGAGCGCCGGGCGATCGCCGCCGTGCACCCGCAGAAACTGCGGGAATGGCTCGACCGGCTGACCACGACGGCGAAGGTGGACATCGAGGACGGCGGGTGGGAGCGGCACCTGTTCTCCCCGGTGGACGCGTTCCGTGAGACGGCCGAGCGGCGGCAGCAGTACGCCGCGACCGTCGAAGCCGCACGCCAGGACAGCAAGACGATCACTCCCCTGGAGTGGACGCACGACCTTCCCGACGACGCCGAGGTCCAGGACTTCGCTTCCCTGCAGCGGGTTGCGCGCATTTCGGCCGCACCCGGGACGCCCGTGGTGTCCGAGGTCCTGTCGATCGCCCGCACGCTGAGGTGGCTGGTGTCCGTCTGGGCGGAGACCGAGCAGGTGAAGAACCGGCGCCGCTACGTGCGGGCCGCGCACGGGGATCCCGATCCGCTGCCGCCCCGGTGGCTGGCCGCGGTCCGATCCGCCAGCACCAACCGGCTGCCGCTGTGAAAGCCGCGCACGGCTACGCCGTCATCGACACCGAGACCACCGGGATCCTCACCGGCTGGCACCACCGCATCGCGGAGATCGCGATCGTCCACGTGGACCCGCGCGGCACCGTCACCGACGAGTGGGTGACGTTGGTCAACCCCGAGCGCGACCTGGGCCCCCAGGCCATCCACGGCATCCGGGCGGCCGACGCCCGCCGGGCACCCCGGTTCGAGCACCTCGCGAGCGAGCTCGTCGAGCGGCTGAGCGGGCGCGTGGTGGTGGCGCACAACTGGACCTTCGACGCGATGCACCTGCGTGCCGAGTTCAGCCGGCTGGGCATCGACACGCCGTTCGAACCCGACGCCGGGCTGTGCACCATGCGAGCCGCGGGCCGGGCGCGGCTGGGTTCCGGGCGGTCCCTGGTCGACTGCTGTGCGGCCGCGGGCCTGCCCGAACGTGCGTGGCACACCGCGCTCGCCGACGCGCAAGGCGCGGGCGAGCTGCTCGGCTTCCTCCTGCGGCACGCGCCGGACGCCGTGCGCGTCACCGATGCCCAGCTGCACGCCGCGAACTGGACCTGGCCGCACCTCGAGCGACGCCACACCCCGGCGGCGCACCGCACGGCGATCGGGCACGTCGAACCGCACTTCCTGGCCAAGCTCGTCGAGCGGATGCCGCGAGACGGTGAACCGGCCGTCGACGCGTACTACGCGATGCTCGACGACGCCTTGCTCGACCGGCAGATCTCGGCCACCGAAGGCGACGCGCTCGTCGAGATCGCCCACGACCTCGGCCTGCACAAGAACGAAGTCGTGGCCCTGCACCTGAGCTACCTGCGGGACCTGGCGCGCGAAGCCTGGGCGGACCAGGTGGTGACCGACGAAGAGCGGAACGATCTGCTCACCGTCGCCATCCTCCTGGCGCTCGACCCGGCGATCGTCGAAACGATCCTCGACGAGGAACGCGACGCCGTCCGGGAACCGACGCCGGGGCCGGAACGCCAGGTCGGCGGACTCGTCCTGCGACCGGGCGACAAAGTGGTCCTCACCGGTGCCATGCGGCGCGAACGCGCCGACATCGCGGCCGAAGCCGCCGCGGCCGGCGTCCGCGTCACCGGATCGGTCAGCAAGCAGACGCGCGTCCTCGCCGCCGATCCGGACTCCATGTCGGGCAAGGCCAAGCGAGCCCGCGAATGCGGCGTCCCGGTCGTCTCGGAGCACGCTTTCCTGCAGGCGCTCGCGCGGCTCGTCGGCTAGGCCGGTCTTTCGCTGCTTCGCCGGTCCGGTCGGCTACTCCGCCGCCGGGTGGGTGCCGCCGCGGGCCACTACCACCGGGCAGAGTGCGTACGACATCATCGCCTGGCTGGTCGAGCCCAGGGCCAGCGCCGCCAGGCCGCTGCGGCCGCGGCTGCCCACCACCAGCAGCTGGGCCCGGTCGGCCAGATCGAGCAGGGCCTGCGCCGGGCGGCCGCGCTGGACCAGCCGTTCCACCCGGACGTCCGGATATCGCTCCTGCCAGCCCGCCAGGCGCTCGTCGAGCAGTTCGTTCGCGGACTGCTCGATCGCGGTGCCGTCCATGGTGCGGCGGCCTTCTTCGAAGACGGCCGCCAGGAACGTGTCGTGCCAGGCGTGGACCGCGACCAGCGGTGCGCCGCGCCAGGACGCTTCGTCGAACGCCACCGCGATCGCGTCTTCGCTCGCCGGGGTGCCGTCGACGCCGACGACCACCGGGCCTTCGGTGGGCGCGTCGTCTTCGGCGACGTGGGGGCGGATCAGCGCGACCGGGCACTCCGCGTGCGCGGCCAGCGCCAGCGACGCCGAACCGAGCAGCACCCGCGCGGCCGTCGAGAGCCCCGGCGTGCCGAGCACGACCATCGCCGCGGACGCCGACTCGGCGATCAGCCCCTCCGCGGGCTGTTCCGGGCGGAGCACGACTTCGGGGGTCAGGTCCGGCGCGACCCCGGCCACGGCGGCCCGGGCCGCGTCGAGCAGCCGCTGCCCGCGCGCGCCGACCAGTTCGTAGAGATCGTCGAACGTCCCGCCGGCGTGCGGATAGGCCACAGGCAGCTCTTCCGTGGCGTGCACGAGCCTGAGCCCGCGGCGGCGCGTCGCGGCGGCCCGCGCCGCCCAGCGGACCGCCGTCAACGCCGGCTCCGACCCGTCGACTCCGACCACCAGGTCTGTCGCGCTCGCCATCCGCGTCCCCGCCTTCCTCGTCCGGGACCCGAGTAAAGCACCGAACGCCGCCCGCGGCTCGCGGACGACGCCCGGTGGGGTGACGGCTACTTCTGCCACTGCCCCGGTTTCGGCACCCCCGGCAGCGCGGTGGTGTTGTTCCAGCTGGTCTGCGGGTTGGCCAGGCCGCCGCCGGGCTGCTTCCACAGCTGGAGGTTGATCGGGCGGCCGCTCTCCATCGCCGCGGCGAAGCTGTGGTGGCCGTCGCCGGCGAGCTTGAGCTGGTTGGAGCCCGGCGGGTAGTAGACCTTGACGTCCAAGGGCTTGTCCATCAGGCCGTCCGCCTTCCACTTCGCGATCTTGTCGTCGATCACGCCCTGGAAGACGTGCTCCTGCATCGGGGTCACGTCGCCGTAATTGCTACCGCTGATCTTCTGCGGCTCCGGCTTGAACGTGTACTCCCCCTGCAGCTTGCCGTTCGCGCCCGGCGGCGGCTGGTGGAAGTCGTCCTTGCCCGGCGGCGGCTTCGACGCCGGGTTGCCCGTGGTGCCCGGCGCGCCGCCCGCGTCCGGCTTCGGGTTCGACGGCCCGGGGGTGTCCGGCTTCGGCTCGGCCGAGGTGTCGGGCTTCGGTTTCGTGCTCTGCGGCGGCGGTTCCGGCCGGGGCGGCTTGCTGCTCGACGGCGTCGTCGTGTCCGGCTTGGGCTTGGGCTTGGGTGGCACGATGGGCCTGCCGTCCGGCCCGAGCTGCGGCTTCGGTTTCGGCTTGGGCGGCACGATGGGCCTGCCGTCGGGCCCTAGCTTCGGCTTCGGCTTGAGCGGCGGCGGTGTGGGCTTCCCGTCACTGCCACCCGTGTTCCCGGCGTCGTGCCCGCCCCTCGGGGTCTGCGGGGCACCGTTGCCCCCGCCCGCGGACTGCGAGCTGGTGCCGCAGTTCATCAGGCCCAGCGCGTCGAACTCCGCGTACGGATCGGGCACGTAGGCGTACGGGTCCGGTCCCGGTTCCAGGCCCAGCGGGTCCTGGCTCAGGTACCGCGCCGTCGCCGGGTCGTAGTAGCGGAAGACGTTGTAGTGCAGTCCCGTTTCGGCGTCGGCGTACTGACCGGGGAACCGCAGCGGCGTCGGCGCGGCCGTCAGCTCCCGGCCGTGCGCGGTGCGGCGGCTGGTCCACACCAGCCCGCCCCGCTCGTCGAGCAGGTCGGTCGGCGTGCCGACGGCGTCGGTGACGAACGTGCGCAACCGCGTGCCCTGGGCGTCCCGCTCACGCTGCACGACCGGGGTGACCGTGCCCGGCAGGTGGTCCCACGTGACGATCCGGCCCGGCCCGGCCTCCTCGATGAGCGTGGTGCCGTCCCAGGTGTAGATGGTGGTGGCGGTGCTGCCGTCGGCGCCGTGGCGGGTCTTGCCGACGCGGCGGCCGAGCGGGTCGTAGTGGTAGCGCCACACCGTGCCGTCCGGCGTGGCCGCCGCCGTGAGGCGGTCGCCGGACCACGTGAACTGCACCGCGCCCTGGGTGACCCGCCGGCCGTAGCCGTCCTCGGTCACCGCGAGGTCCGCGGGCGGGAGCAGCGTGCCGCCGTTGTCGTAGCGGTACTCCTCGCGGCCCTGCGCCGAGGTGACGCCGACGACGCGCCCGGCGGCGTCCCGGGTCAGCGCGGTGGTGCCGGTGACGTCGTCGTGCAGCGTCGCGAGCGTCCCGTTGGCCTGGTAGCCGAACGCCCGCCGCTGCACCGGGACGCTCCCGGCGGCGACGGCCTGCGTGGCGAGCTCGCCCTGGCCGCCGTAGGTCTGGCCGAGCTGGGCGGCCCCGTCGTGGCGGCCGATCACGCGGGACGCGGTGTCGTGGCGGTAGACGATCGCGTGCGGGCCGGCCAGCAGCCCGATCGGCCGGGCGAGGTCGTCGAAGAACCAGGTGCTCTCGGCGTCGCCCGGGGTGCGGCGGTGGATGTAGCCCGACTCGTCGTACTCGAAGCTCACGCTGCGCCCGTCGACGGTCTCGCGCACGACGCGGCCCAGCTCGTCCCGCTCGAACTCCACTGTGGACTCGCCGTTCGCGGCGTGCGCCAGGTGGCCGACGGGGTCGTACCGGTAGGTGGTGGTGCGCTCCGGCGCCCGCACCTCGACGAGGTTGCCGATGACGTCGTGGCGGTAGGTGGTCACCAGCCCCGCCGGGTCGGTGGAGCGGACCAGCTGCCCGGCCGCGTCGTAGGCGTAGGTGCGGGTGCGCCCGGCGAAGTCGGTCTGCGCCTGCAGCCGCCCCAGCTCGTCGTAGCGGTAGAGCCAGGTGCGGCCCTGCGGGTTGGTCACCGAGGTCAGCCGCAGCTCGGTGTCGTAGCCGTACACCGTGCGCGCGCCCGCCGGGTCGGTGAGCGCCGTGAGCACGTCGAACGGACCGTACTCGCGGCGGGTGACGCGGCCCAGCTCGTCGACGTGCTCGGTCTCGTTGCCTTCCCCGTCGTAGCGCCAGGACGCGCGTTCCTGCCGCGGTCCGACCCGGGCGGCCGAGCGGCCCTCGACGGTCCAGCTGAGCGCGACCGTCCCGGTCGCGGTCGGCAGCGCCCGCGGCCGGCCGAACTGGTCGGGCTCCACGCCTTCGGGCGCGGGCGGCTCGTCGCCGCTCAGCGAGATGGGCGTGGCGACGCCCATCGGGGTGGTGCGCGGATCCGGCGCGTCGTCTTCGTACCGGCGGTGCCAGGTCGTGTCTCCACTGTGGACGGTGATCGCAGCGGGCCCGCCCGCGGCACCCTCGACGAGCACCACGGAGCCGTCCGGCCGGTGCACCTGGGTCAGGGTGCCGTTCTCGTCGTAGCCGTAGCGGGTGGTGCGGCCCAGCGGGTCGGTGCGGGAGAGCAGGCGGTCGTAGCGGTCCCATTCGGAGAGCGTCACGCCACCGATCGGGTCGACCTCGCGCACGACCTGGCGCGCGTCGTTGAGGTGGAACTCGGTGACGTGCCCGAACGAGTCGGTGTGGCGCGTGAGGTGGTCGTCGTAGGCGAACGTGCCGTCGAGGAAGCCGCCGTCACCGGTGGTGCGGACGCACCGGCCCCGCTCGTCGTAGGTGTAGGCGTAGTGGACGTCGTTGCGGTCCTGCCACGACGTGAGGCGCCCGGCCTCGTCGTAGCCGAACCGCTGCGCCTGCCCGGAGGAGTTGGTCACCGCGGACAGGTGGCCCTGCGGGGAGTACTCGAAGCGCAGCGCCGTGACGTCCGGCAGGCCGTCGCCCAGGACGACGACCTCGCTCACCCGGCCGCGCCGGGTCCGCAGGGCGACGCGGACGCCGTCCTCGCGGCGCAGCAGGGTCGGGGTGCCGAAGTCGTCGTAGAAGACCTCGACCCGCTGCTCACCCTCGAAGGCACGCAGCGGCACCACGCGCCCGGAGCCGGAGAACTCCAGCACCGCGTCGTCGGTGGTGAGGGT
This sequence comes from Amycolatopsis sp. NBC_01307, assembly GCF_035975215.1. Taxonomy (NCBI): domain Bacteria; kingdom Bacillati; phylum Actinomycetota; class Actinomycetes; order Pseudonocardiales; family Pseudonocardiaceae; genus Amycolatopsis; species Amycolatopsis sp. NBC_01307. The sequence goes on along the minus strand of NZ_CP108403.1, from coordinate 2,454,452 downwards.
GAACGTGTCGCCGTCGCGGGTGAGCGGCCAGCGCGCGCCCTCCAGCGGCAGCTGCTCGCCCTCGCCGCGCGGGTAGACGAGGATCGTGCCGGCGGGTGAGAAGTAGCAGACGTGCTCGTCGTCCACCTCGAGCCGCTGGTCCACAGTCGACGACCACGAGACGCCGAACCAGTGGCCCGCCCGGTAGGTCGACACGTGCGTGCGCGCCAGCACCAGCGAACCGAGCTCGAGGTCGAGCTGTTCGAGGATCACCTCGCCGCTCGCGATGTCGACGGGGTCGTCCTTGCAGACGCGGTTGTCGGGGTCGGGAGCGGTGTCGCGCGGGTTGTCCGGCTTGTTCGACGACGGGCTGGTGCCGCCGCCCCCGGACGAGCCCTTCCCGCCGCCGCCGTTCCCGTTGCCACCGCCGTGGCCGCCAGGTGGGGTGTCGCCGTTGGTCCCGTTACCGGACGGCGACGTGCCGTCGTTCTTGGGCGGCGGGCCGTCGTGCTTCGGCGGCGGCGTCCCGTCCGCGCCGGAGGTCGTGGTGCTGTCGCCGCCCTTGGGCTTGGGCTCCGGCGCCTTCGGCGTGCCGTCGATCTTCGGGGGCTTCTTCGGCGCGGACACCTTGCCGGGCTTGATGTTCTTCAGCGCCTTCGCGGCGTCGCCGAACAGCGAGCCGGCCCGCTTCAGCAGCGGGATGAGCGCTTTGAGGGCCTTGACGAGGCGGGTGACGAGGTCGGCGATCTTGGACGCCGTCTTGGCGACCGCGCCGATCACCTGCGGCACGACCCAGGTCAGGCCGATGCCGAGGGTGAACACGACCTGAAGCGCCCAGCTGATCAGGTGCCCGACCAGCTCGGCGATGATGTCGCGCACCAGCGACCGGACCGCGCCGACGACCTCGCCCGCGGTCTTCACGCCGCTGGAAGCGCCTTCACAGCCCTTCTGCGCGCTCCCCAGCAGGGCGACGAGGTCCTGCGACTGCTGCCGGTAGGCGTCGGACGCCGGACCCGTCCACGACTGCAGGTCGGCCTTGACCATGTCGCCGAAGTCGGTGCCGACGCTCTGCAGCTCGCCCGCGATGTTCTTCCACGTCTCCGACTGGGCGGCGATCTCGTCGGCGTTGCCGGTGAGGCCGTTGAGCGCTTCCTTCAGCGGCCCGACGTGCTCGATCAGCCAGCCCACCCCGGCGGCGAGGATCGCGCCGAAGGGGTCCATGGCCATCGACAGCGCGTCGAGGGCGGTGCCGACCGCCCCCATCGCGACCGAGGCCCAGTCACCGCTCTCGATCGCGGACTTCAGGTCGTTCGCCGTCTCCAGCAGGGAGATCCCCGAGTACGCCTTCGTCGAATCCTGCGTCGGCGCGATCAACGGGTTGCTCATGTGGTGGAACCATCCTCAGTGGGGGGACCGCTCGCCGGCTCACTCTGCCCGGCCCGAGATCTTTTCAAGCTACCAACTTCCCGGGAACCGGCGCCGGGACCTCCGGATCGGGTTGCCCGTCCGATCACCCACGGATGCCCGCGGACCCTCCTATTCGGGCGAACCAGCAGTCGAACTCGTCGAACCGGGTCGATCGAGCAGATCGGGCAGCCGACGTCACGAGAGGTGTTCCCTTTTGCGCGCTCTTGGGCGATAGTGGTCGAAGCTGTGTTTTACAACGTTGTAAACCCTCTCGTGGAGGTCCGATGCGCGGGCGGCTATCCTGCAAACGCACCCGGTCGGCGATGACCTGGGTGGCCGCGCTGAGCCTGGCCGCGCAGCTCGCCCTCAGCGGCGTCGCGGAAGCGGCCGGGGACTCCTCGCCGCATCCGACACCAGGCGCGGGGACCCACTTCCTCGACCACGCCGCCGCCCTCGCCGGGTACTCGGATCCCGCCTGGTACGAAGCGAACATCCCGTTCGTGGACCTGCCCGACGCCACCATGCAGAGCGTCTACTACTACCGTTGGCGCGTCTACAAGGAGCACCTGCGCTACACGAACCCCACCGACGGCTGGATCTCGACGGAGTTCCTCGACTGCTGCGGGTACGCCGCGCCCTACCAGGCGATCGACGCCGCCGCCGGGCACCAGCTGACCGAGGGGCGCTGGCTGCGCGATCCGGGCTACGGCCAGGACTACCTCAAGTTCTGGCTCACCGGCCCCGGCGCGGGCCCCAAGCCCGCCACCGACGACGTCAACGCCGACACGACCGACTGGGCGCACGAGTACAGCGTCTGGCTGGCCACCTCGGCCTACGGCCAAGCCCAGGTGACCGGGGACTTCGCGCCGTTGCGTCAGCTGCTCCCGGCGCTCGTGCGCCAGTACCGCGGCTGGGACAAGCAGTTCAACCCCGGCCTCGGCCTCTACTGGTCGGTGCCCGTCTGGGACGCCATGGAGTTCTCCGCCTCCTCCTACGAATCCGCCGAGCCCTACCACGGCGGCGCCGGGTACCGGCCGACGCTCAACTCCTACCAGTACGGCGACGCCGTCGCGATCAGCCGCATCGCGGACTCGGTCGGCGACCACCGGCTCGCCGCCGAGTACGCCCAGCGCGCCACCCGGGTGCAGGCCGCGATGCAGAAGTGGCTGTGGGACCCGGAACGGGGCTTCTACTACGCCATGGCCCGCGACGACAACCCGGGCCACCGGCTGTCCGGCAGCCGCGAGCAGATCGGCTACCTGCCCTGGACGTTCGGCGCCGCCGGCCCGGCCGACACCACCGCCTGGTCCCAGCTGCTCGACCCCCAGGGCTTCGCGAGCACCTACGGCCCGACCACGGCCGAGCGCCGCAGCCCGTTCTTCATGAAGGACGCCGGTTCGTGCTGCCGCTGGGATGGACCGAGCTGGCCCTTCGCCACCTCCCAGACCCTCACCGGCCTCGCCAACCTGCTGGACGACCACCCGGCCCAGCGCACGGTGTCCAAAGAGGACTACGCCGCCGCGCTGGCCACCTACGCCCGGACCCAGACCAGGAACGGCGAGCCCTACGTCGCCGAGGCGCACGACCCGGACCGGGACGCGTGGATCTACGACGGGCAGAACCACAGCGAGGACTACAACCACTCCACCTACACCGACCTGGTGCTGTCCGGGCTGCTCGGCCTGCGCCCGCAGTCCGGCGACACCCTCGAGGTCAAGCCGCTCACCCCGGCCGGCTGGGACCACTTCGCCGCCGAGAACGTGCCCTACCACGGACACAACGTCAGCGTGCTGTGGGACCGCGACGGCAAGCACTACGGGCAGGGTGCCGGGATGCGCCTCTACGTCGACGGAAAGCTCGTCCAGCGCTCTGCGACGCTGCGCGACACCACCATCGACGTCGGGCGCACTGTGGTGCCCCAGCGGGACGACCTCGTCAACGACGCCGCCAACCCGCTGCGCACCGGCTACCCGCGGCCGATCACCTCCTACACCTGGCCGAACGACAACGCGTGGAACGCGCTCGACGGCAAGGTCTTCTACAGCGAGGTGCCCGAGAACACGCGGTGGACCAACTACGGTTCGCCGAACCCGGGCGACTTCTACGGCGTCGACTTCGGTGCGCCCACGCCGGTCGGCGACATCCGCTGGAGCGGTTATGACGACGGCGGCGGCGTCCGACCGGCCGCGGCCTACAGCCTGCAGTACTGGACCGGCGCGGCCTGGCAGGACGTCCCCCGCCAGGTCCGCGCGCCGGCGAGCCCGGTGGGCAACGGCGTCAACCGCGTCACCTTCCCCACGCTCACCACGAGCAAGGTCCGGCTGGTGTTCACCAACCCGCCGGGCGCGTTCGTCGGCGTCACGGAGCTGCAGTCCTGGACGCCGTCGAGCCCGGACGCGCGGATCGCCGTCGGGCCCGCCAACGCCAACGGCGTAGTCATCGTCGGCCGGAGCACCCCGCTGACCGTGACGGTGCGCAACACGACGTCGAGCCCGCTGGTCTCGCCGCGGGTGAGCCTCGCCGTGCCGGCCGGCTGGGCGGTCACGCCGACCGGGCGGCCCGCCGCCGCGATCCCGCCCGGGCAGTCGCGGACGTCGACGTTCACCTTGGCGGCGCCACCGGACGCGGAACCGGGCAGTGCGGCGACGCTGACCGCGACCGCGTCCTACCGCGGGCCCGGCGGCCGGGCGGAAACCACGCACCAGCGCCAGAACCTGCAGATCCCCCACCCGGCCGGGCAGCACGACGCGGTCGGCGCGTGGGGCCTCGACGAGGGCAGCGGCACCGTCGCCCACGACAGCGCGGGCATCCACGACGCCGCCCTGACCGGCGCGCCCGGGTGGGTCCCCGGCGTGACCGGCACCGCGCTGCAGCTGGACGGCTCGAGCCAGTACGCGCAGACCGGCGGACCGGTGCTGGACACCACCGGGAACTACTCGGTCAGCGCGTGGGTCCGGCTGGACCGCACGGGTTCGTGGGCCACCGCGGTCAGCCAGGACGGCGACCCGAGCAGCGGTTTCTACCTCCAGTACTCCGCGGCCGACGACCGGCTGGCCTTCTCGACCAGCGCGGGCCGGGCCCTGGCGGACGTCGCCCCGCAGCCGGGCCGCTGGTACCGGCTGGTCGGCGTGCACGACGCCGACGCGGGCACCTACGTGCTCTACGTCGACGGCGTGGCGCAGGCCAAGACCTGGAGCCAGGCGACCGGGGACGCGTCGCCCGGCCCGCTGGCCATCGGCCGCGCCGTTTCCGGCGGGCAGCACAGCGACCTGTGGCCGGGCAGCGTCGACGACGTCGAGGTGTGGAACCGGGTCCTGACCGCGGCCGACGTCACCGGCGGGGCGAACCTCAGGCGTCCGGCTCCAGCGGGGCCGTGAGTTCGAGCTGGATGCCGTCGGGGTCGGTGATCGACAGCACCGCGATGCCGAACGGCGCCAGCTCGGCGAGTTCGCCGTGCTCGTGCCCGCCGGCGGCGCAGCGGTCACGGATCTCGGCCAGTTCGGCACGGCCGCCGACCGAGAAGCTGACGTGGTCGAGCCCGACGCGCAGCGGGTCGAACCGGTCGCCGGCCCGGCGGCGCGGGTCGTCGCAGGGCCGGAGCCCGAGCTGCAGCTGCCCGTTGGTCAGCACGATCCCGCCCTGCAGGTTGTGGACCATCAGCCAGTGGTCCGGATCGTCCTGGGGCGGCACCGCGTCCACCGCCACCGAGAAGCCCAGCACGCGGGTGTAGAACTCCCGCGCGCGGGCGACGTCGGTGACGGTCAGCCGGATGTGGTGGACCGCGCCGGCCGCCGCTGTCACGCGGTGCCCCGGGCCAGGAACGCCAGCAGCGCGTCGTTGAACTCCTGGGCGTGGGAGGCGTTGATCGCGTGCGGGCCACCCTTGATCACGACCAGTTCACTGTCCTCGATGGACTCCGCCGAGCGCTTGCCGCTGACCTCGAAGGGCACGATCGCGTCCGCGTCACCGTGGATCACCAGGGTGGGCACGCCGATCTTGGCGATGTCGGCGCGGAAGTCCGTGCGGCCGAACGCCGCGATGCAGTCGAGGGTGCCCTTCGGCGACGCGAACGCCGCGATCTCCTGGGCGTACGCGCGCTGGTCCTCGCTCACGAGCAGCTTGCCGTTGGCGCTGAAGAAGTCCGTCGTGAACTGCTTCAGGAACGCCAGCCGGTCACCGCGGACGCCGGCTTCGAACTGGCCGATCGTCGCGTCGTCGAGACCGCCGTCGGGGTTGTCGTCGCTCTTGTACAGGTAGGGCGGGACGGCCGCCGCGAGCACGGCCTTGGCGACCCGGCCGGCCCCGTGCGTGGCGAGGTGGCGGACGACCTCGCCGCCGCCCATCGAGAAGCCGACCAGCGTGACCTCACGCAGGTCCAGGTGGGTGAGCAGGGTTTCGAGGTCGGCGGCGAAGGTGTCGTAGTCGTAGCCGCCCCACGGCTGTGAGGACCGGCCGAAACCGCGCCGGTCGTAGGTGATGACGCGATAGCCCGCGTCGACGAGCACCGGCACCTGCGCCTCCCAGGAACGGCCGCTCAGCGGCCAGCCGTGGATCAGCACGACCGGTTTCCCGGTGCCGTGGTCCTCGTAGTACAGGTTGATCGGCGCGGAGTTCTCGTGGCCGACGGTCACGCTGGGCATCTGTTCTCCCGACGGTTGAAATTACCTCGTCCACAATTCGAGTGCCCGCAACTCATCTGCCTCAAACACCGCGAGCACCGTTGATCGTTCGGGGCGGACCCCGCACCGGATTGGCGTCAGCAGTCGTCCTTCGCCATGTCGCGGACGACGAGCAGGCTGGTGAGACCGGTGCCGTGCACCTGGGAGGGCAGGTTGCCGGGCACGCCTTCCAGCCGGTTCGCCTCGCGGGCTGGGTGCCGGCCGCCAGGACGGCCGAGGTGACCACCCAGGTCGCCGGGCCCTGCCCCGTGAACGGCTGGAACTGGTCCTGCACAGCGGAGACGAACCCGACACCGGGGCCGAGCACGGTCACCATGGCGCCGAAACCGGTCCCCTACCGGGGCTCCCGTCAGCCGATCACGAAGACGTCGGACGCCGCGGTGAACGGCTCGACGTGGCCGGCCGGGTCCTTCGCGTCGCCGTGGTAGCGGATGCGGTGCGGGCCGGTCGTGCCGGGTGGGATGTCCCAGGTGATCTGCACGACCGGGCCGGTGCTCTGGCCCCGCGACCAGTGGAACTTCGTGGACCAGTCGCCGTCGTCGGCGATCGTGTGCCAGGCTCCGTCCACTTCGGACTCTACCGTCAGGTACGTGCGGCCGCGGCGGAGGTCGTTGTTCGGGTTGGCGGCCACGAAACTGACGCCAGCCTGCTCGCCGGGGTGGTAGCTCGGCGCGGGCTGGGTCAGGACCCGGCCGGGCGACGGGCCGTCCGCGGTCTTGTCCTCGGCGGGCCGGATCCGGCCGGAGTGGCCGGGTTCCGGCGTGCCCCGCTCCACCGGCGTCCCGTCGCGCAGGGCGACGGCCAGCCTCGCCGCGGTCTGCCGCAGGGCGTCGAGCTGCCAGCGCCCGAACAGCGTGCTGCCGCCCTCGTACCGCTGCGCCTCGTACTCCTCGGGCGTGGTCACGTAGTGGAAGTAGCCGTTGCTGTAGCCGGCGACCAGCACGTTCTCGAGGTCGGCGCCCACGAGCTCGGCGACCGTGCGGCGCAACCGGAGGCCGGCCACGATCGTGACCTCGCCGGGGATCCCGATCAGGTACAGCGGGCCGACGCGCAGCAGCTGCACCGGGAACCGGGTGGCGATGAACGGGCGCAGCCGGTTGAGCAAGCGGCCCGGCAGCGTCATTCCCTTGGGGGCCTGGGCATCCCGCAGTCCGGGCGCGAGCCGGTACAGCACCGCGGACAGCGCGTCCCAGAAGGGGTTGCGCTGCTGGCGGAACCCGGCGAAGCCCTTGCCTTCGTCGGTGCCGGCCAGCGCCGCGGCGCCGCCGATCGGGCCGCGGGTCCGGTGGGCGCGCCCGTCACCGCAGAACTCCGCCGAGACGGCCGTCGCGGACAGGTCGACGTGGGTCAGCCGGTGGTCCACCCCGCCGCGCACCGGGACACCGGGTTGCTTCAGCAGCGAGGCCGCGGCCTCGTACTGGCGCAGGCCGATGATCCGGGTGTTCTCGAACTCGTCGCCGGTCGGGCCGCTGCCGGGCCGCCCGCCGACGTTGGGCGACATGTCCCCCGCGTTGGTCTGCGCGAACGCGGCGACGAAGCCCGGCGGCTCCGGCGCGAGGTAGTCGCCGCCCTCGACCTCGCGTTCCCAGTGCAGCGCCGCGTATCCCTTGTTGTCCGAGCTGATCAGCAGGTTCCGGTTGGTCATGCTGGTGCCGTGCGTGGCGAACCAGTTGATCACCCCGACGACCCGGCCGGCCCGCTCGACGCGCAGCACCGTCGTCTGCGGGTCGACGCCGTCGGGGAAGAACTCCCGGTCCGCGCGCGGGTTGCGGTCGAACGCCACGCGCGACCGGTTGGTGCTGGCGTCGCGGAGCTCCCCGTGCGCCAGCGTCAGGTCGGCGGGCGCGAGGTCGGCGTGCGCCCGCTCGACGGCTTCGGTGATGCCGTCGACGATCGCGGTGAACGTCTTGGGGTGGAAGCCGTTGGACAGGTTTAGAGGTGGTGGTGCCCGTAGCCGCCCGGGCCGCAGTGCGTGTGGGTCACGGTGATCATGACGTTGGACTCGGTGTACCGGCCGTCCAGGCGGGCCAGCACCGCGCGGTGCACGCTGGGGAACATCAGCGGCAGGTCGCAGACGATCAGCAGCACCCGGCGCGCGCCGTCGTCGATGACGAAGGCCCGCGCGCGCAGTCGCGTGTGGAGCCCGGCGCTGCGCTGCCAGGACTTGCCGTAGCCCATCAGTTCGCAGCCGGCGGCCTCGCCGGTGATGTCGGCGATCCCGCGGCCGACCAGGAAGTCCCTGTCCGTCAACGGCTGTCCCCTCCCGGTGGCTGCGCGGTCGCCCGCCTCGCTCCGGACGGTACTGTGCGCTGGTGACCGAGCCAGGACCGGACCGCGCCCTCAAGGGGCTGCGCAAGGAACCCCAGCAGGCCCGCAGCCGCGCGCGGGTGCGGGCGATCGTCGCCGCGGCCGACCGGATCCTGGCCGGCGAAGGCGTCGAGGCGCTGACCATCCGCCGGATCGCCGACGGCGCCGGCGTGCCGACCGGCACGGTCTACCAGTTCTTCGAGGACAAGGCCGCGGTGTTGTCGGCGCTGGCGCAGCACTACATGGACAGCTTCGGCGAGACCATGGCCGAGGCGGTCGAAGCGGCCTCCCGCGCGCCGCTGGCGGACCTGGTCGACATCGTCTTCGACCGGTTCGTCGAGCGGTACCGGCAGAACCCGGGTTACGTCGCGATCTGGACGGGCCGCCACCTCAGCCCCGAGCTGCTGCGCGCCGACGACGCGAACAACGACCTGCTGGCCGAGAGCATCCGGCGGATCCTGCTCGCGCGCTCGGACGTCGTCGACGGACCGCCGCTCGCGCTCGCCTGCCGGGCCGCCGTCCGGGTGGCGGACGCCTTGCTGCAGCTGGCGTTCCGGATCGACCCCCACGGCGATCAGGACACTTTGGACGAGGCCAAGCGCCTCGATCGGCTCTACGTCGACGAGATCGTCACCAGCCCCCGCTTCCGCTAGCACTCCGGTCACCGCTGGGGTCCGGTGGCCAGCGCCTGGTGGATCAGGCCGGCCTCGGCCTGCATCCCGGCCAGGACCGGGTGGTAGGCGACGGCTTTGACGAGGTTCGTGTACTGGCCGTTGACCCAGGCGGCGCTGCCCGCGCACGCGTCGTGGCCCAGCGACGGGCCGTAGGTGTCGACGTAGGTCGCGCCGGTCTTCTTCGCGGCCTTGGCCAGGGCGGCGTTGAGGGTGCGCTCGACGCCGTCGAACCAGCGGTAGTCGCCGTCGGCGAAGGGGATCTGGTCCGGGCAGTACCCGCTCGGCGGGACCAGCCGCGGGTAGCCCACCAGGACGATCTTGGCGCCGGGCGACAGCGCGCGGGCCCCCTTGACGACCTTCTCCAGGTTCCGTTCGGTGCCGGTGATCGCCGCGGTGAGGGTCTCGACGCCGTCGACGGTGAAGTGCTCCCGGCACGGCGAGCCGGTCGGGTCGGCGGCACGCAGGCCGGGGCAGGTGTAGATCATCGACCCGTACACGCTGGCGTCGTTGCCGCCGATCCCGATGGTCACCAGGTCGGTGTCCGGGGTCAGGGCGTCGAACTGCGGGTATTCGTAGGTGATCGGCGCGTCTTCGCTGGGCACGGTCTGCTGCCGCGTCATGTTCGTCGTGTCCGCCGAGGAGCAGCTCACGTCGGTGAACGCGCCCGGGGTGGCGTAGATGCCGAGCCGGGTGGCCAGCCACGACGGGTAGTTGTTGTTCGACCGGAAGCACCAGCTCGCCGACTGCCACGGGATCAGCGGCCCGGCGGTGTAGGAGTCGCCCAGCGCGACGTAGTGGCGGAACGCCGGAGCCGGCGCGGCGCTCGCCACCCCCGCACCGGTCACGGTGGCCACCGCCAGCGCGGCGGCGAGGACGATCCGGGACACCTTCATGGGCACCTCGTTACCTCGGAGTCGGAGCGAAGGTAACTGTGAATCACGTTCATGTTTTCGTCAAGCCGGTCTGACCCGGGCGTCCCCCGGCGGGGTCGACGGCGCCCGGGGAAGATTTCTCCGGGGCCGTGTCGATTCCCGGGTCGCCCGTTCGACCAGGGGGCGTGAGGCCGGCAGGCGGCCTGACCGGAACGAGGAGCACACGATGTCGAAGTACATGCTGATCATGCGGGGCACCGACGAGTCCAACGCGGCCATGATGGCCGACATCGACCGGGAGATGGCCGCGACCCGGGCGTACATCGAAGACCTGCTCAAGGCCGGGGTGCTGCTCGCGGCCGAAGGGCTCGACGACCCGGCCCGCGGTGTCGTGGTCGCCTTCGGCGGCGAGAAGCCGGTGGTCACCGACGGGCCCTACGGGGAGACCAGGGAACTGTTCGGCGGCTACTTCCTGCTCGACGTCTCCTCCCAGGAAGAGGCCGTCGAGTGGGCCACGCGGATGCCCGCCGTGGCCGGGTCGAAGATCGAGGTCCGCCGGGTCGCCGGCGACGACGAGGTCCCGCGGGGCAGCGAGGCGGCCGGGGTCGAGAGCGCCGGTCGCGACTGATGGGACCGGCCGACGTCGAGGCCGTGTGGCGGATCGAGTCGGCGCGGATCGTGGCCGCGCTGACCCGGTTCACCGGCGACTTCGGGCTCGCCGAGGACGCCGCCCAGGAGGCGGTGGCCGAGGCGCTGGTGTCCTGGCCCCAGGCGGCGCCGGCCAGCCCGGTCGGCTGGCTGATGGCCACGGCCCGGCGGCGGGCCATCGACACGATCCGCCGCCGGGCCGCCCTGAGGGACCGCTACGCCCTGCTCGCGACCGAGGACGAGGTGGCCGCGGTGTCCGCGGACGACGCCGACCCCGACCGGATCGACGACGTCCTGAAGCTGATGTTCATCAGCTGCCACCCGGTCCTCTCCCCCGAGGCCCGGGTGGCGCTGACCCTGCGCGTGGTCGGCGGCCTGTCCAGCGAGGAGATCGCCCGCGCGTTCCTGGTGTCCGTGCCGACCGTGCAGGCCCGCATCACCCGCGGCAAGAAGACGATCGCGGCGGCCGGGGTGCCGTTCGAGCTGCCGCCGGCCGCCGAACGCAAGCAGCGGCTGGGCGGCGTGCTCAGCGTGCTCTACGTGATCTTCTCCGAGGGCTCGACGGCCACCTCGGGTGACCGGCTGGTGCGCCCCGACGTCGCGTACGAGGCGATCCGGCTGGCCCGCACGCTGGCCGCGCTGCAGCCGGCCGAGCCGGAGGTGCACGGCCTGCTCGCGTTGTTCGAGCTGACGGCCGCGCGCTTCCCGGCCCGGACCGCCCCGGACGGCGCGCCGATCCTGCTCGAGGACCAGGACCGGCGGCGGTGGGACTTCTCGGCGATCCGCCGTGGGCTGGCCGCGCTGGCCCAGGCGTCACCGCGCGGGCTCGGCCCCTACGGTCTGCAGGCCGCGATCGCCGCCGTCCACGCGTCGGCGCCGTCGGTGGCGGAGACGGACTGGGACCGGATCGTGCTGCTCTACGAGGCGCTGGGCCGGGTCGCGCCCTCGCCGGTGGTCGAGCTCAACCGGGCCGTCGCCGTGGCCATGGCGTCGGGTCCGGCGGCGGGTCTGGCCATTGTGGACGAGCTGGTCGTCACCGACCGGCTCCCGGGTTCGCACCTGGTCCCGACCGTGCGCGGCGAGCTGCTGACCCGGCTCGGCCGGCGACCGGAGGCGCGGGCCGAGCTGGAGCTGGCGGCCCGGCTGTGCACCAACGAGCGGGAACGCTCGGTGCTGCTGGGCAAGGCGGCCGCGCTGGGCTGACCCGGGCGAGGAGTTGCGATTCCTCGTGACCGGGCCGTCCCGGCCGGGCCGTGAGCGGTGGATTCACAGAGTTCTCCCAGAAGCACTCAGGAACCGGTCGGTTCGGCCGGGCACGCTCGCCGCATGACCACGATCGACGTACGGGGCCTGACCAAGCGGTACGGGCCCGACACCGTGGTGGACGACCTCTCGTTCACCGTCGAACCCGGGCAGGTGACGGGTTTCCTCGGCCCCAACGGCGCCGGCAAGTCCACGACCATGAAGATGATCCTGGGCCTGGCGGCACCGACCCGGGGCTCGGCCACCATCGGCGGCCGCCGCTACGCCGGCCTCCCCGCGCCGCTCACCGAGGTGGGCGCGCTGCTCGACGCCGGTGCCGTCCACGGCGGCCGGACGGCCCGCGACCACCTGCTGGCCCTCGCGGTCAGCAACGGTCTCCCCCGCCGCCGGGTCGGCGAGGTGCTCGCGCGGACCGGGCTGGAGGACGTCGCCGGCAAGCGGGCCGGCGGGTTCTCCCTCGGCATGCGGCAGCGGCTCGGCATCGCCGCGGCCCTGCTCGGCGACCCGCGGGTGCTGATCTTCGACGAACCGGTCAACGGCCTCGACCCGGAAGGGATCCGCTGGATCCGGGACTTCATGCGGTCGCTGGCCCGCGACGGCCGGGCGGTGCTGGTGTCCAGCCACCTCATGAGCGAGATGGCACAGACCGCCGACCACCTGGTCGTCATCGGCCGGGGCCGGCTGATCGCCGACACCGGGGTCGGCGAGCTGATGCGCGCGGGCGGCGCGGGGACCGTCCTCGTCCGCACGCCCGATCCGGGTTTCGCGCACCGGCTCACCGCCGCCGGGGCCACCGTGCGCGACGGGCTCGAGTCCTCGCTCGTCGTCTCCGGCCTGACCAGCGCGGAGATCGGCAAGCTCGCCGCCTACCACGGCGCCGCGCTCAGCGAGCTCACCCCGCAGCGCGCCTCGCTGGAGGACGCCTTCATGGAGCTGACCAAGGACAGCGTCGAGTACCAGGGAGTCACCGCATGAGCGCGCTCGCCACGAAAACGACCTTCGGCCACGCCGTGCACGCGGAATGGGTCAAGCTCCGCAGCCTGCGCTCCACCTGGTTCACGCTGGCGACCCTGTTCGTGGTCGGGCTCGGCATCACCGCCCTCACCGCGAACGCCGCCGGGAAGGAGTACGCGAGCGCGACGCTCGCGGACCAGCAGGCGTGGGACCCGGCCGGGCGCAGCCTGATGTCGTACGTCGTCGCCCAGCTGGTCCTCGGGGTGCTCGGCATCCTGATCGTCACCGCGGAGTTCACGACCGGGCTGATGCAGACGTCGCTCATCGCGACGCCGCGCCGGCACCGGACGCTGGCGGCCAAGGTGGTGGTGGCCGCGGCGGTCGCCGTGGTGGCCGGGCAGGCGCTGATGTTCGCCGCTTTCTTCGTCGGACAAGCGGTTTTCGCCCTGCAGGACGCGCCGGACGCGAGCCTCGGCGATCCCGGCGTGCTCTCCGCCGTGACGGGCGGCGGCGTCTACCTGACGGCGATCGCGCTGCTCGCGGTCGGTCTCGGCGTGCTCGCGCGGGCCACGGCGGGCGCGTTCGCCACGCTGGTGGGCATCGTCTTCCTGATCCCCGGGATCGCCGGGGCGTTCCCCGGCTGGTTCCAAGGTCTCTTCCGCTTCTGGCCGACGCTGGGCGCGGCCGAGGTCCTCAAGACGGTGCCCGATCCCGGGTTCCCGCACCCGTGGCTGAACCTGGGCGGCCTGTGCCTCGGCGTCGCCGTCGTGCTGGCCGTCGCGTTCGCGGTCTTCCGGCGCCGGGACGTCTGATGCGCGACGTCCGCCGGGGCCTGGGCGCGGCGGCCGCCGCCCTGCTCGTGATGGCCGGTGTCGCGCTGGCCGCGCTGCTGCTGCTCGGCGCCGGCCGCTTCGGCGACCTCACGGCGCTGACCGCGACGGTCGTCGCCCTGGCCGTGGGCGGCTCGGCGGACGTCGTCGCGACCCCGGCCGGCGCGCTGCCGATCGCCGTCCACGGCGCCGTCGACGTCATGCCGCTGGGTGTCTCCCTGGCGGGCGCGGTGGTGCTCGGGGCGCTGGTGCTGCGGCACGGCCGGGACGGGCTGGCCGTCCGCGCCGCGACGGCGGCCGTCGCCGTTGTGGCGGGAGTAACCACGATCTCGTTACTGTCAAAGGGAAATCTGGCGCTGCGACTGGCGGGCGGCTCGGGTGGCGGGTCCGCCTGCGGGCCCGCCACAGGAGCGGTCTCGCGGTTCGGCGGCGCGGTCGACGCCGGGTTCTCCGCGGCTGTCCTGCCGACGCTGACGGCCACGGCGGTCTGGGCGCTCGTGGTCGTCGGGGCAGCTGCGCTCGTGGTGCGGTTCCCGGCCCTCGTGCCGGGATTACGCGTCGCCGCAACGGTCTTCGGGGTGGTCACCGCCGGCGGCGTGCTCGTCGCGTGGGTGTTCGGCGGTGCGGCGGCGGCCGGTGCCGTGCTGCTCGTCCTGCCGCAAGCGGTGTCCGGCGCGCTGCTGCTCGGGCTCGGCGTGCCGTGGACCTTGACGTCCGACGGCGTGCTTTCCTGCGCTTTCAACGGGATCGAGCCCGGTGGCGCGTGGATCTGGGTGCCGGTGGTGGTGCTGACGGCCTGCGCCGTCGCCGCCGCCGCGCGAACCGGCCCTGGGCGCCCGCTGCGCCGCGCCGGGGTGTTCGCCGTGGTGACGGGCGTCGTGCCGGCGGTCGTGACGCTGCTGTCCCGGGTGTCCGTCGACCTCGACGTCACGGCGTTCGGGCTGTCGATCCCGGTCCTCGACGCGCGGCTGTCGGCGAATCCCCTGCTCGCCTTGGCGGCCGGCGCGGCGGCGGGGTTCGCGAGCGGCCTGCTCGCCGGCGCGATCTCCGTATCCTCGCGGGCATGGAAGCGATGACGCCCGGGCGGCTGCTGGTGGTCGACGACGAGGCCACCGTCCGCGAGCTGCTCTCCGCCGCGCTGCGGTTCGCCGGCTTCGAGGTGACCTCCGCGGCGACGGCGGGCGAGGCCGTCGCCGCGGCCACCGCGCACCCGCCGGACCTGGTGCTGCTCGACGTCATGCTGCCGGACATGGACGGCTTCGAGGTCGTCCGGCAGTTGCGCGAGCGGCACGCACCGGTGCCCGTCCTGTTCCTCACCGCGCGCGACCGCCAGGCCGACAAGGTCACCGGCCTGTCCCTCGGCGCCGACGACTACGTGACAAAACCCTTCGATCTGGCGGAGCTGATCGCGCGGATCCGCGCGATCCTCCGCCGGACCACCGGCCAGCAGGCCGGCGTGCTGACCGTGGGCGCTCTCGCCCTCGACGCCGAAGGGCACCAGCTGACGCGGGACGGGCGGCCGGTCCGCGTCTCCGCCACCGAGTTCCGGCTGCTGCGCTACCTGATGGAGAACGCCGGGCGGGTGGTGTCGAAGGCGCAGATCCTCGACCGGGTGTGGCGCTACGACTTCGGCGGCGACGCCAGCATCGTCGACACCTACATCTCCTACTTGCGAAGGAAAGTCGACACCGAGGAGCCCAAGCTGATCCACACCGTGCACGGCGTGGGCTACGTGCTGCGGGAGCCCCGGCGGTGAAGCGGCTTTCGCTGCGGGCCAGGCTGTTGCTGCTCACCGCGGGCCTGCTGCTGGCCGGGCTCGCGCTGATCGGCGCGGTCGTGTCCGACCACGTCGAGCGCTACCAGCTCGACCGCCTCGACGGCCAGCTGCGGTCGCTGACCGAGCTGATCTCGCGGGTGCCGGCCGCCGGGCCGCCCGGGCTGAAGAACACGAGCGCCCGCCCCGAACTCCTCGATCCCGCTCTCGATCTGTTCGGCACGCCGTACCTGGTCTACCTGGACGCCGACGGCTCGGTGGCGGGTGGCCTCCACTCCTCCCGGCTCGACGCCGCCGCGCTGCCCGCCCCCGGTGCGCTGCGCACGATCTCCGCCGACGGGTCCGCGGTGGACCTGCCGGCCGCCGACGGCTCGGGACGCTGGCGCGCCGTCGCCCGGCCGACCGTCGGCTGGAACGGGACGGTGCTCGCCGCCGCGCCGCGCACCGAGGCCGACGCCACGATCGCCCAGCTCCGGTCGAGCAGCCTGATCGGCGGGGCCGTGCTGCTCGTCCTGCTGACCGCCGTCGGCTGGTTCGCCCTCGGCCGGGGCCTGCGGCCGCTGCGCCGGATCGAGCACACGGCGGCCGCGATCGCCGAGGGCGACCTCACCCGGCGCGTCCCCGTCCTCGCCTCGCCCGGGACGGAGATCGGGCACCTCGCGGCGTCGCTCAACACCATGCTCGGCCAGCTCGAACGGGCCTTCGCCGACCGGTCCGCGTCCGAGGCCCGGATGCGCGACTTCGTCTCGGACGTCAGCCACGAGCTGCGGACGCCGCTGTTCGGCATCAAGGGCTCCACCGAGCTCTACCGGATGGGCGCGCTGCCCGAGCGGGCCGACGTCGACGAGGTGATGCGCCGCATCGACCGCGACGCCACCCGGCTCACCGCCCTCACCGAGGACCTGCTGCTGCTCGCCCAGCTCGACGAGGCACCCGAAAGCCAGCTCGACCGGGCGCCGATGGACCTGCGCACCCTCGCCGGCGACGCCCGGCACGACCTGCGTGCCCTCGACCCGTCCCGGCCGGTCGAGCTCACCGGGCCGGGCGGCGCGGGCTTACCCGGCCCCGCGCCGGTGCACGCCGACGAAGCGCGGCTGCGGCAGGTCGTCACCAACCTCGTGGGCAACGCCGCCGCCCACACCCCGCCGGGCACGCCGGTCCGCATCGGCGTCGGCACGGTCGACGGCCGGGCGGTGCTCGAAGTGGCGGACCGGGGCCCGGGCCTGAGCACCACCCAGGCGGGCCGCGTCTTCGACCGCTTCTACCGCGCCGACCGGGCCCGGACCCGCTCGGGCGGCGCCGACGCCGGGCTCGGCCTGGCCATCGCGCGCTCCCTGGCCCGGGCCCACGGCGGCGACGTCGAGCTGGACACCGCGCTGGGCGAAGGGGCGTGCTTCCGGCTCACGCTGTCACGGTCCGAGTGACTGCGGCTTCTCCGCCGGCGGCGTGGCCAGGCTTTGGAAGCACGGCCGCAGCAGGTCGACGATCTGCTCGGGTGACGCGTCCGCGAGGTGCGTGAGGCGCAGCAGGTACCGCTCGGCGACCACGCCGTGGACGATCGCGCTGAGCAGGCTCGCGCGCAGGTCGGCGTCCGGCGTCGGGATCGCCTCGGTGAGCTGGTTGAGCTGCGGCTCCCCGGCGGCCCGGTAGCGATCGGCGGCGTCGGCGTTCGTGAGCATCGAGCGCAGGACCGCCAGGGACGCCGTCGGCTCGTCGGTCAGGCGCCGGCCCAGCGACGTGAGCAGCGCTTCGGCCACCTCGTCCGCCGTGCCACCGGGCAGCTCGTCCGCGGGGATCTCGGAGGCGCGGGCGAAGAGCAGGTCCTTGCTGCCGAAGTAGTGCATGACCAGCCCGCCGTCGACCCCGGCGGCCGCCGCGACGGCCCGGATCGTGGTCCGGTCGTAGCCCAGCTCGGCGAAGATCTTACGGGCCGCGGCGAGGATGCGCTCCTCGCTCTGGCGGCGTTGCTCCGCCCGGGACGGGCGGGCGCTTGGTTCGGTCACGGGTTCATTCTACGGCCGTTGACCCGGCGGGCCACTTCGTTCTACAGTCGTTCAATCAACGAGCGTTCAACGAAATGGAGCAGTCATGACCGCCACCGCACGCGAAGTCGTCGAGCAGGTCCTGCGCGCGGGCCTCGCGATGGACACCGACACGTTCGTCGGCCTGATCGCCCCGGACGGCCGCATCGAATGGCCGTACCACCCGGCCGGCGTCCCCGACCACCTGGAAGGACGCGAACAGATCCGCGAGTTCCTGACCGCCCAGGCCAATGGCCTCGTCAGGTTCGAGGAGTACCGCAACACGGTGATCCACGAGACCAAGGACCCGGAGGTGGTGATCGTCGAGTACGACGTCCACGGCACCGTCGTCCCGACCGGCGCACCCCTGCACCAGACCATCATCGCGGTGATCCGGGTCCGGGACGGCCTGGTCGTCTCCTACCGCGACTACCTCAACCCGTTGGTGCTGGCCGAAACCCTGGCGAGCGTGGGCGGCGCCTAGACTTGGTCCGTGGGCCGGATGACGATCTCGGCCACCGCCCGGCGGCGCGGGCCGGTGACGACGTAGGCGACCGCCTCGGCGATGTCGTCCGCGTGCAGCTGTTCGACGTCGGCGAACCGGGCCGCCATGCCCTCGCGGACGGCCTCCTGCTGGTGGCTCTGCAGCTCGGTCTCCACGAGGCCCGGCTCGACGACGGCGAACCGGACGTTGCGCCGCGAGAACTCCTGCCGCCACGCCTCGGTCGCGGCGGTGACGCCGAACTTGGTCGCGTTGTAGACAGCGGCGTTGGGGATGACGAAGCGGCCGGCGATCGAGCTGATGTTGACCACGTCGGCGACCTGCCGCGGGCTGGTGCGGGCGGCGTCGACGAGGTGCGGCAGCGCGGCCTTCGTGACGTACAGCAGGCCGTTGACGTTGATGTCGACCATCCGCTGCCACTCGTCCAGCGGGGCCCGGAGCGAGTCGCCGGTGAGCATCACGCCCGCCGCGTTGACCAAGGTGTCCAGCCGGCCGAGCTGCTCGACGGCGGTGGCGACGACGCGGGTGGCGGCCTCGGCTTCGGTCAGGTCGGCGGCCAGCGCGACGGCCCGGCCGCCGTCTTCGTCGATCTCTTTGGCCAGGACGTCGATCCGGTCCTGCCGGCGCGCGACCAGCACGACGGTGGCGCCCTGGGCCGCGAGCCGGCGGGCGGTGGCCTGACCGATGCCGCTGCTGGCCCCCGTGACCAGGGCGACCGTCGACATCAAGGGGGTGGGCATGGCGATGACCTCCGGAGTGGTGCTGAGTGACTGAACTCCACTCTGCGCTTGGCGTTATCCAGGTGCCAGAGTGTGTTTATGGGGGTATCCGCACCACCTGGCACCCGGCTTCGCGCGGTGGCACAGTGGACCCATGACAACGTCCGCGCCGACCGACGACCAGGTCCGGCGGCAGGAGCTGACGGCCTTCCTGCGCAGCCGGCGGGAACGCCTCTCCCCGGAGCAGGCCGGCCTGCCGCCCACGGGCCGCCGGCGCACCCCGGGGCTGCGCCGCGAGGAGGTCGCGTACCTCGCGGGCATGGGCGTGACCTGGTACACGTGGCTGGAGCAGGGGCGGGACATCACCGTCTCGGACCAGGTGCTGGCCGCGATCGCGACCACCCTGCGGCTCGACCCGTACGAGCGCGTCCACCTCTACGAGCTGGCCGGCCACCCCGCGCCGCCGATGAGCCGCGACGGCAAGGCCATCCCGGACGCCGTGCTGGTGATGGTGCGGCACCTGGAGCCGATCCCGGCCGCCGTGATCAACGCGCGGTTCGATCTGCTCGCGTACAACCACGCGTACGAGCACCTGGTCGGCGGGCTCGACGACGTGCCGTTCGAAGACCGCAACCTGCTGCTGCTCATGTTCACGTCGGCGCGGTGGCGGGCCCGGGTCCTCGACTGGGAGGACGCCGCGACGCGCCTGGCCGGCCGGTTCCGCGCGGGCATGGCGTCGCACGCCGCCGACTCCAGCCGGAAGACCCTGGTGAAACGGCTGCGGCAGGACTCCCCGGACTTCGTGCGCCTGTGGGAGCAGCACGACGTGCGGGCGCCGGAGAACTTCACGAAGCGCTACCTGCACCCCGAAGTCGGCCTGCTCACGCTGGACTACACGCAGCTGTGGCTCGGCGAGCGATCGGAGCTCAAGCTCACCACCTACACCCCGGCCGACGACGAGACCTGGGCGAAAGTCCGGCTGCTGCGGGAAAGCGGGTCCTGAGCCCGGCATATCGCCGGCGTATCGATTCCCGCATACGTGCCGGCAACAGCACCGTGCGTTGACTGGCCGCATGACCTACAGCGAACCGGCGCGCACCGCCGGCCGCCGCACCCGGCCGGGGGCGCCGTGGTCGTTCGCCGCCGCGCCGGGCCCGGGGATCACGGTCTACGGGTGCGAGCCCGACGAAGCCGTCCTGTTCCGGGAACTGGCGGCACGTTTCGGCGTCACCCTGACCGTCACCGAAGACGCCGTCTCCGAAGCGACTGCCGGCCTGGCGTCCGGGAACCGGTGCGTCAGCGTGGGCCACAAGACCCGGATCACCGACGACACCCTGCTCGCGCTCAGCCGGGCCGGCGTGCGGTACCTCTCCACCAGAAGCATCGGCTGCAACCACCTCGACGAGACCTACGCGGAGAGTGTCGGCATCACCGTCGAGACCGTCTCCTACTCCCCCGACAGCGTCGCCGACTACACGTTGATGCTGATGTTGATGGCGGTGCGGGGCGCCCGATCGACCCTCCGGCGCGCGGACGTCCACGACTACCGGCTGAACGAAACCCGCGGGAAGGAACTGCGCGACCTGACCGTCGGGATCATCGGCACGGGACGCATCGGCGCGGCGGTCATGGCCCGGCTGCGGGGTTTCGGCAGCCGGGTGCTGGCCTACGACACCCGCCGCGAAACGTCGGCCGACTACGTTCCGCTCGACGACTTGGTGCGCCGCAGCGACATCGTCACCCTGCACACGCCGCTCACCGCCGAGACGCACCACCTCCTCGGCCGTGAACGCATCGAGGAGATGAAACGCGGCGCGTACGTCGTCAACACCGGCCGCGGTGCGCTGCTCGACACCGAGGCCCTCGTCGCGGCGCTGGAACGCGGCGGACTGGGCGGTGCCGCATTGGACGTCCTCGAAGGCGAAGACGGGATCTTCTACGAAGACCACCGGGGCAAGCCCGTCGAAAGCGGTGTGCTGACGCGGTTGCGGGACCTGCCGAACGTCGTCATCAGCCCGCACACCGCCTACTACACGGACCACGCCCTGCGCGACACCGTCGAGAACTCCCTGGTCAACTGCCTGAACTTCGCCAGCAGAAAGCAGCACTGGATATGAAGACCGGAATCATCTTCGGGGGCATCTCCGAAGAACACCTCGTCTCCGTCAAGTCCGCGCAGGAGGTCGCGAGGCACCTCGACGCCACGAAGTACGAACCGTTCTGGATCGGGATCACGAAGGCCGGCGAATGGCGGCTCTGCGACGGCCCGGGCCCGGACTGGGAGCACGGCGACTGCCGCCCGGCCGTGCTGTCGCCGGACCGGAGCGTCGGTGGGCTGGTCGTCCTGGAAGACGGCCACCACCGGACGATCGGCCTGGACGTCGTGCTGCCCGTGCTGCACGGGAAGCACGGCGAAGACGGCGCGCTGCAGGGGCTGCTGGAGCTGTCCGGCATCCCGTACGTCGGCTGTGACGTCCCCGGTTCCGCGCTGTGCATGGACAAGTCGCTCGCCTACGTCGTCGCCGGCGCCGCCGGCATCGCGACGCCGGGCTTCCGGATCGTCCCGCCGAACGAGCAGCCCGACCCCGGCCGGCTCACCTATCCCGTCTTCGTGAAGCCGGCCCGGTCGGGGTCGTCCTTCGGCGTCGGCAAGGTGTCCGGCCCGGACGACCTGCCGGCCGCGGTGGAGACCGCGCGCCAGTACGACTCGAAGGTGCTGATCGAGGAGGCCGTCGCCGGCAGCGAGGTCGGCTGCGCGGTCCTCGGCAACGACGGCGAGCTGACCGTCGGCGAAGTGGACCGGATCTCGCTGTCCCACGGGTTCTTCCGCATCCACCAGGAGAGCGCGCCGGAAAGCGGTTCCGAGAACTCGACGATCACCGTGCCCGCCGACATCCCGGCGGAAACGCGCGCGCTCGTCCAGGAGACGGCGAAGGCCATCTACCGCGCGCTGGGCTGCAAAGGACTGTCGCGAGTGGACATGTTCCTGACCGACGACGGAACCGTGGTCCTCAACGAGGTCAACACCCTGCCCGGCCTGACCTCCTACAGCCGGTACCCGAGGATGATGGCGGCCGCCGGGTTGCCGCTCGCCGAGGTGCTCGACCGGGTCGTGTCGCTGGCCCTGACCGGGAAAGACCGATGAACGGCGATTTCGTCTTCGTGGACGAGCACGTGCCCGGGATCCGCTGGGACGCCAAGTACGCCACCTGGGACAACTTCACCGGCAAACCCGTGGACGGCTACCTGGCGAACCGGATCGTCGGCACCACGGCGTTGTGCGCCGCGCTGGAGAACGCGCAGGAGAAGGCCGAGACCCTCGGCTTCGGCCTGCTGCTCTGGGACGGCTACCGCCCGCAACGCGCCGTCGACTGCTTCCGGCGCTGGGCGGCCCAGCCGGAGGACGGCCGGGCGAAGGCACGCCACCACCCCAACATCGGCCGGGCCGAGATGTTCGAAAAGGGTTACGTGGCCGCCAAGTCGGGCCACAGCCGGGGCAGCACCGTCGACCTGACGCTCTACCACCTGGCCACCGGCGAGCTCGCGGCGATGGGCGGCGGCCACGACCTGATGGACGTGCTCTCGCACCACGACGCGCCGGGCGTCGCGCCGGCCGACGCGGCCAACCGCCGTCACCTCCGGTCCGTCATGGAGTCCTGCGGGTTCACCGCGTACGAGTCCGAGTGGTGGCACTACACGCTGAAGGACGAACCTCATCCGGACCGGTACTTTGACTTCCCCATCGTCTAGCCGGGTCGTCGTCGCCGGCGGTCATTCGGCCGGGCACATCGAGCCGATGCTGAACTTCGCCGACGCGCTGCGCCGCCTGGAACCCGCGGCCGGGATCACCGCCCTGGGCACGGTCCGCGGCCTGGACACCACGCTCATCCCGGCCCGCGGCTACCCGCTCGAGCTCATCCCGCCGGCGCCGCTGCCGCGCGAGCTGAACCGGGACCTGGTGCGGACGCCCGGCCGGCTGCGCGACTCGGTGCGGGCGGCCGGGGCGGTGCTCGACCGCGTCCGGGCCGACGTCGTCGTGGGCTTCGGCGGCTACGTCGCGATGGCGGCCTACCTCGCCGCCCGCCGGCGGGGCCTGCCGATCGTCGTCCACGAGGCGAACGCCCGGCCCGGCGTGGCCAACCGGCTGGCCGCCCGGCTGACGACCCACGTGTTCACCGCCGCGCCGGGCGTCCGGCTGGCCCACGCGACGGCCATCGGGATCCCGCTGCGGCGGGCGATCGCCGGGCTCGACCGGCCCGCGCTGCGCGACGCCGCCCGGCAGCGGTTCGGCCTGCGCCCCGGCGGGCCGGTGCTGCTGGTCACCGGCGGTTCGCAGGGCGCCCGCACGCTCAACACCGCGGCGGCCGGCGCGGCCCCGGCGTTGCGCGCCGCCGGCGTCCAGGTCCTGCACATCACCGGGCCGCGTCACGCGGTCGAGGTGCCGGCCGGCGAGCCGCCGTACGTGGTCCTCCCCTACGTCGACGAGATGCGGTACGCCTACGCCGCGGCCGACTTCGTGCTCTGCCGCTCGGGGGCGATGACGTGCGCCGAGCTGGCCGCGGCCGGCCTGCCCGCCGCGTACGTCCCGCTGCCGCTGCGCGGCGGTGAGCAGGGCCTGAACGCCGGCCCGGTCGTCGCGGCCGGCGGGGCGTTGCTCGTCGACGACGCCGGCCTCCGCCCGGCCTGGATCGAGTCCACCCTGATCCCGGTGCTGACCGACCCCGCGCGGATCGCGGCGATGTCGGCGCGCGCGTCGGCGGCCGGCACCCCCGACGCGGGCGACACCCTGGCCCGGTATGTGCTCACGGCGATCGCCGGCTGACGCCGTCACCCACCGGGTGCGGCGGCGGGGACCTGCACCGTGACGCGGAGCCCGCCGCCGGGGCGGGCGGTGAGGGTGAGGCTGCCGTCGTGGGCCTGGGTGATGCTCTTGACGATGGCCAGGCCGAGGCCGACGCCGGTGTGCTCGCCGTGGACGCGCGCGGTGCCGCGCTGGAACGGTTCGGCCAGCGTCGAGAGCACCTGCGGGGTGAGGTGCTCGCCGGTGTTCTCGACGATGAGCACGACGGTTCCGCGGCGGACCCCGGTCGTGACCGACACGGTGCCCCGGTCCGGCACGTTGTGGACGATCGCGTTGTGCACCAGGTTCGTCGTCAGCTGCAGCAGGAGCGCGTGCGAGCCGGTGGTGCGGGCCAAGTCGCCGGAGGTCTCGATGGTGACGCCGTGCTTCTCCGCGAGCGGCAGCAGCGTTTCCGCGGCTTCTTCCGCGGCGAGCGACAGGTCGACGTGCTCGCGGCTGAAGGACCGCCGGTTGGCGCGGCTGAGCATGAGCAGCGCTTCGGTGAGGTCGATCGCCCGGGTGTTGACGAAGTGGAGGCGCTCGACGAGCTCACCGGCGTCGCGGTCCGGGTCCTTGCGCGCCACGTCGAGGAGCGTCTGCGTGATCGCCAGCGGGGTGCGCAGCTCGTGGGACGCGTTGGCCGCGAACCGCTGCTGCTCGGCGTCGTGCGCTTCGAGCCGCGCGAGCATGGTGTCGAAGGCGTCGGCGAGCTCGCGGAACTCGTCTTCCCGGCCTTCCAGCTGGACCCGGTGGGACAGCGAGCCGTTCGTGGCCAGGCGGGTGGCGTTGGTGATGCGGGTCAGCGGCGCGAGCATGCTGCCGGCGAGGAGCCAGCCGCCCAGGAGGCCGAAGACCAGCAGGAACAGCAGCGCGACGGCGGCCTTCGGCGTGAACGCGGCCAGCAGGTCCGAGCGGTCGGGTACGGCTATCGAGCCGAGCCGGCCGGGCGGCGCCTCGATCACCTCGGGGACGTACCGCAGCAGGAACACCCACACGACCGCGAGCAGCAGGGCCCCGGCGAGCAGGATGACCCCGGCGTAGCTGAGGGTGAGCTTGACCCGGACGCTCAGCCCGGGCTGCCTAGCCACGGTCCCCTCCCGCATCGATGCGGTAGCCGACGCCGGCCACGGTGGTGATGATCCAGGGTTCGCCGAGGCGTTTGCGCAGGGCCGAGACGGTGATGCGGACGGCGTTGGTGAAGGGGTCGGCGTTCTCGTCCCACGCCCGTTCCAGCAGGTCTTCGGCGCTCACGACCCCGCCTTCGGCCGCGACGAGCACCTCGAGCACGGCGAACTGCTTCCGGGTGAGCGCGACGTACCGGTCGTCCCGGTAGACCTCGCGGCGGAAGGGGTCCAGCCGCAGGCCCGCGATCTCGCGGACCGGCGGCCGGGCGTGCGCGCGCCGGCGGTCGAGCGCCCGCAGCCGCAGGACGAGCTCGCGCAGGTCGAACGGCTTGGTGAGGTAGTCGTCGGCACCGAGCTCGAACCCGGACGCCTTGTCGTCGATCCGGTCCGCGGCGGTGAGCATGAGGATCGGCATGCCGCTGCCGGAGGCGACGATGCTCTCGGCGATCTCGTCACCGGAGGGCCCGGGGATGTCGCGGTCGAGGACGGCGATGTCGTAGGAGTTGACGCCCAGCAGCTCCAGCGCGGTGTCGCCGTCACCGGCGATGTCGGCGGCGATCGCCTCCAGCCGCAGCCCGTCGCGGATGGCCACGGCCATGTAGGGCTCGTCCTCGACGATCAGCACACGCATGAGCCCGATGCTACGAGCCGGCGCCTATCGCCGGCCTATCGAAAACGCCGTACGGGCCGGCAACACCGAAGTGCCTTGGCTGAAGGCATGTCCACCAGCGAACAAGCCCGGGCGCACGGCGCGATCCCCGCCCCGGCGACGATCTTCGACGACGACGTACCGGCCGTGGCCAACCTGGATCCCGCACTGCGCGAAGCCCTGCGCCGAGCCGCAAAGGAAGCGGGCATCGACTTCGCCGTCAACGGCGGCTGGCGTTCCCCGGAGTACCAGGAACGGCTACGCCGGGAGGCGGTCGCGAAGTACGGCTCGGAGCAGGAAGCCGCCCGCTGGGTAGCCACCCCGTCGACGTCGGCCCACGTCTCGGGAGACGCGGTCGACATCGGCCCCGCGGAAGCCAGGAGGTGGCTGTCCGAGCACGGTGCGGGGTACGGGCTGTGCCAGATCTACCGCAACGAACCCTGGCACTACGAACTACGCCCGGAAGCCATCGAGGACGGCTGCCCGCCGATGTACCCCGACCCATCGCACGACCCGCGAATGCGGTGATGATCAGCACGTGCGCCGTGTCGGTTTCCAGGGCCTGGTTGCCTCGTCCCCGTCCCCCAGTAGGGTGCTGCGCGGGCACGTTCCGTCATGACGACGGGACCTGGAGTAGGGGGGATGGATGTTCGACGCCGTGCTGCGGTCATGACCGCACCACACCACGATCTCCGGTTGATGCAGCAGCATGCCGCTGAACTGGACGCGCGGCTCGCGGCCGCCCGGCACACCGCGAGGTCGGCCGAGCAGCCCGTCACCGCGGTCGTCACCGGCCAGGGAAAGCTCGTCGACCTGCGGATCGACGACCGGGCGCTGTACGGCGCACACGCGCAGAAGCTGGGCCTCGCCATCGTCGAGGCCGTCCGAAACGCACGAAACGAGGCACGCACCGCGTCGCTGCCGCAGCTGAACGCGTTGTTCGGCAAGCCATCGGCACCTCCGCCGGCCACCGGGCTCCTGCCGCAGCGGCAACCGGTCGCTCCGGAGCCCGTCCGCCGGCCGGTCGCGCCGGCCGAGGAGGAGAACTTCGAGGAGCTCGACTTCCTGACCGACGAGCCGGACTCGGGAGGTGCGCGCTGGTGAACAGCGAACAGAGACTCTACAACCTCGCGAAAGAGATCGACGCGCGAGTCGCGGCTGTGGAGCAGGCGGCGCAGGCCGGGGACGACCTGCCCTTGGTCCTGACCATCGGCGCGGGCCTCGGCACCGTGACGGTGGACGGGTCGGGCGGCCTGGTTTCGGTGGACCTCGCTCGTGACGCGGTCGCCGGGCAGTCCGGCGCCAGTCTGGCGGGACACGTCCTGCGTGCGATCAGCAACGCGGAGTCGGCGGCTTCGGCCCGCCGCAAGGGCATGGTCGACGACGCGGCTCGGGAGGCCCGATGAGCACCGGCAACTTCAACCCCCTCGGCAACGCCGCGGCCGGTTCGGGCTTCGAGGTCTATCCCGAGGCCTTGCGGGCGGCGACCGACGACATCTTCGCCGCGCGCGACAAGGTCGTGAAGTTCGGCGACGACGACCTGTCGCAGATGGTCCTTCGCGACGACGACGTCGGGATGCTGGGGGTCCGGGCGAACGTCGTCAGGGCTTTCAACGACGCCCTCGGCGGCATCCGCGACAAGACCGGCAAGGGTGCGGTGCAGCTGGGACGGTTCGCGGAAGCGCTGGACAAAGCCGCCGACTACTACGAAACCCAGGACGAAGAGGACTTCAAGCGGTTGCGTGACCAGGAAAAGGGGCTGAACTGACCATGACCACACCGACAGTCGTCCCGCCGAACCCGGCCGCGGCGCCGCAGCCCTATCCGGAAGAAGCCGACGGGAAGGTCCGGCAGATCGCGCAGCTCCTCGGCCGGGTCGACATCCTCGACCTGCTGGCGGACGTCCGGAACAACCTGCTGGGCAACGCGGTCCAGGTCCAGGGCCTGGCCATGGAATTCGCGAAGAACCACACCCTCGCGGACGCCGGCGACGACATCGACGATGCCGTTCAGGCCGTGAGCGGCACCTGGAGCGGCCGCGGCGCCGCCCAGTTCACCACCTATGCGGGTCGGGTGGGGAAAGCGCTCGAAAGCCAGCAGAACGTGGTCGCGAGCATGTCCGGCGTTCTCTCCGAAATCGCCGGCTGCGTGATCGAGACCTACAGCAAGGCCATCGAGTTCATCGGAACGTGCGCCGTCGAACTGGGAAAGCTGGGTTACAAGACGATCATCGCGATCCTGACCGCGGAGATCCCCATCGTCGACATCTTCACGTCCAAAGAGGTCCTGGACACCGTGGTCGACGCGTTCTCCGCTCTCGTCCAGGGAGTCGTCGGGCTGTTCGCACAAGCCCAGACCACGTTGGGCGGGTTCACCAAGCAGGCCACCGCATTGGTGCAGGGCAACACCGACTTCCCGGACATCCCCGAGATGCCCGGGAACTCCGGAATGGACAACGAGAAGCGGTGGCGCATCGACCCGACGGCGGTGCCGGCGTGAAGTGCTTGCCCATGCTCGGCATCGCGATCCTCGCTACCGGTCTGCTCAGTGCGTGCGGGCCGTCAAAACCGGAACGCCTGCTCTCCCAGCCGCCGGCTTCGGCTCGGACCGGTGCGCCGCTGCCGCTCGCCCAGGTCGAGCGGCCGGTCGACCTGGCGAGGTTCGACTCGGACCCGTGCGCTCTGCTCACCAAGGACCAAGTCGCCGCCGTCGTGGCCGATCCGCCTGATGACGTCCGCGCGAACCGGCAGACCGTCCCACCCGCGTTCGGCTGCTCCTGGACGAACCACGGCGGGGCGCTCGTGTCGGCGGCGAAGCCGATCGAGAGCCCGAAGACCCTCGACGAACTGGCGGCCTCGCCCCTGAAGGAGGACGGCAAGCTGGAGCCGTGGACCGAGACGTCCGTCGACGGCCTTCCGGCGGTCGTCTACCACGTGTTCGGGCACACCGATGAGTGCTCCGTTTCCGTGCAGGTCACCGAAGAGCAGATGCTCACCTTCGACATCCAGGGCAAGGACCTGCCCGGCAGCTACTGGGACAAGGACCGCTGCGGTGGCGTCGCGAAGATGGCCGAACTCGTGATCGGCAACCTCCGGCAAAGCTGACGGGACCGCGACCCGGCTTACCCGCGTGACGCCGAAGCGGCCGTGAGGCTGCGGACGGTGTCGGCCACGGTCTCCTCGACCGGGCGGGGCCGCCAGCCCAGCACCGTCCGGGCCTTCGTGGTGCGGATGACCGGGACGCGGCCCAGGCGGGCCGCCGCTTCCCGCATGGCGGGGTCGGTTTCGGCGGCCGCCCGCACCTGCTCGGCGGTCAGCTCCACAGTGGACAGTCCGGGCCCGCCGACCATCCGGGCCAGGTCCAGGAAGCTGATCGACGCGCCCGCCGTGGCGAGGAACCGCTCGCCCGCGGCCTGAGGGTGGGTCATCGCCCGGACGTGCAGGTCGGCGACGTCGCGGACGTCGACGACCCCGAACGACAACGGTGGCACCACCGGCATCGCGCCGTCCAGCACCGCCCGCACCAGCCCGACCGACGACGAGAGGCGCCCGCCGGAGACCGGGCCGAAGATGCCCGTCGGGTTGATCACGGCCAGTTCCGGGCCGCCCGCCGACCGCACCTGGTCCCAGGCCGCGCGTTCGGCGATGACCTTCGACCGGACGTAGGCGCTGTTGGGGTCGGCGGGGTCGGTCCAGTCGGCCTCGGTGTACTCCTCGCGGGGCTCGGCGCTGTAGCCGACCGCGGCGAACGACGACGTCAGCACCACCCGCCGGACGCCGGCCTCCCGGGCGGCGGCGAGGACCCGCACGGCGCCGTCGCGGGCCGGGCGGATCACCTCGTCGTCGTCCTCCGGCGCGCCGGGCGGGAACGGCGACGCCACGTGCAGCACGTAGTCGACGCCCTCGGTCGCCGCGGCCCAGCCGTCGTCGGCGCCGAGGTCGGCCTGCACCACCTCCAACGCGTGCGTGATCTCGGCCGCGCGGCCGAGATCACGCACGGTCGTGCGGACGCGGTAGCCCTCGGCCAGCAGCCGCGTGATGCTGTGGCCGCCGAGGTGGCCGGTGCCGCCGGTGACCAGCACGAGCGTGTCGGCCGGCCGGGTGTCGTCGTTCATTCAGGTGTCCTTCGCAGTGCGGTCAGAAACGTTCGATCAGGCCCACGAGCCGCGGGATCAGGCCCTGCGCCGCGGCGGTGTCGCCCCGGTCGCGGGCGTCCCACAGCCGCGCCTTCAGGCGCAGGTACTCCAGCCGCAGCGTCAGCCGCTCGATCTCGGCTTCCAGCCGGCCGGCGTGGTGGTCGAACAGCTCACGCTGCTCGGCGGCCGCCGCGTCGCCGCGGGCCAGCAGGTCCAGGTACCGCCGCAGGTCCTCGACCCGCAGGCCCGCCGAACGCAGGCAGCCCAGCGAGTCGAGGACGTCCATGGCCGCCGCGTCGTACCGGCGGTGCCCGCTGCTCGGGTCCCGCGGCACCGGGCCGATCAGCCCGATCTGCTCGTAGTAGCGCAAGGTGGGCTCGCTCAGCCCGCTGCGCCGCGACGCCTCCAGGATCGTCAGCCACACCTGTTCACCCGCGACTCGTGCTGCCATGGGACCAGCTTGCAGAACCTCAAGTGCTTGAAGTCAAGCGCGGTTCAGATCTGGTTCTCCCCGCCGTCGACGTAGAGGTTGCTGCCGATGACGAAGCTGCTGTCCGCGGAGGCGAGGAACGCCACCGCCGCGGCCGCTTCCTCCGGGCGGCCCATCCGGCCGATCGCGATGTCGCCGCCCAGTTTCGCCTTGAAGTCGTCCGCGTTCTCCGCGCCGACCAGCTCGGTGATCCCGTTGGTGTCGATCGGCCCCGGCGAGACGGCGTTGACGCGGATGCCCCGGCCCACCAGCTCGTGGGCCCAGGTCCGCGCGAACGACCGGACGGCGGCCTTGGACGCCGCGTACAACCCGAAGGCCGGGGTGCCGTTGTCGGCGGCGGTGGAGGCGTTCAGGATCACCGACGCGCCGTCGTTGAGCAGCGGCAGCGCCTTCTGCACGGTGAGCAGCGTGCCCTTGACGTTGACGTCGAAGATCCGGTCGTACTCCGCCGCGGTGACCTGCTCGAGCGTCGCGAACGCGGCGGTGGCCGCGTTGGCGAACAGCACGTCCAGGCCCTGACCGCGCTCGCGGACCGCGTCGTAGAGCCGGTCCAGGTCGGCCGGGTCGGTGATGTCGCCCGGCACCGCGGTGACGCCCGAGCCGATGACCTCGACGGCCTCGGCCAGCTCGGTCTCGCGCCGGCCGGTGATGAACACGTGCGCTCCTTCGGCGGCCAGCCGCGCGGCCGTGGCCCGGCCGATCCCCCGCGTGCCGCCGCCGGTGACGACCGCCGTCTTGCCTGCCAGCTTGCCCATGTCCGGACCTCCACTGATTTCGGAACCGATCGGTACAGATTTCGACCGTAGCACTTCCGAACCGACCGGTACCGAAGGGGTATGATGGGCACCATGAAGGCACCGATCGGACGACCGCGGGGGTTCGACGCCGACGCGGCCCTCGGGCGGGCCATGGCCGTCTTCTGGGAGCAGGGCTACGAAGGCGCGAGCCTGGCCGACCTGACCGCCGCCATGGGCATCACGAAAACGAGCATGTACGCGGCCTTCGGCAACAAAGAAGACCTGTTCCGCAAGGTCCTCGAACGCTACGAGCAGGGCCCGGCCGCGTACGTGGCCCGCGCGCTGCGGCAGCCGACCGCCCGGGAGGTGGCCACGACGTTCCTGGCCGGCTCGGTCGCCACGAGCACCCACCCCGGCGACCCGGCCGGCTGCCTGAGCGTCCAGGGCTCACTGGCCGCCGGCGAGGCCGGGCGGACGGCCCGCGACCTCCTCACCGCCTGGCGCGACCGGGGCCGCGTACACCTGCGCGACCGGTTCCGGCGGGCCGTCGACGACGGCGACCTGCCCCCGGATGCCGATCCGGAGCTGCTCGCCCGGTACGTCATGACGGTGGCGAACGGCATCGCCGTCCAGGCCGCGGGCGGCGCCGCCCACGACGAGCTGCAGCAGGTGGCCGACGTCGCCCTGCGCAACTGGCCGCCCGCCTGACCGGCGCCGTTCCGTCAGCCGGGCTGGAAGAACGCGAGCAGCCGCTCGGCCGCGTCCGGCGACATCAGCAGCTCCTGCATGCCCGCGGACATCCGGGCGGCCGCGCTGGTGCGCTCGTACATCTCGCGTTCGTACTCCCCGATGGCGGCGGGAACGTCGTCCGGGTGCGCGGCCAGCGCGAGGCCCAGCAGGGCGCCGTCGAGCAGCGCCATGTTCGCGCCCTCCCCCACCGGCGGCATCAGGTGCGCGGCGTCGCCGATCAGCGTGACGTCCGGCGTCGACGGCCAGGTCAGGCCGGCCGGGAGCGTGGTGATCGCGCGCGCCACGACCGTGTCGTCGCAGGCCGCGATCAGCGCGGTGATCCGCGGGTCCCAGCCGGCGAGCAGGTCGATCAGCCGCGCCCGGGCGGCGGCCGGGTCGTCGAACGGGATTCCGCAGGTGGCGATCCAGTCCTCGCCGGTGTTGTAGAAGCTGAGGCCGATGCGGACCCGGCCGTCGCCGTTGCGTTGCGCGGCCAGGGAGAGCCCGTCGCCGAACACCCAGTAGTTGCCGCGCCCGACCATCGCCGCGAGGCCGGGATGCGTGCGGTCGATGTCGGGGATGCCGACCTCGACGATGTTCTGGCCGATGTGCGCCGGGCGGGCGTCGGTGAGCAGCGCGCGGACCCGGGACTGCGCGCCGTCCGCGCCGACCAGCAGGTCGTACGTCGTACTGCGGCCGTCGGTGAAGCGCAGCACGCCGTTGCCGGCGGACTCGAACGCGTGCCCCCAGCGCACCGCGCCTTCAGGGAGGGCGTCCAGGAACAGGTCGCGCAGGTCGGCGCGGTCGACCTCGGGGCGCAGCAGCGGCGCGTCGTCGGGCGTGTCCTCCTGGAGCAGCAGGGTGCCGTCCGGCTGGAGGAGCCGCATGTCCTGGCCTTCACCGCGGGCGATCGCGTGGAACCCGTCGATCAGGCCGGCCTCGTGCAGCGCCCGCTGACCGGAGTGGATGTCGAGCATGCCGCCCTGGCCGCGCGCGTCGCGTGACGGCTCGCGTTCGTAGACGACGGCGTCGATGCCGTGCACGTGCAGCACCCGGGCGAGAGCCAGGCCACCAAGACCGGCTCCGACGATGGCGATGGTCATCGGGTCCCCCTTCGATACAGTGTATTGACGGATACAGCGTATCTCATCATGCGATGTATCGTCTGCGGCATGTTGGTGTGGGAACGGCCGGAACCGCCGGATCGACCGGTGCTCGCCCCGTTGAGCCGGGAGCGGATCGTGCGCGCGGCGATCGGGCTGGCCGACGCGGACGGCCTGGACGCGGTGTCGCTGCGCAAGGTCGCCGCGAAGCTGGACGTCGGCCCGATGCGGCTGTACGGCTACATCGCGAGCAAGGAGGAGCTGCTCGACCTGATGGTCGACGCCGTCTACGCCGAGATCCGGCCGGCCGGCGACGGCTGGCGGGAGGTGCTGCGGTCGCACGCCGAAGCCGTCCGCCGCGTCGTCCACCAGCACGAGTGGTTCGCCGACCTGCTGGGCGGGCGGCCGCAGCTCGGGCCGAACGCGCTGGCCAACGGCGAGACGGTGGTGGCCGCGCTGGACGCCGTCGGCCTGGACGCCGTGATGCCGACGGCCGCCGCGGTCAACGCGTACGTGGCCGGCGCGGTGCGCCGCGAGATCGTCGCCCGGCGGGCCGAGCGAGCCACCGGGATGGATGAGAAGCGCTGGCAGGCCGCGCTCGGGCCGTACCTGGTCCGCACCTTCGCCGACGGCCGGCATCCCGCGCTGGCCACGGTGGTGCGCGACGCCGCCCACCTGGACGCCGACCAGACCTTCCGGATGGGCCTCGACTTCCTGCTCGACGGCATCGAGGCCCGCATCGCGAAGTGACGTGGCCGGTTCACTGCTTCGGGTTACCGGCACGGGTTCGGGGTGCGGCGCGCCACCGAAATGTCGATCATGAAAGGCGCTCTTCGCGCCGCGCCCGGTGATCGCCCCGAAAGGACACTCCATGGATCTCGCCGTACCCCACCAGGTTCGCCGCGACCGATCGTCCGCTTTGGACACCGTGCCGGGCGCGCTCGCGGACATCCGGTCCGGGCGGCCGGTGATCGTCGTCGACGACGAGGACCGCGAGAACGAAGGCGACCTCATCATGGCCGCCGAACACGCCACCGCGCCGGCGCTCGCCTTCTACATGCGCCACACCAGCGGCCTGATCTGCGCGCCGATGGCCCCCGAGCTCACCGAGCGGCTCCTCCTGCCGCCGATGGTGCCGGCCAACGAAGATCCCGCCGAAACGGCGTACACCGTGTCGGTCGACGCCGTCGCCGGCATCGAGTCCGGCATCTCGGCGGCCGACCGCGCCCACACCCTCCGGGTCCTCGCCGATCCCGCGACCACGCCGGGCATGGTGTGCCGGCCGGGTCACGTCTTCCCGCTGCGCGCCCGCCCCGGCGGCCTCACCGAGCGACGCGGCCACACCGAGGCGGCGGTCGAGCTGATGCGCTTGTGCGGCCTCGCGCCGGTCGCCGTGATCAGCGAGGTGTGCAACGACGACGGCAGCGTCGCCCGGCTGCCCCAGCTGCGCGCGCTCGCCGACCGGCAGTGGCTGAAAGTCGTGTCCATCGAACAGATCGCCGCGTACGCGGCGCAGCCCGCCGCGGCCCGCTGATGCTCGTCGCCACCGTCTTCGACCTCGACGAGACCCTGGCCGACAGCGCCGCGACCTGGCAGCACGTCATCGGCGCCGTCGCCACCCGCCACGGTTACGCGTGGACGCCGGACGACTGGGCGGCGATCCAGGGCACCAGCACCGGCAGCTGGTCCGCCTACCTCGCGCACCGCTGCGTCGGCCTCACCCCCGAGGCGGCGGCGACCGCGTGCCTCGACGGCATGGTCGCCGCGCTCGGCGAAGGCCGGTTCGGCCTGCTCCCCGGGGCCGCCGACCTGGTCACCACAGCGGCCGCGCTGGGCCCGGCCGGCCTGGTGTCGGCCTCACCCGGGCGCTACGTCCGGGCCGCGATCACCGCCTTCGGGCTCGGCCGCCACCTCACCACGACCGTGACCGGCGACGACGTCCGGTGCGGCAAACCCGCGCCGGATCCGTACCTCTTCGCCGCGCACCGCCTCGACGTGCCGCCCCGGCAGTGCGTCGCGGTCGAGGACTCCGGTTCCGGCATCCGCTCGGCCCACGCGGCCGGCCTGACCGTGCTGGCCATCCCCAACGCCACGACCGCGCTCGACCTCGACGTGCTGAAGCTCGCCGCCCACCACGCCACCGACGCGTACATCGCCGCGAAGACACTGCTCTCGTTGATCGGCGGTCGCCGGCCGGGCTGACCGCGGCGTCACGCCCGTTGCGGGGCGACCGGGCAGACGCCCGCCGCGAGCCACTTCTCGCGCAGGCCGGCCGGGATGGTCAGCGCGGTCGGCTGCCCGTCGGTGAGGGTGCGGACGCTGCCGCCGAGCAGCAGGGCGCCCGCCTTGTCGAGCACCGCCGTCGCCGCGCGGCTGCGGTCCTCCGACCGCTCCAGCAGCCGCATCACCCGGACGCCGGCACCGACCGCGCGGCCCCAGCCGCGCGAGCGGGGTACCTCGAGCCAGTCGGCGACCTCCGGCGTGACGACCCGGCGGACCATCGCCGCGACGACGCCGTCGAAGGCCTTGCCGGGCACCATGTTCTCGTACAGGCGCACGAGGTTGCGGGTCAGCTCGACGCCTTCGGCCGACGGCCCGAAGCTCACCTCGACGAGCTCGGCGTTCAGTTCCTGGGCCGCCCGCAGGGTTTCGGGCATCGCCTCGGGCGGGATGCCGAGCATCGCGCCCGTCACCCGCCAGACGTAGTAGTAGTCCTCGGCTTCGCGCTCGGTCACGGCGACGCCCATCCGGCGCATCCCGTCGATGACCTGGACCGAGAAGATCAGCAGCGCGCCCAGCATGTCCTGCTGGCACAACGGGACGCCGTCCGCCTCGACGTCCCATTCACCGGACCGGGTGATGAAGTAGCGGACGGCGGCGTGGATCAGCCGGGTCTTCTGGATCGTGGGCACGAAGCTGCCGCCGGAACCGAACGGCTCGGGGCCCATCATGTTCAGCACGAACTGCGACGTCTCCGCCAGGCGGCGGTGCGGCTGGTTCAGCCGGTGGGTCAGCGACAGGACGCGCGACGGCCGGGGCTGGGCGTAACAGTTGACCATCGCCCCGAACGACAGCACCGACGCGACGTGCACGCCGTCGTCGACGAAGAACTCGTACGCACCCGCGACCCGTTCGAGGTCAGTCCAACTCGGCGGGTCGTCCGTGGCGATGAGGTACCGGCGCACCGACTCCGGCAGATCTTCGGGGATGAGCTGGTCGTTGTCCCGGAACCGCGCCAGCACCTCGTTCACCGCGCCCGTGCGCCCACCCGCCACCAGGTCGGCGACGACGGCGTCCGCGAGCGGATCCCCTTGGTACTTCAGCGCTTCGAGCGCGGACAACCCTGAACGTTCCGGCATCGGACCAGCTTCATCGCCCGCCCGAACCCGGCGCTAGCGCCGTTCAGGGACGGCCGGAACCCGATCTGACGGCGGCCACGATCACAGCCGGTGACGACCGGCTTCCGTGGTGGCTGTGGCAAGATCGGGACCACCGAGACAGCGGGAGAGATCAGGATGCCGAGCCCCGAGATGCAGGCCGTGATCGACGAGCTGCGGCTGCGGAAGCAGGCCCGCGCGGGCCAGGCCCCGCCCACTGTGGACGACCTCCGCGCCGGCTTCGCCCCGGCCGGGCGCCCACCCGAGGCGATCCCGGACGACGTGACCGTCACGGCGGTGGACGCCGGCGGCGTTCCCGCACACTGGTTGTCGGCACCGGGCGCCGATGCCGGACGGACCCTGCTCTTCCTCCACGGTGGCGGGTTCTCGCTGGGTTCCCTGCGCAGCCACGGCGAACTCGCCGCGCGGCTCGGCCGGGCCACCGGGATGCGCGTGCTCTTCCCGGAGTACCGGCTGGTGCCGGAGCACCCGTTCCCCGCCGGGGTCGAAGACGTGCGTGCGGTGTGGCACTGGCTGCGCGCGCAGGGCGTGCCCGCCGGTTCGGTGGCGCTCGCCGGCGATTCGGCCGGCGGTGCGCTCGGCCTGACGTTGCTGCTGTCCCTGCGCGACGCCGCCGAGGACCTGCCCGCGGCCGCGGTGGTGCTCTCCCCCGCCATCGACCTGACGACGTCCGGGGCGTCGATGGCCGAACGAGCGGACGAAGACCCGATCTTCACGCCGGGGATGATCCGCGGAATCGCCGCGGGCTACCTCGGCGAGGCCGACCCGCGCGCGCCCCAGGCCTCGCCGTTGTTCGGCGACTTCACGGGGTTGCCGCCGCTGCTGGTGCAGGCGGGCACGGCGGAGGTGCTGCTGAGCGACTCCGAGCGGCTGGCGGAAACAGCGGCGGCCGCGGGCGTCGACGTAACGCTGACGATCGGCGAGGGACTCCCCCACGTCTACCCGATCATGGCGGGCACCCCCGAGGCGGCCGAGGCCACTCGCGAGATCGCCGCATTCCTAGGCAAGCACGTCCGCTGAGCCGCTCCCCGGCTCACATCCGGACCACGTCGACGCCCGCCGGCAGCGGCTTCGGGCCCGCCACCACATCAACAAGCAACATGACCACCTCAGCCAACTGAGCCACAACCCGGCTCACGTCCGAACCACATCGGCCCCCGCCGACACCGGCTTCGGACCGGCCACCTGAACCACCACCGCGCCAGCAAGCAAGATCACCACCCAGCCAGCCGGGCCACGGCCCCGCTCACGTCCGGACCACATCGGCACCCGCCGCAACCGGCTTCGGGCCCGCCACCTGGACCAGCACCGCGCCGGTAAGCAAGATGACAGCTCCGGCCAGCTGGGCCGGGCCGAGTGTCTGGCCCAGCAGCAGCCACGCCAGTGCGGCGGCGACCAGCGGTTCCACCAGCGCCAGCACGCTCGCGACGGCCGACGGCAGCGCGCGCAGTGACTGCAGGCCGGCCAGGTAGGGCAGCATGGTGCCGGCCACGGCCAACGCCACCAGTGCTAGCCACACCGGCACCCGCAGGCCGCCCAGGTCCGCCGGGGCGGCGAGCAGGCCCGCGGGCAGCGTCCACGGCGGGCTGACCGCCATCACCACGACCGCGCCGATCGCCAGGCCGGCCGCCGTCAGGCCGAACGGGTCGTGCCTGCTCGCGCCGTGTTCGCCGAGCAGGAAGTACCCGGCCGAGCAGATCGCCGCGCCGAGTCCGGCCGCGACGCCCGGCAGGTCCAGCCGGGCGCCCTGCCAGATCTGGGCGACCAGCGCCAGCCCGGCCACGGCCAGCCCGATGCCCAGCCACACCGCCCCGGGCAGCCGGGTGCGCCGCACCACCCGCACCCACAGCGCGACCAGCGCGGGCGCCAGGTTGACCAGCACCATCGCCACACCGACCGGAACCCGCGCCACGGCCACGAAGAAGAACAACTGCACCCCGGCGACGCCGAGCACGCCGTACCCGAGCAGCAGCCACAGGTCGCCGCGGCGGAACCGCAGCGCCCGCGGCCGCAGCACGCCGACCACCGGCCCGAGCAGGACCGCGGCCAGCCCGATCCGCACCGCCGTCACCGCGGCCGGCGACCAGCCCGTCGCCATCACGGCCTTGGCGACCGGGCCGGAGCTCGCGAACAGCACCCACGAGGTCAGGCTCAACCCGGTCGCGCGCGCCCGGCTCGGGGCGATCTCGTCCACTGTGGCCACGTTCGCAGTGTGCCTCCGGAACCCGCGCCCGGGACAATGGTTTACGGTCCGCCGCGCGAGGATGACGGGCCTACGTCGGGCAACGTACGGCACGGTTACGCGTCAGCGCGGATGGCAGGACCGCCGGGCGCCGACAGAGTTGTCCGCATGACTGGACTCGACGTGCTCGGCCGCACCACCGCCGCCCGGATCGCCCTGGCGGGGCTCGGTGTCGGCGTCATCGGCCTGGTGATCCAATGGATCGCCGATCCGGGGAGGTTCCCGGCGTTCCCGCCCGGGATCATCATCATCGCCGTCTTCGGCGCCCTCGTCGTGCTGACCGCGAGGTGGTGGTGGAGCCCGCTGCTGGCCACGCTGATCGCGTTGTGGATCGGCGGCGTCGGCTTCGCACTGGTGCTGCGCAACTTCGGCGTGGGCAACCCCGGTCTCGCGGCCGGCACCGCGGTCATGGCCGTGGGCCTGTGGGGCGCCGCGATCGCCGGGATCATCGCCGCCGTGCAGGGGTTCCGGCGCCGCGAACTCGCTTCCGTCCCGCCGGTCGTGTCGTGACTGTCCGGCCCGCGACCCACCGCACCGCGAACGTCGCCCGGTGGGCCTGCCGGATCCTCGGTGTCCTCTTTGTCGCGACCGGCCCGATCGTGGTCTTTTCGGCGGATACGCCGAGCCGCTGGCACACGCTCCTGCACTTCGTCACCGGCCTGGTCGCCCTCTACGCCGGATTCCGGGGCGGGGCCAAGGTGTTCTGCCTCGTCTTCGGCGGCGGGTACCTGGTGTTCGGCGCGCTCGGTCTCGTGCTCGGCGATCCCGCGGCCGATCGCATGTGGCACGTCGGGCCACTGCACCTGATGACGGGCGACCACCTGTTCCACGTCGTCCTCGGCGCGGTCGTCCTCGCCGCGGGGGTCGTCACGCGGGGCCGCGCGACCGGGTAGCACCGATCACGATCCGGGCCGATTCCCCGAAGTCGCCTCCTCGCCCGAGCGGAGGTGCTTACGATCACCGCGATCGATCAGGGAACGGAAGGTGCGGGACTCGTGCGGATTCTCTCGGCGGTGTTCGGGGCGCTGTTGTTCGTGGCCGGGATGGCGTTGCTGGTGACCGGCGCGGTCACGGCGTTGAACCTGGCCGACGACCCCACCTCGGGTTCGTCGGACTGGACCTGCTCGGCGCAGAACAGCGAGCAGCGGTGCGACTACAGCGTCGGGTCGCTGCCGGAGACGCAGGCCGAGATCACCGGCGACCTGGCGCTGACCGTCGCCGGCACCGGGATCGCGATCTGCGGCGCGATCTTCGTCCTGATCGGCAGCCAGCGCGCTCCCCGGCCCGCCGCGCCGGTGCCCGCCTACCCGCCGATGCAGCAGCAGTACCCGCCGCGCTAGCGGGCGGCGACCCACTCGGCGACGGTCGTGACGTCCGCCTGGCCCGGAAACACCTTCTCGGTCAGCACGCGGTGCACCTCGGGGTCGGCGTCGAGGCAGCCGTCGGCCAGCACGGTGAGGCCGAAGTCGAGGTCGGCCGCCTGGCGCAGGGTGGACAGCACGACGCCGCTGGTGGCGATCCCGGTGAGGACCAGGTGGTCGATCCCGCCCGCCCGCAGCACGACGTCCAAGTCGCTGCCGGCGAACGCGCTGACCCGGCGCTTGGTGACGACGACGTCGCCGGCTTCGGGAGCGACGTCCGGGTGCACCCGGGTGAGCTTCTCGTCGAACGGCGCCCCGGAACCCGCGAGCGCGCCGAACATCTTGTTGCGGGAGCTGATTTCCGGGAACCCGGGACGGAACCCGACGACGACGTAGATCACGGGCGTGCCACTCGCCCGGGCGGCCTCGATCGCCTCGCGCAGGCGGGGCAGGTAGGCGGGATCGGGGTACCGGTCCACGACGACCGGCTGGACATCCATGACGAGGAGAGCGTGCTTGGTCACCGTCGGCCCCTTCGTGCGTTAAGTCATCAAGTGATTACTTGAAGTCTAGTGGTGCCGCCACACAGTCGCCGGACGGGTCCACCCGCACGACCGATGGTTTCCCGCTGACCGTCCCAGTCAAACCAGAACGCTCCGACGTATTTCGAGTAATGCTTGCGTGATAAAGGTTTCCGGACACGGCGTTGACAGCCGCCCCCGATCGCTGCTTACTATGGTTTCTCGGGGGCAATCGTTTGGGGCTGGTACAGATGCGAGAAATCACGCGTTCCGAAGTGCGGCGGCAGCTCGACGAGGGGTTTCCGCGGCTGCGGCCGCCGCGGTCGGCGGTCGTCGTCGGGGCCGGGCTCGCCGGGCTGGCCGCCGCGCACGAACTGCACCGCGCCGGCTGCGACGTCACGGTGCTGGAGGCGTCCGATCGCCCCGGCGGCCGCGCGTTCACGCTGCGGAGCCCGTTCGCCGACGGCTTGCGCGCCGAGGCCGGCGCGATGACGGTGACGCCGCACTGCGACTACGTGACGCACTACCGGAAGCTCCTCGGCGTCGAACTGGACCGGTCCGACCTGCTGGACCAGGACTTCTCCTACTTCGTCAACGGCGAGTTCGTGCGGGCCGACCCGGATTCGCTGGCCGCGGCGGGGCTTCCGCTCGCCGAGCACGAACGCGGCATGAGCGTCACCGACATGATCGAGCGGTACGTCACCGCGGTGGCCGAGGAGCTCGGCCCCGATCTGGCGGCACCGGACTGGGCGCCGCCGGCGGAGCTGGAGCACCTCGATCGCGCGTCGGTGCAGGAGGTGCTGCGTGGCCGGGGCGCGTCGCAGGCGGCGATCGACCTGATGGAGCCGCTGTTCCTGGAGATGCGTGGCGGTGACCTGCGCTCGGCGTCGGCGTTGTCGTGGCTGCGACACGAAAGCGGACACCGGTCGCTGCTGGGCGAAGTGGACGGCTGGGGCAAGATCGCGGGCGGCACCGACGTGCTGCCACAGTCCTTTGCGGACGGACTGCGCGAGCGGATCCGGTACCGCAGCCCGGTTGTCCGCCTCGTGCAGGACGACGACGCCGTCACGGTCACCTACCTCGACCACGGCCGCCTCGCCACGGTGACCACCGAGCGGGTCGTCGTCACCGTGCCGTTCAGCGCGATGCGCCACGTCGACGTCAGCCACGCCGGGCTGTCCGAGGCGAAGATCGACGTGATGCGGCGGCTGCGGTACGCGTCGATCGTGCGCGTCTACCTGCAGGTGCGGCGGCAGTTCTGGGAGGGGCGCAACGTGAGCGTGTCCACCGATCTGCCGGTGCGCTGGGTCCGCGACGCGTCGGCGAGCCAGCCGGGCCCGCGGCGCATCCTGGAGGTGCTCATGACCGGCTGGCGGTCGAAGGCGGTCGCGGCGATGACGGAGGAGGAACGGCTGAACTTCGTGCTGGAGCACGTCGAAACGATGTTCCCCGGCACGCGGGAGCACTACGAGCTGGGCGTGTCGGTGGCCTGGGACCACCAGCCGTGGATCGAGGGCTCGTACGTGCTGCCCGAACGCGGCCACGGCAAGCTGATGCCCGCGATCCGCGCGCCCGAGGGCCGCATCCACTTCGCCGGCGAGCACACCAGCTACGAGCCCAACGGCGGTTCGATGAGCTACGCCCTCGAATCCGGCGTACGAGCTTTCGTGGAACTCGCGGCGGCTTGAGTCCGGTCAGCCGATGCCGCGCAGGTCCGCGTCCCCGAACCCCGAGTAGACCAGAGCGGTGCGGTGCGGCGGGAAGCCGCAGGCTTCGGCTTCGCCCGTGTAGCGCGCCACCAGGGTGTCCTCGCCGCGCCACCAGGTGTCGGCCAGGCCGGCGACCTCGGGCACCGGCGTGCAGCCGGTCAGATCGAGGTCGTCCAGCGCGTCGCCGGTGAGCCGGGTGATCCGGGCCGCGGACGCCGACGCGTGGTGGGCCAGGGCGACGGACTCGACCCAGCCTTCGACCGTCTCGTGCAGCGGCGCCCAGCGGTCACCGTCCACCCCGAACTCGCCGGCGGGCCCGATCAGGAAGCCGAAGGGCAGCGCCGTCCGCGCCGTGCCGGCGTCGAACGCCCAGCCCGCTTCCGTCGAGTATTCGGGAAGGTCGCCCGAGAAGTACCGCGGACCACCGTCGTAGGCCGGCGCGGGTGGCAGGAGCAGGCCGCCCCAGCGGTCGTGAAAGGCGACGGCCCGGTCGATCTCCGCCGCCGGGATGCCCAGCGGGAGCCACTTCTCGCGGTACGGCTCGATCGACGGCAGGGCAAGCCGGATTCCCTGGGCCTGCACGAAGTGCCGTCCCCGGGTGCCGAGGCCGTCGAGCAGGGCGCCGGTCACGGAGAAGTCCACCCCGCGAGCCTACTGGCCGGGCCGCCCGGGAGCCGCGCGCTCCCGGGCAGCCCGGGGCTCAGCTCACCTGCAGGTCGATGCAGGCGTAGAACGCGTTCGCCGTGTCCGCGATGTTCCAGACCGCGAGGACCGTCTGGCGTCCAGTGTGGCCGCCCAGATCCACCTGGTGCGAAACGGTGGCCGGCGGCTGCTGGTTGTTGCCGGGGACGCTCGCGATCTTCTCGCTGCCGATGTAGTAGTCGTAGCTGGCCGTGCTGTGGCGGGCCGTGAAGGTCCACGTGAACGTCACCGACCGGCCGACCGGGGCGGCGTTCCAGCCCTTGTTGTTGTCGTTCAGCTCGGCGAACTGGGCGTTGCCGCCGTTGCAGGAGGTCAGCCCCTTCGGGCCTTGGACGCTCTGCGGTTCGTACTTGATCTCCCCGCAGGACACGGTGCCCTGGGCGCACTGCGCCTGCCGGCTGGCCGGAGAGTTGACGTAGCCGTGCGCGCTCGCGATGCCGGCCGGGTTGACCAGCACCAGCACCGGCGCCAGCAGCACACCCGCGGCGGCCGCGACCAGTTTCCGGTTCGCTTTCATACCAGCTCCTTCGGGGACGGGCTCGCCTTCCCGCCGCCGGGCACGGCGAAGTCGCGGTCCGGACCCCGCTGGGAGGCCCGCCCGCACCGGGAAGGTGTTCGAGCGAAGGAAATTTGTGGTCTAGACCATACGATGGAAACGGACATAGGTCAACAGGTGGCGACTCTCAAGTCATGTTGGTAAGGCGCCAACCATTCAGGAATGTTCCACTGAGCGGGACTCACCCGATCGTGGCGGACCGGACCGGGCGACGGCGCGCACCGCGCCTACCACTAGGATTCCGCCCGTGACCACCTACGACGTCGATCCGTTCGAGCACCTGGACTCCACCGCCCTGCCCGAGCGGCAGCAACGGATCCTGGTGGCGATCCGGGACTGCGTGGTCCACCACGGTTACTCGCCGAGCAGCCGGGAGATCGCGGAGATCGTCGGGCTGCGGTCCTCGTCGTCGGTGTCGAAGCACCTGGCGGCCCTGGAGGACAAGGGCTTCCTGAGCCGCGGCGGCTCGGTCGCGCGCCAGCTCGACGTGCGCGCGTTCCTGCGTGACAGCGGCCCCCGCGAGCACGCCGACTCGGTCGCCGTGCCGGTGGTCGGCGACATCGCGGCCGGCACGCCGATCGCGGCCCAGGAGCACGTCGACGACGTCCTGAACCTCCCCCGCGACCTCACCGGCCGCGGCACAGTCTTCGGCCTGCGCGTGCGCGGCGACTCGATGATCGACGCCGCCATCTGCGACGGCGACATCGTCGTGGTCAAGCAGCAGAGCGAAGCCCACTCGGGCCAGATCGTCGCGGCGATGATCGACGAGGAGGCCACGGTGAAGGTCTTCCGCCAGCGCGACGGCCACGTCTACCTCGAGCCCCGCAACCCGGCCTACGAGGTCATCGACGGCGACCGCGCGGTCATCCTCGGCACGGTCGTCTCGGTGCTGCGCAGCTTCTGACCGCACCCCCGGGCTCGTCGGCGGGCTCGTCCGGCTGCTACCAGGTGACGGGCAGCTCGTAGACGCCGTAGACCGACCCGTCGTGCTTGAACGGGACCTTGCCGACCTCGGTGGCCAGCGCGAGCGTCGGGATCCGGCGGTACAGCGTGCTGTAGACGACCTGCAGCTCCAGCCGGGCCAGCGGCTGGCCGAGGCACTGGTGGACGCCGAAGCCGAACGCGATGTGCCGGTGCGCGTCGCGGCTCAGGTCGAGGCGGTCGCCGTCCGGGAAGACGTCCGGGTCGCGGTTGGCGATGTCGTTCGCCATGATCATGCCCTCACCCGCGCGCACGGTCTCGCCGGCGATCTCGATGTCCTCCAGCGCGAGCCGGCGCCGTCCGTTGTGCGTGATGTTCAGGTAGCGCAACAGTTCTTCGACGGCCGAGGCGACCAGCTTCGGGTCGTCGCTCTCCCGCAGCAGCTTCAGCTGGTCCGGGTGCTCCAGCAGGGCCAGTGTGCCGAGCGCGATCATGTTCGCCGTGGTCTCGTGCCCGGCGATGAGCAGCAGGACGCCCATCTGGGCCGCCTCCACCCGGGTCAGCTCCCCCGCGTTGACGCGGGTGGCGAGCCCGGAGAGCAGGTCGTCGGCCGGTTCGGCCAGCTTCTTGCCCATCAGCTCGTCGAGGTAGCCGATGAGCGCCCGGTGCCCGGCGGCGCGCTCCTCGGGCTTCGCGTCCCGCCGGATGATGACCTTGCTGTTCTCCTGGAAGAAGCCGTGGTCGGCGT
Source organism: Amycolatopsis sp. NBC_01307 (assembly GCF_035975215.1). Classification (NCBI taxonomy): domain Bacteria; kingdom Bacillati; phylum Actinomycetota; class Actinomycetes; order Pseudonocardiales; family Pseudonocardiaceae; genus Amycolatopsis; species Amycolatopsis sp. NBC_01307. Next base: position 2,409,858 of record NZ_CP108403.1, on the reverse strand, counting down.
AGGGCACGCCGAGCAGCTCGCAGATCACCAGCGACGGCACCGGCAGCGCGAACGCCTCGACGAGGTCGACCGGGTTGGGGCCGGCCAGCAGGCCGTCGAGCTGGTCGTCGACGATCCGCTGCACCGCCGGGCGCAGCTTCTCGGTGCGCCGGATGGTGAACGGCGCCGTCACCATCCGCCGCAGCCGGGCGTGCTCGGGGTTGTCCATCAGGATGAAGCTGATGCCGCTGCCACCGCCCTTCGGCAGCGGTGCGGGGCTCGGGTACCCGGGCCGGGAGATGTCGGCGCTGACCCGCGGGTCGGCCAGCAGCGTGCGCTGCTCGGCGTAGCGGGTCACCAGCCACGGCGTGGAGCCGTCCCACAGCTTCACCCGCTTGAGCGGGGCCTCCTCCTGCAACGCGCGGGCGGCCGGCGGCGGGTCGAACGGGCAGCCCGCGGCGCGGGTCATCGGGAACTCCGGGATCCCGAGCGTGCTGGTCATCCGGTTCCTCCACAGTGGACGCGGGCGCGGGTCTGCTTGGGCGTGTTCCAGCCGAGGACCACCGTGCATCCTCCTCGTGGTGCGCCGTCAGTACGTCAGCAGTCAACCGAAGGCTGCTACGCTAGTCAAGCGGTTGCTTTAAATCGACCCGAACGCCCGATGCGTCCCCGTTGGAGGACCCCGCCCGTGTCCAGACCTCCCGCCCCCGCCGGGGAAACCGCGCCGAGGGCGAACCTCGTCGTCGCGGTCCTCGCGTTCGCCGGCATCGTCGTTTCGCTGATGCAGACGCTCGTGATCCCCCTGATCCCGGCGCTGCCCGGACTGCTGCACGCGTCCGCCTCCGACGCGACCTGGGCCATCACGGCCACCCTGCTCGCGGGCGCGGTCGCGACGCCGACGGTCGGGCGGCTCGGCGACATGTACGGCAAGCGGCGGATGCTGCTGGTCAGCCTCGGCGCCCTGGTCGCCGGCTCGGCGATCGGCGCGCTGTCCGACACCCTGGTGCCGATGGTCGCCGGGCGGACGCTGCAGGGCCTCGCGGCGGGCGTCATCCCGCTCGGGATCAGCATCATGCGCGACGAGCTCCCGGCGGAACGGCTCGGCTCGGCGACGGCGCTGATGAGCGCGTCCCTCGGCGTCGGCGGCGCGCTGGGCCTGCCCGCGGCCGCACTGCTGGCCGAGCACGCCGACTGGCACGTGCTGTTCTGGACCTCGGCCGGGCTCGGCCTGGTCGTCACCGGGCTCGTCGTCGCGCTGGTGCCCGAGTCGCCGGTGCGCACCGGCGGGCGGTTCGACGTGCCGGGCGCGGCCGGGCTGTCGATCGCCCTGGTCTGCCTGCTGCTGGCCATCTCCAAGGGCGCCGACTGGGGCTGGGGCAGCGCGCCGACGCTCGGCCTGTTCGCCGCCGCCGTCGTCATCCTGCTGCTGTGGGGCCGCTGGGAGCTGCGGACCCGGCAGCCGCTGGTCGACCTGCGCACCACCGCGCGGCGCCAGGTGCTGCTGACCAACCTCGCGTCCGCGGTGTTCGGCTTCGCGATGTTCGCGATGTCGCTGGTCCTGCCCCAGCTGCTGCAGCTGCCGGCGGCCACCGGGTACGGCCTCGGCCGGTCGATGCTGGTGGTGGGCCTGGTGATGGCGCCGTCCGGCCTGGTCATGATGGCGCTCGCGCCGGTGTCCGCGCGGATCTCGCGCACCCGCGGCCCGAAGACGACGCTGATGCTCGGCGCGGTGGTCGTCGCGATCGGGTACGCGATCGGCATCGTGCTGATGAGCGAGGTCTGGCACCTGGTCCTGATCTCGTGCGTCATCGGCGGCGGCATCGGCCTCGCCTACGGCGCGATGCCGGGTCTGGTGATGGCGGCGGTCCCGGTGTCGGAAACGGCCGCGGCGAACAGCTTGAACACGCTGATGCGCTCGATCGGCACGTCGATCTCCAGCGCGACAGCGGGTCTGGTGCTGGCGCAGCTGACCGTCCACTTCGGACCGGCGACGCTGCCCGCGGCGAGCGGTTTCCGCGTGGTGCTGGCCATGGGCTCCGGTGCGGCCCTCATCGCGCTGACGATCGCCGCGTTCCTGCCCAAGCACACGCCGGCCGCGTCAGCGCCCGCGACCCCGGAACCGGTTGCGGCGGCACAAGGCTGACGCGGTTCGGTGCCGCCGCGCGCCGGCGCGGCGGTACCGGTACCGGCCCCGGTGCGGTGCCGCCGCGTCAGTCGGCGCGGTGGTACCGGCCCGGCTCCGCGATGCCGACCGCGTACAGGACCGCGTCTTCCCGCGAGTGGAACCCCGCCTTGGCGAAGAGGTTGTTGATGTGCGTCTTCACCGTGGCTTCGCTCATCACCAACCGCCGGGCGATCTCCTGGTTGCGCAGGCCTTCGCCGATGAGGTCGAGGATCTCGGTCTCGCGACCGGTCATCGTGAACTTCGCTGTGACACGCCAGCCGTTGCTGATGACCGGGGCTTCCTTCAGACTCACAGAGGCGTCATCGGCGCGGGAAGCCCAGTCGTTACACCAGGTTCCGGATGACCGCGGCGGAGCTGTCGAATCTGTCGAACACCGTCCACATGGGACTGATCGTCACGGGACGAGGATCAGCCGGATCGGGTTGCCCGTCTTCTCCGCGAGCTGCTTCACTGCCCGGTCCGCCTCCGCCAGGGGGATGTGCGCGCTGATCGACCGGGACAGGTCGAGCCGGCCGTGGCGGGCGAGGGAGACCAGTTCGAGCACGTGCTCGCCCGATGAGCCGAAGTGCCCGAGGATCCGCTGGCCGCGCACGCTCAGCCCGGCGCTGTCCGGGAGGTGCAGCGGCGCGTTCGTGAGGCCGGCGAGCACCATCGCGCCCTGCGCGCCCAGCACCGCGGCCGCCTGCTCGCGCACCGCCGCGTACCCGGCGAAGTCGAACGCGTAGTCCAGCCCGCGCCCGCCCGTCAGCTCGCGGATCCGATCCGCGAAATCCGCGGCCGCGGGGTCGAGGGCGACGTCCGCGCCGAACGACAGGGCCCGCTCCCGGGCCGCCGGCAGCGGGTCGATCGCCACGATCGGGGCCGCGCCCGCGAGCCGCAGCACCTGCAGGCCGTGGACGCCGAGGCCGCCCGCGCCCCACACACCCGCCGAGCGCGCCGGGCGCACCTGCGCGGTCGCGACGACCGCCGCGTACGGCGTCGACACCGCGTCCGGGATGATCGCCGCCTGGTCGAAGGGCAGGTCGTCGGGGATCGGGACGACCGTGTCGGTGCGGGCGAGCGCGTACTCCGCCCAGCCGCCGTCGTAGTGCACGCCCCGCACCCGCGAGCGCAGGCACGGTTGCCGGCGCAGGCAGCGGTCGCAGACCTCGCACGACTGCCCGGCCTGCAGCGTGACGCGCAGGCCGAGGGTGAGGTGGGCCGGCACGTCCGGGCCGAGCGCCTCGACGGTGCCCGAGACCTCGTGGCCGAGGGTGACCGTGCCGGTGCCGGGCAGGGTGCCGTCGATGAGGTGCAGGTCGGACAGGCAGACGCCGGCCGCGGCGACCGCGATCCGCACCTCCCCCGGCCCGGGCGCCGGAATCGGCACCTCTTCGACCCCGAACTCCCGCTTGTCCAGATCGAGCCGGCCCGCCAGCATCGTGTCGCCCATGCCGTCGATCACACCACAAAGCGCCTTCGCGCGCGGGACGCGCCGGTGAAGTACGTTGCGCCGATGGGCATCCCCGACGAGTACCACGAATTCGCCGTCGCCGTCGCCGGTGCGAGCGGCGCGCTGATCGGCTTGCTGTTCGTGGCCGTCTCGGTGTCCCCGGACCGCGTCCGCCGGACGACGACGCACGCCGAGTACCACACCCGCGCGTCCGCCGCGATGCTGCTGTTCACCAACGCGCTGGTGCTGTCGCTGATGATCCTGGTGCCCGGGAGCTCGCCGGGCGGCTGGGCGGTCGCGTCCGGGGTCGGCATCCTGGTGTTCGACGCGGCGGCGATCCGCTCGATCGTGACGGCGGTGCGGCACCGGCTGGGGCACTGGAGCTCGCTGCGCATGGCGTCGGCGCTGCTGGTGATCGCGGGCTTCGAGATCTACGCCGGCGTCGAGCTCCTCACCGAACCGGGCAACTGGGACCCGCTGCGCACGCTGTACTACGTGCTGATCGGCGACCTGGCCTTCGGCATCGCGCGCGGCTGGCAGCTGATGGACATGCGCCGGGTCAGCGTGTTCTCGTCCCTGCGCACCTTGGCCCACGGCGACGAAGCCGACGACCCGGAGGAGCCGGGCAAGAGCTGAGCGCCGTCAGGTTCAGCTCCTCAGGAGCGTGGGAAAACGGTGCCGTCGAACAACTTCCGTGCCGTGCGGAACACCGTCGAGCGTGCGACTCGCGGTGGCGTCACCGTGGTGTCGAACTCGATCCCGACGCCGAGCGTGCCGCTCGCGTGCTCGATCTCGATCGGTTCGCCGGCGGGCGGGCGGACCAGCAGTTCGTGGCCGACGGCGCCGTCGAGCAGCAGGGCCGTGACGACGCTGACCCCGCCCAGCACGCCGATCGCAGGGTGCGGCCGCACCGGGATGAACGTCCGGGTGGCGATCGCGCCGCCGTCACGCGGGGCGGCGACGAGCATGGTCTTGGGGACGGAGCTGCCGCGCACGTCGCCGAGGCCCATCAGCTTGCCCGCCTCGACGCGCAGGGCGTCGATCCGGTCGGCGAGACCGGTCAGTTCCTCGACCGGTTCGTATCCGGTGATGCCGAAGTCGGTGGCGCGAGCCACGACGACCGGCATCCCGTTGTCCACACAGGACACTTCGAGGCCGCCGACGTTGTCGCGGATCCGGCCGGTGGGCAGGAGACTGCCGCACACCGAGCCTTCGGTCCCGGTGAAGTCCAGTTCCACGGGCGCGGCCGTGCCGGGCACGCCGGAGATCGCGAGTGATCCCGCGTAGCCGACTTCACCGCCGGGCGTGGCGAACGTCGAGACCGCGATGGAGCCGGTGTTGACCAGGAGCACGCGCACCGTCGTGCGTTCACCGCCGGCCGGGACCAGGCCGCGCTCGACGGCGAACTGGCCGACCCCGGCGAGCAGGTTGCCGCAGGTCTGGCGGTCGGAGACGGTGGCGTCGTCGACGCCGAGCTGCAGGAACAGGTAGTCGACGTCGCGATCGGGCCCGCCGGGCGGCGCGACGATGGCGACCTTGCTGGTGACGGGCTGCGCGCCGCCGAGGCCGTCGATCTGGCGCGGGTCGGGGCTGCCCATGATCCGCAGCAGCAGGTCGTCGCGCTCGGCCGGGTCGGCGGGCAGGTCGTCGGCGAGGAAGTAGGCGCCCTTCGAGGTGCCCCCGCGCATGAGCATGCAGCGCACGCCGGTCATCCCTGCTCCTTCTCGTACTCCTCGGCGGTGAGGTAGCGGACACCGAGCGCGTCGAGCTTCTCGCGCAGGCCGTAGCGGTCGAGACCGAGCTGGCCGCCGGCGAACGCCTCACGCGCGGCGGCTTCCTTCTCCAGCCGGGCCTGGGAAGCCGTCAGGCCGGCTTCGACGTCCTGGCGCCGGACGCGCAGCACGCCGTCGTCGTCGGCCAGGATCGCGTCGCCCGGGTGGACGACCTGGCCGCCGAGCACGACCGGGACGTTGACCGCGCCGGCCGTCGCCTTGACCGTGCCCTGGGCGCTGACCGCGGCCGACCACACCGGGAAGCCCAGCTCACGCAGCTCGGCGACGTCGCGGACGCCGGCGTTGATGACCAGGCCGCGCACGCCGCGGTGGCGCAGCGCGGTGGCGAAGAGTTCGCCGAAGAGGCCGTCGCGCGACGGCGAAGTCGTGGTGACGACCAGGACGTCACCCTCGCGGCACTGCTCGACGGCCGCGTGGATCATCAGGTTGTCCCCCGGCCAGCACAGCGCCGTGACGGCGGTGCCGCCGATCCGCGCGCCGTCCTGGATCGGCCGCAGGTCCGGGCCGAGCAGGCCGCTGCGGCCGAGCGCTTCGTGGACGGTGGCCACGCCGTACTCGGCCAGCCGGGTCACCTGCCCGGCGTCGGCGCGCGGCGGGTTCGTGACGATCACCGGGTTCATGCCGTCGACGCTAGATAGCGTCGACGAAATTGTCAACAATCTTGGCGACTGTTGCTCAGCGGAGGTGGGACACCTCGGCGGCGTCGGCCTCACGCAGGGCTTCGATGACGCTCTGGAGGTGGACGCGCGCGGCTTCGGCGGCCTCGACCGGGTGATGCGCGCAGACCGCGTCGATGATCGCGAGGTGCTCGGGCAGCGAGACCTGCGGCCGGCCGGGGCGCATGGCCAGCCGGAACTGGTGGCGGACGCTCTGCCCGCGCAGCCGTTCGAGGACCTGCGCGGCGGTGCGCTGCCCGCCGATCTCGCGGACGCGGCGGTGCAGCCGCTGGTTGAGCCCGGAGTAGCCGACGACGTCCCCGCCCGACACGGCGGCGCGCATCGCCTCCCCCAGCTCGCGCAGCTCGGCGATCTCGGCGTCGGTGATGCGCTCGGCGGCCTTCGCCGCGCACAGCGACTCGAGCATCATCCGCACCTCGGAGATCTCGACGGCCTCTTCCAGCGAGACCGCGCGCACCCGCGCGCCGCGGTTCTGCACCCGCTCGACCAGGCCTTCGTTGGTGAGCTCGATGAGCGCGGACCGCACGCTGGCGCGGCTGGCCGCGAACTGGGCGGACAGGTCGGCCTCGACCAGCCGCTGATTGGGGACGAACTCGCCGCGGACGATGGCGTCGCGGACGGCGGCCACCACGGATCGTTCCCCCGGCCCCTGGTCCGCGGCAGTCTCCGGCATACTTCCACCCCTGTTTGTTGACAATTTTGTCGAGCAGATCGTCTACTCGATCGTAGGTGTCCGGAGAGGATTGTGCTATGCGCGGAACCATCGCGGTACTGGGGCTGGGCGAAGCGGGCAGCGCGCTGGCCCGAGACCTGGCGGCGGCCGGCGCGGTGGTGAGAGGTTACGACCCGGCCGTCACCGCACCGGACGGGATCGTCACCACCGGCTCCGAGGCAGAGGCAGCGAGGGGCGCGGAGGTGGTACTGAGCGTGAACAGCGCATCAGCCGCCCACGACGCCCTGTCCGCGGGTCTCTCCGGCCTAGGACCGGACACTCTCTGGGCCGACCTGAACACGGCATCCCCCGGAGCGAAGCGCCGCCTGGCTTCGACGGCGGCTTCCCACGGCACGGCGTTCGCGGACATCGCGATCATGGCGCCGGTGCCGGGCCGCGGACTGCGGGTCCCCATGCTCGCAACGGGCCCCGCAGCCGCCGCGGTAGCCGAAACCCTGAACGCACTCGGAGCGGCGGTGGAGGTCATGCCGGGCGAGGCCGGACTGGCGGCGGAGCGAAAGCTGCTGCGAAGCGTGTTCTTCAAGGGCATGTCCGCGGCGGTGGTAGAGGCCCTGCACGCAGCGCGAGCCGCAGACTGCGAGGACTGGCTGCGGCAGCTGATCACCGACGAGCTGACGACCGCGAACGAGTCCACAGTGGAGCGTCTGGTCACGGGCTCCCACACGCACGCAGTCCGCCGCACAGCAGAGATGGCGGCAGCAGCCGAGATGCTCACCGAGCTGGGCGTGCCCTCGAACATAGCGGGCGCGGCACGAGACCAGCTGGCGCAGCTGGCGAAGGAGCCAGAGTAAGAGGTCGTGAGTGCTTAGGAGGGTTAGAACCCTCCTAAACACTCACGACCCCCGGCACCGGGACGCAAGCGGGTCGCCCCTGCCGCACACCCGGAGCGGCCACCTCATCACCCAGAGCCCGCCGGGCGGTGTGGATGTCGACGCGGACGCGGTCACGGGTGCGCTCGATCTCGACCTTGGAGACGCCGGCGGCCAACACGGTTCGAGCAGGCCGCCCTCCGGTTCGCCGAGGCGGGCACGACCGCGCTCCCGACCTTGCCGATCCCCGAACAGCTCGGCCGGGAGGTGTCCGGGGCGGCCACCAAGGTGCCCTGAAAGCCAACACACCCACCGCATCGGCAAACACGCCGCCAACCGGGCGTGTTGGCCACTCCGGTCGCCGCACTGGCCGCTCCAGGCGGCGAGTTAATCGCCCCGAGGCAGCGAGTTGGCTGTTCCGGGCACCGAGTTAGGCCCTCCGGGCGCCGCGTTGGCCGCTCTGGGCGGCGTGGACGAAACGGCCGCCCGAGGGTCACCCTCGGGCGGCGAGACCGTCGAGGTGGACGGCACCGTGGTGCTCGGCGACGAACTCCGGGCCCTTGACGACAAGACGGGCCACCGCAGTTGCGTGCCCGTGCCCCAGGCCGTGCTCGGCCTTGAGCCAGGCGACGATCTCCCCCTGCTCGGTCAGCCCCTGGCCACCGACCAGCTCCAGAAAGCCCCGCGGGGTGATGCCGGTCTGCTTCTCGGCGTTGTCGAGGTAGGCCTGAAAAGACATGTCCGCTCCCAGAGGTCGAGGTCCCGGTACCCACAACACTCCCACCGACAACTTTTCTTGTCAAGCCCCGACCAGCACAAACTCCAACGACAACAGTCACCAAGATCCACAGTGGACAACCACCGGGAAGGCACACGATTACCCGAAAGGGGGAACAACAAAAGGCGAGCCGCCAGCCCGACAGAACCACACGCGGGGGTCCTGGGCTTGCCCCCGGCGGGGGCGTGGGGGCTCGGCCCCCACAAGACACAACGAGAAAAGCCCCGGTTTGCGCTTTCCGCAAACAGGGGCTTCCGCGAATTCTCGTGGGCGATACTGGGATCGAACCAGTGACCTCTTCGGTGTGAACGAAGCGCTCTCCCCCTGAGCTAATCGCCCGCGGTACGAACTCCGGCTGTGAGGGTCGGGGAACCCTGGTGCGCGATACTGGGATTGAACCAGTGACCTCTTCCGTGTCAGGGAAGCGCTCTCCCGCTGAGCTAATCGCGCGCTCCGGAAGTCCGTACTCGCAGAAGCATATCGGACGGTGATGCCGGGGTTGCAGGGGGTTCCCCTTGCGCCGGAGTGACCGGGACCACGGTCGAAACCGCCGTGACACCGGGGCCGCGGGCCAGGCAGACTGGACGGGAGACCAGCGCACTTCCCCCGACCGTCGCCGGCGCAGTGACCAGGAGTTCCCACCTCGATGACCGACACCGTGCACACCGCACCCACCGACGACCGGACGGACGCTCCGGCGGGCTCGGGGCTCCTCATCGGGGTTCTCGTGCTGTCGGCGTTCGTGATGATCCTGAACGAGACGATCCTGAGCGTCGCGTTGCGGGACCTGACCGTCGACCTGCACGTGCCGACGACCACCGTGCAGTGGCTGACCAGTGGTTTCCTGCTGACGATGGCCGTGGTGATCCCGGCGACCGGGTTCCTGCTCGAGCGGTTCACGCCGCGCCAGGTGTTCCTCGTGTCGCTCACGGCGTTCAGCCTCGGCACGCTGATCAGCGCGCTCGCGCCCGGGTTCGGGGTGCTGATGGTCGGGCGCGTGGTGCAGGCGTGCGGCACGGCCGTGATGCTGCCGCTGCTGATGACGACCGTGATGCGGCTGGTGCCGCCGCAGCGGCGGGGCGCGACGATGGGCACGATCACGATCGTCATCGCCGTGGCGCCGGCGATCGGGCCGACGATCGGCGGCGCGGTGCTGTCGGGACTGGGCTGGCGGTGGATGTTCTGGATCGTGCTGCCGCTGTCGCTGGCGGCGCTGGTGATCGGCCTGCTGCGGCTGCGGCTGCACAGCGAGACGCGCCGGGTGCCGCTGGACGTGCCGTCGGTGCTGCTGTCCGCGATCGGCTTCGGCGGCCTGCTGTACGGGCTGTCCTCGACCGGCGAGGCCGCCGGGGTGGAGCCGCCGGTGCCGGCGTGGGTGCCGATCGTCGTAGGGCTCGTCGCGCTCGTGGTGTTCACGTGGCGGCAGGTGCGCCTGCAACGCCGTGACCGCGCACTGCTGGACCTGCGGCCGTTCACCCACCGCCCGTTCGTGGTGGCGCTGGTGCTCACGGCGTTGCTGTTCGTCTGCCTGATCGGCGCGGCCGCGATCCTGCTGCCGCTCTACCTGCAGACGGTGCTGAAGACGACCACGTTCGTCAGCGGGCTGGCGGTGCTGCCGGGCGGGCTCGTGCTGGGCTTGCTGGGCCGTCCGGTGGGCGCGTTGTTCGACCGGGTGGGCGCGCGCCCGCTGGTCATCCCCGGCGCGGCGGCCATGGCGTTGTCGCTGTGGCTGTTCACGCTGCTGGGGCCGGCGTCGCCGCTGATCGCGGTGATCGGGATCCACGTGCTACTGATGGCCGGGCTGGGCCTGATGATGACGCCGCTGATGACGGAGTCGCTCGGCGTGCTGCCCGAGCACCTGTACTCCCACGGCAGCGCGATCCTCTCGACGCTGCAGCAGGTGGCGGGCGCGATGGGCACGGCGCTGTTCGTCAGCGTCGCCACGCTCGGCACCGCGGACGCGACAGCGGGCAGCCCGGACGCGTCGGGGCTGCGGATGGCGTTCGTGGTCGCCGGATGCATCGGGCTGGTGGCCTTCGCGCTCAGCTGGCTGATCCGCCGTTCCAGCGGCACGTCCACCGAGCCGGCAGTGTCCACTTCGGACAACTGAGTCTCGCTCGGCGACGGCCGAGCGGCGCGGGTCAAGGGAGCATGCGGCCGAGGAGCGTGCCGAGCCGGGTGCGTTCGGCCGGGGTGAGGTCGCGGGTCAGTGGCGCCAGCAGCCCGGCGATCTCCGCCTCCAGTTTCCGGGCGAGGCGGTGCGCCTCTTCGGTCAGGCCGACGCGCACCGCGCGCCCGTCGTCCTCGCTGGCCTCCCGCCGGACCAGGCCGCGCTTGACGGCCCGGTCGATCAGGCCGGTCACCGACGAGCGGTCCAGGCCGAGGTAGTCCGCCAGCTCCGCCATCTTCGGCGTGCGGTCGCGCAGGATCGCCAGGGCGCGCAGCTGCGTCAGCGACAGGTCGTGCGCGGCCGCCGCGCGGCTGAGCAGCGCCATCACCGTGAAGGACACCTGGACCAGGTGGTCCAGCACCTCGTCGGGCCCGGGTTCGGTCATACCGCCACGCTACCTTGAACTAGTTGGTAATGCCAGCTAATCTACTTGGCACTACCAACTACTTATCAAGAGGTCACCATGCGCGCAGCGGTCGTCACGTCGTTCGGCACACCGCCGACCTGCCAGGACTTTCCCGTCCCCGTGCCGGGAACGCCGGACGAGGTGCTCGTCGACGTCGTCGCCGTCGGCCTGCACCCGCGGGTGCGCTCCCAGGCCGACGGTTCGCACTACACCGAGTCCGCCGAACTGCCGTTCGTGCCGGGCATCGACGGCGTGGGCCGCGCGCCCGACGGCCGCCTGCGCTACTTCGTCCTGCCGGACACGGCGATGGGCGCGCTGGCCGAGCGGACGGTCGTCGACCTGCGCCGCAGCGTCGTGCTGCCCGACGACGTCGACCCCGTGCTCGTGGCCGCGGGCATGAACCCGGCGATGTCGGCGTGGATCGCGCTGCGGCGGCGGATCGAGTTCACGGCCGGACAGGACGTCCTCGTCCTGGGCGCGACCGGCAACGCGGGCCGGCTGGCCGTCCAGGTGGCCCGGCACCTCGGCGCCGGGCGGGTCGTCGCCGCGGGCCGGGATCCCGGACGCCTCGCGACGCTGCCGGGCCTGGGTGCCGACGTCGCGGTCCCCCTCGCCGACGTCGGCGCGGCGGGCGCGGACGTCGACGTGGTCCTGGACTACGTCTGGGGCGAGCCGACGGCCGAGGCGATGCGCGAGATCGTCACGCACCGCGGCGACCGGGCCCGCCCGCTGACGTGGATCGAGATCGGCTCGGTCGCGGGCCGGACTGCGTCGCTGCCCTCCGCCGCGTTGCGGGCCGCGCGGCTACAGCTGGTGGGCAGCGGCCAGGGTTCGGTGCCGACACGGGACATCGTCGCGGAACTGCCCGCCCTCGCGGCGGAAGTCGGCCGTGGCACCTTCCGGATCGACACGCGCACGGTCCCGCTGGAGGACGTCGAAGTGGCGTGGAAGGACGACGGCGACGACCGCCGCGTCGTGATCGTCCCCTGACCGCGGGGCGTAAGCCGTGAATGCCACATCGAGGGACCAAGTGTCCCTCGATGTGGCATTCACGGACTTCAGGCCGGCGTTCAGCTCACCTTCGGGGTGGCCCGGACTCCGCTGTGCAGGTACCGCTCCCCCGTCGGGAGCTGGTAGAACGTCACCGACTGCCATGAGCGGGTGCCCGCGGGGCGCAGGGCGAACTGGGTCGCGCTGATCGGGATCAGGTCGTCCTCCGTCGTCGGCTCCGGGACCAGCTCGGCGAGCGGGCCCGTGACCGTCTGGCGGATGCGCAGGCCCGCGTCCGTGCTGAGGACCTCCGTCCGCACCGACTCCCGCTCGTACGTCCCGAGGAACTCCGAGACGTCGACCGACGGCGGTGTGGCCGCGGGCGCCAGCGGTTGCGGCATCGCCACTCCCGCCAGTTCCGCGAAGATCTCGCGGTACAGCTCCTCGTACAGGTCGTGCGTGCCGCCGCCGTTGGCGAGCAGCGTGACCGCGAGGCCCTGGTCCGGCAGGATGCGGAGGAACGCCGCCTGGCCGATCGTGTTGCCGTCGTGGCCGTAGACGCGGTGGCCGTCCCAGTCGAAGCGGATCCAGCCCAGGCCCCACGAATCACCGAGGGTGTGCTTGTCCGGCATGTCCGCCTGCCACTCGGTCATCGCCGTGGCGGACGCCTCCGAGAGGACGCGCGTGCCGTCCGGGCCGAGGCCGCCCCGCAGGTGCAGGCGGGCGAAGGCCAGGACGTCCGCCGGGGTCGCCGTGATCAGGCCGGCCGGGCCCGCCGAGCGCGGCAGGCCCCAGACCGGCGCCGGCCGCGGCTCCTCGTCGCCCGCCGCGACGTGGCCCATCGCCGCGCCGAACAGCAGCGCCTCCTCGGGCAGGGTGCCCGTGTGCGTCAGGCCGAGCGGGGTGAACAGCCGCTCCCGCAACGCCGCGTCCCACGTCTTGCCGGTCAGCTTCTCGATGACGCGGCCGGCCAGGATGAAGCCCGAGTTGCAGTAGGACAGCGTCGCGCCGAGCGGGTGGGTCTGCGCGGCCTGGTCCAGCACAGCGACGTACTTCTCCACGCAGTCGTCGCCGCGGCCGGTGTCGGTGAAGACGTCGCCGTCGATGCCGCTGGTGTGGGTCAGCAGGTGCCGCAGCGTCACCTGCTTGGTGACGTCCGGGTCGGCCAGCCGCAGCTCCGGCAGCACGTCGGCGATCGGCGCGTCCAGGTCGAGCAGGCCTTCGTCGACGAGTTGCATGGCGACGGTCGCCGTCCACACCTTGGTGATCGAGCCGATCTGGAACACCGACTCGCCGGTGACGGCGACGCCGGTCGTCTTGTTGAGCACGCCGGTGTGCGCGAAGGCCTGCTCGTCGCCGTCGAGGCGCAGGATGCCCAGCGTCGCGCCGGGGACGCGGTACTTGCGCGCGAGTGCGGTCAGCCGCCGCTGCCAGTGAGCGCCGTCGAGCGGGACGCGCCCCGGCGAGCCCGCGTGCTGCTCGACCCAGTCGACGACGCGGCGGTTGAAGTCGCTGCGGTGCGAGGGTTTCCCCTCCAGGATGAACAGGTGTGACGCGCCGGGGTAGAGCACCAGCCGGGTCGGCACGCCCTGCTCGCGCAACGCCGTGAACCACTGCTCGGCCTGCCCGACGGGGCAGCGGTCGTCGTCGGCGCCGTGCACCACGAGCGTCGGCGTGCGGACCTGCCCGACCCGGGCCAGCGGCGACGACTCCCCGAAGTGCGCCTCGTCCACAGAGGACGCTCCGCCCAGTTCGGCGACGCCGAGGTAGTGCCCGCTGTCGGACGTGCCGGCCATGCTGACCGCGTCGCTGACGACGCCGCCGGCGACGGCCGCGGCGAACCGGTCGTCGTGGCTGGTCAGGTAGCACGTCATGAAGCCGCCGTAGCTGTAGCCGGAGACGGCGAGCCGCTGCGCGTCCGCGACCCCTTCGGCGACGAGCGCGTCCAGCGGCTCGAGGAAGTCCTTGGCGTCGGCGACACCCCAGGCGCCGACGGCCGCGGTGTAGAACGCTTCGCCGTAGCCGTCGCTGCCGCGCGGATTGAGCAGCAGCACCGCCCAGCCGCGCGCGGCGAGCTGCTGGTGGTAGGCGTGGACGGCGTCGGCGGTGCCGCTCCACGCGTTGTGCGGGCCGCCGTGGATGTCCAGCAGCAGCGGCCGCGGGCCGGTGCGGGCGGGGTCGCGCACCAGCCAGCCGTGCACGACCGTGCCGTCCGAGATGGTGAACTCGCGCTCCTCGCGGGTGAACAGCTCGACCTCGGCCCCGCTGCCGTGCGTGGTGAGGACTTCGGGCGCTCCCCCGGCGACGGCGACCGTCGCGATCTCGCCGTACGACGTCGGCGTGGCGAGGACGACCGCCGCGGTGCCCCCGGCGACGGACACGTCCGACAGGGTGTTCCCGGTGCCCCCGGCGACGAGCCGCGGTTCGCCGCCGTCGACGCCGACCGCGTAGACGTGCGTGTACCCGCGGTCGCGGACGCAGAACACGACCGTGGTGCCGTCTCCGGTCAGCACCGGGACCGCGCCGGGGTAGCCCGGGCCGCCGGGCATCACGTTCCGGTCCAGCGGGGCGGCCAGGTCGACGGTTTCCCCGCCGTCCACGGGAATCCGCAACAGGCCGAGGTGGCCGGGCGCGGTGTCGCGGCGGCCGGCGACGAGCAGCGCGGTGCCGTCGGCGGTCCAGGTGACCGTGCCGCACATGCCGTCGCCGGAGCCGACCGGGCGCGGCTCGGCGAGGCGGTTGCCGGCTTCGAGGACGTAGGCGCCGGAGCGGAACGTCAGGTCGGCGTCGGCCTCCGGGCCGGCCGGGAAGGCCAGCAGCGCACCGTCCGGCGACCACGCGGGATCGCCCGCGTGCCAGTCCCCCGCCGTCACCTGCCGGACGTCACCCGAGGCGACGTCGAGGACGTGGACGTGCTTGCGCAGGGTCCGCAGCAGCCCGGCGCCGTCGGCCTTGAAGTCGAGGCGGTCGGCGGCCACCGGGGCACCCGCGCGGCGGCCGCGGGCGGCGTCGTCGTCACCCTCGTCCGCGGCCAGGTCGACCGGGGCGGTGAAGGCGATCTCGGCGCCGTCCGGCCGCCACACCGGGCTGCCCGCGCCGAGCGGGAGCGTGGTGATCTGCTCGGGTTCGCCGCCGTCGGCGGGCAGCAGCCACAGCTGCGCCGGGCCGTCCGCGGCGCGCAGGAACGCGATCCGCGTGCCGTCGGGCGACCACACCGGGGCGAGGTCGGCGGTCCCGCGGGTCAGCCGGCGCGCCGGGCCGCCGCTCGTGGCGACCAGCCAGAGCGAGCGGGTGTCGCGGTCCGCGTCGCGGTCGGCGGTGCGCACGACGTAGGCGATCCGCGTGCCGTCCGGCGAGAGCGCGGGCTGCTCGGGGAACTCCAGGGCGTACAGGTCGTCGGCGCTCAGGCGGCGGGTCATGCGGATCTCCTCGTGGGATTCGGCGCAGTGTGATTCGGTGCGGTCGTGGCGAAGTGGCACGCCGCGACGTGGGGTCGTTCCGCGGCCGCGGCGGCCGGGTCGGCGCTGAGGCAGACGGTGCGGTCGGGGTGCACGAGCGGGCCGATCGGGCACCGCGGATGGAAGTGGCAGCCGGACGGCGGGTGGTGCGGGTCGGCGGGTTCGGTGTCGGCGAGCGCGTCGACGCCGGGGTCGTCGAGCAGGCCGTGGTGCGCGGACGGCGCGGCGGCCAGCAGTTCCCGCGTGTACGGGTGCCGCGGATCGGTGAGCACCTGCTCGGCCGGCCCGGCCTCGACGATCCGGCCGAGGTACAGCACCGCGACGAAGTCGCTCACGTACCGCACCACGGCGAGGTTGTGGGAGATGAACAGCATCGACAGCGCGAGGCGCCGCTGGACCTCGCGGACCAGGTTGAGCACGGCGCCCTGCACCGAGACGTCGAGCGCGGACGTGATCTCGTCGGCGATCAGCACCTTCGGCTGCCCGGCGAGCGCCCGGGCGAGCGCGACGCGCTGGCGTTGCCCGCCCGACAGCTGACCGGGCAACGTCGTGGCGCGGTCCGGGTCCAGGTTGACGAGTTCGAGCAGCCGCGCGACCTCGGTCCGCCGGGCGGCCCCGCCGCGGTGGGCGCCGCGCGGCATCGCCTCGGCGATGGACTCGCCGACGGCCATCCGCGGGTCCAAAGAGGAGTACGGGTCCTGGAACACCATCTGCAGCGGCTTGCGCCGGGGCAGTCGCCGGACGTCGACGCCGTCGAGCAGCACCCGGCCGCCGCTGACCGGGGCCAGCCCGACCGCGGCCCTGGCCAGCGTCGACTTGCCGGAGCCGGACTCGCCGACCAGGCCGACGACCTGGCCGGACGGGACGGTCAGGTTGACGCCGTCCACCGCCGTCAACCGGCCGTACCGGACGCTCACCGTGTCGAACCGCAGCTCGCTCACGCGGCACCTTCCTTTCGCGACTGTCCGGAAAGGACACTCACGGCGGTCTCGTGCGGGTGCCAGCACGCCACGCCGTGGCCGTCTCCGGCCCGTTCCAGCACGGGATCCTCGGTGAGACAACGCTCGGTCGCCAGCGGGCACCGGGCCGCGAACGCGCAGCCCACCGGGACCTGGTCCGGCTCCGGCGGCCGGCCGGGGATCACGGCGAGGGGCTCGTCGCGGTCCGTGCCGAGGTCGACCGTCGTGGCCAGCAGCGCCCGGGTGTACGGGTGGCGGGCGGCGCCCGGGAGGTCCGCCGTCGGCAGGTCCTCGACGACGCGCCCGGCGTACATCACCAGCATCCGTTCGCACGTCTGGGAAACCACCGCGATGTCGTGGCTGATCAGCAGGATCGCCGCGCCCTCGGCGTCCCGCGTGCGGGCCAGCAGCCGCAGCACCTGCCGCTGGACCGTGACGTCCAGGGCCGTTGTCGGCTCGTCCGCGACGATCAGCTTCGGCGAGCCCATCAGGCCCATGCCGATCATCGCGCGCTGGCGCATGCCGCCGGAGAACTCGTGCGGGTACTGCCGGGCGCGCCGCCGGGCGGCCGGGACGCGCACGGCAGCGAGCCGGTCCACCGCGCGCTCGAACGCCGCGCGCCGCGACAGGCCGTGGTGCTGCTCGGACACCTCCGCCAGCTGCCCGCCGACGCGCCGCGCCGGGTTGAACGACGTCATCGGGTCCTGGAACACCATGGCCAGCGACGTCCCGAGCAGGCCGCGCAGCTCGCGGTCGGACGCGGAGAGCAGCGACGTGCCGGCGAACTCCAGCCGGTCCGCGGTCACCACGCCCGGCAGCTCGATCAGCCGTGACACGGCCAGCGCCGTCAGGCTCTTGCCGGAGCCGGACTCGCCGACGACGCCGATCGCCTCGCCGGCGCGCACGGTGAAACTGACGCCGCGCACCGGCACCGTCCACCCACCCGCTCGCGGGAACGCCACCTGCAGGTTCTCGACGACGAGCACGGCGTCGTCCGCCGGTGCCTCGACGACCGCGGGCCGCGGCACGGGCACCGGGCCGGACGCGCTCCGGGCGGCGCGGGAGCGGACCCCGACCACGGCGGCGACGGTCTCCCCGACCAGGTTGAACGCCAGCCCGGCGAGCACGACGGCGACGCCGGGCGCGATCGCGGCCACCGGCGTCACGTAGATCCCGTCCAGGCCTTCGCGCAGCAGCCGGCCCCAGTCGTAGTCCGGGGCCTGCACGCCGATGCCGAGGAACGAGAGCCCGGCGAAGGCGAGCAACGACGACCCGGCGCCGATGGTCGCGTTGACGACCAGCGGTTCGCCGATGTTCGGCAGCACGTGCCGGGCCAGCAGCCGGATCCGGCCGACGCCGGACACCCGGGCCGCGGCGACGAAGTCGCGCCCGGCCACCGACGCCGAGAGCGTCTGGACCAGCCGGGCGAACGCCGGCGCCATCGCGAACGCGATCGCCAGCACCGCGCCGTGCGTGCCGACACCGAAGATCACCGCGAAGAACAGCGCCAGCAGCAGCCCGGGGAACGCGACGGCGATGTTGATCGCCGCGGTGAGCAGCCGGCCCGCCCACCGGGGCAGCACCGCCGGCAACGACCCGAGGAGCACCCCGGCGCCGACGCCGATCACGGTCGCGAGCACCGCGAGGCCGACCGACAGCCGGGTCGCGACGAGCGTGCGCAGGAAGATGTCGCGGCCGAGGGAGTCGGTGCCGAACGGGTGCGCCGCGGACGCGCCCTGGCCGATCGCGTCGGTGTCGACCACCGCGGCGCCGTCACCCCAGAACAGCGGCGCCAGCACGGACAGCGCGATCACCAGCACCAGCAGCACCGCCGAGCACGCGCCCACCGGCGTGCGCACGGCCGTCGTCCACACCGAGCCGCGCTTCTTCACTGAACCACGCCGTGCGCGCATCGCCGTCACCTCAGCTCTCCCGGATCGTCGAACGCGGGTCGAGCAGCCCGAGCACGACGTCGACCAGCAGGTTCACCAGCAGCACGCCGATGCCGTAGACGAGCACGATCCCCTGCACCAGCGGGTAGTCCTTCTGCAGGATCGACTGCACGATCGTCGAGCCGAGCCCGGGCCAGGCGAACACGTTCTCCACCAGCACCGTGCCCGCGACCAGGCCGGTCAGCATCAGCCCGCCCAGGGTCAGCGTCGCGGTCAGCGCGTTCGGCAGCGCGTGCCGGACGTACACCAGCCGCGCGGGCAGCCGTTTCGCCCGCGCGGTGCGGACGAAGTCGGCGCCCAGCACCGAAAGCAGCTCCACCCGGACGATCCGGGCGAGCACCGCGGCCGGCCCGATCGTGAGGGCCGCCACCGGCAGCACGTACGCGCCCGGGCCGTCCCCGCCCGCGACCGGGAACCAGCCGAAACCGACCGCGAACACCGCCACCAGCCCGACCGCCAGCAGGAAGTCCGGGATGGCGGCGAGCAGCACGCTCCCCGACGTGAACGCCAGCTCACCACCCCGGCGACGGCCGCCGCGCGTCAGCACCGCGAAGCACACCCCGACCGGCACCGCGACCACGACGACCACCACGAACGCGAGCACGGCCAGCTGCAACGTCGCCGGCAGCCGGTCGCCGATCACCTGCGTCACCGGCTGCCCGCTCGCCATCGACGTCCCGAAGTCGCCGGTGACCAGCCCGCGCAGGTAGTGCCCGTACTGTGTCCACAGTGGATCGTCCAGGCCGAGCTCGGCGCGGCGCGCCCGCACCAGGGCGGCGGGCGCGGTCATCCCGAGCGCGGCCCGCACCGGGTCGCCGGGGACCAGGTGGATCATCAGGAACGCCGCGGTCACCAGCGCCCACAGCGACACGGCGAACCGGGCCAGCCGGCGCCCGGCGAACGCCGGCCACGGGCTGCCCCGCAGGCCGGCGGGCGCCGTCGCCGTGGTCATTTCGCGTACATCCGGATCGAGGACGGCAGCACGGCGCCCTGGCTGAGCGTGAACTTCGTGCCGCTGCCGTAGATCGGGATGACGGAGTCGACGTAGGGCACCACGTCCACCCGCTTGATCAGCGCCGTCTCCGCGGCGATCCAGGTCGGGCAGCTGGCGTCGCCGCTCGTCGCGGCGGCCTGCTTCACACCCTGGTCGTAGGTGGGGTTGGCGATGTGCGCGAAGTTCGTCCCGTCCGGCGCGGCCGGGCCGGACACGAACGGCACCAGCTGGCTGGGCAGCGCGAGCCCGAGCGGGCCGAGCGAGACCTCCCACTCGCCGGTGCCGAACAGCACCTGGGACAGGCCGGGGCTGTCGACGCCCTTGAGCGTGACCTCGGCGCCGAGCGCCTTCCAGGTCTGCTGGAACAGCTCCGCCGTCGGCGCCATCGTCGGGCCGAGCTGGGTGCCGTAGATGACGTTCAGCGTCAGGCGCTTGCCGTTCTTCACCCGGACACCGTCCCCGCCGGCCTGCCACCCCGCGGCGTCCAGCGCGGACGCGGCCGCGGCGGCGTCGTGGGCCGGCAGGTTGCCGGTGATGGTGTCGCCCGCGCACGCCTTGGGGTCGGCCGTGACCATGCCCTGCGACGGCTTGCCCGTGCCGCTGGTGAGCACCTTGCCCAGCTGCGCCAGGTCGAGCGACTGCGTCAGCGCGCGCCGCACGGCTTCGTCCTCGCCGGGCCGGCCCGCGGCCTGGTTGTAGTAGATCTCGCCGAGCGGCGCGTTGTAGTCGGCGTGGAACAGCTTGCGCGCGTCGAGGCGCTGGCGGTCCGGGCCGGTGATCGCCGCGGCGTTGAGCTCGCCCGAGAGCAGCAGGTTCGCCGCCGTCGAGGTGTTGGAGATGACCCGCAGGACGAGCTTGTCGGGCAGGCCAGGCTCGGCCTTCCAGTCCCCCGGGCCCCAGGCGTAGTCCTTGCGGCGGGTGAACGTGTAGTGGTCGTTCGGCACGGCTTCGGAGACGGCGAACAGGCCGGTGCCGCTCTCGCCCTTCGCCAGCCGCTTGCGGTCGGCCAGGCCCTTGCCGCAGACGATCGGCAGCGCGCCGATGTTGCGGAGCAGGAACGCGTCCGGCGCGCCGCTGGTGACGGTGATCGTGCGGGTGGCCTCGTCGGCGGTGGCCTTCGTGCCGGGCGCGATCGTCAGGCCGGCGAAGGGCGACTTGTTCACCGGGTCGCCGACGAACACGATGTTCGCCGCGACGTCGGCGGCGGTCAGCGGGGCGCCGTCCGCGCAGGTGAGCCCCTGGCGCAGGGTGAAGGTCGCGGCGGTGGTCGAGGTGGCGGCCCACTTCTCGGCCAGCTCCGGCAGGGGCTTGCCGTCCGCGCTGAGCTCGAGCAGGGAGTCGTAGAGGAACTTGTCGACCTGGCCGGTCACCGACAGCACCGACATGTGCGGGTCGAGGTTGCCCGGGTCGGAGCCGATGGCGAAGGTGAACGTCCCGCCGTCGACGGGGGTCTGGCCCGAGCCGGTGTCTCCCGGTCCCGCGCAGGCGGTCGCCACGAGGGCGAGCCCGCCGAGCAGGACCGCCGCGGTCCGTGTGGGGGTCATGGGGTTTCCTTCCGCAGGTGGTCCACGGCGAGGCTCGCGGCCGCGCCGATCGCGGCGTCGACGGCGGGCTGCCGTTCGTCGAGCGAGTCCGCGCGGGTGAAGACCGCGACGGCGAACCGGCGTCCGTCCGGAAAGGACAGCACACCGGCTTCGTTGCGGACCGCCGGCAGGGTGCCGGTCTTGGCCGCGATCGTGACGTCCGAACCGAAGCCGGCGGAGATCCGGTGCGGCCAGATCTGACGCGCCATCATCGAGCGGACGCGCTCGCAGGCCGCGGGTTCGGCGGCGCGATCGGTCCAGACGGCGTCGAGCAGGGTGGTGACCTCCCGGGGCGTCGACGACGTCGTGCGCTCCGGGTCGAGCACCGAGAGCTTCCACGTCTGCTCCGGGGTGGCCCCGGCGAACGCGGCGTCGAGATCACCGTCGGCGCCCAGGTCGGCCATGACCGAGGCGAACAGGTCCTCGCAGCAGCCGATCAGCCGCGTCCGCTTCAGGTCCAGGTCGGCCAAGACGCGGTCGACGGCGTCCTGGCCGATCCGGTGGTAGATCACATCGGTGGCGGCGTTGTCGCTCATGGTCAGCATGAACAGCGCGAGGTCGCGCCAGCTCATCTCGACGTCGTCTTCGCAGCCGGCGGTGCCGATCCCGCCGATGCGGTAGCGCTTCCCGACGCGGGTACGCTCGGTCTCGTCGAGGCGGCCCGCCACGACCTCCCGGGCGTAGGCGACGGCGACCGGGATCTTGAACACCGACGCCAGCACCACCGGGTCGTCCGCGCCGAGCGCCACCTCGCCCGGGCCGCCGCCGATCTCCCGCGCGTGGACGAAGCCCCGCGCGCCCGCCGCGGTGAACACCGCGCCGATCTCGTCTTCGACACCGGTCATGCGCGCACCCGGCGGTCGGCGCGGCCGGTGTGCAGGTACAGCGCGTGGCCCGTTCCGTCGTCGCCGACGAAGGCGTGCGGGATGTACATGCCCTGCATCGGCTCGGCGAGGATCAGCGTGTCGCCGTTCATCGCGACCAGCTCGCTCTTCACCGGGCCGCTCAGCTCGGCGAAGATCCCCTTCGGGACGCGCTCCACCCAGACGCGGCCGCTGTCGTCCTGGCTGACCACGATGTCCGCGACCGTCGAGGAGTACTCGCCGACGTAGCGGGAGGCGTCGACGCGCGGCGCGGCCGGGTCGGGCACCGGCGGCAGGGTCAGCTCGATGCCGGTCAGCTCCCGCAGGACGTGGCCGATGATCTCGGTGTAGAGCGGGATCGGGTCGCCGCCGTTGGTCAGCAGCGCGACGGCGACGCCGTGCTCCGGGGCGACCCGCAGGAACGACGCCTGGCCGATCGTGTTGCCGTCGTGCCCGACCAGGGCGCCGCCGGGTGAGTCGAACAGCGACCAGCCGAGCCCCCACGCGTCGCCCATCAGGCCGAGGTCGGGCAGCTCCACCAGGCGTTCCCGCATCGCCTGGGCGCTCGCCGCGCTCAGCACGCGGGTGCCGTCCGGGGCCTCGCCATCACGCAGGTGCATGCCGGCGAACGTCGCGAGGTCGCGCGCCCGCATCGCGAGCATCGAGCCGGCCGGCGCGTTCGACGGCGCCAGCGCCCAGATCCCGGCGGGTTCCGGCTCGGCGCCCGGCTCCGGCGACAGGTGGCCGAGCGCGGCGCGGAACCGGATCGCCTCGTACGGGCTCTGCGCCGCGTGCGTCAGTCCTAGCGGGACGAACAGGTGGTCGCCCAGGCACTGGTTGTAGTCCTTGTCCCGCAGCACTTCCACGACGCGGCCGAGCACGCAGAGCGCGGCGTTGTTGTAGGAGAACATCTCGCCGGGCGGGAAGAGCTGGGGCACGTCGTGGAGGGTGGCGACGTACTTCTCGACGCAGTCCTCGCCGCGGCCGGTGTCGGTGAAGATGTCGCCTTCGAAGCCGGAGGTGTGGCACATCAGCTGCCGGACGGTGATCCGCGCGGCCGCGTCGTCGTCGGCGAGCGCGAACCCGGGCAGGTACCGGCGGACGGGCTCGTCGAGGTCCAGCTTCCCCTCGTCGACGAGCTGCATCGCCAGCGTCACCGTCCAGACCTTGGTGACCGAGCCGATCTGGAACACCGAGTCGGCGTCCGCCTCGACGCCGGTGGCCTTGTTGAGCACCCCGGCCGCGCGGTCGAGGATTTCGCCGCCGGCGTACACGGCGACCGACGCGGCCGGCACGTGGTTTTCGGCCAGCAGTGCGGGAAGCCGGCTTTCGAGCCAGGTCCCGAGGTCGGTGAGTTTCGCCATGATTGCCTCTCGTCCGATGGTGAACCGGCGTTGCCGGGGATGCTATGACCTGCGCTTACCCCGCCGGTTCGTCGAATCCGACGAGACCGGGGGAAACTTTCATCGCGGCGGACGAACCGGTCAGGCCAGCCAGCTCTTCGCCGTGGTCACCTCGGCGAGGCGGCCCGCGATCGGCGTCACGCCGAGGCCGGGGCCGGACGGCACCGGCAGGTGCCCGTCCGCCAGCACGAACGGCTCGGTGATGTCGTCGCGGTAGAACCGGTCCGACGCCGAGGTATCGCCCGGGAGCGTGAAGCCGGGAAGCGACGCGAGGGCGACGTTGGCCGCCCGGCCCAGCCCGGTCTCGATCATCCCGCCGCACCAGACCGGGATCCCGTGCGCGGCGCAGACGTCGTGCACCCGCCGCGCCTCCAGGTAACCGCCGACCCGGCTCGGCTTGATGTTGACGATCCGGCACGCGCCCAGCGTGATCGCGTCGGCGGCCGAACGCGCGGAGACGATCGACTCGTCCAGGCAGATCGGCGTCCGGATGTGCTTGGCCAGCTCCGCGTGCCCGAGCACGTCCTCCTCTTCGAGGGGCTGCTCGATCAGCAGCAGCTCGAACGGGTCGAGCCGGGCGAGCTGCGGGATGTCCGACAGCGTGTACGCGGTGTTGGCGTCGACCTGGAGCAGGATGTCGTCGCCGAAGCGTTCCCGGACCGCGCGCACCGGTTCGACGTCCCAGCCGGGCTCGATCTTGAGCTTGATCCGGACGTACCCGTCGTCGAGGTAGCCGCCGACGACGTCGAGCAGGTGCGGGACGGTCTCCATGATCCCGACGGAAACGCCGCACGGCACCGAGTCCTTTGTGGACCCCAGCGCGGCCGCGAACGACACGCCGTGCGCCCGCAGCTCGGCGTCGAGCACGGCCATCTCCAGCGCGGCCTTGGCCATCCGGTGGCCCTTGAACTTCGCCAGCAGCGGCGCGACCTTGTTGGCCGTCAGGTCGCCGGCCGCGGTGAGCGCCGGGACGAGGAAGGTCCGCAGCACGTGCTCGACGCCGTCGACGTACTCCGAGGAGTAGAGCGGGTCGACCATCGCGCCGCACTCGCCCCAGCCCTCGCCGTCGGAGGTGACCGCGCGCAGGAGCAGCAGTTCGCGCTCGGCCTGCGTGCCGAACGACGTCCGGAACGGCGCCACCAGGGGCATCCGGACGCGCAGGAGCTCCACACCACTGAGTTTCACGGCTTCTCCTTGGCCAGAACGTAAAAACCGGCACGATCGAACCCGACGACCTCGGCGCCGCCGGCCATCAGGCCGCCCAGCACCTCCCGCAGCGCCACCCGCCACGACCGGCCCCCGGCGGGGTCGGTGCGGCGCAGCGCCTCGATGTCCGGCGGCACGGCGACGAGCACCAGCGGCCCGTCCGCGGGCCCGCTCACCGGCCCGCCGTCCGGGCCGACCGCCAGCGCGGTCGACGCGCCCCGCGCTCGCAGCGCGACCGCGTCGAACCGGGCCGGCTCGCCGAGCGCGGCGGCCCGCACCGGCGGGCTCGCCAGCTCCCAGGCGACCATGATCCGGTCGGTGTCGCCCGAGCCGTTGATGCCGTCGTGCATCGGGCCGTAGAAGTCGGGCAGGTACTGCGCCGGGCGGGCGCCGAGCTTGGTCACGTTGAAGTGGGCGTTGCGCCGCACGAGCGGGTCGAACGTCCAGGAGATCACCGGGACGTCCTGGTGCAGCGCCCACGCGCGCTGGTGCAGCTTGAGCGCGAAACCGAGCCCGCGGCCGAGCCCGGCCGGGAGGACCCCGGCGATGTGGCTGTGCAGCCCGCCTTTCGCGGGCCGGCCGAAGAACCCGAAGCAGGCGCCGAGCAGCCGGGGGCCGTCGAAGGCACCGGCGACGTAGTTGCCCGCCGCGACCATCGCCTTGAGCAGCTCGGCGTTCACCGGCTGGCTGCCCGGTTCGGGCTGCCAGATCGTCTCGAAGAGCAGGGCCACCGCGTTCAGATCGGGGATCTCGGCGAGCTCACGGACCTCGGCCCCCGAAGCCGCGGCGGCGGCGGTGGCCGTGAGGGCCGCCTCGTCCCGCACGGACGGGACCGTGTTCGTCACAACGTCAGTCACGGGACCATCCTTTCCGGACCCGGCCGGCGCGTCACCGTTGTCCCGCACCGGATTCGCCCCCGGCGTTGGTCGTGGCGGACGAAGTCCCGTTCGCCAGCACGGTTTTGGTCAGTGAGACGAGCAGCGCGGTGCGCGGGAGCAGCTGGTCGACGACGACGTGTTCGTCGTCCGCGTGCGCGCCGCCGCCCACCGCGCCGAGGCCGTCGAGGGTGGGAATCCCCAGCCCGGCCGTGAAGTTGCCGTCGGACGCGCCGCCGACCGACGCGGACGTGAGCGTGCCGCCGGCGAGGGAGTCCGCCAGGGCGAACAGATCCGCCGACGCGACGGCGTCGAGCGGCGCGCGGTTGATACCACCGGCGATCCGGAGCTTGGAACCGGGCAGCACCGGTGCCAAGCTCCGGACGGCCTGGTCGACGCGGTCCTGCTCGGCGGTGTCCCACACGCGGGCGTCGACCGCGACGCTGGCCGCGGCGGGCACGGTGTTGGTCGTCGTCCCGGCGGACAGCGCGGTCGGGACGACGGTGGTGCCCCGCTCGGCGTCGGCGAGCGCGGCCACCGCGAGGATCTGGTGAGCGAGCTCGATCCCGGCGTTGACACCCTTCTCCGGTTCGAGCCCGGCGTGCGCGGCGCGGCCCTCGACCTCGATCCAGTACCGGGAAACGCCCTTGCGGCGGGTCTTCAGCGCGCCGCCGTCGGCGGAGGCCTCGAGGACGAACACCGCGTCGCAGCCGCGGGCCTCCTCTTCGATCAGCGAGCGGGACAGCGGTGAGCCGATCTCTTCGTCGCCGGTGACGAGGATCGCCAGGCCGGTGCGGTCGGCCAGCGCCGCGGCGGCGTGCAGGGCCATCACCACGCCGGCCTTCATGTCGAAGCAGCCGGGGCCGCGCAGGACGCCGCCGGTGATCGAGAACGGGTGCGTGCGCAGGGAACCCAGCGGCCACACGGTGTCGTGGTGCCCGAGCAGCAGGACGCGGGGCGGGCCGTCGCCGAACCGCCAGCGCAGGTGCGTGCAGCCGTCGGTGACGATCCGTTCCGGCTCGGCGCCGAGCAGGCGGCGGCCGATCTTCGCGACGGCTTCGGCGCTGCGCGCGACGGCGTCGTGGTCCTCGGACGGCGACTCGCACCGGACGAGCGACTCGATGTCGGCGAGGAGGTCGTTCACCGCGGCTCACCCCGCAACGGCTTCCCCGGGAACGCGCCGGTGCGCAGTTCGCCGTCGCCGACCACGGCGACGCCGCCGACGAACAGGTGCCGGACGCCCCGCGACGGCCGGGTGGGATCGGCGTACGTGGCGGCGTCGGTGATCGTCGCCGGGTCGAGGACGACCACGTCGGCGTCGGCGCCCACCCCGAGGTGGCCCTTGCCGCGGGCCGCCGGGGCGACGTCGTCGAGCAGCCGCGACGGCAGGTAGGCGCAGCGGCGGAACGCTTCGAGCCAGGTCCAGGCCCCGGTCTCGCGCACCATCAGGCGCAGGGTCTTGGCGAAGGTGCCCGCGGTCCGCGGGTGCGTCGTGCCGCCCGGCGGGAGCGGCCACTCGGTGCTTTCGGTGCGGCCGTCCTTCCAGTACACCGGCATCGCGTCGCTCGCGACGATCGAGTCGGGAAAGGCGAGCGCCTGGCGCAGCGTCGCCTGGTCGCGGGGGTTGTCCTCGTCGAGGAACTCCAGCAGGCACGGCGCGCCGGGGTCGGCTTCGCGCAGCTGACGCAGGCGGGCTTCGTCCGCGACGCGCTCGCCGGTCTCGAGGATCACCACGCTCGACGGCGAAAGTCCCTTGAGCCGCAGGCGGTCCGGCTCGATGAACGCGGCGCCGACGGCGGTGCTGCCGGCGCCGTACGGGTAGGCCTCGACGGTGACGCGGGAGCCCGCGCGGCGGGATTTCTCCAGGGTGGCCAGGACGCGGTCGAGGTGGTGACCGGAGGTGCTGTTGACGTGGCAGTGGTGCATCGCGGCGCCGGTCTCGGCCGCGGCGATGACGATCTCCTCGGAGCCGTCGACCGGGATCGCCGGGTCGACCTCGACCAGCTCGCGAACGTGCGTGTAGGTCGGCACGCCGGCCTTCGCGGCGAGGTGCGCGACGGCCAGGAACTCGCCGGGCTCGGTCGCGGGCGCGTACCCCATCAGGACGCCGATGCCGAGCGCGCCGGCGGCCAGCTCACCCTCCACAAGGGACAGCCAGGCCGCGAGTTCTTCCGGCGACGACGACCGTTGCCACGCCGGGTTGCCCAGCACGGCGAGGCCGCTGTCGATCTGCGCGTCCGGCTCGATCCCGGCCAGCACCTGCGCCCGCGCGGCGGCCCAGCACGCGGAGAAGCCGTAGTTCAGCGGCCGCCCGGCCGCGGCGGCCTCGGCGTAGGCCCGTTCGAGGGGCATCAGGCCGGCTTCGAGGTCGAGCGCGGTGGTCACGCCGTCCAGCGCCTGCAGCCGCTGCCCGGCGACGGAGTGCACGTGGCTGTGCAGGTCGACGAACCCGGGCCCGACGACGAGCCCGCTGACGTCCACCACGGCGGGCGCGTCGAGCCCGCTCCCGACGGCGACGACCTTGCCGTCGTCCAGGAGCACGTCGGCGACGCCGTCGAACCCGGTCCCGGGGTCGACGACCCGCCCGCCCCGCAAGAGTGTCCGCACCGCTGCGCCTCCTCGTCGTCACGTACTCGGGTCGTGGCGACGATAGGAGGGATTCCGGCGGAGCCGTTGGTGCGCGGCGACGAACCGGGGCGGTCCGGTCCATCCGCGCGGACGAACCCGCGGCTCCCGGTCGTGAGTGTTCAGGGCGGTTCTAACCGCCCTGAACACTCACGACCGGGTCAGGAGGCAGTGGTCACCGGGGCCAGGAGCAGGCCGGTCACCGCGTCGATCAGGCCGGTACCGGCGTCGTACCAGGTCGCGCGCGGGGTCGCGGTGTCCTCGGCCAGGGCGCGCTCGCGCTCGGCCGTCATGTGGATCATCAGCTGACGCGCCATGTCGCCGCGCTCGGCCCGGACGTCCGGCGGCAGGACCGAGAGGGTCCGGTTGAGCCCCGCCACGACCTTCGCGAGGACCGGGGAGGTCAGCGACTCCTCGGCGATGATCGCGCGCAGGGCCGGGTCGGTCAGCACCTGGGCGGTGAAGCGGGCGAACCACGTCGGGGAGCCCAGCTCCTGCAGGTACGTCGTGGTCGGGCGGATCAGGCAGGCCACCCAGTCGCGCAGCTCGCCCGGGCCGTCGATGGCCCCGGCGAGCTCGGCGCGCAGCTTCTCGACGTGCTCGGAGTGCTTGCGCACGATCGCGCGGACGAGGTCGGTCTTGGTGCCGAAGTGGTAGTTGACGGCGGCGTTGTTGCCCTGGCCCGCGGCCTCGCTGATGTGCCGGTTGGACACCACCTGCACCCCGTGCTCGGCGAACAACCGCTCCGCCGTGACGAGGATGGACTCCCGCGTGGCGCTCGCGCGCTCCGCCCGGACGGCCTTCACGTTCATCGGTGCCACCTCGTCTCCCCCGTGCTCGGCTGCCTTCACCTTACGGAGCCCCGGCCCGCCGGACGTCCCTGGCCAGCACCTCGACGATCAGGCGAACCCGCCCAGCCACGCCCGCGCGGTGGCGAGGTAGCCCCGGACGATGCCGGTGTCCGGGGCCCAGGACTCGAACCCGTGCGGCGCGCCCGGTTCGACGTGCACGGTCGTGCCGACGCCCGCCGCGCGCAGCCTGCGGGCGTACTCGACGTCTTCGTCGTGGAACAGATCGATGTCGCCGACGCCGATCCAGGCCGGCGGCAGGCCGGTCAGGTTCTCGCGGCGGGCGGGCGCGGCGTAGTGCGGGAGGACCGCCGCCCCGGGGTCCTGCCCGAGGTAAGCGCGCCAGCCGAGACGGTTGAGGCGGTTGTCCCAGCCGCGGAGACGCCGCGCGTCGAGGTCGCGGCGGGCGGCGGTGCGGTCGTCGAGCATCGGGCAGAACAGCCACTGCGCGAGCGGCCGCTCCCCTTCGTCGCACAGGCGCTGGACCAGCGCGGCCGCGAGCCCGCCGCCGGCGCTCTGCCCGCCGACGACCACCCGGGCCGGGTCGGCGGCGTGGTCCCGCGCCGACTTCCAGGCGGCGTGGCAGTCGTCGAGCGCCGCCGGGTACGGGTGCTCCGGGGCGAGGCGGTACTCGGCCGACACCACGGTGATCCCGAGCTCCCGCGCCGTCTCCCCGCAGAACGCGTCGCCCTGCACGGTGTTGCCGATGACCAGGCCGCCGCCGTGGATCCACAGGAGCGTCAGGTCGGACCGCGGCTCGCGCGGCCGGTAGATCCGCAGCCCCGCGGTGACCTCGATGTCGACGTCCGGGACCGCGACGGGCCGCATCCGGGCCATGGTCCGGCGCACCAGCCACAGCCCGAAGGGCCGGTCCAGCGGCAGCCGGGGCAGCCGCCGCGCCGGGCCGCGCAGCTCGGGTGCGATTTCGGCGAGCTTCACTGGGCCGCCCACCCGCCGTCCGACGGCAGCACGACGCCGTTGACGTTCGCGCCGTCGTCGCTGAGCAGGAACGTGATCGACGCGGCCAGCTGCTCCGCGGTGGCGATCGGCGGCATCAGGCCGAAGAACGCGCCGAGCCGCTCCTGCCCGAACGCCGACGGCGTGCCGCTCTGTGCGATGCCGGTCGCCACCCCGCCGGGCGCGACGGCGTTGACGCGGATGCCGTGCGGCCCGTACATCACCGCGCAGTTGCGGGTGATCCCGACGACCGCGTGTTTCGAAGCGGTGTAAGCGATCCCGGCCGCCGAGCCGCGCAACGCGGCTTCGGAGGCGATGTTCACGATGGAGCCGGACCCGGCCGCCAGCATCGCCGGGACCACCGCGCGGATGAGCCGGAACGTGCCGTCGACGTTGACCGCGAAGACGCGCCGCCACAGCTCGTCGCTGACCTCGTGGGCCGGCGAGAAGTCGTCGGCGATCCCGGCGACGTTGGCCAGGCCGTCGATCCGCGTCCCGGCGGCGGCCAGGATCCGCTCGACCCCGGCGGCGTCGGTGATGTCCGCGGCCACCGGGACCAGCTCGGGCGTCTCGGCGGCGAACTCGTCGAGCCGCCCGGCCGAGACGTCGACCGCGACCACCCGGCCGCCCTCGCGGGCGATGCGGGACGCCGTCGCGCGGCCGATGCCGGACGCGGCTCCGGTGACGACGACCGTGCGGCCGTCGAACCGGCCGGGGACGGTGCTCAGCGCGGCGCCGGTGGCGGCCGGGACGACGCCGTCGTTGACGCGCGCCACCAGGTCGTCGACGACGTCCTGGCCGAGTTTCCCTTGGCTGAGCGCCACGAGCTGGCCCAGCGGCACCTGGCTGATCGGCGCGAGCACGCTCTCGTCGAAGCCCGCGCCGGCGAGCAGGGCCCGGATGAGCGGGCCGCCTTCGGGGTGGGCCACCCACTCGCCGATCGGCGTGTCCGCGGTGATCATGGCGACAGCGTACCCCAGGTTTAAATCACTTGCTTGACCAAAGTTCCCGAACTGGGTTTGCTGGAGGTGAGCCGATCACCGAACCCGGAAGGGCACCCATGTCCCCCACCTCGCCCCTGCCCGCCGACCTGGGTTTCGACCCGGACGCCCTGCGCGCGAAGTACCGCGCCGAGCGCGACCGGCGCCTGCGGCCGGACGGCAGCGCGCAGTACCAGCGGCCCACCGGCCGGTTCGGGTACTACGCCGAAGACCCGTACGTCGAGGGCGACCTCGTGCGCGAGCCGCTGCGCGACCGCGTCGAGGCCGTGGTGGTCGGCGGCGGGTTCGGCGGGCTGCTCGCCGCCGCGCGGCTGCGCCAGGCCGGCGTCGGGACCATCCGCGTGATCGAGAAGGGCGGCGACTTCGGCGGCACGTGGTACTGGAACCGCTACCCCGGCATCCACTGCGACATCGAGTCCTACGTGTACCTCCCGCTGCTGGAGGAGGTCGGCCACGTCCCCGGCTGGAAGTACTCGCCGGGCGCGGAGATCCTGGAGCACGCCCGCGCGATCGGGCGGACGTTCGACCTCTACGACGACGCCTGCTTCCGCACCGCGGTCAGCGAACTGCGCTGGGACGACGGCGAGTGGCTCGTCCGCACCGACCGCGACGACGAGATCCGCGCGCGGTACGTCGTCGTCTCGAACGGGACGCTCGACCACCCGAAGCTGCCCGGCATCCCGGGCATCGAGACGTTCGCCGGGCACACGTTCCACACCAGCCGGTGGGACTACGGCTACACCGGCGGGACCGCCGACGGCGGCCTGACCGGGCTGGCCGACAAGCGCGTCGCGCTGATCGGCACCGGCGCGACGGCCGTCCAGGTCGTCCCGCACCTCGGGCGCGACGCGCGGGAGCTGGTCGTCTTCCAGCGGACGCCGTCCACTGTGGACGTCCGCGGAAACGGGCCCACCGATCCGGCGTGGGCCGGTTCCCTGACCCCGGGCTGGCAGCGGCGGCGCCGGGACAACTTCCTCACCGTCGTCACGGGCGGTCGCGCCGAGGAGGACCTGGTGGGCGACGGCTGGACCGGCAGCGCCCGCCTGCTGAAGGACTTGGTCGCGACCGACGCCTACACGGACGTCCCGGCCGAGGTACACGAGCTCGCCGACTTCCGGAAGATGAACGAGCTGCGCGACCGGGTCGACGCGCTCGTCGACGACCCGGCCACGGCCGCGGCGCTCAAGCCCTGGTACCGCTACATGTGCAAGCGCCCGACGTTCAGCGACCATTACCTGCAGACGTTCAACCGGCCGAACGTGACCCTGGTGGACACCGCCGACAGCGGCGGCGTGGAAGCCGTCACCGAACGGGCCGTCGTCGCCGGCGGCCGGGAGTACGAGGCCGACTGCATCATCTTCGCGACCGGGTTCTCGGTCGGCGCCTCGGACGTCATGGCCGGACGCCTGCCGGTCGTCGGCCGCGACGGCGTCTCGCTGCTGGAACGCTGGCGGAGCGGCCCCCGGACGCTGCACGGCGTCGCGAGCCACGGGTTCCCGAACCTGTTCCAGCTCGGCTCGCTGCAGAACGCCCCCTCGGTGAACTTCGTGCACGTGCTGGACGAGCAGGCGAGCCACATCGGTGCGGTCGTCGCCGAAGCCCGCAAGCGCGGAGCGTCCATTGTGGAGCCCACGGCGGCGGCCGAGCAGGCGTGGGTCGAGACGATCCGCCGGAAGGCGCCGGACCGCTACCGGTTCCAGCTGGAATGCACCCCGGGCTACTACAACAACGAAGGCAAGCCACGAGAACACAGCCAATCGTTCGGCGACGGGCCGGTCGCCTTCCACGCGCTGCTCGCCGCCTGGCGGGAGAACGGCGGGATGGACGAGGTCATGTGAACGGTCCGGCCGGACCGGGAGCACCTCGGAGCCTGACGTGGCGAGAATCCGGCGGAGGATGGCAGAACAGCCACTGGC
The DNA here is from genome assembly GCF_035975215.1 of Amycolatopsis sp. NBC_01307. Taxonomy (NCBI): domain Bacteria; kingdom Bacillati; phylum Actinomycetota; class Actinomycetes; order Pseudonocardiales; family Pseudonocardiaceae; genus Amycolatopsis; species Amycolatopsis sp. NBC_01307. Next base: position 2,377,266 of record NZ_CP108403.1, on the reverse strand, counting down.
CGGTGCGGCCGCGGGTTCCTAGCGTGGTCCACCATGATCGCGGTACTGGCGCCGATCCTGGTCGGCCTCGTCTACGTCCTGCTCAACTCGCTGATCCGCGAGCCACACCGGCAGCGCTTCAACGCGCTGATGGTCGCCGGTGCCGGGGCGGCCTACCTCTCCGGCGGTGCGCTCGGGCCGTGGGAACTGGTGTTCTGCGCGGTGCTGACCTACGTCGCGTTCCGCGGGCTCGACTCGTGGACGTTCATCGGAATCGGCTGGCTCCTGCACACCGGCTGGGACGTCGTCCACCACCTGAAGGGCCAGCCGATCCTCCCGTTCGCCCACGACTCGTCGTTCGGCTGCGCGTTCTGCGACCCGGTGATCGCGATCTGGTGCTTCACCGGCGGGCGGTCCGTCGTGGCGTCGCTGCGCACGGCCCGGGCGTAGGCTGACGGCCGTGTCCGACTCCCTCGACGTGCTCATCGAGCAGCTGGGCGAGCAAGGCGACCTCGCCGGTCTCCGCCGCATCGCCGACACCGGCGACCCGACGGCGCTCGACGTGCTCATCGAGGTGGCCACCGAGCAGGAGAACCTCGCCGAGCTGCGGCGTCTCGCCGACGGCGGCAGCACGACGGCCGCGGAAGTGCTCGCCGAGCTCACCACGGACTGACGCGGTTGCCGCCCCGGCCGGCCGGGTATCCCGTATCCATGAGCGCCAGCCAAGACAGCACCGCCGTCGAACGCGCGGCGCACGCCTACTGCCCCCGCTGCAACCCGGACCCCCAGCCGGGTGATCGGGTCACCGCGTTGTGCGGGGCCACCCACCCCTACTGGGGACGTCGTGAGCGCCCGATGACGCGGTGCCCGGCTTGCGAAGCGCTGGCCGGTGCCGCGGTCCTGCACTGCGGCCACTCCGGCTGAGGCGCACCCCGCGTCACGGCGTGCGCCGAACGCGCCGCGCACGTCCGCGGACACCCCGTGACCAGGCACCTAGCACCAGCGCGTCCGGCCACGCGCGGTGAGATCCGGGCCACCGGAATCGGGTGTTCCGGAACCACCCGGCGAACCGACCACCTAGGCTGACCGGTGTGAAGAGGGTGGGGATGGCCGTCGCGGCCGGGTTCGTCGCTGCGCTGGGGCTGATCATCAGCCTCGGTCTGCTCGGCACCCCGAACGGCGTCGGCGACAACGGTGACGGTTACCGGCTGTTCTGCACCGCCGGGCTCAGCCCGGCCACCCCCGACCACAAAGCGAGCTGGCTCGGCGGCGTCGTGCTGGACTTCGGCCGCGGCACGCCGTGCCCCGACCCGCAGCCCTCGAGCGCCGCGGTGCTGTTCAAGGCGGTCGCGGACGGCGACGGGCCGTTCAGCCTCACCTCGCTCGGCTGGCTGTACACGCTGCTGGTCTTCCTGGTCACGGCGCTCGCGGCCTGGGCGTTGCTCGCCCGCGGCTGGCGGCGTCTCGCGCTGCTGCTCCCGGCCGTCCTCCCGCTGCTCAACCCCGACTTCGCGCGGCTGTTCCTCTCGACGTTCGGTGAGCCCGCCGGCCTGTTCGGCGCGTACACGCTGCTCTGCGGGCTCGCGGTGATCGCCGGCACCAAGGTCGAGGACGGCTTCGAGCGGCTGTCCGCGCTGCTGCTGGTCGCGGCCGGCGGCGTCGTCGCGGGGCTGGCGAAGATCGGGTTCCTGCCGCTGTTCGTGCTGGCGGTGCTCGTCTGCGCGGTGACCGGCGCCCGGGCCGGCGCCGGACGCTGGTGGTCGGGCCGGCTCGTCGGGCCGCTGATCGCCGTCCTGCTCGTGCTGGAGATCATCGCGCCGATCCGGGCGAACCTCGCCTGGCAGGAGCGCAACTACGCCGACGTCAACGCGGTAAACGTCGTCTACACCCTCGGCCTGGTCGAGCTGCCGGGTTCGGCGGCCGAGCTGGGCCTGCCCGAAGCCGCGAGCCAGAGCGCGGGCAAGGCGTACTACCCCGACGGGCCTGATCAGCTGGCCGGCGCGGACGTGCTGCTGGAGGAGCCCAGCGCGGTCAAGGGCAAGGTCTGGAGCCTGCTGCTGGCCCACCCGGCGGCGCTGGCCCGCGCGATCGGCATCGGCCTGCAGGCCACGCACGGCCGCGACCTGCCGTACCTCCCGAACCGCCCCTGGGGCGCGGCGACCAGGGCCCCGGACAACTCGGCCCCGGTCAGCGGCGACATGGGCGGCAACCCGCAGACGTTCCGCGAGTGGCTCGACAACATGAGCCTGCCGTGGTGGCCGTCCCTGATGGTGCTGCTCGGCCTGGCCGGCGCCGTGATCGCCCTGCTGCGCCGCCGGGCGTGGACGAACCGCGCGGGCCTGCAGGCCGGCGTCTCGGTGACGGCGGCCCTGGGCATCGCGGTGATGGCGGTGGTCGGGGACGGCTACTTCGAGATCGCGAAGCACGTCTGGCTGGCGGCGTACCTGCTGGACGTGGCGGCCCTGTCGTTGTGCGTCATGGCGGCCCCGGTGGTCTACCGGTTCGTCCGGGACCAGCTGAACCGACGTCGACGCCCGGCGGCTCCGGTGGCCGAGCCCGAGGCGACCGCTCAGGTCGGCTGAGACCGCACCAGCGCCGGCAGCGCCACCACCAGCGCGATCCCCCGCACCACGGCCGCGACCAGGTACGGCGTGCGCAGCCCGAACCCGTGGGCCACCAGGCCGCCGGCCAGGGCGCCGAACGGGATCAGGCCCCAGCCGAGCAGCCGGTAGACACTCGTGACCCGCCCCAGCAGCGCCGACGGCACGAGCTGCTGGCGGAAGCCGACCGTCACGATGTTCCAGAGCGTCGTGACGAAGCCGTTCACCGCCAGGAACGCGCCGAGCACCACCGGGCCCGGGCTCAGGCCGATCCCGGCGAACGCGACGACGTTCACGCTCAGCGCGGTCAAGAGCGCCGCGAGCGGCCCGATCCTGGCGACGACGCGCGCGTTGACCAGGCCACCGAGCACGCTCCCCGCCGCCGCTCCGGCCAGCAGCACGCCGTAGCCGCGCGCGCCGACGTGCAGCGTCTGCGTGGCCAGCAGGACCAGCGTGACGTTGGCGAGCTGCCCGCAGAAGGTGTTGACGCCGAGCAGAACGGCGAGGGTCCGCAGCAGCCGGTGGCCGCGAAGCCACCGCACGCCCTCCGCGATCGCCGCGCGCGGCCGGTCCGGCGGGGCAGGGCGCCGCGGCAGGGCCGCCACCAGGACCGCGGACAGTGCGAACGACACGGCGTCGGCGCCGAGCGGCAGCGCCGCGGCCACCGCGAAGAGCAGGCCGCCCAGCGGCGGCCCGGCGAACTGAGCGGTGACCGTGGTGATCGCCTGCTGGCGGCCGTTCGCCCGGTGCAGCAAGGGTTTCGCGACGAGGTCCGGCAGGATCGCCTGCGCCGCGTTGCCGAAAACGACGTCACCCGCACCGAGCGCGAACGCCGCGGCGACGAGGACGGGAATCCCGGCCGCGCCCGTCGCGACCAGGATCGCGGTAGCCGCGGCCACGACGGCCTGGAACGCCTGCCCGCGCCACATCAGCCCGGCGCGGTCGTGCCGGTCGGCCAGCGAGCCGGCGGGCAGGGACAGCAGCAGCCACGGCAGGTACGCGGCGGTGGAGACCAGCGAGACGAGCCGGGGATCCCGGGTGACCGTGACGGCCAGCAGCGGCACGGCCGCCGCGAACACCCCGTTGCCCAGGTTGTCGATCCCGGTCGCCCACCACAACCGCCAGTACGCCCTCGGCAGGCGAATCTCGATCCGCGTCATGCCCGGAATCCTTCGGCCGGACACGGAACCGGGACAGCATTTAGCCCACGGCTGCATACTCGGGATCATGGCGCTGACGATCGAGCTCGGGGTGGCCGAGCTGGCGACGACGCGGTTCGCGATCTCACCCCTGTCGGAAACCGTGGCGTGCCTGCAACAGCTGGCCGGGCGCGACCGGGAGGCCGCCAACCTCCCGTGGCTGCGCTGGGCCGAGGACGAGCTCGCGAACGCGCCGCTGAACCTCTCGTGGACGTGGCCGCTGCTCGTCAGCGACCGGCCCAACTGGCCGGAGTTCCTCGTCCCCGCCCCGCGCGGTTCCGGCCCGTCGATCGACGACGACCTGGCCGCGCTGCGGCGCACCACCGCGCGTCAGGTCCGGGCCAGCCTCGGCCGGGTCTTCGGCGATGCCCTCCCCGAGCCCGTCGCGGCGCTCGCCGCGCACCCGGAGGCCGGCCTGGACACGATCGCCGCGGAGCTGCGCGCGGCGCACGACCGGCTCGTCGCGCCGCACTGGCCGCGGATCCGGGCCGTCCTCGACGCCGACGTCGGGCACCGCGCCAAGCAGCTCGCCGCGGGCGGCAGCGCGCGGCTGTTCACCGGCCTGCACCCGGACCTGCGCTGGCAGGACGGAAAAGTCGTGCACACCGGCGCGCGCCGGCGGGCGGACCACGTCGTGCACCGGGGGCCCGGCGGGCTGGTCCTCATCCCGGTCGCGCTCGGCTCGCCGCACGCGCTGATCAAGGGGAACACCTCGACCCAGACCACCGTGCGCTACCCGGCCCGCGGGCGCGGCGCGATCTGGACGGCGGGAACGCGGCCCCCGCCCGGCAGCACGGTCCGGCTGCTCGGCCGCGCGCGGGCCGGGCTCCTCGAAGCACTGCGCTCCCCCGCGACGACCACCGACCTCGCGCGAGCCCTCGGCGTCACGCCCAGCGCCGTCTCCCAGCACCTCGGTGTGCTGCGCGACAGCGGATTGGTCGAGCGGGAACGTTCCGGGCGCCAGGTCCTGTACCTGGTCACGGCGCTCGGAACGGCCCTGCTCGACCGCTGACTCAGGCCGCCAGCGACGACAGCGGCACCGCGAACACCGACCGCCCGCACGTCTGGCCCTGCGCGGTGCAGTCCGCCGTCGACCACTCCGACTGGGACCAGACCAGGCCCGTCGACCAGTCGTACGTCAGCGCCTCCGGGTGGACGGCCCAGCAAGCAGCGGTGGAGCCACACATGACCGACGTGCTCTGCGTCGTCGTCTGGGTCCAGAGCTGGCCGTTGATCGTGGCCGAGCTGTGGGCGACGTACCACTTGCCGCCGTGGGACAGGACGCCCTGCATGTTGCCCACCGAGCTGCGGAACGCCTCCGTCGCGGTCCAGGTCAGCAGGTAGTCCGTCCCCATCGGGAAGCGGTAGAGCCGGCCGTGCAGGCTCTGGTCGGAGAAGTACTCCGTCGTCACGACCGTGGCCGGGCTGGTGCTGCGGTCCAGGGAGATCGACGAGAAGCACGGCACCCCGGTGTCGGCGGCCATGCTGCACGTGCCGCCCGCGTAGGTGTAGTAGCCGACCTGCATCATCGCGTACTTGTACGTGTACGCCGCATATCCGCCCGACGTCCTGCCGATCGCGTTCGACGTCGTGTCGGTCAGCTGCAGGATGTGCTTCGTGCTGAACACCCGGATCGCGGTCGAGGTGTTCCCGACGGCGGTGACGTAGATCTTGTCGCCGTACCAGGCCATCCCGCCCATGTGGGCCTTCGCCGCCGAGAAGGTGCTGCCGGTGCTGTTCGGCACGGCCAGGTACACCATTCGGTGGGCGGCGGAAGCGGGGGTGTCGTAGTTGACCGCCTGGATTCGCGCGTCGTCGTAGCGGCCGAGCGCGTCGGTGCTGTGCCAGCCGGACAGGATGATCTTGTCGGCACCCCACAGGCCGTCGTCGTCGGCGTCGCCGGACGTCGTGATGCCCTGCGGCACCCAGGTCGTGCTGCCCGCTCGGTCGGCGTCCCAGCACAGCGACTTCGTGGCGGCCGGCGCCTTGGGCAGCGCGGCCTTCTCCGCGCCGGTGCAGCCGGTCATCGCGTAGCTGGGGTCGTTGACGACGGTGTTGAGGCTGACGTTCGGCAGCGCGTTGTCCAGCGCGGTCAGCGCGGCGGCCGGGGTCGCGTGCCAGACCAGGTTCTGCTTGGTCGTGGTCGTCAGCGGGTCGCTGTAGGCGGCACCGGCCGTACCTGGCAGCGCCAGTGCGCCGGCCACCACGGCCAGCACGAGAAGGAGCACTCGGGGAATTCGCATGGCGTCATTGCCGCACGCGCCGGTCAAAGTTTCGTACAACGGCTTTTGTACTGAGCCGCTGTACTACTCCGCGAGCGAAAGCACCGTCCGCGCTTGTTCGACCATGGCGACGTCGAGGAAGGTGCCGTCGGCGAGGGCGATCGCGCCGACTCCGGCCGCCGTCGCACCCGTGACGCGCTCGACGACCTCCCGCGCCCGCGCGATCTCCTGCGGTGTCGGCAGGAACGCGGCCCGGATCGTGGCCAGCTGCACCGGGTGGATCGCCGTCCGGCCGCGGAACCCGAGGGCCCGCCCGGCCCGGCAGGACTCGGCCAGGCCGTCGAGGTCCCGGACGTTGGCGTAGGCCGACATCGCGGGCGGCGCCAGCCGGGCCGCGCGGGCCGCGACGATCACGCGGCTGCGGGCCCACGTCAGCCCGGCGTCGTCGGCGACACCGAGGTCCGAGCGCAGGTCGGCTTCGCCGAGGCCGAGCGACGCGATCCGCGGCGACGCCGTCGCGATGTCGAGGGCCCGTTCGACGCCGAGCGCGGACTCGATGAGCGGGTGCAGCGCGCGGTCCGGCAGGGCGGCCGCGACGGCCCGGATCTCCTCGGGTGACTCGACTTTCGGCAGCCGTACGCCCACTTCCAGCGGCAACGCGGTGACCGCCGCGAGGTCAGCCGCGTGCCACGGTGTGCTCGGGTGGTTGACGCGCACCTGCACCGGCCGCACGACGGAAGCCAGTAGTCGCAGGACGTTCGCCCGCGCCGCGTCCTTGTGCGCGGGCGCGACGGCGTCCTCCAGGTCGACGAGCACGACGTCGGCCGCGGAGCCGAGGGCCTTGGCCACCCGGTCCGGCCGGTCGGCGGGGGCGTAGAGGAACGTCAGCGGCGGGCTCACACCGCACCCCGTTCGCGCAGCTCGGCGACGCGCTCCGGGGAGAACCCCAGCTCACCGAGCACCGCGTCGGTGTCGGCGCCGTGCGGCCGGCCGGTGAAGCCGATGACGCCATCGTGGCCCGAAAGCCGGAACAGCGGGCCCTGCATCAGCATCGGCCCGAGGTCGGGGTCGTCGATCTCGTGGATCGTGCCGAGCGCCCGGAACTGCGGGTCTTCGACGATGTCGGCGGCGTCGTAAATCGGCGCCACGGCGGCCTGCGCCTGCTCGAACGCGGCGACGACGTCGTCGCGCGTGCGCTGTCCGATCCACGCGCCGACGGCTTCGTCGAGCTCGTCGGCGTGCTGTGCGCGTTCGGCACCGGTCGCGAACCACGGCTCGTCGGCCAGATCGGGCCGTCCGACGAGCCGGACGACGCGCTCCGCGATCGACTGCGCCGACGTCGACACCGCGACCCACTGACCGTCGGCGGTGCGGTAGGTGTTGCGCGGCGCGTTGTTCGTGGACCGGTTCCCGGTGCGCGGCTGGACGGTCCGCAGCTGGTCCCAGCGGGTGATCTGCGGCCCGAGCATGGCCAGCATCGGCTCGATGATGGCGGTGTCGACGACCTGCCCGCGCCCGCTCTGCCCGCGCGAGGCGAGCGCGACCATGATCGCGTACGCCGTGGCCAGCGACGCGACGCCGTCCGCGAGCCCGAACGGCGGGAGCGTCGGCGGGCCGTCGGGCTCCCCCGTCGTCGCCGCGAAGCCGCTCATCGCCTCGGCGAGCGTGCCGAAGCCCGGCCGCGAGCGGTACGGCCCCAGCTGGCCGAAGCCGGTGACGCGGGCGAGCACGAGCCGCGGGTTCCAGTCGGAGAGGACGTCGTAGCCGAGGCCCCAGCGCTCGAGGGTGCCCGGGCGGAAGTTCTCGATCACGACGTCCGCGCTGGTCACGAGCGCGAGGAACACCTCGCGGCCGCCTTCGCTGCCGAGGTCGGCGGTGATGGTGCGCTTGTTGCGGCCCAGGGTCTTCCACCACAGGTTGACGCCGTCCTTGGCGGCGCCGTGGCTGCGCGACGGGTCGGGTTTGCGCGGGTGCTCGACCTTGATCACCTCGGCGCCCATGTCGCCCAGGTGCATCGCGGCCATCGGGCCGGCGAACAGCGTGGACGCGTCGACGACGCGCAGCCCGGCGAGGGCGCCGCCGGCGGGGTCACGGGTGACGCTCATGCCGGCACGTCCCAGGCGCACCGGAAGCCGACCGTCGCCGCGCGGGCGAGGCCGAGTCCGGGCAGCAGGAGCTTGACGCTGTACGCCGGTTCCCGGCGTCCGCCTTCGACGTACCACTCGGAGCCGTCGGCCCGGTAGTCGCTGCCGCCCTTGAGCATCACGAAGCGCGTCCGTCCGTCCGAGTGTTCGCTTTCAGTCCAGTTCCACACGGCCGGGGTGCCGCGCTCGAGGCCGCCGGTCTCCCCCGCGAGCTGCCATTCGTCCTCGGTGGGCAGCCGCCCGCCGCGCCAGGCGCAGTACGCGCGGGCGTCGTCGAGGTCGACGTAGGTCACCGGCTCGTCCTGCCCGCCGCGGTGCTCCAGGAACCGGTGCGGGTACTCCGGCCGGTAACCGGTGGCCGCGACGAACTCGGCGAACTGGGCGTTCGTCACCTCGGTGGCCGCGACGGCGACCGGCGTGGCCAGCTCGCCGTCGCGTTGCAGCGTCCGGGCGTCGTGCAGGCGCGGCGGGAGCGGCTTCCATTCGTCCACGTAGGGCGCGCCCTGGTACATCCCGGTTTCGCGGGCGCGGTACCGGACGGTCAGCACGTACGGTCCTTGGGGGACGATCACGGCGTCCGGCTCGGGTTCGCCAGTGGTCCTTTGTGGACTGACGCGCGTCGCGAGCCGGTGCGGGAAGCGGGCGTCGGGGTCGTGCTCTGCGATGTTCAAGTCGTTCAGCCAGGCGGGCTCGGCGGCGCCGTCGGCGACCTCCAGTGCCGCGCCGATCCCCCGGGCCGGCACCCCACCCAGGAGGTCGATGCCCGGCAGCGCACCCTCGTAGTCGGTGTCGCCGCGGTTGACGATCGTCCACAGGGTCACGCCGTCCAGTTCCCAGCTCGACGCGTGGAGCCCGGGGGCCAGGTCGGCCAGCGGCGTCCAGTCACCGTCGAGGAGCAGTTCGCTCGCCGCGCGCTGGACGGTCACCATCCGCCGCACGGTCGCGGCGTCCCGGCGGGACCAGCCGACCCACACGCCGAAGACGACTTCCCAGACCATCACGCCGACGCCGTTGAGCCACGCGGACTGCAGTTCTTCGGTGTGGTCGCGGTGCCAGCGGCGGACGTGGTGCTGCATGTGCCGGCGCTCGTACCAGTGGGCGCGCAGGACGCCGGGCACGGGCGAGTCGGCGAAGAACTGGGCCCACGACGCGGCGTGGTCCTCGATCCGCTCGACCGCGAGCTTCGACTCGCCTTCCAGCACGAGCCCGGGCTTGGCCGCTTCGAGCCGCTCGACGAACTCCGGCTCGGCCTTCTTGAGGGTGTCGAGGAAGACGCCGTCGACGTCGAGGTCGGCGACGAGCGCGGCCAGCTCGGTGAGGTCGTCGGCGCCGCGGCGGGTGCCGACGTCCCAGGGGTTGTAGTCGACGAAGACCCGCAGCCCGGCTCGGTGCAGGTCCTCGACGAGGGCGTCGAGGCCGGGGACGTCGCGGTAGAAGTCCCACTGGTTGCGGTCGTCGAGGCCGATCACCGGGTAGGCGTGCCACAGGACGACGGCGTCGAGGCCGCCGAAGCGGGCGCGGGCGTCGTCGAGGAACCGCTCGGGGGTGAAGCGGTGGTCGGCGAAGGAGTAGAGCAGCTCGTCCCACAACCACACCTGGGCGACGCTGTAGCAGGTCTGCGCCCAGGCCGCGCCCGGCCGCGCGTAGGCGGCGCCGCTGTAACCGTGGCGGGCTCGCGCGTCTTCGCGCCAGGCGTGGAGCTTCTCGCGCCACGCGGGGACGTCCGCGGGGTCGTCGGGCGCGGCGAAGATCTTGGCTTCGTCCAATTCGGACAGCGGGCCACGCACCGGCGTCGGCCGGTCGATCGGCCGCGGGACGAGCGGGTCGGTCATGACACCCTTCCTCCGAGCAACGCGACCTCATCGGCGGACGGAACGGCGGTCTGCGCCCCGGGCCGCGTCACGGCCAGGGCGCCGGCCGCGCAGGCCAGCCGGGCGGCCGCTTCGACGTCAAGCCCGCGGGCGAGCGCGGCTGCGAGGACACCGCAGAAAGCGTCGCCCGCGCCGGTCGTGTCGATGACCTGCACCGGAATACCGTTGATGTGCAAAGGTTCCCGCTCACGGCGAAGGATCACGCAGCCCTCACCGCCCAGCGTCACCACGGCCACCGGCACGCGGTCCAGCAGGGCTTCGGGGGTGCCCGCGAGGTCGGCGGCTTCGTGCTCGTTGACAACGAGGATGTCGACCGCGCCCCACAGCACCGGCGGCAACTCACGCGACGGCGCGGCGTTGAGTACGAAGAGCGCCCCGGCCTTGCGCGCCGCGGCGGCTTCGGTCACGACGTCGAGAGGAATCTCCAACTGGGCGAGCACAACGTCGGCGTCGGCGATCCGCTCGGCCTGGTCGTCATTGAGCTGCAGAAGGTCATTGGCCCCGGGGGCGACGACGATGGCGTTCTCCCCGCCCGGATCGACGGTCACGAAGGCGGTCCCGGTGGGCGCGTCCACGCGCGCGACGAGATCGGTGCGCACACCGGCACCGCCGAGCGAGACGAGCAGCAGATCAGCGGCCTCGTCATCCCCAAGCGCCCCGACGAAGAAGGTATCGGCCCCGCCGGCCCACGCGGCGGCAACGGCTTGGTTCGCACCCTTGCCGCCAGGACTACGACGCAGCCGATCCCCGAGAACGGTCTCGCCCCCATGCGGATGCCGGGGCACGTCAACAACGAGGTCCACATTCGCCGACCCGACGACCACCACCCGCCCGCTCATGCCGCACCGCCAGCGAACGCCGTGCCGATCTGCGCCGCCCGCGAGGGTCGTGAGTGGTAATGAGGGTTAGAACCCTCATTACCACTCACGACCGCTACCACCCGCTCAGTCATGGCTGCTCCACCAGCGCCGCCGTGCGGGCCGCCAAGGCCGCGATCTGCCGTTCTCCGCCCGGCAGGGACGTCGCGATGCGGCCGTCCAGGGGCTTTGTCCAGTACTCGCCGATACCGTCTACTCCGCGCAACGCACCCACCACTCCCCCGACCGTCGCCGCGGCCGAATCCGTGTCCCAGCCCGCCGTCACCGCGATCGAGACGCTCGGGCCGAACTCGCCGCCGCCCTTGGCCAAGGCGAAAGCGATCACCGCGGCGTTGTTGAGCACGTGCACCCAGTGCAGGTCGCCGTACGCGGCGTGCAGCTGGTCGAGGCCCGCGCGGACATCGCCCGACCGTGCCGCCGAACGACCCAGCGCGACCGCGGACGCCAGCGCACTCCCCGCGGGGATCACGGCGTCGGCCGCGTCGAGGACCTCGTCCGGCGTCGCGCACACCATCGCCGCCGACGCCAGGGCCGCGGCCCACATCGCGCCGTAGACGCCGTTGCGGGTGTGGCTCAGCCGGGCGTCCGTCCGCGCCAGCCGCGCGGCCGACACGACGTCACCCGGCGAGACCCAGCCGAAGACGTCCGCGCGGATCAGCGCGCCGATCCACTCGCGGAACGGGTTGCGGTACGTCGCCGGCGACGGGCGCGCGTCGAGGATGTTGCGGTACGCCGCCCGCTCGGCCGTGAACACCCGGCCCGCGGGCAGGTTGTCCAGCCACAGCTGCGCGACGTCGTCGGTGCCGAAGCCGCGCCCGTGCGTCTCCAGCAGGGTGAGCGCGAGGATCGGGTAGTTGAGGTCGTCGTCCTCGGGCATCCCGTCGATGTTCTCCTCGAGCGACGTCGGGGCCGAGCGCCGGTTCCACGGCCACCGCGCGGCCACCTCGGCCGGCAGGCCCACCGCGGTGAACCAGCCCGACAGCGGCCAGCGGCCGGTCGCGCGCAGGATCTCCTCGATGCCCTCGCGCGGGATCTTCTCCACCGGCTTGCCCAGCAGGCACCCGGCGGCCCGCCCGGTCCACGCGCCGAGCAGCCGGTCCGTCCCGCCGCGCGGCAGCTCGGGCGAGGCCGGAAAGTCCCACGACGGCTCCGGAACAGACGGCAGCGCGTCCAGTTCGTCGAGCAGTTCCCGTGCCAGCGCCCGCAGCTCAGCTGCCCCGGGGCCCGCGCCGCTCACGACCGGCACGGGGTCGCCGCCTGCCGCGACCCAGCGGGCCCGGACCGCCGAGACGTCCCGGCCCTCCGCGGCCGACTGGACCAGCTCGTGGGCCAGGAGGTCCTCCGGTTGCGCCCAGGTCAGCCTCACGCGGCGCCCCCGAGGACGTCGAGGGCCGCGACCCGGGCGAGCGCGCGTTCGCGGTCGGCCCGCAGGATGTCGGCGGCCGCCGAGGCCAGCAGGTGCCCGGTCTCGCGCAGGTCCATCCGGCTGGCGTCGCCGATCGTGTCGACCCACTCCTTCGGCACGACGGCCGTGCCGCCGAGGCCCGCGCAGAGCGCCGCCGCCATCACGGCGATCGAGTCGGCGTCGCGGCCGTAGTTCACCGAGGCGAGCACTGCGCCGCGGAAGTCGCCGCGGTGCGCGAGGACGAACGCCAGCGCGGCCGGCAGCTCCTCGATCGCCTTGGTCCGCGACGGGCGGCGCGCGTCCATCGACATCTGCCGGTAGTGCGGCCCGACCGAGTCGAACGGCGCCACCGTCTCCCGAACCCGCGCGGCGAGCGCCCGCTCTTCGTCGTCAGTGGCCGGGGCGGTGGTCCAGCTGCCGAACTCGTCGACGACGGCCCGCAGCGCCGCCGCCGTACCGTCGTGGGCCACGTCGAGCCCCGCCGCGACGACGTCGTCGAGCGACGCACCCGGCGCGACCGCGGCGGCGACCATCGCGGCCAGCACGCCCGCCGCCTCCCGGCCGTAGCTCGACTGGTGCGCGGCGGTCAGGTCGATCGCCTCGGCGTACGCGGCCCGCGGGTCACCCGCGTTGACGACGCCGACCGGCGCGACGTACATCGCCGCCCCGCAGTTGACGAGGTTGCCCACACCGGCTTCGCGCGGGTCGACGTGTCCATAGTGGAGCCTCGCGACGATCCACTTCTCCGCGAGGAACACCCGCTGCAGCAGCAGCGCCGTCGACTCCAGCTCCGGCACCCAGCGCGGCTCGCCGATCATCAGCGGCACCAGGTCCTCGGCCATCGCGTACGCGTCGAGGTGTTCGCGGCGCTTCGCGTACACCTCGACGAGCGCCCGCGTCATGAGGGTGTCGTCGGTGACGTGCCCGTCACCCTTGTGGTACGGCGCGATCGGGCGGGCGGCCCGCCAGTCCGGGTACCACGGGCCGACGACGCCGGTCACCCGGCCGCCGTGCCGCTCTTCGATCTGCTCGGGGGTCCACCCTTCGGTGGCGCCGCCGAGCGCGTCCCCGACGGCCGCGCCGGTGATCACCGCGACGGCCCGGTCTTCCAGCCAGGTCAAGAATCCGCTCCTGTCACTTGCTGACGCTCTTCCAGCCGTCTTCCAGCTGTTTGGCCAAGCCGGCCGCGTCGATCTTCTGCCCGAGGAACTGCTGGTACGCCGGGGTCGCGACGGTGTCCTTCCACTGCGCGTACTTGCCGGCGAACAGGTACGGCGCCGAGGTCAGGTACTGACCGGAGGCGAGGATCGGGCCCCAGCCGTTCTTCGTGCCGAGCTTCGTGGTCAGCGCCTGCCGCGCCGACGTCGTCGGCGGGATCAGGGCGTCGGCCTCGTTCATCGCGGCGAGGTTGTCGGTGCTGGTGAAGAAGTCGACGAACTCCGCGGCTTCCTTGACGTGGTCCGAGTCCTTGTTCACCGACAGCGTCTGCGGGTTGGCGGCCTGCGCGGGTCCGGCCGAGCCGGCCAGCGGCGGCAGCACGACCCAGTCGAAGCCCTTCGGCGCGTCCTTCGCGATGTTGGCCGCCTGGTAGGAACCCTGCACGGTCATGGCGATCTGGCCGGCGTAGAACGGCGCGAGGGCCTTCGTCCCGGACTGCGTCAGCGTGACCGGCATGATCGAGCGGTCCTGGTGCGCCATCGCGTCCACCAGCTGCGGCAGCGCCTGCTCCCCCGGGCCGACGGCCAGCTTCGCGTCGTTGCCGACGCCTTCGAAGTACTTCCCGCCGAAGCCCGGGGCCAGCGCGACGAACGCCGCCGTCGGGCTGGACAGGCCCCAGCCGAGGCCGAACTTGCCGTCCTTGGTCGTCGCCTTCGCGATGTCGCGCAGCTGGTCCCAGGTCATCGTCGCGCCGGTCGGGATCGTGACACCGGCCTGCTGCAGCTGGGTCTTGTTCGCGAAGACCACGTAGGACTGTAGCTCGGTCGGGAAGGCGACGACCTTGCCGTCGACCGTCACCGAGTCGAGGACGCCCTTCGGGATGTCCGCCTTCTTCTCCGCCGGCAGGTACTGCGTCAGGTCCGCGAGGTAGCCGTCGGTGGCGAACGGCGCGATGCTCGCCGCCTCGTAGTGCACGATGTCCGGCGCGGTGCCCGCGTTGAACTGGGTGATCAGCTTGTCGTAGACGCCGTCCCAGCCCGCCTGGACGATCTTGACCTGGACGTCCGGGTGCGCCTTGTTCCAGTCGCCGACGATCTTCTGCGTCTGGGCGATCGCGGCCGGCTGGTCCGAAAGGGACTGGAAGGTGAGGGTGACCGGCCCGTCGCCGCTGTCCCCGCTGCCGCTGCCGCACGCGGCGAGCAGCAGGCTGGTGACCATCAGGCAGGCGGCGACCACCGCGCGTCGTGTCTTCATCGACCGACCTTTCGAGGATTTCGTTGAGGGGTGGGTCATCCCTTCACCGCCCCGGCCATCAAGCCGCTGGTCAGCTTGCGGCGCAGGATGCTGAAGAAGACGATGCTGGGGATGGCGGCGAGCACGGCGCCCGCCGCGAGCGGGCCGAGGGCGACCTTGCCCTCGCCGCCGACGAACATGTTGAGCGTGATGGGCAGCGTGTAGTTCTCCGGCGACTGCAGGAGAACCAGGGCGAAGAAGAACTCGTTCCACGACGAGACGAAGCTGAACATCGCCGTCGCGACGACGCCGGGGGCCAGCAGCGGGAACACGATGGTGCGCAGCACGGTCAGCCGGCTCGCGCCGTCCATCGCCCCGGCTTCCTCGAGCTCCACCGGGATCGCGGCGACGTACCCCTGCAGCATCCACAGCGCGAACGGCAGCATGTACGTCGTGTGCACCAGCGTCAGGCCGGCGAGGTTGTCGGCCAGCCCGAGCGTCCGCAGGATCAGGAACAGCGGCAGGATGATCAGCACGACCGGGAACACCTGGCTGACCAGGATCCAGCCGACGCCGGCGACCCGCAGCTTGCCCCGCAGCCGGGCCAGCACGTAGGCCGCGGGCACGGCGATGAGCACGGCCAGCGCGGTCGACGCGAGCGCGACGACCAGGCTGTTGCCCGCCGAGCGGATGAGGCCCTGCTTGTCGAGGGCCTCGGTGTAGTTCTCCCAGTGCCACTCGCTCGGCAGCAGGCTCACCGTCAGCGAGTTCAGCTCACCGGACGACTTCACCGACGCGGACATCAGCCACAGCAACGGGAACCCGAGGAACAGGATGTAGAGCGCGAGGGCCGCGTACTGGGCCGGGCGCACGAGTCCGCGCATGGCTCAGCGCCCCTTTCCGGCACGGTCGTCGCGGAACTGCGACCGCAGGTAGACGGCGAGGATCAGCACGACCACGAGGACGAGCACGAGGCCCATCGCCGCCGCGTAGCCGATCTCGCGGTTCTTGAAGGCCTCCAGGTAGACGAACAGCACCGGGACCATGGTCTTGCCGCCCGGGCCGCCCGCGGTGAGGACGTAGACCAGCGAGAACGAGTTGAAGTTCCAGATGAAGTTGAGCGAGGTGATCGACGTGACGATCGGGCGCAGGCTCGGCCACGTCACCGCGGTGAAGCGCCGCCACGCGCCGGCGCCGTCCATCGCCGCGGCTTCGTGCAGCTCGGCCGGGATCTGCTGCAGGCCGGCCAGGAGCGTCACCGTCGTCTGCGGCATGCCGACCCACACGCCGACGACGATCACGGCGGGCAGCGCGAACGAGAAGTCGCCGAGCCAGTTGATGTCGTCGGGCAGGCCGACGCTGCCGAGGACGGCGTTGAGCGGGCCGCCGTTGGCCGAGTAGATCATCTGCCACATGATCGCCACGACGACCGGCGGCATCGCCCACGGCACGAGCGCGAGCACCCGCGTCAGGCCCTGCAGCCGCAGGCCGGAGTCGAGCAGCAGCGCCAGGCCCATCGCGGCGGCGAGCTGCAGCACGGTGACGCCGACGGTCCAGATCATGCCGATCCGCAGCGAGTCCCAGAACAGGTCGTTCTCCGCCAGGCGCCCGAAGTTGTCGAAACCGGCGAAGGTGTAATCCGGGTGGCGCACCAGGCGTGCGTCGGTGAAGGCCAGGAAGATCCCGACGACGATCGGCGCGACGCTGAGCACCAGGATCGGGATCAGCGACGGCAGCACGAGCCCGATCGCCTCGCGGCGCCGGGTGCGCTGCTGCGTCGGCTTCCGCTTGGTCGGCACGGGACGCTCTTTCAGGGCCGGGGCCGTCATCACGCACCTCCCGGGTTCGAGGACTCGCGCACCACGAGTTCGGGGCCGACGGCGATCTGCTGCACGGCGCGGTCCGGGTCGTCGGCGAGCTGGAGCATGATCTCGGCGGCCGCGCGGCCGCGTTCGGTCGAGCCGAGGGAGACGCTGGTCAGGCTCGGCTGGAAGACGCGGCCGATCTCGGTGTCGTCCATCCCGGTGACCGCGACGTCCTCCGGCACCGACAGGCCCAGCTCGCGCACGGCCCGGATCGCGCCGATGGCCAGCAGGTCGTTGGCCGCCACGAGCGCGTCGACCCGGCCGCGGGCGAAGAGCCGGCGGGCCGCGTCGAGCCCGGCGGTGACGGTGAAGTCGGCGGCGATCTCCTGGTCCTCCCGGTCGAAAGTGATCTCCTGGGTGACGGCGTCGAACCCCCGCTGGCGCGCGGCGCCGGGCGTGGTGTCGAGCGGGCCGTTGAGGAAGCCGAGGCGGCGGCGGCCGAGGGCGTGCAGGTGGCGGACGGCTTCGCCGATCCCGCCCGCGGAGTCCGTGGAGACCGAGCTGATGCCGCGGTCGTCGAGGGCCCGGCCGATCACCACGACCGGCACCGGGGCCTGCTGGATCTCGGCGATCAGCCGGTCGTCGGTGCGCAGCGGGCTGACGATCATGCCGTCGACGAAGCCGCTGTTCAGGCTGCGGACCAGCTCGGTGGTCGACGTCGCGGTGTCGCCGGTGCTCATCACGACGACGCGGTAGCCGTGCGGTTCGAGGACCGCGTGGATGGCCCGCATCATCTCGACGTAGACGGGGTTGCCGATGTCCGCGACCGCGAACGCGACCTGGAAGGTCTTCTTCATCCGCAGCGAGCGCCCGATGGCATCGGCGCTGTACCCGAGCGCGGCGGCCGCGGCCCGGACGCGCTCGACCATCGCCGGGCTCGCCCCGGTGCCGTGCAGGGCACGGGAGGTCGAGGCCAGGGAAACCCCGGCGCGCTCGGCCACCTGGATCAGCGTGGCACGTGGTGACGTCATCGTCGCTTCTACCCTCAGATAAGGCTTCTGGAAACGTTTCCAACCTGCGGAAGCCGGGTTTGGAAACGTTTCCAACTGGATTGACGCCGATCCTGACACCCGGTCGGCGGTTGTGTCAACCACCGGGACAGGCTGGGTAGCGCGCCGACCGCTCCGGCAACTCGCCGACGGGGGTGGTCGACCCGACCAATACGGCGACGGCGGCGCCCCGCGATCTCTGTTGGTCGTTGCAGGCACCGTGTCGGCCGGTCGGCGTGGCCGGTGATGACCCTGCGCCCGGCCCGAAACCGGCCTCACCGCGCCCGGGGGCAACTCCGGCGAAACGCGGCATTCCTCCCGCATCGTGGTACTGCTGGCCGCGCGCCCGGCTGGGTCCCGATAGTGGTCCCGTGCTCACGCCCCGTGCTCCCCTGGCCGCGTTCGCCCTGCCCCGAGCCGAGCGCGCCGGGGCCCGGGTGGTCTACCGCGACGCGCTCGTGGCGCCGTTGCCCGGCTACCGGCCGTTGCTGCTGGACCTCGTCGTGCCGGCCGGCGCCCCGCCCGCGGTGGTGGTGTTCCTGGACGGCGGCGCGCTCGCGGCCGGCTCGCACAAGCACGGGCGGATCGGCGACCACGTCACCGAAACGTTGGTGGACAACGGTTTCGCTGTCGCGCGGGCGCAGTACCGGCTGGGCCGGGAGGCCGCCTTCCCCGCTCAGCTCCACGACGTAAAGGCCGCCGTCCGGTGGATCCGCCGGCACGGCACCGAACTGGGCGTCGACGTCGGCCGGGTCGCGGCCTGGGGGCACTCGGCGGGTGGGTACCTCGCCGCGATGCTCGCCGTCACGGCGGACCACCCGAGCCTGGACGGCGACCTTGGCGTCACCGGCGAGCCGAGCGGGCTCGCCGCGGCCGTCGCCTGGAGCCCGCCGACGGACTTCACCCGCATCCCGCCCCCGCCCGAGGGAACGTCGTTGCACCGCACCGGCCACGACCCGCACGACTGGCTGCCGGACGCGACGGCGAGCCCGCTGCTGCACGTCTCGGCCACCGCCGCCCCGCTGCAGCTGGTGCACGGCACCGACGACTCCGGCATCCCGATCGCCCACAGCGAAGCGCTCGTCGCGGCGTACTGGCGCGCCGGGGCCGACGCCGACCTCATCCGGCTGGACGGCGCCGGCCACTTCTACAGCCGGCAGAAACTGCAGCAGGCCACCGAATCCGGCCTCACGTTCCTGCACGAGAGCCTCGGCTGAGCGCCGGCCGACACGGCGCCCGGTGCGTCAGTCCTTCGCCGTCACGCCGAGGCCGCGGCGCAGAGCCGCCACCTCGTCCGCCAGCATGCGGCGTGACACTGCCGCGTCCTGGATGATCGCCGAGCCGTGGAACGTGCCCGGGTAGTGGTGCAGCTCCGTCGTGACCCCGGCCTGCAGAAGACGTTGCGCGTACTGGATTCCCTCGTCGCGCAGCGGGTCGAACTGGCACGTCGTCACGAACGCCGGCGGCAGCCCGGTCAGGTCCGTGGCGCGGGCCGGGGCCGCGTACGGCGAGACGTCACCCGATTCGGGGCCCAGGTAGCTCGCCCAGCTGTAGACGGCGTTCGGGCGGTTCCACATCGGAGTGTCGACGTACGCCTGCATCGACGGCGTTTCCAGGCGGTCGTCCAGCTCCGGGATGCCGAGGTACTGGAAGCGCAGCGCCGGGCCGCCGCGGTCGCGGGCCAGCAGGGCCGTCGCGGCGGCGAGCCCGCCGCCCGCGCTCTCGCCGCCGACGCCGATGCGGTCCGGGTCGATGCCCAGCTCGGCCGCCTTCGCCGCCGTCCAGGTCAGCGCCGCGTAACAGTCCTCGACCGGCGCGGGGAACGGGTGCTCGGGCGCGAGCCGGTAGTCCACCGACACGATCACGATGCCCAGCTCGTCGACCAGGTGCAGCAGCGAGGCGTGGAACATGTCCAGGTCGCCGAGGATGAACCCGCCGCCGTGGATGTAGACCAGCCCGGGCACGGTGCCCTCGCGGTCCGCCGGGCTGTACACGCGGACCGGGACGTCGGGGGCGCCGGACGGGCCCGGCACCGTCGTGTCGCGGACGTCGACCGGGTGCACCGGCTCGTAGGCCGGCATGACCTCCTGCAGCTGCGCCATCGAAGCGCGCGCGGCCAGGAGGGCGTCGTAGTCGGGCAGGGTCACCGCGGGGAGCATGTCCAGCCAGGGCAGCAGCTCGGGATCGATCGCGTAGGTCATGGTCCGATCTTCGGCTCGCGCCGCCGCCGTCGCCACCGCCACGCGGCGGGGGTTGACGGCCCGGGCCTCGCCATCCGGCGGCGGACGCGCCTATCGTGGCCTCATGAAGGGCCTGCTGCTGAGGCTGTCCGGACTCGACGCCGACGCCGAGAACGCGGTGCGGGTGATCGGGTTCTTCGACCGCCTGATCACCGATCGGGCGAGTCTCGACGTCCTCGTCCGCAGCACGGCCCGGCTGGCCGACTGCCCGGCCGGGGTGCACGCCCCCGCCCAGGGCCTGGCGCTGCGGGCGGAGCCGGACGCCGACGCCGCGGCCGCGGGCCGGGTGCCGGCCGGGGCCGCCGTGCGCCGGCTCGAGGGCGGCGTCGTGGTCTGGGTGGCCCGCGTGGGCGCGCCCACCCCGCTCGACGACATCCTGCTGGAGCGCTTCGCGATCGCCACCGCCGTCCTGCTGGAGCACACCAGCGTGCCGCTGCCCGCGCTCGGCGACCCCGCGCTGGTCGAGCTGGTGCTGTCCGAGGGGATCGGGACGGCCGAGCGGTCGCGGGCGCTGCACCTGCTCGGCCTCGGCACGACGGCCCGGCTGCGGGTGCTGGCGGCCACCGGCGCCGACCTCGACGGCCGCGCCGCCACGTTCGGCGACGTCCGTGCCGTGCTCACCGCCGACGGACCCGAGACGGCGCCACCGGACGCCCGGATCGGCGTCGGGCCCGTGGTGCCCGTGCTCGACCTGGCGCGGTCCTGGCAGGCCGCGCGCACGGCGCTGCGGTTCACGGCCGGCGCCGAGCCCGTGGTGTGGTGGGAGCGCCTCGGCAGCCTCGCCGCACTGGCCGGGGTGCTCGGCCCCGCGGATCTCGCCGCGCTCCCGGACGTCCAGGCCCTCGACCGCCTCGCCGGCGAACCCCACGGCGACGACCTCCTCGCGGCGTTGACGGCGCTCTGCGCGACCGGCTCGGCCCGCAA
The DNA here is from genome assembly GCF_035975215.1 of Amycolatopsis sp. NBC_01307. Lineage (NCBI taxonomy): Bacteria > Bacillati > Actinomycetota > Actinomycetes > Pseudonocardiales > Pseudonocardiaceae > Amycolatopsis > Amycolatopsis sp. NBC_01307. Next base: position 2,356,559 of record NZ_CP108403.1, on the reverse strand, counting down.
GGCGGCGGCCGTCCTGCACCGCCACCACAGCACGATGCCCGCACGCCTCGCCCGCGCCGGAGCCGTGCTCGGCTTCGACGTCGACTCCCCCGCGGGCCGCTTCCGGCTGCACCTGGCCCTGATGCTGCGGCGGTTGCGCGACGCCGGACCGTCCGAAGTGGACGCTGCGCCGAACGGGTGACGTCGGGTCCCGGCCTCAACCGGGCCGGGGTTCCCGGAGTGGACGGCACGCACATCCGGAATCCTCCAGGAGGACACGTGCCGAAACTACCCACCCTCGCCGCGGCGACCCTGCTGGCCGCCGTCGGAACCATCGCCATCGCGCCAGCCGCCTCGGCTCACGACGCGCTCGCGCAGGTCGCCGACTGCAGCTACCAGGGCGCGATCCGTTGCGGTTACGGCGGAATCACCAACAGCCACACGCGCGTGTACTCCTGCGACACCTTCGGTGACGGCTACGGCTTCCGCACGGAGTGGCGCACCCGCAGCGGCGGCGGAGGCGGCATCGACGACGCCAACGGCAGCAGTTCCGGCTGCAGCTCGAAGACCCCGGGCACCGCGGCGAACCCGATCACGATCTTCCGCGCCTGCCAGAAGACACCCAACTGGGAGTGCACGAACTGGATGAACGCCTGAGTCAGGGCTCAAGCAGCGCCACCGGGACGTCGGCGGGCCGGCTTCGCAGGTACTCGCCCAGTCCCTTCGCCTGCGGGTCCGGCCGGGTAGCCGACGCCACGCCGTCGCCCAGCAAACCGACCACCACGAAGTTCACCGCTCGCAGGTTCGGCAGCTCGAACCGGCGGACCTCCAGTTCGGCCGCCTCCGGCAGCAACTCGCGGAAGCGCGAGACGTCGAGATAACCGCGCAACCACGAGAACTCGTCGTCGGTACGCGTCCAGAACCCGACGTTCGCGTTGCCGCCCTTGTCCCCCGACCGTGCACCCGCGACCGTGCCGAGCGACACCCGTCGTGTCGGCCCGAAGTCCCGCGTCTCAAGCGAAACAGCGGGCATAGACACCGAGGGCCCGGTCGGCGGATGCGGGATCACGAGCCGCGAACCGTCGGGCAGCGTCACTCGGTGCTCCACCGAGGACGCGGGCACCAAAGCCGGCCAGTAGACGCCGAAAGCGCTCTCCGTGGTCGGCGGCGTTGTCGTGTGGAAGCCCGGGTAACCGCCGAGCGCGAGTTCCATCGTCGTGTTGGCGAAGCGGCGGCCGACCTTGCGGGCATCCGGGTCCTTCACCGTGATCCGCAGGTGCGCGGTCGCCTCGGCGTTGACCGGCGAGCCCGGGTGGTCGAACCGCAGCAGCGTGACGTCGACCTCGGCGAACTGCTCCCGCCCGCCCAGCAGATCGAACAGCTGCTGCTCGGCCCACGCGGCCTTCTCCTCGATGCGGTCGCCGGTCAGCACCAGCGTCATCGTGTTGCGGTAGCCGCCGTCGTGGTTCAGCGCGACCTTGAGCTGCTCGCCCGGCGGGCTGCCGCGGGTCCCGCTGATCCGGACGCGGTCCGGCGCCTCCTCGAGCAGCCGCAGGCTGTCGAAGTGCGCGACGGCGTCCGGCCCGGCGTACGCCGGCTCCGCGATCTCGTACAGCAGCTGCGCGGTGACCGTGCCGGCCGAGACCAGTCCCCCGGTGTCCGCGTGCTTCGTGATGACGCTCGATCCGTCGGCCGCGACCTCGGCGATCGGGAAGCCCGGATAGCGCCGGTCGGTGACCTCGTCGAAGAAGGCGTAGTTGCCGCCGGTCGCCTGCGGACCGCACTCGATCACGTGCCCCGCCGCCATCGCCCCGGCGATCTCGTCGACATCCCCCGGCGTCCAGCCGTGCCACCACGCGGCCGGCCCGACGACCAGCGACGCGTCGGTGACCCGCCCGGTGACGACGACGTCCGCGCCGGCGTCGAGGGCCGCGGCGATGCCCCAGCCGCCGAGGTAGGCGTTGGCCGTCAACGGTTCCACGCCGGCTTCGGACAGCTTGCGGCCGGTGTCGAGGTGCACCAGGTCCGGCAGGCGATCGACGATGTCGTCGCCGTCGACGTAGGCGATCTTCGGGTGCAGGCCCAGTGCTTCGATCCGCGCCGCCAGCCCGGCCGGGTTCAGGCCACCGGCGTTCGAGACGATCCGGATGCCCCGGTCCAGGCAGGTGCCGAGCACGTGTTCGAGCTGGGTGAGGAACGTCCTGGCGTAGCCAGCGGCGGGATCCTTCCGGCGCGCCTTCCAGAGGATCAGCATGGTCAGCTCGGCGAGGTAGTCGCCGGTGAGGACGTCGATCGGGCCGCCCTCGACCATCTCCCGCGCCGCCTCCAGGCGGTCGCCGTAGAAGCCGGAGCAGTTCGCGATCCGGACCGGGCGCTTCACGCGCGTCCCCGGCCGGGTGCGCCCGCGAAGGCCTGGGCGATGCCGATCCATTCCCGCGCAACGGGTCCGCGCACGACCAGGCCGGTGTCCGAAGCGTCACGCCGTTGGGTGACGGCCAGGCAGAAGTCCAGCGCCGAACCTTCGACGCGGTCGGCGGCGGCCCCGTCACCCCACGTCCACCTGTCTCCCGACGGCGCGTGCAGGACGACCCGGATCGGGACGACCGGCGCCGGGCGATCATGGAGCCCGAAGCTGAACGCCGTCGTCGACACCCCGAGGTGCGCGATGTGCCGGAGCCGGTCGGTCGGCACGCGCGTCACGCCGAGCGTGTCGGCGATGTCCTGCCCGTGCGCCCAGGTCTCCATGATCCGCGCGGTCACCGACGACGCGACGCTCATGTCCGGCCCGTACCACGGCAGCCGGGCCCGGGGGTCGCGGCCGCGGAACGCCGTGACGAACGCCGTCCGCGCGCGCCGGAACCACTCGCGGACCTCCGCCGCGCCCATCCCCCGGTGCTGAGCGGCGACGCGGTCGGGAAAGTCCATGCCGTCGGCCAGCAACGCGGCCGCCGCGAGCCGGAAGCCCTCGGGGTCGACGGCGGCCTGCGTCGCGGTCTCGTCGAAGAAGGCCAGGTGCGTGACCTGGTCGCGGATGTCCCAGCCCACGGCGGGCGTCGGCCGCGCGATGGCGTCGTCGTCGAGCGGGGCGAGCATGGCCTCGACGTCGGCGGTCTCGGCGAGCAGGTCGTCGAGGAGAACGTCCAGGGAAACGGGCATGTCAGCGGCCTTCCCACACGGGCGTGCGCTTCTCGCGGAACGCAGCGGGGCCTTCCTGCGCGTCCCGCGAGCGGTAGACCGGCGCCCAGATCTCCTCGGCACGGTCGTAGACGTCGTCGCGTTGCAGGTACGCCGTCTGCTTCGCCGCCCGCACGGACAACGGCGCGTTGGCCGCGATCCGCTCCGCCAAGGCCTGCGTCCGGGACCGCAGCTCGTCCAGCGGTACGACGTCGTTCACCAGCCCGACCTCCCGGGCGCGTTGTGCGGTCAGGGGGTCGCCGGTCAGCAGGATCTCCATGGCGATCCGCGGCGGCACCAGCCACGACAGCGGCGCGGCCCACGGCGAGCCGCGGCCCACCTTCACCTCAGTCACGGCGAACCGGGCGTGCGCGGCGGCCACGACGAGATCGCACTGCTGGGCCAGCAGGAAGCCGCCCGCGTAGGCGACGCCGTTGACGGCCGCGATCGTCGGTTTCGGGACGTCGATGTTGCGGCCGAACTGCGGCAGGAAGTCCGGTGGCGGGATCTCCAGGGCCGTCTCGGCCATCTCCTTGAGATCGCCGCCCGCGCAGAACGCCTTGTCACCCGCGCCGGTCAGGACGAGCACCGCGGCCGAGTCGTCGGCGACGAACCGCCGGGCGCCGTCCCAGAGGCCGTCGCGGACCTGTTTCGACAGGGCGTTGCGGGCTTCGGGCCGGTCGATCGTCAACCAGGCGACGCCGTTGTCAACCTCGTAGGAGACGCTCACGACACGACCGCCAGCACCTGGCCGGTGTCGACCTGGTCGCCTTGGCCCACCCGCAGGTCGGACAGGACGCCGTCGGCCGGGGCGGCGACCGTGTGCTCCATCTTCATCGCCTCCAGGACGACCAGCGGCTGCCCGGCCGTCACGGCGTCGCCCTCGCCCGCCAGGACGCGCACCACCGCACCGGGCATGGTGGCGAGCAACGACCCCGCAGCCGTGGCGGCGTCCGGGTCGGCGAAACGCGGCACCTCGGCCAGCGCGGCCGACCCGTCCGGGCTGTCCACATAGGACACGCCCGCCCGAGGGTGCACGGCGTAGGTGCGGTGGACACCGTCGATCTCCAGTTCCACCAGCGAAGGCGACGCGGACAGCAGCCGCACGGAACCACAGAGCGGCTCGCCGTTCACCGTGACGCGCAGGCCGGACCGGCCCAGCGAGTACGCGACCTCCAGGGTCTCCCCGTCCAGGGTGTAGGTGACGCGCTGTGGGGCGCGGCCGACGTTGCGCCACCCGGACGGCATCTCGGGCACCACCCGCGCGTCACGCCGGTTGCGCGCCTGGGCCGCCAGGGCCGCGGCGACCGCCTGCCGGGCCCCGCCCGGGGACGCGCCGAGCGTGGCCGGGTCGTGCCGGGTCAGGTAGCCGGTGTCGGTGTGCCCGGCCAGGAACTCCGGCTCGGCCAGGATGCCGGCCAGGAGGTTCCGGTTGGTCGTGACGCCGTGCAGTTCGGCCTGCCGCAGCGCCCGCGCGAGGGTCCGCGCGGCCTCACGGCGGGTCCGGCCGTGGGCGATCACCTTGGCGAGCATCGGGTCGTAGTGCGGGCCGACGACGGAGCCGTCCTGGACGCCGGAGTCGACGCGGACGCCCTTCAGCGGGGGGACGCGGAAGCGGTGCAGGGTGCCGGTGGCGGGCAGGAACCCGGCCGGGACGTCCTCGGCGTAGAGCCGGACCTCGATGGCGTGCCCGTCGATCCGGGCGCCCAGCACCGAAGGCGGCAGCGGCTCGCCCTCGGCCACGCGCAACTGCAGCTCGACGAGGTCCAGGCCGGTGACCAGCTCGGTGACCGGGTGCTCGACCTGCAGCCGCGTGTTGACCTCCAGGAAGAAGAACTTGCCGTCTTGGTCCAGCACGAACTCGACCGTGCCCGCGCCGGTGTAGCCGATGGCTTTCCCGGCGGCGACGGCCGCGGCGCCGAGCTCGGCGCGCAAGGCGTCGTCGACCGCCGGTGACGGGCACTCCTCGACGATCTTCTGGTACCGCCGCTGGATCGAGCACTCGCGCTCGAACAGGTGCACCACCTCGCCGTGGGTGTCGCCGAGGATCTGGACCTCGACGTGGCGCGGGTCGACGACGAACCGTTCCAGGAACACCGAGCCGTCGCCGAACGCCGACGCGGCTTCCCGACGGGCGCCCGAAACCGCGTCTTCCAGCCCGGCGGCGTCGTGCACCACGCGCATGCCCCGGCCGCCACCGCCGAACGCGGCCTTGACCAGCACCGGGAACCCGATCTCGGCGGCCACCGCGGCGAGGTCGGTCTCGTCCGTGACGGTCGCCCCCGGCAGCACCGGCACCCCGGCCGCGTCCATCAGGGCCTTGGCCTCGATCTTCGAGCCCATCGAGGCGATGGCTTCGGGCGACGGCCCCACGAACGTCAGCCCGGCTTCGCCGCAGGCGCGGGCGAAAGCGGCGTTCTCCGACAGGAACCCGTAGCCGGGGTGCACGGCGTCGGCCCCGGTGGCGCGCGCGGCGGCGATCACCAGGTCAGCGCGCAGATACGTCTCCGACGGTGCGGAACCAGGCAACCGGACGGCCTCGTCGGCGAGCCGGACGAAGGGCGCGCCCGCGTCCGGGTCGGAGTAGACCGCGACGGTGGAGATGCCGAGGTCGTGCGCGGTGCGCATGACCCGCGCGGCGATCTCCCCGCGGTTGGCGACGAGCAGTTTCGCGATCATCGGCTCACATCCGGAAGACGCCGAAGCCGCGACGGCCCTCGACGCGGTTGGAGTGGACGGCGGACAGCGACATCCCCAGGACGTCCCGGGTGTCGCGCGGGTCAACGATGCCGTCGTCGTACAGCCTCGCGGTGACGGCGAAGGCGTGCGACTCGGTCTCGATCTGCGCCTCGATGGCGGCCGTGCGCGCGCGGTCGGCGTCGTCGTCGAACGGCTTTCCCTGCGACGCGGCGGAGTTGCGGCCGACGATCGACATCACGCCGGCGAGCTGGGCCGCGCCCATCACCGCGAGTTTCGCGCCCGGCCAGGCGAACATCAGCCGCGGGTCGTAGGCCCGCCCGGACATGCCGTAGTTGCCGGCGCCGAACGACGACGCCATGTTGACGGTCAGGTGCGGGACCGTGCTGTTGGTGACGGCGTTGATCATCTTGGCGCCGTCCTTGATGATGCCGCCCTGCTCGTAGCGGGTGCCGACCATGTAGCCGGTCGTGTTCTGCAGGAACACCAGCGGGACATCGGTCTGGTTGGCGAGCAGGATGAACTCGCTGGCCTTCTTGGCCTCCTCGCTGAACAACACACCGCGGTGGTTGGCGAGCACGCCGACCGGATACCCGTGGATGCTCGCCCAGCCCGTCACCAGCGAGGTGCCGTAGAGCGGTTTGTACTCGTCGAAGGCCGAGCCGTCGACGGTCCGGGCGAGGATCTCGCGCGGGTCGAACGGCACCTTCGGGTCCGGCGGGACGATCCCCAGGATCTCCTCGGGGTCGAACTTCGGCGGCTCCGGCGTCCGGCTGGGCGCGGGGCCGAGCTTGCGCCAGTTGATCCGGGAGATCACGCGACGGCCGAGGCGGATCGCGTCCCGCTCGTCGACGGCGAAGTAGTCGGACAGGCCGGAGACGCGGGAGTGCATGTCGGCGCCGCCGAGGGACTCGTCGTCGGCCTCCTCGCCGGTGGCCATCTTGACCAGCGGCGGCCCGCCGAGGAACACCTTGGCCTGGTGATCGACGAGCACCGCGTAGTCGCACATGCCGGGGACGTACGCGCCGCCGGCGGTCGAGTTGCCGAACACGATCGCCAGAGTCGGGATGCCCAGCGACGACAGCTCGGTCAGCTCGTGGAAGATCCGCCCGGCGGGCACGAACAGGTCGGCCTGCGTCGGCAGGTCGGCCCCGCCGGACTCGACGAGGTTGATCACCGGCAGCCGGTTGACGCGGGCGATCTCCAAGGCCCGCAACGTCTTGCGCAGCGAGTACGGGTTCATCGCGCCGCCGCGCACGGTCGGGTCGTGCCCGATGACCACACACTCCACATCGGACACCACACCGATGCCGGTGAGCACCGACGCGCCGACCGTGAAGTCGGTGCCCCACGCGGCGAGCGCGGCCAGCTCCAGGAACGGGCTGTCCGGGTCGAGCAGCAGCTCCAGGCGTTCGCGGACCGGGAGCTTGCCGCGGTCGCGGTGGCGCTGGACGTACCGCTCGCCGCCGCCGGCGATGGCCAGCTCCAGCTGCTCTTCGAGCCGCGCCAGGGCGTCGAGCTGGGCCTTCCGGTTGGTCGCGTAGCTCTCGGCGGAGACGTCGAGCAGGGACTTGAGGACGGTCATTCCGCTCCCCCGTAGTGCCCGGAGTGCTTGTCCCGGACCACGTTCTTCTGGATCTTCCCGGTGGACGTGCGCGGCAGCTCGTCGGTGACGATCACGGCCTTCGGGACCTTGTAACCATCGAGGCGGTCCTTCAGCCGCAGCCGCAGGTCGTCGGCGTCGATCGACGCTCCCGGCTTCGGCACGACGACCGCCGTGATGGCCTCGGTCCACCGCTCGTGCGGCAGCCCGACGACCACGACCTCGGCGACGTCCGGCTCGGTGTCGTAGACGGCCCGCTCGACCTCGATCGAGGCGACGTTCTCGCCGCCGGTCTTGATGACGTCCTTGGAGCGGTCGGCGAACCACAGCACGCCGTCCGGCCCGAACCGGCCGACGTCACCGGAGTGGAACCAGCCGTACCGGAAGGCCTCCTCGGTCGCCTCGGGGTTGTGCAGGTACTCCTGCATGGTCGAGGGCGCCCGGTAGACGATCTCGCCCTGCTCGCCGCGCGGCAGCAGCTTCCCGCCGGAGTCCATGATCCCGACCTGGACGCCGGTGAGCGGCGTGCCGACCGCGCCGACGTGCGAGAGCTGGTGCTCGGGCCGGAACAACGTCGTGATCGGGCTCATCTCGGTCTGCCCGAACAGCAGCGCGAAGTCGCAGCGGAAGCCGTCGAGGCACGCCTTGATCTGCGCCTCCGGCATCGGTGCCATCGCGTAGACGGCGCGGCGCAGCGACGACAGGTCGCGCCCGGCGAACGACGGGTGCTCCAGCGCGGCGCGGAACATCATCGGCAGGCCGAAGACCTGGGTGATCCGCTCGCGTTCGATCGTGTCGAGGAACCGGGCCGGGTCGAAGCCGCGGTGCACGAAGATCGTAGCGCCGAGGAGGATCGCGGGTGTGCAGAAGGCGTTCAGCTGGGCGGTGTGGAACATCGGCATCATCGCGACGAACCGGTCGTCGGGGCGCCAGCCGGAGTCCAGCGCGGCCGACATCGACTCCAGGTGGATCGCCAGGTGCGTCCCGACGACGCCTTTCGGTGAAGCCGTGGTCCCGGAGGTGTACAAATAGGACAGTGGGGCGCGGTCCTCGATGACGACCTCGGGTGAGGTCGTATCGTCCGAGAGCACGTCGTCGAGGGTCAGGCCGGTGGCGTCGCCGCCGGTGTCGGGCGCGAGGATCACGTCGGCGACCCCGGGCGTCTGCGCGACGGCGGGCGCGATCACCCCGGCCAGCTGGCTCTCCACGACGATGCCGCGAGCCTGCGAATGCCCGAGTACGTAAGCGACTTCGTCACTCCGCCAGCCGAGGTTGATCGGTACGCAGACGAGGCCGAGCTTCGCGCAGGCGTAGTAGACGGCGAGGAACTCGGCGCTGTTGGCCGACGCCAGCGCGAGGACGTCGCCGGTCGTGTACCCGCGCGCCTCCAGGCCGTGGGCGAGCCGGTTGACCCACGTGTCGAACTCGCCGTAGGTCCAGCGGCGGTCGCCGTCGACCACGGCGAGGGCCTCCGGGCGGGCGAACGCGACGCGGGTCAGCGCGTCACCGACGTTGACCCGCTGGGCGAGGGTGCGATCCGTCATCAGTCCTCCTAAACCAGTCCTCCTAGTAGGACCGGGGCAGCCCGAGGCTGTGCTGGGCGACGAAGTTGAGGATCATTTCGCGGTTCACCGGGGCGATCCGCAGCAATCGGGCGAGCCCCCAGTACGGCAGCAGCCCGAAGTCCGCCGAGACGCCGTTGCCGCCGTGGGTCTGGATGGCGGCGTCGACGGCGGCCAGCGCGGCCTCCGCGGCGGCGTACTTGGCCATGTTCGACGCCTCGCCCGCCGGCTGCCCCGCGTCGTGCAGGGCCGCCGCGCGGTGCGTCATCAGGGCGGCCAGCTCGGTTTCGATCTTGGCCTTGGCCAGCGGGTGCGAAACGCCCTGGTGGACACCGATCGGCCGGTCCCACACGGTCCGCTCCCGGGCGTAGCGGGCGGCGACGTCGAGGGCGTAACGCGCGATGCCGACGCAGAGCGCGGCGCCGGTGATGCGTTCGGGGTTGAGGCCGTGGAAGACCTGCCGGAAGCCCGCGCCCTCGTCGCCGACGAGCGCCGTGGCGGGCAGCCGGACGCCGTCGAAGTGCAGCGTGAACTGCTTCTCCGGGAGCATGACGTCCACCGGCAGCGGGGTGACCGTGAGGCCGGGCGCGTCGACCGGGACCAGGAACAGCGACAGCTGGGCCGTGCCGTCGGGGTCGCGGCCGGTGCGGGCGACGAGCAGCAGCGCGTCGGCGGTGTCGACGCCGGAGATGTAGTACTTCTCGCCGTCGACGATCCAGTCGTCGCCGTCGCGGCGGGCGGTGGTGGCCAGCTTGTGGGTGTTGGAGCCGGCGTCGGGCTCGGTGATGGCGAAGACGACCTTCGTCCGGCCGCTCGCGATGCCGGGCAGCCACTCCTTGCGCTGCTCCGGCGTGCCGAACTCGGTGATCACCTCGGCGGAGATGGCTTCGGTGACGAGCAGCAGCAGGATCGGCGCGCCCTTCGCGGCGCTCTCCTCGATGACGATGGTCAGCTCGGCCAGCCCGCGGCCGCCCCCGCCGTACTCCTCGGGGATGTTGACACCGATGAACCCCGCGTCGCCGAGCGCGTGCCAGAGCTCGGTGCACTCACGGCCCTCGCGCGCGTGGTCGACGTAGTACTTACCCCCGAACGGGGCCGCGATGGCGCCGACCGCGGCCCGCAGGTCACGGGCCTCGTCGCTCTCGAACACGTCCACGCCGACGCTCCTTAGTGATTCTTCATTCACTTATAGCGCACCGTAGCGCTCGTCTGCGAGGATGACAAGATGACGGCAGTCCCCTCGGCTTCCCCGGCCACCCGAAGACGGCGCGACCCCGAGCGACGCGAGCGGATCCTCACCGCCGCCGCCGAGCTCACCGCGCGGCGCGGGTTCCACGCGATCGGCATGGCCGACATCGGCGCGGAGGCGGGCATCGTCGGATCCGGCGTCTACCGGCACTTCGAGAACAAGGACGCGATCCTGGTCGCGCTGCTCGACCGGGTGATGACCCGGCTGCAGGACGGCGCCGCCGCGATCCTCGCCGGCGCCCCCGCCGACCACACCGTGCTTTCCGGCCTGATCAGGGATCACATCCGGGTCGCCATCGAGGATCGCACCGTGCTGGCGGTCTACCACCGCGAAATCCACAACCTGCCCGAGGAGGACCGGCGGCGGCTGCGCCGGCTGCAGCGGCACTACCTCGAGGACTGGGTCCACGTGCTGGCCCCGCTGCGCCCCGACCTCGCCGACGGCGAACTGCGCCTGGCCGTGCACGCGGCGATCGGCGCCGTGCAGTCCACGCTGTTCTTCCGCAGCGGGCTCGCCCCGGAGCGGCTAGCCGCCCTGCTCGGCGAAATGGCGCACGCCTGCCTCGGCGTCCCGGCACCACCATCCCCGTGAGTGAATGGCGAATAACTTTCTCTTGATTTGGTGACCTGGCTCACGGCATGCTGATCGACGTCGGCGACGGCGAAGGAGCCCGGGATGACCACGACCAGTGCCCTGCCCCACCACCCGCACGGCGCCGCCCCGCCGGACCCGGCCGCCATCGACGTCGAAACCCTGCGTGGACGCCGCGCGGTGAACCGCTGGGAACGGACGTCGGTCGGCGACATCTTCGAGCGGCTCACCTGGAGCCGGCCGGACCAGGTCGCGATCAGCGCGGCCGAGGGCGCGTACGGCGAGGAGCAGTTCGCCGCCGTGACGTACCGCGAAGCCGACCGGATCGCGAACCGGCTCGCCCACGCGCTCGCCGCCGCCGGTCTCGTGCCCGGCGATCGCGTGCTGCTGTTCTGCGAGAACACCGTCGAGGCGTTCCTGGCCAAGATCGGCATCGCCAAGGCGGGCATGGTCGTCGTCCCGCTGAACCCCGGCCTCGCCCCGGACGTCGTCGAGCACCTCGTGCGGCAGACCGAGCCGCGGCTGGCGATCGTCGACGCCGAGCTGTGGCCACGCCTCGAAGGCGTCGCGGGCGTGCGGGTCGGCGCCACCATCACGGTCGGCGGTGGCCCGGTCGCGGGCACGCCGTCGTTCGGCGCGTTCCTGGCCGGGCAGCCGGACACCGAACCCGACGTCGAGATCCACGGCGACGACATCTTCCAGCTGCTGTTCACCTCCGGCACCACCGCGATGCCGAAGGGCGTGATGCTCTCGCACAGCTACGCGCACCTGGCCGGGCTGAACTTCGCGCTGTCGCTCACGCGCGGCCTGCGCCACGAGACCGATCTGCGCGTCTGCACGTTCCTGCCGATGCTCTACCACGTAGGTGACGCGCTGTTCACCTACTCGACGTTCCTCGCCGGCGGCACGCTCGTCCTCGGCCGCCGCCCGGTCCCGGGCCCGGTCGCGGTGTCGCTGGCGCAGTCGCGAGCCACCGCCGTCTGGGCCGGATCGCCCCAGTTCGTCGCCGCGCTCGCCGACGCGATCGACGCCGACGCGTCGCTGGACCTGACGTCGCTGACCACGCTCGTCTACGGGTGGGGCGCGCTCGCGCCCGAGTTGCTGCGGCGCCTCGAAGCAAGGACCGCGCCCGGGTTCGTCACGGTCGGGATCTTCGGGCAGACGGAAGCCATCGCGTGCCACCGGTTCTGGCCGTCGGCGTGGCCGGAGGTGCACGCGCGCACGGCGCCGGCGATGAACTACGTCGGCGTGCCGAGCGGGCTGCTCGCCTCCGACGTCGTCGACGAGCTGGGCGAACCGGTCCGCGGCGTCCCGGGCGAGGCGGTCTACCGGTCGCCGGTGATGACGGCGGGCTACTACCGCGACGCGGAGGCGACCCGCGAGGCGTTCCGCGGCGGCTGGTTCCACTCGGGCGACTCGGCCGTGGTGGACGAAGACGGCCTGCGCGTGATGGTGGACCGCTACAAGGACATCGTGAAGACGGGCGGCGAGAACGTCTCGAGCATGCGCGTCGAGACGGTGCTGGGCCAGCACCCGGCGGTCCTGCGGGCCGCGGTGATCGGCCTGCCGCACGAGCACTGGGGCGAAGCGGTGACGGCGGTGGTCGTCCTCCGCGCTCCCGCCACCGAAGCCGAGCTGATCGCCTTCTGCCGCGAACGCCTGGCCGGCTACGAAAGCCCCAAGCGCGTGGTGTTCGCCGAGACCTTGCCGGACACCGTGGGCGGCAAGATCCTCAAGTACAAACTCCGCGCCCAGCACTCCGCTCTCTACAACCGGTCGTGAGTGCGTAACAGTGTTCTAACACTGTTACGCACTCACGACAACTTGCACCGAACGTCAGCCGAGCGCCCAACGCTGCAGCGCCGTCCCCGTGTCGGCTTGCTGGGTCACCGCCGCGCCGTCCACTGTGGACGCCGTCGTCAAGACCAGGCCACTGTGCTGGGCCTTCAGTGTCGAGCCAGCGACCAGCCAGCGCTGGTTGGCGCCGCCCGTGCACGTCCACTGGATGACCTTCGCGCCCGCCGACGTCGAGCCGTCGGCGACGTCCAGGCACAGGCCCGATTCCGCGTTCGCGATGCGGTAGCTGCCGTCGGCCTGGTGGGTGAAGACCCACTTCTGGTTGCTGCCGCCGTTCGGCGTCCACGTCACCAGCGCCGTGCCCGCGGTCGTCGAGTGGGCCGGGACGTCGAGGGCCTTGCCGGACGCGGTCAGCGTGTGCGTCCCGTCCACAGTGGACGAGGCGGTGAACGTCAGCGTCTGCTCGGCTGCGGTACGACCCCCGCCCGACCACGCGCGGAACGGCGTGGTGTCGACCGCGCCGGAGAGACTGAGGGACAGCCCGCTGTAGCGGTTGACCAGCCGGAATCCGCCACCCTGGGCCGGGACGGCGAACCACTGCTGCCCGACCGACGACCCCGTCGTCACGACCGGCTTGGTGCCCCAGGCGCGGTTCGCGGGTGACGTCGGCACGCCGAGCGCCTGCCCGGTGGCCGCGTTGGTGATCCGGTAGGCGCCGTCGCCGGTCGCGGTGAACGTCCAGGCGGCCAGGTCCGAGGTGCCGGTCGTCGACGTCGTCGCGGAGCTGCCCGAAACCTGGGCCAGGACGCGGCCGGCGCCGCTGCCGATGCGGTAGGTCTTCGCCGGGTCGACCGGCGGCGCGGCGGGCGTGCCGGTGACCGTGATGTTCGCGTACTCGCCGTCGGAAGACGCGCAGGCGATCGAGCAGTACGACCGGAACGTCTTGCCGACGATCGTGGCGCTGGTCTTGTTCGCGTCGTCGGCGAACCAGCGGTACCAGGAGCCGGACTTGTACGCGCCGGAGTCGCCGATCAGGCGCCACTTCTGCGTGGCCAGGTCGTCGGTGACGTAGAACTTCTGCGGCGCGGTGCCGGTGACCACCTCGGGCTCGCCGATGTAGAGGCCGAGGTGCGCGTCGTAGGCGATGTTCATCACGAACAGGTCGGACTTCGGCGGCAGCTGCCCGGCCGCGACCTGCTGGTCGACGTTGCCGGTGTTCGCGGGGTCGTAGTCGTCGGCCGGCGGGGTGTAGCCGGTGGCGGTGGTGCCGGTCGGCACCATGTTGCTCTCCTTGCCGCCGACGCCGGGCTGCGTCCACTTGCCGTCGTACCACTTCTGCCACGAGCCGGTCGCCATCTTGGCCGACATCGGCGACCGGGCGACGTGCGCAAGCCCGACCATGCCCCCGCCCGCGCCGGCCTTCGGCACGATCCGCGAGCCGTAGTAGACGTAGAAGTAGCCCGAGACCGGGTCGGCGAACAGGCGCGGGTCGCCGTCGCCGTAGTCGAAGGTCTGGTTCGGGAACGCCGCCGTGTCGCCGCGCTTCGTGCTGTACGGCGAGGTGATGGCGTGGCCCTTGATGCTCCAGGTGTGGCCCTGGTCGGTCGAGACGGCCCAGTCGATCGCGTCGTAGTGCGAGAAGGAGTACGCGCCGAACGGCTCGGGGGTGAACTCGTTGTGCACCAGGCCGTACCAGGCGCCGGTGTCCGGGTCGACCCAGGTGCCGACCAGGTCGCAGAAGTTCTTCTCCACGTAGCTCGACCCGGCCGGCGGATCGGTCGCTTCCTTCCCGGTCGGGCTCGTGTTGCAGCGCCAGGTGGTGTCGTTGTTCTTGTCCCGGGACTCGGCTGGGTTGACGGCGTTGCTCAGCGCGCTCGACTTCGTCGCCGAGTCGAAGTCGGCGCCGGTGTAGAACTCCCACTCGCGCGGGCCGTCCGCGCCGTAGAGGGCGGCCGACTGCTGGAAGTAGAACGTGCCGTCCTTGTCGATGAACGCGCCGGCCGGGGTGTCGGTCGGATGAGCGTAGGTGCCGGTGGACCCGACGGTGACGGTGTAGGCGGCGGCCGCGTCGGCCGGAGAGGCGGCGACGAGGCCCGCGGCAAGAGCCGCGGCGGCGAGCGAAGCGCTGAGCGATGACATGACCACGGTCGTCTCCTCGGGGACCTGAGCGAGCGATCGAACAATATCGAACAGCTTCTGTGTCGTTTTCTGATCTGTCAAGGGCCGTTATGAGCATGTTTGCTCATTCGGCCGTGATCTACGATCAGAGCGTGACGAACGACGTGGCCCCCGGCCTGCCCGACCTGTCCGGCACGGTCACCTGCGTCACCGGCGCGTCCGGCACGATCGGCCGCGGGATCGCCCGGCGGTTCGCCGAGGCGGGCAGCGCCGTGGCGGTGCACCACCGGCGTCCCGGCGCGGCCGACGACCTCGTGGCCGCACTCGGCGACCGGGCCCGCGCGTTCACCGCCGACCTGACCGACGACGACGCCTGCCACGCGATGCTGGCCGCCGTCGCGGACTGGGGTGGCCGGCTCGACGCGCTCGTCAACAACGCCGGCGTCCAGCCGGTGGAAGACCTCGACGGGCTGCCGGTCGAGCGGTGGCGGGCGATGCTGGACGCGAACCTGACGAGCGCGTTTTCCTGCACCCAGGCGGCGGCTCGGCTGATGGGCGACGGCGGGAGCGTCACGCACATCGCGTCGATCGAGGCGAAGCAGCCCGCGCCCGGGCACGTCCACTACAGCGCGGCGAAGGCGGCGCTGGTGATGCACGCGCGCGGCGCGGCGCTGGAGTACGGGCCGCGCGGGATCCGCGTCAACACGGTGTCGCCCGGGCTGATCGACCGCCCGGGCATGGACTGGCCCGAGGGCGTCGAACGCTGGCGCCGCGCCGCACCCCTGGGGCGGCTGGGCACGCCCGAAGACATCGCGAACGCGTGCGTCTTCCTGGCTTCACCACTGGCTTCCTGGGTCACCGGCCACGACCTCGTCGTCGACGGCGGCGTCTCGGCCCGGCCCACCTGGTGACGGCCGGCCCCGTCGAAGCCCAGTTCCGGGCGGCGGTCACGCGGTTCGCCGGGCCGGCGCGGGCGGTGGCGACCGGGCTCGTCGGCACGTTCGGCGTCCTCGCCACCCCGACCGGCGCACTGCCCCTGGCGTTCGGCCTGCTCGCGCTCACCCTGGTCGCGGGCGCGGCCGACGTCTTCGCCGGGCGCGGGACGGCGTTCGTCCTGTCGGTGCTGCGCGCGGGGGCGGTGTGCGCGTGCCAGCCGTGGACGACGACCTTGTGGGCGGTCAACGTCCTGACGATCACGGCGATCACGTGGCAGTGGGAGTACCGGCCGCGCTTGACCGGCCCGGTGGTGGCGGGACTGCTGGTGCTGGCCGCGTTCACCGGCTTGGACGACTGGCTCCCGGTGGCGCTGCGGGTGGTCGTGGAGACCGTTCTGGCGCGCTTGGCGTTCGTCCTCTTGGTCCGCTCGACGGCCCGGACGGACACACTGCGCGCCGACCGGGCCGCGCTCGAGCGAACGGAAACCCTGGCCCGCGACCGCCGCCGCCGCGAGCGCGAGTACTTGGCATTGCTGCACGACACGGCGTCGGCGACCTTCCTCACGGTGGCCGCAGGAGCCACGGCCGACCCGGCGGCGGCGGCGGGCTACGCCGCGCGGGACCTGGCCATCCTCACCGGCCAGGACGACGCACCGGCCGAACTGGAGGCGGGCCTGCGGGCGGTGGTCGCGAACCGCGAGTTCCGGGTGGAGGCGGTCTGGACACAGGTCCCGCTGATCCCGGCCGCGGCGGCCCTGGCCCTGGTCCGCGCAACGGACGAGGCGCTACGCAACGCCGAACGCCACTCCGGCGCGGCGTGCGCCGCCTTACGCCTGGCGCCGACGCGGGACGGGGTGGTGGTGACGATCTCCGACACCGGCGCGGGTTTCGACCCATCGGAGATTCCGGTGTCCCGCCGGGGAGTCCGGGCCTCGGTGGTCGAGCGCATGCGCACCGCGGGCGGAACGGCGGAGGTCCGCTCACAACCGGGCGAGGGCACGACGGTGACGCTGAGGTGGCCCGATGCCTGACCACGAGCTGGCGGACCCCGGCGAACAAGCCCCGAACCACACCGGCCACGCAACCGAACTGCCACCCCGTCACGGCATCTCCACCACGGCGGCCACACACCCGACCAACCCCACAGCCGAACCACCACACCACACCCCCGCCGAAGCGGCCGGACACCCCACCGGACCGCCGATCTCAACCGACACCGCGGCCCACACCGCCGCCACGGCAAAGCGCTCGGCCGGTGCCGGGCCGCTTGCTCTCGCCGATCCCGCCGTCCGGCTTGCGACAGCGGTCCGGATCGTGGTGCTCGGCGTCGCCGCCATCGTCCAAATCGGACTTTGCCTCGCTCCTCTGCTCCGTCACCCCTCCCTCGCCGCCGTTGTCGCCTACGTGACCTTCGCCGTCGTCACCTCGGCCGCCGCCTTCTGGCTGCTCCGGCGGCGACCGCTTCCCGGCGTCGTTGCCGCCATCGGGACCGGCCTCGTGCTCGCCGCGTCCAGCGTCGCCACCGCTCTCGTGCCCGCCGATGACTTCTTCCGGGACCGGCACTGGTCGTTCGGGCTTGTCGGGTGGCTGCTGCTCGTCCTGCTGTCCGATCGGCCGGCGCTTCTGGGCGGCACGCTCGGCCTGCACGCCGCCGTCAGCGTCGCGCAGTTCCTGCTCGCCGGGACGCCCGCGCGCACCGAAGTCGGCGACGCCGCGATCGTGCTGTTCGCCGTCACCGCCTTCCAGCTCGCCATCGGCGGGCTGATCCGGCTGGTCGACCGGCGCACCGGTGAAGCCGCCGCCGTCGCCGCCGAGCGGGAGCGCCTTGAGACTCGCGCCGCCCTTGCGCGGCAGGCCGGGCGGGACCTGCGGGCCGGGTTCGCCGAACAGCTCGGTGCGACCCTGCCGCTGCTGGCCGGGCTCGCCGACGGCACCGTCGACCCGCGAAGCGACGTCGCTCGCACCCGGTGTGCGCTCGCGGCCGCGCAGCTGCGGCGGCTCTTCGCGGAGAACGACGACGTGCCCGACCCGCTCGTCCACGAGGTCACCGCCTGCCTCGACGTCGCCGAGCGGCGCGGGGTCGCCGTGACGCTCGCGGTCAGCGGCGATCCCGTTGACGTCCCGCCCGCGTTGCGCCGCCACCTGACCGGCCCGGTCCTCACCGCGCTGACCACCGCCCGCACGCGGGCCCGGGTGAGCGTGCTGCGCACCCCCGGCCTGGTGCGGGTCGCCGTAGTGGCGGACACCACGGGCGACGGCCACGAATTCCCGGGAGCGACCGGCGTCGTCGTCACGTCCCACACCCAGGACGGGCAGACCTGGATGGAGGCGCGATGGCAACCCGCGTGACGGCCGTCGTCGTCGACGACCACCCGGCGGTGCGCGCCGGTGTGGCGTACTGGCTGGCCGGCGGCGAGCCGCCGATCGACGTCGTGGCCGACGGCGAGGACGTCAAGGTCGCGTGGCTCGGCGACGGCGCGACGGCCGACGTCGTGATCCTCGACCTGCACCTCGGCGGGCCCGGGCCCGCGTTCGGCGACCTGCGGCGGCTCGCCGAGGCCGGGCGCCGTGTGGTCGTCTACTCGATGCGCGCCGACGACGACGTCGCGTTGCGGTGCCTCGAACTCGGCGCGCTCTGTTACCTGACCAAGGCGGAGGGGGCCGGGCACCTCGTGGAGGCGACGCGGGCCGCCGCGCTGGACCGGCCCTACACGCCGCCGTCGCTGGCCGGCGCGCTCGCCGGCGACCGCTCCGAGACGCGGCCCGCGCTCTCGGCGCGGGAGGCCGAGGTGCTCGTCGAGTGGTTCCAGTCGGAGTCGAAGGAGTTCGTCGCCCACCGGCTGGGGATCTCGGCGAGCACCGTGAACTCCCACCTCGAACGCATCCGCGTCAAGTACGCGCGCATCGGCCGCGAAGCGCCGACGAAGGCCGCGCTCGTCGCGCGCGCCATCCAGGACGGCCTGATCGGCGTCGACGACCTCTGATGTCCGCGTGTGGTGCGAACGGCCCACACCGGACACCGCCGAAAGGGGCTACGTTCCCGGCGACGGAGCCGCGCGGGTGCCCCGTACGGGCCGCCGCGACCGCCCTGGGGGCGTGATCGCGGCGTTCGCCCGGCTCCTCGCCCGCGCCGGAAACCCGTCCGGCGGGCCGCACGAGGAGATCCATGAAGCACGTCCGCACCACCCTGCTCGCCGCCGCCGGATCTGCCGCCGCCCTCCTGCTTTCCGCCTGTGGCGGGGAATCCGGAACGGCCGCGCCCGCGGTACCGGCCGCCCCGTCTTCAGCGGCACCGGCCGAGACGAGCGCGGCGGAGTCGTCGGCCGCCTCCCCCGCGGGCGACGCCACGAAGCCGGGCACCGAGCTGAAGGTCGGCGACCGCGCGGTCGTCCCGTTCAAGTACGGCACGACCAAGTCCGGCACCATCGCGATCACCGTGACGGCCATCGACAAGGGCGCGAACGCCGATCTGGCCAAGTACGGCGACAAAGCGAAGGGCATCACGCCGTACTACCTGCGCGCGTCGATCGAGAACGTCGACGGGGCCGACCTTTCCTACGCCTCGGTGAGTTTGCGCGCCCTCGGCACCGATGGACGGTCCACAGGCGTGATCATCACGGGCAGCACGGACCAGTGCAAGTCGGGCACCGCCCCCAAAGAGTTCGCCGCGCCGGGCGCGAAGTTCGAAACCTGCACGCTGCAAGGTGCGCGAGAGGGCTCCGAAGTGGCCGCGGCGACCTTCGACAAGGGAGACGGCTACGACAAGTCGCCGATCGTCTGGAAAAACTGACACCGATCACACTCGGTGACAACCACGCGAAAGAACCTCATGATCCACTGAGTGGGAAATCGAGCTATATTCAGAAAAACGCATGGTTGAGCTTCCTTATCAGCCGCGCTGATCACTGTCTGTATCCGGGGGTGCTCCGGCGGCCGTGATCATCGCGGTACGTTTCGCGGCGTTCCTCGCGAGCCCCGACGACGCGGCCCGCGCCACTCCTCAAGCGGCCCGCGTCTCCGGCGCGCGCCGCTTCGCCGTGCCGAAAGGAAGTTCCTTGACCGCCACGACGTTGACGCAGGTGCTTCGTGACACCCGCCCGACCACCGGGACCACCCGGCTGATCGTGCGCTGGGACCGCGAAACGGGCTGGGCGCACCTGGCCATCGCCGTTCCGGGCACCGAGCAGGCCCGCTTCGCCGGGTTCCACCGGTTCACCGGCGGTACCACCGACGCCGTCGCCGCCGAGCTGGCGGCCGCCGGATGCGTTTCCGCTCCCCCACTGCACATCGACGACACGCTGTCCGAGATCGAAGCCGTGCTCGCCCACCGGGAGGTGACCCCCGATGCGGCTCGATGACCTGTACCTCAACGGGATCGGCTGCGACGTCGGTGCGCTGATCCCGGTCTCGGCGCCGATCGCGGCCGGGGAGTTCACCCACGACGACGCCGCCCGCACCGGGCAGCTGTCCACCGCCGTCGCCGAACGCCCCGGCCCGGAACTGGCCGTCCGGGCCGGGCGGCAGGCACTGGCGCAGGCCCGCGCCACAACCGGCGAGCCGGTCTGGCCGAGCCTGTGCCTGCACGCCGGGATCTACCACTCCGGCATCGACTTCTGGCACGCCGCGTCGTACGTGCGCGACCAGCTGGGGGTCGGCGCCGGGCCGGGACTGACGCTGGAGCTCGGCGCGATGAGCAACAGCCTCGTCGCCGGGATCGACGTCGCGGCCAGCGTGCTGCGCGGCCGCCCGGACCACGAAGCCGCCCTCATCACGGCCGGCGACCGGTTCGGCGCGCCCGGGTTCCCGCACTGGAGCACGGACATCGGCATCGTCTACGGCGACGCGGGCAGCGCCGTGGTGCTCACCCGGCGGCCGGGCCTGGCCCGGATCCGGGCGATCGCGTCGTACACCGACCCGTCGCTGGAAGGCCTGCAACGCGGGGACGAGCCGTTCCGCGCGGCGAGCGTCGCCGCCCACCGGGGCATCGACATCCGCCGCCGCAAGCGCCAGTGGCTCAGCCGCCAGGGCGGGCCGGCGCACGTCGCGACCCGCAACGGCGACGCCGTCACGACGGTCGTGAAGACAGCGCTTTCCGACGCCGGGGTCGACCTGCCGGACATCGCGAAGGTCTGCGCGCCGCACTACGGCAGGCGGCTGGTGGAGACGCAGATTCTCCGTCCACTCGGGATCACCGAGGACCGCACGATGACGGAGTTCGGGCTGCGGGTGGGCCACCTGGGC
The DNA here is from genome assembly GCF_035975215.1 of Amycolatopsis sp. NBC_01307. NCBI lineage: Bacteria > Bacillati > Actinomycetota > Actinomycetes > Pseudonocardiales > Pseudonocardiaceae > Amycolatopsis > Amycolatopsis sp. NBC_01307. The sequence continues at coordinate 2,335,613 of NZ_CP108403.1, read as the reverse complement.
GCGAGCGATCAGATCGTGGCGCTCGAGCACCTGCTGGCCGGCGGTGACGCGGGTCCGGGTGACACGGTGCTGCTGCTGGGCATCGGCGTGGGCATGACGTGGACCGCGGTGGTCCTGGAACTCTGCTGAATCCCGCCGAACCCGGATGGGGGTGGCCGAAACCACCCCCATCCGGGGCGGGACCGGCACCGAATCCCGGGAAACCGCTCTCCGAAGGGACGTGCCCGTGCCGCGTCGGACGTGGTCGAGCCGCTTGCTCGACGTCTCGGCCAAGGTGGTGCCCGGCATCGGCCGGGTCCGCGCGCAGAAGGAACCGTTCGCCCTCGCCTGGGCGGCGGCCAACCGCGTCGCGCTCGAGTCCGGCCGGCCGCTGTGGGTGGCGCTGGGCGACTCGATGACCCAGGGCATCGGCGCCCACGACGTCGACGGCGGCTGGGTCCCGCGCCTCAACGCCCGACTCGGCGAGCCGTTCGCCGTCGTCAACCTGTCGGCGTCCGGGGCGCGGGTCCAGGACGTGCTCGACGACCAGCTCCCGCGCCTCCCGGCCACCCCGGCGCTGGTCACCGTGCTGGTGGGCGCGAACGACATGCTCACCCGGGGCCGCCGCCGCGACGTCCCAGCCCGGTTCGAGGCGCTGCTGGACCGGCTCCCGGCGGGCCGATCGGTGGTCGCCACGCTGCCGCAAGGCAATACACAGGCCTTGGCGGTCAACGCCTTGCTGGACCGAGCGGGTGCGGCCGGCCGCATCGACGTCGCCGACCTGCGCGGCCCGGCGCTGGGCCCGCTGCGCGGCAGCCTGGCCGACGACTGGTTCCACCCGAACGACGTCGGCTACGAGCGGATGGCGGGGCTCTTCGAAGGCCCGGTCCGCGCCTGCCTGGCCCGCTACCCCGGCTCCCGGTCGTGAGTGGTTAGGGCGGTTCTAACCGCCCTAACCACTCACGACAAGCCGCGGCAGGCCCGGAAGCCCCTGCCCGCGGTCGCCGCGCGTTATGCGACCGCGCGGGCGATTTCCGCGGCCACCAGGGCCATCGTGGTGCGGGCGCGGTCCGGGTCCTCGGTCAGGAAGTAGTGGTCCACCCCCGGCGTCCGGTCGTGCAGCACCTCGACGCCCGCCGCGCGCAGCCGGGAGACGTAGTTCTCGCCGTCGGCGCGCAGGGCGTCGCGCTCGGCGGTCAGCACCACCGCCCGCGGCAGCCCGGCGAGATCGCCGGCCAGGAGCGGGGACGCGTACGGGTGCCGCCGCGTCGCCGGGTCCGGGAAGTACACCCGGCGGACGAGGTCGCGCAGGCCCGGCGAGATCATCCCGCCGGCGGCCGGGTCCGGGTCGGTGGCGAGGTCCAGCGCGGGCACGCCCAGCACCTGCAGGCGCGGCCGCCACCCGCCGGCGTCACGCGCCTGCAGGCAGACCGCCGCCGCGAGACCGCCGCCGGAAGAGAACCCGCCGACGGCGACCCGGTCCGCCGCGGCCCACGAAGCGACGTCGAAGCACTGGTGCTGCGCCACCGGGAACGCGACGTAGGGACCGCAGCGGTAGTCGACGTTATACACCGTGACCCCGGCCGTGGCCGCGACGTACCGGCACCACCAGTCGTCCATCGCCGGGTAGCGCATCAGCCAGGCCCCGCCGTGGAAGTGGACGTACGCGCCGCCGGAATCGCCGGCGGGACGGTAGACGTGCACGCGGACCGGTCCGTGCCGGGTCGGGGCCCGGACCACCGAGGGCGCCGGGAGGTCGGTCCCGGCGAAGCGCAGGCTGTCGCCGTAGTGCACGGTCCACCGCGCGGTGCCGTGCATGACCATCGCCGCGAGCCGGTCCCGGAGCCTCATACCCGGGGTTCGGAGCCGGGCCGCCCGGCGATGGGTGGCTCAGCCCAGCCCGGCGTCGTGGACGAGGATCGCCACCTGGGTCCGGTTCGCCGCCTCGAGCTTCGCCATGATGTGTCCGATGTGGACCTTCACGGTGGACTCGCTGACCACCAGGGCCTTCGCGATCTCGCCGTTGCTCAGGCCGCGGCCGATCTGGACGGCGACGTCGTGCTCGCGCGGGGTCAGCGCGGCCAGCCGGTCACGGGCCTGCTCGCCCGCGCCGCCCGTCGCGAAGTCCATCAGCAGCCGCTTGGTGATCTTCGGCGACAGCATCGCCTCGCCGCGGGCCACCACCCGCACCGCCGTGACCAGCTCGCGGGGCGGGGTGTCCTTGAGCAGGAACCCGGCCGCGCCGTGGCGCAGCGCGGCGTAGACGTACTCGTCGACGTCGAACGTCGTCAGCACGACCACCGCGGGCGCCGCCGGGTGCCCGGCCAGCCGGCGGACCACCTCGATGCCGTCGACCTTCGGCATCTGGACGTCGGTGAGCACGACGTCGGGGCGGTACCGGTCGGTCAGCTCGACCGCCCGCGCGCCGTTGGTGTCCTCCGCGACGACCTCGACGTCCCCCGCCGACTCGAGGATCATCCGGATGCCGCTGCGGACCAGCTCCTCGTCCTCCAGCAGCACGACCTTGATCGTCACTCCGCCTCCTGCACGGGGAATCCGGCCAGCACGCGGAAGCGGCCGTCACCGGTCTTCCCGGTCTTCAGCTCGCCACCGGCCAGTTCGACGCGTTCGCGCATGCCCACCAGGCCGTAGCCCGATCCCGGGACGCCCGTGTGGTGCGGGGTGAGCCGGTTGGTCACCTCGACCGCGAGCCGGTCGCCCTCGGTGGCGAGCCGGACGTCGACGGCGGCGTGCGGGGCGTGTTTCCCCGCGTTGGTCAGGGATTCCTGCACGACGCGGTAGACGGCGCGGCCGACCTGGTCCGGCACCGCGGGCAGCGGGTCCGGCAGCTTCAGCTCCACCCGGGCGCCGGTCGCGGCGACCTCCTCGACCAGGTCCTCCAGCGAAGCCGGCAGGCCGGCGCCGGGGCTCGTGGACTCGGGGACGTCGTCGCGCAGCACCTGCAGGATGCCCCGCAGCTCCTCGAGCGCGGTGGCGCTGACGGCGCGGATCGTCTCGGCGGTCCGCTCGGTGGCTTCGTCCGGGGCGCGCAGGGAAAGCGCGCCCGCCTGCAACGCCACGGCCGTCACGCGGTGGGCGACGACGTCGTGCATCTCACGCGCGATGCGCCGTCGTTCGGCGAAGACGGCCTGGTCGGCGCGCAGGGTCCGGGTGCGCTCGGCCTCGTCGGCCCGCTCCCGCAGCACGGCCAGCAGCCTGGCGCGTTGGTGCATCCAGAGCCCGGCGAGGACCGGGCCGACGGAGAACATGCCCAGCACGACCACGAGGGTCAGCAGGTCCGCCGGCTCCGACACGACCCGCAGGACGCGCCCGCCGAGCACGGTGACGACCATCGCGACGCCGGTCAGGACGCTGACGCCGTGCCGGGCCGCGACCGAGTACAGGGCGATGGTCATCGGCAGCAGCGTCACGCCGGCGAAGAGGCAGGCCACCGCCACGAGCAGCACCAGGAACGGCCACCGGCGGCGGGCGAGCAGCGCCAGCGCGGAGACGATCACGGCCGGCACGTAGAGCGCCGGGTGCGGGTCCCGCGGGTCGCCGCCGGCCAGGGTGACGACGATCACGGCCGCCGCCACCGCGACGTCGAGGGCGAGCAGCGCGACCCGGCCGTCCCACCACTTGAGCCATCGCATCGGGACCAGGTTAAGGCGCGCCCGCTCACCCGGCACGACGTGCCAGGGTGAAACCCGTCGCGACCAGGGCGACGGCGGTCAGCGCGGCGAACACGGCGGGCCCCGGCATGCGCAGCAGGGCGGTGCCGCCGAACGGCAACGCCGTCACCGGCACCTTGACGAGCGCGGCCAGCGCGGTCTCCGCGACGAGCGTCCAGACGGCGAACACCCCGATGGCGGCCGCGGTGTGCCGCAGCAGCCCGCCGAGCGCGACGCCGGCGAGTCCGGAAAGGACGGTCAGCAGCAGCACCGCCGCGATGGCCCGGCCCGCCGCCCCCGCGTCGGCGGGCCGGACCCCACCGCCGGCCAGCACCCCGGCCGCGGCGAGCACCACCATGAGCACCCCGCCGAGCAGCCCGAGCCCGCCGGTGACCACCGCCCGGGCCGCCACGATCCGCACGGGCGAGCGCAGCACGAGCCGCGTGGTGGCGAGCGTCCCGTGCTGGAAGTCGAGCCCGAACGCGGCGACGCCGACGGCCGCGACGAGCAGCGCCCCGAGCCGCGCGACCAGGCCGAACGACGAGGTGAAGGCGTCGAGGTCGCCGAGGTCGCGCTTGAGGCCCCAGTAGAGGCCGGACGCGAACTGCAGGACCCCGGCGGCGAGCAGGAGCAGCCAGGTCGAACGCAGCGAGCGGGCGCGGATCCATTCGTAGGCCACGGCGTTCTTCACGACAGCTCCCTCCGCTGTGGCTTGGCGGCACTTTCACGTGAAAGTGCCGCTTCGCCGCGTCTCACGACGACTCCCCTCGGTGCCGGACCGCGGCGGCCGTCGCGGCGAGGAAGGCGTCCTCCAAGCCACTCCGGCGCACGAACAGCTCCCGCACCCCGATGCCCGCCCGCGCGGCCACCGCGGCCACCCGCTCGGTGTCGGCGGTGTCGACGGCCAGCTCGCCCGCGGCCTCCTGCCGTACCCGCAGGCCGTCGCGGGTCAGGGCGACCATCAACGCCGTCGCGCCACCCGTGCGCACCACGACGTCCGCGTGGGCGTGCCGCGCGACGAACTCCGGCAGCGGCCCGGCCGAGACCAGCCGCCCATCGCCGATCACGATCAGGTCCTCGGCCAGCAAGGACATCTCCGCCAGCAGGTGCGACGACGCGAACACCGTCCGGCCCTCCCCGGCCAGGCGGCGCAGCAGGTCGCGGATCCAGCGCACGCCCTCGGGGTCGAGGCCGTTGGCCGGTTCGTCGAGGATCAGGTACCCGGGGTCGCCGAGCAACGCCGTCGCCAGGCCCAGCCGCTGCTTCATGCCGAGGCTGAAGCGGCCGGCGGGCCGGCCCGCGACGGACTCCAGCCCGACCGTGGCCAGCACCTCGCGGACGCGCCGGGCCGGGAGACCGCCGCCCGCGGCGACCATCCGCAGGTGCGCCGAAGCCGTCCGGGCCGGGTGGACCGCGCCCGCGTCGGTGAGCACGCCCACCGCGCGCAGCGGGTCCGCGACCTGCGCGTACGTGCGGCCGCCGAACGTCGTGCGGCCCGCGCCGCGCTCCAGGCCGAGCATGAGCCGGATGGTCGTCGACTTCCCGGCGCCGTTCGGGCCCAGGAAGCCGGTGACGACGCCCGGGCGCACGGTGAACGACAGGTCTTCGACGCCGGCGCCGCCGCGGTAGCGCCGTGTCAGGCCCTCCGCGACGATCATCGCCGCACCGGCTCACCAGCGGCGGCTAGCGGGCTCATCGGGTTCTCCTCACGGGATCGTGGCTGATGACTCCACGATCGCCGTCCGGGCGCCCTCGCACATCGGAGATTCGGCTCTGCCGCGATAAGCGGAAAGTACTAGACGCGCGCCGGGGCGAACCGCAGGCCGCAGACCGTTTCCGGGACGTCGTCGAGCAGCTCGGCCAGCGCCGATCCCACCCGATCGGGGGCGCCCGAGCTGCGTCGCAGCAGGTCCGCCGTCCGGTCGGCGACCGTCTGCGCCACGAACCGGTACACCTCGTCGGCCGGACCGGTCCGGAACCGCGCGGGCTGGTGGTGCTCGATCGAGTCGCCGATGACCGCGCCCGCGTTGGCGACGACGTCCGGGACGCCCAGGATGCCGCGCCGCGCGAGGATCCGCGCCACCTCGCGGCTCGTGTAGGGGCAGTTCGCGCCGCTGACGATCACCCGGCACCGCAGCCGCTGCGCGACGCGCTCGTCCACCACCCCCGACGCCGAGCACAGCACCAGCAGCTCTTCGGGCCGGGCCCACCACGCCGACAGCGAGTGCAGCGCGGTGCAGCCGGGCAGCAGCGGCGCGGCCGGGTCGTGGTCGTAGGTGGTGACGCGGGCGCCGCCGGCCGCCAGCAGCGCGGCCACCGCAGCCCCGGTCTTCCCGACTCCGTGCACCAGCACACCCCGGTCCGCGACGGCGCCGCCCGCGGCCTGGCGCACGGCCGCGACGATGCCGTGCGCGGTGGCGAGGCTCGCGTCGACCGCGCTGTCCACGGCCGCGAGCACGTACGGCGACAGGCCGCTGAGGACCCGCATGTCCGCGGCCGTGGTGTTCATGTCGCAACCGGTGTAGAGCCGCCCGGCGTGCCGGTCGAGCACGTCGCCGACCGCCCGCAGCAGCGCGAACCGGTCCACTGTGGACGGATCGGCGACGGCGGTGAGCTTCGCCCCGGAGAACCCGGTGCGGTACAGGGCGTGCTTGAGCGTCATGCGGCGGGCGAGCCGCAGGCCGTCCGCCAGCGCCCGGCGTTCGCTGTCGTAGGGCAGCAGCCGCAGGCCGCCGTTGGCCGGACCGGCGCCCGGATCGCCGTCGCGCACCACGAACACCGGCACGCCCTCGGCCGTGCGGACGCGCTCGACCACCGGTCTCATCGCAACGCCCCCGCGCGCCACAGGTCCGGGTGCAGCGCGCCCGGGGCGATGTCGTGCGCGGTCCGGCCGTCGAGCGCGAGGTCGGCGCAGACCTCGCCCAGCAGCGGGGCGATCTTGAACACCCAGCCGGTGGCGCAGACGACGACGTCCCGGAGCCCGGGCGCGAAGTCGACGACGAGCTCCCGGGCCAGCGCTCCGGGCTGCTCGGACCGGGTCAGCAGGCCGCACAGGCACGCCGACGCGTCGACCGGCGCCGGGTCCAGCCACGGCAGGTGCTCGCCCACCCACCGTCCCATCTGTGCCACGACCCGCGGATCCACCTCGCGCCGCGACGGCGGCTCGGCCGAGACCGCGGCCGGGTGGTTGACGCCGACGCGCACGAAGCCCGGACGGTCCCAGGCCAGCTCCGGAAACCCGTAGTACAGCCCGGGATCGCCGGTCCGCGGCGCCTGGAACGTGATCCAGGTGGGCAGCTCGCTGGCGGGTTCGCGGGTCCGGAACCAGGCCGAGACCATGGTCCAGGTCGTGGTGGCCAGCTCGAACCCGAGCAGCCGCAGGACCGCGTTCGTCTCCGGACCGGCGGCGATCACCAGCTTGGCGCCGTGGAACGAGTCCCCGGCCGCGGTCTCGACGCGCACCCCGCCGTCGCCGGTGTGGATCGCGACGACCTCCTGGCCGCGCCGCAGCGCCACCCGCCCGGACGCCGCGGCCGCGCGGTGGAACGCGCGCAGCGTCGCCTTGACGTTGGTCGCGGCGCCGTCGGGCTGGAAGAACCCGGTCCACCAGTCCGGGATGCCGGCGAAGCCGAACCGCCGGGTGACGTCGGCCGCGGTGAGCCGGTCGAACGGCAGGTCCAGCTCGGTCATCACGGCGAGGACGGCGTCGATCTGCCCTTCCGCGCCGGGCGCGTGCGGGTCGCCGAACCACAGGCAGCCGGTGCGCGTGGCCAGGTCCTCGGTGGTGCGCTCCTGCAGCTCCGCCCACAGCGGCCGCGACGCCAGCACCAGCCGCGAGACGGCGGGGTCGTCGTACTGGAGCCGGAACTGCCGGGACGTGCCCCCGGACGCCGTCTCGTCGTGGAAGAACTCGCGTTTCTCCAGCACCAGCGCGGTGCTGCCGCGCTTGGCCGCCGCGTGGGCCGTGGCGAGCCCGACGGCTCCCCCGCCCACGACGATCAGGTCGACCGGGCCGTCCATCCCCACCCCTCTCGGCGCCGGCGCGGTCGCACCCGGCCCCTAGATCACTACCGGGCCGGCGGGGTGGTCCACGGGCCGTTCACCTGAAGGTGTCGCCCACCTTCGGCTTGTCAACCCGCAGATAGTGTTGGGAAATCACCAATCGCGAGGCCCTACGGAAGTCGGCTCCGGCGGTGTGTGTCCGCGGGGTAAATTCCCCAAGCGCGCGCAAATCCGGCAAATCCCCGTCCCCCCAACGAGGAGTCTTCCGATGTCCAGGAAGTTCGCTCTGACCGGCGCTGTCGCGCTCGCGATCGCCCTCACCCCGCTCGCCGCGGGCACCGCGACCGCCGCCCCGGCCTCCACCCAGCAGGAAGCCGCCGTCACCACGGTGTACTACAGCACGTCGGGCGCCCCGTCGTTCCGCTCGCAGATCAACCAGGGCGCCGCGAACTGGAACAGCAGCGTGACCAACGTCAAGCTGGTCGAGCGGGCCTCCGGCGCCAGCCTGCGCTACGTCGAGGGCAACGACGCCCGCGGCTCCTACGCGCAGACCAACGGCCACGGCAGCGGCACCATCTTCATCGACTACACCCAGGCCCAGCAGTACTACCCGGTCCGGATCACCGCGCACGAGACCGGCCACGCCCTCGGCCTGCCGGACCACTACTCGGGCCCGTGCTCCGAGCTGATGTCCGGTGGCGGCCCCGGCACGTCCTGCCGCACCGCGGTCCCGAACTCGGCGGAGCGCAGCCGGGTGAACTCCCTGTGGGCCAACGGCTTCGCCGCGAACAACGCGCCGGAGCAGCGCATCTACGAGGACGGCACCGTCCTGACCTTCTGACCGGCCCCGGCACCACCGACGGCCCCCGGGGATCAGCTCCCCGGGGGCCGCTCGGCATCCCCCGCACCCGCGCTCGACGTGCGGGACCGGCGCGCGTGATCGACGATCAGGACGTGCAGACACCGCAGCCCCACGTGCTCGTCCTGTTCGGAGCCACCGGTGACCTCGCGCGCCGGAAGCTGTTCCCCGGGCTCTTCCGCCTCTACACCGCGAAGATGCTGCCCGGCGGGTTCGCGATCGTCGGGTCCGGACGGCACTCGCCGGGCACCGACGACGAGTTCCGCGACCGCATCGGCGACGCCCTGCGTGAGAACCTCGGGGACGACTTCGACGACAGCGCCTGGCGCGAGTTCGCCCGGCGGCTCTCCTTCCGCGTCTCCTCCGCCGACGACGGCGCCGACCTGGCCGGACACGTCCGCGAGCAGCGCGAAAGCCTCGGCGACGACGCCCGGACCCTGCTCTACCTCTCGGTGCCGCCCGGCGCGATGACCGGGATGGTCGGCATGCTCGGCGAGACCGGCCTGGCCGAGGGCGCCCGGCTGGTGCTCGAGAAGCCGTTCGGCAGCGACCTCGAGTCCTCGCGCGAGCTCACCGCCGCGCTGCACGAGGTGTTCACCGAGGAGCAGATCTTCCGGATCGACCACTTCCTCGGCAAGGAGGCGGTGCAGAACATCCTCGTGTTCCGCTTCGCCAACGGCCTGGTCGAGTCGCTCTGGAACCACGACCACATCGCCTACGTCCAGATCGACATCCCCGAGTCGATCGGCATCGAAGGCCGCGCGGCCTTCATGGAGTCGACCGGCACCTTCCGCGACATGGTCTCCACGCACCTGCTGCAGGTGCTCGGTTTCCTCGCGATGGAACCGCCGCCGGAGATCAGCGCCGAGTGGCTGCGCGCCGAGAAGCACAAGCTCTACCACAGCCTCCGGCCGCTCGACCCCGGCGACGTCGTGTTCGGCCAGTACGAGGGCTACCGCGACGAGGAGGGCGTCGACGACGCCTCGGACGTCGAGACGTTCGTCGCGCTGGAGGCCCGGATCGACAACTGGCGCTGGCAGGGGGTGCCGTTCTACCTGCGCACCGGCAAGGCCCTGGCCCAGACCCGCCGCACCGTGACCATCGGGCTGCGGGAGCCGCCGCTGGCGATGTTCACCGGGGCCGACGACCTCGGCGGCGGCAACGAGCTCGTCTTCGAGCTCACCGAGCAGCCGCAGCTGACCCTGGAGCTGCGGGCGAAGCGGCCCGGCGCGGACCTGTCCGTCGGCAAGGCCGCGCTGACCCTCGACGTCGCCGGCACCTTCGACGGCGTCGAGCCGCTCGAGGCCTACCAGAAGCTGCTGCTCGACGTCATGCGCGGCGACCACACGCTGTTCAGCAGCGCCGAGGAGATCGAACGGCTCTGGCAGGTCTGCGAGCCCGTCCTGCGCAACCCACCGAAGACCCAGCCGTACGCGAAGGGGTCGTGGGGCCCCGAAGCGGCGTTGCGCCTGCCCGGCGAACGCGGCTGGCGGGTGCCCGAGTGACCTACCTCCCGATCGCCGAGCACGGCCTGGTCGGCGACCTGCGCACCGCCGCCCTCGTCGGCACCGACGGCCGGGTGAGCTGGTTCTGCGCGCCGCGGTTCGACTCGCCGAGCGTCTTCGGGGCGCTCGTCGACGCCGAGCACGGCGGCGACTGGGAGCTGGCGCCGGTGTGCGAGGTCACCGCGCGCCACCAGTTCTACTTCCCGGACACGAACATCCTCATCACCCGGTTCCTCACCGAGGACGGCATCGTCGAGCTGCAGGACTTCATGCCGATCCTGCGCCCGCACGACGTCGAGCACCGGCAACGGCTGGTCCGGCGGGTGGTCAACATCCGCGGGCACGTCCGGATGCGCACCCGGGTCCGGCCGTGCTTCGACTACGGCCGCGACGTCCCGGAAGTGTCCGAGAAGGACGGTCGCATCTCCTTCCAGGGCAAGGAGATGCGCGTCTGCCTCGACTCGTCGGTCACCCTGGACACCGGCGACGGCGCGGCCACGGCCGAGTTCGACGTCCCCGCCGGCGACACGGAGCTGTTCGTGCTGGAGGTCGCCGACGACACGGCCGACCACCCGGCCGCCGACGCGGCCGAGGCGCAGGACCTGTTCGACGCGACCGTCGGGTTCTGGCGCGACTGGCTGTCCCGCTCGTCCTACACCGGCCGGTGGCGGGAGATGGTGCACCGCTCGGCGTTGACGTTGAAGCTGCTCACGCACGAGCCGAGCGGCGCGATCGTCGCCGCGCCCACCCTCGGCCTGCCGGAACGGATCGGCGGCGAACGCAACTGGGACTACCGGCACGTCTGGCTGCGCGATGCCGGGTTCTCGCTGTACGCGTTGCTGCGCCTGGGTTTCACCGACGAGGCCGAGGCGTTCGTCGGCTGGCTGACCGACCGCGTCTCCGACGACCGCGACGGCGACCTCGGCCCGCTGCGCGTGATGTACTCCATCGACGGCGACGCCGACCTCACCGAGCACGAGCTGGAGCACCTCGAGGGTTACCGCGGCTCACGCCCGGTGCGCGTCGGCAACGGCGCGGCCGGGCAGCTGCAGCTGGACGTCTACGGCGAGGTCATCGACTCGATCTACCTGTTCGACAAGTACGGCAAGGGCATCTCGCACGCCAGCTGGGCGAGCCTGTGCACGATGCTGGACTGGCTGCTGGAAAACTGGGACCGGCCGGACCACGGCATCTGGGAAACCCGCTCGGGGCAACGGAACCACACGTTCTCCCGGCTGATGAGCTGGGTCGCGGTGGAGCGGATGGTCCGGGTCGCGCGCCGCCGCGGCCTGCCCGCCGACCTCACGCGCTGGACGTCGGTGCGCGACGAGATCTACGGCCGGATCCAGGAGCAGGGCTGGAACGAGGAGATCGGCGCGTTCGTCCAGCACTGCGAGCCCGAGCCCGGCACCGCGCTCGACGCGTCACTGCTGCTGATGCCGATGGTGAAGTTCTGCTCCCCCACCGACCCGCGGTTCCTGTCCACTGTGGAACGCATCGGCGAGGAGCTGGTGCTGGACAGCCTGGTGTTCCGCTACAACCCGGAGGAAGCCCCCGACGGCCTGGACGGCTCGGAGGGCACGTTCTCGCTGTGCTCGTTCTGGTGGGTGGAGGCCCTGACCCGCGCCGGCCGCACCGACGACGCGCGGCTGGCGCTGGAGAAGATGTTCACCTACGCCAACCACGTCGGGCTGTACGCCGAGCAGATCGGGCTGACCGGGGAGCAGCTGGGCAACTTCCCGCAGGCGTTCACCCACTTGGCACTGATCAGCGCAGCCCTCAACCTGGACCGAGCCCTGGACACCTAGCCCGGTTGCGGCGGCGGGCACGTGTCCGACGCGATCCTGCGCGATCCGGCCCGGATCCGCGTGATCCGGGCCGGAACTCACATGACCAGGCCCGGGACTCGCGTGATCCGGGCCGGAACTCGCGTGATCAGCGGGCGAACTTGATCGGCGAGGAATCGCGGCGCCGTCGGGTTACCAGGGGTTGTTGCCGAAGCCGTCGTCGTCGTCCGTGTCTGCTGCTCGGTGGCGGCGGCCGCGGCGGGGTTCCGCCGGGGCCGACGGCGGGGCCGGGGTGGGGGCGAACGGCGATGCCGCGCCCGCGCCCTGCTCCCCCGCGAAGCCCTCCGGCTCGAAGCTCTGCGGGCCGCCGCTGTCGTCGCGGACGCCCCAGCCGGACTTGGTCTTGCGGTTGGCCATCTCCCGCACGTGCTGGACGTACCGCTCGGCCGCCTGCACCTGCTTGGTCATGTACTCCTGGGACTTGGCCTTGATCTCCTCACCCTGCTGCTCGCGCAGGGAGCGGCGCTCGGCCTGTTCGCGGACGAGGCCGTCCAAGCCGGCCTTCATGCCCGCCATCTCGTCGCTCATGCGTCCTCCTCAGCCCGCGCTCACCACCGGCGGGGGGCCGGTGGCTCCTCGTCGTCCAGCGACCCGACGATGCGGCCGGTGGGTTCGGCCATCGGCTCGAAGACGGCGCCCTCGATCCGGTACGCGCGGTTCGAGCGCTCCTGGTCGCCGCCGCCCTGGCCGCCGCCGCCCATGCCGCCCATCGGCATGCCGCCGCCCATCGACTGACCGGCCTGGCCGTTCGCACCGGACATGGCCGCCGAGGCGAACGCGGGCGCCGCCGGCTGCTGCTGGCTCGCACCCACCCCGCTGTGGACGCCCTCGGACAGCGACGGCGACTCGCCGAGCGAGCCCGTCACCGCGCCGCCACCCGTGTCGAGACCGGCCGTGGACAGCGCGTGCGCGCCACCCCCGCCGCCACCCGACGCGCCGGCCCCGTCGAGGGTGCCGCTGTGCTTCGGCAGGTCGTCGGGCTTCGCGTCGGGGGTGTCGCCGAGCGCGTGCGACGCCGTGTCGCCCCTGGTCTCGCCGCTGAGCGCGTCGTCGAGGTGCTTCTTGGCGGCGTCGTCCAGGCCGCCGGGCGACGTGTCGTCCTCGCCGAGGGTGTAGGTCGTCGGCTTGCCGGTGCCGTCGTCGACGGTCACGACCGTCGGGCCGTCCGCGCCGTCGGGCCGCTCGGCGGTGATCTTGACGTCGCCGTCCTGGATGTGGATCTTGCCGTCCGCACCGGGGTGGTAGACGCCGTCGGCGTCCGGCTTCCCCGGGTCGTCCGAGCCGACGCCGAGGTCAGTCTTGGCGGCGTCATCGTCGGGCCAGTCGAGCTTGAAGTCCTTCGCCGGGCCGTCGCCTTCGCCGACCTTGATGTCCATCTTGCCGTCGGAGTCCGGCTCGGTCATCTCGAAGGTCTTGTCACCCTGCTTGACCTTCAGGTGGTCGAGCTTCTCGTCGCCGTCGGGCTTGCCGTCGCCGTCCTTGTCGGTGTCGGGCTTGCCGTCGCCGTCGGTGTCGGACTTGCCGTCGTCGAGCAGGCCGTCGCCGTCCTGGTCGGTCTTGATGCCGTCGCCGCCGAGCTTGTCCAGGGCGTCGGACGCCTGCTTCTTCGCGTCCTCCGCGGCCTTTTCGGCGGCTTCCTTGCCGTCCGCGGCCGGGTCCGACCCGGAATCCGAGCCCGAACCGGAGCCGGAGCCCGCGTCGTCGCCACCGCCGCTGCCGCCGAGGCCCGAACCGCCACCGGCGTCGGTCTTGATGCCCTCGCCGGAGAACTCGCTCAACGCGTCGGCGGCCTTCTTCTTCGCCGCTTCCGCCGCCGCGGCGGCCGCGTCCTGACCACCGCCGGCTCCCGAACCCGAACCGGCCCCGGACGGCGACGTGTCGCTGCCGCCGCCGGCACCACCGCCGGTGTCACCGCCACCGCCACCGCCGAGGCCGCCCGCGCCGTCGCCGGAGTCGGTCTTGATGCCCTCGCCGCTGAACTGGCTCAACGCGTCGGCGGCCTTCTTCTTGGCGGCTTCCGCCGCCGCGGCCGCGGCCTCCTGACCGTCCGAAGACGACGGTGGCGGCGTCGAAGACGGCGTCGTGTCGTCGCCACCGCCCGAGCCCCCGCCACCGGACATGTCCGGGATGGACGGCATCGGCCCGCCACCACCGGAACCCGAGCCGGAACCGCCGCCCGAGCCCGAACCGGAACCACCGGAGATGTCCGGAATCGGCGGGACAGAACCGCCACCACCGGAGCCGGAACCCGAGCCCGAACCGGACCCGGAGCCGCCGCCGGAAGCACCGGACGGCGTGTCGAAGTCCGGGATCGGCGGCACGTTGCCGCCGCCACCCGAACCCGAGCCGCCGGAACCCGAGCCGGAGCCCGAACCACTGCCGGAGCCGGACCCGCCGGAACCCGAGCCGGAGCCGCCGGAACCGGAACCACCGGAGCCCGAACCGTCACCGCCGCCCGAGCCACCGCCGTAGCCGCCACCGCCCGAACCCGAGCCGGAACCGCCGCCGTAACCACCGTTGCCCGAACCCGAACCCGAGCCGCCACCGGACCCACCGGTGCCGGACCCGGAACCCGAGCCCGAACCGCCGGGCATCGTGACACCCTCGAACTCGTTCTTGACCTTGCCCATGACCTTGTCGAGCGCGTCGTAGGCCTGGTCGACGAGGTCCTTGGTGTCCTTGCAGGTCTTGGCGAAGCCCTGGTAGAGCCGGTCCCACATGTCGGGGTTGAACTGGTTCTGGATCCACTGCTTGGCCAGGTCCTGGCCGTGCTTCTTGATCTCGTCGCCGTCGCAGCAGCCCTGGTCGTTGAGCGTCTTGACCAGGTTGGTGCCGAAGTTGGCGTCCATCCAGCCCGCGATCTGGGCCAGGTCCTGCTCGTTGCCGTGCTCGCCGCTGGCGACCGCGACGACCTTCTGCGCCATCGTGTAGTCGGCCTTGCCGACCAGGTCGGTGTACATCCCGATGACCGCGTCGGCCTTGCCCTTGCACAGCTGGAAGACCGTGGTCGCGGTGCTCAGCGTCGCCTCGCCCGCGTTGCCGAGGGTCTGGGACAGCTTGTTCGCCTTGGGCAGGATCTTGTCGTTGTAGGTGTCCGACGCGGCGTCGGCACCGGCGCCGGTCCAGCTCTGGTACAGGCTGGACAGCTCGGTGCCGGTGTTCTCCACCGTCTTGTCCACCGTGGTCGAGCCGGTCTTGAAGTGGTCGGCGTCCTCCACGAAGTTCTGGAAGCTGATGCCGCGCTGCTCGTCGAACGGCTTCCGGATGTCCTTGTCCAGGTCGAGCGCGCGGGTGTTGCCGCGGCAGTCGTCCGGGAGCTTCGCCAGCAGCGAGCCGAACGTCTCGAACAGCTTGAGCGCGGGCGCGGCGGCGTCGAAGATCTCGTCGGACGTCTTCGTGCCGGTGCTGGCGCCACCGCCGGACTCGTCGGAGGCGGGCGGCTTGGTGTCGTCGAGCTTCTTCTTGCCGTCGTCGACGGCCTTCTTCTCCTGGTCTTCGTTGTAGCTGGCCTGGTCGCCCGCCTTCTTGGCGGTGTCGTAGGCCTCGTCGAGCGGGACGCCGGAGAAGAGCGGGTTCGCGTTGTAGGCGGTGGCGAGCTTCTCGGCTTCCTGCCGCTTGGCCTTGATGTCGTCCGGTTCCTGGTCGGCCAGGAACGGCGGGGGCGGCGGGTTCTCCCGCATCCAGCTGCTGATCAGCACGCTCTTGGTCTGGGCGGGCACGCTCGGGTCGTCGAGCACCGCCTTGACCTCGGTCCAGGTCTTGGCCATTACAGGTCAGCCCCCGCGGTGGTGATCGCGCCCGACTGGTTTTCCTCGTTCGCGCCGTAGCTGCTGCCGGCGGTGCCGAGGTTCGTGCCGAACGAGCCCAGCGTGCTGCTGTACCCGCTGACCGCGGCCCACAGCGCCGTCACCCCGGCGGTGTACTTCGCCGCGTGCGCGCCGTGGGCCTGGCCGAAGCCGGCCGCGTCGACCGGCGTGCTCGACAGGTCCGGGTTGTCGTCCAGCAGCTGTTCCGACAGCCGGCCGATGTTCTTCGACGCCGACGACAACGCGTCGGTCGTCGCGGTGTACCCCCCGCTCATTTCAGAGCCTCTCGTCAGATCCGCCGGTCGCGCCCGCGAGCGCTTCCGTGAGCACTTCGGCCACCGAACCCACGTCGGTGAACCGGTCGAGCTGGTCCAGGTCGATCGTCACCCGGAAGTAGACCTCCAGCGCCGCCAGCAGCTTGATCCGGCCCTTGGAGTCGATGCCCAGCTCCTCGAGGGGAGCGTCGGGTTCGACGCCGGCGGGGTCCAGCATGAAGGTCTCGCTGACGACCTTCGTGACCTCGGCGCGGTGATCACCCACGGAAGTCACCATAACGCGCCTTGGCGGCCGACCGGGCGACCTTGCCACTGGAAGTGCGCGGAAGTCCGCCGAAAGGGACCAGACGTACCGAACGCAGCGTGAGATCGTGTTCGCGCGACACCGCGCGCAGCACCGCCCTGGTCACTTCTCTGACATCCACACCTTCGGTGTCACGCGCCCACTCGGCCACCACCACCGCGCCCTCGCCGGCGTCGTCGGCCACGCCGAACGCGGCGACGCGGTCCCGGCGGACGGCCGGGTGCGCCTCCCCCGCCGCCGCTTCGATGTCCTGCGGGTGGAAGTTGCGGCCGTCGACGACGATGAGGTCCTTGATCCGGCCGGTGACGTAGAGGTCGCCGCGGTGCACGACACCGAGGTCGCCGGTGCGCAGCCAGCCGCGCAGGCCGTCGAGCGTGGCGCCGAACGCGGCGGCGTCACCGCGACCCCAGTAGCCGGTCGCCACGTTCGAGCCGTGGATCCAGATCTCGCCGACGTCGCCGTCGGGCGCCGTCCGTCCATCCCGGACGATCCGCACGCGCTGCCCGACCGGACGCCCGACCGACACGAGTTCCTGGCCGTCGACCATTTCGACGGCTTTGCCCTGCGCGAGGGCGTCCCGGTCGAACACCGCGCCGCGCGGTCCTTCGGGGCCCGCGCTCGTGACGTAGACGGTGGCTTCGGCCAAGCCGTAGGACGGGCAGTGCGCCCCGGGGCGGAACCCGCGCGGGCCGAACACCTCCTGGAAACGCCGGACCGTGCGCGGCCGGACGGGTTCACTGCCGTTGAGCGCGACCCGCACGCCGGACAGGTCGAGGTCGTCGCCGGCCTCGGCCGCCGCGTCGGCCGCGAGGTCGAAGGCGAAGTTCGGGGCGGCGGTGAACACCGCCGGGTAGTCGTGCAGCTGCCGCAGCCACCGCTGCGGCCGGTGCACGAACTCGGCCGGGGCCATGAACACCGAGCGGCCGCCGGCGAAGACGGGCAGGCACAGCAGCTGGATCAGGCCCATGTCGTGGAAGAACGGGATCCAGCCGGCGCAGGTCGTGCCCTCGTCGACGGCGTAGGCGCGGCTGCCCTGCCAGCAGGCGGCGACGATCGCCCGGTGCGGGATCACCGCGCCGGCCGGCTCCCGCGTCGAGCCCGACGTGTATTGCAGGTACGCCGGGGTTTCCGCCGTCACCGGGACCGGATCGACGCCCGGGCCGGACACTTCGTCGGCCACGACGAGGTGGTCGAAATCGCCGGCTTCACGCACCCGGGCCGCCGCGGCCGACGACGTCAGCCAGACGCGGGCGCCGCAGTCGGCCAGCACGCCCGTGAGCCGGTCGCGCTGGCCGCGGCTCGCCGGCGCCATCAACGGCACCGCGACCAGGCCGGCGGCGAGCGCGCCGAAGAACGCGAGCGGGTAGTTCAGGTCCTGGCCCGCGAGGATCGCGACGCGCTCCCCCGGCTCGGCGACGCGGCCCAGCGCGCCGGCCACCACGCGCACCCGCGCCGTGAACTCGGCCCACGTCAGCGTGTGCACGGCGCCGGCGCTGTGGTCCTGGTGGGTGAACAGCGGACGCTCGTCGGCCGCACGCGCGAAGAGGCGCTCGACGATCGAGGTGCGCAGCACCTCTTCGGGCACGTTCACCGGCGGCTCGGGCGGACGGGACGCATACGGGCAACCTACCGTGCGCCACCGCCGGGCCAGGCGGTGCCGGAGCAAGCCCGCTCGACGGGCCGCCCGGCTTGCTCCGGCACCGCCTAGGCGGTGTCCTGCAAGTCTGCTCGATGGGCTTCGTGATACAGGTGGTTCCCGACGGCACGGGCGAGTCACCCTCGTACTGGGCCGTACTCGGGCGATCCCGCCCGTGCCGTCAGGGGCCACCTGGGCGCGAAGACCGCGAGCTTGACTTGCAGGACACCGCCTAAGCTCGGGTCGTGGCGCGGACGTTCCGCTTGGCGGTGGCCCAGAGCGAAGTGGTCGAAGATCCGGCCGACGTGACGGCGCTGCGCGCGTCGGCGGTCCGGCTGCGCGAGCTGATGGCCGAAGCGCGGGACGCGGGCGCCCGGCTGGTGCAGTTCCCGGAAGGGGCGATCACCTACCCGCACAAGCGGGTGATGTCGGTGCACGGCCCGGAGCGGGTCGGCCCGGCCGACTGGACGCGCGCGGCGTGGCCGGTGCTGCGCGCGGAGGCCGAGGCGATCGCCGAGCTGGCCGGCCGGCTCGGGATCTGGGTCGCGTTCGGCTCGATCCACCCGCTGAGCGGCGGAAGCCGCCCGCACAACAGCCTCTACGTCGTGTCGGACACCGGAAAGCTCGTCGGCCGCTACGACAAGCGGTTCCTGTCGAACACCGAGCTGCGGTACCTCTACTCGCCCGGCACCGAGCCGCTGGTCTTCGAGGTCGACGGCGTCCGGTTCGGCTGCGCCCTGTGCATCGAGGTCAACTTCCCCGAGCTGTTCGCCGAGTACGAGCGCCTCGACGTCGACTGCGTCCTGGTGTCGGTGATGGTGGACGACGCGGCCCGGGCCACGGTCGCCCAGGCGTACGGGACGTTGTACAGCTACTGGCTCGGCTACTCGGTGCCCGCCCAGTTCGCGGCCACCGTGCCCGCCGGTGTCGTCGCGCCCGGGGGCCGGTGGATCGCGCGGGCGCCTTCGCGTCCGGAGCCCGGTCTGGCCGTCGCGGACCTCGAGCTGTCGGACCCGGACGTCGCCACGGCGGTGCAGCTGGCGCGGCCCTGGCGCCGCACCGCGCGGGCCGGGCTCTACGACAACCACGTCGTCCGCGGCAACCCGCGAAGCGACGACCGCGGCACCTTCTGACCGGCCACGCACAGCTCCCGCTGTCCCGCTGGACGAGGAATCGAATCCGTCGAATCCCGTGGCGGTCACATCACTCCCCGTGTTCGCCGCGCCCCAGCCGAGTAATCACTCGGACGTGTCATAACGGGGGGTGAACCCCCTCGAATGCCGCAACGGGCACTACTCGCCGTCGATCATCGGGGAAATGCGTCGAGCCGAAGTGGCCACTTCGAGTTGTTTGTTTTCCGGAAGATCACGTTTCGCGAACTCGGGTAACCACCGGGGATCTCGGCTTCCTTGGCAGCAAGCGCGATTTTGATAGCGTGGCCGAGCTTTCCTCCGCGGACCGAGTCACGCTCGGCCCGCCGTCGCCGCACGTTTTCGCGGCCCATTTCTTTGAAAGGACCTCGTTCATGCGCACAACCATGCTCCGAGCCGGGAGCCTGGCCGGCCTGACCGCCGTCGTCCTGGCCACCGGAGCCACCGGCGCCACCGGTGCGCTGGCCGGGGACGCCGGGGTGACCGGCTCCGCTTTCGGGGCGTCCGCCGGGGTCTCCCTGCTGCCCGGCGTGCTGAAGGATCTGGCCGGTGGCAAGGGGATCACCGTCGAGACCGGCAAGCTGGCCCCGTCGAGCAGCACCGGCCCGACCTCGGCGAACGTGGCCGACGCCCCGCTGAAGGGGCTCGTCACGGCGAAGGCCATCTCCAGCTCCGTCGTCTCCGACACGGCTTCGGTCGCGAGCAAGGCGAGCATCGTCGAGGCGACGCTGCCCGTGCTGGCCGCGGTCGCCGGCCGGGTGCCGTCGGCGCGGGTGATCAGCGCCCGCTGCGCGTCGGCCGACGGCAAGGTCGTCGGCAGCAGCGACCTGGCCGGGGTCAACCTCGGCCGGCTCGGCACGATCCCCGCGGAAGCCGCGCCCAACACGCGTCTCGGCATCCCCGGCGTGGTCGAGGTGATCGTCAACGAGCAGGACCAGCGCTACGACGGCGGCCTCGACGTGACCGCGCTGCACGTCAAGCTCCTTGGCGGCGACGTCACCGGCGCCATCGGCAGTGGTGACGTCAAGCTCGCGTCCGTTTCCTGCGGCCCGGCGAAGGAACTCGCGCCGCAGGCCCCGCCGCGTCCGCAGAACCCGGGCCAGGTCACCGTCGTGCCCGCCGGTGCCCCGCAGACCGGCGACGGCAGCCTCGCGACCGAGGGCTGAGCCGATGCGCCGCGCACTTCTCTTCGTCCTCACCGCGTTGCTGCTCGCCGGGTGCGGCGCCGCGACGCCGACCGCGGCCGGCAACCCGGCGCCCGTGCCCGCCGCGGCCGCCCCCGCCGGGCTGTCGCGGTCCCTGCCGACCGCGATCGACGTCCCCGCCATCGACGCGCAGTCGTCGCTGGTGTCGCTCGGGCTCAACGCCGACAAGACCGTCGAGGTCCCGCCGGTCGACCAGCCCCTGCAGGCCGGCTGGTACGAGTACGGGCCGACGCCCGGCGAGGTCGGCCCGGCGGTCATCCTCGGCCACATCGACGGCGACCACCAGAAGGGCATCTTCTGGCGGCTGCACGAGACGAAGGTCGGCGACCAGGTGCACGTCGACCGCGCCGACGGCGGCAAGCTCACGTTCACCGTGGCGAAGGTCGACCAGATCGCGAAGAAGGAGTTCCCGACGGAAGCCGTGTACGGGAACACGAACGAGCCGGAACTGCGGCTGATCACCTGTGGTGGCAAGTACGACGCGGCGAGCCGCAACTACCTCGACAACGTGATCGTCTACGCGAAACTGCTGAAGTAGCCCGCCGGTCGTGAGTGGTAATGAGGGTTAGAACCCGCATTACCACTCACGACCACTCGGGACGGGACGAGCCGCGCGGCACCAGGACCGTGCGGTAGCGGCCCGGCGTCGCCGACATCCGGACCTGGTCGGTGACGCCCTGGTAGTGCCCGAGCGGGGTGTCCGCGGTGAACGTCTCCGGGTCGAGGTAGGCGTGCGCCTCGCCGCGGCCGGCGGTGTCGAGCGCGTAGGCCTTGTCGAACACGCCCATGCTCAGGATCCACAGCGCGGCGCGGGTGAGCGAGACGTGCACGCGGTAGCTGCCGCCGTCGGTCGCCCGCCGCGCCAGTGCCTCGACGATCCCCGCGGTCATCAGCCACGAGACGATGTAGTCGTTGACGACGAGGATCGGCGGCAGCGCCGGGGTTTCGCCGTCGCCTTCCAGGTGCATCATGCCGGTGAGGCTGCCGGCGGTCTGGTCGAACCCGATCCGGCCGGCCCACGGCCCGTGCTCGCCGTTGAGCGACGCGGTCGCGTACACGATCCCCGGCCGGGTTTCCGCCGCCTGCTCCGCGGTCAGCCCGATCTTCGCGAGGTAGCCGGGCCTTCGGTTGGCGTAGAAGACGTCCGCGGTGCCGAGCAACTCCCGGATCTTCCGCGCACCCTCGTCGCTGTACGGGTTCACGATGGCCGACCGGGTGCCGACGTTCGCCGTCACGTAGGTGACGTCGTGCTCGAGTTCGCCCGGGCGCCACAGGTTCAGGACGTCGGCGCCGTGCAGGGCGAGCGCGCGGCCGACGCCCGCGCCCGCGATCACGTGACCCATGCCCAGCGCGCGGACGCCGGACAGCGGATCGGCGGCGCCGGCGGGCAACGGCACCGGATCGCTGTCGGCGATCTTGGTGATCTCGATCAGCGGCAGCCCGGCCAGGGTCTCCCGGTAGTGCGGCTCGGCGAGCAGCTCGATGGTGGTGCGCAGCATCGGCAGCACGGTCCCGGCCGCCACCGCGGCCTCTTCCAGCTCGATGCCCTTCCAGCCGGCGACGGCGGCGGCGACCCGGTCCGGGTCCTCCGGGACGTCGAGCAGCCGTTGCGCGGCGATCTTGATCTTCGGGTACGGGTTGAGCGGCATCACCCAGCGGTCGTCGACGGTGCGGTAGAACCGGAACCCCAGTGCCTGGCTCGGGTTGGCCGCCGCGTTCTGCGGGAAGCCGTTGACCAGCTCCCACTTCCGGTCGTAGAACGGGCACAGCCGGTGCGGTGCGACACGCAGGTCGACGCCGATGTCCTGGCCGTCACCGCCGCGCAGCCGCCAGAGTTTCGCGATCGCCGCCGACTTCGCGGCCAGTGCGATGGCCGACGCGCCGCCGAGGCGCAGCGTGCTCGGGACGACCGGGTCGGCGCCGTCGAAGGTGATCGTGCCGCCGGTGTCGGCCGGGCTCATCCCGATGCCGGCCAGCAGGTCGGCGAGCTCGGCGTGCGGGTCGAAGGCGTCGCCGGTCGCCGGGTGGGCGATCGCGTGCGCGACCCGGTCGGTGAGCGTCATCGGGAGTCCTTCCGCTGCAGGAGTTCTTCGGGGACGGGCACCAGCCGGGCGCGCAGGTACTCGCCGACGGCCTTGCCGACCTGGTCGACGCGCAGGTTCGCCGAGCCACCGGTACCGAGCAGCCCGCGCAGGACGAAGTGCACGGCCCGCAGGTGCGGGAACTCGTGCCGGACGATCTCGAGTCCGGCGGTCTCCGGCAGCAGCGTGCGGAGCCGGGCCGTGCTCAGCGTCCGCCGCAGCCACGGCCAGGCGTCCGGGTCGGCGGTCCAGACGCCGAGGTTGCAGTTGCCGCCCTTGTCGCCGCTGCGGGCGTGCGCGACCGTGCCCAGCGGCACGAACCGGGTCCCCTCCGGCTCTTCGGTGGGTTCCGGGTGCGCCGGTTGGTCCACAATGGACGTTTCCGGGGGCGCCGGGACGTCTTGTGCTTGCCCGCCGGCGAAAACCACGCGGTGCGGGACGACGTCGGCGTCGAGCACGGCGGGCCAGTAGTCGATCCGCGGCCGCGGCCGGACGGCCAGCTCGGCACCGCCGTCGTGGAAGAAGCCGGGGATGCTCTGGAGGTACAGGCTGCCGATCCGCTTCGCGAGCCCGAAGCGTTCGAGGGGTTCTTTCTCGCGGGACGTCGCCATGATCCGGACGGCCGCGGTGGCGTCCCACTGGCTGCCGGGGTCCGCGGCCGGGACGCCGATCCGCGTGACGTCGAGGTCGACGCCGTCCGCGCGGCCGAGCTGCTCGCGCAGCAGGGCGATCTTCGCGTCGACGTCGAGGCCGGTGACGTAGACGGTGTTGACGACGCTGTACCCGATCTGCCCGAACAGCGCGACCTTGGTCGTCGGGGGCGGCGGCGACCCGGTCGCGCCGGTGATCGCCACCCGGTCGGGGCCGGCCGGGGCGAGGCGGACGTCGTCGAGGTGGACGGTGACGTCGGGGTTGAGGTAGCGCGGGCCCTGGATCTCGTAGACGAGCTGGGCGGTGACGGTGTCGAGGGTGACCATGCCGCCGTCGCGGGTGTGCTTGGTGATCACGCAGCCGCCGTCCGCGGCGATCTCGGCGATCGGGAAGCCGGGCTTGGCCATGCCGGGGACGCCGGTGAAGCCGGAGAAGTTGCCGCCGACGGCCTGCGGGCCGCACTCGATGACGTGCCCGGCGACGACGGCGCCGGCGAGCCGGTCCCAGTCGCCGGCGGCCCAGCCGTGCCACCACGCGGCCGGCCCGGCGGCCAGCGACGCGTCGGTGACCCGCCCGCACACGACGACGTCGGCACCCCCGGCGAGCGCGGCGGCGATGCCGTGGCCGCCGAGGTAGGCGTTGGCGGCGATCGGCGTGGTGCCCCAGCTCGACAGCGGACGTCCGGTGTCGAGGTGGGTCAGCGGGTGCGTGGCGGCCAGCTCGTCGAGGTCGGCCAGGAGGTTGTCGCCTTCGACGTGCGCGACAGACAGCGTGACCCCGGCTTCGGCAGCGGCCGCGCGGACGGCGTCGGCGAGCCCGGCGGGGTGGAAACCGCCGGCGTTGGTGACGACCTTGACGCCTCGCTCGGCGATGGTCGCGAGGTGGGGCCGCAGCTGGTCGAGGAAGTATTCGACGTAGCCGCGCGCGGGATCGCGCCGGTGCCGCGCGGCGAGCACGGCCAGGGTGATCTCGGCGAGGTAGTCCCCGGCGAGGACGTCGACGGGGTCGCCGCCGAGGGCCTCGGCGAGCGCGGTGAAGCGGTCGCCGAGGTAGCCGGAGAAGGTGCCGATCCGGATCGCCCGGTCCCGCATCCCCGCTCCTCCCGCCGATGGCTGGTCGGTTCCGACGCTAGCCGCCCGCGGCGGGCGCGGCATCCCCGGCTCGCGCCCGGGCCGCACCTCGGCGCCTGCGCCCGCACCCGGCGGGCGGGAGCGGGCACGGAGATCGATTCACTCGTTCGGGGATCACCCGGTGTCCGCGGCTGACCTGCGGATTCAAGGTCTTTGCAAGGTTTCGCCACGGTGGCCGGGGCATCCTTGTGGGGTACGCCGGACCGGGCCGCCGAGGGGGCGGCTCCGGTCCGGCTGCGTGGCCTGCACGGCGACGTCCAAGCCGGCGCGTCGTTCGGTCACGTCCCGGACGGCGCCTGGAGAATCCACGTGCGCCCGTCGGGATCGCGGACGCTCATCTCGCGCGTCCCGAAGTGGGTGTCGGCGAACGGGCTGACGACCTCCACCGGCGCGTCGGCTTCGAAGGTGTCCTCGGCGGGGACCTTGATGACGACCTGCATCCCGGTCGGCTGGTCCGCCGGCACCTCGGCGACGAACAGGTAGGCGCCGTCGCCGTTGCGCAGCAGTCCCGAGCTGTGGTCCGTCGCGAAGTCGATCTCGAACCCGAGCGACTGGAAGAACTTGGTGGCCTTCCCCCAGTTGTGCGTCTCCAGGTACAGGGCTTCGACGCGGTCACTCTTCATCGCAGTTCTCCTTCTGAGTCGGCCGTGGCGGTGGCGAGGTACTGGCGCAGCGCCGCGGTGACGAGGGCCGACAGCGACTGTTCGGTGTCCACGGCGTGGTGCTTCACCTCACGGATCAAGTCCGTCGGCAGGTACACGTTGAACTGCTTGACGTCCTTGTCGCTCATGACAGAATGCTAGCACGCTAGCCAGCTAGACGACCAGAACGCCGTGAAGGGCACCTTCATGGCGGTTAGGTCCATGAAGGTGCCCCTCACGGCACTTCAGGTCGGGTCAGCTCGCCAGGACGACCGAGCGGGTCAGGTGGGCCGGGCGGTCCGGGTCGCGGCCCGCCGCTTCGGCGAGGGCCACGGCCAGTCGCTGGACCAGCACCAGCTCGGCCAGCGGGTCCAGCTCGCCCTGCCGCAGGTACCCGCCCGTCGCCTCGATCTGGCCGACCAGGCCCGCGTCCAGGGACGCCAGGCTCCAGACCGCCCGGCCCGGCGCGGCCACGGCGATCGGGCCGTGGCGGTACTCCATCGCCGAGTACGACTCCGTCCACCAAGCCGCCGCCTCGCGGACCTTCAGCGCCGCCTCGTTCGCCACTCCGACGTGCCAGTCCGCGCCCAGGAACGAAATCTGCGACGCCGCGAGCAGCTCCGGGGCGAGCGGTGTGGTCAAGGCCCGGGAGACGTCGGCCAGCGCCCGGTCGATCGGCAGGCCCAGGTGGGCGCGCAGGAGCAGCAGCTGCGTCGTCGGGAACCGCGTCTGGACCACCGAACGCTCGTCGGCGTACGGCAGGCAGACGACGTCGTCCGACAGCGCCGCCGCCGGTGAGTCGGCCACCGCCGTGATCGTCGTGACGCGGGTGCCCGGGCGCGTTCGTTCCAGCGCGGTCAGGATCTCCGTCGTCGTGCCGGAGCGGGTCATCGCCAGCACGCGGTCGTACGGCCGGTCGAGCTTCGCCTCCGACGCCGCGAAGACGTCGGTCAGGCCGTGGCCGGCGTCCTCCCGCAGCCGGGCGTAACTCTGCGCCATGAACCACGAGGTGCCGCAGCCGATGACGGCGACGCGCTCCCCCATCGCGGGCAACGCGGGCGCGTGCAGCGGCAGTTCCCGGACCACGCGCGCCCAGCACTCCGGCTGGCTGGTGATCTCGTCGAGGGTGTAGGACATCGTTCTCCTGAATCAGTGGCCGAGAAGGGTACGCAGTGCGGGCTGGAGACGGTCGCCGTGCGCGCGGACCAGGTCGTCGCACAGCTCCCAGATCCGCTCGACCGGCAGCGATGCCGCCGTGGCGGGGTCGGTCATCGCGGCGTGGCGGATGTGACGCGGGTCGTCCTCGATCGCCGCGCGCACGACCAGGTCGTTCATGCTCAGGTACGTCCGGTTGAGCGCCGCCAACTGCGGTGGCAGCGCGCCGATCCGCGTC
Source organism: Amycolatopsis sp. NBC_01307 (assembly GCF_035975215.1). NCBI lineage: Bacteria > Bacillati > Actinomycetota > Actinomycetes > Pseudonocardiales > Pseudonocardiaceae > Amycolatopsis > Amycolatopsis sp. NBC_01307. Next base: position 2,309,477 of record NZ_CP108403.1, on the reverse strand, counting down.
GGCCGGACGCCGGTGCCGTCGACCAGGCACGGCACCTCGACCACGCCCCCGGCCGGCAGGTTCTCGATCAGGCCGCGGTTGACGACGTTGCCGTAGACCGTGCGCGGGGTGCCGGTGACGATGCTGTGGATGACCTGCGGCGCGTACTCGTTCGTGCCTTCGACGGGCAGCGGCTCGCCGGCGGCGACGGCGTGGCGCGTCCGCTCGTACTCGGCCTCGTTCTCCGCGACGATCTCCAGGTACGCCCCGACCGGCAGCCGCAGCCGCTCGATCTCGCTGTCGTGGTGCAGGTACCAGGGCACGTACTCGGCGGAGTGCTCGCTGGTCTCGGTCGGGTAGTACCCGAGCCGCCGGAACATGTCGAACCGGACGCGCCGCCGCAGCTGCTCGTCGCCCTCGGCCAGCGACGTCAGCCGCGGGTAGAGGTCGGTGCCGCCGTGCTCGAACCGCAGCACCCAGGCCTGGTGGTTGACGCCGGCCGCGACGTAGGTGACCTCGTCGAACGGCACACCGACCAGCTCGGCGAGCCCGTGCACCGTCCAGTACACCGAGTGGCACAGCCCGACGACCCGCGTCAGGCCGGTGGCCTCGCTCAGGTACTGGACGTTCATCGCCATCGGGTTGGTGTAGTTGAGCAGCCAGGCTTCCGGGCAGACGTCGGCGATGTCCGCGCCGAGTCCCTTCAGGAACGGGAAGGTCCGCAGCGCGCGGAAGATCCCGCCGATGCCGAGGGTGTCGCCGATGGTCTGGCGCAGGCCGTAGCGGGCCGGGACGGCGAAGTCGGTGCGCGTCGACTCCCCCATCCCGATCTGGACCATGTTCACGACGAAGTCCGCGTCCGCCAGGGCTTCCCGGCGGTCGGCGTGCGCGGTGAGCAGGGGTTTGACACCGCGGGCGGCGGCGATCTGCCGGGCCGCGGCCAGCGCCGTCGCCAGCCGCTCCGGGTCGATGTCGTGCAGGGCGACGTGCACGCCGTCCAGCTCGGAGTAGGTGAACAGGTCGGCGAGCAGGCCCTGGGTGAACACGACGCTGCCCGCGCCGACGAAGGTGATCTTGGGGGTGGTCATGCGTGATCCGATTCGGTGCGTTCGAGGTGGACGAGGACGTCGTCCCACGTGGCCTGGCCGGCGGTGCCGCCGCGGGCTCGGACCGAGAAGCCGCCGCAGACGACGCCGCAGCGCAGCGCCGTCCCGAGCGGCAGCCCGGCCAGGACGCCGGCGAGGAACCCGGCGTTGAAGCTGTCCCCGGCGCCGACGGTGTCGACGGCGGTCACCGGGATCCCCGGGGTGGTGGTGAGTTCGCCGTCGCGGCAGGCGAAAGCGCCGTCGGCGCCGTCCTTGACCACGACGGCCGGGCCGCGGGCGGCCAGCAGCGTGGCGGCCTCCCACGCGCCGGCCGCGCCCGTCAGCCGGCGTGCCTCGGCCGCGTTGGGCAGCAGGAAGTCCGTCTCTGAAAACAGATCCCCGACTTCCCATCGCCCGGCCGGGTCGTCGTTGGTGTCGACGGACGTGGTCGCGCCGTGCCCGCGGGCAGCGCGCAGCAGACCCGGCAACCCCGGCGCGAGCTTCGGGAGCAGGAAGTACGACGACGAGTGGACGTGCCGGCTCGCCGCGAGCAGCTCCGGCGGGACGTCGCCGGCGCCGATCGCGGCCAGGGTGCCCGGTGCGGTGACGATCGCGCGGTCGCCGTCGCGGGTCAGGACGGTCGTCAACGGCGTCGGCAAGGACGGATCGGTGTGCAACGCGCTGGTGTCGACGCCACGTTCGTCGAGGGCGTCGCGGACGAACCGGCCGCCGGCGTCGTCGCCGACGCGCCCGGCGAAGGCGACTTTCAGCCCCAGCCGGGCGGCGCCGGCGGCGGTGATGGCGCCGGAGCCGCCGAGGGTGAGCACGCCGGAGTCGGCGAGCTGCTCCCGCTGGCCGAACGCCAGGTCCGTCCGCAGTGGACCGATGATGACGTCGGGGTTGGCGTCGCCGACCACGAGCAGGTCGAAACGGTGCATGACGGCCCTAGCCCTTGAGGCCGCTGGAGGTGATGGACTGGATGAACGTCTTCTGCGCGCCGAGGAAGGCGAGCAGCACCGGCAGCACGGTGATCACGTTGCCCGCCATCACCGCGGCCCAGTTGGTGTGGTGCTGGCCCTGGAACGTCGTCAGGCCCAGCTGCAGCGTGTAGACGGTGTCGTGGTTGAGCGCGATCAGCGGCCAGGTCAGGTCGTTCCAGGTGCTCAGGAACGTCAGCACGGCCACCGTGCTCAACGCGGGCCGCGACAGCGGCAGCACGATCGTGAACAGCACGCGCAGCCGCGAGCAGCCGTCGATCCAGGCCGCTTCCTCCAGTTCCCGGGGCAGGGACAGGAAGAACTGGCGCAGCAGGAACACCGCGAACGGCGTCACCAGCGACGGCACGATGAGCGCGCCCAGGCTGTCGATCAGGCCGAGCTTTTTCATCACCAGGAACGTCGGGATCATGGTCAGCTGGAACGGGATCGCCATCGTCGCGATCATCACCGCGAGCAGCGCCCGGGACCCGGCGAACCGCATCCGCGCGAACGCGTACCCGCCGAGCGCGCCGAACAGCAGGTTCGACACCACGGTCACCGCCGACACGATCAGCGAGTTCGTGAACCAGCGCACGAACAGGGCGTTGTCGAGGACGTAGCGGTAGCCCGAGAAGTCCACGTGGGACGGCCAGAGCGCGGGCGGGAACCGGTTGATCTCGGCGTTGCTCATCACCGAGCTGAGCAGCAGCCACACCAGCGGCGCGGCGAACACCACGGCCAGCGGCACGAGCAGCAGGTGCCAGGGGCTGAAGGGCAGCCGCGGGCGGCGCAGCACGGGCAGCACCCGCGGTGCGGGCACGCTGTCGATCCGGGCGGTCATCGGAGCGCCTTCCGGGGCCGGCGGAGCAGGCGGACGGCGACCACGACGACCAGCAGCGCGACCGCGAGCACGTAGGCCGACGCCGCGCCGTAACCGGCGGTGAAGTTCTTGAACGCCTGCTCCCAGACGAAGTAGACGATCACCGTGGTGGAGCCGAGCGGGCCGCCCTTGGTCGTCACGTACACCAGGTCGAACACCTGCAGCGACGTGATCAGCTGCCACACCACCAGGAACGCCGTCACCGGCATGATCGCCGGCAGCGTGACGTGCCGCAGCACGCGCCAGGTGCCCGCACCGTCCAGCCGCGCGGCCTCCACCAGCGACGGCGGGACGTCCTGCAGCGCGGCCAGGTAGACGATGACGCAGAACCCGGTACCGCTCCACAACGTGATGGCCACGAGCACCAGCAGCGCCTGCCCCGGATCGGTCAGGAACCCTTGCGGGGACACGCCGAGGTGGTGCAGCAGCGAGTTGGCCGCGCCGAACTGCGGGTCGAGGATGAACGAGAACAGCACGCCCTGCGCCGTCGCCGAGAGCACGAACGGCACGAAGACCAGCGTCCGGTAGACGCCGATCAGCCGGATGCGCCGGTTCAGCGCCTGCGCCAGCAGGAAGCCGAAGAAGATGCTCAGCGGGACGTAGAGCACCGTGTACAGCACGGTGTTCCCGACGGCCTGGGCGAAGTTCGGGTCTTGGGCGAGCGCCGCGTAGTTGTCCCAGCCGACCCACCGGCTGGGCGTCACGAGGTCGTCGACCTGGAACGAGAGCAGCAGCGACCAGGCCACGGGCACCACGCCGAGGCCGAGGATGATGAGCACGGCGGGTGAGACGTAGGCCCACGCGGCCGCGGACTCGCGCCGACGGCGGCGTTTTGCATGTTTGTGGGCGGGGGTGACGGTGATGGGCCTCGGCAGTCCGGGCATGGCGGCTCCCTAGCGGGGGATGATCAGGGCGGCGTCGGCGGCCGCGGCGCAGTCGCGCAGCGCGTCGGCCGGGGTGGCCCGGCCGAGCAGCACGGCGACGATCGCGGTGCCGACGGCCGCCGACACCTGCGGGTAGGCCGGGTGCACCGGCCGGACCCGCGCGTGGTCCAGAGCGTCGACGAACACCGGCAGCCCCGGTGTCTCGGCGGTTTTCTCCTGCCACGCGGGCAGTTCCTGCGTCCGGCGGCTCAGCGGCAGGCTGCCGGCGCCGTCGTCCCAGCGGACGTCCTGGGCCGGGTCGGCCAGCCAGGCCAGGAACGTGCGCGCCGCCGCGACGCGCTCCTCGCCGTTGTCGAACAGCGTCCAGGTGTCCGGCCCGGAGATGGTGCCGGGACGGCCGCTGAAGCTGGGCAACGGCACGACCGCGTAGTCGACGCCGGCGTCGGCGATGTCGGGCAGCTGCCACGGCCCGGTGGGGACCATGCCGATGTGCCCGGCTTCGAACGCCTGGTACATCTGCTCGCTGCCGGACTTCGGGTCGAGGTAGACGGCCTTCGCCGCGGCGAGGTCGCGGACGACTTCCAGAGCCCGCACCCCCTGGTCCGCGAACCCGATGCCGCGGCCGCCGGCGCCGATCACGTCGCCGCCGAGGTCCCACACCATCGGCCACAGCCGCCACACGGTGTCCTCGTCGCCGGTGGCGGGCCAAGCGGTGCCGAAGGTGCCGTTGGCCGCGTCGGTGAGCTTCTTCGCCGTCTCGACGAAGTCGCCCCACGTCCAGCCCGCGGCGGGCAGCGGGATCCCGGCCCCGTCGAACAACGTCTTGTTGCACACCACGGCCAGCGAGTCGAGCAGCGCCGGGACCGCGCGCACCCGGCCGTTGACCGTCACCGCTTCCCGTGCCGGGGCCCAGAAACCGGGCCCCGCGTCGACGAGATCGGTGACGTCGACGACGCTCGGGCTGCGCGCGACGCTGGCGAGGTCCGAGCCGAAGACGTAGGCGATGTCGGGGAAGGACCCCGACGCCAGCGCCGCGGTGATCTTCTGCAGCATCGCGTCGGCGAGGACACCGCCGCCGAGATCGATGCGGATCCCCGCGTGGGTCCGGTGGAAGTCCGCGACGAGCTCGTCGAGGACCTTCTTGCCGGTGTCGGTCTGGCCGTGCCAGACCTCGACCGTCACCGGCCCGCCGTCGGTCCCGGTGGCCGCGCCGCACCCGGCCAGCGCGGTGCCGAGGGTGAGACCGCCGACGCCGCGCAGGAAACCCCGCCGGTCCATCAGCAGGTCTTGCGGACGTAGCCGGACTCGCCCTTGGGGACGACGTCGAGGTCACGGCGGACGATGCTGAGCGAGCTCCACCGGCTGCAGGCGGTCTTGAGGCCGGCGTCGGTGTACTCGATGACGATCACGTGGTCGCCGAACGCGGGCGTGAACTCGCCGCAGTTCTTCTGCTGGCCGCACTCTTCGGCGATGGCGAAGTCGAGCCCGTTGGCCTGCCGCTGGCCGGCCAGCTCGCTGGTGTTCTTCTGGCCGATCGCGAGGCCCTTTTGGTGGGCGTGCGCGGAAAGCAGGCGGATGTAGGCCTGGGCGTCGCTGTCGGAGAGCAGGCCCCGGGAGCGCGTGAAGCTGTCGTAGTTGTCCGGCTCGATCGCCTGGTAACCCCGCGCGGCGCAGTCGTCGACCCAGGCGTTGACCTTGGCCGCGACGCGCGTGCGCTTGTCCGCGGTGTGCAGGTCGAGCAGGGCCTCGTCCCAGTCCTCGTCGACGACGACGTTGCCGTTCGCGTCGCGCAGCAGCAGGTCGCCCCACTCCCCCTCGGCGCCGGGCTGGGACTGGAAAGCGTTGACGTAGCAGATGTTGTAGAGCCCGGCGGCCGGTGCGGCCGTGTGGTCGCGGCTGACGACCTTGACGCCGGACGGCGGCGTGTAGGCGCCGCCGATCTGGTAGTCGAAGCCCGCCTTCACCGGTGGCGGGGTGACCGCGGCCGGGGCGGCCGAGGCCGTGCACGCGGTACCGCCGAGGACGGCGGCCGCGAGCGCGGCACTGGCGAGGAACTGAACGCGGGAGAAGGGCATCATCGAACTCCGGATGATGGTGGGCACGACCCCGCCTCGGACCACGAGCGCGTCCTGGCGACTCAGTCCGGGCTCGCGGCGGAGGCCGACATACCGGCTGGGCGTACCTCTGACGTCGGGCGTCCGTTCCGACGTGCCCAGAAGTAAAGCGAGCAGAACCGGGCATGTCAAGTGCTCGATACTGGGGTTTCTCCGTCGTTAATGGACAGTTTCGAGCAGTCGCTGCTCAGTACGCGCCGACTCCGCGCAGCAGGGAGGCGACGAGCAGGTCCGCCGCCTCGGGGGCGCTCGACGGCTGCCGCGACGCCAGGTGCAGCAGCTGGATCACGACGTCGGACACCCAGCCCGCCGGGACGTCCGCCCGGAAGACGCCCTCCGCGGTGGCGCGCGCGATGAACGCGTCCACCTCGGCGATCACCCGCCCGCGACGGTCCTGAATGGACGGTTCGGCCCGCATCCGGGTCAGCTCGACCGGCCACTTGCGGTTGACCTCGATGATGCCTTCGGCGTAGCGGTGCAGGGCCACCGGGACCGGCGCCTCGCGCAGCCGCGCGTGGTCGACGGCCTCCTCGACCGCCGTCAGCCGGGCGTCGTAGATCGCGGCCAGCAGCTCGTCACGGGACGCGAAGTGGCGGTAGACGGTGCGGCGGTCCACGCCGGCTGCGGCGGCGATCGCGGCGACGCCGGTCGCCGGGTCCTCGGCGAGCATGCGCGCGCCCGTCGTCAGGACGGTCTCGAGGTTGCGGACCGCGTCGGCTCTCATGACCTCAAGTTACCACGTAGTTGTGACTGTAACGCAGCTTACTGTCACGCTCGGAATGCCCTAAGCCCAGTAAGCGCTACAGTGGTGTAACAAATAGGAGGCGACCGTGATCACCTACGACAAGCTCTTCATCGGCGGCGAGTGGACCGAGCCGAGCGGCCCGGACCTGCTGGACCTCGTGTCCCCGCACGACCAGGCGCCGCTCGGCCGCGTCGCGCAGGCCCTCCCGGCCGACGTCGACCGCGCCGTCGCCGCGGCCCGCGCCGCCTTCGACGACGGCGCCTGGCCGAACACCCCGCCCGCCGACCGGATCGCCGTGCTCCGCAAGCTCAACGCGCTGCGCGAGGCGCGCGCGGACGACGTCGCCGCTATCATCTCCGCCGAGAACGGCTCGGCGCTCTGGTTCACCCGAGCTGGTCAGACCGGGCTGACCCGGCAGGCGAACGCCTACCTCGAGGCCGCCGAGGCGTTCGGCTGGGAGGAGACCCTGACGCCGTCCGACCCGGGCGCGCCGGTCCGCTCGGTCGTGCGCCGGGAGGCGATCGGCGTGGTCGCCGCGATCATCCCGTGGAACTCGCCGTTCTCCGCCGCGCTGGCCAAGGTCATCCCGGCGCTGCTGGCCGGGAACACCGTGGTGCTCAAGGTTTCCCCGGAGAACTCGCTCAGCATGAACCTGCTCGCCGGGCTGCTGGCCGAGGCCGGGCTGCCGCGCGGCGTCGTCAGCGTGCTGCCGGCGGACCGCGAGACCAGCGAGTACCTGGTGAAGCACCCGGACGTCGACAAGGTCGCGTTCACCGGCTCGACCCGCGCGGGCCGCCGGATCGCTTCACTGGCCGGGGAACAGCTCAAGCGCGTCAGCCTCGAACTCGGCGGCAAGTCCGCGGCCGTCATCCTGCCCGACGCCGACCTCGGCGCGGCGATCCAGGGCCTGAAGTTCGGTTCCCTGCTCAACAACGGCGAGGCGTGCATCGCCCAGACCCGCATCCTCGCGCCGCGCGGCCGGTACGACGAGGTCGTCGCCGGGCTCAAGGAGATGGTCGAGTCGCTGCCGGTCGGCGACCCCGCCGACGAGAAGACGTTCATCGGCCCGATGGTCCGGCCCGACCAGCAGCAGCGGGTGCGCGACTACATCGCGCTCGGTGTCGAGGAAGGCGCCCGGCTCGTCACCGGCGGCGCGGACGTCCCGGCCGGGCTGGAACTCGGCAACTACGTCACGCCGACGCTGTTCGCCGACGTCTCGAACACGATGCGCATCGCCCAGGAAGAGATCTTCGGGCCGGTATTGGTCGTGATCGCCTACGACGACTCGGACGGCACCGTGGACGACGCCGTCCGCATCGCCAACGAGTCCGAATACGGGCTCTCCGGCGGAGTCTGGTCCGCGGACCGGGAGCACGCGCTCGCCGTCGCCCGCCGCCTGCGGACCGGCACCGTCACGGTCAACGGCGCACCCATCGGCTTCGACGGCCCCTTCGGCGGCTTCAAGGCCAGCGGCTTCGGCCGCGAGTACGGCGTTGTCGGGCTCACGCAGTACATCGAGTACAAGACCGTCACGGTGCCGGCGTGACCGCGCCGGTCGCCCTGGTCACGGGCGCGAACAAGGGCATCGGCCTGGCCACCGCCCGGCAGCTGGCCGAACGGGGGTTCACCGTGCTCCTCGGCAGCCGCGACGCCGGCCGCGGCGCCGCGGCCGCCCGGGAGCTGACCGGCCTCGCCGTGCGGCCCGTGGCGATCGACGTCACGGACCAGGCGTCGGTCGACGCCGCGGCCGGGTACATCGAGCGCGAATACGGCCGCCTGGACGTCCTGGTGAACAACGCGGGGCTGCTCGTGCGCAAGCACGCGACCGACGTCACCGCCGACGACCTGCGCCCCGAGTTCGAGACCAACGTGTTCGGGCTGGTCCGGGTGATCCACGCGATGCTGCCGCTGCTGCGGGAGTCGCCGTCGCCGCGGATCGTCAACGTGGCGAGCAACTCCGCGATCTTCGCGAAGGCCACCGAACCGGGGTCGATGTTCGCCCGCTCGCACGAGTCGTTCGCCTACTCGGCGACGAAGGCCGCGGTGAACATGCTGACCGTCAAGTACGCCAACGCTTTCCTCGACGACCCGGCACTGGCGCACGTGAAGGTCAACGCCGTCACGCCGGGCTACGTCGCCACCGACCTGAACGGCTTCCGGGGCGTCCGCACGACCGACGAGGGCGCGCGGGTTTCCGTCCACTGGGCCACGATCGGCGACGACGGCCCGACCGGCGGGTTCTTCGACGAGGACGGGCCGCTGCCGTGGTGATCAGCCGCGCGCGGGCACGGCGCTGGTGTGGGTGAACTCGACGGTCGAGAGCATCGAGGTGTCCGAAGCGGGGGTGCGCTGCCGGCCGAACGTGAGCACCTTCGCCGGCTCCACCGCGAAGATCAGGGCGTCGTTGCCGCCCTGGCGCAGGCCGTCGTCGCCCACCTCGTACTTCCAGCTGCCGTCCCACTTCTCCAGGTACGCGGCGGCGAGCCGTTCGAGGGTCGGGCGGTCGGTGACGCGCCGCGCCTCGCCCTCGACCATGACGTCGAGGCCGTCGTCCCAGCTGTTGCGGCCGGTCGTCAGCACGACGTGCGGGTTCGCGGTCAGGTTGAGGCACTTCTGTTCGGTGGCCCCGGTCCCGAAGCAGAGCTTGCCGTCCAGCCACACCGCGACCAGCGGCGTGACGTGCGGGCGGCCGTCCGCGCGGACGGTGGTGAGCCAGCTGATCTGCGCGGTTTCGAGCACTTCCCGCGTCGTGGCCCAGTCGGTGGGCCGCGCGCCGGGGTCGCTGAACCGGTCGTCGAGGCGGATCGTCGGGTCGTTCATCGGTGAACTCCGATCATCAGTGGGTGGCGGAAGCGGTGTAGGCGGCCTCCATCCGGGCCGCGACGGTGGGACCGTCCGGCACTGGGCCACGACGGGCACCCGGCCCGAGGTGGGTTTCCCGCAGTTCGTCCATGAAGGCGTCCCACAGCGGCGGGCCGCCGGCGGTGAGCACCCCGGCGCGGGCGGCGTAGGCGTCACCCACCGGGAGGTGGCGGACGCCCCAGGTGCTGAGCTGGACCAGCACGGGCACCAGCTCGATCGCCTGCTCGGTGAGGCTGTAGGTGACCTTCTGCTTGTGCGTGGGATCGCCGGCCCGGGTCAGCATCCCGTGCTCGACGAGCACGGCGAGCCGGTCGGCGAGGACGTTCGACGAGATCCGCTCGGGCCCGCCGAGCAGCTCGCGGAAGTGCCGCGCGCCGGCGAAAACGACGTCACGCAACACGAGCAGGGTCCAGCGGTCGCCGAAGATCTCCAGCGACAGGTTGATCGGACAGCCCGACCTCGTGTCCTTGCGCACTGCTCTCACCTCAGGACTGGTTGCATTACCGCACCAGTATGACGCACGACACTGGCGGTAGCAAATCGGCGGCGATGAGGCCATCTTGAGGGGTGCGGCGCCGAACGGGCCGCGCAGAGCCGAAGGGGTTCCGATGCCGGACATGAAGCTCGAGATCGTCGTCCTCCCCGTCTCCGACGTCGACCGGGCCAAAGCCTTCTACACGGCGCTCGGCTGGCGGGAAGACGCCGACTTCCCGGGCGCGGGCGGGTTCCGGGTGATCCAGCTGACGCCGCCGGGGTCACCCGCCTCCGTGATCTTCGGCAGCGGGATCACCGACGCCACACCGGGTTCCGCCCAGGGGCCGGCGGCGTCTTCCACCACGCCGCACCGAAGCGCGAGTCAGCGACCCGGAGCCGGACCACATCAGCTACGCGTCGCGCCTCGTTCAGCGATCCGGACGGCAACGGGCTGAGTGCTCCAGGAGATCACCACGCGGCTGCCGGGTCGGGTGACCGACGTGACGTTCTCGTCCGCTGCCGAGCTGGCCTGCGTGGTACGCCGAATACCTGGTGCGGCACGGGCTTTCGGGTACGTGAGCCGCGGTCAGCGGTAGGGGCGGAAGAACTCCCGCAGCTCCCGGGCGTAGACCTCCGGCTCCTCGAACGCGGCGAAGTGCCCGCCGTGCTCGGGTTCGGTGACGCGCACGGTGTTCGCCGTCCGCTCCAGCCACGCCCGCGGCGGCCGCACGACGTCGCCGCGGAACAACGCGAACCCGGACGGCACTTCCACCCGGCGGGCGAGCTGCTCGGCCGGGATCGCCGAGTTCGCGTGGTACATCCGCATCGACGAGCCGATCGTGCCGGTCAGCCAGTAGATCATGACGTTGGTCAGGATCTCGTCCTTCGTGTAGCTCCGCTCGATGTCACCGCCGGTGTCGCTCCAGCTCTGCAGCTTTTCGACGATCCACGCGGCCAGCCCGGCCGGCGAGTCGTTGAGGGCCGCCGCCGCCGTTTGCGGCTTCGTGCGGTGCATCGCGGCGTACGCGCCCTCCGTCGCGCCCCACGCCGCGACGGTCTCGAACCACGCGAGCTCCTCCGGCGCCAGCTCCGCCCGGTCGCCCGAGAAGATCGGGAGGCCCGCGTCCGTGCGGTGGACCGCCACCACCCGGTCCGGGTGGTCGAGCGCGAGGTACCGGCTGACGTGGCTGCCCACGTCCCCGCCCGCCGCGCCGAACCGCGCGTAACCCAAGCCCGCCATCAGTTCCGCCCACAACCCGGCGACGGCGATGGAGTCCAGCGGCGGCCCGGCCGGCCGGTCGGAGTAGCCGAAGCCCGGCATGTCGGGCACGACCACGTCGAACGCGTCGGCGGGGTCACCACCGTGCGCGCCCGGGTCGGTCAGCAGCGGGATCACCTTGCTGTAGCGCCAGAACGAGTCCGGCCAGCCGTGGCTGAGCACGAGCGGGAACGCGGGCCCGGCCGCCTTCGCGTGCACGAAGTGGATGCCGAGGCCGCCGACCGGGGCCCGGAACCGGGGCAGCTCCCCCAGCTCGGCTTCCCGTGCGGGCCAGTCGAACCCGTCCGCCCAGTAGGCGACCAGCTCGCGGAGGTAGCCGACGTCGGTCCCGAGCGACCACCCGGCGTCCTCCGGCGAGTCCGGGAAGCGGGTCGCGCGCAGCCGCGCGCGCAGGTCGTCGAGCACCGCGGGCTCGGTCTTCGGGGCGAACGGCTCAGGCGTGATCTCCGGCATGCCCGCACCCTACGACCCGATCCGGCGGCCAAGATCCCACCCGAAGATATTCCTTGACAAGAATATTCTTGGAAGTGAATACTTCAGGGCATGGACGAGATCGCGGCAGCACTGGGAGACGGAGCGCGGTGGCGCATCGTGGAGCTCCTCGCGGAGCGGCCGCGGTCCGTCGGCGAGCTGGCCGAGAGCACCGGCCTGCGGCAACCGCAGACCACCAAGCACCTGCAGACCCTCGCCCGCGCCGGCCTCGTCACCATGGCTCCGCTCGGGCAGCGCCGGGTCTACGCGCTCGAAGCGGGCCCGCTCGCCGCTCTCGAAGCGCGGCTGCGGGAACTGGTCGGCGCCATCGAGGCGCACGCCGACACCCGGGACGTCCTGGCGCGCTATCAAGCCGCGATCGAGGCGGAGACCGCCGCCGCGGACCGGCGGCGGTGGGCGGACGGGCGCACCTTCTCCTTCGACCGCGTCCTGCCGGTGGCCCCGGACGTCGTCTGGCGGCACTGGGTCGACCCGGACCTGCTCGCGTCGTGGTGGGCGCCGCCGTCGCTGACGATCACCGAGTGCGTCCTCGAGCCGGCACCCGGCGGGCGCGTCGTGCTCGACTACCGCGACGCCGAAGGGCACTACCGCTCCGCAGGACGGGTCCACGCCGCCGACGGACCCGAGCACCTCGCGTTCGAGCTCTCGGTGCTCGACGCGGCCGGGCAGGTCTCCTTCACCGGCCACTACGACCTGACGCTGACCGCGGACCCGGGCGGCACCCGCCTGCGGCTCGGCCTGCGCATCACCGAAACGACCGTCGAGGCCGCCGCGTTCGTCGCCGGGATCGAAACCGGCTGGGGCCAGGTGCTCGACCACCTCACCGCAACACTCACCCGACAAGAAGGACCACGCTCATGACCAGCACGACCGGCCGCAAGGTCACCGCGAACATCGCCCTCACCCTCGACGGGCACTACAACGGCCCCGCCGGCCCCGCCGACTTCGGCGCCATCGCCCCGTACGTGACCACCGACGTCGCCCGGGACCACATGACCCGCATCTGGGAGAACGCGACGACGGCGGTGCTCGGCCGCAACAACGCCGAAGGCTTCCTCGGCTTCTGGCCGTCGGTGGCCGGGGACGAGAACGCCGACCCGCGCGACCGCGGCTACGCGAAGTGGCTCGTCGACACGGAGAAGGTCGTCCTGTCGACCACCCTGACCGAGGCGCCGTGGGAGCGCGCCCGCGTCGTGAACGCCCCCGCGGCCGACGTCGTCACCGACCTCAAGACCACCGGCGCGGGCGAGATCCTCGTCAACAGCAGCGCGAGCGTCATCAAGCCGCTCCTCGCGGCGGACCTGATCGACCGGCTCTACCTGCTGATCTGCCCCGAGATCACCGGTGGCGGCGGCCGCCTGTTCGAGGACGGCCTGCCCGCGAGCAAATGGACGCTCGCCCGCCACGAAGCCGGGGCGCTGGGCGAAACCGCCGTGATCTACGACCGCGTGCGCTGAACCGGCGGCTTCACCCGAAGCGCTTTGTCGACGCGGCGGGGGTGTCGCGCCCCGATCACCCGACCGGGGCGGGAAGCCGAGTGAAAGATCACCATCCGGATTGCCGGGTTCCGGAGCCGGTGGCAGCGTCGGACGCGCCCGAACGCACACCACCACCACGAAACCCGGGAGCCCGGTATGACGACGACCGAAATGCCTGCCGTCCACGAGTGCACCGTCAGCGGCTGTTCCTACAACGACGACGGTTGCCACGCCTTCGCGATCACCGTCGGCGGCGACAACGGCTCGGCCGACTGCGGCACCTTCGTGCCGCTGAACACCAAGGGCGGCCTCGACCGCGTCACCGCGCAGGTCGGCGCCTGCTCCCGCGCGGACTGCCGGCACAACGCGGCGCTGGAGTGCACCGCTTCGAGCGTCCGGATCGGCGCCGGCGGCGGCACGGCGAACTGCCTGACCTACCAGAAGTAGGCCGGCCCCGGGTGGACGCCGCGCGTCCACCCGGGACACCTCACCCGACCGGCTTCCCGTCCCGGGTCGAGGTCACTCGCGAACGCGGTGCGCCGGTGGCTCACCGTTCGGGGTCCCCCATGCCGCGTGCTGCCACGCGTCCTCGGCGTCCATAGTGGACAGTGCGGCGTCGGTGCGACCCGCGCCGCCGGAGCCGATCACCCGTGTCAGCGGGCCAGCCACTCCGCCAGCCGGGTCTCCGCGACCTGCGCGCCCGGCCCCGGCAGGAGGCTGTCCTTCTCCAGCAGCGTCCCGAAATAGCGTGCCCGCGGGTCGGAGACGACCTCGCGCGCGTCGGATCGCGCGGCCAGCACCGTGCGGACCCACTCGTCGAGGCCGAACACCTCCGGGCCGCCGATCTCGATCGTGCCGCCGACCGGCGCACCGGCCGCGGCCCGGCCGACCGCCGCGGCCACCTCGGCGGCCGCGACCGGCTGGACCCCGCCGCTGGGCAGGCGCACGACGCCGTCCGTCGTCGCGGTGTCCGCGATGCCGCCGGCGAACTCGAAGAACTGGGTCGCGCGCACGATCGTGTAAGGCAGGCCGGCGTCCTCGATCAGCGCTTCCTGCGCGACTTTCGCCCGCAGGTAGCCGGACTCGGGCAGCCGCTCCGAGCCGACCACGGAGAGCGCGACGTAGTGCCCGACCCCGGCTTCTTCGGCGGCGTCGACGAGGTTTCCGGTCGCGGTGCGGAAGAACGCCATGACGTCGTCGTCCGCGAACGACGGCGAATTCGACACGTCGACCAGGACGTCCGCGCCCTGGAGCACTTCCTTCAGCCCTTCGCCGGTGATCGTGTCCACGCCGGTGCTGGGCGCGGCGGGCACCGCCTGGTGGCCGTGCTCCCCCAGCCGGGCCACGACGGTCGAGCCGATGAGTCCGGTACCGCCGATGACGACGATCTTCATGGTGTTCCTTTCGTCGGTGGTGTTCGTCAGGGAAGACAAGACAGCCCGCCGGAACGTGACAGCGACCTGCCTCACACCGCGGCCACCGCTAGGCTCAGGGCCAGGCCCGAAACGGTGTGGCGAAGGGGATTCATGGACGTGACCGCCGACCTGGACGACGCGGCCGCCGTCTTCGCCGAGGTCCGGCCGCGGTTGTTCGGCATCGCCTACCGGATGCTGGGCGGCGTGGCCGACGCCGAAGACCTGCTGCAGGAGGTCTGGCTGCGGTGGCAGACCTGCGACCGGTCGGCCGTCACCAATCCGGCCGCCTACCTCGCCACGACGACCACGCGGCTGGCCATCAACGCGGGCAAGACCGCCCGCGCGCGGCACGAGACCTACGTCGGGCCGTGGCTGCCGGAGCCGGTGGACACCTCGGCCGACCCGCAGCTCGGTGCCGAACGCGCCGCGGCGCTGGAACTCGCGGTCCTGGTGCTGCTGGAAAGCCTGACGCCGACCGAGCGCGCGGCGTACGTGCTGCGCGAAGCGTTCGATTACCCGTACCGGCAGATCGCCGAGATCGTCCGGACGACGGAACCCACGGCCCGCCAGCTGGTCAGCCGCGCCCGCAAGCACCTCGCGGCCGGCCGCCGCGCCCCGGCGAGCGCCCCCGAGCAGCGGCGCCTGCTGACGGCGTTCGTCGCCGCGGCCCAGGCGGGCGACCTGGCGGCGTTGGAGGACCTGTTCGCGGCGGACGTGGTGAGCTGCTCCGACGGCGGCGGCGTCGCCCGCGCGTCGCGCATCCCGGTCCACGGCGCGACGACGGTGGCGAAGTACGTCCGCGCGTTCGCGGACCGCTTCTGGGTGGGTGTCGAGGTGGCGCCGGTGGTCGTCAACGGCCTGGACGCCGTGGTCCTGCGGCGTGACGGCGTCGCGTTCGCGGTCCTGACCGTCGCGGCCTCGGCCGAGGGCATCGACCAGGTCTTCTGGATGATGAACCCCGCCAAGCTCGCGGCGGTGTAGCCGGTCCGTCCACTGAGGACGGACCGGCTCACGCGCTCAGGCCGTGAGGGTGATCGCGGCGTCCGGTTCCGAGACCCGGAAGCTGAAGCTCTCCTCCAGGTACAGCGTCACGCTCTCGGCGTCGTGGTGGCTGTAGCCGACCGCGAGGTCCTGGCCCAGCTCCAGGAAGAAGTCGCCGCCGGCGAGGCTCAGGACCATCGCGCCGTCCAGGCCGGGGGCGCGGACGATCTTGCCGCCGCCGAGGACGCGGCGGACGTGGTCGAAGACCAGCTGGCCGCCGTGCTCGGTGCTCTCCACGATCCGGGTGTAGCCCGCCGGGCCGATCGCGAGGCCGTACGGGCCGTCGATGCCCGCGCGGCGCAGCGTGTCCACCGCCCGGGCGATCACGCCGGGGTACGCCTCGGCGTTCTCCCCCAGCGCCGGCCGGTCGTACGGGCAAGTCTCGGCGATGCCGGTCATCCCCGCCGCCGCCCAGCCGTGGAACACCGCGCGGTTCTCGACCATCGCGATCTGCTTCGCCGCGCGGTCGAGGTCGTCGAACTCCAGGTCGTCGGCGCCGCGCTCGGCGTCGTCCAGCTCCTCGCGGGACACCGTGAACGGGACGCGGACCTCGGCCAGCGGCAGCACCCGGCGCTGCCGCACGAGGACGCCTTCCTCACCGTCGGGCAGGGAGGACCCCTTGAGCGAAGTGGTCCGGCCCAGGTCGGTGGCGGAGTACTGCCAGCCGTGCGGACCGGCGACGTCGACCAGGCGCCGGGCGGCGAGGTGGGTGTGCAGCCGTTCCTTCGCCTCGGCGTCGACCTCCTTCCACCCCGCGTCCGAGATCGGGGCCAGACCGCGCATCAGGTGGTTCATGTTCAATCCCGTTCCTTGAGGCTGCCGATACCGAGTGAACCGTCGCCGGGGCCGGTACCGAGTTCCGCTTCGACGTACTCTTCCGGGTCGATGTCGCTGACGTCGAGATCGCGCGCACCCTCGTGCTGCCGCTTGAACTCGACGAACTTGCGGCCGAGCTCTTCGCGCAGACCGGGGTCGGCGTGACGCCGGAAGTCGGCCAAACCCTCGTCCTCCTCCTCGGCCATGTGCTCGCTGTTCGCCATCCTGGCCTTCCGGACGGCGTCGAGCCAAGCGGTGCTGCCGACGGGGTGCAACGCGGCCTCGTGGACGCCGTCGCGGATGTCGTTGTGGTCGCCGATCGCGTCGAGCGTCTCCTCCTTCGCGTCTTCGCCGCGGCGGAGCAGGTGCGGGTAGAAGATCTCCTCCTCCGCCCGCGCGTGCACGTCGAGCAGGTCGGCCAGCGGTTGCCAGACCGCCGCCAGCTCACCGGCGTCGGAGATGTCGTCCATGCGGGCGAACTGCCGCCGGAACCAGTCGTGGTCGTCGAGGATGAGGCTGGTGATGTCGGCCATGCGGTCAGCCCCTGACCCGCGGTGTGGTGGAAGTAGCCATGCCCGTCTCTACCCCGTCCCCGGCACCGGAAAACACCGGACCGCCAGTCTCCGGCGCGGCCGGGTGCCGTGCCCGGCCGGACGCGGCGTTTTCACCCTTACGAGGGTGCCCGTGAACGGGGCCCGGGTCGGGTAGCCTACGGACGTGTTCACGAAGTGAACATCCTTTTCACGCCCTCGATCACCGCTCGCCGGAGGCTCCCCGTGACCAAACCGACCCGGTCGCCGGAGGCCACGCGCGCCGATCAGGCGGACATCCAGGCGGTGAGCCGCGTCAGCCAGATCCTGGCGCTGTTCGACCCGGCCACGCCGGAGGTAACGGCCGGCGAGATCGCCGAACGGCTCGGCCTGAACCGCACCACCGCGTACCGCTACTGCACGTCCCTGGTCGCGGCCGGCCTGCTCGAACGCAGCGCCGAGGGCGGGTACGTCCCCGGTGGCCTGCTGCTGCAGCTGGGCGCCTTCGCCATCGGTCACCGCCGCGTCGTCAACCTCGCCCCGCGGCACATGCAGGCGCTGTCGCGCGCCACGCAGACCAGCGTCGTGCTCAGCCTGTGGGGCCTCACCGGCCCGGTGGTGTCGCGGGTCGAGGAGAACGTCTCGACGATCGTCGTCGTGTCGGTGCGCGTCGGCAGCCACCTGCCGCTGGACACGGCGCAGAGCAAGGTGTTCCTGGCCTACCACGCCGACCAGCTGTCGATGGAACGCCTGATGGCCAACCTGTCCGGTTCGGCGCGCGACGAGCTGCGCGAAGACGTCGAACGCGTTCGCGAAGTGGGCCACTGTTCCGCGATGAGCACACCGGGCGTCGTCGCGGTGGCCGCGCCGGTGTTCGACGAGTACGGCATCTGCGCCACCATCGCCATCGTCGGCCCGGACAACACGCTCTCGATGTCGGACGACGCGCCCGAGCTGCGGGTCATCGCCGACGCGGCGCGCGAGCTGACCCACGAGCTGGGCGGCCACTACCGCCCGGACGACCTCAGCCGCGCGGTGTAGGGCAACCAGGCCGGCGACGGCAGCGGCGGGATCTCGGCGTACTCCCGCGCCCCGGCCAGCGCGCTGCCCACGAACGTCGCCAGGTCCAGGCCTTCCAGCCCGGCGACCAGCTTCGCGATCACCCCGGGACCCTCGATCCACAACGCCGTGACGACCTCGACGGCCGACGCGCCCGAGGCGAGGAACCGCCGGACGTCGTCGGCGGTGCGGGCGCCGTTGGTGCCGATCAGCGGCACGTCCGCGCCCAGGGCCAGGCGTGTCTTGCCGACCCAGTAGAGGCTCATCGGCAGGCACCCGGGCGCACTCCACGCGCCCCAGGAGCCGAGGACCGCGCCGCCGTCGAGGTCGGGCAGGAAGCCCGGGTAGCGGCCGACCAGGCCGATCGCGTCCGCGCCCGCCGAGCGGGCCGCCCGGGCGAGCGCGACGACGTCGGACGCCTGGCCGGGCAGCTTGACGAACAGCGGCACGTCGACGGCGTCCCGCACGGTCCGGACGGCTTCGCCCACCGCGTCCGCCTCGGTCAGCTGGCGCACCGCGGACGCCTCGCGGCCGTGCGGGGCGCCGATGTTCAGCTCGACCGCGGGCACCACGTCCGCCAGGGAACGCCCGATGCGCGCGGCCGCGGCGGGTTCCCCGAGGGTGATGCTGCCGATGACCGGACAGCCCCGCGGGGCGCCGTACGCGACCGCGTCGGACAGGATCGTGAGCCAGTCGTCCAGGTCCACCTGGGCGAGGCCGGAGCGGTTGAGCAGGCCGTCGCCGAGACGCGCTTCGCCCGGCGGCCGGACCGCGCCGCCGGGCGAGACGAACGCGTAGTCCGCGATGTCCAGCTGGCGCCGGGCGGCGGCGCTCTCGTTGACGGACTTCGCCACCACCGCCCCTGCTCCCGCGTCGATGCAGGCGAAGAGCCCTTCGCGGGTCATGGTCAGCTCGGAGGAACCGACCCAGACCGGGTTGGCGGTGGCGAACCCACCCGGTTGTCCGATCAGGACAGTGCCGGGATCGTGCTGTCGTCGCCCATGTCGACGTCCTTGGTCTCCGGGCCGAGGAACCCGCCCAGGCTGATCAGCACGCCGGCGAGCGCGATGAGCACCGCGGGCGCCAGGTGCGCGGGCATGACGCCGTCGAACCGCTGCAGGTAGAACTGGTAGAACGCCGGGGCGATGAGCGCGAGGCTGTAGCCGACGCCGTAACCGGTGGAGCGGATGCTCGCCGGGAACCGCTCGGTCAGGTACGCGGCGATCGGGCCGAACGTGCCGACGGTGAAGATGCCGATCAGCACACCCCAGCCGAGTGCCGCGCCGAAACCGCCGTCCGACGCCATCAGCAGCGTGTAGGAGCCGGCGCCGATCACCAGGACCGCGAGGCCGTAGCCGATGTAGAACCGCCTTCGCCCGATGCGCTGGGACAGCAGCCCGAACAGCGGGTACGAGAGCGCGGCGGCGGCGTTGATGACGAGCATCGTCATCGTGACCTCCTTGCTGGAGAGCAGGAGGTGCGACTTCAGCTGCGCGGGCGTCACGGCGGCTTCCATGTTGGTCGCCAGCCAGGTGCCGGTCATCAGCACGAACACCTGCGCCAGCGCCCGCGGGTACTTCACCAGCAGCCGGACGAACGGCATCTTGTGCTTCTCGCCGGTCAGTTCCGCCGGCGTCTCGTGCACGTTCTTGAGGTAGTAGCGGAACAGCACGACCGCCAGCGCCGCGCCGACGAAGAACGGGATCCGCCAGCCCCACTGGACGTAGGCGCTGTGCAGCCCGGCCGAGGGCAGCAGCTGCAGCATCAGCAGCGTGATCGCGGCGATCACGGCGTACGCGGCGGGCGAGGTCGACGTGATGATCGAGGCGTAGAGGCCGCGTTTGTGCTTCGGGCTCCACTCCATCGCGAGCGGCACCGCGGTCGTGTACTCGCCGCCGAGGAAGATCCCGTCGACGAACCGCAGGCCGATGAGCAGGCCGACCGACCACACCCCGATCGTCTCGTGGCCGGGCAGGCACGCGGTCAGCAGCGTGATGGCCCCGAAGCCGCCGACGGCGACCAGCGTCGTGCGCTTGCGCCCGACGGTATCGGCGAAGTGGCCGAAGATGATCGCGCCGAGCGGGCGGCCGATGAGCGTGGACGCGAACACGAGCGACGCCAGCAGCGCCGTCGTGCTCGCGCTCAGGTTGGCCGCCTGGAAGTACGCGGTCGCCGGTGCGAGCACCACGATCGGCAGGTAGATGTCGAACTGGTCGACGAAGTAGGCGAGGGTCCCGCCGCGGACGGCGGCGCGCACCTTGGCGCTGTCCGGGCCGTGCGGGACTCGGGGACGAGCCGGCGTCTGCGGCTCCACGGCGGGGGGCGGTGTGGACATCGTCGTCCTCCGATGGTTCTGAGGGCTCTGGCTACCCGCAGCTCACGCATCGCGACGATCTGTGCAATCCGAACTGCGTGTTCACGAAGTGAACGAATGACACCGTAAGCATGTGTCCTGCGATGCACAAGAGCGGCTTTAGGGTTGACACGCGGTCTTATAGTGAACTTCGAATTCACAATGCGAACGAAGGGCTGCCCATGAGCCAGCGTCCCGCCATCGCCGCCGTCCTGGACGGTCTGGTCGACATGCACGTCCACTCCGGGCCCAGCCCGTTCCCCCGCCGGTTCGACCACGTCGAGGCCGCGCAGGACGGCGCCCGGATCGGGCTGCGCGCCATGGTCGCGAAGTCCCACCACCACAACACCCAGATGGACGTGCTCGCGATGAAGGGGCGCCTCGAAGGCGTCGCCGCGAAGGTCTACGGCGGCATCGCGCTGAACAGCACCGTCGGCGGGCTCAACGTGCACGCCGTGCGCATGTGCCTGCGGATGGGCGGCAAGGTCGTCTGGTTCCCGACCATCTCCTCGGGCCGGCACATCGACTGCCACCCCGAGGACGGCGCCTTCCCGACCACCACCGTGCCGCTGACGCTGGAGCGCATCGACATCGTCGACGAGAACGGCGAGCTGAAGCCCGCGGCGATCGAGATCCTCGACGAGATCAAGGACCAGCAGGCCGTCCTCAACGGCGGGCACATGTACCCCGAGTACATCAAGACGCTTTTCGCCGCGGCGAAGGAACGCGGCATGAAGCGGCTGGTCGTCAGCCACCCGGACTTCGTGATCGGCGCCGACCCGGAGCTGTGCCGCGAGCTGATCGAGCTCGGCGCGTTCGTCGAGCACGAGGTCGGCATGTACGACCCCGAGGGCACCCAGAAGTGGGACCCGAAGCAGCTGCTGACCTGGATCGAGAAGCTCGGTCCCGAGCACATCGTGCTGGCCTCGGACTTCGGCCAGCAGGCCAACCCCAAGCCGGTCGACGCGTGGATGCGGGTCGGCGAGGCGCTGCTCGACCTCGGCGTGCCGGAGAAGGACCTGCGGCGGATGGTCCGCGACAACCCCACCTACCTGCTCGACCTCGACGCCTGAGCGAAAGGACTCCCCCGTGTACGAAAAGGACGATCCCCGGTCCGCGCTCGCGACGGCCACCGCGTCCCGGCCGGACAGCGGCGCCGCGATCACCACCGCGCAGTACCTCGACCTGCACGACAACGAGGTCGTGCGCGCGCAGAACGTCATCCTGATCCACACAGAGGCGCACTCCGGTGACGACCTCGACAACGGCTACCTCGCCGGCGAACTGGCGATCGTCGTCACCGGCGCCTCCCCCGCGTTCACCCTCTTCACCGACGACGGCGCCACCCGGATCGCCGAACCCGGCCTCGTCGTCGCCCCGCCCGGCGCGTCCCGGATCAGCGTCGAGGGTGACGGCCCGCTCGTCCGCCTGGTCGAGGCGACCGAACGCGACTGGCGCGACCGGCCCGCGAACGCCGGTGCGTACGCCGAAAACCACCCGCGCGTCACGCTCCTGCAGCGGTGGCCGGAACCCGCCGGCGGCAACCGCGTCCGGTTCTACCCGCTCTCCGAGGTGCCGCAGGACCCGAAGCGGTTCGGCCGCATCTTCCGCACCCGGGCGTTCATGGTGAACTTCCTGCCCGAGCAGGACGGCCCGCGCGACCCGCGCAAGCTCTCGCCGCACCACCACGACGACTTCGAGCAGCTTTCCCTTGCCGTGCAAGGAGAGTACGTCCACCACATCCGCACGCCCTGGCTCAACGACCGGACGACGTGGCACGACGACGAGCACGTGCGGATCGGCAGCCCGTCCGTCACGGTCATCCCGCCGCCGACCGTGCACACCTCCGAGGCGAGCGACCCGGGCGTCAACCAGCTGATCGACATCTTCAGCCCGCCGCGCGTGGACTTCTCGGAGAAACCGGGCTGGGTCCTCAACGCCGACGACTACCCGATGCCGTGAGCGCGCGCACCGGCGGCGGGCTGTTCGCCCGCGAGACCACTCCCCTGGGCACCTGGCTGAAGATCGCGTCGGGCGAGCCGGTCGAGATCATGGCGTACGCCGGGTTCGACTTCGTCGTGATCGACCTGGAGCACGCGCCGCTCGACCTGCAGACCGCGTACCGCCTGATCAACGCGGCCGCCGCGCTGGGTGTCACGCCCGTCGTGCGGGTGCCGGACACGACGGCGTCGACCATCCAGAAGATCCTCGACGCGGGCGCCATGGGCATCCTCGTGCCGCACGTCGACACCGTCGAGCAGGCGGCCGCGGTCGGGCGCGCGTGCCGGTTCCCGCCGCACGGCGTCCGTGGCGCCGGCGGCACCAGCCGCGCCGGGGCGTGGGGCCTGCGCCCGAACGCCGAGTACCTCGCCACCGGCAACGACGAGGTGCTGTGCATCCCGCAGCTCGAGAGCGTCGAGGCGATCAAGGCCGCGCCCGAGATCCTGGCGCTGGACACCGTGGACGCGGTGTTCGTCGGCGCCGCGGACCTGTCGATGTCGATGGGCTCGACGCCGTCGTCGCCCGAGGTGCTCGACCTGATCGCGTCGGCGATCGAGGCCGCGCACACCGCGGGCAAGCGCTGCGGGCTCGCGTTCGGCGGCGTGCCCGAGCGGGCGGCGCAGGCGGTGCGTGACGGCTGCGACTTCGTCCTGCTCAGCAACGACACGACGATGCTGGCCGACGCCGCGCGGACCTTGGTCAAGGCGTTCCGGGAAGCCGACGGATGACCCTTTCCCTGCCGCGCACCGCGTTGTCGATCGCCGAGCTGGACGACCTCGACCACGACGGCGTGATCAAGTTCGTCCGCGGGCTCGAAGAAGCCGGGCACCGGATGGTCTGGATCCCGGAGGTCGCCGGGCGCGAGGCGTTCACGACCGCGGCCCTCGTGCTGCAGTCCACCGAACGGCTGATCGTCGGCAACGGCGTCGCCCGCGCGCTCGAACGCGTGCCGAAGTCGGCGGCGTCCGCGGCGCGGGACCTCGCCGCGGGCTTCCCCGGCCGGTACGTGCTCGGGCTCGGGGTGAGCGGGGCGGTCCGCGAACGTGGGGTCGGACCGCTGCCGTTCCTGCGGGACTACCTCGACGGCGTCGAGGCGATCCTGCCCCGGGCGGTGCCGCGGGTGCTCGGCGCGTACTCGGAGGGGATCACCCGGCTGGCCGCCGAGCGCGCCGACGGGCTGCTCACCTTCCTCGTCACGCCCGAGCACACCCGCTGGGCACGCGGGACGATCGGGCCGGACCTGTTCCTGTCGGTCGTCCAGTGGGCCGTGATCGGCCGCTCGCGGGCAGCGGCTCGCGACGTCGCCCGCGAGCGCCTCGCCTACTACCTGACGCTGCCGCACCAGCTCGCCAAGCTGACGCGGCTCGGCTTCACCGGCGCCGACCTCGCGCCGCCCGGGTCCGACCGGCTGGTCGACGCGCTCGTCGCGTGCGGCCAGCCGGATCAGGTGCGCGAGGCGTTGCGGCAGCAATACGACGCGGGAGCCACGCAGGTCGCCGTCACCCTGGTCGGCCCGCTGGACGACGCCAAACTCGACGCTTACCGAGCCCTCGCCGAACAGGAGAACTGATGCGGGCAGCGGAGAAAGTCATCATCACGACCGCCATCACCGGGTCGGTGAACATCCCGTCCCAGAGCCCTTACCTGCCGCTGTCGGCCGCCGAGGTGAGCAAAGCGGCCCTCGAAGCGATCGCCGCCGGGTCGGCCGTCGTGCACCTGCACGCCCGGCACCCCGACGGGCGGCCCGCGTTCGAACCGGCGGTCTTCGACGAGATCCTCGAGCCGATCACCACCGAGACCGACGCCGTCATCAACATCACCACCGGCGGCGCGTCGTCGATGACCATGGACCAGCGGCTCGCGGCGGCCCACCACGTGCGGCCCGAGCTCGCGTCGATGAACATGGGGTCGATGAACTTCGTCTACTCGGGCATCGCCGACAAGGTCACCGAGTGGAAGCACGACTGGGAGAAGCCCTACGTGCTCACCACCTACTCCCACCCGTTCGTGAACACCTTCGACAAGATCGAGCACACCCTGCGCACGCTCGGCGCGGCCGGCACCCGGTTCGAGTACGAGTGTTACGACATCGGGCACCTCTACTCGCTCGCCCACTTCGTCGAGCAGGGCCTGGCGAAGCCGCCGCTGCTGATCCAGGGCGTGTTCGGCGTCCTCGGCGGCATCGGCGCCGACCACGCGAACCTGGAGCACATGGTGCGGATCGCCGACAAGCTCTTCGGCGACGACTACCAGTTCTCGGCGTTCGCGGCCGGGCGCGACCAGCTGGCGTTCGGCACGCACAGCGCGTGGCTCGGCGGGCACGTGCGCGTGGGCCTCGAAGACAGCCTGTGGATCGGCAAGGGCAAGCTCGCGGAGAGCAACGCCCAGCAGGTGCGGAAGATCCGCGCCGTCGTCGAGGACATAGGCAAGCAGATCGCCACCCCGGACGAAGCGCGGGCGATGCTTGCGCTTCGCGGTGCTACCAAGGAGAACGCATGAGCACCCCCCTGCTCGCGGACAAGGTCGTCCTCGTCGTCGGCGCCAGCTCGGGCATCGGCGCCGAAGCGGCACGCGTCTTCGCCGAAGACGGCGCTTCGGTGATGCTCGTCGCCCGCACCGAGGAACCCCTTGCGGCGCTGGCGAAAACCCTCGACGCGGCGGGCCACGACGTCGCGTACACGACGGGAGACGTCGCGGACGCCGACAGCGTCGCGGCCTTCGTCGACGCGACGGTCGCCCGCTTCGGCCGGCTCGACGGCGCGTACAACAACGCCGCGATGGGCCAGGGCGGCCGGCTCGACGCGGTGCCGGAAGCCGACTTCGACCGGATCATGGCGGTGAACGTCAAGGGCACGTGGTTGTGCCTGCGCGAAGAGGTGCGGGTGATGGAGGCGCAGGGGTTCGGCGCGATCGTCAACGTGAGCAGCATCGGCGGCCTGCGCGGCAGCTCCGGCATGGGCGCCTACCAGGCCACCAAGCACGCGGTCATCGGCCTGACCCGCACCGCCGCGCACGACTTCGGCCCGCTCGGCATCCGCGTGAACGTGATCGCCCCCGGCCCGACGGAGTCCCCGATGCTCGACGAGCTGCGCCGCACCATCCCCGGCGGCGTGGAAGCGCGCATCGCGGCGACGCCGTTGCGGAAGGCCGGCACCGGAGCCGAGGCGGGCGCCACCGCGGCGTTCCTGCTCAGCGACCGGGCGAGCCACCTCAGCGGCGTCGTCCTCCCGGTGGACGGCGGGTTCACCGCCTGATTGTCCCTCTCGGGAGCTACACCGGATGTCCGTCACGGAGTGATGTGGCACTCCCCGTCGCGCTCGTAATCTCGCCGCACTCCACAAAGACGTCCGGCGAGAGGAACCCCGATGACCACCCCCACCGAGCGGAAGCCCCGGCTGCGGCGCTTCCGGTTCCTTGTCCTGTTCCTCGCCACCGCCGTGCTGCTGATCGCGGCCCGCGGGCTGGACGCGCTCGTGGCGGGCGTGCCGGTCCTGCGCCTCCTGGTCGGGGCCGGCGCGGCCGCCGGCGCCGTCTTCGCCTACAAGTGGGTGGCCCGGCGGGTCGAGAACCGGGACGAAATCACCGAACTCGCCACCGCCGGCCGCTGGGGCGGGCTCGGGCGCGGCGCGCTCATCGGCGGCGCCGCCTTCGTCGCGACCATGCTGCTCTCGATCGTGTTCACCCACGCCGACATCAGCGGCGGCTCGTTCTGGGCCTGCCTGGGCGTGGCCGGCTCGATGGCTTCCGTCGCGGTGACCGAGGAACTGCTGTTCCGCGGGGTGCTCCACCGCATCCTGGAGCAGCGCGCGGGCAGCGTCATCGCGATCGTGGTCTCGTCGCTGCTGTTCGGCCTGACGCACCTGATCAACGGCAACGCCACGCTCTGGGGCACCCTCGCCATCGCCGTCGAGGGCGGCACGATGCTGGCCGTCGCCTACACCGCCACACGGTCGCTGTGGCTGCCGATCGGCCTGCACTTCGCCTGGAACTGGCTGCAGGGCGGCGTGTTCGGCACCGCGGTCTCCGGCGCCGACAGCGAGCCCGGCCTGCTGCGCACCGTCCTTTCCGGACCGGACGCGCTCACCGGCGGCTCGTTCGGCCCGGAGGCCGGCCTGTTCGCGCTGCTGTGCTGCCTGGTGACGACGGGGCTGCTGCTCCGCCGCGCGAAGCTCATCCCTCGGCGCTGACCAGCCCGGTCCGGTAGGCGAGCACCACGGCCTGCACCCGGTCCCGCAGGTCCAGCTTGGTCAGGATCCGCGAGACGTACGTCTTCACCGTCTCCACGCTCAGCACCAGCTCGGCCGCTATCTCGGCGTTCGACAAGCCATTGGCGATCAGCTTCAGCACCTCCAGCTCCCGTCGGGCAAGGCCTTCCAGCGGGCCGCCGGTGGGAGCGGCCGGGCGGATGCGGTCGGCGTAGCGGCCGATCAGCGTCCGGGTCACCGACGGCGCGAGCAGCGACTCGCCGCGGGCGATCGTGCGGACACCCTCGACGAGCTCGTCCAGCGGCGCGTCCTTGAGCAGGAACCCGCTCGCCCCGGCGCGCAGGGCGTCGTAGACGTACCGGTCGACGTTGAACGTCGTGACCACCAGGACCTTCGCCGGGTCGGCCGCCTCGGGGCCGGCGATGCGGCGGGTCACCTCGATCCCGTCCAGCAGCGGCATCTGGATGTCCATCACGACGACGTCCGGGCGCAGCCGGTCGAACTCGGCGAGCGCCTCGTGGCCGTTCGCGGCCTGACCCACGACGTCGAGGTCCGGCTGGGCACCGAGCACCGTCACGTACCCCGCGCGGATGAGCTCCTGGTCCTCGCAGATCAGGACCCGGATCGGGCCGTCGGTCATCCGTCGCTCCTGGGGATCTCGGCCGTGGGGATCTGGGCTGTGGGGATCTGGGCGCTGACGCGGAAGCCGTCACCCGACGGGCCCGCGGTGAACCGGCCGCCGAGCGCGTCGACGCGGTCCCGCAGCCCGGCCAGCCCGCGGCCGCCGGACCCGAGGGCGCCGGCCGCCGTCGCCGGACCTTCGGTGGTCACCTCGATTTCGAGGAGGTCGGCGCGGTAGCCGACGCGCACCGCCGCGGGCCGGCCGGCGGCGTACTTGGCCGCGTTGGTCAGCGCCTCCTGCACGATCCGGTACGCCGTGAGCTCCGTTTCCGGAGGCAGCGCCGGGCGTTCGCCCTCTTCGACGAGCTCGACCACCCGTCCCGGCTGCTCGACGAGGGCGCGCAGCGCGCCCAGGCCCGGCGTGCGCGCGCCGGTGGCTTCGAGGACGCCCAGCAGGAACCGCAGCTCGGTCAGGGCGTCGCGGCCGGAGCCGGTGATGGTGGTGAGCACTTCGGGGACGCGCTCGGGTGGCAGGTACCGGGCGGCGTCGGCCTGCACCACCATGGCGGTCACGTGGTGGGTGACGACGTCGTGCAGCTCGCGGGCCAGCCGGGCGCGTTCCTCGGCCGCGGCGGCGCGGGCGGTGAGCCGCCGCCGGTCGGCCTCCTGCCGGCGCCGCTGCCGCACCAGCGCGCCCAGCAGCCAGAACAGCGTCAGCACCACGAAGTAGACGACGTAGTCGAGCAGCCCCGACGGCGACCCGCGAAGGGCCAGCAGGCCCGCGAAGACGACGTACCCGGCCGACGCCGTCGCGACCAGCGCCCGGCGGAACCGCTCCTCGTGCGCTCCGGCGGAGTAGAGCGCGAAGTACAGGGCGAGGCTGCCGACGGTGGTGGGGTACGCGAGCACCTCGTGCGCGGCGAAACAGACCGCGGTCACGGCAAAAGCCGCAGCGGGCCAGCGGGTCCGCACGGCCAGCGGGAGCGTCTGCCCGAGGACCAGCACGACCGCGAGGAACCCGCCGTCGTGCCGCGGCAGATCGCCGAACTGGGCGCCGAGCACGGCGAGCCCGGGCACGAACGCGGCGGCCGTGACGACCACCGCGAGGCCCCGGTCCCGGACCTCGAGCGAGACCCCCGCCCACCGGCTCCGGAGACGTCCCAGCTTCGGCATGGCGGGGAGCCTAGCGAGCCCCGGACCCCGCCGGATCACCGATCGCCGTCACCCACGTGGGGGACGCGGGTTTTACCGGGTCACGGGGAGGGTAGCCAGCTTCCGGCCGGACGCGGGACGCGTCCCGCGAAGAAGGAGCGGTTCGTGGTCATCATCGGCATCACCCTCGGCGCGAGCGGGCTGGTCCTCGGCATCGGCGTGCTCTTCCTGCTCGGCCTGCTGCTCCTCGTCGCCGGGCTGATGTTCCGGCTGCTCGCCAAGCAGGCCTTCTAGGTCACAGCATCCCGATCGCGCAGGTACGCCGCGATCCGGACGCGCAAGCCGCGGACGTGCACCAAGCTCAGGGTGAAAGCCGCTTCGGGCTGCTCCGCCGGAAGGTGACACGGACCCGCGATGTGCACGAAACCGTCGTCGGGGTCGTGCCGCGGCGCCGACCACACGTCCTGCTCGCCTGCCGAGCGGTCCTCGGCCCGGGCCCGCGCCGACCAGTAGACCGGCAGCTTCATGACCTCGCCGAGCGCCTTCCCGAAGGTGGGCAGATCGGCCTCCGGCAGCGCGAGCCCCCGGCCGCTCCACACGCGCGGGCCGCCCGGCGCGGGCCGGACCCGGGTGAAGGTGGCGATGTCACCTGCGGTGCCGATCGTCCAGTGCGGTGTTTCGGTGGTGGTGGTCGCCACGGTTTCTCCTCGTGCGTAGCGGCCCCCAGGCTGACACCCACTCTAGTGGATCACCCGGCGTCCCAGGGCCGGCCCGCCAGGAGGTTCGTCACCCACCGCACCGCGAGCCCGCAGAGGGCGCGTTCGGGGCCGCGCCGGTGGGACACCACGACGTCGTCGCACCAGAGCATCAACGCGGTCGCCCCGCCGGCGGTCGGGGTCAGGCCGACGACCCAACGCCGGCCGTGCGCGTCGACGGTGCGCTCGGCGGTGAGCCACCAGCCCTTCGACGCGGTGACCGTCCACGCCCGCACCTGGGCGAGCTCGGCCACCGAAGCCGGTTCACGCGCGGTCGGTTCGTCCACATCGGCCACTCTCGCACACCGGTTCACGTTTCCCGCACGATCGCGAACGCCTTCGCGAGGCACCCGGATGCGCAAAGGCGAGCCAGTCACCTTTGCGCGTCAAGCACCTCAGTCGCGGCGGCTGCCGAAGATCAGGCGGTAGCCGACCAGGATGATCAGTGCGCCCAGCACGGCGAGACCCCAGGTGCGCAGGTCGAAGAACGTGCCGAGGTCGGTGTGGAAGAGCGTCTTGCCCACCCAGCCGCCGACGAACGCGCCGCCGACGCCGAGCAGGATCGTGATGATGCAGCCGCCGGGGTCCTTGCCCGGCATGAGGATCTTCGCGATCACGCCGGCGATGAGCCCCAGCACGATCCAGCCGATGATGCCCACGGACTGCTCCTCTCATCCACGCTCGACCCAGACGGCACAGGATGGCAGCCGGGCGTGGCGGCGTCGCGCCGAGTGAGCTGGACGTGACCTGGATCTCATCCGGCCCGCCGCTAGGGTCCCGGCCATGGGAACGCCGATCGCCGAAGACCTCGCCCCGACCGGCGTCCTGCGCGCCTCGATCAACCTGGGCAACGCCGTGCTCGCCCAGGGCACCCCGGACGCACCCACCGGCGTCACGGTCGACATCGCGCGCGAGATCGCCGCGCGGCTGGGCGTCCCGGTGGAGTTCGCCTGCTTCGACGCGGCGCGGAAGTCGTTCGACGCCTTGACCTCCGGCGCCGCCGACCTCTGCTTCCTGGCGATCGACCCGGCCCGCGCGACGGAGGTCGCGTTCACCGCGCCGTACGTCGTCATCGAGGGCGTGTACGTCGTGCCGCGCGGCTCGGCGCTCACCACCCCGGCCGACGTCGACCGGCCGGACGTCCGGATCGGCGTGAAGCAGGGCTCCGCCTACGACCTGTTCCTCTCCCGCACGCTGGAGCACGCGAGCGTCGTGCGCGGCGACGAAGGCGTCACGACGTTCGAGACCGAGGGCCTCGAAGCCGCGGCCGGCATCCGGCAGCCGATGACCGCCTACGCCGCCGCGCACCCCGGCGTCCGGGTCGTCCCCGAGCGGTTCATGCAGATCGAGCAGGCCGTCGGGACAGCGAAGGACCGCAGCCCCGAGACCGTCGCGTTCCTGCACGACGTCGTCGAGGAACTGAAGGCGAGCGGGTTCATCGCCGAGGCGTTGCGGCGCGCGGACCAGCCCGACGCCGCCGTCGCTCCCCCGGCCCGCTGACGCTCAGGCCGCTGTCCAGGCACGGAGTTTCTCGGGGTTGCGCACCGCCCAGATGTGCTTGATCCGGTCGTCCTCGACGTGGAACGCGAACACCGTCACGGTGACGCCGTCCTGCTGGGAGAGCAGGCCGGGCCGGCCGTTGACGGTGGTCTCCCGGAAGGTCATGCCGGGCAGCACGTCCAGGATCGCGGCGCAGGCGCGCGCGACCGCTTCGCCGCCGTACATCGGTTCGAGGCGGGCGGTCGCCAGCCCACCGCCGTCGGCGGTCGCCGTGACGCCGGGGTCGAGCAGGCCGATCAGCGCCGCGATGTCCTGGGCTTCCCAGGCCACCTTGAAGCTCCGGACGAGGTCAGCTTGCCGGGCGGTCGGTGTGGCCACCGGTGGGCGCGACGCCTGGATCCGCCGGCGCGCCGACGAGGCCAGCTGCCGGCACGCCGCCGTCGACCGGCCGACGATCCCGGCCACTTCGGCGAACGGGTAGCGGTAGACGTCGTGCAGGACGAACGCGACGCGCTCGGCCGGGGTCATCGCCTCGAGGACGACGAGGAAGGCCATGTCGACCGACTCGTCGAGGGTGACCCGGTCCGCCGGGTCCACGTCGATCCACTCCGTGCTGCCCGGCAGCGGCTCCGGGATCCACTCCCCCACGTACGCCTCGCGCCGCACGCGCGCGGAAGCGAGCTGGGTCAGGCAGATCCGGCCGGCGACCGTCGTCAGCCAGGCGCCGGGTGACGCGATCGCGGCCCGCTCCCGCGCGGACAGGGCGTACCAGCGGGCGAAGGTCTCCTGGACGACGTCCTCGGCGTCGGCCAGCGAGCCGAGGAGCCGGTAGCCGGTAGCCGAGGCTGGTCAGGTGCCGCCGTTCGCTCGTGATCGGGTCGGGCCGGGTCATCGGGTCGCCTCACATTCCGCGGTGCTGCCTGGTCGTAGTCCTGACGAACCCCACGGCTTCGTTGTGACACGACCCCGCAGGAGGAACCATGACCCCGTTCACCGCCGCCGCGCCCGCGGAGAGCCTGGAGCGAGCGGCCACCGCGCTGAAGGAACACGGTTTCGCCGTGGAGATCCTCGACGACGTCGCCGCCGCGCGCGACCGCGTCCGCGAGCTCGTCCCGGCCGGCGCGAGCGTGTTCACCTCGGCCAGCGAGACGACCCGGCTCTCGGGCATCGAGGAGGACCTCAACACCGGCGGCCGGTTCGACGCCGTCAAGCCGCGGGTCCTGGCGATGGACCGCGCCACCCGGGCCGACGACATCCGGCGGCTGATCGCCACCCCCGACTTCGTGGTGGGCAGCGTCGCGGCGGTCACCGAGACCGGTTCCGTGGTGGTCGCCTCGGGCAGCGGCAGCCAGGTGCCCGCCTACGCCGGCGGCGCGGGCCGGGCGATCTGGGTCGTCGGGGCGCAGAAGGTGGTCCCCGACATGGCCACGGCGTTGCGCCGCCTCGAAGAGCACGCGCTGCCGCTGGAGAGCGCCCGCGCCCAAGCGGTCTACGGCCAGCCGAGCGCGATCAACCGCCTGCTGGTCCTCAACGCGGACGGCCCCGGGCGCGTCACCATCCTGTTGCTGCGCGAGGCCGTCGGCTTCTGACTCAGCCGCCGAGGGAGGCGCTGCCGTCCGGGCCGGTGACCACGATGCGGAGGGTCACCGCGCCCGCGAACGGGATCACCGTCACCTGCCACGTCTGCGGTACGCCGACCTCCAGGGTGCTCCGCGCCTTCGCCACCAGGGCGGGGACGCGGTCGACGGGCAGGGCGCGCAGGTCGAACGACGGGACCGTGACGCCGGTCGGCGCGAACACCACCGACAGGCGGTGCTCCTGGACGACCGCGGTGAGCACCTTCGAGACGTCCGCATGAGGCGCCAGGCCGTCGACGGCGCGGCGCAGCTCGCCCACGTCCGCCAGGGACTGTCCCGGGCCGACGGTGACCGTGGCCGAACCCGAGGACGACGTGACCGACGTGGGTTCGGCGGCCTCCGAGGCTTCGGAGGCTTCGGAGGCTTCCGCCGCCGGGGCGAACAGCTCGGTGCGGAACTGCAGGACGACCACGGCCGCGCCGACCAGGATCCCGAGGAGGACGAGGAAGCCGTGCCCGGAACCGGCCGACGGCTTCCGGACCACAGTGGACTCGGGCGCGGACGCCAGGGTGGCGCCGGCCGCGCGGCGCGCCCATTCCGCGTCCGGCTCGACGATCCGGGCCTTCCACGGGCGGTCCGGCGGGTACGCGACGACCAGGACGTCACCCGGCCGGTAGCTGGGCAGGTCGACCAGGTTGACGTCGAGGCGGGCTTTGGTGCGGAACGACGGCTCGCCGTACGGGGCGACCGTGAGGTCGAACCGGACCGGCACGTCACCCGTCTCCGTGCCACTGGCGCGCAGGCTCTCGATCTTCGCGAGCGCCACGCGCGGCACGACCGCCGCTTCCCGCGCCCGCCGCGGCATCCCGGCGACGAACAGGAGAAGGCCGTAGGCGAAGGGAAGTCCGATGCCCGTGAGGATCAACGGGACGTTTTCGATGATGATGCCGGTGACGAAGGCGCTCAGCGTCACCCCGATGACGGCACCGGTCAGGAACCCGCGGACGAGCTTGATCACGATGTACTCCGGATTCTCGAAGGGCTCATCGGGCCGGCAGCCAGCCGGCGAGGACGGGATCGCGCGGTCCGGACCATCCCGGTGTACCGGCGGCGGCCGGTGACGGCGCGGCCGAGCACCAGCAGGGTCACCACGAGCAGCAGCGCCGGCACCCACCAGTCGGCGTAGTAGAAGAGCCAGCCCCAGAAACCCCACGGCTCGTCCTGGTGGAACACCGGGTCGACGGCGGTGCCGACGGCGAGCGGCGGCAGCCACCCGCGGGCCGACACCCCGGCGCCGACGGTGCCGCCCGCCAGCGCCAGCACGGCCGGGAACGCGGGACTCGCCGGCCGGCCCCGGTAGCGGCGCGCGGCGGCGCCGGCGAGGGTCGCCGTGAAGAGGCAGCCGAAGACGCCCAGCGTGCCCCAGATGACCACGTACGGCGGGTCCGCGTCGCCGCGGTCGTCGAAGATGCTGTCGATCGCCATGGTCCGGAACTGCGCCATGAACCCGCCGAACCCGAGTCCGGCCAGCACGCCCAGCGCCACGGTCGCGACCGAAGCCACGACCACGGCCGTGAGCACCACCGGGTGCCCGTGCCACCGTTCGAGGCGCTCGTGCCGGGCCCGCGCCGGATCCTTCGTGTTCACCGCAACCACATCCTGTCCTCGAGACGCCCCCAGCTTGCGCGGGCCCGGCTGCTACCGAACCCAGGTTTCGGCCACGATCAGGTGAGAAACCGGCGGCTCGTCGCCCGGAAACAATTCCCGAATGCCGCGAAAATCGTCGCGGATTGTCGCGCGTGAAGGGACCAGGCGGGGCGTCACCAACCGCGGTGATCACTCACAGGAGTGACGATCGACAAGCCCTCAACCTGGCCCGTTGCGCCGGAAAGGGGAATTGCGAGACCTACTCAAATGGCAGCTATCCGGCTTTCCCGGTACTGCGTAACGTCGATTGACGGGTGCGGTTCTCGCACTCACGACTCCTGGAGGTTCTCGTGATTCGACGACCCCTGCGCACCGTGGCCGCCCTCGTCGGCGCCGCGGCCGCGGCCACCGCTTTCGCGACCCCGGCCTCGGCGGCCGCCGCGCCGTTGACCGAAGCCGCCGGCCCGGCCGCGCTGGCCGCCGCGCAGCACACGCTCGGCGGCTCCCTGGGCAGCGCTTTCGGGCTGTCCTGGCTGGACACCACCACCGGCGGCTTGGTCGTCGGCACGACCGACGCGGCCCGCGCGGCGCAGATCCGCGCCGCCGGGGCGACGCCGAAAGTGGTGCGGCACAGCGCGTCCGAGCTGAAGGGCGTCCAGTCGACGCTGGATCGCAGAGCCACCGGCGTACCCGCCTCGGTCGCCGGCTGGTACGTCGACGCGCCCGCCAACGAGGTCGTCGTGAGCGTGGTGGGCGGCGACCCGGCAGGTGTCGCGTGGGCCACCGCGGGCGGCGCGCCGGTGCGGGTGGAGCGCGTCGCCCGGGCGCCGCGGCCGCTGTGGGACGCCATCGGCGGGCAGGGCCTTTACTTCAACGGCGGCGCCTGTTCGATCGGGTTCAACGCGTACAACGACAACGACGTCCACTTCGTCATCACCGCCGGGCACTGCACGGAACTCGGCGGCGCGGTGAGCGGCGTCGGCGGCCCCATCGGCAAGGTGGCGAAATCGTCGTTCCCCGACAACGACTACGGCACCGTCAAGGTGACCAGTGACGCCGTCTCGACGCCGCCGCGGGTGGACCGCCACGAGGACGGCACCGACGTGCGGATCGACGGCACGGACGTCGTGCCGGTCGGCGGCCGGATCTGCCGGTCCGGCATCACCACCCACTGGCAGTGCGGCCGTGTGGTGGCGCTCGACCAGGCCGTGAACTACGGCGACGGCAACCTCGTGTACGGGCTCACGCACACCGACGCCTGCGCCGAACCCGGCGACTCGGGCGGCTCGTTCGTCAGCCGTCCCGCCGCGGGGTCCGGCACCAAGCTGGTGCAGGCCCAGGGCATGACGTCCGGCGGGTCCGGTGACTGCGAGACCGGCGGCGACACGTTCTTCCAGCCCGTGCGGGAGGTGCTGGACCGCTACGGCCTCACTCTCGAAACCAACTGACACCCGCTGACGGCTCGGCGGTCTCCCGGAGGCCGCCGATGCCGAGCGAGTCGTCGGGTGCCGGCGCTGTTCCGGGTTCCGCTTCCGGTTCCGCTTCCGGTTCCGGTTCTTCCGCTTCGGTTTCCGGCTCGGGCGGGTCCTCCAGGAAGTCCGCCGTCGGCACGTACAGCAACGCGCCGGTGTGCGGGGTCGAGAAGTCGAGGATGCGGTCGTGGTTCCCGGGCGGCGACCCGACGAACATGTTCTCCAGCATCCGCTCGATCACCACGGGCGACTTCGCGTAGCCGATGAAGTAGGTGCCGAACTCGCCGTACGCCGGGCGGCCGAACGGCATGTTGTCGCGCAGGATGTCCAGCTCGTTGCCGTCGTCGTCGGTGATCACGTTGAGCGCGATGTGGGAATCGCTCGGCTTCTCCGCGTCCGAAAGCTCCACATCGGACAGTTTGCGCCGACCGATCACCCGCTCCTGCTCTTCGGTGGACAGCGCGTTCCACGCCGTCATGTCGTGCAGGTACTTCTGGACGACGACGTAGCTGCCGCCGTCGAACCCGCCGTCGTCGTCGACGTACACGGCCGCGCGGGCGGCGCGGCCGGTCGGGTTCTCGGTGCCGTCGACGAAGCCGAGCACGTCGCGCGCGTCGAAGTAGCGGAAACCCTGCACCTCGTCGACGACGGTGACCGCGCCGGCGAGCCGCGCCATGATCAGCGTCTCCAGCTCGAAGCACAGGTCCATCCGGTCCGCGCGGAAGTGGAACAGGAGGTCGGCGTCACTCGTCACGCTTTCGTGGCGCTCGCCCTTGAACACGGGCAGCTCGTGCAGCTCGGCCGGGCGCGGGCTGCCGTAGACCCGGTCCCAGGCGGCGGAGCCGATCCCGGCCAGGCAGGAGAGGCCGCCGGTCAGCGACCGGAACCCGACGGACCGCCGCAACCCGGGCAGGTCGGCCAGCAGGTCCTTGACGACGTCCTCGCCGCCGAAGTCGATCCGCAGCAGCAGGAAGATGGCGGCGCGGGTGAGGGGTCCGGCGATCTCCTCGGCGTCACCCGGCGAGGCCTCTTTCGAAAGCATCCGCGACGATAGCATTCGCCGCCATCGCTCCCTCCTCCTACATTGGGGGACATGACTTCCACCGCCGACAAGGCCAAGCGCTTGCAGGAGCTGCACGCGGCTCCGGAACTGCTGCTCGTCGTCAACGTCTGGGACGCGATCACGGCGAAGGTCGTCGCCGAGACGCCGGGCACGCAGGCCCTCGCCACCCCGAGCCACGGCATCGCCGCCTCCCGCGGCTACCCGGACGGCGAAAAGATCCCGCGCGACGAGATGATCGCCGAAGTCGCCCTGATCGTGCGCACGGCGGGCGACCTGCCCGTCTCCGCCGACCTCGAAGCCGGCTACGGCGACCCGGGCGGCACCATCGCCCGGGCCATCGAGGCCGGCGCCGTCGGGGCGAACCTCGAAGACCAGATGAAGCCGCTCGCCGAGTCGGTCAAGGCGGTCGAGGCGGCCGTCGCCGCGGCGCAGTCGGCCGGTGTCGACTTCGTGCTCAACGCCCGCACCGACGCGTTTCTCAAGATCGGCGACCAGGAGGAGGCGCTGACCGAGGCGATCACCCGCGGCCGCGCCTACCTCGACGCGGGCGCGTCGAACTTCTTCGCCCCCGGCAAGCTCGACGAGACCCAGGTCGGCCGCCTGGTCGAGGCGCTCGGTGAGCGCAAGGTCAACCTGATCGGCATCCCGGGCTCGATCCCCCTGGCCGTCGCGCAGAAGCTCGGCGTCTCCCGGGTGTCGTACGGGCCGTGGAGCCAGAACGTCGCGCTGACCGCGCTGGCCAAGCTGGCCGAAGACGTCTACGGCGGCGGTGGCCTGCCCGCCGACACCCGCAAGCTGAACTGACGGCGGATCCCTCGTTGTTTACAGTCACTGAAGTGATACGGTGACTGTAAACAACGAGAGGACGCCGCCGTGAGCGAGTTCGAGATCGTCACCGAGTACCCGCACCCCCGCGACCGCGTGTGGCGGGCGCTGACCGACCCGGCCCTGGTCCCCCGGTGGACGTCCACCGGCCAGGGCGGCCGTCCCGAGGGGTTCGTCCCCGAGGTCGGCACGCGGTTCCGGTTCGTCGGCAAGCCCATGCCCGGCTGGGACGGCGTCGTCCGCTGCGAGGTCCTCGCCGCCGACGCGCCGGCCTTGCTGCGCTTCACCTGGCGCAACAAGGAAACCGACGAGCCGAGCTTCGTCACCTACCGCCTCGAGGACACCGCCGCGGGCACCCGCTTCACCTACTCGCACACCGGTTTCCGCGGCGTCGGCGGGCTCGTCATGTCCCGCCTGCTGCAGCGGGTCCGCCGCCGGATGCTGGCCGAGGGCCTGCCGCCGGTGCTCGACGACCTCGGCGCCGCCGCCTGAAGCTCAGGGCGGCTCAGGCGAGGTCCGGGATCAGCTCGCCTATCAGGCGGATGCTCTTCAGCACCTTGTCGTGCGGGATGCCGCCGATCTGCTGCAGGCACATCAGCCGGTCGATGCCGAGATCGGCGTAGGCCTGCAGCTTCTTGCGGCAGGTGTCCGGGCTGCCGACGATCAGCGAGTCCTGCGCGCTCAGCACCTCGAAGATCTCGTCGTCCGGCACCGATTCCCCTTGCAGGATCCGGGCGATCAGCAGGTTCGCGTCCGTCGGGCCGTTCTGCGCCTCGCCGCGCAGGAACTCACCCGTCAGGCCACCGCCGTCCGGCGCCGCCACCAGCTCCTGCTGGCGGGCGTTGAGGCGGACGAACTCGTTGGCCGCCTCGAAGAACGTCAACGCCGTCACGGTGTACCAGGCCGCGGCCGCGGCGGCGCCGTTGCGCATCGCCTCCTCGTCGGTGTCCGCGCAGTGCACGAACGTGAAGAAGCCGACCTGGTTGTTGACGAACGCGCCGACCGGGTCGGTGCACTGCGCGGCCGCCGCCCGGTACAGGCCGATCAGCCGGCCGGCGCGCTCCAGCGACTCCCACATCGTCGTGCCCAGCACGCCGACGCCGCGGCGCCCGGCCTCCTCGAAGGAGGACGCGCTCGCCGCCGCCTGCCACAGCGGCGGATGGGGCCGCTGCAAGGGTTTCGGCCCGATCGCGACGTCGTCGACGCGGTAGGCGTCGCTCTCGTGGGAGAACCGTTCGGAGGTCCACATCCGCGGCACCATCTCGAAGGCTTCCTGTGTCTGGGCGCGGGCGTCGTCCGGCTCGATGCCGAACAGGCGCCACTCCGGGATCGTCGAGCGGGTCAGGCCGAGCTCGACCCGGCCGCCGCTGAGGTGGTCGAGCGTCGCGGCGCGCTCGGCGACGCGGATCGGGTGGTTGAACCGGCCCGGCGCGAGCACCGCGGAGTGCCCGAGCCGGATCCGGCTGGTGCGCTGGGAAAGCGCCGCCAGCATCAGCTCCGGCGCGGACGACAGGCTGAACTCCCCCGCGCCGTGGTGCTCGACCTGCCACCAGCACCCGTAGCCCAGTTCGTCCGCGAGAACGGCCTGTTCGATCGCCTGGCCGAACCTGAGCTGCTCGTGGCCTTCGGGCCACGGCCGGGGGTTCTGGATCTCGTTGAACAGGTCGATCTGCATCCACGGCCTCCGGCTGCTCGGGTCTGCTCCTCGATGGCACTGAGAAGTCAGTCCCCGAGAGCGACGGCTCCGTTACTCATGTCGCACGTTCGGCGCAGTACTTCCGGCGGGCTACGGGTTCCGCGGCCAGAAGCCGCAGTGGTGGTCGGATCCGCTGTCGACGACGTTCTCACCGGCGGCCGTCAGGCTCAGCACGCTCGTCGAGGTGGCGGTCCCCGGGACGATGTCCGCCGCCCCGGGCGCGGCCGGGGTCCCGGTGCGGGCGAAGCCGCTCCAGTAGCCGACCATCCGCTCCCCGAGCCGGGCCTGGGCGGGATCGGTGAGCAGGTTCTTGCCGCCGAGGTCGAACAGGTACGGCGTGTCGGTGGCGTGCGCCGCGCCCTGGGCCATGCCGGGCACGTTGACCTGGTTGACGTTCGGCGCGTGCGACTCGGCGAACTCGTACGGGAACACCTTGGTCGTGCGCGCCAAGGCCTGGTTGCCGGCCAGAGTGGGACAGCTCCACGCCGCGTCGGTGATCACCGTCGAGAACGCCTCGACCGGCGTCGGGAACCGCTGCAGCGGGTACTCGCGCAGGACGTCCGCGGCGCGGACGCCGAACGCCGCCCGCACGAGCTGCGGGTAGGTCGCCTCGGTGATCGAGGACGGGTCGGCCATCGCCGCGCCGCCCATGAACGAGCGGGCTTCGTCGTGGTTGCCGCCCGAGAGGACCGGGATGCGGGCGATCCGGCCGGCGCGGACCGCGTCCGGCGGGTTCTCCGGCAGCAGTTCGGTGCCGTAGGCGAGGTGGTCGGAGAACGCCGTGCTCACCGGCAGCAGCTTGTCGGCGGGCAGGCGGCGAAGGCACTGCAGCGCGCCGGAACCCGTGCAGCCCAGCTGATTCGCGGTCACGACGCCGTCGGCCTGGTCGGTGGCCAGCGAGGTGTAGGGCGTCTGCGCCGGGACGCCGGGGAACAGGCCGCCGGCGGGCCAGTTCAGGAAGCAGGAGCCGGACGAGATCGCGACGCGCTGGACGAGCCCGGCGGCCTGCGGCGAGGTGAGCAGCGCGCACGCCGACATCCCGCCCGCGGACTCGCCGAAGACGGTCAGGTTGGCCGGGTCGCCGCCGAAGGCCGCGGCGTTGTCCTTCGCCCAGTGGGTGGCGGCGAGCTGGTCGGCGAAGCCGAAGTTCCCCGAACCGGCCAGGCCGGGCAGCCCGAGGTAGCCGAAGACGCCGAGGCGGTAGTTGACCGTGACCACGACGACGTGCCCGCGCGAGGCCAGCCGCTGGGCGTCGTAGTCGGCACCGGAGCCGCTGGTGTAACCCCCGCCGTGCCACCACACCATGACCGGCAGCCGCTCGCCGGGCGCTTGGTCGCGCGGGGTCGTCACGTTGAGGAACAGGCAGTCCTCGGACGTCCCGGCGGCCTGCGTCCCCTGGGAGCAGCGGGCGCCGGGGCGGGTCGCGTCGACGACGCCGGCCGGGGCCGGCGCGGGCTGCGGCGCGGTCCAGCGGCGCTCCCCCGTCGGCGCGAGCGCGTAGCGGACGCCGAGGAACTCCCGCGCCGACGCGGTGGCCAGGCCGTGCACCTGACCGCTGGTGGTGCCGACGGTCAGCTGCGGCCCTTCGGGTGGCGGGCTCGAGCACGCGGCCGCGGTCAGGGCCAGCGCCACGGTCAGCGCGCCGGCGATCCGGGCTCGGACGGTCATGGGGTTTCCTTTCGGGTCGCCAGGTCGAACGTGCGGACCAGTTCGTCGCGCACCCGCGCCGCCGTGGCGGGCGTGCGGTCGGCGGTGACGCGGACCAGGGCGGCGTCGAGCGCGGCGCGGATCGTGCCGGCCATGATCGCGACGTCGAAGGCCCGGAACTCGCCGGCCTCGACCCCGGCGCGCAGCAACGCGCCGACGTCGTCCAGCTCGGTCTGGTGGTGCCGGGTGCCGTCCCGCTCCTGCGCGGTGAAGACGGCGCTGAGCGCGGCCAGGTGCCGGGGATAAGCGGCGTAGAACTCGATACTGCCGCCGATGAAGGCGAGCAGGCTCGCCCGCGGCGACCCGGCCCGGACGACCCGCGGCCCCAGCTCCGCTCCGGCGAGCGCGTACACCGTCCGGACGACCTCGGCGACCAGGTCGGCGCGGTCCCGGAAGTGGTAGGTGAGCACGCCGCGGCTGACCCCGGCCGCCCGCGCGATCCGCACGGTGGACGCGGCGGCGTACCCGTCGCGGGCGAGCACGTCGATGGCCGCGTCCACCAGCTGCGCCCGGCGCGCGGCGTGGACGGCCGTCTCGCTGCTCCGTTCGGGGGCCACACTTGGTGATAGCCCGTGGCGGCCGCGGTTAAACAGTCCTGTTCAGAGTGACGACGTTTCGGCGCGGAATCCGTAGACCATCACCCGATCCGGTGAACTATTCCGACACGCACCTCACCTGATTGCGCATTCAGCCCGATCATGTACGGCCTACCGGGCGATGGGGGACAGTCTTTCGGGTACACCACGGTCTGGACTGATCATCCGAACGCCCTCGTCTGCGACACTTTGGAGCTAATGGCGGGGACGCAGCGTAGCGACCCGCCGGAGCGCAGGGGTGGAGGACGGATGACCACGCACCACCGACAGGCGGGCTTGCGTGCATGGACGCACCGCCCGCGCCACGCCCGCCGCTCGACCACCGGGCTGTCCCCGATCCTGGTCCTGGCGGCGACGATCCTGCTCCTCGCCGACACGGCTCTCGGCGTCACGGTGGTGATCCTCGTGTTCGCCACGCTGACCGTGCTGTGGACGGTCCGCCGGCCGCTGCGCAGGGCCGCGCGAGACCTGGACACGATCTTGACGGAGGAGCTGGGCCCCCGCCACCGCCGCGACGGCCTCCACTTCGCCGACCCGGCCCCCGCACAGAGCTAAGCCACCCGAAACTCGCGCCGGCCGCTCGTCGGCCACTCCGGGCAGGGTGTTGGCCGCTGCGGGCAGTGTTGGCCGGTCGAGGCAGAGTGTTGGCCACTCCGGACGCCATGCTGGCCACTCCTGGCACCGTGTTGACTGCTTCGAGCGCTGAGTCGGCCACTCCAGCCGCGCGTTGGCCGATCCGGCCGCCGTGTTGGTCGTTGCGGGCAACGTGTTCGGCCCGTCCGGCACCGTCTCGGCTGCTCCAGGCAGAGTGTTGGCCGCCGCGGGCAGTGTGTCGGCCGCTCCGGCAGCCGTGTTGGCAGTTCCGGCCAGTGTGCTGGCCACTCCGGGCACAGTGTCGGCCGCTCTCGGCAGCGTGTTGGCGGCCGCCGGCCGCCGCGTTTGGCAATCCCGGGCACAGTGCAGCACCGTTGGGCCCGGGATTCGGCCCTCTCGCCGCCGCACGTGGCTGCTCCGGGCGGTGTTTTGGCCGCCACGGCCGCGGTGTTGGCGCTCCACCGGCCATGTTGGCCACTCCGAGCGCCGTGCCCCCACTCCAGCAGCCGCGTTGGCTGTGCCCAGGCCCGCGCGTTGGCCGTCGCGGGCGCAGTAACTGGCGCCCCGGGTAGCGTTGTCAGCCACTCCGGCCTCCGTGTTGGCCGCCCCGGCGGCCGTCTTTGGCCGGGTCGCCGAGGCGCGTGCTCCGGCTGTCCTACTCCGGGCGGCCGTTCCAGTGCACCACGTCCGGCCACTCCAGGAACTTCCGCAGGTGCTGCTCCTCCGAACGCCCGTGCAGCGGGAAGCGGAACACCGAACCGTCCGGCCAGGTCAGCTCCTGCTTGCGGAAGCCGACCGCCGGAGCCTCGGGTTTCCGGGCCTCCCAGACGATCCGCGGCGCCGGCGCGTCGGCCGGGTCGACGTACGTCGAGCCCGTGTCCACCACGGCTACCGCCGTCGGGGAGAACGCCAGCCATGGGCCGCTCGCCGAGCCCAGGCGGTCGGTCAGGTCCAGCGCCTGGGCGTCCGCCGGGCCTGACACGCGGATCTCCCGCTGGAACGGACGGCCCCCGCCGCCGCCGTTGGCCAGGACGAAGACGGACACGACCGCGCCGCCGATGCCGCGGGCGATGTTCCAGAAGAACCGGCGGATCAGCCGCTTTCCCGCCACCGTCCCGTCGTGGCGGCGGCCGGGGACGTCGAAACCCAGGTCCGTGTCCCCCAGGCGCAGGACGATCACCGGCTCGTGCCAGTGGTCCCGGAGAACACCCTCGACGCGTTCCCGGAAGCCCGGACGGACTTGGGCGTCGGCCGACCAGCGTTCCGCGCGGTCCTGGAGTTCGGCCGCCCGCGTCTCTAGATGTCCAGGTCCTTCCGGGTGTCCTCCGGACTCCGGTCCCCGCCGATCTCGCTCTTGTCGAACCACGGTTCGTCCCCCTCGGGCGTGACAGCTTCCTTGCCCTCGGCGAAGGCGCCCTTCGCCGCGCCGATGCCCGCCTTGACGCCCGCGCCGGCTAGCAGCGGTCCGGCGCCCGCCGAGGTGCCGAACATCGTCGTGAGCACCCGGTTGCTCGGCTGGAAGCCCTGGGCGACCGCGCCGAAGCCGAACTTGGTCTGGCCGGGCATCACGCCGACCCGCAGCTTGGTGGTGAACTCGACCAGCTTCGTCGAGTACTTCGCCATGAACTCGATGAAGGTGTCGAGCAGCTTGCCGAACTTGCCCAGGTAGCCGGTCACCTTCTTCAGCACGCTGGCGGCCTTGGCGACCGACGCGGTCATCGCGGCGGCCACCGAGCTGCCGAAGCTGATCACCGACGCCGCCAGCGCGGGCAGCCAGAGCGTGATCAGCCAGGACACCAGCTCGGTGATGATCCCCTTGATCACCTCTTCGATGACGACCATGACCATCGACCACATCTGCAGCACCTCGGCCACCGAACCAGCGGCCGAGCCGACGCCGCGGATGCCCGAG
Organism: Amycolatopsis sp. NBC_01307; assembly: GCF_035975215.1. Lineage (NCBI taxonomy): Bacteria > Bacillati > Actinomycetota > Actinomycetes > Pseudonocardiales > Pseudonocardiaceae > Amycolatopsis > Amycolatopsis sp. NBC_01307. The sequence continues at coordinate 2,265,691 of NZ_CP108403.1, read as the reverse complement.
GAGAAGTCGCCGAGCGCTTCCTTCGCCGCGTTGCCGGCGTCGTCCACCCACTCGGCCAGCGCGGTGTCGCCGGTCTTCTCGAAGTCCTCGGCGAGCGCGACGAAGCCCTGAGCGATGGTGACGAAGTTCTCCGACGCGTGCCCGATGGCCGGGCCGTCGCCGGTGACCTGGTGCAGCGCGTCCTGCAGCGGCTGGACCAGCTCGAGCAGCATGTTCAGGCCGTGGCTGACGAGCCAGCCGATCGGGTCCATGGCGAAGGTGACCATGTCGCCGGCGGCCGCGCCGACGAACTTCGCGCCGTCGCCGACCAGCGCGCCGCCCGCGGAGGCCAGCTCGCCGAAGTTGCCCGCCTGGGCCGCCTGCTGGGCGTGCTCCCCGATGGACTTGCCCGCCTTGTAGGCCGTGCCCGCCACCGGCACGTAACCCGCCGCGCGGTCGAGGTTCGCGCCCGTGCTCTCGTCGTAGGGCTGGACGTCCAGCGCGTCGGCGATGCTCTTGTGCTCGCTCACTTGCCCTCCCCGATCGCGTCGATCTGCGCCTCGTACCGGCCGAACGTGATCACGCCGGCGTCTTCCATGCCCTGGTACATCTCCGCGGCCTTGGTCAGCTTCGTGGTGAAGCCGTCGACGCCGTCCTTCAGGTCGGTCAGCAGCGACCGCAGCTCGCCGAGCCGGTCGGTGTAGCCCTGCTTCGCGAACAGGCCGATGAGCCCCCACGCCTCGTCCGTGACGTCGGCGGCGTCGATCTTGGCGCCGAACTTGTCGGCTTCCTGCTCGTAGAACGGCAGCTGCCGGGCGTACGCGGAGATCGCGCCGATGTTGGTCTGGATTCCTTCTGGCATCGCGGGAGCTCTCTCGGTCGGGGTCAGTCGCGGCGGAGGATCGTGTTCTCTTCGAAGTAGTCGTCGTCCCGCGGGGCGGGCCGGCGTCGCGGTGCGGCCTGGGGCTGCTGCGGCCCCTGGGGCTCCGACGCAGGGGGTTCCGCCGTGGTTCCGAAGGCTTCGGTCTGGGCCTCGCGCACCTGCTCCTGCGTGTTGACGCCGAGCGTGTCGCCGAAGGCGTCGTCCACGATCCCGGCCTGCTGCTGGACGGCCCCGGCCACGGCCTGGCGCAGGGTGGTCATGATGATCGCCGCCAGCCGGCCCGCTTCGAGGTGCGTGGCCCCCGCGGCGAGCCGCAGGTCGGTGACGGTCCCGCCGGCCCCGGCCACGACCGTGACGTTGCCGTCCGGCGAGGTCACGGTCGTCGCCACCTGGGCGATCCGCTCCTGCATGTCGCCGACCCCGGCGAACCGGGTCTCGGCCTGGCGAACCTTCGCCTGGAAGTTCTGGAACTGGGCGATCAGCTCGTCCATGTGCGCGGACATCGTGTCTCCCTTGCGCGGTCTGGTGACATCCGCCCGCATGATGTCAGATCCGCGGGGGGTTTCGGTCCGTTTTCGGAGTTTCGCCCCGGGGTGGGCGACGGCCGTGCCCCCGCACCCGGCCCGATGTGTATCCGCCGCGGCACCGGGTAGCCGTACCGCACCCCAGGAAAGGTGGACGATGAACGACAAGGCGGAACACAAGGCCGAAGAGCTCAAGGGCCAGGCCAAGGAAAAGGTCGGCGACGCCACCGGGAACGAGCAGTGGCAGGCCGAAGGCAAGGCCGAGCAGGGCAAGGGCGCCCTCAAGCAGGCCGCCGACAAGGTCAAGGACGCCGTGACGGGTCACAAGGACTGATCTCACCGGGCCCCGGCCCGAAACGGCCGCCGCACTCCGGAGTGCGGCGGCCGTTTCACGTCCCGGTTATTCCCGGGCCGCCGGGAAACTTCCCACTTTCCCATCCCCTGGCCACTCCGGCCCGGCCACCGGGAACCGGCGCACACTGAGGCGACGGGACGAGGGAAGGAAAGCCGGGATGGCAGCAGGGAACGGACCACGGATCGCCGTCGCGCTGGACGGTGCCGGGTGGCACCCCGCCGCGTGGCGGGAGCCGGGGGCGCGGCCGGGTGAGCTGCTCACCGCGGGGTACTGGGCCGACCTGGTCCGCGAGGCCGAAGCGGCCAAGCTGGACTTCGTCACCCTCGAGGACTCGCTGGCCCTGCAGACCGAGCAGTACCTCGACCGGCCGGGCGAACGCACCGACCTCGTCCAGGGCCGCCTCGACGCGGTGCTGATCGCCGCCCGCGTCGCGCCGCTGACCTCGCACATCGGGCTCGTGCCGACCGCGATCGTCACCCACACCGAGCCGTTCCACCTGTCGAAGGCGATCGCGACGCTCGACTACGTCAGCGGCGGCCGGGCCGGCGTCCGCGTCCAGGTCGCCGGGCGGCCCGCGGACAACCGGCACTTCGGCCGACGAGAGTTCGGCGAATTCCGGCTCGAGGACTCCACCACCCCGGACGTCGTGAGCCCGCTGTCGGAGCTGTTCGACGAGGCCGCGGACTACGTCGAGGTGCTGCGCCGGCTGTGGGACAGCTGGGAGGACGACGCCGAGATCCGCGACGTCGCGACCGGCCGGTTCGTCGACCGGGAGAAGCTGCACTACATCGACTTCGAAGGCCGCTGGTTCAAGGTCAAGGGCCCGTCGATCACCCCGCGCCCGCCGCAGGGCCAGCCACCGGTCACCGCGCTGGCGCACGCCGCGGTCCCCTACCGGCTCGCCGCCCGCTCGGCCGACGTCGTCTACGTGACGCCGTTCGACCGCGCGCAGGCCGGCGAGATCGTCACCGCGGTGCGCGACGAGCAGGACCGGGCCGGCCGCGCGGCCGAGACGCTGCACGTGTTCGGCGACGTCGTCGTGTTCCTCGAGGAGACCGAGCGGGCCGCGGCCGACCGCTTGGCCCGGCTCGACGACCTCTCCGGCGCGAAGTACACCTCGGACGCCCACGTCTTCACCGGCACGCCCGCCGGCCTCGCCGACCTGCTGCTCGACTGGCAGGCGGCCGGGCTCTCCGGGTTCCGGCTGCGGCCGGGCGCGGTGCCGCACGACCTGACCGCGATCACCCGGGGCCTGGTCCCCGAGCTGCGCGCCCGCGGCGCCTTCCGCACCGAGTACGAGGCGGACACCCTGCGCGGCCTGCTCGGCCTCGCCAAGCCCGCCAACCGCTACGCCGCCTGAGGAGGCCCGCGATGACCCAGCCCCGCAAGCAGATCCACCTCGCGGCGCACTTCCCCGGCGTGAACAACACGACCGTGTGGAGCGACCCCGAGGCCGGCAGCCACATCGAGTTCAGCTCGTTCGTCAGGCTCGCGCAGACGGCCGAACGCGCCAAGTTCGACTTCTTCTTCCTCGCCGAGGGCCTGCGCCTGCGCGAGCAGAACGGCGAGATCTACGACCTCGACGTCGTCGGCCGCCCCGACACCTTCACCGTGCTCTCGGCGCTGGCCGCGGTCACCGAACGGCTCGGCCTGGCCGGCACCATCAACTCGACGTTCAACGAGCCGTTCGAGGTGGCCCGCCAGTTCGCCTCGCTCGACCACCTCTCCGCCGGGCGCGCGGCCTGGAACGTCGTCACGTCGTGGGACGCCTTCACCGGCGAGAACTTCCGGCGTGCCGGGTACCTCCCGCAGGACCAGCGCTACGACCGCGCCGAGACGTTCCTGCGCACCGCCTGGGAGCTGTTCGACTCCTGGCGCGGCGACGAGATCGCCGCCGACGCCGGCAGCGGCGTCTTCCTCCGGGATCCCGCCGCGGGCGCCTTTGCCCACCACGACAAGCACTTCGACATCGAGGGCCGGTTCCCGGTACCGCGCAGCCCGCAGGGCCGCCCGGTGATCATCCAGGCCGGCGACTCCGACGAGGGCCGCGAGTTCGCCGCGGCCACCGCGGACGCGATCTTCAGCCGCTACGGCACCCTGGAGGCCGGGCAGGCGTTCTACACCGACGTCAAGGGCCGGCTGGCGAAGTACGGCCGGACGTCCGAGCAGCTGGTGATCCTGCCCGCGGCGACGTTCGTCCTCGGCGACACCGACGCCGACGCCCACGAACGCGCCCACGTCGTCCGGCTGCAGCAGGTCAGCGGGCAGACCGCGATCAAGTTCCTCGAGCAGCTGTGGAACGCCGACCTGTCCGGCTACGACCCGGACGGCCCGCTGCCCGACATCGACCCGGTGCTCGGGGAGCACACGATCGCGCGCGGCCGGGCCAGCGTCCGGATGTACCGCGACCCGCAGGCCACCGCGAAGGAGTGGCGGCAGCTCGCCGAGGCGAAGAACCTGTCCATCCGCGAGCTGATCATCGAGGTCACCGGCCGGCAGACGTTCATCGGCTCCCCCGCGACCGTCGCCGCCACGATCGACGACCTGGTCCAGGCGGACGCGAGCGACGGGTTCATCCTCGTCCCGCACGTCACGCCGGGCGGGCTCGACGAGTTCGCGGACAAGGTCGTGCCGCTGCTGCAGGAACGCGGCTCGTTCCGGACCGAGTACACCGGCACCACCCTGCGCGAGCACCTCGGCCTGGACGCCTGAACACGACGACGGCCCGGGTTTCGCTCCCGGGCCGTCGTCGTCGTTCCCGCCGGATCAGCCGATGTGCGTGCTGATGTCCGCGTAGTCGTTGCCCACCTTGGTGTACACGCCCGGGAAGTCCTTGCGCGCGCAGCCCTGGCCCCACGACACGATGCCGGCGAGCTTGCCCTCGACGTAGGCCGGGCCGCCGGAGTCGCCCTGGCAGGAGTCCTTGCCGCCCTCGGGCACACCGGCGCAGAACATCGACGCCTTGTCGTAGCTGTTGCCGCCCGTGCTGTAGGCCGTGGCGCAGGAATCGTTGTCCACCACCGGAACCGACACCTTCAGCAGGGTGTCGGAGACGTCGCCGCCCTCGGACGTCGCGCCCCAGCCGACCACGGTGACGTCGGCACCCGCCTGGTACGCGGCGTCGTCGGCCGACTGCACCAGCGTCGCCGGCTTGTAGGGCAGCTCCTTGTCGAGCGTCAGCACGGAGTTGTCGTGCTGCATGCCGGTCATGTCGAAGCCCGGGTTCTGCCAGACGTCGCTCACGCCGGCCTTCTCGCCGGAGGTGTCACTGAACTTGGTCTGGCCGCCGATGATCTCCATCTGCGACGCCTCGACGCCGTCGGTGCAGTGCGCGGCGGTCAGCACCTTGTCCGGCGCGACCAGGGTGCCCGCGCAGTGCTGCGCACCGTTGACGTTGAAGATGACGGTGGCCGGGAACTCGTCGATGGTGGTCGCCGTCCCGCCCACGATCCGCGGGCCGGCACCCGCGGCGCCCGGTGCGGTCACGACGGCGAGCGCCCCGGCCGCGATGAGCGCCACTGCGGCCCGCCGGACCACCGAACGTCCGTCTACCTGCATGAACATCTCCCTTCAGGGGACCTGGAAGGTGGTGATCACGAGCAGACCAGACGGGCTCGGGTCTCGGTTAGCTACGAAAGTAGCATTCTGAAAGTTTGCGAAGATGGTTGGTTTTTGTCCGACACTCCTTGGCTCACACCGCTGACGGACGGGCCTCCCCTTCGCGCGCGAAGGTCGGTTCCGCCGCTTCCAGGCGGGGTACCGCGACGCCCAGCCGCCGCGCTTCCGCCAGGGTGTCGCGGCAGATCTCGCGCGGTTCCTCGGTCCCGGGGTCGGACTGCGCCTCGAAGTTCACGCGCAGCGGCGCGAAGTGCGCGGTCAGCCAGGCGAGCACGGGGGCCGTCAGCCAGGCGGGCGCCCGTAACCCCACCACCCCGCCCCGGTGGCGTCGCAGGTCGACGCCGCGTGCTTCGAGGAGCGGGAGCAGTTCGCGGCCGGTCAGCAGCGCTTCGCGAAAGGCGCGCGTCGACCCGGCCAGCTGGGCCAGCGAACCCAGTTTCAGGCCTTGCGTGTGCACGCCCGCGTTGAACGCGAAGTGGACCCACAGCCAGCCGCGGAAGTCGGGCTTCTCCCGCGGCCGGAACCCGGCCTCGCGAAACACCCGGCGCACGGCCTGCTCCCGGTCGGTCGGCGGCCGGTCGAGGGTGCCGAAGACGGCCTGCGGCAGCAGCGCCCCGCGGAGCACGCCGTCCGCGCCGAAACCGCCGCCGGCTTGGGGAAAGCCCCACGCGACGCGGTCGAGGGGCAGCGCGCCGATCGCGGCCGTCGGCTCGGCCCAGAGGTTGCCGAAGACCAGCACGGTGGCCGCGCCGACGCGCGGGGCCAGGAACGCCGCGGCCTCCGCGAGGCGGTGGTGCTGCACGCTCAGCACGATCAGCTCGAAGTCGTGGTCCGGCGCCAGCTCTTCGCGGTAGCGCACCGGCCACTTCTCGACGACCCGCTGCCCCCACGGCCGCCGCCGCGTGTCGAGCAGGTCGAGGTCCACCGCTCCCCCGTACGCCGCCGCGCGGCCCGGCCGGACGTAGAACTCGACCTCGTGCCCGGCCCGTTCGAGGGCCCAGCCGTACACCGTGGCGATCACGCCGCGGCCGAACATCAGGATCCGCAAAGCACACCTCATGAGCTAGGATGGAAATGGAGGTCATCTCCACTTCTCAAGCTAGGGAGGCCGGGTCCGGTTGTCAACGCGAGGTTCCGACAAGCCGTTGCGCGCCGACGCCCGGCGCAACCGCGACGCCCTGGTGGCCAAGGCCCGGGAGGTCTTCGACGCCGGGGGCTTCTTCGACCTGCGCTTCGACGACTTCGCGCGCTTGGCCGGCGTGGGCACCGGCACGCTGTACCGCCACTTCCCCACCCGGGAGGCGCTGGCCGAGGCGGTCTACCACGAGGAGGTCGCCGCGTTGTGCGACCGCGCCCGCCGGTTGCGGGCCACCCTGCCCGCGCAGGAGGCGTTGGCGGCCTTCCTGCGCGGCATGGTCGACCACATGGACGCCCACCAGGGCCTCGCCCGGACCCTGGCCACGCTCATGACCACCGGCTCGAGTGCGCTCGCCGACGGCAGCCTGGCGCTGGAGCAGGCCGTCACCGAGCTGGTGGCCGCCGCGGTGGAAGGCGGCTCCGTCCGCGACGACGTGGGCGCCGGCGCCGTCATGATGGCCCTGCACGGCATCGGCGCGGCCCACGACCGCCCCGACTGGCGGGCCGAGGCCGACGGCGTCATCACCCTGGTGCTGGACGGGCTGACCAGGCCGGAGTAGCCGGTACCGGACTGTCCGTCCCGGAAGCCGGCCCTTGCCGGAATAGCTGTTCCGGTACGCTGACGGGGCCGAGCACGAGGAGCCGCACATGCCAGCACCGTCGACCCCCGGCCTCATCGCCCGCGCGGCCGGGGCCGTCCACACCCGGGCGTTCTCGCTGCCGCCGGCGCGCACGGCGTACACGATCACGCGCGGGCTGCGGGTGCCTGCCCGTGACGGCGCCGAACTGGTCACCGACCACTACGAGCCGCGGGCCGGGGCGCGCGGCACCGTGCTGATCCGGTCGCCGTACGGCCGCGGGCTGCCGGTCAGCCTGCTGCACGGCCGGATGCTCGCGGCGCGCGGTTTCCACGTCCTCGTGCAGAGCGTCCGCGGCACCGGCGGCTCGTCGGGCGTGCTCCGGCCGATGACGCAGGAGGCCGCCGACGGCCAGGACACCGTCGCCTGGCTGCGCGAGCAGCCGTGGTTCGACGGCCGGCTGGCCACCCTGGGCGGTTCCTACCTCGGCTGGAGCCAGTGGTCCCTGCTGCGCGACCCGCCGCCCGAGCTGAAGGCCGCCGTGGTGGTCGCCGGCCCGCACGACATGGCCCGCGCGATGTACGGCACCGGCGCGTTCGCCCTGGCCGACTTCCTCGGCTGGAGCGCCACCGTGCTCGCCCAGAGCGACGGCGGGCTGCGCCAGGCGATGACGTCCGGCCGCCGGGCGCGCAAAGCCACGCACGAGACGCCCCTCGGCGCGGCCGCGGAGACCGCGCTCGACGGCGCCGCGCCGTGGTTCGCCGGGTGGCTGTCCCACGCGGATCCGGCCGATCCCTTCTGGAACGCTTACGACGCAAGCGAAAGCCTCACCGAGGTCGAGGCCCCGGTCCTGCTCGTCGGCGGCTGGCACGACGTCTTCCTCGACCAGACCCTCGAGCAGTACCGGGCTTTGTCCACAAGGGACGTCGACGTCGCGCTCACGATCGGGCCGTGGAAGCACCTGGACACCCTCGCCGCCGCCGCGCGCGTGATCGACCGGGAGACCCTGGCCTGGCTCGAACAGCACCTCGACGGCGGTCCCGCACGCTCACAACCGGTCCGCGTGCACGTCACCGGCGCGGGCGAGTGGCGGACGCTGCCGTCGTGGCCGCCCGCGACCACCGACCGCGTGCTGCACCCGCGGGCCGACGGGCGGCTCGGCGACACCGCCGACGTCGAGGGCGCGTCCACCGGGTTCCGGTACGACCCGGCCGATCCGACACCCGCCGTCGGCGGCCGGCACATGTCGGCCGGTGCCGGGGCGCGGGACAACCGCACGCTCGAAGCCCGGCCGGACGTGCTGACGTTCACCTCCGAACCGCTCGGCTCGGCGCTGGAGGTCATCGGGGCGCCGCGGGTGGAACTGGCGCTGGAAACCGACAATCCGCACGCGGACGTGTTCGTCCGGCTCTGCGACGTCGACCCGCGCGGCCGCTCCCGCAACGTCACCGAGGTCTTCCGGCGGCTCGATCCCGGCCGCGCCACGACGGTGTCACTCGAACTGGGCGCCTGCGCGCACCGGTTCGCCGCCGGGCACCGGCTGCGGCTGCAGGTCAGCGGCGGCGCCCATCCCCGCTACGCGCGCAACCCCGGCACCGGGGAACCGATCGCGACGGCGACGGCGTTCACGGCCACGCGCTACACCGTCCACTGTGCCCGGTCGACGCTCACCATGCCGATCGCATAAGGGAACTACGTCGCCACGGGTGGCGCGATCCGCTGGCGCCGCTGCCGTTCCAGTGCCGCGATCTGCCGGTTGGTCAGCCCCGGCTCCGGCAACGGCGTCGGCGCCTCGCGGGCGGGCTGCAGGCTGTCCAGCACGAGCCCGATCACCCGCCGGTACAGCCGCGGGTGGCGCGGGCCGCCGAAGTCGACCGACGTCTGCACGGCCATCGACAGCAGCAGCAGGTCACCCGCGACGAGGTCGTCCCGCACGAGCCCGGCCTCGCGGGCGCGCCGGACGAGCCGCTCGAGGTGCGCCCCGGTCCGGTTGTGGCTGTCCTCGACGAGCTTCGCCAGCCGGTGCGGCGTGCGCGGGCGGGACCAGCCGAGCGTTTCGCTGTAGGACCCGTTCAGGAGCTCGCGGAAGCCGCGGTCGGGCGCCAGCGTCGTGACGCAGGTTTCGAGGAACCCGGCGATCCCGTGCCACGGGTCCGCGTCCGTGCTCGCGTCGAGCGCTTGCTGTTCCGCCGCCTCGAACCGGGGTTCGTAGACCTCGTGGATCAGGTCGTCCTTCGTCGCGAAGGTCCGGTAGACCGTCCCGACACCCACGCCGGCCGCCTTGGCGACGTCGGCGAGCGTGACGGTGAGGCCCCGTTCCGCGAACAGGCCGACCGCGGTGGCCAGGATCCGCGCGAGGTTCTCCTGCGCGTCCCGCCGGCGCGGCCCGGTGCGGGTCGCCTCTGGTGTTCGAGGGGGCGCCATTTCCCGGATGCTACCGGCCTTCGCGGTGCCGCTCGTCCCGGCGGCTCGTGCTCACGAAAAGTTCAGGATCGATTCAGTAACTTCTGCTAGTCTCCCGATGTTTCGCGGCTCACCGTGGCGCCGCGCCTGCAGCCGTTGCGCCGTAACCGGTGCGCGGCGCGAACTCATCGAGGAGTCACATGACAGCCATCGTCCGGGTCCACGGCCGCCAGGTCCTCGACAGCCGGGGCAACCCGACCGTCGAGGTCGACGTCGAGCTGGCGGACGGTTCGCTCGGCCGGGCCGCCGTGCCGTCGGGCGCCTCCACCGGCACGAAGGAAGCGGTCGAACTGCGCGACGGGGACAAGTCGCGGTTCCACGGCAAGGGCGTGCGCAAGGCCGTCGACGCGGTCAACGGCGAGATCGCCGAGGCGGTCGTCGGGCTCGACGCCGAGGCGCAGACCGAGGTCGACCACGCGCTGATCGCCCTCGACGGCACCCCGAACAAGGCCCGCCTCGGCGCGAACGCCACGCTCGGCGTCTCGCTCGCGGTGGTCAAGGCCGCCGCGGCCGCCAGCGGGCTGCCGCTCTACCGCTACGTCGGCGGCGTGTTCGCGCACCTGCTGCCGATGCCGATGATGAACATCATCAACGGCGGCGCGCACGCGGACAACCCGATCGACTTCCAGGAGTTCATGATCGGCCCGATCGGCGCGGAGACCTTCGCCGACGCCGTCCGGATGGGCTCCGAGGTCTTCCACACGCTGCGCAAGTCACTGCACGACGCCGGGCACGGCACCAACGTCGGTGACGAAGGCGGCTTCGCGCCGAACCTCAGCTCCGCCGACGAAGCGCTCGAGTTCGTCCTGCGCGCGATCGAGCAGTCCGGCTACAAGCCCGGCGAGGACATCGCACTGCTGCTCGACCCGGCCGCGTCCGAGTTCTACACCGGCGAGGTCTACGACTACACCGGCGAAGGCCGCAAGCGCAGCGTCGAGGAGCACGTCGCCTACCTCGCCGAGCTGACCGCGAAGTACCCGATCATCTCCATCGAGGACGGCCTGGCGCAGGACGACTTCGAGGGCTGGAAGCAGCTGACGGACCGGATCGGCGACCGCGTGCAGCTCGTCGGCGACGACCTGTTCTGCACCAACGTGAACCTGCTCAAGGACGGCATCGAGCGCGGCATCGGCAACTCGATCCTGATCAAGGTCAACCAGATCGGCACGCTCACCGAGACGCTCGACGCCGTCGAGACCGCGCACAAGGCGGGCTACTCGGCCGTCATGTCGCACCGGTCCGGCGAAACCGAGGACACCACGATCGCCGACCTCGCCGTGGCCACCAACTGCGGCCAGATCAAGACCGGCTCGCTGTCGCGTTCCGACCGCACGGCCAAGTACAACCAGCTCATCCGCATCGAGGAGGAGCTCGGCGCCGAAGCCCGTTACGCCGGCGCGTCCACCATCAGCGGCCGCCGCTGACCCGATCCGGTCCGGAACCGCGCACGCCGTTCCGGACCGGGTCGCCGGCGACGCACATCAGCTGCAGCCGGGCCAGTCCGCGGACGTACCGGCTGGCCCGCTGGTCGCTCGGCATCACCAGCGTCGGGCGGGCGAGCAGCTCGCCGTTGTAGCGGGTCGCCAGCAACGCGGCGCAGGCACCGAACTCCGGATCCAGCTCCGCCAGCGACAGCGCGACCTGGAACCCGTCCTCGGCCACCGCCAGCACGACCACCGTCAGGCTCGCCATCTTGTGCCGCGTGTCCACCGGCAGCGGGCCTTCGCGCAGGACGTCGTACAGGTGCACGCCGTGCACCTCGTGCCGCTCGTGCCGGCGGCGGGTCACGTACTCGACGTCGAGCCGGATCCGCGACCGCTCCCGCAGCTCGCCGATCCCGATCACCCGCGACGCGCACCCGGTCCCGGTGACCAGGAGCCCGACTGCTGACGGTTCCATCCCTCCACGCTAAGTCACCGTGGTCGCGGCGTACAGCCACGATACGGCCGCAGATACGGAACTTTACGACCCGGGACGCCGCGTCAGCGGATGCGAGGGCCGGCGGACGTGGTGAAGCGGAACTCGATCGCGACCGGGACCGCGTCGAGGTCGAGCGCCTGCCGGAGCCGCGGCAGGCCCTCGGTCTCCAGGCGTTCGCGGATCTCCGTGGGGTCGCCGTCCTGCTCCACCGAGACGACCAGCGCCAGCGTCGGGTCCTCCCGGGTCCCGGCCAGCGTGGCCCGGGCCTGGTGCACGCCGGGATACGTCCGGAGCTCCTCGGTGAACGGCGCCACCGCGGCGTCGGCGGCCAGTTCGGTCCGGCCGCGGTCCGGGTCCTGTTCGAAGCGCCACGTCTGCGTCCGCGGGCGGCGCGCCAGCTGGGCGAGCAGCCAGCGCAGCACCAGCAGCCCGAGCACCACGGCCACCGCGGCGGCGACGTAGAGCACCCACGTCGGCGGCGACGCCGTGCCCGGGACCAGCGGCGACCCCGGGTCGACGACGGTCAGCCGGCGGAAGTGCGTCGCGACCGCGAACCCGCCCGCGGCCAGCAGCACCAGCCCGACCAGGCCGAGCAGGACGCGGTTGAGCCGGGCGGGACGGTTCAGGTTCGTCATGACTTCCTCCGGGGAGCGCGGACCCGCACCGAGACGGCCGGCCGGGTGGCCGGGCCGACCTGGTCGAGCCGGTGGCCGACCGCCTCGCGGACGGCGTCGGCGAGGCCGTCGGTCCGGGTCCGGGCCGTCTCGACCCGGACCTTCACCCGCCGGGTGCCGAGCTTGACCGCGGCACCGGACACGCCGTCGACGCCCGCCGCGGCGGCGCGCAGCGTCGAGCGGTAGCCGCCGCGAGCGGCGCCCGCGTCGAACGATCCGCCCAGCGGCAGCACGGTCATGGTCCCCGGCAGGATCGCGCCGAGCACCAAGACGAGCCCGAGCAACGCGACGACGCCCCCGGCCACGGCCGGCAGCACGTCCGTCCACCGCAGGTCGTGCAGCCGGGACGCGACCGAGTCCGGGCTGACCCACGGACGTTCACCGAGGATCAGCTGGACCGCCACGACGGCGACAAGCACGCACGCGGCCAGCACCACCACCGCGGTCAGGACGGCCGGGACGCTCCGGCGGGGACGGCGTTTCATTCGACCCTCCGTACTTGGCCCGCGGTGGTGTGCAGGGCGGTGACCACGAGGTCGACGCGCGTGACCGTGAGCCCGGTCAGCTCCTCCACCCGCTCCACGAGGTGTTCACGCGCCCGTTCGGTGGTGCGCGCGACCGAGGCGGGGTAGACGATCGAGATCCGGACGTCGAGCGTCACGGTCCCGTCGCCGACGTGGGCGCTCACCTTCGCGGAGTGGTCGAGGTCCTCGCCGCTCAGGCTGACGCCGAGGACCCGGCCGGCCGCGCCGCCGACGTCGTCGACCTCGAGCACGGCGCAGGCGGCCAGCCGTTCGACCGCCTGCGCCGAGATGGTCAGCACGCCGCGCTCGGCGACCGGCGCGGTCAGGGTGGTGGTCACGCTCAGCCCCGATCGCGGCCGGAGAGCTGCGACAGGTCGAGCTTGCCGTCGAGGTAGCGCCCGACCAGGAAGCCGATCGCCCCCAGCACGGCGACCGCGGCGAACGCGCCGAAGCCGCCGAACGCGACGGCCAGCCCCAGGACGAGGCCGGTGAGCAGACCCAGCTGCGTGGACTTCACGAGACCCTCTCCTTCTCTTGTGCGGCAACCACTTTTCCGCGGATCTCCGGTCCGGGGATCTCCGGTGCGGGGATCTCCGGTGCGGCGCCGGCCGGTTCGGCCAGGTCCGCGATCACGACGTGCACCGGCCGCCCCGCGACGGCGGCGGCGGTGCGCACGGCCGCGGCGACGTCCGCGGCCACCAGCGGGTAGCGCGTGGTGACCGCGATCGTGACGTCTTCGTCGCGGACGCGCACGCCCGCGACCCGCCGCGGCGGGTCGAGCGTGGCGATCTCGCCGAACCGGCCGCCGTGCAGCCCGGTCACGCCGGGTGCGATCCGCACGGCGGCCGCGATCCGGGCGGCGTCGGGTTCGGGATTCACTGCACCCGGCCGGTTTCGGTGGTCTCGCCCTCGTCCTCGGACGGCAGGTGCAGGTCGCCGACGTTGATGTTCACCTCGACCACCTCCAGGCCGGTCATCTGCTCGACGGCGGTGATCACGTTGCGGCGCACCGAACGCGACAGGTCCGCGATGGACACGCCGTACTCGACGACGATCTGCAGGTCGACGGCCGCCTGCTTCTCGCCGACCTCGACCGACACACCCTGCCCGGCCGAGGCGGTCGCGCCCGGGATCCGCTCGCGGATCGCGGAGAAGGCCCGCGCGGCGCCGCCGCCGAGGGCGTGCACGCCGGGGATCTCGCGCGTGGCCAGGCCGGCGATCTTCTGGACGACGACGTCGGCGATCGACGTGGCGCCCTCGGTCGTCACCAGCGCGCCGTCGCCGCCCTTCTTGGCCTGGTCGGACGGTGCCTGCTGGGCGGGCACCTTGGTGGCGGTGGCGTTCGTCATGACGTCTCCTTCGCACATCGGGAATGCGTTGTGTTCTCGCGGAAGCCCCTTGATTGTTCTTCCACACAGGACAGACAACGCGGTGGGAAGATCGTCACGACCCGATCGTGTGACACCCATCTCCCGTGTACGGGTGACCGCCCGGTCTACCCGGCGACGGGAACCCCGGCGCGTTTCGCCGCCGCGCCCAGGGCGGCGATGACCGCCGCGCCGGCCACCGACAGCGCGATTCCCACCAGTACGGCCACATTCCAGCCCGCGACCAGGTCCGTCGCCGGGGTCGCCGACGGGTGAACCGCCAGCACCGTCACCACGGTGACGCCCAGCGCCGCGCCGACGTACCGGCTGGTGTTGTTGATGCCGCTGCCCATCCCGGCCCGGTGCGGCGGCACGCTCGCCACCGCTTCCCGGCCCAGCGACGCGTTCACCACGCCGGTGCCGAGCCCCGCCAGCAGCAGCCCGCCGAGCAGCGGGCCCGCGCCGGAGCCCGGGGTGACGAACGCGAGCGGCACCAGGCCGGCGGCCACCACCAGCAGGCCGGCGCTCAGCCGCGCCCCGCCGGAGAACGCCGCGGGCAGGCGCCGGGTCAGCAGCGCCGAGACCACGCTGGTCGCCGACCACGTCAGCACCACGAGCGACGCCGTCAGCGGGGTGAACGCCAGGCCGTTCTCCAGCATCGTGCACAGGAAGGCCATCAACGCCGTGACGCCGCCGCCCGCCACGAACGCGCCGGTCGTCGCCGAAAGCAGCGCCGGGCGGCGGAACAACGTGAGGTCGAGCATCCCGCCCTCGGCCCGGCGCTGGTGCGCGAAGAACACGGCGAGCAAGACGACCGCGGCGACGAGGAGCATCACCTCCAGGGGGCTCGTCCAGCCCTGGCGGCCTTCGGTGAGCGCGGCGAGCAGGGCCGCGAGGCCGCCGCCGAGCAGCAGCGAGCCGGCGACGTCGACCTTGCGCGCCCGGCCCGAGACGGACTCGTCGAGCAGGACCCGGCCCAGCACGGCGACGCCGAGGGACAGCACGGTGGTGACGAGGTAGAGCACGCGCCAGCCGGCGGCGAGGTCGAGGACCGCGCCGGCCACCGGGCCGATCGCGATGCCGGCGCCGAGGCACGCGCCCCACACCCCGGTGGCGCGGGCGCGGCCGGCGGCGTCCGGGAAGGCGTGGCCGAGCACGGCGAGACCGCAGGCGATCAGCGCGGCCGCCCCGAGCCCTTCGACGACCCGGCCGACGATGAAGGTCAACGGCCCGGGCGCGATCGCGCACAGCAGCGACCCGGCGGCCAGCACCGCCCCGCCGGCCGCGAACACGCGCCGCCGGCCGAAGTCGTCGCCGATCGCGCCGGCCGACAGGAGGGCGACCGCCAGGCCGAGGCTCATCGAGCTGAGGATCCACGACGTCGCGATCGCGCCGGCGCCGAGCCCGCGGGCCACCGACGGGACGATCGAGAGCGGCGCGGTGAACACGAACATGGCGAGCAGGGTGCCGCCGCCGGAGGCGACGAGCACAGCGGCCGGGCGGCGGTCCATGCGAGCTCCAGTTGATTCGGTGACCGAACTATTCGCCCGGAGGCTAGCACGGTTTGTTCGTTCACCGAACCTTTCTGTGGCACACTGGGGCGCATGGCACTCCCCCGCGAGTACACCGGCCAGGCCTGCTCGATCGTGCGCGCCCTCGAGATCGTCGGCGAGCGCTGGACGCTGCTGATCGTGCGCGACGCGGTCTTCGGCGTCCGGCGGTTCAGCGACTTCCTGGAGCACCTGGGCACCCCCCGCGCGGTGCTGACCGAACGGCTGGAGTTCCTGGTCCGCGAAGAGGTCATGACCCGCGTCCCGGGGCCGGGCAAGCGGAGCGAGTACGAGCTGACCGCGAAGGGCCTCGCGCTGTGGCCGGTCGTCCGCTCCCTGTCGGCCTGGGGCGACGAGTTCTACGCCCCCGAAGGCCGCCGGCGCGTCTTCGTGCACGCCTCCTGCGGCGGCGAGGTGACCCCGGCGGGCGCGTGCGTCACGTGCGGCGCGCAGGTGCCGATCGCCGAGACGGTGATGACCCCGGGCCCGGGGCTGCCGCCGCCGTCGCCACAGGACAGCCCGATCACGGCGGCCTTGGCCGAGCCGCGGCCGCTACTGCTGCCGGTGCACTGAGGGCACCGCGGTGAAGTGCCGCGCCACGGCGTCGGCGGCGGTCTTCACCGGACCCGGCCGGTCGTAGAAGTCGTACTGGGTGACGCCGTCGAGCCAGCACTGTTCGACGGGCTCGGGCACCGCGGCGACGAACTCGCGGACGCTCTCCGGGCTCGCCGCCGCGTCGCTGTGCACCACGAGCAACGGCACGGTAAGCCGGGACGCCGACGCCTGCGCGTCGTAGTCGAGCCACTGGTCCCACGAGGCGGGGTTGAACGTGTTGTCCCACGCGGGAATCGCGCCGCGCGCGGGGTCGGCGAAGTAGTCGGCGGGGAGGCTTTCGTCCGTGCGCGGCACCGCCGGTTCCAGCCGCTCCTCCCCCGTCCGCTCGTAGTGCTCCCGCGCTTCCCGGCCCGCGTCGCGGAGAGCGGCGACCCCCTGCGGGCCACCGAGGTTGGCCACCACCGTCTCGCGGCTGGGCAGTGCGGGCGCCACGAGGGCGAGTGACGAGAAGAGCGACGTCTTCGCCGCCGCCGAGGCCAGGTACGCGCCGCTCGCGCAGATGCCCAGGCCGGCGACGCGGTCGACGTCGGACCGCGCGGCCAGGTACCCGGCGGCCGCGACCAGGTCGTCGGCCTTGGCCAGGGGATCTTCCATGGACCGCGGGCGGCCGCCGCTCGCGCCCCAGGAGCGGAAGTCGAACGCCAGCGCGGAAAACCCGCGGGCGGCCAGCTCCCGGGCGTACCGCGCAGGCATCTGTTCCTTGACCGTGCGCCACGCGCCGGCCACGACCACGGCCGTCCGGGGACCGTCCACTTCGGACGCGGGGTGGAAGAGGTCGCCGGCCAGGTCCACTCCGGATGACGCGAACCGGACGTGCTCGACCGTCACTTGACTGTTCATGACTTGAACCGTACCAGCGCTCAACCGTCGAGTTCAAGCGCTGTACCGTGCCAGCGTTGTAGGATCACCGGATGCGACTCCCCCACCGGTCACCGCTCGAGGCGCTCTACGAGATCGTCACGACGACGACCCGCGGCGCGGAGCCGGCGCTGGACGCGCTCGGCCTGACCATGCCGACGGTCTACGTCCTGTGGGCCATCGACCCCGATGAGCCGCCGCCGACCATGAAGGCGATCTCGGAACGGATCGACAGCACCAAGTCCAACCTCACGTTCACCACCGAACGCCTGGTGGAGCTGGGTTATCTCACCAGAACCGAAGACCCGACGAACCGCCGCTTCCGGGTCCTCGCCCTCACCCCCGAGGGCCGCGAGGCGCGGGAGGCCGCGCTCGCGGCGCTGGACGCCGCCTGCCCGCTGCGCAAGCTCGGCCGCAAGCAGCTCGACCAGCTCTTCGCCCTGCTCGACCACACCCTCGACGACTGAGCCTGGCCGAGGGTCACAGCTCGATCCGGCGTCGCCGGACGAGGACGAGCACCGTGAGCACCACCAGGGCGAGCACACTCGCGCCGGGACCCACGTACGCGCGGCCGGGGACGACCGCGGACGAGATGAGCGAGAAGTCCCAGAGCCCGTGGAGCAGGCCGGGCAGCAGCAATCCGCCGGTGCGCCGCCGGACGAGGTAGAAGAAGTAACCCGCCACGGCGACCACCAGCACCTGGACGAGCGCTTTCGGGCCGGTGGAGAACAGGTTCGCGGCGTGCGCGACGCCGAAGACGACCGACGACCACAGCGCGACCTTGCCCTCGGAGAAGCTGTGGGCGCGGAAGACCGTCACGCCGATCCCGCGGAAGAGCGCCTCTTCGGCGTAGCCGACGAACAACGCGCTCAGCAGGAGCAGCAGCGTGAAGCCGAGGCCGCGGTCGGCGAGCCCGGCGTAGTCGGTCGCGAGCAGGATCGCCACGACCATGATCACCGGGACGGCGACCACCCAGCGCTGCACCGGCCGGTCGTCGGTCAGCACCGGCCGCCACCACCGCAGCGCCGTGATCGCCACGGCGACCAGCACCAGCCCGATGCCGACCGGGAGCGTGAGGCTGCGCCAGACCTCGTCGAGCGAGGTCGGGCTGGCGTACGCGACGTCGATCCCGGCGGTCGCCGCCCAGCCGATCAGCCCGGTCACCACCACGTACCCGACGACCAGGGCGAGGTACGCCCACACCGGCAGCGCGCGGCTCCCGGCCTTGACAGGCTGCGACGACATACGACTCCACTCCGCCGGGAGCCCCGCGGGCTCGGGTCCCGATCATGACCCAGCGGCGCGGGTCTCGCGAACTCTTGACAAGGAACCCCATCAGCCTGTCATGCTTACTCATGCGCGAATGGACGTGTTAACGAGCAGTTTCTCGCACTTTCCGGAGGCTCGAGTGCATCGACGGCTAAGCGGAACCCCTCGACGGCTGCTGTGCGGCGCCGTCGCCCTGGCGCTCACGGGAGCCCTCGCGGCGCCCGCGGCGGCGGACCGGCTCACGGCGGGGACCTTCTCGGTGCCACGCAGCGGCGACGCCCCGGGCTACCAGGTGCGCGTCGACCCCGCCCACCTCGGCGTCAGCGTTTCGCGAGGCGGGGCGACCCTGCTGCGCACCGCGCCGGACGCGTTCACCTTCGGCACCGCGGTGGCGACGCGCGTACGGTCCGTCTCGAAGCAGGGCGCGACCGTGGTCGTCGAAGCCGACAGCACCGCGGGCAGGACCGTGACCCTCCGGCTGACGCCGCACGCGGACCGGTTCGACCTGAGCTGGTCGGTGGCCGGCGAGCCGGCCGGGGACCGGGCTACGCACTTCGACCTGGCGGCGTCCGGGCACTGGTACGGCGGCGGGGAGACGAGCGAGGGCACGCCCCAGCCGTACCCGCTCTCCGCGGGCGCGGTGGACGAGCCGGAGTTCTCCCCCGCCAGCTACATGATGCAGGAGCCGTACTTCTACACCTCGAAGTCGATCGGGGTGTACGTCCGCACCGCGCAGCCGATGAAGGTCGCGCTGGCGAACGGGCGCGCCGACCTCACGGTGACCGGGTCGGCGGAGTA
Organism: Amycolatopsis sp. NBC_01307; assembly: GCF_035975215.1. NCBI lineage: Bacteria > Bacillati > Actinomycetota > Actinomycetes > Pseudonocardiales > Pseudonocardiaceae > Amycolatopsis > Amycolatopsis sp. NBC_01307. The sequence continues at coordinate 2,246,579 of NZ_CP108403.1, read as the reverse complement.
CGCGAGCACGGTGTTCGTCGAGTCGAGCCGCCGCGCGGTCTACGACGACTACGTCGGCCAAGTCGGCAAGCCGGAGAAGAGCGACGCGACCGACGCCGAGTACGCCAGTCCACTGTGGAACTCGTGGGCGCAGTACTACCGGAACATCGACCAAGACAAGGTCGTGGCGTGGGCGCGCGACCTGAAGGCCGCGAACGTCGCCGGCCACACCGTGCAGCTCGACGACAAGTGGGAGTCGAACTACGGCAACCTGACCTTCGACGCGAAGACGTTCCCCAATCCGAAGAAGCTCGTCGACGACATCCACGGCATGGGCCAGAAGTTCGGGCTGTGGACGACGTTCTGGATCAACCTCGACTCGGCGAACTACGGGTACGCCCGCGACCACGGCTACCTGCTGCACGCGAAGGCGAACCCCGCCGAGCCGTGCACCGTGACGTGGTGGAACGGCACGGCGGGGATCATCGACCTCGGCAACCCGCAGGCCCGCGACTGGTACACCGGCAACCTGCGCACGCTGATGGCGGACTACGGCGTCGACGGCTTCAAGTTCGACACCCGCTTCTTCGACGACAGCTGCGCGACGTCGAACGGCCTGACGCCGCAGGACTACCAGAAGCTCGGCGCGGACATGACCGACCGGTTCGACCAGCAGGGCGCCGGGATCCGCACGCACTGGGGGAACCAGCGCTACGGCTTCGTCATCCGCGCGGTCGACGCGGACACGACGTGGGACGGCCTGCGCACCTCCCTGCGCCGGGCTTCGGCGATCTCCGCCGACGGCTACCCGTTCGTCGAGACAGACATGATCGGCGGCTCCGAGAGCATGCCGCCGCCGTCGGAGGAAGTCCTGGTGCGCTGGGCGCAGGCGGCGTCGCTGATGCCGCTGATGTACGCCTCGACGTCGCCGGTGACGACCGTCGACACCACCACCGGCAAGCCGGTGACCTACCCCGCCGACACCGCCCGTCTGTACGCCGACGCGGTGCGCACGCACGCGAAGCTGGCCGGTTACCTGCAGACGCAGGTGAAGCAGGCGGTCGCGGACGGCACGCCGATCATGCGGCCGGTCTTCTTCGACTTCCCCGCCGACCACCGCTTCGACACGATCGACGACGAGTGGCTGCTCGGCCCGGCCCTGCTCGCCGCGCCGATGATCACGGCGGGCACGTCGCGCGACGTCGTCCTGCCGGCCGGCCTGTGGTTCGACCCGAACACCCACCGCGTCGAGCTGGGCGGGCGCACCCTGCGCGGCTACCCGGCGCCGCTCGGCACCACCCCGATGTTCGTGCGCCTCGGCGCCGCTGGTTCGGCCGGCCTGATCACCGCGCTGTCCCGCTGAGCTGACCGGCGCTCACGCGGGAGCCGAGCACCCGCGTGAGCGCGTCGGCCAGCGACGTGTCCGACGTCGAATGCCACGCGACCACGACGTCGGGCCGCAGCAGCAACGCACCGTCGGCGGGCAGGCAGACCTCAGCCAGCCAGCCGTCGTGCGGCACCGAGGCCCACCGCAGCCCGAGCCGGTCGGCCTCGGCGATCCAGTGGCCGTTGTCCGGGCCGGTGAGCAGCGTCAGACCCGGCCCGGCGTAGTCCACAGTGGACGTCGTCGCGTCGAGCCACGCGTGCGGGACGCGGGTGCCGGGGCGGCCCGCCGGGGCGTAGTGATCGGCGGGCGCGGGGTCGCGGCCGTCCGGGACGAACGCGCCGTCCGCGTACTGGGTGCCGAACATCGTCGTCATCGGGTCGCCCGGCAGCCCGCCGCCCTTGGTGAAGGCGGACAGCATGTCGCCCACGTGCCCGATCACCGTGCTGGACGCCTCGGCGATCGCGTAGCCGGCCGGACGGCGTTCGGTGTCGTACGTGCCGAGCAGCGCCGGGGCCGCCTTCCCGGCCAGCACGGCCGCGAGCTTCCAGGCGAGGTTGGCCGCGTCGGCGACGGCCGTGTTGGCGCCGGCCGCGGCCATCGGGGGCATCACGTGCGCGGCGTCGCCCGTCAGGAACACCCGGCCGTCGGCGAACCGGTCGGCCACGCGCATCGCGGACTCCCACGGTGACCGGCCGAGCAGCTCGACGTCGAGGTCCGGCACGCCCACCACGATCCGCAGGAGGTCCAGCCAGTCGCCGTCGCCGAGGGTGCCCGCGTCGGGGAAGTCGGCGGTGGAGAACAGCCAGCGGTCGGTGCCGTTGACCGAGAGGAACGCGCCCGAGGCCACCGGGTTCTCGATCTGGCACAGGTTGAACGGCTTGTCCCGCACCAGGTCCGTGAGGTCGGCGCGGAAGTGGAGGTCGAGGTTGTCGGCGAGGTGGCCGTGGCCGCCGCGGGTGATGCCGAGCGCCTCGCGGACGGGGCTGCGGGCGCCGTCGGCGGCGACCAGGTAGTCCGCGGCCAGCTCGTACGGCTCGCCGTCCGCCGGCCGCAGCACCGCCGTCACCCCGCCGTCGTCCTGGGTGAACGACACGAGTTCGGTGCCGAGCCGCACGGACACGCCGCGCTCCTGGGCGGCCCGGCGCAGCAGCGGTTCCAGCACGGACTGAGGACACAGGACGTTCGGTGCCGGACTCAGCTCGGGCATCCGCCCCTGCTGCCCCCGCCGGGCGCGCAGCAGGTCGGTCAGCTCCCGCGGGCGGGCCGCGGCGAGCGTCGGGCCGGTCAGCACCTGGCTGAACGCCGCCAGTGGCGCGCTCGCCTCGTCGACCTCGTCGGCCAGGCCGAGCAGGCGGAACATCTCGGTGCTGCGGGGGTTGAAGCGGCGCGCCTTCGGCTGGGGCGACGAGCCGTCGCGCCGGTCCACGAGCACCGGGAACACCCCTTCGCGACGCAGCAGCAGGGCGGTGGTCAGGCCGGCGATCCCGCCGCCGCTGATCAGGACGGGGACACGTGCGGTCATGGGAGACTCCCTCTAAAAGTGACACGGTACAACTCAGTACACCGTGCAACTAGTGATATCGTCAAGCCATGACCACGGAGACCGGGCCGGGCCGGCGCGAGCGCAAGAAGGCGGCCACCCACCGGGCGCTGGCCGACGCGGCCCTGCGCCTGTTCCTCGAGCGCGGGTTCGACGACGTCGGCGTCCGCGAGATCGCCGAGGCCGCCGACGTGTCCACCACGACCCTGCAGAAACACTTCCCCACCAAGGAATCCCTGGTCTTCGACCGCGACGGCGACGTCGAAGAGGGCCTGATCGCCACCGTGCGGGACCGAGCGTCCGGCACCTCCGTGCTGGACGCGCTTCGGGACTACACGCTCGCCCGCGTCCGGCTGGGCGCCGCAACCGAAGGCGCGTCGGCGTTCCTGGACCTCGTGCACCGGACGCCCGCACTGAGCCGGTACTGGCACCGGATGTGGATGCGCCACGAAGACGCGCTCAGGCGGGCGCTCGCCACGGAAACCGGGGCCCCCGAGGACGATCCCGGCTGCGCCGCGCTGGCGCACTTCGCCCTGGAGACGTCAGCGCTGGCGATGCGCGCCGCGGACCCGGTCGCGACAGCCGAAGCCGCGTTCGCGATCCTGGACCACGGCTGGCCGGCCTCCCGCTGAGCCCGGCCCTACTGCAGCGGGCCGAGAACGGACCAGTGCTCGACGAACTGCCCGTCGCGCATCCGCACGAAGTCCATCACGCGGAACTCGACGTCCCGGCCCGACGGCGGCGTGCCCAGCCACCCGCCGACGTGGCGGCCGCGGTAGATCTTGTGGGTGGCGACGACGTCATCGGTGTCCACGCAGTGCACGATCTCAACCTTCAGGCCTGCGAACGCGGTGTGCAGCGCCCGCGTGACCGCGGCCACGCTCCGGCGATCGTCCGGCAGGCCGTTCTTCGCCGACCGGTTCCGGAAATCGGGGTGGACGAAGTCGTCGATCAGCTCGACCCGGCCGCCCTCGTGCACCTGCTCGACGAACGCGCGCATCCGCGCGACATTGCCGGATTCCGTACCCACCCGGCCACGGTACTCAGAGGCAGGGCGGCCGGTAGCCGTCGACGCGCAGGCCGCGGAAGGCCAGCACGTTCGGCGTCTTGCCGACGAACACCAGGCCGCGGGCCTCGGTCAGCGCCGAGGCGAACGAGTACGTCGGCGTGCCCAGCTCGGGCAGCGACGTCCAGGCGCGGGGCGCGAAGCTGAAGAACCTCGTCACGACCTTGCCGTGCGTCGAGGGCACGAGCGTCAGCCACTTGTCGCCGCCGCTCCAGTGCGACGCCGGGCGCAGCTGGACGTAGAGGTCGTCGGTCGCGCTGTAGGTCAGCCGGAACCCCGCCGACCGGGACAGGTCGGCCTGCGCCTCGAACTGGTTGCCGAGCCAGAGGACGGCCACGTGCCATTCGGCGTTGAGGAAGCTCACCTTCGCCGCGTACCGGCCGTGGTCGCGCACGAGCAGGCTGCCCGTCGCCGGCACCGTCGTGCCCTCGCCGCTGGCCAGCCACTGCTGGTAGCCGTCGATCGACGGCGTCGCGCACTCGCACGAGCCGGCGGCCGACGCGCTCGCCGTCCCGAGCAGCGACATCACCAGCACCAGGACAAAAGCTGCAAACGGAACCCGTGCGCGCATTCCCGGGAAGCTAGCAAAGACCGGCGACCGCCCGCGCACACGTGTTTCGGTGAGCGGGATCGTGTGGCGCGCGTCACGGAATGCCTGTCGATCTTCGGCGCTGAACAGTAGAGAAAGCGTTTCGATCCGAGGGAGTGCCATGTCCGCCACCACCACGCCGCCCGAGGCGTCGACCGCGCCGGTCGTGCCCGTGCTCGACGACTTCGACTTCCCGCTCACCGACGGCGCCGCCTGCCGCATCGACGACCCGGACTGCGAAGCCTGCCAGTGAGCCCGAGCGCGGGCCGTCCACTCCGGTGGCCGGCCCGCGCCCCCGGCTCAGCCGCCGGCCGGACGCTCGACGACCACCGTGGCCATCAGCGAGTGGCCGACCCCCAGGCCCTGCTGGGACTGCTGTTCGCACGCGAACAACGCCTGCGCGAGCCGCTTCGCCTGCTCCGGTGAGCGCAGCTCCCCCGCCGCCGCGAGGACGCCGTTCCAGCGCTCGGCGAAGGCCGCGAAGAACGCCTCGACCCGCGACGGCACCTCCCCCGCGGGCGGCGTGAACCGCAGCTGCGCCGGAGCGACGTCGGTGGCGCCGCGCGCGAGCTCGTTGAGCAGCGTGCGGTACGGCGGGATCGCCTGGTTGAACGCGCGGGTGGCGGTGTGCCGGCCGACGAGCACGGACCGGTCGGTGAAGGTCACCGCGCCCAGCCGGGCACCCGCGCCGATCGCGGCCTGGACGAGGGCGTCGTCGAGGGACCCGCGGTCGTAGAAGCTCATCTGGTCGTGGACGGTCTCGTTCGCCCCCTCGAAGAAGCTCATGTTGTACGCCCAGCGCGTCTCCGGCCAGCGCGGCGTCCATTCGACCGAGTAGCGCCCGAGCACGTCGACGATCATCACGGCGCTGTCGCGGGTCTCGACGATCCGCCGCATGAGCCCGGTCAGGACGTCGATCGTGTCGGCGTGCGGCAGGTGCGAATAGGGCACCCCGCAAGACAAGTAGAGGTCGAAGTCGCCGGCGGGGAGCTCGGCGCGCATGTCGGCGACCTCGAACTCGGCGGGCCGCCCGGCGTGCAGCGAGCGCGCCGTCTCGACCATGCCGGGGTCGAGGTCGACGCCGACGTAGGCGAGCCGGCTGTCGTCGGTCACCGGGGTGAGGTCGCCGTGCGGCTCGGTGAGCAGCGCGAGCCCGTCGCCGGTGCCGGCACCGATGTCGACCACCCGCAGCGGCTCGTCCGGCCCGCGCCGGACCAGGTCGACGGCGTCGCGCAGGACCCGGTGCGTGACCACCTCTTCGAGCATGGTCTTCACCGGGTCCCGGCGCTTGGGCGAGGTGTAGTGGGCTTTCGCGTCGCGGTAGGACGTGGCGGCTGTCGTGTTCACGCCTCACCCCGGGTGCGAGCATCGTCGATCAGTACGTATGACGCGTTGCTGGTCGTGATCTCCATATCCCGATTCTGGCAAGAAAAGCCGTTCGGGTGACCGGACGTCTCGGATTGTGCCCACTGCGTTCCGTTCCTTCAGACCGGTGTAGTGGTCAGCATCCAGTGGCTGAACGCGGCGTACCGCGCGGCGAACTCGGCGGGACCGGCGGCTGCTTCGACCGCGGCGGAGAACTCCCGGACCCGCTCGAACCGGGCGATGCGGGCGTGTTCGTACTGCTTGAGGGCCTCGGTCAAGTCCGCTGACGCCAGCGCGGTCCGGAGCACACCGGCGTCCTCGACGCCGAGGGTGCCGCCCGCGGCGATGTGCGGCGAGAGGCCGTGGGCGGCGTCGCCGATGAGCGCCACGCGCGAGCCGGTCCAGCGCGGCAACGGGGGTACGAGCATGATCCGGTTCTCGAGGATCGCGTCCTCGGAGGTGGCCGCGATCATCCGCAGCAGCTCGTCGTGCCAGCCCGCTTCGGCGAGGTTGCGGGCGCGTGCCAGAGCGCGGTCGCGCTTGCTTCCCGACAGCGGCCCGGCTTCGAACTGGTTGACCATCCACATGGTCTGCCCGTCGGCGACGCGGGTGTAGCCGCCGCGCGTGCCGTCCGTCCCGATGGTCAGCACGGTGCCTTCGGGGCGCTCGTCCCCGGCCGGCACGATCGCGCGCCACGCGTAGTGCCCGGCGTGCGCCTGGGCGTCGGTGCCCGGCAGCAGCCCCGAGCGGACCCGGGAGTACACGCCGTCGGCGCCGATCAGCAGGTCGGCGTGCAGGCTCTCGCCGCCGTCGAGGTGGACGACGACCTCGTCCGCGCGGTCCTCGAACCCGGTCAGCCGGGCGGAGAGCCGGATCCGGTCGCGGCCGATGACGTCGGCGAGCAGTGTGTTCAACGCCGGCCGGGGCACCAGTAGGAAGCGGTGATCGCTGTCGTCGTACCCCTTGGCGCGCAACGGCTTCCCCGCCGGGTCGAAGAACCACGCGTTGATCTCCTGCCCGAGCGCGCGGACGTCGACGCCGGCGTCTTCGAGCACCCGGATCGCGTTGGCCCACAAGCCGATCCCGGCCCCGGCGGCCCGGATCCCGGGCGCCTGCTCCAGGACGGTGACGTCGTGCCCGATCCGCCGCAGGGCCGCGGCGGTGGTGAGCCCGACGAGGCCGCCGCCGGCGATCACTGTGTGCATGTCCCGCTCCTTCGTTCGCTCCTGCCTCCAGTCAAGGACGACGGCGTCATGATGGCAAATGCATGTTCGCTATCTGTAGCATTACCTGGGTGCATCTTGATCTGAACCTGCTGGTCGCGCTGGACGTCCTGCTCGACGAAGGCAGCGTCGGCGCCGCCGCGGACCGGCTCCACCTCTCCCAGCCGGCCATGAGCCGGACGCTCGGGCGCATCCGGCGCGCGACCGGCGACGAGATCCTCGTCCGCGCCGGCCGGGTGATGCTGCCGACGCCCTACGCCGAGCGGATCCGCGACGAGGTGCACCAGCTGGTCACGCGCGCCCAGACGATCTTCACCGCGGGGACCGACCTCGACCTGGCCACCCTGGACCGCACGTTCACGCTGCAGTGCAACGACGTCGTGGCGGGCACGCTGGTCCCCCGCCTGATCGCCCGCGTCGCGGCGACCGCCCCGGGCGTCTGCCTGCGGGTGCTCGGCGAGGCGGACACGGACGCCGACGGGCTGCGCCGGGGCACCGTCGACGTCCGGCTGACCGACGAGACGACGCACCCCGCCGACGTGCGCTCGGCGACCGTCCTGACCGACACCCTGGTCACCGCCGGCCGCCACGACCTCGCCGTCGACCCGGCGACGACGGCCGGCTTCACGGCGCTGCCCCACGTCGTCGTCTCCCGCCGCGGCCGCCGGCGCGACCGCATCGACGACGTCCTCGATGCGCACGGCACCGCCCGGCGCGTCTCTCTCATCGTGCCCACTTTGGCCATGGCCCTGGCCGCCGTCACCGCCGCCGAGCTCGTCACCGTCGTCCCCGGGATGGCCGCCGCCCGGCTCGGCCCGGAGCTGCGCGGGTGGCCGCTTCCCGTGCCGACGCCGGAGATCCCCGCGGTGCTGGCCTGGCACGCCCGCCACGACCGCGACAGTGCCCACACGTGGTTGCGCGACACGATCCGGGACGTCCTTTCTGTCGGTGGTCCCCGGTAACGTCTGGTGCGTGAACGCTCGGGAACGCATCCAGGAACTCGCCGATCGGATCGTCGTCATGCGCGACGCCTACTACCGGGGCTCGCCCACGGTGGCGGACGCGGAGTACGACGCCGTCGAGGACGAGCTGCGTGGCCTGATCGAGGCGAACCCGGACCTCGCGCCGGACCCGAACCCGCTGGACCAGGTGGGCGCGCCCGCGGTGCTGCACGCGCCGATCCGGCACTCGCGCCCGATGCTGTCGCTGGAGAAGGCGACCCGGCCCGAGCAGGTCGTGGCGTTCTTCGAGCGCTTCCCCGGCCAGCCGGTGGTCGTCATGCCGAAGCTGGACGGCCTGTCGCTGGCGCTGGTCTACGAGAAGGGCCGGCTGGCCCGGGCGATCACCCGCGGCGACGGCACGACCGGCGACGACGTCACGAAGCTCGTGCGGGCGCTGACCGACGGCATCCCGGACCGCGTCGACGCCCCGGGCCGCGTCGAGGTCCGCGGCGAGGCCGTGATGCTGCGGTCCACCTTCGCCGCCTACAACACCGCGCACCCGGACAAGCCGCTGATCAACCCGCGCAACGCCGCCGCGGGCACACTGCGGGCCAAGGACCCGGCCACGGTCGCCGGCCGGAACCTGCGGTTCTTCGCCTTCGACCTCTACACCGACCCCGACAGCGCGGAAACCGACCTGGGCAGCGCTCTGGCGTCCCTCGGGTTCACCGCCGCGGACATGCGGCGTTGCACGGAGGCCGAGGCCGCGCAGGACGTGATCACCACGATCGAGCAGCAGCGCAACGACCTGGACTACGACCTCGACGGCGCCGTGCTGCGCCTGGCCGACCGGGACGCCTACGCCGCCGCCGGCACCCGGTCGAGCTCACCCCGCGGCGCGCTGGCGTTCAAGTTCGCCGCGGAAGAGAAGACCACGGTGCTGTCCGATGTGGTCTGGGACGTCGGCAAGACGGGCAAGATCGCCCCGGTCGCCTGGCTGGAGCCGGTGTTCGTGGGCGGCACCACGGTCACCCGCGCGACCCTGGCCAACCAGGAGGTCATCCGCGCCCGCGGCATCAAGATCGGCGACACGGTGCTGGTGCGCCGCGCCGGCGACGTGATCCCGTTCGTCGCCGGGGTGCTCGACGCCTCGAAGCGCACGGGCGCGGAGCAGGAGATCGTGCCGCCGACGGTCTGCCCGTCGTGCGGCCATCCGCTGACCGAGCAGGGCAACAGCCGGGAACTGTTCTGCACCAACGTCTCCTGCCCGGCCCAGACTGTCCGTCGGCTGATCCACTGGGCGTCACGCGCCGCGGCGGACATCGACGCCATCGGCGGCGTCTGGATCGAACGGCTGGCGGAGACGGGGATCCTGGAGCAGCCGTCGGACTTCTACGGGCTGACCAAGGAAACGCTGCTGGAGTACGACCGCATCGGCGAGGTCTCGGCCACCAGGATGATCGAGTCGATCGACACAAGCCGCCAGGTCGGCCTACGGCGAGCGCTGATCGGCCTGGCGATCCCGATGGCGTCGGAAGGCACCGCCGCCCGCCTGTGCCGAGCCGGATTCGGCTCCCTGGAAGACGTAGTGGACGCGGGCGTAGACGGCCTGGTCGCGGTGGAGGACATCGGCCCGAAGGTGGCGACGTCCCTGATCGAGCACCTCACCCGGCTGCGCCCGGAACTGGAGCGGCTGCGCGAGGCGGGAGTGTCACTGGACGTACGCGAGGAGGACCTCCCACCGGTAGTAGCGGCGGGAGCCCCGTTGGCGGGCAAGACGGTGGTGATCACGGGCGGCATCAACGACCCGCGTTCGGGCGAGAAGGTCCCCCGCCCGACATTCCAGCGCCTGTGCGAAAAAGCGGGCGCCACCACGGCATCCTCGGTCTCGGCAACCACGGACCTGCTCATCACGGGCGCCGACGTCGGGGCGAGCAAGCTGACGAAAGCGGAGAAGCTAGGAGTAGAGGTAAAGGACCAAGGCGAAATCTGGCCCCTACTGATCAACGCCGGCATCGTCTAGCCCCCGGCCTCTGGCCCCGGGTCGCCCGGCCAACGCGGTGGCCACTCTCGGCAGCAACTTAGCCGCTCCAGCCAACGTGATGGCTGCTCCCAGCGGCAACTTCGCGGCTCCGATCGCACATTGGCCACTCCGGCCAACGTGTTGGCCGCTCCCGGCGGTGGCCACTCCCGGCGGCAACTTGGCTGCTCCAGTCAACATAATGGCCACTCCCGAGGGCACCTTGGCCGCTCCAGTCACACGTTGGCCGCTCCCGGCAGCGTGTCGGCTGGGGCCATCGGACCGGTATGTCATGAGGGGCACCCTCAGGGACATAAGAGCCATGAGGGTGCCCCTCATGGCTTTGGCCCAGCGAGCCGACCGGCCCCGTGTGATGGCGCGCTTTGCCACTCCCGACGGCATGTTGGCCCGCCGGGCAGCACGCTGGCCGCCCCCGTCGGCGCGCCTTACCGCCCCCGGCGGCGCGCTTTGCCGCTCGTGACGGCATGTTGGGCGCGCCGGTCAGCACGCTGACCGCTCCAGCCAACGTTGGCCGCTCCCGGCGGCGTGCCAGCCGCGGGCCGTCGGACCGGTTGTCGTGAGGGGCACCCTCAGGGACACAGGAGCCATGAGGGTGCCCCTCACGGCTTTGGGTTGGGCAGCCGACCGGCCCCGGACGGTGGCGCGCCTTGCCGCTCCTGGCGGCATGTTGGCGGCACCGGTCGGGCGAGTCGGCCGTTCCCGGCGGCGAGTCGGCCGCACCGGTCAGCGAGTCGGCCGCCTCCAGCGGCAAGTCGGCCACTCCCGCCGGCAAGTCGACCACTCCCGGCGGCGGGTTGACCGCGCCGGTCGGCGAGTCGGCCACTCCCGGCAGGCGTGTTCGCCACTCCCGGCGGGCATGGTCGCCGGCCCGTCCGCGAGGCCGCTGGGGCCGACCTTCCAGCCGTCGGGTTCTGCCGTGGGTTGTCGTGAGTGTTTAGGAGGGTTCTAACCCTCCTAAACACTCACGACCGCGGCCGCCCCAAGCAAGCCGCGGCGGTCACTTTTCCAGCAGGGCCTTGAGTTCCTCGTCGATCAGCAGGTCCGGGTCGAACTTCATGCCGGCGAAGTGGCCCGCCAGTTCCAGGGACAGCACGCCGTGCAGGCGCGTCCAGAACGCCAGCGCTCGGTGCAGTGTCGCGGCTCCCGCCGGGTGGTCTGCGGCCCAGTCGCGGTGGGTCTCCAGGTGCTTGTCGAACGGGGTCGACGCGCGGTCCGCCGGGAGCGTGCCGGAGGCCGCGTCCAGGAGCACTGTCATGACCTCGAACGAGATCGCCGTGATGTCGTCCGGGGCGTGGTAGCCCGGGACCGGCGTGCCGTAGATGAGGAAGTAGCGCTGGGGGTCGCTTCGAGCCCAGTCCCGTACGACGTGGGCCAGTGCCGCCAGGTCCGCGCCTGCGGAGCGGGCCGCGCGGACCGTGTCGGCGAGGCTTCGGTATGCGTCGCGGATCAGGGCGGTGATCAGCTCGTCGCGGCTCGCGAAGTAGCGGTACAGCGCGGGGCCGCTCATGCCCACCTGCTTGGCGATCGCGTTGAGCGACAGCGCCGGCACGCCCGCCGCGGCGATCTGCTCCCACGCGTGCTGCTTGATCTCCGCGCGCACCTGAGCCCGGTACCGCTCACGGGGGCTCTGACCAGCTGGGTCCGTCATGAGTTAGAGGATATCACTTTTCCTATTGACACTCACGCCAACGTAGTTATAGCTTCTAACCAACACGACGACCACTAACAAGGAGTACCCGATGAGCTTCCGTTCCGCGCTGATCGCGATCCCGCTGGCCGCCGCCGGGATCTTCGGCGTCACCGCCGCCACCCCGGCCGAAGCGGCGACGAGCCTGACCTGCCACGGCACCGGCATCGACCCCGCCGCCCAGCTCCACTACCGGACCGAGACGCTGATCAAGGCGCCCCTGAGCACCGTCTGGACACTGCACACCGCCGTCGAGGGCTGGCCGTCCTGGCAGGACGCCGTCACCAGCGTGAAGCGGCTCGACCCCGGCCCGCTGCGGCCGGGCTCGCGGTTCCGGTGGACCACCCCGGCACCGGCCACGCCCACCACGCCCGCGACGACCCTCGTCATCACCTCGACCGTCCAGCAGGTCACGCCCGGCCGGTGCATCCGCTGGACCGGGCCGGCGATCGGCGACGGCCTGAGCATCGACCGCGGCGTCCACGTCTGGAACTTCACGCCGGTGCGCGGCGGCGTCCTCGTCCGCACCGAGGAGAGCTGGACCGGCAAGCAGATCGAAGCCGACCCGGCCACGGCCATCCAGTACCTCGCCCCGGGCCTCGACGCCTGGCTGGCCGCGCTCAAGACGACCGCCGAAGCCCGCTGAAACCCCGCAACCGTCAGGAGAAACCGATGACCACCGCCACCGCCCGCAAGACCTCGCTCGCTGTCCTCGTCGCGGCCTGGGCCGTCCCGGTCTTCGTCGCCGGGCAGTTCGCCCTGCTCGCCGGGATCCCGATCATCGTCGTGCTGATCGGCACGCTGCGCGAACCCCGCCTGCGCGCCGTCCGCTGGCCGACCGCCGCCCTCACCGCGGTCTACGCCGGGTCGCTCGCGTTCTGGCTGCTCGGCCCGAGCGACGCGCCGAGCCTGTCGAAGTTCCTGAGCCCGGTCGCCACCGGCGTCTTCACCGCGGTCGGCGTCGCGACCGCCATCGCGCACCACGTCGTCCGGCGGCGCTCGACCACGAAGTAGCTCAGGCCTCGCCCGCGAACTCCGGGAGAGCCGCGAGCCCGGCTTCGACGAGTCCCGCCGCGCGCCCGACGTCGGCCGAGACCAGGTCCTCGACCTCCTCCGCCGTGCGGGTGACGTCGAGGTGCTTGGCCATCGACCGGAACTGGATCTGCCAGAGCGCGACGAGCGCGGTGGCCAGCACCCGCGGTTCCGGGTCGTCCGGGGTGGTGCCGGCCCGCTCGGCCAGCGCCTCGGCGGCGACCACGACGAGCTGTTCGGTCATCTCCAAGCGGTGCGCGCGCAGGGCCGGCGTGGTCGCGATCAGCAGCCCGAACCGCCGGGACTTCGTGACCGCCTCGGCCGGGTCGTCCTGCTCGGCGAGCCAAGACAGGACGGCGGCGCGCTCCTCCGCGAGGATCCGCAACGTCGCTTCGACCGGGGACACGCCGGGCTCGGCCAGGTCGGACCGCAACGCGGTCAGCGCCGCGTCCGGGTGGTCGAGGATCAGCGACTCCTTGGTCGGGAAGTAGTTGAAGACGGTCTTCTCCGACACCCCGCACGCCTCGGCGATCTCCGCCACGCGCACGGCGTCGAAGCCCCGCTCGACGAACATCTCCGTCGCCGTGTCCGAGAGCTGCTGACGCATCAGCCGCTTCTTGCGCTCGCGCAGTCCCTCGACCTCGGGCTCCCCGTTGCGCCGGGTGCGCGAGGCCGCCCAGTTCACCGTTCGCGGACTCATGGCACCAGCTTAGTGCACCGCCCGGATATTTTCTGCTACAGTAATTTTTCAGTGACCGAAGACTGGTTGCTTCCTCCCGAAATCCCCACGGAGAAACGAGTCTTGCGATGGACCCTGTCCACAACCCGATCAGCCGCGGCGCGCTCCTGCTGCTCCGGGCGAGCGCCGTCGTGGCGGCCGTGCTCGCCTGCCTGCAGCCGGTGCTGGCCGGCGCCTTCCTGCAGGGCCACTATTCGATGCTGTCCGCACACCGCATGTCGGGCATGCTCTTCGCGCTGGCCCTGCTGCCGACGCTGCTGGCGGCGCTGCTCGTGTGGCGCGGGGGCCGCGGGCCGGGCCGCCCCGCCCTGTTCGCCGCGCTGGCGCTGGTGCTCTGCGCCGCGCAGATCGTGCTGGGCTTCACCCGGGACCTGGCCGTCCACGTGCCGCTCGGCGCTGCGCTGCTCTACCTCGTCGTGCGGATCGTCATGCTCTCCTGGGCCAAGCAGCCGGTGGCGCGTTACGCCGGGGTCCCGGCGTGAGCCCCGGGATGAGCCGTCGCCGCTTCCTCGGCGTCGGCACCGTGGCCCTGGCCGGCGCCGGCGCGCTCGCCGTCGCCGGGACGCCGTTCCTGCGCGAGCTGTTCGCCGACGGCCAGCCCGGGCTGCTGCTGTCGAGCCGGGCACCGGTGCCGGCGGCGTTCCGCGCCGAACTGCCGATCCCGCCGGTGCTCGCGCCGGTGCGCAGCGACGCGACGACGGACTTCTACGAGATCGTCCAGCGCCCGGCGTCGCTGGGCATCCTGCCCGGGCTGACCACCGAGGCGTGGACCTACCAGGGCAGCTTTCCCGGCCCCACCTTGCGAACGCCCGCCGGGCGCAAGGCCGTCGTGAAGCACACCAACCAGCTGCCGCACCCGACCGTGGTGCACCTGCACGGCGGGCACACCCCGGCCGACAGCGACGGCTACCCCACCGAGCTCGTGCACCCCGTCGGCGGCGAGCAGACGAGCACCACGCCGGGCATGGCCGCGATGTCGGCGATGGCGGGCATGGCGAAGATCGACACCGGCGGCGGCCAGACCAGCCGGACCCACACGTACCCGCTCGACCAGCGCGCTGCGACGCTCTGGTACCACGACCACCGGATGGGCTTCACCGCCGCCAACGTGTGGCAGGGCCTGGCCGGGTTCCACCTCGTGACCGACGACGAGGAGGCGGCTTTGCCGCTACCACAAGGGAAGCGGGACATCCCGCTGATGATCTGCGACCGGTCGTTCGGCGCGGACGGCAGCTTCACCTACCCCGCGCTCGCCGGCGGCCAGCAGCTGCCCGGCGTCTCGCCGGCCTACATGGACGGCGTGCTCGGCGACGTCATCCTCGTCAACGGCGCGCCGTGGCCGGTGCTGCGCGCCGACCGCGCCCGGTACCGCTTCCGGATCCTCAACGGCTCCAACGCCCGCCGGTATTCGCTGGCGCTGGACCCGCAGCCGCCGGGCGGCGGCGCCCTGGTCCAGATCGGCGGCGACGGCGGCCTGCTGGCGAGCCCGCTGACCCACGACAGCATCGACGTCTCCCCCGCCGAACGCTTCGACGTCGTGATCGACTTCGCCCGTTACGCGCCGGGCACGCGCGTCCGGCTCGTCAACAAGCTCGGCTCCGGTGCGACGGCCGAAGTGATGTGCTTCGATGTCGGCACCGACGGCCGGGTGGCCGACGACAGCCACGTCCCGGCGAAGCTGTCGGAGGTCGCCGTCCTGAACCGGACCAGTGCCACGGTGACGCGGGACTTCCTGTTCCAGAAGTCCTCGGGTTCCTGGACGATCAACGGCGCCCCGTACACGCCGGGCCGCGACCTGGCGCGCGCCAAGCTGGGCACGACGGAGATCTGGCGCTTCACGAGCGACGTCCACCACCCGGTGCACCTGCACCTGAACCACTTCCAGGTGCTGAGCCGCAACGGCCACGCGCCGGGCCCGTACGACGCGGGCTGGAAGGACACGGTCGACGTCCGCCCCTCGGAGGCGGTCGAGGTGGCGGTGAAGTTCACCGACTACGCGGGCCGGTACATGCTGCACTGCCACAATCTCGAACACGAGGACATGGCGATGATGGCGGACTTCTCGACGGAGTAACGCGCACGCGACGACGGCCCACCCGGGGTTTCCGGGTGGGCCGTTCCGTCACTCCGGCCTAGCCGGGGTGTCCGATGTGGATGGTCAGCCGCCGAGGATCGCGAGGATCTGGTTCAGCAAGTTGACCAGCGCCTGCAGGTTGCTCAGGGGGCCCGGGTCGAGCAGGCCCGCGATCGCGCACAGGAGGTTGCCCAGCAGGTTGCCGGGACCGGCGTCGGCCGTGATGTTCAGGTGCACCTGGTTCAGGTGCACGACCAGGCCGAGCAGGTCGAGGTCGAGCGGGCCGAGCACCAGGTCGAGGATCTGGCAGGACGCCGCGGCGACGCCGACCGGAACGGTGACGGCCTGGGAAACGGTGCCGACCTGCTGGCCGGCGGAGTCGACCATGGTCAGGTCGGCGACGCCGTTGGCGAGGGTGCTGGTGCCATCGGTGGTGAAGCCGGTCGGCGTGAAGCTGCCGACCGCCGTGCCGGTGCCGCCCGACGCGTCGGTGAACGTGCCGGTGATCGGCGCGGTCAGCGCCGGAGCGGCCTGGGCCGCCGGGGCCGGAGCCGCGGAAGCCGTGCCCGCACCGGCGAAGAAGCCGACGAGAGCCGTGACCAGCAGGGCGACGACCGCGGAGCGGCCGAGCTTTCCGATTCTCACTGTTGTGCTCCTTTCGAAGTCCGAATTCGACTTGCTAGGAATGCACCGAAAGACCCCATCGAAAACCGGATACGGCCGGAAACCGCAGTGAGCAATCTCAACTGATCGACACGTCCGCGAGCCGTAACCAATCCGGCCGCCGGTCGTCTACACCACTCGAAGTCCGTTCGTGGCGGATAAGTAGAGGCGGGAAGCCTGCGCACCGTCCCTAAAGGACAATGTATCACAATCGCGGATTCCTCGTCACGGAATTGTGTTGGACTGATTGCCTCCGCGGCTGCGTCCGAATGCCGCAGGCCGCCGTCAGTGCCGGGACAACGCGACGTCGACGAGGCGGTGCGGCCGCAGGTTCACCGGGCCGATCAGGCCGGACGCGAGCACCTCGCCCCGCGCGTTCGCCCCGGTGTTGGTGACCCGCACCCGTACTTTGTTCCGGCCGGCGCGCAGCGCCGCCGTGACGTCCACTCGGTACGGCGCCCACAACCGGGATCCGAGCCGCTTCCCGTTGACCTCGATTTCGGCCACCTCGTGGACTTCGCCGAGGTCAAGCGTCCACTTGCGACCGGATAGCGTCGCCGCCGTGACATCGAAGTCCTTTTCGTACCAAGCCGATCCCGAATACGCCGGGTCCACGTCGGTCCAGGAACCCAGAGGACGCGTTATCGCCGAAGCGTCCGGACGATCGAAGCGGAACACCCAGTCCCCGCCGAACGAAATGGCCGTGAGCGGATCGGAAACCGTGGCCGTTCCGGAAAACGTCCGGCCGCCCCCATTCACAGTAACGCCGACCGATCCCGGGGCGATCACGCGCAAGGTCGCGGCCCGGCCGTCGGCGCGCACCCGCTCCACCGGCGCCGACGCGCTCACCGCGTGCGCGGGCTCCGCGCCCGCGCGGAACACGACCAGCAACGTGGCTTTCGGCTCCAGGCGCAGGACGGTCGCCGTGCTCCCGGACGCCGCTCGCCGCCAGACGCCCACCGGTGCCGTGGTGCCGGTGTCGGGGTCCCACACCTCGGGCACGCCGGTCGCCGGGAACGTCGCGGTCAGCTCCACGGCGTCGGCGCGCTCGTTGAGCACCACGAACAGCGGCCGGCCGGCGCTTTCCAGGCGCAGCACCCGGACGTCGTCGTGGCGCGGTTCCAGCGTCGCCGCCGCGCCACCCGCGGCGGCCACCGCGGTCGCGGCCGCCACCGGGTCGGCCGCCCGCACCGCCGTGCGCGCGGTGAACAACTCGGTCAGCGCGGCCCGCAGGCCCGCGTCGTTCCCGCCGGCCTCCCGGCTCGGCGGTGCGCCGACGAGAACCACCGTGCCGCCGCCGCGGACGAACCGGATCAGCGTCCGCACGGTCCCGACGGCGAGGATCGGCGTCCGGGGCACCACGACGATCCCGTACGCCTGCTGCCCGACGACCAGCTTCGAGCCGGTCGGCTGGGCGTGCGTCCGCAGCGCCGGGTCGGCGTCGAGCGCGCCTTCGTCGAGGAAGTCGAAGTCGACCTGGACGTCCTCCAGCGCGTGGGCGGTGGTCAGGAACGCCGTGTCGAGGTCGGCCATCGCCGGGGTGTCCTGTGTGGACTCGACGGCGCGTTGCGGCTGCAGCAGCGCGGTGCGGGCGCGAGCCGGCGCGCGGCACGCCTCCATCAGCCGGCCGATCCAGTCGTTGAGCGGCGCGGACGCCGCCCACCACGGGTTGGCCGGCTGGAACGGCGGCGGGTAGACGATCTGGTTCTCGTCGCTGAACCGCGCGTGCAGCAGCGTGTGGTTGACCCCGCGCACGGCGAACGCGCCGACCACCTCGCGGACGAACGACGGCGTGACCGGCCAGCCGGTGCCGCCCATCGCCTCCAGGTAGACGCGCTCCAGCCCGAGCTGGTGCGCGGTGCTGGCCGGCCAGCGCGAGAGCGTGCGGTGGTAACCCCGCTGGTAGTGGTCGAAGATCAGGTCGGTGCCCGGCACCTGCGCCCACTGGTTGGTCGTGTTCAGGTTGCCGGAGCTGCGCAGCTGCTCACCCGGGCCGTACTCGTCCCACAGCGGGTTGGAGATCAGCTTCAGCCCGCGCGCGCCCAGCCACTGGCCTTGGCTCTTGTAGTACGCGGCCGCGAACCGGTTGCTGACCGCGCGCCAGAACACGCCGCGCAGTCGCAGACCGGCGTCGCCGAGACCCGCGTCGTGCACCGCGGTGAGGGCGACGCCCGGCGACGTCCCGAGCGCGTGCAGTTCCGCGTCCAGCGTGGGCGACCAGGGAACCGTGTTGAACGGCCCGTCGGCCGAGGCGAGGTAGGGCTCGTCGTCGGCGAAGCCGCGCAGGACCGCGCCCGGCGCCCACGGGAACCGGCGCACGTACTCCCCCGGCACGGCGTCGAGGAACAGCCGCACGGCTTCGTCGTCGAGCAGGTCGAGGTAGGCGCGGCCGGTGCCGGTGGGGGTGCTCAGGTCGCGGACGGTGAACAGGTCCAGCTGCCAGGTCCCGGCGGGCGGCGTCCACGTGCCGCCCGCGCGGGCCTGCGCGGTCAGGTCCACCAGCGTCGCGGGATCCGTCGAGGACGCCGGCCGGGCCGCCGCGGCGACCAGCGGGACGCCGGTCGCGGGCAGGTCGAAGCCGTCGAGCGCGGCAGCGCTGTCGAACGTCTCGGTGTAGAGAACGGCACCGGTCGCGTCGCGCACGGTCAGGCTGTCCCACGACGACCGCTGGGACGCCACCGAGCGCACGCCCACCCGGCCGGCGGCGTACTTGAGGCCGTCCACCGCGGGCTGCGCGACGCCGTCCAGCGTCACGGTCAGGGTCGTTCCACGGACCCGCACGGCCAGTTCGTGGTCGGCGGCCGGGTCGAAGCCCGGGACCGCAGTGCCGCCCCGGAGCTGGGTGAACGCGCCGCCGGTCTGCTGCCAGACGTCGACGGCGCCGTCGGTGCGCAGGTCGGCCAGGACGCCGTTGTCCGCGTCGGTGCTGCGCACCATGAGCCCGGCGGTCGCGCTTTCGACGCGGACCTTCGCCACGACGTCGTAGTCCTGCCACCCGGCCCCCTCGCGCAGCAGGGTGACGCCGTCGCGGGCCGCGGCGTCGACCAGCAACCGCCCGCCCGACACCGAAAGCCCCCGGCTCACCAGCGGCACCGGCACCCCGCCGGGGACGGTCAGGACCTGGCGCCCGACGCCCTTGAGCCGCAGGTCCGGCCGCGGCTGGTAGACGCGGTCGCCGACCTTGCCGCCGTCGACGACGAGCCCGCCCGCGCGGCCGCTCGGGAAGTAGTCGTCGTTGAACAGCCACAGGTGCATGCCGTGGCGCTGCGCCTCGCGCAGGGTGAACTCGATGATCGTGAACCAGTCTTCGGTGAAGAACGCCGGTTTCAGCGCCGCCGTGTCGAACGGGAAGACCAGGACCTCGTGCACGCCCTTGTCGCGCAGGTCCGCCAGCCCGTCGGCCACCAGCGCGGTGGTGACGGTGCCGTTCCAGAACCACAGCACGGTGGGCCGCGAGTCCGGCCGCGGGTCGGCGAACCGGCCCGCCGCGCCGTCGGTTTCCGGTGCGGCGTAGGCGATCGGCCACCCGCCGGCCGTGCCGGCGATGGCCGCGGCCGAAGCGAGCGCGAGCGCGCGCCGCCGGGACAGCCGGAACTCCCCGCCGATCGACGTGGCGTGTACCGGGTCGTTTTCGATCACCGTGATCCCCCGACCGTGGATTGAAACGATTCAAGACACGGCGGAAGTTACGTGACGCCGGTCATACCCGTCAAGGCATGACCGGCATCCTGTCCGACGGGACAGCCCTATCGGCTCACCGCGTCAGGATTGCCGGGTCGCTGGTGCCGGGGCGGCCGGTCTCGACGTGCCCGGCCAGCCGGCGCAGGAACTTCGGGTCCTGGTCCGACGTCACGGAGACGTCGTACCAGTCGTTGCTCCGCCCGGTGTCCACCCGTTCGACGACCCGCGCGCCCGGCCGCAGCCGCCGGGTCGTCGAGCGCCGCCCGTAGGCGTCCGCGATCGTCAGCCGGACGGTGGCGGACCCGGTGTTGGTCAGGGTCAGCTCGACGCAGCCGCCGTCCTGGCGCGCGCTCACCTCGGGCCCGGCCGCGGTGCCCCGGAACTGCCGCAGGAAGCTGTTCGGGCCGTGGGCGGTGAAGTCGTACCCGCCGGCCGCGGGCAGCGCGCCGGACAGCGAGCGGCCCGCGCCCGCGGTGTAGGTCCGCGGGTCGGCCGACGGCGACGTCACGACGAACGCCGCGCCCGCCCGGCCGTGGTTGGCGAATGTCAGCGTCAGCTGGTCACCGTGCACCCGGGCGTCGGCCGCCAGGTCGTACGGCAGGGCCCGCGCCGGCCGCAACCCGCGTTCCTGCTTGGGCAGCACGCCCTTCGCGGGCACCGCGGGCACGTAGTCCGGGTGCCGCTCGCGGTCCGGCGGCTGGTAGGCGGCCGTGTCCGGCAGCCGCGGCACGTGGGTGTCGGCGCGCGCGAAGTCGAACGCCGACGTCAGGTCGCCGCAGACCGAGCGCCGCCACGGCGTGATGTTCGGTTCCTGCACCCCGAACCGCCGTTCGATGAACCGGATGATCGACGTGTGGTCGAACGTCTCCGAGCACACCCAGCCACCCTTGCTCCACGGCGACACGACCATCATCGGCACGCGCTGGCCGAGGCCGTACGGGCCGGCCGGGTTCGAGGCCGACCCCGCGAAGATCTCGCCGGTCGTGTCCACCGTGGACTGTCCGGCCGTCGCGTACGGCGGGAGCACGTGGTCGAAGAAGCCGTCGTTCTCGTCGTAGGTGACCAGCAGCGCGGTCTTGCTCCAGACCTCCGGGTTCGCGGTGAGCGCGTCGAGCACCTGCGCCAGGTACCAGGCGCCGTAGTTGGTCGGCCAGTTCGGGTGCTCGCAGAACGCTTCCGGCGCCGTGATCCACGAGACCTGCGGCAGCGTCCCGGCCTTGACGTCGGCGCGCAGCCGGTCGAAGTAGCCGTCGCCGGCCTTCGCGTTCGTGCCGGTGCGGGCCTTGTCGTAGAGCGGGTCGCCGGGCTTGGCGTTGCGGAAGGAGTTGAAGTACAGCAACGAGTTGTCGCCGTAGTTGCCGCGGTAGGCGTCGTCGATCCAGCCCCAGCCGCCGGCGGCGTCGAGGCCGTCGCCGACGTCCTGGTAGATCTTCCACGACACCCCGGCCTTCTCGAGCCGCTCGGGGTAGGTCGTCCAGGAGTAGCCCTTTTCGTCGTTGCCCAGGACCGGCCCGCCGCCGGTGCCGTCGTTGCCGGTGAAGCCGGTCCACATGTAGTAGCGGTTCGGGTCGGTGGAGCCCATGAACGAGCAGTGGTAGGCGTCGCAGATCGTGAACGCGTCGGCCAGCGCGTAGTGGAACGGGATGTCCTCGCGCGTCAGGTACGCCATCGTGGTCGAGCCCTTGGCGGGGACCCACTTGTCGTACTTGCCCCGGTTCCACGCCGTGTGCGTGTCGTTCCAGCTGTGCGGGAGGTCCTGGATGAACTGCAGGCCGAGGTTGTCCGCGTCGGGGTGGAACGGCAGGATGTCGCGACTGCCGTCGGACTGCGCCCAGACGGGTTTGCCGGACTGCAGCGTCGCCGGCCGCGGGTCGCCGAAGCCGCGGACGCCGCGCATGGTGCCGAAGTAGTGGTCGAACGACCGGTTCTCCTGCATCAGGACCACGATGTGCTCGACGTCGCGCAGGGTGCCCGTGCGGTGGTGGGCGGGGATCTCCGCCGCGCGGGCGATGCTGCCCGAAAGGACCGAAAGGGCGGCGGTGCCGCCGGTCAGCTGCAAGAACCGCCTGCGGTTGACGTCCGTCATGAGCACTCCGGAGGTGTGGTGGCCGGGATCCGCGCCAGTATCGCCCGCCCCGCCGGGAAACCACTACCGCCGCGGGGGAACACCGGGTGAAGCCCAGGTCAACGGCGCGTCAGACGAGCGTCTGCGTGCCGAGCACGATCGCCAGGTCGAGGCGCTCGGCGTCCTCGGTGCCCGGTTCGGCCGTGTAGACCATGATGCGCAGGTCGTCGGCGGCCACGATGAGCGTGTCGCAGTCGAGGGTGATGCGGCCGACCAGCGGGTGGTCGACGACCTTGTGCCTCGACGTCTCCTGGCTCGGCTCCGGGGCACCGGCGTCCCAGAGCTCGACGAACCGCGGGCTCCGCGACAGCTGGTCGACGAGCCGGGTGACGCTCCGGTCGGCCGGGTAGCGCGCCACGTTCAGCCGCAGGTCGGCGACCAGTTGCGCCACGAAGCCGGCGTGTTCTTCCGGGGTGTGGACGGCGCGGGTGCCGGGGCCGGCGAGGTGGCGCCAGACGGCGTTGCGTTCGATCCCACGCCAGGCCGTCGTCTCCCCCATCAGCGCGTCGTAGGGCGCGTTGGCGACGACGAGTGTCCAGGTGGCGTCGTAGACGGCGACCGGCGTGTGCGCCAGCCGGTCGAGCAGGCGCTGGACGCTCGGGGTGATCCGCGACGGGACGACGTCGAGCCCGGGCGCGACGTGCCCGGCCAGCCGGAACAGCAGGTCACGCTCGCCGTCGGCCAGCCGCAGGGCGCGCGCCAGCGCCTCCACGACCTGCACCGACGGCGACGTCGCGCGCCCCTGTTCGAGCCGGGTCAGGTAGTCGGCGGAGATCCCCGCGAGGCCGGCGAGCTCTTCGCGGCGCAGCCCGGTCGCCCGGCGGCGGCGGCCCACCGGCACCCCGGCCGTCTCGGGCGCGACGCGGTCGCGACAGCGGCGCACCATCCGGCCGAACTCCCACGTCTCCACGCCTCCAGTGTGCGCGACCGCGGCGGCCTTGTCCTGGCCCTGGCAGTCCTACGAAAACGGCACGACTGCCTATCTCGCTGTCGGCGTCGCAAGCTCGGTTCATGACCACGACACTGATCACCGGGGCCAACCGGGGCCTCGGCAAGGAAGCCGCCCGCCAGCTCGTCGCCGCCGGGCACACCGTCTACCTCGGCGCCCGTGACGCCGCTCACGGCCGCGCGGCCGCCGACGAGGTCGGCGCCCGGTTCGTCCGGCTGGACGTCACCGACGACGCGTCCGTCGCCGCGGCCTTCGACCAGCTCGAGGGCGGGCTCGACGTGCTCGTCAACAACGCCGGCATCGCCCTGCTCGCCCTCAACGGCCCGGAGGCGCTGGCGGTGTTCGACACGAACGCGGTCGGGATCGTCCGCGTCACCGAGGCGGCGCTGCCGCTGCTGCGGAAGTCGGCCAACCCGGTCGTCGTCAACATCTCCAGCGCGCTGGGCTCGTTCACGGCCAACCACGACCCCGCGCGGCCCGCGTCGCAGGTGTCGGCGATCGTCTACGGCGCGAGCAAGGCGGCGGTCTCGATGCTCACGGTCCAGTACGCGCGGGCGGTGCCGGAGGTCAAGTTCAACGCCGTCGAGCCGGGCTACACGGCAACCAAGCTCGGCGGCATCGAGAACCCCCACGGCCGCCCGGTCGAGGTCAGCGCCCGGACGATCGTCCGGATGGCCGTCATCGGCGAGGACGGCCCGACGGGCACCTTCCAGGAGGACGACGCCGAACTCGGCTGGTGAGTCAGGTGATCGCCAGGTGCTGCACGAGCGTGTTGCCCGCGTAACCGTTCACCCCGAACCTCCCGGCGGCGTACGCAGTGTCCGTGGCGTCGATGATCGGGGTGGTGCCGTGGTCGAGCCAGACCTGGATGCGGGTGCCCGCTCGCGCGACCGCCATCGGCGAGGACACCCCACACGCACCCTCCAGAAAGGCGATTCCGAGCTCAGCTCACGTAACCACGAGGTGCTGCGCGAGCGTGTTCCCCGCATCGCCCGTCGACGCCGAACCTCCCGGCGGCGTACGCGGTGTCCGTCGCGTCGATGATCGGGGTGGCGCTGTGGTCGAGCCAAACGCGGATGCAGGCGCCGTTGTCCGCGCGGCCGGCGTCAGCGAAAACGGACCACGGGCACCTCCAAGAAGACCACGCCGAACTCGGCTGGTGACTCAGGTGATCGCCAGGTGCTGCGCGAGCGTGTTGCCCGCGTAACCGTTCACGCCGAACCTCCCGGCGGCGTAGGCGGTGTCCGTCGCGTCGATGATCGGGGTGGTGCCGTGGTCGAGCCAGACCTGGATGCGGGTGCCCGTCGTCCGCACCGTCAGGTGGTACGTGCGGCCCTCGGTGATCGGCGTCGCGTACGTCGCGATGTCGCGGCCCGGCCGCCAGAGCTTGACCACTCCGCTGCTGTCGACGTTCGCGGTGTAGCCGGTGCCGTCGGCGGCCGCGCGGAACGTCAGGCCGGCCGCGGTGCCGTTGGTGACCGAGACGTCGCCGTCGTAGGTGAAGTCCGTTCCGGTGCGGTCGCTCAGGTAGAAGCCGTTGTCGGGCGAGCGGCCGCGCAGGCCGTCCGGGGTGGTGGTCCAGGTGCCGCCCCGGGCGGTCCAGGCGCCGGACGTGAACGCGTCGAGGCCACCGGGGCCGGTGTTCAGGTTCTGCACGGTCGCCGTGCCGTGGTAGGCGTTCGCGCCGAAGCGGCCCGACGCGTAGACGTCGTCGGTCGCGTCGATGACCGGTGTGGTGCCGTGGTCGAGCAGGACCTGGATGCGGGCGCCCGTCGTGCGCACCTCCAGGTGGTGGGTGCTGCCGGCCGCGATGGGCGTGGCGTACGTCGCGATGTCGCGGCCGGGACGCCACAGCTTGACCACCCCGCTCGTGTCGATGTTCGCGGTGTAGCCGGCGCCGTCGTTGGCCGCCCGGAACGTCAGTCCGGCCGCCTGCGCGCTGTCCAGCCGGACGTCGCCCTGGTAGACGGCGTCGGCCGCGATGCTCGCGCTGAGGTAGAAGGCGTCGCCGCCGGCCTGGGCCTGCTTGCCGCCGCTGGTGTCGGTCCACGAGCCGCCGGCCGCGTGCCACGGGCCCGCCAGGGTGCTCTCCAACGTCGACTGCGCGGTGCCCCAGCTCGTGCTCAGCCGGGTGAACTTCGCGCTCTTCAGCCGCACCTGTCCCCCGGTCGCGAACAGCCGGATGCCCTGGCTGACCGCGGCGGAGTCGAAGTTCACGTTGTCGGCGACGGAGAACCGTCCGTCGCCGCCGAAGACCTCGAGCTGGCCGCGATCCACGAGCAGCCGCATGGTGACCTCGCCGTTGGTGGGCGCCAGCGGCTTCCCGTAGAGCGTGCCCGCCGCGCGGTCGTAGGCCACGGTCCGGTCGGCGCTGCCGTCGGAGCGGCTGTGCAGCGCGAAGCCGAACTGTGCGGCGGTCGCGCTCGCGACGTCGAAGGTCGCGGTGATCTCGTAGGTGTCGGCGAGGATCCCGCCGAACAGGTTGGTCCCGGGGCTCACCGTCCGGTTCTGCCAGCTCCGGCTGTCGGCGCGCAGCGAGTCCAGCTCGGCGACCGGCGTCCGCGTGATCTGCGGGCCGTCGGGCGAGCCGACGAGCCTCAGCTCCGCCGGGAAGGTGGCGTCGCCGGTCCAGGTGCTGCCGCGGTTTCCGCCCTGCCACGCCATCTGCACGACGCGGCCGTCCGGGGCGTTCGAGAACGTCTCGGCGGCGTAGAACGTGCCGCCGGCGAACGTGGTGCCCTGGTTCATCTTCTTCGGCTGCGGCCGGTCGGTGCGGAACGTCGTGCCGTCGAACGAGCCGACGACGTACTCGCTCGTCCCCGACGTCAGCACCCACTGCTGCACGCCGTCGAGCGTCATCGGGAACAGGTCCGGGCACTCGAAGAGCCAGTCCGCCGCGTACCGGCTGGCGAAACTCCAGTGCAGCAGGTCGGGCGAGGTGTAGAGGTCGACGCCGTAGCCGCCCCGGTTCGACCAGACGACCATGGCCCACCGGTGGCGGGCGGCGTCCCAGACCACCTTCGGGTCCCGGCTCTCCGCCGGGATCTCGATCTGCTTGCGCCCCTGGTCGTACGGCTGGAAGCTGCGGCCGTTGTCGTTGCTGTAGTAGACGCTGACGCCGTCGGTGTTGGTGAACACGACGATCGGGTCGAGCGCGCCGGTCTTCAGCCCCGAGGTGTTGTCCCGGTCGACGACCCCGCCGCCGGAGAACAGGGTGCCGGGGTGCACGCCGGGTTCCAGCGCGATCGGTTTCTGCGTCCAGTGCACCAGGTCCGGGCTGGTGGCGTGGCCCCAGTGCATGGTGTCCCACTCGAGCCCGTGCGGGTTGTGCTGGTAGAAGAAGTGGTAGAGGCCGTTGGCGTAGACCAGCCCGTTGGGGTCGTTCATCCACCCGGCCTGCGAGCTGAAGTGGAACTGCCCCCGGAACGGCTCCTGGTAGGTGGTCGCCGGGTAGGGGAACTCCGGGTAGTCGGCCACGGTGCCCGCGCTCGCGGGAGCCACGGGCACGAAGACCGCCAAGGCGGCGAGCAGGACGACGAGCGACACGCGGGCGATGCGAACCACGAGCCTCACCCTTCGGAGACAACGTTGTCAGCATCGACGGTGGCACAGGCGTGACGCCGGCCACAACGGCGGATCGGGGGGTTTCGCGAGACTTGAGCGGACAGAAATCCCGGGGCTACACCTGGTCGGACTGCAACGGGACGTACTCGTCGAGGCGCTCGGCCAGGGTCCGGCGGGTGACGGGGACCGCCGTGACGCGGTCCTTGCCGGCACTGCGGCCCGCGGCGGCGTCGTCGACGAAGCGCGCCACTTCTTCCGGCGGCGGGACGAGCTCGTCACCCGGCCAGCGCGCGAGCACGACCGGGTCCTCGATGGGCGCGGTCTCCACCGCGACCGTCCAGCCGCGGCGTTCGCTCCACACCAGCATCACGTCGTGCCGCGGGCGGCCCGGCCAGGGGCGTGACAGCCCGAGGTAGGCCGTGGCCGTGTCGCTGATCTCCACCGTCGTGCCCTCCGCGGGGACTCCGATCGCGGCGGCGACGGCCTGGACGTACGCACCGAGCCCGCGCTCCAGCGCCCGGATCAGGTCCGGTTCCGAGGACTCCATGGGCGTCACGGTAGCCGCCGGTCTCCGATCGTGCCGATCGGGTTTCCCGGACGCGGCCGCGTGGGACGGCCCGGTACGGGGTACCCGGCCGGCTTCGCGCAGAACGAACGGAGAGCCCCATGACCGAGGTCAGCCGGGTGGTCGACGCACCACCGCAGACCGTTTTCGCCGTACTCGCCGACGGCTGGTCCTACGGCGGGTGGGTGGTGGGCAGCTCCCACATCCGGGCCGTCGACGCGGGCTGGCCCGCCGTCGGCAGCCGGATCCACCACAGCGTCGGTTCCTGGCCGTTGCAACTGCAGGACGAGACCACGGTCGTCGCGGTGGAGACCGGCGTCTCGCTGTCGCTGGAGGCGAAGGCGTGGCCGACCGGGGCCGCCGCGGTCGGCCTCACGCTCGTCCCGCACGACGGCGGCACGCGGACGCTCGTCCGGATGACCGAGCACGTCGTGCGCGGGCCGGCCAAGGTGCTGCCGGAGGCCGTCCAGGGACTGCTGCTGCGGCCGCGCAACGCCGAGTCGCTGGCGCGGCTGGGCGACCTCGCCGTCGGCCGGCGGGCGCGCGTCCAGCCGTGACCGAGTCCACAGTAGACGGACAAGTGCGATGCATCGAATCTGGATCGGTTTGGGCTCCCGCCGAGCGGGTAGCCGTGGGGTGGCCGTGCACTGCAGGTGCGGTACCCGGAACCACGAGAAGGAGCTGACCGCGGCATGAGCACGATCACCAAGTCCGTCGACGTCGAAGCCGATGTGAGCACCGTCTACAACCAGTGGACGCAGTTCACCGACTTCCCCCGGTTCATGGACGGTGTCGACCGCATCGACCAGGTGGACGACACCCACACCCACTGGACCATCAGCGTCGCCGGCGTCACCAAGCAGTTCGACGCCACGATCACCGAGCAGAACCGCGACGAGCGGGTCGCCTGGAAGTCCGACACCGGCCCGAACCACGCCGGCGTCGTGACCGTGCACCGCCTCGACGACACCCACACCCGGGTCACCGTCCAGATGGACATCGACCCCGAGGGCTTCGTCGAGAACGTCGCCGACAAGACCGGCATCCTCGACCACCGCGTCCAGGGTGACCTCGACCGCTTCAAGAAGTTCATCGAAACCCGCGACGGTCACGAGACCGGCGCCTGGCGCGGCGACGTCGACCGCCCGGGTCAGCACACGAAGTAGGTCCGAAAGCCGCGTAGCAGGACGCGAACCGACCGCGATGGGTCCTGCCGAGGAGCCCATCGCGTCACCGGACGGCCGGCTCCCCACCGTGAGATGTACCCGGGGGCCGGCCGTTCGGGCCCGACGGCTGTAACGCTCATGCAGCGAATCGCGTCTTCTTCAGCAGACGGAGACCACAGGCGCGGTCGTCGTCGACCACCGGTGCCGGTGTCCGCGGCCCGGGACGGCTTCCCCCCGACCGTCCCGGGCCTCGCGGGCACCGGCATCGGCGTGCCGGAAGGCCACCGTCCATTCAGGACACAAGACGCAACGGTCAGAGATCCGCGGCGGGCAGGGGGACTTCGACTCGCGGTCGGGCCGATCTGGCGGTTCACCGGAATGCCAGGTTTCGCACCACGTCCGGTGCGGGAATTCCTTGAGTGCGACCCGCTCGGCTTTCTCCCCTCGCGAGCGGGCCGAGGTCCCGGGTTCCGTCGCGTTCACTCCCCCCTCGACGCGGCGGCACCGGGACCGCACACCGGGTCGTGGGTGCGCCAGTCGCACCCACGGCCCGGCGCCGGACCGGCCGAGGGACGAGCCCCCGCCAGGCGCGGAACGGTGATACAGGAGGACAAGGCCGCGATGCAGCCGACACGCACCCACGACGACCTGCGAGTGGTCGCGCTGGAGGTCGCCGACGACTTCGGCGAGCTGCCCGCGGTCCGGGCGTGGGCCCACCGCGTGCTGCGGGACCTGCCCGAGCACCAGCGCCTCAATGTCGTCCTGGTGCTCGACGAGCTGACCTCGAACGCCCTCCGGCACGGCGAACCCCCGCGTCAGGTCCGGTTGCTGCGCAAACGCGGCTGGATCTGCCTCGAGGTCGACGACGCCTGCCTGGACCCCGCGTGCCGCCGCACCCCGTCGGACAGCGGCGGCCACGGCCTCGAAGTCGTCGACGCGATCACGGTCTCCTGGGGCCAGCGGCAGCGCAGCACGGGCAAGACCGTGTGGGCCGAGA
Organism: Amycolatopsis sp. NBC_01307; assembly: GCF_035975215.1. Taxonomy (NCBI): domain Bacteria; kingdom Bacillati; phylum Actinomycetota; class Actinomycetes; order Pseudonocardiales; family Pseudonocardiaceae; genus Amycolatopsis; species Amycolatopsis sp. NBC_01307. The sequence continues at coordinate 2,217,206 of NZ_CP108403.1, read as the reverse complement.
TCAACCTCACCCGCCCCGCCAAGGACGACGACGACTGACCGCCGGCCGGTTGATCAGCGGAGCCCGCGCACGACCGCGGTGAGCAGGCCGGTGAGCTGCGCCCGGAACCTGAGCGCGTCGTGCGCCCACCGCGGCTCCTGCGCGTAAAGCTCGCGCAGGGTCGCGGACGGGCGGGACAGCTGGAACAGGTACGCGCCCATGCTCATCGCGGCGGTCAGCAGCGCCCGGGCGGCGTCGTGGTCGAGGCCGGAACCGGTGTCGACCACGGCCTGGGTCATCGCGTCGTAGTCCTCGGTGGCCGAGAGCTTGTAGGCGCGCGCGCGTTCGAGCCGCACGGCGCCTTCCAGGCTGAGCACGACGTGGGTCAGCAGGTCGCAGAAGAGCGGGAGTTCCTCGAGCGAGGCCGCGACGGCGTCGGCGAGCTCGTCCGGCGTCAGGTCGCGCGCGTCCGCGAGCCGGGCCACCAGGTGCGCCCGCCAGTCGGACCAGCCCCGCTCGGCCAGCTCCAGCAGCAGTTCCTCGCGCGATTCGAAGTAGCGGCGGACGGCCGAGGCGTGCAGCCCGACCCGGGCCGTCACCTCGGCGAGCGTCACTTCGCGCGCTCCGCGCTCGACCGCGAGGTCCCGGGCGGCGTCGAGCAGCGCGGTCCGGCGCAGCTCCTTGTCGAGCGGCGATCGGGCGCGTTGCTTGGGCCGGGTCACCCCATCACGTTAACGCACGCGGCTTGACTTAACTCGCCGGCGCGCCTACGTTCGAGTTAACGCAAGGACATTGCGTTAACTGACGGAGTGAGGGTTCATGAGTTCAGTGTTCTTCGTGACGGGATCATCGCGCGGGCTCGGCCGGCGGATCGTCGAGCAGGCGCTCGCCGACGGGCACCGCGTGGTCGCCACCGCCCGCGACCCGCGCACGCTCGACGACCTCGTCGAGCGCTACGGCGACCGCGTCCACCTCGAACCGCTCGACGTCACCGACCCGGCCGCGGCCGAGGCCGCGGTGGCCGGCGGGGTGGCCGCGTTCGGCCGGCTCGACGTCGTCGTCAACAACGCCGGTCAGGGCGACCGGGTCGCCCTCGAGGACACGTCGCTGGAGGTGTTCCGGCGGCAGCTGGAGACCAACTTCTTCGGCACGGTCCACGTCACCAAGGCGGCGGTCCCGGTCCTGCGCCGGCAGGGCGGCGGCCGGATCATCCAGATCTCGTCGGTCGGCGGGCGCATCGGCAGCCCCGGGATGACCGCCTACCAGTCGGCGAAGTGGGCGGTCGGCGGCTTCAGCGAGGCGCTCGCCGCCGAGGTGGCGCCGCTCGGCATCAAGGTGACGGTCGTGGAGCCGGGCGGGATGCGCACCGACTGGGCCGGATCGTCGATGACGACGCCACCGATCAGCGAGCCGTACGCGGCGACGGTCGGCGCGTCCGCCGAAGCCATGGCGGGCTTCGAGAACGTCGCGAACGGCGACCCGGAGAAGGTTGCCCGCCTGGTGCTGACGGTGGCCGGGCTGGCCGAGCCGCCGCTGCGCCTGCTCGCCGGCAGCGACGCCTACGAGTTCGGCCGCGAGACGTGGACCCGCCGCACCGAGATCGACGCGGAGTGGGAACAACTCAGCCGCTCCGCCGACCACGACGAAGCCGGCGACGCCTGGCAGCGGCAGCGACGCGCGCTTTCCCGACATCCGCGCCTGAGCGGAGCCCGTCACGTTCCGGCCGCCGGGGAGGCTACCTCCCGGTAGCATGCGGCTGGTGACGGACAGCCACGACGGACAGCCGGACCGGACGCGGAAAGTCGCCCGGTTCGTCGACCTGCTGCGGGCGGCCGACCGGCGGCCGGGCCTGGTGCGATCCGCCCGCGTCGTGCGGCGGCTGGTGCCCGGCGACCGCGACCTCGGCGACGCGCTGTCGACGACCGCGGGCCACCCGTCCGACCGGGTGGCGCGGCTGCTGGCCGAGGCGAAAGCCGAGCAGCCCAGCGCGATGCGGGAGCTCGGGCTCGCGGCGGTGCAGGTGTGGCAGGCCGTCGCCCAGGGCCGCGAAAGCGACACCGGCGAGACGACGATCGTGTTCACCGACCTGGTCGGCTTCTCCAGCTGGGCCCTCGACGCCGGTGACGCGCGGGCCCTCGAACTCCTGCGCGCGGTGTCGACCGCGAGCGAGGCGACGATCGCCCGTCACCGCGGCCGCGTCGTGAAGGGCCTCGGCGACGGGCTGATGGCCGCCTTCGCCGACCCCGCGGCCGCGGTCGAAGCGGCGTACGAGACGTGCGGCGCGGTCAGCGCGATCGACCTCGACGGCTACCGCCCCCAGCTGCGCGCGGGCCTGCACACCGGCCGCCCGCGCCGCGTCGGCCGCGACTACTTCGGCGTCGACGTCAACATCGCCGCCCGGATCATGGACGCGGCCGGCGGCGGCGAAGTCCTCATCACCGGCGACGTCCTGGCGAATCTCGACCGCGACCGGTTCACCGTCCGCCGTCGCCGCAAGTTCCGCGCGAAGGGTGCGCCCACCGACCTCGAGGTGTTCGCGGTGGTCCCCCGCTACGGCTCCGAAAGCCCGCCCTGGTCGTGAGTGGTTAGGGCGGTTAGAACCGCCCTAACCACTCACGACCAGCTGCGGCAGACCCGGCTACCGCGTCTCGCGGCGGCCTGAAGAGACCACTGCCGGGATCGGCGCGCCGTTGATCACGAACTGCGAACCCGGCTCGACGACGACGTTGCCCGTCGACGAGTTCGTGATCGCCACGTTCGTCAGCGTCGCGCTGCCGCGGGCGCCGCTCATCGCGAGGATGCCCGCGCCGTTGTTCGACTTGTCGATCTTGACGTTCGTGACGGCCGCGGTCACCACGCCGCCGCCCGTCTTGAACTGGATGCCGTCGTAGGTCGAGTCGTGGATCTCGGTGTCCCGCAACGTCACCCCCGGGATGTCCTTGCTCTGCGCGAAGAACGTGATCGCGCCGAACTTCTGCTGCTCGCCCCAGAACACGCCGCCGCAGCGGTAGAGGGCGTTGTTGGCGATCGTCGTCTGCCCGGAGAACGGCAGCGGGTCGTGGTCGGTCGCCAGCATGATGCCCGGGTAGTTCATCGTGTCGTAGACGAGGTTGTTCTCGATCTTGTTGCCGTACCCGCCGTAGATCGCGATCCCGTTGGCACGCCACGGAAGCTGGATCGTGTTGTTGGTGAACACGTTGTCGTGCCCGATGTCCACCGACGGGTCCTTCACGTACTGGCTCGCCCACACCGCGAGCGAGTCGTCACCGGTGGTGCGGAACGACGAGTTGAACACCCGCGAGTTCCGGCTGCCGTTCGTGAGGTTGATGCCGTCGGCGTAGGTGTCGCGAATCCGCATGCCGCTGAACTCGAGGCCGTCGGCCGGCCCCCACAGCGCCGGGATGTTGCCGTAGTCCCGGCCGACCCACACGCCCACGTTCGCGTGCTCGATCCAGACGTTCGCGATCTTCGTGCCGGTGCCGAACCGGCCGTTGAGGCCGACGCCGCCCTCGGCGTTGCCGTCACCGCCGCGGATCCGGCCGGACCCGAAGATGGCGATGTCGGAGAGCTGGACGTTCTTGTCGATGTCGAACCCGAAGTTGCCCTCGTGCGGGTGGTTGATGGTGCCCGCGTCCTGCGGCTGGATCAGCGAGTACAGCTGCGAGCGCCACATGCCGGCACCCTTGATCGTCACGTTGGAGATGCCGATCTGGTTGTACTGGCCGCCGCCGTTGGGCACGTTCGGGTCGTCGGTCAGGATCTTCTTCTCCTGCCGCCACTGCCCTTCGGGGATCCACACGCACGCGATGACGCCGTTCTGGTCGTCGGTCACCGCGCGCTGGATCGCCGTCGAGTCGTCGACGCCGTCGTTCGGCACCGCGCCGTACTCGGTGATCGACGTGCACTCGGCCGGCTTCGCCGTCGCCGGGGCGACCTGCTCCAGGTCGACCAGGTCGAGGACGTAGAACGCCGCGTTGTCGCCGCTGTCCCGCTGCAGCTTGAACTTCGTGCCCGGCGGGTACGACTGCGCGAGCAGCGCGTGGGACTCGTCGAACAGGCGCCGCGCGTCTCCCCCGGGCCGGTTGGTGAGGCCCTCGGGATCGTCGGTGGTGCCGTAGAGCCAGCTGTGCGTCGAGGAGAGCGTCAGCTTCTGGGCGAACGCGCCGTTGACGTACAGGCTGAGCGTGTAGTCCTGCCCGCCGCCGGCCGCGGCGTCGGGCACCGAGTTGCGCACGACGATCGAGTTCGACTGGTTCGTCGACGTGACCTCGACGTACTGGCCCTGGCTCGCCAGCCGCACGGACTGGCGGCCCGAGGACTCGGTCGCGAAGTTCGTGTGCCCGAACGTGCGCAGCGGGTCGGCCGTCAGCAGTTCTCCTTGGTACTGCGCGGCTTCCGCCTCGTACTCGGTGTAGGGCACCGCCGCGCCGCGGCCCACGACGATCGCCCGCGAGAGCGCGTTGTTGGACTCGCTGGTCTCGGCGACGGTGTTCGTCGCGTCGGCGGTCGCCGTCAGGGTGGCGCCGCCGTTGGTGGCGGTCCAGGTGCCCGGCACCGCGACGTTCGCCGTGGCACCGGCCGCGATCGCGGCGGTGGTGGCGTCGAGTGTGGTGCTGCCGACGGTCACCCGGGTGACGGACGCGCCCGCGCTGCTCGTGCCGCGGTTGTGCACCGCGACGGTGAACGACACCGCCGCGCCGACCGCCGGGTTCGGCGGGTTCGACGTGATGCCGGTGACCTCGAGGTCCGGCCCCGGCGCCTGCGCGATGACGAGCTGTGTCGGGGACGTGTAAGTGTTGTTGGTGTCGTTCTGCTCGACGACGGTGTTGGCCGGGTCGACGGTCGCGGACACGCTGTAGGTGCCCTGCGGCCGGGTGCCCGCGTTCACCGTCACCGTGGTGGACGCGCCCGCGGCGAGCGCGGCGACGGCCGCGTTGCCGACGACGGTGCCGCCGAGGCTGACGTTCACGGTGGTCGCGGCCGCGTTCGCGGTCCCCGCGTTCTTCACCGTCGCCGACACCGCGACCTGGCTGGTCTCGGTCGGGTTCGCCGGCGTCCAGGACGTGCCGGTGACGACGAGGTCCGGGTTCGGCGCCGGGGTGCCGAGCACCTGGAACTCGGCGACCTGGCCGCCGGGCGCGCCGGAGTTGGCGGAGAACTGCAGCCGGACGTCCGCGGCCCGCCCGCTGACCGGGATGGTCACCGAGTTCTGGTTGCCGGCCGGGTCGAAGCGGTAGTCGGCGCGGGCCTTCAGCGACGTGAACGCGGTCGCGCCCTGGTCACGGCCGAGGACCTCGAAGTTCTGCGTCCGCGCGCCCCAGGCCGCGTCCGGGTTGAGCTTCACGACGACCGAGTCGAGGTCGGCGTTGGCGCCGAGCTTCACCGTCAGCGTGTTCGGGTAGCCCGCGGCGGACTCCCAGTACGTGGCGGTGTTGCCGTCGTTGGCGTTGGTGGCGACGAAGTCGTTGACCGTCGACGACGCCTCGATCGGCTTTCCGACGGCGAGGTTCTGGCCGGCCTGGGTGCCTTGGCGCACCACGTGGTTGCTGTCGGCGGACTCGTTGCCGGCGGCGTCCTTGGCCCGCACGAAGTACTCGACGCGCGTACCCGCGGGGCGCGTCTCGCCGAACGTGGTGCCGGTGACCGTCGTGACGGGCGCGTTGTCCCGGTAGACGGTGTAGCCGGTGACGCCGACGTTGTCGGTCGAGGCCGACCAGCTCAGCCCGATCTGGCCGGAGCCGGGCTCGGTCAGCGCGAGGTTCGCGGGCGCGGTCGGCGCCTGCGTGTCACCGGTGTCCGCGCCGTAGAGCTCGAACTCCGAGAGCTGCGCGGCGGGCCACTGCGTGTTGGCGGTGATGTTCAGCCGCACGTACCGGGCCGACGCCGTCACCGGGATCGTCACGGTGTTGCCGCCGGGGGTGAACGCGTACCCCTTGGCCGCGACGAGGTCGGTGAACGAGGTGCCGTCGGCGCTGCCGCGCACGGCGAGGGTCTGGGTGCGGGACTCCCAGGCCGCGGGCAGTTTCAGCACAACTCGCGAGAGCGACTTGGCCGACCCGAGGTCGGCTTGGAGCCACTGCGGGAAGGCGTTGTTCGCGGACTCCCAGTAGGTGTCCTGGTTGCCGTCGACGGTGTTGGCGACGGGATAGCCGGGCAGCGCACTACTGGCCGACACGGTGCGGGTCAGCGGCACGTCCGCAAGCGCGGCCGGCCGGACTTGGGCGGTATCCGAGGGTGGTGACGGTGGTGGCGCACCGGCCGCGGAGGCGAGCCCGGTGAGGGTGAGCCCCGCGGCGAGGAGACCTGCGACGAGCCGGGACAGGCGCATACGAGTCATGGCGTCTTCTCTTCTTCGAGACAGCAGGAGGGGAGCCAGAGTCGTACGAGCATGCAACAACCGGGAGACAACATGCAAGAACTTGACATCGATGAGTAAATTTACGACTAAGCTGCGTTGCTCCATCAGGAGGACGCCGTTCGGTCGCGCGCGCTTGCCGGTCTACAAAGGACGGCAGGCGGGGCTTGGCCGGTCGGGTTCGGGTCGCCGGGTCTCCGCGTCGCTGGGTCTCCGCGTCACTGGGTCCGAGTCGCCGGATCGCCGTGTCGTCGGGTCTCGGCTGGCCGAGTTCGCCAGGTTCACCGGACGTCGCCTGTCCGACGGCGCCCGCGTCAGCCGCCGGCGAAGTCCTGGGTCAGCCAGACCGAGCCGCGGGAGTCGCGGGTGACCACGATGCCGATGCGGGTGAACGAGGTGCTCAGGATGTTGCGGCGGTGGCCGTCATTGGGGGGCTTCTCGTCGATCATGCTCTGGGTCAGGCCGAGGGCCATCCGGGCGATCGGGTCGGTCGCGTCGGCGACGGGGCCGCCGGTGCCGATGTTCTCACCGGCCGAGGTCCACTGCGCGCCCGCCGCGTGCTCGCGGTCGCCGAGCGGGGCCTCGCCGGGGCACTGGTGCGACAGTCCGCATCCGCCGGCCATCACCCGGTTGTGCGCCGCGGCGCCGGTGACCAGTGCGGGATCCATCCGCAGCGCGGGCAGCCCCGCGGCGGCGCGCTGGTCGTTGATCAGCGCGAGGACCCGTTCCTCGGGCGTCAGGACACGAGGCTTCGCCGAACTCGGCGGCGGAGGCGCGGCGGCCGTCGGCGTCGAACTCGCTTGCGTGGACGCCGGCGCCGAGGTGCTCGCCACCGGCACGGAGCTCGAGGCGGCGGTCGTGCCGGGTTCGGTCACGGGCGCCGGAGCGGGCTCGGATGTGCCCCCGGACAACGCGGCCGGCGGCTGGACCGGCTGGCCGTGCGGGGAGAGAACCACGGCCCCGGCCACGCCGAGAGCACAGACGATGGCCGCACCGGCGGCCGCGAGGAAGGGTTTCGTGGCAAGGAATCGGGCGAGCGCACCCGCCGCCACGGCACTGCCCGCCGTGGCAGCACCGGCACCCGCCGCCACGCCAGTCCCGGCTGCGGCACTCGCGGCACTCCCGGCGCCGGCACCCGCAGCCACGCCGCTCCCGGCGGCGGCGCCACTAACGGCACCGCCGCCGGCCGCACTACCTCCAGCGGCACCGCCGCCGGCAGCACTACCTCCAGCGGCACCTCCGCCGGCCGCGATTGGGCCGCCTGCCGCCGGTCCCGACACCACGTCCCACAGGTTCGCCAGTAGTTGTGGCAAGTACCCGGCCGGGAGCACCAGCAGGGCCGCGCCCGTGAGGATCCGGTCCACCGGGACCGCGTCGTCCGTCTCGCGGCGGCAACGCGCGCACTCCTCCACGTGGCGCAGGAACCGCTTGCGCCACAACGGTCCCGGGCGGCCCGACCAGCCCGATGATGCCTGGTCCAGGCGGGCGCAGCGCGGCTCGGCCGTCAGGGCGCGCACCAACGGGCGGATCGTCTCCAGGCGGGTCTTCAGCCTGCTCACCCGGACCGTCACCAGGTGGGCGTCCAGGCGCAGGGCCTCCGCCACCTCCGTGCGGGTCAGGTGCCCGGCGCGCTCGAGGGTCCACAGGGCCAGCAGTTCGCGGTCCGCCGGGTCCAGCCAGCGGGCCGCCTCGTCGACCTCGCGGCGTTGCTCCGCTATGTGCAGCCGGGCCAGCGCGATCTCGGCGAACTCGGCGCCGGGATCTGGGCGCTCGTCGTACTCGGCCAGTGGGTCCGGGGCCGCGCTTCGGCGGCGGTGGTGTTCGCGGATCTGGTTGATCGTGACGGCGACCAGCCATGACCGGAACCTGGCCGGCTCGCGCAGGGTCTCGATGCCCCGCAGGACACGCAGCATCGTCTCCTGCACGACGTCGTCGACGTCGGCGTCCGACGAGAGTGCGCGGCCGGCGATGCTGTAGACCAGCGGCAGGTACGCCGCGACCAGCGCGTCGAGTGCCGTGCTGTCCCCGGCTCGCGCGGCGACCACCTGCGACACGTCCACCTGCTCGAGCCGCTTCTGACCGATCACGTCCACACCCTCACTCCGCCGACGAATTCCCGTACGACCAGGAGACCGGGCCCGACCATCCTGGATCACAGAAACTTCGTCCGCGAGTGAGCCGGGTCACATTCGACGCATGTTACAGTCATGACTGTAATGACTGGAGGGAGACGCGGGTGAACGAGGAAGCCTGGATCGAGCAGGTCTCGGCCTTCTTCGCGCGCCAGGAAGGGCTGCCGCCGATCACCGGGCGCATCCTCGGCTGGCTGATGATCTGCGAGCCCGCCGAACAGTCCGCGGCCGACATCGCCGCCGGGATCAAGGCGAGCCGCGCGTCGATGACGGCGAACATCCGCTCCCTGACCGCCACCGGGCTCGTCCGCCGCTACACGCGCGCCGGTGACCGCACCGCCTACTACCGGCTCGACGACCAGGGCTGGGAAACCGCCGTCCGCCGGCGCATCGAAGGCATGAGCGCCTTCGAGGACGTCCTCCACCAGGGCCTCGACCTCGTCGGCCGCGACGCCGAACGCGCGTCCCGGCTGCGCGCCGCGCAATCCGTCTACCACTGGGTCGGCTCGCTCCTGCGGCCGCCGGAGAACGGAGACCCCGATGACCGAACAGGTCCGCTTGAGCCAGGAGAAGGAAACCCTGCTGATGGCGCTGTACCTGCGCGCCCTCGACAACCGCCGCACGACGCCGATCCTCGGTGACCCGTTCGCGCAGGACGTCGTCGACCGGATCGACTACGACTTCGGCCGGCTCGGCAACCTCAAGGGCAACGCGCCCCTGATCGCCACCCGCGCCCGCCAGTTCGACGCCTGGACCCGCGACTTCCTCGCCGGCCACCCCGACGGCCTGGTGCTGCACCTGGCGTGCGGCCTGGACAGCCGCCCGCTGCGCATCGACCGCCCGGCGACCGTGCAATGGATCGACGTCGACTACCCCGACGTCATCGAACTGCGGGAACGCCTCTACGGACCGATCGACGGCGTCCGCACGGTGGGTTCGTCGGTCACCGAAGCCGCGTGGTGGGACGAGATCCCGACCGATCGGCCCGCGCTGGTGCTGGCCGAAGGGCTGCTGATGTACCTCGCCCCGGACGACGTGGACCGGCTGGTCGACCGGGCGCTGCGGCACTTCCCCCGCGGCCGTCTCGTGTTCGACGGCGTCGCGCCGTGGGTCAAGACGGTCGCGGGCCTGCAGCCCTCGATGCGCCGGGCCGACACCGGCTTCCGCTGGGCGATGCCCGCGCCGGACGCCTTCGCCACCGAGCACCCGCCGCTGCGGCTGCTCGACGAGCGGTCCGCCGTCGACCTGATCGGCGGGCACCAGACCGGCGCCGCGGCCCGGACGGTCACGCGGGCGTTCGCCCACGTGCCGCCGGTCCGCGACGCCATGCGGTTCCTGCGCTACGGCTTCACGCGGTGAACGCCGTCGCGAAGACGTGCAGCTGCTTGTTCGACGGCAGCGTCACGTACGCGACCTGCTTCGACGCCGTCAGCGGCACGGAAGCCGCGTAGAGACTCACCTTCTGGTCGTGCGGGTAGGTGCTGCCCGCGGGGCGGTTCCAGTACGGCGTCGTCGCCACGAGCACGCAGCCGGCCACGGCCTGGTTGGCGTACCAGTCCGCGACGGTCAGCGTCGAGGTGGACGTCGTGCCGTCGGTGTAGGTCACGGTGACCGGGCCGCTCTGCGTGCCGTTCGTGCCGGTGGTCAGCAGGTTCAGCGCCGTCCCCGAGCCGGTGAGGCTGACGCTCTGGCCCGCCGTCGTGACCGTGTCCCGCTGCCCCGCCGGGACGTCCGGCCAGGTGAACGTCGCCGCGCCGCTCGTCACCGAGCCGCCGGGGTGGACGCCCACCGAGTCCAGGGCCTGGGCGGAGAAGCTGAAGCCCGCGCCGTCGAGGTTGCCCGGCGCCGGATCCGCGTCGTCGGTGACGCCGACGTCCGTGTACGCCGCCGCCAGGTTCGGGTAGGCGACCTGCGTGGACGCCGTTCCCCGGACGACGCCACCGGAGTACCGGGTGGTGGCGGACAACGAGACCGGGCCGGGCGCCGCCGACGCGCCGGCCGTCACCGCCCACGTCGTCGGCACCGACTCCCCCGGCCGGACCGTCCGGACGACCGCCGGGGTGCGCGGCGTCGCCTTCCAGCCCGCCGGGACGGCCAGCGTCGTCACGGCGTCGTGCACGGCTTCGGTGGCGCCGTTGGTGAAGGTGGTCGTCACCGCGAGGGACTTGCCGGGCGCCGCGATCGCGGGCGCGGCCACCTTCGTGAACCGCGGCCCGGTGGTGTGGTCGACGCGGAAGCCACCCGACAGCGGGAGGTTCCGGGACGAGTCGCCGACGCGGACGGTGTACCGGCCGACGCCGAGTTCCCACGCGTGCGCGTCGGTGCTCCAGTACGACGCGTCCTGCGCGGTCAGCTCGAACCGGACCCGTTGCGTCTGGCGCGGCTGGAGATCCACCTTCTGGAAGCCCTTGAGCTGGTTGACCGGCTCCCCGGTGGACGCCGGATCGCTCAGGTACAGCTGGGCGACCTCGGCGCCGCGCCGCGCGCCCGTGTTGGTGACGTCGGCGCTGACCGAGAGCCGGCCGTTCTCGCGCAGTGTGTCGCCGTCCACCTTCAGGTTCGAGAAGCGGAAGTTCGTGTACGAGAGCCCGAACCCGAAGGGGTACAACGGAGTCAGGTTCTTGCGGTCGTACCAGCGGTAGCCGACGTCGAGGCCCTCGGAGTACCGGACCTTGCCGTCGACACCCGGCCACTGCTCCGCCGTCGACGCGGGCACCTGGCCGAGTGACGTCGGGAACGTCACCGGCAGCTTGCCGGACGGCGCGACGTCGCCGAAGAGCAGCGACGCGATCGCGTGGCCCGCCTCCTGGCCCGGGTACCACGCCTCGAAGACGCCCTTGACCTTCGCCAGCCACGGCATCGTCACGGCGGAGCCGGTGTTGAGCACGACGACGGTGTTCGGGTTGGCCGCCGCGACGGCGTCGATCAGCTTGTTCTGGTCGGCGGGCAGGTCGATGTCGTCGAGGTCGCCGCCTTCGGACTCGTAGTCGTTGGCGTAGACGACCGCGACGTCGGACTTCGCGGCGAGCGCGGCCGCCTGACCGACGAGGTCCTCCCCCGGCGGCAGCCAGCCGAGGCTGACCGAGGCGTCGCCGCCGCCCTGGTAGTAGTCGACCTCGACCTGCACCGGCTGGCCCGCGGTGAGCGGGACCTGCGCGGTCTTGGTCTGCGCGCCGTGGTCACCCCAGTTGTCGATCACCTGCTGCCCGCCGATGAGCAGGCGGCTGCCGTCGTCGCTGGTCAGGCCGAGGGTGTACGTGCCGGTCGCGGGCGCGGTGAGGGTGCCGGTCCATTTGGCCGAGAAGTTCGTCGCGGGCACACCCGGCGCGGGCGCCCCGCTGAAGGTGAACGCCACCTGCGGGTCGGTGCGGGTCACCACCGGCGTCCCGGACGAGTCGGTGTTCGCGTAGTAGTCCCCCTGAAGCCCGCTGCCGGTGCCCGACGGCGGCTTGAGCGCACTGCTCTCGATCGGGGGCAGCGCGCTGCCCGCGCCGAGGTTGCCCTGCGCGTACTCGACGTCGATGCCGGCGCCGGCGCGCGCCTTGATGCCGTCGAACGGCGTGACCGTGCCGGTGCCGGCGATGTGCGCGCTGCCGCCGCCGGAGCTGAGCGTGTTCTTGCCCGCGCCGTCGCCGATCACCGCGACCGAGTGCAGCTTGCGCGCGTCCAGGGGCAGCAAGCCGTCGTTCTTGAGCAGGACCGTGCCGTCTTCGGCGGCCTTCTTGGCCACCGCGAGGTGCGCGGCGGTCGACGCGGCCGCGTCGAGCGTGTCGGGCGACGGGTGGTCGAACAGCCCGAAGCGGAACTCCTCGCGCAGGATGCGGGTGACCATGTCGTCCAGCCGGGACTGCGGCACCTGTCCACTTTGGACGGCCGTCTTCAGCGTGGTGCCGAAGAAGTCCTGGCCGGGCATCTCCATGTCCATCCCGGCGTTCGCCGACGGGGCCGCGCTGTGCGTGGCACCCCAGTCGGACGTGATGAAGCCGTCGAACCCGAAGTCCTGCTTCAGGATGTCGTTGAGGTAAGGGTTTTCGCAGGCGTAGGTGCCGTTGATCGAGGAGTACGAGCACATCGCCGACGACGGCTTGGCCTTCGCGACGACGTTCCCGAACGCGCTGGCGTAGATCTCGTGCACGGTCCGGTCGTCGATCACCGCGTTGTCGGCGGTGGTGTTGCGGTTCTCCTCCTGGTTGTAGACGGCCCAGTGCTTCACCTGCGCCATCACGCCCTGGGACTGGACGCCGTCGATGTCGGCCGCGCCCATCTGCCCGGCCAGGTACGGATCTTCGCTGTAGGACTCGAAAGCGCGGCCCCAGCGCGGGTCACGCACGATGTTGATGGTCGGGCCGAGGTCGACGTCGACGCCCTTCGTCTTGTCCTCGGCGCCGATCACCGACCCGTAGGTCTTCGCCAGCCCCGCGTCGAACGACGCGGCGACGGCGGACGCGGCGGGCAGCTGGGTGGTGTTGCCCAGGTTCACCCCCAGCGGGCCGTCCTCCATCTTCAGCGACGGGATGCACAGCCGGTCGTCGCCCGCGACGCGGCCGGTGTAGCCGCCGGCGGCGGTGCCGTGCACCATCGTGATCTTCTCGTCCAGGGTCATCTGTCCGAGCACCTGCGCGACCCGCTTGTCCACGGGCACGTGGGACCCCACCCAGGGACAAGCTGCGTTAGGCGAAGCGGGCGCGGCCTCGGCGGCCGCGGGGACGGTCGTGCCGGTGATCAGCACGGCCGCGATCAGGGCTGCTCCACGCCGTATCACGGCGTCACCTCCGCGATCCTCGAGAAACTGCTCTGTGCGGCCGCGACGGCGATCCGCACCTGGGTCGTGGTCACCGGCGCCGGGAACGGGATCCACCGGTAGACTGCGGTGTTGCCGGTCACGTGGACCTGGTCGGCCCACTGGGCGCCGTCCCAGGTCTGCACGGTGAAGTCGGTCGGCACACCGTCCGGGTTGGACGCGAAGCCGACGCCGGTCAGCGTGGTCGCGGCGGGCGCCGTGACGGTGAGGGTGTCCGGGTACCGGCTGTCGGTGTCGTCGTTCCAGAAGGTCGCGAGGTCGTGGTCGATGGCGTTCGACGCCAGGTAGGTGCGGGTGGCGCCGTTGACGACGTTCGGCGCGTGCTCACTCGACGCCGACGCCGTCGTGCCGCTCGCCCAGCTACCGAACACGGGCACGTTCACGGTCGTCTTCACCGTCTCGCCGCGTGGCGGCTTCACGGTCAGCGTCACCGGGTACAGCCCGCTCTTGACCCCGGCGGGCACGGTGATCCGCACACTACCCGGCGTCTCGGACGTGGCCGGGGTCAACGGGATCCCGGCCGGGGTGGCCGTCACGGTCCAGCCCGCGGGCACCTGCGCGCCGAGGGTCGCCTGACCGGCCACAGTGGACCGTCCCTCGACGACGACCGGGACGTCACCGCTGCCGCCCGCGGTGATCGCGGCGGGTGCGCCCGCGGTGAGCGCGAGCCGGGTGAACGGCGTGCGCGGCGGCGTCACGGTGAATGTGTAGTCGCCCGAACCGGCGGTCAGGGTGAGCGTCTCGTCGTCGGCCCGGCCGACCGTCAGGCCGGGGTCGGACTGGGCGGCGTGGCCGTCGGCGAAGATCGTCCGGCCGTTCTCCCGCACCGACGACTGCCTGCCGCCGAGCAGCGGCAGCCGGATCGTCGCCTTCGCGCCGACCGGAATCGTGGCGTGGTAGGTGAGCGTGCTGCCGTCACGCTGCCACGCACTCACCACGGTCCCCCGGACGGTCTGCTGCTGCGCCGTCACGTGGGTGAGGTTCCCGGCGACGGCCGGGGCCAGGGTGAACTCGCGCCAGCCGGGGGTGCCGGGCTGGATCCCGGCGAGCTGCTGCTGGAACCACTGGCCGATCGCGCCGCCGAGCCCGATGTGGTCCTTCGACGACGTGCCGTCCGGCGCCGAGGAGTTGTCCCACTTCTCCCAGATCGTGCCCGGGCCCTGGTTCACCATGTAGCCGAAGCTCGGGTAGTCGGTGCGCTGGGCGATCGCGAGCGCGACGTCGTTGCGCTGGTACTTGCCCAGCGCCTGGAACACCAGCGTGGTGCCGACGAACCCGGTCGTGACGTGGTTCTGGTGCGCGGCGACGTCGGCGACCAGTCGGTCCACTGTGGACTGCTCGCGGCCGGCCGGGACGAGCCCGAACACCAGCGGCAGGGCGTAGGACAGCTGCGTCCCGGTGCCGAAGACGCCGGTGTCGGCGGAGTAGAAGCGCTTCAGGAAGCCCGTGGCGATCTGCCCGGCGAGGGCGTTGTACTTGGTGGCGTCGGCCCGGTTTCCCAATGCTGCGGCCATCTTCGCGAGCAGCTGCGCGTCGAGGTAGGAGAAGCCGGTCTGGAAGTAGCCGTGCGGGGTGCTGACCGTCGAGAGCCAGTCGTCACCCCAGGACGTCGGCGGGTTGACGACGACGTGGTCGGCGTCGCTGATGGTGCCGAGGTAGTCGACCCACGCCTTGACGTGGTCGTAGTGCGTGGCGAGCAGCTGCGCGTTGCCGTACTGGGTGTAGGAGTCCCAGATGATCTGCGGGTACGCGGTGCCCCACGCCGGGTCGGTGAGCCAGTCGGTGCGGCCGTTGACCGGCGCGACCGACGGCAGGCTGCCGTCGGCGCCGGCGCTGGTGACCATGTCGCCGAGCCACTTCGTGTAGAACGCCTGCATGTCGAAGTTGGCCATCGCCTCCTGGTCGGAGTCGGCGGCGTCGCCGAGCCAGCCGTGGCGTTCGCGGGTCGGGCAGTCCATCTGGATCGACTCGAGGTTGTTCAGCTGGGTCTGCGTGACGGCGGCCTGGATCTGGTCGAGCCCCGGGTCCGAGGTGTCGAACCGGCCCGTCGCGGCGACATCGGTATGGATCTCCTGCGCGGTCACGGTGACGGCGGCGTCGTCGGGCACGCCGGTCAGCTCGGCGTAGCGGAAGCCCGCGTAGTTGAAGTGCGGCAGGTACGTCTCGGTGCCGGTGCCGCTGAACGTGTAGTGGTCGGTCTGGCGCGGCGGCTCGGAGCCGTTGAAGCTGATGTTCGCGGTCGAGACGCGGCCGGTCGCGTCGAGGATCTCGCCCTTCTTCAGCGACGCCGTCGTCCCGGCGGGCTGCGCGGCCTTCAGCGTCGCCTGGCCGGTGCGGTTCTGGCCGAAGTCGTAGACGCGCACGCCCGGCGCGGGCCGGGTTTCCTTGACCGGGTCGTGGTTCGCGACGATCCGGGTCGGCGGGGTGATGTCGGCCTGCAGCTGGGTGACGCCGCTGCCGACGACGGCGGGATTCGGGCCGTAGACGCCGATTTCGGCCAGCCGGAAGGTGCAGCTCGTGCCAACACAGGCGAGTTTCGTCGCGGTCACCCGGACGTACCGGCCGGTGACGTTCGTGGGCAGGGTGACGGCCGCGGTGCCGGGGTTGGCCTGATCGGCGTCGGTGCGGTCGGCGACGGTCGTCGCGGTGGCGAACGCGGGGTCGTCGCTGACCTGGACGCGGTAGCGCACCGGGAAGCCGGCGCCGACGACGTCACCCGAGGTGTCGTTGGTCGGACGCGCCGGGAACAGCGTCACCGAACCGAGCTTCTGGGCCGAGCCGAGGTCGGCCTGGGCCCACTTCGTGTTGTCGGCACTGGATTCGATGGCGGAGTGGTAGCCCTCCGACGCGTCGATCGAGCCGTCGATGCCGTCGGTCGCGGCCGCCGGGGACCAGCCGCAGCAGGTCGTCGTGTCCGAGGCCGTCACCGGCTTGCCCTGCGCGAGGCTCCGGCGGTGGGACGCGGGGGCGACGGCGTGCGCGGCGGGCCAGGCGCCGGCGTCGAACGCGGCGGTGTCCCAGCCCGCGATCTCCTTGCGGGCGTCGTAGGTTTCGCCGTAGTAGAAGTCGTCACCGGTCACCGGGCCGGCGTGGGCCTTCCAGTCGGTGCCGGTGCCGAACCGCGCGGTCGAGCCGTCGGTATAGGTGACGTCGACCTGGGCGACGAGCGCGGGCCGGCCGGTGTACTGACCCTTGCCGGCCATGAACGCGAGCGCGTTGTGGCCCGGTTTGAGCAGCTTCGTGACGTCGAGGTCGCGGTAGAGCACGCGGGTGGCGTAGTCGGTGACGGCGGAGTCGAGCACCTGCTGGGGCTGGACGCGGGCGCCGTTGAGGTGCGGCTCGGCGACGCCCTGCGCGCCGAAGTACAGCCGGGCGCGGGCGACGGGCTTGGTGACGTCGAAGCCGCCGCGGACGAGCGCGCCGTCGTCGACCTGCAGCCACCAGGCGGACCAGTCGGCCGGCTGCAGCAGGCCGGTGTCGAAGCGGGCGGGCGCCGACCACGGCGACTGCCGGCCTTCGCTGTTCCAGGTGCGCACCGACCATTCGTAGGTGCGGTCGCTGTCGAGAGCCGGTCCGGTATAGACGACATCGACCGAGTTGCCCGAAACCACCCGGCCGGAGTCCCAGTGGGACCGCGGGCCGTCGACGCGGATCTCGTACGCCGTCTGGGTTTCCGCGCGACCGGCGTCGTTGACCGTCCACGCCAGCGTCGGCCGGGGACTGCCGGCCAGGACGTTCGCCGCCTGGCCGTCGGCCCGCAGCGCGGTCGGTGGCAGCGGGCCGCCGTGCGCCGGTTCCGCACTCGCGGTCGTGGCGGGCACGACCGCCGCGGCGAGTGCGAGCGCGACGACGACGGCCCGTCTCTTCATCGAGGTTCCCGACCGGCGCATGAACGTCTCCTGACGCCATAAAAACGTTTCAATCAGCCGAGGGACTGTCTACAACCATCCTGGCGGCGAAACAAGAAACGGCGTCATTCCTGTCCGGATGATGTCGAAGAAGACACTCGATCAGCTCAGCGCTTCTTGTTCGCGCAGGCGATGCAGATCCGCGTCGCCGGCAGGGCGGCGAGGCGCTCTTCGGCGATCGGGCCGCCGCAGCGTTCGCAGGTCTCGTACGTGCCGGCGCGCACCCGCTCGGCGGCCCGGCCGAGGTCCGCGAGGTCGTCATGCGCCTGCCGCAGCATCGCCTGGACCTGCGCCCGTTCGAACGCGATCGTGGCGCCTTCCGGGTCGTGCTCGTCGTCGTTGCTGGTGAACTCCGACGCCTCGACGATGCCGTCGCGCTGCCGCGCGAGCGAGGCGGCCAGCCGCTCGGTCTCGGCACGGGCCCGGGCGATCAGCTCCGTCGCGACGCGCTCATCCATGACGGGCGACCAGCCGCTCGACGAGTCCCGCCTTGAACCGCTCCCGCCGTTCGACGACCAGCCCGAGCGCCTCGACGTCCTTCAGCGGCCGGCGCCGGAAGTGCTCGCCGGCCAGGGGCACGCTGGCCAGCTCGACCAGCCACTGCATCCCCCGCACCGGCCACACCGAACTCGCGACGTGGTCGACCAGGATCAGCCGGCCGGCGGGCCGCAGGACCCGCGCCATCTCCCCCACCGCGGCCGGGTGGTCCGGGATCGCGCAGAGGCCGAAGGTGCAGACGACGGTGTCGAAGGACGCGTCGGCGAACGGCAGTTCCTGCGCACTGCCCTGCTGGAGCGTGATCGCGCGGCCGAGCTTCTCCGCACGGACCCGGGCGAGGTCCAGCATCCCGGCGCTGAGGTCGAGGCCGGTCAGCCGGACGTCGGCGGGGTAGTTCGGCAGGTTCAACCCGGTCCCGACGGCGACCTCGAGCACGTCACCCGACGCCTGCCCGCACACCCACGCCCGCGAGTCGCCGAAGAGGCGGCGGTCCCAGACGTCCATCTCCGCGTCGTAGGTCGCGGACTTGCGGTCCCAGTACCGCCGCCACCGCTCCGCCTTCGTCATACCCCCAGCGAACCACGAACCCGGCGGTTCAGCCGAATGCCGCTTGGGCGAGGGGTTCCCACTCGCGCCAGGTTTCCAGGCGCTCGCGGTACTCCTCTTCGACCGCGGCGAGGGACTTGCCGAAGAACACCCGCTTCGGCGGCTTCTCGGTGTCGGCCAGTTGCAGCAGCGGCCCGCGGGTCGCCCGGGGATCGCCCAGGTCCCACTCGATCCGGCCCACCTCGCGGACGGCGTCGTAGTCCGGGTTCGGGGCGCTGGTCCGGACGCTGGCGCCACCGAAGTCCGTCCGGTACGGGCCGGGCTCCAGGCAGATGACGTCGATCCCGAACGCCGCGACCTCCTGCCGCAGGGACTCCGAAAGCCCTTCCACCGCCCACTTCGACGCGTGGTAGGCCCCGATGCCGGGGAACGCGCGGACGCCGCCCTCGCTGGTGACCTGGATGATCCGGCCGCGGCCCTGCCGGCGCATGACCGGCAGCGCCGCCTGGGTCAGCCAGAGCGTGCCGAAGAAGTTCGTGTCGAGTTCCGCGCGGATCTCCGCCTCGGTGAGCTCCTCGACCATGCCGAAGTGCCCGTAGCCGGCGTTGTTCACCAGGACGTCCAGGGTCCCGAACTTCGCCACCGTCGCCTCGACGGCCGCGACCGCCGCCGCGCGGTCGGTGATGTCCAGCCGCAGCGGCAGCACGGCGTCGCCGAAGCGCTCGACGAGCGGGCGCAGGCTCTCGACGTCGCGCGCGGTGGCCGCGACCCGATCACCCCGTTCGAGTGCCGCTTCGGCCCATTCTCGGCCGAAGCCCTTCGACGTTCCCGTGATCAACCAGCTCTTTGTCTCAGTTCGCTGCGTCATGACGTAACAGTAGCACAGACTGCATTAATACGCCGAGTGGTAGTGTTCGGGCATGATCGCCGGAGACAGCCGCCGTGAGCGCAAGAAGGCCCTGACCCGCGCCCGCATCCAGGAAGCGGCCTTGGAGCTCTTCGCGAGCCAGGGCTACCGGGACACGACGATCGCGCAGATCGCGGCGAGCGCCGACGTCGCGACCCGCACGGTCACGCTCCACTTCCCCGCCAAGGACGACCTGCTGTTCGCCGACGACCCGTTCGACCCCGAGTCCCTCGGCCGGCACCTGCGCGAGCGGCCGGCCGGCACGCTCGAGGCGCTGCGCGACTGGATGCACGCGACCATGCGCGCCCTCGACGCGAGCGACCTCGAGCAGGAGGCCGACCCCGCGCAGGTGTGGCGCCGCCGGGCCCTGCGCGCCCGCCTGCTGATGGAGGACGACGACCTGCGCGGCCGCGCCCGCGCCGGCTACCGCGACCTGGAACTCCTGGTGGCCACGGGAATCGGCGAGGACATCGGCCGGCCGGCGGACGCGCTGCTCCCCCGCCTCGCCGCCGCCACGGTCGTCACCGGCCTGCGCGAAATCTACGTGACGCGGGAAGGCCAGGCGAAGGCCCAGTCCGCGGCGAGCGAGCTGTCCGGCCTGGTCGACGAGGTGGTCGCCTTCGCCGAAGCCGGCCTCCGCAACGCCACCCGGTGATCAGCCCGCCGAAGTCCGTGAATGCCACATCGAGGGACTAAGTGTCCCTCGATGTGGCATTCACGGACTTGACGGCGGTGGCGTGACCGGCCAGGGGCCCGCGCCGGTCATCAGGCCGATCATGCCCGCTACCAGCCGCATCTGGTCCACCGTCCGGATGTCGGCCTCGACCAGCCTCGGTGAGCACACCAGGATCGCCAGCGCCTGGGCCCGCGACAGGGCGACGTTGAGGCGGTTGCGGGAGAGCAGGAAGTCCAGCCCGCGCGGCAGGTCGACTGCCGACGACGACGTCATCGTGGTGATCACCACCGGTGCTTCCTGGCCCTGGAACCGGTCGACCGTGCCGACCCGGACGCCGGGGAACCCGGCTTCCTCCAAGGCCCGCGTCACCGTGCGCGCCTGCAGGTTGTACGGCGCGACGACGACGATGTCCGCGTCACCCAGCGGCCGGGGTGTCCCGTGGTCCGTCCACATGCGACCGTGGAGGCCGGCGACGATCGCCGTGACGGCCGCGGCTTCCTCCACCGAGCGGGTCGTGTTGCCGTGGTGGTCGACCTCGGCCAGGTACAGGCCCGCGTCGACGCCCTCGATGGCGCGCTCGGCGGCCGAGGGGTGGGCGTGGAGGCGCCCGGCGTAGGACAGGTTCGACACCGGCTCGCACACGGCCGGGTGCATCCGGCGGGTCTCGTCGAGGAAGTAGCCCAGCGCCGGCGGCATGATGTCGGCCTCGCCGATCAGGTGCCCCAGCGCCGACGCCTCCGCGCCCGCCGGGTGCGTGCCCTGCACGACCTGCGGCAGCTGCTGCGGATCGCCCAGCAGCAGGACGTTCTTGGCGCACATCGACACGGCGAGCGCGTCGGCGAGGGCGAACTGGCCGGCCTCGTCGATGATCAGCAGGTCGAACGGTTCCTCGCGGATCGCGGCGTTGGCGAACGTCCACGCCGTCCCGCCGACCAGGTGCCCGTTGTCGTGCTCCAGGCGCCAGTTCACCAGCGCCGGGTTGCTCTTCGGCTGCTCCCACGGCGCGGCCGGGTCCGGCGTCCGCTTCGCGCGCTTGGCGCACGGCAGCTCGGGCGCGCTCTTCATCGCCGCGCTCAGCACGTTTTCCACGGCCTTGTGGCTGTTGGACGTCACCGCGACGGTCCGCCCGGCGCGCACGAGGTGGGCGATCAGCCGCCCGGCGAGGTACGTCTTGCCCGCGCCCGGCGGCCCCTGCACGGCGAGCGCCGAACCGTCCAGCTCGTCCACGGCCTCGATCACCGTGCGGACCAGGTCGTCGCCCGGCTCCGGCAACGCGGCGCCGCCGAGCAGCCGCGGCGGTGTCCGGCGGAGCAGGTCGACGCCGGGGTGGCGTGGCAGCACCGGAAGCGCGTCGACGACGAGGCGGGCGAGATCGGCGACGGCCTCGTCCTTCGGCGACGGGCGCACCGGGCTGCCGGGCAGGACGGCGGTCGGCCGGTCGCCGGTGGTGGCGTCGGGCGGGCAGCTCTCTTCGAGGGTCAGCTCCACGGCCGTCGCGGCGACGACCTTGGCGTCGCGGGCGGTGGCGCCGTAGCGCAGCCGGACGTCGTCGCCCGGCGCGAACGGGTGCGGCCGGTCCGGGTCGCAGGTGAGCAGCAGCGTCCGCTTCGCGTTGCGGACGCGCCCGGCCGGCGGGACCCACTCCCCCGCGTCCAGCGCCACCGGCACCGCGCAGGCGGTGTCGACCTCGAGGTCGCCGAGCGGCGCGGCCAGCTGGCGGAAGTACTCCCACCACGCCGGGTTGGTCTCGCGGCGGTGGTAGCCGACCGACGCCGCCAGCAGCGCGCGGGCGCGTTCGTCGGGGGTGAAAGCGCCCGGGTCGTCGGGCAGGCCGTCGAGCAGCGGGTCGACCAGCGCGGCCAGCTGCGCGGCCCGTTCGGCGCGCCGCTCGGCGGCGACGTCCTCCTCGGTCTGCCGGATCAGCGCGTCCTCGGCGGACTCTTCGACCGGCTCCGGCAGGTCGATCCCGGCGTCGGCCCGGATCTGGTGGAGGAACTCGAACAACCGCAGCGTCGAGACGCAGTCGTACTCGGTGGTGTCGGCGATGCCGCGCAGGATCTCCCCGGCGCGTTCCGGTTCCCCGGCCAGCGCCAGGTACTCCTCGTACGCCTCGACGTCCGACACGGCGGTCTTCCCAGTGCCCTCGCGCGCGCCGGGCATGTAGAGCGCTTCGAGGTAGCGGATCGAGTAGGACCGCTGGGAGACGCGCAACGCCTTGCGCACCACGGCGTGCAGGTCCACGACCGCGCCGCCGCGCAGCAGCTGGTCGACGGCTTCCTCGCGGGTGCCGTGCACCGCCGCGAGCCGCTTGATCGCGGTGACCTCGTAGGGCGCATAGTGGTAGACGTGCGAGCCGGGGTGCTCGGCGACGCGCGCCTCGGCGAAGTCGACGAACTCCTCGAACGCCCGCTTCTCCTGGGCGCGGCTGTGCGCCCAGAACGGCGTGAACGCCTGGCCGTCTTCCGTGGTGACCGCGCCGAAGAGGTACTCCAGGCCCTCGCCCGACAGCGCGTGCGGATCGCCCGCGAGGTCGAGGAAGACGTCGCCCGGCGCGGGGGCCGGCAGCTCGGCCAGCACCCCGGGCTCGACGATCTCGTAGGAGACGTCGCCGGTCTTGTCCTGCCGGACCTGCAGCGCGGCCTGGGCGCGCAGGGCCGCGAACGCCGTGACGGACAGGTCGCGCGGCCGGTCGGCCGGCCCGGCCGCGGCCAGCGCGTCGATCGAGCCGAGCCCGGCGGCGACGAGCTTGCGGCGCTGGTCGCCGCGCATCCCGGCGACGAGCGAGAGGTCGCGGTCGGCCTCCCGGGCCGACGTGCAGTGCTGGGCGAACCCGCAGCTCGCGCAGGCCGGGCGGTCGTCGGCCCACAGCTGCGCGGGCAGGCTCGGTGCGCGGTCGCGCAGCCGGGTCCGCAGGCGGTCGACCAGGGGCCGGAAGTCGTCGACGCGCAGGGTGCGGGTGCCGCCGTCGGCCTGGCGCAGGTGCAGGTGGGGCCCGGCCGGCCGGCCGGCCCGGGTCAGCGCGTCGGCGAACGCCGTCAGCTGCACCACCGCGGCGGGCTTCGCCTGGCGAGCCGGCTTCGCGTCGTAGACCTCGTAGTGGCCTTCGCCGTCCTGGACCAGGAAGTCCGCGCGACCCGAGAAGTCACCGTCGTGCAGGACGGCCCGGTGGATCACCGGGACGCCGTCCCGCAACGCCGCTTCGGTCGCCTTCGCGGCGGCGGCCAGGTCGCGGACGTCGATCTCGGCCACCGCGCGGCCGTCGGCGCGGAACCCGGCGAGCATGGTCTCCGCCGCGCCACGGCCCTGCTCGTCGGGCGTGGGACCGGGCCGTGGCGCGCCCAGCAGGCCCGCGGCCAGCGCCTGGTTCAGGACGCTGCGGTGTTCGCATTCGAGCAGGTCGGCGAGATCGGCTGGGGTGTACATCGCCGCGAAGTCTGACACGGCGATACACCCGGTCGGACCACACCGGCCCCGACACGCCGACCCCGGGGCCGCGCATTCCGGTGACGAATGGCCTCGACGCGGTCGGAAACGTGGCCGCCGGGGTATTCCTGTTCGGCCGAGGTGTCCGCGCCGACCCGCGAGGAGCGTCATGAAACAGCCCCTGCCCCAGCGGATGTACCTGTTGTGCTGGGACGGAGACAAGAACCGGCTCGACCCGGCCAGCGTGCTGGCCCGCGGGCCGCTGCTGCGGGCGGCCGCGGTGGCCGAGCTGACCCTCGGCGGGCTCCTCCAGGACCTCGACGGCAAGGCCGGCCGCACACCGCAGGCCGCGCGCACCCCGGACGACCCCTTTCTCGCCCAGGTCCTCGACGGCGTCCCGCAGGACCGGCCGCGGCGCTGGGCGAGCGTCCTGGACCGCGACTGGCACCAGGCCGAAGCCGCCGTCCGCGACCAGCTCGAATCGGCCGGCGCCCTCGCGGTCGAGCGCCGCCGGGCGCTGGGCCTGTTCCCGGTCCGCCGCGTCACGGTGACCGATCCCGACCGGGCCCGGACGCTGCGCGAGCGCGTGCGGAACGCCGTGCTGGGCGGGCACGACCCGGCCGGGGTCGCCATCGAGGACACGAGCCTGGCGTTGTTCGCCGCCAACGGCGACGTCCACACCGTCTTCACGCCCAAGGAGCGGCGCGCGCACCGGAAGGCGTTCCGGGCGATCGCCGACCACGTCGACACGGTGCTGCCGGGGCTGCGGAAGGGCTTGATCTGGTCGGTGGCGGCCCGCCGCTCGGCGGCGGCCGCCTGAGAGCGTCACCAGACGAGGTCGGGGTCCTCCGCGACCGAGCGCAGCGCGGTGATCGTCGCGTGGCCTTCGGCCAGCAGCGCGGCGTCGCTGCCCGGCGTCAGATCGTCCTCGGCCAGTTCGGCCGACAGCGCGATCGTGCCGTCGCCGGTGTCCTCGACGTGGACTCGTACGGTGCCGGACTCGGCCAGGCCGGCTCGCCGCGGCGGGCCGGACTCCGCGTGGTCCGGCACGTTGAGGTTCAGCACCGATCCCGGCGGCAGGGCCGCGAGCCGGTCGAACAAGCCCGCCGCGACCGTGACGGCGGTGTCCCAGTGCGGGTCGGTTTCGTCGTCCGGGGCCACGTCGAGCGACACGGCCAGCGCGCGGGCGCCGTGCAATGACGCCGTCAGCGCCGCGCCGACCGTGCCCGAGTGCAGGACCGCGCGGCCGGTGTTCGCGCCGAGGTTGATCCCGGACAGCACGACCTCCGGCGGCTCGCCGAACGCGCCCTGTGCCGCCAGCAGGGCGATGAGCCCCGGGTGCGCGGCGACGGCGTACACCGGAACACCGGCCAGGCCCGGCACCTCCCGGCGCTCGACCGCGACCCGCCGGGTGTCCCCCGCGGCGGCGGTCAACCCCGCGCCGGTGCCGCTCGCCTCCTCGGCGGGCGCCGCGACGACGACGTCCCAGCCGTGGTCCCGCGCGCCGCGGGCCAGGGCGTGCAGCCCCGGCGACTCGACGCCGTCGTCGTTGGTGACCAAGACCTTCACGTGTCCTCCTGCTCGGGCGCCGGTCACGCGGTCGGGTCGGGGCCGAGGGCGCGGTCCAGGAGCCCGCCCAGCTGGTCGAGCTGGGCGGCCGACAGGTCCCCGAAGGAGGACCCGACGACGCCGTCCGCGAGGTGCTGGCCTTCCGCGCGCAGGCGCTCGCCTTCCTCGGTGAGCCGGTGCCGCACGGCCCGGCCGGGTCCGGGGACGCGCTCGATCAGGCCGCGGTCCGCCATCCGCGCGGCCAGTGACCCGAAGGACTGGTCGGTCTGGAAGGTCAGCACGGCGAGGTCGTGCAGCGACGCCTCCGGCTCGCGGTGCAGGTGGCGCAAGGTGTCCCACTGCACGAGGGAAAGCCCCAGCGGCGCCAGTGCCCGGCTCAGCGCGCGGTGGTGACGGTATTGCAGGCGCTTCACGGCCAGTGCGACCTCTGCCGGGAGATACGTCATGCCTTCACCCTAACTCATCGTGGACAGCTTGCTTATCTAAGGAAGCTGATCTAAGGTTCCTTAGATAAGCCCCACCGAGACCGAAGAAGGCACCATGACCACGCTCTCCCCGGCCGGTTCGCTCCGGCCCATCCGCACCGGGACCCACACGTTCGGCACCGCCGAAGTGACGCTCCAGGACCGCGACCGCACCCGGCCGTTCCTGCTGCTGCACGGTGGTGGGGGCGTCGCGACGATGGCCGGCTTCGCCGACCTGCTCGCCGAGCGCACCCACTCCCGGGTGCTGCTGCCCACCCACCCCGGCTTCGGCGGCACCCCGAAGGCCGACGGCCTGACCACCGTCGCCGAGCTGGCCAAGCTCTACGTCACGATGCTCGAGGAGCTCGACCTCACCGACGTCACCGTGCTCGGCAACTCCTTCGGCGGCTGGCTGGCCGCCGAGATCGCCCTGCTCGAGAGCCCGCGCGTCAGCGGCGCGGTGATCGTCGACGGCGTCGGCGTCGAGGTCGACGGCCACCCGGTGACCGACGTCCGGGGCCTGACCCCGGAAGAGCTGCGGGCCCTGTCATGGCACGACCCGAGCCGGGCGCCGGTGCCGCCCGCCGGGGCCACCGGCCCGAGCCCGGACGTCGTCGCCCTGCTCGGTTACACCGGTGCGGCGATGGCCGACCCGACGCTGGCCAAGCGGCTCGGCGGCCTCGACATCCCGGTCCACGTGATCTGGGGCGAGAGCGACGGCATCGTCACCCCGGACTACGGCCGCGCCTTCGCCGCCGCGATCCCGATGGCGAAGTTCACCCTGCTCCCCCGCAGCGGCCACCTCCCCCAGCTCGAGACGCCCGAAGAGCTGCTCGGCGCCCTGCTCGACCTCGGCAACTGACGCAAGGAGAAACCGCATGAGCACCTCGTTGAGCGTGACCCGGATCGGGCACGCCTGCCAGCTGATCGACATCGGCGGGCTCCGCGTCCTCACGGACCCGTGGTTCACCCAGACCGCTACCTACTACCAGGGCGAACCGGTCTTCTCCCGCGTCGAAGACCTCGGCCGGCTCGACGCGGTCGTCGTCACCCACGAGCACTACGACCACTGCGACCTCGACGCGCTCGTCGCCGGCGGCTTCGACCTCGACACCCCGCTGATCGGGCCGGGCACGGTCGCGACCATCGCGCGGGACAAGGGTTTCCGCGACGTCCGCGTCGTCGAGGCGTGGGAAGCGACCACGGTCGGCGACCTGACCGTGACCGCGGCGCCGGGCAAGCACGGCGTCCACGAAGTCACCTTCGTGATCCAGGCGGGCGGCCGCACGGTGTTCTTCGGCGGCGACTCGCTGCGCGTCCCCGAGCTCGACACCATCCCGGAGCGCTTCGGGCACGTCGACCTGGCCATCCTGCCGACCAACGGCCTGTGCATCCGGCCGCTGAACCTCCAGCAGGTCGTGATGGACGCCGAAGAGGCCGCCGGGCTGACGGCCGCGCTGAAGCCGACGCTGGCCGTGCCGCACCACTACGCGTTCCACAGTGGACAGCTGGGCGACCGGATGATCACCAAGGGCGACCAGGATCCGCGGCACTACGCCGACGCCGTCGCGCGGCTCGCGCCGGAGATCGAGGTCCGGCTGGTCCTGCCCGGCACCCCGGTGCTGGTCCCGTGAGGGAGTTCATGCCCGAGGTCGGCGCGGACCTCCCGCCCGGCGAACGGCCGATGGTCGCCGTCGTCCGGGCGGTCCCCGGTCACGAAGAGCAGCTCGCCGCCGCCATAGCGACGCTCACCACCGCGGTGCGAACCGAGCCGGGCTGCCGAGAGTTCCGGCCGTTCCGGGACATCGCGAACCCCGGCGTCTTCTACCTCTACGAGATCTACGACGACACCGAAGCGTTCCGCGTGCACCTGGCCACCGGGCACGTCGCGCACTTCTTCACCGAACTGGCCCAGCACAGCACTTCCGACGCCGGGGCGCTCGTGCAGCTCGTCGAGGTAGCGCCTGCACTACCCGGGGTCCGGTAGGCAGCGCTACTGATCTTCGTGCCGGATTCGACCAGCATTGGGCCATCGAATCCGGTTCGGCGAAGGAGAGCTGATGCAGACGACGATGCGCAAGGGCGTAGTGGTGCTGACCGTGGCGGGGGCACTCGGGGCCGCCCTGACGACGGCGGCCGCGGCGGGCCCGCCCCCGAAGGCGGCGGTCCAGCCCCCGGATTCGGCGGTCCAGCAGAGCCTGGACTCGCTGGTGAGCCAGGAGAAGTTCCCCGCCGCGCTCGCCTCCGTGACCAAGGACGGCCGGACGACGTCGCTGGTCTCCGGCTCCGCCCGGCTCGGCGGCCAGGTCCCGGTGCCGCGTGACGGCGAGGTCCGGGCGGGCAGCAACACGAAGACGTTCACCGCGACCGTGGTCCTGCAGCTGGTGGCCGAGGGCAAGGTCGAGCTGGACGCGCCCATCGAGAGGTACCTGCCCGGCGTGGTGCGCGGCGACGGCATCGACGGCACGAAGATCACCGTCCGGCAGCTGCTGCAGCACACCAGCGGGCTGCCGAACTACACCGAGTACATCGGACTGGAGGACTTCGGGAAGATCCAGCACAAGTTCTTCCAGCCCCACGACCTGCTCGCCGCGGCCCTCGCCCACCCGGCGAAGTTCGCGCCCGGCACGCAGTGGGAGTACAGCAACACCAACTACCTCCTGGCGGGTTTGCTCATCGAGCGCGTGACCGAACGCCCGGTGCAGGAGCAGATCACCGAGCGCGTCATCAAGAAGGCGGGGCTGCGCCACACCTACTGGCCGCAGCCCGGGGACCAGACCATCCACGGACCCCACCCGCAGGGTTACGCGACCCGCACGTTCACCGATCCCACGATCGTCGACGCCACCGAGATGGACCCGTCCTGGGGCGGCGCGGCCGGCCAGCTGATCTCGACGCCGAGCGACCTCGCGCAGGTCTCGCGCGCGCTGCTCGACGGCCGGCTGCTCCCGCCCGCGCAGCTGGCCGAGATGCGCAAGACGGTCGACGCGCCGCTGCTGCCCGGGTGGCGCTACGGCCTCGGGCTGTTCCGCGTCCCGCTCAGCTGCGGCGGCGCGTACTGGGGCCACGGCGGCGACATCGAGGGGTACGAAACCCGGGGCGGCACCACGGACGACGGCCGGTCGGTCGGGCTCGCGGTGACGGCGTTGCCGGGCACCTTCGGCGACGCGGACCAGGCGGCGAAGGCCGTCGTGGCCACTGTGGACACCGCGTTCTGCCGGTGATCACCCAGGGCGCCCGGGCCGGGTTTCCGGCCCGGGCGCGACCTTCCGTTCGCCGGCCGTGAGCCTGCGGAGCGTCCACAACCCGTAGAGCGCCAGCAGGGGTTTGCCGAGCAGCCACTCGCCGAGGCGGTAGTCGTCCGCCCGCACGAGCCGCTCGGCGAGATCCGGGCGCTGCCGCCGCAAGTACGCGCGGGCCTTGAGCGCGTGCGCCGGCTGGGAGACGATCTTGATGCGGTCGACGTCCTCGAGGAGCGGGAGCACGTTCGTGATGTTCTCCCAGGTCGTCGCGCTCCGGTCTTCGAGGAGCACGGTGCCGTCGAACTCGAGCACCGCCTTCGCGTAGTCGGCCATCAACCGGGCCTCCGCGGCTCCGTTGCCGGTGGGGCCACCGCTGAAGATCACGCGGGTGTCAGCGGCCGCGGACCGGATTCCGGCGCGCACCCGCCAGCGGTTGACGACGTTCGCCGTCGGCCGCGGGTTCCGGTAGCCCAGTACGACCACGGCTTCGGACGCGCCCGCACCGCGTCCGACGAGCGCGTGAGACCAGCGCCAGTTCAGCCACTCGCCCCAGGCCAGGACCGCGGCTGCGGCCAGCGCCAGTCCGGTCCTTCGTCGCATGCGGCGACTCTACGGCCGTGGGCGCTCCTTGACGCCGTCGGCGAGCAGGCCGACCACCTCGGCGATCCGGGCCGCGCGGACGTCCGGCTTGCCCTTGGTCCCGTCGATCCAGCGCAGGTACGCCTTGCGGTAGAACTGCGCCAGCGTGTCGAAGAAGGCGGCCGCCTTCGGGTCGGCGGCCAGCGCCGCGGCGAGGTCTTCGGCGAGGTCACCGCGTTGCAGCCCCTCCGGGGCGAGTTCGACGGTCACCTCGTCGCCGATCGCGACGGCGGTGTCGCGCAGCCACAACGGCGTCACGGTCAGTGCCCATCCGCTGTCGCCGGGAGCCAGCCTGCCGCGGACGCGGCGGTCGCCGATCGTGCCACCGACCGGGTGGTCGGCCTTCGCACCCCACGTCTCGTCCGGGTCGAACGGCACCTCGATGACGCCGGCACCCCGGCTGCCTGCGGCGATGACGGCGCGGAACCGCTGAGCACCCATGCCCCGATCGTCGCGTCTTTAGCAGCCGCGCACAACCGCGGCCCCCGGATTCATCACCCCGGCTCAGCCGGTCCGGGCCGTTTTGCGTCCGCGCCCGGCGCGTGAGTGCATGGCAAACGGGGCAGTGGAGCGAAGGAGCTTCGACATGAACGAGCCGGCGGAGCGCGGACGCCCGGCGCCGGAGACGGGCAGCCAGGCCCGGACGCTGTGGGTGTCCCTGCCCGGCGAGGTCGCGCGGCGGTTCCGGCCGCACACGGACAACCTGGGCAAGAAGATCCTCGAAGCGATCCAGCGCGAGGTGCCCGAGTACGCCAAGCCCCTGGAAGGCGGCTTCGGCTCGGTCATCATCAAGGCCATCGAGGAAGCCGTCATCGGCTCGATCGACAGCATCGGCGGCCGGCCGTCCACTCAGGACAAGTGGGGGGCGATGTTCCGCGAGGTGGGCCGCGGCGTCCACAAGGGCGGCGGCAGCCTGGACTCGCTGCAGGCCTCCTACCGGGTCGGCGGCCAGGCCGCGTGGCGCTATATCGCGGCGTGGGGCCAGCGGACCGGAATGCCCACGCCGCTGCTGTGCGTCTGCGCCGAAGCGATCTTCGCCGTGATCGAGGAGATCTCGTCGTACTCGGTCGAGGGGTACACGGTGGCCCAGACGAAGGCCGCGGGCACGCTCGAGCGGCGCCGGCGGCGGCTGCTGGAACTGATCCTGGCCACGCCGCCGTCGTCCCCGCAGAGCATCGCCGCCACCGCGAAGGCGGCCGAGTGGAAGCTCCCGGAGCACGTCAACGCCGTGGCGCTGGAATCCCCCGACGACCAGCACGGTGACCTGCAGGGCCTGCCGCTGCACGCGGACGTCCTGGTCGACCTGGAGAGCACCCAGCCGTGCCTGGTGTCGGCCAACCTGGAGCGCGACCTGCGGCTGCTCCAGCCCGCGTTGAAGGGGTGGCTCCTTGCGGTCGGGCCGCGGGTGCCGCTCGCCGACGCGGCGACGTCGTTGAGCTGGGCGTGCCGGACGCTGCAGCTGATGCGGCAGCGGGTGATCGCCCCGAGGCCGGTCGTGCACAGCACGGACCACTTGAGCACGGTCTGGCTGATGCACGACGACTTCCTGCTCACCGAGCTGAGCCGCAAGGTCCTCGGCCCGCTCGTCGGCCTGACCGCGAAGCAGCAGGAGCGCCTCGGCGAGACGCTGATGGCGTGGCTGGAGTCGCGGGGCAGCACGCCGGAGATCGCGGAGGTGCTGAAGATCCACCCGCAGACGGTGCGGTACCGGCTGAACCAGCTGACGGAACTGTTCGGCGACCGCCTGAACGACCCGGCCCAGCGGCTGGACATGCAGCTCGCGCTCCACGCCCACCGGTTGCGCGGCACCCGGCCCGTCGACGTCGCCCAGGGGTGAACGGGCCGTGGCGGCCGGGGTTGGTCACCCGGCCGCCACGGCCCCGTACTTGGGTCAGGCGATCGTTGTCGTGGTGAAGATGGGGCTCGGGTTGGGGAAGCAGGCCGTCGGGGCGGAGATGTCGAAGATCTGGTTGACCACCGACGTGAACGTGAGGCCCGGGTTGCTGTAGCTCGTGCCGGCCAGCTGGGTCTTGATCGTGCCCGACGTGCCGGCCTTCAGGTGGAACGTGATGGTCGGCAGCTCGAACGCCGCGCCGCCGGCGATCGGGCCGGGGAAGCTCAGCGTGGCCACGCCGCCGGAGACCGCGATCGTCGGGGCGCCCGAGCCCAGGCCGGAGCCGCCCGAGAGGGCCGAACCGACGTACGTCGAGTTCGCCGGGACCGGCAGCTTCAGCGCGAAGTTCTTGACCTGCTTGAGCTTGAAGCCCGCGACCGTGGCCGGCACGGTGTTCGGCGCCGGGTCGACGATGATGTCGAACGCCGCGCCCGGCGCGACCGTGGCCGGGGCCGTGACGTCGGTGCCCTGGACCAGGTTCGCCTGCTGCGGGCCGACGATCGGCGCGTTGGCCTGGCAGTCCAGGTTGACCGGGACGACCGCCGCGGACGCCGGGGCCGCGAGGGCCACCGCGGCCGCGCCGGCCACCGCCAGCACGCCGAGGGGACGGATGCCGTGGGACATGGGAACCACTCCTTTGTGGATGGTGACGGAACCTAACGAACGGTGAAACGGTGGGCTGTACGCGCGATTTCGAGCAGTTCGGCGTACTCGACGAGCCGGGTGCGGTCCGCCGCGGCGAGGCACTGGTAGAGCCGCAGCAGGCGCGCCGGTTCGGACGGGTGGCCGGCGGCCTCCTCCAGGAAGAAGCCGACCGGCCGCTGGTAGAGCCCGGCGAGGGCCTTGAGCTCCAGGCTGTCGACCTTGCGCGTGCCCGCTTCGATCCCGGAGACCGCCGACCGCGGCACGCCGAGCCGGTCGGCGACCGCCCGCTGGGTCAGCCCGAGGCGTTCCCGGCACGCGCGCAGCCGCGCGGCCAGGCACTCCTGCTCGTCAATGTTCAAGCGGTCGTTCAAGCGGTCGTTCACGCGCCTCGCCGATCAGCAGTTGGACGGCGCCTGGTCACCGGCGAACCGCTTGACGATCCACTGGTGCGCGTCCCCGTTGCCGGCGAAGATCCCGGACAGGTGGTCGGAGACGTAGGTGTTCCACTGCTCGCGGACCCCGGCGGCGCAGTAGGTCTTGTGCAGCGCGTCGGCCTGCGGCGTGTTCACGATCTCGTCGGTGCTCGCGTGGTACTGGAACACCGGCACGCGCGGCGGGTTCGCGCCGAGCTTGTTCTGCGCGAGCCGCGCTTTCCACTGCGGGGTGTCCAGCGGGTTGGACGTCGTGTAGTCGCTGATCTTCTTGAACGGGTAGTTGGTCAGCAGTTCGACGACGCAGGCGTTCTGCTTGGCGTCGTCGAGCTGCTGGCGGCCGGTGGCGTTGAGGTAGGAGTCCAGCTTCAGGTCCGGGTACGCGGCGTCGAGCCCGACCGCGGCGAAGGCGAGGAAGCCGAAGCCGATGTAGCCGTCGAGGCCCTTGGCGACCGCGGTCAGGTCGGCCGGGACCCCGCCCGCCGCGACGCCGACCAGGTTCAGCTCCGGTGCGTAGGTGGGCTGCTTCTCCCCCGCCCACATGGCTCCGCCGCCGCCCTGGGAGTAGCCCTGGAAGATCACCTTGGCGGCCTTCGAGAGCTTGGCCGGGGAGAACCGCTGCGCCGCGCGGACCGAGTCGATCACGGCCGGGCCCATCGACTGGCCGGTGATGTAGGTCGGCACGGTCGTCGGCGAATAGCCCTCGTAGTCGGTGACCGCGACGGCGTACCCGCTGGAGAGCGAGTCGTTGATGGCCGGCTGGTCGTAGAGCGTGCCGCGCTCGATCGCCTTGGACGGCGTGCACTTGAACGCCGGGCCCTGCGTGCCGACGCCGTAGCCGATGATCGGCGCCTTCGCCGGGTCGACGCCCTTCGGGACGAGGATCGTGCCGGTCACCGCGTCCGGCTTGCCCAGCCCGTTGGTCGAGAGGTACATGACCTCCCAGGCGTCGGCGTTGGCGGCGTTCATCAGCGGCACCGACGGCCGCCAGCGGAGGACGTCGCCGGGCTGCCCGGCCGGCAGCGGCGCCGGGGCCTTGTAGAAGGAGTCGTCGAACGGACCGGGCAGGCCCACGGCCGCCGTGGCCGCGGGTACGGGCGCGGCGGCCGCCGGGGAGCTGACGACGGCCACTCCCGCCGCCAGCGTCGACAAGCTCAGCAGTGCGAGCAGGACTTTGCGTTTCACCGGAACCTCCATCGGGGAAAGGACTTTCACACGGGCAGGCCGAGCGCGTTCGCGAGGATCGGCCACGAGTTGTGCAGGGCGCGCTGCCAGTACGGCCAGCTGTGGGTGCCGGGGCCGTAGTAGTCGACGGTCGCCGGGATCCCCTGCGACTTCAGCTTGTCCGTGAAGCTCTGGGACGTCAGCAGCGCCGACGGCTCCAGCGGGTCGGACTGCCCCGGCGGGTCGAGCGGGCCGGTCTGGCCGTTGCCGCAGGAGAGGTAGAGCGCGGTGCCGCGCAGGGCGTCGGTGTGGTCGTAGGGGTTGTGCGCCGACCAGATCGGCCAGGTCGCCACCTCGTCGCCCCAGAGGTCGAAGAAGTTGTAGAACCCCGCGCGCGCCAGGATGCCCTTGATGACGCCGGCGGTGCCCGGGAAGAGCGTGTTGGGCACCCCGCTGTAGGAGGCGGCCGCGCCGAACATCCCCTTGTGCTGGAAGGCGTACGCGAGCGCGCCGTACCCGCCGATCGACACGCCGGCGACCGCGCGGCGGGTGCCGCCGTGGTAGCCGCGCTCGACGATCTGGCGGACCTCGGCGGTGTGGAAGGTGTCCCAGTCGGGGGTGTTCTTCAGGCCGAAGTTCCACCACTTGCTGTACATTCCGGCCGCGCCGTCGGTCGGCATCACCAGGATCGCGTCCTTGGTCGCGGTGAACGCCTTGACGTCGGTGAACTGGTCCCAGGACTTGTAGTCCACCGGCTCGCAGCAGCCGTGGAGCAGGTACAGCGTCGGCCAGGTGCGCGTCGGCTGTGCCTGCCAGCCGGCCGGCACGATCAGCCGGACCATCCCGGTGGTGCCGAGGGCGGGCGAGCTGATCTTGAGGTCGACGGTGCGTGCGTCCAGCCAGGTCTCCTGGGTCACCTTCGCGCCGTCGTCGGCGGTCACCGGGGTCACCGCGGCGACCGGAGCAGCCCCCGTGCCGAGGAGCACCGCCGCGAAGAGCATTGCCAGTCCTACCCGGCGACGACGCCGGCGCCCGGCCCGCTCGAGGTTCATCTGTTCTCCGTTCTCACAGCGGGATGTTCCCGTGCTTCTTGGCCGGCAGGGTCTGCCGCTTGGTCCGCAGCGTGCGCAGCGCGCGGGCCACCTGGAGGCGGGTCTGCGACGGGGCGACGACCTGGTCGACGTAGCCGCGCTCGGCGGCCAGGTACGGGCTCGCGTGGCGCTCGCGGTACTCCTCGGTGAGCCGGCGCCGGGCGGTGGCCCGCTCCGCCTCGGGCAGCCCGGCGAGCTCACGCCGGTGCAGCACCTGCACCGCGCCCTCGGCGCCCATCACCGCGATCTCGGCCGTCGGCCAGGCCAGGTTGACGTCGGCGCCGAGGTGCTTGGAGCCCATCACCGCGTAGCCGCCGCCGTAGGCCTTGCGCGTCACCACGGTCACCTTCGGCACGGTCGCCTCGGCGTAGGCGTAGATCAGCTTGGCGCCGCGGCGGATGATGCCGCCGCGTTCCTGGTCCACGCCGGGCAGGTAGCCGGGGACGTCGGCGAGGGTGAGGATCGGGATGCCGAACGCGTCGCAGAACCGGACGAAGCGCGCGGCCTTCTCGGAGGCGTCGATGTCGATCACGCCGGCCTGGTGCCGCGGCTGGTTGGCCACGACGCCGACCGAGCGGCCCTCGATCCGGGCGAACGCGCAGATCATGTTGGGCGCGAAGGCGCTGTGGATCTCGGTGAACTCGCCGTCGTCGACGAGCCGCGCGAGCACCTCGGTCATGTCGTAGGCCTGGTTCAGCGAGTCCGGCACCAGCCGGTCGAGCTCCAGGTCCGCCGCCGTGAGCTCGGGAGCGGTGTCGTCGGCGTACTCCGGGGCGAGGTCGAGGTTGTTCGAGGGCAGGTAGCCGAGCAGGGTCTGCACCCACTCGATCGCGTCTTCCTCGTCGATCGCCCGGTGGTGGGCGTTGCCGGCGACCTCGCTGTTGGTGCCCGCGCCGCCGAGCTGCTGCGCGGTCACCCGCTCGCCGGTCACGGCGTGCACGACGTCCGGGCCGGTGACGAACATGTGCGACGTCTCGTCGACCATCACGGTGAAGTCGGTGATCGCGGGCGAGTAGACCGCGCCGCCCGCGCACGGGCCCATGATCATCGAGATCTGCGGGATCACGCCGGACGCGTGGGCGTTGCGACGCCCCAGCTCCGCGTAGTAGGCCAGCGAGACGACGCCTTCCTGGATCCGCGCGCCGCCGGAGTCGTTGATGCCGACGACCGGGCAGCCGAGCGTCATGGCCAGGTCCATCACCTTGAGGACCTTCTCGCCGAAGACCTCCCCCATGCTGCCGCCGAAGACGCTGAAGTCCTGCGAGAACAGGCAGATCTGGCGACCGTCCACAGTGGCGTGACCGGTCACGACGCCGTCGCCGTAGGGCCGGTTGGCGTCCATCCCGAACTCGGTGCAGCGGTGCCGGGCGAACTGGTCGAGCTCGACGAACGAGCCCGGGTCGACCAGCAGGTCGATCCGTTCGCGGGCGGTGAGCTTGCCCTTGGCGTGCTGCCGGTCGATCGCGCGCTTCTCGGCGAT
Organism: Amycolatopsis sp. NBC_01307; assembly: GCF_035975215.1. NCBI lineage: Bacteria > Bacillati > Actinomycetota > Actinomycetes > Pseudonocardiales > Pseudonocardiaceae > Amycolatopsis > Amycolatopsis sp. NBC_01307. The sequence goes on along the minus strand of NZ_CP108403.1, from coordinate 2,181,362 downwards.
CCGGACGACCTCGTCCTGGCGGGAGGCCAGGTCGGCGATCCGGAACGACGTCGTCGGCGTGAAGGAGAGGTCTTCGAGTGTCATCGTCATCCCTTTCCTGCGTGCTGACCGGCGAGGCGGGCGGACAGGGCGGCCGCGATCACCGCCACGTGCGGCGGGTCGATCATCGAAAGGTGGTCACCGGGCACCCGGACGATCTCCAGGTCGGCGCAGTGCGCGTCCCAGCCGAGGGGGTCGTCGGTGCGCAGGTACCGCGGGTCGAGCGTGGTCGTGAGCGGGTGCGGGTCCTGGGCCCGCAGCAGCAGCACCTTCCCGGCGTACGGCTCGGGGACGTACCGTTCGGCGACCCGGGCGTCCAGGTAGGACGTGTACTGGTGGTGCAGGACGCCCTGGCCCATCCCGGGGACCTGGGCGGCCAGCCGGCTCATCACGAGCCGGATCTGGTCGTGCTCGCCGAGCTGCCGGAGCTCGGCCCGCGGGATCTTCAGGGGCACGCCGTAGGTCAGTTCGATGTGCTCGGCGAACCGGTCGAAGCGTTCGAGGAGCAGGTCCTGCACGGGGGTGTCCGGCGCGGGCAGCGGCAGGATCGTGTCGATCATGAAGACGACGCCGACGCTCTCCCCCGCGTCGGTCAGCCGCTTGGCCGTCTCGTAGGCGAGGCAGCCGCCGAAGGACCAGCCGCCCAGCCGGTAGGGCCCGTGCGGCTGGATCTCGCGGATCAGCTCGACGTAACACGCCGCCTTGCCCTCGACGGTGTCCTCTTCGTCGATCCGCTCCAGCCCGTAGGCCGGTTGTCCTTCGGGCAGCAGGCGGACGAGCTCCTGGTAGACGCTCGTCGGGCCGCCGGCCGGGTGGAACAGGAAGACGGGATCGGCCGCGACGCCGTCGCGCAGCAGCCGCACCGGGCCGCCGCCGAAGCCCTCGACCTCGGCGCGCAGCAGGTCGGCCAGCGCGGCGATCGTGGGCGTGGCGAACAGCAGGTCCGCTTCGGGCACCTCGTCGAGGTCCTCGGTGAACGCGGCCCGCAGCCGCCGGGCGGCGGCCTGGTCGCCGCCGCCGACGGCGAAGAAGTCGTCGTAGACGCCCGGTTCCGGCCCGCCGAGGACGGCCTGCCAGTGCCGGGCGACCCAGCGTTCGGCGGGGTCGCGCGGCCCGAGCACGGCGTGGCTCGGCTCGACCGGCGCACCCGCGCCGAACCCGGCCTGCTCGGCGAGGTGCCCGGCGATCTCGGCGAGGCTCGCGCCGCGCAGCAGCAGGGGCACCGGCAGCGGCAGGCCGAAGTCGCGTTCCACGGCGCCGCGGGCCCGCATCGCCATCAGCGAGTCCAGCCCGAGGCTCGTCAGCGGCGCGTTCCGGTCGACGTCACCGGCGGCGAAGCCCATCAGCCCGGCGACGAGGGCCGCGAGGTGGTCGGCCATTGCCTTCCGTGCCCGCGCCGGTTCTTCCGCTCGCAGTGCGGCCATGCCGTCCCATGTGGACGGTTCGGTGCCGCCGGGTGCTTCGGCCGGGACGAACAGCTCGAAGAACGGCCGTGCGGCCAGCCGCGGGAAGAGCGCCAGCACGGTTTCGCTGTCGACGCGAGCGACGCCGGTCGCTTCTCGATCGCTGGCAAGGACGGTTTCGAGCGCGTCGAGGGCTTCCGCGGTACCGAGCGGGTCCAGCACCGGGTTCCGGCTGCCGGTGACGGCGCCGGCTTCGCCCCAGGCACCCCAGTTGATCGTCGCGGCGGGCAGTCCACGGCCGCGCCGCCAGGCGACGAGCGCGTCGGCCCAGGCGTTCGCGGTGGCGTAGGCGGCCTGGCCCGGGGAGCCGAACAGCGCGGCGGCCGAGGAGTAGACGAGCCACCAGTCGAGGTCGTGGCCCGCGGTCGCTTCGTGGAGCCGCCAGGCGCCGAGGGCCTTGGGCCGCCAGACGGTCTCGACGGCTTCCGGGGTGAGGGCGATCGCGGCTCCGTCGGCGAGGGCACCCGCGGCGTGCAGGACGCCGCGCAGGGGCAGGTCCCCGGCGGCCGCGACGAGCCGTTCGGCGGTGCCGGGTGCGGCGACGTCCCCGGTGACGACCCGGACGTCGACGCCGAGGTCCCGCAGGAAGGTGTCGGTCTCGGAAGTGGGGCCGCGACGGCCGGAGAGGATCAGCCGGGTCGCGCCGCGCTCGGCGAGCCACTTCGCGGCGACCAGGCCGAGCCCACCCAAGCCACCGGTGATGAGGTAGGCACCGTCACGAACGACGGGCGGGCGGTCGCCGCCACGACCGCTTGAGTCTCGCGGCGGGGCGAGGTCCGGGCGCACCAGGCGGCGGGTGTGGCGGATGCCCTCCCGCCAGGCGATCTCGTCGTCTGGGCCGTCTGCGCGGATCTCGTCCTGCAGCTCCGTCACCCACAGGCGCGCGGGGTCGGGCTCGGCGTCGAAGTCCAGTTGGCTCACCCGCAGCTCCGGGTGCTCGAACGCCAGCACGCGCACCAGCCCCCGCAGCGCCGCCAGTTCCGGGTGGCCCGTCTCGCCCGGCTCGACCGCCGCCGCGCCTGCGCTGACCAGCCACAACCTCGGCGGGTCCGGGACAGCGGCCAGCTCGGCGACCACCCCCGACAGCGTCAGCACCAGGTCACCGGAGCGCGCCGGATCCGGGGTGCCCAGCTCGGCCGCGCAGCCGACCATCGCCAGCACGCCGGTCACCTCGCGGGTGCGCAGCACCTTCGCGAGGCCTTCGTGGTCGCCCAGCGGGACCGTGCAGAAGGAGCCGCCGAGGCTCGCGAGCCACGGTGTGGATTCCGGCGCCGCGTCCAGGAGCACGACCCAGCTGTGCGTCTCCTCCGCGGGCGCCGGCGGCAGCTCGGCCTGCTGCCACCCGGCCTCGAAGACCAGGCTCGACAGCGGCACCGGCAGCGCCGAACGCTGGAACCGCCGGCAGTAGACGTCCCGGAACTGGACCAGGACCGCCCCTTCGGCGTCGACGAGCTGGACGCTGCCGAGCAGTCCGTCACCCGACTCGTCGACGGAGTCGAGGACGGCGTCGACCCGGACGCCGTGGCGGGGGTCGCCGGCGAGCGTGACCTCGCCGATCGTCAGGGGCAGGTACAGACCGGCGGTCTCGCCCAGGGCCTCGCCGGTCGCGGCGGCCAGTGCGTGCAGGCAGGCGTCGGCGAGCGCCGGGTGCAGCCGGTACGCCGGGTGGTCGCGGGCCTCCGGCGGCAGCGCGATCGACGCCGACGCCCGGCCCGGCGCGGCCACGACCCGGCGCAGGCCGCGGAACGCCGGGCCGTAGTGCTGACCCAGGTCCTCCAGGGCCCGGTAGAGGTCGACGGCGTCGCCGGTGACGGGGCCGAAGGGCGTCGGCGGCGGCGCATCGGTCAGCACTCGCGCGGTGGCGTGGCGGACCCAGCCGTGCGCGGACTTGGCGTGGACGCTGATCTCCGTGCCCGCCAGGCTCGTCGTCACCTCGGTGTGCTCGGCCAGCGGCAGCACCTGGTGCAGTTCGAGGTCCCCGATCCGGTCGCCCGCGCCGAGCGCGAGTTCGAGGAACCCGGTCGCCGGGAACAGCGGGACGCCCATCGCGGCGTGGTCGGCGAGCCACGGCAGCCGCGCCGTGCCGACGTCGCCGCGCCACAGGTGCAGGTCGCCGCCGGGCTGTTCGATGTGGACGCCGAGCAGCGGGTGCGCCCCGGTGTCCGGCCGGTGCGCCGGGCGCTGCGGCCAGAACCGCTCGTGCCGCCAGACCGGGCCGGGCAGCTCGACCGGCGCCGTGCGCGGGCCGTGGTCCAGGACGCCGGGCCGGCCGAGGACGTGCAGCCGAGCGAGGCTGGTCAGGAACGCGACGCGCTCGTCGCTCTTGCGGCTGCCGGTGGGCAGGCCGAGCGCGGTACCGCCGGTGGTCTGCTCGATCGCGGCCAGCGCGACCGGGTGCGGCGAGATCTCGACGAACACGCTGTGCCCGTCGGCGGTCGCGGCCGCCAGGGCCTGGGTGAACCGCACCGGACGGCGCAGGTTCGCCGCCCAGTACTCGACGTCGAACGCCGGTGTCTCCCGTGGATCGTCGAGAACGCTGCTGTAGCACGGAATCTCGGCCTGGCCGGGCTTCAGCGACGCCAGCTCGGCGCGGAAGCGGTCGAGCACGGCGTCGACGGCGGCCGAGTGTCCCGCCCCGCGGACCGGGAGACGGCGGGCGAGCCGGCCCAGCTGCTCGACGTGGGCGACGAGCGCGTCGACCTGGTCGGCGTCGCCGCTGATCGTGCACTGGGTCGGGGACGCGTAGACCGCGACGGTGACGTCGGGGAACTCCGCCAGCTCGGCCGGCGACAGCTCGACGACGGCCATCGCGCCGGTGCCCCCGGCGTCGACCTCCGCGAGCAGCCGCGCGCGGGTCGCCATCACGCGCAGCCCGTCGGTGACGTCGAGCGCCCCCGCGACGACGGCCGCGGCGACCTCGCCCATCGAGTGCCCCAGCACGGCGGCGGGGACGACCCCGTACGCGCGCCACAGCCCGGCCAACGCCGTCTGCATGCCGAACAACGCCAGCTGCGTCGCGCCGAGGTCGGGCAGTTCCTGTTCTCCCGCAAGGACTTCGCGCAGGGAGAACCCGGCTTCGGCGCGGAACGCCGGATCCAGGGCGTCGATCTCGGCGCGGAAAGCGGGTTCGGTGCGCAGCAGCTGCCGGGCCATCTCGGGCCACTGCGAGCCGTAGCCGGAGAACACGAACACGACGTCGACGCGTCCCCGGGCTTCCCCGGGCGTGACGTTGCGCAACGCGTCCACGAGAGCGCCACGCTCTTCGGCGACGACGGCCGCGCGGACGGGCAGGTGCTCGCGCCGCGTCGCCAGCGTCGAGGCGACGGCGCTCAGCGGGACGGCGCGTCCGGCGGGTGAGTCCAGCCAGTCGGCCAGCTCGGTCGCGCGGGTGTGCAGGACATCGGCCGACCGCGCCGAGAGCGCGAAGATCCGCAGGCCGTCGGCGCCGGCCCGAACCGGGAACGACGCGGCTGGCCACTCCTCCAGCACCAAGTGGGCGTTCGTCCCGCCGAAACCGAAGGCCGAGACGCCGGCGCGGGCGGTGCCCGGGTAACGCGGCCAGTCCGTGCCGGCCGCGACCACGCGCAGGCCGAGGCCGTCGAAGTCGATGTGCGGGTTGGGCGTGCGGTAGTGCAGGCTCGGCGGCAGCCGGCGGTGCACCAGGGCCAGGACCACCTTGATCAGCCCGGCGATGCCGGCCGCGCCTTCGAGGTGGCCGAGGTTGCTCTTGACCGAGCCGACGAGCAGCGGGCGGCCGGGTTCGCGCCCGGCGCCGAGGATCGCGCCCAGCGCACCGGCTTCGATCGGGTCGCCGAGCAGCGTGCCGGTACCGTGCGCCTCGACGTAGTCCACAGAGGACGGATCGACGCCGGCGACGGCGTAGGCGTCCCGCAGCAGCGCCGCTTGGGCGTCCGGGTTGGGGGCCATCATGCCGTTGGAGCGGCCGTCGGAGTTGACGGCGCTGCCGCGGATCACCGCCAGCACGCGGTCGCCGGCGGTGCGGGCGGCCTTCAGCGGCTTGAGCACGACCACACCGCACCCTTCGCCGCGGGCGATCCCGTCGGCTCCGGCGTCGAACGGCTTGCAGGACCCGTCGGGCGCGAGCACCCCGGCGCGGTGGAAGTTCGCGGTGATGCCCGGCGACAGCAGCAGGTTCACGCCCGCGACCAGCGCGGTCTCGCTCTCGCCGCGGCGCAGGCTCTGCACCGCCTGGTGCACGGCGACCAGCGACGACGAGCAGGCCGTGTCGAGGGTGAGGCTCGGGCCGCGCAGGTCGAGCAGGTACGACAGCCGGTTCGCGGCGATGCTCGCCGCAGCGCCGGTGCCGGACCAGGCGTCGATGCCGGGGACGTCGGTCATCGTGAGGTAGCCGTACTCGCTGGCCGACAGCCCGACGAACACGCCGGTCCGGGTGCCGCGCAGCGAGCCGGGCGGGATGCCCGCGTGTTCCAGGGCCGCCCAGGTCACCTCCAGGAGCGTGCGCTGCTGCGGGTCCATCGCCTCGGCTTCGCGGGGCGTGATGCCGAAGAACGCGGCGTCGAACCCGGCGACGTCGCCCAGGAAGCCGCCGCGGCGCGGCAGCCCGGCGAGGGCGTCGGCCGGGGCGAAGGACTCCCAGCGGCCCTCGGGGACCTCGCCGATCCCGTCGGCGCCCGCGTCGAGGAACCGCCAGAACTGCGCGGGCGACTCGACCCCGCCGGGCAGGCGGCAGCCGACGCCGACGATCGCGATCGGCTCCCCCGCCGCCATCGGCACCGGCGCGGCCCGGACAACGTCCACTGTGGACAAAGACGTGACGAGCGCGGTGATGCTCGGGTGCTGCCACACCAGGGTCGCGTCGAGGGGCCGGCCGAGGAGCCGGCCCAGGTCCCCGGTCAGGCTCATCGCGTCCCTTGAGGACAGTCCGGCTTCCTGCAGCGGGCGGTCGACGTCGACCTCGGCGGCCGGGAGCCCGGTGATCGCGGCGACCTGCTCGACGAGCCACGCCCGGATGGCGTCCGGAGTCATCGCGGCCACCGTCCGTCCAGGTAGGACGTCCGGCACAGCGCCCGGCTGATCTTGCCGCTGGAGGTGCGCGGCACCTCACCGGGCGACAGGACGACGACGTCGTGCAGCCGCAGGCCGTGTTCGGCCGACACCGCCGCGCGCAGTTCGCCGACGGCGACCTCGGCGTCGGAGTTCTTGGCCTGTTCCAGCACGACGACGGCGACTTCGCCCTCGTCGTGCGGGATCGCGAAGGCCGCGGCGGAGTGCAACCGGACGGCGGCGTGGGCTTCGATCGTCTGCTCGATGTCCTGCGGGTAGTGGTTGCGGCCGTCGACGATCACGAGGTCCTTCAAGCGGCCGGTCATGTACAACTCACCTTCGAACCACACACCCAGGTCGCCGGTGGCCAGCCAGCCGTCGCCGAACGTCGCCGCGGACGCGCCGGGACGCCGCCAGTAGCCCTGGCCGACGTTCGGCCCGCTCACCCGGATCTCGCCGACTTCGCCGTCCGCGACCGGTTCGCCGTTGGTGTCGGCGATCCGGATCCGCTGGTCCACCGGCCGGCCGCAGGCGACGAGCGTCGTGCCGGTGGCGGCCGGCACCGCAAACCCCTCGGCGAGGCGGTCCCGGTCGAAGGTGACCTGGCGCGACGGTGTGCCCGCGTCGGTCACCGAGACGAGCACCGTCGCCTCGGCCAGCCCGTAGGACGCCCGCTGGACCTCCGGCCGCAGCCCGCACTCGCCGAACGCGGCCTGGAACTTCGCGATGGTGGCGGGCAGGACGGGCTCACTGCCGTTGATCAGCGAGACGACCCGGCTCAGCTCGAGGTAGCTCTTCTCGTCGTCGGTCACGCGGGAAGCGCTGTAGGCGTAGGCGAAGTTGGGGGCCGCGCTGATGGCGCCGGGGCTGGCCGACAGCGCCCGCAGCCAGCGGCCGGGCCGCTCGAGGAAAGCGAGCGGGTCCATCAGCACCGCGGTCAGGCCGCCGAACATCGGCGCGCCGATGCCCAGGATCAGGCCCATGTCGTGGAAGAGCGGCAGCCAGCTGATCGTCGACGTCGTGCCGGACTCGGCGCCGTAGGCGGTGCAGCACTGCCGGGCGTTGGTGAGGACGTTGTGGTGGGTCAGCATGACCCCGGCCGGCGAGCGCGTGGAACCGGACGTGTACTGCAGGTACGCGAGTTCGTCCGGGGCCGGGCGGTGCCACTCGTGCTCGCCGGTGACCGGCGGCAGGGTGTCCACGGCCACGACGGCCGCGGCGACGTCGAGGGTCCCGAGGAAGCCGGTGACCTCGCCGGTCAGGTCGGCGGTGGTGAGCACGACCTGCGGCGCGCAGTCGGTGAGCGTCGCGGCGAGGCGGCCCGCGTGCCCGGGCAGGTTCGGCGCGAACAGCGGGACGGCGACCAGCCCGGCCCGGATGGCGCCGAGGAAGGCGACGACGTAGTCGGCGGACTGCGCGGCCAGCACCGCCGCCCGCGCCCCCGGCGCGGCGAGGGTGCCCAGGTGCGCGGCGACGGCGCTGACCCGGTCGTCCAGCTCGCGCCAGGTGAGGCTCACCGCGCGGCCGTCGACGCTCGTGCGGTGGTCCAGGAAGGTCACGGCGACCTCGTCGCCGAGGCTCCGGGCCCACCGGCCGAGCAGGGTGGCGAAGGAATCGCCGTCGAATGCGTCGTGGCCGGGCAGCGCGAAGGCCGTCTGAGAAATGGTTTCCATAGCCCCTCGCCAATAGCGTCGGAGTAATTAAGGGGATGCGCCGAAAAGGCGCCGATCCTCACCTTCGAAGAAACTGTATTTCGGTCGAACTGCAAGTGTCAATCACGGGAAACGCCGTACTCATCGGGAAGCGGAGAACCCACGGGCGCGGTTGTCACCGCGGGAAGGATTTTCCGCGCCCGGAATACCGTCAGGGCCACGACCGCCCCGGCGAGTTCGAGACCGGCCGCGACCAGCAGCCCGGCCGTGTAGCCGCCGGCCAGCGCCGGGCCGGCCGCGACGCCCGTGTCGAGCCGGGCCGCGCGCACGGCCGTCAGCACCGCGCCGACGAGCGCGACCCCGAGGGCGCTGGACAGCTCCCGGGACGCCGTGAGCAGGCCGGACGCGGTCCCGGCGTGCCGTTCGGCCACGACTTCCAGCGCGTGCGAGGTCAACGGCGTGGTCAGGGCCGAGCCGGCGCCGATCAGCAGCAACCCGGGCGCGCGGGGCAGCACTTCGGGGATGTGGTTGACCAGCGCGACGGCGAGCAGCCCGAGGGCGACGACGACGAGCCCGGCAGCGACCGTCCGGTGCGGCCCGAACCGCGTCACGGCCCACGGCACAGCCGGTGTGGCGGCCATGATCGCGACCGCCACCAGGATCAGCGGGAGCCCGGCCTGGACCGGGCTCAGCCCGAGGGACTCCTGGTGCAGCAACGGGGTGAAGAAGAAGACGCCCGAGACGCCCAGGCCCCACAGCAGCTGCACGGCGAGCGCGCCGACGAACACGCGCTGCCCGGTCAGGTCCGGCGAGACCAGGCGTTCGCGGGCGCGCCGCTCGCGGACGGCGAACCAGCCGAGGAACCCGAGCCCGCCCGCGGCGAGCACCGACGGGAGCACGTCGCCGGTGCGCGTGTCGTCACCGAACTCGACCAGGGCCACGGTCAGCAGCACGAGCCCGGCCGTCACCAGCGTCATCGATCCGATCGCCGGACGGCCGCCGCCCGGGCCGCGGCGGGGGCCGGCCGTCACCGGCAGCAGGGCCAGCATCACCGCGACGAACGGCAGGTTGACGAAGAAGATCCAGCCCCAGCCGAGGTATTCGCTGAGCAGGCCGCCCAGCGTCGGGCCGAGCGCCAGCGCGATCGCCAGGCTGGCCGTCCAGATCGTGGCGCCGACGGCCCGCCCGCGCGCGTCCAGGTTGGTCCGGAGCAGGCTCAGCAGGCCGGGCACCAGGAACGCGGCCGCCAGGCCCTGCAGCACCCGCGCGCCGACGAGCACCCACGCGGACCCGGCCAGGCCGCCGATCGCCGCGCCGAGCCCGAACGCGAGCAGCCCGGCGGACAGCGTCAGCCGCTGGCCCCAGCGGTCGACAAGCGTGCCCGCGACCAGCAGCAGGCTCGCGAACGGGAGCATGTAACCGATGCTGACCCACTGCAGGGCCGAAAGGTCCAGCGCCAGGTCGCGCGCGATGGACGGCACCCCGGCCGCGACGATGTTGTTGTCCAGGGTGGTGACGAACGCGCCGAGCGCCACCACGACCAGCGTCGGCGCCTTCCGGCCGCCCACGACGACCACCTCCAGATCTGTCGGGGAACGTCGACGGGGCTGCCGCGGCTGGTCGTGAGTGGTAATGCGGGTTCTAACCCTCATTACCACTCACGACCAGCTGCGGCAGGGCACCCGCTGGAACCCGGCGAGGTTGCCGGGCGCCGTGCTAGGCGGATTCGCTTGCCGTGTCCTCGTCGAGGAAGTCCTCCTCGAGCTGTTCCGGGCTGTAGTCGAGGTCGATGGACGCGACCGGCGTCCCGCGCGCGGCTTCGATCGCGCGCAGGCGGCGCATCGCGTGGTCGGCGGCGTACTCCATGACGCCGTCCATGCGCAGGTCGAACGGGTCGCCGTCGAGCCGGGCGGTGGTCCACTCGATCTGCGCGATGGCGTGCGGCAGCAGGGCCTGCATCTCGTCCTGCGCGATCTGCCAGTTGCGGTCGTCGGCCGCGACGTGGCGGCGGCAGGTGAACGTGCCCCACGCCATGTGCCGGCGTTCGTCGTCGCCGATGCGACGGATCAGCTCCTGCATGCCGGGCAGGATCCCGTGCGTGCGGCAGGCCCGGTTCCAGACGAAGTACCCGGTCAGCGCGAGCACGCCTTCGACGACGTGGTTGTAGACCACCGACGCGCGGATCTGGTTGGCGGGACTGGGATCCTCGCGCAGCCGGCCGAGCGCGGTGGGCAGCGCGTCGTAGAAGATCGCGCGGTAGCCCGGGTTGTCCTCGACGTGCTCGTGCAGGTTGCCGGTCACACCCACGGCGTCCAGCCAGAGCCGGAACACCTGCGTGTGCTTGGCTTCCTCGAAGCAGAACTGCGTCAGGTACATCTCGTCGGCGAAGCGGCCCTCGGCACCCATCGCGGCGAGGAACGGCTGGATGTCGTGGGTGACGGCCTCCTCGCCGCCGGCGAACTGCGCGCACAGCATGGTCGCGGCGAAGCGCTGCTCGTCCGACAGCGCCGCCCAGTCGACGGCGTCCTGGGTGAAGTCCAGGTCGGCGGGGTTCCAGAACTTCGCGTTGCCCTTGGCGAACAGCCGCAACGGCAGGACGTCCCAGTTGAGCCCGCCCGCGCGCAGGGCCGTGAACTCCTCGCGGGTGCCGGGCACGGTTCCGGTCACGGCGTCACTCCAGTCTTCCGCACGGGTACGTCCAGCCACGACGGGTCGGCCGTCGTCGAGACGAAGCCCAGCCGGCCGTCGCCGGTGTTCCAGTCGAGGAACAGCGGGTCCTTCGAGTCGACGACCAGGGCGAGGTGGTGGCCGGCGGCGAGGGTGTAGGCCGTCGGCGAGAAGGCCAGGTCGACGGGCTGTGGCCGCCCTGACGTCGCGTGTTTCCAGCTGTAGGGCAGGTAGTTGACGAGGCTACCGGTGCCGAGCGGGTCGACGTCGTAGACGTAGGCGACGACGGTCCCGACGGTGGCCGGCGGCACGACCGTGAGGTGCGCGCGCAACGATCCACGCAGTTGGGTGACGGCCTTGACCGGCGGCTGGCTCCAGACCGCGCCGCTGCCCCGGTCGACCTGCCAGAGGAACGCCGTCGGCGGGTTCCCGCTCAGCGCTTCGAGGCTGTAGGTGGCCAGCGGGATGCCGCCGTTGGCGACGGTGTCGCGGTTCGCGGCGATGCTGCCGGTCCAGGCGGCGGGCGTGGCCTGCAGCGTGTCGCGGCCGAGGTAGGACCGCGTCGGCGGGGCGAGGACGCTCGGCCAGTCCGCGTGGTACTCCGGGCGCTGCGTCCCGGGGCGAGCCCGGGTGACGACCGGCGGCTCGGTCTCGATCGACGTGTCGGTGCCGGCGACGTACGCGTCGAACCAGCGGTAGACCGACGTCCACGTGTCGCTGGGCAGGCCGAGCAGGCCGCCGGACTCGGAGGCGGCGTGGTCGCCCGGGACGAACTCGGCCCGCTTCGGCCCGGTGAGCCGCTGGTAGAAGTCGGCCATCTGGCCGGGCTGGAAGACCGTCTCGCTCCAGGTCTGGATGGCCAGCACGGCCGGGTGGTTCGCGTTGATCCGGTCCACGTAGGACGACGGCGAGCGCGGCCGGGACCAGTCGATCACGGCCTGGGAGTCGGCGTCGGAGATCGCCGGCTCCAGGAACTTCGTCAGCATGGTGTCGGTCTCGGGGCTGAGTGTGCCGTTGGCCTTGCCCGACAGGTAGAGCACGAGCCCGGCGAGGCCGTGGCGGGTGTCGTTCTGGGTCAGCGACGCGACCAGGTCGGCCCAGCCGCTCAGCGAGGCGACGGCCTTGATCCGCGCGTCGAACCCGGCGGCGATCAGGCCGATCCCGGCTCCGTAGGACACCCCGCCGACGCCGATCCGGGCCGGGTCGGCGGCCGTGTGGGCCAGCGTCCAGTCGATGACCGTGGAGACGTCGGTGATGTCGTCGGGCCCGGCGACCTCGACCGCGCCCCCGGATTCGCCGAACCCGCGGGCGCCGTAGGAGATCACCACGTAACCGCGGTTGGCCAGGTCACGCGCGGGGATGACGTTCTGCGTGCGGCCGCCGCCCCAGGCGCCGATGAGCACGGCGAGCGGGTGCGGCCCGGGCGACGACGGCTGCATCACCATGGCGCCGAGGGTGATGCCCCCGGCCGCGGGCACGTCGGCGAAACTGGTGGCGAATCCCTCGGTCGTCGCGACGCCCGGAAAAACGGCGGCGGTCACGGCGATGACCATGGCGGCCGCACCGGCGCGAATCATTTCGGCGGTCTCCTTTCACCGGGTTGTTTCCGGAAACTAACAACGCGCCGGAATGGAATCAACGGTCGGTGGGTGTCAAGACTTCGCGGTTGTCATCCGGCACCGGAATTGCAGCGGAACGGTGCTCACGCGGACGCAACCGGCGCGGGAACCACCAGTTCGCGGCCCCGAGCCGGACCATCACCGCGGGGACCAGCAGGCAGCGGATCAGCACGGCGTCCAGCAGCACGGCGGCCGTCAGCCCGACACCCGCTTCGCGCACCACCCGCGCGTCCACGAAGGCGAACGAGACGAACACCAGCGCCATGATCAGTGCGGCCGCGGTGATGGTCCGCCCGGTCGAGACGAGCCCCTCGACGATCGCGGTCCGCGTGTCCGCACCGCGGCGCCACTCCTCCTGGATCCGCGCGATGAGGAAGACCTCGTAGTCCATCGACAGCCCGAACAGGCCCGCGAAGAGGAACACCGGCAGGTACGGCTCGATGGGCGCGCCGAACACCCAGACCACCACGCCGGTCGTCGCCGCGGCGGTGAGCAGGTTCATCACCGCGGCGGTCAGCGGGATGAGCACGCTGCGGAACACCCAGGCGAGCACCAGCACCGAGATGCCCACGACGCTGAGCAGGAACAGCGGCAGCCGCCCGGTGATCGCGGCGGAGAAGTCGGCCTGGGTGGCCACGACGCCGCCGAGGTGGACGTCCGGGCCGCCGGCCGTGCGGATCCACGCGAGCAGGTCGGTGGTGGCCGGGTCGTCGGGCGCGGTCCGCGGCACCACCGTCAACACCGCGACCGGTCCGGGCAGGTAGTCGGGCGGGCCGACGTCGGCGCGGGTCAGCAGGGTGTCGCGCAAGGTCGTGACGGCCGCTCGATCGGTGTCCGTGGTGACGTGGCGGACGACCAGCACGGGTCCGTTGGCGCCGGGCCCGAAGCCGTCCTCCAGGAGTTCCGCGGCGACCTTCGTGACGCTGCCTGGCGGGTCCAGCCCGGCGCCCGGGACGCCCAGCCGCAGGCCCGTCATCGGGAGCGAGAGCACGGCGATGACCAGCACCGCCGCCACCGCGTACGGCGCCGGACGCGACGTCACCGAGCGCGCCGCCCGCGGCCACAGCCCGCCCGCGCCGGCCGGGCGGACGCGCATCCGGCGGCCGAGCAGACGCAGCAACGCGGGGAACAACGTCACCGCGGCGGCCATCGTCAGGAGCACGGAAACCGTTGCGGCGACAGCGATCCCGTCGAGGAACGCCAGCCCGACGGTGAACATGCCGGACAGGGACACGCACACGGTCACCCCGGCGAAGACCACGCTCCGGCACGACGTCGCCGCGGCGGCCGCGAGGGCTTGTTCGGCGGCCAGGCCGTCCTGGATCCCTTGCCGGTAACGGGTGAGCACGAACAGCGCGTAGTCCACGCCGACGCCGAGCCCGAGCAGCGCGGCGATCTCGGTGCTGATCTTCGGCACGGTCATGACGTGCGACAGCAGCGCGACGACCGCGAGCGCGCAGCCGACCGACGCCGACGCCGTCAGGACCGGGAGCAGCACGCACGTCAGCGAGCCGAAAGCCAGCAGCAGCACCAGTGCGGCCGCGACCAGCCCGATCCCGGCGTTGCCGAGGTCGGGCGCGGCGGCGGTCATCGAGGCCAGTTGACCGGACGCCCCGGCGGTCACACCCGCGCCGCGCACGACGTCGGCGAAGTCGTCGGCCACCGCCTGCCCCAGCGTCTCGGCGTCGGCGTCGAACCGGACGTCCAGCACGGCGACGCGGTGATCGGCCGACACCGGGCCGGGATCGACCGAGACGACGTGCGGCAGGCTCCGCAGCCGGCCCGCGAGCGCGTCGACCCGGGCGCTGTCGGCCGTTTGCATCACCACGCGTTCCCGGTCGCCGCCCGCGCCGCGCAGGAGGTCCGCCGCCACGGAGCTGTCCGCCGCGGGCAGGGCGACGGTGTCGCGGTAGGCGACGCCGGTGTGCTGCGCGGCGAACAGCAGCCCGCCGAGGGCGAGCAGCCAGCAGGCGAGCACCCACGGCGCCCGCCGGAAGCACCACGCCACGAGCGCCGTCATCCTGTCCTCCCCGGTCGTGAGCAGCGGAAACAGCTGATCACGTTAACAACCGCGGCGCGGGCGAAGATACGGTCCGGCTTCACAAATCGGCTCGGGAAACCCCGTCCGGGCGTGAGTGTTCGCCGCCCCGCGGCGTTGTCGGACGTTGACAAGTTCTCCGTGCCGGTTGTTCGCGATGCGACAGAACGTCACCCGCACGCAAGATCAACGGTTGCCAAATCGGACCCCGTATGAGTACATGGCGTGCGCGGTTGATGTCGGAGCGTCAGCCGCGACGTGAGTGCACGCGGCAGATCGCGGACTTCACCGGGGAAGTCGCAGCCGTCGTGCGGCAAGGGGTGGCAGTGACGCGGACGACCGGAGACCGGGTGGTCTCGAACGACGTGACACACCTGGTCCCGTCACCTCGGAGCGCGGGCCAGGCCCGCCGGCTCTGGTGCTCGCTGCCGACCGAGATCGCGCGGCGGTTCCGGCCGCATGCCGATCCCGTCGCGCGGCGGATCCTCGAAGAGATCCAGCGGGCCGTGCCCGAGTACGCGAAACCGCTCGAAGGCGAGTTCGGCAAGGTGATCGTCCAGGCGATCGAGCAGGCCGTCGTCAGCTGCATCGACAGCATCGAGGACCAGGGCGCCGCCCAGGACGACTGGGCGAAGCTGTTCACCGAGGTCGGCAAGCGCGTCCACCACGACGGCGGCAGCCTGAACTCGCTGCAGGCCGCCTACCGCGCGGGCGGCCGGGCCGCCTGGCGCTACATCTCGCAGTTCGGCCAGGTCCACCGCCTCCCCGCGTCGATCCTCTGCGTCGGCGCGGAGGCCATCTTCGCTTACGTGGACGAGATTTCGTCCTACTCGGTCGAGGGGTACACCCTGGCCCAGGCGCGGGCGACCGGGACGCTGGAGCGCCGCCGGAGACGGTTGCTGGACCTGCTCCTGGCCAGCCCGGCCTCGGCATCGGCCACGGTGGCGACGATGGCCAAGGCCGCGAAGTGGGAGATCCCGGAGTGGATCACCGTCATCGCGCTCGAACCGCGGGACGAGCACCAGCTGCCACCGACCCCCCAGGTGCCGGACGACGTGCTGCTCGACCTCGAAGGCAGCGAACCCTGCCTGCTGACCCCGAACCCGGACCGCGACCTGCGCGCCCTCGAAGCCCGGCTGCCCGGCTGGCGGGCCGCGGTCGGCCCCCGCGTCCGGCCGCCCGATGCAGCGACGTCGCGGCACTGGGCCCGCAGGACCCTCGAACTCGTCCGGGAGGGGCTCGTCGAAGACCGGGCCGTGACCCACTGCGGGGACCACCTCTCGACGCTTTGGCTGCTGCTGGACCGCTTCCTGCTCGACCGGCTGTCGGACAAGGTGCTCGCCCCGTTCGCGGGCCTCACGGTCAAGCAGCAGCTCCGGCTGGCCGAGACGTTGCTGAGCTGGCTGGAGCACAACGGGAACACCCCGGACATCGCCCAGGCGCTCGGCATCCACCCGCAGACCGTGCGCTACCGCGTCGGCCAGCTGACGGGCCTGTTCGGCGACCGGCTCGCGGACCCGCTGCACCGGCTGGAGCTGCAGATGGCGCTGCGGGCCCACCAGCTCCTCGGCACCCGGCCGCCGGAGGCGTCCGCCGACGACGAGTGACCGGTCCGTCGCAAGTGGACGGTGGCGGCTTCAGCCGCCGACGTGGATGCCGGGCCGGCGGGCGGGATCGGCCTCGCTGGTCCGCAGGATCTCCCGGACGACCGGGGCGGTGTCGCCGCGGCCGAGGATCAGGTAGCGGAACAGGTGCCCGAGCGGGTTGCCCTCCGACCACTCGAAGTGGCACTGCGGCCGCACGCCCGTCGCGTCCTGCAGCGCCAGCAGCACCGCGGCGATCGCGTTGGGCGCCGCCGGGCTGTCCGCGCGCAGGACCCGGTAGCCGTCGACCTCCACGCCCCGCACCTGCAGCACGTTGCTGAACTCCGACGGGTCGACGACGTCGATCTCGAGGAAGAGCGCGGCCGCCGTGCCGGGCAACGGGTTCATGCTGCGCTGCTCGGCTTCCTTCGCGGAGTACTCGGCGAGATCACCGCCCTGGCGGTGGTTGGCGATGATGTGCAGCGCGCCGTCGTCGGCCAGCGACTCGGTGACGAACCGGCGGGCCGGCTCGTCGAACTCGATGCGCTCGGCCCGCAGCTCGGTCGTGCGCGACACCCGCGAAATCAGGGACACCACGATGATGCCGAGGATGAACAACGCCGAGATGGCCAGGCCGTCCGGCTTCTCGATGACGTTCTCGACCAGCGCGTAGAGCAATACGAGCGTCAGCACCGCGAAACCGACGGTGCCGGCGTGCTGCTTGCGGCGGATCGAGGAGATAGTCACCGCGACCGCGCCGGACACCATCATGGCGAGGATCCCGGTGGCGTAGGCGCCGGCCTGGGCGTTGACGTCGGCGCCGAACGCGACGGTGATCAGGACGCTGATCACGGTGTAGACGAGCACGACGGGCCGGACCGCGCGACCCCACTCCGGCGCCATGCCGTAGGAGGGCAGGTACCGCGGCACGATGTTGATCAGGCCGGCCATCGCCGACGCCCCGGCGAACCACAGGATCAGCACGCTGCTGACGTCGTAGACGGTGCCGAACGCCTCACCGAGCTCCTGGTGCGCGAGGTAGGCCATGGCGCGGCCGTTGGCTTCCCCGCCTTCCTTGAACTTGTCCGCCGGGATCAGGACGGTGGTGATGAAGCTCGTGGCGATCAGGTAGACCGACATGATCAGCGCCGCGACCGTGAGCAGCTTGCGGGTGTTGCGGATGCGCGACTCGAGCCGCTGCTCGTCGGTCTTCCCCTCGGCCGCGACCAGCGGCATCATGCTGACCCCGGTCTCGAAGCCGGACATCCCGAGCACGAGCAGCGGGAACGCGACGACGGCCGGCCCCACGATGCCGCCGAACCCGCCGCCGCCCGAGGTGAGCGCGTCCGACCACCGCGACAACGCGGCCGCGTCCGAGAACAGGTCGACGCCGGCCACGACCACGACGACGGCGTTGAGCAGCAGGAAGACGGCCACGAGCGGAATGGCCACGCCGACCGCCTCGCTGAAGCCCAGGAGGAAGACGCCGCCGAGGATGAGCAGCAGGACGACCGTGATCAGCACGGCGTGGCCGTGCAGGAACCCGGGCAGGTACGGGTTTTCGAGCAGGTGGACCGACGCGTCCGCCGAGGACAGGGTGATCGTGATGATCCACGACGTCGCCACGAACCCCAGCAGCACCAGCACGAAGACCTTGCCGCGCCAGAACGGCAGCAGGTCCTCCAGCATCGCCACCGAACCCTGCCCGCGCGGGCTTTCGCGGGCGACGCGCCGGTACATCGGCAGCATCCCCAGCAGCGTCAGCGCGACGATGAGCAACGTCGCGAGCGGCGACAGCGCGCCGGCGGCGAGCGCGGCGATGCCCGGCAGGTAGGACAGGGTGGAGAAGTAGTCGACGCCGGTGAGGCACATGACCTTCCACCACGCCTGCGGCGTCGCGTGGTCCTCGGCCGCCTCCGGGCCCGCCGGCGCGACCCGGTGCTCCAGGAGCCACCGCACGGTCCGCCCGGACGGCGGTTTCGCCGTCACGGGGCTTTCGACGACGGCCGGGACCACGAACTCTGGTGCGGTGCTCAAGCTAGGGCTCCCCGATCGGCGGCGTGCACTCCCGGGCGCAACAATGCCGGACCGGCGTGGGGACGCGCTGCCCGGCCCCTCCCGCACCGATCACCCGCGGCCGGCCGGATCAGCGCGGCGGGTACCCCGCGGCGCCCGGCGTGGGGCGGCCGCACCAGACCGCCGTCGGCTTGACGATCGCGAGGGTCAGCGTCGCGGCCGCCGGGATCAGGACCAGTGGCAGCCCGACGATCGCGCCGCCGAGGTACGCGCCGCCGATACCGGCGCTGAATTGCCACAGACCGACCACGTCCAGCACTACCGACACCAGCGTCACCAGGACGGCGAGCCCGCTGCCGATGATCGTGAGCAGCCGGCCGATCGGCTTGCGCGCGAACAGGAGGATGCCGCCGGGCAGCAGCGTCCCCACGAGCAGCAGCTCCTGGACCAGGTAGAGGTAGTACGTCCAGTGCACGGACACCGCGCCCGTCAGCTGGACCACGCCGACGATCAGGCCGACGAGGTTCTGCAGGCCGCCGAGCACCGCGAGCACGCCCGCGATGATCGCCGTGGCGCCGTTCGGCTTCGGGGGCGGCATCCCGTAGGGCGACTGCGGGTACGGCGGCGGGTAGCCCGGCTGACCGGGGTACTGCTGGGCGGGGTAGGGCTGCTGTCCGGGGTACGGCGGCTGTCCCGGGTACGGCTGCTGTCCGGGGTAGGGCCCCTGCGGCGGGCCGGGGTGCTGCGGGTAGGTCATGGCGTCCTCGGTCTCGGCTGACCGCCCCCCAACGGTGCGCCACCTCGCTGCGGCGGCTACGGCCGAGGTCAGCCTCTCACGCGCGCCTTCGCCGCGGCGGCGGAACCGGGAGACTCCGCGGCGCTTCCCGTACGTTCGGCACCGGTGGTTCCCCACGACTGAGGACGGCACATGGACCTGGATCTTCGCGGCAGGCGCGCGCTGGTGACCGGCGCGTCGAAGGGCATCGGGGCGGCGATCGCCGAGGCGCTGGCCGGCGAGGGCTGCCACCTGCACCTGGCGGCCCGGAGCGCGGACGCGCTGGAGGCCCGCGCGCACGACCTGCGCGAGGCGTACGGCGTCGAGGTCACGGTGCACGTCGTGGACCTGCGCGTGACCGCCGACCTCGAGCGGCTCGCCGCGGCCACGACCGACGCCGGCATCCTGGTGAACAACGCGGGCGACATCCCCGCCGGCTCGCTCGACCAGGTCGGCCCCGAGCAGTGGCGGCACGCCTGGGACCTCAAGGTCTTCGGCTACGTCGACCTCACCCGGCTCGTCTACGCGCGGCTGCGCGAGGCCGGTCACGGCGTGATCGTCAACGTGATCGGCACCGGCGGGGAGCGTCCGACGGCCGGCTACATCGCGGGCGGCGCGGGCAACGCCGCGTTGATGGCCTTCACGCGAGCCCTGGGCGGCGTCGGCCCGCGCGACGGCGTCCGCGTGGTCGGCGTGAACCCGGGCCCGGTCGCCACCGAGCGGATCACCGCGATGCGCGCGGCCAACGCGGACGTCGACGCCAGCTTCGCGGCACTCCCCTCGGGCCGGGTCGCCGAACCGCGGGAGGTCGCGGACCTGGTGACGTTCCTGGCGTCCGACCGCGCCGGCTACATCAGCGGCACCATCGTCACCATCGACGGCGGCCGCGCGGCCGCCGGCTGACCGTCACTCCGGCCGGACCGCGGGCCGCGATCGTCGGTCAGCTCGATCCCGGGAACGACACCCGTGGGGTCGAACACCGTCCGCTCCACCTCGTCCTGGTCCTCGTGCGGGGCGAGCAGGCGCAGGGTCCCGGCGGTCACCGTCTCGCGGCCGGCCGGCCGGCGCGCGCTCACGTCGTCGGTCGGATCCTCGGGCGCGCCCAGCGTGAAGACCAGGCTCCACGAGTAGCGGAACGCCCGCCGCGTGCCGTCGGGGGCGACGAAGAAGTAGGCGTGCAGGCCGTTGAACCGCGTCGTCGCGAAGCCGGCCGGTGGCTTGAGGCCCTGCCCCCGCGATGACCGATGCACCAGTTCACCGCCGCGGCGACAGCCCCCGCACGAGGCTGTGCACGGTCCCGGTCACGACGGCGTCCGGCGACCGGTCCGCGATCATGCCGCCGGTGATGATCGACGCGAGCCCCTGCAGCGTGGCGAGCACGGCCATGGCGACCCGGTCGGGGTCGTCGCCGACGATCTCGCCGCGGTCCCGCGCGCCGTCGATGAGGGCGACGGGTGCCGCGAAGGTCCGGTCGTTGGCCGCCTGCAGCTCCGGACGCGCCGGATCGTCCTTGTGCGCGAACACGAGCGCGAGCAGGGCCGGGCACCGGGTGGCGAACCCGACGTAGACCCGCGCGAACGTGGTCAGGCGCTGTTCGAAGCCGCCGCTCGCCCGGCCGAGCCCATCGTCCAGCTCGGTGCCGAGGCGTTCCAGGCCCCGCAGCACGAGCGCGTCCAGCAGGGCCTTCTTGTCGGCGAAGTGCTGCCGCGGCGCACTGTGGCTGACGCCGAGCTCGCGCGCGAGGCCGCGCAGCGACAACCCGGCCACGCCGGCCTCCTCGAGGGTGCGTTCGGCCAGGTCCAGCAGCTCGGAACGCAGGTTGCCGTGGTGGTACGGCGGCGCGGTGTCGGCCATGCCGGGAGTGTAGTCAACGCCCACAATGTTGTCGTTGACAACATTGTGGGCACTGCCTACATTGGCTGGAAAGCCTCGAATTCCGGGAGTCGCCATGACCATCCGCTTCCACCACGTCAGCGTCTCCGTCGCCGACCTCGACGCGCAGCGGCGCTGGTACGCCGGCGCACTGGGCTTCACCGAGGTCGTCGAGGAGTTCGAGGTACCCGAAGCCGGTGTCCGCACGGCCGTCCTGCAGACCCCGGGCGGCGTCCGGATCGAGCTGATCGCGCGCGCGGGCTCCGCGCGTGCGGAGACGTTCACCGACCCGATGGACGTCCTGCGCGCCCAGGGTTACGGCCATTGGGCCCTCGAAGTCGACGACCTCGACGACGCGTTCGCCGGTTTGACGAGCGCGGGCGCGGAACCGGTGTGGCCGCCGGCCGACGCGGTCCGGCCCGGTGCCCGGTTCGGCTACGTCAAGGACCCGGAAGGCAACCTGATCGAGCTGATCCAGCCGGCCGCGTCCTGAGTCGTCAGTCGCGGTAGTTGCTCAGCTCGACGAGGTTCCCGTCCGGATCCCGCAGGTACACGCTGGTGATCGGGCCGGTCGCGCCGGTCCGCTCGACCGGACCCTCCTCGATCGCGATCCCGGCGGCGGTCAGCTGCGCGACGACGTCGGCCACCGGGTCGTCCACGATGAGGCAGATGTCGGCACTGCCCGGAACGGCCCGGAGCGCCTTGGGCTCGAATTCGTGGCCCGCCTCGTGCAGGTTGATCTTGCTGCCGCCGAACGCGAGCGCAGTGCGGCCGTCGCCGAAGGTGACGACCTCCATGCCGAGGTGGGCGCCGTAGAACTCCACCGTCGCGTCGATGTCGGCCACCGTCAGCACGAAGTGATCGAGCCGGTTGACGTGCATGAAGTGTTCCTCTCGTCAGGTCAGTCCGGGGCCGGGCCGGTGAGGATCCGGCTGATCACCGGGGCGGCCCAGGCGGTGAGCCGGGCGGGTGACATGGCCGTCCCCGGTGTCTCCAGGACGTAGCGCGTGGTGGCGATCCCCAGCAGGAACGAGCCCAGCAGCGCGGCCCGCTCGCCCGCGTGGTCCGGGGCGGCCTTGGCGAACGCCGGCGCGACCTGCGCGCTGAACAGCTCCCGCAGCTTATCGGCGGCTTCGGGACTGGTCATCGCCGCGCGCAGCAGCGCGAGGAACGTGCTGTCGTGGTCCCAGACGGCCAGGAACCGGGGCAGGATCTCGGCGCCCAGGTCGGCCGGCGCGACGCCGGCGAGGTCCGGCAGGTCGAGCGTGAAGTCGGCGGCGGCGGTGAACAGGCCCTGCTTGCTGCCGAAGTAGCGGAGCACCATGGCCGGGTCGACGCCGACATCGGCCGCGACCGTCCGCAGCGTCGTGCGCTCGTAGCCGTCCGCCGCGAACCGTTCCCGCGCGGCCGACAGGATCTCGGCCCGGGTGGCCTGGGCGTTGCGGCTTCGCGAGGGTGCCATGGGACGAGGATAAGTCACCCACCGTTGACTTGCTCGCCCGGACCGGCTTACCCTCGATAAGTCAACGCTCGGTGACTTGAGAGGCAGTGGTGACATGGACCAGGAACGTCCCGTGCTCGTCGTCGGCGCCGGGCCGACCGGGCTGACCGCCGCGATGGAGCTGGCGCGCCTCGGCGTGCGCGTCCGGATCGTCGACCGGGCGCCCGCGCCGTCGACGACGTCGAAAGCACTGGCCATCCAGGCCCGGACCCTCGAACTGCTGCGGCCCCGCGGCGTCGGCGAGGAGATGCTCCGCCGGGGGCAGCGGGCTTCGGGGACCGCGATCTACGGGCGCGGCCGGAAGCTGGCGACCGTCGAGCTGGACCGGATTCCCGGGCGCTACAACCACATCCTGCTGCTCCCCCAGGCCGAGACCGAAGAGCTGCTGGCCGAGCGGGTCCGCGCGCACGGTGTGGAGATCGAGCGTGGCGTCGAGCTGCTCTCCTTCGAGCACGACGCCCACGGCATCCGCGCGGTGCTGAAGGACGGCGACGGCGGCCACGAGACGGTGCACGCCGCGTACCTGATCGGCGCGGACGGCGCGGACGGCGCGCACAGCGCCGTCCGGCACGCCCTCGACCTGCCGTTCAAGGGCCGCGCGATGGCGCAGCGGTACCTGCTGGCCGACCTGTACCTCGACGGCGACGTCCCGGAGGACCAGCTCTCGATCTTCCTCGCCCGGGACGGTTTCGTCGCGGTCTTCCCGATGGCCGGGCACCGGTTCCGGTTCATCGCCACCGATCCCGGGTCCGGCGCCGACGACGACGTCCCGGAACTGCCCGCGTTGCAGGACATCTGGGACCACGTCGCGCCGCTGCCGGCCCGGCTGCGCGACCCGAACTGGCTCTCCCGCTTCCGGATCAACAGCCGGCACGTGCCCGCGTTGCGCGCCGGCCGGGTGTTCCTCGGCGGCGACGCCGCGCACGTGCACAGCCCCGCGGGCGGGCAGGGGATGAACACCGGGATCCAGGACATGATCAACCTGTCGTGGAAGCTGGCCCTGGTGCACCGGGGCCTGGCCGCGCCGGCGCTGCTCGACACCTACCAGACCGACCGCGTCCCGGTGATCGCCAAGCTGGTCCGCGCGACCGAGACGGCGACGAAGGTGTGGAACTCCACCAATCCCCTGGTGCACCGGATGGTCACGACGATGGCCCCGATCACGCTGAGCCGGGATTTCGTGCAGGACAAGGCGACCGCGATCCTCGGGGAAACCACGGCGAGCTACCGCAAGAGCCCGATCGCCGCCGGGGCCGGCCGGCTGGGGCCGCTGCGGGCCGGCGACCGGGTGCCCGACGTCGACGTCGTGGCCGAGGGCGGCGTCCGGCGGCTCCACGACTTGCTCGACCTGACCAAGCTCACCGTGCTCACGACCGGACCGGACGTCGAGCTTCTCCATCCCTGGCAACAGGTCTTCACCCTCCACAACGGCCGGATCGCGGCCACGCAGCCCGGCTTGGTCGGCGGCGACGCGCGGGTCGCGGCGGAACTGGCGGCGACGCCCGGCGTCCTGGTGATCCGGCCCGACGGCTACCTCGCCGCCGCCGGTACCGATCCGGCGTCGGTGACTTCGTGGCTGGGCAAGTGGTTCCCCGTGAACGGAGAAGGCCGATGACCGTGCTGCCCGAGCCGGACGCCGATGAGACCGGGCCCTACACCCATCTCGGCTTCGCCACGGCCAAGCCGGGGTGCGCGGACCGGTTCAAGGAGCTGATCCTCGGGCTGGTCGAGCCGTTGCGGGCGGAGGAGGGCGCGCTCGAGTTCCACGTCCACCAGGATCGCGCCGACCGGGACACCTTCGTGATCTACGAGATGTTCCGGTCGAAGGCCGAACTGGACAAGCACCTGGCCCAGCCGTACACGCAGGAGTTCATCCGGGCGATCGGGCCGTACGTCACCGGGCCGTTGCGGCAGCAGTTCCTGCGGATGTCGAGCCCGCTGCCTACAGCAGGCGCCGCTGGATGACGTCCGCGATGACCGTCGCCACCAGCTGGTCGACCTCCCCGGCCGGCGGCGGCCCGCCGCGGCGGCCGGCGAACAGCAGGTGCCCGGCCCCGATCAGCGACAGCGCGACGTTGTCGACGTCGGCGTCCGCGGCGATGCGGCCCAGCGCGCGTTCCTCCGTGAGGTAGGCCGCGAACATCCCGCGGGCCTCGGCGAGCACCGGCACCCCGTGGGGCAGGCCGGAGCGGCGCAGGCGGGTGCGGACCTCGTCGCGGAAGAAGACCAGGCTGACCATGGCCAGCGCGATCGGGTCGAGCAGCTCCGTCAACGCCGCGGCGAGGTTGCCCGCGACCGTGCCCGTGCCGGCCGCGGCGCGCAGCGACCCGGCCTGGTCGTCGACCCGAATGATGCGTTCGTGGACGAGTTCGGCCAGGAACTCGTCGAAGTCGGCGAAGTGCCGGTGCAGTACGCCCTTCGCGCAGTCGGCCTCGGTGGTGACCGATCGGCTGGTCAGCGCGCTCGGCCCGTCCCGGAGCAGGACGCGTTCGGCGGCGTCGAACAGCTGCCGCCGCGCGTCGCGGATGTGCACTCCGGTCGGCACCCGGCCGTCCTCCCTTGCCCGCGTGGGCAAGTGCCCACTATGGTGGGCGCATGCCCACTTCCCCTTCGGAACAGCCCTATTCTGCCGGAACCGCGCCCCATCGGGCCCGGCGGATCGCGGAGTCGTTCGGGGTCGATCCCGGACGTTACGACCGCGCCCGGCCGCCGTACCCCGCCGCGCTGATCGAGCGGATCCTCGCGGCCGGGCCCGGCCGCGACGTCCTGGACGTCGGCTGCGGAACCGGCATCGAGGCCCGGCAGTTCCTGGCGGCCGGCTGCCGCGTGCTCGGCGTCGACCCCGACACGCGGATGGCCGGGTTCGCCCGCGAGACCGGCGTCGACGTCGAGGTCGCGACCTTCGAGGCCTGGGACCCCGCCGGCCGGACGTTCGACGCCGTCGTCGCGGGCCAGGCGTGGCACTGGGTGGACCCGGTCGTAGGCGCCGCAAAGGCCGTGGAAGTGCTGCGGCCGGGCGGCCGGCTGGCCGTCTTCGGGCACGTCTACGACATGCCGCCCGGCGTCGCGGAGGTCTACGCGGCGGCGCTGAAGCGCGTCGCCCCCGACTCCCCCATGAGCGTCGCGGGCCACGACCGCTCCGCGTTGGACATCTACCAAACGATGTTCGCCGCGGCCGCCGACGGCATGCGTCAGGTACCGGGCCTCGGCGAACCGGAACAGTGGCGGTTCGACTGGGAACACCCGTACACACGCGACGAATGGCTCGACCTGCTGCCCACCACCGGCGTGCTGACGCGGCTCCCAGCCGACCAGGTGGCCGACGTCCTGGCCGACGTCGGCGCGGCCGTCGACAAGATCGGCGGCCGGTTCACCTTGCCGTACACGACGCTGGCGGCCGTCGCCCCGCGCGCCGGCTGAGTCACCCCCGCAGCCGGCTCAGGCCGCGCTCCAGCCGCACCACGGCAACGGCGCCGGCGACGACGGCCAGCCCGCCGAGGACCGCGGCCGCGCGGAAGACGTCACCGGAGTGCCCTTCGACGGCGCCGCGCAGCATCGTCATCGCCCAGTAGCCGGGCGAGATCGGCGCGATCGTGTGTGCCCAGCCCGGCAGCATCGTGGCGGGGATCAACGCGCCGCCGAGCGAGGAGACGACCAGCGAGCCGACGTCGCAGACCGCCGACAGCTCGCCGTGGCTGCGCACGAGCGTCGCCACCGCGGTGCCGACGGCCAGCAGCGTCAGGCTCCAGACGAGCACCGCGAACCCGAGCAGCACCGGCGACGCGGGCGCGGGCATGCCCACGACGTAGTGCCCGAACACCAGCAGCACGGCCTGCTGCACCACCAGGACGGTGAACACCGGCACCGCCTTGCCCGCCAGCAGTTCCGCCGCCGTCGCCGGGGTGGCGCGCAGCCGGTCCCACGTCTGCCACGTCCGTTCCGACAGCAGCGCGGTGCCCACAATGGACAGTGCGAGGACGGTGAACATCACCAGCAGGCCGAGCACGGCCTGGGTGGCGCCGTCGGCGATCGACGCGGCGAAGAGCGGCTTGAACACCAGCATCAGCACCATCGGCATCACCGCGTAACTGATCAGGTGACCGGGATCGCGCAGCCGCAGCACCGCGTTGTGGTGCACCAGCACCGAAAACCTACTCATGCGCCACCGCCCGGTAGAGGTCGTCGAGGGTCGGCCGGCGCAGCTCGACGTCGCGGACGTGCGCGGACGTCGTCGCCAGCACACCCGCCAGCGCCGCCCCGGGATCGGTGGCGGCGACGCGGATCTCGCCGTCGTCGGTGCTGAGCAGGATCTCGCCGGGCAGGCCGCCGAGCAGGTCCGCGGCGGTGCCGCGGGCGATCACCCGGCCGCCCTTGGCGACCGCGAGGGTCGCGCCCAGTTCGGTGAGCTCGGGCAGGTAGTGGGTGGTGTAGACGACCGCCGCGCCGTCCGCGGCCGCGGCGCGGACGGCGGCGAGCAGGGCGGCCCGGGTCTGCGGGTCGACGCCCGCGGTGGGTTCGTCGAGCAGCAGCAGGCGGGGCCGGTGCAGCATCGCCGTCGCCGCCTGCGTCCGCCTTTGCTGACCACCCGACAGCACGCCGACCCGCCGGTGCAGGAACGCCGTGAGCAGCAACGCGTCGGCGATCCGGTCGATGGCCTCGGCCAGCGCGCGGCGGCGCAGCCCGGCCAGCCCGCCGAAGAGCCGGAGCGTCTCGGCGACGGTGACGTCGGGGTAGAGCGCGGGCTCCTGCGGCGCGAAGCCGAGCAGGGCCCGGGCGGCTTTCGGTGCCCGGCCGCCGATCCGCACCTCACCGGCGTCCGGCGCGGCCAGGCCGGCCACCAGCCGGGCGAACGTCGTCTTGCCGGCGCCGTTGTGGCCGACCAGGCCGACCACCTCGCCGGGCTCGGCGCGCAGCGTGAACCCGGCCAACGCACGGGTCGCGCCGTAGTGCTTCACCAGATCGGTGACTTCGAGCATCCCCCACCTCCAGTCTACGGTGTAGACCGGCAATCTACACCGTAGACTGACCCGGTGCGCAAGATGAAAACCGAGCGGCGCGACGAGATCGTCGACGCGGCGATGGCCCTGGCCCGGGAGAAGGGGCTCGGCGCGGTGTCGATGCGGGCCGTCGCCGGGCGGCTCGAGCTGACGCCGATGGCCCTCTACGGCTACTTCCGCGGCAAGGACGACCTGCTCGACGCGATCGTCGGCCGGCTGCTCGGCCTGCTCCCGGAGCCCGACCCGGCCGCGCCGCCGCTCGAGCGGCTCAGCCTGCTCGCGGGCGGTGTGCGTGTCCTCGCCAAGGAACACCCCGCCGTGGTGACCCTGCTCTTCACGCGGCCGTCTGTCACCGAAGACGCCGTCGTCGCGGTCGACCGGATCTACCAGGCGCTGCTGGACGCGGGCGTCCCCGACGCCCACGTCGCCCGCCTCGAACGGCTGCTGACCACGTTCGTGCTGGGGTTCGTCATCTCCGAGACCCAGGGCCGGTTCTCCGACGGCAACCGGGACATGCGCTCACGCCGCGCGTTGCTCGGCCCGGCGGAACTGCCCGCCCACCACCGCCTCGGCCCGCTGCTCGACCCCCAGGTCGACTGGGACACCGAGTTCGACACCGACCTCGCCGACCTCGTCACGGTGATCGAGCGGGTCGCGGGCCGCTGACGCTCAGTCCAGGCAGAACTCGTTGCCCTCGACGTCCTGCATGGTGATGCACGATTCGTTGAAGCCGTCGGCCAGCAGCACCCGCTCCTGGACCGCGCCGAGCGCGACCAGCCGCGCACTCTCGGCCTGGAGGGCGGCGAGCCGCTCCTCCCCCACGAGCCCGGTGCCGACGCGGACGTCGAGGTGCACCCGGTTCTTGACGGCCTTGCCTTCGGGGACGCGCTGGAAGAACAAACGCGGGCCTTCGCCGGTGGGATCGACGCACGCGAACGCCGAGCCCTGACGCTCGGGCGACAGGGTGCGGTCGAAGTCGTCCCAGGTGTCGAACCCCTTCGGCGGCGGCGGGAGGACGTACCCCAGCACCTCGCACCAGAACCGGGCGACGCGCTCGGGATCCGCGCAGTCGAAGGTGATCTGTACCTGCCTGACCGAACTCATCGGCCCACCCTAACCGGATCGGCATGTCGACACCCGCTGGTTTAGCAGCCCAGCTGGCCGGCGAGGTCCGCGAGTCCCTCGGCGTGGAGGTCGAACCGGTCCGAGGACGCCGGCGGGTCGCCGACGGGCCGGGCGACGTACGCGGTCCGCAGGCCGGCCTGCTGCGCCCCACGCAGATCCCACGCGTGCGCCGCCACCATCAGCAGCCGCTCCGGCGGACTGCCGGACACCTCGACCGCCAGCCGGTACACCGCCGGGTCCGGCTTGCAGGCCCGCGCGTCCTCGGCGGAAAGCGCCTGGTGCCACCGCAAACCCGCGTGGGCGTTGAGCCCCAGCAGCGCCGTGCGACTGGCGTTCGACAGCCCGATCAGCGGGAACCGGCCGGCGAGCCGCGCGAGACCGTCGACGGTGTCCGGCCACGCGGGGAGCCGCCGGGCCGACAAGGCGAGTGCGGCCGGGTCGGCGATCCCCGCGGCCTCGGCGACGACCTGGGCGGCTTCGCGGTCCAGGACGTCGCTGACGACGTACGGCCGCTCGCCGTCGGCGATGCGCCGCTGCTCGGCCTCGATGTGGTCCTGCCAGCGCCGCACGAGGTCGTCGACCACCGGATCCGCGAGGGCGGGCCCGGACTCGCGGATGCCGGCGCGGATCCCGGCGGGTTCGTCGACGAGCGTGCCGAGCACGTCGAACACCACGGCATCGAACTCGAAAGCCGGCATCGTTGTCCTTTCGGCGGGCCAGAGCCAACCTAGCTCAGGACAGGTCGACGACGATCTTGCCGCGCACCCCGCCTCGCTCCAGCGCACCGTGGGCGGCGGCGATGTCGGCCAGCGGGAACACCCGGTCGACCTGCGGGCGGATCGCCCCCGCCTCGACCCAGCGGCCCAGCTCGGCCAGCAGCGGCGTGGTCGGGTTGCCGCTGAAGAAGCGGACCCACCGGCGCCGGCGCAGCGCGTTCGCCGCGATGTAGCCCAGGGAGCGGACCGGGCGCCCGGGCTCGAAGGCGATCGTGACCATCCGGCCCCGCGGCGTCAGCAAGCGGCGGAAGGCGGGCAGCTCGGTGCCGACCGTGTCGAGGACGACGTCGAAGCGGCCCAGCTTTCCGGGCGCGCGGTAGTCGATCGCTTCGTCGGCGCCCAGCTCCCGCGCCAGGTCCAGGTTGCCCGCGCTCGCCAGGCCGGTGACGTGCGCGCCCATCGCTTTGCCGAGCTGGACGGCGATGTAGCCGACGCCGCCGGTCGCGCCGCGGACGAGCAACCGCTCGCCGGGCGCGAGGGCGGCCAGGTCGCGCAACGCCGTGATCGCCGTGGTCCCGACGGCGAGCGCGACCGCCTGCACCACGTCAAGTCCTGACGGGACGTGGTCCAGCCGGTCGGCCGGCAGGGCGACGTACTCCGCGGCCGATCCCAGCCGCCGGCCCAGCACGCCCCAGACCAGGTCGCCCGCCGCGAACCGGCTGGTCCCCGGCTCGACGACCTCGCCGGCCAGGTCGACCCCGACGCCCTTCGGGAACTTCGTGCCGGTGAACGGCCGCAGTTTCCCCGCGCGCACGGTGGATTCGCCGCCGTTGACCGACACCGCGCGCACCCGGACCAGGACCTCGCCGGGACGCGGCCGGGGCAGCGGCGCCGTGGTCACGGACAGGACCTCAGGCGGTCCGTAGCGGTCGTAGGTCGCGAGCCGCATCGAAGTGGATAGCATTCTCCACTTCTAACACGGGAACCGGCCGCAGCGCGCGAAGTGAGAAGAGCGCCGGTGGGATCACCCCGCTTCGACGCCAGGCGGCAGGAACCCGTGC
Source organism: Amycolatopsis sp. NBC_01307 (assembly GCF_035975215.1). Lineage (NCBI taxonomy): Bacteria > Bacillati > Actinomycetota > Actinomycetes > Pseudonocardiales > Pseudonocardiaceae > Amycolatopsis > Amycolatopsis sp. NBC_01307. Next base: position 2,151,213 of record NZ_CP108403.1, on the reverse strand, counting down.
TCGGACAGGTCGAACCAGTTCCCCTCCGGATCGATCGCCCGGTACTCGGCGAACGGCCGGTCGCCGCCGCGCAGGACGGGCCGCGGCACGCCGGCCGCGGCGAGGCGGTCGGCGACCGGCGGGACGTCGGCGACCTGGAAGCCGAAGTGGTTGAAGCCGGTCGCGACGTCGCCGTCCAGCCGCTGCTGGATGAGCGCCAGGTTGAGGTACCCGTCGGTGACGAAGTGGCTGCCGTCGGGGTCGGTGTGGAACAGGTCCATGCCGAACTGCTCGCAGTAGAACGCGGCCATCCGCTCGGCGTCCTGGACGACGAACGCGAGGTGCCGCAGCCGGGGGCGGGTCATCGAGGGGGTCCCTTCGGGATCATGTTGTGGAAGGCGGTGATTTCGGGGGCGCCGGTGTGCCGGACCACGGCTTGGGCGTGCGTCACGACGCCGGCGGGCGCGATCTCCGACGTCGCGTGCACCAGGGACAGATCAGGCGCGAGCCGGCGGATCAGCGTCACCGACGCCGACAACGTCGTCCCGCGATAAACCGTGGCGAAGAGCCGCGCGTGGCCCGATTCGACGGCGTCCCGCCCGGAAAGCGCTTCGCCGCGGACGTTCACGAAGTCGACGTCGGCGGCGAAGACGGAGGCGAACCGCGCGGCGTCACCGCGGGCCCACCCGGCCGTCATGGTGTGCCACAACGCGCGGATCTCCTCGTCCGTCACGCGGTCACCCCCGCCGACGCGAGCACGCGCAACGAGACGGGTGCGCAGTCGCCGTCCCACGCGGCCAGCGAGTAGTAGAACCCGCCGTGCTGACGTTCCAGGTAGCAGACGACGTTCAGCGGCCAGCCCGCGCCGCGGAAGACGTACTCGTCCATCGGGGTCGGCCGGTCGCTCAGCGGGCGGTCGCGTTCGCACTCCGGGCCGAGCCGGTGCCAGTCCGGGTGCAGGTGGATCGAGCCGAGGAGGTCGAGGCCGCGGTCGTCGCCGTCGCGGGAGATGCGGAGCAGGTCGACGGGCGCGACCCACCACGCGCGCACGGCGTTCTCGTACGCCGAGCCGAACCGCGGGACGATCGTCGTCGCGAACTCCGCCCGCGCGCTGGGATCGGTGGTACGGGCGTTGCGGGCGAAGGCGATGTCCGACACCAGCAGCGCGTCCTCGGCGACCGTGCCCAGCAGCACGCCGAAGCAGGGTCTCGGCGTGTCGGGGGTGATGCAGGCGTACTCGGCGGCCGCCGCATCCAGGAACCGGCGGACGACGTCGTCCGAGACCAGGGCGGGGAGCGCCGTCTTTCCGCTCAGCGGAACACAAGCCAGTGCTGTCACGCGGAGGAACGTAACCGGGCCGCGGCGGGGGCGGCCATGATCGTCACGGGATCGGCCCTATTGCACCAGGCGATAATGTTTCGGGATGCGTCTGGAGATCCGGCACCTGGAACTCGTCGTCGAGGTGGCGGAAGCCGGCAGCCTCCGACGCGCCGCCGCGCGGCTGCACCTGAGCCAGCCGGCCGTGACGACGCAGCTCAAACGCATCGAGCAGTTCGTCGGCGGCGCGTTGTTCCTCCGCTCCCCCGAAGGCGTGGTGCCGACGCACACCGGCGCGGAACTGATCCGGGACGCGCGCAACCTGCTGCGCCAGTTCGACGCGCTGCAGCGCACCGCCCGCGTGAACGCCGCGAGCGAGTCCGGCGCGCCGGTGAAGGTGGGCGGGATCCCGGCGCAGCAGTTCAGCCTGCTGGTCAACGCCCTGACCGCGATGCTGCCACGCCGCGAGGTGACCAGCCGCACGATCCGCGAAACCGGGACGCTCACGGCGTTGCTGCGTTCCGGCGAGCTGGATGTCGCGGTGCTGCGCCAGTTTTCGGGGTTCCCGGTGAGCCCGCCCGACGGCGTCGAACACCGGTTGCTGGTGCGGGAGCCGTTCTTCATCGGCGTCTCGCGGCGGCACCCGCTCGCCGAGCGCGGCGAGATCGAGCTGGCCGACCTCGCCGACGAGAAGTGGGTCATGCCCGACCCGGACGACAGCGGGATGAACGAGTACTTCGCCCGGGTCTGCGCGGCGGCCGGGTTCGAGCAGCGCATCGCGCACCTCACCACCGAGGCGCACGTCGCGTTCGCGCTCACCGCCGAGAACCGGGGCATCTGCCTGCTCTACCCGATCGGCACGGCACGCGATGGGCTCGCGACGCTGTCGCTGGCCGGCACGCCGCTCTCGCGCGACCTGGTTCTCGCGTGGCGCAAGGACTCCCGGCTGGCGTCGCTCGTGGGCGAGGTGTGCGCCAAGATCGAGCACGACTACCTCGCGCTCGTCGAGGCTTCGCGGTTCTACCGGAAGTGGTGGCACGGCGGCGGTTCCGCGTTCGCCCTCCCGTGAGCCGCCGGTCGCCGTCAAGGGCGAACCGGACATCTCCCACCCCTTGGACGCGCGCGCCGCGCGCTGTCCAGTGCGCGTACCGGCGCCTACAGTCCTGCAGTCATGAGTTCCGATTCAGACCGCGAACCGGCGCCGCGCATCAGCGCCGACTGGGCCGCCGTGGCGGTCGCCGCCGTGCTGGTGTTGCTGGCCGCCTTCGGCTTGCTGCCGACGATCACCTTCCTGGTCAAATGACGACGCGGACCGACACCACCACCCGAAGCGGTGGGCTGACGGCGATCCCCGTCCTGCGCTACCTCCCCGGCCTGCTGCTGCTCGTCGCGGTCGGCATCGTGGGAACGCTGGCGCAGAACGGGGTGCGCAGCATCGGCAAGGCGACCGGCACCGCGCTGCCCGACCTCGAGTACGTGCTGTGGGCGATCATCCTCGGGCTGCTCATCCGCAACACGATCGGCGTCCCGGCCGTGTTCCGCCCGGGCGTCGCGACCTACGAGTTCTGGCTGAAGATCGGCATCGTGCTGCTCGGCGCCCGGTTCGTGCTGGGCGACCTGGCCAAGCTCGGCGGCCTGAGCCTCGGCCTGATCCTCGTCGACATGGCCGTCGCCACCACGGTGATCCTCCTGGTGGGCAAGGCGTTCAAGCTCGGCGGGAAGCTCTCGTCGCTGCTGGCCATCGGCACGTCCATCTGCGGCGTCTCGGCGATCATCGCGGGCCGGGGCTCGATCGACGCCGACGACGAGGACTCCGGGTACGCCATCGCCGCGATCCTCGCACTGGGCGCCGTCGCGCTGTTCACCTTCCCGCTGATCGGGCACGCGCTGAACCTGACCGACACGCAGTTCGGGCTGTGGGCGGGCCTGGCCGTGGACAACACCGCGGAGACGACGGCCACCGGCGCGGCCTACTCGCCGCACGCCCAGGACGTCGCCGTCGCGGTGAAGAGCACCCGCAACGCGCTGATCGGCCTGGTCGTGCTCGGGTACGCGGCCTACTGGTCGACCCGGGGCGGCAAGGCCGTCGCGAGTGGACTGAAGGGCCGCGCCGGGTTCGTGTGGCGCACGTTCCCCAAGTTCGTGCTCGGCTTCATCGTGGTGTCCGCGCTGGCCACCGCGCACGTCTTCGCGAAGGCCGACGTCACCAGCCTCGGCAACCTGTCGAAGTGGGCGTTCCTGCTGTGCTTCGCCGGTGTGGGCCTGAACTTCGACTTCCGGGAGATGGCCCGCAGCGGCTTCCGGCCGCTCGTCGTCGCGGCGCTGGGCCTGGTCGTCGTGGCCGCGTGCTCGCTCGGGCTCGTGCTGCTGACGTCCCAGTGGTTCACGCTCTAGCCGGGTGACGGCCCCGGGGATCGCCCGGGGCCGTCCCACCGGTCACCAGCCGACAGCGACCTCCAGCCACTGCGGGTCGCCGTGCGAGACGAACGAGGACTGGCCGGCCACGTCGTCGTACGGGAAGCCGTACGCGAGGTGGTTGATGCCGTGGTCGTGCCAGTACTTCGCGTAGTAGTTCGCCGGCGCGGCCTTGTAGTAGTTCGCCGGGTCCTGCTGCTGCGACGCCGGCAGCTGCGCGGTGTGCCGGTTCAGCGCCGCGCACATGTTCGGGTTCCCGGCCAGCGAGCCGGCGCACCCGGTGATGTTCGACGTCGGCTCGTTGACCCCGACCGACTGGGCGTAGGCGGTGAAGTAGTTCGCGTACTGCCCGCCCGCGCGGAAGTCGGGGGCGCTGCCCGGCGCCGGGATCCGGTACGGCGCGTTCACCGTGGCCAGGCCCTTGAACTCGGTCGGCACCTCGGCCTGGAACCGGGCGAACGTGGCCGCGCGGTCCTCCTGGAAGGTGCCGTAGTCGTCGCCGACCTGCACGTCGTAGCCGTCGTGGGCGTGCAGCCGCATGGCCAGCTTCAGCGCGAACGCGTCCACCCGGGTGGTGTTGCCGTTGAAGACGTCCGGGCCGACGGTGAACTCGATGAAGTCGGCGTACTGGCCGTTCGGGGTGCCGAGGTAGAAGTACATCCGCCCGGCCGAGTTGGCCGGCATGTCGATGTAGGGCTGCTCGGCGATCGAGTGGGTCTGGCCGCCGAAGTTCCAGAACACCTGGCTGTCCGGGTACTTGCCGTTGGTCCGGTTGAGGACCTTCACGGTGAGCACGTTCCGCGCGGCCGGGATGCTGGCGGTGTCACCCCAGAAGGAGTCGGGCGGGACGCCGGAGCCGGGCGGCGGGGTGGTCGTGCCGCCGCCGGTGCCGAACACCTGGAACTCGAACAGCGAGACGCCGTAGGGCGTGGCGCGCGCGGTGGTGTAGAGCCGCACGTACCGGCCGGAGCCGGTCACGTTCAGCGTCTGCACACCGCCGGTGCCGGTGGTCGTCTGGTACACAGTGGACCAGCTGGACCCGTTGGCGGACAACTGGATCTGGAACGCCGTGGCGTACGCGGCCTCCCAGCGCAGCACGACCTGGCTGACGGTCGCCGCCCCGCCGAGGTCGACCTGGATCCACTGTGGATCGCTGAACTGCGACGACCAGCGGGTGCCGGTGTTGCCGTCCACCGCGGCGGTGGCGGGCGTGCCGGCGTTCTCCACCGAGGACGCCGTGACGGCTTTCCCTTGGGAGATCAGCGGATCCGCCGCGTGCGCCGCGGGTGCGGTGAAGCCGAGCGCGGCGACGGCGAGCGCCGCCGCCAGCGTCGTCAACCGGGTACCGGGTCCGCGGCGGCGCCGCGGACGGGCAATCGTGGGCATGGTTCCTCCCTGGCCGGGAAAGTGGGGCGGACCCGCCGCCGGTCAGGGGACGGCGTCGTCCGGCTCGCCCCCTGACCACCGGGAAGGTGCATCCGTGACCGGCCGGGGACGCTCGGTGAAAAGGTTCATACCACTGCCCCCGGCCTGTCAAGCCTTGACAGATCGGGGCCCGCGGGCGATATTCGGAACCGATTCACCTCACCTCCTGCGTGTCGCCGCCACCCGCTCAGGGGCCTCTGCTCACCTGGAGTCAGTCATGCCCAGCGGCGTCTTCCACCCCGTCCGGGGTCCGCGCGTCAGGCCGAACCCGGCCGGCACCGCCATCGGGGCGACGCCGGACCGCGATTCCCGCACCGTGGGCGTCAGCGCGACCGTCGGCACCAGGCCCGATCGGCCGAAGACGGCCTGGGAGAACAGAAAGCGGCGAGCCACGACCGGACCTTTCCCGAAGTGCGCCGCCCGCCGGGGCCACCAACCGGACGAATCGCGCTGAGCGAGCCGCATCCCCTGGCACGAAACGGATCCCCGCCGGATAGGCCGTCCGGGTGCACCGCCCGGCGAACCGCCGGGGACCGGGCCACCGGCACCTCGTGACCTGTTGACACGATCGAGAACGCCGACCTACTCTCGCCACATCCCCACCGACTTCCCCGCAGCCCCCTTCTCTCCTGGAAATACAACGTTGTAAAAATCCGCCCGGGTCGCTGACCTGCGGGCTTGAGAGTGAGGTCCCCGTGCACCGCGTTTCCGGCCGAAGACTTCTCGCCACGCTCACCACGACGCTGCTCGTCCTCGGGACGATGCTCGGCCTGGCCACCACCTCGCAGGCCGCCGGTTCCCTGCCCTGCGACATCTACGGCGCCGCGGGCACCCAGTGCGTCGCCGCGCACAGCACCACGCGCGCCCTGTATTCGGCCTACGCCGGCAACCTCTACCGCGTGCAGCGCGCCTCCGACCGCGCCGAGACGAACATCGGCCTGCTCGCCACCGGCGGGTACGCCAACGCCGCCGCGCAGGACACCTTCTGCGCCGGGACGACGTGCACCATCACGGTGATCTACGACCAGTCCCCGCGCCACAACGACCTCACCGTCGAAGGCCCGGGCACCGCGGGCGGGCAGGACGTCGCCGCGATCGCGTCCGCGCTGCCGGTCACCGCGGGCGGGCACAAGGTCTACGGCGTCTACGTCTCCCCCGGCACCGGGTACCGGCACTACGTCGGCGCCGGCGTCGCGGTCAACGGCCAGCCCGAAGGCATGTACATGGTCGCCAGCGGCACGCACGTCAACGGCGGCTGCTGCTTCGACTACGGCAACGTCGAGGCGCAGATCGCCGACACCGGCAACGGACACATGGACGCGGTGAACCTCGGCACCACGTGCTACTTCCCGCCGTGCACCGGCATCGGCCCGTGGGTGGCGGGCGACCTGGAGAACGGGCTGTTCCAGGGCAACCGCTCCAACACCGCCAACCGCGGCAACGCCACGCCGTTCGTCACGGCGCTGCTGAAGAACAACGGCCAGACGACGTTCGCGCTCAAGGGCGGCAACTCCCAGAGCGGCGGCCTCACGACCTGGTACAACGGCGCGCTGCCGTCGGGCGGGTACACGCCGATGCACCAGGAGGGCTCGATCGTGCTGGGCACCGGCGGGGACAACAGCAACGCGTCCATCGGCTCGTTCTTCGAGGGCGTGATGACCGCGGGCTACCCGACCGACGCCGCGGACGACGCCGTCCAGTCCAATGTGGTCTCCGTCGGCTACTCGGGATCCACCGGGACACCGCCGTACGCGGCGCCGGTTTCCGGCCCCGGCGGCAAGTGCCTCGACGTCGCCGGCGACGACACCGGCACCAACGGCACCGCGGCGCAGCTGTGGGACTGCCAGGCGAACGCGTCCGACCAGCACTGGGCGCACAACGCGGACTCGTCACTGTCCACTTTGGGCAGATGCCTCGACGTCGTCGGCAACGGGACGGCGAACGGCGCGTTGCTGGAACTGTGGGACTGCAACGGCGTCGGCGGCCAGAAGTGGGTGCAGCAGGCCGACGGCTCGCTGCGCAACCCGCAGTCCGGCCGCTGCGTCGACGCGCCGAACGGCGCCACGGCCAACGGCACCCGGCTGCAGCTCTGGGACTGCAACGGATCGGCGGCGCAGAAGTTCTCGGTCACCGGCGGCGGCCCGATCACCGGCCCCGGCGGCAAGTGCGTCGACGTGGCCGGCGACGACCACGGCGTCAACGGCACCGGTGTGCAGCTGTGGGACTGCCAGTCGTTCGCCGTGGACCAGCACTGGTTCCACCTGTCGAGCGGCGCGCTGCGGACGTTGGGCCGCTGCCTGGACATCGTGGGCAACGGCACGGCCAACGGCGCCCAGGTCGAGCTGTGGGACTGCAACGGCGTCGGCGGCCAGGGCTGGACGCAGCAGGCGGACGGCTCGCTGCGCAACCCGCAGTCCGGCCGCTGCCTGGACTCCCCGAGCGGCGCCACGGGCAACGGCACGCGGCTGCAGATCTGGGACTGCAACGGTTCGGCGGCCCAGAAGTTCACGCTGATCTGACGCCGGAGGTCACACCTGCTGCAGCCGGGTCAGGGAGCGTTCCAGCCGACCCGGCTGCAGCAGGACCAAGTCAGAAGGCCGAGTCCGGCCGCGAAACGCGAGGCCCCGCGCCCACGCGCGCCGTGTCTCCCCCGGAATCCCCTCTCGCCGTCGTGACCTGGCCGGCATGCCCGGAATGTGACCTTGTCCCGCTATCTTCCCCGGAACACGACACCGAGGGGGAACCGTGCGGAAGACCGGTCCGATCATCGCCATGGCCGTTTTCGCGCTCACGGCCTGCGATCCGGGACCCGGCAGCGCGCCGCCACCGGCACCCGCGCTCACGGCGCCGGTCACCGACGTCGCCCAGCTGGTGGCGGCGGCGCGGGCCGGGATCGCGCAGGCGCCGTCCGCGGCGTTCACCACGGACGCCGTCGTGGGCCCCGACACCAAGAGCGTCACCGGTTCGCTCCGCTTCGACGGCTCCACGAGCAGCCTCACGATGCTGCTCGACGGCAGCGAGGTCCGGGTGCTCGGCAAGAAGACCTACACCCGCACGCCGGGCGCGGCGATCCCCGGCAAACCGTGGGTCGGCACCGACCCGGACAGCCCCGACCCGATGGCCCAGGCGGCGGGCGTGGTGGTGCCGACGATCGTGCAGCTGCCCGACCTCGGCCGGGCCCTGGCGGAGATCGAACGGACCGGCCGGATCGTGTCGGCCGACCGGACCGGCCTGGCCAACCACTACCGGCTCGAACTCGACCCCACCAAGGCGCCGGACCTCTTCCCGGAGTTCATCCGGGTGCCACTGGACGGGAAGCCCGCCGCGCCTATCACCGGCAAGCTCCCCGCCGAACTGTGGCTCGACGCGGCGCTGCGGCCCGCGCGGTTCACGGTCGACCTGTCCCCCGGCTTCGAGCAGCCGGGCCCCACGGTCAAGGGCACGACCGAGTACCGCGACTGGGGCGAGCCGGTGACCATCGAGGCCCCGCCCGGCGACCAGGTCGTGGACCTGTCCGAGCTGCTGAAGAAGCTGGGGACCTGACCCGCGGCGCGCCGAAGACGGCCGCTCAGGCCGCCACCGTCGTCACGGCGGTGGCGGAGTTGCCGGACAGGCACGTGCCGGTCGAGGTCGCCGGCGCCGTGACGACCGGGGCGTAGACGACGTAGTCCTGGCCGGTCTGGAGGTTGTGGCAGGCGAGCCGGGCCTGGTAGCGGCCGCTGTCGCACTGGGCGCTGCCCCGGCCGTAGTAGAGCGTGCTGCCCTGGACGATCCACGCGCTCCAGGTCATGCACCCGGCCAGCCCGGTGGCGGCCGGATCGGCGACGGCCTGCACGATCTGCGCGGTGTTCCCGGTGTTGCAGGTGACGGAAACGGCGGCCGGCGCGGTCACCACCTGGGTGCCGTAGAGGATGTAGTAGTCGCCGGTCTGCTCGTTCTTGCACAGCGCCTTGACCCGGTAGCGCCCGGTGTCGCACTGCGCCTGGCCGCGGCCGTAGAACAGGTTGTTGCCGCCTTGGTTGACCCACTCGACCCAGGAGACGCACCCGGGCACCCCGGCGTCGAGCGGATCGGTCACGGCGTAGACGGCCTGCGCCGAGTTCCCGGTGTTGCACAGCACGGTCGCGGTCGCCGGAGCGTTGACGACCTGGGTGCCGTAGTTCACGTACCCGGCGCCGGTCTGGTTGTTGATGCAGACCGCTTTCGCCCGGTAGCGCCCGGAGGTGCACTGCAGGTTGCCGAGGCCGTAGAAGTAGTTGTTGCCCTGCTGCACCCACTGGATGGAGGTCGTGCACCCGGCGGGCGCCACCTGGGCCACTTGCGCCACCTGCACCGCCGCCGACGCGGGCGCGGCCAAGGCGGCGAGACCGAGCACGGCCGCCACCAGGGCCAGGAACCAACGCTTCGCCACCACTTGCGCCTCCGGGGTGTGGATTCGACTGCCGCGGCGGACCGTAACACCGGAAACCGACGGATTTCACGGCCGCGCAAGGGAATGAGCACAAACGCGGAACCCGAGGGTCGACCTGCCGAAGTCAACGACCATGGTCGCTACGACCATGGTCGTGCTACGGTGGCGTCATGCCCCCCGCCGACGACACCCAGGAACCCCGCAGCCGCCGTGAGCGGCCGGCGAAACCCGCCCTGACCAGGCAGGGGATCATCGACACCGCGCTCGGCATCCTGCGCGACGAAGGCCTGGAGAAGGTGACGATGCGCCGCGTCGCCGCCGCGCTCGACTCGGGGCACGCCTCGCTCTACGTCTACGTCCGGAACACCGAAGACCTGCACGCGCAGATCCTCGACGTGCTCTTGGGCGAGCTTCGGCCGTCGGTCACCGGGCCCGGCACCTGGCGCGACCGGGTGAAGGGGCTGCTGTCCGGCTACGGGCAGCTGCTGATGCGCTATCCGGGGATCGCCCGGATGGCACTGTCCACACAACCCAGCGGCCCGAACTACCTGGCACTGGTCGACACCGTTCTCGCGCTGCTCCAGGAAGGCGGCGCACACGACCGGGCCGCGGCCTGGGGTGTCGACCTGCTCCTGCTGTTCCCCACCGCGGTCGCCGTCGAGTTCAGTGCCCCGGCCGCCAAGACCGAGAAAGCCGCCGCGCTGTCGGCGCTCGCCACGAAGATCACCACCGTGGACGCGGCGCGGTACCCGCACATCGCGCCGCTCAGCGCCGCACTCGTCTCCGGCGACGGCGGCTCCCGCGGCGACTGGGCCTTCGACGTCCTGCTCGACGGCATCCTCGCCGCGAACCCCCCTCCCGCACCGGAACAGGACCTCCCATGACCAGCTCTTCCGTCACGATCGTCGGCGCCGGCCTGTCCGGCCTCGTGCTGGCCCGCATCCTCCAGAACCACGGGATTCCCGCCACCGTCCACGAACTCGACGCCACCGCCGGCGCGCGCCGCCAGGGCGGCTCGCTCGACATCCACGAGGACACCGGCCAGCTCGCCCTGCGCGAAGCCGGTCTGTACGACGAGTTCCGCCGTCACACGCACCCGCAGGGCGAACACGTGCGCGTCCTCGACAAGAAAGCGCACGTCTTCGTCGACGCCGGGCCCGACGGCGGCGAAGGCGGCCGGCCGGAGATCGACCGGACCGTGCTGCGCGACCTGCTCGTCGGCTCACTCGACCCCGGCAGCATCGTCTGGGACCACAAGGTCACCGCGGCCCGCACCCTCGGCGACGGCCGGCACGAGCTGACCTTCGCCGACGGCACCACGACCACCACCGGCCTCCTGGTCGGCGCGGACGGCACCTGGTCGAAGGTGCGGCCGCTGCTGTCGGCCGCGACCCCGGAGTACTGCGGGGTCTCCCACGTCGAGATCCGCATCCCGGACGCACCGGCGCGGCACCCGGAACTGGCCGCGCTCATCGGGCCCGGCATGGTCTTCGCGCTGTCCGACAACAAGGGTCTCCTGGGCCACGGCGGAAACGACATCGAGCTCGGCGCCTCCTTCCGCGTCCCCGAGGACTGGCTGTCCGCCGGCGGCGTCGACTGGGCCGATCCGGCCGCGGCCCGCGACGCCCTCCTGGAGGAGTTCGCCGACTGGGCCCCGGAGCTGACCGACCTCATCCGCCACTGCGAGGACACGATCACGCCGCGCCGGATCTTCGGCCTCCCGGCCGGGCACCGCTGGGCCCGTGTCCCGGGCGTGACGCTCGTCGGGGACGCCGCGCACGTGATGTCCCCCTACGCGGGTGAAGGCGCGAACCTCGCCCTGATCGACGGCGCCGACCTCGCCCGCGCGATCATCGAGCACCCGGACGACGTCGAAACCGCCCTGACACAGTACGAAACGGCGATGTTCCCGCGCGCCGAAGAAGCCGCGCACGGGTCCGCGCAAGGACTCGAGTGGTGCTTCACACCGACGGCGCCCCGGGAGATCGCCGAGTTCTTCTCGGGGATGGACCAGGGGTAGGCCGTCAGGTCCACACCCCTGCGGCGGCCGTTTCGGCGACGTAGTCCTCGAACGACCGCGCCGGCCGGCCGAGGGCGCGTTCGACATCGCCGGTCGGCGCGGGCGCCGCGCCGTCGCGGATGGCCACCAGGATCCCGGTGAGCAGCTGGGCGACACCGGGTGGGACACCGTTCGCGACCAGCTGTCCGATGTGGACTTCGGGGGCGACGTCGACGTGGCGGACCACGCGTCCGGTGGCCTGGCCGATCAGGTCGACCGCCTCGCCGAAGCCGAGCGCCCGGGGGCCGGTCAGCTGGTAGGTCCGGCCGTCGTGCCGGCTGCCGGTCAGGGCCGACGCCGCGATTTCGGCGATGTCGCCGGCGTCGACGAACGGCGTGCGGCCGTCGCCGGTGGGCAGGGACAGGGTGCCGGCGAGGATCTCCGGCAGCCACGGGCCCTCGCCGAAGTTCTGCGCGAACCAGTCCGGCCGCAGGATCGTCCACTCGGCACCGGACTCGCGCACGGCCTGTTCGGCGGCCTTCAGCGGATGGCCGTCGCCGGCCTCGCCGACGCCGCCGGCCGACAGCAGCACCAGCCGTCGCACGCCCGCGGAAACCGCCGCGGCCACGAACCTGGGGATGCGGTCGCCGCTCGCCCGCAGGTCGGGTTCCACGACGTAGGCGGCGGTGACGCCGTCGAGCGCGGACGCCCAGGTCGTCGCGTCGCCCAGGTCGAATCCGCCGGTGCGCGACGCCACTTTCGCCGGGTGACCGCCGTCCTTCAGGTACCGGGCGACGCGGCTGCCGGTCTTGCCGGTGCCGCCGAGGATCAGGGTGTTCGTCATGTCCGGAAGCCAACTCTGCAGGACGTGGACGATCCATGGGAGAACGTCGTGGATACCTTTGTGATCGTCTACCGTGAGTCGCGTGGACGTCCTGAGTGATCTGCTGGACCGGGCCCGCGCGAGCCATGCGCTCGTCCGGCAGCTGATCCAGCGGCCGCCGTGGGCGGTGACCTACGCCGACCCGCCGCCGCTCACCATCCTGACCACTCTCGGCGGCCCCGCGTCGATCCGGCTCGACGACGCCGCCCCCGTGCGGCTGGCCGCCGGCGACATCGCGCTCGTCAAGGGACCCGGCCCGCACACGATCGCCGACGACCCGGCGACGCCGGCCCGATTCGTGATCCGGCAAGGGAAGAAGCACTTCCCCGACGGCGGCGAGGCCGAGGACCAGCGGACCCGGGCGCCCCGCACGTACGGCGACGGCCTGCCCGGCGCCACGACCATGCTCCGCGGCGGCTACGAACTCCGCGGCGACGCGGGCGGGCGCCTGCTGGACATGGTGCCACCACTGGCGATCGTGCCCGCCGGACCGCGCACCGGCGGCGCGCTGGCGCTGCTCGCCGCCGAGGCCGGCCGCGACGAGCCGGGCCAGGACGCCGTCCTGGCCCGGTTGCTGGACCTGGTGCTCGTGCTGGCGTTGCGGGCGTGGTGCGCCCGGCCGGGTGCCGCGCCGCCCGCCTGGTACCGGGCGCTCGCCGAACCGGCCGTCGGCGACGCGTTGCGGCTGCTGCACGAGGACCCGGCCCGCCGCTGGACGGTCGCCGCGCTCGCCGCCAAGACCGGCTTGTCCCGCGCCGCGTTCGCCGCGCGCTTCACCGCGCTGGTCGGCGAACCGCCGCTCACCTACCTCACCGGCTGGCGGATGACCGTCGCGGCGGACCTGATCCGCGACAGCGACGTCACGGTCGCCGCCGTCGCCCGGGAGGTCGGGTACGAGGACGCCTTCGCCTTCAGCGTCGCGTTCAAACGCGTCCGCGGCGTCAGCCCCTCGGCCTGGCGGCGCGCCGTCAGAACGCCGTGACCGGTTCGAGCAGCCGGTGCGGCGTGTTGATCGCGGCGGACAGCGGATCGAGGACCACGCCCGACGGCTCGTAACCGGGGCCGGGTTCGACGCGGATGTCCGGCACCGGGACGATCACGCCGCAGTCCGCGCAGCGGCCGTCCTGGTCGAGCAGGCCGCCGTCGGCGTCGTGCCGGACCGTGCGCTTCGCCCCGGCCGGCGAGTAGTGCGCGTCGCCCCAGCCCATCAGGGCGCGCACGATCGGCCACAGCTCGACACCCTTGCCGGTGAGCCGGTATTCGACGACCCCGCCCGCGGCTTCGTCGCGGGTGAGCACACCTTCCTGCACGAGCGCCTTCAGCCGGCTGGTCAGGACGGCGCGCGGAATCCCGAGCCGGGTGGCGAAGTCGCCGAAGCGCCGGACCCCGAAGAACGCGTCGCGGACGATCAGCAACGTCCACCGCTCCCCGACGACTTCCAGGGCCCGCGCCAGGGAGCAGTTGCGGTCCGCGTAGGTGCTGGGAAGAGCCATGCCCCCGAGCGTACACCGGCAGTTCACTCAGTGAACTGGTCTCGTGCTACGGTGGCCTAGTTCAGTGAATGAACTACAGAAAGAGGTCGTCCCGTGTACCAGTTCCTCGTCTCCTTCACCGTCCGGCCGGAGCACCGCGACGACTTCGTCCGGGCGGCCGCCAAGACCGCCCGCGACTCCCTCGCCCACGAACCCGGCTCCCACCGGTTCGAGGTCATCGCCGACGCCGAGAACCCGGCCGTCTTCTACCTCAACGAGGTCTACGCCGACCTCGCCGCGTTCGAAACCCACGCCGCCGGTCCGTACTTCGGCGCGTTCTTCGCCGAGGCGAGCGCGTACGCCGAAGGCCCGACGTGGCTGATGCGCGGCACCCTCGTCGGCGAGAACGCCGCCGCCCGGTGAGCACCGGCCTGCTGTCGCAAGTGGACGGCGACCGCCGTCGACCGAACCGGCGCACCGCCGTTCGAAAGGACTCGAAATGACCCACGACGACAGGCTGTTCCTGATCACCGGCGCCACCGGCAAGACCGGGAGCGTGACGGCCGATCTCCTGTTGCGGCGCGGTCACCGCGTCCGGGCGATGGTCCGGGGGGACGACGACCGGTCCCGTGCGCTCGCCGCGGCCGGTGCCGAAGTGGTCCACGGCGACCTGCTGGACCTCGACAGCGTGACCGCGGCGCTCGACGGCGTCAGCGGTGCCTACTTCGTCTACCCCATCCGCGACGGCCTGCTCGACGCGACGGTCAACTTCGCCCAGGCGGCCACGGAAACCGGCGTCCGGTCCGTCGTCGGCATGTCCCAGATCTCTGCGCGCCGCGAGGCGAAGAGCCACGCGGCGCGGCAGCACTGGCTCGCCGAGCGCCTGCTGGACCGGACTGGCCTGCTCACGACGCACCTGCGGCCTACGTTCTTCGCCGAGTGGCTCACGACGTGGTGGGAGCTGCGCGACGGCGAGGGCCACCTCCGGCTCCCGTTCGGCGAGGGCCGGCACGCGCCGATCGCGGCCGCCGACCAGGGGCGCGTGATCGCCGCGGTGCTCGCCGATCCCGCGCCGCACGACGGCGCCGTCTATCCCCTGCACGGGCCGGTCGAGCTGGACCACCACGAGATCGCCGCGGCCATCGGCACGACGCTCGGGATTCCGGTGCACTACGAGCCGATCGACGTTGACGAGTTCGCGGCATCCATGACGCACCGCGGCTTTCCCGCGCACCTCGTGCAGCACCTGAGCAACGTCGCGATCGACTACCGCGACGGCGTGTTCGCGGGCACGAACGACCACGTCGAGAAGATCGGCGGCCGCACGCCGCAGTCCGTCGGGCAGTTCGTGCTCGAGAACAAAGCCGCCTTCGACACCAGCGGGCCCAACTTCGTCCCGGCTTCCTGAGGAGAACCACCATGTCGTCCGTACTCATCACCGGCGCCTCCCAGGGCATCGGCCGCGCCATCGCCCTCGAACTCGCGAGCCGCGGGCACCGGGTGATCGCCACCGCGCGCCGCCCCGAGACGCTGGCCGAGCTGCCGGTCGCGCAGCGGCTGCGCCTCGACGTCACCGACCAGGACAGCGTCGATCAGGCCCTCCGGGACGCCGGCGAGATCGACGTCCTGGTCAGCAACGCCGGCGCCACCGTGCGCGCGCCGCTGGAGAGCGTCCCGCTCGCGGAGTTCGAACGGCTCTTCCAGCTCAACACCGTCGGCGCGCTGCGGGTCGCCCAGGGCGTCCTCCCGGCGATGCGGGCCCGGGGCGCCGGCCACCTCGTCTTCGTCTCGAGCATCCAGGGCCGGGTGGTGCTGCCCCTGATCGGCCCGTACGGCGCCGGCAAGTGGGCCCTGGAAGCGCTGGCCGAGACGCTCGCCATCGAGGCGGGCCACTTCGGCGTCAAGGTGAGCATCGCGCAGCCCGGCGCCGTGACGACCGGGGGTGCCGAGCGCGCCAAGGTGTTCGTCGACGAGGACGACCCGTACGCTCCGCTGTACCGGCAGCTCGGCACGTTGCGCGGCGAGACGATCACCGCCGAGGACGTCGCCGTCGCGGTGGCCGACACGATCGAGAAGCCCGACCCGCCGCTGCGCGTGCCGGTCGGCACCCCCGCCGAGCGCGTCCTGCGGGCCCGCAAACAGGCCCCGGAAGACGCGCCCTTCCTGGCGGCCGGCATCGACTGGTAGCCGTCCGTGCCATGATCGGTTCCATGGCCGGACCCCGCATCAGGACCTACCACCCGGACGACCGGGCCGCGCTGTTCGACGTGTGCGTCCGGACCGGGCACGACGGCGGTGACGCGCGGGAGGTCTACCCCGACCAGGACCTCCTGCCGACCATCTTCCTGGCGCCCTACCTGGACTTGGAGCCCGACCTGGCCTTCGTCCTGGACCGCGGCGACGGCACGGCCGTGGGGTACCTCGTCGGCACCGCGGACACCCCGGCCTTCGCGGGGCGGCACCGGCGCGACTACCTGCCGGGCGTCACCGGCCGCTACCCGAAGCCG
The DNA here is from genome assembly GCF_035975215.1 of Amycolatopsis sp. NBC_01307. NCBI lineage: Bacteria > Bacillati > Actinomycetota > Actinomycetes > Pseudonocardiales > Pseudonocardiaceae > Amycolatopsis > Amycolatopsis sp. NBC_01307. Next base: position 2,134,805 of record NZ_CP108403.1, on the reverse strand, counting down.
TCCGGTCCGCCCGCCACGCCGACCGAAGAGATGCTCGGCGTGCTGCACGCGCCGGAGGACATGGTGCGCCCGGAGGTCGCCGGTTACCCGGCGCACCTGCACATCGACATCCTGCCGGACCACCAGCGCGGCGGGCACGGCCGCGCGCTGATGACCGCGTACCTGGCCGCGCTGGCCGAGCGCGCGGTGCCGGGCGTGCACCTGGTGATGCCCACGGCCAACCGGCAGGCCCGGGTGTTCTACGACCGGCTCGGTTTTCACGACCTCGGCGTCGAGCACCCGTCGGTCACCTACCTCGCCCGCGCCGTCTGACGGGGGCCGCCGCCATCGGCGACGGCCCCCGGTTCCTCAGTAGACGAGCCAGCTGACCGAGACCCTGCCGGCCGCGCCGGCGCTGTCGGTCGCGGTGACGGGCGAGGTGTAGTTGCCCGTCCTGGTCACGGTGCCGGTGATCAGCCCGGTCCGCGCGTCGAGCGCGAGCCCGGGCGGCAGGCCGGTCGCCGACCACGTGTAGCTGCCCGTGCCACCGGTGGCCCTGAGCTGCAGGTTCACCGCCTGGCCGTGGACGAACTGGTAACCGGGATCGGTCACCTTGACCGGCCCGGAACTACCGGTCTGGACGGTCAGGGTGAAGGTGGCCGTGTGCGTCTTCTGCGCGTTCCGGCCGGTGACGGTGATCGGGTAGGTCCCGGCCGGGGTGGACGCGCTCGTCGTGATCGTCAGGGCCGACGAGCCGCCCGCGTCGATCGAGGACGGGTCGAACGCCGCGGTCGCCCCGGCCGGCAGCCCGGACGCGGTCAACGCGATCCCGCCCGGTGCCGTCGTCCCGTCCAGGTGCGCCTTGATCTCGGCCGCGTAGGTCGTGACCCGGGCGTAGACGCCGTAGGTGTTGCAGGCGTTGGACATCCACGAGAAGAACCCGACGATCCGGTTCCCTTCGAGGAACGGGCTGCCGCTGTCGCCCACGCAGACGCCCTTGTGGCCGTCGGCGTAGCCGGTGCAGAGCATCGAGCCGTCGGACCGGTACTGCGTGGTGTCGACGTGCTGGGCGCAGTCCGAGTCCTTCGCGACCGGGAACTCGGCCGTGCGCAGGACGTCCGAGTAGGTGTTCTGCCCGGTCTTGCCCCAGCCGATGCCGCGGCCCATCGTGCCCGGCGCGTTCACCGAGTCGTCGGTCGCGATGGTCGGGTACGTGATGCCGGCCGGGACCGGGACGTCCTTGTCGAGGGTGATGACGGCGACGTCGTGCCCGGTCTGCCAGCCGGTGTAGTCGGGGTCGGTCCAGGACGTCTTGATGTCGGCCCGGAACCCGGTGTCGTTGAGGTTGGTGGCGCCGTAGACGAACCACTTGGTGCCGGAGTTCTCCAGCAGGCAGTGCGCCGCGCCGACGACGGTGTGCGGGCCGACCAGCGCCATGCTGCACGACTGCTTGCCCGGGAACACACTGCCTTCCCGGCGCATGGAGATCATGAACGGGTACTGGTCCACAGTGGTCGTGTCACCGCCGACGACACTCGGGTGCGCCGCCGCGGTGGCGGTGGCGGTGGCGCTGACCGTCGTCTTCGCCGGCTGGCCGGCCTTGACCGTCGCCGAGGAAGGCGACAGCGCCACGGAGAAGTCGCCCGTGCCGGAACCGTTGACCGTCAAGGAAACCGTCGCGGTGTGGGTGGCGTCGGGGCCCTTGCCGGTCACGGTGACCGACGTGGTGCCCGGCGCCGCCGAAGCCGCCGCGGTGAGGGTCAGCGTCGAGGACTTGCCCGCGGTGACCGTCGCCGGGGCGAAGGACGCCGTCACACCGGCGGGCAGCCCGTCGGCGGTCAGCGCGATGTCCTGGGCACTCCCCTTCGTGACGCTCGTGGTGATGGACGTCTTGACCGACTGGCCCGGGTCCACGCTCACCGACGCCGGTGACGCGGCCACGGAGAAGTCGTTCGCCGGGGCGGGCGCGGTGCCGTTGATCAGCGGGTCGGCCAGGTTGTCGCCCTGCGGCGAACCCCAGCCGGTGCACAGGTCGTAGCCGGTGCCCGCGTTGTAGGTGCCGTTGCCGCCGCTGGTGACGTCGTGGAAGGTCGACGCGTACTGCGCCGAGCCCGCGACCGCGTAGATCGCCGGGTTCATCGCGCCGACCGTGCTCTTGCCCTGGCCCTTGGCCTTCTGGTTGACCATGGCGACGTACCCGGCCCACAGCGGGGACGAGAGGCTGGTGCCGCCGACGTCCTGCCAGCCGCCGTTCATGTACACCGACAGCGCGCCGGCGCCGTAGTCCGCGTCGAGCGCGACGTCGGGCACCGAACGGAACTGGCTGCTGCCCGGCTGCCAGGACGGCTTCGCGTAGATCTGCGAGTAGCCGCCGCCCGAGCGGGTGTTGCCGCTGCCGCCCTGGTTCCAGCACGACTCCGCCTGGTACGTCCCCGCGCTGTCGCTGGTCCGCAGCTGCGTGCCGCCGACGCCGGTGAACAGCGGGTCGCTCGCCGGGAAGTCGGCCTGCACGGTGCTGTTGTCGCCCTGGTAGCCGCAGCCGGTGGCGCCCCAGTCGCCGGACGCGGACAGCATCGTGATGCCCTGCGCGGCCATCTGCGTGTAGGAGTCGTGCGAGGCCTTGATCGGCGACGACTCGCACTTCTCGCCGTTGAGCCAGGAGCCGGACAGGATGGTGATGCTGTTGTCGCTCGCGATCTTGGCCATCTCGTCGACCCACGCGGCGTCGCTGTTGGGGGCTTCGTAGACGGTCTGGGCCGCGCCCGGAGCCGTCGCCGCCACCGCTTCGACGTCGAGGGTGACTTCGAGCTGGTCGCTGCCCGGCTGGGACACCCCGCCGTTGACCGGCACGACCTTCGGCGTCACCGACGGCTGGCCGAAGTTCTTGGTCCAGGCGTCGATGTCGGCCTGCTTGAACGCGTCGAACTCGATGAGCCCGACGTTCTGGCCCGCGCCGGTGTAGGACCCGGACAGCTTCGTCATGCTGTAGGCGGTGCGGAACTGCGCGGGGGTGTAGCCGCCCGCGGGACCGCCGGGCCCGGCCGGCCCCTGCTTGATCTCCGGGGTACTCGCGCGGTGCGCGACCGGGCGGTCGGACAAGCCGAGCACGCTGCGCACGACCCCGCCGAGCGCGGCCGGGATCGACGGCGCCGAGTCGTTGGCGTAGAAGTGCGCGCCGTCCGCGCCGGTGTAGTCGCCGAGCGACGTGCCGAAGGCCGCCTTCACCGCGTCGGCGGTGCCGGTGGCGTCGACGACCTGGCGGTTGCCCGCCACCGACGTCACCCGGAAGCCTTGGGCGCGCAGGAAGTCCGTCACCTGCGCGACGTCGGACGCGGTCGGGGCGAACCGCGCGTTGTACTGCTCACTGGTGAGGTAGTGGCGGTAGCCGGGTGAGCGCGGGTCGCCGACGGCGGCGACGAACCGGTTCAAGCCGGCTTCGTCGTGCGGGCGCAGCGCCACCGCGATCCCGACGCCGCGGTCTCCCGCGACGGCGGCGTCCCGGTGCGCGCCCGCCGGCGCCGCGATGCTGTCCGGCAAGGGGACCCGGGTGTTCTGGGCGTGCGCGACTGGCGGTCCGACGGCCAGCAGCGCCGCAGCGGTGAGGAAGGTGGTCGCCGCGGCGGCCGCTCTCCTGGCGCTGGGGAAGGGGGACATCTGTTTCCTCCGGGAGTGGAGTGGCGACGTTTCCTGCGGCACACCGGATGCAGTCGACGCCGGAGACCGGCCGAACGCTAATCACGGGCCGTCACCCGGAGAATCCCTGCGTGAACGTTCAGTTCCGTTCACAGAGAACCGGTTCGCGCCGGGTTCCGCCGCAGGTCGGCGGCCCGTGCCGTAGCCAGTTGTCCACAGAGGTCCGGACGCGTTCAGTGCGGCCGCGCCCCGGGCGGATTGCCGCTTATGCCCCGGATTCCACCCTTCGGCCCTACCACCGATCGCGATCACCCGCCTACGGTCCGCGAACCCCTCGGAGTGGCGAGCTGTGGAGGTCCGATGGCCGGGAATGCGGTGGGAACGCGGGCCGTGCCGGTGGACCGCGAGCTGCGCCGGCTGCTGCGGCACGGCACCTTCGCGCAGGTCCTCGACCACGCGCTGGCCGTCCGCGGGCTGAGCCTGGAGCAGGTGCAACGGCGGCTGGCCGCTCGCGGTGTGCGGGTCAGCCGCGCCGCGCTGAGCTACTGGCGGCGGGGCCGCAGCCGGCCGGAACGCGAGGAGTCGCTGCGCGCGGTGCGGGCGCTGGAAGACCTGATCGGACTGCCCGGCGAGTCGCTGGTGGTGCTGCTCGGCCCGCCGCGTCCCCGGGGCCGCGGCGCCGAAACCGAACCGGGCGCGGTCGACCGCCGGCGGCTGTGGCCGTCCTGCGGGCCGGCGCTCGCCGCCATCGACGCGCCGCCGGAAGGCCAGGTGCGGTACCTGGACGTCCACGAGCACGTGCTCGTGGACCAGCGCCGCCGCCTGCGCGAGGTCCGGACGCGGCTGGTGCTCGAGGCGACGACCGACCGGACGGACCGGTGCGTCGTCTACGAATGGGCCGAGGAGTCGTCGCGGCCGGTCCTGGGTGAGCTGCGGTACTGCCGGCAGGGCCGGACCCGGCCGCAGCAGGCGAGCACCGCGACGGTGTGCGAACTCCTGCTGGAGCAACGGCTTTCGGCGGGCGACCGCACGGTCGTCGAGTACACCTGGCGCTACCCGGGCGGTTCGGTGCTGACGTCGTTCCACCGGCGCTTCACCCGGCCCGTGCGGCAGTACCTGCTGCAGGTCGAGTTCACCGGCGAGGTGCCGCCGCACTGCGTCCCGTACCGGCAGCCGACCCTCAACAGTCCTCGGCAGCCGGGGAAACCGTTGTGGATCGGCGGGTCCGGGACGGCGCACCTGGCCGTCCCCGACGCCGGCCCGGGGCTGCTCGGCCTGCAGTGGGACTGGAACTGAGGCACGGCCCGTGTCCGTGGAGTTCGAGTCCCCGCACACGGCGTTCTCGCTCGCGCTGGACGCCGCGATCGCCGAGTCCGGCCTGTCGCTGGAGCGGCTGCAGCGCCACCTGGCCGCCCGCGGCGTGACGCTGTCCCGGGCGTCGCTCTCGTACTGGCGCACGGGTCGCTCCCGGCCGGAACGCGAGACCTCTTTGGACGCCGTCACGCACCTGGAAGACGTCCTCAACGTGCGCCCCGGCACGCTCAAGTCGTTGCTGGGCCCGAAAGCACCCCGCGGCCGCTGGCTGGGCGGGCCGCCCGAGCGGCTGGCCCGGCACCGGTTGTGGCCCGCGCTGCACCCCCTCTCCGCGGAGCTGAAGCCGCCGCCGGACGGCCACGTGCGGTTCTGGTCCCTCCACGACACGCTGTTCGTCGACGACCACAGCCGTGAGCGGCACCTGCGGGTGCGCATGGTCGCCGAGGCCGCGCTGGACGGCGTCGACCGGATCATGACGTTCTTCCAGGCCGACGGGCCCGAGCAGGACGATCCCACCTACGAGGACCTGCAGTCCTGCACCCTGGGCCGGGTGCTGACCGACCGGGCCACCGGCCTGACCGCGGGCGAGCTCCTGCTCGACCGGACCCTGGCCGCCGGCGACGTCGCCGCGGTGACCTACACCCTGAGCTTCGGCCGGGGGCACGAGACCGACCACTACCACCACCGGTTCACCCGGCCCGCGCAGCTCTACGTCTGCCAAGTGCAATTCGCTTCCCGCATCCCCCGCCTCGCGCGGGAATTCGAACAACGGCAGCTGGGCGGGCCGCGCACGCAAGGCCGTCCGTTACCCGTGGATTCGGGTCACGCGGTCACTTTCGCCACTCGTGACGTGCACCCGGGCATCCTCGGCGTCAACTGGGAGTGGTAGCCAAATCTGTTTACAGCCGCCGCCACCGGGCCGTTGACCTGGGGTTGTGCGCCGCGCCAAGACGGTGACACGTCAGTTGTTCACTTAGCCTGTCCGCTTCCCGTTGCCGCCTTTACCGTTCTGGCCAGCTCCTTTCTTTGCGGTCTCCCCAGCTCCCCCGGTGAAGGGAATTCCCATGTCCGTCAAGCACACCCTGTTCGCGGTCGCCGCCGCCGCGAGCGTCGCGCTCGCCGGTGCCCCGGCCGCGGTCGCGGCGCCGGCGACCACCACGGTCCACCACACGACCCAGTCGATGGCCTCGCTCTTCGGGACCACCGCCGCGCCGGCCGCACCCGCCACGATCGGCGACACCTACCCCGCGAAGTGGCGCAACATCCCGCAGGACTCGGTGGTCGACGACTGGAACATGTACAACCGCGAGTGCGTCTCGTGGAACGCCTACAACATCGCCAGGCACGGCAAGAGCGCGAACAACTACGGCGACGCCAAGCACTGGGACGACAACGCCCGCAACCACGGCTTCCGCGTCGACAACACGCCGACCACGGGCGCGACCGCGCAGACCGACGCCGGGCAGTACGGCCACGTCGCCATCGTCGACAGCGTCAACGGCAACCAGGTGACCGTCGAGGACTACAACTGGGACGGCACCGGCCACTACCTGCGGCACACGGTGAACAAGAACGACTTCCGCTACATCCACTTCTACGGCTGACCATCGGGCGCCACTCGCGTCCCGATCACCGGAACGCGAGTGGCGCGCCCACGGACGTTCGGCCATCGTTCAGGGGAAACCCACCTTCCGGAGGGCGTTCGTTCGGCCCGCCCCGGAACGCTGAACCGGCTCTGGATCCCGACCCCGAGGACGGACACCGTGACCGAATCCCGTGCCCGCAGGCGCGTCTTCTGCCTCGTCGCCGGTTCGCTGCTGGCCGCGGCCTGCGCGAGCGGCCCGGCGCACGCCGCCGCGGCCCAGGACGTCCACCTCAACGAGGTCGTGACCACCGGCAGCGTGAACGACTCCGTCGAGCTGTACAACTCCGGCACGGCCGCCGTCGACGTCTCGGGCTGGATCATCAAGGACGACCAGGACAGCTCGAAGTACAAGATCGCCGCCGGGACGTCCCTGGCGCCCGGCGCGTTCCGCGCGTTCGACGTCCACAGCGCCTTCGGGCTCGGTTCGTCGGACAAAGCGCGGCTTTACCAGGCAAACGGCACCACGCTGGTCGACAGCGTCAGCTGGAGCGAGCACTCCGACCCGTCGTGGTCGCGCTGCCCGGACGGGACCGGCCCGCTCACCGCGGCCCCGCTGACGCTCGGCGCCGCGAACAGCTGCGGCTCCGGCACCGCGCCGGTGGCGTGGCCCGGCGGCAGCTCGATCACGACGGCCGACGCGTCGAACGTCTTCGGCGAGGACCTCAGCGGCCTGTTCCAGGACGGCGGTGTGCTGTGGGCGGCCCAGAACTCCGGAAAGCTGTGGCGCCTGCTGCCCAACGGCTCCGGCGGCTGGAAACCGGACACCGCGAACGGCTGGTCGTCGGGCAAGACGCTGCGGTTCCCGGGCGGCTCCGGCAATCCGGACAGCGAGGGCGTGACGGTCACCGGTGGCGCGGCGTTCGTCGCCAGTGAGCGCAACGGTTCCGGCAGCAGCCGCACGTCCGTGCTGCGCTACGACGTGAGCGGCACCGGCTCCACGCTGACCGCGACGAAGGAGTGGAACCTGACCGCGGACCTGCCGCCGGTGGGCGCCAACCTCGGCTTCGAGGGCGTCACCTGGGTTCCCGACGCTTCCCTCACCGGCGCCGGGTTCGCCGACGCCGCGACCGGCGCGGCCTACGACCCCGGCCACTACGGCGCGCACAGCGGCGGCGTGTTCTTCGTCGGCGTCGAGGGCACCGGCATGGTCCACGGTTACGTCCTGCAGGATTCGGGCGCGTTCACCCGCGTGGCGTCCTTCGCCAGCGGGATGAGCGGCGTCATGGAGGTGCAGTGGGAGCCGCAGGCCGCGCGCCTGTGGGTGGTGTGCGACGACACCTGCCACGGCCAGCACCGGACGTTCCGCGTGAACTCCTCCGGAGCGTTCGCGACGACCGCGGTCTACAACCGGCCCACCGGCATGCCGGACTACAACAACGAAGGCTTCGCCCTGGCCGGCGCGAGCGAGTGCACCGGCGGCACCAAGCCCGTCTACTGGTCCGACGACAGCGACGACGGCGGGCACGCGCTGCGCAAAGGCACCGTCAGCTGCTGATCGGCCGCCGTCTCCGACAATTCTTGCAGACTTCAGTACGTAAATTTCTGAAATCGGTTCGACTATTGCCAGTTCTTGGCCGGAAGCCTACAGTCGCCTCCCGGAACACGTACTCGTGCAACGGTGCCGAGAGGATCTGCAATGGCGATCTCCCGCAGGACGTTCATCGGCTCGGCCGCGGCGGCATCGGCCTGGGGAGCGCTTTCCCTCGCCGGCGCGCCCGGAGCGTCCGCCGCCAGCGCGCCGGGGGACGTCGTCGGCAAGATCACCGTCGGGTACCAGGGCTGGTTCGCGTGCGCCGGTGACGGCGCGCCGATCAACGGCTGGTGGCACTGGAGCCAGAACTGGGGGCAGACGCCGTCGACGGGCAACAACGTGATCAAGGCCTGGCCGGACATGCGCGAGTACACCCGCACCTACCAGACCGCGTACGCCAACTTCGGGAACGGCCAGCCGGCGACGCTCTTCTCGTCCTACGACCAGCAGACCGTGGACACGCACTTCCTGTGGATGCAGCAGAACGGCTGCGACACCGCCGCGTTGCAGCGCTTCAACCCCAACAGCAGCGAAGGCCCGACGCGCGACGCGATGGCCGCCAAGGTCCGCAGCGCCGCCGAATCGCACGGGCGGAAGTTCTACATCATGTACGACGCCACCGGCTGGGCGAACATGCAGCCGGAGATGAAGGCCGACTGGACGGCGAAGATGTCGGCGCACACGGCGTCGTCCGCCTACGCCCGCCAGAACGGCAAACCGGTCGTCTGCATCTGGGGTTTCGGGTACAACGACGGCAACCACCCGTGGGACGCGAACACGTGCCTCGACGTCGTGAACTGGTTCAAGGGCCAAGGTTGTTACGTCATCGGCGGCGTGCCGAGGGAATGGCGCACCAGCGACGGCGGCTCACGGCCCGGCTTCGGCGACGTCTACCGCTCCTTCAACATGATCTCGCCGTGGATGGTCGGCGCGGTCGGCGACGCGGCGGGCTCGGACTGGATGTACCAGAACCTCACCGTGCCCGACCAGGCCGACTGCAACGCCCACGGCATCGACTACCAGCCGTGCGTGCTGCCCGGCGACGTCTCCGGCCGGCAGCGCGCCCACGGCGACTTCATGTGGCGCCAGTTCTACAACATGGTGCGCGCCGGCGTGCAGGGCATCTACATCTCGATGTTCGACGAATACGGTGAAGGCAACCAGATCGCGAAGACCGCCGAGAACGCATCGATGACGCCCACCGGCTCCGGCCTGCTCGCGTTGGACGAAGACGGAACGGCGTGCTCGTCGGACTACTACCTGCGCCTCACCAACGACGGCGGCCGCATGCTCAAGGGCCAGCTCGCCTTGACGGCGACGAGGCCGACATCACCGACCCTGACCACGGGCGGCTCGACCGACCTGGCCCGCGGCCGCACCACGACCGAAAGCAGCCACACGCAGAACTACGGCGCGGGCAACGCCGTCGACGGAAACGCCGACAGCTACTGGGAAAGCACGAACAACGCGTTCCCCCAGTGGCTTCAGGTCGACCTCGGCGCATCGACCGCGGTGACGCGGATCGTGGTGGCCGTCCCACCGTCGAGCGCGTGGAGCACCCGGACTCAGACGCTGGCACTGTCAGGCTCGTCAGACGGAACCACGTTCGACACCCTCTCCCCCGCGACGGGCTACGTGTTCGATCCCTCACGGGGCAACAGCGTCACCATCACGGTCCCGCGCACCAGCCGCCGCTACCTGCGCTTGACGTGCACCGGCAACACCGGCTGGCCCGCAGGGCAGATCGCCCGTTTCGAGGCCTACAGCTGAGGCCGCCCGGATCCGCAACAGCACCACCATTCCCGCCGCAGCCACCGACCGACTCGCAACCGCGGTCGGCCGAGGCAGATCGCTTCGAGCGAGCACAGCTGCGGCGCCGGGTCACAGCCGCCTCGCCTCGGTGACCAGCTACGTGCTCGATCCCGCGCAGGGCAACAACGTCACCATCACGGTCCCCTGCACCAACCGCCGCTACCTGCGCTTGACGTGCACCGGCAACACCGGCTGGCCCGCCGGGCAGATCGCCCGTTTCGAGGCCTACAGCTGACGGCGCCGTGCCTGCAGCTGATCACAACGTCGGCTGGGAGGCGACCAGCCGCGTCATGTGGTGTGACGGGAGGACACCCAGCTCGCGGTGCAGCAGCGCCCGGTAGTGCTGGTAGTGCCGCAACGCGGAGCCGCCGTTGCCCTGGGCCAGGTGCGCCGCGATCACCGTGCGGTGCGCGCTTTCCCGCACCGGGTCGATGGTGATCGCGGTGAACGCGGCCTCCAGCGCGGCCAGGTGCGCGCCGGCCGAGATGAGGTGCCGGGCGATCGCCTCCAGCGCGTGCAGCCGGACCTGCTCCCACCGCTGACGTTCGGGCACCAGCCAGTCCTCGGCCCAGTCGGGCAGCAGGTCCTGGGCCAGCTCACCGACCAGTCCCGCACCGGATTCCGGCCGCCCGGTCGGGCCGACGACGCGGTGGGCCGCTTCGAGCGTGCGGCAGAAGTCGACCGGTAGCGCCGCCGCCAGGTGCAGCCGGTCGACCGGCGTCTCCACGACCGGCCGGTCCGTGGCCCGGCGCACCTGCCACAACGCCTGCCGCAGGTTGGCCGCCGCGCGCTGGGGACGGCTCTCGGGCCACAGCTGCTCGGCCGTCGCGTGCCGGTCGACCGCGGCGCCGTCGCGGATGGCGAGGAAGGCCAGCAGGCGCTGCGAACCCCGGGGCAGCGCGACGCGTTCGCCGCCGGCCCGCAGCTCGAATCGGCCCAGCAGCACCAAGTCCGCGTCCGATCTGTCGCCTTCGCCCATCGCCGTCCCCTCGTCCGCGCCGTCTTCCCCGGCGCCGTCCACCGGTCCACGAGCATGGCACCGCGAGTGTCTCCGGGCCGTCTTCCGGCCGCCTCCGTACGGCAGCGCGGGCGGCACCGGCCCTCAGTCGTGCGCGGGCTTGACTTCCGGCCCGGCGGTCACCCGGTCGGGAGCGTGGCACGACAGCGCGTCGCCGGACCGCGCGGAAACCGGGCGGCGTGGGTACCGCCAATGGCCCAACAGCACCGTTTCCGCCCGTCCAGCCCATCGTGTGACGCAGGCGGCGCGGAGATCACCCGTGGTGCGCGGCGACGACGTGCGCGCGACGGCGCGTCCGGAGGGTGTGGTCCCAGGGTCGCATCGGCCCGGACACCACGCAGCACGAACGAGGAGCACACCATGCCGGACGGACAGCTCAAGAGCGTCGACATCCAGATCGCCGCCGCCGACCTCGAAACCCTCAAGAACAGCCAGTACCAGCTCTGCTTCGCGAAGAAGGTCAACAACTCCTACAACGTCGTGTGGCAGTCGGCCGCCGACTACCTGTCCGAAAACACGTTCGCGTGGCAGCCGCTGTACGAGCTCTTCGGCAGCAACGACTTCAAGGGCGACGTGACGGTGCACGTCGCGACGAACAAGGTGGCGATCGGCCTCGGTGACGAGGCGACGCTGGACAAGAGCGGGGTGCTCGGGGACGCCTCATCCGGCGGCCCGGCGACCGGCATCACGCTGGTCAACGACTACGGCCCGATCCACCCGGGGCTGAGCGCGTACTCGACCGACATCAGCGGGCGGGGCACGACCACCCCGATCTACGTCGCCGAGAACCAGGTCGTCGCGGGCAACGACGTGCTGACGCCGGTGGAGAGCGTGCAGGTGTGGTTCGAGCAGGACATCGCCACCAGCACGATGTTCAGCACGGCCCGGTCCAACGCCATCGAGATCGACCTGACCGACCACAACACGGCGACCCGGCTCTACAGCGGCGGTGTCTGGTCGACGCCGAAGACCAGCGCGCTGTTCGTCGACCCGAAGGCGGTCCTCACCATCATCGCGGCCCTGGCCGCGGCGGTGGTCGTCCAGGACCTCGCGTCGAAGATCGCCTCGAAGCTGACCGGGGTGTACCGGGACATCAAGGTCGACGTGACCACGATGGGCGGCAACACCGTGAAGATCGAGTACCGGGAGCAGCCGGGCCTCAGCGCGGTCCGGAAGAACCAGAGCCGGTTGCTGCTGCAGAACCAGACGGCCGTCGACCAGCTCGCCGGCTTCGCGCTCGAGTCGTTCGCGCAGCTCGGCGTGGGTTACCTGACGCTGAACGCGACGACGGCGGGCTGACCCGGCGGCCGGCCCCGGAGCCTGCCCGGCTCCGGGGCCGGTGCGGGCTACTCTGGAGTAGACACAGTCGTGCGGCGCAGTGGGGGGAACGTGGCCCGGTTCGGCAAAGCGGTCGTCGAAGGTACTTTGCTGCGGGCGAAGCCCGTGGTCCGGTGGGGGCTCGGGCACGCACTGCCGCGGGCCGTGCTGCTGCGCGGCGCCCGGCGCGGCGACCTGCAGGGCCGGCTGGTCGACGACGCCGCCGCGGGCCGCGACCTGAGCGGGCTGTTCGACGAGATCCGGGCCGCCGGTCCGGTCGCCCGGACGCGCTTCGGCTGGATCACCACGCAGCACGCCGCCGTCCGGGAGGTGCTCTCCAGCGACGACTTCCGCACCGGCGTGCTCGGCTCCGACGGCTCCGCGCTGGGACGGCTGCTGGAGTGGTCGGCCGGCGAGCACCTGCACCCGGTGCGGCCGCCGTCGCTGCTGGCCGTCAACCCGCCCGAGCACACCCGCTACCGCAAGCTCGTCACCGGCGTGTTCACCGCGCGCGCCGTCGAGCAGCTGCGCGGCCGGGTCCAGGCGATCGCGGACGAGGTGCTCGACGCCATCGACCCGACCGGCCCGGTCGACCTCGTCGAGTCGTACTGCGGCCTGCTCCCGGTGACGGTGATCAGCGAGATCCTCGGCGTCCCGGCCACCGAGGTGGGCAAGGTGCTGTCCCTGGGCGCGGCGGCGGCGCCGAGCCTCGACCTCGGCCTGGGCTGGCGCACGTTCCGCGACGTCGAGACGGCGCTGGCGGAGTTCGACACCTGGCTGGGCGAGCACCTGGACCACCTGCGCCGTCACCCCGGCGACGACCTGTTCAGCCGCCTGGTCGCGGCCCGCGACGACGGCGTCGGGCTCACCGAGGCCGAGCTGAAGTCGACGGCGGGCCTGGTCCTCGCGGCCGGCTTCGAGACGACGGTCAACCTGCTGGGCAGTGGCATCGCCCTGCTGACCGCCCACCCGGACCAGCTCACGACCCTGCGCGAGCGGCCGGAGCTGTGGGCCAACGCGGTAGAGGAGGTCCTGCGCCACGACCCACCGGTCCTGCTGACCGGCCGGCTGGCGGTCCGCGCCACGGAGGTCGCCGGCGTCCCCCTGCCACGAGGAGCGCTGGTGACGACGGTACTGGCCGGCGCGAACCACGACCCGCAGGTCTTCGCGGATCCGGAGACGTTCGACGTGACCCGGGCCCGAGCCCGCGACCACGTGGCCTTCGGCGCGGGCCGGCACCACTGCCTGGGAGCGGCACTGGCCCGGATGGAGGGCGAGATCGGCCTGCGAACGATCTTCGACCGCTTCCCCGGCTTGGCCCTGAGCCCGGGAAGCCGCCGCCGAGAGACCCGAATCCTGCGGGGCTACGAGTACCTGCCGGCCACCCTCACCTAGCGGCGACGGCCTCGGCCGCGGCCCCCCGGCGACACGACGCAACAGCTCGTTGGCGCGGCGCGAGCAACCTCCTGGCGCCCCGCCCAGGTGCGGGACACTCCCGCCGAAGCCATCCAAGGGCCCTCGCGGCTCCGGCGGACCGACTTCCTCGCGAGACCACCCGAACGCCCGCCAAGCGCGCGGAGACCTATCGGAGAGGCCACCCGAACGCCCGCCAGACGCGCGAAGACCTCCCGGCGAGCCCACCCGAACGCCCGCCAAGCGCGGAGACCTCCCAGCGAGGCCACCCAGGAGGCGTCGGCTGGCCGGGTGCGGGGCGGCCTCCGGCAGGAGGGCCCGGCGCGGGCGGCTCAGTGGTGTGCGGCGCGCAGGGCTCGTTCGATTTCGTCCTGGCCGAGTGCGCGAGAGCTGACGTAGTACAGCACCGCTCCGGGTGGCAGGTCGCCGTCCCAGGCGGGGTTGACCGTCAGGCCGTTCGCGCCGCGGACGGCCAGTACCGTGGCGCCGAAGGTCCGGCCCAGTGCGGCGCGGCAGCGTTCGACCTGCAGGGCGCCGAGGCGTTCCGGGACGGTGACCGAGTACGTGCCGGCGCCGCCGGCGGTCATCAGTTCGGTGTAGACCTCGGCGATGCCCGGCGAGACCACCTCCTCGACGACCATCCGCGGGGTGTGCCACTGGACGCAGGTGATCCGCGGGTCGACGTAGCCCATCAGCTCGGCCCGTTCCATGTCGCGCATCGTGACCACCACGTGCGCCGACGTCGAGGCGTGCTCGACGAGGACCGCCACCGCCAGCGCCTCGTTGTCGTCCCGCACGTCCACGAGCACGGTGGCGGCCCGCTCGACCCCCGCCCGCGACAGCACCTCCGGCGCGGTCAGGTCGCCGCGGACGAACTCGACGGGCTGCGCCGGCATCGGGTGCACCGGCACCTCGTCGCCCGCGCACAGCACCAGTCCGGTGATCCCGTCGGCCAGCAGCTGCGCCACGAGCCGCTCGGTGCGGCCGGCGAGGTAACCGACGAGCACGACGTGGCCGCTCAGCTCCACCGGTTCCAACCCCTGCATCCGCCGTCCCTTCGCTTGCTCGAGCAGCGCCGCGAGCCGGGTGAAGACCGTGGTGAGCGTGGCGATCCCGCCGACGATCACGTACACCCCGACAAAGTGCCCGGCCGCCGTCGCCGGCGAGAAGTCGCCGTAGCCGACCGTCGCCGCGGTCACGACGAAGTACCACCAGTAGTTGCCGGGCTGAACGAGGTCGCTGCCGGCCGGCTCGGCCAGCACCATCAGCGGCCAGCTGGTCGCGAACACGAACACGACGACCACCACCGGGAGCGTCCACCCGGCACGCAGGATCCAGCGCGCGAACAGGCGGGAAAGGATGAAAGGCACGCCCTCTCCTCACCGAACGCCACCACCCGGACACGCCACCTTCAGCGTCCCTTGAGGACAGTTCCGGATCACAAGATCACACGCGCGGACCAGGCACAACGGCCTTTACCCGACCGTGACGGCCGCCGCTCGGCGCCGGACCGCGACCGGCACGCCGACGCTCGGCGATCACAGCCGGTGCGGATCGAGGCCGTGGTGGGCCGGTTCTCCCGGCCGCGACCGACCTCGCCGACGCCGACCGCCGGAAAGGCGGAATCCCGATAACCCGCCATCCGCGTGTGGGTAACGGCGCGCGTCGACCGCGCGCCGTGCCTTGCCACATCAGCCACCGGCAAGGCGGAGATCCGCGCCAGTGCCGGCCGCGGGTCAAGAGGTGCTGACTCGGTCAGCGCGCAGCCTGGCAACCTTCCGGCGAAGCCTCTTCGACGCCGGCCGCAGATTCGGCGACCTGCAGTCCGTGTGTGGCTAGCGGTGCGCGTCACCTCCTGCGGGTGGGCGGTTCAGGCCCAGGTGGTCGCGCAGGGTGGGGCCGGTGTACTCCGTGCGGTAGCGGCCCTTGCGTTGCAGGATCGGGACCACGTGGTCGACGAATGCCGTCAGCTCGTACGGCAGCGTTGAGCCCATGATGGTGAACCCGTCGACCGCGCCGGCGTCCTGCCAGGTCATCGTGTGCGTGGCCAGCTGTTCGGGCGTGCCGATGAAGTGGGACTGGCCCGCGCCGCTCTTCAGCTGCAGGGCCAGCTCACGCAACGGTAGCTCCGGCTGTGCACGCTGGAGGGCGAACAGCTCGTTCGCGCGGCTCGAGACGTTCGCCGTTCCGGTCCACAGCTCCGCGGGCAGCGGGGCGTCCGGGTCGAAGCCGTCCGGGTCCAGGCCGGCCGTGTACAGGATGTTCTGCCAGCGGAACTCCGGGCTCGCCAGCTCTTCCAGCCGGCGGGCCTTCTCCTGGGCCTCGGCCTCGGTGCCGCCCAGTGTCACCATCAGTGCCGGGAGGACAAGCACCTGGGCCGGGTCCCGGCCCGCGGCCGCCGCCTGGGCGTGGAGCTCGGTCCGGAACGCGGCCGCGGCCTCCAGTGACGGCGGCCCGGAGAACACCAGCTCGGCGTACCGCGCGGCCAGCGCGATGCCGGCCGGGGACTGTCCCGCTTGGACCAGGACCGGGCGCCCCTGCGGCGAGCGCGGGAACGGCAGGATTCCCTCGACGTCGTAGAAGTCGCCGTGGAAGCGGGGTGCGTGGAGCTTGGCGCGATCCGCCCACACGCCGCGTTCGCGGTCGCCGACGACCGCGTCGTCCTCCCAGCTGTCCCACGCGCGGGTCACCACGTCGACGAACTCGTGAGCCCGCGTGTAGCGGTCGGCGTGGTCGGGGTGGGCGCGCTCGCCGAAGTTCGCCGCGGCCAGCGGGGTGATGGTGGTGACGATGTTCCAGCCCGCGCGGCCACCGCTGAGGTGGTCCAGCGTCGCGAACCGGCGGGCCAGCTCCCACGGCTTGTTGTAGGTCGTGGAGCCGGTCCCGATCAGGCCGATGTGGCTGGTGACCGCGGCCAGGGCCGAGAGCACCGAGATCGGGTCGAACTGCGTCTGCGGCAGGTGCGTGGCCCGGTACTCGGCGATGGCGATGTTGTCGGCCAGGAAGATCGTGTCCATCAGGCCGCGTTCGGCGATGCGCGCGATGTCCGCGTAGTACGGCAGCCCGAGCACGCCGCGGACGTCGTCCTCGACGACGCGCCAAGCGGACTCGTGGTACCCGTTGGGCCAGATGAAAGCGTTGAAGTGCAACTGATCCGCGCTCACGGAACGACTCCTCGTGTTGTGCCGCCGTCAGGCGAGACCCTGCTGCGACAGCCAGTCCTTCGCGACGTCGGCCGCCGGCTCACCGTCGGAGTCGACGCGCTTGTTCAGCTCGCGCATGCCGTCGGTGCCGAGCTTCGCGCTCACGGCGTTGACGACGGTCGCGAAGTCCGCGCCCCGCGCGTCGAGCACCTTCTTGTTCACCGCCGGCACCACGTTCTCCGTCGGCACCATGCTCAGGTCGTCCTTGAGCGCGACGTACTGCGGGTCACCGGCGGACGGGCTCACCGAGTCCACCGGGATCACCGTGACCGCACCGGAATTGAGCTGCTGCACGCGCGGCCCGACCTCCTGCACGGTCTGGAAGGACGCGTTCGTCAGGTGGTAGATGTCGGTCAAGCCCTTGAAGCACGT
Organism: Amycolatopsis sp. NBC_01307; assembly: GCF_035975215.1. Classification (NCBI taxonomy): domain Bacteria; kingdom Bacillati; phylum Actinomycetota; class Actinomycetes; order Pseudonocardiales; family Pseudonocardiaceae; genus Amycolatopsis; species Amycolatopsis sp. NBC_01307. The sequence goes on along the minus strand of NZ_CP108403.1, from coordinate 2,117,568 downwards.
CAGCCGCTTCTCACACTCCGGACCACCGGCCAGGACGACCTTGTCGAGCTTCTTCAGGTCGCTGATGGTCGCGATGCCCTTCGACTTCGCGAGATCGGCCTTGACGATGTAGGTGTTCTTGTCCTCGGCCGGGGCGTAGTCCAGCAGCGAGACGCCGCTGGGCTCGAACAGCTTCGCCAGCTGGTCATGCTCCCCCTTGGCGTCCTTGACCGGCTCCGCACCGAAGCCCGTGGTGATCGCGGAACCCTGGTACTCCGGGATGAACTGCAACTCACCGGACTTCAGGGACGGGTAGATCAGCTCACGCGAGCCCAGGTTCAGCTTCCGGGTCACCGGGTAGCCCTTGGCCTCCAGCGCCTGCGCGTAGATCTCGGCCAGGATCTGGCTGTCGGTGAAGTTGAAGGACGCCACGACGATCGGCGCCCCGCCCTTGCCCGGCGCGGCGGGCTTGTCAGCACTGTCGCCGCCCCCGCACGCGGTCAGGCCGAAGACGGCCACCGCCACCACCGCGGCCGCTCGAAGGTTCCGGCTCCAGCGCACGTGCCCACACTCCTCGTTCCCATGATCCAGACATCCACGACCCTAACCAGCGGGTACGACAGAAACCACATGCTGGGAACACGGCGACACAGGCTGTGCCCGCCGTAACCCGATCCGGTCAACTAACCCCGCTGATCACTTTTACAGGTTAGGCTGAACCCAGCGAACTTGTCAACCGGCGAGGTCCACATCCTGAACACCCGTGCGGGGACCACCCGCGACGGGATACCTGTGCAGTACCCAGAAGCGAGGTGGTGGGGCATGGCATCCGACGACGTCGAGGCGTTCGACTCCGTGCTCGACGCGATCGGCGGCACCCCGCTGATCCGGCTCGCGCGGATCGCGCCGCCGGCCGGCCCGCGGATCTACGTCAAGGCCGAGTTCCTCAACCCGGGCGGCAGCGTCAAGGACCGCGCCGCGCTCTCGATGGTGCTCGACGCGGAACGCTCGGGTGCGCTGCCTCCCGGCGGGCTGATCGTCGAAGGCACCTCCGGCAACACCGGGATCGGGCTGGCGATCGTGGCGGCCCAGCGCGGCTACCGGCTCACCGTCGTGCTGCCGGACAAGAGCAGCCGGGAGAAGACCGCGATCCTGCGTGCCTACGGAGCCGACGTCGTGGTCACCCCCGGTGCCGTACCGCGCGAAGACCCGGCCCACGTCTCGCAGGTCGCGCGCCGGCTCGCCGAAGAGAACGGCGGCTGGCTCGCCGACCAGTACGACAACCCGGCCAACCCGGCCGCCCACGAAACGACGACCGGGCCGGAGATCTGGCGGCAGACGCGGGGCCGGATCACCCACTTCGTCGCCGGGATCGGCACCGGCGGCACCATCAGCGGCGCCGGTGCCCACCTCAAGCGGGTCAGCGGCGGCCGGGTGCGGGTGATCGGCGCCGATCCCGAGACCTCCGTCTACTCGGGCGGTGACGGCAGCCCTTACGTGGTCGAAAGCATCGGGCACTACCTGCACCCGGACACCGTCGAGGACACCTGGCCCCGCTCCTACCACCGCGATGTCGTCGACCATGTCGAACCGGTCGGCGATCGCGAGTCGCTGCTGACCACGCGACGGCTGGCGCGCGAGGAAGGGTTGCTGCTCGGGGCTTCCGCGGGCACGGCCGTCGCCGCCGCGCTGCGTCTGGGCGCCGGGCTGGGTCCGGCCGACCTGATCGTCGTCGTGGTCCCCGACTCCGGCCGCTCGTACCTGTCCAAGTACTACGACGACGACTGGCTTCGGCACCTCGGCTTCCTCACCGAGCACGCGGGTGAGCAGACCGTGGCCGAGGCCGCCGGCCCGTTCCCGGCGGCCGCACCCGGCCTGGCGGCGACGGCGTCGGTCGGCAGTGCGCTCGCCGTGGCCGACCGCCATCCCGGCGCCGGACCGCTGTGGCCGGTCGGCCCGGACCGGCCCGGCGCCACCGGGCCGCCGTCGGTGGCCGAGGTGACCGGGGCGCTCGACGTCACGGAGCTCCGCTTGCTGACCGCGGCCGGCATGGCCCGCCCGGCCGACCCGATCGCCGGTTACGTCACCGGTCCCCTGCCCGCGGTCGGGATCGGCGAAAGCCGCCGGGCCGCCGCGGATCGGCTCGGCGCGCACGAAACCGCGTGGGTCCTCGTCGACGGGCGCGTCGCCGGATCCGTCCACAAGGGGCAGCTAGAACCAGCCGGAGAAAGGACTGCGGGCACGTGAAGTTCCTGCTCATCACCCTGATCACCCATGTACCCGACCCGGTCACCGGCGTCCTCACCCCGACCGACCAACGGCTGCTGGACGTCGTCGCGAACGCCGAGCTGGCCGAAGAACTCGGCTTCGACGGCTACGGCGTCGGCGAGCGGCACGAGCGGCCGTTCATCTCCTCCTCGCCGCCGGTCGTGCTGAGCCACATCGCCGCCCGGACGTCCCGGATCCGGCTGTTCACCGCCGTCACCACGCTCAGCCTGCTCGACCCGGTCCGCGCGTTCGAGGACTACTCGACCCTGGACAACCTCTCCGGCGGCCGGCTCGAACTGATCATCGGCAAGGGCAACGGCGCCGCCCAGCGCGAGCTGTTCCACGTCACCCCGGACGACCAGTGGGACCGCAACTCCGAAGGCTACGAGCTGTTCCGGAAACTCTGGCGCCAGGACAAGGTCACCTGGTCCGGGCGGTTCCGGCCGTCGCTGACCGAAGCCGAGGTCTGGCCGCGGCCGCTGCAGCAGCCGATCCGCGTCTGGCACGGCAGCGCGACCAGCCGCGAGTCCGTCGACCTCGCCGCGAAGTGGGGTGACCCGCTCTTCTCCGCGAACGTCACCAACCCCGTCGAGCCCTACGCCGAGCTGGTCCGCCACTACCGCGAACGGTGGGCCCACCACGGCCACGACCCCGCGGCCGCCGTCGTCGGCGCCGGGACCGCCGGGTACTACGCCGCCGAGACGTCGCAGGAGGCGCTCGAGGTCTACCGGCCGATCTTCGAGAGCCGGCTGGCCCTGCAGACCCGGCTCGGCCTCGAACCCGTCTTCCCGACGCTCGAGGACTTCGTCGAGCGCAGCTCGGCGCTGATCGGCAGCCCGGCCCAGATCACCGAGAAAGTCCTGCGCTACCACAAGGAACTCGGGCACCAGGTGATGCACCTGCACGCCGACCGCGACGGGCTCACCGCCCGGCAGCACCGCGCCACCCTCGAGCTGTTCCAGTCGGACATCGCGCCCGCGCTGCGGCGGGAGATCCCCGACCCGCCGTGGCCCGCCGGAAAGGACCGTCATGCCTGAAGTCCCGTTGTCGGTGCTGGACCTCGTCCCGATCAGCACCGGGTCCGGCGCCGCCGAGGCCGTGCGCAACACCGTCGACCTCGCGCAGCACGCCGAACGCTTCGGCTACCACCGCTACTGGTTCGCCGAGCACCACCTCAGCCCCGGCGTCGCCGGCGCGTCACCACCCGTGCTGATCGCCCTCGTCGCCGGGGCCACCAAGACGATCCGGCTCGGGTCCGCGGGCGTGCAGCTCGCGCACCGGACGCCGCTGGCCGTCGTCGAGGAGTTCGGGCTCGTCGCGGCACTGCACCCGGGACGGCTGGACCTCGGGCTCGGCCGCAGCGGCAAGCAGCTCGTCCGCGAATACGCCGCTGCCGCAGCCGCGCCACTGCCGGCCACGCAGGCGAGCAACGGCCTGCTCATTCCCGAGAAGCCCGACTTCAGCGCGCTCGCCCGCTCGTCGCGGATCGGCCTGACCTTCGGGCTGCTGCAACAGCCCGGCGCCGAATCACCCGACTACGGCGAACAGGTCGACGACATCCTCGCCTTCCTCGGCGGCACCTACCGTTCCGCCGAAGGGCCCGACGCGCACGCCGTGCCCGGTGAGGGCGCGCAGGTCGAGATCTGGATCCTCGGCAGCAGCGGCGGGCAGAGCGCGTCCGTGGCCGGCCGCAACGCCCTGCGGTTCGCCGCGAACTACCACGTCAGCCCGTCCAGCGTGCTCGACGCCGTCGACGCCTACCGGCAAGCGTTCGTGCCCTCGGAGACCCTGCCGAAACCGTATGTCGCGGTGTCGGCCGACGTCGTCGTCGCCGAAGACGACGCCACCGCGCGGGAACTGGCCAGCGGTTACGCCCTCTGGGTCCGCTCCATCCGCCGTGCGGAGGGGGCGATTCTCTTTCCCACGCCGGAAGAAGCCGCCGCCCACGTCTGGAGCGACGAGGATCGGGCCCTGGTCGCCGACCGCGTCGACACCCAGTTCGTCGGCTCCCCCGCCACGGTCGCGGCCCGGCTGCGGCAGCTCCAGGAGGCGACCGGGGCCGACGAACTCGTCATCACCACCATCACCCACGCGCACGCCGACCGGGTGCGGTCCTACGAACTGCTCGCCGAGCAGTGGAACCGGGGGTGAGGCCAGTGGGCTAAGCCTGCCCGGTCAGCAGCTTGACGAGACTGTGCGGGGTCTCCTCGCCGAAGCAGAGGTCGAAGTCACGCGCGGCTTCGGTGGCGGCTTCGGCGCTGCGCGGGAACAGCGCCTGCTCGTAGACGGCGAGCGCGGCTTCGACGTCGCCGGGGTGCGCGGCGATCGCCTTGCCGAGCTCGGCGGCGTCGAACATGGCCAGGTTGGCGCCTTCGCCGTTCGGGACGCAGAGGTGGGCGGCGTCGCCGAGCAGGGTCACCCCCGGCACCCGGTCCCACCGGTGCCCGGTCGGCAGGGTGTTGATCGGGCGCAGCACCGGCGGGGTCTCGCCGTCGGTGATCAGCGCGGTGAGCTCCGGGGCCCAGCCGTCGAACTCCGCCGCGATCCGGGTGGTGGACGCCGCAGCGTCGGTGAAGTCGATGCCGGCGAACCACTCCTGCGGCTTCGACAGCACCACGTAGGTGTGGAGGTTCCCGCCGCTCTCGCGGTGCGCCTGGATCCCCTTGCCCGGTTCGAGCGAGAACAGGGCCCCGCCGCCGACCGCCTTCGCGCTGTCCGGGTGCCGGGTGTCGCTGTCGAAGAGGTACGTCTCGACGAACGACGTGCCGACGTACTCGGGTGTGGCGTCCGAGAGCAGCGATCGGACCCGGGACCACGCGCCGTCCGCGCCGACCAGCAGGCTCGTGGCGACGCTGTCGCCGTTGGCGAAGGTCACTTCGTGGCGGCCGTCACCGAGGGTGCGGACGCCGCTGACCTTGTGGCCCCACCGGACGGTGCCCTCGGGGAGGGAGTCGAGCAGGACCTGGCGCAGCTCGCCGCGTTGCACTTCGGGGCGGGCGCCGGTGCCGTCGTCGGGTTCGTCGAGCAGCACGGTTCCGTCCCGCTCGAGGATCCGCGTCGCTTCGCGGCCCTCCAGGATCAGGTTGCGGAATTCCTCGGTGAGGCCGGCGGCCTCGAGGGCGAGCTGGCCGTTGTAGTCGTGGATGTCGAGCATGCCGCCCTGCGTGCGCGCGGCCGGCGACGCCTCGGCCTCGTAGACCGTGGCCGGGATGCCGTGGACGTGCAGGACGCGGGCGAGGGTGAGGCCGCCGAGACCGGCGCCGATGATCGTGACCTGGGTGTTCATGGTGTCTCCTCCGGGTTCGAGGCCGTCCGGCCTCACTGGAACGTCATTCCATCTTGGAACACCATTCCAGATGTGTCAAACTGGAGGCATGGCTACACGCACGCGCCGGGCCCCGCGGCGCACAGAGGCGCTCTCCCGCGAGCGCATCGTCGAGACCGCCGTCGAAGTGCTCGACGCGGCCGGCGAAGGCGGGCTGACGTTCCGGGTGCTGACCGAGCGCCTCGCCACCGGCGCCGGCGCGATCTACTGGCACGTGGCGAACAAGGGCGAGCTGCTGGCCGCCGCGACCGACGCCGTCGTCGCGCGGGCCATGACGCCCGGGAACGGCGAGGGCACCCCCCAGGACGAGGTGCGCGCCGTCGCGCTCGGCCTGTTCGAGGCGATCGACGACCACCCGTGGCTCGCCACGCAGCTCACGGCGCAGTTCGCCCGCAGTCCCTGGGGCTCGGTGACCCCGCGGATCTTCGAAAGCCTCGGCCGGCAGGTCCGCGCGCTGGGCGTGCCCGAAGGCAGCTGGTTCACGGCGACCTCGGCGCTGGTGCACTACATCCTCGGCGCCGCCGGCCAGAACGCCGCGAACTCCGCGAGCGGGCGCGCGCTCGAGCCCGGCGTCGACCGCTCCCAGTTCCTCGACGCCGTGTCGACGGCCTGGGAAGAACTCGACCCCGACGAGTACCCGTTCACCCGGGCCGTCGCGGCGCAGCTGCGCGAGCACGACGACCGCGAGCAGTTCCTCGCCGGGGTCGATCTGATCCTGGCCGGCATCACCCACCGGTGAGCCGTGTAGGGCGTTATACGGTTCTCAGCCGGTGAGGTCGCCTTCCTCCTCGTTGCGGCCGGCGTAGAAGGCCAGCTTGTCCTCGTCCACCGTCACGCCGAGGCCGGGGCCGGCCGGGACGCGCAGGCGGCCGTCGGTCAGTTCCAGTGGTGCGACGATGTCGTCCGCGTGCAGGTAGTACATGCTGTCGATGGCCCGTGACAGGACCGGGGTGCTCGCGACCACGGCGAGGTGCGCGGCGGTCGCGATGCCCAGCTCGCCGCCGCTGTGGAGGTTCATCCCGAGGCCGAACGTTTCGCAGTGGGCGGCCAAAGCCTTCGTCGCCGCGATCCCGCCCCACTTGTAGACGTCGCCGTGGATCACGTCGACCGCGCCGAGCCGGACCGCCGGGGCGAACTCCTCGAAGCGGACCACGCACATGTTGGTGCACAACGGGATCCGCACCTTCGCCCGCACCTGGGCCATGCCCTCGATGCCGACGCACGGGTCCTCCAGGTACTCCAGGTCCAGCTCCTCCAGCGCCAGCCCGGCGCGGATCGAGTCGGGCACGGACCACGCCGCGTTCGGATCGACGCGCAGCTCGACGTCCGGCAGCGCCCGGCGCAGCTCGCGCATGATCGCGATGTCGCCGCGGACGTCCTTGGTGCCCTTGAGTTTCACGGCCGTGAAGCCGCCTTCGGCGACCACCTTCGCCGCGTACTCCCCCAGCCCCTGGGCCAGTTCGCGGCCGGTCGCGCCGGGCGCGTCGGCGCGGGTGATCAGCGCGGTGATCGGCACCTCGTCGCGCACCGGGCCGCCGAGCAGGTCGGTCACGGACTGGCCGGTGGCCTTGCCCATCAGGTCCCAGCAGGCGACGTCGAGCGCGGCCAGCGCCGCGTACCCGAGGTAGCCGTGGAAGAACGGCACCATGTGGTGCCGCCGGTGGAACGCCTCCAGCGCGAACGGGCTCGTGCCCACCAGCTCGGCGCCGAGCTTGCGCACCAGCTCCGCGACCGGGCGGCCCCACATGGTCTCGCCCCAGCCCTCGACGCCGGTGTCGGTGCGCAGCCGCACGACGGTGCGGGTCTCGCCCGTCTTCGTCTCGAACGAGCTGGTGAACGGGTTGGTCAACGGCAGGTTCACGACCCGCACGTCGACGTCGGTGATCTTCATGCCTCCCCTTCGGCGTGGGTTTCGCGGGTGGCCGCGTCGAACGCGCGGATCGCGTCCGCCAGCGCGGTCACCCGGTCTTCGAGCAGGTCCGCGCCGCCCTCGGCGGTCGCGGTGGTCGCGTCGTCGGTGCTGCCGCCCGCGCGGGCCCATTCGCCGTGGCGCTCCACGGTCAGGCCCGGGTACGGCGGGTACGCGAACAGCGGTGGCGGCGTGACGTCGGCGCGTGGTTCGGGCGGCCGCACCAGGTCGCCGCGGGTGGCGAGCATCAGCGACGTCTCGAACGCCCCGGCGTGGCCCGGCGAGGAGCCGTCGCCGAGCGAGAAGTAGGAGCACGCCGCGAGCGCGACGTCGGCCCGCAGCGCGTACTCCTTGACGGCGAGGCGCATGATCTCGTCGTTGCCGCCGTGGCCGTTGACCACGAGGATCCGCCGGAAGCCGCTGCCAGCGAGCGAGTCCAGGACGTCGGCGAGCACGGCCTGCAGCGTCGACGCCCGGAGCGAGACGGCGGCGGCGAACAGGTGGTGCGGGCTGTGGCCGAACGGCAGCGCGGGCAGCCGCACCACGACCGGGTCGGCCACCCGCGCCAGCGCGCCGTCGACGACGGCTTCGGCGAGCATCGTGTCGGTGCCCATCGGCAGGTGGGCGGCGTGCTGCTCCTGCGAACCGATGGGCAGCAACGCGATCGCCGACCGCCCGGCGTCACGCACCTCCCGCCAGGTCATCCGCGTCAGTTCCGGCACGTGGTCTCCCCTCCGGAGCCGGGTCGTGGCATCGTGATCGCATGAGCACCGGCGAACGCCCGGCCCTGCGGCTGGTCCCGGCGCCGGCCGCGCCCGAGGCCGGCGCGGGCCCGGTGCTGGGCGCCGTCGAGCTGCTGCCGGGCCGGGTCCGGGCCGCGTTGCTCGACCTGTCCGGCACCGTGCTGTGGCGCGCCGAGGCGACTTACCCGCGCGACACGTCCGACCGGGCCGAGATCGACGCCGCACTGGCCGAAGCCGTGCGGTTCCCCACGCCGCCGGTGGGCGTCGGCGTGGCCGCCGCGGGCCTGGTCGACGCCGACGCCGGCGTGATCATCGAGGTCAGCGAAGTGCCCGCGCTGCACGGTTATCCCGTGGCGGCCGTGCTCGCCGAGCTGGTGCACGCGCCGGTCCACATCGAGCACCGGGCGCGGCTGCAGGTGCTGGGCGACCGCTGGTTCGGCCCGGGTCGCGGCCGCACGACGTTCGCGTCCGTGTCGACGGGCGAGGTGCTCGGCGTCGGCCTGCTGTACGACGGCGAGGTGCTCGCCCCGCCGGGTGGCCGCAGCGGCGCGCACATGACGGTCGCCGCGAGCGGCCGGCCGTGCACCTGCGGCGCGCGTGGCTGCTGGAAGACCGTCGCGACGACGCCGTGGCTGCGCGCGGAGGCCGAGCGGCGGGGCCTCGGCGCACGCACGGTGCGGGAGCTGGCGGGTGACCCGCTGCTCGACGAGTACGCCGCCAACATCGCGCTGGGCCTGGTGAACATCCAGCAGCTCTTCGCGCCGGGCCTGTTCGTGCTGCACGGCGAAGCCGCCGAGGGCGGCGAGCGCTTCCGGGCGCGGATCGAGCAGCGGCTGCGTGAGGACTCGTCGTGGGCGCTGACCGCCGAACCGCCGACGGTCGTCGTGAACCCCGGCCCGGCCGACGATATCGCGCTGCTCGGCGGCGCCGGGCTCGTGCTGTCCCACCACTGACGCCCTCACGCCGTCACCTGGCGGCGGCGCGCGAGCCGGGGATCCGGGTTCGGGACCGCGTCGAGCAGGCTCTTCGTGTACTCGTGCGACGGCGACGCGAACAGCCGCGCCGACGGCGCCAGCTCCACGATCTTCCCCGCCCGCATCACCGCGACGCGGTCCGCGATCTGCTGCACCACCGCCAGGTTGTGCGACACGAACACGTACGTCAGCTTCAGCCGGTCCTGCAGGTCGGCCAGCAGGTCCAGCACCTGGGCCTGCACCGAGACGTCGAGGGCGCTCGTCGGCTCGTCGAGCACCACCAGCCGGGGTTCCAGGGCCAGCGCGCGGGCGATGGAGATCCGCTGCCGCTGGCCGCCGGAGAACTCGTGCGGATAACGGTCCTGGACCTGCGGTGACAGCCCGACGGCGTCCAGCAGGCCCGACACGCGCTCACGCACCTTCGCCCGGCCGCGGCGGCCCCGCAGTGAGACGTCGTGCGTCACCAGCGGTTCGGCGACGATCTCCGTCACGCGCAGCCGCGGGTTCATGCTCGAGTACGGGTCCTGCAGCACGACCTGCATCTCGCGCCGCACCTTGCGCAAGCTCGCCGCGCCCAGCGCGTGCAGGTCCGCGCCGTCGAACCGGACCGTGCCCGCCGTCGGCTCGATCAGGCACAGCAGCAGGCGGGTCAGCGTCGTCTTGCCGCTGCCCGACTCGCCGACGACGGCCAGGGTCTCCCCCGAGACGACGTCGAGGTCGACACCGTCCACCGCGGACAGTGCGCCGTAGTCCTTGCGCAGCCCGCGGATCTCGACCAGGTTCGTCATACCCGCTCCAGCTTCGGTGTCGCGCGCAGCAGTTCGCGTGTGTAGTCCTCGCGCGGCGCCTCGAACAGCGGCACCACGTCCCCGGTCTCGACGACCCGGCCCGACTTGAGCACCACGACCCGGTCGGCGACCTCCGCGACGACGCCGAGGTCGTGCGTGATGAGCAGGATCGCCATCCCGTGCCGCCGTTGCAGGTCGACCAGCAGCTCCAGGATCTGCGCCTGAACGGTGACGTCGAGGGCCGTGGTCGGCTCGTCGGCGATGAGCACCCGGGGCCGGCCGACCAGGGCCATCGCGATCATCACGCGTTGCCGCAGCCCGCCCGAGAGCTGGTGCGGGTACTGCGAAGCGCGCGCCTCGGGATCGGGAATCCCCGCCTCTCGCAACGCCTCCACGGCAGCGGCCCGCGCGTCGGAGCGTGACGCGTTCTGGTGCTTGCGGACGACCTCGGCCACCTGCGCGCCGACGCGCTTGACCGGGTTGAGGCTCGTCATCGGGTCCTGGAAGACCATCGCGACGTCGTTGCCGCGGATCCCCCGGAGGTCCTTTTCGGACAGTCGCAGCACGTCACGGCCGTCGAGGAGGATCTCGCCGCCCGCGTACACGCACGGCGGCTCGGGGTTGAGCCGCAGCACCGACAACGCGGTCGCGGTCTTGCCGCTGCCCGACTCCCCCACCAGCGCGAGGGTCTCGCCCTCGGCCACGGACAGGCTCACGCCGTCGACGGCGGTCACGGTGCCGGTGTCCACCCGGAACTCGACGCTCAGGTCGGTGATCTCCAGCAGGCTCATGAGCGGTACGCCTTCGGGTCCGCGACGTCGCGCAGGACGTCGCCGGTGATGTTGACGGCCAGCGCGGTGAGCATCAGCGCGACGCCGGGGAACACGGCCACCCACCACGACGTGCCGAGGTAGAGCTGGCCGTCGGCGAGCATCCCGCCCCAGGTCACGGTCCGCTTGGGCACGCCGAGACCGAGGTAGCTCAACGACGCCTCGGCGACGATCGCCGCGGCGACGTGCAGGGTGCCGATGGTCGCCAGCGGCGCCATCACGTTGGGCAGCAGGTGGCGGCGCATGATCGTGAAGTCCGTGACGCCGATCGCGCGCGCCTCGGTGACGAACTCCCTGGTGCGCAAGGAAAGCACCTCGGAGCGGATCACCCGGGCGTAGGACACCCAGCCGGTGAAGCCGAGCACCAGCACGACGTACCAGAGGCCGGAGCCGAGGAACCCGACGATGGCGAGCGCGAGCAGGATCGACGGGAACGCGAGCTGGATGTCGGCGATCCGCATCAGGATCCGGTCGAACCAGCCGCCGAGGAACCCGGCGACCAGGCCGATCGCGGCGCCGACGACGCCGGCCAGCAGCGCCGCGCACGCGCCGACGAGCAGCGAGACGCGGGCGCCGTAGCACAGGCGCGACAGGATGTCGCGGCCCAGCTGGTCGGTGCCGAGCAGGTGCGCGGAGTCGCCGCCGGCGGCCCACGCGGGTGGGTGCAGCCGCACCAGCAGATCCTGCGCGCCCGGGTCGTACGGCGCGATCAGCGGCGCGAGCAGGGCAGCGAGCACCACCAGCGTCAGCACGCTCACGGCGACGACGCCGAGCTTGTTGCGCAGGACCCCGCGCACCACACCCGGCCGGGCCAGGGGAACAGCGATGGCGGTCACGCGGTCACCCGCACCCTCGGGTCGAGAATCGTGTAGGACAGGTCCACCAGCAGGTTCACCACGACGAACGTCGCGGCGAAGAACAGCACCGCGGCCTGCACCAGCGGGAAGTCGCGGTTCTGGATGGCCTCGACGGTGAGCCGGCCGAGGCCGGGCCAGGAGAACACCTGCTCGGTGAGGATCGCGCCGCCCAGCAGGCTGCCGACCTCCAGGCCGACGACCGTGACGACGGGCAGCGCGGCGTTGCGCAGGCCGTGGCCCAGCACGATCCCGCCGGGGCTCAGGCCCTTGGCCCGCGCGGTGCGGATGTAGTCCGAGCCGAGCACGTCGACCAGGGAGCTGCGCAGCAACCGCGCGATCACCGCCACCGAGTACACCGCCAGCGTGATGGCCGGGAGCACGAGGTGCTCGAAGCCGCCGTAACCGGACGCGGGCAGCACCTGCAGCTGCACGGCGAAGATGAGGATCAGCAGGATCCCGACCCAGAACGCGGGCGTCGACTGGCCGACGAGGACCCCGGTCATCACGCCGGTGTCGCCCGCGCGGCCGCGGCGCAAGGCGGCGAACGTGCCCGCCGGGACGGCCAGCACGAGCGCGACGAGCAGCGCGGCGCCGGCCAGTTCCAGCGTCGCGGGGACGCGGGAGAACAGGACTTCGGCGACCGGCTGGTCGTAGACGAGCGACGTGCCCAGGTGCAGCCGCGGCAGGCCGCCGAGGTAGTCGAGGTACTGGGTGAGCAGCGGCCGGTCCAGCCCGAGGCTCGCGCGCAGCGTGGCCTCCTGCGCCGCGGTGGCGTCCGGCGGCAGGATCAGCTTCACCGGGTCGCCGGACAGCCGGACCAGGAAGAACGCCGCGGTGGCCACGAAGAACAGCACCACGATCGCGGTCAGCACCTTGGTGACGACCACGCGGAGCACCCCGCGGCCCGGGGCGGCCGGGCGGGTCACGGCGACGGCCGGCGCGGTCACCGGGTCACCGTCGCCTTCGCCATGCCGAGCACACCGACCACACCCGGTGTCCACTGTGGACGCGTGTTGACCGCGTAGACGTTGTCGATCTGGTAGAGGAACACGAACGGCGCCTCCTGCTTGAGAAGTTGCTGGAGCGAGGTGAAGGCCCGCTGCCGGTCGGCGGGCGCGAGCGACTGCTCCTCGGCGTCCACGAGCCGGTCGGCCTCGGGGTTGGTCCACCGGCTCTGCCGCCGGTCGTGGCGGACGTTGGACTGCACGAGGCTTTCGGCGTCGAGCGTCCAGCCGGTGCTGGCGGCGAGGTAGATCGGGCCGAGCGCGCCGCGGTTGCTGGACGTCAGGCGGCTGCTGTACGTGCCGGGGTCGACGAGGTCCACGCGGGCTCGGACGCCGACGCGGGCGAGGAGCCCGGAGATCGCCTCGGCGAGGTTCGAGTCGGCGGTCTGCGCGGTGATCGAAGTGTCGAACCCGGCCGCGAAGCCGGCTTCGGCGAGCAGCTGCTTCGCCAGGCCGACGTCACGGGTGAAGGGCGTGATCGCCGGGTCGAAGCCGAACGCCTCGCGCGGGAACATCGTCGGCACCTCGCGGGCCTTGCCGTCGAGCACGGCCTTGATCAGCAGCGGGACGTCGACGGCGTGGTTGAGCGCGCGGCGCACCCGGACGTCGCGCAGCGGGCCGGCGGTGGTGTCGAGTGAGAGGTACGACGTGCGGATGCCCGGGTAGTGCCGGATCGAGACGCCGGTGTAGCCCTGCAGCTGGAGCGCGGCGTCCGGGGTGAGCCCGGCGACGATGTCGACCTCGTCGCTCTGCAGCGAGGCCAGCGACGAGGACGCGTCGGGCATCGGGAGGAACACCAGCTCGTCGTAGGCCGGTTTGCCGCCCCAGTACGCGGGGTTCGCGCGCAGCCGCAGCTGGTGGTCGCGCTGGAACTCCTCGAAGGTGAACGGCCCGGTGCCGACCGGGTGCTTCGCGAAGCCGGCCGAGCCGACCTGCTTGAGGTAGCCGGGCGGCACGGCGACGCCGCCGAACAGCGAGACTTTGGCCGGGATGATCGGGTCCGGGGCGCTGCAGCGGAGGTCCACTGTGGACGCGTCGAGCGCGACGGCCTGCTTCACGTAGCGCAGCTCGACGATCGGCGACTTCGTGGCCGGGTCGAGCAGCCGGTTGATGCTGAACGCGACGGCGTTGGCGTCACACGGCTCGCCGTTGTGGAACCGCACGCCGGGGCGGAGCTTGAACCGCCAGGTCAGCGGGTCGGGCGAGGTCCACGACAGCGCGAGCCCGGGCGCGAGCTGGTTGTCCGGGCCGCGGGTGGTGAGCGTGTCGAACAGGTTGGTCAGCACGTTCATCGAGGTCAGGTCGCCCTGCTTCTGCGGGTCGAGCGTCTTGGGGTCCGACGACTGCGCGACCCGCAGCACAGTGCCGGTGGTGCCCGCGGCGCTGCCGCACGCGGAGAGCAGGCCGGGCAGGGCCAGCGCGGGGAGCGCGAGACCGCCGAGCCGGAGGGCGTCGCGGCGCGACAGCCGGGAACGGGCCACGGTCACCAACTATCTTCCGTCCTGTGAAACACCGTTCCGTCAGATGGAACGCGATTGCGCTAAGGTAGGCGGCGTGAACAACGCTGTCAACACTTCGCCCGGCAGCTCGCCCGGCAGCTCACGTGGTGCGGTCGAGAAGGCCCTGGAGGTGCTCGCCACCCTCTCGGCCCCCGGCGGCCCGCACCGGCTGGCCGACCTCGCACAGGCTTGTGACCTGCCGAAACCGACCGCGCACCGGATGCTGCAGACGTTCACCGAGGCCGGGTACGCGGTCGGTGCGGGCAGCGGGCGCTACACGGTCGGGCCGCGGCTGCTGGGCCTGTCGGCGGCGGCGCTGACCAGCACGCGGCCGCTGCGCCCGGTGCTGGCGGACCTGCAGCGGCGCAGCGGGCACACGGTGCACTACGCGGTGCGCCACGCCGACCGCGCGGTGTACGTCGAGAAGCTCGAACCGGACCAGGCCTACCGGCTCAACACCCGGCCCGGCGGCGAGGTGCCGCTGTACTGCACCGCCGTGGGCCGCGCGATCCTCTCGCGTCTGCCCGAGGCCGACGTCGCCGCGGCGCTCGCCACGCCGCTCACCGCGCGCACGGCCAAGACCTTGACCGACCCCGGCGCCGTCCGCCGCGAACTGGCCACTGTGGACAGTGCGGGTTACGTCGTGGACGACGAGCAGTTCGAGGCGCACGTGCGCTGCCTCGGCGCGCCGGTGCTGGACGCCGAGGGTGCCGTCGTCGGCGCGGTGAGCGTGTCGGGGCTGACGTTCACCCTGCAGCCGTCGAGCTTCGACGTCCTGGGGCCGCTCGTGGCCGAGGCGGCGAACCGGCTGTCCGCCGTCCTGGCCGGGACGGCGCCGCGGGCGGTGCCCGATGCTCGCTGACCTCCTCGCCCGGGCCCGCGACGCGCGGGTGTTCTCCGCCGCCGCGTGGTCGGTGGGCACCGCGGACGGTGTCCTCGACCGGGGCGTTCTCGGCACGCGGTGGCAGGACGGGCCACCCGCCGGCGAGACGAGCCGGTGGGATCTGGCGTCGGTGACCAAGCCCGTCGTGGGCATCGTGGTGGCCGCGCTGGCCGAGCGCGGCGTGCTCGCCCTCGACGACCCGCTCCCCCGCCACCTCCCGGCCTACGCCGGCACCGACAAGGCGTCGATCACCGTGCGGCAGCTGCTCCTGCACACCTCGGGCCTGCCCGGCGGCACGCCGTTGTGGCGGACGCACGACACCCGCGAGGCGCTGCTGGAAGCCATCCGCACGACGCCGTTGCCCGTCGCCCCCGGCACGCGCGTGGAGTACTCGTCGCAGGGGTTCATCCTGCTCGGCCTGATCGCGTCGGCCGCCGCCGGAAAGCCGTTGGACCGCCTGGTCGCGGACCTCGTCACGACACCGGCGGGGATGCCGGACACCGGCTTCGGCCCGGTGGCCGACGCCGTGGCCACCGAGGACTGCCCGTGGCGCGGCCGGGTCGTGCGCGGGCAGGTGCACGACGAGAACGCCGTGGTGCTGGGCGGAATCTGCGGCCACGCCGGGCTGTTCGCGCCGCTGGGCGACGTCGAGCGCCTCGGCCGGGTGCTCGCCGGCGGCGCCGCGCCGCTGCTGAAACCGGCCACGCACGCCGAGATGATCACCGTTCAGACGGCAGGCCTGCGCCGCGGCCTGGGGTGGCAGGGACTGGACGCCCCGGGTTCGCCGGTCGGCACCGCGCTGGAGCCGGATGCCTACGGCCACACCGGGTTCACCGGCACGAGCCTGTGGGTGGAGCCTTCGCGTGGGCGGTACTACGTGCTGCTCACCAACCGCGTCCACCCGACGCGCTCGGGCGACGCGATCGCGGCGGTGCGCCGCGAGTTCCACGACACGGCGGCCCGGCTGGGCTAGCCGTCACCGGCGGTCAGGGCCGCGAGGCGGCCGCGGACCTTCTCGCCGATGGTGGTGAGCGTCTCCAGCTCCGCCACGGTGAGCTGGTCGATGAACGCGTGCCGGACGTCGGCCACGTGCTGTGGGGCCGCGGCCTCGATCAGTTCCCGGCCTCGCGGGGTGCTGACGACGACCGCCCCGCGCTGGTCGGTGGCGCACCGCTCGCGCGTCACCAGGCCGCGGTGCTGCATCCGGCCCAGGTGCTGGGACAAGCGGCTCTTCTCCCAACGCAGCAGCTCGCCGAGTTCGAACGACCGCAACCGGCCTTCCGGCGCCTCGGAAAGGTGGGCCAGCACCTGGTAGTCGGCCCGGGACAGCCCGCAGCGGGTCCGCAGCTGCCGCTCGATGAACTCCGAGAGACCGTCCTGCATCGCCATCAGGCCACGCCAGGCCCGGTCTTCCCGTTCGTCCAGCCACCGCGCGTCCGCCATGACCGGGACTCTACCGCTTGGTTGACATGTGAACCAGTTGCGGCCTACGTTTGGTTAACACGTTAACCACATCGGGAGGACACCATGACCACGCGCCCCGCGATCATCGGCAGCGGCAACATCGGCTCGGCCCTGGCCCGGCTGTTCGCCCGGGCCGGCGTCGAGGTGAGCATCGCCAACACCCGCGGACCGGAGTCGCTGCCGTCGTTCGGCGCCGGCGTGCACGCCGTGCCGCTGGAAGAGACGCTGGAGAGCGACGTCCTCTTCCTGGCGATCCCGTTCACGGCGGTCGAGCGCTTCGGCAAGTCCCGGCCGGACTGGACCGGCAAGACCGTCGTCGACACCACGAACGCGTACTACGCGCCGAACGCCGACGAGATCCTGCAAGGCCGGCTGTCCACCCACTACGTCGCCGAGCAGCTGCCCGGCGCCGAGGTCGTCAAGGCCTTCAACCAGCTGCCGTCCGGGACCCTCGCGGCCGAACCCGCCCCGGGACCGGGCAAGCGGGTGGTCTTCATCGCGACCGACGCGCCGGCCGCGGGCGACCGGATCGCGGACCTCGCCGTCGCGCTCGGCTTCGCCGCGGTGCAGCTGGGCCGGATCGACGAAGGCGGCCGCCTGATCCAGGCGCAGAACGCCCTCGTGCTGCGCAACTTCGTCGAGCTGCCGCTGCGCTGAGCACGGCGCTCCGACGGCCGCGGCGGGCGCCGATCCCGAGCGCGGGTAGCCTGCCTGGAGAACACGACAGCCCAGGCAGGGTCCTCACCTCTGGGAACGGGCCCGCGGGAGGAGTCGTTTTGCCGGTGACCTGGGCTCGAGACGACCAGGCCGGCTGGCAGATCCTGGACGTGACCGGCCGCGACCGGGCCGACTCGGCGTCCGCGCGGCACTGGGCCGAAGCCCGGCTCGCCACGCTGGGCGAACCACACCGCCTCGACGTGCTCATGGTGATCGGCGAACTGCTCGACAACGCCTATCAGCACGCCGACGGCCCCACCCAGGTCCGGCTCCACCGGCTCGCCGACCCCTGCGAGATCACCGTGGCCGTCGCCGACACCAGCGGCAGCTCGCCGCGGCTGCGCGTCCCCGACGACCACGGCGGCCGCGGGCTGCTGCTCGTCGACCAGCTGTGCCTCGCCTGGGGCGCGAGCTACCACGACGACGGCAAGGTCGTGTGGGGCCGCCTCGGCTGCGCGGAGCCCGGCCTCGCCTGCCCGAAGGACGAAGCCGGCCCGAGCTAGGCAGGCCCCTTGGTATCCGCCGCCGGACCTGGTGGGATGGAACCGGCCACGCGAGTGGAGGAGCTGCCATGGAGACGCCGCGTCCGGACGGCACCGGACCCGCCGACGACCTGCTCACGGTGACCCGGCAGAGCGCCGGTGACGGCGACGTGAGCGTGCGGGCGCGCGGCGAGGTCGACGCCTCGACCAGCCCCGTCCTGGAGGACGCGCTGACCGCGGAGCTCGCCGGCGGCCCGCGACGGCTCACGCTCGACCTCGACTCCGTGACCTTCTTCAGCTCCGCCGGCATCTCGACGCTGGTGACCGTGCAGGGGCGCTGCGCCGACCGCGGAACGAGGTTCGTCGTCCTCGCACCGCGCCGGGTCCGGCGGGTGATCGGCCTCGCCGGGATCGACCGGGTCGTGACGGTGCTCGACTCGGGCGCCCCCGGCCCGGGCGGCACTTGAGCCCTTGATCGGCGGTACCGCGTTTGTGTCGCACCGGGAAGGGCACCCACCTCGGGTAGGACGGCCCACCCACGGTGAAAGGCGTCGGCGTGACCCGGGGAGACGTGCACACGTACTACGAAGACGGACTGTGGAAGAACCGGATCGAGGGCGGCGTCCGCGCCTCGAACACCTCGGCGCGCCGCAGCGACGCGGTGTCGTTCGGGCGCACGATGGCGCGCCGGAAGCGGGTCACGCACTTCGTCCACGACGCGGCGGGAAACGTCGAAAGCCGGAAAACGTACGGGCCGCGTTCCTGACGGCGATTCGGCGTCCATTCAGGACAGTGAGAACGGCCCGGGCCCGGCAGTGCGTCGGACGTCACCCCGGCGCTTCGGGTCCGGCCGCGTACCGGGCGTCGACGCGGGTAGTCCCCCACCTGAGGCCGGCCGGTCCTGCGGCGGCGAAGCACGGAAGAAGCACCATGACGAAGACGACCGCTTCGGCGCTGCACGCACTGCTGGGCCGGGTCCCCGCGCGACTCGCGTGGCGGTACTGGGCCGGCTCGGTGCTCGAGTCCTCGGCGGGGCACTACGTCACCGGGGTCGCCCACGGGGTGTTCGGCGCGAGCCTGCCCGCTCCCGGCCGGGACGCCATGACCGTCCGAGCGGCCCGAAGAGCCGTCGAGGTCGAGCGCCGGACGCTCGCCGCGGCCTTCCCGGACGCGACCGGCAGCGTGGTGGTCTTCCTGCACGGCCTGGTGGAGACCGAGCGCGGCTGGTTCCGCGATGCGACCCCCGGCGCCGACTTCGGGACGCGCTTGGCCGCCGACGTCGGCAGCACCCCGGTGTACCTGCGGTACAACTCGGGCCGCCACGTCTGGGAGAACGGCCGTGAGCTCGTCGCGCTGCTGTCCCGGCTCGTCGCCGCGTGGCCGGTCCCCGTCACCGACGTCGTCCTCATCGGACACTCCATGGGCGGCCTGGTCGCGCGAAGCGCGCTGTACCAAGCACAAGAACAGGGTTCGCCGTGGCTCCCCCGCGTGACGCGCCTGGTGTGCCTGGGCACCCCGCACCGCGGCGCGCCGCTCGAACGCCACGTCGCCCGGCTCGTCGGCGTGCTCGGCCGCTCGGCCGCGGCGGCGCCCCTGGCCCGGGTGCTCGCGCTGCGCAGCGACGGCATCCAGGACCTCGCCTACGGCCACGTCCACCACGCGCAAGCAGAGGCCGGGGCCACCTGGCGACCGGAACCCGGCTCGGGCGCGGGCATCCGCCGGTTGTTCGTGTCCGCGACGCTCTCGCGCACCCAGGACAGCACGTGGGGCCGGCTCTTCGGCGATCTCCTGGTGACCCCGGTCGGGAGCGACGACCTGACCGAGGACGCCGACGTCGTCTGGCTCGGCGGGCTGAACCACTTCGCGCTGCTGCACGAGAACGTCGTCTACGAGGCCCTGCTCGGCTGGTTGCGGTGACGGGACCGGCCCGGGCGCGAGTGCGCCCGGGCCGGTTCACGCGACGCGCGTCAGGCGTGCGCGCTGCGGATCTTCAGCGGGTCCTTGGGGGCCTTCGACCGGATGTCGCGCATGGTCTGCCCGATCTCCTGCAACCGCTTGCGCCCCAACGCCTTGCGCACCTCCGGGAACCACTCTTCCTCTTCTTCTTCGACGTGGTGGCGCACGCTTTCGGTGAGCACGGTGACCTTCGCGTCGAAGGTTTCGTCCTTCGGGTCGAGCGTCCGCAGCTCGGCCATCAGCCACACCATCACGTGGTGCTCTTCCACGCTTTCCAGCACGTGGTCGCGCGTTTCCGGAACGGCTTCGCGGGCGACGGGGTAGAAGATCTCTTCTTCGATGTACGTGTGGGTGGTCAGCTCCTCGATCATCGCGTCGACGAGCTTCCGCTTCTCCTGGTAGGCCCGCTCGCCCGCCTTCTCGAACTGCTTGAACAGCCTTTCGACTGTCTTGTGATCGTCCTTGAGCATCACGATCGCGTCGGTCGACACGGGCAGCCTCCTTCGTCCCCCGGCGGGTACCCGCCGGGGGACGGCCCAACCGGCGTCCCGCTCAGGACCCCGGCCGCAGCAGGATCTTCTGGGCACCGTCGAGCTTCTTCTGGAACATCTCGTACGCCCGGGGCGCCTCCGACAGCGGCAGCTTGTGCGTGGCGAACCCTTCGACGCCGAGCGGGTCGCCGTCCCCGGTCAGCACCGGCATGATGTCGTCGATCCAGTGGCGGACGTTCGCTTGGCCCATCCGCAGCTGGAGCTGCTTGTCGAACATGTCCATCAGCGGCAGCGGGTCGACCATCCCGCCGTACACCCCGGACAGCGAGATCGTGCCGCCGCGGCGCACGCTGTCGATCGCGGCGTAGACGACGCTCAACCGGTCGATGCCGGCCTTCTCGGTGATCTTCGCGCCGATCGGCTGCGGCAGCATCGCGACCAGGTTGTGCGCGAGCTTGCCCACCGGGGCGCCGTGCGCCTCCATGCCGACGGCGTCGATCACCGAGTCGGCGCCGCGGCCGCCGGTCAGCTGCCGGATCGCGTCGCCGATGACCTTGTGGTCGCGGGTGTCGATCGCGGTGGCGCCGTGTTCGCGGGCGCGGGCGAGCCGTTCCGGCACCAGGTCGACGCCGATGACCTGGCCGGCGCCGCGGTGGCGGGCGATCCGGCAGGCCATCTGCCCGATCGGGCCGAGGCCGAAGACCACGACCGTGCCGTCGCGGGGGACGTTCGCGTACTCGACGGCCTGCCAGGCGGTCGGGACGACGTCGGACAGGTAGACGAACCGCTCGTCCGGCGGGCCGTCCGGGACCTTGACCGGCCCGTACTGCGCCTGCGGGACCCGCAGATACTCGGCCTGCCCGCCCGGCACCTGGCCGTAGAGCTTGGTGTAGCCCAGCAGCGCGGCGCCCTTGCCCTGGCCGGTGACCTGGGTGGTCTCGCACTGCGACTGCAGCCCGCGCTCGCACATCCAGCAGTGGCCGCACGAGATGTTGAACGGGACGACCACGCGGTCACCCGGCTTCAGGCCGGTCACCTCGGCCCCGACCTCCTCGACCACGCCCATCGGCTCGTGGCCCAGGATGTCGCCCTCGGTCATGAACGCCCCGAGCACCTCGTACAGGTGCAGGTCGGAGCCGCAGATGCCGCTGGAGGTGATCCGCACGATCGCGTCGGTGGGTTCTTCGAGCTTCGGATCCGGCACTTCTTCGACGCGGACGTCACGCTTGCCGTGCCAGGTCACTGCCTTCATGGGACTCCTCTGCGGGTACGGACTACCCGGTTTCCCGCGACGGGCGGGCACAAACCCGGTTCAGCCGGTCGGGGCGTCCGCGAAAAGGGGCGCGAGTCACGGGTAAGCCCGGCGGCTCGGGGTACCTACCGGACAACGACGCCGGCCACCTGTGCTCCCCGGTGTGGCGGACGTCGTCGTGAGGAGTTGTTCATGCCGGTGACCTGGCGCGAAACCGATCGGCCCGGCTGGCAGGTCCTGGACCTGACCGGCCACGATCTCGCCGACCTCGCCGCGGCCCGGCGGTGGACCGAAGCGCGGCTCTCGACCCTCGACGAGGCCCACCGCGTCGACACGATGCTGGTCGTCGGGGAGCTGCTCGACAACGCCTACCACCACGCGAAAGGGCCGATCCAGCTCCGGCTCCACCAGGTGGACGACCCCTGCGAGGTCGTGGTGGCCGTCGCCGACCACGGCGGCGGCGTGCCGCGCATGCGGGACCCGGCCCACGACGGCGGCCGCGGGCTGCTGCTGGTCGACCGGATCTGCCGGGCCTGGGGTGTCAGCGACGACGACGGCGGCAAGACCGTCTGGGGCCGGGTCCCCTGCACGGAAGCCTGAGGGCTAGCAGTCCGGCGCCGGCTCGGTCAGCCGCGGCAGCAGCGCCAGCCACGACAACGCCTCGGCGAGGTCGCGGTAGACCGGCAGCACCCGCTCCAGCCCCAGCGCGGTCAGCGGGCGCAGCACCGACCGCTGCCGGGTCACGAGCACGAACGGGACCCCGGCGGCGTGCGCGTCGGCGGCGGTCTTCACCAGCACGGTCAGCGCCCGCGCCGCGCAGAAGGTGACGGCCGCGGCGTCGACCACGAGGACCGGCGGCCGCAGGGCCAGTTCACGCTCGAGCGACTCGGCGAGCGAAGCGGCGACGGAGATGTCGAGCTCACCGGCCGCGGCCAGCACCGTGGCCTCGGCCGAGACCGAAACGTCGAACCGCGCCGACGCGAACACGCCGCGCTGACGGGGCAGCGGAACAGCAGGCATGACGGGTGGCCTCCCTCTTCACCGTGAGGCCAAACCGCGGCGTGCACCAGTCCAGTCCCACGCCGGTCCCGGACGGGATCGCGGATGTGGGGTGCGGCGGCTGCTCAGGTGAACCGCTGCACCCCTGACGGTACAACCGATTCACAACCGATGCAGAATCCGGGTCCCGAAGCCCGGCTCCTGGCCTGGCGCGGGCGACCTGACGAGCGTGCAACGGTTGTGCGACGCGGTGCTCAGGACGCGTCTTCGCCGGGTTCCGGCAGCCGCCCCGCGACGTGGTCGCGGAGCCGGCCCAGAGTGTCGAGCAGAGCGCTGCGCTCGGCGGCGCCGAGGACGGCGAAGGTGTGTTCGGCGTGCGCGTCGTGCAGGGCCTTGATCTCGCCGAGGTGTTCGCGGCCCTTGGCGGTGATCTCGAGCCGGGTGGAGCGGCGGTCGCCGGGGTCGTCGCACCGGCGCAGCAGGCCCTCGTCCTCCAGGCCGTCCACCAGGGACGTGATCGACCGGCCGGTGACGCCGAGCCGGTCCTTGAGCTCACCCATCCGCGGGGTGCCCGCTTCGTCGACGGCGAGCATCAGCAGCACCCGGGACGTGGACCAGCCGCGTTGCTGGTAGGGCTGCCCGGCGTACCGCCGCAGCGCGTGGGTGGTGCGCATGAGCGCGTCGGCCAGCTGCGCCCCGGACGGCGGCGTTATCTCACTTGACACGCTCCCAGAGTAGCCGCAACCCTCATGTACACAATTGACACTATCCGGGTTGAAACGTCTTGGGGAGAACATCGTGTGGCGAAGCCGCAACTACCGGCTGCAGTTCGCGAGTGCGGTCGTCTCGGCGCTGGGTACGGCCGCCGCCCCGGTCGCGATGGCGTTCGCGATCCTCTACGCCGGCGGCTCGGGCACGGCGGTGGGCCTGGTGTCCGCGGCGGGCACGGTGCCGGCGGTGTTGTTCTTCGCGATCGGCGGCGTCGTGGCCGACCGGCTGCCGCGGCACCTGGTCATCGTGGCCGCGAACCTGGTCAGCGCGCTCGCGCAGGCGCTGTTCGCGCTGGTGGTCTTCATGGAATCGGTGAAGGTCTGGCAGCTGGTGGTCTTCGCCGCCGTCAACGGCCTCGCCATCGCTTTCCGCATGCCCGCCACCGAGGGTCTGCTGATGCGCAGCGTGGACCGGGCGGACGCGAGCAAGGCGTTCGCGCTCTTCCGGACCGGCCTCAACGGCGCCCAGGTCGCCGGGGCCGCGCTCGGCGGTGTGCTGGTCGCGGGCTTCGGCCCGGGCTGGGTACTGGCCCTCGACGCGGCGACGTTCCTCGTCGCGTCCGGACTGGGGGTGCTGATGGAGGTCGACGGCCACCTGCGCAAGCGCACCGCGCTGCTGACCGAGCTGCGCGAAGGCTGGACGGAGTTCGCCGGCCGGCGGTGGTTGTGGAGCGTGGTGGGCCAGTTCGCCGTCGTCAACGCCCTCGGTGTCGGCGCTTTCGCCGTCCTCGGCGCGCTGGCCGCCCACGCGAAGTTCAACGGCGCGGCCGACTGGGGTTTCATCCTGTCGTGCGACGCGGCCGGCATGATCCTCGGCGGCTTGCGCATGGTGCGGTTGCGGCCGAAGCGGCTGCTGGTGTCCGGTACCGCCGCGGCGTCGCTGCTGGCCCTGCCGCTCGCGGCGTTCGCGGCTTCGGCGCCGCTCCTGGTGATCTGCGCGGCGTCCCTGCTGGCCGGGGTCGGCGTGGAGATCTTCAGCGTCAACTGGCTGACGACCCTGCGGCAGGAGGTGCCGCACGACAAGTTCTCGCGCGTCGCGGCCTACGAGGCACTCGGCTCCTTCGGGCTCACTCCCCTGGGCGCGGCCGCCGCGGGTCCGGCGGCGGACAAGATCGGCCTGGACCGCACGCTGTGGTGCGCGACCGGCGCCATCGTGGCCGCGACCGCCGCGGTCCTTGCCATTCCCGACGTGCGGCGGATCCGCCGCACGGCAGAGAGTCCGAAGTAGACACTCACAGCGCGTCGAGGGGGATGGCCTCGGCCATGGCGCGGTAGCCCGCGTCGCCGGGGTGCAGGTGGTCGCCCGAGTCGTAGACCGGCAGCATGGCCTCCGGGTCGGCCGGGTCGCGGACCGCCGCGTCGAAGTCGATCCAGCCGTCGAACACTCCCGTGCTCGTGCGGATGAAGGTGTTCACCTGGTCGCGGGCCGCCAGGTGGGCGTCGTTGCTGCAGGAGCAGCCCTTGATCGGCGTGAGCGTGGCCGCCAGCACCCGGATGCGGGCCGCGTGCAGCTCGGTGGCGATCTGTTTCAGCCCGGCGATGACGTCGTCGGCGCTCGCGTCGCTGTTGATGTCGTTGATGCCCTCCAGCACGATCGCGGAGCGGGCCCCGGGCTGGCTGATCAGGTCGTGGCCCAGCCGGGCGAGGCCGCTCACGCCGGCCGTGCGGCCGTCGGGGAAGCCGCTGAAGGCGTCCTGCAGGATGCGGTTGCCCGCGATGCCCTCGTCGACCACCCCGGGCGCACTGTCCGGGCCGCGCGCGAGCAGGCGCTGGGCCAGGAAGTCCGGCCAGCGGCTGTTGGTGTTCGGGGTCGACGAGTAGCCGTCGGTGATCGAGTCGCCGAAGGCCACCACGGAACCGGCCGGGCCCGCGTCCGCGACGTCGATGCCGCTGAGGATCGTCCAGAAGCCGAACGTGCCGGCGGACGGGAAGTCGCCGGCGTCGGCGGTGTGGTCGCCGGTGCCGTCCGCCGTGGTGTACATGTCCTGCAGCCCGACGCTGTGCGCGGGCGCGTTGGTCACGGTCCCCTTCAGGTACAGGCTCACGAGCAGGTCGGCGTCGGCGGGCACTGCGAACGGCAGCGCGTCGCTGACGGCCTGTCCGCCCGCGGGCAACCCGGCTTCCGGCTGCCCGCCGAAGGTCAGGGTGACCGGCGTGCTCACCGGCGTCGCGCCCGCCTGCCGCACCGCGACGGTGGCGTGGCCGACGACCAGCGGCCCGGGGTCGTAGGCGTTGTCGAGCCGGACCCGCGCCTGGGAGCCGCCGCGGCTGGTGTGCTCGACCATGCGCAGCGTCCGCTCGGTCCACGGACCCGCGGCGAGGCCGTCGTCGGTCGCCGCGGCCCACGTTCCCGCCCACGGCCCGGCCGCGGGCCGCACGCCGAGGGCGAACACGTGCAGGGCCGCGCCCGGGCTGATCGTGGGCAGGGTGACGGCGGTGGCCGGCGCACCCGGGTCGAGCGGGACCGACACCGTGTACAGCTTGGCGGAGAAGGCGTTCGGCCCGCTCGGGGTGTTCCACCGCGGGAACGACACGGTCATCCGGTCACCCGGCCCGAAGTACCAGTCGGGTGCGCCCAGCTGAAAGGCCTGGACGTGCCCGTCCGCGTACTCGATCGTCCCGGTCCCGGCGGACGCCGTACCCGTGCTCGTCACCAGGAACGACAGCGCCGCACCGGAAAAGGCACCCTCGATCCGCTGGCCGGCGGCGACGACGTTGTCGGGCGAGCCCGGGCTGTAGCCGGGCAGCGCCAGCGGTGCGCCGTCGACGGTGACCGTGCGGCCCGGATCCCAGCCCGCGGCGGCGAGGTCTTCGGCGATGAGGCTGTGCCCGCTCCCGTCGAGGTCGGCCGCGCCCGGCTGGGCGGCGGTGCTGACGCCGACGTTGTCGAAGGCGGCGGCGAGACCCGGGTAGCTGACGGCCGCGGCGGCCGTGCTGACCGGGACGACAAGACCGGCGACCACCAAGGCGGCCAAGAGGATTCGCTTCACAAGGACTCCCAGTCAGTCGCAGTGGCGGGCGGTGAACGTCCAGGTGCCGGAGCCCACGGAGAACCGGTTCGCCCCCGGCAACGGCGTCGCACCCGGCGGCGCCGTCACGCCCGTACCGGGGACCGTCACCGTGCCGGTCGTGGTGGCGGGCACCGTGACGGTCAGGTCCAGCCGGCACCCGGACTGCGTCCACGCCGACGAAACCGGGCCGCGGACCGTGTCGAGCGACGCCGCCACGTGCCCGAGACCGGCGGGAACCTGGGGTGCGAAAGCGATCGCGGCGTAGCCGGGCGCGGCCGGGGTGATCCCGGCGAACTGCGTGTACAGCGCGGCGTTGACGCCCGCGAACATGGCGTGGTCGTGGGTTTCCATGCCGGACTGGTACGTCCACTGCTCCCACGGCGTCGTCGCGCCGCGGCCGATCTCGTACCCGAACCCGGGGTAGGTCTTCTGGTCGAGCACGGTCAGCGCGACGTCGATCCGGCCGACCTTGGCGAGCGCCTCGGGCAGGTAGCGGGTGCCGAAGATGCCGGTGTCGAGGTGGCCGCCGTTCTTCGTCAGGATCGTGTCGACGAGCTGCGCGCCGACGGCGGCGAGCTTGTCCGGCGGCACGATGCCGAAGGCGAGCGGCAGGATGCTGGTGGTCTGGCGGCCGTCGCCGTAGGTGTTGCCTGCGGCGTTGAGGAAGTGCGCGTTGAACGCGTCGGCGATCGACGTCGCCAGTCCGGCGAAGTGGGCCGCGTCGGCCGCGTTCCCCAGTGCTCGCGCGGCTTTCGCGACGTCGGCGGCCTGCCGGAACGACAGGGCCGTGTTGACGATCGACCGCTCGCTGAAGCAGTCGCCCGCCGACGGGTTTCCCTGACCCCCGTTGGCGTTCGGGCCGCGGTCGGGCGGGCACCAGTCGCCGAACCCGCGGTCGTCCGGCCAGATCCGGCCGGGGTAGGCGGCCGCGTTGGTGTCCACGAACGCCGTCATCTTCGGGTAGGTCGCGGCGAGGCGCCCGAGGTCGCCGTACTGCTCGTAGAGCGACCACGCGAGGTCGACCGATCCGCCGCCCATGTCCGGCAGCTGCGCGTTGCCCGCGTCGCTGGGCAGCGCCGTGCCGGGCGGCAGGTCCTGCAGGTACTTGCCGTAGAAGCCGTCCATGCCGAAGTCGAGGACGGCCGCGTCGTGGTAGGCCTGCACGTCCATGCCCGGCGGCGTCCGCTCGTCGCGGACCGGGTTGTCGGTGGGCAGGCTCATCGAGTTGTTCAGGACGGCACGCCGGTTGTTCGCCCAGATCGTGTTCAGCAGCGGGTCGGACGTCTCGACGTGCCCGGTGGCCGCGACGTCGGCGTGCGCGACGCGGCCGGCGACGCTGCCGAGGTCCGGCGTGCCCGGGAAGCCGGTCAGCTCGAGGTAGCGGAAGCCGTGGTAGGTGAACCGCGGCTCGTAGACCTGGGTCCCCGCGGCGGATCCGAGCGTGTAGGAGTCGGTCGACGCGGCGTTCCGGTTGGTGCTGGTGTCGAGCATCCCGTCGGCGCCGACCTCCTCCGCCGTGCGCATCCGCACGGTCGTCCCGGCCGGCCCGGCGACGCGGAGCTGCGCCCAGCCCGCGAAGTTCTGCCCGAAGTCGTAGACGTGGACACCCGGGCGGGGCTGCTTCACCGACACCGCGCGCAGGGTCTGCACCACGCGGATCGGCGGCGCCGTGGCGGCGGTGAGGGTGGCGCTGGGCGCCGCGACCGTGCGCACCGGGTGCCAGGACGCGTCGGCGAAACCGGGCCGGTCCCAGCCGTTCTGCTGCAGCCGCGCGTCGTAGCTCTCCCCCGCGTAGAGGTCGTTGGCCGTCACCGGGCCGTCGGACCAGCGCCAGGTGTCGTCGGTGGTGACGGTCCGGGTCGTCCCGTCGGTGAAGGTGACGGCGAGCGCGAGGATGCCCTGTTTCGGGCCCGTCCACCGGAAGCCGTACTGGCTGAACCGCGAGCCGTACCCGTTGCCGAGCCACAGGCCCACGGCGTTGCGCCCGGCGTGGACCTGCTTGGTGACGTCGAAGGAGTCGTAGAGGTTTCGCTGGTCGTAAGGGGTACTGGCGGGCGAGAGGACCTGGTCGCCGGTCTTATCGCCGTTGAGGTGGAGTTCGTAGAAGCCGAGGCCGTAGACGTACGCCCGCGCGGTGGCGACCGGCTTGTCCAGGACGAACTCGTGGCGCAGCAACGGCGCGTCCGGCGTCTGGGCCAGCAGGACCGGGTCGCCCTGCGGTTCCAGCTGGCCGTCGGCGATGGTGACGCCGGGGAAGCGCGGGTCCGGGACGGCCGAGAAGTCGTCGGAGAACAGCGGTGTGCCGTCGGGCGCGTGCACGGCGACGTTGTCGTAGCGGGCGTCCTCGGCCGTGCCCTGGCTGACGGACGTCCGGAAGCCGAGGGTGCCGGTGGTCGCCGCGCCGACCGTGCGGGAGTCGACCTGCGTGCCGTCGATCGAGGTGACGACGGTGTCGCCGCGGGCTTCGAGACGCAGGTGGTGCGGTGCGCCGACGGTGCCCGGGGTGATGACGGGCGCGAGGTCGGTCTCGCCGAGGAGCGTGAAGGCGCCGTGGCTCTTCACGTGCGGCCGCAGCAGCACTTTGCCCGGTGTCGTGGCCGCGTTGACCTGCCACATCAGGAAGTCGTCGGGGCCGGCGGCGCGGAAGAGGACGCTCGCGGCGCCCGCCTTGATCGTGAAGTCGAGGTCGAGGGTGAAGTCCTGCCACGCGTACGCGCTCCCCGCGTCCGGGCTGATCCAGGCCGCGCTCCCCCAGTCCGCCGGCCCGGTCTCCCACCAGGCGGGCCCGGCCGGTTTTGTCACGCCACCGCGGGAATCCCAGACTTCGACGGTCCAGTAGCTCCGCTTCCCGGCCGCGGCGGCCGCACCGCGGTAGGGCACCGAAACCGACTCGCCGCTCACGACCTTGCCGCTGTCCCAGACGTCGGTGCGACGCGCCGCGAGCAGGCCGGGCGAACTGGCGACGAGGATCCGGTAGGCCGTCTGCCGCGCGCCGGACCGGTCGGAGCGCAGTTTCCAGCTCAGCGTCGGAACGCCGGTGGTGGCCAGCGGGTTGACAACGTTGTCGGCGCGCAGGTCGTAGACCTCGATCCCCGCGCCGCGATCCCCCGCGAGCGCGGGGGTGCCGAGGAAGAGCGTCGAGAGCAAGGCGCACAGGAAAGCGAGCGCGACTCGTGCGGGGTGACCGGGCATGGACGCTCCACTCGCGGCCGCAGCCGGCCGACGTCAAATCTTCGCTGATTTGAAACGTTTCAAGTTATCTTATCACCACGCCGGTGACGCAGACAACCGGAAATCGTCGGGAACGCTCCGGTGGCGGCTCACCCGCGGGCGGGCCGCCACCGGGGATTTCAGCCCTGGGCGGTCAGTTCCAGCAACCGGCCGGTGAGGTCGATGTGCTCGTCCACACTGCTGGTCAGGTAGCTGATGTCGATGAAGGTGTGGTCCGGCTCGAGGATCGAGACGATCTTGACGACGGACTCGGCGATGTCCTCTGGCTTCGTGTCCGGGGCCGCGTTCACCCGCAGCGCCGCGCTCAGCGCCCCCGGGTCACGGCCGGCCTGCTCGGCGTCGGCGCGGAGCTTGGCCAGGGTCGTGGTGAGCACGTCCGCGGGGAACGCTTCGGGGATCGACCAGACCGGCAGCCAGCCGTCGGCCCGCTCGGCGACCCGGCGCAGCGACTTCTCGCCGAACCCGGCCAGGTGCACCGGCGGCTTCCGCACCGGCTTGAGGTCGACGTACGACTCCGCGATCTTGTAGCCGACACCCTCGTGGGACACGATGTCCTTGCTCCACCAGGTGTCGAGCAGGTCGAGCAGGTCGTCGAGCCGCTTGCCGCGCTCGGACATCGGGATGCCGACGGCGTCGTATTCGTCCGGCGACCAGCCGATGCCCAGCCCGGGCAGCAGCCGGCCGTTGCTGGCGACGTCGATGCTGGTCAGCAGCCGCGCGAGGTTGGCGGGCTGGTACTGCGTGGCGTTGATGGTGCTGGAGCCGAGGATCACGGTCTCGGTCACCGCCGCGGCGACGGCCAGCGCGGCGAACGGGTCCTGGGCGGTCCGGAACTCGTCGGGCATGGTCTCGTAACCCGGGTAGGGCACCACGGGCTTGACCGGCGACAACAGCCGGTCCCCCACCCACAGACCGGCCGCCCCGGCCTCTTCGGCGGCCCGCGCGTACCGCGCGACCCCGCCCGGCGTGGCCGCCGCCTTGCCGAACACCGGAAGGCTGAAACCAATGCGCATCAATGACTCCCCTGGAGAACGAACGGATCATGGAGGTCCTGGTGCCACTACTACTCGCATCTGGTTGTTCGTTCAAGTAATTCGGCGGCGCGGCTGATCACGGCCTGCGTTAATCCGTTGGCGCCGGCCGGGAAACGAGGGTTGGGTACCGCTCATGGCCCACATCGAGGGTACGTGTGACGAACGGTTCGAAGCGGTGCGGGACGCCCTGGCGGCGTCGCTGGACAAGGACGACGTCGGGGCGTCCGTCGCGGTGTACGTGGACGGTGCGCCGGTCGTCGACCTCTGGGGCGGGTACGCCGACGAGGCGCGGACGCGGCCGTGGGAGCGCGACACGATCACCGCGGTCTGGTCGACCACCAAGACGATGACCGCGCTGTGCGCGCTGATCCTCGCCGATCGCGGTGAGCTCGACCTGGACGCGCCCGTGGCCGCGTACTGGCCCGAGTTCGCCGCCGCCGGGAAGGGCGACGTGCGGGTGCGGCACGTGCTCGGGCACACCGCGGGCCTGCCGTCCTGGGACGAGCCCCTGACCGTCGAGCAGCTCTACGACTGGCCCGCGATGACCGCGCTGCTGGCGGCGCAGGCGCCCGCCTCGAAGCCGGGCACAGTGGGCGCCTACCACGCCGTCACGCAGGGGTACCTGGCCGGCGAGGTGATCCGCCGGGTCACCGGGCGCCGGCTCGGCCGGTTCTTCGCCGAGGAGGTGGCCGGGCCGCTGGGCGCCGACTTCCACATCGGGCTGGCGCCCGAGCACGACCACCGGGTCGCGCCGGTCATCCCGGCCACGACGCGGGCGCCCGAGTTCGCGGACCGTGGGCCCGGCAACCCGGACGTCCCCGCGGCGGTGGCCAACACGGAGGCGTGGCGGCGGGCGGACATCCCGTCCGCCAACGGGTTCGGCAACGCGCGGTCGGTGGCCGCCGTGCAGTCGGTGCTCACCTCGGGCGGCCGGGGGCTGCTGTCCGCGGCCGGCTGCGAGCGGGCCCTGGAGGAGCAGTTCGCCGGCGAAGACCAGGTCCTGGGCGCCCGGATCCGGTACGGCATGGGTTACGCCGTGCAGGGCCGCAGCTGTTCCTGGGGCGGCTGGGGCGGATCGCTCGTCATGAACGACTTCGACCGCCGCATGACCGTGGCATATGTGATGAACCGGATGCTGGAACAAGGCCCGCTGGGCGACGACCGCGGGCTGAGCGTCGTGCTGGCCACGTTCGGCTGACCGGCCGGGCCCCGGGCGTCAGACGTCGAGGCCCGGCTGGTTCCGCAGCTGCCGGCGGGACGTGATGCCCAGTTTGCGGAAGATGTTGCGCAGATGGGCATCCACGGTGCGGGGGCTGAGGAACAGCTGCGCGGCGATCTCGTTGGACGTCGCGCCGGTGGCGGCCATGCGGGCGATGTGCGTCTCCTGCATGGTCAGCCGGTCCGCGGTGCGCGCGGACCGGGCCCGCGCCGTTTCGCCGGTGGCGCGCAGTTCCTTCGCCGCGCGCTCGGCGAACGCTTCCATCCCCGCGCCCGTCAGGAGTTCGTGCGCGGTGCGCAGGTGCTCGCGGCTGTCGCGCCGGCGGCCTTCGCGGCGCAGCCATTCCCCGTACAGGAGGTGCGCCCGGGCCCGGTACGCGAGCAGCGGGCTCTCCCCCAGGTGCTCGACGGCGTCGCGGTAGTGGTCCTCGACGCCGGTCACCACGCCGCGCGCGTACGCCGCGACGCCGAGGCCCGTGGCGGTTCCGCTCGCTTCGGTGCGTTCGGTCAGCGACGCCAGGGCCGCGGCGGCTTCGGCGGGATTTCCGGTCCGGGCGGCCGCCTCCACCAGTTCGGGCAGAGCTGCTCCGGCGAGGGAGAGCCCGCCGTGCGCGGTGGCCTGGCGGGCGGCCGCCAGCGCGGCCGGGTAGTCGGCCAGCCCGTTGTGCAGCACGGCCGACGCCCAGTGCACGTTGGCGACCAGCTGGCCCGCGCCGCCGGCGGTCGCGGTCGCCGTGGCGGACTCGAACAGCGCCAGGGCCTCCTCGCGACGGCCGCGCATCGCCGCCAGGTGCAGCCGCGGGTACAGCATCGGCGGCCCGTCGACCGCGTCGGCGATCGCCTCCTCCTCGGCGATCGCCGCCATCGCCTGCCCGGTGTCGCCGGTCAGCGCGCCCTGCGAGGCCAGCTGGGCGAGGCCGAGCCGCAGGACGAGCGGCGACCCCGACTCGCGGCCGGTCTTCATCAGCCACTCGGTGATCGCCGCCTGGGCGTGGGGATCCCACATCTCCGACGCGAGCATGATCGCGAGCGCCGGCCGTTGCGTCCACAAGGGACTGTCACCGTCGTCGAACAGTTTGCGCAGCAGGGGAACCGCGGCCCGGTGCTCTCCCCCGGTCACCAGCACCAGCACGTCGAGGACGTCCGGTGAGCCCGGCGCGGGCCCGGCGGACCGGACCGCGGCCAGCACCGTGTCCAGCACACCACCGGGCCGGCCGACGAGCAGGCCCATCTCGAGCGCGTCGAGGTAGCACTCGCGCGACCGGTCCGGATCCAGCTCCGCGAGCCGCCGCGCGGCCCGCACCATGAACATCGGGCCGTCGCCGTCGTGGTGCCGCTGGAAGGCGACCTGACCGCGCAGGAGATCGACCTGCGCGTGCCGGATCTCGTCCAGGGCCACGGGTTCGACGACCGTGAGGAGCTCGGCCGCCGCGTCGGGCGCACCCGCGTCGAGTGCGGCCCGGGCCGCGACGATCGTCCGTTCGACCCGCTTCCCGGCGTCCAGCGACAACGCGGCAGCGCGGTCCAGGAAGGCCGCGGCGGCCACCACCCCACCCCGGGACCGGGCCCGGGACGCGCACCGCTCCAGCTCGGCGGCGACGTCGTCGTCGGGGCCGGCGCAGGCCTGGGCGCGGTGCCAGGCCCGCCGGTCGGGATCGACGGCCGGGTCGGTGACCTCGGCCAGCACCCGGTGGACCGCGTAGCGCCGACTCGCCTCCGCGGCCTGGTAGACCGCCGACCGGGCCAGCGGGTGGCAGAAGCGGACGCGGGTGGCGAACTCGACCAGCCCGGTGGCGGCCGCGGCCGCGCCGGCCGTGGCGACGTCGAGGTCCAGCCGCCGCGCGGCCGGCCACAGCAGGCCCGGGTCGCCGGTCGGGTCGGCGCTCGCGAGGGTGAGCAGCAGCCGCGCGGCGGCGGGCAGGTCCGCCAGCCGGGCCTGGAAGCCGCGTTCGATCCGGGACGGCACCGACGAGGAGTCCGGCGCGGCGAACCCGCCGGCCGTCGAGAGTTCCAGCAACGCCAACGGGTTCCCGCGCGCCTCGGCCAGCAGCCGGGCGCGCACCTGCTCGTCGAGCGTCACGTGGCTCCGCGCCGCCAGCAGCTCCCGCGCGTCGGTGTCGCTCAGCCCGTCGACGTCCACGCCCGGCAGCCCGGCCAGCGCGCCCGCACCCGGCGGCCGGACCGCGACCACCACCGCCACGCGCTCGGCGCCGACGCGACGGGCGAGGAAAGCCAGTGCCTTGGCCGACTCCGCGTCCAGCCACTGCGCGTCGTCGACGACGCACAGCAGCGGGCGTTCCGCCGCCGCGGCCGCCAGCAGCGCCAGGGTCGCCAGGCCGACGCGGAACAGGTCCGGGGTGCCCTCGGCCAGCCCGAACGCGACGCGCAGGGCGTCGCCGTGCCGGCCGGGCAGGTCGGCGAGCCGCGCCAGCACCGGCACGCACAACTGGTGCAGCGCGGCGAACGGCAGCTCCGACTCGAACTCGGCGCCGCCGGCCCGCACGACCCGGAACCCGGACGCCTGTGCGGCGTGCTCCAGCAGCGCGCTCTTGCCGATCCCCGCCTCACCGCGGAGCACGAGCACGCCACCCTCGCCCGCGCGTGCCGCCGTCGTCAGCTCGTCGATCCGCCGGATCTCGGCGCGCCGCCCGAAGAGCGGTCCACGGGGGTGCGCCGGCGTCCGCATCCCGCGAATGCTAGCCGGGCCGTGATCGATCGCCTACCCGGTCACCTAGGTGATTACCGCCGACGCGAACGGCCGTCCGCCGGTGCGAACGTGAAGGCCCGACCAGCACACCGGAGGCAGCCATGACCACCCAGGACACCGCGCTCACCACCCGCCCCGCGACCACCCGCCGAGACGTGCTCGGGCGGGTCCTGCTCACCATCGCCTCGCTCGCCACCGTCGGCGCGGCCATCCGCGGGATCGTGTACACGAGCCAGGTCGCCGACGACCGGGTCTGGATCGAGAGCTGGCGGATGACCGCTTTCTGGCTGGTGGCCGGGCTGTTCGCGCTGCTCGCCTGGAAACCGCGGGCGCAGCGCGGGGTCTGGGAGCTGCTCTTCGCCCAGAAGGCGTCGCTCGTCGTCATCGCCGTGGCGCTGGGTGACGTGCCCGAGGCCGGCGAGGCCGGGTACGTCGACTTCGGCCTCGTCGTGATCCTCGTGGCGGCGTACTTCCTGTGCCGCGGCTGGCTCGGCTGGCGCCGCGCCGAGCCCGCTCAGCCCAGGTGAGCCAGCTCCGGCCACAGCTGCGTCCAGGTCCCGCGCGGCTGCCGGCACAGGTAAATCGCCGCGCCCTTCTCGACCTCTTCGTTCGACAGGCCGTCGGGCAGGGTGAGCGGCGCGATCTCCGTCACCTGCGCCCAGAAGCGGTGCAGGTAGGCGGGGGTGAACTCGCCGACGCAGAGCACGGTGGCGTCGCTGCCCGGGGGCGGCCCCCAGAACCCGTAGGCGTTGTGGCCGCTGGCGACCGGGTTGCGCAGGCCCTCGGCCGGGCCGAGGGTGGTCAACGCGCCGGCTTCGCCGTAGTTGCTGGTGAAGATCACCGTGTCGGCCGGGTAGCGGTCCGCGACCGCGACGATCTGGCGCACGTACCCGGGCCAGCCGTAGGTCTCCATCACGGTGCTGCTCAAGCCGATGCCGTTCGTGATCTTCGGCGGGAACACGGGCAGGCCGATCACGACCGCGAACACGGCCGTGGCGGCGATCGCGATAGGCCACGACCGCCGGCCGTCCCGCGTGTCCGCGGCCTCCACCGCCACCGCGCCGGCGGCGAACAGGCCGGGCAGCATCGGGGCCGCGTAGTAGGACTTGCCCGACGTGACGGCGATGAACACCACCGCGGTGATCGCCACGACCAGCAGCCACCGGTGCGGCCGCCCCGCGCCGGTGCACAACCGGCGTACGCCGATCACCCCCAGGCAGAGCAGCGGCGGGCCGGTCAGCACCAGCAGCAGCAAGGGAACCTGGGTGAGCGCGTTGCCCTCCCGGCCGGACAGCACCCCGGCCATCCGCACGGCCGGCCACGGCCAGCCGTAGGAGGCGTTCCACAGGATGTTCGGCAACGCGATCAGCAGCGCCACTACGGCGGCCAGCCACGGCCCCGGGGTGCGCAGCACCGCACGCCGGGTGACGACCAGCCCGAGCCCGATGCCGACGAGCAGCGCGGCGATGGTGTCTTTGTTCTCCAGCCCCACCCCGGCGAGCAGGCCGGCGAGCAGCCACGCCGGGATCGTGCCCAGCCGCAGCGCCCGCGCCGTTGCGACCATCACGCCCAGCCAGCACAGCTGGTCGAGGACGGTGGTGCCGAACAACGCCGACGCGGCCACGAACGCCGGGCAGGCCGCCACCGCGGCGGCCGCGACGAGCTGGGCCCGCCGACGTCCGCCGAGCTCGGCGGCGAGTTTCGCGGCCAGCAGCACACAGCCGGCCGCGGCCGCGATGGCCAGGACGCGCAGCGGCAGCACCCCGCCGGGCAGCGCGGCGGCCAGTCGCGCCAGCGCCGGCGTCAACGGCGGTTGGTCGACGTACCCCCAGGCCGGGTGGCGGCCGGTGAGCACGTAGTAGAACTCGTCGCGGTGCCAGCCGTAGCGGGCGGCCACGGCCAGGTGGATCACCGCGACCACCCCGGCGATCAGCAGGACCGGCCGCCACTCCACGCGCGGTCCGGTTTCCCGGGTGTCCTCAACCGTCTGCGTCATCGTCATTTCCCCCAGGAGATGGCTCGGCCGGCAGAAACGCGGCCAGCAACAGGTGGCGCACGGTGCGCCGGCAGTCGTCGTCCTTGAGCATCAACGAATCCTGGTCACCGTGGCGGTGCCAGGCGAACCAGGCGACGGACTCGACGAGGAACCGCGCCGACGTCGGGACGTCCGGGACGGGACGCAGGTGCCCGGAGCGGATGCGGCGGCGCAGGTAGTCGCCGAGCTGGTCGAGGACCACGCGCCGGCCGCGCACGAAGTGCAGCTCGGCCAGCTCCGGGATGTCCCGCGCGCAGCTCTCGACCAGCGCGAGCAGGCCTTGGTGGCCTTCGATGTAGGCGTACAGCTCGTCGATGATCCCGCCGAGTTCGTCGGCCACCGGCTTGGTGCGCCGGCCGAGAGCGGCGTCCAGCGCCGGAAAGCCGGCGGACGCGACCGACCGCGCGTCGATCTCCGCGATCCCCGCCGGCCCCGGGCTGCCGACCGGAATGGTCAGCCCGGCCGGCGCCTCCGGTTCGGCGAGGTGCAGGAAAGCCAGGTACAGCAAGGCTTCCTTGCTGTCCACATAGGTGTAGAGGGCGCCGTGGCTCAGGCCGAGCACGGCGGCCACGTCGGAGATCCCGGCCGCCTTGTACCCCTTGCCGGTGAACACCCGCGCCGCGGCCGCGGCGATCTCGCCCAACGGCCGCGGCTGTACCCGTCCGCGCATGCGGTGAGTATTGACTGAACGAGTCAGTCAGTCAAGAGGTCGTGCTACGCGGCTTCCCCGAGCTCGTCGCGGGTCAGGCTTCGAGCGCCCAGCGCACGCAACGCATCTTCGGGGTGAAGCCGGCCTTGGCGATGAGCCCGGACCAGGCTCGACGCGCAGCCCGCCGGGGATCGCGGTGGCCGGGATCGCGGTGCCGGGCGGGTGCTCCCCTCCGCTGGAACCAGCGGACCGGCGTGAAACCGCGGGAGCGGACGAGTTCGCGTCGACGTCGAAGGCGCCCAGGCTCGCGCGCTCCAGGTCGTCCACGCGGCCGACCGCAATGGCCCGCCCGGTTCACACCTCGATGTGCGAGCCCATCACGACCGTGCGGTCGCGGGGCAGCGCGAACTGCTCGGCCGCGTCCGCGGTGATGAACGACGTCGCGATGAACAGCCGCTTGCGCCAGCCCGCCATCGTCTTCGCCTCGCCGAGCTGGAGCTCGATCTTCGACAGGAAGTACGACGCGTCGTCCACCTGCAGCCGGCCCTCCGTCTCCTTCGGCTCGAGGGACCGCAGCGCGGCGGGGACGTCGGGGCGCTCCATGTAGCCGAACCGGGCGCTGACGTGGGTGATGCCGTCGTGGGCGTGGCCGAGGTCGTCGACGACCGTGCGCTCGCTCTCCGGCACCCGGGGCACCGGCTCCGTCTCGATCGAGACGATCACGACGTGCTCGTGCCGGACGTGGTTGTGCTCCGCGTTGGCCCGCATCGCCAGCGGCGCGGTCACCTTGCCGCGGTTGAGGAAGACGGCCGTGCCCGGGACGCGCTGGGTGACGGGCTTGTCGTTCTCCAGGTCGTCGATGAACTCGCGCAGCGAGCCCTCGTGCTGCTCGCGCTCCGCGGTGACGATCTGCCGGCCCCGCTGCCACGTGATCATGACGGTGAACACGGTGAGGGCGATCAGCAGCGGCAGCCACGCGCCGTGGATCAGCTTGGTCAGGTTGGCCGCGACGAACAGCAGGTCCACCGACAGCAGCACGGTCGCGCCGAGCCCGATCAGCCACTTCGGCGTGCCCCACTTCACGCGGGCGACGTAGAAGAACAGCAGGGTCATGATGGTGATCGTGCCGGTCACCGTCATGCCGTACGCGTAGGCCAGCGCCGCCGAGCTGCGGAACGCGAAGACCAGCGTCAGCACCGAAACCAGCAGCAGCCAGTTGATCCACGGGACGTAGATCTGGCCGATGTTCGACTCCGAGGTGTGCCGGATCCGCAGCCGGGGCAGGTAGCCGAGCCGGGCGGCCTGCGCCGTGACCGAGTACGCGCCGGTGATGACGGCCTGGGACGCGATCACGGTCGCGGCGGTGGCCAGCAGGACCATCGGCAGCCGCGCCCAGCCGGGCACGAGCAGGAAGAACGGGCTGCTGATACTGGCCTGGTCCGCCAGGATCAACGCGCCCTGACCGAAGTAGCTGAGCGTGCACGCGGGAAGCACCAGGAACAGCCAGCCGCGGGTGATCGCCCGCCTGCCGAAGTGGCCCATGTCGGCGTAGATCGCTTCGGCGCCGGTGACCGCCAGCACGATCGCGGCCAGCGCGAAGAACGCGATGCCGAAGTGCCCGGCCAGGAAACCCAGGGCGTAGGTCGGCGACAGCGCCTTCAGGATCTGCGGGTGGCCGGCGATCCCGCTGATGCCGAACGCTCCGATCGCGGCGAACCAGACGATCATCACCGGCCCGAACAGCCGCCCGACGGTCGCGGTCCCCTTGCGCTGCACCAGGAACAGCAGCGCGATGATGACCGCGGCGATCGGTACGACCAGCTCGCCCAGCGCGGGCTCGACGATCTTGAGCCCCTCGACCGCGGACAGCACCGAGATCGCCGGGGTGATCATGCTGTCGCCGAAGAACAGCGAAGCGCCGAAGATGCCCACGCCGGACAGCACCAGCGCGGTCCGGGCGCCGCGCTGCCCGCTCCAGCGCCGCAGCTGCGTGATGAGCGCCATGATGCCGCCCTCGCCGTCGTTGTCGGCGCGCATGGCCAGCAGCACGTAGGTGACCGTGACGATGATCATCACCGACCAGAAGATCAGCGACACCACGCCGTAGACGTTGTCGGTGCTCACCGGGACGGGGTGCGGGTCGCTCGGGCTGAACACCGTCTGCAGGGTGTAGATCGGGCTGGTCCCGATGTCGCCGAACACCACGCCCAGGGCCCCGATGACCACGGCGAGCCGCACGGCCTCGCGCCCGCTCGGCGCGTGTCCCGGGGCCACCGGATCGGCGGCCGGGTTCTGATCAGCCATGACGTTCCCCTCCGAGCAGGCAGCCGGAACCCTCGTCGCCCGGTGCACCGTGCCGGACCCTACCGACACCCGGGCCGCTCCCCCGGCGCCCCGGCCCGCGACGCGCCGACCGGGTAGCGGAGAGTCACTGCGCGGCGGACCGGGCCGATCTGTAGTGCCATGGAGGGGTGACGACATTCCACTCCTTCCTGGACAAGGCGGACGAGCGGCTGGGCGACCGGCTCGAGCACGTCCTGTGCGCCCACCACCGGCGGCGGCTGCGCGGGCTCGGCTGGGGTGACGTCCTCGAGCCCGGCGGCCCGGCCGGCCGGTTCGGCGGCCGCGCCGCGGTCCGCGACGGCAACCGCGTCGAGATCCTGATCGACGGCGAAGAGGCGCTGCCGGCCATCCAGGACGCCATCCGGCACGCGAAGTCCCACGTCCACATCGCCAACTGGCACGCGAGCGCGGACTTCCGGCTGACCCGCGAGCCCGGCGCGCCCACCCTGCGTGAGCTGCTCGCCGAGACCGCCGGCCGCGGGGTCGACGTGCGGATCCTGCTGTGGGGCGGGCCGCCCGTCCCGGCCTTCAAGCCGACGCGGGGCCTCGCGAAGGAAGAGCAGCGGAAGCTCACCGAGGGCACCGGCGTGCGCTGCGTGCTGGACTCGCGGGAGCGGACTCTGCACTGCCACCACGAAAAGCTGGTGGTGGTCGACGACGTCGTCGCGTTCGTCGGCGGCGTCGACTTCACCGCGCTCGAAGGCGACCGGCACGACAGCCCGGACCACCCGCCGCGGCAGATCGGCTGGCACGACCTGGTGTCCCGGCTCGAAGGACCGATCGTCGCCGACGTCGCCGAGCACCTCCGGCACCGGTGGACCGAGGTGGCGGGCGAAGAGCTGCCGGCGCCGAAGGTGCCCGAACCGGCCGGCGAGACCCGCGTGCAGCTGCTGCGGACGGTGCCGAACAGCACCTACGACTTCGCGCCGAAGGGCGAGTTCACCATCCTCGACGGCTACCTGCGGGCGCTGCGGTCGGCGCGGCGGCTGATCTACCTGGAGAACCAGTTCCTGTGGTCCCCCGAGATCGCCGAGGTGCTGCTCGACAAGCTGCGCAACCCGCCCGAGGACCGCTTCCGCGTCGTCCTGCTGCTGCCGCGCAAGCCCAGCAACGGCGCCGACACCACCCGCGGCCAGCTCGGCCGCCTGGTCGACGCCGACGACGGCAACAACCGGCTGCTGGCCACGACGATCAGCGCGCACGAGGGCGACACCGCCGCGCCGGTGTACGTGCACGCGAAGCTCGGCATCGTGGACGACGAGTGGCTGACCGTCGGGTCCGCGAACCTCAACGAGCACTCGCTGTTCAACGACACCGAGGTCAACATCGCGACCGACGACCGGGACCTGATCCGCGCGACGCGGCTGCGGCTGTGGGCCGAGCACCTGGGCCGCCCGGTGGCGGAGCTGGACAAGGACCCGGCGGACGTCGTCGACGACCTGTGGCGGCCGCTGGCCGAAGAACAGGCGGAGCGGGAACGCCGGGGCGAGCCCCGCACCCATCGGCTCGTGCTGCTCCCCGGCGTGTCCCGCCGGGCCGGCCGGCTCCAGGGCCCGCTGCGGGGACTGCTGGTGGACGGCTGACGTCCGTGCGCTTCAAGCGTTGGAAACCGCCGAAGCCGCGCGCCGGTACTCGCTCGGGTTGGCGCCGCGGACCCGCTTGAACGCCGCGCTGAACCCGAACGGATCGGCGTACCCCACCGCGCGGGCGACGTCCGCGATGGTGGCGGTTTCGCGCTCGGTCAACAGATCCGCCGCGAGCGTCATGCGCCAGTGGGTCAAGTACGTGAGCGGCGGCTCGCCGACCAGGTCGGCGAAGCGCTTCGCCAGCGTCGACCGCGAGACGCCGGTGCGGTCCGCCAGCGCCGCGACCGTCCAGGGCGCCGCCGGTTCGGCGTGCAGCAGGCGCAGCGCGTCGCCGACCACCGGGTCGCGCTGAGCGGCCCACCAGGCCGGGGCCCCGCTCCCGGGGCGGTCGAACCATTCGCGCAGCGTGCACACCAGCATCCAGTCCAGCAGCCGGTCGAGGACCACCTGCTGGCCCGGCGCGTCGACGGCGACCTCGGCCGCGAGGTGGTCCAGCACGGCGTCACCGGTGCCGCCGCTGGCCGCGCGCAGCACGACGGGCAGCGCGTCCAGCAACCGGCGGCTGAGTTCGCCGCGCACCGGGTACGCGCCGACGATGAGCGTCGTCGCGCCGCCGTCGTCGTCGGCCCAGCCGAGCCGGTGGCGGGTGCCGCCCTGCTCGGGCGTCGCGCAGAACTCGCCGCACGCGACCGGTGCGGCCCGCGTGCCGACCTCGTCGACGAAGGTGAACGTCGCGGGCCCGCGCACGACGACCGTCTCGCGGGCGCGCAGCGGCTCGGGCGGGCCGTGCGCCGGCACGATCCAGCCCGCCCCGCCGAGGACGGTGCACAGGGTCAGCGGCGCGCCGTCCACGAACTCCAGCGCCCAGGGCGGGGACAGCGTCGAGCTGCCGAACAGCGAGCCGTGGGCCCGCACCCCGCGGATCAGGTCGTCGAACACGTCCACCCGGCCGAGGTTAGACGAATGGACAGGCGATCCGGGCTTTCACCTATGGGATTGTCCGAGCGAGCCGGGTTGAATCGGCGTCATGAGCACCGACGTCCTGACCGCCGAAGACCTCGAGTTCCTCCGCCGCCCCCTGCACGGCTTCCTGACCGTGGCCGCGGGCCCGGTTCCGCCGCAGCCGCGGCCGGTGTGGTTCGAGGCCGCGCCTGACGGCACGCTCCAGCTGTTCACCGAACCGGACGCGCTCAAGGTGCGACGGCTGGGCCGCGACCCGCGCGCCTCGATCGTCGTCGCCGCGCCGGTGGGTGAACGCGAGCGGTGGGTTTCGGTCGCCGGCCGCACCACGCTGGAGACCGGCGGCGCCCACGACCTGGCCCGCCGCCTGGCCGCCCGCTACTGGGACCTCGGCGACCCGGCCCGGGCCGCGGACCTCGCCGGAATCCTGGCCGTCGATCAGCTTCGCCTGGTGATCCACCCGGAGTCCGTGCGCCGCTACACGTACTGATCGCCACTCAGGCTGCGAGTTGAGTGCACGCCTGTACACTCAATCAGCATGATCGCCACCACCTGGTCCCACGAGGTCGTGACCGCCGGCCGCGAGCGGGGCGGTGCCTGATGGCCGAAGTGGGGATGCGGCCCCCGGCGTCGCCGCTGCGGCGCCGGGCCTTGCGTGCCGTGCGCTGGCTGTTCACCCCGTTGCGGGCGGACGACTACCTCGAGCTGATCAACCCCCTGTGGTCGACCCGCGAGCTGCGCGGCCGCGTCGAACGCGTCGTACCCGAGCGAGGTGACGCCGCCACCGTGCTGATCCGGCCGGGGTTCGACTGGGTCGGACACCGGCCCGGCCAGTACGTGCGGCTGGGCGTGGTCATCGACGGCGTCCACCACTGGCGGGCGTACTCGCTGACCTCGAGCCCGGACCGCGCGGACGGGCTCATCTCGGTCACCCCCAAGAAGGTCGACGGCGGGGTCGTCTCGCCGTACCTGGTCGAGCGGGCCCGGCCCGGCGAGGTCGTGCGGCTCGGCGAGGTCGAAGGGGCCTTCACCCTGCCGGACCGGCTCGACCGCGGCCTGCTGTTCGTCACGGCGGGCAGCGGCATCACGCCGGTGATGAGCATGCTGCGCCACCTCGGCCCGGGTCCCGGCCTGCGCGACGTCGTCCACGTGCACTCGGCGCGCGAGACCGACGGCGTCACTTTCGGCGACGAGCTGGCCGCGCTGGAAAAGCAGCACGAGGGCTTTCGCCTGGAGCTGCGCATCACCAGCCGCGACGGCCGGTTCTCCCCCGCCGACCTGGACGCCCTGTGCCCGGACTGGCGCGACCGCGACACCTACGCCTGCGGTCCCGGCGAGCTGCTCGACGCGCTGCAGGCGCACTGGAAGAGCCACGGCGACGTCGAACGGCTGCACCACGAACGGTTCCAGCCGATCGTCGGGGGCGACGCCGCCGACGGCGCGGGCGGCACCGTGCGGTTCGCGCACCGCAACGTCGACGCGGACTGCCCGCCCGGCACGC
This sequence comes from Amycolatopsis sp. NBC_01307, assembly GCF_035975215.1. Lineage (NCBI taxonomy): Bacteria > Bacillati > Actinomycetota > Actinomycetes > Pseudonocardiales > Pseudonocardiaceae > Amycolatopsis > Amycolatopsis sp. NBC_01307. The sequence continues at coordinate 2,074,103 of NZ_CP108403.1, read as the reverse complement.
CGATCCTCGTCGCGGGCGAGAACGCCGGCGTCGACATGCCCTTCGGGTGCCGGGTCGGGGTCTGCCACACCTGCGTGCTGCCGATCCGGGACGGCCGGATCCGCGACCTGCGCACCAACGTCGTCAGCCAGCTGAACAACGAGATCGTGCGGACCTGCGTGAACGGCGCCGAAGGCCCGGTCACGGTCGAACTCTGAACGGAGAGGAACTCATGTCCACGCCGGTAACTTCCCCCGACGTCCACCCGTTCGCGCACTTGAGCGCGCACCAGCTCGACGAACTCGCCCGCGAGTTCGACGCCATCCACGACCAGGTCCGCGGTGATCTGGGCGAGCGCGACCGCCGCTACATCAAGGGCGTCATCAAGCTGCACCGCCAGATCGCGGTGGCCGGCCGGGCGCTGCTGCTCGGCTCCCGGTCCAAGCCGGCGTGGCTGGCGGGCACCGGCTGCCTGGCCGTCGCGAAGATCCTGGAGAACATGGAGATCGGGCACAACGTCCTGCACGGCCAGTGGGACTGGATGAACGACCCCTACATCCATTCGTCCACTTGGGACTGGGACACCGCTTCGACGGCGGCGGCGTGGAAGCACTCCCACAACTTCGTCCACCACACCTACACCAACATCCGCGGCAAGGACAAAGATCTCGGGTACGAGATCATGCGCATCGACCCGCACCAGAAGTGGCACCCGGCGTACCTGGCGCAACCGCTGTACAACCTGCTGCTGATGGCCTTCTTCGAGTGGGGTGTCGCGGTCCACGACCTCGACGTCGAAGCCATCCGCGCCGGCGAGAAGCCGATGAAGGACGTGTGGCACGACATCAAGGGCATCTCCGGCAAGGCCCGCGACCAGATCCTGAAGGACTACGTCGGCTGGCCGCTCGTGAGCGCCCTCGCCGCAACGGCGGTGGGGCGGCTCGCGCGGCCCGAACCCCGCTCCCGGCTGCGGGTCCTGGCGGACCGGGCCGGTGGCCGGCGCCGGAAGGGCGCGGTGCGCGCCCAGCTGGAAGCGATCCGCACGGAAGGCGGCGGCACGTTCGCCGCGACGTTCTGGGCGAACTTCACGGCCAACATCATCCGCAACCTGTGGGCGCACTCGATCATCTTCTGCGGCCACTTCCCGGACCAGACCTACACGTTCGGCCAGGACGAGGTCCGCGACGAGACCCGCGGCGGCTGGTACGTCCGGCAGCTCGTCGGCGCGGCGAACATCACCGGCTCCCCGCTGTTCCACCTGATGAGCGGGAACCTCGGGTACCAGGTCGAGCACCACCTGTTCCCGGACATGCCGAGCAGCCGCTACGCCGAAATCGCCCCGCAGGTCCGCGAGATCTGCCGGCGCTACGGCCTGCCGTACAACACCGGGCCGTTCTCCCGCCAGCTCGGCACGGTCCACCGCACGATCCTGCGACTCGCTTTCCCGGGCGGCAAGCCCCGCCCGAAGCCGGGCCCCTACCCGGGCGACGAGGTGGAGCGCGCCGCTTAGCCCCGAGCGCACCGCGTGGGACGAGGTCGACCGCGGCCGCGGTTTCCTGGTCGCTGCGGTAGCGGCCGGCCCATCGTCCGGCGGCGGCGACCGGCACCTGGAACCGTGGCGCAGCTCGCCGCAACGGCCGGCCCTCGTCGACGACACGGCCGGCCAGGCGCAGCCTGCGGGTCGGCGGTGTCGCACCGATCGCCCCCCAAGCGGGAATACATCCGACACTTAGTCACTACTCATGACTATCAAGGTTCCGACCTATCCGGCCGGACCGAGGCATGAGGAGCTGACGATGTCGGTCATCGAGATGACCACCTTCATAGTGGCCCCCGAGCACACGCAGGCGATGCTGGACCCGCGCCCCGGCATGGTGGCGGCGTTCCGCGACGACCGGCGCGGGTTCCTGGCGGCCCGGCTGGTGCGCCTCGACCACGAGCACCGGCGTGCGTTCTTCTTCGGCGCCGACCGGTTCGAAGCGCCTGACGGCCGTGTCTTCACCGCCGGCAGCGGCCAGCCGCTCTTCCACGTCGAGCACTCCGTGGCCGGCCCCGAGGACGACCCGCTCAACCTCGGGCGGGAGCTGGTCCGCCGCTGACCCGGGCTCAGTCCGGCAGCAGGCTCACGTCGTAGTGGCGGGCGACGGCCTGGTTGTAGCGGGCGAACGACTCCCCGATCACCCGCAGCTCGTCCTCGGGCGCGCCGTCGAACATCACGGCCAGGTTGTCGCGGCGGCGGTCGTGGACGCGGCGGGCGCGCAGCCGCCCCTCCGCCGTCGCCGCGACGATGCCGCGGCGGCGGTCTTCCGGGGCCGGGGTCCGTTCGACCAGGCCGGCCGCCGTCATCGCCGCCACCTGGCGGCCCACCGTGGACGGGTCCAGGCCGAGCCGCGTCGCCAGTGTGGTGATGTCGGCCGGGCCGGTCACTTCGAGCGTGCGCAGCAGGAGGTAGCCCGCGCGGTCGAGCTCGTCGTAGATGTCGGTGCGGCGGCTGAGCAGCTCGAAGTTGCGCACCATGACCGCGGTGTGGGCCTCGATGAGGTCGAGCGCGTCCATCACGTGAACCTACCTTCCGGCCGATTGCCCGGCCGCAAGGCATATCGGTATCATACCGGTAATTATCGGCATGATACCGATATCCACGACCGGGGGTAGGAGAAATCACTCGAATGGGACGCGCGTCGACGGCGATGCACCGGATCAGGGACAAGGCGAGAGGCTCGGACCCGGGGCTGACCCGGTTGTGGAGCGCGGTCTCGGCGGCCGTCGCCATGACGACCGGGCTGGCCGTCGAGTACGTCTTCGCGACGCTGACCGGGGCCGCGCCGCAGGCCACCCTGGTCGCGGTCCTGCTCGGCGCCATCACCGCGATGATGGGCTCGATGGCCCTGAGCGGCACCGGGGTCTGGCCGAAGGTCCGCACCGCCGCGCTGTTCCCGGTGGCGATGGGGCTCGGGATGGCGCTCGGCATCGCGGTCGCGCCGCACACCGACCTCATGCTCGCCGTGTTCGTCGTCGTGATGTTCACCGCCGTGTTCGTGCGGCGGTTCGGCGTGCCGTTCTTCTTCTACGGCTTCATGGTCTGGATGGGCTACTTCTTCGCCGCGTTCCTGCACGCGACGCTCGGCGGGCTGCCCGCCATGCTCCTCGCCGTCGTGATCGCGACCGTCTGGGTGCTGCTGCTGTCGCTGACCGTGCTGCGCGGCAACCCCGCCCGCACGCTCGCCCGCACCCGCCGCGCGTTCGGCGCCCGGGCCCGCGCGGTCGTCCGGCTCTGCGCGACCCTCCTGGAAGCCGGGCCCGACGAGCGGCTCACCCGGCGGATCCACGCGGCGCAGGCCCGGCTCGCCGAGTCCGCGCTGATGATCGAGGCGTGGTCGGCCGAGGTCCCGGTGCTGCCCGGCGCCGTCCCGGCGGCGTCGATCCGGCGCACGACGATGGACGCGCAGCTCGCGATCGACCTGCTCGTCACCGCCTGCGCGCAGCTCGGCCCCGGCGACGCGCCGGACCTGGTGACCCGCGCGGCCCACCTGCTCGACCTGTTCGCCCGCAACGACTACGCCACCGCCGGGCGCACGGCCGAGGCCCTCCTGGCCCAGGCGGGCGGGTCCCCCGTCCGGCTGGTGGCCGTGGCGGTCACCGACTACCTCGGCGTCGTCCGCCGCGCCGGCCAGGACGGCTTCGCCGGCACCGGCGACTTCGAGCCCGCCGTGTCGATCGCGCTCGGCGCGCTGCCCGGGTCCGCGGCCGCGGCCGGCGACGTCGAACCCCGCGGCGGCGCGTGGAACCCGTTGCGCCGCCTCGACTTCACGACCCGCCAGGCCGTGCAGGTGGCCGTGGCGGGCGGGCTGGCGATCGTGCTCGGGCGGCTGCTGTCCGAGCAGCGCTACTACTGGGCGGTGATCGCCGCGTTCGTCGCGTTCACCGGCACGGCGACCCGGTCGGAGGTGTTCCTCAAGTCGGTCAACCGCGTGGCGGGCACCCTGGTCGGGCTGGGCGCGGGCATCGGGCTCGCGCACCTGACGGCCGGGCACCCGGCGGCGGTGCTCGCGGTGATCGTCGGCAGCATGTTCTGCGGTTTCTACCTGCAACGGCTGTCCTACGCCTACATGATCTTCTTCGTCACGATCATGGTCAGCCAGCTCTACAGCGTGCTCAACGAGTTCTCGACGGGCCTGCTCGTCCTGCGGCTGGAGGAGACGGCGATCGGCGCGGCCGTCGGCGTCGGGGTCGGCCTGGTGCTGACGCCGCTGAGCACCCGCGACACCGTCCGCACCACCCACCGCGCCCTGGCGCGCACATTGTCAGAGCTGCTGACCGCCGTGGCGGACCGGATCGAGGGCCACGCCGGCGTCCCGGACCTCGACGCCCGGGTCCGCGTCCTGGACAACGACCTGCGCCAGCTGCGGCTCGTGGCCGCGCCGCTGGTGGCCGCCGTGCCGTGGGGTGGCGGGTCCCGCACCACCCGGCACCGGCTGACGCTGGCCGCCACGCTGGTGCAGCACACCCACCGGCTGGTCGCCGTCCTGCGCCGCGGCCGTGCGGGCGACCGCTCCCTGGCCGTACCCGCCCGGGCCCTGGCCGACGTCGCGACGGCCGTCGCCGACCCCGGCGAAGCGGACCTGACGGCGTTGCTGGGTCTCGTGGAGGCCGCCCTCGCGCAGCACTGCTCCCCCGCGGACGAGCCCGTCCTGGTCGAGCTGATCCACCTGCGCCGGCTGCTGCACGAGATCGCCACCGGCGACGAGCCCGGCCTGCTCCCCGAGCCGGCCGTCCCGGGCATGGGCGCGATCACCGGCCGCGTCCACGACGCGGCCGGGGCGCCGCTGGCGGAGGCGACCCTGACCCTGGTCGACGCGCACGGCAGGCAGACCGCCCGTGCGACGTCGGCGGCCGACGGGGGCTTCACGATGCAGGCCCCGCGAGCGGGGTCCTACGTCCTGATCACGGCCGCGGCCCGGCACCGCCCGGCCGCCACGACGGTACCGGCCCGCCACGGCCGCGACGTGGTGCAGGACATCTGGCTGACGGCGGCCCGGCCCCAGACCGCCTCGGCTCGCCGCCAGTGCCACCGCCACGACGTCCGGCTCCACTGACGAGCGGGTCCCGAGCCGGTTCTTCCGCAGATTGCAGAGAATCCTTTGCATAGGATCCTCTGTGGTCTACGGTAGCGGCATGACCGAGAACAGCCGGGAGGCGTCGCGACCGCTCGACGCACGGATGCTGCGCGCGCTGGGCCACCCGTTGCGGATGCGGATGCTCGAACTGCTGCAGGCGGATGGCCCGGCGACCGCGACCGGGCTGGGCAAACGCGTCGGCGAAAGCTCGGGGACCACCAGCTGGCACCTGCGGCTGCTGGCCGAAGCCGGCCTGGTCGAGGAGGACACCGGACGCGGGAACAAGCGCGAACGCTGGTGGCGCTCGGCGCAGCAGTCCACCCGGATGCGGGCCGTCGACTTCATCGACGATCCCGACCTGGCCGGCCCGCTGAACACGTTCCTGCGGTCCTCGCTCGAGCAGCGCTACCAGGCCGAGACGCAGTTCCTCAGCGAGCTTCCGCGGTGGATGGACCGGTGGCACGACAAGGCCGTCTTCGACGACGGGAGGCTGTCGCTGACTCCCGAGGAGACGGCGGCGATGAGCGCCGAGGTCGAAGCAGTGATCGACCGTTACCGCCGGGACGCGCGGCCGGGCGACGACAACGTGATCACGCACTGGTCGGCGTTCCCGCGGCAGGTGCGACCGGAGGACCCGGAAGGTCCGGCTGAGGGGGATGAATCGTGACGCACTTTCTGCTGGCCGAGGGCCTGGTCCGCGAACGCGAGGCGGAGCTGCGTCAGGCCGCCGGCCGGTCGCAGTACCGGCGAAGAGCAGGAACGCGACGGGCGCGCCTCGGGTGGCTTCTCGTCGAAGCGGGCCTGCGGCTGACGGCGGAAGCGCCTAGCTTTCGGTCACCGGCTCGGCCAGCTGGGGCAGCAGCTCGAGCCACGCGAGCGCCTGGCTGAGGTCGCCGTGCACCGGCAGCTCCCGCTCCAGCCCCAGCGCCGTCAGCGGGCGCAGGACGGCGCTGCTGCGGGTCACGATCGCGAACGGGATCCCGGCGGCCTTCGCGTCGGCGGCGGTCGTCACCAGGATGGTCACGGTGCGGGCCGAGCAGAACGTCACCGCCGTCGCGTCGACCACCATCGCCGCCGGGCCCAGGCCGAGCTCGCGGTGCAGCAGTGCGGCGAGCCGGCCGGTGACGGTCAGGTCGAGTTCACCGGCCGCCGCCAGGACGGTCGCGCCGGCGCTGGTCGTGATGCGGAAGCACGCGGTCGATCCGGACGGGTCGGGCGACCGGGTTTCGGACACGGCGGAGGGCCTCCTCGGGTGGACCGTGAGGCCAAACCACAGGGGCACCAGTCCGGTCGCACGCCGGCCCCAAGCGGGGACCGCGGGTTCGGGGTGCGACGGCTCCCGGGCTGAACCGCTGCCCCATGACGGTACAGCCGTGCCACGTCCGACGCAGCACCGTCCCGGTGAGTGGATGACTACCCGTCGCACTGCATGTCGGTCAGTCACGGGCGGTGATGATCAGGGCGGCCTGGTCGTCGGCCGCCTCCGCTTCGCCGGTGAACGCCCGGACCGCGGACGTGATCGCGTGCAGGAGCTGCTGGGCGGTCGCGTGGCGGGGCGCGGCGGCCACCGCGTCGACGAGCCGCCGGTCGCCGAACTCTTCCCGGCCCGGGTCGCGGGCTTCGAGGAAGCCGTCGGTGAGCAGGATGAGGCTTTCGCGCGGCCGCAGCCGGATCCGCCGCTCGGTGAGCCGCGGTGTGGTGTGGATGCCCAGCAGGCGGCCGGGGATGTCCAGCTCGTGGATGCGGTGGTCGGCGTCGAGCAGCAGGGGCAGGTTGTGGCCGGCCCGGATGAGGTCGAGGACGAGCCCGTCGGCGTCGCGGGCGAGGTGGCCGTAGACGAGCGTCGCGAAGTCGGTGCCGTGCGCGTGCGGCCGGTTGCTGAGCGCGGTGTCGATGGCGGTCACCACGGCCGTCGGGTCCCGCAGCAGCGGCGCGACGGCGCGGGCCGTGTGCCGGATCAGCGCGGTCGTGGTCGCCGCGTTGGCGCCCCGCCCGCAGACGTCGCCGAGCATGAACGCCCACGTGCGGTCGTCCAGCTCGAAGACGTCGTAGAAGTCGCCGCCGATCTCGAGACCTTCGCCTGCCGGGTGGTAGAAGGTGGCGAGCTCGGCGCCGGGCACTTCGGGCAGGTCGGGCATGAGCAGGCCGGCCTGCAGGTCACGGGCGAGCCGGACCCGCTGGTGGTACTGGCGGGCGCTGCGGGCGGCCGACGCCGCGCGCCGGGCGAGCTCTTCGACCAGCGTGACGGCGTGCTCGTCGAACGGGTGGTCACTGGTGGTGAACAGGGTCACCGCGCCGAAGGTGTGCCCGCGCTCGGTGAGGGGGACGCACAGGGACTCGGTGAAGCCCGGCCCCGGTCCGGCCGCGCGCACGGTCCGGCCCGAGGACAGCACGTCCGCGACGGTGCCACCGATCTCCGGGTCCGGGTCGGCGGGCGACGGGTCCGCGGCGGCCTGGGCGACCCGGCGCAGGTGGCCGTCCTGGACGATGTCGACGACCGCCAGCGGAGCGAGCTTGGGGACGTAGAGGTCCGCGAGCTGCTGCAGGGTCTGGACGTGGTCCAGATCCGCGGCGAGGGCCGTGCTGGCGTGGAGCAGGAACGCCAGGTCGTCGCGGATCGCCCGTTCCTTCTCCTCGGCGACCAGCCGGGCCCGCTCGGCCTCGTGCCGTTCGATGGCCAGTGCGGCCGTCTCGGCGAACAGACGGGCGAGGGCCAGGTCGTTGGCCTGCGGGGCGCGGGGCGCGCGGTGGTACATGGCGAACGTCCCGAGCAGCCGGCCGTCGCGGCCGAGGATGGGCGTCGACCAGCAGGCCGCCAGCCCGGCGCGGCCGGCCAGGTCCCGGAAGTCGGCCCAGAACGGGTCTTCGCCGATGTCGGTGACGATCACCGTCTGCCGGCGGTGGGCGGCGGTGCCGCACGAGCCGACGCCTTCGCCGGTGGCGATCCCGTCGATGGCCTCGTTGTAGAAGCCGGGCAGGCTGGGCGCCGCGCCGTGACGCAGGTGGCGGCCGTCCGGGTCGGCGAGCAGCACGGAGACGAGCACGTCCGGCGTGAGGTGCTCGATGGTGGCGGCCATGCCGTCGAGCACGTCGGCCAGCGGGGCCTGCCGGGCGATCTGCTCGAGGAGCGCGCGGTGCTCGGCGGTGAGCCGCTGCGCGTGCTTGATCTGGGTGGTTTCGACGCCGATGACGCGGACGCCGGTCACCGCGCCGGCGGCGTCCCGGCGGGGTTCGTAGGTGAAGTCGAAGAACGCTTCCCGGACGTCGGTCCCGGTCCCCAGCAGCACCCGGGCGTCGCGGCCGGTGAACGGCTGCCCGGTGCGGTAGACGCGGTCGAGCTGGTCGAGCAGGCCCTGCCCGGTCAGCTCCGGCACGAGCTCCCCGAGCGGGCGACCGGCCGCCAGCCGGCCGGCACTGCCGACGGCCTTGCCGAACGCCGGGTTCGCGGCCTCCAGCACGTGGGCGGGCCCGCTCAGCGAGGCGAACAACGCGGTGGACTGACCGAACAGGTCCCGCAGGTCGGCGTCCGCCGGGGCCGGGTCGCCGGCCAGCCGGTCGGCGCTCGCTGAAGACATCGGCCCGCTCTCGTTCCGTTGTACCTGAAGTCCGGTCAGGCGCTGAGCGGTCCGGCCCGCTCGTCAACGGTGTGCCTGTCTTCTCAAGCCTCGTCGACACGTGACGCCCACCACGGTGCGCGTCACCCGCCGCTCGAAGCATACCGACCGCCCCGCCGGCGGGGCGGTTCAGCTGATGAAGCCCGCCGCCTTCAGCCAGTCGTGGGCCACCGTGGCGGGCTTCCGGCCGTCCACGCTGACCTGCTTGTTCAGGTCCGTGAGCGTCGCGGTGTCGAGCTTCGCGGCGATCGGCGTGAAGACCTGCTCCAGCTGCGGGTACTTCTGCGCGATCGCCGAGGTGATCGAGATCGCGGGGTTGTAGGTCGGGAAGAAGTGCTTGTCGTCGTCGAGCACGGTCAGCTTCTGCCCGGCCACGCGCCCGTCGGTGGAGGCGACCGAGCCGAAGCCGCAGGGGTCGCCCTTGCCGATGCTGGTGTAGACGACGGCGTCGTTCAGCACGTGCACCTGGGCTTCGGGCAAGGTGAACCCGTAGGTCTTCTCCACACCCGGGAAGCCGTCGTCCCGGCTCTTGAACTCCGGGCCGATGCACGTCGAGGCCGCGGCCGGGTCCTTCTGCGCGAGCGCCGCGTAATCCGAGATCGTCTTGACGCCGGTCTTGGCGAGGGCCGCCGGGTTGCCGGCGAGGGCGTAGGTGTCGTTGGCCGGCGAACGGGCCCACCAGGTGACCTGGTTCGCCGCGTCGGCCTGCTTCACCGCGTCGTACTGCGCCTGCGGGTCGGCGGTCGGCTTGGTCTGCTTGAGGTAGCTGATCCAGGCGGTGCCGGTGTACTCCCAGTACAGGTCGATCGCGCCACTGGTGAGCGCCTGGCGGACGTTGCTCGAGCCGGTGATGTTGGTCTTGTCCTGCGGGCTCGCCCCGGCCGCCTGCAGCGCGACGATCGCGATCTGGCCGAGCAGCAGCTGCTCGTCGAACTCCTTGGAGCCGACGCGGATCTGCGCGCCGCTCAACGCGTCGATCTTCTTGATGGATCCCGCGCCCACCTGGGCGCCGGTCTCGTCCTTGCCGATCGTGCACCCGGCCGTGAGCGCCGCCGCCGCGACGAACGCGAGGACGGCGGCTGTCGTGCGCTGGAGCATGGGTGGAGCCTCCTTGAAGTGGGGGAGCTACATTCCGCGCGGGTGCAGGACCTCCTCGGCGACCAGGCCCAGCCAGTCGGCGAAGAGCGCCAGCGCGGCGACGACGATGCCGAAGGTCAGGCTCAGGATCGGGCGGTACAGCCCGATCCCGGCGACGAGCCCGCCGCCGAGACCGCCGCCGTCGATGAAGGTGGCCAGCGTCGCGCTCGCGACGGTGAGCACCAGCGCCGTCCGGATCCCGGCGAGGATCACCGGGACGGCCAGCGGCAGTTCGATCCGCCACAGGATCGCCGTCTTCGTCATGCCCATGCCCCGCGCGGCGTCGACGAGGGTCGGGTCGACGCCGTCGAGCCCGACGATCGTGTTGCGCAGCACCGGCAACGTCGCGTAGACGACCAGCGCCGTCACCGCCGTGGCGGTGCCGGTGCCGGTCCAGAGCGCGAGCAGCACGACGAGCCCGATCGACGGGATCGCCTGGCCGAGGTTGCCCAGGCCCAGCCCGACCGGCCGGGCCCAGCGGGCGCCCGCGCGGGTGAGCAGGATGCCGAGCGGGAGGGCGATGACGATGGTGCAGACCGTCGAGATCAGCGTGAGCCGCAGGTGCGCGCCCAGTTCGGTGAAGATCTCGCCGGCGTTGAGGTAGCGCTGTTCGATCGAGTCGAGCGGCTGCGCGCGCACGATCAGGTAGAGCGCCAGCAGGCCGAGGGCGAGCAGGACCGGGCGCACCAGCAGCCCGAGCCGGCTTCGGGACCGTTCGGGCACCTCGGTGTCCGGACGCGGATCGGGCGCTCCCCCGGCGTCCGGGACCGTGGGCGCGGGCGTCCCTTCCGCCGGCTGGAGTGCCGCGATCAGGCGCGGCACGTCGCACACGCCCAGTGCGCGCTCGCCATCGGTGACGACGACGGCGGTGCTTCCGGTGCGCACCATGGTGTCCAGCGCGTCCCGCAGGGTGGCCCGGTGCGAGACCGGCGGCAGGCCGTCCGCCGGCGCGCCGAGTTCGAGGTCCGCCAGCGGGATCAGCGCGAGCCGTTTCAGGTTCCGCTTCGAGCCGGCGAAGGCCGCGACGTAGTCGTCGGCCGGCGCGGCGAGGATCGCCTGGGGCGTGTCGTACTGCGCGAGCACCGACCGCGGCCGCAGCACGGCGATCCGGTCGCCGAGCTTGAGCGCCTCGTCGAAGTCGTGCGTGACGAACACGATCGTCTTGCGCACGTCCCGTTGCAGGCGCAGGAACTCGTCCTGCAGCCGGGCGCGGGTGATCGGGTCGGTGGAGCCGAACGGCTCGTCCATCAGCAGCACCGGCGGGTCCGCGGCCATCGCCCGCGCGACGCCGACGCGCTGCTGCTGGCCGCCGGAAAGCTCGCGCGGGTACCGGGTTCCGTGCTCGCGGGTCAGGCCGACGACGTCGAGCAGCTCGCCCACGCGGGCGGCGACGCGGCGCCGGGTCCAGCCGAGCACCCGCGGCACGACGCCGATGTTGGCGTCCACGCGCAGGTGCGGGAAGAGCCCGACCTGCTGGATGACGTACCCGGTGTGGCGCCGGTGTTCGTCGAGGTCGAGGGCCGAGACGTCGGTGCCGCCGACCGTGACGGCACCCGAGGTGGGTTCGACGAGCCGGTTGATCATCCGCATGGTCGTCGTCTTGCCGCACCCCGACGGCCCGGTCAGCACGACGATCTCGCCCGCGGGGATCCGCATCGTGAGGCGGTCGACCGCGGGCGCGGCCTGGCCGGGGTACCGCTTGCTCAGGTCCCGCAGCTCGATCGTCTCGCCGGCCGTGCCCGCGGCGTCGGCCGACGCCGCCGCCTCCCTGGCGAGCGGACGCCGCCACGTCGTCAGCTTGCCGACCAGCACGAACGCCAGGTCGAACAGCAGCGCCAGCACCACGATCCCGAGCGTCCCGGTCAGCACCTGGTTCAGCGAGTTCACCGAGCCGAACCGGCCGAGGCCGTCGAAGATCTCGTTGCCGAGCCCGGGGCCCTTGACGTACGCGCCGATGGCCGCGATCCCGATGGTGATCTGCGTCGAGACGCGGATGCCGGAGAGGATCACCGGCCAGGCGAGCGGCAGCCGCACGCGCCACAGCAGCCGCGCCCGGCCGAGCCCCATCCCGCGGGCGGCGTCCACCACGGCGGGGTCGACGCCGCGCAGCCCGACGATCGTGTTGCGTGTGATCGGCAGGAGCGCGTAGAGCACCAGCGCGCACAGGACGTTCGTCAGCCCGAGCCCGAACGGGCCGATCAGGATGCCCAGCAACGCGATCGACGGGATGGTGAGGAACGCCGCGGTCGTCGTGGTCGCGATCGAGCCGAGCCACCGCCGCCGGTAGGTGAGCAGCCCGAGCGTCATCCCGATCAGCACGGCCAGCGCCATCGCCGCGAGGGTGAGGTCCACGTGGAGGATCGCGTCGTTCACGACGTCGATCCAGTTCTCGCGGAGGTACTCGGAAAGGCTCAGGGCCGCGCTCCTCGGGCGTCGAGGGGCGGAAATTCACCGACCGCCCCAGTCCGGCTTGGACCCCAACCCCAGCACGTCGGCGGGTTCCTGTCCACCGCCCCGATCAGGCCGCGACGTGCGCGACCGCGGCGGGCAGCTCCTCGTTGAGCCGCCGGAGACTCGCGACCAGCTCCTGGCAGTCCGCGCAGCCGTCGAGGTGCGTCCGGATCCGGCTCGCCTTGTGGTGCCCGATGCCGTCGCGCACCCACCGGCCCAGCTGACCGCCGACGTCGCGGCAGTTCCGCCGCTGCGACGCCGGGACGTGCTGGTCCAGATAGGCCTGACGCAGCCCCTCCCGGGCGCGGTAGGCCAGCGCCGCGACGCTGTTCGGCGACATCCCCAGGTCCCGCGCGATCCGCGCCGGCGACTCGCCCTCGATCTCCGTGCGCCACAACACGATCCGCCACCGCTCGGGCAGGCCGGCGAAGGCGGCCGCGGCGACGGTGGCGTGCAGCCGGCTGCCCACCTGCTCGTCGCTTCCCGCGCTCGGCAGCACGTCCGGCACCTCGGCGACCACCGAGACGGACGCGTCGTGCCGGCGCCAGGTGATCATCGTGTTCCGGATCGTGGTGAGGAGATAGGGCCGGAAATCCTCGTTCGGCCCCTCCCCCGAGCGCAGAATCCGTAGTACGCGGGTGAATCCTTCGGCGATCAGGTCGTCCCGCTCCGCCGCGTCGGCCGCGATCGCGGCCGCCACCCGGCGAGCGGCGACGTAGTGCCGGTCGTACAGCCGGCCGTACGCCGCGACGTCCCCGCCACGCACCGCTTCGATCAGGACCGCGTCGTCCGGGACATCCCTCGCCCCGGCCTCCGCCGGTACCACGTCGGTCACCGCTCCCCCTCGCCCATGCTCTTGCTCATGCCCTTGCCCGTGCCGCTGCTCACGCTCTTGCACGTGCAGATTGATCCGAGATACTCACCCAACGAGGGAGCGGGCGCAAGGTTTCGGCGCCAGGTCCCGGTTTCTTCCGGAACAAGCGCCGTAAAACCGGAGTTTGTCAGGGCGCGGCGGGTTCGGACGCGAATTCGCCGGCCGGGCGATGACGGTAAAAATACCGGCAGCCTCCCTTTTCGGAAGGCCACCGGCATTCCCCGGAGATCAGTGACAGCCGGACCGCGCCTCGGCGGTGTCCCGCAACCGGTGCACCCAGTCGGCGAGGCCTTGGTCGAGGCTGCTTTGATTACCGGGAACGTCGGCTTCGACCGGCGGGCCCGCCCAGGATTCCTCGGTGGTCGCGAGTACGCCGTCCCCGGTCGGCTTGAACGTCCACAAGTGCACGCCGGTGATGCCGTTGACGGGCGCGCCCCATGCGGTGCACCCCAAGGGCTTCACGGTCTTGATCGTCGACTCGGCGTGCGTGTTCTGCGGCGACCACGAGAACACCGAGCCCGGCCGCAGCGGCCCCGGCGTTTCCTTGTGCGCGGGGGCGATCTCCGGGATCCAGCTCTGCCAGTGGTCGATGTCCGTGTGCAGGCGCCAGATCTCCGCCAGCGGCGCCTTGATGAGCGCACTCGCCCGGCTGACCACCGGCGCGGTCTTGTCGACGGTGACGCCCCGGCAGTCCTGATAGGTCCCGGAACTCGCCGAAGCGACCGACTGCGCGGACAGCGTCATCGCCGCGCCGAGGGTCACGACGCCGATACCGCGAAGAATGGTGTTGGTCATGATCAGTCCTTTTCGATCGTGAGGAAAGTGGTGGCGCCCCGGCGGTCACCGGAAACGTCGAAACTGTCGAACGACAATTCGAGCAGCGGGAACGTCGCTCAGCGGTTCGCACCTTCGGCGAGCCGGCGGTGTTCGAGGACGGTCGCGACCGCGTAACCACCACCTCCGGCGACGGCGAGGACCCAGAACAGCCCGGGCGTGCCGAAGGCGAGCGAGGCGGTGGAGACCAGGGCGAGCCAGCTGCCGAGGCCGTAGTGCAGGACGTTGCGGCGCACGGCGCCTTCGCCCAGGTAGAGCAGGCCGACGACGAGGCCGGAGCCGGCGGGCCAGAGCACGGTGGCCAGGTCCGGCGAGTCCATTGTGGACGTCAGGCCGGTGATGGCGAGGAAGAGCGCCGTGAAGCCGCCGACCCAGGACAGGCCGAGGAGCCGGCCGCTGAGGACGTCGGCGCCGCCGCGCTGGGCCCGGGCCGCGGCGAGGGTGGCGAACACGGTGCCGGCGGCGAGCCCGAGGCCGAGCAGCGTCATCGGCAGCCACCCGGGCAGGCGGACCAGCGGGTCGTCGCCCCCGGACACGGCGGCGGCGCCGTGGCCGAAGACGTACGCGAGGCCGAAGCTGAGGTAGGTGGCGCGGTTGTCGGTGTCCCCGGCGCGGGCGACCGGGGCGGCGGCGATGGCGGTGGTCATGACGGGAGTCCTCCGGAAGTGAGGCGGGACAGGGGAAACGCGATCCGCTCGACGATGTCGGCGGGCCACGGGAAGACGTCGGTGACGGCGCGCTGGTGGGCGAGCCCGTGCAGGCCCAGCCACAGCGCGACCGCGTCGGCGGCGGGATCGGTGCTGGTGCAGTACCCGGCGGCGACGCAGTCGGCGAGGCAGCCGGTCAGGACGCGCAGTGCTTCTTCGCCGAGGGCGGCCAGCTCGCCGGGCGCGGCCTCCGGGCTCCAGGTGCCGCCGAACATGGCGCCGTACCGCTCGGGATGGTCCCGGGCGAAGCCGAGGTAGGCGTGGCAGACGGCGTGCAGCCGGAGCCGGGGATCGGGGCCCGCGTCGGCGAGGGCGGTCCGGGCCCGGCCGGACAGCTCGGCGAACCCCTGGCGGACGACGTCCAGCAGGATCGCGGGCCGGTCGTGGAAGTGGCGGTAGATCGAGGGTGCGGTGATCCCGGCGCGGCGGGCGACGGCGCGCAGGGTCACGGCCCGCGGGTCACCGCCGGCGTCGAGCAGGGCGGTCGCGGCGGCCAGGATCTCGGCGCGGAGCCGGCCGCCTTCCCCACGCCGGTTCCGCGAGCGGGGCGGACCGGCGCCCGGGGTCACGGCCGGCCCGGGTCCGCCACGATCACGACCTTGCCCGCGACGGTCCGCGACTCGGCGAGCGCCAGCGCCGCACCGGCGTCCGACAGCGGGAACTCCGCGGCGATCTGCGGGCGCAGGACGCCGCTTTCCACCAGCCGCAGCACCTGCGTGAGGTCCTCGCGCAGCCGGGCCCGGAAGGTGTTCAGGCGGCGCTTGCCCGACCAGAAGTTGTAGAACCGCGCGCTCTTGCCGTTCGGCAGCAGGTTCCACAGCGCCAGCCGGGCGAACAGCCTCAGCACCGGCAGCTGCGAGTTGCCCTCGGTGTCCTTGGACGCCGCGGTGCCGTACGACACCAGGGTGCCGCCACGGCGCAGCAGCCGCCACGAGTCCGCCACGCCGGCCCCGCCGACGTGGTCGAACACCGCGTCCACGCCGTCCGGCGCGAGCTCACGGAGCTTCCGGTACATCTGCGGGTCGTGGTAGTCGACCGGGGTCACGCCCAGCTCGCGCAGCGCCGCGTGGTGGCGCGGCGACGCCGTGCCGAGCACCGTGATCCCGGCGTGGCGGGCCAGCTGCGCGAGCGTGGAGCCGACGCCGCCGTTGGCGCCCAGGACCACGATCGTCCCGCCGGCGCGCACGGTGGTGTTCCGGTGCAGCATCTGCCAGGCCGTGACGCCGTTGACCGCGACGGTCTCGGCGGCGGCCGCGGAGACCCCGTCCGGCACCGCCACCAGGTCGGCGGCGGCCAGCACCTGGGCGCTGGCCCAGCTGCCGACCTTGGTGACCGCGGCGAACCGGCGGCCGGCCAGGGCCGGGTCGACGTCCGGGCCGGTCGCAGTGACCGTGCCGACGACGTCGTAGCCGGGGACGAACGGGAACGGTGGCTGACTGAAGTACTTCCCGAGCCGCATCTGCTGCTCGGCGAAGGAAACGCCGGTCGCGTCCATGCTCAGGACGACCTGGCCCGCGGCGGGCGCCGGAAGGGTGCGGGTGCGGACCTGGAGGCCGGAGACTTCGACCTTGCCCGGCAGGACGACCTCGGTGGCGGTGGTGACAGTGGTGGTTCCCATGGCGGCTGCTCCGTCCGATCGGTTGTGCTTACAGCCGTAACCCTACGAGCGTTAGCGTACCGAGCGCAAGAGCTAACGCTTGTAAGTTTCATGGCGTAAACTGACGGCATGGACACCGAAGGCACCGCGACCCGCACCCGCAACCGCCGCGGCGAGGGCGCCCGCCTGCGCGACGAGATCGTGGCGGCGGCGGTCGAGCTGCTCGACGAGACGGGCGACGAAAGCGCCATCACCCTGCGCTCGGTCGCGCGGCACGTCGGGATCGCCGCGCCGTCGATCTACCGCCACTTCCCCGACCAGCCCGCGATCATGCTGGCCGTCGTCCGCAACGCCTTCGCCGAATTGGACGCCGAACTCCGCACCGCCCGGGACGCCGCGACCGGCCCTCGGCAGCGGCTGGTCGCGATCTGCGACAGCTACCTCGGCTACGCGCAGGCACACCCCGGGCGCTACCGCACGATGTTCGGCGGGCTCTGGATGCCCGACCTGACCGACAGCTCCCTGACCGAGACCGACCTGGCCACCCTGGGCCGGGCGAGCATGGAGCTGCTCCACGACGCCCTCGCGGACTGCGTGAGCGCCGGCGTCGCCACCAGCACCGACCTCGCGGCCGACACCGTCGCGTTGTGGGTCGGCGTGCACGGACTGGCCCACCAGCGCGGTGTGTCCCCCGCGTTCGTGTGGCCGCCGGACATCGCCGACCGCGTCGTCACCTCACTGGCGCACCTGAGCGCGGACTGAGTTCCGCCGGGTACCGGCGTTTTCTCGTATCAACGCGCCCCACCTCCTACTCTCAGTGGGGTGGACGGCATCGACAGTCTCCGGCACGCGATCGAAACCATTCCCATTCCCGGCGCCCCGCCGCGGCTGTCCCGCCAGGGCGCGGCGGTCGGGCTGGCGCTGCTGGACACCTCGCTGCGGCTCAACCACGTGCGCCGGCTGACCGAACGGCTGACCGTCGTCGAGCACGGGACGGCGCGGCGCAGCACCGAGGTCGACGTCAGCCTCAAGCTCCTCGACGAGGGCCAGCGCCAGGCCACCGCACAGCTGCAGGACCTGATCGGGCAGGAACACGGCGAACGGGCCACCTCGCGACCGGCCCGGCAGCGGTCCCTGTGGGTGCCGCTGGCCCGGCTGCCGCGCCGCGACGTCTCCCCCGTCGACGTCTTCGACAGCTCGGGCCAGAAACTGCCGCGGCTCACCCAGCACGAGGCGTCGCGGCTGGTCGCCGCCGGGCTCTACCGGCTGTTGCGCGGGATCCTCGCCGGCGACGAGAACGCGCAGACCGCCAAGCACGAGCTGAACACCTTCCTGTTCCAGGTGCACGAACCGCGCTGGCTCATCCAGCAGGCGCTGCTGACGCTGCTCACCGAGCGGAACCACCCGGAGGAGGAGTTCGCGCTGGCCCCGGCCGGCGGCACGGTGCCCGGGTACGGCCGGCAGTGCCGGGAACTGGCGCTCGACATCCTCGCCGGCTGCGCCGACCTGCTCGTCGAGTACGCCTACCTGCTGAACGTCGCCGTCCGCGACTACATGCTGGTGGTGGCGCTGGACGACACGGTCGAGGAACACCGGCTCAGCTACGAGACCCCGCTGCACGTCGACGCGCGCCAGCCCGTGGCGCGGGAGCAGTGGCGGCGGCTGGCGTCGAGCCGCCGTGGGTACGTCGTGAGCTACGAGACGATGATCCCGGCGACGCTGAAGTCGTACCACCTGGTGGCGGGCACCGCGCCGGAGGCCGAGATCTCCCGGATGTACCTGTCCACCGACGCCGACCAGCACCAGGTGGACGGCCTGGTCGAAGACCTGGCCTCACTGGCCGAACGGCAGGACGCCGCCCCGCTGCAGGAAGCCGATGGCGCCCGGCACAAGATCCTCGAGCTGCAGGCCCAGACCGTGCTGCGCCGGCTGGCGGACCTGGTGCGCCGCCGCAAGTGGGAGGCCGGCCAGTCCGGCGTCGAGCTGTCGCCGCGCAGCCTGCCGGCCTGCCACCGGCTCACCGCCGCGGCCACCACGGGCGAGGCCGTGCGGACGGATTCGGGCGAGCTCGACAACTCGCTGCGGCGGCACCCGGAGTTCACCGCCGCGAACCTCCGCGAGGCCGCCCAAGAGCTGACCGACCGGGAGTTCGGGCAGGACCTGGTGCTGGTCAACGGGATCGCCGACAACGAGGCGCGGGCGTACTGGCGCCGCTCCGGCGGCCGCGACGCGCGCGGCGACCACGTCCGGGTGCGCGCGACGCTGGTGCTCAAGGACTCCACGAAGTCCGGGCCGCTCAACGTGACGTTCTACGCGCTGGCCGTCGCGACGGTCTCGTTCGTGCTCGGCTGGATGCTGGTGGGCAGCCCGTGGTTCTACGGGCGGGCCGCCACCGAGACGCTCGGCCACATCGGCGACGGCCAGTCCGTGATCACCATGCTGTTGCTGCTGCCGGGTTTCCTCTACAGCCGGTTGTCGCTGCCGCCGCGCCGCACCGTGCTCGGCTACCTCGGCACGCTGCCGCAGGCGCTCGTGCAGCTGAGCATCGCGGCCGTCGCCGGGTTCGCCGCGGCCGTCGCGACGCAGAGCCGGGGCGAGGTCGTGCAGGTCACGCTCACGATCGCCGTCGGGCTGCCGGTGCTCGCCGCGCTCGTGCTGTTCAGCCAGGTGTCGTGGCGGGTCTCGGCGATCCCGCTGTCCCGCATCGGGGCGCCGCGGTGGGCGGGCGCCGGAGCCTGGGACCGCCGCAGGCCGCTGGACGCCGACGTCCGGTTCGACTCGTCCGGGGGGTGGTGAAGGTGCGCAACCAGCGGATCTCCGTGCGGAACGTCGCCGACCTGGCCCGGGCCGGCTTCGAGATCGCGCGCCAGCCGGTGACCAAAGTGGACTTCGAGGTGCACCACGCGACGGCCCGCCACGGCTACCTGCGCGAGCTCGTGTCCGACGACTCCGACACGACGATCTTCCTGGAGACGCTGTGTTCGGCCACGAACGGCGCCGGCGTCGTGATCGGCACCCGCACCCGAAAGCCGTTGGACGGCACCGAAGTCGTCGAACGCGTCGACGGCCAGCAGCCGGCCGAACGCCCGCAGCAGCGCCCGGGCGCCTGGGTGTTCCACCAGACGACCTCGCCCAACCCGACGTTCATCTACGAGTCCGCGCAGACCTTCGAGGGCCTGATCGGGATCGACCCGGGCGCGCACGAGGTGTGCGAGTGGCACGGCCTGGCCATCCGCGACCTGGCGAGCGAGATCTCCGACGCCGCGGCCGGGCTCATCGACGCGCCGCTGTTGTCCCTGCAGTGCCCGGCGCAGCTGCCGACGATCGTCAAGACCCGCAACCACGACCTGCGCACCCGCAAGGAGGTCGCGCCGCCGTGCGCGTCGCTGGCGGTCCGGTTCTCGATCGCGCTGCGGGACGCCTCCGCGGCCGCGCGGTTCGAGCTGGCCGACCGGTTCCGGGAGCTGTGCGAGAAGAACGGCTACAGCTTCTGGCTCGCCGACACGCGCCCGGGGCACCGGCAGGGCAACTGGTTCGAGGTCTACCACGCCGACGGCGAGTTCTCCCCGCTGTACAAGGGGGATCTCCGGTCCCGCCAGCGGGTCGGCACGTGCCTGCCGGTGACGTTCGTCGGGCCGGCGCGGATCGGCTCCACGCACGCGATCACGGCGTTCCTGCAGCGCTACCCGCAGGTGGGGGTGGTCGGCTGCGCCGGGACGACGTTGTCGGACGTCGCGTTCGTCCACCTGCAGCTGTCGATCCACGGCGTGGCCGCCGACCGGCTCAACCGGATCCTGGGCAAGCTGCTGGGCGAGTCCTCGACCCCGGCCCGGCCGTACAAGCTGCTGCGGGAGCTGTTCAAGCGGCTCGGCCTGCCACCGGACCCGGACGGCCCGGGCTCGGCGGCACCGGACCCGACGGGCGACTACCAGACCTTCGCCGGCCCCGCGTTCGCCTACCGCCCGTTCCAGATGCCCGACTGCATGGCCGTGTGGGTGTCGTGGGAGATCGCCCGCCAGCACCAGGGTCTGGCCGCCCCGCTGGACTGCCTGTACCGCGCGCTGGCCCAGATCGCGCCGCGGGCGGACGCCCAGCCGTCGGCGGCCGAGCTGACCACCGTCGAGTACCTCATCTGCCGCGCCACCGAGCAGTCGGTGATCCGGGGCAAGGCGAAGCTGGCCGTTCCCAAGTCGGCCCTGCGCCAGTTCGCCTCGGGTGGCGCCGAGCTGCCCGCGTCCAAGCTGTGCGCGTCGCTGGAGGAAGCGTGGAAGGCCCACGTGGACCAGTCCGGTGTGGACGGGGTGAGCGAGCTGACGGTGGCGTGGCGCGAATCCTGGCTCGGCCACTGGACGTACTCGTGACGGGCTAGCCCTTCACCAGGACGGCGCCCATGACGACGCCGAAGAGGCGTTCGACGCGCGGCTCGAGCGCGGGCTGGTCGCCGAGCCAGGCCAGCGACGCGGCCAGGGCGAACAGGTCCGCGCCGTCGATGTCGGTCCGCGCCGCGCCCGCGGCTTGGGCGCGGGTGAGCAGCCGGGTGCCGGCCGCGCGCATCGTGACGCAGGAGTCGTGCAGCGCGGACTCCGGGTCCTCGATGGCGTTCACCATCGACGTCACCACGCCGCGGTAGTTCGTCGTGCACGCGACGAAATCGCGCAGCCACGCCAGCAGCGCGTCCGCGGGCGGGCTCGTGGTCTCGACCTCGGCCGCTTTCGTCGTCAGCTCGTCGAAACTGGTGCGCAGCATGGCTTCCAGCAACGACTCGCGCGTCGGGAAGTGCCGCAGCAGGGTCGCGAGCCCGACCCCGGCCCGGCGGGCGATGTCGCGCATCGAGGCGTCGACGCCGTGCTCGGTGATGACGGTGCCCGCGACGACGAGCAGGTGGTCGTGGTTCGCCTTGGCGTCCGCCCGCATCTCCGCCTCCTTTGACATCCGGACCACTGATCCGCATAATCGGATCAGTGGTCCACATAAGTGGATCGTTGATCCGTTCAGCGTACCCGGTGCGCAGACAGGAGAACGCCGTGTCACCACGGACGATGAAGGCGATCCGGTTGCACGAGTTCGGCGGGCCCGAGGTCCTGCGGTACGACGACGTGCCGGTGCCCGAGCCGGGGCCGGGTGAGGTGCTCGTGCGCGTCCACGCGGTCGGCGTCAATCCCCCCGACTGGTACGCCCGCGAGGGGATGCCCGACGTGCCGCCCGAGCTGAAGCCGCCGTTCTCGCTGCCGCTGATCCCGGGGACGGACGTGTCGGGTGTCGTCGAGGCCGTCGCCGACGACGTCGAGGCGTTCGCCGCCGGCGACGAAGTCCTCGGCCTCCTCCGCTTCCCGGCCAGCCTGCAGGGCGCCGCGTACGCGGAGTACGTGACCGCGCCGGCCACCGACCTCGCCCGCAAGCCGGCCGGCGTCGACCACGTCGCCGCCGCCGGGCTGGCCATGGCGGGGTTGACCGCGTGGCAGTTCCTGATCGAGCTCGGCCACGACCACCCGTCGCCGTTCCAGGCGGCCCGGCACCAGCCGATGCCCCTCGGTGCGGACACCACGGTGCTCGTCAACGGCGCCGCGGGCGGCGTCGGGCACCTCGCCCTGCAGCTGGCGAAGTGGCGGGGCGCCCACGTCATCGCCGTCGCCTCGGGCACGCACGAGGCGTTCCTGCGGGAGCTCGGCGCGGACGAGTTCCTCGACTACCAGAAGGTCCGGCCCGAGGAGGTCGCCCGTGACCTCGACCTGGTGCTGGACACCGTCGGCGGCCCGGACAGCCGGCGGTTCCTGCGCACGCTCAAGCGCGGCGGTGCGCTGTACCCGGTGTACTTCGGCGAGTTCGACGACGAGGAGAACGAGAAGCTGGGCGTCACGGTCACGGCCACCCAGGTCCGCTCGAACGGCGCGCAGCTCGCCGAACTCGCGCGCCTGCTCGACGACGGCACGATCCGCGTCGCGATCGACAGCACGTTCCCGCTGGAGAAGGCGGCCGCGGCGCACGAACGGGCCGCGCGCGGGCACCTCCGGGGCAAGATCGTCCTCACCGTCGACTGAAGCGGCCGGCTCGATCGGCAGGATCGGGGTGCGTCTCGGCGACGTCGACCGGCTCGGCGCTCGCCGCGTTCCGGCGCGGTCCTGAGCGTCAGGTGGCGTCGGAGCGGAAGATCGGCCAGCCGACCTCGGTCCGCCACTCGGCTTCGGCGGACGTCTCGATCGGGTCCCGCAGGTAGTACTCCCGCAGCGGCCCTTCGACGCCGATCTCGTGGCGGGCGGCGTAAGTGCCCAGGTCGCCGTAGGTGAGGTCGATGTCGTTCAGCGGCCCCGCGTGCACCGCGATCGCCAGTTCGGCCGGCGGGACCACGAACGCCGTGACCCGCCCGACCGGGCGGAGGCCGGCCTCGACGGGGACGAACACCACGGCCTCGCCCCGCTCGTGTTCGTACAGGTCGCTGTCGAACAGGCCGCCACTGGGCCCGGTGCGGCGCAGGTGCTGCGCGCCGATGACGCCGTTCAGCTCCCCCAGCGCGCCCTGCCACCAGCTCAGCACGTCGGCGCGGTCGATGACGGCCCGGATCCCGATGGCCGGCTGGGCCGGCACGGACCGGTGCTCGATCACCGGACCGCCGGGAGCGCGTCGCAGGAGGTCCCGCAGGTCGTCGACCGCCGCCCGCGCCTCGACGAGCTTCGTCTCCAGGCGGTCCAGGTGCGCGCTGATCAGCTTGTTGCGGTCGGCGACCGCCTCGGCGGCCAGGACGGCCTTGACGTCGGCGACCGGCATGTCGAGGCCGCGCAGGCGGCGGATCACCTGCGCCGGGGGAACCTGGTCGAGGGAGTAGTACCGGTACCCGGTCGCCGGGTCGACGTCGGCCGGTTCGAGCAGCCCGACGTCGTGGTAGTGGCGCAGGGTCTTCGCGCTGAGGTGCGTCACCCGGGAGAACTCGCCGACCGTCAGACCTGCTCGCATGGCGCTCATTCTGAACCTTCCCCCGGCCGGAAGGTCCACCCGCCGGTCGCCCCTTGCCTCTCCCCCGGCCGCCGGGCCCAGCATCACCGGTACCGGCCACCGCGGCCGGCTCCCGACGGAAGGACAAAGTCATGGACACCGCACTTCCCGGCGTCATCGCCACGCTGATCGTGGTGCACAACACCCCGGCGCCCTACTGAGAACTGTTGCAAGCGAACGGAGCCTGACCACATGAGCACCACGGTCCTCACCGAACTCTTCGCCCGGCCCGGGCGGGGTGACGACGTCGCCGCCCTGCTGCTGGAGATCCTGCGCGAAAGCCTGGCACACCAGGGCTGCGAGACGATCCGGATCATCCGGGACCAGGACGACCCCGACCACGTCGCCGGACTGACCCAGTGGACCGAGCGGCAGGACTACACCGGCTACCTCGGCTGGCGGACCGCGCGCGGCTTCACCGGTACCTTCGAAGCGATGCTCACCCGGCCGCTGGTGATCAGCTACTACGACGAACTGTTTGCCGGCCAAGGGATCGCCGCGGTCAGAGGGTCGGGAGCAGGCCGCCGTCCACAGTGATGGCCGTGCCCGTCACGTAGGACGCGCGTGGCGAGGCCAGGAACGCGATCAGCTCCGCGGCCTCGTCCGCCCGGCCCGGCCGGCCCAGCGGCACGGTCAGCGACGCGTGGAACTGCGTGCGGACCTCGTCGACGGTGCGGCCCGAGTTTTCCGCCAGCTGCGCCAAAGTGGCGTCGAGCGCGCTGGTCTCGACGACGCCGGGCAGCACCGTGGTGACGCGGACGCCGTGCGGGCCGCAGGCGGTGGCGAGGCCCTTGCTGTAGGCGTTGAGCGCGGCTTTCGCGGCCGCGTAAAGAATGCCCGACGGCTGCGGGTAGCGGGCGGCGCCGGACGAGACGTGCACGACGGCGCCGCTGCCCTGCGCGGTCAGGTGCGGCACCAGGATCCGGTCCAGGCGCACGACCGACAGCAGGTTCGCGTCCAGGTTCGCCTGCCAGTCGTCGTCGGTCGCCGCGAGCACGCCGCCGGGTACGTGGCGGTTGCGGCCGGCGTTGGCCACCAGGACGTCGAGGCCGCCGAGGTGGCCGAGCGCCGCTTCGGCGGCGGCCTCGATCTCGGCCGGCACGGTCAGGTCGGCGGTCACCAGGTGCACGCCGTCCGGCACGTCGGCCGGCGTGCGGGCGATGGCGACCACCCGCGCGCCGGCCGCGACGAGGCGGGCCACGGTGGCGGCACCGATCCCCCGCGTGCCACCCGTGACGACGGCACGCGCACCCGCAAGACCCAGGTCATCGCGGCTTTCGAGCATGGCGGTCCTCCGGAAGTGCTTGAGTCGACTATATCGTTTAGCACGCTACACGATGTAGTTCGCTACAGTGAGCCGGTGACCACCGTCCCGGCCGCCGGCCACCGCGACAGCCCCGGCCTGATGTTCGCCCTGCTCGGCAACGAGACCATGCGCCGGCTGCGGGACGCGCACACCGCGAACGACCTGACCCCGCGCCAGTTCCAGATCCTCGGCCTGCTCCACGACCGCGGCCCGCTCGGCCAGACCGACCTGGCGACCGCCGTCGACACCGCCGCCAGCATCCTGGTCACCCAGCTCAACCCCCTGGAGGCGGCCGGCCTCGTCTCCCGCGACCGCGACCCCCACGACCGCCGTCGGCACGTCGTGCTGCTCACCCCTCTCGGCCGGGAACGCCTGGAGAAGGCCGCCGCCGCCCAGCAGGCGGTCGAGGACGACGTGTTCCAGGCCCTCACCCCGGCCCAGCGCGCCCAGCTGACCCGGCTGCTGATCCTGGTCCGCGACGACCTCACCGGCGGCCACGAACAGTGCGGCACCCCGGCCTCCCTGGACCGCGAGACCCGCTAGTCCTGTCGCCGACGGCCCCGGCACGCCGCTTCAGTAGCCTGGGTCGGCTGTGGCCGATCACCGACAGGAGCTCCCCATGGAACGGCAGAGGTCGCCCGAGAGGCTGGTCTTCTTCAGCGACGCCGTCGTCGCCATCGCCTTGACGCTGCTGGTGCTGCCGCTCACCGAGCTCGTGCCGGAACTGATCGCGGCCGGCGCGCCCGCGACGGAGGCCGTCACCGGGAACTGGCCGAAGATCTTCAGCTTCCTGCTCAGCTTCGCCGTGATCGGCCGGTTCTGGCTCATCCACCACCGCATCTTCGAGCACGTGCGCGCGTTCAACACCCCGCTCGTGCTCGTCAACTTCTGCTGGCTGCTCACGATCGCCGTGCTGCCGTTCCCGACCCAGCTCATCGGCGCCTACCAGTCGCAGCGCTTCACGGTGCTGTTCTACCTCGGCACCCTGCTCGCCGGCAGTGTGTGCCACACCGCACTGCTGTTCATCGTCCGCGGCGACCCCGCGGTCCACGGCGACGCCGAACCCGTGTCGGACGCCTGGACCCGCAGCTTCGTCGTGAGCACGGGCATCTTCGCCCTCGCGGTGGTCGTCGCCTGCGTCCGGCCGGGTTTCGGGTACTACGTCCTGCTGCTGCTCGCCCTGCAGCCACTGTTCACCCGCCGTCGCCCGGCGGCCAGACCGGCCTGACGTCAGCCGCCGTGCCCGGGTCTCCAGGTTGTCGGCCGCGAGGTGGCAGGATGCCGCGCATGCGAGTGACGCGCTACGGACCGTCCGAAGAGGCCGGACGCGGCCGGCTGGACACGAACACCGTCGCGCGGCTCGACGACGTCAGTAGCTTCACCGACCTGCTCGGCGTCCTCGGCGAACTGCGTTCCGAGCACGAGCCCGCCCGGGTCCTCTGCACGCTCGACGACGTCAACCAGTGTGCGTACACGAGCGGGCACGCCGGCCAAGACGACCGGCTCTGGTCGGACAGCGACGACGCCGACGCCCGCGCCGCCCACATCGCCGCCGCCCTCGACGATCCCGGGTCGCGGGTCGCGTGGGCGGACCTGCCCGGCGAGCGCCTCGGCGGGGAAGCCGACGTCGCGGCCCTCGTCGAGGTGAACCGGGACCCGGACGGCTTCCTCGACGACGTCGTGCTCGTCCAGCGCGTGCCCGTCCCCCGCGACGACCTCGCGATCGCCGGGATCCCGAACGGCTACTTCACCGCCGACTGGACCGTCTTCCAGAACCACGCGATCGTCCGGCGGCTGGCCGCGCACGGCTACCGGCACGTGGGGATCGGCGCGTCGCTGCTCGGGTTCGACCGCGCGGCCCCGCCGTCCGAAGACGAGGCCCGCGCGGTCGTCGCCGATCTCAAGCACCTCTACGGCGCGCCCGGCGCCTGGGCACAGCTCGCCGCGCTGCTCCCGGAGCGGCCGTACCTGCTTCTCGGCTACACAGAGGACTTCCCCGACTTGACCGGCTGAGCCGCCGCCAACGTCGCCGCGGCCGCGGCGGCCTGGACCTGCTTGCGCCCCGGCAGCCACACGCACAGCGCGGTCGCGAGGAGCGAGAAGCCCGTCGCCCACCAGAACGCGACGTGGAAGCCCGTCACGGCCGCGCCCGGTCCGGCACCGGCGATGGCCTGCTCCAGGACGACGGCGAGCACCGCCGTGCCGAACGACCCGCCGACCTGCTGGGCGATCCGCGTCAGGACGCTCGCGTGCCCGATCTCGGCGCGGGCGAGCCCGACGTAGGAAGCCGTCATGACCGGCATCGTGACGGCGCCGAGCCCGATGCCGCGGATCAGCAGCCACAGCGCGAGCAGCCAGCCGTCGCTCGTGGCGTCGACGAACGCGAACGGCACGGTCGCGGCCGCGACGACGACGAACCCGGCGACGGCGATGGACTGCGCCCCGATCCGGTCGGTGAGCGGGCCGGCGATCTGGCGGCTGAGCAGGGCCCCGATCCCCTGCGGGACCAGCATGAGCCCGGCCGTCAGCGCCGTCACGCCGCGGACTTCCTGGTAGTACAGGGGAAGCAGCAGCATCGCGCCGAACAGCGAGAAGCCCGACAGGAACAGCACGGCCGTCGACGACCCGACCGAACGCGCGGCGAGCAGCCGGATGTCCACGAGCGGGTCGCGGTGACGCAGCGCGTAGAGCGTGAAGGCGACGAGGAAGACCACGCCGATCGCGAGCGGCGCGAGGACGTCGAACCGGCCGAAGCCGGCCGCGCCGGCGTTCGAGAGGCCGAGGAGCACGGCCACGATGCCCGGGACGAGCAGCACGAGCCCCCACACGTCGAGCCGGGCCCGCGCGGCGGCCGGCGGGTCCTTGGGGAGGTAGCGGCCGGCGAGGATCAGGCCGGCGACGCAGAACGGCACGTTGACCCAGAACATGAAGCGCCAGCTGTAGTCCGTGATGATCGCGCCACCGACGAGCGGGCCGAGGATCGGCCCGAGCAGCCCGGGCAGCGCGACCCAGGTCATCGTCTTGCCGAGCGCGTGTCCCCCGGCGGCCTGCATGATCAGCGTCGTCATCACCGGCAGCATCAGCCCGCCGCCGAGCCCCTGCAGGACGCGCCAGCCGATGAGCGATCCCGCGTCCCACGCGAGGCTCGACCCGATCGAGCCGGCGAGGAAGACGGTGAGGGCGAACATCCAGACCCGCTTGCCGCCGAAGCGGGTGAGCGCCCAGGTGCTGAGCGGGACCGCCGCGCCGAGCGCGAGCATGTAGCCGGTCGTCACCCACTGGATCGTCGAGACCGGGACGTCTAGGCTGGTCGCCAGCTGGTGCAGCGCGACGCTGACGATCGTCGTGTCGAACACGACCGCCAGCGCCCCCACGACCAGGATCAACGCCGTCTTCAGCACCTTCGGGTCGACGCCGTCGCGCGCCGGTGTGTCCGCTGTCATCACTACCCCAATAAGAGAGGGATTATTTCCTTATTGGCGAGGGTAGGAGGACTGGCGAAGGAATGCAAGTCTCTCTTATCCTGGACGCATGCCGACCGAGGTCAAACGCCGCCGCCGGGGAACCGAGCTGGAGCACGCGCTCCTCGACGCGACCTGGGAGGAGCTGGCCGGCGCCGGGTTCGCGAAGCTGACGATGGAGTCCGTCGCGGACCGCGCGAAGACCGGGATCGCGGTGCTCTACCGCCGCTGGCCGGACAAGAACGCCCTGGTGCTCGCCGCCATCCGGCACTACGGCGACACCCACCCGGTCGAGATCCCGGACACCGGCAGCCTGCGCGACGACCTGCTCGCGCTGCTCCGGAACATCAACGCCGGCCGCATCGAGCTGGCGACGCTCGTCGGCGCGACGTTCGCGGGCCTGCACGACAGCGCCGGCCTCACCCCGGAGGAGGTCCGGCTGACGGTTCTCGGCGACGGCCCGAAGCGCTCCGACCCGGTGTACCGCCGCGCCCACGACCGCGGCGAGATCGACCTGGCGCGCATCCCGCAGGACGTCCTGGACCTGCCGTTCCAGCTCATGCGCCACGACATCCTGATGACGCTGACGCAGGTCTCCCCCGAACGGATCCGCTCGATCGTCGACGACGTCTTCTGGCCGCTCGTCGCGGGCTGACCCCACTCCCCCGGGCGGCTTCCCCACTCGGCGGCGAGTCGCAGGGGCGCTGGTGGCGAATTCGTGGCGAGGCGCCGGTGAGCGGTCTGCCGCGGCTGGTCGTGAGTGTTTAGGGCGGTTAGAACCGCCCTGAACACTCACGAGGGCCGCGGCAGAGGATTCGCCGGCAGCATCACGTCACCGGCCGAGTCCCGGTTTGTCACGTCTTGCGGGCCCGCGTCGTCCATCGGCGGACAGCTCAGCAGAAAGGGAGGCCATGTTCGCCGCCTATCTCAGCGTTACCCTCGTCGCCGCGGTTTTCACTGGTAGTGCCGCGGTTTTCTACCTGATCGGGCACGACTACCCGAAAGCCCAGGCGGACATGAAGGGCGTCCCGCGGTCGTGGCTGCCGTGGCTGGGCTCGGCCCTGGCCGCGGGGGCGGCCGGGCTGCTGGCCGGGCTCGCCGTGCCGCTGCTGGGTGTCCTCGCCGCCGGTGGGCTGGTGCTGTACTTCCTCGGCGCGCTCACGGCCCACCTGCGCGTCGGTTCCCGTCAGCTTGTCGGCGGAGTCGTATTTCTGGCCCTCGCGGTGGCGGACCTCGTGCTGAACCTGGGCTACCACGGGTAGTCAGCCGTGGTACTCCAGCCAGTCGAGGTTGATCGAGCCGGTGTCGCCGGGGGCGTACGACAGCGTCACCACCGGGTCGCGGCCGCTCAGCGGCACGCCGGTGAAGGTCACCGTGCCCCAGGCGTCCCAGCTGGCGGAGACCACCGGGAAGCTCACCTGCCGCACGGCTTTCCCGGCCACCGACAGCGTCATCGTGCGCGCGTCGCCGTTGGCGTTCGCGTACCGCACGGTGATCGCGCCCGTCGTGGCGTCGGCCGACGTGCGGTGCAGCGTGAACGACGACGCGGCGCCCTGGGCCCAGAGCCCGTCGAGGAACGCGCGGCCGGAGTAGCCGGTGTGGTTGACGTTCGTCTTGACCCCGCCGGTGTTGTGCGCGTCTTCGGCCTCGAGGTGCCCGGGGGCGGGACAGCCGGCGACGGTGCCGGCCGTGTCGGCGCAGCGGTCGGCGGCGTCCGCCACATGGTCGCCGTCCCGGTCGCCGGCGGGCGCGCCGGTGAGGGTGATCTCGACGCGGTGCGCGCCGCTCAAGGTCGCCGGGACGACGTTGCCGGGCGCGGGCCGGCCGTCGAGGGTGAACGCGCTGATCCGGGTGCCCGCCCCGTGCAGGGCGATCGTCAGGTCCGCGTTGCGGTAACGCAGGTTCCGCAGGGTGACGTCGCCCCAGCCCGCGGGCAGATCCGGCGTGAACGCCAGGCCGCGGTCGGTGAAGGTCAGGCCGAACAGTCCTGTGTGGACCATGTCGAGGAACGCCGTGGCCGACCAGGTCTGGTCGGGTTGCGAGCCCCAGTGGAACTTCACCGTGTCGCC
Organism: Amycolatopsis sp. NBC_01307; assembly: GCF_035975215.1. Lineage (NCBI taxonomy): Bacteria > Bacillati > Actinomycetota > Actinomycetes > Pseudonocardiales > Pseudonocardiaceae > Amycolatopsis > Amycolatopsis sp. NBC_01307. The sequence continues at coordinate 2,043,970 of NZ_CP108403.1, read as the reverse complement.
GAGCCGCTGCCAGCCGCCGTCGACGACCCCGGTGTCGCCGTTGTAGATCTCCCAGAACCCGCTGTTGCCGCCGGCCAGCTTCGCCAGTTTCGCCGTTTCCGACGCGAATCCGCTCTGGTTTCCCTGCTCCGCCAGCGCTTTCGCCCACAGGCCCTGGACGAGCGGCCAGACGATCGCGTTGTGCCTGCCGGGCTGGGCGGCGGAGTAGCGGTCCCAGTGCGGGTAGGTGTCGGGCAGCCCCCAGGTCATCTCGCGGGCGTGGGTGACGATCGACCGGGCCTGGGCCGGGTCCGCGACGCCGAAGAGGATCGCGAACGCCAGCCCGGTGCCCTCCTGGTAGGCGCCTCTCGTGCCGTCGGCGAGCAGCTGGTAGTCGTACAGGCCGGTCGCGGCGTTCCAGAAGTGGTTGTTGATGGCGGCTTTCAGCGCGGCGGCCTTGGTCCGGTAGCCGGCGGCCTCCGTGGGACTTCCCAGCTGGTCGGCCATGTTCGCGGCGTTGACGTAGGCGGCGTAGTAGACCTCGTTGGTGCTCAAGTACATCCCGCTCGCGACGCCCGGCCACGGCGAGCTGCCCGTGCTGACCGACTCGGTCGCGTCGGCGGGCGGCGCGGGGTAGCCGGCGATGCCGTCGTTGAAGAACGACGGGCCGGTGAACAGCCCGTACGTGGCGTTGAACCCGGCCGTGCCGGCGTGTTCCCGGATGGTCAGCGTGTCGCCGGCGGTGCGGTAGGCGTCGCCGAGGAACTGCCGGTCCCCCGTGACCAGGTAGTGGTGCCACGCGGCGGTGACCCAGACGACCTGGTCCCACTGCTGGTCGTCCTGCTGCACCCGCAACGCGCCGCTCGCGTCCTTGTCGACGACCGCCCAGAGCGTGTTCTCCGCCAGCGCCGGGGCCAGCAGGCTCGTCGCGTTCCAGCTGTTCACCGACGCGTCCCGGGTCCACGGCTGGTCGTACCCGCCACCGGCGCGGACGAGGCCGACGGCCGGGTCCAGCAAACCGCTCTTGTCGTACTTGGCGTCGTAGCCGATCGTGTTGGTGCGCAGCAGGTTGTCCAACGCGGCCGCGTACGCGGTGCCGAACAGGGCCTGGCTCTCCGGGTTCGCGAACTCGAGCGTCGGCGCGGCGACCGGATCCGCCGTCGCCGGCGCCACGCCGGAGACGACGCCGCACGCGGTGACCAGCGCCAGGAGTGCGAGTGCGGTCCTGCGTCCGTGGCTCATGCCGTGCACCTTCCCCGGCACCGGGCCTGCCGGACCGAAAGGCCATTGCACCACGGAATCCCGGCCGGGGAGCGGGCCGGCGAAGATCCTGTCCGCTTCTGTCCGGCGCGCTAACCCATCAGCAGTACGAGCTTTCCGCGGACGCGACCGGCTTCCCCGGCCCGGTGCGCCTCGGCGATGCCCGCCAGCGGGAAGGTGCCACCGACCCGGACGACAAAGCGCCCGGCGTCGGCCAGCCGGCCGATCTCCGCCAGCACGTAGTACGCGCGGCCGCCGTCGCCCCGGCTGAACCGCACCCCGTGCCGCTGCGCGCCGGCGAAGTCCGCGACCGTGATGACGTGCTCCGGGCCGCCCGCGAGGTCGGCCAGTTCGGGCAGGACGCCGTTCCCGGCGACGTCGAGCGCGAGGTCCACGCCGTCGGCGGCCAGCGCGCGCACCCGCTCCGGCATGCCTTCGCCGTACGCGACGGGTTCCGCCCCGAGCGAGCGCAGGAAGTCGTGCGTAGCAGCACTTCCGGTGCCGATCACGCGGACGCCGCGGGCCACGGCGAGCTGGACGGCGGCGGTGCCGACGCTGCCCGAGGCGCCGTTGACCAGCAGCGTGTCGCCGGCTTCGACGCCGAGCTGGTCGAGGGCCCGCGCCGACGTCTCCCCGGCGACCGGCAACGCGGCCGCCGACGCGAAGTCCAGCGACGCCGGGATCGGCGCGTACCAGGACAGGACGGCCCGTTCGGCCTGCGCGGCACCGCCCTCGGACAGCCCGAACACCCGGTCCCCGACGGCCACGTCGGTGACGCCCTCGCCGAGCTCGTCGACGATCCCCGCCGCTTCGTAGCCCATCGTCTGCGGCAGGTCCGGGTCCATCAGGCCCTGGCGTTTCTTCCAGTCGCTCGCGTTGACGCCGGCCGCGCGCACGGTGATCCGGACCTGCCCGGCCGCCGGCCGCGGGTCGGGGAGGTCGACGATTTCGAGCACCTCTGGAGCCCCGAACCGGCTGAACCGCGCGGCTTTCACGCGTCCTCCTTCTCGCGAAGGGGCACGCCGTGCCCGGCGAGGAAGCGGCGCTGCTCGGCGACGGCCTCCCGGTCTTCCGGGCTGTCACCGCCGAACCCGGCGTGCGGCATGGCCTCGAACACGTGCAGGTCGGCCGCGACGCCGGCGTCGCGCAGCCTGCGGTGCATCCGGACGGTGTTGGAGAGGAACAGGTCGCGGGTGCCGCTGCGGAGGAACGTGGGCGGGAAGCCGGTCAGGTCGCCCAGGACCGGCGAGAGGTACGGCTGCCGCAGGTCCGCCCCGGCCGCGTAGAGCGCGTTCGGCGTGCGCAGGCTGCGCAGGACGTTGTCCACACCGGCCAGGGTCCGGAAGGTGTCGCCCGACTCGGTCAGGTCAACCTGCGGGGTGTTGAGCACCAGGGCCGCGGGCATCGGCAGCCCGGCGTCCTTGGCGCGCAACAGAAGGGCCGCGGCGATGTTCCCGCCGGCGGAGTCGCCGCCGACGAACACCCGCGCCGGATCACGGTCCCGCAGCAGACGCCGGTACACGGCGAGCGCGTCGTCGAGCCCGGCCGGGTACGGGTGCAGCGGCGGCAGCCGGTAGTCCACGCCCCACACGAGCAGCCCCGCGTTCGACGCGGTCCGCGCCGTCGTCATACGGCACGCGTCCCCGCCGCCGACCACGAGGCCGCCGGGGTGCATCCAGAGGTAGACCGGCTCGTCCGCGGCCTCCTCGACACCCTCGGGCCTCGCGGCGTACACGGCGACGCCGTCGACGTCCAGGTCCTCGACGGTGACCGGCAGGTCGGCGACCGGGAACCGCCGGGCCGCGGACCGGTCGGCTTCCTCGGCCAGCGCGAGCCAGCCACCGGTGTCGTCCAGGGCCGGGTAGGTCAGCTCGCTCTTGTCGAAGGCGAGCCACTCCTGGGCCTGCTCGCTGACGGTGGACGGGGCGGGGAAGGTGTCGTGGCGCATGAGCACTACGTTAACTGACTAAATTTAGTCACGCAACTACAGTGTTTCGCCGAGCACGACCCAGGCGCAGGGCGGAGACGAGGAAGAAGATTCCGCCGAGCGTCGCGTAGCCCGCCAGGTTCGTCAGCGAGGCACCGTCCTTTGTGGCCTGCAGGATGAACGAACCCCCGGCCAGCACGGAGATGCCGCCGCTGAGGATCATCGGCCACTGCCCGCCGAGGCCGCGGCGGCGGAGTCCGACGACGAGCTGGACGACGCCGGCCACGACGGCCCAGCTCCCCCACACCCGCAGGACGCCGGCGATCCCGCTCGAACCGACCACGGCCAGACCGACGGCGGCGAGCAGGCTGATCGCGATGTTCACGTACAGCACCGAAACCGACTGGGCCGCCTTCGACGAACGGACGTCGACGACCGCGGCGACCACGTCGAACACCGGGTACAGCACCAGCAGCGCGACGCCGGCGACCCCGAGGCTCGACCCGGTCGCGAACACCAGCGCGGCCCAGACGACAGCGAAGGCGAACCGGACGAAGTACAGCCGGCGCAGCGACGAGGCGACGTCGGCGGCGGGAACGGTGGTGGTCATGTTTTCCCCTTCGGACACAGCGAGGTAGATAGAACGATCGGTCTTGCTGATGAGGACTATGGCAGCGAACCGGCGAGTCGTCAAGACCGACCGTTCTATCTGCTACCGTGGAGCCAACGAACCGGAGGCAGGAGTTCAGGTGTCCGAAGCACGCGCGCGGCTGCTCAGTACCGCGACCCGGCTGTTCTACACAGAGGGCCTCCACGCCGTCGGCGTCGACCGGATCATCGCCGAGGCGTCCGTCACCCGCGCCACGCTCTACCGGCACTTCGCGAGCAAGGACGACCTGCTCGTCGCCTACCTGACCGCCGCCGACCAGGCGATCCGCGCCCAAGCCGACGCCGCCCGGGCCGGTGGCGGCGCGCCGGCCGACGTCGTCCGGGCGGTCGCCCGGTCGATCGCCGACGGCATCCGCTCCCCCGGCTTCCGCGGCTGCGCGTTCCTCAACGCCGCGGCGGAGTACCCCGACCCCGCCCACCCGGTGCACCAGGCCGTCCTCGCCCACCGGCAGTGGTTCCTGGACACCGTCACCGAGCTGCTCGCGCGGACCGGCGAGACCGCGCCGGAGCCCGCGGCCCGGCACTTCGTCATGCTCCGCGACGGCGCGATGGCCGCGGGCTGCCTCACCGACCCCGCACCGATCTGCGAGACGTTCCTGCTCGGCGTCGAAGGAATCCTGAGGTACCGGGACGCTTCCGTCGCGCCGTGAGGCGGTTCAAGATCACCCGCTCGGCGAACAACCCTCCCCGGCGGGCGGGCGTCCACCGGACATGACCACGAACTCGCGCGCCCTTTCCCGAGCCGGCACCCTGCTGGCGGTGGCCGGCACCGCGGCGGCGGTCCTGGCCGCCCCGGCCACCGCGGCCGACGGCGACCAGGTCGTGACGCAGGTGAGCGCGGCCGACCGGGCCGCGGCGCTGGCCCACTGGACGCCGGAGCGGATGCGGCAGTGGGCCGGCGCGGACTGGCTGCCGCCGGCCGAGAAGATCGGCCGGGTCTGGGACGGGCCCGTCCCGGCGGGCGTCGGGCGGCTGTTCTTCACCGCCGAGCCCGGGGTCGACGAGTCCTGCACCGCGACCGTGGTGCCCAGTGCGAGCAAGGACGTCGCCCTCACCGCCGGGCACTGCGTCAACGGCGGCCTGGACCGCTTCGACAACCCGATCAAGATCGTCAACGTCGTGTTCGTCCCCGGCTACGACCACGGGACGGCGCCCTACGGCGTGTTCCCGGTCCGGGCCTTCGCCTGGTCGGCCACCTACTCGGGTCCGACGAGCGGCACGGACGACGACGCGGTGCTCGCCCTCGACCCGGTCGGCGGCCGGCACGCCGCCGACGTCGCGGGCACCCAGGACGTCTCCTTCGACCAGCCGCCGTCCCCGGTCGGCACCACGATCCTCGGCTACCCGGTGTCGCAGTTGGCCGGCGGCGAAGCGCTGCTGTCCTGCGCGCGGCCGGCCACCCTCGAGGTCAACTCGGTCCTGTCGGACTGGAAGACGGACTGCGACCTGTCCGGCGGCTCCAGCGGCGGCCCGTGGCTGCGGGACTTCGACCCCGCCACCGGCCAGGGCACGATCTTCGGCGTCACCAGCCGGGGCACGATGAGCGAGGACGGCGTCACGCAGAACCTCACGAGCGCCGCGTTCACCGGCCCCGTGCGGGAGCTGTACGAGCGCGCCGGGCGGCTCTGACCCGGATTCACCCGCACGGGTGCACCACGCACCCGGCCCACCGCGGTGATCGCCGCGGTGGGCCGGTTCGTGTTCTGATGACCGTTACCCGACCCCCGCGAGGAGTTGTTCGTTGACCGTGACCGCGCCGGAACCACCGCAGGGCTGGGTGCCGGTCGAGCACCGGCTCTTCGGGCTCGACCGCCGGACCTTCACCCCGGCCCTGATCGTGCTCGCCATCGCCCTGCTGCTCGGGTACGGGCTGCCCGCGCTCAACGCCGCGATCCCCTGGCACAACGAGATCCGGGCCGGTGACCTGCTCGACCTCGGCGACGGCGCGACCGCCGTCCCGCCGGTGGGCTGGCAGCTGCAGAGCGGCACGCTGACCGGCGCCTCCGTCACGAACCCGACGAGCCTGCAGGTCGTCCTGGCCACCGGCGGCGCGACGATCGCCCTGCGCGGCGCGGCCTACAGCGGCACCGCGGAAGCCTTCCTCGACCAGGTGCGGCGCTCGGAGGGCAACGACGCTCCCGCGATCGACGGCACGCGGGGCACGGTGACGACCACCGCCGGGCTCACCGGCGTCGCGCAGAGCACGACGTCGCCGAGCGGTGACGGGCTCGACGTCGCCTTCAAGGTGGCCGGCCGCGGCGAGCCGGCCGACGCCGCGCCCGCGCTGCTGTTCCGGGTGCGCACCGCGCCGGGCCAGTTCGAGCGGTTCCGCGGCGAGATCGACGGCGTCCTGCGGAGCATCACCCCGGGAGCGAGCCGGTGACGACCACGTCCGAGACCAAGACGGCCCAGCTCGCCGCCATCGAGCAGTCGGGCTGGGGCCTGCCGTTCCGCTTCTTCCAGCCGCACAACCTGGCGTTCTGGGTGTACCTCGTCGGCGTCGGCGGTGGCGCGCTCGGGATGCTGCGTTACTTCGGCGGCGACGGCGGCTTCTACACCCCGGCCCTGACCGGCGGGATCCTGCTGTTCGGGCTCTACCTCGTGCCCTGGCTGGTGCTGCTGCGCCACCAGAACCGCTACACCGCGCAGCCGGGCCGGCTGCTGACGACGGCGTTCGCCTGGGGCGGGATCGCCGCGACGTTCTGGATCGCGCTCCCGGCCAACACCGCCCTGCTGGAGCTGTGGACGAAGCTCGGCGGCACGGCCTTCGCCGCCGACTGGGCCGCCGGGCTCACCGCCCCGATCAACGAGGAGTTCGGCAAGGCCCTCGGGCTCGTCCTGCTGATCGGGCTCGCGCCCCGGCTCGTCCGCAGCGTCTACGACGGGTTCATCATCGGCGCCTTCATCGGCCTGGGCTTCCAGGTCTTCGAGGACGTCCTCTACGTCTACAACGGCGCGGCGCAGAGCTTCGGCAGCAACCAGGTCGGCGCGTCGCTGCAGGTGTTCCTCTACCGGGGCGCGTCCGGCATCGTGTCGCACGCGCTGTTCAGCGCCATCTTCTGCGCCGGGCTGATGTGGGTGCTGAGCCGGGTGCCGGGTGAACGCAACGTCGTGCGCGGCGTGCTGACCATGCTGGTGGCGATGGTGTTCCACTTCGCGTGGGACGACATGACCGGCCTCGGCGGCCGCGGTCCCCTGGTCGCCGTGCTGCCGTTCGTGATCGCGGCGATCGAGCTGACGTTCCTGTTCCACGTCCTGCGCCACGCCGCCCGCCGCGAGCGGGCCTGGACCCGGGACCTGCTCGGCCCGGAAGCCGGCGCGGGCGTGCTGGACCCACCCCTGCTCGACGCGGTCAGCGGCCTCCGGAAGCAGCGCAAGGCCTACCGCAAGCACGTCCACAGCCGCCGCACGGCGAGGCACCGGATGGCCGCGGCGAGCGACCTGGCCCGGGAGATCGCCCGCGCCGGCGGCCGGGAGACGGACCGGGTCGCCCACGCCCGCGCGGAGGTCGTGCGGCTCAGCGGGTGACGCTAGGCCGGGAGGACCGCGGCCTTGAAGCCCGCCGCCGCGGCCAGGCCGGGGAGGTCGGCGGTCCTGGCGGGCGGCAGGAGCACGAGCGGGTAGCAGTCGGACTCGATGTCGAGGACGGCGAGCGCGGTGCCCGCGGCCGCCAGCTGCCCGCCCGCCAGTTCCAGGAACTCGAAGGTCGGGAGGTCCGCTTCCGCGAGCGACGTCCACGCCGCGTCCCCGGCCGGCGCGGATCGCAGGGCGCGCAGCCGGCCGACGATCTCGTCCGGTGCTTCCTTCCAGTCCACTTCGGCCAGCAGCCCGTGGTCGGCGAGTGCGTCCACCAAGGCGATCCAGGGCAGCTCGGGGATCGCGGTGTCGATGCCGCGGTCGTCGAGGCTGTCGCCGTGTTCCCGCAGGTAGGCCTCGGGATCGTCGTGTGCGGCCGCGGCGCGGGCACGCACCTGCGGCACGTCCGGCGCCACCAGGGCGGCCACGGCGATCAGCGCGTCGCGAGCAGTCATGAACGTCCTCCCAGGACACCCATGATCGCACCCGGGCCGACGAATGGCGGCTTGACCCCCGCCGGGTTCAGGAGTCACATGTACGCCGTGATCCGACTGCGCTCGTCCGCCGTGCTCCTCGCCCTCGCCGGCCTCGTCGCGGCCCCGGTGCCCGCGCCGGCCGCCGCCGCTCCCGCCCAGGCCGGCCCGTCACTGGGCTTCGACCTGGACGCGGCCACCATCCCCGAGCTCCAGCAGCGGATGGACCACGGCCGCCTGAGCGCCGTGGCGCTGACCGCCGCCTACCTCCACCGGATCGACGCGCTGGACGGCAAGATCCACTCCGTCGTCGCCGTCGACCCGACGGCGTTGCGCGCGGCCGCCGCCAGCGACGCCCGCCGCCGCACCGGCCACACGCTCGGGCAGCTCGACGGGATCCCGGTGCTGCTCAAGGACAACATCGACACCCGGACGCTGCCGGCCACCGCGGGTTCGCGGGCCCTGCCGCGCAGCCGGCCGGCGGCCGACGCCGCCCTCGTGGACCGGCTCCAGCGCGGCGGCGCGGTGATCCTCGGCAAGACCAACCTCTCCGAGTGGGCCAACTACCGCTCCACGAACGCGACGTCGGGCTGGTCCGGGATCGGCGGCCAGACGAACAACCCGTACGTCCTCGACCGGAACCCGTGCGGCTCTTCCTCGGGCTCCGGCGCCGCGGTGGCCGCGAGCCTGGCGCAGGTGGCGATCGGCACCGAGACCGACGGCTCGATCGTCTGCCCGGCCGGCGCCAACGACGTCGTCGGCGAGAAGCCGACGCTGGGCCTGGTCAGCCGGACCGGTGTCGTGCCGATCTCCGCGGAGCAGGACACCGCCGGGCCGCTGGCGCGCCACGTCGTCGACACGGCCATCACGCTGTCCGTCCTGCAGGGACGCGACAAGGCGGACCCCGCGACGGCGGCGATCCCGGCGGGCCAGCCGACGGACTACGCGGCCCTGCTGCGCCCCGGTGCCCTGCGCGGCGCCCGGATCGGCGTCTGGCGCAAGGCCGGCCAGGACGCCGACGTCGACCGCGTCGTCCAGGACGCCGTCCGCACGCTGACCTCGCGCGGCGCGACCGTCGTCGAGGTCGACCTGCCCTACCAGGACGAGATCGGCGCCGCCGAGTCCCCGGCCCTGCTCACCGAGTTCAAGCGCGACGTCAACGCCTACCTCACCCACCGGCCGGGCCATCCCGCGAACCTGAACGAGCTGATCGCGTTCGACAAGAAGGACCCGGTCGAGCTGTCGAAGTTCGGCCAGGAGCTGTTCGAGCAGGCGGCGGCCGCACCGGCCCCGACCGATCCCACCTACCGCGCCCAGCGCGCGACGGCGACGTCGCTGGCCCGCCGGTCGATCGACGAAACCCTGGCGGCGCACCACTTGGACGCCATCGTGGCGCCGACCAACAGCCCGGCCTGGAAGACGACGTACGGCTCCGGTGACGCGTTCGTCCTCGGCTCGTCGACCCCGGCGGCCGTCTCGGGCTACCCGAACGTGTCGGTGCCGGCCGGGTTCGCGGGCCCGCTGCCGATCGGCGTCTCGTTCTTCGCGGGACGCTGGGCGGACGCGCGGATCCTCTCGCTGGCGGCGGCGTTCGAGAAGGCGGCCCCGGCCCGGAAGGCACCCACCTTCATCCCGTCGATCGGCTGACCGTCCACAACGGACTACCGGGCCGCGCGGTACTGCGACGGGCTGACGCCGCGCGCCCGGCGGAACGCGGTGCTCAGGTGCTGCGGGTGGCTGAACCCGCAGTCCGCGGCGATGACGCCGATCGGGTCCGCCGTCGCGGCGAGCCGGTGTTCGGCCTCGCGCAGGCGCAGGTCCAGGACCCAGCGCATCGGCGTCACACCGGTGCTGCGGCGGAACGACCGCAGGAAGTGCCGCGGGCTGAAGCCGGCCACCGCGGCGAGCTGGTCGACGGTGACCGGGTCGCGCAGGTTCCGCCGGACGAAGCCGTCCAGGCGTGACAGCGTCCCGGCCGGCAGCCCGGCGGCGGGCGGTGCGGGTTCCGCCCCGCGCGTCAGCCGGACGAGGTGCGCGAGGCTCTGGCGGGCCACGCCGTCGACGAATAGGTCGAACGTCTCGTCCGGGGCCGCCGCCTCCGCCGTGACCTCACGCAGAGCGCGGACGAGCGGCGGCCGGTCGAAGCCGACGAGCGCGCGCCGCGGCGCCGGGAGGTCGTGGTCCGCGGCGAGGTCCGGGTCGAGGAACAGCACCGTGTAGCGGCAGAGGCCGTCGATCGCGAACGTGCCGGTGACCTCGGTGTCCGGCGGGATGTAGCAGAGGCTGTTGGTCGCGGTGACGACGTCGTGGAACGGCCGGCCGTCCACCGCGAGCCGCAGCTCGCGCACGCCGGAACCCCACCAGAACAGCGCCGCGGCCGGCTGGCGGAAGCGCCAGCCGATCGGGTCCGCCGAGGTGCGGGCCAGGGTTTCGAGCCGGGCGAGCGGGGTGCCGCCCGCCGCGCGCTCGACCACCCGGCCGCCGACCTCCCGCCAGGCGGGCCGTTCCTCACCCAGAACCGTCATACCGACATTCGTACCCGCTACGGAGGAGTCCGGTCAGGACTTCCCGAGCAGCGAACGGACGTGCTGGACGATTTCGTCGTTCGTGTAGGCGTGCCCGCCGATCCCCCAGCCGCCCGGGACGGCCTCGGTCAGCGCGACCCACGTCCGCGCGGCCAGCCCCGGGTCACCCGCGGCCGCGGCGACCTGGGCGGTGATGTCCTGGACGACGCCGAGCTGCTGCTCGCGGTCCAGCGCGCCGGCGTTGGTCGTCACCTGCACGCGGACGTGGTCACCGCCACCACCGGCGTCCGACAGCGCGTCGTCGGGCAGTTCGTGCACGAAGGCCGCGGTGTTCTCGGTGAAGAACGGGATCACCGGGACCTTCTCCCACCGCATCACGGTCTGCGCGAGTTCCTGGGCGAGCTTCTTCTTGTCGCCGATGACGCCCGCCGGGGCGTACACGTCGATCATGGGCATGGCGGTTCTCCGTTTCGACCGGTTCAGGGCGGTGCAGTCATCCTTGAGCGGTCCGGCGGCGGCGCACTTCCACGAGGCCGCCGTCTGCTACACCTGAGCGTCAGGAAACGAGGAGGTGGCCGGAGTGGCCGATCTGCTGGGACCACGGATTTCCGGGCCGGCGCGGCTGCGGGACCTGCTGGCCGGCGAGGAGTTCGTCGTCGCGCCCGGCGCGTACGACGCGCTGAGTGCCCGGCTGGTCGAGGCGGCCGGGTTCCCCGCCGTCTACATGACCGGGTTCGGCACGACGGCGTCGCTGCTCGGCCGGCCGGACGTCGGGCTGCTGACGATGACCGAGATGGTCCAGGCGGCGAGCCGGATCCGCTCGGTGGTCGAGGTGCCGGTGATCGCCGACGCCGACACCGGCTACGGCAACGCCCTCAACGTCATCCGCACGGTCCGCGAGTACGAGGCCGCCGGCGTCGCCGCGATCCACCTGGAGGACCAGGTCGCGCCGAAGCGCTGCGGGCACCTGGACGGCAAGCGCGTCGTGCCCGCCGCGACGATGGCCGACCGGGTCCGGGCGGCGGTCGACGCGCGGTACAACCCGGACTTCGTGCTGATCGCGCGCACCGACGCCCGCGCCGTCGAAGGGCTCGACGCCGCGATCGACCGCGCCCGCCGCTACCGGGACGCCGGTGCCGACATGCTTTTCGTCGAAGCGCTGCAGTCCGAAGCCGAGATCGAACGGGTCGCGGACACCTTCCGCGACGTGCCGCTGCTGTTCAACTGGGCCGAGGGCGGCAAGACGCCGCCGCTGGGCCGGGATCGCTTGCGGGAGCTGGGTTTCCGGCTGGTGATCTGTCCGATCTCGACGCTGCTGGCGGCCACCGAGGCCATGCGGTCGGTGCTCGGCCGGATCGCTCAGGACGGCACGCCGGTCAACGCCGTCCGGGACCTGCCCGGGCTGACGGACTTCGCCGAGCTGGTCGGGCTGCCCGAGATCGAGGAGATCGGCGAGAAGTACGGCGACGGCTGATCCCTCGGCTGTGCCCTGCGTCACTCTCCTTGACGACTCTAAGACGACCGGTCATATTGAAACGACCGAAGAGAGGACGAGGACATGAGCGAGATCAAGCCCCGGTTCCGCACCATCGACGGGCTGTCCGTCCGGTACGCCGAAAGCGACGGGCCGCACGAGACCGAGGCCCTCCTGCTGAGCCCGTGGCCGGAGAGCCTGTACGCCTTCGACGCGAGCTGGTCGCGGCTGGCGGAACACGCGCGCCTGATCGCCGTGGACCTGCCCGGGTTCGGGCACTCGGAACTGCGGGAGGAGCTGCTCTCCCCGCAGGCGATGGGCGAGTTCGTCGTGCGGATCGCCGACGAGCTGGGACTGGCGAAGCCACACGTCGTGGGGCCGGACGTCGGCACCAGCGCGGCCTTGTTCGCGGCGGCGCGGCACCCGGGCCGGTTCGCCACGGTGACCGTCGGCAGCGGCGGGACGGCCGTCCCGCTGAACCTCGGTGGGGTGCTGGACGAGTGGGTGCGGGCCGCGGACCTGGCGCCGTACCGGGCCATGGGGCCCAAGGACATCGTGACGTTCGCGCTCGCCACCATCGAGGGGTACGAGCTGCCCGAGGTCGTGCGCGAGGACTACCTGGCCGCCTACCGGGGTCAGCGGTTCGTCGACCAGATGCCCTACGTCCGGGCGTACCCCACCGAGCTGCCGATCCTCGGCGACCTGCTGCCGGGCATCGAGACGCCGGTCCAGATCATCGCCGGCGGCAAGGACCCGGTGGTGCCGGTGGCCAACGCCGAGTACCTGCACGAGCGGCTCCCCTACAGCAAGCTCGACGTCCTCGACGCGGGCCACTTCACCTGGGAGGAGGCCGCGGCCGACTACGCCCGGGTGCTCACCGGCTGGTGGCGGGCTAACATTTGAGGCGAGGTAGACGACCGCCCATATTGAACCGGAGGAGGCCCCGATGGCCCGGGCCAGCGTGCGAGAGCAGATCGTGGACGCCGCGTACGAGCAGTTCCACCGGCTCGGCTACAACGCGTGCGGCGTCAAGCTGATCACTGACAGCGCGGGCGTGCCCAAGGGGTCGTTCTACAACCACTTCGAGAGCAAGGAAGCGCTGGCGCTGGTCGTCATGGAGCGCTACGGCGCCACCCGCCGCGTGCCGGACCTGGCCAAGGCGGACGTCGCGCCGCTCACGAGACTGCGTGACCACTTCGGCTTCCTGGCGAGCGACATCGAGAAGTACGGCTACGAACGCGGGTGCGTGTTCGGCAACTTCAGCAACGAAGCGGCCGACCACAGCCCCGCCATTCGCGACGGCCTGGTGACGAGCTTCGCGAGCTGGTCGGCGGCCGTGGCGAGCACGATCCGCGAAGCCCAGGCCGACGGTTCGGTGACCACGAAGCAGGACCCGGAGGTGCTGGCCCGCTTCCTGGTCAACGCCTGGGAAGGCGCCATCGTGGGCGAACGCGCGGCGAAGGACGGCTCGTCCTTCGCCGCGTTCTTCACCCTCGCGTTCGGCACACTGCTGCGCTGAGCGGTCGCGCGTCCTGGTGCCGAACCAGGCGCCCCGGGATCATGAGTCCCAGGTGGCCACCGGGCCACGCGCGGAGGGTGGAGTGACCGACCGGACTCGCACCGGCTGAACCCAGGGCCACAACCTGGGGCCTCGTCTACTTCGGCTTCGGTCACGGTGGAAGACGAGGGAGTCGAACCCTCTCCGGTGATCGAGCGACGATCACCCGCGCTCCGGCGCGTCTCCCCACGGGCACCGGCGGTGGTTCAGCGGTGCCGCGAGCGCGGATGGCGGGCTCGGCTCGGCATCAGGTTCACGGCTTGCCCTCCCTGCTCGTCGTGGCCGAGTCGCTCGACCGCGGTCCGAAGTAGTAGCTCTCCCGGAGGATGCGCCACACCCGGCCCCGGCGTCCACCGATTTCCCTTGCGTCAGGCCGTTCCGTCGGCCATCGCGGTCAGGAACGTCGTCCAGGGGCCGTCCGGGAAGCGCTCTTCCACCCGGGCCAGGTTCGCCCGCATCGCCGCTGTCAAGGACTCGTCACCCTCGCGCAGGGCCGACAGCTGGTGGGCCAGGTCGTGGCCGGCCGGGCGCGGGTCCTCGGGATCCACCTCGACGCGGCTGAAGCCGGGGCCGAAGTGGTCGGCGAACGCGTCGTACGGCGTGACGGCGCACGGGATGCCCGCCAGCGCCGCGAGGGCCGGGCCGAGGCCGACGGTCTCGACGTCGACGCAGCTCGGCGTGAACAGCACCGCGCCGTGCGAGGCCCGCGCCACCCGCACCAGGTCGATCTCGTCCAGCTGCCACGCGCCGGCGCTGTCGCGGTGGCTCGAAATCGGGACCCCGTCGAGGAAGCGGACGGCGTCGGCGACGTCCGTCTCCGCCACGGCCTCGCGCACGACGTCCGCGTACCCCGGCTCCTCGTCGAGGCTGCCGAACACCAGCAGGACCGGGTCGGGCACGCCGAGGCGCGCGCACTCGTCACGCACGCCGGCGAACACCCGCACGGAGATGTCCACGCCCTTCACGGCGAAGACCCGCACGGGCACCAGGACGACAGGCCGGTCCGGCTCGATGTCGCGTTCGGCCAGGAACTCCTGGTGGCGGGACTCAAGCGGGCCGCCGGGCACCAGCGGGAGGACGTTGGTGAGCAGCTCCGGCTCCAGCTCGGACGGGTACTTCCGCGCCTCGGTCAGCAACGCCGGCGACACCACCGCCCACCGGTCCGATTCGGTGGTGCCGGGCACGGGCGTGAAGTCGTTGGGCGCGGCGGGGTAGAACCGTTTGCCGTCCTCGAAGATCGCGCAGCTGCCGAACAGGTCGTGGTCCCAGTACAGCACCCCGCCCGGCCGGTCCCCCGCCCACCGGCGGGCCGCGGCGCGGTGCAGCGCCGTGGTGACCGGGACGGCGTCCGAGAGGGTGAGGTTGATCGCGACCACCCAGTCGACGTCGTGCTCGGTGAACCAGTCGTAGAAGTACTTTTCGTAGTGTTCGCTGTAGGTCTCGATCTCACGCCGCAAGCCGGCGGCCTCGGCCTCGTCCAGCTCCTCCGCCGCGGCCACGGTGCGGCGGATCGTGTCGAGCTTTTCCATCCACCGCGCGGGATCCACCGATACCGGCACCGCGTCGGAGACCTGCAGCCACGACGGGTACTCGGCACCCGGCAGGCCGCGCGGGAAGAACCGCTGCTTGTCCGCCCGCCACGAGTAGCCGAGGTCCGCGGTGACCGGGAACTCCAGCAAGTCCGCGTCACGCGCCCGGTCGACGACGTTGCGGAAGATCGTCAGCAGCCCGCTGACCGGCAATCCGTCCCCACTGACCACTGCCCAGCGCATCTTCCGCCCCACCCACGGCCTCCTGTTCGTCCGGTCACCCCGTCGACACCGACCGTAGCCGGGGTCCCACCCGCGAATACCCAGTCCTGCTCGTCGCGAACCGGCCCGGTCAGCCGCGTGGTTCGCCGAACCACCGGGCCAGCGCCGGTTCCAGCTCATCCGGGTCGCCGGCCCAACAGACGTAGCCGTCCGGGCGGACGAGCAGCGGCTCGGTCGCCGCGCCTGCGCCCGCGCGGTCCACCCGGTCCGGCCGGCGGCCGGCCACCTCGGCGAAGGCGTCGTCCGGGTCGAGCAGGACGCCGCGGCCCGGGCGCAGCAGCTCGTGCAGCCGGGCCTCGCCCAGCCGCAGGTCCGACGCCGGGCGGCCGATCGACGGGTGGGCCTCCGACCCCGGCATCTCGTAGCGGATCGCCATCCCGGACAGCAGGTCGCCGAGGTGGCGCTGCACCTCCGGCAGCTCCGCCAGTGCCACGAACAGCTCCCGGGTGGCCACGACGTCCGGGTCGCGGGTGCCCGCCCAGTCCATCAGCAGGCTCTGCGCCTGGACGTTGCGCAGCACCGCCGCGCCGACCGGGTGCCGCTCCGCGTGGTAGGTGTCCAGCAGGCCCACCGGCGCCCAGCCGTGGACGGCGGCGCCGAGCTTCCAGCCGAGGTTCAGCGCGTCCTGCATGCCGGTGTTCATGCCCTGCGCGCCGAGCGGCAGGTGGACGTGCGCGGCGTCGCCGGCCAGGAAGACCCGCCCGTGCCGGTAGCGCTCGGCCTGCCGGGCCGCGTTGGTGATGCGCCGGCCGTAGCGCAGTTCGAGCAGCTCGACGGCGGAGCCGAACACCTCCTTCAGGCCGCCGCGGATCTCGTCCTCGGTGACCGGGACGTCCCGCGCCGGCGCGTCCGGGCCGCCCAGGACGAGCCGGCGCAGCGGCCGGCCTCGCGCGTCCGTGCCGAGCGGGTACAGCGCGGCCCAGTAACCGTCGTCGGTCCACGTGTGCGACATCGGCTCGCCGGCACCGCTCAGCCGGACGTCGGCGGCGATCACCGTCGACGTGCCCGGGCGGCCCGGGAACCCGGCCCCCAGCAGGGATCGCACCACGCTGTGCGCGCCGTCGGCGGCCACGAGGTAGCGGGCGCGGACGACCGCGCCGTTGCCGAAGGTGGCGGTGACGCCGTCGGCGTCCTGATCGAGGCCGCTCAGCTCGTGGTCACGCCGGACGTGGACGCCGTGCGCGGCGAGGTGCCGCTCGAAGAACCCCTCGATCTCGACCTGCGGCACGGACCGCCACGGCAGGCGGTGGGCGGTGTTCGCCGGCGAGAACCCGATGCCGGCGAAGTGCCCGGCGCTGGTCGGGTAGTTCCCGGTCGCCAGCAACGGTTCCAGGAGCCCGCGCTGGTCGAGCGCGGTCAGCGTGCGCGACTGCACGCCGCCGGCGCGCGAGAGTTCGCTGCGCCGCGGCAGTTTGTCGACGAGCACGGCGGGCACCCCCGCCACCCGCAGTTCGTTGGCCAGCGTCAGTCCGGTCGGGCCGGCTCCGACGACGAGCACTCCGGTGTCCATGGTTTCTCCCCTGGTTCGTGTCGATCAGGACGAGACCCACGCTGCGCCCGCCGCCGCGGCCGGGCCAGAAACGACGTGATCCGCGGTCGAATCCGGCACCAGTAGGCTCGTCACGGTGGAATCCGACTACGACGAGCTGGACCGCCGGCTCGTGCACGCGCTGCAGGTCGACGGCCGGGCCGCGTTCAGCACGATCGCCGACGTTC
This sequence comes from Amycolatopsis sp. NBC_01307, assembly GCF_035975215.1. NCBI lineage: Bacteria > Bacillati > Actinomycetota > Actinomycetes > Pseudonocardiales > Pseudonocardiaceae > Amycolatopsis > Amycolatopsis sp. NBC_01307. Next base: position 2,027,002 of record NZ_CP108403.1, on the reverse strand, counting down.
TCGGGGTGTCGGATCGCACCATCGCCCGCCGCTACGCCCGGTTGCGGGCGCTGGGGGCCGTGCGGGTGGTCGGCGACGTCGACCCGGCCGCGCTGGGTGGCGCGCTGTGGTTCCTGCGGGTGCGGTGCGCGCCCACCGCGGCGGTCCCGGTCGCCGAGGCGCTGGCCCGCCGGCCCGACACGTCCTGGGTGAGCCTGACCTCCGGCGGCACCGAGATCACCTGCACCGTGCGCACGGAGACCGCGGCCGACAGCGAGGCGCTGCTGCTGGCGAAGCTCCCCCGCACCCCGCGCGTCGAGGGCGTCACCGCGCATTCGGTGCTGCACACCTTCTACGGCGGCCCGGACAGCCTGATCGCCAAGCTCGGCTGGCTGGACGACGCCGCCGTCGAGCGCCTGCGCCCGCCCCCGTCACCCCGCCGGCCGGGCCCGGTGCGGCTCGACGACGGCGACCGGAAGCTGCTCGCCGCGCTGGCCACCGACGGCCGCACCGGAATCGCCCGGCTGGCCGCCCGCACGGGCTGGTCGCCGACGACGGTCCGGCGCCGGATGAGCGACCTGCGCGACCACGGCGTCCTGTACCTGGACATCGACATCGACGCACAGCTCTTCGGCACCGGCACGCGGACCCTGCTCTGGCTTTCGGTCGTCCCGGCGCAGCTGGCGCGGGCCGGGGAAGAGCTGGCCGGGCACCCGGAGGTCGCGTTCGCCGCGGCCACGACCGGGCCGAGCAACCTCTACGCCACCGTCGTGTGCCCGGACCAGCGGGCGCTGTACCGCTACCTGACGACCCGGGTGGCGGCGCTGCCCGCGATCACGCACATCGAGACGGCGCCGGTGATCCGGACGGTCAAGCAGACCGCTAACCAGCCGTGACCCTGGTCAGGCCGGGCGCAACCACCGGAGGTCCAGCTCAACCGCTCACAGGACAGTGCCTAGCCGCGGGCGTGTTCGGCGGCGAACTCGGCGAAGACGCGGTGGACGTCGTCGCGGTCCAGTTCGTTCAGGATGTTGTGGCGGTCTTCGGGGAAGACGACCACCCGGGCGTCCGGCAGCAGCTCGGCGGCCTTCCGGGCGCCGTCCGCGGGGGCGAGGTCGTCTTCGGCGCCGTGCAGCAGCAGGACCGGCAGGTCGAGCTTCGCGAGGACGGCCGTCGCCCGGGGGGCGGCCGCGCCGAGTGCGCCCAGGGTCTCCAGGCGCAGGCCGCCCTGCCAGGTCAGCGGGTCGTCGCGGATCTGCTGCGCGTAGCTCGGGTGGCGGGTCAGCTCGCCGGGGTCCTTGCGCAGCTCCCAGGGGTCGACGCCGCTCGCGAGCAGGTTCACGAGCCCGCCGGCGGCGTCCGGCACCAGCGAGGAACCGGCGAGCACCAGCGCTTTCGGGCGGTCCGGCAGCCGGTCCTCGCCGACGAGCAGCGTGGTGACGGTCGCGCCGAGCGAGTGCCCGGCGACCACCAGCGGCAGCCCCGGGTGCGCGTCGCGCGCCAGCGCCACGAGTGTGGCGGCGTCGGCGAGCAGGTCGTCGACCGACTCGATCAGGACGCGCTCGCCGTCGCTGTGGCCGTGCCCGGCGTGGTCGTGGGCCCAGACGGCGAACCCGGCCCCGGTGAGCGCGTCGAACAAGGGCTGGTAGCTGCCGATGTGCTCGCCCAGGCCGTGGAAGAACACCACGAGCGCATCGGGTTCGGGCGGGCTCCACTGTCCATAGTGGATCTTCCCGCGGCTTCCGGTGAATTCAGCCATCACGCGTCCCCAGTCCGTGTGCCAAGTCGGCGAGCAGGTCGCCGATTCCTTCCAGGCCGACCGAAAGCCGGATCAGCCCCGGCGTGACGCCGCTGGCCAGTTGCTGCTCCGCGTCGAGCTGGGCGTGGGTGGTCGACGCGGGGTGGATGACGAGGCTGCGCACGTCGCCGATGTTGGCCAGGTGGCTGAACAGCCGGACCCGGTCGACGAACCGGATTCCGGCCCGGGCGCCGTCCGCCAGGTCGAACGCCACCACCGCGCCGACGCCGAGCGAGAGGTAGCGTTTCGCCGCGTCGTGCCACGGGTTGCCCGGCAGCCCGGCGTAGTGCACCGCCTCGACCTCGGGCCGGTCGGCGAGCCACGCGGCGACGGCCCGCGCGTTCGACACGTGCCGTTCCATCCGCAGCGACAGCGTCTCGATGCCTTGCAGGAGCAGGAAACTGTTGAACGGCGAGACCGCGGGGCCGAGGTCGCGGACGAGCTTCGTGCGCAGCCTGAGGCTGTAGCCCAGCGCGCCGAACTCCCGCGCGAAGACGAGCCCGTGGTAGCTCGGGTCCGGCCGGGTCAGCTGCGGCCAGCGGTCCGGGTCCGCGGTGTAGTCGAACGTCCCGCCGTCGACGACGACGCCGCCGATCGCGGTGCCGTGCCCGGACAGGAACTTCGTCGTCGAGTGGACGACGACGTCCGCGCCGTGCTCCAGCGGCCGCGCGAGGTAGGGCGTGGGCACGGTGTTGTCGACGACCAGCGGCACCCCGGCCGTGTGGGCAACCTCGGCGACGGCGCTGATGTCGAGGACGTTCCCCCGCGGGTTGCCCACGGTCTCGGCGTAGAGCGCTTTCGTCTCGGGCCGGATGGCGGCGCGCCAGGCCTCGAGGTCGTCGGGGTCGCGCACGAAGCCGACGGTGATCCCGAGGTCGGCGAAGGTGTGGGCGAGCAGGTTGTACGTGCCGCCGTACAGGCTCGCCGCCGCCACGATGTGGTCGCCGGCGCGGGCGATGTTCAGCAGGGCCAGCGTCGTCGCGGCCTGGCCGCTGGCCACCGCGACCGCGGCGACGCCGCCTTCGAGGTCCGCGAGCCGCTCCTCCACCACCATGGTCGTCGGGTTCGACAACCGGGTGTAGGCGTGCGTTTCCAGGTCCCGCAAGGCGAACGCCTCGGCGGCGTGGTGCGCGTCGGCGAAGGCGAACGACGACGTCTGGTACACCGGCGTCGCGCGGGCCCCGGTCGCGGGATCCGGGCGGGCGCCGGCGTGGATCTGGCGGGTCTCGAAGGTGCTCACCCGCGCTCCGCCAGCACGTCGCTCCACCACCGCTGCGCGACCTTCGGGTGCGACCGCAGCCAGCCGACCAGCGCGTTCTCCCCGAACGCCGCGTGCAGCGGGTTGTCCGCGTCCTCGCTGACGCCCTTCGCGTCCGCGGCCAGCTCGGGCGGGAGCCGCAGCGGTTCGACGACGGCGTCGAGCCGGGGCCCGAGGAAGAACGGCACCGAGAACCGCTCGACCCCGGCCTGCGGGCTGACGACGCGGTGCCGGGTGGCTTTCAGGTACCCCTGGGTCGCGATCTCCAGCATCTCGCCGATGTTGAACACGAAGCTGCCCGGCACCGGGGTGGCGTCGATCCAGCTGCCGTCGGCCGCCTGGACCTGCAGGCCGCCGATCCCGTCCTGCTGCAGCAGGGCCAGGTAGCCGTAGTCCTTGTGCGCGCCGACGCCCTGGTCCCGCTCGGCCGACGGCCGGCCGGGGTAGCGCAGGATCTTCACGTGCGTGGACGCTTCTTCGTCGAACCACGCGTCGAAGTAGGCCTCGTCCTGGCCCAGCGCCGCGGCGAGCGCGCGCAGCACCTCACGGCTGACGCGCAGGGCTTCGGCCTGCCATTCGAGGGTGGTCTCGCGGAGCCCGGGAAGCGCTTCCGGCCATTGGTTCGGACCGATGAGCCGCTGCCACGCGGGGCCGCCGGGCGCCACCGGCTCGCGTTCCGGGCCGATGTCGATCTGCTCCCGCCAGTCGGGCGTCCCGCCGGTGTACTCGTGGCCGGTGCGGGTGTAGCCGCGGAACTGCGCGGAGTGGATGTTCTCGATCGCCAGCCGTTCTTCGACGGGCAGCGCGAAGAACTCCTGGGCCGCGTCGAAGATCCCGCTGGTCAGCCGCTCGGGCACGCCGTGGCCGACCACGTAGAAGAAGCCGACGTCGTGCGCGGCCCGCCGCAGCTCGTCCAGGAACGCCGCGCGGTCCGCGGCGGGCCCGCGCAAGCGCGAGATGTCGATCAGCGGCAGGGCGGTGGCCGCCCCGGATTCCTCGAGCGTCGTCACGTCTCGCAGCCTAAGCCCGCCCCGAGGCCCGGGCCGGGTGGTCCCACATCGCGGACAGGTCCGAGCGGGGCGTCCAGTCCGCGGAAACCTGCTTCCGCTGCGGGAAAACGCTTGCCCGGCGCCGTTGCGGAACCGCAAAACCCACCGTAAAACCGCAAAAATCCGCGGCTGCCGAAGAAACACCGGGCGACCTAGCTTCGGAGCCGGAGAAACCCACTTCCCCCGAGGAGCAGGAAATGCGCGCAGCGAGATCCGTCGGAGCCGCCGTCGCCGTCACGGCGGCCGTCGTCCTGACCGGAGTCACCCCCGCCCAGGCCGCGGAAGGCGTCGTGCTCGGCGCGGCCGACGCGAACGCCGTCAAGGACAGCTACATCGTCGTGCTCAAGGACAACGCGACCGACCGCGGTGACCTGGCCCGGCGCTACAGCGGCACCGTCGACCGGGTCTACACGCGGAACCTCGCCGGGTTCTCGGTGCACCTGGACGAAAAGCACGCCAAGCGGCTGGCCGCCGACACGGCGGTCGCGTTCGTCGAGCAGGACAAGACCGTGCGCACCGAGGCCGTGCAGCAGAACCCGCCGTCGTGGGGCCTGGACCGGATCGACCAGCGGAACCTGCCGCTGGACAGCAAGTACACCTACGCCACCACGGCGTCGAACGTGAACGTCTACGTGCTCGACACCGGCATCCGCGCGACGCACCAGACCTTCGGCGGCCGCGTGCACCAGGGTTTCGACTTCGTCGACAACGACACGAACGCCGACGACGGCTACGGGCACGGCACGCACGTCGCCGCGACGATCGCCGGGTCGCAGTACGGCGTCGCGAAGGGCGCGCAGCTGTACCCGGTGCGGGTGCTCGGTTCCGACGGCAGCGGCACCACCGCCGGCGTGATCGCCGGCGTCAACTGGATCACCGCCAACGCGAAGAAGCCGGCCGTCGCCAACGCCAGTCTCGGCGGCGGGGTCTCGACCGCGCTCGACACCGCCGTCCGCAACTCGATCGCCGCCGGCGTCACCTGGGCGGTCGCGGCGGGCAACTCCAACGCCAACGCCTCGACGTCGTCGCCGGCCCGGGTGGCCGAGGCGATCACCGTGGCCGCCGCGGACAAGACCGACACCCGCGCGTCCTTCTCCAACTACGGCGCCGGGGTCGACCTGTTCGCCCCGGGCGTCGGCATCACGTCGGCGTGGAACACCAACGACAATGCCACCTACACCGGCAACGGCACGTCGTTCGCCTCGCCGCACGTCGCCGGTGCGGCGGCGCTCTACCTTGCCACCCACACGACGGCGACCGCGGCCCAGGTCGCGCAGGCCCTGATCACCACCTCGACCCCGAACCTGGTCAAGAACCCGGGCAGCGGCAGCCCGAACCGCACGCTGTACGTCGCTCCCTGACGCCGCCGCGCAAGGAGGGTGTGGCCCCGGCACTCGCCGGGGCCACACCTGTTTCACGTCTCCCAGCGGATCCCGATCCGGCCCGCGACGTCGGCCTCGGCGACGTGCACGGTCCCGCCCGAGTCCGGCACCAGCTCACGGTCGGCGTCCTCGCCGTGGACGCGGACGCACTGCGCGGGCAGCTCGGCGAAGCGGGCTTCGAGCAGGTAGTCGCGCACCGGCCGGTCGAAGATCCGCACGTACCCCCGCGCGACGGGCCGGGCCGGGAACGTCGCGCGGTATTCGACGACGACGGATTCGCCCGGCGCGGGCGGTGAGTCCAGCACGAGCTCGGCGGTCAGCCGGTCGTGGTCCAGGTCGTGCTCGACGCTGCCGACGCAGCAGTTGCGGTCCGCGACGATCTTCGGCGCCACACCCGGCTCGAAGTGCCACCGCACCGGCCAGCGGTCCAGCCCGGCCGCGGTGGCGCGCAGGACGACGCGGGCCCGGACGGCCGAGAGCCCGCCGAGCGCGTCGATCTCCGCCCGGTCGTGCTGGCTGACGGTCACCAGCTGCCCGGCCCGGCCGCGGACCGGGGTCCGGCCACGCGGCCGCGGCGGCCCGAGCAGGGTCCCGAGGGAGCCGGCGGGCAGCTCGAGCACCTGCTCCAGCCCGGTGAGGACGCGCAGCGACTCGGCGCGTTCCGGACGGCGGCGGCCCGACTGCCAGAGGCTCAGCGTGGGCACGCTGACCGAGAGGCCGCGCCGGGCGAGCCGGTGGCGGATGCGGTCCAGGGACAGCCCGCGCGCGACGATCGCCGCCCGCAGCGCGGCCGGGAACGGCCCGTGCGCGAGCAGGTGGTCGAGGTCGGCCGGCCGTTCGGTGGCGCGGTGCATGAGGACTCCTCGGGCCGGATCGGTCGCGGAGACACGCTCAGCGACAACAGACCCGTCTCGCGGACGCCGTCGGACACGGTCGTGTGAGACGCCATCCCGTTGCCATGCACCGAAAGTAAGAACACGTGCGTGAAGTGTCAACGATGTCCGAATCATGAACATTTCTCACGACGTGGCGCGGACGCACTCCTGGCGCAGGCCGTCGAGCATCACGGTCGTCAGGTGGTCGTCGGGCCGGGCGCCCGGGCGGCAGACCACCACCGCGAGCAGGGCGACGACGTCCGGCGGCGGGATGTCCCGCCGCACGGTGCCCTCCCCCTGTGCCCGCTGGACGACCCGCGCGAACAGGTCGTCGCTCTCCTGTTCCAGCTCGGGCAGCCCGGTCCCGGCGGGCAGCGACCCGGCCAGCGACTTGGCCAGTGCCAGCGGCAGGCCGGCGCAGAACCGCACGATCGCCACCAGCGCCTGCCACCCGGCGTCCTCCCGTTCCAGCGCGCCGGCGCCGAACTCGATCAGGTCGCGCAACGCGCCCGCGGCGATGTCCAGCAGCAGCGCCTGCCGGTCCGGGAAGTGCCGGTACAGGGTGCCGACGCCCACCCCGGCCGCCTGGGCGATGGTGTCCATGCAGACGTCCGGGCCGCGCTCGGCGAACAGGGTCAGGGCGGCCGCGGCGATCCGCTCGCGGTTGCGCAGCGCGTCCGCTCGCATCGGCATCCCTCCCATCAACCGGAATATCACCTTCAGCTTAGGGTACGGTGGTTCCGGAAGATGAAGTTCCGGTTCACCTTGGAGGCATGATGCGGATCGGCCTGTACGTCCCCAGTGCGGACGTGACCCTGGACGACATCGGCGCGCAGGTCGGCGCCGCGGAGACCGCGGGGCTGGACAGCGTCTTCTTCCCCCAGCTGACGGCGTGGGACGCCCTGACGGTGGCGGCCCTGGTCGGGCAGCGGGTGCCGCGGATCGGCCTGGGCACCGCGGTCGTGCGGACCTACGCCGTGCACCCCCTCGCGCTGGCCGGGCAGGCGCTGAGCGTGCAGGCCGCCATCGGGAACCGGCTGACGCTCGGCATCGGGCCCAGCCACCGCGAGATCATCGAGGGCCAGTACGGCCTGTCGTTCGACCGCCCCGCGCGCCACGTCCGCGAATACCTGCAGGTGCTGCGGCCGCTGCTGCGCGGCGAAGAGGTCGAGCGGCGCGGGGAGGCCGTCAGCGCCGCGGGGATCATCGACGTCCCGGGCAGCACGCCGCCGTCCGTGCTCGTCTCGGCCCTCGGGCCGGTGATGCTGCGGATCGCCGGGGAGCTCGCGGACGGCACGACCACGGTCTGGGCCGGGCCCGAGGTGATCGGCGACCACATCGTGCCGGCCGTCACGCGAGCCGCCGCGGCGGCCGGGCGGCCCGCGCCGCGCGTCGTGGCCACGATCCCGGTGAGCGTGACGGCCGACCCGGACGGCGTCCGCGCGGACCTCGCCGCCCGGCTGGGCGCCGCCAGCCGGTTCGCCAGCTACCGCCGTCTCCTGGGCGAACAGGGCAAGACCGACACGTCCGAGACCCTCGTGGCGGGCGACGAAGACGCGGTCGCGGCCGCGATCCACCGCTTCGCCGAAGCCGGCGTCACCGAGCTGGTGGCCAGCGTGGCCGGCGGCGAAGCCGATCGCGCCCGGACCGTCGAAACCCTGAGGCACCTGCGGAAAACCCTGCCGCAGAACGACGTTTCGTGACGGCTACGGCGTGACCGGCGCCCCGGAGTCCGGCACGCCCGCGTAATCAGGCAGCTCGACGCCGTTGATCGCCCGCTCGACCAGCTCGGTGAGCGCCTCCACGTCGGGCTCCTCGCCCGGCTCGTCGTCCGGCCCGGGGACCGCGAGACTGCGCACGTGCAGCCGGCCGATCTCCTGGTTGGCCTCGACGAACGACCGCATCCGCCGCTCGTAGCCGGCAAACCCGGCCGCCGGGTCCCAGCCGGCGGCGGCCAGCTCGCCGGCCAGCAGGTAGGCGCCGACCAGGGCCAGCCCGGTGCCCTGCCCGGACATCGGCGACGCGCTGAACGCGGCGTCCCCGAGCAGCCCCACCCGGCCGCTCGACCAGCGGTCCAGCACGACCTGGGCGACCTGGTCGAGGTAGAAGTCCGGGGTGTCGTCCAGGTGCGCCAGGATCCGCGGGGTCAGCCAGCCCAGGCCGGCCATCCGCTCGCGCAGCAGGTCCTTCTGGGCCGCGATGTCGCGGTAGTCGACGTCGAACTCGGCCGCGGGGAAGGAGAACATGGCCATCGCCCGGGTGGTGTCCCCGATGGGCCGCAGGCTGGCGGAGCGCCCGGACGCGCGGTCCTGGTGGTCGAGCAGCCAGCGATCCAGCCCGAACTCGTTGGGCACGCTGTAGAAAGCGAGCACGAGCCCGAGGTGGCGGACGAACCGCTCGCGCCGCCCGAAGACCATCGCCCGCAGCGCCGAGTGCAGCCCGTCCGCCCCGATCACCAGGTCGAAGCGCCGCCGGACGCCGCCCGCGAAGGTCACGTCGACGCCGGTGTCGTCCTGGATGAGCTCGGCGATCCGGTCGCCGAAGAGGTACTCGACGCCGTCGCGGGTGTCGTCGTAGAGCACCTGGGACAGGTCCCCGCGCAGGATCTCGATCTCCGAGATGTACCCGTCGCCGCCGTCGTCCTCCGCGCTGAAGGTCTCCAGCACGGTCCCGTCCGCGTCCACGGTGTGCGCGCCGGCGGTCTGCGTGCGGGCCGCGCGCACCGCCGCGTCCAGCCCCATCCGCCGGATGACCTCCTTGGTCACCCCGCGCGCGTCGACCGCCTGCCCGCCGGGACGCAGCCCGGGAGCCCGCTCGACCACGGTCACCTCGGCCCCGCGCCGGCGCAGCCAGTGGGCCAGCGCCGGCCCCGCGATGCTCGCTCCCGCCACCAGAACCCTGATACCGCTCACCGTGTCCCCCGCTCACCGTCCGGCTGTCGGTCCGAAGTGTACGGTGCGCCGCGGCCCCGGCGAACGACGCGACTACCGATTCGCCCGGCTTCTCCCGGTTCCGGCCGTCCGGAGATTTCCGGTGTCCGGCAACGATCCCGGCTCGCCGATGCCGAACAGCGACAGGAGCGGCCCGGTCATCGCCGTCGTCACGATCGCCATCACGACCATCATCGAGTACAGCGCTCCACTCAGGACACCGAGCTGGAGCCCGACGCTCAGCACCACCAGCTCGGTGAGGCCGCGGGTGTTCATCAACGCCCCCATCCCGAGTGCGTCGCGGGTGTCCAGCCCGACCAGCCGGCCGCCGAGGAAGCCGCCGCCGAACTTGCCGGCGACCGCGACCAGGAGGATCAGCCCGGACGTCAGGAGCCCGGCGGTGCCGACGCCGGCGAGGTCGACCTGCAGTCCCGCGACGACGAAGTACACCGGCAGCAGCAGCTTCCCGATCTTGTCGGCGTAACCGGCCAGCTCCGCGCGGGCGTCGGCCGACTCGCCGCGCGGGAGCAGCGCGCCGAACAGGAACGCGCCGAAGATGAGGTGCAGGCCCAGGAACTCGGTGATCCAGCCGGCGGCCAGCACGCCGACGAACACCACCGTCAGCCGGTCCGCGGGCACCCGCCGCGCCCGCTCGCCCCGCTCGCGCCACAGCGCCCACCGCAGCACCGGCCGGAGCGCGACCAGGGCCGCGACGAACGGGACGACCAGGAGCAGCCGCCACGGACCGGCCCCCGCCGGCTGCGCGATGGCGGCCACGACCGTGAGCAACGCCCAGGCGAGCACGTCGCTCATCGACGCGGTCGCCAGTGCGAGCCGGCCGAGCGCGGTGTGCTGCAACCGCCGGTCGGTGAGGATCCGGGCCAGCACCGGGAACGCGGTGACCGCCATCGCCGCGCCGAGGAACAGCACGAACCCGAGCGGGCTGCGCGGGTGCTGCCCGGCGATCAGCACGACACCGAGCCCGGCACCGAGACCCAGCGGGAGCAGGGTGCTCACCACCGACAGCCCGATCGCGGAGCCGGTGGCGCGTCGCAGGTGCGCGTGGTCCAGCTCGAACCCGACGGCGAACATGAACAGCGCGACCCCGACGTCGGCCAGCGCGCTCAGGGTCGGCCGGGCGGCCGCCGGGACGAGCGTCTCGGCGACCGCGCCGTGGAACAGCGTCGGCCCCAGCAGGAGACCGGCGACGATCTCGCCGATCACCGGCGGCTGCCCCAGCCGGAGCGCGACCGCGCCGCAGAGCCGGGCCAGCACGAGGATCAGCACGAGGTCGGCGAAGACCAGGGGCACGCCGGTCACCGGGTCACCTCACGGGCGCCTCCGGCCGCCAGGCACGCCCGGATCCGCGCGGTGAGCGCCGAATCGAGCGTCTCGCACTCCCCCAGCGCGCTGCGCCAGAGCCAGTGGGCCTTCTCCGGGCTGCCGACGGCGAGCGCGGCCTGCGCGAGGCCGTTCAGCGCCCGGGCGATGACGGCCCGCACGCCGGTCCGGCGGCCCAGCTGCAGGGCCGACTCGTGCACCTGCCGCGCGCCGTCGAAGTCCCCCGCGTCGTAGAGGGTTTCGCCGAAGCTGTTGAGCGCGCCCGCTTCCAGCAGCGGCTCCCCGGTGATCTTCGCCAGGGCGAGGGCGCGCTGGTGGCAGTGAAGGGCGTCGGAGATGCGCCCGGCGTCGCGGTGGACGTCGGCGAGGTGGGTCAGCACGATCCCCCGCTCGACCCGGTGGTGCGGCCGGCTCAGCAGGCCCAGGGCCCGGTTGAGGTGCGTGACGTCGGCGGGCTGGTGCCCCAGCAGGGCGTGCGCCCGGCCGAGTGCGCCGAGGATCAGGCCGTGCTGCGTCTCGTTCCCGGTCTCCGCCACCAGCCCGAGCGCGGTGCGCAGGTGTACGACGGCCTCGGCCGGTTTGCCCCGGTCGAGCGAGATCTCACCGAGGACGCGCAGGGCGTACCCCTCGCCCTCGCGGTCGCCGGCGTGCCGGTGGACGTTCAGCGCGCGACGGCAGAAGTCGACCGCGTCCCGCGTCGGGCCCAGCAGACGGGCCACCTCGGCCAGCACCGACAGCGTCTGCGCTTCGCCCCGCACCTCGCCCAGGTCCCGCCGGAGCACCAGCGCGTCGACCAGGTGGGTCCGGGCGTCGTCGAGCGTGCCGGTCCGGGCCTCGAAGCGGCCCAGGTCGTGCAGGGCCTCGGCTTCCCGGCGCTGGTCCCCGGTGCGCCGGGACGTCTGCAGGGCCCGCAGCGTCAGCGCCTTGGCCGCGTCGAGGTCGCCGCCGAGCTCCGCGTGCCGGGCCCAGGCCCGCGCCAGCGCGATCGACCGGGCCGGGCGGGCGACGTCGGAGTCCAGGTCGGCCAGGGCGAGCAGGGCCGGGAGCCGGTTGCCGCAGGCGCCCGGCTCGCCGCGGCCGGGGGACGCGCCCCGCGGGGCCGGGACGAGGACCGTGGTGTCCGCCTCGTCCAGGTAGTACTCGACGAGCTGGTCGACCACCGCGGCCCGGGTCCGGTGCGGGATGTGGCGCTCGGCCAGGCCGGCGGCGTAGCGCCGGACCAGTTCGTGCATCGTGAAGCCGGGCGGCTCCGCGCGGAGCAGGCCCGCGTCGGCGAGGTCCGCCAGCAGCCCACGCGCCCGCGCAGTGGTCACGCCCGCCATCGCCGCCGCCGCGCCCTCTTCGATCGGCGCGCCGGGGTGCAGCCCGAGCAGGAGGAACAGCTCCCGGGTGGCGCCGGTGAGCGCGCGGAAGGAGCTCCCGAACGCGGCCGCCACCCCGCCGAGCTGCCGCAGCGGATCGGTCAGTTCCGCGGTGACCGTCTCCGGGGTGCCGTACGCCAGGTGCTCGACGGCCGCGCGCAGGGCCAGCGGGAGCAGGCCGCACTTGCGGGCCAGCTCGCCCAGGGCCGTGCGCCCGCCGGCGTCGGGGTGCCCGGCGCCGGCGGTCAGGAGGGCGACGGCGTCGTCCTCGGGGAGGGTGTGCAGCGGCAGCCGGACCAGCCGGTCGATCCCGGTGAGCCGGTGCCGGCCCGTGAGGAGGACCAGACATCGCCCGGTGGCCGGCACCAGCGGGGCCACCTGGGCGGCGGACGCGGCGTCGTCGAGCAGCAGCAGGATCCGGCGGTCGGCGAGCACCTCCTGGAACGCGGCGGCCCGCCGGGCGGGGTCGGCGGGCACCGGGTGGTCGAGGGCACCGAGCAGGTGCTCCAGCGCGACGCCGGGTGGCAGCGGTGTCTCACCGGTCCCGCGCAGGTCGAGGTAGAGCTGCCCGTCGGGGTAGTCGTCGGCCAGCTGGTGCGCCGCGTACAGCGCGACGGCCGACTTGCCGCTGCCGGGCATGCCCTCGATCGAGACGATCCGGGGCGCCTCGGTCCGGCCGTGCCCGGCGTGCAGGATCCGCGTCAGCTCGGCGGCGCGGCCGGCGAACGACGGCGGTGGCGCGGGCAGCTGGGCGGGGGTGGGCCGCGGGCCCGCCGGGGCGGCCGGGGCCGCGTAGAAGTCCCCGAGGTCGTCGCGCAGGATCGCCGCGTGCAGGTTCCGCAGCTCCGCGCCCGGTTCCACGCCCAGCTCGTCGATGAAGTGCCGCCGGGTCTCCCGGAAGAACTCCAGGGCCTCGGGCTTGCGGCCCGACAGGTAGAGGCAGCACATCAGGGCCTTGCGCAGCCGTTCGCGCAGCGGGTTCTCCCGGACGAGCGTGAAGAGCTCGGCGAGCAGTTCTTCGTGCCCGCCGACCGCAAGATCGGACTCGACGCGGCGTTCGAGCGCGTCGAGCCGTTCGCTCTCCAGGCCTTCGCAGAGCGCCTCGCGGACGTGCTCGGCCATGCCGACCAGCGGCTGGTCCCGCCACAGCGCGAGCGCCGTGCGCAGGTCGCCGGCGACCCGGTGCAGGTCGTCGGACCGGCGGGCCAGCCGCACGAGGCTGCGGAACCGGCCGACGTCGACGGCTTCGGGGTCGACGTCGAGCCGGTAGCCGGAACCGGTGGTCACGACGTACTCCCGGGGATCCGCGCCGAGCGCGCGCCGCACCTGGGAGATGTAGACCTGGATGGCGGCCCGGGCGCGGGCGGGCGGTTCCTCCGCCCAGAGCACGTCCACGAGGCGGTCGACCGACACCGTCCGTCCCGGGTTCATCAACAGGGTCGCCAGCGTCTGGCGCGCGCGGGGTGGTCCCAGTTCGATGGCTCGGCCGTCCCGGTGTACCGCCAAGGACCCCAATACGAAAAACCTCAGCATCTGAAGAACCCCCAAAGTCGATCAGCCTGCTTGGATCCGGCTTACCAAGAACTCACAAGTAGATCAAGAGCTTTCAATCTTTGGTAAATGATTCGACGAGCGCCGCGAACGCCTGACCTGCGATTGCCGGAAATCGCCGATCCGGCCGGGCCGGTTCGACGATTTCGAGCGACCCGCGGGGCTCAGCTCGCGACCCCCAGGCTCGCCAGCCACCGCTCGTCGTCGGTGTCCAGCACGCGGGTGCCGACGGCGATGGTCGGCGTGCCGCGGAAGGCGCGCCCGTTGCCGTCCGGGCGGTCGACCTGGAACGCCGGCTCGGCCTTCACCTGCTCGAAGGCGGCTTCGACCTCGGCGAAGTGGGTTTGCCCGGTGACGCAGGCCGCGAACTCCGGCGCGGTGATCCCGAGGTCGTGCCCGATCGCGATCAGCTTCGGGTCGTCGAAGACCGGGGCCGCCTCCGGAGGCTGGTTGTGCATCAGCGTCTCGTGGTAGGAAACGAACCCGCCCTGATCGGCCGCGCACAACGCCGCGTTGGCCGCGCGCAGCGAATAGCGGTCGCTGTTCGGTTTCCGCTGCAGCATCGGCAGTTCGTGATAACGCACCTTGAGCCGGCCCGCGTCGAGTTCGGTCCGGATCCGCTCGGAATACTTCTTCTCGAATTCCGCGCAGTGCGGGCAGAGGAAATCCTCGTACACGTCGATCGTCACCGGCGCGGAATCCTTTCCCGCGGTGACGACGGCGTCCTGCCGGACGGCCGGATAACTCGCGGAAACGGATTGCGCGTGCACTTCCTGGGGCGTCCGGAAGAGCCACACGAGCGCGCCGGCCACCACGGCCAGCACAAGCACGCCGACAAAGATCAGGTTGGCTTTCCGGCGCCGGGAGCGGACCGAGGTGGTCGCGTCCATCAGCACTTCCTCTCTCTCGCGGGGGGACAACGGTTCACCGGGGGAACCCGGCGAGCACTCGGTCGGCGAACGCCCGGACGTCCGGCAGCGCCGTCTCCGACTTCGGCGTCACCGAGACCGATACGCAGCGGAAGGGGTCTTCGACGCACCGCACGACGGTCAGGTAGCCGCCGAAGCCACCGGTGCAGCCCCACGCCGGCCGCCCGTCGGGCAGGGCGCCGCGGAACAGCGCGAGCCCCCAGTCGCGTCCCTCGTCCGCGGGCACGGTGGTGGTCAGTTCCCGCAGTGCGCGGCGGGAGAGCAGACCGGCGGTGAAAAGCGCGGTGAAGAACCGGCACAGGTCGGCGGCGGTCGTGATCAGATCGCCGGAACCCCACGCCTTGGCCGGGTTCTGCACGGTGATGTCGATCGGCCGCCGCGCGCCACCCCGGCCGGGCCAGGCGTACCCGCGCAGGTGCGGCCCGGGAATGAAGGGCGACGTCCCGGGCAATACGCTCGCGCCGAGTCCGGCGGCCACGAGGATCCGGCCGAGCAGCGTTTCGTACCGCTCACCGGTAACCCGGTCGAGAAGCAGCGCGAGCACGAGGTAACCGGTGTTCGAATAACGCCATTCCGCCCCCGGCTCGAAATGGGCGGGCCGGGCCAGCGCCGCCTCGGCGAGCCGGCTCGGCGCCGTGGTCCGGAACCGCGCGGCGGTCAGCAGGTCGGCCGGGGTGACCGGCCGGACCTCGGTGGTGTCGACCAGGCCGCCGGTGTGGTTCAGCAGCTGCCGGACCGTCACGCGGGGGTGGTCGCGCAGCAGTTCCGGGAGGTACGAGCCGGCCGGGACGTCGAGTTCGACGCCGCCCGCGTCCACGAGCCGGAGGACGGCGACCGCGACGAACGCCTTCGTCAGGCTCCCCGCCCGGAAGAGGTGCTCCGGCGCCGCGGGCCGGCCGGTGGCCAGGTCCGCGGTCCCGGCGGCCGCGCTGTGACCCGTCACCCCGTCGGTCGCGTGCGCGACCGCGGCGGTCGCCGCCGTCGTCACGAGCGCGTCGAGCCCGGCGCGCAGCACGGCGTCCGGCGCCGCGGTCGTCAGCAGCGTCACCACTTTCCCCAGTGCACGACGTCTTCCAGGGGTTTGCGGGCGATCGCGGGCCGCCACGGCGGGTCCGGGTCGAGGCGGTAGTCGCGGTGCCCGATCGCGATCGCGCCGACCGGCGTGTACTCGGCGGGGATGCCGAAGCGTTCGCGGAACGAGTCCAGCACCGGCGGGAGGATGCCGAAGAACTTCGCGCCCAGCCCGGCGTCGACGGTCGCCAGCAGCGTCAGCAGCGCCGTGAACCCGGTGTCGATGTACCAGTACGGCACCGCCCACCGGTCCTCCGCGCGGTCGGTCCAGTTCTTGTCCGCCTGCGTGTAGCGGTCCAGGTACGCCTGCTTCGAGGCGAGCGGGACGACGATCAGCGGCGCGCGCTTGACCGGGTTGCCCTTCGCCGGGTCCTGTCCCAGCGCGAGCCAGAACTCCGCGCGTTCCTCCTCGGTCCGCAGCGCGAGCAGCGCGTAACCCTGGCTGAACCCGGCCGACGGCCCGCGGTTGGCCACGTCGAGCAGCCGCCGCACGGTCTCGTCGTCGAGCGGCTCGTCGGTGAACGAGCGCACCATCCGCCGTTTGCGGATCACGTCACGGAATTCCATGTGCTGAGCCCCTTTCCCGAGGCGTCGGGCCGCCGAGCCGGGCGTAGTCCCCGCGGAAGTGCACGAGGGGCGCGCGGTCGGCGGCGGAGGTGACGTCGAGGACGGCGGCGAGGACCACGTCGTGGTCGCCGCCCTCGACGGTCCGGGCGACCTCGCACTCGAGCCAGGCGAGGCCGCCGGTGAGCAAAGGGGCGCCGGTGTGCGGGCCGGTCCGGTGCGCGAGGCCGGTGAACTGCGCCGCGCCGTCCGGCCGGCCGCCGTCGGAGAACCGCCGGACGGCCGGGTGGTCGCGCTCGCCCAGGACGGTGAGGGCGAACCGCCCGGCGGCCCGCACGAGCAGCGCGGTGCGGCTCTCCCGGGCCAGGCAGACCAGCACCATCGGCGGCCGCAGCGACACCGACGTCAGGCTGCTGACGGCGGTCCCGTGCGACGCGCCCGCGTGGTGGACGCCGAGGACCGCCACCCCGGTCGCGAAGTTGCCCATCGCCCGGCGGAAGGCGACGGCGCCGACCCGGTCACGGGCGGGCAGCACCGGCGCCGTCCTGTCCGCCTTCGCCGTGGCACACCGGGCACTCCGGGTGCGGCGGCCGCGGCACGGTCACCGGCCCCGGGTCGACGCTGATCTCGACGACGGCGTTCGTCGTGGCCGGCGGGGCGTACCCGCTCAGGAAGCGGAAGATGTCGAGCGCCGCGGGCGCGCCGGCGAGCATCGCCAGGGAGCTGAGCGAGCCGGAGTTCCCCTTGGGCAGCCGCCTGCCGGCCTCGACGAGCCGCGGCATCTTGGGGTTGCGGTCGACCAGGGCGGCCCAGTCGCACATCTGGCAGCTGGTCCGGCCCGGCACGTAGAGCGGGCCGACCCGGGTGCCCGAGACGTTGATGTTGGGCACCCCGGCCTCCCGCCCGGCGCGCGCGGCCCACTCCCGGATCAGCCACGGCGGGGTGTCCGCGCACCCCACCAGCAGGTCCGCGCCCTTGATGAGCGGCACCAGCTCGTCCGGGCCGGCGATGTACCGGTCGTGGAGCTCGACGTCGGTGCGCGGCGCGAACCGCCGGACCGCGTCGCGCGCCGCCTCGACCTTGCGGCGCCCGACATCGCCTTCGGCGTAGAGGATCGAGCGGTTGAGGTTGGAGGCCTCCACGACGTCGCCGTCGATCAGGCGCAGCCGCCCGACACCCATGCACAGCAGGTTGTAGACCATCCAGCTGCCGAGGCCGCCGGTGCCGAGCACGACGACGTCGGACCCGATCAGCCGCCGGATGTAGTCGAAGCGGCTCGTCTCCGGCGTCTCGAACTCGGAGAAGAAGTCCACCAGCCGCGAGAGCCGCGCGAGATCGGCGGGGTCGATGTCGTCGGGTGTGTGCGGCTCTTCGAGGAAACCCAGCTCCCGCAACCGGTTCACGGCCGCCTCGGCCGCAGCGGCGGCCGCCGGGCCGAACCGGGCGGCGAGCCGGCCGGACAGCACCTCAGGCTCGGCGCCCTCCGCCAGCCGGGCGAGCAGCTCCTCCACGGCCTCGTCGAACGGGGCCAGCACGTGCACCCGCTTCCCGAGGCGCAGGATGACGCGCTCGCCGTCGCTCACCAGCTGCGTCCGGGCCCGCAGCCGGACCATCGTTTCCGTGCCGACCGCCGTCATGTGCCTTCTCCTTCCGCGCGGGCCCCGCTCACGCGGCCGCTCGCCGGGCTCGCCGCGTGCGCGGCGGCCTCTTCCAGCAGTTCGGTCCCCGCCTCGCTGAGCGCCCCCGACGTCGCCAGGGTGTCCTGCGCTTCGCGGAACTCGGCGTGGCATTCGTGGCCGCGTTCGGCGAACCGCTCGTCGCCCGTCACCGCCGCCGCGCGGGCCATCACGACCGCGACCCGGGCCAGGACGAATGCCGCGTGGTAGACGCCGGCGGCCGGGCGGGCGTCCTTGCGCAGCGGCGACGACAGCAGCCGGTGCTGCCCGCCCTCGGCGAAGAACCGCGTGCGCACCGACAGCACGTACAGCCGGGTGTGCGCGGCCTCGTGCACGAGCCGTTCCGCGGTGAAGCGGACCGGATCGGGCACGTCGTCGTCCGACACGGCCCGGAGGAAGATCGCGCCGAGGTGCGACAGCGACGTCCACCCCTCCATCAGGGCGCTGGTGAACGGCACGACCAGCCGGACGTGGGTGGTCAGCTCGGCCAGGCAGTCCGGCCAGGCGCGGCCGATCAGCCCGGCGGCGCGGGAGAACACCGCCTCGACGCGGGTCGCGTCGGGCACCGGGCGGATGTCGCGCGGCGGGTACGGCGGTGGCGACGGCGTGGCGTTGACCCCGGCGAGCACCTCCTCGACCCACGGGTCGGTCGCGTCCAGCTCCACCGGGGTGCCCGCGAGCACCGGCCTGCGGGACTCCCCGAGCCCGGCGGCGGCGAGGATCCCGGCCGGGAACGTCTCGGTGACGCCGTCGCGTTCGACGCGCAGCTCGCCGCCTTCCCGCGACACGACCACCGACGGGTCGGTGCCCGGCCGCACCACGAGATGCCGCGGCAGCCCGGGAACGCGCAGCTGGTCGCCGCGCACGAGCGGTACCCGGACGCGCGCGAAGTCGTCCCGCGCGAGCAGGGCGGGGGCCAGCAGCAGCCGCGGCAGGCTGTCCAGCCACGCCGAGATCCGGTCGCCGGCGCCGATCTTCACCCGGGCGTCCAATGTGGACCGCCAGTGCCGGAACAGCGGGTGCAGCACGGCGGCGCGCAACGCCGCCGGGTCGGCCGCCTCGACCAGGGCCCGCGCGGCCGCCAGCGGCCCGTCCGGCTCGGCACCGCCGGCGTTCAGCACGGCGGTCAGCGACCGGAGAGCCGCGTCACCGCAGGCCAGCAGCGCGGGATCGTCGGGCTGCCGCGCCGGGACGAAGGCGGCCGTCACCGCTCCTCCCCCGGGCCGGCCTCGACCGGGGTCCGCGCTTCCGCGGCGAACTGGTCGAGCAGGGTCCGCCCGAGCGGGGTGAACCCGACGTTGTTGATCTCGAGCACCTGCAACGCGGCTTCGACGTCGGCCACGACCTCGATCCGCCGCCGCGCGTACCGCTGTTCGCCGGTCAGCCGGTGGGCGTACCGCAGGAACCGCGCGACCCTGGCGAAGACGAAGACCCCTTGCACGATCCCGATGAGCGGCCGCGGGTCGCGCCGCCACGGCGACTCGACGAGCGTGTCGCCACTGCCGTGGAAGACCGGGTCCTGCTCCATGATCATGCACAGCCGCACGTGGCTGTGCTCGTGCAGCAGGTGCTCGGCGGTGTACATCAGGTCCGAGAACGGGTGCCGGCACTCCCCCATGAACACCGCGCCGGGGAACGCCGCCTCGGCGAACGTCGAGTAGGACCGGCTCACGAACGGCACCAGCAGCCGGGTGTAGCCGAGCAGCTCGGCGCCCGCGGCGGGCCAGGCGCGCGAGATCAGCGCGCAGGCCGCGGCGAGGTGGTCGAGCGTCTCCGGTGCCACCACCGGCATCGCGGCGAGGTCGCGGGGCGGGTAGCCGGCCATCGGCGGCCGGGCGTTCATCGACGCGTACAGGTCGCCGACGAACGGGTCGGTGCCGTCCACCTCGATCGCGGTGCCCGGGATCAGCGGCCGCTCGGCGACCGGCGAGCCACCGCCGGGCGCGACCTCGCCGAGCAGCTCGGCGACCGGGACGTGGATGTCGCACCCCGGCCCCCGCACGTTCAGCCGGTCACCGTCCACAGTGGCGTGGACCGGGCCGTCCGGGGTGCCGACGGGCAGCAGCACGTGCCGGAGGTGACCGGGGAACCGGAGCTGGCCGCCCCGGGCCCGCAGCTCGACCCCGCCGCCGGGGACCAGTCCGTGCCGGGCCGCGGGCAGCAGCACGAACCGCCCGACGTCGGGCATGGCTTCCAGGAGCGCGGCCCGCTGGCCGGCCACGCTCCGCTCGTACTGCTTGACCAGCCAGTACATGTAGTAGGGGTGGGACTCGACGGCGGCCCGCTCGGCGGCGGGCAACCCCTTCAGCGCGTCGGCCGCGAACCGCAGCGGGGCCAGCTCGCCGGGTGTGAGGACCGTCGCCAGGCGCGTCGCGATGCGGTCGAGAGCACCGTCCAACCGGGACAGGACGAACCGGCGGCTGAGGTCGTTCTCGACGGTGCTGACGGCGAGGTCCGCGACGCCGTCGGCCAGGGGCGTGTCTTCCAGGGTGGTCATGACGCTCAGAACTCCTCGTAGATCTTGGGTTCGTCGGGGGCGGCGGCGCCGTAGGCCGCGGCGAGGTCGGTGATGTGCGCGTCGGCTTCGTCGAGCAGCGCGGCGCCGTCGGGGGTGAGCCGGACGTCCCGGCGCAGCGTGCCGAGCGCGAGCCGCACCTGCGTGACCAGCACCGGGATCCGCTCCGCGTAGCCGAGATCGCCGTCCAGCCGGTGCACCCGGTCGAGGGCGCGCGCGGCGCGGGTCACCACGAACGCGCCGTGGTAGAGCCCCATGATCGGGCGCAGCCCGGCGCGGAACGGCGACGGCACCCGGTCGGCGGCGTCGTGGTCGTAGAGCTTCGTGCGCGCCATCACCAGGTTGAGCCGCAGGTGGCTGGTCTCGTGGACCAGCCGCTCCACGTCCTGGACGTCGTCGTGGACGGTGGTGCGTAGGAACACAGCGCCCTGCCAGCCGACGTTGGTGAAGGCCGCGCGCACCTGACTGGAGAACGGCGCGACGAGCCGGACGTAGTCCTCGAACTCGCGCCGCATCTCCGGCCACGCCCGGCCGAGCCGGTCCACGGCACCGCCCAGCCAGGTCTGCGCGGCGACGTCCGCCGCCGCCGGTGCGAGGTCGTCGCGGCTGCGTCCCGGCGAGGGCGCGGTGACGTTCTCGACCTCGAAGAACTCCCCGACCCACGGGTCGGACGAGTCGAGTTCCACGGCCGTGCCGGGGATGGCCGGGCGCAGCACACCGGGGCCGGGGCGATGCTCGTCCAGCAGCTCGGCCACCGGCACGGCGTCGTGCCCGGTGAGCACCAGCTCGCCGTTCGTGGCCCGGGCCCGCAGCGCACCGGACGCCTCGACGCGCAGGTGCCGTCGATGGCCGGGGAACCGCAGCTCCCCGGCACGCGGTGGCGGCAGGGCCAGGTCGACGTCGCCCCGGCGCAGCAGCGGGATGAGCAGGAAGCGGGACAGCTCGGGGACCAGCGACGTCACTTCGGCGGCCCGGCCCGCAGCCACCGCCTGGGACAACCGGCTCCACCAGTACGAGTAGTACGGGTGGAGCGCGATGTCCGTCCATTCCGGACGGTCCAGCTCCGCGGCCAGCCGGGCGCCGCGCTCCAGGAGAGCGGCTTCGGCGGCCGGGAGGCGGGAGCCGAGCAGGCCGGCGAAGCGGCCGAGCCCGGCGAGCCGGAACTCCGCGAACCGGGCGACCGACGCGTCGCTCTCCTTCGGCACCGGCGAAAACGGCACGGTGGGACTGATGGTGGTCATGCTCGGGCCCCCTGTCGGACGGTCGTGGACGACGGAACCGGCGCGGCCGGGCCGGCCAGCCGGTGGTGCAGCACGTGGAGCCGGTCGCGCGCCCAGCCGGCGAGGAACCGCTGGCCGGTCCGGTCCGCGACGCCGTGCAGCCGGTGCAGCGCGGTGATGCCCAGCGGCTCCGCGGCGACGGAGTTCGCGTAGGCCTGCGCCGCCTGGTCGAGGTCGCCCAGCGCCTCGTGGCAGCGACCCGTGCAGTACCAGGCGGTTCCGGTGAAGGGCGCGCCCAGCACGGCCGCGGTCCGGTAGGCGTCCAGCGCGTCCGGCGTCCGGCCGTCGTCCCAGTGCACGGCCCCGAGCTGCAGCCACGCCCGGGGTTCCCGCGGGTCGTGCGCGGTCAGTGCGGTGGCGGCGGCGAGCGCGGTCTCACGGTCCCCGCGCGCGACCGCGGCGTTGGTGATCGTCTCGAGGACGGCGTAGCGGTTCTCGTCGGCCAGCACCAGCGGCACCCCGGGCGCTCCGGTGACGTCGACGGCGTGGGCCTCGGCCTGCTTGAGCATCGCCGCCACGGCGTCGTGGTCCCCGCGCACGAACGGGCCGAAACTGGCCGCGCGCAAGGTGATGCTCGCCATCAGGAGGTCGCGCGGGCTCCCCTCGGCGTGCTGCGCGGCCGCTTCGGCGAGCACCCGGTCCGACCACTCGACGGTGGCCTCGCGGTCGCGGGTGGCCCGGCCGTAGTGGATGGCCAGGTTGACCGCCACGGCGAGCCGCACGCGCGGGGACGCCGGCGTCTGCTCCAAGACGGCCAGTGTGCGCGGTACCAGGTCGTGGACGGACTCGCCGAGCTTGGACCGCGCGCCGATGATCCGCAGCTCGCTCAGCGCGGTGAACTCGCCGGGCGGGCCGAGGCGGTCCCCGAGCGCCACGGCCGCGTCGAACAAGCACAGCTTGTACAGCGCGCAGATCACCTGGTAGCGCCGGAACGCGCCCAGCTCGTCCCACGCGTCCACGGCGTCGCACAGCGCCTGCCAGTGCGGGCTCCGCGCGGTTTCGGGCAGCTCGCCCGGCCAGGTGACGTCGTAGCTCGCGAGGCCGGTCTCGCGGATCAGCGCCGTCCGCAGGGACCGTTTCGTGTTGCCCTGGGGCGCGATCCAGCCGTCGGCCTCGGGCTCCGGTCCGGCGACGCTCTCCCCCACGTAGGCCGCGGCCTTCGCGTTGACCGGTCCGCCGGGCCCGCCGAGGTCGAGGAACGGGCGGAGCAGGTGGCCCGAGAGCGTCCCGGTCTCCGGGGTGACGAGGTCGTGCTCCTCGAGGAACTGCGTCGCGGTCAGCACTCGCTGTCTCATCGTGCCTGCTCCTTCGCCGTCGTGCGGGCGGGCGCCTTCAGCCGGGTGGTGATCTCCCCCAGCGAGCCGCCGGCCCAGGCGGGCAACGCCGCGAGCCCGCCGTCCGCCGCCCCGGCCAGTTCGTGGATGCGCAGCCGGGCGTCCACACTGGCCGGGTCCGCGCGCACGGCTTCGGCGTAGGCCCGCAACGCGCCCGCGTGGTCGCCGAGCCGGTCCAGGCAGCGGGCCGTCAGGTACCAGGACAGGCCGGTGAACGGCGCGCCCAGCGTGATCGCCCGCCGCAGCTCGGGGAGCGCTTTCTCGGGCGCGCCGTCGTCGAGGTGGAACTTGCCGACGTGGATGCGCACCTTCGCGCTGAGCGGTTCGAGCTCGGCGAGCTGGGACAGGCGCGCCCACCCGCCGTCGCGGTCGCCGGTGTCGAGCGCGGCCCGCATCCGGGTCTCCAGCAGCGGGTTCATGTTGGCGGCCCAGACCATCCGCTCGGTGCTGTCCCGGGGCCGGAACGCCAGCGCGTGGTGCTCGGCGGCGTCGAGCTCCTCCGTGGTCCGCACGCGGTCACCGAGCAGGTGCGGCAGGTAGCACACGGCGCGCCAGAACGTGCTGGCGTACAACACGTCCGGCAGCCCGGCTCCGGGATCGAGCAGGACGTACTGGGATTCGGCGACCTCGCGCCAGTGCCGGACTTCCTCGACGTCCCGTCGCTTGGCCGCCAGGACCACCAGGGTGAGGGCGGCGCCGAGCCGGACGTACCGGTCGCCCCGGTCGTTCTCCGCGGCCTGCCGCAGGGTCGCCGCGTTCACCCGCTCGGTGTCGGCCGAGGGATCGATGCGCAGCCGGGCGATGGCGAGCTGCATGCTCAGCGCCGTCGCGACGCCGTCGCCGCTGTCGACGTCCCCGATCCGGCCGGTGAACAGCTCCACGGTCTCGCCGAACAGGCCCAGCGTGTTCAGCAGCGTCGCGAGCCGCAGCCGCTGGCCCAGCGGCAGCAGCCGGGCCCGCGTCCACTCGACGAGCTGCCGCCACCGGTCGGTGCGCAGCCGCTCGGGCAGCTCCCGCGCCCGGGTGATCCCGTAGGCCGGCAGGCCGCTTTCGCGCACGAGCGCGGTCCGCAGGCCGCGCCCGGGGTGGGTCTGGATCATCAGCCGGGGCGCGTCCGGCGCGGCGAGCTGGCGGAACGCGACCTCGACCGACGTCGTCTCGCTGGGCCCGTCGACGAACTCGCTCAGGTCCAGGTACGGCCGGAGCAGGTACGCGCTGAGCGGGCCGCCCACGTCGTCGAGCCCCAGCTCGCGCGCCGGGACGTCCGCGACGCCCAGCTGGGCGCGCTCGAGCACGATGTGCTTGTGGTGCATCGGAACTCACCTCTCCGCCGGGAGCAGGCCGGCCCCGGCCGCGCGGAAGATGCCCGCCTTCACCAGCGCCCCGGCCAGCAGGGCCAGGTGCTGCCGGCGGGCACCGTCCGATGTGGACGCTTCGAGTAGGCTGCGGAGATCGCGCCGGCCGTCGACCGCCGCGAGCAGCCGCTGCCCCGGCGTGCCGCCGGAGAAGTCGATTTCGTGCGTGCGACGCCGTCGGTGCGCCACGCGCGTCGCCGGTACCAGCCGGCCACCCGCCCGGGTCCAGTCCTGGCGCAGCTCGACCTCGTCGGCGAACGACAGCACCGTGTGCTCGGGCAGACGGGTGGGCGGGAGCGCCGAGGTGAACTCGGGCAGCAGCCGGCGCACCGCCGCCGGGAGCCGGATCGAGCCGTCCGCCTCCGCCTTGGCGAACAGCTCGACGCTGCCGGCCCCGATGTGGCGCAGCAGTTCCTCCGCCTGGCCGTCGGTCAGGTGCTCGAGCGAGCGGGCCCGCCAGAACCGGGTGTCGCCGGGGTGGGCCGCGTAGAGCAGCTTGGTCATTTCGGTGGTGCGGCGGTAGTGCCCGCGGACGCGCTCGTCGTACCACTTCGCCGCGCCGTCCTCGGGCAGGTCGCCCGCCAGCACCGACGCGATGCCCGCCGCGGCCAGCGAGGCCGAGTAGAGCGTCGCGTTGATGCCGGTGGAGAACAGCGGGTCGACGAACGCGGCGGTGTCGCCGACGAGCAGGTAGCCGTCGGTCCACAGTGGAGTCGCCACGGTGTGGTTGGTGTAGCGGAGCAGCCGCGGTTTCCGCGCCATGGTCGCGTTCGCCAGCAGGCGCCGGACGAGCTGGGAACTGGCGATCTGCCGGGTGAACACCTCGGCGGGCGCGCCGGTGATGTCCTCGGCGTCGCCGACGAAGCCGACGCCGGTCTGGCCGTCCGCGAACGGGATGAACCAGATCCAGCCGTCCGCGCAGGCTTCGCTGATGACGTCGGCGGTGTGCGGCGCGTCCGGGCGCAGCGCGTCGTCCCAGTAGACGGTGACCGCCGCCCGCTGCGGACCGAACAGGTCCATCGGCAGGCCCAGGCGTTTCGGCAGGAACTGGAACAGGCCGCTGGCGTCGACGACGTAGCGCGCCCGCACCTCGAAGGTCGTGCCGCCGGCTTCCTGGGCGAGCAGCCCGGTCATCCGGCCGGTGTCGTCCCACCTCGGCTGCCGCGCCCAGGTCTCGGTGCGGACGTCGACGCCGGCGTCCCGCGCGTTGTCGAGCAGGAGCTGGTCGAAGTGCTCGCGCTGCACCTGGAACGCGAAGCCGGGCCGCGGCATCTCCAGGCTGATCAGCGACGGCGAGGCGCCCCAGACCCAGAGCGAGCCGAGCTTGCGGTTGAACTGCTCCAGCTGCGGCAGCACGCCGAGCTCCTCGAGGACCGGCATCGACGCGGCCAGCAGCGACTCGCCGATGTGCCAGCGCGGGAACCGGGTGCCCTCCAGCACCAGCACCCGCGCGCCGGCCCGGGCGAGGAACGTCGCCGTCGTCGAGCCGCCGGGTCCGCCGCCGATCACGACGACGTCGTAGTCCAGGGTCGTCATGCCAGCACCCGCCCCAGGAAGTCCCGCGCGGCGGCGGCATAGCGGGCGGCGTTGCGCCGGATGCGGAAGCTGTGGTCGTCGTTCGCCAGCAGCACCCATTCGTGCCCGGCGCCGTCGAGGCGGGCGAACATCGCCTCGGCGTCCCCGGCGGGCACCTGCTTGTCGCGTTCGCCGTGCACCGACAGGACCGGGCAGCGGGAGGGCAGCGCGGCGGCCGGGTCACCGGCCCAGGCCCGGTCCGCGAACGCCGCAGCCGCGAAGCGGTGCACCTCCGGGTCGCCGCTGCCGGCCAGCACCGCCGGGTGCAGGTAGCCGCTCGTCGTGATCACACCGGCGACCTCCGGCAGCGCCAGCGACGCGCGGTAGGCGATGAACGCGCCGTGGCTGTGGCCGGCCAGGACGATCCGGCCGGGCTGGGCGAGGCCGAGCCGGATCAGGGCCGCGACGCTGTCGGCGACGTCCTCGACTTCGCGGACGCCGTGCTCGGTGACCGGCACCGGGGGCACCGGCCAGCCGGTGAACGTCGTGCCGCGGGTTTCCAGCAGCACCACGCGGTAACCGGCGCCGAGCAGGTCGAGCAGGACCGGGTTCCAGCCGTTGCGCCAGCAGGATGCGGGTCCGCCGTGCAGCATCACGACCGTCCCCCGGTCCGGGATCCACGGCTCGTAGGCGAGCGCGGGCAGGTCGAAGCCTTCCCGGCTGGGCAAGCGGACCACGGACGGCGAGACCGGCCGGGACACCGTCGCCGGCGGGGTCACCGGTAGCGCATCGGTGGCGCCCGGGCGCCACCGCCGCACCGCGGGCGGGTGGTCCGGGCCGAGCACGCGGAAGTAGCAGTCGTCGCCGTGCCACTGCGGCGCTTCGGCGCAGGTGCCCGCCGGGGCCGGCACCTCGGTCAGCGTCCGGGACGGCAGATCGTGGACGTGGAGCCGGGTGACGGGCCAGTCGTGGGCGGCGAAGGCCAGCTTGGTCCCGTCGCCGTTCCACACCGGCACGTCGGTCGGCGCGGGCCCGTCGAGGACCTCCATGGTGCCGGCGACCAGGTCGATCAGCCGGGCTTCGGTGGCCCGCCGCCGCCGGACGAGCACGACGACCGACCGGCCGTCCGGGCTCCAGCGCGCCCGGGCCGGCGCCGCGCTGCGGTTGCCGGCGAGCAGAGTGGTGACCACGCCGTGGTCGAGCACCACGATGTCCTGGCCGGTCCCGGACGCGACGGTCAGCACGATCCGGCCGTCCGGCGCGACGTCGGGCACCGGGTCCGGCCACCGCGGCGAGGCCGGCAGGCGCCACAGGGTCTCGGGACGTGCTCCCGGCGTCACGGCGACCCGGGCGAGCACCGGGCCGTCGGCGGCCTGCCAGGTGGTGACGACGTGGTCCGGGCCGGCCCAGGCGACCCCGCAGGGCTGGCGCGGGGCTTCGATCGCCGTCCGCACCGGCGTTTCCCCGGGGACGGCGGTGAACAGGACGAACCGGTTGTCCTCGTCGGCCAGCTGCGCCCAGAAGGCGATCCGCCGCGGCCCGCCGGAGAGGCCGGCCTGGTCGATGCTCGGCAGGGTGTTCGCCGGTTCGGGCGGGCTATCCGGACCTGACACGGTGTGGACGCGCGGGCCGTCGGCGGTGCTCCACGCGACCGCCACCCGGCCGTCGCCGGTCACCGCGAAGGATTCGGCCCAGCCGGTCTCGAGGAACAGCGCGCCGGGGCGGGTTGAGGTCGTCACTGCAAGCTCCTTACCGCGCGGGACGAAACGATGGCGGCGCCCCCGGCGAAGAAGGTCGCGGCGATGATCACCACGGCCCAGCGGGGTTCCAGCAGCGCGCCCAGCCAGCCGAAGAACAGCGGGCCCAGCGGCATCAGCCACTGCACGAAGGACGTCAGGGTGCCGAACGCCCGGCCGCGGAACTGTCTGTCCACATTGGTCTGGACCCAGGAGGACAGGGCGATCTGGCTCGCGCCGGCCGGCAGGCCCATCAGCAGGAACGCGGCGGTGCCGACGACGGGGTCGGGGACGAGCACGAAGAGCCCGAGCATGACGCCCTGGGAGAGGTGGTTGACCGCGAGCACCGGCCCCCGCCGGCGCCGCAGCCCGGTGTGCGCGAACACCCAGGCCCCCAGCACCCGGCCGATCGCGTTGGCGGCCAGCAGCGCGCCGAACAGCCAGCTCGCGGTGTACTTCGCCGCGGACAGGTAGGACGGGAGCAGGAAGACCAGCGAGTAGGCCGCGGCCTCCATGAAGGGGAAGACGGTGAACTGCCGCCGGAGCACCTCGTTGCCGAAGATGTACCGCAGTCCTTCCCGGACGTCGGCGAGGAGGTTGCGGCGCGGGCGCGGTGGTTCCGGCGGCGGCGCGAGGGCCGGCGTCCCGGGTCCGGGAAGCGCTCTCCGGACGTAGAAGACCGCGACCGCGGACACCGCGAACGTGCCCGCGTCGAACCAGAGGAACCCGCTCATGCCGACGAACGGGTACAGCGCCCCGGCCAGCGCGGGGCCGACGACGCCGACGACGTTGATGGTCGTCAGGAACAGCGCGTCGAACTTGATCATCCGGTCCCGGTCGGGGAACAGGTCGGGCAGCCACGACTGCAGCGCCGGGGTGAAGCAGACACCGGACGCCGCCAGCACCGCGGCGCCGGCCAGCAGCGCCGGCAGGCCGGGTCCGTTGCCGAGGAAGAGCACGGCGAACGCCGCCACCACGGCGAACCGGACGACGTCGGTCACGATCATCAGGCCCGGGCGGTTGAAGCGGTCGATCACGACGCCGCCGAACATGCCCAGCAGGGCCACCGGCAGCGCCATCGCCGTGCCGAGCAGGGCGGCCGGGCCGATGCCGCCGTCCGTGGTGGCGTTCCAGGTCAGGCCGACCCGGTAGAAGCTGTCCCCGAGCAGGGACACCGCGAGGCCGAGCCACAGTGCGGTCGTGACTCCGGCCGCGACCGTGCGCTTCGGCGCGTCAACTGCAGGCGACGACATCCGTGGTCCTTTCCTGGGTGGGGCGTCGAAGACTGGGTGCGCCCGTCGCGATCGCGACGGGCGCACCCGCTGGGAAAACGTCACTCCGGTGCGGAGCCGGACCCCGCGGCGCGAGCCGGGAGGTCACTCACCGGGTCACGCGCCGTAGCAGTACTCACACAGGGAGAGCACACCGAACTCGTCGAGGAGTTCCTGCTCGCTCACGTCGAGGCTGAACGTGGCGTCCTTCGGAGCCTCGACCTTGGCCTGCACGGTGGTGGTTGCCGACATCATCTTCACCTCCTCTCGTCTGACGGGAGGAAGGTTCGCGCGCCGCCCTTTCCGTCCGCCAAAGATTCACCAACCGGCTACCAACGGCCGGGTTTTCCGGTTGACTGGCGGAGGCCGACCCGAAGGAGCGCGCGTGAACGTCCTGCTGGTCCACGGCGGACTGCACGAAGACATGGACGCCCGGCGATTCTGGGGAAGCACCGGCGTCGTCAGCGGTCTGGAGCAGCGAGGACTGCGCGTCCACGCCCCTGACCGCCTCGCCGGCGCCCGCAGCTGGCAGTCCGAAGCGGACCACCTGACGCCGGTGCTTCCTGACGAACCGGTCGTGGTGGTCGCCGGGTCCAACGGCTGCTCGGCCGCCGTCCGGCTGGCCCTCACGCACCCGGGGCGGGTCAGCCGGCTGCTCCTCGCCTGGCCGGCCACCGCCGGGGACACCTCGATCGACGACCGCGTCCGCGAGCGCGTCACCGACCCGGCGATCGCCGCCGAGCTGCTGCGGGGCGAGACGCTGCGCGGGGTCCTCGACGGCGAGCTGGCGGGCCTGCGCGTGCCGACCGGCGTGCTCCCGTCGGCGCCGCACAACCCGGTGCACCAGCGCCGGACGGTGGACGCGCTGCTGCGGCTGCTGCCCGACGCGCGGGAGCTACCCGGCTTCCCCGAACCCGTGCGGCCCGGGTTCGCCGATCACCAGGACGCCTTCCTCGGCACGATCACGGCGTTCGCCGGGGCCTGACCTCCCCGGGCCGCCGGCCGACGCCGTCGAGGACGAACCCGAGGAGGCGGCGGGCGTCGCCGGGGTCGCCGCCGCCGGCGTGCGCGACCGCCGCGACGAGCGCCATCAGCTCGGCCGCACGCAGATCCGGGTGCGCGGTCCCGGCGGCCTGCGCGTCGTGCAGCAACGGGACGGCCGCGTCGTCGGTCATGCGATGCCATTCGGCGAGCTGCGGCGCTCCACTGCCGGCACCGAGGTGGTGGGCGTCGACGAAGGCGTCCCGCAGGCCCCGGCTGCCGCTGATGTGGTCGACCACCGCGCGCAGCCACACCGGCAACGCCGCGCCGGCCGGTTCGGCGGCGCGCATCTGTTCGGCCAGCACACAAAGCGCGCCGATGCGCGCTTCGTAGACGGCGTCGATCAGCTGCTGCCGCGTCGGGAAGTGGCGGTAGAGCGTCGCGTTGCCGACGCCGGCGGCGCGGGCGATGTCGTCCAGGGACGCGCCCGCGCCGCGGGTGTTGAAGGCGCTTTCGGCGGCCGCCAGCAGGTTCCGGCGGTTGCGCTGGGCGTCGGCGCGGGGCTCGGGCATCGGACACCTCTTGCCGATCCGGGGACAGTCCCCGTATCGTACCGGCAGCGTACCGGGGACAGTCCCCGTTACCTGCTTCCCGTGAGGAGACCGAGCCGATGACCCCACCGTCGAGCCCCGCCGAGGTGAACCGGGCGATCCTCGCCGCCCGCGCCGCGGGCGACCTGGACACCGCGTTGAGCTACATCGCGCCCGAATCGCGGGACCAGGGCCACCGCGTCACCCACGCGGACTGGCGGCGGAAGTGGGAGGGCCTGCTGGCCGGGGTTCCGGACTTCGACGTCGTCGTCGAGGCCGACGTCGAGAACGGCGAGTGGGTCGCCCACCGCTACACCGTCCGCGGCACCCACACCGGCGACTTCTTCGGCAGGCCACCGACCGGTGACCGGTTCGAGGTCGCGGGCATGGACATGATCCGGGTGGTCGACGGCCGCCTGGTCGAGCACTGGATGGTCGCCGAACCGTTCTGAGCCGAGCGATCGCGCCGCCGCCTCCTCTTCGGAGACGGCGCCGCGATCAGTTCGGCGTGGGTCAGGCCAGAGTGAGGCCGTAGGACGAAAGCTCACGGGTCAGCGGGTAGAAGTAGCTGACGGTCGTGTTCCCGCCGGACAGGGTGCCGAGGCCCTTGGAACCGTCGTAGGCCGGGCCGCCGGAGTCACCGTGGTCGGTGTGGGCGGTGGTCCCGAACTCGTGGTTGAGCACACCGACGTCGAAGTTGACCGACTGGTCGACCGACGTCACCTGGCCGGTGCCGCCACCGGTGGTCGAGCCCTGCTTGGAGATGCGCTCGCCGACCCGCGGCGCGGCCGCGCTGGTGATGGTCTGGCCGGTGTTGATGCGGCCGGGACCGGAGCCGTTCGGCCGGGTCAGCAGACCGGAGTCCGCGCCGGGGCAGTCACTCCGGACGACCCGCGCGCCGCTGACGTCGCCGCCGGACCAGGTGCCGCCGAGGTTGGTGCAGTGCCCGGCGGTGAGCAGGTACGGGGTGCTGCCGCTCTTGACGTTGAACCCGAGCGAGCAGCGCGCGCTGCTGTTCTGGATGGCGTCGCCGTCGGCGATGTACAGCTCGAGCTTGCCGGTCTTGTACTCGACGCGGGCGCTGTCGCCGTACTGCTTGGCGGCGGTGGCGACCTTGTCCGCGGTCGCCTTGGTGGCGGCCGAGAAGATCGTCACGACGACCTGGTTGGTGGAAGTGTCGATGCCCCAAGAGGTTTGCGGCACGTTGCGCACGTTGTCGAGGGCGTTCTTGACCCCGGTCAGCGCGGCGAAGGTGTGGGTGACCTTCTTGGCGGTGAGACCGGCCGCTTCGACTTTTTGCGCACCGGCGTCGTCCAGGACGTTGACGATCGCCTTGCCGTTGTCGAGGTAATACCCGCCCGACGCGGCACCGAGCGCACCGGTCACCTGGTCGGCCTGGGTCATGGCATTGCCCTGGGCAAGGGTGAAAGCAGCCTCGGCCGACAACGGCGCGGCGTGGGCAGCCGGAACGCAGAGCGCACAGGCCAGGGCGGCCGAGGCGAATGCGGTGAAGCCGGCGAGTTTCCGGGAAGTCATCAAAATCCTCCGGGTCGTCTTTGGGGGGAAGACTGGCGTGAGGGGTACTTGCCACGGTGGAACACTGCGTGACGATCCAGCTTCCGCGGGTGATACACCACCGACGAAGGTTTGTTTTCAACCGAAAGCCCACTTGGAAAACGGACAAACGAGAGTTTAGTCGAGTAATCCACCAGCGATTGTCCGGCGAGATCACCGGACCACTCCGTCGCGCGGTCGCTTCCCGGCAACCCCGGACGTGGCACCATCCCGGGTCGCACTTTCCTGCCGCTGCCGCAGTGCGGGCCGCAGGCAATGCGCTCAGCGATCCGAGAGCCCCGAGTCGGGAAGCGCGGGATCCAGCTCCGTCCGGGGCCATGACTCCGGCGCGGGACCGAACGCGCGTCGGGCGGCCCGGACGGCCAGGGCTGCGACAGTGGCGTTGGCGCCACCGCCGATCACCGCGCCGATGCCGAACGGAGCCACCCGGCCGAGCACGATGATGCCCTGCTTGGTGCCGTACTTGGTGACGAAGTTCTTGCCCAGGACGCCGTTGATCTGTTTCAACGCCGTCGAGGGCACCTTGCTGACCAGCTGGCGGGCCCAGTGCTGGCCGGTGCGCTCGGCGGCCTTGCCGACGATGGTCGAGGAACCCGACTGGCCGAGCAGGATCCCCATGACCAGCGTCCGCCGGCGTTCGATCTCGTCCAGCGGAACGCCGTGGACCTCGGCGACCGAGAGCACGAACAGGGCGCTCAGTTCGAGCGAAGAGAAGGCCTCGCCCGCCGACAACGCCAGTGCGATCCCGGTGCCGACGGCGGGTGCGGCCGCGGTGGCCCCGACCGCGGCCCCGCTGCCCGCCAGGGTGCTGACGTACATCCGCTCCAGAGTGCGCACGACCTCCGCCGGCGTCGCCTCCGGGTTGCGCTGACGGGCCCGGGCGATGTTCTTGCGCACCAGCGGAGTCTGCATGCCGATGGCCTTGTCCAGCAGCGCAAGGACCGGTTGCCCCGGCCCGCTCGACGCCGGGACCGGTCCTTCGAGGGCATCAGAGGCCACAGCGAGCTCCTTCGCGTCGTCAAGTTGCCGCACAGTCTCGCACCCGCGCGGCCGGAGCCCACCGATCCCCACGCCCGCCGCGTCACGTGCCGGAGTCGCGCGGGGTTTCGCGCCGATACGTCGTCAGTCGGATTCGAGGATTTCCGCCAGCCGGAGCGTGTCTTCCAGGTAGCGCTCGTAAGGGAACCCCGCGGCGACAAGCCCAGCGCGGAACTCGTCGTAAAGCGGCTTCCCGTTGACCTGGAATGCCTTCCGGCCCGTCTCGGTAAGCGTGACCAGCCGCCGACGCGCGTGGGCGGGGTCGACGACCACCTGCACCAGGCCGTCCGCCTCCAGGGACCGCAGTGCCCGGCTGATCGCCGGGTCCGAGACCGACATCGCCTGCGCCAGCCGGTGCTGGGTTGCCGGCTCGATGGCCTCCAGGGTGCCGAGCAGCCGGATCTGGCTGTAGGTCAGGCCGTCCTGGCCATCGGTGCGCCGCCGGGCCGCGTCGCCCAGGAGCATGACCACTCGGTGCAGCAAGTCTGCGAGTCCTTCGTCCACGTGGTCAGCCTAACAGAGTGTTGACTAGTTAATGTTAACCATGCAAGATTCACGGCATGGACAACTTCGGTTACCTCGCCCAGTCAGCCTTTCCCCTGGTCTGGATCCTGGTCCCGGCCATCGGCGCCTACGTCCGCGGCCGCCACGCCGCCTCCGCCCGGGAGCGGCTTGAGATCTGGCAGCGCTGGTGGGCCATCGGCGCCTTCGGCATCGGCAGCCTGTGGATGACGGTCGCGTTCCTCGCCTTCCCGGACGTGATGGCCACCGCGATCGGCTTTCCCCGCACGCCGTTCCTGTTCGAGATCGCCTTCGCCAACCTCGGGCTGGCCATCATGGGCTTCCGCGCCGCTTCGGCGTCGGCGCGCGAGCGCATCACCATCGGCCTCGGCGCCGGCATGTTCCTGTGGGGCGCGCTCGTCGGCCACGTCTACCAGTGGTTCGCGAACGGCGACCACGCCCCCGGCAACACCGGCGGCGTCCTCGTCAACGACCTGCTGATCCCGGCGGTCATGATCGTGCTCGCCGTGCGGTCCCAGCGCCTGGCCGTCACGCCCTCGCCGACCGTCGCCGCCTGAACCCGCGGGAGCCGACCACCGTGGGAACCCAGCACAGCGAGAGCGAGACCGGCGAAGCACGCACGGCCGCCGCCGACCGGCTCACCACGTTCGTCGACGCGGTGATCGCGATCGCCCTCACCCTGCTCGCCCTGGAACTGCCCGTCCCCACCGGCGACACCACCGACGCCATGCTGAGCTCGGCGTTGGCCCACGGCAAGGAGTACCTGGCCTTCGCGCTCAGCTTCACGGTGATCGCCGCCCACTGGCGCGCCCACCACGAGATCTTCCGCTACGTCGGCTCGCTGAGCCCCCGCCTGACCAGCCTCACCCTGGTGTGGCTGTTCATGCAGGTCGTGATGCCGTTCGCCACCCGGGTGCTCACCGCCGACGGCGCCTTCCCGCCCCGGTTCAGCTTCTACGCGCTCGTCCAGGTCTTCGCGTCCGCGACGTTCGCGCTGATCATCCGGGAGATCCGGCGCGAACGCCTGTACCGCACGGACGTCGCGCCGCCGGAGTTCGCCCAGAGCCTGGTGCGCAGCATCTGCCTGGCCGCCGTCTTCGGGCTGTCCGTTCCCCTCTCGTTCCTGATCACCGGCACCGGCGCGTACCTGTGCTGGCTCGCGGCGCCGCTCGTGCTCGCCGCCGCCCGCCGCGTCCAGAGCCGCGCCGTCCGGTGACGCCCTACTCCGGCTTCCGGAAGCCGCCGATCTCCCGCTCCAGCAGTTCGGCCAGCCGCAGCGGCGTGCGGTCCTCGAACATCGGGCCGATGAGCTGCACCCCGACCGGCAGGCCCTCGGGAGACCGGCCCGCGGGGACGGCGGTGGCGGGCAACCCGGGCATGGTCGCCAGGCCCGCCCAGACGAGCTGGTCGAAGTACGGGTACTCGACGCCGTCGACGTCGACGCGCCGGTCCAGCGGATTCGGGTGGTGGTCGTGCGGGAACGCGGGTGTCGGCGTGATCGGGCACACCACGGCGTCGAACTCGGCGAACAGCCGCCGCCAGCCGTGGCGGTGGACCTCGCGGCGGTTGCTCGCCACCAGCCAGTCGCCGTGGCTGAGCACCATGGCGCGCAGCCGCACGGAGTCCAGGCTCCGGTCGTCCGCGCTCAGTCCGGCGACGCGGGTCCGCAGCTGCTCGAGCGTTTCGACGGGAAACCGCGCGGGCGAACCCGAAATCAGCAGCTGCATGTAGAGCGTCGCGGCTTCGGTCAGATCGGGCAGCAGCGGGCTGTGCCGGGCGACGCGGGCGCCGCCGTCGACGAGCGCGGCCGCCACCCGATCCACGCCCGCCCGCACGGCGGACCCGGTCGCGATGAGCGGGTGCTCGTCGAGGACCAGGACCCGGAAGTCGCCGAGCCGCTCGTGGCGGGCGGGCGGCAGGGCCAGCCGGTGGGCCACGCCGGACGTCAGCGGGTCCGGTCCGGCCATGACGTCGAGCAGGAGCGCGAGGTCGCGGGCGGTGCGCGCCATCGGACCGACGACGGCGAGGTCGAGGTCGGCCGGCAACGCCGGCTCGACCGGCGGGACCATCCCGCGACTGGCCGCCAGTCCGAGCGACGGCTTGTGCGCGTAGACGCCGCAGAAGTGCGCGGGAGTGCGCAGCGAGCCGGCGATGTCGGAGCCGATGGACAGCGCGCCGAACCCGGACGCCAGCGCCGCCGCCGACCCGCCGGAGGACCCGCCCGCCGTGCGGCCGCGATCCCACGGGTTGGTGGTGGTGCCGTAGATCTCGTTGAAGCTCTGGATGTCCTGCAGCCCCAACGGCACATTGGTCTTGCCGAGCACCACCGCGCCCGCGGCCTTGAGCCGCGACACCTGGACCGCGTCCTCGCCCGGCACGTGGTCCCGGTGCGGCGGCATGCCCCAGGTCGTGGGCAGCCCGGCGATGTTGTACGACTCCTTGACCGTCACCGGAACGCCGAGCAGCGGCCGGTCCTCCCCCCGCGCGCGGGCTTGGTCGGCCCGGCGTGCGGCCGCCCGCGCACGGTCGAAGTCCGGCACGCAGATCGCGTTGATCACCTCGTCGTCACGCTCGATGCGGGCGATGGCCTCGTCGGTCAGTTCCACCGACGTCACCGCACCGGCACACAACGCGGCAACGAGTTCTTCGGCCGGTTGAAAGCTCCATTCCATGAATTCGAAGCTATCGACCTGTCACCGAAGACACGAAATTCCGGTTCACGCAACGGGGGCTCACCTCGTTCCACCATCAAAGGTGGCCCATCGCAGGTCACAGGGCCAAAAGGGGGAAACGCAACCCGCTCAGGCCATCAAATGCCGCATCACGCAACAGGATGGATGTCTCAATTCCCGGCCGCCGGCCATTGATGTTCCCGATCACCCATGGGAATGGGACCGGCGCTGGAGCAGCGGCAGCAGGATGTCGTCGACGATGTGCTCGACGAAGCTCCGGTCGCTGGGCTCCCCCACGACCACGAGCCGGTGCACGATGAGCGCCGGGACGATCTCGGCGAACAGCTTGTCCGCGCCGGGGACGAGGTGGTCGCCCCGCGCGCCGTCGAAGGGCCGCTCGGTCATCGCCGCTTCGTCGCGCCGCAGGATCCGCCGCATCTTCGCCGCCAGGTCCGGATCGCCACGCATGCCGGCGAACAGCGCGCCGAGCAGCCCGACCTCCTGCTCGGCGATCTGCTCGGCCAGCCATCCCACGGTCCGCACCAGGTCCTGCCGCAGATCACCGGTCCCGGTCGCGGGCGGCGCACTCGCCGCGCGGTGCTCGACCGCCGCGGCCACCAGCGCGGCCTTGCCGGCGTAGCGCCGGTAGATCGTGGGTTTGCCCACGCCGGCTTCGGCCGCGACCGCCTCGATGGACAGCTGGTCGTAGCCGACCTCGACCAGCAGCCTCAGTGTCGCGTCGAGGATCGCCAGGTCCAGGCCGGTGTCACGCGGCCTGCCCCGAGCGGGCCGCGCGTCGCGGGCACCGGGCACACCCACCTCCCATTTACGAAACGAAACCGGTTCGTAATGAAATGTGGTCCCACCGCAGCGAGGCGGGAGCGCGAGCAGTTACCCGGCAGCGTCTTGGAGTCCGGCGGCGAGCAGTTCCCGCAGCGCGTCGGACAGCGACGCGAACATCGGGACACCCGCGGCCAGGCCGGTGATGCGGAACAGCCGTGCGAGCGTGCGGCTGCTCGCCACCAGCCCGAAATGACGCCCTTCGGCCCCGGCGCGTTCGGCGGCCGCCGCCAGGGCGCGGGCGCCGGCGAGGCCGACGAACGCGATCTGGGTGAGGTCCACCAGCGTCGTACCCGGTGGGGTGTCGCGCAGCTCGCGCTCCAGGATCGGGACGGTCAGGGCGTCGATCTCCCCGGCGAAGGTCAGGATCAGCAGGCCGGGAC
The DNA here is from genome assembly GCF_035975215.1 of Amycolatopsis sp. NBC_01307. NCBI lineage: Bacteria > Bacillati > Actinomycetota > Actinomycetes > Pseudonocardiales > Pseudonocardiaceae > Amycolatopsis > Amycolatopsis sp. NBC_01307. Next base: position 1,989,631 of record NZ_CP108403.1, on the reverse strand, counting down.
GGTACTCCGTCCGGCGCGCCGCGAGGGGGCGCGGGCCGGAGACGGGGATCGGTGGCTGAGGGGACACGGGTTCGGCAGGCCTTCCGCGCCGGCGGGCCGGCGTCGCGGGGAAGTGATCAAGGACGGGAACTTGATACCCAAACCTCCGGCCGGGAAACGCGCTATCCGGGTGGGGATTGACCACCCTAGGCTGCACACCGTGATCGCTGGTGGCTGGGACTGGGATCCGTCGCTGTATTCCGGCAGCGCGGCGTACTACGCGCGCGGCCGCGCCGCCTATCCGGACGCCCTCGCGGAGGCGTTCACGGCCGAGCTGGGCCTCGACGGAACCGGCCGGCTGCTCGACGTCGGCTGCGGGCCCGGGTCGCTGACCTTGCTGTTGGCCGGCAAGTTCGGCGAAACCGTCGGCCTGGACGCCGATCCGGACATGCTCGCCGAGGCGGCCCGGCGCGCGGCGGACGCGGAGATCGGCACCTGCCGGTGGGTGCACCGGCGGGCCGAGGAGCTGCCCGCGGATCTGGGCGAATTCCGTTTGGTCACCTTCGCCCAGTCGTTCCACTGGCTGGACCGGCCGGCGGTCGCGGCGGCCGTGCACGGGATGCTGGCCGCCGGCGGCGTCTGCGCCCACGTCCACGCCACGACGCACCAGGGCGTCGATCCGGGAGACCAAGCACCGCCGCACGACGCGATCACCGATCTGGTGCGGCGGTACCTCGGCTCGGTGCGCCGCGCGGGCCAGGGCGTGCTCCCGGACGGCACGGCGGCGGGCGAGACGGAGATCTACCGCGCGGCCGGGTTCCACGGACCACGGCGGTTCGAGGTCCCGGGCCGGGTCGTCACGAAGGACGCCGACGCCGTCGTCGCCGCGGTCTTCTCGTTGTCCAGCGCGGCACCGCACCTGTTCGGCGACCGTCGCGAAGCGTTCGAGGCCGACCTGCGGCAGCTCCTGCACGAAGCCAACCCGGCGGGCGTCTTCACCGAGCGGCTGCGCGAGATCGCCGTCGACCTCTGGTGGCCCTGAGCCGTTCGGAGCACCGCGTACGGCCAGATCGCGGGACACAACCGGCCTGCCTATGGACAGCCGTCGAACGCCTGTGCTCTGATCACCACCACCAGATTTACAACGTTGTAAGCGGTCCCGGGAACGGAGCAGCCCGTTGGCATCGAACGGTTGGCGGAGGTCCTGCGCGGTCGTCGCGGTCCTGAGCACGGTGGCGGCCTTGACGGTCGCCGGATCCGGACCGGCGGCGGGCACGTCCCGGCCGCGAACGGTGTCCGCGGGCGACGCGCGCTTCCAAGTGCTCTCCCCCACCCTGATCCGGACCGAGTACGCCGCCGACGGCAAGTTCCTCGACCGCCCCACCTTCACCGCGATCGGCCGTGACGCGTTCGGGCCGACGTCGTTCAGCTCGACCACTTCCGGCGGCTGGCTGACGATCCGGACGAGCGCGGTCACCCTGCGGTACCAGCTCGGTTCGGGGCCGTTCACCGCGCAGAACCTCGTCGTGCAGGAGAACGCCGGCCCGGCGCCGGTCACCTCGACGCCGTGGCAGCGCCTGACGTGCGCGGCCGGCGCGCTGTGCGAGGCGGAAGACCTGCAGTACAGCGGGCTGGCCGTCGCCGCGGACCACACCGGCTACACCGGCGGCGGCTTCGTGGCCGGCTTCGAAGGCACCGGCAACTCGCTCTCCGCCGACGTCGACGTCCCCACGGCCGGCGCGTACCGCTTCGACACCCGCTACGCCAACGCCGTCGCCGGGGACGGCCAGCACGTCACGCGCACCCTGTCCCTGTCGGTCGACGGCGGCGCGAGCCGGACAGTCTCCTTGCCGGTGACCGCGGACTGGGACACGTGGAGCGTGGCGTCCGTCCCGCTGCAGCTCGCGGCGGGCCGGCACACGGTCACCCTGACGCGCGCGGCCGCGGATTCGGGCAACGTCAACGTCGACAGCGTCGCGCTCCTGAGCCCCGACGCAAGTTACCCGCCGGCGTCGGCGAAAGCGATGCTGGACTGCCGTTACGGCGTCGACTGCGAGGCGGAGTCCGCGCGCACCGCGGGCTCGGCGAAGCTCGCGTCCGACCACGCCGGGTACGCCGGCCAGGGCTTCCTCGCGGAGCTGAACCAGGGCTCGAGCCTGACCCAGCGCGTGGTCGCCGTGCCCGCCGACGGCGCGTACTCGCTGCAGGTGCGTTACGCCAACGGCGTCGGCGGCGACGGCCTGCACCAGACGCGCACCGCGACGGTCTCGGCCGGCGGCGCCACGCAGGTGCTTTCCCTGCCCGCGACGGACAACTGGGACACCTGGGGCACCGCGTCCGTCCCGGTCGCGCTCAAGGCCGGCACGAACGACGTCACCCTCGGCTGCCCCGACCCCGCCAGCTGCCACGTCAACCTCGACACCCTCGCGGTGACGCCCGCCGGGGCACCCGCGCCGGCGCCGCACCTCGCGCTCGGCGGCTACCGCCGCGGCCTCGACGGCGTGAACGGCGACAACGGCGACCCGAAGACGGTCCCCGGGCTGCTCTACCGCGACGGCTGGTACCTCCTCGACGACACCGTCTCGGCGGTCTACGACCAGCGGGCCGGCAAGCCGACCCCGCGCGGTGACCACGGCGGCAAGCCGTACCGCGACGGCTACGTCTTCGGGTACGGCCACGACTACCAGCGGGCGCTGGGCGACCTGGCCACCCTCACCGGGCCGCCGGAGCTGCTCCCCCGCTGGGCCTACGGCGTCTGGTACTCGGAGTACATCGACCGCACCGCGGCGGACTACGAGAACACCATCCTGCCGCGGTTCCGCGCGGAGGGCGTCCCGCTGGACGTCCTGGTCACCGACACCGACTTCAAGGCGCCCGACACGTGGAACGGGTGGGATATCGATCCCGCGAAGTTCCCCGACCCGAAGGCGTTCTTCGACTGGTCCGCGGCGCAGGGCCTGCACAACACGTTCAACACGCACCCGAGCATCCGGAGCACCGACCCGCAGTTCGCCCAGGCGCAGGCGACGGCCAAGGGCAAGCTCACGAAGACGGCCAACTGCGGGTCCGGCGGGGGCGGCGGCGGCTGCTACTCCTTCGACTGGGGCGACCCGAACCAGCTCAAAGCCTACCTGGACCTGCACAAGACGATGGACCGCCAGGGCGTGGACTTCTGGTGGCTGGACTGGTGCTGCGACGGCTCGCAGTCCTCTTTGGACGGTGTGACGCCGGACGCGTGGATCAACCAGCAGTACGCCGACGACGCGGACCGCGCGATCGGCCGCGGCTTCGTCATCTCCCGCGCCTACGGTTCGCTGCAGTCGGGCGGCTACGGCAACCCGGCCGCCGTGCCGACCGGCCCGTGGGCCGACAAGCGCTCGGCGATCCACTTCACCGGCGACACGTCGTCCACCTGGGGCACGCTGCGCATGGAGGTCGGCTACACCCCCGGCGAGGCGGCCGCGACCGGGATGTCCGCGGTCAGCCACGACATCGGCGGGCACAACGACACCACCGGCCTGCCCGGCTCCGAGACCTACGACGGCGGGCGCACCAAGAAGCTGCCGGACGACCTGTACGCGCGCTGGGTGCAGCTCGGCACGTTCCAGCCCATCGATCGCCTGCACAGCAACCACAGCGACCGGCTGCCGTGGCAGTACGGGCCCGAGGCGAAGGCGTCGGCGACGAAGTTCCTCAACCTGCGCGAGAACCTCGTGCCCTACACCTACACACTCGCCCAGCAGGCGGCCACGACCGGCATCCCGGTGACCCGGCCGCTCTACCTCGACTACCCCGAGGAGCCGAACGCCTACCAGCTGGCCGGCAGCGAATACCTGTACGGGCCGGACGTGCTGGTCGCGCCGGTCACCACCCCGGGCACGACCGCGACCACGAACGTCTGGTTCCCGCCGGGTCAGTGGACGGACTACTTCACCGGCAAGACCTACGCCGGCGGCACGACCCAGGCGGTCACCACCGACCTGAGCACGATGCCGGTGTTCGTCAAGGCGGGCGGGATGGTGCCCAGCCGGACCAGGAACGTCACCGACGACGTCCGCAACCCGCTCGACGCCCTGACGCTCACCGTCGCCGAAGGCGCGTCGAGCACGTTCACCCTCTACGACGACAACGGCAGCAGCGGCCGGAGCGCGACCACCAAGGTCCGCTACAGCGCGGGCAACCACACCGTGCGGATCGACCCGTCCGACGGCTCTTTCCCCGGCCAGGTACGGGATCGCCGGTGGACGGTCACGTTCCTCGGGGCCACCGCACCGAAGACGGTCACGGCCGGCGGTGACCGGCTACCGGCCAGCGCGTACCACTGGGACGCTGTAACGCACACCCTGACCGTCACGCTCCCGCCGCGGAGCGTCCACGCGCCGGTGACGGTCGCCTACCGGTGAGTAGACTGTGCCGACAGCGGGGTCGTCATGAAGGTGTAGTCGCCGGCCGGGCGCTGACGGCGTCCAGGCTGTCTTCGAGCACGGTCTCTTCATTCCTAAGCGACATCAGGGAAGTCGGCACCACGGGACACGGCCTCATCCGCGCGGACGGCGTCGAGGGTCTTTTGCAGCTTCGACGTGACCTTGTCGAAGGCCGGGCCGCCGAGGACGAGCCGGTGCGGCGGGTCCGGCCGTTCCATGGCCGCCAGCACCGCGCGCACGCCGCGGGCGGGATCGCCCGGCTGACGGCCATCCTGCTCGACGAAGGCGGTGCGCACGGCGTCGAGCAACGGCGCGTAGGCGTCGACGGTCTCGCGGACCGGCTCGGCCGAGAAGCCGGCGTAGGCGTGCGTCCGAAAGGCCCCGGGCTCGACCAGGAGAACCTTGACCCCGAACGGCTCGACCTCCTGGCGCAGCGCGTCGGACAGGCCTTCGACCGCGAACTTCGCCGCGCTGTAGTAGCCGAAGCCCGGGACGGCGTCCATCCCCGCGGCCGACGACATCGTGACGACCCAGCCGGAGCTGCGGGCGCGCATGCCCGGCAGCACCTCGCGCAGCACGGTCACCACGGAGAAGAAGTTCAGCTCGAACGAGGCGCGCACGACGTCGTCGCCGGTGCCCTCGACCGAGCCGTACCAGCCGCGGCCGGCGTTGTTGACCAGCACGTCGATCTCGCCGAAGCGTTCGCGCGCCGCGGCGACGGCCCGCCGGACCTCATCGGGCGCGGTGACGTCCAGCCGCACGGCGTGGGCGCGATCGCCGTGCTCGGCGACCCATTCCTTCAGTTCCTCGGGACGCCGGGCCGTCAGCACAACCCGATCGCCCGCTTCGAGCGCGGCGTCGGCGTACGCCATGCCGAACCCGCCCGGCGTGCCGCCGGTGATGAACCAGTTCCTCATGTACCCACCTCCACTACAGACGCTATAGAGTTTACTATAGCACCGTGTAGCTTCACGGTCGAGACGTCAGCTCACAGGACGAACCCGGTCGGGAACGGGTCGGCCGGATCGAGCAGGTAGGTCGCGGTGCCGGTGATCCACGCGCGGCCCGAGAACTCCGGCACCACCGCGGGCACGCCGCCGACCGTGGTCTCGGCGACCAGCTCGCCGGTGAACTTCGTGCCGATGAACGAGCTGTTCTCGAACGGCGTGTGCAGCGGCAGCTCGCCGCGCGCGTGCAGCTGCGCCATCCGCGCCGACGTGCCGGTGCCGCACGGCGACCGGTCGAACCAGCCCGGGTGGATGGCCATGGCGTTGCGCGACGCGCGGGCGTCCGACCCCGGGGCGAGGAACTGGACGTGCTTGCAGCCGCCGATCAGCGGGTCGGCCGGGTGCTTCGGCGGCCGCTGCTCGTTGATCGCGTCCATGATGGACAGCCCGGCCTTCAGGATCCTTTCCTTCTCCGCTCGTTCGAACGGAATGTCCAGTGTGGACAGGTCGAGGATGGCGTAGAAGTTCCCGCCGTAGGCCAGGTCGTAGCGCACCTCCCCCAGCCCGGGCACGTCCACGACGGCGTCCCGCTCGGCCAGGAACGACGGCACGTTGCGGAGTTTGACGCGCTCGGCATGGCCGTCGCGCACGGTGACCTCGGCGTGCACGAGCCCGGCGGGGGTGTCGAGGCGCACGACGGTCGTCGGCTCGGTGACCGCGACCATGCCCGTCTCGACCAGCACGGTGGCGACGCCGATCGTGCCGTGGCCGCACATCGGCAGGCAGCCGGAGACCTCGATGTAGACGACGCCCCAGTCGGCGTCCGGGTGGCACGGCGGCTGCAGGATCGCGCCGCTCATCGCGGAATGGCCACGGGGCTCGTTCATCAGGAACAGCCGCAGGTCGTCGAGGTGCTCCAGGAAGTACCGGCGGCGTTCGGCCATCGTGTCGCCCGGGATGACGGCGACGCCACCGGTCACGACCCGCGTCGGCATGCCCTCGGTGTGCGAGTCGACGGCGGTGATCGCGCGCGAGGACCGCATCACGCCACGCCCAGCGCACTCAACGCGCGGTTCATGTCTGCCTCGACCTGCGCGCGGTTCTCGTCGGTGAGCGGCCCGCGCGGCGGGCGGCACGGGCCGCCGTACCGCCCGACCAGGTCCATGCCCAGCTTGATGGCCTGGACGAACTCGGTGCGCGAATCCCAGCGGAACGCGGCCACCAGCGGCTCGTAAAGCGCTTTCGCCTCGGTGAGCTTGCCGGACGTCGCCAGGTCGAACAGGCGCGCCGACTCGGCCGGGAAGACGTTCGGGAAGCCGGCGAACCAGCCGGTGGCGCCCATCAGCAGGCTCTCCAGCACGACGTCGTCGGCGCCGCTGACCACGGCCAGCTCCGGTGCGCGTTCGCGGATCTCCAGCACGCGCCGGACGTCACCGGAGAACTCCTTGACGGCCACGACGTTGTCGATCCGCGCGATCTCGGCGAGCAGGTCGGGCGTGAGGTCGACCTTGGTGTCGAAGGGGTTGTTGTAGACCATCACGGGCAGCCCGACCGAGGCGACGGCCTCGAAGTGGGCCAGCACTTCGCCGCGGTTGGCGCGGTAGAGCGTCGGCGGCAGGCAGAGCACACCGTCGGCGCCGTCCTCGGCGGCGGCTTCGGCCCACTGTTTTGCTTGGTGCGCACCGGGCCCGTGGACGCCGACGACCACGATCCCGTCGTCCCCGACGGCCTCGATCGCGGTGCGGGCGACGCGGCGGCGTTCGACGTCGGTGAGCGAGGAGTACTCGCCGAGGGAGCCGTTGGGCCCGACGCCGCGGCAGCCGTTGGCCACCAGCCAGCGGCAGTGCTCGGCGTAGGCGTCGTAGTCGACGGCGAGGCCGGCGGGGGCCGCGTCGTCCGGCCGGTAGGGCAGCGCGGTGGCGACGACGACGCCACCGAGGTCACGGGTGCTCATGGGGCTCCTTGGGTTCGTGCTCGTGCTCGGGCTCGGCGAGTTCGCCGAGCCGGATCGGCTGGGCGATCGGACGGTGATGGCGTTCGGTACCCCCGCAGAGTTCGGCGACGGCCGGGCCGCACATCCGGCCCTGACACGGTCCGAGCCCGGCACGGGTGCCGAGCTTCAGCGCGTGCGAACCGGCTCGAACGGGATCACTCGCGGCCTTGCGCAGATCGGCAACCGTGGTCTCCTCACAACGGCAGACGATCGTGTCGGGCCGCAGCCACCCGGACCAGCCGTCGCCGATCGGATGGGCCGCTGCCAGCCTCTTGGCGAACTCCCGGGCGTGATCCCGGGCGCGACGCAGGCCCCGATCCGGCCCGCCTCCCGCAGCCGCGTGCCCCGCGACCGCCCCCTCGGCCGCGGCGGCGATCGCCCCGCCGATCCCGGTGATCTCCCCGGCGACGAAGACGCCTGCCACGGTGGTGCGCTGCTCGTCGTCGACCCGCACGAAGCCGCCGTCAAGCACACAACCCGCGGCGACGGCGAGTTCGGGCTGCGGGACGAAGCCGTGCCCGACGCAGACCGCATCGACCTGGTAGATCCGTTCGGTGCCGGGGATGACCGACCAGTCGGGGTTGAGCCGAGCGGTCACGACCTCACGGACCCGGTCGTCCCCGCGGGCTTCGATGACGGCGCGGCCCATCCGGTACGGCACGCGATGCCGGGCGAGCGTGGCGGCATAGCGGAGGAGTTCGGTGGCTTTGGTTAGGTGACGCGCCAACCGCCACGGCTGCCTGGACCATCCTTTTCGGACAGTCGCGTTGGGATTGGCCTCCAGTATCGCGACGACCTCAGCCCCGACGCCCAGCAGCGACTCGGCAACGGGCAGCAGAAACGGCCCACTCCCGGCGACAAGCACCCGCCGCCCGACGGCGACACGCTCACCTTTGGCAAGGGCTTGCGCCGCACCGGCGGTGAAGACGCCCGGAAGTTGCCAGCCGGGAAAGGGCAGAGTCCGGTCGTGCGCACCGGTGGCCAGAACAAGCGCATCGGGGGCGAGGACGTGCCGCTCCCGGGCGGAACCGTCGGCGGGACCCCGAAGCACGTGAACCCGAAGCGCGAGATCGGCTTCCAAACGAACGAGAGCCCAGACCGTGCTGTTCGGCCACCACCGGCACCTCGGGTGTTCCAGCACCCGCCGCCGCTGCGCGAAATCGGCCCCGTCGTGCGGCTTTCGGGTCTCGTACGCCTCCGGCAGCGTTCGGTGGTATTGCCCGCCCGGGACCTCGGCCTGGTCAAGTACCGTGACCTCCGCACCAGCCCGCAGCGCCTGTTCGGCCGCGGCCAAGCCCGCGGGGCCCGCGCCGATGACGACCACGTGGCGGGTCATGACTTCTCCTGGCGGGTCTGGGTGCGGATCTCGTCACCGTCGGTTGCGCGGCGGCGGCAGGCTCGGACGTCCGGGACTCCGTTCACCGTCAGCACGCAGTCGAAACACGCGCCGATGCCGCAGAACACGCCCCGTGGTGCGCCCGATCGCGTGGTGCGCCACGACAATCGGCCCGACGCCAGCAGGATTCCTGCCACCGTCTGGCCTTCGATGCCCGAAAGCGGCTCGCCGTCCACCACAATGCGGATCGGGCGGCTCATGCCAGCACCGCCGGACGGTCCACCGTGAACTCCTCCACCGGGCAAGAAGGGGCAACTCCGGTCAGCATCTCCCGCAGCAGCAGCGCCGTCCCCACGCTCAGGCCGATGCCCGCCCCCTCGTGGCCGGTCGCGTGCCACAGGTTCGGCAGCCTCGGATCGGGGCCCAGCACCGGCAGGTGGTCGTCCACGTACGGCCGGAACCCGCCGTACGCGCGCATCACCGCCGCGTCCGCCAGCGCCGGGAACAGGCGCAGCGCCTTCGCCGCGATCGCGCCCAGCACGTCCGGCCGGAGCGTGTCGTCGAACCCCACCTGACGCCGCGACGAGCCGATCAGCACCGTGCCACCCCACGTCGACTCCACGACGGCGGACGTCTGCAGCTCGCCGCTGTCCGCCCCGACCGCGCCGACGTAGTCCGCGTCGTACACCTTGTGCCGCACCACTCCCGGCATCGGCGTGGTCACCAGCACCTCACCCCGCCGCGGCCGGACGGCGATCGGGGCACCGAGCCGCGCGGACACGATCCCGGCCCACGGGCCCGTCGCGTTCACCACGACGTCGGCGTCGATCACCTCGCCCGGGACGCGGACGCCGGTGATCCGCCCGCCGGTCACGACCGCGCCGATCACCTCGGTGTCCGCCCGCAGCCGGGCGCCGTGCGCGAGGGCCGAGCCCAGCAGCGCCAGTGTCGCGCCGGCCGGCTGCACCTGCGCGTCCTCCGGGTAGTGGACGGCCGCGACGACCGACCGGGTCAACGCGGGCTCGAGAGCAGCCACTTCAAGAGCAGTCAACGACTTCGTGACTACTCCGGCGGCGGACTGCGTCTCGGCGAACGCCGTGAGCGCGGCGGCGCCGGCCGACGTGGTGGCGACGACGATGCCGCCCTTGGCGTCGAACTCCGTCGCGGCCGCGGCACGCGGGTCGTCGGCTGCGATCTCGGCGACGACGCGCGGCCACAGCCGGGCCGACAGCCGCGCGAGCGCCAGCTCGGCACCCGGCCCCTTGTCGGAGACGAGCACGTTGCCTTCGCCGTGCGAAGTGGTCCCGCCGGCCGGCCGGCCCCGGTCCACGACCACGACGTCGAAGCCGGCCAGGCTCAGCTCCCGGGCGCACGCGGCACCGACGACCCCGGCCCCGAGCACGACCACCCGCGTTCCGTTCATCGATCCTCCGCGTTCGTCAAACCGAACGCTAGGTTCTCGGACGGACCGTGTCAACGCCCGGTCGGCAGCACCGGGTGCGGGCGGCCGTCGAGCCGTTCGTCCGCGCGGTACTGCAGCAGCAGCACCGAGTGCACCGGGGCCGCCAGCGCGGTGTAGCAGTGCGGCTCGCGGGCGTCGAACGCGACGTAGTCGCCGGGGCCGGCGTCCACCGTCCGGCCGGCCACCTCCACGCGCAGGCTGCCGGTCTGCACGATGGTGTGCTCGATCCCGACGTGCCCCTGCGACCGCTGCGGCGCGTCCCCGCGCACGACCTGGTCGTAGACCTCGAAGACGCCGTCGCCGGTCTCGATCCGGCGCAGCGGGCGCAGGTCGACGCCCTCGCCGCGGAGCACTTCGACCTCGGCCGCCCGCACCACCGTGAGCGCGCCGCCCGCCCGCTGGTCGAGCAGGTCGGAGATGGCCACCTCGAGCACCCGCGACAGGCTGAACACGGTCTCGATCGTCGGGTTCCCGCCGCCCGACTCCAGCTGCGAGAGCGTGGCCTTCCCGATCCCCGACCGGCGGGACAGCTCGGACAGCGACAGCCCCCGTGCCGTCCGCGCGGCCCGCAGGTTGACGGCCAGCATGTCCCGGATCGACGGCGTCGAGTCCTCCACCGCAGCTCCCTTTCGTTCGGCAAACCGTACGATCGGCCCGGCGAATCGTTCGCTTTACCGATCGGACGTCATCATGCCACGCGGACCCAGGCCTCGACCTCCTCGGCCGTGGAGGGGAACGCCGAGGACAGCAGCTCGTACCCGGCCGCCGTGACCACGACGTCGTCCTCGATGCGCACGCCCAGGCCGCGCAGCTCGGGCGGCACCGTGAGGTCGCCGGCGTGGAAGTACAGGCCGGGCTCGACGGCCAGCGCCATCCCTTCGGCCAGCGGCCCCGCCCGGTAAGCCTCCGGGCTCGCGGCGGCGCAGTCGTGCACGTCCAGCCCGAGGAAGTGGCCGGTGCCGCAGACGATGTACCGGCGGTGCTGCTGCCCGTCGGGCGAGAGCGCCTCGTCCACCGACACCGGGAGCACGCCCCAGTCGTGCAGCCCCTTCGCGAGCACCCCCAGCGCGGTCGTCTGGAACGCGGCGAAGTCATTGCCCGCGCGAACCTCGGCGAGCGCGGCGACGTGGGCCGCGTGCACCAGGTCGTAGACGTCGCGCTGGGCCGCGGTGAACTTCCCGGAGACCGGGAACGTGCGGGTGATGTCGGCGGTGTACAGCGAATCCAGCTCGACGCCCGCGTCGAGCAGCACGACGCTGTCCTCGGCCACCGGCCCGTCGCAACGCGTCCAGTGCAGCACCGGCGCGTTCCGCCCGGCCGCGACGATCGACGTGTACCCGGGGCCGGTGCCCTCGGTGCGGGCGCGCCGGTCGAACGTGCCCTGCAGCCAGCGTTCCCCGCCGCCGCGCACCGCCTCCGGGAGGGCGGCGAGCACGTCGGCGAACCCGCGGGCGGTGGCGTCGACGGCGGCCCGCAGCTGGCCCACCTCCCAGTCGCCCTTGAGCCGCCGCAGCTCCGCGAGGACCGTGCGCAGCCGCTCGCTGTGGCCCTGGCCGTACGCGTCGAGCACCGGGTCGACCCCGGCGGCGACCAGCACCTGCGGGTGCCGGCCGCGCAGGCCGCGGGGCAGGTCCTCCAGCGGGCGGCACTCGAGGCCGAGCGCCTCGGCGTACGCGCCCGGCGTGGCCGCGGAGCCGACCCACAGCGGGCTGGTGTCGGCGTCGCCGATGAAGTCCGTCTCGTCCGGCTCGGCCGGGCGCGGGACGTAGAGCGTCGCGTGGTGGCTGTCGCCGGCCGGGGTCAGCACCAGGATCGCGCCTTCGCGCTGGCAGCCGGTCAGCCAGACGAAGTCGCTGTCGGCGCGGAAGCCGTGGAAGGTGTCGTTGGACCGCACCACGGCGCGGCCAGCCGCGAGCGCGATCCGGTGCCCGGGCAGCGCCGCGGACAGCCGGGCCCGGTGCGCGGCGGCGGCCTCGGCGGTGCCCGCCGGCACCTCGACGACGTCGGCGGCGGGCTCCCAGCTGTCGCGGATCCAGTTCCGGAACCCCTTCGCGTTCAGCAGCGCGCGCAGGTCGGGCCGGGTTCGGTCGCCGGTCATCGGCTCCCCTTCCAGGTAATAGCGGACAGGCTTTCGCACCGAGCCTCACACCGTGGACGCCCGGGCGGTAATGGCTCGCGGCGATAGACTCCGGCTATGGCCCTGGAGATCCGGCAGCTGCGGGCGATCTGCGCGATCGCCGAGGCGGGCAGCCTGTCGCAGGCGGCCGCCGCGCTGGGCGTGTCCCAGCCGTCGCTGACGTCCCTGCTGCAGCGCTTCGAGCGGCAGATCGGGACGCCGTTGTTCGTCCGCAGCCACACCGGCGTCACGCCCACCCCGGCCGGCGAGCAGACGCTGCGCCGGGCTTTGGTGCTGCTGCTGGACTTCGACCGGTTCGAGGCCGACCTGCTCGGCTCGACCGGCACCGGGCCGCTGCGGCTGGGATCGTCCCAAATGGACTGTCTGCCGACGTTCGTCGAGCGGCTGGACGACGCATTGCCCGGCGTCGAGGTGACCGTCCACTTGGAACCGTCGAGCGCGGTGCTGGCCCACTCGCTGGCGCGCGCGACCCTCGACGTCGCCGTCATCTCCATGTCGGACGACCAGGAGGTCCCGCTGGCCAAGCACCTCGGGCACCGGGTGCTGCTCCCCTGGATCCCGGTCTTCATCGGCCTGCCCGCGCGCCACCGGCTGGCCGGGGCGACCGAGGTCGAGCTGGCCGACCTCGCGGACGACGCCTGGATCGGCCCGCCGGGCCCCGAGGACGGTTCGCTGACGTCGTTGCGCGCGGCGGCCCACCGCGCCGGGTTCACCCCGCGGATCCGCTTCGAGTGCCCGAACGGCGGCGGCCGTCAGCTGGTCGCGGCCGGCCAGGCGGTGCAGCTGGTCGAGCCGACCGCGCCCGAACAGCCCGGCATGGTCGTCCGGCCGCTGGCCGGCGACCCGATGCGGATGCGGCTGGTGCTGGCCTGGCGCAAGGAACGCGTCACGTGGGACCAGGCCGAGCAGGTCTACCGCGCGGCGATGACGTCCTACACCCGGCACGCGATGGCGCCGGGCCCGTTCCGGTCGTGGTGGACGCGCAGGCGGGACGAGCGGTCCTGGGACAGCCTGGTCGGCTACTTCGGCGACGGCAGCTGAGCGTCAGAGGTCGAAGTCCTCGGGCCGGATCCCGTCGAGCTCGGCGCGGAAGCGGGCGACCTCGGCCTCGGTGTCGAGCGCGTCGGTCGCCGGGCCCTCGGCCTCCTGCTCCACCTCGAGCTGCACCGACGCGACGTCGAGCACCTCCTCGGCGACCCGGATCGGCGCGCCCTGGCGCAGGCCGAGCGCGACCGCGTCGCTGGGCCGGGCCGACACGCGGGTGCCGTCGACGAGCACGAGGTCGGCGTAGAAGATGCCGTCGCGGACCTCGGTCAGCTCGACGGCCGCGACGCCTTGGCCGAACGCCGCGAGGACGTCGCCGAGCAGCTCGATCGTGCCGGGCCGCGGCTGCTCGATCTGCTCGCGCGCCCGCACCAGGGCCTCGGCCTCGCCGTAGCCGATCATGATCGCGAGCCAGCGGCGCGCCCCGTCCGGTTCGCGCAACAGCATCAGCGGGGCTTCCCCCGGCACCGGGACGGCCATCCCCACGACCTCGATCGGGATCACGCTGACCACCGCTCCCTCCGTGTAAGGACTCCCCCGCGCGCGAAGTACCCAGAAAGTCCGGGTTTACACCCTGCTTTCGGCCGCAACTTTTTCACCAACTCGGCCTACCGCGCCTGACCACCCTGAACAACCGGCTCTCCTGCGCTGCGGACAACGCCGGATCCCCTTGCCGGGTGGTGCCGGCCGCTGTCACCGTCACGGGTGTGGAGCCGACGATTTCGCGCAGCATCGACGTTCCGGTGGATGCGGCCACGGTGTGGTCGTGGGTCACCGACCTGCCGCGGATGGGCGAGCTGAGCCCGGAGAACGTCGGCGGCCGCTGGCTCGACGGCACCGGCCCGGCACTGGGCGCGCGATTCCGCGGCCGCAACCGCAACGGCGAGCTGCGCTGGTGGACGCGGGTGCTGGTGGTCGCCTGCGAGCCGGACCGCCGGTTCGCCTTCGACGTCCGGACGCCGCTCGGTTCGCGCGTGTCGCGGTGGGAGTACGTGCTGACGCCGACCGCGACCGGCTGCGTGGTCACCGAGAACTGGTACCGGATCGGCAGCTGGGTCGTGCGGAAGTTCATGGGGCCGAAGGTCACCGGCCGCGTCGACCGGCCCGGGTACAACGTCGAGTCGATCGAACACACCCTCGCGGCGCTCAAGGCGCGGGCAGAGCTGCGGGCCGCGGCGTGAGCTAGGTCGCTCCGAACTGGTCAGTCTCTTGTTGAAACTCACTGTCCCGGCTAGGTTGCTTTTTCAAACCTAGGAGGGTCATGACGGACATCGCGCCGAAGCCGGGACTCGTGCTGCTGGTCGTCTCGACGGCGGCGTTCCTGGCCAGCCTCGACACGTTCATCGTCACCATCGCCTTCCCCGGCATCCGGGCCGCATTCCCGGGCGACGACCTCGCGACGCTGTCGTGGGTGCTCAACGGCTACACGGTCCTGTTCGCCGCCTGCCTCGCGCCCGCCGGGCGGCTCGCCGACCGCTACGGCCGCAAGCGGCTGTTCCTCATCGGCGTCGCGGTGTTCACGCTCGCCTCGGCCGCGTGCGCGATCGCGCCGTCGATCCCCGTGCTGATCGGCTTCCGCGCGGTGCAGGCGATCGGCGCGGCCCTGGTCATGCCGACGTCGCTGGCGCTGCTGCTGACGGCGTTCCCGCCGCACCGGCGGCCGATGGCGGTCGGCGTCTGGGCGTCGGTGGGCGCGGCCGCCGCGGCGCTCGGCCCGCCGGTCGGCGGCCTGCTCGTCGAGGCCTCCTGGCGCTGGGTCTTCCTGGTGAACCTGCCGATCTGCGCGCTGACGCTGCTGGCCGGCCCGCGCGTGCTGCGCGAGTCCCGCGACACGAGCACCGGCGTCCCGGACCTGCTCGGCGCGGCCGGGCTCCTGGTCGGCGTCGGCGCGCTGGCCTACGCGCTGGTCGAAGCGCCCGACCGCGGCTGGGGCTCACCGGCCGTCGTGGCGGCGTTCGTCGTGGCCGTCATGGCGCTGGCGTGGGTGCCGCTGCGGTCGGCGCGGCACGCCGTGCCGGTGCTGGACCTGCCCGCGTTGCGCGTCCCGACGTTGTGGCTGGCGTGCGTGACGACCGGGGTGTTCGCCGCCGGGTTCGCCGCGATGCTGTTCGGCAACGTGCTGTTCCTGACGTCGATCTGGCACGACTCGGTGCTGCTGGCCGGGCTGTCGCTGGCGCCGGGACCGCTGATGGTGGTGCCGGTGTCGATCCTCGGCGGCCGGTTCGTGCACCGCTTCGGGCCGGGCCCGATCGTCGCGCTCGGCGGCGTCTCGTTCGGGCTGGGGGTGCTGATCTGGTTGCTGTGCATGGATTCCACGCGCGACTACGCGAGTGCGATGCTGCCGGGGCAGCTGCTGACGGGCATCGGCGTCGGCCTGATCCTGCCGTCGCTGTCCGGCGTCGTGGGCACGGTCCTGCCCGCGGCCCGCTGGGGCGCGGGGTCGTCGATGGTCAACACGACGCGGCAGATCGGCACGGTCCTGGGCACGGCGGTGCTGGTCGCGATCTTCGCGGGCACCCCGGACCTGACGGACTTCCGCCACGGCTGGCTCCTGATCCTCGCCACCGCGGTGGCGACGTCAGCCGGCGGCCTCCTCATCGCCGCGCGGCGCCGGACCGACCACCACGTCGAACCACCCAGCCCTGCCGCACCGGTCGTGAGTGTTTAGGGCGGTTAGAACCGCCCTAAACACTCACGAGACCCAGGCACGGTCCAACGCCGCGAGCCCGTCGTCGATCCGCTCCACGGGGATCGCGCCGTAGCCCAGCACCAGGCCCTGCCCGGGGTAGCCGCCGCAGAGGTCGGAGAGGGTCTGGACTTCCGCTCCGGCAAGGGAAGCGCGGGCCGCGACCGGCTCGAGGTCGTCGTCGGACAGGGCGCACAGGTGCAGGCCCGCCGCCGACGGGATCAGCCGCAGGCGGCCCGCGAACACCCTTTCCAACGTCGACGTGATCCGCTCGTGCCGCTCGGCGTACACCTTCGTCGCGCGGCGGATGTGGCGGGCGAACAGGCCTTCGTCGATGAACCGGGCCAGCGCGGCCTGCGCGGGCAGGTCGCCGTGCCAGTCCGAGAGCTGACGCGCGTGGCGCAGCGCGTCACGCAACGACGCCGGCGCGACCAGGAAACCCAGGCGCAGCATGGGAAGCAGCGTCTTGGAGAACGACCCCACGTAGGCGACGCGGCCGTCGCGATCGAGGCTCTGCAACGGCTCCAGGGGCCGGTCGGAGAACCGGAACTCGCTGTCGTAGTCGTCCTCGACGATCACGGCGTCCGCGCGCTCGGCCCACGCGAGCAGCGCCGTCCGCCGCGACAACGACATCGGCGTGCCGAGCGGGAACTGGTGCGACGGCGTGACGTACACCAGCCGCGTCCGCGGGGGCAGCGCGGCGACGTCGAGACCTTCGCCGTCCACCGGCACGCCGACGACTTCGGCGCCGTGGGACGCGAAGAGGTGCTTCGCCAGCCGGTAACCGGGTTCTTCGATCGCCACCCGGTCCCCCGGCACGAGCAGCACTCGGCACAGCAGGTCGAGCGCCTGCTGGGCGCCTTGGGTGACGAGGACGTCGTCCGCGTCGGCCCGCACCGAACGCGCGACACCGGCGTGCCGGGCGATCGCCGCGCGCAGACCCTCGTACCCGCCGGGGTCGACGTAGTGCGCGAAGCCGACGGCGTCCCGCAGCTCGCTCGCGAGCAGCCGCCGCCACGTCTCGAGCGGGAACAGCGCGGCGTCGGGGATGCCGACGCGGAAGTCGTACTCCGGCGCCCGCGCCACCGGAGCGACCGGCGGCGGCAGCGACCGCCACACCGCTTTGGGCTGCGGCCCGGCCCCCGAAGGCGCCTTGCGTGACCTGGTCCGCGTGGGAAGTTCCGCGCACACGTAGGTGCCGGCGCCGACGCGCCCGGCGAGGAACCCGTCGGCGGTCAGCCGGTCGTAGGCCACCGCGACGGTGTTGCGCGAGACGGCCAGCCGCCGCGCCAGCTCGCGCGTCGGCGGCAGCCGCTCGCCCTCGCGCAGCCGGCCGTCGAGGATGGCGTCGCGCAGCTGCCGGTAGATCCGGACGCTGAGGTCGCCACGCCCGGCCAGGCTGACGTGGAAGTCCATCCGGCGACCCTACATTGGCCCAGTGCACAAGGCCATAATTGGATCTGGGATCGGGCCAACCCGGGCCCTAACGTAACTCTCATGACGGTGACTCTGGAACGCCCCGCGAAGGCCCCGAAGACGGCGCCCGGACGGCTGCTCGCGGCCGCCCAGCTGGCCGGCTCGCTCGGCGACGGCGCGTTCCTGACCTGCTCGGTCCTGTTCTTCACCCGGATCGTCGGCCTGAGCCCGGCCCAGGTCGGACTCGGCCTCACGCTCGGCTGGGCCGTCGGCTCGGTCGCGGGCGTCCCGCTCGGGCACCTCGCCGACCGCCACGGCGCCCGCGGCTCCGCGGTGCTGCTCGCCCTGGCGACGACCGTGTCGATCCTCGCCTTCACGGTCGTCCGCTCGCCGCTGCTGTTCGTCCTGGCCGCCTGCCTCTACGGCAGCTGCCAGACCGGCCTCGCCGCCGCCCGCCAGGCGCTGCTGGCCGCGCTCGCCGACCCGGAACACCGCACGCGCATCCGGGCGCAGCTGCAGTCCGCGGGCAACGCCGGTCTCGCTGTCGGCGCCGGGCTGGGCGGGCTCGCGCTGTCGGCCGACACGGCGTCGGCGTACCTCACGGTCTTCGCGCTCGACGCCGTGAGTTTCCTGGTCACCGCGGCACTGCTCTGCGGACTCCCGACCGTGGCGCCGTCAGCGCTCCCCGAAACCGGCGAGCCGAAACTGGCCGTGCTGCGCGACCGGCCCTACGCCGTGGTGACGCTGCTGAACGCGATCCTGTTGCTGCGCATGCCGTTGCTGAGCGTCGCGATCCCGCTGTGGATCGTGGAACGCACCGCCGCACCGGGCTGGACGGTGTCCGCGCTGTTCGTGCTCAACACCGTCGTCGTGGTGGTGCTGCAGGTCCGCGTGGCCGGCCGGCTGGCGAGCATCGGCTCGGCGGCGCGGATGGTCCGCCGGTCCGGGGTGCTGCTGTTCGCCTCCTGCGTCGCCTTCGCGTTCTCGGCGCTGGGCACCTCGCCGTGGGTCGCGTTCGCGGTGCTGGTCGTCGGCGCGCTGGTGCAGGTGCTCGGCGAGATGCTGCAGTCGGCGGGCTCCTGGGAAATCGGCTTCGCGCTCGCGCCGGCCGACAAACAGGGCCAGTACCAGGGGTTCTTCGGCACCGGGGTGTCGGTGGCGCGCGCGATCGGGCCGGTGCTGCTGAGTACGGTCGTCATCGGCTGGGGCCTGCCCGGCTGGCTGCTGATGGGCGCGATCTTCCTGGCCGCGGGCTTCGCGATGGGCCCGGCGGTGCGCTGGGCCCACGACAACGCTACGACTTCAGCTGCCGCGCGTTGAGCCCGTACTGCGCCATCTTGCGGTAGACCGTCGCCCGGCCCACGCCGAGTTTCGCGGCCGCGTGCACCACCGTCGCGCCCGGTTCCGACAGGCACCGCACGATCTCGTCGCGTTCCAGGGCCTGCAACCGGCTCAGCCGGTGCCCCGTCCCGCTGAAGACCTCCGCGGGCAGGTGCGGGGTGTCGACGACGTCCGAGCGCGCGGCGGCTTCGCGCATCACGCGCCGAAGCTGCTTCGCGTTCTCCGGCCAGTCGTAGGCCATCAGCGCGCGCGACGCCGCCGACGTGAAGGTGACGTCGCGGCCGCGGTCCCGCCGGGCGAAGTGGTGCGCCAGCGGGAGGACGTCGTCGGGGCGGAACCGCAGCGCCGGCACCTCTACGACGCGGTCGACCAGCGGGCTCAGCGCCGCGGGCAGCGCGTCGGCGTCCTCCGCGGTCAGCACGAACGGGACCGGGCCGCCCGCGTGCCGCGCCTCGGTGAACAGCCGCGCCAGCTCCCCCGCTGCCCACGCGGGCAGCGCGTCCACGCCCGACACGATCACGCATGTGTCGTCCTTCGTCAGTTCGGGCGTCCAGAGCGTGAGCCACGTGTCGACGTCGTCGGGTGCGGGCGGGCGCGCGTTGAGCACGCGGTCGCGGGGCCGCACCTCCCGGTGCGCGAGCGACGCCAGCGCCGTCTTGCCCGCGCCCGGCTCGCCGACGACGGCGACGACCCGGCCGCCGGTCAGCGCCGCCCGCGTCTCGGCGACCGCCGTGGTCCAGGCGGGTGAGAGCCGCGGCAGGTCACCGGGGTCGACGCGGTCGGCGTACACGCGGAACACCTCGCCGCGCGGGGTCGGGCGGGCGATCCGGCCGGACGCGCGGGCCAGCATCAGCGCCGCGGTGTTCCCGGCCGCGGCCTGGGCCAGCGCCAGCAGCAGCTCGGACGACTGCTCCGACCACGTCGTCAGGTTGACGCTCCCGGCGAGCGTGCCGGTGATCGGGTCCAGCACCGGGACCGCCGCGCACGTGTAGCCACGCAGGTCGGTGCAGTAGTGCTCGCCGCCGCGCACCAGCGACGGCGCGCGGTCGGCGAGCGCCAGGCCGAGCCCGTTGGTGCCCGCGTTGCGCTCGGCGTAGTAGAAGCCGGGCGCCAGGTGCACCTTGTCGAGCGAGCGGCTGATCGAGACGTCCGTGCACAGCCGGCTCAGCACCAGGCCTTCGCTGTCGGTGATCATCAGGCTGATCGGCTCGTTGGCCAGGGTCGCCTGCAGGCCGCGCAGCACCTCGGTGCCGCATTCGTAGAGCAGCGAACCGGTGTCGACCGCGCCCGAGAACACCGGCAGGACCTCGTCCTCGGGCACGCCGTAGCGCACGCTGCGCTGCCAGGACGCCCGCAGCCGGGGCGCGATGGCGGCGGCCCCGCGCACGTCGAACGACCGCGTGACCTGCACCTGCGGGTTCTCCACCTCGACCTCCGCTGCGTCGGACTCCCCCCAGGCTAGGGCCGCCGGCCGCGCCCGCCTGTCTCATATCGAGACACCGGGTGGGTCCCTGACCAGGGTCGACGTGCCTACCGTCGCCAGCACGGGCCAACGGCGGTCACGAACGCGGAGGACGCACATGTACAGCAAGGACGGCGAAAACTACTTCATCGTGGACGCCCACGTGGCGCTCTGGGACGCGCGCCCGGAGAACCAGCGCAACATCCACGGCAAGCAGTTCATCGACTGCTTCTACGACTACCACCGCAACCTCAGCCCGGAGTCCGAGGTGTGGCCGTACGAGGACTACCTCTACCAGGGTGGCGACCGGCTGGTGAAGGACCTGTTCGAAGACGGCTACGTCGACCACGCGATCTTCCAGCCCGCTCACCTGGGCGCGTTCTACCACAACGGTTTCGGCCAGACCGAAGAAGCTTTCGCGCTGACGCAGAAGCACCCGGGCAAGCTGACCTACAACCACAACTTCGACCCGCGGCTCGAACAAGCGGGCCTCGACCAGTTCCGGCGTGACGCCGAACGCTTCGGCCTCAAGGGCGTCAAGCTCTACACCGCCGAGTGGCAGGGTGACTCGCGCGGTTACAAGCTGAACGACCCGTGGACGTACAAGTACCTGGAAGCCTGCCAGGAACTGGGCGTCAAGAACATCCATGTCCACAAAGGACCGACGATCCGGCCGCTGGACCGCGACGCCTTCGACGTCGCCGACGTCGACCACGCGGCCACCGACTTCACCGACCTGAACTTCGTCGTGGAGCACTGCGGGCTGCCGCGGCTGGAGGACTTCTGCTGGATCGCCACGCAGGAGCCGAACGTGCACGCGGGGCTCGCCGTCGCGATGCCGTTCATCCACACCCGGCCCAAGTACTTCGCGCAGATCATCGGCGAGCTGCTGTACTGGCTGGACGAGGACCGCATCCAGTTCTCCAGCGACTACGCGATCTGGACGCCTCGCTGGTTGGTCGAGCGGTTCGTCGACTTCCAGATCCCGGAGGACCTGCCCGAGTACGCGCCGCTGACCGTCGACCAGAAGAAGAAGATCCTCGGGCTCAACGCGGCGAAGATGTACGACATCCCGGTGCCGTCGGAGCTGCAGCTCGCGCCCATCGAGACGCAGGCCGTGTCGGTGGCCTGAGGTGGACGCCTACACCGCGCTGGACGCGGTTCTCGACCCGGAGCTCGACGAGCCCATCACCGACCTCGGCTTCGTGCACACGGTCGACGTCGACGGCGGCCGGGTGACCGTCCACTTGCGACTCCCGACGTCGTTCTGCGCGCCGAACTTCGCCTACCTCATGGCGTCGGACGCGAAGGACGTGCTGACCGCGTTGCCGTGGACGACCGAAGTCGTGGTCATGCTCGACGACCACCACGACTCGGACCTGATCAACCGCGGCCTCGCCGCCGACGCCGGCTACCGCGGCACGTTCGGTCACGAGGCCGAGGAGGATCTCGAAGAGCTCCGGCAGACGTTCCGGCGCAAGGCCCACCAAGCCGCGATGGAACGCGCTTTGACGGTGTTGCTGCGTGCCGATGACGACGTCGACCTGCACGCGGTGACGCTGGCAGACCTGCCGCCGGTGCCCGCTTCGCACGCCCTGCTGCGACGTCGCGAGGCCCTCGGGCTGTCGCTCGAGCCGTCGGCACCGGTGCTGGTCGACGAGCACGGGACGCCGTTCCCGCGTGCGGAGATCCCGCTGCGGCTGCGGTTCGCGCGGTCGGTCCGGATCTCCATCGAGGGCAACGCGCACTTCTGCCGCGGCCTGCTCCGCACCCGGTACCCGGAGTCCACTGTGGAGGCTTCCTGAACGTCGCCGTCCGGAAGCGGCACGAGAGCCGTGAAGGCCTCCTTACCGGCCATAAGAGCCGGGAAGGAGGCCTTCACGGCTTTCGTCACTGGCTCGGCGGCGCCGCCGGGGCCTGGTGCAGTGCGAGATCCGGACCCGCGGCGGTGTCCTGGGCCCAGGCACCGGACTCCGCCGTCCACGTCTGGCCGGCGAAGCTCACCCTGTCGACGCCCAGCGCCTCCGCACGGCCCACCAGCCAGGTCGCGTACGTCCAGCCCTGGGCCGCCGGGTGTGCTCCGCTCAGCTTCGCGGTGCCCAGCTCCGCCGTCGCCGCTGCTGCCACGTCCGCGGGCGGCGCCAGGGTCAGGTTGCGGCAGGTCAGGGCGGCCGGCCACTGGCCGTTGAACGCCGCCGCCATGCCGCGGGCCTGCGTCTCCCACTGCGCGTACGCGTCCGGGGCGCCGGAACGCTGGATGGCCTGGGCCGCCTCGGTGATCGGCATCGTCTCCCAGCCCGGCAGCTTCTCGAGCTTCTCGTAGAACGCCGTCGACGCGTAGACCGGGTCGCGCAGCTGCGCGACCGTGCCCCAGCCCTGGCTGGGCCGCTGCTGGAACAGCCCGACCGAGTCGCGGTCACCGCCCTCGAGGTTCTGCAGCTTCGACTCCTGCAGCGCCGTGGCCAGCGCGACCGTCGCCGCGTGGGCGGGCAGGCCCAGCTTCGTGCCGACGGCCGAGATCGTCGCGGCGCTGTTCATCTGCTCCGGGGTGAACGTGAAGGCCCCGCCGCCGTCCCCCGGTGGCGTCACCGTGCACCCGGGCGACCGGACCGGGCTGCGCACGAGCACCGCCACCACGACGATCCCCGCCGTCAGCACGACGACCGCCCCCAGGAAGATGGCCACCTTCAGGCCACATCCACGCACACTGCCTCCCCATCACCCGTTCGCACCAGTCTGCCCTCTCGGAGGACGCGGGGCGCGGGCCGGGGTTCAGTGGCGGCTTTCAGTGTTCGAGCTTCAACGTTCGGGCTTCAGTGTTCGCCGCCGAGGAAGATCGGGTTCGACATCGCGACCATGGCGTTGGGCGACGTCGTGTTCGGCCCGCCCGAGGGCCGCCGCACCTCGACGCGCACCCAGCGGCTGTAGCGGGGGTAGGTGGTCCAGGTGACGGTCGCCACCCCGGCGTCGCCGACGGTCTCGACGTGCTCCGGGCCCAGCTGGTCGAGGAACGTCACCGTGGTGCCCGGCACCCCGCCGACGGCCGCGCGCACGGTCACCGGCGTGCCGATCCCGGCCGGGAGCCGCTCGCCGATACCCGCCGACCGACCGCCGCCGGTGACCGTGAAGTCCAGCCGGACCGCCGACGACTCGGCCAGCCACGACCGGCCGGCCTTCAGCCCGGCCAGCAGTTCCCTGCGCCGCAGGCGATCGGCGAGCACGACGGTGTGCGGCAGCCCGACGGTGTTGTCCGGGTTGTGCGCGTCCGAGTCGCCGATCGCCGGGATGAACCGGCCGCCGCGCAGCAGGCCGTCCCAGTGGATGACGCTCGCCTCGTCGTCCTGGGTCCACGGGCCGTTCCACACCTCGACGAGGTCGGCGATCTCGTAGGCGAACTCGTACGTGCAGCCGAAGCAGTTGGCGAACGGATGCGCGGCGGTGACCAGGCCGCCCGCGCGGTGCACCTGGTCGGTGAACCGGCGGAAGTCCTGCGGATCGGCCGCGCGGTAGCGCCAGTCGATCCAGGTGCCGGCGGGCAGGCCGATCGCCGGCCAGTGCCCGGACCGCGTCGTGACCTCTTCGCCGTTGAGGATCAGCAGGTCGTCGACGGCGTGCTCGCCCCACTGCAGCTGCGCGCTGGACGTGTTGTGGTCGGTGGAGACGATGAAGTCGAGGCCCGCGGCGCGCGCGTCGGCGACCAGCTGCTCGGGCGTGCGGCGGCCGTCGGAGTGGACGGTGTGGAGGTGGCTGTCACCGCGGTACCAGGCGCGGCCCTTCTCCCGGGCGGGCGCGGTCTCGGGCGCCGGGTTCGGTTTGAACGGCGTGCCGTCCGGCCCGAAGGTGAGCGTGACGTCGACCTGGTAGTTCAGGCCCTGCGGCGCGACGGTGTACGGGCCGAGGATGACGTGCCAGCGGCCGGGCTTCACCGGCCCGGCGAGGTAGCCCGGCGTCGCCTCGGACGCGCTGATCGAGAACCGGTCGCGGAAGCCGCCGGACCAGCCGCGGAAGCCGCGGGCGTTGCCCAGCTCGTGGCCCTCGGGCCCGAACACGCCGATGTCACAGGCGTTCCCGCGGGTGCCGGCGGGCACCGGGGGCTTGTCGTAGGAGTAGACGACGTCGATCTGCTTGACGCCGCGCGGCACGTCGACGGGCAGGTAGTACCAGTCCGGGATGTCGGGGGTGAAGGTGCCGGTGACGGTCCGGGTCTGGGTGCCGCTACCGCCCGGCTGCGCCGCGAACGCGACGCCGGGGAGCAGCCCCGCGGCCGCGGCCAGTCCGCTCGCGCGCAGGAGCGTGCGCCTGCTGAAATCCATGCCGACCTCCGCATCGGTGACGGCCCGACGCTAGGCCGCCAACGCGAACGCGGACAAGAACCGGCGGTGAACTCTTCACCGGCCGGCGCGCTTGGTGAAGACTTTCGCCACCGCGACGACGGCGACGGCCGCGACGAGCCCGAGCCGCGTCACGTCGACGGCCGGCACCCACTTCGCGGAACCGTCCCGCAGAACGAACGCCCCGGCGGGCCGCGCGAGCACCCCGAACCCGGCGCCTTCACGCAGGGGCAGCGTCTCCGCGGCGCCGCCACCCCCGCCCCCGAACACGGTGGTCGCGGGGATCACGACGACGCCGTCCTGTTCGACGGGCTCGCCGTAGACCAGCTTCGCGGAGAAGAGGTCCCGCGCCACCGAGGCCAGCTGTGCGAACTCCATCCGGCCAGCCTGCCCGCGGTTCCCGGGTGGCCGCGTCTCATGCGCGGCGGACTCCTGACGCCTCCAGCGAGGCAGGACGGCCGCCGTTCGTCCGTTCGGGCGAAACGGGCGGGATACGCGAGCAATCCGCCACCGCCGCGCGACATGGAGGCTGGATTCCGAGAGCGCTGGACGAGGCAAGCCGCGACCCGCTCGACCACCGCGTCAAGACCACGAGGAGACACCGATGGGCCTGTTCGGCGGCAAAACCAAAGCCACATCCTGCTTCTTCTGTTCCGCCGATGTCGAGAAGTCGCGCCTGATGGCGCACTACAGCGTTCATCTGATCGAAGTCGAAGACAACAACGGCCAGCAGGCCTACACCTTCACCTGCCCGCGCTGCGGCACGATGGACCAAGCCTGGGGCGGCGGCCGGCCCAACCCGCTCTCCAACGCCACCTCGGCCGTCGCCGTGCACCTGATGGATCGCCACAGCATCCCGCTGCCCTGAGTCCGCGAGCGCGGATCGGCGGTGGACCTGTTCGGCGGCAAACCCGGAATTCCGGCCGTCCGGGGTGTGAACCGGGTGTATCCGGGGCATTAAACCCCGACACCTGTGCTCGGGGAGAACGCCCGCACCGAGGGAGGACGCCATGACCTTCGACTTCGTCAGCCGCTGGCTGGGCCGGCAGCACGACCGGCCCGGGGTCTCCGTGGACCTGTCGTGCGGGGGCCGCGTCACCCTGCGGGAGGTCGACGGGAAGCCCGTTCTCGCGATCACCACCGCGCCCGGGCCGGACGGGCGGTGCAGCGTGGCCGCGGTGCCGTTGTCGGCGGCCGAACGGCGGGAACTGGGGCAGGTACTGGAGTCGGACGTGCTGCTGGCCTCCTGAACATAGGGGTCGCAACAAGATGTTTTCCTAGTCACCCTCGGCGTAGGGTTCCCGTGTGCTTTGTGGCAGACCTCGCGAGAATCCGGCACCGCGCAGTGTGGCGCGGGTCGCCTTTTGTAGGGTTCCCACAAAGCATCGCCTCCGGCATGCGCCATGCCGGACATTGGCCCACCCGTCGGTGATCGACCAGGGTGTAAGCAAGTGCAGGCGACGCTCCGGGACCCGGACGTCGCCTTCTGTGCGTGGGTACTTGGGAGGCTCAGCCGGTGTTCAGTCGTGTCGCCATCGTCAACCGCGGAGAGGCCGCGATGCGGCTGATCCACGCCGTCCGGGATCTCTCCGCGGAAACCGGGGAGCGGATCGAGACGGTCGCCCTCTACACCGACGCGGACCGCACCGCGACCTTCGTCCGCGAAGCCGACATCGCCTACAACCTGGGCCCGGCTTCGGCCCGGCCGTACCTCGACCTCGAGGTGCTGGAGAAGGCGCTCGTCGACACGAAGGCCGACGCCGCGTGGGTCGGCTGGGGCTTCGTCGCTGAGGACCCCGCGTTCGCGGAGCTGTGCGAGAAGGTCGGCGTCACGTTCGTCGGCCCGAGCGCGGACGCGATGCGCAAGCTCGGGGACAAGATCGGCGCGAAGCTGATCGCCGAAGAGGTCGGGGTCCCGGTCGCGCCGTGGAGCCGCGGCGCGGTCGCCACCCTCGAAGACGCCCTGCGTGCCGGCGACGAGATCGGCTACCCGCTGATGCTCAAGGCCACCGCGGGCGGCGGCGGGCGCGGCATCCGCATGGTCGCCTCCGGCGAGGACCTCGCCGACGCCTACGAGCGCACCAGCCAGGAAGCGCTGCGCGCGTTCGGCTCCGGCGTCGTGTTCCTGGAGCGCCTGGTCACCGGCGCCCGCCACGTCGAGGTCCAGGTGATCTCCGACGGCGGGACGGCGTGGGCGCTGGGCGTGCGCGACTGCTCGGTGCAGCGCCGCAACCAGAAGATCATCGAAGAGTCCGCCTCCCCCGTGCTGAGCCCCGAGCAGACCGCCGAGCTGAAGGCCTCGGCCGAGCGGCTCGCCGTCGCCGTCGGCTACCGCGGCGCCTGCACCGTCGAGTTCCTCTACCACCCGGGCGACCGGCTGTTCGCCTTCCTCGAGGTCAACACCCGGCTGCAGGTCGAGCACCCGATCACCGAGATCACCACCGGCACCGACCTGGTCAAGCTGCAGCTGCACGTCGCCGACGGCGGCAAGCTCGAAGGCGACCAGCCGGCCGAGAGCGGCCACGCCGTCGAGGCGCGGCTCAACGCCGAGGACCCCGACCGCGACTTCGCCCCCTCCCCCGGCCGCATCGCCCGGCTGGCGCTGCCCGCCGGCCCCGGCATCCGCGTCGACACCGGCGTCAGCGAAGGCGACACCATCCCGGCGGACTTCGACTCGATGATCGCCAAGATCATCGCCTACGGCCGCAACCGCGACGAGGCCCTCGGCCGGCTGCGCCGCGCGATGGCCGAGACCACCGTGATCATCGAGGGTGGCGCGACCAACAAGAGCTTCGTGCTCGACCTGCTCGACCAGCCCGAGGTGATCGACGCCAGCGCCGACACCGGCTGGATCGACCGCGTCCGCGCCGAAGGCCGCCTGGTGACCCACCGGCACTCCGCGATCGCACTGGCCACGGCCGCCATCGAGGCCTACGAGGACGAGGAAGAGCTCACCGTCCAGCAGCTGCTGAACACCGCGCACGGCGGCCGCCCGCAGGTGCAGCACGAGTCCGGCCGCCCGCTGGACCTCAAGCTGCGCGGCGTCGGCTACCGCGTCGGCGTCGCCCGCATCGGGCAGCAGCGCTTCCGCGTCGGGATCTCGGCCGGCGGCTCGGACGTCCACCACGCCGACGTCGAGGTCAAGCGGTTCGACGCGCACAGCGGCCGGATCGTCGTCAACGGGCAGCGCTTCCGGATCACCGCCGCCACGCACGGCCCGACCCACCTCGTCGAGGTCGACGGCGTCACCCACCGGATCAGCCGCGACGAGGGCGGCGTCGTCCGCTCCCCCGCGCCCGCGCTGGTCGTCGCGACACCGCTGTCGGTCGGCGACGAGGTCGAGGCGAACGCGCCGATCCTGGTGCTGGAGAGCATGAAGATGGAGACGGTGCTGCGCGCGCCGTTCCGCGCCCGCGTCCGCGAGTGTCCGGTGTCCGTCGGCAGCCAGGTCGAAACCGGCGCGCCCCTGATGCGGCTGGAGCCGCTGGCCGAAGGCGCCGAGGAAGAAGACACCACCGAGGCCGAGACGGTCGAGATCGAGCTGCCCGCCGAGCCGTCGGGCGTCTCCGCCGAGGCCCGCGTCGAGCGTGGCCTGCAGGACCTGCGCAGCCTGCTGCTGGGCTTCGACGTCGACCCGGCCGAGCGCAAGCGCGTCCTCTCTGGGTACCTGGCCGCCCGCGCCGAGCTGAGCGGCCGCCCGGTCGAGGGCGAGCTGGAACTGCTCACCGTGTTCGCCGACCTGTCCGAGCTGAGCCGCAACAAGCCGGGCGGCGAGCTGGACACCGAGCCGGACAGCCCGGTGCACAGCCCGCGCGAGTTCTTCCACAGCTACCTGCAGAGCCTCGACATCGAGCGGGCGGCCGTGTCGCCCGGCTTCCAGGCCAAGCTGACGAAGGTGCTCGGCCACTACGGCGTCACCGACCTCGACCGCACGCCGGAGCTGGAAGGCGCGGTCTTCCGGATCTTCCTGGCGCAGCAACGGATGCCGGGCGATTCAGGAGTCGTCACCGAGCTGCTGCGGCAGTGGCTGGCCGGCGCGCCGCCGCTGGAAGCCGACAGCGAGCGCGCCGGGCTCACCCTGGAACACCTCATCGAGGCGACGCAGGTGCGTTTCCCCGTGGTGTCCGACCTGGCCCGTGGCGTGGTGTTCCGCTGGTTCGCCCAGCCGCTGCTGCGTCGCGGCCGCGCCCGCACCTACGCCTCGGTGCGCGACCAGCTGCGGCACCTCGACCACCACCCGGACGCCCCGGACCGCGCCGAGCGGATCCAGACGATGGTGGCCTGCGCCGAACCCCTGGTGCGGCTCATCGGCCAGCGGATCGGCCGCCCCGGCCGCGACCACGCGCCGCTGCTGGAGGTCCTGACCCGCCGCTACTACGGCAACCGCGGCCTGTCGGGCGTCACCGCGCACGACGTCGCGGGCTGCCGGTTCGTCACGGCCGAGCACACCGGGCGCAACGGCGTCACGCGCGTGGTCACCACCGCCGTCGACATCGCCGCCCTGCCCGACGCGATCGGCGCGATCGGCACCTTCGCCGTCGACGTCCCGGACCACGGCCTGGTCGCCGACCTGTACGTCACGTGGGAGGACCAGCCCGACGCCGACGCGATGGCCGTGCGGCTCGGCGAGGTGCTCGCCGGGCTGTCGCTGCCCGCCGGGGTCCGCCGGATCACCACCACGGTGGCCGGCACCAGCGGCGCGGTGATGCACCACCACTTCACGTTCCGCCCCGACGGCGCGGGTTTCGCCGAGGACCGGCTGATCCGCGGCCTGCACCCGATGATCGCGCAGCGCCTGCAGCTGCAGCGGCTGCGCGAGTTCGACCTCACCCGGCTGCCGTCGTCGGACGAGGAGATCTACCTCTTCAAGGCCGTCGCCCAGAGCAACCCGGCCGACGAGCGGCTCATCGCGATGGGCCAGGTCCGCGACCTGACGCCGCTGCGCGAAGCCGACGGCCGGCTGGTGTCGCTGCCCGCGGTCGAGGACGCGATCACCGCGTGCCTCGATGCGATCCGCAACATCCAGGCGCAGCGGCCGCAGAACAAGCGGTTCGACACCAACCGGATCATGATGTACGTCTGGCCGTCGACCGAGATCACCGCCGAAGAGCTGAACACGCTGGTCCAGCGCATCCTGCCGACCACGGCGGGCGCCGGGCTGGAGGAGGTCCAGTTCCTGGCCCGCCAGCGCAACGGCGCGGGTGAGCTGACCGAGATCGCCGTCCGGATCACCCTCGACCCGGGCAACGGCGCGCGCCTGCACGTCGGCGCGCCGACCGACGAGCCGGTGCAGCCGCTCGACGACTACCGCCAGAAGGTGCTGCGCGCGGCCCGCCGCGGCAACGTCTACCCGTACGAGCTGACCGGCCTGCTCGCCGGGCCGGGCGGCAGCTTCACCGAGCACGACTTCGACGGCTCCGGCGCGCTGGTCCCGGTCGATCGCCCGAAGGGCAAGAACTCCGCGGCGATCATCGCGGGCGTCGTCACGACGCCGACCCAGCGCCACCCCGAGGGCGTCACCCGCGTCGTGCTGCTCGGCGACCCGACGAAGGCGCTCGGCGCGCTGTCGGAGCCGGAGTGCTCGCGCGTCATCGCGGCGCTGGACCTGGCCGAGCGGATGCAGGTGCCGCTGGAGTGGTTCGCGGTGTCCGCGGGCGCCCGGATCTCGATGACCTCGGGCACCGAGAACATGGACTGGGTCGCCGCGGCGCTCAAGCGGATCGTGACGTTCACCCAGGACGGCGGCGAGATCAACGTCGTGGTCGTCGGCATCAACGTCGGCGCGCAGCCGTACTGGAACGCCGAAGCGACGATGCTCATGCACACCAAGGGCGTCCTCATCATGACGCCGGACTCGGCGATGGTGCTGACCGGCAAGCAGGCGCTGGACTTCTCCGGCGGTGTGTCGGCCGAGGACAACTTCGGCATCGGCGGTTACGACCGCGTGATGGGCCCGAACGGCCAGGCGCAGTACTGGGCGCCGAACCTGCCGGCCGCCCGCGACGTGCTGATGTCGCACTACGACCACACCTACGTCGTGCCGGGCGAAACCGGGCCGCGGCGGGCGAGCACGAACGACCCGGTCACCCGCGACGTCTCGCCGTTCCCGCACGCGGTCGTGGGCAGCGACTTCACGACCGTCGGCGAGATCTTCTCGGCCCAGCACAACCCGGACCGCAAGAAGGCGTTCGACATCCGCACGGTGATGCGCGCGCTGTCGGACCAGGACCACCCGGTGCTGGAGCGCTGGGCGGGCATGGCCGACGCGGACACCTCGGCGGTGCAGGACGTGCACATCGGCGGCTGGCCGGTCTGCCTGGTCGGCATCGAGTCGCGTTCGGTGCCCCGCCGCGGCTTCCCGCCCACCGACGGCCCGGACGCCTACACCGCGGGCACGCTGTTCCCGCGGTCGTCGAAGAAGACCGCGCGGGCGATCAACGCGGCGTCGGGCAACCGGCCGCTGGTCGTGCTGGCGAACCTCTCCGGGTTCGACGGCTCGCCGGAGTCGCTGCGCAAGCTGCAGCTGGAGTACGGCGCGGAGATCGGCCGGGCGATCGTCAACTTCGCCGGCCCGATCGTGTTCTGCGTGATCTCCCGCTACCACGGCGGCGCGTTCGTCGTGTTCTCCAAGGCGCTCAACCCGAACATGACGGTGCTGGCGCTGGAGGGCTCGTTCGCCTCGGTGCTGGGCGGCGCCCCGGCGGCGGCGGTGGTGTTCTCCGGCGACGTGAACAACCGCACGGCGACCGACCCGCGGGTGACCGAGCTGCAGACCCGCGTCTCGGAGACGAGCGGCGCCGAGCGCGCGGCGTTGAACGCCCAGCTGGCCGAGGTCCAATCCTCGGTCCGCGCGGAGAAGGTCGGCGAGGTGGCCGCGGAGTTCGACCGCGTGCACAACATCCAGCGAGCGGTCGAGGTCGGCTCGGTGGACGCGATCATCAGCGCGGCCGAGCTGCGGCCGCGCATCATCGAGTCGATCGAGCACGGCCTGAAGAAGTAGGTTTTCCGGAACCGGGGCCGATCACCGAGGTGGTCGGCCCCGGTTCCGTTTCCGGCGTAACGGCCCGGGCGAACCGCACGACTGTCCCCTTGCGACGCACACTGTGCCGTACCGGAGGGAGGACCGAACCGCCGTGACACCCGCCGACGCCCGATTCCCGGACATCGCGCTGGATCCCGCACGGCTGCGGGAGATCTCCGGCCGGCTCGCGGACGCGGCCGAGCTCTTGCGCCGCGCGGGATCCGCGCACGCCGTCCCGGTGGCCTCTCCCGCGGACGATCCCGCCAGTCTCGGGTACACCGCACGGCTCACGCCGCTGTTCGCCGCGGGACAGGAGCACCTCGAGCGGGAAACCGCGTACCTGAACGAGCTGGCCGCGAAGGCCGGCGAAGCGCTGCGGCGGCTGAGCGGGCAGGACGCCGACGCGGCCCGAGCGTTCCCGCCGGTCCGGCCCAGCTGACCCGCGCAGGCCCGGATTCGGAGGCATTCTTGTTGTTCCCCTGGTCGAACCATCATGTGCAGGCCATCGCCCACCGGAGCGCCCCCGCGTCCGTGCGGACGACGGAGGAGGCCGTCGCGTGGTCCGCCGACCTCGTGCGCCAGGGCACCGAGGCCCGGGTGGTCTCCGTCCAGGACCTGACGGGCATGGTGACGCGGGGCGGCGGAAGTGAGTGGGCCCGGGCCGCGAAAGCGACGCAGGAGGCTGCGATCGCACACCGCGAAGCCGCCGACATCCTCTACTCCGTGCTCGCGCAGCTCGACTCGGCCTGGCAGGGCAGCGGGGCCGACGCGGCCGCCGGCAGCGCCCGGAAGTTCGGGCGGACCGTCGAGACGACCGAGTCGACGTTCGCCCGCAACTGCCTCAACATCACCGAGGCCGACCTGGCGTTCCAGAACCTGAGGACCCAGCTGGCTCGCTTGGGGCCGCGGCCGGAGAAGAACCTGTTCGACAGCCTGTCGTTCTGGGACACCGACACCGAGAAGGCGATCACGGCCTACAACGAGAAGGCGGCGCAGTACCTGGAGCGTTACCACGCCTACGCCACCCACCTGGACGACCAGGCTCGCGCTCTCCGGCACGACTGGGGCACGGAGGAACCCGGCGGCGCCACGACGTCCTCGGCTCAAGAGGTCCGAAGTCCGCTGGGCACCAGCGGGGCATCGGCATCGGCCGCCGCCGGGACGCCGATCGGCCATCCGCCCGGCGCGCCGGAACAGGCCGCGCAGCCGGGCGCGGCCGGCCCGCAGCTCGGTGCCGCGCCGGTGCCCAGCGGAGCAGACTCCCGGATCGCGGCCGGTCCCCCGTCGCTCGCCGGTGCGTCCTCCTCCGGGACGACCTCGACCACCGGTTACGTGGCGACCGGCACCCCGGCGTCCCCGATGGCCCCGCAGTGGCCCGGTGGCGGCCCGGCGGCTTCGGCTCCTTCGCCGTCCGGCCCGACCGTCCCGGGGGTCGGTGGGAACTTCCGCGGAAACCTGCCCGGCGGACCGGCGGGAGCGCCTCGCGGCGGCTCGAGCGGGGTGCGCGAAGGGACCCGTGGCGGCGGGCGCCCATCCTCCCCCGGCTCGACCGCGCCGGGCACGCGGTCCCGGCGCGAGGACGACCGGGTGCACGAACGCAAGTACGTCCTCGACGACGGCTCCCTGTTCTCCGACGACGAGCGGCACGCCCGCGTCGACCCCGAAACCGGCCTGACCACCGTCGATCCCACCATCGGCGCCTGAGCACTCGACCGGAGAACCGCCCATGCCCGTCCTCGACGAGCCCGTCGTCCTGCCCCGGCTCGCGTTCCTCACCGCCTGGCGGATGCTGGACCTCGGCGACGCCCCCGCCGTCCTGGGCACCGATCGGCACCACTGGATCCGCGAAGACGCGGTGCGGGAGCTCGAAGACCGCACGATGGCCGCGCTCACCCGGCTCGGGCTCGCTCGCAACCACCGCCTCAACGACCTCTGGCGCGGGTCGTTGCGCATCCTCGCGCACGCCGACCACGAGTTCTATTCGTGGAGCGAGCACCGGGACGGCGGATGCGGTGCGGTCCTGATCGCCGCGCGCGGCGAGGAGGCGGTGCGGCTCGTCGCCGACGACGCGGCGGTGCTCGTCGAGCCCGTGCGACCCACCTGGCTCGCGACGAGCCTGCTCGACACCCTGCCCGACGCCGACGGCGCGAGCGTGCCGGACCAGCAGCTGCCGGACCACGCCCTGCCGGCCTGGCTGGAGCAGGCCCCTCGAGACGCCGTCCACCAGCTCTACACCGCGCGGCGCACTCGAGACGGCCGGATCCGCTCCCGCCCGCTCACCGCACTCGACCTCACCGACGGCGGCCGCGTGCTGACCTACCCCGCCGAAGACCGGACTGTCGTGATGACTTCGGGAACGCCCCAGGCGATCGTCGCCCTGCTGAACGAGACCCACACCGGGCTGGGCTGACCGGGCGCGCCGTCGTTGGGCGGTTTCGCGACTTTCGGGGGTATGGCGGGTTTGTCCCGCACCGACACACTGTGCGTGCCGGTTCGGTGACCGTGGGCTGCCGAGCCTGGCGCCCATCCGTGCGGCCGTGAGGAGATCCCCCGATGGCGTCAAGGTCCCTGTCCCGGCTCGCCCTGGTGGCGGCCGGCACGCTGCTCGCTTCCCTGCTCGGGAGCAGCGCCACCGCGCAGCCCGCCGACACGCCCGTCTTCTGGCGCGTCCCGGCGACCGCCGCGCAGGCCGCCGCCCTGACGAACGCCGGTTTCGACGTCGAAGAAGGTGACGCCGGCTCGGTGTACGTCGTCGGCGGCAAGGCCGTC
The DNA here is from genome assembly GCF_035975215.1 of Amycolatopsis sp. NBC_01307. Taxonomy (NCBI): domain Bacteria; kingdom Bacillati; phylum Actinomycetota; class Actinomycetes; order Pseudonocardiales; family Pseudonocardiaceae; genus Amycolatopsis; species Amycolatopsis sp. NBC_01307. The sequence continues at coordinate 1,955,283 of NZ_CP108403.1, read as the reverse complement.
GCCGCGCGGCTGCAGGGCCTCGGGTACCGGCCGAGCTTCTACGACACCGTCTACAAGGAACTGCCCGCGCAGGCGAATTCCCTGGCCGCGGACACCTTCTACGGCGGATACCGCACGGTCACCGCGCACGAGGCCCACCTCACGAGCGTCGCGGCCGCGCACCCCGACCTGGCCACGAAGTACACGATCGGCCAGTCGTGGAAGAAGCAGCAGGGCCAGGGCGGGCACGACATCCAGGCGATCTGCCTGACCAAGAAGCAGACCGGCGACTGCACGCTGTCGACGACGTCGAAGAAGCCGAAGTTCTTCCTGATGGCCCAGATCCACGCGCGCGAGCTGTCGACCGGTGAGCTGGCCTGGCGCTGGATCGACTACCTCGCCGACGGCTACGCCACCGACGCCACCGCGAAGTCCATTTTGGACACCACCGAGGTCTGGGTGGTGCCGATCTCGAACCCGGACGGCGTCGACATCGTCGCCTCCGGCGGCAACTCGCCGAAGCTGCAGCGCAAGAACGCCAACAACACCCGCGGCGGCTGCTCCGGCACGAACATCGGCATCGACCTCAACCGCAACTCGACGTTCAAGTGGGGCGGCGACTCCAACTCCCCCTGCGCCGAGACCTACCAGGGCGCGAGCGCCGGCTCCGAGCCCGAGGTGAAGGCCCTGGAAACCCTGGCCCGCTCGATCTTCCCGGACCAGCGCGGCACCGGCAACAACGACCCGGCGCCGACGTCGGCCAAGGGCACGATGATCACGTTGCACAGCTACGGCAACGACATCATCATCCCGTGGGGCTTCACGCAGGCCACCTCGCCGAACGACGCGCAGTACCGCAAGCTGGGCGCGAAGTACGCCGCGTCGAACGGCTACCTCGTCGGCACCAACGAGGAGACCGTCGGCTACGACACCAGCGGCACCACCGACGACTTCACCTACGGCGAGCTCGGCGTCGCCAGCGTGACGTTCGAGGTCGGCGGCTCCAGCGGCACCTGCGGCGGGTTCCTGCCGCGCTACACCTGCGTCGACAGCACGTTCTGGCCGAAGAACAAGGGCGCGCTGATCACCGCCGCGAAGGCCGCGGCGGCGCCGTACCAGCAGTGACTCACACGCGGCAGACGTAGATGCAGTTCTGCGGACGCGGGGACCCGAGCACGTCGACGTGCCGGAACCCCGCGTCCGCGAGCATGTCGCGGGCCGTTTCGGTGCCCCACATGGCACCCAGCGCGGCCCCGCCCTCCGCGAGCGATGTCGTGGTGCAGTACATCAGGCTGATCGAGTAGCAGAGCGCGGCGAGCGGGTTGCCGACGTTCTTCGCCACATCGCTGGAGAAGAACGTGTCCACCATGAAGAACAGCCCGTCCGGGGCGAGCGCGCCCCGGATCCGCCGCAGCACGACGTCCGGCCGGTCCTGGTCGTGGATCGCGTCGAAGGCGGTGATCAGGTCGTACGGCGGATCGGCCGTCAGCTCGGCGGCGTCCCCCACGGCGAACTCGGCGTTGGGCAGGCCGGCGTTGGTCTCGTTCGCTTGCGCGACGACGCCGGGGTTGATGTCGAGGCCGGTGAACCGCGACGCGGGGAACGCCCGGGCGGCGACGGCGATCGCGTTCCCGGTGCCACAACCGAGGTCGAGCACCCGTGCGCCGTTGCGCAGCTTCTCGGTCAGACCCGGCACGGCGCCGAAGAAGCCGTCGACCAGGTGCTCGCGGTAGATGTGCTTCCAGCTGTCGCCGGTCTTCGCCCCGAGCGTCTCGAGGTAGGGCCCGTACGCCGAGCGCGGCACGCCCCCGCCTTCGGCGAAGCTGCGCTCGAGGTCGGGCAGGATGCCGGTGAACGCGGTGAGCGTCAGCAGCGACGGCATGAGGTTCGACGCCGTGTCGCCGAGCAGGAACTTCGCGTGCTCGGGCGGGAATGCGTACTCCCCCGCGTCGAAGGTGAAGATCCCGCCGGTGACCATCGCGCCCAGCCACTCGCGGACGTACCGCTCCTGCAATCCGGCCCGTTCGGCGAGCCCCGCGCTGGTCGCGGGCCCACGAGCGGCGGCTTCGAAGAGCCCGGTCCGGTGTCCGAGCCCGATGAGCATGGTGAGCGCGCCGCCGGTCATGGTCGCGGTCAGGTGCGCAGCGAAGTCCTTTTCCTCCATACGGTCCGACCTTACCCGCCCGGCCCATTGTCCGATGTGGACGGTCGCCGTGAGGGGCACCTTCAGGGCTTGTACGTCCCTGAAGGTGCCCCTCACGGCTTTCGCGCTCGGCGGGTCAGTCTTCCTCGTCCTCCAGGCCGGCGTCGGCGAGGACCGCGTAGACCCGGCGGCGCGCGTCGGCGAGGATCTTCTTCACCTCTGCCACCTGGGCTTCGTTGCCGCTGTAGCCGACCTGGGCGGCCGCGCCGGAGAGTTCACCCAGCGCGTTCCACAGGGCGGCGAAGCGGTCGGCACCCGGCTCGTCCTCGGGGGCGCCGTCGGCCCACAGCGCGGCGAACTCCTCTTCACGACCGGCGACGTGCTCCCGGCCCGCGTCGGTCAGCTCGGCGACGCGACGGCCGCCCGAGTCGGACGTGCGGACCAGGCCCTCGTCCTCCAGCTGCTGCAGGATCGGGTACACCGAGCCGGGGCTGGGCCGCCACCGGTCGTGTGTGCGACGGCGGATCTCCTGCATCAGCTGGTAGCCGTGCCGCGGCTCCTCGGCCAGCAGCGCGAGCACGGCCGGACGCACCGGCCGGGCCGCCGGCCGCCCACCACCGCGGAAGTCCCGCACCCGCTGGAAGGCGCCACCACCCCAGCCCCCCGGACCGCCGAACGACCCCGGACCGCCCGGGAACCCGGGGAAGCCACCGGGACCACCGGGCACTCCCGGCGGCTGCGGCGGGTGGGGTGGGTGCGGCGGAAAACCGCCCGGCGGCCCGCCGCGCGCCAGGTCGGGGCCGCCGTCCCAGTCCTCGTGCCCCGGCATGCCGTGGCCGTCCCACTCGTCGTGATCCGGGTGCCCCGGCACCCCGCGACCATGATCCGGCAGCCCCGGTAGCCCGTCGCCGAGGTCGGGGTGCCCACGGTGCCCGTGCCCCGGCATCCCGTGGCCGTGGTCCGGGTGACCGCGGTGCCCGGCCGGCCCGTGACCGCCGAAGGGGTCACCTCCGAAGCCGCCGAACATCCGTCCCGCTCCCGCGTTCATCACCATGGTTGCCTCCTCAGGCTCATCGTATCGCCGACATTCACACGATATATCGCCGTTGGATCGGCGGCAACCCGCCAGGTCAGCTCACTCGAAGTAGTGCCCGGCTTCCAGGTCCGCGACCAGGCCCTGGTGCTCCGGAACCCAGCCGAGCCGCTTCTGCGTCAGCACGCTCGACGCCGGCGAGTCCTCCCCGGCGAACTTCGCGAGCCAGCCGAAGTGCGACGCGGCCGCCGACGCCACCGGCAGGTCCAGCCCACGCCCGATCCGCTCGGCGACGACCCGCAGCGGCACCCCCTCGTCGCCGACGGCGTGCAGCCGGACGCCCGACTGCCCCGTCTCGACGGCCAGCCGGTACGCCCGCGCCGCGTCGAGCCGGTGCACCGCGGCCCACCGCCCGGAACCGTCGCCCGGGTACGCCGAGACGCCCTTCTCGCGCGCCAGCCGGATCAGCGCCGGTACGAACCCGTGACGGTCCCCTTCGGCGTGCACCGACTGCGGCAGCCGCAGCACCGACGCGCGCACCCCGCGCTCGGCGAACCCGAGTGCTGCGGCCTCGGACCCGGCGCGTGGGAACGCCGGGTCGGCGACGTCGTCCTCCGCGGCGAGCCGGCCGGGCGCCACCGGGCCGGTCGCCGCGGTGACGACCAGCGGTTTCCCGGTCCCTTCGAGGGCCGCGCCGAGGGCGGCGATGGCGGCCGCGTCCGTCGCGGCGGCGGCCGTGAGGTCGGCGAAGTTGTCGTGGACGTAGGCGGTGTGGATGACGGCGTCCGACGCGGTGGCCGCCTCGCGGAGACCGTCGAGGTCCTCCAGGACGCCGTGGCGGACCGAAGCGCCGGCGGCCGCGAGGGCCGCGGCCTTCTCCGTCGAGCGGGCTAGGCCCACGACCTCGTGCCCCGCGTCGAGCAGGTCGCGGACGACCGCGCTCCCGACGAACCCCGTCGCACCGGTGACGAACACACGCATTTCAAGCTCCTCGTGCTGGACCGACTGTGCTTCCATGGTTCGGCCGGGCGAGCGGGAACGTCCAACGCCTGTCCTTCATCGAGCCATACGCCTCAGGCATCACCACAGCTCAGCGGCCTACACTGGGGGCATGACCGACCTCGACCTGCGGCTGGTGCGGTACTTCACCGCCGTCGCCGAACACCGGCACTTCGGCCGGGCCGCGGCCGCGCTGCACACGACGCAGCCGTCACTGAGCCGGCAGATCCGCCGCCTCGAAGGGCAGCTCGGCGCGCGATTGCTGGACCGCACGCCGCAAGGCAGCCGGCTCACCGAGGCCGGCGAGGTCTTCCTGCCCCGCGCCGAGGCGCTGCTGCGGTCGGCCGCGCAGGCGGCGGCGAGCACCCGCGCCGCGGCCACACCCGGCCGGCTCACCATCGGCTACCTGACCAACCTGTTCGTCACCCCGGCCGTGCGGGACCTGCGCCGCCACCACCCGGACGCCGAGTTCGTGACGCGCCACCTCGGCTGGAACGAGACGGCCGCCGCGCTGCTGGAGCACCGCATCGACGTCGCGGTCACCCGCTTGCCGCTGCCGGCCGAGGGACTCGACGTCACGCCGCTCTACGACGAGGAGCGCGTGCTGGTGGTCGCCGCCGACCACCGCCTCGCCGGCCGCGCGTCGGTCACCCTCGACGACATCGCCGACGAACCGCTCCCCCGGCTGGCCGACCCGGCCTGGAACGCGTTCTGGCGCGTCGACCCGCGCCCCGACGGCCGCCCCGCGCCGGACGGCCCGCTCCTCGAGAGCTACGAGGAGAAGTACGAGCTGATCGCCGCCGGCCAGCTGGTGGCGATCGCCCCGGCGGTCGTCCGCCGCAGCCGGCTCCGGCCGGACGTCACCACCGTGCCGATGGAGGGAGTCGAGCCGTGCCACGTCGTGCTGGCGACCCGCACCGGCGACCGCACCCGGCTGCTCGCCGACACCTGCGAAACCCTCGAAGCCCACCTCACGCCCGGGACTTGACCGCCAGCGCCAGCAGATCCGCGGCCGGCCCGGCCAGCCGCCGCCCCGCCGGCCACACCGCCCGCAACACCCGCCCGAGGTCGACACCGTCCACCGCCACCGGCACCAGCCGGCGCCCGGCCACCTCGCGCACGACGTCGAGATCACTGATCACCGCGGGACCCGCGCCGGAGATCACGGCGTTGCGCACCGCCGACGCCGATCCCAGTTCCAGCAACGGTTTCACCGGCCCGGTGCCCGCACGGCGCAGCGCCGCCTCGACGGTCTCGCGGGTACCCGACCCGGGTTCGCGCACCACCAGCGGCGTCGCGGCCAGCTCCGCGGCGGTGAGCGGACGACGTCGTCGCGCCCAGCGGTGCCCGGGCGGGACGACGACCACGAGCCGGTCCGTCGCGACCCGGCGCGTGCTCAGGCCCGGCCACGGTCCCGGCGACTCGACGAACCCGAGGTCCACCCGCCCGTGCGTCACCAGGTTCGCGACGTGCTCGGAGTTGACCACCTCGAGCCCGACGTCGGTGTCCGGCTCGGTCCGTTTGACCTCGCCGATCCACGCGGGCACGAAGTGCTCGGCCAGCGTCATGCTCGCCGCGACGCGCAGTTTCGCGCCGCGCTGGGTGCGCAGCGCCGCCGCGCCGGTCCGCAGCCCGTCCACTTCGGCCAGCACGCGGTGGGCCCAGCCCGCGATGACCCGGCCGTCCGGGGTCAGCGCCGAACCACGCCGCGTCCGGTCCACGAGGGACAGTCCCAGCTGACGCTCCAAAGTGGACAACCGTTTGCTGGCCGAGGGTTGCGCGATGCCCAGCGCCGTGGCCGCCTGGCCGACGCTGCCGAGGTCGTCGACGAGCACCAGCAGGCGCAGCGAGTCCAGATCCGGTCCGGTCATAGCCCCAGTCTATGACCTACGTCGTCACGGACGGCTACCGCGACGGCCACGACCGGGCGACGCTGGGTACATGGCACTCACGACGGCGAAACCGCTCCTGCCCGGCCTCGTGATCACCGGACTGGGCGTCGCGGCGGCGTACGCGCTGAGCTCGGCGTGGCCGGTGGCCGGCGCGCTCACCGTGGCCGTCGTGCTGGGCATCGCCGTCGGGAGCACGCCACTGCTGGCCGACGAGCACCGCCAAGCCGTCGCGCGCGTCACGAAGCGCCTGCTGCGCGCGGGCGTCGTCCTGCTCGGCCTGCAGCTCGCGCTGCCGACGGTGCTCAGCCTCGGCCCCGGCACCCTCGCCGCCGTGGTGGTGACGGTCGCGGTCACCTTCCTCGGCACCCTCGGCCTCGGCAAGCTGGTGCGGGTGCCGCGCGGGCTCGCCCTGCTGGTCGCGACGGGGTTCTCGATCTGCGGCGCGTCGGCGATCGCCGCCATGGAGGGCGTCGTCGACCGCGAGGACTCCGACGTCGCGACGGCGGTCGCGCTCGTCACCTGCTACGGCAGCCTCGCCCTCGGCGTGCTCCCGCTGCTCGCCCACTGGCTCGGCCTGGACGCGGTCCGCACCGGCAGCTGGGCCGGGATCTCGGTGCACGAGGTCGCCCAGGTCGTCGCCGCGGCCGGGCCGGCGGGCGCCGGCGCCGTGACGATCGCGATCGTGGTGAAGCTGAGCCGGGTCGTGCTGCTCGCCCCGATGGTCGCGATCGTCGGCGCCACCGAACGCACCCGCCGCGGCGGCCACGCGCCGCTCGTGCCGCTGTTCGTCCTCGGTTTCCTCGCGATGGTCGCCGTCCGCAGCACCGGCCTGGTCCCGGCGTTCGCGCTCGACGTCGCGAAGACCGCGTCGACACTCCTGCTCGCGGGCGCGCTGTTCGGCCTCGGCTGCGCCGTCCGGCTCGGCCCGCTCCTGCGCGGCGGCGGCCGGGCGCTGCTGCTGGGTCTCCTGTCGACGCTGCTCGTGTTCGCGACCGGGTTCGGGACGCTGGCCGCGTTCACCTGACGTTTCCCTACCGGTCACGTATAGGTCGTTATACGCCGGGTTGTACGGGTCTTGTACGGGCCGGGTCGAGGCTACCGCCGAGACGTAGGACGTAGAACGAATTCGTAGGGAGTCCCCACCGTGAAGTTCACCCGTATCGCCCGAGGCCTGCTGGCCGGGCTGCTGGGGTGCGCCGCCGTTGTCGCCGTCCCGGCCGCCATCGGCACCGCGCAAGCCGACGTGGCGAGCACCCTGGTCTTCGCCAAGAACACCGAAGGCCATGACTGCTACCGCATTCCCACCATCGTGAAGGCCAACGACGGCGCGCTGCTCGCGTTCGCCGAGGGCCGCAACGACGGCGCCAGCGTCTGCAACGACCTCGGCGCGATCGACCTCGTCATGAAGCGCTCGACCGACGGCGGCAAGACGTGGAGCGCGCTGCAGGTCGTCATCAAGGCCAACGGCGACACGAAGGGCAACCCGGCGCCGATCGTCATCCCGGGCAGCAACCGCGTCGTGCTGCTCTCGACGATGCAGTGCTACACCAACCCCGCCTGCGGCCGGATCCCGCGCGTCTCGATCAGCGAGGACAACGGGAAGACGTGGGGCGCGCCGAAGGTGCTGACCACCGAGCTGGGCTTCGCGAGCGCGCCGAGCTGGCTGGCCACCGGGCCGTCGCACGGGATCGTGCTCACCCGCGGCACGCACAAGGGCCGGCTCGTCGCCGGCCTGGGCTACTCGAACATCGGCGCCCTGATGTACAGCGACGACCAGGGCAGCACCTGGCACCTCGGGGCCACCGACAAGCCGACGTCGAGCGCGCTGAACCCGCAGGAGATCAGCGTCACCGAGCTGGCCGACGGCCGGATCTACGCCGCCGCCCGCAACCAGGCGAACGACGACGACAAGTGCCTGGCCGACGGCACGCACAACCGCGCCTACGCGATCAGCTCCGACGGCGGCGCGACCTTCAGCACCAAGTTCACCTTCGCCACCGACCTCGTCACCCCGGTCGTCGAGGGTTCGACGGCCCGGATGAGCGCCACCGACACCGGCGGCAAGTACGACCGGATCCTGTTCACCGCACCGTCCACGTGCGACCGCCGCAAGCAGCTGCGGGTGCACTCGTCGTTCGACGAGGGCGGCAACTGGACGGGCACGGACGCGAGCCTCCTCGTCTGGGGCCAGGACGCGGCGTACTCGGACATGGTGCAGCTGTCCCAGACATCGGCCGGCGTGCTGTTCGAGGCAGGCCCGGAACTGCACGCGAACGACACGATCCGCTACGCGACGATCACCGAAGCAGCGCTGGGCGCCCCGGCCTGCGGCGGCGGTTACGCCGTCATCGACTCGCAGCCGCTAGGCACAGCGGGCACGGCGTACCTGTCGTACAACGCGGCCAACGGCCAGAACTGCGTCAGCACGATGAAGAGCGCATCCGCCGGGACGCCCACGGCGACGTCGGCGTTCCTGGAGGTCCAGGGTTCGGCGCGACAGACGGATTCGGGCGCGTTCTCCTACTTCGCCGGCCCGGTAAAGGCCGCGGCGGCGAACAAGTGCGTCAAGTGGGGCGGCACAGCGGGCGGAGTGTTGTACACGAGCGACTTCGAACACTGCGGCTGAGCGGACGCGAACACGCCTGGGCCGGCGCCGGTCATGACCTGACCGGCGCCGGCGCGTCGTCGGCGGTCAGACCGAAACCGGCACGATCCGCGGCAGAAGCCCGGTCAAGGCGACCCCACGCTTGCGCACGCGCGGCGGAAGGGGCGGCACGGTCAAGGCCAGAGCCTGGTTCCAACCCTGGACGTACAACTGGAACTTCAGCAGAAAACCCGACTTCGGCTCGGTGATCGCCACGAGGTGCCGCGGCGCGCCGAAGATGTGCTTGCCCGGCGACCCGCTGTAGGACCGGAAGAACAGGATCTGCCGGTCCGTCAGCACGACATACGCCTCAGCCTGAACCGGCAGCGCCATCATGGTGCCACCACTGAGCACCCCGACGGCCACCCCGAAGGCAACGGACTTCCCGACCGACTTCGCCACCGAGCCCACTTTGGCCATGGCGACCAGTTCCACCTGCTCGCCGGCCCGCATGAACGGAGCGGCGTTCTCGAGCAGACGTCTTTCTTGACGAGCACCCACGGAATTCCTCCAGAACGGAAACGCGCCACGACCCCGGACGCATCGCACACGCTACTGGAAGCGGGGTCACCGCGTTCCCTTGCCCTGTAACAAAATTCAACGGAAACAGTCAAGCGCGACAAACCAGGCACAGGTCACTTTCCGACACAGTCGCCGCGATTCGGCAAGAATCATGTCCGACAACACACGCGGAGCAGTTCAGATTTCAGGAGAAGCAGGTCGTGGAATCTGGCGCGCGCATAGTCCGAAACATCGTCCGCCAACGCGGCCAGCACTACAGAAGTGCCGAAGTCGCCCGACTCGTCGGCAAGCGCGAACCGCCCCCAGCTCTTCCGCGACGTATTTTGCCGATCGGCCGCGGGCGCAGTGTTCCCGCGACCAGTTGAGCCGCGCGATTCGAGTTCCACGTTTCACGGCAGTGTCCCATGCGTCATCATCCCACACACCTCCCGGCGCACCGGTGACGCCCGGAGTGAACGCGAATCGGTTCGGGCAGTCGCTCTGGCACGCGACACAAGCCGGCTTCGGCATGGCATCAACGCCTCCGCCCGCCCCACGGTTCACTCCATGGCGGGTATTCGAATATCCTCGAACCGATGGTACTTGCCTGGAATTTCACCGCTATCTCTTTGTCGCCGGATTCCAATCTCATCGAGCGCTCCGACATCTCCATCAACCGAGGCCGGCCCATCAGTGCCGGTAATGATGAGCTTGCCGTTGATAAAGGTCAGCCTGCAGCCACTCGGAAATAGACTGCATCATATGAAATGATGCCAGATATACTCCGCCCACCTCCAAGACCGACGCGCAATGACCCGGTCGTCACGCAAAGAAACGACAGTGCAGAGCTCCAGCCGCACGAAGGTGTCACAAACTCCTCGTAGGTCCTACTTTACTCGACCTCGGATATCAGCCGGAAGAAATTGCCGTTCCCCACACCCGGCCCGCGCCAGATCATGACGCAATGAACTGGTTCGCGCATCGCCGGCAGTCAGAACCATCACTTGCCGAGACGGTTCCCGTCCGGGATTGAGGAAGCAGTGACAAACAACTGCAACATCATCGCCTGACCACCACGAAGACAGACTGCCCGAAAGAGACTCTTCGAGCTCAAGTAGAGCAGGAATTTCACCGAGTGAATCTACATCCGCATCCACAATCGCCACATATCGCCACGTACGAACCAAGTTCCAACGGGTGCAATCTTCGATGAAATCGGCCACGGAGTCGAAAAGTGGATGAAACTCGTCCGACCATGAGCAACCCAGTCGACCGTCCGTCGCCATCACTATGGAACATTGGGCAGAATCATGGCGTGCGACCCGGGCAAACAATCCCCCATCAGGCTTCCGTCGCAGAACAGTCTCGCCTGCACCACAGCCCAATTCGAGCTCACCTTCCAAGACGCCACCATAAATCGGAACGACCCGACCACCGAAGCTGGAGTCGAATTCAATCAACTCGTCCCCGAATCGCTTAGCGATTTCCTTCATTTCTTCGCCTATGGAATTATCGATCACCACTTCGGAGGCCGTAACCCCCCGACTCCAACGTGGCGACAAGATGCCATCCCCCAAGAATGACCGAGCACGATCGGTTAACGCCGCACTATGATCGATGGTCACTTCATTGTCCCCCCGCCGAGGTAGTCGAACAATTTTCACACGCGGGACAGAACGGCTTTACCATGCCGTGTACTTCCGGCCCGTATCCCTGCGAACCGCCGGCGACATGCACAGCCAAACCCTCTGCACCTTCGATGGGAACTTGCTGCTCTTCCAACCGGCAAAGCGCCCCGATTTCGGCGCATCCGCCATGGTGCCCGGTCGCCTCGACATCTGCCCGCAACACGCGGGGTCATGCTACCAAACGTTCTGGCCATACTGGTGCCCAATCCACGCACACCGTTCGGGGCCACCACTTCGGCCGCCACCGTCAAGGTGGGCTGGCGACCGGGGTCTGCCGCCAGTACCAACGCCCTCCGAACCTCGCCGATACGCGTCGAGACCCCTTCGACCGTGAATCGGCCGGCCGTCACATGAGGAGCGTTCACGTGCCCGTAGGCAGCTTGAGCCGCCAGATAAACACCGACCCCAAAGGGGTGGATGCATACGATCTGGACCTCAACGACACATCCGACCAGGCCTGGACTCAAATCACCCCATTCCTCCGGAGGAAGTTCATGGATATCTCGACCTTCTACCACGACATACCCGAACATTCCCTGGAGACCGTCAGCCGATTGAACAATAAATTTCCGTAAGGTAGTCACCCTCGCACAAACCGACCGAATGCCGACACTCACTCCTCCGCGAGGAGCGCCTGCTCACTCGCCCACAAATGCCTCGATGGCCCGAGCCACCGACACCGGAGTCGACTCGTCGCCGGGATCATCCATTCCGAGCAACGGTAGATCCAGCGCTACAGTCACCGAGTCGCCGAATTCAGCTCTCACCACCCTGAGAGACTGAAGAACGGCATAGTAAGCAAGGCTGACTTGCTTGAAATCGTCCCTGATCGACACTCTTCCATCGCTCTCGACGACCGGACGGAAGGGCGGCACGACAATCCACTCAGGCATGCCATCATCTCTGGAGTTGGGCAAGACCTGCGCCACCTCCCTGCCCGGACTACCACCGTAGCGGTCGAACGCCCAAACTCCGGACATCACGAGCACGTCAGCTCCAAGCGACCGGCTACCTCGGTTGGCGAACTCGATCATTTTCGACGCGGGCAGCAACCTCGACCAGAGGTCCAGGGTCGACTGCCGGAGGGATGACACGTAAATCTTCATCTACTCCCCCTACGGATCGGCACGGAAGGAAAATTCACCCTCGGCTGATCATACTCATCGCACCTTCCCAGAGCGCGAAGGCGTTGATTCCGCCACCGCCGTCACCAGCAAACAGGACAGCCGAGATTCCGTCCGGATACCCAAGACAGAAGCAAAAGGCGACAACAGCCCTGGAGCCAGTCCCGCGGGCGGACTCCATGCTCCGGATTCAGCGGTGTCACCAGCGCCCACAGCTCATCCGGCACCGACGCCGGGACAAATAATCCATTACGCCCCGACGAACCCCCGCTAAGACACGCTCCAAGGTTCAATGGCACCGAACATCCAGCCTAGACGCCGCAAATATTTCGTGCTGTTTGGAGCTTATCGCAGATCTCCCGGCAGCAGCTCGCCCGCAGCGGCCCGGGCGAGCTCGAGTCGATCTTCGTCTTTTTCGACCAGAGAGAGCGTCTCGTACGCGTAAGCTGCGGAATCGACCCGCCGCCCTGAGAAGACCTCCGAGTACAGCAACCAGATGCCCGGTTCGGCCGCTACTACGCACTCGGCGGCGAGATTCCGGCCAGCCTGTGCGGCCCGCTCCGATTGGCCATCGTCGCCGACCAGAAAGAGAAGCAGTTCGAGGAATCTGGTCCGCGCGTAGTCCGAAATATCGTCCGCCAACGCGGCCAGCGCTACTGAGACGACCGGAACAGCCGGCTCATGGACGAACGACGAGACGAAGACATGGCCCTCGAAGACCTCGGTGCCGAGACCGCTCGACTCGTCGGCCCTGGCAAGTCGCCTCAGATCTTCCGCTACGTGCTCGGCCGAACGGCCACAGGCACAGTGTTCCCGCGACCAGTCGTGCAGGGCAATTTCGAGTTCCACGAGTTTCACTGTCGCATCCTATCCGCCATCGCCCCACGCACCCCCCGGTGCTCCGGTGACCCCCGGAGCGAACGCCGACCGGTCCGGGAAGTCGCTCTGGCACGCTGCGCAGACTTGCTTCGGCACCGCTTGAAGATTGCCGCCCGCCCCACGGTTGACGGTGAATGCTTCGGTGAACATCACGTTGGCTGGGTCACCGCCGAGTGCCATCAACGCGTTCCCTTCGGCGCAGTGCCCGGCGCATCCTTGAGGTCCTCCTCCCGACGAAGCCAGCGCAATCTCGCCGGTGTCCGTGTTGACGCCGCCCACGTAGGTGCGGTTCGAGGTCGCCGCTGTCCGATTGAACAGCGCATATGCCGGCACTCGCTGCTGCGCGAGCTGGAGCTGTCCCTCGACCGACCAGCCGGGCCGAGCGCTATCGATATCGACAGAGGCAGCCCGGCCGGCCGGGCCACGCGCGCTGGGAACGCCACTGACACCGCAGTTGTGCACCAGCACCGGGGTGGCGCCCGCGAACACGTAGTACGTGTGCAGCGAGTCGATCGTCAGGTCGTACGTGACCTCCGTCGAGTGGTACGGCGTCACCGCCTCGACCGACGCCTCGTCGCCGTCCGCGGTCTGCAACCGGTCACCGACCTGCAGATCCACCGCCTCGACGAACGCCCCTCGCGTCACGTCGTAGAACGGGTGGTGGAACGTCGTCGTGATCGTCGCCGGTTCGGAAGCCGACGCCGGCGCAGCTCCTCCGGCCAGGACACCGGCCGCCAGTGCCAGGCCCGCCGCCACGCGACCTGCCACCCGGCGCAACGACTTCACCTTCAACGCCACGAAGTCGTGGTCCGTCGCCGTCTTGATCACCCGGTCGACCGCGTGTGACTCCACACCCGCCGTGCCCGGCTGAGAGTTCCGGACCCGATCACCGACCTTCAGCGACGAGATCGGCTTCGCAGAACCGTCCGCCAGCAGCACCTTGGTGGAAGCGAGGAAACTGTGCACCGCGCACGTCGACGGCTCCTCCGCCGAACTGCGACCACGAGCCCGCAAACCGCCCAGCGCCCCGAACGCCGCACCACCGACACCGCCGGCCAGCGCACCCGTCCCCGCCGCCGACAACGCGCCGCCCACCGAGCAGTCGCGGCCGCAGTTCATGCCGTAGCCCGCCAACGCCGTCACGCCGCCGCTGACCGCTCCGGCACCCGCGCCGATCAAGCCCTGCGTCGCCGCCTGGGGCAGCACCCCGTCCAGGGCCTCCGCCACCAGCTTGCCGCCCAGCGGGCCCGCCAGGCCCGCGCCCAGCGCACCGCCCAGCGCGCCCAGGCCGACCGCCTCCACCGCGCCGCCGACCGAGCAGTTGTGCGCCTTCGAGCAATCCATCCCGTAGGACACCGCGCCACCGACCGCGCCACCGATCGCCGCGCAGCCGACCGCTCCGATGCCCAGCGTCGCTGCCGTGCAGGCCGCGCCGACCAGCACGCCCGCCGCGATGCCCGCGATCGTCGACGCGTGGTCCTTCACGAATGTCGCCACGTGCGATGCCGCCGAAGCTGCCGCGTGGCCCACGGCCGTCGCCGCCGTCGACACCGCGTGGCCCACCGTCTTCGCCGCCGACACCGCCGCGTGCGCCACCGCCGTCGCCGCGTGGGCCACCGCGTGGGCCGCTGTCTTCACCGCCTTCGTGACCGCGTGGTACGCGGTTTTCACCACGTGCACCGCCGCGTGGTACACCTTCTTCGCGTACCGGACCACCGCGTGGTAGGCGTTGCGGACCACCCGCCCCGCCGCGTGGTAGGCGTCCCGCACGACGTGGTAGCTCGCCACCGCCACGTGCACGATCGGCTGCACCACGTACGTGTTGACGAAGTGCGCCGCCGGCTGGATCACCTGGTGGTAGACGAACGACGCCGCCGGCGCCACGACGTGGTTGCTCACGAACGACCACGCGTCGCTGAACCAGCCGTGCCCGGACGGGTCCGTGCCCGTCATCGGGTTGTCGTCGACGTAGGCGAACTTGTTCGCCTCCATCGGGTTGGGCACCGGGCTGTTCGCCACCGAGTCCCGGTTCATGAACTGCCCGACCGCCGGGTTGTACCAGCGCGCCGCCATATTGACGTTGCCCGTCGACCGGTCCGTCCAGCCCGACTGGTACCCCAGCTGCCCCTTGGCGTTCGCCGACGCCAGCACGTTGCCGAACGGGTCGTAGGTGCTCGACCCGCTCAGCGCGCCGCCGGTGGCGGTGAACGTCCCGACGACGTCGGTGTGCTGGTCCACGAAGGCGTACGCGCCGGTGCCGCCGGTGGCGACGCCGACGAGGCCGCCACCCGGATCGCGGCTGTAGGTCGACGTGCCGTCCGAGGCGATCGTGTTGCCCTGCCCGGAGAAGGCGAACGTCGTCGCCGCGCCGGACGCGATCGTCGTGTCGGTCAGGTTCCGGCCCAGTCCGTCGTACCCGAAGTTCTGCGTGCCCTGCACGATCATCTGACCGAAGGCGTCCGACGCGGACACCAGGGTGCCGGTCGAGGACGCCCGCTCCCGCAGCGTTCCGCGCGCGCTGTAGCTGTAGGTGTTCGAGCCGTCCGACGTCAGTTCGTCGCGCGCGTCGTAGGTGTAGGTCGACGAGCCCACCTGGGTCCGGTTGCCGGCCGCGTCGTAGCCGTAGGCCACCGTGCTGACGCCGTTGTTCCACGACGCGAGCCGGCCGGCGAGGTCGTAGGTGTAGGTGTTGGCCGCCGACCCGGCGAAGCCCGCGGTCGTCTTCGACGTGAGGTCGTCGTTCGCGTCGTAGCCGTAGCCGACCGACGCGACCGCCGCTCCCCCGGCGGTCTTCAGCGTGTCGCCGGTCAGCCGGTGCAGGCCGTCGTAGCCGAACGTCCGCGCGTTGCCTGTCCCGTACTTCACGCCACTGACCTGGCTCAGCGCGTTGTAGCTCAGCGTCTGCGTGCCACCGGTCGCCGCGTCGGTGACGGTCGAGAGCCGGTCGGCGCCGTCGTAGCCGTACGACGTGGTGCCCGCCGCGTCGGTGCGCGAGGTCATCAGGCCGTCGGTGTTGTAGGCGAACGACGACGACCCGGCCGAACCGCTCGCCGTGAGCAGCGCCCCGCGGTCGTTGTAGCCGAACGTCTCGCTGCTCGCCGCCTGGTGGTCCGAGTGCCCGGCGACGCCGGCTTCGGTCGTGGCCACCGAAGTCATCCGGCCGCCGGGGTCGTAGCCGAACGTCCGGGTGGCCGTCGCGGCTTCGGCGCCGCCGCCGCTCTGGCTGACCAGGTTCCCGTCGTCGTCGTAGCCCGCCGTGACGGTCACCCCGCCCGGCTGGGTCTGCGTGACCGGCCGGGCCGCCGCGTCGTAGACCGAGGTGAAGGTCCGGTCCGCGGCCGAGGTGTAGGCCGTGGTGGCCGGCTCGACGACCGCTTCGGGCTGGTTCCACGCGTTGTAGCGGGTGATCGTCGCGTTGCCCCGGCCGTCGGTGGACCGCGTCCGGTTGCCCGCCGCGTCGTAACCGAACGACGTCGTGACGGACGCCGTCGCCGACACCGGCTGGATCTCCCCGGTGAGGCGGTTCCCGCTGTCGTAGGTGAAGGTCCGCGCGGTTCCCCGGCCGTCCACAGCGGACGTGAGGCGGCCGCCCGCGTCGTAGGCCGCCGACGTCTGCCGCAGCACGGCTCCGGTCGCGTCCTTGCCGGTGACGCGCACCGGGCGGCTCGACTGGTCGTAGTCGGTCAGCGTCGCGGTGTTGTCGGCGGCGGTGACCGACGTCTTCTCCCCGAGGTAGCTGTACCCGTACCGGGTGGTGTTCCCGGCCGCGTCGGTGACCGCGGTGGTCTGCCCGAGACCGTCGTACCCGTAGGAGGTGACGGCGCCGGCGGGGGTCGTGGTCGAGGCCAGGCGCGCGCCGCCGGGGTTGCCGGCCGACGCGGTGTAGGAGTTCGTCGTGGTCGCGGTGAGCGTGCTCGGGTACCGCTCGAACACCGTCGAGGTCAGCGGCCGTGACAGGAAGTCGTAGGTCGCCTCGGTGCGGACGCCGTTCGCGTCGGTCACCGACAGCCGGTCGCCGTTGGTGTCGTAGGTCGACGTCGTCTTGGCGCCGGAGGGCCGGGTCACCTGGGCGACGTCACCGAGCTGGTCGTAGCTCATGGTGGTGACGTGGCTCAGCGGATCCTTCTCGGTGAGGACCTGCCCGATCTTGTCGTAGGTGCGCACGGTGGTCGCGGTGATCGGGGCGCCGCCGCCGGGCGGGGTGTACGCCGGGTTGGTGACCGAGACCGGCTGGCCGGCCGCGTCGTAGACGGTGGTCACCTGGTTGCCGTCGGGGTCGACGGCCTCGACCGGCTCGCCGAAGGTGTTGTACCCGGTCGTGGTGACCGGGTGCACGGCGGTGGCCGGACCGCCGTTGGTCTCCGTGGTGACGGTCGGCGCGGTGGTCACCGCCGGGTTCCCGGCCTCGTCGCCGGCGTAGGTCGTGACGTTGCCGTTCGCGTCGGTCATCGACGTCGGCAGGCCGCGCTGGTCGACGGTCCAGCTCGTCGTCTCGGCCGCCGAAGACGCCGTCGTGCCGCCGTTGCGGCCGCCGCCGAAGATCGTCGTGACCTCCGCCGCGGACAGCGCGCGGGTGTACGCCTGGACGCCGGCCACCTGGCCGGTGGCGTAGTTGCCGTTGGCGCCGAGGTACCAGCCGTGCCCGAGCACCAGCGGGCCGGTGCTCGCCATCGGCGTCGGGTCGGTGGTGGTGCCGGCCAGCGCGCCGTTGACGTACAGCGTCATCGCGCCGGTGCCCGGGTTGTACACACCCGCCAGGTGCGTCCACGTCCCGGCCTGCGCGTCGGCCGCGGACTCCGCGCGGTAGCCGGTGGCGTTGGTGGCGTCGGTGCCGAACCGGGAGAAGGACCACTTGTGGCTGCTGCCGTCGTACTCGAGGTAGAGACCGCTCATCACGGTCCCCTTCTGCACGACGAAGGTCTGGAACGCCGAGCCGAGCGTCGCCGGTTTGACCCAGGCCGACACCGTGTAGGCCGCCGTGGTGTCGAGCACCGGGCCGTTGGTGGCGATCTGCGAGCTGGTGCCGTCGAGGTTCGCGGCGCCGTCGGACCAGGTGACGGCCGAGGCCGCCGCGGTGTTCCCGGTGCCGGAGGAGTCGGTGACCGTGGTGCCCGACGGCTGGTTCAGCTTCCACCAGCCCACCGGGTGCCCGGCGCCGTCCGCGGCGACCGAGCGGGAGGTGAGCACGCCCATCGGGTCGTAGGTGGTGCTGACCGTGCGGCTGCGTCCCGACGGGTCGGCCTGCGTGGTGGTCGCGACCTGGTCGTCCGGGGTGTAGGACACCGACGTCGTGCGGGCCGCGCCCGCCGGGTCGTCGACGGTCCGCGAGACCCGCCCGGCGGCGTCCACTGTGGACGCCGAGGTGTTCGCGCCGTTGCCGGTGACCGTGCCGATCTGGTTGCCGGCCGCGTCGTAGGTGTTCGACTCGGTGACGAACGCCTGCTGCCCGGCAGGGTCCTTGCGCGTGACGGTCGCGGTCAGCCCGTTGTCGGTGTAGGTGTAGTACGTGGTGTCGCCCATCGAGTCCGTTTCGGACGCGAGGCGCCCGGCCGGGTCGTAGGCGTTCGACTTCTGGACGAGGAACGTCGCGGGCCGCGGGTCGGCGGGGTTGCCGGTGTACCAGACGCCCTGGGTGAGCAGCCGGCCTTCGCCGTCGTAGGTCCAGTCGGTCTCGGTGCCGTTGGCGTCGGTCTCGCTCTTCTTGTTGCCGTAGACGTCGTAGGTGTAGGTGGTGATGTTGCCGTTCGCGTCCGTACTGGAGGCGACCTGGTCCTTGTCGTTGTAGGTCGAGCCCGACGTCCGGGCGGCGTCGCCGCCGGTGCCGTCGGCGACGGTCTGCGAGGTGAGGCTGCCGTCGGCGTTGTAGACGCTGGAGGTGACGGCGTTGTGGACGGCGCCGGTCACCCGGTCGGTGACCGCCGGGTCGGTCTGCGAGACGACCTGGTCGCTGCCGTCGTAGGCGTAGGTGGTGACCAGGCCCGCCGGGTAGCTGTCGGACACGGCCGTCTTCGACAGGAGGCGGCCGAGCGGGTCGTAGGCGAAGCGGGTGACCAGGCCGTCGGCGTTGGTCGTGCTCGCGACGTCCCCGTTGTGCAGGTAGGCCACCTGGTTGACGGCGCCGCCCGGCGAGGTCGTCTTCACCGGCAGCCCGGCGGGCACGTTCCCGGAGTCCGTCGCGGGGAAGGCCGCCGTGCCGTCGCTGTAGGTGATCGCGGTGGTCCGCCCGCCCGCGAAGCCCGGCACCGGCGGGGTCGTCACGGAGGTGCGGTTGCCGGCGGTGTCGTAGCCGAACGACGTCAGGTACGCGGGGTCGGTCGCGCCCGAGGAGCGCGGGTCCCGCGAGGTGAGCATCAGGTCGTTGCGCGCGTCGGCCGTCGTCAGCTGCGCCGTGGTGTCGTCCGGGAAGTACGTCGAGTACGACGTCGAGCACTTCTCGGCGGCCTGGTCCTGGCAGGTGGTCTGGGAGACGGTGTTGCCGCGCACGTCGTGGCCGATGGTGACCACGTTGCCGTTGGGGTCGGTGCTGGTGTGCAGGAAGCCGGCCGTGTCGTAGCCGTAGGTGGTGCGGTGCCCGGCCGTGTCCGTCTCGGCGATCTTGTGGTTCCCGGCGGCCGGGTCGTACTGCTGCGTCGACGTCTTGCCCGCGGGGTCGGTGATCGTCGCGGTCGTCAGCGGGGCGAGACCCTGCGAGTTGCCCGCGGCGAGGAAGTGCTGGGCGACCTCCCCGGCGCCGAGCGACGAGCGGTAGAAGGCGACCTCGCCGATCGAGCCGGTGAAGTAGTTCCAGGTGTTCCCGGTCGGCGCGGCGGGCCAGCCCCGGGTGTTGTAGACGCCCGCGCCGACGAAGGCCAGCGGGTCGCCGTTGGAGATCTGCGCGGACAGCGTGCCGATCTGCTGGCCGTCGAGGTAGAGCACCTGGGCGGTGTTCGCGCCGGTGGGCACGACGTGGTGCCACTTGCCGTCGTTGACCTTGCCCGCCGAAGCCATGCCGGCGACCGAGTTGTCCCAGAAGTGCCCGTGCAGCTTGCCGTCGGTGCCGACGTAGAGCACCGGCATCGCCCCGGCGGACGGGTTCGCCGTGCCGAGGGCCGACGTCCCGGTCGAGAAGAGCGTGCCCGCGGCCGCCGACGTCGTCGAGAACCACAGCTCGACCGACGCGGTGTTCGACGCGCTGACGAGGTGGTCGGGCAGCGTCGTCCCGGCGACGGTGCCCGGGAACTTCGCCGCGGTCGAGTCGGTGAACGGGCCGGGCCCGCCGAGCGTCGCGTTCGTGTAGGCCGACGGCCGGTAGTTCACCTCGCCCGCCGGCACCGCCGTGCCCGGTGCGTCCGCGAATCGCTGATACAGCTCGGGGTGCGAGCCGAGGACGGCGCCGCGGTAGACCTGGCTGGAGCCGGCCGCGGTCAGCGGCGCGTACTTCCAGGTGCCGCCGTTCTCGTCACCGATCTGCGTGACGGCGTCGGAAACCGGGTCGTAGGACACCGTCGTGTGCACCGCGCCGGAGGGCCGGGTGATCGACGTGAGCAGGCTCGACTGCTGCTTGCCGCTCTCGTAGAGCGCCAGTTCGCGCTGGCCGGGCACGGGCTTGTCCCACACGGCGACGTCGGCGATCTGGCCGTTGAAGAAGGTCGCGGTGCCGGGCTTGCCGGCGTTGGCCTGATCGGGCCACTGGTTGCCGAGGAAACCCGCGCCGATGTAGCGGTTCTGCGGGCCCATCGGCACGATCGCGCCGATCGTGGACCCGACGAACTGGCCGTCGAGGTACATGCCCTGGCTGGTCGAGGAGTGCGTGAACACCACGTGGTGCCAGGCGTTGTCGTTGACCGGGGCCGGGGTCGTGACGGTCTTGTCCGTCGCGCCGGTCCAGTACTCGCCGATCAGCTTCCCGTCGTTGCCGACGTAGAGCGCGGGCGTGTACTGCGACGCCGGGCTCGTCGCCTCGGTCAGCGGCATGGTGCTGTAGGAGAACAGGACTCCGTTGGTGGCCGCGGTCTTGAACCACATCGACACCGACATCGTGTTCGGCGCCGCGGCGTCGGCCCGCGGGAGCTGCACGTACGACGAGGTGCCGTTGAACCCGGCCGACGTCGCCGCCGAGCCCGCCAGCGCGCCGGGCCGGCCGAGCGTGACGTCGTGGTAGGTCGCGCTGTCGGCGCCTTCGTTGGTCAGCACCGCGCTCGCAGCGGTCGTCCCGGACGCTTCGGCCAGCGGCCAGAGCGAGTGCGGGCCGAGGTCGAGCGCGCTGGTCCGGTAGGGCGACGCGGCCTGGTAGCCGTATCGCGTGCAGGCGGTTGTCGTGCCCGGCGGGCAGACGCTGGTGAGCTGGTCGCCGGTGTAGCCGTAGGTCCAGGTCAGCGGCGCGCCCGGGGTGAGGTCGTCGGTCGAGACCGTGGCGACGTGCGGGCTGGTGGCCCCGGCCGGGGTGGTCCAGGCCAGGTGCAGGGCGCGGCCGGAGACCGCCGACGTCAACGCGGTGGCGCGGCCGCCGGCGGTGGTCACGGCCGTCGCGCGGCCGTTGGCGTCCGTGATCGAGGAAAGCTGGTAGACGCCCGAACCGAGTGCCTGGGTGAAGGTGTAGACAGTGTCGTTCTTGTCGGTGAGGCTGTAGCCGCCGGTGATCGCCTTGAAGGTGGCGAACCGCCCCGACGGCGGGGAAAACGTGCCGTCGGCGTTCTTCCCGTAGCCCACTTCGGAGCCGTCCGGGTAGGTCACCAGCACGCTGACGACCGTGCCGGTGCCGTCGAAGTCGTACTGCTCGGCGGCGCGCGCGTCGACCACGCTCGACCAGCCGGCGCCGAAGGCCCCGGTCGTGCGGGGATCACGGGAGTTGTAGTCGCGCACCACGGACAGGGCGGGCCCGACGCTGCGCACCTCCGCGTCGGTGGCCGACGTCGTGTAGTTGCCGATGCTCGGCTCGACGCCGTGCACGCCGGTGTTCTGCGACAGCGACGACGTCACCAGCGGCTGGTCCACCCCGACGGTGAGCGGGTTCCACGGCGGGTCGGCCGAGTAGGACGAGCCGTCGTAGGCCTGCACGGCCCAGTAGTAGGTCTGGTTGTACTTCAGCTTCCCGGCCGGGACCCGCCAGGTCCCCTCGGCGACCAGGCCGGAATCGGCGATGGTCGTACCCGCCTGGTCGGCGACCTGGTAGCGGTACTTCAGCGCGCCTGGGCCGGCGTCGATGTCGTGGGCCGTGGCGAACAGGAACGGGACGAGGCTGGTCGTGACGCCGCCCGCGCCCGGGTACGCGGAGTCGACGACCGGCGGCACGTTCCCGCTCGTGGTCAGCGACAGCACCGGCTGGAAGCCGGCGTTCATCTGCCACGAGTCGAACTGCTTCCAGTGCAGCGTGTCGTTCGTGGCCGCGTAGACGGCGAGGCCGTTGTCCGCCACCGACCCGTTGGCCCAGCCGGTGAACGTCGCCGCCGACAACGGCACGCTCACCCAGTCGCCCACCGTCCGGTCGGCCGCGCGGTTGGCGCACGCGGTGGGCACCGACGGCGTGGCGTTGCCGATGCTCGCGCCGTAGGACGGCCCCGGGTAGGCGGTCACGCCGGACGGCGTCCACGTCTGCGTCACCGGGGCGACGTCGAAGCGTTCGGCGACGCACGTCGAGGCCCAGGTGTCGAACAGCTTCAGCGTCGCTGAGCTCACCGTGACCTGGGAGCCGTCGAGGTCGGCGGGGAACTTGAGGAACGTGTTCGCCGAGTCGGGGCCCGAGTTGAACGACCCGATCTTGACGACCTTCTCCATCGAGTGGTCGCCGGGCGCGCCGGCCTCGGCGTAGGTCGAGGACGGCGTGTCGGTGAAGGTCGGGTCGACGGTCACCGGGAACACCCGCGCCGGGTCGGCCAGCCACGCCGGGTCCAGGGTGACCTTCAGCGCCGGCGCCCCGGCGGACGTCGTCAGCGCGTAGCCGACCGCATACGTCGTGGCCGGGTCGCCGGAAACCGGGTCGACCCGGGAGTCGAAGGCGTAGCCGCGCGGGATCCGTTCGCGGACCGCCCCGGCGCCGTCGACCAGGCTCACCGAGCCGTCGGCTTCGGCGCGCGGCGTCAAACCGTTGAGGGACAACGGGAACACCCAGGTGCTCGGGGCCGCCGCCGAGCGCAGCACGACGGACTCCTTGACGCCGGTCGCCGTCGGTTCGAGGGCGAGATCGGTGTCGCGGAGCACGCCGGGGTAGGTCGCGGACCGGCCGTCGACGCGGGGTGCGACCGGGGCGGCGCCCTGCAGGCCGTACGTGAGCGAGTGCCCGCCGTCGACGGCGAGGGCGGCCAGCGCCGGGTCGGCCGCGTTGCCCGCGAAGTCGACGGCCCGGGAGTTGGCGGCCTCGTGCCAGCGACCGTCCTGTCCACTGTGGACCGAGGTGTCGATCGGCCGCCAGCCCCACGGGCCGTCGGCGAAGTTGACCGGCTCCCGGGTGTAGTCGCGGGTGACCGAGCCGTCGGCATTGGTGAAGAAGTTCATCGTCGCCGAGGACTTCGTCGCGTCGCGGTGGCTCGTCACGGCGTCGAAGCCACGCGTCGCCGGGCCGCTCGGCCCGGGCGTCACCTTACGGTCGTGCGCGGCTTCCGGGGCCAGCTCACCAGGCGCGCGGCCTGGCGCATTCCCGGCGCCGCCGTCCGCGCTGGTCTCCGCGGTGGTCGCGTCGTGGCGCGCGCCGTCGGCCGAGCCGGCGGCCTGCCGGGGTGTCGCGCCCCAGTGCGGCGAACCGGAGAACAGCGAACCGAGCCACGACGTGAACTCCGATACCGGCAGGTGACCCGGCGCGAGCTGAGCGGCGTCCGCCTGCCCGGAACCGAGCGAAAACGCCAGCGCCAGCAGTATCCAGGCAGCACAGAACCTGACAGCACGACGACCCACGAGTCTCCCCCTCGATGACCATCCCCGACGAACGGCGAGAAAGTTCACCACGGCGGAAGGTGGTCTCACCAGCCCGCAAAGCGACCAATCACGGAGATCAAGAGCACAGGACAAACCGGACTTGTGCTACGTAATTTGCCCTAACCGCGCCAAATCTCTCAGTGGCCGGCGGCGTGCGCGGCCTCGCGGACCGCCTCGGCGACGTCCGCGCGGAGGTGCTCGGTCACTCCCACGGGGGAGACGTTGGCCGCCGCACCGCCCGCCGCACCGACGGCCACGAAGCGGATGGCGGGGTGGGTACCCGCCTGGGCGAGCGCCACGGCGGTGCCCGGCTCGCCCACCGTCAGGACGACGTCGCACCGCCGCTGCGCCAGGGAGTTCAGGTACGGCAGGTAGTTCGCCTCGGTGGCCGGGCCCGCCGCGGCGAGGTAGGAGACCTTGGCGCCGGTGTCGCCCGACGCGTCCTGCAGGCCCGCCCACACCGGCGCGACCCCGGGCGCCGCGAGCCCGCCGGGGCCGGTCAGCAGGCACGCCGAGTAGTCGGCGTAGACGCGCGCCCGCGCCGGCGGCAGTCCCTGGTCGTCATCCCCGGGCCACCACAGCAAAACCGCCGCACCCGCGACGACGATGACGCCCGCCACCGCCACCCACCAGAACCGCCGCACGGCCTTCCCCTCACTCCCGCGTGCCCCCACGGTAGTGCACGGCCCGGGCCGTCCGGTGGCTCAGCCCGTCGTCCCCGCCGGGGCCGTCGTGACCGCCGAGTCGCCGAACTTGATGCCCTTGGCCTCCTTGCCGATCGCCGTCAGGATCGCGACCGCCACCAGGCCCGGGACCACCGTCCACAAGAGAGCCGACGAGTACCCGTGGGACTCCGCGATCGCCTGCTGGATCGGGAGGTTGAGCGCCGCCAGGAGGTTGCCCAGCTGGTACGTCACGCCCGGGTAGAAGCCGCGGATCGCGTCCGGGGACATCTCCGTCAGGTGCGCCGGGATCACGCCCCACGCGCCCTGGACCATC
Source organism: Amycolatopsis sp. NBC_01307 (assembly GCF_035975215.1). Taxonomy (NCBI): domain Bacteria; kingdom Bacillati; phylum Actinomycetota; class Actinomycetes; order Pseudonocardiales; family Pseudonocardiaceae; genus Amycolatopsis; species Amycolatopsis sp. NBC_01307. The sequence continues at coordinate 1,930,515 of NZ_CP108403.1, read as the reverse complement.
ACCTGCATCAGGAACGATCCCAGCGCGAGCATCCCCGCGCCGTGGTCGAACGCGAAGATCGGGATCACCGGCAGGCCGAGCACCGCCGCGGTGACGATCGTGCGGCGGCGGCCCAGCTTCTCGGACAGCGTGCCGAACGTCAGGCCGCCGATGATCGCGCCCACGTTGTACAGCACGGCGATCCACGTGCTCGTCGTGGCGGTCAGGCCGGCGCCGCCGTTGTCGTGCGCCTTCAGGAAACTCGGGTAGACGTCCTGGGTGCCGTGGCTCATCCAGTTGAACGCCGTCATCAGCAGGATCAGGTACCCGAACCGGCGGATCACCTTCGGGTTGAGCAGCACGTCCTTGACCGACGTCCGCGTCACGCGCAGCTTCTCCCGCGTCGCCTCCCAGACCTCGGACTCCCGCACCCGGGCGCGGATCAGCAGGCTGATCAGCGCCGGGAAGATGCTCAGCACGAAGATCCAGCGCCACTCGAGGTTCAGTGCCGAGTGGAACAGCAGGTACGCGAGCGCGGCCATCAGGTACCCGATCGAATAGCCCACCTGCAACAGTCCCGAGAAGAACCCGCGGCGCGCCACCGGGATCTTCTCCATCGCCAGAGCCGCGCCCAGCCCCCATTCCCCGCCCATGCCGACGCCGTAGACGAACCGCAGGATCAGCAGCACCGTGAAGTTCGGGGCGAACGCGCACAGCAGCCCGGCCACCGAGTACACCAGCACGTCCACGATCAGCGGCACCCGGCGTCCGACGCGGTCGGCCCACAGGCCGAACAGGAGCGCGCCGACCGGCCGCATCACCAGCGTTGCCGTGGTGATGAACGCCAGCTGCGTCGCGGTCGCGCCGAACGACTTGTCCTTGGCGATGTCCGCCAGCACGAAGACCACGAGGAAGTAGTCGAACGAGTCCATGCTCCAGCCGAGCAGCGCCGCGAGGAACGAGTTGCGCTGGTCCGATGTAAGCGCTTTCTTGGCCTGGGCCGGTTCCGCCTGCCGATCCGTCACGTTTGCCCCGTCCCGTCGGTTCCCCACCGGAAGACTTCAGGGTTGGTCTAGCACCGACGACCCCGTGCGGGCAAGAGTGGACGCCGTGATCAGTGCGGGACGCCGATGCGCACCCGGCGGCCGACGTCCCGGGCCCAGGCCTTGATCCGGTCCCAGTCACGGAAGTCGCCGGCGCGCTGGCCCGACGCCATCAGCCGCGGGATCAGGCCGCGCACGGTCGACGGGTCGAGGCGGCCGCCGAAGGTGGCCGTGCGCTCGGCGTCGATGCGCGCCGCGAGCAGCGCCACGTTCGCCGGCAGGCCGACCTGGTGGGTGGCCGCACCCGGGCCGCACGGGCCGCTGTGGAACAGCCACACCGGACGCTCGGCCAGCGCCCGGGCGTGGTGCTCCAGCAGCCGGACGGCGTCCGGCCGCCAGCGGTGGTAGTACAGGGCGCTGCCGACGACCACCGCGGCGTACCCGTCGACGGTGGCGACGTCGGCCGCGTCGCGTACGTCCACGGACAGGCCGATTTCGCGGAGCTCCGCGGCGATGACCTCGGCGATCTGCCGGGTGCCGCCGTGTCGTCCGGAGTGGGCGACGAGGACTGCGGTCATGGGTCCATTGTCGGCCTTCGTCCTCGAATCGGCGCCGCGGGCCGGTCACGATCCGCCGAACGGGCGCTTCCCCTCAGCCGGGCGGCAGGAACGCCGGGCGCGTCGCGGGGTCGGGTTCGTCGTAGTAACGCCGGAACACGGCGGTCTGACCACCGGAAACGGGCGGCACGATCCAGCTCCAGTCGGCCGGGCACCGGCGTCCGGCGCGTTCCTCCTTCTCCAGGTGCGTCAGGAACCGCCGCGACTCGGTGTGGTGGTCGGCCATGGTCACGCCCGCCGCGTCGAACGAGTGCTGCACGGCCAGCGTCAGCTCGACGAGCGCCCGGTCGCGCCACAGCGTGCGCTCGGAGCCGGTGTCCAGGCCCATCAGCTCCGCGATGGCGGGCAGCAGGTCGTAGCGGTCCTCGTCGGCCAGGTTGCGGGCGCCGACCTCGGTGCCGAGGTACCAGCCGTTGAACGGCGCGGCCGGGTACGTGACGCCCCCGATCTCGAGCGGCATGTTGCTGATCGCCGGCACGGCGTGCCAGCGCAGCCCCAGCCCGGCGAACCAGCGGTGGTCGGGGTGACTCAGCGGCACCTCCAGCACGGCGTCCGCGGGCAGCGTGTACAGCCGCGGATCGCCGGGGTCCGACTCGACCAGCAGCGGCAGGACGTCGAAGGAGCCTCTCCGCTCCGGTGGCCGCCAGCCGAGCCGCCGCACCTGCTCGGTGAACCCGGCGTACCGCGGGTCACCGAGCATCGAGCCGTCCTCCAGCCGGTAGCCGGCGTAGCGGATGAGCTGCTCGTTGTGGATGCGCGGCCCCGGCCCCTCGGGCGTGTCCGGGGCGAAGACGGTGATGGTCGGGCGGATCCGGCCGGACCGGGTGGCCTGGCGCAGGTGGGCGACGCACTCGCCGGCGATGTCGGCGGGGTCGGTGACCCGGCGCCGGTCCCGGACGCGGAGGCTGTTCCAGTAGAGCCGGCCGATGCAGCGGGCCGAGTTGCGCCAGGCGACGCGGGCGCCGTACGCCAGCTCGGCGGGCGTGTGCCGGTAGGTGCCGGTTTCGGCGATTTCGGCGCGCACCTCGGCGAGCCGCGTCTCGAGCCACGTGCCTTGTTCGGCGGCCCCTTCTTCGAACATGAGGTTGAGGAATTCCTCGGCCTCCGCGGAATTGACGCTCTGTTCCCCCGACACCCGTTGGTGGTAAAGTACCGGCGCGGTCGTCACCCGCTCGGACGTAGCAGTCACCGCGCTACCCCACTCTCCGAAATCGTGATCTGCATCCCGACGGGAAGGTTCACCGTTCCTCCGATGGTCGCCGACAACACTGTCGGCCGGAAACGCCTGCAGCACGGGCGCTTCCGACCAGGCGGGGCAGGATACCCCACGTTTCGCGGGACACGGTCCCCGAATGACCAGTACGTTCCGCGTCTCCCGAAATATCGCCACGGCCTGGGAAAACGTCGGAAAATAGTCGTCACCACGTGTTATCCGGACATGTCGCAGCGCATTTCCCGTCAATCGATCACTTTTACCAGTGAAGGCCGCGTGATTCTTTCCCGTGCGCCGATCTTCGGCTATTAGTGGGTAATCGCCGAACGGCCTTTTCCGGCGCCGGTCCCCCGTGTACGCCCGCGTGCGGGCGCGTCGTTTAGAGTCGCCTGATCGGCAGAGGGAGGACGTTGCGTGAACCGGATCCCCGTGGTCCTCGTCGCCGGGTTCCTCGGCGCGGGCAAGACGACGCTGCTCAACCACCTGCTCGCCAACCGCGAGGGCGCCCGGGTCGGCGTCGTGGTCAACGACTTCGGCAGCGTGAACGTCGACGCGCTGGCCGTGGCCGGGCAGGTCGACACGATGGTCTCGCTGGGCAACGGCTGCCTGTGCTGCGCGGTCGACGCGAGCGGGCTGGACGCGATGCTGGGCCGGCTGTCGTCGGCCGAGGCGGGGATGGACGTCATCGTCGTCGAGGCCAGCGGCATCGCCGAGCCGCGCGACCTGATCCGGCTGATGATCGCCAGCGAGAACCCGGACATCCGCTACGGCGGGCTGGCCGAGGTGGTGGACGCCGCCGAGTTCGAGGCCGCCCGCGAACGCCACCCCGAACTGGCCGATCACCTGCGGCTGGCCGACCTGGTGGTGCTGAACAAGGCCGACCGCGTCGACGCCGACGCGCTGGCGAAGGTCACGGCGACGGTCGAGGAGCTGGCGCCGGGCCGCCCGGTGCTGGTCACCGCCCACGGCCGGGTCGACCCGAGGCTGTTCTTCGACCCGGAACCCCGCGGCGAGCGGGCCGGCCAGCTGTCCTTCGACGACCTGCGCGAGGACGACCACGACCATTCCCGGCACCTGCACGCCGAGTACGAGACGGTCACCTTCACCGCCGAGACGCCACTGGCGCCGCGAGCGTTCGTCGAGTTCCTCGAGCGGCGCCCGGCCGGCCTCTACCGCATGAAGGGCCAGGCCGACTTCGGCGCGGGGACGCGCTTCCGGCTGCACACGGTCGGCGGGTTCGTGCAGGTCGACCGCTCGGCCTGGCCACCCGGAGCCCCACATCGCACCGAGCTGGTGCTGATCGGCGCCGGCCTGGACACGGACTCCGTCCGCGCCGACCTGAGCGGCTGCCTCGCCGAAGACCCGGACGTCGTCGACGAGCGCGGCATGCTGCACATCCTCCGCTACCTGCCCGACGAAGCCTGAGCCCGCGCCACGCCGAAGATCGGCAAAACCGCGGGTTCCCGCCGGCCGCGACAGAGACTGTCGGCCATGACGACCACCGAGGTGAGCGCACCACGCTGGTACCTGGTCGGCGTGCTGCCCGAAGAAGTCCCGCAAGCGCACCTGATGACCCGCTCGGGCGACCTCCGCTACCGGCGGTCGGCCTGCGGTGAGCGCGAGTCGCGCAGCTGGAAGCCTGTCGACTTGACGACATCCGAGGTCGCACCGTGCCCGGAGTGCGTGGCGACGCTGCCCGCTCCCCCGGCGGGCCTGCGGCTCGCCCCGGGAACCGAGAACCGCGGCCAGCTCAGCCTCGACCTGGAGATGTAGCTGCACCGGTTGCTCGTGGGTTGTCTCCGCGCTCGAGGTCCGATGCCGTCCGCATCGCGGCGGCCCGGCGGTGACGCCGGTGACGTCTTTCGCACACTGAAGGTGGCCGGCACGGCCACCGGCGCGATGCGGTGATCGAGTCGCTGCGGCCCGCGCCCGTTCTCGCCGCCAACCCGCGATGACCAGGCACGCACCTCGGCGCCCGAGTCCCGCCACTCGCAGCCGCGGCACCCGATCCCGCCGAGCCACCGTCAGCCGCTAGACCAGCGGCTTCTCGTAACAGACCGACTCCGGGTCGGCCTCGTGCGGTGGGAAGTTCGGCACCCGGCGGAAGCCCGCGCGCTCGTACAGGCGCATCGCCGCGGGCTGGCGGACGCCTGTCTCCAGGCGGATGCGGGCCCCACCCGCCTTCCGGGCCAGGCGTTCGGACGAGGTCACCAACGCGTTCGACACCCCCGAACCCCGTGCGTCCGGGGCCACGAACATCCGCTTCAGCTCGTACACGTCCGGCTCCACCGGCTCGATCGCGCAGCAGCCGATCGCCCGCTCGCCGTCCCATGCCAACAGGTAGCGGGTTCCCGGCCGCAGGGGTGACGGCTGGGCGTCGACCGGCAGGTTGTAGACCACCACCAGCTCCGCCGTCATGGCCGTGACCAGCGCGCTCAGCAGTCCGTCGTCGGCCGCGCACTCCGCGACGGTCGTCAATGTCAGGCCTTCTTCGCCCGGCTCGGCGCGACGCGCGGTGGCTCGTTCGGCATCTTCGGGTAGACCGGCGGCCACGGCGCGTCCATCAGCCCACCGGCCATGTCGGCCTCCGACAGCGCCAGCAGCGGCTCGATCGACTGCGGCCGCTCCCCCGCGCCCGCCCACGGGTCACCCAGCTCGGCCAGCCGGGCCGGCACCGTGCTCAGCGTGAACGTGTCGGGCTCGACGCCGGCCAGCTCCTCCCACGCGATCGGCGTGGACACCTGGCCGCCGACGCGCGGGCGCACGCACCACGTGCCGAACACGGTCTTGTGCGGCGCGTTCTGGTTGAAGTCGACGAACACGCGCGAGCCGCGTTCCTCCTTCCACCACTGCGCCGTGATCTTCTCCGGGTGACGCCGTTCGAGCGCCCGCGCCAGCGCGACCGCCGCGGCCCGCACCTGGAAGCTGTCCCAGCGCGGCTCCAGGAGCACGTACAGGTGCAGGCCCCGCGAGCCTGACGTCTTGAGGTGGCCTTCGATGCCGTGCTCGCCCAGGAACTCCCTGGTCAGCAGCGCGGCCTCGCACAGGTCGCCGAACCCGATGCCCGGTGACGGGTCGAGGTCGACGCGCAGCTCGTCGGCGACCTCGGGCGTGTCCGCGCGGTACGGCCATACGTGGAAGCCGAGGCAGCCGAGGTTCACCGCCCAGAGGATGTGCGCCAGGTCCTTCGCGACCAGCGCGTCACTCGTGGTGCCGTTCGGCGTCGACACCACCGTGGTCGACAACCACGGCGGCGCGCCCTGGGGCACGCGTTTCTGGAACCAGTTCTTGCCGCCCGCGCCGTCCGGGTAGCGCTCCAGCAGCAGCGGGCGCCCGCCGAGCCGGGCCAGCAGCGGCCCGGCGACCGCGCGGTAGTACTCGACGAGGTCGAGCTTCGTCTCGCCGCGCTCGGGGAAGTAGACCTTGTCCGGGCTGCTGATCCTGACCTCGACGCCGTCGACGTCCAGCAGCACCGCGCCGCTCATCGCGCCTCCCCGAACAGTTTGGCCAGCTCCGCGGGCGGTGCCTCGTCGAGCTGGGCGTACGTGCAGGACTCCGGGGTGCGGTCGGGCCGGAACCGGACCAGCCGCCCGCCGTGGCGGAAGCGGCCGCCCTGCAGGTGCTCGTAGCGGACCTCGGCCACCCACTCGGTGCGCAGCGGCTCCCAAGCGAGATCCTTGCCGGGCGCCCAGCGGCTGTTCGCGCCCGGTTGCCGGCCCGGCTGGGGCTCGTACTCGGCCCAGGAACGCCAAGGATGGCCCTCCAGCGCGTTTTCCCGCAGCGGCGCCAGCTCCTCGACCAGCTCGGCCCGCCGCGCCTTCGTGAAGCTGCTCGCCACCCCGACGTGGTGCAGCACGCCTTCGTCGTCGAACAGCCCGAGCAGCAGCGAGCCGACGCCGGCGCCGTCCTTGTGCCAGCGGAAGCCGGTCACGACGCAGTCCGCCGTGCGCTCGTGCTTGACCTTCCACATGACGCGCTTGTCCTGCTCGTACGGCTCGTCGGCGGGCTTGGCCATCACGCCGTCGAAGCCCGCGCCCTCGAACCGGGTGAACCAGTCCTCGGCCTGGTCCGGGTCCTCGCTCAGCGGGGTCAGGTGGACGCGCTGCAGCCCTTCGGCGTCGGTCCGCAGGACGCTTTCGAGCTGCCGGCGCCGCTCCCGGAACGGCTCGCCGGTGAGGTCCGTGTCCCCGAGCGCGAGCAGGTCGAAGGCGACGAAGCTGGCCGGCGTCTCCTCCGCGAGCTTCCGCACGCGCGAGGCCGCCGGGTGCAGCCGCAGCTGCAGCACCTCGAAGTCCAGGCCGGCCGGGGTGACGAGGACGATCTCGCCGTCGACCACGCACCTCGGCGGCAGCGCGGCGGCCAGCAGCTCCACCAGCTCCGGGAAGTACCGGGTGAGCGGGCGGTCGTTGCGGGAGCCTAGCTCGATCTCGTCGCCGTCGCGGAACACGATGCACCGGAAACCGTCCCACTTGGGCTCGTAGAGCAGGCCCGGCGTGCGCGGCACGTCGTGCACGGCTTTCGCGAGCATCGGCCGCACGGGCGGCATCACGGGCAAGTCCACCGCGCGAGCTTAAATCACGGGTACGACACTTCTTTTGAAAAACGACACAGCCGGGCGTGATACACACGTCCTCGTGACCACCGAACGCCCCGAACCGCCCTCGATCGGGGGCGAGCGCGAAATGCTGCGCACGTTCCTCGACTTCCACCGCGCCACCCTCGCCATGAAGTGCGACGGACTGTCCGACGAGGACCTTCGCCGCGCCTCGAGCCCACCCTCGACGCTTTCCCTGCTCGGTCTCGTCCAGCACATGGCCGAGGTCGAGCGCACCTGGTTCCGGCGGGTGATCAACGCCGAGGACGTCCCGCTGCGGTACTCGGCCGACGGCGACTTCCAGGCCGCCTACGACGCGAGCTCCTCGACGCGCGCGGAGGCGTTCGAAGCCTGGCAGGCCGAGGTCGAGCAGTCGCGCAAGATCGAAGAGGCCGCCGAGTCCCTCGACGTCACCGGATACCAGGTGCGCTGGGGCGAGGACGTCTCGCTGCGCCTGGTGATGCTCCACATGATGCACGAGTACGCCCGGCACAACGGCCACGCGGACTTCCTCCGGGAGGCCATCGACGGCGTCACGGGCGTCTGATGGACGTGCTCGCCTGGCTGTGCGACGCCGATCCGGCCCTGCGCTGGCAGGTCGAGCGCGACCTGCTGGGCGAGCCGCCGACGGTCTGGGAGGCCACCCGCGCCCGCGTGACGACCGAGGGTTTCGGCGCACGGCTGCTGGCGAAACAGGACCCGGACGGCCAGTGGGCCGGCGGCGCGTTCTTCCCGGCGGACTTCGATTTCGCGAGCATGAAGACGGACGGCCAGCCCTGGACGGCGACGACGTGGGTCCTCAACGACCTGCGGGAGTGGGGCGTGGACGCCGCGGCCCTGAGCGGGACGGCCGAGCTGCTCGCGGAGAACTCCCGGTGGGAGTACGAAAACCTGCCGTACTGGGGCGGCGAGGTCGACTGCTGCATCAACGCGTGGACGCTCATGAACGGCCTCTGGCTCGGCGCCGACGTCGCCGGGATCGCCGGCTGGTTCGTCGAGCACCGGCTACCGGACGGCGGCTGGAACTGCGAGTGGGTCGAAGGGTCGACGCGCTCGTCCGTCCACTCGACACTCAACTCGCTCAAAGGCCTGCTGGCGTGGGACACCGCGACGGGCGGCTCACCGACGACCCACGCCGCCCGCCGCGGCGGCGAGGAATACCTCCTGGAGCGCGGCCTCTTCCGCCGCCTGTCGACCGGCGAACCGGTGCTGCCGGACGTGAGCGGCTTTTCGCACCCGTTCCGCTGGCACTACGACGTGCTCAACGCGGCCGAGTACTTCCGCCTCGCGTCCCGGCTGGACGGCACGCGCCCGGACCCGCGCATGGCGGAGGCGATCGAGCTGATCCGCACGGCCCGGCAGCCGGACGGCAGGTGGCTCCAGGGCCGCAGCCTCCCGGGCCGGGTGTGGTTCGAAACCGACGTCCCGGAGGGCGAGCCGTCGAAGTGGCTGACCCTGTCGGCGACCCGCGTCCTGAACTGGTGGGACGGGTCGTGAGTGGTTAGGGCGGTTCTAACCGCCCTAACCACTCACGACCCCCAGCGTCAGAGCGCCGCCAGGACCAGGCCGCTGCGGGGCTTCGGTGTGAAGTACGTGGCCTTGCGGGGCATCCTGCGGCCCGCCGCGTGCACCGCCAGGACGTCAGCGTAGGCCACCGGGGCGAGCAGGACCACGGCGTCCGCGTCGTGCGGTGCCGGGCGGCCGGCCGGGAGCGGGTGGACGTGCGGGCCGTCCGGGTCGACGCCGAGCGCGTCGGCGAACAGGACGCGCTCGACGATCTCGTGGTCGATCACCGGGTCCGGCCAGGCCTGTTTCGGCAGCGGGACCCGCAGCACCGCCGACCCCGCGTGGACCACGACCTCGCCCGGCACCGGGACGGCGTGGTCGTCGAAGCGGACGTCGAGGCCGGCCGCGCACCAGCGCGACACCAGCTCCTCCGGGCCGAAACCGGTGCCCGTCAGCACCCGGTTGATCGCGCCGATCCGCAGCTGCGGACCCGCCGTGACCAGGGCGAGGAGTGCGCCGTGGCCGGCCGCCGCGGCCGCGGCCACGCGGTGGTTGCCGTCCGCGACCAGCAGGTCGGCGCCCGCGACCGCGGCCAGCAGCCGGTCCTGCAGCGGCCCGGCGGGCACCGCCCACAGCTCGTGCCGGCGGCCCGCGGCGTCCGAAGTGGACAGATCGGGCAGGCCGAGGCCGGCGCAGGCGCGTTCGACCTGCTCGGTCAGCAGGTCGCCGCCGGTGGCCGGGACGAGCAGCGCGGCGCTGGTCGCGCAGCCCAGCCCGGCCAGCACGGCGGCCCGCTCGGCGACGACGTCCGGGTAGACGTCCTCGGTGTGGCGCACCCGCGCGGTGCCGTCGTCGGTCACCGCGGCCGGGTCGACCAGGCAGAGCAGGCCGGACGCGACGCCGTCCGGGCCCTCGATCCGGTACGGCGCGACGAACCGCCGCATCGGCCGGTAGTAGCGCTTGCGGAGCCGTTCGAGCATGGCCCGGGCGATCGGGACGGCCGCGGTCTGGTCGAGCCCGTGGGCCAGCGCCGCGGGCGTGCGGGCCGGGTGCTGCACGGCCAGCAAGGTGTCCGCGGCGCCGGGAGCGGCCAGCGCGGCGATCACTTGGTCGGGCTCGGCGAACTCGTCGACGTCGGGGCCGGGGACCGCGTCGCGGACCACCCATCCCTGCTCGATCGGCCGGATCCAGTCGCTCATCCTCCCATCTTCCGCGCCGGACACTGTGACGGAAATTCGCTGGGGTGCGGACCACCGCGATGGAATGCTTAGGACTGCAAAGCAGTTGACTCCGGTCATGGCCACCCCGAGGAGCACGCCACCGATGACGACCCCGGCCCCCACCAGCGTGAAAGGGGTCGGCTTCCGGTCCGAACGCGGCCCGGTGCTGATCGCCGTCATGCTCAGCACGGCGCTGGTCGCGCTGGACAGCACGATCATCGCGACCGCGGTGCCCTCGGTGGTGCGCGACCTGGGCGGGTTCTCGCAGTTCCCGTGGCTGTTCTCGGTCTACCTGCTGACCCAGGCGGTCACCGTCCCGCTCTACGGCAAGTTCGCCGACGTGCTCGGCCGCCGTCCGGTGATGTTCTTCGGGATTGCGGCGTTCCTCGTCGGCTCGGTGCTGTGCGGGGCCGCGTGGAGCATGCCGGTGCTGATCGCCGCCCGCGCGGTGCAGGGCATCGGCGCCGGCGCGATCCAGCCGATGTCGATGACGGTCATCGGCGACCTCTACACGGTCGAGGAGCGAGCGCGCGTGCAGGGCTACGTCGCCAGCGTGTGGGGCGTCGCCTCGGTCGTCGGGCCGACGCTCGGCGGCGTCTTCGCGGAGTACCTGGACTGGCGCTGGATCTTCTTCATCAACCTGCCGCTCGGCGCGATCGCCGCGCTGATGCTGCACCGGAACTTCGCCGAGCGGGTCGAGCGCAAGGCGCACAAGGTTGACTACACGGGCGCGGCGCTGCTCACGGTCGGCTGTTCGCTGGTGATCCTCGGCCTGCTGGAAGGCGGCGTCGCCTGGGGCTGGGGCTCGCTGCCGAGCGTGGCGATCTTCGTGGTCGGCGCACTGCTGCTGGTGGCGTTCGTGCTGGTGGAGAAGCGCGTCGCCGAGCCGGTGCTGCCGCTGTGGGTGTTCACCCGGCGGGTGCTGGTGGGCGGCAACCTGGTCGCGGTGGTCGTCGGCGCGGTCCTGATGGGCCTGACGTCGTACCTGCCGACCTACGCCCAGGGCGTCCTGGGCGCGGGCGCGCTGGTGGCGGGCTTCGCGGTGGCGGCGCTGACGGTCGGCTGGCCCCTGTCGGCGTCCCTGGCGGGCAAGATCTACCTGAAGATCGGCTTCCGGGACACGGCGTTGATCGGCAGCGTGTTCGTCATCGCGGGCGGCGTCCTGGTGGCGATGCTGAACGCGTCGTCGTCGATCTGGGCGGCGGCGTTCGCGGCGTTCGTCCTGGGCATCGGCCTGGGGTTGTCGTCGAGCCCCACGCTGGTGGCGGTCCAGTCGGTGGTCGGCTGGGACCGGCGCGGGGTGGTGACGGGCACGAACCTGTTCAGCCGCTCGCTGGGCAGCGCGGTGGGCGCGGCGGTGTTCGGCGCGATCGCGAACGCGACGCTGGCTTCACGGTTCGCGAACCCGCCGGCGGACGTGGCGGGCAAGCTGCCGCCGTCGGTGGACGCGACAAGCCTGGTCCTGAGCGGCCACCCGGACGACCCGGTGACGAGGTTCGTCCGCGGCGCCCTGGCGGACGCGACGCACCACGTGTTCATCGGCCTGCTGGTGGTGGCGGCGTTCTCCGTGGTGGCGCTGCTGCTCATGCCGCGGAAGACGGAGCAGCTGGAGTTCTAGTTCTGCAGCGGCACCAGTTCGGACTGGAACTTCTCCAGGAAACCGTCGAAATCCCCGTGCCCCGGCCGGATCACGAACTTGCTCAGGCCCGATTCGATGTGCTGCTCCACCAGCCGTCGTGCCTCGGGCCAGCTGGTCGCGATCAGGTCCGTCACCCGTACTCCCGGACGACGGCGCGCCGCCACCGCGGTCAGCTCCGGCGAGAGCCCGCGGTCCGCCACCGCCAGGCTCAACCCGAAGTGGTCCTCTTCGATCTCCCGCCCGGCTTCGGATGCCGCCCGCTGGATGGCCAGCCGGGCCGCGAGGGACTCCGCCGGCGTGTGGAAGCTGCCCAGCCAGCCGTCGGCCAGACGGCCCGCCCGGGCCAGGGCCGCCGGGGCCGTCCCGCCCAGCCAGACGTCCAGGGGCTTCGCCGGACGCGGGCCGAGGGTGACGCCCGAGACCTGGAAGAACTCGCCCTCGAACGTCACGTCGTCTTCGTCGAGCAGCCGTCGCAACAGCGTCAGGGACTCGTCGAACACCGCCGCGCGGCGGCCGTCCGGGACCGGGAACAGGTCGTGCTCGGCCTTGCGCGCCGGGCGCAGGCCGAACACCGGGAGCACGCGCTTCGGCGCCAGGCCGGCCAGCGTGAGCAGCTGCTTGGCGACCAGGACCGGGTGGCGACCGGGCAGGATCGCGACGCCCGTGCCGACCTTCAGCTTCGACGTCCGCGCCAGCGCGTGCGCCATGCCGATCATCGGGTCGACTTCCGGTGAGTAGACCAGCTCCGACAGCCACAGCGAGTCGACGCCCGCCGCCTCCAGCCGCTCCGCCAGCCCGGCGAACTCTGCGGGCCCGGACCCCTGCGCCGGTGCGACGCCCAGCCTGATCTTCAGCACGACTGCCCCTTAGCTCGACTGAAGAGGACAACGCTCCGGGACGCCGGGGGCATTCCGCCGGAACTCAGGCCGTGGCGGCGATGACCCGGCCCAGCGCGGCGTGCAGCGCCTCCAGTTCTCCGAGGTCCATGCCCAGCTTTTCGACGACGCGGTACGGGATCTTCTCGGCCTCTGCCCGCAGCGCGCGCCCCTGGTCCGTCAGCTCGACCGTCAGCCGGCGCTCGTCGGACCGGCTGCGGGCGCGCGTGACGTACCCGAGCGCCTCCAGGCGCTTGAGCAGCGGCGACAGCGTCGCCGGCTCGTGGCGGAGCGACGCGCCGAGGTCCTTCACCGACCGCGGCGACCGCTCCCACAGCGCGAGCAGCACCAGGTACTGCGGGTGGGTCAGGCCGTGCGGCTCCAGCAGCGGGCGGTAGATCGCGATCACGCTGCGCGACGCCACCGACAGCGCGAAACACACCTGCCGGTCGAGCTTCAGCGGGTCCTCGCCCAGGTCGATCATGCCCCGATCCTACCGTGTCGCTGGTCGCACTAATGATTAGTGCACTAACGATTAGTGTACTATGAGTCTCATGGAACGACCTGGTGTGCTCCGCTGGTTCGGTTACGCGGTCGGCGTCCGGTTACCGGACCGCTACGGCGAATGGGTCCTGCACGACGCGACGTCGAAGCACTGGCGGGCCCGGTTCGTGCTCCAGCGGTCGATCGGCATCGTGCCGCTGTGCCTCGTCTGGCTGCTGCTGCCCGGCCCGCTCGGGCTCCGGCTCTCGCTGGTCCTGATGGCCGCGCTGGTCGCGTACTTCTACTCCTGCGCGTACATGGAGGAGAGCATCGAGCACCGGCTCGGCCGGCACGGCTTCCCGCACGACACCGGCCGCCGCACCCGCGCCGAGGCGGCCGCGGCCGCCAACGCCGAGGCCACCGCCCGCTACATCGCGCGCTACCGGAGCCCGACGGACGGTTAGCTACAGTCGGGGCACGATGAGACGCAAGCTCCGGCCGCCGATCCCGCCCCGCCACGGGCTCGACCCCGCCCGCCTGAAACTGCCCGCCGAGGGCGACTGGCCGACGCTGCTGGCCCACCTCGTCGACCGGCTGCCGCGGGAGACGCCGGACCGCATCGAGCAGATGCTGCGCGAAGAACGCATCCACGGCCTCGACGGCCCGCTGGGCGTCGACACGCCGTTCGAGCCCGGTTCGTTCATCTGGTTCCACCGCGACCTGCCGGACGAGGTGCCGGTGCCGTTCACCATCGACGTCGTGCACCGCGACGAGCACCTGCTGGTCGTCGACAAGCCGCACTTCCTGGCCACCATCCCGCGCGGCAAGCACGTCCTCGAGACGACGCTCGTGCGCCTGCGCCGCGACCTCGACCTGCCGCAGCTGTCCCCCGCGCACCGGCTGGACCGCGTCACCGCCGGGCTCGTGATGTTCGTGATCACCCCGGAAATGCGCGGCAAGTACCAGACGCTCTTCCGGGATCGCAAGGTGCACAAGGAGTACGAGGCGATCGCGCCGTACGACCCCGCGCTGGAGCTGCCGCGGACCGTGCGGAGCCGGATCCTCAAGGAACGCGGGGTGCTCGCCGCGCGGGAGGTGCCGGGCGAGCCGAACGCCGAGACGTACGTCGAGCTGCTCGAGCACCGCGACGGCCTGGGCCGCTACCGGCTCGCGCCGTCGACCGGCCGGACGCACCAGCTGCGGGTGCACCTGAGCGGCCTGGGCATCCCGATCCTCGGCGACGACTTCTACCCCGACCTGGTCGAAACCCCGCTCGACGACTTCACCAAGCCGTTGCAGCTGCTGGCGAAGGTGCTCGACTTCGACGACCCGCTGACGGGCGCGCACCGCCGCTTCACCAGCGGACGCCGGCTGACCGCCTGGGACGACCTCGACGCGTGGGCGGCGCCGCCGGCGGGCACCGGGGGCGCTATTTGTGCCAGAACCGGTTGCCGGTGACCTGCATCGCAGTAGTCACCATCGCCGGTACACCGATCTGATTGTCGGTCGCCGACGTCGTTACCCGTCGCCGGAGTTCAGACCTACACCGGGAGCCGCTCCGCCGCGCGGCCGGATATTCACAGATCCTACTCCGGGACGTTCCCCGCCAAAAGCTTCGTGAGATCGTCCATGAACTGGTCCATCTCGATCCAGAAGGCGTCGTCGGCGGCTCGTTTGCCCAGAAGATCCTCGGGGTCGTCGTCCACGAGCGTCAGGGCGATCCGTTCGAGCAATCCCGTCACCAGTCGCTTGTCCTGCTGCAGCGCGATCTCCCACTGCGCCATGGCTTCGGTGACATCCGCGCAGAAGACCCGCAGTCCGTCGACCGCCAGCGTGGCTTTACCGCCGTGCACGGTCAGCAGGGAACCACGCGCTTCGACATCGGATCGGTCGTTCGTCGAGGACTTCCTGGCTTCGGCGAGCGCGCGAGCGCACCTCGCCATCCGCTTGGCCAGCACCTTCAGGTATTCGGTGAAGTAGCGCGTCACAGAGGTCACGGCCTGTCCGGCCAGCCACTGCTGATGCCGGGCGATCTCCTGGGCGGCGAGGTTGAGTACCCGGTCGAGCTCTTCATCCGTCGAGAACGTCACCGGACTCGCGTCGGTCACCAGCTTCGTGAACGTCTTCACGCTCGTCGCCACCGAGGAGGCAAGCTGCGACAGCGTCTCGGCGATCGAGGCCTGCGAACTCAGCGACTCTTCGAGCTCGAACAAGTGCTCGAGGGCGTACGAGGCGCTCCTCTCGAGAAGGTGAACGCGCTCGCGGTACTCCTGCTCCACCGGTTGGATCAGCTCGATGACCTTGAGGCGGAGCTCGCTTTCGCTGGTCACATCGGGCAGCAGTTCGTCGGTTCTCGTCCGCAACATGGCCGGTCCCTGGAAGAACTCGAGCCCGGCCTCGTTGCCCGCGGCGATCTGATCGGCGAGACCGTCCCGGATCGAGTGGGCCCCGTCGCGCAACCACTGGTCGTCGACTTCGCCGACCGGCGCCGGATCGCTGAACTCCTCGAGTGCCAGCTCGATGTAACGCATGCTCGGCCCACTTTCCCGTCGGCACCCCTGTCCTTGCCAGGAAACCGCGTCGGGCGACCGGGTCCGGGCCGATCGAGCGCAACCCTGCAGGCATGCCCGCTGCCCTGACGGGCACCGGCTACGTACCGCGCTTCCGGCACTGTGCCTCACCACCTGGTCACAACCGGCGCGCCGGTTCGGAAAAGCCGGCTCCGATGACGTCTTGCATCTCCCAGTCGCGGAACGGCCACCGCACCCAGCCGAGCGGCTCGCTCTCGATGCCCTCCAGGGCATCCTTCGTGTCGCGCAGGATCGGGCGGAAATCGGCGATGCAGGCGGCGATCACGTTCTGCTGAAGGGAAAACAGCTTCCCGCTCACGTCGACGACCGAGCCGTGGACGTCGCGCAGGTTCTCCAACGCGGCCCGGCGCCCGGACTCGGTCGACGCAGGGGATCCGAGCTGATCGCAGAGCTCGTCGAACGCGTGCAGACTGCCCACCGCCTGCTCGTCGTGCAGGCTTTCCACCGGCCGCGGCGGTCCCGTTCGGGCAGTCCCGGGGGCACAGGAGCCGCCTCCGCACCAGGGTCGTCAACCGGAGCAGCCAACGTGCCGGCAGGCGGTTCACCGCCGGGAGCCGCTACGGGCGCAGGCGGAAGGCTCGCGCGTCGTAGTGCGCCCACGGCCGGGCGTCGCCGGCCGGCGGCCCGTCGAACGCCACCGTGCGGTGGGCCTGCGGCCAGCGGACGGCCCAGGTGCCGTCGGCCACCGGTACCAGCGGGGCCTCGTCGATCGCCGCGGGCGACCACCCGGCCAGTGCGGGGCCGTAACCCAGCGAAACCACCGGCTGCCCGGCCCGGCGCCCGAAGGTGAGGACCGTGTCCCCGTGGGCGTACACCGCCCGCGCGGGCGGGGCCTCGTGCTCGTCCGCGGGCACCTCGGGCGGCAGGGGCGGGACGCGGATCCCGAAACGGCGGGCGAAGACGTGCTCGAACACCGCGCGGGCCACGCCGTCCCCGCCGAGGCCGTTGGTGGCCACGACCACGGCGAAGTCGTGGCCCGGCGCCACCCGGACCTGGGTGACCTGGCAGCGGATCTGGCCGTTGTAGCCCAGCACGCGCAGGCCGTCGAAGTCCCACTCGGCCCAGCCCGGGGTCCAGCGGACGCCGCCCGGCACGGAATGCCCGGCCGGGGTGGCGATGCCCGCGCCGGCCATCGCCGAAGCCGCCTTCGCGAACCGCCCGGTGGTGCCCGCGGTGACCTCCCGCAGGATGGCGAGCAGGTCGCCGGCGGTGGCCACGACCAGGCCGGCGGGTGCGAGGTAGGGCTGCTCCCAGCCCGGGTCCTCGACCAGGCGACCGGTCGCGGGGTCGTGGATGTGGCCGCGCACGAGGTCGCCGGGCCCCCGGTGCTCGGCGACCCGGGTGCCGCGCAGGCCGAGCGGGCCGACGAAGAACCGGGTGAACAGCGTGCGCCACGCGGCCCCGGTCAGCCGTTCGGCGATGGCGCCGAGCAGGACGAATCCCGCGTTGCAGTAGGAGAACCGCGTGCCGGCGGGGAACGCCGAGGTGATGTCGCGGCAGGCGTGCGCGTACCGCTCCAGCACGTCCGGGCCGTCGGCGAGGACGGGCAGGTGGTCTCCGTCGAGACCGCTGGTGTGGGTCAGCAGGTGCCACACGGTGACCTGGCCCAGCGGCTCGCCGGCGGCGGCGCGGAGGGCGGGCAGCAGCACGCCGATCGGGGTGTCCAGCGGCAGACCGGCCTGCTCCAGCAGGGAGACGGTGATCGCGGCGGCCGGGATCTTCGTCACCGACCCGGCGGGGAATGGCGTGGCGGTGGTGACCGGCACGGCGGAAGCGGCGCTCACGTGGCCGGTGACGGCGCGGCGCACCCGGCCGCGGTCGGCGATCGCGACCGACACCCCCGGCACCCGGTACCGCGGGGCGACTTCGCGGAGCAGCTCCTCGAGCCCGGGGTCGGTGTCCTCGTGGCCGGTGGCGGCCCGGCTGGTCGTGGTCACGCCGGCCCCGTCCGGACGCGGACGGCCGCGACCAGCTCCGCGGTGATCGCCGCGGCGGGCCGCCGCAGGACGTCGGCCGCCGGCCCGGTTTCCGCCACCGCGCCCTCGTGCAGGACGACGATGTGGTCCGCGACGTGGGCGACCAGTGCGAGGTCGTGGCTGACGAACACCAGCGCCAGGCCGAGCCGTTCGCGCAGCTCGGCGAGGAGGTTGACGATCTGCGCGCAGGTGGACGCGTCGAGCGCGGTCACCGCCTCGTCCGCGATCAGGACGTCGGGGCGCAGGCCGATCGCGCGGGCGATCACCACGCGCTGGGCCTGCCCGCCGGACAGCTCGTGCGGCAGACGGGTGCGGTAGGCTTCCGGCAGCCCGACCAGGTCGAGCAAGCGGGTGACGAACCCCGCGCGGCCGCCCCGGGTGGTCGTGCCGTGCAGCAGGGCGGGCTCGGTGATCGCGTCGGCGACGGAGTACCGGCTGTCCAGGGCACTGCCCCAGTTCTGCGGCACCAGCTGGACCCGGCGGTGGAAGTCCCGGGCCGCCGCGCCGGTGAGCCCGGCGACGTCCTGCCCGGCCAGCCGCACCACTCCCGAGTCCGGCCGGGTCAGCCGGACCAGGCAGCGGGCGAGGGTGGTCTTGCCGCTGCCGGACGTCCCGACCACCCCCAGGGTCCCGCCGGCGGCGACGGACACCGACACGGCGTCCAGCGCGAGCACGGACCGCCGGGGCCGCCACGGCAACCCGCGCCCGGACTGTCCGAACCGGACGGTGAGGTCCGCCGCCGCCAGCAGTGGTGCGGTCACCCGGCCACCTCCTCGACGAGGTGGCACGCGCTCACGTGCCCCGGCCCGGCCCGGCGGGCCGGGGGTTCGGTGCCGCAGCGGGGCACCGCCACCGGGCAGCGATCCCGGAAGACGCAGCCGGCGGGCCGGTTCCCCGGTGCCGGCGCGGCGCCGGGGATCGCGGCGAGCCGGCCCCGCCGCCCGGGAGCCGGCCGCGGCAGGGCCGCGAGCAGGCCGCGGGTGTACGGGTGGGCGGGCTCGTCCAGGACGGCCGTCGCCGGACCGGCCTCCACCACACGGCCGGCGTAGAGCACGACGACCCGGTGGCACAGGTGCCGGATCACGCCGATGTCGTGGGACACGAGCACCATCGCCGTGCCCCGCTCCCGGGACACGGCCGCGAGCAGGTCGAGGATCCGCCGCTGGGCCACGACGTCCAGCGCCGACGTCGGCTCGTCGGCGAGCAGGACGGCCGGCCGCGGCGCGAGCGCCAGCGCGATCAGGACGCGCTGGCGCATCCCGCCGGACAGCTCGTGCGGGTACGCGGCTCCGACGGCCGGGACCAGACCGACGGTTTCGAGCAACGCGCCGGCCTCGCCGGCCACCGCCCGCCGGGAGCGCGTTCCGTGCGCCCGCAGGGTTTCGACCAGGTGCGCCCGGACCGACCGCACCGGGTTCAAGGCCGCGGCGGAGTTCTGCGGCACGTACCCGATCCCGCTCCCCCGCGCCGCGGACAGCGCCCCGGGATCCTCGAGCAGCGACCGGCCGCGGAACCGGACATCCCCGCGCACGACCCGGCCCGGGACGGGCAGCAGGCCGAGCACCGTCCGGCACAGCACCGTCTTGCCCGACCCGGATTCGCCGACCACGCCGAGGATCCCGCCCGGACACACGCTCAGCGACACGTCCGTGGTCACGGTGTGCGCAGGCGCGCCGAACGCGACCGTCAGGTCCCGCACCTCCAGGAGGACGTCGTCGCTCATCCCCGGTCTCCCGCGGCCGGGGTCGCCAGGCGGTGCGCCAGCCCGTCGCCGAGCAGGCTGGCGCCCAGCCCGGCCACCACCACCGCGGCGGTCGCGGCCACCAGGGGCAGCCAGCCGCGGTCGAGGTAGTGCTGGCCCTCCGCGATCATCGCGCCCCACTCCGGCGCGGGCGGCTGGACACCGGCACCGAAGTAGGACACGGCGGCGATCAGCACCAGGTTGCCGGTGAAGTCCGTGGTCGAGTACACGAGACACGGACCGAGCGCGTGCGGCAGCACGTGCCGCAGCAGGATCCGGCCGCCGCCGAGGCCGAGGACGCGGTGGGCGTCGACGAAACCCTGCTCGCGCAGCACGAGGACTTCCGTGCGGCACAACCGCGTGTAGCTGACCCACCCGGTCGCCGGGATGGCGATGAGGACACCGCCCAGGCCCGGGCCGGTGACCGCCAGGACGGCCAGGACCAGCACGAGGAACGGGAACGCGGCCACGACGTCCACCAGCCGCAGCACCACGGCCGGGAGCGGGCCGCGCAGCCACCCGCACAGCGCCCCCAGGCCGGCGCCCAGCACCGCCGAAGCGACCGTGACGCCGAGGGCGACCACGAGGTCGGTGCGGCCGGCGTAGAGCACGCGGGCCAGGACGTCGCGGCCGAGGTGGTCGGTGCCGAGCAGGTGCGCCGCGGACCCGGATTCGTGCTGGTGCGGCAGGTCGACCGCCGTGGGGTCCCAGTGGGTCAGCAGGGGCGCCAGCACCGCCGCGGCGACCAGGGCCAGCAGGACGGCCGAGCCGGCCAGCACCTCGGCGCCGCGCCGGCCGGCGCGGCGCGCCGCGAGCCCCGGTGCGGCGGTCACAGGCGGAACCTCGGGTCGAGGGCCGCGCACACCAGGTCGGCCAGGATGTTCCCGCCGATGACGAGCACCGCGAGCACGAGCGCGATCCCCTGGACGACCGGCAGGTCCCGCTCCAGCACGGACCGCACCAGCAGCTGCCCGAGCCCGGGCACCGCGCACACGTTTTCGATCACCACCACCACGCCGATCAGGCTGCCGAGGTTCGTGCCGAGGTAGGTGACGACCGGGAGGACGGCGTTGCGCTGCACGTACCCGGTGCGGACGCGGCGTGCGGGGATGCCCCGGGCCACCGCCGCGCCGACGTACTCGCGCGGCAGCTCCGCGAGCACCCCCGCGCGCACGAGCCGGGTCAGCACCGAACCGGCCATGACGGCGAAGGTGAGCACGGGCAGCACGAGGTAGGGCAGCCCGGCGAGCCCCGCCCGGTACCCGGAGACCGGCAGCAGCCGCAGGTTCAGCGCCAGCAGCTGGATGAGCACGATCGCCAGGCAGAACGACGGCACGGCCCCACCCGTGACGCTGGCGGCGCGGACGAGGTGGTCCAGCGCCCGCCCGCGGTGGTACGCGGCGAGCGTCCCGGCCGCCAGCGCGGCGAGCGCGCTCACGGCCGTGCCGAGCACCAGCAGGAGCAGGGTGGGCGCGGCGGCGGCGCCGATCACCTGGCTCACCGGCTGCTCGCGGGTCAGCGACGTGCCGAGGTCGCCGCGGGAGAGCCCGGCCAGGAACGTGCCCAGCTGGCTCGGCACGGGCCGGTCGAGGCCGAGTTCGGCGCGGCGGCGGGCCACGTCCGCGGCCGACGCCTTGCCGCCGAGCAGCTGCGCGGTGGCGTCCCCCGGGATCAGGTGGAGCAGGACGAACACGAGGGCGACGGCCAGCAGCAGGGTCGGCACGGCGGCCAGCAGGCGCCGGGCGGCGTACCCCGTCATCGGGCGAGCCAGACGTCTTCCAGGCGCCACCACGCCGTGCCGACCGCCCGGAAGCCCCGCACTTCCGCCTGGTGCCCGGTGACGGTGGGCGGAAAGCTGATCGGGAGCAGGGGAGCCTCGTCCAGGCCGAGTTGCTGCACCTCCCGCAGCGCGCGGTCCTGGTCGGCGGGGGCGATCCGCAGCGGACCGGCCGCGACGGCGTCGGAGAGCACACTGCTGCGCACGGAGGTGAACATGCCCTTCGTCGGGCTGTCCGGGGAGAACGTCAGCTGCGGCATTTCCCACGGTGACGGCACGTCGGCGGTTTCGTAGGCCAGCAGCGCGACGAAGTCCCGCGCCTGCAGCCGCTGGGCCAGGGTGGCGAAGTCGACCTGCTGGATCGCCGGCGCCAGCCCGGCCGCGCGCCAGCCCTGCTCGATCACCTGCGCGGCGGCCACCGCGGTGGCGTCGCCCGAGTTGACGAGCAGCGGCAGCTCGGTGCCGGCGGGGATCCCGGCGCCGGCCAGCAGCTGCCGCGCCGCGGCCGGGTCGTGCCGGTAGGGCCGGACGTCCGTGCTCCAGCCGCGCATCTTCGGTGTCACGCCGTTGGCGACGCTGCCGAGTCCGTAGTAGACGGACCGGTTGATGCCGTCGACGTCGACGGCGTGGCACAGGGCCTGGCGCACTTCCCGCTTCGCGAGGATCGGCGACGCGCAGTTGAAGAACACCGCGTCGAGCTGGAACGCCGGGTCGACCGACACGGCCAGGTCGGGGTTCTCGCGCAGGTCGTCGACCTCCGCGCGGGGCACGTTCTCCGCGAGCTGCGCCTCCCCGGCCCGGAGCTTGAGGATCCGCGCGGTGTCGTCCGGCACGAAGAGCACGGTGATCCGGTCGAGGTAGGGACGGCCGGGCTTCCAGTAGTGCTCGTTGCGGGCCAGCACCACCTCCTGCCCCTTGGTGCGGGACGCCACCCGGAACGGGCCGGTGCCGACCGGCGCCGCCGCGAACGCGGCCGGGTCGCGCTGCACCGCGGCCCGGGGCACGATCCCGGCGGCGAACAGCGAGAGGTTGTCGATCAGCGGCGGGTAGGGCTGGTCGAGCACGACCTCGACGGTGCCCGCCGCGGTCGCCGTGACGCGGGTGACGTGGGAGAACAGGAAAGCGTAGGCGCCGTCCGGTCCCCGGGCGCGGTCGAGCGAGAACGCCACGTCCTGCGCGGTCACCGGGGTGCCGTCGGAGAACCGGACGCCGGGGCGGAGCGTGAAGACGTAACGAGTGCCGTCGGTGGAGGTCGTCCACGACGTCGCGAGCGCGGGAACGACACCCGTCGAGTCCGCGTTGATCGTCACCAGGGTGTCGAAGACGTTGTACAGCAGGAAGATCGAGCCGTTGTCGGTGACGGCCATCGGGTCGAGGCCCAGCGGGTCCTGGCTGCGGGCGAAGGTGAGCTCACCGCCGCGCACCGGCGTGGCGTCCACGGGCGCGGGCCCGCCGGCCGGGCCGCACCCGGCCTGGGTGCCCACCGCGAGGCCGGCGACCGAACCCGCGGCGAGCCGCAGGAACCGCGCCCGGGTGAGCGGTCGGCCCCAGGAACCGGTGCCGGGAAAGTCCACATCAGCCTCGCAAGTGCTTCCATCGACGCCGCCTCGCCAATCTTGATCATCTCCCGGGCCGCGGGGGCTGCCCGAAAGGGCGGTCACGGGGGCAGCAGCGGATCGAGGTCGAGGCCGAACGCCTCGGGGCCGGCGAGGTGCGCCAGCCGCGCGTCCTCCCACTTGGGATCCGAACGCAGGCGCACCACCGACACCGGCAGGCCCAGCCGGAGCTTTTCGATGTCGATGAGCTCCCCCGCGTCGGTCAGCAGGCAGATGATGTCGGGCACGGTCGCGACGACCTCGCCGTCGATCGCGCAGACCAGGTACTCCTGTTCCGCGTCGATCCGGGCGATCCGGCTGTCGTCCTCGACGACGACGGCCCAGGGCTCGCTGGCGCGCACCGAACTGCTCAGTTCGGTGATGGTCCCGTGGAACAGCCGTCGGCCGCCGATCCGCGCGATGAGGTCGCCGACCGTGCCGGTCAGCGGCGGGGTCAGCGCCGCCCCGATCATCCGGGCGCGGCTGAGCGAGCCGCTGATCCCGCGCTCGCTCAGCTGCCGGGCGGGCAGCAGGTAGAGGCTCACCGCGGCCCAGCCGCCGAAGGCGACGGCCACCGCGTCGCCCAGCCGGTCGACGACGGCGATGTCGTCGGTCCGGAGCACGATGTGGTTGTCCTGGTTGTCCACGAAGCTCACCGTGCCGGGCGGCAACCCGGTGGCGGACAGGATGATCTGGTTGAAGTGCTGCGAGGCCCGGCCCATCAGGTCCCCGTCGACGACCGGCAGGCCCAGCTCCAGCGCGGCCAGCGGGGCGGCGAAGGCGTTGAGGCCGCCGATCTCCACGTTGGCCACGCCGGCCAGGCGCACCCCGTGCCGGTCCGCGACCAGCTGCGCCGCCCGCGCGAGTTCGGTGCCGTCGGGGAGCTTCTCGCCGAGGATGGCGGGCGAGCCCAGCATCGCGACGTGCACCACCCACGCGTCCGGAGGCAGGTCCGCGGCCCGGACGACCGGCAGCGTCTCCCCCGACCGCATGGCGTAGGCGAGGACGTCGTAGAGCACCGATCGGTGCCAGCCGCCGCCCCGGCCGCAAGCCAGCACCAGCGCGCCCCGGTTGACGACGTCGAGGTCGGCGAGGCCGAGCGAGGTGATCGGCTCGGGTTCGGGCGTCAGCGGCCCGCCGGCGCCGCTCACACCGGCTCCGGCTGCGGCCGGGCGCGCTGGATGTCTCCCACGGCGCGGATCCGGACGCGGGTCACCTCGTTGTCGAAGTAGCCGAGTTCCTGCAGGTTCACCGAGATGATCCGGACCGAGTCCGGGTCGGCGCCCGCCGCGACCGCCCGGGCCGCCGCTTCCTCTTCGGCGTTGCTCAGGCGCGTCCCCAGGTCGTCGGCCGAGGCCTGGAACACCCGGTCGATCTCCGCGCCGGCCTGCGCCATCGCGGCCCCGACGGCGTTGGCCATGGCGTGGTGCTCCGGGCGTTCGACGTGCGAGATCCCCGGCAGCCGCGACGGGACCAGGAAGCCGGCGCCGCCGACGGCCACCAGCGGCGGCCGCCGGATCGTCGTCCGGACGCCGTTCACCGCCTCGGCGAGCCGGACGTGGATGTCGGCGAGGATGTCCTCGCAGCGCCCGCGGTCCCAGTCCGCCACCAGGCCGGCGTCGCCGACGTGCGGGGCCAGCCCGGCGGCCACCGCGACGTCGGTCAGCGTCGGCCGGGTGCCGCCGAACACGACCGCGGCGCGGTGCAGGTCGCGCCCGACGCTGTCGGCCAGCACCACCTCGCCGTCCGCCCGCAGGTCCAGCAGGGAACCACCGCCCACGGCCAGGGACCGCAGCTCCGGCATCCGGAAGTTCGTGTACACCCCGTTGACCCCGACGTTGTCGACGGAGGTGCGGGGGAAGCCGTGCCGGAGCACGCCGACGTCACTGGTCGTCCCGCCGATGTCGGCCACCACACACTCGTCGCGGCCGCTCAGCAGACCGGCGCCGCGAATCGAGTTGCTCGGCCCGGAGGCGAACGTCGCGATCGGGAACCGGCGCGCGTAGTCTACGTCCAT
Organism: Amycolatopsis sp. NBC_01307; assembly: GCF_035975215.1. Taxonomy (NCBI): domain Bacteria; kingdom Bacillati; phylum Actinomycetota; class Actinomycetes; order Pseudonocardiales; family Pseudonocardiaceae; genus Amycolatopsis; species Amycolatopsis sp. NBC_01307. The sequence goes on along the minus strand of NZ_CP108403.1, from coordinate 1,905,649 downwards.
CACGGTGCCGTCGTTCTGGCTGACGTAGACCGGGCTGGTGAAGCCGAGGCGCGCGATCATCGCGGACACGCCGTCGAACACCCAGTTGGCCATGCCGATGAGGCAGGCGTTGAGGATCGTGGCGTTCTCCCGGCGCAGCAGTCCGATGTGGCCGATCTCGTGGGACCGGCAGACCGTCACGCCGGGGACGCGCTCCTCCAGCAGCCCGGCGGCCTGCTCCTCCAGGGCCGCGTTCATCGGCGAGAACACCGAAGTCAGAGCCACGGACCGGACACCGCCGGCGGCGATGCGATCCACGATCGACAGGAACATCCGCTCGTCGAACGGCAGTGCGGCCCGGCCGTCGTACTCGTGCCCGCCGGCGCAGATGTAGCGGTGCGGGCCGAGCGCCCGGGACAGCGCTTCGGGCCAGGTCCCCATCGGCGGGATCGCGCGCGGGGACGGGACGGCGAAGCGGATCGCGGCGGTGGGGGTCAGCCCCTGCACGGCCACCACCGCGTTGAGGAAGTGCGTCGTGCCGATCATGACCGCGTCGACCTCGCCCATGGTCACGCCCGCGGACGCCACCAGCGCGGTGAGGGCCTGCTCGATCCCCAGCGTCACGTCGGCGGAGGTGGGCCGCTTGGCGTGCGCGACCAGCCGATCGCCCGCCATGAGCACGGCATCGGTGTTGGTCCCCCCGACGTCGACACCGATCCGCACGCACACCCCCGCTCGTCGAGCACTCGGCGGACGGCCACGGCGACCACCGCACCGGACCGGACAGGCTTTCGAAACTACCCCCGTTGCGCGCCCGGCACCGGACGCGAACCCCCCACCCGGGTGAGCCGTCCCAGGTGGACGGTGCGATTGCCCGAAAGGTTTCACCTTCGCTTGCCGTGGTCATCCCGCGAGGTTCGACCATGGCGTGCATGGACGTGAACATGGCGAGCATCCCCGACTACGACGTCATCAAGATCCCGCTCTACGCGTGGGCCGAGCAGGAGTTCCGCTCCGTCGCCGCGATCATGAACCTGCTGGAACTGGCCGCACTGCCGGAATTCGACGAGCCCGAGCCGACCAGCGCCGAAGCGGCGGAGCAGTACCTGCGCGAGGCTTGGCGCTTGGACCAGGAAACGGCCGTGATGCTCCTGATCCCCTTGGCGCAGCAGGACCAGTGCACCGAGCTTCGGAACGCGCTCGAGCTGGGCGCCGACGCGGCCACGACCGCGGAAGCCATCCTCGGGCTGCCCTACGAGGCTCGGCTGACGTTTCAGAACGAGCTGATCTCGCAGTGTGAAGACCGGCTGGCGGAGATCGCCAACGATCCGGGCGTGCGGGCGACGATCGCGGCCTACGCGGCCGGCCTCGAGGAAGCCGAGGTGGCCGCGGAACCGACCGCCCGCGACTACTACGACCACTACGCCGGCAACCAGCCGCAGTACGACGCGCTCAACCGCGCCTACCTGAACGACCTGGCGCAGGGCAGCAGGACGAGCTACTGGCAGTGGGGCACGATCGTCCTCGTCGGACACGACAACGGGACCAAGTGGCTGCGCAAACACATCGGCGAAATCGCCCAGCGAACCGTCCGGGGCGAGCTCACCCGGGAGGAGAAGCAGCTCGGCCTGACCGCCCACGCGGGGTACCTGCGGATGGTGGCCCGGGGCCGGGGCCTGGATCCGGGCCGCATCACCGTGCAGGACAGCGTCCCCCCGCTCAGCGTCTTCGACCGGGAACTGACGAACGCGCTCAAGCGGATCACGAAGAAGAAGATCCAGACCGAAGGTCTGAAGGAAATGAACGACTGACCCCGGCTCAGCCGGGCAGCCACACCTCCACCTCGGTTCCGCCGCCTTCGCTCGTCCGCAGGGTGAAACTGCCCCCCGCGCCCTCCACCCGGACGCGGTGGCTCGCCAGGCCCACGTGGCCGCCGGTCAGTCGCTCGGCGAGGATCGACGGCGGGAAACCCACGCCGTCGTCGGTGACGGTCAGGCCCAGGCGGCCCCGCTCCTCGCGCAGCTCCACGCGCACGTTCCGGGCCCGGGAGTGGCGCACCACGTTGGCGAGCAGCTCCCGGGCGACCGAGTAGAGCATCGCCTCGGCCGGGTGCTCGGCGGTCACCGCCGCGTGGAAGCCGACCGCGAACCCGCCCCGCTCCGCGCTGCGCTCGCTCAGCGTCTCGACGGCGGCGGCGATGCCGAGCTCCAGCAGCACCCGCGGGTGCAGGTCGAACACGGCCTGGCGGAGTTCGGCGACCGTCGTGTCCAGCAGGTCCAGCACCCGGGTGCGCTCCTCGAGCGGCACCGGTGCGTCGGACAGCTCCAGCCGGGCGGCCATCAGGCTCTGGACGGCGCTGTCGTGCAGGGCGTCGGCGAGCGCGGCCCGCTCCCGCTCCTCGGCGCCGATCAGGTCGGCGACGAGCCGTTCCTGCACGCCGACCAGGTCGGCGATCCGGCGTTCGCGCCGCACGAGCAGGGCCGCGACCACCGTGCAGACGACGCCGAACCAGACCAGGTAGCCGGCGAAGCCGAACGCGCGCAGCAGGTCGTAGGGCGCGCCGCGGTCCGGGTCCAGGCGCTCGATGTCGGCCGGGTCCAGCGCCAGCGGGACGAGTGCGAGGTAGGCCAGCGCCGACGCCGTCCCGGCGAGCGCCGTCAGCCACGGCCGGTAGCTCGCGACCGCGGTGAAGGGCACCAGGATGTAGGCGTACCCGATCTCCGAAGCGGGACCGCCGGCGAACAGCGAGAGCACCGTGATCGCGCCGATGTCGATCGCGGCGGGCAGCAGGAACGACCACGTCGCCGTCCCGAGCCGCCAGGCGAGGAAGGCGAGGGTCCACGCGCCGTAGAGCCCGAGGGTGACCAGGAACGCCGTCCAGTGCGCGGTCTGCGCGACCAGCGTGCTGACCAGCATCGGCAGCACGACCACGACCCGGCTCCAGGCGGCTCCCCCGGTGATCGGCCGGGTCGCGGCCGCCGGCGGCCGGCCGCTATTCGACGAGGCCACGGCGCATGGCCTCGGCGACGGCCGCGGCCCGGTCGGAGACGCCCAGCTTGTCGTAGAGCTTCTGCGCGTGGGCCTTGATGGTGCTGGGGCTGAGGAACAGGTTGCGCGCGACCTGGGGAATGCTCAGCCCGGCCGCGAACGACCGGAGGATCTCCCGCTCGCGGTCGTTCAGCGCGGGCCCCCGGGAGGTGGCCCGCAGCCGGATCTGGCCGGCCACCCCGCCCGCGACGGCCGGCGGCAGCACAGTCTGACCCGAGCTCACACGCAGCACCGCGTCGAGGATCTCGTCGCTGTCGGCGTCCTTGCCGATGAACCCGGCCGCGCCGGCCTCCAGCGCCCGGTAGGCCACCACGCCGTCCAGCAGCGCGGAGATGATCAGCACGCGGCAGTCCAGCCCCTCCCGGGCGATGGTCGCGGCCACCTGGATCCCGGTCAGGTCCGGGAGGTTGTAGTCGACGACCATGGTGCACGGCGCGTGCTCATGGGCCGCGGCGAGCGCCTCCCGGCCGGTCCCCAGCTCGGCCACCACCCGGATGTCGGCCGACCGCTTCAGCACGCGGACCAGCCCGTCCCGGTAGATCGGATGATCTTCGACGACGACCAGCTTCCCGGACCGGCCCGTCCCCACGTCAGTCAATGCGCTTCTCGTTTCGGTGATCATTCGGCCCTCCGCATCGAGCACACACCCGGTACGCGCGGCGGGCGAAGTCCGGCCGCGAGGCCGATCAGGCAGTTCCCCTCATCGTCGTTGTCCGATCGGACAGGCCGATCGGACTGGCCGACCGGGTGCGGCACGAACGTGCTACCCGCCGACGTCCTGGCCGTGTTCCCGGAACTCTCGCCGGCCGGCGCCTTCCCGAGAAACGAACCAGGGTGTACCGCGCGACCCGCCGGGACGGCTCGGGGAAGCCGCCGGCCGGCGCATCCCGGCGATCGCGGCGCGGCCGGCCGCGGTGACCGTGACGCCGGAAGCGGACCGGCTGACTCGGCTGCCGACCGGCCGGGTGCTCCTGTGCCGGCGTGGCCTCGGCTGCCACATCCGGCGGCTCCGGCAGCGGCCGCGGGCGAACAGCCGGCCCGACCGCCCCCGGTGATCCGCGCCGCCGCTCCCGGCACAGCGGACTCCCGGAGCAATTCGCCCGGCAGTTCACCGGGATCACGGTCCAAGCGGATCGTCATGCATCACCCCTTCGCAATTTCCGCGTCGCGAAGCGTAGCCGGCACGGGCAGCGGTGACCGCACGATTCCGGTGAGCTTCCGGCATACACCCACCCGCACGCGCCGAAATGGGAAATATTCTCGATCATGTCCCGGTAAGCACGACATCCTGCTCGGCAAAACGACAGGATGATCAAGCTCAGCGTGCTCTTTCAGGCAGACACCCTCACCCGGCACAGCGCAGTCATTGACTCGGATAATCGCGTCCAACAAAATTCGAATGTCTCCCCACCCACGTTGTACTGACAATTTTCCGGACCCGGAAGAGTCGGCCAACACCACACCGAAAAGGAACACGGAAAATGATCACGAACAAGAATTCACGGCACCGTTCCCGGCCCGCGGAGCCCGGGAGGTCGTCCGGATGTCCGGCGGGCTGCTAGCGAGACCCCGGCGGGGGCCCGTCGACCTGCGGGCCGTCGCGCTCGTCGCGGTCGCGGCCGACGGACTGCTCACGGTCGCCTACTTCTCCTTGCTGCTGGCCGTTTCCCTCGCCCAGGTGCTGACCGTCGCCGCCGGGGTCATCGTGCGGCTCCGGCGCGCCGAGACCACCCTGGAGGGCATCCTGCGCGACGAACTGGGCCCGCGGCGGCTGAGGACCGGCACCCGGGTGGTGGTCGCGGCCGGGCGGCACGCGGGAAAACGAGGCGAAGTCGTCGACGACAAGCCGGTACCGACCCCGGATCACGTCCGGGTCCGGCTCTCCGAAGCGGACGTGGAAACCCTGGCCCGGGACTCACTCACGGTGCGCGACTGAATTCCCGGTCCGCTTTCCGCACGACGAAGCGCTGGGTGTCACCGTTCTTCACGGTGACACCCAGCTTCGTTCGGTGGCCCGCTCGCGCGGCCACCGGGTGGGCGCGTCCCCCCGGCCGTGGCCCGCCGAGCACGACCGGGGGAACGCGTGTTCTCGGGGTCAGCCCCGCCGGCGGCGCCGCGCCGGCCGGACCAGCAGCAGCAACCCGCCGCCGACCAGCACGAGCATCGCGCAGATGGCCAGCAGCCCGCCGACGTCGGAACCGGTGGTGGGCAAGGAACCTCCGGACGACTTCGTGGCGGCGGCGCCGGCCGCCGCGGGCGGCCCGGTCGTGGTCACCACGGCCGCGGCCGACGACGAAGCCGAGCTCGCCGGATCACTGGTGGCGCTCGTGGGCGGCGAGGTCGTGACGCTGGTGTCGTCGACCGGCGGCGTCGTGGTCGTGGACGTCACCGGATCGGCGCCCGTGGTCCGCGAGACCGAGCTGGTCGTGTCGACCGTGTTGCCGCCCGGATCCGTCCCGCTCGCGGTCACCGCGAACCTGATCGATCCCGCGGCGACGTCGGCCTTCGTCACGGTGTAGGTCGGCGTGCAGGTGAAGGTCCCCACCGGCTCGATCGCGTCCGTCGGCCCGCTGCAGTCCAGCGTCGCGTCGTTCGCCTCGACGACCGGCACCACCCCCGAAACCGGCACGTTGCCGCTGTTGGTGACCGCGACCTCCAGGATGGGCTTGTCGCCGGTGTTCACCACGCCGTCGAAGTTGGTGTCCCCGGCGTCGGTGACCTTGATCGTGCTCGACAGCTTGGCCAGCTGCGCCAGCGCGACGGTCGTCGTACCGGTGCCGCTGACCGCGTTGCCGTTGGGCGGCTTCCCGGACACGAGGAGCGTGTTCGCGAGCTGTCCGCCGCTGATGTCGTCGGTGGTGATCGCGTAGTCGGCCGAGCAGGTCGCGGTCGCGTCCGGGTCGAGCTTCGCCTGGTCGCAGGTGAACGCGATCTCGGTGGCCGGCGCCGGTGTCTGGGTGTCCTTCGTGGTCAGTGTCGAAAGGGTCACCGTGCCGGTGTTCTTGACCGTCGCCGCGTAGTGGACGACGTCGTCCTTGGCGGGTTTGCGAGTGCTGGGCGTGGAAGTCGTGTAGACCAGATCGGCCGTCAGACCGGGATCGGCCGCGAGCGTCACGGTGTCGGGCGTGTTCTGCTGCGGCAGTTGCGTGCCGTTCGTGTCCCCGGCCGACCCGGTCGCCGTCAACGACACCCCGCCGGCGTTCATGTCGTTCAGCGTGATCGTGTAGGTGACGTCGCACTTCACGGACGCCCCGGGTTCCAGGACGGCCGCGGACTGGTTGCAGGCCAGCAGCGAAACCGCCGCGTTCTTCAGCGTCGCCGTACCCCGGTTGGTCAGCGTGGCGGTGAAGGCGACCGTGTCGTCTTTGCGCGGCTTCGCAGCGGCGGGCCCGACGTGCGTCAGGGTCGTCTCGAACTTCGTCACCTGGGTCAGGGCGATCGGCACGTCGACGACGTCGGACGTCTTCTGCGCGGAAGCAGCCGAGGCCTTCGCGGCGATCGATCCCTTCTTGACGTCTTCCGGGGTGACGGTGTACGCGGCCGTGGTGCACGTCGCGCTCTTGGCCGGCAGGATGTTCGCGGTCGAGCAGTTGAGCGTGACTTCGGCCGGCCCCCCGGCGGGCGGGTTGGCGACGGGCAGCTTCACGGAGCCGGTGATCCCGGTCAGGGTCGTGTTCCCGGTGTTGTTCGTGGTCAAGGTGAAGGTCATCGTGCTCCCGGCGACGAATCCCCCGGCCGGCGGGTTCGAGACGACCACGGGGGCCGCCAGGGTGATGCCCGGGGCCGGGGTGATCTCCGTGGTCGTCGGGTTGCTGACGAGCGAAACGGTGATCGGGTCGTCCGCCGGCGTCGTGAACTTCGCGGTGATCTGCCCGCTGTAGGACGAGTGGCCGTCGATGTCGGCCTGGGTGACCGTTCTCGTGTAGGTGCACTCGACCCGCTCGCCGTCCGGCGCGCCGTAACTGGACGGTGGCGCCAGCTGGGTGTTCAGGCCGCTGCCGTCGCTGACCGTTCCGGTGAACTTCTCGCACACCGAGATCTGCGAGTTCGCGGGCGGGTCGACCAGGACCCCGCTGACGGTGGTGTCACCGACGTTGCGCACGACGGCCGTGTAGGTGACCTTGTCCCCGCTCTGGATCGGGCTGGTCGCCGGCAGCGCGGCGGTCAAGGTGACGCTCACCCCGCTCCGGTGGTAAGCGACGCTGCTGGTCGCCGGCGAATTCGAGAGGAACGACGGGTTCAGCGAGCCGAATTCGGGCGCCACGTAGGAGCTGGCACCGCCACCACCGTTGCCACCGGCGACAAGACCACCGCTCCGGCCGGCTCCGCCACCACCGCCGCCCGAACACCCGCCGCCGCCACCGCCACCGGCGGCTCGGGCGCTCGCCTGCTCGCCGTTGCCGCCTTGACCGTTCGAACCCGCCGTGCACTGGCCGCCGCCGGCGCCGCCGAGAGCGTCCGAGTTGAAGCCGGTTCCGCCCATGGAGCCACCACCCGGGCCGCCGGCGTTGCCCCCGCGACCGCCGGTGCTGCCCTGGTTCTGGTTTCCGCCGCCCCCGCCACCGCCCGCTTCGACGAGGATTTCCTTCGTGGCGTCGTCGATCACGGCGCTGCTGCCGCCGCCGTACCCCGAGCCGTCGCCGGAACTGCCTCCTCGATGACACCCGGACTGCGCGCTCGCCTTGATGAATCTGAGCAGGGTTCCGGCCGGGATGACCAGCGTCGCCGTCACCGTGGCGCCGTTCCCACCGCCGTTCTGCCCGTCCGACCCCACATCCCCGCTCCCTCCGCCGTTGGCGCCGCTGACCACCAGCTGGATCGCTTTGTCGGAGGACCCCACCTGGTAGGTGTCCCCCGTGCTGCCCACGCCGGCGTCGCACGTACGGGGGGTGTGGCTGGCCAAGGCGATGTACCCCGGCGACGCCGGAGTACCGACCGCGCACACGGCGTACACCGCCACCGCCAAGGTGCCGAGCAGCGCGGCGGGTTTGGCCCACCCCACGCGGAACCGGGCTTTCGGGGTGACTGACACGCTCTTGCGCTCGGCCAATACGACCTCCTCGGGGAACCTGCACCGAAAATCCGCGTGAGTCCTCGCGGATCGTCCACAACGTACGTTCGTGGTCCCGCCGCGGCGGTCCTCGGCGAGGCACCCCGCCGGGCAGCGGGCGGTGCGCGATGAGGCAGTCAGGCCAGCCGGACGGTCGTGTTGCGGGTGATGAACACACCGGTGCCCGCCTTGGTCGGGACGGGGTCCGTCTTCGGGGCGCCCGGGACCGGGACCGGGTTGGTGGCCGGGGTCTGCACGGTGAACGTCACCGGGAACATCGCGCCCTTGAGCAGGAACGAAAGCCCGTTGCGGCTCGACGACGTGAAGTGTGCCGGGGGCAGCGCGATCACGAAGGTCCCGGTGCCGCCGACGGTGAACGGCGGCGACACGTACGGCACCGGCACCCGGAGCGCCGGCGGGAGTTCGTCGCCCTTCAGGCAGGCGGCGACGCGGATCGCGGTGACCGACCGGCTCGACCCGAGCAGGGGGACCGCTTTCTGGACGATCGGCACGATCACCGGTGCCGCCATCGCGATCTGCAGCTCGTCGCCCGTGCGCAGCAGGAAATCTCCCACGGCTGACTCACCTCCGAACCGTCGGTCCTTCACGCTACGCCGCGGGATTCACGTACCGCTTGCCCGAACGGGTAGCCCGTCACCCGGCCGGGTGGTCAATGCGTAACCTCGCGCGGCTGGGGGAATCCGCTGTCCGTCGACGCGGTGCACCGCGCGCTTCGGTGCCAGGAGCCTGGGACAACGGGATTTTCGCAGACGAGGAGGTCCGACGTGGAGGGTCGAAACACCATCCCGCCGAACACCGGAAGCCCGGGATCTCGCGCAGCCGCGAGCGGGGGCCGTTGATGCGGATCGGGATCGACGTCGGCCGGTCCACCACCGACGGTGTGCTGGTGGACCGCGAGCGCGTCCTCGGCGCCGTCAAGCTGCCGACCTCCGGCGACCACCTTTCGGTGCTGCCGGCGGTGATCCGCGCCCTGCGGGCGGCGACCGGCTTCGCCCCGGACGCGATCTCGGCGGTGATGCTCGGGACCCGGCAGTTCCTCGACGCCGTCACGCAGGCCCGCGGGCTGGTCCCGACCGCCGTGATCCGGTTCGCCGTGCCGTCACCCCGCGGGCTGCTGCCGCTGGCGGGCTGGCCGCCGGAACTCGCGCAGGCACTGGGCGGCAAGCACTTCGTCCTGCTCGGCGGCTGCACGGCCACCGGAGGAGCCCTCGGCCCGTTCCCCACCGCGGAGTTCCTGCGGGCGCTGGAAGAGATCGACGCGGCGGGCATCGGCGACGTGGCGCTCTCGTCGGCGGGCGCAACCGTCGACGCCGGCTTCGAGCGGCGCGCGAAGCAGCTGATCGAACACCACCTGCCGCGGCTGCGGGTCACCCAGTCGCACGAAGTCGGGCACGTCGGCCTGATCGGCCGGGAGAACGCGACCGTGCTGAACGCGTCCCTGCGCGCACTCGCCGACCGGACGCTGACCCGGGTGTCGGCCGACCTCGCCGCGGCGGGGATCACCGCGCCGCTGTACGTCAGCCAGAACGACGGCACCGTCATGGACGGCGAGCACGCCCGCCGGTTCCCGGTCGCCACGTTCGCCGCCGGGAGCGCGAACGCGATCCGGGGCGCGGGTTTCCTTTCCGGGTACCAGGACGGTGTCGTCGTCGACATCGGCAATTCCCGGACGCGGATCGGGCTCCTGCGCCACGGCTACCCCCGGACCACTGTGGACACCGTGCGCACAGCGGGCGTGCACACGAATTCGCGCACCCCCGACGTGCGCATCCTCGGTGTGGGCGGCGGTTCCTCGGTGCGCGGAACGGGTACCGGCCTGCGGCTGACTCCCGGGGTGCACCCGCTGCCGCGGGTCCTCGGCGGATCGCACCTGACCCTCACCGACATCGCCGTGCTGGCCGGGGCCACGCAGCTCGGGGATGCGGGACGGTTGCCGGGGTTCCCCGGGCACGTCGCCGCACGGATGCTGGCCGTGGCCCGCCGGCGCATCGAGGACACGGTCGCCGCCGAGCACACCGGACCGTTGATCGCCGTCGGCGGCGCGGGCTTCCTGGTACCCGACCGGGTCGACGGCGTCGCCGAGGCCGTGCTCCGGCCGGAAGGGTTCGCCGTGGCCGGTGCGGTGGGCGCGGCGGTCGCGGACGTCGGCGGGCACGTCGACCGGATCGTCGGCAGCCGCGGGCAGGACGTCGAAGCACTGACCGAAGCGGCTTGCCGGGAGGCGGCGGAACGCGCCATCGCGGCCGGTGCGGCGATCGGGTCGATCACCCTGACCGACGTCGACGTGGTGCCGCTGCACCACCTGCCGCAGGAGATGACCCGGATCCGGGTGCACGCGGTCGGCACCCCCGGGCCGGGCCGATGAGCGCCGCGGCCGCGGACTCCGCCCGCCCCGGGCTGACGCTGCTCGACCGTGCGGCGCTGGCCGACGTCACCCGTGGTGGCCTGGTGCTGGCCGGCGGCGCGGGACAGGGGCCGCACACGGCGCTGCTGACCGAGCTGATGTGCCACGTGCTCGGGCCGGCCGGCGCCGTTCCCGTGGTTCCCGCCCGTGACCTGCCGGGTGACGCCTGGGTGGCACACGTCGCGCTACGCGGCTCACCACTGGCGCTCAGCGAGCTCCCGCCGAGCGGGCTGGAACTGTCCGAGGCGGCCCGGGCCCTGGCCGCCCACCGCGGGGTCGAGCTCACCGCGGTCGCCGGCGCGCAGGTGGGCGGGATGAACGTCGTCGCGGGGGCGCTCGCCGCCCACGACCTGGGGCTGCCGGTGGTGGACGGTGATCTGGCGGGCCGGTCGTTCCCGGGGCTGGCCCAGCTGCTGCTCGGCGGGACCCGCCCCGTGAGCGGGCCGGTCGCGCTGCAGGACCCCCGTGGCAACGCCGCGCTCGTCGAATGCGGCTCGATCACCACGTGCGAGCGCCTGGTCGAAGCCGGGTGCGCGGGCCTCGGCGGCTGGGTGGCGATGGCCCTGTGCCTGGTCCGGGCCGGCGACCTGGCCCGGGACGGCGTCGGCGGCTCGCTGACGCGGGCCTGGCGGATCGGCCGGGCGCTGGCGCCGCCGGTGGTGCTCGACCCGGCCCGGCTGGTGGCCGCGACCGGTGGCGAGGTCGTCTTCCGCGGCACGATCACCGAGGCGCGGCGGTCCGCGGCACCCGCACGGCCGTGGGCGATCGCGCTGGAGGCCGGGACGGGCGAGGTGGCCAGGGTCGACGCGCGGGAGCAGTTCCTGGCGGCGGCGGTGAACGGGCGGCCGGTGGCGACCACCCCGGACGTGATCTGCCTGCTCACCGACGCCGGGACCGTGGTGGACGTGGATACGCTGCGCCCCGGCCTGACGGTCTCGATCGCCCGGTTCACCCTCGACCCGCGGTGGTACTCACCCGCGGCGCTCACCCACATCGGACCGGCCGCGCTCGGCATCGGCCCCGCGGCGGCCTTCACCTGACCCCGGCGTGTGGATGAGCCACTGGGCGACGCCGTAGGTGAGCATCACCATCAGGTCCGCCGGGCGCGACCAGGTGGGCGGCAGGACGAACCGGCGCAGCCCGATCAGCGCGTCCGACAGCATGAACACGCCGGCTCCGGTGACCACCCGCCGCGAGCCGGGGCCGCGCAGGCCGGCCGCGGTGATCGCCATGGCCGCGATGGCCAGCGCGTAGGCCCGGACCGGGCCGGCCAGGTCGCCCGCCGCCCGGCCGAAGAACCACGCTCCCCCCACCCCGGCGGCGGCGATCGGCGCGGCGCGGCGCAGCGGCGGCCGGCCGCCACGGGCGGCGAACGACGCGGCGTAGCCGGCGTGGGCCGCGGCGAACGCCGCGATTCCGGCCCGGAAGTGCCGGTCGGTGGTCCCGAGCAGGGCGAGGTCCCCGATCCAGGAACCGGCCAGGCCGACGGCGAGCCCGGGGTCGGGTGGCGGCGCGGCCGCGGCCAGGACCGGCACGAGCACGGGCTTGGTCCACCACCGCGGTGCGGCCGAACCGGTGAGCGCGGCCACCGCGTCGGCCGACAGGCACCAGGGGAAGGCCCGCCGCGCGACCCCACGCAGCCGCCGCGCGGCCGGACCACGCACGCCAGGAGCACTCATCGCCCGAACGTACGCGATCACCGAGTCGCCGGCCCCGCGAGCCGGGAACGGCCGCCGCGTCACGATCGGTCCCGGCCGCCGGGACGGCTCGTCGCGGGGCCGCCTCACGACCAGGCTCCGACCGAGTCCAGCTGCTGCCGCGCCACCCGCGCGATGTAGAGCAGCCAGGTGCCGATCACCGCGGTGCCCGCGCCGGCCAGTACCAGCAGGTGCGCGGCCCGGCACAGCGCCCGCGGGCCGACCTCGGCCGCGCACAGGTGGGTGAACAGCGCCCGTGCGGTCAGCGCCAGCGGTGTTTCCGGGATGGCCGCGGGCAGCGCGTTCGCGACCGAGACGGCGTCGCGCGCCCCGCAGGACCAGTGCGTGGCACCCGCCGCGGCACTGGCCGCCAGCAGGGGCTCGCGCCAGTCCCCGACGTCGACCGTCGACACCACGAACCGGGTCGCCTCGGCGAGCACGGCCCGGCGGGCCGCGGGTGCGCGATCGAGCTCGGTCAGACCCTGCGCCTCGTAGCCGAACAGGGCCACCAGGTAGAGATCGCCCCGCCACTGGTCGAGGAACTGCACCACACCGCTCAAGAACTCCGAAGTCGGCTGGTCGCCGTGTGGCGGGTCGTACCAGAGGCCGAGCTCGAAGGCCTGGCTGGGCAGCAGCTGGCTCGGCTGGGCCTCGACCGAGCCGGTGGCCACCACCGCGAGCGGCCGCCCGGCCTCCCCGAACAGGTGGAAGCCCACTTCGGGTGACCAGCACCAGGCGACCCAGCCGAGCGGTGCCGGGCCCGCGGCTTCGGGCAGGCTTCCGCAGACGGTGCAGCTGCGATCGGGCGGTGGCGCGTCGAGCGGTACCAAGGGATCAAGCCTTCCCGTGCGTCGAGGCGAATGGAACCGGTACTGGACTGATGCGCGCCCCGGCCGGAAAGTTGGGGACGGTGACCGCGCACACACTCCCGGTCACGCCGCGGCGTGTGTGCGGCCGAGAGACAGAAGTTGGTGCCGCGTGGGAACTTTCACAGCGGCCGCGCGGGAGGCGTGGGCTCCACGAGACGTCCGGGCGAGCCGTTAACATCCGCCGGGATCTGCCGACCGGGCGAGGAGTGGAACCGATGACTGCACCCGCCGACACCTTGACGCTGCTGGCCGAGCGGGCCCGCGACGGTGATCGGGGAGCGCTGGACCGGCTGCTGCGCGAGGTGTGGCCGGACGTGCTGCGCGGCTGCGGCCGGTTCCTCTCCCACGTCGAAGACGCCGAAGAAGCGGCCCAGGACGTCCTGCTGATCATCGCCGAGCGCATCGGCGGCTTCGAAGGGCGCAGCTCCTTCCGCACCTGGTTGTACGCGGTGATGGCCAACAGCTGCCGCCAGAAGTACCGGGCCCTCCAGCGCCACGCGGCCGAGCGGATCCCGCTCGAGCGCCACGACCAGGTCCCGGACCCGCGCCGGACGAGCCTGACCGCCGGGTCCCGGGTCGACCTGCTCGACGCGCTGGACCAGCTCGAGCGACGGACGCGCAACCTCGCCCAGGCGTTGGTACTGCGGGACTTCTGCGGGCTGGGCTACCGCGAGATCGCCGAGCACCTGAACGTCCCGGTGAGCACCGTGCGTTCCCGCATCCACGACGCCCGGGTCATCATGCGGACTCTGCTGCGGGAAGAGCGCGCGGCCGCGCCACTCACCCGGTGACCGGTCCGGCCACGACCTCACCGGGCTGTCCGCGGGTGTAGGCGCGGACAGCCACGTGACAGGCGTTGATCTCGTCGATGATCGTCGCGTACCGCTCGGCCCAGCCGGTGCTCGTCGCGAGGAACGTCGTCAGCCCGGCACCGAGCGTCGCGTCGAGGGCCAGTTCGAGCCCGTCGAGCCGGCGGCGCAGGTTCCGGGCGCGAGAGCTCGGCCGGCGACGCTCGGCCGGGCCGGTGGCGGTCGCGGTGGGCCCGCAATATGAGTCCGGTCGCGGTGCCCGCGCCCCGCCGCCGGCGCGCACGAGGAACCCGGTGGCGTGCTCCGCGATCTTCAGCCGCGACCGGCGTTCACCGAGTGCGACGAGGTCACGATGGGCGGTGACCGGCGGTTCGGCGACACGCTCGCGCTCCCCGCCGGGTGTGCCCGATCGGCCCCTGAACTCGTGCAGCGCCGGCCCGAGCAGCAGAGTGACCCGGCACAGCCGCTCGAACGTCGAGGAGGCCAGCACGTGCAGGACGGCGAGGGTGCCGAGCATCGACTCGGCCGTCGGGTCCCGGCCGGCGAACGGCCCGGCGGTGCCCGGCGCGAGACCCGGGGGACGCGCCGCCAGCCGGGCACGGTCCCGTTCGTAGGTACCGACCAGCGCGGCGATGTCCTCGTCGTGCAGGGACGGCACCCACCGACCGGCGAGCAGCGGCGGGAACGGTGGTCTCTCCTCGGCCATGGTGCCGATCGTCCGCGCTCCGGGCGGCCCGGCCTCACCCGAAGAGGAATCCGCCGGGGCAGCGGCCCGGTTCGCGTGGCCGGTGCCCGATCACGCAGTACGCGGGGGCGGCACCGGCGCGAAGATGCGGGATGAAGCGACCGCTACCGGATGGGGAACCACCATGGCACTCGACGTCCACTACGAATGGCGCAAGACCACCGAGTACGACGTGGGATTCACCGTCGTCGCCCCCGAGATCCACCTCGGCGAGGTGCCGTTCGACGAGGACTGCGTGGTGTTCTGCTTCACCCCCAGGTTGTTCACCGCACGCCTGCGGTGCTGGGCGAAAGTCGTCTACACCGACGACAAGGAACCGTTCAACAACACCGCGTCCGTCGTGCTGGAGGAGGACGGCGATGAGCGCAAGTACATCGCCTTTTCGTCCTTCGGCTGGGCGGACGAGCAGTGCCGGGTCCCGATCGGACGGTGCAAGTACGAGGTCTGGCTGGAGGGTTCGGGCAGCGTGACCGTGCAGCTCTTCGTCTGACCGCACGGGCAGCCGGGGTGCTGACTCTGCACACGACGATCCTCGGCGATGGCGGGTTTGCACAGTGCCACCGGGAGGAACCGGAATTAGCATTCGCCGCGAGGCCGGGTCACGGTCCACCACCTGCCGCAACCGCCGCACGGTCGGGCACTGGAGTTCTGGAGTCAGCATGAACCGCATCCCCGTTGTCGTCCGCGGCACCGACTCGATGTCCACGATTGGCGTCTCGGCCACCTTGCGCTACGAGGTGGAGATCCAGCTCCTCACCGATTTCACCGAGCCCGAAGAGGGGGTCGCGGTCGTGATCGGCGACACCCTCGACGAAGAACTGCTGCACGTGCTGAGAAGCCTCCGAGCCGAAGGGTGCCGAAGAGTGGTCCTGGTCATCCGCGCTCTCGCGGACGAGGAGATGCTGGAGGCGATCGAGCTCGGGGTCACGGTGCTCGTCTGGCGCTCCGAAGTGTCCGCGCCGAAGATGGTCCACGCCATCCAGCGGGCCTCGATCGGCGAGCCGGACCTGCCGCCCGACCTGCTCAACCGGTTCCTCTCCCACGTCGCGCGCGCTCAGCGGGAAGGGACGGCGAACACCGCGTTCCCCGCCGGGCTGGGCGACCGCGAGGTCGCCGTGCTCCGGCTGGTCGCCGACGGCCTCGACACCAAGGAGATCGCCGACCTGCTCAGCTACTCGGAGCGCACGATCAAGAACATCCTGCACGACATCACGAACCGCTTCCACCTGCGCAACCGCTCGCACGCGGTCGCCTACGCGATGCGGGAAGGCTGGATGTAACCCGGGATCGCGGGCACGGCGACCAGCCCCGTCACCGCGTCCAGCACCCGGCGCGAGCCCAGCAGGCCGCCGAGGATCTCCGCGGCGGCTTCGACCGCGGCGAGCAGCGCGGTGTAATCGGCCAGCCACGTCCCCAGCTGCTCTTCGAAGAGGTCCAGTTCCCGGCCGGTGCTGGTGAGCAGGGCCACGACGACCTCGGACAGCCGCGCCAGCACGTCGAGGACGGTGGTTTCCGCGGTGGCCGGGCGAGCCGGGGTCGCGCAGGTGAGGGCGTTCCACTCCCCGGCGACCAGGATGTACTGGCTGACGGCGAGTTCGGCGGTCACCGCGAACTGGGTGTAGCCCCCGGCCCGCCGCAGCAACCGGCACGTGTGGCCGAGCGCGGCGAACGCGGCCTGGTCCACCGGGACGGTGGGCAGCGCCCGTCCGCCGGGCACCCCGACCAGCGCCGCCAGCGCGGCACGCCCTTCGTCGAGCCACAGCGCGCCCAGGTGCCGCAGTGCCGGGACCACCGGGTTCCGCAGTCGCTCGAGCAGGCCGGCCCCCTCCAGGACGGCGAGGCGGAGCTCCATCAACGTCCCGCTCATCCGGTTCAGCGCACCCCGCTCGTCCCCGCCGGACGCCGCGACGCGCAGCCAGGCCTCGCTCCCCCGTCCGTAGTCCGCCAGCAGGCGCCGCGGATCCCCCGTGTCGTGGGCCCACTCCGCCCACCGCGTGAACTCCAGCGGCGCGAGCAAGCTTTCGCGCAGGGAGCAGCCGGGTTCCGCCGGGGGTGGGGTGGCAGCACTACGTTCCTGCGCGCGTTCTGCGGTCGCCGTGGCCTCCATCGCCCCAGCATGCTCCGGTGCCGCGGCGGGGTTACGCCCGTTCGGGCACTCGTTCGGGCAGGCGCGCCGGCCGAGCGGGCCGGAGCGGGCGCACCCCGGGCCGGCGGCAGCACTCCGGACGACGACCATGAGCGTGCTCCTCCTCCGGGACGGCCCGCGGCGATCGTCGGTGAGCCGGTCGACGCGCTCGCGGGCGCCGGTTTCGCGCAGCGACGCGGTCCACTGTGGTGAAAGCGTGTCCAGCGTAACGCGGCGAACGCCCGGTGGACCGGCCCGAACAGGCACCACGGGACGCAGCCTCACCGGGAACCCTTCCGCTTCCGCGGTCGAGCCCGGTGAGGGGGTCATCCGGTGAAGTCCGGGGGCTCGGACGACCGCTGCTGGATCAGCACGCCGGCCCGCGCGGACACGGTGCCGCCGGCGTCCTGCGCGGTCAGTTCCAGCGGACCGGTCGCGCTGTGCGGCAGCAGCAGGTACGCGACGGCGAACCCGCCCTGCGCGTCGGTCGTGACCGGCTGGGCCGGCCCCAGCCCGGTGATGCTCATCGCGGTCGACACCGGCAGGCCGGTCGCGGTCACCGTGACGACCCGGCCGGGTTTGCTGACGGCCGGCGTGATCGTGAGCGTGGGCGTCACACCGGACCCGGTGAGCAGGACCTCCGTGGTGGCTCCGGTGCTGTCGGTGATCTCGGCCGTGGCCGGGCGCACGCCCCCGGCCCGGGGGGTGTGCGTGAACTCCACGGTGCACGTCGCGAAGGTGACGAGGGTCCGGCCGGTGCACCCGTCGGAGCTGATCGCGTAATCCTCCGGGAAGCTGTCGGTCCCCAGGGCCGCGGGCGGCAGGGCGACGCCGGTCACCACCAGCGGGGCACCCCCGCGGTTGATCAGCACCACCGGTTTCGGAGCACTCGTGCCGAGCAACCGGCCGGGCCCGAAATCGGTCGTCCCGGAGGTCACCTCGATCCGCCCCGGCCCGGGCGGCGGTGCCGCACCGCCCAGCCCGACCAGGGGAATCGTCGTGCTCGTTCCGCCGTCCGCGGACGACAGGGCCAGCGACGCGGTCCGGGCCCCGGTCGCCGACGGCGTGAACGTCACCGTGAGCGCGCACCGGTCACCCTCGTACAGGGTGCTCCCGGTGCACGTCTGCCCCGCGCCGACGGCGAAGTCGGCCGCGGCCGGTCCGGTGACGGTGACCGGGCCCACCGGGAGCGGACCGAAGCCGGACTGGCCGACGTCGAGGGTCGCGCTGGAGCTCTGCCCGGCCGGAGTGGTCGGGAAGGAGGCTCCCGCCGAGGCGAACTGCGGGGTGAACCGGTGCTGGAAGACGTCGGTGCTGTTGTTCGTGTCGGCGGCGACGAGATCGGTCGCCGCCGACGCGAACGAGACCACGGACCCGTCCGCCGAAACGGCGGGCGTGGCGCTGGACCGGTTGCCACCGCAACCCTCGGCGCCGGTGCACGCCGTCGTCGTGGCCGAGACCAGCCCGGCGGCCAGGCGCGGGGTCGCCGCGGCTTCACGCGCCAGATCGACCGTCACGTCCCGCGCGACGACCTGGCACACCACGAAGGCCTGCGGCCCGGTGAGACAGGTCGTCCCCGCGGTGTCGGCGCCGTCGTGCATCCCGGTGGCCGCCGTGACGAACGCGACGTAGCGGCCATCGGCGCTCAGGACGGGGTTCGCGCCGTCACCGTCCGTGCCATCGGTGCGCCGGGAGACCACCGTGGAGGTGACCGGTTCGCCCGGTGCCCCGGGCGCCCGCGCGCCGTCGCCGTCGGGATCGCGGTCCAGCACGATCACCTGCGGATCCGCGTCGGGAGCCGGCTGGTACTGGAACGCGACCCGGGCACCGTCCCCCGAGACCGCCGCCGCGGTCAGGGTGACGCCGGGTCCGGTCGCCGGGCTGCCGTAGGTCGAGCCGGACGCGGTCAGGTCCAGCCGGTCCGAACGGCCCGCGGCGAAGTCGTAGCCGACGACTTCCGGGACGGTGGTGACGAAGGGCAGGGTCACGGTCACGACCGTCGTGTAGACGAGGTAGTCGGCGTGCCGGTCGAGGACGGGGTGCGTCGTGTTCTCGTGCTGCGCGGCGGCCGGCGGGACGGCGACCACCGCGGCGGCGGACGGCGGCTGGAGCCGGCCCTGGGCGTCCTTGGTCAGGCGGGTGACCGACACCGTGTCGGTGGTGGTGTCGACCCAGGCCACCGAGCTGCCGTCGGCGGAGAGGTACGGGTGCGCCGACGGGTGGGTTCCGTCGCCGACATAGGTGCAGTAGGTCTCGCGCACCGGGTTCTGCGTGGCCGGCGCGGGAGGCGGGATCAGCTCGTCGAAGACGCCGTCGGCGTTGGTGTCGCGGTCGCAGACGTAGGCGTTCGTGACACCCTGCGGGATCGCCTGGTCGACGTTGCCCGCCGCGTCGGCGGTGGCCAGCGCGACGTACCTCCCGTCGGCGCTGACCGACGGTTCGGCGCTGCTCGCGAGGAAAGCCGACTGTCCACTTTGCCCGGACGGCGGAAAGGTGCCCAGCGGTGTGGAGTGGGCCACGCCGACCAGCGTCGCCGATCCGGTGACCCGATCGGTGGCGTAGACGTCCGCTTGGTTCGGCGAAGAGGTGTCCACCGGGTCCACGTCGGCCGTCGTCAGCTGGACCGTGTACCGGCCGTCCGCGCTGATCGCCGGCGCCGAGCTCGTCCCGTTCCACTGCAGGGGCTGGCTGCCGCCGGTCGAACTCCGCGCGGTGACGCCGTTCGCCGCGGCGTCGGCGGGGGCGGCGAGCACGACCACCGTCAGGAGCACGGCGGCCAGCCCGGCGGCGACCGCTCCGCGGCCGGGCACGCGTGGATGTCGGAGCACGTCCCCAGCCTCCCGCGGTCGCCGGGCGCGTCCGGGCCGAACCGGGGCAGCCGTCGACGCAGGTCTCCTGCCCGATCGGGCAGGAGCCGGCACCGGAGACCGCGCGGCGGTCGCGCGCCGAGGGGGTCCACGCTGCCCTCCACACGGTCTCCGGCTCCCGAGCGGCACGAACCGAGGGGGTGTCGTGCCACCCGGTGAGATCCCGTCGCGACGGGATCCGTTGGGGCGCAAGCGTCATGGGTGTCCGGTGTCACATCCCGCCCGGCCGGGCGGCCCCGGCCCGACCGGACTGGCCGATCGGCCTGGTTAGGGTGACGCGGACGAGGAGGTACCGATGTTTCCCGGAAGTTCGGGATTTCCCCAGGGTTTTCCCCGGTTCCGGGCGCCGCGGCTGATCGGTACCGGCGCGTTCGCGTCCGTGTGGCGGGTCCGTGACGACGAGCTCGACCGCGACGTCGCGGTCAAGGTGCTGGCGGACGACTGGGCCTGGCGGTCGGACGTGCGGGAACGGTTCGTCGACGAAGCGGCGATCCTCGGGCGGATCGACTCCCGGCACGTCGTGCGCGTGCTGGGCTCGGGCGAGTTCGGCGACGGCCGGCCGTTCCTCGTGATGGAACTGGCCGCGGGCACCCTGGAGGACCGGATCGGCCGGGAACCGCAGCCCCCGGCGACGACCGCGGACATCATGACCCAGATCTGCGCCGGCG
This sequence comes from Amycolatopsis sp. NBC_01307, assembly GCF_035975215.1. NCBI lineage: Bacteria > Bacillati > Actinomycetota > Actinomycetes > Pseudonocardiales > Pseudonocardiaceae > Amycolatopsis > Amycolatopsis sp. NBC_01307. The sequence goes on along the minus strand of NZ_CP108403.1, from coordinate 1,885,367 downwards.
TGACGGCACTGCACGAGGCCGGGGTGCTGCACCGCGACCTCAAGCCGGGCAACATCCTCTTCCGCCCGGGCGAGCCGGCCGAGGCGGTGGTCGCGGATCTGGGCCTGGCCAAGACGTTGAGCCGGGCGTCCGGCCTGACGATCGTGGCCGGGTCGCCGGGCTACATGTCCCCGGAACAGAGCGAACCCGGCGCGCGCCTGGACGTCCGGTCCGATGTGTACAGCCTGGGCGCCCTGGCCTACCGGCTGTTCACCGGTACCGATCCGGCCCGGCCCGGGCGGGTGGTGCCGGTGGCCGCGCTGCGGCCGGGGATCGGCCGGCCGATCACGGACGCGGTGGCCCTGGCGATGCGCACCGATCCCCGGCGCCGGTTCGCCGGTCCCGCCGAGTTCGCGTCCGCCTTGCGCACCGCGCTCTCGGCACCGGCGGCGGCCACTTGGACGGCGCGCCGGATCACCGCGGCCGCGGTGCTGGCGGCCGTCACCGTGCTCCTGCTGCGCGCCGACGCGCCATCGCGGCCCGGGTACCCGCGGGTGCCGGACCCGGCCGGGCAGGCAGCGCCCAGCCCGATCGGCTGGAGCGCCCGGGGGACGTCGGGCCGGGCCGGGCTGCCGGACGGCCGGGCACCGGTGGTGGCACCGGGCCCGGCCGGAAGCCAGGACCCGGATCCGGCCGCGCTGCGGCTGTTCCCCGGCCCGGTGCCCGGCGATGGCACCGCCCGCCGGCTGCCGGCCCGCAGCCAGAAGCACTGCGCCCAGCGGGAAACGGCGCCGGTGGACCACCCGGTGCGGCGGGGCACGATCGTCCCCTGGTCCGGCGGTGGCCCCGCGTAGGCCCGGATCGACGAGGCCGTCGTGACGCGGGACGACCGGAGCGGCCGGTTCTTTCCTCCGGGCCGAAGGGCTCCGCACGGAGCCGGCGTCAGCGGCCGGCGCCGACGTCCGCCGCGAAGCCGTCGTACCGCCGGTCGATGTCGCGGAAGATCTCGACGTAGACGGGGTCGAAGAGATCGGCGTTGAAGGACCGCTTCTTCGCCTCGGCGTCGTACCTCCGGCGCAAAGTCACCTTCGTCGCCTCCCGGACCGGCTTCGCCGTGCTGTCGGACGCGAACACGATCCCCTTGACCAGATCGGCGGCCTGGTCCGGATCCGGTGCGGCGCGGTAGTAGTCGATGCGCCGCAGCACGCCGAGGGCCCACTCGGCCCGCTTCGCGTTCCCCATGGCCCGCCCGAGGTACTCCTGGAACCGCCGGACGTCGTCTTCCGCGGCGATGTCCCAGAACCCTTCGAACGTGTCCGGATAGCTGCGCCGGGCGGTGTCGAGCTCGTAGACGACCTCCTTCGCCGTCGAGCGGCCGAGGTAGCCGGTGACCACACCCCGCCAGTCTTCCGGAACGCCGCTGACGAAGATCTTCCCTTCGCTGGTCACCTTGCCCCTCGACAGCCGGGACCAGGCGTCGCCCTTGGCCAGCACCTGGACCATGCCGTAGAACACGTAGCTGTCGTCGAGCAGGAACCCGTCGGGGTTGTCCAGCTCGACGTGGCCCTGCTCGGTGGCCAGGTAGGCGACGCTGTCGTTCGCGGCCAGGGACTTCAGCGCTGTGCGGTTCGCTTCGCCGATCTCCGTGGCCAGCTCCTCGGCGCACTGGTATTCGACGTAGTCCCGGACCTGCTTCCGCCAGGAGTACCAGCATTCTTCGACCGACTTGCCGTTTCCGTGCCCGGTACCGGTGAAGTGCGCCAGGATCCCGTCGGCGACCCGCCCGCCGCCTTGGAAGATGTCGGCCAGCTCCTCGCACCCGTCGGTCCCGTCCAGGGAAAGGATCCAGAACTGGCCGTCCCGGGCGTGGTAGTCCGCGATCTCGTCGGCGAAGCCCGCGTAGTCGGATCCGTTCTCCAGTTCCTTGAAGGACCGGAGAACGCTTCTGAAGAACCCTTCCGGTGCCATGTGTGCCCCTTTCCCTTGCGGCTCAGACGAATTCGATCGTGTCGTACTGGCCGACGGCGCGGAATGCCGTCGCCAGCAGCTTTTCGTAACTGTCGATCATCCGGGTGACTTCCCAGTAGTCACCGCGGTCCAGCCAGCGGCCGCGTCTGGCCGGGCGCCGGGTGATGCGTCCCCGGGACAGTCCGGCCGGAACCGCGTCGGCCACGACCGAAGCCGACTGCACCAGGCACCAGATCGGCATGAGGTCGCGCGGATCCCCCGACATCAGCACGACCTTCCCGAACTGGACGTAGTGGCATTCCCCGCCGGGTACCGCGATCGACCGCAGCACCGGCCGGTTGATCAGCATGGCGTCCTGCGCGCCGACCGCCGCGCCGAGCACGAACTTCACCTCGTCGGCCGACACCGGGCTCGCCGCGAGTTCGACGTGGGGCCGGGCCATGAGCGTGCGGTTCGACTTGCCCCGGGACAGTGCCCGGCGGACCTGCAGTTCGCGCTCTTCCGGGGTGGGCTCCGGAAAACCCGCGGCGGCGATCGACCGGATGGTCTCGGCCCAGCTGCCGCCGAACGACCAGCTGCGGCCTTCGGCCATCAACCGGATCTCGACCTTCTGCCGGACCAGGCCCCCCTCCGGCCGCGACGAGTCCGTGGCGAACTTCGCCAGCTCCGCGCACTCCCCGATGAACGCGATCTTGATCTGCCGCAGGTAGTCGTCCGCCGCCCGGTGGAGCGCCACCACCCAGTCGCCGAGCAGGTCCTGTTCGACGAGCAGCAGCCAGGCCAGTGCGCCGAAGCCGCCGTACTCCTCCAGCTCGGCTTCGAGTTCCTGCTTGGCTTCCTCGAGTTCGTCGTCGCCACGGGTGCGCAGTTCCTCCCAGAGGGCGGCCAGCACGCCGGAGTCGAGAGCGCGCACCTGGTCGACACCGACCAGCGCGTCACCCAGCCGGTCCTTCAGCGGGTGGCCCAGCTCCCGGGCCGTCACCACCGGGAACATCGTCGGTTCCCACGGCGGCGGGACGACCTCGTACACCCTGATCAGCAGGTCGGCCACGTCCGCGAAATCGCTCACCGCGTAGAGCAGGCGGCCCGCGTCGTCGACGCTGTTCGTGACGCGGTGGTACTCGCACCAGTTGACGAAGATCCGCTCCCACTGGGAACCCGCCGCGAACACGAGTTCGTCGAACGTCTCCAGCGACAGCGGCGCCGACCGGATCAGCCGCAGGTCCCCGTCTTCGTACCAGCTGACCATTCCCGCCTACCTTCCGCCGCGCGCGCTCATCCGGCGGTGCCGGAGAAGTAGACCGCCGGGGTGCAGAGCTTCCCGGTGTTCTGACAGCTGACCGCGACCACCACCGGCGTGCCCGAGGGAAACACGATCGGCTGCACGAAGTGGTAGTCCATGTCCCGGAAGTTCTGCAGTCCGAAGCTCAGCAGCACCGCGTTCCCACGCCGGATCTGGAGCAGGCCGACGTCTCCCGACGGGTTCTCGAGGACGAGGTCCCGCACGTTCACCGTGCGCCGCGCCGGGTCGAAGTAGGTCGCGATCGTGTACGCGCCGACCGCGGCCGGCGGCGCGGACGCCTGGATGCGGAAGTCGGTGGAGGCCTGCGCGGGCGCGGCGGCCGCGGAGACCGCGACCGGGGCGGGCGCGGTGTTCGCGGCCACGCTCGGCGCGCTGTTCACCTGGGACGGATTCGCCTGCTGCTGTTGTTGCTGGGCCGGGGCCGGGCTCGTCGTGGGCGGGACCAGGGTGGCGCTCGGTGCCGTCGAACTCGCGCCGCCGGCGTCGTCGGCGTGCGCGGCCTGTTCCGCCTGGCTCGCCTTGGCCGCCGCCTCCGACACCTGGGACGAGAGCGCCGCGTTCTGCTCGGCGGCGGCGGTGCGGGCGGTGGAGGCGAGGACGGGCTTGAAGAGCGTGAACCACAAGACGGTGAGCACGATGGCCGCCGTGACCAGCAAGGCCACCAGCGGGATCAGCCACTTCGGGATCATCGCGTCCTGCACGAGCGCGCTGTCCACGGTGATCGGGTCCGCCCCCTGCGGGAGCACGTCGACCTGGTAGGGCAGGGTCTTGGTCGCACCGCGCAGGAACCGCTTGTGCGGCCGCAGTTTCAGCAGCACCACCGTGGCGGTGCCGGGTGCGGTGCGCAGCGCCGGGGTGGGCGTCCGGCCGGCCAGCTGGTCCTCCGGATCCACGATCCGGACCTCGACGGGCACGTCGTGGTTGCCCTTGTTGTCGATCACCAGCTGCTGCCGGCCGGCGCGCGAACCACGGGCCGTCCGCGGCACGAGCTCGACCTCGATCTCGGAGTACTCCTCGACGAGGACCGTGCCCTCGTGCACCGTCGACCCTTCGGTGTCCTCCGAGGACATCACCCGCACCGCGAACGGCACCTCGCCGGCGAGCACGTCCGGGGACTTCGGTGGCGAGAACGTGATCGTGGCCGTTTCGCGCTCACCGGGGAACACGCTGACCGAGCCGGGACTGACCGTGACCCAGTCGGTGGCGTCGCCGACGACGTCGAGGAGGAACCGGTCCACCACCTGGCCGTCGTTGTGCACCTCGATGTCGCAGGTGACGCTGTCGCCCGGGGCGACCGACACCTGTTCGTCGGGCAGCGATGTAGTGGCTCCCATGCTCCCAGCCTTTCAGTACTGTGCGCCGGTCCCGACGGATCGAGAGCTACCTGATCGGGCAGGACCGCTGCCCGATCGGCGCGGGCACCGGCCCCGCCCGGGACCTCACTGTTCGACGAAGAACTCGATCTCCGACAAGCGGACCTCGGTCCCGCGGATGGCCCGGTAGGGCGTCTGCAGGTGGATTTCCGCCTGGGTGATCCCCTGGCCGTTCTTGAACGACACGTTCTGCTCGTCCGGCTGGTCGGTGAGGGTGATGTCCTCGGTCTTCCCCGTGGAATACACCACGTGCAGCACCCGGACCCGGTCCTGCGCCTGGAAGTTGTCCGGCGAGCCGTTCCGGACGATCGCCTTCGCGAGGTCCACCGGGTGGTCGAAGGTGACCTCCAGCGTCGGGTCGGGGATCGTGCTGGCCGCGGCCCAGTAGGTGTTGGTGAAGCCGTCGGTGGCGTCGGTCCCCTCGTGCCCGGCGACTTCGCTGGTGGCGATCACCTGGACCGGGCGCACCGGGTCGTACTGGGCCGTGAACAGGCCCACGAAGGACTGTTTGGCGGCGTCGACCCGGCTGTCGACCGCTTGCCGGAACGGCATGACCAGGCCGTACAGGATGCCGAGCAGCACCATGACGATCGCGACCGGCACCCGCACGACCTTGACGATGCCGAGCAGCGACAGCCCCCGCTTCTTCTTGACGCCGTCGCGGCCCGGTCGTTGCCCGGCCTTCAGCACCCGGTTCGACCGCCGGTAGCGCAGCGCGTGCCACCAGCGTTTCTTCGCGACCTCCGCGGTGACCAGCGAGGTGCCGCACCGGCTGCAGAACTTCCGGGTCCGCACGTTGCCTTCGCCGCATTCACCGCAGATCAGGTCTCCGGGCTCGAGCCGGCGCGTCGGCTTGGTCTTCGTGATCACCGCGGCCTGCTTGACCTTCTCCTGCGGCGCGATGGCGCCGGGCTGCGCCTCCGCCGGCTGAACCTGCGCGCCGGCCGCCACGAGCACGGGTGACTCGTCCGGATCGTCGCCGGCCGGCGGCAACGGAGCGACCAGCGCGGCGGCCGACGCCGTGGGCAGCCGCGGCGGTGGCGAGCCGAACGGCTTCGGCAAGCCGCTCAGGACCGAGGGCTTGGGCAGCGCCGCACTCCCGAAGCCGTCGTCGTCGCTGTCGTCGTCTTCGTCTTCGTCGTCGTCGTCGAGCGACGGCAGCTTCGGCAGGCCACCCAGCCGGGGAGGCTCGGGCAGCAAGTCGTCGTCCTCATCGTCATCGTCGTCGTCGAGTGAGGGCAGCTTCGGCAGGCCTCCCAGCCCCGGTGGCTTGGGCACGCCACCCAGCCCGGGCAGTTTCGGCAGGCCGCCCCTTCCCCGCGGCTCCTCGTCCTCGTCCTCGTCATCGTCGTCATCGTCGTCGTCGTCGTCGAGGGACGGCAGCTTCGGCAAGCCGCCCAGCCCCGGCGGCTTCGGCAGCCCGCCCAGCCCGGGCAGTTTCGGCAACCCACCGGCATTCGGCTCGTCGTCCTCGTCGTCGTCCAGTGACGGCAGCTTCGGCAGGGCGCCGAGGCCCGGCGGTCTGGGCAGCCCGCCGAGTCCCGGCGGTTTGGGCGGGCCCCCGAGGCCGGGCGGCTTCGGCAAGCCGCCGAGGCCGGGCGGTTTCGGGGGCCCGCCGAGGCCGGGTGGCTTCGGCAGGCCACCCGCTCCCCCGGCGGCACCGCCCGGCGCGCCCGGACGACCCCCCGGTCCGCCCAGGCCGCCGCCCATCCCCGGTTTGACCGGCCGCTCGATCGCGTCGCGCTCGCCGACGTCGAGGTAGAGCACCGACTGGATCTTCGAGATCAGCCCCTGCTTCGGTTTGCCGGCCTCCTCCTCGGCGGCCGCGAGCACCTCGGCGTCGACCTTCCGCTCGACCTTCTCGCCGGTCCATTCGAGGAAAGTCCCGCACGAACCGCAGAAGGAGTCGGAATCGACGTTCTTGAAACCACACTTACGACAGACGATCATCCTGGGTCACCTCCAGCGTGTGCGGGACGTGGGCGGGTTTCGCGGCGGCGATGACGTCGTCCAGCGACCGCCGCAGCGCACTGGTCGGCCGGTCGACGAAGACTTCGACGCGCAGGTGGGTGCGCGGGGCGGGGATGGCGCCGGTCGGCACGCGCGACCAGGTGACGCCGCCGGTGTCCTCGACCTCGACCCGGCCGCCCGTGACGATCTCGAGGTGGTCGCGCAGGCCGCTCACGGTGCCGCGGCTGGAGTGCAGGGAAACGGCCGAGGCGATGACCGAGCGCCGCCGGACGGCGGGCCAGTTCTCCTCCGGGTCCACCCCGACCCACATCGCGAGCCACTCGACGAAGTCCGCCGGGGCCACCATCGGGTCGATGTAGGCGTGCAGGCAGTCCAGCACGGACAGCACCGGCGCGAGCACCTCGTCGAGGCCGCCGGTGAAAGCCATGGCGAACTCGTCCTCCTGGTACACCGCCGGCAGGAAACCGCCGAGCGGATGGGGATTCGGGATCCCGGGGACCATGCCGCGCATCAGCTCTGCTCCACTCTGACCTGGTGTTCGTAGGAGAAGACGAGGCTGGTCGGCTCCAGTTCCAGCCGGCTGGTCGCGCCACCGCGTTCGCCGGTGAGCGGGTTGGCGCCGAACAGGCGGACCTGCTCCACCATCTCCACCCCGCGGATGCGCTGGAGCACGCCGTAGACCTCGCCCTCGTGCACGGCGCGGCCGAACGGCCAGCCCCGGCCGTCCGGGCCGCCGCTCAGCGGGTTGAAGAACCCGTACAGCGCGGTCAGCGCCTCGTCGTGCACCCGGTCGACGTCGATGCCGTGCCGGGCCGCCACCGTCGCCACCACCGTCACGCCGCGGTAGAGCGGCGGTTCGATCCGGATGCGCGTGCCGATCACCCGCGCGGTGTCGAGCCTGCTGCTGATCGAGCGCAGGCTCGACTCCTGCGGCAGCAGCTCTTCGAAGGTGATCCGGCCGTCGCGCTGCGCCGCGGCCGGGACGACGAGGACCTTGACCGTGTTGGTGGTTTCCTGCTCCCCCACCGGGACGCAGCGGACGCGGGCGATCTCCGGCGCGGCGTCGCGGATCAGCACTTCGTAGTCCTCGGCGGTCACCGCGCGGTTGCGGGTGCGGAGCATGATCGGCCCGCGCAGCCGGGCCTGCTCGAGGGTCTCCCCTTCGACACCGCCCTGGGCGGCGCGGCGGTTCTCCACGCGGGTGACGAACGGGATCGAGGTGTGCAGCGTGCTGATCGCCCCCCGGCCGACGTTGCCGCGGGTGCCGCCGCCGGTGAGGTACTGCCGGAGCCGCACCATCGCGTACTGCTCGGGAACGGCGCCGTGCTGCTGCAGCTCACCGCCCGGCGTCCGGACCGCCGGCCCGAACTCGACGACGCCGTTGACGGCGTCGAGCACGAAGTGCCGGTCGCCGGGCCCGCTGTCGGCGAAGTGCTCGACGCGGTCCCAATCCTGCCAGCCGTCGTCGGTGCTGACCTGCACCATGGCCCCTTCGAGCGGTTCGAGCACCGGCCTGCTCCGCGCGGTGAACTGCTGACCCGCGACACCTTCCGACTCACCCAGCAGCTCCGCCTCGACCACTTCGGCGTGCACGCTCGGCGTCGTCGCGCCGACGGTGCAGGCGCCGAGCCCTTCGATGATCGGCGAGGCGCTGTAGCTCGCGCTGCCGGGAGCCGGTTCGACGAGCCGCGCCCGCAGCCAGCCGGCGCGTTCGCCGCCCAGGATCGCGGCTTCGTGGCCTGGCGGCACGTGCAGGACGATCGCGCCCGGCCGGTTCAGGCCGCCGGTCTCGTCGCGGCTCAGCTCGCACCCCGTCCACTCGGTACCGTCCCAGGACTCCCAGACCAGCGGCGGGCTCTCCGGGTCGACGCCGATGCCCTCCACCCGGCACCCGACGTCGAGCTGCACCGCGCAGCCCGGCACCGCCTCGCTCAGGCCGACCAGCAGTGCGTCACCGATCTCGGGCGGGTCCCCGAACGCGCCGAACCCGGTGCCCCGCTTCAAGGCGTCGGTGCGGTCCGCGGGCTCGCCGCCGGCCGGGCGCGTCAGCACGTGGGCGACCGAACACGGGACGATGACCACCTTCTCGACGGTCGCGAACCGGATCGGCTCCTCGTTCTCCGCCCGCGGTGTCCCGGCGCGGGTCCCGCTCTCGACCACGACGGGGTTCGTGGTGGGCGCCGACAGCCAGAAGGTCAGCGGAGCCCGCGCGGGGACCGGGGGCAGCAGCCGGAGGCCGATCATCTCCAGGAACTTGAGGTAGAGCCGGTCGGGCACGCGGTTCACCCGGAACAGCAGCTGGTCGACCATGAACGCGAACGTCTCGATCAGCGTGACGCCGGGGTCGGACACGTTGTGATCCGTCCACTCCGGACTCCGGCGCATCACCATCCGCTTGGCGTCGTCCACGAGATCCTGGAACCGGCGATCGTCCAGGTTGGGCACCGGAAGCGCCATGGGTCCTCCTCAGTACTCGCCGCCGTCGTCGGGGATGGTGTAGAAGGGGAACACCAGGTTGCGCTGGTCGTTCGTCTCCTTCGGGGTGTACTGGATGTCGATGTACACGAGCGAAGCGTTGTCCGGGTCCAGGCGGACGCTCACGTCCTCGACGTCGACGCGCGGTTCCCATCGGCGCAGCGCGTGCCGCACGACTTCGACCAGGCCGCTCGCGAAGTCGACGTCGACGGTGCCGAAGACGAAGTCCCGCAACGGACAGCCGAACTCGGGGCGCATCGGGCGTTCACCGGGGTAGGTCGAGAGGATCAGCTGCATCGCCTGGACGAGTTCGGCGTGCCCCTCGGCCATCGCGATGCCGCCGGTGGGGCCGACACCGAGCGGGAACGCCCAGCCGCGGCCGATGAACTGGTCCACCACGGGCTCGGTCACGGGACCTCCATCAGTTGAGCTCGATCTGGCGGCCGTCGATCTTCACCGTGCCGCCGCTGGTGATGCTGACCCCGCCGGTGGCGTCGAACTTCAGCTGCCCGCCGGTGACGGCCACGTCCCCGGTGCCCGCGTCGATCCGGATCGGACCGTCGCCGGTCCGGAGGACCAGCTCCCCGCCGGCACCGCAGCTGATGGTCAGGGTGCCCTGGCCCGTCTTGTGCGTGCCAGGGTCGGGCGCGCAGGTCAGGTCCACCGAGCCCGCGACGTTGTCGATGACCAGGGCCAGCTTTTCGCCGAGGCCGCCGAGCACCACGCGCGACTTCTCGGCCGACTTCAGCGGCGTCGCGCCCGCGGCCGACGGCGGCAGCCCGTCCTGGAACACGAGCTGGGACCCGGTCGAGGTGTAGATCCCCCGTTCCACCACCGACCGCACCGAGCCGGCGTCGCCGAGGAAGGCGCGCTCCTCGGCGAACCGGGTCGAGGTGTTGTGGAGACCGCCCAGGACGTAGGGCCGGCGAGGATCGCCGAACTCGAACGCGACCAGCACCTCGTCGTTCACCTCGGGCAGGAACACCCCGCCGCCGCGGCCGCCGAGGCCGAACTGCGTGGTCCGGGCCCAGTCGGTGACGAACGCCGCCGCGAGCCAGGGCAGCGAGACCTTCACCCGGCCCCGCCCTTCGGGGTCGTCGACGTCGGTGACGATCCCGCAGACCACTCCGGGGATCCGGCCGACGCCGGACCCGCCGGAGGCGCCGGCGACCAGGCCCAGCGTCGAGCGGTCCTGGCGGCCGCTGACCACGAAGTGCGTGTGGTAGCCACCCTCTTCCAGGTCGAAGACGTGCCGGGCGTTGGTGATCGTCCAGACCCCGGCGAACTGGGCCGGCACGCCCTTGACGGTCATCCGGGTCCCCGCCTGGACGTCCGGGTTGCCGGCGACGGTCCCGGTGGCTTCGGCGAACGTGCTCGCGATCTGCTCGGCGAGACCGGCCGCCATCCGGTCCACCGACCGCTGGGTGTCGGCCCCCCGGGCGACGGGCTGGTCGACGACGGCGAACGTGTTCTCGCCGGCGCTGTCGGCGGCCAGGAGGGCCTGACGCTTCGCCGCCAGGCCGGGCTGACCGGATTTCGGCCGGGTCAGCGGATTCGGGGTGGTGGTGAACTGCTCGGCCAGTTCGCCGGGCCCCTGGTCCAGATCCGCCGTCCGGGTGCTCAGTTTCGCTTCGCCCACCACGGTCTTCGTCGTGTCCGGGTCCCAGACCCGCACTTCGACCTTCGACGGGAGGTTGGCCGCGGAGACCCGCGGCGCGAAGGACAGCAAGTCCTCCTTGAAGGTCGCGGTGACCTCCTTGGTCCCCGTGGCGATCGCCGCCAGCGCCGAGCCGACGCCGGCGGCCGGCCCAGCCGCTTTGCGGAAGTGGAACTTCCCGTCGGCGATGAGCACCTCGTGGCCGATCTCGCGGGCGCGCTGCTGGAGGAACTCCCAGTCGGTCTGGTCGGTCTGGGCGAGGTGGTCGTGGGTGACGCCGGTGTGCTCGATGGTGCCGATCTCGAGCCCCGCGGCCTCCGCGAGGGACCTCGCGATCCCCGAGTCGGAATCGTTGCTGAAGACGTGGCTGTGCTTGGCCCGCTGCAGCCGGTGCGTCTTCTCGTAACCCCGCGCGATCGTGTACATGACGGATTCGTCGCAGCGGGCCTCGAGCGCGGTGACCTCGCCGACGATCAGGACCACGTCCTCCGCACCGTCGCTGATCTCGACGGCCGCGCCGATCACCAGGCCGGCGTCGTCGAGCGCGGTGCCGCCGTCGGTGTCGTCGAGCAGGGTGATCTCGAACATGTCGGGGAGGTGCTGGTGGGTGTCGACGACCACGCGGACCGGCGGCTCGACGGTGTCCGGCCAGTCGTCACCGTCGACGGTGACGCGGGCCAGCACGGTCAGGGACAGCTCTTCGAGCCGTCCGGTGTCCGGGAGGAGCGAGGAAGCCGCGGCGGGCAGCGTCATCTCCGGATCACCGCCGTTCGCCGGGGTGGGGCAGGTAGAGCACCCGGCCGGGCCGGACCCGCAGCGGATCGTCGATCCCGTTGCTCTCCGCGAGTTCCCGCCACGTGCCGGGGTTGCCGTAGCGCTCGGTGGCGATCTGCTGCAGGTTCTCCCCCGCGGTCACCATGTGCCCGCTCCGCCCGGGCGGGCCGCCGGAGGTCGGGTTGGTCGGGTAGGAATCGATGAAGTTCGGTTGTTCCTTCAGGTCCAGGGAAACCTTGGCGCGGATCGGGATCCCCAGGTCGGTGAACCGGGTGTAGGAGATGGTGACGCTCTGCAGCATCACGGTGTAGAGGAACGCCGCGGTCGGCGGACCCCAGGAGAACGCCAGCATCGGCAGCCGGGTGGCGAGGTCCTGGCTGATCAGCCCGAGCTTCTTGACGTTGCGCGCCGACTTGTTCCGCGGGCCGTTGAGCGAGTTCTTGCCGGTGCGCCGCGCGACGTTGGCCGCCCCGCCCAGCGCGGCCCCCACCTGGCTGCCGCCCGGGCTGGCCCAGCCGAGCAGGGTGTCGCACCGCGGTTTGGTGTCCATCCCGGTGAAGGTGATGTCGCCGATGGTGATGGTGCTGGCCTCGCTCTTCTTGAACTGGCTGCCGGTGGCACCGCGCGGTTTGATCGTCCGCGGGCCCACCATCCCCCTGGTCTTCAGGTCGACCCGGCGTTGCAGCTGGATCTTGGTGGGATTGAAGTCGAACACGACCATGCCCGGTATCATCACGTCGAGGCTGGTCAGCATCGCCTTGGCCTGGCCGGCCCCGAGGTCGTCGAATCCTTCGGCCATCGGATCACCCTTCGCTGTGCAGGAAACCTTCGTGGACGAGTTCGAGGGCCTCGATCGCGAACTCGGCAGACTTCGCGTCCAGGTCCGGCCCCTTCCACGACTTGGGGAACACGTTCTGGAGAGTCCACTTCAGAACTTCCTGGTTCGACGCGTCGAACAACGTGATGGTCGCCGAACCGCCCCGGTACGATCCGTCGCCGTTGACCCAGTGGTCGACCATGTCCCGCAACCACCCCTGGACGGCCTTCGAGCCGTCGGGCGTCATCACGCGTTCGAGCCGGACCGTCTGGTACTTCAGCCCGTTCGGCAGGTACGCCTGGGTCTCGTAGTGCCCGCCGTCGACGACGTTCTCGGTCTCGAAGTCGACGGCGATCCCCTTGCAGCTGCGCCAGAAGCCGAGGTCGATCTTCTTCAGGTTGTCCTCGGTGACCACGCCGAAGCGCATCGTCATGCCGAGCGACGGGCCCTGGGCCTTGGCCGCGCCGGAGTGCCGGCCCGCCGGCATGAACAGATCGGACGCCACGGCTCAGCCCGCTTTCTGCTCGTCGTCGAGGAAGCCGAGGTGCTGCAGTTCCAGCGTCTCCAGGGCGACCTTGCTCGACCCGGCCTCGAACCCGGCGATGCTCCACTTGGCCGGGACGACGTTGCGCAGCTCCCACTCGGTGACCGCGTCGTTGTTGGCGTCGTACAGCTTGAGCGTGCCGGTGTAGAACTTCGGCTTGGTCGCGCCCTCGTTCAGCCACTTCTTCACCACGTTGGTGTCCTTGCACGCGGCGCGTTCCAGCTTGATCGTCTGGTACTTCGTGTTGCCCGGGTAGAACCAGCGGTGGTTCCACGAGTCACCGGCGCGGTACTCGGCGACGTCCCAGGTGACGTCCAGACCCGTGACCTTCGACCAGGAGCCCAGATCGTAGGAACCCTGGTCGATCACCACCCTGAACCGGTTCGCCATCCCGAGCAGCTGCTTGTCGTCACCCTTGATCGCCATCGCCTTCTCCTAGCTGCTCTCTCTCAGAATCGGATGTCCCGCAGCCAACCGTGCCGCTCGCGGTCGACCAGGACCTCGGAGTTCAACTTCAGCCTCACGAAGCGGTAGATCTGCGCGACCAGCTCGGCCGAGTCGATGTCCGCCGGGTCGATCTGCGGTCGTCCCGAATCGGTCAGCGTCCGGCCGGGCCCGGTGCGCACGACCGGACCGTCACCCCGGAGGCCGCCGAACAGGTACGAGTCGTCGTGCTCGTCGTCCGCGGTCTTCTCTTCGACCTTCGTCTCCGGCTCGGGCGGGAGGTCGAGGACTTCCCGCTCGGTCTTGCGGTCGAGCCGGAACCCGAGCATGCCGCCCCAGGTCTCGGCCAGGTCGAGACCGACCTCGCGGCCCCAGTGACCGAAGTCGTCGAGCTTGCGCTCGGCGCGTTCCCGCTTGGCCTCCTCGGCTTCTTCCTTCTCCGTGGCGAGCCTGCTCACCGACGACGAGCTCGCGATCGCGGGCAGTTTCCTGGTCGCGGTCGTCCCACCGGCGTCGAGCACACCGCCCAGACCGAGCGACGACTTGCCGGCTTTCGCGGTACCTCGCGAAGCCGGCGCGGCGCCCGGTGTCTCGGCGGCCTCGGGCGGGTCCGGGTCCTCTTCCCGCGTCCCGCCGAGGGTGAACCGGGGCAAGGCCGCCGGCTTCCCGGCGGCCGCGGCCGCCGCCGGATCGGCCGCTCTCCGACGTCCGGACGGCGATCCCGCCCCGGCGGGCGTCGCGCCGGCTCCGGGCCCGTCCTCGGCCTTCGCCGAGCGCTCCGTCTTCTCGTCGGCTTCCGGTGCCAGCCCGAGGATCTCGCGTTCGGCCTCCCGGTCGAACCGGAACCCGAGCATGCCGCCCCAGGTCTCGGCCAGGCCGAGGCCGACCTCGCGGCCCCACTGGCCGTACGTCTCCAGCTCCCGGTCCTTGCCGAAGACCTCCTCCCCGCTCGCCGACGCCGGATCGCCGAACACCGTGGCCTGCCTGGTCTCCCAGAGGTAGGCGGCGAGTTTCTCGACGCTGTCGTGGGACAGGACGGATCCCGGGTTGAGCAGGTTGTACTGCTTGGCGAGTTCGCCGAGCTCGTACTTGAGCTCGGTTTCGCTGGTGTTCTCCCACCTGAGCGGGACGAGGTCCTCGTTGGACGCCAGGAAGTGCGCCAGTGCCCTGGCCTGCTCCTCGGGTTCGAAAACCTGCTCGTTGCGGCGGATGTTGATGTCGCGGAACAGGTCCTTGAGCTCCGCCCGGGTCTCGTCCTCGTCGACCGCCGCGCGCTGCACGGAGTCGGTCAGCACCACGTCGGGCACGACGTCGCCGAAGACCAGTGTCGTGCCGTCCCGGTGGGCGATGCCGCGCCGGACGAGTTCTTCGGCGATGCGGTCGGCGTAGTCCTCCGGGTCGAGGACGTCCGCCGGTGCCGCGGCGGGCAGGCGCGGCGGTGCGGCCGGGTGCGTCATCCGGACGTCACCGCCGAAGTCGCGTTCGGTCTGCCGGGCCTGGTTCTCCAGCCGCCGTCCTTCGGCGCTGTGCTCGTGCGCGACGGTGGTCGTCGTGCGCTGCTGCACCACGTGGGTCAGCTCGTGCGCGAGCAGCGACCGGGCCTGCCGTCCGTCGATCGGCCCGGCTTCCGCGGGCAGGTACACCTCGCCGCGCGCGGTGAACGCGCGCGCGTTCAACGCCGAAGCCCGGTGCGAAACCTCGGGTCCGCGGTGCACCGGCACCTGCGTCACGTCGGTGCCGAACCGGCGCTGGAAGTGGTCGGCGATGTCACCGGGAACGCCCGAGGGCCGGACCGGCGCGGGCAGGTCCGCGGCGAACTGCTCCGGCCGCTCGGGCAGCCGCGCCGTGACGGGGTGGCCGAGGACCCGGTAGGCCGGGCGCGCGGGCGCGGTGACCGGCTCGGGCCGGGGCACGGGCGGCGGCGTGACCGGTTCGGGCCGCGGTTGCGCCGCCCGCGGCGGCGGGGGTGGCGGCTCGGGCTCGGGCGGGGTTTCGGGCGGCTCGCCGCCGCCGTCGTCGTCCGGGCCCTCGTCGCGGCCGTCGGCCGGGTGGACGGGCTCGGGCCCCTGCGGGTGGCTCAGCGACGGCTGGCCGAGCCCGACCCGCCGGCTCTGGCCGAGGTTGCGGCGCCGGGGCTGGGGTTCGCGCTCGGGCGGCGCGGTCGGCGACGGGTGCGTCAGGAACGCCGGGAGCGGGGCGCCCGCCACCGTATCCTCCGCCGGCGGTGGCGTGGCCCGCAGCCAGGCCGGTGCGCGGAACGGCTCGGCGGGCTCTCGTGCCTCCCCGACGTAGGAGTCCGTCGCCCGGGTGAGCACCGGGTGGGTCAGCCGCGGCGCCGCCGGCGCGGGCCGCACCGGCGGCCGGGCACCGCCGGACGGCGAAAGCCGCGACCCGCCGTCGTCATCGGGTTCCGCCAGGACCCGCGGCGTCGCCAGCCCGTGCACCAGTCCGCGCGCCACCGGCACGTCGTGCTCGACGACGTGCTTGCGCACGAGCAGCGGCCGGGTGGTGGCGATCTCGGGCTGCGCCTGCAGCCGCGTCCCGACCAGCGGCGCGGTGAGCGGGATGGTCGGGCGCAGCGGGGCGACGGCGGCCCACGACGGCCGGGGGGCGGCCGGCGACGGCGGACGGGGGGACGGCGGTGGCTCCGGGACCACGGATTCGGTGGTCCGGCGCCGGAACGGCCAGGACGGCATGGGTGCTTCCTCGGTCTGCTGCCTGGGCGGGTGGCCGCTCAGCCGGCGTTGATGGCGTCGTGGATCTTCGAGATCTCCCCGATCACGGTCAGGCGGTGCGCGTGTTCGAGGTCGAGGATCGTCTCGAGCGGCCAGTGGAAGTAGTAGGCGACGTACGCGACCTCCTCCCAGAGGCGGTCGGCCGCGTACGTCACGATCCCCCCGGGGCATCACCTGCCACGTCGACCGCGAAGGCGTGCCCGCAGGAGGGACAGCCGACCTCGACCGCGGTGTGCCCCTCCTGGTTCACGCGGCGGTAGAGGTCCTGCAGGAACGCGAGGTCGGAGGCGAACAGGCTCTCGATGACGAACGAGTCGACCGCGACCACCGAACCCAGCTTCGTCACCGTGCGCTCGAGCAGCAGCACGGTCAGGTAGGCGGGGTTCTGCCGGACGCGGGGATCGTTCTGCGGTGCCAGTTCGTCGCGCGCGGTGGCCAGGCGCATGACACCTTCGCGGTGGACGTTGCCGGCTTCGTCGACGTACCCGCGCGGGAGCGTGAACGGGTACTCCGTGCGCAGCGTCCCGGTGTCGTGGTCCGGGCGGGGCATCGCCGCGGTGCTCACGGCGACACCCGCTGGAGGTGCTCGCAGACGATGGTGACCGTCTCCATCAGCACTTCGCTGCTGCCGGCGCGCAGGGCGCCGATCTCCAGCTTGGACGGCCACGCGTTCTCGAGGTAGTACCGGGCGACCGGCTTGCCGTCGAAGTTGTACATCACCAGCGAACAGCTCTTGCGCGCGGCGACGATGTTGCCCATCAGCACCGCCTGGTGCCAGGACCACAGTTCCATGCCCATCGTCTTGCCCCGCTTGAGCACGACCGTCGGCGGCTTCGCCTTGCCGGGCAGCTTCTTGAAGCTGATCTCCCGGTCCGAAGAGGACATGTAGTCGACGGGTTCGACCTCGGTGGTGATGCCCGACAGCTCCGAGAACGAGGCGACCTCGTAGCCGTCGATGGTGATGGAGAACCGCGCCGCGGTGAGGGCGTCCTGCGACTGCTGCGGTCCGAGCCCTGCCGTCATGCTGACCTCATTCCTCGAGTGACGATCCGTCGGAGAACTGCGAGATGCGGAAGACCACGAACTCGGCGGGCTTGACCGGCGCGATGCCGATTTCGACCGTCAGGATCCCCTGGTCCCGGGCTTCGGCGGGGTTGTTCTCCTCGTCGCACTTGACGAAGAACGACTCGTTCGGGGTGCGCCCGAACAAGGCGCCGTCGCGCCACACGCCACGCAGGAACATCGTGATCGTCCGTTTGACCGAGTCCCAGAGCTTGGGGTCGTTCGGCTCGAACACCACCCAGTTCGTGCCCTGCAGGATCGATTCCTCGACGAAGTTGAACAGCCGCCGCACGTTCAGGTAGCGCCATTCGGGGTCGCTCGAGAGCGTCCGCGCGCCCCAGACGCGGATGCCCTGCCCGGGGAAGGAGCGCAGGCAGTTCACCGCGATCGGGTTGAGCAGGTCGTGCTCCCCCTTGGTGATCGACAGCTCCAGCGAGATGGCGCCGCGGACGATCTCGTTGGCCGGTGCCTTGTGGACGCCGCGGGTGGCGTCGTTGCGCGCCCAGATCCCGGCGACGTACCCGCTGGGCGGCACGTGCACCGGCCGCCCGCCGACCGGGTCCATGACCTTGACCCACGGCCAGTACACCGCCGCGAACTTGCTGTCGTAGCCGGTGATCTCGGTGCGCCAGTTCTTGACCTGCTGGGCGCCGAGCCCGGGCGGGGTGTCGAGGATGGCGACACGGTCGGCCATCAGCTCGCAGTGCGCGATCATGGCCAGCTGCACGGCCTTGACGCCGTCGAGGTCGATCGCGCCCTGCTGGTGGCTGGCCATGAGGTCGGGCACGCACAGCATGGTGATCTCGTCGATGGCCTCCAGCCCGGCGAACCCGGTGCGCTCGGCCGCGTTCCCGACGTAGTCCTGGGCCCCGACGTCCTGGCTCTGCTCGGCCACCACCCCGGCGAGCGGGACCAGTTCGTTCTTCTGCGGCACCGCGACCGCGCCGGACGACTTGGCCTCCTCGATGGCGATCAGCTTGGAGCGCTGCTTGACCGTCGTGGCGACGTTGTTGCTGCCCCGCTTCATGGACACGTTGTCGAAGGTCTCGACGACTTCGCCGGCGCGCTTGACGACCAGCTTGAAGTTGTCGTCGGTGTTCTCGCCGGCTTCGCCGATCTCCACGGAGAGCTGTTCGCCGTCGGCGCCGGCTTCGATGGCGCGCACGGTGAAGGCGCGCTTGCCGTCACCGCCGATCGCCGGCACCTCGGCGCGAGCGGCGACGGGCTTGCTCTCCCCGTCGGACCCGACGCGCACGACGTAGGCGACGCCGCCGCCGTTGAGGAAATAACCGTAGACGGCCGGGGCGAGGTAGGAGCCGGTCACGAAGTCCCCGAAGACCTGGGTGAACTGGCTCCAGTTCGTCACCAGGGTCGGTTCGTCGAGCGGTCCCTTCTCGGCGAACCCGACGAACGCGCACACGGCGGTGCCGACTCCCTCGATGGGCCTCGAGCCGGACGCGACTTCCTCCATGTACACGCCGGGTGCGAGATAGCTGGGCATTGGGCCTCCCTGGGCTGACTTCCTACCGCTGGTCGAGCTTCACATCCGCGGAGACGATCAAGGTGCTCGGTCGGTACCGCGGACCGGGCAGCCGGCACTGCCTCTTCGGGCAGTGCCCGCCGGACGGCCGCGCCGGGTCCCCGGCCGGGGACCCGGCGCGGCCCGCCGCCGGGCTCAGGCCGCGTCGAGGGGGTACGGAACGCCGTGTTCGAACGAGTCGTCGGCGCTGTGGATCCGCCACAGCAGCCCGTCGCCCGGGCTGCGGGCGTGGCCGAAGTAGAGGGGCTCGTCGGGCACCTGCAGCGGGTCCAGGTGCTTCTCGGCCCACTCCTGGAGCCCGCTGTCCAGGAGGTCACGCCAGAAGTCCACCGGTACCTCGTCCGGAACGGGCTCGAGGGACAGCCGCTGCCAGAGGAGCACGGCGAGCGGGCTGCGCTGGTCCCCGGGCTCGTCGAGCGGGTGCGGGCCGTCGGAGATCCGGGCCCGGCCCTCCGCGCTGACGGCGATCCGGGCGTGCCCCAGCAGCACCTGGCGGCCGACGGTCGCGCGCACGTGGGTCTGGAAGTAGAAGTACCCGTCTTCGTCCCCCAGGAACTGCTCGGTGAGCGTCGCCACGGTCATCGGCAGGGTCTCGTTCCGCGGGCCGAGCGCCGTCAGGAAGTACTCGTCGACCTGGAACACCTCGCTTTCCCGTTCGAACGCCTTGACGACGAGTTCGGCGGCCCGGCGGCGGTCGTCCGGGGTGAACCGGCCGTTCCAGACCCAGCCGCGTTCGCCGTTCAGGTCGACGTAGAACGCGTCGTGGCCGGCGTCGTAGCTGTGCACCGTCACCTCGCGGTCCGGGTCCTCGCCGACCGCGTCGAGCTGGGACCAGGCTTGCTGGAGCGCGGTCAGCAGCCGCTCCCGCCGCTCCGGCTCGGTGACGCGCAGCTCCTTCGGGTTCAGCTGTTCGCCCCACTTCACGATCAGGCCGAGTCCCTGGATCACCTCGCCGACCACCGGCATCGCGGCGACGACCTTCATCTTCGCGGCGTCGTCCTTGAGCGTCTTGATCGCGGTCCGGGCGGCGACGTCCAGCACGCCCGGCAGACCGGCGGCCATGCCACCGGCGACGGCCGAACCGGTACCCGGTGCGCCGTCCTCGCCCGCCGCTTCCGCGGCTTCCTTGGCGTCGAGTTCCTTCAGCTTGGCGGCGTACTCCGCGCCGAGGTGCCGCTCGACCGTCTCCCGGTCGCCGGCCGCGGAGTAGGCCACCAGGCCCCTGATCATCTCGGCGACGATCGTGTGCGCCGCGCTGATCGCCGAACTGACCAGCGCCGTGACCTCGGGCGCCAGCGGGAACGCGGCCACGCCGCCCAGCCCGGCGGACACCACGCACATCCGCAACGTCCAGACCAGCGTTTCGGCACCGAGCAGGCAGCCGTTGACCACCGGGAAGGCCGAGGCGAAGTTCTCCTTGAGCTTGCCGGCGGTGCTCTTGCGCGCCCACTCGTCGCACAGCTTGGCGGCCCGCACGGTGGCGTCGCCGAGGTTCTCCAGCGCGGCGAGGTAGTGCTGCCAGGCCCGCCCGAGCTCCTCGTACTGCGCGGGACCGATGAGCGGCCCGGGGTCGTTCCGGGTGTCGCGGCCCGCCACCCGTTTCGGGTCGAGGCCCCGCAGCACGCCCGTCGTGCGGCGCAGTTCACCCTCGCACGACATGAGGGCGGTGTAGGCGGTTTCGAGGAGTTTCGTGGCTTCGCCACGGGTTTTCCAGCCTTCGGCCTTGACGTAGGCAGAGTAGGTCTCGGCGAAGACCGGCTTGAGTTCGGCGGTGGCCGCCAGCATCTTCGTCTCGACCGTGATCAGTCCCTTGACGTCTTCCGGGCCGAACCGCGCGACGCGGCCGGCGGTGTTCGCGCCCGCCAGGCGCCGTTCGGCCTCGACGCCGGCGTCGGTCTTCTTGGCGGCTTTCACCCGGGCGTCGATCTTCTCCCGCAGCTTCGCGCAGGTGTCCAGGAAGGCCGGGAACGCGCTGTTCCACGCCGATTCGTCGGCCTTGCCCAGTTCCTTGGCCAGCGCCGTGTAGCTCCGCCCGTGGTTCCGGAACCACTTGCGGATGGCCGTGAACGACTTCGCGCTGCCGGGGTCCTGGCCGGCGAGCCACGCCGTGAAGAGGTTCCGCCAGTCGGGGTTGTCGTGCTTCATCAGCTCGCGCAGGTTCTTCGGCCGGCTCTCCTCGACGACGAACCGCACCCGCATGTCCGGTGGCAGCCAGGAGAAGCCGCCGGAAAGCGTGCCGGCGGGCACCCCGTGGCGTTCCTGCTCGACTTGCTCGGCGAGGGCCGCGAGGTGGTCACGGATCTGCCCGCAGAACTCGCGGAACCGCCCGATCGTGCCGTTCCACTCCCGCTCGTTGGCCTTCGGCAGCTTCAGGTCCGGGTACTTCCCGGTCCGGTCGTAGGTCTCGGACATCTCCGCGAACGCCCGCGCCGCACCGGGACCGGCTTCGCCGGCGACCGTCGGCAGCCAGAGCGTGAACAACCGGCGCCACCGCCGGTCCTTGCCCAGCAGCTCTTTCAGGCTGTTCGGGCGGCTCTCGCGCACCACGAAACCGAGCGTGAAATCGGGCGGGAGGAACGTGAGGTCGAGGTCGGTGGCGGATTTCGGCTTCGTCATCGTCAGGCTCCCAGCAGTCCGGAGGACCGCAGTATCACGCCGGGCGAGCCGGCTCCGAGGTGGCTCCCGGCGAAGGCGGAAGGGCACCCCGGCGTGCTCTTTCGGGCAGGTGCACCACATTCCCGGCCGGCTGCCCGACCGGGCAGCACCCGTGCACTCGCCGGTGCGCGACCGCTCGTCGGCGGCGAGCCGCCCGCCCCGCACGCTGGGGCGGTGATCCGAGATGTGGACGACGCACTGAGCACGCTGCTGCGGCGCTCCCTGGACGGCGGCACGGTCGTGAGCCTCGGCCGGCCGGCGGGCGAGCCGGGCGAGCACGCGGTCCTGCACCTGGTGCTGCACAGCATCGCCGAAGCGGTCGAAGGCCGCGGCGCCGCCGAGTGGAGCGAGGTCCGGGACGACCGCGGTCAGGTCGTCGGGCGGCAGCCGCCGCTGCGGCGGTACCGGATGCAGTACACGGTCTCGGCGCGAGCGGCCACGCCCGAGGCCGAACACGCGGCGCTCGACGCGGTCCTCACCGCGTGCGCGGTCCACGACGTACTGCCCCCGGACGTCGTCGGCGACCGGCTCGCGGCGACCGGCTTCCCGGTGACCCTGGAGCTGAACGGCCTGGTGGCGGCGAACCCGAGTGAGCTGGGCAACGTACTCGGCGGCGCTTACCTCGTCCTGGACGTGACGGCACCGCTGCTGCCGCCGATGCGCACCGAGATCCCCGCGAAGGTCGAGCAGCTGCAACTGGAGGCCGGCGCGCGCGACGAGCGGACCCGCGACCGGACGATCGCCGGGCACTGGCGGTCGGCGCGGACCGCGCCCGATTCGCGCTGGTCGCAAGTGCGCGTGCGAGAACGCGTCCGGCCGGAGAACGACCGGGAGGCCGAATGAGCACGCCGGTGAAGCGCTACATCACCCGGGAACCGGTGGTTCCGGGACGCACGACCGTGTTCGGCTACCGCCGCCCGCTCGCGCTCGCGGGCGTGTCGGTGTCGATCGCCGCGCTGGTCGCGTCCCTGGCCCTGGGCTCCGCCCGCGACACCGTGCTCTCGACGGCCGCGCAGGACGAACCCGCGCCGGCCGGGACACCCGCGCTGCCGGTGCTGCCGGTGGTGCCGGTCCTGCCGCAGCAGAACGCGATCCCGGTCGTGCCGCCGATCGCGGCGCTGCCCGACGGGTCGCTCCAGCCGGTGGTGCCGGCGCTGGCGTCGGCCGGGATCCCGGCCGTGGCCCTGCAGGCGTACCAGCGCGCCGCGGCCTTGCTGGCCGGGGCCGACCCGGGCTGCGGGCTGAGCTGGACCGTCCTGGCCGCGATCGGCCGCGTGGAGACCAACCACGGCCGGTTCGGCGGATCGGCGTTGCGCGCGGACGGCGAGACCACCGTCCCGATCCGCGGGCCGCAGCTCACCGGCAGCCCGTTCGCCCTGGTCCGCGACACCGACCGGGGCGCGCTCGACGGCGACCCGGTCTACGACCGCGCGGTCGGGCCGATGCAGTTCCTGCCCGGGACCTGGCGGTCGCTGAAGGCGGACGGCAACCTCGACGGCCGCTCCGACCCGGACAACGTGTTCGACGCCGCACTGGCCGCGGGCCTCTACCTGTGCAGCGGTCCGGGCGACCTGCGCGACGACGCACAGCTGCGCACCGCCATCCTGCGCTACAACCATTCCGACGACTACGCGGACACCGTGCTGGCGCTGGCGAAGTCGTACGGGTCCGGGTACGTCACGGCCGCCGACGGCCCGGTGCCGCCGGTGCCCGCCGCCGCCGCGGCCCGCCCCGGAACCGGGGCGGGCGGTGCCGCCGGGGTGCCGGCACCCGCGCCGGCCGGCACGGTCAGCGGCCCGGGCGCCTTCATCCCGGACTCGGGTACCCCGGAGCCCGCGGCCACGGTGCCGGGCTCCGGCCCGGGGTCGCCGGTGGTGCCCCCGCCGGCGAGCACGAGCACGCCCCCGGTCACGACCCCGCCCGCGGAAACCACCACGGCACCCACCAGCCCGCCACCCGCACCGGCGGAAACCACGAGCACACCCCAGCCCCTGCTGTCACTGTCGCTGCTCGGCGTGACGGTGAAAGTGCCCTGACCGAGGAGATGTCATGACGCAACCGCGAGAGATCCAGTTCCCCGGCTGGTGGGAGAGCACCTTCACCCGCGACGAGAACGCCGTGAAATCCTTCGAATCCGGGTCGACGCTCGTCATGGGGCGCTACGCCGAGCTTCGGGACACCTTCGCCGGGCACAGCATCGCCGAAGTGGCGGAGCAGTGGTACGACGACGCCCGGAGCGGCTTGACGCGGCTCATCGACACGGTCGTCCGGGTCGTGCAGGACCGGACGGACGACGCCCGCCGGAGCATCCCGCGGGCCGAGCGGGCCAAGGCGGCCTACGACCGGGCCGAGAAAGCGAAGACGGCCAACCGGAACTCCGAGCTGAGCGCGGAACTGGAGCAGGAAGCGGCGGCGGCCCGCAGCGGCTACGACCACCTCGTCCGGGACTACGACAGCGCGGTCGGCGACGTCCAGCGCCTCGAGGGCTTGACCACCGAGCTCTACGAGCTGCTCACCGCGCTGGACGACGCGCGGGCCCGGTACGTGCCGGTGCCGGCCGGGCCCGCCTCGGCGGACCCGGACCGGGAAGCGCCCGGCACGGAGAGCATCCAGCTCGCCGAAGGGGAGGTCGGGCGGGTCACCGATCCCGGCGAGATCACCTTCACCCCGGTCTCGAGCTGCCTCACCGTCGTGGTGACGACCACGACGCCGGCCGGGGCCACGATCCGCACCGGTGCGCACCTCAGCCTGATGCCCACCGCCGACGGGTACGCCTCGGACGAGATCCTCGACGCCTTCGTCAAGAAGTTCAACCCTGACGAGACGTACATCGACTGTGAGCTCGAGGGCGATCTGGGGTCCTGGAGCGAGGCGTACCTGGAGAAGCCGCTGTGGAATCGCGACGGAACAGCCAACTACTCCGCCGAAGAGATCGAGAAGCTGCCCGCGGGCGACATCAGGGGCATGTTCCTGTTCCGTCTCAACGACGTCTGCAAAATGGACTTCTAGTGGGTCTCGTCGGTCTCGACGATGCGGCAGGCCATGGACAGCGCCAGCCGCTCGTCCGGGTCGTCGAGGTCGACTCCCAGCAGGTCGCGGATGCGCCGCAGCCGGGTGGTGACGGTGTTGCGGTGGAGGTTCATCGCGTCGGCGGTCAGCCCGATGGACGACCGGTTGTCCAGGTACGACCGCAGCGTTTCCAGCAGCTGACCAGACTGGACCCGGCGCAAGGGGGCCAGCACCGAGCCGGCGTAGGCCCGTAGGTCGTCCGAACCCTGCCAGGACAACAGGATCCGGGAGACGCCGAGATCTTCGACGTGCTTCACCCGGCGCACCGAGCGGTCCGTGCGCGCCAGGGTCGCCGCGTCCCTCGCGTCGCTGAGGGTCGACGCGATGCCGACGATGCCGACGTGCGGCCGGCCGATCCCGGCGAAGATCTCCCACTGCGCGGGCATGGCTTCGAGGGCCTTGCGCACCCGTTCCCCGAACTCGCGCTGCTGCACCATGGACGGCTGGTTGAACGAGGTCACCCAGACCGACCAGCCGTCCGGGCGTTCGACGAGGGTGCCCTCGATGCCGGCCGCCGTGAGCACCCGGCGCACCCGCTCGAACTGCATCAGCACGAAGTCACGGTCGTCGTCCCCGCCGCGCAGTCCGATGTGGACACCGGTGTGCCAGCCGTAGAGCCGCCACCCGGCGGCCACCGCTTGGTGGACGGTCTCCTTGCCGACGGACTCCCCGCGCTCCAGGAGCTCGGTGAGCAGCTGGGACCGGGACCGCGCGTTCTGCTCGGCCGCCAGCCGCTCCTCCGAAAGCCAGGCGGCCATCGACGGTTCGAGGATGGACAGCAGATCGGCGGCGTTCTCGATGACGTAGGGCCGGCTGGATTCGAGCCGCAGCGCGAGCCACGCGACGGTGCCGCGGGCGGCCGGCCCGTACACCGGCTGCAGCAGCAGGGTGCCGCCGGCGACCGGCAGCTGCTGCGGCACGGAAAGGTCGAGCCGGGCGGAGCCGGGCAGGGGCTGCGCCGCGCCCAGCAGGAGCGACCCGTCCCCGGCGAGCACCGTCGCTTCGAGACCGGCGACATCGCGCAACGCCCCCAGCACGACGTCCGGGGTCCGGCGCCGGGAGCGCAGCCGGCGCACGAGTGCCTCGACCTGCGCCGCCCGCGTCAGCTGGGGCGAGCGGAGCAGGACGGCCAGCGCGTGCGCGAACGACCGGGGCTCGTCGGATTCCACCGCGATCAGCGGGATCATCAGCCGGTCGGCCAGCCGGATCGTCGAGGAGATCAGGTGACCGTGGGCGCCGACGAGCAGGATGGCGCTCGCCGCACCGTCACTGGCCCGGCGCAGCCCCGCCTCCAGGAGGTAGGGCGGCAGCCCCTCGGCGCTCTCGTGGACGAGGACCTGGTCGGTGCTCTCGGGCAGTTCGTTGCCGTCCCACCACTGCATGTCCACGACCGGCCGGTCGGTGCCGCGACCGCCCGCGAGCACCCGGGCGTCCCGCAGCAGCAGGTCGGCCAGCAGGTCCTCGACGGTCAGCGAGCGGGCGCCGCGCTGGGTCGAGCCGTCGCCCGCCATGGGGGTCCGCGGCATCGGCGTGGTGTCGAAGCGCACCGGCAACCTCCATGGGTCTGGCCCCCCGGACGATGATGATCAGACACAGACAGTCACATGGCAAACGATCCCGTTCGGCCGTTCGGCCAAGTACTCTCGTCTATTCGTACCTCAAAAGTGAGACAAGCGCCAGACTTATGTCAAATTTGGTCACTCCCCGTTACGAGGGCGGCGGGACTGCGCGGACTCAGGGGAGCACTCTCCTGATCATCGTGATCGGGCCGATCGCGTCGATCGCCGAGATCTTGACCGGCTGACCGAAGGTCGGCGCCTGCACGGCCCGCGTCCCGTCCAGCGCCATCGCGACGTGCTGCACGGGGCGGTAGTAGAAGATCAGGTCCCCGGCCCGCACCTCGGCCCGGCCCACACCCTGGCCCACCTTCGCCTGGTCCGCCGACACGCGGGGAACGCGGACGCCCGCCGCCGCGTACGACGTCTGCACCAACCCGGAACAGTCGTAGGAGTCCGGCCCGGTCGCCCCCCACACGTACGGCTTGCCGAGCTGGGCCAGCGCGAACGTCAGGATCGTGCCCACCGCCCCGGCCGGCACGGCGACCGGGGTCGCGGGCACGGCGGCGTCGGTCTGCAGGAGCGACTTCTGGTCGGCGGGGATCCGGTCGAGGGCGGCGCGGACGGCCGAGATCTTCCCGTCCAGCTCGTCACGGCGGGTCCGGACCGCGTCCGCGGCGGCCTGGGCCGTGCCCTCGGCGGCCGCGGCGGCCTCCTCCCGGGTAGCAGCCTGCTCGCGGAGCGTGGCCGCTCCGGCGGCTTCGGCGTCGGCGTCGCGCAGCGCGGAGTCGTCGGTGAGCCCGGCCAGCAGGCCGGCGTCCGCCGCGGCCCGGAACCCGCCGACGTCCCCGGGGAGGAGCAGGTCGCGGAGCGGGTCGTCGCCGCGGGTAGCCGAGAGGAGGGCGACAAGCCGCTGCTCGGCCGCCGCTCGCCCGTCCGCCACCCCCTGCGCCTGCTGCCACCGCTGAGTGGCGGTGGCCGCGGCGGCGCTCGCGGTCCGCGCGGCCTGCTGGGCCGCCGTCAGGTCGTCCTGCGCCTCGAGCACCTGCTCGTTGACCGCTTCGGCCTCGTGCCCCAGATCCAGGTAGTGCGTCACCAGCCCCGCCACCGTGGTCGGCGCGTCTTCGGCGCGTGCGGGCAGCGCTGGTCCGACGAGCAGCAGGGCGGTGACGGCGAGGACCTTCACCGCCGGGGACGAAGACCGCATGCGCGCACTCTTTTCGGTCGGCGACGGCGAGCACCGCCGACGCTACGAGCGGGCCGCCGAAACCCCGCTCGCCTTCGGTGTGGCGGGTCGGGCACGCCGGGCTGCCCGATCGGGCCGCGCGCGCCGTGATCCGCTGCCGCGGGCCGAAAGGCTGCCCGATCGGGAGCGGTGCGCCGGACCGGCCGGCCGAGGGTGGAACCCACGGATCAGGATCGGACGAAGCCAGGAAGCCGGAAGGAGGCCGACATGGTCGCCACCGCGAGCACCCGCGTGTACCCACCGCCGCCGGCGCCCCTGCGCGTCCTGCGCACCGCCGTGGGGACACTGGCCGAGCTGATCCTCACCTTCGCGGTCGTCCTGGGCCTGCTGGCCGCGTGGGAGGTCTGGGGCAAGTCGGCCGAGTACCAAGCGGCCCAGCACGAAGCCGGCCGGCAGCTCGACCAGCTGTGGAGCGCGCCGGTGGCCGCACCGGCGGCGCCGGACCCGGGGGCACCGTTCTCGCGGCTGTACGCCCCGGCACTGGGAGCACAGTGGACGATCGTCGAAGGGGTCACCCAGGCGGCGCTGCGCAAGGGGCCCGGGCACTACCCCGGCACCCAGCCGCCCGGCGGGGTGGGGAACTTCGCGGTGGCCGGGCACCGCTCGCCGAGTGTCTTCTGGAACCTGGACCGGCTCCACGCGGGTGACGCGCTGGTGGTGGAGACGCGGACGACGTGGTTCGTCTACGTCGTGAAACGCAGCGAAGTGGTGCAGCCGACGCAGACGTCGGTGGTCGCGCCGGTACCGGACGCGCCGGGCACACCGCCGACGGCCGCCGCCATCACGCTCACGACGTGCAACCCGAAGTGGAGCAACAAGCAACGGCTGATCGTGTTCGGCGAGCTGGCGCGGACACAGGACAAGACGCAGGCCGGCAGGCCCGCGGAACTGGGGGCCTGACGTGTACGGCCGGCTGTGGCGCGTGCTTCCGGGCGGCGCCCTCCTGAAGACCGCCATCCTCGCCGTGACGGCCGCGTTGATCGCCCTCGGCCTGTGGTACTGCGTGTTCCCGGTCGTCGACCAATGGCTGCCCTTCTCCGATTCCACGGTCACGCCGTGACGTGCCCGTGCCGCTCGAGGTGATCGCATGCTGAAGTGGTTCCTGCTCGGACTCGCGGTGCTGGTCGAGGTGTTCGCGACGGTCTGCCTCAAGCTTTCCGACGGCCTGACGCGGTGGCTGCCCGCGATCGGTGTGATCGCGGGGTACGGGCTTTCCTTCTTCCTCGACGCGCAGGTCGTGCGGCTCGGGCTGTCCATCACGATCGTCTACGCGGTCTGGTCCGGCGGGGGCATCGCGCTGGTCGCGCTGGCCAACCGCGTGTTCTTCGCCGAACCGATCGGGCTGGGCATGGCGGCCGGCCTGGCGCTCATCGGCGCCGGCGTCGTGCTCGTCTGCACGGGCAGCCACGGAACCGCTTGACCCGAACCGGTTTCCCCGAGAATCGCCCAG
The DNA here is from genome assembly GCF_035975215.1 of Amycolatopsis sp. NBC_01307. Taxonomy (NCBI): domain Bacteria; kingdom Bacillati; phylum Actinomycetota; class Actinomycetes; order Pseudonocardiales; family Pseudonocardiaceae; genus Amycolatopsis; species Amycolatopsis sp. NBC_01307. Next base: position 1,856,749 of record NZ_CP108403.1, on the reverse strand, counting down.
GAGAAGAGATGCCAGAGAACAAGACCATCGGCAAGGTCAAGTGGTTCAACGCGGAGAAGGGTTTCGGGTTCATCGCCCGTGACAGCGGCGACGACGTGTTCGTCCACTACTCCGCGATCCTCGGCCAGGGTTACCGCACGCTGACCGAGGGCCAGGTCGTCTCCTTCACCGTGGTGTCCGGGGACAAGGGCCCGCAGGCCGGCGCCGTCGAGGTCGCGGGTGGGCACGCGCAGCCGCATCGGCGCTGAACCCCCGTCAGCCCGTACTCAGGAGGTGAGTCGCATGTCGACACCCGGTGTTCCCGGATCGGTGTTCCCGCCCGCCGAGCTCAAGCTGGGCAGCAGCTGGTGGACGAGACAGAATCCCGGCTCCACGGTGACGGCCGTCTACCAGTGCGCGGACTTCCCGGCCTTCCACATCACGCTGTTCCTCGGAACACCGCCGGACACGACGTCCTGCAGCCAGGTGCACGCCACCCCCAACCTGCCGGTGTTCCAGAACCTGCACGTCTGGTACGGCGGGGACCACAACTTCCACGGCGGCGCCGAGCACTTCCTGAAGCTGAAGAAGCAGCAGCGCGACAACGCCCACGACTGGTACAAGAGCCATCAACCGCACATCGCGGATCTGCTGACGACGGCGTACGAGAAGCTGTGGGCGGCGAAGAACGCCGCCTACCCGGTGGCGAACCCACCGGTGGTCACGGCGCAGACCGCGACGAAGCCGAAGGCCGAGAAGTGGGAGGCGGCGCAGAAGACCGCCGGGCAAAGCAGCAAGCAGCACCAGGCCGAGGTGCACCAGCGGAACGAGGAACTCAGGCAGGTGCGAGAACTGCTGGACTACGCCTCGGCGAACTTCCCGGACGCCGAACCGGCGGGGAAGACTGTCGAGTTCGTCTACGACTACCGCAAGTGGTCGGTGCCGCTGTCCAAGGTCGTCACGGTGTGGGCACCGAACAAGGACAAGCCGGGCCGGATTCCCCAGACGCCCTTCACATCATTGCTCTCCTCGTGCTCCGTGTCCGCTCTTTTCTTCCTCCACGGCGATTTGAAGGGCGCCGGGCGGGTCGCGTACGCGGTCGACCCCGGCCACTGCTCGGCGCTCGAGTTCGACGTGTCCACCACCGACCCGGTGACCGTGGCCCTCCGCCGGCAGCAGAAGAGGCTCGCCCACCTCGAGGACCACGTCGTCGAGCCCGCCGGGTACGCCGTCGACCACGTGTACCTGCTCTTCGCGGGTGGATCGGTGCCCGCGGAAGGCTGGTACGCGTTCGACCCCGGGCTCAGCAGCTCCACCGCCCACGATGCCGCGATCGGCTTCAAGGTGACCCACAACAAGCTGCCGCGGTGCGTGGTCCGGCTCGACCCGGACGGGACCGAGTTCTGCCCCGTCGAACTGCTCACGTTCGTGACCGCCGGATCGATGGACCGCAAGACCAGCGGAACGCTGGAATACCCCGTTCCGCAGAACGCGCTGACCGGCTGGGTGAAATCGCTGCCGCGGGCGACCTACGACGCGCACACCGGGACTCTGTCGGTCGGCGGTCTGCAGACCGCGTTCGGCCACCTGCAGACCGCGATCAACACCGGGAAAGTGACCTACAAGCCGGAGGAGGCGCGCCGGGAGTACCGGATGCCCGCGTACTTCGTCACCGGCGGCAAGAGCAAAGAGGCCTTCTTCGACCTGAGCGGCCTGAACCTGGTGCCGCCGGCCGCGGGCCCGGCGCCGAAGCAGGCGAAGCTGCCGCAGGCGAAGTACGACAGCGGACACGAGCTGCTCGTCTGGCCGGACACCACGAAGTTTCCGCTGCCCCAAACGGTGCTCCGGACACTACCGAAGATCTCGCCGGAGGACGCCTCGCCGGATCAGTGCGTGCGGATCGGCGATGCGGGCGTGGTCTACCTGCTCGACCTGTACGAAGCGACGCCGTCCTGCACAGTGCTCGGGAGGCTCGGCGACCTGATCGTCCTGGAGTGTCCGCGCGGCCTCCGTGTCGCGACGCACGTGCTGCCGGCCTGCGAAACCTGCGACGACGTGATGGTCATGGACGGTGGCTTCATCGGCTGGATCAACGGCACCGTCGCGTATCCCCTGCGCGAATACCTCCTGGAGCACGACCTCGTCATCACCGACGGCCAGAAAGTGGCCGACCTGACCGACGCCGACGGCCGGAAGTGGTGGCACGTCAAGGTGCAGGGCACCGAATGCTGGGTCGGCGAGCACGACCTCCAGCAGGTCGTCACCAGGGTCGGCCTCCAACACGACCTCCAGCAGGTCGGCACCAGCGGCGGCCTCGAAGACGACCTGCTGCTCTACGAGTGGGTGCAGCAGTCGCGAGGTGCCGGCATCGTGCTGATCGTCGACGACCACGCGCAAACCTGGCTGACGAACCCGGCCGCGCTCAGCGCCGCGGAACCGAAACCCGCGGAGAGTCCGTCCGCGAACTGAAACCGCGGTCCGATCGGCCTGGCCGGCCGGACCACCCGCGCCGGCCCGTTCGTGCCGGTGAGCTTGGTCACCGGGCCGGACGGCCAACCGCCGGACCGGACCGCGCATCCCCTGGGAGAAGCCGACCGAAGGGGAATCCCGTGCACCAGAAGCAGTGTCCGAACCGGACCCGGCGGCGCCGCCGCCCGTTGCTCGTGGCAGGCAAGGTGTTCGCCGGTGCGGCGTCGGCGGTGGTCCTGGTGTGCACCGGGATCGCGGCGACGACGGCCGGCAGCCTGCTCGACGGCGTGCAGACGTCCGAGGCCCTCGCCGGCGGCGCCCACTCCACCGGCGGTGCCCTGAACATCCTCCTGATCGGCCTGGACTCGCGGAAGGACCAGAACGGCGACATGCTGCCGCCGGAGATCCTGGACCAGCTCCACGCGGGCGACGGCACCGAAGGCGGGTACAACACCAACACGCTCATCCTGCTGCACCTGCCCGCCGGTGGCGGACGCGCGACCGCGGTGTCCATCCCCCGTGACGACTACGTGGCGGTCCGCGGCATTCCCGGGCGCGGCCACGCCAAGATCAAAGAAGCCTACGGGCTGGCGAAGTTCCACGCCGAGACGGCGCTGAGGCAGCAGGGGGTCACCGCCAAGACCGAACTGGAGTCCCGCGGCCGCGAGGCCGGCCGCCGGGAAACGCTGCAGACCGTCCGGGACTTCCTCGACGTCCCGATCGACCGCTTCGCCGAGGTCAACCTCGCCGGGTTCTACGACCTGGCCGACGCACTCGGCGGCGTGGAGGTGTGCCTGAACCACCCGGTCCGGGACAGCTACTCCGGCGCGGACTTCCCGGCGGGCCGGCAGGTTCTCGACGGCGCCCGCGCGCTGGCCTTCGTGCGCCAGCGGCACGGCCTCGCCAACGGGGACCTCGACCGGACCCGCCGGCAGCAGGCGTTTCTCGCGTCCGTGACGCACAAGCTCCGCGACGCGGGTACTTTCACCGACTTCGGAAAGCTCAGCGCGCTGATCGAAACTGCGCAGCAGGACGTCGTGGTGTCGGCGGGCTGGGACCTGCTCGCGTTCGTTCAGCAGGCCCGCGACCTCACCGGCGGGAACCTCGAGTTCTCCACGTTGCCGATCGAAGGCTTCGCGACGGTGGACGGTCAGGCCGTGAACGAAGTCGACGTCGAGAAGGTCCGGGCGACGGTGCGGCAGGTGTTCGAGCCGACGGCCGAAGCACCCCGATCGATCGCCGACGTGCTCAACGCGTCCGGCCGCGTCGGTCTGGCCGCGTCGGCCGCGGACGTACTGGGACAGCACGGGTTCCGGGAAGGCGCGGTGGGCAGCTCCCGGGTCCGGCGGACCACTGTGGACTACGGGCACGGTGCCGCGGCCGATGCCTTGCTGGCCGCGAAACTGCTCGGTGGCTTGCCGGTGCGTGCCACCGGATCGGTGGCGGCCGGGCACGTTCGGGTGATCCTGGGGGCCGACTTCGCACTGCCGGCCCCGGCGGACCGGGCCGATGCCGCCGTTGCCCCGGGCACCCGGCCGCCGGACGGCACCGTCGACGGCGGCGGCATTCCCTGCGTCGACTGATCGGCCGTCCCGGGCGCCGGATCCGGGTGACCGGCCGGACAGGCCGGTCGGGCCCGGCACGCGAAGCGATCGGCCACGATGACCCGGAACGCCTTGCCCGTGGCCGCGGAGCTTCGGCACAGTGCGTTCCATGACCGTTCTCGCCATCCCCCTCGAAAACACCGCACCCGCCGCGGATCCCGCGCAGCGGCTGGAGCTGAGCGTGCGCACCAGCGGGTCCGTCACGGTGGTGTCGGTGGCGGGCCGCCTCGACTGGGCTACCTGCCCGGCGCTGGCCGCCGAGCTCGAGACACTGCACGAGCGGGCGGCCGCGGTCGCGGTGGATCTGCGCGACGTGCTCGAGTGCGACGCTCTCGGCGTCAGTGTCCTGGTCGCGGCGCACGCCGCCTGCGCGGTCGCCGCCGTGCCGTTCGCGGTCGTCGCGCCGTCGGCACCGGTGCGGCGGCTGCTGCACCGGATCGGCATCGAAACCTTGTTCACGGTCACCGAGCGCGCCGCGGACCGCCCCGGCCGGTGAGCGGCCGGCCGGCGACTTCAGTCGACGAAGTCGAGCTTGTCGGCCGGGATCCCGGCGAGCTCGAGGTTCTCCGCGAACGCCGCCCGCAGGTGCGGCGGACAGCCCCGGACGTCGTACCCCGTCAGGAGGTTGCTCCGGAAGACGCCCTCGTACTCCATGCCCAGCGCGCGGACCCGGGCGAGGTGCTCGGCGGTGAAGTACCCGCCGGGTTCGAGCAGCACCACGGCGTCATTGGCCAGGAACGGGACCTCCTGGCCCCGCCACAAGTCGGCGAGCACCGCCTGGTTGCGCCGCGCCAGGTCGTCCCAGTCCCAGGTGTCCGGCCCGCCGGCGGCGCCGGGCGGGACGTCGAACCAGATGCTGGTCTCACCGAGATCTTCGAGCGCCTGGTAGACGGGACCGCGGGCGGCCGGTGGGCAGTCGATGACCACGAGGTGCGGCTGCTCGCCGACGACCGTGCGGTTGACCGCCGCGAAGGCGTGCTCCGGGTCGGCGGTGACGTACTCGATCACCGCGGCCGGGTGGTCCCCGCCGATGAGCAGCAGGCCGCCCGGGGTGAGCACGGCCTGGACCGGGTGGTCCGGCTCGAGCGCGGCGAGCGCCGCCGCGTTCCCCGTGGCGAGAGCGGCGAGGACGGCGGCCTCGTCGAGCGCGTCGTGCCCGGGTGCCCAGAACCGGGGGTCCTGGTTGTTCAGGACGGAGTCCGTGATCTCACCGGGAACGCGCAGCCCGTTTTCCGCGAGCCACCAGCGGAACGTGTCGTTGATCAGGAACCCCCGGCGGTCCTCTCCGGTCAGGTCCCTGGCGAACACCTCGCTCAGCGCGGCCGGCCCCCGGCGCGCGGCCGCGGCCAGGAACGCCAGCATGGTCAGGACGGATTCGGTCGGCTTGCCGCCGGACGGGTACGCGTGCTTGGCGAGGGCGTCGACGTAGCGCCCGTCCTCGGTGGACGGGTGGTAGTCGTGCCTCGCCCTGATTTCCGGGAGGAGGCCGGCGGTCGGCAGCTCGGCCGACTCACGCTGGCCACGGGAGGTGCCGTCCCAGCCGGTGTTGACCCCGACGGTGTTCCCGCCGACGGAGTTCAGCCGCACTGCGAGACAAGCCGCCCAGTGGATGACGCAGTCCGAGTTCGCGTCGTCGCCGAGGATGTCCGCGAGCCGCAGGTTCCGGTCGGGGACGAGCTGGCGGAAGAGCTGGTTGTCCGCGGCGATCCGGTAGACGTCCAAGCCGAACGGCGGCGCAATGGTGTAGTTGGGACACCACTCGCCGGCTTCGAACGTCCGCGTCGGATTGTCGAGCACCGCCGGGACGAGCTGCTCGATGTCCCGGCCCTTGGTGTCCGACAACAGGTGCAGTGGCTCCTGGTAGACCTTCAGCCGCTGGCCGGCCCCGAGCTCGACCCGCGGCGGCTGGGTCCGGGGATCGAACGAGCCGTGCCCGCTGACGATGAGATCACGCAACTTTCCGTTCCTTTCTGTCCGGCAGTGCCCCGGTCCGGCGTCGCGGTGCCGCCGGCGGTGCTCAACCCAGGTACTCCTCGATCATGTGCGCGTCGAGTGGCTGGTCGGTGTGGATCCGGACCGTGAAGCCGGCGTCGAGCACCACCGGCATGTCCACGTCCAGGTTCCAGTCGGACGTCCCGTCTCGCTCGTCCAGCGTGAAACAGCCGAGGGCGTTGCCGGGCACGGCGCTGGCGACGCCCACCACCGGAAGCGCGTAGTACAGCGTCCACGTGCCGGACGCCTCGTCGTACGTCGGGATTTCGTCACCGCGCAAGTGCTCCACCGCGTTCTTGTCCACCCCGTCCCAGACGCCGCACGCGGTGAATTCCCGGCTGCGCAGGACGAACCGGTCGTCGGAGCCGCCGGTCGCGGGAAGCCCGCCGCTGTGCCGCTCCTCGAAGTCCGCGAGCAGCACCTCGAAGATGGTGGCCACCGACGGGAGGGTGAACTCGGCCGGCACCTCATCCGCTTCGTCGACCTCACCGGTGATCAGCTCCGGTGCGCCGTCGGGGAACAGGACGGGCGGCTCGGCGTACTGGACCGTCACCTCACCCGTGTTCACGTTCTTCCAGGCCCAGCCCCGGATGTAGGCGAGCTTGCCCTTTTCCGGTTCCAGGATGCTCGTGGACGCGACAGCGGCCATCGGGTAGCAGAACCACCGTCCTTTGCGGATCGGCTTCGCGTCCGGCGGGAGGTCGACGACCTGGCCGGAGTCGGTGTCCCAGGCGTAACAGGCGCCGGTCACGACGCTGTACTCGAGGCTGCCCCGCGAAACGCCCTCCAGGTAGTCCTCCTCGACCTGCTCGAGGAACGCCTTGCGCAGGTCGCGCAGCGACACGGTCTTTCCGGCGGAGATCGATCGCGGCGTGAGTTCCGCTTCGGAAGTGACCCCGAGGACCAGGTCGACGTCGACACCGTCGCCCGAGCGCGTCGCCGGCACCTTCACCTCGGCGACGTGGTCGTCGTCCGTGGGCTCGTTCCAGACCGATCGGTCCCAGTCGAGGATGTAGGTCAGCTGACCGGTGCCGATCGTCATGTGCCGCTCGCGCACCTTCGCTCCGATCAGGTCCAGGGTTTCGAGCCGCCGGAAGCCGCCGTTTTCGTCGATGAACAGTTCCACGCCGTTCTCGGCCTTGAGCGTGATCCCGCTGCGGGCGATCGCGAGCACCTCGGCGTTCTCCAGCCGGACGCCGTTCTTGCGGGCCTGGACCGCGTCGGCGACCATCCGCACGAGCTGCTCGGCGCGCTGCGCCTGCGCCGAGGAAACCACCTGGTGCAGGCTCAGGTCCTGGGCCGCGGCGTAACTGCGCCAGTCCAGGATCGTGGCCCCCACAGCGAGCGCGGAGGTGATCCCCCCGGTCGCGTGAGCGACGCCGGCCGCGATGTGCCCCGCCGCGCTCACCGCTCCGGAGTGGGTCACGCGGTTGAGCAACGACGCTCCTTTTTCGAGCACCGTTCCGCCGATTTCACCCACGGTCAACGGAGCTTCACCGGCTTCGGCCACGGATACGGCGAGCTCTTCGTCGGTCTTGCCGCGGGCTTCCGTGAGCGCGCTGACGCGGGTCGCGCTGTCCCCGCGCCCCGACCGCTTCCGGGCCCAGCGGTTGACCTTGTCGAGCGTGAAGCCGACACCACCGGTGACCCCGGCGAGGACACCGACGGCCGTGGCAACGGGCAGGGCGGCGCCGGTGGCCGCGAGGATCCCGGAGACGACGCCGAGCCCGGCCGCGGCGGTCTTGATCGTCAGCACGATCCCGCGCGTCTGCGGGTACAGCGTCTCGAAGTTCTTGTCGACGTAGGCGTCGGTGCGGCTCGAGATCCACTTGTCGAGTTCGTCGAAGAGGTTCTTGAGCGCGACCACCGTGTTCTCGTACTGCTGCGCGTAGTTCCGCGCCTCGCTCAGCACGGCCTTGGCGGGGGCACCGAAGGCGCCCCCCTCGTCGCCGGGATCCTCCTTCGCGGCAGCTGCCTTCAGCCTGGCGCGCGCGGTGAGCAGGGCCGTGTAAGCCCGGTCGGTGAGTTCGAAGAGCCTGTCCTTCCCGGGGAACCCGTCAGCCGGCTGGAACGCGCCGACGGCCTGGCGCAGCGTCCCGATCGTGGTCGTCAGTTCCTGGTGGCTCTCGTCGATCCGGGCGGCCATCTCGCGCAGCGAGAGGTCCTGCGCCGAGGCCCGCTGGTGGACGCCGGCCTGGAACTTCTTGCCCTCGAAGCCCTTCCTGTCGGTCTTGGCCGCGCGCAGCACACCGTCGAGGTCGTCCAGGAACTTCTCGTCGTACCACTCGCTCAGCTGGCGGAGCAGTCCCGCGAGCCGGTCCGGTACCGCCGACCGGCCGCTCCCGTAACGGGGGTTCGCCGCCAGCCAGACGACGGCGTGCTCGTAGTCGTCCCAATCATGGTCGACGTCGGCGGCGAGCTGGGAGAACTTGACGGCGACCCAGCGCGCGAACAGGTTGTAGACGATCGCCCCGGCCGGGTCCGTGGGATTCAGCTGCCCGAGCACAGCGGGAACGTTGCGGTTGCGCCCCAGGCTGAGGGTGACCAGCTGCTGCGTGGTGATTTCGGCCGGAAGCCAGTCGAAAACTCCGCCGACGCCTGACATTTCCGACATGGGATCCCACCTTCTGTTCCTCGTGATCGGTCTGCGCTCGGGTGCCGGAACCCACCGCCCCGATCCGGTGCCGGCCGGTCCGACGTGTCCGGCCGCGTGTTCGACGTCCACCACTCTCCGGCGCCGCCGGGATCTCGGCGTGCCCCAAAGCGCAGGGCCCTGGGCAACGCTCCTCAGGGCGTGGCCTCCAGTTGCCGGCGCAGATTCGCCGGTAGCGTGTCCGGCGCCGCGCCGCGCCTGGCCAGTTCCGATCGCACCTTCGCGACCAGCTCGGGACATTCCGCGGCGATGGCGTCGACGAGCCAGGCGTTCCGGGGCGTCCCGGCCCAGTCGTACACCCAGCTCGGGGACTCGGTCCGGCACAGGCAGTCGCCGACCGCGTACCCCAGTTCCGCGCTGTGCTGGGTGCAATACGTCAGGATCTCGTCGTCGAGGGGGCGGATGCGGTCGCCGACGATCTGCCGGCCACCGGGTTGCCGGAGCGTCTCGAGCGCGCCACGAACGAAGTAGGCGGGGAAGTTCGCGATCTCCCAGAGGTGGTCGACGGCGGCGGCGGTGTCACTGGCCCACATGAACAGCGTGCCCGGCGACAGCGCACCGGACCGCGTCATGAGGTCGGACAGCGCGTTCCGGTACGACCAGCTCGCGAATTCCCGCTGCTCCATCAACAGGGCGTAGAACCGTTGCGACTTCGCGCTGGTGCCGGTGGCGGTGAGCTGTTGCCACGTCGCGTGGTCGGCGTTCTTGTAGAAGTCGGCCCATTCCGCCAGCAGGGAACCGAGAGCGGTGCCGTCCGCGAAGTCCTCGTCGACCGATTCCCACGGCAGCAGCCATTGGCCCTCGTCGGCCTCGCCGTCCGAGCCTTCGTCCTCGAAGGAATCGACGTCGTCCGGGGCGTCGCAGGAGAGCAGGTGGAGCTCGGTCTCGCCGTTCAGCAACGCGAAGACGCCCTGGCAGGTGTGGTGGGGCGGAACGCACGTCCCGGGAGCCGAGCAGAGCGCCATGTCCGGCAGGACGAGGCTGTCGGCCCAGCCGACGACGTGGACGCCCTCGGCCGCGACGGGTGGGCTCTCCCGCATGGCGACCAGGCCGGTCAGCTCGTCGGGATCGAGGGCCGCGAACGCGGTGTTGGCGATCATCCGGTCCGGCTCGTCAGCCGCCCATTCCTCGATCGTCTGCGACGGGAACAGCCGCAGCAGGCTGTCCGGTCCGCGCCCGAGGTCGTTGTAGAGCACCAGCTGCAAGTCACCGGTCAGCCGCCGGTCGACGGTGGCCGCGTAGCGGTGGACGCGCGTTCCTCGTTCGAGGAAGCACTCGCCGTCGGAATCACCGTGGCCGAGGATGACGAACATGGCTTCTCCTTGCCGGTCGTGGGCCGGTGCCAGCGTGCCCCCGCGGCGCCGCGGGGGCGCTGCCCGCAAGGCACCGCTGCCGGTGCAGCGAAGCTGCCCGTCCGGGAAGCGCGACGGACCTCCGGCGCTTCGGCGGGCTCCTGCCTCTTCGGCTGCGCGTTCGGTGCGACGGCGCCCGGCCGCCGGCCGCTACCGTTCACCCGCTGCGCCGTCCGCGACGGACCGGCTCAGCCCCCGACGACGAAGGCAGGACACGCCCATGACCAGCATCGAGAGCGAAAACTCGGACGATTCGTGGTCGGACTGGGACACCGTGCAGGATGACCGGCCCGGCGAAGCACCGGCCTCGGCCGAGCCCGCCGCGGAGGACGACGATCCGCACCAGTGGCCGGTGTCGTTCTTCGCCGACGGCCAGTGGACGGCGATCCCGGACTTCCCGACGTTCGGCCTGCTGATGACCTACCTCGCGAACGAGGTCGACCAGGTGTCGACGGCTGTCCTGTGGCAGGACGTGCTGGACCTCGCCCCACAGCACGTCGCCACGGGCACCGAAGCCGTCTCGCACGGCGACTGGGGCGGCTTGTCCTTCGTCCTGCGCGACCGCTCCGTCATGCTGGTCTGCGCCGTCCCCCCGAACGTCATCGCCGACCGCAACCGCGCGGCGCTGGCAGCGGGCGACACGACGTCGGTCTCGTTCGCCGGGATCGGGCTTCAGGGGGTTTCCGCGGACTTCCACCCGCTCCTCCTGCTCGCGCTCTTCGAGCTCGTCGAAGACGTGTGACGGCGGCGCGGCGAAGACTGCGGACCGCCGGCTCCGTCGGCCACAACCCTTCCGTAGCATGGGGAAGAGTGCGAGCCGGCCGGAGCGGCCGCGATGGAGGTGGTCGTGTTCGGCATCAGCCTGGAGCACGGGGTCATCCTGCTGCCGGCCGCCCTGTTCGTGCTGGGACCGGAACGGTTGCCCGGCGCGGCGCGGTGGTCGGCCGAGGTGCTGCGCCGGGCGCGCGAACTCGTGTCCGATGTGGAGCGCCGCCTCGAGACCGAGCTGGAACCGGAACTCCAGGAGTTGCGCAAGCCCCTGCCGGACCTGCGGACGCCGCGCGCGGGCAGCTCCCTCGACGCGCTCCGGAGTCACCGCCGCGCCGAGGCCGCACCGCCGACCGCGCAGCCCGCCCTCAGCTCCTCGCGGCCGGCAGGCCCACCGCCGATCGACCCGGACGCCACCTGAGCCGGAGCCGGGGCCTCGCACGGCCGTTCCGCCCTGATGTCGGCGATCCCGGCCTGCGCGGCCAGCAGCAGCAAGCAGGCGGCCAGGACGGCGGCGGTCTGCCCGGTCACCGGCCGGCGCGGGCGCGGGAACCGGACCCGGAGTGCGGTCGCCGGACGCGGCGAACCGCGCAGTTCATGGAGACGGATTGTCGGGCAGAGTACGTGGAGCTGGTGCATGGAGTCCTTTCGCCGTCCAGGGAGACGAAGCCGAGGACGGCGGAGTTGGTGCACCGGGCGCATGACGGGTGTCACAGCCCGATCTCCGGACCCGGCGGTCAGCCGACCGGCCAGGCCGATCGACCGTTCGCCCGGGTGAAGAACAGCCACTTTCCGCACGCCCGCCGGTGAATCGCCGCGGCGGGAAGTGCGCGGCCGCACCCGGCCCCGCCATCGAGCCGCCGGCCGCACCGCCCACCTCCGGCAGCGCGGGCGGGCCGATCGGGCTCCCCCGCCCGGTTCCCCATCGCGCAAGCTCCGCTGCCCCGGCGGCTGCCTGCCGCCCTCGGGCCGGGCCCGGCGCCACGTCGGAGGATGGCTGGAGTCAGCTCACGACACGTGGTGGGAGAGCCGGATGCGAACTCGAACGACAGGCGCACTCGCCGTGGTCCTGGTGCTGACCGCCGCCGGGTGCACGACACCCGCTGCCCAGGCCCCCGGACCTTCCGCGTCCGCTTCGCCGGCGCCACCGACCCCCGCGTTCGCCGCGCAGCTACGACCGAAGCTCACCGAAGCCATGGCGCGCCTCAAGCTCCCGGGAGCGATCGTCGAGGTCGACGTCCCCGGCAAGGGCACCTGGCTGGAAGCGCTGGGATCGGGGACGGCCGACGGCGCGACCCCGATCACGATCGACGACCACCTGAAGATCGGCAGTGTGTCGAAGACCATCACCGCCGAGGTCATCCTGCAGCTCGCCGACGAGGGCAAGCTCGGCCTCGACGACCCGGTGGCGAAGTACCTGCCGCAGATCCCCGGCGGGGACCGGATCACCCTCCGGCAGCTGCTGGACATGACGGCCGGTCTGTTCAACTTCACCGAAGACGACTACCTGAACCGGACGCTGGACCAGCGCCCGCCCCAGGTGTGGACCGTCGACGCCGTGCTGGCGACCGCGCTGGCCCACCCACCTTACTTCGCGCCGGGAACCGGGTTCCACTACTCGAACACCAACTACGAGGTACTCGGGCTGGTCGCCCAGAAGGTGGGCAACGCACCGCTGGGCACCCTGATGCACGACCTCGTGTTCACGAAGCTGGGCATGACGTCGACCACCTTGCCCGCGGTGGACGACGGCACCATCCCCCAGCCGCACCCGCACGGCTACATGTACGGCACGAACATCCAGGGCACCGACGCCTACAACGCGCTGGTCGCCGGAAACCTGGCCGAAGCGCAGATCAAGGCCGCCGACGGCACCAAGCCGAACGACGTCACGGACGATCCGGTCACCGGTCCGGCCAGCGGCGCCGTGATCTCGACCGCACGGGACATGACGATCTGGGCCAAGGCGCTCGGCACCGGGCAGCTGCTGAAACCGGCCACCCGGACCGCGCGCGCGAACTTCGGCACCACGCACTACGGGCTCGGCCTGCAGCAGCAAGCGGGCGGCCTGATCGGGCACAACGGGGCGGTGCCCGGGTTCCAGACCTTCGTCGGCTACCAACCGAGCACCGGCGCGACCGTCGTCGTGCTGACGAACCTCCTGCTGACCCCGAACATCTTCTTCCCCGACGCCCTGCCGGCCGACACCCTGGCGGGCATCATCCAGCAGAACTTGCTGCCCGCGGCCTGAGGGAGCGCGATGAAGTACGTGCTGTGCCACGGGAAGGTCGATGGAGCCAACGAGTTCCAGATCGGCGGGAAAGGCCAGCGGGTGGGGTTCTACTGCAACTTCAACGAGGGCCTCAGCCAGACCACCGGGCTCTACATCATCAGGCGCGCGGAGGAACCCGAACCCCGGTACACCCACGACTTCGACCGGCACGGCGCCAGGACGATCCCTGACTTGCGCCTGGCCCCGCTCACCGCCGAAGAAGACAAGAAGGCGCGAGAGTTCCTCCAGGCCGCCTACGCCGACGTCTACCTGGTGCCCACCGAGACCACGTTGAGCGAGCTTCTGCGGGCGGACGGTCCCGTCCGGGACAACCTGGCCGACCTGCGCATCGTGTGCTGCCTGTCTTCCGGCGACCACCCCGGCAAGCGCGTCCGCGAAACACCGGACGAACGACACACCGGCGGCACGGGCGAAACCCGCGCCGACGCGTTGAAGCGGTCGGCAGCGCGGGTGGTGCACGCCGCCCGGACCGGCATCCAGGCTGCGTTGGTCGTGCTGGCGGACCTTCCCGGAGAAGACAGAACCCTGCTGCAGGATTGGCCGATCATCAAAGCCGTGGTCAAAGCCGGCGAAATCAGCGAGACGACGATCGAGGACCAGGACGCCACCACCTGGCTCCGGCTGGTTTCCGACGTCTACCGCTCGAAGTTCGACGAGCAGACCCTCGCCTGGCTGCAAGAGCAGCCCGCGGTCATCGGCAAGATCCACGAACTGGCTTCCCTCTTCACACCTTGGAGCAGCTACCGGACGAACATCGCCGCGCTGCGCGACGCCGGGGAGAGCCCCGCCGCGAAAGCGCTCGTCCGGCTCCTCGCGTCGTACCCGGAGATATCCGGGCACATCGATGCCGAGAACCGGTGCGACGCCCTGGCCAGGTACGCCGGAAGAGTGGCCATCGGCGATCTTTCGACATGGGTCGCGTTCACCCATCGCTACGCGAGGCTGAAAGACTCCCCGGCACGAAACATGGCCCGGGAATGGCCGGCGGTCGAGAACGTGATCAAGGCGATGGTCACCCATGCCTCCGCGCAGAAGGATCTCGCGGCGTTCATCGCCGAGTTCGAGTTCGTGGATCGAGAAGCGGTCACCTTCACCCTGGCGCACCACAACCAGAAGCTGAGGGCCGCGCTGAGCGGCTCCGCCGGCGAGGAATCCCGCAAGCGCACACGAACCTTCGAGGCACTCGAACCCTCGGCGAAAGCCCCTCGCCTCGAGCACGAAGCCGCTGCGACCGCACCGGCGACCCCCGTGGAGGAGTTCCAGCCGAGAGCGTTCGACATCGAGAGCCCGGATGCCGAGTGGACCAGCGACGAGCACTCACTCGGCTGCTGCGTCTGCCACCGCCACTTGACGGTCTACGCCGAGCTCCGGACGACCGACTCCGGTCACCTGCCCGCGGACTGCGCCTCCTGCCGGGAGCCGGTCACCACGGACCTGGCCGTCCAGATCCTGTGCGAATCCACCTGCTACAGGTACTACACGCATCGCGCTTGCGCGACCACCAACCTCGGCTAGCTTGAGTTTCAACCTGTTCGGCGGGTCGTGGGTTGCTCGACTTGGTGTTCTTGCTGTACCTGGGTTTTCGGGTGTTCGTGCTGGTGACGGTATGGCGTGCCGCGAGCCGGTGATCGGCTGTCCCGGCGGGACGCCCGGGATCGAGGTGAGCCGCTGAGCTGGTCGGGGTTTCTCCCAGGGGCGGCGCAGGTCCGCTGTGAGGTCACGGACGAGACGCAGCAGGGTGTAGGCGGTCAGCAGCAGCCAGGTCCAGCGGTCGGCCGGCTCGGGCGAGCGAAGTTTCGGGGTGGTCCAGCCGAGAGTTTGCTTGAGCATGCGGAAGGTGTGCTCGATGTCGAACCGGCGCAGGAACGCCTGCCAGGCCAGATCGACCTCGGCGTGATCGAGGCCGGTGCGGGAGTGCCACAGCCACACAGGTTTCGCCGGTCGCGCCGGAGGGCAGGCGCTCGACCTGCAGCCGGATCACGGTGCCTTCGATGACCGGCAGAGCGCCGTTGTGGCCGGCCCAGGCGATGCGGTGGGTCAACCGTGGCTGCGGCGGGACCGGGCGGTGCGGAACCCGATATCGGCCCGCCAGGCACCTTCCGCCGGCACCCGGAAACGGCCGGGGCGGCGGGCGAGCGGCCGTGTCCGACCACGCCGGCTGGCGGAACATCCGTCAGAGCGGCACCACCTGCACGGCGTGGAAGCTCTGCGCGCCGTGGCTTCCGAGGGTCACGAAGGGATCGATGCCCTGGATCTGTCCGGGGTGGACGTAGTAGGTCGTGATGGCGCCCGGGTTGGCCGCGGCCAGGTTCGTCACCGTCGCCTTGCAGTCCTGCGCGCGGTGGGCGTCGGGGAAATCGTTGCTGATCACCTCGATGTGGGTGACCGGCGAATCGAGCTGATCGACCAGCCACCGGAAGGTTTCCCGGCAGTCGCCGGTGTCCGACATGAACGGCCAGTGGTAACAAGCGATCCTGCCGTTGCCCGCGAAGGCCATGACCAGCGCGCACGACGTCGTGCCGAGGCACAGCACCTGGTCGCCGACGTCCGCGATCACGTGGTCACCCTGTTCGATGGTGTGCATCAGCCCCTCCGTTGCCGTCGTCAGGCATCGCCGAACTCGAACTGCCACCCCGGCATGGCCGCCGCCACCGCGGCGTGGAGCAGCGGGGTCTCCACGAACGGGGATCTCCGGACGATCGTCTCGGTGAAGCCCGAGTAGGCCACCGTGAACGACTCGAGATCGCCGCTTCCGGGCTCCGCGTCGAAGACCAGCGCCCCGCTTTCGCCGGCCCGCAGGTACACCGGCAGTCCCGGCTGCTCGATGGCCGCCTTCAGGACCGTGCGGTTCTGCTCGGTCACCCGCTCCTGCTCGTCGTCGTCCCAGCCGAGCGAGAACTCCTCCGAGTCGTCCGCGTCGCTGTCTTCGGCCGCGCTGTCCTCGGCTTCCTGCCGTTCGTGAGCCAGCCGCAGCAACCGGGCGAGCTCCGGCTCGCCGGGACGGTGCGCCACCGGGTCGAAGCCGTACATCGATTCGATCTGCTGCCGGGCCGGCTCGGACGCCGAAGTCCAGATCGAGAACCGCTCGTCCGGCGGGAGGGCGGCGAACCGGTCGGCGACTTCGATGCACCGCCGGTAGGACTCCGTCTCCGTGAGCCCGTACTCGGCTTCGGACAGCTCCGGCATCCCCGCGATGGCGTTCCACGCCCGGGCCACGTCCGCCGAGTCCGCGGCGGCCCGGATCTCCCCCAGTGCGGGCAGGATCCGCTCCACCCAGCGGCCGGCTTCGCGGTACTCCGCCACCTCCACCCGGTCCTGTTCGGACAGAGCCAGCCACCCGTCGGCGCGCTCGTCGTCGTCCAGGACGGGGAAGCGCCGGAGGAAGTCGCCGACCCCGTCGCCGGCCGCGGACGGATGGGGGTCGATGCCGTTCGCGCGCAACGCCCGGGCGACTTCGAGCCGGTGGGCCTCGGGGATCGCGCCCAGCCAGTGCGTGAAGCCGCTCGGGGACATCCCCGCTTCCAGCTGTTCCCGCGCCGACGCCACGTACACCGCCACGAGCAGCTTGGTCCCGGCGTTCAGCAGCTTCGCCACGCGCGCGGGGTCCGTGCGCTCGGTGGCCCGCAACCACTCCATCGTGGGGCCGAGGTGGCCTTCTCCGGCCAGCGCGGCGGCCAGCCGCTCGGCCTCGGCTTCGAACGCCGCGAACCCGATGTCCCGGCCGGGCAGGTCGCGGGTGATGTCCGCGAGGCCGATCTCGTTCCGCGGCACGAGGCAGCAGACCAGCCGGATGTCGGTGTCCCGCACGCGGGTGAACAGCCCGGCGCAGCGGTGGACCCCACCCCAGCAGCTGGGCCGGCCGCAGCTTTCGTCCGCCTCACGAGAGCGTCCGTGTGCCTTGGCGCAGACGTGGACCTCGCCGTCGCACGTCGCCCCGGAGCACAGCCGCCCGGGGTCGATTCCGTCGCCGACGAACACCGTCGTCAGGCCCGGGTCGTAGACCGACACGAGGTGCTGGAGCTCGTCCGAAGAGAGGGGCTGCAGCTCGTAGTTCGGCATCAGGGCGATTCCGCCGTCGGCCGAGGTGTACTGCTTCCGCGACGTGCACGCCTCGACGCCCGGTGAGAGCACGGCCATGCCCGTGAACTTGTGGAGGTAGTCACCGTCCTCGGCGTAGACGTGCACGGTCGTCCCGGCGGGTACTTCGACGACGTTCCCGGAGTTGTTCCCGTGCCCGACGAGGTAGAGGGTCATGACGGCTCCGATCCGGTCCGGGGACGTTCCCCCACCGTCAGGATGACCGGCCCCGGGCGGAAACCGGTGCACTTCCGGGCACCCGGCCGGGCGCTGCGCCGATCGGCTGGCCGATCAGCCGATTGGCCGGAGTCGCCGGGCCCCCTAGCGTGCAACCCACGTTCCCACGTCGTTCGGAGGCACTGTGACAGCAGGGAAGATGGTCGCTTTGGTCGCCGGGGTGGTGCTGGGCCTGGCCCCGCAGACCGCGGTGGCGGCGACGCCCGGCTCGGATACCGTCGCGCTCTCCGACTGGATGGGGTCGCTGCCCGGTGTCGCCGACACACCGCTGAGCGAACTGCCGATCCCCGGCACGCACGACTCCGCGACGTCGTCGCTCACCGCGGACTCGCCCTGGTCGGAAGCCGGGCGGGCCGACTTCGGGGACGCCGCGCTGGCGTTCATCCCCAAAGCGGCGGCCGCCGCCTGGTCCCGGGCCCAGCCCGACTCGGTCGGTGCGCAGCTGCGGGCCGGGATCCGCTACCTCGACCTGCGGCTGACGCAGGAACCCGACCAGGACGTCTACCTGGAGCACGGCCTGCGCGGCCCGGCCCTGACGCCGGTGCTGACCGAGATCGGGGACTTCGCCCGCGCGCACCCGCGAGAGGCCGTGATCGTCGGGCTCGACCGGTTCAGCGCCTTCGACGACCGAGGCTACGGCCGGGTGCGCGACGCCGTCCGCGCGGCATTCGGCGACCGGCTCGCCCCGGCCGCGCTCGGCGCCGAGGTCACCCTGCGGCAGCTGTGGTCGGCGCAGCGCAACGTGCTGCTGGTCGACACGTCCGGCCGGCTCGCCGATCTCGGGGCCTACGGCGGTGACGCGGTCTACGCGCCGTGGCCGAACACCGCCGACGCCGGCGTCACGATCGCCGCGGCGGAGAAGACGATGGCCGGCCACGACCACGGCCGCTTCTCGGTCGTCGGCACGGCGCTCACGCCCGACGCCGCCACCATCGCGGGCGGCCTCTTCCGCGGCGTCGGCTCGCTGGCCGAGCTGACCACCCGGGACGGCCACCCGCCGATCGCGAGCTGGCTGCACGAGCTGGCGCCGGGACGGAACCTCAACGTCGTCACGGCGGACTGGTACGCGGACCCGGTGTGCGGCACGACGTTCAGCCGGCTGGTTCTGTCCAAGGTGGACGGTTCGGCGGTGCCCGCCCCGTGCGACGCCTGGACGTCCGGTTCCGGCACCTACTGGAGCTGGACCGACTGGACCGTGCACACGTGGGCCGATCTGGCCTGGACGCCCGTGTCCGGCGCGAGCGGGTACGAAGTCACTCTCGGCGGGGTGGCCGGCTGCGCGGGCGGGACGACCGAGACGGCCACGACCGCGTCGGTCCGGGTCGACCGGCCCAACCGGGCCGGTGGCGAGTACCTCTGCCGGGGCAGCGAATACGACCTCCGCGTCCGGGCCCGGACAGCCGCCGGGTGGCAGCCCTGGTCGGCCGTCCGGCGGATCCGCCTGTGACCCGCGGTCAGCCGGGCAGAAGACGACCACCCGGGTTCCACCGTCCACTTCGGTCTCCGGCGAGAACGTGCCGCCCAGGCTCTCCACCCGCAGTCTGCGGCCGGCCGGTCTCAGGTGGCCTGCCGCGAGCTTCGATCGCCTCCGCGAGGGTGAAATGGGCTCGTGCCTCATCAGGCACAGCCGTCGGTGCCCGGAGAGGCCGCGTCCCGAGCAATCACCTCAGAGGGCTTGCACGCAAGAACGGCGACCGGCTCATACTGCAGCCATGACCGGACCGATTCCTTGCCATTCCCGGGTTTCCGAGCTGTTCGATCCGGCCGCGTGGACCGAGGTCGAAGGTTTCGCCTTCACCGACATCACCTACCACCGCTCCGCTGAGAGCCGTGGCGGCAAACGCGTGGTGCGCGTCGCGTTCGACCGCCCTGAGGTCCGCAACGCCTTCCGCCCGCACACCGTCGACGAGCTCTACCGGGCCCTCGACCACGCCCGGCTCAGCTCCGACGTCGGCTGTGTCCTGCTCACCGGCAACGGCCCGTCGCCCAAGGACGGCGGGTGGGCGTTCTGCTCCGGTGGTGACCAGCGTATTCGCGGACGCTCCGGGTATCAGTACGCGAGCGGCGAGACCTCCGACACGGTGGACCCCGCCCGGGCCGGCCGGCTGCACATCCTCGAGGTCCAGCGGCTGATTCGGTTCCTGCCGAAACCGGTCATCGCAGTCGTTCCGGGCTGGGCCGCGGGCGGCGGGCACTCCCTGCACGTCGTGTGCGATCTCACCCTCGCTTCCGCAGAGCACGCGAAGTTCAAGCAGACCGACGCCGACGTCGGCTCGTTCGACGGCGGTTACGGCTCGGCCTACCTCGCGAAGATGGTCGGCCAGAAGTTCGCCCGCGAGATCTTCTTCCTCGGCCGCGAATACTCCGCCGAGCAGATGCACCGGATGGGCGCGGTCAACGCCGTCGTCCCGCACGCCGACCTCGAAAAAGAGGCCCTGGACTGGGCGTGGACCATCGCCGCCAAGTCGCCGACGGCCCAGCGGATGCTGAAGTACGCGTTCAACCTCACCGACGACGGCCTGGTCGGCCAGCAGCTGTTCGCCGGCGAGACCACCCGGCTGGCGTACATGCAGGACGAGGCCGTCGAAGGCCGCGACGCGTTCCTGCAGAAACGCGACCCCGACTTCAAGGACGTCCCCTATTACTACTGACCTGCTCCCCGTAGAGCTCGACGGCTCGCCCGCGGCGCTCGACGCGCTGAAGGGAGCCCTCGCGGACGCGCTGGGCGGCGGTCCGGCCGTGCTGCCCTTCACCGACCCCGCGCTACGCGACGCGATGACGCCCGGCGAGCCCGCGGAACCGGACACCGCCGTGGTCATCGCCACCTCAGGCTCGACCGGCGCGCCCAAGGGCGTGCTGCTCTCGGCCCGCGCGCTGACCGCCTCGGCCGAGGCGACCCACCGCCGCCTCGGCGGGCCGGGGCACTGGCTGCTGGCCACCCCCGCGCACTACATCGGCGGCCTGCAGGTGCTGATCCGGTCGCTGCTGGCCGGAACCGAACCGGTCTACCTGACCCGTGACGGCTTCCGCCCCGACGCGTTCGCCGCCGCAGCCGCGAAGCTAAAGGGCGGCCCGCGGTACACGGCGCTGGTCCCGACGCAGCTGGTCCGGCTGCTCGAGGACGGCGGCGCCGGGCTGGCCGCCGCGATGACGTTCGACGGGATCGTCCTCGGTGCGGCGGCGACCTCGGCCGCGCTGCGCGAGCGGGCCGCCGAGGCCGGCGTGGCGATCGTGCCCGCGTACGGGATGAGCGAGACGGCCAGCGGCTGTGTCTACGACGGCTTCCCGCTCGACGGTGTCCGCGTCGACGTCGCCGGAGACCGGATCCGCATCGCCGGTGACGTCCTCGCGCACGGCTACCGCTCACGACCGGACCTGACCGCGGAGTCCTTCGACGGCGGCTGGTTCACCACCTCCGATCGCGGGGTCCGGCACGCCGACGGCCGGATCGAGGTGCTCGGCCGCGCCGACGACATGATCAACACCGGCGGTGTGAAGGTGTCGGCGAACGCGATCGAGCGGTGCCTGACCGCGCAGCCGGGCGTGCGCGACGCGTGCGTCGTCGGCCTGCCGGACCCGGAGTGGGGCGAGGCGGTGGTCGCTCTCGTCGTCCCAGCCGGGCGCCACGGCGACCTCCGCGCCGCCGTCCGCGCGGAACTGGGCGGAGCAGCCACCCCCAAACGCATCGAACACGCCGCCGAGCTGCCGCTTCGCGGCCCGGGCAAGATCGACCGGGCGGCCGTGCGGGCCCGGCTTCTGGGGGCCCGCAGATAACCGGGCGCATCAAGCCGGGAAGGCGGTCAGCCGCCGGAGCGCTCCCGATACCGCCGCGCCGAGCCGTCGGTGCAGGTCACGGAGGTTCTTCCGGTCCGAACGGACTTCGATCACCCGAAGACCACTCGGCGGTCGAAGAGCCGCGGTGAAGGCATCCGCGGTCTCGACCGCCACGTGGTCGACCCGGTAGCCCGCGCAGAGGCTCGCGAGATCCGCACCGTGCGGCGTGCCGAAGATCCGCTCGAAGCTCGCGGCGTACTCGGGGGCACCCTGCTCCAGCAACGAGAAGATCCCGCCGCCGTCGTCGTTCAGGACCACGAGGGTCAGGTTCGGGGCCGGTTCTCCGTGACCTGTCGACAATCCGTTGAGGTCGTGCAGGAACGTCACGTCACCCACCAGTGCGTAGGCCTGCTCGTGGGCGATCGCCACCCCCACCGCCGTCGAGGTGTTGCCGTCGATCCCGGCCACCCCCCGGTTCGCGTACACGCGGACGTCATTCCTCCGCGGGGCCACGAAGTCGACGTCGCGAATCGCATTGGACGCACCCACGAACAAGGCGGCACCCGGCGGCAGCGCCCCGACGAGGTCGCGGGCGACGTGCAGGCCGGTCGGCCACCCCTCTTCCGCCAGGAATCCGTCGATCGTCTCTCCGGCCAGGTGAGCCGCCCGCTGCCAGGTCTCCTTCCACCGGAGGTCGACCGGCCCCTCGGGCAGCCAGGTCGTGGCCACCGCCGCGCTGAACTGGGTGTCCGCCCATTCACCGGCATCCCCGACCACGTGCACGAGCGGGGTGTCGCCGAGCAGCTTCCGCACACTGCGGGCCAGGGTGGGCCGGCCGACCACGACCACCGCGTCGGGGCGGAGCGCGGCGGGAACCGGGCCGGCCAGCAGGAGGGCCCCGCCGCGCAGGCCGCCCGCCGCGATCGGCTCGGCGATGACCGGCCAGCCGAGCTCCGCCGCGGCCGCGAGCCGGTCCGGCCGGTCGTCGCCCAGCACGACCAGTGTCCGGCCGGGCAGGTCGGCAGGCCGCCGCGCCACCGCCGTCGTCGTCGAGGAGGCCGTACGCGTCCACACGGGCCGCGAAGACGTCGGCCAGGTGTCGTCGCCGGGGACCAGCGGTTCGTCGAGTGGCACGTTGACGTGCACCGGACGGGCTTCCCGGGCGAGGGCGGCCGCCCGGCACACGAGCGAGCGCCACGTCGCGTCTTCGTTCCCGGAGCGCACGCGGGGCACTTCGAAGGTCGTGATCCCGAGCATGTCGTGCTGGTTCACGGTCTGGCTGGCGCCCGCACGAAGCATCTCGGCCGGCCGGTCCGCGGTCAGGACGATCAACGGCACCCTGCCGTAGGCGGCTTCGAGCACGGCGGGGTGCAGGTTCGCCACCGCGGTGCCGGACGTGCAGGCCACGATCGCCGGCACACCGGTGGCCTTGGCGATCCCGACGGCGAGGAACCCGGCGCTGCGTTCGTCGATCCGCACGTGCAGCTGCAGCTTCCCCGCCCGTTCCGCCTCGTGGAGAGCGAACGCGAGCGGAGCGCTCCTCGATCCCGGGCACAGCACGGCGTGACTCACCCCGTTGGTGATCAGCTCGTCGACGAGGATCCGGGCTTTCCCGGTGGCCGATCGCGGCTGGACATCCATGTCAACGCCCCTCGACGGCATCGCGCAGGGGCCGCATCTTGGCGCTCACTTCCCGGGTTTCCTGTGCCGGCTCCGACGTCGCGACAATTCCGCACCCGGCGAACAACCGTGCGGTGGCGCCATCGAACTGCGCGCACCGCAGGGCGATCCCGCATTCACCGTTGCCGTGGGCGTCCAGCCATCCCACCGGACCGCTGTACCTGCCCCGGTCCATGGCTTCCCACCGGTCGATCAGCCTCGTGGCCTCGTCCCGGGGAGCACCTCCGACCGCCGCGGTGGGGTGGACCGCCTCGACGAGGCGGAGCAACCACGTCGGCTCGCGGAGTTCCGCGGTCACATCGGTGGCCAGGTGCTGGACGTTCGGCAGCCGCAGCACGTGCGGCCCCTCGACCGACATCGTGGTGCAGAACGGCTGCAGGGACGAGACCAGCGACTCAGCCGCGAAAGCGTGCTCCCGGCGGTCCTTCGCCGAGGACAGCAGAGCCGCTTCGGTCTCGTCGTCGGACACACCTCGGCCCGGCCAGGCCGTGCCGGCCAGCACGCGTGACTCGACCACCCGCCCCGTCCGCCGGAGCAGCAGCTCGGGTGTGGCACCGACGAGACCGTCGACGGCGTACGTCCAGCACCGGGGGTAGTGCTCGGCCAGGTGCCGGAGCACGAACCGCTGATCGAGCGGTTCCTCCGCGACAGCGACCAGGTCGTGGGCCAGCACCACCTTGTCCAGGGTTCCGGCACGGATGTGCCGGACGGCCTCGCGCACGGCCCGTTGGTGAGCGGACGCGGGAAACTGCCCGTCGGTGTACCGGACGGCGGACGGCCGGCGCACGGGCCGGACCCGGGTGGCACGCGGCACGTTCCCGACGGTGGTGATCCAGGTGCGACCGTCGCGCCGGGCGACCACGACTTCGGGCACGATGACCAGTGATTTCGCCGGGTGATCGGCGAAGGCCATGCTCACGAACGCCACCGGTCCGCTGCCGGGTACCCCGACCGCGTCTTCGATGTCCAGTCGTGCAACGAAGTTCCGCCACCAGCGGTCGGCTTCTTCGAACCGTCCGGGGCCGCGGACCTCCAGGCGTGCCGCCTGCCCCCATCCGACGAAACCGGTGCCTTCACGGATCCAGGCGAGCGCGTGATCGGGGCCGGGCAGCAGCCCGAGCAGGTCGGCAGGGGCCACGTCCGCCGATCGGACGAGCAAGCGCGTGGCCGGTTGCGGCAGATGAGAGATGCTCACCAGCGGACGGTACGAGGCCACCGACGGTTGACACGTGCCCCAAAGGGAGACCGGTCCGCCGTGGGTGTTGCGCAAGAAGCTGCCCACGGACAACGTCCCGGATCAGGTGGTCCCCGGGCACCGTCTACTTGTCCGGAACCCAGTCCACCCCGGCCAGGAGGCCTTCATGCGACAGACCGCCGAAGCCGCGCTCGATCCGCAGCCGTTGCTCCGGCTCCTCCGAGGTTTCTGGGCGGCCAAAACCCTTGCGGTGGCCGTCCACCTGGATCTGTTCACCCACGTCGCCCGCGAGGCCGGAGCCACTCTGGAGACCCTGGGGGCCGCCCTGGGACTCCAGCGGCGGCCGGCGGACGCGCTGCTGACCGCCTGCACCGGCCTGGGACTGCTCGAACGGCACGAAAACCGCTACCACAACAGCGAGCTGACGCAGCGATTCCTGGTGCGCGGCAGCGAAGACTACTTCGGATCGGTGGTGGAGGCCGTCGATCAACGGAACTTCCCCGCCTGGATGAACGTCCTCGACGCGCTGCGCGACAACCGCCCGGTCAGCTGGGACCTCGGTAGCGGCGGAACGCTCTTCGACGGTGAAGATCCGCAGCTCGTCGACGGCGTCCGCAGTGGACTGAGACCACTCGTCACGGCGGCCGCCCGGGAACTGGCCCGTGTCGTCGACCTCTCCGGCGCCCGTCGGCTGCTCGACATCAGTGGCCACGGCGAGGCCTACGGCCTGGAGCTTTGCCGGCGATACCGGCAGCTGACCGTGACGGTGTACGACCAGCCTCTCCTGAGTTCGCTCGCGCGGGCCGAACGGGAGAACTCGCCCTTCGGGGACCGGCTGTCGGCGGTGACCGGTGACTTCCTCGCCGAGCCCGCTCTTCCCGCGGGCCACGACGTGATCCTCCTGGCCTCGGTGCTGTGCGACCTCGGGGAAACGGACTGCCGCCTGACGCTCGCGAAGTGCTACGCGGCGATGCCACCGCGGGGCCGGTTGGTCGTTGCCGACCTGTTCGTGGCCGATGACCGGAGCGGTCCACCCGAGGCCGCGTTGTCGGGGATGAACACGCTGGTCGAAACCATGGGCCGGACTTGCACGGCCGGCGAGTGCGGCACGTGGCTCGCCGAGGCCGGCTTCACCGGCGTCACCACCGCCGATTTCCGTGCGCCCACGGCGAACAAGGTGCTGACAGCGGAAAAGCCGGGCGCATGACCGCCACCGTGTCCGAGGAGGGCGCTCGCTGGCGGCCCGGCTCCTGGCGGGCCGCACCGACCGCGATGCAACCCCGGTGGCCCGGGAAGTACGACCTGGCAACGATAGCGCGGGACCTCGGCGAAGCCCCCGACCTCGTCACCGCCACCGAAATCGAGACGCTGGCCGACGGCATCGCCCGCGCCGCGGCAGGCGAGGCGCTGATCATCCACGCCGGAGAATGCGCCGAACGGTTCGACGCCGTCAGCGCGCCGGGGGTGGCGGCACGCATGGGGCAACTGCGCGAACTCGGGGCCGGGTTGACCGGAAGCCGGGTGCCGGCGGTGGTGATCGGGCGGATCGCCGGTCAGTACGCCAAACCGAGGTCGGCGGCGTCCCGGCTGCTGGTCCGCGGGTCGGGCGTGACGGAAATCGCCAGCTACCGCGGAGACATCGTCAACGACGTGTCCCCCGATCCGCTCTCGCGGACGCCCGACCCCCGGCGTCTGCTCCGCGCCTACCACCACGCGGCGGCGACCATGTCGCTGCTGCGAGCGCACGCAGTGGGGCACTCCGGTGTGAGCACAGGCGTCTTCACGTCGCACGAAGCGCTGCTCCTCCAGTACGAAGAGCCACTGACCCGGCTACGAGACGGTACGTGGCTCAACACGGGAACCCACCTGCCCTGGGTCGGCTGGCGGACCGCGGAGCCGTCCGGCGGACACATAGAGTACCTCTCGGGAATCGGAAACCCCTTGGCGGTCAAGGTGTCCGCCGGAACGAGCCCGGCGACGCTCGCCGACATCTGCCGCCGTCTCGACCCCGACCGGCGCCCCGGGCGGCTCCTGCTCATCGGGCGGTTCGGCGCCGACCGGGTGGCGGAAGCTCTCCCGGCACTGGCCGACGCGGTGCGCGGAGCCGGGCACCGCGCGGCCTGGATGTGCGATCCGATGCACGGCAACACCTTCACCGGACCGCACGGACGGAAGACGCGGCACGTGGAGGCCCTCCTGCGGGAGGTCGCCGGCTTCGTCCGGGTACTGACCTCGATGGACATTCCGGTGTCGGGCCTGCACCTCGAGGTCGCGACCGAGGCCGTGACCGAGTGCGTCGGCGGCCCGGGCGGCCCGGACCTGGAGGGCCTGAGCCGTCGTTACACGACGACGTGCGATCCGCGGCTGAACCCCCGGCAGGCGAGCTTCGTGGTCGCCGAGACCCACCGGCTGCTCTGGTCCTGACCGGAACCGGCACCCGTAGCGCCGACCGCACGCGACACGCGGTCGAGGTCGGCCTTCGACGGCGGCGGTGCGGTCTCGGCGTTCCCGACCGGTGATCCGCACGCCACCACGGTTCAGATGGGCTTGCTTACCGCAGCCGGGTATGTCGCGTTCCTTCTCGTCGGGCTGTCGGCCGGAGCGTGGATCGAATGCGCTTCGCCGCAGCACACGGATCCTGGGCTTGGCAGGCAGCATCGAAGAAGGCAGCCGGCGAGCGCGGCCCGTAGTCCGGGGTCTGCAGCAACTTGCACGTCTGGCGCGGCCGTCCGGTTGCCTCGCCGTCCTGTGCCGTTTCTCGCAGCATCGTTGCTGCTCAAGGCTTCTAAGCTCGGTTGATGGACCCCTTCGGCGGTTTCGTCAAGCGGCAGTGGGTGTGGTTCGCCCTCCCGGCGGCCGTGGTGGCCGTCTTCGCCTTTTCCCCGGAGGTGGTGGCGGCTTTCGGGCTGGTTCCCGCCGTTGCCGTGCTGGTTGCGGTGGGGTCCGGCGCCGCGGTCTGGTGCCTGCGGGTGTCGGTCCGGAACCGCGCTGCCGCGAGCGAGGACGGTTTCGGGGGCTGGCTGCCGCTGCCGACCGGCCACGACCACGACCGCCGGATCGACTTCGCGGCCGAAACCGGGCGGCTGCGCCGGGTGGCGCGTCGCGCGGCGGCGGTCGTCCTCGTCTGGATGGCTCTGGCCGGGGCCGGGGCGGCGGACATGGTCCTGCTCGACAAGGCCGCCGACGAGCTCCTCGCCACCGGCGCGCGGACCCCCGGCGAGGTGGTTTCCGTGCGGACGTTCACCCGGGGCGGGATGACGTTCGAGGTGCGCTTCCAGTCGCGGACCGCGAAGATCGTCCGCGACTCGAAGAACCCCTACACCGTCGGCGAGCGGGTCACCGTGATCTACGACCGGGCCGACCCGGATCGCGTGCGCACCCTGGTGGAAGAGAACAAGAGCAAGTTCCTCGTCAACCTCGGCTACGTCCTGCTCGTGGCCGGCTCGCTCGGGACGCTGTTCGCCGTCTGGGCCGCGGTGGGCTGGCGGGGCCGGGCCCGCGCGGTCGCGGCCACCGGGTGGCGGAACGCGACGGTCGACATCGTGCGCGTCTTCGCCCGCGACGGCCGCTCACTGAGGCGGCCGCCGCCGGAGATCCACGTCCGCTACCGCGAGGGCACCGGCATGGTGCTGAAGGCGGTGTCTTCGACGCACGGGGCCAATGCGCTGGCGGACTTCACCGACCGGCTCGCGTGGGTGGGCGGCTGGGGACGGCACATGGTCGTCCTCTTCCCGAACGGCCCGCGCCGCCCCGGTCCGTACGTCGTTCCGGCTTTCGCGTTGAACCTGCGCACCGAGGGCGGGGGCCGCCGGTGACCGGCGGGCGGCGTGGATGGCCGGGTGCATCAGCCACCGGGCCATGCGCGGCGGCAAGCCGCGTCCACGCCGGTGTTCCTGCGGGCAGCCGAACGGGCAGCGGGCCGGAGCATGCACGCCGACGGACCTTTCGTCGATCCCGGCTGCCGTGCCGGGTCCGTGGCGGCCACCCCTCGGCACGGCCAGAGGCTCACCTCCGGCAGCCGGCCCGGATCTTCGTCGTAGCCACCGGCATCGCCCTGAACGCGCTCGCCCGGCCCGGGGTACCTCACCGGTCCGGGTCGGCCGCTTCGGTGATCCGCCGGAACAGTGCGGGCAGCAGATCCTGCACCACGACCTCGCCGACCCGGCCGACCCGGGCGATGGCCCGCCGTTCGATGCCGCTCTCCCGGCGCACGTGGTGCAGCCGCAGGCCGGAGAAGTCCCGGAAGACGACCAGGCCGCCCGTGTCCTCCGCCTCCCGTGCGTAGGGATCGAACGTCACGCACAGGGGCAAGGTCGCCTTGGCGGCCGCTTCGTCCCATCGGAAGAACCGGGGGTCCCGCAGGTGCAACCGCGCCCCGAAGTCCTCCAGCGCCTCGACCACGCCGCCGAGCGCGTCGGAGACCTGGTCGGTCACCTCGGCGATCCTGCCCTGCGGCAGCGCGCCGCTCACGACGGCGCCACCCACCGCCGCCAATCCGCCGGCCACGGCTTCCACCGCGTCACCGCCGCCGCCCAGCGAGTCGTAGGGCCTGGCGCCGACGGCGTCGAACTCCACGGGGAACACCCGGACGCCCAAGGTCGTCGGCGGATCCGACTCCGTGCCCTCACCGGCGAGCAGGAGGCCCTCCCGGCCGTGCTCCCCGAACCACTCGACCAGCTCGTTCCACGTCCCGCGGACCTTCCGCTGCGAGTTCAGCGTGGTGACCGTCACGGACACGTACTGCCCCGCGGAGTCGCGGTAGTCGACCTCGGTGGTCCCGGCGGCCCGGTCCACCGCGTGCGGCCGGATCATGGTGGCAAGCGGGCCGGACGAGACGATGACGTCCTGACCGGACGGCGTCCACAACATCCTCTTGCGGGCGTTCCAGCCTTCGGCGACGTACACCTGGAGCCGCGGCGCGCCTGCCCGGTCGAGCACCAGCCGCGTCTGCGCGGACGCCTTCCCCTTGGCCTTCGTCGCGGCCGCGGCCAGTGCCGAGAGGATCGTCTCCCGCACCGGGTCGTCCGGGTTCGTCACGGCGTCTCGCCTCCTTCCGGCGGTCGTCGGCACGCGTTCACGCGAGGACCGCGCCGGTGATCGTCTCGGCCACCTCGTCGGCGGGGATCGCGGCGACGAGCGCGGCGACTTCGGCGGACGACAGGCGAAGCCGCCGTGCCAACGCCGGCAAGGCGGCGGCAAAGCGCTCCAGCACCTCCGTCAGAAAGCGGTCGAGCACAGCGGCTTCGTCCGGATCCGGTGCCCCGGTGCCCGCCGGCTCGACCGGCACCCAAGCGGTCCGGCTTTCGTCGAGCTTCCAGTACCCGTCCTCGGTGACCTGGCGTCGCCAGGCGTCGCCTTCCCGGACGAGCCATTCGCCGCGTTCGCCGTCCCAGTGCCAGTCGTCGGCCGGACCGTGTTCGCCGGCCAGGACGCCCGGGCCGATCCGGTCGAGCAGCAGCAGGACTTCTTCCGGGCTCGCGCGGTCGAAGAGCCCGGCCAGGAAGCTCTCGACGTCGGTCGCGGCGAAACCGTGCTCCCCCGCCAAGTCCGGCAGCCGCTCCGCGAACGACGCGAGATCCGCTTGCTCCCAGGCGGCGAGCACGACGGCGAACCACAGCTCGGCGCCGGACCGGTCGCGGCCCGCCGGAACGGACGTCAGCAACCACGCGCGATCGTCCATGCTGCGTTCCTCCCGGTCCGGAGTCGGCGAAGTCATCCCGAAGGTAAGCCGCGGGACACGGATTTCTTCAGGCCCGCCCGGGCAGACCGCGTGCCCGGGCGGGCAGCCGCGCCGGCCGGTTCCGCGGGCAGGGCTGCCTTCGAGACTGCCCGGTGTGCTCGGACCGACCGGCCGCGGTCGCCGATCATGGTGCTGGCCGACCACGACGGGAGACGAGATGACCAGCACCGAGAACGACGACTACAGCTGGCTGGACGGACCGGTGGAGCCCGACTCCGAAACCGTGGTGGTGCTGCACGACGTGCCCTCGTTCGGGATCGAGCAGGAACAGGCCGGCTACTGCTACGCGGCCGTCGAGCAGATCCTGCGGGGCACGCTGGCCGGTGACTGGGTGAGCCAGGACCAGATCGCGCACGAGTTCTGCCGCCGGAAGCATGCCGTCGGCCTGGCCGGCGCCGCCGGCGGCGACCAGTACATCGCGAACTACAACGCCGCCATCGACCGGCTGGTGGCGGACTTCGGCGTCGCGGAGGACTGGGACTCCGTCCGCGTCTACCTCGAAGACGAGCAGATGCGGAACACCGTGGAAGCACTGCACCACAGCTGGGGGCTGCCGAACCTGGGCCTGTTCCCCGGCCGGCCCGGGCACGGCCTGGACGTCGATCTGCTCTGCGGAACGATCGACGGCGGCGGGCTGATCGCCGTGATGCAGGAGATCCACTACCAGGTCGTCTACGGGTACCGGCGCTCCGTGGTCGACGGTGCCTCGACCTGCTACGCGCTCGTGTACGACCCGATGGACAAGAAGTCCGCCGAACTGGAACCGGGGTCGTTCGCCAACTGGGACCTGGCTTACCTCGAGCGGTGACCGGTGCCGGCCGCGCGTGTCACAGGCGGATCCGGCGGATCGCCGACCAGGTCCGCGGGGCCGTCGCCGGTGTACCCACGCACCCGGACGTCGTACCCGGTCCGATCACCCGGCGCGGCGCGGGCAACTTCGTGCAGCCGCGCGAAACCCGCGTCGTCGAGAGCGGTGAACCGGTTGAAGGCGACGACGACCGCTTCCCGTGGGTGTGCGCGGGCGAAAGCGCCGATCTCCTCGAGCCGAGCGCCGACGGACTCGGGCCGGGCAAGGACAGCTCGGTGAGCGGGGCGTCCGCGATTCCCGGCAGAATCCCCATCCAGTCGCCGAGCGGAACGGAGGAGGAGTCCACAGGTGACGCGTCCGCGGGCCACTCCTGCCCGAACAGCAGCAAGACCGCCACGACGATCACCCGCAGTACACCTGTTCCGCCTCCGCTCACCGAGCCGTGACGAGCACGTTACGGGCAGTTCCCGGTGGACGGATCCGCCGATCGGACAGCCCGATCGGCCCGACTTCGCCGACCGCTGCCGGTGATCGTCCTTGCCGCGCCGGTTGCCCGATCGTCCGTGATCTCGACCTCGGGGAAGGCAACTGATCACCACGACGGTCGCGGCCCGGTGAAGACCGCGCAGAGGTGATCGGGCGGGTCGTGACCACCGCGGTCGCGGACCTGCTCGCCGCGCCGGAGGAGCCGGCCCCCCTTACCGACGCGCGTGCCGGCCGGTGCCGCACAGCCGCCCCGTACACCTCGCGCGGCGGCAGACCGGGAGCACCGGCCGCTGCGTCCGGTCCGCCACAGCCCGCCGGGCCGAGCCCGCTTCGTGGCATCGGATCCTCGCGACCCGGTGCCTGCCCGCGGGTTGCGGTCTGTGGCCGTCCGTTGCAGCAGGGCTTGCGCCGGCCGGACCGACGGCGGGTACGGCGCGACCGACGAGGTCGCCCGCAAAGCGTTCCTGCGCCTGCCGGAAGCGCTGCCTGCGGCCGTGGGGAACGGCGAGTCGTGCCTGTGCCTGCTGGTTTCCGCCGTCCGGGGGCCGAACTCGCGAGGCGGGGCCCGGCCGAAGCGCTCGGCTGCGCGCCGGACGAGCCGGCCGACCTGATCGCCGCGTCCTGAGCCCGGGCGCGGCGAGGGGCTTGGAGCGAGTCGGGACGAAGGAACTCACGCAGGGCCGGGCCGGGTCACGACCTCCTGGCCCCGATGGATCCGGTCGTGATGCCGTCCTCTGAGGTGTCCGCGCCGGACGCGTCGGACGCGTCGGACGCGTCGGACGCGTCGGCGTCCACCAGGCCCAGCGCCGCCGGGTCGAGCAGGAATCCCGTGGCCTCCTCCCCGCCCGGCGCCGAAGCCTCGGCCGGCTCACCGGTCGAGGACGGCTTCTCCGCGCCGGCCATCTCGGCTCTCTTGGCGAACTTCCGGGTTTCGGCCCGGTAGTTCCCGGTCGCGTCGGCGGCATCAGGAGCCGCACCGGTGCCGGCAACGAGCTTCTTGTCGGTGATGCGGGCCATGGCCGCGCGGAAGGCCGGCTCGTCGTGGGCGTTCCAGTAGGTGATCCGGCCGGGATTGCCCGGCCGAGGTGACTTGGTGACGACCAGCACCCCCAGGGCTCCGTGGTCCCGCAAGTGGTCGGCTTCCCCGAGTTCGTGCGTGCCGTTGGTCCCGGGCACCAGCACGTGTTCGCGCAGCTGGTAGAACGCGAGCAGCGCGCCGTCGCCGGCGCTTTTGAGGGCGGCCTGGGAAAGCCGGCCGATCTGCTTGCGATCGAACCTGAATTCGACCGCGCCCGTCTCGCCACCGGGCTCCACGTCGAAGTGCCTGACCACGTGGACCACTCCGCGGTGGTCGGTGACGACCAAGGCCCGGCGGGCGCGCGCGAGCTCCTCCGCCGGGTTCCGACGGCCCCGCGCCCGGCCGGAACCCCCGTCCCGCTCGGCCACGGCGCGGTTTTTGCGCCCGACGCGATCCGCCGGCGCGCGGGCGTCCAGGCCGATCGCCTCGGCCCAGGCTGCGAGCCGGCCCAGCTGGGCGCCCCAGTCCGTGAACCACTCCTGCAGCCAGTCCATCGCCACGTCGGCGAGTTCGGTCAGCACCTCGGGCGGGACTTCCTCCCGGCCGGTCGTCCATTCGACGAACCGGGAGTCCACGTCCGCCTCGCGCAGCAGCGTGGTGAGAGGCCGGACCCGCATGTGCTCGTCGAGGCCGGCGTCCGCGAAGAGCTCCCAGTCCGCCGCCGACATGCCCTCGACGGCGAGCCGCTCTCGTTCCGCCAGCTCGGTGAAGAGAACACCCAGGGCGGACACGATCACCTGGCCGCTGCCGCCGCCGAACCGGGCCACGACCTCGACGACCCGGCGGACCGTCGGCGTCGCGGCCAAGAGCGCCTCGGCTCCTTCCGGATCGTCCTGCCAGAGCACGCCGAGCCGGTCGGCCGCCCCGGAGCCGTCGCCGGAAGCGAAGGCGCAGCACAGCAGGAAGGCGTGCGGAGCCCAGGCTCCGACCGCGTCCGCGTCGTCGAGGTACCCGGCGAAGAGCGCGCTTCCGCGGTCGGCCTCACCCAGCGAAACGAGCCCGGGCAGCGACGACGGCGGCTGGCCGTAGCGCACCTCCCACGCCGCGTTCCGGACGTCGTCGGGGGTGTCGTCCGCCAGGCAGTACGCCGTGGGTTCCCCGTCCCGGGTCTCGAGGACGTCGCAGTGTGCCCAGATGGCCGCAGCCAGGTTCTCGAGCCAGCTCGTCATGGGAACTCCTGGTGGTCTTCCGTCGAGGTGGGCCGTGCGCTCACCGCCCGGCGCGGCAGCGGCGCGAGGGTGGCCGCCCGGGCGTAGGCGGCCACCCTCTCCCCTGCCGCTCCGGAGCGCGGTCCGCTGCTCCGGAGCTCGTGGGCCGACGGCCGGGCGATCCGCCGTCCGGTGTCACGATCCCCCGGGCAGGTGCGCCGGTCCCCGTCCCTTCGGGCAGCTTTCGGGTCCCCTCCGGCCGCACCACCCCGGCTTCCCGATGGTGCACACAGCCTGCCCGGGCCGCTGCCTGCCGCACGGGACCCGGGCCGGTCATCACCTCGGAAGATGACCCTCAGCCGGACCGGTCACGGGCAGGAGACCCCATGCGAACACGAACTCGAGGCGCGCTGGCCGCCGCGCTGCTCCTGCTCGTCACAGGATGCACGACGACCACCGCCCCGGCGGCCGGGCCCGCCACGCCGGCCACGCCACCGCCGCCGGTTCCGGCGTTCGCGGCCCAGCTGCGGCCGAAGCTCACCGAAGCCATGGCCCGGCTCAAGCTGCCGGGCGCGATCGTCGAGGTCACCGTGCCCGGGCAGGGCACCTGGCTGGAGGCGCTGGGTTCGGGCTCGACCGACGGGCGGACCCCGATCACGATCGACGACCACATCCGGATCGGAAGTGTCACCAAGAGCGTCACGGCCGAAGTCGTGCTGCAGCTGGCCGACGCCGGCAAACTGCGGCTCGACGACCCGGTGGCGAAATACCTGCCGCAGATCCCGGACGGTGACCGGGTCACCGTGCGCGCGCTGCTGGCCATGACGGCCGGGCTGTTCAACTTCACCGAAGACGACTACTTCAACCGGACGCAGGACGAGCACCCGCCGAAGGTCTGGACCGTGGACGAGGCGCTGGCCACCGCGCTCGCCCACCCGCCCTACTTCGCGCCGGGCGCCGGATTCCACTACTCGAACACCAACTACGAGGTGCTCGGGCTGATCGCGCAGAAAACGGGCGGCGCTCCGCTGGGCACCCTCATGCACGACCTCGTGTTCGCGAAGCTGGGCATGTCGTCGACCACGCTGCCGGCCGTCGACGACGGTGCCATCCCGCAGCCGCACCCCCGTGGCTACATGTACGGCACCAACGTCCAGGGCAACGAGGCCTACAAGGCCGCGGTCGCGGGGAACCAGGCCGGCGCCCGGATCACCGTCCCGGACGGCGCCGGGCCGGCCGACGTGACCGACGACCCGGTGCCCGGCCCGGCCAGCGGCGGCCTGATCTCGACCGCGCGGGACATGACGATCTGGGCCAAGGCGCTCGGCACGGGAGAGCTGCTGAACCCGGCGACGCAGGCCGCGCGCACGGATTTCGGCGACAACCACTACGGGCTCGGCATGGAACAGGCAGCCGGCGGCCTGATCGGGCACAACGGCGCGGTACCGGGTTTCCAGTCGTTCGTCGGCTACCAGCCCCGCACCGGCGCGACCGTCGTCGTCCTGACCAATCTGCTGGTGGCGCCGAACACCTACTTCGGCGAGGCGCTGCCGGCCGACACGCTGGCGGGTGTCGTCCAGCAGACTCTGCTCCCCACCGCGTGAGCCCGGACCCCTTCCGTGGCAAGGGATCCAGGCGCACGAGCTTTGCGCTGCCCGCGCGCAGAATGACCCCGCTCCGGGCGACCTCGAGCACCTTCGCGTTCTCCAGCCGGACGCCGTTGCTGAGAGCGCTTCGTCGGTTTCCGGGCGAGCAGCCGTCAGGGCCTCGATCCGCGTCCTCCGCCGCGGCCGCGACCGACGGCGGATGATCGGACGACGTGGTGGACGATTTTCGTTTCGTTGTCGACGAATCCGCGGCGGACGCGAGGCATTGCGCCTCTTCGGGCAGAGTTCGGAGTCACAGCGGTGCCCCTCACCCCAGCCCGTGCGTCATCCCTACGGGCCGTGTCGTGGCCCTGCCGGGCACATGTGGGACAACTGCCTTTCCGCGGCCGCCCGGGACGTGTTCCATGAATTTCCGTCACCGGCATGGGCCGGAAACCACCTGAGGAACGGAGCAGGTACATGGGCGCAACCGCCTTGGCCGCCGCCAACCTCAACCACACCTATCCGGCACGCGGGCGCGGGCCGGCGCTGCCGGTGCTCGACGACGTCTCCGTGGCCGTCGGCCAGGGCGAGGTCGTCGCCATCCTCGGACCGAGCGGCTGCGGCAAGTCGACGCTGCTGAACCTCCTGGCGGGCCTGCTCACCCCGGATACCGGCAGCGTGCTGCTGAACGGCAGGGACATCGCGGGCATCTCGGGTCACCTGGCCTACATGATGCAGGACGACCTCCTGCTGCCGTGGCGGACGGTGCTGGACAACGTCGTCCTCGGCCCGGAACTCGCCCGGTCCGGCCGGCGTGCCGCACGCGAGCGTGCTCTCGGTCTCATGCCGACCTTCGGGCTCGCCGGCTTCGAAAACTACTTCCCGCACGCGCTTTCCGGTGGCATGCGCCAGCGCGCCGCGTTCATGCGGACGGTGCTGTGCGACCGCGACGTCATCCTGCTCGACGAGCCGTTCGCCGGGATCGACGCGCTCACGCGCAACGCCCTGCACGAATGGTTTCTCGGCCTGTGCGAGCAGTTCGATCTGACGACCCTCGTCATCACCCACGACCCGGAGGAGGCGGTCTTCCTCGCCGACCGCATCTACATTCTCTCGCCCCGCCCGACCTCCGTCCGCGCCGTCGTCGAGATCGACCTGCCGCGGCCGCGGCACCGGGAGATCGTCACCTCCGCGGAGTTCGCCCGGCTCAAGGGCGAAGTGCTGAGGCCGCTCTGGGCCGACCTCGCCGACCCGGTCGCGACGGAGGTCCGATGAGGACTGCAAGCCGTGTGCTCCTGCGGAGCACGGGTGTGCTGGCGCCACTGGCACTCGCCGTGGTCGCGCTGGCGCTGTGGGAGCTGGTGGTCGACCTCGCGAAGGTCCCGGACTACCTGCTGCCCGCACCGTCGGCCGTTCTCGCTTCGCTCGGCGAGAGCGCTCCCCTCCTGCTCGGCAACGTGCAGACCACCGCCGTCGAGGTCGTCGGCGGCTACTGCCTCGCGCTGCTCACCGCCGTCACGCTGGGCTCGGCTCTGGCGTACTCCCGCGTGTTCCGCCGGGCGGCGATGCCTCTGGTGATCGCGTGGAAGACGGTACCGACCATCGCCGTCGCACCGCTGCTGGTGATCTGGTTCGGCTTCGACGTGCTGCCCAAGCTGCTCATCACCGCACTCGTCTGCTTCTTCCCGATCACCGTCAACACCGCCGACGGGCTGCTGTCGGTGGACCCCGGCCGCAAGCAGCTGTTCCGGGTGCTCGGCGGGAGCGGCTGGAGCCGGTTCACCAAACTCGACCTGCCCGCGGCGCTCCCGCACCTGCTCACCGGGATGAAGGTCGCCGTCCCGCTGTCGGTCATCGGTGCCACGACCAGCGAATGGGTGGGGGCGGGCGCCGGCCTCGGCCGGCTGATCCTCGACGACCTCAACCAGCTCGACACGACCCGCGTGTTCGCCGCCATCCTCCTGCTGTCGCTGCTCGGCATCGTCCTCTACGGCCTGGTGGTCCTGCTCGAACACACCACCACGTCGTGGCAGCGCGCCGCCTTCCGCGTACAGCCGCGCTCATCCCGCCTTCGAAGCCCACTGATCCATCGACCCGAGGACAGGCCATGACCACGATGACCGGAAGACCCGCACTCGCGCTGGCCGGCGCCGCCCTGCTGCTCGGCACCCTCACCGCCTGCGGTGGGTCCGCGGGCACCCCGGCCGCGGGCGATCCGCCGACCAAGATCCAGTTCACCGCCGGATTCGCACCCAACGCCACGACGACGAACATCGTCGCCGGGGTCGATCAGGGCTTCTTCGCCAAGCAGGGGCTCGACGTCGGGCTGATCACCCCGGCCAACGCCGCGGACGCCACCAAGCTGCTCACCGGCGGGAGCGTCCAGTTCGCCGTGATCAACTCGTTCAACCAGATCATCGCCAAGTCCCAGGGCGTCGGGCTGGTCTCGGTGGCCGCGACCGTGCAGAACGCCAACCACGGCATCATGTCCCGCGCGGACGCGCCGATCACCGACCCGAAGCAGCTCGAGGGCAAGACCGTCGGCATGACCGGGTTCGTCGGCAACAAGGTGATGCTGAAGGACATCCTGCGCCGCCACGGCGCCGACCCCGACAAGGTGAAGCTGGTCGACGTCAACCTCAACGGGCCGGCACTGCTCGCCCAGAAGAAGGTCGACGCGCTCGGCGACGCCATCGACTACAACGTCCCGACCTCGTACAACCAGGCGATCCACAAGCCGCTCGACGACAAGTCGAGTTACACCTTCCTGCCCTTCCACGACCTCGGCATGTTCCCCTACGAACTGGCCAATATCGCCGTTTCCCAGGACTACGCCCAAGCCCACCCCGACCTGGTCCGCCGATTCCTCACCGCCTGGCAACAGGCCACCCAGTGGTCCATCGATCACCCGGAGGAAGCCGTCGCCGGCACGGTCAAGCGCTACCCCAACCTCAACCAGGCGACCGTGCTCGCGCAGTGGCGGGTGCTCGCCCCGCAGATCCAGAGCCCGGACACCGCGGCCCACGGCCTCGGCTGGCAAACGCCGTCGAAGTGGAGCTCGATCGACGAGCTGTTCACCACCGCCGGGGTCACCAAGCACAGCGCGGACCTCAACGCGCTGGTGAACAACACCTTCCTGCCCGCCAAGCCCTGACCGGCCCGATCCCGAGGAGATCCGCATGCCCCTCATCGCACTCGAAGAACACATGCTGCCCGCCGACCTGGCCCGCACGGCGAAAGCGAAGCACGCGGACGTGCCGCGGATGCGTGACGCGCTCGACGAAGTCGGCGAGCAGCGCCTGGCCGCGATGGACGCCGCCGGCATCGACATCCAGGTGCTCTCCATCGGCGCGCCCGGCGCCGCCGCGCTCCCGCCCGAGGCGTCGGTGCCGATGGCCCGGCAGCTCAACGACCGGGTCGCGGCCGCGGTGACGGCGCACCCGGACCGGTTCCGCGCCATGGCCACCCTGCCCACGCCCGACCCGGACGCCGCGGTCGCCGAGGCGTACCGCGCGGTGCGGGAGCTCGGCTTCTGCGGTGTCATGATCAACGGGCACACCAACGGCGAGTTCCTGGACGAACCCCGGTACGACCAGATCCTCGGAGCCGTCGCGGAACTGGGCGTGCCGCTCTACCTGCACCCGACTTTCCCGCCCCAGGCCGTGCGCGACGCCTACTTCCACGGGTTCGACGCGGTCACCAGCCGCACGCTGTACACCGGCGGCTGGGGCTGGCACGCCGAAACCGGGCTGCACGTGCTGCGGATGGCGGTGGGTGGGGTGTTCGACCGCTACCCGGACCTCCAGGTCGTGATCGGCCACATGGGTGAGAATCTGCCGTTCTCCCTCATGCGCGCCGACAGCCGCCTCGCACTGGAGCGCCCGGACCTGCCGTCGGTCGCGGAGACGATCCTCTCCCACGTGCACCTCACGATCTCCGGTTACACGACGGTGCCGCCCCTGCAGTGCGCGCTCGCGGTGTTCGGCGCCGATCGCATCATGTTCGCCGTGGACTACCCGTGGTCCGACTGCGTGGAGACGGCCGAGTTTCTCGCGGCCGCACCGCTGAGCCCGACCGACCGGGAGAAGATCGCGCACCTCAACGCGGAGCAGCTCTACAAGCTCTGATCGGTCACTCCGCCGCTTGTCTCCGTCGGCTTGACCGTGCCGGCCACGACCAGCGCCGCGTGCGGGAGCCCGTCCCAAGCCAGGAGTACGGCGGTGTTCCCGGCGTCCGGTCCGCTGCGTCACCTCGAACTCCCACCGGGAGTCGACACAGCGGCCGGCCGCCTGGTCGAGCCCGAGATCTACGTTCCCGACCCCGCCGCCCCGGGCGTACTCGGTGAACGCGGCCGGCTGATGCTCGACGGCGACCGGTGACAGCGCGCACCGCATCCGGCCGTTCACAGGCCCCCGTTCGTCCCCCTCACCGGGTGACGGCCGTGCAAGGTCTCCGAGGGCAGGACGCCGAACTTGCGGCGGTAGGCGGCCGAGAACCGGCCGGCGTGCAGGAAACCCCAGCGAGCGGCGACCGCGGCGATCGTCGTGCCGTCGGGGTCGGCCGTCGTGAGCTCGTCGTGCACCCGGGTCAGGCGGACATCCCGCAGGTAGGCCATCGGCGGCAGCTCGAACCAGCGCTGGAACCCTTCCTGCAGTGCGCGGACGCTGACCGAGACTTCACGGGCCAAGGTGCTCGAAGTCCACGGCAGCCCCGGCTCGTCTTCGATCAGCTCGACGGCCCGGCGTAACGCCCGGGGCGGGACCGGGGCCGCCGACGCGTGCAGGTGGTCGCTGTAGTTGTTCGGCTGGGCCAGGAGCAGACCGGCGATCACCAGGCTCTGCAGGTGCGCGGCGGCCGCGGGGTGGTGCGTGATCCCGCCCGGCCGGTCCGCCTCACGCTCCAGCAGAGCCAGCACTTCGAGCCACGACCGCGCCGCCGGGGCGTCCAGGT
This sequence comes from Amycolatopsis sp. NBC_01307, assembly GCF_035975215.1. NCBI lineage: Bacteria > Bacillati > Actinomycetota > Actinomycetes > Pseudonocardiales > Pseudonocardiaceae > Amycolatopsis > Amycolatopsis sp. NBC_01307. Next base: position 1,816,877 of record NZ_CP108403.1, on the reverse strand, counting down.
CCATCGCGGTGGCGAAGCGCAGCCGCTCGCCCGGTGGCCGCCCGAGCTGGCGCTCCAGCTCCAGTTCCAGCTCGTGCCGGTCGATCATGAGGCAGAGCTGGGCGCACGCGGCTCCCCACCGCAGGTCGGCCGGATAACCCGGCACGAACACGGCAGCCCGCCCGGGTCCGGCGAACACCGGTTCCCCCGTACCGCAGCGCTGCTCGCTACGTCCGGTGACCGGGATGTTGACGTGGTAGTTGCCGGCGTCGACCGTGCCGAGCCGGACGGCGCTCCCGTAGCGCAGGTAGCCCGCGGTCACCGCGCCCAACCGGACCGCGTTGAGCCGCATGTCCAGGTCGATCGCACCGTCCAGGACTTCGATCCGATGAGGCAGGTACGTCCGGGCCACCGCTTCGTGCGCTTCGTCGACGTCCATCGCGCGTGCGACCGGATGCCCGGGCAGCAGCTCCGTTTGAGGCAAGCCCGTCACAAGCCGAACAGTAATCGTCTCGTCACGCTCACGCCAACGCGGGTAACGGACAGTGTGCCGCGTGAATCGGCTGTGCCGGAGCAGTGCCGGGCACTTCACTGGAGCGGCTGGGAGAACTACCGCGGGGAGAAACGTGCAGGTGATGGATCCGGGCCCGTCGATGACGGAGTCCGTGCAGGTCGAGCCGCTGGACCACCTGAGGCCGGGAGCCCGTCTGCTGCGTCCACGCGGTCATTTCCACGCGCGGACCGGGATCGAGCTGATGGCCGTCATCGACGGGCAGCGAGCACACGCCCTCGACCTGCTGATCCTTGACCTGACCCACCTGGCCACCTTCGGCCCGGTGGCCCTCCAGATCGTCGTGCAGATCGCGACGGAGCTCCACCGCGTCGACGTCGGGCTGCGGCTGGTCGGCTCGGAACAGACCGTCGGCTCACCCTTGACCGTGGCCGGCGTGCGGTCCCTGTTCACCCTGCACAGCACGGTCGGCGAAGCCCTCGGAGCCCGGTGACCGCCCGGACGTCCACCTGATCTCAAGCGACGACGGCCTCGCCCTCGACCGGCTCCGCGTCGGCCACACCTTGCCGCTGGTGCTCGACCCCACCCACCGCGCGCACGAACTCGACCCGGACCGCCGATCTGTCAGGCCCTGAGCGAAACCGCTTCCACGGGCAGCCCCGCCATGCCGCGAACCAAGGTCTGCACGTCCGCGTAGGCGTCCGCCGCGCCGATCCGGGCCGAACACGTGTTTCTCACCCTCGAGCGTCGACTGTGGAGTGAAGCCAGTTCGGGTGGGTACCCGGAGATTCCCGCACTCCAGGAGGATTCATGCGCTTGCCCTGCCCCCGCGGGCCGATGAGTTCCGCGGCCACCGCCCGGCTCCGCTGTGCGCCCGATGACGTGGCCGCCGGCCCGGTCCCGGCCGCCACCGGCCTTCCGGTGCTGCACGACGAAGACCTCCAGCTGACCCTGTGGATCTGCTACGAACTGAGCTACCGCGGCTTCGACGACGTCGACGCCGGCTGGGAGCACGCACCGATGATCACCGGACTGCGCCGGCAGCTGGAACACCGCTGGGTCAACGGCCTCCGCGACCTCGTCACGCCCACCGCGGTGGAACCCGACGCCGTGCCGCGGGCCTTGGCCGATCTGGTGCGCGCCGACGAAGGGCCGCCGCTGGCGAAATTCCTGCAGCGCCGCGCGTCCGACGCGCAGTTCCGCGAATTCGTCACCCACCGGTCGGTGTACCACCTCAAGGAAGCCGACCCCCACAGCTGGGCCATCCCCCGGCTTTCCGGCGCCGCGAAGGCCGCGCTGATCGAGATCCAGGCCGACGAGTACGGCCAAGGCCGCCTCGAACGGATGCACTCCGAGCTCTTCCGCGCCACGATGCGGGCCCTCGGCCTGGACGACGGCTACGGCACCTACGTCGACCGCGTACCCGCCGTGACCCTCGCGGTGAGCAACCTGATGTCCCTGTTCGGGTTCCACCGCCGCTGGCTCGGCGCCACCCTCGGGCACCTGGCGGCGTTCGAGATGACGTCGTCGCTGCCGAACCGCCGCTACGGCAACGGGTTGCGCCGCCTCGGCGGGGACCCGACGGCGACCCGGTTCTACGACGAGCACGTCGAGGCCGACGCGGTCCACGAGCAGATCGCCGCGCACGACCTGTGCGGCTCCTTCGCCCGGGAGAACCCGGCCGCCGCGGGCGATGTCCTGTTCGGCGCGGCGTGCGGACTGGCCGTGGAGGCCGAGTTCGGCCGGACGTTGCTTGCCCACTGGGAAGCAGGCCGGACGTCCCTGCGCCTGGTGGATGCCGGCGCCGAAGGGTTTCAAGGTGGGGATCCCGAATTGGTACAACGCGCCGAAGCCGTGGCCGGGATCGATGACCTCGCCGTCCGCTGAACGGATCTCGCCGCTGACCGTCGGCGTCGAGGAGGAGTTCCTCGCCGGCTACGAGACCTGCGGCTGCCGCACCGGAGCGACCGGAGCCGAGCGGCAAACCCGGGTCGCGGACCGGCACGGCCACGCCGCGGTCGTGGACGCCGCTGCCGGCGCCGTCTCATGTGATGGGCGCGACGGATGCCGCCCGGGCGCCCGGCGAGTGACGGTCAGGGCAGTTTCGAGGCCACGACGTCGACCCTCCGGATGTCGGGGGTGCCGGCGAAGAGATCGGGTGCCTGGGCCATCAGGGCCTCGGCCACCTTGCCGTTCAGGTGTGCCTCGCGTCCCGGCTCGTCGGGGAACACGTCGTAGATCCCGAACGTCGTGTCACCGAGACGGAACGCGAACCAGGCGGTGGTCGCCGGCTCCTCGTCGACGAGCGCCCGGCCCGACTCGAGGAACTTCTCGACGTCACCCTCCCGGCCCGGCTTGGCCTCCATCGTCACGAGCAGCCCTACAGTCGGTGCCTCAGTCATGAGTTTTCCTTCCCAGCTGTTGTCCTGCGTGCCGGATTTCGTCCTGTTTGGACGCGAGCACAGATGACGGTAGCCCCGTCCCGACCGTGGCGCCAGGACACTGACGAGGGGTCTGGCCGCGGTTCGTCCGTCCCCTCCCGCTCACATCGGGCCCCCCAGCACCTTCCAGGCCCGGGTGGCCACGTGCAGGTTTAGCCGGCTTTCCACGTCGTTGAGGTCGAGGTCGGTGATCTCCCGGATCCGGCCCAGCCGGTAGCGCAGGGTGCTGCGGTGAATCACCAGCGCGGAAGCGGTTTCGTCGTAGTGCCCGCCGCATTCGAGGTACTGCGACAGCGTCCGGACCAGGTCCGTGTTCTTGTGTTCGTCGTAGTCGAGAATCGGGCCCAGCCATTCCCGCACGAACGCAACGATTTCGCCGCGATTCACTCCGTTGTCCAAAATACGATAAAGGCCCAGGTGGTCGAAGATTGTCGCGCCATCCGGCGACCTTGATTTCCGGCGGATGTCCAAAGCCCGCATCGCTTCCGCATAGGATTTCGGAAATTCGCCGGGGCGGTCGCAGCGCCCGCCGACGCCGAGCGCACCGCCGCTTCCGAGGTTCTCCGAAAGCAGGTGGTACAGCGTGTCTCCGTCCGGGCGGCCGCCGACGAGGAGCACCACCGCTCCCGAGCGCCGCGAGATCATCGAGCTCAGCTGAAGGGAGGCGACGGCCCGGCTCGCGGCCTCGGCGACGGCGTCGTCGGGCTGCCTCCCGCCCCACCGCACGACGATCACGCGATGAGGACCACGCAGGTCGTGCCCGACCGCGTCGGCGCGAGCGTAGGCGCTCTCGTCGTCGGTGCCGGTGATCAGGTCGTCGACCAGGTCACGATGCAGGCGCAGCTCGACCTCGGCGAGGTTGCGCAGGTGTGACAGCTCCAGTGCCAGCACCGTCGTCCCGTATTCGAGCGCGAACATCTCGTGGCTTCCCACGGTCTTGCGCGGGTCCACGAGCGCCACGACGCCGAGGACCTCGTACCGCGGCTTGACCAGCGAGATCAGCCGGTCCTTCTCCCGGACCGGATGGGGAACCGCCGCGGCGCGCCTGAGCAGCTCCTCGCGCCGGTGGGCTTGGGCCTTCGGGTACGGGTCGGGCTTGCCGGGGCCGGCCCACGCCCGCAGGTTGCCGAACCGGTCTTCGATCGCGACCGGCAACGATGTCAGCTGGTGCACCGCATAGGCGATGCCTGGCTCACCCGCACCGGACACGGAGATGTCGCTGAGCACCTCGTGCACGTGGGTCTGCTGCTCGAGCCGGGCCACCGAGGCGGACAGCCTGCCGTTGACCTCCTGCAGTTCGACCGCCTGTTCGCGCTCGCGCAGGTGGAGCGAGGCGTTCGCCAGTGCACCCGCCGTCTGCCGGCCCAGCGCTTCGAGCAGGAAGAACTCGTCCTTCGGCGGCTCCACCGCCGCGTGCACCACCAGGTAGCCCCTCGGCCCGCTCAGCCCACCCAGCGCGAAGCCCCAGCACCAGCCGCCGCCGGTCAGGACCAGCGGGCCGCTGTCTCCGCCGAGGAGACGGACCTGCCGGTCGAGTTCCGCGTCCGGCTCCGCGCCGTCACGACGGCTGAGCGCGCCGTCGATGATCAGGTACACCGCCTTGACGCCGCAGCCGCTCAACGACGGTACCGAGGTGGCGGCCAGCCGGACGATGTCGTCGGCTTCCCGGCCGTCGAACATCATCGTCGAGACGACGAAAACCCCGTGCGGACTCGACAACTGGTCACGCCACCAGCTGTCCGGCCTTTGTGGAGTTTCGTGGGCTCGGTCGCCCGCCGCCGCGGGTGTCATCGGGACCTCCGACCGCCGACTGGCCAAAACCCTACACGGTTGTTCCTGCTCTGCCGGGTCGATCGTTCGCGCGAATTTCGACCTGCCAGGCGCACGCGCCGGGACGGCCGTCCTTGCCACTGTGTGGTTATCCCGAAAGGTCACTGCAACAGTCCCGATTCTGCCGGTATCCGCAGAACTCGTGTCCGACCGGAAACCGCGTCGCAAAGTCGATTCGACGCGGTAGATCTCTTCGCGGCACGTACCCGGGCGAAGAATGAGGAGAGTCATGACCTTGATGCGTTTCGACCCGTTCCGCGATCTCGAACGCTTGACCGAGCAGGCCGTGGCCGGCACCCGCGGCCCGCGGGCGATGCCCATGGAAGCCTTTCGCCGCGGTGATCGGTTCGTCGTCGCCCTGGACCTGCCGGGAGTGGACCCCGGCGACGTCGACCTCACGGTGGAACACAATGTGGTGACCGTGCGCACCCGCCGCACCCCGCTGCGCCGTGAAGGTGACGAACTCCTGGTCGACGAACGACCGCAGGGTGAGTTCAGCCGCCAGTTCTTCCTCGGCGACAACCTCGACAGCACCCGGCTGTCGGCGGAGTTCGACCGCGGTGTGCTCATGCTCGGTATCCCGGTCGCCGAGGCCAGCAAGCCTCGCAAGGTCGAAATCGGCACCGGTTCCGAGACGGCCGAAGAGAAGCCCCGCATCGCCGAACAGGTTTCCCGAGAAGAACACGCGAACGTCTAGGAGCCGGACGATGACTGCGCAGCCGGGCGCCACGGCGCCACCACCGCGTCACTCTTCGGACCCCCACGCCGCGGGACAGCGCCGCGCGATCGGGTCCTACGAAAACTACAGCGAGGCCGAGCGTGCCGTCGACTACCTGTCGGACAACGGTTTCCCCGTCGAGCGGGTCGCCATCATCGGCTCGGACGTCAAGCTGGTCGAGCAGGTCGTCGGACGCCTCGACCACGGCGGCGCCGCACTGCGGGGGGCCGGCTCGGGCGCCGTCACCGGGCTGCTGATCGGCTGGCTGTTCGGGATCTTCAACTGGTTCACGCCGTTGCTGGCGGCCTTCACCATCGCCGTTTACGGACTCGTGTTCGGCGCGGTGATCGGCGCGATCTTCGGCCTCGCCGCGCACGCGCTCCAGCGCGGACGCCGCGACTTCGCCTCGGTCCGGGTGATGACGCCGACCCGCTACGAGGTCGTCGCCGACGACGCGGTGGCCGACGAAGCCAAGACCCTGCTCGCCAAGCTGACCGGAGGTGTGTGATGGCCAAGGCAGTCGGCATCGACCTGGGCACGACCAACTCGGTGATCGCCGTCTGGGAAGGCGGCGAGCCCACGGTCATCGCCAACTCCGAAGGCGCGCGGACCACCCCGTCGGTGGTCGCGTTCACCGAAAGCGGTGAGCGGCTGGTCGGCCAGCTCGCCCGCCGGCAGACGATCCTCAACCCGAAGGGCACGATCTATTCGGCGAAGAGGTTCATCGGCCGGAAGTACGGCGAGGTGGACGACGAGGCCAAGGCGGTCGGATTCGACGTCGTCGAGGGTGAGGGCGGTGTCGTCCGGTTCAAGGTCCGCGACAAGCTCCACTCGCCGGAGGAGATCAGCGCGCAGATCCTGCGCAAGCTCGCCGACGACGCGGGCAAGTTCCTCGGCGAGCGGGTGACCGAGGCCGTCATCACCGTGCCCGCGTACTTCAACGACGCCCAGCGGCAGGCCACCAAGGACGCCGGCAGGATCGCCGGCCTCGAGGTCCTGCGGATCATCAACGAGCCGACCGCCGCCGCGCTGGCCTACGGGCTCGGCTCGAAGGGCCACGAGACGGTCCTCGTGTTCGACCTCGGCGGCGGTACCTTCGACGTGAGCCTGCTCGACGTCGGCGACGGCGTGGTCGAGGTCCGGTCGACCGCCGGGGACACCCACCTCGGCGGGGACGACTTCGACCGCCGGATCGTGGACCACCTCGCCGATCGGTTCAAGCAGGACAACGGCATCGACCTGCGGTCGGATCCGCAGGCGCTGCAGCGGCTCTTCGAAGCCGCGGAGAAGGCGAAGGTCGAGCTCAGCTCGGTCAGCCAGACGAGCGTGAACCTGCCGTTCATCACCGCGGGCCAGGACGGCCCGAAGCACCTCACGACGACCGTGATGCGCTCGGTGTTCGAGCAGATCACCGCCGACCTGGTCGACCGGTGCCTCGGCCCGGTCAAGCAGGCGATGGCCGACGCGAAGGTGAGCGCGAACGACATCGACGAGGTCATCCTGGTCGGCGGATCGACCCGGATCCCGGCCGTGCAGAACCTGGTCCGCAAGCTCACCGGGGGCAAGGACCCGAACATGAGCGTCAACCCGGACGAGGTCGTCGCGCTCGGCGCGGCGGTCCAGGCCGGGGTGCTCAAGGGCGAGGTCAAGGACGTCCTGCTGCTCGACGTCACCCCCCTCTCGCTCGGCGTGGAAACCCGCGGCGGCGTGATGACGAAGATCGTCGAGCGCAACACGACGATCCCGGCGCGGCGGACCGAGGTGTTCTCCACCGCGGAGGACAACCAGCCCGCGGTCGACGTCGTGGTGCTCCAGGGTGAGCGGGAACGGGCCGCCGACAACCGGGTGCTCGGGCGCTTCCAGCTCACCGACATCCGGCCGGCACCGCGCGGCGAACCCCAGGTCGAAGTGACGTTCGACGTCGACGCGAACGGCATCGTCAACGTCACCGCGCGCGACAAGGACACCGGCACCGAGCAGGGCATCACGATCAGCGAGAGCTCGAACCTCGACCAGGCGGAGATCGACCGCATGGTCACCGAAGCCGAACGCAACCGGTCCGAGGACCAGCGGCTGCGCGAGGAGATCGATGCGCGCAACCTGCTCGATTCGGCCGCCTACCAGGTCGAGCGGGCCATCACGGACACCACTCCACCGCACGAGAAGGCGCGGGCGGAAATGCTCGTCCAAGACGCTCGCGAGGCCGTGGCGGACGCCGCTCCGATGGACCGGGTGCGGTCGCTGACCTCGGAGCTGCAGCAGGTGCTGGCCGGGCTCAACGCGCCCCGGGCGAGCGGCGGCAACAGTGAAAGCGGCAACGGCGACGGCGGCGGCCCCCGGCACGCCGCCGACGAGGACGACGTGATCGACGCCGACTTCGATCGGGCGTGAGGCAGCGCGATGGCCACCACAGGAAGGGCCGCGGAGCAGGGAGAACCCTCCGCGGAGGTCGCCGGGGCGGGCACGGATTCCCGCCCCCAGGAGGTGCCGGCCCCGGCGACCGGGGCGGAAGAGAAGCTCGCCGAGCTCGAGGACCGGTGGCGCCGCGCCGCGGCCGACCTCGACAACGTGCGCAAGCGCCAGGCCACCGAACTGCGACGGGAAGTCGAAGCCGAGCGGGCGAGGGTCGCGGCGGCCTGGCTCCCGGTGCTCGACAACCTCGAACTGGCGCTCGCGCACGCCGAGGCGGACCCGTCGGCCATCGTGCAGGGTGTCCGCGCGACCCGGGAGCAGGCCGTCCGGCTGCTCGCCGGGCTGGGGTACCCGCGTGACGACGAAACCGGCGTCCGGTTCGACCCGAACCGGCACGAGGTGGTCGCGGTCGTCGAGGACCCGGCCACCGAACCGAACACGGTGACCCACGTCGTGCGCCCCGGCTACGGCACCGACCGGCACCAGCTGCGGCCGACGGCCGTCGCGGTGTCCAAGTCCCAGGGGTGATCGCGGGTGGCCACCGACTTCTACGAGGCGCTCGGGGTCGCCAAAACGGCGAGCACCGACGAAATCCAGCGGGCGTACCGGAAACTGGCGCGGCAGCTCCACCCCGACGTGAACTCCGACCCGGGCGCCGAAGAGCGCTTCAAGGAGGTCAGCGAGGCCTACCAGGTGCTGTCCGACCCGGAGCAGCGCAAGAAGTACGACCGGTTCGGCGCGGACTTCCGCCGGGCCCCCGACGACTTCGACGAGCGGGCGTACGCCGGTGCCGGCGGGCGGGGCGGCGGCCGCGTCCGCCACAGCCGGGCGAGCCCGGGATTCGGCGGCGCGTCCGAGGGCTTCGAGGGCTTCGAAGGCGTCGACATCGAGGACCTGCTGGGCGGCCTCTTCCGGAGCCGGGGTGCCGGTGGGCCGATCGCGGGCGCCGACCAGGAGGCCGAGCTCGAGCTGACGGTCGAGGAGGCCTACCGGGGCGGGCGACGGCACTTGAGCATCGCCGGCGCGGGCGAGCGCGGTTACGACGTCGACATCCCGGCCGGGGTGCTCGACGGGCAGCGCATCCGGCTCGCCGGTCAGGGCGGGCGGGCGTCCGGCAACGCCGCGTCCGGTGACCTCTACCTCGTGGTCCGGATCAAGCCGCACCCTCGCTACCGCCTGTCCGGGCGCGACCTCACGGTCGAGCTGCCGGTGTCGCCCTGGGAGGCGGCGCTCGGCGCCACGGTTCCCGTGCTGACCCCCGGTGGCGAGGTGAAGGTGCGGGTCGTGCCCGGCTCGTCGAGCGGACGACGGCTGCGGCTGCGCGGCGAGGGCCTGCCCAACCCCAGGGGCAAGCCGGGCGATCTCTACGCCGAGGTCCGCGTGCTGGTGCCGAAGAAGCTCGGCAAACGGGAGCGTGAGCTCTTCGAAGAGCTCGCCGCGGTGTCCGATTTCGACCCGAGGAGGACCTGATGGCGCAGTACCTGCTCGCCCGTCCCGTCCGGCTCAGCCTCGACACGGCAGCCGCGCGAAGCGGACTGCACCCGGAGCTGATCCGCCGGTTCGTCGCGCTGAGCCTGGTGGACGGCACGACCGATACCCACGGGCGGGTGTGGCTCGCACCGTCCGCGGTCGCCACCCTCGCGCGCATCCAGCGCCTGCGCGCGGGCCTTTCCCTCAACTACGCGGCCATCGGGCTCGTGCTCGACCTGCTGGACCGCATCGACGTCCTCGAAGCCCAAGTCAGGAGCCACCGGCGATGGACATGAGCAAGCTGACCCAGAAGTCGCAGGAAGCGCTGCAGGAGGCCCAGAGCGTGGCGCAACGCCACGGCCACACCGAAACCGACGGTGAGCACCTGCTGCTCGCCCTGCTCGACCAGGCCGACGGCCTCGCGCCCCGGCTGCTCGCCCAAACGGGCGCGGACGTCGACGACCTCCGCGAAGCCGTCGAAGCGGAGCTCTCGCGGCGGCCGAAGGTGACCGGCCCCGGCACCACCCCCGGGCAGGTGTACGTCACCCGACGCCTCGCCGGTCTGCTGGACGCCGCCGAGCGGGAAGCCAAGCGACTCAAGGACGAATACGTCTCCGTCGAACACCTCGTGCTGGCCCTCGCCGACGAGGGGGCGAAGTCGGCCGCGGGGCGGCTGCTGACCCGGTACGGCGTGACGCGCGAGTCGTTCCTGACGGCGCTGACCAAGGTCCGCGGCAACCAGCGGGTCACCTCGGCGACCCCCGAAGGCGCCTACGAAGCGCTGGAGAAGTACGGCCGGGACCTGGTCACCGACGCGCGGTCGGGCAAGCTCGACCCGGTCATCGGCCGCGACGCCGAGATCCGCCGGGTGATCCAGATCCTGTCGCGGAAGACGAAGAACAACCCCGTGCTGATCGGCGACCCCGGCGTCGGCAAGACGGCGATCGTCGAGGGCCTCGCCCAGCGGATCGTACGCGGCGACGTGCCGGAAGGCCTGCGGGACAAGACGATCTTCTCGCTCGACATGGGCGCGCTCGTCGCCGGGGCGAAGTACCGCGGCGAGTTCGAGGAACGCCTCAAGGCCGTGCTGGCCGAGGTCAAAGCCGAAGAGGGACGCGTCCTGCTCTTCGTCGACGAGCTGCACACGGTCGTCGGAGCCGGCGCCGCCGAAGGCGCGATGGACGCGGGCAACATGCTCAAGCCGATGCTGGCCCGCGGTGAACTGCACATGATCGGCGCGACGACGCTCGACGAGTACCGCAAGCACATCGAGAAGGACGCCGCGCTGGAGCGCCGGTTCCAGACGATCGTCGTCGACGAACCCACCCTCGAGGACAGCGTCTCGATCCTGCGCGGGCTGCGGGAGCGGCTCGAGGTGTTCCACGGGGTCAAGATCCAGGACGGCGCGCTCGTCGCCGCCGCGACCCTGTCCCACCGCTACATCACCGACCGGTTCCTGCCGGACAAGGCGATCGACCTGGTCGACGAGGCGTGCGCGCGGCTGCGCACGGAAATCGACTCGATGCCCGCCGAGCTCGACGAGCTCACCCGGCGCGTCACCCGCCTGGAGATCGAGCAAGCCGCACTGTCCAAGGAATCCGACCCGGCCAGCAAGGCGCGGTTGACCGACCTCGACCGGGAGCTCGCCGATCTTCGCGCCGAAGCGGACTCGAAGAACGCGCAGTGGGAAGCCGAACGTCAGGCCATCCGGCGGGTCCAGGAGCTGCGGTCCGAACTGGAACGGCTGCGCCACGAAGCCGAGGAAGCGGAACGGAACTACGACCTGAACCGCGCGGCCGAGCTGCGCTACGGCGAGATCACCGAAGCCGAGCGCCGGCTCGCCGCGGAGGAAGAACAGCTGGCGGGCAAGCAGGGCCGGAAGCGGCTGCTGCACGAGGTCGTCACCGAGGACGAGATCGCCGAGATCGTCGCCGCGTGGACCGGGATCCCGGTTTCCCGGCTGCAGGAAGGCGAACGGGAAAAGCTGCTGCGGCTCGACGAGATCCTGCACGAGCGGGTGATCGGCCAGGACGAGGCCGTCCGGCTGGTCGCCGACGCGGTCATCCGGGCGCGCTCGGGGATCCGCGATCCACGCAAGCCGATCGGGTCGTTCATCTTCCTCGGCCCGACCGGGGTCGGGAAGACCGAACTCGCCAAGACCCTCGCGGCGGCCTTGTTCGACAGCGAGGAGAGCATGGTCCGGCTCGACATGAGCGAGTACCAGGAGCGGCACACCGTCTCGAGGCTGCTGGGCGCTCCCCCGGGTTACGTCGGCTACGACGAGGGCGGGCAGCTCACCGAAGCCGTGCGGCGCAAGCCCTACTCGGTCGTGCTGTTCGACGAGATCGAGAAGGCGCACCCGGACGTGTTCAACACCCTGCTCCAGGTCCTGGACGACGGCCGGATCACCGACGCGCAGGGCCGGACCGTCGACTTCCGCAACACGGTGATCATCATGACCTCCAACATCGGCTCGCAGCACCTGCTCGACGGGGTCACCGCCGCCGGCGAAATCAAGCCGGACGCCCGCGACGCCGTGCTGGCCGAGCTGCGGCACCACTTCCGGCCGGAGTTCCTCAACCGCGTCGACGACATCGTGCTGTTCACCCCGCTCGGGCACGCCGAGATCGAGCGGATCGTCGACCTGCAGTTCGACGAGCTGCGCCACCGGCTGGCCGAGCAGGGCATCGCGATCGAGCTCACCGCGGAGGCGCGGAAACTCATCGCCCGGCACGGGTTCGACCCGGTGTACGGCGCCCGGCCGCTGCGCCGGTACATCTCCCACGAGGTCGAGACCAAGATCGGCCGCACGCTCCTGCGCGGTGAACCGACCGAGGGACTGGTGATCACCGTGGACGCCAAGGACGGCGAGCTCGTCGTCACCTACAGCGGGGGCGAAGGGCGGTCCGCGACATGAGCACCGGCACCGGAACCACCACCACGGTCGTCTGCGAACACTGCGGGCACAAGAACCGCGTCCCGGCGGCCGCCGCGGGCAAGCCGAAGTGCGGGAACTGCCAAGAGCCGCTGCCCTGGATCGTCGACGCCGGCGACCCCGACTTCGCGGAAGTCGCGGAGCGGGCCACGCTGCCGGTGCTGGTCGACCTCTGGGCCACCTGGTGCGGACCCTGCCGCCAGGTCAGCCCCGCGCTGGCCCAGCTGGCCCGGGAGCGGGCCGGGAAGGTCAAGCTCGTGAAGGTCGACGTCGACAAGGCACCCGGGCTGTCCCGGCGGTTCGACGTGAAAGCCGTGCCGACGCTCATGGTGCTGCGCGGCGGCGAGGTCGTCGCGCGGCAAGCGGGCGCCGCGCCCGTGCCCGTGCTGCGCGACTGGCTCGACCAGGCGCTGGCGCGGTCGGAGAACACCCCCGAGACCAAGGAAGGTGACGTGCGATGACCAGTGTCGTCGACCGGCATCTCGCGCTCGTGCGAGACGTGGTGCCGCGAACCCCGCAGGGTTGTGAGGAGTGCCTGGTCGCCGGCACGCCGTGGCTGCACCTGCGGCTGTGCTTGACGTGCGGGCACGTCGGCTGCTGCGACTCGTCGCCGATGAAGCACGCCGGCAAGCACGCGCACGCCATCGGGCACCCGATCGTGCGCTCGTTCGAGCCCGGGGAGACCTGGCGCTGGTGCTACGTCGATCAGACATTCGTATGACCGCCCTGGCGGGGATCGACCTCAGCGGGCCGCTGACCGAGACCCCGGACCCGCACGGAGCGTTCCCCCGGCTCACCGACGAGCAGATCCGCACCCTCGGCGGCGGCGGTGAACGCCGTCCGGTCCAGCCGGGTGAGGTGCTGTACACGGAGGGCGGCCGCCCGTCCGAGTTCTTCGTGATCCTGCGCGGCAAGGTCGCCGTCACCGAAGGAACCGGGGACGACGCGAAGGTCGTCCGGGTGCACGGGCCGCACCGGTTCCTGGGTGAGCTCGGCCTGCTCGAAGGGCAGCCCGCGTTCGTCGGCGCCGTGGCCGCCGAATCCGGCGAGGTGCTCGCCGTCCCGATGAGCACGGTGCGGCACCTGGTGCTCGGCGATCCGGTGCTCGGCGACCTGATCCTGCGGGCCTACCTCGTGCGGCGGACGCTCCTCATCGGCGCCGGCAACGGGCTGCGGATCGTCGGCTCCTGCTACTCCCCCGGCACCAGGCGGCTGCTGGAGTTCGCGGCGCGCAACCGGCTCCCGTACCGGCTGGTCGACGTCGACAAGGACCAGCAGGCCGAAGCGCTCCTGGAACGCTTCGGCGTCGCCGTCGCGGACACCCCGGTGGTCGTGCTGAACGGCACCGAGGTGCTGCGGAACCCGAGCACCGCCGAGCTGGCCGGGAGGATCGGGCTGCGGCCGCCGGAACCGGAACGCGGGGTGCGGGACCTGCTCGTGGTCGGCGCCGGGCCCGGCGGCCTGGCCACGGTGGTCTACGGCGCTTCCGACGGGTTGCGGCTGTCGGCGTTCGACGCCATGGCCCCGGGCGGCCAGGCCGGGACGACGTCCCGCATCGAGAACTACCTCGGCTTCCCGCCGGGGATCTCCGGGGCGGAGCTGGCCGAGCGATCGGTGATCCAGGCGGCCAAGTTCGGGGCCCGGGTCGCCGTCCCGGCCGAGGCGCGCACCCTCGAAGCACGCGACGGCCGCTACGCCGTCGGCTTCGACGACGGCATCGAGATCGTTTCCCGCACCATCGTGATCGCCACCGGCGCCCGCTACCGCCGGCTCGCCGTACCCGGCATCGAGAAGTTCGAAGCGTCCAGCGTCTACTACGCGGCGACGCTGCACGAAGCGCGTCGCTGCCTGGCGTCCCCCGTGGCCGTGGTCGGGGGCGGCAACTCGGCCGGCCAGGCGGCGGTGTTCCTCGCGGAGGGTTCGCCGGTGGTCCACCTGCTGGTGCGCGGCGGCGATCTCGCCGCGAACATGTCCCGCTACCTGGTCGAGCAGGTCGAACAGCACCCGCGGATCACCGTGCTCGGGCACACCGAAGTCCGCGAGCTCGCCGGCGGGGACCGGCTCGAATCCCTGCTCGTCGAGAACAACCGCACCGGCGAGCGCCGCGTCCTCGACGCCCGCGCGCTGTTCGTCTTCATCGGGGCTTCCCCGCACACCGCCTGGCTTTCGGGGATGGTCGCCCTCGACGAGGACGGGTTCGTGCTGACCGGGGCGGACGCCGAGGAGTTCCGGGACGCCGATGTGTGGCGCGGGGTACAGCGCCCGCCACTGGTGCTGGAGACGAGCAGGCCGGGTCTGTTCGCGGTGGGGGACGTACGCCACGGCTCGGTCAAACGGGTGGCCTCGGCGGTCGGGGAAGGCGCCATGGCCGTCCGGTTCGTCCACGAACATCTCTCACAGGAGGCCTGATGCCGGTCATGGGTGCGGCGAGGTTCGAACGGTTCTTCCGGACGGCCGCGAGCCTGGACGTCGACAAGAGCGACCTGAAACGGTACGACGAGTTCCTCGACCGCAAGATCTATGACTTCTTCGTGGTCGCCAAGGCCACGGCCAAGGCCGGCGGGCGGGACGTCATCGAGCCGAGGGACCTGCCGATCACCAAGGGGCTGCAGGAGCGCATGCGCGAGTTCCGCAAGCTGGACGAAGACCTGGAAGTGGTGCCGCTGCTGGAGCAGCTCCTGGCGCGTCCCCCGCTCGGGATCGCCCTCTCCGAAGAAACCGAGGCCCGGCTCCCCGCCGTCGCCGGCGGTCTCAGCGTGGCGCTCGCCCACGCGTTCAAGATCATCGACCCGCGCGTCAAGAACCCCGGCTCCGCCGAGTGGGACCAGGTCTTCCGGATGCTCGAACTGCTCCTCTGAAAGGACGTCAGGCATGGTCAACGGACTCGCACTCAACCTCGATCAGCCGGCGTACGCGGCCGCGTTCGCCGAGCTGCACCGCCTCACCGGGCAGCCGCGCGGTGTATCCGGCGCCACGACAGATCTCACGGTCACCTCGACCTTGCGCGACGACCACCACACCGTCGTCACGGTCGGCGGATCGATCGACGCGCGGGCACTCCACCTCTTGGCCGCGCACTTCGCCGGCCTGCTCCACGCCGGCACGCGGCACCTGGTGGTCGACCTGTCCCGGGTCGAGCAGGTGGACGACAGCCTCTTCGCACTGATGCACCGGGTGGAGGACCGGCTGACGGCGCTGGGCGGCCTGTTCGAGCTGACCGGGCTCGCACCGCCCGTGCTGTACGCGATGGACGACGCCCTGCTGGCCGAGGTCTTTTCGTGGTACCGAGCCGTCGTCGCCGACCCGGAACCGCGGGCCGCGCTGTGGTCGGCACTGCGCTGCCCGCACGGGCTCGAGGACGTCGCGGAGCCCGGGTCCGCGGACCGGTACCGGACTTTCATCGACACGGCCGCCCACGGCCGCGGCGAGCGATGGGGGAAGCGCCGGTGAGGGCGGTCACCGAACGACCGAAACGACGGACGTGGCTCCGGATGTTCGGAGCCGGTCTGGTCTTGTGGATCCTGTCCGCGGTCGTCACCTACCTGACCGGGAACCCCAACCTCATCCCCACCTTGGTGCTGCTCGGCAGCTTCCTGGTGCCGGTGACGTTCGTGGCGTGGGCGTTCGAGCGCCGGGACTCCGGCGAGCTCACCGCCGAACTCGTGTTCCGCACGTTCGTCGTCGGCGGGGTGCTCGGCGTGCTCGGGGCGTCGGTCCTGGAGACGTACCTGCTGCACCCGTCGCCGTGGCTGTACGTCGGCGTCGGGCTCATCGAGGAAGCGGTCAAGCTGGCCGCGCTCGCCCTGATGACCCGGCACCTGGCCGTGAAGTCCCTGCGCGACGGGTTGATCCTGGGTGCCGCCGTCGGGTTCGGGTTCGCCGCCTTCGAGTCGGCCGGGTACGCGCTGACCGCGCTGTTCACCCCCCAGGGGCTGTCCCTGACGGACCTGGTGACCACCGAGCTGCTGCGCGGGCTCCTCGCCCCGGTCGGCCACGGGCTGTGGACCGCCGTGCTCGGCGGGCTGCTGTTCGCGTGGAGCACCCGCGACCACTTCCTCCTCACCACCCGGCTCGCACTCGCCTACCTGGGCGTATCGCTGCTGCACGCGCTGTGGGACTCGATGTCCGTGATTTCCCTGTACCTCACGCTGCTGCTGACCGCTCAGCCGTGGCAGTACGAGCTCCTGGTGCGTGGCCTGCCGGCCGCGCCGACCGGCGCCCAGGTCGGGCTGTACACGACGCTGACCTGGGTGGGCCAGGGCCTGATCGCGGCGATCGGGGTGGTGTGGCTGCTGGTGCTGGTCGCGCGGGCGCGCCGCGAACGGCGGGAAACGCCACCGGCACGGGCTTACCGCGTGGCGACGTCCCGGCATCCGGCTCTTCCGCTCTGACCCTCGACGCCATCCGGTGGTTTGGCCGGTATCCCCCCGGGAACCCGACGAGATTCGACGAGCGAGGTGAGCCAGATGAACGCCCCACCCCAGGTGGTCGTAGGAGTGCTGGCCGACGAAGGTCTGCCGGAGCAGGTGATCGCGTCGATCGCCGATGACCTGCCCGGGATCTTCACCACCCGGGTCAGCGGACAGACGCGGTGGCAGGTGGACCACGAGGTGGACCAGCTGCCGCTGGACGAAGACGGTGACATCCCGATGCGCACGCTGTCGGAGCGCCACCGGCAGGACCAGGGCTGGGACGTGCTGGTCCTGGTCACCGATCTGCCCCGGCGGGCGGGGACGAAACCCGTCGTCGCGGGCGTCGACGTGGAGCACGGCGTCGCGATGATCTCGCTGCCCGCGCTCGGCGCCGTCCTGGTGCGGCGCCGGGTCCGGGCGTTGCTGGTCCGCGTGGTGCGGCAACTGGTGTCGCGGCGGCTCGGGCTCGACGGGGACCAGCACCGGCAAGGGACGATGGCACGGTTGCGCGAGGCGCTGGCCCCGACGCAGCGGATGTCCGGCGAACACCAGTCCGCCGCTACCCACCTGGCTCTGGTCGGGCTGCGCGGCCGGCTGCGGCTGCTGGCCGGGATGGTGCGGGACAACCGCCCGTGGCAGCTCGTCCCGCACTTGGCGGGCGCCACCGCGGCGGCGGCCGGCACCGCCGCCTACGGCGTCATCACCAGTTCGTTCTGGAAGCTCGCGGACGCGCTGTCCCCGCTGCGGCTGGCGGGGATCACGGTGGTCACCGTGGTGATCATGGCGGTGTGGTTGATGGTGTACAACCACTTGTGGGACCGGCCTTCCGTGGGCGTCGAGCGACGCAAGGCCGTGCTGTACAACGTGTCCACGGCGGCCACGCTGGCGATCGGGGTGGCGTGCATGTACGCGATCCTGTACGTGGTCGCACTGCTCGCGGCGGCCGTCGTGATCGACAGCGGCTATTTCGCGCAGACCCTGGGGCACCCGGTCGGTATGGGTTCGTACCTGAACCTGGTGTGGCTGTGCAGTTCGGTCGGGATCGTCGCCGGTGCGCTCGGGTCGAGCCTCGAGGACGAGGAGACCGTCCGCAAGGCGACCTACAGCCGCCGCGAGCGGGAACGCCAAGAACGAAACCAGCACCGAGTGGACGACGGCGTCAAGGTTCGATGATCACGTCCTCGTGGCCGCGACCATGCCGCGCGGACTTCCCCGAGGATCGCCCGCGCCCAGTCCGCGACCGCGCGGCCACCCGCGTGCCGGTCCCGCCTGCTTCGCCCGTCACCTCCCCGGTCGCCGACAGCCGCGTCCGCAGGAAGCCGCGAGCACCGCCTCGAATCCGCCCTGCACCGCTCCGGCGGTCTCGCCGTCAGTACTCGATACGCGGTCGCGGCGCCATCGTCGCCAGGAGAAGCGCACCGAGATCGTCGCTGTCCGCCAGCACGTCGAGTACACCGGCAAGCTGCAACACGCGACGGACTCCGCCACAGGCGTGGCGAACCCGGTAGGACGTGCCGTGGTCGACAGCGGTGGTGTAGCCGAACATCAGCGCATGTACTCCGGCACTGCTCATCGCGGTTACCTGCGCCAGGCTGATCAACAGCACCTCGGCGCCCTCGACGACGATCAAGTCGGACAGCTGCGATCGCAGCGGGCCGGACGCTGCCTCCAGTACCTCGCCCACCAGGTCCAGCTCGGTGGTCGCGCGGCTGTGCCTGCGAACGTTCATCACGAAAGCCACCGCCTGCCTCCTACCGCCGATGTCGACAGTACGGAAAGGTGGATTTCGAGCAAGTCCGCGCATTCACGACGGGGCAAGCCGACACGAGGTGCTCGCCTTGGCGCCCTACCTCCCCCGCCGCCCGGCTCGGAGTCCCGTGCGGAGCGAATCCGCCGCGCGCAACCGGTGATCGCGCAAGCAGTCACGGTTGCACTGCCGGATCTCGACCGTGCGGGCCAGGGTCACCAAGTCCGGGTCAAGCACCAGCTCGCCGCGCCCGAGAACCTGCCGGAGAGCTACCCGTCATGCCGGTCGCGACGGCCGGTGGCCAGCACCGCCCAGACGATCTTGCCTCCGGACCAGCGTGGGCTGCTGCCCCACACCCGCGCCGCGTCGGCCACGATGCGCAGACCGAGCCCTGGCGAGGTACTTCCGGCTTGTCCCCTCAGCACCGCGGGCCGCGGGCTGTCGTCGGAAACGGCGATCGTCAGCATCCCCGAACGCAGTTCGAGATGGATCTCCGGACAGAACGTGGTGTGCTGGATGACGTTGGCGACCAGTTCCGTGGCGATCAGCGTGCCGTCGTAGACCAGCTCGGGCACTCCCCACCGCTCCGCCCGTTCCCGGACGAACCCTCGAGCGACGACCGGGGCGTCCTCGGAGCGGGACAGGACACGCTGGGCGAACTGCCGGACCGGCACAGGTTGCCGCTCCGCGGCCTCGACGTCCGGGTGGACCGGCACGAACCGGTCGACACCGTGATCGTGCAGCGCCCGCACCTGAACACCCTGATGGGTGACCAGGAGGAACGGGATACCCGGCCAGTCACCGATGCGCCGCGCGACCAGCGGGAACACCGCCGCCGGCGAGTACTCGCCCACCACGAGGCCGTTGATGTCGGCGATCAGGCACGGCGGGGTGTCCGCGGCGACCTTCAGCAGCCCGTCGCGGAGGAAGGCGTATCCGGAAAAGGTCGAGCTCCCCGGTCACGGTGACAAGGGTGCTCGCGAGCCGATGAGTCAGCTCGATCGTGATCCCGACAGGCACAACGACCCGTCACAACCATCTTCGACGCGCAACCGGCGGAGCACGGGTACCACGATGACGCGACCTGCCAGATGACTTCACCAACCGACCGTAGCCACGGCGGACCGCTGGTGATACCGCGCAACGGCCGGACTTCCGGCGTGCCACGGCAGGCCCGCTCGATCGAGGTACCGGAACCGAGATCGTCTCGCCGGACGGGTAGGGAACAACCGTGTCCAAGCCCAGGACCAGTAGCTTCTGCCGGACGTGTGGCGAGGCGCCGAACTCGACAATCCAGCCCCGGACACGGTCCCTCCTCGATCGAGCCGCACGACGGCCCGGTCATGAGCGGAGCGGGCGGTCCCGCCGCCGAAAAGTGGTGGCCCGGCCCTGACAGCAGCGGACGGGGAGCCCACGACGCCTCAGCTCGAACACAGCCGAGCCACCACGCCGTTCTGGTACCCGCGGACCGGCCGGGCAAACTCGACCCGCGCCGATCGGGCCCGTCCGAGTCCACAGTAGACTTCACGTGCGGCTGGTCACGGACGTCACGATCCCAGGACGCGCTTCACCACCTGTTCGGCCACCTCTCGCAGCTTCACGTTCTGCCGCTGCGACTCCTCCACCAGTACGGTGAACGCGGCTTCGGCGTCGACCTTCTGGATCGCCATCAGCCCGGCGTCCACGTCGGATCTCTCAGTTCCCACTTGACCGAGCTGCGCGGCATCCTCGGTCGCGGCCGGGCGCCGTGGGTGGAGGACGTCGCGCTCAAGGAGATGGACGTCGTCCTCCGTCAGCGCAACGACCCCCACTGGATCGCCGAGCAGCAGGCGAAGGCCGAGCAGCGTGCGGCCGCGCAGGCGGCCACCGAGGCCGAACTGCTCCGGCTGGGCCGGTCGAAGCTGGGCGGCGCCGGCTCAGGTGGTCACAACCGGCCGGTACGCGCGATCACCTGGCCGGCGAAGTCGAGCATCCGGTCAAGGCCGGTGAACACCGCGAAGGCGTCGAAGTATGCCTCATCAACACCGGACTCGACGTACCGCAACAACTTGTCCGCGACCGAGCCGACGGACGTGCCCGGTTCGAGGTTGATCCGCATGGCCGTCTTCAGCGCATCGGGATCGCGGCCGGCGTCCTGCGCCGCTCGGCGTGCTATCGACCACAGGCGATCGGCGCCCTCGTCCTGACTGTTGATCGACGCGGCGGGCGCCGGCCCGTCGACCCCGAGCCAGCCGACCCCGCTGCGGCCGACCCGGCGCATCGCGGCCTCGCTGGCACCGCCGATCCAGATGGGTGGCCCGCCCACCTGGACCGGACGCAAGTCGGCGTGGACCGGCGGCAAGGTGAAGAACTCGCTGTCCCAGGACACGGGATTGGTCGTCCACCACGCTTGCAGGAACGCCAGCGTGTCATCGAGCATCCTGCCGCGCCGGTGCCAGTCCGCGTTGCGGGCGATGTCGTACTCCTGCTTCATCCACCCCAGCCCCACACCGACGCCGAGGCGGCCGTCGCTGAGCACATCGAGCGTGGTCAGCGTCCGGGCGAGGTGCGGCGGCTCGTAGTAGAACGTGCTGAGCGTGCTGGTGACCAGCCGCATCCGGCTGGTCGCCGTCGCGGCGACTGTCAACAGCAGCAACGGATCCAGGTACCGGCCCATCTGCGGCCCGCGGGTCAGGTAGCTGCTGTCCGGATCGACCGGGGTGATCAGGCGATCGCCGATCCACAGCGTGTCGTAGCCGAGGTCCTCGAGTTCGCGGCAGAACGCACTCAGGCCGGCGGCGCCGCTGACAGCGGGCCCGACCACGGGAAGAGTGATGCCGAGTTTCATGGTGGGGATTCCTCCGGTCGGTGCGGTTCAGCTCGTGAATTCGTCGACGCCGAGGGCGAAGTCCCCGTGGCCGACCCCGTTACCGGCGAGGCTCACCGTGATCAGGCCCATTCCTTCCAGCCAGTGCGCCATTTTCAGGCCACCGACGTCGAGCGGGCGCAGCCCGAGACTCTCGATGAATGCCGCCACGCCTGCCTTGGCCTGCGCGTTGTCGCCGGCGAAGAAGACGTCGGGCCGGCCCTTTTCCAGGACACCACGCAAGATGGTGTTGAACGCCTTCACCACGCTGGCGCCGGCCGGGGCCACCTTGGCGGCTTCCTGCGCGATCGAGGTTTCCTCGCTGTGGGCCAGTCCGTCGAACGCGGCGTTGAAGGGGTTGCTGATGTCGACGATGACCTTGCCCGCGAGGGCGTCTCCGTATTCGGTGACAACCGGGACGACACCGTCGTACAGCAGGGCCGTGATGACGATGTCCCCGGCCGGGACGGCACCCCACTCGCCCGTTGTCGTGCCGCGGCCCAGAGCGTCGGCCAGGTCGTCGGCCTTGGCCCGGTCGCGGCCCATGACTTCGACGGTGTTGCCGCCCGCCACCGCGAGCGTGCCGATGGTGCGGGCCATGTTCCCCGTGCCGATGAGGGTGATGCTGCTCATGAGGTGTGCTCTCTTCCTGTTTTGAGACGGCTTGCCGATCGCCCTTGACGCGCAGTTCTCAGCGCTGCGGCGAAAGGTTCCCCGGCAACGGTGTCCTCGATCTGCAGCCGAAAGAATGCGGCGTGGTGGGTCTCGCCGCCGAGAACCTCTTTGCAGGTGAGGTCCGCCGCCACCGCGGAGACGCTCTGGATGGCTCCTCGTCGCGTGTGGGACCCGGCCGGCCGGCCGGGCGACGCGGCATTCCGGGCGTGTGGTTCAGATGGCGGTGACGCCGCCATCGGCGACCAGTTCCAGGCCGTTGACGTAACTGGAATCGTCGGAGGCGAGGAACAGGGCCACAGTGGCGATTTCTTCCGGGTGGCCCATCTCCCCGCGGGGAATGAGGGACTCGAACGCGTCCTTGGTCGCCTCGTCGAACAGCTCTTCCTGCTTCGCGGTGGCGACCTGGCCGGGGGTCAGGACGTTGACCCGGATCTTGCGGTCGCGCAGTTCGTTGAGCCAGACGCGGGCCCAAGCCTGCTGGACGGCTTTGCTTCCCGCGTAGATGCTCCAGCCGGGGAAAGCACCGAGGGAGGCGTTGGACCCGGTCATGAAGATCGAGCCGTTGTCGTTGATCAGCGGCAGTGCCTTCTGCACGGTGAAGAGGGTGGCGCGCGCGTTGAGTGAGAAGGCGCGGTCGAACTGTTCCTCGGTGATCTCGCCGAGGACGGCGGGTTCGCCCATCCCGGCGCTGGCCCACAGCACGTCGATCGAGCCCTTTTCCTTCTTGACGGCGTCGTACAAGCGGTCCAGGTCGTCCAGGTCGGACGCGTCACCCTGGACGGCGGTGACGTTGCGGCCGATCAGCTTGACGGCGTCGTCGAGTGCTTCCTGCCGGCGGCCCTGGATGAAGACGTGCGCTCCTTCCTCGACGAACAGTTTGGCGCCGGCCAGTGCCATGCCGGTGGATCCGCCGGTGATCACCACCACCTTGCCTTCGAGCTTTCCCATGATCACTCCGTTTCACTGCCGAGTCGGCGTTATGTACACCAATCTGTGTATGTAACGTAACCGAAGGTCGCTCGGAGCGCAAGCTATGTACACCGGTCGGTACCGAACGGTGTAGGCTCGAGGCATGACGGAGTTGGAGATGGGCCCCCAGGGCCGGCGCCGCGGCCGGGGCGCGCGTGAGCGCATCCTCAAAGCGTCACAGCAACTGTTCCGCGATCAAGGCATCAACCGCACCGGCATGGACCAGCTCTGCGCCGCGGCCGAGGTGTCCAAGCGCACGGCCTACCAGCACTTCGCCGGTAAGGACGAACTCGTCGCCGAATACCTGCGCCGATTCGACCCCGACGTCATGCCCGGCGTGTTCGACCGCGCGGACCTCACGCCCCGCGAACGGCTCCTCGCCGCCTTCGAGATGCCCGCGTCCACGCCCCTGTGCCCCTTCATCGCGGCAGCCGTCGAACTCCACGACCCCCAGCACCCCGCATCTCGATACGCCCGCGAATACAAGACCGCCATCGCCGCACGGCTCACCGAAACCGCCCGCGAAGCCGGCGCCACCGACCCCGAACAACTCGGCGAACAACTGGCCCTGCTCATCGACGGTGCCGCGGCCCGCACCCGGGTCCTCGACAGCGACTCCTTCCCCACCGCCGCCACCATCGCCGCTGTCCTCATCGACAACGCCATCCCCGCGTCACCTCCGGCAGCCCAGCGATAACCGCGGAACCGCCGGGTCTGCTTCGGTTCCGACGGGAGGCCGATGACAGCCTGATCACGCCTCGCCGACGCGGCGGTCACCGACACAGCCGATCGCGGGCCCGCACTTCCAACCCAAGACGCATTTTCGGAGTGCCCCGCCGGGAAGTCCGGTTCCCGGCCGAGTTGATTTGTGGCGACAGACGTCATTGCTGCTGCCGTGGACCCTCCTGTCCGGTGCCGCGTTCGTGCCGCCGAGCAAGCCTTCGATGATCGAGACGGTCGGGGGCGTGCCGGACCGATCACCTGGGCGGCCGCGGCCCTCGGGCGGACCACCACGTTCTAAGCCGGGATGTAGGCCAGGCCGTGGGCGTGGGGGATTTCGAGGGTGTCGAGGACCGTGGGCCGCGCCGGGTTCCCGACGTCGAGGACGGTCACCGTCGAGCCGAACACGGCCGCGACGTACACCAGGGTGCCGTCCGGCGACGACCGGATCGTCAGGGGGAAGGCGCCGACGTCCGCCTGCCCCACCAGCTCCACCGAGACCGGCGACGTCCCCGTCCACACCGACAGGCGGCCGGCGCCGTCGAGCAGTTCACCCACCAGCAGCAGGCCGGTGTCCGTCCAGTGCACCGGGACCACGGGAAACTCGGTCGGCAGGGTCCGGACGACCTTGGCGGTCCGGGTGTCGATCAGCCGCACCCCGGGTTGCGCGGCCGACCGGCCGTCGGCCTTCGGTGCGGCGACAGCCACGACCGAGCCGTCCGGACCGGCCGCGATCCCCTCGCTCCCGGGCACGGCGACCTTGGCGACCAGCTCACCACTCGTCAGGTCGACCACGGAGACGAACGGCGCCTCCTTGTTGGCCGCGTAGCCGTGGACGCCGTCCGGGTCCGTGACGAACCAGTGCGGTCCGGGCGCTTCGGTGTCAACGCGGCGGAGCACCTTCCGGGTGGCGGTGTCCAGGACGACGACGCCGCCCGGGCCCGCCGGACCGGCTTCGACGCTGACGTACAGCATGCCGCGGCAGGCGTCGAGCGCCATGCCGTGCGGACCGTGCTCCGGCGAGATGTCGAGCACGTCGACGATCTCCCCGGCGTCCGGGTCGATCACGGTGACCTGGTGGTTGCGGCCGTCGTTCTCGTCGTAGTGGCCGTGGTGGTACGCGCTGGTGCAGTACAGCAGCCGGTGCGCGGGGTCGAAGCACAGCTCGTGCGGCTCGGCGGGCACCGGCAGCACCGCCCGGACGCGGTGGTCGACGGCGTCCAGCAGGGTGATGGTGGAGCCGCTCTGGTCGACCACCGCCAGCCGGTCGCCGGGACGCGGGTAGGCGGTCACGGGTTCTCCCATCAGAGGTAGCTGCTTTCAGAGGTAGCTGCCGAGGTCTTCGGCGAGGGTCGGGCCGCTGGGCGTCCAGCCGAGCAGTGAACGGGTGGTGTCGCTCGCCGCGGCCATGTCGGCCCCGGCGAACTTGCTCAGCCAGCCGAAGTGCGCACCGGCCTGATCTTCCGGCACGGAAGCGGCGGGTACATCCAGCCCGCGGCCGATCGCTTCGGCGATCGCGATCGAACTCCACATTGTGGACTCAAAGCGGCTGTTGGCCGCCAAGAGGTCGTCGCGGGTCACGACGGACTTCAGGTGGGCGCCGCCGGCGGTGGCGAACGCGATCTTGGCGCCCGCAACCACGATCGCGACGAGCAAGAGCTGCACGTAGGTCAGCCGGCCGAGCCAGTAGGCCAGCGGGATGGTGGCCATCGCAACGAACCGCAACAGGTGCACGGTGATCGTCGCGGGACGTTCGCGGCGAGTCTCGGTCCACGGGCCGGTCGGGACAGCGACGAGAGCGCCGACGATAAGACTTGCCGACGAGAGCGCGGAAACGCTAGTAGGACTGGAGCGCAGGACGCTGATGGCGATCAACCGAAGACACCGAACCCGAGACCGGAGCCCTAGGCGCTGACCTCGTACGCGGCCCACGCCATCCGATCTGTCGGCGCGCCACAACTCTCCGCTGTGTCTCTAGGGTGGGGGTGTGGACCTCGACGCGGTGCGGACCTTCCTCAAGGTCTCGTCGGAAGGGCGGTTCCAGAGCGCGGCCGACGAGCTCGGCATCACCCAGCAGGCCGTCTCGAAGCGCATCGGTGCCCTCGAGCGTGAGCTCGGCGTGGTTCTCTTCGCCCGCGGGCCCCGCGGCACCACGCTGACGGTCGACGGCCACGCGTTCCTGCCCCACGCCCACGAGCTGCTCCAGGCCGCGGACCGCGCCCTCGCCTCGGTGATGCCCGGACGCCGAACGCTGCGAGTCGACGTACGGAACCGGCGGACGGCGCCGGCCACGCTCCTGCACGCCTTCTACCGGCAACGCCGCGGGCGCGACCTGGACGTTGTCGCATTGCCCGACCTCACTCTCGAGGCGACGCTGGCCGCTGTCGCGGGCGGCGCCGTGGACGTCACGTTCCGCGGTCTGACCGACCCGAGGAGGCAGCTCTCCGGCACGGGACTCTCCAGCGCCCTGGTCATCGAGGACCGCCACGAGCTGCTGGTCGGCCCGAAGCACCCGCTTGCCGATGCTCCGTCTGTGATCCCACGCCAGCTCGCCGAGCACCCGATCTGGATGCCGGGGCTGCCCAGCGGGGACGAGGTCGCGGCCTACTACGCCGAGCTGGGCGCCACGTTCGGGATCACCATCGACGTCCTGGGCCCGGCGTTCGGGGCCGAGGTGCTGATGACCGAGATCGCCGAGTCGGCGACGCTCGCCAACCTCGTCGGCGAAGGCTCCCGCTACCTCTGGCCCGCGCACTACGACCTTCGACGCATCCCGATCGTCGACCCCACACCGGTCTTCCCGCTCTGGGTCATCTGGCGCACCGACAACCGGCACTCCGACCTGGCCGAGCTGCTCGCTTTCCTCAAAGCCGACTTCGCCGGCCGGCAAGGTGGCGACAAGTGGCGCCCGTCCTGGGCACGCCACAGCCACTAGTCACAGCTGCCGCGACTCAACGGGAACTGCCCGACGGCGTCGAACGCCGCCTCCGCCCTCAACGACGATGCAGACAACCAGCCGCCATCCAGGATGCGCAGACCGGGTCGACCGGTCCGAACGCACGCTCATGGCTCCCCTTTATGTCAAGGGGCGGCCGTGGCCGGGGGTAGGCTAGTCGTTGGCAGGTTCGGGTTGTGGCTTGTCCGAAGGGCCGGTGTCCGGGGTCAGGCCGGTCACGCTGGATTGCAGAGTCGTCCCCGAGTGCCCTCCCGGGCCTGCCGCCTCACGTCGCTTCTGATCGGCGAGCATGCGGGCGTAGACGACGTTCGATAAGCGTCGTTTGAGGGCCCGCATCGCTTCCATCGACGTCTTGCCCGCGGCTTTCTTGCCATCGAAATAGACGCGACCCGCGGTGGAATTACGGAGCTGGACAACGCCCATGATGTGCAGCGTCCGATTGATCCTGCGATTACCGGCACGAGACAACCGATGCCGTTGCTGCTCGCCGGACGATACGTCCAACGGTGCGGTGCCGTTCCAGGACGCGAACCGATCCCGGTTGGCGAACCGGTGGATGTCGCCGACGTCGGCCAACAGCCGCGCGGCGCCGGAGGGACCGATGCCTTGGAGGTCGATCAGCGTGGATCCGCGGGCGATCACCAGCTCGCGAAGATCCTTGTCGGCGGCCTTGGACTTCTTGTCGATCGTCTCGAGCTCTGTGATCAACTCGACGATCAGACGGCGGCGGGTCTTGCCCACGATGTCCCGCGGTCTGACCGTCGCCACGAGCGCACGGGCCTGTGACGCGGACAGGAACTTCTTCGCACCGCCGGGAAACAGCTCCAGCAGCAGCCGGTGAAGACGGTTGACGGTCTGAGTCCTGGCGCGGCCGAGCTCGTCACGGCGATCGACGAGCATGCCCAGTACGACCAGCTCAGGATCGGCCTGGACTCGGACCAGGTTCGGTGCGCGCAACGCGGCCAAGGCGACGGAGTGCGCGTCGACGGGGTCGGTCTTGCGGCCGTTGCCCGTGGCGAACACCCGCACCTGCGCCGACAACTTCGCCGGCACGTCCAGCACCGTCTCACCGTCATGGACCAGCCGGTGGGCGATATGCCGGCCGACGCCGTTACAACCTTCCACTGCCCATACCCGCTCGGTGAACCGCCGCCCGGCCGACAGCATTTCCGTATAGCCGAGCTGGTCAGTGCCGAACTTCCCGACCGTGACCATGTCACCGCGTTCGTTGATCACCTCGATCGTGGCTGAACGCTTATGCGGATCCATCCCGATGATCACCGACATGCGGTTCTCCTTTGCCTCGACGTGACGATGTCAGCAAGGAGGGCACCGCTACTTCGAGCAGAACAGACCCCTTTTCAGCCACTCCTCGCGCGGCTCGGCGAGACGCATGCCATGAGAGAGCCACGCCAATGCCACCGGCGGGCAGCCGCAATGTGGGAGCGACTCACCGAGCACCTGAACCAGAGTCTGGCCGGACCTGGTCCTGTCGCCCAGTCTTAAGTAGCCGATGTGAAACCCCGGCCCCGCGACCCCGGACGGGCGCGTCAGCGACGGAGCCGGCCCGCGCCCTGGAGTCCAGCCGTGCGGTCACTCCACTTGTTCTGCGCGCAAAACAAGATGGGGATGGCGTCGTCGCACGGACCGCCGCCCGGCGTTGTCGGCATTCACCGTGCCAGCAGCTGGTGGACGTACCACCGCAGCAGCCGCCGCTCGCGTGGCAGGTCGAAACGTTCGGGCTCGATGACTGCGCACAGATGCAGCCCGTTGATCATCGCCAGCACATAGGCCGCATGGTCGTCGATGTCCTCCTCTGCCACATGACCTTGTCCGGCGAGCACCATCAGCCAGCGGCGCACCGCGGCCGTGGACGCCCCGTGCGCGCTGCGCAGGACGTTCTTGAGTGCCGGCGCGGCATCCGGCGCCAACGCCGTGCGGTAGAGATCGAACCAGTGGCCCCGCGACGAGATCTCCCGGCTGGGCTCGGGCAAGAACTGCTCCAGGCAGTCGTAGAGGCGCACGGCCGGGTCTTCGGTGTCGTCCTCGATCGCCAGATCCTTGAGCACCGAGGTGACCAGCTCGGTCGACAAGGCGTGATGGAGAGCGGCCTGCGTGGGGAAGTAGTGCCGCAACGTGGTCGCACCCACGCCGGCCTCGCGGGCGACCCCGCGGACGCTCAGGGCACCGTAGCCACTCTTGCGCGCCAAGCGAACTGCGGCCTGGACCAGCTCATCCCGGGTAGACATCCCTTGAGTGTACCGGCACGAATACAATGATCGTACCAGCACACTTGACGCGGGTCGTGCTAGTACATATTCTCAGATCGTACTAACCGAGTTGAGGGAGGTCGTCATGACAGAACCACTGGTGGAGGCGCCGACCGCGCGTCTCACCCGTCCGGGATGGCCGGAGGTGCTGACCGCCGGTGTCACCTACGCCGTGGCCTACCTGGCCGGGCCGCCGCTGATCGATCAGCTCGCGGGTGGTTCCGGCGTGGCGTCGGGGCTGTCCTACGCCGCCCTTTCGGGGGTCATGGCCCTGCTGGCGTTCGCCACGGCTTTCGTGATCCGGATCCGGACGTGGCCGGCTTTCGGGGTTCGTACCGTGGCCGCGCGCTGGTGGCTCATCGCCGCGGGCCTGGGCCTGGGCGCGATCGTGCTCACCCAGATCCTGTCCATCGCCGTGATCGCTGTGCTGGGGAACCAGGTCTCCGATGTGCAGGGGGGCTACCGGGACGCCGCGGCGGCGGGGCCGATCGCGCTGGTGCTGCAACTGCTGTTCCTCGCCGTGCTCACGCCGCTGGGCGAAGAGTTCGCGTTCCGCGGCGTGCTGACCAACGCCCTGTCGCGGTACGGCGTGTGGGTCAGCGGCGTGGTGAGCACCCTCGTCTTCGCGGCGGTGCACGGCCTCAACATGGCGCTGGTGCCCGCGTTCGTCGTCGGAAGCATCAACGCCTTCCTTTTCCTACGCACGAAGTCGGTGTGGCCCGGCGTGCTCGTTCACGCCCTCAACAACGCGTTCGTCACCGTCCTCGCCGCGCTCGCAGCAGCGTAGAAGCTCAGTCGCGCCCGCCTGTGAGCGTCACCGAGAGGTCCTGACACACCCGTCCCCTGCCGTGCGGAGAAGACATGACCGGGATGCCCGGAACCAACGAGGACGACACACCGATCGTCACCGGACAAGCGGAAGCACCCACCGAGGACACGTCGCCGCGCCGGCCCTGGCGGGGCCGCACCTCCAGTCCGGAGGAGATCGACGCCGCCAAACAGCAGTGGCGCGAACTGCGGCCGTGGAGCGGGCCGACAAGGTGCTGATCGGCGTGCTGATCGCCGCGATCGTGCTGTCGCTGGGTTCGCTGCCGCTGCGCCCGTTTCTCCTGGGGTCGCATCCGATCGCGACCGCGGCCGTGACGGGCAGTTCGTCGGCGATCGGCGCGGGCGCCGCGTTCGCCCGGCTCGGGCAAGCGGACCTGTGGGTCGTCATCGTCGCCGGGATCATCGGCAAGATCAAGTTCGATTGGCTGTACTGGTGGGCGGGACGCCGCTGGGGCCAGAAGGGACTGCAGTTCTTCGTGCCGACCGAGCAGGCGCGACGGCTGGCACCGCGACTGCGGTCCTGGCCGGCGTGGGGGAAGTTCGGCCTCGTCGTCGCCTCGTCGGTGCCGGGTGTGCCAGCGATCTTCACGTTCCTGCTCGCCGGGTTGACCGGGATGTCGCTGCCCGCGTTCCTGCTGGCCGATGTGCTTGGCGCCGGCCTCATGACCGGACTGGTCGCCGGCCTGGGCTACAGCCTCGGCCAGCAGGCCGTCGACGTGGTCCTGCTGATCGACCGCTACGCACTGTGGATCACCCTGGCCTTCGCCGCCCTCATCGCGATTCAGGCCACACGCGCACAGCTCGCCCGCCAGAAGAAGCAGCAGGCTGCCTAAGGGATGTCTCGTAACTGATCTTGTGATTGGTGGTGCTGGTGTTGCGGATCAGTCCGCGAGGAGGATGTTGTGCAGGTGTGCGATTCCGGACACCGTGTCGTTCAGGGTGCCGGCGGCGCGACGGTAGTCGCGCAGGATCTTCCAGCACTTCATCCGAGCCAACGCGTGTTCGACGCGGGCGCGGATCTTGCGGTGGCCGGCGTTGAGGTCTTCTTTCCAGTCCGGCAGATCGCTGCCGTCACGGGGTTTGCGGTAGGGCATGATCACCTCGGAGTTGCCTTGGTAACCACCGTCGGCCATGACCGGGCGTCCCGCCAGCTGGTCCTCGATTCCGGAGTCGCGGTAGACGGTGCAGTCGTTGCGGTTGCCCGGGTGGGCGTCGCCGGTGGCGATCACCAGGCGGGTGTCAGCGTCGATCGCGACCTGCACGTTCGCCGAGTACCGGTAGTTCTTCGACGGCGCCGCCAACCGGTGATCCCGCGTCGGCACCAAGGTGCCGTCGACGATCG
This sequence comes from Amycolatopsis sp. NBC_01307, assembly GCF_035975215.1. Lineage (NCBI taxonomy): Bacteria > Bacillati > Actinomycetota > Actinomycetes > Pseudonocardiales > Pseudonocardiaceae > Amycolatopsis > Amycolatopsis sp. NBC_01307. The sequence goes on along the minus strand of NZ_CP108403.1, from coordinate 1,785,817 downwards.
CGATCGCGTCGATCCGGCGTTTGCGGACCGGTGCGAGCGCCAGCAGCGGTCCGACGGTGTCGATCACCCGGTGCGCCGCGGAGTGCGACACTCCGAACAACGGCCCGATCTGGCGCATCGTCAGGTTTGTCCGCCAGTACGTCGCGACCAGCAGCACACGACCAGCCAGGTCGAGGCGCCACTGGCGGCCAGGTCGGCCATCGGCGATCTCGTCACCGCCACGGTTCGCCACGATCCGCACCAGCTTCCGGAACTGACCTGGTTCCAGCCCCGTGAACGGGGTAATCCACTCCGGTCGCGATGCCGAGATCACCTGCACCACACCATGATCGACTACGTGCACGGCCAGACCCACACCGGGTTACGAGACATCCCTTAGGCGATCCGCTGAAGCGGGCACCCGAAGCCAAGCCTGACGTCCTCAAAGACCATAACCTGGTTGTGCTGGTCAGGACCTGGCAGTCAGCCCTCAACGCCTCCTCCAAACTCGGCTACGACTTCAATACCGAGGCCTGGGTCGCCGTACCGCGAGCAACAATCGCGGAGCTAGACCTCAGCCCAGACGACTTTAGACACTGAGCCCGCACGATCTCTCAACGCCCGAGCAACACGGTGGGGGGACTTGAACCCCCACATGTGGGATATCTCCCCTGTCTGGGGAGATCATGTCGGAAGTGTAGCGCAGAGCCACCGGGAAAGACGCCCAGCCTGGCCCACTTGGTCGACCACTGCAACACCCAGGCGCTCTGCGAGCAGTTGATCGGAAGGCGGGGTCCGCTGTAGTGAACTAGCAGGTCGACTGCAGAGGGTGGCAAATCTAGGGACACGCGCCGACACCACGACCGCCTGACCGCCCCATCAGAGGCGAGGAGCTCGTGCGACTGCGGGAGTGGCACAAGATCGCGAAGTCTGTTCGAGGACCCGCAGCCCCGGCGCCCTCATCATCGTACCCGGGTCCTGGCCATCGTCCACGGCGTGTCGATGCCCTACACCGTCGCCTGAAATCTCCCGGCCGAGGTCCTGCCCGGCTGACTGGCCACGCCCTCACCCGGCCGCCACCGCCGCACCGGCCCGCAGTCGTTCCGGTGTTGCCAGCGAGCAATCGCCGAGTCACCCGCCTACGTCCAGGCCGATCTCCACCGGGTGTCGCAACGTCGCCACCGCCAGAGAAGGCCTCCGTTACATCGAGGTCTTCACCGCTGAGGCGCTCGGGGAGCGGCTGAGCAACGGGTGGATCAGCGCAGCCGCAGTCACCGACCACCTCACCGACACCGCACGCCACCATCTCGGCGTCGCCGACTTCGACTGGCACGAACTGAGCACGACAATCCACGATGGCATCGCCGCCGACCGCGAACACCACCGCATCCGTCGACCGCGCTGCACCCCCTACCTCGACCCTTCATCGCTTGACAGGAGAACCATCGCCATGTCAGGGCACACCCACCGAATTCCTCCGCGCCGAGCACGTCGAATCTCGTTTTGCTGTGGCAGCAGCGACCGGGCAGCTCTGACCTGGAACGGTTCTCGTCCCGCCATGCGGTCGCAGTCGCAAGAATTTGCTGCACACTGGCAAGCCGATCAAACATGCGATACGAGAAGCTCTCCTCCGTAAGATCGAAGTTCAACAGCACCCTTATCGAATTCAATATCGACACCGCTTAGCGCACCGACCTCGTCAAAAATTTCCTCGACGCGCACGATGGTTATACTACCAATGGAATCGTCCGGGAAAAGAGCCTGAACTGCATAATCAGAGGCTGGCCACAGATACCCAGGAATGCCACTATCGCGCCGAACCTCAACTCGCAGCGACCAATCCGTCCACACCGTAAACGAAATCATAATACCAGTATTCAGAGTAATATGCAGCTCGACCGTGTCGCCACTGCGACCAGTCACTTGACCTACCGATTTAACCGGAATTCCAGCCAGCTCCTTCAGGTTGACCTCGCCCGGATCTGAATCTGACAACTCGCAGCCCACCTTTCCGCCATCCTGGACGTAAATCCCCGCAAGAATCCATCGTACTACAGCATCATCCCACCTTGGAAGCAGCATTCCACCAACTGTTTCCACCTGCATCCATAGGGAACATGGTCACGAACTCGCCATCAGGCTTTGTCAACACCAGGTCGTTGTCTTTTTTGTAGAACCAGTAACCGTCGCCGCCTCCCCTATTGGGGTTCCAAGCACCCCGACGAATCTCATCAGATCCGTTGCGAACGTCTTGGATCCTATTGGAAAACCACTCACGCGCAGCTGGATCACCAGGATTCAGGCCGTAATCCTTCGAATGCTTCCCCCACTTGCTCCCAAACTGCTTTCCACTGGTTCCGAAGAGTTCTGGACCTTCCGCTCGGGCCGCATCGGCAGCGACCTTCGCTGCCACGAGCGAAGCACCGCCGTAGTCCCCTAACGCACCCGCGCCAACGCCGCCCGCGATAGCGCCGCCAGCCTCGACCGAACCCTCCATCGCGGCAATCGAACCGAGCACGACCTCGCCGCCGAGCTTGGCCAGGAGACCAACCGCTCCCCCAGACGCGAGAAGCGCAGCCACCTCGAGGGTTTCCTCGATACTGGGTGACGAGGGGTCACAGGCACGGACGTCAGGGAACTCGTCGCAGAACGCGGCAGCGAACTGGTCGTAATCCGGCGGCCGCCGGTCCGGCGGCTGAAGTGACCAGTTCGCGAACTGCGTCTCCCAATGCGCCCGGCGTTCCTTCGGCGGCATCAGATGGTTCTCTTTGCCGACGAACAGCGGATACGTCGGTCGAGTTTTGTGCGTCACCGCGTTGGCCCAGTTACTCCAAACGCCGACGTTATAGCGGTACGCCCGCTCCCTGTTCGCGGAGCTCATGGCGCTGATCGCAGCTGTCCCGATGTAGGCGGGACGACCGTCGATCTGCAAGACCATGCCCGTAGGGTCGCTGAACGATATCGGGCTGTTGTTGCCGTAGCTGTAGGCGTTCAATGCCTGCGGATTGCTCGTGTCGAGCACCGGGTCCGCCGTCATGAAACGACCAGCAAGCGGATCGTAGTCGCGGGCATCGATGTGCGTCACGCCTGTCGTGTTCTGATAGCCGCCGAGGAAGCCGTGCTTGTCCGGCCAGGTCGACGGCGGGGTGCCGCGGGTGGTGCCGTACGGGTCCTGCCAGCGCCTGGTCACCGTCATAGAAGAACCGGAGTCGACCGTGGCGTAGGTCGTGCCGTGGTGATCAGCCAGCTTCCAGCTGAGGGTGCCCGTGCTGGTGCGGGTCGCGATGACCTGGCCGTTGTAACTGTAGAACCGGGTGCCGGAGGCGAAGCTCCCGCCGGTGGGGACGAACAGCTCCGTGTCACCGATCGACAGCGTCATGCCGCCCGGGTCCTTGGTGATGAGAAGGTTGCCGTCCGCGTCGTAGAGGTAACTACTGTCCCCGCCGCTCGCCTCCTTCGCCGTCGCGACCCGGCCCTCGGCGTCGTAGGTGAACGTCTGCGCCGAACCCGTCGGGCCGCGGGTCTTGGTGCTCCCGGCGTCCGTGTAGTCGTAGTTCGTCTGCGTCGTCCCGCTCGGACCGTCGGTGGTGACGGCCTGGACGGCGTGCGGTCTGGACTGGCCGGCGTCCGGGTAGGTCGAGGTGCTCGTGATGTCGCCGGTGGTGGTGTGCTGGACCTGCGTCTTGCGGTTACCGGTGTCGTCGAGGGTCCAGGACGTCCAATACGGAGCCGCCCCGCCGATCCCGGCTGTGGTGGGCTGGGCCGCGCAGTCCCCGGACGTCGGGGTCCAGGCTTCGGTCAGCCGCTGCAGGTAGTCCTGACGGAAGCACTGGGTGTCCGCCGGCAGTCCTGGCGGGGTGTCGGCGATCTTCGTGATGTTGCCGACCTGGTTGTAGGTGTAGACGCGGTTGGCGATCCAGAAGTCGGAGGTCGTCGAGCGCTGGGTCTGCATCGTGGCGAGCCGGTGGGTGCCGTTCTCGTAGGTGTTGCTGACCGCGACCTGGTACGGACTCGTCGGGTTGTTGAACTCTGTCCGCAGGACCTGGCCGAACTCGTTGTAGGCGGTTTTAGCCACCAGCTGGGTACCCGTGCTGGAGGTCAGGGTCTTCGGTGCTCCTTGGGGGAAGTACCCCAGAGACTGCTGCTCGCTGGGCAATCCCCCGGCTCGCGGGCTGCTGACCATGCTGACCGCGCCCGTGTTGGGGTCGTAGGTGGTGCCGAAGCTGTAGCTTCCGGAGAGCCCTTGGATACCGGCGGGAATGGTGACCTTGCTGCCCGTAGGACGCCCGGCGCTGTCGTAGCCGGTGGTCTCCTTCTTGTAGGCCTTAGCGTCGACGTAGCGGGTGGAGCTCGTGGGCTGCCCGGCGAGCAGGGTGTCGTACGTCCAGTCGGCGAGCTTGGTGCCAGTGACGGCGGCCCCGTCGTACTCGGCGGTCTTGCGGCCGAGGTTGTCGTAGGTGTAGCTGATGAGCCGCTTGCGGGCGTCGGTGGTGGTCAGCAGACGGTCGACGGCGTCGTAGGTGAACGTCGTCGTGCCGGTATCCGGGTCCTTCGCCGAGATCTTCCGGTCCTTCAGGTCGTACTCGAAGGACCAGACGTTCTTGCCGGTGGTGTCGGTGACCGTGGCCTGCTGGCCGCTGCGAGTGTAGGTGTAGGTCGTGGTGTCGGCCGGGGATCCGGCGGTGTACTTCGTCGGGTCCTTGTACTGCAGGAGCTGGGTGGCCTGGCCGAGCCCGTTCGTGATCGTGGTCGTCGCGGTGCCGCCGCCCGGCGGGATCGTGGTGGTGCGGTCGCCGTCCGGGATCGTCGTGGTGCGCCACTGCTCGACGTCGTTCTGACGGTACGCGCTCGCTCGCGCGGCGCCGGTGCTGTCGAAGGTGGTCAGCGTGGTGTTCGGAACCGAGGCGTCGTTGGTGACGTAAAGCGTCGCCGACGGTCCTGAAGTGCTGTTCCAGTAGGGGTTGTGGGTTTTGTACGCCCGGCCCTGCGAGTCGAAGTAGGTGTCGGTGATGATCCGGCCGGCCCCGTCGTCGGTGCGAGGTGCCTGGGTCTGGATGGTGCGGCCGAGACCGTCGTAGAGCGTGTACGAGGTGGCGTACTGGCCGCTGGCGAGCAGTGTCTGCGCGGCGACGTTGCTGACCCCGCCGCTGTTTCTCACGTTGTAAGTGAAAATGGCGTCGGCCGGCGCGTTCTGTGCCTTGCTGTGGCCGGGTTTCCAGACGGAGATGATCCGGCCGAGCGCGTCCTGGGTCGAGTCGGTCCGCAGGCCGCTGCCGTCCTTGCCGGCGATCGAGATGCCGGAGACCGGATCGAGGTACTTGGTGGAGGTGAACTTGGGCGCGTTGGGAGCCGCGGTGACCGGCGGAGAGGTGGTGTCGACCTGGGTGAGCGGGCCACCTGAAGACGGCGTGTAGGCGGTCGTGGTGGTCAGGCCCAGTGCGTCGGTCGAGCTCGTCGCGCGGCCGTAGTTGTCGTACACCGTGGTCGTGGCCGGCTTGGTCAGCTTCTCGGCGCCACCGGCGGGCCAGTCTTCGAGGGTGTCGACCTGGGTGACGTTGCCGCTTGTGGGCGCGGCGCCGAACGCCTGCGTGTCGTAGTAGCTGCGGTTGTCGCTGATGATGTTGCCCGGCCCGGGCGGGTTCGTCGTACCGTCGCAGATACCCGAGACCTTCTGCACCTGGCTCGGGAAACTCACCAGCCACGCAGTGGTGTTCTCCAAATACTGCGTCAGGGTGCAGCTGGTCTGCTTCGGGTCGGTAGTGTCGCCCTCGGTCTGGACGCTGGTGGCGAGACCGTACTTCCCGTAGACGCTGTGGGTACGGGAGATCCGCCAGGACTTGCTGGTGTCGAGCCAGGTGCGGGTGCGGCTGGTGTCGGTGTCGACGTAGGCCGACGTCCGGCCATAGGCGTCGGTCCCGGTGGCGCCGGACACCCACGGCTCGTTCAGCGTCCCGCCGATGACGGCACCGTCGCGGTAGGTGACTGTCTCCCGGACGAAGCCGGCGACCTCCTTGCGGTCGACGATCGACTCGTGCCAGTTGTCACTGGTCACCGTCGCGCCCTCCATGCCGCGGAGGTAGTACGACTCGGTGACCACCGGAGGACCGGACGGATCACCTGCCGCCGGTCCGAGACCGACAGTGGTCTTCACGTCGCCGTAGCCGCGCCACTGCGACCAGGTGCGGTACTTCGGGTCGGTGAACGGGTCGTCGTCGTAGTGCCAGGCCGCACCGCCGAGATAGTCGTAACTGGTGACCGTGTGCTGTTCCTGACCCGTGGTCTTCGCGTCTTCCTCGACCAGTTTGACCTGGAACTTGTTGAAGTAGTCCAGGACAGGGTCGTTGGCGCCCGGTGGAGTCCAGTAGACCGGGTAGCAGGAGAGCTTGTTGTCCTTCAGGTTGTTCGGATCGGGCATCTTGACGCCCGTCACGCACTCGGGATCGGCGTAGGTGACGGAGGTGAGTCCGCCCTGGGGGTTGGTGATGGCGTCGATGCGTTCCCGGGTCAGCGCTGTGTACTGGATGTTGGCGTTGACCCGGTTGGCCATCGCCTTCGCGTGAAACGTCGTCGGCGGCAACGTCACCGAACTGCCGACAGTGTTCGGACTCGCGATCTTCCCGGTCTCGGTGACCGAGTCCAGCCACAGTGCCGTCTTTTCCCCGTCTTTGGTGGGCGGGAAGGACTGGCCGAGCGCCCACTCCCGGACCGGCTTCCAGCCAGTGCCACCGTCGCTCACCTGAGTGGTGATCTTGGTGTAGCGCTTGCGGGAGAAAAAACTCGGTGAACCGTAGGTGCAGACGGCGCCCTGAGCACAGATCGTCTCCGACGGCACGTCCGGCCAGGACGTCGCGGTTCCGGAGTTCAGCTGTCCCGGGTCGCAGGTGATGGTTCCGCTCGGGACGCACCGCTCGGCGGTGTCGAACAGGATCTGAGCCGGTGCGTGGCTGAACGTGTCGGCGACCTTGGTGTTGAAGCCGTACTCGACCTTCTGCAGGTAGCCGCCCCGGGTGTAGGAGGTGCCGGGGTTGTTGGCCGTGGAGGCGTTGCGGTTGAGTCCGTAGTAGTTGGTTTCGGGCTGGTAGTAGTAGGAGATGGCGTTGCCGCGGGGGTCGACGACGTAGTCGAGGTTCCACCGCCAGGCGCGGTTGCACCAGGACGCGGCGTAGGTCGTGGCGTTGCACGGCTCGTCGGTGTTGTTGCCGAACACCGGAACGGTCCAGGTCGACTGGGTTTCCGCCTTGCCCGACGCCCAGCCGGGCAGGTGGTTCAGGCCGAAGAAGTACTGGACACCGTCAGGCGTGGTGACCTTCCAGTACTCGCCGAACTTGTCGCCGTTGGCGCCGCCGGTGAGGCGTTCGACGCGGGTGCCGTCGTCGTCCTTCGGGTGCCACTTACCGGTGGCCTTGTCAAGGATGAGGTCGCCGTTGGCGCCGGAGAAGGAGATGGTGGCGTTGTCGTTGTACCAGCACAGGTCGCCGGTCTTGGTCTGGTTGTTGTTGCCGCCCAGGTCCTGGCCACAGCCCTTGTAGCGGCGTTCGATGAAGCCGCTACCCGAGAGGTTCCAGCCGTCACCGATGCCCGAGGCCTGGTTGTTGGTGGCCGAGGTGAGGCCGTCCACCGCGCTCGAGGAGTAGTTCAGGCTCACTGCCGGGCCGGTGCCGCCGACGGCGGAGGGTGTGCTGATCGGGTACGAGTAGGAGAAGTCCGCTGAGGACGTGCCGGCGGTCCAGGCGCCGGCGGGCTTGAGGTCGGTGGCGGTGAAGTCGCCGCCACCGCTCTTGGTGTCGGATTGCGCGGCGACCAGCATCGACGTCGCCGCCGGCGTGGCAGTGCTCCGCCGGTCGGCGGCTGGTGCTCCCGGCAAGGTGACGTCGGCGGTGACGTGCTGGGTCTTGGTGTTGTTGTCGGACTTCAGCGGGGTGCCGACGTGGCACTCGGGCTTGTCCGGCGTGGTCAGCAAGCAGGACGGGTACTGCACCAGGTGCAGGCGGCCGCCGAAGTCGCCGCCGTAGGCGTCACCGAACGAGCGGTAGTCGACGTCGATCGTCACCGGGCCGCTGGTGTCGCCGCGAACAGGCTCGGCCTTGACGAGCACGCCCTTGACGCCGGCCTTGGCCGCCGTGGCTTGGTCCAGGGTGCTGATACGAACCTTGCCCGCGGCGTGCCGGGCATCGGCCTTCGCCTGGGAGCGTGACACTGCCACCGACCGTCCGGCAGGCACTTTCGCCGCACCTTCGGTCGGCAGGTCGACTTCGGCGGTCGCCGCGGCCGGCCAGGTCACCGGGGCCGGGGTGTAGGTGCCTGCCGACGGAGCGGGCGGTGTCCGAAGGCCACCGTCGGCACCGTTGACCGACTGTGCTTGTTGCAAGGGTGGGAGGTCCCAGCCCAGCCCATGCCAGCCGCCGGTCGCCGCCTCCGCGGCCGACTGGCCGGAGCCGAACAGCACCAGCGTGATACCGAGCGCGACGAACCGTCTGCTGCGGTCCATCCGGAAGAGCCCACGTCTGCCCGTCATAGCTACCTATCCCCTGGTGAAACGGCGCCGCGCGCCGGAAGCCGAACTGAGCTAGTGAGTGACGTCGAAGAGATTGCCGGGGTCGTCGAGAGCCCGGTCCTGCTGGACGCCGGCCATGTCCCGTAGACCCGCGTAGACCCGGACTCCGGCCAGGCCGCCGTACCAGGTGTCGCTGCGCTGTCCCGTCCACACGCCGTGGCCGAGGACGAGACCGCCGCTGGAGTCCCGAGCCACGACCCCGCCGCCGTCGGGTGTGTTGACGTAGAAGTTCTGCTTCGTCCCGTTGACGTAGAGCGCCATGAAGCCGGTGGCGACGTCGTAGGTGGCGACCAGGTGCGTCCAGGTGTTGTCCGCGGCGTCGGCATCACTCAGCACGATCCGGCTGTCGTTGCCGGTCGCGGACGGCGACAGCAGGAAGCTCCACTTGGCGTGCTGCTTGCCCGATGTGTCGGCCCACGGCCGGTAGCCGAGCAGCAGTGGCGAGAACTGGGTGTCGGTGGTGCTGACTACGGCGCGAGGCGACGGATCGACCGGACCGTTGACGGACGCGTCCGACGTGGTCCAGGTGTGTTTGACCCAGGCCTCGACCGTGAACGACTTGTCGGTCCGCAAGGTGGCGGGCTTGGTCGTCGTGACCTCGCCGCCGTTGACGGTGAACTGTGCCGCGCACGCCAGCGGACTACTCCCGGTGTCGGTCTCCATACCCAGTGAGACGCCACCTGAGGGTGTGCCTTCGCTCTGCCCGATCGAGTCGTAGTAGCCGGACGGCTGCATCGCGGCGATCTGGTCGTCGGTGAGGACGCTGTCCCACACCCGGGCCTGGTCGAGGATCCCCTTGAAGAAGTTCTGGCCGCCCCGCTCGGCCCCGAGGAACAGACCGCCGTTCGCTGTCCATGTCTGCGACACCGGAGAGTCGGCTTGGTGCCGTCCGTTGACGAACAGGCTCAGCCGCATCGCCGACTGGTCGAACGTACCGGTGAGCAACGTCCAGGTACTCGTTTGCGGGGTGGTCGTACCGACTGCCCAACTGGTCGTGGCCCCGGCGCTGTCGGACGGGGTCATGCCGAAGGCCCACCGGTTCAGTGCCTTGTCGTAGCGCAGCACGAACGCTGAGGTGTTCGCGCCGGCCTGGGCGAGCACGCTGTAGTTCGCGTTCAGGTCAGCGGGATTGACCCACGCGGATACGGTGAACGAGTAGGCGGTGTCGATCACGGGCCTAGTGGTGGTGCCGTAGCCGGTGGTCCCGTCCAGTTGAAGGCCGCCGCCGCTGCGTCCGGGCACCCAGGTGTGGCCACCGGTCAGGGTGAAGTCGTTGCCGTGCTGGGTGCCGTCCTTGGCCAGGTTGCCGCTGGTCTCGCCCAGCGACCAGGCGGACTGCAACGACGGCACTCGCGACGTCGCCGAAGTGATCTCGGGTCCACAGCCCTCGGCCAAGCCGTACGCGGCCAGCGGCGCCGCCGTGTTCGCCAGGTCGTGTGCTTCCGTCGCGGACAGCGTCCGTTGCCAGGCTTGGACGTCGTCGATCGAGCCACGGAGGTAGTCGGCGCGGGCGCCGGCGTTCTTCCCGGCTCCAATGACGAGCGACCCTGTCGCGGCCCACGGGTGCACTACGGCCGTTTGCTGTTTCGCGCCGTCGACGTACAAGGTGGCCACGTTGGTGGACGCGTCATAGGTCGCGACGAGGTGTGTCCAGGCACCCGCCTTGGGCGGGCTGCTCGAGAGCACTTTGACTTCATTGGGTGCTGCCTGATCAGCCGCGGTCACGCGAAGAGCCCAGGCATTGCTGTCCTTGTTGTATTGCAGCACGAATGGACTTGCCTGGGTGCCGTCCTGCGCGATGACGGTCTGCGAACGGGTCGTGTCGGTCAGCTTCGCCCACGCGGCCACTGTGAAGGATTTCGACGGGTCGAGGACACGATCCGCGGTCTGGGCGTAGCCGCTGGTGCCGTCGAGACTGATCGCTCCCTTGACGCCTTCGCTGTAGCCGCTGGTGTCGGGGTGGGTCCAGCTGTTGCCGTGGTTGTAGCCCGGCTGCCGGGTCGCGCCACCGGACAGCGTCGCCGCGTGTGCGGCGAGTCCCGTGTTGCCCGGCGTGCCGGCGGCGGTGTCGGCGAGAGATGTCCCCGACGGCTCGTCCGCGCTCCACGCGGCGACCAGGTTCTTGCTCGGGGTGAGCGGCTGGACGTGGTAGGAGCAGGACGGGCCGTCCAGCGCGGGGTTGGAGTTCGGGATGACCAGGCAGATCGCGTTCGGGCTGGGCATCCCGGCCTTGTTTACCGACTTCACCTTGACCAGATTCTGATTGCCGTTGACCGCGATCGTCTTCAAGCTCGCGGTGGCGACCATCTTGCCGTTGGCGTCAGTACTCTGCACCGCCGGCGTGACCGGTGAACCCTGAGGTTGCGGCTCGGAACCGTCGGTGGTGTAGATGAAGTGGTCGATGTCGTAGAGGCCGTCGGTGGCCATGTAGGTCCACACGCTGAAGTCGGCCGCGTCACCCTGCACCTTCGGGTCCGTCGACGACGCCATCGCGACGTTCGGCGGCAACGGGACCTTGCTGTCCACTGTGAACTCGCAGTTGCCGACCCAGTTCGACCAGAGCTCACCGTCGTAGGCCTGCATCGACCAGTTGTAGATCCCGTCCTCGTTGATCCACCCGGCCGGGACCGCGGCCAGCTGCGCGGTCGCCTGCTGGTTCGGGCCGGCCGTCCCGACCGGCACCAGGTTCGCGCCGTTGTCGTGGGTGTAGACGTTGTGGCCGAGCGCGCCGTACGCGACCGCGAACTTGCCGTAGACGGTGCCGCCGTCCGGGTCGGAAACCCGGCCCGCGATCTGTGGCGTCTTCGTGTACACCCACGGCCGGTTCGGACCCGAGGTGCACGGCAGCTGGCCGTTCTGCATCGACAGGCTCGCCGGCGGGTTCGGGTAGGAGTCGTAGTTCACCTGGAAGTACGGGTTCAGGTCGAACCGCCGCCAGGCCACCATCCCGTCACCTTCGTTGGCGGCACCGAGCGCGAACCACGTGTTCTGCCAGTAGTTCGCGGCCGCGTCCTTCGCCGCTCGGGTGGCGTCGAACTGCCCCGTCACGCCCGCAGCGTCATGACAGTTCGCGACGTTCATCGTCGACACCTGATACACCCAGCCTGGCTGCGCACCCCACGTCGTGTTGGGGTCCGCCGGGTTGGACAGCCACAACCCGGTCGCCTTCGGCGAACAGCTGTAGCTGTGCTGGATCGTGGTGTTGAGCGACGCACTGTGCACCACCGTCCCACCCAGCCGAGCACTGTTCATCTGGATGTAGGACCGCGACGTCCCCGCACTGTCGTAGTTCTGGTAGCCGGCCTTGAGGTTCGACAAGTCCCCGGTCGACGCGTTCCAGTTGTGCGCACCCGGAAAGCCGGACTGGACCACCACGTGCGACTGGATGCCGCACGAGTCGCACCAGCTGTCCGGGTCCAGCGACACCGGGTACCGGGTCGCAGGGTCGTTCAGGAACGCCTGGTCCGGGGTGATCGTCACCGTGCTCGGTGTGAGAGCGACGTCCATCATCGCCTCACGCCGGCCGCCACCCTCACCGAGCTGCTGCTCGGCCTGCGAACCGTCACCGGTGGAGTCCCACATCCGCGACGCGTCACCGGAGAAGACCACCTGCCCGGACGTGTCCTTGACCTCGAGCCCATCGGTCGGGCCGGCCTGGGCCGGAGTGCCACGGCCTTCGCCTTCCGCGACCGAGACGGTCGTGTTGCGGGTGTGGAGCCCGAACGGGATCTCCCGCAGCTTCGGGTTCTTCGCCGCCTCCGGCGTCTTGATGACCAGATTCTCCGTGAACCCCTCAGCGACCGCCTTCACGGTCAGATCAACGCCAGGCAGCACCTCGGCGTAAACGGCCGTGTCACCGTTCAGCGCCGGTGCCGGCAGGTCGGCGGTCCACTTCAGACCGACTTCCTTGTTGTCCTGGCCCGCTTGCACGATGGGCTGCGACGCCGAGCCGGCGCCGCCGGGGTTGAGCTTGACGTCGACGGTGATCGCCTTCGGCCCGACCGAGCCGTCCGCCCGCTGCACCAGGGTCGTGTCGACCGGCGCCCACGTCGCGCCCTGCTTCACCCGGACCGGGTGGACGTACTGCGTCATCGTCCACGAGCCATCCGGATTGGCCAGCGTCTGCGACGTCTCGGTGGTCTCCGACGCCACCTCGACCTGCTTGTCACCCTCACGCGCATAAGACGCGGCCGTGACCTCGTCCGGAGCCACATTCGGGACTACCACAGGTGTTTCGGCGTGAGCGGGTGTGACCGTCACCACGGTTCCGACACCGATAGCAGCGCAGAGCAAAAGAGCGCGCCAACGCGCACCAGAAAAACGCACGAGATCCCCCTCGTCAAAAGCAACCAGCACAGTGCTAGGCCCCCGACGAACCCGCGACCACGATGCCAAACCTGGCGAAGATCCGAAATAGGCCGTTCAGGGCAGTCGCAACCGGAAGGCGAATCGACGAGTTACGGAACGATCTCAGCAAGAAGGTACAAATAAGACATACGTGATCAACTTGCCGAGGCGTGTCGCTGTCAATGGCACGCGAGAGGACCGTCTTGACCCCCTCAATCCACGCGCGATCATCTGCGCCGCCGCCACCGAAAGATCCAGTCCACGGTCGTGATCCCCGCTGGAGAGCCGTCCGATCAGCCAGCATGTCCATGCAGGTCACCACGTGTGTCGAAGATCTACACCACACGATCCAAATCCCAGCGCAGCTGCCACGACAGCTCACGACATGACCACACGCACGAAACCCGCTCGGCAGCACAGACGTGAAGTTCACAGTCACGGCGCCATGTATGCAAATGCCTAACAACGAATCGGCGAGAGACTTGTCAACCCGCCGGAAGATCACCCTCTCGGGTGATCAAGACGACGCCCATACTCAACGGATTGCCTCGACCATCGCGAAATGCCCGCGTAGTCCTGAGCCGATCAGGCGAACGCCCCACAGCTGCAGACATACAGTGACCCGGGGTTCCGTAACACCACACGTCGTCGCGGCGATGCCCGCCAGGACCTAAAGAGCCACTTGCCATGACGAAGAACGACGCCCAGCGGCCGCAGACCGCGGCGGCGGCGCCCCAGCGAAACCGCGCCCTGCGATACGCAGCTATCGCAGCAGCCGTCCTCGTCGTCGCCGTCGGCACCATCCTGCTCGTCACCCATCCCAACGACCCGCCACCGGCTGATTACCATGTCGCCGTCACCGGCAACATCAGCGCAACCTGGGTCTCCGACAACAGCGACGGCACGCTCGACCTCACTAACGGCGGCAACTCCGAGAAGATCCGAGCCGGCTCGCTCACACTCACCGTCCAGTCGGCCCTGCCGAGCGGCGCCAGCTGCACCATCGTCGACTCGAACGCCAACATCATCGACACCAAGGACGCACTACCGACCCGCGGCACCAGCGGCAAAGACGCCTTGACCACGGTCACCTGCAGCACCACGAAGCCCTGATCGGCAACCTCGCCCTCCAGCGAACTCTGGCCAAACGACGTTCGTCCGCGCTTCACAGCGGGTTCATCGTCTACCCCATCCGTCGAACGACGTTGAGAAAATGGTCAGGCCGATCAAGAACTAGCCAGATCCCGAGATCACATTTCGCGACCCGTTGTTTAATGCCGCGTCCGACTACGCCGGGGTATAGATGTTCACTCATTGCCATTTGCATATCCGACAAGACAGCGATTACGGACCGGTTGCGGAAATACGACAACGACGCGAAGCGCCGCTGCATAGGACGTTATACAGACGTCGGCAGGTCCTGACTGCGCTGATCGGATGAACGACTCGAAGGCCGCCGTCATGACCGGGCGGCCGCGACATCCGTCCATCGTGACCCCACCCCACTCACCCCCGCCTCAAGCGGCCGACCCCGCCGCCGGCACGACCGACCTGCTCGCACAGTGGATGACCACGGGCAAATCCACTCGCACCTCTCCCCCAACGCAAGTCAGCAACGGGTTGCGGTTCGTCTTCTACGGCCGCACCTCGACCGTCCGTCATCAAGACCGCGTGTCGTCACAGGGCTGGCAGCGCGACATGGCCGACAACCTCATCAGCGGTTACGGCCAGATCGTCGCCACCTACTTCGACGCCGGCACCTCACGCCGCGTCCCATGGGCACAGCGACAGTACGGCCCGGCCCCCTCGACAGATCAACTGCGGCAGCCTTCTGCACCATTCCCGCCAAAGGCATTGAGCCACTGCTGCGCTCGCTGCGACGTGAGAGCGCCGGCAACCTCCGGGGTTGCCATTTCGAAGACGAACTCGGTCAACTCGTCTTCGAAGCCCTGCTCGCGGCCGACATCGTCACGCACCTCGAGCGCTTCCGCCCAACGCTGTGCCTCCTCAGCGGTCAGCGCGCCGGACAGGTAGCCCCGAAGCACGCGTGTTGCGTCAGCACGAGTCAGGTTGACCAGTTCGACGTCGCTGTCCCACTTGTACCCAGCGAGTACGGCGACCGCATCTCGGACGGGCCTCCGGCATTGCACCAGGTCGCGGAGCGCGTCCACTCGCTGTTCCTCGGGCGAGGCGTGCTCGTTCATCTCGGCATCTTGTCCTTGATGTGGGCAATGGAGCCATCGAGCAGTCTAGTTGTTTTCGTGTACCCGACCGTCGAGCCGACCTCGGCGACCACCTTCGCGTAGGTGGCCGACGAGCCGGGCACCCGGCCGGGAACTCGACTTTCGAACTGGATCGCCCCGTCTTCAAGCTGGGCGATCTTCGTGGTCTCCGCTCCTGCCGGAAGCTTCTTCCCGTAGCGGCCGAGGTTGGCCTGCTGACTCGGCGACAGCTCATGCTGTGCGACCGGCTTCCCGCCGCCACTCGAACCGCTTGTCGCGCCGTCTCCGTCGCCCCCGCGGTCGGTCCTGAACAGCTCTACATGATCCTCACCTGCGGCATTCACCGCCATCTTGGCGAGGCCCTGTGCCGCCAGGCCAGCGCCGACAGCCATGCCCGCCGCAGAGACGGCGTTGACCGGAACACCCGCGACAGCGCCGACACCGGTCGCGTCGAGCACAATGCCGAATCCTTCTCCGGCCGAGCTGACGATGGTGAGTCCGATGCCCGCTGCGGCCTCGATGAGATCACCGGGATGGTGGAGAATCCGGCTCGGCGTTCAAGACGGCGACGGCCACACCACGCTGGAGTCAACTCGGACACGAAGCAGCCGCGTCGCGACAGCACTACGAGGCTTGGGATAGTTCATCGTCTGCGACAACGCTGGATGGCGGCTGAAGAAGATCGATTCGAGCTGAGCCACGATCGGCCCAGCTTCAAGATCGCGTTTCGCGATCCGTGGGGTAATACTGTGTCCGAGGACCGAGCCGACCCATAACCCCACGCTCACGTTCGCCACCGACCTGCAGCTCAGTTAAACGATGTTGCGATCAAGAGCGCACCGACAGCGGTACAGTCCGGGTAGGGAATCTGCGACCTCTCCAGTCACCAGCACGACGCCCGCCGGTCTACCGCTCCAAGCCGAGATCAGACTCGTCGGCGTCAACATATCCCCACGCCCGCGCCAGACGGGTAAGCGCCGTGACAGTCAGTTGACGGCGGCTCTCATGATCGAAGCCGACAGGTGCAACGACCGTGAGCGCCCCCTCCCGAGCGAGAGTGTCCGCGGATGTGCCAAAGACAGACAGGTCGACCACCTTCGTCAAAGTCACCAGGCGAAGCAGCTCGCCCGGGCCGTACTCCCTGGGATCGTCGGACTTGACCTGCAGCTCCACCACCGGCGGGGCCATCAACGGAACCGCGGCAGGATCATCGACCAACACACCCGGCACGACCACCACAGCCGCCTCCCAAGCGGCCTGCCACAGCTCGGCGATCTCGGCTGCCGTAATCCGGAAATCCGCAGCGCCCGTCGCCGACGCCAGAGCCACCTGCCAGGTCTCGAGGTTCACCTGGAACTCAGCGAAAACACGCACGATCCGTTCCCGGCCCGCAGGCAGGATCAGGCGCACCGACGTACGCGCAGCGACCTCGCCGTGGCGAGTCGTCAATACGCTGTCATAGAGGGCTGCCCGGCCCGACTGGTGAACGCCGAACCCTGTCGGGCGGATCCAATCCAGGGCAGCGACGCTGCCGCCGCGCCGGCTTGACAGCAGGGGCAACATGGTGCCCAGCTTCATCCGCGGCAGGGCCCGCTCGAGCCGCCGCCGAATCTCCCGGGTGATTTCGAAACCGTCCTCGGCGAGGTCCCATGGCAACAACGCGATCGCTCGCACCGTGAGGTCGGCGACCTCCACCGGCGGCATCAGCCGCGCCTGGCTGGCCTCCATGACGACGCGAGGCCGTGGTTCCCAGCGAACCTCGGGGCGCACCACGAGCCCACGACCCCATTCGCCGCCGCCCACCTCAACCGCCGTGGCATCCGCCGGAATGTAGTCGGTCTGCGCGAGCGGGAACCCGACAGCCTGGAGTCCCTGGAACGGGTGTCCCGGCACGCTGACGACGTCGTCCCACACTGCCTCCGAGACGGCGACGGCCTTCTGTCCATACAGGGCGCAAATGAGCACCGACCCGTCTCCGGTGCCCGTGAAGCACTGGATGCGTCCGAGCTCGTTCTCGGCTACCAGTGCGATCGGCCGACCCAACCTGCCCTCGCCACCGGCCCGTCGGAACGCCTCCTCGAACTCCCGTCGGGTCCGCGAATCGGTACCCTCCCCGACCTCGACAGGGCGCTCTGTCGCGGTCGGAACAGCGTTGTTGATCGTCAACGAGCCGTTGACGGTGTTGACAGCCGTCCCCTGGCGATCCGCACGCACGCCGGACGGTACGGGCGAATGCTCGCCGGACGCGGTCAGCCCTGGTTCCCGCCCGGCACCTGAGGGTCCGGCGGACGCGCGATCGAAACATCGCCGCCGGTCACCCCGCCGATCGCGACCGAGCCACGATCCGCGTTCACCCCACCCGAGATCGCAATACCCAGTCCCCCAGCAACCACACCGCCGGCCTGCCGCTCGACGTCCTGCAAGTACTCGACCAGCGCCGTCAGCTCTGTAGCGAAGGTTTGGTCACCCTCGACAGCATCCTCGAGGGCCAGCTGCACCCGCTGCTGCGTGCGGCTCGACGGCTCCCCTGCCCGCTCGACCTCCGCGGTCAGCTTGGCCAAAGCCGGATCGGCGCCGAGCTTGCCGGAGACCAAGTCGTGCAGTCGGTTCAGCCCGGCATCCAGCGCACGGTCGACCTCGACGTCGACGCCCTGGCCGACCCGCCGCAGCTTCCGGACCGCCCAACCCACGAGGAACCCCACGGCTATCTCCAGTCCCGTCATCACCCCTCGCTCCCCTTGAGACCTACCAAGTCCCCGCATAGTGTCATTCGCCGGCCGACGGGCGCGTGAGGGACACGTCTTCTGCACGTTGCTGGCAATTAATTCAGTCGCGATCAGCACCCATGCTCTCGATCTGCGAAGAGGCATTGCCGTCTATCGAGGGGTATTCATTGCACGAGACAACGCTGATTCCGGGAGGTCGGATGCACAGCCTCTTGCGCCGCCGATCGCCACGGATCAGTACACGCCGTCGTCAGGCACCGACATCGAGATCGGGCGCACATCGACGTGACGGCTGAAGCGCCCCGGCGGGTGTAACGCCCGGATCGGTCGGCGCGACCGGTTGGGGAGTGGGAACCGCTTGCGGAGGAGACCCGATCGCCTGTGTCTGAACGCACTCCGCGTCGTCGCGCCTGGCGCGTCCCGGTCGCGATCGCAGCCGCCGCCGTGCTTGGTGTGACCGTATTCTCGTTGGCCGACGCCTCGCTGCAGACCAACGACTCGCTCAGCAGCGTGCTGGCGGGCGTGATCGCCCTGGTCGGGGCGTTCACCGCGGTGATGAGGTGGTTGGGCGAGGGCGTCAAGCCCATCGATCACGACCAGGAGGCCGCCCTGCTCGCCGGAGCGCTGCTGCGCCGGTGGAAGCCGGAACTGGAGCACCGGGCGGGCCGCGGTGACGGGCGGACCATCCCGCTGCGCTGGCGGCAGCGCGAGGATTCGGTGGCGGCCCCAGCCGCTGAAGTGGTGGGCAGCGAACTGCGCGTGGCCGTGCACTTGGACGGCGAGCTGAGCGGAAACCTCGATCGGGCGGCGGCTGAGCTGGCCGCGGGCTTCGACGGAGTCCCCAACCATCGGCTGGTGCTGCTGGGCGAGCCGGGGTCAGGCAAGTCGTTCCTGGCGCTGGCGCTGACTGTCGGTCTCCTGCGGTCCAGGGTGGCGGGCAAGCGGGTACCCGTGCTGCTATCGCTGGCGTCGTGGGACCCGGTAGTGCAGAGCCTGGACGCCTGGATGGTGCGCAGCCTCGCCGAGGAGAATTACGCGGGCGGCGGCGCCGTCCCGGCCGCGCTGCTGGCCGCTGGGCTGATGCTGCCGGTGCTGGACGGCCTCGACGAGCTGCCCGAGCACGTGCGCCGCCGCGCGGTCGGCCGGATCAACGACACCCTGCGCGGACCTCGCCCGATGGTCCTCACCTGCCGCTCCGCCGACTACTCCGGCGTGCTGGCCGCAGGTGCTCCGGTGGTGCTGCGGGCGCCGGTCGTCCAGGTGCAGCCGCTCACCCCCGAGGACGTCGCCCGCCACTTGCGGAACGCCGACGACCGTCCGGCTTCCTGGACGGCAGTGCTCGACCACCTCGAGACCCACGCGAACAGCCCGCTCATCACAGCGCTGTCCACGCCGCTGATGCTTTCGCTGTTCACTTCGGGCTTCCGGACCACCGATCCTGCGCTCTTGCTGAGCGATCCTGAGCTAGACAACCGCCTGGCGGTCGAAGACAGGCTGATCGACGTGCTTGTCGACAGCCTCGACGAGAGCACGCCGGGCGAGAGCCGCCGATGGCTGACTTACCTGGCCAAGCAGTCGCACGCGCACAAAACCCCCAACCTGTCCTGGTGGCGGCTCACGAAGTGGAGCCCGCCGCTGGCGGAATACGCGGCGATCCTGCTCGCGGCTCCGATCCTGGGCCTGGCCGCCGCGGTGGCGGCCCCCGCGCTAGCCACCACCGAACCCTCTCTCCTGGACATCGTGCCCAGCATGCCGTGGCTGGTCGGTGCGGGCGCGTTTTTCGCGCTGCTCATCGCATCCTTCGATACCGGGCACCTCCCCGCCTCTGCACCACGGGAGCCGGGGGTCGCGCGCCGGCGATTCGTGCGGACTCTCGCCGCGAGCAACGTAGTAGCGGTGGCCCTCGGTGCGGGGGTAGCGGTGTTAATAGGTATGGCCGGAGACGCGAACGCGGAGGTGACCACCGGGGTCGGCGCGCTGATCGGCATCGCGGCGGGGATGGGGCTGGTCATCGGCTTCGGCGTGGGTCTGCACGGCTATTGGGCCGCGCGCGGGCACAGGCTCGCCGTCACCACTCCGCGCGATCTGCTGCGCCACGAGCGCTCATCCAGCCTGGTTGCCGCCGCGGTGGTCGCGATGGTGGTCGGCGTGGGCACGCTGCCCGCGGCGGTCTGGGGCGGTACAGTGGGCGGCCACCTGGGACAACAACTGGCGCAATGGCGCGGCCAGCCGGTGGTGCTCGACCGCGGTTTCCCCGGCACACCCGCGCACGTTCCGTGGGTGGTCGACGGGGCGCACCTACCCGCGCTGATCTGGGTCAGCGTTCTGGTCGGCCTGGCCGGGGGCGGAGCCGCGCTGTTGGCCCGGCCGTGGGCCCAGTTCGGGTTCACCAGGGTGAACTTGTCCGTGACACGGCGGCTGCCGCTGCGGCTGATGGCATTCTTTGAGCGGGCGCACGAGCACGAGCTGCTACGGGTGAGCGGGGGCAGCTACCAGTTCTGGCACATCCGGCTGCGGGAACGGCTGGTTGCCACCGCCGGCCCGGAACCGGCGTCGGGCAAGCTGCGGAAGGGGTGGCCCGCGATCACCTCCGGCGTGGTGTCGGTGGCGGCGATCGCAGCGTTGATCATGGTCGGGATCGCGCAGCCACGGTCCTGCCCCAGTACCGGCATCGGTGAGCTGGACCGGGTGACGTCGCGGGTGGCTGCCGGGCCTGCGTCGGCATGCCTGGGACTGGTATCGGACGCGGCCGTGCTGGGCCTACCACCCGGAGGAACGGGGAGCGTAGAGACCTATCTCGTCGTGGGCGAGTTCGATCGGATGACCCCGCGGCAGCGCGCCGAGCTTTCGGTAAAGCCGGGGGACTCCGGCGTCACGGTCACCTACATCGAACTCGTGGACCCGATCCCCTCACCAGACGTCGTTCCGATGCTGGCCGGCGAGGTGCTGGCCGCCACCAGTGACGAATACCGCGCACGCGTGACGGTCGGCTTGGTCTCCGGTATGACGGCCCTGGTCGAGGAGAACGGGCAGGTACGGGTCACCCAGTGGCGGTTGCCACCTAGTAGCAGCAGGTGACAACCGCGCGGGATACCTCGCAAGGCTCGCAGTGCGGCCGCAGCTGGCGGCGGCGCAGCGCGCGGATGAAAGTCGAGTAGCCGCCGCGGTAGCCCCCATCGATGGATCGATATCAGTAGCTCGGCAGCCAGACGTTACCTGCAGTCTGCGGCCTCGCCGTCGCTCCCCAGTGCTCCGCGCCGTCACTCGTTCATTCGTGGGTAAGCCCGAAGGGTTCGAAGGTACGACTCTTCCCGTTGTTGTTGAG
Source organism: Amycolatopsis sp. NBC_01307 (assembly GCF_035975215.1). NCBI lineage: Bacteria > Bacillati > Actinomycetota > Actinomycetes > Pseudonocardiales > Pseudonocardiaceae > Amycolatopsis > Amycolatopsis sp. NBC_01307. The sequence goes on along the minus strand of NZ_CP108403.1, from coordinate 1,764,664 downwards.
AACGATCGATCAGCCAGCTCGGCCGGGCTCTCAGCTCGGGCCCGCGCGAGCGGTTACCGCCACGGAACGACGCTCCGGGTGTCGGCCCCCTCGATGTAGGCGCTAATCGCGCCCTCCCAACAGTCCACTCCGCAGCCGCTTCCCCATTCGGGAACTGGGAGCTCGGCGAGAGCCGGCCGAGCCCGCACCGCGCTCTGCCACACCGGCGGGACCGGCAGAACTGGAGGGGCCAGCGAACTCCGGCATGAATAGAGCGGTCAGGAAGCGTCGCGTGCAGGAGGTGTTGACGGGTCTGCTCGACGGCGCGCGACGCGGCCACGCTGCTTGTGCAGCATCCGGGTGAATCACCTGCCAGAACGTCAACCGTCCCGCTCCTCCGGGCGTGAGCCGACCGCGCAGGCACGACCTTTCCTTGATCGAGGCAATGGGAGTGCCGAATCTCTGACAACGAGGAGTCAGCTTGTCCACGCGAAGAACGTCATGCCGTCGTCCGGCCCTCGTGGTCGCAACCACGTTGGTGCTGTTGTCCGGCGGTTTGCTCGCCGTGACGCCGGCCGAGGCCGGTCCCGCCGCGGTGCTGACCCCGACCTTGACCGGGGCTCGCCCGTCGGCGACCCGGATCCCGTTCCCGATCTCCGACAAGGTGTCCGCGTCGGTCGACGTCGGCACCGGCAACCTGCTGGTCACCACCTCCGAACTGGCGCTACCGGGTATCCAGGCCGATCTTCAGCTCGGGCTGACCTTCAACAGCCTGCGTCTCGGCTCGGGCGCCGCGCTGCCGTCCGGATCAGCGGGTGCAGGTTGGGCGATGCGAGTCGGACAGGACACCAAGGTGATCCTCAACTCCGACAACTCCGTGCTCTACCTCGCGCCCGAAGGCCGCGAGGGGCTGTTCCAACCCGCCGGTGGAACGGCGTACACCGCGCCGGCCGGGTTCAAGGTCGTCATGGTGAAGACCGCGTCGGGCTGGACGATCACCGACCACGACACCAACGCCGTATCGACGTTCGACTCGACCGGGCAACTGGTGTCGATCAAGGACCGCAACGCCCAGACGTCCGCGTTCACCTACGCCTCCGGGAAGCTGTTCCAGGTCACCTCGACCCGCGGCGGCGCGGGCGCCCGGACGGCGAACCTCACCTGGTCGGGCACCGTGGCCACGATCGGCCAGACCGGCGACGACGGCACCGCGCGCAGCGCCACCTACACCTACACCGCGGGCAAGCTGACCAAGATCACCGACCCGACGTCGAAGGACACCCAGTTCGGCTACGACCCGACCACCGGTGACTTGACCACGATCACCAACGAAGCCGGCAAGCAGACCGCGATCCAGTACGACGCCTCGCACCGTGTCAAAAAGGTGACCCAGGAGAACCCGGCCGGCGGCGCGGCGACCCGGTTCACCTACTACTCGGCCGGCGAGACGCTGGTCGCGAGCCCGAACAACACCGAGGCCATCCCCGCCAACGGGCCACAGACCGACTACTTCCTCAACGCCCAGGAGCTGGTGACGTCCGTGGCCGACCCGCTCGGCCGGGGACGCGCCAAGACCTACACCCCGTTCACCGACGTCGCGACCTCGACCAGCGGCACCGGGGGTGTGACCACCTTCGGGCACGACCCGGCCGTGAACGCCGGTGAGTCGCTGACCGGCGTCACCGCCCGACCGGGGCGAAGGCGACCGCGACCTACGCCAACACCGGCGCGGCCAAGTACCTGCCCTCCGGTGGCACCGACGGGCAGGGCAACGCCAAGCTGTTCACCTACGACGGCGCCGGCAACCCCCTCAGCTCGGCCAACACGGCCGCGACCGCGACGTCGAAGGTCGACTACAACGCCGACGGCACCCTCAACACCTCCACCGACCCGCGCAGCAACGTCACCGACTACACCGCGAACACCGATCACCAGATCACCGACGTCGCCCCGCCGGCCGGCTCGGGCCTGGCGGCGATCGCCATCTCCTACGACGGGTTCGGGCGGCTGCACGCCGTCCGCGACGGCCGCGGGCTGCGCACCATCTACGCCTACGACCGCGCCGACCGCGTCAAGACCATCCAGTACTCCGACGGCACCCCCGACGTGGCGTTCACCTACGACGGCGCCGGCAACGTCCTCACCCGCACCGACACCTCGGGCACGACGACCTTCACCTACGACGCGCAGAACCGGATCACCTCGCGCACCGCGAACTCCGGCGGCGGCACCCTGTCCTACGGATACGACAAGGCCGGGAACCTGACGTCGAAGACCGACGCCCGCGGCGCCACCACCTACGGCTACGACGCGGCGAACCAGGTCACCGAGATGACCACCCCGAACGGGCAGAAGACCGCGTTCGCCTACGACGACGACGGCAAGCGCACCGACACCTGGTTCAACACCAACCCCGCCCGCACCACCTTCGCCGCCCACACGAAAACCACCTTCGACAAGAGCGGCCGGATCTCGCGGACCTGGACCTCACGCGCGTCCAACGACGCGACCAAGACGTTCGACGCCGGGTTCTGCTACTCGCCCCGCGTCGCCGGGCAAACGTGCCCGTCGGCGTCGGCCACCACCGACACCGGGTTGATCAAGTGGTCGACCGACAACCTCTCCGGCGCGGTGTCGCTCTACAGCTACGACACCTCCAACCGGGTCACCGCGGTCTCGAACTACGGCGGTCACGACTACGCCTACACCTACGACAAGGCCGGCAACAGGCTCACCGCGAAGGTCGACGGGACCACCACGCAAACCCTGACCTACAACGCGGGCAACCAGATCTCGAACGCCGGCTACAGCCACGACGCCGCAGGGAACCGGACCGCCGACCCGGCCCAGGGCACCTTCACCTACAACGCCGCCGGGCAAACCACGACCCACACCGAAGGCTCGTCCTCGAGCACCTACACCTGGGCCGGCGGCGACCAGAACGAACTCGTCTCCACCACCACCGGGGCGAACACGACCAGCTACGTCCACGGGCGCAACGACACCAACGGTGTCCCGGTGCTCCAGTCGTTCACCAAGAACGGCCAGACCAGCTACGTCGACGCCGACCCCACCGGCATGCCGCTCATCTTCCAGCGGCCTGACGGCACCACGCACTACTACGCGCTGGACAACCAGAGCAGTCCCGTCACCCTGATCGACAGCAGCGGCGCGGTAACGGCCTCTTACACCTACGACCCCGCCGGAAAGCAACTCACCGCTTCCGGCGCAGCCTCTGCGGCCAACCCCGTCCGTTACGCCCAGGGACTACTGGACGAGACCACGGGCTGGCTCAAGCACGGCGTCCGGTGGCACGACCCGACCACCGGCAACTGGACCGCCCTCGACCCCATCAGCCTGGTCCTGGAGCCCGACATGGCAAGCCGATACGCCTACGTCGGCGGCAACCCCGTCAACCGGATCGACCCCACCGGCCTGAAGGCCGACACCTCGAAGGCGTGCCTCGGAGGCGCCGCCGCCGGTGCCATCGGGGCTCTGTCCGGGGTGGCCACCGCCCCCGGGGTAATCCCCGCTGCCGCCCTCGGATGCATCGGCGGTGTCGTGGGGAACTGGATAATCAACGGGTTCGGCGATTGATCCCATCAACCCGTGCATAAAGCCGGACGCCGCCGGCCAGTACGTCTACGTCGACGGGAACCCTGTCAACCGCGGCGGCCGGGGCCTGGGCACCGCGCCGGCCGTCACTGGCGTGCCGGGTGCTGGCTACCTGTTGCCGTACTCCTTCGACAGCACAATCGACAGTTGTGACTGATAGACCGGCTGCCACACCCCTCGAAGGGAGGAACCACCGTGCGGTGAACGTAGGCCCGGTCGGCGCGAATCCAGCCGGGCCTACGCACGGGACAAAGTGCCACACCACCCACGTCGATCATTCGTTCCGCCGGCACGAACCTCCCCGGTTAGCTCTCGGCCGCGAGCTTCTCCCAGGTGTCCACGCCACGACTCAGGACCGACGCAGTGAGATCGCGACCGGCCATTTGTCCTTGTCACGCAGCAGGGCGAAGGTTCCGTTAGCTCACCATTAACGGACGGTCTCACCGTCGGCAAGGACATACCAACGATCACCCAGGTCGCCGCCCTTCACCGCATAGACCTGCCGCATCCACGTCGACATTACGTCGGCCTGTAAACAGCCTTAAGCGGCATCCTGCTGTGCAGCCGGAGGCACGCGACGACGCACATGACATTCCTGAAGTGGCCCAGATTGCGGTTCAGTCGATCAATCCACCATTCGGCCGCTAGCGAACAACAAGCATTATCGGTACCTTCGCAAGGAACCTACATACTTTACCATCGAGGGGATCTTCGTGAAACGAACATTGACCGCACTATGCCTTGGCATGACCATACTTCTCGGCATATTCTTCACTGCGTCGGTGGCCGCCGCCGAAAGCGTTACCGCTTCGAGAAGCAGCTCGTCGCAATCTGATTCCAACGGAATAATGAGTTCGCCGAAGTGTTCCGGCACGAGCGGATACGGGGTGATCCGCTATCAGGTGTGTTTCCGTTACAACTGCGACAGCAACAGTTGCAATGTTCTCGGCTACCTGGGCTTGATCAACACGGCGACGACCGCGCGGACCGTGGCGTGGGATATGGACTATCGACTGCAAACCACCGGAACACTGAAGCACGATGACGACGGCTTCGCCACTCTCTCCGCCGGAGAACAGCGGACAATCTATTCCGACAACCCTCAAGTGTCTCCAATTTGCGGAGGTCACGTTCAGTGGGTCCAATACTTGGTGGTCAAATACGGCAGCACCGACTGGAGTTCGCAGATATCCACGCTCGACACTCTATTCTGCGCGTAATCGCTCAGGCTTGCAGATGGCGACGGCTCGGTAGCGTTTGATGCCGCACTCCACAGCGCGGCGTTCTGCGCGGGGTTGCCGCGGGCGCAGCCGATGGGGTTCTACAGCCCGCGGTCGCTGGTCGCCGACGCCCGCCGCCACGGCGTCCTGATGCGGGAACCCGACCTCAACGCAGGTCTCGCCCACACCACCCTCGGACCGAACCGGACAGCACCGGCGGTGTCGCGATCCGCCTCGGTCTCGCCGGCGTCCGAACCGTCGGCGAGACCGTCGCCGACACGATCGTCGCCGAGCGCCAGGCGCACGGGCCGTACACGAGCATCGACGACCTCACCCGTCGAATCCAGCTGACGAAGACCGCCGTCGAAGCCCTCGCCACCGCGGGCGCGTTCAGCCGGTTCAGCGGGGACCGGCGCCCGGACCTCCAGGCCGCCGGCGTGGCCGCCACACGACCCGCCCCGGGCATCTGCCCGGGCTCGTGCCCGACCTCGACGCCCCCCGCACTGCCTGGCATGACCCGGTTCGAGGTCACCGCGGCTGGCCGAATCTGGCAGTGTCGACCACGTATTCGAACTCGTCTCGGTCGGTGTTGCGAGCGAGAAGTGTCAGTCCAGGCGCTGGCGTACTCGTCAGCCGCCACCCAGTGCAGGTTGTGCAACGATGTCTCGTCTTCGCCCTCGGCGATGTAGACACGGTCGGCATGCCGCCAGATCAGGATGTGCCAGCACTGGTCAAGATCGCAGTACGGATGGCTGACGTCGCCCAGGGGGACATCGGCCAGGTCCACGTCCGCAGATCGCGGCAGACGTCGTCCCACCACGGGAAGCCGGCGATCGGCTGACCCTGGCCGTCCGTGAACCGCAGCGCCGTGCTGCTACCGCGCGCGAAAAACTCGATTTCGAAGCCGGCAGCCCGGGTGAAGAGGCCGCGGTTGCGCTCGGCAACCAGCTCCTGATCGCTCAACTCGTGCACGAATCCTCCAGCTCACTCCAGCCGCATCCTCACGTGTCGGAGTCACCAACCGCAACCATGACCACTCCCAGCGAGCGACTGATCAGCGGCAGAAGCGGATGTTCGATGCGGGTCCAACCTCAGTTTCACGGCCGACCGGCTCGTGGGCGGTCGTTGGTCCCGCGGATCGGGGCGGCCTGACGGGAAGCGCCGAGAGGTTGACACCGGAAAGTGTGAGTGGATTATTACTCACATGGCAGCGACGGGACGGGTGCTCAGCACCGCGGAGGAACGCAGGGAAGTGGTGCTCAGCACCGCGGTCAGCAGCTTCGCGGCCCGTGGCTACTACGGCACCAACACCACCGAGGTGGCGAAGCGGGCGGGCATCTCGCAGGCCTATGTCTACCGCCTGTTCCCCAACAAGGAGGCGTTGTTCGTCGCGGTCGTCGAGCATACTTTCGACCTCGTGCGGGACAGCTTCGCCAGGGGGGCGGCCAAGGCGCGCGGCAGCGAGCCGCACGAGGTGCTGATGGCGATGGGCGACGAGTACGCCCGGCTCATCGCCGATCCAGACCTGCTGCTGGTCCAGGTGCACGCCCAGGCGGCAGCGGCGTCCGAGCCCGCGGTGCGCGAGGTGGTGCGGCGCAGCTACGCCAGGACCGTCGAGTACGTGCGCAGCGTTTCCGGCGCGGATGCCGGCGCGGTCCAGGACTTCATGGCCAGGGGGGCGTTGTGTCACCTGGTGGTGGCGATCGGCGCCACCGAGGTCGACGCGCCGTGGGCGAACACGCTCTCGGCGGGCCTGCGCCACTACTGAGCTCCGTCGCCAATCGAGTTTCGCCGCGAGAACGGCCGCGTCGTGCGGCCTTTCTTTCACGCCAAGTGTGAGTGGTTAATCACTCAGTTAGAGGAGAAGTCATGACCCCGAAACTGCACGTCGTCCTCGGCACCGGACCCGTCGGCCTGACCCTCGCCGAGCGGCTCGTCGCCCAGGGCAACCGGGTGCGCACGGTGAACCGGTCCGGCGGAGGGGAACAGATCGCCGGTTCGGTGCGGGTCGCCGCCGACGTGACCGACCGGGTCAAGCTCGCCGAGATCGTCGAGGGCGCCGACGTCGTCTACAACTGCACGCACGTGCCGTACCAGCTGCAACCGCAGGTGCTGCCGGTGATCCAGGACGCGCTGCTCGACGTCGTCGGCCGCAGCGGCGCGAAGCTGGTCACCGTCGAGACGCTCAACCAGTACGGCCCGACCGGCGGGGTGCCGATGACCGAGCGAACGCCGCTCGCCGCGCCAGGCCCCAAGGGCAAGACGCGCGCCGCGATCACCGAACGGTACCTGGCCGCACACGAGCGTGGGGACGTCCGCGTCGCGCTCGGCATGGCGGCCGACTTCTTCGGCCCACGCGTTCTGCTGTCCTCGCTAGGCGTGTCGGTGTTCCCGGCCGCGCTGGCCGGCGCGACCAGGCTCGGGCTGGGCGACATCGACCTGCCGAAGAGCTACACCTACGTGCCTGACCTCGCCGCCGGGCTCGCCGTGCTCGGCTCCGACGATCGCGCACTCGGCAGGCTGTGGCACCTGCCCGTCGACGGCCCGTACACGACCCGGCAGATCCACGACATCATCGGCGACCTGACCGGCGAGCCGACGCAGATCACGGTGCAGCGCGAGGCGGAGCCGTTCGGCCCGTACGACGAGGAGTTCATGGCCGAGTACCGCGAACTCTTCTACTGGCACACCGAGCCGTTCGTCATGGACGACTCGCTCTACACCAGCACTTTCGGTGCCCGCGCCACCCCGATGCGCGACGCGCTCGCCACAACCCTCGACTGGTTCGCCCACTCCGTCCAGAAAGGACAGTGACCGTGCAGACCCTGTACACCACCGAAGTGACCTCCAGCGGTGACGGCCGCAACGGCAAGGTCCGCTCCAGCGACGGCCTGCTGGACACCGCACTCGCGCTCCCCAAGGAAGCGGGCGGCTCCGGCACGGCGACCAACCCCGAGCAGTTGTTCGGCGCGGGCTACTCGGCCTGCTTCCACAGCGCGTTGCGGCTGGTCGCCAGGGAACGCAAGATCAAGCTGTCCGGCGACACGATCCTCGCGCGGGTGAGCCTCGCCCAGGACGAGGCCGGGTTCCTGCTCGACGTCGAGCTGACCGCCTCACTCCCCGGGCTGTCGCAGGCGGACGCCGAGTCGCTGGCCAGGGACGCCCACGGGCGCTGCCCGTACTCACGGGCGATCCGCGGCAACATCGACGTCATGCTGCGCGTCGCTGTCTGACCGGCAGGCTCCGGCATAGCGCCCAACACACAGTGCGGCGACCGTCGCGTCGACGGTCGCCGCACTGGCATCTGTCAGAACCCGGCGCTTCCGGTCGGCTGCACGATGTCTGGCTCCCCTGTCCCGTCGGTCATCGTGGCAGGAGACGTCCGCCGGCCGACTCTGGCGCCGAACGTCCGCTCATCGGCAGAAGAGTGCGTTCCGTGGTGTCGGGCAACCGTCTTGCGGCCGGGCGCCGGTGCACCGAACGGGTATGGGCGGTGGCGGGTTGCAAGGGCGTCGGTCGGCACATCGCGCACCGGCTGGTGCATGACGGCGAGACGCGGCAGAGCGATCACGGCGATGGATTCGTCGCCGGGCCGCTACTCCCGCTGCAACCCTCACCGACGCCCGGTGTCGGGTCACGATCAGGGCCCTCACCGGTTCCGCCATCCGATTTGCGGAGGACGTTTCCAGCGAGCTCCAAGTCACGGAGCGAGGTGGGTGATCAGTTGCCGTCTTCGTCGCCGCGGTGGCTGGTGCACCGGGCTGAGATGTCTCGGAGGTAGAACCTTGCCGCCGGCGATGCGGAGCCCGGCGTCGTCGAAGGCGGTGATCCAGTTGCCGGCGATTGCCTTCTGCGCTGTGGCCGGCGGGATCAGGCCGGAGCAGGCGGCACTGTGGAGGTTTTCTCGATCGCGTCTTTCGGGTTCGGGATCTGGCCCGGCTCGACCGCGGCAGTCGCGGGTGTTCTCGTTTCATGACAACCTTTCTGTATCACGCAGGGCGAGCCAGGTGCACAGTCCGGCCAGGGCCAGTTCCGGGACCGCGCAGACGAGCGCCTGGGTGAATTCGGCGCCGGGCCGGGCGGTGAGGACGTCGAACCAGGCGTCCATCCCCATGAGCGCCGCGACCGCCGAGGCCGACAGGCGGGCGCGGGCATCGCCCCGGTGATACCACCGCGCCGTCGTCGCGCAGCCGAGCGCCATGGCCAGGTCGAGTCCGATCCACACGGCAGGCCAGTGCCGCACCTGGGTCGTCTCGGGCAGGGTCCGGCCCAGCACGAACACCCACGGCACCATCCCCGCCGCCACCGCGCCCAGCACGCCAGGCACCCACCTGGGCCGGGCACCCGGCGGCCGCGGCGACCTGTGAACACATCTGGCTGATCAGCGCCGGCCTGGCTACCTGACTGTCTGGTGTTTTCCCGGCGCCCGGGCCTGCATCGTGGGTGAGTATCCCTTGATGCAGCCGAGGAGACGTCATCGTTCACTCGCCCGCAGTTCTCGAACCGCGTACGACAACACCGATGGCGGAGCCGCCCACCCGGCCACCGCGGCGCCGGCTGAGAGCGCTGGCGGCAGGCGCAGGAATCCTGACCATCCTGTGTGCGCTCGCACTGCCGCTGGCGCCAGTCGCGGTCGACGATCCTTCGGTTTCCTGGCCGGTGGATCCCACCGCGCCGCAGTCCACTCTGCTCGCGCTCGAAGCCGGCAAGCCGCTCGGGCTGACGGCCGGTTTCTCCTGCGCCACCGTGGACGCAGCGGCCGCCGCCGACGCCGATCGGGCGTCGCACATCCTGCTCGCCACCACCGATCCCGACCAGCCCACGGCCGCCGAGGGGCTGCGGGTGACCGCCGAAAATGGCTCTCTCACGGCGTTCCTCGGCCCGGCCGTCGTCTTCCGCGAACCGATCACGGCGCAACCCTGCCAGTACCGGATCCGCACCGAGGACCAGAAGCTGTTCTACACCAAGGACGGGCGGACGCTGGGCACGTCGGCGCTGCCGGACGTGGACGCGTTGATCACGGCGATCACCACGCTGCCCGGCCGGGACCTCGACGTCACCGTGCGGGTCGACGACCGGTTCGCCTCCGCGCCGACGCCGGTGAAGCTCGTGCTCCTGGCGGCCGTGGTGGCCGGGCTGCTGGTGTGCGCGGGCTGCCTGATCGTGCTGTACCGGCGGCCCGGCCGGCGGAAGCGCTTCCGCCCCCGCGCCGCGGACGTCGTCGTCGGCGTCACGCTGCTCGCGTGGCTGTTCCTCGCGCCGCGGACGAGCGACGACGGCTGGATGTACGCGATGGCGCTCAACCGGGAACACGCGGGTTATTTCGGCAATTACTACATGTACCACAACAATTCCTACGTCCCGTTCACGTGGCTGTTGCAGCTCTACGCGTGGTGGTCCGAACTCGGCACGGCTCCCGTGCTCCAGCGGGTGCCGTCGCTGTTCTTCGCGATCATCACGTGGCTGGGGGTCCGCGGCGCAGTCGGCCCGGTCGCCGTGGGGAAGCGCCTGCTGGTCCCGGCGCTGCTGTTCCTCACCTGGTGGCTGCCGTTCGGCCTCGGCACCCGCCAGGAGGCTTCGGTCTCGGCCTGCCTGACGATCACCGTCTGCGCCATGCTGCTCGCCCGCCGCCGGCAACGGGTCGGGTACCTCGGCCTCGCCGTCGGCGCGGCGTCCCTCGGGCTCATCGCGCACACCGCCGGCGTCCTCGTGCTGCTCCCCCTGGCGCTCGGGGCGAAATCGGCGGCGCAGCTGATCCGCAGGACCGCGCGTTCGACGACGGACGCGGTCGCCGCGGTGCTGTGCGTGGTGTCGTGCGCGGCGATCGCCGCCGTCGCGGGGTTCGCCGACGGCTCGCTGAACGACTTCCTGCGCGGCAGCTCGTCCTTCGGCGGCGGCCTCGACACCGGTCCCCCGGACCCGCTCGGCGACGAGCTGGACCGGTACCGGCTGCTGCTGGGCGACCAGTCCACCGGCAACTTCGCGCTGCGCGCACCGGCGCTGCTGCTCCTGCTGATCGTGCCGTTCTTCGTGCTGCTGTGCGTCCGCGCCCGGCAGCGCCGACGGCCGTTGCCCCGGCCGCTGTGGCTGACCGGCTGGACCTGCACGCTGGGGCTCGTGCTGCTGGTGTGCACCCCGTCGAAGTGGCCGTGGCACTTCGGGGCGTTCGCCGGCGTCGCGACGATCTTCCTCAGCCATCTGGCCCTGTCGGCGCCGGACTTGGCCCGGCGCTACCTCGGCACCCGCCGCCTGACCTTCGTGGTCGGCTCCCTGCTCCTGGCCGGGTCGGGCGGCTGGATCTGGCTGGCCGCCCAGGGCCGCAACACGTGGGCCGACGACGTGCTACCCGGCGTCCCCCTGGCCGGCGAGCCGCTGCCGAGTGCAGTGGCGCCGGCCGTGGTGCTCGCCGGAGCCCTCGTCGTCACGCTCGTCCCGCGCCGGGACGCCTTCACCGCGATCCACCTCGCCCGGGCGATCGCCGTCTGCTTCCTGGTGGGAGAGCTGGCTTTCCTCGTCGGCGGGTTCGCGCTCGCCACGGTGCGGACCCGGGATTCGTGGTCGCCGTGGGCGGACGCCGTCGCGGACCCGCTCGCCCGCCGCTGCGGGGAGGCGCGGGTGCTGCGAGCCGCCGACCCGGGCTCCGCGCGTCCGGTCGCGGTGCTGGCGGGCGCGCCGGCCACCGACGGCTTCGACCGCGACGTCCGGGCGCCGGGCAGCCCGCCCGAGCCGGGCCCCGCGACGGCCGAGGTCTACGGCAGCCTGACCGCCGGACCGGCCACCATGACCACGCCGTGGTTGCGGCTGCCCGCCGACCTGTCGGCGGACAAGCAGCTCATGACGACCGTGAGCGGCGTGACCGGTGCGGGCAACACCCTCACCGCCGAGTTCGCGGCCGCGTCCGACGGCGGGTACCGCGTGGTCGCCCGCTCGGACTTCGCCGCGCCGGAGGACAGCCTGTCCTGGCGGGACGTGGCGATCAGCGACGGCACGGCCCTCCCCGCGGGCACCACGGCCTTCCGGCTGACCGCGAAGGTGACGCAGGACTGGCTGTCGTTCGCGATGCCCACGGTGCGCGACGTCGTCCCGGTCGGCGACTTCCTGCCGCGCGACGGGCACACGCTCGTCGACTGGCAGCTGAACTGGCTCTACCCCTGCCAGGGCCAGCCGGTCATCGCGAACGGCATCGTGGCGCCGGTCTCCTACGCCATCGGGTTCGGGTTCGGTCCGGACGGCAGCGAGCACAGCGCCACCGCGGGCGGTTCGTGGAGCCCGGAAGTCGGCGGGATCCTCGGCGCGCAGAACCGCGTCTCGACGATCACCAGGCTGTACACCCGGCTCGACACCGAACCGGCCACTCCGATGCGGACGGTGTACCGCCTCGACCGCCCGTACGCCGACGCCGCCTACCGGCTGAGCCGCGAAAGCCACACGGTGACGGGCTGGCGGACCCTTCCAGCGTAACGGGACGCCGCTCCGCGCCGAGCTTGTTCGCCACGATCACCCCGACGAACCGATCACACTGCTGTTCACGGACGTCAAGATCGAAGACAGCGACCTCCACCGCTTCAACGCCGACGCCTCCACCCGGCTCGGGATCCCGATCACCCGGGGTTTGCGACGGCCGGACCCCCTCCGGTCCCGCGGCCCGAATCGGGCGAAGGGGTATCGTCGACTACGCCGTGGGCTCCCGAAGCCTGGGCCCGGCTGGCGCCCATGGCGGTCCGGGCTGCCGCGGCCGCGGCCGCCGGCGGTCACCACACCTTGCACGTCGCGGCTCCCGGCACCCCGGTCCTCCTGCTGCCGCGGTCGATCCGGACGTTGATGGCCGACCTCACCGATACCGAGGCGCTCGAGGTCAGCACGTGGCACTTCCCGGTCGGCGAACCCTGGCCCGACAACGCAGCGCCCACCCGGCGTTTCCCTGCTCCCCGACGACACGATCGCCGCGATAGCCGGATCCCTGAGTCGGCCGGGGTTGCTGACGCTGGCCCACCGCGGTGTCCTGACCGTCGAGGACCTTCCCGAGTTTTCTGCCCGCTCCGTCGAGGTGCTGCGTCCGGCGCTGGAGAACGGCACGATCGGCATCACCGCCTCGGCAGGTGCCGAATCGGGCCCGGCCGGAGCACGCGTCGTGTTCACCGCCCGGGACTGCCTGTGCGGCAGCGTCCGGACCGAGGTCTGCCGCTGCACCCCGGCGCAGCGTGCGCGCTACCTCGCTCGGACACCGCTGTGGTTGCTAGACCGCGTCGACCTGTTCGTCCGGCAGGTCACCGCCCCCGAGCCCGGATCCGTCGCTGCCGTCACTGGAGTCGTTGCGCAACAGCGTCGCCCGAGCCCGGGAACGCGCACGCTACAGGCGGGGGTGCCGCATCGCGATGCGCGCCTACCAGCGCGGCGACGGCACCAGCGCGCGGATCGCACTCGAGAACACCGACCCCGAACAGCCCCTGACACGACTGCTCACGAGCATGCTCGGCCACGCTGTCCCGCCGTCGACGGTCCGCGACCTGGTCCAGAAGACCAGCGCCGAGGCTCGCCGCGCGCTGCTCGGCGAGCCTCCGGCCGACCATGCCTGACGCTCGCTTCCCCACACCGGTCGCGCTGACTGCCGGAAGGCTCGGCGTGGTGTCGCGCGGCGAGCCAGCCCGTACCTGCTCGGAGACGTCCTGGGTGACGGCGGAGGGCATCCCCGGCGGTGGGCACGCCCGGCTTGACGGGTCGTGGATCGCCCGAACGTCAGCACACCCCGGCCAGGCGGTGCGTCCCTGAAGCACGGCCCGATACCCGGGGTGAACCAGCCCCGTCACCCATCGCACGCCTGTCCCGGTCACCTGCAGACCGGTTCACGGCCAGGCGGATGAGACCGGCCGGGGACGTCACCTGATGGCGCCCCCGGCCTGCTATGTCGTGTCAAGCCGCCGCGAGGTTGGTCGACGCCTCACCTTCTTGACGGGCCTGGTCAGCGCGGCAGGCCGGCCCACGCGTAGGCGTCGTCATACAGCGCGGTGAGGTCGGTGGGCCGGTCGACGCCGTGGCGATCGGCCGGGACCGTGTACCCGCGCTCAGTCATCCACAGGCTCAACATGCGATAGGACGGCCGCGTGCCCTGAAGGTCGCCCGGATTCAGCGTCAGGGCAATGCCGGGGACAGCGGAGGTCATCGTGTCGTGGTCGAAGATCGCGACCGACGCGGCCAGCCGCCAGCCACCGGCTCCCCTTTCGGCGCGGTGCAGCATCCGCAGGTACGCGACGAGGTCGGTCTCGACGCCGCGGAAGGTGCCGCGCATCTCGATCGTCACCGGCACCTCGGCGATCGCGCGGGCGCCGTTGATGTCGACGACGGGCAGTCCGAGGCGATGGGTGGACGGGGTGTGGTCGAACACTCTCTTGGACACCTCGATGTACTCCACCGCAGTGCCGTCGAACCAGCTTGTCCGGATGGTCGCCTCCGGCGTGTAGCACCGCTCGAGGCGGGACCACCAGCCCCGGTCACGCGCCTGCCGCTCGTGGGCGATCAGGTCCAGCACGCTCATCACGTCTGCTTCATTGTCGGACATGGGTAGCTGCACACCTTCCTCTGCTCGGAACGAAGTCGTACCGCCTCATCCATGAGTTAGTATATACGAACACGTATACAGGAGGATTCATGACACGATATGTCATCGAAGGTGCCCGGGTGTTCGACGGCGAGCAGCCGATCGGCGTGCGCACCGTGGAAGTCGAGGGAACACGGATCGTCGCGGTCGGCGCGGCGGCCCCCGCGACGGCCGAGCGGGTCGACGGCAACGGCGCCACCCTGCTCCCCGGCCTGATCGACGCCCACACCCACGCCGACGTGGAGACACTCGGCCAAGCCCTCCGATTCGGCGTGACCACCGAGTTCGACCTGTTTTCCTTCCCGCACACGATGCACCCGGTTCGTCGCGCCGCCGCCGAACGAACCGACATCGCAGACGTCCGCTCGTCCTCAGTGGGACTGACCGCACCCGGCGGGCACCCCACCCAGCTCCACGGCGGCCTGAACGATCCGGAGCTGCCGACGGTCACCCGGCCCGAAGACGCCGCGCGTTTCGTCGACGAGCGGATCGCCGAAGGCGCCGACTACATCAAGGTGCTCATCGAGAGCGGCAAAACCCTCGGCAAGACCGTCCCTGTCGTCGAGGAGCGCATCGTCAAGGCGGCAGTGGCCGCCGCGCATGACCGCGACCGCATGGTGATCGCCCACGCTCTGACCCTCGATGCGACCTGGCAGGCGCTGGCCGCCGGGGTCGACGGATTCGCGCACCTGTTCATCGACGGCCCGGCCACGCCCGAGCTGATCGAGGCGTTCCGTGCGGGAGGCGCGTTCCTGACGCCGACACTGAACCTGCTGGCCTCACTCACCGGCCGGCACCTCGGCGCCGTCCTGGCGGGCGACAGCCGGGTCACCGGTCGCCTGCCGCAGCCCTGGACGGACAACCTCAGCCGTGAATTCAACACGCTCCCGGCCGGCAATTTCGACGACGCACTGGCCGCGGTGAAGGCGATGCACGAGGCGGGTGTACCGATCCTGGCCGGGTCGGATGCCAACCACCACTTCGGCGCCCTGGGCATGGCACACGGGGCGAGCTTGCACGGCGAACTGCAGCTGCTCGTGCGGGCCGGGCTCACTCCGACCGAGGCGCTGCGGGCCGCCACCAGCGTGCCCGCGACCACATTCGGCCTGCACGACCGCGGCCGGATCACCCCGGGCGCGCGCGCCGATCTGCTGCTGGTCGACGGCGATCCCACCAGCAGGATCAGCGACACCCTGTCGATCAGGGACGTGTGGCGCAGCGGCACCCGGGCAGTTCAATGAGATCCCCGGTGCCCGGCCTGCTCACGTCGGGAGTGCGGCCTCAGCGATCGACTGCAACGAGATCTGCAATGCCCGGCGGCTCCGATCGGGCAAACCGTCGAGCAGCTGGGTCATCACCTGCTCGACGATCGTGTCGCAGCGCCGCACGAGCTCCTCGCCCTCAGCAGTGAGGCGGTGCAGGATCGCCTTGCCGACGCCCGGCCGGCGTTCGAGCAACCCGCGCTGTTCCAGACGGGCCACCACCGCGCCCGCGGACTGATCGGACTGGCCGATGAACAGGGCCAGCGCATGGGTCGAGGAATCCGGCTCGGCCGCGACGGCGTACAGCATGCCCCACTGCGGCAACGTCACCCCGACCTCGGCGAGCGCGGTTTCGCAGGCCATCTGCTTGCGCAGCTGCGCTCGCCGCAGCTGCATCGCGATATCGACACCGCTGGGCACGTCCTGATCAGCCAGCATCCTGACACGATATAACAACACATGTACTCGGGCCTGGAGAAGCTCGTCCGATCCCTCAGGCGGCGCTCCCAAGCCCGCTTGCCGGATCGACCGTCTCGGCCAGGAGATCACCGTCCCCGATGGTCCGGGGCCTGCGGACCTGGCCGGCCACAACCCAGCGTGAGAACTCTTCGAACCGCACACCTCTCACGAGACCCTCAGCCCGGCGATCTGTTGCACTCGGGTTCAAGATCCATCGGAATGTCGCCGTGGGGCGTCCGGCTCCGCTGATCGGCAGGTCGACTCACAACGCGTGCACGGACACGTTCCCGAACGAGGTCTTCCCCGTCGCCGTCGAACTCTGCAGGCCTACGAAGCTCTCCGTCGGGACCAGCGTCGGGTCCACCACCGACAGTACTTCCCGGCCGCCGTCGTAGAGGGTCAGCTTCGAGCCTTGGACTGCGAAGCGCAGTACGTGCGTCTCTTCCGGCTTGATGTCCGCCGCCGCGCCGGTACCCGCCAGCTTCGTGTCGACCCCGGCGTCCACGACGCCGATCGCGTACTTCTGGCCCCAGGACGCGATGCCCGCGTAGTAGTAGCTGTCGCGGGTGGTGAACCTCGTCATCAGGACCGCGTCACGGTCGTTCAGCGCCGTGCTGTGCGCTGCACGATCTGGCGGCAGGCGGCCGAGAACGTCGCCGAGTCCCTGGCCCGCGGCGCCCGCGGCGTCGTCCAGGGCCTCAAGCAGCGCTCGTTCCAGACCAAGGAAGGCGAGAGCCGCACGGTGGTCGAGCTGGATGTCGACGAGATCGGCCCGTCGCTGCGCTACGCCACCACCACTGTCACCAAGAACGCGAAGAACGCGCCCTCAACGGTGAACCCGGACCTGATCACCAGCACACCCGCAGGCCCGGCCGACGACCCGTGGGGTCCGGCCGGCGATCAGGAACTGGTCGGCGCGGGCGCCGGGGCCGGAGCCGGCGACAAGCCGCCCTTCTGATGAACCCGTTGTCCCGCCGGCCTTCCCCGCCGGCCGGACAGCGAGCACGTCGGAACCCACGATGCGCCCGCTCGGATCGCGCACGCGACCGATGAGCAGATCAGCCGCTGGCAGCAGATCGTCACCACGCACCTGCCCGACGCCCCGGTGACCGATGAGCGGTGGGGCTGGCTCGCGCCGCTCGGTGCCCGCCCCGACGATGCCGCGCTTGCGCGACAATGGGACCAGGTCATCGGGCTGGCCGCGGCGTATCGTGAAACGTACGGAATCACCGCCGCCGACGTTGCCTCCCCGCTCGGCTACCCAATCCGCCGGCAACGACCTTCGGGCCGACGCCTGGCGTGACATCACCCGGCAATGGAGGCATTTGATGATCACACCCGATCCCGAAGACGCTGCATCGGACGTGATGCTGACCCGCGAATCACTGCGCGACGCGCAGCGAACCGAGTTGGAGGAGGAACTGGTCGACGGCCAGGGTCGTGGTTACGGCGAAAGCGCCCACCGCGGGCTCAGCTACTGAGCCACCCGCCGACGACGTCCGGCGAGGACGGCCGAGATCACGTTTCAGGGCGTTCCGGGCACGCCGAGCTTCCAGAACACGAACGCCGGCTCCTGGTTCACCTTGGCTTCCCGGCGCAGGCCGTCACGGACGGCCGGGCCGAAGCCGAGGAGGCTGGAGAGGGCACCGAAGATCGTCGCCGCGGGTGGTGCGGCGCCGGCCATCCCGCCGGCGACGGCGAAGCCGGCCGTAGCCAGGACGAAAGGCAGGTCACGCAGCAGAGTGTTGCGCCGCATGGCTTTCTCGATGACGCGGATGTTCGGCCGGAACACCTCGTCGAAGACCCGGGCGACGTCTGCGGGGAACTGCTCATCGTCCGGATCGGAGCCGATCAGGTCTTCGGTCAGGGCGAGGTGCCGCCGGAAGGCGTCGAACGCGTCGTCGTTACCCCGGATCGTGAGCAGGGCCGGCGTCGGCAACTGTTCCAGGACCGGCCGGGTGAAGGTGTCGACGAAGGACAGCAGCCTCGTCCCGGGATGCAGGCCGTTCATCGCGTCCCGGGCCAGCCGCCAGTACGCGTCGGACGTGCTCCAGAACGTCCCGTCGACCGCTTCCGCGTGCAGCAGCCCGTTCCACGTGGTCAGGGACTGCAGGGTCAGGCGCGGCTCGACGGTGAAGCGGGCTATCTCGGCAGGACCCATGCCGAACTCCGTCCACAGCTCACGGTCCAGCTCGATCTTCGCCTGCTCGGCCAGCAACGGCAGCCGGTACTCGACCCACTGCGGATAGCTGTGCACGTCGCAGCCGAGCATTTCCAGGTGGTCGCCGAGGTGGTCGGTGACCGCGCGCTCCACCGCAGTCACGGTCTCCTCGGCCGCCATGCGCAGCGGCCGGAACACGACGAGCCCGGCCCGTACCAGCGGCAGCACGTCCCACATCCGCTCGAGCTGGGTAGCCAGGTGGGCCAGCAGCCGGGTGCCGGTCCGCTTGCCGAAGGTCCGCCGGTAGAAGTGGGCGAACCGCTTGATGTGGTCCTGCACGTACAGCAGCGGGTCGTCGCAGATCACCAGGTCCGCGACCAGCACCGCGCTCTTGACCTCGGCGGACCAGTCGCGCCAGGGATCGAGGGCGATGACGGCGACCCGGCCCGGTTCCGGCCGCAGCTCCTGGCCGGGCGCGGGCAACCCCGCGTAGTAGACGCGGAGCCGCTCCAGCACCGCTTCGGCATCTTCACGCTTGCTCAGCGACAACTCGAGTTCGGGGAGCAGTTCATCGAGGACCCGGCTGTACTCGCTGTCGGCGAACATCAACGACCCGGGGCGTAGCCGGTCATGATGCGGGCAACTTCGCCCGGCGAGGGCGTGCGCGCGTACACCCCCTCACTGGCAGCGAAACGCACCTCATTCCCGGCGACGGCCGCAAGGAGGATCAGCGGGTAGGTGTGGTCGGCCGGCACCAGACTGCTGAACAGCGCACGCATGCCAGCACTCTACGGCGGGAAAACGCGTTGGCGGGCAAGTCCGGGTGACCTTACGATCCGCCGGGGTCTGCCCCCGGCCGCGCCACGCCGTGACCACCGCCCAGGCGGAGCGAATCTCCGGTTTCGAACGAGCGCGCGTCCTCGGACTGGCCTTCGATCACCCGGACCATGGTGTCGAGCACCTGCCACAGCGGGCGTCGGTGACGACCTGTTCCAGCAGGGCCCGGTGCTCGGCGCTCACCCGCTGCGCGTGCTTGAGGTCGGTGGTCTCCACCCCGAGCACGGTGATCCCTACGACGTTGCCGGTCCTGTCGCGGCGCGGGTCGTAGGTGAAGTCGAAGAAGGTCTCCCGCGTCGTCTGCCCGGTTCCGAGCACGATCCGGGCGTCGCGGGCGGTGTAGGGCGTGCCCGATCGGTAGACCTCGTCCAGCAGCGCGAGAAATCCTTGGTCAGCGAGTTCCGGAAGGACCGTCTCGATCGGCGCTCAGATGTACCCGGCGGTCATGCCGACGGTGGCGCGGAAGGACGGGTTCGCGGTCTCCACCAGGTGCCGCGGTCCCGACAGCACCGCGAAGACCATCGGCAGCCGGCCGAACAGTGCGGCCAGATCGTCGTCCGGCGCGTCAGGCCGGTCGTGCCGTGAGTCCCTGCCCGCCGACCGGAGCGCGCGCTCAGTGTGAGACTCGTGCATTCCCCGTCTGAGTGCTCGACACAGCCTACGGTGGCCGGGCTCCTTGATCGATGCCGCCAGGTGACATCGGTCAGGCGAGCGGTCCGGGCCAAACCATTCGGACGGTGGTGCCGCCGCCGGTGCTCGTGACGCTGGCCTGCGGAGCGACCGCGCGGATGATCGGGATCCCCCGGCCGCCGTCGCGGCCGGGGTCTTTGTCCTTTCGCCAGCAGCCGATGTCGCTGACCGTGACCGCGACCTCGCCGGATTCGTCGCGGGTCGCGATGACGGTCATCAGGCCGATCGTGTGGCGCGGGTAGGCGTGCGCGACGACATTCGCCATCGCCTCGTAGACCGCCAGCCGCAGGTCTCGCACGAGGTCGGCGGTCAGGCCCCAGCTGGTGGCCCAGTCGGCCAGGACGTCACGCATCATCGCCGCGTGCGCGGCCACCGCCGTGACCTCCCGCATCAACCGGGCAGGGAACTTGGGCACCGATTCGTCCTCGGCGTCGGGCACCGGCACGAGGACCTCACTCTCAGCTCACCACCATTCCCGTACCCGGACAGCTGGGTGAACCAAACGTGCGCGATACCTGGGCAGGTGGGAACGGCTGGTACACGTTCGGAGGCGGCCGTGTTCGGTCGCGAGTCGTATTGGCTCCGGCCTAAGGGATGTCTCGTAACCCGGTGTCGGGCTGACTGGGGCGATAGTTGATCATGTTGTTGTGGTGCAGGTGATCACAGCGTCGCGGCCGGAGTGGATTGCCCCGTTCACCGGGCTGGAACCAGGCCAGTTCCGCAAGCTCGTGCGGCTGGTCGCGAAGCGAGGCGGGGACGAGATCGCGGACGGCCGCCCGGGCCGGCAGTGGGCGTTGCCGCTGGCAGACCGGGTGTTGCTGGTCGCGACGTACTGGCGGACGAATCTGACGATGCGCCAGATCGGGCCGCTGTTCGGGGTGTCGCATTCCGCGGCGCACCGGGTGATCGACACGATCGGCCGCTGCTGGCCCTGGCCCCGGCCCGCACACGCCGGGTGGATGCGGTCGCGATCGTGGACGGCACCCTGGTCCCGACCCGCTATCACCGACTGGCGACCCCGTCGAAGAACTACCGCTACTCGACCAACGTGCAGGTCGCGATCGACGCCGAAACCCGGCTGGTCATCGCCACCGGCGACCCACAGCCAGGCAGCAGCAACGACTGCACCGTCTACCGCGACTCGGGCATCGCCGAGCAACTCACCGACCGGCCGGTGATGGCCGATGGCGGCTACCAAGGCAACCCGGCGATCGTCATGCCCTACCGCAAACCTCGCGACGGCAGCGAGCTCCCGGACTGGAAAGAGGATCTCAACGCCACCCACCGCAAGGTCCGCGCTCGCGTCGAACACGTCCTGGCCCGGATGAAGAACTTCAAGATCCTCCGAGACTACCGCCGCGCCGCCAGCACGCTCGCTGACACGGTGTCCGGAATCGCGCACCTGCACAACGTGCTCCTCGAAGCCTGACACAACACCAGCCCCACCAACCACGCCCTCAGTTACGAGACATCCCTTAGTGGGCGGCAGGCGGATGGACGCGACTCAGGGGGCGTCAAGATCGAGATAGACCGTCGTGTTCTCTTCTGGACGAACTGGGAGGGCTCGGGACGCCAGTGGGGCCTCGAGCCCTCCCAGTCTCCCAAGATCGATATAGTGCGCCGCGCCTTGCGCGGTGGCGGCACGGGCCGCCTGTGTGGCGGCGAGGGGGTGCAGCATCACGAAGTCGTGGATGATGCCGTCGTAGCGGGTAGCGGTCATGGGTACACCGCAGAGCTTGGCGGCACATGCCTCACCTTCGTCGCATAGGACGTCGGCTTCGCCGTTGATGACAAGGGTGAGCGGCAGGCCGGGCCTTACAAGATCGACATGTCAAGCTCGGAGAGACCCCACAGTACTGGCAGTCAGATTGCCGGCGCGGGTCCTGGTGCTGCCGAACGTGCCGAGTTGTTTCTCGCAGGCGCCTGCGGCTACTGGCTCCGCGCCGAGCCAACCAGGTACGAGCCTCGCCACGGCAGTTCCGAATCATGTTCCTCGTGCAGGCCCCGCCCGACGTAGGCGAGATCGACGGTGTGCATGAGCGTTTCTCCTCAGTACATCGACATCACCAGGTCGAGTGATCCGTTCGTGTTGCACTCCCCCGGCTTCGACACGTGCTGAACGAGCGTGACGCGTAGCCGACAGGTGCAGTCGACCTCACCCAACGCCGATGGCTTTCCTCACGGGAATTCCAGAAAATCCGGCTGGCTCGTCAAGACAGAGTGACGACGACTTTCTCCGCCGAGACGCCCTTCAGCTGGATGCCCATGGCGTGCTGGAAGTCGTGAACGCCGTGCCCGACGATCAACGGCTTCGGCACGGCGACATACCGGCCATCGGCGAGGGCGCCGGGCAGGAAATCACGGTAGATGGCCGTGCTGACGTCGTTGGTCTTCAACGTCGTGCCGAAGATGAACTTCGTGGCGACCCTCTGGAACCGGGACCGGATCTGCAATGCCACATTGGAAGTGATGATCTTGAGGATCAGCCGTGGGAGCTCGAGCCGTCCGTGCTCGTGGGCGAGGCCGGCGAAGGAGACCGCCGGGCTGGCCATCGACACGAAGCGCCGGCCGGTGCACGAGCCGGCGATGCGCACGCACGCGGCCGCAGAGGTGGTGCCGACAGCGAGCGCGCCGGCGAGTGTGCGGCCCTGGAGGGCCTTGCTGATGTCGGGTACGACGCTGGGACTGTTGTAGTCGAAGACCTGTGCGGCCCCGAGCGAGGTGACGTAGTCGAAGTTGTGCGGTGAGGCCGTGGTGACGACCCGGTAGCCCGCCGCGACCGCCAGCTGGATGGCGTTGCTGCCGACGCTGGTCGACCCACCCCACACCAGGACGGTCTCGTCGATGGGCTCGGCGTTCACCGACGGATGGCGCAGGCCCAGCTGATCGGTCTGGAACAGCCCGCACGCCGCGGTCGAGACGGCCAGCGGGAGCACGGCGGCTTCGTCGACGGGAAGGTCGTCCGGGATCGGGCAGGCCATCCGCTCCAGTGCGACGCTATAGAGCTGGAAGGCACCTTCAGCTGCATTGTTGGCGTCTTTGTCAGTACCGACCACGTGAGCAAGCACCCGGTCACCCACGCGGAAGCGGGTGACGTTCTCGCCCACTTCGACGACTTCGCCGGCGACGTCGGAGCCCAGCACCGCCGGGTAGCGAAGCCAGCGGTAGGCCAGGTTGCCCGCGGCCTGGATGATCCAGTCCAGAGGGTTGATGGCGACGGCCTGGTTGCGAATGACGATCTGGTCGGTCCCCGGCGAGGTGTAGGGCGCGGGGCCCACCTCGAGCCGAGCGTGCCTGCCGTTGATCCAGGCGGCGGTGTTGGTGGTCATGCGGACCGCTCCTCTATCGATGATTGCATCAAGTGCAATGACCACTGTGCCACAGCATTTCACCAAGTGCAATCACTGGGGTACGCTGGACGGCATGGGACGGTGGGAACCGAACGCGCAGGAGCGTCTGCAGCACGCGGCCATGACCTTGTTCCTCGAGCGTGGCTACACCGAGGTGACGGTGGCCGAGATCGCCGAGCAGGCGGGCGTGACCAGGCGGACGTTCTTCAACCACTTCACCGACAAGAGAGAAGTCCTCTTCGCCGGCGCGCCGGCCTTTGAAGACCGCGTTGTCCAGTACCTGGCCGAGGCCGATGACGGCCTCGACGCCATCGACGCGGCCGTCATGGCCCTGACCCGCGCCGGCACGGACCTGCTGGCGAACTACGTCGAGTACGCCGACGTCAGGCGCAAAGTGATCGCCGCTTCGCCGGAGTTGCACGAACGTAACCTGATCAAAATGTCATCCCTCGCCGCGGCCATCACCAGAGCCCTGGACACCCATCGCGAGTCGAGCAGGACGGCGGCGTTCGCCGCACAGGCAGCGGTCACGGTGTTCACAGCCGCTTACGACGACTGGACCGAAGACACCACCGCAGAATTTGATGCCCTGATGCAGGAATCGTTGACCTGCTTGCGCAAGGCCGTCCACCCCACCTGAGAAGGTGCCGGCCACCTGCGCGCCGGGCTTCAATGTCGGCGGTCGTGATGAGCGCGCACAGCCTGACCGAACCAGGTGAACACCGGTCCCGGATCCGGTAAAGGCGTCCAGCCGCCAGCTGTCTCCGAGGGGTCCTACGTCCAGCGGAACGTATAACCGCAGCTAGATGCCAAACAAGACACACATCTCGTGCTTTCTTGCTGGGCATGCGATTCCCAAGCATCCACGGGCACGTCTGGCCTGGCCGAGCAGATGGGGGCCTCGATGGACGCCCGACGGCACGGCGCCTTTCAATGGTTCGCCGACCGTTGCGCACTCCTGGTCGGCCGGACCGACCACACGATGGCATCGGCGTCCGCGCCGCCGCTCGAACGCTTCTCTCACCGCCGCGTGAATGCCCGAGCGGTGTGGTTCATGACGGCCGGTTTGCCGGACCGGCTCGGTCGCCGAAGGAGGTCGACGGACGACCGGTCGGCGGTCAGGCCTTGTCGGGTGGCTCCTCGCGGGCATAGGTCAGCGAAGCCTCGGGTTCTCCTGGATCCGTAGGTTCGTTCTGGAGCAGCAGCATCAGCTTCGCGTTCCGGTGACGCTCCTGGTGGGTGGTCCGCGGCCGGGTCAGTCCGAGGTGCCGGTACAACGCCAACCGGTCGAGATCGATAATTTCCGATACCGCGGTCATGAACTCGTCAGCCGCCGAGTTGCCGTGCAGGTAGGACAGCAGATTACCCAGGGCGGGTGATCACATCGACTGTTCGCCCGAGCCGCGAGGAGGGGACGTCTCCGTGGCGGATGTCCAAGTGCGGACGTTCACGGCAGCGTGGTCGACCATGGAGGGAAGCGCATCGACTCCCATGCAGTCGAACCGTTTCGCGAGGCGGTCGAGGTCACGGCCGGTCCCGCAGCCGAAAATCCACGAGTGTTCGGGCGTTGGCCGGCCCGAAAGTGTCGACGAGTTCTTCGCAGGTTGTCGCAGCTGTGTGCTGAGGGTCTGCCTGCACCTGGTCGTACAGCCGTGGATGGCGGTAGAAGAGATTGGATTCAGTGAGTTCCTTGTCCGTTCAGCCTGTCGTTGCGGTGGCGGGGTGTGCCGCGTTGCGCAGTGTCTGGACGCCACGTTCGACGGCGATTGCGTCGCAGAGTATCGAGGGGATCGTGTCGGCCGTTTTCGCGGCCTGCCACGCCGCGTGAAGTGCTCGCCGGTCCAGGTACCCCGCGTCGATCAGGGTGGATTCTTCCAGCATGCGTTACGAGCGAGCCGTCGCTGCCCCGCGGATCCGCTAACCCCTGGCATGCGCGTCCCGAAAGGCCGCAATGCCCTGCCGAGCGCCACCGCGGCCTCGATCCACTGGAACCCGCCGGCGGCCACGGGCGACACCCCGGTGCCGGGCCACCTGATCACCGTGTCCGACAGCCGCACCATCCCGGTCACCGGCCGGGACGCCCTGGTGACCCAGCCGACGGTCAAGGGCATAACCCGGGTGGTCGACACCCTGAAGCTGGCCAAGGCGTACGCGTTCACGATGGCCGCGGTGACGGCGACGAGCGCCGGCCCGGCGGCGACCTTTACCGCGACGACCGCGGCGGACTGAGGGCCGGGCGGAGAATCCGGCCCTCAGTCCGCGGAACTCGCGAGTTCCGCCTACGCCACGATGCCGTTGCGCGCGTTGCGGGTGGTGGCCTGGGCCAGGAAGTCCAGGCCGAGCGTCCGCCAGGCGGCGACACCGTTGTAGAAACCGGGGAAGTTGCGGAACTCAGCGACCAGCCCGCCGCGGGAGTTGGCCCCGCCCGGAACCTGCGCGATGGCCTGCACCGCGGCGTTTCCCGTGCGCCAGGCGCCGAGGTTGGGCGGGTTGAGGACGGGGGTGCCCGCCAGCGGCACGCCGACGGCGGCTTCGTCGGCCAGCTGGTTCAGGTTCAAGCCCGCGGGGTTGGCGGCGAAGACCGGGATCCCCGCCAGCGGCCCGGCGATGGCGGGACGTCCCAGCTGGGCCATGATCTGGTTCAGGACCGCGTTCTTGTTCCCGGTGTAGTACGCCATTTCCGCGGCGGTGAACCCGTAGGTGGTGAGCACGTTGTTCGGGCTCTTCACCAGAATGGGGACGAGGTTCTTCGCGCTGCCGCCCAGGACACCGGGTCCGATCATGCCGCGTTTCAGGTAGAGAGCGAGGTGGGTGATCCAGCCGCGCAGGCCGCGGAAGTTCCCGGCCTGGGCGCGCTGAGCGGCGGTGTGCGCGGCAGAGATGGTCGCGGTGATGGTCCGGCCCGCGTTGACGGCGTCCCGGATGTCGTCCTTGATCTGGCTGTACATCGGTTGTTCGGCGGCCGGGGCGTTCGCGCTGGCGGCGTAGTTGGAGTTGGCGTACCACTTGAGGAGGCTCTGGTACTCGCGCAGGTCGATGTCGATGTTGACTTGCACGCTGCCCTGGAGGTTGTGGTGGGGCAGCTTGACGGCCAGCGGGTGGCCCTGCGCCGTGAAGTCCATCGGGCCGATGCTGATGTCGAACAGTCCCCCGGGTAGAGCGACTCCCGGGAAGGCGTTGACCCACCGGGTGGTCAGGTTGTTCGTGTTCGCGTTGATGTTGCCGATGAAGCCCTGCACGTGATTCATGACGGTGGTGAAGGCGGCCGCGGTGCCGACGGGGGGTTCGGTGACGATCTCCAGGATCGAGTCGTACCCACCCTCGCGGATCGGCGGGTTGCCCGGGTTGGACTTGACGCGGTTGTCGTGGTCTGCGTCGATCCGGTAGCCCGCTCCCGGAGCCACGCCCACCACCGGCGCGTTCGCGATGATGCCGTACGGCACGCGGCCGTTGGCCTGGGTGGCACCCAGGGTGTTGGCGTGGGTGCCCGCGGCCACCCAGCCCTGGATCTGGACCAGCTGGGCCGGGGTCAACCGGTCGATGGGGATCGGGATCTCGACCTCCAGACCGATCCCGCACTGCAGCAGCAGCCCGCCTGCGCGACCGGCGGTCACCGGATCGCGGTCCGCCTGGCCCGCGCGGTGCGCCGACGCGCACACGAGGTCGTGCTGGGTGAGCAACCGGCGTTCGACCGCCAGCGCCGCGCGTTCCGGCGCGCCGTCCACGGCCCCGACGAGCACGCCGGTCCGGACCGTCGCGCAACCGCGCGCGAACGTGGCCTGCTGCAGCACGTGGGTGACCTCGTGGGCGAGCAGAGCCAGGCCCGCCGGCAGGTCGGGGCGGTACTCACCGGAGCGGAAGTAGATGTCGGTGCCCGTGGTGACCGCCCGCGCGCCCAGACTGCGGGCGAGGTCGTCGGCGTCGGAACCGAGGTGGACCCGGACGGCGGAGAGATTTCTTCCGAAGAACCGCTGTAGAATACGCCGCGCATCGGCGTCGAGTCGTTGCCCCTTCCCTCGTGAATTGCGAATCAGTGCCGCCGACCACTCGGGGGCAGACGGCGTGCGGTGCGATTCATGTGCGGTTTCGATCATGTGGGCGTCCTCTGCGGTTGTCGCGCGCGATTGCTCTCGATCGATGGGAAACGAGTTAATGGCGGAGGTGTCGCCGTGCTCGTCGTCACCCCAAGCGCACCCCCGGTTGATGTCGCTACCCGTCGTCGCGGCGTTACCGCATTCGCGGCGGCAGCGATGCGCAAGCGCGGCGTTATCACGCCACCCGAGATGTCCATGTGCATCCGCTCGCCACGGTTTGCCGCAATCGGTAGCCACCCGGTTGAGTTGAATTCCCGCAACTACCTGGTCCCATCTACGACAGCCCCGCGTTGGCCACCGGAAACAACCACGTGCATATGTGGTGACCATCGATCGCTCCCCGTCGCCGAAGCTAAACGGACGGACCAGAATGGCCACATGTCAGTGACTTACCGTCAAGTGTTGCGGGTAGGCGAATTCCGCGCGCTCTTCCTGAGCATGATCGTCTCGGTCGCCGGCAGATATATTCTGCCGTGCGATATTCGCCGAAGACCCACCGGTCAACACCGGCGATGACTGGTGGCCTCGGCTATTCGGCACGCAGGCCGCCTGTCTGACCGTGCCCTTGCTTCTCCCGCCGGGGCGTGTTGCAAGTCGTGCCCGACCTGCGACTGTGGAGGCATGGAAATCGAGTTGGTCGAGATGCGCCGGGACGCCAAAGTGAAGGCCGGGTTCAAAGCGTGGCTGATCTCCGCCGACGCCGAAGGCGGGCTAGCACAGGGTCGCACGCACAAGGTCAAGCTGACCCTCACCCCGAAGAAGCCAGGCGGCGGGGATCTGCTGGTCGCAGGTGATCAAGCTCGTCCGGCGGGGCCGGGTGACGTATCCGGGCACGTCGAACGTTGAGAGGACCGTGCTGTGTGGGAGCGGGTCCGCGGTCACCGGCCCGGGCGGCCCCGGCTCGGGCTACGACGTGGCACCGCGACTGGTGCTGACCTCGGCGGAGCCTCCCCCGACACATCAGGACGATGATCCGAGGCGCATCGAGAGCAGGTAGCGGAGGACGCGCGGTCGCCTCTCCCCCGGTCGTTGTCCCGTATCGGCTAGCTCAACCGGACGGAAGGTGATCGCCGCCGCGGACTGCGTCGGCCAGCGCGAGGTACGGGAGGGAACCCTCTGGGCACGCGCAGTGCGTCAGGCCGTGGCCTCGAGCATCGAGACCTCGATCGTCACGCCCTCGCCGGTCCGCCAGCTCCGCAGCAACGCCGCAAGGATCGCCTGCGCGCGGTACACGCCGGACAAGATGTCGGCCGTCAGGATGCCGATCTTCGCCGGGACTTCGGGGCTGCCGGCGATGGCGATGGCGATGAGCTCGGCTTCGGCCCAGAAGGCCTGCGACCCTGTCTGCCGGCCGGCCGCCTCCAAGCACGAAAGTGCTCGCACCGCAGGGGACGAGCACACGTCGATTTCGACCGGGCCGACCTCACTATCGACCACGAACCCACCGTCGCGTCCTCGACCTCTGCTACGGGTGCAGAGCTAGGGCTGCGAACCCGTGCCGTCAGCGCACACACGGTCGATCCAGTCCACCGCGGCCGCGCACATGTCGACCTCGCGCCCGCGAGCGTGACCGACCACGTCTCCGTCACACCAGACGATCAAGGCGACGTCTTCGTCCGGCGCGGGCGTCAGCCCCACCACCCAGCTGCGGCCCTGACGCTCGAGATGACGCTCCACGGTGGTCCAGCGCCGCCCAGGGGTCGTCGTGACGTGCCACTGCGGGTCGGCAGCGAGATCCGCGACGCGCAACGGCGCCGCCGAGACGAGAAACCGGCTCACCGCGATCGGGTTACGATCCACACCGCCCAACCTCGCACACCCTGCCGAACTGTCCCCCGCAGGGCAAAGACCGTTGCGCAAGCGACAGCTACGGTCAGTCATTGGTCGGCTGAGTGCCGGGCAGGGCGTCACCGCGCTCCGCTCGGCGATACCCCGACACGACCAGCGCCGCGTGCTCGGTTCGCCCGGCGTGGGCGCTCAGTGACGTGCACTGTTCATGTCTGGACCCGGTCGAGCCCAGGAAGGAGTGGGAAGCTTGGGTTCTCCTAGCGAAGGCAGTGACGATGCGCATCCACGAACCCGGGCTGACGATGGAGCACGCCGCATCACTCGACGAAGCCGACGGTCGGCTGAGCCAGGCCGTGGAAATCGGAGAGATCACCGCACGGCTTCGGAAGCGCTACCCACCCAGCGAAATCTCGCCCACCGACCTAGCCGAGCGGGTCCGCGTCTACCACCACCGATTCGACACCGCCAGGATCCGCAGCTACGTGCCGATCCTGGTGGAGCACCTCGCCCGCCGCTCCATCGACACCCCGTCGTTCCAGTCGGCGCTCCACGAGCGCGACTGACGGAGCCGCGCGTCAGCGTGAAGGGAAAGCCGCGTTTCAGTGGCTCCGGATCGCACCGGCGGGCGTGGCCGACTCGAGCAACCGCGCGAGAGCGCGCAAGTTCGTTTTCATGCCCTGCTTGAAGAAACGTTCGGCGAGACCGCCGAGGCGACCGGCCGGACCGGTCAGCCCTTCCGCGCTGATCCGCCCTTCGAGCGTCAGGCGAGTACCGGTGGCCGTCGGCGCGAACCGGTAGCGGTACCGGAACGGGGTGGGGCCGGCCACGGACACGAAGGTGATCTCTTCGTCCGGCACCCAGGTGACGACTTCGACGTCGTTGTGCGCCGGGCCGGCGGGCAGCGACCGCACCATGCGGAACCGGGCTCCCGGACCGACCGGGTCGGCGGGCTCGACCCGGACCACTGCTTCGTACCAGCGCGGCATGGTCGTGACGTCGGCGACGAACGCGAACACCCGCGCCGGCGGCCGGTCGATGTCCTGCGTGATCTCGAAGCTCATCAGAGGTCCTTCCCTCGGTCCACCCGGTCGATAGGTGTTACGACATCTGATGACGTGTAATCTATTCCCGTGCGCATCGCCGAAGAGTTACGGTTCCTGATCCTGGCCGCGCAGCGGGAAGGTAACCGCGTGCTCGCCCAGGCCCTCAAGCCGCTCGGGGTCACGCCGTCGCAGGCCGAGGTGCTGCGGCTCCTGCAGGAGCGCCAGCCGCTGACCCTCAACGGCCTGGGCGCCCTGCTGGTCTGCGAAAGCGGCAGCAGTCCCAGTCGGCTGGTCGACCGCCTGACCACCACCGGCCTGATCGACCGCCTCCCCGCCGACCACGACCGCCGCCAAGTCCGGCTCACGCTCACCCCCGAAGGCGCGCGCATCGCGACACGTATCGCCGAGATCGAGGACGAGCTCTACGACCGGCTCGACACCGCCGGCGCCGGGAGCGACACCGGCGAGGTCATCTGCTTCCTGCACCGGTTCGTCGACGGCCTGCCGGCCGGCCGCGCCCTCGCGCACCGCAAGGAGACCGGCGCCTGATCATGCCCCATCGCACAGCGGCCAACCGACATCCATGCCTCGACGTCGTCGTAAACGAGCATTGCCGCTGCCGCCCTCAACTTGAAAGTCAGTACCTTGTTGAGATCGACCTTCAGGTCGGCTGTCGAAGCCTGGCCTCGATCGTGGTGTAATCCACTTGCGACGCAGTCCTGACCAGGACGCTGCGCATACGTCCTGGGGAGGAAGCAAGCAGCGCGATGCCGGTCGTCTGCCCCACCCGGGCGATGGAACGCTGGACCGTCCGGACCGAGGGAACCGAGGCCGTCTTCAGCTGCGCCCCGCTCGTCGAAGACCACACTGCCGCCCGCGCGCTGCCTCGGGTGTGGGCAGGACGAGGCCTGGGAGTGTCCGACGTGGACCTGTCCGGGCTGATCGCGGCGCTGGGCGAGGTCATGAAGACGCCGGCCTACTGGTGGTCCCGCCCGCCGGGCAGCCACCACCCCGAAGCCACGATGACATGGTCACAACCGCGACGAGACCACGATGACGGCTTCGTCTACCTGACCGGACCCTGCGGCTATGACACCGTCGAAGCCGGTTGCCGGCCTGTCGTCAGCTTCTCGATCGAGCTGGCTTCCGTCCGTGACCTGCGGATCCACACCTGGACGATCACCAGGACCGGCCCCAAAGGACACTGGCAGACCGCCGAACGCACGATCATCGCCGAGGGCCGCCACTGGACCGTCGGCCTGACCCCGATGACCGGCGACACCGTCGCGCTGATGCTGTGGTCGGGCAACGACGTCGCCGCCCACCTGCGAGGTCCGGAACCGGACGTGGTGCGCACCGCCTACAGGTGGGCCACGAATCTGCTGAACGGCAGGCCCTGGACGGCACCACAGCCTGGCCACGCCCGCTGAATCGCTCAATCGCAATTGTCATTCTCAGCCCCCGGCGATGGGTGACCAGATGGCCCCCGCGAACTCCTTTCAGGTCAACAGGTTCGGCCGACTCAGCGCCGGCTCCGCCGGTCGGGCGCGCTCCCGCGTCCGCGACCCGCTCGGCAGTCGCGCGGGCCGATGCGTCGAGCAGTACCGAGAACCGGGGATCGATGCGGATCTCGTGGTGCCAGGCGACCTGCGTGAAGACCTGGAACGGCCCGGTCCACGGCACCTCGACCAGCCAGCCGTCGGCCAGCTTGCCCGCGACGCTGAGCCGGGGCAGCAGCGCGATGCCCAGCCTCGCGGTCAGCGCGCAGATGTCACCCGGTATCGGCGCGGCAAGAACCTTGGCTGCGGCACCCGACGTCCGGCAACTCGCCGGGTCGCCGGGCGCCGCACTCACGTTGATACGACAACCGGCCGCGTGTCAGGCGTAGCCCCGTTTGAGCATCATGCCGGCGGCCTTGTCGAACTCGGCGTCGGTCGGGATGGCGAAGCCCAGCGCGTTGGCATACCGGGTGACGATGTTGAACACGGCCGCGACCGCGGCCGCATCGTCGAGTCGCTCAGCGCCACGGTCGCTTTCTGCGCGAGCGCCATCACCACGAGCATCGCGACCAGTAGCAACGGAAAACGCCACCTGTGCGCCCACGCCGGCGCCTGACGGCCTCTTGTCGTTTCGGTTGAAGGGAAAGTCATGAAACGGCTCCCAGCTCAGATCGGTGCACCCACCACCGGGGACACGCGAGGGTTATCAAGCTGGGGAGAAAGTAGACGAAGAGCCGTACCTGCGAGTCACCCTGGCATGGACGGTGGCGAGTAACCCTCACGGGGGACATCCGAGCGCTGTGACGTCGTTCGCCCGGCGAGCACCGGGAAAGGCGGCGCGGCAACCCGGTGCCGGAGAGCGCTCGAATCGGAGTACTTCGCCGGCACCACCTCGTCCGCCTCACTGGCCGCTGTCGTGGCACCCTGTCCTCGACAGCGAGGTCTACACCCTCGCCTGCCCGGCACGCTGCCACCAGGCCGCGGCCTGGCCCGGCACCCAGAGCTGAGATCAGGCCGGTCGGCCCCAGACGGCCTCGAGCATCGCAATCACGTCCCGCGTTTCCGCACGTCGTGTACCCGGATGACGTCGACGGCGGCCGACCACGCCGGGGCGACCAAGGCCAGCGAACCGGCCAGCCGGTTTTCGACGTCGCGGCCCGTAACCGCGCCGAGGAACGACTTGCCGCTGACGCCCAGCAGCACCGGCGCTCCCGGGCCACACAGCTCCGGCAGGCGCCGTAGCAGGCGCAGGTTGTCCTCGACGCCCTTGCCGAAGCCGGTACCCGGGTCGATCCACACCTCGGTCGAACCGCCGGACCGCGCTGACGCGGCGACGTCCAGCAGGTGAGCGCTCACCTCGGCAACAACGTCGCCGTACTCCGGCTGCACGCCCGCCCGCACCGGGACCGTCGTCGAGTGCATGCCCACGTAGCCGACACCGAGGCGCGCAGCGACCTGGTGCAGCGAGCACCTCCGGGTACATGGTCAGCACCGAACCGATGGCGACGCGTTGCTGCTGCCCGCCCGAGAGATGATCTCGGGTGTGGTGGATCGTTTGTCGTTGCGGTTGGTGCCGGATGAGCTGTGGCCCCTGACGGAGCCGTTGATCCCCGGGTTCGAGCCGCGACCGCAGGGTGGTGGGACGGCTCCGGTGGACGCTCGTGCGGTGTTCACGGCGATGTGTACGTGCTGAGCAGCGGGTGTGCGTGGCGGGATCTGCCGCCGTCGTTCGGTGCGCCGTTCCAGACCGCGCACCGCCGCTTCGGCCAGTGGACCGAAGCCGGGCTGTGGCGACAGTTGCATCACGTGCTGCTGGACGAGCTCGGCAGCCAAGGCCACTCGACTGGAGCCGCGCGATCCTGTCCGGCCGCTCCGGCCTGTCGCTTTCGGTCGCCATGTCCGCCGCGAACACGAACGACTCCTACGCGCTCAAACCGCTGGTGATGGCGATTCCGGCGATCCGGTCCCGCCGTGGGCCGCGACGGCGTAAGCCGGCCAAGCTGCACGCTGACAAGGCCTACGACCAGACCGACCTCGGCGCTGGGTCCGCGACCGTGGCATCAAGGTCCGGATCGCCCGTAAAGGCATCGAATCCAAGGATAAGCTCGGCAAGCACCGCTGGGTGATCGAACGAACCATGGCCTGGTTCACCGAATACCGGCGCCTGACCGTGCGCTACGAACGCAAAGCCGGCAACTTCCTCGCCTTCCTGATCCTCGGAGCCAGCCTCACTTGCTACGTGGTGGGCGGCGGTCAAGTCCCTGATGTGACGATAGAAGCAGACACCCTCCCACCCCGCGACCACCTTGCATCATCCGATGCCGTCAAGAGCCGCCCCAGCTCGCCGATATCGGCCCCACCGGAGTCTGGCGGGGGCCGGCGATCGGCCAGCAACAACACTGGTAACGCATCTGCGTCAATACTTCAAGACATTGGCGCGTCGGTAGCGCTTAACCACCAGCGTGCTCGCCGGCGTCGATCCCGTAGGGTTCGAACCCGTCCGAGCCGAACCCGTGCACAGCCGCGACGACGATCGCCACCGTGAACAACAGTCCGATGAGGACAGCGACGATCAGCAGCAACCTCCGTCGGCCAGGTGTGGATTCCGGGGCTCGGCCGAGCAGCACCGCGAGGTCCGCGGCGAGGTTACGACGGGCACCCGCGACGATCGGACGCCAGCCGTGCGCCACATCCGGTGAAGTGACGGGCAGATCCGCGGTCACGTCGGCGAGTTCGTGACGGAAGCGGATTTCCTCGATCCGCGCCAGGCGTTCCTCGACTTCGTCCATCGTCAAGCGACCTTCGCCCGCCGCCGCGTAGAGCGCGGCCCGGACCTGCTCACGTTCCGCATCCGAGCAGCGGATCCCGTCCGTGGTGTCCGCAGGCAGCGTCGAACCGACCGGATTCTCGCTCATCGTTTCCTCCTTTGTGGCGGAACAACCCTTGTTGTGAGATTAACCGCGGAAACCGTGCCCGGCCCGGTCGAACGTTAATGTTCGATGAGAGTTGGGCGGCCCCGTCCGGACCTCGACTACAGTTACGGTGTGTCATCGAGCTGAGTGAAGGGACGCGAGGGTGCACCTGGTGATCGTCGACGACGAAGCTGCCGTGCAGGACTCGCTGTCGCGGACGCTGCGGTTCGAGGGCTACACCGTCTCCGTCGCCGGGGACGGCGTGGCCGGGCTCGAGCTGATCCGCGCCAAGGCGCCCGACGGTGTCCTGCTCGACGTCACCATGCCGCTGCTCGGCGGCCTCGAGACCTGCCGGGTGCTGCGGGCCGAGGGCAACCCGGTGCCGATCCTCATGCTGACCGCGCGCACCGCGGTCACCGACCGGGTCGCCGGCCTCGACGCCGGGGCCGACGACTACCTGGCCAAGCCGTTCGCCCTGCAGGAGCTGCTCGCCCGCGTCCGCGCGCTGCTGCGCCGCACCGAGTACAACACCCCGACGCCCGCGGTCCCGTCGTCGACGGCGTTGCGGTTCACGGACGTCACCCTGGACCCGGCGACGCGGGAGGTGTTCCGCGGCGACCGGCCGGTACACCTGACCCGCACCGAGTTCGCGATGCTCGAGACCTTCCTGCGGCACCCCCGGATCGTGCTGACCCGCACCGCGATGTTCGAGCACGTCTGGGGCTACGACTTCGGGACCGCGTCCAACGGGCTCGACGTCTACGTCAGCTACCTGCGGCGCAAGCTCGAAGCCGACGGTGAGCCCCGGCTGCTGCACACGGTGCGCGGCGTCGGCTACGTCCTGCGCGAGGAGCCACTGTGAGAGAGCCACTGTGAAACGGGTCCGCTGGAAGACGCTCTCGCTGCGGGCCCGGCTCGGGGTGCTCGTCGCGGCGGCGGTGGCCGTCGCCGTCGTGCTGGTGTCGGCGATCTCCTGGAGCATCACCCGGGCGGATCTCTACGACCAGTTCGACGCCCGGCTGCAGTCCTACGCCCAGCTCGCCGCGAAGACGTCGTCGCCCGCCGAAGCCCTCTCGACGCTGACCTCCACCGCCAACCACGGCCCGGACTCCGGCCACGGCGGCGGCCTGACCGTGCAGTTCCTGTCCGCCACGGGCGAGATCACCGGCACGGCGGGCGCGAAGCCCGTCATCCCGGTACTGCCGCCCGACGCACCCGTCGCGGCCGGGGAACTCGACCGCACCTCCGACGTCCGCCGCATCGAAGGCGACCGGTTCCGGGTGTGGACGGCCCAGCGCGCCGGCGGCGGCGCGGTCCAGGTCGCCCAGGACTCCGAAGACGTCGAAGACACGTTGGCGCGGCTGGGGATCTGGCTGCTGGTGGTGTCCGTGGCCGGGGTGCTCGGGGCGACGCTGGTGGGCCGGGCGATCGCGCGGTCGGCGTTGCGGCCGGTCGACGACCTGACCGCGGCGGCCGAGAACGTCGCCCGGACCCAGGAGCTGTCGGCGGCCATCGACGTCGCCGCGTCCGGCGAGATCGGCCGGCTCTCGACCGCGTTCAACGCGATGCTCGGGGCGTTGAGCCGTTCCCGGGATGAGCAGCGGCGGCTGGTGGAGGACGCCGGTCACGAGCTGCGCACGCCGTTGACGAGCCTGCGCAACAACATCGAGCTGCTCATCCACGCCGAGGCGAACCCGCAGCGGCAGTTGCCGGCCGAGGATCGCTCCCGGTTGCTGGCCGATCTCGACACCCAGGCCGTGGAGCTGACCGCGTTGATCGGTGAACTGATCGAGCTGTCCACCGGGGAACGGCCGAGCGAGGCGGAGGAGCGCGTGGCGCTGGCCGACGTCGTCGGCTCGGCGGTCGAACGCGCTCGGTCGCGGTGGCCGGCGGTTTCCTTCGACGCCGAGCTGACCGGCGCCGACGTGCACGCCCGGCCTTCCGCCCTGGAGCGGGCCGTGCTGAACGTGCTCGACAACGCCGCGAAGTGGTCGCCGTCCGGTGGGACCGTCCGGGTGACGATGGCGGTGACGTCCCTCGCGGTCCGGGTTCGCGTCGATGACGAGGGCCCGGGGATCGCCGAAGCCGACCTCTCGCACGTGTTCGAGCGGTTCTACCGGGCGGACGCCGCCCGCGCGCTGCCCGGCTCGGGGCTGGGTCTGGCGATCGTCGAGCAGGTGCTGACGCAGCACGGCGGCCGTGCCGAGGCCGCGCGCGCCGACGGCGGGGGCGCCCGGTTCGATCTGGTGCTCCCCCTGGCCGCTTCTTAAGGAAACCGCGCGCGATCTTCATCGAACTCTCATGCGGGCCCAGCAGCTTTGAGGTGTGACTCCACGGTCCACGCTTTCGCCCACTCCGCTGGCGACCCTGACGCTGGTGATGGCGGCCGTCGCCCAGGCCATCATCGCCGGGCTGACCCTCGGCTTCGCCGGCCACGTCAGTCCCTGGCGCGACCCGGTCAGCGACTACGCCTGGCACCGCGGCGGCCGGCTCCTGTTCGCGGTGGCCGTCGTACTCCTGCTCGCGGCCGCCGCCGCGCTGGCGGTCGCCGCCCACCTCGCCGCGCTGCCCCGGACACCGCTCGTGAGCAGCCTGTTCCTGCTGTGGACGGCCGGGCTCCTCGTGGTCTTGCTGTTCCGCAGCAACCTCAGCACCGCGGACCCGACGGCGTCCGGGGAGATCCACCGCGCCGGCGGGGCCGTGCTGTTCGCCAGCCTCCCGCTGGCCGCGTGGACGCTGAGCACGCGGCTGCGGACCGACACCCGCTGGCTCGTCGCCGCGGCCACCCTCCGGCGCGGCGCGGTCGCGGGCGTCGTGACCGCGGCGGCGTTCGGGCTGGCGCAGCTCGTCGGCTGGCTCCCGGCCGGCCTGCTCGAACGCGTCGCGCTCCTGGCCGAGTTCCTGATCATCGCCACCATGGCGACCGCGCTGCGGCGGGCCGTCCGATGACCGCCCTGGCCGTCGCCTGCGCCCTGCTCGCCGCGGTCCTCTTCGCCGCGGCGGCTACCCGGCAGCACGACGAGGTCGCGGGCCTGGCGGTCGAGGGCACACCCCGGCTGCGCACCCTGGCCCGGCTGCTGCGGTCGCGCGGCTGGTGGACCGGGACGTCACTGGCGACCGGCGGGAGCCTGCTGCACGTCGTCGCCCTGTCCCTCGCTCCGCTTCCGGTGGTCCAGCCGCTGGGCGTGTTCAGCCTCGTCCTCACGGTCGTCTTCGCGCGCCGGGCCCGCGATCGCCGGGTCCTCGGTGCCGTGGGCCTGGTCCTGCTCGGCGTCGCGGGTTTCGTGGCGCTCGCGGCGTCCGCCACCACGGACCCGGTGGTCAGCTGGGGAACCGCCGAGTCGGTCGCGGTGGCCGGGTTCGCGGTGGCCGCGGTCGTCTGGTTCGCCCGCGCGAGCTGTGCCGTCCTCGCCGGGGCCGCGGCCCTCCTCTTCGGACTCGGCTCCGCGGTCGTGCACGCCGCCGTCACCCAGCCGCTCGCGGCGGCCCTCCTGCTCGGTGCCCAGGCCCTGCTCCTGCTGGGCGCCGGCGGGGTGGTCCTGCACCGCGCCTACGCCGCCGGGCCCACCGCCGTCGTCGTCGGGACCACGACCGTGCTCGACCCGCTGACCGCCGTCACCGTGGCCGCCGTGGCCTACGGCGAAGCACCCCATCTCACCGCGGCCACCGCGGTGCTCGCGGCCGCGGCCGCTCTCGTCGCTCTCGCCGGTGTGCGTGTGCTCGCCGGTGCCCTTCCGCGGAACCCGTCACCAGTCAAGGAGATCCCCGTGCCCTCGTCCGGCCTG
Source organism: Amycolatopsis sp. NBC_01307 (assembly GCF_035975215.1). NCBI lineage: Bacteria > Bacillati > Actinomycetota > Actinomycetes > Pseudonocardiales > Pseudonocardiaceae > Amycolatopsis > Amycolatopsis sp. NBC_01307. Next base: position 1,726,375 of record NZ_CP108403.1, on the reverse strand, counting down.
CGCGTCCTGATCGGCGCCGACACCTTCCCGCCCAACGTCAACGGCGCGTCGTTCTTCGCCGAGCGGCTGGCCCGGGGCCTCGCGCGGCGGGGGCACGACGTCCACGTCGTGTGCCCGTCCACCGGCGGTCCCTCGCACACCGAAGAACGCGACGGCTACACCGTCCACCGGGTCCGGTCCCGGGCCATCCCGTTCCACACCGACTACCGGTTCTGCACACCGGGCGGCGCCCGCGCGGAAGTCGGGCCGTTGCTGGACCGGCTGCGCCCCGACGTCGTGCACGTCCAGGCCCACTTCGGCGTCGGCCGCGCGCTGCTCGAGGCGGCGGCCGAACGCGAGCTGCCCGGCATGGCCACGAACCACTTCATGCCGGACAACCTGCTCGGCTACACGCCGTTCCCGCGGCGGGTCAAGGATTCGATCGCCCGCTGGGCCTGGCGGGACCTGGTGCGCGTCTACCGCGACGCGCGGATCGTGACCACCCCGACGCCGCGGGCCGCCGAGGTCCTCGCCGGGATCGGTCTCGACCGCCCGGTCCAGGTCGTCTCCTGCGGGATCGACCTCGCCCACTACGCAGCCGGCGGCCGCCGCTCCGACGGGCCGATGTCGGTTCTCTTCGTCGGGCGCCTGGACGCCGAGAAGAACATCGACCAGCTGCTGCGCGCACTGGCTCCGCTGCCGCACGTGCGCGCGGACCTCGTCGGCGACGGCACCCGCCGGCGGGACCTCGAAACCCTCGCCGTGGACCTGGGCATCACCGACCGCGTGACCTTCCACGGCTTCGTGCCCGACGCCGAGCTCGTCCGCCGGTACGCCGAAGCCGACGTGTTCTGCATGCCCGGCACGGCCGAGCTGCAGAGCCTCGCCACGATGGAAGCGATGGCCGCCGGGCTGCCCGTCGTCGCGGCCGACGCGCTCGCCCTGCCGCACCTGGTCCACCACGGTGGCAACGGTTATCTGTTCGAGCCCGGCGCGATCACGACGATCTCGCGGTGGCTCGCCGAGCTGGCGGCCGATCCCGCGTCCCGCGCGCGGATGGGCGGGGCGTCCCGCGCCATCGTCGCCGGTCACGACATCGACCGCGCCCTGGACGCTTTCGAGGGCCAGTACCGGATCCTGCTCGGGCTGCCCGAAGCGGCCGTCGCAAGCGAACCGGCGGTTCCGCAGATCGCGTGATCAGGGGGCGGAGGGTAAGCGTTCGGCCAACGCCGGTTGCCGAGCGCTTACCGGCTCCGTGTGACAGTGCGGTGTCCGTGCCGCCGTGACATCGGAGAACCGCCATGCCCGAACGCAGTCCCCTGCAGGCGGGGAAGCTCTCCGACTTGGCCGATCGGGTGGCCGCCCAGCTGGGTCCGGCGATGCTGGCGGAGGACGCACCGGAGCCCGATCCGCTGGTCGTGGCCGCGTGGCACGCGATGAACGCCTTGCAGCGCGTCGCCGAGCTCCTGCCGGGCGGACAGCTCGCGGGGGAACCCGATACCCGCCTGCGCAGCTTGAACGACCTGGCCTCCCGCGGGGAGCACATCGTCCAGGCGGCCATGGAAAGCCTCATCGCCGAGGGCCACGACGCGCCCGTCGTCGAGCGGTCCGGCCCACCGGACACCGCGAAACTCGAGACCGCCACCCTCCACCTCACCTTCACCGGGGACCAGGCACTGTTGCTCGAACTTGAAGGCTGCGCTCAGCCCGGTGAGCCGGTGCGCCTGGCCGGCCGAAGCACGTCGGCCCTGCGGCAGCTGGACTCCCTCGCGCGGCAGGCCGTCACCGCGGCGGTGGCCGAAATCGCCCACGTCCTGGTCTCGGCGCTGTCGGAAACCCCGCGAATGTAGTACGTGTCGCGTAGTACGCAGCGTGTACTATTCGCGCCATGGCTCGCACGCTGCGGATCCTGCTCGTCGTGGCCCTGCTGATCGTCGTGGGGCTCGGCGCTTACGTCGGTTACGCCGCGATCCGGGCGGCGCAACCGGTCACTCTGCCCGCGCCGACCGGCCCCTACCCCGTCGGCCGCACCATCACCGAGTGGACCGACCACGCCCGCCTCGACCCGCTGGCACCGCAACCCGGTTCACCACGGCGGCTGTCGGTCTGGCTCTGGTACCCCGCCGCTCCGGCGGCCGAGGCCGGAACCGCTCCGTACGCGCCCGGAGCGTGGGCGGGACTCCATCTCGACGGCGCACTGGCGTGGAGCGAGACCGGCTTCGACGACGTCCACGTCCACGCGGTCGCCGACGTCCCGGTCGCGGCCGGCCGGTTCCCCGTCGTCGTGCTGGAACCGGGTCTGGGCTTCGCCGCGCCGCAGTACACCGCGATCGCGGAGAACCTCGCCTCCCACGGGTATCTGGTCGCGGGCGTCACCCCGACCTACAGCGCGAACCTGACCGTCCTCGACGGCACCGCCGTGCCGTCCGACGAAGCGGGCAACCCTTCGGCGTTCGACACCGCCGACCTGCACGCCGGGCAGGCGCAGGTCGCGGGTGACCGGCTGGTCGGCGTCTGGGCGGCCGACGCTCGCTTCGCCGCGGCGCAGGTCGCGGGACTTCAGGCTCGGGGCCGGTTCGCCGGTCACGTCGACACCGCCGCGACGGTCTACATCGGACATTCTTTCGGCGGGGCCGCGGCCCTCGAAGCCTGCCGGTCCGACCCGCACTGCGCCGGCGCCGCCGACCTGGACGGCACCCAGTACGGCGCCGTCGTCCACTCCGGACTCACCAAGCCGCTGCTGCTCATCGGCAGCCAGGACTCCTGTGTCACGGGAACCTGCGAGCCGAGCGCTCCGGGTGACCAGGCCGACCGGGACGCGGCCCGGTCGCTGGTGAACGCCGGCACCGGTCCCGTCTGGTGCTACCGGATCCGCGGGGCCGAGCACTTCGACTTCACCGACTACGGCGCCTACTACCTCGCCGCACCGGCCGGGTTCCTGCTCGCGCTCGGCCCCATCGACGGCGACGTCGCGCTCGCCATCGTCAACGCCCACCTCGGCGCGTTCGTCGACCACGCCGTCAGCGGACGCCCCGCCGCGCTGCTCGCCGCACCTTCGCCGTACGCGGAGGTCGAGGTGCAGCGCACGGCCCCCTGAGCCGGTCAGCTGTGGAGCACGCCGGTGCTCAGCAGGCCCAGCAGCGCGACTCCGACGATGACCCGGTAGACGACGAACGCCGTGAAGGTGTGGCCGGCCACGAACTTCAGCAGCCACGCGATGGCCCCGTACGCCACGGCGAACGACACCACGGTCCCGACGACCAGCGGTACGACGTCGATGCTGCCGCCCACGGCGTCCTTCAGCTCGTACAGCCCGGCGCCGGTCAACGCGGGGATCGACAGGAAGAACGACAACCGCGTCGCGGCGACCCGGTCGAGGCCGCGCAGCAGGCCCGTCGAGATCGTCGCGCCGGATCGCGAGAAGCCTGGGAAGAGCAGCGCCAGGATCTGCGACGAGCCCACGAGCATCGCGTCGGGCAGCGTGACGTCGGCTTCGGCGCGCCTGCCCGTGCCGAAGCGGTCCGCGAGCCACATGACCGCGCTGCCGCCGATCAGCGAAGCCGCGACGACCCACAGCGAGGCCAAAGGGCCCTTGACCAGCGACTGGAACAGCAGTCCGGCGACCACGATCGGAATGGTCGCGAGAATGACCCACCAGGAGAACTTGTAGTCGTGTTCCTGGCGGGCCTCGGCGTTGACGAGCCCGCGGCCCCACGCGCCGGCGAACCGGGCGATGTCGCGGAAGAAGTAGACGAGCACGGCGGCGATCGCGCCGACCTGGATCACCGCCGTGAAGCCGACGACAGACTGGTCGTCGACCGGAATGCCGAGCAGTCCTTCCGCGATCTTCAGGTGGCCCGTGGACGACACGGGCAGGAATTCGGTCAGCCCTTCCACGACGCCGAGGATCACGGACTGGCCGATGTCGATCACGCTCAAGGAGTTGTTCTTTCTGAGGAGGAGGGCGGACACCCGGGTCGTGGGGGGTCGGTCCGGATGTCCGCCCGGTCTGGTGCACGATCCGCAAAGGATCGCACGGGAAGCAGAGTGCCGGGCCTCAGCCTCGCCCGAGTTCGTGGTGGTCGAGCCCTTCGTCGCCGAATCCGTGCACCGCGGCCAGGACGAGCGCTGTGAAGATCAGGGCCACCGCGACCGCGGCGACGAACACCGCCCAGCGACGTCGCCGGCTCACGACCACCTGTCCTCGGCCGACGAGCGCCGTCGCGTCCGCGCTCAGCTGCCGTCGTGCGGTGGCCAGGATGGGCAGCCACCCGGCGGCCGCACCTGGTGGCCTTTCCGATCGGGGAAGGTCGGCGGCGACCGCGTCCAGCTCGTGCCGGAACCGCGCCGCGGCGACGAGCGCCAGGCGGTCGTCCAGTTCCTCGACCGTGATGCGCCCTTCCCCGGCGGCCTGGGCCAGCCGCGACCGGGTCTGTTCGCGTTCTCCGTCCGAGCAGCGGATCGCCCCGGGTGGGGCGCCCTCGCCCGCTGAGACGGGATCAGCCATCGCACGTCCTCGAGCTGGTGGTCCGGATTCGTTGCCTCACGCTATAAGGGCGGAAGTTTCCGGCGCGCTAGGGAAAGGTTAACGTCCGGCAAGAACAGTCACGTCCCCTGCGGAACCGGCTGCTCCAAGCGGTAGCCATAGCCCCGCACGGTGGTGATGACGGGCAGCGCGCCGGAGTCCGCCGCGGCGGCGGCCAGCTTGCGCCGGAGCGCGACGATGTGCACGTCCAGCGTCTTCGTCGAGCCGTGCCAGTGCGTGTCCCACACGTCCGCCATCAAGGTGACCCGGCTGATCGCCGCACCGGGCTCCTGTGCCAGCCGCAGAAGCAGGTCGAACTCCTTGGGGCGCAGGGAAACCTCGTCGTCCGCCAGTACCACGCGGCGGGCGGCGACCTGGACCACCAGCTCCCCCACCCGCAGCGGCATTGCGTTGGACGAATATCCTCGGCGCAGGTGCGCGTGCAGCCGCGCCAGCAGCTCCCGTAGCCGGATCGGCTTGGTCAGGTAGTCGTCGGCGCCGACCTCCAGCCCCACGACGACGTCCATCTCCTGCGTGCGGGCCGTGATCATGATGATCAGCGCGTTCGGCGTGATCACCCGCGCGCGCCGGCACACCTCGATCCCGTCGAGGTCCGGTAACCCCAGATCGAGCAGGACCACGTTGTACTCGTCGAGCTTCATCCGGCGCAGCGCGTCGCCCCCGGTGTGGGACCACATCACGTCGTAATCGTGCATCCGCAGGGCCGACTCGAGCAGGCTGCCGATGGTTTCGTCGTCTTCTACGAGCAGAACCGCGGCCATGGGGAAATGCTACCGGAATTCCGGGGGACCGATCTCCGGCCGGAGAATTTACCTCGTTGAGGTGAACGCTAACCGTGGGCTAACCTTTCCCTCGCCGAAACTTCGCGATCAGCGGATTGTCACGGCAGACTTGCGTCATGCGCAGACGGATCATTCTGCTTGCCGTCGCCGCCGCGCTCCTGGCGACCAGCCTTTTCGGGATCCCCCTCGCGGTCGGTGTCGCGAGCTACTTCACCCAGGACGAGCGCACCGAACTCGAGCGCACCGCCGACGCCGCGGCCCTGTCGATCGCCGGCGACGTGCTCACGCACCGGAGCCTGCCGGAGTTCCCGGGGTCCGAAGAGGACACCACCGGGCTCTACAGCCCGGCGGGTGTCCTCCTGACGGGCAGCGGCCCGGCGCAGGCCGATCCCGTCGTGTCACGCGCTCGCGGCGGCGCGGTGGCCACCGGCGAGGTCGGCTCGGAACTCGTCGTCGCCGTGCCGATCCTGCAGGACGACCGGATGAGCGGCATCGTGCGCGCGTCGACGCCCCGCACCGACGGCTACCAGAAGATCGCGCTCTCCTGGCTCGCCATGGCCGGGCTGGCGGCCGCCGCGGTCGCCCTGACGTGGCTGCTCGCCGCGCGGCTGGCGGCACGGGTCGCCGGCCCGCTCGAGCAGCTGTCCGCGGCCGCCGGGCGGCTCGGGGACGGCGACTTCGGCGTCCGCGCCCCGATCAGCGGCATCGGCGAGATCGACCAGCTGGGCGGCGCCCTGGACGGGGCGGCGGCGCGGATCGCCGACGCCTTGGACCGCCAGCGCGCCCTCGCGGCCGACGCGTCGCACCAGCTGCGCACCCCGCTGGCCGGCCTGCGTCTGCAGCTGGAGTCGGCCCTCGACCCGCCAGGACAGGACCTCGAAGCGGCCGTCGTGGCGGCGATCGCAACAGCGGACCGGCTGGAGACGACGATCGACGACCTGGTCACCCTCGCCGTCCGCCCGCCGGAGGACCGCGGGGTGATCGAGCCGGACGTGCTGCTGCGCGACGTCGTGGCCGGCTGGCGGAACCTGCTCGCCACCCAGGGACGGCAGCTGGTCATCTCCCCCGACGCCGACGGGCGTCCGAGAGCCGCCGAGGCGGCGGTGCGGCAGATCGTCGGCGTCCTGCTCGACAACGCCGTCATCCACGGCGTGGGGATGGTGACGATCACGACCCGCGACAGCGCCGACGCGTTCGCGATCGACGTCGCCGACGAGGGCCGTGGCACGAGCGACGGCCCGGACCTGTTCACCCGGGGCCACAGCGGCGCCGGGGGGACCGGGATCGGCTTGGCGCTGGCCCGGGACCTCGCCGAGGCCGAGGGCGGCCGGTTGTGGCTCAGCCGGCCCGCCCCCGATGACGTTCACCCTGTTGCTGCCCCCGGCGCCCGCAGCGCACCGGAGCGCGCCGTGATCGCGAAGAAGTCGCGCTGGTCAGCGGACAGGTAGCGATCCGGCGCGGTCGGCATGCTCGGGACCAGCGTCCGGGGCGCCGAACCCGCGACGTCGGGGCGGAACAGGTTGCAGCTCACCATCCCGCCGTGGATGTCCAGCTCCATCCCGCGGACGACGCCCGCCGCCGTCAGCGCGCTCGCCATGGCGGTCAGGGTGAGCTGGTTGCCGGCCACGTAGACCAGCCGGCCCTCCGCGTCGACCCCGACGCCCGAGCGCCAGGTGAACTGGAACTGGTTGCGTGCGCTCCCCCACTGCCCCGCCGGGTTCCCCGACAGCCCGGGGACCGGCTTGCCGCCGTCGACGATCAGCTCGAGGTTCTGGCGCACCGCGGCGACCTGCGGCGTCATCTGGGCGTCGCGGCCCCACAGCGCGACGGTCGCCACGCCGGACCGGTCGACGACCAGGGAGGCCATCCCGTTCTTCAGGGGCTTCCCGTACTGGCCGTCGGCGTAGAAGCCGCCGTCGGTGTCGCGGAACTTGAAGCCCGAGTTGAACGTCGCGAGCAGCGACGGGCGGAGCGCGTTCGGCACCTGAGCCTGCTCGGGCCAGCTGCCGCCCGGCTCCTGACCACCGGCCATCCGGGCTCCAGGGATCCACAAGCCTTCGCCGGGCAGGGCACCCGGGAGAGTCGTCAGCGCCGCGGGGGCGTTCGCCTGATCCCCGGCCGGCTCCGGGACCGGAACGGGCAGAGCGTCGGTGCTCGGCGCGCTGTTCGCCGGGGGATGTCCGGTGTAGTACCAGTTCTCGAGCGCGTTCACGACCGGGCCGGCGCCCATCTGCCGCGCCCAGTCCGCGCTCCAGGCGGTGAAGGTCGCCGCTCCGGGTGCGGTGAGCGCCTGAACGTAGGTGACGGCCGGGTAGATGATCAAAACCAGGAACACGACGAGCAACCGCCGCAGTCGTTTCTTACGGCGTTTCACCGGCGGACGAGGAAGGTTCGGAGTTCCGGTTCGGCTCGCTGCGTCGACCATATTTCACGGTAACGACGCCCGGGTTCGCCCCAGTGCAGCGAAGTGCTGATGAATGGCTAAGAGTCGCTGACCTCGTCGCGCTGTTTGCGGTTCCGGAGGAGTTCGAGGCCGAGCGGAATGAGCGACACGATCACGACGAGCGCGATGATCGGCAGCAGGTACTGGTCGATCCCGGGGATGCTGGACCCGAGGACGTAGCCGGCCAGCGTGATGCCGATCGACCAGAGCAGGCCGCCGAGGACCTGCCACACCGCGAAGGTGCGGGCGGGAACGGCGAGGATACCGGCGAGCGGGTTCAGGACGGTGCGGACCACCGGGATGAACCGCGCGAGGACGATGGCCTTGGCGTGACCGTAGCGGCCGAAAAGTTCTTCGGCCCTGGTCAATCCCCGATGCAGGTGCTGGTTGCGGGTCCGGGCCAGCAGGGCGCGGCCGCCGCGCCGCCCGATGAGGAATCCGGTCTGCGCGCCCAGGAGCGCGCCCGCGACGGACGCGATCAGCACCAGGGGCAGCGAAAGGTGCACAGCGGCCGTCGCACCGGTCGTGCAGAACAGGCCCGCGGTGAAGAGCAGGGAGTCGCCGGGCAGGAAGAACCCGATCAGCAGGCCGGTTTCGGCGAACAGGACGAGGAACACCCCGGCCGCGCCGAGGCTCGACAACCACGACGTCGCGCTCAACGGGTTCATCGGTCGGACCGCCTTCCGTCTTCGACACGTACGTAGTATTTCTACACCCATGTCGTATTAAGCGGCCACCAGCCCACCTCCGCTCAGGGCGCGGTCACGTCACCACTCAGGGCGCGTTCCCACAGCCGGGCACGGTGCTTGTCCAGCAGACGACAGCCGATCAGGTAGACCCCGCCCAGCACGGCGAGCGCGGCCGATTCCCACAGCACCCCACCGAGGACGGCGGTGATGAACACCTCGGAGCCGCTCAACGGCGGGGCGACCGTCGCCCGACCGGCGGGCACGGGGATGTCAGGCCGGAGACTCGCGTTCACCACGTGGCGCGCACGGGCGTCGGCGGCCGCCGACGCCGCGAGTCTGCCGTAGTCGACCACCGAGAGCACCCCGACGACCGCGGCCGACCCGGCCGCCAGCAGTCCCAGCAGGGCGATGACCCACGCCTCCAGCCGGTCCGGCATCCGGCCGGACCGGGAGACCATCGGCTTCAGCAGCCGCAGGCGCCTCGGCACCGCACTCGATCCCCGCACAACCCTCATGAATTCAGCGTGCGCCCCCGGCCAGAGCCGGGGCACGGCCGTTAACCGGGCCTTTGCCCGTCGCTGGCAGATGCTTACCCGGCACCGGGCCGCGAGCAGCGACGTCGAAGTATCATGTCCGCTTTGCCCGTTCCTAATGTTTGGCTAACACTTGGTCGGCGACTTGGATTTCAGGTCGCGCGACCACGTCCGCCCACGGCGGATCGGGTCGTCCAGGCCGGCGGACTGTCCTTCCCGTCGGGGCACACCTCCGACGCCGCCCTGGCCGCGGGCCTGATCGCCTGGCTCGTCGTACGCCGGTTCACCGGCCGCGTCACTGCGCGGGTGGTGTGGCCGATCGCCGCCGCGTATGCCCTGCTGATCGCCTGGACCCGCGTCTACCTCGGCGTCCACTGGCCCACCGATGTCCTGGGCAGCTTGGCGTTCGTCACGACCTGGCTGTCCGGCGCGCTCGTCCTGCAACGCCTCGACGAGCGTGAGACGAGTCATCGGGCCTGATTCAGGGCTTTCCCACCGCCGCGCCTGCTTTCGCCCACGTGGCGCGCAGGTCCGTCAGATAGGTCTGCACCTGCGCGCCGGGCTTCGTGCCGCGCGCGAATGCTTTCATATTGCCCGGCCCGGCGTTGTAGCCCAGCGCGAGCAGTTCGTCGGTCGTGTACTGGCCGCTGTGTTTCGCGGGCAGCTGAGCGGCCAGGTCGTGTAGATACCAGGCTTCGGCCTGAATGGCGAGGTCCGGGTCGTCGGGCAGTTCCTGCCAGTCGCGGCCGGCGAACGGCCGGCCGCGGCGGCTCTGCTCGTACGTCGCGCGGTGCATGTTCGCCACCCCGAACGCGGCGTCCAGCTTGAGGTTCTGCCAGGCGCGCTCGAGCTGCGGATCGTGCGGCTTGTAGTTCTCGTTGTAGAGGATGGCCAGCACCAGCTGCGGGTCGACGCCGGCTTCGCGGGCGCGCGCGATGACCTGCGGCGCGAACTTCGCCGGATCGGGGTTCACCGCGGCGTCCTGGGCCGATGTGTTCGTGACGGGCGCAACCGGGGTGGCCGACGTCGCGGGAGCGCTGGACCCGGGAGCTGCGGAGCAGCCCGCCAGCGCCAGCGCGCAAACGGCCGCGAGCACACGATACGGCCGCATGAGTCCTGCCTTCGTCGGGTGAACGCCACTGTACGGCGTACGGCCGGTCGAGCGCGTCGGCTCCGCACGACGCCCTCATGAATGTCCATAAAGGACTCACATCAGCGGGCCGCGACCGTGGTTCGTTCGCCGGTCCCGGTCAGCGGCCGCAGGGCTCCGTCCCGCAAGTAGTCCACGAGGGCCTTCATCGGACGTCGGAGCGGCAGGCCCAAGCACGCCACCAGCGCGCCGAGAACAGCTCCGGCAAACACGTCGTGCGGGTAGTGCGCGCCCAGGTACATGCGCGAAAACGCGACCAGCAGGGCCAGCCCGAGCGCGACCAGGCCGGTGCGGCGCGCGGCGAACAGCAGGGCGACGGCCGCGGCGACGGCGAGCGTGACGTGGTTGCTGGGGAACGAGTAGTCGGTGACGTAGTCGCAGGTCGCCACCGTCGGCACCGCCGGGTACCGGATGCACGGCCGCGGCTCCTGGACGAGGACCTTCACGAGGTTGCTCAGGCCGTAGGCCAGCGCGACGGCGAGCGGCACCCACAGCGCGGCGGCCATGCGAGCCGCGTCGCGGGGACGCATCCGCCACCACGTCACCACGGCGAGGAGGGCGAGCAGGACCAGGCCCACGTTGGTGTAGAGCGCCATGAACCCCTGCAACCACGGGGTTTCCCGGGCGAACCCCAGCACCGCGAGGTACCAGCTGCCATCGATTGCCCCGCCGTCCACGCGAGTGTCCCCTTCCGTCGTACATCTACAGTCTTCTAGAAATTCTACTTCAGTGTAGATGCAGTCGCCGCCTCTTCTTGCCACCCGTTAATCTACATGCATGTAGAACTTCGACATCGAGTCGAAGGAGGAGGCATGGCGCGCATCGTGATCGTTTCGGCCCGGTTCGGCGCCGGGCACGACCGGGCCGCGTACGCCCTGGCGGACCGGCTGAGCGCCCACGAGGTCGAGGTCCTCGACTTCCTGGACCTCCTGCCACCCGCGCTGGGCGGCCGGCTGTGCCGGCTGTACCGGCGCCAGTTGCAGACGGCTCCACGCAGCTGGGACTGGACGCTGCGTGCCCTGAACGGCCCCCGCGCCGCCGGGCTGGCGAGCCGCGCCGCCACGCTCGCCTGCGGCGGACTGCGCGAGGCGCTCGGCGACCGGACGGAACTGGCCGTCTCCACCTACCCGCTCGCGTCCCACGCGCTGGCGCACCTGCGCGGACGCGGCGAGCTGACCGCCCCGCTCGGGGTGTACCTGACCGACCCCGCCGTGCACCGCATCTGCGTCTCCGGCGCCGCCGACCTCCACATCGCGCCGAACCACCTCGCCCGGCAGCAGGCCCGCACCCTGGGTGCACGTGCGGCCGCGGTCGCGGCGCCGCTGGTCGCGCCTGCCTTCCGGCCCGCGACGCCACCCGAACGGCAGCAGGCCCGGCTGGCGTTCGGACTGCCCACGGAAGGGCGGCTCGCACTCGTCACCGCCGGCTCGTGGGGCGTCGGGCAGGTCCGCCGGACCGCCCACGACGTCGCCCGGTCCGGCATAGTGACCCCGGTGGTCGCCTGCGGCAGCAACACCGGCCTGCGCGACCGGCTGCGAGCCGAAGGCCTCGCGCACGCGTTCGGCTGGGTCGAGGACATGCCCGGCCTGATGCGGGCCGTCGACGTCGTCGTCCAGAACGCCGGCGGGCTGACCAGCTCGGAAGCCCTCGCGGCTCGGTTACCCGTGCTGACCTACCGCTGCCTGCCGGGCCACGGGCGCGCGAACGCCGCTGTACTCGACCGGCTCGGCCTCGCCCGCTGGATCCGCGACCCCGCCGAACTGCCCGCCGCGCTGGCATCGGACGACTGCCCGCCCGCCACGGCCCAGCCGGCCGAAGACCCGATCCCGCTGCTCGAGAAGCTCCTGGACCGCGCATGAAAGCAGCTATCGGGCTCGCGGGACTCGTGGCATTGGCCCACGCGGCACCCGCCGCGGCCTTCCTTCCCGGCCCCCGGCGCACCTTCCTGCCGCGGCTGGCCGGGATCGGCGTCCCCGGGCAGGTCGCCCTGACCTTCGACGACGGCCCGTCGCCGACGTCGACCCCGCAGTTCCTCAGCGCCCTCGATCGCCACGGCATCAAGGCGACGTTCTTCCTGCTCGGCGCCCAGGCCCTGCGCGCCCCGAAGCTGACCAGGGCCATCGCCGAGGCCGGGCACGAGATCGGCGTCCACGGCTGGGACCACCAGTGCCTGCTGCGCAAGCCCCCCGGCCGCACCCACCGGGAACTGCTCGGCGCCCGCGACCTCATCGAGACCCTCACCGGCGTCCGGCCCCGCTGGTTCCGGCCGCCCTACGGCGTCTTCAGCGGGGCGTCCCTGCTCTCGGCCCGGCGGCTGGGGCTCACCCCGGTGCTGTGGAGCACGTGGGGCTTCGACTGGACGGAAGGCTGCACCCCGGCGTCCATCCACCGCAAGGTCATGCGGAACCTCGGCGACCGCGGCACGATCCTGCTGCACGACAGCGACGTCACCACCGGCAACGGCGCCTGGCGAGCCACCCTGGGCGCGCTCCCGTCGATCATCGGCGACTCCCGCCGCCGCGGTCTCCACCTCGACCGGCTCAGTACGACACTTCTGTAGAATGCGGCCATGAGGATGCAGCGGGACGAAAGCGCACGGCGGGCTCCCGGCGCGCTGGAGGCGGAGGTCCTGGCGATCCTGTGGGAAGCCGACGGGCCCCTCGCCCCAGCGGAAGTCCAGGAGCGCCTCGACGGCGACCTCGCCTACACCACCGTCGTGACGATCCTCTCCCGCCTGCACGACAAGGGCGTCGCCGCCCGGGAAAAGCAGGGCCGGTCGTTCCGCTACCACGCCGTCGAAGACGAACCCGGCCTGGCCGCGCGGCGGATGACCAAGGTGCTCGACAACGAACCGGACCGCCGCAGCGTGCTCGCCCGCTTCGTCTCGAACCTGTCCAAATCGGACGAACGCGAGCTGCGCAAGCTCCTGGGCAAGCCCGGCACCGGGCGATGAGCCGTGGACCTCGACGTCTGGATCCCGCTGCTGCTGCCCTTGGTCGCGTGGCCCTTGGCGCGTCTCGTCGCTCCCCGGCTCGCACCCCGTGAGGCCGGCTGGCTGCTGACCGCCGGCTGCCTCGTGCTGGCCGCGGGCAGCACCATCACCCTGGCTCTGCAAGCATTCGCCGGTCTGACGCTCATCCCGGCGGTCGCGCGCGCCGGGCACTGGTCCCCCGAGGTGCTGCGCGGCCTGGACCCGATCAGCCTCCCGCTCTCGGCCGCCTGCGGGCTGCTGCTCCTCGTGCTCGCCGTCGCGTTCGCCCGCGCCACCATCGGTTACACACGCTGGATCCGCGACCTGACCCGGGAACTCGACGACCACAGCCGCGAACCGGGCGTGGTCATCCTGCCCGGCGCCGAGCCCGTGGCGTTCGCCGCACCCGGACGCGGCGGCCGGATCGCCATCTCCAGCGGCATGCTCAGCGCGCTCTCCCCGCGCGAACGCACCGCCCTGCTCGCCCACGAACGCGCCCACCTCCGCCTGCGCCACCACCACTTCCTCGTCGCCATTACCCTCGCCGGCACACTGAACCCGTTGCTGCGCCCGCTGTGCGCGGCCGCCCGGTTCGCCCTCGAGCGCTGGGCCGACGAGGCCGCCGCCGAGCACGTGGGCGACCGCACGGTGGTCGCCCACGCCGTCGCCAAGGCCGCCCTCGCCGGGCAGCCCCGGCCGACGTTCGCCCTCGCCGCCACCGGCGGGCCGGTCCCCCGCCGCGTCAAGGCACTGCTGACGGCCCAGCACCGCCGGCTCCCGGCCGCACTGCTCGCGGCCACGGTGGTCTTCGGCATCACCGCGTGGTCCGCCGAGACCGCGCTGGACTCCGTCACCGACCTGCACAGCACCATCGAATCGGCGCAGGCGGGGCACGGGTCCGGCTGACGTCCCGAAGTCCGGCAGTACGTTGCACGTACTACTTGACGCGTAGTAGCGTGCGGTCGGTCCACCGAAGGAGACGCGGATGCCGAACGACGCCCAGATCCTCGTGCTCTACGCCCTGACCGACGGGCCGCTGCACGGTTACGCCGTCAACACCGCGATCGGCGAGCTGACCGGCGAACGGCTGGGGCCGGGCAGCCTCTACGGCGCCCTCGCCCGGTTGGAGGCGAAGGGGCTGATCGAAGCTCTCGAAGGTGAAGGCCGCCAGCGTCCGGTGCGCATCACCGACCAGGGACGGACCGTCCTGGAGCGCGAACTGCTGGCCATGGCCAGGGTGGCCGACGCGGGACTCCGGCGGCTCGGCGTGCGGCCGGCATGACCGTCGCCCAGGGGCTGGTCCGGCTTTATCCGCGAGCGTTCCGGGACCGCTGGGGCACGGACCTGGCGGTGGAGGTCCGCACGAGCGGTCCGCGGTCGTGGCCGAACCTGCTCGCGGGCGTCGCCGACATGTGGCTGCACCCCGCCGCCTGGCCCGCACGCTCGGCCGCCCAGCGCCAGGCCCGGGTCGTCGCGATGGCGGTGATCGTGACGGGCATCGGCTGGTTCGCCGCACACCTGATGGTCGAGGGCACCCGCGGGCTTCCCCGGATGCTCGACGTCAGCGCGGTCGCGGTGGTCGCCGGTCTGCTGCTCGCCGTGCCGCGCCCGGCCCCGGCCACGCTGACGGCCATCGGGCGGCGGCTCTTGCGCCGGCTCGCCGGACCGGCCGTGCTGGGCGTCGCCGTCGTCGCCGTCGTCCACGAGACCGGCGGTTCCTTCGTCCCGCCGATCCGGCTCGCCGTGCTCGCGTGCTGGTGGGGTTCTTGGGGCTGGGCCGTGATCCAGATCGCCAGGACCATCGCCGGGGTGGGTTCCGACCCGGCCGTGCCCCCGCGGCGCTTCCGGTTCGGCGTCCGGGTCCTGGCCGCCGCGGCCGCGGCCACCGGTGCGACCCAGCTGGTCGCGGCGGTCACCGATCCGGCGCCCGGTCCGGCCGCGCTCGGCCTGTGCCTGCTCGCGGCACCACTGTTCCTCCGGCCCCCGGCCACCGCGGCCTGAAAGGTGAAGACGATGCGCGTCACCGCGCCCCTCTACGCCCTGTACGCGCGACGCCTGCGCAGGCAGCTCGACGGCACCGCCCTGCCGGGCCACGTCGGCCTGATCATGGACGGCAACCGGCGCTGGGCCCGGCAACAGGGCATGGCCAACCCCAGCCTCGGGCACTGGTACGGCGCCGAGCACGCCGAACGCGTGCTCTCCTGGTGCGAGTCTCTCGGCATCCGCTACGTCACGGTTTTCTTGTGCTCCACGGAAAACCTGACCAGCCGCGCCGACGGCGAGGTGGCGTTCCTCATGGACGTCGTCGAACGGCCCGCCACCGACCGGCTGGCCCGGCCGGGCGCCCGGTGGCGAGTCCACGTCGCGGGCGCCGTCGACCTGCTGCCGGCGTCCACGGCACGCGCCCTGAAACACGCCGCCGAAGCCACCAGGGATTGCCCGACCGGCGCCCACGTCACCCTGGCGATCGGCTACGGCGGCCGCCAGGAGATCGTCGACGGCCTCCGCGACCTCCTCACCGAGCGTGCCACCTCGGGCAGCACACTCACGGAGGTCGCGGAAACGCTGACCGTCGACGACGTCGCCGCCCACTTGTACGCGCCGGAGCACCCGGAACCCGACCTGATCATCCGCACGAGCGGCGAGCAGCGCCTGTCGAACTTCCTGCTCTGGCAAGGCGCCTACGCGGAACTGCACTTCTGCGACGCCTACTGGCCAGCCTTCCGAGACATCGACTTCCTCCGTGCCCTGCGCAGCTACGCGAGCCGGCAACGCCGGTTCGGCGCCTGACGCCGCGCCGGATTATCTTCGTCGGTACCGCGTCGCGGCCCGATTCTCTTCCCACCGTTGAAGGGAACGGGCCGAGACGACCGGTCCGCGGATGCGCCGCACTGACGGACGCGCTCAGCCAAGTCCAGGTCGATCGAGCAGTGGGCACGTGAGTCTGGAGTCGCAGACAAGGGCACCCTCGTTGACAACCGACCGGCATCTCTTCGGCCCCACGCCGGGCGAGGTTCGTCACACAATGCGCGTTGGGCGCGGCATGCCAGGCATCGTGGATCCACACACCACACGTGGGCCAGTTCGGGTCGTTCCATTGTCGTACTGCAACGAACCGACCGGGTAGCGCTGATCGGCCTGTTCGCCGCCGACAATGGCCTCGCTTGTTCCCGGAACACACATCACTGCGGCGAAAACGCATACCGCCGCAGTCGCGGATGTTCTCGTTTCATGACAGCCTTTCTGTATCACGCAGGGCGAGCCAGGTGCACAGTCCGGCCAGGGCCAGTTCCGGGACCGCGCAGACGAGGGCCTGGGTGAATCCGGTGCCGGGCCGGGCGGTGAGGACGTCGAACCAGGCGTCCATCCCCATGAGCGCCGCGACCGCCGAGGCCGACAGGCGGGCGCGGGCATCGCCCCGGTGATACCACCGCGCCGTCGTCGCGCAGCCGAGCGCCATGGCCAGGTCGAGTCCGATCCACACGGCAGGCCAGTGCCGCACCTGGGTCGTCTCGGGCAAGGTCCGGCCCAGCACGAACACCCACGGCACCATCCCCGCCGCCACCGCGCCCAGCACACCAGGCACCCACCTGGGCCGGGCACCCGGCGACGTCGCCGTGCATGGCAGCCAGGGCATCGTCTGAACGGTCATGAAATTCCTCCGCTGAACGTCGTGCTGCTGCTGCCGACGCCGGTGCGGGGCAGCCCTGCGGCAGAACTTTGCCGCCGGAACCGGCCGAGATCAGTAGCCCGTGGTTCCGACTTCGTGGTGGTACCTGCTACCGCACCGGTCCGGGTGGCTGCACGATGGTGGTGCCGGTCCCGGCTCGATTACCGTCGGATCATGGACACGGCGCCCCGGGCGGGAACGACGCATCGCCGGCTCTCGGGTTCGGCCTGCACCAGACCGACGTGAAGTTCGCCAGGGACATCGCCTCCAGCGGGGTGATCTTCACTGCTGACCGCGGTTCAGGTGAGCCTAGGTTCACCATGAGATCGGGTCCAGGTTTCATGGCACCGTGCTCCTGCGGTGCCCTAGCGTCGTGCCATGACGATTCCAGCCGGACTGAGACGCACGGTCCTCCGGGCGCGGCGGGACACCGGCTTTCTTGCCGCTGGTGTGCTGCCGCACCTGGCGCTGGTGCCCGTGTGGTCCTGGGCGGCGACGACTACCGCCAAGACGGGGAACTGGCTCCTCACGGTTTCCGTGTCGGCCGCCCTGGTCCTGCTCGGCACCCCGGTGCTGACGGCCGTTCAGCGGGCTCGCCACCGGGCACTCATCGGGGTGGACATCCCCCGGCTCACCCCCACCGCGCCGGAACAATGGACGTGGGCCTCGACCGCCCGGTGGCTCGCGGCTACACGACCTTGGCGCAAGATCTGTTACCACCTCCTGCTGGGCCCGCTGCTCGCGCTGCTGGAACTGCTGGTGCTCGCGGTAGCGGTGACGTGCCTGGCGGGCGTCACCGCCTACGCCTGGTCATGGGCGCTGCCGACCGGAATCCGCCACGACGGGTTCGGCTACGCGACCCAGCTACCGGCTTACACAGCGGCTGGGCTCCTCTTCCTGTGCGCCCTGCCCTGGACCGCGCGGGCAGTAGCCCGGGCCGAGGCGCGGCTGGCGTCGGGCCTGCTCGGGCCCAGCCGGACGCAGCGGCTCCAGGAGCGGGTCGATCAGCTGGCCGTGAGCCGGACCGACTTGATCGAGGCCGTCGACGCGGAGCGCCGCCGGATCGAGCGCGACCTGCACGACGGCACCCAGCAGCGGCTGGTGTCCCTCGCGGTCAACCTGGGTCTGGCCATGGCCACCCGCCCGGACCTGCCGAGTGATGCCCGCGAGGTGATCGCTAGAGCGCACCTGGAGGCGAAGGAGGCGATCGCCGAACTCAATGACCTGGTGCGGGGGCTGCACCCGGCCGTGCTCGACGACCGAGGTCTGGACGCGGCGTTGTCCGGGCTGGCTGCCCGCACGCCCGTGCCGGTGCGGTTGCGGGTCGATCTGGAGGAGCGGGTGGCGCCCAATGTGGAGTCGGTCGCGTACTTCGTGATCTCCGAGGCGTTGACCAATGCGACGAAGCACGCCAACGCGATGCGTGCGGAGGTGCTGGTCCGTCAGGTCGGCGAGGTGCTGCGCGTGCGCGTTACCGACGACGGGCTGGGCGGTGCCGACGCCGCCGGCACGGGACTGACCGGGCTGGCCAAGCGGGTCGGCTCCCTCGACGGGGCCTTCCACGTCAGCAGCCCCGTCGGCGGGCCCACCACCATCACCGCGGAGCTGCCGTGCGCGCGGTGATCGCCGAGGATTCGGTGTTGTTGCGGGTAGGCCTGATCAAGGTGCTGGAGATGGGCGGGTTCCAGGTCGCCGCGGAAGCCGGCGACGCGGAGGGGCTGTTGGCGGCGGTGGCGGAGCATCGGCCCGAACTCGCCTTGATCGACGTCCGGATGCCGCCCGGCTTCACCGACGAGGGAGTGCGGGCGGCGATGGAGATCCGTCGGCGCTGGCCGGGGACGCCGGTGGTGCTGCTTTCGCAGTACGTGGAGGAGCGGTACGCGGCTGACCTGCTGTCTGCGAACACCAGCGGTGTGGGCTACCTGCTCAAGCAGCGGGTTGCCGATGTCGCCGAGTTCGTGGCGGCGGTCCGGCGCGTGGCGGACGGGGGCACGGCCTTGGATCCGCAGGTCGTCGCCCAGTTGCTGCTGCGGCGCGACAGCGACCCGCTCGCGCGGCTGACCCCCCGCGAACGGGAGGTGCTCGGCCTGATGGCCGAGGGGCGCTCCAATGCCGGCATCGCGCAGGCGCTGGTGGTCAGCGAGAGCGCCGTGGCGAAGCACATCAACAACATCTTCGCCAAGCTTGACCTGCCCGTGGTCGACGCGGACCACCGCCGCGTCCTGGCCGTGCTGCGGTTCATCGGAGCGTCCCGGGCCTGACCTTCCCATCCGTGATCACGATCTACGGCTGATGATGCCTCGGGCAGGATCTGATCGGCCCGTTGAAGGATGATCACGCGGATGCCACGGTGGCCAGGTGTGTAGCGTCGGCTGCTATGAGCTGGCTGCCTGACGATTTCGTCCACCCCGTCTACACGCCCGTGCTCGACACCGGGCTTCACCTGCGGCCGATCCGGGAGACGGACACCGCTCTCGATTACCCTGCCGTGATGGGCTCCCGGGAGCGCTTGTGGGGAATCTTCGGCCCGGCCTGGTCTTGGCCCAGGGAGACGATGACGTACGAGGAGGACCGCCTCGACCTGTTGCGGCACGAGAAGGAGATAGCCGCGCATCAGTCGTTCAACTACGCACTGCTGGACGAAGAGGAGACCGCGATCCTCGGCTGCGTATACATCGACCCGCCCGAGCGCACCGGTTCCGACGGCGAGGTGGCGTGGTGGGTGGTGGACGACCTCGCCGGCAGCGACGTGGAGCGTGCGCTCGACGCGCTGGTGCCGCGGTGGATCGCCGCCGACTGGCCCTTCCGCCGGCCCCGCTTTCTGGGTCGCGACATTGCCTGGCAGGATTGGCTCGCGCTGCCGCCCGTCTCATGACACGTCCGAAGCGACAGCTGGATCGTGTCCCTTTTGAAGTTCCTCTCATCGTTTGTGTGGCGGAGTCGAGCTAGGGCCGGAATCCCTGACGTAAGGGCCAAGCGTGGTCAAGTTGCGTGTCGCATTGGTCAACTAGGCTGTCGCTCGACACCGCAGGCGTAAGCGGGGATGGCGACAAGCTCTCAGGCGCGTGTTCGAACACATATCCACGTCGCGATCACCGGCAGCTTGGGAACGGTTTCCTGTCGCCGACTCGGTCGCGTGGGTAGCAGGGGGCCGTACTCGGCCATTACCCGCACGTCTCGTGCTCCGGCGCCCGAGTGAAGAACTGCGCCAGCTCCTCCGTAGTCAGGTTGCGCTTCAACGCACCGCAGATCTGAGCGATCGCCTCCTCCGGATCAGTGGTCCAGGTGATGACCTCGCCGGTCAGGCTGCTGCTGGTCACCTCACGATCATCGGGGCTGAACGCGACCGAAGTGATCGCCCCGTGGTGCCCGGTGAGCGTGGCCAGCCTCGTGCGCGTGGCCACGTCCCACAGAACAGTCGTCCCCTTGGCATCGCCCGTCGCGAGCATCCTCCCGTCGTGGCTGTAAGCGACGCCCGTCAGCGTTTCGCTGTGCCTCAGCGTCGCGGTGCGCGTCCGGCTCGGCACGTCCCACAGGGTCAGGGTGCGGTCGATGGACGTCACGGCGAGCGTCCGGCCGTCGGGGCTGAACGCGGCCTTGCTGACCACTCCGTCGTGGGTCAGCGTCGCCACCCGGGCGCCGTCGGGGACGCTCCACAGCGTCGCGGTCCGGTTGTTGCCGGAGAGCGACATCAGCGTCCGGCCGTCCGGGCTGAACGCGACGGTGTTGAGCGTGCCGCCCGCGTCGAGGCTGAGCACCTCCGCCCGGCGCCGGAGGTCCCACACCTTCACGGATTCGTCGCTGCCCGCGCTGGCCAGCAACTGCCCGTCGGGGCTGAAGGCCACGGTCTTGATCCGGTCGGTGTGTCCGCGCAGCTCCCCGATCTGCACCGGCGCCAGCCGGTTCGTGACGTCCCAGACCGTCAGCATCTCGTCGAGGCGGCCCGTGCTCTGTACGGCCGTACCCCCGCCGATCACCATGGTCCGGCCGTCCGGGCTGTAAGCGACAGCGTTGACCGGCCCTCGCAGCCCGGTGATGACGGCAGTCCCGGCACCGCGGTGCGGGGTCTGCAACCGGACGCTCCGGTCCTCTCCGCCGGTGGCCAGGGTCTTCCCGTCCGGGTTGTAGGCAACCGCGTTGACCGGGCCCGTGTCACCGGCCGGCGGTACGCGCGTGGTGTCCCAGAGGATCATCCGCCCGTCCTCGTCGGCGGAGGCCAGCAGCGGGAGCCGCGGGTGGAAGGCGACCGAATAGATGTTGTCGGTGTGCCCGGTCAGGTGGGCACGCGCCTGCCGCGTCCGCACGTCCCACAGGATGACCTGGTAATCGTGCCCGGCGGAAGCGAGTGTGGTCCCGTCCGGGCTGAAGGCGACCGTCCGGACTTCACCGGTGTGCCCGCTCAACGTGGCCGGCGCGACATGCCTGGTCACGTCCCACAGCCGGACGCTCAGGTCCGGGCTGGCCGACGCGAGCGTCCGGCCGTCAGGGCTGAACGCGACATCATCGACCGAACGGGTGTGCCCGGTCAGGACGGCTGTCCTCGCTCCGGTGCCGGCCGACCAGAGGCCGATCGTGCCGTCGGCACCCCCGGTGGCGAGGGTTCGCCCGTCGGGGCTGAATGCGACCGCCTGTACCGCGCCGGTGTGCCCGATCAGCCGGAAGCGCTCAGTGCGGCGGTCCAGGTCCCAGACGATGACGGTGCCGTCCGCACCTGCCGAGGCGACGGTGTGCCCGTCGGGCCCGAAGGCGATGTCGTCGACCCGCTTCGCGTGCCCGGTCAGCGTGGCGACCGGCCTGCCCAGCCCGACGTCCCAGAGCATCACTTTCCCGTCATCGCCTCCGGTGGCCAGGGTCTTGCCGTCTCCGCTGAAGGCGACGGCGCGCAGCCAAGCAGGGTGGTCGCGGTACACGGCGCGGCGGGTGTGGTGCACGCGGTCCCACAGCACGAGCGTCCGGTCCTTGCTCACGGTGGCGATCGTGTCGTCGGCCGGGCTGAAGGCGACCTTGCTGATCGCGTCGCTGTGCCCGGTGAACTCCGCCTGGTAAGCCTGGCGATTCGCCACGCTGAGCAGCGCGCCGCGGGCCTCGGGGGTCGGCGCGGCGCGGAACGCCTCCACACCGAGCAGCATCGCCGTGCCGGGCCGGGAGTCCGCCAGCCCGAGCGCTTCCGCGGCCAGCTGGCGGGAGAGCGAGACCTTGCCGGCGGCCACGGCTTCCTGGTACTGGCCGATCGCCGTCACCCCGACCCCGACGGCCGCGAACAACGCCACCGCCAACCCGATCGCGAGGTACCGGATGCGGCGCTGGCTGCGCACCGAAGCCGTGCGCTCGCGGTCGGTCGCCTCGACGCTGGCGTCGACGAACGCGCGCTCGACCGGGTTGAGATCCGCGGCCCGGCCACCGTGCTCGGTCCACTCGCGAGCGACCGTCAGCCGGGCACCGCGGTACAGCGCGCCGTGGTCGTGGTCCAGTTCTTCCCAGCGGCGGGCGGCTCCGGTCAGCTCGCGGTGGACGCGCAGCCACTCGTGGTTCTCGTCGATCCAGTCCGCCAGCCGCGGCCACGAGGTGATCAGCGCTTCGTGGGCCAGTTCGGCCGTGTCGCCGTCGAGCGTGATCAACCGGGCCGCGACCAATCTCGCGAGGACGACTTCGGTGTCGTCGTGCGGCAGCGGCGTGGTGACGAGCTCGGCGCGGTCGGCGGGCCGACGGGTACCGTCGTCCGGCGCGACGAGGCGCAGCAGGATCCGCTGCGCGAGCACCTGCTGCTGCGCGGTGAAGCTATCGTGGACGCTGTCGGCGGTCTGCGCCATCGCGCCGTGCAGCCCGCCCGAGGCGGCGTACCCCTCGAGGGACAGCGTGCGGCCACGTCGGCGACGCCAGGTTTCGAGCAGCACATGCGACAGCAGCGGCAGACCGCCCGGCCGGTTCAGGACTTCCTCGATCAATCGCGTGGTCAACGCGCGCTCGACGACCAGCCCCGCCACCGCCGCAGGTTTCACGATCACGTCCCGCAGTTCGTCCGCGGTGAGCGGGCCGACCAGGATGTGCGCCCGGCCCACCGCTTCGGCCAAGGCCCGGTCTTCCGCGCACCGCCCGTAGAAGTCGGCCCGGATCGCGATGACGACCCGCAGCGGGTGCTCCGTCCGGGCGGCCATGGCCGGCAGCGCACCGAGGAAAGCGCTGCGCTCCGCCGGATCCGTGCAGAGGGTGAACACCTCCTCGAACTGGTCCACGACCAGCAAAGTCTCCCCCTGCGATGCCGGGATCCGGGCGAGCTCCGCCATGGGGTGCGGGCCGGGGGTGATCACCCGGATCTCGCCGAACCGCGGCGGGTCTTCGTCGCGCAGCCGGGGCAGCAGGCCGGCGCGCAGCACGGACGACTTCCCACTTCCGGACGCGCCGACGAGAGCCACGATGCAGCTGTCGCCCAGCAGGTCCGCCAGCTCGCCAATGAGGCGGTCCCGCCCGAAGAACCGGTCGTGGTCCTCGGTTTCGAACCGGGCCAGACCGAGGTACGGCGGCTCCTCGGCACCGTCATCGACGGGCTGGGCGGCCGCATCACGCGCCGCCTCCCGCCAACGCGCCTCCCACTCGTGGACGTCCTCACCACACGCGGCGACGTAGGCCAGCGTCACCGCAAGAGACGGCAGCCGCACCCCGGCGGCGGCCTGCGACAGCGCGGGCGCGGAATAGCCCGAATGGGCAGCCATTGCCCGGTACGTCGGACTTCCGGCGCGTTGCCGCAGTTCCCGCAACTCAGCAGCGAACTCTTGCGTCGGACCCGCGTCGGGGTCCAGCTTTCTTTCCCGGCGTCCCATGCCTCCCCCTCCGCGACCAGCCTCGCAGAGGCACGATCGGCGCGCAAGAATTGATAAGCACCGCGCTGACCATTGCTTATCAACCATTTGGCCGGTTGACTCGCCTCCGGATCACAGTGATCCGCGAATTGCTGCAGCAGCAGAGTCAGAAACGCCCACTTCCGAGGAGAATTCTTTGAGAAGCAAGGTCCGAGCGATGCGACTGAAGCGTTTCGCCGGCGCGATCGTCGCCCTGGTCGTCAGTTTCACGCTGGCGAGCGTGACCCCGGCCAGCGCACAGCCGGCTCCACAGGGGGACTACTGCCTCCAAGCCCTGGAGGGCGGGCCGGCGACGTGCTTCGCCTCCGAGCAGGCGCTGGCGTCCTACCAGAAGGCCGTCGCCGTCTCCCCGCTACTCACCGTGTTCGACGATGTCAACTACACCGGTGGGTACAAGAACTACTACAGCGCCTACGGCCGGGCCTACTGCGACGACAGCCTCACCCCCAACGAGGCGTCCGACGGCGACCTGAGCAACGACTACTTCGACACCGGCGCCACCGTGGACAAGGACATCAGCTCGTTCGTGATCCTGCCCGGTTCAACGTGCCTGGTCACCTTCTACGACCAGACCGGGTTCCACGGCAATCACGTCACCAAGGGCGTCAACTGTCCTGACATGAGGACCTGCTTCGCCAGCGGGAACTGGAACAACCGGGCACGGTCGCTCGCCGTCACGTAACCGCCCGAGCCGGGCCTGGACTGGCGCAACCAGCCCCAGCAACTTTCCGCAGGTCAGCGGCAAATCCTGTGAGAGCGGACCTGTCCGGTTCCGGACAACCCATGAGCGCTACCGAGAAGGGCAACCGGAGTCGAGGGGGCTCCGGTTGCCCTTCGGGACCACCTCGGTAAACGACCGGATCGACCTGCGGGCGGGTACGACAGGAATGCAGCCGGCTTCGCTCGCTGAACAGCCCTCGACACGTCGAGCTCGGTGTAGTCGGTTGACCACGCGGCTCAGAGCCGTGGATCTGAAGGGAGGAAGCCGGATGCGGTCAGTGATCAGCAAGTCCGGTGCCGTCGCGGCAAGTATGCGCGTGGCCAGGGAGACGGCAGTCGTCGGCGCCGTCGTCGGGTTGGCCATGACCTTGGCCGGCACAACCACTGCCGCGTCGGCAACAGGGAACTCTGTTCAGACGCCGGCAGGGAGCGCGTGCCGCACCCACAATCCGCCGGGAGGCGGATCGATCACCGTGTGCCGGACGTGGACATCCGACGGCAGGGGTGCTTACAACGGTACGTGGAGGATCACCGCGCAATCCGGCGAAGCGTTCGCTCAGGCACGACTCGACGGCCCGATCGCCACCCTGTTCACCACCAGCGGGACCTTCACTCACGTCAAGAGCTTCGTCACCCGCGGCTGCAATACCGGCTGCACAGACTGGTCGTAACCGGCTACGGCAATCACCAACGACGGGTCGATGATATCGCCGCGCCAACGTTCCGCCGAACACGGCTGACTCAGGTCGGAACCCAACCGGGGCGGTGCCCTTCGCCGCCAGCGAAGAGACCACCGCCCCTCTCCAGCACCGGCACTCACGCCACGACGTTGCGAACCGCAGTCTTCGCGGTCGAACTCGCGGTGGTGATGTACTCGCGTTCGTGCCGCACCCGGCCAGCGGGGTGCTGGCGCTCTTGGTGCACGCCGAAGCCGACCTCGCTCGCCGATGGAGACTTCGTCGCATGTCTCGGCGCCATAGCACCCAAACCGCAGTTACACATCGGCCGTCTCACGGCGAACAGCGCGGTCAGCTGCGGCGTGGCCGCCCCAACTCGCGGGCCACGCCGCGCCGGCCACCTCAGCGCGGGCCCTTCCTCCGCCGACGTCACGTCGATCATCGGGCCTCCCTCGGCGGTGACCAGTCGACCGGAGTGCCCGGGTCGTGGACCGGCGGTGTGCCGTAGTGGCCCGGTGGCAGAGTGCGGTGCCGGCGCAAGTTCACAAAGCAGCTGACCACCTGGAGGATCACGACCGCCACGACGTAGCCGGCCACCCAAGACGTGAACGCCGGCGGCCGGCGGTTCCCCAGCAGCAGGTCCGATACCAGCGGGAAGACCACCAGCACCGGCGTTCCGACGACGAGGTGCTCCGTCCGCATCGCCCGGGCGACGGCCAGGGACGTGGCGTCTTCGGCGACCAGCGGCCGGCGGAGCACGCCGGCCAGCACCCAGCCGGCGTAAAGCGCGCTCAGGACGAGAAGAACCAGCCAGTTCACCGCGTACGTCCGGGCCGACGTCGTGAAGTAGATGGCACCGGCGAGCCCGGCCCCGCCGGCGAAGGCGAGCACGAGAGCCGCGATGTACCAGCCGCCCAGCACTCGCCACCATGGATCCGGCGCGTGCGTCGACGGCACCTCCTCACGCAGTTCCCGCTCCCGCAGGCGAATGCCGTCGCTGAACGAGAGTCCGAGCGCGAAGTAGACGAAGTAGCCCTGGAAGATCCCGGTCATCCAGGGCTCGAACGGCAGCGAATACACCCTCGCCGCGGCCGCGGCGACCACCGCGTAGACGATGAAGCGCCAGAAACGACGGCCTTGAAACGGCAGTCGCGTCGCGATCAGTGCCGTCACCAGCGGTGTCGGCCGGCCGACCGGTTGGCCGCGCCTGGCCAGCCACCGCCGGGCCACGTCCTGCTCCGCGGCGGTCACCATGATCATCTGGCCACCGCCAAGGTGCCGTAGTCGCCCGCCGGGAGCTTCCGGCGCCGGTATTGCGTGTAGAGGCCGATGAGCATGGTCGCGTAGGCGAGGACGACGTAGCCGACGAGCCACAGTGTGAACTCGTGCGGCTGCGAGCCCGACGTCAGGACGTCGAAGAGCACCGGGAGCGAGAACAGCGCGGGCATGGCGAGCAACGGGTCTTCGGCCCGCACCACGCCGTCGATCACAAGCGACGTCTCGTCCTCGGCGATGACCGGTCGCCGGAGCACGCCGATGAGGACCACCGCCACCACCGCCGCCCCGAATGCGAGCAGGGCGAGCCAGCCCACCGCCCAGACCCACTGCGACGTCGTCACGCACATCACGACGGCCAGGAGAGCGCCTCCGCCGAACGTGATCACCAACGACGCCAGGTACCAGCCGCCCAGCGACTTCCGCCACGACGGCCGTGGCACGTCCAGGCGCCGGTCGCCCAGCCAGGCCGCGGCCCGGCGGTCGGCCCGCCGTACTGAGCTCCGGACGAGCAGCAACCCGCTGGCGTTGCCCACGAAGAGCACACTGCCCAGGGGCGTGTGGAGCCAGAGCGCCAGGAACTGCAGGACAATGCCCGCGAGCACCACCACCACGATCAGCACGACCGCCCACGCCCAGTACCCCGGCGGCCGCGCGCCGCGGCGGGCGCCCAGCCGCAGCGCCAGCAGCGTCCTCGGCTCGGCCACTGTGACGCCGCGCTTAGCCAGCCACTTCCTGGCCGCTCCGACCTCGGCCTTCGTCGGTCCTTCCACGTCTCCCCCTCGCCTCGAGGAGTACACGCACGAACGCACCGAAAGGTTGGCGCGAACCTAGGTTATCGGGCCCTCGTGGCGCCCAGGCGTTTCAGGGCTCGCCGTCGGATCTGCAGGTTGAGGTCGATACAGGTTGACCGGACAAGCTCAGCGCACGAAACTGCTTCCGTAGCCGCCACAGCGAGAGCGCCGGCGCCCTCGTCAGCGAGCTTGTGAGCATCCCGCCACCACGAACGGTCCTCCAGCTTGGCGAGGCCGCTTTCCACCTGATGACTGTATTCACTGTCGACCAGGTACAGGGCGTCGAACACCCGCTCGCTACAACCCGCGAGGGAATTGACATCCATCCTTTCGAGCGCATCAGCGAGAACCCGGTGGCGGTGAACGTCCCGACGACATCGGTGTGCTGGTCCACGAACGCGAACGCCCCGGTGCCGCCGGAGGCGACGCCGACCAGTCCGCCACCGGGATCGCGGCTGTAGGTCGACGTGCCGTCCGAAGCGATCATGTTGCCGAGGCCCGAGAACGAGAACGCCGTCGTCGCGCCCGACGCGATCGTGGTGTCGGTCAGGTTCCGGCCCAGTCCGTCGTACCCGAAGTTCTGCGTGCCCTGCACGATCATCTGCCCGAAGGCGTCCGACGCGGACACGAGGGTGCCGGTCGTGGACGCCCGCTCCCGCAGGGTGCCACGGGCGCTGTAGCTATAGGTGTTCGAACCGTCGGAGGTCAGCTCGTTGCGCGCGTCGTAGGTGTAGGTGTTGGCCGCCGACCCGGCGAAGCCCGCGGTCGTCTTCGACGTGAGGTTGTCGTTCGCGTCGTAGCCGTAGCCGACCGACGCGATCGACGCTCCCCCTGCCGTCGTCAGCGCGTCGCCGGTCAGCCGGTGCAGACCGTCGTAGCCGAACGTCCGTGCGTTGCCAGTGCCGTACTTCACGCCACTGACCTGGTTGAGCGCGTTGTAGCTCAACGTCTGCGAACCGCCGGTAGCCGCGTCGGTGATACTCGAGAGCCGATCGGCGCTGTCGTAGCCGTACGACGTCGTACCCGCCGCGTCCACACGCGACGCCATCAGCCCGTCGGTGTTGTAAGCGAACGACGACGCCCCGGCCGAACCGCTCGCCGTGAGCAACGCGCCGCGGTCGTTGTAGGTGAACGTTTCGCTGGACGCCGCCTGGTGGTCGGAATGCCCGGTCACTCCGGCCTCGGAGGTAGCGGTCGAGGTCATCCGCTCGCTCGGGTCGTAGCCGAACGTCCGGGACGCGGTCGCGGCGTCGGCGCCGCCTTCGACCGGGTCGACCGAAAGGAACCGGCCCAGCAGCGGGCTGTACGGCCGGGCGCCCATCTGCACCAAAACAGGCCACAGGCGTGCTCGTAGGCCCGCTGGTGTTCACCGAGCCAGCCGTAGTCCATCGAGCCAGGCGAGTTGTCCGGCACGTTCTGCGGGTCGACCGCGCCGTCCGTCTTGAGCGGCCGGCCGTACGGGTCGTACGTCCGCAGCTCACCGGTCTGGGGACCGGAGGCGTCGGTGGACAACACCAGGTCACCGCGGACCGAAGGGTGGTCGAACGACGGGGTGAAAGCGCCGTCCGAACCGGCCGCGCTGGTGTAGAGCGCGGACCTGACGTCGGCACCGCGCTTGAGCGAAGGATCCGACGGCGTGAACGCCCAGCACAGAGAGAGTTCCCTGCAGCTTGCTCCGCACGGTAGCTGGGGCGGGCGGAAACTCGGACTGCCCCGTCGAGAAACCGCATTGGTCACCCATCGTTCACCTGATCCGGGCGCCAATATCCCCCACGCGGGTGACTTCACTGGGATGGCAGATTAGAGCCGGTCGCGCGTCATTTCACTCGTTGAGGGCACGCGAGCCGAGTCCTCGCGGTGGCACAATTATTAATGCTGTCTTCCGGGCGATCGTTGGGGGGTGAAACCATAACGGGAAACCGGAAGGCTACGTGCTGGATCACTGCAGTGCGGGGTCTAAATGCACTTTGTTCAGTGAATCCCACCGGTGGGGTCGCGCCTTGAGGCGAGTCTTGGAACAGAGTCTCGGAACAACTGCGGCTCATTCGCCGCCGCGCCGTTCTACGGCAACCCGTGAGTCGGCGGCGGCACGGTCGCGGTCCGCGGCAACGCCGGAAACACCGGTTCGCAAGGGAGTGACCGTGATCTGCATCCTGGACACGCACTGATCCGCAGCCAGTATCCCGTATCCGAGTTCGGCCGGGTTCATGCGAGAACCGGCGGGGGGAGAATGAGAGTGGAACAGCCGATCACGCTCGACGTCAACGCCTTCGACGTGCACGCCGAAGGCGCCCGGCTGCGGGAACGGGGTCAGGTCACCCGGATCGAACTGCCCGGCGGCGTTCCGGCCTGGGCTGCTACCGGCAACGACGTCCTGCGTCGGCTGCTGGCCGACCCCCGGGTATCCAAAGACGCGGTGAAGCACTGGCCCGCGTTCACTAACGGGGAAATCGCCGAAGACTGGCCGCTGCGGATCTGGGTGTCGATCCGGAACATGTTCACCGCCTACGGCGCCGACCACCGGCGGCTGCGCTCCCTGACGGCCGCCGCCTTCACGGCCCGCCGCACCGAGGCGCTCCGCCCGAAAGTCGAAGAAATCACCCGGGACCTGCTCGACGCCATCGAGGCAGATCCCGGTGATACGCCCGTCGACCTGCGGGCACGGTACGCCTACCCGCTGCCGATCGAGGTCATCTGCCGGCTGTTCGGCGTCCCGGGCGACAAACAGGCCGGGATCCGCGAAGTAGTAGACGGCTTCTTCGACAGCGCGATCACCGCGCAACAGGCGCAGGCGAACGTGGCGGTGGCGTACGCCCTGTTCACCGACCTGATCGCGCAGAAGCGCGCCGCGCCCGCCGACGACCTGACCAGCGCCCTGATCGCCGCGCGCGACGACCGGGACGGCGCGCTGACCGAAACCGAGCTCGTCGACACGCTGATGCTGATGATGACCGCCGGCCACGAGACCACCGTGAACCTGCTCGACCACGCCATCACCGCGCTGCTGACCCACCCTGATCAGCTCGCCCTGGTCCGGTCCGGGCGACGGTCCTGGACCGCCGTGGTGGAGGAGACGCTGCGCTGGCAGGCGCCGATCCCGTACACGCCGCTGCGGTACGCGGTCGAGGACATCGAGGTGGACGGCACGATGATCCGGCGCGGCGACGCGATCCTGGTCGGCTTCGGCGCCGCCGGGCGCGACCCCGCCCAGCACGGCGACACCGCCGACGAGTTCGACATCACCCGCGCGGCCGCACCACACCTCACCTTCGGCTACGGCGTGCACCGCTGCCCGGGCGCGCCGCTGGCCCGGCTCGAAGCCGAGGTGGCGCTCCCGGCGCTGTTCGACCGCTTCCCGGAGCTGTCCCTCGCCGTGCCACCGGAGAAACTGACCACCCTGCCCACGTTCCTGTCCAACGGACACACCAGCCTGCCCGTCCACCTCCGGCCCGCACCTCGATGACACCGGAACCGGCCCTCCACCGCGGGCGCGGCCCGAGCGTGTCCGGTTCATCCCTCGGTTCGAGCTCCGCGACACCGCTACCGCGGACGAGCCGTTGTCCGGCCGGCTGCCTGCCGTCTTACCCGATCTGCTGGAGCCCGCCTCCACCGCGCCCGCACGCTACGCGCCGCACACCAAAGAGCAACGCCAAGCTGCTGACCCCTACCACCCTCACCTTCGACGACGGCTTGCGGCGCTGGCTCTCCGGCCCTCTGTCGGCGCGGTCGCTGGACCAGCTGGCCACCGCCGTGGCCGCCCTACGCCGAAACATGGAACAGGAACAGGCGGGCGTGCCGACCGGGTGACCGGCGCGAACCCGCACAGAGCGACCCGGCTCTGACGCACCGGGGCCGACATCAGCCGGCGTTCTCGGCCGCGGGGACGGCCAGGCGTCCGTCGCGGACTTCGGCGATCCGGTCGACCGCGGTGAGGTGGCCGCGGTCGTGGGTGACCAGCACGGTGGCCGTCGCCTGCTGGTGGGTGAGCCGGGTGATCAGGTCGACGATCGCGGCGCCCCGGTCGTGGTCCAGCGCGCTGGTTGGCTCGTCGACCAGCAGCACACCCGGGGTGTTCACCAGCGCGCGAGCGACGTTGACGCGCTGCCGCTGACCGCCGGAGAGCTGGTGGGGACGCCGCCCCGCCAGGTCGCTCAGCCCGACGGCGGCCAGCAGGTCCGCGGCCCGTTCGCGGGCCTGTGCCGGTGACCGGCCGTCGAGCCTCGCCAGCACCTCCAGCTGCTCTGCGGCGGTGAGCGACGGCAGCAGGTTCGGCTGCTGAAAGACGATGCCGACCTTGCGGCGGCGCAGCGCAGCCAGCTCGCCCCGGGACAGCCCTGCGGTGGCGACGCCGTCGACGACGACCGTGCCGGTGTCCGGGGTGATCAGCGTGGCCGCGACCGCGAGGAGGCTGGACTTGCCGGAGCCGGACGGCCCGAGCACGGCGGTCACGGTGCCGGCGGGCACGTGGAGGCTGACCCGGTCGAGCACGGTCAGGCGGGAGTCGCCGTCGGGGTAGGTCAAGGTGACATCGGACAGGTCGAGGCTCATCGCGCACTCCCCAGGGCGGTCAGCGGGTCGACGGAGGTGATGCGGCGGACGGCGAGGACGGCGCCGAGCGCGCCCAGGGCGATCAGCACGGCCGCGGGGACCAGCACCGTGCCCGGGTCGAGCCGGAACGGTACGGCGGAACCGGCGAGGGCGGCGCCGAAGCCCACCGCGAGGCCGGTACCGATCAGCGTGCCGCCGGCCAGGAGGACGACCGCCTGGCCGAGGGCGTCCTTCACGAGCGTGGCGGTGCCGGCGCCGAGTGCCTTGAGGATCGCGACGTCCCCGCTGCGCTGGATGGTCCACACGGTGAAGAACGCCCCGACGACGAGGGCGGAGATGACGAACAGGAAGCCGCGCATCAGCTGCAGCGAACCGTTTTCGGAGGTGTAGGACCCGATCGCGGACAGCGAGTCGCCGGTCGCCACCGTCCTCGTGCCCGCCGCGCGATCTGCGGCCGCGGTGTCCACAGTGTCCACATCGGACGACGTGGTCAGCGCGAGGACGGTCGCGGTCACGTCGCCGGCGGGCGGCACCAGCGTCCGCCAGGTCCCGAGGCTCGTCCAGATCACCGGCAGGTGACTGAACGAGGCGTCGCCCCCCACCGCGGTTACGGCCAGCTCGTGGCCGCTGAGCGTGACGTGGTCGCCGGGGTGCAGGCCCAGGGCGTCGGCCGCCGGCCCGGACAGCACCACCGAGCCGTCGTCGAGCTTTCCGCTGTCCGGCGCGAGACCGGAACCGGGCTCGACGCCGAAGGCGGAAACGCCGGTGCTCTTGCCGCCGGCGGCGGCCTTGACCGTCGTGATACCCAGCGGTTCGGCCGCGGCGACACCCGGGGTGGCGGCCCACTGCCGCTGCTGCCCGGCGGTGACGGCCGAATCGGCGTACGAGAGCTTCTCCCCGCCACCGCCGAACACGATCATGTCGGCGGGCAGCCCCGTGATCGCCGAGACGTTCTGTTGCCCCAGGCCGGCGGTGAGGCCGGACAGCAAGCCGACCAGCAGGGTGATCAGCACGACCACGGTCCCCATCAAGGCGAACCGCCCCTTGGCGAACTTCAGGTCCCTCCAGGCGACGAACACAGGAGACTGTCCTTTCACGACGGAAGCGATGTGCCTCCACCGTCGCCTCCCGGGACGTTCCGCGGCATCGCGCGCAGG
Source organism: Amycolatopsis sp. NBC_01307 (assembly GCF_035975215.1). Classification (NCBI taxonomy): domain Bacteria; kingdom Bacillati; phylum Actinomycetota; class Actinomycetes; order Pseudonocardiales; family Pseudonocardiaceae; genus Amycolatopsis; species Amycolatopsis sp. NBC_01307. The sequence goes on along the minus strand of NZ_CP108403.1, from coordinate 1,693,584 downwards.
ACGGCACTTCACGAGCCGGAAGGCGCCACGCCGGTTGTACCTTTCGACAGAGGCGCCCCGGCGCCGGCTCGCTTAGGCTGGGCGGACCGTGCACACGACCACTCCGCCGCCGACCCCGACGACCCAGGCCCTCGCCTGGTGCCTGCACCTGCTGATCGTCGGCCTGCTCGCGCTGGCCGCCGTCCGGGCGGTGACGGGTGACCATGCCTCCGCCGGGGCGACCGTCGCCGCGGCTTCGGTGTGCGCTCTGGTGTACGCGATCGGCCCGCTGCTGCCGGTGATCCGCCGCTCCCGCTGGGCGGCGGCCGGGTGGCTGGCCGCGGTCGGCGTCGCTTGGCTGGTGCTGCTGGTCTTCGCCGCCGACGGGGTCTGGGTCGCCTTTCCCCTGTACTTCCTCCAGCTCCACCTGCTCCCCCGCGCCGCGGGACTTTCCGCCGTGACCGCCACCGCGGCGGCGGCGATCACCGCGTTCGCCGTCCACCAAGGCGGCTTCACTCCGGCCGCGGTGATCGGCCCGGCTCTCGGCGCCGCCGTGGCCGTCGCCGTCGTCCGGGGGTACCAGACCCTGTACCGCGAGAGCGATCGACGTCGCGAGCTGATCGCCGAGCTCACGGCGACCCGCGCCGACCTCGCCGAGGTGCAGCACGCGGCCGGCGTGCTGGCCGAGCGGGAGCGGCTGGCCCGCGAGATCCACGACACCCTGGCCCAGGGGCTCTCCAGCATCCAGCTGCTGCTGCGCGCCGCCGAACGGGCCCTGCCCGCCACCCCGGAGCACGCCGCCCGGTACGTCGTCCAGGCCCGCCAGGCCGCTGTGGACAACCTCGCCGAAGCGCGCCGGTTCGTCGCCGCGCTCGTCCCGCCCGCGCTGGACGGCACGACCCTCGGCGGCGCGCTGGAACGGCTGTGCGCCACCACTTCCGCGCGCCACCCGATCACGGCGCGCTGCCACCTCGGCGGCGTCGCGGTCCCCCTGCCGACCGCGCACGACGTCGCCCTGTTGCGGGTCGCCCAGTCCGCACTCGCGAACACCGTCCAGCACGCGCGCGCCGGCTCCGTCGACGTCACCCTCGGCTACGGCCGCGACGACGTCACCCTCGAAGTCGCCGACGACGGGACGGGCTTCGACCCCGCTGACGCTCCCGAAAGCGGTGGCTTCGGCTTGGCGGCGATGCGCGCCCGGCTGGCCTCGCTCGGCGGCGAGTTCACCGTCGAGTCCGCCCACGGCCACGGCACCACCCTCCTGGCCCGGCTTCCCTTCCCCCACACCGACCCCGAGGCACCCCGGTGACCGGCACGCCCATCCGGCTCCTGCTGGCCGACGACCACCCCGTCGTCCGGGCCGGGCTGCGGGCCGTGTTGGAGACCGAGCCCGGCATGGTCGTGGTCGCCGAAGCCGCCACCGCCGAGGCCGCGGTCGCCCGCGCCGCCGCGGGCGACATCGACGTCGTACTGATGGACCTGCAGTTCGGCGCGGGCATGGGCGGCGCCGAGGCCACCGCCGCGATCACCGCCCGGCCGGGCGCGCCGCGGGTCGTGGTCGTCACCACCTACGACTCCGACGCCGACACGCTGCCCGCCATCGAAGCCGGCGCCACCGGCTACCTCCTCAAGGACGCCCCGCCGGACGAGCTGGCCGCCGCCGTCCGCACCGCGGCCGCGGGCCGCACCACCCTCGCCCCGTCGGTCGCCGAGCGGCTGATGGCCCGGCTGCGCGTCCCCGGCACCGCGCTGACCCGCCGCGAGACCGAGGTCCTCGCCCTGGTCGCCGACGGCCTGTCCAACCAGGCCGTCGCCGCCCGCCTCCACCTCACCGAAGGCACCATCAAATCCCACCTGGCCCGCATCTACACCAAGCTCGCCGTCGACTCACGCACGGCGGCCGTCGCCACCGCCGTGGCCCTGGGCATCCTCCGCCGCTGAGTCGCGCCGGCCGCCGCAGGGAGGTGGTCACCGAACCGAGCGATGGTGTGCGGCGACGACCGCGAGCAGCTCGATGAGCACGTGGCCGAAGCCGCAGGCCTGGAGCAGACAGCGGACGCCAAGCGTGGCACTGTGGCTTCCTTCAGGTGATCGATAACGTCCTCGCCCGCGGAACAGCTCCTGGTCGCGGAGCACGACGACCGCGCACCGCGAAACTGCCGCCGCTCGAACCAGCCAAGCTCGACTACGTTAGGCGACGGGACGGGATGCACGGCATGAGGCACTTCTACGCATCGATCGCACTGGCGTCGGGGGTGTCGGCCAAGGAGCTTGCCGAGTACCTCGGTCACCACGACCCGGGCTACACGCTCCGGATCTACACCCACTCGGTCCCGTCGAGCCACCGCCGGGCGCGCGAAGCAGCCGACGGGATCTTCAAGCCACGCCACACCGGGGCGGCACGGCTTGAAGATCCCGAGACGGCCTAGCGACGGCCCGACCAGATCAACAACTACAAAACAGCAGTTCAGGCCCCATTTCGCCTACTTGTGCCAGAACTTGACGCCGCTCCACGTCACCGTGATCGGGCCCGCGCCGCTCGAGGTCCGGTAGCTGCCGAACTTGTCGTAGTAGCTGCCGCTCGGGCTCGAGATCGTCTGCTTCAGCGAGCCGTTCAGGTACACCTTGTGCGAGCTGCCCACCTGGTTGATCGTGTTGACCTTCACCGACGTGCCGACGGTCGCGCCGCTGCCCAGCGTCGCCCCGCCCTCCACGGCGTACATCCGGCCGCCCTTCTCGACCGCCAGCAGGAAGTACGGCCCGGAGTCCGAGCCGTCCCGGAAGGTCTGCTTGAGACTGATCCGGGTGCCGGTCATGCTGGTGATCTTGAAGGAGCCCTCGAACTGGTGGGTGCCGCCCGTGTAGGTGTCGTAACGGCGTTCCGCCCGCTGCTCACCGCTGCTGCTGGAGCAGGTGAGCTTGAAGGTGAGCCCGGACGTCGAGCCGCAGCCGACGTTCTGGGTCTTGTAGCCCGGCGAGTCCGAGGTCCACGTACCGCCTCCGACCTGGGCTTCCGCCGTCGGGGCGAGCACCGCCAGCCCCGCCGCGACCGTCACGAGCACTCCCGCACCGCGAAGTCTGCGCACCGTCCAACCTCCTGTGTGACGAGAGGCGGCGGTGACCGGTCACAGGTTCAGACCTTTGCCCGGCTGAGGAAGACTGTACGAGCCCGGGCGGCCCGCGGACAAGACCCACTTCCACCCGGAAGGGTGCGTCGGAAGTTTTCGGGCGCGGCTTGTCGAATCCGGCGTCCGCCGTTCGACACACTGGCAGAAGCAAGATCGGAACCCCGAGGAGCACCGCATGCGCACCCTGATCTCCACCTCGTTCGTCTCGCTCGACGGCGTCGTCGAAGGACCCGGCGGCGAGCCCGGCTACCGCAACTCGGGCTGGACCTTCAAGGACGTCGAGTTCGACCCCGCCGCCTACGAGATCAAGGGCAGTGAGCAGGAGGAAGCCACCGCCCTGCTGCTGGGCCGGGTCAGCTACCAGGCGTTCGCGCCGGTGTGGCCGGGGATGACCGTCGAGTTCGCCGGCTACAACGCGATGCCGAAGTACGTCGTGTCGACCACGCTGCAGGAGTCCGACCTGGTGACGAACTGGGGCGAGACCACCATCCTCCGCTCGCTGGCCGACGTCGCCGCGCTCAAGGAGACCGAGGGCGGGCCGATCATCGTCAACGGCAGCGCCGCGCTGAACCAGGCGCTGGCCGACGCCGGCCTGATCGACCGCTACCACCTGCTGGTGTTCCCGGTCCTGCTCGGCGCGGGCAAGCGGCTGTTCAGCGGGACCGACAAGGACAAGCAGAACCTCAAGCTGGTCAGCAGCGAGGCCTACGGCAACGGCGTCCAGAAGCTCGTCTACGACGTCGCGCACTGAGATTCACTAGAACAGGTGTTCGATCTTGGTGTAAGGTGAGGTCATGAACCCGGGTCTCCAGTCTTCGCTGTTCGGCACCCAGGGCTCGATTTCGCTGCGCCCGCTCGCCCCGGAGCGGACCGACCTCGGGGCGGGCGCGTGGGTGGACATCCAGCCCGGCTGGCTCGAGGGTGCTGACGAGCTCTTCGCCGCGCTCGTCGAAGGCGTGCCGTGGCAGGCCGAAAAGCGCAAGATGTACGACCGGGTCGTCGCCGTGCCGCGGCTGCTGAGCTACTACCGCGAGAACGTGCCGCTCCCCCACCCCGCGCTCACCGCGGCGCGGGACGCGCTGAGCAAGCACTACCTGCGCGAGCTGCGCGAGCCGTTCCGCACGTCGGGCTTGTGTTACTACCGCGACGGCCGGGACAGCGTGGCCTGGCACGGCGACCGCATCGGCCGCGGCGCCCGCGAGGACACGATGATCGCGATCCTCTCGGTCGGCGCGGCCCGCACCCTGGCACTACGCCCACGCGGAGGCGGCGGCAAGACCCTGGCACGCCCACTGGGCCACGGCGACCTCCTGGTGATGGGCGGCAGCTGCCAGCGCACGTGGGAGCACTCGATCCCGAAGACGGCCAAGCCGGTCGGGCCGCGGATCAGCGTGCAGTTCCGGCCGCGCGGGGTGAACTGAGGGTCCTGTCGGCCTCACTGCCACCCTCCCGGGGGAGGCCGCCGGGGGGGTCGCAACGCGCGCCTCGCTCGGCTGAGCGAGCCCGATGCAGGACTGATGCTCTTACGGAGGCGAGGTTTTCCGGGCCGCGGATACCGCCGCGTGGTGTCGCGCGATCCGCATCCACGCCTCAGCGGCGGCCTGAGCGCGTGCCGTGGCCTGGGTCGCCCCACACGGTCTCGCCCGACTCACAACCACGTCTCCGCAGCGGCTTGGTCGCGTGCCATGGCCTGGTCGCTTCGCACGGTGTCGCGCGACTCGCCTCCGCGACAACCTGTGCGTGTGCCATGGCCTCGACCACCCGACCCCGAGGCGCTCGCCGACAGCCGGCGGCGGCTCGGTTCGGCACGATGCGGGTGTCGATCCGCCGTGGACCGTAACGAGCCCGGCCGGCTCGGAGACTGCCCGGGCGAGCGCTCCGGAGCGTCGAGGGAGGGTGACCGTGCCGCACATTCACTACGGGACCACGCCCAGGTCCGGCTACATGGAGGTCAAGTGCACCAGGGAGGAGACGGCGAAGATCGCCGATGCCACGGCCAAGGTCGGTGACTGGATCTGGATCTTCTCTCCGGTCCTGGGCCCCTGGCCGATCACCGTCATCCGCGGGTCGGCGGCGCTGCTCGGCTGGAAAGCCCGGCGCTGCCTCGAACACGGCAACTGCCTGGCCTTCACCTTCGCCGGCTTGGTCGCCATCCCGTTCGAGTACGACCCGGACGTACCCGACACCCGCCCCACCGAGGGCAACTGGACCTGACGGCGGCGACCATCCGAGCCCCCGGCGGCCGGCACGATCCACAAAGGACGGGCGGGCAGGGGCTCAGTCCACCAGGACCGGGAGTTCGTCCAGCCCGTACACAATGGACACCTTGCGGAACGCCAGCTCCTCGGCCGGCACGGCCAGGCGCAGGTTCGGGAACCGGCGCACCAGGGCGGGGTACGCCGTGCGCAGCTCCATCCGGGCCAGCTCGGCGCCGATGCAGCGGTGGATGCCGTAGCTGAACGCCAAGTGCGATGTCGGCTCGCGGGTGGCGTCGAACTTCTCCATGTCCGGGCCCAGCTTCGGGTCGCGGTCCGCGACCGACAGCGACACCAGCACGATGTCGCCCTCGGCTATGTGGACGCCGCCGATCTCCATGTCCTGCTTGGCGAACCGTGGGAACGCCATCTGGACGACCGTCAGGTAGCGCAGCAGCTCCTCGACGAAACGGTGCACGGACTCGTCGTCGCCACGGACGGCGTCGAACGCCTTCTCGTCGCGCAGCAGCACCAGCGCGCCCAGGGCGAGCATGCTCGCCGTGGTCTCCAGGCCGCCGGTGAGCACGCCGTCGGCGAGCCCGGCCAGCTCGCGGTCGGAGATCTCGTCGCCGTGTTCCTTGATCAGCATGCCGAGCAGGCCGTCGCCCGGCTCTTCGCGCTGCTTCTTCACGATGTCGAGCAGGTAGGTCAGCGACTCCGTCATCGCGCCGAGCGACGCGCTGGCGCCGCCGAACAGGTCGAAACGGGCGGTGCTGAGCCGCTGGAAGTCCTCGCGGTCCTCGTAGGACACGCCGAGCAGCTCGCAGATGGTGAGCGACGGGATCGGCAGCGCGAACGCCTGCCACAGATCGACCGGGCCGTCGGTGGCGGCCATCGCGTCGAGCTGCTCGGCGACGATCTCGTCGATGCGCGGGGTCAGCCTGCTCAGCCGGCGCATGGTGAACTCGGGCGTGAGCAGCTTGCGCAGCCGGGTGTGCACCGGCGGGTCCGCGAACCCGAGGCCGCCCGGGTTCTGGTCCTCGGTCACCCCGGCGCTGCCCACCAGGTTGGTGAAGTCGCTGGAGAACCCGGTCACCTTGCCGAGGACGGCCTTCGCCTCGTCGTACCCCGTGACCAGCCAGGCGTTCATCCCGAACGGCAGGTCGAGCTTGCTGATCGGGGCCTCGGCCCGGGTCGCGGCCAGCTCGGCGACCGGGTCGAGACCCTCGCGCTTGAGCGGCAGCAGCGCCGAATCCGGCAGGAAGGACGACATCTTCTCGAGGTCGAAGCCCTTTTTCGACTGCCGCGCGAGGTAGCGTCGGCCGACCCAGCCCAGGACCCGTGAGCGGAGACTCCCCATGTCTCCGACAGTACCCCACTAGCCCGATCGGGTGAGCGGCAGCGAGACGGGGTTCACCTTCGCGGCGGTAGCTCCCGGTTTTCGGTGATCCGTCCGTGTTGGCTGGCGATGTAGTGCAGGTACGGCCGGCCCGCGTCGTCGGCTCCCGTGTAGAGCGTCTTGGACTGCCCGTCCGCCTCGGTGTTGACGCCGTTCGTGCGCGCCAGCACGCCGGACGCGGACAGCCACTCCCGCGACGCCCGCACCGGGCGCCACGACCGGCCGTCGCCGGTCAGGTCGCCGAGGATCTTGGTCATCTCGGCGGCGCCGGAGATCCGCAGGTTCTGGTCGTCGGTGATGTTCGCGGTGGCGTCGGTGGTCAGCGGGTAGGACCAGGTGTGCCGGTCCGCAGTCCGCACCCGGCCGTCCACAGTGGACGTCGAGGTCTGCTGGCCCGCGTCGGCCTGGACGACGTGCTGGGTGAAGCCGCCGCCGGTGACGTCGTCGCTGTTGCGGTAGTCGCGGGTGCGCTCGACGCGGGTGTAAACGCGCCCCGCCGACGTGTCGACGTAGCCCGCGGTGACGTCGCGGCGCTTCGCGGTGACCGTCGCGTTGACGCCGCCGGCGATGTCCTTCACCGTCGTCTGCCGGACCGGCGCCGCCGCGACGTCGTCCTGGGTGAGCGCGCCGGACGTCCGCGCGGCGTGGTCGTCGGTGTAGAGCAGCAAGGTGGGCACGACCGTCCATTCGCCGCCGATGTCCGGCACGGTGAACGACAGGTCGTGCGCGCCGCCGTCGACGAGCCTGCCCACGAACGGCGTGACGTCGTAGGTCTCGGCGTGCAGGCTGAACGTGTCGATCGCCACGATCGGCCGCCACAGCTGCGGGACGATGCCGCCGGAGTAGATGTGCGGGAAGGTGAACGCCGAGCCGGCGGCCGTCCCGTCGATCGCGAAGTTCGCCTCGCGGTAGGGCCCGTGGCCGCACATCCCCGCCGCCGGGTACTTCGCCGAGACCTCGTCGGGGACGTCGTCGAACCACTGCTCGTCGCAGGCGTGGCCTTCGAGCGTCACCTCGAGCTGCGCGCGGGTGATGTTGCGCGGCAGGTCCTTCGCGGTGAAGTGGACGGTCGGCGCCGCGGGGGTCGCGTCGGCGTGGCCCATCCCGGCGACGTGGTCGGCGACGTCGGGCGCCGGGTGCTTCCGGTCGGCGCGGTAGTAGGTGAGCGTGACGGTCTGGGCGTAGACGCCGGTGTAGACGTCGGAGGTGAAGTTCTCGATGCCGCCACGGAAGGGCTGCGGGGTGCGCAGCAGCGCGGCGTACGGCGTGAGGTCCTTGTCGAAGTGGTAGGTGATCGGGCGGTTGCCCTCGCCGCTGGGTTCTTCGGTGGTCCCCCACCAGACCTCGGCGTCGCCGATCTTCAGGTCGCCGATCCGGTCGTACTGCCGCCCGCTGACGGTGACGGTCTGGTCCATCACGACCTTCGCCCACGGCCCGGCGCACGCCTTCGGCGGCGTGAGCGTTCCTTGGTAGAACTGCGAGGTGCCGTCGGCGGCGTTGGAGCGGAAGGCGTCGGCGAGCGTGACGGTGCAGTGCTGCGTGTCCGGCCGCGTCACCGCGGGCGCCGCCGGCACGGGATCGTCGGTGTCGTGCTCGAGGACGGGATCGGCCGAGGCGACCCCCGACATCCCGGTCATCAGCACCAGCGACAGGACGATCGTGAAGATCCGCACCCGGACTCCTCCCAGTGGCAGGAACGCGAGACGAATCCTAGTACCGCGATCATGCGACGAACGGTGGGAAATGACCGGGGTGAGACATTCGCTGAAACGTTTCATCCGCGTGCTAGGCTGACCCTTTCTCAGCGAGGGGGTTCGGTGGTCGGCATCAAGGACGTCGCCAAGCAGGCCGGCGTCTCGATCGGCACGGTGTCCAATGTGGTCAACCGGCCGCACGTGGTCGCGACCGCCACCCGCAACCGGGTGCTCTCGGTCATCGAAGAGCTCGGGTACGTCCGCGACGAGTCCGCGCGGCAGCTGCGCGCCGGCAGCAGCCGGATCATGGGGCTGCTGGTGCTGGACCTCGGGAACCCGTTCTTCGTCGACGTCGCCCGCGGGGCCGAGCAGGCCGCGCACGCCGAAGGCCTCAACATCATCACCTGCAACAGCGGGCAGCGCTCCGACCTCGAAGCGTCGTACCTGGCGATGTTCGCCGAGCAGCGGGTCCGCGGGGTGCTGCTGAGCCCGGTCGGGGCGACGAGCGAGGCGCTGCACGCGTTCCGGCGCAGTGGCACGCCGTACGTCTTCGTCGACCGCAAGGCCCCGACGTCCGAAGCGAGTTCGGTGGCGGTGGACGACATCGCCGGCGGCGCGCTCGGCGCCCGGCACCTGCTGGAGACCGGCCACGAGCGGATCGCGTTCGTCAACGGCCCGGCCATCCTCGCCCAGTGCCGCGACCGCGAGCAGGGTGTTCACTCGGTGCTGGGGAGTTCGGCGGCGGAGCTGACGGTGCTGGAGGGGCTCGGCCTGGACGTCGCATCGGGGCGCGACGCGGGTTCCCGGCTGCTCGGCATGAGTCCCCGGCCGACGGCGGTGTTCTGCGCCAACGACCTGCTCGCGCTGGGCGTGCTGCAGGCGATGGTGGGCGCGGGCGTGCGCGTCCCGGAGGAGATGGCGATCGTCGGCTACGACGACATCGAGTTCGCCGGCGCGGCGGCGGTCCCGCTGACGTCGGTCCGGCAGCCGGCGCAACGCCTCGGGCGCACCGCGGCGGAGCTGCTGCTGGCCGAGACGGCGGACACGAAGACGGAACGGCAGGCCGTGGTGTTCACCCCGGAGCTGGTCGTCCGCGAGTCGACCCGCGTGCGCCGCTGACCTACCCGGCGACGACGGCAACGATCGTCGTCCCGGGCGCGAAGCCGCCACGGCGGATCCGCTCCAAGAGGCCGTACACCATCTTCGCTTCGTAGACCCAGTTGAGCCGAAGGCCGTGCCGGGCCTCGAAACCGTCGATGAACGCGTCGAGGTCCGGCGCGCGACGCGCGAAGCCGCCGAACGCGAAGTCCGCGTCGATCGACCAGTCCCCGCGACGGCCGCCGTAGGTCTCGGTCTGCAGGCGCGTGACGTCGGCGTCGAGGAAGCCGCCTTTCAGCGCGGAGAAGCCGAGGGCGCGCTGCCCGGGTGCGAGGGCGGCGGCGATCCCGGCCAGCGTCGTGCCGGTGCCGCACGAGCAGGCGACGACGTCGAACGGGACGTCGATCTCGGCGACCAGCTCCGCGCAGCCGCGCACGCCCGCCGGGTTCGCGCCGCCTTCCGGGATGAGGAAGAACTCGCCCCACCGGCGGCGCAAGGCGGGCAGTGCCTCGGTCTTCGCGCGGTACGCCGTGCGGTCGAGGTAGGTCAGCGCCATGCCGTGGGCGACGGCCGCGGCCAGGACGTCGTTGAGTGGCCGGTGCTCCTCACCACGCACGACGCCGATCGTCTCGAAGCCGAAGTGGTGCCCGGCGGCGGCCGTGGCGAGCAGGTGGTTGGAGTAGGCGCCGCCGAACGTCAGCAGCCTCTTCGCGCCGGCCGCGTCGCGGAGGTTGTGCTTGAGCTTGCGCCACTTGTTGCCGGGCAGCTCGGGGTGGATCAGGTCGTCGCGCTTGAGGAAGACGCGCACGCCGAGGCCGGGTTCCCGCAGCTCGACCAGCGGCGATGGCACCCGGAGCTGATCCACGGTGATCAGCCTAGGCACTACCGGAGCAAGTCACGCTCGCGGTCTTCGCGCCCAGGCGGCCCCTGACGGCACGGGCGGCCCGCCCGAGTACAACCCCGGTACGAGGGCGACCCGCCCGCACCGTCAGGAACCACCTGGATCACGAAGCCCATCGAGCAGACTCACTCCGGCAGCGCCTAGAGCGTAAATCGCTTGGGTCGGGCGCGATCGTTAGGCAAGGTAACGATCATGACCAGCAGATGGGTGCGGCTGCAGGCCGTCGCGGTGTCCGGTTCGGCCTGTGAGGGACTGTTGCTGGCGGCGCTGCCCCTGCTGGCCGTGTCGATCACCACCGATCCGCGCGAGGTGTCGCTGGTCAACGTCTTCGGGCAGGCGCCGTGGCTGCTGTTGTCGCTGTTCGCCGGGGTGCTCATCGACCGCGTCCGGCGGACCACCGTGCTCGCCTGGGCGTACGCCGTGCAGGTCGGGACCGCGCTGGTGCTGGGCGCGATCACCACGGCCGGGGCGCTGACGCTGCCCGCGCTGCTCGTCATCGCGTTCGTCATCACCTCCGCGCAGGTGCTCGGCGACGGCGCGAGCGGCGCGCTCGTGCCCGAACTGGTCGCGCCCGACCGGCTGGCCCACGCCAACGCGCGGCTGACGGTGATCGACCGGGGCGTGGTGCAGTTCATCGTGCCGCCGGCGACCGGGTTCCTGATCGCCGTCGGCACCGGGGCGCCCGCGTGGCTGGCCGCCGCGTTCGCGCTGGTCGCGCTGGTACTGGCGCGACGGATCCCGTCCGAGTCGATCGTCGCCGCGCGGACGCACCCGCTGCGTGACCTCTCGGCCGGGCTCACCCACCTGGTCCGGACGCCGCTGCTGCGGTCGATCACGATCAACGTCGCGCTGGGCTCGTTCGCCGCGAGTGCCAGCAGCTCCATGCTGGTGCTGTACGCGACGCAGATCCTGCACGTCGGCTCGGTCGGGTACGGGCTGCTGCTGGCGTGTCTCGCGGTCGGCTGGGTGCTGTCGTCGTTCGTGGTGCAGCGGATCGTCGACCGGCTCGGCTACTCGTGGTCGATGCGGCTCGCGCAGGGCCTGGGCGCGGTGTCGCCGCTGCTGCTGGCCGTGCTGCCGCCGTGGCCGCCGCTGATCGGGGCGGTGCTGGTGTTCATGACCTCGACGGTGCTGGTCTGGAACGTCTGTTCGCAGTCGAGCCGCCAGCGTTTCACGCCGGCCCCGCTGCTGGGCCGGGTGCTGACGAGCCACCGCGCGCTGGCCTGGGGCCTGACGCCGCTGGGCGCGTTGACCGGCGGTCTGGTCGCGGCCCACTGGAGCCTGCGCGGGGTGTGGGTGATGGTCGCGGCGATCCAGGCGATGAGCGCGGTCCTCGTGTGGTTCCAGCTGTCGCCGGAGGCCTTCCGCCGCACCGAAGAACTCGCGGCGGCGGCGGCCTGAGAACGACGGCGCTCAGCGCTTGTCACAGTCCAGCGCGGCCACGCACACCCGGACCGCCTCCGCGGCGTCGTAGGTGACGGCGGGATCCTCACCCCGGGGCTCGACGATCTCGAACCGGCCGCCGCCGGCCGGGCGCACCCACGGGCCGGGCGACCGGGACCACGCTGTGGTCGGCTGGAACGACATCGTGTCCACCGACTTGACCGGGTACATCCGCCGCAACCTCGGCTCCCGCATCGCCGCCTCGACGAACCCGCCCAGGCCGTCCTGGTCGTGCGCGCGGTACAGCTGCCACTTGAGTTCGATCGGGTCACCGCTCTCGTACGCGTCGGCGACGGCGACGAAGTCGGCGAACGGCCACGCGGCGGCCAGCTCACGCGCGGTGGCGCCAGAGAGCCAGACCGCGGTGGCGCCGGTGACCTCCGCCAGTCGGGTCGTGGACAGCCGGCTCAGGTCCTGCCCCCGAACCTGGTGCCGGACGCGAAACAACCGCCGGTAGGCGACTGGGATGACGTGGACGGCGCGGTCACCCTTGCTCACCTTTGCCGTGAAGCCGCCGAAGGCTCCCGGAGCGTCGCTCATCTCGATGTCGCAGCCGGGACACGCGGCCCGCAGCACGGCCTCGAGGCCACCGGCATCGGCGAGTTCCTGAAACGGTGCTTCCCCCATGTCACCCAAGGTACCCACGGCACCCCGACGGAGGCGACGAGTGATACCGGGTGGCGTGCCGGGTCGGGGCACCGGCACGCCACCCGGTCGTTACTGATCCCCCAGGGCCAGGGCGATCGCGCCCAGCAGTGCCGCGTCCTGGTCGAAACGCGCCGCCACCAGTTCCGGGGGGAACGGGACCGCGTGCGCCAAGCGGGACGCCAGTGCCGGCAGCAGCACGTCCGCCGAGCGGACCAGGCCCCCGCCCACCGCGATGCGCTGGGGGTCCAGGGCCAGCGCGAGGTTCGCCACGTGCATCGACAGCTCGTCGAGCGCCGCGGTCACCAGTTCCTTGGCCTCGGCGTTCTCCTTGGCGAGGGCGAACAGCTCGCCCGCGGTGACCGGGCGGCCGAGCAGACTGCTCGCCCGGCCGCCCAGCCCACGCCCACCGACGGCTTCCTCCAGCGGCGCCGCTCCGCTGGCGAAACCCTCGGTGTCCTGCGGTGAGAGCAAGTTGTACCCGATCTCACCCGCAGCTCCGTTGGCGCCGGTCAGCAACCGGCCGCCGACCAGTACCGCCGCGGCGATACCGGTGCCCAGCGAGAGGAACACGGCCGGATCGGTCCCGGCCAGCGCGCCCCACCGCCATTCCGCGAGTGCCGCCGCCTTCGCGTCGGTCCCGACCGAGATCGGCACGTCCGGGAACTCCGCCGCCACCAGCTCCGCCAGGTGCAGCTGCTCCCAGCCCGGCACGTTCGGCGCGAGCAGGATCCGATCCGGCAGCACGATCCCCGGACTGACGACGCCGATCGCGGCGGGCACTGCGCCCGCCTCGGTCAGGAGCGAACGAGCCCCGGCGAGCGCCCGCACGACCACCTGGTCGGCTCCCGCCTGCGCGTCGGTGTCCAGCCGGCAGGTGGCCAGCAGGTTCCCGTCGTCGTCGGCGAGCCCCAGCGCCACTTTCGTGCCGCCGAAGTCGATCCCGAGAATCCGGTTGTCACTCACTCCCTGGTCCCCTCGATCTGCGGCGGCACCGCCGCGTCCCCGTGGTGGCCGTGCCCGCCGGCCGCCCCCACCACGATCCGGCCGGTGTTGAACCCGTCGACGCTGATCACCGGCGCGGCGCCACGCAGGTCCGACGCCTTGTAGGTGACGGTCAGCGTCTGCGACTGGCCCGGCCACAGCGTGATGTCGTTGTCGTCCCAGGTCGCGGCCGCGAGCTGGTTGTCACCGCCCGCCTCGTGCCCGTCCGGCGTGCCGCGGCGGACGTCGGCCCGCAGGAAGAAGCCGACCGCCGGGGTCTTCGACGTGTTGGTGACGGTGACCGTGGTGACGGTGTCGTCGCCGTCCGGCCCGCGTCCCGGCTTCGTCGAGGCGACGGCGCTGACCTGCGACTTCGGCAGGTCCTGCAGCGCCTGCAGGTTGCTGTACTGCGACAGCGTGGCCTGCGGGTTGCCGAGCGTCTTGCCCCAGTCGACGACGTCCTTCTGCGTGGAGAGCCAGTAGACGTTCCGGTCGACGACCTTCCCGCCCTGCTTCACCTGCAGCTCGACGAAATACACCTTCGCGGGAGCCGGCGCCTTCGTCTCGGCGGGCACCTTCGGCTTGAGGACGCCGGTCTTGACGCCCTGCGAACCCAGCGAGAGCCCGGACGCCGTCTGGTCGTCCAGCACCTTGCCCGCGGTGTCCAGCACGCGGGCCTGCACCGAAAGGCCGTTCTGCGTACCGGCGCCCAGGTTGTCCAGGGTGACGGACCCGTTGTCGTAGCCGTAGATCGCGTGCAGCGGCTTGTTGGCCTTCTTGGCGCCGAAGAACGCGCCGGCCTGGTCGCCGTCGTCGTTGTAGAGCGACCACAGCAGCGTCGGCCAGCCCTTGTTCAGCTGCCAGTAGACGACGCCCGTCGCCGGGTTGTTCTTGTCCGTCGAGTGGTGCAGGAAGGACTCGAACTGCGAGCGGGCGTTCTCGTAGTTCGCGATGTTCGCGAGGTCCACATAGGACTTGAGCGAGTTCCACTTGCCGTACCGCTGGGTGATCGACTGGTCCAGCGTGTACAGCGTGCCGAACGCGTAACCGCCGTGGTCGGGCTCGAAGTTGGCGTGGTACTGGTTGTACGCCGGGTCCTGCCACAGCTTCGCCTGCTCGGTCGGCGAGAGGAACCGCTTGATCGAGTCGAGCGTCGGCACGGTGTGCCCGGCGCTCTGCTCGCTCGCGAAGCCCCACGAGCCGCCCGCGTTGGTCCGCGAGGAGTCGTCCGCGTCGAAGTGCGACGTGTCGTACCAGTAGGACGGCGGGACCCAGTCGTACGGGCCCTCCTTCTCCCCCGAGTTGCCCAGCGTCGGTGTGCTCTTGTACTCCGCCGAGGCGATCACCGGCACCTGGAAGTCGGCTTCCTTGAACGCCTTGAGCGTCTCGCTCTCCTGGCGCGGCACCGGCTCGTTGTCGCTCCAGCCGTAGTTGAAGACGCTCGGGTGGCTCCGCTCCATCTGCCCGATGGTGTAGGCCGAGTCGTGCATGATCCGGTAGTCGCGCTCGGTCAGCGTCGAGGCGTCCTCGGGCTGCCAGGCGTCACAGCAGATGAACCCGCCGATCACGAGCAGCCCGGCGCGGTCGGCCTGGTCGTAGAAGTCCTGCGGCATGTCGTGGCCCTCGAGCCGGACGCCGGACAGGCCCATGTTCTTGATCAGCGCGATCTGGTGGGCGGTGTCGGCCTTGTCGTAGCGCAGGAACAGGTCCGGCGCGAAGCCGCCGCCGCGGAACACGAAGTCCTTGCCGTTGACGGAGAACTGGCGCGCGCCCTCGGGCAGCGGCACCGACTTCCCGACCAGCCGCGAGGTCACCGTGCGGATGCCGAAGGTGCTCTTCGACGACGTCGACAGCGTCCCGTTCTGCGAGACCGCGGTGGTCAGCGTGTACAGCGGCTGGTCGCCCATCGAGTAGGGCCACCACACGCGCAGCTTGCTGATCTTCACCGGCGCGAACGTCACGGTCCGCTTGGTGTTCGCCGGGATCGTCGCGCGCTGCTTGACGACGATCGGCGCGCCCGAGGGCGGGGTGATCGTCGCGGCGACGTCCCCGGTCTGCGCGGTCGCCGCGTTGTTGGTGACGTCGACCTTCACCGTCAGCGAGGAGCTGGACAGGTCGGCCGCGTTGTCCTGCACGACGTGGGCGTTGTCGCCGGTGAGCGCGTCGGACACCTGCAGGGTCGGCGGGAACTGGATGCCGGTGTTGTTGTCCGGCGGGATCTGGCCCCAGTCGACCTGGTCGAGGGTGTACATCTTCGACGGGTCGTTCGGGTAGACCTTGATCGCCAGGGTGTTCTTGCCCGGCTTCACCAGCTTCGAGACGTCGAAGGTGTGCCCGGCGTACGCGCCGCTCACGATGTCCTTCGACGCCACCAGCTTGCCGTTCACCCAGACGTCGCCCTCGCCGACGATGCCCGGGATGGTCAGCTTCGCGCTCTGGCCGGCGTGGAAGTCCGGGGTGAAGTCGGTGCGGTACCACCACGGGTCGGAGAACGGCTTGGTGACGACGGGGCCGACCGAGGTGACGTACCCGAAGCACTTGCGCATGTTGTCCGAGACGAACACGTCCGGGCACTTGCCGTTCTGCACCAGCGCGTTGATCTCGGTGCCGGGCGCGCCGGCGTCGTCGGGCTTCACCGGCAGCCAGCCGCGGGTGGCGTACCCGGGCGTGGAGACCTTGTCCCCGCCGTCCTTGACGCTCGCGGTGGTCAGCACCTGCCAGCCCTGCGCGCCGAGCGTGCTCAAGCCGTGCGGCCTGGACGTTTCCTGCTGAGCGGGTTCTTGAGCGGAGGCCGGCGCGGCCACGCTCAGCACCCCGGGCACCAGGAGCAACGCCGTGACGGCGGCGATCCTGGCCTTGGGCGACTTCGTCATGCGTGAGCCCCTTCGGTGTCGGCGAACGCTTCCTTGATCTCCTTGGGCCCGAACGGCCACGTCTTCTCGGTCTTCGCGTAGATCAGGTAGGCGATCCCGCCGAGGACGAGCCAGCCCACCGACAGCCCGATCGAGAGCCAGGTCGCGGAGATGTAGATGTAGACCCAGCCGACGAGCGCGAGGATCGTCGGGAACGGGTAGAGCCACTGGCGGTACGGCCGCTTGAGGTCCGGCTGCCGGCGGCGCAGCACGACGATCGCGGCGACCTGGGCCAGCGACTGGATGATCACCAGGGTCGCGACCGCCGCGTTGATCACGTCGGTCAGGGTGAACAGCGAGCCGACGATCGTGATGGCGCCCATCGTGAGCACGCCCGCGGTCGGCAGGTTGAGCTTCGGGTGCAGCTTGGCGAAGACCGACAGGAACACCTTGTCGCGCGCGGCTTCGAACGGCACGCGCGAGCCGCCGAGCAGGCCGGCGAACACCGAGCCGACGGCCGCGATCACGATGAAGACGGTCACGATCTTCGCCGTGGTGGTGCCCCAGGCCTGTTCGAGCACGGTGGAGGCGACCGACGTCGCGTTCTTCAGCTCCTCCAGCGGGATCGAGCCGAGCACGCCGACCTGGAGCAGGAAGTACAGGGCCATGATGCCCACGATCGAGAAGATGATCGACCGCGGGAGCGTCCGGCCCGGCGTGCGGACCTCGCCGCCGAGGTAGGCGCTGGTGTTGTAGCCGAGGTAGTCGTAGATCGCGATGATCAGGCCGGCGCCGAGGCCGCCCCAGAACGTGCCGTCGCCGGCGGAGCTGAACGCGCCCGGCGTGAACGCGAACGCCTGCGAAGCGCTGAAGTGCGTCGCGGCCGCGACGATCGTGGTGAGCACCGCGATCAGCATGACCACGAACAACACCGTGGTCAGCTTGCCGATCTGGCCGATCTTGCGGAACAGCGCCAGCACGATGAGCAGCGTGACGCCGATGCCGATGATCTTGCCCAGCGCGGTGACCCCGCCGTCGTCGGTGACGCCCGGGATCAGGTAGCCGAGGTACTGGACCAGCCCGATGATGCCGGTCGACATGATCAGCGGGATGAACAGCACCGCGCTCCAGACGAACAGGAACGGCATCAGCCGCCCGGTGCGGTACTGGAACGCTTCGCGCAGGTAGATGTAGGTGCCACCGGCGCCCGGCATCGAAGCGCCGAGTTCGGCCCAGATGAGCCCGTCGGCCAGTGCGACGATCGCCCCGATGACCCAGCCGAACATCGCCTGCGGGCCGCCCATCGTCGCGACCATGGCGGGGATCGTGACGAACGGGCCGATACCGCACATCTGGGTCATGTTGATCGCGGTGGCCTGCAGCGGGCCGATCTTGCGTTCGAGGGCGGGCTGCGGGGAAACCGCGGCCCCGGAGTCCCCTGAACGAGTGGGTGAACTCACGACGTGCCTCCGTCCGATAGTTAGTAAAGTTTCTTAACATAAAACGTGCGGGGTCGAAAGAGGTCCGTGGGTAAACTTGCGGCAACGCAGACAGGAGATGGGGACTTGGTGGGCCAAAACGGGCCGCAGGTGGGGACTCCGGCCAGCATGCGGGCGCTGAACCAGCGTCTTGTGCTGGAAAGGCTTCGCGCGCACGGGGAAGCGACGCGACCGCAGATCGCGGCCGACACCGGGCTGTCGAAACCGACCGTGGGGCAAGCCCTGCTCGACCTCGAACAACACGGCCTGGTCCGGGCGACGGGGCGCAGCCTGGCCGGCCCCGGGCGGGCGGCCGTCGTCTACCAGGCCGCGCCGGACGCGGGCCACGTCGTCGGCGTCGACATCGGGCGGCGCGTCATCCGCGTCGCCGTCGCGGACCTCGACGGCAGCATCGTCGCGCGGCTCGACGAGCCCAACCGGTGCCGCTCGGCGAGCGCCCTGGTGCGCACGGTGAGCGAAGCCGTCGAACGCGCCGTCGCGTCGGCCGGGCTGGACCCGCACGAGGTCGTCTCGACCGTCGTCGGCACCCCCGGCGTCCCGGACCCGGCCACCGGGACGGTGCACCGCGCGCCCAACCTGCCGGGCTGGGAGCGGCGCGGGCTGCTGCACGAGCTCGTCGCCGGGCTGGCCGGGGCGGGCTCGGACGTCGTCGTCGAGAACGACGCGAACCTGTGCGCGGTCGGCGAGCACGCGCTCGGGGCCGCGCTCGGCGTCGACGTGCTGGTGTGCCTGACCGTCGGCACCGGCATCGGGATGGGGCTGCTGGTGGACGGCAAGCTGTTCCGCGGCGCGAACGGCGCGGCGGGCGAAATCGCCGACCTGCCGTTCGGTCCGCTGCCCACCGGCGCCGACGCCGGCCGTCCCGGCCCGGTGGAGTCCGCGGCGGCGGGCCAGGCCGTGGTCGACGCGGCCCACGAGCACGGGCTCACGAAGGCGCGGTCGGCGAAGGACGTCTTCCGGCTGGCCCGCGCGGGCGACGAGCGCGCCGTGCGGGTGGTCGAGGACGAGGCGGAGAAGCTCGCGTACGTGGTTTCGGCGGTGACGGCGGTGCTGGACCCGCGCCTGATCGTGCTGGGCGGCGGCATCGGCGGCAACGCCGACCTGCTCGCGGAACCGATGCGGCGGTCACTGGCCGCGACGATCCCGGTGGTCCCGGAGATCGTGGCCGGTCAGCTGGGCGAGGACGCGGTACTGGCGGGCGCGATCGCGACGGCGCTGGGCACGGCCCGGGACCTGGTGTTCGACCGGCGAGGCCTGCGGCGCGCGGCGGGCGAGGCCTAGGGTCGCACAGCCGGGCGTCCACTTCGGACCGGCGTCAGTCCGAGCGGCCGCGCAGGGTCAGCACCACGCGCAGCACGTGCTCGACCGCCGCCGGGAACGCGGCCCCGCGCAGCTCGCCGCGATCGGCCAGGTTCCGGGACGCGAACTCCAGCTCGCGCTCCGGGCCGCCGCGCCGCACCACGAGCGCGGCCAGCTCCTCGAGGTCGAGGTCCGGGTGGTCGAGGCGCGTCAAGGCGAACTCGACGATCAGCTCCTCCTGCGTCACGTCCGCCTCCTTCCGCTGGTTCCAGCGTACCCGCGCCGCGCGCCGCGGTAGGGCCATCCGGCCCGGAATGATCAGGCCGTCCGGCCGATCGCGGCGGCCGCCGCCGCGACGCAGACTCGATCATGCGCACGACCCCACTTGACCAGGCGAAACGACTCGCCCGGCACACCGAAGAACTCGTCCACCGGTCCCTGGCGACCCTCGGCGCCACGCAGTCGCAGCGCCGGATCGCGGCCGACGCCCAGGACTACTGGCACCAGCCCGCCGGCGACCGGTGGCGCGCGAACTCCCACTGGCGCGACGCCCCGGTCTTCCAGGAGAACGACCTCTGGTCGGCGATCGGCCGCGACCACCTGGAGCTGTTCGAACGCGGCGCCCGGATGACCGGCTTCACCCGGTCGTGGGACCGGATCGTCGACTGGGGCTGCGGTGGCGGCGCCAACGCCGTCGCGTTCGCCCCGCGTGCCGAGCACTACATCGGCGTCGACATCTCCGATGAGACGCTGAAGGAGTGCGAGCGCGAGGTCGCCGACGCGTGCGCGACGCCGTTCACGCCGGTCTCGATCGACGTCGACGAGCCGGAGGCGGCGCTGCGGCAGATCACCGAGCCGTGTGACGTCTTCCTGAGCTTCTACGTCTTCGAGCTGATCCCCACGCCCGAGTACGGCGAGCGCCTGCTGCGCATCGCGGCCCGGCTGCTCGCGCCCGGCGGCCTGGCGCTGATCCAGATCAAGTACGACCCGGGCAGCTGGCGGACCCGGCCGCGGCGGCGGAACTACCGCTCGGGGCTCGCGGAGATGACGACCTACCCGATCGCGGCGTTCTGGGAGCTCGCCGAGCGGTGCGGGCTCAAGCCCGAGACCGTCCAGCTGGTGCCGCACAACGCGCTCGACCGGCACTACGCGTACTTCTTCCTGTCCAAGCCCGGCGTGGTGTGACCGGTCTGACCTGGCTCACTGTACCGTCCAGCCGGTACAGTAACTGGCATGACCACGTACGCGCCCACCTCCGCACCGTTGAGCCACCGCCGCCGCTGGGCCGCGCTGAGCGTGCTGGTCGGCGCCGTGCTGCTGCTCGCCGTCGACGGCACGGTGCTCTACCTCGCCGTGCCGTCGCTGACCCGCGAGCTCTCCCCCAGCGCCACCGAGATCCTCTGGATCGGCGACGTCTACTCGCTCGCGCTGGCCGGCCTGCTCGTCACCGCGGGCAACCTCGCCGACCGGTTCGGCCGCAAGAAGGTGCTGCTCATCGGCACCGCGGCGTTCGGGGTGGCGTCCACGCTGGCCGCCTTCTCCCCCACTGCGGGCGTGCTCGTCGCGGCGCGGCTGCTGCTCGGGATCGCGGCGGCGACGATCATGCCGTCGACGCTGTCGATCATCCGCACCCTGTTCACCGACGCCCGCGAGCGCACCCGCGCCATCGCGATCTGGTCGGCGGGCTCCGGTGGTGGCATCGCGCTCGGCCCGCTCGTCGGCGGCGTGCTGCTGGAGCACTACTGGTGGGGCTCGGTGTTCCTGATCAACGTGCCGATCGTCGTCGTCTTCCTCATCGCCGGCGCGTGGCTGCTGCCGGAGTCGCGTGACCCGAACCCGGGCCGCTTCGACCTGCTCTCGGCCGCGTTGTCGATGGCCGCGATCGTGCCGCTGGTCTACGCGGTCAAGCACACCATCGGTTCCGGCGTCGACGCGCAGGTCGTGCTGACGGCCGTGATCGGGCTGGTCTCGGGCGTCCTGTTCGTGCGCCGCCAGCGCCGGGTGGCCGACCCGCTGATCGACGTGACGCTGTTCCGCAACGGCGCCTTCAGCGGCGCGGTGGTGGCGAACTTCGTCGCGGTCTTCGCGCTGATGGGCCTGCTGTTCTTCTTCTCGCAGTACCTGCAGCTGGTCCGCGGGTTCAGCCCGCTGCAGGCCGGGCTCGCGGAGATGCCCGCGACGCTGGCCTCGATCGTGGTCGTGGCCGCCGTCGGCGTGGTCGTCACGCGGCTCGGCCGGGGCCGCGCGGTCGCCGTCAGCCTGGCCGTCACGGCCGTGGGGCTGCTGCTGGTCGCCGTCACCGAGCAGGCGCCGCAGTACATCTGGCTGGGCCTGACGCTGGTGCCGGTCGGCCTCGGCGTCGGGCTGGCGCTGACGCTGACCGTGGACTCGGTGCTGTCGGCCGTCCCGCGGGACAAGGCGGGCTCGGCGTCGGCGATCTCCGAAACCGCGTACGAACTGGGTGCGGCGCTGGGCATCGCGCTCCTCGGCTCGCTCGTGACGCTCGTCTACCGCGGCCTGCTGCCGCCGGCGGTGGCGCCCGAGGTCCGGGAGTCGCTGGCGGCCGCGGTGACCGTGCTCGACCCGGCGTCGCCGGTGGCCGAGAGCGCCCGCCAGGCGTTCACCGGCGCCATGCAGGTGACGTCGGTCGCGGCGGCCGTCGTCACCGCCGTCGCCGCGCTGATCGCCTGGCGTACGATCCCGTCCGGAAAGGACTGACGATGCCTCGCAAAGCCGGGCGCAGCCCCGAGGAAACGCGCCGGGCCCTGCTCGACGCGGCCGGGAAGACGATCCGCGCCCGCGGGGTCTCCGCGTCGCTGGACGACATCGCCCGGCAGGCGGGGGTCTCGAAAGGCGGGCTGCTGTACCACTTCCCGGCCAAGGACGCCCTGGTGCGCGCGCTCGCCCAGGACCTCCTCGACGCGTTCCGGGCGGAGGTGTCCGCCGCGCTGGACCCGGCGGACACCGCGCCGGGCCGGCTGACCCGCGCGTACGTCCGGGCGTCGCTGGACACGTCCCAGGACGAGGTCGCGATCCGGGAGAACATCGCGCTGATCGCCCAGCTGATCTCGATGCCCGAGGTCGCCGAGCTGGCCCGCGCGGACGCCGAGCGGTGGGACGCGGACCTGCACGCGGACGGCCTGCCGCCCGACGTGGTGACGCTGGTCGTCGCGGCGGCGGACGGCGCGAGCACGGCGCCGCTGTGGGGCGTCGGCATCGACGTGCCCGCCGCCCGGCGGCTGGAACGGCAACTGCTGGACCTGACCCGCGAAGCGTGATCCTTCGTCCATACTGGACACATGAGCGAACCCGAGCCGGTCCCCGTCGCCTGGGTGCGACGGCGTCGCGAACCCGCCCCGGCCCGGCCGCGCCGGGCCGCCGGCTGGATCCTCGTCCCCGGGCTCGTGCTCGCCGTCGCCGTCGCGCTCGGGGCCGTCGCCGTGCAGCGGACCGAGAGCCGGTTGCGGGCGTCGGGCCAGGAAGCGCCGGCCACGGTCACGGCGGTCGTGCCGACGAAGTCCAGCTACAACGTCGACGTCCGGTTCACCACCGCGGACGGCCGGGAGATCACCGCCCGGCTCAAGGACTTCCCGCGCGACCCGGGCCTGGCGACGGGCGACCGGCTCCGCGTCGGCTACGACCCCGAACGCCCGGACGCCACGCTCTGGGACGTCCGGGACCCCCTGGCCTTCACCGGCGCCACGATCTTCCTGGCCGCCCTGTCGGCGGTACTGGCGGCGGCGTCGATCGTGACCTTCGCGCTCCTCCGCCGGCGGCGCGGCTAGCGAACCGCGAACACCATGCCGATGTCCGCGGCTTCCTGCACCGGGTCCTGCTCCGCGCTGACCGTGAAACCCTTGCCCGCGAACACCTCCCGGATCGTGTCCCGGTTGCGCCGCCAGCCTTCGACCTCCACCACCGCCTGCCGGACCAACGGCCAGTGCCGGTCCTCGATGCCGTGCAACACGTCCAGCTCCGCGCCCTCGACGTCCACCTTCAGCAGGTCGATGCGGTCGATGGCCTGCTCGTCCAGTACCGGCGACAGCGGCCGGACGCGGACCCGGTGCGTCTCCAGTTCCCGCATCACCCGGAGCTTGCGGCCGACGATTCCCCGCAGCACCGGCGCCGGGACGCGGCGGGCCGTGGCACCCAGGCCGCCCCGGCGGATCATCTCGACGATGCTGGCCGTGACGCGCTTGCGCTCGGCTTCGACGTTTCCCGCGTCCCGCAAGGAAGACGAGAAGATCGTCGCGGCCGGGAAGTAGCTGAAGTCCAGCTCGTCCTCCGCCGAGGACAACCCGAACGGCAGCGCGGTCAGCCGGCCGCCGAAGAACTCGCGGGCGTTGCGCTCCAGCGTCTCGTAGAGCGGCGGCAACGGCTCGAAGGCGAAGATCCGCACGTCGCCGTCCAGCCGCTCGTAGACGGCCGCCGAGAAGACGCCGACGTTCGCGCCGACGTCGAGGACCGTGGCGCCGGGTGCGAACTCGATGCCGTGGGCGAAGTAGCCGGCCACCTCTTCGCGCAGGAACGACACTTCCCACGGGTTGATGCTGTGCAGGGCGATCGCGTCCATCGTCATCCGCGAAGGATTACCAGTCCCGGGGGCCGGTGGTCCAGACCCGGACGTCGGGAACGGCCGGCCGCGGCTACGCCATCCGGGTGACGTGTCCGATTCCGCGTAACCAGGCCTTCGCTCCTGCGACCCGTTGGGGGAAGCTCCGGAGAGGGGTGCCATGAAACGTCTCGTGATCTGCTGCGACGGCACGTGGAACACACCGGACCAGACTTCCGGCGGAACGCCGTCCCCCACGAACGTCACGAAGCTGGCCCTGGCCGTCGCCGGCGAGTTCGACGGCGTCCCCCAGCGCCTGTACTACCACCGCGGTGTCGGGTCCTACGGCCGGGCGCGGCTGCGCGGCGGCGCGTTCGGGGTCGGCGTGGCCCACGACGTGCTCCGCGCGTACCGGTTCGTCGTGGAGAACTACGAGCCGGACGACGAGATCTTCCTGTTCGGCTTCAGCCGCGGCGCCTACACCGCGCGCAGCGTCGCCGGGCTGATCCGGAACGCCGGAGTGCTCAAGCCGGCCGCCGTCGAGCGGCTCGACGACGCGTACGCGTTGTACCGCGCGCGGTCGATCAAGCCGCGGGACATCGAGTCGGAGCTGTTCCGGCGGTCCTACAGCCACGAAGACACCCGGATCCGGTTCATCGGCGTCTGGGACACCGTGGGCGCGCTCGGGATCCCCACGATCGGGCCGAAGTTCCTGATGGACCGGATCAACCGGCGGTTCGCCTTCCACGACACCGAGCTGAGCAGCCGGGTCGACGTCGCGATGCACGCCGTCGCGATCGACGAGCGGCGCAAGGCCTTCCGGCCGGCCCTGTGGACGCGGCACGACGACGCCGGCGACCAGGTGGTCGAGCAGGTCTGGTTCTCCGGGGTGCACAGCGACGTCGGCGGCGGCTACCCGGACTCGTCCCTGGCCGACATCGCCCTCCGGTGGCTGGCGGGCCGCGCGGCGGAGCACGGCCTGGGCCTGCGGAACGGCGCGTTCACGACCGAAGCCGGGTGGGGCGTCGAGAACCTCCCCGCGGTGCACGCGAACCCCCTCGGCGAGATCCACGAGTCGCGCAAGGGGATCTACCGCCTGCAGCGGCCCCTGGCGCGGCTTCGCCTCGACCTCCGCGAAGCCGTCGCCATGTCCGTCGCGTCGAGCGCGGTCCGGCGGCGGCACGACGCCGGCGCCGCGTACTGCCCGCCCGGGTTCGACGAACTCGCCAAGGCAGTCCCCGAGACCGACGTCGGGTGATCAGCCGACGGCGACGCCGAGGTCGGCCTCGAATCCCGTGGGCACCAGCACGTCCGACCGGGTGAGGTCGTGCACGCTCCGCTTGCCCAGCGCCAGCAGCGTCGAGTCGATGCCGCCCCGCAGCACGTCGAGAACGTTCTCGACGCCCGCTTGCCCGTCCGCGGCCAGGCCCCACAGGTACGCGCGGCCGATCAGCACCGCGCGAGCGCCCAGAGCCAGGGCCTTCACGACGTCGCTGCCGCGGCGGATTCCGCCGTCCAGCAGGATTTCCACCCGGTCGCCGACCGCCTCGGCGATCGCCGGGAGCGCGCGGATAGTCGCCGGGGTGCCGTCGAGGTTGTTGCCGCCGTGGTTGGACACCGAGATCGCGCTGACGCCCGCGTCCACCGCGCGGCGGGCCTCGTCGACCCGGATGACGCCCTTGAGCAGGAACGGGCCGTCCCACTGCGAGCGCAGCCAGGCGACGTCCTCCCACGACGGCGGCGGCGTCTGCATCCACTGGCCGTACGCGCCGAAGAACGTCGGCGACGGCTCGCCCGGCTGGGCCATGTTCGGCACGCCGAGGTCCGGCAGCGCGCGGGTGCGCACGTAGTCGAGCAGCCACCGCGGGTGCGTCAGGCCTTCCGGCGCGAACCGCAGCAGTTCGCGGAAGGTGAGCCGTTCCGGGATGTGCGGGCTGCCCCAGTCGCGGCTGTGCGAGAACGACCAGTCCAGGGTCAGGATGATGCCGACGGCCCCGGCCGCGCGGGCGCGCTCGAGACGGCGCTGGATGTCCTCGCGGGTGCCGGTCCAGTAGACCTGGAAGTAGGTGTTCGGGTTGGCCGCGACAACCTCTTCGATCGGCTTGCTGCCGAACGAGCTGAGCCCGATGGACGTCCCCCGCGCGGCGGCGGCGCGGGCCACGGCCACTTCGCCGTCCGGGTGCACCGCCTGCACCCCGGTCGGGGAGATCAGCACCGGCAGCGCGACGTCGCGGCCGAGCACGTGCGTGCTCAGGTCGCGCTCGCCGTAGTGCCCGGCGGTGCGCGGCGCGAACCGCAGCTCGTCGAACGCGCCGAGGTTGTCGGCCAGCGTCAGGCCCCTTTCGGAACCGGCGATCAGGGCGGAGTAGACGGAACCGGGGAGACGCTTCTTCGCGCGTCGCTGGGCTTCGGCGACGGACTCGAACCAGGTCATCGTGTTCCCTTCGGGTCGATCTTCAGCGGGCGCCGCACGACGGCCGGGCGGACCGGCACCGTGGTGCGCTGCGCCAGGCAACCGGCCCAGACGCCGGCGCCGTACGCGATGTCGTCGGCGATCGCGGCCGCGGTGTAGCGGACGGGATCGAGCTCCGGCCGCCGCTGCGCCCACGCGGTCAGCGGGGGGCCCAGCAGCAGCGAAGCGACGGCGGCGCGGCGGCTCCAGCGCCGCCGCCCGCCGGGGACCAGCAGCGCGGCGAGGAGCGGGGCCGCGAACTGGGTGCCGTAGCGGCCACACCCGAGCCAGGTCTGCCGGACGGCGGTGGCCATCGCGCGCACGACCCCGGCGTCCGGGACGTCGTGGGTGCGCAGGAGCCGGACCATGCTGCCCACCGAGCCGCCGAACGCAAGCGCCGCGAGCGCCGGCCGGCGGGCCAGCAACGCGCCGACGGTCAGCGCGGGCCAGGGGTGCAAAGCCAAGGGCGCCAGCGCTTTCGGGTGCCGCAGCGCGAGCGGTGCGGCGGACGTGCCGTAGCGGGCCCGGCGGCCCAGCAGGTCGCGCCAGGTCTCCGGTTCGTGGTGGTCGACGGCGACGTCCGGGGCGTAGCGGACGCGGAAGCCGGCCTCGTGCAGGCGCCAGACGAGGTCGACGTCCTCGCCGACGCGCAGCGCCGGATCGAAGACCGCGCCGTCGACCGCGACCGACGTCAACGCACTACGCCGGACCACAAGCGCGGCGGTCGGCACGTACGACACGCGCGTGCCCGGCGCGACCCGCGCGGGCCGGTCGCCGAGGTCGAGGCTGCCCGCGGCGCGGGTGTAGCGGCCGGCCCAGCTGTCGGGCGCCAGCGCGCGGACGCGGGGTGCGACGGCGGCGAGCAGCGGGTCGGCGAAGTGGGTCGCGAGGCGGTCGGCCCAGCCGTCGGCCGGGACGCAGTCGCTGTCCAGGAAGGCGATCAGCTCGGTGCCGACGTGGTCCAGCGCGGTGTTGCGCGCGGCGCCCGGGCCGCCGTTGACGTCGCGGCGCACGAGCTTCGCGCCGTGCGCGGCGGCCACGGCCGCGACGGCGGCGGGGTCGTCCGAACCGTCGTCGACGACGAGCACGGGGTGCTTGTGGTCGAGCCCGGCCAGGCAGCGGCCGAGCAGCTCGGCGCGGTCGCGGACCGGGACGACGACGGTGACGTCCGCGGGTGCGTCAGGCTCCGGCGGCACGGGATGGGCGAGACCGGCGTCGGTGAGGCGGCGGGCGAGCGTGCCGGTGGCGGCGGAGGTGACCGGGCCGTCGCCGAGTTCTTGCCACGCTTTGCGTCCGGCCCCGGTCAGCCGCAGCACGCGGGCCGGGGAGCCGCCGAACCAGAGGCCGTCGGCGAGTTCGCGGGTGTCCGGGTCCAGCGTGATGCGAAAGCCGGGTGGCAAGGGCGTCATAGGGCCAGGCCTCCGTCCACCGGCACGACCGCGCCGGTCATCGCGCCGCTGTCCGGCCCGGCGAGGAACGCCAGCACGGCGGCGACTTCCGCCGGGTCGAGGAGCCGGCCGGCGGGCTGCTGATCGGCGAACGCGGCCGCCTCGGGCAGGTTGTAGAGCCGGGCGCTCTCGGCGAGGATCGGGGTGTCGGTCGAGCCGGGGCTGACGGCGTTGGCGGTGACGCCGGTGCGGCCCAGCTCGGCACCGAGCGCGCGGATCAGCCCGGCGACGCCGGCCTTCGCGGCGCAGTAGGCCGCGAGCATCGGCAGGCCGCGGGTCGCGGCGGCCGAGGCGACGGCGAGAAACCGGCCGTCCCGCGGTTCGAGCCGACGCAGCAACGCGGGCACGGCGGCCCGGGCGAGATGGACGACGCCGTTGAGGTTGACCTCGAGAACAGCCTTTTCCCGCGCCTCCGGGACTTCCCAGAGCGGCACTCCCCCGGCGATCACGCCCGCGGCGGCGATCGCGACGTCGAGCCCGCCCCAGCGACGTTCGGCCTCGGCCACGGCGGCGGCCAGGGCGCCGGGGTCGCGGACATCGGCGACGAAGGCCGCGGCGTTGTCCCCCGCCTTCGCGACGACGGCGGCCAGCTCGGCCGCGGTGCCCATCGGGTACGGAAGGGCCGGATCGTCGGCGGCGACGTCGACGGCGAGGACGGCGTAACCCTGCTCGGCCAGCCGAAGGACGGTCGCGGCGCCGATCCCGCGCGCCGCGCCGGTGACGAGGGCGATGCGCGGGGTCATGCCGCCACCACGCCTCGGGTCGGGTGTCCACAGGGGACACCGGCGCCGGGTGCAGGCGCCGTCATGCGACCACCGCCGGGTGCCAAGCGTCCACATGGGACACCAACGCTCCGGTCAACAGCGCCAGCAGCTCCCGGCCTTCCGCCGCCGTCGCCGACGTCGGGTCGCCCAGCACCCCGGTCGCCGTCACCGCGCGGACGCCGCCTTCGCGCAGCAGCGGCAGCACCTCCGCCAGTGGCCGCGTGTCCCCCGCGACCGCGCGGTCCATCCGGACCCCGCTCGGCCGCAACGCCAGCTGAAGCGCCGTTTCCGGGCGGCCGGCGTGCGGATCGCCGGGCCAGCGCGGCTGGAACACCTCGACGTCGCGCGACTCCGCTCGCAGGCGGGCGACGGCCCGGGCGACCGGGCCCGCGTTGCCGCCGTGGGCGGAGACGAACAGCAGCCTGCCGAACGTCTCGGCCGCCGAGCGGCCCAGCTCGACCAGCAGCAGCTCGGTCGCCTCCTGGCCGATCGACAGCGTCCCGGCGAAGCCCGCGTGCTCGCCGCTGGAGCCGTAGGCCACCGCGGGCGCCACCAGGACGTCCTGGCGCGCGGCCGCGAGCCCGTCGCACAGGGCCTTGGCGATGTCGGTGTCGGTGGTCAGCGGCAGGTGCGGGCCGTGCTGCTCGGTCGCGCCGACCGGCACGGCCAGGATCGCCCCGGCCGCCGCGCGCTCGGCGACGTCCGGCGAGGACAGTTCCGCGAGCCGCATGATCGACCTCTTTTCGGCACCCTGTGACGAATATCAGGCAGAGTAATGTCACCCAGTGTCAGAAACAAGCCTCACGAACGAACGGCACACGGATGACCGAACCGACCCCCGCCGCCCGCCGCGGCCGCCCACCGGGCACCAGCGCCCGTGAGCTGGAGGTCATCGCCCTGCGGCTGTTCACCGAACGGGGCTTCCACGAGACGACGGTCGACGAGATCGCCGCGACCGCCGGGGTCAGCCGCCGCACGTTCTTCCGGTACTACGACGCCAAGTCCGACGTCCTGTGGAACGAGTTCGACACCGAGGTCGAGACGATCCGGAAGCTGCTCGCCGACGCGCCCGCCGGCCTGCCCGTGATGGACGCCGTCCGCGCGGCCGTGCTGGCCGCGAACCACTACCGCGCCGAGGACGTCCCCGAGCTGCGCAAGCGGATGAGCCTGCTCAGCTCGGTCCCCGAGCTGGCCGCGAGCGCGGCGATCCACTACGACGCCTGGGAACGCGCGGTCAGCGCGTACGTCGGCACGCGGACCGGCCAGCCCGCGGACTCGCTGTACCCGCTGGCGGTGGGCCGGGCGGTGCTGGCGGCGTGCCGCGCGGCCTACGAACGCTGGTCGGCCCGGGCCGACGCGGACCTGACGGTCTACCTGGACGCGGCGCTCCGGGCGCTGACCGCGGGCTTCGCGGACGCGGCGCTCACGGCCGAGCCGTCACCGGCCGGCTGAGCCGCCCTTGCCGGTGAGGATGTCGAACGCGTGCCGGCGGTGGGTGGCGAACAGCTCCAGCGCGGCCTCGCGGTCACCGGCGCGCAGCGCGGCGGCCAGCTGCCGGTGCTCCTCCGGGATCGCCGCGAGGTAGCCGTCGGCCTCGACGCCGACGCGCGTCAGCAGGAACAGGTGCACCTGCGAGCGGATGGCCTCCCACGCTTCGAGCAGGCGCCGGTGCCCGGCGGCGGCGTACACGGCGTCGTGGAAGCCGATGTCGCAGCGGACCATCTCGTGCTCGTCCGCGGCACGCGCCATCCGCCCGACGGCCGCGTCGACCGCCGCCAGCCCCTCGGCCGGCGCCCGCTCGATCACCAGCGCGACGGCGAGCTGCTCGAGGGCCGCGCGCAGCGTGTCGAGCTCGGCGACATCCGGCTCGGTCAGGGCCGTCACGGTCGCGCCGCGGTGCCACTCGCTGCGCGCCAGGCCCTCCCGTTCGAGCCGCAGGAGGGCTTCCCGCACCGGCCCCCGGCTGACGCCCAGCGCGGCGGACAGCTCCACCTCCCGCAGCTGGCTGCCGGGCGGGTAGGCGCCGTCGAAGATGGCGTCCCGGATCCGGTCGGCGACCTCGTCGGCCAGCCCCCGCCGCCGCGCGGGCACCACCCGGCCGGGTTCGCTCATCGCTGTCCTTCCTCCAGGCTTGTCCCAAAGTTAACATCGCCGGCCCGGCAAACCGTGCGCGACGGCCACTCACAGGTCCGACGCGCGCCGGAAAGCCCGGCCGAGCAGCAGGACGGCGGCGAGCCCGAGCAGCCAGCCCAGCAGGAAACCGACCGTCAACGGCCACGGCACCGAAGTCCGCCACCAGCGGTAGCCCGCGGACAGCAGCCCGGCGGCCAGGCTGAGGAAACCGACCCCCTCGAACGCCAGCCTGGTCGGGTGCAGGAAGTTCCAGCCGGTGACGCTGAACCAGCCGCGGGTCGTGGGCGCGGCCAGCGCCGACGTCCGCCACGACTCCCACCGGACCTGCCCGCCGAGCCGCTGCGCCAGCGACTCGCGAACGTAGCGGCGGATCAGCTTGAGGTGGAAGTCGTGCAGGATGTACCGGCTGCCGAGCAGGTACGCCGCGAACGGGACGAGCAGTAGCAGGGCGAAGTTCGAGGACGAGATCGCCACGCTGGAGATCGCGCCCGCGGAGGCCAGCTGGAGGGCGAACACGTTCCACTGGACCGTCGCTCGCCGCTCGGTCTCGGTCCGGAGCGCGTTGTACTCGGCGAGCAGGATCTGGGTGCGGGCCGCCGGATCGACCTCGCTGTCCGGTGGGGGTTCGCCGGGCTGCGTCATGCGACCAGGATCGCACGGCGGGCATCCGGATACCGCCTGTTCGAGCGTCGCCGGCCCCTGGTCACCGGGCGTGCCCGCAGCCCTCCCCCAGCCGGCTGCGGGCACGTCCCGTCGAGCAGAACCTGCCAGCGCCGCGCGAGCGGGTCAACGGGCCCGAAAACGTTTCGCGCCCGGCCGAAACGTCGCCCGGCGGGAATGCCGGGCGCCCCGGCGGAAACCGCGTCCGACCAGCGCTATTCTCGCCGGGAAGGGGGTGCGCCCGGCATGTTGGAAATTCACTTCACGGACGCGGACCTGGCGAAGCTGACCATCGCCGAGGACGCCGACCCGATGTGGGAGCTGCTGATGAGCAGCTACCGGATCCGGCGACCCGAGGGTGAGCCGTTCTTCGGCCGGTGGCGCCGGGGGTCACGTTCCGCGGTCCCCGAGTCCGGGCGGCTGCTCATGGCCGCCGTGCCGCCGTACGGCTACTGCCCGGACTTCCTCACCCCGCCCGGCGCCCGCACGGTCGGCGACGGCATCGCCGCCATGCTCGAAACCCCGCCGCGGGTCCTGGCCGCCGACGTCGCCGAGCTCGCCGCGCAGGGCACCCGCGTCCCGCCGTGGCTGCGCCGCCTCGGCGACGGCGAACCGCGCGAGCTGCGCCGGCTGGGCACGGCGCTGCACGACTACTACCGCCAGTGCCTCGCCCCGGACTGGCCGGCGGTCCGCCGCACCGTCGCGCGCGACCGCCGCCGGCTGCAGTCCGGCCTCGAGCGCGGCGGCCCCCAGCTGCTGCTCTCGACGCTGCACCCGGACATCACGTGGAACCCGCCCGTGCTCCACGTCCGCTTCCCGGTCGACCAGACGCTCCACCTGGCCGGCCGCGGCCTCCGGCTGCTCCCGACGTTCTTCGCCCACGGCATGCCGACGACGTACAAGGACCCGGGGCTGCCGCCGGTGCTCGTCTACTCGATCGGCCACACAACCCTCGACAGCGACGCCGAGCCCGGCCCGTCGCTGGCCGCGCTCCTCGGCCGGACCCGCGCCCGCGTCCTCATGACGGTGGCGATCACCCGCTGCAACACGAGCGAGCTGGCGGAGCTGACGGACATCGCCCTGGCCACGGCCAGCCAGCACGCGTCGGTCCTGCGGGCGAGCGGGCTGATCACCAGCACCCGGGCGGGCAAGTCGCAGATCCACGAGATCACGCCGCTGGGCCTGGGCGTGATCCGGGCCGGCTGACTCTTCCGGCCCCTTGCCCTCGACGTTTCCCCGCGTTCAAGATGCGGTGGTGGAGAACGAGGTCGAGACGCGCAAGCCCGCCGCCCTGGAGGACGCATGACGGAACAACCTTGGCGGTGGGACGAATCGACGTGGCGCGGGCACGTCGAGCACGTCCGGGCGGGCCGCTCGCTGCGGCCCGCGTCGTGGCCCGGCGGCGCGAAGGTGGCCGTGACGCTGTCGTTCGACTCCGACCACGAGACGCCCGCATTGCGCGACGGCGACGTGCTGCCCGGCAAGCTGGCGCAAGGCGAGTACGGCGCGCGCGTCGGCGTGCCGCGGTTGCTGCGGCTCCTCGAGCGGTACTCCGCGCCGGCGTCGTTCTTCGTGCCCGCGGTCTCGGCGTTGCTGCACGACGGCGAAGTCCGGTCCTATGTGGACAACGGGCACGAAGTCGCGCTGCACGGCTGGATCCACGAACGCAACACCGCTCTCACCGAGGCCGAAGAGCGTGACCTCGCCTTCCGCGCCGCCGACGTCCTGGAACGGCTCGCGGGCACCCGGCCGGTCGGCATCCGGACGCCGTCGTGGGACTTCTCCGCGCACACCCTGGCCATCACGCGCGAGCTGGGCCTGAAGTACGACTCGTCGCTGATGGCCGACGACGACTGCTACGAGCTCCTCGAACACGGCGAGCCCACCGGCGTCGTCGAGCTGCCGGTGGAGTGGATCCGCGACGACGCGCCGTACTTCATGATGGACCGCTTCGCCGCCCTGCGGCCCTACACGCCACCGCGCGGGGTGCTCTCGATCTGGCGCGACGAGTTCGACGCGGCCTACGCCGACGGCGGCCTGTTCCAGCTCACCATGCACCCGCACATCATCGGGCACCGCTCGCGGATCGCGATCCTCACCGAGCTGCTCGACCACATCACCGGCCACGACGGCGTCTGGTTCGCCACGCACGCCCAGGTCGTCGGCCACGTCCTCGGGGAGCTGCCGTGACGATCCTGCACGAGTGGGTGCGCGCCCACCGCGACGAGCTGCTGGCCGACGTCGCCGCGTACGTCGGCATCGAGACTCCCAGTGACGACAAGGAATGCCTCGCCCGGGGACTGTCCTGGGTGGACGGCTGGCTGCGCGAGCGGCTGGGCCCGCCCGCGTCGGTGCGCGACGTCGACGGCGGCGTCCACGGCGACGTCAAGGTCTACGACTACCCGGGTGCCGGTCAGCCGGTTCTCGTGCTGGCCCACTACGACACGGTGTGGCCGCTCGGGACGCTCGCGGACCGGCCGTTCACGGTGGACGGCGACCGCGCGACCGGGCCGGGGATCTTCGACATGAAGTCGGGCCTGGTCCACGCGGTGTGGGCGCTGCGTGCGCTCGACGCGGCCGGGCTGCCCCGCCCGGCCGTCCGGCTGGTCCTCAACGGCGACGAGGAGATCGGCAGCCCGGCGTCCCGGCCGGTGATCGAGGAGGCCGCGGCGGGCACCCGCGCGACGCTGGTGTTCGAGGCGAGCGCGGCCGGCGCGGTGAAGACCGCGCGCAAGGGCGTCGGCCTGTTCCGCGTGCGCGCCACCGGCGTCGAGTCCCACGCCGGGCTGGACCCGGCGAAGGGCGCGAGCGCGATCGACGAGCTGGCCCGGGCGGTCCTGGCCCTGCACGCCCTGGCCGACCCGGCCGCCGGGACGACGGTCAACGTCGGCGTGATCACCGGCGGGACCAGGCAGAACGTGATCGCGGGGGCGGCGTCCGGCGAGGTCGACGTGCGCGTGTCGAGCGCGGCGGAGGCGTCCCGCATCGACGCGGGCCTCGCGGCGCTGACGGCCCACGACCCCCGCGCGACACTCGTGGTGGAGGGCGGCTGGAACCGCCCGGTGATGGAGCGTTCCCCGGCAACGGCGGAGCTGTACCACCTGGCCCGCGCGACGGCGGCGGAGCTGGGCGTCACGTTGGCTGAGTGCTCGGTGGGCGGAGCCAGCGACGGCAACTTCGTGGCGGCGCTGGGCCACCCGGTCCTGGACGGCTTCGGCGCGGTCGGCGACGGCGCGCACGCGCGGCACGAGCACATCAGCGTCGAGGGGATGCTGGAACGAACAGCCCTGGCGGCCGCCGTCCTGCACCGCCTCGGCGAAAGCCCGGTGACCCCAAGCGGTCCGGCGGACTAGGCCAAGTCCGTGAATGCCACATTGAGAGACCTAGTGTCCCTCGATGTGGCATTCACGGACTTCGGGCGTCACGGGCGCGAGGTGAGGTCGTGGACCGTCGCCGCCGGCAGGCGGGTGCAGCCGACCGCGCCCGGGTTGAGCAGCAGGTCCGTGCCCGGGCGGTCCGCCAGCAGCGCCGCCAGCTCCGCCGCGTCCACCGCCCGCCAGCCCGCCGTCCGGACCCGGTGGCGGTGGGCGGGCGCCGTCGCCACGAGCAGGCACGGGACGCCGTCGGGCGAGGGTGCCGTCAGGGGTACGCCCGACGCGTCGAGCGCGACCGCCGTCTTGACCTGGCGGAACACCGACGCCACCTGGGCGAACTCCGCGTCGCCCACGGCCAGCAGCCGCAAGACCGCGTCCAGCGGGTCCGCCGGGCTGTCCGGGCCCGACGGCACGTACTCCGGGTTCGGCTCGAAGTCGCCGATCGAGCCGTCCGCCGCGGCCGGCCAGCCGCCGACCACGTGGGTCCGGTCGGGCGCCGACGGCTCCGGGGGCCACGCCGGGTCGACCAGCAGCACCCACTTCTCAGCCGTCATCACGCACCCCTCCCACCGCGGCCGTCAACCGGGCCGATCGTTCCGACGCCGCCTTCTCCTGTTCCTGATAGCGTCGCACGCCCTCCGCGATCCGCCACCGGTAGAGCCACGCGAGGTTCGTGACCCGGAACCGCCGCATCAGCCACAACGCGCGCCGCGTGGGCTCGGGGTCGTCCACCGCGCCACGCACCGCTTCGCGCATGACCCCGATCGGCAGATCCCCCTCGGCCAGTTCCCGGATCACCGCCGCGACCGCGCCGGCCCGCGTCTCGACGTCCGGCGACGCCAGGACGGCGTCCATCGCGACGGCCACCAACCCCGGCCGCAACGCTCCGTGCCGGGCCAGGGCGTCGATGGCGTCCGCGGCGGCGCCGACGTCCAGGCCGCCGGCCACCCGGGCCGCGATCTCCAGCACGTCGTCCCGGCCGACGACGGTGTCGGTGACGCCGTGCAGCTGCAGCAACGCGAACTCCTCGGCCAGCCCGGCCACGGCCGCGGCGTCGGCCGGGCTCAACGCGCCATCGAGCACAAAAGGCGCGGCACCCGGCGGAGTCAACACGATCAGTTCACTTTGGACATCAGCCATCAGCGCGTCCGGAACAATGGGCGCGGGCAGGCCGTCGCCGAGACGCTCCACAATAGACTCGGCGAGCGTACGAGGCGTGTCCACAACAGAGGCACTCGGAACCAAAGGCCGATACACCAGGCCGTCCCGCCACTCGCCCTTGCCCACACCCGGGAAGAAGTCCCGAATGGACGGTCCGACCGGCTTCCACTTCCCGGACGCCGGATCGAACCGCCGGTCGACGACGTGCGTGACCCCGTCGAACTCCGATGACGTCGCCACCTGAGCCAGCACCGACGTCCACAGTAGACCGGGATTCTCGTTCGACTCCACGACGTCCGCGACACTGTCCAAACGCAACACCGGCAGCCCCGACCGGAGCTGCCCGACGATCTCCCCGACCGCCGGGTCGATCCGCAGCCGCGTCGAGGCGAAGGAGATCTCGACGTGCCTGCCGTCGCCGCCACGGATCTTCACCGGCACGCGCGCCAGGACGTCATGCGCGAGGGCCTCGCCGAGGTGCCCGGCCAAGGCCTTCGCGACCGAACCGGCACCGGTGCCGGTGACGCTGATGGCGGGCAGCGGGCCGTCGCCGGTGTCGGCCACGAGCACCGCCCGCGCGAGTTCACGCGCCCCCGCGGCCAGGCCGGTGTCCCGGTGCCCGAGATGCCGGTCGACGACCGCGCGGACGACGTCGGGCTGTTCGTGCTGCGCCAGCACCGGCGCGGGGTCGCGCAGCGCGAGGGTCGTCGCGACGGCTTCCCGCACCACCTCGAGAGTCCGGGCGCGATCGGCCAGCGACACCAGTCCTGAGGCAGGCTCCGGGCGCGCGTACTGCCAGTCCTTGCCCAGCGCCTCGGCCAGCTCTTCGACGACCGCCGCGGTGTCGACGGGCTTCCCGAACGTCGTCCAGTGCCCGCCGCGGACGACGGCCGTGAACGCGTCGTCGGTGGCGCCGAACAGCGGCGCCGACGGCTCGTCGTCACCACGGCGGTTGGCGAGCACCGAGTCCGTGGCCGCGTGCACCGGCAGACCGGAAGCCGCGTGGAAGTCGAAAGCGACCCCACCCGGCCCGGGACGACGTCCGGCCGCGCACGGGAAGAGCGTCACCGATTCCGGTCGCGCGGAACCAAAGGAAGACGTCACCAGCCGAGCGAGAGTGGCGCCATCGACGAACACCGCACGACGCTCGCCGTCGACCCGGGCGAAGACCTTGGCGCGGGTCTCCTCACCGTGCCCGGTGACGAGGAACGTCTTCCCCCGCGCCAGTTCGTCGGCCCACGGCGCGCGGACCAGCACGCCGCCCTCGCCCGGCCCGCGACCGCGCAACGCCGGCTGCGCGCCCGACGCGAACTCGCGCATCTCGTCCGGCGCGGCCTCCACGATGAGGTTCTCGCCGGTGGTCTGCGACAGCCAGGCCTGCACCTTCGCCGCCTCGTCCGGCTCGAGGAAACTGACGCCGCGGACCTCGCCGGACGCGTCCAGCAGCGGCGTCGCGGCAGGCGCGTCGAACTCGACGGTGGTCCCCGGCTGATCGGCCAGTTCTCCCCTGAACCGCTCGCCGAAGGTCGCGAAGTGCCCGCCGTCGGTCACAGTCGTGAAGCCTTGCGTGGCGCCGGTCGCCTGGCCCAGGGTCGCCGACGGGCGGCCGAACAGCGCCGGCTCGGTCGGCGCGTGCACCTGCAGCGGGCCGCCCAGCTCGGACAGCGCCCGCTGGAAGTCGTGGGCGACACCGCCCGGGCCGTCGAGCTTGCCGGTGGCGCACGCGATGAGCGTGATCGACGGCCGCGCGGACCCGGCCGCCTGCGCGAACGGTTTCGACGCGGCGAGGATCTTCGCGAACGACGCGCCGTCGACGCGCACGGTCCGCCCGCCCAGCAGCGTGAGCTTCACCGACTGCGGCCGGCCGTGCGCCATGACGAACAGCGTGCTCGAATCCCACGGCGCGGGGCTCTGCGACGCCCACTCGCCGAACGCGCGCCCGTCGAGGTCCGGCTTCGCGCCGTTCTCCCGGGCGTCACGCAGCAGCGGCGCGGTCCGCTCCGGCGTCGCGCCGTCGGGGAGGGAGCCGACGGTGTCCGAGTGGTCGTCCGCCCAGTCGCGTTCGATGTCGGCGGTGTGCTCGGCGGCGGGCAGGAACGACACCGCGACGACCCGGCCGGACCGGTCGGTGACCGGGCGCGCCTCGATCTGGGAGACGTCGAAGTCGTACGGCAGGCCGGTGCCGGTATCGACGCCGGTCACGGTGTCCTGCGCGAGCACGGCGTCCACAGTAGACGGATCGAACGCGTCGACCTGCCGGTCCAGCTCCCGCTTGGCGT
Organism: Amycolatopsis sp. NBC_01307; assembly: GCF_035975215.1. Taxonomy (NCBI): domain Bacteria; kingdom Bacillati; phylum Actinomycetota; class Actinomycetes; order Pseudonocardiales; family Pseudonocardiaceae; genus Amycolatopsis; species Amycolatopsis sp. NBC_01307. Next base: position 1,655,645 of record NZ_CP108403.1, on the reverse strand, counting down.
CCCACCAGGCCTGCCGGGCGTCATCGGCCTGACGGCGAGCTTCGACGACGTCGTCGAGCGCGGCGTCCCGGCGGGAGATCTGGTCGGCGCGGTCGTTGCGGTGCTCGTCGAGCACGGCGGCGAGCCGTTCGGCCCGGTCCTGCGCCGCACCGCGCGTCCGGGTCAGCTCCGGCTGCGCGGCCCGGATCGCGGCCGCGTTCTCCAGGGCCCTCCCGCGCGTGGCGAGGAAACCCCGCTGCTCGTCGGAGCCGGGTTCGGCGGCCCCGGCCAGGGTGAGCGCCTGATCGGCGACGTCGTTCAGGCGCGAGATCTCCGCGTTGCCCGCACGCAGCCGCGCCCCGGCGTCACGCGCGTCGGTCTCCGCCGCGGCCAGCGCGTCACGCAGGGCCTGGACGGCGTCGGTCGAGGTGTCGACGCCGAGCGCCGGGCCGTCTTCGGCCAATCGACGCGCGCCTTCGCGCTGATCGAGCCACCGGTCGTCGGCACCACGTTGCGCCTGGTCGACGGCCTCTTCGGCGGTGCGCCACGCCTCGGCGGCGTCCTTCACCGCGTCCTGGGCCCGGCTCAGCGTGTCCGGCAGCTTCGCGTTCAGGAACGCCTCGACGTCGGCGTCGGTCATCCGCACCAGGGCCGACGACGGCACCTTCACCTCGACCGCCGCGGTCCGCCCGCCGCCGAGGTCGGCGACCACGCGGTACTCGACGTCGAAGCCGACCAGCCCGGTGCGGCCCTTCGGCTTGCCGGTCACCGACCGGTCGCCGGCGGACGTCGACGACGTCGGGTCGGTGCTCGCGTCGGGCGAGCGGGTGTCGAGGCCGCCCCACGAGTGCGCGTTCTGCCCGGGGTCGGTAACTCCTCCGCCGCCGAGGTTGTGCTGCTGCTCGGAACTCGACGAGGCCTTGGCCTCGCCGGTGAAGGTCGCCGTCTCGGTCGCCGAGTGCTCCAGTTTCACGCTGTCGCTCAGCCCGGCGAGCTTCGGGTTGACGACCCGCGCGTAGACCTTGACCGTGCCGTGGCCGTTGCGCAGCACGGCGGCTTCGTGCAGCTCAGGGACGTCCAGAGGGCCCTTGACCAGGTCGGGCAGGTTCGCCTGGAGCATCTCGTTGGTGACGGCGGACGCGAGCGTGGTGTTGGTGATCAGGCCGTCGCGGGCGCCGGCGGTCCGCAGGGCCTGCCGGGCGGCCGCGCGCACCTCGGCGGCGCCGCGCAGGCCCTCCGTCGTCGCCGACGCCGGCAGCGCGCCGTGCCCGCCGTCCTGCCAGGTCTTCAGGTCGGCGTCGGTGAAGGTCTTGACGTTCGTCGCCGCCGCGTTGTGGTCCTTCGGCGCGGACCCGGTGGTGATCTTCTGGTCGTCGGCGGCGGCCCGGACGACGAGGTCGGCGTCCTGCGAGGTGACCGGGAACGTCCTGTCGCCGCGCGTGACGACCAGGTCGAACGTCACCTTCGCGCGGTACCGCACCGCGGGCCCGCTCGAGGACGCCGTCTTCGACGTCGTCTTGGTATCGGTGGCGGTCGTCTGGTCGGTCCTGGTGCGGGTCCCGGACACTCCCTTGTAGACACCGTCGTAACCGCTGACCTTCGCGTGGCTGTCGGTGAAGAGGCCGCGTCCGGCGCCGCGGAACTGGCCGCCGTAGGACGAGCCGCGGCCCGCGTTCTCCTTGGCCGTCGCGGTCGCGCTGACGGCGTGGTCGATCTCGCTGCCGTCGTGCGCGACGTCCAGGAACCCGGTCTCGGTGACGCGCGCCTTGAGCAGCACCTGGTAGGTGTCGGTGGTGACGACGCCCGGGTCGTGCAGGACGAGCGGCACGCCGCCGTCGAGCGCACTGTCCACAAGGGACGTCACGCTCTCCGGTGACGCCGCGTCCAGCATCCGCTGCAGGTTGTTCATCGAGTCGTCCAAAACGGACTTCGGCAGCAGCCGGTCACCGGTCTTGCCGAGAGTCGCGCGCGCGTCCCGGATGAGTCCGCTGAGGTCCGGCGCGTCCTCGACGACGGCCGCGCCCAGCGCACTCGACGTGCCGCCGACCAGGGCGGGCGCGGTGAGCGTGCCGGGCGCCGGTGTGCGCGGCTCGACCGACGGGAGCAGACCCTGCTCGCGGGCCTGGTCCTCGGTCATCCGGACGAACACCGCGCCCGGCAGCTTGACGTCGGCCCCGGCGCGGGACTTGCCGCCGTTGACCACGCTCTCCTGCCGCGTCTCGGCGACGAGCCGCACGTCGGCGTCGTACTGCACGAGCACGGTCCGGCTGTCGGACGGCGCGCGGCGGACGTGGTCGACGCTCGCGCTCAGCTCGGCCGACGTGCCCTTCGTGCGGCTCCACGGGCTCCACTTGGCCGAGGTGTACAGCTGGCCCTGGCCGTGCGGGTCGCTGCCGTCGGCCCGGATGGTCATGCCGAACTGGGCGTTCGCCTCGACGGCCTGCTTGCGGGACTTCTCGTAGCCCGCCTTGGTGCCGCCGGCGAACGTCGTGTCGCTGCCGCCCGCTTCGGAGGTCATGACGAGCTTCGGGTTGCTCAGCTCGACGTTCATCCCGAGCCCGCCGACGCGGTCGGCGACGCGGCGTTCGTAGCGGAACCCGCCCGAGCGCGCGCCCTGGCGCAGGAACCGCGGGAGGCCGGAGCGGAACGTCTGCGGCGAGAACATCCGGTCGATCCGCTTGCGGGCTTCGCCGCCGGGCAGGCCGAGGACGCCGTCGCCGCCCGCGGCGCGGCCGAGCTGACGGACAGCTTCGTCCCGCAGGGCTTCGGTGTTCGCGACGGCTTCGACGTGCAGGAACTTCGGCGCGGGCGGCCGGTCGGCTCCGAGCAGCGCGTCAAGCTTCGGAGCGATCTCCAGGTCGACGGCCGTGGGTTTGCCGGGCGCGAACCGCGTCGGGTCGGTCTTCGGCGCCGAGCCGTCGCTGACCCAGAGGTCGACCTGGCCGGCGATCTTCGGCAGGCCGTCGCCGGTCTTGGCCACTGTGGACACTCGTGGCGTCTGGCGGAACGGCGATCCGGGCGTCAGCTTCTTCACCCACGGGCGGTGGCGGGTGTGGCTGGTGATCTCGACCTCGAACTCGACGTCGTGCTCGAAGACCTGCGCGTCCGGGCTGCCGCCGATACCGGTGGTCGTCGTGGTGGTGGGGCCGCCGGAGTTCTTCCAGGTCGTGGTGTCGGAGTACTGCACCGGCGTGACGGTCGGGCTGATGCCGAGCGACGTCAGCGGCGTCGTCTTCGGGATCATCATCCGGCCTTCGAGCCCGACGCTCCAGCCCTTCTCGGTCGTCGTGCTGCTGCTCAGGGTGGGTGACGTCGCGGTGCTGCCCTTGACCGACCGGCCGGTGGCCTGACCGAGGTGCCGGCCCAGCGACAGCTTCGCCTTGACCGTGACGCTCAGGTACTCGTCGGTGAACAGGCCGCGCCGCTTGAGCTGCGTCGACACGCCCGGCCCGAGCAGATCGTCCATTTTGGACCGCAGCGCGGCCGGCGAGAAGTTCGCGGTGATCTTGCGGAGGTTGCCCAGCCGTTCGGCGGTGCCGGCGCCGGAGCCCTTCGAGACGTCGCGCTGGAGCTTGTCGAAGCGCGGCAGGAACTTCGCGAATCCCGGGCGTTCACGCAGCGTGTTCTCGATCTGGGCCTGGACCTTCGTCGCCGGGGTGAAGGTGCCCGCGCGGACGTGCCCGGCCGCCGCGGCCGCGGCGAGGTACGGCGGCTCGAACCGCTTCTCCCCCGGCGTGACCTTGTCGCGCGTGCCGTCCGGCACCGGAAGGCCTTGCGCCTTCGCCTCCGGCAATCCCATCCGGACATACGCGGTGGCCGGCACGGTGACGGTCTCGCCGCTCGACGTCGTCACCGCGAGATCGACGGTCACCTTGTACAGCCCGATGTCGCCCTTGGCGTTCAGGTTGGTCTTGGTGGTGACGCTCGTGCCGCTCTGCGACGTCTGCGTGACCTTGGCGGACGCGCTCGCGCTGACGCCGGCGACCCCGCCGACGGCGCCGGGGATGTAGGCGCCGCCGCCGAAGATCCCGTTGACGTCACCGCCGGACTTCGAGGCCGCCGACGTGCTCCCACCGGCGACGGCGGAGTCCGTGAGCTTCACCTCGGAGTCGCCGGGCACGGTGCCGAGCAGCTCGACGCCGGTCGGCTTCGCCCGCAGCTCGATCGCCTCGCGGTAGCTGCCGTGCGGGCTGGCCAGGTCGTTCGACACCACGGGCGAGCCGGACAGCGCGGTGCCGAGCACCTGCCGCAGGCCGCCGCCGCTGACGAACTCGCGCAGCGCCGTGCGGCCCGGCGCGCCGAACTTCGTCACCGACGGGTGCAGCTTGCCGCTGACCTGGTCGAAGAACGCCTGCTCGTCGAGGAGCACGGCTTCCGGCGCGAGGAACTCGACGCGCTCGGCCCAGTCGTCGCGCGGGGTGGCGTCCTTGGTTTCGTGCGTCTCCAGGCCGGTGAGATCGGTGGGCACCAGGAGCCGGACGCTGCCGTCCACTTCGGACCCGGTCTGCCCGCCGGTCTGGGTGGTGACGGTGATCCGGTACTTCACCGGGACGTCGGCGTTCCGCAGGTCACCGGCCGAGCGGATGACCCGCTGCTCGGTGCCGGTGCTGGTCGAGGTGTGCTCGATGGCGGGCGACGCGAGCTGAGCCGACGCGCCGACCGAGGCGTACGGCCCGGCCGGGAACAGCCAGAACACCGACGTCCCGACGCTGCCCGTCGTCGTGTCGGCGTTCGGGTCGCCGTGCGTGGTCTCGTGCTTGTTGGTGACGTCGCCGGCCGCGGGCGTCGCGTCGGTGATCCGGTCCGCGGCGACCGAGGCCAGGTCCGGCTCGGCCTGGACGCGGACCTCGAACCACTTCTCCCCCACCCGCACCATCGACGCCTTGCCCGCGCCGAGGAACGACTCGAAGCCGCCGCCCTCGAGGGAGCCGGTGATGGCGTCGACGCCCTCGGGCCGGCCGTCGGCCAGCGGGCTCAGCAGCTGCTCGATCCGCGTGCCGACCTCGTCGGCGCCCCGGACGTCGACCGGCGCGAGGGCACCGAGCGCGCGGCCGTCCCGCGCGTACTCCGGCAGCCGGGCCCGGAGCGGCCGGGTGTCGGGTGCGTCGTCGACCAGGACGTCATCGCGGTGCGCCGGGTCCCAGCCGGCGATGAGCCGGTCGAAGAACCCGGCCCGCTGCGGCGCGTGCTGCCGCAGGTGATCCGGGTCCATGAAGTAGTACTTGGCCGTCTCGGCCATGTCCTCGTGGACGTTGGTCGCGCCGTACTTGCTGATCGGGCGTTCGCCGGCGAACGCCGGGTAGCCGTCGGCGTCCCAGTGTCCGGTGTGGACGTTGAACTCGGCCTGACTTCCCTTGACTTCCTTGAAGATCCGCTCGGCGGCCTTGCCGGACAGCTCGTTCTCGAGCCGGGTGAAGACGTCCGGGTTGGCGTCGGCCAGCCGCCTCACGAACTCCGAGCGGCGCGGCGAGCGCGTCGCGAAGCCGTCAGGGTCCAGCAGGTGGGACTTGAGAGCGGCCTTGAAGTCGGCGACGTCGTCGCGGATCTTCGGGTCGGCCGGCGGTTCGCCGCCGGGCTCGCGGTGCGGCGAACCGTCCGGGTTCCAGCTGCCGACGTGCTTGCCGTAGTCGTCGAGGGCGTAGGAGAGCAGGCCGTGGGCGAGTTCGTGGGTGACCGTGCCCTCGATGCCGCGGTGGCCGCCGCCGAACTCCCTGTTGATCACGCCCATCGCGTAGAGGTTCACGGTCCCGTGCGAGGCGAGGTACTCCGCGCGGGCCGTCGGCGCGATCTGGCCGCGTTCGACGCCGAACGACACGGCCGCGAAGTGCCGGACCTCCTGCTCGGCGTGCGCGCGGCTCGAGTTCGCCCGGCGCTCGCCGAGGATCGGGGCGTAGTGCTTCAGGGCGTCGTCGATCGCACGGGTCTCGTTCTCGCTGAACTCACGCGGCTTGACACGAGCCAATACAGTCGGCTTAGCCTGCGGGTTCGTCTCGTGGACGGCGCGGACGCCGTGGGCCGAGTCGCGGTCGGTGCCGTCGGGGCCGGGATCGGTGTCCCCGACCAGCACGGTGCCGTCGTGCACCGCGTCGTCGAACAGCTTCGCCAGTTCGTGGTACTTCTGCTCGTACGGCGTCTTCCCGCCGTCGCGGGGATCGTTCGAGTAGGCGAACCGGTGCTCGCCGGGGACCCGGACGTGACCGCCCCCCTCGACGGCCAGGCCGGTCAACTTGTCGTAGCCGTCCTGGACCTCGCCGGTGGTGTCGTTGACGAATTTCGCCTGCGGGCTGTAGGAGGAGAAGTCCGCCTGGTAGTACTGGTGGAACTCACGGAACAGGTCGCGCACGTCGGACGCGTTCGGCGTGCGGCCGTCCGGCGTCTTCGCCTTGTGGGCGAGCGCCTTGACGAACGTGTGAACGTCCTTTGCGGACACACCCAGGTCGCGGAAGTAGAACCCGAACGGGTCGGAGTCGACGAACGCCCGCGCGATCTCGAAGTCGCGCCTGGACGCCCAGAGCCCTTCGTGGCGATTCATGTGCTGGACCGCCCCGCGGTGCTCCGGCTCGCGGTCGTGGCTGACCTGGGCGTCGCCGTACTGGTTCTTGGAGTTCACCTTGTCCGCGTCGTGGAACAGGATCGCCTTCGCGATCGCGTCCCGCGACACGAACCGGCCGGCGTCCGGCTGGCCCTGGGTCAGGGTGAGGTACTGGTTGAGCACCATCTGCGCGTGCTCGCCGAAGGTGTTCGGCTTCGTCTGCCCCGGCGCGCGGTCCGGGCGGCCGTCGGCCTGCGGCTTGACGGTCTCGGCGAACTTGCGCGCCAGGGTGCCGCCGGAGTCCACATCGGACACCAGCTGATCGACGATCTTCTTGGCAGACTCCGGTTTCGGGTCCGCCAGCGCGTCCTCGATCGTCGAGGCCAGGGCGTGACCCGCGGTCTGGTGCCGGGCGAACACGGCCGGGTCGTTCTTCTGGGTGTAGCCACGGGTGTGCTCGGCCTGCCAGCGGCCGAACTCGTTCGCGAACGGCGTGCCGTCGACGCCGTCGTCGGTCAGGTCGGTCTCGCGGGTGTCGAAGTCGGCCTTGATCCGGCGTTCGTCGGTCGCGATGGCCGAGCCGATCTCGGCCTGCGTCGCGAAGTCGGGCAGCCGGTCCATGAAGGCGTCGGCGTCTTCGTGGGTGACGGGGTCGAACCGGGCGTTGTGCAGCAGGTCCGGGTCGCGGACCTCCGGGCCGACGGCGTTCGCGAGGTTCTTCCGGAAGCCGGGGTCGGCGAGCTTGCCCGCGTTCTTGCGGCCGAGTTCCTTGGCGAGGGCGTCGGCGACGTCGTTCTGCTTGGCCTGGAAGTGGGCGCGCAGGGCGTCGGCGTCGAGGCCGGCCAGCGACGTCTTCGTGACCGGGTGCATCGCCTTCGGGACGACCTGGGCCTTGAGCTGCGCGGCGAAGACGTCCGGCGCGATGGTGACGCCCGGCTTGGCGAGCAGCTTCTTGAGGTCGGCGTTCTTGCCGAGGTCGTCGGCGATCCCCTTGGTGAACGCCTCGGCGCGCGGGCCGCTGAGGTAGCCGCGCTTGCCCTGCTTGAGGCCGTCGAGCTGGGTGCCCCGGGTGCCCTTGAGCGCGTCGAAGTGCTCGCGGACGGTCTGGTGGACGATCTTCACGACGTCCGGTCCGAACGTCCCGGTGTCGCCGAGTTCGCTGGTCAGCCGGTCGGTGACGGCCTTGGTGACGACGTCCGCGGCCTTCGCCGCCACCTGCGGGTCGGCGGTCATCGCGGCGCGGATGTTGTCGAGGGTGTCGCGCCGGGCGTCACCCATGGCCTCGCCCAAGACCTGGTTCGGCAGCTTCAGGCTGTCCTTGACCTCGCCGAGAACGGCGTCCTTCAGCTCCTTGGAACCCACCGGGACGCCATCGGGAGCGTGCTGCCGGACGGCCGTGTCGATCGCGGCGCCGATCCCGTCGGAGAGCTGCCCGACGGTAGCGCGCCCAGGACCGTGGGTGTTGAGGAAGACGTTCATGTCCTCGGTGCGGCGCGCCTTGCTGTCCGGGCTCGCGTGCCCGGTGACGTCCGGAATGCTGTCGCCGGCCGGGCCGAAGAACAGGTCGGGCGAGCTCTTCCAGGTGTGGTAGTGGTTTCCGAGCGTCCGGGCGAGGCCGCGCAGCGCGGCGGGGTCGTTGCGGAAGTACTTGCGGCCGTCCGGCGTCCAGCTGAACCACGGGTCGTTCTCGCGCCCGAGGGCGGCGGAGTCGAAGTCCGGGCTGATACCGAGCCGGTGGTAGAGGTCGGCGAGATCCTCTTGCCGGCCCGCGACGTCGGGCATCTGCCGGTCGTGCCCACCCGGGGTGTACGTGACGAGCGAACCCTTGAGCGCTTGCTGCTGGAGCGCGTCGAAGTCCTTGCCCCGCAAGCCGAACTGGTTGGTGTCGCCGTTCTGGTCGACGTTCATCGACAGGCTGTTGCCCTGCGACTGCGCCTCGACGGTGACCTGCTCGCTGACCTTGGTGAACGTGTCGAGCGGCACGAGGAACGACCGCAGGACGGGCTGCATCCCGGGTTTGCGGTTGACGTCGTGCTCGTACTTCGCAGTCCACTGTAGAGCCCGCAGCGGCCGTCCACCGCCGACCCAGAAGACTTTCGAGCCCTCCTTGCCGTCACCACTGAACGGATGGACGTGGCCGTCGGCGTCCTGATGAACGTCCTTGAACTCCGAGCCGCGCACGGCCGGCGTCAGGATCGCGGTGTAGAGGCGCACGTGGTGCTGCCCCTTGACCGTCTCGATCTCGAACTCACCGCGGTGCACGACCTTGCGGCCTTCTTCCGTGCGCAGCACGGTCGAGCCGGGATAGCTCACATGTGGACGTCCGATGTGGACGTTCTCCTTGGTACCGAGATAGGTCGGTTTCCCGTCCACAGTGGTCTGGATGATGTGGACCGGACGGCCGGTCTCCGGGCCGTGACTGGTCCAGTTTCCCTTACTATCAAGCACATGAACCTGAACATCGGCGGCCTCGGCGAGCGCGTCGAGGTTCGTTTCGTCCCTGTTGCCATCGAGAGCGGCAGTGATCCGGGCGTGCTCGTTGGGCGCATTGTCGGACAGACTGGCGGCGACGGCCTCACGGAAGTTGTCGTGCGGCGTGTCCCCGCCGACGAACACGGGATCCATGCCGTGCACGCCGAGAACGGTGTGCTGCGGCGGCGGCAGAACACGCCGATCGAGCACCTGCCCGGAATGCGGGTCGTCAACAGTCACCGTGTTGACCGTGACGGGCGCCTTGGCCGGACTGTGGTGATTCGACGACGGCTTCGTGTGCCCTGACGGCGGTTCGGAACGCGGGGTGAACGTGACGCCGGGGTCGCCGAGATGATGGTCACGGATCGGCGCGGTGTCCGAGATCTCCTGGATCTTGGCGAGGTTCTGCTCGGTGAGCGTCGAGTCGGTCCAGGCGTCCGGCCCCATCACGCCGGGCTGGTCGTCGCGGCGGAACAGCAGCCGGTCGTCGTGGTAATCCTCGCCGAGGCCGAGGTAGTGCATGACCTCGTGGGTGAGGCCGGTCTTCGCGTCGTGGACATCCCAGTGCGTCTGATCGGTCGGCCGGGCTCCATCCACTGTGGAGTCGTGAACCTCGACCGGCACGCCGCGGCCGCGGTCGCTCCGCCAGTCGCCGTCGACCGGCCCTAGTGGAGTCCGGACGTCAACGGTGACGTGCAGCTTGTCACCACCGGGCAGGCGGTTGCCCTGGTTGACGGTGACGTCGAGGTGCTTTTGGAGGTCCTGCGCGAGCTGGGCGCGAGCTTCCGGCGTCACCGAGCCGGAGTTCGAGGTCAGGTCGAGCGGGACGGTGAAGTCCCGGACCCAGCCACCATCCTCGGTCTCGTAACGGCGGACGTCGTAACGGATCTGGGTGATGGCGCCGTCGAGTTCGCCGTCTTTGAGGCCGTCGCCTTCGAACTGCTGCGCGATGGACTTGGCGGGATCAAACCGCTCGGAGACCAGCCGCGCAGGCGGAGCGGCATCCCGACGGCGGGTGTCGGTTGTCTTCGTGGCCTCCGATGTGGACTGTCCGACGTGGACCTTGGGGGGTGCCTGGGACGGGCTCTGGTGGCTGGTCGGCGCAGGCACCTTGACGGCATTCTCGGCCCCCGGATCGCTGTTTGCACTGGTGACCGCGGGCTTCGCACCATCCTTGGCGGCCGCAACCTCTTCGGACGTGACAAAGCGGGGCACAGAATCAGTCTTGATCGGCGAGGGCGGCACAACCGGGCGGGGCTTAGCCGTGCCGGCACCGCTCGTGCTCGGCCCGGTCGCCGCCCCGGGACCTACATCGCTCGGCCCAGCCCCGATCGCCGACCGAAGACCGCCTTTGCTCGGCCCAGTCGCCGCCGCCCCGGGACCTACATCGCTCGGCCCAGCCCCGATCGCCGACCGAAGACCACCAGTGGTCGGCCCAGTCTCAAGACCGGCCTTGCCCGACCCGACCCCGAGGGCCGATTGCGAACCGTCCTTGGCCGTCCCGGTCACCGCCTCACCCGGCTCAGTCCCGACGACCGGCTCGGGAACAGGCTCGGCACTTCCCATCGCCGAGGCCGGGTCGACACTGCTCTTGGCCGATCCTGTCGCCGTGGGGCCGGCGTTCGCCGTTCCATCCCCGGTGACCGGCCGGGCATCACCCTCGACCGGTCCAGAATCAGTCGTCGACTCGGGCTTGACCGGCCCGGCGGCCACCGTCGGATGTGCATCGGCCTTCACCGGTCCAGGACCGATTGACGGGTCGGGGCTGCTCTTGACCGGCCCGGTTCCCGTAGTCGGCTCGGAGCTGGTCTGGGCCGTCCCAGACCCGGGACCGACCTCGGCAGCTCCGACATCGGGGGTCGGGTGGGCGTTGGCCGCGGAAGCGCCGTCGGTCGCCAGTCCGGTGTTCGGCTGCTGAAGGCTTGATGTGGGGCCCGGCGTCGGCGAGCCTGTCGCAGCCACCCCGCCGACGCTTCCCGCCACCGACGGCGGCGCGGGTGTGGAGGAATGAGCGTCCGGCGGGGTGAGTCCCGGCAGTCCACTTTCGGTGGGGTTCGAGCGCCCGTTCGAAGGACCGGGTGCGGGATTGCCGCCCGCGGTGTTGTTCACCGCGGTTCCGGGCGAGCCGGCTCCCGGCGGGTTTGATGTCGTACTGGAAACGTTGCTCCCCGGGCTGCCCGTGGCGGAGGAGTTCGTGCCGGTGCTCCCGGTACCGGGAGCACTGAAATTCGAGTTGCCGTTCGCGGAAAAGTTGGTGCCGGTACCACTCGTACCCGGAGCACCGAAACGTGAATCATCGGTCGCGGACAGGTTCGTGCCGGTGCCACTCGTACCCAATCCGGAACCGGGAGCACCGTAGCTCGAGCTGCCCGTGGTCGGCGGGTTCATACCTGCGCTGTTGTCGTCTGGGTTGCTACCGGGAGCGGTGATACCCGAGTTGCCCGTGGCCGGCGAGTTCGTGCCTGCGCTGTTCGCACCCGGGCCGGAACCGGGAGCGGTGATACCCGAGTTGCCGCTGGTTGCCGGAGTCGTGGCACCGGATCCCGACGGGGCCGCTCCGGTACCGGCGGACGTGCTCGGCCCCGTGGCACCCGGGCCGGTGGCCGTCTGCGGTGCCGTGCTCGAAGGGCCGTTCTGGTGTTGCGAGCCACTGCCACCGGTGCTGCCCGGGGCTTCGACAGGCGTCACAGCGCTGGAGCCGTTCGGGCCCAGGCCGGACGGGTTGCCCGTGACCGGGTTCGCCGAACCGTTTGTGCTGGTGCCCGTGTTCTGGCCGGCACCGGTTGCTTGGCCCGTCGAGCCGGTGCCCGTCGTACCGGGACCTTGGCTCGCCGGACTGGTGCCCACGGAGCCGGTGCCCGGCCCCTGGCTCCCGGCCGAACCGACGGCGGGACCTTGGGAAGGTGCGGTCGCACCCTGCTCGACCGCACCTTCCGTACCCGGGCCGGAACCGCCCGGCGCCGACGGGACGCCCGTGCCGGAGCCCACCACTCCGGTCGAGCCCGGGCCGCCCGTCGAGGTGCCGGAACCGGGCGAGCCCACACCCTCGGACGGCCCAGAACCGCCCGCCGCGGCACCGGTACCCGTCGAGCCCGTTCCGGTTCCCACACCCGAACCACTCGTGCCGACGCCGGAACCGGACCCGCCCGCACCCTGCCCGAATCCGACCGAACCGGATCCACCTGGACCGGAGCCGATCCCACCCGAACCGGCCTGACCCGGGCTGGCGCCGGCCCCACTCGCGCCGGGCTGACCAGAACCCGCGCCAGCCGAACCGAGCTGACCCGAACCCGCACCGGTCGAACCTGGCTGACCAGACCCAGAGCCGATCCCGCCCGAACCGGACTGACCAGCACCACCGCTACCGGATTGACCGGAGCCCAGGCCGGTCGAACCGGGCTGACCGGAACCAACTCCACCAGTACCGGACTGACCGGGACCTGTGCCAACACCGGCACCTTCGGTGCCCGGTGCGCCGCTACCTGCACCAGAGACGCCAGGAGCCGCCGTGCCCGGGGCCGAACCCGGCCCGTTCGACCCGACCGAGCCGGGACCGGCGCCCGCTCCGCCAGGAGCCGGCGTGCCGGAGCCGACACCTGCACCCGCGCCCGCCCCCGAACCGGGCCCATCCGAACCGACACCTGCTCCACTCGAGCCCGGCCCGCCCAAACCGGTATCGGCTCCCGTGCCGCCCGAAGGAGCCGCACCCGTCCCGGCCGAGCCAGTCCCCGTTCCGCTGGTGCCAGGCGCCCCCGAACCGGGCCCGCCGGTTCCGGCAGCCGTCCCGCCAGGAGCGGAGCCACCGGCACCGGCTCCCGCTCCTCCGGGCCCGGAGCCCACCCCACCCGAACCCAGTCCACCCGTCCCGGAACCCGCTCCACCTGAAGACGGAACCCCCGTCCCGGCACCCACTCCACCTGAAGACGGACCAACCGAACCAGGACCCCCGCTACCCGAACCCGGTCCACCTGTCCCTGCACCCGGCCCGCCTGAGCCCGGAACTCCGGTCCCGGCACCCGCCCCGCCGGAACCAGGACCACCCGTCCCGGCACCCGCCCCGCCGGAACCAGGACCACCCGAACCCGGACCGCCACTCCCCGAACCGGACCCACCGCCGGAACCCGAGCCCGGCGCCGGCGGTGCGTCGATCGGACCGATGTTCCCCTTGTCGAAACCCACGTCCCCGACGTCCTTGGGCCCGGCCCCTTCGGCCCCCGGGCCGCCCCCGGTCAGCTTGTCGTGCAGCGACTCCCCCGCGTGGTGGGCCCCGTGCGTCGCCGCGCCGCTCAAGCCTCCGTTCAGCGCGCCCCAGCCCAGGCTGTCCAGGTCGCCGCCGAAGGCTGCCGCTCCTGTCAGGCCGACCACCACCTCCGTCGCGGCCTCGTTTCCCGCCTCGCCCCAGACGTTCTTCGAGAACTTCGTGCCGAACTTGCCGTCGACCTTGCCGAGACCGTTGCCCGCCACGTGCGCGAACGCGCCGCCGACCGCGCCCAGGGCCGCCGACTGGCCGATCGACTTCCAGTCGAACCCGTGGCGATTGCCCTGCGCGATCTGGATGAACTGCGCCAGCATGTCTTCCGCGACCTCTTCGGCCGCTTCCTGCGCCGCCTCCCGGGCGATGCGGGCCAGCAGGCTCGTCAGACGCCGGACGAGCGTGCGCTGCACCGTCACCACCGCGGTCCGGCCGGCCGCCATGATCTCCGGGACCAGCGGCGCCGTGAACGGGTTCGTCAACGCCCACAACACTTCCGCGGCCGTCACGGCGATCGAGATCAGCATGCCGTACTTGGCGTTCTCGACGTTCAGCGCCTGCTCACGCAGCGACGCCGCCTGCGCCCGTGCGCGCTGGACGTAGTCCGCGCCCAACGTGCTCAGGTTGCGCGAGAAGTCCGAAAAGTTCTGCTGGACGTCGCCACCGACGTTCGCCGTCACGTGCTGCGACAGCTGGTTGAACCCCTGGCCCGCCGCCGCGATGTCGCGTGCGACCTGGTCCCACTCCGCGGCCAGCTCGCGCAGCTTGTCCTCGTCGCCCTGCGGCCAGGCGTCACCCGCGATGATGTAGAAGATCCAGTTCAGGCTGGGATCCACCATCAGGCTCATCGCGAGTAACCTCCCCGGACTACGAAGAAGCCGGCGGCTTCGAGACGTCTTCCTGCAGCTGCAGGAAGTTCTTCTGCAGGTCGCGCGCCATGTCGAACGCGCCCTGGTCGGCTTCGCGGAACGAGCCGGCCATATCGTGGATCGCGTCCGACGTGCCGTCGACGGCCTTCGCCCACAGCCGGACGCCGTCGCGGATCTCCGCCACCGCCTTCATGTGCGTCTGGGCGAAGGCGTTGCCGTTCTTGTCGTGACCCGCCGCCTCGGAGACGCGCCCGGAGCTGCCGAGGGCTTGGATGCGCTGCATCAGCGCCTCCAGTTCGGTCGCCTTCTCGCGGTAGCCGTTGCGGCCCGTATCGAGGCCGTCGGCGTCCACAAAGAACTGATCAGTCATCCTCGGTCCCTCCTTCGAAACCCGGCACGCGAGCGGCGAACAACGCTTCGACGTCGACCTTCCCGGCCATCAGGTCCCGCGCGGAGAACCCCGGCGGCAGCATCGGCGCGAGCTGTTCGGCCGACGCGTCGATCGCCTGCTGCCGCGCCTGCGCGATGGTCCGGACGATCACTCCGGCCAGCTCGGCCGGCGCCATCCGCTTGTACGCGCTGGTCGGGAACGTCAGCTCGGTGACCTCGCCGGTGCGCCCGACGGTCGCGGTCACCTCGCGGCGCGCGGACGTCGCCGTGCCGGTGGCCTCGTCGATCCGTTCCTTCGTCGCGGTGAGGTTCTCGCGCTGCCGCTGGTACGCGCCGAGCGCGTCCTCCAGCATCTTCTCGTAGGGCGATGCCATGACTCCTCCTTCAGCCGACCGAAGCCAGACCCTGCCCGAGCGCCGCGGGTTCGACGTCCGGCGGGCGGACGCCGCGCAGGTCGGCCGCCGCCAGCGTGCGGGACGCGGCCGTGGCCGACAGCGTGCGGGCGAGTTCGTGCGCGGCGTGCACCGTGCGTTCCGACGCCGCCGCCAGCTCGTGCGCCAGCGCGTCACGGACGGCGTCCGGCACTTCGTGACCGCCGCGGACCAGCAGCCGGACGGCGATCTCGCCGAGTTCGTCCACTGTGTACTTCCCCAGCTCCCAGACCGCCGGGAACCGGTCGCGCAGCGACGGCACCAGCCCGGCCAGCGTCCGGACGCGCCGCGGTTCGGCGGTCAGCACGACGACCGGATCGGCGGGCCGTCGTCCGACCGCTTCCGCCAGTGCTTCAAGGACTTCGTGGCCCGGAGTGTGCACAGTGGACTCCCACTCGCCGTCCAGGTCGAGCACGAGGACACCGCCACTCGCGTCGTCCAGCGCGGTGCGGACCAGGTGTTCGGCCTGTCCCGGCCAGCGCGGCATCAGGTCCTCCGCGACCGAGCGCCGGACGAGCTGCCCGACGCCGACCAGGCCGAGTTCGGCGAGCCCCCGCGCGTACAGCCGCGCGAACTCCGCCCGGCCCGAGCCACGCTCGCCGCTGAGCACAACGTTGGCTTCCTGGCCGAGCGGCTGACGGCCGTGCTTGAGCCCGCCGAGCCGGACCAGCAGGCGTTCGGCGTGCTCCCGCACGGCCTTCTGGCCGACGAGCTTGCGCAGCCGGTGCACGCTGGTCGCCGCGCCGACGGCCGCGGCCGGATCGGTGCCGACCGACACCGCGGCCTGGGCCGCCGCGGGCAGGTTCGCCAGCTCGGCGTGCAGGTCCTCGGCCGTCAGCCGGTTGAGCTCCGAGTCCTTCGACGGCGGCTGCAGCGCCAGGCGCGACGCCTGGTTGTTCACCATGGCCTCGAACAGCTTCCGCGCGACGCGGCCGTTGCCGAACGTCGAGTTCTTCGGCACCCGCTCGAAGTACTCGCGCAGTGTCGTCATCGCGTCGTCGGTCAGCTCGTAGTAGTGCTTGCGGGTCAGGCCGGTGGTGATGGTGACCAGCTCGTCGACGCTGTAGTTCGGGAACTCGATGGTCCGGGTGAACCGCGACGCCAGCCCGGGGTTGGACTCGAGGAAGACGTCCATCTGCTCGGAGTAACCCGCGACGATCACGACGAGCGAGTCGCGCTGGTCCTCCATGATCTTCATCAGCGCGTCGATGGCCTCCTGGCCGAAGTCCGGCCCGGAGCCGCCGGAGCCCGCCGACAGCGTGTAGGCCTCGTCGATGAACAGGACGCCGCCGATGGCCTTCTCGACGACCTCGGTGGTCTTGATCGCCGTCGAGCCGATGTACTGACCGACGAGGTCCTGCCGCGCGACCTCGACCATGTGGCCCTTGGACAGGATGCCCAGCTCCGCCAGGACCGTGCCGTAGAGGCGCGCGACCGTCGTCTTGCCGGTACCGGGAGGGCCCGCGAAGACGAGGTGCCGGCTCATCGGCGGCATCGGCAGCCCCATCCGCTCCCGCATCTGGGACATCCGGATGAGGTTGATCAGGCCGGTGACCTCCTTCTTCACCCCGGCCAGGCCGACCAGCGACTCCAGCTCGCCGAGCGGGCCGTCGAGCACCTCGCCCGAGGCGTCGCTCGTGCTCGGCTCGACGGTCTCCGCTTGCGGCATCTCTCGGACCGGTTCGCTCGCCACACCGTCCACTTCGCACTCGGTGAGCGTCACGTTCGCACCGTCGTCGGACGAGACGCCGTTGTGCACGCGGCAGCGCGACGCGGTGAGCGTGGCGCCGGCCTTGACCACGATTTCGTCGGCGATCTCGCAGTCCTGCAGCTCGGCCGTGCCGGCGACGCGGATGCCACTCCCCCGCACGTGGAGGTCGGTTCCGGTCAGCCAGGACGATTCGGTTACCTCGACGGCGATCTCGCGCCCGGTTTCGACGGACGCGTCGGTGAGGTCCAATCGCGACTGTCCGGAAAGGACGATGCCGTGGCCCGCGAGCCGCAGCCCGGCGATCCGGACCTTCGCGTCGGCGGTGACGAGCACGCCGGTCTGGGTCGCGCCCCGGATCGTCGCGCGCTCGAAGTTCGGCGTCGCTTCACCGTCGGCCAGGATGATGACGGGTGAGTCCTCGAACGTGCAGTCCACGAAGTGCGGCGACGCGTTGCCGGTGACCTGCACGGCGTTGCGTTCCGCGCCGGCGAAAACGCATTCACGCAGCACCGGCGCGGCCGACGCGGCGACGTGCACGGCCTGCATCGGCGCCGACAGGAACCGGGAGTCCACAACGGACACCCGGCCTTCGCTGGTGAGGTACAGGTCGACGTTCGCGCTGTCGCGCACGGTCAGGCCGGTGATGGTGGCGCGGCCCTGCTGTTCGACGACCATCGCGGGCTTCTCGGCGCCGGTGATCTCGCACTGCTCGACGACCGCGACGGCCTCGCCGTTCACGCAGACGCCGTTGCCCTTCGGCTGCCGCACCGCGCACCGGCGCAGCACGACCGACCCGACCTCGGCGACGACCACGCCCGATGACGCGGTGCCGGTGATTTCGGTGTCCTCGATGGTGCTCTGCGCCGGCGACGCGACGACGATCCCGGCGCCGGCGGTGCTGGTGACGGCGCAGCCGCGCAGGGCGAGGGACCCCTGGAGGCGCGCGAGGAGCGTCGCCCAGGAGGCGCCGGTGACGCGGCAGCCGTCGAGGGCGGCCTCGCCGCGCACGACGTCGACCGCGACGAGCTTGTCGTCCTGCCCGGTGAGGGTGAAGCCGCGCAGCTGGACGGCTTCGGCGTTGGCCACGAGCACGCTGCCTTCGCGTGCGACGATTTCGACGTCGCCTTCCGCGACGAGCGAGACCATGCGGTCGACGACGAGGTTCTCCTCGTAGCGTCCGGAGTGGACGGTGATCGTGGCGCCGTTCTGGGCTTGCGCCAGCGCGGCGCCGATCGTGGGGTAGGCGCCTTCTCCGCCGACCGTGAGCACCTGTCGGTTCATCAGTTCCGCCTCTCCCTCACACCAGCCCCGGCACGACGCCGAACCGCCCGGCGGCCGCCGTCGCGATCGGTTCGCGGCCGTCCGTCTCGGCCCACACCTCGAGTTCGCGCCGCAGCGACTCGAGCGCCAGTTCGTCGAGCGAGATCCGGTCGGCGGCGACGCGGCCGGTCTCGTCCACCTCGCTCACGGTCAGCTCCCGCAGCAGCACGAGCCCGCGCTGAGTGGCGGTGGGCTCGGTGATCTCGAGGACCTTGAAACTGGTGCCGGGCACGAAGAGCGCGCGGTTGGCGACGCCCTCGGCGGGCTCCAGCAGCTTCGTCCGACGGGCGGTGACCGACCAGACGAGGATGTCCGTGTCACCGTCCGAAGTGGACATCGGAGTGGTCATGGCGTGCAGGAAACCCCACTCGGTGAGCACTTTCCGGCTCCGGTAGAGCGCCCACTGCCCGGCGGTCGGACTGGTCGCGAAGCTCGCGGGCCCCCGGTGCGACGGCAGCCGCCCGAGCCCGGCGACCACGCAGCGCGCGATCGGCACGTGCGGCCCGTTGCGCCCGGCCCGCAGCCCGGCGTCGATGGCCGCGCCCTTGGCCGAGAGGTAGAGCTGCACGGCAACGGCATCGGTGAGCACATCGGCCGGCGACGCGGCGAGCGCGCCCTGGAAGCCGGGATGCTCGGAGAGGATCCGCGCGGCGGCGTTGGACATCAGGCCGTACTCGGCGCCGAGCGACTTCCGAAGCCACTCACGTTCCTTGTCGACACCCCGCTTGGGCAGCAGAGCGGTCGCCTCGGCGGCGGGGGTGGGCTGAAGCCGAGCGTGATTGGTACCGCCGTCCGCGACCTCGAGGGGCGAACCCGCGGACGGCGGGGTCTGGGGAGTGTCCGCTTCCTGGGGGATTTCGCCCGGGGCAGCGGGGGGTGGGGTGGCGGTTGCGCCGACCGAGGTGCTGAGAACTCCGGCGGGCGGAACTGCCGGCGGCGGGGTCGCAGGACCGCCGGTTGCGGCGGGTCCGCCAGGGACTCCCGCCGGCGGAACCGCGGGAGGCGGGGTCGCAGAGCTGCCCGCTCCAGCGGGCCCGCCAGGAACGCCCATCGGCGGGACCACGGGAGGCTGAGTCGTGGGAAGCGTGGTCGCGGTGGTACCGGATCCGCCGAGGGCGGCTGCCGGAGACTGTCCAGTGGGAAGATCCGCGGCCGAGCCGCCGAGGACTCCAGCCGGCGGAACCGCGGGCGGCGGCAGGGTCGCGGGGCCACTCGAGACCATGGAACCGGCCGCAGCCTCGCGGAGACCAGCGGGAGGAACCGCTGGCGGCGGAAGGGGCGCGGGGTCGGTGACTGCCGGTCGGGCGACCTCAGGCAGGGCTTCGGGCTGCGGGTCGATCGCAGAGACGGAGTCGGTCGCCGGGCTATCCACACCGGCGGACGGCGGGGTAGTCGGGCCACGAGAAGCGCCAGTCGCGGGACCAGTCACGCCAGCGGGCGGCAGGGTGACCGAGCTTGCCGAGCTGATCGCCGGACCATCCACGCCGACGGGCCGAGTTGCCGAGGGCGGAGTGGCCGGCCCCTCGGGAGCGCGGGTCGCCGGGCCATTCACGCCGATCGGCGGAACCGCCGGCGGCGGGGTTGCCGGGCCACGCGATGTGAACGACTCGGGCTTGGCAGCGCCGGTTGCCGGGGTGCCCGTGCCCGCGGGCGACGGGGTGGCCGCACCTGTCGAAGTGACCGCGGGCGGCGGCTGGGTGACCGGGCCGTCGGAAACTGTCGTGGCACCCCTGTCCGCGACAGGAGAGATCGTCGTCGGACCGGCAGAGACCGCCGATGCGTCGGCGGGCGAGGCGGTCGCCGGGCCGGCAGAAGTGCGCGCAGGGGCCTTGACCGCCTCCGTTGCTCGCTCCTCCGAAGCCAGTGCCGGGATCCGGGGCGGCGCTGCCGTCGTGATCGTCACCGGGGTCAGCGAGGCCGCGATCACCGCGCCCGGGTCCAGGCGCTCCGAGATCGTCAACAGCGGGGCCTCCGCCGGGGACGTTCCGCCCACTCGGGCCGGGGCCGCCGCCGGGGGGACTGCGGCGGCCGGGGGCGACGCGGGGGCTTCGATCTCCGCCATCGCGCGTCGCGGGATCGTCACCCGGGCTCGCTCCGCCAGCAGGGCTGCCGCGGGGAGGATGCGGCTGATGCGGCGGGTGTGCTCGTCCAGCCTCGCCAGGACGTCCTCCGCCAGCAGGCGCATGCGCTCCACCGCGTCCGCGCCCTCCTCCGGGACGTCGTACGTCAGGTTGTGCACCGACGTGTCCAGCGTGACCTCGCGCAGCGCCTCGGCCGTCGGGCCGGCTGACGGCGGGCGCAGCAGCAGGCCCGACTGGACGACCTCCAGCACCGCGTCCGGCGAGTACCAGTAGACGGCGGGCTCGATCTCCTTCAAACCCTCGATCGGCAGGCGGTGGTCCAGCATGCGGGGCATCGGCTGCTGCGGGACGTACGCCAGCTCGCGGGCGAACGTCGCCCAGCCGAGACCGCCGTCGTAGAGCACCGTCCAGACGTCGAGGTCGTGCGGGGTGCCGATCGGGAGTCCACTGTAGAACCCGACTTCGCGGCCCAGCAGGTCGGCGAGCGACTGGCCGAGCGTCGTGCCGGACGGCACCGACATCGGGCCGTACTGGACGAAGCGGGCCTTGTGGCGCACCGGTTCCGGCAGGCGCATCCACAGGCGGGCCGCGTCGTCCATCGTCAGGGGCGGGCAGCCCGGGCAGCCCAGGACGATCGTCATCGTGTCCGGCAGCGCCGGCAGCCCGCGGATCAACGCCGAACGGTGGTAGCCGAGCTGGCGGTCGAAGCCCACCGGGCGGATCCAGAGGCCGCCCGGCAGCGGCTCGGCCACGCCGCGGGAGCTCGTCGACGTCAGTTCGGCCGTGACGCCCGAGTCCCAGGACGGACGCGGGAAGCGCTTCGCCTCCCACTTCGGCGGCCGGCCGGGCTGGAAGCGGACCCAGCCGCTGCCGCGTCCACTGTGGACGAACAGGGCGCCGCCCGCGCTCGGGATCACCGAACCGTCCGGGGCCAGCACCGGACGGCCGATCCGCTCGGCCAGCCACTGCCCGGCCAGCGCCGACGTCTCCCGCGAGCGTCCGCCGATGACAAGACGCACTCCACGACGACGCCGCGGCAGCGCCTTCGCCACCGATTCCCACAGGGAGATCGGCGAGTCCACCGGCAGGTCGACGACGACGAGGTCGTGCTCGGAGTCGGCCGCGACGCCCAGCGCGAGCGCCTGCGCCTCCTCCGTCATCCCGGCGGCGGGGTGGACGACCAGGGCGTTGCCGACCGTCTGCCGGTTCAGGTCGGTTTCCGGGCCGCCGCGGCGGCGCACCAGCGAGAGATCCATGGTGACGCTCCTTTCAGGCTCGGCGGACCGGGGGCGGCGTCGCCTGGACGGCGTGCCCGGTGTGGTGGGCGATCAGGCCGAACACGAAGAACCCCAGCACGATCAGCACCGCCAGCGCCGCGCCGACCAGCAGGCCGGTCCAGGTGCGCTTGGCGGGCACGTCGAGGTGGCTCGCGTCGCCGAGCACGAGGGCCGAGGTCATCCGCCCGATGAGGAACGAATACGCCTCGACGTGGTCCTTTTGCGTCTGCACCATGGTTTCAGCCCGTCAGTCCGATGGCCCACGCGTACGTCCCGAACAGCTGCAGCAGGATCGGGAGGATCGCGACGGCGCTCAACGTCTCCAGCCAGTTGGCCAGGTGGCCCCAGATCGGCAGCAGCCGCCGTGGCGGGGGCCGCAGCATGGCCAGCACCAGCAGGAAGAACACCAGCACCACCCCCGCCGCGGACGCGCCGCGCCAGTCCGGGGTCAGCGGTTCGATCAGCGAGAACGTCAGCAGCACCAACCCGAGCGCGCCGGCGACGGCCAGCGGGACCCGCTGCCACGCGCCCAGCAGGCTGCGCGAGCGCATCAGCACTGCCGCCGCGAGCAGGCCGGCGAGGATGCCGGGGAACAGGCCTTGACCGACCAGGAAGGGGAAAGAGCAGGCGAAAATGACGGCCGAGGTGACGCAGGCGATCGTGAGGTAACCATCGGCGTACGCGGTCTGCGCGACCATCTTCTCCGCCGGCGCGGGCTCGATGTCGTACTGCAGCTCGTCGGCCGTGCGGGGCAGCTGCGGGCCGCGGATGCGCGCGAACCGGATGCCGATCCGCGGCGCGAACACCAGCAGTCCGATGAGGACGGCCGAGACCAGCGCGGCCGACTGCACCGGCGAGAACTCCGGGCCGTAGTGCAGCCACAGCGTCACAGCACCGGCCGCGGAGGTGGCCACGACCGTGCCGAACGGGATGAACGGCGTGACCGGCGCCCACGCGGCCCGGCCGCCCAGCATCAGGCCGCCCGCCAGACCGGAAGCCAGGCAGCCGGACAGCAGGGGCGCGGTCTGCAGGTCGAACGCCGGCCCGAGGCCCGCGACGGCGACCGCGCCCGCCACGAATCCGAACCCGCAGCCGCCCAGACCCAGCAGCGTGATCAACGCCGTGTCTTCGGACCGGACGCCCGAGCCGACGGCCGCGACCAGCAGGCCCAGTGCCACGACCGCGCAGCCGATGGCGGACAGGCCCAGCGCGCCCGGGTAGAGCAGCACCCGGGCCAGCACCAGCAGCCCGGCGATGGCGAAACCGAGGAACAGGAACCGGTTGAACTCGGGCTTCCAGCGGCCGGACTGGCGGCTGACGGCGGTGGCCATGCCGTCGGCGATGTCGTCGAAGTCCAGTTCCGGCAACGGGTCGAGCCGGGGGCGGAGGTGGAACTCCTCCCCCTCCTTCCAGTCGAGCGACTCCGGCGTGCCCGCCGGGTCGAGCGGCGCCTCGCCGAGACGCTGCAGGACCCACGAGTCACCGAGGTCCTCGTGGCCGCCGGTGTGCCGCAGCAGCACCGGCAGCAGGCTCGTCACCGGGACACCCATCGGCACGGCCAGGTCGGCGCGCCCCTGCGGGCCGTGCACGGTGACCCGGCACAGCTCGCCCTGCTGCATGGCGGTCAACGTCCGCTCCCTTCGAGAGTGCCGAATGTGCTGCCGACGAGCTGGTCGGGACCGGGCACGAACCCGGTCTGGACGAGCTTCACGCCGCGGCGGGTGACGAGCTGGGCGCGGCCGGCCGGCAGCTTGCGCGGCGCGGCCTCGCCGAGGAACTTGCCTTCTTCCTTGGGGTAGGAGAAGACGACGCCGGGGCTGCCCAGCTCCCACAGCCGGCGGATCACCGGGTCGCTCAGCGCGCGCATCGCGCCCGACGTGCTGCGGGCGACGACCAGGTGCATGCCGATGTAGGCGCCCTGCGCGAGCAGGGACAGCAGCGGCTCGAGCGGCGAGCCCATGCCGCCGGTCAGCAGCTGGTAATCGTCGACGACGAGGAACAGCCGGGGGCCGGTCCACCAGTCGCGGCGCTTGAGCCGATCGGCCGTGACGCTCTGGTCCGGCACCCGCGGCGAGAGCGAAACGCCCGTCTGGGTCGCGAGTTCCTGCAGTGCCTCGGTCGTGGTCGCGTAGCCGACGCGGTAGGCCTCCGGGACTTCGGCGTCGAGCTGACGGCTCGGGTCGGCGAGCACGATCTTCGCCTCGCCCGGCCCGTACCGCGCCAGCACCGAGCGCAGCACCAGCCGCAGCATGTTGGTCTTGCCGGTCTCGTTGTCGCCGAACACCAGCAGGTGCGGCGTGGCGCGGAAGTCGTGCCACACCGGCAGCAGCCGCTGCTCGTCCTGGCCCAAGGCCAGCCGCAGGTCGCCGTCGGGGCGGGGCAGCTCCGACAGCGGCAACGTCGCGGGCAGCAGCCGCACGGCCGGCGCGCGGCGGCCCGGCCAGAACGTGTGCACCTCTTCGGCGACGGCCTTGGTCGCCGCGGCGAGGTCGTCCGTGGCCGCGCTGCCGTCCATCCGGGGCAGGCCGGCGAGGAAGTGCAGGCCGTCCGGGGTCAGGCCGCGACCCGGCTGGCTCGGCACGGTCTTCGCCTTGCGCGAGCCGATCTCCGACTCCATCGGGTCGCCGAGGCGCAGCTCGAACCGGGTCTGCAGCAGGTCGCGCAGGTACGGCCGGATCTCCGACCAGCGCGTCGACGCGATCACGACGTGGATGCCGAACGACAGGCCGCGCGAGGCGAGCTCGCCGATCTTCTGCTCCAGCTCGGAGTAGTCGTTCTTGAGCGAGTACCAGCCGTCGACGACCAGGAAGACGTCGCCGAAGGCGTCCTCGACCTGGCCGCGGCGGCGCAGCTGGCGGTAGACGTCCATCGACTCGACGCCGCGTTCGGAGAAGATGTTCTCGCGGTGCTCCATGATCTGCGAGATCTCTTCGATGGTCCGCACGACGCGGTCGCGCTCGAGGCGGGTGGCGACCGAGCCGACGTGCGGCAGGCCGCTGATCGACATGATCCCGCCGCCGCCGAAGTCCAGCCCGTAGAACTGGACCTCCGCCGGCGTGTGCGTCATGGCCAGGGCCAGCACCAGGGTCCGCAGCAGCGTCGACTTGCCGGTCTGCGGGCCGCCGACGACCGCGACGTGCCCGGCCGCGCCGGACAGGTCGGCCGTCAGCAGCTCGCGGACCTGCTCGAACGGCCGGTCGATCATGCCCAGCGGCACGCGCAGGCGGCCCAGCTGGGCCGGGTCCTGCACGCTCATGCCGCGCACGGCGTCGGGCAGCACGCCCGGCAGGAGCGCGTCCAGGCTCGGCGACTCGGCCAGCGGCGGCAGCCACACCTGACGCGCCGCCGGGCCCGCGCCGGTGAGCCGCTCGACGAACGCGTCCGCCAGGGTCGGCCCGCTCGGCGCGGTTTCGAGGACTTCCTGGGCGGTCTTCTCGGCGGTGGGGTCCGGCTCGTCGTCGCGGACGATGAACCGGGTCGGGCGGGTCCGGGTGAAGAACGGGACGACCTCGGCACCCGCGCGGGCGACGTCGCTCGCGCCGTCACCGCCGCCGGCCGGGACCGGGCCCGAGACGTAGGCGGCCTTGAAGCGCACCAGGTTCGTCGTGTCGATCTTGAGGTAGCCGTTGCCCGGTTCGGACGGCAGCTCGTAGGCGTTGCCGACGCCGATGACGCTGCGGGACTCCATCGAGGAGAACGTCCGCAGCGCGATCCGGTACGACAGGTGGCCCTCGACGCGGTGGATGCGGCCCTCGTCCAGCCGCTGCGACGCCAGCAGCAGGTGGACGCCGAGGCTGCGCCCCAGCCGGCCGACCGAGACGAACAGCTCCATGAACTCCGGCTTCGCGCTCAGCAGCTCGGAGAACTCGTCGACGACCAGGAAGAGCGTCGGCATCGGCGGCAGCTGCTCGCCGGCCGCGCGGGCCTTCTCGTACTCGAACAGCGACGGGTGCCCGCTCGCGCGCAGCTGCTCCTGGCGGCGCACCATCTCACCGTTGAGCGAGTCCTGCATCCGGTCGACCAGCGGCAGCTCGTCGGCCAGGTTGGTGATCATCGCCGAGGTGTGCGGCAGCCGGTCCATGCCGAGGAACGTCGCGCCGCCCTTGAAGTCGACGAGGACGAAGTTGAGGATCTCCGACGAGTGCGTCGCGGCCAGGCCGAGGACCAGGGTGCGCAGCAGCTCGGACTTGCCCGAGCCGGTGGCGCCGATGAGCATGCCGTGCGGGCCCATGCCGCCCTGCGCCGACTCCTTGAGGTCCAGCTCGACGATCTCGCCGTCCTCGGTGACGCCGATCGGCACCGACATCCGCGCCCGCTGCACCGCGCGCGGACGCCACTGCGCCGGGATGTCGAAGCTGTGGACGTCGCGGATGCCCAGCAGCGCGGTCAGCCCGAAGTCGCTCTCGAGGGGCTGTTCGGTGATTTCCAGGGTGCCGCTGGTGCGCTTCGGCGACAGCAGCCGGGCCAGGCCTTCGATCTGCGTCACGGACAGTTCGTCGCGGATCGCGGAGCCGACGCCGGTGCCGGCCGGGAACTCGACGCGATCGTCCTTTGTGGTCAGTCGCAAGACCTTGGGGCCGCCGGGAAGCGCGCCGGTGACGTCCAGCAGGACGACGTTGCGCAGGCCCGCGCCCAGCAGCCGCGACGACTCGGGGATCATGGCCAGGTGCGCGACGATCACCACGAACGGTTCGGTCGTGGTCGGGCCGACGGCCTTGTCGTGGTCGTCGCGGTCGGCGACGTCCGGGCCGAGGACGTCCATCAGGTCGTCGTGGTCGGCGGCCAGCAGCCGCAGCGGACCCGCCGGGTCGCGCAGGGTGGCGTGCTGGTTGTGCGGCAGCCACTTCACCCAGTCCCACTGGGACTGCGCGGCTTCGGTGGTGAGCACGGCGATCCGCAGCTCGTCCGGCGAGTGGAACACGACCAGCTGCGCCAGCATCGCCCGCACCAGGCTCGCGGCGGCCTCGGGGTCGCCGTCGAACTCGACGCTGGTGAAGCTGCGCAGGCCGACCGCCGTCGGGATGCCCGAGAGCGACCGGTAGGTCTCGGTGAAGCGGCGCAGGGAGATCGCCGACAGCGGTTCGAGGTCCTCGATCGGCTTGGTGACCGGCGGGACCAGTTCGAGCGCCGACTGCTGGGAGCCGAGGCCGATGCGGACGCGGCCGAAGTCGTCGTGGCTGACGCGCCGCTCCCACAACCGGCGCCCCATCGACAGCGACCACAGCGAGTCCGGCGACGGGTTGTTCCACGCCACCGCCCGCCGCTGCTGCTCGGCCGTCGCCCGGGCCCGGGTGCGAACCTGCGCGATGTAGCGCAAGTAGTCACGGCGTTCGGCGCGCATCTTGCGCTTGCGCTCCCCCACCGCGCGGGTGAGCTGGCCGACGCTCATGGCCATCATGGACAGTCCCATGCCGCCGCCGAGGACGTAGGTCATCGGCGAGCTGCCGCCGACGCCGGAGAACGACAGCACCATCACCATCGACCCGATGCCCATCGGCAGCATCATGAGCAGCGAGTTGAAGTCCCGCGCCGCCGGTTCGGCGAGCACGGGCGGCTCCTGCAGCTCTTCCTGGCCTTCGGGCAGTTCGGGGCCGGACGCGCGCGGGCCGCGCTTGACGGTTTCCGTGCTCACTCCAGCACCCCCGAAGGCCGGCTCGCGGGACGGCCCCAGGCGGAGTCGTCCTGGCTCAGCAGGTCCGCCATGGTGCGCTCTTCCTCTTCGGGCTCTTCTTCGGGTTCCGGCTCGGGGGCCTCGGCTTCGGTGCCGAGGGCCGGGCCGTCACCGCAGGTCGGCAGCTCGTCCGGAATGAACTCGCCGTCGCCGACCCGGATCCGCCGGTAGGTCTCCCGCGGCTCGTCTTCGGCGGGCCGCCACGGCTCGTCACTGCGTTCGACGATGTCCGTGCTGACATCCACTTCGGACTCCCCCGCCGGTGCGACCGCCCCGAACGGGAGGAGGCCCGGCAGGAACTCGGCGGTGCCGACGTCCCAGGCGGAGGTGTCTTCGCTCGACTCGACGGGCCGCACGACGGAGATCCGCACGTCATCGTCGTGATCGTCCGATGTGGACTTCCCGACGGGCGCGGTGCCCCAGCCGCTGACCGGCACGGCCGTCGCCCAGCCGCGCGGGGTGCCGGCGCCCGGGTCGGGTTCGCCCGGGGTGTCGGCGGTGGCCCAGGCCGAGCTGTCGCCGCCGAGCAGACCGGCGGAGTCCGGACGTTCCGCGGTGGCGCCGTTGTCGGGCGGGGTCATCGGCGGCGGCATCATCGGCATGGCGGGCACGCCCGGACCGGCGGCGGGAGGCGCCTCCGGAGTCCGGGGAGTGTCGACGCGCGGGGCGGCCGGGATCCCGCCGCCCACGCCACCGGGCGGGGCGGGGTGAGACCACGAGGCCGCGCCCAGCGCCGGGGTCTCGCCGACCGAGGTCGGGTCGCCAGTGCCGCTGGGGGTGTCCGGCGTCCAGGCCGCGTCCACGCTCCCGAGCAGACCGGCCGAGTCCGGCCGCTCCGCTCCCGGCGGGTTTGCGCCACCGCCCATGCCGCCCGGCGGCGTCATCGGCATGCCGGGCGCCGCCGGTGTCGAGTCCCCAGTGGACGGTGCCGCCCACGAAGCCGGCGACGACCACGATGCCGCCCCCAGGGCCGGAGTCTCGCCGACCGAGGTCGGGTCGCCGACGCCGGTGGGCGCGTCCGGCGTCCACGGTGCGTCGATACCGCCCAGCAGACCCGCTGAATCCGGGCGCTCGGCGCCTGACGGGTTCGCGCCGCCACCCATGCCGCCCGGCGGCATCATCGGCATGCCCGAACCCGGAAACGCCTGCTGCTGCGGCGAATTCGCCGACGACAGGCCACCTGGCGCCTGCAACTGGCTCGCGTCGAGGCCCTTGACACCGCCCGGGTCGACCGCGTCCGCGCCGCCGAGGTCGCCGGCACCGCCGACGTCCGAGGGAGGCGCCGACCAGGAGGCCGACTGCAGCGCGGGAGTCTCGCCGAACGAACTCGGGTCGCCGAGACCGTCCGGCACGTCCGCCGTCCACGGTGCGTCCACGCCACCCAGCAGACCGGCCGAGTCCGGCCGCTCCGCACCGGTGGGGTTCATTCCGCCGCCCATGCCACCCGGCGGCATCATCGGCATCCCCGAACCCGGCATGCCCTGCTGCTGACCACCATTCGACGACGAGAGGCCGCCCGGCGCCTGCAACTGACTCGGGTCGAGACCCTTGATGCCACCCGGATCAGAAACGCCGGCACCGAGGCCACCGACGTCACCGGCGCCGCCCGCGCCCCCGACGTCACCCGGAGGGGCCGACCACGAAGCCGACTCCAGCGCCGGGGTCTCGCCGAACGAACTCGGGTCGCCCAGGCCGTCCGGCAACGCCGAATCCCAAGGCGCGTCGACGCCACCGAGCAGACCCGCCGAATCCGGCCGTTCCGCACCGGTGGGGTTCATGCCGCCACCCATGCCACCCGGCGGCATCATCGGCATCCCCGAACCCGGCATGCCCTGCTGCTGACCACCATTCGACGACGAAAGGTCGCCCGGCGCCTGCAACTGACTCGGGTCGAGACCCTTGATGCCACCCGGGTCGAGAGCGCCGCCACCGACGTCGCCGACGCCACCCGCGCCGCCGACATCGCCGACACCGCCCGCGCCACCGACGTCACCCGGGGGCGCCGACCAGGAAGCCGACTTCAACGCCGGGGCGTCGGTCAGCGCGCTGGGGTCGCCGAGACCGTCCGGCAGACTGCTGGTCCACGGCTTGTCGACGCCGCCGAGCAGGCCCGCCGAGTCCGGGCGCTCCGAGCCGGCGGGGTTCATCCCGCCGCCCATGCCACCCGGCGGCATCATCGGCATGCCACCGCCCATCGGCGACGTGAAACCGCCGCCCGCCTTGGGGTCCTGCAGCGACGACGGCACGTCGGCCGGGTTGAGGGCGTTCGCGCCCAGCCCGTTGAGACCGCCGGCCCCCGGCGGGTTGCCCAGCGCCGGCGACTTCAGGTCGCCGAGGCCGTTGAGACCACCCGCGCCACCGCCCGCACCGACGTCACCCGGCGCCGAATCGAACGACGGCGACTTGATGTCGCCCAGGCCACCGGCGCCGACGTCGCCCGGCGGGCTGTCGAGCGCGGGCGGCTTGATGTCGCCGAGGCCGCCGGCCTTCTGGTCGTCCTTGCCCCCGGCACCGGACGGCGGCGGGGTCAGGTTCGGCGACGTCAACGGCGGCAGGGCGCCACCACCCGCGCCGACGTCGCCGGGCGGGCCATCGAGCGAGGGCGGGTTGATGGCCCCGAGATCACCGGGGCCACCAGGGCCACCGGTGCCGCTGTCGCCGCCCGCACCGGGCGGCGGCGCGACGGCGAGGTTCTGGAACGGCGGGGGTGTGCCCCCGCCGTCCCCGCCCAGACCGGAGTCACCGCCGGGTGGCGGCGGGATTTCGGCGCTGGACAACGGCGGCGGAGTACCGCCGCCACCGCCACCACCCGTGTCGCCGGGCGGGGGCGGGAGTTCGGGAGGCGGCACGTCGCCACCACCGCCACCACCGGAACCGCCGGGCGGCGGCGGGATGGCGGGCGGGGGCGGCGCGTCCGCGGGAGGCGGGATGTCCGGCGGCGGCGGGGCTTCGGGCGGCGGAGGCGGCGGCGGGACGTCCACGGGCGGCGGGGTCGCCGGCGGCGGCGCGGTGTAGCTGGCGACGGAGAACGAGTGGTACTTGCCGGACAGCTGGTTGCCGACCTGGCGCATGTCGTTCGTCATCATCTCGACGGCGTCGGGGAACTGCGAGATGTACGCGCGCCCGTCGTTGAGCACCTTGCCGCGCGCGATGACCTGCTGGGCGTAGTAGGAGTCGATGTAGCGCAAGGTGTTCTGCGCCCACTGCAGGTACGCGGCCGAGTTGGCCAGCTGGTTCGGGATGTTGCGGCCGCCGCTGCTGCCGTCGCTGATCTGGTGGACGAGGCCTTGGAACTTCGAGGCCATGTCGTTCATCATGCCCTTGAAGTTGGTCGCCGCGGTGCCCTTCCACGGGCCGTCTTCCCCGGCGAGCGCCTCGACCTGCTTCTGGACGGCCTCCGCGACGACGGCGAGGCTCATCTGCGTCGTCTGGAACACGCCGGCGGCGGCTTGCAGGGACTGCCAGTTCACGTTGCCGTAGGCCTGGTCGGCCTGGTCCTGGCCGGGCGCCATCGACCCACCGCCGAGGATGGCGGCTTCGATCTGCTTCCAGGTCAGGCCGTCGAAGTCCTTGCCGGGGTCGCCGGTGGAGTTCGTCGGCGTGTTGCTGGAATCCGGCCAGACGCCGTTGTCGTCCTGGGTGAACCCGTGGGTGTTGTTGTCGTCGCCCATCGTCCCTCGCTCGCCCGTCCCTGGTTCGCCTCAGCCCGCCGCAGTCCCGCCCCGCGCGCGACCGATCAGTGCTGTTTGGACCCCGCGCCGGTGATCTCCGAGCTCAGCTGCCCGAAGTACTGGTTGTAGGCGTCGGTCGTCATCTTGTTGGCCTCGTCGGCGGAGTCGTAGGCGTTGGCCGCCTTGTCGACCGCGTCCGCCGCGTCGTGCATCGCCGTGATGAGGTCCTGGACCGTGGTGCGGGTGGAGTCGCGCAGGCCGCCCTCGCCGACGATCGGCTGGATCAGCTTGTCGTGCGCGGTGGCGAACACGCCCGGCTTGATGTTCACGGTGTCGAGCTGGCCCGGCAGCTTGGACAGCGGGCCGTCGGCGAGCGTGCGCAGGTTCTGCGCGAACGTGTGCATCGCCTGGGTGTTCACCGCGGTGACGCCCTTGCCGGGGTGGTCCGCGCCACCCGGGACCGGCGGCGCGGTGGAGACGTCACCGACCGGGATGTAGACGTTGCCCTGGTCGCCCGGGTCCTGGTGGCCGGGGCTGTTGAACGCGCCCTCGGTCGACGGCGGGGTGTCGCTGTGCTGGTTGTTCGGGTTCGCGATCTGGGCGGTTTCGAAGACCACCGGGTCGAAGGCCATGGCGGGAGGAGTCCTTTCCGGTCTGTCGCGTTCGGACGAACCGGCCGGGGCGCGGCGGCTGACGGCCGTGCCCCGGCCGGAGCGCGGGAGACTCAGCGCTGCGCGAACCGCGTCGCGTTGGCGCTCTCGGTGCTCGACGTGCCCTCGTTGACGGTCGCCAGCGTGCGGCCGGCGGCGTCGAGCGACTGCGGGAGCGTCAGCGCCTGCTGGCGGCACCACTCGTAGGTCGACTGGAACTCGTCGGCCGCGCTGCCGAGCCAGTGCTCGCGCTGCGCGGTGATGGTGCGGTTCATCTGGTCGAGCAGCTCGGTGATCTGCTGCGACTGCTGCTGCGCACGCCCGACCGTGGCTTCCATCTGCGCGAAGCTGATGGTGAACTGACCCAGAGCCATGGGTTTCCTTTCCTGAAGAGGGAGTCCGGTCAGAAGCCGGGGAGGCCGCCGATGGTCGCGGCCTGCTGGCGCACGTTCGAGGTGTTGTCCTCGTCCTGGCGGTCGTAGTCGTTCGCGCCGGTCGTGACGTGCTGGGAAAGCGTGTTCAGCCGGTCGACGATCGTCTGCACGGTGCGGTCGAACGTGCCCATCGCCTCGTGGAAGACCACGGCCGCGTCCGAGCGCCAGGTGCCCAGCAGCTCCTGCATCGTGGAGTCCACCTGGCGGTTCACGCCCGTGATGCCCTGGCCGGTGTCGGTGATGGTGCTAGCGCCTTGGCGCATGATCCCGGTGTCTACCTTGGCGCCGTTCTGAGCCGCCATTTTCGCCTCCTCGAATCCGTTGTTCTGCCCTGCCTCAACGGGGTCGGGCCGCCTCCGTCCACAAAGGAGTTCCGCGGGCCCCGGCATCGCCCCGCCCGGCACTCTCGACGCCGGAAGACGTGAAAGCCTGACGGAGACAGCACGATGATCGTATGGATGATTTCCGAAGGGCGCGCTACGCGGTTCCCTTAAGGACACACAGGCGCGAACGGTCGGGCAGAACCGGACATTCGTGGTCACCACCCAGCAAGACGGCCCCGAAAGCCGGTCGCGGCGCCGGGTGGCTGCCCCTCCGGCCACGAATATCTGCCCGCGAACGCCCGGCGCGCGGGCGGGCAACCCTACTAAAGTCGCGGATTCATTCCACCGGTGAGGAATAATCGCGCCGGAGCCGTGTACGAATAAGCAGCTTATCCGGTGTGGACATTCTTATTTCTTCGGTGCCGAAGCGGATTTGGTGCGGTACCGCATCACTCATCCGGGGGATGCCGCGAAGACGAAACCACCCCGGTCTCCGCGGAGACCGGGGTGGTGGACGAACGGGCACTCAGACGCGGCTGAAGAGCTTCCGAGCCCGGCGGCGCACCGGCAGCCGGCCCGCGACGGCGTCCTCGAGCAGGGCGCCGACCGTCTCGCGGGCGCACGCCCGGTTCGCGCCGATGCCGCCGGACGGGCCGCGCTTGATCCAGCCCGCGACGTAGGTGCCCGGGTGGCCCTCGACGCGGCCCTCGACGTTCGGCACGGTCCCCGTCGCCTCGTCGAACGGCAGGCCCGGCACGCCGGTGCCGCGGAACCCGGCGGCCCGCACGACCCGGCCCGCGCCGATCTCGACGTCACCCTCGACGCCGGTGACGCGCACGCCGCGGACCTCGGTGTCGCCGGTGATCGCGAGCGGCGCCGAGTGGAACCGCAGGACGATGCGGCGGCGGTCGTCCGGCGGCGGCGTGGACCAGTCCACGGACTCCCGCGGCAGGCCGCGCAGCAGCGCCGCCTTGCCGTCCCCCTGGTCGATGGCCGCCGCGACACGCGGGTCGTGCGTGTCGACCACGAGGTCGACGCCGGCGCGGTCGGCGAGGGCCAGCAGCTCCGAGCGCGTGTAAGCGGCGGTTTCCGGGCCGCGGCGGGCGAGCAGCACGACCTCGCGCACCTTGCTCGACCGCAGCCGGGCCAGCGCGGCCGGGGCGATCTCCGTGCCGACCAGGCTCTCGGGGTCGGCGGTGAGGATGCGGGCGATGTCGAGGGCGACGTTGCCGGTGCCGACGACGGCCACCCGCTCGGCCGAGAGGTCGACGGCGCCGGTCGCGATGTCCGGGTGGCCGTTGTACCAGCCGACGACGGTCGCCGCGGCCAGGCTGCCGGGCAGCTCCTCCCCCGGGACGCCGAGCGCCCGGGCCGCGGTGGCGCCGACCGCGTAGACCACCGCGTCGTGCCGCGAAGCCAGCTCCGCCGCGGTGACGTCGCGGCCGACCTCGGTCCCGAGGCGCAGCCGCAGCCGCGGGTGGTCGTGGAACCGCGCGAACGTCTCGCCGATCTTCTTCGTCGACGGGTGGTCGGGCGCGACGCCGAAGCGGATCAGGCCACCGGCCACCGGCAGGCGGTCGACCAGGGTGACCCGGGCGTTCGTGTGCAGCAGCAGGTCCTCGACGGCGTACATGCCGGCCGGGCCGCTGCCGACGACCGCGACGTCCAGCGGCGCGAAGTCGCTCGGGAGCACCCGGGTGAACGCCGGCTGCGCCCAGCGGTGGAAGTTGGGCGCGGCGCTCGCCCCGGCCAGCACGTCCTGGCCCGCGTAGTACTCGGCGTTGATCTCTTCGTAGGCCCGCAGCGGCCCGGTGAGGTCGCCGGCCGGGAAGATCGCGTCGACCGGGCACGCGTCGGCGCAGGCACCGCAGTCGATGCAGGTGGCCGGGTCGACGTAGAGCATCTCGGTGCGGCCGAAGTCCGGCTCGTCCGGCGTCGGGTGGATGCAGTTGACCGGGCAGACCGACACGCAGGAGGCGTCGGCGCAGCAGGTCTGCGTGATCGCGAAGGCCATGGCGTCAGATGAGGTTGGCGCGCTTGTAGAACCACAGCGCCGGCTTGGTCAGCAGCCCGGCGGAGTGGAGGAACTCCATCAGCCCGGAGCAGCTCGAGCGCAGCATCGACTTGTGGTGCTGGTTGGCCTTCGCCTCGCGCCGGGCGCGCTTCCCGTCCAGCCCGGCGTTCTCGTAGACCTGGTGGTTCACCATGCTGGTGACGATGAAGAACGACGCGATCGCGACGACCAGCGCGTTGATCTGCCGCCGCACCCAGCCGGCACCTTCGAGCCGCTGACGGGTCTCCTCGCGCGCGAACTTCATGTGCCGCGACTCTTCGACGACGTGGATGTTGTTGATGGTCCGGACGAACGGGACGACGCGCTCGTCGCGCATCCAGTCGCGCTGCATGACGTCGAGGACCTCTTCGGCGACGAGGATCGCCGCGTAGGCGGCTTCACCGGTCGCGGTGGCCTTGAAGATCCGGCCGGCCTCGACGACGAACCGGCGCGGGCGGTAGGCGGGCGCGCCCAGCTTCGCCGCGCCGCGGGCGAACATGATCGAGTGCCGGCACTCGTCGGCGATCTCGGTCAGCGCCCACTGGAACGCGGGGTCGGTCGGGTCCTTGGCGTAGAAGTCACGCAGGATCATCTGCTGCAGGATCATCTCGAACCAGATCCCGGTGCTCGCCACCGACGCCGCCTCGTGGCGGGTCAGCTCGCGCTGCTGCTCCGGCGTCATCTCGGCCCAGTAAGACGTCCCGTAAAGCGTGCTCCACTCGGGGCTGGCGCCGTGGAAGTCCTTGTCGAGCGGCGTCTCCCAGTCGACCTCCGTGACGGGGTCGTACGAGAGCTGCTCCGACGAGTCCAGCAGCCGGCGCGCGATGGTCTCGCGGTCCGACACCTCCGGCACGCGCTCGCCGATGCTCGTCATGGCCGACCTCCTCGTCAGGATGTTACCGCAGTTTACTGTTACCAACCGTAACACATAAATGTTCCAGTGCACACCCGTCCTCGGAGTCAGCGCTCGCGGAACTCGCTGGGTGGCGCGCCGAGCAGGCGGTGGAACATCGTGGTGAACGCGCCCGGGCCCGCGTAGCCGAGGTCCGCGGCCACCTCGGCCACCGGCGCACCCGCCGCGAGCAGCGGCAACGCGTGCAGCACGCAGGCACGACGCCGCCACGGCGCGAGGCCGAGCCCGGTCTCGGCGCGGAACCGGCGGTGCAGCGTCCGCTCGGCGACGTGCAGCCGGGCCGCCCAGGCCGCCGGCCGGACGTCGACGCGCGGTGCGGCGAGGAAGTCCTGGCACAGCCGGCGCAGCTCCGGGTCGGCCGGCAACGGCAGGTCCAGCGGCAGCGGCGCGGCCCGGCGCAGTTCGTGCAGGGCCAGCTGCAGCAGGACGGCGTCACGCCCGCGGGCGGCGTAGCGCGGTTCGACGTCGACCGCCTCCCGCAGCAGCTCGCGCAGCAACGGCGTCACCTCGACGACCCGGCAGCGAGCCGGGAACCACGGCACCGCACGGGGTTCGACGTACAGGCTGCGCGTGCTGACGCCGGTCATCCGGACCGCGTGCGGCGTGCCGGCGGGGATCAGCACGGCCCGGTGCGGCGGGACGGTCCACGCGCCGTCGGCCGTCTCGACGCGCATCGAGCCGGTGACGCCGTAGAGCACCTGAGCGCGGCGGTGGCGGTGCTCGGGGAGCACGTGCCGGGGCGGGTAGTCGGTGCCGATGGCGACGACGTCGCGGTCGAGGTCGTCCACGGTGTCGATGTGGGTGTTGCGCACACCCTCGAGCCTAGGTGGCCGGAACTCGGAGGAACGTGGCCGATCATCGAATGCCCGCCAGGCTCGTCCGGCCTAGCGTTCCGGTACGTGCTCCTCTTCGGATTGGGCGTCCTCAGCGGCGTCACCACCGCGCTTTTCGGGTTCGGCGGCGGGTTCGTGACGGTCCCGGTGGTCTACGCCGTGGCCGCGACCGGCCCGGCCGCGATGCACGTCGCGGTCGGGACGTCCGCGGTGGTGATGCTGGTCAACTCGCTCGGCGCGACGATCACGGTCGTGCGCGCCGGCCGGCTGCACCGCGCGTACGTCTGGCCGCTGGCCGCGTTCATCGCCGTCGGCGCGGGCCTCGGCGCGCTGGCCGCGACGAGCGTCCCTGACGGCGTGCTGCACGCGCTGTTCGCCGCGTACCTGGGCCTGACCATCCTCGACGGCGTCCTGCGGCGCGGGTTCCTCGGCGGCGGCCGGCCCCAGCCGTTGAGCCGGGCCACCGTGACGGCCGGAGGCGTCGGAATCGGGGCGGTGGCGGGGTTCCTGGGCGTCGGCGGCAGTGTCCTGACGGTGCCGCTGCTGCGGCGGCGCGGCCTGCCGATGAGCGACGCGACGGCGCTGGCCAACCCGCTCAGCCTGCCGGTGGCCGCGGCCGCGACGGCCGTCTACCTGGCCGCGCCTGGACCCGCGGCGATCGACCCGGCCGCGGCGGCGCTCCTGCTGGCCGGGTCCTTGCCGACGATCGCGCTGTTGCGGCGGTGGTCCCCGGACATCCCGGACCGCGCGCACGCCGTGGCCTACCTCGGCCTGCTGGCGGCGGCGCTGGTCACCGTCCTGGTGTGAGCCCGGCGCGCCTCGCCTCGCCGGGCGGCATTCCGGTGTACAGTCGTTCACTCAATCGTGTGGCGAACGGCAGGAACCGGTGACTCTCCACCCTGACTCTCCAGCCGGGCCGTTCGGCTCCGGGCTGCTCGGGCCCCTCGACCAGGACGTCCCCACGCTGCGGCGGCGCGTCCAGCTGCTGCTCACCGGGACGCTGATCGCCACCAACGTCATCGGCGCGCTGGTCGTGGTCGGTCTCGCGGCGCTGCTCATGCCCGCCCCGGGCCTGTCCGGCGACCTCGTCCGGGTGACGGCGGTCGCGGTGCCCGCCTACGTCGTGTCCGCGGTGGTCGTCGGGGCGCTCTGGGGCACCCGTGGTGCCCTGCGGACGCTGCGCTGGGCCGCCGACGGCCGCCGCCCGACCGACGCCGAACGCGCCGCCAGCCTGCGCGTCCCGCTGCGGCTCACGCTGATGCAGGCGGTGCTGTGGGGCGTCGCGACGGTGGTGTTCGCCGGGCTGGCGGCGCTGTTCCAGCCACACGTCGCGCTGACCGTGTTCCTGGTGGTCGCCTTCGCGAGCGTGGTGGTCTGCGCGATCGCGTACCTCTTCGGCGAGTTCGCCCTGCGGCCGTACGCGGCGCGGGCACTGGCGGGCACGACGCCGGCGCGGCCGGTCAGCGGCGGCGTCAACCTGCGGATGCTGCTGTTCTGGTGCCTCGGCACCGGGGTGCCGGTCGCCGGGCTGGTGGTCACGGCGGTGCTGGCGTGGGTCCGCGGCGACGTCTCCACGACGAAGCTGGCTGTCTCGGTGATCGCGTTGGGGCTGGTCGTGCTGTGTTTCGGCCTGCTGGTCACGGTGTTCACCGCCCGCGCGGTGGTGAACCCGATCCGGTCGGTGCAGGACGCGCTGGCCCGGGTGCGGGCGGGCGAGTTCGACGGCGAGATCCCGGTCTACGACGGCACCGAGCTGGGCCTGCTGCAGGCCGGGTTCAACGGGATGGCCGCCGGCCTGCGGGAACGCGAGCGGATGCGGGACCTGTTCGGCCGGCACGTCGGGCACGAGGTCGCGGTCGAGGCCATGCGCGCGCCCGCGGAGCTGGGCGGGACGGTGCGCACGGTGTCGGTGCTGTTCGTCGACCTGGTGGGGTCGACGGCGCTGGCCGCGAGCCGCCCGCCCGAGGAGGTCGTCGGCCTGCTCAACCGGTTCTTCGCGGTGGTGGTCGACGAGGTGGACCGCAACCACGGCCTGGTGAACAAGTTCGTCGGCGACGCGGTCCTGGCGATCTTCGGCGCGCCGACGGTCTTGGCCGACCACGCGACGTCCGCCCTGGCGGCCGCCCGCGCGATCGCGGCCCGGCTGGCGACGGAGGTCCCGGACTGCCCGGCGGGCATCGGCGTGGCCACGGGCGACGCGGTGGCGGGCAACGTCGGGGACCCACGCCGTTTCGAGTACACGGTGATCGGCGACCCGGTCAACGAAGCGGCGCGGCTGACAGAGCTGGCGAAGAACGTCGACGGTCGTTTGCTGGCCTCGTGGACGGCGGTCGAGTCGGCGGGCTCGGCGGAGTCGGACCAGTGGCAGGCAACAGAGGAAGTCACCCTGCGCGGCCGCAGCCGGCCGACAACACTGGCCACCCTGCGCACCTGACACCCGCCGCCCGCGTAAGCCGCCCGAAGTCCGTGAATGCCACATTGAGAGACCTAGTGTCCCTCAATGTGGCATTCACGGACTTCCCTGCACCGAGCCGAAAGCGTGGGTGGGCGGTCAGGCGGGTGAGCCCAGCCAGGTTGTCAGGGCTTCGCGCAGGCCCTCCGGATCCGGGCCGACGGCGGCCCAGGCCATGTGGCCGTCCGGGCGGATCAGGGCCGCCAGCTTCTGGTCCGGGAACGCCAGCGGGGTCGCCGTCACCAGCTCGACCCGGCTTTCCCACTCCGCGGCCACCTCCGCCGCGCCTGTGCCCGTGTCCAGCAGCACCGCGCGGCCGGAGCGGAAGTGCGGTGCCAGCGTCGTTCCGTCGGAGAGGGGCAGGTCCGGCACGCGGTGGCCGATCAGCGGGAAGTCGCCCGGCAGGTCGTAGTGCTGCCAGCCGCCGCCGATCTTCGAGACGACGTACGTGGCGCCGTCCTGGGTGTCGAGCAGGTCCGCCAGCACTTCGCGCAGCGCGTCCGCGCGCGGACCGCGCGGGGTGCTCAGCGCCGTCTGCGCCATGCTCCAGCGCTGCACCCACTCGCCGATCGGGTGCCGCTCGGTGGTGTAGGTGTCCAGCAACGCGGCCGGGGCTACGCCGCGCGCGACGAGCGCGAGCTTCCAGCCCAGGTTGACCGCGTCGCCGAGGCCCAGGTTCATGCCCTGCCCGCCGGCCGGCGAGTGCACGTGGGCCGCGTCGCCGCACAGCAGCACCCGGCCGCGCCGGTACGTCTCGGCCTGGCGGGTCGTGTCGGCGTAGCGGGTGGCGACGTGCAGCCGCGTGACCCGGACGTCGGTGCCGCTCACCCGTCGCAGGCTGGCCTGGATCTCCTCCGCCGTCACCGGCGCGTCTCGGTCGGGCACGACCTCGTACTCGACGGTGTGCACCCGCGGCGGGCCGGAGCCGTCGTCCCAGCCACCGACCACATAGGACCCGTGCTCGCCCGCCTGCCAGCCGTCCGCGACGAGCTGGCCCGGGTCGTCCAGGTCCACAATGGCCTGACGGCCGGTGAACACCGGATCCAGGCCGGGGAAGCCGATCCCGGCCAGCCGCCGCACGGTGCTGCGGCCGCCGTCGGCGCCGACGAGCCAGCCGGTCCGGACCGGACGTCCGATGTGGACGGTCACACCGTCCGCATCGGACTCGAACGCGGTCAGCGAGACGCCGCGCCGCACCTCGACGCCCAGTTCCGCGGCCCGCCGCTCGAAGATCACCTCCAGATCACCCTGCGCGATCACCCCGGCGCCGAGGAACTCCTCGCCGGGTCCGGGCGGACGCAGCCGGTCGATGCGGATGCCGATCCCGGCGAAGTGGCCGACGAAGATGTCCGGCCGCTCCCCCGTGTCCGCGGGGTCGAACTCGGGCAGCCCGGCGCCCCCGCCGAGCCACATCGCGGCCGCGCGCTCGACCTCGGGCAGCAGGCCGCGCAGGTGCAGCGCGTGCACCGACGGCGCGTTGACCGCGCGGGCCCCCATCGACCCGAACCGCGAGCGCGGCGGCTCCGTCTCACGCTCGACGACCAGCACCCGGGCGCCGCCCAGGCGCAGCTCGCAGGCCAGCAGCAGGCCGACCGGGCCCGCGCCCGCGACCACCACGTCGTAGTCCATCTTTCCCCTTTGCAGAACCCGGCAACACCGTTCCCGGTATCGCCACCCTAGCGAACTGGGTACAGTGTTCGCAATATCCGAGGAGGTCTCTTGCCGGCGAACGACCGCCCGCCACTCTGGCTGCGTCCCGAACACGGGACACGCGGGCCGAAACCGGCCCACACCCGCCGCGACGTCGCGGCCGCCGGCATCAGGATCGCCGACGCCGAGGGACTCGACGCCGTTTCGATGCGGCGGATCGCCGCCGAGCTGGGCACCGGGACCACGTCGCTCTACCGGTACGTGTCCAAAAAGGACGACATCCTGCAGCTGATGGGCGACGAGGTGACCGGCGAGCTGCGCGGCACCGTGCTGCCCGGGGGCTGGCGGGACGCCCTGCGCGTCATCGCCCGGTCGATGCGCGCGACGGCCCTGCGGCACCCGTGGTTCCCCGCGCTGGCCTCGGGCCGGCCGAACCACGGCCCGAACAGCCTGTGGTGGACGGAACTGACGTTCTCGGCGTTCGACGGCCTCGACCTCGACACCGACGAGCTGCTCGCCAACCTCGGCACGCTCGCGTCGTTCGTCCTGGGCCACGTGCTGAGCGAACTGGGCGACCAAGAGGCGGCGCGGCTCTCGGGGCTCAGCCACGAGCAGTGGATGGAGCGCGAAGGCGAGTACGGCCCGATGATCGTGAGCAGCGGGCAGTACCCGCGGTTCACCCGGGTGATGGTCGAAGCCGAGACGCCGCACGCCGCCGACCGCCGGGACCGGTGGTTCGAGGCGGGCCTGGAGCGGGTGCTCGCGGGCATCGCCGCCCACCTCCCCTGACGACGCTGACGACGCTCACACCGGCAGGACGCTCATGGGTGCCGGCGGCGGCAACGGCACCCCGGCGTGCTCGGCGCGGAACGAGTTCAACAGGTAGGCGACGAGCCGCCGCGACGCCGTGCGCGTGGCCGCCGGGGAGTCCGTCGTCACGCCGTCGTTGGCCATGAGCACCAGCGCCAGGTCGGTGACCGCGAAGTCGGCCCGCAGCTCGCCCGCCGCCTTCGCGCGGTCGATCAGCTCGGTGACGCGGCCCAGCGCCCGTTCCGCGGCGACGTCGGCCGGGAACGCCGTCGCGACCGCGGCGCTGAACCCGCGGTCGCACGCCTGCATCTCCCCCACCTTCTCGACGAGCGTGACGAACCCCCGCCACGGGTCCGGGTCGGCCAGCGCGTCGTCCACGACCGAGACGCACGTGTCGAACTGGTGCGAGAACACCTCGCCGACCAGCGCTTCCTTCGTCGGGAAGCGGCGGTACAGCGTGGCCATCCCGACGCCGGCGTGCCGGGCGACGGCGGCCATCGGCACGTCGAGGCCCCGGCGCGCGAAGAGGTCGTGGGCCACCTCGACGATGCGCTCGCGGTTGAGCCGGGCGTCCCGCCGCAGCGCCGGGTGAGAAGGGTCCGCACTCATGTTTCTCACTTTACGCCAAGCGGACAGGTCTCTCCTCTTACGCGGCTACGGTGGCGGACAAGGAAAAGGAGGTCCGATGAGGACGAACGGCCGGCTGGTCGAACGCGCGGTCGGCGGGGTCAACCGCCGGGTGCTGGCCCTGCGCTCATCACGCCGCTGGGGCGCGGCGGTGCGGCGGCACCTGACGATGGTGACGTACACGGGACGGCGCTCGGGCCGCACGTTCAGCATCCCGGTGGGCTACCGGCGCACGGGCGACGAGGTCGAGATCGGCGTCCGCATCCCGGGCCGGAAGAACTGGTGGCGCAACTTCACCGGCGAGGGCGGCCCGATCGCCGTGGAGCTGGACGGCACCGACCGCACCGGCCACGCGATCGCCCGCCAGGACGCGAAAGGCGCCGTGACGGTCACGGTGCGGCTGGAGCCGTAAGGGAATTCCGGTTGCCCGGGTGACGACGATGGATCCATGAGAGTCGTGTTCACCCGGGTACCGGACGGCGCCCGCGCGTCCTGCGTGGTCGAGCGCGACGACGGCGTCCGCTACCGCGTCCGGGAGGGCATCGGCCGCCCGGAGCTACCCCACGACCTGGTCCACCTGCTGGTGGAACTGCAGCTGCGGGACGACGGCGGCTTCTGGGGCGCGGTCGCCGACGGCGCGGTGTTCGCCGGCATGGACCACCTCGACGGCCGGCGCCCGCCGCACGCCCGCAGGCGGTCCGACGAGGCCATCGGCGCCCGGAAGGACCGGCTGCAGCGGGCCGAGCTGATGGCCGGCCTGGTGCGGCAGATCGCCGCCGACCCGGCCGCGGGCGAGCCTCGGGTGATCCGGGCGGCCCGGGATCACCTGGCCACGCTCCCGGACGCCACGGTCGACGTTCCGGCGGTGCTCGCCGCGGCCGCACGGCTCCGGGACGCGGCGCGCGTGTGGGCCCGCACCCGCCCGGGCGACGAGGTCGTCGTCGACTGGCCGCGGGTCAGCGGCCGACGGGCAGTCCGCCGGTGACCGCCGAGACCAACGCGCAATCCCGGCGGCCACGGCCACCACACGGAATCTGAATGTCCACAGTGGACATACCGTGATCGCGACAGCTCCCATGAATTCCCCTGGAAAGCCCCATGACCGGCCGGAGGACTCCAACTTCGGCGGGTAGCGGCCGTTCGGCGCAACACCGGTGA
Source organism: Amycolatopsis sp. NBC_01307 (assembly GCF_035975215.1). Classification (NCBI taxonomy): domain Bacteria; kingdom Bacillati; phylum Actinomycetota; class Actinomycetes; order Pseudonocardiales; family Pseudonocardiaceae; genus Amycolatopsis; species Amycolatopsis sp. NBC_01307. Next base: position 1,613,086 of record NZ_CP108403.1, on the reverse strand, counting down.
CGGCCACCACATCCGCGTGCGGTGCAACCGTTCGGCGGGCCGGCGGCATCAGAGAGGTGTCCGACCCCCTACGACGAAACGAGGTGGCGCCTTGCCCGCAGACGCCGGGTTCACCGAGTACGTGACGGCACGGGCCCCCTGGCTGCGCAAAGTCGCCTTCCTGCTCTGCGGGGACTGGCACCGGGCCGACGACCTCGTCCAGAGCGCCGTCACCAAGCTGTACACGCACTGGCCCCGCGCCCTGCGGGCCGACAACCTGGACGGCTACGCGCGCCGGACGCTGGTCAACACCTTCCTGGCCGAGCAGCGGACGTCCTGGTGGCGGCTGGTCGACCTGCGTGCGGCCGACCATGACCCACCGCACGCGGCCGGCTTCGACGTCGAGACGGCGCTCGACCTGCGGGCCGCGATCGACCGGCTGCCGCCGCGGCAACGGGCGACCCTCGTGCTCCGCTACTACTGCGACCTGCCGGTGGGCGACGTCGCGAAGACGCTCGGCTGCTCCCCGGGCACCGTCAAGAGCCAGACCGCCCGGGCCGTGGACGCGCTTCGCGGCCTGCTGCCCGCCGAGTCCCTCACCCTCCCGGAGGCCACCGCATGACCGACCACGAACTGGCCGTGCGCCTGCAGGAACTGACCGACGAGCCCGCCCCGCCGATGGTGCTCGACCTCGACCGGGCCCGCCGCGACGGCGCCCGACGGCGTCGGCGCCGCACGATCGTGGCGGTCGCGGGGTGCGCCGCGGTCGTGCTCGCCGGCGGCCTGACCGCCGTGACGCTCACCCGGTCCGCCACCCCGGACGCACCGGTCGCCGCCCCGGTGGTCTCGGTCGCGCCGGCCCCCACCGACGATCCTCTGGTGGCCAGAGCGAGCTTCGGCTGGCTGCCCGGCGCCTTCACCGGCGTCGAATACGGCGTCGGCGCCCACGGCGACTATTCGCTGGCGATCGGCCGGGGCAGCCTGGCGCCGATGATCTGGCTGGCGGTCTACGACAAGGAACCGCCGCTCGACCGGCTGAACCAGATGGGCGGGCACGCGGTGAGCGTCCCGGCCCGGATCGGCGACCGGACCGGCTACTGGGTGACGACCACCGCCGAGGACCCGCTCAACGGCGGTGACGCCTACCTGCGCTGGCCGACCGGGGACGGCCGCTGGGCCGAGCTGCACGGGTACTACCTCGACTTCCCGGACGTTCGGCAGTCGCTGCTGCGCGTCGCGGACGAAGTCACCTTCGCGAACAAGCCGGTGCCGCTGCCCCTGCGCGTCAGCAGCCTGCCGCCGGGCTTCCACCTCAGCGAAGGCCAGCTGTCGCGGCGGCCCGACCAGGACGGCCGGCCGTGGACGCTGCAGCTGTACTACTCGGTGAACGGCGCCCTCGTCGTGATCGAGGTCGCGCCGCCCGGCGGGACACCGTCGAAGACGAGCGACCCGGTGTGCGTCACGAAGAACGGCCTGAAGGCGTGCGTCAGGGTCGACCGCCCGGCCGCCGCGGGGCTGGACGCGATCGGCGGGCCCCACGGCCTGCTGGACCGCATCACCCTGCTCGGCCCGGACGAGCGGAACTGGACCACGCACGTGATCGGCTGAGGGTCACGGTTCGGGATCGGACCCCCGCAGGGAACCCGGGTGCGCCTTCGCATCCGGGTCCCGGCGGGTCTTGAGCAGGCTGGCCACCGTGACCACGGCGAGGATGCCGAGGATCACGCCGAGGCTGAGCGGGGTGGGGATCTCCGGGAAGCCCTCGTCGATGTCGACGTGCGCCCAGTGCAGGATCAGCTTCACGCCGATGAACGCGAGGATCACCGAGAGCCCGGTCGAGAGGTAGACGAGCCGGTCTAGCAGGCCCTTGACCAGGAAGTACAGCGCGCGCAGGCCCAGCAGCGCGAAGGCGTTCGCGGCGAACACGAGGTACGGCTCGTCGGTGACGCCGAAGACCGCCGGGATCGAGTCCAGGGCGAACAGCAGGTCGACGCCGCCGATCGCGACGAGCACCACCACGAGCGGGGTCACCAGCCGGCGGCCCGCGACCTTGGTCGTCAGCCGGCCGCCGTCGTAGTCGTCCGACAGCGGCAGCACCCGGCGGGCGGTGCGGACCACGACGTTGTTCTCGACGTCGGGATCCTCGTCGCGGTGGCGGAACAGCTGCACGGCGGTGTAGATCAGCAGCAGGCCGAAGAGCAGGAACATGAAGGTGAACAGCGACAGCAGGGCCGCCCCGACGACGATGAAGATCCCGCGCAGCACCAGGGCCAGCACGATGCCGAAGGTGAGCACCTTGTGCTGGTGCTCCTCCGGGACGGCGAACGTGGTCATGATGATGACGAACACGAACAGGTTGTCGACCGACAGGCTCTTCTCGACGATGTAGCCGGCGAAGTACTCGGTGCCGAACTCGCCGCCGTGCGCCAGGGTCACCCACACCCCGAACACGACCGCGACGAGGATGTAGCCGACCGACCACGCGACGGCCTCGCGGAACCCGACCTTGTGGGGCCGGACCGCGGCGAGCACCAGGTCCAGCGCGAGCAGCCCGAGGATCACGGCCAGGGTGACCAGCCAGGTGCCGACCCCGATGTCCATTTCGTCCCCCGCTTCCGTTGTCACCGATAGTAGGGACATTTCCGCGTCCGCGCACGTGGAGTCCACAGTGGACGGACACCGGGGCCGCGCGATTTCCGGGTATCCTTCGCACCGGGGACGAGAGCGAAACGAGGTGCGCGGTGTCCGTGGGCGAGCGGATCCCGGAGGGTGTCGACATCAAGCTGCCCAGCGCGGCCCGGGTCTACGACTGGCTGCTCGGCGGCAGCCACAACTTCGACGCCGACCGCGTCGTCGGCGAACGGGTGATGGCGGTCCTGCCGTCGGGCCGGCAGGTGGCCGCGTCCAACCGGGCCTTCCTGCGCCGCGCCGTGCGGTACATGATCGACCAGGGTGTCACGCAGTTCCTCGACCTGGGGTCCGGCATCCCCACGGTCGGCAACGTGCACGAGGTCGCGCAGGCCCTGGACCCCGCGTGCCGGGTGGTCTACGTCGACTACGACGAGGTCGCCGTCGCCCACAGCCGGCTCATCCTCGAGGGCAACCGCGACGCCGTCGTCGTCGAGGCCGACCTGTGCCGCCCTCAGACCGTGCTGACCGACCCGGACGTGCGGGCCCTGCTGGACTTCGACCGGCCGATCGGGCTGCTCATGGTGGCGGTGTTCCACTTCGTCCCGGACGACCTGCGCCCGGCCGAGATCGTCGCCGACTACCGCGCGGCGCTGCCGCCGGGCAGCTTCGTCGCGCTGTCGCACCTGACGGCCGACCACGCGCCGCGCGAGATGGCGGCGGTCGCGGACGCGATGCGCCACAGCCGGGACCCGATGTACTTCCGCCCCTACAGCGACGTCGCGGCCCTGTTCGACGGGCTGGAGCTGGTCGAGCCGGGCGTGGTGAGCGCCCCGCTCTGGCACCCGGAGCCGGGCATCCGCGACGCCGAACCGGACGACGTCTACGCCGGCGTGGGCCGCAAGCCCTAGCGCGCCCGCTCGGCGTCGGTCACGTCCTCGACCTCGTCGGCGTCCATCGCCTTCGTGTCGCGCGGCGGCAGGAACGGCTCGTCCTCGCTCTCCTGGCCGCCTTCGATGCCGCGGCCGCGGGCGAGCTCGGCGTCCAGCTCGGCGCCGAGCAGCACCGCGAGGTTGGAGATCCACAACCACACCAGGAACACGATGATCCCGGCCAGCGAGCCGTAGGTCTTGTTGTAGGAACCGAAGTTCGCGACGTACAACGCGAACCCGGCCGACGCCGCCACCCACAGCACGACCGCCAGCAGCCCGCCCGGGGTCAGCCACTTGAAGCCCGGCTGCCGCACGTTGGGGCCCGCCCAGTAGAGCAGCGCGAACGTGAGGCTGATCAGGACCGCGATCACCGGCCACTTCGCGATCTCCCACACCTGCACGCCGGTCGGGCCGAGCCCGACGAGGTCGCCGAGCCGCCGCGCGATCGTGCCCGTCGCCACGACGCCCAGCGCGCACGCGGCCAGCAGCGCCACGATGCCGATCGTCAACCCGAGCCGCAGCGGCAGGACCTTCCACAGTGGACGGCCTTCCGGCATGCCGTAGATCGCGTTGCCCGCCCGCATGAACGCGCCGACGTACCCGGACGCCGACCACAGCGCGCCGAGCAGCCCGAGCACCGCCACCGGGCCGGCGAGGCTGCGCGAACCGGACAGCTCCTTGATCGCGCCGACGAGGATTTCCCGCCCCTGACCGGGAACGACCTGGTTGATGTTGTCGATCACGGTCTGCGTCGGGCCGGGGCCGAGCAGGCCCAGCAACGCCGTCAGGACCACCAGGCCGGGGAAGATCGAGAGCACGCCGTAGTAGGTGAGCGCGGCCGCCCAATCGGTGAGGTTGTCCCGGCCGAACTGCCGGAGGGTGCGCTTGAGCACTTCCCACCACGAACGCCGCGACAACTCCGTCGGGCCGTCCGGTTGCTTCTGTCCCTTGCGCACCGGCACCATCTCCTGCCTCGTCGCCGCGGGGCATACCCGATCGAGGCGAGGAGAAACCCGGTCGAGTGACTCAGCCGTCCTTGCGGGCGTCGTAGGCCTCGTTCGCCGCCATCACGTCCGGCATCTGGCCTTCGACGTCGTGGATCAGGTTCACCAGCAGGTCCGCGGTGCGCCGGCCGCGCGGGGTGAGGCTGTACTCGACCTTCGGCGGGATGGTCGGCTGGGCTTCGCGCAGCACGAAGCCGTCACGCTCCAGGGCCTGCAGGGTCTGGGCCAGCATCTTCTCGCTGACGCCGGTGACGCGGCGGCGCAGCGCGTTGAACCGGAAGGTGCCGTCGTAGAGCGCGGCCATCGCGAGGATCCCCCAGCGCCCGGTGATGTGCTCGAGCGTGGACCGGGACGTGCACGCCTGCGCGAACACGTCGAACACCACCTGCCCGTGCTCGTCCACCCACTCCGGCGCTTCCGTCATGCCCCCCACGGTACCGGGCAGACAGCACAATCCCCAGTGACGGTACTCACCATCGGTTTGCACTTCCTGAAAGTTAGTACACTCTCAAGGTAAGCAACCCGACCTGAGGAGTTACGCATGATCGTGGTCACCGGCGCCACCGGACATCTCGGCCGCCTGGTCGTGGACGGCCTGCTCGAGAAGACCTCGCCCGATCAGGTCGCCGCCGCCGTGCGCGACCCGCGGAAGGCCGACGACCTCGCCGCCCGCGGCGTGCAGGTCCGCGAGGCCGACTACGACCGGCCCGAGACCCTCGCGGCGGCCTTCGCGGGCGCGGAGAAGGTCCTGCTGATCTCCAGCAGCACGCCCGGCCAGCGGCTCGCGCAGCACCAGGCCGTCATCGACGCCGCCCGCGAGGCCGGCGTGCGCCACCTCGTCTACACGAGCGTCCTGTACGCCGACACGACGAAGATCTTCGTCGCGCCCGACCACAAGGCGACCGAGCGGCTGATCCAGGAGGCGGGCATCCCGTTCACCGTCCTGCGCAACGGCTGGTACACCGAGAACTACGCGGCGACGGTGCAGCAGGCCCTGTCCACCGGCTCGTTCGCGGGCAGCGCGGGCGACGGCCGTCTCGGCGCCGTCCCCCGGCTCGACTTCGCACAGGCGGCGGTCGCCGTCCTGACCGGAGACGGCCACGCCGGAAAGACGTACGAGCTGGCGGGCGACGACGCGTGGAGCTACGCCGACTTCGCCGCGGCGATCACCGAAGCGTCCGGGACTTCCGTGACGTACCAGGACGTCCCGCCGGCGGAGCACCGGAAGCTCCTCGTCGCGGCGGGCCTGCCCGACCCGGTGGCCGACATGCTGACCGACGCCGACCGCGGCATCCGCGAAGGCGAACTGACCACCACGAGCGGCGACTTGAGCACGCTGATCGGCCGCCCGACGACGCCGTTGGCCGACGCGGTCGCGGCCCTCGTCAAGGGCTGAGCCCCGGGACGGCGGTCCACCGGCAGCCAAAACCCTTTACTGCGAAAGGGAACCAGTACCACAGGGCCGTCGTGACCACGCCGCCCGCCGACGCGATCACAACCCTCGTCAGAAGGTCGGCGAAGCGGCTCGTCAGTCCGTCGAACCGGCGGCGACGAGCCGCCTGGTCGTGAGCCTCCGGTCCACCAGGGCCGCGAGCACGGCCAGGCCGGTGATCGCCGCCGCTCCCAGCAGCAGCGCTCGGCCGCCTAGGCCGCTCGCCGTGCCGGCGAGGGCGGCGCCCACCGCCGCCATCGCGACCTTCAGCCCGGCGCTCGTCACGAACACCTGGGCCTGCGCGCCCTCCGGGGCGTAGGCGCTGCGGGAGGCCAGTGTCGCCGTGAAGGACGTCGCGTTCGCCACGCCCAGCGCGGTGAACCCCGCGACCGCGAGGCCGTAACCCGGCGCCAGCGCGCACACCGCCGTCGCCACGGCCATCGCGGCGAACAGCCGGACCGCCTGCACCTCGGGTTCGCCGCGCAACGGCCACACCGTCACCAGCGCCGAGCCCAAGAGGCTGCCCGCGCCGTAGGCCACGGTCAGCGCGGCGCCCGCGGTCGCCGTGCCGTGCAGGTCCCGGCCGAACGCGACGGCGACCACCGGCAGCGCGCCCAGCTCGACCGCGCCCAGCAGCGTCAGCACCGTGACGCGGCGCAGCGGCGGGCGCGTCACCAGCATCCCGAGCCCGGCGCGCAGGCCCAGGGCTTCGCGGGGCGTCCGCCCGGTGCCGAGCGGCAACGTCAGTGCCAGGCCGGCGGCGACCAGGGCCGCGGTCGCCAGCCCGAGCAGCGCGTCGACCGGGCCGGTCACGCCGGCGAGCCCGGCCGTCGCCGCCGGGCCCAGGGTGCCGCCGATCCCGTAGGACAACGCGTCCCAGCCCTGCCGGCGCCGGTTCGGGCCGAGGTCGTCGAGCACGCTGCTCAGCCCGCCGGTCAGCAGCGGCCCGCAACACCCGGCGACGGCCACCAGCAGCACCGTCACGACCAGCGACGTCCGGCCGAGCGCCAGCGCGCCGGCGGCCAGGGCCAGGCCGTAGACCAGGTAGAACGCCGCCAGCAGCCGCCGGGGTTCGCGGGTCCGGTCCAGCCTGGCCGCCAGCCACGGCCCGAGCAGGTGCGGCGCGTTGAGCGCGGCGACGAGCAAGCCGCCCACCGCCGCCGGCTGGTGCTGGTCGGCGGCGAGCAGGACCAGCCCGACCGTGGCGCCGCTGTCGGCCCCGCGGACCAGCACCGCCGCCGTCAGGTAACGCGCCAAGCCGGACATCACACCCCCGTCACCCCTTTGACTGGTGACGCCACCTTGTCAGAGGGGCGCGTCACCGGTCAATATGGTGACGTGTTCACCTTCCTCAGCGGCCGGCCCAGCCTGGACCTGACGACGACCCTGCAGGTCCGTCACCACGAGCACCCCCGCGAGCTGCTCACGGCCCCCGGGGACGTCACGCGCTGGCTGGCCGAGGCGGGATACTCCCCCGCCGCCGTCGACGACGCCGGGCTGCGCCGGACTGTCGACCTCCGCGAGGTCGTCAACCGCTTGTGCCGCACCGCGAATCACGCCGACCGGGCCCGGCTCAACGACTTCGCGGCCGGGTCACCCCTGGTACCGCAGTGGACCGGCACGGCGGTCGAGTACCGCGGCGACCTGGACCAGGCGTTGTCCACGCTCGCCCGCGACGCCATCGACCTGCTCGCCGGCCCGCACGCGGACCGGGTCCGGGAGTGCGCGCACCCCGACTGCAGCCGGCTGTTCCTCGACGCGTCCCACGCCGGCCGCCGCCGCTGGTGCGGCATGACGACCTGCGGGACCAAGACGAAGTCGGCGAACTACCGGCGTCGCAAGAGCGCGGAAGTCACCTGATGCGCAGCTTCCGCATCAGCTTCAGCCCGGAAAGCATGCTCTCGACGTACTTCTCGTGATCCTGGCCCGGCTTCGGCCCCATGACCTGCTTCTTGAGCACGGCCAGGTTCTGCACGTCGGTGTACTTGAGCAGGCCCTGGTCGCCGTGGCGGGCGCCGACGCCGGAGTTCTTCACCCCGCCGGACGGCGTTCCCTTGGCGGCGAACGCGGTGGCGAGGATGTCGTTGATGTTGACGTTGCCCGATTCCAGGCGCGCGGCGACGGCCCTGGCGGCGTCGAGGTCACCGCCCCAGACCGAGGCGTTGAGGCCGTAGTCGGTGTCGTTGGCCAGCGCCACGGCCTCGTCGACGGTGCCGTACTTGTGCAGTGCCACAACGGGTCCGAAGGTTTCGGTGACGCCGCAGAGCATGTCCTTCGTGACGCCTTCGAGGATCGTCGGCTCGAAGAACGCCGGGCCGAGGTCGGGCCGCGGCTTGCCGCCGCAGAGCACCGTGGCGCCCTTCGCGACGGCGTCGTCGACGTGCTCCTTGACGCGGCGCATGTGGTCGACGGACACCAGCGAGCCCATGTCGGGGCCGAAGTCGTAGGCCGCGCGGACGTCGAGGGCCTGCGTCTTGGCCACGAACGCCTTGGTGAACTCGGCGTAGCGGGACTCCGGCAGGTAGATCCGCTCGATGTGCATGCAGATCTGGCCGGTGTTGCCGAACGCGCCGAAGATCGCGCCCTGCGCGGCTTCCTCGAGGTCGGCGTCGTCGAGCACGATCATCGGGTTCTTGCCGCCGAGCTCGAGGCAGCAGCCGATGAGGTTGCGCCCGGCCCGCTCGCCGATCACCCGGCCGGTGGCCGTCGAGCCGGTGAACATCACGTAGTCGGCGTGGTCGATGAGCGTCGGGCCGACGTCCGGGCCCTCGCCGCACACAACCTGGAACAAGCCCTTCGGCAGGCCGGCTTCCTCCAGCAGCTGGATGCCGTAAAGGGGTGACAGCGCCGTCTTGTTGTCGGGCTTCAGCACGACGGCGTTGCCGGCCATCAGCGCCGGCACGGCGTCGGAAATGCCGGTGGCGAAAGGGAAGTTCCACGGTGCGATGATGCCGACGACACCCTTGGGCTGCCGGATCTCGGTCGACGTCGTCAGCAGCGGCACCGGCCCGCCGCGTTTGGTCGGCGCCAGCAGCTTGGCGGCCCGCCGGAGGTAGTGGCTCATCACCATCGCCGGGTCGCAGGTCTCCTCGATCGCCATCCGGCGGTTCTTGCCGCTCTCGGCCTGGATGAGGTCGGTGACGATCCGCGCCTGGTCGACGAAGAGCGTGTGCGCCCGCTTGAACACCGCGAGCCGCTGCTTGAGCGGGGTGGCCGCCCATTTGCGCTGCGCCTCGCGCGCGACGGCGAACGCCCGCTCGATGTCGGCCGGTGCCGACTGCGGCAGCTCGACGAGCGTGTCGCCGGTGTAGACCTCGGTCAGCTTCCAGGTCGCGCCGGTCGAGCCCGGTACGCGGGCCACGAGCCCCTTCAGGAACGCGTCCGTCGCCGACGCCGGCCGGGTGATCCCGAGCGGGGTGAGGGTCATGGTCGCACTTCCCGTCAGTTGCCGGAGAGGACGAGGTGCGCGCCCATCTCGCCGATCATGATGCTGGGGGCGTTCGTGTTGCCGCCGGTGATCGACGGCATGATCGAGGCGTCGCAGACCCGCAGCGCCTCGACGCCGCGGACCTTGAGGTCGGGGCCGACGACCGCGAGCTCGTCGACGCCCATCCGGCAGGTGCCGACGCCGTGGTAGACCGACGTCGCGCGGTTGAGGATGGCGTCGCGCAGGGCCTGGCCCTTCAGCGCCGGGCCCGGGTGGATCTCTTCCTTGACCGCGCCGTTGAACGCCTTGGACGCGAAGATCTCGCGCGCCAGCTCCGAACCTTCGCCCAGCACCTCGAGGTCGGCCGGGTCGGCGAGGTACTGGGGGTCGATCAGCGGAGCGGCGGTGGGATCCGCCGACGCCAGCCGCAGCGTGCCGCGGCTCTTCGGGTAGATCAGCGTCGTCAGCACGGTGAGCGCGGTGCGCTTGTCGACGTCGTGCCGGATCGGCGCGTCCTGGTTGGGCGAGACGTACGCCCACGGCAGCAGGTGCAGCTGGAGGTCGGGGACGGCGTCGGCCTGGGACGTCTTGAGGAACGCGACCGCCTCGAACACCGAGTTCGCCAGGAAGGTCGTCCCGGGCCGCAGCAGCTCCTTGACCAGGCCGCGCGCGAAGTACGCCGGCGTGCCGGAGTTGCGGCTCGACGTCACGTGGAAGGTCAGCGCGTGGAACATGTGGTCGTGCAGGTTGTCGCCGACCGGAAGGTCCGCGACGACGTCGATGCCGTGCTCCCGGAGGTGCTCGGCGTGGCCGACGCCGGAGAGCATGAGCAGCTGCGCGGACCCGACGAACCCGGCGGAGAGGATGACCTCCTTGCCGGCGCGGATCGTGCGCTGGGTGCCGTCGGCGTCGACGACCTCGACGCCGGCCGCGCGGCCGTTCTCGATGACGACCTTCTTGGCCAGCACCCCGGACTGCAGCTGCAGCGTCGGCGCCGCGAGGTGGTGGAGGTAACCGCGCGAGGCGCTGTAGCGCAGGCCGTCGGCGGCGTTCTGCTGCATCCGGCTGACGCCTTCCTGCGACTCGCCGTTGTAGTCGTCGAGGATCTTGCAGCCGACGGTGTCGGCGGTGGCCTGGATGAACTGCAGGGCGCCCTCTTCGGGGCTCTTGTTGCGGGTGACCCGGATCGGCCCGCCCGCGCCCCGGAACGCGTTCTCGCCGTCCTCGAAATCTTCCATCCGCTTGTACGCGGCGTTGACGCTGTCGGCGTCCCAGCCGGTGTTGCCCTCGGCGGCCCAGGAGTCGAAGTTGGCGCGGTTGCCGCGGACGTAGACCATGCCGTTGATGGAGCTGGAGCCGCCGACGACCTTGCCCCGCGGCACCGGCATCCGGCGGTCGAGGGCGTGCTTCTGCGGCACGGAGTAGTAGCCCCAGTCGAAGGGTTTCTTGAGCTGGGGCACGGCATGCATGGGTCCGACGAGGCCCGGTTTCTTGAGCAGCAGCTTCTCGTCGGTCTTGCCGGCTTCGAGCACGATCACGCTCGCGCCCGACGCCGCCAGCCGCCCCGCGATCGCGGCCCCCGAACTCCCCGACCCGACGACCACGTAGTCGGCTTCGTCGCCGCGCGGCGCCTTGTTCGCCATGTCCGCTCCTCGGTCCGGCCCGCCACCCAGAAACTATAACCTGTTCTAGTTCTGGCGTCACCGTATAGCGTTCGCCCACGACGCGCAATGTCCCGCCGGGAGCCGGCGCGCTAACTTCCCTTCATGGTGCGCTCTCTGCTCTGCCTGGCCCTGCTCGCCGGAGCCACGTCGCTGGCCGGCTGTTCGTCGGGTGACGACCACCAGGTCGCCGTGGACGCCGTCCGCCAGGCCGCTTCCGGCGGCAAGCCCGCGACCTGTCCCGTCGGCTTCGACGTACCCGGCGCCCTGCGGACCGCCGGGGTCGACCGCCCGGTCACGCCGGACGCCGCCGACGTCGAGGTGTCCAGAACCAGCACGCCCGCGGCCGACCCGATCGCCGCGCAGCAGAACGGGATGTCCGCGCTCGACGCGGCCGCCGGCGCGTACCTCGAGTGCGGCTACCAGGTCGGCGGCCAGGCGCTCACGGTCCGGCTGGTCGCCACCCGGGCCAAGGGCGCGATGGCGTTGCTCGCCCCGCAGCTGCAGCGGGACGCGCGCCTGGCGGTCGATGACCTGCGGGCCTTCCTGGACACCAAGCCCGGCCCCGGCGAGGTCAAGGTCGTCGGGGGTTCGGTGGCCGTCGGCGGGCTGGCGGCCACCGGCGGGGACGCGGCCCTGATGGTGTCCTCCGAGGCGCCCGAAGTGCGTGACGACGCCTTGCACACCGCCGCCGGCGCACTCCTCGGCCAGGTCAGGTTCTGACTTCTTCGGCGTGGTCCCGGCTGTCGTAACGCCAGAACGGCCGCACGCACAGCGCCCCGGCGACGACCACGACGACGCAGAGCAGTGCCGCCCCCGACCAGGCGATCGTCAACGTCGTCGCGGCGGCCATCGCGCCCGCCCGGACGTCGCCCAGACGCGGGCCGCCCGAGACCACCACCGTGTAGACGCCCTGGAGCCGGCCGCGCATCCGGTCCGGCACGTAGGTCTGCAGGATCGTCTGCCGGTAGACGACGCTGACCAGGTCGGCCGCCCCGGCGAGGACCAGCAGCGCGACGGCGGCCCAGAGGCTGTGCACGAACCCGGCGGCCGCGACGGCGGCCGCCCAGCAGGCGACGGCGCACGTCAGCGCGACGCCTTGCCGGCGCACCCGGCCGATCCACCCGCTCAGCGAGCCGGCCAGGATCGAGCCGACGGCGATCGCCGAGTACAGCGGGCCCACGCCGCCGTGGAACTGGGTGGCGGCGGCCTGCGGGAACAGCGCCTCCGGCATCGCCAGCGCCATCGCGGCGATGTCGACGGCGAACGACATCAGCAGGACCGGGTTCCCGCCGAGGAACCGCAGGCCTTCGAGCACCGACCGCAGGCCGGGACGCCCGGCCGGGGCCGCCGACGGGAAGGACGGCAACCGGATCGCCGCGTACAGCGCCGCCGCGAACAGCACGGCGTCGGCGCCGTAGGCCCAGCCGAAGCCGCCCGGCAGTCCGATGAGGACACCCGCGACGAGCGGCCCCACCACCTGACCGACGCTGCCGGCCGTGTAGTTCAGGGCGTTGGCCGCGGGGATGTACTCGCCGGGCACCAGCAGCGGCACCATCGCGCTGCGGACGGACGCGGAGACGGCGAACCCGCCCGACTGCACGGCGACCAGCGCGAGGATCAGCGCCGGCGACCGCACCTCCAGGACGCTCTGGGCCAGCAGCGCGAGCGTCACGACCCACGTGACGAGCGACGTCAGCAGGTACAGCTTCCGCCGGTCGACGGCGTCGGCGACCGCGCCGCCGTAGAGGCCGAACACGACGATCGGGACGAAGCCGACCAGGCCGCCGAGCCCGACGACCAACGACGACCGCGTCAGCGCGTAGAGCTGCACCGGGACGGCGACCGCGGTGACGGTCATGCCGATGACGGCGGTGCTCTGCCCGAGGAACGTCCGCCGGAACGCGGGCACGGCCAGCGGCCGGGTGTCCGCGACGACGCGGCGCAGGCGGTCCCGGAACCGGGGCGGCACGACAGGGGTCATCCCTCCACGATGGTCGGCCACGACCCGGCAGACTTCCGATAAACTGCCACCTCGTGTCGCAAACCCGCCATCGGCACCACCCGGGTGAGGTCATCACCCGGCACCGGCACGAGGAGCACCAGCTCATCTACGTGAGCAGCGGGGTCCTCGCCGTCCACACCGACCACGGGACGTGGGCCGCCGGCGCCCACCGCGCCGCCTGGATTCCCGCCCGCACCTGGCACGAGCACCGCGTCCACGGGCACGCCGAGGTCCACACCCTCGCCTTCGCGACGCAGGAAGCGCTCCTGCCCGGCGACTCGCCCACGGTCATCGCCGTTTCCGGGCTGCTGCGCGAACTGCTGATCGCGGCCACCGAGCCCGGCCTGGCGCCGGGCGAGGCCCGCCGGCTGCGGGCCGTGATCCACGACCGCGTCCGCCGCGCCCACGTCGCCCCGCTGACGCTCCCCCGCGCCCGCGACCCCCGGCTGGCCCACGCCTGCCGGCTGGTGACCGACGACCTCGGGAGCCCGCGGACCATCACCTGGCTCGCCCGTCAGGTCGGCGCGAGCGACCGTCACCTCGCGCGGCTCTTCCGCGGCGAGTTCGGCACGACGTACCCCCAGTGGCGCACCACCACCCGGGTCTTCCAGGCGATGCTCGAGCTCACCGCGGGAAGCACCGTCACGGAGACCGCGCACCGCTGCGGCTGGGCCACCACCAGCGCCTTCGTCGACACCTTCACCCGGACCATGGGCCAGACCCCCGGCACCTACCGCGCCGCGGCCGCCGGCGGTTAGCGGCTACTTGGTGCCGTACGCGCCCGCGTCGAGGTCTTCGACGAGGGTCGGCCCGGTGGGCGTCCAGCCGAGCAGCTCACGCGTCTGCGTGCTGGTCGCGGCGAGGTCCATGGCGAAGAACCCGCCGATCCAGCCGTAGTGCTCCTGGACGTCGTCGGCCGCGATGGAGGCGACGGGCAGGTCGTACGCGCGGCCGATGGCCTCCGCGATCTCGCGCGTCGGCACGCCTTCCTCGGCGACGGCGTGCAGGCGGCTGCCCGCGGGCGCCTTCTCCAGGCCGAGGACGGTCATCCGGGCGGCGTCGGTCACGTGCACGGCGGCCCAGCGGTTGGTCCCGTCGCCGGGATAACCGGAAACGCCCTTCTCGCGGGCGATCGCGGTGAGGACCGCGATGAACCCGTGGTCGGCGGTGCCGTGGACGGTCGGCGAGAACCGCAGGCTCACCGGGTGCACGCCGCGGCCGGCGAACTCGAGCGCGAGGTTCTCGCTGCCGCCGCGCGGGCTTTCCAGGCCGTGGAACGGGGACGCGTCGGCCTCGGTGGCGGGCCGGCCCTGGGTGAGCGCGGCGATCCCCGACGCCAGCAGGAACGGGCGGCCGGTGCCGGTGAGCGCGTCGCCGATGGTCTGGACGGCGCCCCGTTCGGCCGCGCTCGACACGGCCGGGTTCGCGAAGTCGTGCTTGTTGGCCAGGTGGATGACGGCTTCGGCCGCCTCGGCGCCGGCCCGGATGCCGTCGAGGTCGTCGAGGTCGCCGCGGCGGACCCGGACGCCCTTGGCTTCGAGGGCCGCGGCGGAGGCGTCGGACCGGGCGAGCCCGGTGACCTCGTGGCCGGTGGCGAGCAGTTCGTCGACGACGGCGGAGCCGATCCAGCCGGAGGCTCCGGTGACGAAAACGCGCATGAGGTGTAACTCCCTCTGTGGTCGAACTCGATGTCAGCGACTGACGTCGGTGACTGACATCAACGTACTCCCGAAGTCAGTCGCTGTCATCACCTAGACTCGACGGCATGGTGCGTTGGGAACCGGGAACCCCGGAGCGGCTGCAGCGAGCCGCGCTCGAGCTGTTCGCCACCCGCGGGTTCGAAGAGACGACGGCGGCGGAGATCGCCCAGTCCGTCGGCCTGACCGAGCGCACGTTCTTCCGCCACTTCGCCGACAAGCGCGAGGCCCTCTTCCACGGGCAGGAGCTGTTCGCGCAGGCGTTCCTCAGCGGCATGGACGCCGCGCCGCCGGAGGCGTCGCCGATCGAGGTCGTCGCCGGCGCGCTGCGGTCCGCGTCCACCTTCTTCCCGGACGAGCGCCGCCCGCACTCCCGCACCCGCCAGTCCGTCATCGACCGGAATCCCGCGCTGCAGGAACGGGAACTGCACAAGATGGCCGTCCTCGCCACCACGCTCGCCGACGCCTTCCGCGCGCGGGGCGTCGCCGATCCGGCGGCCTCACTGGCCGGGCAGTCGGTCACCGCGGTGTTCGGGATCGCGTTCACGCAGTGGATCCGCGACGGCGAGGAGCGGTCGCTGGCCGACATCGCCGACGACGTCCTGGCCGAACTGCGCGCCCTGACCAGCGCGAGCCCGACGCCGGCGGGCTAACCCCGCGCCACGGCCCCCGAGATCAGCAGGGCGAGGCCGTGTTCCAGCGAGGCGGCCAGGTCGATCCGCAGCTCGGCGAGCGCGGGATCCGTCGCGTACGCGGCGAGCGTGCTGGCCGAGGGCCGGCAGTGCGTCGAGAGGCCACCGGCCAGGATCATGGCCAGCAGGCACACCTGCTTCGCCGCGGCCCCGACCTCCGGCACGTGCCGGGCGAAGAGCTCGACCATGGCGTCGAGGCTCGCGAGCGCGGATCGCTTGTAGCGCACGACGACGTCGACGGAGACGTTGTGCTCCAGGACACCGGCCTGCGCGCTGATGAGGTCGCACAGCACGGTGCGCCCGGCCAGCGAATTCGCCACGATCGCCGCCAGCCGGTCACCGCGCTCCCGCACGGACCGGCCGGGATCGACGCCGGCGGCCAGCTCGGCCGCCACGTCGGGCAGCCAGCCCCCCAGCGCCTGGTCCAGCAGCTCGAACAGCACGGCCTCGCGGGATTCGAAGTACCGCAGCACATTCGACTTGGCCAGCCCGACCCGGCGGCTGAGCTCGTTGAGGCTCACCTCGGCCACCGGCATCTCGTCGAGCATCACCAGCGCCGTGTCGAGGATCTTGCGGCGCCGCTCCTCCCGCTGCTCCGCGCTGCGCGCCCGCTGGAACGTCATGCGACACAGGGTAACCGTCTTGCACCCGGAGTTAAAGACCGGCAGTCTCTTGACAATAGACCGACGGTTCTTTAACGTCGATGACATAACAGACCGCCGGTCCGCAAGGGCCGATCCCCGAAGGAGCGACCGACATGGCCGAACACTGGACCGCCCGCGACGTCCCGGACCAGACGGGCCGCGTGGCCGTCGTGACCGGCGCCAACACCGGCCTCGGCTTCGAGACCGCCCAGGTGCTCGCCGAGCGCGGCGCGTCGGTGGTGCTGGCCGTCCGCGACGTCGAAAAGGGCAAGCAGGCGGCGGCCGGCTTCGGTGCCGGCGCCGACGTCACCGTGCAGGAGCTGGACCTGGCGTCACTGGAGTCGGTCCGCACCGCCGCGGCCGAGCTGCACACGGCGTTGCCGAAGATCGACCTGCTGATCAACAACGCCGGCGTCATGTACCCGCCGCGGCAGACCACCCGCGAAGGCTTCGAGCTGCAGTTCGGCACCAACCACCTCGGGCACTTCGCGCTCACCGGCCTGCTGCTGGACCTCCTGCTGCCGGTGCCCGGTTCGCGGGTCGTGGCGGTCGCCAGCATCGCCCACCGCCTCCGCGCCGCGATCCACTTCGACGACCTGCAGTGGGAGAACTCCTACGACCGCGTCGCGGCCTACGGCCAGTCCAAGCTCGCCAACCTGCTGTTCGGGTACGAGCTGCAGCGCCGGCTCGCGCCGCACGGCACCACGGCCGCCCTCGCCGCCCACCCCGGCGTGGCCCGCACCGAGCTGATGCGCAACTCCCCCGCCGCCCTCCGCGGGGTCTTCGCCGCGGTCGCACCCCTGTTCACCCAGGACTCGGCGCGGGGCTCGCTGCCGATCCTGCGCGCCGCCACCGACCCCGGCGCCCTCGGCGGCCAGTACTACGGCCCCGACGGACTGGGCGGCTACCGGGGCAACCCGGAGGTCGTCACCTCCAGCCCGCAGTCCCACGACCTGGCGCTTCAGCGGCGTCTGTGGCAGGTTTCGGAGGAGCTCACGGCCGTCGAGTACCCCGTCGGGTGACCCCTACCCGGTGAATTCATCTCGCACGAGGGTATTTCTACCCTCACGGCTGTAACGAGTCCCGCCGCCGCAGCGACTGTCCAGTATCGCGCGGGAAGGCTGGGGTGCCGATGTCCGAAAGTCGAGCTCGGCGGGTCGATGTGGCCGCTCAGCCACGTCATGTCAGTGTCGACCCGGACCCGGACGCGGAGTTCGAGTACTCCGGGATCGTGCTCCGGCGCGAGCTGGACGGCGCACCGGCCGAGGAGACCTGGCTGCCGGTCGGCGACGAGCCCAGCGAAGAGGACGACGAGCGGCTCATCGCCGCGCTGCACGACGCCTGGCTGTGGACGACCGAGTCCGAACGCGATCCGGTGACCATGCCGGAGTAGCACCCTCTAAGCTGGTCGGGTACTCAACTTTTTGACTACCCGAGGTGCGATGTGAGCAGCAGCTTCCGGCAGGCCGTCGAGGCACGTGATCCCGAGGGCATGGCGGCCGCGCTGGCGCCGGAGGTGGTGTTCCGGAGCCCGGTGGCGTTCCGGCCGTACCCGGGCAAGGCGATCACCGCCGCGATCCTGCGCGGCGTGCTCCGGGTGTTCGAGGACTTCCGGTACGTCCGGGAGCTCGACGGTGGTGACGGCCGGGACCACGCCCTCGTCTTCGAAGCCCGGATCGGGGACACCGCGGTCGAGGGCTGCGACTTCCTGCACCTGGACGAGAACGGCCTGATCGACGAGTTCACGGTGATGGTGCGCCCGCTGTCGGCCGCCCAGGCGCTCTCGGCCGCGATGGCCGCGCAGTTCGAGCAGATCCAGCGCGAGGCCGTCGGCGCCTAGTCAATTCGTTGACTAGGTCACGGAAGGGAACCGGGTGGCACTGCGGAACGCGCTGATGGCCGCGCTGCTCGAAGGCGAGGCGTCGGGCTACGACCTCGCGAAGGTGTTCGACGCGTCCGTGGTGAACTTCTGGATGGCCACCCCGCAGCAGCTCTACCGCGAACTGGACCGGATGGCGGCCGCAGGCCTGGTGCGCGCCAGGGTCGTCCACCAGGAACGACGGCCCGACAAGCGCCTGTTCTCGCTGACCGAAGCCGGCCGGGAGGCATTGCACGAGTTCACGGCCGGCCCACCCCGCCCCGGCACGATCCGCGACGAGCTGATGGTGCAGGTCCAGGCGGTGGACGCGGGCGACGAGCCGGCCGTCCGGACCGCACTCGAGGAGCGGGCGACGGCGGCGGAGGCGAAGATCGCCCGCTACGAGAAGCTCCGCGCACGCCTGCTGGACGGCCGCTTCGAGGACGACTACCTGGTGGAGGCGGAGCGGATCGGGCCGTACCTCACGCTGATGCGCGGGCTGTCGTTCGAACACGAGAACCTCCGCTGGTGCCGGCAGGCCCTCCGGACCCTCGACCTCCGCGCGCGGGTGAGGCAACCGACAAAACCCTGACCACAGGGCGGTTTCGCTCCACCCGTTCCCGCCCGCCGCTTCGGCTGCCGCCAAGTCGGCCACTCCGGTTGCCGTGTCGGCCGCCTTGGTCGCCAAGTTGGTCACTCCGTTTGTCGTGGCGGCCGCTCCGGCCACCGTGTTAACCACTCCAGTCGCTGCGTCGGCCGTTCCGGCCACCGAGTTGGTCGCTCCGGTGCCGACCTGGCCGCTCCAGTCGCCGCGTTAGCCGCTCCGGCCAACGTGTTGGGCCTTCCGCCGCCGAGTTGACCCTTCCGGACGCCGCGCTGACCACCCCCAGCAACTGAGTTGCCACCCGCGACCGTCGAGGTGGCTGTTCACAGCCGACGGTCCCGCTGCCGGCAGCCAGCACGCTGACCGGAGCGGCCGACACGACAACGGGCGGATCCCTCGCGGGCCCACTCTCTGTTGATTCTGTACCTACTAGTATGTACAGTCCGACCCATGGGGACGAGAGACCAGCTGATCGACAGCACCCGGGAACTGTTGTGGGAACGCGGTTACGTGGGCACGAGCCCCAAGGCCATCCAGCAGCGCGCGGGTGCCGGGCAGGGCAGCATGTACCACCACTTCGCCGGCAAGCGGGAGCTGGCGCTGGCCGCCGTGCGGCGTAGTGCCGATGAGCTGCTCGCCGCGGCCGATGCGCAGCTGCGTGGGCCTGGGACCGCCGTCGAACGGGTCACCGCGTACCTGCGTCGTGAGCGCGAAGTGCTGCGGGGCTGTCCCATCGGCCGGCTCACGCAGGATCCCGACATCGTGGCCGACCCGCAGCTGCGGGCTCCGGTCGACGAGACCCTGACCCTCCTGCAAGCCAAACTCACCGCGGTCCTCGACGAAGGCCGGGCCGCGCAAGAACTGCCTGCCGAGCTGGACACCGCCGCGCTCGCCGCCACCATCGTTGCCGTGCTGCAGGGCGGGTACGTGCTGGCTCGCGCCGCCGCCGCGCCCGGACCGTTCGACCAAGCCGTTTCCGGCGTGCTTTCGCTGCTCGCCGCCTACACCCGCTGAACCTGGGGAGTTTCCGTGCACGTCCGTCACGTTCCGTCCGCCACCGCCGTCGCGCCCGCCGACGTCATCACCGGCAGCGCTTGGGTCACCTCGCTCGCCGTCCCCGAAGGGCCGTCTCGCACCCAGGTCGACCGTGTGCAGTTCGCCCCCGGTGCGCGTACGCGCTGGCACCGGCACCCGCTCGGCCAGGTGCTCGTCGTCACCGAGGGCACCGGCTACGTCCAGCGCCGGGGCGACCCGGCCCAGCTGATCCGGGCCGGCGACACCGTCCGCGTCGCTCCTGGCGAATGGCACTGGCACGGTGCCACCGACACCACGTCGATGACGCACCTCGCCATCGAGGAACTCCCCGAAGACGGGACCACGGCGGAGTTCGCCGAGCCGGTGAGCGCCGCCGAACCCGTGGCCGTCCCGGCCGAGCCCGTCACGCGCACGCTCGTGCTGCAGCAGCGGCTCCCGGAACCGCGCGTGGTCGACTACGTCGAGCTGCGCCGCATCACCATCGCGCCGGACTTCGGCACCGGGCTGCACGTCCACAATGGACCCGTCTTCGGCAGCATCGAAACCGGCTCGGCCGTCTACCAGATCGACGGCGAGCCGGAATCGGTGCTCACGCCCGGGGACGTCTTCTACGAGCCCGAAGCGGCCCGCATCGCGCGCTTCGACGCGCAGGAGGACGGCGTCACGTTCCTGGCCTGCTTCCCCGTCGGGCCGGGCGAAACCCCCAGCCTGACCCCGCTCGGGAGCTGACCCGACGAACGGCGGGCCCGCACCCGGCTGCCGGTATACAACCGGGCGAAACACCCGTTAGCCTCCGCGCGTGAGGATCATGAGTGCGCTGCTCACCGCGTTGCTGGCCACCGGCGTCGCCGCCCCGATCTCCGCGCTGGCGCCGGATCCCGCCCACGCGGATCCGGCGCCCTGGGCCGGCCCGCTCAGCACCCGCGGCCGCTACATCGTCGACGCGGCGGGCAACCGGTTCAAGCTGAAGGCCGCCAACTGGCACGGCGCGAGCGGTACGTGGACCGGGTCGGGTGACGTCAGCGATCCGGCCAACCACCACGCCGGCGAGATCGCCTACCAGACGCCGCTCGGGCTGGACCGCGCGTCGATCGACACCGTCATCGACGGGCTCGCGCAGCTGGGTCTCAACAGCGTGCGGCTGCAGTTCTCCAACGCGATGATCCACGACGCGACGCCGGTGCCCGACCTGCCGGCCAACCCGGATCTGCGCGGCAAGACGCCGCTGCAGGTCTACGACCGCGTCGTCGAACGGCTGACCGCGCGCGGGTTCGCCGTGATCCTCAACAACCACACCACGACGTCGCGCTGGTGCTGCGGTCTCGACGGCAACGAGCGCTGGAACACCGCGCAGACCGAGCAGCAGTGGCAGGACGACTGGCTGTTCATGGCGCGGCGCTACGCCGCGAACAAGCGGGTGGCCGGCGCCGACCTGTACAACGAGGTCCGCCGCAACACCTTCGACGACCCCAACTGGGGCTGGGGCAACGACAAGGACTGGCAGCGCGCGAGCCAGCAGGTCGCCGACCGCATCCTGACCGAGGCGAACCCGGACCTGCTGATGATCGTCGAGGGCATCAACTGGACCGGCCTGCCGATCGACGGCTTCGCGCACGGACGGCCCACCCTCGAGCCCGCCCGGACGCTGTCGCACACGCTCGTGGACTCCGGGAAGCTGGTCTATTCCGCGCACTTCTACGGCTACACCGGGCCGAACCACTCCGGCGCGACCGGCATCGGCGAAACCCACGACCCGCGCTACCGCGACCTCTCGCCCCAGGACCTGCGTGACACCCTGTACCGGCAGGCGTTCTTCGTCGAGCAGGACACCGGCAAGCACTACACCGCGCCGCTGTGGATCAGCGAGTTCGGCGAGGGCCGCAACACCACCGACCCCGCGTCCCGCGCGTTCTTCGAGACCTTCGTGAACTACCTCGCCGAGACCGACACGGACTTCGCCTACTGGCCCGCGGTCGGCTTCCAGACCGGCGGCACGGGCGACGGCTGGTCGCTGCTCGCGTGGGACAGCGCCGGGAACCGCATCGACGTGCTCGACGGCCGGGACTGGCGCGGCCCGGCGTGGCAGCGGCTGGTGAGCGCGCCGTCGCGCACCGGGCCGATCCCGCAGGCCGACCACTGGTCGATGCTGAACCTGGACTACGGCGACTTCCAGGAATCCCGCGCGGTCCGCGCGCTACCGGACTGGAATCCCGGCGCGCGCAAGGGCGTCTGCCCCGACGGCCAGCGCCTCACCGGTCTCGCCCACACCGGCAACCGCGGCCTGTGCACGGGCACGCTCCCGGTGCCGTCCGGGTACGTCGTGACCCGCGACGAGTCCTTTGTGGACACCGACTGGGCGTCCGGCTACACCAAGCTGCAGTGCCCGGCCGACCACGCGGTGGTCGGCTACAGCGTGAAGGGTGCGGCGGTTTCGGCCGTGCTGTGCGGCAAGTCGGCGACCCCGCTGGGCCGCACCGGCCGCACGGTCTGGTTCGACCGCGGCGACAACCGCCCCTCCGGCGACCTCGGGGGCGACTTCGCCTCGGGCAGCTACAAGGGCCAGTGCGCCCCGGGCGAGTACGTCGCCGGGGTGGCCTACACCGGCCGCGTCGGCTCGAACCGGACGCCGGACGCGCTGCTCTGCCGCTCCTGAACCGGGGCCGGCTCAGTCGCCGTCGGGCACCGGTACCGGCTGCGCGTGCGGCGGCCGGAGGACGGCCCAGACGATCTTCCCGCCGGACTGCTTCGGCGACCAGCCCGCGGCGTGCGCGAGGTGCGCGACGAGCGGAAGCCCGCTGCGCGGCTTCGGCGTCCTCTTGCCGACCTGGGGCAGCGACACCGGACGCACGTCGTCGTCGGCGACCGCGACGGTGAGCCGGCCCAGCCGCAGCTCCAACCGCAACCGCGCCGGCGAATGCGCGTGTTCGGCGGCGTTCGCCACGAGCTCACCCGCCACCGTGACCGCCGGCTCCCCCAGCGAATCGATGTCCCAGTTGCCGCAGGTGTCGGTGACGAACGGGGCCGCCGCGCCCACACTGCGCGGTGAGGAGGGCAACCACAGTTCCGTGCGGCGACGCGGCGGCGGGTCGCCCAGCCCGGCCAGTGCGTCGAGCACGGTGGGCCGGACCGTCACGAAGCGCCGCATCGGGCCGTGCCGCGCGAGGGCCGCGTGCGCCGAGCCCGGGACGACCACCAGCGCCACCGTCGACCACTGCGAGATCCGCAGCCACACGGCGACGAAGACGCTGGTCAGGTGATCCTTGGTGATCGCGAGTGCCTCGAGGTCGACGATCACCGCACGGGGCTGGTCGGCCGCGCACTTGAGCAGCGCGTCCCGCAGCACCCCGTAGGTGCCGACGTCCAGTACCCCGGACGGGCGAATGATCGTCGCCCCTTGCCACTCGGACAGGTCCCAGTCGAGCGGGCTGTCCGCCTGCATGCCGTAGCTCGCCGCCTTGGATTGGTAGAGCCCGGAACGCACACCGTCCGTCCGTGCTCGACGGCTCGGATCGGAGGTGCGGAAACAACAACCGTACGTCGCCGCCAGCCGTCCGTGACCGCGAACGCCGCGGATTCACTCGATTCAGTGGTTGCAATTCTTGAATGCGTCTTTCTGTAACACCTGGGCGGCACCAATGGGCGTAATCCGGTGAGTGCCGCTCGGTAGGCTGCCGGAATGGGGTTCGGCGAGCGAGCACGCAGAGTGCGGGACGGCCGGCTGGCCCACGGTCAGCGCGTCGCGGCACTGTGTTCGTGCGTGCGCCTCTACCACCCGATCGGCCACCGGGCGACGTTGAGCTTCCTCGCCGAGCTCGCCGGCCCGTACCAGCGGCACGAGCGAGCCCTCCTGGACGCGTTGGCGGCGCTGGAAGCCGGCCGGGCGCAGTGGCGTAGCGCCGGTGCCGCCTACGCGGACTCGCGCGTGAAGCAGAAACGGCTCGGCCGCCGAGTGCCCACCGATCCGCCGCCGGGCAAGACCGGCCACTGGTACGCGGCGACGCCGGGCCTGTCACGCCGCGCGGCCGTGCACGCGCTGAAGCTGTGGGAGCCCGAACACGCCGCGGCGGACGAGGAGACGCGTTCCCTGGTGCGCCAGTGCGTCGCCACCGGCGGCCGCCTCACCGGCGAGCAGCTGGACACCGTGCTGCGCCGCCGGACCCGGGACGAGCCTTACGACGTCCGCTGGCCGATGACCCTCATGGCGTCCGCGGCCGGTGCACACCGGTTCGGCGCGCACTAGGAAACGTCCGTCAGCCGGAGGTGTGGCCGGCCTGCTTCTGGTTCATCTGGTGCGGGGCGGAAAGCCAGTCGTGCTGTTCGAGGCGCGCGTCCACCGGTTCTTCTCCTCGCCGCAGGGCTTCGATGTAGGCGCGGTCGGCGGCGAGGCGGCCCGCCACCTCGGCGCCCTCGGCGACGGCGCCGTGCCCGGGGACCACGACGTCGACCTGCCGGGACGCCTCGGCCAGCCGGTCGAGGGCCGCCTCGTAGGCGTTCAGCTGGTCGGGGCGGCGGGGGTCGAGCAGCGGGATCAGCACGTCGGAGAGCATGTCGCCGGCGAGCAGGACGCCGCGGTCCGCGAGCAGGATCGCGGCGTGGCCGATGGTGTGCGCCTGGTGCTCGAGGATCTCGCCCGGCACCGGGCCGCCGTCCGCGGGCAGCGGCGTGAGGAGCCCGATCAGCTCGAGCGGGATGCCCGTGGCGCTCTCCTCCGCCATCTTCTGCGCCCGCTCGCGGGCCTCACCCGCGACCTGGGCGCCGGCGGCGGTGGCGTAACGCGGGACGTCGCCGAAGCGGGAGTGCCAGAGCAGGTGGTCCCAGTGGGGGTGGGTCGAGAACCCGGCGACCACCGGCACGCCGAGCGCGTCCACGTCGTCGGCGAGCTGGTTCAGGTCGGCGCCGTCGATGCCCGGATCGACCAGGACCAGCCCGGTGTCCCCGCGCACGACGACGGCTTTGCTCCAGACCCACTCGCTCTGCCGGACCCAGACCCCGTCGGCCACCTGCTTCAGCATCGGGCCACTTTGTCAGATGTCCCCGGCCGGCGCGAGAAGCGACACCCTCCGGCGGTGGCAAACTGCCGAGGTGGACCTGGACGACGTGCGCGTGCGGCTGGTGGACCGGTTCGGTCCCGGGGCCGCGGGGTGGCTCGCCGACGTCCCCGCCCTCGCGGCCCGGCTGGCCGCCCGGTGGGGTCTCGGGCCCGGCGAGGTGTTCGCGAGCGGGGCCGCGTCCGTCGTCTTGCGCTGCCGATGGCCGGACGGGACACCCGCGGTGCTCAAGCTCAGTCCGGATCGGACACTGCTGACCAAGCAGGCGGAGATGCTGCGCGTGTTCGCGGCCTCGGGCCGGGTGCCGGCCGTGCTGGCCACCGACCCGGGAGCCGGGGCCATGGTGCTGGAGGAGATCCGGCCCGGCACCGAGGCCGAAGACCTGCCGCAGACGTCACTGCCCCGGTTGTGGGGCGAGTTGCTCGCCGCGCTGCACGCCGTGGCCCCGCCCGCGGACTGGCCGTGGGACCTGCGCGGCCGGTTCGACGAGTCCTTCGCCCGGATCGGCCGGAAACTGGCCGACCCGGCGATCGGCGCCCGGATCGGCCAGGCCACCTGGCACCGCGCGATCCGGCGCTGCGGGGAACTGCTGGACACGCAGCACACCGTCGTGTTGCTGCACGGCGACCTGCACCTCGGCAACGCCCTGGACGGCGGCCCGTCGCGCGGTCTGGTCGCGATCGACCCGAAGGCGTGCCTCGGCGATCCGTGCTTCGACGCCGTGGACTACGTGGTCGCCGGCGCCGGGCTCGAAGGGGTCGAGACCCGGTGCCGGCGGGTGGCGGCCGCCTGCGGGCTCGACGGCGACCGGCTCTACGCCTGGAGCCGCGTGGTCGCGCCGATGTTCGCGATCGCGCACCTCACCCACGACGGTCCGGAGCCGGTGATCGACGAGCTGCTCGCCTTGACCCGGTGAACCGGGCCGGTCAGAAGCCGGGGAACACGCGGCGCAGGTCGTCGAGCGTGACGCCGCCCTCGACGGTGACGCCCTTGTCGTAGGGCGCCTTGAGCCGGCCGTTGATCAGCCGGACGAACGCTTCCGCCGGGCCGTCGAACGTCGCGGTCGGTGCCTCCAGGTGATCCACCAGGGTGACGGCGTCGTCGATCACCAGCGCGCCGCCGGGGACCGCGACCGACACCGGGTCCGCGAGTTCGGCCGGCTTCGCGAGGAAGCCCAGCAGGAAGCCCACCGGCCCGGACAGGAGCTCGACGAGCACCTCGGCCGAGCCGGGGTCCACGCCGGTGTCCGGCTCGAAGGCCACGCGCACGTCCCACGAGTGGTTGGCCACCTCGTTGAACCGCATGCCCAGCGCGGTCAGCAGCGGGACCGGCTCCGGCCAGAAGCCGAGGTCGACGGTCAGCGACGAGCGCTGCTCGGGCGTGAGCGCCTCGACCGTGTCGAGCCAGCGGGCGTTGTGCTCCAGGAAACCCTCGGCCTGCGCTCGCGGCGCGGACGCGTCCCAGCGGGCCCAGATCGTCTGGTTGTCTTCGGCCGCCACGGTCTCCCCGGCGGCGCGGGCGATGGGCCCGCGGCCGATCTCCGCGCCGCTGCCGAGGTGGGAAAGCGCCTGGGCGACGGTCCACTCGGAGGCACCGCTGGTGGTGGCGAGCTGGTCGTCGGTGAGGCCGCCGACGAGGCCGGCGAGCGTGTCGTGCTCGGAGCGGAGGGCGGCGATGGTGCGGTCCACGAGTTGACTCATGCCACGCTCAACTCCCGAGGGGACGTGTGTGTTCCACTGATCACCGTTTCCGGTGAGGAAGCGCCGCTCGCCCGAGGAGGACGCGTGACAACGGGACGTGTGCTGGTGGTCGGACTCGATCCGGCCAAGCTCGACGGCTGGGACCCGGCGCCGGTCCAGGCGGCGATCGCCCGTGGCCGGGCGCGCTTCGTCGAGCACGGCGTCGAGGCCGACTGGTGCCTGCTGACGCTCGGCGACAACGCCGAAGAAACGCTCGTGACTGCTCTGACCGGCGCAGACTACGGCTGCGTGGTGATCGGGGGCGGCATCCGCACCCACGAACCGTTGCTCGGGTTCTTCGAGAAGGTGATCAACCTGGTCCGGCTGCACACTCCCGGCGCGGCCATCGCCTTCGACAGCACCCCCGAGGACTGCGTCGACGCCGCGCTGCGGTGGCTGCGCCGGCCGTGAAGTCCGGGGAGGCCGGTCAGTGCCGCTCGGCCGGCAGGCGGTCGCGTTCGGCCAGCATGATCGGGCGGACCTTGCGCATCCGGAGCCGGGTGTAGGCGATCATCGCCACCAGCACCGCGATCAACGGCACCTGCGACAACAGCAGCGAGTCCGTGATCTCCGCCGGTGAGAAGCTGTACACGATGATCACCCGCAGCACCGCGTCCAGCAGGAAACCCACGCCCCACACCAGCGTCACCGCGCGGATCGCCGCGCGGAAGGGCTCGGACACCGCCCAGCTGCGGTCGTAGGCCTCGACCGTTCGCGGGTCGCCCCGGGTGGCGAACGGCTTTCCGGCCTCGAACACCAGCGGGCGGCCCACGAACAGGCTGCCCAGCGCGTACACCCCGGCGACGCCGACGTAGAACGCCGGCTTCAGCAGCAGCACCCGCGGGTCGTCGCTGACGAACAGCAGGACCACCGACAGCGCCACCTCGACGACCACCAGGATGCCGAAGCCGTCGAGCTTGCCCCGGCGCACGGTCGTGATGATCGCGTTCACCATCGTGGCCAGGCCGCCGATGCCCAGCGCCCAGAACGGGCTGAGCCCGAACACCGTGTGCAGCAGCCAGTAGGCCACGACCGGCAGCACCAGGTCCAGTGCGAACGGTGCCAGTACGCGGATTCTCCCCTTCATCGGTTCTCCCCCGTTTTCACTCCGGCGAGCTGGTTGCTGCGGCGCACCACGGCCGTGGCGTACTCCCGCATTTCCGTTTCGTACGCGGCGATCGCGGTCAGCGGATCACCGCCGGCCAGCCCCGCCGCCAGCAGCGCCGCGTCCCGCAACGCCGTGTTCGCGCCGACCCCGCCCGACGGCGGCATCACGTGGATCGCGTCGCCGAGCACGGTGATCCGCCCGGCCGGCCATTCGGGGACCGGTGGCGACGTCCGGATCGGCGTGCGGAACGTCGCGGGCACGTCGGCGTGCTCCACGATCCGCACCAGCTCCGGGTGCCAGCCCCGGACGACGTCCTGCGCGAACCGGTGCAGCGCAGCGGGTTCCCGCTCCTGCGGCGCCGCGCCGACGACCGCCCACATCAGGTAGTCGTCGACGGGGGTCAGCTCCGGCGGGAAGACCGGGGTGCGCGCCCGGAACGCGGCGAGGGCCAGCGTCGCCGGGCCGCCGGCCACCGCGGTGAAGCCGTCGAAGAACCGGGCGGCCAGGTCCGGCAGCGCGGCCAGGGGCGTCCGGCCGTAGATGCAGCGCAGCCCGGTGTCGATCGGCGCGCTGCCGGGGGCGACCGCCGCCCGGACCGCGGAGTGCACGCCGTCGGCGCCGACCAGCACGTCGCCGCGGACCTCCCGGCCGTCGTCGAACCGGACGCGCACGCCGTGCTCGTCCTGGTCCGCGGCCGTTACCCGGTGTCCGAAGTGGACGTCCTGCTCGAGTCCGGTGAACAGGATCTGGCGCAGGGTCCGGCGGTTGACGGCGCTGTGCTCGCCGCCGGTGCCGACGTCGAACGTCGAGAGCACGGTCAGGTCGGTGCCGAGCGTGCTGATCCGGCCCGCGCCCGGCACCGACGACGTCGCCAGGTAGCGCCGGTACAGGTGCTCGGGCAGGCAGCGTCGCAGCGCTTCGCCGCCGTGGCCGTCGATGTGGATCCGGTAGCCCTGGTCGCGTTCGCCGAGGTCCGGGTCGCGCTCGAAGACGCTCACCCGCACCCCCGCCGCGCGCAGTCCCTGGGCGAGGCACAGGCCGCCGACGCCGGCCCCGGCGATCAGCACGTGCACGTCACTCGCCCCCGGTCCGCTGCTGCCACGGCCGGCCACCGGGCCGCTGGGTGCGGCGCTTGGCCTCGTCGACCGAGGTCTCAAGCCGGGTGAGCAGGCGGCCGAGCGTCCGCACGTCTTCGGCGTCCCACCCGGCCATGAAGTCGGCGAACCGGTCCAGCCCGATCCGGGTCAGCGCGCGGACCTCGTCCCAGCCGGCCTCGGTGAGCGAGATCAGGCAGGAACGCCGGTCGGCCGGGTCGGCCTCGACCGCGATGAGACCGTCGTCCTCCAGCGACCGCGTCTGCCGGGTGATCGACGACGGGTACAGGTCGAGCTCGGCGGCCAGCTCGGACGGCCGCACCTGCTGCTTGACGGCCGCCTGCTGCAGGATCGCCTGCCGGGTCGGGTCGATGGCCTTGTTCTGCGCGCGGCGCATCGTCTGGCCGATCCGCATCAGCGGGTAGACCACCTGCTCGAGGTCCTCGTAGTCGTGGGGCATGACCCCACGGTGCACTATTTGCGCCACGCAAACAAGTGGTTCGTGAGAAGTTCAGGAATGCCCCTGATCCGCTATCAGGGGCTTCAGGGCAGCCGCACGGCTTCGATCTCGACGTCGCTCAACAGCGCTTCGACCAGGGCCGACGGGCCGGCGACCTTGGTGGCCCACAGGTCGTAGTCGGTGCAGAGGCACCATGAGCGATCCTCGGCCCAGAGGTTGGCCGGACTGAAGTCGACCTCGGAATCGTCGTACAAACTCTCGGCGTCGCCGAGCGTTCCTGCCCGCACGTGAAGGTGCTCGAAGTCGGTCGCCCCGAGTGTCAGCGGGCTGTAGTAGGCCAGGCAGCGGGTGTTCGGGCCCGCGGGAGTGTGTTCGATGAGGATGCCGATCAGCCGCGTCCAGGTCTCGCGGTCCAGGCTGCCCTCGGCAGGCGGGATGATGCCGAGCGGCCAGCTGCCGTCCTTCCTGACCGAGGGGAAACAGCGGTACGACGGCAGCAGCCCCTCGGGGACGACGGGGTCGCCGGTGCGCTGCGCGAGTTCCGCCCAGCGCAGCCGCCGCCACCCGGCGCCGGGATGCTCGGCGCGACCCAGTCCGCCGCCGGTGGCCACACTCCCGGCTTCGAGGTCGACGCCGCCGATGACGCGGGGCCGGACGCTGCCGTCCGCGAGCCGCGCCTGGCGGTACTCGTGGTACGACGTCTCGGTCGGCCCTCGCTCGTGCTCGTACATGGCGTTGAGCACCCAGGCCGCGTCGGGCATCGCCGGCGGCATGAACCCGGTCAAGCCGTCGCCGCACCGCTCCCGCAACCAGTCGGTGGTGCCGGACGGGGCGAGCGGCCACGGGTTCACGTCCTCGGGCACGCAGTCACCCTACGGCTGCTCCGTCGGCCGGCTGGGCCTCACTCCTCGGCGAGGCCGTCGATCCGCCAGCCGGCCGGGGCCAGGTCGCGACGGGCGCGTTCCAGGCACTCCAGGTGCGCCTCCGCCTCAGTCTGCGGCGCGTCGTCCGCTGCGCCGGCTCGGCGAGACCCGTTCATGACCTCCGGCATCCGGCACCCCTTTTCGTTGCCCGACAAGGCCTTCCGATCACAGCACAGAGCACCGTAGCGCCCGGGTCTCACTATGAGACAGGGGGCACTGGCGCCGGCGTCGCCTGTTTAGCTATAGTGCTAGTCACCTAGTTAAATGGAGTTGCCGATGATCGAATTCCACCTGGACGCCCGGTCGGGCCTGTCCCCCTACCAGCAGCTGGTCCAGCAGGTGCGGCACGCGCTGCGCCTGGGCCTGCTGAACGAGGGAGACCAGCTCCCGAAGGTCAAGGACGTGGTCGCGAGCCTCGCGATCAACCCCAACACCGTGCTGAAGGCCTACCGGGAGCTGGAGCACGACGGCCTCGTCTCGGCGCGGCCCGGCGTCGGCACGTTCGTGACGGCGACGCTCGGCAACGGCGTGTCGTTCGCGGCGATCGGGCCGCTGCGCCGCGACCTCAACCGCTGGCTCTCCCAGGCCCGCAAGGCCGGTCTCGACGAAGAGAGCATCGAGGCCCTGTTGATGTCCACGTTTCGCGACTCCGCAAGAGAGGACATAGCGTGATCGTCCTGCGCGCCCAGGGACTGGGCAAGAAGTACAAGCGCGAATGGGCGTTGACCGGCTGCACGCTCGAGATCGAGGCCGGCCACGTCACCGGGCTCGTCGGCCCCAACGGCGCCGGCAAGTCGACCCTGCTGAACATCGCCGCCGGCATGCTCGAGCCGACCACCGGCACGATCGAGGTGTGCGGCGGGGTGCCCGGCAGCGGGCCCGACCAGCTGGCCAAGGTCGGGTACGTCGCCCAGAACACGCCCGTCTACCCGGGCCTGTCGATCGACGAGCACCTGCGGTTCGGCGCCCACCTCAACCCGCGCTGGGACGCCGCGCTCGCGACGAAGCGGATCGAACGGCTCGGGCTGGACCCGAAACAGCCCGCGGGCAAGCTGTCCGGTGGCCAGCGCGCCCAGCTGGCGCTGACCCTCGGCCTCGCGAAACGCCCCGAACTGCTGCTGCTCGACGAGCCGGTCGCCGCGCTCGACCCGTTGGCGCGCCGGGAGTTCCTGCAGGTCCTGATGGAAGCCGTCGCGGAGGACGGGCTGTCGGTCGTGATGTCCTCGCACCTGGTCAACGACCTCGAACGGGTCTGCGACCACCTCGTCGTGCTGGTGGCGTCCCAGGTCCGGGTGATGGGTGACGTCGACGAGCTGCTCGCCTCGCACCACCGCCTGTCCGGGCCGCTGCGCGACGTCGAGACCCTGCCCGCGGACCAGCACGTCGTCTCCGCGACGCACACCGACCGCCAGACCACGGTGCTCGTCCGCACCGAAGCGCCCATTCTCGATCCCGTGTGGACGGTCGGGCAGCTCAGCCTGGAGGACCTCGTCCTCGAGTACATGAGCAACCCGGCCGCCGCCCGTCCCGCCCTGGAGGTGCTCCGATGACCTGGTTGGCCTGGCGCCAGATCCGCGTCCCCGCGCTGGCGGTGTTCGCCGCTCTGCTCCTGATCGCCGTGATCCTCGCGATCACCGGTCCGGACCTGGTGGGCCGCACGAACTTCTCGGACCAGGACACGCTGTTCGGCGGCACGGTCCTCGCGCTGTACCTGCTGCCCGCGGTCATCGGCCTGTTCTGGGGCGCGCCGATGATCACCCGCGAGCTGGAGCACGGCACGCACAACCTGGTCTGGAACCAGACCATCACCCGCAAGCGGTGGCTCACGACCAAGCTGGTGGTCGGGGTGCCGGCCGCGATGGTGGCGGCCGGGGTGCTGAGCCTGGCGGTCACGTGGTGGGCGTCCCCGATCGACGCGCTCGCGAGCTCGGCGACCAACGGCGAAACGCTGTCCCGCATCTCGCCGGTGGTGTTCGCCGCGCGCGGCGTCGTCCCGGTCGGGTACGCGGTCTTCGCGCTCGTCCTCGGTGTCGCCGTCGGGATGGTGCTGCGGCGGACCGTCGCGGCCATGGCCGTCACCCTCGTCGTGCTCGCCGCCGTGCTGCTCGCCGTCCCCTTGTACGTGCGCCCGTACCTCCTGCCCGCGGTGCAGCAGGAGGTCTCGATCGGGAACTCGGCCATCAGGAACATCAGCGGGAACGGGTCCGGGGTGATCGAGGAGATCGGGGTGGAGACCCCGGCCGGCGTCTGGCTGCTGGCCGACGAAACCGTGGACCCGGCCGGGAACGTCGTCACGCCACTGCCCGACTTCGTGCAGAACTGCGTGCCGAAGCCGGGCGACCGGGGCGGCCCACCGGACCCGCGCGGCGTCGACGCCTGCATGGCCCAGCTGGACACCCGGGGCTACCACCAGCGCCTGACCTACCAGCCGGGCTCCCGGTTCTGGCCGCTGCAGTGGCTCGAACTGGCGTTGCTCCTCGCCCTGTCCGCGTTGCTCACCTGGTTCTGCTACCGGCGCATCCGCCACCTGTCCTGATCCGATCCTGCTGGGGGAACCATGCGCACACTCGTTGTCGCCACCGCTCTGGGCCTCGCGTTGTCCGCGACACCCGCCGCGGCGAGCACGACACCGCACCTGCCCAGACCGACCGGGTCACAGCCGGTCGGTGTCACCTCACTGTCGCTTGTGGACACTTCACGGCCGGACCCCTGGGTGCCGTCGGTGCCCTACCGGGAGCTGATGGTCTCCGTCTTCTACCCGGCGGCCTCGGCGCACGGGCCGACGAAGCCGTACATGACGCCGCTGGAGTCCGAACGCAACCTCGAGCGGGAGGGCATTCCCGGCCTGTCGCTGGACGCCCTGAGCACCGTGCGGACCAATGCCGTCGTCGACGCGCCGGCGGCCGGGCGGCGCCACAGCCTGCCGATGGTCGTGCTGTCACCGGGCTGGACGCAGCCCCGGGCCGTGCTCAGCGGCCTGGCCGAGGACCTGGCGAGCCACGGCTACGTCGCCACCGTCATCGACCACACCTACGAGAACCGCGCCACCACCTTCCCCGACGGCCACGTCACCGGCTGCGCCGCCTGCGACGTCGACGACCAGCCGGGGATCTGGGAGAAGGTGGCGGCGATACGGTCGGCCGACACGTCGTTCGTGCTGGACGAGCTGATCGGCCCGCACCCGAAGTGGCGTGGCAGCGCGCTGATCGACCCGCAGCGGGTCGGCATGGCCGGGCACTCCGCCGGCGGCGCCAACACCCTGCAGGCGATGCTCGCCGACCCGCGCGTCCGGGCCGGGATCGACATCGACGGCTCGACCCACGTCCCGCTGCCCGCGTCCGGGCTGTCCCGGCCTTTCCTGTTCCTGGGCAGCATGGACAACTACACCCCGGGCACGCCGAACCCGTACGACGACTGGGAAACCGACTGGCCGAACCTGACCGGCTGGAAGCGCTGGCTCATGGTGTCGGGCACGGTGCACAGCTCGTTCACCGACCTCGGTGTGCTGGCCGACCAGCTGGGCGTCGACATCGGCGCGTCGATCGAGGGGACCCGCGCGCTGGCGATCACGCGGGCCTACGTCGAGGCGTTCTTCGAGCAGCACCTGCGCTGCCGGCCCCAGCCCCTGCTGGCCGCGCCGTCGCCCGCCTTCCCGGAGGTGAGTTTCATCCGCTGACGGGGAGCGAGGGCCGGCCCCGGGCCTGGGGGCCGGGGCCGGCCCTGGCGGAGCTCAGCCGCCCAGCGCCGGGCCGAGCCAGCGGCGTACGAGCGCGCGCAGCTCATCGTCGGTGAGCGCGGGGGTCGAGGGGTACTGCAGGAACGACAGGAACAGCCGCATCAGGATCTCGGCCAAGCCTTGGAGGTCGTCGTCGGACCCGACGCCGGCGGCGGCCCAGTCGACCGGGACGTTGCGCAGGATCCCCGCCCCGGCCGAGAAGGCGAGCTGCGAGGTGACGCCGGCGGTGAAGTACTCGCCTTCGCCCGCCTGCAGGAGCAGGCCGAGGTAGGGCTCGCCGGGGACCGTCCGGACGGCGAACACCACCGCCTCCACGGCGGCTTCGGCGGCGGTCCCGAACGAGGCCAGGTGCCGCGCCATCCGCCCGGCGAACTCCTCGACGCCGGCCAGGCCCACGGCGCGGAGGATGTCCTTCAGGCCCGGGAAGTAGCGGTAGACGGTCTGCCGCGTCACCCCGGCCTCGGCGGCGACGTCGGAGAGGCTGGTCTTGGCGAGCCCGGCCCGGTCGAGGCAAGCCGTCGCCGCTTCGACGATCCGGCGGCGTGCCTCGTCTTCGGTGCCGGGCGGGTTGCCCCGCCAGCCGTGGTACCCCATGCGGTCCATCTTCCCCGAGCCGGAAGTCTCAGACGGGAGCAGGTCGGCGGGCGCGGTGGAGCGCGGTCAGCAGCAGGCCGGCCGCGGCGAAGCAAGCGAGCGCGTAGAGCCCGCTGCCGATCGGGGTGCCGTCGCCGGTGACGCCGCCGGCCGCGGCGAAGTACGCCGGCAGCGCGCGGATCCAGCACACGGCCAGGCCGCCCAGGTAGACGGCGGGGTAGATCCGGACGAAGGCGGACAGCGGCTCCGGCTCCCCCTGGCGCGTGAAGAGAATCCAGGCGCCCGCGGCCCAGAGCAGGGCCAGCTCGACGCCGAGGACCCAGGCCTGCGCGGTGACGTTCCCGGTGAACAGGCTCGACGGGAGGCCGCCGAGCGCCATCGTCAACGGCGTCAGGACGCCGGCCACCAGCACCCGCCACGCCAGCGACCATCCTCGTCGCGGACCGGTGCCGGCCAGCCGCACGACGAGGTAGGTCAGCCCGCCCATCGAGACCGAGGCGAACAGCAGCATGCTGGTCATCGGCACCGACGCCAGCGCGGGGTGGTTGACGAGGTCGTTGCCCGGGTTCCACGCCCACCACCTCAGCTGCGGGCCGAGCTGGTCGAAGACCTCGTAGAACAGCTGGCACACGAACGCGACGGCCACCGACGCGACCAGCGGGCCGCGGCGCCGGAAGACGCCGAGCGACCGCACCACTTCGTAGGCGAGCTGGCTGATCACCGGGTAGAACGCGACGATGTAGAGCGGCAGCCGGTCCCCCATGAACTGCACGGTGAACAGGTTGTGGGCGAAGATGAAGCCGTACACCTTGTCGAGGCCGAACCACTCCGGGAAGTACAGCGGCGGTTCCGTCACGAAGAGGTAGACCAGCGAAGCCCACCACAGCGCCAGGTTGACCGGGTCGCCGCCGCGGTACCGGCGCAGCGCGTGCACCAGCGCGAACACGGCGCCGCCGACGACGAGCACCTCCAGCAGCGGCATCGTCGGATCGGCGAGGTCCCAAGGCGCGCGCACCGAGACCACCGGCGAGACGTCGTGGCAGTCGAAGCCGAGGGCGCGGGTGACGGCCTCGGCGTCCGGTCCGCAGCCGTCGCTCACCGGGCGCCGGCCGGTGCCGCGGCCGGCGAGTAGTCCGTGGCCGGCGGCTCGGCCTGGGGGTCGAACCCGAAGGGCACCCGGTGCCGCCCGAGCGCCGCGCGGAGGCGGTAGCGCACGAGGCCGGCGAGCACCCGCGGGTTCCGCAGCATCTCCCCCAGCGACTCGTCGAGGTTGAACACCTTGGCGAAGTGCTCGTCGACCACTTCGTACTCCCGGGCGGCCCCGACGATGAGGCTGAACGCGGGCGCGGACAACGCCGCGACGATGCGCCGCCGCCACTCCGGCGGTTTCTCCGTGCCGACCGCGCACGCGTAACCCTGGTCCCGCGCCATGGCCAGGGACCACGGCACGCCGAGCAGCTTGCGCTGCGCGGCCAGGAACCCCGCCACGAACCCGGCGTCGAGCGTTCCGGCGCGGGAAAGGTGTTCGCGCAGCAGCAGGGCCGAGCCCGCCGCGGAGCTGATGCCCTGCGCGTAGAACGGGTTGAACGCGCAGATCGAGTCCCCGACGGACACCAGCCCCCGCGGCGGGCCGGGCAGCCGGTCGTAGCGGCGCCACTTGTTGCCCGTCGAGCGGGTCAGGTGCACCTCCGAGGTGGGCGCGCACCGGTCCATCGCGGCGGCGAACAACGGCGTCCGCACGCGGCGCGCCGTCTCGACGAAGGCGTCGGTGGTGCGCGGCATCTCGAGCCCCCACGAGCCCATGCACGCGATGACGCGGTCGCCCTCGATCGGGAAGAAGTTGACCAGGAAGTCGTGCTCGGCGGGGTGGTCGCCCTGGTCCGGCGTCGGCATGATCACCAGGTGCTGCCACCACCAGGACGCGGGCCGCTCGGCGGGCAGGTCGTACCAGCGTGAGGTGTAGGTGACCTTGGCGTCGAGCGTCCGCACCTCGACCTCGGGCCAGCCCGCCGCCACCAGCCACGCGCTGACGGAGGAGCCGCGGCCCAGCGCGTCGACCACGAGGTCGGCGGGCTCCTCGCCGCCGGCGGTGAGGGTGACCCCGGTGACCGCGCCGTCGTGGGTGGTCAGGCCGCTCACGGTGACGCCTTCGCGGATGACGACGTTCGCCAGGCCGCGCACCTTGTCGCGCAGCACGCGTTCGATGAGGATCCGCGAGCTGTAGATCATCGTCATGGCACTGCGCTTGCGGGCCGACCAGCCCGCGCCGTCGAGGTAGGCGGCGTCCAGGGACGGCATCAGGTGCAGTCCCCCGGCGGCGACGAGGTCGTCCTCGAAGCCGGGGAACAGCGCCCCGATCGCGCGCCGGCCCGAGTTCAGCAGGAAGTGCGGGTGCTTGCTCTGCGGCACGCCCCGGCGGTGCTCGGCCTCGGCGGGCAGCTCGTCGCGCTCCAGCACCAGCACCTGGTCGAAGTAGGGGGCGAGCGCCCCGGCGCTGCACAGACCGGCGGCGCTGCCACCGAGGACGACGGCCGTCTTGCCGAGCCGCATGCGGATCAACTCCCAGCGTCATTCATACAGATGGACGTCGAATGTATGAATGACGCCGGGTGCGTGTCAAGGGACCGGCGAACCCTCGACGTCGCGGCAGAAACGCAGCATCGCGTCCGCGAGCCGCTCGGGTGCCGCCATGGCCACGTAGTGCCCGACGCCGTCGAGCGTCACGGTCGTCACGTCCGTGGCGACCTGCCGCATCGTCGACGACAGGAACTCGCCCGGCCGTCCGCTGACGGTGAGCACCGGGATCCCGAGCTTCTCTTTCGCCAGCTCACGGATCTCGTCGCCTTCGCGGAGCATCGACCGGTAGAGACCGCTCGCACCCCGGAACGCGCCGGGCCGCTTGTACGTGCGGGCGAGCTCGTCGATGTCGGCGTCGGTGAACGCGTCCGGCGTGGCGTTGAGCGCGGGAATGGCGTACTCGGCGAGGAACTCCCGTTCGCGCCCGGCCAGCAGCAGCTCGGGGATCCCGGGCGCGACGAGCACGCCGATGTGCCAGGCGCCGCCGTGGGTGACGTCGGCCAGCGCTTCGACGCCGAACCCGGGCAGGCCGGTCTCGATGGCCGTGTAGCTGCGCACCAGCTCCGGACGCGTGGCCGCGAGCCGGAACGTCGTGCCGCCGCTGACGTCCTGCCCGGTCAGGTGAACGGGACCGAGGTCCAGTTCCGTGATCAGGGCGGCCAGGTCGTTCGCGGCGGTGACGCTGTCGTGGTCGTCGCCCGCGACGTCTGAGTCGCCGAACCCGCGGAGGTCGACCGCGAACACCCGATGGTGCGCGGCGAGCAGCGGGATCAGTTTGTGGAAGACCCACCAGGACTCGGGGAAGCCGTGCACCAGGAGGACGGGCGAACCGGTCGCCCCCGCGGTGACGTAGTGCAGTTCGGTGCCGTTGACGCGCACGCGGTGGTGGTCGACGCCGGGGAGGTTCATGGGGCTCCTTCATTGATGGACAAGCTGCTTGTCCAAGCTACAGATAGACAAGGCTCTTGTCCATGACGTCGGCTGTCTATGCTTTGCCCATGGAGCGATCCTCGGGTGCCGAGCTGGCGCTCCTGCTGCTGCGCGGGTTCCGGTCGATGGTGGACGACGTCTCGATGGAGCTGGCCGACCACGGGCACCCGAGGGTCCGCCCCGCCGACGAGTTCGCCCTGCGCGCGGTCGACAACGGCGCCGACACGGCGTCGGAGCTGGCGCGACACCTGTCGGTCACCAAGCAGGCGGCGGCGCAGCGGATCGCCATCCTCGAGGAGCTGGGCTACGTCGAGCGCGAAGCCGACCCGGCCGACGCCCGCCGCAAGCGCCTGCGGGTCACCCCCCACGGCCACGAGATGATGCGCATCGGCGGCACCCTGCTGGACGAGGTCCGCAACCGCTGGGCGGCGGAGATCGGACCGGCGGAGCTGGCGACCCTCGAAGCGCGCCTGACCCGCCTCACCGCGGGAACGACACCGGTCGTCGACGCGCCCGACTGAGGCGCCCGGACACCGCGGCGACGGAGCCGCACCAGAAGATCGCGATCGGTCCCAGGGCGCTTGCCGGGACGGACTCCGCGGTCGGCCATGG
Source organism: Amycolatopsis sp. NBC_01307 (assembly GCF_035975215.1). NCBI lineage: Bacteria > Bacillati > Actinomycetota > Actinomycetes > Pseudonocardiales > Pseudonocardiaceae > Amycolatopsis > Amycolatopsis sp. NBC_01307. The sequence goes on along the minus strand of NZ_CP108403.1, from coordinate 1,574,667 downwards.
AGCGTGGCACGTTCACCATGTATCGCTGGACGGAACGAACTCCGGGTCGCGCGCGAAAGTGCTACTATTACGCCCGAAATCGTTCCTGTCAGCGAAACGATCCGGAATTCGAGGTCTCTCGGCTTGGCCGTCAACAGTACCGCCGGGCGCAAGCCCGCCGCCGCGTCGGACAACACTGGTACCGAGGCCGCCGCGCGGGTGGCCGATGTGTTGCTGCTCTTCACCGGCGGGCCCCGGTACCTGGGCGTCAGTGCGATCAGCCGCGAGCTGGATCTCTCCAAGGCCGTCGTCTACCGGATCCTGCAATCGCTCGTCTCGCGCGAGATGCTCGCCACCGATCCTGGCGTCGCCGGCTACCGGCTCGGGCCGGCGGCCGTCGCTCTCGGGGCTAGTGCTCTGCGCCGGTTCGACGCGCGTGTTGCCGCCACGCCCGTGCTGCGGCGGCTGCGCGAGGAGACCGGGGAAACCACCACGCTGTCCGGCCTGGTCGGTGACGAACGGGTGTACCTCGACCAGTTCGAGAGCCCGCGCGAGATCAAGATGACCGTGGAGCTGGGCCGGCGGTTCCCGCTGCACGCCGGTTCCTCCGGCAAGGTCATCCTCGCGTCGCTGGCCGAAGACCGCCGGGAAGCGTTGCTGCACCGGGAACTCCCCGCGCTGACCGAGCACACGATCACCACCGCCGAACAGCTGCGCAAAGCCCTCGCCGAGGTGGCCCGTGACGGCGTCGCCGTGTCGCTCGGGGAACGGCAGCCCGGCGCGGGGTCCGTCGCCGCTCCCCTGTTCGGGCCGGACGGCGAGGTGCACGGCTCCATCAGCATCTGCGGCCCGCAGTACCGCTTCACCCCCGACGCCGTGAGCCGCTACCGCGACCTCGTGCGCGAAGCCGCGGCGGAGATCCGGCAGAGCTGGGCCTGGCTGCAGGAGTCCGGCGGCCGGTAGGGAACCCACCGGCCGCCTCCGATCACTTGCCGCGCTTGAGGTAGCGGCCCACCGGGTCGCCCGCGATCTTGCCGTCGGCGAACACGTGGTTCCCTCGGACGAACGTGTCGGTCACCTTCGCCGTCATGTCGAAGCCCTCGAACGGCGTGTACTCCTGCGTCGACTCCGACTCCGCCGCGCGCACCGTCCAGCGGACGTCCGGGTCGACCAGCGCGAAGTCGGCGTCGAAACCCTCCGCGATCGTGCCCTTGTTCAGCAGGCCGTAGCGGCGTGCGGGGTTAAGCGACGTCAGCTGCGCGATCCGTTGCAGCGAAAGGCCCCGCTTGGTGCCCTCGCCGACCAGGCCGGGCAGCAGGTACTCGGCGCCACCGAAACCGGACTTCGCCAGGAACACGTCCTCGCGGTCCGAACCGAACTTCAGCTCGTCGCGGCAGCACGCGTGGTCGCTGACGACCCAGTCGACGTCGCCGGCCAGCACGTGCCGCCACAGTGCCTCGACGTCGTCGCGCTCGCGCAGCGGTGGGTTGACCTTGCCGCCGATGCCGGACGCGGTGTCGACGTCGGCCAGCAGGTGCCCGATCGTCACCTCGCGGCGGAAGTCGATGTGCGGGAACGCCTTCCCCATCGTCAACGCGGCCGAAAGCGCCTTCTCCGACGACAGGTGCAGCAGGTTGATGTTGGGCAGCCCGGTCTCGTGCGCCAGGTACGACGCGATGGTGACGGCGAGGCCTTCCGAGTGCGGCGGCCGCGACGCGCTGTAGGCCCGCAGGCCCGACAGCGAACCGTCCTGCTCCACCAGTTTTGTGTACGCCGTCATGATCTCGGCCGTCTCGCAGTGCAGCGAGAGCGACAGGTGCGGCGCGTACTCGGTCAGCACCTCGCGCGCCTGCTGGACCCCGCGCATCACGAACTCGAAGTGCGCGATGTCGTAGCGCTCGTCCGGCGGGATCATCAGGAAGTCGCTCTGGCTGGTGGAGCGCCCGTGCAGGCCGTGGCTGCCGTAGAACATGAAGATCTTGAACGACGTGACGCCGAATTCTTCGACCAGGTAAGGGATTTCGGAGATGTGCTGCGAGCTCATCGGTGCGAGGTGGAAGGCGTAGTCGACGTAGGCGTTGCCCTCGGACGCGCTGAGCACCTCGGGGAAGAAGTCGCGGTAGCTGCCGCCCTTGTTCAGGTAGTACTGGCCGGTGCGCATGTACGTCAGCGACGTCGTGACGCCGCCCTGCGCGCTCGCGCGGCTCTCGGTGCGGGTGTCGGTGGCCAATTCGTTGTAGATGCCCCAGTGCTGGTGCGCGTCGACGACGCCGGGGAAGGCCAGCAGCCCGCGGCCGTCGACGACGTGGGCGGCGTCGCCCGCGGGCAGGTCCGGCGCCACACGCGTGATCGTGCCGTCGTTCACGGCGATGTCCAGCAGTTCCGGCTCGGCCCCGTCGGCGTCGTCGGGCCGCACGACCCGGACGTTCTTCACGAGCAGTTCCGTCGTTGCCATGTCTCTCCTCAGCTTGCGGGGTCGGGGGTGCGGCGCCGGGCGACGTCGCCGGCGGCCAGGTAGGCCAGGCCGAACGCGGGCAGCAGGCCGTTGCCCGGCAGGTAGCCGGCAGCTCCGTGGCCGGAGATGCTCGCCGCGGCGCCACCGGCGGCGTACAGCCCGGGGATCGGGCGGTCCTGGGGGTCGACGACGTTGGCGTGCTCGTCGACCAGCAGCCCGCCCTGGGTGTGGAACAGCGCGGGCACGACGCGCACCGCGGCGTAGCGGCCCGACAGCGGACGTTCCCAGTTCGTGCGGCCGTGCTCGTCGTCGCGTTCGCCGCGGGCGATCGCGGCCGCGGTGGCGAGTTCTTCGGCCAGCGCGCCAGGTGGCAGGCCGGTTGCTTCGGCCAAGCCGGCGACGTCGTCGGCCCAGACCAGCGCGCCGGAGGCGACCGTGTCCCGGAAGTCCTGGAACGGCTGGCACTGCTCGAAGATCGTCTCGTCGAGCACGATCCAGCCGGTTGAGCCGGGACGCGCGGCCAGCTCGGCGGCGTACTCGGAATAGCCGCGAGTCTCGTTGCCGAAGCGGCGGCCTTCGAGGTCGACCAGGACCGCGCCGTGGATGATCGTCGCCCAGCCGACGAGCGTCCCGGCGTTGGCCGCGACCGCGCCGTGGCCCTGGTACGCGTCGAGGAACCCGGTGGCGGCGCCCAGTTTCCCGCCGATGCGCAGCGCGTCGCCGAGCGACTGGTCACTCCCCTGGTACAACGCCCCCGCGATCTCCGGCAGGTGCCGTTCGACGAGGTCCGCGTCGGCGCCGAAGCCATTGGTGGCCAGCAGGACCGCCCGGGTCGGGATCTCCTCCTCGGTCCCGTCGGGGTACCGGACGACGACCGCGCGGACACCGTCCACATCGGACAGAACGTCGGTCAGCCGGGCGGGCGCGAGCAGTTCGACGTTCTCGTGCTCGGTCACGCGCCGGGCGAGGTGGTCGATGACGCCGGAGCCGTGCCGGCCCGGGATCGAGTGGCAGCGGGGCACGGCGTGGCCGGGGTAGTTGAAGTCCGTGACCAGCGACAACGGCAGCCCGGCCGAGTCCGCGAGCCACTCGACCAGCGGCGCGCTCACCTCGGCCAGCGTCCGGGCCAGCCGTGGGTCGGCCTGGCCGTGCGTCTTGGCCATGATGTCGGCGACGAACTTCGCGGGTGAGTCGTCCACGCCCTCCGACGCCTGCCAGCGGGAGCCGGCGCCGGGGAACATCGCCGTGGACATCGAGGTGTTGTTGCCCCGCCGGAAGTGCTCACTCGCCTCGACCACGAGGACGGAGAGCCCGAGTTCGGCCGCGCGCAGGGCCCCGGCGAGGCCGCCGCCCGCGCCGGCGACGACGAGGTCGGGTCCGTCGGTCACGGCTGCTCCTCGACGGCCAGCAGCCGCATCGCCAGCGCCGTCGGGTCGACGATCCGCGCGGGCAGGTCGGCGGGTTCGACGTCGACGGCCGAGCAGCCGTTGATCACCGCCGTCGCCCCCAGTTCCGCCAGTTCGCGCACGGCGGTGCCGAGCGCGGCGTTCCAGGTCTCGGTCTCGGCGATGGCGGAGAACGGCAGGTCCAGCACGCGGATCCCGGCGAGGTACTCGGTCAGCCGGTAGGCGGCGATGCGCTTCGAAAACTCTTCGGCGATCGCCTCGTTGCGCACGACCGCGCCGAAGCGGACGCCCTTGGCGGCCAGGTAGGTGGCCGACAGCTTGAGCAGGCCGTGCACCGGCAACGCGGGTTCGGCGACGGCGTCGGGTACCGCGGGGTCCAGCACGCAGTCCGGGAAGGCCAGGTCCCAGCCGTCGCCGGCGGTCGCGAGCACGGCGGCGACGGCGTTCTCCGAGACGCGCATGGACGCGTCCGTGTCCAAGGTCTTCGGCGCCGCCGGGCCGACGTCCCGCAGCTCGATCTCCAGGCCCGGCGGCGCGAGCCGGTCGTAGCGTTCCTGGCGCCGCCGGATCTCCTCGGGCGGCAGGTGGATGGGCGTCACCGCGAGGGCACGCATCAGCTCAGCTCCTTCTCGTCGGTCCCGGCCAGCTCGCGCAGCGCCGCGCCGACGCGGGGCAGGCCGGGCAGGGCGTGGCCCAGCGCCGCGGCCCGTTCCACGACGTGCGCGGGCAGCCATGACTCGAGCAGACCGGCCAGGTCGGGCTCGGTCAGCGGGTGGTGGTCGGCGTCGCCGACCGGGTTGGGCACCTCGCAGGTCAGCGAGGCGCCGTCGTCGAAGGCGACGGTCACGCGGGCGGCGCGCTCGTCCGGCAGGCGCGCGGTGAGGTCGGCCGCCTCGACCAGGCGTACGCGGCTCGCCAGGGCCCGCACGTCGGCGTCGTCGAGCGGGCTGGCCGGCCCGACCTCGCCGGTCAGCGCGGCGGTCGCCACCACGAACGGCGTGGAGAACATCGCCGAGAGCCGGTTGGACCAGTCCACATCGGACAGTCCGGCGCCCAGGACGTGGGTCTCCACCAGGACGTGCGTGATCCCGTCGGCCCGGAACGCCGGGTGCGCACGCAGTTCGAGCACGGCGTCGGCGGCGGGGTGGGTGAAGGAGCACGACGCGTGGCGCTTGAAGTAACCCCGCGAGATGTCCCAGCGCGTGCCGAGGTCCGCGGTCAGCTCGGCCGGCTCGAACTCGCCCAGCACCGTGCCGAGGGAGAGCGCGGCCGTGCCGGTGGTGCGGGCCATCCCGGCCACGGCCATCCGGGCGGCGGCGAGCCCGGACGTCGCCGAGGCGCCGAGCCACGCGTTGCGCACGGGGTTGCCCTGGGTCGCCGAGTCGAAGTGCCCGGCGATGCCCATTCCGGCCGCGGTGTCGATCGCGGCCGCCACCGCGCCGGGCGGGAGGCCGAGCAGCCGGGCACAGCCCGCCGCCGCGCCGGGCACGCCCCAGCTGCCGTGCGGGTGCGCGCCCGGGCGCAACGTGGTCGCGCGGCCGAACCGCGCGGCGACCTCGTAGGCGGCCAGCAGCGCCGCCGCCGTGTCCGGGCCCGTGCTGTCCAGTTCGGCCGCCAGCGCCAGCACCGCGGGGAAGCCGTGGGCGGCGGGGTGGCCCTTGGCGTACTTGTGGCCCTCGTCCAGTTCCAGCGAGACGAGCGCCACGGCGTTGAGCCAGGCCGCCGCGTCCGTCGTCACCAACCGTCCGCCGCCGATCAGCGGCGCCGGGCCGGGCGGCGCGTTCCAGGCGTCGGCCAGCGCCCGCTGTTCCGGCAGGGAAGCACCCAATGCGGTGACGCCGACGACGTCGAGCAGGACGAGGGAAAGCCGGTCCAGCACCGCGGCCGGGACGCCCGTGACGTCCAGTTCGGACACCCAAGCACCGAGGTCCGCGGTGGCGGAAGCGGCTCGTTCACGGTTCACAGTCCCAGGTACGCCTTCCTGACCCGGTTGTCGCCGGCGAGCGCGGCGCCGGTGCCTTCCAGCACCGTCGATCCGCTCTCCAGCACGTACGCGCGGTCCGCGATGGCCAGCGCCTGCTTCGCGTTCTGCTCGACCAGCAGCACCGCCACCCCGCTGTCCCGGATCCGCCGCACCGCCTCCAGCACGGTCCAGGTCAGTTTCGGCGAAAGCCCGGTCGACGGCTCGTCGAGCATCAGCAGCCGCGGCCCGGCCATCAGCGCGCGGCCGATCGCGAGCATCTGCTGCTGGCCGCCGCTGAACGTCTGCGCGGTCTGCGTCCGGCGCTCGGCGAGCACCGGGAACAGCTCGTAGACCTCGGCCAGCGACGTCGCGGCCTGCGCGGGCGTGCGGGTCCACGCGCCCATCCGCAGGTTCTCCTCGACGGTCAGCGTGCCGAACAGCGCCCGGTCCTCGGGCACGTGCACCAGGCCGTCACGCACCAGCTGGTCCGGGCGGCGACCGGCGGTCGGCGCGCCGTCGAGCGTGATGGTGCCCGACAACGGCTTGAGCTGGCCGCAGATGCTCCGCAGCGTCGTGGTCTTGCCGGCGCCGTTCGCGCCGACGAGCGCGACGATCTCGCCGGCGTCGAGGCGCAGGTCGACGTCGTGCAGGATCCGCATCCGGCCGTACCCGGCGCACACCTTCTCAAGCGTCAGCATGGGTCGGCTCCTCACCCAGGTAGGCGTCGATGACGCGCGGGTCGCTGGTGACCTCGGCGGGCGAGCCGACGGCCAGCACGCGGCCCTGGTCGAGCACGAGCACCCGGTCGGCCAGCCGCATCACCGCGGCCATGATGTGCTCGATGAACACCAGCGTGACGCCCTCCTGCTCGCGCAGGCCGGCGAGCAGGTCGAGCACCGGCTCGCGCTCAGCCGGGACCAGCCCGGCGAGCACCTCGTCGAGCAGCAGCACCTTCGGCCGCGTCGCCAGCGCGCGGGCCAGTTCGAGGCGCTTGAGCCCGGCGGTCGGCAGGTCGGTCGCGGCGCGGTGGGCCCACGGCCCGAGGCCGACGCGCTCGACGACGTCCAGGGAGTGCTCCCGCAGCGCCTTGGCGCTCAGCCGGTGGTGCTGCGCGGCCAGGCTGACGTTCTGCGCCACCGTCATGCTCGCGAACGGCCGCATCAGCTGGAAGGTGCGCACCATCCCGGCGCGGGCGATCCGGTCGGGCGCGAGGCCGGTGACGTCGTCGCCCGCCAGCCGCACCCGGCCGGTGTCCGGCGGCAGCGCCCCGGAGATCACGTTGAACAGCGTGGTCTTGCCCGCGCCGTTGGGCCCGATGACGCCGAGGATCTCGCCCTCGGCCACCTCGACGTCCACATCGGACAGTGCGTGCACCCCGCGGAACGCCTTGCCGACGCCGCTCACCTCGACGATGCTCATCGTCGCCACCTCGCCGCGAGAGTGCCGACGATCCCCTTGGGCAGCAACCGCACGATGAGGATCACGAGCACGGCGTACAGCACGACGTCCAGGCCGCTGCGGCCCTGCAGGAAGTCCAGGAAACCCGGTGGGGTGCGCAGCAGCGTCGCCGTGACGTCGGTGAGCGAGCCGATGATGATCGCGCCGACCACCGGGCCCCACACCGTGCCGATGCCGCCGATGACCACGGGCACGATCGCCTGGATCGAGATCGCCGAGCCGAACCCGAGATCGGGGTTCACGAACAGGTAGTACTGCGTGTAGAACGCGCCGGCCACGGCGGTGATCGCGGCCGACAGCGCGACCGTCATCAGCTTGTGCCGCAGCACCGGGGCGCCGAGGGACGCGGCGGCCAGCTCGTCGTCGCGGATCGCCGTGACGTACCGGCCGGCGCGGGAGTGCAGGAAGCCGATGCTGATCGCGACCGCCGCCCCGGCCAGGAAGAGCGCCACCCAGAAGTACGCGGGCGAGTCGGCCGGGAACTGGATCTGCCACAGCGACGAGCCCTGGATCAGCGGCACGCTGTAGCCGACGGACTTGTTGGCGAACGCGCTGCTCGTGACGATCAGCCGCAGCATCTCCGCGAACGCGAAGGTGGCCAGCGCGAAGTACGCGCCCTGCAGCTTGTAGCGGAAGGAAAAGTAGCCGATGACCACCGCGACCGCGGCGGCCACCGCCATCCCGGCCAGCATCCCGATCCACGGCGACACGTTGTGCTTCACCAGCAGGTACGCGCTGGTGTAGGCACCGAGGCCGAAGTAGGCGGCGTGCCCGAAGCTGAACATCCCGCCGAAGCCGCTCATGATGTTCCAGCCGACGGCCATCAGCAGGAAGATCAGGATCCGCACGGCGACCGCGCCCTGCGCGGCGGGCAGGATCAGCGGCAGCGGGATCGCGACCACCACGAGGATGGCGAGGATCGCGAACTGCCGGTTCTGCGGCCGCAACGGCGGTGCTTTGACGACTTCCGCGTTGCTCGGCGGGGCGATCGTGATGGTGCCGACAGCGGATGATTCGCTTGCAAGCTCGCTCATGCGCGCCTCCCGAACAAACCTTGCGGGCGGAGGAACAGCACCAGCACGAACACCACGAACACGCCGAGCAGGGAACTCTGGCCACCGAGGTAGATCGTCGTGAGCTGTTCGACCAGCCCGATCAGCAGGCCGCCGACGAGCGCGCCCGCGACGTTGCCCATGCCGCCGAGCACCACGACGACGAACGCGGTGATGTTGAACTGGTCCCCCAGCGTCGGCGTCACCGTGACGAGCGGGCCGGCGAGCACCGCCGCGGCACCCGCGCACGCCGTGCCGATCGCGAAGGTCAGCGTGTGCATCCGGCGGACGTTGATGCCGACCAGTGCCGCGCCCGGAGCGTTCGCGGCGACCGCGCGGATCGCCGTGCCCAGCCGGGTGCGCCGCAGCAGCCAGTACAGCAGCCCGCCGAGCACGACGGCGCCGAGGAACGCGTACAGCCGCGAGCCCGCGACCACCGCGCCCAGCAAGGAAAACTGGAAGTCTCCGGGCAGCGTGATGGTCTTGGGCTCGGCGCCGAAGAACATCTGCAGCCCGTTCTCCAGCAGCAACGACAGGCCGAGCGTGATGAGCAGCTGGTTCTCCAGCGACCGCCCGCCCGCCCCGGACAGCAGCCCGCGGTGCACGGCCGCGCCGAGCAGGAACAGCACCGGGACGGCCACGACGATCGTGAGGTACGGGTGCAGTCCGGTGGCCTGCACCACGCCGAAGGAGATGAACATCGCGACCGCGAGGAACGCGCCGTGGGCGAAGTTCACGATGTCGAGCACGCCGAAGATCAGCGTCAGCCCCATCGCGATCAGGCCGTAGAGCCCGCCGGTCAGGATGCCGGTGACCACCGACTGCCAGACGACCAGGCCGCTGCCGGACTGCAGCAGCGCGACGACGACCGCGAGCACGAGGATCGCGGCGACGATGCCGGCGCGGCGGAGGAAACCCTTGTCCACCTGGGCTTTCCGGTCGGGAGGTGCGGTTTCGGGGACGACGGCCGCCCCGGTGCCGAGTTCGGTCATGGGCGCCACGCCACCCTGTAGTCGGGCCGGGATTCGGCTTTTTCGGGGGGATAGACCTGCTGGACGCGCCCGTCCCGGACCTGCATCAGCACCGGGAAGGCGTTGCGGTTGTCGCCGTTGGGGGCGAACTGGATCGGCCCGCGGCCGACGGTCAGCGGCGACACCTGGGCGGCGGCGATCGCGTCCCGGACCTTCTCCGGGTCGGTGCTGCCGGCCTGCTCGACGCCGTGCGCGATCACCTGGACCGCGTCGTAGGACAGGACCGCGCCGGTGCGCATCGGGTCGCCGTACTGCTTCTGGTACTGCTCGCGCAGCGCGACGGTCTCGGGGTTGGTCGCGTCGTAGTGGTAGTTGGTGCTGAAGTAGAGGTTGCCGAGCGCGGCCGCGTCGGTGACGAACTTCGGCTGGTCGTACGCGCCGTTCGAGACGCCCCAGACCGCGTTGAGGTCCGGCTTCACCGAGGCGATCGCCTTGGCCGCCAGCAGGCTGTCGCGGTAGTAGCCCGCGACGGCCAGCACGTCCGCGCCGGACGCCTTGACCTGGGTGATCTGCGCGGTCAGGTCGCTGACGGTGGTGGCGTCGTAACTGATGTTCGGCCCGACGCCGATGCCGAGCTGCTTCGCGGCCGCGGTGAAGGCGTCGGCCGCGCCGGTGCCGAAGTCGCTCTGCTCGTGCAGGAACGCGACCTTGCGGACGGGCTTCCCGGCCTGCTCCGAAACCGCTTTCAGGTACTGGGCGGCGGCCGTCGCGATCGCGTTGCTGCCCGGCTGGACGCGGAACGAGTACTGGTAACCGTGGGCGAAGATCGCGTCGGAGGCGGTCACGTCCATCACGAACGGCACCCGGTTGCGTTCGGCCACGACGGCGACGTTGGTGCTCACGGCGCTCTGGTAGGTGCCGACCAGGCTCACCGCGCCGGCCGAGATCAGCCGCTGCGCCTCGCTCTGGCCGATGTCGGCCTTGCCCTGGGTGTCGCCGGTGACCAGCTCGACCTTGCGGCCGCCGAGCGAGGAGATGCCGCCGGCGGCGTTGATCGCGTCGACCGCCAGCTGCGCGCCGCGGCGCATCTGCAGGCCGTCGACCGCGTTCGAGCCGCTGACCGGGTGCAGCGCGCCGATCTTCACCGGGCCCTCGTCCCGCCCCGCGGCCGCGCCGCCGGCCCCCATCGGCGCCGAGCCCCCGCACCCGGTCGCGAGCAGGGCGCACGCGCCGAGCGCCGCGACGAGTTTTCGTGCGGACATGTCACCTCTTCCCGCTGGAAGGGCTGTCGTTCCGCTAAGCGAAACGCCAGATTTGCTGTCGGTCATCGTGACACCCGGCCCGACGTCTGGTCAACATCTGCGCATAACTTGACGTACGCGCGTGATCAGTGCGAACTTGGAGAACACGGAGAGACGTCACCACGAAACACGACGTTCACAGTTGTTCCCCCCGGCGAAACGGGCACCCACTCCCGGGCCGCCGGACGAGAAAGGCAGGTACGCCCCATGACGGGCGCTTTGTCAGGGATCCGGGTGCTCGACACCGCCACCCTGTTCGCCGGCCCGCTGGCCGCGACGCTGCTGGGCGACTTCGGCGCCGAGGTGATCAAGATCGAGCACCCGAAGGGCGACCCGGTCCGCAGCCACGGCGCGCAGCGTGACGGCGTCGGCCTCTGGTGGAAGATGCTCGGCCGCGGCAAGAAGGCGATCACCCTCTACCTCGGCTCCCCCGAGGGCCAGGAGATCTTCAAGAAGCTGGTGGCCGACGCCGACGTCGTCGTGGAGAACTTCCGCCCGGGCACGCTGGAGCGCTGGGGCCTGGGCTACGACGTGCTGCGCGAGATCAACCCCGGCCTGGTGCTCACACGCGTGACCGGGTTCGGCCAGATCGGCCCGTACGCCAAACGCCCCGGCTTCGGCACGCTCGCCGAGGCGATGAGCGGGTTCGCCGCGATCACCGGCGAGCCCGACGGCCCGCCGACGCTGCCGCCGTTCGGCCTGGCCGACGGGATCGCCGCGCTGACCACCGCCTACGCCGTGCTGACCGCGCTGCGGGCCCGCGACCAGACCGGCCGCGGCCAGGTCGTCGACCTCGCCATCATCGAGCCCATCCTCACCCTGCTCGGGCCGCAGATCATCGCCTACGACCAGCTCGGCACGCTGCAGCCGCGCACCGGCAACCGCTCCACGAACAACGCGCCGCGCAACACCTACCGCACCCGCGACGGCAGCTGGGTCGCCATCTCCACCAGCGCCCAGTCCATCGCCGAACGCGTGATGCGGCTGGTCGGGCACCCGGAGCTGATCGACGAGCCGTGGTTCGCGTCCGGCTCGGAACGCGCGCAGCACGCCGACCTGCTCGACGACGCCGTCGGCTCGTGGATCGCCGACCGCGACCGCGACGACGTCGTCAAGGCGTTCGAGGAGGCCCAGGCCGCCGTCGCGCCGATCTACACCGCCGCCGACGTCATGGCCGACCCGCAGTTCGCCGCGCTGAACAGCATCGCCACCGTGGAGGACGACGAGCTGGGGCCGGTGAAGATGCAGAACGTCCTGTTCCGGCTGTCGGAGACGCCCGGGCACCTCACCTCGGCCGGGGCGCCGCTCGGCGCGCACACCGCCGAGGTCCTCGGTCGCTACGGCGTCGGCGAGCCGGAACTGGCCGCGCTGCGCGAAAAAGGCGTCATCAAGTGATCCGCAGCTGGCTCTACGTCCCGGGTGACCGGCCGGACCGGATCACGAAGGCCCTGGCCGGCCCGGCGGACGCCGTCATCATCGACCTCGAGGACGCCGTCGCCGCGGCCGCGAAGGACGACGCCCGGCGGAACACGCTGGCCGCGCTGGACGACGGCGCGACCGCGTTCGTCCGGATCAACGCGCCGGGCACCCCGGCCGGTGAGGCCGACATCGCGGCGCTGGCCGGGTCCACCCCCGCGGGCGTCCGGGTGCCCAAGTGCGAGGACCCGGGCGAGCTGCGCCGGGTCGCCGACGCGCTCGGCGTGCCGGTGTACCCGGTGCTGGAATCGGCGCTGGGCGTGGAGAACGCGCTGGTCATCGCCACCGCGCACCCGCTCGTCGCCGGGATCTCCCTCGGTGAAGCCGACCTCGCCGCGGATCTGCGCGTCGCCGGCGGGGACGCGTTGACCTGGCCGCGGTCCCGGGTGGTCGTCGCCGCGCGGGCGGCCGGGCTGCCGAGCCCGGTGCAGAGCGTCTGGACCGCCGTGCGCGACCTCGACGGCCTGCGCGCGAGCACCGAAGCCGGGCGGCGAGCCGGGTTCTTCGGCCGCTCGGTGATCCACCCCGCCCAGATTCCCGTGGTGCACCAGGCTTTCGCGCCCGACCCGGCCGAGACGGCGTGGGCGAGCGAGCTGCTCGACCGGCTCTCGGAGGCCGGGACGGCCGCCTGGATCGACCACAACGGACAGTTCGTCGACGCCGCGATCGTGGCGCGCGCCCGGTGGGTGCTCGCGCTCGCGGAGGCGGAAGAAAAGGAAGGCCAGCACTCATGACACGACCCCAGGATCCGCTGCTGTCGGCGATCGCCGGCGGGGTCCGGCTGATCGAGCTCGGGCAGCCGTTCTTCACCGGCATGCCCTGCTCGCCGAACCACCCCGGGTTCCGGATGACGCTGATCCGCCGCCACGGCGACATGCGCCGCCCGGACGGCGGGTCGGCCGCCAACGAGATCATCGTGACCGGCGGGCACGTCGGCACCCACATCGACGCGCTCTCGCACGTCAGCCACGACGGCAAGCTCCACGGCGACGTCGACGCAGCCGTTGCCCAGCAGGGCGGCGTGTTCCGCACGCACGGCGCGGAAAACCTGCCCGGCCTGCTGCGGCGCGCGGTGCTGCTGGACATCGCCGCGGTGCACGACGTCCCGACGCTGGAGCCGGGGTACGGCGTCACGGCCGAGGACCTGGACGCGGCGGCGAAACGCGCCGGCACCGAGCCGGGCGCGGGCGACGTCGCGCTGATCCGCACCGGCTGGGCGCGGAACTTCGATGACGCGACGACGTACATGGGCAAGGAGACCGGCGTTCCCGGCGCGACGACGTCGGCGGCGGAGTGGCTGGCGGCACGCGGCGTTGTCGCGACCGGCGCGGACACGACCGCCTACGAGCAGATCCCGGCCGGGGCCGGGCACGCCGTGCTGCCGGTGCACCGGATCCTGCTCGTCGAGTCGGGCATCTTCATCCTGGAGCACCTGAACCTGGAGGCCGTCGCGGCCGAAAGCCTGCACGAGTTCGCGTTCGTGCTGGCGCCGCTGCGGATCGTCGGCGGCACCGGCTCCCCCGTGCGTCCCCTCGCGGCGGTGACGGCGTGAGCGCGACGATCGTCCAGCAGCTGGCCTCGTTCGCGACGTCGGTGCGGGCCAAGGGCCTGCCGCCGGAGCTGCGGGACGACGCCGCGCGGCGCGTCCTCGACGTCCTCGGCAACAGCCTGGCCGCGACGTCGGAGCGTCCCGCGGCGGCCGTCGGCGCGCTGGTCCGGGAGTGGGGCGGCACCGGCCGGGCGACGGCGATCGGCACCGGCGACCGGCTGCCGGAACCGAGCGCGGCGCTGCTGAACGGCACCCTCGCGCACTCGCTCGACTTCGACGACACGCACCTGCCGTCGGTGCTGCACCCGTCGGCGACGGTGGTGCCGGCCGCACTGGCCGTCGCGGAGTCACGCGGGGCGACCGGGGCCCAGCTGCTCGACGCGATCGGCGTCGGCGTCGAGATCACCGTCCGGCTCGGGATGGCGGGCTACGACGAGGAACTGGGCAACTCCGTGTTCTTCGAACGCGGCCTGCACGCGACGGCGATCTGCGGCGCCCTCGGCGCGGCGGCGGCCGCGGCGATGCTGTCCGATGTGGACTCCGAAGGGATCACGGACGCCATCGGCATCGCGGCCAGCATGGGCTCGGGCCTGCTGGAGGCGAACCGCACGGGCGGCACGGTGAAGCGGATCCACTGCGGCTGGGCGGCTCACGCGGCCGTGGCGGCGGCGGGCCTGGCCCGCCACGGCATCACCGGCCCGCCGACCGTCCTCGAAGGCCGGTTCGGCCTGCTGCAGGCGTTCTGCGGCGATCAGTCCGATGTGGACGCGATCGTCGACGGCCTCGGCGAGCGCTGGGAGCTGCCGGGGATCTTCTTCAAGCCGTACCCCTGCAACCACTTCACGCACGCGGGCATCGACGCGGCCCGGCGGCTGCGTTCTCTGGGTGTCGACCCGGCCGAGATCGTCGCTCTGGAGCTGGGCGCGCCGACGTCGGTGCTGCGCACGATCGCCGAGCCGCGCGCGGACAAGATCCGCCCGAAGTCGGGGTACCACGCGGCGTTCTCGGGCCCGTACACGATCGCGGCGGGCCTCCTGGGCGGCGGCGGGCTGGGCGTCTTCCACGACGACTTCACCGACGAGGCCGCGGCGGACCCGGCACGCCTGGCCCTGGCGGCGAAGGTGGAGTGCGTCCCGGACGCGAGGTGCGACGAGATCTTCCCCCACCAGTTCCCGGCGGTCCTGCGGGTACGCCTGCGTGACGGCCGCGAACTGGAGGAACGGGTCGACGCCAACCGCGGCGGCCCGCAAAACCCGCTGTCGGCGGAAGAGCTGGCAACGAAGTTCCGCCTGAACGCGGCCCGAGTGCTCCCGGAGGAGGTCAGCACGCGCGTCACCGAGCTGACGTACGGCCTGGCGGAGCTGGCCGACCTCGGCGAACTGACCGCACTCCTGCGCACCTGACGGTCGTGAGTGGTAATGAGGGTTCTAACCCGCATTACCACTCACGACGGGTCTGGGTCAGCGCCAGCCGAGCGCCGGGGCCACGTGGGTCAGGATGCTCTCCAGCACGTGGGCGTTGTAGTCGACGCCGAGCTGGTTCGGGATGGTCAGCAGCAGCGTGTCCGCGGCCTGGACGGCTTCGTCCTCCTTCAGCTCGCGGATCAGCTCGTCCGGCTCCGCGGCGTACGAACGGCCGAAGATCGCGCGGGTGTTCTCGTCGATCATGCCGACCTGGTCGCGGGAGTTCCGGTCACGGCCGAAGTAGGCGCGGTCCAGGTCGTTCGTCAGCGCGAAGATGCTGCGGCTGACCGACACCCGCGGCTCCCGCGCGTGGCCGGCTTCCTTCCACGCCTCGCGGTAGACCTCGATCTGCTTGCGCTGCTGGACGTGCAGCGGCTCGCCCGTCTCGTCGTCCTTCAGCGTGGAGCTCTGCAGGTTCATGCCCAGCTTCGCGGCCCAGACGGCCGTCGCGTTCGAGCTCGAACCCCACCAGATGCGCTCGCGCAGACCCTCGGAGTGCGGCTCGAGCCGCAGCAGGCCCGGCGGGTTGGCGAACATCGGACGCGGGTTCGGCTGCGCGAACCCCTCGCCTTCGAGCAGCTTGAGGAAGACCTCGACGCGCTCCCGGGCCATGTCGGCTTCGGTCTCGCCCTCGGCCGGGGCGTACCCGAAGTAGCGCCAGCCCTCGATCACCTGCTCGGGGGATCCCCGGCTCACGCCGAGCTGGAGCCGGCCGCGCGAGATGAGGTCGGCGGCGCCGGCGTCCTCGACCATGTACAGCGGGTTCTCGTAGCGCATGTCGATCACGCCGGTGCCGATCTCGATCTTCGACGTCCGCGCGCCGATCGCCGAGAGCAGCGGGAACGGGCTGCCCGCCTGCTGCGCGAAGTGGTGCACGCGGAAGTACGCGCCGTCGACGCCCAGCTCCTCGGCCGCGACCGCCAGGTCGATCGACTGGTGCAGGAAGTCGGCGGCCGACCGGGTCTCGGAGTGCGCGCTCGCCGACCAGTGGCCGAACGAGAGAAAGCCAATCTTCTTCACGCAGCTCCAAGCGTTCGAGAGCCCGGTTTGATTCCCCCGGGTAATCTGCGTCGCATGACTGGTGACGCCGAGACCCGCGCCCGGATCGAGGAGCACTGGACGGCCTCCGAGCGCGGGGACGTCGACACCGAGCACGCGATCTACGCCGTCGACGCGGTCCTCGACTACCCCCAGTCCGGCGAACGCTTCCGAGGCCGCGCCAAGATCCAGGCGCAACGCGGCGGCCACCCCGCCGAACGGCACTTCACCATCGGCCGGATCTCCGGCGGCGGCGACTTCTGGGTGAGCGAGTGCGTGATCACCTACGACGGCGCGGCCACCCATTCGGTGAGCGTCATGGAGTTCACCGGCGGGTTCGTGACGCACGAGACGCAGTACTTCGCCGACCCGTTCCCGGCGTCACCCGCCCGGGCCGAGCTGGCCGAGCCCATCCCGGGCCGCGGCTGACGTCCGGGCCCGGACGTGGGCGCGTTCGCCCTGCGGTCCGAACAGGACGAGCGTCTCGACGGCCCGGCCGTCGGCCGAGCCGAGCCAGTGCGGCAGCGCCGTGTCGAACTCGGCGGCCTCGCCGGCGGGCAGGACCAGGTCGCGGTCGCCGAGCACCAGCCGCAGCCGGCCGTCGAGGACGTAGACCCACTCGTAACCGCCGTGCGTCTGCGGTGCCGGCTCGGCGGGTTCGCCGCGAGCCGGGATGAGCATCTTGAACGCCTGCAGTCCGCCGGCCCGGCGGGTCAGCGGGACGAACGTCATGCCGTGGCGGCGGATCGGCCGCAGGTGGATCCGCGGGTCGCCGGTGCGGGGCGCGCCGACCAGGTCGTCCAGCGGGACGCCGTAGGTGCGCGCCAGCGGCAGGAGCAGCTCCAGGGTCGGCCGGCGGCCGCCGCTTTCCAGCCGCGACAACGTGCTCTCCGAGATCCCGGTCGCCGCCGTCAGGTCGGCCAGGGTGAACCCGCGTTGCCGGCGCAGCACCCGCAGCCGCGGACCGACCGCGTCCAGCACCTCGTCGTCGATGTCGGCCATGATCGCCATCTTGCCGGAACGGCAAGTTTTCGTGCTCCCGGCGGCACCGCCGGGTGACGGTGGGGGCATGAACGTACGTTTCTGGGACGACCACTACCGGACACCGCAGGCGGAGCGCGTGAACCCGCTGCTCGCCGAGATCGCCGGCCCGCTGCCCACCGGTGACGCGCTGGACCTGGGCTGCGGCGCCGGCGGCGACGCGCTCTGGCTGGCCCGCCGGGGGTGGCGGGTGACGGCCGTCGACCTGTCCGGCGTCGCCGTCGAATCCCTGCGGGACCGGGCCGAGGGCCTGTCCGTGACGGCGGTGCGCGTCGACCTGGCCGAAGCGTTCCCCGAGGGCACCTTCGACCTCGTTTCCGCGCAGTACCTGCACACGCCGTTCCCGCTGCCGCGTGAGCGGGTGCTGCGCCGGGCCGCCGAGGCACTGCGGCCCGGCGGGCGGCTGCTGGTCGTCGACCACGGGTCCGCCGCGCCGTGGTCGTGGAGCCGTGAGGCGGGCGTCCGGACCACGCTCGACCTCGACCCGGCGCGGTGGTCGGTCGAGCGCGCGGACAGTCCCGAGCGCCTGGCGACCGGGCCCGCCGGCGAGACCGCGACCGTCACCGACCACGTGCTGCTCGTCCGGCGGACGCGATGACGCGCGACGCCGGGCCACCGGCCACCGGGGCCACGGAAGTCCAGGTGCTGGTGGGTTTCCTCGACTACCTGCGTGCCGCCGTGGCCGCCAAGGCCGAAGGCGTGCCCGAACCGCAGGTCCGCTCCCCCGGCGTCGCGTCGGGCACGAACCTGCTCGGCCTGGTCAAGCACCTCACGCACGTCGAGGCCCACTGGCTGCTCGGCGTCGCCGTCACCGACTGGCCGGCGACCTTCCGGCCGAAGCCGGCCGAAACCGCCGGAGAGATCCTCGCCGCCTACCGCGCGACCACGGCGCGGGCGAACGCGGTGATCGCCGGCTGGGACGACCTCGGGGCGCCGGGGCCACGCCGCGCGTCCCGGCGCTGGACGTTGACCCATCTGGTCGAGGAGACCGGCCGCCACGCCGGGCACGCCGACATCCTGCGCGAGCTCGCCGACGGCACGACCGGCCGTTGAGCCTTGTGGTCCGGACCACACCACCCCTACGGTCGGAAACTCACCGGCAACTCTGGAGGGTCCCGTGCGGGTGTTCGGCGCAGTCCTGATGGTGAGCGCGCTCCTGCTGTCCGGGGCCGCCGCGGCGGACGCGAGCCCGTCGCCGATCACCTGGGGCGCCTGCCCCGACGACCCGGACAGCCCGGCGCCACCGGACGGCGAGTGCGGCACGCTGCGGGTGCCGCTCGACTGGAACCGGCCCCACGGCCCGTCGATCGACCTGGCGGTGGCCCGGCACCGGGCCACCGACCCGGCGCACCGGATCGGCGTGCTGCTGGCCGACGCCGGCGGTCCCGGCTCGTCGGGCGCGGAGTTCGCGCTGGCCACGAGCTACTTCAGCCCCGAGGTCCGGGCCCGATTCGACACCGTGGGCCTCGACCTGCGGGGCACCGGGCGCAGCGCGTTCATCCGGTGTGACGACACGGGCACCCCGCCGAGCGACGAGCCCGCGAACCGGGCCGAGTTCGACGCCCTGCGCCAGTACAGCCGGCAGGCGGTCGCGGACTGCCGCGCCGCCAACCTGCCGGTCTTCGACCACGCCGACACCTCCGTCAACGCCCAGGACCTGGACGCCCTCCGCCGCGCCCTCGGCGAGGACAAGATCAGCTTCCACGGCATCTCCTACGGCACGCTGCTCGGCCAGCAGTACGCCGAGAAGTACGGCGAGCACGTCCGCGCCCTGGTGCTGGACAGCTCCATCGACCACAGCGTCGACCTCCGGCACTTCGTGGGCGACCGCGCCACCGCCGCGGACGAGCTGTTCGGGCAGTTCACCGCGTGGTGCGACCGGACGGAAACCTGCGCCTTGCACGGCCAGGACGTCCGGGCGACCTGGGAACGGGCCTTCGCCAATGCCGGGACGCCGTTGCGCGACGGGGTGTTCTCGGACATGTACGGCCCGAACTGGGACGACGCGGCGCAGCTGATCGCCGACGCGGCCGCCGGCCGGCCGGCGATGACGACCCAGTTCGAGTACAACTACCGGTCGATCCGGCCGGCCGTGGTCTGCCAGGACTTCGACCTCCGGATCCGGGACTTCGCGCAGTACTCGGCGGTGCGCGCCGAAGAGCTGCGCCGGGGGCCGATCATGCGCGGCAGCCCCCTGGGCCACGAAGAGGCGACCGCGTGCCTCGGCGTCACCGGCCCGCCCGCGAACCCGCCGCACCGGCTGGACATCGCGCGGGCGCCCCAGGTCCTGCTGCTGAACGCCCGCTACGACCCGGCGACGCCGTACGCCTGGGCGCGCAACATCCACCGCCAGGCTCCGGCGAACACCACGCTGGTGACCTACGAGGGCTCGGGCCACGGCGTCTACCCGCGCAACGCCTGCACGCGGTCGGTGACGGACGACTACCTGCTGACGCTGAAGACGCCGCGGCACGACGTCAGCTGCCCGGCCTGATCGGTCATTCCGGGCGGCAGGCGTGGTCGCACGGCGCCTCGGCGTTCGCGATGACGGTGTCGAGCTTGTCCCGGGCCCGCGCCAGCTCGGTCAGCTGCCGGTCGATGCGCTCCCGTTCGGCGACGAGCATGTCGAGCGCCTCGGGCGTCGTCTTCCCGGTCTCGACGCACGGCAGGATCGTGAGGATCGACTTGCTGGACAGCCCCGCGGCGTAGAACTGCTGGATCAGCCAGACCAGGTCGGCCCCGCGGTCGGAGTAGTGGCGGTGGCCGCCGGAGCTGCGTTCCGGCACGAGCAGGCCCTGCTCCTCGTAGTACCGCAAGGCCCGGATGCTCACGCCCGCCTTCGCGGCCAGTTCCCCGATCCGCATCGCCGCTCCCTCCCGGAGTGATCTGCCGCACTCGACGTTGAATCTCACGTCCACGTGAGGTTCTAGCGTAACAGGGAACCTCACGAAGGAGAGCGATTCCTGTGACGCACACCCTGTCCCGCCCGCTCGTGCTCGGCGACCTCACCGTCCCGAACCGCGTCGCGATGGCGCCGATGACCCGCGCGCAGTCACCCGGCGGCGTACCGACCGAGCAGCTCGCCGCCTACTACGCCCGGCGCGCGGCCGGCGGCACCGGGCTGATCATCACCGAAGCCAGCTACGTCGGGCACCCGTCGTCCGGCGAGCACGACCAGGTGTCACGCCTCTACGGCGACGCGGCCCTGGCCGGCTGGACCCGGGTCGTCGACGCCGTCCACCAGGCCGGCGGCGTGATCTTCCCGCAGCTCCAGCACGTCGGGATGACCCGCAAGGGGGCCGCGGTGCCGCACCCGGACGCCCCCGCGATCGGCCCGTCCGGCGTGCCCGTGTCCGGGGACGGCAGCCCCGGCGAGCCGGGCCGGACGATGACGCAGGGCGACATCGACGACGTCGTCCGGGCGTTCGCCGAGGCCGCCGTCACCGCCGAGCGGCTCGGCTTCGACGGCGTCGAGCTGCACGGCGCCCACGGCTACCTGATCGACCAGTTCCTCTGGGCGGGCACCAACCACCGCACCGACGCCTACGGCGGCGACCTGCGCGCCCGGACCCGGTTCGCCGCCGAGGTCGTCGGCGAGATCCGCCGCGCGGTCTCCCCCGGTTTCCCGATCGTCGTGCGGCTGTCCCAGTGGAAGATGAACGACTTCACCGCCCGGATCGCCGAGAGCCCCGAGGAGTTCGGCGTCATCCTCGGCGCGCTGGCCGACGCGGGCGCGGACGCCTTCCACGCGTCGACCCGCCGCTACTGGCAGCCGGCCTTCGACGGTTCCGACCTCAACCTCGCGGGCTGGGCCAAGAAGCTGACCGGCAAACCGGCCATCACGGTCGGCTCGATCGGTCTGGACACCGAGTTCACGTCGAGCGCCTCGGCGTCCGCGACCGGCATCAAGGACGTCCTGCACCGCTTGGAGGCCGACGAGTTCGACATGATCGCCGTCGGCCGCCCATTGCTGGGGGACCCGGAGTGGGCGACGAAGATCGTGACCGGCCGCGAGGAGGCCATCACGCCGTTCTCGCCGGCGGCGCTGGGCGTACTGCACTAGCCGACAGGCGCCCCGATGGTGGTGAAGGTGCTGAGCGTGCCGAGCCCGTCCTTCCGGCCGCGCCGGCCGGTGAGCGCTTGGTTGCGCGCGTTCGGGTTCGGTGCCGCCGAGGTGATCATCGGCGGGCCGATCGGGTCCTCGGTCTCCGAGAACGTGTTCTCGTGCATGACGTTCTCCCCTTCGAAGTGACCTTCGGGAACGCCTCGGGCACGGCCGGCCCCGCGGCGTCGAGCGTGCGGCGCTAGTCGGCGCGCAGGCTGATGGTGGGCAAGGTGGTGAGCGTGCCGAGCCCGTCGTTGCGGGTCCGCCAACCGGCGAGCGCCTGGTTGCGGGCGTCCGGGTTCGGCACCACCGGGCCGATCATCGGCGGGCCGATCGGGTCCTCGGTCTCCGAGAACGTGTTCTCGTGCATGACGTCTCGCCTTCCTCGGCCGATGCTCAGTCGGTGCGCACGCTGATGGTGGTGGTTTGGATGAGCGTGCCGAGGCCGTCCTTGCGAACCCGGCGGCCGGTGAGGGCCTGGTTGCGCGCATCCGCGCCGGGCAGCCCCGAGGTGATCATCGGCGGGCCGATCGAGTCCTCGAACTCCGGGACCGTGTTCTCGTGCATGACGTCCTGCCCTTCCGGGGTCGCGATCAGGAACGTCTCGCACACGCCGGCGGGCCGCGGGCGGTTGAGCCGCGCAGCAAGGCCCCACCCGGATGGCGTAAACGCGGGTCGGCGCGCCGAGGGGGAGGGAGCGCGCCGACCCGCGGGCACGACGCTACCGAGTACCGGCGCCGTCCGCGCGCTGTTCGGCCAATTTCGTGGTCCGGAGCCGCTTCGGCTCCTTGTTCGGGAAGTGGATCAGGTCAGCGCAGCGGCTCGAGCGCCTTCGCCAGCGGCTCGAGCACGGCCGGGGTGTGCGGCGGCGGCAGGTAGACGATCGCCAGGTCGAGGCCGGCTTCACCGAGGGCTTCGGCTTCGGCGGCGACCTTGGCGTAGTCGGCGTCCGGGCCGAGCCGGACGTGCGAGGACAGCGTGATCTCGCCCGGGTCGCGGCCGATGTCCGCGCAGTGGCGGTGCAGCACCTCGCGCTTGTGGGCGAACTCCTCGGGCGTGCCGCCGACGAAGTTCCAGTGCTGGGCGTACTTCGCGGCGGTGCGCAGGGTGCGCTTCTCGCCGCTGCCGCCGATGCAGATGGGCGGGTGCGGCCGCTGGACGCCCTTCGGCTCGTTGCGCGCGTCCGTCAGCTGGTAGTACTGCCCCTGGAACGTCGTGGTCTCCTGGGTCAGCAGCCCGACGAGCACCTCGCAGCCCTCTTCGAACCGGTCGCTGCGCTCCCTGACTGTGCCGAGCTCCATGCCGTACGCGCCGGACTCCTCCTCGTTCCAGCCCGCGCCGATGCCGATCTCCAGCCGGCCGCCGGAGACGATGTCGAGCGTCGCGGCCATGTTCGCGAGCAGCGCGGGGTGGCGGTAGTGGATCCCGCTGACCAGCGTGCCCAGCCGCAGCCGCTTCGTGGCCTGCGCGAGCGCGGTGAGCGTGACCCACCCTTCCAGGCACGGACCGGTCGAATCGGAGAAAATGGGATAGAAGTGATCGAACGTCCAGCCGGACTCGAACAGCTCGATCTCATCGGCGGCCTGCCACACGGCGAGCATGTCCGCCCAGACGGTGTCCTGGGGCGAGGTCTTGATGGCGAATCGCATGATCACGAGCGTAACCCTGGAGTTCCTCCAGGACAGGTCATCGCGGGCGGTCACAGCCGATGCACGGCTTTTGTCGGACCCCGTCGCTAGGCTCCGTCGCGTGACGACGGGGGACGCCGGGTACGGCGACATCGCGAAGGACATGGCCGCGGCGCTGCGTGCGGGCGCGGGCGAACTGTGGTCGGCTGCCACCCTGCAGTTGCGCCACACGGGTGGCTCGGTTTCGTGCACCGCGTGGAGTGACGTGCGGGAGAGCTTGCGCGTCGACTACACGTCGATCGCGCGGCGGCTGTTCGAACGGCCACCGGCGGTGCTGGAGGTCAGGCTGGCCGCCGGCGGCGAGTACGTCTTCACGGCCCGGCCGGACATCGCGGCCGTGTCACCCGGGCGGCTGGTGTTCGACGAGGCGTTCCGCTACCCCGGGCACCCCCTGCCCGGCCTGCCCCGGCCCGCGGTGCCGACCGGAGCGCCGACGGACCCGGCCGTGCTCGCCGAGGTCACCCGGCTCGCCGGGGAGTTCGCCGAGCTGTACGCCGGGATCAAGGGCACTCCCCCGCCGTGGCCGCCCGGGCGCACCGAGGCGGACCTGGCCGCCGCCGAGGCGCGGATCGGCGTCCGGCTGCCCGAAGACCTGCGCGCGCTGTACCTGCTGGCGGACGGCGACCCGGAGGAGACCGGGCTGCTGAGCCCGTATTCCTACGACTCCCTCGACCAGCTCGTCGGCAACTACACCGAAGGCGATCCGGGTTCGTACGGCTGGGAAGACGACGTGGAGGACGACGGCGTCGTGTTCGAGACGGTGCCGTTCGGCCGGGTGAAACGCCTGTCCCGCAACGACTCGTGGGTCACCTTCGGCGGCGACCGCGCGATGAACTACCTCGCGGTGGACCTCGACCCGGCCGAGCGGGGCCACGCCGGCCAGGTCCTCGAGTACGGCCGGGACATCTACGGCCCGCTGCGGTACGTGTCGGCGTCGCTGACCGCCATGCTCACCGAGGTCGTCGAGACACTGCGGGCCGGGAAGTACGAGGATCCGGGCGAGCAGTACCTGTTCGCCGAAACCAGCCTCCGCGACGGCGGGGAACGCTCCTACAGCGAGGTCATCTCCAGGGCGTCGGAGCTGAGCCTGCCCGCGGTGGTGGCCGGGCTGCGCGATCCGGAGCTGGTCCAGGAGGTCTACCTCAACGACCCCGCCGACACCGACCTCGCGGTGTTCGAGCCGCTGACGTCGCTGCGGATGCTCAAGGTCAACCGCGCGGCGGCGGTGACCCCGTCGATCGGCGGGCTCGGGGCCTTGGAGTCGCTGCGGATCAGCGGCGGCCGCGTCGATCTCGGCGTCCTGGCCGGGCACCCGGTGCTGTGGGACCTCCAGCTGGAGGAGATCCGGTTGCCGCTCGACCTCGCGGTGCTGACCACCCTGCCCCGCCTGACTCGGCTCAACCTGTCCGGCTCGGCGGTGCCGGACCTGGGCCAGGTCTGCGATCTGCCTGGCTTGCGAGTGCTCAAACTGGACGGCGACCAGGTGCGTCGCCTGCTCGACGCGGGCCGCCCGCTGCCCCGGCTCGCCGCGCTGCTCGTCACCGGCCGCACGACGCTGCCGGAGATGGCCGGACTGCGCCAAGCCTTCGGTGGCGGCGACTCGACGGGAGAAGTCGTCGAGATCTCCGCCGTTCTGTCCTGAGTGGACGGACGCCTGCCGGTGTCCGCCCACCCGGGGAACAGAGCCGATCAGCTGTGCGACACGGTCAGCCCGTAGAAGGCGACCTTCGCACCCTTCGTCGTACTGTCCGAAGAGGACTGGTTGTAGGAACCGGCCTTGAAGTACTGCTTGTACGCCTTGAACGACGAGGGGATGCTGTAGTGCGTGGTGCTGCCGTTCACCGTCAGGTCGATCGTATTGCCGCCGGAGATGCCGATCGTGTAGGTCCACGTCTTGCCGATGGCCACGTGACCGACGGTGTGCGGGGTCTGGCCGCCGTCGGGCGAGTTCTCCGTGCCCAGCACGATGTCGCCGTTCGAGTGGTAGTACAGCTCGAGCAGCGGCTTCGTCGACGAACCGCCGGTGCCGAGGTGGACCTGGCCGACGCAGACGTTGGACGTCACCGACACCACGCGCAGGGTGGCGTTCAGCTTGTGCGATCCGCTCAACGACCAGTTCGCCGCGGAGCCGCTCTTGTTCATCTCACGCAGCTCGGATCGCGCGTAATTCGAGTTGGGTGTGGTGACGCCTTTTTCCGGCGCCCAGAATGTCATCGCGCCATCGCGCGTGTCGGTGTAGAAGTAGGAGTCCTGGAATCCGCTCGAGCCCTGCAGCCGGGACGACGAGATCGTCGTCGGCGAACCCGGCGAACCCACCGGCTCCTGCAGCTGCCAGGTCGAGAGGTCGAAGTTGCCACCGGGGGCAACTCCCGGGTTGGCCATGGGGACCAACGCGATTCCGCTGACTTCGGCACTGGGGAATGCCTCGGCGGAAATCGCGGTCCCGGCCAGCAATGCCGGGATCGCGAGAAAGGTGAGCATAGCGCGCACACGCATGGTGGCGTCCTTTCACGGCGAGCAGCGAAGCGGGGAGAGGACTTCGCTCACTCATTTGTTCACGTATGTGTTTGTTCACGTATGTGAATAAATGCGTTTCCGAAAAGAGAGTAACGATGAAGGAGATTAAGTTCGGTGTTGCTCGCTGTCAAGGTGAGGTTCACATTGAGTGGGACACTCACTTCCCGCGGTGGACGCAGAGCGGGCCGGTGCGGGGCAGCGCGATGCGCGCGCGGAAGGCCCGCGCGACCGGGCCGTCCGGCACCGGCGCCGTCCACGTGTAGCCCGGCGCGCGGAAGAGGGTGGCGCTCACCAGGGTGCGCCCGTACCCGAGCCGGCGGTGGGCGGCCTCGACGTGGACGTCGTCCAGTGTGGCCGTGCGGCACGGCGAACAGGACGTGAGCGACGCCGTACCGGTGGCCCGCCCGTCGAGGCGCAGTTCGATCTTCCCCGTCGCCGACCCGGCGGCGGGCGGGACCGCGACGAGGACCAGGCCGTCCTGCGGCGCAGCGCCCGGCGCGTGCTGGACCTTCACGTCGAGGTGCGCCCACTCGGCGAGCCGGCGTTCGCCCGGATCGGGCGCCTCCTGCTTGCGGCAGGTTTCGCAGAGCGTGGTGTGCAGCCGGTAGCGGGGGCTGTGACTCTTGATCATCCCGAACAGCGCGAGGTAGTGGCCGCGCAGGCACACCACCGGCGGCGCCGCGGTCGCCGGGCGCACGGGGAGGAGCTCGCCGTACTCGCCGCGAGTCCCGGACGCCGGCCCGCCGACGGTCGCCCGGCTCACCGGAAGTCACGCGACGGCCCGGTCGCCATCGAGAGGTCGAGCCGTTCCAGCCGGTCCGCGACGAGCGTGACGACGCCTTCGGCCGCCTGCACCTGCCCGCGGACCAGCAACGCCGCGCTGGTGCGGGCGACGAGGCGCTGCCGGCTCCAAAGTCCGGGTGAGACGAGGACGTTGGCCATGCCGGTCTCGTCTTCGAGGTTGAAGAACGTGATCCCGCCCGCGGTCGCCGGCCGCTGCCGGTGGGTCACCGCTCCCCCGACCCACACACGCGTCCCGTCCTTCGCCCGCGCCAGGTCGGCGACCGTCAGCGCGCCGCGCTTGTCGAGGTATTCACGCAGGTACTGCACGGGGTGGCTGTCCGGCGAGACGCTCGTGGCCCACAGGTCGGCCGCAGTGACCTCGAACCGGGTCATCCCGGGCAGGGCGGGCGCGTCCAGGCCGGGCGCGAGGCCGGGCAGGTGCCCGGGCCGGGTCGCGGCGGCGGCCCCCGCGGCCCACAGCGCCTGCCGCCGATCGGGGGTGAAGCCGCTGAACGCGCCGGCCGTGGCCAGGGCTTCGACGGCGGTCTTCTTCAGCTGGACGCGGCGGGTGAGGTCACCGATCGACGCGAACGGCCCGTTCGCGTCGCGCTCGGCGACGATCGCTTCGGCGACGTCGTCGCCGAGGTGGCGGACGCCGGCGAGCCCGAGCCGGAGCGCAACGGCGCCGGTGCTGTCCGGCTCGGGTTCGAGGGTGGCGTGGGCGAGACTGGCGTTGATGTCCGGTTCCCGCACCAGGACGCCGTGGCGGCGGGCGTCGGCGACCAGCGACTGCGGACTGTAGAAGCCCATCGGCTGCGCCCGCAGCAACCCCGCGCAGAACGCGGCCGGGTAGTAGAGCTTGAACCACGCCGACGCGTAGACCAGCAACGCGAACGACATCGAGTGCGCCTCGGGGAAACCGTAGCCGGAGAACGCGTGGATCTGCTCGAAGATCCGCGTCGCCAGCTCACGATCCAGGCCGTTGGCCTCACACCCGGCGAAGAACCGCGCCATCAGCGCGTGCATCTTCGCACTGGATCGCTTGGCGCCCATGGCCCGGCGCAGCTGGTCGGCCTCGGCGCCGGTGAAGGACGCGACGTCGACGGCCATCTGCATCACCTGCTCCTGGAACAACGGCACCCCCAGCGTCCGGTCGAGGGACCCGGCCAGCAGCGGGTGCGCGTGCTGCCACTGCTCCTCACCACGCCGCCGCCGGATGTAGGGATGGACGGAGCCGCCCTGGATCGGGCCGGGCCGGATCAGCGCGACCTCGACGACCAGGTCGTAGAACTTGCGCGGCCGCAGGCGAGGCAACGTCGCCAGCTGCGCGCGGGACTCGACCTGGAACACCCCGACCGCGTCGGCCTCACAGAGCATGTCGTAGACGGCCGGATCGGCCAGGTCGAGCTTCCCGATGTCCACAGTGGACCCGTGGTGCTCGGTGACGAGGTCGATCATGTAGTGCAGCGCCGAAAGCATGCCGAGGCCGAGCAGGTCGAACTTCACCAGGCCGACACTGTTGCAGTCGTCCTTGTCCCACTGCAGGATGCTGCGGTCGGCCATCGTGGCCCACTCGACGGGGACCACTTCGGACACCGGCTGCTTCGAGATGACCATGCCGCCGGAGTGGATCCCGAGGTGACGCGGGAAGTCCTCGAGCCGCGCCGCCAGGTCGAGGACGTCGTCGGGGATGTCGCCGGTGGCTTGCTGTTTCGTGGCGGTGACGCCGCCCCAGCGGTCGACGAGCTTGCCGTAGGCGTCCTGCTGCCCGACGCTGTGGCCGAGGGCTTTCGCGGCGTCGCGGATCGCCGACGGCGCCCGGTAGGTGATGACGTTCGCGACCTGCGCGGCGTGGAACCGCCCGTGTTTCTCGTAGACGTACTGGATGGCCTCCTCGCGCCGGTCGGACTCGATGTCGATGTCGATGTCCGGCGGCCCGTCCCGCTCCGGCGCGAGGAAGCGTTCGAACAGCAGGTTCCACTTCACCGGGTCCGCGTGGCAGATCCCCAGCGCGTAACAGACCGCGCTGTTGGCGGCGGATCCCCGGCCCTGGCACAGGATGTTCGCCTGGCGGCAGAACCGGACGATGTCCCACACCACCAGGAAGTAGCCCGGAAACTCGAGCTGTTTGATGACGTCGAGTTCGTGGTCGAGCTGGGCGTAGGCCTTCGGGTTGTCCTCGCGGCGCCCGTAGCGCGTGATCGCGCCGGCCCAGGTCAGGTCGCGCAGGAAGGACATCTCGTCGTGGCCGGGCGGGACGTCGAACGGCGGCAGGTCCGGCGCGACCACCTGCAGGTCGAACGCGACTTCGACGCCCAGCAGCGCGGCCCGGCCGACGGCGCCGGGGTAGCGGTGCTCGAAACGGCGTCGCTGTTCCATGCCCGACCGCAGGAACGCCTGCCCCGACGGCGGCCGCCACCCGTCCAGCTCCTCGGCCGACCGCCGCGCGCGGACCGCGGCCACTATCTCGGCCACGACGGCGTCGTCGGGGCGGGCGTAGTGCGCGTTGTTCGACACGATCGTCGGCAGCCGCAGGTCGGCGGCCATTTCGGCGAGGACGTCGTTGGCGGCCGAGTCGTGCGGGAGCCGCTGGTCGATCAGCTCGACGGCGACGTGGCCGCGCCCGAACCAGCCGGCCAGCCGGGTCAGCTCGGCGCGCGCGGCGGCGGGGCCGCGCTCGGCGAGGGCGCGGCGGACGGCGCCTTTGCGGCAGCCGCTCAGGACCACGACGTGCCCGGCCAGCTCGTCGACCAGGTCCTCGACGTCGTAGATCGGGCGGCCCTTCTCGCCGCCGGCGAGCTGGGCACGGGAGATCACCCGGCAGAGCCGGTGGTAACCCTCCTGCTGCCGGGCGATCACGAGCAGGTGCGATCCGGCCGGGTCCGGCGCACCCCCTTGCGGCGCCGGGAGGTCGAGGGACAGCTCGGCGCCGAAGCCGACGCGGACGCCGAGCTCGCGGGCGGCGTCGTTGAACCGGACCGCGCCGTACATCCCGTCGTGGTCGGTCAGGACGAGGGCGTCCAGTTCGAGGCGCGCGGCCTCCTCGACGAGGGTCTCGGGGTGGGAGGCGCCGTCGAGGAAGCTGAAGTTGGAGTGGACGTGCAGCTCCGCGTACGGCGCCCGGAGCCGCTCGCCGCCGTCGTCACGGCTGCGGCGGTGCTGCAGATCTGCCGGGGCGCCGGAGTAGCCGTCACGCTTGCGCGACCACGCGGGTGAGTCGCCGCCGTCTCCGATCACCGGAGCGCGGCCTGAGGCGACCCGCTCGACCTCGGACCACGGCACGTTCGGGTTGTTGAACGCCAACGCCAGCTCCCCACGACACGAGTTCGCTGCGGGGAAGTCAGCGACTACTGTTCGAACACACGTACGACTCTCGTCCTTGATCCTGGGCCGGGAAGCGCGCGCTGTCAACTCGGCGTGACATCGATAACCGCAGGTAGACGGTCCGGTGAGGGCTGTGATCGAGGGCGTCGGGGCGCTGTTACCCTGAGTTCGCGACCACCCTCACCGGTGGCCGCGCGGCGGTGGGGCCCGCCGTACCCGAACCGCGGCGATCCGGCCGCCAACGGTCCCTACCTGAACCACGCCGTACGAGGCCGCCCTCGTGCCCCGATCAGGTAGGAGCCTGCCCGCCGTGCCCCACTCCGAGCCCGCTTCCCCGCCGCGGCGCCGTCACCGCCAGACCGTCGCCGTCGTCGCGGCCGGCGGGGTGCTCGGGGCCTGCGCCCGCTACGGCGCCACCCTGCTGTGGCCCACCGTGTCCGGCGGGTTCCCGTGGACGACGTTCTGGATCAACGTCACCGGCTGCGCGGCCATGGGCGTCCTGATGGCGGTCATCACCGCGATGCCGGCGGCCCACCCGCTGGTGCGGCCCTTCCTCGGCACGGGCGTCCTGGGCGGCTACACGACGTTCTCCACCTACGCGGTCGACGCCGAGCACCTGCTCGACGGCGGCCACGCCCTGACCGCCCTGCTCTACCTCGTGGCCACGGTCGTCGCGGCCGTCGCCGCGGTGTGGGCGACGGCCGCGCTCACCCGCCGCGCCTTGAGCCTCGGGAGCCGCTCGTGAACTGGCTCATGGTCATCGCCGGCGCCCTGGTCGGCGCCCCGCTGCGCTACCTGACCGACCGCGCCGTCCAGGCCCGCCACGACACCGGCTTCCCGTGGGGCACGTTCACGGTGAACGTCATCGCCTGCACGGTGCTGGGCTTCCTGACCGGCGCCGCCACCGCGACGACCGTCCCCCAGCCGCTGCAGCACCTGATCGGCCCGGGGTTGTGCGCCACGCTCAGCACGTATTCGACGTTCTCCTACGAAACGCTCCGGCTGGCCGAGACCGGGGCGAAGTTCTCCGCCGCCGCGAACGTCATCGCGAGCGTGCTCGCCGGGCTTGGCGCGGCTTACCTCGGCACGGCGGTGGCCCAGGCGATGTTCGGGTGAGTCAGTCGTGAGCAAGCCCGCCGGGCTCAGTCAGTCGTAGCTGCCCTCGACCGTCCACTGTGGAGTGCCGCCGACGGTGACGGTCAGCAGCAGGGCGACCTCGTCGGTCTCGTCCTCGACCACCACCTGCAGCCGCGCCAGGCGGCGGCCTCCGGTCGTCAGCGCCGGGTGGTGCAGCCATGGGCCGGCCCAGGCGAGTACCGGCCGCGGGGATCGGCCCTCGACGGCGACGGTTGCCGGCGGGGCGGTCAGCTCGCCGCGATCGGTGCAGGCGACGACGGCGCCGCGGTCGTCCAGCACCCGGGCCGGGTGGGCCGCGAGGACGGCCGGGGACGGCGCCGGCAGCCGTCCCGGCCAGGGCGCGTCCGGCGAAACCGGCGTCCGCGGGTCGCCCCACGGGATGAGCCGCACGCGCTCGGCGGGGCCGCGGCCGCCGTCCAGCAGCGGGGTGACGACGGCGTCCGGGCCGAGCAGGCCCTGGATCCGGACCAGCGCGCGGGCCGCGCGTTCGGCCGCGTCGGCGTCCCGGCCCATCGACCCGAGCTGCAGCTGCAACGCCTGCCCACCGACGACCTCCTCCGGGTCGAGGCGCAGCCGGACGATCCCGGCGGTGGGCCGGCCGTCGCGGGCGGTGAGCCAGCCTTCGCACTGCCACCGCACGCGGTCCGCCGTCGCCCGCGCGGTCAGCGGCTCGGCGCAACGCCAGACGCGGACCCGTTCCTCGCCCGCCTCCGTCACGGCCACGATCGCCAGCCGCGTGCACGCCATCCCGTGCCGCGCCAGCCCGGCGAAGAACCGCTCCCCCAGCGTCTTCGCGACGAACGCGGCCTCGTCGACGCGTTCCAGCGGGTGCTCGAACTCCTCGGTGATCGACAGCTCCGGCGGCAGGGCCCGCCGCAGCGGCGGCCGCTCCGACAGCCCGCGCGCCAGCCGGTGCGCGGTGATCGCGTCGCGCGGGAAGCGGCCCGCGACGTCCCGCTCGGTCAGCGCGGCGAACGCGCCGAGCGTCCGCAGCCCGAGCCGCTTGAGCAGGCCGACCAGCTCGCCGCGGTCGTCGCCGGGCTGGTTCAGCTCGGCGATCGACAGCGGCGCCAGGAACGCGGCCGCCCCGCCGGCCGGCACGAGCGCGGAGCGGCGGGCGGCCAGCGTCGCGGCGAAGAGGCCGTCGGAGATCCCGACCTGACACTCCACGCCGGCGTTCGCCGACACCTCGTCGAGCAGCAGCTCGGCCAGGGCCTCCTCGCCGCCGAAGTACCCGGCCGCGCCGGTGACGGGCACCGCGACGATCCCCGGCCGCACGACCTCCACGCCCACGGCCTGCCCCTCGACGGCGGCGGCGACCGGCTCGAACAGCCGCGCGTCCCGTTCCGGATCGTGCTGGTGCACCGCGAGATCCGGGCAGCGGGACTGCGCGTCGCGGCGGCGCATCCCCCGCACGACGCCGTGCTGCCGCGCGACCGCGGAACAGGCGACGACCCGGTTGGCGGAGAACACCGCGGCCGGCGCGAGGGGCGGCGTCCCCACGACGGCCCCGGCGGCGACAACCGGCCAGTCCGGGCACCACAGCACCAGCAACCGCGGCGCATCACTCACCCGGCGGCCACCGGAACGCCGCGACCCGATCCCGAGCGGCACCCGCGACCGTCGAACCGCCGCGCACCAGCCCGGTCGGGACGCCATCCGAACCCGGCCGAGTGACCTGGCCGCGCGGTCGGTGTCCGAGCCTCGCCAACCCACTCGCCGAGCGGCCTCGGTGCGCGCGATCGCTTGGCTACCAAAGAAACCCCGCAAAACGGCCGGGTCGCGCACCGCCTGCACCGGCGATCACTTGGCTTCGGCAGCGCATCACTCACCGCGCACTCGTTTGGTCTCCGCCGAAACCCCGCACAACGGCCCGGCCGCACACCGCCCGCCCCACAACCCCAGCGATCATCTGGCTGCAGCCGCGCACCACACACCGCGCACTCGCTTGGCCGCCAACAAAACCCCGCACAACGACCTGGCCACGCACCGCCCACCCCGCAACCCCGGCGATCACCTGGCTGCGGCAGCGCAGCACTCACCGCGCGATCGCTTGGTCGCCAACAACACACCGCACACCGGCCCGGCCACGCACCGCCCGCCCCGCAACCCCGACGACCACTCGGCCGCGCACCACTCACCGCGCATTCGCTAGGCCACCAACGAAACACCGCACCGGGCGCGCGGCAGGCCACCCCGTTCACCTGGCCACCTCGACCAGCCGCCACCTCGCCGGGGGCTCGCCCGGTGCGACCGCGCACTCGTCTGGTCTCCACCGACACACCGCACACCGGCCCAGCCGCACACCGCGGCGACCACTTGAGTGCAGCAGCGCACCACTCACCGCGCACTCGCTAGGTCGCCAACGAAACACCGCACCGGGCGCGCGGCAGGTCACCCCGCTCACCCGGCCACCTCGACCAGCCGTCGTCCGGCCGGGGGCTCGCCCGGCGCGATCGCGCCTCCGGGGCCCGGCAGTTGCAGCGCCACCGTCTGCGGGCGGGCCGCCGCGCCGCGGCCTTGGCTGGTTGCCGTGATGTCGCGTGCCCGTAGGTGGCCGTGGCCGTCCGTGGTGGCTCCTCGCCAGTGGCGCCGGGAGACGCGCAGTTCGAGGTCCACGCTCGGCCAGGGGCCGGCCGCCAGCAGGACCGCGCCTCGGTTGCGGACCCGGCCCGCCAGGCGGCGGGCCACCTGGGGTTGGACGCCGCGGGCGACCGCTGGGCCGACCACCACCAGGTCGAACCCGTCCACCAGGGCCGACAGCACCGCGACCACCTCGGCGCCGGGCCGGGGCACCAGCGCGATCCGGTCGAGGTCGACGCCGAGTTCCGCGGCCGCCGCCAGGCCGAGGTCCGGCAGCCCGGCCACCGCCGCCCACGAGCCGGCCCGCGTCGCCTCGGCCAGCAGCGCCAGCACCAGTGACGTCGACCCCGCGACCGACACCGTGCTGCCGCGCCGCAAGCCGCCGGCCGGGAACAGGCCGGCGAGCGCCGGGGTCAGCGGCAGAGATTCACCCGGCTGGGTGACGTCCGGATGCGGCTCGCGCAGCTGCGAAGCCACCCGGACGCCGGGGATGGACGTGAGCGCTTCCGGTACCGCCACCGCCGCTCACCTCCAGCACCACGAACCCGTACCGGAGACACCCGCAAGGGACCCGCGGGCGAACCCAGGACAACTATCGAACACCTGTTCGCATCCTGCGAGACGGCAGCGGCCACTGTCAAGTCGAGCGCGTCAGGAGAGACTTTCGGCCCACTCCCCGACCGTCGCGACGTCGCCGCGGCGGGCGAAGAGCTGCGTGACGAGGACGTCGTGCAGCTCGGGGCTGGGGTCGACGCACGCGTCGGACAGCACCGTGACGCCGTAGTCGAGGTCGGCGGCCTGCAGCGCGGTGGACAGGACGATGCCGCTGGTGGCGATCCCGGTCAGGACGAGGTGGCCGATGTCCTGGGCGCCGAGGATCTGGTGCAGGTTGTTGCCGGCGAACGCGCTGACGCGGTTCTTGTACACGACGATCTCGCCGTCGAGGGGCGCGACGCCGGGGTGGATGGCCGCGCCCTCGTCGGCCGCGGTGTACTTGCCGGCGGGCACGGCGCCGAACATCCGGTTGCGCGGGTGGACGTCGGCGTGGTCCGGCCGCAGCCGGAGCGCGACGTGGATCACCGGGACGTCGTGACCGCGCGCCGTTTCCAGCGCCCGCGCGGCGCGCGGCAGGTAGCCGTCCGGGACGCGCGCGAGGTGGGTGTTCTGGAGGTCCATGGCGAGCAGGGCGGTGCGGGACAAGGTCGGGCCTTTCTTGCTGGACAAGGGGAATCAGACGTGGCGCAGGCCGCGGTCGGCGACCGTGATCAGCAGGAACAGGACGCCGGCCCCGAGCATCACCCAGGCCAGGGTGTGCATGCCCGCGGTACTCGCGTGCGGGCCGAAGGCCACCGCCGTCGTGGCAGAGGCGACCATCGAACCGACGTAGGCGAAGGTGCGCAGCAGCCCGGCCGACGAGCCGGTGCGCTCGGGATCGGCCTGGTGGTACACGGAGTTCTGCAGCGCCAGGCTGACCGCGCCCTGCGGGATGCCGAAGACCACGGCGATCAGCAGCAGCATCCACAGTGGACTCTCGCCGGTGAGCATCAGCATCAGCACGCAGGCGGCGATCTGCGCCAGCGCGCCGGCCAGGAGCTTGCCCCGCACGCCCCGGCGCCGGCCGGTGGTGATCGAAATGACGATCGCCACCAGGAACATCGGGATCTGCACCAGCCCGGCGTAGAACGGCGAGAGCCCGAAGCCCTCCTCCGTCCACTGCGTGAAGCCGTAGAGGAAGGCGTAGGAGACGATGTAGGCGACCAGCGCGCGCCCGTAGGTGGCCAGCAGCGGCGCGTTGCCACCCAGCACCCGCAGGTCGATGAACGGGATCGCCGCCCGCAGCTCCCGCACGGCGAAGGCGGCACCGGCCGCGACGGCGAGCACCAGCAAGTACCAGCTGCTCAACCGCAGGTTCATCAGGAACAGCAGCAGCGCCACCAGCATCACGGCGAACAGGCCCATGCCCGGCAGGTCGAGCCGGGCGGTCCAACGTTCCCGCGTGGACGTCTCCCGCGCGCGGGGCAGCCGCAGCAGGCCCAGCACGACCGCCGCCGCGGCCAGCGGCACGTTGAGCGCGAAGGTGGCGCGCCACCCGCCGAGGCCGATCAGCAGGCCGCCCAGCAGCGGGCCGATGACGGCGATGGTCTGGTTGGCCACGGCCAGCGCCGTCAGCACGCCGGCGGGGTTGTCCTCCCCGGTGCGCTCGGCTTCGCTGCGCAGCAACGCCATCGCGGCCGGGTAGCCGGCGCACGTGCCGAAGCCGAGCAGCACCCGCGCCGCGATCAGCACGCCGAGGCCCGGGGCCACGGTCCCGATGACACCCGCGACGCCGACCAGGCTCGTGCTGATCAGGAAGAGCTTGCGCGGGCCGAAGATGTCGATCAGCCGGCCCACGATCGGCTGGCCGAGCGCCGTGGCCAGGTACAGGGCCGAGACGAGCCACGCGGTCTGCGAGGGCGGGGCGCCGAGCGCCGCGCCGATCGGGACGAGCGCGACGGCCATGATCGTGGAGTTGACGGGGTTCAGGATCGACCCCAGCAGCATCGGCGGGATCAGCCCGCGGTCGAAGCCGGTCTTCGCGGCTTCCGTGGTCCGGTCGTCCGTGGTCCGGTCGTCCGTGGTCCGGTCGTCCGTGGTCCGGTCGCTCACGGTCCGGTCACTCATGGACGAGCCGATCCAGCACGGCCATCGCGGCCAGGACGGTCTGCCGTTCCTCCTCCGTGCACTCCTCCTGCAGCCGCGCGGCGAGCCACTCGCCACGAGCCTGCCGGCCCGCCTCGACGTGCCGGCGCCCCTTGGCCGTGACGGTGACCAGCAGGCGGCGGCCGTCCCGGGGGTCCGGCCGCCGCTTGACGAGGCCGAGGTCGAGCAGCGCGGCGACCGTCGAGGTCATCGACTGGTGCCGCACCCCGTCCGCCGCGGCGAGGTCGCTGGTGGTGCGGCCGTCGCTGTCGGCCAGCCTGGTCAGCACCGTGGCCTGCGACAGCGTGACGTCACCGGGATCCGAGGCGCCGGCGATGCCCCGCCGCAGCCGCCGGATGACGGCGCGGACCCGCTGTGACGCCTCGACGGCCGACGGAGACAGTTGATCACCCATGCCCGTCACCGTAACCGCGGCAGCGGGAAATGTACAGTCAGGCTGTACAGTTACCTGTATGTCTCGCCGGTCACACCGGCGGACCGAACCCGTCGTCCCTCACGTGATCGAAGACGTGATTCGCGTGATCGGAGACGGAACTCGCGTGATCAGGACCGGATCCGACGTGATGGGGGCCGGAACTCGTGAGTTCCGGCCCCCATCACGCGAGTTACGTGCCCAGTCACGCGAGTTACGGGTCACACCACCGTGACGCTCGACGTCAGGGTGGCGGCCGAGCTGGTGCCGACGTAGACCTCGATCTTGCCCGGCTCCACCCGGAACTTGGCCGCGTTGTCGTAGAAGCCGACGTCTTCGGGGGTGAGGGTGAACGTGACCGTCGTCGACGCGCCCGCGGGCAGCGTCACCCGCTGGAAGCCGCGCAGCCGGCGGACCGGCTGGACGATCGAGGCGACCGGGTCGCGCACGTACAGCTGGACGACCTCGTCGCCGGCGCGGCCGCCCGTGTTGGTCACCTTGGCGCTCACCTGGATCCGGCCGCCGCGGGCCGGCAGCCGGGTGTCCGACAGGCGCAGGCCGTCGACGCGGAACGTCGTGTACGACAGGCCGAAACCGAACTCGTAGAGCGGGCCGGACTCCAGGTCGAGGTACTTGGACGTGTACTTGTTCGCCGGGTCGGCCGGGCGACCGGTGTTCTCGTGGTTGTAGTAGATCGGGATCTGCCCGACCGCGCGCGGGAAGCTCACCGGCAGCTTGCCGCCCGGGTTCACGGTGCCGAACAGGACGTCCGCGACCGCGTTGCCGCCCTGCACGCCCGGCGCCCACGCCTCGAGGATGGCGGGCGCGTTGTCGTGCAGGTACGGGATCGTCAGCGGCCGGCCGTTGACCAGCACCACCACGAACGGCTTCCCGGTGTCCTTGATCGCGGCCACCAGCTGCTGCTGGACGCCCGGCAGGTCGATGTTGCTGCGCGCCGCCGCTTCACCGCTCATCGCGGCCGTCTCGCCGACGACCACGACGGTGACGTCGGCCGCACGGGCCGCCTGCTGCGCGGCGGCGAACCCGCCGGTGTCGGTCCCTTCGACGGCGCAGCCGGCGGTGAACGTCACCGCCGCCCCGGGTGCCGCGGCCTTGATCCCGTCGACCACGGTCACCGGCGGTGTCGTGGCCGCGCCGGTGCCGAGGCCCGACCAGGTGCCGTTGAGGTCGTAGGTCGCGTTGCCCAGCGGGCCGACGACGGCGACCGAGCCGACGGTCTTCGCCAGCGGCAGCACCGGGCCGTCGTTCTTGAGCAGCACCATGCACCGCCCGGCCGCCTGCCGTGACGCGGCGAGCGCGGCCGGCGACGGCGCCTTGACCTCGACGGCTTCGTCGGCGTACGGCCGTTCGAACAGGCCCAGCTTGACCTTGACCAGCAGGATCCGGCGGACGGCGTCGTCGATCTGGTCGCGCGTGATCCGCCGCTGCGCCAGCAGCTGCTGGCCGTACTGCACGTAGTTCGTGCTGACCATCTCCATGTCGACACCGGCCGGCAGCGCGGCCGCCGCGGCGTCGGCGCCGTCACCGGCGAGCCCGTGCAGGATCAGCTCCTGGACGCCGGTGTAGTCGCTGACGACGAACCCGCGGAAACCGTAGGCGCCCTTGAGGACGTCGTGCAGGACGTAACCGTTGCCGTGCGCGGGGACACCGCTGATGGTGTTGAAACTGGCCATCACTGTCGCCACACCGGCTTCGACGGACGCCTTGAACGGCGGGAGGTAGAAGTTGTGCAGCCGCTGCAGCGAAACGTCGACGGTGTTGTAGTCGCGCCCGCCTTCGGCCCCGCCGTAGGCGACGAAGTGCTTGGCGCAGGCGGCGAGGCGGTCCGGCGACGAGTAGTCGTCACCCTGGTAACCGCGGACCTTCGAGACGGCGAGTTTCGTGGCCAGGTAAGGGTCTTCGCCGTACCCCTCGGCGATGCGGCCCCAGCGCGGCTCGTGGGTGACGTCCATCATCGGCGCGTACGTCCAGTGGATGCCGCTGCGCCGGGCCTCCTTCGCCGACACCGACGCGTCCGCGCCCGCCACGGCGGGGTCGAAGCTCGACCCCTGGGCCAGCGGGATCGGAAAGTTGGTGGTGTAACCGTGGATGACGTCCAGGCCGAAGATCAGCGGGATCCGCAGCCGGGTCTGTTCGACGGCGATGTGCTGCAGCGCGTTGAGCTTCGCCGCGCCGACCACCGAGAAGACGCCGCCGAGCTGACCGGTCGCCAGCGCCGTGCGCGCGTCGGTCTCGTTGCCGAGCAGCTGCAGCTGGCCGAGCTTCTCGGCGAGGGTCATCTTCTTGAGCAGACCCTCGACACGGTCGTTGCGCTCCGGCCGGGCGGCGACGGGATCGGCGGCGGCGGGTGGCGCGAGCAGGCTGCTCGACGCGACACCACTGGCGGCGAGGAGGCCGCCGACCCCGGCGAGCAGGCTGCGCCGGTTCACTCCGTCTGTCGTGGTCGGACGATCGGTCTGTTCCATGGCGGGGACCCTTTCGCGAGCGAAACCGGCCAATCAGGATAGACACGTTCCCGCCCGCCCGGGCGCGTCAATTCGGCCGGTCGCCGCGACCGCGGGTCAGGCGATCCAGACCGTCTTGGCGTTGACGAACGTCCGCGGCCCGAACGACGCCAATTCGCGGCCGTACCCGGAGTTCTTGGCGCCGCCGAACGGGACTTCCGGCGTGGACTGGGTGAACTCGTTGAGGTACATCATCCCGGTCTCGACCTCGGTCACGAACCGCTCCTGCTCCCCCGGGTCCGCCGTCCACGCGCTGCCGCCGAGGCCGAACGGCGAGTCGTTGGCGACGCGGATGGCGTCGTCGACGTCGCGGACCCGCCAGATCAGCGCCACCGGGCCGAAGAACTCCTCGTGGTGGCCCGGCGAGCCGTCCGGGATGTCGGCCAGCACGGTCGGCGGGTAGTAGTGGCCCGGGCCGTCCAGGGGTTTCCCGCCGGTGAGCAGCCGGGCGCCGGCCTGGACGGTGTCGCTCACCTGCTGGTGGATCGTCTCGACGGCGTCGGCCGAGGACAGCGGGCCGAGGTCGGTGTCGTCCTTCATCGGGTCGCCGACCGTCAGCGCCGCCATCTTCTCGGTGAACTTCCGGGTGAACTCCTCGGCGACGTCCTCGTGGACG
The DNA here is from genome assembly GCF_035975215.1 of Amycolatopsis sp. NBC_01307. Taxonomy (NCBI): domain Bacteria; kingdom Bacillati; phylum Actinomycetota; class Actinomycetes; order Pseudonocardiales; family Pseudonocardiaceae; genus Amycolatopsis; species Amycolatopsis sp. NBC_01307. The sequence continues at coordinate 1,535,125 of NZ_CP108403.1, read as the reverse complement.
ATGAACCGCTTGGCGTTGACGCAGGACTGGCCGTTGTTCAGCGTCCGCGAGCCGACGCCGGCTTCGACGGCTTTGTCCAGGTCCGCCGAGGGCATCACGATGAAGGCGTCGGCGCCGCCCAGTTCGAGCACGCTCGCCTTGACGTTGCGGCCCGCGGCCGCCCCGACCTCACGGCCCGCCGGCTCGCTGCCGGTCAGCGTCACCGCGCGGACGCGCTCGTCGCCGATCACGGCCTCGATCGCCGAGGACGGCACGAGCAGCGTCTGGAACACGCCCTCGGGGAAACCGGCGCGGCGCAGGACGTCTTCGATCGCCAGCGCGCACTGCGGGACGTTCGACGCGTGCTTGAGCAGGCCCACGTTGCCCGCCATCAGCGCCGGCGCGGCGAACCGGAAGACCTGCCAGTACGGGAAGTTCCACGGCATCACGGCGAGCACCGGCCCGAGCGGCTCGTACCGGGTGAAGACCTTCGCGCCCTCGACCGGCCAGGGTTCGTCGGCGAGCATCTCCGCGCCGTGGTCGGCGTACCAGCGACAGCCCTTCGCCGACTTCTGCACCTCGGCGACGGCGGCGGCGTGGGTCTTCCCCATCTCGAGCGTCGCGAGGCGGCCCAGCTCGTCCGCCTCGGCCTCGAGGATGTCCGCGGCCCGGCGCAGCAGCGCGGCGCGGTCGCCGAACGACGTCTTCCGGTAAGCGCGGAAGGCCTCCGCGGCGAGCGCCAGCTTGCCGTCCAGCTGCTCCTCGGTGAGCGCGTCGAACTCCCGGACCCGCTCGCCCGTCGCCGGGTTGACCGTCGCGATGGCCACAGTGCACTCCTCGCTCGTCGAAAGATCGTTCTCCGAAGATCGTCGAGCTTCGCGTACCCGCGCGAGGAGCACGGGAAACGCCGGTCACCCGGCGTGGCGTCCACCTCGCGCACCTGCTCCGCGAGCGGCAATACCCGGCCGCCTGACCGGCGTTACCCGGTGACGTCGGCGGTGCCCAGCACCGCCAGCCACTCCCGGGCGGCGGCGAGGCTGTGCTGCACCTGCAGGAGGTGGTCCAGCCCGAGCACGGCGATCGGGCGCAGGACCGCGCGCTGGTCGCTGACGAGCACGCACGGGATGCCGGCCGCGTGCGCGTCGGCCGAGGTCGTGAGCAGCACGCGCAGGACGCGCGCCGAGCAGAAGGCCACCCGGCTCAGGTCGATGACCAGCGCCTGCGGCCGCAGGGCGACCTCGTCGGCGAGGCGGCCGAGCAGGTGCTCGGCGACACCGCCGTCGAGATCACCGGTAGCGGCCACGACCGTCGAGTCGTAGGTGGTCGTCACGGTGAGCGTCGAAGTGCTGCGGTGGAAGCGGTCCAGGGGATCGCGCATGATGGCTGTCACCTCCGTGGCGGACGGCGACTCCGCGGACCGAGCCGTCGCCGCGAGGCCGGTGCGGGGGCACCGGCGAATGGGACAACGGCTACTCGGCTGAACCGTGGACATCCGGGATGTACCCGGATCGGGTGAGCTTCAAGCATCACGAACGCCCGGGCAGCGGCACCGCCCACACGACCCGGGTGCCGCCTTCGGCCGGGCGCTCCACGCGGAAGGACCCGCCCGCTTCCGCCGCGCGCTGCTCGAGGTTGCGCAACCCGCTGCGCGCCACGGCTTCCGGCATCCCGATCCCGGTGTCGGAGACCTCGACGACCAGGTCGCCGTCCAGGGACACGGTGATCGTCAGCTCGGCGGCGCGCGCGTGCCGCAGGACGTTGCTGACGGCCTCGCGGACGACGGCCTCCGCGTGCTCGGCCAAGGCCGCGGGCACCCGGTCGAACGCGCCCGAGAGCCGCACGGTGGTGCGGATCGCGGAGTCGGCCGTCGTGTCGGTGATCGCGTCCTGCAGCCGCGCCCGCAGGCCCCGCACGGCGCCCGGTTCGGCGTGCAGGTCGAAGATCGCGCCGCGGATCTCCTCGATGACGTCCTGGAGCTGGTCGATGTGCTGGGTGAGCCGGACGACGACCGCGGGCGAGTCCGTGCGGCGGCGGGTGCCCTCGATGCCGAGGCCGACCGCGAACAGCCGCTGGATGACCTGGTCGTGCAGGTCGCGGGCGATCCGGTCGCGGTCGACGACGACGTCGAGCTCGCGGCGGGCGGCCTGGCTCTCGGCGTCGCGCAGGGCGAGGGCGGCCTGGTCGGCGAAGGCGGAGACGATCTGGAGCTCGTGCTCGTCGAACGTCGCCGCCCCGGGCGCGCGGATCGCCAGGAGCACCCCGGCGGTGGACTCCCCCGACCGCAGCCGCACCGCCAGCGCCGGCCCGAGGTCGACGCCCAGGCCGTCGGCCAGGTCGAACGCCAGGCTCGGCACGCTGCGCGGCACGTGGTCGGCCAGCACCGCGCCGGACGTCGACCCGTCGAGCGGGATCCGGCGGCCGGTCAGGGCGTCGGCGTCCGGGCCGGCGCACACCGTGACGACGAGGGCGCCGCCGACGTCGGCGGGCAGCGCGATGAGCGCGTCGTCGGCGCCGGTGAGCTCGACCGCCCGGCTCGCGATCAGGCGCAGCACCTCGTGGACGTCGGTGCCGCCCAGCAGCTCGGCGGCGATCTCCCCGGTGGCCTCCAGCCACCGCTGCCGGCTGCGGGTCTGCTCGTGGAGCCGCGCGTTGTCGACGGCGATCCCGGCCGCCGCCGCGAGCGCCACGATCGCCCGTTCGTCGTCGGCGGTGAACGGCCGCTCGCCGCTCAGGTACAGCCGGCCGAGCACCTCGCCGCGGACGAGGAGGGGGACGCCGAGGAAGGTCCGCATCGCCGGGTGCCCCGGCGGGAACCCGGCGGTGCCCAGGTCGGCCCGGCGCACCGGATCCCGGCCCGCCACGAGCGCGCCGAGCAGCCCGTGGCCGGCGGGCGGCGGGCCGATCCGGTCGCGGGTGGCGTCGTCGACGCCGGTGACGGCGAACCCGGTCGTCCGGCCGTCCTCGTCGAGCAGGGCGAGGGCGCCGTACCGGGCGTCGACCAGCCCGGCCGCAGCCGCCACGATCCGGCGCAGCGTGGTCTCGAGCTCCAGCCCGGCGGAGAACGCGAGGACGGCCGCCGGCAGCGCGGCCATCCGGTCCCGGCCCGACACACTTCGTTCGGGCATGCCCCCACCCTCGCACAGCCACCGGGACCGCGACGGGATCCGGCCGAACCGCAACCGACGACCTTCGCCCGGCCGCCGGAGGCCGTTCGGCACTTGGCCCGCCCCCGGCCGTGGCGGACGGTGTGCGGGAAGCGTCATCCCGGGTACCCACAGTTCGGAGCCGTCCATGAAGACCGGTGTCATGCCCGTCGGGCACCTCAGCGCCAGCCAGGTGCGATCCGTCCTGCTCTCGGCGACGGCTCCCCCGCCGCTGCGGAACTCCCGGCCCTGGCGGTTCCAGTGCACCCCGGACTCCATCGAGCTGTACGCGAACCCGCTCACCGGCAACGACAGCGACCAGCGCGAACGGCTCCTGGACTGCGGCGCGGCCCTGCTGAACCTCCGGCTGGCGATCAAGGCGCAGGGCAGCCACGCCGACGTGCGGCTGTTCCCCACCGCCGGCCGGCCCGAGCTGCTCGCCATCGTGCGGCCGCACGGGTACGAGACGATCTCCCCGCACGACGAGGAGCTCGTGACGGCCATCGCCGACCGGCACAGCAACCGCCGTCCGTTCACCGCCGCCGTCGTGCCGTCATCGGTGCAGCGGCAGCTGCGCCGCGGCGCCGAGATGGAACGCGCGTGGCTGGCCACCGTCACCGCCGACCAGGTGCCGCAGCTGCGCGAGATCATGCGCCGCTCGGAACTCCCGCCGGCGGCACCCGGGCCCGGCAGCGGCACGGACCTCGACGTCGAACCCGAGCGGCTGGTCGTGGTCATCGGCTCGCTGCACGACACCGCGCTCGCCCGGCTCCAGGCCGGCCAGGCCATGCAGCGGGTGCTGCTGACGGCCACCGCCGCCGGGATCTCGGCGTCGCTCTCCTCCCAGCCGATGGCGGCGCCGGCGACCCGGCGCGAACTGCGGCAGCTGATCGGCGGCGGGCTCTGGCCCCAGATCATGCTGCGCCTCGGCCACGGCACCGCCGTGCCGGTCTCCGCGCAGGCGCTGCTCGAAGACGTCGTGATCAGCGACGAGCACCCGTTCGCCGCTAGCCGCCCGGACGGCGCTGCCCGCCGTGGAGCCCGGTGACGAGCACCGCGGCCTGGGACCGCCGCTCCAGCCCCAGTTTCGCCAGCAGCCGGGACACGTAGTTCTTGACGGTCTTCTCCGCCAGGAACATCCGCTCGGCGATCTGCCGGTTGGTCAGGCTCTCCCCGAGCAGGTCCAGCAGGACGAGCTCCTGCTCGCTCAACCCGGCCAGCGGGCCCGGTTTCCCGGTCGTGGCCCGCAGTTCGGCGACGAGCGCGGCGACCGCCCGGCCGTCCAGCAGCGTCTCGCCCGACCCGACCCGGCGGATGGCGTCGACCAGCTGCAGCCCCTTCACGTCCTTGATCACGTACCCCTCGGCCCCGGCGAGGACCGCGTCGACCATGGAATCCGCGTCGGTGAAGGAAGTCAGCATCAGGCACCGCAGGCCGGGCAGCGCCGTGCGCAGGTCCCGGCAGAGCTCGACGCCGTTGCCGTCGGGCAGCCGGACGTCGAGCACCGCCACGTCCGGGCGCAGCGCGGGGATCCTGGCCAGTGCTTCGGCGACGGAAGAGGCCTGCCCGACGACGGTGAGGTCCGGTTCGTCGTCGACGAGCTCGGCGACGCCGCGCCGCACGAGCTCGTGGTCGTCGACCAGGAAGACGGTGATGACGGGCCGGTCGTGCCGAGTGCGGTCATCCACCGCCCCAGGCTACGCCCGCGCGCCGAACGACCCCGGAAGAAAGGGTCCCGCGACTCTAGGCCGCGCGCCGCGCGGGGGAAACGCTGGAGCTATGACACAGATCCAGCACAGGCCTGATCACCAGCTCAAGACCGCGGTGACCGATGAGCTCGCCTGGACCCCCAGCGTCAACGCCGAAGAGATCGGCGTGGCCGTCACCGACGGCGTCGCGACCCTCTCGGGACACGTCGGCACGTACCCGGAGAAGGAAGAGGCCCTGCGCGCGGCCACCCGCGTCCACGGCGTGACCACGACCGCGGACAAGATCCTGGTGCGCCACGGCACGGACATCCCGGAGGACGCGGACCTCGCCCGGGAGGCCATGATCGTGTTCGACCGCCGCACCGTCGTCGTGCCGAAGGACTCGGTGCAGGTCGAGGTGCGCGACCAGGTCATCACCCTGCGCGGCTCGGTCGACTGGCAGTACCAGCGCGAAGCCGCCCGCCGCGCGGTCTCCTCGCTCCCCGGCATCAGCGGGGTGCGGAACCTGATCACCCTGAAGGCGTCGACGTCGATCTCGCCGGCCGACATCAAGCTGAAGATCACCGCGGCGCTGGCCCGGCACGCGCCGGGCTTCGCGCAGCACGTCGAGGTCGGCATCGACGACGGCCAGGTCACCCTGACCGGCGAGGTGCTCACCCCCGCCGAACGCCGGTCGGCCGAGCAGACCGCCTGGTTCGCCCCCGGCGTCACGTCGGTCGACAACCAGGTGAAGCTCTCGGGCTGAACCACCCTCCGCACAGCAGTCGACTCTGGAGCACCATGAACGTTCTCGTGATCGCCGTCATCGTCGTCGTCGTGCTGATACTGCTGGCTTCCTCGGTGCGGATCGTCAAGCAGTACGAACAGGGCGTCCTGTTCCGGCTCGGCCGGGTGCTGGGCGTGCGCGAACCGGGGCTGCGGCTGATCATCCCGGTCATCGACGTCCTGCGTCGCGTGCCGTTGCGGATCATCACCATGCCGATCCAGTCCCAGGGCATCATCACGCGGGACAACGTGAGCGTGGACGTGTCCGCCGTCGCCTACTTCCGGGTGCGGGACGCGGTGAAGTCCGTCGTCGCGATCGAGAACGTCTACGCCGCGATCGACCAGATCGCCCAGACGACGCTGCGGAAGGTCGTCGGCCGGCACACGCTGGACGAGACCTTGTCCGAGACCGACAGCATCAACGTCGACATCCGGAGCATCCTCGACGTCACCACGCTCGACTGGGGCGTGGAGGTGACTTTGGTGGAGCTGAAGGACATCCAGCTGCCGGACACGATGAAACGGGCCATGGCCCGGCAGGCCGAAGCGGAACGCGAGAAGCGCGCCAAGATCATCAGCGCCGAAGGCGAGTCCCAGGCCGCGGCGGCCCTCGGCGAGGCGTCGGACACGATGATGGCGCACCCGCTCGCGCTGCAGCTGCGCAACCTGCAGAGCCTGGTGGAGATCGGCGTGGACAAGAACACGACCGTTGTCTTCCCCGCTCCGCTGATGAGCACCATCGGTGAGCTCGGGGCCTTCCTGGCCCGCGAAACCGCCGCCGCGAGCCGGCCGAACCCGGCCGTCACCGCCGCGATCGTGCCGCCCCCGGCCGCCGTGAACGGCGCACGGGCCGACGGGAACTGATCGCGGCCGGCCCCCGGACTCCGCAGTGTTCTGTGCGAAAAGGACAGGACACTGTGGACCCGGGCCATTCCGACCGATCCGCACACAGGGCCGGGAAGCCGAGCGGTACCTCGGGCCGGCCCGAGAGGAGACGCCATGACCACCGCGACCCCACCGGCGCGCGCCCTGCTCCCCGACGGCGAGATCGCCTGGGTGCGCAAGCTGGAAGCCGCCGACACCGCGGCCGTCCTCGCGCTGCGGGCCCGGCTCGCCGACCGCGACCGGCACCTCCGGTTCTTCGGCCTCGGCGAGACCGGGCTGACCGACCTCGCGGCGCAGCTGTCCCGCAACGCCGGGGTCGGGCACACCGCGATGGGCTGCTTCCTGCACTCCCGGCTGGCCGGCGTCGCCCGCTACAACATCCTGGCCGACTCCGCCGAGGCGGCGGTCGTCCTGGTCGTCGACGGCGGCGCGCGGGCGCTCGGCGTGGCGACCCTGCTGCTCGAACAGCTCGTCGTCGCGGCGGAGCACGAAGGCGTCCGCGCCCTCGTCGTCGACGTCGGCGCGGAGAACGCGAAGCTGCTCGGCGTCTTCGCGGCCCTGGGCATCCCGTGCCGGCCCGGCGCCGACGCTTCACGGCCGGGAGCCCCGGCGTGAAGCCGGGCCCGCCGGTGGCCGCGGCGCACCGCGACGACGACACCGCCGAGACGTCACCGTCCGACGTCGCGGCCGTGCAGCGCTGGGAAGTCGAAGGCGGCCGGATCCCCGCCAAGGAGGAGCCGGCCGACGCGTAGCCCGTCAGTCGGTCTTGGGGGCCTCCGGAGTGGCCTCAGGGCCGTCGAGGCGTGCGTGCAGTCGTTCGCGGATCTCGTCCGGGGTGTAGGCGCGCCGCCGGCGCTCCTGCCGGGCGACGACCACTCCGGTCGCGGCCACTCCGACGAGCCCGGCCAGGCCCACTGTCTTCCACCAGCGCATCGGCCTAGGCTACTGCCCGTGCCGGGCACCGAGCTGGATCTCGACGAAGCAGTAGCCGTGACACGCACCGGCGACCTGTGGTTGTTCCGCGGCCGGTCGGCGGCCGACCGCACCATCCGCGTGGTCACCAACAGCCCGGTCAACCACGTCGGCATGGCCGTGGTGATCGAGGACCTGCCGCCGCTGATGTGGCACGCGGAGCTGGGCCGGTCGCTGCCCGACGTCTGGTCGGGCACGCACCAGCGGGGTGCCCAGCTGCACGACCTGAGCCGGGCGGTGCAGGTGTGGGCGGAGAAGTACCACCAGCGGGTCTGGCTTCGCCAGCTCGTCCACCCGGTCACCGCGGAGATGGAGGACGCGGCCCTGCGCACGGTCGCCCGCCTCGACGGCACGCCGTTCCCCTCGACCGCGCGCCTCGCGTCCCGCTGGCTGGGCGGCCGGGTGCCGTCCTGGAAGCGGGAGGGCCGGGAGCCGCGGGAGGTCGACCTCGAGTCGGGGTACTGCGCGGAGATCGTCGCGGTCACGTACGAGGCGATGGGCCTGCTGCCGAAGGGTCGCCGCCCCAACTGGTACGACCCGGGCCGCTTCTGGAGCGGCGACCACCTGGAACTCGACGACGGCGCCGAACTGGGCGACGAGATCGCGGTACGCCTTCCGGGCTGACCGATGGACTTGTCGCGGAATCTCGTTCGGCAGAAGGGGCTCACGGCGCAGCACTCCAACACTTCTGCCTCGGCTCCGCGTCGTGCTGGGCGAGAGAGATCGCCATGCGCCGGCCGAGCTGGTCATCCCTTGTGGACTTACCGCTGAACCTTGTTCGGCAGCCGCGGCTCACGATGCAGCAACTCCAACTCCAACGCCTCCGACTCGGCCTCCTCACCGAACCGGGCTGGGCGGGCTGGTCTGGGCGACGAGATCGCGGTACGCCTCCCGGGCTGACCGGTGGACTTGTCGCGGAACCTCTTTCGGCAGACACGGCTCGCGGCGCGCCTCCCGGACCGACCGTCCCTTGTGGACTCAGCGTGGGACTTCCGTCGGCAGCCGCGGTTCGCGGTGCAGCAGCTCCAGCGCCTCCGTCTCGGCCACCGCGCCGAACTTCCGGTAGCTGTTGCGCACCGCGTGCACCCACGTCGGCGTCCGGAGGCAGACCACCTGGTCCACCTCGCGGGCGAGCCGGTCGAGGACGCGGGCCGGGGCGACCGGGACGGCCAGCACGATGCGGCCGGCCTGGCGGGCGCGCAGGACGCGGATCGCCGTGTGGGCGGTCGTGCCGGTGGCGGCGCCGTCGTCGGCGAGGACGACCGTGCGGCCGGCGATCGGGGCCGGGGCCACGGTGTGGCGGTAGACGGCGACCTGCCGGGCCAGCTCGGACCGCGCGCCGCCGGCCAGGCGGGTCAGCTCGTCGGCGGTGACGTCGAACCGTTTGATGGCCTCGTGGTCCGAGACGAGCAGGCCGCCCTCGCCGACCGCGCCGAGGGTGGTCGCCGGCGGGCCGTCGTACTCGATCCGGCGCGTCAGCAGGATGTCCAGGGGCACGCCGAGGACGTCCGCGATCTCGCCGCCGACCACCAGCCCGCCCGCGGACAGGCCGAGGACCACGGCCGGGTGCCCGCGCAGCGGGCGCAGCCGCAGGGCCAGTCGCTCGCCGGCTTCCCGGCGATCACGGAACCGCATGGCCACTCCCGTCGAAGGCTGGTCCCAGCATCACCCGGCGGGCCCCGGCGCACGAGGGCCGTTGGTCACCGGGGCGCGCCGCGTTCGGCACCCGGCGGACCGCGACGCGGGGCGAGGACCGCTGGTGCCGTGTAGCGTGGGTGGCGTCCGAGAGCACCTCGTGCGCGAGTGGTCGAGCCCGTGCCGTCCTCGGCTCCCAGCCCCGGCCGGTGAACCGGCCCGGAAGGTTCCACAATGGACAGTCACAGCCCCGACGAGCCCGTCCGGCCGGGCGCGCTCGTCAAACCCCAGGACGAGCGGTACGGCGGCCTGTTCCTCGAACCGCCGTCGCCGCCGCCCGGTGACGAGGAGCCGATCAGCGACGATGATCCGCCTTCGCCGGGGCCAGCACGAGCCGCGGGTCGAGGTCGTGGTCGGCCAAAGCCCGGGCGACGTCGCTGAGCCGGCGGTTGTTGCGGCGGGCGTAACCGCGCAGGGCCGCGAACGCCGCGTCCATGCTCAGCTGCCCGCTGATGGCGAGCACCCCTTTCGCCTGTTCGATGATCACCCGGCTGTTCAACGCCGTCTGCAGCTGCTCGGACAGGATCTCGCCCTGGCGCAGGGCGCGTTCGTGCAGGATGCCGATGGTCGCGGTGTCGGCCATCCCCTGCGCCAGCGCCACGTCGTCCGCCGACAGCTCGCCCGGCCGGGGCCCGAAGAGGTTCAGCGCCCCGATCGTCTGCTTGCGCAGCCGCAGGGGCAGCGCGTGCACGGACGCGAAGCCCTCCCGGGCCGCCTCTGCCGCGAACCGCGGCCAGCGCGCCGCCTGCGCGGCGATGTCGGCCACCAGCACCGGTGCGCTGCCGGTGAAGCAGTCGACGCACGGGCCTTCGTCGATGTTGAGCTGGAACAGTTCGAGCAGGCGCGCCTGCTCGGTGGACGACGCGAGCACCTGCAGGCCACCGCGCTCGTCCACGAGCGTCAGCCCCGCGGCCGTGATGTCGAGCAGCTCCACGCATTCCACCACCATCGTGTGCAGCAGATCCGCGACGTCGTAGTCGTCGACCAGCGTGTCGGCCAGCGCGACGAACGCCCGGATCACCTGCCGTTCACGGTCGGGCATCTCCACCATCTCCTCGTATGCCGGCGGTCACCAGGGTGCTCCTCACCGGAACTCCCCGTCCAATCCCAGCCGCCCGGTCACGACGTCGGTGGCGACGTCGAGCAGGGGCCGGCCGTGCCCGAACGCGTAGGACCGCAGCCGGGCCAGCGCCGCGGAAGCGGGCAGGTCGAAGTACGCGATGAGCATGCCGGTGGCCTGGTGCACCTCCCGGTAGCGCATCCCCGCCCCCGCCATCCACCGGCCGTCCCCGTCGAGCCAGCGGTCGCCACGGGCCTGCAGCCCCGACAAGGCGAGCGCGGCGACGTCGGCGACCTGCAGGGCCGTCGACAGTTCGCCGGGCAGCAGGGAACCCGGGGTCGCGCGGTAGGTGTCGAGGGTCGCCACCCGGACGGCCCCGATCTGCACCGGGAAGGTGAACAGCGCGGCCACCGGGTGCGTGCCGGCCTCGGCGGCGAACGTCGGCCACGCGGGCGGCAGCCCGGCCGCGAGATCCGGCACCAGGACCGGCCCGCCGACGGCGTACGCCTCGAAACACGGCCCCTCGCCGAGGGAGAACTGCAGTTCCGCCAACGCGGCGCTCACGGCGTCACTGGCGTAGACGACTTCCCGGTGCCCGGCGTCGACGGTCACCGACACGGCGGCGCCGTCCACCGGCAGCAGCCGCACGCAGGCCCGGCACACCCGGCCGACGACGTCGACCCCGGAACCGCTGCCGTGCTCCCGCAACGCGGCCAGCACCCCGGCGCGCAGCACCTCGACCTCAGCCACCGCGCGCCACCCGCGGTGCCCCGTCCCGGTGCGGCATGGCGTCCTTTCCGTGCATGAGTCCATTGAGGACGGTCAGCTCCGGGTGGTCAGGTAGGGGCCGGGATCGCCGCCGGCGCGGGCGCCGCTGTCGAGCCAGCGGCGGAAGCCGCGGCCGTCACGGCGTTCGATCTCGTCGAGGAACTCCTGCCGCCGTTGCACGACCAGGCGGCGCGCCGGCTCGTCGGTGGCCAGGACCAGCTGGTAGTAACTGCGCCGCCAGGCCACGCACAGCTCCTCCGTGCCCATGTCGGCGACCAGCGTCGACGACGCGGGGAGCGTGACCGCCGCGAGGACGTCGTGCGGGTTCGCCACCGGCGTCGCGCGCGCCCGTGGCCGGTGGTGGTTCCCGGCCCACAGCCCGGAGACGGCGAACAGGAGCAGCGCGGCCGTCGTGAGGCCGCCGCCGAACGCGGCGAGCAGCCCGGCGATCACCAGGCAGACCGTGACGAACGTGGCCGCGGCGGCCACGCCGAGCGGCAGGTCGGGCCCGTGCATCCCGATCTGGCGGCCGCGCCGCAACCGGGGCGCGCCGACCGCGACGAGGATCCCGGCGCCGAGACCCACCAGGCTCCAGCCGATGAGGGCGTCCGCCGAGGTGTGCGCCGCGCCGATCACGGCCAGGACGCAGACCGGGACGAGCAGGACCACCCCTGCCACGCGTGCCACCATGGTGCGCCTCGCCGTCCGGTCGGACGCGGGCCGGCGGGCCCGCGCCGCGGAAACCACGATGCCGGGGTCCGGGGCGTCGACCTCACTATAGCCCCGGGAGCAGCGGGAAACGGGCCGAGCGGCCCGCGTCGCGACCGGACCGCGTTGTCCCGGACCCGGCCGCCGACCCCGGCTGCCGGCCGGCCGAAAGCCCGGCCGGGCAACAAAAGCCCCCCGCGACGGCCGGCCAGGACGGCGACGGCCCCGGGCAGCGAACCACTCGGCTGGCCGAACCCCGCCGGCGCCGGCGCCCCTACGCTGGGAAGAACCGCGCCCCGGACCCCGGCGACCGATGACGGTGCGCCGCTCGCGCACCGGGAGTGAAAGCGGGCACCGGTGGACGACGAGCAGACCGATCCGCACCCGGCGGGGAGCGGGCACCGGGCCTGGCCCACACGTCACGGCGGTGGCTACCCGCTCGGCTGGCACGTCCGCTACCGGTTCCGCGGCCGCGTGGGCCGCGCGCGGTCCGCCTCGTGCGCGACACCGGTGTGGCACGAGCGGCTCGGGACCGTCGCCGGGCGCAGCCTCCGCGACGAGCACACCAGCACCACCTGGGTGCCGGTCCGCCCGCAGGGCTGCGCCACCGACACGCCGGTCAGCCTGGTCCGGGCCACCGACATCCTCGACGCGCGCCCGCCCGGTCCGCCCGACCGGGACCGGACCTGAGCTCCCACCCGTTCGCCAGCCCAGCCCGCCCGCGCGGAGGACTACATTGGCGGATCCGGGTGCCGGTGCACAGTCGGCGGCCCGGCACCGCCCCGGCCCCCGGCGGCAAGCACCCACGTGGCCGACCGAAGGGGCCCGCAATGACAGGAACACCGGACGCGATGACCGCGGATCCGTTCAGCCTCGACGACGGGCAACGGCGCCGGGCCACCCGCGTGGTCGCGTCGAAAGCACACGACGCCGCCGACTGCGGGCTGCTGCTCGCCGTCCTCGGCCTCAGCCCCGCCGACGGCCTCCCCGCGGTGGACGTCCCGGCGCAGGCGACGGAACCGACGCACTTCCTCGGCCGGCGGCCGCACACCGCACAGCCGCGGAGGCGGTGAGCGGACGCCTTCGCCCGGTTATCGCGGCGCCGCGATCGCCGCGGCCCGGGACGCGTGGACGACCAGGCGTTCGTGCGTCCTGGTGAGCTCCAGGGGCCGCCACGTCGCGCGGGTCGTGGAGACCAGCCGCAGGTCGGTGGCCGGCCCGGCCCGGTGGTGCGCGTCGAGCAGCACCTCCAGCCCGGTGGTGTTCAGGAACCGGACGAGGGACAGGTCCACGACGACCCGCCGCGGTGTCCGGGCGAGGGCCTCGTCGAGGGCGTGCCGGAGCATGGGCGCGGTGCTGAGGTCGATGTCGCCGACCACGGCGACGACCAGCGTCCAGCCGGACCGCTCCACGGTGATCGCCAGGTCGTGGTAACGCGGCACCGGCGGCTCACCGCCACCGGAGGCGGTGAAGACCGCGTGGATGACACTGTGTCCGTCACGGTGGCCACGGTTTCCGGGGACCGGCGGCGACGCCGGTGCGGATTCCGGCCGCGGACGGCGGGGGCGGGGGAAGTCGAAGACGTTGAGTTTCACGATCGGAGCTCCTGACCGGCCGCGCCGGTGCTCACCGCGGCCGCCTTCGGTGGGTTCGTCGCGAGGCGGGGACTGGGCGCTCCGGCGCTGGTACGGCTGAATCATACCCCGCGACCGGGCGCGGAAGAGTCCTTTGAGGACAGTCGACCGTGGTGGCCGACGCCCGCCACGCACGATCCGGATCGGCTCGGGGTGTCCTCTCGACGGCCCGCCGTTCCCGATCCATCGTCCGTGCCGGGGACCGGCGGCGCCCAGGGTCACAAGTCCCCGGATCGGGAGGCGAAGGAAACCTTTTCCGGCGCGTAACCCGTTCGGGGGACTTTCGCGGCAGGTGAAACAACGCTGCCTAGACTTGCCGGACTGCCCCGGACCTCGGCTCCGCAGTCGCCCCACGCTCGCGTGGGTGGCGCCGGAAAGCGAGGAAAACGCGATGACACCAGGAATCCCGCCGGCGAGCGCGGCCACCGGTCCAGGCCACCGGCCGCGGCGGCAGATCGCCTACAGCGTCGGCCGGTGGCGCGTCACCTACTCGGGTAAGGATCCGGCGTCGCCCCGCACCGGAACCCTCGCCGGCCGGCCCCGGTACCGGCCCGCCGGCACCATCGTCGTCCCGGTGATCGCCGACGACGGGCCCGCGTACGCGGTGAGCTGGATCGAGCAGCGGGACATCCTCGACGTCTCCGGCCCGGCAGGCTGACCGGCGCACTGTCCCTTGTGGACAGCGTCGGCCGTCACCGGGTAACCGGGGCGTGCTCCGCGCTCCGCTCCCCCGCCGCCGGGCCGGTCACCGGTTCCGTCAGCAGGCCCGCCAGCTCGTCGACGACGGCGGTGAGACCACCGGCGGCCGCGGTCGCGCGTTGCCGGGCGGCGCCGCCGGCCAGCACCGGGGGCAGCAGCGCGTCGACCGCCAGGACGTCCCCGGTGTCCTCCAGCGCCGGGCGGACCCGGCGCAGCAGGGCCGCCAGCAGGGTGCGGGCGGGCACTGGGGACGTCCTGCCGATCGTGTCGATCCCGTGCCCGTGGATGCCGTAGCGGGCGGCCGACCACAGGGCGCCGGCGGCGAGCTGGCCGTCGACCTCCGGGGCTTCGCGGCCGTGGGAGAGGTCGTCGAGCGCGGCGCGGACCAGGCCGCGGACGAGGGCGGCCTGCAGCAGCGCGCCGTCCGGCGCCGCCGCGACGTCGGCGACCCGGACCTCGACCGTCGCGTACCGCGGTGAGGGCCGGGCGGCCCAGAACGTCATGCGCTCGTCGACCAGGACTCCGCAGTCGACGAGCTGGTCCAGGCACCGCTCGTAACCGGCGAAATCGCCGAAGCGCGGCGGCACCCCGCCGCCGGGGAACCGGGCCTGGTCGATCGTCCGCCAGCTCGCGTACCCGGTGTCGCGGCCGTGGTGGAACGGCGAGTTCGCGGACAGCGCCAGCAACGTCGGCAGCCACGGGCGGAGGTGGTCGACCACCGCGACGGCCAGGTCGCCGCCGGGCACGCCGACGTGGACGTGACAGCCGCAGGCCTCGTAGTCCGCGAACGCCCCCTGGTAGGTCCCGGCGACGAGCCGGTACCGGTCGTCGCCGGTGGACAGCACGGGCCGCGGCCCGGCCAGGACCGGCGTGCCGACGCCGACCGCGGCCACCCCTTCCGCCGCCGCCGCGCGCGCGAGCGCCGCGCGGCTCGTGACCAGCGACCGGGCCGCGTCGGCCAGGCTCGTCAGCACCGGGGTGACCGCTTCGACCTGGGACTCGTACAGCTCCGGCTTGATCCCGCCGGCGTCGCCGTCCAGCCGGGCGAGCACCGCGGCCGCCGTCGGCACGGGACGCCGTGACCCCGTGTCGACGAACAGGAACTCCTCCTCGACGCCGATCGTGGTGCCCGGGCCGCGGGCGGTCATCGGGCGCCCGCCGGTTGGGCTCCGGGGCGCCGGGGTACCCGCCGCCGATGAACCACGAACCCGCCCCGGCGACCATCACGCCCTACGAAGACGGGCCGCTGCTGGTCCGCGGCGACGTCGAAATCCGGTCGCAGGACGGCGAAGTCCTGCGCCCCGGCGGCACCGTCGTCGCCCTGTGCCGGTGCGGCCGCTCGGCCGTGAAACCGTTCTGCGACGGGACGCACAAGGTGCCCGGCCGCGGAAAGTGACCTCACGCCGCACCGGAGAGCGCGCGGGTGCGCAGGCTCGGGGACCCGGCCGCCCAGCGGTCCAGCAGCCGCGCCCCGAACTCGGCCTCCACCGCCAGCGCGCACGCGGCCCCGAACAGGACGTCCCCGGCTTCCGGGTGTTCCGCGACGTAGCCGCCGCAAAGGTCGTGGGCCGCGATCTGCTCGTGCACCGCGTCGGCCTCGACGTGCTCGTCGAAGAAGCGGGTCACCGCCGAGGCGGCGCAACCCGTTGCCGTAGCGGCGGTTCGGCAGCGACGACGTCATCTCGAACGCCGCGAGGTGCCCGAGCGCGGCGCCGAGCCAGCGCCGGTTCATCCCGAACAGGGACATCAGGTTGCTCACCGCCAACGTGACGGCCGGCACGTCGTCGACGAAGTGGCCGTAGGTGTCGTCCAATCCTAGTGACCGCATGGTCGTGCGGAACAGCTCCGAATGCATGCGTTCCACGCGCCCGCCGCCGTACTCGTCGGCCTGGATCTCGACCAGTGCGGCCTTCGCCCGCCCGCTGAGGCGCGGGATGGCCCAGCTGTGCGGGTCGGCCTCCTTGAGGTGGTACACCGACCGGTGCGCGACGAACTCGCCGAACTGCGCGGCGGATACCTTGCGCTGCAAGAACTTCGCCAACGGCGGGCCGTTGTCGGCGGCGACCAGCCGGGCCAGCGCCCGCGGGACGTCGGCGGGGTCGGCGGTGACCGGCGCGACGAGGTCGGTCAGCCCGGCCAGCCACCGTCTTTCGAGGTCCTTCCGGAGGGCGTGGAGCGCGAGCCCGCCGTCCTGGTCCGGTTCGAGGTCGTCGAAGCCGCGGTAGCCGAGCTCGTAACAGATCCACAGGGACAGCTGCAGGTCCTCGTCGTGCACGGCCGGCTGTGCGGGCCCGTGGTCGAGGTCCTCGACCGGGGTCGCACCGCGCAGGAGGCGGACGACCTGCTCGCTGACGGGCCCCCGGGTGGCGGGCAGGCGCATCTGACCTCCAGATAGGTGCAGGAAATCTGCGGATACCCCGTGACCGCGCACCCCACGCCTCGGCGGGGGCGCCGACCTGAGCGCGACCGTCGCCGGCCGGGTGCCGGCGTGGCCGGATGGTCGGCCTTGCCCAGCGGGCTGCTGGGTGCCGGCCAGGCCGTCTTCAGCGCGTTGACCAACATCCTGATCCTGGTGGTCGCGGTGATCCTGGGCGGCGCGCTGCTGGGCGTGGTCGGCGGTTCTGCTGCTCCTGCGCGAGGTGCTCCACCCCCGGCTGGACCGGGCGTGGGTGTCGAGGACCACAGTATTTAGCTAACCTAGTTAGTAACTTCTTCAGTAGTCTTCTTGTCATGACTTCCTGGCACGTCGACGCCCCTGGCGTGGGCAACGCGGTGATGGAGCGCCTCCAAGAGGTGGGCGCGCTGACACGCGTCATCGAGAAACGGCTCAGCGGCGCCCTGGGCGTCAACCCGACGGACCTCGCGGCGATGGAGCACCTCACCAGCGAAGGCCCCTTGACCGCGAAGGAGCTCGCGGACCGGCTGCGGGTCTCGACGGCGGCGAGCACGCACATCGTGGACCGGCTCGAGCAGGCTGGGCACATCACCCGCCGCCCGCACGCCACCGACCGCCGCAAGGTGCTCGTCGAGCCGGTGCCGGAGTCGATGACGCGGATCTTCGGGCACCTGCACCCGCTGCTCAGCGGCGTCGAGGACCTCGTCGGGGCGCTGAGCCCCGGCGAACGGGACGTCGTAGAGAACTTCCTGGCCGGTGTCGTACGGATCTACGCCGGAACCGCCGATTCCCTGGGGAGCACCTCATGACCGAGAAGAAGACGATGTGGTGGCTGCTGGCCACGGTCCTCGTCGTCGAGCTGATGGACCTGCTCGACTCGACGATCGTCAACGTGGCGGGCCCGGCGCTGGAACGCTCCCTCGGGGCGAGCCCGGTCGGGCTGCAGTGGGTGATCGGCGGGTACGCCCTGACGCTCGGCGCGGGGCTCGTGCTCGGCGGGCGGCTCGGCGACCGCTACGGCAGGCGGCCGATGTTCCTCGTGGGCCTCGCGGCCTTCGCGCTCGCGTCACTGCTGTGCGCGCTCGCGCCGAGCATCGGGCTGCTGATCACCTTCCGGCTGATCCAGGGCGTCGCCGGGGCGATGATGCTGCCGCAGGGGCTGGGGATCCTGCGGGACAACCTCACGCCCCGCGACCTGACCAAGGCCCTCGCCGTCTTCGGCCCGGTGCTCGGGCTCGGCGGCGTGCTGGGCCCGGTGCTGGGCGGCGCGCTCGTCGACTGGGACCTGTTCGGCCTCGGCTGGCGGCTGGTGTTCCTGGTCAACGTGCCGATCGGGCTCACGGCGTTCGTGCTGGCCCGGCGACTGGTGCCCCACGGCGGCCGGACCCGGGGCCTGCGGGTGGACGTCGCCGGGGCCGCGCTCGTCGCCGGCGCCTCCGCGCTGCTGGTCCTGCCGCTCAACGAGGGCCAGTCGTCGGGGTGGCCACTGTGGACGTGGCTTTCCCTGGCCGCCGCGGCGCTCGGCTACGTCGCGTTCGCCCTGTGGCAACGCCGGATCGTGCGCCGGGACCGCACTCCCCTGGTCACCCCGACGCTGTTCGGGAAGTCCGCCTTCACCGTCGGGCTGGTCGCGATCGCGCTGTTCTTCGGTGGGCTGATCGGCACCCAGCTGGTGCTGACGTTCTTCCTGCAGCTCGGCGAGGGCTTCACCGCCGGGCAGGCCGGGCTGGGCAACCTCCCGATCGCGCTGGGCACCGCCGTCGGCGGCGGCATCAGCGGCGGGCTGCTGGCGGCCAAGCTCGGCCGGCGCGTCCTGCAGGCCGGGGCGGTCGTCCAGCTGGCCGGGGTCGCCTGGCTGTGGTTCGCCCTGGCCGGCGACGGCGCCTTCACGATCTGGCGGATCGTGCCGGGCAGCGTCGTCACCGGAATCGGCGCGGGCATCGTGATCGCGGCGGTCTTCAACACGGTCCTCGGCGCGGTCGCCGACGACGAGGTCGGCTCCGCCTCCGGCGTGCTGTCGGCGGTCCAGTCGATCGGCGGCTCGGTCGGCGTCGCGGTGTTCAGCACGGTGTTCTTCGCCGGCGCCGTGGCCGGCCGGGTAACCGAGAGCTTCCGCGACGCCCTCGTGGTCCAGGCGGTGGTCATCGGGCTGTTCCTGCTGATCTCACCACTGTTCCCCCGCCGAGCCCGCCCCGACGACGTCGACCTGCCCGCGGAGCCGGCCGCGGAAGCGCCGGCCGGTCCAATCACCAGGTGACGGGCAGTTCGTGCAGTCCGTAGACGACGTGGAACGCCCGGAACCCGATCTCCTCGTAAGGCACCGCTAGCGACAGCTCCGGGAACCGCCGCAGCAGGGCGGGGAACGCGATCTTCAGCTCCATCCGCGCGAGCGGTGCGCCGAGGCAGTGGTGCACGCCGTGGCCGAACGCTACGTGGCGGGCCACCTCGCGGGTGACGTCGAGACGTTCGGGATCGTCGGTGAGTGCCGGGTCGCGGTTGGCGGCGGGCAGGGCCAGCACCAGCTGCTCGCCGGCGGGGATGGTGTGCCCGGCGATCTCGACCTCGGTCGTCGTCGTGCGTGGGACGCCGGAGTGCACGATCGAGAGCCAGCGCAGCAGTTCCTCGATCGCGGGCTCGACCGCGGCCGGGTCGTCGCGCACCAGGGCCAGCTGATCGGGGTGCCGCAGCAGCGCCAGGGTGCCGAGGCCGAGCATGTTGGACGTCGTCTCGTGGCCGGCCACCAGCAGCAGTGACGCGATGCCGATCAGCTCGGCGGTGCTCAGGTCGGCCCCGTGCGTGCGCACCAGCATGCCCAGCATGTCGTCGCCCGGCTCGGCCTGGGCCTGCGCGACGAGCCCCGCCATGTACTCGCGGCTTTCGCGCTGGATCTTCATCCGCTCCTCGACCGGCAGCGACGCGTCGAGCAGCCGGCCGGTGCGGTGCTGGAACTCCGCGCGGTCGCTGTAGGGCACGCCGAGCAGCTCGCAGATGACCAGGGACGGCACCGGCAGCGCGAAGTGCGCGACGAGGTCGCCCGGCGTGCCCGCGCGTTCGAGGTCGTCCAGGGCGGCGCCGACGATCTCGGTGATCCGCGGCTCCAGCCGCCGCATGCGCCGCACGGTGAACTCCGACGTCAGCATCTTGCGCAGCCGGGTGTGCTCGGGCGGGTCGAAGCCGAGCATCTGCCCGGCCCGCAGCTCCTCGAGCTCTTCGGCGCTGATGTCGGGCATGCCGGGCGGGCGCATCCGCCGCGTCATCGCGTTGCTGAAGCGCGTCGAGTCGGCCAGCACCTCACGGACGTCGTCGTACCTGGTCACGAGGTACGCGGACAGCCCGAACGGGGTCGTGACGCGGGTGATGCCGTCGCCGTCGCGCACCCGCGCGAGCTCCGGGACCGGATCGAACCGGACTCGCCGCATGTGCAGGGGCATTTCCGGCGCCTCGGTCATTTCCCACCCGCTTCGTCGTCGATCGCGTTGCCTCAGCTTGCCACGATCCTCCAGAACGTTTCGCGTTCGCGCGCGCTCAGCGGCACCCTCGGCACGTCGGCGTCCGGGCGTGGGAGCGGGACGACGGTGCCGATGTCGTACGGCCCGGCCGGGGGTGTCAGCACCCAGCCGAACGCGGTGAAGGCCCTCGCGAAGGCCCGGAGGATGCGCATGGCCACCCCTTTCCCGCCGGCGAGCCGGATGCGGGTCATTGTCGGCGCGGCGGCGGGCGCCGGACAGGCCGTCCACATCCTGAACGCGCGTGCGGCCGGGTTCCGGAGCCGATACCTGTGGAAGGGAACGAAAAGGGGGGTTCATGACCAGCCTGCACCTCGCGGTGGAACTCGACGGCGACGGCGCGCGGGTGTCTCCGCGCGCACTGGCCGACGCCGTCACCGCCGCCGAATCCAGCGGCTTCTCGCTGGTCACCTTCGACGACTCGCCGCTCCCGCCCGGCGGCGGTTTCCGGCTCGACGCCACCGGCCGCGCCGCCTACGTCTCGACCCTGACCGACCGGGTCGGGCTCGCGGCGACGTCGAACGTCACGACGGCCGAGCCGTTCCACCTGGCCGCCCAGCTCGCGAGCCTCGACCACGCTTCCCGCGGCCGCGCCGCCTGGATCGTCGCCGCGGACGGCTCCGCCGAAGCCCTCGCCACGATCGGCGGGAGCAAGCTCGACCCGGCCGCGCTGCACCGCGAAGCCGCCGACGTCGTCGAAGCCGTGCGGCGGCTGTGGGATTCCTGGGACGACGACGCCGTCGTCAAGGACGTCGCGACCGGCCGCTACCTCGACCCGGACCGGGTGCACCACGTCGACTTCACCGGCGCCACGTTTTCGGTCAAGGGCCCGCTGATCACGCCGCGGCCGCCGCAGGGGCGGCCGGTCGTGCTCGCGCCCGACGACCTCGCGGAGGCGGTGCGCCCCGACGTCGTGCTGATCGGCGGCACGGGACTCGAGGACGTCCGGCGCCGCGCCCAGCGGGCCCGCGAGTCCGGCGCGCCGCTCGTCTTCGCCGAGGTGGAGGTCCTGCTCGACACCGATGTGCCCGCCGGCCGCCGGCCGCACGATCGGCTGCGCTACACCGGATCCGCGGCCGGCCTGACCGAGCTGCTGGGCTGGCTGGCCACGAGCGTCGACGGCGTCCGGCTGCACACGACGGACCTTCCCCGGCTGATCGAGGAGGTGCTTCCGGCCTTGCGCAAGGAAAATCTGCTCGTCCCGCCGGAACCCGGGGCGACGCTGCGCGCGTCGCTCGGCCTGCCGCGCCCGGCGAGCGTGTTCGCGGCGGGTGCCGCATGAGCGCCCGGCTGCACCTCGGGGTGTTCTACACCGGCGTCGGCCCGCAGTTCCTGTGGGACGACCCGGCGAACGCGGACCACACCGCGATCGAGACCTACGTGTCGGTCGCGCGGACCCTGGAGCGGGGCCTGTTCGACGCCTTCTTCCTCGGCGAAGGCCTGCGGGTGCGGGAGAACCGCGGCCGGGTGCACGCGCTGGACGTCGCCGGCCGCCCGGACGCGATCACCCAGCTGAGCGCGCTCGCCGCGGCGACGAGCCGGATCGGCCTGGTGGCGACGCAGAACACGACGTACAACTTCCCGGCCGACCTCGCCCGCCGGCTGTCCACATTGGACTTCCTCTCCGCCGGCCGGGCAGGCTGGAACATCGTCACCACGGACAACGCCTGGACCGGCGCCAACTTCCGCCGCGGCGGCTGGCTCGACCACGACCGCCGCTACGAGCGGGCGGAACAGTTCGTCGAAGCGGCCCTCGCGCTGTGGTCGGCGACCGGCCCGGTCGCCCGGCACACGGACCTCGTCGGCCTGCGGGCGACGCCGACCGTGCCGCCGAGCCCGCAGGGCCGGCCGGTGCTGTTCCAGGCCGGGGACTCCGCCGGCGGCCGGGAACTCGCGGCGAAGTACGCGGACGTCGTCTTCTCGGCCAACACGGCCTACGACAAGGCGCTCGCCTACGCCGAGGACCTGCGTGCCCGGCTAGCCCGCCACGGCCGCCCGGCCGACGCCGTCCGGATCCTGCCCGGGGCGACGGTCGTCCTGGGCGACACCCCGGCGGACGCGGCGGAGCGCGCGGAGGACATCCGGCGCCGGCAGATCTCGCCGCAGCGCGCGGTCGCGTTCCTGGAGCAGTACTGGGGCCGGGACCTGTCGGGCTACGACCCGCACGGCCCGCTCCCCGACGTCGAGCCGAGCGACGGTGAGCTGGACCCGTCCCGCGGCACGATCTCGATCGCCGACCGCACCGGCAAGCTCGACCGGATCCGGCAGTGGCGCGAGCTGGCCGAGGCGAAGAAGCTGTCCATCCACCAGCTCGTCCTGGAGGTCCAGCCACGCCAGCACGGCTTCGTCGGCACGCCGGGCCAGGTCGCGGACGAATGGGCGCGCTACGTCCGCACCCGCGCGGTCGACGGCTTCAACATCAGCCCCCACCTGGTCCCGGCCGCCCTGGACGACATCGTCGACCGGCTGGTCCCGGAATTGCAGGACCGCGGCGTGTACCGCACGGAATACGAAGGGACGACGCTGCGGGAGCACTTGGATCTAGCGTAGCTGCCGCCAGGCTTCCCGGCGCAGCCGTTGCGCGTCCGGGTCGGCCACCGGCGCCGCCGACAGCAGCCGGCGCGTGTAGGCGTGTGCCGGTGCCGTCAAGACCTCCTTGGTCGGGCCCTGCTCGACGACGTGGCCGCGGTGCATCACCGCGACGCGGTCGGCCAGCTGCTCGATCACCGCGAGGTCGTGGCTGATGAACAGGCATGCGAACCCGAACTCGTGCCGCAGCTCGCGCAGCAGGTCCAGGATGCGGGCCTGGATGGTGACGTCGAGGGCAGACGTCGGCTCGTCGGCGACCAGCAGGTCCGGGCGCAGCGCCAGCGCCCGCGCGATGCAGGCGCGCTGGCGCTGCCCACCGGACAGCTCGTGCGGGTAACGCGTGCGCAGGGACGGCGACAGCTGGACCGCCGACAGCAGCTCGGCGACCCGTCCGTCCACTTGGGACGACGGCACCGCCTTGTGCAGCCGCAACGGCGTCGCGACGCTCTCCCCCACCGTCGTGCGCGGGTTGAGCGAGGACAGCGGGTCCTGGAACACGACGCCGATGCGCCGCCGCAACGCCTTCGCGGCCCGGCCGCGCGCCCGGGTGATGTCGACGTCGCCGATGTGGACCGCCCCGGCCGTCGGCGCGAGCAGGCCGGTGACCGCGCGGGCGACCGTGCTCTTCCCCGAACCGGACTCGCCGACCAGGCCGAGGACCTCCCCCGGCTCGACGTGCAGGCTCACGCCTTCGGCGGCGTGGACGGCCATCGCCCGGAACCGGCCGCGGTAGGTGACGGCGAGATCTTCCACGCGCAGCAACGGTTTCTCGGCCGGGACGTCCGGAACCGACGCCACCGCCGGGTGTTCGGCCGCCGCGACGTGCCCCGGCGAGATCTCGATGTCGGCCGCCAGCGCCCGCTGGAGGCCGGTCGTCGCCGCGGTGCTCAGCGAGACGACCGAGCCGAGCAGCTGGCGCGTGTAGGCCTCGGCGGGCGCGGTGAAGACCGTCCGGACGTCGCCCTGCTCGACGACGACGCCGTCGTGCATCACCACGACCCGGTCGGCGAGGTCGGCGACCACGCCCATGTCGTGCGTGATGAGCAGGATCGCCGTGCCGAGCCGGGAGCGCAGGTCCCGCAGCAGCTCGAGGATCTCGGCCTGGACGGTGACGTCCAGGGCCGTGGTCGGCTCGTCGGCGATCAGCAGCTTCGGGTCGTTGGCCACGGCCATGGCGATGACGACGCGCTGCAGCTGCCCGCCGGACAGCTCGTGCGGGTAGGAGCGGAACCGCTCGCGGGGCGCGGGCAGCCCGACCAGGCCGAACAGCTCGATCGCCCGTTCGCGGGCCGCCGCGGGGGTCAGCGGCTGGTGCGTGCGGATCGCCTCGACGAGCTGGTCGCCGATGGTGAACACCGGGTTGAGCGCGCTCATCGGCTCCTGGAACACCATGCCGACGTCGCCGCCGCGAACCTCCCGCAGCTCGGCCGGGGCCATGGCGTAGAGATCGCGCCCGGCCAGCTCCGCGCGTCCGGACACCTTCGCCGTGGGCGGGAGCAGACCGAGCAGGGACATCGCGGTGACCGTCTTGCCCGAGCCGGACTCCCCGACCACCGCGACGACCTCGCCCGCGTGGACCTCGTAGCCGACCCCGCGGACGGCTTCGACGTCCCCGAAGGAGACCGCCACGTCATGCAGCCTGAGGAGTCCGGCTCCGGTCACTGGACGATCCCGAACTTGCGGTAGTCGACGTAGGCCGGGAACTTGCCGATCTCGACGTCGCCGACGTTCGACCCGTGCAGGAACGAGTTGCGGTTGTAGAGCAACGGGACCACCGGCGAGTCGGCGAGGATCTTCTTGTCCAGCGCCGCCCACTTCTTGCCGGCCTCGGCCGGGTCGATGGTGGCCTGCGCCTCGGCGATCAGGCGGTCGACGTCGGGGTTGCTGTAGCGCGACTCGTTGTACCCGCCGTTGCCGATCTCGGTCGACTGGAACAGCGGCTGGATGTTCGCGTTGGCCGACGGGATGTCCGGCTGCCACGAGGTGAGCGTCAGGTCGTAGTCCGACAGGCCCTTGGTGTCCACTTCGGACGTGTAGGTGTCCTCGTCGAGCGGCTTGATCGTCACCTTGATGCCGGCCCGCGCCAGCGACGCCTGGATCGCCGCGGCCTTCTCCGGGTAGCCGTTCTCGTTGTGCGTGGCGAGAACCAGGCCGTCGAGCCCGTTGGGCAGGCCCGCGTCCGCGAGCAGCTGCTTGGCCTTCGCCGGATCACCGGACGGCGGCGCCGGGTAGAGGTCGTACTGTTCGCGGCCCTGCAGGCCGGGCGTGATCAGCGTCGTGGCGACGTCGCCGGCGAGCTGGGCGTTGCCCGCGCTGGCCACCTGGTAGGCGGCCTTGTCGACGGCGTACTGGAACGCCTGGCGCACCTTCGGGTCCACCAGCTTGCCGCGCTGGGTGTTGAGCGAAAGGTACGACAGCGCCCCGGATTCCGACGTGACGAGCCGGGCCTTGGCCGACGGGCTGCCCTGGATCTGCGCCAGCTGGGCCGGCGAGGCGAAGGACATGCCGAAGGCGTTGCGGTCCTTGCCCGTGTCGTCGATCAGGCGCTTGGAGATGACGCTGGTGTCCTGCCCGAGCTCGAAGTCGACGGTGTCGGCGTTCGCCTTGCGCGTCGGGTCGGTCGCGCGGTCCCAGTTCGGGTTGCGGACCAGCTTCGCGGACTTGCCGCGCTCGTAGCTCTGGATCTGGTACGGGCCGGACGCGATCGAGTGGTCACCGTAGTTCGCCTCGGCGCCCTTGCCCTTCGGCACCGGCGAGAACGCCGGGGTGCTGGCGACCCAGTTCCAGTCGCCGTACGCGCGGGCGAGGTGGAAGACGATCGTCTTGGCGTCGGGCGTCTGGATGGAGTCCAGCTCCTTGCCGCCGTCGAACGGGCCCTTGTACGCCAGGCCCGGCGAAAGCAGGTCCTTGTGGTAGGACAGGCCACCGGAGAACGCGGGCGCGAACGAACGCTCCAGGCCCCACTTGACGTCCTCGGACTTGATCGGCGTGCCGTCGCTGTACTTCAGGCCGTCCTTGAGGGTGAACGTCCACGTCTTGCCGCCGTCGCTGGGGCGCCCGGTGTCGGTGGCCAGGTCCGGCACGACCGTGGTGTCCTTGCCCGGCGCGACGTCCCACGACGTCAGCCGCCGGTGGACCAGCCCGAGCGTGGTCACGACGAGGTTGGAGCTCTTCGCCGGGTCCCAGGTGATCGACGGCGCGTCGTTGAGCAGGACCAGGTCCCCGCCCGGCTTGACGGAACCGCCTTGGGTGGCGGGCGTGTCGTTGGCCCCGCACGCCGTCAGCAGCAGGACGGCGGCGCTCACCCCCGCGGCAAACCGCAGCTGTGACAACCGGGGCTTCGCCCCGAGCCGGGGGCTCCGCCACCCGGAGCCCCCGAAAAGCTGCCCATGTCCCCGTTTCATCGATTCCCCTTCAGACGAGGCGGGCTCGCGGATCGAGCGCGCCATAACAAAGATCGACCAGGAAGTTCAGGAAAGTCACCAGCAGCGCGGAAAACAGCGTCACGCCCAGCAGCACCGGGAGGTTGAGCGACGCGATCGCGTCGACCAGCAGCCGCCCGACCCCGGCCATGCCGAAGATCCGCTCGGTGATCACCGTGCCGGCCAGCAAAGCGCCGAGGTCGACGCCGAACACCGTCACCACGGGCAGCAGGACGTTGCGCAGCGCGTGCCGGCCCACCACCTTGCGCTCGGTGAGGCCCTTCGCCCGCGCGGTGCGGATGTAGTCCTCGCCGAGGGTCTCCAGCATCTGCCCGCGGGTCAGCCGGGCGTAGATCGCGGCGTGCAGGAACGCGAGCACCAGCCACGGCAGCACGAGGTGCCACGCCCACTGCGCGGGATCCTCGGTCAGCGGCACGTACCCGTTCTTCGGCACGACGTCGAGAGCGAACGCGAAGATCGTGATGCCGATCATCCCGGCCAGGTAGGCGGGCATGGACACCCCGGCCATCGCGGCGGCCATCGTGATCCGGT
This sequence comes from Amycolatopsis sp. NBC_01307, assembly GCF_035975215.1. Classification (NCBI taxonomy): domain Bacteria; kingdom Bacillati; phylum Actinomycetota; class Actinomycetes; order Pseudonocardiales; family Pseudonocardiaceae; genus Amycolatopsis; species Amycolatopsis sp. NBC_01307. Next base: position 1,508,644 of record NZ_CP108403.1, on the reverse strand, counting down.
CGACGGCGGACCCGCGGCGCAGCGCCGAAAGCACGCCGAGCCCGACGCCGAGGACGATCCAGATCACGGCCGCGCCCAGCGCCACCGAGAAGCTGACCCCGATCCGGCCGCCGATCTCGCTGAGGACGTCGACGCTGTTCTGGAAGTCGTAACCGAAACACGGTGCGGTGCAGTGGATCGCGGAGACGCCGGTGCCGAACGTGCGGCCGCCGAAGATGCCGCCGAGGAAGTCGAAGAACTGCTGGTACCACGGGCTGTTGTAGCCCATGAACTCCCGCGCCATCGCGAGGCTCTCCGGCGAGCACGGGCGGCCGCAGGCCATCCGGGCCGGGTCGGCGGGCAGGACGTAGAAGACCACGAACGTCACGAAGGCGACGACGAACAGGACCAGCAGCATCCCGGCGAACCGGGTCGCGACGAAGCGGGCGGTGCGCATCAGGCCGCGCCCCCGGACCGCGGGTCGAGCGCGTCGCGGATGGCGTCGCCGACGACGTTGAACGCCAGCGTGATCAGGAACAGCAGCAGGCCGGGGAAGACGAGGTACATCGGGTCCGTCTCGAAGAAGTCGATGGCCGTGCTGATCGTGCGGCCCCAGCTCGGGGTCGGCGGCAGCACGCCGACGCCGAGGAACGACAGCGCGGCTTCGCTGCCGATCATCGACGGGATGGACAGGCTGGCCACGACGATGATCGGCGCCCACAGGTTGGGCAGCAGTTCCTTGGTGAACACGTGCCACGGCCCGCCGCCCATCACCCGCGCCGCGGCGACGAAGTCGCGTTTGCCGAGGGTGAGGGCCTGGGACCGGACGATCCGCGCGACGCGCGGCCAGCCGAAGAGCCCGAGGACGACGACCAGCGTGAACTGCCGCGGGAAGTCGACCGGCAGCACCGCGCCGAGCGCGATCATGAAGATCAGGTACGGGAAGCCGAGGATGACGTCGGCGGTCCAGGTGACCAGCCGGTCCCACCAGCCGCCGAGGTACCCGGCGCTGACGCCGATCACGACACCGAGCGCGGTGGCCAGCACGGTGGCGCCGAGCCCGACGAGCAGCGACGTCCGCGCGCCGTGGGCGGCGAGCGCGAAGAGGTCGACACCGGTCAGCGGCTCGACCCCGAACCAGTGCGCGCCACTGACGCCGCCGAGCGTCCCGGCGGGCAGCCCGGTCGGGCCGAGGGTGGCGATGTCCGGGTTCAGGCTCTGCCCTTCGGCCAGCACGAACAGATCGGCCGCGGCGGCGAGCAGCACGATGAGGACGATCAGGACCGCACAGGTGGAGGTCCACCACCCGGAACGGACGGCACGCCACACAGCGGACGGCAGGGAACGCGCCGCGACGGGCGAGACACCGCTGGCGGGTGTCGGCGGAGGGTTGGCCACAGCACCTTCAAGTTCAGCCGATCGAGTGACGATCAGGGACCTTAAGGAAGTTCGCGGTGATCGCCCCACTGTCTCACGATCTGGACGGGAAGTAACCCGCACTTGCGGTGGTTTCGCGCCGGTTTGGTGGTCGATGACCGATTTTCTGTCCACCACGCGGACGTTGTCAGGCGCGGGTCCCGCCTCCGCGACGCGGCCCGGGCCGCCTTGGGTGCGTCAGACACACCGAAGGCCACATTGGGGCGAATCCCGAGCCCCGCACCGAAGCCGCATACAGGCGTCAACGTCAGGCGGGTGCCTCGCCGAGCAATGCCCGCCGCGATCGCACTCCCGTCTTCTGCATCGCGCGGGCCACGTGGTGCTCCACCGTTCGCTGGGACAGGTGCAGCGTCTCCGCGATCGCCCGGTTCGTCAGGCCGCCCGCCGCCAGCTCGGCTATTTCGTGCTCTCGCGGGGAAAGACCGTCGTGGTAGGACGGGCGGCCTCGGTGGCGGCCCGGCGGGACCTCGGCCGCCCTCAGGCGGCCGCGGACGCGGGTGGCGTCCCACGCCGCACCGAGGCGGGTGAACGTGTCCAACGCCGGGGCGAACCGGCCGGCGCCCTCCTGCGTCAGGGCCGCCGGGTAGGGCGCGGGCAGGCGCGCGAACAGGGCCGACGCTCGCTCGTACAGGCCGCTCGCGGCCGGATCGTCCGTGTGGTCGGCCAAGAGGGCCCGGGTCCACAGCAGTGCGGCGGCCGCCGCCGGGCTGTCGTGGCCGCGCAGGCCCCGGCCGAACTGCGCCACCGCCGCGACGGCCCGGTCGTGGTGGCCGGCGGCGAGCCACGCCTGCACGGCCGCCGGGGCCAGGCGGGCCGCCCAGACCCAGATGTCCTTCGCCGCGATCGACTCCCAGGCTTCCTCCACCGCCGTCACGGCTTCGGCCGTCCGGCCCTGGGCCAGGTCCATGCGCGCCCGCGCCGCGATCGCCGTCGCGTCGTACGGCACGAACGCGAACCCGCCCCGCGCGGGCCAGATCTCCTCGGCTTCCGCCCAGTCACCCCGGGCGAGGGCCAGCTGGACCAGCACCAGCCGCGCGTCGGCCTGGACACCCGCGTCCGACAGGCTGCGCCGGCTCCGGTCGGCGAGCCCGTCCCACGCGCCGCGCTCGAAGTCGAACAACAGCCCGGTGCCGCGGTCGCACTGTTCCAGGAACGGCGAACCCAGCACGGCCGAGCACTGCCGCGCCCGGTCCAGCAGCGCCCCGGCGCCGCGGAAGCGGCCCGCGAAGACCGCGGCGACGGCGGTGTTCGTCAAGCCCCGTGCGAGGTATTCGTTGTGCCGCACCTCGAACTCCGCCCGCGGCGCCCGTGGCCGGCCGGGGCACCGCCGCCCGCACGCCACATCCAGGGTGATCCGCGTCGACTCCACCGCCGCCCGCGACGTCTCGTCACCGGCCCGGGTGGCAACGTCCTCCGCGCGGGCCAGCCAGGTCTCGTGGTCGGCGCGGGCGGCACCGGCCTGGAACGGGTTGGCGAGCGCCGTCATGGCCCGCACGAGCAGCGCCGGCCGGTCCCGCAGCTCCGCCGCGGCCCGTTCCAGCTCGGCGCGGCCCTCGGCCTGGTTGAGCTGGTTGTGCAGCAGCAGCCCCAGTTCGAGGCGGATCTCGCCGCGCACGCCCGGCGCGAGGCCCGTCTGCCCGACGATCTCCCGCAGCACGGCCACCGTGCGTGGCGACGGCAGCGTCAGCACGGCGTTGCGCGACACCCGCAGCGCCAGCCGGGCCCGCACGTCCTCGGCGATCTCCGTGGACGCGAGCACCGGCCGCACGGTGTCGATCACCGACTCGGGGTCGCCGAACGCGGCCGGGTCGCTCGCGGCGCGTTCGACCGCGCGCAGCCAGCCCCGCGGGGACGCGCCCCGGCGCCGGTGCTCGGCGACGTGCACCCACGGCACCGGCCGTCGCCGGCACAGGACGTCCGCCGCCCGCAGGTGCAGCCGCCGCCGCTGCGCCCCGCCCAGCCGCGCGCGCACGGCGGCCGCGGCGAGCGGGACGGCGAAGTCGCACGAGCCACGCTCGTCTTCGGTGAGCAGCGCGGCGGCCACGGCCTCGGCGACCGCCCGCTCGCCGTCGCCGGGCGCGAGACCGGCCGCGCTGCCCAGGTCCGCGCCGCTCGCCGGGCCGCCGAGCACGGCAGACACCGCGGTCACGGCCCGGGCGTCCGGCGACAGCGCCGCCAGCCGGCCGGCCGTCAGCTGCGCCAGCCGGGCCGGGACGCCGGCCGCGTCGACGTCGGCGAGCGAGAACGGCTCCCCCGGTGCGCCGGCGTCGACCAGCAGGTCGAGCAGGTCGGCCACCACCTGCGGGTTGCCGCCGGAGAGCCCCGCGATCCGCGCCACGACCTGGCGCGAGCAGCGCTGCGGGCCCAGCCGGTCGAGCACGACGTCGCGGACGCGGTCGCCGTCCCAGCCGGCCAGGTGCTCGTGGCGCACCACGACGGCCGACGGCGGCGCGAGTCCCGCGCCCAGCGGCAGCGCGGGGTCCGCGAGTTCCTCCGGACGCGCGGTGACGACCGTGACGCAGCCGCCGCGCGCGCGTTCCACCCAGTCGCGCACCAGCGCCACGAACCCGGCCGGCGCCCGCTGGACGTCCTCCACCACCAGCAGCGCGGGCACCTCGCGCGCCAGCCGGTCGCGCCACTCCCGGACGTCGTCGCGCAGCGCCGGGTCGGGCGGCGGGCCGACGCCGGACGCGGACCGCACGACGAGGCTCCCGGCCGAGGTGAACGACAGGTCCAGCGACGACACCGGCGCGGCGCGCGCGAGAGCGACCAGGCCCGCGGCCCGGACGGTCTTGCCCGTGCCCGCGGCCCCGGTGACGTGCAGCAGCAGCGGCCGGGCCTGGTCCCCGGCGAGGGTCCGCCGCACGGCCTCGGCCACGAGGTCGCCCGGCGCCGTGGGCGGGCTCATCGGCGCAGCCTAGATCGGCCGCGACACCCGCGCACCGAACGAAAGGCGGGGAATTGATTGGGTATCCGTAGTTCCGCCGGCGCGCATGGTCACCGGCCGGACGGCGGTTCAGGATCGGTCCCGCAGCGTCCCGGGGCCGGCGGAAGACCCCGTCCCCCCGATCCGCGACCGGGCGGCCCCGGACCTGCCGGCACGACGACGTCACCGCGATCCGTGCCCGGGTGCGGTGCCCGGTCCCGAGCCGGGCACCGCACTCCCTCTCCTCCCCTTCTCCTCTTGGAGCACGTCCATGAAACGCATGGCACTGGGCCTCGGCCTGAAACGCGCCGCCGTCCCCACCCTCGCCCTGTGCGCGACCCTCACGCTCGTCACGGCTCCGCCGGCGTCGAGCCTCACCGCCCGGCCCGGCGTCCCGGCCACCACCACCGCGGCCCACCCGTTCGGCCCGGCCGCCGACATCGGCACCGCGGTGGCACCGGCGAAGGCCGCCGTGGACGTCCTGCCGGTGACCCGCTCCTGCACGACGTCGCTGCGGATCCGCGCCCAGGCCATGACGGCCGCCCAGCTGTCCGCGACCTGCACGAGCCTCACCGGGCAGGACGGCTACTTCCACCGGCTGGTGAGCGACAGCGGGCCGGTGGCCGGCGACCAGAACACGTCGCTGGAGGTCGACGTCTTCAACTCGCGGGCCGACTACCAGTACTACGCGCCGTCGATGTTCGGCGTCAGCACCGACAACGGCGGCGTCTACCTCGAGGGCAACCCGGCCGCGACGGGCAACCAGGCCCGGTTCGTCGCCTACCGCGACGACACGAAGCCCGCGTTCGAGATCAAGAACCTCAACCACGAGTACACCCACTACCTCGACGGCCGGTTCGACCTGTACGGCGACTACCAGGCCAACATCGCCACGCCGACGCAGTGGTGGATCGAGGGGCTGGCCGAGTACGTCGGCTACGGCAACCGCGGCGTCTTCAACAGCCAGGCCGCCACCGAAGCGCCGAGGCGGACGTACGCGCTGAGCACGGTCTTCGACAACGCGCCCGGCAACGACCAGACCCGCACGTACGTGTGGGGCTACCTGGCGGTCTGGTACATGGTCGAGAACCACCCGGCCGACGTCACCAAGCTGCTCGGCTACTACCGGACCGGCGCCTGGACGGCCGCGCGCACCTTCCTCAAGCAGACGATCGGCACCCGCTACGACACCGACTGGTACCGCTGGCTGCTGACGTGACGAACCGGTTCGGGCACGCCGGGCGAACCGGCGTGCTTGAACCGGCCGCGGAGTGGGTACCTCCCGGCGTTGCCGAACCACGAGGGGGACCCGGGTGACGTCCGACGACAGGTACGAAAGCCCACTCACCGCCCAGGCCGCGGTGCACTGCGACATGAGCCTGACCGACCGGGACGACCTGCCGCAGGCGCACCAGTGGACCCGCGCCGTGCTGGAGGGCCAGCTGCCGGGCATCGACCAGGACCGCGTCGTCGACGTGCTGCTCGTGCTGGACGAGCTCGCCTCGAACGCGCTGCTCCACGGCGCCGGCCGCCGCCGGATCGGGCTGACCGTCGACGAGGAGCACGCGCTGCTCGAGGTCGTCGACGAGAGCACCCGCCCGGCCATCCCCGACGGTGGCCTCGGGCTGCAGCTGGTCAAGTCGGTCAGCGCGGGCTGGGGCCAGCAGATCCGCGACGGCCGCAAGACCGTGTGGGCGCGGGTCGCACTGAGCTGAGCGCGCTCACGCGCTCGGGACGACGGTCGCGCCGAGGGTTCAGCCCAGGATCGAGCGGCCCAGCCCGGTCAGCACCGCGTCGTCCTGCGGCGTGTGGACGCGGCTGCACAGCACGTCGCGGTAGTGCCGCTGCAACGGGTTCCCGTGCGTCAGGCCGGGGTTTCCCGCCAGCGCCACCGCCTGCTCGACCGCCTCGATGAGCAACCGGGTCGCCAGCACCTTGGCCACACCCGCGTGGGCGATGGCGTCGGGAGCACCCTCGTCCACCCGGGCGGCCAGGCCGAAGAGGATCTCCTGCGCGCCCGCGATCCGGGCGGCGATCTCCCCCACCCCGGTCTGGAACCGCGGCAGCGTCGACAGCGGCTTGCCCAGCCCGCTCGGGACGCGTTCGCGCAGGAACCCCGTGAGCCACTCGAGAGCGTTGCGGGCGACGCCGAGGTAAAGCGCCGGGAGGGCCAACGGAAACGTGAGCACCGGCGGCCGCTGGGTGTCCGGTGTGGACAGTCCGGCCGTGGCACCGGAAGGTACCGGGACGTCCGTGAACACGACGTCGTGGCTCGCGCTCGCTCGCAGGCCCAGGTGGTCCCACGTCGGCTCGATCGTGATGCCCGGGGCGTCCGCGCGGATCAGGAAGCCGCCGACGCGGGGTTCAGGCTCGTCGGTGCGGGCCCAGACGATCATCCAGCGCAAGCCGACCGAGCCCGTCGAGTAGATCTTGCGGCCGGTCAGGCGCCAGCCGTCCGCTGTACGGCGGGCGATCGTCGCCGGCAGGCCGCCGCGGGTCGGTGAGCCCAGTTCGGGCTCGACGCGCAGCGCGTTGATCAGCACCGGCCGCTCCGCCGACTCCGCCAGCACCTCGCGGTAGACGTCGTCGGGCCACGACGGCGCGGTCGCCTGGCCGGCGTGGACGAACAACGTCATCGCCGTGACCAGCGCGACCGACGGGTCGCCGCGGCCGAGTTCGGCCAGCAGCCTCGCCGTGTCGAGCACGCCCGCGCCCGGGCCGCCGTAACGCGGGTGCACGGTCGTCGTCAGCAATCCCGCCGCGTGCACCAGGTCGACGCCCTCGTGCGGGAACGTCGCCTCGCGGTCGTGCTCGCCGGCGCGCGCGGCCAGCCCGGCGACGATCGAGGGCAACGCGGCCAGGTCGGGCGCGGGCACGGTGGCGACGCTCGTGGTCACGAGTTCCTCCGGAGGGGTCGGGTGCGGCGAGACGATAAGCCGCCCGGCGCAGCGAAGACCAGTAGCGTCCAGCAATTGGACACCTGGAGATGACCAATTGACAGCAGCGGTGCTCGTGCCGTTCCCTGACGCCTGCGTTTGTCTTGCGGCGAAAGGAAAGCAGATGCCCGTCGAGTTCGTCGGCATGATCGGCACCCGGGACGCGAGCGAGACCCGGCCGGCCAAGGGGCCGGTCATCGACCCGGCCTACGTCCGGCGGTTCGCCCGCGCCCACGAGGACGGCGGCTTCGACCGCGTGCTGATCGGCTACGGCGCGGGCTGGCCGGAAGGCCAGCAGGTGGCGGCCTACGCGGCCGCCCACACCGAGCGCCTCGGCCTGCTCATCGCCCACCGCCCCGGGTTCGTCGCGCCGACGCTCGCGGCGCGCGCGTTCGCCACCCTCGACCACTTCAGCGGCGGCCGCGTCGCCGTGCACACCATCACCGGCGGCAGCGACGTCGAGCAGGCCCGCGACGGCGACTACCTCGGCAAGGACGAGCGCTACGAGCGCACCGACGAGTACCTGGAGATCCTCAAGCGCTCCTGGACGTCGGGCGACGCGTTCTCCCACCACGGCAAGCACTACCGGCTCGACGACTACACCCCGCAGGTCCGGCCGCTGCAGAACCCGCGGATCCCGGTGTACTTCGGCGGTTCCTCGGCAGCCGCCTACCGGGTCGGCGGCAAGCACGCCGACGTCTTCGCACTTTGGGGCGAGCCCCTGAAGGAGACGGCCGAGCAGATCGCCGCCGTCCGCGCCGCGGCCAAGGCCGCCGGCCGGCACACCCTCCCCGGGATCAGCGTGTCGTTCCGCCCGATCCTCGGCCCCACCGAGGACCTCGCCTGGGAACGCGCGCAGCGGATCCTCGACACCATCACCGCCTCCGGCGCGGCGAAGGCGGCCCGCGAGTGGCGTGACGGCGGCACGCCGACCAACGTCGGCAGCGTCCGGCTCCTGGCCGCGGCCGCGAAAGCCGACCGCCACGACCGTGCACTGTGGACACCCACGGCCACGGCGACCGGCGCCGCGGGCAACTCCACCGCGCTCGTCGGCACCCCCGAAACGGTGGCCAAGGCGCTGCTGGACTACGTCGACATCGGCGTCACCACGCTGCTGATCCGCGGCTACGACCCGCTGGACGACACGATCGACTACGGCAGGCACCTGCTGCCGCTGGTCCGTTCGGAGCTCGCCCGCCGCGGGCGGCAGCCGGCCGCGGCGGCCGCCGTATGACCCTGGCCGAAGCGATCCGCTGGGCCCCGGCCGAGGGCGTCCCGGTCCGCGGCACGGTCGCGCTGCTGCCCGGGCGGGGCGAGCACCCCGCGCACTACGCCCGGCTCGGCACGCGGCTCGCCTTCGACGGCTACCGCGTCACCGTGCCCGAAGCCGACCTCCCGGTGAAGGTCACGGCGGGCCCGGGTCCCGTCGTGCTGCTCGGCCACGACACCGGTGCGATCCGGGCCCTCGACCTCGCCGCGAAACTGCCGGTCGACGCGGTGATCGCCAGCGGGCTCCCGCTCGGCGGTTCCACCGGCTGGGACGACGAGCTGGACGCGCGGACCGCGTGCCCGGTCCACCGCGCCCTGCTCGACGCCGACGACCGGTTCGCCCGCGGCGAGCTGCACACGCCCGTCGCGAGCCCGCTCGCGGAGCCCGCGGTGCCCGTCCTGCTCCTGCACGGCGAGGCCGACAAGGTCGCCGGCCCCGAGGCCGCGCGGGCGTACGCGGCGAAGCTGCCGGAGAGCCGGTTCGTGCTCGTCGGCGGGGGCCGGCACGACGTGCTCAACGACGTCGACCACCGCAGCGTCGCGGCCGAGATCGTCCAGTTCCTGGAATGGCTGCGGGCCGGAACGGGCACACCGGCGCTGGTCCGGGGATGATGGCGGGCATGCGCATCTCGGCCAGGGCGGACTACGCGATCAGGGTCCTGCTGGAGCTCGCCGCGGACACCACGCGGCCGATCACCTGCGAAGCCGTCGCGTCCACCCAGGACATCCCGGCGCGGTTCATCAAGGCCGTGCTGCGCGACCTGCGCCAGGCCGGGCTGGTCCGCAGCCAGCGCGGCTGCGAGGGCGGCTACTGGCTGGCCAGGGCCGCCGCGGAGATCACCGTGCGGGACGCCGTCGTCGCGGTCGACGGCGAGTTCCTGAGCGTGCGCGGCGAGCCGCGCCCGGCGCTGGCCTACCACGGGACGGCCGCCGGGCTCACGCCGTTCTGGTCCGGGCTCGAGGCCGGCCTGGCCGCCATCCTGCGCGCGACGACCATCGCCGACCTGCTCACCGACGCGGCCGCCGAAGCCGTCACCTGAAGGGACCCCGATGACCGACCTCTGGCACCAGCCCCTGCGCCACATCCGCGGCGCGGACCTCACCGGCGACACCGACCAGACCACCGGGATGAAGCGCCTGGAGGCGATCTCCGGCAAGACCGTCGGGTCGCAGAAGGTCTGGATGGGCGAGACGCACGTCGCGCCGGTGACCAACTCCGGCGACCACCACCACGGCGAAGCCGAGACGGCGATCTACGTCAAGTCCGGCCACCCGGTGTTCGTCTTCGCCGACGGTGACGAGGAAATCCGCCTGGAGACCGGGCCCGGCGACTACATCTTCGTGCCGCCGTACGTGCCACACCGCGAGGAGAACCCGACCGACGAAGAGGCGGTCGTGATCATCGCGCGCAGCAGCCAGGAAGGCATCGTGGTCAACCTGCCGAGTCTCTGGTCCCCGGTCGACGTCCCCACGGATTGACCCGTGGCGCTCGAAGTCGTCGAGTACACCGACCCCGCCTGCCCGTGGGCGTGGGGTTCGGAGCCGAAGTTCCGCTGGCTGCGCGGAAACCTCCCCGGCGCCCGGTGGCGCCGGGTGTTCGGCATCCTCTTCGACGACGACGAGGACCCGGCGCCGGATCCGGCCGCCGAGGCCGCCTGGTACGCGAAGTTCATCGACGGCGTCACCGAGCACACGGGCGCTCCGAAGGCGCCGCACCTGGCTTGGGTGGCGCGGACGAGCTGGCCGGCTTCCCTCGCGGCGAAAGCCGCGGAGGCCCAAGGGGAAACCGTCGCCGACGACGTCCTGAGCCGGCTGCGCGAGACGACGTTCGTCCTCGGCACCCCGGCCGACGAAACCGATCGCGTGCTCGCCGCCGTCAACGGTGTCCCCGGCCTCGACCTCGCGGCGTTGCACGCGGCCATGCTGAGCGACGCCGTCCGCCGGGCCGTGCGCGAAGACTGGCGTGAAACCCGGAACCCGTGCCCGGAAGTCCTCGACATCACCGCGCCCGGACCGCACAGCGGCCGCGCGAAGCACCTCGAGCACCACGTCCGCTACGCCCTGCCGACGCTGACCTTCGCCGGCCCCGGCGGCCGGTTCGTCGTGCCCGGCTGGCGTCCGCTGCGGGAGTACGCCGACGCCGTGCGCGCGGCCGGCGGCGGCACGCTCGACTGTCCACTGTAGAGCTTTCCCGGCTCGTGGGAACCCGCCCGGGAGCGTTGACTCTCCCCGGCCGCCGAGCAGAATAGACACATGCCGGTGACCATTTGGTCCGCGCCACCGGCTTTTCCTCCGGCGACACCGTTTTGGGGAGTTCCCGCATGCCTTCGAAACCCCGGCTCGCGCTGCTACTGCTGGCCGCCCTGCTCGGCCTCGCCACGCTCACCGCGTGCGGATCGTCCACATCGGACGCTTCCGGTGAGGTGGTGCTGCGCGTCGGCGACCAGACCGGCGCCACGCAGTCCCGGCTGAAGGCCGCCGGCCTGCTCGACAACCTGCCGTACAAGATCGAGTGGTCGCAGTTCGCCGCGGCCGTCAACCTGCACGAGGCCCTGCGCGCCGACGCGATCGACATCGGCGGCGCCAACGACTCCCCCACCGTCACCGCGATCGCCGGCGGCTCGAAGATCAAGGTCGCCGCGGCCTGGAGCAACGGCGGCAGGGGCACCTACATCCTGGTGCCGAAGGACAGCCCGATCCGCACCCTCGCCGGCCTCAAGGGCAAGCGGGTCTCCCCGACCACCCGCGGCAGCGTCGCGCACTACCTCGTGATCGGCGCGCTGAAGCAGGCCGGGCTCTCCGACAAGGACGTCACGCTCAACTTCCTCGCCCCGACCGAGGCGAACTCCGCCTTCGCGACCGGCAGCATCGACGCCTGGGCCACCTGGAGCGTCTACGCCGCCCGCGCCCGCGGCGAGCTCGGCGCGCGCGTGCTGTCCGACGGCGCGGGCATCAACAGCGGCCTCAACGTCCTGTCCGCCACCGACACCGCGCTCGCCGACCCGCGCAAGCGCACCGCGATCCAGGACTTCGCGAGCCGCGTCGACAAGGGCTACGCCTGGTCCAAGGACAACCCCGACGCGTTCGACAAGTGGTACGCCGGGTTCGCGCACCAGCCCCTGGCCGTGGCGACCCAGGTACGCCCGGACGAGACGACCTACCAGCGCATCCCGGTCGACGCCGCGCTCGCCGGCCAGCTGCAGAAGACGTACGACACCTGGGTCCAGCAGGGGTTGTTCCCGGGTGGCAAGGACTTGAGCAAGTACATCGACTCCGGGATCGATCCGCGGTGACGCGCGCCGTGGTCGTCCCGTCGGCGGCGCTTCCGGCGAGTACGCGCGCCCGCAGCCGCGGGTTCCCGTACCGCGCCGCGTCGTGGCTGACGCCGGTCGCCGTGCTCGCGCTCTGGGAACTGCTGGCGCGGCTGGGCGTCCTGCCGAAACAGGTACTCCCGGCGCCGAGCAGCGTCCTGGCCAAGGCCGGCGACCTGCTCGCCGACGGCGAGCTCACGACGAACCTGCTGGCCAGCCTGCAGCGCTCGGCCACCGGGTTCGCCATCGGAGCGAGCACCGGCGTCGCGCTCGGGCTGCTCGTCGGACTGTCCAAAGTGGCCGAAGCGCTGCTCGACCGCAGCATCCAGATGGTGCGCGCGGTCCCGTTCCTGGCCATCCTGCCGCTGGTCATCGTCTGGTTCGGGATCGGCGAGGCCGGGAAGATCTTCCTGATCTCGCTGGGCTCCGCCGTCCCGCTCTACCTGACGACCGTGCTCGGCATCCGCCAGATCGACCCGAAGCTGCTGGAGATGACCGACGTCGTCGGCCTCGGCCGCACGGCGCAGATCCGCTGGGTGGTCCTGCCCGGCGCGCTGCCCTCGATCCTGGGCGGGCTGCGGCTGTCGCTCACCGCGGCCTGGCTCGCCCTGGTCATCGCCGAAACCCTCGGCGCCGACGCCGGGCTCGGGTTCATGGCCACCAACGCCCGGGAGTTCCTGCAGACCGACGTGATCGTCCTCGTCGTGATCATCTACGCCGTGATCGGGATCCTCTGCGACCTCGTCACCCGGCTGCTCGAACGCCGCCTGCTGCGCTGGCACCCCACCTACGCCCGCCTGACCGCCTGAGGAATCCGCCATGACGCTTTCCCGACGCACCTTCCTGACCGCGGCCGGTCTGGCCGCCGTAGCCGCTCCGCTCGCCGCGTGCGCCACCGGCTCGGCCGGCGGCGCCACCCAGGGCAAGGTCCGGCTGACCTACAGCACGATCTCGCTGCCCAAGGCCCGCGGCGTGCTGGAGAAGACGCTCAAGGACCAGGGCCTCACGGTCGAGTGGGTCGGGCCGTTCCCCAACCACGCGCCGACGCTGCAGGCCGTCGTCGGCGGCACCGCGGACTTCAGCTTCGGCGGCAGCACCACCCCCGCCGACCAGGCGATCCTCTCCGGCGCCGACCTCGTCTACGTCGCCTGGGCCGCGTCCACCCCGCGCACCACGGCGATCGTCGCCGGGGCGAACACGGGGATCCGGAAGGTCACGGACCTCGTCGGCAAGACCGTCGCGGTCAACAAAGCCGGGCTCGGCGAGTTCCTTCTTGTTGCCGCGCTGGAGAAGTACCAAGTGCCACGCGAGTCCGTGAAGGTCACCTACCTCAACCCGCCCGAGGCGTCCGCCGCGTTCGGCGCCGGGAAGATCGACGCCTGGGCCATCTGGCAGGGCTTCCGCGAGATCGCCGAGGTGCAGTACGGCGCCAAGGCCATCTTCGTCGACGGCGACGAGCTGGACTTCCAGATCGACTTCACCAGCTACCTCGTCCGCCGCGAGTACGCCGAGCAGAACGCCGACACGATCCGCAAGGTGATCAAGGCGTTCCAGGCCGACCAGGACTGGCAGAACCAGAACTACAAGCAGTCCCTGGACATCGGCAACGCCGTCTCCCACTACCCGCAGGCGGTGCTGGACAAGATGGCGTCGCACAACGTCCAGACGAAGCTGAAGTTCGTCGACGACGACGGCATCGCGCAGCTGCAGCGCGGCGCGGACTGGCTGACCCAGCGCAAGATCCTCACCGGCCCGATCACCGTCGCCGACCACTCGGCGAAGCTGTGAGCACCGCCGTGCGCGTGCGCGCGCTGACCAAGAGCTTCGGCGACCGGACCGTCCTCAACGGACTCGACCTCGACATCGCGCCCGGCGAGTTCGTCGCGCTGATCGGCGAAAGCGGCTGCGGCAAGACGACGTTGCTGCGGCTGCTGGCCGGGCTCGACGAGCCCGACGGCGGCGACCTGGCCGCGCCGCCCGAGCGGGCGGTGGTGTTCCAGGAGCACCGGCTGCTGCCGTGGCGGCCGGTGTGGCAGAACGTGGCGGTCGGCCTCCCCCGCGCCGGGGCGCGTGACGCCGCGACCCGGGCGCTGGCCGAGGTCGGCCTGACCGGGCACGCCGACGCCTGGCCCGCGACGCTGTCCGGCGGTGAGGCCCAGCGCGTCGCCCTCGCCAGGGCGCTGGTCCGCGAGCCGCGCCTGCTGCTGCTCGACGAGCCGTTCGCCGCCCTCGACGCGCTGACCCGGATCAAGATGCACGCCCTGGTCCGGCGGCTGGTCGCCGTCCACCGCCCGGCTGTCCTGCTGGTCACCCACGACGTCGACGAGGCGATCCTGCTCGCCGACCGCGTCGTCGCGCTGCGCGAAGGCCGGCTCGCCGCCGAACACCGCGTCGCCTTCGACGGCGAACGCACCCGCCGCAACCCCGAGTTCGAGCAGCTGCGCTACCGGCTGCTCGCCGAGCTCGGCGTCGCTGCCGACGCCGAGCTGGCGGAGTCGCGATGAGCGGCGACCTCGATCTCGCCGCCGACGTGCTCGTCGTCGGCGGGGGCCTCGCCGCGACCTGGACCGCCTTGGCCGCGGCCCAGGCCGGCGGGGCCGTCGTCCTCGCGGACAAGGGATACTGCGGCACCAGCGGCGTCACCGCCACGGCCGGGGTGACGCACTGGTTCGTGCCGCCGGAGCGCCACGAAGAGGCGGTCGCGCAACGGCACGCGCACGCCGGCGGGCTCGCGGACCCCGAACAGGCGCTGCGCGTCCTGCGCACCACCTGGGAGCGGCTGCCCACGTTGGACAAGTACTACCCGTTCCCGGTCCGCGACGGGCAGCCCGACCGCACCAACAACGTGCGCGGCCCGGAGTACCTGCGCGCGATGCGCGGGCTGATCCACCGGGCGGGCGTCCGGATCCTCGACCACCACCCGGCGCTGGAACTGCTGCTGCGCCCGGACGGCTCGGCGGGCGGCGCGGCCGGAGTACGCCGTCAGGCCGGGGGCAGCTGGCGCGTCCGGGCGGGCGCGGTGGTGCTGGCCACCGGCGGGACGGCGTTCCGCTCGAACCTGCTCGGCTCGCGCGGCAACACCGGCGACGGGCACCTGATGGCCGTCGAGGCCGGGGCGCGCCTGTCGGGCCTGGAGTTCTCGAACTACTACACCCTCGCCCCGGCGTACTCGACGATGGCGCGGTCGATGTCGTACCTCTTCGGGACCTACACCGACGTCGACGGCGCCGAGATCGCGCTGCCGCCGGGCCCGGACCGCAACCGCGTCCTCGGCGCGGCCCTGCTGCGCGGGCCGGTGTTCACGACGCTGGACCGGACGCCGGAGTGGGTGCGCCGGAAGATGCCGGTGGTGCAGCCGAACTTCCTGCTGCCCTTCGCCCGGCGCGGCATCGACCCCTACACCGACCGGTTCGAGGTCACGCTGCTCGGCGAAGGCACGATCCGCGGCGTCGGCGGCCTGGTCGTCACCGGCCCGGACTGCACCACCGACGTGCCCGGGCTGTTCGCGGCGGGTGACGTCGCGAGCCGGGTGCCGGTGGTCGGCGCGATCTCCGGCGGCGGCTCGCCGAACTCCGCGTGGGCCGTGTCGTCGGGCACCTGGGCCGGGCGGGCCGCGGTCCGGCACGCCCGGTCGGCCGGCTCGGCGCCGCTGCACGCGGTCGGCCGCGCGGGGATCCGCCCGAGCGGCCGGACGGCCACCGTGGACACCGCCGGCGTGGTCGACGTCGTGCGCGAGGAGCTGAACGCCTACGACAAGAACATGTTCCGGGACGAGCCGGGTCTCCGTGCCTCTCTGTCCACATTGGATCCCTTGTGGACGATCGTCGAGGGCGGCCTGACCGGAACCGGCCGCGACGCCGTCACGGCCCGCGAAACCGCGTCGCTGGTGGCCATGGGCCGCTGGGTCAAGAAGGCGGCCCTGCGCCGGCCCGAGACCCGGGGCATGCACTGGCGCACCGACGACCCCGCCTGGAAGGAGGCCGTCGCGTGATCGAACTGGTCCTCGCCGACCGGTGCATCGAGTGCGACAAGTGCGTGCAGGTCTGCCCGACCGACGTCTTCGACGCCGTCCCCGACGCACCACCCGTCATCGCCCGCCAATCCGACTGCCAGACGTGCTTCCTGTGCGAGCTGTACTGCCCGGTCGACGCGCTGTTCGTCGACCCCGACTGCCGGACGCCGGTGTCGGCGGACGAAGAAGCCGTCCGGGGCACGGACTGGCCCGCCCAGTACCGGCGCGACTCCGGCTGGGGCCGGGCGCGCCGCACCCACCCGAACGAGAGCTGGCGGATGGGCGACATCTTCGCCACCGCCCGCGCCTTAGGACAGGAGACCCCGTGAGCGTCGAATTCATCGGCTACGCCGCCGGCCGCCAGGCCAGCGAGATCGTCGCGCCCGAGGGCCCGGTCATCCAGCCCGGCTACCTGCGCGAGGTCGCCCGCGCCCACGAGGCCGCCGGCTTCGACCGCGTGCTGATCGCCCAGTCCGCCAGCAGCCCGGACGGGTTCGTGCTCGCCGACCAGGTGCTCGCCGCCACCGAGCGGCTCGGCGTGCTGCTCGCCCACCGGCCCGGCTTCGTCGCGCCCACCCAGCTGGCCCGCAAGTTCGCCACGCTCGACGCGTTCCACCCCGGCCGGATCGCCCTGCACGTGATCACCGGCGGCGACGACGCCGATCAGGCCCGCGACGGCGACTTCACCGACAAGCCCACCCGCTACCGTCGCACCGACGACTTCCTGTCCGTGGTGCGGAAGACGTGGGACTCGGCCGAGCCGTTCGACCACGAAGGCGAGTTCTACCAGGTCCGCGGCGCGCGTTCGGACGTCCGCCCGGACGCCGGCATCCCGGTCTACTTCGGCGGCGCGTCGGGCGACGCCATCCGCGTCGGCGCGAAGCACGCCGACGTCTACGCCTTCTGGGGCGAGCCCCTGGCCGGGATCGCCCAGCGCATCGAAGAGGTGCGGACCGCCGCCGCGCCGCACGGGCGCACCCCGGCGTTCAGCGTCAGCCTCCGCCCGATCCCGGCGGCGACCGAAGCCGAGGCCTGGGACCGGGCCCGCGACATCCTGCGGCTCACCCAGGACCGCGTCAGCGAGTTCAAGGGCGTCCGCGACTCCACCGCCGCCGTCGGCTCGCAGCGGCTGCTCGAAGCCGCGGCGACTGGCGAGGTCCACGACGAGCGGCTGTGGACGGCGGTGGCCAAGACGACCGGCGCGGCCGGGAACTCCACCGCGCTGGTCGGCAGCTACGAGCAGGTCGCGGACTCGCTGCTGGACTACCTCCGGCTCGGTGTCGGCACGCTGCTGATCCGCGGGTTCTCGCCGCTGGCCGACGCGCGGGACTACGGCACGCTCGTGCGGTTGGTCCGCGAGCGCGCCGACGCCGTTACCGTCGGGGCATGAGGCCGAGCACGTCGCACTGGGGTGCGTTCTCCGCCGAGGTGACCGGCGGCCGGCTGCGGGTGGTCCCGCACCCGGCCGACCCGGCGCCGTCACCGCTGCTGGGCAACCTGGCCGCGGCGCTGGACCACCCGACCCGCGTCACCCGGCCCGCGGTGCGCCGCGGCTGGCTGGAAGACGGTCCCGGACCCGATGAGCGGCGCGGGCGCGACGAGTTCGTCGAGGTGCCGTGGGACGAGGTCCTCGACCGGCTCGCCGCCGAGCTCGACCGCGTCCGGGGCGAGCACGGCAGCCAGGCGATCTTCGGCGGCTCGTACGGCTGGGCCAGCGCCGGGCGGTTCCACCACGCGCAGAGCCAGCTGCACCGGTTCCTCACCACGATCGGCGGCTACACGTCGTCCCGCGAGAGCTACAGCAACGGGACGTCGACCGTGCTGCTGCCGCACGTCGTCGGTGACGCGCACGCCGTGCTGCGCCAGGCGTCGAGCTGGCCGACGATCGCCGAGCACACCGAGCTGATCGTGGCCTTCGGCGGGGTGCCGGAGAAGAACGTGTTCGTCACGCCCGGCGGCGTCACCGAGCACGGGACGCCCGGACACCTCGCCCGGCTGGGCGCCCGGGTCGCGCTCGTGAGCCCGCTGCGCGACGACCTAGCGTCCACAGTGGACGCCCGCTGGTACCCGATCCGGCCGGCGACGGACACGGCGTTGATGCTGGGTCTCGCACACACGTTGGTCGTCGAAGGCTTGCACGACCGGGACTTCTTGGCCCGGTACTGCGTCGGGTACGCGACCTTCGAACGGTACCTGCTGGACACCGGCAAGGACGCGCGGTGGGCGAGCGGGATCACCGGGATTCCCGCCGCCGACATCGTCGCGCTCGCCCGGGAGATGGCCGCGCACCGGACGCTGGTCACGGTGACGTGGTCGCTGCAGCGCATCGAGCACGGCGAGCAGCCGGTGTGGGCGGGGATCACCCTGGCCGCGATGCTCGGGCAGATCGGCCTGCCGGGCGGCGGGTTCGGCCACGGCTACGGCTCGATGGGCGACGTCGGCGACACCGGCCCGGAGGTCCGGACGCCGTACCTGCCCCGGGGCGTCAACCCGGTGAAGGAGTTCATCCCGGTCGCCCGGATCGCGGACCTGCTGCTGCACCCCGGTGCGGCCTACGACTACAACGGCGAGGTCCGGCGGTACCCGGACACCCGGCTCGTCTACTGGGCGGGCGGCAACCCGTTCCACCACCACCAGGACCTCAACCGGCTGCGGCGCGCGTTCACCCGGCCGGACACGGTGGTGGTGCACGAACCGTTCTGGACGGCCACCGCCCGCCACGCCGACGTCGTCCTGCCGGTCACGACGACGCTGGAGCGCGAGGACCTGGGGTCCGGGCGCCGTGACACGCACCTGATCGCGATGCACCGGATCGCCGAGCCCGCCGGGCAAGCGCGTGACGACTACGCGATCTTCGCGGGTCTCGCGGCCCGGCTCGGCGTCGCCGCTTCCTTCACCGAAGGACGCTCGCCGCGGGAATGGCTGGAACACCTCTACGAGGGCTGGCGGCTTTCTTCCGGTGCGCCGCCGTTCGCCGAGTTCTGGTCGGCCGGCGAACTGCGGCTCCCGCCGGGGCCGACGCACCACACGCTGCTGGCGGACTTCCGCGCCGACCCGGTCGCCCACCCGCTGAAGACCCCCAGCGGCCGGATCGAGATCACGTCGGCCGTCGTGGCCGGCTTCGGGTACGACGACTGCCCCGGGCACCCGGTCTGGTTGCCACCACGGGAATCCGGGCCGTTGTGCTTGATCGCGAACCAGCCGCACACGCGCCTGCACAGCCAGCTCGACGGCGGCGACGTCAGCCGCGCGGGCAAGGTGGCGGGCCGCGAGGCGATCCGCCTCAACCCGTCCGACGCCGAGGCACGGGGCATCGTCACGGGCGACGTGGTCCGGGTGTTCAACAAGCGCGGCGCGTGCCTGGCGGGCGCGGTCCTGGACGACGCCCTGCGCCCGGGCGTGGTCCAGCTCCCGACGGGAGCGTGGTTCGACCCGGTCGAGAACCACCCCACGGGCCCGCTGTGCGCCCACGGCAACCCGAACGTCCTGACGGCGGACATCCCGTCGTCCCGGCTGTCGCAGGGCTGCGCGGGCCAGCACGCGGCGGTGGAGATCGAGCGGTTCGAGGGCCCGGTCCCGGAGGTCACGGCGCTACAGCCACCACACTTCACACCACGATGACCTCCGCGGAGCTGTCGAAGCGGTAGCCGACCCCGCGGACCGTCGTGATCGGGGCCGGCTCCGGCTCGAACTTGTGGCGCAGCTTGCGGACGTGGACGTCCACCGTGCGCTCGCCGCCGTGGTGGGGCACGCCCCAGACCTCCGTCAGCAGGGTGCGGCGGCTGAACACCACGTCCGGGTGGCGGCCCAGGAACAGCAGCAGCTCGAACTCCAGCCGCGTCAGCTCCAGCGCTGTCCCACGGACCAGGACCCGTCGCGAGCCCGCCTCGATCCGGACGGCCGGGCGGCGGGTCGCCAGGTCCACCACCTGTGCGTCCGGGCGCTCGTCGAACCGGACGCCGAGAGTGTCCTCAAAGGACTCCAGCAGCCGCGCGGTGAGGCCGGCCGCGTGCCCCGGGTCGATGCGGATCCGGACGGCCACGGTCAGCTCGACCGCCGGCCGGGCTTCGTCGGTCCGGACTTCGTCCGTCCACGCTGTCATGCGGGCATTCTGGACACCCGCCCCCGCGTCCGGCCAGCACGTCCAGGGAGCGGAACGGACCGAGACGACGAACGGATCAGGCCAACACAGCCTCGGCGACCCCGCGGAGGGTGCCGATCGGGTCGTCGCCGAGGGGGTAGATACCGACGTGGTCCGCGCCCGCATCCAGGTGCGCGCGGACACCCGCGACGATCGTGGCGGGCCCGCCGTGCAGGACAAGCGCGTCGATCAGGCGGTCGCTGCCGTGGCCGGCGAAGTCGTCGTCGGTGAAGCCGAGCCGGCGGAGGTTGGCGACGTAGTTGGTGACCACCAGCGCCGTCCCCGGCGGGGCGGAGCGGGCAGTCGCGCGGGCGCGGTCGACGTCGTCGTCCAGCAGCACGAAGTGCCCGGGCAGCACCAGCTTCCCGGCGCCGAGGGCGGCCCGGGCCCGCCGGGTGTGCTCGGTGGTGATCATGCACGGGACGGTCCCGGCGGTGCGCTCACCGGCCAGCCGCAGCATCTTCGGGCCGAGGGCGGCCAGCACCACCCGGTCGGCGGGCACCCCGGCCGCAGTCAAGGTGTCCACATAGGACGCCAGTTTTTCGTACGGCGACGCGTATCCGGTGTCGACCTCGCGATGCCCGATGCCCACGCCGAGCAGGAACCGATCGGGGTGCCGAGCCACGATCCGGTGGTAGGACGCGGCGACGGTCGCCGCGTCGGCGGTCCAGACGTTCACCACGCTCGTCCCGACGGCCAGCCGGGTGGTCGCGTCGAGCAGCTCCTCCACCAGCTTCAGGTCGGCCGGCGGCGAAGCGTCCAGCCACAGCGTGCCGTAACCGGCGTCCTCGAGTTCGGCGGCCCGTTCCGGGGACACCTCGTGCTCGCGCAGGTGGGCGCCGAGCAAACCCAGATCGATACTCATGGGACGACTTCAGCACCGCGCCCCGCGGCGAACCAGGTCCAGTGCGCACGCGCAGCGATAAGATGTCCTTATCGTCGCAGGTGGGAGGATCAGTGGAACTGAGGGCGTTGCGATACTTCGTCACCGTCGCCGACGAGCTGCACTTCGGCCGGGCCGCCGAGCGGCTGCACATCGCGCAGCCCGCGGTCAGCCAGCAGATCGCCCGGCTGGAACGCGAGCTGGGCGTCCGGCTGTTCGACCGCTCGCCACGCCGGGTCCAGCTCACGGCGACCGGCCGTCGGGTGCTCGACGCGGCGCGGGCCGCCCTCGCGGCCGCCGACCAGGTCCGGCTCGCCGCCACGACGGCCGCGGGCACGATGCGGATCGGCACGGCCGCCGGGTTCACCACGCGGCTGGAGCGCGGCATCGACGCGTTGCGCGAAGCCGGCTCGCCGTTCGACGTCGTGCTCGTCGACCTGCCGCTCGACGCCCGCCTGAACGCGCTGCGGCAGGGCGAGCTCGACGTCGCGCTGGCCCGGGGCGTGCTCTCGGCCCCCGGGCTCAAGGTGCTGCCGACCTGGACGGAACCGCTGTTCGCGGTGGTGTCCCGGCAGCACCCGGCCGCGGACCGGACGGTCGTCGGCATCACCGAACTGGCCGAGAGCGTCCTGCGGCTCCCCTCGCGACAGCACGACCCGCCGCTGCACGACGCCCTCACCGCCGCGCTGCGCGACGCCGGCGTGAGCCCCCGGCTCGGCCGGCCGGTGGGCACGACCCAGGACACGATCGTCGAGGTCGGCTCCGACCCGGGCAGCTGGGCGGTGCTACCCGCCGGGCAGGTCGCCGAGATCGGCTCGACCCGCGTCAGCGCGATCCCGCTCAAGCCGGCCATGACGATCACCGGCAGCGTCGTCATCCCCGCCGACCTCCCGACCGAGTGCGCCGCAGCCCACGTCGAGGCCTTCCGCGACGCGGTGACGACCTGACGCCTTTCGCGTCGCCGCCGTCCGGGTGCCGGGCCGGTCACGGCCTCGGGGCGCCGGCCACCGGTCGTTCCCGGCCACCCGCCCCGGCCCGACCATCCTGGCCGGACACTCCCGCGGCGGCGCGGTGATCACGAACGCCGCGACCGGTAAAGGCGCTCGGCTCCATCGCGGCTTACGTTTCGGTGCAAGGGGAATCGGCCGACTGCCGTTCCGGTAGACCGGGAGCATGGCCGCGTCGCAGCGCCCGTGGCCGCACCCGGCGAGCTGTCCGGTGCCCCGGCTGACGATCCCGTCCTGGTACCTGATCGCCCGACCCGGGGCTCAACGCCCTGAAGGGCACCCCCAGGGACCACACGTCCCTGAGGGTGCCCTTCAGGACATCCGGACCCCAGCCGCGCGCGCCCGTCGCGTCTTCAGGAAGGTTCGTTCCGTTTCGTTGGTGGCCAAGGAGATCGCCGCGTCGTAGGCGGTGATCGCCTCCGGTGTGCGGCCCAGGCGGGTGAGCAGGTCCGCGCGGGTGGCCGGCAGCAGGTGGTAGCCCGGCAGGTCCAGCTCCTCGATGGTGGCGAGGGCCAGTGCCGGGCCGTGGACCTCGGCGACGGCGACCGCGCGGTTGAGCGCCACGATCGGCGTCGGCGTGTGCTGCTGCAGCTGGTCGTAGAGGGCCAGCACCTGCGTCCAGTCGGTGGCCGGGCCGTCCGTGTGCACGGCGTTGATCGCGGCCTGGATCTGGTACGGCCCCGGCTGGTTACGACGCAGGCACCGGCGCACCAGGTCGTGTCCTTCGGCGATCAGCTCGTGGTTCCACCGCGAGCGGTCCTGCTCCGCGAGCACCACCAGCTCCCCCGCCGGCCCCACCCGCGCCGGCCGGCGGGCTTCGGTGAGCAGGAGCAGCGCCAGCAGCCCGATCACCTCGGGCTCGTCCGGCATCAGGTCGGCGAGCGCCTGCGTCAGCCGGACGGCCTCCAGGCACAGGTCCGTCCGCAGCAGCTCCCCCGCCGTCGAGGTGTACCCCTCGTTGAACACCAGGTACAGCACGGTGAGCACCGAGCCCAGCCGCTCGGGCAGCTCCGCGGCGCCGGGTACCCGGTACGGGATGCCGGCGTCGCGGATCTTCTTCTTCGCCCGGACGATCCGCTGCGCGACGGTCGCCTCCGGCACCAGGTAGGCCCGCGCGATCTCCGCCACCTCCAGCCCGCCGAGCAGGCGCAGCGTGAGCGCGGTCCGCGCGAGCGGCGACACCGCCGGGTGGCAGCAGGTGAAGATCAGGCGGAGCTGGTCGTCGCGCACGGGTCCGGCCTCCTCCGGCTCGTCGGGCTGGTGCAGCAGCAGGGCCTGCGCGTGGCGGGCCTCCCGGGTGGATTCCCGGCGCAGGCGGTCGATCGCGCGGTGGCGGGCGGTGGTCACGATCCACGCACCGGGGTTGGCCGGCGGCGCCTCGGCCCACTTCACGGCGGCGACGGCGAACGCGTCCTGGACGGCCTCCTCGGCGAGCCCGATGTCCCCGAGCAGCCGCGTCAGCGTGGCCACGCACCGGCCGTACTCGGCCCGGTAGACGCTGTCGAGGTCCATCCGCGCTCAGTCCTGCGAAAAGTCGTCGAACGGGCGCACCTCGATCGGCTGCCCGCAGGCGAGCGCGCACCTCCCGGCCCAGGCCAGCGCCTGGTCGAGGTCGGCGCACCGGATCACCCAGAACCCGCCGAGCTGTTCCTTCGTCTCGGCGAACGGGCCATCGGTGATCGTGGTCGTGCCGCCGCCGGGGCGGACGACGGTCGAGGCGTGCGAGGGCTTCAGCCCGCCGACGAACACCCACACCCCGGCGGCCTTCATGTCGTCGACGACCCGGCCCGTCCGCGCCATCTGCGTCCGGGTCTCTTCCTCGGTCTCCGGCACGCTTTCGTCGAGCTGGACGGCGAGCAGGTACTGCGTCATGGCGAAACTCCTAAACGGACACGCGGTGGGCGAGGTCGGCCAGGTGGTGCAGCGAGTCGATGAGGTGCGCGGGACCGAACGGCGGGAACCGGATGCCGCGCTCCCGGACGAACCGCGGCACCCCCGACCAGTCGTAGGTGAGCGTGACCTCGGTGCCGGTTGGGCCGCGCGGCGTCAGGTCGTAGCGCCAGATCCAGCCGCCGTACTCCACCTCGCCGTCGCCCTTGGCGGACCCGGTGAGCCAGCCGATGGCGCGCGGCGCGTCGAGCACCGCGACCTTGTTGACGACCTGATAGTCGCCGTCCGGGTGGCCGGAGTGGTGCATGTCCATCCGGAAGATCTGCCCCACCGCGGTCAACGGCGCCTGTTCGACGGGCTCCCGGACCCAGCCGGTGCCGTCGATCGCGGCGTGGGCCGCGGGGTCCGCCAGCACGGCGAACACCGTCGCGGCGGGCTCGGCGATCGTCAAGGTGGCACTCACGCTTTCGTGGTTCACGGCGGTCACGCCCGCGCGGCGGGGGTGCGGCGGGCGACGGCCGGGATGACGATCGCGGCGGCGACCACGTGGGCCAGCATCAGCAGCACCTTCGTGCTCGCCGGCGCGTCCGCGAGCACGTCCGGGACCAGCGACAGCGCGGTGAGCGCGAGCGTGGTGCGGAGGAACACCGCGCGCGGGTGGCGCACCGTGCGGGCCAGCACCAGGGCGAGCAGCACGCCCACCGTGGAGAAGACGGCGGTCAGCACGGCGAACCCGGTCACCGGGATCGGCGCACCGGCGACCACGGCGCCGATGCCGGCGAACTCGGCCGCCGCGGCCAGGAGCGACGTCGCCGCGGTGGCGGCGGCCACGGCGGTCAGACCGCCGGTGAGCAGGGACTTCGCGGGAGTGACGGTGATGACGGACATCGCGGGCCTCCGGTGTGGGGGCGACCGGCCCGGTGCCGGTCTCTCACTGGGGCGACGAACGACCGCGGCCCCATTCGACATCGCCGCGAAAGAAATCTACTTCGGGCGCAGGGCGTCGACGACGAGGTCGAGCAGCCGCCCGATCCGCTCCGGGTCGCGGTCCTCCACCGTGGACAGGAAGATCCCGAGCACGATCAGCGTGAAGTCTTCGGGGTCGGCGTCGGCGCGGAAGACGCCGGCCGCCGCCCCGGCGGTGAGGATCGTGCCGATCGCGCCGGTGATGCGCTTGCGCGTCACCGGGGTGGCGATGCGCCCGGACGCCACCCCGGCGCGGAAGACGTCGCCCATGCCGCGCTTGGTCTGGAAGAAGGCGGCGTAGCGGTCCAGCCAGGCGCGCAGGGCGGCCTCGGGCGGGAGCTTGCCGAGCAGCGCCGGGGCGCTGGTGGCGACGTCGTCGAGCTCGGCGGCGTAGACGGCTTCGACGAGGGCTTCGCGGGTCGGGAAGTGCCGGTAGAGCGTGCCGATCCCGACGCCGGCCTCGCGGGCGATCGCTTCGAGCGCGACGGGGCCGTCGGCGCCGGCGAAAGCGGCCTGCGCGACGGCGACGAGCTTCTCGCGGTTGCGGCGCGCGTCGGAGCGGACCGGGCGGTCGGCGGCGGCCGGATCGGGTGACGACAAAACGGAGGCACCTCCGGTTGTGCTACGGTCGACTTAACGGAGGTTCCTCCGCTTCGCCATCATCGCACGACTGACGGGATGCCCATGCCCCCCATCGCCACCACCGCTCCGCTCGCCGGCCGCACCGTCAACCGCGTCGGGTACGGGGCGATGCAGCTCGAACGCCTGCACGACGACCGCGACGCGGCCGTCACGCTCCTGCGCCACGCGATCGACCTCGGCGTGAACCACCTCGACACCGCCGAGTTCTACGGCAACGCCTTCGTCAACGGCGTCATCCGCGACGCGCTCCGGCCCGGGGACGACGTGCTGGTCGTCAGCAAGGTCGGCGCCGACCCCAACCCCGGCGGGCCGATCCGGCTCCGCCCCGCGCAGCGCCCCCACGAGCTGCGCGCGAGCGTCGAGGACAACCTCAGGACCCTCGGCACCGAGCAGATCGGCGTCGTGAACCTGCGCCGCCTGGACACCCGGCCCGGCCTGAAGGCCGAAGGTGACCAGCTGGTCGACCTCGACGACCAGCTCGAGGTCATGACGGCGCTGCGCGACGAAGGCAAGATCGGCGCGATCGGGCTCAGCAGCGTGACCCTGGAGATCCTGCGCCGGGCGCTCCCGGCGGGCATCGCCTGCGTGCAGAACGCGTACAGCCTGGTGAGCCGCGAGGACGAGGACATGCTCGAGCTCTGCCTCGCCGAGGACATCGCCTGGGTGCCGTTCTTCCCGCTCGGCGGCGCGTTCCCGGGCCTGCCGAAGGTGACCGACGAGCCGGCCGTGCACACCGTCGCGGAGTCCCTCGGCGCCACGCCGTCGCAGATCGGGCTGGCCTGGCTGCTGCACCACGCGCCGAACGTCCACCTCATCCCCGGCACCGCGACCGCCAGGCACCTCGAGGAGAACGTCGCCGCCGGTTCGATCGGGTTCGACGACGCGACGCTCGCCATCCTCGACGCCGTCCCGTCGCGCTCCCAGGACATGGCGCTCGGCTGAGCCGTCGGTATGTCCGGAGTGCCGGGCCCGACCGCGGCGTGAGATGCTCCTCTCGCTGGAAGGTCTTAGGCGAGAGGCGGAGCGGGTGACCACCTGGACCGATGTGATCAACTTTGTCCGGACGCGGTACGAAGTCCTGGAGGAGCAAGGCGACTGGCTGCGGTTCCGCCTCGCCGGGCCGCAGGACCGGACGCAGCAGGCGACGGTGCACCACCTGCCCGAGCTGGACGGCGGCGCGTGGGTCGAGATCTCCTCGCCGGTCGGCTGGGCCGACAAGATCGACCTGCGGCAGCTGCTGGAGCTGGCCGGGGCCGCGGCCGCCGGCGGCGCGGCGGTCGTGGACGGGGTCGCGCTGCTCAAGCACACGCTGCCCCTGGAGGACCTCAGCATCGAGCTCGAGTTCGAGCGTCCCCTCAAGACGCTCGTCGCCCGGGCGGACGCCTTCGAGCACGAGCTGACCAAAGCGGACGAGTTCTGATCCCGCGCTGATAGGCGGCCGTGGCCGGGGTCAGCCGGCCAGGCCGCCGATCAGGAGGTCCACGACGCTGCGCGCCAGTGCGTGGATCTCCTCGGCCGGCTGGCCCTCGATCCGACGGAACCACGTGTCGACGGCGTTGAGGTTGCTCAGCAGGGTCCGCGTGGCCAGCGACGCGTCGACCGCGCGCAGGGAGCCGTCGGCGAGGCCGGCCTCCACCACCTTCCGGAACAGCTGCTCGTAGTCGCTGCGCAGCTGGTTCAGCTCCTGCAGTGCCGCGACTTGGCGCGCCTTCAGCGCGGTCGCCACCTGGCCGCGCACCGCCTGGTGGACGACGTGGTGGTAGGCCAGGTCCTGCATCAGGTTGACCACGTGCGCCTCCGACATCGCCACGAGCCGGTCGCGACCCGTGCCGTCGCCGTGGGCGAGCACCTCGATCCGCTCGCGCACGCGCCCCATCGCCTCCTCGTAGACGGCGAGGAAGATGTCGAACTTCGACCGGAAGTGGTAGTACACGAGGCCTTTGGTCGCACCCACGTCGCGCGCGATGTCGTCGATCGTGGCGTTGGCGAACCCGGTCGCCATGAAGGCCTCCGCCGCGGCGTCGAGGATCCTGCTCCGCGCACCGGGTTCGACGTCGGGGCTCGCGCTCACCTGGTCGTCCTCCTCGTTCTTCAGGTGTCCCATCATCCCATGTCCGGCTCGGGCTGTTGACACCAACACGCGCCGAACCCTACCGTGATACTCCGTAGTATTGCAGGTCAGACGGTATCAGCGTGAGAAGTCACCTGAAAGGCGTCCAATGACGAACGCACGAGACCTCCTGCACGAACTCGCCACCAAGAAGGCCGTGACCCGGCTGCTGCCGGTGCTCGGCCTCGCCTACTTCATGTCTTATGTGGACCGGACGAACGTCGCGCTCGCCAAGACCTCGCTCGCGGCCGACATCGGCCTCAGCGCGGCCGCCTACGGGCTCGGCGCCGGCCTGTTCTTCA
Source organism: Amycolatopsis sp. NBC_01307 (assembly GCF_035975215.1). Classification (NCBI taxonomy): domain Bacteria; kingdom Bacillati; phylum Actinomycetota; class Actinomycetes; order Pseudonocardiales; family Pseudonocardiaceae; genus Amycolatopsis; species Amycolatopsis sp. NBC_01307. The sequence goes on along the minus strand of NZ_CP108403.1, from coordinate 1,480,833 downwards.
TCAGCTACGCGCTGCTCGAGGTGCCGAGCAACCTGATCCTCTACCGCGTCGGCGCGCGCCTGTGGATCACGCGCATCGCGATCACGTGGGGCATCGTCTCCGCCGCGATGATGTTCGTGGGCGACGACGTCTCGTTCTACATCCTGCGGTTGCTGCTCGGCGCCGCCGAGGCGGGCCTGTTCCCGGCGATGATGTACATGGTCACGCAGTGGTTCTCGCAGAAGCACCGCGTCACGATCGTCGGCCTGATCTACGTCGCGCCCTGCGTCGCGGTCATCATCGGCTCCCCCGTCGGCGGCGCGCTGATGGAACTGCAGGGTGTCGCCGGGCTGCGCGGCTGGCAGTGGATGTTCCTCGTCGAAGGCCTGGTCACCGTCCTCATCGGCATCGTCGTCTGGTTCGCGCTGCCCAGCCGGCCCACGGACGCGAAGTGGCTCACGGCGGAGGAAGCGGCCATGCTCTCGGAGCGGGCCGTCGGCGACACCGCGGCGTCGCCGACGCGCGTGCGCGGGAACCTGCGCCGGGCGTTCGGCCACCCGACCGTGCTGCTGCTCGGCGCGATCTACCTGATCAACCAGTCGATCGGCGGCGGGATCGGCTTCAACTTCCCCGCCTACATCCAGTCGCTCGGCCTGCAGAGCCCGTTCCTGATCGGCCTCGTGGCGGGCAGCGGCGGCATCTCGGGGCTGGCCGGGGTGCTGTTCTTCCCCTGGTTCAAGCGCCGGTACGGCCACGAGGTGACGCTCATCGGGATCTGCGCCGGCGCCGTGCTGCTGGTCCTCGTGGGCTTCCTGGTGTCGCGGAACCCGGTGTGGAGCATCAGCTTGCTCTTCATCTCGAACTTCTTCGCCTTCGGCACGCTGCCGCTGTTCTGGTCGGTCGCGATGTCACGCCTGTCCGGCCTGATGGCCGCGGCCGGGCTCGCGTTCATCAACATGCTCGGGATCACCGGCGGCTTCGTCGGGCCGTACGTCTACGGCCTCATCGAAGGCTCCACGGACAGCCTCGTCGCGCCCTACTACGTGTTCGCCGCCGCGGCCTGCGTCGCCGTCGCCCTGGTGCCGGTGCTGGGCATGTCGATCCGGCGCGCCGCGGTGCAGGACCAGGCCGTCACGGCGAGCGAAGGGCAGCCGGTCCAGTGAGGTACGTGCTGGTGCTGGTGCTGCTGGCCTGCCTGGCCGCCGCACCGGCGGAGGCGAGCGGGCGGATCCGGTACGTGGCGCTCGGCGACTCGTCGGCCGCGGGCCCGCTGATCCCGGATCAGATCGACGCGACGTGCCTGCGCTCCAACAGGAACTGGCCGCACGTCCTGGCCGGCCGGCTGGGCGCGACGCTGACCGACGTGACGTGCTCCGGCGCGACGACCGCCGACCTCAGCGGGCGGCAGGCCGGGATCGTCGCACCGCAGTTCGACGCGCTGCGCCGGGACACCGACCTCGTCACGCTCGCGATCGCCGCCAACGACATCGTCCTCAGCTCGGCGTTCGTGACGTGCGCGAGCCCGGACGGGCCCGTCGTCCCGTCGTGCCGGGACCAGTACACCACCGGCGGCGTCGACCAGTTCCAGGCGCGGATCGCCGCCACCGCACCGAAAGTGGCCGCCGCGCTGGCCGAGATCCACCGCCGCTCCCCCGCCGCCCGCGTGGTGGTCGTCGGCTACCTGACCTACTGGCAACCGGGTGGCTGCTACCCGGCCGACCCTTACACCGCCGCCGACGCGAACTACATCCAGGCCACGTTCGACCGCCTGATGGTGATGCTGGTCGGCCAGGCAGCCCGCACCAAGGCGTCCTATGTGGACATCCGGAACCCGAGTGCCCGGCACGGTTTGTGCGCGGCACCCGCGACCCGGTGGCTGGAAGGCGCGGTGCCGGCGTCCCCGGCGTACCCGTACCACCCGAACGCCGCGGGCATGGCCGCGGCGGCCGCGATCATCGCGGCCGCCGGGGTCGCCCGCTAGGAGGTGAGCAGGCCGCGGATCCGGTCGTACTCCGCGGCCATCTCGGGGGTGGCCAGCATGTCGTCCAGATCGGCGGACACCTGGAAGTCGACGTCCTCGATCGAGCGGATCGCCAGTTCGTAGAGCTCGCCGCGCCGGCCGCCCTGGAGGTAGCTGTTCCAGTGCATCAGGGCGGTCAGCGCGGCGACGATCCCGCGGTCGAGGTCGTCGTCGACCAGGATCCCCGCGTCGATCCGCTCGATCAGCGCCCCCAGCTCGCCGGCGTCGACGGTCAGGATCGACTCGCGGGCGGTGGCCAGCGCGGCCCAGGCGTCTTCGGAAAGTTCGTCCGGTACGGCGTCTTCCACGGCTTCTTCCCGGAGCAGCCGGGTGATCGTCGCGGCGCCGAACGCCGCGGCGCTCTCGTCGCTCGCCGCGATGACGAGGTTCAGGATCGCCGTTTCCAGTTCCGGGTATTTCACCCGCCGGACCCTATCCGGTCCCCTTCCGCGACCGCCGCCGGCCGGGCGGCCCGACGGCGCTCCACCGCCAAGCCCGCCACGGCCAGCGCGAACCCGATCGCGCTCACCACGACGCCGGCCCATGCCGTCGCGCGGTAGCCCAGGCCGACCGCGATGACCACGCTGCCCAGCGCCGCGCCGATGCTGTTGGCCGCGTTGAACGCCGACTGGTTGAGCGCCGCCCCCATCAGCTGGGCGCCCGGCGCCACCGCGATCAGCCGCGCCTGCAGGACCGGGCCCAGGAACAGGATCGTCCCGCCGATCAGGAAGGCGCCGGTGAACAGCCCGAACGCCGAGCCGGCGGTCAGTCCGAAGTAGACGTTCGCGACGATCACCGCGCCGAAGCCCGCCACCATGGCCCGGTGCAGGTTCCGGTCGGCGGACCAGCCGCCCAGGACGTTGCCGACGGTCATGCCCAGCCCGACGGCGACCAGGACCCAGGCGACCGACCCGGACGACAGCCCGGTGACCGACGTCGTGATCGGCGCCAGGTAGCTGTCCACCGCGAAAAACCCGGCGATCCCGATCGACGCGGTCGCCACGACCAGCCACACCTGCGGCCGCCGCAACGCCCGCAGCTCGTCGGCCGGCGACCCGCCCGAGGCCGGCGCGTCCGGCACCGTGAGCGCCACGGCCAGCAGCGCGAGCAGGAACACCCCGGCGATGACCAGGTACGCCGTCCGCCAGCCGACGGCCTGCCCCAGCCGCGTGATCACCGGGACGCCCGCCACGTTGGCGACGGTCAGCCCGCTCAGCACCACCGCGAACCCCCGGCCCTCGCTGCCGGGCCCCATCAGCGACGCCGCCAGCAGCCCGGCCGCCCCGAAGTACGCGCCGTGCGGCAGCCCGGCGGCGAACCGGGCCGCCAGGACCAGCCCGAACGTCGAGGCCAGCGCGGACGCCGCGGTGCCGAGCACGAACAGCACCAGCAACCCGAGCACCAGGCGTTTGCGCCGCAGCCGCGCGGTGATCGTGGCGATCAGCGGCGCGCCGACGACCACGCCCAGCGCGTACGCGGTGATCATCCAGCCGGCGTGCGCGACGGCGTCCGGTTCGGACCGGGCGTACTCGGCCCCGAGCACGCTGCGCGCGATGTCCGGCAGCAACCCGGCCGGCACGAACTCGGTCAGCCCGATCGCGACCGAGCCGAGGGCCAGTGCGAGCAGCGCGGCCCAGCGGCGCCGGCGGGTGAGATCCTCCATTCCGGCGACTTTAGCAACGCTGTTGCGTTAGTTCCAGACACCGGCGGTAAGGTGACGCGGTGCACCTGGCTTTCCTGCGGGACTACCACGAGGCCCTGGTGATCGCGCTGGCGCGAACCTTGCCCACCCTCGAGCGGGGCACGGTCGCCGAGGTCACCGGGCTGACCCCGCAGGCGGTGTCGAAGGTGCTGGCGCGCCTGGTCGAGGAGGGCCTGCTCGAACCGGCCGGCGTGCGGCGGCCGGCGCTGGGCAAACCGGCCGCGGTCTACCGGCTCGTCCCCGAAAGCCGCTGGGCGATCGGCGCGCAGGTCACCCGCCGCGAGCTGCGCCTGGCCCTGACGGACCTGGCCGGCACCGTCCGCGCGTCCGCCACGACCCCGCTGCCGGACGACTTCACCCCGGAGCAGCTGCTGGTCCGGCTCGCTGCCGGCGTCACGACGATGATCGCCGAACACCGCCTGAGCGCACCCGAGCCGGCCGCCGGCGCGGACCCGGCCCGGATCCTGGCGGGTGTCGGCGTCGGCATGATCGGGCCGCTCGACCAGTCGAGCGGCACTGTCCGCGGCGCGCACCGGCTGCGGCACTGGCGCGACGTCCCGCTGGCCGAGCTCGCCGAACGCGCGCTGGGCCTGCCGGTGGTGGTGGACAAGGACGTCACGGCCGGGGTCACCGCCGAAGCCTGGCGCCGCGGCCCCGCCTTCCGCGACGCCGCCCTGGTGGTGGTCGACGCCGGGGTCGGCGCCGGCCTGTGGCTGCGCGGCGCCGCCCACCGCGGCGCGCACACCAACGCCAGCGAGTTCGGCCACACGGTCGTCCAGCTCGACGGGCCGCGATGCGCGTGCGGCCGGCACGGCTGCCTGGAAGCCGTCCACGAACGGGCGGCCGACCCCGCGGCGGCCGCGGCCGTGCTCGCGACCGGCGTGGTGAACCTGCTGCAGACGCTCGACCTGGGCCACATCGTCCTCGGCGGCGCCGACCTGCTCCGCCACGGCGACGTCTACCGGGACGCCGTCGAGCACGCGGTGCGCACCCAGCTCCCCGGCGCCGACTGGCTCACCGTGGAGGTCAGCTTGACGACGCTGGGCACCGACGTGGTCGCGGCCGGCGCGGCCATGCAGGTGCTCAACACCCGCTACGGCCTGCCCGATCCGGCGGGCCTGCAGCCACTCACCGGCCGGCCGGCCTGACCGGCGACCACCGGCCGAGCCACTGCTGGGCGCCGTACGCCTCGTACGTCTCCACCTCGGTGAACCCCAGCTTCGCCGCGAGCCGCATCGAGGGGACGTTGGCGGTCTGGGTGCGCAGCGCCACCGGCTCGCCGGGGCGAACGCCGGCGAACCAGCCGAGCGCCGCCGCGCACGCCTCGGTGGCGTACCCGTGGCCCCACGCCGCCGGCAGGAACAGGTAGCCGAGCTCGGTCTCCGCGTCGCGCCGGTCGAGCGTGATCATGCCGATCATCGCGCCGTCGAGGTCGGCCGCGAAGAGGCCGAAGCGCCGCCCGGGCACCTCGGCCACCGTGCGCTCCAGCTCGTCGCGCGGCTGCGCGCCACCGATGTAGCCGCCGACCTCAGGCGAGGCGAACAGCTCGACGAACGCCGCGCGGTCCCGGGCTTCGGACTCGCGCAGCACGAGCCGCTCGGTCCTGATCGGGGCCGGGGGCCAGGGTCCGGGCTCGGTCATGGCGGGCAACCTATCGCGCGGGCCGGACCGGCCCGGCCACACTGGGCTCATGGAGTACGTCGGCCAGGTGCCCGCCCCGCCGCTCGACCGGTTCGTCGACGACGTCTACTGCCAGACCGGCGTGCCGGGCCACCGGCTGATGACCGTCCCGCCGATGCCGTCGGCGCACCTGTTCCTCAACCTGGGCGCGCCCGTCCGGCTGTACGACTCCGACCCTTCGGTGCCGCCGGCGGTGTTCGCCGACGGGTGGTTCATGGGGATGTGGACCCGGCGCTTCCGCGTCGAGTTCCCCGCGCGGGTGCGGCTCGTGGGGGTGCACTTCAAGCCGTGGGGGCTGTCGCCGTTCGTCGGCGTGCCGGCCAGTGAGCTGCGGGACCGGTGGGTGCCGGTCGACGCCGTCTGGCACCGGTCCCTCGACCGGATCCGCGACCGGCTCGGGGAGCTCGCGTCGGCCGGCGAGACGCTGCGGGTGGTCGAGGAGGAGCTGCGCGCCCGGCTCGCCGAGGCGCCGGCGCGTGGTCTCGACCTGGTCCGGCACACCGGCGGACGGCTGGCGACCTCCTACGGCGCGGTCCCGGTCGGCGCGCTGACCGAGGCCGCGGGGGTGAGCGGCAACCACCTGGCCGCGCAGTTCAAGGCCCACGTCGGGATCACCCCGAAACGGGTGGCGCGGATCTACCGCTTCGCACGGCTGATCCTCTCGGTGGACGCGCTGGGCCCGGCCGGCTGGGCGGATCTCGCGCACCGCGTCGGCTACTTCGACCAGGCGCACTTCGGCAAGGAGTTCAAGGACTTCACCGGCCACACCCCGACGGAGTTCCTGGCCCTGCGGCGCCGGTTCCCCGCCGAAGGGCCGTTCCCGCCGATGCCCGCCGAGTGATTTTTACAAGCGCGGCCCGGCCCGGGACACCAAGATCGAGCGAGACGACCTGAGGAGGGCCCGTGGGCACGGTGATCATGCAGAACGTGGTGTCGGTGGACGGCTTCATCGCCGACGAGCACGACGACGTCGGCCCGCTGCACGAGTGGTACTTCTCCGGCGACACCCCGATCACCGAGACGCCACCCGACGAGGAGTTCGACCATTCCGGGACGGGCAACGGCTTCCGGGTCTCGAGCGCGTCGGCGCCCTACGTCCGGGCGATGTGGGAGAGCATCGGCGTGATCGTCATGGGCCGCACGCTGTTCGACCTGATGAACGGCTGGGAGGGGAAGCCGCCCGCGGGTGAGCACGTGGTCGTGGTCTCCCACCGGCCCAAGCCGGCGGGCTGGCACCCCGAGGCGTCCTACCACTTCGTCGACGACCCGAAGGCGGCGATCGCCAAGGCCCAGGAGCTGGCCGGGGACCGGACGATCGCGGTGAACGCGGGCGAGGCGGGCAGCCGGATCTTCGCCGCCGGTCTGGTGGACGAAGTGGCGATGGACGTCGTGCCGGTGGTGTTCGGGTCGGGCAAACGCTTCTTCGCCGGCATCGAGGGGCAGCAGTTGCTCGAGGATCCGCACGTGGTCATCCAGGGTGACCGGGTGCTGCACCTGAAGTTCAAGGTGCGCCGCTCACCAGCCGGCGGGGCGTAGGTGGGGCAACGACTTCGGCCGGTCCAGGTCGAGCTGGGCGGCGATGTCCGCGGCGGCCCGCTCGTGGTCCCGCGCCGCTGACGGGTCGTCGCCGGTGCGGGCGAGTTCGGCGTGGGCCTGGGCTCGTTCGTGGAGGTGCTCGCCCCGGACCACGATCGTGAACTGCTCGACGGCCTCGGTTCCGTGGCCCAGCGCGAGCTGGGTCCGGCCCAGCTCGATCCGGGCGTAGGCCTGGAGGCGGACGTCGTCGTCGAGCATGGTCACCGCGGCGCGCTGCGGCTCCAGGGCGTCGTGGGCGCGTCCGGCCACGCGGTGGGCCGTGCCGATGAGCACCAGGGCCTCGGCTTCGCCTTCCCGGTCGCCGATCCGCTGCCGCAGGTCACGGGCCTGGCGGAGGTGGCCGAGGGCCTCTTCGCCGTCGCCGAGCGCGATGAGGCACCGGGCCAGCGCGGTGAGCACGTGGTCGTTGGGGCTGAACCGGCCCAGCTCGTCGCAGCCCGCGTAAGCCGTGCGCAGGAAGGCCAGCGCCGGCTCGTAGTCGCCGTTCAGCCAGCGGACGACGCCGCGGGTCCAGCAGGTGATGATCCGCGCGTCGATGCCGAGCGGGGACAGGCGGGCGAGGCCGGCCAGCTCGTCGGCCGCCGCCTGCGCGTGCCGCGCCGCCGGCTCGTGGTCGCCGCGTTGCAGGTGCATCAAGCCGAGCAGGGCGAGGGTGTGCGCGTGGGACTCGGTGTTCTCCGGCTGCTTCGCCGACGCCGTCAGCAGGTCGAAGGCCCGCGAGGTGTGGCCGGCGGACCAGTGGGCCAGCGCCAGCAACGTGCTCAGCAGGCCTTCGCCGCCCTCGGCCGTCTCCTGCGCCGCGGCCAGGCTCTGCTCCAGCAGCTCGATCGGGTCGCCGCCGAGGTCGCGCTCCAGGAAGTGCCAGAAGGAGATGGCCAGCTGCCAGGCGTGGGTGCCGTAGCCCTCGGCCGCGGCGCAGCGCGTCGCGGCCAGGAGGTTGCCGCGCTCGGCCAGCAGCCACGCGTGCGCCGCCGCCGCTTCCGGGCCGCCGGCCTCGAAGCTGGCCGCGGCGTCGGTGACGGCCGCCAGGTAGTGGTCGAGCATCTTCCCGGTCATCCGCGGGTCGTCGGAGAGCCCGCGGGCGTACTGGCGCAGCAGGTCGTGCTGGCGGTACCGGCCGGGCACGGCCTCCTCGGCCAGGTGGACGTCGACCAGCCGCTGCAGGGCGTCGTCGGCCCGGCCCACCGGCGTGCCGGTCATCGCCGCGAGGACGGCGGTGTCCGCGTCGGCGCCGGGATGGCGGCCCAGCGCGTAGAAGAGCTGCTGGTCTTCCGGGGGCAGGTGCTCGTGGGACATCCGGAACGCCAGCGCCACCTCGCGGTCGGCGAACAGCTTCGGCAGCCGCCGGCGCGCGTCGGCCAGCTGCGCCGACAGGTACGCGATCGGCCAGGCGGTGCGGTGCGCGAGCCGGGCGCCGGACAGCCGCAGCGCGAGCGGCAGGCCCGCGCACAGGCGGACGATGCGCGCCACGGCCTCGGGTTCGGCGGCCGCCCGGTCGGTGCCCACCAGCCGGGCGAAGAACGCCGTGGCCTCTTCCTCCGGCAGGACGGCCAGGGAGATCGGCCGGGCCCCGGCGAGGTCCGGCAGCCGGGCCCGGCTCGTCACGATCACGAGGCCGGGACCGGCGGGCAGCAGCGCGGCCACCTGCGTCTCGTCCACGGCGTTGTCGAACACGACCAGGAGCCGCAGCGCCGCGGTCTTCGCCCGCCACTGCGCTTTGGCGTCGCCGGTCGCCGCGAGGCCCAGCTGGCCCAGCAGCACGTCCAGCGCCTCGTCCGCGGTCAGCGGCATCTTGCCCGCGCTGTGCCCCTGCAGGTCCACGAAGACGACGCCGTCGGGAAAGCGGTCGGCCAGCAGGTGCCCGGCGTGGACGGCGAACGCCGTCTTGCCGACCCCGGCCATCCCGTCGACCGAGTAGACGGTGGCCCGGTCGCCGGTCGACGTCACCAGGCGGGCGAGCTCGGCGGCCCGCCCGGTGAAGTCCGGGAGGTCGCGGGGCAGGCAGTTGCGGCGGGCCGGGGTCCTTCCTGCACTGGCGGGCGGACGCGCTTCGCGATCCCGCCCGAGCAGCCGCCGGTGCGTGTCCGTCAGCGCGGCGGTCGGGTCGATGCCCAGGTCCTCGGACAGCCGGGCGTGGACCTCCCGGTAGTGATGGAGGGCGTCGGCCGTCCGCCCGGCCCGGTGCAGGGCCGTCATGTACAGGCCGGCGATGCGCTCGTCGTAGGGGTGTCCGACGGCCAGGGCGGCGAGCCCGGCGACCAGCTCGGTGCCCTCGCCCAGCCGCAGCCGCGTCTCGGCCAGGTCGAGCTGGGCCGCCAGCCGGGCCCGCTCCAGCCGGTCGCGCTCGGCGTCGGCCCAGTCGCCGGTCAGGCCGGTCAGCGCCGGTCCGTGCCACAACGCCAGCGCCTCGGTGAGGGTCGACACCACGCGCGCGTCGTCGCTGTCCGCGCCGGCCCGCGCGCAGAGGTCCTGGAAGACGTACAGGTCGACCGGGAGCGGCGTGGCGTCGGCGATCAGCGCGTAGCCGCCGGACCGGCGGACGAGGCTCACCCCCGGCACCGCGCTCACGGCGCGGCGCAGCCGGGAGATGTAGCTGTGCACGGTTTCGCGGCCGCGCAACGGCACCGCGGCGCCCCACACCCGCTCGGCGAGCCGGTCGGTCGACACGACCCGGCCGCGCTCGACGACCAGCGCGGCCAGCACGCACCGCTGCCGCGGGTGCCCGAGGTCCACCGGAACGCCGTCGACGGACGCGGCCACCTCCCCCAACAACCGCAGCACCGCACTCACCTCCCCGAGCGTCACGGAAACCGGACACAGCGTATACGCTCCGTCAGAGGCTCGGCACCGCCTGTTCGTCAGCCGGTCAAGTCGGCCAGCAGCGCCGCCGCCGCGCGTTGCCCGGACACCAGCGCTCCCTGCACCGACGGCGTGTCGCGGTGGTCGCCGCAGACGTAACGACCGGGGGCGAGCCGCACCGGACGTCGCAGCGGCGCACCGGGCCCGAACACCGGCAACGCCCGGGGCAGCGCATACGCGGACAGCAGGTCCCAGCCGCCGGTCCCGGTGCCGTAGATCCGGGCCAGCCGTCGCCGGACCTGCGGCTCCAGGCCGGCGTCGGTGCGATCGGGCACCGACGCGGAGATCAGCGCCGAGCCGCTCGGGGCGTACCCCGGGGCGACCTCGCTGAGCACCGCGGTGTTGAGCAGCAGCTCGTCGAGCCCGTCGACCAGCAGCGTCGGCGACCGCAACGGCGTCGCCGCGGCGCGGTAGTAGAACGTCGTCACCGCGTGCCAGGCGGGCGCCTCGACGCCGGGCAGCAGCCGGGCGGCGGTGTCGCCGTCGGTCGCCACGATCACGGCTCGCGCGGGCAGGTGCTCGCCGTCGCCCGTGCGGACGCCGTCGGCGGTGATCTCGGCGACCTCGACGCCGGTGCGGACCGTGCCGGGCGGCAGGCCGTCGGCCAGCTGACGCGGCAGGGCCTGCATGCCCTCGGCGGGCAGTACTCCGCCGCCACGCAGGAAACTGCGCCACAGCAGGTGGAACATCCGCGCGGACGTCCGCAACGACGGGTCGAGGAACACCCCGGCGAGGAACGGCCGCAGCACCTGCTCGACCGTGGCCGCGCTCAGGCCCCAGCGCCGCAGCTCCTCGGCCGTGCTGCGCCCGGCGTCGGCCCGGACGGTCGCGTCCGGCGCCAGCAGATCCCGGGCGGCCAGGGCCGCCATCCGCGCGGCGTCACCGGGGTGGCCGGCGGCGAACCCGGCGGCCCCGCCCACCGCGGGCAGCCCGTGCCACGGACCAGCCAGCCACCGGCGGCCCGTCTCGGTCACGGCGATCGTGCCGCGGGTGAACGGCTTGGGCCGCAACGCTTTCACGTCGACCAGCCGCCGCACCGCGGGGTACGCGGGCAGTAGCACCTGGAACCCGCGGTCGAGCCGGAACCCGTCGACCACGTCGGTGCGGACCCGGCCGCCGACGTCGTCGCCCGCCTCCAGCACGGTGGTCCCGATCCCGGCCCGGTGCAGCCGCGCCGCGGCACTCAGCCCCGCCAGCCCACCCCCGACGACGATCACACCCGATTCCCCGGCCATCCGCGCTCCCTTCGTCACGGTGCGGGGTTCCCGGCCCGGCCGAGTCCAACCGCGCCGGTCGCGAACCTCACCCACGCGAGGCGGGGATCGCCGGTCCCCCGATGTCCGCTCTCTGCCACCGCGCGGGCGGGTGCGTGATGCTCGGAGCATGGACATCACCGGAAACACCCTCTTCATCCCCGGCGCCACCAGCGGTATCGGGCTGGCGCTCGCGCTCGCCCTCCGGGAGCGGGGCAACACCGTGATCGTCGGCGGCCGGCGCACCGACCGGCTGGAGAAGATCGCCGCCGAGTACCCCGGCATCGGCACCGTGCGGATCGACACCACCGACGCCGCGAGCATCCAGGCCGCCGCGAAGGACGTGCTCGCCCGCTACCCCGAGCTGAACGTGCTCGTCACCATGGCCGGCGTGATGCGCGTCGAGGACTGGCACCGGCCGGAGTCGTTCCTGGAGTCGGCCGAGGAGGTCGTGACGACCAACGTACTCGGCCCGATCCGGCTGATCGCCGCGTTCGTCGAGCACCTGCGGAGCCGGCCGGACGCCACCATCGTGACCGTCTCGTCCGGACTGGCCTTCACCCCGCTCAAGGTCACCCCGAGCTACAACGCGTCCAAGGCGGCGATCCACATGCTCAGCGAATCCCTGCGGCTGCAGCTGGCCGACACCACCGTGGACGTGCTGGAACTCGTGCCGCCGTCGGTGCGGACGGACTTGCTGCCCGGTCAGGCCGAGAGCGAGCACGCCATGCCGCTCGACGAGTTCGTCACCGAGGTCATGACGATCCTGGAGACCCGGCCGGAGGCGAAGGAGATCCAGGTCGAGCGCGTCAAGTTCCTCCGCTACGGCGAAGCCCGCGGCGACTACGACCAGGTCGTCGCGACGCTCAACCAGGCCGATCCCCACTGAGCACGCGGAACTCGGTGCCGTCCGGATCCGCCAGCACGACGGTGCCGTCGTCGCGGACGCCGAGCCGAGCGGCGCCGAGGGAGATCAGCTCGTCGACCGCCGCCCGCTGGTCGCCGTCCGCCGGGAGCAGCTCGAAGCGCTGCCGGTTCGGCACCTCGGGCGTGCCATCCCACACGTCCCACGCGAGTTTCGTGCCACCGCGCGGTGACTGGATCGCGGTCTGCTCGCCCTGGTCCCACACCAGGGGCCAGCCCAGCGCCTCGCTCCAGAACCGGCCGACCTGCCGGGAACCGGCACAGGTGAGCTCACCGAGCGGGCCGCACCCGGCGAGGTAATCGTCGCCGGGCTCGATCACGCAGAACTCGTACCCGGCCGGGTCGCCCAGGACGACGTGCCGCTCCTCGGGACGCTGCCCGACGTCGACGTGACGGCCACCGAGCCCGATCGCCGTGTCCACCGTGTGCCGCTGGTCGTCGAGGTCGGCGCTGGTCAGGTGCAGGTGCATCCGGTTCGCGCCGAGCCGGCCGGCGCGGCCCGGGACGAACCGCAGGCCGAGCTGGGCGTCCCCGCCCGGCAGCAGCACACCGCCGGCGTCCTCGACGACCTCCCGGCCGAGCAGCCCGGCCCAGAACCCGGCCGCTCCAGCCGGGTCGTCCGCCTCGAAGGTCACCGCAAGCAGTCTCGAACGCATCACCGGAACGTAGACACCGCCCCAGGTGAGGGCAAGGCAATATCGACCCGGTTGCCCGCAATGGCGCCATAGGCGTTCCCTATAGCGGCTGCTGACAATTCGACTTTGCTTCCCGTGCTTTTCCGGACCTACCGTGGCCAAGACGAACACGGTAAGAAAGGACCGGTGGCATGACCACGATCGGAAACGGATCGGGACCGCGGGAACTCGCGGGAAAACGAGCCCTGGTCACGGGTGGCACTCGCGGCATCGGCGCGGCCGTCGTACGCCAGTTCCTGGACGCGGGCGCCGAGGTGCTCACGACCGCCCGCTCGGCGACGAGCACGGTGCCGGACGGAGCTTCCTTTGTGGAGGCCGACGTGCGGACGCGGGCCGGGGTGGAAGCGCTCGCCGCGGCCGCGGAGGAGGTGCTCGGCGGGGTCGACGTCCTGGTCCACAACGCGGGCGGGGCGCGACCGCACGCGGACTCGTCGGCCATCACCGACGAGGAGTGGCAGGACGCGCTGGACCTGAACTACCTGGCTTCGGTCCGGCTGGATGCGGTGCTGCTGCCGGGAATGCGGGACCGGCGCGCGGGGACGATCGTGCACGTCTCCTCGGCCGCGGTGCTCACCCCGGTCGGGCCGTTCCTGCACTACACGGCCGCGAAGGCGGCGCTGGAGAACTACAGCCGGGGCCTGGCGCTGGAACTGGCGCCGCTCGGCATCCGCGTCAACGCCGTTTCCCCGGGCCGCACCGCCACTCCCGGCGGTGAAGCGACGCGGGAACAGTGGGCGAGCCTGAGCGTGGCGCCGGCCGAAACCAACGCCGGGGACACCACGCCGCTGGGGCGCGACGGCCGGCCCGGGGACATCGCCGACGCGGTACTGTTCCTCGCGTCCGACCGGGCGAGCTGGCTGACCGGACGGAACCTCATCGTCGACGGCGGGGAATTCCCGATGGGCTGACGCTGTTCCGGGGAATTGTTCCCGGCCGTCAGGACACCGGCGAGAAAGAATGCGACCAGGTTTCCCGGCGCAGCAGTTCGAGCAACGCCGTTTCCGCCGGTCCCGGGCCTTTCCGGAGAACGGCGACAACGGGCTGGGTCACGGCCGGGAAGACCGGGCGGACGAGGTGCGCGTGGCCCTCGGGCACCGCCGAGGCCGGGACGAGCGTCACACCCAGCCCGGCGGCGGCCCACCGCACGGCCGTCGCCGTCTGGGACACGCGGGCGACCGCGCTCGGCGTCACGTCGTTGTCCCGCAACACGTTCAGCAGCACGGCGTCGAGCGCGCCGTCCCGGTCGAAGCGCACCCACGGCTCCCCCGCCAGCCCGCTCAGCTCGACCCGGTCCGCGGCGAGCCGCGGGTGCCCGGCGCCCAGCACCACGACGAACTCCTCGTCGCCGAGGTGGTGGGCGTCGTCGGGGGTCTGCTCGCACGCCGCCATCAGGGCGAGGTCCAGCACGCCCCGGCGGCCCAGCCGGTCCAGCTCGGCGGAGCTCGGCTCCTCGAAAACGGTGACCTCCAGCCGCGGGAAGCGGCGGCGCAACGCGCCCAGCGCGCCCGGCAGCTGCCGGGTGCCGAAACCCAGCTGCACCGCGACCGTCAGCTCGCCGACCAGCTCGTCGGCCCCGGCCCGGGCCGTCGCCCGCGCCCGCCGCGACGCGTTCACCGCGACCTGCGCCTCCCGCAGGAACGCGCGGCCGACCACCGTGGGCACCAGGCCGGACGGCGTGCGGGCGAACAACTGCACGCCGAGCTCCCGCTCCAAGCCGCGGATCTGCTGCGACACCGAGGGCTGGGCGACGCGCAGCCGTTCCGCCGCCGCCGTCACCGAGCCCTCGTCGGCCACGGCGAGGGCGTACTCGTACTGCCGGAGGCTCATCGGGCGCTCGCGGCGAACGAGTGGATGTAGGCCAGCGCGGCGTTCATCGACGCTTCGAGCGGCCGCACGTCAAGCATGGTCTGCGAGAGCAGGACCCCGCCCTGCAGGGCGGCGAGCAGCGAGAACGCGAGCTCGTCGAGGTCGGCGCCGGCCCGCAGCTCGCCGCGGTCGCGCATCGCGCGCAGGCCCTCCAGCAGGAGGTCCTTCCAGCGGAGGAAGCCGTCGGCCAGGTCGGTCCGGGACTCCTCGTCGCTGACGCTCAGCTCGCCGGCCAGCGCACCGAGGTTGCAGTCGCTGCGGCAGCCGTTCTCGCGCTGCCGCTCGATCCCGGCGTCGGCCCAGGCCCGCAGCGCCTCGAAGCTGTCGAGCGCCGAGATCCGCGGCAGGCCCGAGTCCGCCTGCCGGGTGATGACGGCCCGGATCAGCGCCTGCTTGCCGTCGAAGTAGTGGTAGAGCTGCGATCCGCTCACGCCGGCCGCGGCCCGCACGTCCTCGATCCCGGTGCCGGCCACGCCGTGACGGGCGATGAGCTCGGTCGCGGCTTCGATGATGCGGTCCCGGGTGGCGCGGCCCTTCGGTGTCAGGCGACGCGGTTTCGGCGCTTCGGTCACGGCGTCAGCCTACCGCAAGACTGGGTTGCGCAATCCAGAAACCGTCCCTACTGTTCTGGACAGAACAACCCAGAAAGTGAGGCCGACCCCATGTCCCCCACCCGCACCGCCCTCGTGACCGGCGCCACCGCCGGCATCGGCCGGGCCGTCGCGCTCGACCTCGCCGCCCACGGCATCGACGTGATCGCCCACGGCCGCGACCCCGAACGCGGCGCCCAGCTCGTCAAGGAGATCACCGCGGAAGGCGGCACCGCGCGCTTCGTCGGCGCGGACCTGACCGATCCCGGCGAGGTCGTCGCGCTCGCCGCAGCAGCCGGCGACGTGGACATCCTGGTCAACAACGCCGGCAGCTACGCGTTCACGAGCACGCCGGACACGACCGCGGACAGCTTCGACCGGCAGTTCGCGCTCAACACCCGCGCGCCGTTCCTGCTGGTCGGCGCGCTGGCGCCGGCCATGGCCGAGCGGGGGCACGGCACGATCGTCAACATCACCTCGACCGCGGCGACCTCGCCGGCGCCGATCGGCGGCGCCTACGGGGCGTCCAAGGCGGCCGTCGAGCTGCTGACGCGCTCGTGGGCCACGGAGTTCGGCGGCCGCGGCGTCCGGGTCAACGGCGTCTCCCCCGGCCCGGTCCGCACCGCGGGCACCACCGCCATGCTCGGCGACAACGTCGACGTCCTGGGCCGGGCCAACCTCCGCGGGCGCATCGGCGAACCCGAGGAGATCGCCCGGGTGGTCCGGTTCCTCGTGGACTCCGACAGCAGCTACATCAACGGCACCGTCGTCGTCGCCAACGGCGGCGAGCCGAGCGGGCTGCCCGCATGAGCACCTACGAATGGCTGCCCGAGGGCTTCGACGTCCGCACGGCCGACACGAACGGCGTCCGGCTCTCGGCCGCGGTGGGCGGCCACGGTCCGCTACTGGTGCTGCTGCACGGCTGGCCCCAGACCGGCCGCGCCTGGGCCCGGGTGATGCCCGCCCTCGCCGAGGACCACACGGTGGTCGTCCCCGACCTGCGCGGCACCGGGGCCAGCGAGCGGCCCGCCGGCGGCTACACCAAGGTCAACCAGGCCGACGACGTGCGCGGCCTGCTCACCGCACTCGGCCTGACCGGGCCCGCGGTGGTCGTCGGGCACGACATCGGCAGCATGGTCGCCTTCGCCTGGGCGCTGCACCGGCCCGCGGACGTCGCCGCCGTCGTGCTGCTCGACGCCTTCCTGCCGGGGGTCGACCTCGAGGAGTCGATGAACGTCGTCACCGGGGGTTCGTGGCACTTCGGGTTCTTCATGGCGCCGGTGTTCCCCGAAATGCTCCTGGACGGCCACGAGCGGGAGTTCGTCGAGGCGACCTTCACCGCCCGGAGCACGCCCTCGACGTTCACCGGTGAGGAACTCGACTTCTACGCGCGCTCCTACCGCGGCCGGGACCGGCTGCGCGGCGGTTTCGGGCACTACCGGACCCTGCTCGACGACGGCGTGGAGAACCGGGGCGTCCTCACCGAACGCGGGGTGAGCGTGCCGGTCCTGTCCATCGGCGGCCGGGATTCGGTGGGCGGGCAGACCACGGAAGCCCTGCGCCCGTACGCCAAGGACCTCACCGGCTTCATCGCCCCCACCGGCCATTTCGTCGCCGAAGAGGCCCCGGATTGGTTCGTGCGCACCCTGCGCGAGTACCTCGCGGGGGCCCGGCCGTGAAGGTCCTCGTCATCGGCGCGACGGGCTTCGTCGGCGGCGGCGTCGCGCGGCACCTCGCCGGAGCGGGCCACGACGTCACCGGCCTGGCCCGCTCCGGCGAAGCGGCCGGACGCCTGACGCGCCAATGCATCACGCCGTTGCGCGGCGACGTCGACGGCGGCCTCGCCGAGGTCGTCGCGGCCGCGACGGCGTCCGGCGCGGTCGTCTTCGCCGCCCAGCTCGACGCCGAGGCCGAGGAGCGCGTCGTCACGCGCCTGCTCGACGCGCTCGCCGGCTCCGGGAAGACGTTCCTGTTCACCTCCGGCAGCGGGGTCCTCCTCCAGCGCACCGGCGGTGCCTGGAGCGAAGACAGCTTCGCCGAGGACGACCCGTTCACGGTCGAACCGCTGGCCGCGCGGCGGCTGGCGGTCGAGGAGCTGGTGCGGGCCGCGGCCGGCCGGGACGTGCGCGCGATCGTCGTGCGGCCCGGCATGGTCTGGAGTCCGGGCGACCACGGCCACGTGCCGCTGATCCGCCGGTCGGCCGAGCGGACCGGCGCCGCGTGCTACGTCGGCGAAGGCCTCAACACCTACTCCCACGTGCACCTCGACGACGTCGCCCGGCTCTTCGGGCTCGCGCTGGCCCGGGGCACCGCCGGTGCGCTGTACCACGCGGTCGCGGGCGAGACCCCGACCCGGTGGATCGCCGAAGCCGTGGCCCGGGAGCGGGGGTGCGCCACGCGAAGCCTCACCCCGGCGGAGGCCACGACCGTCTGGGGTGCCTTCGACGCCCTGATCCTCGCCGCGTCGAGCCGGTGCCGCGCCCCGCGCAGCCGCCGGGAGCTGGGGTAGGCGCCCCGGCACACCGACCTGCTGGGCGCGGTCGGCGCACCCCCGTCCGGCCGTGCCGATGCACGCCCGTTCGCGGGCGTCCGAGACACCGCACTCCCTTGAGCTGCAACGGAACTTCATAGATCCGTCAGGTGACGGATGTCTGTTGTGGTCCGATCGCGAAGCATTGCTTCACGGGGCTCCACGCTCCGGCCTCGATACCGAGGAGGAGCGATGTCCCGTGCTACCCCTGTTTCGACCGTCGTGATCTTCATCTTGGCCCTCAATCTGCGCCCGGCCGTGACGAGCCTGGGCGCGGCCCTGCCGGACATCTCGGTCGCCGGGAGCCTGGTCGCCGCCGTGCTCGTCGCGCTGCCCCTGTGGGCGATCGGCCTCGGCGGCTGGGCGTCGCCCTGGCTGTGCGCCCGGATCGGGACGCACCGGATCGTCACCGTGTCCCTCCTCGGGCTGGCGGCGTCGCTGTTCGCACGGGTCCTCGGCGGCCCGGTGCCGCTGCTGGCCGGGACGGCGCTGGCGTGCCTGGCCATCGCCGCGCTCGGCACCGTGCTGCCGATGCTGGCCAAGGGGTCGGCCGCGTTCACCCTCGGGCTCGGGCTGGGCAGCACGGCGGGGGCGCTGATCACGCCCCTGGCGGTGCTGTCGTCGTCGTGGCGGGTCGGCCTGGGCGTGTGGGCGCTCACGGCCCTGCTGGCCCAGCGGGTGTGGCGGCGCACGCACGTCGAGTTCCTGGCGCCGAAGGTCGCGACCGGACCGGTGCGGGCCCGCGCCCTGACCCTCCACTTCGGACTCATCTCGACGGTCACCTTCCTGGTCATGGGCTGGCTCCCGGGAATCCTGCGCAGCGCGGGTGTGCCGCCGGCGAGTGCCGGCGCGTACCTCGCGCTGTCGATGGCCATGGGGCTGCCCATGATGTGGCTGGTGCCCGGCTGGACGCGCCGGTGGCGCAACCAGACCCTGCTCGTCGTCGTCCTGGCCGCGCCCAACGTCGTCGGCGTGGCCGGGCTGCTCATCGCACCAGCCGCCGCGCCCTGGCTGTGGGCCGCGGCCACCGGCGCGGGCATGGGGTCGCTGGCGTTCGTCCTGACGACGATCTCGTTGCGCAGCAAGGACAGTTCCCTGGCGCTGTCCGCCGTGGTCCAGGGCGTGGGGTACGTCATCGCCGGCTTCGGCGTGCTGGCCTGCGGCTGGCTGCACACGCACACCGGCGGCTGGCAGATTCCGCTGGTATTGGTGCTGGCGATCCTGCTCGGCCAGGTGGCCAGCGGGCACATCACGGTGTCCCAGCGGGTTCCGGCGGAACCGGAACCCGAACCGGCGCCCAAGCCGGAACCGGCTCCGGAGCCGGCACCGACGCCGGCCCCGCACGTCCTGCTCCCGGTGCACCAGCAGGACGCGCCCGAGGCCGCGGCCTGATGTTCCCTTCCCGGCCCGCTCCAGGCGCACCCCTGGTCGGGGTGCGCCCGGAGTTCACCCGTTTCAGCGATGGCGCTCGCTCATCAGTTCGATAACGTGGAGGGCGTGACGACAACCACGCGCATTCCCGCGGATCGGCCGAGCACTCTCGGCCCGTTCGTGGCGGCCGTGTGGCGGTGGTTCCGGCGCTTCCACCGCGCCGCGTCAGCCCGAAGCGGACCGATGCCGGGCGGCTTCCCGCGCGATGTCGATGCGCGAGTGGACATCGAGCCTGGTCAGAATGTGCGACAGGCGGAGGGCGTGACGACAACCACGCGCATTCCCGCGGACCGGCCGAGCACCCTCGGCCCGGTCGAGACGACCGCGCGCCGGTCGTTCGGCCGCTTCCGCCGCACGAAGTCAGCCCGAAGCAGACCGGTGCCGGGCAGCTTCCCGCGCGATGTCGATACGCGAGTGGACATCGAGCTTGGTCAAGATGTGCGACAGGCGGAAGGCGTGACGACAACCACGCGCGTTCCCATGAATCGGCCGAGCACCCTCGGCCCGGTCGAGACGACCGCGCGCCGGTTGTTCAGGCGCTTCCGCCGCGCCGCGTCAGCCCGAAGCAGACCGATGCCGAGCGGCTTCCCGCGCGATGTCGATACGCGAGTGCACGTCGAGCTTGGTCAAGATGTGCGACACATGCGTGCCGACCGTGCGCGGCGACAGGTACAGGCGGGCCGCGATCTGCGGGTTCGACAAGCCTTCCACGACGAGCGCGGCGATCTTGCCTTCCGTCGGGGTCAGGCTGTCCCAGCCGTGGGTGATCTGGCGGTGCTTCACCGTCGGGCCGCGCCGGATGCCGAACGCCCGGAACCGCGCGCGCAGCCTCGCGACGTCCCAGTGCGCGCCCAGCTCGGCGTAGAGGTCGAGGGCGTAGGTGAAAGCGGCCCGCGCCGAGCCGCGGTCGTCGGACCGGGTTTCGGCGAAGGCGATCGCGGCGGCTTCCAGGGCCTTGGCCCGCGAGAGCGGGCGGCCCGCGTCGCGGTAACCGTCGGCGGCCTGCAGCAGCGTCGCCGCGTCCAGCTCGAGCAGGCCGTGGCAGTACGAGGCCAGCGCGAGGCGGTGCGGCACGGTGGAACCGGCGGCGATCTTGCGGACCCGGGCGTCGATCTCCACCGCGGTCCGCGTGTCGCCGGTCGCCGCGGCCAGCCGGGCGGCGTCGGCGAGCAGGTCCTCGCCTTCGTCTTCGCCGGCCAGCGCGTCGGTGAGCGCGGCGAGCGCCCGCTCGGGCAAGCCGTCGTGCTCGAAGGCGAGGCTGCGGGCCCGGGCCAGGGACTCCACGACCCGGCCGCCGATGCGTTCCGAATACGGCGACGCGACGTCGAGGTGCTTGCGGGCCGCGGGTCCGTCGCCGCGGTGGAAGTGGATGATCGCGGCGACCCCGTGGTCGCAGCACGCCACGCTCGGGTCCTTGAGGTCGTCCGGGACCACGTCCACCTCGGCCAGCGCGTCGTCCCAGCGGCCGGTGCCCAGCAGCAGCTGCCCGAGCGCGCTCTGGGCCTGGGTCAGCCGCACGACGCTGCCGGTGCGGTCGGCCAGCTCGCGGGCGCGCGTGGCGGCGGCGAGCGCGTCGGTGTAGCGGTCGAGCGCCCCGAAGGTGACCGACTGGTTGATGCGCAGCAGCAGGCCGAGGTCGGTCAGCGCGGGATCGCCCTGCGCCTTGGCCATCGCGCGTTCGAACAGCGGCAGCGCCGCGGTCCACTCGCCGCGCATCATCGCCACCAGGCTCAGCACGTGCAGCGCCCACCCGGTGGCCCAGCGGTCCTCGACCTGGCCGGCCTCCTCCAGCGCCTCGGTGGCCACCCGGCTGGCGGTGACGACCTGGCCGAGGTCGCGGTGCGTGCGCGCGATGAGCACGAGCAACCGGGCCCGGTGCCGGGGTTGCAGGCCCGGCCGGGCCACCGCGTCGTTCAGCGCCGCCAGGGATTCGGCGGAGCGGCCGGTCATCCCGCGGCACTGGGTGACCGTCGTGTGCAGGTCGACGAGCAGGTCGGGGTCGTCGAGGTGTTCCAGTGCGCGGCACGCGATCCGCTCGGCCTGGCCGAAGTTGCCCAGCCGGTAGTGCGCGTCGGCCAGCCGGCAGGTCAGCGCGGCGGTCACGGCGTCACCGGGGCGCGCGTCCCGCACCGCGCGGCGCAGGAGCGCGACGGCGACCGCGGGCGCCTGGCCGATCAACGGCGCGGCCACCTCCAGCAGCCACTGCACGGCCCAGGCCGGCACCGGCACCCGGCTGTCGGTGGTCGACACCATCGGCAGCAGGTGCAGCGCGACCCGCTCGACCGGCGCGCCCGCCTCGGCCAGGGACCGCGCGGCACCCTGGTGCCAGGCGACCCGGACCGACGTCGGCATCTCGTCGTACAAGGCCTTGCGGATCAACGGGTGCCGGAACGCCAGGTCGTCGCCGGCCGCCACCAGCACCCCGGCGGTCCGGGCCTCGTCGAGGGCGGGCAGCAGGCCGGGAAGCGGGGAGCCCGTCACGGTCACGAGGTCCCCGACCGAGAAGCCGACCCCGAGCAACGCCGCCGCCCGCAGCACGGCCCGCGTCGGCTCCGGCAGGAAGCCCAGCCGGTCCGCGATCGCCTCCGGCAGGGAGTCCGGGGTGTCCCCCTCGGCGAGCTGGGCGACACCGGCGTCGTCGACGTCCAGGCACGAGCCCCTGGTCAGGGCGTCGAGCAGTTCGGTGAGGTACAACGGGTTCCCGGCGGCGTCGTCGGCCAGCCGCTCCAGCTCGGCCCCCGGTCTGCCGCCGGCCAGCGCGGTCACCAGCTCGATCACCGCCGGTTCGGCCAGCCGGCCCAGTCGTAACCGCTCGGCCGGGCCGACGATCCGGTACAGCGAGCGCAGGTCGTCGCGGCGCGGGACCGGGCGCAGCACGCCGATCAGCAGCAGCGGAAGCTGCCGGACCGAGCGGGCGAGCCGGCCCCACACGGCCACCGTCGTGCGGTCGGCCCACTGCAGGTCGTCGACGACCAGCACCACCGGTCCGTCCTGGCAGAGCTCGTCCACCAGCGCGAGCAGCTGCTCGGCGGCCGCGGCGGCGAGGTCGGCGCCCTTGCCCGCGACCGCACTCCCGTGCAACAGCCCGGAGATGGCACTACGACGGGAATCCTTCGCGGACGGCGTGATGTGCAACGCGTCCAGCAGCGGCAGGAGCGGCAGCGCCTGGCCCAGCTCGTCGCCGGCGCCCCAGTAGACCTGGCAGCCCATCCCGGTCGCGGCACCGCCACCGGCGCGCACCAGCGCGGACTTGCCGATGCCCGGTTCGCCGTCCACGAGCACGGCGCGACCACGGCCCGCGACCACCTCACGCACCCAGCCGACCAGCCGGGAGACCTCGTCGTCCCGGCCGATCAGGAGCTCGGCACCCTCCGTGAGCGGTCGCACAGGGGAGATAATAGGAGGGAAACTGTTACCCAACAAGATGTACACTGTGGTTGCCGGAACGTCGGCCGGGGTTGCCGAACCCTCCTCACGGGATAATAACAATTCGGCAATTGATCGGCTTTCCGGTTAAGCTCCATTCCGCCACTTGTCGTTGGGGGGTCATTAACCGCCCGTTGACCACCGGTTGCCCCGGCTCTGCGATGGTCCATCGAGGCCCGAACAGATCAGTCACGTACAATTGACCACCGGAGGAATCGATGCGGGTTCACCGAGCGGTCGCCGTCGGCGCCGCAGTTGCCCTGAACGTTTTGGCCCTGGCCGTCCTGGGTACTTCCCCCACGGCTGCTGCCCGTGACGAGAACGTGACATCGGCCCCCGTGAGCACGGCCGTTCCGGACGAAATGGGGTACAACCGCGTTTCGACCGACGAAATGGGTTACAACTAGGTCTCCCCGACCTCCCCGGCCACAGAATGGGTTACAACTCGGTCACCCCGACCCGACGGCCGCAGCCGGATCAATTCCCGGCTGCGGCCGTTCCGTGTCCCGGAGCGGCTCGTTCGATGATTTCGATGAATCGCCCCGGACTTCCCGTATCGTTTGCCGCGTCCGCGCCGGGTTGCCGATTAATCCGCGGGCAACCGGGTCAGCGTTCGAAAACGCCGGTCAGCCGGCCGCGGGCGAGAACGGGGCCGGTGATCACGGGCAGCAACGTGCGGGGCCGCGCCCGCTCCGGTGACGGTGAGTCGGGAACCGGCGCGGACAGCGCGAAGAGCTGGAAGACGTAGTGGTGCGGCCCGTGCCCCTTGACCGGCGCGGGACCGTGGTAGCCCCGGCCGATGGTGGATCGCAGCACCCGGACCCCGGGACCAGGCTCTTTCGCCGTCAGGGCACCGGTTTCCAGCGGTCCGGCCGACGGATCGGCCAGCGCGACGCAGTGCACGGCGGGCTTGCCCAGCGGGACGTCGACGTCTTCGACGACCACGAGGAGCTGGGCGGTGCCGGGCGGAAGCGTCGTCCAGGCCAGCTGGGGAGACCGGTCGGCGCCGCCGACGTGCTTGGCGCACTGCGCCAGCGGCATCGGGCCGCCGTCGGCGAAGTCCCGGCTGGTGAGCGTCAGCTGTTCCGGACCCTGGAGGTTGGGCAGGTTCCAGGCCAGGTGGGTGTCGCCGGCCCGGCGGTTGCGCAGGAGCCGGCCGAGCAGCGTCATCGGGTCGCCTCGACCATGCCGATGACCTCGGCGGTGGTGGCGGTTTCGCCGAGCTTGGGGAAGACGCGTTCGACGCTGTGCCGGTGGGCGACGGCGTCGGGGTCGGTCATGGCGTCGGTGGCCAGGACGACGTGGTAGCCGTGGTCGGCGCCCGAGCGCGCGGTCGACTCGACGCCGGAGCTGGTCGAGATGCCGGCGAGCACGATCTGGGTGACGCCCAGGTCCCGCAGGAGCGTGTCGAGGCCGGTGTCGTGGAACGCGCTGCGCCGCCGTTTGGTGATCAGGTGGTCGGTCGGCCGGACGTCGAGGTCGTCGACGAGGTCGGCCCAGCCGGCCGGCGGCGGGGCGGTGCTCGCGGCCCGGCCGGCGTCGGTGCGTCCCGGCGCGCGGCCGGTGACGTTGACCAGGACCACGGGCAGCTCGTGCCGCCGGAACTCGGCGGCCAGGTAGGCCGCCTGCTTGACGGCCGCAGTGACGGCGGGATCGCGGTGGGCGTCGACGATCCCCTGTTGCAGGTCGATCACGACGAGCGCGGACCGCGGGTCGATGGTGGTCAGTGGCACGGTGGTTTTCTCCTGTGAGGATCGGCTGGTGGCGCCGCGCAGCAGGGACGCGATCGCGGCGAAGAAGGCGAGGGCGGCACCGAAGGCGAACACGATGACCAGCCCCGAGTGGAAGGGCCCGGAGATCAGGTTCGGGAAGAACTCCCGGCCGGTCAGGGTCTGCCGCTGGGCCGCGGTGAGGCCGGCCAGGGTGCCGCCGGGTTCGAGCAGGTGCTGGATCGGGTTGACGCCCAGCTGGGCGGCGAACAGGGACGACACCGGCGGCAACGCGCCGATCTGGCCCGCGACACCGGCCGGGACACCCTGCTGCTGCAGGCCGGCGGTGAGCGTGTGCGGGAGGTTGCTCGCCAGTCCGGCGATCATCAGCGAGAAGAACACGCCGATGGAGACGGCGGTGCCGGAGTTCTGGAAGGTGGCGCGCATGCCCGAGGCCACGCCGCGCAGGTCCGCGGGCACGCTGCCCATGATCGACGACGAGTTGGGCGAGGCGAACATGCCGCTGGCGATCCCGTTGAGCGCGATCAGCAGCGCGAACACCCCGTAGCCGAAGTCGATCGGCAGGAGCATCAGGCCCAGGAAGCTGGCGCCGAACAGCGCCGCGCCGCCGGTGGCCAGGCCCCGGGAGCCGAACCGGTCGGACAGGTAGCCGGAGATCGGTCCGGCCGCGAGGAAACCGGCCGTCAGCGGCAGCATGAAGATGCCGGCCCACAACGGGGTGCTCTCGTAGTCGTAACCGTGCAGGGGCAGCCAGATCCCCTGCAGCCAGATGATCAGCACGAACTGCAGGCCGCCGCGGCCGATCGAGATGGCCAGGCCCGCCAGGTTGCCGAAGGTGAAGGCGCGCAAGCGGAAGAGGCTCAGCTGGATCATCGGGGCTTTGACGCGGTTCTCGATGACGACGAAGGCGGCCAGCAGCACCAGTCCCCCGGCGATCAGGATCTGGACGAGCGGGTTGCTCCAGCCCATGGTGTGGCCGCCGTGGGGCTGCAGCCCCGCGGTGATCGCGATCAGGACCGCGCTCAGGCCGACCGCGAAGGTGACGTTGCCCCACCAGTCGATCCGGCCGCCGCCGCGCTTTCCGGTCTCGCGCAGGGTGCGGTAGGCCCACACCGTGAAGAACACGCCGATGGGCACGTTCACCCAGAACACCGCGCGCCAGTCCCAGGCCGCGAGCAGGCCGCCCGCGACCAGGCCGATGAACATCCCGCCGAGGCCCGCCACCTGGTTGATGCCCAGGGCGAACCCGCGCTGCTCCGCCGGGAAGGCGTCGGTCAGGATCGCGGCGGAGTTCGCGGTCAGCATCGACCCGCCGACGGCCTGCAGCACCCGCCAGGCGATCAGCCACAGAGCGCCGTGACCGCCGTCGAAGGGGTCGAAGGACAGCAGGATCGAGGCGAAGGTGAAGACCGCGAAGCCGGCGTTGTAGATCCGGACGCGGCCGTACATGTCGCCCAGGCGCCCGACGGTGACCACGAGGACGGCCTGGACCAGCCGATACCCCATGATCATCCACAGCAGGTAGGCGATGTTCCCCGGGGCCAACGGATCCAGGTGCACGCCCGTGAAGATCGCGGGCAGGGCGATCAGCACGATGGAACCGTCCAGCGCGGACATGAAGACGGCGGCGGTCGTGTTGGTCAGCGCCGTCCACTTGTACCGGTCGCCGGCCGCGCGCGTCTCGGTCATCGGCTCGCTCCCTCGTGGTTTCGCGTGTCAGAGGTGCTGGGCCAGCCGGTCCAGCAAGGGCGCGGCCGCCGCGAGCCGCGCCAGCTCCGCCGGGGTGAACTCGCCACCGGTCAGGGCCCGCGCGATGAGCTCGGCCCGCGCGTTCCGCTTGTCCCGCAAGGCCTGCCGACCGGCTTCGGTGACGAGCAGCACCGCCCGCCGGCCGTCGTCCGGGTCCGGCCGGCGTTCGACGAGGCCGCGATCCCGCAACGCGCCGAGCGTCGCCCCCATCGCCTGCGCGGTGATCTGCACTTCCCGGGCGAGCGCCGAGGAAGTGGTGGGACCCGAGCGGTCCAGCAGTGCCAGCGCGGTGCGCTCGGGCATCGTGAGGCCACCCTCGGCGGGCACCTGCCGCACCCGTCGCACCAGCACGCTGACACTCGCCAGCAGGACGGCGGCAACCTCGCCGGGATCCGGATCAACTGTCATATACTAAGGCTACCTTATCAATCTGCCTTAGTAAATTCCGGGCGCGCTCACGCCGGCCTCGGCGAGGTGTGCGGCCGGCCTTAGCCGGCGCTTGCCTGGGGTTCGTCCGGGACCACGACCAGGCTGACGACGCGCCGGATGCGGCCCTCGCGGACGTTCTCGAACCGCGAGACGACCGCCTTCTCGATCTCCTCGACCATCGCGGCGAACTCTTCTTCCGTCAGCCACACCGCCGCCTGCCGGTAGACGACGCCGTCCGCGTGCGGGTCGGCGTCCGGGTGGGCCAGGTAGCGGTCGAAGTCCCCCAGCAGCGACGCCGCGAACGTCGTGTACGACCGCAGGTGGTCCTCCTTCGACATCGCCGCGCGCGCCTCGGGGTCGACCACCGCCTCCTCCTTGCGCACCCGGTAGCTGCGCTCGATCGTGCCGCGCACCCGCCGCTCCTGGGCCACCTCCAGCACCCCGGCCTCGGCCAGCACCGCGATCTGCCGGTACATCGTGGCCGGCGCCACGTCGGGGATGCGCTCGCGCAGCTGCGCGGTGGTCAGCGGATCGGCGTCGAACAGCGCTTGCAGGATGCGCATCCGGACGGGGTGCAGGAGGAGATCGGCGGTCGCCATGGACCAATGTTCTCACATACGATACTGTTCTCACAGTCGAGAACATTTGCACGATCGAGAATAATGGGGGACGACTCATGCGGGACGTCGACACGACGGTCACCGCGGACGACGGACTGCCGCTGGCCGGCACCCTGACGCTGCCCGCGGGCGCCGGCCCGCACCCGGCCGTCCTGCTGCTGCACGGATCCGGACGGCTGGACCGGGACGCCGGCACCCGCCGGCTCCGCACGGGGTACGGCCCCGCGCTGGCCGAAGCCCTTGCGCACCAAGGGATCGCCTCACTGCGTTACGACCGGCGCGGCGTCGGCGCCACCCCCGGCGACTGGCTCGCGACCGGGTTCGCCGACAATCGCCGCGACGCGGCCGCCGCCGTGCGCGCCCTGGCCGCCCGGCCGGACGTCCGGGCCGACGCCGTCGGCGTGGTCGGGCACAGCGAAGGCGCCGTCCACGCCATGGCCCTCGGCGCGCACGCCGACGTCGCCGCAGTGGTGCTGCTGGCCGGGTTCGCCCGTCTCGGCGAGGACGCCCTGCGGTGGCAGGCCGGGATGATCGTCCGCGACCTCCCCGCGTTCGCGCGACCCGCGCTGCGGGCCTTCGCCCGGCGACAGCTGGCCCGGATCAAGACCACGGACGCCACCCGGGTCGCCGGGATTCCGGTCAACGCCCGGTGGACGCGCGAGCTGCTCGCCCACGACCCGCGCCCGGACCTCGCGGACATCCGGGTGCCCGTCCTGGCGATCACCGGCGGGAAGGACGTCCAGGTCGACGCCGCGGATCTGGCCGAGATCCGCCGGCTGGTGCCCGGCGAGGCCGAGGTCCACCGGATCCCCGACCTCACCCACCTGTTGCGCCGCGACGCCGGCCGCGCGTCGGTGCGGTCCTATCGCCGGCAGTTGCGCCGTCCCGTCGACGCCGACCTGCTCGCCCAGGTGTCCGGCTGGCTCGCAAACCGACTCGAGTAACTCTGAAAAACGAATTGTTCCCGGGCTCGATGCTGCCCATTTTCGAACGAAAGGCATTCGCGTGACCACCATTTCCCCGGTTCGGCGGAAAAGCGGGCTGGCACTTTTCTGGACCGTCACGTTCACGACGAGCTGGGCGTTCTGGCTCGTCGCGATCCTGCTCGGCGGACCGCCGACCAGCTCCCCCACCGTCGTGCCCTACCTGCTCGGCGGCTTCGGCCCGGTGTTCGGCGCGATCGCCGTCCGGGTGCGGCGCGCCCGCCGCGGTGAACCCGCCCCGGTGCACGCGGTCGGCTCCCGGCCGGTCGTGCGGTGGTTCTGGATACTTCCCTTGCTGGTACTGGCATCCGCGACCGTCGTCGCCGCCGTGCTGCTCGCGGACGTCCTCGGCGGTCCCCCGCTGAGCCTGACGACGGGACAGCACCTGGTCACGACCGCCGGCGGGCCCGTGGCCTTCGTGATCAGCATGCTGATCGGCGGCCCGCTGGCCGAGGAGCCCGGCTGGCGCGGCACGGCTTATCCGCGCCTGCGCGCGTCGATGACGCGGCTGCAGGCCGGTTTGCTGCTGGGTGTCATCTGGGCCGTGTGGCACCTGCCGTTGTTCTTCATCACCGGCACGATCCAGGCTTCTTTCGGCCTGTTCAGCTTGAGCGGTCTGCTGTTCATTCTCGGTGTCATCCCGATGGGACTGCTGACCGTTTTCGCCTACGAACGCGGCGGTGTTCCGGCGTCGATCGCGGTCCATTTCGGCGTCAACACGACCATCGCGCTGCTGACCGTCAACGCGCCACTGGCGCAGGCGATCGTCCTGGTCGTGCAAGCCGTTGTCGCGCTCGTGTTGCTCGGCCGCGGTCCCCGCCCGGCGCGGGCCTGACGCGGCCGGAGCCGGCCGGCGGTCGCCGCGGAGGCGACCGCCGGCCTCTTGTCACCAGGTCGGAGTTCTGCCTACCATCATCCTCGCCACACGGGTTGAAACGATTCATTTCGTCGGGGATCGACCGCCGCCCTGTCAACGGAGAGAGGAACGCGATGTCTTCGCGCCTGATGACGGCTTCGTTGGCCCTGCTCACCTTCCTGGTCCTGGGGGTGGCGCCCGTCGAGGCGTTTCCCGCGCTCGGCGACGTCCAGGCCGGCGGCCTGCAGGTCGAGCACCAGACCGACCCGCTCGGGGTCGACGTCGCCCGGCCGCGGTTCGGCTGGGCGCTGACCGCGAAGGACACCGCGCGTCAGTCGGCGTACCGGATCGTGGTCTCCACCGAGGCCGGCGGGCCCGCGAACGTGTGGGACAGCGGCGAAGTGCGGTCGTCGCAGTCGTTCGACGTCACCTACGCCGGCCACGCCCTGAAGGCGCGGACCCGCTACTTCTGGCGCGTCCAGGTCTGGGACGCCGCCCGGCACGCTTCGCGGTGGAGTGCATCGGCGTCGTTCGAGACGGCGTTCCTGGCGCCGGGCGAGTTCCAGGGTGACTGGATCGGCGCGCAGACGACCGCGACGCCGCCGTCGCTGACCGGCGCGAGCTGGATCTGGTACCCCGAAGGGAATCCGGCCGACTCGGCACCCGTCGGCACGCGGTACTTCCGGCGTGCGTTCGACCTGCCCGCCGGCGACCGGATCACGTCGGCCCAGCTCGAGCTCACGGCCGACGACAGCTTCACCGTGTCCGTCAACGGACAGCAGGTCGCCGCTTCGCCGCACGTCGGCGACTCCTGGCGGACGGCGACCGTCGTCGACGTCTCGACGGCGCTGCGTCCCGGCCGCAACGTGATCGCGGCCGAGGCGACCAACGCCCAGCCCGGGCCGGCCGGCTTCCTCGGCAAGCTCCGGGTCGAAAGCTCGGGCACCCCCTTCGACCTCGTCACCGACGCCTCCTGGAAGTCCGCGAACACCGCCGCGACCGGCTGGCAGCAACCGGACTTCGACGACGCGGCCTGGCCGCAGGCGCTCGTGGCCGCCGCGTACGGGTCCGGTCCGTGGGGCAGCTCCGTCTCCACGCCTCCCCCGCCGGAACCGTTGCTGCGCAACGAGTTCACCCTGAACAAGCCGATCAGGTCCGCTCGCGCGTACATCGCCGGTCTCGGCTACTACAAGCTCTACCTCAACGGCGCTCGGGTCGGCGACCATGAGCTGGACCCCGGGTTCACCGTCTACGACAAGACCGCGCTGTACACGACCTACGACGTCACCGCGGCCCTGCGCGCGGGCGGCAACGCGGTGGGCGTGAGCCTGGGCCGCGGGTACTACGCGATGACGAACCCCGACGAGTGGGTCGCTTCGCCGTGGCACAGCGAGCCCAAGCTGAAGCTCGAGCTCGACGTCACCTACCAGGACGGCAGCACCAAGCGGGTCACCAGCGACAACACCTGGAAGGTCGCCGACGGGCCGACTCGCACGGAGTCGCTCTGGTTCGGCGAGACCTACGACGCGCGGCTGGAGCGGCCCGGCTGGACCGCCACCGGGTTCGACGCCACCGGCTGGCGGCCCGCACTGCCGGTGACCGGACCCGCCGGGACGCTGCGCGCGGAGGCGTTCCCGCCCATCAAGGTGACCGACGACCTGCCGATCACCGCCGTCACCACGCCGCGCGACGGCGTGCACGTCTACGACGTCGCCGGCCCGACCGCGGGCTGGGCGCGAGTCGGCCTGCGCGGGCCCGCCGGCGCCCAGGTGACGATCACTTACGGCGAGAAGCTGAACCCGGACGGCACGGTGGACAACGTCGGCGGGTTCGGCATGCAGCTGCAGTCCTACACGTACATCCTCAAGGGCGACGGCTTGGAGAGCTACCAGCCCAGCTACAGCTACGCGGGCTTCCGCTACGTCCAGGTCGCCGCGCCGGCGGGGGTCACCGTCGCGTCGGTCGACGCCGAACGCGTCCACACGGCCGTCGCCACCACCGGCGACTTCACCAGCTCCAGCCCGCTGCTCAACCGCTACGACGACGCCGAAGCGAACACGATCCTGAACAACCTGCACTCCGTCCCGACCGACACCCCGATGTACGAGAAGCGGCCGTACACCGCGGACGCGCACCTGTCCGCCGACTCCGCGATCGCCCACTTCGACATGCAGGACTTCTACGAGAACTGGATGCGCGAGCACCGCGACGACCAGAACCCGGACGGGTCGATCGGCCAGACCGTGCCCGCGACGGTCGGCGGCAAGCAGGTCAAGGACCCGGTCTGGTCGGCGAGCTTCGTCCTGATCACGTGGGACCTCTACTGGTACTACGGCGACACCCACGCCCTCGCCGAGAACTACGACGCGATGAAGGCGTGGCTCGCCTTCTACGAGCAGGACATCGCGAAGACCGGGAACATCTACACCGGCTTCAGCTACGGCGACTGGCTCGCGCCCGGCGCCGCGAACCCGCCCGAGGGCACCCGGCTCTCCGGCACGGCCTACATCGACAAGACGGCCACGACCATGGCCAAGATCGCCCGCGCTTTGGGCCACGAAGCCGACGCCAAGCACTTCGACGCCTTCGCGGGCACGGTCGCGAACGCGCTCAACACGACGTTCCTCGACAAGGCGTCCGGGGCGTACTACGACGACCGCGCGGCCGGCTACCGCCAGACGTCGAACCTGCTGCCGCTGAGCCTCGGCATCGTCCCGGCGCCGAACCGCCCGGCCGTGGTCGCGAACCTCGTCAATGACGTCAAAACGCGTGGCGTCCACCTCAACACCGGGGCGCTGGGCACGAAGATCATCCTCCCGGCGCTCACCGACGCCGGGTACGGCGACCTCGCCTACCAGGTGGCGACGAACCCGACGTACCCCGGCTGGGGCTATTGGTTCACCGGTCTCGGCGCCACCACGATGTGGGAGGAGTGGGCCGCCACCTCGCGCTCGCACGACCACGCCTTCCTGGGCACTGTCGACGACTGGCTCTACCAGCGCGTCGCCGGGATCGAGCCGGCGGCGCCCGGCTACACGGCGGTCAAGATCCAGCCCCACCCGGTCGGCGACCTCACGACCGCGTCGGCCCACGTCGAGTCCCCGCTCGGCCAGGTGAGCTCGGCGTGGACCCGAGACCACGGCCGTTTCACCCTGCGCGCCGGAGTGCCGGTAGGAGCGACGGCCGAGATCTCGGTGCCGGCCCGCGACGCCCGCGCCGTCCAGGCACCCCCGGGCGCCCGGTTCGCGGGGGCGCAGAACGGTTACGTCACCTACCGGGTCGGCTCGGGCGACTACGTCTTCCTCTCGACCTTGTGAGGATCGGCCGGGAACGGGTCAGCTGACCCCGGCACCCGCGTGACACGGCCCGTCACCGACGTGATCCGAGCCGGAACTCGCGTGATCAGGGCCGTGACTCGCGTGATTGAACCCGGAAGTCGCGAGTTCCGGCTCTGATCACGCGAGTTCCGGCCCCAGTCACGTGGGTTACGGCTTCGATCACGTGGGTGACGGGGGCGTGTTCGTTGTCCATGCTTCCAGCGTCGCCGGTCTCCCCTGGCGCAACCAGGCCGTGGTGCTCCCTGGCTCAGTGCAGCGTGCCGGTGGCGGTCTGCCGGCCGTGGTGGTCGCGGACGGCCGTCGTCACGCCGTCCGCCGCGATGTCGGCGCGGGCGATCAGGCCCTGGTGGTCGAACAGCGGTGAGACGAGCCGGTAGTCGAAGGTCTGGTCGCCACCACGGCCCGCCGCGCGGGCGGCTTCCGCCATGGCCAGGGCCTGGAGCGGGCCGTGGGTGAGCAGGCCCGGATAGCCCTCGACGTCGCGGCTGTAGTCGCGGTCGTAGTGGATGCGGTGGGCGTTGTAGGTCAGGGCGGAGAAGCGGAACAGCAGCGTCGGCGTCACGTCGAGCGCCCGGTCGCCGGCTGCGGGCGGGACCACCGGACCGTCTTCGGGCAGGCTCGGTAGGCCGGCTTCGCGGTAGACGACGTCCTGCCGCTCGTCGACCACGACCTGCCCGCGCTGCGAGATCCGGTGCGCGACGACGACGAACGTCAGCGTGCCCGATCGGCCGTGTTTCTCCGTCGTGGACAGGACTTCCGAGTGCCGGGTCGCGGGTTCGCCGCAGCGCAGCGCCCCGGACGTCCGGACCCGGCCGCCCGCCCACATGCGACGTCGTCCCGGGCCCGGCGGGGCGAGGACCCCGCCGCGCACGGGGTGGCCGTCCGGGCCGAGGTCCGCCTGCGCGGGCCGCTCCAGCAGGTACAGCCAGTGCCACAGCAACGGAAGCCCGGCCTCGACGTCCGGCAGCGGCACCCCGAGCAACGCGGCGAGCGCCTCCGCCGGCTCGGGCTGGATCAGCTCCGTGCGGTCCATGTGTCTCCTTCCGCGCGAGGGTTCAGGACGGGAGCGGGTGCCGCTTGACGAGCTGGCGCGCGATGACGTTCCGCTGGATCTCGTTGGTGCCCTCGCCGACGATCATCAGCGGCGCGTCACGGAAGTACCGTTCGACGTCGAACTCGGTGGAATAGCCGTACCCGCCGTGGATCCGCACCGCGTCGAGGGCGATCTCCATGGCCGTCTCCGACGCGAACAGCTTCGCCATCCCGGCTTCCAGGTCGGCGCGCTCGCCGGAGTCGTACCGGCGGGCGGCGTGGTGCACCAGCTGGCGCGCGGCCTCGAGCTTGGTGGCCATGTCCGCCAGGAGGTTGCCGACGGACTGGTGCTGCCAGATCGGCTTGCCGAAACTCTCGCGCTCCTGGGCGTAGCGCAGGGAATCCTCGAGGGCGGCGCGCCCGACACCCAGCGCCCGGCAGGCGACCTGGATGCGGCCGATCTCCAGCCCGCGCATCATCTGCGTGAACCCGCGGCCTTCCGTCCCGCCGAGCAGCGCCGTCGCCGGGACGCGGAAGTCGTCGAAGGCCAGTTCGCAGCTCTCGACGCCCTTGTAGCCCAGCTTCGGCAGGTCGCGCGAGACGTGGAAGCCGGGACCGGGCTCGGCGAGCAGGATGCTGATGCCGCTGTGCGCCGGGTCCGCCGCGGGATCGGTCTTGCACAGCAGCGCGATGAGCTGGGAGCGGCGGGCGTTCGTGATCCACGTCTTGGAGCCGTTGACGACGTAGGCGTCGCCGTCGCGGCGGGCGGTGGTGCGCAGGGCCTGCAGGTCGGAGCCGCCGCCGGGTTCGGTCAGGGCCATCGTCGCGCGGATCTCGCCGGTCGCCATCTTCGGCAGGTAGGCGTCCCGCTGCTCCGGCGTGCCGTGGTCGAGCAGCAGCTTCGCCACGACGGTGTGCCCGCCCATCGCGCCGGCCAGGCTCATCCAGCCGCGGGCCAGCTCCTCGGTGACGGCGGCGTAGCACCGCGCGGACACGTGCGCCTCGCCCCACGGTCCGGGGATCGCGAGGCCGAAGATGCCCATCGCCTTCATCTGCTCGATGAGCTGCTCCGGGTAGACGTCGCCGTGGTCGAGCTCCCGCGCCACGGGCCGCACTTCGCGGTCGACGAACTCCCCCACCAGGGCGACGATCGCCACTTCCTCTTCGGTGAGCCCGTCCATGACGACTTCCTCTCTGTGGCCGGCCTGCCGGGTAATGGTGGCCCAGCCGGCGGGCGAACGTGCACCAGCCGCCAGTTCCGCGGCGGCGGGGTGCTCCCGCCGGGAGGAGCGTGTAGGCCCGGGCCGCACCCCCGAAGATCCACCTGTATCGTGAATCAAGCAGTTGCTTTAAACACCGGAAGGGAACCCATGACCGGCTTCCGGGCTCGGCGGCTGACCCGGCCCGCGCCCCTGCGGGGGTCGAACGGCATCGCCTTCGGGCCGGACGGGCGCCTGTACGCGGCGCAGTTCCTGGCCGGGCAGATCAGCGCCGTCGACGTCGCCTCCGGTGACGTCGAGGTGATCGTGCCGGCCGGTGGGCCGGTGCAGGCGCCGGACGATCTCGCCTTCGGCGCGGACGGCTCGATGTACGTCACCGACCTGGTACCCGGCCGGGTCTGGCGACGCCGGCCCGACGGCGCGTTCAGCCTGGTCACCGACCAGGTGCGGCTGCCCAACGGGATCGCCTGCGTCGGCGACCGGCTGTTCGTCAACGAGATGATCCCGGGCGGGCGTCTGCTGGAGCTGCGTGACGACGGGCCCGTGGTGCTCACCGGCGGGCTCGCCATGGGCAACGCCATGCAGCTCGGCCCGGACGGCCACCTCTACTACCCGCACATGATGACCGGCGAGGTCTTCCGCATCCCGCCCGACGGCGGCGAACCGGAGCTCGTCGCCGCGAACGTGCACGAGCCCGTCGCCGTCCGCTTCGACCAGGCCGGTGTGCTGCTCGTGCTCTCCCGCGGCGTCGCCGGCATCGTCACCCGTGTCGACCTCCACAGCTCCGGCACCGAATCCCTCGTCACCAGCGGGATTCCCGGGCTCGACAACGCCGCCTTCGACGACGGGAACCGGATGTACGTCTCCAGCTACACCGGCGGCGGCATCACCGAACTGCACCCCGACGGGCGCACCCGCGAGATCACGCCCCGCGGCCTCGCCGGCCCGTTCGGCGTGACGATCGACCTCGGCGGCGGCGTGCACACCGCCGACCACTACCGCGTCGCCCGCCCGCGCACGCCGGACGACGACGTCGCCACCACCGGGCTGCTCACCTTCGCGCACGGCATCACCGCCGACGGCGACCTGCTCCACCTCACCTCGCAGTACGGCCAGGTCCGGACGTACGACCGGACGACGCGGGCCGTGCGCACCCGGGCGTCCGGGCTGGACCAGCCGCTGGGGATCGCGCTGCGCCAGGACGGCGTGCTCGTGGTCGCCGAAGCCGGGGCCGGGCGAGTGCGCACCATCGACGCCGACGACACCGTCGGCGTGCTCGCCGAGGGACTCGGCCGCCCGGTCGACGTCGCGGTGGCCGATGACGGGCGCTGGTACGTCAGCGACGAGGACCGCGGCGCGGTGTACCGGCTCGACGGGGAGACGCCGGCCGTGCTCGCCGACGGGCTCGACCGTCCACAAGGGATCGTCGTGAGCGACGGCCGGTTGTTCGTCGCCGAAACCGGGCGACACCGGGTCGTCGAGGTCGACCTGACGACCGGGGAAAGCCGGACCGTGGCGGACCTTCCCGGGACCGGTCCGTCCACAAGGGACCAACCCGCGCTGTTCACTCACGGCATGCCGGGCGTGCCGCGGCCGTTCGCCGGCCTCGCCGCGGCGGCCGACCGCAGCCTCTACCTCGCCGCCGACGGCGTTCTCCTGCACCTCATCCCCGCGGAAACGCCGTGACCGCGCCGGGACGCCGGCAGATCCTCCAGGCACTCACCGGCCTGCTGCTGGCCCTGTTCGTCTCGACGCTGAGCAGCACCGTGGTCGCCACCGCGCTGCCCCGGATGCTGCGCGACCTGCACGGCTCGCCCACCCAGTACGCCTGGGTCGTCACCGCGACCCTGCTCGCCGCCACCGCCGCGACGCCGATCTGGGGCAAGCTCGCCGACCTCTACAGCAAGAAGTCCCTCATCCAGCTCACCGCCGGCGTGTTCATCGCCGGCTCGATCGCCGCCGGCCTGGCCCAGGACGCGGGGCAGCTGATCGGCGCCCGCGCGCTGCAGGGCATCGGCGTCGGCGGCCTGCAGTCGCTGGTGCAGATCGCCATCGCCACGATGATCCCGCCCCGCGAACGCGGCCGGTACGCCGGTTACCAGAGCAGCGTCACGGCGTTGTCCACGATCGGCGGGCCGCTGCTGGGCGGCTACCTCGTCGACACGTCGTGGCTGGGCTGGCGGTGGTGCTTCTTCATCGGCGTGCCCTTCGCGGTCGTCGCCATGATCCTGCTGCAGCTGACCTTGCGCCTGCCGGTCGTGCGCCGTGACAACGTCCGCATCGACTACTGGGGCGCCACCCTGATCACCGGCGGGGTGAGCCTGCTGCTGATCTGGGTGTCGTTCGCCGGCGACTCGTTCGCCTGGGTCTCGTGGCAGAGTGCCGTCATGGTCGGCGGCACCCTGGTGCTGCTCGCGCTGGCCGTCCGGGTCGAGCTGCGCGCCGCCGAACCCGTGGTGCCGCCGCGCATAATCCGGCAGCGCACCACCGCGCTGGCCGTGCTCGGCAGCCTCGCCGCCGGCACCGCGATGTACGGCGCCGCGGTCTTCCTCAGCCAGTACTTCCAGGTCAGCCGCGGGCACTCCCCCACCGAGGCCGGGCTGCTGACCATCCCGATGATGGCGGGCATCCTGGTCTTCTCGATCGTCGCCGGCCGCCGGATCAGCCGCACCGGCCGGCTGAAGCCGTTCCTCGTCACCGGCGCCGTCAGCCTCGCCGCCGGGTTCGCCGGGCTGGGGCTCATCGACGAGCACACGCCGCTGGTCCTGATCGGTGTCGCCATGCTCCTGATCGGCGCCGGGGTCGGCATGACGCTGCAGAACTTCGTCCTCGTCGTGCAGAACGTCGTGCCGCTGCAGGACATCGGCGCGGCGAGCGCCACCGTGTCGTTCTTCCGGTCGCTGGGCGGCACGATCGGCGTCGCCGTGCTCGGCGCGATCCTCGCCCACCAGGTCGCCGGCAGCACAGCCGAAGGTGTCCCGGCGCCGGCCGCGTACGGGGCCGCCACCGGGCACATCTTCGCCATCTCCGCGGGCGTCGCGCTGCTGGGCGTGCTCGCGGCGGTCCTGCTCAAGCCGGTTGTGCTGCGCACCAGCCTGGACGTGCCCGCCCCGGCGAAGGACTCGTCCACGACCGGGTGACGTAAACGTTTGCGGGCCCGGCCGGTTTCAAAGCCGGCCGGGCCCGCAAACGCGTCGATCAGGAGGTTTCCGCCGCGCAGGACGTGTCGTGCGCCGGGCGCTCGCCCGTGACCAGGAAGTCGGTCACCGCGTTGTTGCCGCACTTGTTCGGCGCGACCACGTAGGCGCCGTGGCCACCCTGGTCGATGGTGACCATCCGGGCCCGGTCACCGAACGCCGCGCGCAGCTTGCGGGCGTTCACCAGCGGGGTGCCCGGGTCGCGCCGGTTCTGCACCAGCAGGACGTTCGACGGGCCGTTCCCGGTGATCCGCACCTTCGGCTCCGTCGCCGGGGCCTGCCAGTACGCGCACGCCGAGATGTTCGCCGAAGCCGCGCCGAGCATCGGGTAGCGGACGCGGTCGACCGCGACGTCACGCTGGTAGCCCGCCACCGACTTCGGCCAGACCGAGTCGGTGCAGATGACGGCGAACCGGGCGGCGAAGGCGTTCTCCGTGGCGGCCTCCCCGGCCAGCGTCGGCACCTTGCCCTGGTCCAGCGACTGCCACGCGGCCGCCAGCATGGGGAACGAGGTGTCGCCGTAGGTGAAGCTGAAGTTCAGCCCGCGGAAGATCCCGCCGGTGAACGCGCCGACCGGCTTCTTGTCCAAGCGGGCGGCCAAGTCGTAGAACTTCGCCGTCACCTGGGCGGGCGTGGTACCCAGCCCGTACTCCGGGTGCGCCGCGGCGAACTTCGCGAAGTCCGGGAACCGGTCTTCCAGGCCCCGGCCGAACGCACGCATCGCGTCGACGTCGTAGCCGTCCGGCCCGAGGTTGCTGTCCAGCACGATCCGGTCGCTGCGCCGCGGGAACATCGTCGTGTACACCGCGCCCAGGTACGTGCCGTACGAGCCGCCCAGGTAGGAAACCTGGGTCTCGCCCAGCGCCTCGCGGATGCGGTCCATGTCCCGCGCGGTGTTCGCCGTGGTCACGTGCGGCAGCATCCACCCGGTCTTCGACGTCGCGCACTGCTTGGCTTCCGCCTTCGCGACCCGCGCCTGCTTCACGACGTCGGCCGCGTCCTTCGCGTAGGGCAGGTTGCCGATCGCCTGCTGCTCCGGCGTCAGGTCGCAGGTCACCGGCGTGCTGTGCCCGACGCCGCGCGGGTCGAACCCGATCACGTCGTACGCGTCGCGCACGCTCTGCGGCAGCGGGGCCGGCAACCCCTTGAGCGTCATCAGCTGCGGGTAGTCCCAGCCCCCGACGCCGGGCCCGCCCGGGTTCGTCAGCAGCACCCCGCGCCGCTTTTCCGGGTTCTTGCTCGGCATCTTCGACACCAGGAGGTCGATCTCGCGCCCGCCCGGGTCCCGGTAGTCCAGCGGCACCTTCAGCGTCGTGCACTGCAGGTCCGGGGTGGGGAACGTGGTGGCCGGACAGGTTCCCCACTTCAGGGTGTCCGGCGGCGACGGCGCGGCGGACGCGCTCGGCACCAGGGCCGTCGCGGCGACCGCGGCGATCGCCGCGGCCAGCAAGAACTTCTTCATCGGTGTCCCTTCTCGTGGCGCCCCCTCGGCGCCAGGCGATGGTCGAATCCCATCGTGGACAGGGCTCACCGAACAGTGCGAAGGCATCACCAGTGGGCGTGACGTGACGTCACTGGTGGCGTTGCCTCGAGTGCGGGACGCTGGGCCCGGCTGCGGTGTGCAGCCCCCGCGTGCCGCCGACCGCGTCCGCCAGCCGCGCGTAGACGGGGACACGCACGTCGAGGGCGAACAGGCGCAGCACCCGGTTGACGGAGAAGGAGCGCGTCACGAGGGCGATCCGGCGCTGTTCGGCCCGGGCGCGGGCCGCGGCGCCTTCGAGGACGCGCACGCCGGCGATGCCCAGGACCGGGACGTCCGACAGGTCGACCACCGTCGTCGCGGGCAGATCCCGCCAGAGGGCGCGCTGCAGCAGCCACGCCGTGGTCCCGTCGAGGATGCCGGTCGCGGCGACCACCAGCACCCCGGCCCCGGCCTCGCTCTGGCGCACCAGCAGCCGCGGCCCGGCGGACCGGCGCGGCTCCCGACTGGCAGGTGTTCCAGGGAATGGCTGTGCAGGAATCATGGCGCGGTCTCCCGGAGGCGTGGACAGGACCGTCCGCGCGGGGCCTGGGCGCCGACCTTCACTCTCCCGCCACCGTAATGCCCGCGACGGCGCGTCACAAACGCTGACGACGGGTGAGCGCCAGGTCAACCCGTGCGGCCGACACGGTTCGCCCGGTCGGCTGACGCCCGTGACCCTACGGTGATGCGCCGGCCGGTCCCGGTGGCCCTCCCGGCACTGTCCGAAGTGGACTAGTGCGCTACGCGGAGCGGTGCACTGACGTCGTGCAGGTAACGCAGGACGTAGTAGTAAGTTTTGAACAACCCGCACTGGGCGTAGTCGATCCCGTGGTCGTCGCAGAACTTCCGCACCAGCGGCTGCGCGCGGCGCAGGTTGACCCGCGGCATGCTCGGGAACAGGTGGTGCTCGATCTGGTAGTTCAACCCGCCGAGGGTGAAGTCCACCCACGGGCCGCCGCGGACGTTGCGGCTGGTGAGCACCTGCTTGCGCAGGAAGTCGAGCTTCGTCTTGTCGGTGTAGGTGGGCATCCCCTTGTGGCCCGGCGCGAACGAGCAGCCCATGTACACCCCCCACAGCCCCTGGTGCACGGCGATGAACGCCAGCGCCACCGGCGGGGACAGCACCACGAACACCGCGCCGAGGTAGACACCGATGTGGGCGAAGAGCAACACCGCTTCGAGCCGGCGGTGCTTGACCTCGTCGTCGCGCACGGCCTGGATGCCGGCCCAGTGCAGGCTCAGCCCTTCCAGCAGCAGCAACGGGAAGAACAGGAACGCCTGGTACTTCGACGTCCAGCGCACGAGCCCGCGCTTGTCACCCGTTTGCCCGCGGGTGAAGGCGAGCAGCGGGATGTCGATGTCGGGGTCCTCGTCCTC
This sequence comes from Amycolatopsis sp. NBC_01307, assembly GCF_035975215.1. Taxonomy (NCBI): domain Bacteria; kingdom Bacillati; phylum Actinomycetota; class Actinomycetes; order Pseudonocardiales; family Pseudonocardiaceae; genus Amycolatopsis; species Amycolatopsis sp. NBC_01307. The sequence continues at coordinate 1,440,229 of NZ_CP108403.1, read as the reverse complement.
GTGGTTGGGGCCGGCGTGGTGACGGGTGTGCTTGCCCATCCACCAGCCGTAGCTCATGCCGACGATCCCGCCGAGGGCGTAGCCCAGCCGGTCGTTGGCCCGGCCGGTGCGGAAGATCTGGTTGTGCCCCGCGTCGTGGCCGAGGAACGCGATCTGGGCGAACATCACGGCGAAGAACACCGCGGTCGCCAGCTGCCACCACGAGTCGCCCAGCAGTACGAACGCCACGCAGCCGCCGGCCAGGGCGAGCAGCGTGAGGCTGATTTTCACCGCGTAGTAACCGTAACGCCGGTCGAGCAGTCCTTCGCTGCGCACCAGGCGGCCGAGATCACCGAAGTCGTTGCGCGACGTCGCGCGCGCGCCCGCCTCGGCGCTCATCGGAGACGTAGTCATGTGTTTCCTTCCCAGTCCTGCGGCGCCGAGGACTGGGGCGACCACTTGTCTACCCGCGCCGGATTCCCGGACGCGGCTCGCGCTAAACAAGATCACGCTGTGCCGCGCCTCTCCCGTCTCGTTTATCGGGGAGCCGTCCGGGTAGCCGATCGCACTACAGGCCGATGTCCGCGTCGGTACCGCCGAGGCACGGATCTGCCTCTACCCCCGGAGGTTCGCATGACCCAAGACCGCGACCAGTCGCCGCAGCGAGACAGCGGGTCGCCCCCGACGCAGGAAGCGGCGGAGAACGAAGCTCGCGAGCCGGTTCCGCCCGTGGCGCCTTACTCGGCCGCGCCGCCGCCCTCGGCGCCGCCCGTGGCACCGGCCGCGACGCCACCCGTCGCGCCCTACTCGGCCGCGGCCGGACCGGGCGGGTTCGCCGCACCGCAGCCGCCGGAACCGCCGGAACAGTCCTGACCCACGGCCCGGGGTCGCGTCACTCGCCCATCACCAGGCCTTCGATCGTGTGCTTCTGGGTGATGGGCGTCAGGGTGCCGACGATCGGGCAGCGCAGGTGGGCGCGCACGGACGCCGGCAGCGACGCCCAGTACCCACGCGTCACGGCGGTGTCGTGGTGGGCGTCGTGGCCCGCGCCCGGCGCGTCGAGGCCCAGCACGAGGACCGGGCGGGCCTTCCTCGACCGGTTCGCGGTGCCGCGGTGCACGGTCAGCGCCGACCGGATCGAGATGTCCCCCATCTTCGGGAACTTGCGCGTCGCGCGCTCCCGGTAGCGCGGGTAGGTCTCGCGCGCCGGGAACATGCCGTGCTCGAACGCGCCGCCGTCGTCCCGGTGCGTGCCGGGGGCGATCTCGAACGGCCCCATGTCCGGTTCGGTGTCGACGGCGGTGACGTTGACCGCGAGCGACGTCAACGCGGTCCCCTCCGGAGCCGGGAAGTCGCGGTGCCACGGCTGGTCGGCCGCGCCGGCCAGCGGGACGTCGAAGCCGACCTCGACGATCCGGTACTCCGGGCCCAGCACCGCCTCGGCGATCGCGGTGATCCACGGGTGGGTGGCCAGGTCGGTGAACCCGCGCAGCTGCTCCGGGTGGATCTCGACGTAGAAGCGGTTCGGACCGCGGCCGACGGCACCGTCCGGACGGGCGCGGGCCTCGGCGAACGCGGTGTCGATGTCCTCCCCGAGCCGCGTCACCCAGTCGCGGGTGAAGGCGCCCGGGAGGCCGATGATGCCGTCCTCGTGCAGGCGCTCGGTGTGGGACTCGACTTCGGCGGCGGTGAACGGGGTCACCCGGGTCATCGGCGGACCTCCTGACGGCGTGGCCGCCAGTTTGCAACGTGGCATGCCACGTTGCAAGGGTTAGGGTACGAAGATGAGCCCGAAGCTGCGTGACGTGGCCGAGCACGCCGGGGTGTCGGTGCGGACGGTGTCCAACGTCGTCAACGGGTTCCGGTACGTCGCCCCGGCGACCCGGGAGCGGGTGCAGGCGAGCATCGACGCGCTCGGCTACCTGCCCAACCTGGCCGCCCGGACGCTGCGCCGCGGCCGGACCGGCCTGGTGGCGCTGGTGATCCCCGAGATCGACTCGCCGTACTTCGCCGAGCTGGCCGCGCGGACCGTGCGCATCGCCGGCGCCCGGGGGCTGACGGTGCTCATCGACCAGACCGACGGCGACGCCGAGCGCGAGAAGCAGCTGCTGCACGGCAAGCGCAGCCAGCTCGTCGACGGCGTGCTGTTCAGCCCGTGGGCGGTGGCGCCCGCGGAGCTGGCCGCCCGCACCGACACGGTCCCCCTGGTGCTGCTGGGCGAGCACGACGGCACGGCGGGCGTCGACCACGTCGCGATCGACAACGTCGCGGCCGCGCGCGAGGCGACCGGGCACCTGCTGGCGTCGGGCCGCCGGCGCGTCGCGGCGGTCGGCATCCAGCCGGAGTCCCTGAACGCGACCGCCCGCCAACGTCTCGCGGGCTACCGGACCGCGCTGGCCGGCGCGGGTCTGCCGGCCGACCCGGAGCTGGAGGTGCCGGTCCCGCGGCTGCACCGCGCCGACGGCCACCGCGCGATGCTGCGGCTGCTGGACTTGCCGCAGCCCCCGGACGCGGTGTTCTGCTTCACCGACGAGCTGGCGCTGGGCGCCCTGCGCGCGGCGGCCGACCGGGGCGTCGCGGTGCCGGATTCCCTGGCGCTGGTGGGGTTCGACGACATCGAGGACGGCCGTTACAGCGTCCCGTCGCTCACGACGGTGGCCCCGGACAAGGACCGCATCGCCGAGCTGGCCCTGGACCGCCTCACCCGGCGGGCGGGCGCGACGGAACCACCGCGGTCGATCGTCGCGCCGCACCGCCTGGTCGTGCGCGGCACGAGCTGACCAGCCGCCGCTGCGGGGACCGGTCCCCGCAGCGGCGGGATACAACCTGCCGATCGATCCACCGCGCGGTGCGCGACCCGGGCAAGACCGTAAGGAAGCACATGACTCACCTCGCTCGTCGCATGTTCGAGCTCCTCGAGCCGATCTGCATGGTCACCTTCGCCGCCGACGAGAGCAACGAGGAGCAGGCCGCGCTCGGCCACCGCACCTACTGGGACGGCTACTTCGCCGGCCGCGCCGCGCCGCTGGGGCGGGTGCCGGCGCAGGTCGTGCACGCGGCGTTCTACAACTTCGCCGACGGCGAGGCCGCGCGGCACATCCCGAGCGCGTGGGAGACGATCCCGCCCGAGGCATCGCTCGCCGCGCGGGAGCGGGGCAGCGCGGCGTCCCTGCGGCGGATCCTCGGCGACGAGCTGGCCGGCTCCCCGGGCCTGGTGCGCGCCGCCGACCTGACGACCAAGGCCGCGACGAGCGCGCCCACCGCGGGCCGGGTGATGTACGCCGGGATGCGCACCGTCGCGGTGCCGGGCGACCCGGTCGCCCGGCTGTGGCACTCCGCGACCATGCTGCGCGAGCACCGCGGAGACGGGCACATCGCCGCGCTGGTCGGCGCGGGCATCGGCGGCACGGAGTCGCACGTGCTCAGCGCGCTGGACATGGACATCCACCCGGCGGAGTCGTTCGGGCGCATCCACCACCTGCCGAAGGAGCGGCTGGCCGAGGTCATGGCGGGCTTGCGCAAGCGCGGGCTGGTCGACGCCGAGGGCCGGTTCACCGACGCGGGCCGCGAGACCAAGTACCGCATCGAAGCCCTGACCGACGCTCTCGCCGCCCCGCCGTACGAAGCCCTGTCCCCTGCCGAACTCGACGAGCTGATCACCGAGCTGGAACCCATCACCGCGCGGCTGGTGGCCACGGGATCCCAGTGACGACAGGGTTTCAGCCGACGACGACCGGGACGTAGCTCAGCGCCCGGATCGCCGCGGCGATCTCTTCGGGCGACGCGTCGATCGTGTAGGTGAACACGACGAACGAGCTGCCGTAGCGCTTCGCGTGCGATTGCGCGAATCGGTTCGACGTCGTCCTGCGCCGGGACATCGAGTCGAAGATCGCGATCGCGGGCACCGCCGCCCGGTCGCGGGGCACGAACGCGACCACCCGGCCCGGCGTCAGGAGGTACAGCCAGCGGGGCTTGAGCCGGCTGATCCGCACCTCCGCGAGCGCCGGCCACGGCACCGTGGCGAACCCCCGCGCTTCGACGCCGTCCGGGCCGCACCGCAACTGCCACGGCTTGCCGCGGGACCGCACCAGCGAAACGACGCTCAGGGCCAGCACCACGACGAACACCGCGGGACACGCGATCGCCAGCCACGGCGCCAGCAGGCCGCGCAGCGCGATGAAGACCTCGAACATGAGGAACACGACCAGCACGCCGAGGGACGGCAGCTGTCCCTTGATCGACGGTCTCAGCAGCAAATCCCGCGACTCCCCCATGCCGTCATCATGCCCGAAGGAACTCACGGATGGCCCGGACCACCTCACCCGGTGCCTGTTCGGCCTGGTGGTGTCCGGAATGGACGGCCACACCGCGGAGTTCGCCGGCGATCCAGGGGCGCCAGATCTCGAGGGGGTCGCCGTGGATGTCGATGTCGTCCTCGGTCGCGGCCAGCAGCAGGGTCGGGCAGCGCACCTGGCGCCCGGCCGCGCGGTCGGCTTCCTCGTGCTCGCGGTCGATCCGCAGGCCGGCGCGGTAGTCCTCGCACATGCCGTGGACGACGGCGGGGTCCCGCAGCGCCGCCCAGACGTCGGCGTGGTTGTCCTCGCCCATCTCGTACGGCAGCGGCGTGCGGTACCAGGCGCCGGGGTCGGCGTTGATGACCCGCTCGGCCGGTTTGTCGGTCTGGGCCAGGAACCACCAGTGCCACCACGCGCGGACGAAGTCCTCGTTGAGCCGTTCGAGGTGCTCGGTGACGGGCAGGCCGTCCATCACGACGAGCCGGTCGATGGTGCCCGGGTGGTCCATCGCGGCCCGGAAGGCGACGAGCGAACCGCGGTCGTGGCCGGCGATCGAGAACCGCTCGTGCCCGAGGTGGCGCATCAGGGCCACGATGTCGCCGGCCATCGCCCGCTTGGCCGACTGCGTGTGCCCGGGCTCGTCCGGCGGCAGCGTCGACTGCCCGTAACCGCGCAGATCGGGGCAGACGACGAAGTGGTCGTCGGCCAGCTCCGGCGCGACCCGGTGCCAGGTGGTGTGGGTCCGGGGGTGGCCGTGGACCAGGACGACCGGCGGGCCCGACCCGCCGTGCCGCACCCGCAACCGCACCAGTCCGACGTCGACGGTCTCCAGCGTGAAGCCACTGAACACGCGTGCTCCTCTCCCGCGAAACGGCGCGCTGCCGCCCTGACGGACTACCCACCCGGCCCGCGCCGTAACGGGCCGCCCGTGACTGTCCGCTTCCTGACAAAAGCCTGGCGATCAGCACGTCTTGACCCTGCGCGGATCCGGGTCGTAGGCTCAGCGGACTTCGATTGAAACGTTATAAGTCCGGTTCCGGACGCGGATTCGTCGCGCGCAGAATTCCGAGAGGATCACGCATGCCCCTGCTCACCGGCGAGCACCGGTCCGGCCGTTCACGGCGACGTTGGACCGCCGGGGTGCTGGCGGCGCTGCTCCTCACCCCGGCCGTACCCGCGGCCGCGGCGGAATCACCCCAGGCTTCCTGTCCGTGGCTCGGGTCTAAAGCCGCGCCGGCCGAGCGGGCCGCGCAGGTGCTCGCGCAGATGACCACCGACGAGAAGCTGTCGATGACGCACGGCTCCCAGCTCCCCGGGTACGCCGGTGTGGTCGCGCCGATCCCCCGGCTGTGCGTGCCCGCGCTGAACCTGAACGACGGCGGTGCCGGCGTGGTCATGGGCGGGACGACGGCGCTGCCGGCCCCGGTGGCCGCCGCGGCGAGCTGGGACCCGGCCGCCGAACTGGCCTACGGCAAGGTCGTCGGCGCCGAGGCCAAGACGAAGGGCGTCGGCGTCAACCTCGGGCCCGACGTCAACCTCGTGCGCGACCCGCGCGGCGGGCGCGTCTTCGAGATGGCGGGCGAGGACCCCTACCTGGCCGGCGCGATGGCGACGCAGTACGTCCAGGGCGTGCAGTCCCACTCCGTGATGACCGACCTCAAGCACCTGGTGGCCAACGACACCGAGCAGAACCGCAACAACGCCGACGCGATCATCGACGAGCGCACCCTCAACGAGATCTACTACCCGGCGTTCAAGCAGGCGGTGCAGCAGGGCAACGCGGCATCCATCATGGCCGCCACCAGTCTCGTGAACGGCGTGCACGCCAACGAAAACGCCACCCTGCTCAAGGACACCGCCAAGCAGGACTGGGGCTTCGACGGCTTCGTCGTCACCGACTGGGACGGCGCCCGCAGTACCGTGCAGGCGGCAAACGCCGAACTCGACCTGACCATGCCCACCCCGGGCAACTTCGGGCAGCCCCTGGCCGACGCCGTCCGCTCCGGAGCGGTCAGCATGGCCGTGCTCAACGACAAGGTCGCGCGGCTGCTGACCGAGGAGTTCGCCTACGGCCTCTTCGACACCGTCGCCGGATCGCCGGCCGCGACGGCCACCACTCCCGAGCACGTCGCCACGGCTCGCGACATCGCGGCGGCGGGCACCGTCCTGATGAAGAACCAGGGCGGCGTCCTCCCGCTGAACCCCTCGGCGACGCCGTCGGTCGCGGTGCTCGGGGCGGCCGCGAAGGACGCGCCGATCACCGGCGGTGGCGGCAGTTCGCACGTCCCGGTCGACCCGGCGGCGGTCGTCACCGTCGCCGACGGCCTCGCCGCCCGGCTGGGCACCGCGGGCCGGGTCGACTACGCCGGTTCCTGGGCGGCGAGCGCGTCGTCCTCGGCGAGCGCGGGCGACCAGCCGCGCAACATGGTCGACGGCAACCCGGCGACCCGGTGGTCCAGCGGCGTCCCGATGGCGCCTGGGCAATGGGTAAGTGTCGACACCGGAGCGCTCCACCCGATCGACCAGGTCACGATCGACGCGGGCAACGGCACCGACTACGCCCGCGGGTACGAGGTCTCCCTTTCCACCGACGGGACGTCGTGGGGCGCGCCGGTCGCGTCTGGCGCGGGTACCGGCCAGCTGATCACGGCGACGTTCCCGGTCCAGCAGGCGCGCTACGTCAAGGTCACGCAGACGGGAACGGCTTCCAGCTGGTGGTCGATCACCGAACTCGCCGTATCCGCGAACGGCATCCCCTTGGCGCACAACGGGCTCACCGTGCCGGGCGTGACCGACAAGCTGCCGACCGTCCCGTCGGCGCAGTTCAGCACGGCGAGCGGGCAGCCGGGCCTGACCACCGAGTACTTCAACAACCTCGATCTGTCGGGCAAACCGGCGCTGACGCGCGTCGAGCCGAACGTCGACGACCACTACACCCAAGCCCCGGGTCCCGGCGTCAACCCGGCCGGGTTCTCCGTGCGGTGGCGGGGTTTCCTCACCGCTCCCGTCACCGGCACGTACACCTTCTCGATGGCCAACACCGGCGGCGTCCGGATGACGGTCGGCGGCCAGCCGGTCTTCCAGGACTGGGCGCAGTACGGCCCCGGCGTCTCCGCGATCCGCCTGCAGGGCGGCGTCAAGACGCCCATCACCGTCGAGAACTACCAGCCGGTGAACGGCCCGGCCGGGCCGGTGGCCGGGACGCCGACCAGCCCGCCCGGCAACGGGTCCGTCACCCTCGGCTGGCAGGTCCCCGACGTCGCCGCGATCGCGGCCGCCGCGGCGCTGGCCAAGCAGGACAGCGTCGCCGTCGTCGTGGTCAACGACGACGAGAGCGAGGACGGTGACCGGCAGAACCTCACCCTGCCCGGCGCGCAGGACGACCTGGTGGCCGCCGTCGCCGCGGCCAACCCGCGCACGATCGTCGTGCTCAACACCGGCGCGCCCGTGCTCATGCCGTGGCTCGACTCGGTGAGCGGCGTGCTCGAGTCCTGGTACGGCGGCCAGCAGAACGGCGCGGCGCTCGCGTCCGTCCTGTTCGGCGACGTCGACCCGTCGGGCAAGCTGCCGCAGACGTGGCCCGCGAGCATGGCGCAGCTGCCGACCGCCGACCCGGCGCGTTACCCCGGCGTCGTCGACGTCGCGACCAACACGACCGCCTTCCACTACAGCGAAGGCCTGGACGTCGGCTACCGCTGGTACGACGCCCACAACCTGACGCCGTTGTTCCCGTTCGGATTCGGCCTGACGTACTCGTCGTTCGCCTTCAGCGACCTCGACGTCTCACCGCGTCTCGCCGTCACCGCGGGCCCGGTGAAGGTCACGGCGACGGTGAAGAACACCGGCACGCGCACGGCGTCCGAGGTCGCGCAGCTCTACGTCGGCGACCCGGCCAGCGCCGGCGAACCGCCCAAGCAGCTCAAGGGGTTCCAGCGCGTCACGCTCCAGCCGGGCCGGTCCCAGCGCGTCACCTTCACGCTCGCGCCGTCGGACCTGCAGACGTGGGACAGCAAAGCCCACACTTGGACGACGAACCCGGGCACGTACCGGCTGTTCGTCGGCGACTCGTCCCGGAACCTGCCGCTGACGTCGTCCTACACGCTGCTGCAGTCGACCGGCGCGCGGACCGTCACGGCGGCCGCGCCCCCGACGCTCGATCCCGCGCACGGCACCGTCGTCACCACGACGCTCACCCCCGGCGGTACTCAGCTGCTGACCCACGTCCAGCTCGGCCTCGACCTGCCGAGCGGCTGGCAGGCGAAGCCGCTGACCCCGGCGACGTTCCCTCTCGCCACGCCGGGCGCCCGGTTGCAGACGTCGTGGCTGGTGACTCCGCCGGCCGACGCGCAGAGCCGGTTGTGGCGGCTGACCGCCTCCGCGACGGCGAACGGGGGCTTCCGCTCGACGTCCGGGCTCCAGGTCACCGTGGGCCCGCTGGTGTCGGCGCAGTTCACGTCGGCGACCAAGATGGCCCAGCCGGGCACGAGTTTCGGCGCCACCCTGACCTTGCGCAACACGACCGACGCACCCGTCACGGTGGCCGCGCACATCGACGCTCCGGCCGGGGTGACCGTCACGCCCGCGCAGGTGCCGGTGGTGCTGCGCCCGCGGTCGACGTCGACCACGGCGCTGACCGTCACGGTCGGCAGCGGCGCGAAGTCCGCGTCCCTGGATCTGTCCGGCACCGTCAGCTCGTCGGGACGTGACCGGCCGTTGCAGGGCAGTTCCCTCGCCCTGCCGTTGCCGTTCGGATCGCTCGCCGACGCGTACGACAACACCGCCGTCAGCGCAGATGCGGCACCGCAGAGCGCGAACTTCGACGGCTCAGGCTACAGCTACTCCGCCCAGGCCCTCGCCGAGGCCGGTCTCGTGCCGGGCAAGCCCGTCACGCACGGACCTGTCACCTTCACCTGGCCGTCGGGGTCGCCCGACAACGTCGTCGCGGCGGGCCAGCACATCGCGGTGGGCAAGAGCGGGTCGCAGCTGTGGTTCCTCGGCTCGGCGAACAACGGGAGCGGGTCGGGCGCCGGGACGATCACTTACACCGACGGCAGCACGGCGCCGTTCACGCTCGGTCTGACCAACTGGACGCCGAGCACTCCCCTGCCCGGCAACGAACTCGTCGCCACCGCGCCCCGGTGGAACCGGCCCGCGGGCAGCCCGTACCCGGCGGAGACCGCGGTGAGCGTCTACGCGACGCCGGTGCCGCTGACCGCGGGCAAGACGGTCGCGTACGTGACCCTGCCGACCACGGTCACCGGCGACCAGGCCGGCACCCGGCTGCACGTGTTCGCCTTGGCCGTCGCGTGAGGCGCCGGACGTGGACGGTGTCCAGGTTTCAGTCCCGCCACTGCTTCGCGGGTGAGACGCCGGGGAGCGGCTTGCCGATGAGGGCGAGCGGGATGATGAAGCCGACCTGCCCGAGCGCGACGGCGAGGGTGGCGATCGCCTTCTCGTCGTAGTGCACGCACGCCTGCGCGTACAGCTCGCCGGGGACGCGTTCGCCGTGCGGACTGGCGGTGAAGACGGCTTCCGCCAGCGCGAAGGCGACCCGTTCGGCGCCGGTGAAGTGCGGCGCGTCCCACCAGGACGCGACGGCGGTGATGCGCGCCCCGGCGGGCGGTTGTGACTGGCGTGGTTTGCCTGGCACCCCGAAGTCTGATTGTGACTACGGCAGCGGATCACGTGTCAAGGCGGGAAAGCGTGCCTTGACACGTGCTCGGCTGCCGTGTTGTGGCTTCGGATCGGGGTGCTGGGCGGGGGCTGGGTGCCCTCGGGCTTTGGGTGGTTTGGTGCGCTCTTCGCGCTTCACCGTGACCCGCCGTTCCTCACTCCGTGACGACGATGACGTGCAGGGTTCTTGGGCCGTGTACGCCCTCCACCCTCGTCAGCTCGATATCGCTCGTCGCGCTTGGGCCGCTGATCCACGTCTGCGGGCTCGTCGGGTCCAGTGCTGCCACCGCCTGGGGGACTCCTGGGACGATGTCGCGCTCTCGCAGTACGCACACGTGGACGACCGGGACCAGGGTCAGTGCTCGGCGTCCCTGGCCGGGGCCGTGGTCCAGGACCAGGGTGCCCGTTGTGGCTATGCCCAGTGTTGCCGTGGTGACCACCGCGTCGAACGTGGTCAGGTCCGGTGCGTCAGGGCTTCCGTTCAAGGTGATCGGGAAGCCCTTTGGTACCAGGACGTTCTGTGCTGAGCCCAGGGCTTTTCGGATGGCTTCGGGTAGCTCGGCCGGTGTGCAGCGGGTCAGCGCCGCTCGGTAGTCGACCACTCGCTCGGCGAACAGGTCCACTGTGTCCGGTGGTGTCACCGTTCGGTAGCCGCGTGGTACCGGGGCTTCCGTGCGGTCCGTGTTCTGCAGGGCGCCTCGGACGGCGGCCAGGATCTCTTCGCGCGCGGTCATGGGCGGCCTTCCCTGCGCCACCACGTCCGGAACGACTCTCGTGGCGGGGCCGGCAGGTCTCGGGCGTTCGTCCACAGGGAACCCGGCCACGGGAGGCGGCTCACCGCTCGGCGGCCGCCCGGGAGCACTCGCTTGCCGAAGCGGGTCAATGCTCGGCTGGCGATGCTCAGTCCGCGTTCCGCGACGCCCAGGCGTCGGGCGTCCGACAGCAGCCAGGATGCCGACTTCATCGCCAGCGCCTCGGGTTTCGGGGCGCCCTCGCGGTGGGCGTCGACGACCTTCGCGCGCAGGTGGACCAGGACCTCGGGGATGTCGATGCGCACCGGGCAGGCTTCGAAACACGCGCCGCACAGGCTGGAGGCGTACGGCAGCGAGTCCGTCTGCTCGTCGACGCCGACGCCCTTCAGCAGCGGGTTCAGGATGGCGCCGATCGGGCCCGGGTAGACCGAGCCGTACGCGTGGCCGCCCGTCCGCTCGTACACCGGGCAGACGTTCAGGCACGCCGAGCAGCGGATGCAGCGCAGCGCCTGGCGGCCGACCTCGTCGGCCAGCGCGCGGGTTCTCCCGTTGTCCAGCAGCACCACGTGCATCTCCTGCGGCCCGTCGCCGGGCGTGACGCCCGACCAGGTCGAGGTGTACGGGTTCATCCGCTCCCCCGTGCTGGAGCGCGGCAGCAGCTGCAGGAAGACGTCCAGGTCGGTCCAGGTCGGCACGATCTTCTCGATGCCGACGACGGAGACGAGCACCTCCGGCAGCGTCAGGCACATCCGGCCGTTGCCCTCGGACTCGACGACGACCAGGGTGCCGCTGTCGGCGACCGCGAAGTTCGCGCCGGACACGGCCATCCGCGCCCGCAGGAACTTCTCCCGCAGGTGCGAGCGCGCGGCGGCGGCCAAGTCGGCGGGCTCGTCCGACAGGCCCGGGGGCGCGTCGGCCATGTTCCGGCGGAAGATCTCGCAGATCTCCGCGCGGTTGCGGTGGATGGCGGGCACCAGGATGTGGCTCGGCAGGTCGTCGCCGAGTTGCACGATCAGCTCCGCGAGGTCGGTCTCCCACGCGGTGACGCCCTGCTCGGCCAGTGCCTCGTTGAGCCCGATCTCCTGCGTGGCCATCGACTTGACCTTCACGACCTCGTCGACGCCGTGTGTGTGCGCGATCTTCGCGACGATCGCGCACGCCTCCGCGGCGTCACGCGCCCAGTGCACGGTCGCGCCGCGCGCCTGCAGGGACGCTTCCAGCTGCAGCAGGTACTCGTCGAGGCGGCGCAGCGTGTTGTCCTTGATCGCCGCACCGGCCACCCGCAGTTCCTCCCACTCCTCGACCTCGCCCACGACGGCCGCGCGCTTGGCGCGGATGGTGCCGGTGGCGTGCGCGAGGTTGCGGCGCAGCTGGGTGTCGGAAAGCGCTTTCCGGGCCGCCTCGGGAAAGGCCGGCATGCCGACGAACGTCGCGCTCACGCATCCTCCTGTGCCGTGCGGGACACCCGGGCCGGGCGAGTGGTGCTCACGCGTCCTCCTCGGTCGAAGCGAGCACGTCGGCCAGGTGCATCACGCGCACGCCGCTGCGTTCGTGCGAGAGCAGGCCGCCGATGTGCAGCAGGCACGAGTTGTCCCCCGCCACCAGCACCTCGGCGCCGGTGCCGCGGACGTGCCGGGCCTTGTCCGCGCCCATCGCCGTCGACGTCTCGGCGTTCTTCACCGCGAACGTGCCGCCGAAACCGCAGCACTCCTCGGCCGCCGGCAGCTCGACGAGGTCCAGCCCGCGCACCTCGCGCAGCAGCCGCAGCGGCTTGTCGCCGACGCCGAGCAGCCGCAGCGAGTGGCAGGTCGGGTGGTAGGTGACGCGGTGCGGGAAGTAGGCGCCCACGTCGGTCACGCCGAGCACGTCGACGAGGAACTCGCTCAGCTCGTACACCTTCGGCGCCGCCGACGCGAGCCGCTCGTCCCCCGCGCGGCGCGCGACGATGGCGTGCTGGTGGCGGATCGACCCCGCGCACGAGCCGGACGGCGTGACGATCGCGTCGTAGCCCGCGAAGGCGTCGACGAACGTCCGCACCACCGGCACGGCCTCGTCGAGGTAGCCGGTGTTGACCATCGGCTGCGCGCAGCAGGTCTGCCCGGCCGGGAAGTCCGCGTCGACGCCGAGGCGGCGCAGCAGCCGGAACACCGACTTGCCGGTGTCGGGGAACAGCGAGTCGTTGACGCAGGTGACCATGACGGCGACGTTCAGTCCCGGCCGCCGCACCATCGTACCCTCCGCATTGAAAGGTTTCACAAACTCGACGCGGTGACGCTACAACGCACCCGAAGGCGAAGTCAATGAACCGGCACAACACCACTTCGCAGCCTGACGGCGTGAGTTGTGACGTTTCAACACGCCGCTCGACGGTCGAAGTCCGCCCGGCGGGCCGGCAGCGGGGTCCGACGTCGCGGCCCGGAAGGCCGTGGTCGTCCAGCTCGCGGCCGCGTCGAGCGAGCCCGACGCCGGCCGGGTCCGCCCTGTCAACGGCCGCCAGGGCAACGGCGCTGCACGAGAAGCTCTCAATACGTCTAGACCATTGACCCGGTGAGTGGCACAGGCCTACCGTCGCGCTACTCCGTCGACGATCGTCGGCCCGTGAAAACGAGTTCAGCCGTTCCTGTCCGAAGTGTCCGCGCCCTTCGCGACGGCGCGCGCTGACAACGTTGTCGCGTTCCGCTTTCGCGTTTTCCGATCGGAGTCACCCCACCCCGGACAAAGGAGTCGCCGATGCGAACTCGAAGAAAGCTGACCGCGATCATCGCCGCGCTCGCGGCGGTCGCGGCGACGGCCGTATGGGGCGGCGTCACCCCCGCCGCCGCCTCCGGTCCCGCGCTCCTGCCGTTGTCCATCACCAACAACACCGGCCGCGGCGACGCCGTCTACCTGTACGTGCTCGGCGTCAACCTCAGCACCGGCCGGCTCGGGTACGTCAACGCCGGCGGCACCTTCACCGCGTGGAGCCCCGGCGGCAACCCCCCGACCCCGGCACCCGACGTCTCCATCGCCGGCCCGGGCAACGGCGGCAGCACGACGATCCAGGTGCCGCGCAACATCTCCGGCCGCGTGTACTTCTCGATGGGCCAGCGCCTGAACTTCTACCTCACGCCCGACGGCCTGGTCCAGCCGGCGCCGTGGGCCGGCGGCGACTCGAACCGCGACATCCTGTTCGACTGGAGCGAGTTCACCTACAACGACGCCGGTCTCTGGCTGAACAGCTCCCAAGTGGACATGTTCGCCATCCCGCACACGGTGAGCGTCACGACCGGGGCCGGCGCGGTGAACTCGACCGGCACGCTCGTCGCGAACGGCCGGGACAACGTCATCAACGGCATCAAGGGCCAGTCCGGCTGGGGCGGTTCCGTCTACACCCGCTCCGACGGCACGGTCCTGCGCGTCCTCGCCCCCGGCAAGGCGGCCGACGCGGGTCAGCTCAGCAGCACCTACCTCGACCCGTACATCAACTCCGCGTGGAACGCCTACACCGGCAAGACGCTGACCGTCGTGCCGTTCGGGGACCAGCCGAACACCAAGTACTTCGGCCGCACCTCCGGCAACGTCATGAACTTCACGAACAGCGCCGGGCAGCAGGTGGCGTCGTTCCAGAAGCCGTCCTCGGCCAACGTCTGGGGTTGTGACGGCGCACTGGCCGCCCCGAACGACCAGGTCGTCGGCCCGATCTCCCGGACGCTGTGCGCCGCGCTCAACCGCGGCACGCTGGGCACGATCGACACCCAGCCCAGCAGCAACGCCGGGGACTTCTACAAGAACAGCCCGACCAACCAGTACGCGCGGCTGGTGCACGCGAACATGGCCGACGGCAAGGCCTACGCGTTCGCCTTCGACGACGTCGGCAACTTCGAGTCCCTGGTGAACGACGGCAGCCCCCGGGCCGCGGGCATCACGCTGAACAGCTTCACCGGCGGCGGCGGGACGACCCCGCCCCCGACGTCGGGCAACCGGCTCATCAGCAACTGGAACGGCAAGTGCATCGACGTGCCGAGCCAGAACTTCGCCGACGGCGTCCACCTCCAGACCTGGGGGTGCAACAACACCGTGGCCCAGAACTGGACGTTCTCCGGCGGCACGCTGAAGACGCAGAACAACATGTGCATGGACGTCGCCTGGGGCTCCACGGCGAACGGGGCGGTCATCCAGATCGCCACGTGCAGCGGCAACGCCGCCCAGCAGTTCGTCCTGAGCGCGGCGGGCGACCTCGTCAACCCGCAGGCCAACAAGTGCGTGGACATCCAAGCCTGGAACGGCAACGACGGAGCGGCCCTCGCGCTGTGGGACTGCACCGGCGGAGCGAACCAGAAGTGGCACCAGGGCTGACCTGGTGACGACCGTGGTGGCCCTCGCGTGTTGGGGCCACCACGGTTCCGCATCAATCGATGCGGAAAAGCGTAAGCTACGGCAGGTGGACACCAGACAGCGCCGCCCGAGCGGCCGGCCGCGGGGATTCGACGCCGACGAAGCGCTCGAGCGCGCCCTGCTGGTCTTCTGGGAGCAGGGTTACGAGGGTGCCAGCCTGGCCACCCTGACCGACGCGATGGGCATCTCCACCACCAGCATGTACGCGGCCTTCGGCAACAAGGAAGAACTGTTCCGCAAGGCCCTGGAGCGCTACACCGAGGGCCCGAGCGCCTACCTGGCCCGCGCCCTCGACGAGCCGACCGCCCTCGGCGTCGTCACCGCGATCTTCGCCGGCACCATCCGGACCACCACCCGCCCGGCCGGCCCCCACGGGTGCCTGGGCGTCCAGGGGGCCCTGGCCACCGGCGACGCCGGCCGCGGCGCCCGCGACCTCCTCGTCGAGTGGCGCGACAACGGCTACACCCACATCCGCGACCGATTCGGCCGAGCCGTCGACGACGGCGACCTGCCACCGGACGCCGACCCGGCGGTGCTCGCCCGCTACGTCACGGCCTTGGCCTACGGCATCGCCGTGCAGGCCTCCAGCGGCGTCGGCCGCGCCGAACTGCAGGACATGGCCGACGCCGCCCTGCGCGCGTGGCCGCCTCTCTGAGCGGCCGCCCACTTCTGTAGTGACCGATGCGGAACGTGCTACGGTGAATTCTGTATCAATCGATGCAGAAAGGGACGTCCGATGTCCGACAGCGCTCTGCGCGCGTTCTACCTGCGCTACCTCGCCGAACTCAACGCCCACCGGTTCGGGCGGATGGACGGGTTCATCAACGACCGGACCACGCTGAACGGCGAGCCCGCCACCCGGGACGACCTCCTCGCCGTGCAGCGAGCCGACGTGGCCGCGGTCCCGGACCTGCACTGGGAGCTGCAGGAACTGCTCTTCGACGGCGACCGCCTCGCCGCGCGGCTGGTCAACACGGGCACGCCGGCGCAGGAGTGGCTCGGCGTGGCCCCCACCGGCGCCTCGTTCGAGATCACCGAGTACGCGATCTACCAGGTGCGCGACGGGCGGTTCGTCCACATGACGGCGCTGCACGACGCCGGCGAACTCCGCCGTCAGCTCACCTCGAAGGGAAACTCATGACCGTCACGCTGATCACCGGGGCCAACAAGGGCATCGGTTTCGAGACCGCCCGACAGCTCCTGGCCCTGGGGCACACCGTCTACGTCGGAGCGCGCGACAGCGAGCGCGGCGAGAAGGCCGCCGCCGACCTCGGCGCCCGGTTCGTGCAGCTCGACGTGACCGACGACGCCTCGGTGCACGCCGCGCTGGCCACGATCGGCGCGGCCGAAGGGCGGCTCGACGTCCTGGTGCACAACGCGGGCGTCCTCGGGAACGAACCCCTCGACGGCCCCGCGGCCCTGCGGGTGTTCGACACCAACGCCGTGGG
Organism: Amycolatopsis sp. NBC_01307; assembly: GCF_035975215.1. Taxonomy (NCBI): domain Bacteria; kingdom Bacillati; phylum Actinomycetota; class Actinomycetes; order Pseudonocardiales; family Pseudonocardiaceae; genus Amycolatopsis; species Amycolatopsis sp. NBC_01307. The sequence goes on along the minus strand of NZ_CP108403.1, from coordinate 1,423,708 downwards.
GATCGTGCGCGTCACGGAAGCGGCGCTTCCCTTGCTGCGCAAGTCTTCGAACCCCACGGTGGTCACCGTGTCGAGCAGCGCGGGATCGTTCTGGGCGGTGACCAACCCCGACCGGCCCGAGTTCCACCTGCCGCTGGCGCTGTACTCGGCGTCCAAGACGGCGGCGACCATGCTGACGGTCCAGTACGCGAAAGCCCAGCCCGGCATCAAGTTCAACGCCGTGGAGCCCGGCACCACGGCCACCGACATGACCGCGGACTTCGGGATCGGCCGGTCGCCGGCGGAGAGCGCCCGGGCCGTCGTGCGCCTGGCCACCCTCGACGCGGACGGCCCGACCGGCACCTTCTCGGACGAGAACGGCCCACTGCCCTGGTAGTCCCGGCGCGACTGCCGCGCCGGGACGCCGGGACGTCAGCCGGCCATCAGCACCAGCCGCTCGCGCACTCCTCCTGCTTCCAGGAGCCGGTGCGCCTCGGCCGCGTCCGCCATCGGCAGCTCGCGGTGCGCGCGTAGCCGCAGCTTTCCCTTGGCCAGCAACGTCATCACCTCTCCGAGCGCCGCCGGCGCCTTCGCCGCGTCCGGGCCCGACAGGCGGACGCCGAAGTCGCCGGCGGCCGGGTCGGAGAGGGTGACGACCCGGCCCGGGTCGCCCGTCAGCTCGACCGCGTCGGCCAGCACGCCCTTGCCCGCCGCGTCCAGGACGGCGTCGACGTCGCCCAGCTCCCGCACCCGCGCGGTGACGCCGGGGCCGTACCGGACCGGTGTCGCGCCCAGCTCCAGCACCAGGGCTTCGTCGTGGGCGCCGACCACGCTGAGCACCTTGATCCCGCGGGCCACGGCCAGCTGCGTGGCGACGACGCCCACCGCGCCACCGCCGCCGAACACCAGCAGCGTGCCGCCGGCGGGCACGGCCAGCTCGTTCAGCGTGCGGACGGCGGCCTCGGCCGAGCTGGGCAGCGCCGCCGCGTCGGCCCACGAGACCGACGCCGGCTTCGGCGTCCAGATCGACGCGACGACGTGCTCGGCGTAGCCGCCCAGCTCGAGCAGGAAGGCCGCCACCTCGTCGCCGACGGCCACGCCGGTCGTCCCCGGCCCGAGTGCGTCGACCGTCCCGGCCACCTCGAAGCCCAGCACCGGGACCGCCGGCAGCGCGAACGCCTTGAGCAGGCCCGAGCGCAGCGGCAGGTCCGTCGGGCTGATCCCGGCCGCCGCCACCTTGATCCGGATCTGCCCCGGGCCCGGCTCCGGCGTCGCCACCGGCGACCAGCGCAGCACCTCGGGCCCCCCGAATCCGGTCATGACCACCGCGTTCGACATGTCCGCTCCTTCCACCGCATTACGTGACATGTCATGCAAGCGGGGAAGGGCCGCGACTATTCCCCCAGCGTCCGCGGGTCCGGCAGGGTCCCGTGGTCGAGGACGTTCTCGTAGACCTGTTCCAGCGCTTCGGTGAGCGGCGCCAGCAGGTGCTCGGGCAGGCCGCCGAAGAACAGCCGCTTGACGAGGTCGACGTGCCCGGGCGCCGCGGCGGCCAGCGCGTCCCGCCCCCGCGACGTCAGGAAGACCTCGGTCACGCGCCGGTCGCCGGGACTCGCGCCGCTGTCGACGAGGCCGCGGTTCCCCATCCGCTTGGCCTGGTGCGACAGCCGGCTGCGCTCCCAGCCGAGCAGCGCGGCCAGCGCGGTGATCGGCATCCGGGCATCGGGCGCGTTGCCCAGCGCGGTGAGGACGTCGTAGTCGGCGAGCGAGAGGTCGTTGTCCGCCTGCAATTGCCGGTTGATCTCGTAGGTGAGGCGCAGCTGGAGCCGGACGAAAGCCAGCCACGCGCGGCTCTGCTCCCGGTCGAGCCAGCGGTCATCCGTCACACCCGCAGATTACATGACACGTCACCCACCGCCGTCCGCCGCGAGCGCCCTGCGTAGAGTCCGAAGCCGTGCCCGACGCCGATCCGCCCGCCGCCCTCCTCCCGGACGTGCTCGCCGACGGCCTGCGGGTGGTGTTCGTCGGCATCAACCCCGGCGGCGGCTCGGTGGCGGCCGGGCACAGTTTTCACAGCGCGGGCAACCGGTTCTGGCCCGCCCTGTACCGCGCCGGGTTCACGCCGAGGCTGCTGCGCGCGGAGGAGGAACGGCTCCTGCTGGGCTGGGGCATGGGCATCACGAGCATCGTGCGCCGCCCCACGGCCCGCGCCTCGCAGCTGTCCCGCGCGGAATTCGTCGCCGGCGGGCAGGACCTGGCCGAGCGGATCGCGGCGATCCGCCCGCAGTGGCTGGCGATGCTGGGCGTGATGGGCTACCGGGCGGCCTTCGGCGCGCCGAAAGCCCAGCTCGGCCCGCAGCCGGAGCCGATCGGCGGCGCGCGCGTGTGGATCGTCCCCAACCCGAGTGGCCTCAACGCGCACTACCCGCCCGTGGCGCTCGCGGCGGAGTTCGCCCGGATGCGCGCGGCCGTCGGCATGCCCGACCGCTCCGGCGTCCTCGACGAAAGTCCGTAAGGGGACCCGGATAGTTCGGTCGCCTCGGTGGGCCCTCGACCACGTCGCCGTCGGCGCCGGGCTGCGAGGTCGACGTGCTGCGGTCCCGGATTTAGCAGTCCTCTTCGGACGGACGATCCCGTATGGGTGATCAATCGCGCCACGAGGGCCGACACGCGGGGTCGGCGGGCGCGGGCCTGGTTCGGGCGGCCCGGGCGGGCCGCCCTTCTCCGGGAAGGGAACGGGCCGGGAACTCATGGCCGATCGGACATCGGTGCTCATCGTCGGCGCGGGGCCGGCCGGGCTGGTGCTGGGCAACCTGCTGCGCGCCGCCGGGATCGACACGCTCGTCCTCGAACGCGGCGGCCGGGACCAAGTGCAGGCCCGGGCGCGGGCCGGTTTCCTCGGCGCGAACAGCGCGCGGGTGCTGACCGAGCACGGCCTCGGCGCCGGGATGCTGCGTGACGGCAGCACGCACGGCACGTGCGCCTTCCGCGACGAAGGCGGCGAGTTCGAGCTGCGGTACGACCGGCTCGGCCGCGGCGAGCGGCACACCGTCTACCCGCAGCACCGGCTCGTCACCGACCTCGTCGAGGAGTACCTCGCCCGTGGCGGCGAACTGCGCTTCGGCGTGACCGTCACGGACGTCGACGCCGAGACCGCGACCGTCGGGTTCCGCGACGAGCACGGGAAAACCGGGCAGGTGAACGCCCGGTTCCTCGCGGGCTGCGACGGCAGCAACGGCGCCACCCGCAAGGCCGTCCCGGCGCCGGCGCACTGCGCGCGCGACCACGGCATCTCCTGGCTGGCCGTGCTCGCCGAGGCGCCCCAGAGCATGCCGGCGGTCACCTACGCCCTGCACGAGCGCGGGTTCGCCGGGCACATGGCGCGCAGCCCCACGGTGACGCGCTACTACCTCCAGGTCCCGCCCGGCGACAACGCCGCGGCCTGGACGGACGAGCGGATCTGGACCGAGCTGGCCGTCCGCATGCGCACCGGTGAGTTCGGCGCGCTGCGCCAGGGACCGGTCACCGAGCGCCGGATCGTGCGCCTGCGTTCCGACGTCGTCGACCCGCTGCGGCACGGCCGGCTGTTCCTCGTCGGCGACGCGGCCAGCCTGATCAGCCCGTCGGCCGCCAAGGGCGCCAACCTGGCGATCATGGCGGCCGAGGTGCTGGCCGCCGCGCTCACCGACGCGCTGCTGCGCGACGACGAGCAGGCCCTGGCCGCCTACTCCCGCACCTGCCTGCCCCGCATCTGGCGGGCGCAGGAGTTCTCCCACTGGATGATCGGCCTGCTCCACGACCAGGCGGGCGCCGGGCCTTTCGGGTCCGCGCTCCGCCGGACCCGGCTCGACAACCTGCGTGATTCCCGCGCGCACCAAGACTTCTTCGCCGAGAACTACGTCGGCATCTGACCTCCAGGAGTGCCCATGACCGCGACGCTCGTCCCCACGCTCGCCCCGGAGGACCTCGCCCGCCTCACCGCGGCGCGGGACCTCGTCCGGGCCGGCGACACCTCCTCGGTGCTCGCGACGGCCCTGCCCGCGTTGCCCGCCGCCGAGCGCGCCGCGCTGGCGGCGCACGCGCCCTTCTCCCACGTCGGGCTGCTCGTCTTCCCGGCCACGCTGGACGGGCTCGGCGCGGAACTGGCCCGCCACGGCCTCGAAACCGGGCTGATGAGCCACAGCGTCGTCGTCCGGGAGCGGCTCGCCCGCCGCTACGGCGTGCCCGCCGACGACCTGACGGTCGGCATCCTGCGCGCCCCGGTGACCGACCGCGACGGCCGGCCGTGCGCGCTGGAGATCTTCGTCCTCGTCACGCCGCCGGACCTGGCTCACATCGCTGCCGACGAACGCCGCCACGGCCGGGAAGACCACTTCGCGCTCGCGGTGCCCCGGGCCGACCCGATCATCCTCAGTGGACTGTGTGCGGCGATCGCCGGACAGCTGCGCCCGGACGGCGGGGGTTACAACGGCCACGAAGACGCCACCGTGCTCTACTTCCGCGACGCGCACCACCCCGCGCCGGCCTACCGGCGGCTGGAACTCCTGTGCGCGGGCGAGTTCCCGCGGGTGCTCGCCGCGCACCAGCGCGCGTCCGAGCCCGGCACGGAACTGCTCGGGCTGCTGACCGGCGCCTGGGCCACCCAAGCCGTCGCCACGGCCGTCGAGCTGCGCCTGCCGGACCACCTGGCCACGACCGCCGGCCTCGACGCGCTGGCCACCGCGACCGGCACCGACCGCGAGAGCCTGGGCCCGCTCCTGCGGTACCTGACCACCCTCGGCGTCGTCCGCGCGACGGCCGCGGGGCACGTGCTCACCGACGTCGGTGCGCTGCTGCGGACGGACGTCGAAGGGGGCATGAGCGCGATCGCCCTGATGTACGGCGGCCCGTTCTACCGTTCCTTCGCCGCGCTGACCGACGCCGTCCGCACCGGCGAAGAGTCGTTCGCGAAGGTCTTCGGCGCGCACCACTTCGCCCACCTGGCCGCGAATCCCGAGCTGGCGGACCTGTTCCACCGCTCGATGGCGGCCAGCAACGCGATGTTCGCCGAGCTCACCCGCGTCGTCGACCTCTCGGCCGCCGGCGTCGTCGTCGACGTGGCCGGCGGCAACGGCGCGCTGCTGTCCCGCGTGCTCGACGCCCACCCGGCGGTCACCGGTGTGCTGATGGACCGCCCGGAAGCCCTGGCCGTCGCCGGCCCGGCGCTGGCGAAGCACGCGACGCGCTGCACCCTCGTGCCCGGCGACTTCACGAAAGCCGTTCCCGGCGACGGTGACGTCTACCTGCTGTCCCGCGTGCTGCACGACTGGGACGACGAGCGGTGCCACACGATCCTCACGACCTGCGCCGCCGGCATGCCCGCGGGCGCCGAACTGCTGATCGTCGAGCGCCTGCTGCCCGCGGAGAGCGGGACGGCGTCGCTGGCGGTGCCGTGGGACATCCACATGCTGTGCAACGTCGGCGGCCGCGAACGCAGCGAGTCCCATTACCGCGCGCTGCTGGCCGGTGCGGGCTTCGAGCTGGCCGACGTCCGCCCGCTGGCGCTGGACGCGTACGTCCTGCGCGCGGTCCGGACGCGCTAGGACGTGTCTGACAAAGGTTTCGGCTGGTGACTTGAGACACTGCCGGTCGTGTCGCGGTTTCAGTTGCTCCCGGACGATCAACGGGTGTTGATCGAAGACCTGTTGCCGGTCCGTGCCGACAGTGTCCGGTCCGTGGCAGACGATCTGGACCTGGCACCGCCGGATGGCCGGCGACGGAACCTGGGACACCGTGCTGCAACGCCTGCTCACCGAGGCCGACGCGGCCGGCCTGGTGGACTGGGCGGTGTCGCTGGGCTCGACGATCGCACAAGCGCATCGGCACGCCACCAACATCACTCGTCCCGCAGGGGCTGGGTCGAACTACACGGGTCTGCCGACCGAGCCGCCTGACCATGCGATCGGCCGTTCCCGCGGCGGGTGGAGCACCAAGGTGCACCACCTGGTCGACGGCAGCGGCCAGCCGCTGGTGGCTCTGGTCGGTCCCGGTCAGGCCGGAGACGCACCGATGTTCCCGCACCTGATGCGGCATCTGCGCGGTCGCGGCACTGTCGCGGCGATCCCCGAGCCGGCTGATCGGATCGAGTACCGCACACGCCGCGGTTCCCGCGGCGGACCCCGCCCGCGTTCGACTCGATTGGACCAAGACATTGTCAGACGCGCCCTAGGCCCACCGGCCGCCGCCCGGTTTGCCGGGCGGCGGCCGGTTTTCGTGGCCTCAGCCGCAGTGTTCGGCGCGCTCCTGGTCGGTCATCGCCGCCGTGTGCTGCGTGATGTCGCCGGTGGAGCCGGGCACCGGGCCGTCCGCGTCGAAGTCCTGGTACCAGATGTAGTGGTCGTAGAACCGGTCACCGAAGTGCATCTCGTAGGTGCCGTGCACCCGCTGCAGCTTCGGCGCGCGCTCCACCCAGCCCTTCTCCCCCGGCCGGACGTCGACGTTGGTCGCTTGCCCTTCGGTGTGCGACGACTCCCAGGTGTGCTGGTACGACGTCTCGATGGACACCTTGAACACTTCCGAGAAGCCGTACTCGGCCGAGAGCGACACCCCGAAGCTGTTCGACTCGCCGGTCGTGTCCGACCAGTTCACCGTGCTGCGCTGCAGGTCCTGCGTGCAGTTGTAGGCCGCCTCGCCGACCTGGTGGCCGTCGCCGGTGTGCTCCTCCGGCGGCCCGGCCGGGTGGAACACGCAGGAGTCGGTGCCGTTGTCGCACTTGTCGAGCAGTTCCCGCGGGGTGGGCTGGCCCTCGGCGGACGCCCCCGGGGCGGTGACGAAGAGTCCGGCGGCGGTCAGCAGACCGATGCCCGCTGCCGTCAGTGCCGTGCGCTTGCCGGTCATGGTCGGCATTCCTTTCGTCGGGGGGATCAGCTGAAACCGATGGACTGGGTGCGGTTGTCCATGTAGGACCCGATGTTGCCGTTGTTCTCCTTGAACGGGCCGTCCCGGTCACCGCTGAGATTCGGTTCCGGGTAGAGCCAGAGCCAGCAGTCGCCCCACGGCTGCACGGACGTGATCCGGTTCTTCCAGTCGTCGCCGAGGTCGAACTGCCAGTTCACCCAGCCGTCCTTCTTGCACAGCTCGGGTCCGGTGATCGTCAGCGAATCGCCGCTGTAGTCCGCGCCGTCGAAGAACGTGCCCTGGATGACGTCGCCCTTCGGCTGCGCGGCGAGTTCCGAGCGCAGCGTCAGATCACGTGCCGCCGCATGCGCGTCGGCCGGCGCCGTGGTGATCGTGCCCTGCGAGGCATAGGAAATCACCTGTTGGTAGTCGGAAAAACACTGCTGCGTACCGGTTTCCGAGTTCAGCACGCAGTGCCGGGCAGCGTCGGCCGCACCCGCCGGAGCGGCACTCACCACCGCGGCCGTCGTCGCGGCCGCGGCCGTCGCGGCGATTCTCTTCCAGTTGTTCGTCATGGCGATTCCTTTCCCCGGTTCCGGTGCCGTGATATGCCCGGAATTTGCGTAATGTCGATGATTTCGACGTTAGCGCAGGGTGATCCACGTCGCGCCCGCGCTGCCCACGGTTACCGCCGGGCTTGCCTCTTAGTCTCCGGCGAATGCCGCAAGGTTGGGCGACGCGATCGAAAGTGTCACAATGGCCCGGTGCCGCAGGTCCGCCCGCGGCACGGATCATCGTGTCCACATCGGACTGTGACGCTACCGCTCGCCGAGCCTGCCTTCGGCCAGCCGCTCCTGGACGCGGGCGTGACGGAACTGGTAGACCCCACCCGCCTGCCGAAGCACGCCGCGGCGGTGGGCGTCGTCGAGGAAGTGCATCAGGCGCCACGGGAGGCGGCCGGTCGCGACGAGCCAGGCGTGGTGGACGAAGTAGTTTCCCCACGCTCGGGTCACCAGGACGGCCAGGCCGATGCCGCCGCCGAAGCACACGCCGACCACGAACGGCAGGACCGGGTTCGTCGCCGCCGGGAACACTTGGCCGCCGGCGATCGCGCCCGCCAGGCCGTAGCACACGGCGGCGACGCCGCGGGCCATGAACCAGCCGAACAACGCGCCCGCCAGCCCGCCGGCGATGCCCAGCGCGACGTCGTAGCGGCCACCCAGCACCGGCAGGAACCGCGTCTGCGCGGTGAACGCGAACGCCATCCCGTCGAACAGCCCCAGCGACACCAGGAACGAGACGGACAACGCGATCGCGCCGGTCCGTTCGTTGCGCAGGATCGTCCGCGGGCTCGACACGCGGCTGGCGTCGACCGGCTTCGCGAGCCACACGTGCACCGCGAACACCAGCCCGAACACGAGCGCCAGGAAGGCGACCAGGCCGGTGGCCAGCGACCAGCCCAGCCCGAGCAGGACACCCACGACGGCCCCGATCGCGAACCGCCCGGCGAACTTCCGGGTGGCCCCGGCGAAGCGCAGTTCGGTGCGTAGCGGTTCCGGCGGACGCGCGAAGCGGTGGGTCAGGTAACCGGCGCCACCGAAGGACAGGGCGTAGATCGCCGCCAGCGCCGGGCCGTCGTCGACCCAGCCGGTGACGACGAACAACACCGCGATCAGCAGCCCGACCAGGCCCGACCGCGTCCCGGCGGGCACCGCCCGGTACAGCCGCCACCAGGCCAGGTCGCGGCTGCGCGTCTGCTCGAGGTGCCAGGCCAGGAACCCCAGCCAGCGTGCCGCCTGCGCCGCGGTGTAGCGCCCGGACGGGCTGGTCTTCGGGTTGCGCCCCGGCGGCTGCGGCACCCGGGCGTAGGCGTTGGGGACGAACGAGTCGAGCAGCTGCCCTTCGAGGGCGGCCGCGTCTCCGGCGTCGAGCAGCTCCGCGGGATCCGCGCCGGGCCGGCCGTAGCCGATCCGCGCGAGGTCGACCATCAACGGCGTCCGCAGCACCCGGGCCAGTGCCGCGTCCGGCTCCCGGCGCAGCCGGTCGGCCACCGGGCGCCAACGGTCGTGATCGGCGCCCTCCCGCGCGGAGAGGTAGGTGATCGCCTCCTGCCGGGCCACGGGTTCGAGCCGCACGACGGTGGCGGCACCCAGGACCGTGCCGGACTCGCGGGTGACCTGCTCGTACTCGGCCGAGCGGCAGGTCAGCACCAGCGAGCGGCCCAGGGCCATGGTCTGGTCCAGCGCGTCGAGCGCCGCGACGCGCAGGTCGGGCGGCATCTCGTCGAGGCCGTCGAGGACCGGGACGACGTGGCCGCCGAGGACGAGCCGGGTGGGCGCGCCGGGCCCGTACTCCCGGGCGGTGAGCAGGGCCGGGTGGTTGTCGGCGAGCCGGTCGGCCAGCCAGCGGTCGAGGTGTTCCCGCCGCGGGTCCCAAGAGGCCAGCGAGAGCAGGACCGGAACCGGGGCACCCGGGGCGCGGGTACGCAGCAGCTCCAGCGTCAGCATCAGGGCGAGCACGGACTTGCCGGAACCGGGATCGCCGAGCACGACCAGCTGCGGCACCGGCAACGCGGTGTACGTCCCGGCGATGTCGTCGAGGTCGCCCCGCAGCGCCGGCTTTCCCGGCCGGGCGGCGGCCGACCAGCGCAGGACGATCGGCTGCGGCCGGTGCAGCGACCGCAGTTCGGCTTCCGCGCGCCACTGCCACGTGACGGCGTCGGCCAGCTCGGTGACCGCCCGGCCGAGGTGGCGATCCGGCGTGGCCGCCGCCTCGGGGGCGACGTCGGCCGGCGCGCTGGGCGTGGCTTCGGTGAGGATCTGCTCGTGGAGCCGTCGCAGGCCGGGGTTCGGGTCGACGCCCAGCTCGTCGGCCAGCCGCCGGCGCAGGCCGTGGAACAACGTCGAGGCTTCGGCGTAGCGGCCCTCCTTCGCGAGGGCGCGCATCAGCAGCAGGTGGGACAGCTCGCGCATCGGGTGCTCGCCGCAGAACTCGGTCAGCTCGCGGACGACCTCACCCGTCTCGCCGAGCCGCAGCTGCCAATCGGCACAGAGCTCCACGGCGTCGAAGCGCTGTTCGTCGAGCACCGCGGCCCGGCCGGCCAGCGCGGACGTCCGCAGCCCGTCGAGCGCCGGGCCCCGCCACAGGGCGAGCGCGTCGCGGATCTCCTTGACGGCGTCGGCGAGCTTCGCCTGCCCGGCGAGCCCCCGGGCCACCGTGACGTGACGACGGAAGCGAAGGGAGTCGAGATCGTCGATCCCGGTCTGCAGGCGGTAGCCGGGGCCGTCGGTGACGATCATCCCGCCGGTCTCGCCGAGCCGGCCGCGCAGCGCGGAGACGCAGTTGCGCACCTGCTTCACGGCCGTCGCCGGCGGCTCGTCCTCCCAGAGCGCGTCGATCAGGCGCTCCACCGGGACGACGGCGTTGGGGTTGAGCAGAAGGGTGGCGAGCGCGCGCTGCTCGCGCGGGCTCGCCAACGTGACCCGATCCCCGTGCACCCGCGCTTCCAGTGTCCCGAGAACACGGAACCTCATCGTTTCCCCCCTCGTCCTCCAGGCTAGCGCCCGGCGTCCGGACCTCGAAACGCCCTGGTGGCGCGCGGGATGCCGGCGCGAGGACGAAACGAGGACGGCGTCCGGAAACCTGGAGGCCCGGCGACCGAGGGGGCTGCCGGGGCGACCCGGTGGTGGGCGTGGCACTGGGGGTGGCGCCCACCACCGGCCGTCGTGACGATCAGGAGGCGACGGAGTCGATCAGCCGGTTGAACCGGAGCCGCGAGGCGCGTTCGACCCCGGCGAGGATCCCGGCGCCGCCCATCGCGATCTTCGCCCACGTGGGCAGGTGGATCGGCGAGGTGAACGCGCCGACGTGCGCGGCGACGAGCGGGATCCGGGTGAGGGCATCCGCGCCGTGGAGCAGGCTGACGGCGAGCGCGACCAGGAGGACGACGAGGGACACGGCCCCGACGACGGCACTGGCGCGGGGGTAGCGCTGCCCGAACCGCGCCCGCAGCCCTTCCTGGGACCGGCGGTGCGGCCGCAGCGCGTGCTCGGAGCCGTCGCCGGCCACGAACCGCAGGCGCTTCAGGCCGAACGCGCTGGTGGCGACCTCGATCACCCCGCCGGGCACCGGGAAGGTCGCCGGCAGGTTGGAGCGGGCGACCTGGACGCCGTCCCGGTACAGCGCGGCCGGGCTCTTCCCCGCGCCCCTTTCGTGCTGCCGCCGGCTCTTCGCATCGGCGAGGTACCGGACGTCGACCGCGTACGCATGGCTGTTCGCGAGGTCGAGGAAGAACAGCGAACGGGAGAAGAGCTGCCAGGGACGGTAGTCGCGAAGCGCGCTCCCGTCCCCGGGCCGCACCCTGCCGAGCTGAAAGCGCCGTCCGAGCTTCTTGGCCGTCGAAGTCATGCCTCGATTCCAGCCGTCCTCGCGGCCGGACGGCAGTGTCACCGCGTCACAACACCGCCGTGACATTCATGAAGGCAGTTCCACCTCGAGGCCCATGATCCGGGCGGTGTGCCGACGGCGGATCCAGCGGCGGGCGGTCGTCGTCTCGGGAAGTTCGTCGGCGAACGCCTTGCGCTGGGCCGCGGTCGCCGCGCGCCAGCGCATGGTCAGCGCCGGGCGGACCGGCGGGACCCAGCCCCGCGCCGACTCGTGCGCCGCGGCGAGCCGGGTCTCGTAGCCGGCCGCCGGGCGGTAGCCGAGCTCCAGGTCGATCAGCGGCTCGGCGCCGCCGGCGTGGTGGTGGCACCGCGAGAGCATCCGCGCGATCTCCTCCAGCGTGATCTTCAGCGCCGTGGGCACCTGGTCCTGCCACCGGCCGGGGTGCGGGGCGGCCGGCTCGCCCGCCGGCACGACGATCACGGCCCGGACCGCCGTCCCGGCCAGCTCGACGCGGATCCGGCGGCCACCGGCGTCGGCGAAGAACCGCGGCACCCGGCCGGCCACCCCGGTGCCGGACCACGTCCGCACCCACTGCGTCACGCCGCCGGGCGGGTGTTCCGACAGCACGAACGTGAACTCCAGGTCTTCGCCGGCGAGGCTCATCCGCACCGGGAACAGGGGCCCGAGGTCGTCCATGAACGCCGAGCCGATGACGAGTGCGGCGCTGGAACCGCCGGTCAACGCCGCCTCCTCCCCCGGTGGCCGCGCGGCCGCCTATACCTGCAGGTCCGCTTCGATGCGCTTGAGGTAGTGCCGGGCCAGCGCCAGGTTCGCCCGCTCCCGGTCCAGCACCAGGTACAGGAACAGGGATTCCCGCGACGACACGGTGTTCAGCAGCCGGATCAGGTGGTACTGGCGGTGCAGCGTGATCAGGATGTCCTCGATGTTGTCGTTGAGCGCGAGCGAGGACATCACCCGCAGCTTCGCCCGCACGACCTCGGTGTTGCCGGCCGCGGCGACCTCCAGGTCCAGCCATTCGCCGCTGCCGCTCGTGCCGAGCGACATCCCGCTTTCGTAGTCGACCAGCGCGACGCCGACGGCGCCGGCGATCGACATGGCTTCCTTCAGTGCGGTGTCGATGTTCGTCATGACGTCACTTCCTTCTGTGAAATGGTGGTCGACGGCCTCGCGGTCCCGGTGGGCGCCGTGCTTCATGCGGCCAGGATCGAGCTGATCCGCTCGATGACGGGCCGGCACTCGAACAGGAGCCGCCCGACGTTGAGTCCCTTGTCCCCCAGCACGACCATCAGCGCCAGCCGGCCGATGGCGTAGACGGCCATGTAGCCCTCGCTGCTGAACACCACGGTCTGGTGCAGCGTGCCCTGCCCGGTGATCTGCGCGGCCTGGCGCGCGATCCCGAGGTCGGCGGCCGCGAGGGCGGAGATCTTCGCCGGGTCGACGGTGTCGGCCGCGTCGGCGAGAATCGGTATCCCGTCGACCGCGGCCAGCACGGTGTCGGTCACCCCGGCGACGTTTTCGCGCAAGTTCCGCAGTTCGCCGGCCAATGCGTCGAAGTCCACAGTGAGTTCTTTCTTCCGGAAATGGCAGAAGATCCAGGCGATCAGCCATTCGGATCGCTCTTCCGACGGCAGACCATACCGTCGGCACCACTTTTCGCCTATCGACTCCGGAAGACCCCGACGAGAGCTACACGATCGAGTGAATCGACCGCCGGTTTCGTAACAACGGCTATTCGATCGGATCGATTGCCGTCGATTGATCACGCGCACGGTGAACCGGTGGTTTCAAACTCCCGGACCCTTGCCGTGAAGAGCCGAAATGCCGCCCGCGAGATCGTGGAAACGAACCACGACCACGGGCGGCATCCCGATTTTCGAAACCGTCACTCAAGGCGACGGGTCAGCACCTTGCTCCATTGAGCCCATCAGAGGATGCAGAGCAACGAACACGCCGTCGCCGAGGACCACTCCGATTGTGTCGGCGGCGTCCCGGACGGGACGTTCACCGGCACGTAGCTCGCCTTCGCGCGGTTGGTGAGCGGGAACAGGCTCAGCAGCGCGTACGTCGAGCAGTACACCTGCTTGGACGTTCCGGCCGCCAGCGTGAACGGACCCGTCTGGCACGACGGCTCCACGCTGTCCACCACCTGGCCGGCCGTGATGCCGACCGGGCCCTGGTTCGTCACCGTGATCCGCCAGTACGCCGTCGCGTTCAGCAGGCCCAGGAGACCGACCGGGGCCTGCTTGGCCCACGGTCCTGCCCCGCCGGGTCCGCACTTCGACGCCGTCGCCGAGGCGCAGATCTCCTTCTGCACCACCACCTTCGGCGTGCACGCGGCGCCCGGCGCGACCGGGAGCGTCACCGTGTTGGAGGTGAACGCGCCCGTCGTGTCGGTGCCGGTGGCCGTGTTCGCCACCGACGTCACCGCGCAGTCCGCCGCGATCGTCGTCGAGAAGCACAGCTGCGGCGCGTCACCCGCGTAGTCGACGACCAGCTGCGGCTGGTTGCCGCCGCCGAAGTCGGCCGCGCTGGTGAGCACCAGCGACGTCGTGACCGTGATCGACGGGTGCGCGGCGGCCGAGACGCCGGTGAGGTCGACGGAGCCGTCCGGGGCGAAGCCGGGCGTCGGGACGACCGTGCCACTCTGGTCGACGACCGTGACCCGCGACGCGGCCAGGTCCACATTGGATGGTGTGATGCCGGTCAGCCGCGCGGCCGTGTACCCCTGGACGTGCCCGGTGCCGCCGTCGCAGTAGAAGTCACCCGGCTTCAGCGTCACCTGACCGCCGGAGCGGACGCACGGCGTGGCGCCGGTCGCCGGGTCCATCGAGAACAGCACACCCGCGTCGCCCAGGCCGATGAGGCAGCCCGTGGGCGGGTCGTAGGTGTAGCCGTAGTCCCGAGTGGCGCCGCCGTTCGCCGCCGGGTGCGTGATCGGGCCGGGCAGGCCCGCGCACGCGGCGCCGGTCGTCCAGTCGTGGCACAGCGCCGCCCCGGCGAATCCGCCGTTCCAGAGCGCGAGATAGCTGCGCAGGTGGCCGGCCGGGTCGGTGACGACCTCCGGGTTGAAGACCCACACCCCGGCCGGGAGGGCCGCCGCGACCGGCGGCGCCGGGAGCGCCGAGCCGTCCAGCGCGAAGCAGGTGGTGACTTCCGTGGCGCCGTTCGTCGTCGAGCACGCGCCCACCGGGGCACCCGCCGTGCTGAAGAACGTGTAGGCGTTGTAGGTGTAGTTCCCGGGCGGGCCGGTCGGTTTCGACGCCGCCCAGCCGGCGCACGCCGTCGCCGTCGCGGGGTCGAAGCAGCCCAGCGCGGGCCGGCCGACGCCGGGGACGGAGGACGACGCGAACACCTTGCCCGCCACGACGGTCATCGAGCCGTAGATGTGGGCGAGGGTGTTCCCCGGCTGGTTGTTGCTGGGCGGCACGATCGGCGCGTACGGCTGGCCGCCGCAGGCGCTCTTCGTGGCGATGGTCCAGCAGACGACCGCGCCGGTGCTCACGACGCCGTACAGGTTGCCGCCGCTTTCCACGAGGCCCGCGATGCTGTTGACGGCGGACGGGGACCCGCCGGTCGCGGTCAGCGGCCAGTACCCGCAGTTCGCCGCGGCGGCCAGGTCGAGGCAGCCGACCCCGACGGAGGCGGCGGTGAGGGCCGGGTAGTAGACCTGCGCGGGCGCGGCCGGGTTGCGGAAGTACTGCGGGGTCAGGGTGCTGGCGATGTCGCCGGTGTTGCCGGTGCCGAGCGGGCCGGGCGCGGTGTTGAGCGGCTTCGGCCACGGGCCGCCCGGGCAGCGCTGGCCGGTGCCGGCGTCGGTGCACACGAGCTTCGCGTTGGCGGGGTTGACGTGGTGGAAGACGTTCCACGCCTGGAGCGTGCCGTCGGAGGTGCGGTTCAGCAGCGGGGTGAAACCGTCACCGCCGGTCGCCGTCGCGATCGTCTGCACGGGCGGGGTGAGGGCGCCGGACAACGCGGTCGCGTCCGCACCGGAACGCGGGTTCGTCGCGCGCACGGCCGTCACGCCGGAGGCGGGTTCGGTGCCCGTGAAAGCGCTTCCGTCGGTGGACCACGACGGCGTCCAGCCGGGCGGCGCGTGCAGGGAGCCGCTCTGGTAGGCCTGTCCCGCGGCGACGGCGTCGGTGATGGTCGCGGGGCCGGTGGTGCTCGCGCGGTCGTCGTAGCCGACGACCCAGTTCGCGGTGGCGCCGTGGTCCGCCGGGGATCCGGTGCCCTGCACCGATTTGGTCAGTCCCGAAAGAGGCGGGGCGGCGGGGGCCGCCGCCGCGGGCGAGGGGAAGGCGGCAGCCATGAGCACGAGGGGCAGGGTTGCCGCCCCCAGGCGGCGCGCACGCATGCGTCTTCGCATGAACGTTCCTCGATTCTTTTCCGATTTTCCGAGCCGGAGGAAAATCGTATGCCGCGCGGGGAAACCGTTGAAGGGACGACACCCGGGCGCCGAGGGGGCCGACTCCTTCGGCGCAATTCGTGACCGCGGCGAAATGGTGGACACCCGCTCCGGCGATGACCGTTTCGCTTTACCGTCACCTGGACGCCGGTACGCCGTCACTCGTCCGAGTTACGTCCGAATTGTCCGGCAGGCTAGAGTGGGGGCCATGACTACCGGGACGGCCTCGCGCCACACACGGAACGGTTACCCGGTGCTCTTCTGAGCCGCGCGGGCGCCGCCCCCGTCGGGTCGATCACCAGCTCCACCCATCGACCACGACAGGAGAAGCCATGCCCAGCACCACCCTGCGGATTCCCACCCCGGACGGCCAGGCCGACGCCTTCGCCGCCTTCCCCGGCGACGGCGAGCGGCACCCGGGTGTGCTGCTCTACACCGACGCCTTCGGCCTGCGGCCCGAACTGGAGAGCAAGGCCCGCGAGCTGGCCGGGCACGGGTACTACGTGCTCGTCCCCCACCTCTACTACCGCCACGGCCCGGCGCCGGTGATCGCTCTGCCCGAGCACATCGGCGAAGAGGTCCGGCCCGCGATCATCACCCGGCTGATGCCGCTGCTCGAGGAGCACACCACCGAGCGGATCCTGCGTGACGCCGACGCCTACCTCGGGTTCCTCGCCGCTCAGCCCGAAGTCGCCGCCGGTCCGGCCGCGGTGCTGGGCTACTGCATCGGTGGCGCCCTGGCGCTGCGGACCGCGGCGGCGTTCCCCGGCCGGGTGGCCGCGGTCGCCGGGTTCCACCCGGGCTTCCTCGTCACCGACGCGCCCGACAGCCCGCACCGCCTGCTCTCGGACCTCACCGCCGAGGTCCACCTCGGGCTGTCCGAGAACGACATGCGCCCCGAGGCCGTCGACGAGCTCAACAAGGCCCTGGCCGCCACCGGCGTCGGCTACTCCACCGAGATCTACCCCGGCAGCGTCCACGGCTACACGATGTCGGACACCGACGCCTTCAACCCGGTGGCGCTGCAACGACACTGGGACCGCCTGCTCCCGCTCCTGCACCGCACCCTCGCGGCCGGCTGAGGCTCACGGCCGCAGCACGATCTTGCCGTGGGTGTGCCCCCGTTCCAGCTCGCGGAAGGCGTCCCGGACCCGCTCCAGGGGGTAGGTCCGGGCGATCGTCACCTCGAGCTCGCCGCGCGCGGCGAGCCGGGCCAGTTCGCCGACGACGACCGCGCAGGCCGCCGCGCCCTCCCCGGCGGTCCGCGCGCCGACCCGGGCCGCGGCCGGCCAGTCGCGGATCGTGTCGATCCGCTCGGGCCGCACGCCCAGCTCGACCGCCAGGTCGACGTAGCCGGCGCCGACCGTGTCGATGAACGCGTCGACCTTTCCGTCGGCGGCCTGCCGGATCCGGTCGGCCACGCCGTCGCCGTACGCGACCGGGATGACGCCGTGGCCGCTCAGCCAGGCGTGGTTCGGCGCGCTCGCCAGCCCGATCACGGTGGCGCCGCGGCGGCGCGCGAGCTGCACGGCCAGGGACCCGACCCCGCCCGCCGCGCCGGACACGACGACCGTGTCGGCCGGTCCGGGGTCGACGGTGAACACCGTGGCGTAGGCGGTCGTGCCCGCCACGTACAGCGACCCGGCGACGTCCCAGGGCAGACCCGTCGGCCGCGGGGTCAGCCGCACGTCGTCGACGGCGACGTACTCCGCGTGGCTCGCCCGGTCGTGGGTGAAGCCGAGGACCTCGTCGCCCACCGCGAACCCGCGCACCTCCGGCCCGGCCTGCACGACGACCCCGGCCAGGTCGCTGCCCTGCCCGGAGGGGAACGTCGCCGGCCAGCGCCCGTGCCGCGCGCCTTCCCGGATCATCACCTCGCCGGGCTGGATCCCGGCCGCGCGGACCTCGACCAGCACCTGGCCGGGGCCGGGCACCGGGCGCGCCACGTCGTCCACCCGCAGGACGTCGACCCCGCCGTAGGCGTGGAACCGCACCGCTTTCATCGTCTGCTCCCTCGTTCCGCTCACCCCACGACCGTGCTCCGGTTCCGGCGATCCGGGAACGGAGCGGTCCACCTAGGACCGGCGGTCCGATGATGCGGCCGGCGAACGGTGCTATCCATGGACGCATGGGAATGCACCGCGGCGAGCTCGCCGACTTCCTGCGCCGGTCCCGGGAGCGGCTGACCCCGCGCGACGTCGGGCTGGTCGAGGGGCCGCGGCGGCGGACGCCGGGACTGCGCCGCGAGGAGGTCGCGGTGCTCGCCGGGATGTCGGCCGACTACTACATGCGGCTCGAGCAGGCCCGCAGCCCGCAGCCGTCGGACCAGCTGCTGGGCGCGCTGACGCGGGCGCTGCGACTGACCGCCGACGAGCGGGACCACCTCTACCTGCTCGCCGGGCACCGGCCGCCGGAGGGCGCGCGGGCCGGGGAGTACCTGCGGCCGAGCCTGCTGTACCTGCTCGACCGGCTGGACGGCGTCCCGGTCCAAGTGCTGAGAGACCTGGGCGACCTGCTGGCGCAGAACGACCTGGCGCTGGCGTTGTTCGGGTGCGTGTGCACGGTGGCCCCGGAGGACCGCAACGTCGTCCTGCGCTGGTTCACCGAGCCGGCCGTCCGCGATCACTTCATGGCCGAAGAGCACGAAGAGCACAGCCGGGAACTGGTCGCCGACCTGCGCGCCGCCGTCGCCCGCCGCGGCGACGACGAGGCGTCACGCGCGCTGGTCGCCCGGCTGCGCGCGGCCAGTGCCGAGTTCACGGCGTTGTGGGACCGGCACGAGGTCGCGGTGCGCCGCGCCCACCGGTACCGGCTGCGCCACCCCGGGCTCGGCGCCATCGAGTTCGACTGCGAGCTGCTGGCGACGCCCGCGGCGGACCAGCGGCTGCGGGTCTTCACCCCACCACCCGGCGGCACCGACGCCCTGGACGTGCTGCGTGTGCTGGGCCCGCAGCACCGCTGCGAGGAGGAGCCGGCCTGAGCGGATCAGCCCAGCGCATCCAGGCCGTCCTGCCAGCGTTGCCGCCGCTGCGCGGAATCCTGCTCCCACCAGGGCGTGCCACGTTCACCGAGTGCGACCTTGGCGGTGTGCACACGAGACCGGGCCTCGCGTTCGGCGTCGATGTCCTGGCCGCGGCGGGCCGTGCCGACGTCCCGGCGCGCCCGCATCAGCAGGCTGCGCAACCGGGCCGCGTCCTCCTCCGGGATCTCCGGATCGGTGGCCCGCCACCGCCGTCCGTCGACGACGATGAAGCGCCCGTCCGGCGTCCGCTCCGGCTCAGCCATCGACGTGCCGGATCCGGATCGGTCCCCGCCACTCGCCGTCCGGATCGAGCGACCGGCCGCCTTGGGTGAGCCGCACCTCGCCGGCCCGGGCGAGTTCACGGGCCAGCTCCCGAGCCCGCGGCAGCAACGGCCGCCAATCGTCGGCGACGGCCCGGGCGGCGTCGGACGGACAGGTGCTGCTGCCCGCACCACGCCCGATGGCCAGCCCGAGCATGGCGGCGCGCAGCTGTTCGTCCGGCACGTCGGCGGTCAGGGCGACCCGGGCCTGGTCCGCACCGGGGCCGCCACCGTCCCGGGCCCGTTCGAGTTCCCGCCGCGGATCGCTCATCACGCCAGCATCGCACCGCTCGCCGGGCACCGCCGGGTTCGCGCTACGCCGCGTGCCACCACGGCACGTCCGTGTCCCCGAAGACCAGCACGAACAACGACACCGGGAACCGGCCGTCCATGGGCCGGAAATCGACGGTCGTCTCGATCTCCCCGGCACTGAGCAACCGGACGCCGGCCTCTCGGAGCACGGCGACGACGCGCATCTCCGACGGCCGGTCCGGGTTCGCCTCGACGACCACGTCGGCGCGGACGATTTCGTCGTCCGCCGGGCAGTACACGAGCAGTGCGAAGGGCCCTACAGCCGACAACCACAGCAACCAGCCCGGTGACCGGCGACCGGTCGTCAAGACGTACGAGAAGCTGACGTCGTCCTCACGGTCGGTCCAGTCCTCCACCCGCAGGAACTCCTGCAGCCGCGCCATGACCGGCTCCCACGGCCGGGTGGCCAACGCGTCCTGGAAGAAGCCGTAGTCCGGCTTCCGCAGATCTCCGTAGGCGCGCCGGGCGTGCGCCAGGAACTCCTCCACGCTCTCACCTCCTCCTGGTGCCATGATGCCCGCACGTTCCCGGGTGAATCCTGTTGCCCGGCAAAGACTCCCGGCTGAGGTAGGGTCGCCGCCGTGACGCGAGCCTCGGATGCGGAGCGGCCCGGCGCCGGCCGGCGTGGACCGGCGCCCACCGGGCGGCCCACCATGCGTGATGTCGCTTCGGCCGCGTCCGTGAGCGTCAAGACGGTGTCGCGGGTGGTGCACAACTACCCGTTCATCAGCGACGACGTGCGCGGGCGCGTCCAGGCCGAGATCCGCCGGCTCGGGTTCCGGCCCAACAGCAACGCCGTCGGCCTGCGGCGGACCGACCGGCCCGCCGGCGGCATCGGCGTGCTCGCCGCGGACCTGGCCGACCCGTTCTACGCCGGGATGCTCAGCGCGATCGAACAGGTCAGCACGGCGCGGTCGTTCACCACCCTCGTCGCCAGCTCCGACGAGGATCCCGCGCGCGAACGCGGGCTGCTCGGCACGTTCGTCGAGCGCCGCCTCGACGGGCTCATCGTGGTCTCGGCCGACCGCCGGCACGACCACCTGCGCCCGGAGCTGGACGTCGGCACGCGGATCGTGTTCGCCGACCGCCCGCCGCGGCGGCTGCCGGTGGACTGCGTGCTGGCCGCGCACGCCGAGGGCGCCGGCCAGGCCGTGACGCACCTGCTCGGGCAGGGCCACCGCGCGATCGCCTACGTCGGCCACTCCCCCGTGATCCACACGGCCCGGGAGCGGCTGCGCGGCTTCCGCGCGACGCTGGCCGAGGCGGGCCTCGAACCCCACGCGGTCCGCACGGACGCCGTCGACGCCCCGGCCGCCCACCGGGCCGCCGCCGAGCTGCTGGCCGCACCCGACGCCCCGACGGCGTTGTTCGCCGACAACCCGCGTCTCGTCGGCGGGGTGGCCCGGGCCATCGCCGAGTCGCGCGCGCCACGGACGGCACTGGTCGCGTTCGACGACTCGGAACTGGCCCAGGTGCTGGGCGTGACGGTGGTGGCCCAGGACCCCCGCGAGCTGGGCAGGAGGGCGGCCGAGCTGCTGTTCGCCCGCCTGGACGGCGACCGTTCACGCCCGCGGCGCGTGGTCCTGCCGACGACGCTCGTACAGCGTGGATCCGGCGAGGGCCGGGGTGTCGCGTTGCGCTCGGCCGAGCACTGACCGGCTGCCCGGAACCACGTCACAACGCGTCGCCGGCGCGCTCGGCCCGGCGGTAAAACCCGCACCGGACAGCGGTTCTGTCCAGTTCTGGCCATTGACAACGCTGACAACGCCGTCCGAGACTGGGCCGCGTTGCCAACGTTGTCAATCGGCACGTCCGATCTTCGAGGGAGCCCTCCGTGGCCGTCTTCCATCGCCGCCCGGTCCCGTTCGCCGCCGTTCTCACGGTGGCCGCCGCGATGACCGCGGCCCCGGCCGCCGGCGCCGCGCCGTCGTCGTTCCGGACGTCCTTCGAGACCACCGACCCCGCCCCGACCTGGGAGAACACGCCCGAGACCCCCGCGAAGGGCGTCGTCCCGGGGGCCGGGGAGATCACCCCGACCGCGGCCACCGACCACGATCTCGCCACCACCTGGCAGGTCCCCTCGGCCCACGGCACCCTGACGGCCGATCTAAGCGGCACCTACAAGTACTTCAAGCTCGACCTCGCCGCCGCGCCCGGTGCGGCCAAGACATCCGTCGCCGAAGTCGAACTGCTCGGTCACCGCTGACCAACTGAGGAGCGACCATGAAGTTCCGCCGCACCCTGGCGCTGTCCGCCGCCGTCACCGCGTCCCTCGCCATCGCCGGACCCGCCGCCGCGACGAACCGTCCACTTCGGATTCTCGGTGCCACTGCCGACACCGCGCTCACCCAGCGCTGGCAGGACTTCGGCAGGCGCCCCGGCGTCGGCTGGGCCGCGGCCGACGGCACCTACTCGACGCGGCTGCCGTCCGGTTTGGACGTCTGGCTGTACAACGACACCTTCTTCGGGCCCGTGCGCGCCGACGACAGCCTGCCGGAGTCCTCGCCGTTCACGCACAACTCGGCCGTACTGTCCACACCGGACGCGAAGCACCTGCTCACCACGATCGCGCCCGGACCGCCGGGGCACCCGAAGTCCTTGGTGGGCCCGACGCCGAACAGCCCGGGCGAGCCGAACGACTACTGGTACTGGAACGGCGACGGCATCGTCGACGGCGGGAAGCTGCGGGTCATCGAGTTCGAGCAGGCGCCGACCGACGACCCGCCGCCGTTCAACTTCGCCTGGACGAAGACCAAGCTCGCGACGCTCGACCCGTACACGTTCCGGCTGGAGAAGCTCACCGACGTGGCGTCGGTCGGCAACGTCCAGTGGGGCACCGAGCTGACGCGCGACGGCGCGTGGACCTACATCTACGGCGTCGAGGGCGAAGGCTTCACGAAGTACCTGCACGTCGCCCGCGCGCCGATCGGCCGGCTCGACGGGCCGTGGCAGTTCCGGACCGCGACCGGCTGGTCGGCCGACCCGGCGGCGTCGGCACGGCTGCTCGGCAACGTCGGCAGCTCCTTCGGCGTCACGCCGGTGGGCGGCGAATACCTGCTGACGACGTTCGGCTCGGGCCTGGAAAGCACCATCCACGCCTACCACGCGACCAGCCCGGTCGGGCCGTTCACCGGTGGCGAGACGATCTACACCGCGCCCGAGGCCGGGAACGGGCGCTACACCTACAACGTCGCGGCGCACCCCGAGATCAGCCGGCCCGGCGAGCTCGTCATCTCCTACAACACCAACAGCGAGAAGCTGGCCGACCTCTACGCGAACATCGACAACAACCGCCCGCGGTTCGTCGATCTCAAGCTCTCCCGATAGGAGCCCGGACCGTGAGCGGTTTGTCCCGTCGTACGTTCCTGCAGTCCAACGCCGTGCTGCTCGCCGCGCTCGGCGTGCCGGCCGCGCTCCCCGCCGCGGCCGAGGCCCAAGCGGCGACCGACCTGGCGCGGTACCGGCCGGTTACGGTGTCCTCCACGGCGTACGCGCCGACGCCGGCGTGGTTCGCCGTCGACGGCCTGGCCGAGACCGGCGTGAAGGGCTCGGGCTGGCGGGCGGGCGCGGGCGATCCACAGTGGATCGCCGTGGACCTGCAGGCCGCCTGCCGGATCGAGTCGGTGGTGCTGGTGTTCGAGGCGACCGCCACCGACCCGGTGTTCACCCCGGCGTCCGGGATCAACCCGTTCCTGAACACCACCGGCTGGGAGGTGCTGTCGAGCTGCGCGGTCGCGTTCACCCTCGACGTCTCGGCCGACGGCCGCACCTGGCAGTCCGTCCACGACGCCACCGACTCCCCCGGCGGCTGCGTCGAAGTCACGCTGGCGAAGCCGGTCACGGCCCGCTGGGTGCGGCTCACCGCGAAGCAGCAGGCGAACGCGAACCCCTTGGGCGTCAACGCTTTCGAGGTCTACGGCCGGTCCGACCACCCGCGGCCGGACGCCACCGGCTGGACCGACTGGGGCCGCCACACCACCCGGCCGCCCGGCCTGGTCACCGCGGCGGACGGCACGGTCGCGGTCGAGTCGGGCTGGACGCTGACCATGGACTCGCGACTGCCCTCGGCCGACGGCGCCGCGCTCGCCCGCGCCGGTGTCGACACGTCGACGTGGCTGCCCGCGACCGTGCCCGGCACCGTCCACACGGCACTGGTCGAGCAGGGCAAGCTGCCCGAACCGACCTCCGGGTTCGGCAACATGCGGGCCCCGGAAGCGCTTTCGCGGCACAGCTGGTGGTACCGCCGCGAGTTCACGCTGCCCCGCGGGTTCGACGCCGGCCGCCGCGTCTGGCTGGAGTTCGACGGGATCGACCACCACGCCGAGGTCTGGGTCGACGGCACCGCCGTCGGCTCGCTCACCCACCCGGTGGCACGCGCCGCCTTCGACGTCACCACGGCGTTGCGGGGGAAGGACGCGCACGCGCTGGCCGTGCGGATCGACCCGATGCCGCACCCGGGCAACCCCGGCGACAAGGGCCCGGACGGCGTCTCGACGTTGAACTCCAACGCCGAGCAGCAGGACCTGCCCGGGTACATCTCGATCAGCGGCTGGGACTGGATGCCCGGCGTCCGCGACCGCGGCGCGGGCATCTGGAACCACGTCCGGCTGCGCTCGACCGGCGACGCCGTGCTCGGCGAACCGCGGGTCGACACGCGGCTGCCGAACCTGCCGGACACGTCGGTCGCCGAGGTGACGCTGGTCGTGCCCGTGCGCAACGCCGCCGCGACGGCCCGGACCGTGACGATCGCCGCCGAGCTGGCGGGCGCCCGGGTCAGCCGCCGCGTCACCCTCGCGGCGGGCGCGGCGGCCGACGTCACGTTCACCCCGGCGACCGACCCGGCGCTGCGGCTGCGGCGCCCGGAACTGTGGTGGCCCAACGGGTACGGCGATCCGACGTTGCACCCGTTGACGACCACGGCAAGCGTCGGCAGCCAGGTCAGCGACCGCCGGACCGTCCAAGCAGGACTGCGGCAGTTCGGCTACACCGCGACTCAGCCGATCGTGATCGACCCGGCCACCGACCATTCGCCGCCCCAGACGGTGGAGTTCGACCGGACGACCGCGCGGTACCTCCGGATCCAGGGTGGGAAGCGCGCCACCGGTTACGGCATCTCCCTGTGGACACTGTCCGTTGTGGACGGTACTGGACCGGACCTCGCGCAGGGCAAAACCGCGACAGCGTCCTCTGAGGACAACGCGAACGACAAGGCCGGCAACGCGGTGGACGGCCGTGACGACACACGCTGGTCGTCCGGCTACTCCGACAACCAGTGGCTCCAGCTGGACCTCGGTGCCGCGGTGGCGTTCGACCGCGTGGTGCTCACCTGGGAGACCGCGTACGCGCTGACGTTCACCGTGCAGGTCTCCGACGACGGCGCGACCTGGACCGACCTCAAGAAGGTCAGCAACTCCGGCACGCCGCTGCAGATCAGCGTCAACGGCGTGCGCGTACTGGCCAAGGGCGGCAACTGGGGCTTCGACGAGCTGCTGCGCCGGGTGCTCCCCCACCGGATGGCCGACGCCGTCGCGCTGCACCGCGACATGAACTTCACGATGATCCGCAACTGGGTCGGGTCCAGCAACCGCGAGGAGTTCTTCGCCGCCTGCGACGAGAACGGCATCCTGGTGTGGAACGACTTCTGGGCCGGCGACGCGATCTTCCCGCCGGACAACGACGTCTTCCTCACCATCGCGACGGACACGGTCGTGCGGTACCGGCACCATCCGTCCATTGTGGTCTGGTGCGCCACCAACGAGAGCGACCCGCCCGCCGCGATGGACGCCGGCCTGCGGAAGATGCTCGCGGTGCGGCAGCCGGAGCTGTGGTACCAGGGCAACTCGGCCGGTGGTGTCGTCACCGGGCACGGGCCGTACTCGTGGATCGACCCGGCGCGCTACTTCGACGGCGACACCTACTCGATCGGCAGCTACGGGTTCCACAGCGAGATCGGCCTGCCGACCGTGCCGGTCGCGGAGAGCATGCGACGCCTGGCCGGCGACCAGCCGTCGTGGCCGATCGGCGACGTCTGGTTCCACCACGACTGGTGCACCCGCGGCGGCCAGAACCCGGACACCTACCGCGGCGCGATCGAGGACCGCTTCGGGCCGGGGACCTCGCTCGACGACTTCTGCGCGAAGGCCCAGCTCGTCAACTACGAGAGCATGCGGGCGATCTTCGAGGCCTACAACGCGGCCCTGTGGGACGACGCGTCGGGCGTGCTGCTGTGGATGTCGCACCCGGCGCACCACAGCACGGTCTGGCAGACCTACGACTACGACCTCGACACCAACGGCAGCTTCCACGGCGCGCGCAAGGGCTGCGAGCCGCTCCACGTGCAGGCGCGGCTGTCGGACTGGCAGGTGCACGCGGTCAACCAGACCGCGCAGACGCTCGACGGCGCCACGGTGCACGCCGAGCTGCTCGACCTGCGCGGACGCTCGCTCGGCACGCCGGTGTCCGCGCCGGTGTCGGTACCGGCGTCGTCGGTGAAAGCGGCCTTCACCGTGCCGTTCACCGCCGCGCTGCCGGCCTTGCACCTGCTGCGCCTGCGGCTGGTCGGGCGGGACGGCGCCGAGCTGTCGCGCAACGTCTACTGGCGCTACCGCACCCCGGCGGACGCGCGCGAGCTGACCAGGACCCCGGCCGACGTCTCCCTGCACGCCGGCCCCATCCGGCGTAACGGCGACCGCAGCGAGGCGGTGGTGACGCTGCGCAACACCGGCCGCGTCGTCGCCGCGGGCGCCCGGGTCTCGGCCCGCGACGCGCGCACCGACGCGCGGGTCCTTCCCTTGCGCTGCAGCGAGAACTACCTGTGGCTGCTCCCCGGCGAGACGGCCGCGGTGACGGTGTCGTGGCCGTCCCACGCCCTCGCGTCGGGCCGCCCGCGGTTCGTGGTGGAGGGGCTCAACGTGCCGCGCCGCACCAGCTGACGGATCGCCCGCGAACGTCACCGAAACGGTGAAACACCCCGTATCGTCTGGTCACCATGGGGAGTCGAGCCGGAGCTGTGGGCAAGTTCGCGCTGGTGGTGGCGGGGGCCGCACCCGCGGTCGTGGCGGTCTGGGCCGGCCACCCGGTGCTGTCGGGCGTGCTGCTGGCCGCGTACGCGCTGGTCGTCGGGCTGCTGACGGTCACCGGGGAGATCGCGCGGGAGCTGCGCGATCGGTGGCGGGCGCGGATCGTGGACCGCGTCGACCGCTGGCTGGTCCGGCGGTTGTCCCTGTTCGGCCGGCGGTACCGGGAGTTCGTGCTCGGCAGCCTGCGGTTCATCGACCTCAAGGGCCTCGCGACCATCGGCTTCCACACGCCGGAGCTGGACGAGGTGTTCGTCGACGTCAGCCTCACGTTCCGGCCGCCGCAGGACGTCGCCGACAGCCTGCTGCCCGACCTCCGGGCGAGCGCCACCGACCGGCAGTCGCTGCAGGACTTCCTCGACCGGCCGCGGCCGGTCGTGCTGGCCCTGGTCGGCGCGCCCGGCAGCGGGAAAACCACCCTGCTGCGGCACACCGCGCGGCGGATCTGCCTCGCCCGCCGCGGCCGGCACCGGCGGGTGCCGATCCTGCTGCACCTGCGTGACCACGTCGACGCGGTGCTGTCGGCGCCGGACACCGGCCTGGCGGACCTCGTGCGCGGCGTCGCCGGGCGGAACTGCGGCGAGGAACCGCCCGGCTGGTTCGAGCAGCGGCTGCGTGACGGCCACTGCGTGGTGCTCCTCGACGGTCTGGACGAGGTCGCCCGGCAGGAGGACCGCCGCAAGGTCGCGGACTGGGTCGAGCGCCAGATCCAGCACCACCCGAAGAACGACTTCGTGATCACCTCGCGCCCGCACGGCTACCGGACCACGGGCATCGGCGGCGCGACCGTGCTGCAGGTCCGCAGTTTCACCGACGACCAGGTGAAGCGCTTCGTCGAGGGCTGGTACTCCGCGGTCGAGCGGTACAGCACCGGCGACCGCGCCGACGAGGTGCGGACCCGGGCCGCGGCCGCCACCGAGGACCTGCTCGAACGGCTCGGCGAGGCGGTCGCGCTGCGCGACCTGACCGCGAACCCGTTGCTGCTGACGATGATCGCCAACGTGCACCGGTACCGCGGCGCCCTGCCCGGCAGCCGCGCCGACCTCTACTGCGAAATCTGCCAGGTCATGCTCTGGCGCCGCCAGGAAGCCAAGAAGCTCCCGATCGAGCTGGGCGGCGACAAGAAGGAGATGGTGCTGCGCAGCCTGGCGTACTCGATGATGCGGGACCGGGTGCGCGACCTGGCCCGCGCCGACGTCCTGACCGAGGTCGGGAAGGCGCTGCGGCGGGTGTCCCGCGACCTCACCGCGGAGGCGTTCCTCGCCGACGTCGGCTCCAACGGGCTGCTCGTCGAGCGGGAGAGCGGGCTGTACTCCTTCGCCCACCACACGTTCCAGGAGTACCTCGCCGCCGTCCACACCCGGGACAAGGGCCTGGTCGACGTCCTGACCGGCGCGGTCGACGACCTGTGGTGGCGCGAATCGACCCTGCTGTACGCCGCGCAGTCCGACGCCGACCCGATCGTCCACGCCTGCCTGCGCGTCGGCGGCGTCACGGCCCTGTCCCTCGCCGTCGACTGCGCGGAGCAGAACAGCGAACTGGCCCCGGAGCTGCGCAGCCGGCTCGACGAGTTCCTCGAACCCGCGGCCCGGCCCGGCGAGGACGCCGGGCACCGCCGGCTGCGGGCGGCCGTGCTGCTGACCCGGCAGCTGCGTCCGCAGGTCCAGGTGGGCGACGGCGGCCGGGTCTGCGCGCGGCCGGTCACCGGCGGTCTCTACGACCTCTACCGGCTGGACACCAGGGCACCCGCACCGGACGGGCCGCCGGCGCCCTCGGACGCCGCCGTCACCGGCGTGCGGGGCAGCGACGCCGCCGCCTTCGTCCGCTGGGTCAACCACGTCCTCGTCGGCGAGGCCGTCTACCGCCTGCCCCGGCGCGCGGAGCTCGACGACCCGGCCCGCAGCCGCTCGGTCGCCCCCTGCGCCTGGCTGGAGGGCCTCGACCTGTGGCTGGCCCCCGGGACCGGCCACCCCCACCTCGTTCCCGCGCGGACGCTCGTCGACTACGTGCGCGACGACATCACCCGGTCCACCCCGAGCCTGCTGCGGCCGCTGCTGCTCAAGCTGATCCCGAACGACCGCGTCCGCTCGATCGGCCACACCCTGCCGCCGGCCGGGCTCCGGAAGCTGGCCCACGACCTCGCGGTGGAACACGACGCCGTCCTCGATCTCGCGGACGAGCTCGACCTGACCGTGGACCGGGATCTCGACAGCACGCTGATCCGCGTCCTCACCCCCGAGCTCGCGCGGATCCGGATGCTCAGCCTCGACCAGGTGCTGGGCCGGGCCCTGGCCCACGCCCAGGCCGGCCTGCTGCGGTCCGCCACCCCCGCCACCGCCTGGGCGAAGAACCTCGCCGCCGCCTTGACCGAGGAGGCGGGGGCCGCGGCCGCCACCGCACCACAGTCCCCGGAGGCGTTGGCGGGCAAGGTGTCCCGGGCGCGGGAGCACACGACGGGGTCGTCGTGGGCCCGCCAGGTCGCCGCGAAGCTGGAGCTGGAGTCACGGCCCGTGTTCGCGCGGGAGCGGCCCCTGACCTCGAATTCGGCCACCGCCCTGCGGCTCGCGGCGTTGTGCCTCGCCGCGGAGATGCGGGCGCACGACCAAGCTGAGCTCGGGGCCGCGTTCCACGAGATCGCCGCCGGCGTCACCCTGCTGCAACGCCGGGCGGCCGGCCAGGCGCCGCCCACCGAGCGGATCGTCCTCGCCCTCGCCTGATGCTCAGGGGCCCGGCTGGGTGCCGCTGTGGTGGAAGAGCGTCCGGTACTCCTGGGGCGACGTGCCGATGTGGCGGTGGAAGGCCGCCCGGACCGACGACGGCGCGCCGAGCCCGGTGCGGCGGCCGATGCGTTCGACGGACAGCGTCGTCGTCTCCAGCAGCTCGCGCGCGCGGTCGATGCGCGCGTCGGCCAGCCAGGCCATCGGCGACGTCCCCGTCTCCTCGCGGAAGCGGCGGATGAGCGTCCGCCGGGACACGTGGGCGCGCCGCGCGAGGACGTCGATGCTGAGGTCCTCGCCGAGGTTGCCGAGCATCCAGCTCCGCAGCGGGGCGAGCCGGTCGCCCGTCGCTTCGGCGCGCAGCTGCTCGACGAACTGCGTCTGGCCGCCGGTGCGCCGCGGCGGGGCGACCAGGAACCGCGCGCGGCTGTTGGCGGCCGCGGGGCCCTGGTCGAGGCGCACGAGGTGCAGGCACAGGTCGACGCCCGCGGTCACGCCGGCCGAGGTGAGGATGTCGCCGTCGTCGATGTAGAACCGGTTCGCCACGACCTCGACGCGTGGGTACAGCCGCCGCAGGAGATCGGCGTACTTCCAGTGCGTGGTCGCGGGACGCCCGTCGAGCAGCCCGGCCGCGGCGAGGGCGAACGCGCCCGTGCAGATGGAGACGAGCCGGGTGCCGCGGCCGTGGGCCGCCCGCAGCGCGGCCAGGACCTCGGCGGCCGGCGGGGTCTCGACACCCTCGAAGCCCGGGACGATCACGGTGCCGGCGGCGGCCACCGCGTCGAGCCCGGCCGTGGCGGTGACGGTGAAGCCGTCACCCGGCACCGGCCCGGGCCCGCCGGTCGTGCAGACGGTCATCGCGTAGAACGGGTCCGTCGCGAAGATCTGCGTCGCGATGCCGAATTCGAGCGCCGGCACCCCGGGCAGGACGAGCACCGCCACCTGGTGCCGGTCCGCCGTGGTCATGGCCCGATCATAGCGCCGATTGGCACTCGGGCCACTTTCGTGCGCCGCGTCTCCTTCCTACGGTCGGAGTCATGAACGACGTACTCGCGCTGCCCACCGGCCCGCTAGCCGAGGCGAGCCTCCGCCTGGCCCGGGAGTCGGAGAGCGCCCCGATCGCCGACCACAGCGTCCGCAGCTTCCTGTTCGCCCGCCTGGTGGCACGACGGGAAGGCAGCGTGACCGACGCCGCCTACGACGAGAACCTGCTGTTCGCCGCGTGCGCGTTGCACGACCTGGGCCTGGGTTCCCGGGCGGGCGGCCGGGCGCGGTTCGAGGTGGAGGGCGCGGACCTGGCCGCCGCGACGCTGACCGGTCACGGCGTCGCGGCCACCGACGTCGACCGCGTCTGGGAGGCGATCGCGCTGCACTCGTCGCTGGGCATCGCCGACCGGTGCGGGCTGCTGACTTCGTTGACCCACAAGGGAATCTTCACCGACGCGGGCCTCTTCGCCGACGTCGATCCCGGCTCGCTGCGGGAGGTCTACGCCGCGTACCCCCGCCCGTCGGGCAACCGGTACCTCCAGGACGCGATCGTCGAGCACGCGTCCCGTTCGAAGGCGGCGGCCCCGCCGTACTCGATCGCGGCGGAGCTGCTGCGCCAACGCGGCTGAGAGCCCGTCACCGCCGGGGCGCCGCCGTGGACCTTCGCCGCGTGCGAGCCGCCGCACATCAGCGGCACCAGTTCGTCGGTGGCCAGTTCGGGACGGACGGCTCCCGCGTCGCGGGCGCGGTCGAGCAGCCGGCCGGCGATGGGTCAGTGCCCGAGCAGGCGGGCGCTTTCCTCGGCTCTCCGCAGAGCCGTCAGCAGCGCGGCGCGGCCGGTCCGGACCACGCCGTCCGCCGCGCCCATGACCGCCTCGCCACCGCCCTCGGCGCGGACGTCGTGAGCTGGCCGGGCGCAACGCACAGCGTGCACCTCGACCACCCCGACGAGGTCCTCGCGACGGTGCGGAACCTCGTCACCCGCGTCCGGAGCTAGCCGTAGATCGCGTCCGCCCACTCCGGGTGGTCGATGAACGGGTTGCGGTTGTGCTGGAACCGGTCGTAGATGACCTGGTTGCGGTGCTGCTCGGCGGCGTCCGGCGGGTCCTGGGCGTTCCAGGCCAGCAAGACCGAGAGCCGCCCGATGTTGGGCGCCGAGCCGTTGTCGACGCTGTCGTTGGGTTCCAGATCGGGATAGCCCTCGGTGCCGTCGTAGCGGACGGCCATGTAGAGCACCATCCGCGCCACGTCGCCCTTGACGGCGTCGCGCGGCTCGAAGGAGTCCGCGTCGGTAAGGCTCCCCGGGGCCTCGGCGACCGGGGAGCCGCCGTCGTCGAAGTCCTTGTTGCCGCGCTCCGCGTTGACCGAGACGTCTTCGGCGCGCAGGTGGTGCAGGTCGGTGCCCGGGCCGGTGGCCGTGCCGAAATCGCCGTGGGACTTCGCCCAGACGTGCTCCCGGTTCCACTGGTCCGGGTCGCCGCCGTTCGCGGTCTTCGCCTGGGAACGGCCGCTGTAGATGAGGATGACGTTCGCCGGGTCGGCGGGATCCTCGTCGGCGGCCTTGATGCCGTCCCACACCTCGTCGTAGGTCAGTTTCGTGTTGGTGCTGATGATGCCGTGCAACGCGGTCTTGAGCTCGGCGCCGGTCTTGCCGAGAGCGGCCTGGTAGTAGTCGTCGGCCGGCGCCGCGGCCGCGGCGGGCGCCAGGCAAGTGGCCCCGACGACCGCGCCGAGCGCGAGGATCACCGGGATACGGCGGGGTGTGCGCATGGACGGTTCCTCTCCCCAGAGACACCCGCCCGGACCTGGCCCGAGACGAGTGTTGACACGTTGTCCGTCTAGTTGGAAAAAGACTGCCATACGTGTCAATAGGGCTGGCTGCAACGATCGGCGGGATAGCCCGCGGATAGCGGCCCGCAAGCCGGCCCGGCCAGACTGGGCGCACCCGCCGGCCCCGGTCGCGGGCCGACCCCGGGACGACTCAGTGGAGGGACGCCGAAATGGCGCCTGCGGGAGCAGGGGAACACGCCCGGCCGAGTGCCGGCGCCGTCGCACTCGGAATCGACCACGTGCGGCTCAGCTACCACTACCTCGATATCGGGGACATCGACGGATACGGTTCCCTTTTCACCGCCGACGCCGTTTTGCACTATCCCGGAATAGCGCCGTTACGGGGTCGCTGCGCCATCGAAAGATTCCGCGCGGCCCGACCCGGACGGCGGCACACCCTGCACAGAGTGACGGTGACGCACGGTGAGGTAGTGACGGTCGGCGACTTAACCACGACTGGGCCGAACGGCGGGCGTACAAATACCGCCTTCGTCGACAGCTTCACGCTTTCGGACTATGGGCTTATCACGGCCCAGAAGACAGACTTCCGTTCCGGGGGAAATTCACGAGCGGTCGGGTGAGGCGGGGAAGCCCGGCCCTCCCCGGCCACGGAACAGTCATTGAGGAACAGTGTGAGTTCGACGAGCGTGCCCTCCGGCGAGCAGCCCGTCTACCGGATCCTCGGTCCCCTGGAGATCCGGGACGTCGCCGGTGGCGAGCTCCGCATCCCGCCCGGCCGCCAGCAGACCGTGCTCGCCACGCTGCTGGTCGACGCGAACCGCGTGGTGAGCCTGGACCAGCTCATCGAGGCCATCTGGTACGACGATCCCCCGGCGACGGCGCGGACGCAGGTCCAGATCTGCGTCTCCCGGCTGCGGCGTGCGCTGGCCGACGCCGTCGGCCCCGACACGCTCGTGACCCGCGGCCCCGGGTACGAACTGCTGGTGGCCGACGGCCAGCTCGACGCCCGGACGTTCGCCGACCTGGTCTCCGCCGCCGCCGAGCAGACCCGCGCGGGCGCGCTCGAAGACGCGTCCCGGCTGCTCGACGCGGCACTCGCGCTGTGGCGCGGCCCCGCGCTGAGCGGCACCGGCAGCCGGCTGCTGGAGGCCAAGGCCAGCCACCTCGAGGAGCAACGCCTCAACGCCCTCGAAGCCCACTTCGACCTGGGGCTGCGGCTCGGCCGGCACCACCAGCTGATCGGCGAGCTGGCCAGCCAGGTGACGGCGAACCCGCTGCGGGAACGGCTGCGCGGCCGGCTGATGCTCGCGCTCTTCCGGGCCGGGCGCCAGGCCGAGGCGCTGGAGACCTACCGCGTCGGCCGCGAGCTGCTCGTCGACCAGCTCGGCCTCGAGCCCGGCGACGAGCTGCGCCGGCTGGAGTCCGCGATCCTGGCCGACGACGCCGGGCTGCGCCGGAGCCCGGCACCCGAGGCGCCCGCGGCCCCGGCGCACCCGCCGGTGGTGCCGTTCCAACTGCCGACCGACATCGCCGACTTCACCGCCCGTGACGCGCTCATCGAGCAGACCGAACAGCTGCTGCTCGGCCACCCGGGCCGGCGCGCGACACCGGTGGTGGTGCTGGCGGGCAAGCCCGGCGTCGGCAAGACCGCGCTCGCGGTGCACATCGCGCACCGGATCGCCGATGACCACTGCCCCGACGGCCAGCTCTACTGCGACCTCGGCGGGACCCGAGCCCACCCGGCCGACCCGCTCGACGTGCTCGGCCGGTTCCTGCGCGCCCTCGGCGTCCCCGGCCCGGCGGTGCCCGGCTCGGTCGACGAACGCGCGGAGATGTACCGGCACCGGCTGGCGGGCAAGCGGATGCTCGTGGTGCTCGACGACGCCGGGTCGGAGCGCCAGGTCCGCGACCTGCTGCCGGGCACGGCCAGCTGCGTCGTGCTGGTGACCAGCCGCGTCCGGCTCACCGGGCTGGCCGGCGCCGGTGTCCTGGACGTCGACGTGCTCGATCCGGACCAGGCGACCGGGATGCTCGCCATGATGATCGGGGCGGAGCGGGTGGCCGCCGAGCCGGCCGCCGTCGCCGCGCTGGTCCGGCTCGTCGGCGGGCTGCCGCTGGCGCTGCGGATCGTCGCCGCCCGGCTCGCCGCGCGGCCGAGCTGGTCGCTCGCGTGGATGCTGGAACGGCTGTCCGACGAACGCCGCCGGCTCGACGAGCTCGCGCACGGCGAGCTGATGGTGCGGGCCAGCCTCGCGCTGACCTACGACGGCCTGGCCGCCGACGCCCGGCGGCTGCTGCGGCTGCTCAGCGCCCTGGACCGGCTCAGCTTCCCGGTGTGGGTGGCCGCGGCGCTGCTGGAGGTCGACCCGCTGGAGGCCGCTGACCTGCTCGAACGGCTCGTCGACGCGCAGATGCTGGAGATCTCGGCGGTCGAGCGGGACAGCAGCCCGCGCTACCGCTTCCACGACCTCATCCGGCTGTTCGCCCGCGAGCAGCTCGACGAGCACGAGCAAGCGAGCGGCCGGCGCGCGGCGCTCGCCCGCGTCGCCAGCGGCTGGCTGGGCCTGGCGTGCGAGGCGCACCACCGGATCTACGGCGGCGACTTCACCGTGCTGCACGGCTCGGCACCGCGGCTGCGGCCGCCCGACGGCGCCGTCGACCGGATCCTGGCGGACCCGCTGGTGTGGTTCGAAGACGAGCAGGACAACCTGTGCTCGATCGTCGCGCTGGCCGCCGAGGCCGGGCTGGACGAGCACGCCTGGGACCTCGCCGTCACGATGGTCGCGCTGTTCGAGAACCGCTGCTACTTCGACGACTGGGAGCGCACGCACCGGCAGGCCCTGACCGCCGTCCGCGCGGCGGCCAACCGCCGTGGCGAAGCGGCTTTGCTGTGCTCGCTGGGTTCCCTGCACCTGAGCCGCGCGCACCCGGACGCCGCGGCCGAGCCGCTCGCCCGCGCGCTGGCGACGTTCGAAGACCTCGGCGACGCCCACGGCAAGGCGATGGCCCACCGCAACCTGGCCCTGGTCGACGAGGCCCGCGGCGCGGACCCGCAGGCGCGGTTCGAGCGCGCGCTCATCGAGTTCCGGGTCGCTGGGGACCCGGTCGGCGAGGCGTACGTGCTCGGCCGGCTCGCGCAGACCGAGCTGGACGCGGGTGACGAGGACCGGGCCGGGACGTACCTGGCCGAAGCGCTGCGGATCTGCGACCGGACGGGGACGCCCCGCGTCGAGGTCCAGCTGCGGTACCGGCTGAGCGGGCTGATGATGCGCCAGGGCCGGCACGAGGAGGCCGCCGACGTGCTGACGGAGCTGCTGACCCGGGCCCGCGCGGCCCGCGATCTCGCGGGCGAGGCGCGCATCCTGCACCGGCTCGGCCTGGTGCACGCGCAGCTGGGTCGCCGCGACACGGCGGAACGGCTGCTGGTGGAGGCGCTGGAGCTGCACGAGCGGATCACCGGCGGCGCACCGGATGACGGGGTGCGCGCCGACCTCGCGGCATTGCAGGCACTGCCTGGGTGACCGGGTCGCCCGGCTCGCGTGCGGTGCCGGTTGTCGTGAGTGGCAATGAGGGTTCTAACCCTCGTTACCACTCACGACGGCGTGGGCGGCGACGGCCGGGGTCACCACGGGGTGTCGGACGCGGTGCCGGTCCAGGGCGTGTCGCCGGTGCCGGTCCACGGGGTGTCCGACGGCGCCGCCCAGGGGGTGTCGGCCGGGCCGGTGCTCCAGGGCGTATCGGTGGCCGTCGCCGTCCACGGGGTGTCCGCGGGCGCCGCCTGGGCCGTCGTCGCGGCGAGGACCGGGAGGAGAACCGCCGCGGCGATCGCGGTGAGGGCCGGGAGAATACGCACCGTTGTCTCTCTTTTCGTTCGTGAGCTGATGAATTTCTGCGCTACCTGCCCCACCGACGTTAGGAAAGCCCGGCATCGCGCCGCTATCGCGTGGGTGTCACAGTCGTTATCGTCCGGGTTATCGCCCCCGCAGTGGCTCCGTGATACCGCCGGGATAGCCGTGCTCACGATGCTCGTCCCATGGTGGAAACCGCATCCGGACAGCCGGGCCCCGTGATCGGGAACGGCGCTGACAGGAACGGACGATTCGTGCAGCGGAAATTCGGTGAACTGCTGAAGGCGCATCGCACAAAACGCGGTGCCACCCAGCGTCAATTGGCGGACCTGTCCACGGTGAGCATTCGCGCCATCCGCGATCTCGAGTCCGGGCGGGCGCACCGGCCGCGCCGGGACACCGTGCGGCTGATCGCCGACGGCCTCGGCCTGCGGGGCCGCGAACGCGCCGACTTCGAGGCGGCGGGCTACCACGTCGCGGCCGGCGACCTGCGGCTCCGGTGCGCCGACCCGGCACCACCGCCCACGCCCCTGGACGCGCTGCTCGGCCGTGATGAAGAGGTCGCCGCCGTCCACGACCTCCTGGCCGCGGGCAGCCACCGGCTGGTGACCATCACCGGGCTGGGCGGCGTCGGCAAGAGCCGGCTGGCCCAGGAGGTCGCGGGCGGCGTGCACGAGTCCGGCGGCGTCCTCGTGCTGTGGTCGTCCGAGCGGAACCCGCTGCTGAGAACCGGCGGGCCCGGCGACCTCGCCGTGCTCATCGGCGACCGCCCGGCCCTGCTGGTCCTCGACGGCCACGAACCGGACCGCGTCCGGCTGGACGATCTGGCCGTCCTGCTGCGCGAATGCCGCGGGCTGCGGGTCCTCGCCACCGCCCCGGCGCCGTTCGGCCTGCCCGGCGAGCGGGTCTTCCCGCTGACGCCGCTCGCCGTCCCCGAGCCCGGCACCGACGACCCGGTC
Source organism: Amycolatopsis sp. NBC_01307 (assembly GCF_035975215.1). NCBI lineage: Bacteria > Bacillati > Actinomycetota > Actinomycetes > Pseudonocardiales > Pseudonocardiaceae > Amycolatopsis > Amycolatopsis sp. NBC_01307. Next base: position 1,387,009 of record NZ_CP108403.1, on the reverse strand, counting down.
GCGCTGGCGGCGGTGCCGTCGGTCCGGCTGCTGGTCCGCGAAGTCCGCCAGGTCCGGCCGGGGTTCACCCTCGACCGCACGACGGCCGCGGACGTCGCCGCGCTCTGCCGCCGTCTCGACGGCATCCCGGCCGCACTCGAGGCGGCCGCCTGCTGGTTCCTGGTCTACGAGCCGGCGGCCGTGCTGGAGCACGTCCGGACCGACCCGTTCGCCCTGACCGCGGACCACCTGCCGGGCCTCCGCGACACCCTCGACTCGGCGGTCCGCGGCCTGGACGCGGCCGAGGTGTCCCTCCTGGCCCGCCTCACGGGCCTCGACGCGGGCTGGTCGGTGGTCGACGTGGCGGGCCTGACGGGAATCCCGGCCGCGGCCGGCGCCCGCTTCGTCCGCCGCCTGGTCCAGCACGGCCTGATCCGCCCGGCCGGCCCGGACCGCACCCGGTTCCGCACCCTGGACCTGGTCAACGCCCTGGGCCTGGACCACCGCCTGGCGGTCTGCCAAGCCTCCGCCGGCGGCGGCTCCCGGGTCTGCCGTGGCTTGTCGTGAGTGTTTAGGAGGGTTAGAACCCTCCTAAACACTCACGACCGGTACCGGTGTGGCGCGTGTGACTTCTGGTGCGGCGGGGTTGGCCTGCGGTGGCCGGGGTGCCGGGCCTGCTTGGCGCGGACCAGCGATGTCCCGGTCGTGAGTGTTTAGGGCGGTTCTAACCGCCCTAAACACTCACGACCAGCCTGACTCGGCCAGCCGCGCCGCCACGACGGGGCCGATGCCGGCCAGCGATCCGGGCCGCATCAGCTCGCCGTGGCGGGCCGCGACTTCGTGCACCGCCACCCGCCCCTCGACGTACGGCTCCCACGCCGACGGCGACGGCGAACCGGCGTGTTTCCCTTCCGTGGCGCGGAAGAACAGGACGTCCCCGGCGAACCCGCTCGGCCGATGCGTCCGGGCGAGCGTGCTGTTGTGCGCGAACACCTCCGGCAACGCGTCCACCGCCCCCGGCGCCAGCGCGGCCAGCGGGCTGCCCTCCGCGAGCAGGATCGACCGGAACTCCGGCAGCTCCAGCGGCGCCGAGTCCGGCCGCGCGGACAGGTCGTGGCCGAGTGAGCCCAGCAACGCGGCGAGCGGCTCATCCGACGGCGCGGCACCCGAAGGCGGGTAGCCGTCCAGCATCGCCAGCAGCCCGACCTCCTCGCCTTGGGCCTGCAGCTGCGCGGCCATCGCGTGCGCGACCTGCGCGCCGAACGACCAGCCCAGCAAGTGGTACGGCCCGTGCGGGCGCACCCGGCGGATCTGCTCCAGGTAGTCCTTGACCAGCTCGTCGACGGTGCCCGGCCGGCGGTCGGGCTGGGTCAGGCCGCGCGACTGCAGCGCGTACACCGGCCGGTCGACGTGCGCCAGCAGGCCCGAGTACACCCAGCCGATGCCCGCCGCCGGGTGGACGCAGAACAGCGGCGCCCCCGCGCCGTCCGCACGCAGCGGCAGCAGGACGGCCAGCTCGTCGCGGTCGGTGCCGGTGGCCGTGCCGGTACCCAGCCGCCGCGCCAGGCCGGCGACGGTCGGGGTCTCGAACAGCACCCGGATGCCCAGCTCCGTGCCCAGTTCCCGGCGGATCAGGCTGATCAGCCGCCCGGCGAGCAGCGAGTGGCCGCCGAGGTCGAAGAAGCCGTCGTCGACCGACACCTCGGGCACGTCGAGCACCTCGGTGAACAGCCCGCAGAGCGCGCGCTCCAGGGCCGTCCGCGGCGCGCGGCCCGCCGCGGCGACCCGGGCCGGGGCGGGCAGCGCCGTCCGGTCGAGCTTCCCGTTCGGGGTCAGCGGGAGGTCGTCCAGCACGACGAACGCCGACGGCACCATGTTCGCGGGCAGGAACGCCTCGGCGTGGAGCTTCGGCGAGACGCCGGACTCCGCGGCCAGGTACGCGACGAGCCGGTCGTCACGCAGCACCGTCACCGCCTGCCGGACGCCGGGGCAGCGGCCGAGCACGGCGTCGATCTCGCCCAGCTCGATCCGCACCCCGCGCACCTTGACCTGCTGGTCGGCCCGGCCGAGGAAGTCGAGCCCGCCGTCGCGCCGCCGCCGCACGACGTCGCCGGTGCGGTACATCCGCTCCCCCGGCCCGCCGAACGGGTCCGCGACGAACGCGCTCGCGGTCAGGCCCGGGCGGCCGAGGTAACCGCGCGCGAGCCCGGCCCCGGCCAGGTACAGCTCCCCCGGTACCCCGGCCGGCACCGGGTTCAGCCGCCGGTCCAGGACGTAGACCCGGGTGTTCGGCACCGGCCCGCCGATGCCGGGCGGCCCGTCGCCGTCCGGCGTGACGTCGCCGCCGGTGGCCATCACGCTGCACTCGGTCGGCCCGTAGCCGTTGACCAGCCGGAAGCCGTCTCCGGCCGACGGACGGCGCCGCAGCCGGTCACCCCCGGCGACGACGACCCGCAGGTCCGGGCCGGCGAACCCGGGTTCGTCGAGCATGAGTTCCAGCCGGGGCGTGGGCAGGAACGCCACGGTGATCCCGGACCCGGCGAGCCACTCGGCGAGGGCGCCGGTGTCGTCGAGCACGCGCTGCGCCGGCAGGTGCACCGACGCGCCCGCGGTGAGCAGCGGCCAGGTCTCGAAGACGGCGGCGTCGAACCCGAGTGCGGCCACGTGCCCGCCCCGATCGGCGGCGGTGACGCCGAATTCTCCTTGGTACCAGGCACAAAGGTGAGCGAGCCCGGTGTGGTCGAGGACCACGCCCTTCGGCTTGCCCGTCGAGCCGGAGGTGTAGATGACGTACGCGGCGTCGCGCGGGCCGAGCGAAACCGGCGGCGCCTCGGCCGGCTGGGCCGCGATGGCGGCGGCTTCCGTGTCGAGGCGCAACACGCGGGCGGTGCCGGCCACCCGCGCGGCCAGCGCGGTGGTCGTGATGACGATCGGCGCGGCGGCGTCGGCGAGCATGTACGCCAGCCGGTCGGCCGGATAACCCGGGTCGAGCGGCACGTACGCACCCCCGGCCCGCATGACAGCAAGCTGGGCGACGAGCAGTTCCGGCCCGCGCGGCAGGCAGACGCCGACCAGCGTGCCCCGCGCGATCCCGAGGTACCCCGCCAGCTGGTTGGCGCGCCGGTTCAGCTCCGCGTAGCCGAGTTCGCCGTCTTCACTCACGACTGCGACGCCTTCGGTGCGGGCGACCTGGTCCGGCACCGCACGCCACGGCCCGAAGTCCACCGGGTCCGGCGCGGCCAGCAGCCGCCGTCGCTCCCCCGGTGCCAGCAGCTCCAAGCCGCCGATCGGGGTGTCCGGCGACGCGACCGCCGCCGTCAGCAGCCGGACCAGCCGCGCCGCGATGCCGTCGACCGTCGAGCGGTCGAACAGGTCGGTGCGGTACGTGAGGCCACCGCCGATGCCGGACGCCCGGCCGGGGTCCAGCTCGTGCAGCGACAGCGCGAGGTCGAACGCCGCGGTCCGCACCGCGACCGGTTCGCCGCTGACGCGCAGGCCGGGCAGTTCGAGGTCGGCGTCGTCGGCGTTCTGCAGCACGAACAGCACCTGGAACAGCGGGTGCCGGGCCAGCGACCGGGCCGGGTTCAGCTCGTGGACGAGCCGCTCGAACGGGACGTCCTGGTGCGCGAACGCGCCGAGGTCGGTTTCGCGGACGCGGGCGAGCAGCTCGCGGAACGTCGGCTCCCCCGCCGTGTCGACGCGCAGGACCAGGGTGTTGACGAAGAACCCGACGAGGTCGTCGAGGGCTTCGTCGGTGCGGCCGGCGACCGGCGTGCCGATCGGGATGTCGTCCCCGGCGCCGAGCCGGCTCAGCAGGACGGCGAACGCGGCCTGCAGCACCATGAAGAGCGTGACACCGCCGTCGCGCGCCAGCTCCCGCAGTCCATTGTGGAGTCCGGCGTCGATCTCGACCGGCACGGAGTCGCCGTGGTGCTCCGCTACCGCCGGCCGCTGCCGGTCGGCCGGCAGCGCCAGTTCCTCCGGGAGCCCGGCGAGGCGCTCGCGCCAGTACGCCAGCTCGGCGCCGAGGATCGAGCCGTCGTCGTCCGGATCACCCAGGACGTCGTGCTGCCACAGGGCGTAGTCGCGGTACTGGACCGGCAACGGTGTCCACTTCGGACGCTCGTCCGCGCACCGGGCGGTGTAGGCGGCCGAGAGGTCGCGGACCAGCGGGCCCATCGACCAGCCGTCGCTGACGATGTGGTGCTGCACCAGCACCAGCACGTGGTCGTCCGCGCCGAGCGCGAGCAGCTCGGGCCGGAACGGCCGGTCGGTGGTGAGGTCGAAGGTCGCGGCCGCGGCCGCGTCGAGTGCCTCGGAAAGGTCGGACTCGTCGATCGCGCGGACGTCCAGGGGAATCTCGGAGACGTCCAGGATCTGCTGGCACGGGCTGCCGTCCAGCTCGGGGAAGATCGTGCGCAGGGACTCGTGGCGGCCGGTGACGTCGGCGAGCGCGCCGGCCAGGGCGCCGCGGTCGAGCTGCCCGGTGAGCCGCAACGCGCAGACGACGGCGTACCCCGCGTCACGGCCGTGCAGCTGGTTGAGGAACCAGAGCCGGTGCTGGGCGTGGGACAGCGGGATCCGGTCGGGCAGCGGACGCGGGCGCAGCGCGGGCCGGACGGGCCGGCCGTGGTCGATCCGGGCCGCGAGCCCGGCGACGGTCTGCGCCTGGAACAGGTCCCGGATCCCCAGCTCGACGCCGAGCGCGGTGCGGGCCCGGCTGATCAGCCGGGTCGCCAGCAGCGAGTGGCCGCCGAGGTCGAAGAAGCCGTCGTCGATCCCGACCCGGCCGGCGCCGAGCAGCTCGGCGTACAGTCCACAAAGGATCTCTTCGGCCGGGTCCCGCGGCGCGCGGTACGAGCCGGCCTCCGCGTCCGGGACGGGCAAGGCGCGACGGTCGATCTTGCCGTTGGGAGTCAACGGGAACTCCGTCAGCGCGACGACCGCGGCCGGGACCATGAACTCCGGCAGGACGGTCGCGAGACGGCTTCGGACACCGGTCGCGTCGCCGGTGTAGTACAGGACGAGCCGCCGGTCCCCCGGGACGTCCTCGCGCACGACGGCGACGGCCTGCGTGACACCCGGGTGCCGGGCCGCCGCGCCGGCGACTTCGCCCAGCTCCAGACGTTGCCCGCGCAGCTTGACCTGGTCGTCGGTGCGGCCGAGGTACTCCAGCTCGCCCGCGTGGGTCCAGCGCACCAGGTCGCCGGTGCGGTACATCCGCGCGCCGGGCGTGCTCGGGTCGGGCACGAACCGTTCGGCGGTCAGGCCGGGGCGGTGCAGGTAGCCGTCGGCGAGCTGGATCCCGGCAAGCCAGAGTTCACCGGGCACGCCGGGCGGGACCGGGGCGAGCCGCCCGTCGAGCACGTACGCGCGGGTGTTCCACACCGGACGTCCGATGGGGACAGTGGATTCTCCTGAAGTGAAAGGATGATGGCTCGCCTCGACGGCGAACTCGGTCGGTCCGTAGAAATTGGACAGTCGCGCGGGCAGCGTCGCCGCGCACCGCTCGGCCAACGCCGGGGTAAGCGCTTCACCGCCGCAGAAGATCTGCCGCAGCGGGGTTTCACCGGAACCGGGTTCCGAGAGGAACGCTTCGAGCATCGCCGGGACGAAGTGCGCCACGGTGACGCGTTCGGCGCGGATCACGTCGCGGAGGTACGCGGGGTCGCGGTGCCCGTCGGGCCGCGCGATCACCAGCGTCGCGCCGGTCAGCAGCGGCCAGAACAGTTCCCACACCGAGACGTCGAAGCCGGACGGCGTCTTCTGCAGCACCCGCTCGCCGGGGCCGAGGGGGTAGTCGGCCTGCATCCACGCCAGGTGGTTGACGATCCCGGCGTGCGACATCAGCACGCCCTTGGGCCGCCCGGTCGACCCGGACGTGTAGATCACGTACGCCGGGTGGCTCGCGGTGATCGCGGGCAGCGGCCCGTCGCCGATGAGGCGGGTCTCCTCGGTCAGCACCAGCGACGGCCGCGCGTCGTCGAGGAGGAAAGCGATCCGCTCGGCCGGGTAACCGGGATCGACCGGCAGGTAGGCCGCGCCGGCGCGGTGGACGGCGTGGACCGCGACGACCAGGTCGAGCGACCGCGGCAGCTGCACCGCGACGACGTCGCCGGGCCGGACGCCGTGGCCGCTCAGCGCCCTGGCCAGGTTCTCGATCCGGGCGTCGAGTTCGGCGTAGGTCAGCGACTCGCCTTCGAACACCACCGCGATCGCGTCAGGCGTCCGCGACACCTGCCGGGAGAACAGTTCCGGCAACGTCTCCGACGAAAGGGGCGCCTCGGTCGCCGTCCACTCCGCGAGAGACCGGCGGTCCACATCGGACAGGAGATCGATACGATCGACCGGGGTGTCCGGCTCGGCGACGACGACGGACAGGAGACGGACCAGCCGGTCGGCGAGTGCGTGGGCGGTGGCGTGGTCGAACAGGTCGGCGGCGAAGGACAGCGAACCCGTGATCCCGCCGGCGTGCTCGGCGAGGTTCAGGCCGAGGTCGAACTTCACCGCGTCGGAGTCCAAGACCTCGGAGGTGACGTCGAGGCCCGGCAGGCTCAGCTCCGCGTCGCCGGTGTTCTGCAGGACCAGGAACACCTGGAACAGCGGGTGCCGGGCCAGCGACCGGGCCGGGTTCAGCTCGTGCACCAGACGCTCGAACGGGACGTCCTGCCGCGCGTAGGCGGCGAGGTCGGTCTCACGGACGCGGCCAAGCAGGTCACGGAAGCTCGGGGCGCCACTGGTGTCGGTCCGCAGGACGAGGGTGTTGACGAAGAACCCGATGAGGCCGTCGAGGGCCTCGTCGGTGCGGCCGGCGATGGCCGTGCCGATCGGGACGTCCTCGCCCGCGCCCGACCGGGTCAGCACGGTGGCGAGCGCGGCCTGCAGCACCATGAACAGCGTCACCTGCGCGGAGCCGGCCAGCGCGCGCAGCCGGTCGCTCAGGTCGGCGCCGATCTCCACCGGCACCGAGTCGCCCCGGTGGGACGCCACCGCGGGGCGCGGCCGGTCGGACGGCAGCGGCAGCTCGTCCGGGATCCCGGCGAGCTGTTCCCGCCAGTAGGCCAGCTGGGCGGCCAGCAGCGACGCCGGATCATCGGCGTCGCCGAGCAGATCCCGTTGCCAGATCGTGTAATCGCCGTACTGGACCGGCAGCGGCGCCCACTCCGGCGCGTGGCCGTCCCGGCGCGCGGTGTAGGCCTCGGTGAGGTCGTCGACGAGCGGGCCCATGGACCAGCCGTCGGCGGCGATGTGGTGCAGCGTCAGCAGGAGCACGTGGTCGTCCGGCGCGTCGGCGACCAGCGACGCGCGGAACGGCGGCTCGCACGTCAGGTCGAACGGCCGTGCTTCGGGGGCCGTCAGCTCCGGCCGCCAGCCGTCCAGGACCACCTGGTGCGGCTCGCCGTCGACCGACGGGAAGATCGTGCGCAGGACTTCGTGCCGCTCGGCGACGTCGCCGAGGGCCGCGCTCAGCGCGTCCCGGTCCAGCTCGCCCCGCAGCCGCAGCGCGAGCGGCATGTCGTAGGCGCCGGTGTCGTCGCCGAACTGCAGGATGAACCACAGCCGTTGCTGCGCCGGGGAAAGCGGCATCAGCTCGGGACGTGACAGCGGTCGCAGCGCCTGGCGGGCGGCGTCCGCTGTGGACAGTCGCGGGGCGAGCGTGGCGACGGTGGGCGCGTCGAACAGGTCACCGATGCCGATCTCCGCGCCGAACGCGGCGCGGATCCGGCTGACCAGCTTCGTGGCGAGCAGGGAGTGGCCGCCGAGGTCGAAGAAGCCGTCGTCGATCCCGACTCGCTCGACACCGAGGACGTCGGCGAAGAGTCCACAAAGGATCTCTTCACGGGCGTCACGCGGTTCCCTCACGGCTCCGGTGACGAGATCCGGCACGGGAAGAGCGTTGCGGTCCAGCTTGCCGTTCGGCGTCCTCGGCAGCTCGGCCAGCGTCACGAACGCCGACGGCACGAGGTGCCGCGGGACGAACGCCGCGACGTGGTCCCGCAACGCGTCCGGGTCGGCGTCGCCGACGACGTAGGCGACCAGGCGCTGGTCACCCGGCCGGTCCTCGCGCAGGACGACGGCCGCCTCGCGCACACCCGGGTACTCCGCGGCGACGGCCGCGATCTCGCCGGGTTCGACGCGCAGGCCGCGGAGTTTCACCTGCTCGTCGGTCCGGCCGAGGTAGTCCAGCTCGCCGCCGGCGGTCCAGCGGACCAGGTCGCCGGTCCGGTACATCCGCGCCCCCGGCCCGCCGAACGGGTCGGCGAGGAACCGGTCGGAGGTCAGGCCGCCGCGGTGCAGGTAGCCGTCCGCGAGCTGCGCGCCGGCCAGGTACAGCTCCCCCGGCACGCCCGGCGGCACCGGGCTCAGCCGGCCGTCCAGCACGTACGCGCGGGTGTTCCACACCGGCGCGCCGATCGTCACCGGTCCGGTGCCGACGGCGTGGGCGGTGGCGTCGACGGCGACCTCGGTCGGGCCGTAGAGGTTGATCAGCTCGGCGGTCAACGTGGTCGCGCAGCGGCCGGCCAGCGCGGCGGTCAGGACTTCGCCGCCGCAGAACACCTGCCGCAGCGCCGGGCAGTCCTCTTCGGACAGCCCGAGGATCCCGTCGAGGATGCCGGGCACCACGTACAGCACGGTGATGCGCTCGGCGCGGATCGTGTCGAGGAGGTACGCGGGATCGCGGTGCCCGTCGGGCCGCGCGACGACCAGGGTCGCGCCGGCCAGCAGCGGGCGGAAGAACTCGAGGACGGAGACGTCGAAGCTGGACGGCGTCTTCTGCAGCACCCGGTCACCGCCGGTCAGCGGGTGTTCGGCCTGCATCCAGGCGAGGTGGTTGGCGATCCCGGCGTGCGACATCAGCACGCCCTTGGGGCGGCCGGTCGAGCCGGACGTGTAGATCACGTAGGCCGGGTGGTCCGGGGTGACGGCGGGCAGCGGGCCGTCGCCGTCCAGGTCCGTGCCGGGGGTGAAGACCAGCGCGGGCCGGGCGTCGGCGAGCATGAACGCCACCCGGTCGGCCGGGTAGCCGGGGTCCACCGGCAGGTACGCCGCGCCGGCGCGGTGCACGGCGTAGACCGCGACCACCAGGTCGATCGAGCGCGGCAGCTGCACCGCGACGACGTCGCCGGGCCGGACGCCCCGGCCGCTCAGGGCCCGCGCGAGCCGGTCCACCCGGACGTCGAACTCCGCGTACGTCAGCGAGTCGCCCTCGAACACGACGGCGGTCGCGTCCGGCGTCCGTGCCACCTGCCGGGCGAACAGCTCCGGCAGCGTCGCGGCCGGGACCGGCGCCGCGGTGTCGTTCCACTGCGCCAGCTGCCGGTGGTCCACATCGGACAACAAGTCGGCACTGTCCACTCGCGACTCCGGGTTCGCGGCGACCACCTGCAGGAGACGCACGAGCCGGTCGACGATGTCCTGCGCGGTGGCGCGGTCGAACCGGTCGGTGGCGAACTCGAGGCTGCAGCCGAGCCCGGCGCGGCGATCCTCGACCGTCAGGCCGAGGTCGAACTTGGCGGTGCCCGACACGGTGTCCCCGGCCGTCACGGTCAGGCCCGGCAGGGTCCACTCGCCGTCGGCGGTCTCGTTGCCGAGGAAGGAAAGCAGCACCTGGAACAGCGGGTGCCGAGCCAGCAGGCGCGGCGGGTTGAGTTCTTCGACGACCCGCTCGAACGGCAGGTCCTGGTGGGCGAAGGCGCCGAGGTCGGCGTCGCGGACGCGGGTGAGCAGCTCGCGGAACGTCGGCGCGCCCGAGGTGTCGGTGCGCAGCACGAGGGTGTTGACGAAGAAGCCGACGAGGTCGTCGAGCGCTTCCTCGCCGCGGCCGGCGACGGGCGTGCCGATCGGGACGTCCTCACCCGCGCCGAGCCGGGTCAGCAGCAGCGCGAACGCCGCCTGGACGACCATGAACAACGTGGCCTGGTTGTCCCGGCCCATAGCCTTGAGCGCGGTGTGGGTGGCCGCGTCGACGTCGGCGGAGACGACGTCCTTGCGGTAGCTGGGGATCGCCGGGCGGGGCCGGTCGGCCGGGAGCGCGAGTTCGTCGGGCAGCCCGGTGAGCGTCTCGGTCCAGTAGTGCAGCTGGCGAGCAGCCAGGCTGTCCGGGTCGGCCTCGTCGCCGAGCAGGTCGGCCTGCCAGAGCGCGTAGTCGGCGTACTGGACCGGCAGCGGCGACCACGTCGGCGGCTGCCCGGTCAGCCGGGCGGTGTACGCGGTGGCGAGATCGGCCATCAACGGGCCGGTCGACCAGCCGTCGGCGGCGATGTGGTGCAGGCAGAGCACGAGAACGGACTCGTCGCCGGCGCGGAACAGCCGCGCGCGCAGCGGGATCTCGTGGGCCAGGTCGAACGCGGCGCTCCCGGCCGCCTCGGCCAGTACGGCCGGCTCATTCGGCGCGCAGTCGACGACTTCGAGCACCTCACCGGGCGGCAGGACGTGCTGCCACGGCTCGCCGTTCTCCACCGGGAACACCGTGCGCAGGGTCTCGTGGCGGGTGACGACGTCCCGGCAGGCGGCGGCCAGCGCGAGGACGTCGACCGGCCCGGTGAGCCCCAGGGTGAGCGGGATGTTGTACGCGCGGTCCTGGCCCTCGATCCCGGCCAGGAACCACAGCCGTCGCTGCGCCGACGACAGTGGCACGCGATCCGGGCGCGATCGCGGGGTGAGGGCCGGGCGGACCGGGCCGGGCGCCTGGGCGTCGAGGGTGGCCAGGATCCCGGCGACGGTCGGGGCGCGGAAGAGCGCGCGGACGCCGAGTTCGGCGCTCAACGCCGTGCGGACGCGGCTGATCAGCTGGGTGGCGAGGAGCGAGTGGCCGCCGAGGGCGAAGAAGCCGTCGTCGAGGCCGACGCTGTCGATGCCGAGGACGTCGGCGAACAGCGCGCAGAGGATCTCTTCCCGGGCGGTCCGGGCGCCGCGGAAGATCACCGGCGCGGCCTCGGGAGCGGCTTCCTGTGCCACGGCGTCGACCCGTGCGAGATCGAGCGTCCCGAGTGGACGATCCGGATCGGACAGCGCCAGGTCGAGCAGGCGCACCAGCATGTCCGCCATCGCGTCCACAGTGGACTTTTCGAACAGGTCCACGGCGTACTCGAACTGGCACGAGACGCCGTCCGCGTGCTCGGCGAAGACCACGCTGAGGTCGAGCTTGGCGGTCGCCAGGTCCAGGGGAACCGGCTGGACGTCGAGGCCGGGCAGGGTGAGCGCCGTCCCGTCGTCGTGCTGGAGGACGACCATGACCTGGAACAGCGGGTGCGCGGACCGGCCGGCGCCGAGGCGGTCGACCAGCCGGTCGAACGGGACGTCCTGGTGGGCGTAGGCGTCGAGGCCGGTGTCGCGGACCCGGGCCAGGAGTTCGGTGAAACCGGGATCGCCGCTCAGGTCGGTGCGCAGGACCAGGGTGTTGACGAAGAACCCGACGAGGTCTTCCAGGGCTTCCTCACCGCGGCCGGCCACCGGGGTGCCGAGCACGATGTCGTCGCCCGCGCCCCAGCGGTGCAGCACCGCGGCCAGCGCCGCCTGGAGGCCCATGAACGGCGTGCAGCGCGCGGCGCGCGTCACCGCGACGAGCCGGGCGTGCAGGTCAGCGGGGATGTCGATCTCGACGAGCCCCGCAGCGCCGGTCGTACCGCCGGTGCGGTGCGCGGGCAGGACCATGCGTTCGGGGATGCCCGCGAGCCGTTCGGTCCAGTAGGCGAGCTGGGCCGAGAGCAGGCTGTCCGGGTCGTCCTCGGTGCCGAGCACCTCGCGCTGCCACTCGCCGAAGTCCAGGTACTGCACCGGGAGCGGCTCCCAGTCCGGCGCCTCGCCGTCGAGACGCGCCGTGTAAGCGCTTGCCAGGTCACGGCCGAGCGGGCCGAGCGACCAGCCGTCGCAGGCGATGTGGTGCAGCACGAGCAGCAGGATGTGCTCGTCCGGGCCGAGTTCGAACAGCGTGACGCGCAGCGGGAGGTCCGCGGCGAGGTCGAAGGGCCGGGCGATCGTCTCGGCGAGATCGTCGCCGGACCGGACGTCGAAGATCAGCCGTTCGATCGCGTCCACAGTGGACAGGACTTGCTGGCCGGGTATGCCGCCGTCGACCGGGATGACGGTGCGCAGGACCTCGTGGCGGCCGAGGACGTCGGCGACCGCCTGCCGTAGCGCGCGGCGGTCGAGGCGGCCGCGCAGGCGCAGCGGGAACGGGACGTTGTAGGTCGCACTGGGGCCTTCCAGCTGGTCCAGGAACCACAGGCGCTGCTGGCCGAACGACAACGGACGCACGGGAAATCCCTTCACTGGGGCAGGCGCAGGGCCCGGGCCGCGAACACCGGCCCGCCGAAGGCGAGCAGGGCGCTGCAGATCCAGGCGACGACGGGGGTGGTGAAGCTGGCGATGGCGCCGGACACGGCGTAGGCGAGCGGCGCGCAGCCGATGCCGGACAGCGACACCATCGACATGGCGACGCCGAGGCGGTCCATCGGTGCGGCCTGCTGGTAGAGCGTCACCGCGGCCGGGCCGTTCTGCCCGGAGCACACGCCCAGCGCGACGGCCATCGCGGCCATCGCCCACAGCGACGGCACCAGGACCATGCCCAGCAACAGGACGGCGATGCCGATCCCGCTGCCGACGAGCCGCACCGAGATCGGCACGCGGTCGCCGAGCAGGGCACCGAGCCCGGCGGACACCAGCGCGCCGGCCGCCCAGCAGGCGATGAGGAGACCGACCGCGGAGACGGCCCAGCCGCGTTCGATGACGACCTCGGGCAGGCCGGGGTTCATCGGCCACGCGAACGCGAAGTCCAGGCACAGCCCGGAAAGGAACAGCAACCGCAGGCGGCGGTCGGCGCGCAGCAGCTTGAGGCCGTCACCCGAGCGGCGCCACAGCGGAACGCTCGACACGGTGCGCGGCGCGTCGATCGCCCTGGTCGCCGGGGCGAGGCAGACGAGCGAGACCACGCAGCCACCGCAGACGACGGCGAGGGCGACACCGAGGTGCCCGGTCGCGACCAGCCAGGCGCCGAACGGCGACCCGAGGATCGGGGCGAACCGGGCGACCATGGTGCGGACCGAATTCGCCGTGCTCAAGCGGTCTTTCGGGACCATGCGCGGCATGAGCGTGCCGAACGACGGCGACCCGAGCCCGAGCATCGCGCCTTCGAGCGCCGCGACGACGACCAGCAGCGTCACGGACTGCGCGGACAGCGCGACCACGACCGAGACGGCCAGCACGGCGATCCGCACCGACGTCGTGCGCAGCAGGACCGAGCGGGGCCCGAAGGCGTCGCAGATGACGCCGCCGAAGATCATCGCGAGCGCGCGCGGCACGGACTCGGCCAGGGTCACCCAGGTGACGGCGGCCGTCCCGCCGAGCTGGGCGGCGGCCCAGACGGCGGCGATGAAGAACACCTGGTCGCCGATCAGGGAGACGCCCTGGCCGGTGAGCAGGAGGCCGACCTTGCCCCACATCGCGGCGGGCTTGGTCTCTCGCACGGGTGCTTGTGTCATGGCTGGTGTCCGTTCCGTCGCGCTCAGCGGGCCCGCAGGCGCACCGGGAGGTGGTCGAAGCCGAAGTTGATGATCGAGCGGTTGTGCACCGCGTCGCCGGCCGGTTCCAGCACGGCGACCTGATCCAGCAGGGCGGCGTAGATCGCTTTCAGCTCGGCCTTGGCCAGCGGCGCGCCGATGCAGTAGTGCGCGCCGACGCCGAGGGCGAGGTGCCGGTTCGGCGACCGGTCGAGCAGGAGCTCGTCGGGCCGGTCGAACATCGTGGGGTCGTGGTCGGCCGACCACGTCCAGACGGCGACCTTGTCGCCCGCGTCGATGACGTGCCCGCCGAGCTCGACCTGGGTGGTGGCGGTGCGCAGGACGTGCAGGCCGACGGAGGTGAACCGCAGCAGCTCGTCGGTGGCGAGGTCGAGGTCGGCGCCGCCGGCCAGCGCTTTCCAGAGGTCGGGGCGCTGCATCAGCGCGTGGACGCTCATGGCCGCGGTGTGCCGCACGGTCTGCACCCCGCCGACGACGATGTTGTCGAGGTTGAGCACGACGTCCTCGATCGGCAGGCGCCGGCCGTTGATGCGGTGGGTGGCGAGGGTGCTGATCAGATCGTCGGCGGGGTGCTTGCGCCGCTGGACGACCTTCTCGAACAGGTAAGGCAGAAGCTTCTGATGCCCGGCGCGGCGCGCGTCCGGCGTCTGGGCGAGAAAGGCTTCGTCGCAGACGGAGACGACCAGCTCGCGGTCGTCGCCGGGAATGCCGAGCAGATCACACATCACGACGAGCGGCACGGTGGCGAGGACGTCGACGAGATCGGCTTCACCCTGCTCGACAGCGTCTTCGATCACCTTGTTGGCCAGCTCGGTGATGCTCTGAGCCGCGCCGCGCACACCTTTGGGTGAGAAATACGGCAGGACAGGCGCCCGGAGTTCACGATGCCGAGGCCCGTCGGAGAGCGCCATCATCTTGTCCGCACCGGCCGGGGTGCCACCGGTCCCGAGCAACGACCCGCCGGTGGAGCTGAAGGTGGCCGCGTCGGTGAGGACGCGGGAGCCGAGGTCGTAACCGAGCACGGACCAGACGGCCCCGTCGAGCGCGGTTTCGGTGCGGTGGACGGGAGCCTGAGCCCGCAGATCGGCGACGATGCCGCCGACGTCGGGCCGGGCCCAGAGGCCGGGATCGGTCAGATCGACGGTGGCGGTGGACACGAGTGCCTCCTCAGGCGGGCATTTCCGGTGGTGCTGGCGGGTTGTGGGGGCGGTTCCGGTGGTGCGGTGCGGACGGGTGCGGCAAGTCCGGTGGTTTCAGGGCGGGTCCGGCAGTGCGGGGCCAGGTGCAAGCAGTGCGGCAAGTCCAGATGGCGCGGGGGCAGGTCCGGGCACTGCGGGGCCAGGTTCGACAGGTCCGGGTGGTGCGAAGATCTGGTCCGGCGCGGCGCGGGTGCAATTGGTCTGACGGGTCCGCTGACGTAGCGCAAGCGCCGGTAACGATCGCCGGGCTTCGGGCGGGCGGCGGTCTGGCGGTCGTGAGTGGTAATTCGGGTTCTAACCCGAATTACCACTCACGACCGGCCGAGGTGCAGGGTGCGGAGCAGGTCGGCGGGGCCGGCGGACAGGGGTGTGGCCAGGAGGTGGCCGCCGGGTTCGGTTGATGCCGTGAAACAGCCCGTTGTTGCCTCGGCCCAGCCCGCCAGCGTGGCCGGTCGGAGCGCCGTGTCGTCTGCGCCGGCCACCGCGTGGATGGCGAAGTCCGGCCGTGGGCTCGGGTGGTAGCGGTAGCTGCGGCAGACCGTCAGGTCCGTTCGGATTGTCGCCACCGCCAGTTCGCGGATCGTCTCGTCGTCCGGCAAGGCTGTGGCCAGGCCACACCGCTCCAGGAGGTCCGCAGCGCCCTCCGAGGTCGGCGGGATCGAGCCCGGCCAACCCGGCGGTGGAGCCGCGCATGCCGGGATCACGATCCGTGGCCGTGAAGCCGCCGGTAGCGAGCGGGCCACCTCGAATGCCAGGAGCGCACCGAAGCTTTGGCCGTAGAACAGTGCTCCCGGCTGCAGGTACGGGGCGAGGCCGTCGATCACCGCCGTGACCAAGGCGGCGAAGGTGGCCGGCATCGGGTCGACAAAGCGACCGCCGCGGCCCGGCAGACGGATCGCCCAGACCTCCAGGGTTGGGGCCAGCGCCGCCGCCAGGCCCGCGAAGGCCGTGACATCGCCGCCTGCGTGCGGGAAGCACACCGCCTGCGGAGTCCCGGCCGGCAGCGGGTGCGGCCGGTAGCACCAGTCCCCCGCGATCGCGGGCCGGGGACCTGCCGGTCCCGCGATCGGCGGTAGCGGGCTTGGTGCGAGCGTCATCGGGTGCCCCGGCGGCCTACCAGCGCGACCGTCGGCCGGGCTGGGGTTTGGGTGGCCGACTGGACCGTCTTGACGAAGTCGGTGAGGGTTCTGGCGGACATCAGGTCTCTCAGCGACAGGTTCACCGCGAACTCGTCCCGGACCCGGTACACCACCCGCAACGCCGTCAGCGAGTGGCCGCCCAGCTCGAAGAAGCCGTCCTCCGGGCGGACTTCGGGGACGCCCAGCTCTTCCGCCCAGACCGCGGCTATCGTCTCCAGCATCTCAGACGCCCAGCGCGACGCGCAGGCTCTTCGGGCGGATGTCGGTCCAGGTCTTGTCGACCCAGGCGACGCACTCCTCCCGGCTGCCGCTCTTTCCGGCGGCGTGCCAGCCGGCGGGGGTGGGCAGCTCGGCCGGCCAGATCGAGTACTGCTCCTCGTCGTTGACGACGACGGTGAAGTCCTTGAACGCGTCCATTGTGGAGTCCTTCCTGGGTCAGCTGACGGGGATCGGCGCCGCGAGTGCGGCGAGTTCTTCGGTGTAGGCGGTGACGTAGGCGTCGGCGAGCTCGTCCGGGACGAGGGACCGCAGGTGGTCGACCGCGAGCAGGATGCGGTCCGACGACGGGTCCTGCACCAGTGCGACGCCGAGTGCGAAGTTGGTCGGCTCGTAGCGCATGTCCGGCTCGCAGCCGATCCGGTCGTCGACGATGCTCGTGGCCGAGCCGGCCAGCCGGCCGAGGGCGTGGAACCGCAGGAACGCGAAGCACGTCTCCAGGCGCGGTCCGGCCATGAGCCGGGCCAGCTTCGCGAACGGGACTCGGCGGTGCGGCAGCAGGGCGACCTCGGCCTCGTGCAGGTCGCGAACGAGGTCCGGCGCCGTGCCGTCCACCACCAGCGGGACGGTGTTGAGGAACAGCCCGTACGCCTCGGTGCCGCTGCGTTCTTCGAGACGGCCGTTGACCGAAAGGCCGGTGGTGACGCGGTCGCGGCCGGTGATCCGGTGCAACGCCCGCACGTGCGCGGCCAGCGCCGCGGCCTTGATCGGGACGCCGGCCGCCGACGCGATCGCCGCGAGCTGGGCCGGGGCGTCCGGCAGCACGCGCTCGACCGTGCGCGGGATCTCCGCCGTCGCGGCCTCGGAGCCGCCGTCGGCGGACCAGAGCGCGCCGTCCGCGCCGTCGAGGTGATCGCGCCAGAACTGTTCGCTTTCCTTCGACGCCGTCGCGGCCTGTTCGGTGAAGACGAAGTCGCGGAACGTCGACGCGGGCGGCGGCGCGAGCGGGGCGTCCGGGTCGGCGTGGCGTTCCAGGATCTCGGTGAGCAGTGAGGTGAAGCTCCAGCCGTCCAAAATGGAGTGGTGCTCGGCGATGGTCAGCTGGAAGACGTCGTCGGCCAGACGCTGGGCGGCGACCCGGAACAGCGGCGGCGTCCGGAGGTCGAAGCGCATCGCGCAGAACGCGTCGAACGCCTCGGTCACGGCGGCGCGTTGCTCCACTTCGGACTGTCCACGCAGGTCGGCGGTGTCCACCGGCGTCGGGACTTCGGCGTGCACGAGTTGCATCGGCTGCCGGTAGCCGACGACGTCGAGGCTCGTGCGCAGCACCGGGTGCCGGGTGATGACCGCGGCCACCGCGGCGTGCAGGGCCCGCTCGTCGAGGCGGCCGGCGACGCGGTAGCTGTTGACGTTGTGGTAACCGCCGGCGTCGCCGGACAGCTCCATGTGGTAGATCATCCCGAGCTGCATCGCGGCCATCGGGTAGGCGTCGACGACGTCGCCGGGCAGCTTCGCGACGTCCACTTCGGACAGTCCGGCGAACGGCTCCACGACCGCCTTCTCAGTCGCACACGGCCGCAGCAGCGGCGCGAGGCCGGCCGGGGTCGGCGCGGCGAACAGGTCGGGCAGGGTGAGCGTCCAGCCGCGGTCGCGCAGCTTGCCCGCCAGGTGGACCGCGCGGATCGAGTCGCCGCCGAGGTGGAAGAAGTTGTCGTGCACCCCGGCGTCCGGGACGCCCAGGACGTCCGACCACAGCTCGGTGAGCAGCCGCTCCCCCGGCGTACTCGGGGCGGTGTAAGCGATCGCCGACGTCGCCGCGGCCGGCGCGGGCAGCGCCGCGCGGTCGAGCTTGCCGTTGACCGTGACGGGCAGCCGGTCGAGCACGGTGACCGTCGCCGGGATCATGTGTTCCGGCAACGACTTCGCGAGGAACGCGCGCAGCTCGGCGTAGTCCGGTACGGCTCCGGTGACGTAGGCCGCGAGCCGCTCGTCGCGCACCGTGACGGCGCAGGCGTCGACCGCGGGGTGCGCGCTCAGCGCGTGTTCGATCTCGCCGAGCTCGATGCGGAAACCGCGGAGCTTGACCTGGCTGTCGCACCGGCCGACGTACTCGAGGCCGCCGTCGGCGAGCCGGCGCGCGACGTCGCCGGTGCGGTAGAGCCGCGCGCCCGGCGTCGCGGAGAACAGGTCCGGCAGGAAGCGCTGCGCGGTGAGCCCCGCCCGGCCCCAGTAGCCGTGGGCGAGCGCGCCGCCGCCGATGTACAGCTCGCCCGGCACGCCGGTCGGGCACGGCCGCAGCCAGTCGTCGAGCACGTGCGCGCTCAGGTGCGGCAGCGGCGTGCCGATCAGGCTGCGTTCGAAGCGGGTCACGTCGTGGGTGGTGACGTGCACGGTGGTTTCGGTGATGCCGTAGAGGTTGCACAGCGACGCCGTCAGCCCCAGCGCGGACCAGCGCCGCACGACGGCCGGATCGAGGGCCTCGCCGCCGAGCATCACCTGCCGCAACGCCGGCAACGCGGGCCCGGTGCGGAGGGTGAGTTCGAGCTGGCGCAGCGCCGACGGCGTCTGGCAGAGGCACGTCACGGCTTCGTCCGCGAGCAGCGCGGCGAACGCCTCCGGCGACCGGCTCGTCAGGTACGGCACGACGACCAGGCGGCCCCCGTGGTGCAGCGGTCCCCACAGCTCCCAGACCGTCCAGTCGAAGGCGTAGGAGTGGAACAGCGTCCACACGTCGGTCTCGGTGAACCCGAAGTGCGCGCGCCCGGACTCCATCAGCCGTCCGACGTGCTCGTGGGCCACGGCGACGCCCTTGGGGCGGCCGGTCGAGCCGGAGGTGAAGATCAGGTAGGCCAGGTCACCGGGCCGGACCGGCACGCCCGGCCGATCGTCCGGCAGACCGGAGAGGTCCCGGCTGAGGTCGAACACGGGCCACGGACCGGAAGTGGCCTGGTCGGTGACGACCAGCCGCACGCCGGTGTCGCCGAAGACGAAGGCGGCGCGATCGTCCGGAGCCGCCGGATCCACCGGCACGTACGCGGCGCCGGTCTTCAGCACGGCGAGGATGGCGACGACGATCGCGTCGGTGCGGTCCAGCAGCAGGCCGACGCGGTCGCCGGGGCGGACGCCGTCGGCGATCAGGGCGTGCGCGAGCCGGTTGGCGCGCCGATCCAGTTCGGCATAGCTAAAGGAAACGCCGTCGAAGGTGACGGCGGGACGATCGGGGAACCGGTCCGCGGCGTCCTCGAAGGACTCGTGCAGGCAGCGCGGCACAGACGCCGTGACCTCGGCGGACCACGACGGCTCCAGGTCGATCTTCCACAGTGGACTGTCCGGTTCGGACAGCACGACGTCCAGGAGGGTGCGCCAGTGACCGGTCATCCGGTCCACCGTGGCCGCGTCGAACAGGCTCGTGCGGTACTCGACTTCGCCGCGCAGCTCGCCGTCGTCGAAGGTGGACCAGGTGAGGTCGAACTTGCTGGTGCCGTTGTGGTGCACCCGCCGGGTCGCGGTGACCGGCCCGAACCGCAGCGGTTCGGAGTCTTCCGCGTGCGCGCCGAAGACGACCTGCACCAGCGGTGCGTGCCGGGCCGAGCGTTCGAGGGCCAGCGCGTCGACCACGACGTCGAAAGGGACGTCCAGGCAGGCGTACGCGTCGAACGCCGTGTCACGCACCTGCTCCACGAGCTCGCGGAAGCTCGCGGCGCGATCCACGCGCAGCCGCAAGGGCAGGATGTTGACGAAGTAGCCGATCAGGTCGGCCAGCTCCGGCCGGTCGCGGGTCGACATCGGCGTGCCGACGACCAGGTCGGCCACGCCGGTGTAGCGGTTCAGGAGCGCGGCGAACGCGGCCAGCTGGACGACGAACGGCGTCGCGTCCGCGTCGGCGGCCAGCTCGCCGATCCGGCCGGCGAGCCCGGCCGGGAGCGCGAACGCGCGGGTGTCGCCGGCGAAGTCCTGCTGCGCCGGCGCCTCCCGGTCGGTGGGCACCGCGAGGCGTTCGGGTGCGCCGTGCAGCTGCTCACGCCAGTAGTCCAGCTGGTCGTCGTGCGGTTCGGCGACGCAGTCGGCGTACTGAGTGGACAGTCGCGGTAGGACCGGTTCGCGTTCTTCGACGATGGCCGTGTAGCTCTCCGCCAGCTCGCGCTCGAAGATGCCGGACGACCAGCCGTCCCAGACGATGTGGTGGACGACGAGAACCAGCGTCGTCGTGTCCACCAGGGACGCGCGCAGCAGTGGTCCGGTCTCGAGGTCGAAGCCGGTGCTCATGTCCGCGTCGCCGCGGTGCAACGGGACGCGGACGTCGTCGTGGACCGTCTGTTGTGGACCGTCCGGGCCGAAGGAGAACGTCGTGCGCAGGACTTCGTGCCGCCGGACGATCCCGGCGATGCTCCGCTCGAGGACGTCCGGGTCGACGGGCGCGTCGAAGGTGAACACCCACGGCACGGTGTAGGCGGCGGAGCCGGGGTTCCAGCGGTCGAGGAACCACATTCCGCGCTGGAGCGCGGAAACGGGGACGGTGCGGCCGGTCATGCCCGCACCTCCAGCCGCTGCGCCAGGGCCCGGACGGTCCGGGCCGCGAACACCAGCCGCGGCGCGACGCGGGTGCCGGTCTCGGTCGACAGGCGCAGGGCCACGCGGACGGCGGCCAGGGAGTTGCCGCCGAGCCGGAAGAAGCTGTCCTCGACGCCGACCGCGTCGAGCCCGAGCACCTCGGCCCAGACCGCCGCGACCAGCTGCTCGGCCGCGGTGACGGCCGGTTCCGCCGGCGCCTCGGCGGCGACCGACGCCGGCGCCGGAAGCGCGGCCCGGTCGAGCTTTCCGTTGGGGGTCAAGGGAAGTGCGTCCAGGACCGTGACGCTCTCGGGGATCATGTAGTCCGGCAGCAGCGTCGCGAGGTGGTCGCAGACGTCCTGGTACCCGGGCGGGGTGTCCCGCGCGACGACGTAGGCGGCGAGCCGGCCGTCGTGGGCGACGACGGCGCTGTCCTTGACGCCCGGGTGGTGGGCCAGTGCGGCGGCGACCTCACCGGGCTCGACGCGGAAGCCGCGGATCTTCACCTGGTCGTCGGCGCGGCCGGTGATGGTCAGCGTGCCGTCCGGGGTGCGGCCGCCGACGTCGCCGGTGCGGTACATCCGCGAACCCGGCGGGCCGAGCGGGTCGGGCAGGAACCGGTCCGCGGTGAGGCCCGGCTGCCCGGCGTACCCGAGGGCCAAGCCGGCGCCGGTCGCGTACAGCTCGCCCGCGGCGGACGGCCGGAAGTGGTCGTCGAGCACGCGAATGTCCTTGTGCGCCACGGGGACGCCGATGGGGAGCGCCGGCGCGGCCAGGTCGGCGGGGCCGACGACGTGGCAGGTGGTGAAGCCCATGCTCTCGACCGGGCCGTAGCCGTTGACGATCCGCATGTGCGGGTACCGCTCGGCCAGCCGCGCCACGTGCGGCACCGAGGCGCGCTCGCCGCCGGTGAAGACGACGCGCAGGCCGGCGAAGATGGCGGGGAACTCGTCGACGAGGAAGTTGAACAGACTGGCCGAGAGCTGCAGCTGCGTGACGCCGTGGCGGGCGACGAGCGTGGTCATCGTCTCCGGGTCCGGCCGCTGGCCGGGGTGCAGCACGCAGGTGCCGCCGAACAGCAGCGGGCCGTAGACCTCCAGGCCGAAGGCGTCCCACGACACCGGCGAGCACTGCAGCCACACCTCGCCGGGCGCGAAGAGCGCGTAGTCCTGCTCCAGGTACGTCCCGGCCAGGGCGCGGTGCGACGCCGCGACGCCCTTCGGCCGGCCGGTGGACCCGGACGTGAACATCACGCAGGCGACGGCGTCGGCGCTGACGGAGAGGCTGAGGTCGTCGTCGGGTCCGTCGGCGGCGGCCACGAACTCGCGGTCCACGACCAGCCGGGCGTCGACGGCGTTGACGGCGTCCGCTCGGCGAGCCTCGGGCAGTTCCGGGTCCAGCAGCGTGTAGCCGGCACCGGCCTTCAGCACGCCCAGCAGCGCGACAACGAGGTCGGCGTCGCGGTCGATCAGGACGGCGACGACGTCGCCTTCGGTCACGCCGTGGGTGCGCAGGCGCCTCGCGACGCGGTTGGCCCGCGCGTTCAGCTCGGCGTAGGTCAGCTCGGCGTCGCCGGAGATCAGCGCGACGGCGTCCGGGGTCCGGGTGGCCTGGTGCTCGAACAGCTCGTGGACCGGGACGTCGAGGCCGGCCGGGGTGACGTCCTCGTGGAGCGGCACGTCCGGGTCGGTGACCAGGTCGGCCACCGCCGTCCGCCACTGCGCGCCGAGGGCGGCGAGGGTCGCGGCGTCGAACAGGTCGGTGTCGTACTCGATCCGGCCGGTGAAGCCGGTGCCGTCGTCCTCGACCGACCACGACAGGTCGAAGCGGGACAGCTCGTTGACGTGCAGCCTGCGCTCCACCGCGGCCGGCCCGAACGGCTCGGGGCTCGGGTCGGCGGTGTGCATCTCGAAGACCAGCTGGAACAGCGGGTTCCGGTCGCCGGAGCGCTCCCCCAGCACCCGGCCGGTGATGTCTTCGAGGGGGACGTCCTGGTGGCGGTAGCCGTCGAGGGCGACGCCGCGGACGTGCTCGAGGACCTCCCGCAGGGTCACGTCCTGCTCGATCCGGAACCGCAGCGGGACGAGCGTGATGAAGTAGCCGATGAGCGCGTCCAGCTCCGGGCGCTCGCGGACGCTGACCGGGGTGCCGACCACGAGGTCGGCCGCGCCGCCGGTGCGGTGCACGGCGAGCACGAGCCCGGCGAGCAGCACCATGAACGGCGTGGCGTCGGCGTCCCGCGCGAACTCCCGGACGGCCTGGGCGAGGTCGGCGTCGAAGGCGAAGCGGTGGTAGCCGCAGCGCTGCGCGGGTTCGACGGGACGCGGGTGGTCGGGCACGAGGGCCGGGCGGTCCGGGACGCCGCGCAGGTGCTCGGCCCAGTAGTCGAGCTGGGACTCGGCGATGCCGTTGTCCCGCAACCAGTTCGCGTAGTCGGCGTACTGGATCGCGAGGTCCGGCAGGCGCGGCGCACGGTCGTCGAGCAGCGCGGTGTAGTACTCGCGCAGCTCCCGGTCGAGCACGCCGAGGGAGCCTTCGTCCCAGACGATGTGGTGGAAGACGAGGATGAGGCTCGCGGTGGTTTCCGACGTCCGGACCAGGCGGGCGCGGAGCAGCGGGCCGGTTTCGAGGTCGAACGGAATGCGGGCGTCGGCGGCGATGAACGCGGCCGCGTCCGAAGCGTCGGTGATGGTGAACGGGACCTCGAGGTGCGGGTGGATCACCTGCCGGGGCAGGGTTCCGGCGACCTCGAAGGTCGTGCGCAGCGCCTCGTGGCGGTCGACGACCTGCTGGAGCGCCTTGTGGAGGGCGTCGGCGTCGAGGGGGCCGGTGAAGTCGAAGACCCACGGGACGTTGTAGGTGGACGTGCCCGGCTGCCAGGCGTCGAGGAGCCACAGACCGCGCTGGAACCGCGAGAGCGGGCCTTCGGACGCGGGGGCGCGGACCGGGCCGGGGCGGTCGTCGCCGACGCCGTCGTGCATCGCGGCGGCGAACGCGGCGAGCGTCGGCGCGTCGAAGATCTGGTACGGCGACACGGGTCCGAAGACCTCGAGGACGCGGCCGGCCACGCGGACGGCGGTGAGCGAGTCGCCGCCGAGGTGGAAGAAGTTGTCGTCGAGGCCGACGCGCGGCACGCCGAGGACGTCCGCCCAGATCGCGGCGAGCAGCTGCTCGTCCGGGGTGCGCGGGGCGCGGTGGCCGGTCTCGGCGCGGGCGGGTTCCGGCAGGGCGGCGCGGTCGACCTTGCCCGCGGCGGTGAGCGGCAGGTGGTCGAGGGGCGTCAGGCTCGCCGGGATCAGGTGGTCCGGCAGGGACTGGGCCAGGAAGTCGCGCAGTTCCGGGTAGCCGAGGGTGCTGTGGGTGACGACGTACGCGGCGAGCTGGGTGCCGTTCGCGGACTCGCGGGGCACGACGGCGCAGGCGGTCACGGCCGGGTGCCGGGCCAGGGCGTTCTCGACCTCGCCGGGCTCGACGCGGAAGCCGCGGATCTTGACCTGGTCGTCGGCGCGGCCGAGGAACTCCAGCTCGCCGTCGGCGGTGCGGCGGGCGCGGTCGCCGGTGCGGTACATCCGGCCGCCGGTGACCGGGTCGGGCAGGAAGCGCTCGGCGGTGCGGCGGCCGTCGCCGAGGTAGCCGGTGGCGAGGAGGGAGCCGCCCAGGTAGAGCTCGCCCTCGTCGACGGGCTGAAGGCGGTCGTCGAGCAGGTGGGCGACGCGGTCGCCGACGGGGGTGCCGACGGTGATCGCCCGGCCCGGCCGGACCTCGTGGACGGTCGAGGTGATCACGGTTTCGGTCGGGCCGTAGGCGTTGAGCAGCCGGACGCCGGTGCGCTCGGTCCAGGCGGCGGCCGCGGCCGGGGAGAGCCGGTCGCTGCCGGAGATCATGGTGCGGAGCGTCTTCGGCACGGACTTCATCGCGGCGACGAGGTCGTTGAAGTACCCGGCGGCGACGTTCGCGACGGTGACCCGCTCGGCGTCGAGGAGCTGCCAGAACTCGTCGGCGGAGAGGAGCTTCGCTTCGGGGACGACCAGGCAGGCGCCGGCGGTGAGCGCGGTGGTGATCTGCTCGACCGCGACGTCCACCGTGGACCGTGCGAAGTGGAGGACGACGTCGTCGGCGCGGAGGCCGAAGCGGGCGGAGATGGCTTCGACGTGCGCGGCGAGCGGCCCGTGCGCGACGGCGACGGCCTTGGGTTCGCCGGTGGTGCCGGAGGTGTGGATGAGGTAGGCGAGCCGGTCGCCGGTGACGGGCAGGTCCGGCGCGGTTCGGCGGTGCGTGGGCGCTGCCGGGTCCGGCAGGCCGTCGGTGCGCTCGGTGGCCAGCAGGTCGCCGCCGTCGAGGATGAGGTGTGCGCCGGCCAGTGCGGTGAGGCGCTCGTTGCGTCCGGTGGGCGCCGCCGGGTCGAGGGCGAGGTGGACCGCTCCGGCCCGCCAGACCGCGAGCAGGCCGGTGACCTGGTCGAAGCGGTCCGTGCCGCGCACCGCGACGACGTCACCCGGTCGCACGCCCGCGGCGGCCAGGCGGCCGGCGAGGTCCGCGGTCAGCTCGTCGAGCCGACCGTAGGTGAGCACCCGGTCGCCGGAGCGCAGCGCCGGGCGGCCCGGCCACCGGGCGGCGATCCGCGCGATGCGCACCGGCACCGCGACCGGCGGGCCGGTCAGCTCGCCGAGGTCGAAGGAGTCGATCGTCACGGCCGGTTTCTCGTCCTGCACCGACATGCTGGGCTCACCCCGAACTGACCACAAAGGACGGACATGGACTGCGGCTGCCCTGTCGTGAGTGGTAATTCGGGTTAGAACCCTCATTACCACTCACGACCAGCCGCGGCAGCCTCGCGGGCTGCGGAGTGCTGGGCGCGAAGCGCGCCACTGGGGAAAAGCTAAGCCGTCGGGACGGCCCGGACCGGCAGGTCGAGCGGCAGTTCCCCGGCGGCACCGGAGGCAGCGGCAGCGGGCCAGAGGTCGTCGGCTGTCAGGGCGTCGGGGCGGTACTTGCCCAGGGCGCTGATCAGCAGTCTTGCCTCCAGTGCCAGGGCCGCCACCAGCCGTACCAGGCCTTCCGTGCGGTCTTCGTCGACCGCCAGCAGGGCCGCTCGGCCCAGGGCGGCCGCGCGGACGCCGTGTGCCAGGGCCTTGACCACCCGAGTGCCCTCCCACATGCGGCCGCCCGCCAGCAGGCAGCCCGATGGGGGGCCGATCCGGCGGAGGCATTCCGCCAGCGGCAAGCCCACGTGGTCCAGGAACGCCGTGGGCGCCCAGCCCGTGCCGCCTTCCGCGCCGTCGACCGTGACCGCGTCCGCGCCCGCCGCCCAGGCGGCACTCGTGGCCTCCGCGATGTCCCGGCCCGGTGGGAGCTTCACCCAGACGCGGGCCCGCGGGAAGTTGTTGCGCATCAAGCGGATCTGCTGACGCAGGATCTCGCCGGTGAACGTCCCCGGGCTGCCGGAGCGCAACACGCGGTCCTCGAAGAGGTCCGTGAGCGCGTACTGGCTGTCGACGCGGGCCGCCGTGGCCGCGTCCAGCAGGGTCATCCCGCCCAGGCCCGGCTTCGCACCCTGGCCCACCTTCAGCTCGAAGCCCAGCCGGCCGGTGGCCAGCAGCTGCGCGGACGCCGGGTCGCTGTACACGAGGTTCCAGACTTCGGCGTCGGCGTCCTCGGTGCTTTGCTGCACCACGACGCCGCCCAGCCCGTCCGGCACCTCGTCCGTGTACGCCCGGACGCGGGTGAGCAGCGCGTTCGTGTACCCCTTGACCGGCACGACGTTCTCGCCGACGACCATCGGGATGCCAAGCCGGCCGGCTTGGCGCGACGCCGCCACCGCCAGGTCGCCGCCGCCGAGCTGCGTCGAGCCGAACGCCGACAGGAACACCGGCAGCGACGACGCGAAGCCGCCGATCGCCGTGGTCAGGTCGACGTCGGAGAACAGCGGCTCGCGGCCCAGCTCGATCAGCTTCTCCAGCCGCAGCGGCACGAACACCGGCGGTACCAGCCGCGCCCGGTCCAACGCGTCGCCATCGGGAGAGACGCCGCCGAACGCCTCGCCGCCGTACGCGGATTCCGCCGGGAACACCGCCGCCGCTCCTCGTACGGCTCGGTCCCGGACGGCCGCTTCGGGGAAGCCCGCCGCCTTCACGGGGCCACCAGGCCCGGGACCTTCGGGTAGGCGTTGACGCGCCACACCGCGTCGAGGCCGGTGAGGAACCGGACGAGCCGCTCCAGGCCCAGCCCGAAGCCCGCGCTCGCGGGGATGCCTTCGCGCACCATGTCGAGGTACCAGCCGTACTTCGCCGGGTTCTCGCCCGTCTCCCGCATCCGCGTGACGATCCGGGCGTAGTCCGACTCGCGTTCGCTGCCGCTGGCCAGCTCGCCGAAGCCGCCGGGCGCGAGGAGGTCGAAGTTGCGCAGGATGCCCGGCTCGGTGGTGGCTTCGCGGTCGTAGAAGCCGCGGGAGCCCTTGGGGTAGTCGTCGACGAAGAACGGCTGCGACGCCTTACGGGACAACAGTTCTTCACCTTCCCAGTCGATCTCGGCGTCCGGGCTCTGCGGGTGGCCGAGGTCGTGCAGCCGGGTGACGGCGGCGGCGTGCGTCATCCGGCCGAACGCGCCGGCGAGGACGTCGGCCAGGTCCGCGAGGTCGCGGCCCAGCCCGGTCAGCTCGCCGGGGACGGTCGCGAGCACGTGCTTCACGACGTGCGTCACCAGCCGTTCGGCGACGCCCTGGGCCTGCGCCCGGGTCGCGCCCGCCAGCTCGACGTCGATCTGGTGGAACTCCGCGAGGTGCCGGCGCGTCGAGCACGTCTCGACCGGTTCGGCCCGGACGTTCGGCGCGATGTAGAAGATCTTCGAGAACCCGAGCAGCGACGCCTGCTTGTACAGGATTCCGCTGGTCATGAGCTTGTAGCGGTGGCCGTAGTAGTCGACGTCCAGCTGCTTCGAGCCGCGGACGCCGGGGTCGGTGACCGGGCCGATCACCGGCGGCAGCAGCTCGGTGAAACCCTCCCCGCCGAGGAACTCGCGCACGGCGATCAGCACCTGGTGCTGCACGCGCAACGCGCTCTGCGTGACGGGCGAGGCGAGGTGCACGGGCAGCGCGGGTGGCAGTTCGCCGTCGTGGGTGTCGGTCATAACGCTCCTCCGGGTCGGGCCCCGGCCCGGACGGGCGGGGGCGTGTCGAACTTCCGTTCCACGTGCGACAGCGCGGCCAGCAGCTCGGCCGAGCCGGTCCGCCGCGACCGCGCGCCACCGGGTGCCGGGCCGATCGGCAGGCCGCCGGTGTCCGCCCACTGCAGTCGGCCGGCGGGGTCGAGGTAGCTGCGCGCCCGCCCGGCGTTGTCCGGGTGCAGGCAGTAGGGGATGTCGAGCAGGCCGCGGGCGAACGCCGCCGGCAGCGCGCCGGCTAGGTCGTCTTCCAGGGCCAGCACGGCCTCGACCAGCGTCGCGGCTTCGGCGTGGATCCCGGTGTCCTCGACGTCGGCCCCGGCGGCGGTCGCGGCGGCGACGCGGGCGGCGAGTTCGAGCGCGTCGACGTTCTCCCCTATGGTCGGGATCCGGTGCGCCTCGGCGGCCGTCTTCACGATCAGCCGGGCCGCGCCGGAGCGCACCGCGAGGCGCGCGGCGGACGTCAGCAGCCGGGCGGCGCCGGCCGGCGTCCGCGGGTAGACGCCCATGTAGGCGTAGAGCACGACGTGCCACTCGACGCCGGGCAGGTACCGCGCGGCCAGCAGGCGCAACGCCCGCACCGCTTCCTCGTCCTGTGCCGGGTCGGTCTGCTGCGCGTAGCTCAGCGAGACGCTGCGGATGCCTTGCTGCGCGAAGAAGATCGCCTCCAGCACGCTGATCGCGACCAGCATGCCCGGTGGGCAGAGCTGGCCCAGCATGCAGCCACCGAACGTCTCCAGGTGGGCGGTGTCGCCCGCCGCCGTCAACTGCGAGCAGGCCGCCACCCAGTGCCGCATCGCCGTCCGCAGCGGGGTGCGGCTGTAGGGCAGGCAGTACGAGACTGGCCCGCCCTCGGTCGCGTCGAGACCGGCCGCGACCAGCGTCGCGACGATGTCCTGCGGCCGGGCCGAGCCGTGCCGCACCTGGACCGGGAAGTCCGGGCCGAGCACGCCGTCCAGCATCGCGCGGGTCGCCTCGGGGCCGTGGGTGACGAGCGGGAAGCCGTTGAGCGGCGCGCCGCCGGCCAGCGCGCGGGCCGCCGCGACGAGGTCGCCGACGCGGGTGTAGCTGTCGAGCGTCAGGGTGCCGACCGTGGTGGCCGCGGCGTCGCGGGTGGCCAGCAGCCCGGCCCGCATGGCCGACGGCGCCGGAAAGCCCATCCGCGGCTGGACGACCAGGCGGCCCGCCGCGTGCTCCCGGGCGACGAACGCCCCGAACGGCACGCTCACGACGTCACCCGCACCGGCAGGTCGGCCAGGTAGCGGCGGAAGGCACCGATGTCGCCGTCGCCGAAGACGCGGTCGAAGCCCGCCTCCCGCAGCACGGACTCGCGGCCGCTGGTGCCGTCGACGCCGAGCTTGCCGCCGATGACCAGCGCCGCGCCGGCCAGCACGGCCCGCAGCCGCGGGGCCAGCCGGAGGCCGTCGGTGTGGCCGTGGCCGTTGACGGTACTGAGCACCACCAGGTCCGGGTCCAGCCGGCGGCACTCGCGCACCACCAGGTCGTCCGGGACGCACGCGCCGAGGTTCGTCACCGCGAAGCCGAGCTCTTCGAGCAGCAGCTGCAGGTACACGAGGTTCCAGGTGTGCGCGTCGGACGCCGTGCTGCTGACCACGGCGACCGGGCGGAGTTCCGAAGTCACGCTCCCGAACCTAGGAGCGGCACCCGGGCCCGACCGGCAGTTGCGGCGGCAGGACGGCGGCGACAACCCGGCGCGGGCGGAAACTGCCGCCGCACTGCCGCACCGGCTGCCGCCGCGCGGCCGCGAACCCGCCTAGCGTCGGCGGACGAGCGAACCGGGTGGTTCCACTGTGGACGCCCGCTGCGGGTCAGGCGAAAGGACAAACGATGGGTTCCCTGGGCGTCAAAGAGTTCCTGCCGCTCGACTGGGTGGTCGAGCCCGGCGAGCCGGCGAGTGCCGAGGTCGGCGGGCTGACCGGCCTCGACGACGCGGTGGCGTGGCTGGCCGCGGCGGCGCCGTCGCTGCGGGCGGCGTTGCACCGGCACGGCTCCCTGCACCTGCGCGGCCTGCCGATCGCGAGCGTCGACGACTTCGGCGTCGTGCGCGACACGCTGATGCCGGCCCGCACGCCGTACCGCGAGAAGGCGACGCCGCGCAGCGACTTCGGCAACGGCGTCTTCTCGTCCACCGACCTGCCCGCCGCGCAGCGGATCCGGATGCACAACGAGAACAGCTACACGCTCACCTTCCCCGGGCTGCTGATGTTCTCCTGCCTGATCGCGCCGGCCGACGGCGGGGCGACGCCGGTGGCGGACGTCCGGAAGGTGCTGCGCGCGCTGCCGCCGGAGCTGGTGGCCAAGGTCCGCGCGCACGGCTGGCTGCTCAACCGCAGCTACTCCGAGCACATCTCCACCGACTGGCAGACCGCGTTCGCCGCGACCACCCGGGAAGACGTCGAACGCTACTGCGCCGAGAACCTGATCGCGTGCCGCTGGCTCGACGACGGCCACCTGCGCACCAGCCAGGTCCGCCCCGGCGTCATCAGCCACCCGGTCACCGGCGAGGAGGTCTGGTTCAACCACCTGGCCTTCTGGAACGAGTGGTCACTCGACGAGGAGCTGCGCGAGACGCTGATCGACGAGTTCGGCCGCGACGACCTGCCGTTCAACACCGCGATCGGCGACGGCTCCCCGCTGACGCGCGACGAGCTGGCCGCGCTCGACGCCGCCTACGACTCGGCGACCGTGCGCAAGCAGTGGCAGCCGGGCGACCTGCTGCTCGTCGACAACATCCTGTCCACGCACGGACGCGACCCGTTCCGCGGCGACCGCAAGATCGTCGTCGCGATGGGTGAGCCGGTCGACGTCGCCGGCTGCGCGCCGACCGTGCCCCCGGCCGCGAACGAGGCGCTCTGATGGCCGGCCTGCTCCCCCGCTTGCGCGACGCGGTCCGCCGCGCGCCCGAGCGGATCGCCGTGCGGGACACCGCGTCCGCGTTGACCTTCGCCGAACTCGACCGCCGGACCGCGGCGCTGGCCGGTGCCCTGCGCGCGCACGGCGTCGGCCGCGGCGACCGGGTCGGCGTCGGCCTCGGCCGGGGCACCGATCTGGTGGTGGCCCTCCTCGCCGTCTGGCGGACCGGCGCCGCCTACGTCCCCCTCGACCCCACCTACCCGGCCGACCGGCTCGCCTTCATGGCCGGTGACGCGGCGATCCGCGCCCTGGTCTCGACGACCACCCCGGCCTGGCTCCCGGCGGACGCCGTCGTCGTCGACCCCGCCGCCGAGGGCCCGCGCACGGACGACACCGCCGTGTCGGACCTCGACGCCGCCTACGTGATCTACACGTCCGGCTCGACCGGGCGGCCCAAGGGCGTCCCGGCGCACCACGGCGCGGTGGCCGCGCTCGTCGCCGCGCTGGAGCAGGCGGGGATGTACGCGGGCGAGCCGCGGGTCGTCGCGTGGAACGCCAGCGTGTCGTTCGACGCGTCCGTGCAGCAGTGGGCGCGGGTGTGCCGCGGCGACAGCGTCGTCGTGCTCGACGACGACCACCGGACCGACCCGGCCCGGCTGGTGGCCTGGCTGGACGAGTGCGCCGTGACCGACCTCGACCTGACGCCGTCGCACTGGACGGCGTTGCGCGAGCACCTGCTCGGGCGCTCGCTGCGGCTGTTCATCGGCGGCGAGCCGATCCCGGAACCGATGTGGCGCGAACTGGCCGAAAGCCCCTTGGAGGCGCTCAACCTCTACGGCCCCACGGAGTCCACTGTGGACGCCACCGCCACCTGGATCGCCGGGCCCGGCGGGCCGCACATCGGCGTGCCGCTGGCCGGGATCCGGGCCCACGTCCTCGACGACGCCCTGCGCCCGGCCGCGGCGGGCGAGCTGTACCTGTCCGGGCCCCGGCTCACGGCCGGGTACCTCGGCCGGCCGGGCCTCACCGCCGAGCGGTTCGTCCCCGACCCCTTCGGCGAGCCCGGCACCCGGTTGTACCGGACCGGCGACGAGGTCCGCTGGTCCCCCGGCGGCGCCCTGGAGTTCACCGGGCGGCGCGACCGCCAGGTGAAGCTGCGCGGGTACCGGATCGAACTGGGCGAGATCGAGGCCGTCCTGCGCGACGCTCCCGGCGTCACCGCCGCGGCCGTGGTCCTGCGCGACGACCAGCTGGTGGCCTACCACGTCGGCGGCGAGCAGCCGCAGGTCGCGGCGGCCGCGAAGCTGCCGGAGCACATGGTCCCGACCGCGTACGTCCGGCTCGACGCGCTGCCCCGCACGGCCAACGGCAAGCTGGACACCGCGGCCCTGCCCGCGCCGGTCGCCGAAGGCGGCGCGGCGCCCAGCGGGCCGGTCGAGGAGCTGATCGCGGACGTCTGGTCCGAGGTGCTCGGCCGCGACGGCGTCGGGGCCGACGACGACTTCTTCGCCCTCGGCGGGCATTCGCTGGTGGCGCTGCGCGTGGTGGCGCGGCTGAAGAAGAACTTCGGCGTCCCGGTGTCCACCAAGGACGTTTACCGGCACCCGCGGCTCGCCGACCTGGCCAAGCACGTCACGGCGCTCGGCGCGAGCTGAAAGGAGCACGGCGATGGACAACCTCCCCAACATCGTGGTCCGGGCCCGGCCCAATCCGGACGCGACGAAGACGTTGGTGTGCCTCGGTTTCTGCGGCGGCGGCTCCGGGCCGTACCTGCCGTGGGCCGACGTGCTGCCACCCGACGTCGAGCTCGTGACGATCTGCTACCCGGGCCGTGACGGCCGCTTCCTCGACGACTTCGCCCCCGACTGGGACGCGCTCGCCGACGACGCGACCGAAGCCGTGACGGCGGCCGCCGCGCCCCGGCCGTACCTGCTGTTCGGGCACAGCATGGGCGGCTGGATGGCGTTCGACGTCGCGGACCGCCTGCAGCGCCGGGGCGGCCCGCTGCCGGAGACGCTCATCGTGTCGTCGGCGAACGCGCCGAGCCGCGGCCTCACCCCGCGGGACATGTTCCCCGCGCAGCAGGACACCGACGAGCAGCTGGTGATGTGGATGCGCACCAACGGCCTGCTGCCGGGGTACGTGCTCGACGACCCGGAGCTGAGCGAGATGGCCCTGGAGCTCATGCGGGCCGACATCCGGGTGCGGGACACGTTCGGCTACACCGAAGGCGCGACGGTCGGTGTCCCGCTGCAGGTGCTCACCGGGGCCGACGACGACGTGATCGTGCCGGAGACGGCCGCGCAGTGGAAATCACTGGCCCGCAACGGGTACCAGCACGTCGAGCTGCCCGGCGGGCACTTCTACACCCCGGAGATCTGGCGGACCCTGCCGACGCGGATCCCGGCCCTCGCGCCGGTTCCGGCGGCTCGCTGACGCCGGGGCGGGCGGTCGCGGCCGCCCGCCCCGGTCGTCACGGGATCTCGAGGCGGCGCCAGGTCCCCAGGAACGCCAGCGCGGCGGCCACCGACCCGGCCGAGGCGAGCGAGCTCGCGGCCAGGTAGACCACCCAGGTGTTGTCGCGCAGGGTCGCGTCGAGGCCGTCCTGGCTGAGTGCCGCGCCGATCAGGAACCCGCCCAGGGCCAGGAAAACCAGCCCGGCGAGGGAAGCGACGACCACGACGAGCACCCGCGGGATCCGGCGGCGGCCCTCGTACCGGCGGACCACGCCGCGGCGGGCGAGCCACCACGACGCCAGGCAGGCGAGCCCGAGGGCGATCGCGTCCGCGGCGAGGGTGTCGGAGAGGCGGTGCCACTTCGCCGTCACCGTGTAGGCGCCGATGCCGACCGCCCAGGACAGCAGCAGGACCATCGTCACGCCACGCCAGCGGTAGGGCACGACGAGCAGCGCGGCGAAGAGCACCGTCATGGCGATCGTGGTGTGCCCGCTGGGCATGCTGTTGTCCGCGTAGTGCCCGGTGAGCGGCACGAGCGACGGCCGCGGCAGCACGAACCGCTTGAGCCCCTGCGTGACGACCTGGCCGGCGACGATCACGCCGACCGCCGCGACCGCGAGAGCCGGGCGACGGCGCAGCAAGCCGATCACGGCCACCAGCACGACGGCGACGCCCAGGGAGTACAGGGTGATCCGCGACAGGCTCTGGTCGGCCGCGGTCTGGTCGCGCGCGGCGGCCTGGTCGGCCCCGCGCAGGGCCGCGTTCTCCAGCTCCTGGCCGGTGACGGTCAGCACCGCGAGGACGTAGACCAGGATCAGCGCGACGAGGCAAGCGGCGGCGACGATCAGCCAGCGGCGAGCGGGCAAGACACCTCCATCGACGACGATCGCGTTACTCTATCTGGACTAACGGATGCCCGCCGCCGGAAGATCACCGCGCTTTTAGACTGTCGGCATGACGAGTTACGCGGACGCGCCCCCCGAGGTGGAGACCACGGAGGTCGTCATCGCCGGCGGCGGCCCGGTCGGCCTGACCCTCGCCCACGAGCTCGGCGCGCGGGGCATCGGCTGCGTCCTGCTCGAACCGCGGCCGGCGCCGAGCCTGGCGTCGCCGCGGTGCAAGCAGCTGAACCCGCGGTCGATGGAGCTCTTCCGGCGCCTGGGCATCGCCGGCGCCGTCCGGGACAACGCGCCCCTGCCGTTCGGCTGGTCCGACTCGGCCGTCTTCTGCACCTCGCTCACCGGGCACCGGCTGGAACGCTTCGACGGCGTCTTCGCCCTCAGCGACGTCCAGCGGACGGAACTGGCCGAGCCCGCGCTGTGGTGCGCGCAGAACCACGTCGAAGAAGCCTTGCGCGACACCATCACCCGGCGGGAGACGGTCAGCGCGCGCTGGGGCTGGACGCTGACGGGTCTCGAGCAGGACGACACCGGCGTCACCGCCACCGCGACGGACGACACGGGACGCGAGCGCGTGGTGCGGGGCCGCTACCTCGTCGGCGCCGACGGGGCCCGCAGCGCCGTCCGGCGGGCGTGCGGCATCCCGCTGGCCGGGCGGAGCCACGAGATCCGCAACATCCAGGTCATCTTCGACGCGCCCGGGCTGTCCGCCCGCCACGAGCTGGGCCGCGCCGTCCAGTACTGGGTGGTGAACCCCGAGGTCAACGGCCTGATGGGCACCCTCGACACCGAAGACCGGTGGTGGGCCATCATCATCAACGCGCCGGAGGACGCCGACGCCGCGTGGTGCGAACGGGCCGTGCACCGGATGGTCGGCGCGCCGGTGCCCGTCGCCGTGACCGCGACCGATCCCTGGACGGCCCGGCTCCTGGTCGCCGACCGCTACCGGGACGGCCGCTGCTTCGTGGCCGGGGACGCCGCGCACCAGAACCCGCCGTGGGGTGGGTTCGGCGCCAACACCGGCATCGGCGACGCCGCCGACCTCGGCTGGAAGCTCGCGGCCGCGCTGCGCGGCTGGGCCGGCCCCGGGCTGCTCGACTCCTACGGGACCGAACGCCGGCCGATCGCGCAGCGGGCCATCGCCGAGGCCGAACGCAACATGCGGGTGCTGACCGGTGAGCTCGCCGTGCCGGGGCTGGACGACGACGGACCGGACGGCCTGGCCGTGCGAGCCAAGACAGCGGAGCTGATCCGGCAGGCCAAGACGGCCGAGATGTACACCCTCGGTTTTGTGCTCGGCACCGCGTACCCCGAGTCGCCGCTCGTCGTTCCCGACGACGGGCCCGCCCCGGCTTCCACCGGCACCGAGTACCGGCCCTCCGGCGCCCCGGGGAACCGGCTGCCGCACCTCTGGCTCGACCGGAACCGGTCGCTGCAGGACGAGTTCGGGCCCGGGTTCACGCTGCTGGAGGTCGCCGCGCCGGCCGCGCCCGAATGGGACACGGCCGCGGCGGCGGCCGGCGTGCCCTTGAAGCGCTACCGGCTCAACCGGCCGGACCTGCACGGTCTTTACGGCGCCCGGTACGTCCTGGTCCGGCCCGACGGGTACGTCGCCTGGCGCGGCCAGACCTCCCCCGATGATCTCGGCGCCGTGCTGGACCGCGTCCGGGGTTGTGCGGTGTGACCCACCAGGGCGGTTGAACTCCCCCGGATGGGGGCAGTCAAGTAGCCCGTAGCCGTCTCTTTCCCCGAGGAGACCGATCATGAGCCTCGACGCAACACCCACCGAGTCCGGTGTCCTCGCCGACGTGGACGAAATCGACGAGACCGTCGAGACCACCGTCAATGCCGACCTCAAGGAGCTGGCGAGGGTCCGCGGCTGGGCTCGCGCCGTGCTCCCCGACCTGACCGCCGAGCTGCTGACCGACATCGTGATGGTGCTCGACGAGCTCGTCTCCAACGCGCTCCGCCACGCCAAGCCGCCGATCCGGGTACGCCTGCGCCGCAACCGCGGGAAGCTCCGGATCGAGATCGACGACGGCTCCCCCACCGCCGCCGCTCCGACGTCGCCGTCCTCGAAGGGTGGCCGCGGGATGCGGATCATCGAGAAGACGAGCGTCGCCTGGGGGCAGCTGCGCCGTCCCGGCGGGAAGACCGTCTGGGCCGAACTCGCCCTGTCCGCTCGCCGGTCGTGAGTGCGTAACAGTGTTAGAACACTGTTACGCACTCACGACCGGCGGCTAGTACGGCCAGCCCGGCACGTTCAGCCGGATGCTGTACAGCCCGAAGTTCCCGTTGTCGCCGCCCGTGGACGGCGTCCCCGACGTGACGTAGAGGGTCTTCCCGTCCGGGCCGCCGAAGGCCGTGTTGGTCGTGTTCCGGCCGGCCGAGATCGTGCCGAGGGCCTGGCCGGCCGCGGAGAACACGTGGACCTTCCCGTCTCCGAAAGTGGCTTGGTAGACGTTGCCGGCGCAGTCGATCGTGCCGCCGTCCGCGCCCGCCACCGACGCGAAGTCGCTGCGAGCGCCCGTGCTGCCGTCGGTGTTGACGGGGTACTTGTAGATCTTGCCCGTCGCGTTGCCGCCGACGTACAGCGTCTTCCCGTCCGGGGCCAGCTCGATGCCGTTCGGCTCGCGGATGGTGTCGTCGATCAAGCTGACCACACCGTCGCGCACCCGGAAGACGCTCGTCCTGCCCGACATCTGGTCGGCCGGTTCGCGCGCTGGAAGTCCGGGTCGGTGAAGTAGACGGTGCCGTCCGCGCCGGCCGTCACGTCGTTCGGCGAGTTGAACAGGTGCCCCTGGTAGTTCGCCGCGAGCGTCGTCCGCCGACCCGTCGCCAGGTCGTAGGAGGAGACGCTGCGCTGGTCGTGCGTCGCGGCGACCACGGACTTCCCGTCGCGGCTGATGGCCAGCCCGTTGCTGCCCGCGCCGGCGATCGCGGTGGCGAACGCGCCGGTCGACGGCGTGAACCGCACGACGTCCGACGGCTGGACGTTCTCGGCGCCCGCCCCGTCGTGCATGTTCGTCAGCAGCAGGGTCTGGGTCGCCACGTCCCAGGTGGGCCCCTCCAGGAAGTTGAAGCCGTCCTTGATCTTCGTGGCGGTCGGGGTCGACGACGGCAGCGGCGTCCCGAAGGGACCCAGCGGGCAGGGACCGTTCGCGGGCGGGACCGTCGTCGTACCGGGCAGCACCCACTGCTGGTTCGCGCCGGTCGAACACGTCCAGATCTGCAGCTTGGTGCCGTCCGCGCTGGACACGCCCGCGGCGTCCAGGCACTTCCCGGACCCGGCGTTGACCAGCCGGCCCGCGTCGGCGGTCCAGCGCTGGGCGCCGGTGCCGTTGCAGTCGTAGACCTGCACCGCGGCACCGTTCGTGGCGGACGCGCCCGCCACGTCGAGGCACTTGCCGAGCGCGGCGATCGACCCGTCGTCACCGGCGGTCCACTGCTGGGCCGTCCCGCCGGTGCAGGTCCACAGCTGGACCCGGGTGCCGTTGGCGGCCGAGCCGCCGGTGACGTCGAGGCACTTCCCGCCGATCCCGGTGACCGCGCCCGTTCCCGCCGCCGCCGCGCCGGTGACGCCCAGCCCGGCCGCGGCCAGCACCGTCACGGCCACGGCGAGGACCCGCCCGGCCGCCGTCCGGGGCCGGGACTTGCGTCGTTCTGGGACACCTGACCTCGGGAACATGCCGCTCCTACGATCGTGTGCGGAGGAATCCGCTGCGACAGTGGCGGCTGTCAGGACAAATCGGGTGACCGGGTGGTCTCGCACCGTGACGGTAAGTTGGTATTACTTGCGAAGTCAAGAACGGGGTGCCGCTCACCGAGACCACCCCCGCCACCGTCGTGACGTGCCGCGTGCGGGGTGCCGGGCCGTTTCGTAGACTCCGCGGGTGGGCAGTGGTCGCGTCGTAGCCGACCGGTACCGGCTGGAGGAGGAGCTCGGACAGGGCGGCATGGGCGTCGTCTGGCGGGCCTTCGACCTCGAACTGGGCCGGCAAGTGTCGCTCAAACGATCCCTCGACGCCGACGCCGGGCAGATCCGGCGGGAAGCGCGCATCGGGGCCGGTCTGCTGCACCCGAACGTCGTCACGGTGTTCGACACGGTCACCGACGACGTCGACGCGCGCTGGCTGGTCACCGAGTACCTGGCCGCGCGCAGCCTCGAAGAGCTCGTCGACGACGGCGGCCCGCTGCCCGAGGACCGGGTCCGGCGGATCGGCGCGCAGCTCGCCGCGGCGCTCGCGGCCATGCACGCCCGCGGCATCGTCCACCGCGACGTCAAACCGGGCAACGTCCTGGTCACCGAGGACGACGTCGCCAAGCTCACCGACCTGGGGATCGCCCGCTGGACCGAGGTCACCCGCACCGGCGGCGCCCAGCTCACCGGCACCCTCGGGTACGTCGCGCCGGAGGTCGCCGGCGGCGGCGAGGCCGGTCCCGAATCCGACGTCTTCTCCCTGGGCGCCACCCTCTACGCCGCGGTCGAGGGCCGGTCGCCGTGGGGGTCGGGCGAGGACGGCCCGTTCGTGCAGATGCGCCGCGCCGCCGGTGGGCGGCCCGCCCCGGCCGAGCGCGCGGGCCGGCTCGGCCCGGTCCTCGACGCGCTGATGGCCCGCCACCCCGCCGACCGGCCCACTGCGGCCGAGGCCGTCGCCCTGCTCGAAGCGGACACCCCCGCGCCCCGGCGGCCGCGACGCCGGTTCCGCCGCCGGCTGCTCGCCGTCGGCGCGCTGGCCGCGGTGCTCGCGCTGGTGGCCGGGTTCCTGCTCAGCCGGCCGCCGTCGGCCACCCCGGCGGGCGGGCCGAACACGCTCGGCGCCGATCCGGCCGCGACGGACCCGTGCGCGGCGATCTCGGTCGACTCGCTCACGCGGTTCGGCCAGCCGTTCATCGACCCCGAGCTGAAGAACTTCGGCACCTGCGTGGTCACGACCACCCTGGCCGACGGCACCGGCCAGGTGCAGACGACCCTCGACCTGACCGGCCCGCTGCGCTACCCGACCCGGCCCCCGGTGCCCGGCCGGATGGGCGACATCGAACGCCCAGAGGCCCGCGACGGCGCCTGCGAGCGCAGCATCTCGCTGGCCGACACCAACCGGATCGACGTCACCTCGCGCCCGGTGACCCGCGCCCAGGACGCGCCCCTGTGCACCATCTCCGACTCGGTGCTCTCCGACGTGCTGCCCAAGCTCGCCAACGGGCCCCTCCCGCGGCGTGACCGGCCGTTCCCGGACTGGTCGCTCGCCCACGTCGACGCCTGCGGCCTGCTCGACGCCGCGGCGACGGCGAGCGTCTCGGTCCGAGCCTCGCAGACCGACCGGGAGTTCGGCGGGTGGGGCTGCACCTGGGAGGACGACCCCCGCACGATCACCGTGCGCTACACCCGGGAGTGGCCGATCGAGCCGGACACCGACGTGCCCGGCGAGCGGATCCGCGCCGGCACCCGCAGCGCCGTCGTGGCACCGGTGCCGGGCGACCGGCCCGCCTGCGCGGTGCAGGTCGTGCACCGCTTCTACACCCCGGCGCTGCCGGTGCTGCGCGGCACCGAGCCGAACCGGGAGGAGATCGCCGTCGTCACCCTCGAAGACGCCGGCGCGGCCGGCGGGAACGCGCTGTGCGGGGACGCCCGGACACTGGCGGCCGCGCTCGCCGGACGGCTGCCGTGAAGCGGGGACCGGTCCCAGGCGGGCTCGGCTAAAAACAGGGCCAGGCCAGCGCCGGAGCCGCCGGCGGGCCGGAGGGGGACGAGGTGGCGATGCGGGGTGTGGCCGGCGTGGTGCTCACGCTGGCGGCCATGGTCGTTCCGACGGCCGTGGGGGCCGCCGGAGCGGGTCCGCGGACCCTCCACGTCGGGCCCGGCGGCGAGTACGCCACCGTCCAGGCCGCGGCCGACGTCGCCCGCCCGGGTGACACCGTCGCGATCACGGCCGGGACCTACCCGGGTGGCCTCACCATCCGGCACGACGGCGGCCCGGGCCGGCCGATCCGGTTCACCGGGGTGGGCGGCACCGCCGTGCTGACCGGCACCGGTGGCGACGCCGGCCTGCTCGCGGTCGGCAACCACTCCTGGCTGGAGTTCCG
Source organism: Amycolatopsis sp. NBC_01307 (assembly GCF_035975215.1). Classification (NCBI taxonomy): domain Bacteria; kingdom Bacillati; phylum Actinomycetota; class Actinomycetes; order Pseudonocardiales; family Pseudonocardiaceae; genus Amycolatopsis; species Amycolatopsis sp. NBC_01307. The sequence goes on along the minus strand of NZ_CP108403.1, from coordinate 1,346,934 downwards.
CGGCCTGACCGTCGCCGGTTCGACCGGCTTCGGGGTGTACGCCGAAGGCGCGCACGACCTCGTGTTCGACCACTTCGGCGTCGACGGCTCGAGCGACGGCGGGCTCGTGCTCGTCGCCACCCGCCGTGCCGCGATCCGGAACTGCGACATCCGCGGCACCAACGCCCGCGGCACCTCCGCCGACCACGAGGCGCTCAGCATCGCCTCGGGCTCGTCCGACGTCGAGGTGTCCGGCTGCCGCGTGCACGACAACGGCGAGGAGGGCATCGACGTCAAGTACGACGACGACGCCCGCGTGAAGATCCACCACAACGTCGTCACCGGCAACCGCGGGCCGAACATCTACGTCGACTCTTCGTCCACTGTGGACGTCTACGCCAACGTCGTGAGCGGGACCCGCAACGCCGGCAAGGCCGGGATCGGTCTGGCCGTCGAGGACTACTCGGAAACCCGGCTGCTCTCGGGCGTGCGGGTCTTCGACAACCTCTCCACCGGCAACGCACAGGCCGGGCTGGACCTGTGGGTCGAGTCGACCGGCACGATGCGCGACCTCACGGTCGTCAACAACACCTTCGCCGGCAACGCGAAGGGCTCGGTGCACGTCGGCGGCGACCGGTTCGCCGGGACGAACACCCTGCGCAACAACGTCTTCGGCGACGGCCCGGTGACCGCCGGGCCGTTCACCGCCGACCACAACCTCACCGGCGACCCCGGGTTCGCCGCCCCGGGTGACTACCACCTCGCGCCCGGCTCGGCCGCCGTCGACACCGGCAGCGCCGCGCTCGCCCCCGCCTTCGACCTCGACGGTGTCCCCCGGCCCGCCGGCGCGGGCTTCGACATCGGCGCCTACGAGCGGAGGTAGCAGCCCGTGCCCGCCGAACGCCTCGACCCGCACCGCCAGCGCAGCCTGCGCCACGGCGTGACCGCGTCTGTACCGGGCACGCTGAGCGCGCTCACCGTCACCGGCGGCATCGCGGTGCCTCCGGCCGCCGGCCGCCGGGTGAGCTTCGGCCGCAACCGCCTGGAGGTCGACGTCTGCGTCGGCGAGGACGACCTGCGGATCAGCCGGGTCCACGGGCTGCTGACCCACGACCGGGACCGCTGGTGGCTGAGCAACACCGGCCGCTCGCCGATCCGGCTGTCCGACAGCGTCCTGCTGCACCGCGACAGCGAGCCGCTGCCGCTGGCCGCGGGCTACACCGCGTTGTTCCTGCGCGGGACGCGCGACCGCGAGCACGTGCTGGAACTGCTGGTCTCCGACGGGGAGGACACGGCCACCGCGCCCCGGCCGACCCACCCGACGGCCCCGCCGAAACGCTGGCGGCTCACCGCGGAGGAGCACCTGGTGCTGGCCGTGCTCGGGCAGCGCTACCTCGGTTACGACCCGCAGCCGCTGCCCTTGTCGCGCCAGCAGGCAGCCGCTGAGCTCGGCGAGCGGCGGCCGCGCGAGAGCTGGACGGCCAAGCGCGTCGAGCATATCGTTTCCCGGGTCCGGCAACGGCTTTCCGACGCCGGCGTGCACGGTCTGCGGCGCGAGGAGGTGGGCGAACCGGTGGGCCTGACCCTGACGGTGAACCTGCTCCGGGAGCTGGTGCTCTCGACGACGCTGGTGCCGATGGACCTGGAATGGCTCGAGCTCCCCGACCCGCCCACGACGTGACCCCGCCGCGAGCTTCCCGCTTCGACGCGGTGCTCGACCGGCTCGCCGGTGGTGCGGCGACGCGGCTGTCGCAGGCGGAAGCGCGGCCGGCGGAGGGCTTTCCCGCCGGAGCTGCGCGTCCCGTCGGCCGGTGCGGGCGGCCCGGTGAGGTCGTCGGCGTCGTCGTGCCCGGCGGGACCGGCACCGCCCGCGTGCTCGGCGTCGACGCGCTGGAGCCACTGCCGGCGAAAGCGGGATACGACCGGTTCGCGTGATCGTCCGGCGCCGGTGAGCACCGCCCGTTCGGTCCACAAAGGACAGTTTCGGAGCCGGTCGCCGGGAGCTGTCCCTGCCGGAAACCGGTTCCGGGGCTACACTCGGGATACGCCTCGGACCCCGGCGCCGTCGTGCTCGGGTGGTCGTTCACCAGGACTGAGGCGCTCATGTTCACTCGTATCACCAGGATCGTGTCGATCGCCGCCGGGACCGCGTTCGGCGCGGTCGGGCTGGTCGTGCTGCCGGCCGGCGCGCTCGTCGGGTGGGGCATGCTCGGCCTCGCGGCCGGGGTCAGCGCGTGGCTGGCGGTGACGGGCTTCCCCGCGGTGCGCGAGCGGCTCGCGGCGACCGGCTCCGCGGCTTCCGCCGTGACGATCGGGGTCGTGACCGGCCTCGGCGCGCTCGGGGCCGGCGTGGCGATCGGCGGGTTGGTGGCCGTCGCGGGCGGGACGGCGGCCGCCTCGTTGCTGGTCGTGGCGGCGACGGCGTGGGCGGTGTGGCGGTTCCGGCCCCGCCCGGCGCCGAGCGCCCCTCCGGCCGCACCGGTCGTGGTGGAGGAACCCCCAGAAGCCTCCGGAGGCCCAGGAGTCACCGGAGTGACCGACCTGTCCACGGCCGAGCTGTGCCTGGCGTGGCGGCGCAGTTACGGCGAACTCCTGCGCGCCCCCGACGAGCCGGCCCGCCGGCGCGTGGTCCGGTCGCGGCGGGCCTACCTGGACGAACTCGAACGCCGGGACCGCGAGGGGTTCGCCCGCTGGCTCGGCAGTGGGGCCCGCGCGGGCGGCGACCCGCAGCGGTACCTGGCCGCCGGCGGGTGACCATTGGTCCCGGCCGAGAGGTCTTCGTGCTCTGACGCGCCGGCCCGCCAGGCGACATGCTGGCCGGAGTCGCCGTCCGGGCGACGGACGTCAGGAGGCGGTGATGGCCGACCAGGCCGCGGTGATCGTCGGGGTGGACGCCTCGGAAGGGTCGCTGCGCGCGGTCCGCTGGGCCGCGCACGAGGCGGCTCGGCGCGGCGCTGACCTGCGGTTGTTCCACGCGTGCGTGGTCGACCCGGGCGACGAGGCCGAGCCGCTGCCCGAGCACGTGACCCGGCGGACGCGGCACGCGGCGAAGATCGCCCGCACCGCGGCGCCGGGCGTCGAGGTCGACGTCCACGTGGAGCTGGGGCTGGCGGTCGACCTGCTGCTCGCGGCGTCCGGGACCGCGCCCCTCATCGTGCTCGGCTCGCACGGCCTCGGCGGCCTGCGCGGCGCCCTGACGGGGTCGGTCACCCTCCGGGTCGCGGCCGGCGCGCACTGCCCGGTGGTCGTCTTCCGCGGCCAGGCCGGGCCGCAGGGCCCGGTCGTGGTCGGCGTGGACTCGTCGCCGGCGAGCGAGGAAGCTCTGCGGTTCGCGGCCGACGCGGCCGTCGCGCGCGGGGTGCCGCTGGTGGTGGCCCACGCCGGCCGGCCATCCGACCCGGGCACCGAACCCGAGGACCGGCGCGAGCTCGACGAGCTCGTCGCCGGCCTGGCGCAGAAGCACCCTGACCTGGACGTCACGACGCGCGTCGTCGAGGACCGTGAGCCGGCGCGCGTGCTGATGGCCGTCGCGCCCGACGCCCAGCTGATCGTCGTCGGCAGCCGCGGCCGCGGCCCGGTCGCCGGGGCCGTGCTGGGCTCGACGGGCAACGACCTGCTCGCGCGCTCGGCCTGCCCGGTCGCCGTGGTCCACTAGCGGGTGCAGGGTCCTTCGCCGGTCCGGGCGAGGTCGTTGGCCTCTGCTCCCGGGGCCGCGGCCGGGTGAGGGTGGAAGCATGAGAATCCTCGTCGCGGTGGCCACCCGGCACGGTGCCACCCGGGAAATCGCCGAACACCTCGCCACGTCGGTCGGCTCCGCGATGACCGACGCCGGAGCGGCCGCCGATGTCGAGGTCCGGGACGTCGGCCTCGTCCCGTCGCTCGAGGGCTTCGACGCCGTGCTCCTGGGCAGCCCGGTGGAGAACGGGCAGTGGCTCGCCCCGGCGCGGACGTTCGCGGAGTCCTTTTCGGACGGTCTGCGGTGGCTGCCCGTCTGGCTGTTCACCCGCGGCCCGGTGGCCGAGGGGCACGAACCCGCCCGCGAGCTCGTGCGGCAGCTGGCGGCCCGGGACCACCGGGTGTTCGACGGCACGGACGACCGGCCGCTGATCCGGGCCTGGGGCCACGAGATCGGCACGATCCTGGCCGTCGCGGCGGTCGCCGAGAGCACGCGGTGACCGCGCCGCGCGGCGCGGTCGTCGCCGGGGTCGACGGCTCGGCCGCCGCGGTGCACGCCGCGGTCTGGGCCGGCGCCGAAGCGCGCCGCCGACGGCGGCCCCTGCGGCTGGTGCACGTCCACGCGCTGCCGCAGGTGCACACCCCGATCGCCGCCGGCACCCACGACCGGGTGCGCGCCGGGCTGGCCGGGCGCGCCGAAAGCCGGCTCGCCGAGGCGCGGGCCGCGGTGCTCGCGCAGTCCCCCGGCCTCGACATCCGGACCGCCGCGCGGGAGTGGAGCCCGGTCACGGCGCTCGTCCAGGAGTCGCGGAACGCGGAGCTGGTGGTGCTCGGGTCCCGCGGGCTCGGCGGCTTCACCGGGATGCTCGCCGGCTCGACGGCGGTGTCGGTGGTCGCCCACGCGCACTGCCCGGTCGTCGTGGTGCGTGGCCTGGCGCCGGCGGCGGGACCGGTCGTCGTCGGGGCCGACGGCTCGGCCGACAGCGACGCGGCGCTCGCGTTCGCGTGCGAAGAGGCGCGGCTGCGCGGCTGCGCGCTCACCGCGGTGCACACCTGGAGCGACATCGTCGCCGACGGCGTCCTGCGGTCCCATCCGTTGCAGGACAACGGATCCGAGATCGACCAGGCCGAACGGGCCAAGCTCGCCGACCAGGTGGGCGGCTGGCGGGAGAAGTTCCCGGACCTGACGATCGACCTCGACGTGACGCGCGGCCGCCCGGTCCGGACGCTGCTGGAGCGCGGCGAGCACGCGCAGCTGCTCGTGGTCGGCTGCCGGGGCCTCGGCGGCTTCACCGGCATGCTGCTGGGCTCGACCGGCCAGGCGCTGATCGCGCACGCGCCGTGCCCGGTCGCGGTCGTCCGGCCGCAGGCCGCGGAACTGCCCGACGCCGACCGCCCGACGCCGACCGCCCGAGGAGCCGAGGAGACCCGATGAAGGACAGGAACCGGACGGTCGTGGTGGGCGTCGACGGCTCGGGCGCGTCGATGGCGGCGGTGGCGTGGGCCGCGAAGGTCGCGTCCGCCCGCCACCTCGAGCTCGAGATCGTGCACGGCCTGCGGTCCACCGAGCTCGGTCAGGACGGCGGCATCGCGGGCACCGACGTCCTGTTCGACGCGGTGCGCCAGGACGGTGACCGGGTTGTCGCCGGCTCCCGCAAGGTGGCCGCGTCGATCGACGAGGACCTGGTGGTCACGGCGAAGACGCCGGCCGAGTCCCCGGCGCCGCTGCTCGTCGGGCTGTCGCGCCAGGCGCGGATGGTCGTCGTCGGCGCGTCCGGCTCGGGTGGCTTCACCGGGATGCTCCTCGGCACGACCGCGGCCACCCTCGTGAACCACGCGCACTCGCCGGTGGCGGTGATCCGGGGCCGCCACGGCACGGCGCACGTCCCGGAGTCGGGCCCGGTCGTGGTCGGGGTCGACGGGAGCGCGACGAGCGAGCTCGCGATCGCGGCGGCGTTCGAGGAGGCGTCGTTCCGCGGCGCGCCCCTCGTCGCGGTGCACGCCTGGAGCGACGTCACCTACGAGGACTTCTACGGCGCGGTGCGGATCATGCCGCAGTGGGAGTCGGCGCGGGAGGACGAGGAGCGGCTGCTGGCCCAGCGCCTGGCGGGCTGGCAGGAGAAGTACCCGGACGTCGGGATCCGCCGGGTCCTGTGCCGCGACCGCCCCCGCCACGCCCTGCTCGAAGCCGCGCAGACGGCCCAGCTGGTCGTGGCGGGCAACCGCGGCCGCGGCGGCTTCGCCGGGATGCTGCTCGGTTCGACGAGCCAGGCTTTGGTGCAGCACGCCGCCTGCACGGTGCTCGTGGTCCGGCTGGAGTCCCGGCGCTGAGCAGCGGCTGCCGCGGGCCCCGTGCTCAGGTGAGGGCGCTGATCCCGAAGAACACCGCCGCCGACACCGCGGCCGCCGCCGGGAAGGTCAGGACCCAGCCCAGCACGATGTCGCGGGCGATGCCCCAGCGCACCGCCGAGAGCCGCCGGGTCGCGCCGACGCCCATGATCGCCGCGGTGATCACGTGCGTCGTCGAGATCGGGGCCTTCACCGCGAACGCCGTCACGTACAGCACCGACGACGCCACCGACTCCGCGACGAACCCGTGCGGCGGGTCGAGCGGGAACACCCGGCGCCCGAGCGTCCGCATGATCCGCAGGCCGCCGGAGTACGTCCCGAGCGACAGCGCCGCGGCGCAGGCCAGGGTCACCCACAGCGGGACGTCGAACGTCTTCTGCTGCCCCGCGGCCACCAGGGCCAGCACGATCACGCCCATGCCCTTCTGGGCGTCCTGCAGGCCGTGGCCGAGCGCGAGCGCCGACGCGGAGACGATCTGGAAGCGCCGGAACACCCGGCCGCTGCGGTGCGGGTTCGCCCGGCGCAGCAGCCACAGCGCGCCGACCATCGCGAGGTAACCCAGCACCAGCCCGAGCAGCGGCGAGGCCACCATCGGGATCAGCACCTTCTCGGCGATGCCGGCCCAGTGCACTGTGCTCGCCGCGGCCAGCGCGGCCCCGACCATCCCGCCGATCAGCGAGTGCGAGGACGACGACGGGAGCCCGAAGTACCAGGTGATCAGGTTCCAGACGGTCGCGCCCACGAGTGCCGCGAAGACCACGGTGAGCGCGTCCGGGCCGACCGGGACGTCGATGATCCCCTTGGCCACCGTCGCGGCGATGCCGGTGGACAGCAGCGCGCCGGCCAGGTTCATCACCGCGGCCAGGACGAGCGCGGCCCGCAGGGTGAGCGCGCGCGTCGACACCGCGCTCGCGATCGCGTTGGCCGCGTCGTGGAAACCGTTGGTGTAGTCGAAGACCAGGGTCAGCACGATGACGGCGACCAGGGCGGCCGTCCCGGTCACTACGACTCCTTGACCGCGATGGTCTGCACCACGTCGGCCACGTGCTCGAAGGCGTCGGCGGCCAGCTCGAACTGCTCGACGACCTCCTTGGTCTTCAGGACTTCGAGGGCGTCGGCGCCGGGTTCGAACAGCTGGGCCAGCACCCGCCGGTAGATCCGGTCGGCCTCGTTCTCCAGCTCGTTGACCTCGATCCAGTACGGCTCGAGCTCGCCCACCTTCGCCAGGCCCGGCATCGCCTCCGCCGTCAGCTCGGCACACCGGCCGAGCGCCTGCACCAGCAGGTCGACGCCGGGCGGGAACGCCTGGATCCGGTAGAGCACGGCCAAGTCGGCGGCGGTGTCCATGAAGTCCAGCACGTCGTCGATCTTCGAGGCGAGCGCCTGGATGTCCTCGCGGTCGAACGGCGTGACGAACGAGCTGTTGAGCTCGACCATGATCGTGTGCATGAGCTCGTCACCCTGGTGTTCGACCTCGTGCAGCCGGCCCGCGATCGACTCCCGGTCGGCGGGCTCCGCGGCGACGAGGTCGCGCAGCAGCGCCGTGGCGGTCACGAGGTTCTTCGCCGCGTCGGTCAGCAGGTCGAAGAACTTCGTGCCCCGTGGGGTGAAGCGCATGGATGGGGTCCCTTCTTCAGCGCACCGCGATCATGCCCGGTCACCCGGGCTCCCGCAGGCTCGGGGCGCGACTTCCGGTGGAAAGCAGACACTCACTCCGGTGTCCGCGGACGGTCTAACCGGGGAGGTCTCCGGTGTTGGCGAACTCCAGCCGCTTGGCCACCGAGACGGTCTGGTCGGCGAAGCGTTCGTAGAACCGCGTCGCCAGGGCCGCGGCGACGGCCTCGCCGTGGCCGTGGCCCCAGCCGGCACCCGTCATCCCGGACAGCAGCTCGGCGTGCAGCGCGTCGACGGCTTCGTCCGCTTCGCGCAGGTCGCGGTAGCTGCCGCCGGCGCCCGTGCGGATCTGAGTCGCGACGCCCTCGGCCATGCCGGCGGTCAGCTCGCCCATCCGCAGGAACGTCGGGTTCAGCTCCGCGGGCACGGCGTGGTCGGGGTGGGCGTAGCGCGCGCTGTCGGCGATGTGCGCGGCCAGGTCGCCCATCCGCTCGATCCGCTCCGCGCAGTAGACGACCGCCAGGACCTGGCGCAGGTCGCCGGCGACCGGGGCCTGCAGGGCGAGCAGCGAGTAGGCGTCCTCTTCGCACCGCGCGCGGTGGGCGTCGAGGCCGGCGTCGGCGGCGATGACCTGCTCGGCGACTCTGAGGTCGGCGTTCAGCAAGGCCTCGGTGGCCTGCCGGATCGCCGTCGCCGCCAGGTCGCACATGGTCGCCAGCAGCTCGCTCAGACGTTTCAGGTCGTCGTGAAATCCTTCTCGCACGACTCGGCAGCCTACGGGAGGCCGGTGCCGAGCCAGCGGTGGTAGGCGGCCAGGTCGACGTTGCCGCCGCAGACGACGACGCCGACGTGCCGGCCGGCGAACCGGTCCCGGTCCTCGAGCACCGCCGCGACCCCCAGTGCCGCCGACGGTTCGACGACCAGCCCCGCGTGCTCCAGCAGCAGCCGCATCCCCGTGATGATCGACTCCTCCCGCACCAGGACGGCGTCGTCGGCGACGAGCAGCAGGTCGCCGAGGACCTCCGGGATGGGCCGCCTGCCCGCGACGCCGTCGGCGATGGTGCTGGTCGAGTCGGTGGTGACGACGCGCCGTTCCCGCCAGGACCGCGTCATCGCCGGCGCGCCCGCCGGCTGGACGCAGACGACTTCGACGGCGGGTGCGCGCGTCTTCAGGACGTGGCCGATCCCGGTGGCCATCGCGCCACCGCCGAGCGCGATCAGGACGGTGTCGAACGGCGTGTCCAGCAGCTCCAGGCCGATCGTCGCCGCGCCTTCGCACGTCTCGAGGTCCAGGCTGTCCTCGACCAGCCGGATCCCGTCGTGCTCGGCGATGGCCACGGCCCGTTCGCGCGCCTCGTCGAAGTCGCCGTCGACCAGCTCCAGCCGGGCGCCCAGCGCGCGGATGCGCTCGAGCTTGACCGCGGGCGCGGACCGCGACGCCACGACGGTGACGGCCACCCCGCGGCCCCGCGCGGACCAGGCGAGGGCCTGGCCGAGGTTGCCCGCGCTGGCGCACACCGCGGCCCGCCCGCTCAGACCGTTCACGACGACTTCGGTACCGCGGCCCTTGAAGCTGCGCACCGGGTTCGCCGTCTCCAGCTTGACGCTCACCCGGCAGCCGAGCGCCCGCCCGAGCGGCTCGCAGGGGTACAGCGGGGTGTCGAGGAAGACCGGGTCGATCACCGCGCGAGCCGCCTGGATACGGCCGAGGTCGAGACGCGTTCCGGGCATCGTCAGCGGTCCTGCGGAGCCCGGCCGGTGCTCGCCCGGGGCATCAGGATCGGCGCCGGCGCCTGGACGTGCCCGGCCGCGCCGACGGCCAGGATCTCGTTGAGCGTCTCGATGGCCAGCACGCCGTGCTGGGTGATGTGCCGGTCCAGCGCCGTCACCGCCGGGCGGACCAGCTGGCACAGCGCCGAATCGTCCCAGGACACGATGGACAGCTGCTCGGGCACGGAGACGCCCATCTCCTGGGCCGCGGCCATCGCCGACAACGCCATCACGTCGTTGTCGAAGATCACCGCCGTCGCGCGGTCGCGCTCCGACAGCAGGCGCCGCGCCGCCCGGGCGCCGCTGTCGCCCGAGTAGTCGCCGTGGACGGTCTTCGACCACTCCAGCCGGTGCGTCTCGGCCGCCTTGGTGAACGCCTCGTCCCGGCGCAGCGTGTGCGCGAACCGGTCCGGCCCGGCGACCCGGGCGATCCGCCGGTGCCCGAGCGCCGCGAGGTAGCCGACCGCCTCCTCCATCGGGGCCGCGTCGTCGGCCCACACGCACGGCACCTCGGCCGACTGCGGGTAGCCGAGCGCGACGGCGGGCAGCCCGATCTCGGCCAGGACGCCGGTGCGGATGTCGTTCTCGTGCAGGTCGACCACGATGACGCCGTCGACGCGCCGCTCGGCCCACCAGCGGCGGTAGGTCTGGATCTCGGCGTCCCGGTCGTCGGTGACGGCCAGCATCAACGCCGTCGAGGGGTCCGAGCGCAGCGCCATCTCGATGCCGGAGACCAGCTGCATGAAGAACGGCTCGATGCCCAGCACCTGGGCGGGCCGGTCGACGATCAGCCCGATCGCGCCCGACCGGGACCGGGTCAGCGCGCGGGCGGCGGTGCTGGGCCGCCAGCCCATCCGGTCGGCGATCTCCAGCACGCGCTCGCGCGTGGCCGCCGACACCCCCGGCTTCCCGTTGAGCGCGTAGGACACCGCTCCCGTCGACACCCCGGCCGCGTCCGCGATGTCCGAGATGGTCAGCCGCTTCATCGTGCTCCTCGGATAACTCGCTGACTCAATCGCTTCACCTCGCACGAGGCTACCCCGACATCGTTTCGGTCCATTGACATGACGTGACCGAGGTTACAAGATGTGAAGCGCTTAACCCAGGCCCGCCCCCGATCGCCGCCTGACGACACCAAGCTCTCCCAGCGCGACGTCAACGTGGCCGTCCATCGAGTTAACCGCTTAAGCACTCCTGGAGTCCCCATGAAGGCCGGAAGGCACCGCCGCCTGCTCGCCCCCGCCGCCGTCGTCCTCGCGCTCGGCCTCGCCCTGAGTTCGTGCTCCAGCACCGCGACCAGCGCCGACGGCGTGATCATCACCGCGAACACCGGCGCGTCGGGCGCGTTCGTCCGCAACTTCAACCCGTTCCTGCCCAACCAGGCCCAAGCGGGCTACGGCGGCACCGTCTACGAGTCGCTGCTGTTCTTCGACATGGCCGAACGCCGCCCGCCGGTGCCGCAGCTGGCCACCGCGGCGACCTTCTCCCCCGACGGCCGCACGCTCACCGTCACCACCCGCGACGGCGTGAAGTGGCAGGACGGCCAGGCGTTCACCGCCCAGGACGTCGCCTTCACCTTCGACGCCATGATCAAGCACCCCGAACTGAACACCAACGGGCTGACGCTGGCCGCCGCGGCCGCGCCGGACGACCACACCGCGAAGATCACCTTCGCCCAGCCCGCGTTCAACCAGCTGTGGGGCGCGGCGGGCCGCACCCTGATCGTGCCGAAGCACATCTGGGAGAAGATCGCGGACCCCGCCACCGAGCTGAACCCGAACCCGGTCGGCACCGGGCCGTTCACCCTCGACTCGTTCTCGCCGCAGACGTTCCTGCTGAAGAAGAACCCGAACTACTGGGAGCAGGGCAAGCCGGCCATCGACGGCGTCCGTTTCATCTCCTTCAGCGACAACACGAGCGCGAACCAGTCGCTGCTGGCCGGGAAGATCGACTGGGGCAACACCTTCGTGCCCGACCCGCGGAAGAACTGGGTCGCCAAGGACCCGAAGACCCACCTCGTCCCGTCCGCCGGGATCTACCAGACCAGCCTCGTGCCGAACCTGACGGCGTGGCCGACGAACGACCTCGCCGTGCGGCAGGCGATGAACCTGGCGCTGGACCGCAAACGCATCGTCGACACCGTCTACTTCGGCATCGCCAAGGTGCCCAGCCCCGAGCTGCTGCAGACCCCGCGGGACGACGGCTTCCGGATCACCGGCCCGGTCACCCGCGACCCCGCCGCCGCGCGGGCCGCGCTGGAGAAGGCCGGCTACACCCGTGGCGGGGACGGCATCTACGTCGACAAGGGCGGCCGCCGCCTCGACGTCTCGATCAAGGTCGTCACCGGCTACACCGACTACATCCAGGCGTTGCAGCTGATGCAGCAGCAGCTCGCCGAAGCCGGGATCGCGTTGACCGTGCAGCAGGTTTCGAGCGCCCAGTTCAACTCCGACCGCTCCACCGGCACCTTCCAGCTGCTCATCGACGGCCTGGGCGGCAAGCCCGACCCGTACCAGCTCTACAACCAGGTGCTCGCCTCGGCGACCACCGCGCCGATCGGGCAGAAGGCCGCGTCGAACTGGTCGCGCTTCTCCGACCCGCAGGTCGACGCCGCGCTGGCCGCGATGGCCGGCACCGACGACGAGGCCGTGCTCAAGCAGCGCGCCCAGGAGATCGGCCGCGTGATGCTGGACAAGCTGCCCTATGTCCCGGTCTTCCAGAACAGCCCGAACGCGACGTTCCTCGCCACGAAGGTCACCGGCTGGCCGACCGACGACAACGCCTACGCGCTGTCGCGGGCGGACAGCTTCCCCGACACCGGGTTCGTCGCCAAGAACCTCAAGCCGGTCAAGTAGATGCGGTTCCTCGGCAAGAAACTGATGTTCTACGCGGTGGCGCTGCTCGCGGCGCTGTCGCTGAACTTCCTCATCCCCCGCCTCGCGCCGGGCAACCCGGTGGACGCGGTGCTGGCCCGGCAGTCGTCGATGGCGCCGGTCTCCCCGGAGGCCCGGCACTCACTGGAACTGCTGCTGGGCGTGACCGATCGGCCGCTGTGGCAGCAGTACCTGGCCTACCTCGGGCAGATCTTCACCGGCGACCTCGGCCGCTCGGTGACGTTCTTCCCGGCGCCGGTCGGGGACATCATCGGCCAGGCCCTGCCGTGGACGCTGGGCCTGGTCGGCGTGGCGACGGTCGTGTCGTTCACGCTCGGCATCTCGCTCGGCGCGCTGGCCGGGTGGTTCCGCCGCGGGGTCGTCGACTCGCTCGTCGCGGGGTCGACGATGCTCGCCGCCATCCCGTACTTCTGGCTCGCGCTGGCCGCGCTGTACTTCCTCTCGGCCGGCCTGGGCTGGTTCCCGCTCGGCCTCGGGTACGACGTCGAGATCGAGCCCGGCTGGTCGGGCGAGTTCGTCGGCGACGTCATCTACCACGCGCTGCTGCCGGCGCTCACGATCGTCGTCAGCTCGCTGGCCGGGTGGCTGCTGGGGATGCGGAACATGATGGTGTCCACGCTCGCCGAGGACTACGTCGTCACGGCGCAGGCGAAAGGCCTCAGCCTCCGGCGGGTGATGGTCACCTACGCCGCCCGCAACGCCGTCCTGCCGAGCGTGTCCGGCGTCGCGGTGTCGCTCGGGTTCGTCGTCGGCGGCGCGATCGTCACCGAAGCCGTGTTCTCCTACCCCGGCATCGGGTTCACGCTGCTGCAGGCGGTCCGCAACAGCGACTACCCGCTGATGCAGGGCATCTTCCTGATCATCACCCTCGCGGTGCTCGGCGCGAACCTGCTGGTCGACCTGCTCTACGCGGTCATCGACCCGCGCGTGCGCACGACGGCGAAAGCAGGTGCCCGATGACCCAGGCCGTGATCACGCCCGTCCGCGGCGCCGGGCGCGTCTCCGCGCTGACCCGGCGGCCGAAGTTCCTGCTGGGCGCCGGCATCGTGGCGGTCTACGCGGCCGTCGCGGTCATCGGGCCGCTGCTGGTCGGCGACCCGCACGCGACCGGCGACGACCTCCTCGCCGGGCCGTCGGCCGCGCACCTGCTCGGCACCACCAACAACGGGCAGGACGTCTTCGCCCAGCTGATCGTCGGCTTCCGCTCGTCGCTGCTGGTCGGGCTGCTCGCCGGCACGGTCACGATGCTGCTCGCCGCGCTGGTCGGCGTGGTCGGCGGATACGCGGGCGGCTGGGCCGACGAGGTGCTCAACCTGATCGGCAACGTCTTCCTCGTCATCCCGGCCCTGCCGCTGATCGTCGTCGCCGCCAGTTACCTGCACTCCAGCGGGATCGCCGTGATCGCGCTGCTGATCGCGGTCACCAGCTGGGCCGCCTCCGCGCGGGTCCTGCGTGCCCAGACGGCGTCGCTGGCGCACCGGGACTACGTCGACGCCGCCCGCGCGTCGGGCGAACGCGGCTGGCGGATCGTGGTCGTCGAGATCCTGCCGAACCTCTACCCGATCCTCATTTCGCAGTTCGTGTTCGCGATGATCGGCGCCATCCTCGGCGAGGCCGGGCTGTCGTTCCTCGGGCTCGGGGACCTCAACTCCGTCACCTGGGGCACGATGCTGTTCTTCGCCCAGAACGGCGAAGCGCTCTCCCAAGGCGCGTGGTGGTGGTTCATCCCGCCGGGCCTGTGCATCGCGGTGCTCGGCGCGGCCCTGACGCTGCTGAACATCGGCGTCGACGAACTGATCAACCCGCGGCTGCGCGTGCAGCGCCGCGGCGGCGCCCAGGGGGACATCCGATGACGCCCGTGCTCCAGGTACGCAACCTGCACGTCGACTACGAAACCGCCACCGGGCCGGTGCACGCCGTCTGCGGCGTCGACCTGGACGTGCACCGCGGTGAGCTGGTCGGCATCGTCGGCGAAAGCGGTTGCGGCAAAACGACGTTGGCGTACGCGATCACGCGGCTGCTGCGCGCGCCCGCGCACCTGACCGCCGGCAGCGTCACCTTTCAGGGCGTGCACGACGCCGAGCCGGTCTCGGTGACGGCGTTGACCGGCGGCGCGCTGCGGAAGTTCCGCTGGGACCGGATGTCCATGGTGTTCCAGGGCGCGATGAACGCCCTCAACCCCGTCCAGCGGGTCAGCGCGCAGCTGCAGGACCTCTTCCACGCGCACCGGCCGCAGCTGACCAAGGCCGAACGCCGGGCGCGGGTGGGCGAACTGCTCGACCTCGTCGGCCTGCCCGAGCGCGTCGCCCGGTCGTACCCGCACCAGCTGTCCGGCGGGATGCGGCAGCGCGTGATGATCGCGATGGCCCTCGCGCTCGACCCCGACGTCGTCGTGATGGACGAGCCCACCACCGCGCTGGACGTCCTCGTGCAGCGGGAGATCCTCGACGCGCTCGCGGAGCTGCGTCGGCGGCTCGGGTTCGCGGTCGTCTTCATCACCCACGACCTGTCGCTGCTGCTGGAGATCAGCGACCGCATCGCGGTGATGTACGCCGGGCGCGTCGTCGAGCTCGGCGACAGCGTGAAGCTGCGGGAGAAACCGCAGCACCCGTACACGGCCGGGCTGCTCAACGCGTTCCCGACGCTGCGCTCGGAGCGGCGCGACCGGCACGGCATCCCCGGCCACCCGCCGGACCTGGCGGCGCCGATCGCCGGGTGCGCGTTCGCCGACCGGTGCGGGTTCGTCCGCCCGGAGTGCACCACGACCGACGTCACGCTGCGGCCGGTCGGCGGCACCGACGTCGCCTGCCACCTCTACCAGGAGGTCTCGGCATGACCGAGCTGAGCGCGCACGACCTGGTGCGCGACTACTCCGGGTTCCGCGCGGTCGACGGCGTCAGCTTCACCGTCACCTCCGGGCAGACCCTGGCGCTGGTCGGCGCGAGCGGCAGCGGGAAGTCCACCATCGCCCGGATGCTGTGCGGGCTGGACCGGCCCACCTCCGGGACCATCACGATCGACGGCGAGCCCCGCCGTCCCGGCTACCGGGCGCTGCGGGAGTACCGCAAGCACGTGCAGCTGGTGTTCCAGGACCCGTTCGCCTCGCTCAACCCGGTCAAGCCGGTGCACCACCAGCTGGCGCGGCCCCTGCGCGTCCACGGGCTCGACGGCGACCGCCGCGCCGTGCTGGACCTGCTCGACCGCGTCCACCTGCGGCCCGCCGACCAGTACGCGGACAAGCTGCCGCACGAGCTGTCCGGCGGGCAACGCCAGCGCGTCGCCATCGCGCGGGCCCTCGCGCCCCAGCCGAAGGTGCTGCTGGCCGACGAGCCGGTGTCCATGCTGGACGTCTCGGTCCGGCTGGACATCCTGAACCTGCTGGAGGAACTCAAGCGGGACAACGATCTCGCCGTCCTCTACATCACCCACGACCTCGCCACCGCCCGGCACTTCTCGGCCACGACCATGGTGCTGAACGCCGGGCGCGTCGTCGAGATCGGCGACTCCGACCAGGTCATCTTCCACCCGGCGGACGACTACACCCGCCGGCTCGCCGCCGCCGCGCCCGACCCGTGGCGCTGACCCCCTCCCATCCACCAGAAGGGACCCACCCGTGCGGATCGACCTCGGCGCCCGCGACTGGACGCTGCGCGCCTGCGGACCTCTGACCCACGTCCCGATCGAGCTGGCCCGCCGGCTCGCCGAGGGCATCCCGGCGGCCGTGCCGGGCACGGTGCACACCGACCTGCTCGCCGCCGGGCTCATCCCGGACCCCTACCTCGACCGCAACGAGGACGAGCTGCAGTGGATCGGCCTCACCGGCTGGCGCTACGAGACGACGTTCGACCGCCCGGCCGCGCCCGGCGTCGTCGAGCTGGTCTTCGACGGCCTGGACACCGTCGCCGAGGTCGAGCTGAACCACCACGTCATCGCCACCACCGTCAACATGCACCGCTCCTACCGCGTCCCGGTGACCGACCTGCTGGCCGACGGCAACACCCTCGCCGTCACGTTCAGCTCCGCGGTCCGGTACGCCCGCGCGGAACGCCGTCGCCTCGGGGACCTGCCCAATCTGGGCAACGACGAGCCGTCGAACTTCATCCGCAAGATGGCCTGCAACTTCGGCTGGGACTGGGGGCCGAAGCTCGTCACCGCGGGCCTGTGGAAGACCGCGGCCATCGACGTCTGGGACGTCGGCCGGCTGCGTCAGGTCCGGCCGCTGGTGTCGGTCACCTCCTCGGGCGACGGCGTGGTCGAGATCAACGCCGACGTCGACGGCTCCGACGATCTCGTGCTGCGGGCGCGGGTGGGCAGCGTCGAAGTTTTTGGTCCCACCGGGTCGGCGTTGTCGCTGACCGTCGAGCAGCCGCGGTTGTGGTGGCCGCACAGCATGGGCGAGCAGCCGCTGTACCCGCTCACCGTCATTCTCGAAGCCGCCGACGGGTCCATTGTGGACACGTGGTCGCGGGAGATAGGTTTCCGCACCATCGAACTCGACGACCTGGATGGCGCGTTCACCTTCCGCGTCAACGGCGTCCCGCTGTTCGTCCGCGGTGCCAACTGGATCCCCGACGACTGCTTCCCGCACCGGATCGACGCGGCCCGCTACGACCGCCGCGTCCAGCAGGCCATCGGCGCCCGCATCGACCTGCTGCGCGTGTGGGGCGGCGGGATCTACGAAAGCGACGACTTCTACGCCGCCTGCGACCGGCGGGGAGTGCTGGTGTGGCAGGACTTCCTGTTCGCCTGCGCCGGCTACCCGGAGGACGAGCCGTTGCGCGGCGAGGTCGAGGCCGAAGCCCGCGAGGCCGTCGTCCGGCTCGCGCCGCACCCGTCACTCGCGTTGTGGTGCGGCAACAACGAGAACTACATGGGCTGGTTCCACTGGGGCTGGCGGACCGAGCTCGCCGACCGGGACTGGGGCGCCGGCTACTACGAGCACCTGCTGCCGGACATCGTCGGCGAGCTGGACCCGACCCGGCCCTACATCCCCGGCAGTCCGTGGTCCGGCGACCCGGCCCGCGACACCCAGGACGACGACCACGGCTGCGTGCACATCTGGGACGTCTGGAACGAGCGCGACTTCAGCGGTTACCTCGAGCGCGTCCCCCGGTTCGTCTCGGAGTTCGGCTGGCAGGCCCCGCCCGCCTGGGCGACGCTCACCGCGGCCGTCCACGACGACCCGCTGACGCCGGAGTCGCCGGGCATCCTGCACCACCAGAAGGCCAAGGACGGCAACGGAAAGCTCGCCCGCGGGCTCGCGCACCACTTCGCCGCGCCGGCGTCCGCAGAGGACTGGCACTACCTCACGCAGGTGACCCAGGCCCGCGCCATCCGCACCGGGATCGAGCACTTCCGCGGGCACCGGCCGCACTGCATGGGCACGATCGTCTGGCAGCTCAACGACTGCTGGCCGGTGACGTCGTGGAGCGCGATCGACGGCGCCGAGCGGCGCAAGCCGCTCTGGTACGCGTTGCGCGAGGCCTACGCCGATCGCCTGATCACCATCCAGGAGCGGGACGGCGGCCCAGCCGCGATCCTGGTCAACGACTCCGCGTCCGCCTGGGAGGCCCCCCTCGAACTGCGCCGGCTCACCGTGGACGGCGAGATCCTCGCCAAGACCGGCACGACGGTCCGGGTGCCCCCGCGCGACACCGTGACGCTGCCGTTCGGCGACGTCGGCGTGGCCGGGGACCCGGCACGGGAACTGCTGGTCGCCGACACGGGCACCGAACGCGCGATCCGGTTCCTCGCCGCCGACCTCGACATCGCCTACCCCGAACCCCGGTTCGACACTACCGTCACCCGGACCGCGACGGGCTACGACATCACCGTTACCGCCCGGTCCCTGGTCCACGAGCTGGCGGTGTTCGCCGACCGGCTGGCCCCCGACGCCGAAGCGGACCAGTGCCTGCTCACGCTGCTGCCCGGGGACCACGCGACGATCCGGGTGACCACGCGCTACCAGCTCGATCCGGCGCGGCTGACCGCTCGTCCGGTGCTGCGCTGCCTCAACGACTGAGGGTCAGGAGTCGGTGGTCTTGGCGCACGACACCGGCTGCCCGGGCCCCGGCGCGGTGGCCCGGGCCAGCTCCCGCTGGGCGTCGAGCAGGATGCGGCAGGTGAGCGTGAGGCCGCCGGTCGGCGTGGCGGTGATCTCCGCCTTCTGACCGGCGGTCACCACCACGTCCTGCTTCCACGGCACGCCGACCGGGCCCTGGACGCTCTGCTGCGCGACCTCGTCCTTGTAGCGGTCGGGCGAGTTCGCGTAGCCGACCTTCGCCAGCGTCCCGTTGTCCTGCCCGGTCACCTCGTAGGTGATGGCCCACGACTTGCCGGTCGGGTTCGAGCACCCGGCGACGCCGACCAGCGCGCCGCAGAGAACCACCGTCCCGACCACTCCCCTGATGTCCATGCTCCGACGGTAGAGCCGGCGCCCCGGCCCGGCATCGCACCGAAGACTGACATCCGATAGTGCGATGGTCGTAGCTCACCTGGCGATCTTGACAGCAATGGAATGCCGTTCCAGACTGGCGGCATGCGATGGCAGCCGACGTGGACCCAGGCGATGACGGACTTCCGCGGCGAAGACGAGGAGCCGCCGTTCGCCGACGTCACCGTCCGCATGACGGTGCCCGCGAGCATCGGCGGGCGCCACATCCGGGCGGAGCTGAGCAACCGGTTCGGGGACGAGCCCGCCGTGATCGGCCACGGCGCGATCGGCGTCGGCGGCCGCTGGCTCGACGTCACCTTCGACGGGCAGCGCACCACGAAGATCCCGGCCGGCGAGTCGCGGTGGACCGACCCGGTCGAGCTGACCGTCGGCCACGGCGACCACGTCGAAGTCGACCTCCACCTGCCCGAACCGACGCCTTACGCGACCGCGAACGGGTTCCGGTTCCAGCGCTCGGCGACCCCGGGAGACGTCGTGGGTTCGCGGCAGTTCCCGGCGGCCGAGACCGGGCTCGCCGCCGAGGGGACCGGATGGTCCCTGCCATCCGGCGGGCCGTTCCTGCGCGCCGTCGAGGTCGCCGGCACGGAGGCCGCCGCGGTGATCGTGTGCTTCGGCGCGTCCATCACCACCATGGGCTGGCCGCAGCTCACTGCCGCGCGGCTTCCCGCCGGGGCGCGGATCGCCGTCCTGAACCGCGGGATCCCGGGAAACCGGATCCGGCACGACGCCCCGTCCGCGCACCCGTCCTGGGGCCGGTCCGGGCTGTCCCGGTTCGACGACGACGTCCTCGGCACCACCGGCGTCACCCACGTGGTGCTCGCCCACGCGGGCAACGACATCGGCCTCCCGGGAGACCACGCGCCGCTCGGCGAGCTGCCGACGGCCGCGCAGCAGATCGACGCCTACCGGCAGCTCGTCGATCGGGCGACCACGGCCGGGCTCGGCGTCGCGCTCGCCACGATCACGCCCATGGCGCCCGAGCTGGGCGACGACCGGGAGCGGATCCGCCGTGGAGTGAACGACTGGATCCGGACGTCGGGCCACGAGTACGCCGACTTCGACGCGGTGCTCCGCTCCGCCACGGACCCCGCGCGGATGGCGGCCGAGTACGACGCCGGCGACCACCAGCACCCCAACGTCACCGGCGAAAACCTGCTCGCCGACGCGATGGCCGAAGTCATCCCGCGGTTGCTGCGGTGAACCGGGTGCCGGGAGCGCCTCCCGGCACCCTGGACGTCAGCCGCGCTGCATCTCGCCGAGCACCAGCACGCGCCCGTCGAAGTACGTGCGCTGGATGGCCGCGTTGGAGTTGCTGCCCTGCAGGTACTCCGACCACTCCATGAAGTACGTCCACTTCGGCTGCGACGCCAGCAGCTCCGGCGACGGGATCGTCCCGGTCTCGCCCAGAGCGATCGGCTTGCCGTGCGAGACGTTCAGCATCGCCTGGTAGTCCGAAGAGGACGAGTTCGCCTTCATCCAGACGTCCAGCGCCGCGACGTCGACGTAGCCGTCACCCGGGTAGTAGCTCGCGATCGACCCCATGTTGACGTCCTTGACCGCCCAGTCCCACACGATGCTCGTGAGTCCCTTGCTCACCAGGTAGTCGTGGGTGATCCGGTAGAGGCCGGCGCTGCCGCCCAGGCCCGGGCGCCCGCCCCACCACGCCCAGCTGTCGTTGAGCTCGTGCAGCGGCCGGAACAGCAGCTGGACACCCGCGTTCTGCAGCTGCTGCAGGTAGGGCACGATCTCGTCGAGCCGTGCCTTGTACCGGTTGTTGAGGTTCGAGCCGTTCGTCATCAGCTCGCTCCACTGGGCGTCGCTGAGCTTGCTCATCACCCCGGAGGACCAATCGCACGAGCTGCCCTGGGTGGGCGGGCACATGTGCCAGGTCATGGTCACGACCGCGCCGTGGCTCCATTCGAGCTTGGCCTGGTCGATCACCGCCTGCCGGTTGGCGACGTCCGAGCCGCCGAAGAAGAAGTCACCGCCCCACAGACCCGGGTACTGGCCGGTGATGTCGTGCGCCTTGCCGGTGTAGAACGACGGCTGGTTCGCGGGTTCCTTGTTGTGCTGCCCGGCGATCGTGTACTGGCCGGAGATCTGCTTGAGGTAGTTGAGGGTGCCACCGGCCCGGGGGCCGGCGACGGCGGCGCCCGGTGTGGCCAAGGCCGTGGCGACGAGCGCGGCCGCGGCGAGGATCGTACGAGTCTTGCGCAAGCGTGGGGACACAGGCTGACTCCTCTGCGGTGAGGGCGTGTTAAGCGCTTAAGCATGACAGCTCCGGCGTATCCCCTGTCAAGACATCCCGCGACAATCCACCGCGGCTTGTCCTGCTCATTGACAATCATTGACCGGCGATAACACCGCTGTTCTACTGGCAAGACCGGTGCTTAAGCGGTTGATCTCGGGAACGGAGTTCGCCTTGTACCTCAAACCCATCCTCGTCTTCGCGATCGCGGCCGCCACACTCTGCGCCGCCCCCGCGGCGCACGCGGCGACCGCCGGCCCGCTCACGGGCCTGGCCGGCAAGTGCGCGACGGTCACCGGCGGCGCGACCGCCGACGGCACCCGGATCCAGCTCGGCACGTGCACGTGGTCCGGCGCGCAGAGCTGGACCGTCCAGGACGACGGCACGATCCGCGCGCTCGGGAAGTGCCTCGACGTCCAGGGCGGCTCGGCCGCGAACGGCACCCCGATCCAGCTGTGGAGCTGTCTGGGCAACACGCACCAGAAGTGGAGCTACGACAGCACTTCCGGCCGGCTCGTCAACCCGGCGACGGCCGGGTGCCTGGACGTCACCGGGCAGTCGAGCACCGACGGCACGCCGTTGCAGCTGTGGACGTGCAACAACCAGACGAACCAGCGGTGGACGCTCCCGGATGGTCCGCCACCGGCCTGCCCGCGCACCCCCGGACAGTCCGTCGTCCCGGTCGACTACGGCGGAAAGCGTTACCCCGTCACGGTTTACGTTCCCGCGAACGCCCCGGCGACCGCACCGCTCGTGCTCAACCTGCACGGCAGCGGCAGCAGCGGCGCCGGTCAGCTGAGCTACTCGAACATGGCCGCGGCCGCCGACGGGTACCTCGCGGCGTTCCCCGAAGGGGCGATCTCCTACCAGGGCGGCCTTTCGTGGAACGTCCCCGGCGTCGGCACGCCACCCGCCGGGGCGCGCGACGACGTCGGCTTCCTCGACCAGGTCATCACGACGCTCACCGGTGCGCTCTGCGCCGACCCCCACCGGACCTACCTCACCGGGTACTCCGGTGGCGGCCGGATGACATCGGCGTTCGCCTGTGCCCACCCGGATCGGATCGCCGCGATCGCCCCGGTGGCCGGGCTGCGCGCGGGCCGGCCGACGCCCGGGAACACGTCCGTCCCGGATCCGGCGTCCTGCCGGCCGGGCGTGCCGGTCCCGGTGATCGCGTTCCACGGCAAGCAGGATGCCACCAACCCGTACGACGGCGGCGGCACCGACCTGTGGCAGTACTCGGTTCCGGTGGCGCAGCAACGCTGGGCGTCCATCGACGGCTGCGGCACCGGCCCGTCGACCACCCAGGTGAGCACGCACGTCACGCTGACGACGTACTGCGACGTGCAGCTCTACACCGTAGCCGACGGCGGCCACACCTGGCCCGGTTCCCCGCAGGCCAAGCCGGAGAACGGCAACACCACCCACGAGATCGACGCGAACACGCTCATGTGGCGGTTCTTCGCCGCGCACTCGCGCTGAGACCCGGTTTTCATCACACCCGTTTGACATAGTCCACAGTGGACAGAAGTGGGGCGAATCCAGCTGAACCGCCCGGGGTTTCCCGCCGTGTGCAGTGGTGAGGTGGCGACCCGAAAGGAGGGGCTGATGCCCCACTTGCGCACGTCCGGACGACACCGCAAACCGGCGACGATCGGACTAGTCGCCCTGCTGGGAGTAGCGGCCGCGACCGCGACGGCGATCGCCCTGAGCAGCCCGGCAAGCAACGCGGCGACGGAGAACTGCACGGGGCTCGACACGGCACTGCAGAACAACCTGGGTTTCATAGCAAGCCAGCAGCTGACCCCGGACGCCCAGTCCCCGGCCCGCATAGCCAACCGCCAGGCGGTGGTGGACCAGATCCAGCAACGCAGGCAGGACGCGGGCTGCCAGGGAGCGGTAGCGGCAACCCAGGCGGCGGTCAACTGCGCGGCAGTGGCCGGAGCCGCGGACGAGGTCGCGGTGGTTGACCAGAAGGGCATGGCCGGCCAGGCCGGGGGCGTGGAGCAGAACGGCATGGCCGACCAGAACGGCGCGGCCGGCGACAACGGTGCCGAGCAGAACAGCATGGCTGACCAGAACGGCGCCGAGCAGAACGGAATGGCTGACCAGAACGGTGCCGCGGGCAAGAGCGGCGCGGCAGGTAAGAGCGGTGCCGCGGGCAAGCACAGCGCGGCGGGCAAGGACGGCGCAGCCCAGAAGGGCGCAGCAGGCAAGAACAGCGCGGCTGCGGGCGAGAACGGTGCAGCTCGGAAGGATGCGACCGGCGAGAACGGCGCGGCCGCGAACGGCATGGCTGCCCAGAACGGCGCAGGCGCCGAAGACGGCGCGGCACAGAACGGCATGGCCGACCAGAACGGCACGGCGGACCAGAACGGCACGGCGGACCAGTCCGAAGCAGCCGACCAGGCCGCAGCAGCGGACCAAGCCGCGGCGGCCGACCAGGCGTGCGCGGTCGTGCAGCAGTGCCTGACCCAGGAAGCCGCGACCGCGGACACCAACGGCATGGCCCAGCAGAACGCGACCACCGGCCAAACCGGCGCGGCAGACCAGAACAGCATGGGCAACCAGAACGGCATGCAGAACGGTGCGGCCGATCAGAACGGTATGGCCGCTCAGCAGGGCATGGCTGACCAGAACCAGGCCACCGGCAAGAACGGCGCTGCCGACAACGGGATGGCCGGCCAGAACCAGGCAGCAGCTCAGAACGAGGCCGCCGACCAAAGCGGTGCGGCACAGAACGGCACGGCCGGCCAGCAGGACGCGGCGGCCCAGAACGCAGCCGCCCTCCAGAATTGCGCGGCCGTCCTGAGCTGTGTGGCCCAGGCCGATCCCAACGCGGCGGCCGACCAGAACGGCATGGCCACCGGGCAGGCCGGGGCGGCTGACGAAAACGGCATGGCCCAGCAGAACGGTGCGGCCGACCAGAACGGTGCGGCCAGCCAGAAGGGTGCGGGCGGCCAAAACGGTGCAGCCGGTCAGAACGGGATGGCCGACCAGCAAGGCGTGGCGGACCAGTCCCAGGTAGACCAGAACGGCATGGCTCAGCAGAACGGTGCGGCCGACCAGAACGGCGCAGCCGATCAGAAGGGTGCAGCCAAGAACAAGGGCAAGGCCAAGACGAACGCCAAGGACGCCGCCGGTCAGGAGGCCGTGGACCAGGCGGCTGTGGACCAAGCGGCCGCCGTCGCGGTCGACTGTGTTGCCCAGGCCGCCCAAGCCGCCGAAGGCGACCAAGCCGCCGCGGGCGACCAGGCGACCGAGACCCAGACCGAGACCCAGGCCACCGGTGGCGCTGAGACCGTCTGCCCCGGCTCCACCGTCACCCTCTCTGGTGAGGCCGGCTCCCCCGCGGCGTCCAGCAATCAGTTCGCCGCCGGGACCATGCTGAAGGTCACCAACCTGGACAACGGCAAGTCCATCACCGTCCCGGTTACCTCGACCTCCGGCAGTTGCGCCCTGCTCAACAACACGGCGTTCAACCAGATCCACGAAGCCGGCAAGCAGCTCATCCGCAACGCGAAGATCCAGAAGGTCGGCTGACGGACCCCGGGGCGTGCGTCAGCAGGAGGTCGACGCACGCTCCGGGTCACTGGCGAGGCTGGTGGACCTTCACTACCTCGCTCAGCCCCGAAACCGTCAGCACCGGGGACAGCAACGGGGAAGCCACGAGTTCCAGGTGGTCGGCGTGGTCGAACAACACCGCGATGCCCGCGCTGTCCAGGTACTCGACGTCCGTCAGGTCCAGGACGAGCAGTTCCGTGGTCTCCTCGAGCGCCGCGGCGAGCGCCGGGGCGTTGCTCATGTCGATCTCACCGCCGGCGGCCAGGACGGTGGTGCCGTCGGGACGTCGTTGCGGGACAAGTGAAAGCGGAGTGGTCATCACACGATCCTGGTCAGCATGTCGACGGTGGTACCGGTGGCGGTGGTGTTGATGGTGACCTCCTGCATCATCGCGCGCATGAACGTGATGCCGTGGCCGCGGGAGGAACCGGGGGCCGCGTCCGCCGCCTTCCAGCGGCCGGTGTCCGCGATCGTGAGGCGCAGGCTGTCGGCGAAGGCTTCGGCGCGGAGCAGGACGACGTCGCCCGGGGTGTCGCGGTGGCCGTGCTCGATCGCGTTGGCGCAGGCTTCGCCCGCCGCGACCAGGACGTTCTGCGCCTGCTGGGCGTCGAGCTGGCACTGGCCGAGCCAGGTGCGCAACGTCTTGCGGACGCGGCCGAGCTCGCCCGCCTCGGCCGGGAAGCTCACCTCCAGCGGCCCGGGGTGGCGGTAGAGCAGCAGGGCGACGTCGTCGTCGTAACCCGCGGTGGGCGCCAGGCGCCGCATGAGATCGCCGGCCAGGTCCTCGACCGCGTTCACCCGGCCGTCGTGCAGGACCTGCCCGGCCCGCTCGATTCCTTCGTCCAGCGACCGTTTTCGCCGCTCGACGAGACCGTCGGTGTACAGCAGCAGGGTCGCGCGGGCGGGGATGGTGTGGACGGCTTCGGGGCGCGGGCGGCCGGGGCGGACGCCGAGGGGCACGGACCGGCCGCCTTCGAGCAGCAGCGTTTCGCCGTCGGAGAGCGCGAGGATCCCCGGCGGGTGCCCGGCCGTGCTGTAGGTCAGCTGCCCGGTCCCGGGGTCGAGCACGCCGCAGAAGACGGTGGTGCACAACGCGCCGTCGAGCTTGGCCGCGAACTGGTCCAGCGCCATCAGCGTGTGCGCCGGCCGCGGGTCCTGCAGCAGCAGCGCGCGGCACGCGCTGCGCAGCTGCCCCATCACGGCGGCCGCGTGCAGCCCGCGGCCGACGCAGTCGCCGACGACGATCCCGATGCGCCCGTCGGACAGCGTGACCGTGTCGTACCAGTCGCCGCCGACCTCCAGCGGCCGCGTCGCGGGTTCGTAGCGGACGGCGAACCCGGTGGGCAGGTCGGCGGGGCCGAGGATGGCCCGCTGCAGGGCAACGGCAGTCTCGCGCTGCTGGTCGATCTGGTGCGCGCGGCCCAGGCTCGGCCCGATGTGGCCGGCCAGCAGCGACAGCAGCAGCCGGTCCTCGTCGGTGAACGGACGGCGGTCGCCCAGGTCGATCAGCAGCGCCAGCCGGCCGTGGGGGTGTTCGAGTACGGTCCCGGACCACGTGTGGCCGGAAACCGGGGCCAGCAGCGAGCCCTGCCGCAGCTCGCCGAGCGCGCGGCGCTGGTCGTCGGGCAGGTTTTCCCAGGTGACGGGCGGGTCGGCGTAGGTGCGCGTGGGTTCGTCACCGGCGCCGAACACCGAGGCGACGACGCCTTCGGCGCGCCAGAGGTCCTTCAGCTCGCTCAACGCGCCGGCCATCGCGTCCGTCAGCGTCGTCGCCTCGGCCAGCCGGGTGCTCATCGACGCCAGGGCGCTATCGCGCTGGATCGCGTAGTGCTCGGCGGTGACGTCGCGGAAGGTGCCGACGATGACGGCCCGCCCGGTGTCCGGGTCCTGGGCCTGGGCGAACGCGGCGCGCGCCCACAGCCGGTGGCCGTCGCGGTGGGTGACGGGGATCGTGTAGGTGCCGTGGGTCCGGCCGAGCAGGGTCGCGAACGCCTCGTCGACCGCTCGATAGCCTTCGGGATCGGTCTCGGCGCTCGGCCACCACGGGTGCACCGGGTGGTAGGGCAGCCCGTCGGTGCTGTAGCCGAGGATGTCGGTGAACGCGGCGTTGATCTCGATCACCGCGCCGTCGGCGTCGCAGACGAAGAAGGCCTCCTGCAGCGAATCGACCAGCGCGGTGCGCCAGCGGGCCTGGTGCGTGCGCAGCCGCGCGAGCTCGACGTTGGCCCGCACCCGGGCGAGGAGCTCCGCCGCCGCGAACGGCTTGATCAGGTAGTCGTCGGCGCCGGCGCGCAGGCCTTCGATCGAGGCCTCCTGCCCGGCGCGGGCGGACAGCAGCAGCGCGGGCATCGACGCGGTGCGCGGGTCGTCGCGCAGCGCCGCGACCAGCTCGATGCCGCCGAGCCGGGGCATCATGACGTCGCTGACCACGAGGTCGAACGCCGTCGCCCGGGCCGCTTCCAGCGCTTCCTGGCCGTCGGTGACCGCGTCGACCTGGTAGCCGGCGTCGCTCAGCAGCCGCGTGAGGTACTCGCGCATGTCGGCGTTGTCGTCGGCGACGAGCACCCGCGTCGCCGACGCGGGGGCCGAGAGGGGCCGCGTCTCGCCGTCGGCGTCGGGCGTGCTGGGCAGCCAGCGCAGGGCTTCGTGGACGTAGGCGGCGGCGTCCGGGGCCTCGGTGCGGCCACCCGCCGGGATCAGCGCCTCCGCGGGCAGGTGCGCGGAGCCGAACGGCAGCCGGATGGTGAAGGTGGTGCCCGCGCCCTCGACGCTGCTCGCGGTGATCGTGCCGCCGTGCAGGTCGACGATCTCCTGGGCCAGCGCCAGCCCGATGCCGCTGCCTTCGGTGGAGCGGGCGCGGGCGTTCTCGATGCGGTGGAACCGCTGGAACAACCGGGGCAGCTCGCCTTCGGGGACGCCGATCCCGGTGTCCGCGACCGTGACGGCCGCCTGGTCCCCGTCGGCCCGCATCGTGACGGTGATGGCGCCGTCGAAGGTGAACTTCAGCGCGTTGGACAGCAGGTTGAAGATCACCTTCTCCCACAGGCCGCGGTCGAGGTACACGGGTTCGCCCAGCGGCGGGCCGTCGACGTCCAGGCGCAGCCCGGCCTTGTCGATGGCGGAGCGGAACAC
This sequence comes from Amycolatopsis sp. NBC_01307, assembly GCF_035975215.1. Taxonomy (NCBI): domain Bacteria; kingdom Bacillati; phylum Actinomycetota; class Actinomycetes; order Pseudonocardiales; family Pseudonocardiaceae; genus Amycolatopsis; species Amycolatopsis sp. NBC_01307. The sequence continues at coordinate 1,319,255 of NZ_CP108403.1, read as the reverse complement.
CCCGGCGAGCTCGGCGGTGACTTCGGCCAGGTCCACCGGTTCGAACCGGGCCTGCATGCGGCCGGCCTCGAGCCGGGAGACGTCCAGCAGGGTGTTGACGAGCTTGCCCAGCCGCACCCCGTTGCGGTGGATGACGTCCAGCTCCCGGCCGGTGCGCTCGTCGGTGCCGCCGACGCGGGCCCGGAGCTCGTCCAGCGGGCCCATGATCAGGGTGAGCGGGGTGCGGAACTCGTGGCTGATGTTGGAGAAGAACGCCGTCTTGGCCCGGTCGAGCTCGGCCAGCTCCTCGGCCCGCCGCTGCTGGGCGTGGAAGCTGCGGGCGCCGCCGATGCCGGCCGCGAGGTGCCCGGCGACCAGCTCGACGAACCCGCGGTAGCTCTCGTCCGGCGCGCGGTAGCGGTTCAGCCCGGCCACCAGGAAGCCGTACGGCGTGCCGCCCTGCCGCGCCAGCGGGACCAGCAGCGCCTGGGTGGGCGGCTCCGGCCAGTCGCCCGCGGGCAGCTCGGCGAAGGCCGCCAGGTCGACGAGCACGGACTCGCCGCCGGGCGGGGCCGGCCACACCGCGGCGGGATCGTCGGCGGCGAGCGTGGCGGGAGCCGCGGGATGGTCCGCGGCGATGCCGGTGAAGGCCGCGCGCCGGACGACGCCGTCGTCGCCGAAGAGGTAGGTCAGCGTGAAGGGCAGGTCGCGCCGGTTGCGGTCGAGCTGCCGGCCGGCGAAGGCCAGCGTCTGCTGCTCGGTGCGCACGACGGCCGGGTCCGAGCCCAGGTCGCGCAGCGTCGAGAGCCGCCGGTCGGCGATGACGCGGTCGGTGTCCTCGCGGACCACGCACAGCATGCCGACCACGACGCCGTCGTCGTCGCGCAGCGGGCTGTAGGAGAACGTGTGGTACGACTCCTCCGGATAGCCGGACCGCTCCAGGTAGAGCAGCAGGGCCTCGTCCCAGGTCGCCTGCGCGGTGGCGAGCACGGTGGCGATCCGCGGGCCGATGTCGCCCCAGATCTCGGCCCACACCTCGCTCGCCGGCCGCCCGAGGGCCCACGGGTACTTGCGGCCCAGCGTGTCGCGCCGGTAGGCGGCGTTGCAGAAGAACGTCAGGTCCGGGCCCCAGGCCATCCACATCGAGAACCGGGACGACACGAGGATGTCCACCGCGGTCCGGAGGCTCTGCGGCCAGCCGGACGGCGGGCCGAGCGGGGTCGCCGCCCAGTCGACCGCGGCCAGGTCGCGGCCGACGTCGCCGTCGGCGAAGAACACGTCGTCGTCGGAACCGGCCACGTACGCCCCTCCCTCACGGTGCACCCGGGCCGGTCGCCGGCCGTCCCCCGGATTCTACGACCCGGCCGGGCCGGGCACGAACCGGTCCCGCACAAACAACTTCTGGTCATTTCCGGAAACGCGCGGTAAAACTGTGGTCTCCCCACCGAAGAAGGTGATTTTCCCGTGATGACCAAAAGGGCCCTGCTGGCCACGGCGACAATAGTCGCACTGATTTCGGGCAGCATGAACACCGCCGTTGCCGAAACCGATTCCGCCGCAGTTCAACGGGTTTCGGCCTGGTCGCCGAGCATGACGATCGGCGGCCCGAACTTCACCGACCGGACGCTGCGGATGGTCGTGCACCCCAGCGTCGGCGGTGCCGCCCTACGCGTGCACCTGTCCAACCTGCGCGGCACCACTCCCCTCGCCGTCGGCGCGGTGAGCCTCGCACTGCAGGCCGGCAAGGCGACCGCCGTCGCGGGCTCCGGGCACGCGGTGACGTTCTCGCACGCGAAGACGTTCACGATCCCGGCGGGCCAGGAGGTCGTCAGCGATCCGGTGCCGCTGTCCGTGCAAGCGGAACAGAACCTGCTCGTGAGCCTGTACCTGCCCCAGGCGACCAGCTCGGCGACCTGGCACTCCGACGCGTTCGACGTCTCCTACCTCTCGAAGCCGGGCGACTTCGCCGCCGACACCGAGGACGGGAACTACGTCGCCGCAACGACTTCCTGGTACTACCTGTCCGGTTTGGACGTCGTCTCCCCCGCCGCGCGCGGCACCGTGGTGGCCTTCGGCGACTCCATCACCGACGGCTACAACACCCCGGCGAGCGCGTACCGCCGCTGGCCGGACGACCTCGCCCGCCGGCTGGCCGGGCCGCACCCGAGCGCCGTGGTCGACGCCGGCATCGGCGGCAACCGGGTGCTGACCGACGTGCCGAACATCTGGCAGGGCGTCAGCGCCCTCAAGCGGTTCGCCCACGACGCGCTGGCGCAACCCGGTGTCCGGACCGTGATCCTCCTGGAAGGCATCAACGACATCGGCAACAACGCCGGCCCCGGCGGCGTCCCGCTGACCGCGCAGCACCTGATCGACGGCTACCGCGAGCTGATCCGCCAGGCGCACGCGGCCGGCGTGCGGATCATCGGCGGAACCATGCTGCCGGACAAGGGATCCGGCGGCTACAGCGAGCACGGCGAGACGATCCGCCAGGCGGCGAACGCCTGGATCCGCACCGGCGGGCAGTTCGACGGCGTCGTCGACTTCGACCAGGCGACGCAAAACCCCTCCGATCCCGGAGCACTGCAGGCCGGCTTCGACTCGGGTGATCACATCCACCCGAACGAAGCCGGCATGCAGGCCATGGCCGACGCGGTCGACCTGCGGCTGCTGAACCGCTGAACCATTATTTGACGCGGAAGCCGTCCACCAGGAAATAGGTTCCGCTCTTCTTGGAAACGGTCAGCGTGTGCCGCCCGGCGGCGAGCCCGGTCACCGAATAAACGGGAAACCGGGTTTGCCGCTGGGCGGTGTTCGCGCTGACGGTTCCCTTGTCGGCGCCGTCGAGCGTGACGCCGATATCCCCTTCGTCGGAATTGGTCTCGGTGAGGAGACTGATGCCGGTCCCGGTGAAGGTGATCGACGCGGAAGCACCGTCCTGCTGGGTGTAGTGCACGCCGTTCTCGAGGTCGCCGTAGGTGCGCGAGCCGCTCGAGGACCAGCTCCCGGTGTAGGAGATCCGCAGGTCGTCGTCGTCGAGCACCTTGCCCGGCGGGGTGCCCGGCCCGGCCGCGTCGATGATCGCCTGCGCAGCGGGCGGCCAGCGGCCGTCGGTGACCACCGTGGACGGCGTGAGGTCGATGGCCGTGCCGTTGTTGTTGTAGCGGTCGGTGTCGGTGAAGTTGCCGTGGATCGAGTCGTCGTGGATGGTCGGCGTCCACAGGTTCAGCCACAGCGAGCCGTTGCTGAACTCCACCACGTTGTCGTGGGTGTTCCACAGCGAGCTGCCCTCGTCGTGGTAGATCATGTTGCAGCCGTTGACGCACTCGCCGAGCACGTTGCCGACGAATTCGGACGGCGACGCCTGTCCGCCGAGGGTGTAGACCGGGCCGCCGTCGAACAGCACGCCCATCACGCTGTGCACGTGGTTGCCGATGACATGGTTGTCACCGGTGTAGGTCGTGCCGTGCAGGCACGGGTCGGCCAGGCCCTGCTGGGCCTGCAACGCGCAGCTCGACGCCCAGCCCCAGCCCCAGCCGATCGACACGCCCGAATACGGCGTGTAGCCGATGTCGTTGTGGGACAACGTGGTCCCGCGGCTGTGGCCGACCCAGACGCCGACCGCGTCCTGGTACTCCTGGCCCGGCCGCTGCACGATGTTGCCGGAGACACTGTTGCCGCTGGTCATCAGCGCGGGCTGGGTCTGGTAGTAGTCGTCGACCTCGCCCACCGCGACCCCGCTGCCGCCGATGTCGGTGATCGAGCTGCCCGACACCGTCGAGCCCTGGGTCTGGTCGGCGAGGTCGATGCCGCTGGTCCCGGTGTGCTGCACGGTCACGCCGGTGAACGCGATCCGCGCGCCGCGGTGCACCTGCACGGCGGCGGGGATCCGCGTCGGGGTGCGGGTCGCCGGGTCCCAGAGGATGCCGGCCTGGTTGTCGACGTAGCCCGCGGTGCTCGGGGCGGTCCAGGTCGTGTAGGCGAACGTGATCCCTTCGAAGGCGATGTCGTGCACCGGCGCGACGACGTCGGGGATGACGGTGAAGCCGTCGATCAGCAGGTAGTCGCCGCCGGCCTTGACCACGCGGACCGTGTGCTTCCCCTTGGCCAGCCCGGTGACCGAGACGACGGCCTGCTGCGCGAGCCGTTCGGCGCTCTTCGCCGACACCGTCTGGTTCTTGACGCCGTCGACGTAGACGTCGATGTCGCCTTCGTCCGTGTTCGTCTCGGTCAGGACCTGGAGTCCGGTGCCGGTGAAGGTGTAGCTGAACGCGTCGCCGTCGTTCTGGGTGTAGTGGACGTCGGCGCCGAGGTCGCCCAGGTGCCGGCCGTTCGAGTAGCTCCAGGCGCCGGTGTAGGTCGCGCGCCAGTCGGTGTCGTCGAGCGGCGCGAGGTGCCCGGGGGTGCCGGCGAGGTCGAGCAGCTCCGGCGCGACGGGCAGTTCGACGTCGGCCTTGGCGAGGTCCTCACCGGGCCGGGGCACGTAGTAGAGGTAACCGGCGTCGCCGTCGAGGTAGAACTGGCCGGGCGTGCCGAGCAGCTGGTAGGCGTTTTCGAGCCAGGTCACGCGGTCGAGGCTCGGCAGGCCCGCGCCGTTGAAGGGGAAGCTCGGGTTGGGCACGGAGTTGTGGTTGTTGTTCCAGCACCCGGGGTCGACGGTCAGCGCCGACCCGCCCGCGGTGCCCGGCGTGATCGAGGCGAGCGGGCAGCGCAGCTGCTTCCAGCCGTTGTTGGCGACGACCTCGACGCCGGGCGCGTTCGTCCAAGTCGTGTAGGTCGCGTCGGCGGTGGTGAAACCCGTGGCGGACACGGAGAACCCGCCCGGGTCCTGGGCCGCGCGGGCCCGCTGCGCGCGGACGCCGTTCACGAACAGCTCGCGGCTCGCGGTCCCTTTCGGCACCGTGGCGCGGTAGATGTTCTTGGCGGCGTCCGTCTTCCGGAAACCTCCGACCTTCAGCGCGCCGCTGAAGACCGGGGCCTGCCCGGGAGCCGCGCGGTAGACGACGCGGTGGCCCGGCGTGCCGGAGTCCTGCACGCCCAGCCGCAACGGCGTGGTCAGCGAGTAGGTGCCGCCGCGCAGCTCGACCACGACGTCCCCGCGGGCGTGCTGGACGAGGCCGCGGACCCGGTCACGGGCGGTGGGGAGGGCGCACGGGGAGGAAGAACTGCAGGCGGAGCCGTGCCCGGCAGGGGCGGCGTAGAGGACGTCCGGAGGTCTTCCGGGAGTGGCGCCGACAGCCGCGACAACGGCTGCGGCGGTGACCAGGTGCGCGACGACGGTGGCGATTCGCATCGGGGTTCTCCGGCTGAGTCAGAGGGCAGACATCTGATGAATATAGCCGGACTCACTGCTTCGAGGGATACCCTGGATCGACCGGTTCGCGCACGTGAACCGGCTCTGCGTCACGGAAACCGGACGTCACGCGACAAGGCAGGACAAGATGCACTGCCACTCTTGACAGCGCAGAGTTCCTACCTTTGGGTGGACCGCCGAGCGGTCGACGTCAGGACGCGACGGGGATTTCGGCCCACACCGTCCGGCCGCCGTCGCCGCGGTGGAAGTGGCCGCGGCGGTGGGAGCACGCGGCGACCAGGGTCAGTCCGGTGCCGATCGGGGTGGGCAGCGGCACGGCCGGGTCGAACCAAGCGGCGCCGCCCGCGTCCTCGACCCCGATCCAGACCGCGGAGTCGGAGCGCAGCAGCCGGACCCGCGCCGGCCCGGCGGCGTGCCGGACGGCGTTCGTGGCCAGTTCGTTCATGATCAGCACGATGTCGGTGATCGTTTCGTCCGGGAGATCGCCGGCCGCCGCCAGCCGCTCGCGCGCCCACGATCGCACGAGCCTGATTTCTCTCGGATTCACGTCGAAGTCGAAGCTCTCACGCATCACGTTCTCAGCTCCCCCGCGGTGATCGGAACACCCTCTGATTCCCCCAGCCTGACGCCTCTCACACGCGGCCGCACCAACATCGCACGAACGGACGCGTCAGCTCAGGAACATCGTTCGACGATTTCGTGCGTATCCGCCGGAAAAACGGGTAGTAGACGGACATCGTCGAAGATCAGGCAGGTGAACCATGAACACCGACTTCTCGGACGAAACCGCACTAGTCCCCTATTTGCGCGCCGTCGCCACCGAACTCGGATTGCTGAACGAGGACGCCGCGGTCGAGCCCGCCGAACCGTTGTACGGCCAGATCCGCTTCGCGGGCCGCCCGGCCGACGGCCCCGCGAAACCCGAACTCCTGACCTGGGATCGCCGCCACGGCTGGCAGCTGACGGCGGCCGAGGGCAGATCCGGCTCGATGCACGTCGTCGCCACGTTCCCCGGCGAGGTCCGGCCGGCTCCGCGGGCGGTCGCCGACTTCACCCTCGACGCCCTGGCCGCGCGCGGCGAGCGGCTCATCCGCCGCCAGTGCGACGGCGACCGGCTCAGCGTCCTGCTGGACCGCTACGCCGAACCGCCGTCGAAACGGCGTCCGCGCCGGACGCCGGCCACGCCGGTGCGGTGGCACGGCGGGGCTCCGCGCGCCGCCGACACCGCCCGCTCGCGGCTCTGAGGCCGCCGGGAGACCAGCCAGGTGGCGGCCAGCGCCAGGGCGAGCCCGGTCCCGGTCCACGCGCTGAACGGCTCGCCGAACATGAGCGTGCCCCAGATCGTGGTGGCCGCCGGCACCAGGAACATCAGCGTGTTCACGGCCGTGACGCCGACGCGGTCGAGCAGCAGCCAGTAGAGCCCGTAGCCGCCGAACGTGGCGAAGACGATCAGCCACGCCATCGCGAGCCAGAAGCGGGCCGACGCCGGTGGTAGCGCGGTGCCCGTCGCCACCGCCAGAGCCGTGAAGACGACGGCCGAGGTGGTGCAGTGGATGGCCACCGCGCGCACCGGCGACGGGCGGTCGCGGGTGCGCCGGTCGAGGAAGGTCGCCGCGACCAGGCAGCACATCCCGGCGAACGGCACCAGGTAGGCCCACAGTGGCGTGCCGTGCCCCGACGTCGCGTCCGACCAGGTCACCATGGCGACCCCGGCCGCGCCGACACCCAAGCCGGCCCACTGCCGTCCGCTGACCGCGACGCCCAGCAGCGGCCCGGCGAGGGCGGCGACGACGAGCGGCTGGACGCCGTCGATCAACGCCGTTGTCCCGGTGTTCACGCCCAGGCCGATGGCGCAGTAGACGGTCAGCAGGTACCCCGACTGCGACAGCGCCCCGACCAGGATCTGCCGCCCGAGCCCCGCTGTCCCGCCGGCGCCCGAGCGGACCAGCCACGGCGCGAGCAGCAGCGCCAGGGGCACGAACCGCCACATCAGGACCGTCGCGACCGGCGCGTCCGCGGCCCCGAGCTTCGCGCCGATGAAGCCGGACGACCAGCACGCGACGAACAACGCGCCGAGCCCGATCACCGATCCGGGTATACCGATCTGTTTAGTCATTGGCCCGAGACTACACCGATCGGTATAGTCGAGGCCATGGACGAGGTGATCGAGTGGACGCCCAAGGCCCGCGCGGTGCTGGCGGCGGCGGAGGAGCTGTTCTACGCGCACGGCATCCACGCGGTCGGCGTCGACCTGATCGCCGAGCGCGCCGGGGTCACGAAGAAGACGCTCTACGACCGGTTCGGCTCGAAGGAGCGGCTGGTCGTCGAGTACCTCCGCGAGCGCGACAGCCGGTGGCGTGCGTTCCTCGCCCCGCTGCTGGACGCGGCCGGTGACGACCCCGCCGCCCGGCTCCGCGCCGTGTTCGACGCCTCCGCCCGGTGGGCCGCCCGCTACAGCGGCAACGGCTGCAGCATGATCAACGCCCACGCCGAGATCAACGACCCGGCGCACCCCGCCTACCGGGTGATCGTCGACCAGAAGGCGTGGATGCTCGAACTGTTCACGACCATCGCCACCGCGGCCGGCGCCGCCGACCCGAGGTCGAGCGCCCGGACCCTCATGTTGCTGCACGAAGGGGCGCTCGTCACCGACGGGATGCACGGTTTCGAGCGCCCCTACGCCCACGCGCGGGACGCCGCGGCGCGAGTCCTCGGGGCCGCTTGAGCCGGCTCACCTACCCGAACGAGCGGTTTGCCGTGCTCGCGGCGCGGGGTAGCCGACCTGCGGAGCCGAGGAGGCACTACATGCCCAGCGAAGTCGTGGTCGTCGGCCAGGTCGCTCGTGACCTGGTGGTCGAAGTCCCGGACGCACCCGACGCGGGGTCGTCGGCCGAGGTGCAGCACCGGCAGGAGGTGCTCGGCGGGAAGGGCGCCAACCAGGCCGTGGCCCTGAGCCAGCTGGGCACGTCGGTGTCGCTCGTCGGGGTGGTCGGCGAGGACCTCGTCGGCGACGCCCTGCGCGCGCGGGCCCGGGCCGACCGCATCGGCACCACGCACGTGGTCCGCCGGCGCGGCGCCGAGACGGCGCTGATCGTCGACGTCGTCGACGAGCACGGCCGCCGCCGCTACCTGGAGCACATCCCGGCCGCCACGCTGGTGACCGAGACCGACGTCGCCGCAGCCGCCGCGCCGATCTCGGCCGCCTGCTCCCTGATCGTCCAGCTGCAGCAGCCCGCGCCGGCGGCGTTGCTGGCCGCGCGGCTGGCGCACACCGCGGGCACCCGCGTCGTGCTGGACGGCGCGCCGGAAGACCCGGACCTGACCGATGAGCTGCTCGCCCTGTCCGACGTCGTGCGCGCCGGCGCCCACGAGACCGAGACGCTCACCGGGCAGCCGGTGGCGGACCTCGAGACGGCCGTCCGCGCCGCGGCCGAACTGCGGCGGCGCGGGCCGTCGCTGGTCGTGCTCGAGGTGTCCGGACAGGGCACCCTGTTCGCCGGGCCGGACGGCACCTGGTTCGTCCCGGACGTCGAGACCGACGTCGTCGACACCACCGGAGCCGGGGACGCGCTGGTCGCGACCCTCACGGCGGCACTGACCCGCAGGCGCCCGCTGGAGACGGCGGCCTGCCTCGCGGTCGCGGCAGCCGCGGCGACGACCGAGCACGCGGGCGGGCGACCCCGCTTGAGCCGCCCGGCCCTCGACCGCCTACGGCCGGAGCACGCCGAGGAAGTCCAGGCCTGACCGGGTTTCCGGCCCAGTGCGCGGGACCGGCCACCCCGTCGGTCCGGCGGTGTCCACTTCGGACTGCCGCTCAGGCCGCCGGGTCGACGCGGGTCCGCAGCAGGCAGAACTCGTTGCCCTCCGGGTCCTGCAGGACGTGCCAGCTCTCGTCGCCGGTCTGCCCGACGTCGGCCGGTCTGGCGCCCAGCTCCAGCAGCCGGCGCAGTTCGGCGTCCTGGTCCCGGTCGGTGGGGCTGACGTCCAGGTGCAGCGGCAGCTTCGCCGCCTTCCCCGACCCGCCGACGCCGAGGACGAGCGTCGGCTGCGGGCCGCCGAAGCCGGTGCCGGGCGGGCCGATCTCGATGCCGTCGGGCTCCCGGCCGATCTCGACGTAGCCGAGCACGGCGGCCCAGAACTTCGCCAGTGTCTCCGGGTCCCGGGCGTCGATGACGATTTCGCTGATGCGGCAGGCCATCACGTCACCCTGCCAGAGACGCGCCCATTCCTCAGTGGAACTCCGGCAGGACGTACTCCTGCCAGCCGCGGAAGAAGCCGTCGTGGTCGGCACCGACCTGCTGGACGTAGATCTCGTCCACCCCGGCGTCGACGTACTGGCGCACCCGCTCGGCGTGGGCCTTCGGGTCGTCGCCGCACACGATCGCCTCCGCGACGTCCGCGCGCGGGACGAACGACGTCGCGGCCTCGAAGTCCTCGGGGCGCGGCAGGATCTGGGCGAGCTGGCCGGGCAGGACGTCGTTGGGCCACAGCCGGTGCGCCTGGTCGAGCGCGGCGTCGGTGTCGGCGTCCCAGCAGACCTTCATCCCGGCCTGCACCGGCTTGCCGCCGCCACCGGACTCGCGGAACGCGCGGACGAGGTCGGCGTCCGGCACGACCGTGCAGTAGCCGTCGCCGATGCGCCCGGCCAGCTCGGTGGCCTGCGGCCCGAACCCGGACACGTAGATCGGCACCGGCTCGGCCGGCACGGTGTAGATCCGGGCGTCCACCACGTCGTAGTGCTCACCGTGGTGGCTGATCGACTCGCCGCGCGCGCCCGCCGCGTGCAGCAGGCGGATGACCTCGACGGCCTCCTCCAGCATCGCCAGCCGCTGCCCGGCCGAGGGCCAGGGGTCGCCGAGGATGTGCTCGTTGAGCGCCTCCCCCGAGCCGACGCCCAGCACGAACCGGCCGTCGAGCTGGACGGCGGCGGTCGCCGCGGCCTGCGCGATCACGGCCGGGTGCAGCCGGACGGTCGGGCAGGTCACCGCCGTCGTGATCGGCAGGGAGACGGCCTCGGACAGGGCGCCGAGCACCGACCAGACGAACGGGCTCTGGCCCTGGGCGTCGTTCCAGGGGTGGAAGTGGTCCGAGATCCACAGCCGCTCGAAGCCGGCGCGCTCGGCCGCCCGGGCCTGGGCGACGAGCTCGCGAGGGCCGTACTGCTCGCAGGACAGGAAGTAGCCGATGGACGTCATGCCGGCTGGTTACCCCGGCGGCCGGGCCCGCACACGAGCGTCCCCCACACCGGTGACTCGCGTCGCCCCGGCGCGACCGGACGGTGATGCTTCCGCCGAGTGGATCGCCGGGCTGCGGGGTACCCACGCGACACATCGACCGAGAGGAACGCGTCATGGGACTTATCGTCGGCCTGCTGGTCATCTGGGCCGTGCTGGTGGTGCTCGGGCTCGTCATCAAGGGCCTGTTCTGGCTGATCATCGTGGGCGCGATCCTGTTCGTCGCGACCGGGGTGATCGGGTTCGTGCGCCGCAAGGCCGTGCGCTGAACCTCACCCTCCGGCAGCTCGGCCGGGCAGCTCCAGGAGTGCCAGCGGCACGTGGTGCTGCCCGGCGTGGACGTCGCGGTCGCGCAGGCTGCCCTGGGGAATCGGGCGGGGGAAGGAGATCTTGACGACGTTGAGCGCCGGGATGCGGAAGATCTGCACCCCGGCGGCCGGGACGCCGTACAGCCGCGCGATCACGGTCTCGTTCAGGAACTCCTCGTCGGCGGCGACGAGGTAACCCGCGTCGTCGCGCAGGAACACCTCCATGGTGACCCAGAACGGGCCCGCGTTCTTCGAACGGACCTCGGTCGCGAGGTCTTGCAGGGTGTCAGGCATCGACGCGGGCCTTCCGGATGGTGGTGCGGAACATCGTGGTCGGGGTCTCGGAGTCGACGACGTGGTTGAGCGCGAACTCGTACACCGGCCCGCGCTCGGTCTCGGCCGGCGAGGTCGGGAACGCGAGGCTCGGCAGGTACGGCATGTCCGCCGTCGGCAGGTGCAGCATCAGCGGGTTGGCGATCTTGGCGACGGCGGTCGCGGTGGCCTGGTCAGCGGCGTGCACCAGGAGCATGACGCCGACCTCGCGGGCCGGGGTGGTCGCGGGGTCCAGGTCCTCGAGGATCGCGTTGTGGCCGTAGAGCCGGACGTCGAACTCGTAGTCCCCCTCCCCCAGCGCGAGCGTCTGGTGCACGCGCTCGACAAGCACTTTCTTCAGCAGCGCGGCCCAGTCCTCGATGCCGGCCAGGATGTGCGGGTCGCGGATGGCCGTGAACGACATGGTTTCGTAGCCGGTGAGCCGGGCGCCTTCGAGCTTGATCGTGTGCTGCGCAGCGGGTTCGAACACCGAGCCCTCCACGCGCACGATCCGGTGGTCGACCTCGCGGTAGGTCGCGCGTGAGACGTCGAGGGTGCCGGCGGGCTCCCGCATCCGGAACGGGTTCGCGGTCTCGTAAAGCATGTGCGCGGCGACCGACGTCGGCGTGCACGACGCCGCGGGGTCGAGCGGCTCGATCGTGAAGCCATCCTGGTCGATCCGCGCGAACACGCCGCCGGAGCGGGGGTTCGTCGTGCACTGGCCGCCACACTCGACGATCTTTGCCGCGTGCCAGACCGGGCCGGGCGGGAGCCCTTTCAGCAGCGCGAAAGCGGCCGCGACGGCGGTGTCGGTGGCCCGCCCGGCCAGCACGACGTCAGCACCCGCGCGCAAGGCCTCCTCGATGGGTTCGTGGCCCATCATCCCGACGACCCGCACGCAGCCGTCGAGGGTCGCGCGGTCGAGCGGCCCGAGCGGGGGCAGCGGGTGGATCGCCCCCTCGGCGAGCCGGCGCCGGAGGTAGGCGGGGTCCTGTTCGCTGTGGATCGTGGCGACGGTCAGGTCGAGCCGGTCTTCGGCGAGGATCCCGGCGGTGATGTCCGCGAGCCAGTCGACGCCGCTGTCCGCTCCGCTGGTGCCGCAGGACCCGACGATGAGCGGGATGCGGGCCTTCGCCGCCGCGCGCAGCAGCAGGCGCATGTCGCGGGCGACCGCGGCGGTGGACGTCTTCGGGGTGCCGGACCCGAGGTAGTGGGGCCCGGAGTCGGTCGAGCCGCCGTCGACGGCGATGACGTCGGCGCCGAGCGCGAGGCCGCGTTCGACCGTTTCCGGGGCGAACCCCGCGCCGATCATGCCCGTGGGCACGAGGACGCCCACTGCCGTGTCGTTCACTGATCTCTCCTAGCTGTTACGGGGGTACGGGGTTCGCCGCGCAGGGACGCGAGCAGTTCGTGCGCCGCCGCGATGGCGGTGGCCCGCCGGGCTTCGGCGGTCTGGCCGGCGAGGTGCGAGTACACGGTGATGCCGGCCACCCCGCGCAGCGGACTGTCGGCCGGTAGCGGTTCGGCCTGGGCGACGTCGAGGGCGGCACCGGCGAGCCGCCCCGCGGTGACGGCCCCGGCCAAGGCGGCTTCGTCGACGAGTGCCCCGCGCGCGGTGTTGACGAGGATCGCCGTGGGCTTCATCAACGCCAGCGCGGCGGCGTCGACGAGGTGGCGGGTCCGCGCGGTCAGCGCGGTGTGCAGCGACACGTAGTCCGCTTCGCGCAACAACTCCGGCAGCTCGACGAACTCGACGCCGGGCGCACCGCCGTCCGGGTAGGCAGTGGCGCACAGGATCCGCATCCCGAACGCCCGCGCGAGCGGGACGACGGCCCGGGCGGCCGGGCCGTGCCCGACGAGCCCGAGCGTGGCGCCGCGCAGCTCGCGGCCGCTCTGCCTGGGCCACCCGCCTTCGCGCACTCCCACGGCCGACTCGACCAGCCGCCGGGCGCCGGCCAGCAGCAGAGCGAGCGTGTACTCGGCGACGGCGTTGCTGTTGACCCCGGGCAGGTTGCTGACCCGGATGCCGAGCCGGGCAGCGGCATCGACGTCGACCGAGTCGTACCCGACACCCGAGCGGACGACGGCCCGCAGCAGTGGTGCGCGTTCGAGGACGTCCGCCGTCAACGGGTCGGTGGAGACGATGGCACCGACCGCATCGCCCAGGGCCGCGGCCAGTTCGTCACCACGCGCTCCCGGGCGGTAGCGGATTTCGTGCCCGGCGGCGGTGAGGATGGTGTCGGCCTCGTCGCCGGGGTGGGTGTAGTCGGTGGTGACCAGAACCGTGCTCACAACACCGCCGCCCTTCCTTGGTGGATCGGCACCACGGCGCCGCGAAGCGCAAGACGGCCGACACCACGAGCCGCAGCCGAACCACCCGCACCCCCGCCGAAACCGACCACACGGCCCGCGCCGGCCGACGCCACCGCAGCCTCGCCGCCGGGGCGGGTGTGGTCGGTGGTGACCAGAACCGTGCTCACAACGCGGCTCCCGTCTCGCTCGAAGACCGGCGCCGCAGCAGTTCTATGCGGACCACCGCGGCCAGGGCGAACACCGCGAGCAATGCGGCGTCGATCGGCATGAGGCGCCAGCCGGTCACGTCGACCATTCCGCCCACCACCGCGGGGCCCAGGAAGCCGCCCGTGGCCCAGCCCACCGTGTACAGCGCGGTGTACGTGCCCAGGACCCGGCTGGACGGCGCCAGGTTCCACAGCACCACCGCGCCGTTGATCACGAAGCCGGCCGCGCCGATGGCGGCCACGCACAGGGCGACGATCGTCGCCGTGGGGGTGTGCAGGAGCGTGCCGATCGTCAGGGACACCACGAAGACCGTCGCGCCCAGCGCCATCACCCGGACCCGGCCGATCCGCTCCGACAGCAGCGCCAGCGGGTACGCCGCGAGCAGGAACGCCACCCCGCTGGGCAATGTGAGCCCGCCGGCGCTGCCGCGGGACAGGCCGAGCGCCTCGATGCCGTAGTTGGTGATCAGCGACCGGGACGCCGCCCAGGCGGCGCCGAACAGGAGGATCGCCAGGATCACCAGCAGCCGGGTGCGGTCGGTGTCGCCGGCGATGTCCCGCAGGATGTCGCGCATGCGCGGTTTGGGCGTGTCCTCCCGCGCCGGTTCCCGGTCCTCCGCCACGGCTTCCCGGTAGGCGCGCGAAGTGCTGTCCCGGACCCGCCACACCAGCACCGCGGCGGACACGAGCATCAGGACCGAAGGCACCGAGAAGGCCAGCTTGGGGTGCGAGTCGACGAGGAACGTGCTGATCAGCGCCGAGACGATGATGGTGAGGCTGGACGCGATCTTCACCGCCGCGTTGGCCCGGCTGCGGCGTTCCGGGCGGATGAAGTCGGGCAGCAGCGCCTCCCCCAGCGGCTTGAAGCTGTTCGCCACCAGCGCGTAGGCGAACATGAGCGCGATCAGCGCCGGCAGCGACGACGCGAGCGGGATCGTGGCGAACAGGACGGCGGCGATCGGCATGCCGACGGCCAGGTACGGGATCCGCCGGCCCCAGCGGGTGCGGGTGTTGTCCGACCGGTTGCCGATCCAGGGCTGGATGAACAGGCCCAGCACGTTGTCCATGCCCATCAGCAGCCCGATGACGGCGGCGCTGCCGACGTGCTCGCGCAGCAGCGGTGGCACCTGCGCGTCGTAGAAGTTCCACGTCGATTCCTGGGCGAAGACGGCCAGCGCGACGTAGAACGTGATGCGCCGCCCGCTCTTCCGCCCCCTCGGGGTGTCCACTGTGGTCATCGCAAGTCCTCCGGGGGCCGCGGCCGCTTCGTCGCGTCGGCGCTGTCGTCACCCTAGAGATGCTATAGCAAAACTGTCAACGGTGGCATAACGGGATGCCATGGCTCGGTTAAGGTGAGGACATGAATCAGCAGTCACCGGCCGCCCCGGTGGCGGAGACGCTCGCCGACCGCACCTACCGCGCGGTGCAGGGCGCCATCG
The DNA here is from genome assembly GCF_035975215.1 of Amycolatopsis sp. NBC_01307. Classification (NCBI taxonomy): domain Bacteria; kingdom Bacillati; phylum Actinomycetota; class Actinomycetes; order Pseudonocardiales; family Pseudonocardiaceae; genus Amycolatopsis; species Amycolatopsis sp. NBC_01307. The sequence continues at coordinate 1,304,150 of NZ_CP108403.1, read as the reverse complement.
CCGCGGGCGACCTGCGCCCGGGCGAAAAGGTCACCGAACGGGGCCTGGCCGAACGCTTCGCCGTCAGCCCCACCCCGGTCCGCGAAGCGATCCGGCGCCTGGAACAGGACGGCCTCATCGAACGCGCCGGGCCGCGGACGGTGGTCGTCGCGATGATCGGGGACGCCGCGATCCGGGACCTGGCCGAGGTGGAGGTCGCCCTGCGCGGGCTGGTCGCGCGCTTCGCGGCCCGGCACGCGACGAAGGGTCACCTGGTCCGGCTCGACGCGCTCCTCGACACCGCCGACGACCTGGTGATCGTCATGCGCCAGCGGCACGCCGACGGGCAGCGCGTCGAGAACTACGTCCACACCCTGCTCGACGTCTTCCAGCAGTTCAACGACGAGGTGAGCGCGTGCGCCGGCAACCCGGTGCTCGTCCGGCTGCTGGAGCAGAGCCGGGTGTTCTCCCGCGCCGAGCGGCGCAGCCGCCTGATCGAGCACGTGCTGGCCGACGACCGGTTCGGGCTCGACCGCTACTCCGGCCACCGCGCGCTGGTCCGCGCCCTGCGCGCCGGCGACGCGGCCACCGCGGAGGAGCTCGTCATGGCGGACGCCCGCGGCGGCCTCGACGACCTGCTCCGCTCACCCGAGCGGCCCGGCTGATCAGGCGGAACGAACGCGGTCGTCAACGGCGACGCCCGCACCAGCCATAAACGCCGTCCGCCCGGCCCTGTGACATTTTCACGATACTTGTTCGCGTTTTCGGGAAATTGCGATAATACCGGTGGGTATGTATGATCCACAGTGGATCCCGCATATCGTGCTCCTGGTCACCACGGACACACAGTCAACCGGTTGGAGAATTCCCATGGCGCAAAAGGTCCTCGTCGAGATGCTGGACGACCTCGACGGCAGCCCCGCCACCCACACCATTCCCTTCGGCCTCGACGGCGTCAGCTACGAGATCGACCTCTCCGACGACAACGCCACCGCCCTGCGCGGGGAACTCGCGCGGTTCATCGCCGCGAGCCGCAAGACCGGCGGCCGCAAGGTGCGCGTCGCCACCGGGCAGTCGACGGCGAGCAGCGCGGACCGTGAGCGCTCACGCGCGATCCGCGCCTGGGCCGGGGAAAGCGGCTATGAGGTCTCCGAACGCGGCCGCCTCTCCTCCGAGATCGTCACCGCCTACGACGAGGCGCAGCGACAGGCCGCCGAACCGGTCGCGGCCCGCAAGCGCACGCCGCGCAAGAAGGTCGCCGCCGTGAAGAAGTAAGGCATGACAGCCGTTCAGCGGCGCGGCCATGGGCCATTCCGCGTAATCGACGTCGTTTCGAGCGGGAATCGGTCCGGTCGGCGCCGCCCGGATTCACCGATACCCCGCCGGAATGATGGCTACCCGGCGGTCGATGTCCGGCTCGCGGCACCCGCGGCCGCGATCAGGGCGAGCGCGAACAGCACGTAGGCGGCGACCAGCCCGCCGGTGGTGCCGGCCGAGCTCAAGGTGCCGCCGACCGCACGGCCGAGGAGCTGGCCGACGCATTCGGCCGTGATGACCGCGGTCGCCAGCTCCGTGGCCGTGAATCCGCTCGAGCCCGCGGTCGTCGCCCGGATGTACAGGCTGGGGTATGCGAGCCCGACGCCGATCCCGGCCGCGGTCCACGCGCCGAGGACGACGCCGAACGAGCCGCCGGTGGCCAGCTCGACCGCCGGCACCGCCGTGCCGAGCGCGGTCAGGCTCAGACCGGCGACCGGAAACGCCGACGTGCACCGCGTGGCCAGCAGGCTCGTCACCGCCCACCCCAGCGGGGCGGCGCTCAGCACGACCGCCGCTTGCCCGAGGCTCATCCGGAACCCGCTCGTCAGCAGCACGGTGATCAGGCTGTCCGCGCCGAAGTAGCCGGCCGCGAACAGCACCATCGCCCCGAGCGCGGCGGGCGTCCCCCGCCGCAGGCGCGCGGTTCCCGCGGGCAGGATCGCGACCGTCCCCGCCACCGTGAGCACCGCGCCGGCGATCGCGAGCGGCCACCACCCCGCGCTCAGCACGACGCACGTGGCGCCCAGCGGCACCGACAGCGTCCGGCCTAGCGGGCGCGGCGCGGCCTCGACGGCCGGGTCGTCCCGGACGGCGCGCACGACCAGCAACCGTCCGAAAAGGACGAACGGCACCGGCACCAGCAGGGTCCAGCGCCACCCGACGAGGTGTTCCAGGCCCAGCGTCGCGGCCGGGCCGGCCAGAGCGGGCACGATCCACATCGCCGACGACGCCGCGACCACCCTGATGCGCAGCCGTTCGTCGAGGTGCCGGATCGCCGAGCTGATCCCGAACACCGCCAGGAGCCCGCCGGCCAGGCCGCTGGTGAACTGCCCCAGCGCGAACACCCACGCAGCCTGAGCGGACGCGGCCAGTGCGAGCCCACCGAGGTAGGCGAGCATCCCGGCGGCCAGGGTGCGCCGCGGGCCCAGCCGGCCCAGCACCCGGCTCGCCAGCGGGAGCGCGACGAACAACCCCAGTGTCGAGCCGGCGATCAGGAGCCCGAGCCGGCCCCGCGCGTCCAGGTCGTCGGCGACGACGGGCAGCAGCGTGGACGCGACGAACCCGGTCACGGCGGCCGCGAACTCGAGCGCGACGATCCCGGCGGCGAGCACCGGCGGGGCACCTCTCACGTGTACAGCTCTCGGTCGTACCGGTTGATCTGCACCCACACGCCGTCGGGATCCCGGACGCGCAGCGAGAAGCCGAAGCCTTCGTCGGTCACCGGGCCGGGCTCGAACCCGGCCGCCCGCAAGCGATCCGCGACGTCCTCCAGCGGCTCGTCGGCCTCGAACGCCAGCTCGCACCGGCCGGCCTCCTCCGCGGTCCCGCGGTGCAGGGCCAGCGTGCCGCCGTCGGCGGGCAGCTCGATCCAGCCGCCGGGGCGCGACGCCGGCCCGGCCTCCAGGCCAAGGGCCCGGTAGAACCGCGTCAGGGCCTCGACGTCCGCGCTGTAGCGGATCGGCAGCACGCGCATCACGATCGCTCCTCACCGCGTCGCAGGTACTCCTCGAGCGCGTGCTCGACGAACGCCGAGAGCGACTCGTCGGCGTCGACGGACGCGTGCTTGACCCGCCTGATGAGCTCGGGCGGCAGGTAGACGCTGAACTGCCGTTTGACGGCTTGAGTCATGCCCGCATGCTAGCATGCCTTCATGCCCGTTTACGGGCATCGCCGTGACGCGCAGCGGGCCTGCGTCCGGCTCGGGCTGCGGGCCGCAGCTGTGACGCTTCGCTCTCTCCGGGATCACGCCGGACCTGGTGACGCTGGACAAGCCGATGGGCGTGGGCAACCCGATCGGCGCCGTCGTCACGCGGCGCAAGATCGCCGACGTCCTGGCGGGCCGCTACGGGTACTTCTCGACGTTCGCCGCGGCCGCGGGCCACGCGGTGCTCGACATCCTGGAGCCGACCGGCCTGCCCGCCCAAGCCGTCGCGGTCGGCGAGCACCTCCGCCGCGGCCTGCGGGAGCTGGACTCCCCGCGGTGACGTGCTGAAGGTGCGCCCGGCGACACCGTGCACCGGGCCGTCACCGCGCCGGGAAGCTGACGCCCGTCAGTTCCTCGCTCACCGACCACAACCGCGCGGCCGCGGCCGGGTCGATCGCGTGCGGGGACACGCCCGCCGGCGGGACTTCGCCCGTCCCGTGCCGGCTCGCGTCGTGGTCGAGCTCCGGCGCCACCGGCGCGATGTTGTTGTCCAGGCAGTACACCCCGCCGAGGCCGGCCAGCTGGGGGCTGACCGCGCACCACACGCTGGTCGACGCGCCCTGCTGGACCGTCTTCTTGCCCGCGTACGGATCGATCACCGGCTTGCCGTCGTCGTCGACGAGCTTCATCGCCCGCAGCGTCTCCGGGGTGGCCCAGCCGCTCAGGTTGGTGTCCACAATGGATCCCGGGTGGACGGAGAACGCCTGCACCCCACGGCGATCCAGCTCGAGCGCGAACAGGATGTTCGCCGTCTTCGACTGGCCGTACCCGAGCATCGGGTGGTACTCGCGGCGTTCGAAGGCCAGGTCGTCGACCACGACCGGCGACAGCCGGTGCGCCGCCGCGGACACCGACACCACGCGGGCGCCCCGGGCCAATGCCGGCGAAAGCCTTGCGGTGAGCCGGAAGTGCCCGAGGTGGTTGGTCGCGAAGTGCGACTCGTTGCCGCGCGCGTCGCGCGTCAGGGGCACGCCCATGATCCCCGCGCTCGTGACCAGGATGTCCACCGCGCGACCCGACGCGAGGAACCGCCGCGCGAACGCGTCCACCGACGCCGGGTCGGCGAGGTCGAGCCGGTCGATCTCGACGCCGTCGATGCCTTCGAGCATGCCCGCGGCCCTGGCGGGATCGCGCACGGGAACGACGACGTGGGCACCGCGCTCGCGCAGCACCCGGGTCGTCTCCCGGCCGATGCCCGAGTGCCCGCCGGTGACGACGGCGAGCTTGCCGGTGAGGTCGACGCCGGCGGCGACCTGCTCGGCCGTCGACGCGGCGTCGAACGGCGTGTCCTCGATGGGATTCTGGGGGCTCATGGGCGTCACTTCCCGACGACGTCGTGGTCGATGAGGCTGCGGGCGCAGTCGAGGACGGCGACCTCCGCCGGCCGCGGTGTCCAGTCCAGCAACGACTTCGCCTTCGCCGTGCTGTGGCGGCTGCGGCGGCCGAGGGAGGGCATGATCTCCCGCAGCGAGCGGTCGAACAGCGCGGACACGCGGACGGCGAGGTCCGGCAGCTTGCGCGTCGGGACCTTGCGGCCGTCCTCGCCGAGGCCGTCGCGCAGGATGCGCGCGATGTCGTGCATCCACAGGAACTCGCCGGTCGCGAGGAACCGCTGGCCGGCCGCCGCGGGGGCGGTCATGGCGCGGACGTGGACGTCGGCGAGGTCCCGCACGTCGACGACCTCCAGGCCGATGCGCGGGGTGCCGGGCATCGCGCCGGCCAGCAGCCGGGAGATGATCCGGACCGAGCCCAGCGTGTCGGGCGACAGCACCGGCCCGAACACCGCACCCGGCAGCACGGTGGCGAGCGTCATCGGCCCGTCGTAGGACTTCATGAACTCCCACGCCGCCAGCTCGGCCGCCGTCTTCGAACGCCGGTAAGCGGGCAGCTTCGGCGCGTCCAGGTCCGTCCACAGTGTCTCGTCGGTGACGCCGTCGGCGGTGTAGGACGTCGGGCTGGCCGTGTTCGCCGCCGACGTCATGACGACCCGCTGGACCCCCGCCGCGGCCGCGGCGCGCAGCACCCGCAGCGTGCCGTCGCGGGCCGGGACCAGCAAGGCCTGCGCGTCCGCGCCGTCCGCACCGAGCGGTGAGGCGACGTGCAGGACGTGGCCGCAGCCGTCGAGGGCTTCCTCCCAGCCGTCGTCGCGGGTCAGGTCCGCCACCGCGAACTCCAGGTGGTCCGTCCGGTCCGAGACGGACGCGACCGCCCGCCGCACGCGGTCGCCCCGGCTCGCGTCACGCACGGTCGCCCGCACGTCGTAACCGCGGCCGAGCAGCTCGGCGACGCACCAGCCCGCCACGTAGCCGGTCCCGCCGGTCACCAGCACCGAACCCGACATCACGTCCTCCTCGCTTCGTTAGCCGTTCGGCTAACGAAACCAGCGTAGCACCACCTCCGGTCCGCCGCGGGCGCTACGATGACCAGGTGGCGGCGGTACGGGCGGCGCAGGCCGAGAAGACCAGGCAGGCGGTGCTGGACACGGCGCGGAGGCTGTTCCTGGAGCACGGGTTCGACGCCACTTCGCTGCAGCAGATCGCCGACACGATGGGTGTCACGAAGGCGAACGTCTACTACTACTTCCGCACCAAGATCGCGATCCTCGAGGCCCTGCTCGAACCCACGGTTGCCGCGCTGGCCGCCGGGCTCGACGCGCTCGAGCAGATCGCCGACCACGACGAGCGCCGCGAATCCTTCGTCACGCACTGGGTCGGCCAGGTCGTCACCGCGTACCGCACGCTGGCGCCGATGAGCCACGCCGACCCGATCGTCCGGCGGCACCCCGGCATCAGCCGCACCCTCGACGAGCTGGCCGACCGCGCCCTGCACCTGCTGTTCGGCCCGGCGCCGACAGCCGACCAGATCGCGGCCTACTCGCTGATCAGCGACCTGGGCGTGGTCACGCGCCGCCTCGACGCACTGCCCGACGACGAGCTCCGCGCCGTCCTCACCCGGCTGTGCCTGCGGGTCGTGCGGGACTGAGCCGAACACCGAGGGTGCTCAGGTGACGTAACCGGCCCGCAAGTGCGCGAGGTAAGCCTCCGGGCCGCCGTGTGCGCGGTCCTGAGCGCCGAGGCGGGTGTGCGTCAAGCTGCGATGCCGGCTCACGCGCAGTGTGGTGGTCGCCGCGCGCCCGGCCGCGGGCGAGTCATCGGCGCTCTCGAGGACGTGCACCTCCGGCGGGAACATCGCGCGCGCCTCGGCGGCAGAGGCCGCCGGCGGGTGCCCGGTGCGGTTGGCGCTGCTGACGTGGAGGTGCCCGACGTCCGTGAGGATCGGGCGCACCGGGTCCCCGCACGCGCCGAACACCAGCGCGTGGCCGTCGCGGGTGGCCGGTGACGCCCAGCCCGGCGCCCGGCCGCTCACCACGGGCAGCAGCAGCGTCAGCCGTTCGCGCACCAGGAGCTCGCGGACGAGCACCCGGGTGGCGTCGTCGAGATCGAGGGCGGCGGCGAACTCGGACCAGGGCTCGTCGTCGACGAGCCACAACGCGACGGCTTGGTCCGCGGGGCGGCCCTTGGCGGTGTTGACGACGTCGGGCGCGGTCGCGGCGACCACCGAGGTCAGCGGGTACGGGTTCGGGAACACGACCGCCGAGCCCGCCCGCAACGCGTCGGCGGCTGCGGCGGGCTGCGTCAGGATCGCCGTCACGTCGCCGGCACCGCGGCGGTCGCGCGGAACGCGTCGACGAACCCGACGAGGCTCTCGACCGGGACGACCGCTTCGTTGCGGCGGAACGCTTCGGCCTTCACCCAGGCCAGCGCCGCCGCCGTCTCCGCGCGGTCGAGCACCAGGCCCGCCCGTTCGCCGACCGCGCGCAGCACCCGGGTACTGGCCAGGTGGGTGAGCACCACCGTCGGCTCGATGCCCAGCACCGCCGGGTCGAAGGGCTGGAACGTCGCCGGCCGCACGAACGGCGTGCCGGTGGAGATCGTGCCGACGCCGGTGCCGACGATCGGGGTGGTCACCGTCAGCGGCAGGCCCGTCTCCGCCGCCACCGCGCGGGCGATCGCGGGAATCCGGGTCAGGTCGGGTGCCGTGTGCCAGAGGTCGGCCTCGCCCAGCAGTTCGGCGGTGCGGTGGGCGAGCAGGAACAGGAGCTGCTCGGTGGCGACCATGCCGCTGCGTTCCGCGACGCCCAGCCAGGAGCTCGACACCACCCGGACGCCGGCCCGGACCGCCGCCAGCGTGTTCGCCAGGCCGAGCCCGAGGTCGTTGTGCAGGTGCGAGGCCAGGACGACGTCGTCGGCCACCCGCTCGAGCAGTGCCTGGAACAGCTCGGCGCACCGCTCGGTGAGCAGGTCGCCGGTGGTGTCGGCGACGACGATCACGCCGGCGCCGGCCTCGGTCAGCGCGTTCGCCGCGCCGGCCAGCACGTCGACGTCGGCGCGCGGCGCGTCGGCGAAACACACGTCCGGGATGACGCCGGTGCCGCCGTCGCGCACGGCCCGCACCAGCGTGACGGCGTCGGCCAGCGCGTCGACGGCGGGCCGGTGGACCATCGCGTCGGCCATCACGTCGGAGGCGGGCACCACGATCATCACCCGCGCGTTCGGCGTACCCCGCACCGCGTCGCACGCTTGCCGCACGTCGTCGAGGGTGGCCCGGCAGACCGCGGCGGGACTCACGGACCCGGCCGTCTCCACCGCGACCCGGCGGGTGGCGGCGAACTCTTCCGCGCACACCGCGGGGAATCCGGCCGCGAACACGACGTGCCGGGGCCCGTCACCACCGAAGACCCGGCCGTGCTCACGGGCCAGCCGGACGCGGAAGTCCCCGCTCATCAGGGTTTTGCCCTGCGCGCCGTCGCGGGCCGACTCCTCCCACAGCACCAACCGCCCGCCCAGCGCGGATTCCCTGACCAGATCCGGCGTACCCATAGTCGTCCTCGTCCTTCCCGGCGGTCCGGATGCGCCACCGGAACGAAGACAAGTGAACGGGGCCGCGGCAGACCGCGTCAAAGTGCCGACGCTCACACAGTGTCCCGAAGATCCGCATTTCGGTAACGGTAAGTGGCCGAGGCAAGAGCGGGACCCGCGAGAATCCCCTCGGACGGCGGATCGACGGCTCACCACCGCGTGAGGATCACGTGACACCGCCGCCGTTTCCCGGCTCGATGATCAGCCGATCGGACGATTAGTCTTCGGCGTACCCGCACGCCCGAGACCGAGCGCATTGCCCCCGAAGGAGCGCCCCATGGACGAGAACCTGCTTGACGAGCGGGACGCCGCACGGCGAGTGGACGACGTCACCACCGCGTTGGACCGGCTGGCCGGCACCTTCAAGGAGGAAGAAGCGCTGACGGTGGTCCTGCAGCGGGTGTGCCAGCAGGTCGTGCACGCCGTGCCGGACGCGGAACTCGCCAGCATCACCCTGCTGCGCGAGGGCAACCCCTACACCGCGGCGTCGACCGGTGACAGTGCGCACCACATCGACCAGGCCCAGTACGACGCCGGGCAAGGCCCCTGCCTGGAGGCCGCCCGGACCGGCGAGCTCCAGCGGGTCAAGGTGACCGAAGCAGCCCAGCAGTGGCCCGAGTTCGCCGCGGCCGCCGCCGAGTCCGCTGTGCTCGGCTACCTGTCCGCGCCGCTGTTCATCGACCGCGAGTACCACGGTTCACTCAACCTGTACGACACCGGCGGCAACAGCTTCGGCGCGCTCGACGGGGCCCTGCTGGCGCTCTACACCACCGCCGCCGAAGCGGCACTGCGCAGCACCCGCCGACACCAGACGGCCCGCGAGACGATGGAACAGCTACGCACCGCACTGACCTCCCGAGCGGTGATCGACCAGGCGAAGGGCATCTTGATGGCCCTACACCAAATCCCGGCCGGCGACGCCTTCGACCTGCTGGTCAAGGCATCACAGGAGAAGAACCTGAAGCTGCGCGAAGTCGCCCAGGACTTCCTCACCACCGCCTTGGCCGCCCCGAACCGCCCTTGAGCGACCGTCGCCCGCCGTCCCAGCGGCTCCTGCGTCAGCGCTTCACCGTGGGCCCAGAATCCGCGACGACCGGGATCAAGGCCGCGTGCGGATCCGGCTGCGCCACCACGCGGGCCGCGTCCGCGTCGATCAGCACGCACTGGCCCTTGCCTCTGGCCAAGTCCTTCACGGTCACCTGCACCGTGCTGTCCGCGTCGATGTCGAACCTGACCTCGATCCGCGGCACGCCGCGCCGAGCGCGCTCGGGTGCCTGGCTCACCCGGATCGCCGGCCGGTCAAGCCGGTCGAAGTCGAGCCGACGACCAGTTCGATCTCGCGCTGCGACACAACGATTCCTTCACGGGACAAGTGGCCTGGTCGTCAGTAAGTCGGCGACCGCGCCCCCGTGTTACGCGGGTGACGGCCGCTCGCTGCCTGTCATCTTCAGGGCGCGGTGGTGGGCAAAGTGCCGTCGACAGGAGTCCCGATCGGCTACGCTGGCCCGCATGGGGTGACCGGCCCGCGACCACCAGTGACGGCCGCGGGTGTCGACCTCGGAAGTGCGTGTCGGGAACGTGGGGAGGCGACACCGACGTGGTTTTCAGCGCGGACACAATGCGACGACAGGCCGCGGAACTGGACGAGGAACTGAGGCGGGTCCGGTTCACCGGCCAGTCCCGCGACGGCGCGGTGACCGCGGCCGTGAGCGGCCACGGCCGGCTCTTGGATCTCAAGATCAGCACCGCGGCGATGCGCGGCGCCCACCCGCATACGGTCGGACCGGACGTGGTGGAGGCCGTGGCGGCCGCACGTCGGCAAGCCACCACTGTGGCCACCGCGAAGATGCGCGCGGTCCTGGACAAGGACCAGGTGTGGCGGCCCGCTCCAGCCCCGCCACCAAGCGGCGTCGCCGTCGACCACCGGGTCGGCCCCGCCCACGACGACCGCACGCGACCGGACCCGGTCCAGCCGAACCTTTCGCCGGCGTCCGCACGTCCCCGGCGGGTGGAGGTCGAGGAGGAGAACTTCGAGAACCTCGACTTCCTCGGCGACAGCGGCGAAAACGAGGAACGGGGACGCTGGTGAACTACCAGGACGAGCTGTACAGCCTCGCGCGGGAGATCGACGCCGCCGTGGCCGCGGTCGCGCAGACCGCTCACGGCGCCGAACAAGCTCCGCTGCAGTGGCGGCTGCCGGGAGAACTGGGCTCGGTGACCGTGTCCGGAGCCGGCGACCTGACCGCGGTGACCCTCGACGTCGCCGAGCTGCACCAGTACTCCGCCGACGCCCTGGCCCGCACCCTGCTGCAGGGCATCCGGGACGCCGAAAACCGAGCCGATCGGCAACGCGGCGACACCGTCGCCGCGTTCGTCACCGAAACGGGGCTGGCATGACCTTCGACCCCAACGACATCTCCGGCCGCGGCTACCGGGTCTACCCCGAAGCCTTGCGCAAAGCCGCCGATGACGTCGCCGGTGCCGCCGACCTGGTCACCACGTTCGCCCGGACGGATCTCGCCGGGACCCTGCTCGGCGAGTTCGATCTGGGCTTGCCCGGGACGTTGACCACGATCATGCCCGACATCCACGGCGCGGGAACGGCCGAGCAGTACAACCGGGCCATCGAGACCATCCGCGGGGTTTCGGCGAAGAACGCCGAGACGCTGCAGCAGCTTTCTCGGGCTCTGCAGACCGCCGCCTCCTATTACGAACAGCAGGACGCCGCCGAGTACGAGCGGCTCAAGAAGCTCGAAGGAGGCCTTCCGTGAGCGACATGCCCACGCCGTGGACGACGGGCCCGCCGGCGCCGGTCACGACACCTCAGGCGGGCCTGCCCTACCCCACCGACTCCGACGCGACGATCCGCCACTGGGCCGAGTTCATCGGTGCGCACGGCATCGTGACCTTGCTGGACAAGCTCCGCGTGTTCGTCGCCGGTGACATCGGCAAAGTTCTGCAGCTCGCCGACAGGTTCGCCAATGAGTCGTCCCTGTCGGACGCGGCCAATCAGCTCAGCGATGCCCAGCTGACCTTGTCGAAAGCCTGGCACGGCGACGCCGCCGATCAGTTCGGCGCTTACGCCGACAAGGCCGTGACCATCCTGGGGCAGAACCAGAACTCGCTGATCAGCCTGACCAACACGATGTCCGCCATCGCCCAGACGATCATCGAAACCTACAAGACTCTGCTCACGACCATCGGCAAATGCGCGATCAACCTCGCTCAGCTCGGCGGGAAGATCGGCATCGCCATCGGGGTGTCGACGGCGATGCCCCCGCTAGCCGTCATCGAGTTCAAGGACATCGCCGATGCGGTCAACTCCGCGTTCGCGACGTTCTGGACCGACTGCCTGACCCTGCTCGGTGGATTGATGACCGACATCGGAAAGCAGCTCGGCAACCGTCTTCAGCTGTCCGTCATCGAAGCCAACTTCGCCACCTTGCCCGACGTCGGCGACAGCAACGACGTCATCGACGATCCGGCCCGCTGGCAGGTCAAGCCGGGAGCCACCCACTCATGACCCATCACCGCACCCGCTGCGCTGTCGTCGCCGCCCTGCTGGTCTTGGGGCTGAGTGCCGGCTGCTCGTCCGGCCGGCCGCCGGTTCCGGCGCAGCCGTCGGTGTCGGTCCCGCCGATCCCCGGGGTCGGGATGAGCGGAGCCGGCCGGTTCCGGGCCGATCCGTGCGCCGCGGTCACGGTCGAGCAGCTCACCGCCCTCGGCTTCACCGGCGGTGAACGCAGCCGCGACGGCAACCGGTGTGTCACCACGTTCGGCGCCGTCGCCAAGGTCAGCACCTCGAACCTGGGCGACAGCCTGCAAATCCTGTACCAAGAGCACACCCTCGGCCACGACACCGGCAACCACTGGGAGCCGATCACCGTCGAGACCATCTACCCGGCCGTCATCGTCGCCATCGACGAGAACGTCCCCAGCAAGCAAGCCGACGGCCCGCGCGGCTGCACCCTCGCACTCGCCGCCGACAACAGCACCCTCGTCCACATCAGCGCCGCCACCGCCGACCAGCCCGAAGCCGGCCCGTGGCAGCACGACCCCTGCGGTGCCGCGCAGAAGATCGCCGCCCTCGTCGTCGCCAACCTGACCGCGTAACCGCGCTGTCCCTGCTTCCGTCTGTGCCCCAGCACGTTCGGGCTGTCTGCTTGGATATCGAGGTGACCGTGTACGACCTCGCTCGTCGCCTGCCCGCCATCACCGACCTGCGCGCGCTGTGCCGTGCGCTGGCCGCGTTGGACGTCGTGCTGAGCCCCGGCAGCGAAGACCGGTACCACCTCTACGACACCGCCTGGGCGCCTGGTGAGGAACTGGCCTCCATGCGGGACGGCGCGGGCAACGAATACTCCGTCGTGTTCACGGCCGCGGGGGCGTACGTGCGCGGTTTCGACCACGAGTCGCCGATGAGTCCCTACGCCACCGACGACGAGGAACCGTGGCCCGGTGTTCTCGACGCAGTGCCCGAAGTATTCCGGAAGTGTGTGGCGGAACCGGCGTTCTCCGACGAGTACGGCACGCCGTACGTCACGGTGTGCCTGTGGCGTGAGCACGGCGACACCCTCTGGCAGCACGGCGTCATCGCGTTCCCCGACAAGGGCGACGACGGGGCCGACTGGCTGTTCGCCCTGCTGACCGACGGCACACCCAGGGCATTCCGGGAGTGGGCGCAGGCTTACTACGAAAGGCCGATCGACCTCGACGCGGTGCGCCACATCTACGCCGGGCACCCGCTGACCGCGAACGTCGTGACCGCGCTCAACTCCACCACCACCCTGGCGACCGTCGCGGATCGCGTCGCCGCAACCGGCTACCCGATCGACTGACCGGCTGCCGGCTGGCGACTCACCTTGACTCCCTACCAACTAGAAGGTAGAAATATCGCGTGACCACGACAGCGGATCGGATCCTGGACAGCGCCCAGACGCTGGTGCAGGTTCGGGGGTACAACGGCTTCTCCTACGCCGACATCAGTGCCGAGCTGTCCATCACGAAGCCGAGCATCCACCACCACTTCCCCACCAAAGCCGCACTGGCCGAGGCGCTGATCGCGCGCTATCGGGAACGGTTCGCCGTAGCGCGGAAGGAAGTCGACGACGACGCGGCGGGCGCGCGGCAGCGCCTGGTGGGTTACGCCGGGCTGTACGCCGAGACCTTTGCCCAAGGCGGCCGCATCTGCCTCTGCGGCGTCTTCGCCGTGGACGCGGAGAGCCTGCCCGTTCAGGTACGGCAGGCGACGGACGCGTTCTTCGCCGATCAGCGGCAATGGGTGGCCGGCGTGCTGGCCGAGGCGGGCATGCCCGCCACCCGGACCGGTGCGGCGGCCGAGGCTTACCTGGCGTCCCTGGAGGGAGCACTGCTCCTGGCCCGCGCTCACGGGCAACCGGACGGCGACGCCGGACGGGACCGCGATGTGGTCCGGTCGGTGGCGGCGACCCTGGTCGACGCCCTGCTCTGAAAACGCACCACCGCAACACTTTTTCGCATGACCACTCAACCTTCCAACTAGTAGGTAGTCAGATGAGGAGAAACACCATGGGACAGGACTTCACCGGTCGCAAGCTCGTCGTAGTCGGCGGCAGCAGCGGCATGGGCCGTCAGATCGCCGAGGACGTCGTCACCCGCGGCGGCAGCGCGGTCGTCATCGGTTCCCGCCCCGAGCGGGTCGAGAAGACCGTGGCCGACCTGGCCGCCCACGGACAGGCCTGGGGCATCACCGCCGACCTGCGCGATCCCGCCGAGGTGACGCGGGTGCGCGAGGAACTGACCGGCCAGCACGCCGACACGACGTTGCTCGTCAACGCGGCAGGCGTGTTCAGGCCGCTGCCGTTCCTCGAACACACCCCCGCCGACTACGACGCCTACCTGGACCTGAACAAGGCCACCTTCCTGATCACCCAGACCGTGGCGCAGAACATGGTGACCAGCGGCCGCGGTGGCGCCATCGTCAACATCGGCAGCATGTGGGCGAAGCAGGCCATCGCCGCGACCCCGTCATCGGCGTACTCGATGGCCAAGGCCGGCCTGCACGCCCTGACCCAGCACCTCGCCCTGGAGCTGGCCACCCACAAGATCCGGGTCAACGCCATCTCCCCGGCCGTGGTCGCCACCCCCATCTACGAGGGCTTCATCCCACCGGCCGAGGTCGACACCGTCCTGGCGGGATTCAACGACTTCCACCCGATCGGCCGGATCGGCACCACCGAGGACGTCTCCGCCGTGGTCACCTTCCTCCTCTCCGACCAGGCGGGCTGGGTCACCGGCGCGATCTGGGACGTCGACGGCGGCGTCACGGCAGGCCGAAACCAGTAACCACCGAGGCCCTGCCAAGCCTGTACGGGTTTGCCGGTTCGGAGCCCGTACAGGCCCTCGAAGCCGCCGTCGCCGCGCTCGGTGGCTCCTGCAGTACCTCCGCGAAGCCGCGCGGACCCCCGAAAGCGCAGGTCTGGTCCGCTACCAGATGAACCGCGGCATCGTCGTCGCGGACGTCGCCGGGCCGGATGTCGCCCGCACAGCCGTGGAGCTGGCCGGAGTCGACGAGCCCTAACGAAGCCATGCCCCCGGTCATTCCTCCCTTAGCTGTTCCAGGCTTGTCGTCCGCCAGAGGGCTGGGAGGGTTACCGCTGTTACGGCCAGTACTGCTATTGCCGCTGTTGCGGTCAGGAACAGGATTGCCGAGATGTCGACCGCCAGCTCGCGGTGTCCCACTGACCTCAGCAGCAGCCAGTCCAGGGCGATTCCTTCGATCACCGCGATGACCACGCCCACCGCGACCGGGATTGCCATCTGCCACAGCAGTGAGCGGGCCAGTACGCCACGTCCGACGCCGTTGGCCATCAGGGCAGCCAGGCTGCGGCGTCGTTCTCTCAGTTGCTCCCAGGCTGCGATCATCAGGCTGCCCGCGGCCAGCAGCAGCACCAGGATCGAGCCCACCGACAGCACGCGGGTGATCAGCGCGTACGTGCCGTCGCGTTCTGTGCCGACCGAGGAGACTATGCCGTTCCAGCCCAGTTGTCCGACCGTGTTGCGCAGCTGCTCCACCACGTCCGGGCCGGCCGCGGGGATCGTGATGTTCGAGATCAGCCCGACGCTTGTCGCCGGGGCCAGTGCGGCCGGGGTGGCCAGCAGGGCCGCCGGGTGTTCTGTTGATATGGCGCGGAAGCGGTCCGCCGGGACCGTCCACTGTGGTGGGACGCCTGGGTCGGCGCGCCGGGCGCCGGCGAACCAGGTTCGGTCGCCCGGGGCCGGGTGGTAGGCGTTCGCTTCGGGGGTTCCGACGGCGAACACGTCGCCGTCGCGGCAGTCCCCCGGTGCTCCTTCGGACCGCAGTTCGGCGCAGCTTCCTAGGATGAGCTGGGTCTCCGCGCCGGCCGCGTTCACCAGCGTGCCCGAGGTCGTCACCGGGACGCCACGCGCTCCCGGCAGCTCCTGGACGGCGGCGGCGAACACCTGGACGTCGGTGAGGCTCGACGCGAAGTTGCTCGCCAGCACCCGGACGCTTCCCGGGTCGAGGTGGTCGCTCTCGGCGCGGACGTAAACCCCTTGCAGGGCAATCGATCCGGCCAGTACCACGGCGATGCCGCTCACCAGGCGCGCCGCCGTCGCGCTGTCCACCTGCAGCCGGCGGACGGCCAGCAGCCAAGCGGGCGAACCGCCGCGCAGCCGGCCCGCGACCCGCTCGACCAGCCACGGCAGCACCAGCGGGACGGTCATCAGGAGCAGGACCACCCCGCCGATCACCGCCGGGTCGCCGGCGTCGGCCGACACCTTCTCCCAACGGGTCGCCAACAGGACCACGCCCACGACCGCGGGCAGGGGCCGCCACCAGAACTTCCGCGGGGCCTGGATCCCGCGCCGCACCACGCCGAGCGGCTCGATGACGACCCGCCGCAGCGCGAACGCGGCCACCGCGCACGCCAGCACCGGCAGCAGCACCGCGATCGGCACGCCGAGCCGCCAGTCGGGCACGACGTCTTCGCCGAAGATGCCGCCGCGGAAGGCGGACACGGTGATCAGCGGGACGAGCGCGCGCACCACCAGGAACAGGACCCCGCCCGCCACGAGCCCGGCGAGCGCGCCGAGCAGCGCCTCCCCCGCGGCGATCCGCACCACCTGGCCGCGGTCGGCGCCGACCAGGCGCAGCGCCGCGAGCCGCCGGTCCCGCGACGCCGCGGCGAGCCGGGTGCTGGCGACCACGAAGACGACAACCGGGACGAGGCAGGTCGTCGCCCCGACCACGACCAGCAGCAGCTCCAGCGCGGTCAGGTCGCGGTGGCCGGTGAGCGGCCCGCCGACGCGGTTCACCGCGACCGCGGCCGGCTGCGCGGCGGCGGTCGCGGACCCGAGGTAGAAGTACAGCTCGTTCGGGCCGGTCAGCCCGGCGTCGCCGATGGTGCCGATCACGGGCTGCGGGAACCGCCCCCGCAGCTCCTCCCCCGCCGGCGACGCCAGGAGGTCGGCGAGCGCCGGCGACAACACCGCTTCACCGGGTTTCGGCAGCACGCCCACCCCGGGAAACGCGGGAGCGCGCGGCCCGGTCGGCTGCACGAGGACGCCCTGCAGGCCCTGGCCATGGAACTCGTCCACCAGCTTGACGGCGTAGACCGGGTCGACTCCGGGCACGGTCGCGGCGCCCGCGGCCCCCATCCGCGCGGCCGCCCGGTCTTCCCGGGCGCCGAGCAGGTGCGGCACCGACGTCGCGGTCAGCAGGACGGCGACGCCGAGGCCGACCCCGGCCGCTGTGAGCGCGAGCCGCGTCAGGGCCGTGCGGGCCCCGCCGCCACCGAGCGCGAGCCGCATCCCGAGCCACAGGTCGTCGCACCAGCGCCGGATCATCGGGTCGCCTCGAGCTGCCGGGTGCGGCCGTCGCGGACGACGACCTCGCGGTCCGAGTAGGCCGCGACGCGGGGTTCGTGCGTCACCAGGACGATCGCGGTGTTCCGCTCGCGGGCCGCCGACGTCAGCAGCTGCATGACCTGCTCGCCGTTGAGCGAGTCCAGGGCGCCGGTCGGTTCGTCGGCGAAGACGACCCGGGGGCCGGTCACCAGGGCGCGGGCCACGGCGACGCGCTGGCCCTGCCCGCCGGACACCTCCCCTGGCCGCTTCCCGGCGATCTCCAGCAGGCCGAGCTCGCCCAGCAGCTCCCGGCCGCGCTCAGCGGCGACGCGCCCGCGCTGACCGTTCAACCGCAGTGGCAAGGAGACGTTCTCCAGGCAGGTCAGCTCCGGGACGAGCTGGCCGAACTGGAAGACGAACCCGAAGTCGGTGCGGCGCAGGGCGGAGCGGGCACGGTCGGTCAGCCCGGCCAGGTCGGCGCCCTCGTAGCGGACCGCTCCGGCGTCGGGCCGGACGATCCCGGCCAGGCAGTGCAGCAGCGTCGACTTGCCCGACCCGGACGGCCCCATCAGCGCGACGACCTCCCCGGCCCGCACCCGCAGGCTCGCCGCGGCGAGCGCTTCCGTCGGGCCGTACGTCTTCCGGAGATCGGTGGCTTCGAGCAGGACGCCGGTCACGCGATCTCCTTCGCCAGCTGGTCGAGCCGGGCGGCGGTCAGTTCCAGCCAGCGGAGGTCGGCCTCCAGGTGGAACAGCGCGTGGTCGCAGATCAGCTGGTCGACGAGGTCACCCCGGGTCTTGCGCCGGGTCAGCTCGCGCATCGCGTCGAGGTGCGCCGAGCGCTGGACGTCGAGGACCTCCGACGCGGGCCGGCCGGACAGCAGCGCGAGCACGACCTTGGTGTAGAGCGTGTTCTGCAGGTACGCGTCGGGCTTTTCCGCGGTGGCGAGCCAGCCCGCGACGTCGGCGACCCCGGCCTCGGTGATCGCGTACCGCTTCCGCTCGGGCCCGCCGTCGACCTCGACGCCGTCGGCCTCGACGAGCCCCTGTTTGAGGAGCCGCGCGAGGGTCGAATAGACCTGCCCGTAGTGGACCTGACGGTCGTGCCCGAAGCGGTCGTCGTAGGCGCGCTTCAGGTCGTAACCGTGGCGTGGGCCGCCTTCGAGGAGCCCGAGCAGAGTCAGTCCGATCGACATGCCGAGGACTATACACAGTGTGTATGACGGCCGTTTATACACCCCGTTCATAGCGATCAACGACGACGTTCGGCACCCTTCGGCGATCGGAAAGCGGCCACGTCGAACACCACGGTCGTCGTCACGACGGCCCGGACGCACCCCTGCGGGCCGGGGACGCACGCGGTCCCGATCCGGCGCACCGAGACCGTGCGCCAGGACCACGCGCAGCCGGTCGCGCAGGCCGGCGTCGCGGCCTCGGCCGGCACCGGCGTGTCCAGCGCGAAAACCACCAGAACGGCCGGCAGCAACGTCCTCCCCCGCACGCGGCGGCGTCGCTCGCGCGTCAGCGGACCGGTGCCCGGCTCGGCGCCCTGCTCATCCCTCGTACTCGGCCCATCGGAAACCTCCCCGTTCCCGGCTCCGCGGATCGGAGCGCCGGGTCAGGCTGCCGCGAGGACCGTGCGGATTCCTTGCGCTGACCTGCAACGCGCAGGTCAGCGGGCTACCAGGGCTTCCTCCGCCTTGACGGGCCGCTCGGCGGCGGTCCCGACGGCCGGCGCGATCAGGACGGCGCACAGCGGCACCGCCATCGCGATCGCCGCGAGGACGAACACCGGGAACAGGAACGAGAACACCTCGGTGCCCGCCGGGTCCGGGGCGGACATGTCCATCTGCATCCGCACCGCGGCCATGCCCGTGTAGTGCATGCCGGTGACGGCGACGGCCATCACGAACCCGGCGGCCACGCGCAGCACCAGGCGGTTCAGGACGATCGCGAACCAGAGCGCGGCCGTCGCGGCGACCACGGCGATGACCACCGACAGCACCACCAGCGGCGTGTCGTAGGTGAAGCCGCCCTTCACGCGCAGGGCCGACATGCCCGTGTAGTGCATGACGTTGACCGCGAGCCCGGTGATGAGGCCGCCGAGCAGCAGCCGCCAGCCGATCCGGGCCTGGCTGCCCGCCACCAGCAGCCCGACGAACACCGCCGCGACCGCCAGCAGCGCCGACAGCACGGTGCGGAAGACGTCGTAGCGCACCGGCATCCCCGGCGTGCTGAAGCCGAGCATGGCGACGAAGTGCATCAGCCAGATGCCGACACCGCCGATCGACACCGCCGCCAGGACCAGCCACCGCAGACGGTGACGCGGGTCCGCGGCGTGCCGGGCCTGCACGGCGCAGGCGAGACCGAGCACGCAGCCGACCACCGAGGTGAGGTAGGCGAGCACGAGCAGCCAGCGCCCCAGCGCGAAGTTCTCCGCGTGGTCCATGGGTCAGTCCTTCCTCCGGGGCACGGCCGGGGTCAAAGATCCTTCAAGCCGTGCAGCACGCGTTCCATCAGGTCGTGGCGCTCGCCCCAGGACGACGTGTCCGAAAGGGTGTCGCGGACGATGACCAGCCTGTCCTCCATCAGGTCCGCGACGAGCACGCGGACCACGCCGAGCGGCAGCACCAGCAGCGCGGCGATCTCCATCAGCGACCGGGGGCGGGCGCACAGCTCCATGACCTGGGCCAGCGCACTCGTCGAGTGGTAGGCCTCGGTCCGGCCGGCGGCCGTCGTCTCCACGAGCGCCTCGACGGCGATCTCGACCACCGGCGCCGTCCGGCCCTCGGTCCAGGAGTAGGGCCGCGCGAGCGACGGGGCGTGGCGCGGCTCCTCTCCGGCCGGGCCGAACGGCGGGTACTCCGTCACAGGCGGTCCTGAGCCACCGGCATCTCACGCGCGGGCACGTCCACCTTCTGCCCGACCCGCTCGACCAGCATCGTCATCTCGTAACCGACGAGCCCGATGTCGCAGCCGGTCGTGGCCAGCACGACCAGGTTGGAGCCGTCGCCGACGCTCATCAGCAGCAGGAACCCCTGCTCCATCTCGATCACCGACTGCACCACCCGCCCCGCCGTGAACAGCTCCGCGGTGCCGAGCGACAGGCTGTGCAACCCCGCCGCGATGGCCGCCAGCTGGTCCGCCCGTTCGCGCGGCAACGTCTCGTCGGCCGCGACGAGCAGTCCGTCTGCGGACACCAGCACGGCGTGCGCCACGCCCGAGACGTCCTGCACGAACCCGTTGACCAGCCAGTTCAGCGTGGCCGTGCGCTCGGGTGGCGGCGGTGAGCCGGGGAACACCCCCAGGGTGCCGCTCAGCGTGCGGCTCGCGGCCTCGGCGCCGGGGGCGCGCCGCTGGTGAACCTCGGGCAGTTCCGTCATCGCGGATCCACTTCGTCCTTTCCGGATTCTTCGGCGCGTGTCGCGGTCTGCTGTCGCGCCGCGCGCATTCCCTGGTAGTGCCGGGACAGGCTGTTCCGGACGGCGGAGGCGTCCCGGAACCCGCCGCCGGGATCTTCACGCACCCGCGGCACGACCGCGCCGGGCGCGAGCTGCGCACCGGGCCGCCGGGTCGGCAACCCGGCGTCGGTCAGCTTCGGCGCCACCGGCGGTTCGAGAGCGTCTTCCGCGGCGTGACGCGCGTGCTCCGCCGCCGGGGTCGCCCACTCCGCGGCCGGTTTCGGCTTCGGCTTCGGCGGCGGCGTCACGGCCGCCGGGGGCGGCGCGGGAGCAGCGGGGGCCGGCGGCGGTACCGGGGCGGCCGGCAGCCCGGGCAGGGGTTCGATCGGCTCGGTGAACCAGCTCGTGACGACCTGTTCGAAGATCGGCGTCGGCGCCTGCGGCGGCACCAGGACCGGCCGGGAGGACCCGTTGCGGCGCATGACCGGTTCAGCTTGCCTGCCGGCGCCGATCGGCCGGGCCAGGTCGGCGAGGATCAGCGCGCCCGGCACGTGCACGCTGGCGGTGACGCCCCGGTGCCGGCCGCTCGGGCCGGTCGGGCGCAGCCGCACCGTGACGCCGTGCAGCGAGGCGAGCCGGCCGACCACGAACAGGCCCATCCGCCGGGTCGTCTCGGGACCGACGGACCCCGCGGCGGCGAGCCGCTCGTTGACCGACGTGATCTCCTGCGGCGTCATGCCCAGGCCCTGGTCGACGACCTCGATGAGCAGGCCGCCGTCGGCGCCGCGGTCGGCGGTCAGCGCCACCTTGTGCTCCGGCGGCGAGAACCGCGTCGCGTTCTCCAGCAGCTCGGCGAGGATGTGCACCACGTCCGCGGCCGCCTCGGGCTGCACCGAGCTGCGCGGCGCGTTGCCCATCGCCACCCGCCGGTAGTCCTTGACCTCGGACGTCGCGGCCCGCAGCAGGTCGCGCGTCGGCACCGGCTCGCGGCCCTGGCGGACCGGCCGGCCACCGGCGAGCACGTGCAGGTTCTCGCCGTTGCGGCGCAGCCGGGTGGCGATGTGGTCGATCCGGAACAGCTCCTCGAGGCGGGCCGGGTTCTGCTCCCCCGACTCGAGGTCTTCGATGATCGACAGCTGCTGCTCGACCAGCGACTGGCTGCGCCGCGACAGCGTCATGAACATCTCGCTGACCTGCTTGCGCAGCTCGGCCTGCTCGACGGCGAGGCGGACGGCCTGGCGGTGCATGTCGTCGAAGGCACGGGCCAGCTGCCCGATCTCCTCCTCGGTCTGGACCGGCACGGCCGGCACGGCGCGCCAGTCGACCTCCTTGCCGTCGCGGACCTGCCGGACGGTCTCCGGCAGCTGCTCGTGGGCGGCGTGCAGGGCCGCCGCGCGCAGCCGGCGCACCGGCCCGACGAGCGACCGCACGACCAGCAGGGCGACGGCGAGCGCGGCGAGCAGCGCGCCCAGGACCAGCGCCGTGTCGCGCAGGGAGTCGGCGCGGGCGCGGTCGGCCGCCGACGACACGTTGTCGGCCAGCTGCGTCGCGACGTCGTTCAGCACGCCGGTCACCCCGGGGACTTCCGCGGTGATGGACGGGAGGAAGGACGACAGGGCCGCCGTCCCGGTGCTCTCGGGGTCCTGCAGCGTGCCGAGCCGGTTCGCGGCGGGGCTGGTCGCGGCGGTGAACCGGGTCCGCAGGGCGCCGGTCAGCTGACGGCCGGCCTGCTCGCCGAGCACCGTCTGCTCGGCGGCGGTCAGCACGGCCGCCGGGCGCAGGGTCGCGTCGTCCGGGCTGGCCTGCGCCGCCCGCACGTACGTCTCCTCGGTCGCCAGCTCGGCCCGCAGGTGCACCAGCAGCCGGGCGGTGTCCGCGGCGACGGCGGTGTCGCTGCCGACGTCGGCCGGGACGAGCGCGGGCACGAGGTCGCCGAGCGAGGCGATGATGTCGTTGTACCCCGCGGCCTTGGTGCGCACGTCACCGTTCGCGGCGCCGGCGGCGCGGATCCCGGCGAGCTTGCCGAGCGCGGTGTTCAGCGAGCGGCCGGTGTCGGCGGGCAGCGGCGCGAAACCGGTTTCGCGCTGGATGGCGGCCACTTTCGCGTCCACCGCGGCGGTCAGCGTGTTGGGCGCCCCGCCCGGTACCGCGACGGCGGCGACCATCTCCTGGCTCAGCGACGCCGTCAGGTCGACCGTGTCGTGCAGGACCGGCAGCCGGTCGCGCGCCGCGCTGAGCGTGGTGGCCCGGTCGAGCTCACCCTGGATCCGGACCACCGCCAGCGCGACGGCGACCAGGACGGGCAGCAGCAGGACGACGCTGATCTTGGTGCGGACGCTCCAGTGCGCCGGCCACCACGGGGCGTCGGCCGGCCGGCGTGGCGTGGACCCTCGTTCAAGCATGGTGGAACCGCTCGATTCCCAGCCGACGCGCGGCTGACGTCGAACCCGGACAGGACGAGATCACCCCAGGGCCGATCACGCACCGTCTCGAACGATCTTGGACACCGGCACCCGAACCGGTGAAATTGCGGCTTTCCCATTGACGTGGCGTGACCGAGCCGGGTTGCAGAGAACATCAACTCCGGCGCCCCTGTCAAGCCCGACACCGACATTTTCGACAGCTCGGCGCGAATTCTTTCCGACACGCCCGTACATATCACGCATCGTGTCCCGCCGACTCCGCCTTGCACACCGTACAAGCAGGTTCGCGCAGCTCCGCGCCTTGCTTAGGCTGGCTCACGATGTGCCCGAAGGGATCTTTTCCGGCGTCGGCAGAATTACCCACAACCGTTACACAGTCGCGACATCGGCACAATTTGACAAAGAGCACCGAGCATTGTTCGTTATTAATTTCCGGCCCGCACCCCGAGTGCGTCGCACACTCTCGAACATCACAGCCGGTGACGCACACCACACGCCCTGATTCCGGGCAAAACACTCACGGCACGCACCCGATCGGTCGCGCAGTGTCATGCTGGTGGGACGCAGCGATCTTCGGGAGGGTCACGGATGAGCGGGACGCACCAGCAGTGGGACATCGTCACCAGCGTCGGCCTGACCGCGCTCGCGGTCGCGTCCGCGCGGGCGATCGCGACGGGTTCCGCCGGCGGCCTCGTCGACGACCCGTTCGCGGCCGAGTTCGTCCGCGCGGCGAACCCGCCCAAGCCCCTGCCGACCGGCCCGGCCGACGTGGACGGCGACAAGATGTGGAGCGCGATGGCCGGCTACATGGGCCTGCGCTCCCGCTTCTTCGACGAAGTGGTCGTCACGTCCGACGCCCCGCAGGTGGTCATCCTCGCCGCCGGCCTCGACGCCCGCGCCTACCGGCTGGACCTCGACGGCCGTGACGTCTTCGAGGTCGACCAGCCGCGGGTCCTGGCGTTCAAGCAGCAGGTCCTCGACGACCTCGGCGCGCTGCCCCACTGCCACCGCCACCCGGTCGCGGCGGACCTGCGCCACGACTGGCCGGCCGCGCTGGAGCAGGCGGGCTTCGACCGCACCCGCCCGACGGTCTGGCTCGCCGAGGGACTCCTGCCGTACCTGCCCGCGCGGGCCGAGGAGGAGCTGTTCGAGGTGGTCCACGCCCGTTCCGCGCCGGGCAGCCGCTTCGGCGTCGAGCAGGTCCCGGGCGGCGACGTCGAGGGCATGAACCGGAGCATGGAGGCGATGCAGGCCGCCGAACGCCTGGGCATCAGCATGGCGGGTCTGCTCAACACCGAGCCCCGCCGCGACCCGGCAGCCTGGCTGGACGGCCAGGGCTGGCGCGTCACCACCGACATCGCCGACGCGCTCGCCACCCGCTTCCGCCGCCCCCTGCCGGCCTACCTCAACGACACGATGGCGAAGGCGGAACTCATCCGCGCCGACCTGCCGTATTCGCAGTAGCCGTTATTGACAAAAGACTGACACATTCCGCGAACTCCGAGTGACCACCCACTCGGCCATTAGCGTGATCTCTTCGGGCCGCGTAACAAATTCGGTGCCGCACCCGACCGTGCCGGAGCACGGGTGCCAAGATGACACCACGGTCACCGCGGAACGCACGAGGTCATGCATGCCAGAGAGATTCCGGTCCAAAATCGTCGACGCCAGCGCGTTCGACAAAGGGGACACGTTTTCTTTCGAAACGCAGCCGTACCTCACCGAGCTGTTCGAAGCGGTGCGCGACCGCACCCGCCCGCTGACCATCGTGGTCGGCGCGGGCGTCTCGATGAACTCGAGCCTGCCCTCCTGGCCGTCGCTGATCGCGAAGATGACCGAAGCGATCGACGACGAGGACATCCGCACGATCGCGCTGGCCGACCGGTCCGACCTGATGCGCAAGGCCGAGATCGTGCTGCAGCTCATCAAGGACGCGAACCGCAACATCCAGGACCACGAGGTGATCCGGGACGCGCTCTACCAGCGGGACCTGCGGGTGACCCCTGGACTGCTGGCGCAGTCGATCGCCCGGCTGGCCTACACCCGGCGCACCGACTGCCGCCTGCTCACCACGAACTTCGACATCATCCTCGAAGAAGCGCTCCTGGCCTACTTCGCCGAAGCTGACGTCAAAGCGTTCTCTATCCGGCCCGGCGGCAAGAAGGACTGGGCCGCGTGGAACAAGAAAGCCGGCCACATCGGCGTGCTGCACCTGCACGGCCTGGTCCGGCAGGCGCGCAACCCCGAAGAACCGATCATCCTCACCGAATCCCAGTTCCTCAAGTACGGCGCGGAAGTCCGGGCGATCCTCACCGATTCGATCAAGGACTCCTGCACCATCTTCATCGGGTTGAGCATGTCCGACCCGAACCTCGTGGGCCCGCTCTACGGAAGCGCGCCCACGAATTCGCTGCGGTTCTCCCTCGTCGTGCCCCCGGCGGTGAAGAACGTCTCCACGACCCGCGCCGCGGCCTACGCCATCAACTCCGCTCGCTACCTCGAGCAGACGCTGGGCCTCAAGCCCATCTTCCTGAAGTCGTACTCTCAGCTCAACCAGGCGATCTCCGACCTCGCGCTCGCCGTCGTGGAACCCGAGCGGTACCGGCCGGAGAACGAGGTCGAGGACTCCCTGGTCTACAACCGGCGCTTCGCCAAGGCCCTGGACGACTGCTACACGGCCGTCGGCTGCGAGCCGGACGCCGAGATCCCGGCCGGTCAGGCCGCGGAGGACCTGACCACGAAACTGCACGACGCCCTCAGCATCCCCGGCGGCCCGCTGGACGTCCTCGAAAAGCTCTCCCTCGAGTACGACGACCACGTCCTCGGCGGCAACGCGGGCGAGAACTTCGGGCTCTTCCTGTGGCTGCGCAGCCGGCTGCAGGAGAACGGCCGGCGCCGCTACACCATCAACCTCGTCGGCACCTCCGTCTACACGCACCGCGAAGAATGGTCGCTCCGGCACCACGTCACCATCGACCGGGGTTCCGACTTCGCCGCGGCCCAGGCGGTGTTCACCGGAAACCTCCAGGCGGCCAACCTCAGCCCGTCACCGATCGCGCAGATCTGGCGCGGCATTCTCGCGGCGCCCATTCTCGTTTCGGGAACCGGGAGCGAGAAAATGATCGGGCCCGACGCCGCGGACATCCTCTCGGTCGGCGCGATCACGTTGAATTCGACCTACGTCATCAAGGCCAACGGCGAAGAAGTGCCGCCCGAGCACCTGTCGCTCATCAGCAAACTGGATTCCGAGCGCTACAACCATCTGCTCGTCAGCCTCCAGCGGGCCGCGGAGCACGCCATGGACCTCGGCTGAGCGCTACTTCTTCTTGTGCGGCTTGGCCTTGATCACCGGCACCGGGCCGGGCACGGTCACGTAGACGGAACTCCCGACCCTGCGCCGCGGCGACTGGCCGATGATCGGTTCACCCGGGCTCGACGTCGGCGAGGCTTCCGGCGCGCAGGCCGCTGCATCCGTGCTCATGGCGTCAGCACACCCTTTCGCGCCGCGTACGGGATTCCTCTGCGGGAACGATGACACAACGCCCTGGAGAAAAGCTCGAACCGCTTCCCAGGTTACGCCGACCGGGGGACGAATCCGTCCAGGTGCTCATGCGATCACCCCTCCGTGGCGGTGTCACATTCCGCGCCGATGGTGCTACGGGTCGTAGTAGTGCGCGCAACCGCTCAATGCCGGAGTCGCCGGCCCCGAATCCGGCGTTACAAAAACGGCGGGTAGCGGATCGCATGGTCGTCCGGGTCGGGTTCCACCAGTACCGCGCCCGGGTCCTGCGGGTCGTAGCGGACCCGGACCTTGGTGCCGCGGGCCGGGGACTGCATGACCGGGGTGACCATCGTCGTCACCACCGTGCGCTCGCCCGTCTCCGCCGGGAAGCGGACGTGGACCGTGAAACGCGGGTTGCCCATGACCCAGACGTTCGTGAACTCGACGTGCGTGACCTGCCCGGTCACCAGGCGGCCGCGCTGGGTCAGGGCCTGCGCGCGGTCGTCCGCCTCCGCCGTGGTGAGGAACGCCCGCAGCAGCACCACGACCATCACCAGCGCCACGAGCCCGGCCACCGCGGGCACCAGGTACGGCTCGTAATAGACGACCCAGTCGACGTCCGACCAGGGCTCGGGTGTGCCGTCGAGGAACGGGAGCCGCTGGCCCACCGCCTCCGGCCGCGTCCACGACGGGATCGCCACGCCGCTGCCCAGCGCGATGCCGAGGGACGCGGCCAGCGAGCTCGCCCGGAAGCCGGCGCCCATCCGGCCCAGCGACACCCCGCCGCTCCACAGCATCGCGAAGCCGAGGGACGACGCCGCCGTGACCGAGAGGCTGAAGAACAGCACCAGGGACACCGCCGGGCCCGCGTCGGCCCCCCACGCGCCGACGCGGTTCAGCGACATCAGCCGGAACGTGTCCAGCAGTCCGAGGGCGCCCGACCAGCCCGCGACCGCCCAGGCGAGCGTCGTGGGCACCCCGAGCAGCCACAGGCGGCGGCCGGTGCGCCGGGGGTTCTCCGGCAGGCCGAATGCGAACACGCCGGCCCCCTAGACGATCGGGCCGAACACGGCGACCTTCGCCGGGTCGGCCGGGTCGACGCGGGCCTCGTGACGGGTGCCGGGCGCGTACTGCTGGATCGTCGCCTGCGGTGCGATCAGCTGCGCGACCGTCCGGTACGGGACGCCGCCGGTGCGGGTGACCTCCAGTGTGGCGGTGTACTGGGCCTGCCCGGCGATCGTCCGGCCGGTCGGCTCCAGCGCGCGGACGACCAGGGTGGCCGGCTCGCACGTGTCGTAGAGCCGGCGCAGCTCGGTGCCGTAGGCCTGCAGCTCCTGCTGCTGGCGCAGCTGCTCCTCCATCGGCAGCGCCAGGAACGCGGCCATGTCCGGGTCGGCGTTCAGGCTCCGGAACGCCTGCGCGGCCGCCTGCGGCGTCGGCAGCTGCGGGGTGATGTCGTAGCCCTGGGCGGCGGCCGCCCGCCGGAACTGCTCGGCGTGCTGCTGGAACTCCTGCGCGCCGCGGACCGCGCCTTGCTGCGTGGCCTCGTTGACCTTGTCGCGGATCTTCTTGAACATCGGGTCCCTGCCTTTCGCTGTGCGGTGTGTGCACAGCTTCGGCGGGCCGCGCTGCTACCGAACCCAGGTTTGCCCGTCGGCGGCGGCGTCGAGGCAGGTCAGGGCCGCCCAGAAGACCGGCGAACGGGCCGGCTCGGGCCGTTCGCGCCACCGCGCGAGCCGGTTCCGCTGCCACTCGCACAGCTCGGTGACGGGGTCGTCGCCGGCGAGCGCTGTGTCGACGGCGACGACCAGCTCGGCCATCGGGTCCGCGCCGGGCACGGCGGCCGACGTCGGCAGCGCCCAGACGGTCGCGGCGACCAGCCCGGCCCCGGCCGCGACGGCGGCGAGCAGCACGCCGAACGGTTCGGCCAGGCCGAAGTCGCTCGCGCTGCCGCAGCCGATCAGCGCCACCCGCGCCGGCATGGCGTCCACTCGCGACAATGCGAGATCGGCGGCGGTGAACGGCCGGTGCGCCCCGATCGGCGCGGCCGTGCCGGGCAGCTCGGCCGCACAGGACAGGTGCAGGGCGGTCTGCGCGCCGTGGTCGTCGCGCACCCGGCTGACGTGCCCGACGAACACCAGCCGCGAGCACGGCCCGGCCAGCAGCTCGGCGAGCAGCCGCCGGTCGGTGTCGGTCCGCCGGACGAGATCGAGGCCGTTCGCGGCGGCCGGGTGAACCGGACCGGCTTCGAGCTGCGCGTCCAGGTGCCGGATCAGCGGCGAGCTGTCACTTTGCTTGCCGAGCACGGACCCCAGCTCACCGAAAGCGCTCTGGCCCGGAATCCGCGGATCGAGCAGGTAGACGGGCGGCCCGTCGGCGGCCGGCGGCTTGCGCGGGATCCCGGCGGGCGCGAGCAAGGCGACGTCGGCGACGTCGAGGACGCGGTCGTCGCCGTCGAAACAGGAGTCGACCTCGTCGATCGTGCCGCGGGTCGGCCGCCGGTCGGGCAGGGCGAGCAGCCCCCACGGGACGTCGGCGAGGCGGGGCGAGGGCTGGACCCGCAGCAGCGGCCGTCGCCCGGACGCCCGCCGGAGCCGTTCGACGAGGTCGGCGGGCAGCAGGTTGAGGGCGAGCACCCGAGCCAGCCGCTGTTCCCCG
Source organism: Amycolatopsis sp. NBC_01307 (assembly GCF_035975215.1). Lineage (NCBI taxonomy): Bacteria > Bacillati > Actinomycetota > Actinomycetes > Pseudonocardiales > Pseudonocardiaceae > Amycolatopsis > Amycolatopsis sp. NBC_01307. The sequence continues at coordinate 1,275,181 of NZ_CP108403.1, read as the reverse complement.
GCGGCGCTGCCGAGAGCGTCGTCGGCCAGCGACCTTCGCACGGCGTCGGCGACGCTCTCCCCTTCGTGCGGCGTCGGCGAGGCGGCCGCGATGAAGCCGCGGACGGTCTCGACGAGTCCGGCGTCGATGGGGTGGGTGTGGACGGTGTCGAGGTCCTCGGTGGTCCGCCAGCTGAGGAAGGTGTGCCCGGCGTCGGCGAAGCGCAGGACGAAGGTCTCGCGTCCCGGCTCGGCGGCGGGCCAGGTGGCGACGGTCTCGGTGGCCTGGCGGCGCAGGTGGTACCGCTCGGCGGCGAGGTCGAGCCAGCGGTCCAGTTCCATGGGCTGACGAGGCGACCAGCGCAGGTCGGGCGGCGGGGCGAGCCGGAGGGGCAGGCCGGAGGTGACGGCGCCGAGCGCGGCCAGAGGCAGCCGGTCGTCGGTGACCGCCTCGGGTCGCGACCGCCTGCGAGCCTGGGCCGGTGAGCCAGGTAGCGCGGAAACACCAGCCGTCGCCGGATCCAGCGTCGGCAAGGTGCCGGTCAGGTCGAGCGAACGGTTCTCCGTGTACGCCCCGACCGCGCACGTGCGCTCGATCAGCTCCGCTGTCAGCCGCGTTTCGCCCAGCTGGGCCAGCACCGTCATCAGCAGCTCCGTCGCCGGGCCCGCGACGCCGCTCGCCCACGCCGTGCGTGCTTCGGGCGCGGCGAACTCGAAGCGGTACTCCTGTGCCGCCAAGGCCACCGGCAGCAGCAGCTCCAAGGCCACCCGCGGGTCGTCGCCGCTCGCGTGGTCGATCGTCGCCGTCACGAAGTCCGCGCGCAGGCACTCCAGCCACTCCCCCGACGCCCGCGCCGACTGCTGGGCGCGGGCCGCGTGCTCCTTCGCCGCCGGCCAATCGCCCTCGGCGGCCGCGCAGCGGGCCAGCGCGAGGTCCAGCCGGCGCGCGCCCGGGGTGTCGCCGTTGGCCGTCCACAGCTTTCCCGCGTGCTCGAACTGGTCCCTGGCCTGCGCGACATCGCCCGCGAGCAGCAGGAGCGTGCCCAGCGCGTGGCTCGCCTCGGCCACGTCGCCGGTCAGGCCGGCCGCCGCCAGCTCGTCCCGGGCCGCGACGATCGCCGCGATCGCGCCCGGGAAATCCCCGTCGAGGGCCCGGGTTTCCGCCAGCTGGACGTCGAACTTCGCCGCCGTCGGGCCGCCGTGCCGGGCGCTCAGGCGCAGCAGGTCCGCCGACGCGTCCGCCTCCTCGCCGCCCGCCTGCCGGACGCGGGCGCGTTCGGCGCGCGCCATCGCCTGCAGCGACACGACCTGCTCGCGCACCTCGTCGACGTCCGCGATGCGCGCCAGCGCCGCCAGGATCCCCTCGATCGCGGCCCGCGCGCCGGCCGGGTCGCCCGCCGCCACCTGCACGCGCACGTCGAGGATGCGCAGCTCCAGCTCGTCGGCGCCGTGCGGGTCGAGCTGCTCGCGCGGGAACTGCCCCGGCTCGGCCGCCTTCCGGAACGCCGCCCGGCGGCGCTGGTCCGCGAGCAGCTCGCGCGCCCGCGGCAGGTCACCCTCCTCCGTGGACAGTGAGATGAGCACGCGTTCGGCGATCTCGCGTGAACCTTCGATCATCCGCAGCTCGACGTACTGTCCGAAGTGGACGATGGCCTTGGTGATCACGCCGAAGACGGTCAAGACGGCTTCGGCGCACTGCCGCGCGTTGCGCAGATCGCCGGCGGAGTAGCAGACCGTGGCCAGGTCGCTGACCGCGGCGAGGTCGAGGTCGGTCCGGTCGAGCCGGTGCGCGAGCTGCCGCATCCGGGCGTACTGCCGCTGCGCACCCGCGACGTCCCGCGCCGCGGCGAGCCGCTTCGCCACGCCTTGGACGTTGACGGCTTCGACGAGCAGTGCGTGGTACTCGGCCTCGGTCAGCGAGCACGCGGGAACCTCGCCGTAGCGCGCCGGATCCAGGCCGAAATGTGTTGCGACACAACGACAGTTGTAGCCGTGCGAACTCGACCCGGCCAGTTCGGGCGGCAGCGGCCGGTCCGGCGGGGTGAGCGGCGGCGGGAAGCCGGCGAGCACGTCAGAACTCCTCGGCGGCGTCCCCGGCCGCCGCGCGTTCGGCCAGCGTCCACACCCGCGGCGGTCGCGCCCGCACGAGCGAAACCACGGCCGCCCGGTCCGCCGGTGTGGTGCCCGTGACGCCCTCCGCCGCCACGCCCACGACGAGTCCGATGTGGACGTCCGGGGTCGCCGCGAGCCGGGTCGCGGCCGCGTCGAGGGCCACGCTCCCGGCGAACTGCCCGGCGCCGAGGGCCAGGGGGACTTCCGCGAATGGCGCGCCGTCGTGGGTCGCGACCGCGGTGAGGACGGCGTCGGCGAACGCGCCGGCGACCTCGACCTCGAGCCGCCCGGCGGCGACGATCCGCCAGGTCACGGTGTCTTCGGCGGCGTCGAGAACGCCCGGGGGCACGCGCGCCCAGTCGACGCTCGCGCGGCCCTCGGCCAGCACGCCGGCGCCGGGCGAGCCCGGGCCGGTGCCCGCGGCCAGTGCGTAGGCGCGTTGGCCGCCGGCGATTTCCGGCTCGGCCGCGGCCTCGGCGCGCTCGACGTCGTCCTGCGCGTCGAACCAGGCCGACAGCCGGGTGCAGAGGTCGCGGACTTCGCCGGCCGGCCCGGTCAGGGCGCCGCCCGCGACCGCCGCGTCGAAGAGTTCCGCCGGGGTGGCTTCGAAGCCGTCGAGCAGCCCTTCGGCGACGTCCTCGACCGCCGCCGTCGCGACGGCGGCTTCGAGGTCCAGCAGGGCCGGGTCCAGCGACGGAACGCCGAGCCGCGGGCCGGCGGGCCACCAGCGGCGCGCCCAGAGCAGCAGCGCGAGGGTGGCGAGCTCCGGCCGGGCCGGGACGTCGGCGTGCCCCTGCTCCAGTGCGGTTCGGGCGGCCTCGGGCCCGACCAGCCGGGTCAGCCACGGTTCCGCGGCACTCGCGTCGGTGAGTTCGATCCGCATCGACGTGGCCGCACCGGCGAGGAGATCGGCGAGGGCGAAGCGGACGAGACCGCCGTCCGCGGCGACGACGGGCGTGTGCACCGGGTGCGTCACGACGCGGCCTCCAGCTCCGGCAAGCGGGCGACGAGCGCGCGGCGCACCTTCGTCCGCAGGTCGAGGGAGGTCGAGCGGACGACGCCGGTGACGAGGTCGCGGACGTCCGCCGCGTCGGCCGGGGTCTCGCCGCGGACGTCGAAGCCGTGCAGCCGGATCCAGAGACGGCCGAGGAACTGCTTGGCGAACTCGCGCAGCTCGCGGACGAGTCCGGGGTCAGGCCGCGGGGTGAGCGGGGTGCCGCCGGCCAGCGCGCGGCGGGCGTGCAGGACGTAACCCTCACGCGCGACCTGGGCGTTGAGCCGCCGCGCGAACTCGGGTACGGCCGTGGCCGCGGCGCCGTCGAGCGGCCGGAGCGCGGGTGCGACAACCACGCCGAGCGCAAAGCAGCCGGCGAGGGCGGGCCTTTCGAGCCCGAAGCCGGCGGCGACCCGGCTCAGTTCGTCGTCGACGAGGTCGGCGACGGGCGCCCGGTCGTCTGCGGGGGTTCGCCGGAGGGTGGCGCGCACCCGCCGTTCGACGCTGCGTTCGAGGAGTTCGGCGCCGGTTTCGTCCCGGCGGCTCAGCGGCGGCACGGCGGTGTGGTCCCCGCGCTGCAGCCCGAGATCGGGGGCGGTCGTGCCGGAGATCTCCTGGACGGCCTTGGCGACGGCGGCCGAACCGCCGGATCGGCGAAGGGCCAGGCCGAGCGCGTGCCCGGCGCCGGATTCGGCGAGCGCGCGCCAGGCGGAGTCGGCGAGGGTTTCGACGAACTCCGCGAGCTGCGTGATGTCCTCAGCGGAGAGCAGGTCATCGGCCGGGGTGGCCGCGTGCCAGCGGCGGTGCAGCTCTTCCGTCAGGTCGGCCGCCACTCGCGGGTCGGCCAGGTAGGCCGCCAGCTCGTCGGCTCCGGTCGCGCGCTCGCCGTGCAGGTCGCGCAGTGCTGCCGCCGCCGTCTCGGCCGCGTCCGGGCCTGGGGTGCCGAAGCCCGTTGCCAGCTCGTAGGCCAGCGGGAAGCACACGTCCTGGACGTTGCCCGCCGTGATCCGCAGTGCTCGGCGCTGCTTCTTCAGGTGGGTGAACCACTCCGCCGTCGCGTGCAGGCGGGGTGCGTCGGCGAGCAGCAGCTGCGTCACCTCCGCGGCCGACGCCTCGTCCAGGAGGGGGCGGCCCAGGCGGGGACGGGCCGCGGTGCGGACGACCAGGGGGTCGATGATCTTCTTGACCGTGCGGGTCAGCGGGCCGCCGTCGGGCGCGGACAGGACGGCCACGCCGGGGATCCGCTGCCAGGCCTGCGCCAGCACCACCGAACGCAGTTGCGGCTTCACGATCACCCTCCCCCTCTCCGATCGCACCCTATCCGAGCCGCAGTGCACAATCTCGGCTGTGACCGAAGATCAGGACAGCGCCGGGCACGGCAGACGCGTCGGGTGGGTCGAGCTGTACTTCGACCTGATCTTCGTGTTCGCCGTCAGCCAGGTGACGCACGCGATCGTCGCCGAGCCGAAGTGGGTGCACGTCGGCGCCTCGCTGGGCCTGTTCGCCACGCTCTGGTGGACGTGGATCGGCTTCGCACTGCTCTACAACCGCGTCGGCGACGACACCCGCGTCGTCGACCGGCTGTTCGTGCTGGCCGGCACGGTGCCGTGCGCGATCGCGGCCACCCAGGCGCACCACGTCTTCGAGGGGCACCCGGCGGGGTTCGCGGCGGCGCTGGCCGGGGTCCGCCTGATCCTGGCGGCGGCCCACCGGTGGTCCGGCCGGAGCAAGGCCGAGGTCCGCCGGATCGCCTGGGGCTACACGGCGTCGGCGGTGCTGTTCACGATCTCGGCGTTCACCCCGCGGCCGTGGGTGTTCGTGCTGTGGGCGTTCGCGCTGATCCAGGAGGCGGGCTTCCTGCTGCTGGACGGCGGGAGCGACCGGCGGCGCGGCGGCCACGACGCTCCCCGGCCGTCGCGGGCCGCGAAGATGCGCTCGCTGCTCGCGCCGTCGAGCAACCCGGGGCGGGCGGTCGATTCGGGGCACCTGTCCGAGCGTTTCGGGCTCTTCATGATCCTGCTGCTCGGCGAGCTGGTGATCACGGTCGGCGGCGCGGCGCTCGACCGCCCGGCCGACGACCTCGGCTACTGGCTCGCCCTGGTCGGCGGCCTGGTCCTCGCCGGCGCGCTGTGGTGGGTGTACTTCACGTCGGCGGCGGAGATCTACGAGCGCATGCTCGACCTCTCCGGCGGCAACCCCGCGCTGGCGTACTTCCTGTACGCGGGCGGGCACCTGATCCCGGCGTTCTCCCTGCTGCTCATCGCGGCCGGGGTGGACCTTTCACTGCACGAGTCCCCACCGGTCTCGGCCGCGTGGTTCATCACGGCCGGCCTGACGGCCTACCTCACCGGGACGCGTGTGTTCTCGATGCAGCCGCGGAAGTGGTACGTGAACCTGCTCCAGATCGCGGCGCTGGCCGCCACGGTGAACCTCGCACTGCTGCGCCACGTGCTGTCGGCGCCAGCGGTGGTGGCGGTGATCGCGGTGTGGGCGGTCATCAGCGCCGCCATCTCGGCGAGGGTTCGGCACGGAGTGCTGGAGGATTTGTCGAACGACCCGGCGGCCTTCTTCCACGCCTCGGAACACGACTCGGGAATCTGACCTCAGGCGGCGCTCGCCGGGCGGTGCTGCCCGGTCGGCCGCCGGACGCGGTCGAAGCGGCGACCTCACGCTGTTCGGTCCGGCATCGCGCTCGCGCTCACCCTGGCCGCGGCCGCGACACAAGCACGAACCCCGGTCACAGCAGCCGGACAACGGCCACGGCCACGGCGCAAGCACGAACCCGGCGCGCGAGCGCGACCGGGGCGCCTGTGCGGACGACAGTCCCGCCGTGGGGACCGGGGCGAGTGGCCGGCTGCAGCGGTACGAGCGATAGCCCCGGCGTGCGCGACCGCGGCGCCCGTGCAAGCGACAGCCCGGGTGCGCGACCGCAGCGCCCGCGCGAGGGGTGGCCGCGGCGTGCGTGGCCCGCTGCGGCGGTGCGGCCTGGCGGGCGCCGCGACCATCGCCCCCGGAGCCATCGCGCACTGTGGGGCCCGCCTGTCGCGCTTCGGAGCGCCCTCGGCAGCCGGTCATCGACTCTCGCGAGGCGTTGTCACTGTGCGCTGTCCCAGGTGAACGCAGTGGCATCGCCTTCTTGTCGTCGCCGTCAGGGGTGCGGCATTGCGTCTTCTCGACGGTCGCAACGGGTGCTACTTTTCTCCTGGTGCAGGTCGTTCCGACCCGAGGAGCCGTGATGCCGCTTTCTCCCAGCGCTCACACCGACTCGTTCTGCCGCGATCGGCTGCCGCCCGAAGCGCAGTGGCCTCGGCTGGTGTTCGACCTGCCGGAGCTGCGGTATCCCGATCGGCTCAACGCCGCCACCGTGCTGCTCGACCACACCCTCGCGCGCCTCGGGCCGGATCGGCCGTGCCTGCGGTCGCCGGACGAGACGTGGACCTACGGGGACGTGCTCGCGCGCGCCAACCGGATCGCGCACGTGCTCACCGCCGACCTCGGCGTCGTGCCCGGCAACCGTGTGCTGCTGCGCGGGACCAACACCCCGTGGCTCGCGGCGTGCTGGCTGGGCGTGCTCAAAGCCGGGGCGGTCGCCGTCACGACCGTGCCGATGCTGCGCCGCGGCGAGCTCGACAAGATCGTCGAGCGCGCGGCGCCCAGCGTCGCCCTCTGCGACGAGCGCCTGCTCGACGAGCTGCCGCCCGGGCTGCCGGTGGTCTCCTACGGCACCGAACTCGCCGGACGCTGCGCGCGGCACCCAGCGACCTTCGACGACGTGCCGACGGCCGCCGACGACGTCGCGTTGCTCGCCTTCACCTCCGGCACCACCGGGTCGCCGAAGGCGACCATGCACTTCCACCGCGACCTGCTCGCCATCGCCGACACGTTCTCCCGGCACGTCCTGCGGCCCGCCGCGGACGACCTGTTCTGCGGCACCCCTCCCCTCGCGTTCACCTTCGGCCTCGGTGGCCTTCTCGTGTTCCCGTTGCACGCCGGCGCATCGGTGTTCCTGCTCGAACGCGCCACCCCGAAGGAACTGGCCGCGACCGTCGCCGAGCAGGCGGTGACCGTGCTCTTCACCGCGCCGACGGCCTACCGCGCGATCCTCGGCGCCGGCGACGGCCCGCTGCTGGCCGGCGTCCGCCGCGCCGTGTCCGCCGGCGAAGCCCTCCCGGCCGCCGTGGCCGAGCAGTACCACGACGTCGTCGGGCGGCCGCTCATCGACGGCATCGGCAGCACGGAGATGCTGCACGTGTTCATCTCCGCCGCCGACGACGCGGCCCGCCCCGGCTCGACCGGCACCGTCGTGCCCGGGTTCCGCGCCACCGTGCTCGACGAAACCGGCCACCCGGTGCCCGACGGCACGCCGGGCCTGCTCGCCGTGCAGGGGCCCACCGGCTGCCGCTACCTCGGCGACCCCCGGCAGGCCGACTACGTCCGCGACGGCTGGAACCTCACCGGCGACACCTACGTCCGCGACGCCGAGGGCTACTACCGGTTCGTGGCCCGCAGCGACGACATGATCGTGTCCTCCGGCTACAACATCGCCGCCCCCGAGGTGGAAGAGGTGCTGCTGACCCACCCGGACGTCGCCGAGTGCGCTGTGGTCGGCACTCCCGACCCGGAGCGCGGGTCGGTCGTGACGGCCTTCGTCGTGCTCCGGCCGGGCGCCGAGCCGGGGCCGGACCTCGCGCACGCGCTGCAGGAGCACGCCAAAGCCGTTGCGGCGCCGTACAAGTACCCGCGCCGGGTGCGGTTCGTGGACGCGCTGCCGCGCAACGCCAGCGGCAAGCTGCAGCGTTTCCTGCTGCGCGAGCGGTGACGCAAGCGCTGACGCGGGTGGTGAACGGGGTGACGGGCCCGCTGCCGAGGTGGGGTGGCGGTGGGCCCGTCACGTTCGTGGGGTGCCGGGGACATGTCTCCAACGTACCCGAGAATCGAACACCTGTTCGCGTCCATTCAGGTGGATTCCGGCTACGCAAAGTCAACGCACCCCGGTAAAACCGCGCCGTTACACCACTTTCGAGCGACAAACAGTCCTCAGTGGACACTAATGGAGCACCGGAAACGTGACACGCACCCCGGACGGGGACCACGTCACGCACCCGGCAACCTCCGCCGGGCACCCCGGTGACCGCACCGGCGGCGCGCGGTAAAACTCCGGACACCGCCCTGACCTGGCCTCCGGGACCATCACCCTGCCGTGCCGCGGAGGCGGTGACCGGCCCCGCGACCCGACCCCATAAAGTCTTCGCGCAGCCATCCGGAGGTGAACGCCAGCGTGCCCGAGGTCGACTACTACGAGGTGCTCGGCGTCCGCCGCGACGCCACGGCGTCCGACGTCAAGACGGCCTACCGCAGGCTCGCCAAGACCATGCACCCGGACGCCGGCGGCACGGTCGGCACGTTCCGGCTGCTCCGCGAGGCCTACGACGTCCTGAGCGACCCCGTCAGCCGCGACCGCTACGACGCGGGCGGCGCCACCGTCGTGCCGGTGGTCCCGGTGCGGCCGCGGCCCCGGCGGCGCTTCGGCGACGAGCCCGGCTTCGTCCCCGATCTGCCCGATCTCGACGCCGAAGACCTGACCTGGTGGCACTTCGCGGGCGAAGACACCCGGATGCGGCACGGCCGCCGCCGCGGCCCCGGGCACACGCCGGTCGTCGTCGCCGTGGGCGGCATGGTTTTGGTGCTGCTGCCGCTGGTCAGCGGGGTCGAGTTCTCGCCGCCGGTGCTGATCGTCTGGCTCATCCTCACCGCCGGCACCGCGCTGCTGGTGCAGCGGCTGGCCCGCGGCTACCTCCGCGCGTCCCGCGCCCGGGACGCCTTCGCCGAGGAGTTCGGCGGCCGCACCGTCTTCGGCGCCCCCGGCACCGAGCGCGACGAACTGGCCGAACGGCTCACCGCCGAGCTGCTGGAGACCTACCTGACCCGGCTGCCCGGCGCCCGGATCTTCCACGGGCTCGCCTGGCCGGGCTCGGTGTTCGCCGACGTCGACCACGCCGTGCTGTGCGGGAAGCGCCTGGTGCTCATCGAGTCGAAGATCTGGCTGCCCGGGCACTACGAAACCGCCGAGGACGGCCGGCTGCTGCGCAACGGGCGGCCGTTCCGCGGCGGCGGCAGCCGGCTCACCGAGAGCCTCGCCGCCTACCGCGACCTGCTGCCCGGCGTCGCGCTGCGCGGCGCGATGATCGTGTACCCGAGCCGCAGCGGCGACCTGACCACGGCCGACCCGGACGACGTCGCCGCCCCGCCGATGACGCCGGAGACGTTCCTGCACGAGATCGGCGACTGGCTCGCCGCCGAACCGTCCACTGTGGACCACGACGCGCTGCGAGCCGTGCGCGACCAGGTCGTCGGCGGGGGCGGCCGGGCGGCGTGAGCCCCGCCGCCACCCTCGGCACGGTGCTGCTGGCCTACCTCCCCGCGGCCGTCTCTCCCGGCCCCAACTTCGTCCTCATCGCGCACACCGCGGCGGCCGGGACCCGGCGCACCGCCGTGTCGGTCGCGCTCGGCGTCGTCGCCGCGGGCGGGCTGCTCGCCGCGGTCGCCGTCTTCGGGCTGGGCGCCGTGCTGGCACGCACGCCGTGGCTGGCCACGGCCCTGCGCGTCGTCTGCGGCGCTTACCTGGCGTGGCTGGGGATCCGGCTGTGGCTGCGCGCCCGCGCGCCCGAATCCGCCCCACCGGCGGCTCGTGGCGGCGCGTTCCGCCAAGGCGTCGTCAGCAACCTGACCAACCCGAAGGCCGCGGCGTTCTTCGGCAGCGTCCTGACGGCGACGCTCCCGCCGAGCGAACCGGCGGGGATCAAGGTCGCGGCGGTCGCGCTGATCGTCACCGCGTCGGCCGTCTGGCACCTGTCAGTGGCGCTGTTGTTCTCGGCCCCGGCCACCCAACGCTGGTACGAACACGCGAAACCGGCCCTGAACCGCGTCGTGGGCACGATCCTCGTCGTCCTCGGCGTCGCCCTGGCCGTAACGCCGTGAAGGCCTCCTTACCGGCCATAAGAGCCGGTAAGGAGGCTCGGAGTCATGGAGTCGTTGCAACACCGCCCAGCGAAGGGTGGAACTGCGATGACACGGGTACGAACCCATCGGTGGCTACCACGCTCGGCGCAGCTGCTGTTCTGGCAGCAGATCCGGGCAGGCCTGACCGCGAAACCGGCCGCGCAAGCGGCCGGTTTCGCCCCCGCCACAGGCGGGCGGCTGTTCCGCCAAGCTGGCGGGGTGATCAGCAACGCACCCCACCAGCCCGGGCCGGTCCGGCTGACCATCGCCGAGCGGGAAGAGATCGCCTGTCTGAAAGCCGCAGGTCACGGCCCACGCGCCATCGGCAGAACGATCGACCGGCCGGCCTCGACAGTGTCACGGGAGCTGGCCCGCAACACCGGCCTGACCGGCCACTACCGGGCCAGCAGTGCCCAGCACGCGGCCGAGGAACGCGCGAAACGACCCAAACCGGCGAAGCTGCGCGCCGATCCGGCGTTGCGGGCGGCGGTGCAGGCCGGACTGGACCGGAAGTGGTCGCCGCGGCAGATCTCCGAGAGACTGGTGCTGGACTTTCCCGACCGGCCGGAGATGCGGGTGTCGCACGAGACGATCTATCAGTCGCTGTATGTGCAGGGCCGGGGCGCGTTGCGCCGGGAACTGACCGCGGCACTGCGGACCGGGCGGGCGTTGCGGATGCCGCGGCGGCAGGCCCAAACCCGGCGGGAACGCCCGTCGGGCGGGATCCAAGACATGGTCAACATTTCCGAGCGGCCCGCCGACGTCGCTGACCGTGCGGTGCCGGGGCATTGGGAAGGCGACCTGATCCTGGGCAAGGACAATCGGTCCGCGATCGGGACGCTGGTGGAACGCTCGACCCGGTTCGTGATGCTGCTGCACCTGCCCCACGGGCGGGACGCAGCCACCGTCGCCGCGGCGATGACCGAGATGATCCAGACGTTGCCGCCGCTGCTGCTGGGCTCGCTGACCTGGGATCAGGGCAAAGAAATGGCCCATCACCGGAAGATCACCCTGGACACGGGGTTGCAGATCTACTTCTGCGATCCGCATTCGCCCTGGCAGCGCGGCAGCAACGAGAACACCAACGGTCTGCTCCGGCAGTACTTTCCCAAAGGCACCGACCTGTCCCAGCACAGCGCGGATGATCTGGTGCGGGTGGCGGAGGAGCTGAACGGGCGGCCTCGGGAGACCCTCGGCTGGCGGACACCAACCGAGGCCCTCACGAAGCTACTGTCAGATCAACAAACACCAGGTGTTGCAACCACTGCGTGAATCCGCCAGGCCTTCACGGACCTCCGAGGAACTACCGGACGCCGCCCGACGCGCGCTGCTTCTGCGCGTGCGCGGACCGGGTGCAGACCTCACCGACGTCGACCGTCTGGCCGCGGTCGGCGAAGACGTCCGCCACACCGACGAGCTTGCCCTTCGGCGACGTGCAGGTCAGCTGGTAGGCCTCCTTCGTGCCGTAGGTCGGCGGGACGGGCGAGGAGAACGAGACGTCGCCGGTCCAGTCGTCGACGGCGTTCGGGTCGGCCTGGTCGTAGTTGACCACCACGGCCTTGTAGTCGCCGGCCGGCGGGTCGAACAGCACGGCGTGCTCGGACGTCGTGCCGCCGTTCGCCGACGAGCTGACCAGGTTGCCGGCCGCGTCGTAGATGAACAGGTCCCAGTCGGTCGAAGTGCTGGCCCAGTTGATGTTGACGCTGAACTTCCCGTTGTCCACCTTCGGCAGGCCGTCGACGTGGAAGGTGAACGAGTCACCCGCGGTGTCGGCCGGGTAGTTCTGGTTGATCGGCGGCACGCCTGCCGGGTTCGTCACCGCGTAACCCTGCTGAGCCGGGCCCTGCGGGTCCCGCCCGTAGCGGCCGGCGACGTAGGGGCGCGTCGACGGGTTGACCGACCACGCGAACCGCCCGCCGGTGGTGGTGAGCTTCGAGTTCAGGTCGTCGGTGACGTAGATCGGCGGCTTGGTGGTGCCGTCGGCCTGGATCACCGGCGACGTCGGCGTCTGGAACGTCTTGTGCAGCTTGAGCTGGTACCCCTTGGGCGCCGAACCGATCAGCGTCGAGTGCTGCTGCGGGTCGGCGGTGTTGGCCAGCATGTCGAGCAGCGCACCGCGGTTGCCGCCCTTGCCCGCCCCGGTCGTCGGGGCCAGCCCGGCGTACTCGGCGACGACGGCGGTCTCGTAGGCCTCGTGGAAGCCGGCGCCGCCGACCTCGATGGTGAAGCCCCAGCCGCCGGTGGCCCAGTACGACCAGTCCTCGGTGGTGCCGGTCGTGTCGTAGAGCGCCCAGCTCGGCTCGCTGGTGTAGCCGTTGCGCGAGGCCAGCTTGTCGCCGAGCGCCTTGAAGGCCGGCTCCTCCAGCGGCGGCCGCACGTCGGCCACGCCCGGCGGGCGCAGCACCAGGGCCGCGTTGGTGTGCCAGGTGATCAGGTTGGTGACCTGCCGCGACGAGACGATCGAGCGGACGTTGCGCGACTCCGGCTCGGAGAACGGCGCCGAGCCGCGGAAGGTGTCGCCGCTCCAGGCCACTTCGGCCCCGTTGCCGCCCCAGAACCCGGCGTAGTTGCGGTTCGGGTCGGTGCCGCGGATCCGGCCGGCGGGGTTGGCCTTGCAGACGCCGGTGGCGTACTGCGGCGGCGAGTCGCCGACGTTGCAGTTCTTGCGCTTCATCTCGTAGTCGAACCGGGAGAAGTCGCCCTTGGGCTCGGCCTCGCGGGAGATGTCGAAGCCGTCCGGGTTCACGATCGGCACGATGATGTTGCGCGTCTTGCCGACCATGCCGCGGATCTGGCTGTCGTGGGCGTAGCCGTTGATCAGCTCGTACGCCCACTCCATGACGTGCTCGCCCGCCGGCCACTCCCGCGCGTGGTGCACGCCCATGGTGAAGTCGACCGGCTTGCCGTCGGTGAGGTTCTTGACGTCGGTGGCGATCTCCAGCCCCATGACGTCGCGGCCTTCCCAGGTCGACTCGGGCATGGTGAACGCCGAGACGAGGTTCGGGTTGGCGCGGGCCAGCTCCTTCATCTCGTACTCGTAGTCGTAGAGGTGGCGGTAGCTGGTCCGGCCCGAGGGCAGCACCGACTTGGGGGTCTTGGCCGCGTACTCGCGGTCGGTCTTCGCGTCGGCGACGGACTTGGCCGACAGGTCGGCCTGGACCACCGTCGACTTGAGGCCGCTGTTCTTGAGCGTCTGACGGTCGGCGTCGTCGGCCAGCACGACCTCGACGCCGGTCGCGTCACCCTTCTCGGTGACGTCGAGGCCGAGGCCGGTGAGCTTGCTCTTGTCGGCGCGGGTGGGGGTCTGGACGCGGACCAGCTGCGCCTTCTGCGCGGTGGTCGGCGTGCCCTGCGGGGTCAGCGCCAGGAAGTCGACGCCGAGCTGGACCTGGCCGGCCGAACCGCCGTAGCGGCAGCCCTGGACGACGAGCTGCTGGCCCTTCTTCACGAAGCTTTCGGCCAGTTCGTGGGAGCGCAACGCCGTCGAAGCGGCGACGACCGCCCCGGTCGCCTTGTCGAACACGGCGACGTCCCAGTCGCCCTCGGCGCCCGACGTCGCCTTCAGCCGGGCCTGGACCAGACCGTCCACAGTGGACGTGAGATCCCGGCGATCGGTGCCCGAAGTGCCCTTGGGCTGCAGCTTCGCGAAGCACGAGCGGGGTACTGACTTGTCGGCGCGCAGGATGTTCTGCGCCGCCCCGGCGGTGCCGGTCGGCAACACGGCGAACGTGCCGGCCAGCGCGATGGCCGAAGCCAGCAGCACCAGCCGTCTTGGTGAATTCCCCACGGGTAGAGACCTCCTTGACCGAGGCCGGCACAGCAAGGACGTACCGGTAGCGAGTGACCGTAATGGACGAAAACCGGCCGGGGTAACCGCCGTAAGTCGTACTGCCTTCACCCGTTCTTCACACGGACGGCCGCGCAAAAGGACATTTCACCGGGAGTTCAACCACCGGTCGGCTACTGTCGGTTCATGGTCACGGTCCCTGCGCGACGGACGTCCGTCGCGGTGTCGCTGGCGGGTATCGCCGCGCTCGTGGTGGGTGCCGCGCTGGTGCTGTTGCTGCAGGTCATCCCGCCGACCGACGAGATCAGCGCGACCCGCCGCACGATCAGCGAGTACGGCCTGTCCGACCACAAGTGGCTGTTCGACATCGCGGTGGTCCTGGTGGCGTTCGGGTCGGCCGCGGGGCTCGCGGTGCTGGTCAACCAGCGCCGGCTGCCGGTGGCCGCGACGATCCTGGGTGCACTGTGGACGATCGGCCTGCTGGTGATCGTGGCGTTCCCGAAGCCGGACTGGGCGACGGTCTCCCGCTCGGACTTCGGCGGCACGCTGCACCGCGTCGCGAGCGTGGTGGCGTTCGTCGCGCTGCCGCTGGCGGTGCTGATCGCCTCGCGCACGGCGTTCCCGGCGTCGCCGGGCCGTCGCTGGCTCGCGCGGGTACTGGCGATCGCGTCACTGGGCTGGTTCGCGGTGATCCTGGGCGCGGTCGTGGTGGCGGCGGCCGAGGACGGGCGTTGGTGGACGTTGATCCCGCTGGGGCTGGTGGAACGCGGGATGGCGCTGACGGAGCTGATCGCACTGGGTGCGCTGCTGGCACCGGTGACCGCGCGGGAGTAACCACCGGTCCGGCCGCTTGTCCGGTGCCGGACGGGCGGTGGACAGTGACGAGGTGGACGAAAACGGGCAGACTTCGGTAACCCCACCCGCACAGCGGGAGGATGTGACCGCGCTGCTCGCCGCCGCGAAAGCGGGAGATGCCTCGGCACGGACGAGGCTGCTGACCGAGCTCATGCCCACCATCCGGAGGTTCCTCACCGCTTCCGGCTTCGGCTATGCCGGAGGCGAGCCGATCATTCTTGCGGTCGCGTCGGATCTATTTCGGGAACTCGACCGGTTCGACGATGAAGAAACACTGCTGAACTGGCTCATGAGCGCTGTACTGCGGAAACGCACTCAGGCAGCGCTCTCGGACTACGTTCCCGACCCGCAGCAACGTGCGCTTGTCACCGGCCCTGAGCCGCGCCTGACACGCCGGGAGCAGCAGTTGCTGCGAGCCATGGCCACGAACGAGAGCTACCAAGCGATCGCCGACGAGCTCGGAATTCCGGTCGGCAGTGTCGGGCCTACGCGGATGCGCCTGCTTCAGAAACTCCGGCAGTCTCCGGAAACCGTGTCGCCCATCGAGCCCCGGGCAAACCTCGAAGCCGCACTGCGAGCCCACCTCTCCGCCCCGGAATCCCCCGCCCCCCGGCGTGGCCTGCGTCGCTTCCTCGGCCTGACCACACCGGCGCCGCCCGAGGTGCGCCCCGGTGACCGGACGATCGCGGCCGTCCGGGACGTCACCGGCGCCGGGCGGGATGTGCTGCGCGAACTCGACGAAGTGCTGACCATCACTCGCGAAAGCGAGGACCGGACATGACCGAGCGGGCCCCCTCCCTCGCCGACGAATGGCTCGGCACACAGGTGCTCGACCACGTCCGTGACCTCTACAAGGACTACCCCGACACCGCGGACCGCGTCTTGGGGCTCGTCGAACTGCGGCTTCAGCAGCGCTACGAGGCCGAGACCGTGGAGGCCCGGCACCGCCGGAAACTCGAGTGGGCGTGGTTCGGGTTTCGCGTGGCTTCCGCGCTTCTCGGCTTCGGTGCGCTCGTGGTCTTCGCGCTCGTCGCCGTGCAGTTCATCGGGCACGGCGCGCCTGTCGAGGCCGGGGTCTCGCTCGGTGCCGGTGCGGTGTCCGTCGTGGCGATCTTCGTCACCGGGCGGGCCGCCGGGCCGCTGTTCGCGCCGCGACCCCCGCCGGGCAAGGAGTAACGCCTAGCGGATCCGTTCGTGCAACGCGGCCATCCGGGCGTCCAGGTCCGCTGCCGTGGCGGCGGCCGCGGACAGTTCGCCCGCGAAGTCCGGGGGGACGCTGTCGCGGTACTTGTACGACAGCTTGTGCTCGACCGCCGCCCAGAAGTCCATTGCGATGGTGCGGAGCTGGACCTCCACCTTGACCTTCTCCACCCGGTCGGACAGGAACACCGGGATGCGCACGATCAGGTGCAGGCTGCGGTAGCCGTTGGCCTTGGGGCGGGCGATGTAGTCCTTGGTGCGCAGCAGTTCGACGTCGTCCTGGGCGGTGAGCATGCGGGCCACCGCGAAGACGTCGTCGACGAACGGGCAGACCACGCGGATGCCGGCGATGTCGTCGAGCGCGCGGGCGGCGGAGACCCAGTCGCTGCCGAGGCCGCGGCGGTGCACCTTCTCCTTGATCGCCTCCGGCCGCTTCACCCGGCTCGTGATGTGCTCGATCGGGTCGTGCCGGTGGACGAAGTCGAACTCCTCGCTGAGGATCCGCAGTTTCGTCATCAGCTCTTCGATGGCGAACTTGTACATCAGCAGGAAACGCGGGAGCTGCCCGGCGACGGCGAGCTCTTCGGCCGCCTCGCTCAGAGAAGCGTGCTCGGCCGCCGGATCGGTGGTCACTGAACCCTCGTCGTAGGAGTCGTCGGTCATTTCCGCGCGTCACGTTACTGCGCTTGACCCGATCAACGGGCGGCGACGGGCCGGAGTTCCCGCCGGTCACCGGATCGTGGAGTCCCGCCGGTCCCGCGTCAGCACGACCTTGGTCTTCGCGAGGCCCCGGTCCGGCCGAGCCCGGCCGGGTGTTCGGGGTCGAAGGTGCCCCACTGGGCGTTCGGGACGGCGATCGCCCGGCGGCGTCGTTGACCACGACCAGGTCGTGTGTCATGCCGCGGCCGATCAGGTGGGCTTCGACACCGGCGCTGCGCGCGCTCCGCGTGCCGGCCCGGCTGATCCTGGCCGAACGCAGCGTGATCCACCCCGCGCGCGACGTCGAGCAGCGGGTCAAGGCGCTCGACCCGCTGCTCGACGTCGAAGTCGTGTCGCGCACGACCCATGCCCTCTCGCTCCAGCGACCCGGGCTGGTGACAGCCCGGATCCTCGAAGCGGACCGGCGAGTGGCGGGCTAGAACTCCGCCAGCTGAGACACGGCCGGGGCCATGCCGTCGATCCAGGCGGCCGGCGCCCCCGTGGTCGGGGTGATGATGGCCGTCTGAATCCCGAGCTTCGCGTAGTCGGCCATGCTGCGGACGAACTCGTCGCGGGTGTCCGGCGTCGGGCGCGGGTTGTTGGCGAGGATCGTCGTGCGGATCTCGTCGTAGTCGCGGCCGACGGCGTCGCAGTGCCCGCGCAGCACGTCCAGCTTGTGCGCGACGTCCTCGGGCGAGGACGCGAACAGGTTGCAGGCGTCGCCGTACTGCGCGACCAGCCGCAGGGTCTTGCGCTCCCCGCTGCCGCCGATGAGCACCTTCGGGCGGTTGATCGGCTGCGGCGAGCAGAGCGTCTCGGCCAGCTGGTAGTGCTTGCCCTCGAACGGCCCGTTGTTCTCCGGGTCCCACATCTGCGCGGTGATGCGCAGGGTCTCCTCCAGCCGCTCGAAGCGCTCGGCGACCGGCGGGTACGGCACGCCCATGCCGTGGTGCTCGCGCTCGAACCACGCGGCCCCGATCCCGAGCGCGGCCCGGCCGCCCGAGAGGACGTCGAGGGTGGTGACGATCTTCGCGAGCAGGCCGGGGTGGCGGTAGGTCACGCCGGTGACGAGCAGGCCGAGCTCGATCCGGGACGTGTGGGCGGCGAGGAAGCCGAGGGTCGTGTAGCCCTCGAGCATGTTGGACTCGGCGGGGAGGCCGGTCGGCTCGATCTGGAAGTAGTGGTCCATGAAGGACAACCAGGTCGCACCGGCCTCCTCCGCCGCGGTGCCCACGCGGGCGAGCTCGCCCGCGATGGCGGTCGTCCCGCCTTCGATGTCGAAGATGGGAAGGTGAAAACCGAGCTCCATGAAACTTTCTCCTGACGTGCGGTCGGCGTACCCGTCACGTTAGGACCTGGAGCGCGCTCCAGGGCAAGTCCCGGGTTTCAGCGGAGCCGTTCGACCAGGTCCGTGGCGATCCGCCGTTCGACGGCCGCCGGGACCGGCTGGACCGCCGGGGCCAGCCCGCCCGCGCAGACCGCCGCGAGGCTGCGGACCTGCAGCGTCAGGCCGAGATCCATCGCCTGGATGGAGTTCCCGTTAGCGGCGGTCAGGTTGAGCATCCGGCCGTGGTCGAGGACGACGATCTCGCGGCCGCCGGTCAGCACGTGCCCGGTGCGGCGGCCGGGGTCGCCGTACTCGATGGTGCGCACGGTCGCCGTCCGCAGCGCCTCGGCGTCGATCTCCCAGGCGAAGTGGCCGACGCCGGCGAGCACGGCGCCGTCGGGCAGCGCGGCCAGCTCGGCCGCGCCGACGACACCGGGGGCGCCGGTCGCGGTGAAGACGGCTTGGGCGTCTTCGAGCACCTCCTTGGCGACGCCGACGCGGTGACCGTCCAAAATGGCCTGAAGCGCGCGCATGGGGTCGGTGTCGCACACGGCGACGCGCGCGCCGAGCCGCGCGAGGGTGTCGGCGACGCCCTCGCCGCACGGCCCGTAGCCGAGCACCGCGGCGCGCATCCCCGGCACCATCAGGTTGGTGGCGTTGAGAAAGCCCTGCACGACGCTCTGGCCGACGCCGAACTCGTTCTCCACCAGGAGCTTCAGCCGCGAGTCGTTGATCACGACGACCGGGTGCGTGACGCCACCGGGCCGCTCCCGGAGCCGGAGGCCGCCGGTTGTCGTCTCCTCGGTGCCGCCGAGGTAACCCGAAGGCGTCCCGGATCCGAGCAGCGACAGGGTGAGGTCGGCGCCGTTGTCGAGTGTGAGGTCCGGTTCGGTTTCGAGGACCTTCGCGACGTTGCGGGTGTGGTCGGCGTCGTCGTCGGCGCGGCGGGTGTGCACGGTGACGCCGAGCGCGCGCAGGTCGTCGGCGACGTCGTCGTGGGTCGTGCCGGGTGAGCCGGTGAGGGTGACGTCGACCCCGGCGCGGGCCAGGAGCGCGACGAGCGCGGCGGTCTTGGGCTCGACGTGCAGGCACATCGCGAGCCGCCGCCCGGCGAGCAGCGTCTCGTGTTCCCCGACGGCGGCGGCGGTCAGCGGCATGTGCTTGAGCGCCCAGCCGATGGCAGGCAGAGTCATGACTTTCCTTACGGTTGACGAAGAAACCGCGTGACGCGGTGAAAGGGGCCGGAGCGGGGCCGGTCAACCGTAGAAGTCGCAGCGGTAGGAGTGGTCACCGAAGATCGGCGCCACGAGTCCGCGTCCGCTGCTCACGCCGTCAAGCTATCAGCGCAGGGCGGTGACCAGGAAGTCCGTCACTTCGGCCGGGCCGCCGTCGCCCGTGGTCACCGGGTCGCCCGCCGCGCGCAGGCGGTTCGCGTACTCCGCCGACTTCCGGCCGCCGCCGGCGAGCAGGAACGGCGGGGCGCCCGGGCCTGCGTAAGTCAGCGGGCTCGCCTCGCGCAGGGTCGCCGGCGCGCGGCCCAGGGCGAGCAGGATCGACGCGCGGGTGACCGCGTCGAGGCCGGTGAAGTCCGTGAAGTCCGCCGGGGCGGACACGGCCGCCACCGCGTGGACCGTGCTCGGGACCCCGGCGTACTGGCCGGCGTCGAAGCCCGGCGCGGTGCCGAGGAGGGCCGCCAGCGTGCCGCCCGTGCCGGTGCCCCAGGCCCCGATGCGGGCCGGGTCGAGGTGCAGCGCCGTCGCGTTGGCCGCGAGGAAGCGGACCGCGCACTTGGCGTCGGTGAGCGGGGCGGGCCACGGCGCCGCGGGGGCGAGGCGGTAGTCGATCGAGGCGACCGCCACCCCGCGGGCCGTCAGCGCGTCGCGGACGGCGGTGAACCGCGGGCCGTCGAGCAGCGCGCCCGGGCCGACGGGCTTGCGGTTGCCGAGGAACAGGCCGCCGCCGTGCAGGTAGAGCACCACCGGCGCGGGCGTCGCGGACGGCTGGGGCTGGTAGACGTCCATGGCCAGGGGGATCCCCGCCGGGCGGCAGTACTCGACCGTGCTGGAGGTGCTGTCGAGCAGCGTCGAGGCGTTGGTGCCGGTGACGCCGTCACCGGCGGCGACCGCTCCGGCCGTGCCGGTCGCCAGGATCAGCAGGAGTACGGGGAACAGCACGATCCACGCCGACACGCGCCGCAGCGTGGACGGCCGCGGGTGCGCCCGCCGCCGGGCGACGACCAGGAGCCCGAACAGGGCGAGGAACTGCAGCGCGGCGACGACGTAGTCGGTGAAACCGACGACCGTGTCCGCCGGCTGCCACGGGTCGAACCGCGCCAGCAGGCCGAGCGGCCGGCTGACGACCCACAGCGCGAGCGCCACGGCGGCGGTCAGGGCCGCGAAGTGGGCGGTCTTGCGCGTGGGCCAGCCGAGCACGGCGGCCACGGCGACGATTTCGACCGCCGCGAAGACGCCGAACAACATCGCGTAGAGCTGCCAGAGCCGCCAGAGCGCGGGCACCGCGGCGGCCGTGGTCACCGCCCCGCTCAGGGCGGCCAGCGACGCCGTGACCAGCAGCGCACCGCGTCGCAGGGGCGGCGGGGCGTCGTACCGGGAGGTCGCCGGCAGCGGACGTGCCCGCTGTCGGTCGACGGCTGTCATGCCCCCAGTGTCACCCCGGACACCGTGCGGCGGCCACCGCGCCGGGCCGGATACGCTCGGCTCGTGCCCCGTTTCACCGGCCACGACGGCCGTGAACTCGCGGCCGCGAGGACGAAGTTGCTGTCCCCGGTGCCGTGATCCGGCAGGATCGGAACATGCCCCCGGAGCCTGATCCCACCGCCGCCACCGCCGCCATCGACGCCCTGCGCGCGGAGCGCGACGCCGCGCGTCAGGAGCTTGCCGACCTGCGTGCGTGGTTGACCGTGAAGCTCGGACTGCTGCATCGCGCGCCCGGCCCGCAGGGCATCACCGTTCTCAGCGTGGCTACCGATCGGGAGATCATCACCAAGATCGAGGAGCTGATGAAGGGCGAGGCTCAGGCGTAGCAGGCGGCGAGTGCGCCGAACGCGGCTTTCGGTTCCCAGGGCAGGCCCGGGTACGTCTCCCCCGAGCCTTCCTCCAGGACCTTCACCACGCCCCAGCTCGCCATGTCGAGATCCTCGCGGGGCGACGCGCGGTGCACCAGGCCGTAGCAGACGAAGGTGCACGCGAACGCCGCGTCGACGCCCTCCTCCGTGAACACCTTCAGCAGCTCGCGGAGGTAGCCCGCCTGTTCCTCTTCGTCGCGGACGTAGTCGCCGTTCAGCCGGACCGGGACGTCTCCGTCGTACTCGAGGATCTCGCCGCTGCGGGCGCCGAGGTCGGCCGCGCCGCGGTAGGTCGTGCAGCCGAACTCCGTGATCGCCACCGGCTTGCCCGCCGCGACCAGGGTGCGAATGCCCTCCTGGTAGACGTGCTCGACCTCCTTCGAGCGGTGCGCGTCGACCGAGACGATGTCGAACGGCGTCCAGTCGACGCGCTCCAGCGGGACCGACGCGTAGGTGATCTTGCCGCCGAACCGCGCGCGGACCGCCTCGACCGCGCGGCCCAGGAAGTCGTTGACGCGGGTGGGGAGTTCGGCCAGCGCTCGCAGTGATTCCGGGGACCGCTCGAACAACCCGGCCATGCGCTCCGGGAGGCTGTCGCCCGGCAGAAAGCCGTGGTTGAACAGGCTCAGCTCGGCGCCGGTGACGAACACGACCTCGGCTCCCGCGACCCGAAGGCGTTCGGCTCGCTCGGCGCCGTCGGCGAGCTGTTCGAGGATCTCCGCCGGCCGCCGGTCCCAGGGGAACGGCGAGAACCACACCTCCAGCCCGAGGGCGGCCGCTTCCCGCGCGGCGAACTCGATCCGGTCCAGGTCGGTGCCGAACAGCCGGACGGCCGTGCAGTGCAGGTCGTCGCGGATGATCGTCAGCTCACGCCGGACCACCTCGGGTGCGAACGGGCGGCGGATGGTGCCGCCGACCGCCATTCCGGTGTCGTAACCGATGCCCTTGGCTCGCATAAGGGGTGCCCTCCAGAAGAAATAGCGTACGGTACGTACCGTACCCTATTGACAAGGTACGGTGAGTACCGATGACCGAAACGAAGACCCGGCGGCGCGGCGCCGAACTGGAGGACGCGATCCTGCGCGCCGCCGCCGACGAGCTGACCGAGGCCGGCTACCCGGGCCTGACCATGGAACGCGTCGCCCAGCGGGCCGGCACCAACAAGAACACGATCTACCGCCGCTGGCCGAACCGCGCCGCGCTCGGCGTCGCCGCCTACCGGCACCTGGCCGAGGACACCCTGCGCCCGCCCGACACCGGCGACCTGCGCGAAGACGCGCTCGCGTTGCTGCGCGCCGTCAACTGCGGCGCCTCCTCCCCCGCCGCGCAGATCCTGCGCGGCCTGCTGGCCGGCGTCAGCGACGACCCGGACCTGCTGGCCCAGCTGCACGAGCAGGCCGGCGACGGCGGCACCACCGCGTGGCTCACGCTCCTCGACCGCGCCGTGGCCCGCGGCGAGGCCCCGCCCGAGTCGCTGCACCCGCGCGTCGCGACCGTCGCGCTCACCTTGCTGCGCAACGAATACCTCACCCGTGGACTGACCACAGTGGACGACGGCGTCCTCGTGGAGATCGTCGACGAGGTCTACCTGCCGCTGATCCGCGGGCGCCGCGCCGGCGCGTAGAGCGTCAACCGCAGCGCCGGGTCCTCGTTCGCCTGGAACGTCGCGTACTCGTACTCCACCGGCTCCGGGCGGTACAGCGTCTTCCGGCCGGGTCCACTGTGGACGACGTCGTGGCGCTCCCACCAGCCCGCGAACTCGGGGCAGCCCGCGCGCAGGCGGCCGGCCAGCGCGGTGAACGCCGGGTCCGGCGCCCACAGGTCGTGCGCGGCGTGGAACTGCGCCACCGTGTGCTCGGCCTGCGCCGCCCAGCCGGGCCCGAACAGCCGCCGCCCCCGCTCGTCGAGCAGCAGGAACACCAGCACGTTCCGGTCCGCCTCGGGCAGCTTGCCGAAGTCGGTGAACAGCGAGACGGCCGCGCGGTTCCAGGCCAGCACGTCCCAGCGGCGGCCGGTGACGTACGCGGGCTGGGTCAGGTTCTCGATCAGCCCCCGCGTCGCGTCGGGGACGGACTCGCGGGCGAACGCCGTCCGCGCCGGGTTGCGGGCCAGTTCACGCAGGTGGGCGCGCTCCGCGTCGTCCAGCCGCAGGGCGCCGGCCAAGGCCTCGATCGTCTCCGTGGACGGGCTCACCGTGCGGCCCTGCTCCAGCCGGATGTACCAGTCGACGCCGATGCCGGCCAGCTCGGCGACCTCCTCGCGACGCAGCCCGGGCGTCCGGCGGCGGCGCCGGTCCGGCAGCCCGAGCGCGACCGGATTCAGCCGTTCCCGCCGCGACCGCAGGAACTCCCCCAGCCCGGCGCGGGCCACGTCCGCCATCGTCGACCTCCGGGTGGCACGCAACAGTCCCAGGATGATACCAGGCCTGGATAGGTCGTCCGGGAACGCGAAGGCTGGTCTTATGAAAGCTGCTGTCCTCGAAGAATTCGGCACGATGCCGTCCGTGCGCGAGTGGCCCGATCCGGTGCTGGGCACCGGCGAGGTGCTCGTCGACGTCGTCGCGGCACCGGTGCTGCCCTACGCCGGGGAAGTGTTCCGCGGCGAGCGGAACTACCTGCTCACGCTGCCGGTCGTGCCCGGCGCCGGCGCGGTCGGGCGGGTGCGCGCGACCGGCCCGGACGCGACCCGGCTCAAGCCCGGCGACTGGGTGTTGTGCGATCCGACCATCCGCTCCCGTGACGACGCCCGCACGCCGGACATCACGCTGCAGGGGCTGAGCGCACGCGGCGAAGGCGGCCTGTTCCTGCAACGCCACTTCGGCCACGGCGCCTACGCCGAGCAGGTGCTGGTCCCGACGGAGAACGCCGTCCCGCTCGGCCCGATCGACGCCGCCGACGCCGGCCGGTGGGCCGCGCTCTCCCTCTGTCTCGTGCCGTACGGCGGCCTGCTCGCCGCCCAGCTCCAGCCGGGCGAAACGGTGCTGGTCAGCGGCGCGACCGGCAACTTCGGCAGTGCGGGCGTGGCCGTCGCCCTCGCGATGGGCGCGGCCTGCGTGGTCGCCCCGGGCCGCAACGCCGACGCGCTGGCCGACCTGGAACGCCGGTTCGGCGCGCGCGTCCGGACGGTCCGGCTCACCGGCGACGACGACACCGCGCGGATGCGCAGCACGGCGCCCGGCCCGATCGACGTGGTCCTCGACCTGCTGCCGCCGTCGGCGGGAGCGGCCGTCACGCGGACCGCGGCCATGACGGTGCGCGAGTACGGCCGGGTCGTGCTGATGGGCGGCGTCGGCATGCTCGGCGGCGACGACCTCGCGCTGCCCTACCCGTGGCTGATGCGCAACAACATCACCGTGCGCGGGCAGTGGCTGGCCCCGCGCGAGGCGAACACCGGCCTGATCGCGCTGGCCCGCGCGGATCTGCTGGACCTGGGCGGGTTCGCCGTCACGGAGTTCGGCCTCGACGAGATCGCCGACGCCGTCGGCCACGCGGCGAAGGAGCAGGCGCGGTTCGCGCTCACCGTCATCCGGCCTTGAGTGCCGACGCCTGACCAGGCTGCTCGGCGGCCGCGCCCAGGATCCAGTTCCGGAACTCGACCGCGAAGTGCTGCAGGTGGTGCTCGATCACCTGCGGGCCACAGGTGACCGGCAGCGTCACCGAGAGGCGGGCGGTGAACCCGCCCTCCTCCTCGGCGAACGCGTTGGCGATGGAGCCGACGACGGTGCCGTCCTCGAGCACGAGGCGCGACCGGCGACCGCCGGGCGGCGGCTCCGCTCCCGGCGTCGCGGAGTCGTCCCACTCGCGCATGAAGAACGAGCAGACGTGCTCGCCGAGCGTCTCGACGATGTTCACCCGGCCGCCGGCCGCGTGGATCGAGTAGTGCTCCGGGTGGCCCGCGAGCAGGACGTCCTCCCGGCCGAAGGCTCGCGAGAGCCATTCGGTGAACTGTGCCGCGGTGATGCCGTGGGCACGCAACGTCGTCGTGCCGGTCGTTTCCTCCCCGGCGGAGAGCGCGACCTGTTCGCGCAGGAAGGCGCTTCCGGCCGCGATCTCGTCCCGCAGGAGGTCGAGCAGCCGCTCGCGGCCGAGCTTTCCCTTCAGCAGCGCCAAAGCCCGCCGTGCGGCCACCACCTCGAACCGCTCGACGCGCCCGTCGTGGTCGTCGCCGGCCAAGCGCACCCAGGGTGCCGGTTCGGCCGTCGCTTGCCGGACGGGAAGCTGCAGGTAGGAGGCGTGTTCGCCGCCGGTGTGGACGACGTGCTGCCCGCGGTTGGCGCCGGTGTACTCCCGGATGCCGGGCATCATGGTGCCCAGCAGGTTCCGCGAGCTGACGACGAACCGCAGCTGCTCGCCGGCGTGGAACGCGAGCCCGACCGGGAGCAGCTCGATCTCGACGTCGACGACCTCGCCGGCTGAGAGGCGCTCCACGCGGTCGAAGCTGTGGGCCGGCACGTCGGGAGTCGAAAGGGCCTCGTCGAGGTGGCGGGCCGAGACGCGCAGGCGTCCGTCGGAACCCTTGTACCGCAGGATCGTCGCGCCGTGCTCGGTCACGTCGTGGACGAGCGCGCCCCGGTTGGGGACGGTGAACGCCTGGAGCGGCGTGCCGTGGGCGTCGAGCTTCTGCACGAGCACGAAGACGTCCATGTCGTCGGCGCCGCGCGCTTCGAGCCACAGGTGCGCTTTCGGGTAACCGGCCAGCACGGTGTCGCGGTCGAACCGCACGACGAAGGACACCGCGTCCGGGTTCGCGTCGACCGCGTAGGTCACGGCGGCCTCGTCGGCGGGGGCCGTGGTCGTCAGCGCGCGCGAGCGGCCGTCGAGGTAGTACTTCGTCGACGTGACGTCCGCCGGGGGAAACTCCTCCGCGGCGACGCCGACCTGGTCGCCGCCCTGGAGGTCGAGGATCGCGTAGCGCACCCGGGGCGTCCGCTCCCAGCCGTTGTCCTCGCCCTTGAGGTAGTGGTCGAAGAAGCGGCGCAGGTCGGCCACGTTCGCTTCGTCGTAGTAGTCGGGCCACTCCTGGCTGTTGTGCACGCGCAGCCACTTCTCGGGCGACGCGATCCGCCGCCAGGCGCGGAACGTCCCGGCCGTGTGCAGCGTGTTGGAGTAGCTGGCCACGACGTAGGCCGGCACGGTGATCCGGCCGAAGTCGGGGATCTTGTTCTCCCACAGGTCGTTCACCAGCGGGTAGCGCTCGACCTCGGTGAGGATGTCCTCCTTGCCGTTCTTACCGAAGAAGCTGCCCTCCTGGAGCTGCCTGGCGAACCCGGTGTCGGGCATGCCGCCGCGCATCACCAGGTCGCGGTAGACGTCGCTGACGCCTTCCCACGGGTTGATCGCCGCCAGGTGCGGGGGCTGCTCGGCGGCGGTGAACCACTGGGAGACCGCGAGGTAGGAGGTGCCGCTCATGCCGACCTTGCCGGAGCACCAGGCCTGCTGCGCCAGCCACTCGATCACGTCGTGGCAGTCGCGGCCTTCCTGGCGGTCCCACAGCACGCTGTCGCCCTCGGAGTCGACCACGCCGCGGACGTCCGGATTGCAGATCGCATAGCCCCGGGCGCACCAGTACGCGGGGTCCGGGCCTTCGAACTTCTCCAGCCCGGACACGATCCCGTTGTCGAGACCGACCATCCCGAAGACGCCCATCGCGCTGGCGGAACTCCCCTGTCCCTTGCCGTACGGGCTCCACGCCACGATCACCGGCACCGGCTCCGCACCGGCCGGGCGGAAGAGGTCGACGCGGATCGTCACCCCGTCCCGCAGGCGGACCGCCACGTCCTTCTCGAACACGACGTCGACGGGCAGGGCCCGGAACTGCGGCGCGACCCGGAACCCCGCCGCCAGCGTCCGGGTGCCGGGGTCGAACCCCGTCAGCACGCCGGTCCGGGCGGCCGGCAGCGGCCGGGACGGCACGTACACCCTCTGGTCTTCACTCATGTCCCCGACCGTACGTCTGTTCTGCTCAGAACTCAACACTCGTTGAGATCGGCGGGCCGACCGCTACATTCGGGTCATGACCACGCAGGAAGACCCCGCGGCGGGGACGCGCCGTGGCCGCCGGCCCGGCAGCGGCAGCACGCGGCAGGTGGTGCTCGACGCGGCCCGGGCGCGGTTCGCCCGTGACGGTTTCGCCACGACCACGATCCGGCGCATCGCCGCCGACGCCGGGGTGGACGCGTCGCAGGTGATGCAGTTCTTCGGCTCGAAGGACGAGCTGTTCGCGGCCGTGATGGCCGTCCCGCGGTCCGCGCTCGACCGGTTCGACACCGCCTTCGAGGGCCCCGACGAGCACCTGGGCGAACGGGTGGTCCGCGCGTACCTCGGCGCCTGGGAGGGCGCGGCCGGCGAGTCGGAACCCCTGATGGCGATGCTGCGCGGCGCGATCACCAACGACCACGCGAGCGCGCAGCTGCGCGACTTCATCCAGTCCCGGTTGCTGCACGGCACCCGGGGGCGGGGCGGGGACGACGCGATGCTGCGGGCCGGTCTCGCGGCGGCGATGCTGGTCGGCATCGTCACGAGCAGGCAGATCATCGGCGTGCCGGTGCTCGTCGCCGCCGACACGGAGCAGCTCGTCGCGACCGTCGCCCCCGCGATCCACCAGATCCTCGTGGGCGCCCGCCCGGAGCGAGCGTGACGAGCACCCGGCTCGCCCGCCACGAGCGGATCGCGGCGGAACTGTCCACTTTGGACGTCCTGGCGACGGCGACCCCGCTGGGCAGCGGGATCGGCGGCACGACCTGGCTCGCGCGGGTGGCGGGCGAGCCCGTCTTCGTGAAGCGGATCGCGCTCACCGACGTCGAGCTGCGCCACGAGGGGTCGACCGCCGACCACTACGGCCTGCCGCCTTGGTACCACTACGGTGTCGGCTCCGCGGGCGGCGGCGCGTGGCGGGAGCTGGCGGCCCACCGCGACGCGAGCGAGTGGGTCCGCACCGGCACGTGCGAGAACTTCCCGCTGCTGCACCACTGGTGCGTCCGCCCCGGCCTGCCGCGCGCGCCGCTGCCCCCGGCCGAGCTGGAGCGGGACGTCGCGTTCTGGCACGACGACCCGGGCGTGCGGCGACGGCTCGAAGCCCTCGACGCGTCGAGCACGGATCTCGTGCTGTTCCTGGAACACCTGCCGCGGACGCTCGCCGAGTGGCCGGACGCGCCGGTCCGGTTCGTCGACGAAGAACTCCGGCGCGTCACGGACTTCCTCGCCGGGCAGGACGTCCAGCACTTCGACGCACACTTCGCCAACATCGTCACCGACGGCGGACGGCTGTGCCTCACCGACTTCGGCCTCACGCTGTCGTCGCGGTTCGAGCTGTCGGACGCCGAGGCGGAGTTCCTCGCCGAGCACACCACGCACGACCGGGCCTACGTCCTGGCCCACCTGGTCAACCGGATCGTCCGCCCGTTGCGGACGTGGCCGCACCCGCGTGTCCGCAACGACTTCGTGCGCGACTGCGCCGCGGGAAAGCCGGTCCCGGAGCTGCCGCCGGACGCGGCCGCTCTCCTGCGCCGGTACGCCCCGCTCGCCACCGTCGTCAACGAGTTCTACTTCGCGCTGCACGGCGACAGCCGGAAGACGCCGTATCCGGCGGACGAGATCGCCCGGCTGCTCGGCGCGCTCTGAACCCCTCACGGACTACTCGCGTTTGACTAGACCCTAGTACTCGTGTTTGAGTACTCACATGGGAGCAGTTCGGTTGTTCATCCTCGGCGCACTGGCGCGGGGCGGTCCGATGCACGGGCACCAGATCCGGCGGGCGGCGCAGGTCGACCGCACCGAGCTCTGGGCGGACGTCAAACCCGGCTCGCTCTACGGCGCGCTGCGGCGGATGGCGGACGAGGGCGTCATCGAGGCGCTGCGCACCGAACGCGTGGGGAACATGCCCGAACGCACGGTCTACACGATCACCGAAGAGGGCCGGCGCGAGCTTTCCGTGCTGCGCCACACCATCCTCACCACCACCAAGCTGCGCCCGGATCCGGTCGACCTGGCGCTGGCCTACACCGAGGACCTCGACGAGGCGACGTTGCGGGCGCTGGTCGAGGACCGCCGGGCCGCGCTCGTCGCGGAACTCGCGTCCTGGAAACACCTTCAGGAACACGCGGGGCCCTACCTCGACGGCCTGGAGCCGCTGGGGTTCGACCACGTGCTCATCCGCCTCGAAGCCGAGGTGACCTGGCACGACCGGGTGCTGGACAAACTGACGGATCTGCTGGCCAACCGGGGAGAACAGACATGAGAGCACTGATCATCGGCGGCGGCATCGGCGGGCTCGCGATGGCCCAGTCCCTCACCGCGGCCGGCGTCGACGTCCAGGTCCACGAGCGCAACAGCGAGGCGGCCGACTGGCTGCAGGGCTACCGCATCCACCTCAACCGGTTCGGCTGCCGCGCCCTGCGCCGCTGCCTGCCGGGCCCGCTGTGGGACGCCTTCGCCGCCACCGCGGGCGATCCGGGCGCGGGCCTGAGCTTCCAGACCCACCGCCTGCGCGAGCTGCTCTTCGTGGAGGAGGAGCTGATGACCGGCGGGACCGGCGACCACCGCGCGGTCAGCCGGATCGCGTTGCGGCGGCTGCTCCTGGCCGGCCTGGGCGAGAACGTCCACTTCGGACGGACGTTCGAGCGATACGAGACCAACCCGGACGGCACGGTGACGGCGCACTTCGCCGACGGCGCCACCGCGACCGGCGATCTGCTGATCGGCGCGGACGGCGCCAACTCCCGGGTGCGCGCCCAGCTCCTGCCGCACGCGCACCGGGTGCCGACCGGCGCGGTGGGCGTGGCCGGCCGGCTGGCGCTGACCGACGAGACCCGCGCCTGGCTGCCGTCGCGGATCCGCGGCGGGATGAACATCGTGCTGCCGCCGGGCGGCAGTTTCCTGTTCACCGCGGTGTTCGACGGCCGGACCCGCACCGCCGAAGCGGTCGGCGACGGCATCGACCTGACGGCGTTCGGCCTGACCGGCACCGATCTCCTCGACGACGTCCAGGACTACGTGCTCTGGGCGTTCGCGGCGAAACGCGCCGGCTATCCGGCCGACGTGGAGTCGCTGCCCGGGCCCGCGTTGCAGAACGTCGTGGCCGAGCACATCCGCGGCTGGCACCCGGACCTGCGCCGCATGGTCACCGACTCCGACCCGGCGGGCGTGCACGCGATCGCGTTCAAGTCCGCCACCCAGGTCGAGCCCTGGCCGACCGGCCCGGTGACCCTCATCGGCGACGCCGTGCACAACATGACCCCGGTGATGGGCCTGGGCGCCAACACCGCCCTCCGGGACGCGGCCCTGCTGGCCCACCAGCTCAAGGCCGTGCACCGCGGCGAAGCCGGCCTGACCGACGCGGTCGGCGAGTACGAGCGCCGGATGCTGGCGTACGGCTTCGAAGCCGTGAACACGTCGCGCTCCTTCGCCGACCGGTTCACCTCGGACAACGTCCTGGCCCGCCAGGGAATGAAGGCGTGGCTCCGGATGTGCGCCGCCGTCCCGGCCGTGAAGCGGAGCAGCTTCACCGACGAGTGGACCGACGACCTCCCCGCCGCGAGCGTCGCCCTGGTCTGAGCTCCCCGTAGCCGCTGGTCACCCGACCGGCGGAAATGGTGTACGCCCCTGTACACCATTGCTACTGGCTGGTAGGTTACCGATTCACCATTGTGATCCACTTCATGATTCAAAGGGGAGTCATGATCAAGCCTGCCCGCTTGCTGGCCGTCGCCGCGGCCCTCACGCTGACCGTCGCCGTGGCGCCGGCGGCCTCCGCGGCTCCGGCGGCCGATTCCTTCTACACCTACAGCGGCAGCGAACCGCTGTCGTCGTTCGATCCCGGGGCCGTGCTCAAGACCCGGACGCTGAGCTACCACATCGTCGGCATCCCGACTCCGCTGACGGCGATCCAGCTGCTCTACCGGACCACCGACGCGCAGGGAAATCCCGCCGCCAACGTCACGTCCGTGGTGCGGAGTCCCAACGGGGACAACAAAAAGGCCATCTCCTACCAGTCGGCCTACGACTCGCTCAACCCGGCGGACAGCCCGTCGCGGGCGATCGCCGGTGACGTCACCCTCGGCGGGCTGCTGCCCAACGGGGAGTCCCTGCTCGTCACGCCCGCACTGCTCCTGGGCTACAACATCCTCATCCCCGACACCGAGGGGCAGGACGCGAACTTCGCCGCGGGGCCGGAGTACGGCACCAACACCCTGGACTCGATCCGGGCCGCGACGAAGGCGACCGAGACGGGCCTGACCGGTACCACCAAGTTCGGCCTCATCGGCTACTCGGGCGGTGCTATCGCGACCGGCTGGGCGGCCGCGATAGCACCGAGCTACGCACCCGATGTCAACAAGAACCTGGTGGGCTTCACCGAAGGCGGCGTGCTCGTCGCGCCGTCGCACAACCTGAAGTACGTCGCCGGCAGCCCGGTGTGGTCCGGCGTCATCCCGATGGCGCTCGTCGGCGTCGCCCGCTCCTACGACATCGACCTCAAGCCCTACGCCAGCGCGTACGGCCTGAAGGTCCTCCAGGAGGTGGAGCAGGCGTCGATCATCAACGCGCTGGGCCGCTACCCGGGGCTGACGTGGGAGAAGCTCGTCAAGCCGCAGTACTCGAACCCGAACTCGGTGCACCCGTTCGTCGACGCCGTCAACAAGGTGAACATCGGCTCGGCGCCGACGCCGTCCGTTCCCGGCTTCATCGCGCAGGGGAACAACGGGCTGCTGGAAGGCACCTTCGGCAATCCGCCGGGGATCGGGACGGGTGACGGCGTGATGGTCGCCGGCGACGTGCGGGCGCTGGCCCGGCAGTACTGCGCCGGCGGCAACAGCTCGATCAAGTACGCGCAGTACGACCTGCTCAGCCACGTCGGCGGCGCGGTGCGCTGGGCGCCCGACGCGATCGGCTGGCTGAACGACCGGTTCGCCGGGAAGGCCGCGCCGTCCAGCTGCGGGCACATCCCGGCGGGCAACTCGCTCGCCCCGGAAGTCCCCACGAGCTGACACCGCTGTGCCCGGCCGGAGCACCCGGCCGGGCACAGTACGGTCTGCACGTGACAGCGCACCGGAAGCTGCCGAAGGGCCCGCACAGCCTCAGCCGTGACGAGGTGGCCGGCACCCAGCGCGCCCGGCTGATCGACGCCGTGCTGGAGAACGTCGGCACCCGGGGCTACCTCGGCACCACGGTCGGGCACATCACGGCGACCGCCGGCGTCTCCCGGACGTCGTTCTACCAGCAGTTCGCCGACAAGCAGGACGCCTTTCTCGCCGCATACCGCGTGCTCAGCAACGACTTCATCGACCAGGGCGTCGCCGTGGCCGCCGCGGCCCCGACCCCGCTCGAAGCCGTCGCCGCGTGCGGCGACTTCCTCGTCGACTACGTCCACCGCCGCCCGACGGCCGTCCGCGCCGTCCTGCTCGAGATCTTCGCTCTCGGCGACGCCGGTCTCCAGGCCCGCGAGGAAGTCCTGCGTGCGGGCGAAGCCGTGTTCGACCGGACGGTCCTTTGGTTGCGCAGCACCGATCCCGCGCTGCCGGCGCCGCCGCCGTTCACCGCGCGCACCGTCGTCGCCGCCACGATCGAACTCATCACCCAGGCCATCTGGCAGGCCACCGAAGAGGCGTACGACCAGGCCCGGGAAGCCGTCCGCTACACGTGGCTGCTCGGGATGTTCGGGCACCAGAGCCTCAGCTGGTGAGGCCCGCCTCCGCGCACTTGCGGAACGCCGCCACCAACCGGTTCCGGTCCCCCGCGCGGGTCGCCAGGGCCACGTGGCTCGGCTCGACGTCCGCCAGCGGGACGGTGGTCAGGTCCGGGCGCAGGCCGGTGGGTGTGGCGGAGCCCGCCGGGACGATCGCCACCGCCTGACCGCTCGCGACCAGCTCGATCTTGTCCTCGATGGCGCTGATGAACGGCCCGTCCGGCGCCGGGCGGCCGTCGGGACGCGGGTCGACGCGCCAGAAGGCGTCCCATTCGGCGTCGGACGCGCGGGGCAGCGGCTCGTCGGCGATGTCGTCGAGCGTCACGGATTCCTTGCCCGCCAAGCGGTGGTCGCTCGGGATCAGCAGGACCCGCGGCTCGTCGCGCAAGACCGTCACGTGCAGCCCGGTGCTGGGCAGCGGCAGCCGGACGATCGCCGCGTCCACGCGGTTCTCGAGCAGCGCCGCGCGGGCGTCGTCCCACTTCAGGTGGAGCGTGCGGACGTCGGCGTCCGGATGGCGGTGGCGCAGCGCGCGGACGGCCGGGGTGACGATCAGGTTCCCGGTGTAGCCGACGGTGATCCGGCTGGGCCGGGCGACCGCGCGGGCGCGGGCCGTCGCCGCGGCCGCCGAGCGCAGGACGTCGGCGGCGAGCGGGAGGAACGCCTCGCCGGCCTCGGTGAGCCGGGTACCTTGCGGCGTGCGGTCGAGCAGGCGCGCGCCGACCTGCTGTTCCAGCCGGACGATCTGGCGGCTCAGCGACGACTGCGTCAGGTGCAGCTCGGCGGCGGCGCGGCCGAAGTGCCGGTGCTCGGCGACGACGGTGAAGCTGCGCACCAGCCGGAGATCGAGGTCGTCCACGGTCCGAGCATACCGCCGTGAGCTGTGGTGATGCACAGATCGCGACACGCGATGCGAAACGCCAATTGGACGCGGGGTGCGTGGTGGCCCACGGTGGAGGCATGGACATCACCACGGCTCGTGCCGCGCTCGGCCCGCTCGGCGTCTACCTGCCGATCTCGTTCACCAGCAGCCCCTCGGCTGCGGACCAGCGCGAAGGCGCGCGATGGCTGGAGCGCGCCGGGTACCGCGCCGCCTGGACCAACGAGGTCGTCGGCGGCAAGGACGCCCTGGTGCAGCTGGCCGTGCTGCTCGCCGCGACGGACCGGCTCACGTTCGGCACCGGCATCGCGAACATCTGGGCGCGCGAGCCGCAGACGCTGCACGCGGGCGCGGCCCAGCTGGCGGACGCGTACCCGGGCCGGCTGGTGCTCGGGATCGGCGTCGGCCACGCGCCGCAGGCCGCCGGGGTCGGGCGCGAGTACGGCAGCCCGGTGAAGACCCTGCGCGACTACCTCGAGCGGATGACGGCGGAGACGTGGCCGCCCGCGCCGGACGTGGCGTACCCGCGGATCCTCGGCGCGAACGGCCCGAAGATGCTGGCGCTGGCGGGCGAACTCGCCGACGGCGCCTACCCCGCGAACCTCCCCCCGGCGTACACGACCGAAGCGCGCAAGACGCTGGGCGCGGACAAGCTGCTGGTGGTCGGCCTGACGGTAGTCACCGAGGCTGACCCTTCCCTCGCTCGCGCGGCGGCGCGGGAGAAGGTTGCTGCCAGCCTGGGCCTGCCGTGGTACGGAAAAGCCATGGAACGCTTGGGTTTCGACGTCGCCGACGTCGACGCCTTGGCGGACGCGGTGGTCGCCCACGGCGGCCCGGACGCGATCGCGGCCAAGGCCCAAGAGCACCTGACGGCGGGCGCGGACCACGTCCTGCTGATGCCCCCGACAACCGACGACTTCCTCGCGGACGTCGCGGAGCTGGAACGACTCGCGCCCGCGTTCGGCACTTTCACGTGAAAGTGCCGGACGCGGGCGCGGAGCCTGCCTACAGGTCAGCTCAGACCAGGTCGTACCGGTCCGCGTTCATGACCTTGTGCCACACGGCCACGAAGTCGCGGACGAACTTGTCCTTGGCGTCGTCGCTCGCGTAGACCTCGGCCAGGGCGCGCAGCTCCGAGTTGGAGCCGAACACCAGGTCGGCGCGGGAGCCGGTCCACTTGACCTCGCCGGTGGCGCGGTCGCGGCCCTCGAAGGTCTCCTGGTCCTCCGACGTCGACTTCCACTCGGTCTCCATGTCGAGGAGGTTCGCGAAGAAGTCGTTCGTCAGGGCACCCGGCGTCGAGGTCAGCGCACCCAGCGACGTCTGCTTGTGGTTCGCACCCAGCACGCGCAGGCCGCCGATGAGGACGGTCAGTTCCGGCGCGCTCAGGTTCAGCAGGTTCGCGCGGTCGATCAGCAGGAACTCCGACGGCAGGCGGTGGCCCTTGCCGCGGTAGTTGCGGAACCCGTCGATCGTCGGCTCGAGCGGCGCGAAGGACTCCGCGTCGGTCTGCTCCTGCGTCGCGTCGGTGCGGCCCGGGGTGAACGGCACCGTGATGTCGACGCCCGCGTCCTTGGCGGCCTTCTCGACGGCCGCCGCGCCACCGAGCACGATCAGGTCGGCCAGCGAAACCTTCTTGCCACCGGCGGAGAAGGACTCCTGGACGCCCTCCAGCGTGCGCAGGACCTGCGCGAGCTGGTCGGGCTCGTTGACCTCCCAGCCGCGCTGCGGCTCGAGGCGGATGCGGGCGCCGTTCGCGCCGCCGCGCTTGTCGCTGGCGCGGAACGTCGAAGCCGACGCCCACGCGGTCGAGACGAGCTGGGCGACGGTCAGGCCCGAGTCGAGCAGCTTGGCCTTGAGGTCGGCCACGTCGGCGTCGGAGACCAGCTCGTGGTCGACGGCGGGGACGCGGTCCTGCCAGATCAGGGCTTCCTGCGGCACCAGCGGGCCGAGGTAGCGCTGGATCGGGCCCATGTCGCGGTGGGTGAGCTTGTACCAGGCGCGGGCGAACGCGTCCGCGAACTGGTCCGGGTTCTCGTGGAAGCGCTTGGAGATCTGCGCGTAGACCGGGTCGACGCGCAGCGCCAGGTCGGTCGTCAGCATCGTCGGCTTGCGGGCCGGGTCACCGGCCTCCGGGCCGGGGATGGTGTCCTCGGCGTCCTTCGCCACCCACTGGTGGGCGCCGGCCGGGCTCTTCGACAGCTCCCACTCGTAGCCGAACAGGTTGTCGAAGAACTGGTTGCTCCACTGCGTCGGCGTGGAGGTCCAGGTCACCTCGAGGCCACTGGTGATGGCGTCGCGGCCCTTGCCGGAACCGAAGGTGTTGTTCCAGCCGAGGCCCTGCTCCTCGATGCCGGCGCCCTCGGGCTCCGGGCCGACGTGCTCGTCGGGGTCGGCCGCGCCGTGCGTCTTGCCGAAGGTGTGGCCACCGGCGATGAGGGCGACGGTCTCCTCGTCGTTCATCGCCATCCGGCCGAACGTCTCGCGGATGTCGCGGGCCGAGGCCAGCGGGTCCGGGTTGCCGTTCGGGCCTTCGGGGTTGACGTAGATGAGGCCCATCTGGACCGCGGCGAGCGGGTTCTCCAGGTCGCGGTCACCGGTGTAGCGCTCGTCGCCCAGCCAGGTGCGCTCCGGGCCCCAGTACACGTCCTCGTCCGGCTCCCACACGTCGGCGCGGCCGCCGGCGAAGCCGAAGGTCTTGAAGCCCATGGTCTCCAGGGCGCGGTTGCCCGTGAAGATCATCAGGTCGGCCCACGAGATCTTCTGGCCGTACTTCTTCTTGACCGGCCACAGCAGGCGGCGGGCCTTGTCCAGGTTCCCGTTGTCCGGCCAGCTGTTCAGCGGCGCGAAGCGCTGCATGCCGGCGCCCGCTCCGCCGCGGCCGTCGTCGATGCGGTAGGTGCCGGCGCTGTGCCACGCCATGCGGATCATGAACGGCCCGTAGTGCCCGAAGTCCGCGGGCCACCACTCCTTCGACGTGGTCAGCACCGCGTCGACGTCCGCGGCCAGCGCGTCCAGGTCGACGGTCTTGAAGGCGGCGGCGTAGTCGAAGTCCTCACCGAGGGGGTTGGCGACGGCGGGGTGCTTGCGCAGGATCTTCAGGTTGAGCTGGTTCGGCCACCAGTCGCGGTTTCCCGCGCCCTCGGTCGGGTGGTTGCGACGCCCGGCCGAGACCGGGCAGCCGCCCGCGGTCTCCTCGTTCATCTCGCCAACAACGGCGTCAGGGCTGTCAGACACAGGAATCCTTCCGGGAAACGGTGTTCAGGAACTGGAACAGTCGGGGCACAGGCCCCGGTAGACGACCTCGGCCTCGTCGATGACGAAACCGTGGGCTTCGGAGGCGGTCAGGCAGGGCGCACTGCCGACGGCGCAGTCGACGTCGGCGATGGCCCCGCAGGACCGGCAGACGACGTGGTGGTGGTTGTCCCCGACCCGGGCTTCGTAGCGCGCCACGGAACCCGGGGGCTGGATGCGCCGGAGCA
Source organism: Amycolatopsis sp. NBC_01307 (assembly GCF_035975215.1). Taxonomy (NCBI): domain Bacteria; kingdom Bacillati; phylum Actinomycetota; class Actinomycetes; order Pseudonocardiales; family Pseudonocardiaceae; genus Amycolatopsis; species Amycolatopsis sp. NBC_01307. Next base: position 1,238,104 of record NZ_CP108403.1, on the reverse strand, counting down.
GCCCGGCGCCGGTCAGTGCCCGCAGGACGTCGTAGACGGCCTGGTGGGACACTTCGCCGAGGTCGCCGCGCACGACACCGATGATCGAGTCGGTGTCGGCGTGCGGGTGGCCGTGTACCGCGGTCAGCACCGCCAGCCGTGGACGCGTGACGCGCAGGGACACCCCGCGCAGCATCCGCTCGAACTCCGAAGTCGTGGGCACGGCGGCGAGTCTGCCCGATAATCTGGAATGAATCAAGATTGACTCCGCCGGAGCCACCCATCCGGGTCTTGACCGCTACAGCTCGGCACGGTGATCGTCGGTCCGGCCATGCCGTTGACAAGGCGTTCCGGGCTCGCGCGGGCAGAGCACCCACATCTCCGACGCCGTGAACGCGTACAGCCGGTACGCCGACGGCGCCGTGACGTCGTCGAGGCTCACGGCCGCGGCGCCGTCACTCCGGGGGTAACCGGCCAGGGCGCGTTCGAGGTCGTCGCCGGCGAGTTCCCGCGCTTCGCCCGCCGCGTACACCGCGCGGCCGTGGTACGGCGCCACCGTCGAGTCGAAGACGACCACGCTCGCCCGCGGGCGTTCGGCCAGGTTGCGGGAGTGGCGGGCGTCGATCGCCGAGACCCAGACGAACTCGCGGTCGCCCGCCGGGGCGAAGTAGACCGGGGTGAGCCAGGGCGCGCCGTCCGGGTCGGTCGTGCCCAGGGTCAGGTAGCGGTTGGCCTCGATCAGGTCCCGCGCGTGGGCGTTGAGGTCACTGACGGTCATCGGGACATCCAACCGTATTCCCCGATCCGGTGAGATGGAGATCACGAGCGGCGGCGTTTACCGGGGCACCGGCCGGGTAACCGGACCGCGTCCGGGTTGGTTCACTTCTCCCAGGAGTTGTTCGCATGACCAGCGTCCTGACCGGCGGCCGCGAAAACGCCCGCCGGGTCCCCCCGCAGCAGCGCCGGCCGGACGGAGGCGACCCCTCCGCCGAGCTCACGCGGCTCGCGGCCCTGGCCGATCTGGCCCGGCGGTCGACACCGCCGATCATGCACCGCGCGATCCTCGCCGGCGGCGATCCGGCGAGCGTGGCCGCGGCCGCGCGGCTGAGCGCCGCCCAGGCCCACATCCGCTGGCACGAGTGGGCGGGCACCTCGGTCCCCCTCGACGAGTACCTCCGGGTCCACACCGCGTTCGCCGACGCCATCGGCGCCCACCACGACGTCATCCAGGAGATCTGATGTCCGCCACCACCGACACGCCGCCCGCGCCGCCCGCGCCGGGCACCCGCGCGACGCTAGCCGAGCTGGCGGCCCTGGGCGAAGCGGCGACGGGCCTGCTGACGGAGATCACCGAGCACCTGGCGCAGCTGGACCCGCCCGCGAAGGACTGACCTCGCACAGCTGACCACCCGCGTCCACTGTGGACGTGGGTTTCGCGCTTCTCAGGTGAGCCGAGTCCTCCGCGGCAACGGCCTCTCAGCCGCCGCGAACCCCAGGTGCTCCGAGACCTGGGCCGCCGCTTCCGCTGTGCTTCGGCCGACCGGCTCCAGGCGGTTCGCCAGCCTGGCCGCCGGTGCGGAGATGTTCAGTGCCGCCACCACGCGGCCGCGGAAGTCGCGGACCGGGGCCGATACTCCGGCCAGGCCCTCCTCGAACTCCTCGTGGACGCGGGCGTAACCGTCGCGGCGGCACTCCTGGATCTTCGCCCAGAGCTGCGGCAGCGTGCGGACCTCCGAGCGCGGGTCGTCGGCGTCGAAGGCGGGGAAGCGTACGTACAGCTCGTCCGGGGTCGCGTCGAGCAGCAGCACGCGCCCGGCCGACGTGCAGTACGCGGGCACCCCGCGCCCCTCCCAGTCGTGGGCGCGGAACGAGTGCCCGGACACCGAGAGCAGCGTCAGCACCTCCTGCTCCCGCAGGACGCACAGGTGGCTGGTCTCCTCCAGCTCCGCCGACAGCGCGTGCATCACCGGCTCGGCGGCGCGCACCAGCCGATCCTCCACAGTGCGCGCGACCAGGGAGAACAGCCGCCAGCCCAGCCGGTAGCCGAGGGTGTCCGGATCGCGCTCGACGACACCCTCTTCCGCGAGGGCCTTCAGCGCCCGCGAGACCTGGCTCTTCTCCCGGCCGGTCAGCTGCGCCAGCCGGACGACGCCGAGCCCGCCGGCCCGCTGCGCTTCGGGCGAGGCCAGGGCCTCCAGCAGGTCCAGGTCACGGCGCAGACCGTGGCCCGAAGGCCGGGCCGCGTCGGCCGGGAGCGTCATCTCCGGACGTTAACAGTTGGCCTGAGCGCAACGCGCGTTGCGATGTGCCGCCGTCCCTTGCCGCGTCCCGCCGCGGCTCATAACGTCGAAACCGATGAAGATCACCGACATCGTCCTGGACCGGCTGCGGCTCGACCTCGACCCGCCGCTGCGCGCGGCGTGGGACCCGCGGCCGCGGCACCACTTCGACGCGACGATCGTGCGCGTCCACACCGACGAAGGCGTCACCGGCATCGGGTCCGGCGACACGATGGCCGGGTTCGACGCCGTCAAGGACCTGTTCCTCGGCGAAGACCCGCTCGACATCGTGCGGCACGTGAAGGCCATCGAGACGGCCAACTTCCACGGCGGCCGCTTCTGGCCGCTCGAGGCCGCGCTCTGGGACATCATCGGCCAGGTCGCCGGGCTCCCGGTTTCGACGCTGTTCGGCAACGCGGCCAAAGCGGTCCCGGCCTACGCGTCGTCGGCCGAATTGAAGCCGCCCGCCGAACGCGTCGAGACGGCGCTGCGGGCGCGCGAAGCCGGGTTCCGGGCCATGAAGATCCGCATCGACCGGGACCACGTCGCCGACGGGATCGCCGCCGTCACCGCGGTGCGCGACGCACTCGGGCCCGACTTCGCGATCATGGTCGACCTCAACCAGTCCTGGCGGATGGCCGGGGACACGGCTGCCGCGTCGGACCTCGCCAAGACCCGCGGGATCGTTCGGCGGCTGGCCGAGCTGGACGTCTTCTGGGTCGAGGAGCCACTCCCCTACGAGGACGTCGACGGCTTCCGGACGCTGCGCGCGGAGAACCCCGGCGTCCGGATCGCGGCCGGCGAGATGCACCACTCGGTGCCCGAACTGCTGCGGTACCTGGAACACGACGTCCTCGACGTCTACCAGATGGACGTCGTGCTCGCGGTCGGCATGCACCGGGCGCGCACGCTCGCCGAAGTGGCCCAGCTCAAGCACCGGGCCTTCACCCCGCACAGCTGGACCAACGGCATCGGCGTGCTGGCCAACCTGCACGTCGCCGCCGGGGTCGGCGGCGGGCCGTTCTTCGAGTTCCCGTGGGACCCGCCAGGCTGGACGCCGCAGCGGCGCGACTTCATGCTGGCGGAGCCGCTCATGATCACCCCCGACGGCACCCTGGAGGTCCCGCAGCGGCCGGGCCTCGGCGTCGAACTGGACGAGGAGGCGGTGGCCCGGTGGCGGATCTGACGCACCAGGACTGGCAGGCCCTGGCGGACAAGCTGACCTTCGAGACCCGGCCGTTCGTCGGCGGCCGGCCCGTCGAGTCCACTTCGGACGCCACGTTCGCGAGCACGTCCCCGCGGAACGGCCGGGAGCTGACGCGGATCCCGGCCGGGAGCGCCGAAGACGTCGACCGGGCGGTCCGCGTGGCGCGGGAGTCGTTCGAGGACGGCCGGTGGCGCGGCCTCGCGCCGCGTGAGCGCAAACGTGTGCTCCTGCGCTGGGCCGAGTCCATCGTGGACAACGCCAACGAGCTGGCGCTGCTCGACTCCCTCGAGATGGGCAAGCCGGTCGGCGAGGCGCGGCGCGTCGACGTCACCAAGGCCGCCGAGACGATCGCCTGGTACGCCGAGACGATCGACAAGACCTACGACGAGGTCGCGCCCACCCCCGGCGACGCGCTGGCGTGGATCACCCGGGAGCCGCTCGGCGTGATCGGCGTCGTCGTCCCGTGGAACTACGCGCTGCTCATCACGTCCTGGAAGCTGGGCCCGGCGCTGGCCACCGGCAACTCCGTCGTCGTCAAGCCCGCCGAGCAGACGTCGCTGGCGACGCTGCTGCTGGCCCGGCTGGCGACCGAGGCCGGGCTGCCCGACGGCGTGCTCAACGTCGTCCCGGGCCGCGGTGAGGTCGTCGGCCAAGCGCTGGGGCGGCACCCGGACGTCGACAAGATCGCGTTCACCGGCTCGGCCGAGGTCGCGCGGTTGTTCCAGGTCTACGCCGGGGAGTCCAACGGCAAGCAGGTCGCCGTCGAGGCGGGCGGCAAGTCACCGCAGCTCGTCCTGCCCGGCGCCGATTTGGCGGCAGTGACACAGGCGGTCGCGTGGGGCATCTTCTACAACGCCGGGCAGACCTGCAACGCGGGTTCGCGCCTGGTCGTGCCCGCCGCGTTGAAGGACGAACTGCTCGCCGAGGTCATCTCGGTCACGGACTCGACGTTCCGGATCGGCGACCCGCTCGACCCGGCGACCGTGCTCGGCCCGCTCGTCGACGACGTCCAGCTGGACCGCGTCCTGGGTTATCTCGACGGCGCCCGGGCCGACGGCGCGACGATCACCCACGGCGGTGAGCGGGTGCTCACCGAGACCGGCGGGACGTACCTCGAACCGACCATCGTGGACGGTGTGCGGCCCGGGATGACCATCGCCCGCGAGGAAGTCTTCGGACCGGTCCTGTCGGTGCTCACCTACGACGGCGATGTCGGCGAAGGCGTCCGGCTGGCCAACGACAGCGACTTCGGGCTGGTCGCGTCGGTCTGGACGCGGGACGTCACCACCGCCCACCGCGTCGCGCGGCAGCTGCGCGCCGGGACGGTGTGGATCAACACCTTCGACGCCAGCGACGTGATCACCCCGTTCGGCGGCTTCAAGGCGACCGGCGCCGGCCGGGACAAGTCGCTGCACGCCTTGGACGCCTACACCGCCCTCAAAACCACCTGGCTCGCGCTCCCGGAGGATTAGCGTGCGACTGAGCATCGAACCCACCGGCCGGACGGAGTTCGGCCCGGGTGTGGTCGCCGACCTGCCCGCCTACGTCGACACCCTGGGGCGGACCCGCGCGTTCGTGGTCACCGACCGGGGCCTGCGGGCCACCGGCATCGTCGGGCGCGTCGAGCAGATCCTGGCCGCGGCCGGGCTCGAACACGCCGTCCACGAGGACGTCGGCCCGAACCCGTCGACCGCCGAGCTCGACCGCGGTGCCGCGCGCCTGCGCGAGTTCGGCGACGCCGCCGTGGTCGCGCTCGGCGGCGGCTCGGCGCTGGACGCGGCCAAGGGCATCTCGCTGCTCGCCGGCAACCCCGGCGCGGCGGCCGCGGACGCGGACCGGCTGTGGGACGCGGCGGAGGGATTGCCCCTGATCGCCGTCCCGACGACGTCGGGCACCGGCGCCGAGACCAACGGCTTCGGCGTCACCGAGGACCTGTGCGCCCGCCGGAAGGTCTACATCGGACATCCGTCGGTGAAGCCGCGGATCGCGGTGCTCGACCCGGAGCTGACCGTCGGCCTGCCGCCGGCGGTCACCGCGGCCACCGGCCTGGACGCGCTCGTGCACGGCGTTGAATCGCTCGCCTCGCGCGGGTCGAGCCCGGTGTCCGCGGCCTACGCGGCCCAGGCGGTCACCTTGGTCGGCCGCTGGCTGCCGGTCGCCCACCGCGACGGCGGTGACCTGGAGGCGCGCTCACAGCTGATGCTCGGGGCGCACCTGGCGGGCCACGCGCTGACGCTGTCGGGCCTCGGCTTGGTCCACGGCCTCGGCCACGCGCTGACCGCCCACACGGGCACACCCCACGGCGTCGCGCTGGCCGCGGTGCTCGAGGAGGTGATGACCTTCAGCGCGCCGTCCGCTCAAGCCGCGTACGAGGCGGTGGGCCGCGCGCTGCGGGTCACGCCCGAACCGGACTGGGCGGCGGCGTCGATCGCGGCGGTCCGCGAAGTCTCGGGCGCGCTCGGGATCAAGCGCCCGCTGCGCGACCTCGGCGTCACGGCGGACCTGATCCCGGCGATCGCCGAAGGCGCGCTGGCCGACGCGGTGACCAAGAACGCCCCGCGGCACCCCTCCGAGGCGGAGACCGTGGAACTGCTGCGGTCGGTGTACTAGGGTGACTTCAACGAAGGGCAGCCTAACCTAACCGGAGGTCGAGATGGCACGGCAGAACCTGACGGCCACCCGGATCAAGCCGGAGACCGCCGAACTGCTCACCATGCGGGTGCTTCGCCGTGAACGCCTTTCGCCGCACTTCGCGCGGGTCACCCTCGGGCAGAACGACGTCGAGTCGTTCACGCCGATGGGGTTCGACCAGTGGTTCCGGCTGTTCATCCCGATGGCCGAAGGGTCCCTCGACAGGCTGCCGAACAAGCTCAACGCGCTGGCCTACGCCAGGTTCCTGACCATCGCCAAGACGAGCCGGCCGGTGCTGCGCAACTACTCCGTCCGCGCGTACCGGCCCGACGGCCCCGACGGACCGGAGCTCGACGTCGACTTCGTCCTGCACGGCTCCGCCGCGGACGGGACCGCGGGCCCGGCCGCGACCTGGGCGCAGCACTGCGCGCGGGGCGACGCCGTCGCGATCCTCGACGAGGGCATCGGCTTCAACCCGGCACCCGGCCGCGAGCACTTCCTGCTCGTCGCCGACGAGACCGGCCTGCCGGCGATCGCGGGTGTGCTCGCCGCACTCCCCCGCGACGCGACCGGGCACGCCCTGATCGAGCTCCCCGACGCCGAGGATCAGCAGCCGCTCGACGCACCTCCCGGGGTCGAGGTCACCTGGCTGGCACGCGGCCGCGGCGCCGCCGCCGGACAGGTGGTGCTGGCCGCCGCCCAGGACACGCCCGTGCCGGCGGTTCCGGTGCACGGCTGGGTGGTCGGGGAATCGGCCATGGCCGTCGCCCTGCGCCGGCACTGGGTGCGGGCCGGGATCCCCAAGGACGACGTCATGTTCTGCGGTTACTGGAAGGCGCGCTGAACCCGCGTTCCTGGACGACCCACGTGTTGCCGTCCGGGTCGGCGAAGTCCAGGAGACTCGCGTAGTCCCGCCGCCGCGGATCGGCTCCGGGCGCGAAATCCCCTTGCCAGTCCACGGATTTCTTGTGCCGGACCTCGCTGACGGGGACACCGCGACCGGCCAGTTCGCGGTGCGCGGCTTCGATGTCGGCCACCACCAGATAACCGGCGCGGGCCGAGCCGGGGGCCGCGTCGGTCAGGCCGGTGCCGAGCTGGATCGAGCACGCCGAGCCGGGCGGAGTCAGCTGCACGACGCGGAACCCGTCGTTCGGCCGGTAGTCGACGTCCAAGGCGAAGCCGGCCTGGCCGGCGTAGAACCGGATCGCCCGGTCGACGTCGGCGACGGGCAAGGTGACGACCTCGATGCGGTAGTCCATGGCGCGGGCGCCATCCGGCGGCTGGCTGGACATGAGTGCTCCTTTCAGACGAGGGGTTCGCCGCCGTCGACGCCGAGCGTGACGCCGGTCAGGAAGGTGTTCGTGAGCGCGAAGACGACCGCGTCGGCGATGTCTCCGGGGCGGCCGATGCGCCGCGCGGGGTTCGTGGCCGTGCGGGTGGCGAACAGCTCGGCTTTCTTGTCCGCGCCGAGGCCGTCGTAGGCGCCGGTGTCGATCGTGCCCGGCGAGACCGCCGTGACGCGGATCGGCGCCAGCTCGACCGCGAGGCCGCGCGTCACGACGTCGACGGCCGCGTTGGTCGCGCCCACCGCGAGCATGCCGGCGGCGGGTTTGCGGGCGGACGAGCCCGAGAAGAAGACGAACGAGCCGTCCTCCGGCATCCGCGGCGCGAGGTACTTGGCCAGCAGGATCGGGCCGAGCACCTTGACCTCGAACGACTTCAGCACGGTGTCGTGGTCGAGGTCGCCGACCGCGCCACGAGCGCGGGCCGAAGCCGTCGACACGACGTGGTCGATCCGGCCGAGCCGTTCGGCCAGCGCGGCGACGCCGGCTTCGTCGGTGAGATCGGCTTGCTCGGCCGTGACGCCCGGGTCGTCGTACGCCGCGGCGAGGGTGTCCGGGTCGCGGCCGGCGACGACGACCGTCGCGCCCGCCTCCCGGAGGGCCAGGGTGACGGCGCGGGCGATCCCGCTGCCGCGGCCGATGACGAGCACACGGCGGTCTTCCAGGGTGGCGGACATGGTCACTCCGTTCCGGCGGGTGCGGCCGCGGCGCGGGACCGCAGCTCGTCGGGATCGAGGCCGCGGTCGACGCCGTGCGGGGACACGGTCTGGCCCGGTTCGAGGGCCAGCTTGCGGTCGTCGAGGTGGACGTCGACGAGGTCCGGTTCGAAGGAGACGAACCCGGACACCCGGGCCACCTCGGGCCACGCCGCGGGGTACGACCACGCGGCGCGCTTGCGGGAGCCGATGTCGAAGTAGCCGGCCAAACCCTTGTAGGGGCAGAAGGTCTGGCCCTCGACCGGGATCAGGGCCGCCTGGTCGACGTCTTCGCGCGGCACGTACCAGCGCGGCGCGAAGCCGGACTCGTAGAGCACGACCGGGCGACGGGTGTCGGCGACGACGCGATCGCCGTCGCGCACCACGAGGTGCCGGGACGTCCGCCGGATGTCGACGCGGTGGTACGGGTCGGCCGCGTGCCCGAGGATCCGCTCGTCCTCCTCGTAGAAGGCGTCCATCGCCCGCCAGGCGAAGGCGACGCGGTCGCGCAGCACGCCGGCGTGGTCCGGGAGGCCGGTGTACTGCCAGGCCGCCCGCGGCGCCTCCTGCTCCCCCGCCCGCACGGTGAACCACGCGGCCGGGCCGAGCTCGCGGTGGGTCGTCGTGCGCGGTTCGGTGCCGAGCACGCCCTCGGCGACGTCGGCGCGCGGGAAGTACGCCACCGGGTAGCGGTTCGGCTCGTGCAGGAGCACGACGTCTTCGCTGTCGGCCACCCACTGCCCGCCGAAGCGCACGCGCATCCGGCGGCGCAGCGGCTCGGCGAACAGCAGCCGCTCCGGCAGCGGCTGCGGCACCAGGAAGTGCCCGACCGACCGCTCCGAGAGCGGTCCTTGCTGCCACGACAGTCCCATGACCTGCCCCTTTCCGGCTAACCCCATAGATCAACTTTACTGGTTAGACACGGAACCACAGGAGGGTGTAACCTGTCGACTACGAGTTGGGAGGTTAGACCGATGGGCTTCGAAAAGCTGCTGCTCGACCTGTTGAACAGCACCCCCGTGCGCAACGGCGCACCCGAGGACGACCTGGCCGACGCGGCACTCGGCCGCAGCTGGCTCGCCGCCCACGGCCAGCCGGCCTCCGAAGCGGAGTGGCAAGCGCTGCGCGAGGCGCGTGCCGTGCTGCAGCGGATCGTGCGCGGCGAGGACCCGGCGGCGTCGGCCGCGCCGTTCGTCGAAGGCCTGAGCTACCGGGCGCACTTCGCGGACGACGAGATCCAGTGGGAGCTCGATCCCGCGCCGGGTCATTCCGCCGCGTCCCGGGCCGTGCTCGCCTGGGCCGACCTCACGAAGGCCGGCGGGAACCGGCTGCGCCCGTGCGCGAACCCGGAGTGCCGGCTGTTCCTGATCGACCACAGCAAACCCAACAGCGCCCGCTGGTGCTCGATGGCGGTCTGCGGCAACCGCATGAAGGCCCGGCGGCACTACCAGCGCTCGCGCGCCGAACCCGCGGAGTGAAACCGTGCCCAGACTGCTGTCCCTCAACGTCGGGAAACCGAAGGACGTGCCCTGGCAGGGCCGGACCGTCCACACCGGAATCTTCAAGTACCCCGTCGACGGCCCGGCGATGGTCCGCCGGCTCAACATCGACGGTGACGGTCAGGGTGACCTGGGCGGCCACGGCGGCGAGAACCGCGCGGTGCTCGTCTACCAGCGCCAGTCCTACGACTTCTGGCGTGACGAGCTGGGCCGGGACGACCTCGAATACGGCCAGTTCGGCGAGAACTTCACCGTCGACGGCCTGCCCGACGACGAGGTGCACATCGGCGACCGGTACCGGATCGGGGAGGCCGAGCTCGAGGTGACGCAGCCGCGCGTCACGTGCTTCCGGGTGGGGATGCGCCTCGGCGAGCCGCGGATCCCGGCGCTGCTGGTCGCGCACCACCGGCCCGGCTTCTACCTGCGGGTGATCCGCGAAGGCCGGGTCCGGGCGGGCGACGAGATCGTCCGCACCCGGACCGGGCGCCACGAGATGAGCGTCGCCGACATCGACGCGCTGCTCTACCTGCCCGGGCGCGACACCGCCGATCTCCGCAAGGCCGTCGACATCCCGGCGCTCAGCCCCGGCTGGCAGGGGTCGTTCCGCGACCTGCTCGCCGGCCACGAACACGAACGCAAGCCCGAAACCGTGGCCTGGACCGGGTTCCGCGAGCTGCGCGTGTCCCGCGTCGTGCCGGAGAGCACCACCGTCACGTCGATCCACCTGACGGCCGCGGACGGCGCGCCGCTGCCCCGGCCCGAGCCCGGCCAGTTTCTCACGCTGCGCGTCCCCGGGGCCGGCGACCCGGCGCCGGTCCGCAGCTACTCGCTCTCGGCGATGCCTTCGGACACCGAGTACCGCATCAGCGTGAAGCGGGAGGACCACGGCGCGGTGAGCGGCTTCCTGCACACCCGGCTGACCGCCGGCGCGGTCCTGCCGGTCGCCGCGCCCCGCGGCGACTTCGTCTTGGCCGAAGACGACTCGCCGGTGCTCCTGATCTCCGCCGGCATCGGCGTCACGCCGGTCCTGGCGATGCTGCACACGCTGGCGGCGGCGGGCAGCACTCGCGACGTCCGCTGGCTGCACACCACCCGCTCGGCCGCCGAGCACGCCTTCGCCGCCGAAGCGCACACACTGCTCGCCGGGCTCCCCCACGCCCGCGAACACGTCTACTACACGGCGGAAACCCCGCCGTCCGGCACCGCGGGCGCCCGGCGGGGCCGGCTCGACCGGGCCACTTTGTCCACTTTGGACCTGCCGGTCGACGCGACCGCATACGTTTGCGGTCCCGAAGGTTTCATGGCGGCGACGCGGGACGCGCTCGTCGGGCTCGGCCTGGCACCCGGCCGGGTCCACAGTGAACTGTTCGGCGCGTTGCCGGCGATCAACCCCGGGATCGTCGACGCCGTCCACGCGCCACCTCACCCACCGGCCACCCCGCCGGGCACCGGCCCCCGGGTCACGTTCGCCCGCAGCGGGCTGACGGTGCCGTGGAGCGCGGACTACCCGAACGTCCTGGAGTTCGCCGAGGCGTGTGACGTGCCGACCCGCTGGTCCTGCCGGTCCGGCGTCTGCCAGACGTGCGTGACGCCGGTGCTGTCGGGCGAGGTCGGCTACGAGCCCGACCCGCTGGAGGACCCACCACCGGGCACGGCGCTGGTGTGCTGCGCCCGGCCGCGGTCGGACCTGGTGCTGGACCTGTGACCGCCCGGACGGCGTACACGCGAGAGCCGTGGCAGTCTCGGGGCCATGACGTCAGAACGGTTCGAAGTGACCCGCAAGGTCGAGGCGCCGCCGGCGAAGGTGTTCGCCCTGCTGACCGACCCCCAGGGGCACGTCGCCATCGACAGCTCCGGGATGCTGCAGTCCGCGGACGGCGAACCGGTCCGCGGGGTGGGCGACGAGTTCGTCGTGCACATGGACCGCGAGTCCCTCAACGATGTGCCGATGGGCAAGTACGACGTCACGGTGATCATCACCCGCTACGAGCAGGACAGCCGGTTGGAGTGGACGATCTCCGGCACCATCCAGCCGCCGATCCGGCACCTCTACGGGTACCGGCTCGAGGCGGACGGCACCGGCACGCTCGTGACGTCGTACTACGACTGGAGCCAGATCGAGGAGCGGTACCGGGACAAGATCACTTTCCCGATCATCCCCGAGACGGCGTTGCGCGCAACGCTCGGCATCCTGGCCCGCACGGTCGAGTGACCAAGGTCGAGTGACGGCGTGGAGTAGCGACTCAGGTCGGGTGCCCGGGGTGATCACGCGGACTAAAGTGAGCTCACCCCGACCACCGGAGGGGCCGTGGAGCTGGAACTGCGTCACCTGCGCGCGCTCGTGGCCGTGGCCGATACGCGCAGTCTCACCCGGGCCGCCCGGGTGCTGCGGGTTTCCCAGCCCGCGCTGTCCGGGCTGCTGCGGCGGGTCGAACGCTCGGTCGGTGGCCTGCTGTTCGTCCGCTCCCCCACCGGCTGCGTGCCGACGCCGCTGGGCGCGGACGTCGTCGCCGAAGCGCGCACCGTGCTCGCCGGGGTCTCCGCGCTGACCGAACGGATCGGCGAACAGCGGGCGCCCGCCGGGCCGTTGCGCGTCGGCGGGTACTGCGGCTTCCTCCACCTGGCCGTCTCGCGGTGGCTGCGGGACCAGCCGTGGTGCCACGGCGTGAGCGTGCAGGAGGACCAGGACGAGGCCGTCGCGCTGGCGCGGGTCGCCGCGGGCTCGCTCGACCTGGCGCTGGTCTACCTCCCGCCGCTGCCGGACGCGGTCGTGCCGGACGGCGTCGGGAGCGTCGTCGTGCACCCGCGGGAGCCGGTGTTCGTGATCCTCGCGCACGACCACCCCCTGGCGCGGAGCCGGACCGTGCCGTTCGCCGGGCTCGCCGAGCACCCGTGGGCGGACGATCCGCCGGGCACCACGCGGTGGTCGGCCTACCTGCAGCGGGTGTGCCGCCGGCACGGCGTCGCGCTCGACCAGCCGCACCGGCCGCAGTGCCTGGCGACGCTGCAGGACCTCGTCCGGGCCGGCATGGCCGTCGCGCCGGCGCTCGCGACGCGCGAGGACCTGCCGGCGACCATCGTCGTGCGGGCCATCGAAGGCGCACCCCTGTGGCAGGAGCTGCGGCTCTGCTACCGGCCGGGCACGCCGGTGGCGGCGCGGATCGGCGAGATCCACGACGCCGTCGTGCGCGTCTACGCCGGCCGGCAGGGCTGCAGTGCCGCGTTCGACCACTGGTGGCGCGAACGCGGCCGCGAGCTGCTGCCGGCCGGCTGAGCCGACGCCGGTGGCCGGGGTGCTCGCCGGTCCGGCGTTCACCCTGGTCTCAGACGGTCACGCGCCAGGTGCTGTTCGGCGACGGGACCTCGAACCGCAACGTCGAGCAGTCGTAGTCGGCGGGCCGCGGGTTCGCGGTGGGCCGCAGCGGCGAGTTCGTCGCCGACGCCGCCACCCACTGCCCGGCGACGCGCAGCCGCAGCGAGCTCGACTCGAACACCGCGCCCCGCGCGTCCGCGCAATAGTAGGCGTTGCCGGTCGCGGGGTTGCGCGTCGAGTAGAGCTCGAAGATGTCCCAGCCCTCGTCGAGCCCGCTCTGGTCGCTGCCGCTCTGGGTGAAGAGCGTGTCCCACACACCGGTCTTCACGTTGCGGAGCGACGCGGTCCAGCTGTTGGCCGTGGTGTTCGTCCGGACCTCCTGCACCGTGTAGGCCGGGTGCCCGTCGACGGTGCTCGTGTAGTTCGCGAGGAACGCGCTGTCGATCGGCACGACCTTGGCCGGCGACACCGATCGGCACCAGTCCCACGCCCAGACCTGCGCTGCCTGGCCGAGCCCGTACGCGGTGACCACCTCGACGCACGAGTGCCCGGTGGGTTTCATCGTCGGCGCGTAGACGACGTCCGAAGAGTGGGAGATCCGCAGACTCGGCGTGACGCTCTGGGTCACGACCAGGCCGTCGGCGCTGGTGACCAGCTGGGGTTCCGGCCCCCAGAAGGTGTGCTTCTGCGCGGCGGCCCGGGGCGCCGCGCGGCCGGCCTGCGCCCGGCGGACCTCCAGGAACCGGTCGGCCGCGGGCCCGGCGGCGGCCTTCGCGGCGGCCCCGGTCAGCCCGGGCACGGTCCCGCCCGGCGCGGACATCGGCACAGCGGCAGCGGCCTGGACGGCGGCGAGCGGGGCGGCGCCGGCCGGCAAGGCCAGGGCGAGCACCGCCACCACAGCGGCGCAGAAGACGGTGGACAGTTTCCGCATCTCGGCATCTCCTCGTCGGCGAAGGAAACCGCGCGGACGGTGGGGAGCGGGGAGGACGCCGTCCGCGGGCCACCGGAGGTTAGGCCGGGCTTTCCCTTGTGCGGCAGCGACTTTCGACGGGTCGGAGCGCGTCGTCGCAGGCCACCGGGGTCATACGATCTGCGACGGTGAGGCGTTATGCCCCCGTTCGGCGCAGGGGCGCGTCCGGAGTGGACGGACACGCGCGTTCGGCGCGGCGGCCCGCGCGGATGGGTGCGGCACCCGTTCGGGCCAGTCCGGTCCCAGGTCATGGGCACGGTTGCGCATGGCCGCATGGAAGGGTCCACTCGGCCGAGCCACTACTACCGCGGAAGGACCACCATGTCGGTCACCGACGACCTCCTGGCCAACAACGCCGAGTACGCCGCGCAGTTCTCCGGGCCGCTGCCGCTGCCGCCCGCCAAGCACGTCGCCGTCCTGGCCTGCATGGACGCCCGCATCAACGTCTACGGCGTCCTCGGCCTCAACGAAGGCGAAGCCCACGTCATCCGCAACGCCGGCGGTGTCGTCACCGAGGACGAGATCCGGTCGCTGGCCATCAGCCAGCGGCTGCTCGGCACCGAGGAGATCATCCTCATCCACCACACCGACTGCGGGATGCTGACCTTCACCGACGACGACTTCAAGAAGTCGATCCAGGAGGACGTCGGCGTCAAGCCCGCGTGGGCCGCCGAAGCCTTCACCGACCTCGACACCGACGTCCGCCAGTCGATCGCGCGGATCAAGAACAGCCCGTACATCCCCAAGAAGGACTCGGTGCGCGGGTTCGTCTTCGACGTCGCGACCGGGAAGCTGAACGAGGTCGCCTGACGGCGTTCAGGCGGTGAACGGCGCGGGACCGAACCGGCCCCACGCCACGAACGCCGCGAGCGCGAGGTAGGTCAGGTTCAGCGCCACGAACCGGCCGGCACCGTCGTGGCGGAGGTGGGTGATCATCGCGCCGATCATCAGCACCACCCAGCAGGCGGCGGTGACCGGCACCAGCACCGGCGCGACGCCGGTGAGAGCGGGCAGGACCAGGCCGATCGCGGCCAGGAGCTCGAGGACCCCGAGGGTCTTCACGAAGCCGGCACCGAAGTCCCCGGTCCACTGCCCGCCGGGGATCCCGGCCAGTTTCTCCTTGGCCACGAAGGTCTTGCTGACCCCACCGGTCAGCGCGACGACGGCGAGCAGTCCGGCGGCGATCCACAGTGCGATGTTCACGGGGTTCTCCTTGAGGTCTCGGTGATCGACCTCGAGATGCCGTCGGACCGGAGTTTGTGACACCTCGCGAGACATTGCGGAAGGTGAGCACACGGCTACGTCGAAGACGTCGAAACCACACCTTTCGGGCGATGAAGGTGATCTCCTCCAACAGGGCGTAACGGATCACCCGCTTGGTCGATAGTCCGTTCGTGTCCGGGACGCCCGGACCTTCACGAGGGGACCCATCGCTCATGTCTCGACTCCGCCTGGGAGCGCTCATCGCCACCGGGGCCGTCGCCGCCCTGATCTCCGCCGGGTGCTCCAGCACCTCCGGGACCGCCGAGCCGGCCGGCGCGTCCGCCGCTCCCGCCGCCGCGTCCACCTCCGCCGAGGCCAAGGCCGCGTCGCTCGACGCCAAGCAGGCCGGGACCGCCGTGGTCGCCGCCGCGAAGCAGGCCAAGGCCGTGCACGTGCGGGGCACCGTCTCCGAGGGCGGGAACATCAACCTGGACCTGCAGCTCAACCCGGACAGCGCGAGCGGCACCATCGTGAAGGACGGCCTCGAGGTCCCGGTGCTGCGCGTCGGGGACAAGTACTACTTCCGGTTCAGCGAGTCGCTGATCAAGGAGGCCGGGATCCCGGCGTCGCTGAGCAAGCCGCTCAAGGACAAGTGGGTGCCCTCGACGTCCCAGATCGGCGCCGGCATGGGCGAGGCGTTCAAGCAGTTCCTCGACTACAAGACCTTCACCGACAACACCATCGGCGAGATCGACTCGGCGACCTTCTCCGGCGGCGAGCAGACGACCGCGGGCGGCGTCCCGGCCCTGAACTTCACCAGCTCCGACGGCACCGCGACGGTGGCCGCCGCCGAGCCGCACTACCTGCTGCGCATGCAGGAGCCGAAGAGCGGCACGATGGAGTTCAGCGACTGGGACAAGCCGACGACGGTCACCGCGCCGAAGGCCTCGGAGATCTACTCCGGTCCGGGCGCCTGACCCGGCCGACCCCCGAGCCCGGCAGCGACGCGCTGCCGGGCTCGGTGTCGTTTCAGGCCTTCAGCGCCGCCAGCTCCACGCGACGACCAGTACGTGACGACTCCAGCCCCGCCTCGGCCAGGCGAATGCCACGCGCGCCGGCCAGGAAGTCGTACGGGTGGGGCTCGTCCGCGACGACGTGGCGGACGAACTGCTCCCACTGCGCCTTGAAGCCGTTGCCGAACTCGGCGTTGTCCGGCACCTCCTGCCACTGCGCGCGGTAGTCCCGCGTCTCCGGCAGGTCCGGGTCCCACACCGGCTTCGGCGTCACCTCGCACGGCTGGACGACGCACTTGTGCAAGCCGGCCACCGCGCTCCCCCGCGTGCCGTCCACCTGGAACTCGACCAGCTCGTCGCGGTGCACGCGCACGCACCACGACGAGTTCAGCTGCGCGACGACCCCGCCGTCCAGCTCGAAGATCGCGTACGCGGCGTCGTCGGCCGTCGCGTCGTAGGTGGTGCCCTGCTCGTCCACCCGGGACGGGATGTGGGTCACGGCGCGCGCGGTCACCGCGCGGACCGCGCCGAACAGGTTCTCCAGCACGTAGTTCCAGTGGCAGAACATGTCCACGACGATCCCGCCGCCGTCCTCGGCCCGGTAGTTCCAGCTCGGCCGCTGCGCGCTCTGCCAGTCGCCTTCGAAGACCCAGTAGCCGAACTCCCCGCGCACGGACAGGATCCGGCCGAAGAACCCGCTGTCCACCAGCCGTGCGAGCTTGCGCAGGCCGGGCAGGTACAGCTTGTCGTGCACGACGCCGTTCTTCACGCCCGCCGCGGCCGCCTGCCGGGCGAGCGTCAACGCGCCCTCGACGGATTCCGCCAGGGGCTTCTCGGTGTAGATGTGCTTGCCCGCGTCGATCGCCCGGCTGATCGACTTCTCGCGGACCGACGTCAGCTGCGCGTCGAAGTACAGCGGGAAGTCCTTGTCGGCGAGGGCGGTGTCGAGGTCGGTCGTCCAGCGGGTCAGGCCGTGCCGGCCGGCGATCTCGGACAGCTTGTCGTCGCTGCGGCCGACGAGCAGCGGTTCGAGCTGCACGCGGGAGCCGTCGGCGAGCAGGACGCCGCCCTGCTCGCGGATCACCAGGACCGAGCGCACCAGGTGCTGGCGGTAGCCCATCCGGCCGGTGACGCCGTTGAGCACGACACCCAAGCTGTGTTTCGTCATTTCCACCTCGTCATTCGGGGAGCGCGTACCGGCGGAACCAGGCCGCGGCCGCGCGCAGGGGGACGTCGATCGGCGCGAGCGCCGGGTACCAGGCCTTCTCCCACTCCAGGGAGATCCAGCCCGACCACGAACGCAGGAGTTCGCCACACTCGGAGAGCGGGATCGCGCCGTCGCCCGGCGGCACCGGGGTCGGGTCGTCGCGGCCCACGGCGTCCTTGACCTGGAAGTAGCCGAGGTAGCGGCCCAGCACCTCGCGGGTGACGGCCGGTTCCTCCCCGGCGCGCCACGGGTGCACCGCGTCCCACAGGACGGCGACCAGGTCCGGGTCGCCGAACGGCTCGACCACCTCCAGGGCCGCGGCGCCGGTGGGACGCGAGTCGTGGGTTTCGAGCAGCAGGCGCACCCCGGAGTCACGCAGGTCGTCGAGGACGGCTTCGATCCGGGACCGCGCATCGCCGTCGCCGCCCGGGAAGACACGCACGGCCGGCGCGCCGATCCGGTGCGCCAGCTCGATCAACGCGCGCAGCTCGCCGATCACCGGCCCGTCGGGGCCGGGGCGGCAGACCTTCGCGTACCCGGCCAGGCACGCGACGGCGAGCCCTTGACCGGAAAGGAGCGAACGGAGGTCGTCGACGGCCCGGCCCGGCAGTCCCAAGTGGACTTCCTCGCTCGCGTGCACCCGCAGCTCCAGGCCTTCGCACCCGTGCGCCGACGCGGTATTGGCGGCCTCGCGCACCGGGATGCCCGGCATGCCCAGCGTGCTCACGGCGAACCGCCAGCCCATCGACGACCTCCTTCGCTCAGCCTCCTTTGTAAGCGCTTACAGTGTTGTGTGTCAAGCGTTTCACGTGCCGTCGATCAGCCGGACGGCGATGTCCGGGCTGAACGTCCCCGCCGGCACCGTCGGCGCGATGCCGCACTCGCCGTCGGAGACACCGGGCGTCTTCACCCACAGGAGCATCTCCGCGCCACCACCGGCTTGCGCGGTGACACCGAGCTTGCGCCCGGCCGGGTTGCACCAGTTCCCGTTGGAGCCGTTGGCGTTGCGGCTGGTGTCGATGACGAACTGCGCGCTGCCGCCCACCCCCGACTTCACCGAATTGGCGTAGCTGATCGACTGGCTGGTGGTGTAGTAGTTCGACACGTTCACCGAGAAGCCGCGGACGTTGGCCACCCCGGCGGCCTTCAGCCGGCTCGCCATGGTCGCCGCCGCCACCCAGCCGGCGTTGCCGCCGTCGAGGTAGGCGTAGGTGTTCGGGGCCTTCTGCTTGAACATCTGCGTCGCGTACGTGAGCATCGTGTTCCGGTCGGCGATCTGCGCGCTGCTCATGCAGTCGAAGTCACCGAGGGCGTCCGGCTCGATGATCACGACCGCCGGGTGGGTCCCGACGCCGGCCGCGAAGCTCGAGATCCACGTCTTGTATGCGCCGAGACTCCCCGCTCCCCCACCGGATTCGCCGCCACACGCGTCGCGGCCGGGCAGGTTGTACGCCACGAGCACCGGGAGCTTGTCGTGGCTGTCGGCGGCACTGACGTAACTCGCCACCGACGTGCCGATGGCGCTGTCGTTGCCGAACCACTTCGCGATCGGCTTCGACGCGATGGCCGCGTTGATCTTCGAGGCTCGTGAGTCACTCGAGTGCGACGCCACCCACTGGGCGGGCGCCGAACCCGTGTTGACGTAGAAGCCGCTGGTCAGGTCGAGCGGACTGGCGGCGTTCGCGGGCACCGCGGTGCCGACGAGCAAGAGCGCCGACACCGCGATGACGCGGGCTGTCCACCGCATTGTGGACCTCCTTCTTTCCGGGGGAACGGGCTGCCGCGGGGCCCGGGGGTCGGCACCGCCTTGGTGCGGCGGTACCTGCGGCGGGTGGGTCTGCGTGGCCGGGTCCACCGGTGGGGTCGTGAGTGTTTAGGGCGGTTCTAACCGCCCTGAACACTCACGACCAGCCGCGGCAGACCAGCTTCCGGAGCGGACGTCAGCGGGTGCCTGTGCCGGCGGCGAAGGCCGCGATCCAGGCGAGTGACGAGTTCCAGTTGATCGCCGTCTCGTTCGTGGAGTACGAGAAGATGTCGTCGATGTAGCACTTCGCGGGCGCGCAGCCGGGCAGGTTCTGCTGGGCGACCGGGTCCTGCAGCCCACTGTTCGGGCCGCCGGCCAGCGAGCCCGGCGGCGGAGTCGGCAGCTTCGGGTCGAGCTGGTGGGCCCAGATCCGGCCGTGTTCGTTGGTGCTGGCCCGTTCGCCGTAGCCGGTGACGAACGACTGGTTCAGCCCGTTGCGGCCGAGCAGGTAGTCCATCGACTCGAGGACGGCGTCGCGGTAGCCCGGCCGGTGCGTCAGGTCGTACGCCGTCGCGATCACCAGCGCGTTGTTCGTGGTCGAACTGGTCGAGCCCCACGGGTAGGCCGCGTCCTCGAACGGGTTCGGGTAACCCTGGCTGTTCACGTTGCGGACGTACTGGTCGGCGACGCTCAGCACCCGCTGCCGGGCACCCAGGACGCGATCCAGGGGGAAGCGCCACGGGAGGCGGGCGATCGTGAGGTCGGTCAACGCGCCGGTGTCGCGCCACGAGAACCCGTCGGCGGTGATCCGGCCGGTCATGGACTTCAGGTAGGTCCGGTCGCCGGTCGTGGCGTACAGCTCGGTCGCGGCCCAGGAGAACTCGTCGGTGACGTTCGTGTCGGCGTACGCGCCGCCGCCGACGCTGTCGTCGGCCGGCGCGTAGATCGCCGGGTGAGCGAGCGCGGCCTGCCACGCCGTCTTGGCCGCGGCCAGGCACTTAGCCGCGAACGCGCGGTCGTAGGGCTGCCAGACGCGGGCGCACTGGGCGGCCGCGGCGGCCAGGTTGAGCGTCGCCGCGGTGGACGGCGGGTGCAGGTAACGCGGCTGCGCGTCGGCCTCGGGCTGGGTCGGCAGCGCGGTCCAGGCGAGGTCGTGGATCTTGTGGTGGGCCATGCCCGCGAGGGACTGCCCGGCCGGGACCTGCATCTTGAGCAGGAACTCGACCTCCCAGCGTGACTCGTCGAGCACGTCGGGGACGCGGTTGCCCGCTTCAGGCACCTTGAGCAGGCCGTCTTTCAGGTTCGTCCAGTCCCCTGTGGACAGCGAGCGCTCGTAGCTGTCCATGAGCTGCCACGCGGCGAGCGCGCCGTTGACGACGTACTTGCCCTGGTCGCCGGCGTCGTACCAGCCGCCGCTGACGTCGAGGGAGTAGTCGCAGGTGCCGGGCAGGCACGGCACGGAGGTGTCGCCCTTGTTGGGCGCGACGCCGATGTGCCCGGCGGGGCGGGCGTAGGCGTCGCCGGCGTAGGCGGCGTCGATCGGGGTGCCGCTGCGGACGAGGTAGAAGTACTCCAGGGAGTCCTTGCGCAGGCCGTCGTACGGGTTGCGCGTGATGTCGAACGGCTCGCTGACGGCCGCGCCGACGGCGAGGGTGTAGCCGGTGCCGTCCTTGCGGTAGCCGCCGAAGTCCGCGATGTGCACGTGGTCGCCGGAGGCGGCGTCGTCACCCCGCACCTGGGTCCGGCCCTTCTTGACGACTTTGCCGCTGCGGTCGCGAAGTTCCCACGGGACCGGCGTCGTCGAAGCATCCACAATGGACGCCTCCTTCGGCCCGGCCGTCGCGTACCCGACCTGGTTCACCCGCACGGGTGAGCCGTAGTCCTTGCCGCCGCCGGGCGCGATGGCGCCGCCGGTGAGCGAGACGTCGTCGACGCAGAACGTGTAGGCCTTGGTGGCGCCGCCGAACTGGAAGTTCACCTGGCCGCGCAGGGTGGACAGGCTGGAGTTGCCGGTGAAGGTGAACGTCTTCGGGGTGCCGGTCACGGCGGCGGTCTTCGAGAACATCGTCGTGCTCGGGGCGACCGCGAGAGCGAGGCCGGCGCGGATCGTGACGTCGGCGGTGGCCGTCGCGGTGAACCGCAGCGTGTACGGCTGGCCCGCTTCGAGCGGGATGTCGTTTTCGCCGAGCATCGAGTCCCACGGGTTGACCGTGCCGGCGGGGACGTCGGCGCAGAGGCGGCCGGCGTCCACTCGGGACGGTGTGGTCCCGCTGCTCCACCAGGGGGCTTTGGTGGTGTCGAAGGTGCCGTTGAGCACGCGTTCGTACGGTGCGTCGGCGTGCGCGGCCGGGGCCAGCGACACGACGAGCACGACAGGCAGACAGGCTGCGAGCAGCCTGGGTCTTACGGACATACCGGTTCTCCTGGGGATCGAGCGGGGATCGGAGGAGCCGGCACGCCACAGCGTCAATGCGGGATGGTGCGCTCCGGGCGGCCGGTGTGTCAACCGTCGCGGGGTCTTGACAGCTGCCTCTTCACAACCGCGCCAACTCCGGGTTACAGTCCTGTAAGCGCTTCCAATTCTGGCGCAAGCCAGCCAGCGTCTCACCGGCACAGCCGCAGCGTCGCAGCAGGTGAAGGTGTTTTCACAAAGTCGTGATGAAGGCCGTACGGACTGTTAGCGGTTCCGGAATCGGCCTCGTAAGTGGAGGTTTCATGCCTGCCAGACTCAGGCGAACACTGCTGGCCACCGCCATGGCCGCCACCCTCGTCGCCGCCGCGGCCTGCGGCGGGGCGAGCGACGATCAGCAGAGCGCGTCCGGCCCGGTCACCCTCGTGGTGAAGACGTTCAGCCAGTTCGGCTACGACGCCCTGTACAAGCAGTACGAGGCGAGCCACCCCGGTGTCACCATCAAGGAGGAGAACATCGGGAAGCTGGGCGACTACTCGCCCAAGCTGCAGCAGTGGATGACCGCGGGCTCCGGCGCCGGCGACGTCGTGGCGCTCGAAGAGGGCATCATCAGCCAGTACGTCGCGAAGCCGGACAAGTTCGTCAACCTCCTCGACAAGGGCGCGGACTCGCTCAAGCCGGACTACCTGGACTGGAAGTGGAACCAGGCCCTGACCGCCGACGGCAGGACGCTGATCGGGCTCGGCACCGACATCGGCGCCCAGGGCATGTGCTACCGCAAGGACCTGTTCCAGAAAGCCGGGCTGCCGGTCGACCGCGACCAGGTCGGCGCTCTCTGGCCGACCTGGGACGCCTACCTGGCCACGGGAAAGCGCTTCCTCACCGCGAACACCGGCGCGAAGTTCTACGACTCCTCCAGCGGCATGTACCAGAACATCCTGATGCAACAGGGTGATCACACGTACTACGACAAGGCCAACACCTTCGTCGCGGACAGCAACCCCGCCGTGCGCAGCGCCTACGACCAGACCGTCGGGATGATCCAGGGCGGCCTGTCGGCCAACCTCGACCAGTACAGCCCGCAGTGGAACGCCGGGTTCAAGAAGGGCACGTTCGCCACCATCGCGTGCCCGTCGTGGATGCTGGCGACCATCCAGAAGCAGGCCGGCCCGGAGAACGCCGACAAGTGGGACGTCGCCAAGGTGCCGGGCAACGGCGCGGTGCGCGGCGGCTCGTTCCTCGCGGTGCCGAAGCAGAGCAAGCACCAGGACCAGGCCGTCGAGCTGGTGAAGTTCCTGACCAGCGCCAAGGGTCAGATCGGCGCGTTCCAGGCGAAGGGCAACTTCCCGTCGTCGCCGCAGGCCATCGACGACCCGGTCGTGCAGGGGCTGACCAACGCCTACTTCGGCAACGCGCCGGTCGGGAAGATCTTCGGTGCCAGCGCGAAAGCCGTGAAGCCGGTGTACCTCGGCCCGGCGAACGTCGCCATCGGCGACCGGTTCACCAACGCGCTGCTCGCCGTCGAGCAAGGCAAGCTCCAGCCCGACGAGGCGTGGGCGAAAGCCATCGACGAAGCCAAGCGCCTGGTCAAGTAGCCCGCCGGGCGGGCGCACGCGATCAGTCCGTGCGCCCGCCCGGCCTCCATTAAGGACACCCAGTTGGTCACCCAGCAACGGCCCCGCGCGGCCGCGAAACCCCCGGCGCCGCCGCGCCCGCGGGAACGCGGCAGCCTGCTGTCCCGGTGGGACCTCAAGGCCTCGCCGTACCTGTACATCGCCCCGTTCTTCGTCCTCTTCGCGGTCTTCGGCCTGTTCCCGCTGCTCTACACGGCGTGGGTCTCCTTGCACGACTGGGACCTGGGCGGGGACGGCGGGTTCATCGGCCTCGACAACTACGCCACCCTCTTCGGCGACCCGGACTTCTGGAACGCCGTCGGCAACACCCTCGGCATGCTGGTGCTGGCCACCGTGCCGCAGCTGCTGCTCGCGCTGGTCGTGGCCGCGCTGCTGAACCAGCAGCTGCGGGCCCGGCTCCTGCTGCGGATGGGCGTGCTGCTGCCGATCGTCACGTCGGTGGCCGCGGTCGGCATCGTGTTCAGCCAGATCTTCGACCGCGACGCGGGCATGGTCAACGGCCTGCTCCACCTCGTCGGCGTCGCTCCCGTCGACTGGCGGGCCGACAAGTGGTCGTCCTGGATCGCCATCTCGACCATGGTCGACTGGCGCTGGACCGGCTACAACTCGCTGATCTACCTGGCCGCGATGCAGTCGATCCCGCGCGAGCTCTACGAAGCGGCCACGGTCGACGGCGCGTCCAAGATCCGGCAGTTCCGCAGCATCACGGTGCCGATGATCCGCCCGGCGATCGTGTTCACGGTGATCATGTCGACCATCGCCGGCATGCAGCTGTTCACCGAGCCGCTGATCTTCGGCCAGGGCACCTACGCCATCTCCGGCGGCTCGCTGCGCCAGTTCCAGACCGTGTCGATGTACATGTTCGAGAAGGCCTTCCGCGACGCCGACCTCGGGTACGGCTCGGCCATCGCGTGGATGATCTTCCTGCTCATCACCATCCTCGCGGTCGTCAACTTCCTCATCACCCGGAGGTCGTCGAAGTGATGCGGAAGACTTCTCCCCTGGTCTACGTCACGCTGCTGGCCGGGATCGCGCTGTCGGCGTTCCCGCTGTACTGGCTGTTCGTGGTCGCCACCCGGACCAACGACATCGTCGGCGACTGGCCGCCGCCGCTGCTGCCCGGGGGCAACCTCTTCGGCAACGTCGGCCGGCTGTTCTCCGCGGAGGACGCGAACTTCCTGCTGGGCATGGTGAACTCGGCGATCGCGTCGGTGGTCGTCACCGTCTGCGTCGTGTTCTTCAGCACCCTGGCCGGGTTCGCCTTCGCCAAGCTGCGCTTCCGCGGCCGCAACGGGCTGCTGGTGGTCATCCTCGGCACGATGATGATCCCGGTGCAGATGGGCATCATCCCGCTGTACATGATCATGGTGCAGCTGGGCTGGCAGAACCGGCTGCAGGCGGTCATCGTGCCGTTCCTCGTCTCCGCGTTCGGCGTGTTCATGATGCGGCAGTACGCCGAGCGCTCGGTACCGGACGAGCTGATCGAGGCCGCCCGCATCGACGGCTGCTCCACGTTCCGGATCTACCTCACGGTCGTGCTGCCCGCCTTGCGGCCCGGCGCGTCGGTGCTGGCGCTGTTCACCTTCATGAGCACCTGGAACGAGTTCCTCTGGCCGATCGCGGTGCTGGAGAACGACAACCCGACCGTGCAGTTCTCCCTGAACCAGCTGTCCACGAGCTACTACACCGACTACACGCTGATGTTCGCGGGCGCGCTCGTCGCCTGCGTCCCGCTGCTGCTGGTCTTCCTGGCCTTCGGCAAGCAGATCATCGGCGGCATCATGGAAGGAGCGGTCAAGGCGTGAGCACGTTCGAACCCGGTTTTCTCTGGGGCGCGGCGACGTCGAGCTACCAGATCGAGGGCGCGACGGCCGAGGACGGGCGGGGTCCGTCCATCTGGGACACCTTCGCCGCGACCCCGGGCAAGGTCGACCGCGGCGACACCGGCGACGTCGCCGCCGACCACTACCACCGCTACCGCGACGACGTCGCGCTCATGCAGGAGCTCGGCCTCGGCGCGTACCGGTTCTCGATCGCCTGGCCGCGGATCCAGCCGGCCGGGTCCGGCGTGGCCGAGCAGCGCGGCCTCGACTTCTACCGGCGACTTGTCGACACGCTGCTGGAGCGGGGCGTCCAGCCGTGGCCGACGCTCTACCACTGGGACCTGCCCCAGCCCCTGGAAGACGCCGGTGGCTGGCCGAACCGCCACACCGCGCAGCGGTTCGCCGAGTACGCGGCGATCGTGCACGACGCGCTCGCCGACCGCGTCACCCACTGGACGACGCTGAACGAGCCGTGGTGCTCGGCGTTCCTGGGCTACGCCACCGGCCGGCACGCGCCGGGCCGGCAGGAGCCCGGCGCCGCCGTGCGCGCCGCCCACCACCTGCTGCTGGGCCACGGCCTCGCCGCGGAAGTCATGCCGGGCAGCACGGTCGGCCTCACGCTCAACCTGACCGAGGTCACCCCGGCGACCCGCGGCACGCCCGACGTCGACGCGGCCCGCCGGATCGACGGCATGCAGAACCGGCTGTTCCTCGACCCGGTGCTGCTCGGCGACTACCCCGCCGACGTCCAGGCGGACCTGGCCGGCGTCACGTCGTTCGACCACGTGCTCCCGGGCGACCTGAAGACCATCTCGGCGCCGCTGGACTTCCTCGGCGTCAACTACTACTCCCCCATGCTCGTCGCCGGCGGCGGCGCGCCCCGGCCGTCGGCCTACGTCGGCTCGGACCGGGTCGCCCAGGTCGACGGCGGCCACCCCCGGACGTCGATCGGCTGGGAGATCGACGCGGGCGGCCTGCTGGCCGTGCTGACCCGGCTGAAGCGGGACTACCCGGCCATCCCGCTGTACGTCACGGAAAACGGCGCGGCGTTCGACGAGCCCGTGCACGACCGGGCGCGGGTGACCTATCTGGACGGTCACCTGCGGGCCTGCGCGGCCGCGATCGCCCGCGGGGTGCCGCTCAAGGGGTACTTCGCGTGGTCGCTGCTCGACAATTTCGAGTGGTCCTTCGGGTACGCGCAGCGGTTCGGGCTCGTGCACGTCGACTACGAGACGCAGGAGCGCACGCTCAAGGACAGCGCCCGCTGGTACGCCGCCGTCATCGCCCGGCACGGCCTGTGAGCGCTCACACCCTTGTTAAGCTGACCGTCCGATCGACCAGGGGGAGGCGAGCACGATGAGCAACCGGCCGTCGACGCTCGAGGAAGTGGCGCGCCTGGCCGGGGTGTCCACCGGCACCGTGTCCCGGGTGATCAACAACGCCCCGCACGTCAGCACGAAATCGCGAGAAGCCGTGCAACGCGCGATCGAAGAGCTCGGGTACGTGCCGAACACCGCGGCCCGGTCGCTGGCCACGGCGCGGCGTGGCGCGGTGGTGCTGGCCATCTCCAGCGACGACCCGGCGTTGTTCGCCAACCAGTTCTTCGCCGAGGTGATCGCCGGGGTCAACGCCGTCATCGAGGAGACCGACCTGCAGCTGATGCTGGTGCTCGCGGCGTCCGAACGCGGCCGCTCGCGGCTGACGCGGATCCTGCAGTCGCGGGCCGCGGACGGTGTCATGCTGCTGGCCCTGCGGGAGAACGACCCGCTGTCGAAGATCGCCGACGAGGGCCAGGTGCCGGTGGTCCACGGTGGACGTTCGCTCGACCGCACTCCCCCGCACTACGTCGACGCCGACAACCGCGGCGGCGCCCGGCAGGCCGTGGAGTACCTGGTCTCGCTCGGGCGGCAGCGGATCGCGACGATCACCGGGCAGACCGACCAGCACGCCGGCGTCAACCGGTACCTGGGGTTCCGGGAGGCCCTCGCACTGGCCGGGCTGCCCGACCACCGCGTCGCGCACGGCGACTTCAGCGAGGCGAGCGGCGTCGAGGGAATGGCGCGGCTGCTCGACGAGCACGCGGATCTCGACGCCGTGTTCGTCGCGTCCGACGCGATGGCCGCCGGGGCGCTGAAGGTCCTGCGCGAACGGGGGCTTTCGGTGCCCGACGACGTCGCGGTGGTCGGGTTCAACGACATCGTCACCGCGCAGCACACGCACCCCGCGCTGACCACGGTCCGCCAGCCGATCGAGGCGCTGGGCCGGGAGATGACGCGGATGCTGGTGCGGCTCATCGACGGCGAGAAGCCGACGTCGCTGATCCTGCCGACCGAGCTGGTGGTCCGCGAGTCCGCCTGAGCGCGTCATCCGGCGGTCACGTCCAAGGGGTCGAAGCCGATCCGGATCGTGAAGCCGTCCGGCCAGCGGATCTCTGTGCTGTCGGCGGTGACCTCGGCTTCTCCGGCGCCGAGTACCGCATGGGCGGCGAAGACTGTCGTGCCTTCGGCGGGACCGGTGAGCCGGGTCAAGGTCACGGAGGGGACGTACGCGGTGCCGTGCGGCGCGCGGACCTCGTCCTGCCCGGTCCAGCCGCTCAGGGGGCGGAGGACGGACTCGCCGGGAGCGGTGGCCCAGCCGGTCTGCTCGGCGGTCGCTCCCGGCGGGCCGCCGACCACCCGGTGCACCCGCACCTCGTCGTGCCCGCGCACCACGGTGACGCTCTCGACCCGCAATCCCGGTACGGCCGCCGTCGTGAAGATCGGGCGGTGCCAGGACGCGGCCCACCCCCAGCCGTCGCCGTGGCCCGCGCCGAGGGGGTGGATGCGGCGGCGGACGCTGCGCACTCCCCCGACGACGACGGCGAAGTGGTTGTCCGACGGGTTGTCCTTGGCCGTGGGGCCGGTGTGGGTGGAGTAGGCGAAGCGGCCGTAGTGCGGGTCGTCGCCGTCGGCCGACTCGGCTTCGTGGGGCCTCAGGTGGTCGCTGCCGTGGTTGTGCAGCCGGACGACGCCGTCCGCCTTCTGCAGCAGGAAGCCCGGTGCGGGCTCCGCGCGTACCGTGTCCGCGTCGTCCGATTCCTCAGTGGACGTCCACAGTGGATGATCTTCGGGCGCAAGCAGGCAGACGAACGCCTTCGACGCCCAGTACGGCGAGCCCGGGCCGGAGTAGAACTGCGTGGTCGGCGCGTGCGGGCCGTGCCAGCCGAGGCTCAGGAGGCCGTTGCCGTCGACGGCGTCGTGGTCGAGGAAGTACTTGAGCGCGCCGCTGAGCAGCCGTCGTGACACGCCTGGGCGCAGCGGGGTGTCGCCGGTGACCGCGCCGAGGCCGATCGCTGAGACGGCGGCGAAGCGGTAGGTCAGGGAGCGTCCGAAGTGGAGCGGGGCGCCGTTGGCGCCGAACCACAGCTTGAAGCCCTCCAGGTGCTCGTACAGCCGGCCGCCGTGGCGGGGCGGTTCTCCCGCGAGGTGGGCGTCGAGGACCGGGTAGAGGTGCAGGGCCCAGCCGTTGTAGTGGTCGAAGGCGCGGCCGTCGCCGTCGGCGTACCAGCCGTCGCCGCGGTACCAGCCCTCCAGGAGCTCCAGCGCGCGGTCGCGGGCCCGCGCGGTCTCGGCGTCACCGCGGCCGACGTCGTCGAGGAACCCGGCGACGGTGAACGGGAACAGGTACCAGTTGTTCGGCGCCGGGACGTGCCTCAAAGCACCGCGCAACCATGCTTCGACGCGGTCCTGGACGTCTTCGCCGAGGTGGTCCCAGAGCCACGGGCGCGTCAGGCGGAGGCCGAGGGCGACGGACGCGGACTCGACCATCGGCTGCCCGGCGACGTCGTGGCCGAGGATCACCGGCCACGACTCGGCGTCGTCGCGGCCGGGGGTGCGGGTGCCCGCATCGAGACCTTCGGCGTAGCGCTCCAGCCAGTTGTGCGGGTCACCACCCCCGGCCACGCGGAAGCCGGCGGCGAGGAAGGTGCGGGCGAAGCCTTCGAGACCGTCCGAGCGGACGCCGCTGGCCGACGCGGGTCCGGGCAGGTCGAGCCGGGCTTTCCCGGGGCTCGCCCAGCGCCACGCGGCGGCGAGGAGGCCGTCCGCGGCGGCGACCCAGTGGTCGCGCGTGTACCCGGTGTGCGGGCTCAGTTCGCGGTCGTCGTCCGGCAGCTTCACGCGATCAACCCCATCCGGTCGCGGCGCAGGGGGTGGGCGAAGCCGTTGCCGGCGGCCCAGCGCGCGACCTCGGCGACGGCCAGCGCGGCCAGCCGGCCCATTTCGTTGCCCTGCGAGCCCGCCAGGTGCGGGGTGATCAGCACGTGGGGGTCGTCCCAGAGCGGGTGCGCGGGCGGCAGGACTTCGGGGTCGGTGACGTCGAGGATCGCGCGGAGCCGCCCGGCGCCGGTGGCCTCGGCGAGGGCGTCCTGGTCGAGGACGGCGCCGCGGGCGGTGTTGATCAGCACGGCGTCCGGGCGCATCGAGGCGATCAGCGACCGGCTGACCAGGCCGCGCGTTTCGGGCAGCAGGGGCGTGTGGACGCTGACGACGTCACTGCGCGCGAACAGCTCGGCCAGGCCCACTCGTTCGGCTCCTTCCACGTCGCCGGCATAGGGATCATGCACCAGTATCCGCAGGTCGTGGGGGCGCAGCAGCTCGATCACCCGGCGTCCGATCATCGACGCGGACAGGATGCCGACCGTCCGCCGGTAGTTGCCGACGTCCCGGAGCCAGTCGTCGCGGGTCCGGTTTTCCCGGTATTCGCGGGCGCGTTCGAGCACGCGTTTGCCCGACAGCAGGATCATGGCGAGGGTGTACTCGGCGACCGGCACGGCGTTGGCCGCGGCGGCCGACGTCACCTCGATGCCGCGGTCCCAGCACGCCTCGGTGACGTGCGCGCGGACCGACCCGGCGGTGTGCACGATCGCGCGCAGCTTCGGGGCGGCGGCGAGCGCGGCGGCGTCCAGCGGCGGGCAGCCCCAGCCGGTGACCAGCAGTTCGACGTCCCGCAGCGGGTCGCCCGCGAAGTCGTCGAGCACACCTTCGGTCAGGTCCACGAGGCCGCGCAGCTCGGTCAGGGTTTTGTCGTCGAGGACGGCGTGGGCCGCGTCCCGGCTCATCGCGAGGGCGGCGCGGATCACTTGACGGCTCCCGCGGTGAGGCCGGAGCGCCAGAAGCGTTGCAGCAGCACGAAAGCCAGCAGCAGCGGGAGGACCGCGAGCAGCGAACCCATGATGACGACCGGGTAGTACTCGGGCGACACGGTGGCCGAGCTGTTCCAGGTGTAGAGGCCGAGGCTGACCGGGTAGAGCTTCTGGTTCGACAGCATCACCATGGGCAGGAAGAAGTTGTTCCAGATCGCGGTGAGCTGGAACAGGAACACCGTGACCACGCCGGGTCCGAGCATCCGCAGCGCGACGCGGAAGTACGTCTTCAGCTCGCCGGCGCCGTCGATGCGGGCGGCTTCCAGGACCTCGTCCGGGACGTACCCCTGGCTGAACACGCGGCCGAGGTAGACGCCGAACGGGTTGAACAGCACGGGCACAAACACCGCCCACGGCGTGTCGACGAGCCCGGTGCCCGAGGCGATCAGGTACAGCGGCAGCGCGAGCACGGTCTGCGGCACCATCACCGCGGCGAGCACCAGACCGAAGAGCTTTTCCTTGTGCTTGAAGCGGTATTTGTCGAAGGCGTACCCGCAGGCGATGCTGATCAGCGAGCTGAGCGCGCCGCCGACGACGGCGTAGAACAGGCTGTTGGCGTACCAGCGGCCGTAGATCCCTTTGTCCATCGCGAAGAGGTCTTTGAGGTTGTCCAGCGGCGAAAAACCTTTCAGGGAAAGCAGATCGCTGCCGAAAAGCGCGTCGCCGTTCTTGGCGGCGGCGAGGACGAGCCACAGCACCGGCAGCAGCGTGTAGAGCACGGAGATCCCGACGACGGTGTTGACGGCCGTGCGGCTGAGCAGCTTCACGGCTTCACCTCCCGGGTGCGGTTGGTCCAGCGCGTCACGCCGTAGGACAGCGCGATCGTGCAGGCGAGGAGGATCACAGACGCGGCCGCGGCGAGGCCGTAGTTGTTGCGGGTGAACGCGGCGTCGTAGATGTACATGCTGGGCGAGAAGCGGGCGGTGATCACCGGCGTGGACTGCGAGAGCAGCATCGGCTCGGTGAACAGCTGCAGGGACCAGATGAGCGTGAACAGCACGACCATCACGACGCTCGAGCGGATCAGCGGCGTCTTGATCCGCAGGGCGGTGCGAACCGGCCCGGCGCCATCGACCACGGCGGCTTCGAGCACTTCGCGCGGCACGGCTTGGAGGGCGGCGTAGAAGACGACGACGTTGTAGCCGAGGTTGCTCCACAGGGCGATGTTCACGATCGCCGGGAGGACGGCGTGGAACCCGAGGAAGTCGACGGTGAGCCCGGCCTTGCCGAGGACGTCGACGACCGGGCTGAGGCCGGGGGTGTAGAGGTAGAGCCAGATGATCGCGGCGATGATCCCGGGCACGGCGTGCGGCAGGAAGAGCCCGAGCCGCGCGAGCGACGTGAGCCGCGCGGCGGCGGAGTCGAGCAGCAGCGCGAGCCCGAGCGACGCGACGACCAGCAGCGGCAGGTAGATCAGGCAGTAGAGGGCGATCACGCCGAGTCCACTGAGGAAGGTGGGATCGGTGAGCACGGCGAGGTAGCTGCGCAAGCCGACGAAGACGGTGTGCTCGGGCCCGAAGCCGAGCCCGGGTTCGTCGGCGCCGAAGAAGCTCAGCCAGACGGCGGTCCCGACGGGGATGAGGAAGACGACGAGGAGGAGCACGAAGAAGGGCGCCATGAGAATGGCGGCCGCGGACCGCTCTTTGTCCCGTCGGCGCGGGGTTGCGGCTTTCGCGGGCGGCTTGGCCGGGCGGGTGAGGGTGGCGGTCATCGACGACCTCCGGTCAGCTGGGCCCGGTCGCCGACGGTCATGGCCGCGGGCGGGTTGGCCGGGCCAGCCAGGGTGGCGGTCATCGGCGACCACCGGCCGGCTGGGCTCGGTCGCCGGCGGACCGCAGCTCCGCGAGACAGCTCACCTGCAGCTGGGCTCGGCTGCCGCCGGGTCGCAGCTCCGCGAGACAGCTCACGTGCCGCTGTTCGCCGCGATTGAAGTCCGTGAATGCCACATTGAGGGACATAGTGTCCGTGAACGTGGCATTCACGGACTTCGGGAGGACAGGGGTGGGCGGGCAGCTGTCGGCCGCCGTGCTCGGCCGCGAGAGTGCGAGGCGGGGCGGCGCGGTGGGCCGCGAGAGTGTGGGGCGCGTTGGTGTGGCGGGCATCGACGATCTCCGGTGGGGCGTGGCGCCCGGCCGGAAGGCGGGCGCCACGCGGTCCGGGCGGAGAGTGGGTGCCGTGCGTGTGGTCATCGGTGGCCTCCCCGGCGGTCGTGGCATCCGGCTGAGGGGTGGGAGTCTGCGGTCATCGGGAATCCCTCAGCTTTCGTGCTCGGTTGTGGCCAAGCCCAGCGCGACCAGGTCCGGCATCGTTGCCTTTTGGGCGTCGCGGACCGCGTCCAGCACCGTGCCTTGGCCGGCGCCCGCTCGGGCGAAGCCGTCTTGCAGGACTCGTTGGGTTGCGCTCATTCGGGGGCCCCAGAGCCAGCCGTCGCGGATCAGGTGGGCCTGGGTGTCGAAGAGGCGGTAGATGTCCTGGCCTCCGTAGTAGCTGCGGTCGAACGCTTTGCCGCCCACCTCGACCAGGGCCGGTGCCGCCGGGTACTGGCTGCTTGTGCCGCTCGACAGCCTGGCTCGCAGCGCGTCCGGGTGGGAGACCTGCCACTCGATGAACTCCATCGCCGCCTCCGGGTTCGCGCTGTCCTTGGTGACGGCGAACGTCGAGCCGCCGTGGGTGCCGACCGCCGGGTGGGCCGGGTCCCACTGCGGCAGCGGTGCGATCGCCCACTTGCCCTTCTGGCCGGGGCGCGCCTTCATCTGCGCGCCCGCGTCCCACGCGCCGCTGAGCCGGGCCACGACCAGGCCCTGCCCGATCTGCGCGTCGCTCTGCCGGCTCAGTGACGCGTTCGTGAAGACCAAGCCGTCCTCGATCAAGCCCTGCCAGAACGCCGAGACGCGCTGGGTCGCGGCGTCGGCGAGCGAGACGTTCCACGCGCCCGCCGACGTGTCGAACCAGCGTGCTCCGGCCTGCCACGCGAACGCGGCGAACTGCAGGGCGCCGTCGGTCGGGAACAGCGCGATCCGGCGGCGGCCGTCGCGGATCCGGCGGGCCGCCGCGGCGAACTCGTCCCACGTGCGGGGAATCGGCCCGCCGAACAGGTCCGCGCGGTAGTGCAGCACCATCGGCTCGACGTCCAAGGGCACGGTGAACACCCGGCCGGCGAACGTCGTCAGCCGCAACGCCTGCGGCAGCAGCTTCGCGCGGAGGCGGTCGCTCACCAGGTCCGTGATGTCGCGGGCGACACCGTCGATCGCGAAGCCGGGCACCTGCGGGTACTCGATCGTGGCGACGTCGGGGGCGTTGCCGGCGCGGGCCGCGTTGCTCAGCTTCGCGTAGCCGCCCTGGTCACCGGACGGGATCTGCTGGAAGTCGACGCGGATGCGGTTCTGCGTGCGGTTGAACGCGTCGACGACCTGCTGGCTGCCGCGCAGCGCCGACCAGAACGTGATCCGCGTGGGGCCGCCGGAACCGCCGGGCGCCGAGCACGCGGCCGCCAGGGGCAGGGCCAGGCTCGCGGCCAGCACGGCTCGGCGGCTTGCAGGCATCGTCGCCTCCTGTGGTGCGTTACGGGGACGCCCACAGTCTGATCACCTGAACGTTTTTCGGTCAATAATTCCGCTCAACTCGGTCAAACGATCGCGTTGAGGCTCGCACCTTCAGCTCGGGCAGCACCGCCACCTGACGCGCCGGCCCGGCGCCCGCTTCGAGCCGCTCGAGCAGCAGCCCGGCCGCGAGCCGGCCCACCTCGGCCTTGGCCGGCGCGACCGCGGTCAGCGGCGGGCTCCCCAGCGCCGCGACGACGTCGTCGTAGGCCACGACCGAGCAGTCCCGCGGCACGGCGATGCCGGCCTCGGCCAGCTGCCGGACCAGCATCAGCGCGTCGACGTCGCCGTGCATGACCACGCCGGACGTCCCGCGCTCGCGCACGACGTCGGCCAGCGACGGCCCGGTGGCGACGGCGGCCGGGTCGGCGCCCGCGTCCGGCGCGCTGAGCACCGCGGCCGCGTCCTCGACCTGCGGCCGCGCGGCGCAGATCTCGGCGAAGGCGGCGCGCAACGCCCGCGCCGTCGGGCTGTCGTCACGCGCGGCCAGCACCAGCCGCCGGTGCCCGAGCGCCACGAGGTGCGCCACCGCGAGGTGCATGCCGAACCAGTGATCCGTGCACACCGAATCCCGCGCGTGCAGCGCACTTCCCCGGCGGGCACGGCGTTCCAGCAGCACCACGGGCACCTCGACGCCGGCCAGCCAGCCGTCGTCCGCGGCTTCGGCCGCGACGGTGCGCCAGCGCGGCGCGATCAGCAGGCCCCGGACGTCGTCGCCGGCGAGCGCGCGTTCGACGATCGGCCGCTCCGCGCCCGCGACCTGCGGCGCCGGGTGCAGCACGATCCGCGTGCCGGCCTCCTCCAGCGCTTCGCGGGCGCCGTGGACGACCTCGTTGAGGTAGGCGTGCCGCTCGGGCACGACCAGCGCGACGACGCCGGTGCCCCGCTCCCCCGGCACCGGCGCCCGCCGCACCGGCACCAGCGACCGCGCGACGCCGTGACCGCGGCGAAGGCGGCCTTCGCGGGCGAGGTCTTCGACGTCCCGGCGGGCCGTGATGACCGAGACCTCCAGCTCGGCGGCGAGGTCGGTGACCCGCACCTCGCCGCGCGCCTCGACCACGGCCAGGACCCGCTGCCGCCGGTCCGCACCCGTCTCCCGCATCACGCCACCCTGACTGCTCGTTTGACCGTTTGATCGAGCATAGCGATCAAACGGCTTACGAGTCGACGGCGCCGAGCATCCGGAAGCCGCGGTCCACGACCGTCTCGAACGGCGTGCCCGGCGACACGGCCGCGAGCCGGAACGCCGTCTCGAGCACGCCGAGCGTGAGGTCGGCGACCAGCGGCGCGACGACGTCCAGGTCGGCCGCGCCGGCCAGCCGCCCGCGGACGTGCGCCTCGAGCTCGCTCAGCCACCTGATGCGGTTTTCGTAGGCCTGCCCGAGTACCACGCGGGAGCTGACCATGATCCGGGTGTAGGCGGCCGCCTGCGCGAGCGCTTCGGCGTCCATCCCCGCCAGGTAGGCCGACACCGCGGCGTGCAGGCCGGCGAGCAACGGCTTGTTTTCCTTGTCCAGCAAGGCGAAGAACGCTTCACGCCGCTCGGCGTCGTCCGCGGCGAGGACGTCCTCCTTGGCCGTGAAGTACCGGAAGAAGCTGGCTCGGGAGACGTCGGCGCGCCGCGCGATGTCCTCGACCGTGGTGGCCTCGAAGCCCTGGGTGGTGAAGAGGTCGAACGCGGCCCGGCGGAGGGCCTGCTTCGCGATGGTCTTCTTGCGCTCGCGCAAGCCGACCGCGGGGACGTCGCCGGACAAGCTTCCAGTCGGCATGCCGGAAGCCTACCGACGTGCCGGCGTTTCCCCCGGTGACGCAAGAAGGAATTGGCGTAAAAGAAAAGTCCCGCTTCCGCTCGGCGAAGGCTGAGGGGGAGTTGCCTGCGAGCGGAAGCGGGAGTCCGAGGCCGGTACGGGGGTCGCCTCGCGGCGAGTGGCGCGACACGGCTCCGGCGGACCGGACTTCCGTGAAGGCTGGGGGTGAGGCCCGGGGACCCACCCGTACCGACACTCGTTACAACGCCAGGGAGAACGCGGTGTTCCCGCGCCGCACGGTGACGTGCGGCACTCGCGCCGGGGTTTGCCCGGTGCGCCCCCGGGTATTCCGGTGACCACGCCGAACGAAAGAGCTCCCTTGTCCATGTTGACCGTCCTGTTCGGCGTCGCCGGATTGCTCGCGCTCGCCGCCGCGGTGCTGCCGAAGCTGGTCGCCGAACGGCCGTTCTCGACCCCGCTCGTGATGCTCATCGCCGGCGTCGGCCTCGGGCTCCTCCCCCTGCCCGCGCCCTATGGCGGCGGCTGGACCGACCCCACCGCGCACCTGGAGAGCGTCGAATCGTTCGCCCAGCTGGGCATCCTGGTGTCCCTGGCCGGCGCCGGGCTGTCCGTGGACCGCCCGTTCGGGTTCCGCGCCTGGGCGTCGACGTGGCGGCTGCTCGGGATCACGATGCCCGCCATGATCGTCGTGGTCGCGGTGCTCGGCTGGTGGTGGCTGGCGCTGCCCGCCAGCGCCGCGCTGCTGCTCGGCTCGGTGCTCGCGCCGACCGACCCGGTGCTGGCCGGGGACGTCGGGGTGCCGTCGCCGGACGTCGAGCCGGGACTGGCGCGGGACAACGAGATCCGGTTCACCCTGACCACCGAAGCCGGCCTCAACGACGGGCTCACGATGCCGTTCGTGCTGCTGGCCCTCGCGCTCGCCGGGCAGCGGGCGGGCGTCGACCTGCGGTGGATCCTGGTCGACCTCGTGCTGCCGGTCGCGGTCGGCGTGCTCGTCGGGCTGGCCGCCGGGTGGGTGCTGGGCTGGGCGATGTTCCGGGCGCCGTCGTCGCGGCTGCGGCTGGCCGAGTACGCCGACGGGCTCGTGCTGCTCGCCTTGGCGTTCCTGCCGTACGCGGTCGCGGAACTGGTGCACGGCAACGGGTTCGTCGCGGTCTTCGTGGCCGCCGTCGCGGTGCGGACGCAGGAGCGGTCCCACGAGTACCACGGTGTGCTGCACTCGTTCGGCCGCCAGCTGGAACGGCTCTTCGTCGCGATCGCGCTGCTCGGGCTCGGCCTGGCCATCGGCGACGGGCTGCTGCAGGGCATCACGGTCGTCGAGGTCGTGCTGACGGTGGTCGCGGTCCTGGTGGTCCGGCCGGTGCTCGGCTGGCTGTCGCTGCTCGGCTCGTCGGCCGGGCGGCACGCCTCCCCCGCCATCGCGTTCTTCGGCGTGCGCGGGATCGGCACGCTCTTCTACCTCGCCTACGCCCTCGACCGGTTCCCGGTGCCGCGGCCGGACGTCCTGTGGCGGATCGGCGCGCTCGCCGTCGCGCTGTCGGTGGTGGTGCACGGCATCCTCGCCGAACCGGCGATCCGCCGGATCGAGTCCCTCGGCGGCCACCTCCCGGTCGGCTGACGCTCGTTTGTCCCCGGCTCCCGCGGGTAGCCCTGGAGCATGAGCCCAGACGAGGACGCCGTCGTCCGGCACCGCCTCCACGCGAAGTTCGCCGGCCCGTCCTGGCTGCAGCCGTGGCTCGAGGGCCACAGCGGCCTCGACCTCGACGCGACCGGGCTGCACGTCCACCTCGGCCCTTGGTCCGTCTCGACGCCGCTGGCCAATCTCGCCGGCGCCGAGGTCAGCGGGCCGTTCAAGCCCTGGCGCGCGCTCGGTGTCCGGCTGTCGCTGGCCGACCGCGGCCTGACGTTCGGCACGAACGCGGCCCGCGGCCTCTGCGTCCGGTTCCGGGACCCGGTGCCCGGCATCGAGCCGTCCGGGCTGCTGCGGCACCCCTCGCTGACGGCGACGATCGCCGAGCCCGACCTGGTCGCCGACGTCCTCAACCAGGCGATCGGCGCCTGACTCAACGCCGGCCCAGCCGCTCCAGCAGGTGCCGGACCGGGAGCGTCATCGCACCCAGGCCCAGCGCCGGCGTCACGCCGTCCTCCGGCGCCGCCAGCCGCCGCTCCAGCTGGGCCAGCAGCTCGCGGCCGCGGTCCAGGTCCACCGGGTGCCCGGTGGTGCCGACGGCGCGGACGACGTCGGCGACGCTTTCGATGAGCTCGGCCAGCGCGTCGCGGGCGTCGGGCCACGGGAGGACGAACGTCTCCTCGTGCTCCGAAGCCGTCCGGACCGCGCCGATCAGCTGCTCCACCGGGGGCCAGAGCGCGATCAGCGTCTCGGTCCGGCGGTCGTGGTCGTGGCCGGAGCGGGGGTGCCGCCGCCGCAGGTTGAGGACGCGCTCCTCGCGGGTCTGCCGGACGGCGTCCGTGGCCGCGGTGACCAGGCTGCGCAGCTCGCGGGCCTCGCCGAGCCAGTCCTCGACGTCGCCGGGCGGCTCCTCGGCGCGGATCAGCGCGGCCGTGCTGTCGAGGAACGCCGCCATCGCCGTGGCCAGCCGGCCGGCGGCCGCCGCGATGCGCTGCCCGAACAGCGGCGGGTACACCAGCGCGTTGACCGCGGCGCCGATCGCCGCGCCCAGCGCCGTCTCGATCAGCCGGTCGCCCAGCAGCACCGTCGGCGTCCCGTAGGCGATCAGCAGCATGCCCGTGACGCCGACCCAGACCCCGGAGTCGCCGAAGCGGCGCCACGACCCGGCCAGCAGCCCCAGGAACACCACCAGCCCCAGCGCCACCGCGGGCCACGGGATCAGCTGCCCGGCGATCCCGGCCAGGACGACGCCGGCGGCGACCGCGCCGACCTGCTGCGCCCAGCCGCGCACCGACCGGTAGACCGTCGTCTCTACGAGGAACACCGCGGCGTAGGGCGCCAGGAAGGGCTGCGGCAGGTGCAGCACCGCCGTCGCCAGCAGCCACGCCCCGGTGGCCGCGAGGGTCGCCTTCGCCGCCTGCACGAGGACGTGGCGTTCCCGGCCCGGGACGCGGAAGGCGCGCGTCAGCCAGCCCAGCGGCGTCCGGACGCCCTGGCCGAGGACGTCGTCGCCGGCCGCCGATGTCATCTGGTCCACCCGCCGCGACTACCCGGCCCGGCGCCGGTCCACGCATGATCGCCCGGAATCCGGGTACCCGTGCCGCATGATCACGTGGGAGGCCAGACCGGCGCACGGTCTGCTGGAAAACGCTCCGCCGAAACCGCTGCCGCTGCCCCGCTCCACCGCTTCGATCGGGTCCGACCTCCGCACGCTGTACGCGGCGGGCGCGCTCGACCTGCCGCAGCCCGGCACCGGCGGGCTCGTCGGCCGCTGGGCCGCGCTGGCCGCGCTCGGCCGGATCGACCTGACCCTCGCGCGGCTGGCCGAGGGGCACACCGACGCCGTCGCGATCCTCGGCGAAGCCGGCCTGATCCCGGTGCCCGGCGCGCTCTACGGCGTCTGGGCGGCGAAGTCCGGCGGCACCGGCGCGACCCTCGAGGACGGCAGGCTCGGCGGCACCGTGCGGTTCTGCTCCGGACTGTCCCTCCTGGACCGGGCGCTCGTCGCGGCGGGCGACCGGCTGGTCGACGTCGACCTCACCGACCCCGGCGTGCAGCGGCACCCGGACACCTGGCAGGCGGTCGGGATGGACGCCTCCGACAGCGGCGACGTCGTCTTCGACGGCATCCTGGTGTCCGCCGACGCGCACATCGGCCCGCCGGACTGGTACATCGGGCGGCCCGGCTTCGCGCTGGGCGGCGGCGGGGTCGCCGCCGTCTGGCTCGGCGGCGCGGCCGGCGTCTTCGACGGCGTCGTGGCATACCTGCGCGAGTCCGGCCGCGCCGACGACCACCAGCTGGCCCACCTCGGCGCGATGCACGCCGCGCTGCGCTCGGCCGAGACGCTGCTGCTGCAGGCGGCCGGCACCATCGAGCAGGCCGCCGACCCGTGGCACGTCGCCAGCACGTGCCGCGCGGGCGTCGAGCACGCCGTCCGCGAGATCCTCGACCACGCGCCCCGGCTGACCGGCGCGAGCCCGCTGGGCCGCGACCGCCGGTTCGCGCAGCGGCTGGCCGACCTGAGCGTCTACGTCCGCCAGCACCACGCCGAGCGCGACCTCGCCGCGCTGGGCCGGCAGGTGCTGGACGCCGTGGAGGACGTGTGACCCCCGAGACCGCCTGGACCCGGGAGTTTCCCGAGTGGACGGACGACAGATTCACCCGCGCGCTGGTCGTCGCCGCCCACCCGGACGACGAGACGCTCGGCGCGAGCGGCCTGCTGCAGCACCTGCACCACGCGGGCACCGCCGTGACGCTCGTCGTCGCCACCGACGGCGAGGCCGCGTTCCCCGACGCCGGGCCCGAGGAGCGCCGGGAGCTGGGCCGCACCCGGCGCCGGGAACTGCGGGACTCCCTGCGGGAGCAAGGACTTTCCGA
This sequence comes from Amycolatopsis sp. NBC_01307, assembly GCF_035975215.1. Taxonomy (NCBI): domain Bacteria; kingdom Bacillati; phylum Actinomycetota; class Actinomycetes; order Pseudonocardiales; family Pseudonocardiaceae; genus Amycolatopsis; species Amycolatopsis sp. NBC_01307. Next base: position 1,198,097 of record NZ_CP108403.1, on the reverse strand, counting down.
CGTCGAACCGGTCTGGCTCGGCCTGCCCGACTCCGGGCTCGCCGACCACGAGGAGGCGATGACCGAGGCGCTGCGCGAGCACGCCGAGGGCCGCGACCTCGTGCTGCTGCCGTGGCCGGAAGACCCGCACCCGGACCACCGCGCGGCCGGCCGGGCCGCACTCGCCGCCGCGCCGGTGACCGCCCACCGCTGGTCCTACCCGATCTGGCTGTGGCACTGGCACTCCCCCGCGGACACCGGGATCCCCTGGCCGCGGGCCCGGTCCTACCGGCTGACCGGCGCCGAACGCGCCGCGAAGACGGCCGCCGTCGCGGCGTTCACCTCCCAGCTCAAGCCCGGGCCGCGGGGTGAGGACCCGATCCTGCCGCCGGAGGTCCTCGCGCACTTCGACCGGCCGGCCGAGACGTTCTTCCGCGAGCCGCCCGCGCGGTCGGCGCCGGTGAGCCGGTTCGCCGAGCTGTACGCCGCGGACGACGACCCGTGGCACGTCGCCGACGGCTGGTACGAGCGGCGCAAACGCGCGGTGCTGCTCGCTTCCCTGCCGCAGGAGCACTACGGCACGATCGTCGAACCGGCGTGCGGCCTCGGGCTGCTGACCCGCGACCTGGCGGCGCGTTGTGACCGGCTGGTCGCGTTCGACCCGGTTCCCGAAGCCGTCACGCGGGCTGCTTCTTCGGTGGCCGGCTTGTCGCATGTGGACGTCCACAGTGGATCTGTCCCTTCCGGACTCCCGAGTGGACCGGTGGATCTGCTGGTGTACAGCGAACTCCTGTACTACCTGGACGACGCCGACCTCACCGCGACCATCGAGGCGTCGGCGGCGGCGCTGCGGCCGGGCGGGGAGCTGGTCGCCGTCCACTGGCGGCCGTGGGCCCCGGAGGCGCCCCGCGACGCCGCCGAAGCGCACGGACGGCTGCTCGCGCACCCGGCGTTCGACCAGGTGGTGGCCCACACGGACGAGGCGTTCCTGCTGCACGTGCTGAGGCGCCGGTGATCACGGCGGTCGGCGTCGTCGTCCCGGCGCGGGACGAGCGGGACCTGATCGAGCCGTGCCTGCGCGCGCTCCGGCAGGCGTTGTGGCGGCTGCCCGCGCGGGTCGAACGCGCGGTGTGCGTGGTCGCCGACCGGTGCGCGGACGACACCGCCGCCCGCGCCCGCGCCGTGTTCGGAGGGTGGGCGACGGGCCGGGTCGTGGTCACCGGCCGGGAGCGCACCATCGGCGAGGTCCGCGACCTCGGCGCCCACGCGGTGCGGACCGACCTGGCCGGGCACGCGGCGTCGCAGGTGCTGCTGCTCAACACGGACGCCGACACGCGGGTCGGCGTCGGCTGGGCGCGCGAGCACCTGCGCCGCGTCGAGCGGGGCGCGCACGCGGTCACCGGCCCGGCCGAGCTGGCGGCGCCGTTCCCTGGGTCACCGGACGCGGCCCGCCGCTACCACGGGGTGGTCGCGGGCGGGGTGAACGTCTACGGCGCCAACCTCGGAGTCCGCGCGGACGCGTTCGACACGGTCGGCGGCTTCGGCGTCTGCCGCACGGGCGAGGACCACGACCTGTGGCGCCGCCTCGGCGAAGCCGGGTTCCACTGCCGGGTCGAGCCCGCGGCGGTGGTCCGCACGAGCGCCCGTCTCGACGGCCGCGCTCCGGACGGGCTGGCGGCGCTCCTTCGTACGTTGCGGGAGGAACCGGTCGCCTGAGCTGCGCCCGGCTCGATGGGCCCGCCACGCTGATTCGTCCGTTGCGGGCGGAACCCGTCGCCGGACGATTACCCCGGCCCGTGGTGGGTACGCCCAAGGATGACCTCCGAAAGCCTGGTAGTGATCGGCAGTGGCGCGGCCGGGGTGTCGGCCGCCCGGGCGTATCGCGAAGCCGGTGGGCGCGGCGATGTCCGCCTGCTCACCGCCGACACCGATCCGCCCTACGAGCGGCCGCCGTTGTCCAAGGACTTCCTGCGTGGCGAGACCGACGACATCGGCATGGAGAGCGAAGAGTTCTTCACCTCGCAGGACATTTCGGTCTCGCTGGGCGATCCGGTCATCGAGCTCGGTGACCACCGCGTGCGCACCGCCGCCGGTCTGGAGCACGCCTTCACCCGCTGTGTGCTCGCGACCGGCGCCGAGCCCGTGCGGCCGGACATTCCCGGCGCGGAGCACGTCGACGTGCTGGTGCTGCGCTCGGCGAAGTCGGCGCGCGAGCTGCAGAAGGTCGCGTCCGACGCGCGCAGTGCGATCGTCGTCGGCGCCGGGTTCATCGGCTGCGAGGCCGCGGTTTCACTCGTGCGCCTCGGGGTGCAGGTGACCGTCGTCTGCCAGGAGGACGTCCCGCAGGAAGCCCGCCTCGGCCGCGACGCCGGGATCCGGATCCTGCGGTGGCTCAAGGCCGAAGGCGTCAGCGTGCTGCGCGGTACGACGCTGGAGTCGATCGAGGCCGGGCACCGGATCCGCTCGGACCTGGTGCCGGTGCTCGACGCCGGGCTCGTCCTGCTCGCCACCGGCATCCGCCCCCGGAGCACGCTCGCCGAGAAGGCCGGGCTGACGATCGAACAGGGCCGCGTCCGCACCGACGCCCGGCTGCGCACCAGCGCGGCCGACGTCTTCGCGGCCGGCGACGTCGCCTTCGCGGACAACACCGCCGCGGGCCGCGCCCTGGCCGTCGAGCACTGGGGCGAGGGCCTGGCCATGGGCGCGATCGCCGGCCGCAACGCCGCCGGCGAGTCCGAGACCTGGGACGACGTCCCGGGCTTCTGGTCCGAGATCGGCGACCGGGTGCTGAAGTACGCCGCCTGGGGCGACGGCTTCGACCACGCCCACCTGGTCGAGCGCGACGGCGGCGGCTTCACGGTCTGGTACGAACGCGACGGCGCGGCGGTCGGCGTCCTCACCCACGAAGCCGACGACGACTACGAGCGCGGCGAGGAGCTGATCCGCAAGCACGAGCCGGTGCCCGCGAAGGGTTAAGCGCGAAGCTCCCCGGACAGCCGCCGGTGCATGGTCGCGCTGCGCTCGTCGAGCCCGGCGATCTCCACACTCTTCCCGCGGCTTTCGTACTTCGCGGTGACGGCGTCGAGCGCGGCGACGGTCGAGGCGTCCCAGATCCGGGCCCCGGTGAGGTCGACGACCACGCTGTCCGGATCGCCGGCGTAGTCGAACCGCGAGACGAGGTCGTTGCTGGAGGCGAAGAACAGCTCCCCCGCGACCGCGTAGACGATCTGGGTGCCGTCCGGGTCGGTGACGGCGGTGACCTCGACGACGCGCGCGACCCGGCGGGCGAAGATGACCATCGCGAGGACGCTGCCGACGACCACGCCGATGGCGAGGTTGCCGGTGGCCACGACGACGGCGACCGTGATGACCATGACGCCGATCTCGCCGGCGGGCAGGCGCTTGAGCGTGGCCGGGGCGACGCTGTGCCAGTCGAAGGTGCCGAACGCGACCAGCACCATCACCGCGATCAGCGCCGCCATCGGGATGTCGGACACGACCGGGCCGAACACGATGCACAGGATCATCAGGAACGTCCCGGCCAGGAACGTCGAGAGCCGGGTGCGCGCGCCGGCCGTCTTGACGTTGATCATGGTCTGGCCGATCATCGCGCAGCCGCCCATGCCGCCGAAGATCCCGGTGACGACGTTGGCGACGCCCTGCCCGATCGCCTCGCGGGTCTTGCTGGAGCGGGTGTCGGTGAGGTCGTCGACGAGCTTCGCGGTCATCAGCGACTCCATCAGCCCGACCAGCGCGAACGCCAGCGCGTAGGGCGCCAGCAGGGTGAGGGTGGCCCAGGTGAACGGCACGTCCGGCACGCCGGGGACCGGCAGCGACGACGGCAGCGCGCCCTTGTCCCCCACCGTCGGGACGGTGATCCCGGCGGCGATCGTCAACGCCGTGAGCGCGACGATGGCCACCAGCGGCGCCGGGACGGCCCGGGTCAGCTTCGGGAGCAGCACCATGATCAGCAGCCCGGCGGCGAACAGCGGGTAGACCGGCCACGGGACGTCGATCAGCTCCGGCACCTGCGCCAGGAAGATCAGGATGGCCAGGGCGTTGACGAAGCCGACCATCACGCTGCGCGGCACGAACCGCATCAGCTTCGCGACGCCGAGGGAGCCGAGCACGATCTGGAACAGGCCGCCGAGGATGACCGTGGCGACGAGGTAGCCCAGGCCGTGCTCCCGGGCGAGCGGCGCGACGACGAGGGCGATCGCGCCGGTGGCCGCGGAGATCATCGCCGCGCGCCCGCCGGCGACCGAGATCACCACGGCCATCGTGAACGACGCGCACAGCCCGATCCGCGGGTCGACCCCGGCGATGATCGAGAACGAGATCGCTTCGGGGATCAGCGCGAGCGCGACGACCAGCCCGGCGAGGACCTCGGTGCGGGCGACCTTCGGCGAGAGCCACGCCGGGCGCGCACGCGGGAACAGCGGAACTGAAGGCACGGGGAACGACCAGACATGCTCGGACGCGACGATCACCGCGTCGGCGTAGACAACGTGATCGTCACGGTAGAGGAGCGCCGCCGGTGGTGAGGGAGCCCGGTGAACGAAGTGAGGGCGGGGTCACGCCCGGGGCAGCGGCCGGGCCCGCTCCCGGATCTCTTCGAACAGCTCGTCGACGCGCTCGTGGACGCGGGGACCGCCGTCGGGGCCCGTCCAGTAGCGGCGGACCGTACCGACCAGGCGGTAGCAGACGTCGACGGGGACCAGGTAGCAGTCCGTGCCGCACCCGGCGTCGTGGAACAGGATCGCCTCGACCTCGGGCTCGGCCGCCGCGAGCAGCGGGTGGCCGGCGGACAGTTCGGTCCAGAGGTCGAGGGTCACCAGGCTTTCGGCGGCTCCCGCCGGGCCCGGGTGGAACGCCGCGACGCCCGCCCCGCGGCGCAGGAAGAACGCGAAGCCCGCCGGGATGCCGAGGCCGGCCCAGTCGATGGCGGCCACCGGGCGGTCCGGATCCCACAGGTACCGCTCGGGCACCGCGCGGTAGCGGGGGTCGCCGCGGTGGCTTTCGATGAAGAGCAAGAAGCAAGCCCGGCACGCGCACAGCAGGCCGCGGCGGCCGGTGTCGACCAGGTGGCCGTGGCGCGAGGCGACCGGCGTCCCGCACAGCTCGCACTTCTCCAGCCACGCCGAACGCTGCTCCGGCACCGGGCCCGGCTGGTCCGCGCGGTGCGGGAAACCGGTGCGGGAGCTCATGAAGCCCGCCCTTCCGCGGCCGGCCCCCAGCCGGGCGGCGGGCCCATGCCGATCTGGAAGAGCGCCGCGGGCTCGGTCAGCTCGACGCCGGTGAGCTCCGGGGCGGCGTCGAGGACCGCCGTTTCGAGCAGCGCGTCGGCCGCCGCGGCACCACAACCGCGGCCGCGGGCCACCCGCACCCGCGCGACGCCGTCGTCGACGCCCAGGAATTCGGCGTCGGTGCCGAGCCGGTCCAGGGCCAGGCGGACGCGGGTGCCCGCGTCGTGCGGGTGCAGGTCGTGCAGCACCAGGAGCCCGGCCAGCAGGCCGTCGCCGGCGAGCTCGTCGAGCAGGGCCGGGTCGCGCACGCGCAGGAGACCGGCGATCCGGGCGAGGCCTTCGCCGTAGAGGTCCAGCAGTTCTTCGACGCGGTCGCCGACGGCGCGGACGGAAGGCATCGGCGTCACCAGCTGGTGGCCCGCGACGGCGTGCTCTGCGGCTCGTCGGCACCCGGCTTGGTCCGGATCTCCCGCAGGATGCGGATCGCCGAGCCCGACACGGTGCTCGCCGCGGCCGGGGCGCCGGCGCCCGCCGGGTCCTCCATGAAGGGCATGAACTTGTCGGGGAAGCCCGGCATGGTGCAGCCGATGCAGATGCCGCCGACGTTCGGGCAGCCGCCGACGCCGTTGATCCAGCCGCGCTTGGGCACGTTGCACTTGACGACCTGGCCCCAGCAGCCGAGTTTGACCAGGCACTTCGGCGAACCGTGCTGCTCGGCGAACTCGTCCTGCTCGTAGTACCCGGCCCGGTCGCAGCCTTCGTGGACGGTGTTCTGGAACAGCCACTTCGGACGCAGCGCCTCGTCGACGGCGATCACCGGCGCCCGGCCGGACGCCTGGAAGAGCAGGTGCAGGATGGTCTCCGAAAGGTTGTCGGGCTGGGCGGGGCAGCCGGGGACGCACACGATCGGCAGGCCGGCCTTGGAGCGCCAGTCCCAGCCGAGGTAGTCGGGCACGCCCATCGCGCCGGTCGGGTTGCCCGCCATGGCGTGGATGCCGCCGTACGCCGCGCAGGTGCCGACGGCCATGACCGCCATCGCCTTGGGGGCCAGCCGGTCGAGCCATTCGCTGGCCGTCACGGGCTGGCCGGTGAGCGGGTCGTTGCCGAACCCGGACCAGAAACCCTCGGTCTTGTTCGTCTCGTCGGCGATCGAGCCTTCGATCACCAGGATGAACGGGTCGAGTTCGCCGCGATCGGCTTTGTGCCACCACTCGATGAAACTGTCCCGCGTCCGTTCGGGACCGCACTGGAAATCGAGGAACGGCCAGTGCATTTCGATCTTCGGCAAGCCGGGAAGGCCGCCGAGAACGATCTCTTCGATACTGGGCTGGCTCGCCGCGGTCAACGCCACCGATTCGCCGTCGCAGCTCAGCCCGCCATTCATCCAGAGAATGTGGACGGTGGGTGGGTCATTCGCGGAGTCGGCCGGCGGGCCGTTGCCGTGCTGCGGGGCCCTGTCCATCGATGCGCACCTCTGAAGGCTCGGGAAGTTCAGGAAATCCCGCCTCGGGACGGCCCGACGGACGCTCACCGTAGACCTGTCCGGCAGTGGCGGCAAGAGTGTCCGGTCCGGTCGCGACAGAACCGGGGCGACGCGCTACTCCGTTCCGGGGTCGGGGAAATTCCCCCGCACGGCTACACTCGGAGGCCACCGGAAGGGGCACTTCGAGTGGTTGAGTCGGCTGGTCTGTCGCGCGGCGAGGCGATCGAGGTGGTATCGGTCGAGGTCAGCACGAAGGTTTTCCCGGCGAGGCCGTCAGCGGTTCCGGAAATCCGGGAATTCCTCCGCGGTTGCCTCGCGGACTCACCACTGGCCGAAGCGGAAGATCGCGAAGTCGGAAACACGATCCTCCGCACGTTGCTGGCCGCCGCGGGCCCGGCGGGAATGATCGAAATCTCGTGCCGGAAATACCCCGGCCGGGTCGAGTTCGACGTCTTGCCCTCGGCGACGGCGCACCTGGATCCCGCCGCGCCGGAAACGCCGGTTCCGGAAGAACCCGGCGAGGCGGCGGAGAGCTTCGCCGAGTGGATGACGGAGGCGCTGCGCCGCACGGGCACCACCCGGGAGGCCGCCGCGCGGCGGCTCGGGGTGTCGGTGAAGACGGTGAACCGCTGGATCGGCGGGCAGACCGAGCCGCGGCTGCGTGAGCTGCGCCGGATCCAGGAGCAGTTCGGCGACGTGCCGCTGCGCTGAGCCCGCCGCGGACACAAGTGTCCGGCCGTCAGTTCTCGCTCGCCCACGATCCCGGCGTCGCCAGCTCGATGGTGCACCCCGACGCGTCGGAGCTGATGTCGAGCCACTCGCAGATCTGGTCGGTCAGCCACAGCCCGGTGTCGGAGCAACGCAGGTCCGGCGGCCGCGACCCGAAGAACGGCGGCAGGTCGAGCGGCTCGTCGCTGTGCAGCGTGCAGACCACGCGCCCGGCGGCCGGGCGGACCCACACGGCCGCGCGGCCGATGCCGTGCTCGGTCAGGTAGGTGATGGCCTCGCCGACGGCGATGCCGAACATGGCCACGGCGTTCTCGGGCCGCAGCAGCGGGCCGGCCTTCTCGAGCACGTAGCGCCGCACGGCGACCAGGTCGCCCTCGAAGCGGAAGATGTCGGCGGCTTCGCCGAGCGGCGGCGGGGACGCGGGAAGGCCCTCGACCCGCTCGGGCGCGGCGAACTGCGCGGACGGCTCGGCCCTGCCGCCGACGAGCAGCTCCGGGTGCGCGCGCCGGGCGTCCTCGATCGCGCCGGCCTCGAAGATCCTGGTGTCGTACGGGCAGAGCATCCAGATCCCGGTGTCGGCGAGGGCCACGTTGAACCCGGCCTCGGTGTGCGGCCACCCGGCCGCGCCGACGCGGGCCGGTTCGGCGAGCACGCGCACGGTGCTGCCCGGCGCCGTCGACCGGTAGCGCGTCCAGTACCGGTGCAGCGCGGCCGCGAGCTGCGGCGGACGGCGATCGAAGCAGGCCGGCTCGACCAGGACGATCCTGCCCGCGTCGGCGCCCAGCACGTCGTCGAGCAGCTCCTGGTTGGCCTCCGTCGTGCCGACGAGCACCGGCTCGCCCCGGCAGAGCCCGTCCCGCGCGAAGGGGACCGCCATCGCGAGGAACTCCGCGTCGCTGCCGTAGACGCAGCTCTGGTGCCGAAAGTCTGTCTCGGCGGGGACGGACGTCGGGGTCGCCATACGCGCTTAACCTCCGGGGACCGGTCTTCGAACTCGACCGCAAGATGGTGTCGTTCCGCAGAACGTTCTGTGGGAACGAGGGGAGAGTACCCGCGGCGGAGCCTTTTCGGTATCGCCGCAGGAATCCATTCCACCTTTCGGAGCATTCACGCCTGGTCGTTTTGGAACGTCCCGGTACCGCGCCATTTATGTCCCGTGCGTCGATCACCATCGACACAGGTCAGAGCCGTGCCGGCCATCGACGTACCGGCGTCGCGACCATTTATGTCCAAGCGCCCGCGAGCCTCGACCACAACTGTCCCGGCGACGGCCGGAAAATACCTCGCGGAAATGCCACCAAGTGTGCGCGTTGTTCGCAAAACACGAATACCCGGAGTCCGGTGGCAATGCCCGGCGGGCCGAGCGGGCCGGCCCCCTGATCCCACCTCCTAGCACTGGGTACCGCCGACCATCTCGGCGAGGTAGCCCGCGACCGCCGAGGCGTCGCCCGCGTCGGAGATCAGGGCGATGTAACCGTCGGGGCGGATCAGCACGAGGGTGCGGGCACCCGCGCCGTACGCGTCGGCGAGGAGGCCTTCGGTGTCGGCCACCTCGCCGGGGGCGGCCGGTGCTTCGACGACGCGGAAGGTCGTGACGTCGATCGATGGTGTGGCGCCGAAACTCAGCAGCGTGAAGCGGCCGCCGCGGGTCAGGTCGAACAGCCGGCGTTCGCCTTCCGGCGTCGTCAGCCCGGTCGCGTCGGGGGCGCGGTCGCCGGCACGCAGCCGCGCGGTCTCGTCGCGGTCGTCGCGGGCCAAGGCGGAGTCGCGGTAGCCGACGCCGAGCTGCTTCGTGCTCGCGTCGCTGCGGACGACGAGGCCCTTCTGCTCGATCGCGTCCTTGAGACGCGCGTCCGACAGCGCGAGCACCCCGGCCGCGACCGGGCGGCGCTCGGCCTCGTAGGTGTCGAGCAGCGCCGGCGACGCGCCGTTCGCGACCGCCGCGAGCTTCCAGCCGAGGTTGTACGAGTCCTGGATGCCGGTGTTCATCCCCTGGCCGCCGGCGGGCGAGTGGATGTGCGCCGCGTCGCCGGCGAGGAACACCCGCCCCGCGCGGTAGCGGTCGACGAGGCGGATGTTGGCGCGCCACAACGACGTCCACGCCGGTTCGTGGAGCCGGATGTCCGCGCGGCCGCTGCGCCGGTCGAGGATTGCCTGCATGTTCGCGAGGCCCGGCTCGGGATCCTGCCCCGGTGCGACGCTGGCCTGGTACTGGAAGACGCCGGTCGAGGGCAGCGGGCAGAGGTTGACCATGCCGTCTTCGTGGCGCCACATGTGCCAGGCGTCGCGATCGAGGCCGTCGACCTCGACGTCGGCGACGATCATCCGCACCGCGTCCCGGGTCTCGCCCTCGAACGCGATACCGGCCTGCTTGCGGACGACGCTGTGGCCGCCGTCGCAGCCGACCAGCCAGCGCGCGGTGACCGTCTCGGTCTCGCCGTCCCGGACGACGACCGCCGACACGCCGTCGTCCGACTGCTCGAAGCTCTCGAGCGCGGTGCCGAACTCGACCGCGCCGCCGAGTTCCGTGAGCCGGAGCCGCAGCGTTTCCTCGATCCGCCACTCGGGCGTGATCAGGCTCGCGGGGTACGGGATGTCGGGGCGCGCCGCGACCGGCTCGGTAGCGCTCGACGTCACCCGGCCGTCGGGCGCGGTCGTCCGGATCGGCATCGCCATCCGGCCGTGTGCGAGCACCCGCTCGACGACGCCGAGATCGTCGAACACCTCGAGGCTGCGCGGCTGGACGCCCTTGCCGCGCGAGCCGGGCTGCGGACCGGGAGCGGCGTCGACCAGGCGGAAGGGGACGCCGCCGCGGGCGAGCACGCAGGCCAGCGTCAACCCGGTCGGGCCCGCGCCGGCGATCAGCACCGTGGTCATCTCGTCCTCCGTCTCAAGAAAGGAATCTCTTTCTAACGCTAGAGTAGAGTGACTTGCCAAGAAAGGAAAGGCTTTCTATCGTGGGCCGGGTGGTCACCGAGTCAGCCGAACCCGCACGCCGTCGCCGTCACGGCAAGCAGCTCGAGGCCGCGCTGCTCACCGCCGGGTGGGACGAGCTGGTCGAGGTCGGTTACGGCCGCCTGACCATGGAGTCGATCGCGGTCCGCGCCCGCACCAGCGAGGCCGTGCTCTACCGCCGCTGGGCCAACAAGGACCGGCTGGTGCTCGCCGCGATCGAGCACCACCGGGGCGCCCACCCGGTCGCGCAACCCGACACCGGCACCCTGCGCGGCGACCTGATCGCCCAGCTGACGGCCGCGAGCGAAGCACTGGCCGCGTTCTTCGCCATCGCCGTGGCCACGGCCTTCGCGGGGCTGCTCGCCGACACCGGCCTGACCCCGGCGCAGGTCCGCGACCAGGTCATGGGCGACCAGCCACTCCCCCACGGCCGGGCCCTCTACCAGCGCGCCCACCACCGCGGCGAGATCGACCTGGCGCGCATCCCCACAGCGGTACTCGACATGCCGTTCGACCTGGTCCGCCACGACCTGGTGATGGGCCTCGAACCCCCGAAGCCCGAGCGCATCGAGGCGATCGTCGACGAGCTGTTCCTACCGCTGGTGCGGGCGACCGCCTAGGGCGCCTCGCGGCCAGCCACACCCGGTCCCGGGTCGGCGGGAGCTTCGTGAACCGGAGCTATCCGGCTTCGCGGCGCCGGTCGGGACGGCGCGCGCGAGCGCTCAGACCGGGCCGGAGGCGGGCGGGGCTCGGGGCTCGGGGCTCGGGGCTCGGGGCTCGGGGCTCGGGGCTCGGGGCTCGGGGCTCGGGGCTCGGGGCTCGGGGCTCGGGGCTCGGGGCTCGGACCAGCTGAAACCCCGCTGAGACGTGCGCGCCGCGTTGTTGTGCGGGTGAACGCAAAAGGCTCCGCGACGCACACCTGGTGCGTCGCGGAGCCTTTCGTGCGTACTGCTTACTTCTTCGGGCTGTTCTCCGGGCTCGGCGCGGGCTTCGGCGGGGTCACCGCCGGCTTCGGCGGGACGGCCGCGGGCTTCACACCGCTCGTCGGCGCCGCCGGGGGCTTGGCCACCGGGGTCTTCGTGCCGTTCTGCGGGGCCGGCGGCGGTGTCGCCGGGGTCACCGGCGGCTTCGGCGCGCTGCCGTTGGCCTGCGCGGCCGCCTTCTCCGCGGCCGCGTCGGCCTCGTGGAGCTGCGGTTCCGCCAGCGGGTTGCCCCGCTTGGCGCGCAGCACCGCCGCCGCACCCGCGGCGAGGACCGCGATGCCCAGCAGCCACGGCCAGCGGGCCTTCTTCGACCGCTCGCCCTTGGCCGCGCTCTTGGCCTCGGCCAGCGCCGCCGTCAGGTCCCTCTTCGCCGTCGCCACCGTCTTGCGGCGCTTGCGGCTGGAATCACCCCGCGAGCCGACGACGGCCGCGACCGCCTCGGCGGCCTTGCGGCCCGGGTCGCGCATCTTCACCGCGCGGGCCAGCACCTCGTCGCGCGCCGCGACGGAGTTCACCCGCAGCTCACGGCGGGACGCCTTCGTGCCCTTGTCGAAGTCCTTCGTCGCCTTGCGGCCGACCTGGGCCAGCTCGTCGGCCCCCTCGGTCAGCTTCCGGTCGGTGATCTCCACCGCCCGCGCGGCCGCGTCCGCGCCCACTCGCGCGGCCTCGACGGCGAGCTCTCGCACGCCGGCCGCCGCCGTCTTCACTCGTTGCCCGACCGCAGCGTCGCCCATGGCTTCACCTCTCCACTCGTTTCGGCGGACGTCGCCCACCACACCCCCTGGCTACCCACCCGAGGGCCGTCTCGAACATGCCGCCGGAGACACGAATGTGAAGAATGAAATACGTGTGTGTAAATCCATTCCGTAGCATCGAAGGCGAATTCGATCAACACCGACGTTCGTAGGGCATTCCCGCTCACCGGTGACCGGACAGGGAATGGACAACCGCAAGTTCGTTCTTGACCAACCGGCACACCGTCCCCGTAATGTGGTCCCCGGATGATCGCGGACGCGGGATCCCTTTCACACGAACGAAGGAGGACGTCGGTGAAGCTGGTTCGGCTCGTCAAGAAAGCGCTCCCCGCAAAGAGCCTGAAGGCCTACGCCTGGTACGGCTGGATCTGATCTTCAGCACCGGATCGGGCCGGTTCCGGGCATCCCGGAACCGGCCCACCGATTCTCTCGAAGGAGCACGGAAGAGTGGTCATCGCCGCCGGTAACCGGACAAAACGCACCGTCTTCGCGCCCCGGATCGACCGGCTGCTGCGGGAGCACCGGGGCGGCGAGCTCTTCCGGCTCGAACCGGACACCATCGGCGTCGCGGACCCCGATCTGATGAACGCCCTGCTCCTGGCCCGCCCGGCGAACGCCGAAGAACGGCCCACGTTCAAGCCCGTCCTCGGCCGGCGCGTCACCCGGACGGAGTCCGCGAGCCTGATGCAGGCCGTCGGCGCGGACGTCCGGGCCGCCCTGAAGAAGCCCACGGGCCGGCTCGACCTCACCGGGAAGTGGCCGGCCGTGCCGCACGCCCACCTGCGTGACCTGGTCTTCGGCCGCGAAACCCGCCGGTTCCGGACGCTCGTCGACCGGCGGCTGGAGCTGACCCCGAAGCTGACCTGGTCGGCCGTCACCACCGGGTCCGCGGTGCTCCCGCCGTCCCCCGAGGGCCGGGAGCTGTCCACCCTCGCGCGCCAGGTCCTCGCGGCGGACGGCTTCGCCGAGCGGCGCTTCCGGATGTACCTCTACCGGCGCGTCGCCGCGCCGATCTGCTTCACCGTCGCCGCCCTGGTCACCAACGCGGTCTGGCTCGGCGCGCCGTTCGCCGACGACGTCCCGAACGAGCACGTGCTCGACGAAGCCCTGCGGCTGCTGCCGCCGTCGTGGAACATCCTGCGCGTCCGCTCGCCCGAGTACACCGAGGTCGACGCGCGGATCACCCCTGGTGACGACGTCCTGCTGCTGCCGATCGTCAGCCACCGCTCCCCCGCGCTCTGGGACGACCCGGACGAGTTCCGCCCCGAGCGCTGGGCGGACCTGGACGCCGACACCCAGCCGGGTTACCTGCCGTTCGGCCACGTGAGTGAACGCTGCTGGGGCCGTCACATGGTGCTGCCGCTGGCCAGCCGCCTGCTGGACGTCGTGCGCGCGGAAGGGCTGGTGCCGGACCCGCGGCAGCTCAAGGGGCACGTCGATCTCGACGGCCTGCTGGAGGTGGCCGACCTGCGCGTCGTGCGCCGCTGACCCCTTGACACCCGCCGCGGTCCGCGCGCATCCTGAGTCTTATCAGGTTCCCTGATATCAGGAGGCGTGGCGATGAGCGCGGACTTCGGCCTGGGCAGCTGGCCCGCGCGGCGTGCCCGGATCGACCCGGGCCGCGTCGCGCTGACGCAGGCCGGGCGCACCCTCACCTACGCGCAGCTCGCCGGCCGCGTCGACCGCCTGGCCGGCAACCTGACCCGGCGCGGCGTGCGACCCGGCGATCGCGTCGCCTACCTCGGCGTCAACGACATCGCCGTGTTCGAGACGCTCTTCGCCACCGCCCGCTGCGGCGCGATCTTCGTGCCGCTCAACTACCGGCTCGCCCCCGCCGAGATCCGCTACATGCTCGGCGACAGCGGCGCGTCGGTCCTCGTGCACAGCCCGGACGCCGACGCCCTCGTCGCGGCGGCCGGACCCCACGACCTGCGCGTGATACCGGCCGGCGGCGACGGGGACGGACCGCCGCCGGACCCGGACGTCGGCCTCGACGACCCGTGCCTGCTGCTCTACACCTCCGGCACCACCGGCCGCCCGAAGGCGGCGGTCCTCACCCACGGCAACCTGACCTGGAACACCGTCAACCAGCTCGCCCACCTGGACGTCCTCGGCACCGACAAGGCCCTCTGCATCGCGCCGCTGTTCCACTGCGTGGGCCTGGGCCAGATCACGCTGCCGACGCTGTTCAAGGGCGGCAGCGTCGAGCCGGTCGCCAGGTTCGACGCCGGGACGATCCTCGCGCGCATCGCCGAAGCCGGGATCACGAGCTTCTCCGCCGTCCCCACGATGCTGGAGATGATGTGCCGCCACGAAACGTGGGCGGCCACCGACCTCAGCTCGCTGACCTGCGTCCTCTACGGCGGCTCGCCGGTGGCCGAACGCGTCGCGCGGGCGTGGCTCGACCGCGGCGTCCGGCTGCTGCAGGGCTACGGCATGACCGAGGCCTCCCCCGGCGTCTTCATGGCCACCCACGACGGCACGCTCGACCACCCGGTCGCCGCGGGCGTGCCGCACTTCTTCACCGACGTGGCCGCCGACGGCGGCAAGCCGCTGAGCGCCGAGCCCGCCGAACTGCTCGTGCGCGGCCCGCACGTCTTCGACGGCTACTGGAACCGGCCCGAGGAGACGGCCGCGAGCTTCGCCGGCGCGCACTGGTTCCGCACCGGCGACGTCGTCCGCGTCGAGGACGACGGCTGGGCCCACATCGTCGACCGGGTCAAGGACCTGATCATCTCCGGCGGCGAGAACGTCTACCCCGCCGAGATCGAGGCGATCGCCGTCCAGCTCGACGCCGTCGACGCCTGTGCCGTGGTCGGCGTGCCGGACGAGCGCTGGGGCGAGGTCGGCGCCGCCTACGTCGTGGCCCGCGACGGCGCGGAGCCGGACGAAGCCGCGTTCCGCGCCCACCTCGAAGCGCACCTGGCCCGGTACAAGGTGCCGAAGTACGTCCGGTTCGTCAAAGCGTTGCCGCGCAACGCCACCGGCAAGATCCGCCGCGTCGAACTGCGCCGGCAAGCCGCCCAAACCTACGGAGCCGCATGACCAGCACGCTGCACCTCGAACTGCACGACGACGTCGCGGTGCTGCGGCTGTCGCGGCCGAAGAAGCGCAACGCGCTCGACGACGCCACCGTCCTGGCCCTCGAAACCTTCTTCGGCAACCCGCCGGCTGAGGTGAAAGCCGTCGTGCTCGACGCCGAAGGCGACCACTTCTCCGCCGGGCTCGACCTCTCGGAGCTGACCGAGCGGGACGCGTTCGAGGGCCTGCAGCACTCGATGATGTGGCACCGCGCCTTCGAACGGATCGAGCGCGGCCGCGTCCCGGTCGTCGCGGTGCTCAAGGGCGCGGTCATCGGCGGCGGTCTCGAACTCGCGTCGGCCACGCACATCCGCGTCGCCGAGTCGACGGCGTTCTACGCGCTGCCGGAGGGCCAGCGCGGCCTGTTCGTCGGCGGCGGCGGCTCGGTGCGGGTGCCGCGGCTGATCGGCGCCCACCGGATGACCGACCTGATGCTCACCGGCCGCGTCCTCGACGCCGACGAGGGCCACGCGGCCGGCCTGTCGCACTACCGCGTCGAGCCGGGCGAAGGCCTGGAGCACGCGCTCGGCCTGGCCCGCAAGATCGCCACGACGTCGCCGATCACGACGTTCGCGGTGCTGCAGGCGCTGCCGCGCATCGCCGAGGCCAACCCGGCGGAGGGCTACCTGCTGGAGGCGCTGATGGCGGCGGTCGCCACCGGCAGCACCGAGGCCCAGGACCGGATGCGGGCGTTCCTCGACAAGCGCGCGGCGAAGGTCGCCCGGTGACGCCGCTGCGCCCGGTCGCCGCCGACGTCCGCGACACCACGGAGATCGGCCGCTACCTCGGCTGGCTGACCACCCACCGCGGCCTCGGCTTCGAGGACTACGCGAGCCTGCACCGCTGGTCGGTGACCGATCTCGACGGCTTCTGGTCGTCGATCCGCGACTACTTCGGCGTCCGCTTCCACACGCCGGAGACGGCGGTCGTCCCGGATCCGCGCATGCCGGGCACCGAGTGGTTCCCGGGCGCGACGCTCAACTACGCCGAGCACGCCCTCAGCCACCGGCCCGACGACGAGGTCGCCGTCATCGCGTATTCGCAGACGCGTCCGCGAGAAGAGCTGACCTGGGCGCAGCTGCGTGACCAGGTGGCCAGGGCCCGCGCCGGTCTCAGGCGGCTGGGCGTCGGACGCGGCGACCGCGTCGTGGCCTACCTGCCGAACATCCCGGAAGCCGTCGTCGCGTACCTGGCCACGGCGAGCCTCGGCGCGGTGTGGGCGTCCTGCGCGCCGGAGTTCGGGGCCCGCGCGGTGCTCGACCGGTTCGGGCAGGTCGAGCCGAAGGTGCTGCTGACCGTCTCGGGGTACCGGTACGGCACCAAGGACGTCGACCGCCGCGGCGAGGTCGCCGACATCGTGGCCGGGCTGCCGACCGTGGAGCACGTCGTCCGGGTCGGGTACGGCGACGACGCCACCGGCTGGGCGGAGTTGCTGGACCAGCCGGGCGAGCCGGGCTTCGAGCCGGTCGGGTTCGCGCACCCGCTGTGCGTGCTGTTCTCCTCCGGCACCACCGGCAAACCGAAGCCGATCGTGCACGGTCACGGCGGGTTGCTGCTGGAACACCTCAAGAACCACGGCCTCAGCTGGGACCTGCGGCCCGGCGACCGGCTGCTGTGGTTCTCCACCACCGCCTGGATGATGTGGAACGCGCTCGTGTCCGGGCTGCTGACCGGCGCGTCGATCGTGCTGGTCGACGGCAACCCGCTGCACCCGGACCTGGCCTGGCAGTGGCGTCTCGCTGCCGAAACCCGCGCGACGCTGCTGGGCGCGAGCCCGGGTTTTCTGATGGCGTGCCGGAAAGCGGACCTCGACCCGGCGGCGGATCTGGACCTGTCGGCGTTGCGCCAGATCGGCGCGGCGGGCAGCCCGCTGCCCGCCGAGGGCTACCGGTGGGTCGCCGACCGGTTCCCCGACGTCCTGCTCAACGTCGGCAGCGGCGGCACCGACGTCTGCAGCGGGATCGTCCAGGGCAGCCCGCTGCAACCGGTGTGGGCCGGCGAGATCTCGGGCCCCTGTCTGGGAGTCGACGCGCGGGCGTTCGACGAGCGCGGCGAGCCGGTGGTCGGTGAGCTGGGCGAACTCGTGATCACCGCGCCGATGCCGTCGATGCCGGTCGCCTTCTGGGGCGACCTCCCGGTCACCGACCCGGATTCCCGGTACCGCGCAACGTACTTCGCCGACTACCCCGGCGTCTGGCGGCACGGCGACTGGGTGCGCTTCTCACCAGACGGCGGCTGCGTCATCGCCGGCCGCTCCGACGCCACGCTCAACCGCGGCGGCGTCCGGCTCGGCACCGCCGAGTTCTACACGGTCGTCGAGGAGCTGCCGGAGATCGACGACTCCCTCGTCGTGCACCTCGAAGACCCGGCGGGCGGCAACGGCGACCTCCGCCTCTACGTCGTCCTGCACGACGGCGCGCTGGACGACGACCTGCGCCACCGCATCAAGAGCGCGTTGAAGAGCGCGCTGTCGCCGCGGCACGTGCCCGACGAGATCACCGCCGTCCCGGTGATCCCGCGCAACCGCACCGGGAAGAAACTGGAGCTGCCCGTGAAGAAACTCCTGCTCGGCGCCCGCCCCGAAGACGTCGTCGGCCGGGACGTCCTGGCCGATCCCACCGCCCTCGACCACTTCCGGGCGCGCGCATGAGCACCGTCGCGGTGGTCGGTACCGGCGTGATCGGCGCGAGCTGGGCGGGCCTCTTCCTCGCCCACGGCCACGACGTCGTCGCCACCGATCCGGCGTCCGGCGCCGAAGAACGGCTGCGCAGTGCGCTCGAAGGCGTGTCGACGGATCGCCTGCGGTTCGTCGATGACGCCGGCGAAGCGGCCGCCGCCGCGGACTTCGTTCAGGAGAACGGTCCGGAGCGCGAAGACGTCAAGCACGCGTTGTTCGGCGTCCTCGACGAGGCCGCGCGGCCGGACGTGATCCTGGCGAGCAGCTCGTCCGGGCTGCTGCCCAGCGTCATCGCCCGCGGCTGCCCGCGTCACCCCGAGCGGGTCGTGATCGGGCACCCGTTCAACCCGCCGCACCTGATCCCGCTCGTCGAGGTCGTGCCCGGCCGCGACACCGCGCCCGAGGTCGTCGACCGGGCCGTGGAGTTCTACACCTCGGTGGGCAAACGCCCGATCCGGCTGACGCGCGAGCTGCCCGGCCACGTCGCGAACCGGCTGCAGGCCGCGCTGTGGCAGGAGGCGTATTCGCTGGTCGAACGCGGGGTCGCGACGGTCGCCGACATCGACACGGCGATCGCGTACGGGCCCGGGCTGCGGTGGGCGGTGCTCGGCCCGTTCGTCAACCAGCACCTGTCCGGCGGCGCCGGCGGCCTGGCGCACGTCCTGCGGCACCTCGGCCCGCCCACCGAAGAATGGTGGCGCGACCTGGGCCAGGTCCACCTGACGCCGGAACTCGCCGAGACGCTCATCTCCGGGGTGGACGCCGAACTGGCCGACACCGACCAAGCCCGGCTCGTCGCCGCGCGCGACGCCGTCCTCGACCAGCTGCTGGCCGCCAAGGCCGCGCAGCCCGACCTGCCCTGACCTGGAGATACCGGTGGATCTTTCCGCACTGACCGCCCTCGACGTCCACACCCACGTCGAGCAGGACGGCCACGGCTGCTTCGCGCTGGACCAGGAGCTGCTCGACGCGTCCGCGAAGTACTTCCGCGCCGACCAGGACCGGACGCCGACCGTGACGGCGATCGCCGAGCACTACCGCGCCCGCAAGATGGCCGCGGTCGTGTTCACCGTCGAGGCGCCCGCCGCGACCGGGCATCCCGCGCTGTCGAGCGAGGAGATCGCCGACGCGGCCGCCGCGCACCCCGACGTGCTCATCCCGTTCGGCTCGGTCGACCCGCACTCCGGCAAGGCCGCCGTGCACCGCGCGCGCCGGCTCGTCACCGAGCACGGCGTCCGCGGGTTCAAGTTCCACCCCAGCCTGCAGGGTTTCGAGCCGAACGACCCGCGGTTCTACCCGCTCTACGAGGCGATCGGCGAGCTCGGCGTCCCGGCGCTGTTCCACACCGGCCAGACCGGGATCGGCGCGGGCCTGCCGGGCGGGCGCGGCATCAAGCTGCGTTACTCGAACCCGATGCTGCTCGACGACGTCGCCGCCGACTTCCCGCACCTGACGATCATCCTGGCGCACCCGTCGGTGCCGTGGCAGGACGAGGCGATCTCGGTGGCGACGCACAAGGCCAACGTGTACATCGACCTGTCCGGCTGGTCGCCGAAGTACTTCCCGCCGCAGCTGGTCCGCGCGGCCAACACGCTGCTGAAGCGCAAGGTCCTGTTCGGCTCGGACTTCCCGGTCATCACGCCGGACCGCTGGCTGGCGGACTTCGCCGAACTGGACATCAAGGACGAGGTCCGGCCGATGATCCTGAAGGACAACGCGATCCGGCTGCTCGGCCTATCCTGAGCCGGTGGCAGCGATAGCACTCCGGCCGGTCGAAGACGCCGATCTCGACGCGTTGTTCGAGCAGCAGCGCGACCCCGAGGCGGTCCGGATGGCCGCGTTCACCCACAAGGACCCCGACGACCGCGAAGCGTTCGACGCGCACATGGCGAAGGTGCGGTTCTCCGCCGGGATCACCCACCGCGCGGTGACCCGCGACGGCGTCCTCGTCGGCAGCATCGCCGCGTTCGTCATGGAGGGCGACACGGAGATCACGTATTGGATCGACCGGTCGGTGTGGGGGCAGGGCATCGCCGGGCAAGCGCTTGCCCTGCTGCTCGACGCGGTCGAGGTCCGGCCGCTGCACGCGCGCGCCGCCAGCGACAACGCCGGGTCGTTGCGAGTCCTGCAGCGGGCGGGCTTCACCGTCGTCGGCACCGACACCGGGTACGCGAACGCCCGGGGCGCGGAGATCGAGGAAACGATCCTGCGGCTCGACTAGCGGCGCGGATCGACGTGGACCTTCGGTCCGGGACCGGCGTGGTGCTCCCCGGCGAGGACGGCGCCGACGTCGTCGAGCCCGACGGTCGCCGCGACCAGCGGCCGCGGGTCGACGGCGCCGCTCGCGTACGCGGCGATCGTGTCGGCCAGGCCCGGTGACGCGGACAGGATGCCGACGGCCGTGACGTCCTTCAGGACCAGCTCGCGGGTGTCGATCAGGCTGGGCTGCCCGGCCAGTCCGATGTAGACGGCCCGGCCGGCCGGTTCGACCAGGTCGAGGGCCAGCGCGGGCAGCTCGACGGCGTTGGACGCGTCGACGACCGCGTCGAAGGACGAATCCGGGAGCGTGCCGCGGGTCCAGGCGTGCGCGAAGCCGAGGGTGCGGGCGAAGGCGAGGGTGGGCTCGTCGCGTCCGAGCAGGTGCACCTCGGCGCCGGCCGCGCGCAGGAACAGGGCCACGAGCAGCCCGATCGTCCCGGGCCCCAGCACCAGCGCGCGATCGCCGGGCCCGACGGCGGCGGCCTGCGCCGCGCGCAGAGCGTTGCCACCCGGCTCGACCAGGGCGCCGAGGACGGCGTCGACGGAATCGGGCAGCGCGTGCAGCGACCACGCGGGGACGGCGATCCGTTCGGCCAGCGCGCCGGGCCGCCCGCCGCGGATGCCGACTTCCTCGCGGCGCGCGCAGGTGTGCTGGTGGCCTTTGCGGCAGCGGCGGCACGTCTGATCGCCGAGCATGGTGTCGCCCATGACGCGGCGCCCGAGCCACGCCGGGTCGACGCCGGCGCCGACGGCCGAGACGGTGCCGGCCCACTCGTGACCCAGCCGCATCGGGTACGCCGAGTGGCCCTGGTGCAGGTAGGCCATCTCGCCGGTGAAGAACTCGACGTCGGTGCCGCAGACGCCGGCGCGTTCGACGTCGACGACCACCTCGCCGGGGACGGCTTCGGGCACCGGGACGTCCTGCACCGAGAACGCCCGCGGGCCGGTGAGCACGAAGGCCCGCATGGTGGTGATCACCCGGGAAGTCTCACCCGGGAGCCGGGGCTCACGCCACCTGGGTCAGACGGGGATCTCCGTCGCGCGCTCCCAGCCGGCGGGCAGCGGGCTGACGTTGAGCTCGTGGTCGAGCCCGGTGTCGGAGAGGGCCCGGCGCACGACGCGGTTGTCGCCCGTGACGACGCGCAGGGTGGTGCTCTCGCGCTGCGTCCGGGCCTGGATGTCGACCAGCGCGTCGAGGCCGGCCGCGTCCAGGAGGTCGACCGCCGAGAGGTCGAGCACCAGGACCGGGAACTTGCGGTGGGCCCAGGTGGCCAGGACGGCCTCGAGCTGGGCGGCGCTCTCTTCGGCGAGGGCGCCCCGGATCCGGACCATCACGGCACCGAAGTAGGGGCGGATCACCTTGATATCGAACGCACCGGCGCCCGCGCGGGTCACGGGGATCGCCGTCGCGGGGTGCTGCACAACCAACATCGGCAGACGCCTTCGTTCACAGATTGAAGTGCCGGGCGGGAGTCCCGCTCGGACGCAGACCGGAATGGGGGTAACGGCTGTTGCCTGAACCGTACCCTCGCAGCGTAGCCTCCCGTCCTCCCGGCGCAACCCCGCCCAACGGGCGAGCCGCGCTCCACCGCCTGCCCCATGGCGGAGGGGTACCCACGCCGATCGCCACGGCTGGGTGAAGTACGGAGTGCTCGACAGCGCACGCTCGAAGAAACGGGTCCACAATGGACAAAAAGGACCCGCTCCCGCTCGGCGAAGGCTGGGGGTACCTGCGAGCAGAAGCGGGAGACAAAGCGTCGGTACGGGGGTCGCCTCGCGGCAAGTGGCGCTACACGGCTCCAGCCGGACTGGCATTCCGTGAAGGCTGTGGGTGAGGCCCGGGGACACCACCGTACCGACAGTCTGTACAACGCACGGCCTGCGGAAATGTTCCCCGCGTGACGCACGTCGCCACAACGGCCGAAGCGACGTTTCGCGGTCGCCCCGCCGGGTACCACCAGAGCGTCCGAAGGAGGGATCGCCATCGCCACCGCTGTGCTCTTCGACCTCGACGGCACGCTCGTCGACTCCAACTACCTGCACGTCCACGCCTGGCAACGCGCGTTCCGCGAGCTGGGCCGCGACGTCGACTCCTGGCGCGTCCACCGCGCGATCGGGATGGGGTCCGGCAAGCTGCTCGCCGACCTGCTCGGGCAAGCCGACGCCGACGAGCTCGGCGACCGGCTCGAAGACCTCCACAGCCGCTTCTACCTCGAGACGGCCGGGATGCTCCGGCCCTTCGACCAGGCCGCCGCGCTGATCCGCGTCATCGCCGGGCACGGGGTGCGCGTGCTCCTGGCGACGTCGGCCGGGCCCGACGAGCTGGACGTCATGCGCAAGATCCTCGACGTCGACGACGTCGTCACGGGCATCGTCGCAGGCGAGGACGTCGAGGCCACCAAGCCCGACCCGGAGCCGGTGTACGCCGCGCTGGAGCGCGCGGGAACCGAGCCGGGCGACACGATCTTCGTCGGCGACTCCGTCTGGGACGTCCACGCCGCCACCAAGGCGGGCGTGCGCACCGTCGCCGTGCTCTCGGGCGGCGTCAGCGCGGCGGAGCTGACCGAAGCGGGCGCGGTGGCGACCTACGAAGACCCCGCGGCCCTGCTCGACGGCCTCGACCACAGCCCGTTGGCGGAGCTGTTCAGCTAGCCGCGCGGGCGTGCGCCACCCACCGGCCGTTGAGCCGGTGGACCTCGACCTCTCGCTCGTAACACGCCGACAGGCCGTCGTTCGTCAGGACTTCGTCGATCGGGCCGGCGGCCGTCACCGCGCCGCGGCGCACCAGCAGGGCGTGCGTTGCCGTCGCCGGGATCTCCTCCAGGTGGTGCGTCACCGTCACCGTGGCCAGCTCCGGCTGGGCCCGGGTCAGGTTCTCCAGCGCCAGCAGCAGGTCCTCGCGGCCCGGCATGTCCAAGCCGGCGAACGGCTCGTCCAGCAGGAGCAGCAGCGGGTCGGCCATCAGCGCCCGGGCCAGCCGGACGCGGGCGCGTTCGCCCTGCGAACACACCCGCACCGGCCGGTCGCCGAGGCCGGCGCACCCGACCAGCTCCAGGAGCTTCGCCGCGCGGTCGCGGATCGTGTCGTCGTAGCGCTCCCACAGCGGCAGCACACTGCCGCTGTAGCCGGTCAGCACCACCGTGTGCGCGTTGTGGTTCTCCGCGTCGGGCAGCCGCTGGTTCGCGCCGACGAACCCGATGTGCGTCCGGATGTCCCGCAGGTCGACCGCGCCCATCCGGTGCCCGAGCACCACCGCGGTGCCCGCGCTGGGAAACCGCTGGGTCGAGGCCACGGACAGGATCGTCGACTTGCCGGCGCCGTTGCGGCCCAGCACCACCCAGCGCTGGCCGTAGTCCACCCGCCAGTCGACGCCCGACACCAGCGGCGTCCGGCCGACGTGCACCTCCACGCCGGCAAGCTCGATCGCCGGGCCGTCGAGGTTGGGCTGCACGAAGACGGGCTTGCTCATCCTTCCATGATCACACGCGTCAGGATCCCGGGTGGGCGTCGGTCATCAGGTCGGCCAGGTCCTCCGGGGCCAAGAACGACGGCGGGGGCGGCGGTCCCCACGCGTAGAGGCTCTTCTCCCCCGCCACCACCCGCGGCTCCCAGATCTGGTCCTCCAGGATGCAGTCGATGTCGGAGTAGTATTCGGAGAAGTTGCCCGCCGGGTCGCGCAGGTACCAGAAGAAGTTCGAGCCGATGTAGTGCCGGCCCAGGCCCCACGTGTGCCGCTCGGGGTGGCCCTGCAGCATCGCGGTGGCGCCGCGGCCGACCTCGTCGACGTCGTCGACCTCCCAGGACGTGTGGTGCAGGAAGCTCACCGGCGCCTGCTGGACGAGCACGTTGTGGTGATCGGTCGAGCAGCGCATGAAGGAGGCGAAGCCGGGGGCCTCGTCGCTGACCTTGAAGCCGAGCCCCTCGGTGAAGAACTTCTGGGTGGCGGCCTGGTCGGTCGAGCCGAACACGACGTGCCCGAGCTTGCGCGGGCGGACGGCCTGCTCCCGGTCGATGGCCGGCGCGCGGACGTTGGCCCGGCGCGCCGCACCGGGCTGGTTGTAGGCCACCGGTTCCGGCGGCTCCTGCCGCAGCCGCGGCGCCACCGAGACGACGACGTCGAGGCCGGTCACCGGGTCCTTGGTGTGCAGGGCGTCGCCGACGCGCCGGCTGCCGAGGTCGAGGCGGGCCAGCGACGCGGCGACGCGGTCCAGGTCGTCCGGGTCGTCGGCGCCGACGCCGAGGGTGAGCAGCCGCCGCTGCGCGCTGGGGCGCAGTTCGAGCTGCTCGCCGCCGTCGGCGGTGGCGAACCCCGAGCCGGTCGGGGTCAGGCCGAACTCGGTGTAGTACTTCGCGGTCTCGTCGACGTTCGGCACGCCGACGGTGATCTTCGTGAGGCGGTGCAGGGCCATCACGGGCTCCTTCGGGTCAGACGAGCGGGGTGATCTGGTCGTCGCGGCCGAGCAAGGCCTTGCCGTAGACCTCGTAGCCGACGGCGGGCAGCACGATCGCGTGCCGCGCGGCGACGGCCGAGTCGCGCCACATCCGCTGCAGCGGGTTGGCCTCGGCGAAGCTGCCCGCGCCGTGGGCGGACAGCAGGACGTCGAACGCCTTCGTGACGTTCTCGACGGCCCAGCCGGTGTCCGCGCGCACGCGGGCCCGCAGCTCGGCGTCGGGGTAGGTGCGGTTCGCGGCGGCGGTGTCGATGTCGTCGGCCGCGCGGAAGACGTGCAGGTGCGCCGTGTCGATCCGCATCGCGGCCTCGGCGAGCTGCAGCTGGAAGGCGGCCGACTCGGCCTGGGTGGTGTAGGCGGTGTAGGAGATCGCCTTGCGGGCGGCCTTCTCCCGCACCATCCGCAGCGCCGCGCGGCCGAGGCCGAGCTGCGGGCCGGCGAGCACGAGCGCGAGGGTGGGCACGAACGCGGCCCGGTAGAGGTCTTCTTCGGGCTCCTCCACGGCGTACCGCCCGGCGATCGCGGGCGGCACGGACATCACGCGGTGATCGGGCACGAAGACGTCCCGCGCGATCAGGCAGTTCGAGCCGGACGAGCGCATCCCGGCGACGAACCACGTCTCCTCGAGCCCGAGGTCGGTGCGCGGGATCAGCGCCATCCCCTGGTCGACGACCTCGCCGCGCTCGTCGGTCAGCGGGATGCCGACGCCGGCCCAGTCGGCGTGCCAGGAGCCGGAGTTGTAGTACCAGCGCCCGGTGACGCGGTAGCCACCGTCCACTTTGGTCGTCTCGGCGGTCGGCGCGAGGACGCCGGAGACCTTCGCGTCCGGGTTCGCGCCCCAGACGTCGTCCTGCGCCTGCCGGCTGAAGAGCCCGGCCAGCCACGCGCAGACGTTGCTCAGGGCGACGACCCAGGCGGTACCGCCGTCGGCCTCGCCGACCGCCGCGGACACTTCGAGCATCGACCGCACGGGCAGGCCGTAGCCGCCGTAGCGGCGAGGCTGGGCGATCTTGAACGCACCGGCGTCGGTCAGCGCGGCGATGCTCTCTTCGGTGACCCGCCGGTCGGTCTCACCCTGCGCGGCGTTCTTCGCGAGCAACGGCAAGATGGCCCGGATCCGGGCCAGGACGGTTTCGGTGGTGGGCGCGGGTTGTTGGGTCGCGATCGTCATGACGTCGTTGTCCTTTCGCAGACTGGTCCTTCTGCCGCGGCTGGTCGTGAGTGGTAATGCGGGTTCTAACCCGCATTACCACTCACGAGCAGGTAAGCCGGGTGCAGGCGGCTAGCGGGCGCAGGCGGCGATCAGGTCCGTGATGGGTGGCCGGGGCCGTTCGGCGAACTTCGAGTGGGTGCCGAACGTGCGGTGCGCGTAGACCAGCGGCGGGCGCTCGGCCCGGCCCAGCGCCGTGACCCGGCCGAACAGCAGCAGGTGGTCGCCCGCCTCGACGGTGCGGTCCAGGTCGCAGCCGACCCAGCCGGCGGCGTCGCGCAGCCTCGGCAGGCCGTCGTCGGCGAACCACGCCGTTTCCGCGCCGAAGCGGTCGGCGCCGCGGGTGGCGAACAGGACGGCCAGGTCGTCCTGGCCGTGGCCGAGCAGGTTGACGCCGAAGCGACCACGGTCCCGGATCGCGGCCAGCAACGCCGATCGCCGGTCGAAGGCGACGCCGACCAGTGGCGGGTCGAGCGACAGGGACGTGAACGAGCTGACCGTCGCGCCGCACGGGCGGCCGTCCTCGGAGAACGTCGTCACGATCGTCACCGGCGCGCACACCGCCGCCATCACCGCGCGGAAGCGGTCCGGGTCGAGGGCCGTCACGGCGCGGTGAACCGGTGGTGCATCCGGCCGATGCCCTCGATGGTGCTGACCAGCTCGTCGCCCGGGCCGAGGAACCGCTGGGGGCTGCGCGCCATGCCGACCCCGGCCGGCGTCCCGGTGAAGATCAGGTCGCCCGGCCACAGCGGCAGCACGGCGGAGAGGCGGGCCACCAGCTCCGGCACCGAAAAGATCAGCTCGCTGGTCCGGCTCTTCTGCACGGACTCGCCGTTGACCGCGCAGTCGAGCGCGAGGTCGTCCGGGTCGGCGAACTCGTCGGGCGTCACCACCCACGGCCCGATCGGCCCGAAGCCGGGGCGCGACTTGCCGAGGCTGAACTGCGGCGCGGGCCCGGCCAGCTGCAACGTCCGGTCGGAGAGGTCCTGCCCGACCGTCAGCCCGGCGACGTGCTCCCAGCCGCGCTCGGCCGGGACGTCGCGGGCGAGAACGCCGATGACGGCGACCAGCTCGACCTCCCAGTCCGTCGGGCCCGGGAGCGGGATCTCCCCGGACGGGCCGGTCAGGCTGCTCGCGAACTTCGTGAAGACGGTCGGCGACTCCGGCAGGCCGAGGCCGGATTCGGCGGCGTGGTCGCGGTAGTTGAGGCCGACGCCGAAGATCTGGCGCGGCGCCGGGACCGGCGCCCCGAGGTCGCTTTCCGCGAACGGCGCCGCGGTGTCGTGCGGGGCCGCCGCGGCCCAGTCCCGGAACTCGGCCCAGCGGTCGTAGATCGCCTGCGGGTCGGCGGAAAACCGCCGCTCGCTGGCTTGTTCGACGTCGACGGCGCCGGCCTCGGTCACGAGGACGAGCCGTCCGGAGAGAGTCGCGATCCGCATGAGCTGCCTTTCGATCGGTCGATGCGACTCATACTCTGCCCGCAATAGACGACTGTCAAGCACAGAATCGATTATCTGTCGCAGAGTGTGTTACGCTGCGATCATGGCGAAGAGAGCGGGCGGCGAGAGCCTGGCCGTGATGGTCTACGAGCAGCTGCGGTCGGCGATCCTCAACGGCGACCGGCCGCCCGGCGAGCGGCTCAAGCCCGGTGAGCTGGGCGAACAGTACGGCGTGAGCCTCAGCGTCGTGCGGGAGGCGCTCGGCCTGCTCAGCGCGAAGGACCTCGTGCAGGTCGACCGCAACCGCGGCTTCCACGTCACGCCGTTGTCCCTGCGCGCGCTCAACGACCTCACCGAGGCCCGCGTGGTCAACGAAGGCGCGGCGCTACGGCTGTCCGTCGAACGCGGCGGCGTCACCTGGGAGTCCGAGGTGCTCGCCGCCCACCACCGGCTCTCGGTGCAGCCGATGCTGCTGCCCGGCGACCAGCCGCGGCGCAACGAGGAGTGGGCGCTGGCGCACCTGGCGTTCCACCGCACGCTGATCGAGGCGTGCGGCAACGCCGTGCTGCTGGACATCTGCGCCCGGCTCTCGGACGCCGCCGAGGTCTACCGCGCCTGGTCGGCCACCGGCACGAGGGAGCTGCACCGCGACGTCGCCGGCGAGCACAAAGGACTCCTCGATGCCGCCCTGGCCCACGACACCGAAGCCGCGGAGACCCTCTTCGCCGCGCATGTCCGCCGCACCCAACAGATCCTCGTCGACGGCGGCCTCACACCGGCCGCCGACCGGCCCGCGACGGAGACCGCATGACCACCCGCCTGCTGCTCACCGCCGCCACCGTCGTCGACCCGCGGGACGGCGGCCTGAGCGAAAGCACCGACGTCCTGATCGAGGACGGCCGGATCCTCGACGTCCGGCCCGGTATCGAGGCAGCCGCGCAGCGCGTCGACGCGGCCGGGACCTACGTCGTCCCCGGGTACAACGACATGCACGCCCATCCCCTCGGCAAGGCCGATCCGGCGGCGACCCTCGAGCTGATGCTCGTCCACGGCATCACCGGCTTCCGGCAGATGGGCGGCAGCATCGACCTCCTGCGCCGTCGCGCCGCCGGGAAGCTCGGCTTCCCCGAAGCCTCCCCCGCGCTGCTCGCCACCCCGGGGCCGCTGCTGACGCCGGCGAACGCGTCCACAGTGGACCAGGTCGTCGCGGCCATCCGGGAGCAGCACGCGGAAGGCGCCGACTTCATCAAGGCCGGTCTCGTCACCCGCGACGTCTTCTTCGACGCCCAGGCCGAAGCCCGCCGCCTCGGCCTGCCCATCGTCGGGCACCTGCCGGCCGGCATCGACGTCGAAAAGGCGTCCCGGCTCGGGATGAAGTCCATCGAGCACCTCGGCCCCGGCGTCGCGCTGTTCGCCTGCTGCTCCGGCGACCACGACCACATCCGCGAGACCGCCGCGGCGGGCGGGCCCCAGCTGAAGCTGCCGCCGTTCAAGATCCCGTTCCTGGACAAGATCATGGACCGCGTGCTGCGCAAGCTGGTGATCAACCCGCTCAACCTCAGCAAGCCGGCCGACATCGCGAACCTCTCGCACGCCGTCGGCACGTTCGACCGCGACCGGGCGCACGTCCTCGCCGAGCGGTTCGCCGCCGACGGCACCTGGCAGGTCCCGACGCTGATCCGGATCAAGACTCAGGAACTGTGCGACTCCCCCGAGTTCGCCGACGACCCGGACTTGACGTATGTCACGCCGTCGACGCGGAAGGCCTGGCGGGCGGCGGCCGCCAGGTTCGCCGAGTTCCCGGCCGACGCCCGCGCGACGTTCACCGAGGCCTACGAACGGCAGCTCGACCTCACGAAGCTGTTCGACGACGCCGGGGTCAAGATGCTCGCCGGCACCGATTCTTCCGGCGCCGCTTGGGTTGTCCCCGGCGCGGCGCTGCACCGCGAGTTCGCGGAGTTCGCCCGCGCCGGCCTCACGCCGTTGCGGATCCTGCAGCTGACGACGACGCTCCCGGCCGAGTTCCTCGGCACGACGGACACCATGGGCACCGTCGAGCCCGGCAAGAACGCCGACCTGGTCCTGCTGGCCGGCAACCCGCTGACCGACGTCAAGCACCTCGGGCACATCGCGGGTGTCGTCCGCGCCGGAAAACATTACCCCGCCGCGGATCTGGCCGCCCGCAAGGAGAAGCTGGCCGGGTCAGTGCCCTGACCGGCCGAGCAGCTTGAGCGTGTTCTCCGAGGCGGAGCCCTCCGCCGTCGTCACGACGACGACGGTCTGCTCCGGCGAGCGCGCCGGCGTCAGGATCTGCTGGGCCACCGTCAGCGCGCCCACCAGCGGGTGGCGCAGGACGTAGGAGTCGGCTTCGCACGGCTTGACCCGGTGATCGCCCCACAGCGCGACGAACTCGGGGCTCTTCATGGTCAGCTCCCCCACCAGCGACGCCAGCAGCGCGTCTTCGGGGTACCGCCCGGCGACGGCCCGCAGGTTGCCGACGACGGCGCGCGCCTTGCGCGGCCAGTCCGCGTACAGCTCGCGGGTGTGCGGGTCGAGGAACAGCATCCGGGCCGTGTTCGGCCGGTCCGCCGGGCGCTCGGGCGCGGTCGGATCGACGTGGCCCGCCATCAACGCGTGGCCCAGCGGGTTCCACGCCAGGACGTCGCTGCGCCGCCCGAGGACCAGCGCGGGCACGTCCCCCAGCGAGCGCAGCAGGTCGCGCGCCAGCGGGTCGAGCCGTTCCGGCGGCGGCCGCCGTTGCGTGCGGGGTCGGTGCGCGGCCAGCTCACGCAGGTGTTCACGCTCGTGCTCGTCGAGCCGCAGCGCCCCGGCCAGCGCGTCCAAGATCGCGTCGGACGCGTTGACGGACTGGCCCTGCTCCAGGCGTGTGTAGTACGAGACGCTGACGCCGGCCAGCTGCGCCAGCTCCTCCCGCCGCAGCCCGGCGACACGTCGTCGTTCACCGAGGGCGGGCAGGCCGACGTCTTCGGGGCGCAGCAGGGACCGCCGCGCCCGCAGGAACTCGCCGAGAACAGCCATGTCCCCAGTAAACACGGGATCCGCGCGGCGAGCCTGACCCTGCCGGGGGTACGCAACGGCGGGGCTGGTTGCCCGCGTGAACCCGCCGCAGGCTGGGGGAAACACCAGCGAACCCGGAGCGGACATGCAGGAGATTGTGCTGGGCGACGTCACGGTCACCCGGATCACGGAGTACTACGGCTCGGTCGGGATGACACCCGAGACGTTCTTCCCGGAAAGCCCTGAAGGGGCCTGGGACGCGGACTGGCTCGCGCCCGACTTCCTCGACCGGGAGAACCACGTCTGCGTCTCGGCCATCCAGACCTGGCTGCTGCGCAGCGAAGGCAAGACCATCCTCGTCGACACCGGCGTCGGCAACCACAAGGAACGGCCGTACACGCCGGTGTGGAGCCACCTGAACACCGGCTTCCTCGGCAACCTCGCCGCGGCCGGCGTCCGGCCCGAGGACGTCGATGTGGTGGTCAACACCCACCTGCACATCGACCACGTCGGCTGGAACACCTTCCTCGACGACCGCAGCTGGGTCCCGACGTTCCCCAACGCGACCTACCTGATGCCCAAGCCGGACTTCGAGTTCTGGAACCCGGCCAACGGCCACGAGCCGAACCTGGGGCGGGGCAACCAGAACGTCTTCGAGGACAGCGTCGCGCCGGTGCACGAAGCCGGGCAGACGCTGCTGTGGGAGGACAGCCACCGCATCGACGCGAACCTGACGCTCGACCTGGCGCCGGGGCACACGCCGGGGTCGTCGGTGCTCACGCTCGACTCGGGCGGCGACCGCGCGCTGTTCGTCGGCGACCTGCTGCACACGGCCCTGCAGCTGGTCGAGCCCGACACGAACAGCTGCTTCTGCGAAGACCCCGCGCAGGCCCGTGCCACCCGGCGGCGGCTGCTCGGCCAGGCCGCGGACACGAACGCGCTCGTCCTGCCCGCCCACCTCGGCGGCCACGGCGGCGCCGAGGTCGTCCGCGACGGCGACCGGTTCGCCATCAAGGACTGGGCCCCGTTCGCCAAGCTCTGAGGAGAATTTCGTTGATCGTCACCACCACCACGGGCGCCGTCCGCGGCCACGCCGGGGTCTTCCTCGACGTCCCGTACGCCGCACCGCCGCTCGGCGCGGGCCGGTTCGCGCCACCGGCGCCCCACGAGCCGTGGGCGGGGGTGCGGGACGCGACGCGGCCCGGGCCGACCGCCCCGCAACCGCGCCGGGACGGCTTCGGGGCGCTGGACATGTCGCCGTACTTCGGGACCGGCTGGGTCCGCGGCGACGACTACCTCACGCTCAGCGTCTGGGCGCCACCGTCGGCCCGGGACCGCCCGGTGCTCGTGTTCGTGCACGGCGGCGGGTTCGTCACCGGCTCGACGCGCTCGCCGCTCTACGACGGGACGGCGTTCGCACGTGACGGCGTGGTGCTGGTGACGGTCAACTACCGCCTCGGCGTCCCTGGGTTCCTCGACCTGCCCGGCGCGCCCCGCAACCGCGGGCTCCTGGACGTCGTCGCCGCGCTGCGGTGGGTGCGCGAGAACATCGCGGCGTTCGGCGGCGACCCCGGCAACGTCACCCTGGCCGGCCAGTCCGCCGGCGCCACCATCACGGCCGGTGTCCTGGCCACGCCGGAGGCCGATGGCCTGTTCCGGCGGGCCGTCGTGCAGAGCGGCAACGGCCTGGGCGCGTTCACCCCCGAGCAGGCGGCGCGGGTCACGCGGGCGGCGGCCGACGCGCTGGGCGTCTCGCCGACGGTGGCGGCGTTCGGCGAGGTGCCGGACGAGCAGTTTGTCGCGGCGCAGCTGGGTGGCCTGGACCTGCGGACCGCGACGGATTTCGATCCGCTGCTCGGGCTGAGCGCGTTCAGCCTGGTGCTGGATCGCCAGCCCGCCGAGGCACTGGCGACCGACGTCGACCTGCTCATCGGCACGAACGCCGACGAAGGGGCGCTCTACCTTGCCCCGCAAGGAAATCTGGTCACGTCTACCGAGCAGGATCTGTTCGAGACCGCGACGCGGGTGTCGGCCGACCCCGCCGCGCTGGTGACGGCCTACCGCGCGAAACGTCCACATGCGACACCGGGCGAGCTGCGGTCGGCGATCATGGGGGACGCGTTGTTCGGCACCGGCAGCCGTCGCCTCGCCGAAGCCCACGGCAATGCGTACACCTACGAGTTCGCGTGGCGATCGTCCGCTGTGGACGGTCAGCTCGGCGCGGCCCACACCATGGAGCTGCCGTTCGTCTTCGATCGCCTGGACCTCCCGGCCCTGCGCGGCCCGCGCGGCCTGCTGGGCACCGGGGAACCGCCCGCCGAACTGGCGACGCGGATGCACACGGCGTGGGTCGACTTCGCCCGCACCGGTGACCCCGGCTGGACGCGGTCGGAAACCTGCCGTTTCAGCGAGCGGGCCAGCTCCACCGCATCCCCAGGATCCCCGGCGCCACGCCGGTCCTGAAGACGTGCGCGGGCACCACCGGCGACACGACGACCTCGGCCGACTCGCGCTCGGGGCCGTCCGGTGACTCCAGCCGATACGCGTGACAGGACAACGGCAGGGCCTTCGCGTCGAAGTGGACCTCTTGGAGGTGCTCGGACACCGGGTGCCGGAAACGGCGGTCGTAACTGGTGTCGGGGACGCCGTCGGTGTACTCGAACTCGTACTCCAGGATCGCCGTCTCGCCCTCGGCCAGCGAGCGGCTCAGCACCAGTTCGCTGACGAGGAAACCGTGCTCCGGCAGCACTTCCGTGCGTCCGGGCCCGCAGTACCGGGTGGCGACCAGCCGCGGCGGCGTCCCCGCGACGCACCCGCGCAGCGTCACCACCCGGGCCTGCACGGGTTCCGCCACCGCCCGCACGACCTCGCGCACCCGCAGCCGGGACAGCGAGCGGTCGGCGCGGACGTGCAGGGACTCGTGCAGGCTCAGCACCACCAGCGCCGGGTCGTCGGCGGCTTCGAACGAGTTCAGCACCGGGACGACGCCGTTGCGCGGACCCCACAGCCGCTCCCACTGAACCAGGCCGACCGGCGACCGGCCGCCGTCCGGGCGGGCGAGCAGACCGGTCAACGCGCCGGCGGGCAGGCCGAGGACGTCTTCCAGCACCGTGACCGCGCGCAGGGATTCGGGGCGCTCGGGCCGGGTGCGGCCGGTGCGCCAGTAGCTGAGCGTCGTGGTGCTGACCGGCGCGCCCGCCGCGGCCAGCCGGTCCTTGAGGCGGGCGAGGCCGAGCCCGCTCAGGTCGACGGCCAGCGACAGCGCCCGGCAGAACGGGCCGTCGGCGAGCGCGCGGGCCAGCTGCTCCCGGCGTCCCGGCGAGTGCACCGCGAACAACGACATGCGGGTCCTTCTCGGGTAGGTCCGTTCGGTCTAACACCCCGAGTGGCCGGTGTCACCCGACGAACGATCCGTCCTGTTCCGTTGATCGGCCCGGATCTTCGGACGGTTACCCGAACCACCCCGGCCGCTTACTTTCGGTGAGTCCCCACCGCAAGCCCCGAGGAGTCCCCCGATGCGTGAATCCCACGGCCGGTTCGTCCGCGCCGCCGCCCTGCTCGCCGGTTCCTGCGCCGCCCTCGCCACGCTCGCCGCCGCCCCCGCGTCGGCGAGCACCGCGCCGCTCTCCCCCGACGCGGCGCCGTCGATCATCGGCGGCAGCACGGCCCAGAACCCCGGCTACATCACCCGCTTCAACGGCCACGCCAACGGCTACACGTTCTTCTGCACCAGCACGCTGATCGGCGCGCGCTGGGTGCTGACGGCCAAGCACTGCATGTACGACAACAACGGCCAGCGGCTGTCCGACATCGACCTGTACGTCGGCTCGAACAGCGCGTCGGGCGGCGTGCACGCCAAGGCGTCGTCGACCTATGTCTGGTCCGGCGGCGACCTCGCGCTGATCAAGCTGAACACCAACGGCGGCAGCACGTTCGCCCAGCTGGCCGGCAGCTCCTCGGACGCCGAAGAAGGCGACACCGCGCGCGTCTACGGCTGGGGCTCGACCCAGGCGACCGACGAGGGCAGCCACCAGTCGAGCGTCCTGAAGCGCGCCGACGTCCGGATCTCCGACACCTCGGCATCCGACAACTACGGCGGCCCGGCAATCTCGGCGTCCACCCCGAACGGCGCGGTCGCGGGCGGCGACTCGGGCGGCCCGATGATCGACGGCGGCGTCCAGGTGGGCGTCTGCTCGACCAGCGACCGCTCCAGCATCACGACGTACGGCAGCGTCGCCGCGGGCCGCAGCTGGATCCGCCAGACCACCGGCGTCTGACCGGCCGGTCAGTGAATATCCCCCAAGGCGTTTGGGCGATCAGGGTACGTTTTCCGCCTTGATGTAACACCTTTCGGACTTCTCGCGGCATACGGGACAGCGATCACGCTCGGTACGGTCCCGGCGCAAGGAGTTCGTGTGATGGGTTTTCGACGCCCACTGTTCCCGCGTAGAGCCAGACGAGCGGTGGCGGCGGGGGTGATCGTGCCCCTCACCGTCGCCCTCGCCGCCGCTGTGCCCGCCGCGGCGGCGGTCCCCACCGGGTTCACCGACACCGTGGCGATCGGCGGGCTCAGCTCGCCGACCGCCGCGGCGTTCGCCCCCGACGGCCGGGTGTTCGTCGCCGAGAAGAGCGGCCTGGTCAAGGTCTTCGACTCCCTGGCCGACACGACGCCGACGGTGTTCGCGGACCTGCGGACGCAGACCCAGGACTTCTGGGACCGCGGCCTGCTCGGGCTCGCCGTCGACCCGGCGTTCCCCGCGCGGCCGTACGTCTACGTCTCCTACACGCTCGACGCCGTCCCCGGCGGCACGGCGCCGCGCTGGGGTGACACGTGTCCGACGCCGCCGGGCGCGACCGACCAGGGCTGCGTCGTCACCGGCCGCGTCTCACAGCTGACGATGGGCCCGGCGGGCACCGCCGTCAGCGAGAAACCGCTGGTCACCGGCTGGTGCCAGCAGTTCCCCAGCCACTCGATCGGTTCGCTGGCCTTCGGCCCGGACGGCGCCCTGTACGCGGGCGGCGGGGACGGCGCGAGCTTCAACTTCGCCGACTACGGCCAGGTCGGCAACCCGTGCGCCGATCCGCCCTCGCCCGCCGGGACGAACCTCGCGCCGCCGTCGGCCGAGGGCGGCGCGCTGCGGTCGCAGTCACCCCGCCGCGCCGCCGGGCAACCGGTGCTGCTCAACGGAACCCTGCTGCGCCTCGACCCCGACACCGGCGAGGGTGCGCCAGGCAACCCGTTCGCGAGCAGCACGGACGCCAACGCCCGCCGCGTGATCGCCTACGGCGCGCGCAACCAGTTCCGCTTCGGCTTCCGCCCGGGCACTGGTGAGCTGTGGGCCGGCGACGTCGGCTGGAACACCTGGGAGGAGATCAACCGCGTCCCGAACGCCGGGGACGCCGTCGCGGAGAACTTCGGCTGGCCCTGCTTCGAAGGCACGGCAAGGCAGGCCGGGTACGACGGCGCGAACCTCGACCGGTGCGAGTCGCTGTACTCCGCCGGCGGGCAGACCGCGCCGTACTACGCCTACAACCACAACGCGAAGGTCGTCGCGAGCGACCCGTGCCCGACCGGCGGCTCGTCGATCAGCGGGATCGCGTTCGAGTCCGGCAGCAACTACCCGGCCGAGTACGCGGGCGCGCTGTTCTTCGCGGACTCGTCGCGGGGCTGCATCTGGGCGATGCAAACGGTTGCGGGCCAGCCGAGCCCGACCAAGCTGGTGCCGTTCGTGACCGGCGTCAACGCGCCGGTCCAGGTCCTGAGCGGGCCGGGCGGCGACATCTTCTACGTCGCGCTCGGGAGCGGTGAACTCCACCGCGTCAGCCACCCGGCCGGCACCAACCGCCCGCCGGTCGCGGTAGCCACGGCCACGCCCGCCACCGGCCCGGCCCCCCTCGCGGTGCAGTTCGACGGCACGGGCTCCAGTGACCCCGACGCCGGTGACGCTCTCACCTACGCCTGGGACCTCGACGCGGACGGCGCGTACGACGACTCGACGGGCCCCCGCCCGACGTGGACGTACACGACCGCGGCGGTGGTGGACGCGGGCTTGCGGGTGACGGATTCGCACGGCGCGTCGGCGACGACGACGGTCCGGGTGACGGTCGGCAATCCCGCCGGCCTCGACCCGGTCCCGGTGATCGACACGCCGGTTTCGTCGCTGACCTGGTCGGTGGGTCAGTCGATCCCGTTCTCCGGCCGGGCGGTGGACGCCCAGGACGGCACGCTCCCGGCGTCGGCGCTGTCGTGGCGGCTGGCGGTCCGCCACTGCGCGGCCAACGGCACGTGCCACACGCACAACGTCCAGGACTTCACGGGTGTCGCGTCGGGTTCGTTCGTGGCGCCGGACCACGAGTACCCGTCGTACCTGCAGCTGACGTTGACGGCGACGGACTCGACGGGCCGCACGGGGACGCAGACGGTCGAGCTGCAGCCGAAGACGGTGACGCTGAACTTCACGTCGAGCCCGAACCAGGTGCTGCTCACGGTGGGCGGCACCCAGCAGCGGACGCCGTTCTCCCGCACGGTGATCGCGGGGTCGACGAACTCGATCAGCGCGGACAGCCCGCAGAACGTCCCGCCGCTGAACCTGAAGTACGCCTTCTCGAGCTGGGCCCACGGCGGTTCTCGCGCCCAGAACGTCGTAGCGCCGGCGACGTCGGCGACGTACAAGGCGAACTACCGGCTCTGCTGGCTGCTGCAGCCCTGCTGACCAAGACCGGTCGTGAGTGCGTAACAGTGTTCTAACACTGTTACGCACTCACGACCACCCCGGCACCCCCGCCGTCAGGTGATCGGGAACGTGGTGCCGATGCCCATGCCCGTGATCCACTCCGGGACCGGCTCGTAGCTCGTCCACACCAGCGGCAGGCCCGCCGCCACCTGGCCGATCAGCCAGCAGCGGACCTCGTGGCTGCCCGTGCCCGCGGTGTCCTCCAGTGCCTCGTGGCCCAGTGCCGCCACCGCGTCCGCGTCGCCCGAGGACAGCTGCGACAGGAACCACCGGTCCCACTCCGCGTTCACCCGCGCCCCGGGATCCCCGCCCATTGCGCGGACCCGTGGTTCGCGGGCTGCCGCGAAGGCGTGGACGTCTGCTCGGCCGTGGATCAGCGAGTCACGGCGCTCGCCCGCCACCGCCGGGTCGCGCGGGTCGTTCGACGGCAGCCAGTGCGAGAGCCCGCCGCTCGCCGCGATCAAGACGCGGCCGGGGAAGTCCGCCGAACGCAAGGCTGCTCCCAGCGCGTGGCCCAGGGAAACGCAGCGGCGCAAGGAAGGCAGCGGCGGTGCGGCTGTGTTGACCACCAAGGGCACCATCGGCAGCGACGTGCCGCCGGTGATCATCTCGTAGCTCTGCACGATGCCGTGGTCGACCGTCAGCGAGTACGACAGCGAGATGTCGAAGCCCGAAGAGGTCAGGCCCGCGTGCAGTGGCCAGGCCAGTGAGGACGCCACCGGCAGCGGGCCCTCCGTGCTGCCGTAGTCCCCGAAACCCGCCGCCTGTTCGACGCCCAGGACGAACGGTGGCATCACGTCGTAGAAGTTGCCGTGGAAGTGGTCCGGGCCGATCACCACGATCGCGTCCGGGGCGAGGTCCTCGACCGCGCGGCGGACGCGCTCGGCGTCGCCGAGGAAGCGGCCGCCCGGACCGTCCACCCGGGACGGTGGCAGCAGTGTCGCGAAAGGACTGTGGGACATCCCGACGAAGCCCGCGATCTCGGCCATCAGGACGGCTCCTTCCCGGTCAGCAGCCAGGTGCGGTGGACGTCGAGGAACTCGCCGACCTTCTCCCACTGCGGCCAGTGGCCGGCGTCGTCGATGACGTGCAGCAGCGCGTCCGGCAGCCAGCCGAGCAGCAGGTCGGCCTCGTCGAGCCCGCCCGTCGGGTCGTGGCTCGTCCACAGCAGCAACGTCGGCGCCGTCACCTTCGACACCCACGCCGGGTCCCACGCGAAGTCCTTGCGCACCTCCGGGTCCTGCAGCACCAGCGTGTTGGTGATCGCCTGGACGAACCCGGGCCGGGAGTAGATCCGGCGGCGCAGGTTCACCAGCTCGTCGGTGACCATCTCCTTGTGGTGGAACAGGAATTCGACGCGACGGCGGACGGTGGCGTCGCTCGGGTCGCGCACCGCCGCCATCGTGCTGTCGCGCATCCGCGCCATCACCTCGGGCTTGTTGGCGATGTTGCCCGGGGTGTTCAGGACGAGGCGGTTCACCCGGTCCGGGTGGTGCGCCGCGACCCAGGCGACGACCCAGCCGCCGAGCGACTCGCCCGACAGGTGCGTCCGGTCGATGCCCAGAACGTCCAAAAGGGACACCAGGTGCGCGGCGAGGACGTCGATCGTGTACGGCCGGTCCGGCAGGTCCGACCAGCCGTGGCCGACCATGTCGTAGACCGTGACGTGGAAGTCGGGGGCCAGCCCGGCCAGGTCCCGCGCGTACGCCTCCAGGTGCCCGCCGGTCCCGTGCAGCAGCACGAGTTCCGGCCCGGTCCCCGCCTGCAGTACCCGCGTCCGCACGACGCCGTCGTCCAGCGGGACGTCGACGTAGCGCAAGGTGTGCTCGAGTTCGCCCAGCTCGCCCCAGATCCCGGCGTGCTCGGGGATCGGCGGGCCCGACGGTTCGACGCGGGTTTCGTCCACTGTGGTCACTGTTCCTCCGCCTTCCGGGCTTCTTCCATGGTGGCCAGGCCCGCGCTTTCCCGGCGGCCCAGGCCGAACAGGCCGAGCAGCCTCGAGTTCTCGATGGTCAGGAACTCGACCGGGTGCTCGGCCGAGTCGTTGTGGTGCCGGTGCCAGGTCCACGGCGGCGTGTAGACGAACGAGCCCGTCGTCCAGCTGACGACCTCGTCTTCGATCTCGCTGTGGCCGTCGCCGGCGATCACGAAGTGCACGGTCTCGTGGTGGTGGCGCTGCATGTCCGAGCTCTCGCCGGCCGGGATGACCTGCCGGAACAGCTCGAACGTCGTGGTCGGCAGGGTGCCCGCGACGCGCAGCGACGTCGGGTTCGGCACCGAACCGGCCGGGATCTCGACGAGGTCCTCGTCGTGCACGACGAGCGGGCGCTGCTCGCCGGGGCGCACGACGTGGGCGATGCTCGTGAGGAAGTCGCTCATCGCGAACTCGGGTCCGGACGTGGACATGGGTTTCCTTCCCTTGCCGTGACCACTCAGGCCGGGCATTCCGTGCGGCCGCCGTCGACCGTCAGCACCGTGCCGTTGACGTACCCCGCTTCGGCCGACGCCAGGAACGCCACCGCGGCCGCGACCTCGCCCGGCGCGGCGGCCCGCCCGGCCGGGATGTCGGCGAGGTCCTGGGCCATCGCGGTGGCGACGTCGATGCCGGCGGCGTCGGCCCGGCCGCGCACCACCGCCAGGCGGCGCGGCGTGAGGGTCGCGCCGACGGCGACGCAGTTGACCGTCACCCCTCGATCGGCGAACTCCCGGGCGGCCAGCTTCACCGCGGACGTCGTCGCCGACCGCAGGACCGTCGACGCGGCGAGCGCGGGCTGTGGCTGCCGCACCGCCGTCGACGTCGTGACGACGACCCGGCCGAACCCGCGTTCGGCCATCGCGGGCAGCGCGGCCCGCATCAGCGCGAGCGGGCCGAGGAGCAGCAGGTCGAGGTCGTGGTGCCACTGCTCGGCGGGGATGTCGAAGACGCCGCCGGGTGCCGGGCCGCCGGTGTTGGCCACGACGACGTCGAGCGAGCCGTACTGCTCGCGCACGCGCGTCACGGCGTCGGCCGCCGCGGCGGGCACGGCCAGGTCGCAGACGCGGTAATCGACGCCGTCGCCGAGCGCCGACGCCGTCTCGGCCAGGGTCTTCTCGGTCCGCCCGGCGAGCACGACCCGGTGCCCGGTGGCGAGCAACGCGGCCGCGGCGGCGGCGCCGATCCCGCCGGCGCCGCCGCCGACGAACGCGACCCGGGGACTGGGGTGCTGGTTGGTCTCCATGATGTGTCCTACATTCGGTCCATGAGCGAGAGCGGCCAAGGGTGAGTCCCACTGCCCGGGACTCCCGATCGGCTGACGACGGGTCGGCGGCCGGCGCGCTCGAACGCGCGGCCGCCATCCTGGACGCCTTCGACGCGACCCACCGCGAGCTGCCGCTGGCCCGGCTGGTCGAGCGCTCGGGGCTGCCGCGCTCGACCGTGCACCGCACGGCGGCCCGGATGATCGAGCTGGGCTGGCTCGACAAGCCCGGGGACAAGTACCGGATCGGCACCCGGCTGTTCGAGCTGGCCGGCCTGGTCCCGGTGCGCCACGAGCTGCGCGAGGCCGTGCTGCCGTACCTGCAGGACCTGTACGCGGCGGCGCGGACCACGGTGCAGCTCGGCGTGCTCGACGGCGTCGACGTGCTGGTCGTCGAGAAGATCACCGGGCACCGGCCGCTGCCGATGCTCTCCCTGGTGGGTGGCCTGATCCCGGCGCACTGCTCCGGCCTCGGCCGGGCCATCCTGGCCTGGTCGGACGCGGCGACCGTCGACGCGGTCGTGGCGGCCGGGCTCACCCGGCGCACGCCCCGCACGATCACCAGCCCCGAGGCGCTCGCCCGGGAGCTGGCCACCGTGCACGAGCAGGGCTGGGCCTACGACCGGGAGGAGGGCAACGCCGGGATCAGCTGCGTGGCGGCGCCGATCTTCGACTTCACCGGCAACGTCACCGCCGCGCTGTCGGTCACCGGGCCCAGCGCCGCCGTGCAACCGGACCGGATCGGGCCCGCCGTCCGGATGGCGGCCGCCGCGGCCAGCCGGGCGTACGCCGCCCGCCGGTGGGCGGTGCCGCGGCCCGCGCCCGAGCTGCCGTCCCAGTGACCAGGACTCCCGGTTGGCTCTCCGCGGCCGGTTGTTCCACGCTGTGGCCCACGCCGCGCCGGAGCTGCCCGGCACCGGCGCCGGATCAGGAGGACCAGGCATGCACGTCGCGATCATCGGGGCCGGGCTCGCCGGGCTCACCACGGCCAAAGTGCTGCTGCAAGCGGGCCACGACGTCGTGGTCTTCGACAAGACCCCCGACGTCGGCGGCGTGTGGAGCCGGACCCGCCGCTACCCCGGCCTCACCACGCAGAGCCCCAAGGCCCAGTACTCGTTCTCGGACTTCCCGATGCCGAAGGACTTCCCGGAGTGGCCGGGCGGGGCCCAGATCCAGCAGTACCTCGCGGCCTACGCCGACGTCTACGACGTCACCCCGCACCTGCGCCTGGAGACCACCGTGGAGTCCGTCGTCCCCGACGGCGCCCGCTGGGTGGTGACCACGGACTCCGGCGTCCCGGAGACGTTCGACCGGGTCGTCGTGGCCAACGGCGTGTTCTGCGAACCGGCGGTCCCGGACTACCCGGGACGCGCGGAGTTCGAGGCTGCCGGCGGCCGCGTGCTGGCCGGCAGCGATTTCACCGA
Organism: Amycolatopsis sp. NBC_01307; assembly: GCF_035975215.1. Lineage (NCBI taxonomy): Bacteria > Bacillati > Actinomycetota > Actinomycetes > Pseudonocardiales > Pseudonocardiaceae > Amycolatopsis > Amycolatopsis sp. NBC_01307. Next base: position 1,156,438 of record NZ_CP108403.1, on the reverse strand, counting down.
CGTCGAAGAGGCACGCGGGAAGCACGCGCTGGTCGTCGGCTACGGGAAGTCGGCCTGCGACGTGACCGTCGCGATCAGCGAGGTCGCCGGGACCACCGACGTCATCGCCCGGCAGCTGCTGTGGAAGGTGCCGCGCAAGATCGCCGGGTTCCTCAACTTCAAGATGCTGCTGCTGACCCGGATGGGCGAGGCGCTGTTCCGCTACCGGTGGCTGCGCGGGTTCGAGAAGTTCCTGCACGGCCCGGGAAACCGGCTGCGCGCGTCGATGCTGAACTCCGTCGGCTCGGTGTCGGTGCGGCAGTTCCGGTTGCGGCAGCACGATCTCCTGCCGTCCGGGCAGATGGAGGACATCGTCAAGGGCGCGATCGGCCTGGCCACCGAAGGCTTCTTCGAGGGCGTGGCCGGCGGCACCATCCGCGTCCGCCGCGACCAGGTGATCACCCGGCTGCACGGCGGCGACCGGCCGGGCGCCGAATTGGCCGACGGCACGGTGCTGCCCGCCGACCTGGTCGTCTGCGCGACCGGGTTCACCCAGGGCGTGCCGTTCCTGGACGAGACCGTGCAGAAGCAGCTGTTCGACGAACGCGGGAACTTCCTGCTGTACCGCCAGATCCAGCCGCTGCGGGCGCCGGGGCTCTACTTCAACGGGTACAACTCGTCGTTCTTCAGCCCGCTCAACGCCGAGATGGCGGCGCTGTGGATCGCGGCCGACCTCGCCGGCGCGCTCGCGCTGCCGGACGTCGAGGCACGGCACGCGGACGTCGTCGGGCAGCTCGCGTTCCTGGACGTCGCGACCGGGGCGCACCACTGCCGCGGCACGAAGATCATCCCGTTCTCCATCCACAACGTCGACGAGGTGCTCGGCGACCTCGGCCTGCAGATCCCCCGGTTCACCCGGGCGACGCACTGGCTGAACCCGGTTTCCCCGGCGGCGTACCGGAAACTGACGCCCGAGCTGCTGGCGCGGCTCGCGAAGCACACCCCCGAACCTGCCGCACTCTAGGAGGATTCCCGATGGACACCGCACCGAAGACCGGCCACCACGTCATCCACCCGGGTGACGGCACGAACCTCGGCGCGATCGGGCTGGGCATCCACGCCCGGCTCACCGGCGCCGACACGAACGGCGCGTACTCGCTGTTCGAGTACGTCGTGCCGCCGGGCCTCGGCGGGCCGCCGACCCACATCCACAGCCGCGAGGACGAGCTCTTCACCTGCGTCCAGGGGCAGGTCGAGGTCGAGCTGGACGGCGAACGGCACGTCCTCGGCCAGGGCGATTCGCTGCTGATGCCGCGCGGGGTGCCGCACGTGTTCCGCAACCCGTTCGACGAGGAGACCCGCATCGTCGCCGTCGTTTCCCCGCCCGGGCTGGAGAACTACTACAAGGAACTGAGCGAGCTGCCGCCCGGGCGCGACATGAAGCTGGTCGCGCAGGTGATGACCCGCTACGGCCTTTCGCTGCAGAAGTGACCGGCCACGAACGGATGGTGCGCGCGATGTGCGCGGCCGTCGACGCGGGTGACGCCGAGGCGTTCGGCTCCTGGTTCGCCGAAGACGCGACGTACACCTTCGGCAACGGCGAAACCCTGTCGGGCCGCGACGCGATCGTCGCGGCCACGGCGGGGGCCGCCGGCGCGTTGCCGTGGGTCCGGCACACCGTGGACCAGGTGGCTTTCGCCGGAGACGACCAGCTGTTCTGCCGCTTCACGATCGAAACGGAGTCCCCGGAAGGCAAGCCGCTCGCCCTGCCGTGCGTCACGGTCATCTGGCTGGACGGGCCGCGGATCGTCGACTACCGCGTCCACATGGACATCTCCCCGGCGCTCGCCTGAGCCCAGCCCCGCTGTGACCTGAGTCACCTCTGCCCCGATTCCCGGAACCCGTTCGCGGGTTCGGAGAACAGCAGATGACACTGGCGGAGCGAGAGGCGGGCGATGACCCCGGAGAACCCCGAAGACGACGACGCGAGCGTGATGGCGCGCTCCCGGGACGAGCCGAGCCTGTTCGCGGTCATCTTCGACCGCCACGCCCGGCACATCCACCGCTACCTGGCCCGACGCCTGGGCCCGACGGCCGCGGACGACGTGCTCGCGGACACGTTCCTCATCGCGTTCGGCAAGCGCGCGAAGTTCGACCTGTCCCGGCCGGACGCGCGGCCGTGGCTCTACGGCATCGCCACGAACCTCGTCTCACGGCACCGGCGGACGGAAGTGCGCGCGCTGAAACTCCGGCTGGCGCTCGGGCCGCCCGCCGCGGAAGACGGTCACGCCCAACGGGTCGCCGACCGCGTCACCGCGCAGGCCCTCGGCGCGAAGCTCGACCGGGCGCTGGCCGTGCTGCGCCCCCGCGAGCGCGACGTCCTGCTGCTCGTCGCCGCCGAAGGGCTGGGCTACCAGGAGGTCGCCGACGCCCTCGCCATCCCCGTCGGCACCGTGAAGTCGCGGCTCAACCGCGCCCGGGCCCGCGTCCGCGCCGAACTCGGCGCCGTCGAACTCGTGAAGGAGACCTCGCACCATGGATGAGCTGGACCTGATCCGCGAACGCGCGGAGGCCGTCGGCTTCGCGACGGCGGAGGACCTCGCGCCGGCCCGGGCGCGGCTCGTGGCCGCGACGCGGACCGGACGGCCCCGCCGGTGGTTCTGGGCCGCGGGCGCCACGACGATCGGGCTGGCCGCGGCGATCACCGCCGTCGTCACCCTGACCCCGGCCGACCGGATCGGGGTGGGGGCCGGCGTCGCGAACGCCGATCCGGTGAAGGTGCTGACCGAGGCGGCCGGCGCGGCGCTCGCGGAACCGGCCACCGCGCCGCGCCCGGACCAGTTCCTCTACGTGAAGACGGCGCTTCCGGAGCACCGGACACGCGAGGTCTGGCTCTCGGTGGACGGCACCCGCGACGGCTTGATCGACGGCACGAAGTCCGCCGGCTGCCGAGACGGGAAAGCTCCCGTCTACGGCGCCAACAACCCGAAGCTCGAAGGCACTCTGGAGGACTGCCAGCCCTACCCCGCCTACCGGGCGGACCTGCCGACCACGGCCGACGCCATGTTCGCCTACCTCGAAGCCCACCACAGCGGCGAAAAGGGCGACACGAACGCGCTCGGCAAGGACGTGGTCGCCCTCGCCTACGAGCAGGCCCTCACCCCCGCGTCGTACGCGGCACTGTTCGCGGCGGCGGCGAAGGTGCCGGGCCTGACGGCCCTCGACCACGTCACCGACGGCGCCGGGCGTCCCGGAGTGGGCATCACCTGGCCGGTTCCGCCCGGCTCGTCGCCGGAAGCGAAGCCGGAGGTGCTCGTCTTCGACCCGGCCACGCACCGGTTCCTGGGCACGGACAGCAGCGCGGTGGTGGTGAAGACCTTCGTCGACCAGGCCGGGCAGCGCCCCTGACCGCTCGGCTGTGGCGGGCTCCCGGCTCGCTCAGTCGAGCCCCGCGCGGCCCTCGGCCCAGTAGGCCTTGCCGGTGACCGCGCGGGGTGGGTGCGGCCACGTCCGGCTGTCGCGGCGGATCGCGTGGACCGTCGCCGCGTCGCCGGTGACGACGAGGCTGCCGGGGCCGGCCGCGCGGGCCCGGCTCAGCAGCTCGGCACGGTCGGCCGTCTTCCCGACCACCTGCGCGTCGAGGTCCAGGCCGGCCAGGACCTCGGTCAGCCCAGCGGGATCGCGCGCTTCGAAGACGTGTGACACCTCGGCGGTGACGGTCCGCAGCGCACAGGCGAGCGCCACGCTGGACTCGTCCCCGACGAAGACCACCGGGCCGGCGGTGGCGCGCAGGTCGATCGACCGGCGCGGGCCGAACACCTCGCAGGCGTCGCCGACCGCCACCTGCCGCAGCCACCGCGCCGCCGGGCCGTCGCCGTGGGTGAAGCCGAGCAGCTCCGTCACGCCGCGCTCGACGTCCCAGCCGATCGGCGTGTAGGTGCGCAGGCTCAACGTGCCCCGCCGCGGCCGGAACTGCAGCTTCGCGCCCGGTACCCAGGTGGCCTTGCGGAAGGCGTCGGCCGCCAGTTCCACGCGCACGAAGTCGGACGGCAGCCGGGTCACCGCGGTGACCCGGGCGGTGTCCAGCACCATGCCGCCGGCGAGGTCGGCGAGGCGTTCGAGTGCGGTCATCGTGCTCCTTTTCGACGTCCCCATGGACATCTCACGAACTCTGGACGGGCTCGGGTACCGCTTAACGAACGGGTATTGCGGCGCTACGGCGACAGTCCTAGCGTGTGCCCCGACCGTTGATCGGACTGGGGGTCCCATGCCACGTAGTCGTCGATTCATCATGCCCATCGGAGCGGTGCTCGCCGCCGGAATGCTCCTCGCACCACCCGCGAACGCCGCGGCGGGGCCCACCACCCTGCCCGCGAGCCAGTACACGCTCAGCGCGAACTACCACCAGTTCGACGCCGTCGACGCGGCGCTCGTCTCGACGCTGGGGACCGCCGCCGTGCACACGGTGATGGACAACGCGAACCACGACCGGACCGGGCTCCCGTCGTCGTTCGCCCCGGCCGGCCTGTCGACCGGGTTCCAGTTCGACAGCGCGGACAACTCCGACTGCGCGAACTACCCGCAGGGCATCACGACCAGCCGGGACGCGGTCGGCACGGCCGACAGCGGCAACTACGACGGCCACCAGCTCGTGGCCGTCAGCTGGTACACCAAGGCCTCCTGCACGGGCGCGCAGGAACGCAGCCGGATCACGCTGGTCGACTGGGATGCCACCTACCCCAACAAGTACCGCAAGATCCTGCTGGTGCAGCCGACCGGAACCGCGGCGGCGCCGGACTTCCAGGACATCCCGATCCACGCGGGCGGGGTTTCCTGGTACGGCGACTACCTGTACGTCGCCGACACCGGGCACGGCATGCGCGTGTTCGACATGCGCAAGATCCTCAAGACGAACACCGGTGGCACCGCCGACCAGATCGGCCACCAGAGCGGCAGTACCTATTACGCGCACAACTACGCCTACGTCCTGCCGCAGGTCGGCACCATCACGGCGAGCACGACGTCCGGCACCAACCTCGCCTGGTCGTCGATCTCGCTGGACCGGGTCAGCAAGTCGATCGTGATGGCGGAGTACACCTGCGCGTCGGGCTGCACGGACTACCCGAACCGCGCCCCGCGCGCGGTCCGCTTCCCGTTCGCCGCGGGCGCGACGACGTTCGCCGCGACGACGACCGCGAACCAGGCGCTGCAGCTGCCCTGGTACAAGCTCAACGGCGTCGCCTCGCACAACGGGCGCTGGTGGTTCAACTCCTCCGGGGACAAGAAGCTGTACTACTGGACCTCGGCGACCGGCCCGGCCACGCACACCTGGGTGGGCAGCGGTGAAAGCCTGTCGTACTGGGAGGACTCGGCCAACGCCGACCTGCTGTGGAGCCTGCAGGAGGGCGCGGGCAGCCGGAACGTCTTCGCCGTCACGCAGGCCACCTACGGGGCCTGACGTAAGCTGGGCGAAACGGACACGCCCCAGCGGAGGTGCAGGTGACGAGGCTCAAGCAGCTGCTCGTCGTCCTGCTGATCCTCCTCGGCACGGCGACCGGCGCGACCTCCTGGGACGCGCCGGTCGTCACCGCCGGGCCGTCGGCGTCCACTCAGGACACACTGACCGAGCGGCCCGCCGTCCTGCGGGTCACGGCGACCGCGCCACACCTGACCGCGCCGGCGCCGCACACCTGGTGGGCGGTCCACCCGCTCGCTCTCGAAGCGTCCTCGCCGGACCGGACCGGCCGCGTCCTGGACGCGCCCGGCACCCGATCGGCCGTCTCCCTCCCCACCGCGCAGTCCCCTCGGGCCCCGCCCGCCTGGTGAACCGGATTTCCCTGTTCACCACGCCTTCAGTGAGGACTGCGTTGTGCCCTTTGTCGTGCTCGTTCTGCTGATCGCCACAGTCGTGGCCGCGGTCGGCCTGCTCGTGAAGATGTTCCGGAACGACGAACCGCTCATGGGCGGGTTCGCCCTGTGCCTGCTGGTCGGCCCGGGAGCGGTGCTGGCGTTCCTGCACCTGGCCCTGGACGGCTGACGTCCGGCCCGGCCGGCGCTCGCTCCGGGCGCCGGCCGGGCTCGCTTATGCTCATGAGGTGGAGACGGCACTGATCCTCGGCGGCTCGGGTGTGGGCCTGCTGATCTTGCTCCTGATCACCACGTTCGTGCTGCTCGGCCGCCGCGCGCGCCGCGGCCGCAAGTCCGGGAAGTACACCTACCGCGCCAAGCCGAACGGCACGTACGACAACTCGTCGAGCACCCCGCACTGACCGGAAGCTCAGCCGTCGTGGACGGTCAGCTCCACGCCTTCGGCCAGCCGGTACGGGCGAGTGTCCACAATGGCCCCCAGCCAGCGTCGCAGCCGTGACACCTCCGCGCGGACCGTCACCAGGTGCTCGGCGTCTCCGTACAGGGCCCGGCTCAACGCTTCCGCCGACAGGCCCGCCGGGCCGGCCGTGCGCAGGCAGCCCAGGATCTCCGCGTGCCGCGGGGTCACCGGGCGGCACCAGCTCGTGTCGCCCGAGCGCATCCGCAGCATCGGCGCCCCGGCGACGTCGAGGTCCAGCCACACCCGGCGCTCGGTGTCGGCCGGGCGCACGAGCCAGCCGTCCGCCAGCCGCTCCGGCAGGCACGCGCCCAGGCCCGGCACCGCCAGCACCTGGCCCTCCGACGGCGCGGCGATCCGCTCCCCCGCCGCGATGCCGACGGCGTGGGCGACCCAGCCGTCGTCGTCGACCAGCAGGGCGGGGCCGGCCAGCACCGGTTCCGCCGTGCGCCGCAGCCGGTCGAGGCGCTCCTGGTGGTGGCGCCACAGCTGCGACTCGGCCAAGCGGCGGCCGGTCTCGACCAGCGCGCCGATCGCCGGGTGCAGGGTCAGGGCCGGGCCGCTGACGTCGATCACCCCGAGCAGCTCGCCCGTGCGCGGGTCGTGCACCGGCGACGCCGTGCAGTACCAGGGGTGCTGGTTCTGCTCGAAGTGCTCGCCCGCCAGCAGCTCGACCGGTGCGGCTTCGGCGAGCGCGGTGCCGATCGCGTTCGTGCCGACGCGGGCCTCCCGCCAGTCCGCGCCCTCGGCGAACCCCAGCGTGTCGGCCTGGCGCCGGATGCGGGGCGAGCCCTCGCGCCACAGGATGACGCCCTCGGCGTCGGTCACCACCAGCAGCACGTTCGCCGTGTCGAGCACCTGGCCGAGGTCGCCGACGACGTGGCGCAACGGCGAAGCGTGCCGGCGTCGCGCGACCTCGTCGAGCGGGACCGAGTCGCGGGTGTTGATGCCGTCGGCGGCGAGGCCCAAGCTCAGCGCGCGGGACCACGACCGCGACACCAGCGGCCGCGGCCGGACGCGCGGGCGGCCGCCGCCGATCACGGCTTCGTGCATCCGGACGAGGTCACGCGCGTGCGCCGGCAGGCTGGCACCGGGCGGTAGGGAGCTGTGCACGCCCATGGGCCACCTCCGCACCGTCGCGTCGGCCCACCAGCCTAGATCCGCCGGCCGGGTCCGCCAAGGGCGTGCAACACGGTGCAACCCTTGCCGCCGCGGTTCACCCAGGAGTGTGATCGGGGGCACAGCCGACGCTTGGGAGTGCTCATGACACAGACGGTGGATCGGACGGCCGCGACGGACACGCCGCAGGCCCGGGTGGACGCCTGGCTGAACCGGTTCGAGACGGCCCTCGCGGCCCGCGACGCCGAAGCCGCCGCCGCGCTCTTCGCCGTCGACAGCTACTGGCGTGACCTGGTCTCCTTCACCTGGACGATCAAGACGGTCGAAGGCCGCGAAGGCGTGACGGGGCTGCTGGAAGCCACCCTCGACCGGATCGACCCGTCCGGCTTCCGCACCACCGAGCCGCCGACCGAGGCCGGCGGCGTCACCGAGGCGTGGCTCGAGTTCGAGACCGCGAGCGGGCGCGCGAAGGGCCACCTGCGGCTGAAGGACGAAGGCGCGTGGACGCTGCTGACCAGCCTGCGTGAGCTCAAGGGCTTCGAGGAACGGCAGCGCGACCGGCGCGCGAAGGGCGTCGAACACGGCGTCGTCCGCGGCCGGACGTCCTGGGCGGAGAAGCGGGCCGAGGAAGACGCGCGTCTCGGCTACGAGCAGCAGCCGTACGTCGTGGTCATCGGCGGCGGCCAGGGCGGCATCGCGCTCGGCGCGCGGCTGCGCCAGCTCGACGTGCCGGCCCTGGTCCTGGAGCGCAACGCGCGGGCCGGCGACTCGTGGCGCAAGCGCTACAAGAACCTCTGCCTGCACGACCCCGTCTGGTACGACCACCTCCCCTACCTGCCGTTCCCGGAGAACTGGCCGGTGTTCGCGCCGAAGGACAAGATCGCCGACTGGCTGGAGATGTACACGCAGCTGATGGAGGTGCCGTACTGGACGAGCACCGAGGTGACGTCGGCGAAGTGGGACAACGACGCGGAGCAGTGGCTGGTGACCGTCGTCCGCGACGGCGAGGAGCTGGTGCTGACGCCGCGGCACGTCGTGTTCGCGACCGGGATGTCCGGCAAGCCGAACGTCCCGGCGTTCCCCGGGATGGACGACTTCGCCGGCGAGCAGCACCACTCGTCACGCCACCCCGGCCCGGACGCCTACGCCGGCAAGAAGGCGGTCGTCGTCGGGTCCAACAACTCCGCGCACGACATCTGCGCGGCGCTGTGGGAGCACGGCGCCGACGTCACCATGATCCAGCGCTCCTCGACGCACATCGTGAAGTCGGATTCGCTGATGGACCTGGGCCTGGGCGACCTGTACTCCGAGCGCGCGGTGGCCGCGGGCGTCACCACCGACAAGGCGGACATGATCTTCGCGTCGATCCCCTACCGGATCATGGCGGGGTTCCAGACGCCGGTGTACGACGCGATCCGCGAGCGCGACCAGGACTTCTACGAGCGCCTCGAAAAGGCCGGTTTCCGGCACGACTGGGGTGACGACGGGTCCGGCCTGTTCATGAAGTACCTGCGGCGCGGCTCGGGCTACTACATCGACGTCGGCGCGGCCGAGCTGGTCGCCGACGGGAAGATCAAGCTGGCCCACGGCCAGGTCGATCACCTGACGCGCGACGCCGTGGTGCTGGCGGACGGCACCGAGCTGGCGGCCGACCTCGTCGTCTACGCCACCGGCTACGGCTCGATGAACGGGTGGGTCGCCGACCTCGTCGGCCAGGAGACCGCGGACCGCGTCGGCAAGTGCTGGGGCCTCGGTTCGGAGACGACCAAGGACCCCGGGCCGTGGGAAGGCGAGCAGCGCAACATGTGGAAGCCCACCCAGCAGGAGGGCCTGTGGTTCCACGGCGGGAACCTGCACCAGTCGCGGCACTACTCCCTCTACCTCGCGCTGCAGCTCAAGGCGCGGTTCGAGGGGATCCCGACGCCGGTCTACGGCCTGCAGGAGGTGCACCACAAGGCGTGAACCGCCCGGGCGTGCCCGACGTGTTCGCGGTGTGAGGCCACCTACCGCGGAAGACGCCGAGATCACGCAGTGGGCCCAGCTCGCCGGCCGCGGCGACCGGCAGGCCCTCGACCGGTTCCTGCGGGCGACCCAGCCGCACGTCCGGCGGTACATCGCGAGCCTGAGCGACACCCAGACCGCCGACGACCTGACGCAGGAGACGTACCTGCGCGCGCTGGGCGGCCTCAGCCGGTTCCGGGCCGATTCGTCGGCCCGGACCTGGCTGTTCACCATCGCCCGGCGGGTGGTGGCCGACCACATCCGCGGCCTGCGCGCCCGTCCGCGTCAGGCCGCGCTGGCCGACTGGCAGTCCGTGGCCGAGGGGATCGCCCCCGCGGTGTTCGAGGAGCGCGTCGTGCTCGGCCACCTCGTCGCGGAGCTCGAACCGGACCGGCGGGACGCCTTCGTGCTCACCCAGACGCTCGGACTGTCCTATGTGGACGCCGCCGCGGCGTGCGGCTGCCCGGTCGGCACGATCCGCTCCCGGGTGGCGCGCGCCCGCGACGACCTCACGGCGGCGATGCGGGAAACCCCCGCCCGGTGCGCCTAAGCTCGCCGGATGACCCCACCGGCGGGACGTCTCGTCACCGAGACACTCGGCTACGACGGCGGCCGGCCGGTCACGGCGTACGTTCCGGCCGCTCTACCCCGGTTCGTCGTGTTCGCCGGGGACGGTCCGTCGATCGCGTCGTGGGGCGGCGATCTCGAGGCGGCCGGTTCGCCGCCCACGATGATCGTCGCCGCGCACCGCACCGACGACGAGACGCGGCGGATCCACGAGTACTCACCGGGCGAGAGCACGGCGGAGTTCAGTTTCGACCCGGAGCGGTTCGCCGCCCACGAGACGTTCTTCGTCGAGGACGTCCGCCGCTGGGCGCGATCGCGGTTCGGCGTCGCACTCCCGGCCGAGCGGACCGCGGTGCTCGGCGTCTCGGCCGGTGGAGAGCTCGCGCTCGCCGTCGGGCTGCGTCACCCCGACGTCTACGGCGCGGTCTTCTGCGCATCGCCGGGCGGCGGGTACCGGCCGCCCACGGTGCTGCCGGAGCCGCTCCCGCGCGCGTATCTCGTCGGCGGCACGAGGGAGCCGTGGTTCCTCGCGAACGCGACCCGGTGGGCCGACGCCCTGCGCGACGCCGGCGCGGACGTCGTCATGGCGGAACGGACCGGGTCCCACGGCGGCGCGTTCTGGCGGGCGGAGGTCCCGCTGATGGTGGCGTGGGCGTGCGCCGCTGGACAGCGGCTACGCCATCGCGACGAGCAGGCAGCCCATCCCGACGCTGGTGAGGATCCGGCAGGCGCCCAGCAGCCGCGGTGACCGGTTCCGCTCGGCCGTCGCCCCGGCGCCGGGCGCGCCGACCAGGGTCGCGCCGAGCCGGACCGTGTGCGCCGCGAAGTACCCGGCCAGCACCCACGCGATGATCGGCACCGCGAGGCCCGTCCCGACCCCCGCCACGGCGGTCATGCCGGGCATGGTGGCCATCTCGTGCATCCCCGCCATGTCCATCCCGGCCATGTCGGACATGTCGTGGGCGGCGGGGATGCCGAACATCGGTGGCAGCTCGGGCATCGCGACGACCATGTACAGCATCGCCGCGCCGCCGACGACGTGGTGCAGTTCCCCCGCCGGGGCCCGCCGGCGCAGGATGCGCGCGGTGAACCACACCGTGACGCCGCCGAACAGCGCGATCCACACCGGCGCGGGCAGCGGGTCCATCGCCGGCACGACCGTGACGGCCATCCCCGCGCACAGCACGAGGTGCGACGCGTGGGCCGGGCCGTCACCCCACCCGGCGGCGGGCCCGTCGCGGCGGGAGAGCACCCACCGTCCGGCGTAGTACGCGGCGAGCAGGAGGAACACGACGCCGAGCGCCAGCCGCAGCGCGAACGAGGCTGTCATCGCACCACCTTTCGAGGAGGATCCGCGCATAGGTCGGACGGCGGGGGCGAAAAGTTCCCGGCGGCCCGGCGTCACCCCGGCCCACCCGGATGGTTACGGTGGGTGGGAGTTTCTCCCCGCGGACAGGAGGCGCCCGGAAATGCCGTCGGACGATGCCGGTTCCCTGAACACCCCGGTCGGCGTCGACCCGGACCGGGCCAGCGTCGCGCGGGTCTACAACTACTTGCTCGGCGGCAAGGACAACTACGAGATCGACCGCAAGACCGCGGACCAGCTGGCGGCGTCGATGCCGGACGTCGTCGAGGTGGCCCGCGAGAACCGGCTGTTCCTCATCCGGGCGATCCGGTTCCTGGCCCACCAGACCGGGATCTCGCAGTTCCTCGACTGCGGCTCCGGGCTGCCGACCGCGGAGAACGTCCACCAGGTCGCGCAGCGGTTCGACCGGCTGTCCAAGGTCGTCTACGTCGACAACGACCCGGTGGTCACCGCACACGGCCGGGCACTGCTCGAGGACAATGAGCTGACCCGCTACGTCGAAGGCGACATCTTCGACCCGCGCAGCATCCTGGACCACGAGGTCGTGCGCGCTCACCTGGACTGGACTCAGCCGATCGTGTTGTCGCAGGTCGCCACCCTGCACCACCACAAGGGCGACCGCCACGCGCCGGCCGAGGTCATGCGCGAGTACATCGACGCCCTGCCATCGGGGTCGCACGTGCTCATCTCGCACCTGCTCGACCCGCAGGAACCCGCGGACAGCGACGCGGCGCACCAGCTGTCCGACGTCGTGGCCCGCGGCTCCCTCGGCGGCGCGACCTGGCGCACCCACGAGGAGATCGCCGAGCTGTTCGACGGCCTGGAGCTGATCGACCCGGGCATCGTGCCGCTCTACCAGTGGTGGCCCGACGGCCCGCGCATCAAGCCGGTCACGGTCGCGCACCGCATCATCGCCGGCGGTCTCGCCCGCAAGCCGTGACCGATCAGGGTTTCGTCCAGGCCGAACGCCGGTAGCAGCGGAACCCCGCCCGGCCGAGGTTGGCGGCGCTGACCGACCCGGCACGCGCCGTCGCGACGGCCAGCACACAGCCCGCGTCGGCCGCCACCCGCAGCCGGTGCCGCAGCAACCGCGGCTGGGCGCCGCGCCCCCGGTGCGCCGGCAGGGTGGCCGCACCCCCGAGCACCGCGACGTCACCGTGCACGGTCATCCCCGCGGCGGCGATCGGCGTCCCGCCCTCGACCAGCAGAAACCGCCGCATCGCCGGCACCCGGTGCTCGGCGGCGACGAACGCGGCGACCACACCGGTGACCTCGTACCCGGCGAGCAGGACGTCGACGACGTCGTCGGCGTCGGCTTCGGTGACTCCCGGGTCGGCCGCGGGCGGCTCCCCGAGCCGTCGCACGGCCAGGAGGCGGTCCTCCGCCCGCACCAGCCCTTCGGGCACCTCGTCGCCGGTCGTGAGCACGGTGGGGTCCCAGCCGGGCTCGGCCAGCAGGCCGTCGAGCGCGGGCAGCGTCTCCGGCGTGACTCCGGAGACCGTCGACAGAAACCCCAGGGCGGGGTCGGTGGCCAGCACGGCCAGCAGCCCGCCGTGCTCCCACACCCGGAACCGCCCGGGCAGCCCGGCCGCGGTCGCCGCCGCACAGGCCAGCCCCATCCGGCGGTGCAGCGCCCGCTCCGCGTCCCCCACCTCGCTCGACACGCCCCCAGCATGCCCCGCCGACCAGGTGATCGTTTGACCCGGCCCACACGTGGGCAGTGATCACCCGGGGACGGTGGCACGCGGAAAGCCGGTGGTGAACAGGTGGACAACCCAAAGCGAGCCGACACGGCCGCCGAGCCGGCAGACGCGGCCACGAGCGCCGAAGCGGAGTCCGACGAACTGGCGGACGCCCTGGCCGACCTGCACCAGCGGATCACACGCCACGAACACGCGGTGAACACCCACCTCAACCGGCCCCGCTGACCGCGACAGGCTTCGGAAACCGAGCCGATAAGGCCTTCGTCGACAGAGGCGCTGGTGGTCTTGCCCTCGCCGCTCCCGGTGGTCGCCCGGGACGATGCCTCGGCGCTGGTCACCGACTCCGCCATGGCCGCCGGTGCCCCCGCCGGGTCGCGACGGTGCTCGTCGCCACCCCGACCATGACCGCCGAGCAGCTTCGCCACTTCGGGCGCCGACGACCTGCTCGTCAGCGTCCGCACGGTCAAGCACCACGTGTCGAACCTGCTGGTGAAACTGGGTGCGAAGGACCGGGCCCACGCCGTGGCCCTCGCGTTGCGCTCGGCCGCGGCCAGCGGCTGACGCCGGCGGCACCGCCGTTCTCCTCCGGTGCACAACCCGGAGGAGAACGGCGACGATCCGTCAGGTTCCCGGGGTCACCGGGGTCTTCGACACCCCCTTGCCGCCCGTGGACGTGTTCGACGCGCCGATCACGTTCGGCTTCTTCTGCGAGACGCAGTCACTCTGGTTCGTCGCGTTGATGCCGTAGCCCGACGCGTTCGTCAGCGTGAACGTGTTCTTGCTGAACGTGGTGCCGCAGCCCGCGTTCTCCCAGACGTTGTGCACCTGGAAGCCGTCCAGGTACGGGTGGGTCACCTTGTTGCCGGTGATCGTGTACTCGTCGCCCTTGACGTCGATCGTGGAGTCGCCGGAGTTCTGGTTCTTCTCCCCCGTGCCGTCCAGGGTGTTGCCGGAGATCAGGCCGTCGTGGGTGCCCTCCTTGATGTCGATGCCCTCGGCCGCGACGCCGGGGCCGATCTTGTTGTCCAGCACCTGGATGTAGTCGCCCGCGTCGGGGCTCTCGCCGCCGCCGGTGCCGTAGCACTCCCAGTTGCTGTTCGCCGAACCCAGGTAGACGCCCTCGCCGTAGCCGGGCTCCTCCTTGCCGGTGTTGTAGACGGTCGAATTCTTGATCACGCCGTACGCACTGCTCTTGCGGAAGTGCACACCCTCGTAGCCGATGTCGTGCACGCTCACGCCGTCGATGGTGACGTGGGTCGCGCCGTCGAGGACGATGCCCTTCTTCGAGTTCGTGACCGAGATTCCCTTGATGTTCCAGTAACTCGCGCCCTGCAGCCACAGGCCGTAGCCGGTCTGGCCGGACGGGCAGTCGGTGTCACCGGGGTTGAACAGCGGGTCGTGCAGCACGGCCTTCGCGCTGCCGGTCAGGGTGATCGGCGCCGACGCCGTGCCCGGCTTCGTCGCCACGAACGCGCCGCTGTAGTCGCCGTCCGCCAGCGCGATCGTGTCGCCCGGCTTGGCCGCGGACAACGCCGCGGACAGCTGGGTCGCGGTGGTGACGGTGATGGTCGTCGCCGCGGGGTGCACGAGCTGCCCGACCAGGCTCAGCGCCGCCAGTGTCTTGATCATCGAATGGTCCTTTCCGGACGGTCAGTTCGCCGGGATGTTCTTGAGGAACAAGGACTTCGCGGTGCTCGTCTTCGTGTCGTCGACACCGTGTCCGTTCGTGTAGTCCCGCTGCTCGTTGTGCGCCCAGTCCACGATCGGCTGGCCGCCGACGTCGAGGTGGTGGAACTTGGTGCCGTCCCAGCCGAACTGGTAGATCTTGGTGTGGTCGGCGTAGTACGGCGTGTACGCCGCGCCCGCGGTGATCTGCTTGGTCATCGTGTTGTTGAAGAAGACGTTGCGGGGGCCCGACGAACCGGACCACTTGACCGCCTTCTGCCCGGTCGACCAGTAGATCGGGAACCAGGTCGAGTCGTCCGGCGCGTCACCGCCCTCGTCACCGCAGTGCGCGGTGCAATTGCCCGAGCGGTGGGCGTAGGACACCCGGTTGGTGTTGTTCTCGAACAGGTTGTTGCGCTCGTAGCCGCCGTGGATGTTGAAGTCCGAGTCGATGTCGTTGCCGATCACGACGTTGCCCGAGGCCGACCACTGGAAGGTGAAGTGCCGCAGGTCGCGGGTGGTGTTCCCGGCGTAGAGCGAATCCCAGACGCGGGAGCCGCGGAAGTAGCCGTTGCCGCCCTTGCCCTTGTTCCACGAGCCGTCGAGCTCGTTGTTCACGATCTGGAGGTTCTTGGCCTCCTCCGTCACGATCGGGTGCGACCCGGTCATCGTCGAGTGGATGCCGGTGACCCAGGAGTCGGCCGCCCACTTGAACACGATGCCCTGCATGGCCAGCGACGGCGCCAGGTTGCCGTAGTTGTCCTTGGCCTGCGCTTCGGTGATGCCGGCCGGGGCCGACTGACCGAAGGTGAAGTTCTCGAAGCCGACGCCGACGATCGGGTCCGGGATCGGCGACGCCTTGGAGGCGTAGACGCTGCCGTCGATGGCCGCCGAACCGTCCGAAGTGGAGTCGACCGGCATGTCGTACTCGAGCGGCTTGTCGATGGACACGGTGTGGTTCTTGGTGTCGATCGCGGTGATGGTGAACCACTGCTGGCGCATGTGGAGGTTCTCCAGTGGCCACGTCGTCGGGTAGGCGTTCATCGACTTGTAGAAGTTGATCGAGTTCGCGGCCCGCATGTTGATGAAGCCGCCGACCTTCATGTTCGTGGTCTTGGCGCTGGTGGCCAGGTAGACGGTCTTGTCTCCGGCCCGCGCCGCGAAGCCCTTGTCACCCGGCTTCTCACGCAGCTTCGCGCCCGCCTTCCAGTGCACGTTGACCGTGCCCTCGAAGATGTCCTTGCGGTTGGCCGGCGCGGCCTTGTACTCACTGGCGTAGCTCGGGTCGACGCCCCGCGACTGCACGCGGAAGAGGCCGCGGCCCGGCCACAGCCAGCCGCCGGAGCCGTCTTCGTAGCCCATGTTGCCCTGGTCCCACTGGTCCCCGTCCGGCGTGAGGACGTCGTACTCGGTGTTCTTGTCCGGGGTGTAGACGAACTTCGTCTGGTCCGTGCCGGCGCCGCGCAGGATCAGGTAGCCGGCGTCGACGTGGATCTCGTGCGTGACGTTCAGCGTGCCGGCCGGGAAGGTGATCAGGCTCAGCTTGTCGTAGCTCGCCGAGGGCGTGCACGACGTGTGGATCTTGTCGATGGCGGCCTGGATGCCGGCGGTGTCGTCGACGCCGTCGTCCGGCTTGACCTGGTACGTCGAAGCGAGCTGGGCCGCGGTGATCTTGCAGCTCGCGCTGGGGTTGACGGCACTGGCGCCGGGCAGGTTCCGGCCACCGCGGTAGCCGGCCTTGCTCCAGTCGTACAGCCCGGACACGGGGGCCGCCCGGTTGCCGGCCGAGGTGTCCAGGGTGGTGAGCGCGCCGGGGCCGGGTGCGACCGCGGTGGCGATCGACGGCGACACCGCGTTGACGCCGGCCGCGATGAACGCGGCGGCGGCGATGCCCGCGACTATTTTCTTGCGTGACAAAGGAACCCTCCGATCGAATGATGCACGGGACAGGGCACGGGGCCCTCGTGGAGACGCGGAACTCAGGCGGTGACGGGAATCCCGCGCGCCGGCCTCCTGGGGAACGCCGGCGGGACGGCGGGAACCGTCTCCGGGGACGTCGGGTACGCGGCAGACGACGAGGCTGCCGGCCGGGCGGTGACCGCCGGGCCGATCGCTGGTCTGGGCAAGGCTCCTCCGTAGCTGACTGGTTCTCACCAGGACTGCATGAAGGCGGCGTTGCCCCGAACCGTACAGCGTCGGGTCACGCTAGTAAAGATACTTTCCTAACAAAGGGTGTCCTACCGGCCACTCAGGGCGAGCCGACCTTCGCTTCCACCAGGGCATTCCCGACGAGCGCCCGGTCGCCGTCCCGCACGGTGCGGCTCAGCTCGACGTGGCGGAATCGACAGCGAGCGAGGGAGGTGCCGAGCGGCCGGCCTGGTTCGCCCCGTGGGCGGCCGGCGCGGCCCGCGACACCACCCCGGACGTGCTCGCCGTCGCGCTGCAGTACGCCGACGGCGCGCCCCCGCTGCGGGATCCCACCGGGCTCCGCATCTCCGGCGACGCCACGTTCGGCGAGGGCGCCGACTCGAGGGGTTACCTGGCGCTTCCCCGACGGCGTCGGCGGCGGGACCCGGCCCGCGGGTGTCCCGGGTCGGCAACCTTCGGCGACACGTCGTTACTCGAGGGCACGGGCGGGTACGCACCGGCGTGCCGGACCGCGACCCTTGTGACCCTAGCCTTCGAGCTGGTCGCGCAGCTGGTGCAACGTCTTGGCCAGCAAGCGCGAAACCTGCATCTGGGACACGCCGACGCGGGCGGCGATCTGCGACTGCGACAGGCCTTCGAAGAAGCGCATCCGGACGATCGCCTGCTCCCGCGCCGGCAGCTTCTTCAGCAGCGGGACGAGCGTGTGGTGGTCCTCGACGAACCCGATCCCGGCGTCCGGCTCGCCCATCACCTCGGCCAGGGAGCTGCTGCCTTCGCCGTTGTTGAGCGGCTGGTCCAGCGACGATGTCTCGTAGCAGTTCGCCGCGAGGAGGCCGTCGCGGACGGTCTCGACGTCGATGCCGAGGTGGCCGGCGAGCTCGCTGGGCGTCGGGGCCCGGCCCAGGTGCTGGGCGAGCTCCGTGGTGCCGCGGGACAGCCGGCCTTGCAGCTCCTGCAGGCCGCGCGGGACGCGCAGCGCCCAGCCGGTGTCGCGGAAGTGCCGGCGGACCTCGCCCATGACGGTCGGGACCGCGAAGGACAGGAAGTCCGCTCCGTGTGTGGGATCGAACCGGTCGACCGCTTTCATCACCCCGAGCCGGGCCACCTGGACCAGGTCGTCGCGGGGCTGGCCCCGGCCGCTGAACCGGGTCGCGATGTGGTCGGCGAGCGGGAGGAACTCGATGATCAGCCGCTCGCGCAGCCGCGCCCGGCCGGCGTGGCCCTCGGGCAGGGCCGCGAGCTCGGCGAACAGCGGCGCGCAGTGGGAGTAGTCGTCCCGCTTGCGCTCGCGGGACCGCGGGTGGTCGTGCGTGGCCGGCACCGGGACGGCGACGTCCTGCTCGGTGCGGCCCGCGACCGGCGTGACGGTCGTCAAGGCGATCTCCTGTTCGTCGGGCTGCTGATACCCCCGCCACGGCGGGGCAAACCTCGTTCCGCGGTGACGGACGTCATCGTGACACTGCAGTTACGAACCGTCTCCGCCGGTAGGCCATTTGGTCCACAGTGGACGGCCAAACCACGGTCCGGCGCACCCCGCGCGCCAACCCGCTAGGATCCTTGCTGATCCGTTGAAACCACAGCGGTTGTGGTGGCGGCCGCGACTCGGCCCCACGTACGCAGCAGTGGCGAACGGAGACCGGAATGGCGGACACGGAACTCACCGGCCAGCTCGACGAACTGGCCGCGTCGGCCTCGGCCCTCACCCGCGCGCTCGAATCCGCAGACGGCGAGCAGAGCGTCCTCGACACCATCGTCACCGAAGCGGTCAACGCGTTCCCCGACGCCGACATGGCCAGCATCACCGCCATCCACCACGGCGAACCGGAGACCGCCGCGCATTCGGACCAGCGCGCCGTGGACATCGACCGGCACCAGTACGAAGCCGGCGACGGCCCGTGCCTGCAGGCCGCCGAGACCGGGCACGTCGTGCGCGTGTCGCTGTCCACGGCGACGCGGGAATGGCCGGAGTTCACCAAGCACGCCACCGCACTCGGCGTCGGCAGCTACCTCGCCGCGCCGCTGCGCGTCGACGAGACGCTCGACGGCGCGCTGAACCTCTTCGGCTTCGGCGACCACGGCTTCGCCGAAGCCGAATCGCACATGCTCAGCGTCTACACCACGCTCGTCGCGTTCGGGCTGCGTACCGTCCGCCGCTACCGCGTGGCCTTGACGGAGTGCGAGAACCTCACCACCGCCATGCGATCGCGCGCGGTGATCGAACAGGCCAAGGGCATGCTGATGGCGATCCACCGCATCGACGCCGACGACGCCATGCGGCGGCTCGTGCGCCAGTCGCAGCAGACCAACGTCAAACTGCGCGACGTCGCACACCGGTTCGTCACCACGGTTTCGGACAAGGACATCCGGGCCTGACGCCTCTCGTACCCGGGTATGAGGAAGCCGGCCCGCTTCTCGTGCCCCGGTACGGACTTCCGCTTCCCGCACGGCGGCGGCCCGGCGGCCTGCCTACTTTCGGCTCATGGACATCCGAACGGACCACCCCACTCCCCCGGGCACGCTGGTCGCCGCGTTCTTCGGCTACCTCGTGTCGACGATCTCCGCGCTGGTCGGCGCCGGGCTGCTGCTCGGCTACCGGGACGAGCTGGCGCAGGCGCTGCGCACCGCGAGCGCCAGCTCGTCCTCGGCGCACCTGACCGAAGACCAGATCCAGCGGTCGGCGACCTTCGGGCAGGCGGCGGGGATCGGGGTGCTGGTCGTGCTCGCCGCGCTGTACCTGTTCCTGAGCTTCCGGCTCAAGGCCGGCCGGAACTGGGCCCGCATCGTGCTGACGATCGTCACGCTGCTGCAGGTCGCGTCCCTGGTGGCGACGTCGGGCACCGCGGTGAACTACGTCAGCACCGCGGTGTCGGTGCTCGCCCTGGTGTTGTCGTACCTCCCGGCGTCCAGCACCTACATCGCGCGCGTGAAGCACGCCCGCTGACACCTCCCGACGTCGCCGCGGGTCAGGCGCAGCTGCCGGAATCCGTGGCGAGCACCGGGTCCTTCGCGGGACGAGCGCTGAACGGCGTCTTCTCGTAGACGCTCAGCGCGCCGTCGCGCAGCGTGTAGACGGTGCGGGTGCCGGAGTACGTCATCTGATCCACCGGGCGGCTGACGTCGTCGTTCTCGGCGGCGACGGTCGTGAACGCGCGGCCGCCTTCCAGGGGCGTGCACTGGTAGCCGAGGTGCGCGGCGACGCCGCCGCCTTCGGCGACCGAGAACGGCTTGTCGTCGGCGCCGACGACCTGGCTCAGGTTGCGGCCGTCGTAGTGCAGGACGGAGTAGAACGTCGTGTTGGCGCCGACGGACTGCGTGACGACCAGTTCGGCCCGGCCGTCACCGTTGAGGTCGGTCACCCGCGGCGCCTCGATGCCGAACTGGCTGTCGGCCGGCAGGTGGATCGACGTGTACGTCCCGTTCACCGTGGCCGAGATCAGCTGGTCGCTGTCGCCGGTCAGCTGCGCGGTGACGGTCTCGATCTCCCCGTTGCCGTCCAGGTCGGCGACGGTGGTGACCAGGGCCGGGCCCGCGGCCATGGCCGGCGCGGCGGCGGCGAAACCCAGCGCCGCGGCGAGGCCGGCGACGGTGGCGGTGCGGACGAGTCCGGTGCGGTTCATGAGATCTCCCTCCGTCTTCCGGTGATCTTTTCACCGAAAGTGCTCTCATGGAGGAAGACGGTCACGGCGCCGGTGCGTGCACCGCGGGTGCGATGTGCCACACGAACGCAACCTCGGCTCCAAGGCCAGGTCAGCCCAGGGACGCGCTCGCCGCACGCAGCTCGTCCAGGGCGGCCAGGACGCGCGGCGCGAACTCGCCCGCGGTCTCGCGGTCGGCGTCGGACCACTCGGCGTAGGCCCGCTTGAAGGCGAGCACGCCCAGCTCGGCCGCGAGGTGGGCGATCGGGTCGGGCACCCCGCGGGCGACGAGCGCCGCCGTCATGGCGGCCGCGAGACCGACGCTCTTGAGGGCGTCCCGCTCCTGCAGCTCGGCGCTGGCGGCGACGGCCGCCTTCAGCCGGGGGCCGAGCTCGCGGTTCATCGGGCCCATCGTGCTCGCCGCGCGTTCGAGGCCGGCCGCGACCGCTTCGAGCGGCGTGGCTCCCGGCGGCGCTTCGGTGATCCCCTCGGCCAGCAGCCTGCTCAAGGCCTCCTGCCCGGCCACCAGCAGGTCGCGCTTGTCCGGGAAGTAGCGGAAGAAGGTGCTTCTCGTGACCCCGGCCTGCTCGGCGATCTGCGCGACCGTGGTGGCGTCGTACCCCTGCTCGGTGAAGAGGTCGACGGCAGCCAGGACGAGCCGTTCACGCGCCCCCGGTTCCCATCGTGCCATGGGGCGATCATAGGTGATGGGACTAGTGTCGCATCACTCTGGTAGCGTGATGAGACACTAGTCCCATCACTTTCTGGAGAGTCCCATGCATGTCTTTGTCACCGGCGGCACCGGGCTGGTCGGCTCCGCCGTCGTCGCGGAGCTGCTCGGCCACGGCCACACCGTGTCGGTGCTCGCCCGCTCCGACGCGTCCGCACTGGTCGCGGAGAAGGCCGGCGCCGAGGCGGTGCGGGGCAGCATCGCCGACCTTGACGTCCTCCGCGCCGGGGCCGAGCGGGCCGACGGGGTGATCCACCTGGCCTTCAGCAACGACTTCAGCAGCGCCGAAGCCGTCGCGCGGTCGGTCGCCGAGGAGAGCGCCGCCATCGCGGCCCTGGGCGAGGCGCTCGTCGGCAGCGACCGCCCGTTCGTCACGGTCTCGGGGACGCCGTGGGTGTCCGGCCGCCTCTCCACCGAGGCCGACCCGGCGCCGACCGACGGGCCGGTCGGCGGCCGCGGCCGCGCCGTCACGGCCGCCCTGGAACTGGCCTCGCGCGGGGTCCGCAGCTCGGCCGTGCGGCTGCCGCGCACCGTCCACAACGAGGGTGACGGCGGTTTCGCCGGCCTGCTGACCCGGATCGCGCGGCAGACCGGCGTGTCCGGCTACCCGGGCGACGGCACCCAGCGCTGGCCGGCGGTGCACGCCCTCGACGCGGCCGTCCTGTTCCGGCTGGCCCTGGAGGAGGCCCCGGCCGGGACCGCCTGGCACGCCGTGGCCGACGAAGGCGACGCGGTCCGCGACATAGCCGCGGTCATCGGCCGGCGCCTGGGCCTGCCGGTCGAATCGGTGGCCGAGGAGACGTTCGGCCCGCTGGGCCCGATCTTCGCGGCCGACCAGCCCTCGTCGAGCGTCCACACCCGGGAAGCGCTCGGCTGGGAGCCGAAGCACCCGAGCCTGCTCGAGGACCTGGAGAACATCCAGGCCTGACCGGACCGGCAGCGGGATAATTCGGTCCCGCTGCCGGTACCTCACAGATCATGATGACCGGGTGAGCACCACACCCACGCTCGGACCCGTGCCCCAGCGCGTGACCGTCGACGCAGATCAGGTCCGCCGGCTCGTCGCCGAGCAGTTCCCGCGGTGGGCGGGCCTCCCGGTCCGGCCCGTGACGGACGGCGGCTGGGACAACCGGACCTTCCACCTCGGCGACACGATGTCGGTGCGGCTGCCCAGCGCGGCCGAGTACGCCTTGGCGGTCGCCAAGGAACAGCGCTGGCTGCCGGTGCTCGCGCCGCGGCTGCCGCTGCCCGTCCCCGTGCCGCTGGCGGAAGGCCGTCCCGGCGCGGGCTATCCGTTCGCGTGGTCGATATACCCGTGGCTCGAGGGCGAGCCCGCGAGCGCGGACCGGATCGCCGACCCCGTCGGGTTCGCGGCCGACCTCGCCGATTTCCTGGTGGCGTTGCGGAGCGTCGACACCACGGACGCGCCCCGGCCGGGCACGCACAACTGGTTCCGGGGCGGCACCCTGCGCACGTACGACGAGTCGGCCCGGCGCGCGCTTGCCAAGCTGGCCGGCCACGTCGACGTCGACGTGGCCGGCGAGATCTGGCAGACCGCGCTGGCCGCACGCTGGGACGGCGCGGAGACCTGGTTCCACGGCGACGTCGCCCCGGGGAATCTCTTGCTGCGAAACGAAAAGCTGGCAGCGGTCATCGACTTCGGCACCTGCGGCGCCGGCGACCCGGCCTGCGACGTGGCCATCGCGTGGACCCTCCTGACCGCCGACGGCCGCCGGTCGTTCCGCGAGCGGCTGTCCGTCGACGACGCCGAGTGGGCACGCGGCCGCGGCTGGGCGCTGTGGAAGACGCTCGTCACGTGCGCCCAGACCTGGGGCCGCGATGACCACGAAGCCGTGAACGCACGGCGTGTTCTGGACGAGATCTTCGCCGAGTATCAGCCCTAGGACCGCTTCATCCCCACACCGCCGATGGCAAGCCGTTGTGCCGGGCGGGGGGCGCGTAGTGCTGGGCCGTCCGGCCACCAGTCCTGCAGGCGCACCAAGCCCGGGTCGAGCAGGTCGAAGCCGGTGAACAGGCGCTCTACTCCCGTTTCGGTGCGGCAGCGGACGGGGCGGTGGCAGCGGGACTCCCACGTGCGTTCGATCGCGTGCGGGGTGAAGCCCGCGCCGGTGGGTTCTGCCCAGCAGCTCAGCGCCAGCACCGATCCCGGCGGCAGCAGTGCTCGGTAGCCGGCCAGGGCCGCGACCAGGCGGGCGTCGTCCGGTTCGTGCTGGACGCCCGTGGTCAGCAGTACGGCGACCGGGCGGGTGAGGTCGAACGCCGTGCTGACCGTCTCGTGGCCCAGCAGGTGCCACGGTTCCAGGTGGTCGGCGCGCACCACCGCGGTGTTGTCGTTGTCGTCGAGCAGCGCGCGTTCGTAGCTGAGCACGAGGCTGTCGGTGTCGGTGTAGATGACCTTCGCGTCCGGGTTCTCCCGCTGCGCGGTCTGGTGCGTGTTGTCCTGCGCGGTCGGCAATCCCGCGGCCAGGTCCAGGAACTGGTCGACGCCGCGGGTGGCGAGGTGGCGGACGACCCGCACGTGCCACGCCCGGGCCGCGCGCAGCAGGTCGGTGAAACCCGGCGCGGCCTCGTCCAGGTCGCGCAACGCGGCGCGATCGGTGGCGTAGTTGTCGTGGCCGCGCAGGGCCGCGTCACGAATGCGGGCCGGTGACGCGACGTCCTGGTCCCACCAATGATCCGACCACACATCCGGGTCGACTGCGAGAGTCACGCCACCTCCGGATCGGGACCACATTCACCTGGGCTGGCAGTTTAACCACTTTGGTAACTCCTGTGACCACATCGGGGGCTACACGAAAGAATGGTCCGTAGCAGGCGGTGAACCACCGGCTGTGGGTCACCGCCCGCCGATCGGCCGGGCGATGCGGCCGTTCAGGTAACGCGGCCGGCCACAGCCGGTCACCGCACCGGCTCCACCATGCTTTCCAGGTTCTCGCGGGCGATCCGCTTGCGGAACTCCCCCTCGTAGGAGGCGTCGCCGGAATCGTGCATCGTCTCGGTCATCCGGACCGCGGCCGTCTGCCGCGCCCACGTGTGATCGAGACAGGTTTCGGAATAGCGGTCGAGCAGGCTCGGATCGTCGTTGTCGATCTGCTGGACGACGGCGCGGGCGAGCACCTCGGCGTCGTGGAGGGCGAGGCTCATCCCTTCCGCGCTCATCGGGGAAATGAGGTGCGCGGCGTCGCCCAGGAGGTAGAGCCGGCCGTAGCGCATGGGGCTGAACACCACCCCGCGCAGCGGCACGACCTGCTTGCTCGTGATCGGCCCGCGGACCGCCACGGGCTCCCCGAACCGGGTGCCCAGTTCGGTCCAGACGCGCTCGTCCGGCCAGTCGCCGGCGGTGTCGGTGAGCGGGCACTGCAAGTAGACGCGGCTCGCGCGCGGGCCGCGGGTGATCCGCGCGGCGAAACCGCGGGAGTGCACCGCGAGCACGGCCGGCGGATCCGCCGGCACCTCGGTCAGCACCGTCAGCCAGGCGTACCCGAACTCGTGGGTGTCGCAGGTGAGGACGTCGGCGGGCACGGCCGTCCTGCTGACGCCGTGGTAGCCGTCGGCCCCGGCGACGACGTCACAGCCGAGCACCTTCGCCGTATCCGACGCATCCCGGTAGCGCACCCGGGGCGACTCGGTGCCGATGTCTTCCAGCGCAACGTCTTCGGCCTCGAAGCGCAGGTCGCCGCCGTCGCGCAGGAACACCCGGATGAGGTTCCGGACGAGGACCTGCTGGGGGCAGAACGCGCCGTTGGCATCGTCGTCGTCGAGGTCCATCTTCCACCAGCGCGTCTCCCCGTCGATCAGCAGCGGCATCCCCGCGTCGGACGATTCGTGGCTCGTGCTGCCCTCGACGACCTCGTCCAGGCCCCACTCCCGCAGCACGCGCACCCCCTGCGCGTCGAGGGACCCGGCCCGCTGCCGGTGCTCGACGTGCTCGCGGCTGTGCTTCTCCAGGATCACGCAGCCGATTCCGCTGCGCAGCAGGAAGTTCCCGAGGGCGAGCCCGGCGACTCCGCCGCCCACGATCACCACGGTGGTGTGCTCTTCGGTGTTGGTCATGGCACCACCGTGGCCCCGGACGCGCGGGCCGACCACCGGTATCCGGCCAGCCGATGCCGGAAACCCGCCAACCTCAGGCGCCGTGGTCCTGGAGGCCGGCCTGGTAGCGGCCGGGCGTCTGGCCGACGACGGCGGTGAACGCCTCGATGAACGTCGAGGGGTTGGACCAGCCGCACGCGATCGCGGTGTCGGTGACCGACTGCCCGCCGGTGAGGTGGGCCAGGGCGTGGTGGATGCGCAGGATGGTGCGCCAGCGGTGGAAGCCCATGCCGAGGTCGGCGTGGAACAGCCGGCTGAGCGTGCGCTCACTCGCGCCAGCGGCGCGGCCCAGCTCGGCCAGCGTCGCGGTCCGGCCGGGATCGGCGCGCAGGAGATCGGTGACGACGCGCAGCCGGTCGTCGCGCGGTTCGGGCAGGTGCAGGGACTGCTCGGGCGGCTCGCCGAGCTCGTCGAGCACCACCGCGCGCAGCCGTTTCTCGGCCTCGGGCGTCCGCCCGTCCGGGCCGGTCAGCGCCAGGAGAACTTCCCGCAGCAGCGGGCTCACCGCGAACACACTGGGGTGCGCCACGAGCCCGCCGCACTCCGCGGCCGGGATGGCGACGAGCCGGGCGTCGGTCCGGCCGTAGAAGCGGTGGGAGTGCGCGAACCCCGGCGGCGTC
The DNA here is from genome assembly GCF_035975215.1 of Amycolatopsis sp. NBC_01307. Taxonomy (NCBI): domain Bacteria; kingdom Bacillati; phylum Actinomycetota; class Actinomycetes; order Pseudonocardiales; family Pseudonocardiaceae; genus Amycolatopsis; species Amycolatopsis sp. NBC_01307. The sequence continues at coordinate 1,130,467 of NZ_CP108403.1, read as the reverse complement.
CACGTCACCCGGCTGGCCGGCGCCACCCACGTCCCGCGCTCGGTCGTGGTGGCCAGCGCACCGGCGGCGGCGTACACGAGCTGGCCGTCGGGGTGGGAGTGCGCGTCGAGGTGGTAGCCGTGCGGGAGCCAGCCGCCACCACGTGGCGTCGGCCCTCCCGGCTTCGCGGGCGGCTTCGAGACTTGGCGGGTTTCCGGCATCGGGCGTCAGTTTACCGCTGGTCGGTTCAGGTAGTGGTCGGGCCGTAGGGGGCGTGCGCGGTCTCCGTCGCCAGCGCCCAGTACCGGTCGCCGTAGGACCAGTGCCACCACTCGCTCGGATAGTTCACGAAGCCGCTCGCCGACATCGCCTCGATCAGCAGCGGCGGCACGCTCTACACCTGGAACGGCCTCGGCATGAACAAGTTCGCCAAGGCGGTCGTCCACGGCGCCGGCTGGTCCCCGTACTTCTGACCCCGATGGCCGTGAAGGCCTCCTTCCCGGCCATAAGAGCTGGTAAGGAGGCCTTCACGGCTTTCAGGGGTGACGTCCTCGCCGGGTGTCACATTTCGGGGGGATCTGTCACTGGGAATCGCGCCCGGGGGCATTTCGGGCGCGATTCTTCCTCATCGGGGGTCGAGTTCGTCCGTCAGCGCGGCGTCGACCTTCGCCGCGGCTCGACGCAGCGTCCGGTGGGCCGCGGCCAGCAATGCGACGGCGGCCAGTGCCGCGACCATCGCCCAGGCGCTGCCGTCGTCGTCTGCCGGGACCACCGCGAACGTGACCAGGGAAAGCAGCAGCCAGCGATTCCGGTCGCCAGCCCGGATCCGCGGCCGGCGGGGAGCGTGGTCGCGCGCGATCGACTGCGCCTGCCCAGGTACACCCATCGATTCTCGGCCTCCCGTCGGCGATCCACGCGCGCCTTGACGTCACGGATCGCAGTCGTCTGACCCCCGAACAGTCGATCTGCCCGACAAGAGAGTTACAGATTTTTCTGTTTTTGACTCAGCGCAATCATCGATTCAGTCGAATGAGTGAAGAAACCGTCTTGTTCTCTCTGAGTCAAAAACTTTTTCACTTTTCGCCGGGCTCTTCCTCGTCCGGCGGGGCGAGCCCGCGGTCGAGCGGGTGGGTCGAGGTGATCTCGGGCTCCACCGAGGGCGGCGCGAGCCCGCGGTCCAGGGTCCGCTCTTCGGTCTGGTTCTCGTCTTCGGCGGGCAGCCGCCCGCGGTCTTCGCCATCGTTCGTCATGGCGGCGGAGTACCCGAATTCCGGCGCGTTATCCGGCGACCACCCCTCGGACCTGCGGCGATCACGCGTCGAAGCGGAAGTACACCGTCCGGTGGTAGTCGCCGGCGGCCGCGTTCGGGCGGCTCTCCGGGCCCAGCGAGGCGACGCCGTGGAACTTGTTGCCGATCGGCGCGATGCCGTCGAGCAGGGAGAGGTTGCCTGCCGGGTAGGTGACGACCGCGTTCTGCGGGTCGGGTCCCACCGCCGGGGTGAACAACCGCAGGAACAGGCCCTCGTCCGCGGCGACCACCGTGACCGCGCCTTCGGTGGTGTCGAGCACCGCCCAGCAGGTCCGGGCGTGGTAGCCCTTGAACTCCGGGTAGCCGAACCCGCTCGACCCGGTCGCCGTGTTGTTGTACGGCTTGCTCCAGACGTCCGGCTGCACACCCCGCAGCCGGTTCTTGTAGACGCGGTAGGGCCCGTCGCCGAGCCAGGTGAGGCCCCGGACGTTCGCCTCCGGGTAGTCGAAGTTCACGCCGAGGTGGTCGTGGTCGCCGGTGGCGCGGTAGCGGTACTCCAGCCGCAGCCAGCCGTTGGCGTCCAGCCGCCACCGCACCGACGTCAGGTCGCCGGTGTAGTCGGCTTGGAAGACCCAGCCGGTGCCGTCGCGGAAGTGGCTGAACGCGGTCAGCGCGGCCGTGCCGCCGGCCGGGGCGGGACCGTTGCCGAGCGACACCGGCGCGCTGCCGCGGCGCACGCCGGTGAGCCGGCCGCTGGATTTGCTGACGGTGACCCGGGTGGCGCCGGCGACGAGCGTGACGTCGGTGGCGGTCTCGGCCGCGGTGACCCCGCCGGTGGTCGCCGGCTTGACCAGGCGCGCGGCGAAGTCCGGCGCCTTGCGGATCCGCCACGTCCAGCCGGCGACGTCCCGGCCGGTCGCGTCGGTCACGCTCAGCCGCAGCGCGTCGGCGCCGGTCCAGTCGGCGGGCAGGCCGAGCGTCACCGCGCCGGTGGCGCCCGGGGCGACGTCCGGCGCGCCGGCCTGGCCCTGGGCGAGCACCTGGTGGCCGGGGCCCGCGCCGGGCGAGGGGAACGCGAGCAGCTGCCAGCCGAACCGGCACGTCCGGAGGTTCGTGAAGTCGTACCGGTTGACGAGCTTCACGGTCTTGTCGAACGACGCCGGGAAGACCGTGTCGTAGTAGCCGGGACTGGCCAGCTGGACCGGCGACCAGATGTCCTTGATCGTGAAGAAGCTGCCTTCCTTCTCGCGGTACGGGCCGAGGATGCCGTCGGGGGCCCGGCTGCCGTTGGTGTCGAGGGCGCCGCCGCGGTCGTCGCGCACGACGCTTTCGTCGACGAGCGCCCAGATGAACCCACCCGCCGAGCGCTGGGCGCCGCCCATGAGCTTCCAGTAGTCGTTCAGCCCGGCCCCGGCGCCGCCGTCGTAGAGCCCGTGCAGGAACTCGGTCGGCATGAAGACCGTGGTGCCGGCGGCCTTGGTCGCGGTGCTGCTGTAGGTCTGGTAGTGACTGGTGTCGACGCCGCTGAACGTCGTCCACGGGTGCAGCACCGCCCGCCGCTGCGGGTCGTACTGGCCGAAGTCGTCGTCCAGCGCGGTGTTCCAGCCGCCCTCGTTCCCGTTGTCCCAGAACAGGATCGACGGGTGGTTGACGTCGCGCCGCACCAGGGCCGCGACCAGCGGCGCGCCGACGCCCTCGTCGTAGTGGTGCTGCCAGCCGGTCAGCTCGTCCAGGACGTAGAGCCCGAGCTCGTCGCAGAGGTCGAGGAAGTAGGCGTCCGGCGGGTAGTGCGACATCCGGACGGCGTTCATGTTCATATCCTTCATCAGCCCGATGTCCAGCCGGGCGAGCCGGGGGCTCGACGCGCGGCCGGAAGTCGGCCAGAAGGTGTGCCGGTTCGCTCCTTTGAGGACGATCCGCTTCCCGTTGACGTAAACGCCGTCGCCGGTGCGGACCTCGATCGTGCGGAACCCGAAGCGCTCGACGGTGCTGTGCAAGGCCACGCCGGCGGAGCTCGCGAGCGTCAGCTCGACCTGGTGCAGGTTCGGCGTCTCGGCCGTCCACAGGGGCGGCTGGGCCGCGGTGGTGGTCAGCGTCGCACCGGTCGCGCCGCTCGCCACGGCGACCGAAAAGGCGCCGCCGACGGCCGTGCCGTCGAGCCGGCGCAGCTGGCCCGACACCCGGCCCGCCGCGCTCACCCCGGCGAGCGTGACCTGTGCGGTGAAAGTCCCGTCGGCGCGGGCGTCGATCGCGACGCGGTCGATCCGCGCGGCCGGGTACGCCTCCAGCGACACCGGCCGGAAGAGCCCGCCGAAGTTCCAGAAGTCGCCGCGGCGCTCGGCGTCGTTCACGGAGTTGTCGGCCGACTCCTTGCTGACGGTCACCTCGAGCAGGTTCGCCGCGCCGAGCCGCAGCAGGGCCGTCACGTCGTAGCGGAAGCGGTAGAAGCCGCCTTGGTGCACCGGTCCCGCCGAGACGCCGTTGACCCGCACGTCGGCGTCGGTCATGGCGGCCTCGAACACCAGGAAGATCCGGCGCCCGGCCCAGGACGCCGGCGGCGTGAACGAGTGCCGGTAGTTGCCCTTCTCCGCCGGGACGAGGTCTCCGCCGTAGTGGTAACTGCCGAAGCCGTGGCACTCCCAGTTGGACGGCGTCGGGATCGTGGCCTGCTCCCCCGCGCGCCGGCCGGCCGTGACCTGGAAGTCCCAGTCGACGGTGTGGTCGGCGTCGCTGCCGGTGAGCAGCATCGTCTCGGTCACCGGGCCCGCGAGCGCCGCGCCGGTTCCGGCCGCCGACGCGGCCCCGGACGTCGGCAGTCCCGCGGCGGCCACACCGGCCGCGCTGATCGCCAGCGCGCGGCGTCGGGTGAGTTCCACCAGGCCTCCCGAAGTCCGATCTGATATATGACACACCGTACAACGGCAATCACCGACTGAGCGGACAAGCAGCCGGACAAGTCTTGACGTCCGGTCGCGCGCCCACGACAGTGGTGCGGCACTCCGCACCCTCCCCGCGGTCTCCGGCCGATCCCCCGTGAAAGGTAGGAGAATGTTCTCCTCGAACGTCCGTCGGCGATTGCGCCTCGGTGTCCTGACCGCCGTGATCGCCGCCGCCGCGGTGGTCGCGCCCACCGCCACCACCGCGACCGCGGCCACCGGCTCGACCGTGGTCGGCGTGGCCTCCGGGCGCTGCCTCGACGTCGTCGGCAACAGCACCGCGGCGAAGACGCGCGTCAACATCTACGACTGCAACGGGCAGGCCAACCAGGGCTGGACGTTCACCTCGGCGGGCGAGCTGCGGGTGTACGACGGCACGATGTGCCTCGACGTCGCCGGCGCGAGCACCACCTCCCCGGCCGACGCGCAGATCTACACCTGCAACGGCGGGGCCAACCAGAAGTGGCGGATCGGCACCGACGGCACGATCACCGGCGTTCAGTCGGGCCTCTGCCTGGACGTCACCGCGGCGGGCACCGCCAACAGCACCCTGGTCGGGCTGTGGACCTGCAACAACGGCGGCAACCAGAAGTGGCGAACGTCGCTGGCCGCCGACACCCAGCCGCCGAGCGTGCCGGGCAACCCGCGGGTGAGCGACCTGGTCTGCGACGCCGTGACGTTCTCGTGGAACGCGGCCACCGACAACGTGGGCGTCGCGTTCTACGACGTCTACCACGACGGCCAGCTGATGAAGTCGGTGAGCGGGAGCACCCTGTCGACCAGCCTCACCGTCGTCGGCGGCGTGACCTGGGGCCTGTACGTGAACGCCCGCGACGCCGCGGGCAACGTCTCGCAGGCCAGCACCACCGTGCCGATCACCCCGCCGCAGTGCCAGCCGGACACCCAGGCGCCGAGCGCGCCCACCAAGCTGACCGGTTCCGCGGCCGGCACGACGGTGACCCTGAACTGGACCGCGGCCACCGACAACATCGGCGTCCGGGCCTACGACGTCTACCGCGGCGGCGCCAAGGTCGGCACCGTCACCGGGACCGCCACCGCGCCGCCCGCGACCACCTTCGTCGACAGCGGTCTCGCGGCGAACACGAGCTACTCGTACTACGTCGTCGCGCGGGACGCACAGGCGAACGTGTCGGCACCCAGCGCGTCCACGACCGTCACGACCGGCGCGGCCTGCGGCGCATCCGTGTGCACCGTGACGCAGATCGCCACCGACACCGACATCCCGTGGGGCCTGGTGACGCTGCCGGACGGCACGATCCTCTACACCCGGCGCGACGCGCACGACATCGTCCACCTGAACCCCGCCACCGGGGCCAAGACCACCGTCGGCACGGTCTCCGGCGTCGACAACACCGACGGCGAAGGCGGCCTGCTCGGCCTGGCCGTCGCGACCACGTTCTCCAATGACCACTGGCTCTACATCATGCACACCTCGCCGTCCGACAACCGGATCGTGCGGATCAAGCTGGAGAACGACAAGCTCACCACCAGTTCGGAGCAGGTCCTGCTCAGCGGGTTGCTGCGCAACAAGTTCCACAACGGCGGCCGGCTGCGCTTCGGCCCCGACGGCAAGCTCTACGCCAGCACCGGCGACGCCCAGAACGGCGACAACGCGCAGAACAAGACCAGCCTCAACGGCAAGGTCCTGCGCTTCAACCCGGACGGCAGCGTGCCCTCGGACAACCCGTTCGGCAACCAGGTGTGGAGCTACGGCCACCGCAACCCGCAGGGGCTCGCGTTCGACTCCCAGGGCCGGTTGTGGGAGCAGGAGTTCGGCAACGCGATCATGGACGAGACCAACCTGATCACCAAGGGCGGCAACTACGGCTGGCCGGCGTGCGAAGGCACCTCCGGGACGTGCGGCACCGCGGGCTTCATCGCCCCGAAGCGCACGTACCCGACGGCGGACGGCTCCTGCTCCGGCATCGCCATCGTCCGCGACGTGATCTACGTCGCGTGCGAACGCGGGACCCGGATGTACCGCGAGGTGATCAGCGGCAGCGACCTGACGAACGTCCAGGCGTACTTCAACGGCACCTACGGGCGGTTGCGCACGGTCGAACCCGCGCCCGGCGGCGGACTGTGGCTGACGACGACGAACAACGGTGACAAGGACAGTATTCCCGACAACAGCGACGAGAAGATCTTCCACGTCGTTTTGGGTGAATAGCCCCACCCGAACTCTTTCGCAATGGCAACTATCCCCGATAACCTGCTGACCGACCGTCGAGAAAAGGAGCCTCGTGACTTCAGCAGGGCACGCGCCGGACCTTCTGTCTCCGGAGTTCGCCGCCGATCCGTACGCCGCCTACGACGTCATGCTCGAGCATTCGCAGGTGATCTGGCACGAGGGAATGCAGAGTTACGTCATTTCGCGCTTCGAGGACGTGTCGCGCGCCTTCAAGGAAGGCGTGTTCACCACCGAGAACTACGGCTGGCAGCTGGAACCCGTGCACGGCCGGACCATCCTGCAGATGAGCGGCCGGGAGCACTCGATCCGGCGCGCCCTGGTGGCGCCGGCGTTCCGGGGCAACGAGCTGGAGCAGAAGTTCCGCCCGGTGATCGAACGCAACTCGACGCAGCTCATCGACGTCTTCCGCGGCCGCGGCTCGGCCGACATCGTGACGGACTACGCGCGGCACTTCCCGATCAACGTGATCGTCGACATGCTGGGTCTGGACCAGAGCGACCACGCCCGGTTCCAGCGGTGGTACAGCGCGATCATCGCCTTCCTCGGCAACCTCAGCCAGGACGAGGCCGTCACCGCGGCCGGCCTCCAGACCCACGACGAGCTCGCCGCGTACATGATCCCGATCATCCGCGACCGCCGCGAAAACCCCGGTGACGACCTGCTTTCCGCGCTCTGCGCCACGGAAGTCGACGGCACCACGATGAGCGACGAGGACATCAAGGCGTTCTGCAGCCTGCTGCTGGCCGCCGGCGGCGAGACCACGGACAAGGCGATCGCCAGCCTGTTCCGGAACCTCCTGGAGCACCCGGACCAGCTCGACGCCGTGCGCGCGGACCGCGACCTGATCCCGAAGGCGTTCGCCGAAACCCTGCGGCACACCCCGCCGGTGCACATGATCATGCGCCAGCCCGCGGAAGACGTCGAGATCGGCGGCGAGAAGATCCCGGCCGGCAGCACGGTGACCTGCCTGATCGGCGCCGCCAACCGCGACCCGCGCCGCTTCGCGAACCCGGGCGCGTTCGACATCTTCCGCACGGACCTGCCGACCGAGACAGCGTTTTCCGCGGCGGCGAGCCACCTGTCGTTCGCACTGGGCCGGCACTTCTGCGTGGGTGCGCTGCTGGCGAAGACGGAGATCGAGGTGGGCGTCAACCAGCTGCTGGACGCGATGCCGGACGTCCGGCTCGCCGAAGGCGCGGAACCGGCCGAGCGAGGCGTCTTCACCCGGGGACCGGCGTCGGTGCCGGTGACGTTCACCCCGGCGTAGGCGCCGGCGGGATCGGCGTCCGGTTAGCCTGCGGTGGTGACCGTTCCCGACCGCGAGCAGGTGGCGCGCACCTGGACCGAGCTGATCTCCGGGGCCGTCACCAGGGCCGCCGCGCACGCCTGGGCCGTGCGGTGGGTGGAGGACGAGCCGGAGCGCGTCACCGATCCGATGACCGGGAGCGCGCTCCTGCACCTGCACGGCTTCGACCAGGCCTGCACCGCCGACGGCCTGGTCGGGCCCGGCGCGAGCACCGACTGGCTGCACAGCGAAGCGGACATCGCGGCCGCCTTCACCCGCTGGCAGACGGCCACCGCCGAGTACGACCGCGACCTGGCCGGATACCGAGCCAAGGCCCGGGAGCGCGCGCTCGAACTGCTGCGCGAGGAACGCGCCGGCGGCGGCCAGGCGAGCTAGCCCGTCGCCGCGCGCCGACCCCCGTTGTCCGTGAAGGCCTCCTTACCGGCCATAAGAGCCGGTAAGGAGGCCTTCACGGACATGCGAGCGGGAGCGCCGAGGTCACGGTCACCACGTCGCCGGGCCGGCGACGTGGACCGGGGTGAAGACCACCGGCAGGCTCTCCAGGCCGCGCATCCACACCGATGGCCGCCACACCAGGTTCTCCGCCGGGACGGCCAGTTCCAGGTCCGGGAGGCGGTCCAGCAGCACCTCGACCGTCGTGCGGGCGATGACCTCGGCCACTTCCGGTGCGGGGTAAGGACATCCGTGCTCGCCGTGGCCGAACGACATGTGCGCGTGGTTGCCCAGTGCGCCCGATGCCGCGTCCGGGCGGGCGTGCGGGTCGGCGTTGCCCGCCGCCAGGCCGAGGACCACCAGGTCACCCTGGCGGACGCGGACGCCGCTCAGCACCGTGTCGCGCGTGGCGAAGCGGCCGATGAAGTTCTGCGTGGGCGTGTCGTGCCACAGGACCTCGTTGAGGGCCTGGCCGACACTCCCCCGGCCGCCCGACAGCGTCATCGCGAAGCGGCTGTCGGTCAGCATCAGCCGGATCGTGTTGCCGATCCAGTTGGCCGTCGGCTGCTGAGCCGCGGCCGTCACCACCAGCAGGTCCTGGACGACCTCGTCGTCGGTCAGGTTCGCCGGGTCCTGCATCATGGCCGTGGGCACGTCCGCGCCCGGCTGCTGGTGCTTCACCGCCACCAGCCGCGCCATCGCCTCCTGCACCCGGCCGTACGCGGGCAGCGCCTCGGGGCCGACGTCCAGCGACAGGGCGACGTCCCGCACCAGCGCGGGGGCCTCCGAGTCGGGCATGCCGTACATCTTCGCGATCGCCAGCAGCGGCGCCTGCTGGGCGAACCGGGCGATCAGGTCGGCTTCGCCGGAGCCCGCGAACTCGTCGATCAGCCGGTCCGCGATGCGCTCGCAGTGGGCGCTGAGGTCGAACTGGTCGACCGCCGACAACGCGTCGCCGATCGCGCCCGCCCGCCGCCGGTGTTCCGCGGCCTCGGTGAACATCACCGACGGGTTGTGCATCACGTACGGCAGCAGCGGCCAGTCGTCGGGGACGTTGCCCCACTGGTTCCACCGGCGGCTGTCGCGGGCGAACAGCTGCGAGTCCTGGCACACCTGGTGGATCTCGCGGTAGCCGGTCAGCAGCCAGGCCGGGATGTCGCCGTCGAGCAGGACCGGGACGACGCCGCCGTACTGGCGCCGGATCCGGGCGTAGAGCGCGGCGGGATCCTTCTGGAACTCGGGCCCGTACAACCGGACGCGGTCCGCCGCGGGGATCGTGTCCGCCGGGGTGCTGGTCTGGAAACCGGTCACGATGCGCCCTCCCGGACTGTGGACAGGGTGTAGAGGTGGTCGACGAGCGAGATCAGCACCTGCTTGGCCGAGTCCCGGTCGCGGGCGTCGCAGTCGACGAGCGGCACCTCGTCGGGCAGGTCGAGCGCGGCGCGGACGTCGTCGAGGCTGTGCTTCGGCGGCCCGAAGTTGTTGCGCGCCACGATGAACGGCGTCCCGTGGTGTTCCAGCCGGTCGATCGCGTACCAGGACTCGGCCAGCCGGCGGGCGTCCACCAGGACGACGGCGCCGAGGGTGCCGGCGAAGAGGCTGTCCCAGAGGAACCAGAACCGTTCCTGCCCCGGCGCGCCGAACAGGTAGAGCACCAACTGCTCGTCGAGGCTGATCCGGCCGAAGTCGAACGCCACCGTGGTCGTCGTCTTGGCCTGCACCCCGCGGGTGTGGTCGACGCCGATCCCGGCCTGCGTCATCGTCTCTTCGGTGCTCAGCGGCCGGATCTCGCTGACCGACCGGACCATGGTCGTCTTCCCGACGCCGAAGCCGCCGACGATGACGATCTTCAGGCCGTCGGTCGCGGTGTCGGCCAGGGGCAGACGTTCGTCTTGTTCAGAGATTGCGGAGTCCAACGAGCACCTTCTTGAGGAATTCCGAGTCGGAGGTCCGTCCCGCGGCCTGGGCCGACGACGGATGTCGGGCGGACACCTTGCCCATGGCCAGCAGGTCCGCGAGCAGAATCTTGATCACACTCACCGGTAGCGCCAGATCGGACGACAGCTCGACGACGGACGTCGGCTTCGCCGCGATCTCGAGGATCCTGACGTGCTCGGACTGCATACCCGCCGACGGCTGCGACTCCCGGACGATCAACGTGACGAGATCGAGGTCGATGTCGTCCGCGCTGCTGCGTCCGCCCGTGACCGTGTAGAGCCGGTCCGGGTCCTCCCCGTCGAGCGCCGAGCGCGTCACGAAGCCGGGTGGTCAGCCGCCGTGAAGCGCGGCGGGGCGGTGAAGACCGAGCCGATCTGTTCCACCAGCTCGTCCATGTTGTGGCCGATCAGGCCCACGTCGGCGTCCTCCGTGGCGATCACGGCCAGGTGCGAGCCGACACCCGCCTCCACGATGAAGAGGATCCCGCCGTGGAACTCGGTCATCGAGTTCCGCACGCCGCCGGTGCCGTCGCCGAACTCGACCGACGCGCCGTGCGCCAGCGCCTGGACGCCGGCGGCGATCGCGGCCAGCTGGTCGGCGCGGTCGACGGTGAGGCCCTGGGTGTGACAGAGCTTCAGGCCGTCACGGGACAACACGAGCGCGTGACACGCGCCGGCCGTGTTGCCGACGAGGTTCTCGAGGAGCCATTCGAGGCTCTTGTCCGAATCAGTCATCGAATCCGGGGACCGGGCTGGCGGGTCCCCTCGCTCCAATCTGGCGGGGTGTGGGTGTTCGGGGGGAGCGACGGGTCACGCGTCTTCGCCGGTGTCCGCCGGGGTGGCGGCGTGGCGCGACGGAGCGGTACTGCCGCTGCGCCGCTGCTGGAAGGCACCGAACCGGGAACCGGTGTCCCGCTCGGCCCGGGCGGTGCTCGGCGTGGGCGACGGCGGCCGGCGCGACGCGGCGGTCAGCGTCTGCCCGCGCGAGCGCCGCGGCAGCTCGGACGGCTCGGCCAGGTCGCCGGTGATCTCGTGGCTCGTGTCGTCGGCGGGCCCGGGCCACGCGACGGCGGCGGAATCGTCGGCCTCCGGCACCGTTTCCGGCCGGGGCTGCGTGATCAGCTGCGTCGGAATGCGCATGACAACACCGATCCCCCCACGCGAAGACGGCCGGAAGAAGACGTGCAGCTGGTGCTTGCGGGCCAGGCAGCCCACGACCGCCAAGCCGAGGCGCGTGCCCGACATCGAGGTCAGGTCGAGTGGCTGGTCCAGCGACACCGCGCGCTCGGCGCGGACGAGGGCCTGCGCCTTCATCCCGAGGCCGCCGTCCTCGATGGTGATGACCGCGCCGTTGTGCAGATCTTCGACATAAACGTGCACTTCTTCGGACGGCGCCGAGAACTTCGTCGCGTTGTCCATGAGTTCGGCGAGCGCGTGCATGACGTCTTCCGCGGCGTAACCGACGACGGCCACCCCGCTCGCGGAATGCACCCGGACCCGCTGATAAGCGCCGATGCGGCCGAGGGCGCCGCGCAGGATGCTCTCCATCCGGATCGGTTTCGTCCAGCGGCGGCCCGAGCGCGCGCCGGTGAGCACGGCGATGCTGTCGGCCAGCCGGCCCGCCTGCGCCGTGCTGTGGTCCACTTTCAGGAGGTCGCCGAGCATCGCGTCGGACGACCGGTTCTCCATCTCCCGCAGGTCCCCGAGGGTGCTGGTCGCCAGCGCCTGCAGCCGGCCCGCGGCGTTCGCGCAGGCGGCGGTCGCGGCCGCGCGCCGGCGTTCCCCGACGGCGATCTCGTCGACCACCAGCCGCAGGACGCGCTGGTGGAGTTCGTCGGCCGGGCGCGGGACCTCGGCGAGCACGCTGTCCGCGGGCGCGCCGCCGCGCAGCCGCCGGACCGCGTCGGGCACCGTCTGCTCCAGCAGCCGGGCCAGTTCACCGTCGCTGTACCGGACGAACTCGCGGGCCTGCTGGGCCTCATCGAGCGCGGTCCGCGTCTGCCCCGTCGCGTGCGCGACCTGATCGGTGCGGCGCAGCGCGAAGAACACCGCGACGCACGCGACGATCCCGGTCAACGCGCCCGCGATGGCGATGACAATCCCCTGACCACCGGAAACCGACAGGGATATCCACGTCCAGATCGCCGCGGCGACGACCGCGGTGACGACCACCCCGATTACGGCCCGGCCGACTGACTCGCGTTCTTCCCGATGCTGTGCGGGCGGTCGTTCCGACATCGCTCCACTTCCTCGAGTCCGATTGGTGCCCGAACAGTACTCGGTTTGCCGACCGAGATCACGGGTCGGTTTCGGTGCGCCTACAACGGCGGCGACACTAACGCCGCCGTCGCGGGCCGGGCAGCGCGGGTCCCCGATTTCCGGGCGATCCCCGGCCCTTACTCGAATTCCGCCGGATCCGCAAGGCTCGTGGCAGCCAATGCGTATCGGCGACATCTCCGGGAAAGGCGTGTCGGTGTCATGTCGGCGTCATGTCGGGGCCGTGTCGGCGGGGTCACACACGCTCGGTGGCAATTCGCACCACCGTCACCGAAGGAGCACCCATGCGCACTCCCGTCACGATCGTCGGCGCCGGACTCGGCGGCCTCATCCTGGCCCGGGTCCTGTCCCGGCACGGGATCCCGGTCACGGTCCACGAAGCGGAGGCGTCACCGACGGCCCGCGCCCAAGGCGGGATGCTCGACATCCACGACCACAACGGACAGCGCGCTCTCCGGGCGGCCGGCCTGATCGACGATTTCCGCGCCATCGTCCTGCCGGGCCGGGAAGCCATGCGGGTCGTCGAGACGGACGGGACCGTGCTGTACGACAAGGCCGACGACGGCACCGGCGGCAGTCCCGAAGCGCAGCGCGCCGCGTTGCGGCAGCTGCTGCTCGATTCCCTCCCGGCGGGCACCGTCCGGTGGGGGCACCGGGTCGACGGCGTGCGCGCCCTCGGCGAAGGCCGGCACGAAATCACCTTCGCCGACGGCACCACCGAGGTGACGGACCTGCTCGTCGGCGCGGACGGCGCGTGGTCGCGGGTCCGGCCGCTGCTCACCGACGTCACGCCCGAATACGCCGGGAACGCGTCTATCGAGACTTTCCTGTTCGACGCCGACAACCGGCACCCCGGGGTCGCGAAAGCCGTCGGCGACGGGGCGTTGATGGTGTTCGACAAGAGCGCGAGCGGGAAGGTTTTCCTGGTGCACCGGGAAAGCGACGGAAACCTGCACGCTTACCTGTGGCTGGCCCGGTCGCTGGACTGGTTCGGCGAAATAGACTTCGCCGATCCCGCGGCGGCGACCGCGCGCATCGCGCGGGAAGTCGACGGCTGGGCCCCGGAACTGGCCGCGGTGATCACCGAAAGCGACACCGCCCCGGTCTACCGCCGCCACTACACACTGCCGGTCGAGCACCGCTGGGACCGGGTACCGGGAGTGACACTGCTCGGCGACGCCGCCCACCTGCAGCCCCCGAACGGCGAAGGCGCCAACCTGGCCCTCCAGGACGGCGCCGAACTGGGCGCGGCCATCGCCGCACACCCGGGCGACATCGAGGCCGCGCTGGCCGAGTACGAGGAGGCACTGTTCCCACGCAGCGCCGCATCGGCGGCCCAGGGCGTGGCGGACAACGCGATCCTGCTGGGCGACAACGCGGCCCTGAACCTGATCAACCTGGCGGAGAGGTTCGCCGAGTAGTCACCCGGGGGGCGCGCGCGGCGGGGTGGGTGCTGCGCCGGGATGCGATGCGGATGTGCGGATCACGACACTCGGCCGCGCGACAGCGGACAGTCGCCGCGCGGCGCGGGGAGACCCGGCGAACCCGCGGCCCAGGCCCGCGCGCGGCGGGGGGTGCTGCGCCGGGCCGACGCAGGTCGACGGCTTCCGCCGACCGGCCGCGCGGCGAAGCCGCGGCCCGAGCGACGGGCTTGGCACCCGCCCGCCCGCGATGCGGATGTGCGGATCACGACACTCGGCCGCGCGACAGCGGACAGTCGCCGCGCGGCGCGGGAAGACCCGGCGAACCCGCAGCCCGGCCCGCGCGCGGCAGGTTAGGTGCTGCGCCGGGCGGGCACGGCTTCCGCTGACCGGCCGCGCAACGGCAGACCGTCGTCGCGCGGCGCGGGGAGACCCGGCGAACCCGCGGCCCGGGCCCGGGCGCGGCGAATGGGTGATGATGGTGGCGTGCGGATCACGACTCTCGGCCCTCTGGCGGTGGATGGCCGGCCGGTGCGGGGTGATCGGCTGGCGGCCGTGATCCGGGAGCTGCTCGATGCCCGGGGCCGCACCGTTTCCACGACCGCGCTGGTCGACGCGGTCTGGCAGGGCGCGCCTCCCGAGGACGCCACCGGTGCGGTGCAGGCCCTGGTCGGCCGGGTGCGGCGGCTCGGGGTGCCGGTGCGCACCGGGCCCGGTGGGTACCGGATCCCGGTCGATGAGGTGCAGCTCGACGCCGTCGCCGTCCGCGCGCTCGCCGATCGTGGCCGGCAGGCGCTGGCCGAAGGCGACGCGGGGCGCGCGCGAGACTGCGCCGACGAGGCGCGGGCGTTGTTCCCGGAAGTTCCGGAGCCGACCCGGCTCTTCGGCGACGTCGTCACGCTGCGGGCGGAGGCCGCTTTGGCCGGTGGAGGGCCGGTCGACGAGGCGGACCTGCGCCGGCTGGCCACCCGCGTCCCGCCCGACGAGCCCGCCGCCGCGCTGCTCGTGCGGGTCCTCGCGGCCCAGGGCCGAGACGCCGAAGCCTTCGACGTGGTCGAGCGGGTGCGTGGCGAGCTCGTCGAGCGGTACGGCGCCGACCCGTCGCCGGTGCTCGCCGACGCGCACCTCGCCCTGCTGCGCGGGCAGCTGACGGCGCGGCCGCACCGGGCCGGTGGGCTGCCGGCCGCCTGGCGCCGGGTGATGACGCCGCTGATCGGGCGCGAGCCGGATCTCGTCGCCGTCAGACAGGCGCTGCGGGAGGCGCCGGTGGTGACCGTCGTCGCCACCGGCGGGGCCGGGAAGACCCGGCTGGCCGCCGAGATCGCCCGTTCCGCCGAGCCCGTGCGGGTGGTCGAGCTGGCCGGCCTGCGCTCGCCCGCCGAGGTGCTGCCCGCCGTGCTCGCGGTGCTGGGCGGCCCGGACACCCTGGCCCCGGACCGCCGTCCGCTCGGGCCCGACGAGCGGCTGCGGGCCCTCGGCGCCGGGCTCGACGGGCTGCTCGTGCTCGACAACTGCGAGCACGTCCTCGACGCCGTCGCGCACGTCGTGGCCGAGCTGCTGGCCGTGGCGCCGCCCGGGTTCGGCGTGCTCGCCACCAGCCGGGCGCCGCTGGGGCTGCTCGGCGAGGTCGTCCACCGGCTGCCGACGCTGCCCGACGACGAGGCGCTCGCCCTGCTCGAAGCCCGCGTGCGGGCCGGCGGCGCGACGCCGGCCTGGCCGCGGGACCGGGCGCTGGCTCTCGCGCACCGGCTCGACAACCTGCCCCTGGCGCTCGAACTGGCCGCCGCCCGGCTGCGGTCCATGCCGCTCGACGACGTCCTGGCCGGGCTCGGCAACCGGTTCGCGCTGCTCGACGACGCCGTGCGCGGGCTGCCCGAACGCCACGCCGGCCTGGGGGCGCTGGTCGGCTGGAGCCGTGAGCTGCTCGAGCCCGGCGAGCGGGAGCTGCTGGAACGGCTGGCCGTCATCCCGGCGCCGTTCACCGCGGACCTCGCCGAGGCCGTCGCGGGCCCCGGCGCCCGCCGGGGGCTGGCGATCCTGGTCGAGCAGTCGCTGCTGCGGCTGGAGGACGACCGCTACCGGATGCTGGAGACGGTCCGCGAACACGGCGAAGCCCGCCTCGACGCGACCGGGCGCGCGGAAGCGATGGCCGGGCTGGTCGGCTGGGCCGTGCGACGGGCGGTGTCGCTGGGGCCCGACTTCGTCGGCCCCGCCCAGATCGAAGCTCTGGATGCCTGCGCGGCCGACCAGGACAATTTCGTCGCCGCCCTCCGCTGGGCGTGGGACCACGACGACGAACCGGCCGCGGTCGACGTCGCCACGGCCCTGTTCCAGCTGTGGACGGTGCGCGGCCGGCACCTCGAGGCCGGCGCGTGGGCGCGCAGGCTGCTGCACCTCGACGACCCCGCCGCGCGGGCGCGGTCGGCGATCACGCGCGGCCGGGCCACTGCGCGTCCGCTGCCGCACGCCGACCGGCTCGCGTGGCTGTGCGTGCTGATCGGCGTCAACGCGGGCAACACCGGGCCCGTCCGCCTCACCGTGCTGGCCCGCCGCGCGCTGCGCACGCTGTTCGCGGAGCGCCCCGGCGACGTCTCACCGCGCACGGCCGCGCTGGCGGCGGCGATGCCCGGGCTGGAGCAGGCGGTCCCCGACAAGAGCCTGGCCGACGCCGCGATCCTCGTCGCGCACCCGGACCCGTACGTCCAGGGGATGGGCCACTTCATCCGGGCCGTCCTGGTCGAGGACGCCGGCACCCGGCGGTCCGGCGACGCCGAGCTGGCCTACCGCCGGTTCGAGGCGATCGGCGACCACTGGGGCATGGGGATGGCCGCCCACGCCGCCGGGCACACGACCGGGTCCGACGAGTGGCTGCGCCGCAGCGAGCGGCACCTGGCGCTGGTCGGCGCGGCCCAGGACGCCCGGTCGACGCGCGTGCTGCTCGACACGCAGCTGGCGCTGGCCGGCGACGCCGAGGCCGAGCGACGGCTGCGGCAGACCGCCGGTTCGGCCGGCCTCGACGTCCACCAGGCGCGGCTCGGCCTGGCCCAGCTGGCCTGGCGCCGCGGCCGGCCCGAGGAGGCCACGGCCCACGTGGACGCGTTGCTGCGGGCCGGCCCGCCGGCCGTCTTCCGGATCGCGGTCGCCGTCCTCCACGTGTGGCTCGGCGCCGGCGCCCGGGCCGCCGACACGCTACGTGCCGTGCGCCCCGAAGTCCTGACCGCCCACGACCGCCCGCTGCTGGGCGCCTGGGCGATGGGCGGCGCCGAGCTGGCCGCCACGACGACGCCGCGCAAGTCCGTGAATGCCACATCGAGGGACGTAGTGTCCGTGAATGTGGCATTCACGGACTACCGGGGTGAGGCCGCGGTCGCGCGTGAGCTGTGGGCGATGGGCACGCGGGTGGGCGCGAACGCCAGCCAGTTCGCTCCGCAAGGGCGCGGCGAACACCTCGCGACGGCGTTGGGCGACCGGGAAAGCCGCGAGCGGTTGCTGGCCGACGTCGCCGTGCTCACGGGAACCGCGCTGTACGGCCGCATCAGGGCGTTGATGGACGAACTGCTCGCCTGAGCCCGGTCCTCAGAAGAGGGACTGCTGCGCCGGTTCCTCCTCCGGTTGGCCCCGGCGGCCGTTGAGGGCGAACTTGTCCTCGATCGTCTCGTCCGGGTCCGGGAAGCCGTACTTCGCGATCAGCGGGCGGATCCGGGCCCCGATCTCGTGCCGGTAGGACGTCTCCGAACCGGACGAGTACAACCGCGTGTACTCCGAGACCAGCTCCGGGTGCGCGCCGCGCAGCCAGGTGAAGAAGACTTCCTTCACCGCCGACGACAGGTAAAGCGGGTGGTACAGCACGCTCGTCGCGCCCGCTTCGGACACCGCGGACACCAGTTCCTCCAGCTGCTCCGGCGAATCCGTGAGGTGCGGGAGGATCGGCGACAGGAACACCGTGCACTCGAGGCCCGCGTCGCGGATGGCGCGGACCGTCGCCAGGCGCGCCGTCGTGGTCGCCGTGCCGAACTCCACCGACTGCTGCAGCTGTTCGTCCAGGATCGACAGCGAGACGCCCAGGTGCACCGTCGTCGCGCGGCTCGCCTTGGCCAGGAGGTCCAAGTCGCGGCGGATCATCGTGCCCTTGGTCAGGATCGAGAACGGGACGCGGTGGCCCGTCAGCGCGTCGATGATCCCGGGCATCAGCGCGTAGCGGCCCTCGGCACGCTGGTAGACGTCGGTGTTGGTGCCGAAAGCCACGCGCGGCGGGAGTTTCCGCTTGCGGGCCAGCTCGCCCCGCAGCACCTCGACGATGTTCGTCTTGACGATGATCTCGTTGTCGAAGTCACCGGCGACGTCCAGCCCGAGCCGCGTGTGCGTGGGACGCGCGAAGCAGTACTGGCACGCGTGCGTGCAGCCGCGGTACGGGTTCATCGTGTACTCGCCCGGCAGCATGCGCGCGTCCGCCGGCACGTGGT
Source organism: Amycolatopsis sp. NBC_01307 (assembly GCF_035975215.1). Classification (NCBI taxonomy): domain Bacteria; kingdom Bacillati; phylum Actinomycetota; class Actinomycetes; order Pseudonocardiales; family Pseudonocardiaceae; genus Amycolatopsis; species Amycolatopsis sp. NBC_01307. Next base: position 1,112,255 of record NZ_CP108403.1, on the reverse strand, counting down.
TCAACGCGCTCTTCGCGAGCACCTCGTGGAACGTCACGCCCCGGAACTCCGGGGTCCGGACACTGCGCACGAACCCGGTCAGCCGGGCCAGGCCCGGCAGCGTCCCCGCGTCGACGCGGTCGGTGCGCTGGCCGTTCCAGCGCATCGAATCTTCGTTCACCGTCTCAGGTCTCCTCTTGCCGGGCGCTCAGCATGCCCGACCGCGCCGAGCCGGGCCAGGGCGCCTCACCCCACCGCCTCACCCCACTGGCCCGGCCCGGAGACCTGCCGCGGATCGGTGACGGAGTGGTAGGTGCCGTGCACGAACACGAGCGCGGGCGACTGCCGGTCGTGGCCGGTGGCCAGGACTTCCCCGACGACGAGCGTGTGGTCGCCGAGGTCGATCGGCTGCCGCAGCGCGCACTCCAGCCAGCTCGCGCCGTCGAGCACGAGCGCCCCGGTCCGCTCCCCCGGAGTCGCTTCGAGAACCGCAATTTCGGAGACCCGCGAGGACCGCGGGCCGGCGAGGCGCCCGGCCAGCTCCCGCGCGCTCGCGGGCAGGATCGACACGACCCAGCGGCCGGTGTCGAGCAGGTCGGCGAGGAACACCGACTCCTTGCGGAAGGACAGGGAGATCAACGGCGGGTCGAGGGAGATCGAGCCCAGTGAGTTGACGGTGACGGCGTCGTGGCGACGGCCGCCGGGGGTGTCGCGGTAGGTGGTGGCGACGCACACGCCGGTGGCGAAGGTGCGCATCACGCCACGCAGGTCGGGGGACATTCGGCTGCTCCCGGGGTACGGGCCGGCCCGCCGGAGCGGGCCGGCCGGTGGTCAGACTCCTTGCGGGGACCGGAAGAACCGGTCGGGGTCGTACCGCTGCTTGACCTCGGCGAGCCGGGCGGCGTTCGGCCCGTAGTAGGCGCCGCGCCAGTCCTCGAGGTCCGGGTCGGTGAAGTTGACGTAGGACGCGTCCGGCGCGAACTCCCCCGCCTCGGCGTGCAGGGCGTGGAGCCAGTCCAGGTTCGCCTGGACGACGCCCGGCGCGTCGTCCTCGGCCCACGACGTGTCGAGGCTGAGCAGGAACCGGGTGTCCCGGTGCGGGAACGCGGTGTCCCCCACCGGGACGCGGCCGATCGCGCCGCCCCACGCGAACAGCGCGGCGCCCGCGCCGTCGGGGTTGCCGCTGCCCGGCCACTTGTCGACGGCCCGGACGAGCGCCTCGACGCCGTCGTCGCCGATCGCGTGCGGCGTGCAGCGGGTCCGGGCCGCGAACGCCCCGCCCTCGCTGGCGTGGTGCAGGTACGTCGCGGCTTCCCAGAAGTCCCGGTCCTCGATGTCGGCGCGGTCGGGGGCCGCGACGGCGAACACGGGCGCCAGCAGCTCGCGCAGTTCCGCCGCCGGACCGAGGTGGTGGCCCACCACGGAGACGACGCCGTCGCCGCCCGGCGACCGGGCGATGCCGATCCGCGCGGAGAACTCCTCCGGCGCGGCCAGCATGACCACCTGCATCGTGGCCAGCACCTCGACCGCGTGCGGCCACGACCAGAGCAGCAGGCAGGTCGAGCCGGCCGGGGCCGGGCGCGCCTGGAACGTGAAGCTCGTGTTGACGCCGAAGTTGCCGCCCCCGCCGCCGCGGCAGGCCCAGAACAGGTCCGGGTTTTCGGTTTCCGACGCCGTGACGACCGTGCCGTCGGCGAGGACGACGTCGGTCGAGACCAGCGCGTCGCAGGTGATGCCGTGCGCGCGGGAGATCGTCGTGACGCCGCCGCCGAGGGTCAGGCCGCCGATGCCGACGGTGTCGGAGTTGCCGAGCGGGAAGGTCAGGTCCCACGGCCGCAGTCCGGCGTAGAGCGCCTTCATCTGCGTCCCGCCGCCGACGGTGACCCGCCCGGTGCCGCGGTCGACGCGGATCCCGGACAGCCGCCGCAGGTCGAGCACCAAGCCGGTGTTCGCGGAGAAGCCGGCGTAGCTGTGCCCGCCGCCGCGGGCCACCAGCGGGACTTCCGCCGTCCGGGCCCACTCGATCGCGCGGGCGACGTCGCCCGCGTGGACGGCCGAGAGCACCGCCGCGGGGCGGGTGGCGGCGAACCGCCGGTTCACCGGCACCGTGGCTTCACCGAAGCCGCGGTCGCCGGGGAGCCGGAGTTCGCCGTCCACCAGGCCGCGCAGGGTGTCCCACGCGGTCATCGCGCCGCTCCCGCGAGCTCGAGCTCGGCCGCGAGGACCTCCTCGAGGTAGGACACGCCCTTGGCGGCGTTGTCCCCGTGGCGCTCCCAGACTTCCCGCAGCACCAGGTGGCCGCCGTGCCACTGCGGGGTGTTGACGCTGTTGCCGGCGATCACCTCGCCGGTCACCAGGACCATCGTGTAGGCCAGCCGCAGCACGCCGGTCGGCCCGCAGACGCCGGTGACGGTGCCGCGCCGGACGTGGCCGCCCTCGAACGTGGCCCAGACCAGGTCGCCGTGCTGGTGGTACTCGGCGTACGTGCCGTCACCGCCGCCCAGCGCGCGGAACCGGCGGCCGTGGTAGTCGACGCTCATTCGTCCACGTCCAGGAGTCCGGCCGGCATCGCCAGCGTGGTGCCGACGGGCGGGGGCTCGATGTCCTCGGAACCCACCTCGACGAGCGAGGCCGCGTGCGCGAGCCGCTGCTCGCACGTGTCGCGGTCGGGTGCCTGGCACACGACGAACGAGTGCCGGGCGATGTAGCCGCCCGGCGGCAGCCGCAGCGTGGTGCCCGGCTCCGCCATCGGGGACGCGGTGACCAGCCCGGGTGCCTCCGTCGGGACGGAGATCGAGTGCAGGACGCAGTCGTGGTCCGGGTAGCCGAACCGGATGCCGGCGACGCCCTCGCGGCTGTGCGAGACGTCCGGGCGCTGCCCGGTGGCGACGTCGAACAGCACGCTGCCCGGGTCGATGCCGGTCGCGGTCTTGCCGAGGAACGGGATGAGGTCGCCGCCGAGCCGGCCGTTGACCTCGATGATCACCGGGCCGGAGCGGGTCAGGCGGACCTCGGTGTGGGTGATCCCGTTCTCGATGCCGAGCACGTGGTGGGCCTTGGCCAGCACGCCCAGCAGTTCCTCGTCCTTCAGCAGCGGGTCGGCGGAGTCGACGACGTGGCCGGTCTCCTCGAAGAACGGCGGCATGCCGGTGCTCTTGCGGGCGATGAACATCGGCAGGTACTCGCCCTTGTGGACGGCGCCGTCGATGCTGATCTCCGGACCGTCGGCGTAGCCCTCGATGATCGCGCCGCCGCGGTAGGGCTCGTCGCCGACGAGGCTGGCCTCGTGGGCGACGCGGTAGGCGGCGTCGAACTCGGCGTCGTCCCGGGCGAGGGAGACGCCCATGCTGGCGCCGAGCGCCCGCGGCTTGACGACCACCGGGAAGCCGATGCGGGCGACCGCCGCGCGGGCGTCGTCGAGGTCGGCGGCCAGGTGGAAGCCGGGCTGCGGCAGGCCGGCGGCGGTGAGCCGGACGCGGCAGCTGTGCTTGTCGCGGCAGCCGTGCACGCCGGGGATGCTCAGGCCCGGCACGCCGAACTCGGCCGCCAGCTCGGCCGCGGGCATCACCAGCGGCTCGTCCCAGCAGAGCACGCCGGCGATCGTGTACTCGGTCGCCAGCTTGCGGGCGGTTTCGGCGAGCAGCGCGTGGTCGAAGACGTTGACGACGGTGATGTCGTCGAAGTACTCGTGCTGCCAGGTCGGGTTGAGGTTGTTGATCAGCACCAGCCGCAGCCCGTTTTCACGGGCCCGGTCGGACACGCTGCGGACGAGGTATTCGCGGTAGAGCTTGAGCCCGCTGCCGATGACGAGCAGCGCACCCGGGGCGGTCGAGGTCATGGAAGACGTTCCTCCGGTCGGAAAGTGTTCAGGGGAAGGTGGTTGAGACGACGGCGATCAGGCGAGCGTGCCGACGGCGGTGGCCTGGCCGGCCAGCTGCGCGACGACGGCGTCCGCGGCCAGCGGTGCCGTGCGGAAGCCGTCACCGCCGCTGGCCGGGCGGGCCCACACCGCGGGCCCGACCCGGACGAAGCCGGTGTTGCCGTCGGCGGCCGTGGCGTAGTGGCAGTGCTTGACCCGCACCACGTCGTATCCGTCCACATCGGACACGACGCCGGCGGCGAGCACCCGCGCGGCCCAGCCCGCGTCGTCGTCGGGCCCGGACAGGGTGGTCACCTCGCGCCGCACGGCGTCGGTGCTCACCTTGAGCAGGGTGCCCGCCACCGAGGGCAGCAGCCACGCCCGCCCGTCGGTGCCGATCCCGCCCACCGTGGGCGTCGCCGCCCACGCGTGGGCGAGCGCGGCGGGCGGGCGCAGGTACACCATCGTCTGGCGGTGCAACGCCACCGGCCGGTCGACCAGCGCCCCGGTCCACGGGCCGGCGGCGACGAGCACGACGTCACCGGTCACCGTGGTGCCGTCGGCGAGCCGGACGCGGGCGCGGTCCGGGTCGATGCCGACGGCTTCCCGGCCGGGCCGCAGCTCGGCGTCGGGGTGGTGGCGCAGCCAGCGCGCCGCCGCGTGCAGCATCCGGTCGGCCAGCAGCGTCCCGGCGTGCGGTTCGAGCACCGCGCCGCTGCCCCGCGGGAACCCGACGAGCGGGTACGCCGACGGGTGCACGATCCGGATCGGCACCCCCGCGGCCGACGCCGTGGCGACCGCCGCGGGCACCTGGCCGGGGGGCAGGGCCTGGAGGACCCCGACCCGCCGGTAGAGGCCGGCACCCGGCAGGTGGTCGCACAGCAGCGCGTCCAGCTCGCGCCAGTGGCGGTGCAGCTCCGCCGCCTGGCGCGTGGCGGCCGTGTCGCCGACGACGAGGGCCCGCAGCGCCCGGTGCTGGTCGAACGACGTGGCGCCCGGGTGCGGCACCGGGCCGCGCTCGAGCAGCACCACGCGGTGCCCGTCCAGGACGCACCGGATCGCGGTGAGCAGCCCGGAGATGCCGCCGCCGACCACCACGACCCGCAGGCCGCCGCGCCGGGAGCCACCGGTCCACGCCCAGTCGCCGCCCGGCGTGGCCGCGGCCGCGCCGGGCCGGGCGGCGGAGTTCGCCGTCCGGTCCGCACCGGCCAGGACGACCTCCGCGACGTCCGGCACCACACCGGTCGCCGCCGGGCTCTCGCCCAGCAGCACCGCCGTGCCACCGTCCCGGCCACCGCCGGTCACCGCCGGGTTCTCGCCCAGGACGACCGCGCTGCTCAGCCCACCCTGCCGGGTGCCGGCGCTCATCGCCCGGCCTCCGCCGGGCGCAGGCGGGGCAGGGCGGCCGGCGTGAACGAGTCCACGTCGGCCGGGGCCGCCCCGGCGTCCTCGCCGAGGACCGCCGCCGCCAGGTCGACCAGGATCGGCGCGGCGGCGCGCAGCAGCCGGTCGACCTCGAAGCAGAAGTCACCGGCGTCGGCGCCGGTCACCTCCCGGCGGTCGAGCCGGGCCAGCTGGTCGGTGATCGTCTCCGCGGCCCGGTTCAGGCTGAACCCGGCCAGCTCGTACGACGCCGCGAAGCGCTCGGCCATCCGGGCCGCGCCGCGGCGCGAGCGTTCCGACACCGCCAGCGGGCCGAGGCCGATCCACCGGTTCACCTTGTCGGCGACGCGGTTCCAGGGTTCGACCAGGCGGGTGCCGGTGACCCGCGCGAGCGCGTCCCGGCTGAAGCTGGTGCGCTGGTGCTCGGGGCTGGTCGCGGCCAGGTGGAACCGGATCAGGTCCCGCGGCACCTCGGCGGCCAGCTCCCGGCTCCACACCACGTGCCCGCGGCTGGTGGAGAACTTCCGGTGGTCCAGCTCGTAGAACTCGTTGGTGAGGTAGCGCGTCGGCAGGTCGTACTGGCCGTCGAAGGCCAGCAGCATCGCCGGGCCGGCGATCGCGAACGGGTAGATGTTGTCGAACCCGAGGAAGTACACGATCTCCGAGCCGGCCCCGGCGAGCCACAGCGCGTCCTCGGTGCCGGCCGCGACGCCCCGCTGCTCGGCCGCGAGCGCCGTGCAGTGCATGCTCCACGCCATCGGCTCGGCGTTGGGGTTGACGACCTGCCCCGCGACCTCCGGGAAGGGCACCTTGATGCCCCAGGAGATCGGGTAGGTCACCGGGAAGTCCGGCAGCGGCCGCGACAGCATCTGCGCCATCGCCTGCGCCATGTGCGGCCGCATCCCGGCGGCGTTCGCCGCGAAGTGCGCCCGCAGCTGCTCGCGGTAGCGCTCGACCGGCAGCACGAGGACGTCGGCCTCGCGCAGCACCACGGGGTCCTCGGGGTCCAAAGTGGACCGGACGCCGAGGAGCTCGCCCGCCGCCACCAGGGCCCCGCAGCTCTCGCAGAGCCCCGCGCAGCTTTCGGCGAGGCACTCCGGGCAGCCGCCGGCCGCGAAGCCGTCCAGCAGGAACTCGCCGGTCCGCTCGGAGTACGGGAACTTCATCGTGCGCAGTTCCAGCTTGCCCGCCGAGTGGAGCCGGCCGACGAAGTCGACGACCCACTTGGTGAACCGGTCGTCGTCGCCGGTGTAGCCGTCGACGCCGATGCCCAGCGCGGCCAGGCTGGCCTCGATCTGCGCGGCCGAGGTGGCCACCAGCTCCGCCGGGGTGACGCCGCGGTGGTGCGCGGTCGTCACGACGAACGTCGAGGTGTCCTGGAAACCGGTGCCCAGCAGGACTTCCCGGCCCTGGGCCCGGGCGTAGCGGGTGTGCACGTCCGCGGCCAGGAACGGGCCGGCGATGTGGCCGAGGTGCAGGTCCCCGTTCGCCGTCGGCGCCGGGGAGATGACCACGGTCCGCGTGTTCATGACACGCTCGCTTCGTGGCGGGCCGCGAACTGGGCCGTCATCTCGGCGTCCCACCAGACGCCGTAGTACTCGAAGTCCGCGTCGCCCTCGTTGGTGACGCAGTGGGTCGAGCCGGGCGGCAGCCGGACGATGTCGCCGGCGGTGAACGGGTGCGGCTCGCCGTCGACGATCAGGGTGGCCGCGCCGTGGACGGCGATGAAGATCTCGTACTCGTGGTGGGCGTGCGGGGTGGAGGTGGTGCCGGGGCGCAGGACGCACCAGGCGCCTTCGAACGGCGCGTTGAGCTCCGGCCAGGGCAGCAGCCGCTGCGAGTCGAGCCCGTACGCGCGCTCCAGGTGCTCGCGGTCGAGCCTGCGGACGTCGATCATGCCGCCACCACCACGGACTCGCCGGAGGTGCGGCGGCCACCGTCGGGACCCGTGCCCGTTTCGCGGCGGTCGACGATGTCACGGACGATGTCGGCCGAGCGCTGGGCGAGCACGCTGATCAGCGAGTCGGAGATGCCGTGCGTGGCCTCGTTGACGCCCTGCAGGTACAGCGCGCCGTGGGCCTCCCGGCCGAGCTCGGCGCGGTACTGCCGGTTGACCGAGACGGTGTCCAGGCCGATCGAGTCGGCCAGGCCGCGGACCATCGCGGGCATCCGCGAGTCGAAGCCGGTGCCCAGGAACACCGCGTCGCAGCGGATCTGCTCGATGCCGCCGTGCTTGAGGTCGCGGACGTCGAGCACGACCTCTTCGCCGCCGCCCTCGACCTCCGCCGCGCGGGCCCCGACGACCTCGCTGAGCGCGCGGATCGTGGAGACCGGCAGGCCCTGCATCTTCTGCCGGTAGATCATCGTGTACAGCTCTTCGAGGAACGGCGCCGCGAGGCCGGCGTAGTTGGTCAGGTGCATCTCTTCCAGCACCCGCGCCCGCGCCTCGTCGGTCATCGTGAAGAACTCGTCCACGAAGGACGGGAAGAACAGCTCGTTGACGAACTTGCTGGTCTGGTAGTCCTTGAGGCCGATCGCGCGGACCAGCATCGTCGGGGACGAGCCCTTCGCGTGCTCGTGCAGCGCCATGAACATCTCGGCCGCGCTCTGCGCCCCGCCGACCACGACCGGCCGCAGCGGCTTGCCCGGGCGGGCCTGCGCCACCGTGTCGGCGACGCGGGTGCTGTACTCGGTGCTGTGCACGACCCGCTCGGCCGGCAGCCCGCGGAAGACCTCCGGGACGTGGGCGTCGCGGCCGCCGCCGACGATCAGGTCGCGGCAGAGGACCGTGTCGCCGTCGGACAGCGGGACGGTGAAGCCGAGCACCGCGCCCGACTCGGAGTGGATCGGCAGGATCCGCTCGGCGCGGGCGTTGTAGCGCACCCGGACGCGCTCGAGCGAGTCGGCGACCCACTGCAGATACGCCGAGACCTGCCAGCGGAACGGGTTGAAGGTGCCGAGATTGACGAACTCGTCGAGCTCACCGCGCTCGTGCATGAAGTTGAGGAACGAAAACCGGCTGCGCGGGTTGCGCAGGGTGACCAGGTCCTTCACGTAGGACACCTGGCTGCGGGCCCACGGCAGCATCAGGTTGCGCTGCCACTTCACGTCCTCGTGCTGCTCCAGGATCATGGCGCCGCCGGCCAGATCGGACCGGCCGCACTCCTCGATGGCCACGGCCAGCGCGAGGTTCGCCGGGCCGGCCCCGATCATCAGGACATCCACCTCGTGGACGGTCATAACGTGCCTGCTTTCCATCTCGGGGTGCGGCGCGCCGGGTCCCGGCGCGCCGCACGGGGACTACTTGCTGACGGTCACGCTGAAGAGGTCGAGCTCGCGGAACTGGGTGGGCTGGACGTCGTGCAGCCGGGTCGACCAGGCCGCGGTGCCGGACTGCCACCAGATCGGGATGGTCGGCATGTCCTGCAGGACCAGCTTTTCGGCCTGCTGGTACAGCGCCTGGCCCTGCTGCTGCGACGGCGCGGCGTCGGCTTCCTTGAGCAGCTCGTCGACCTTCGGGTTCGAGTACTGCCCGACGTTCGAGGCGGCACCGGTGCGGAACAGCGGGTTGAGGAAGTTCTCGATCGACGGGTAGTCCGCGACCCACGCCGAGCGGTAGATGCCGGTGACGCTCCGGTCGTTCAGCTTCGAGCGGAAGTCGCCGAGGGTGGTCTGCGGGGTGAACTTGCAGGTGCGGCCCAGCGAAGCCTGGATCTGCTTGCAGATGACCTCCATCCACTCCTGGTTGCCGGAGTCGATGTTGGACGTCAGCTCGATGTCACCCTGGAACCCGGAGGCGTCGAACAGCTGCTTGGCCTTCTGCGGCTCGTAGGTGCACAGCTCGCCGCACTGGTTGTCGAGGTGGCCCTGGACGTTCGGGGCGACCAGGCCGTCGGCCGGGGTGCGGCCGCCGTTGAAGACCTGCTGGATCATCGACTTCCGGTCGATCGCCATGGAGATCGCCTGGCGGAACTGCGGGTTGTCGTAGCGCTTGTCGAACAGCGGGAACGCGATGGCCTGGTAGCCGAGGTAGGTGTAGGTCTTGCGCCGGTTCTCGGGCAGGTCCTTCTTGATCTTGCCGCCCTGGGTGGAGGTCCACGGCGTGAACGACAGGAAGTCGAGCTTGTTGGCCAGGACGTCGGCGTAGGCCTTGTCGAGGTCGGTGTAGAAGCGGAAGTCGATGCCGCCGATGTTCACCTTCTGCGTGCCGGCGAAGCCGTCGAACCGCTTGACGACGAGGTCCTTGCCCGGCGTGTACGACTCGAACTTGAACGGCCCATCACCGATCGGGTGAGCTTCGAAACCCTTGCGGTCGGCGAAGAAGCTCGCGGGCAGCGGGAAGAACGCCGCGTAACCGAGCTGGACGCCGAACTCCGAGAACGGCGCGTCGAGGGCGACGGTGAACGTGCTGTCGTCGACCAGCTTCAGGCCCGAAAGCTCCTTGCTCGCCGGCAGGGTGGCCGGCTGCTTGCCGTCCGAGGTGGCGTTGTTGACCTGCGCGAAGCCCTGGACGTGGGAGAAGTAGCTGGCGCCCGCCATCAGGTTCGGCGAATAGGCGGTGTAGTTCCACGCGTCGACGAAGCTCTTCGCGGTGACGAGGGTGCCGTCGTGGAACGTCCAGCCGGACTTGAGCTTGATCGTCCAGGTCTTCGAGTCGGTCGTGCTGATCGAGTCGGCCACGGCGTTGTGCGGGGCGGCCGTCTTGGCGTCGTACTCGATGAGGCCGCGGAACAGCGTGCCCAGCACGCTGATCCCGCCGACCTCGGTGGTGTTGCCGGGCACCAGCGGGGCGGCCGGCTCGGTCTCGCTGTAGCTGACGACCGCGTCGCGGTCGATGTTCGCGGCGGCGGCCGCGGGGGCCGCGGCTCCGTCGGGGGTGCTGGCGGCGGTCGTGCCGCCCGGGGTGCTGCACGCGGAGAGCGTGACAGCCAGTGCGGCGGCCGCGCACACGGCGACCTTGAGCTTGCGCATCGGTTTCTTCCTTAGGTGGAGGGCGGATCGGGGTGGTTCGGGGTGGGTCAGCGCCGGCTGGAGGTGATCCCGAGGGCCAGCGGGAACGCGGGCCGGCCACCGAGCAGGTGGGCGCCGGCGGTCTGCAGGATCCGGTCCTGCGCCACGATGTGCTGGCACATCGTGGTGGTGTCGCGCAGCCAGCGGTCCAGCGGCGAGGGCCGGTAGATCGCGCTCGTCTGCACCAGGTCGTAGAGCCGGGTGACGATCGAGCGGGCGGTGCGGAACGCGTGCCGCCGCGACAGCGGGAGCGCGGCGCGCTCGGACGGCGTGAGGTCGTCCAGGGTGCCGCCCGCGGACAGGACTTCGTGCTGGCGGCGAAGGGCGCCGTAGACGCCTTCGCGAGTGGCGTTGAAGTCGGCTTCGCAGTCGGCCAGGGTGACCTGCGTGCGGTAGTCCTCCGCGCGGCCGGCGGCGACGGAGAGGTCACGGGCGTGGTCCAGCGCGGCGCGGGCGACACCGAGCGCGACGCCCGGCATGTTCCGCATGTGCACCTCGGGCTGGGCCAGCGGGCCCGTCCCGCTGCGGACGTCCGAGAAGACCAGCGTGTGCTCGGCGGGCACGAACACGTCGGTGATCGTGTAGTCGCAGCTGCCGCTGCCCGCGAGACCGGTGGTGTGCCAGGTGTCGAGCACCTCGACGTCGGACTTCGGCACCATGAGCAGGATCGAGTCGTGCGGGGCCCCGTCGGCGCCGGGCTCGGGTGCGCCGTCGCGGTAGAGGAAGGCGCCCGAGACGACCCAGTCGGCGTGGGTGACGCCGCTGCCGAACTGCCAGCGGCCGGTGAGGCGGTAACCGCCGGGGACGATCTCCGCGCGGCCGTTGGGGAACAGCAGGCCCGCGGTCGCCACGTCCGGGCTGGGGAACATCTCGTCGGCGACGGCGCGGTCGAGGAAGGACGCGTAGAGACCGGTGTCGGACCCGATCATCGCGCACCACCCGGCGCCGGCGTCACCGTAGGCGATGGCCTCGATCACCTCGGTCTGCTCGGCCGAGGTCAGCTCGGGGCCGCCGCGGTCCTTGGCGAACCCCATCCGGAAGACTCCGGTGGCACGCAGCAGTTCCACGACGTCGGCGGGCAGCCGCCGGGCCCGCTCGATCTCCTCGGCGCGCTCCCGGAGCACCGGCGCCAGTGCCTGGGCACGGGCGAGGACCTCCGCGGCGGTATCGGGCGGCCTGACGTCACCTTCGGGCACGGACAGCGGCTCGACAACGGTCATCTCATCACTTCCTCGGGGCTCCAACTGCAGGTCGCGGACTCGGTCCGGCCGCGTTGGAAGTGATTCAAGGCTTCCGTTTAATTGATGGAAACCATTGGCCACCAAGGAAAATCAATACCGTGTGATTTGAGGTAGACGAGTGGGTAACGACGGCGGGCCGCGAGGGGACCCGCAGGTCCCGTCGCGGCCCGCCGGCCGGTCGGCTGCGCTCAGCCGGTGACGGCGCTGTTCACGGCGCCGAAGTCGAGGCCGCCCTCGAGCGCGCTGTAGGTGCCGTGCCCGAGCAGCTCGACCGCGGCGTTGCGGGCGACGGCGTAGGCCGCCTGGGCGATCGCGGTGCCGACGCTGATCCGGCGGACGCCGACGGCTTCCAGCTCCGCGACGCTCGGGGCGCCCGGCCACACCATCACGTTGACCGGCAGCGGGCTCTCCTTGACCAGGAGGCCGAGGGTCTCCAGGTCGATCAGGCCCGGCACGAACAGGCTGTCGGCGCCGGCCGCGGCGTAGGCGCCCGCCCGGGTCAGGACGTCGTCGAGGCGTCCCTCGGCCTCACCGATGCCGAAGAGGTAGACGTCGGTGCGGATGTTGATCCACAGCTCGGGCAGCCCGGCCGCGGTCGCCGCGTCGCGGGCCGCGCGGACCCGGCCGACCTGGGCGGGGACGTCGAACAGCGGCCCGCCGGGCGCGGTCGAGTCCTCCAGGTTGATCCCGACGGCGCCGGCCTCGACGATCGCGGCGACGGTCGCGGCGACGTCGTCGTCGGACGGGCCGTAGCCGCCTTCGATGTCGGCCGTCACCGGGACGTCGACGACCTGCACGATCCGGGCGACCAGGGCGGCCATTTCGGCGCGCGTCAGGCCGTGCCCGTCGGGCCGGCCCGCCGACCAGGCGACCCCGCCGCTGGTGGTGGCGATCGCCGGGGCCCCTGCCTGCGCGATGAGGGCCGCGCTGGCGGCGTCCCAGGCGTTCGGCAGCACCAGCGTGCGGTCGTGGTGCAGGGCACGCAGTGTTTCGGCGAGCCCTCGCTGGACGCTGTCCATGGACATTCTCCTCGTTCCTTCGGTTACTTCGGTGGGTCTGCCGCGGCTCTCGTGAGTGGTTAGGGCGGTTAGAACCGCCCTAACCACTCACGACCAGCCGCGGTAGGTCAGGCCGCCAGCGTGGGGACGCCGGCGGCGATCAGGTGGGTCGCGGCGAACGCGCGCCACGGGTGCCAGGCCTTCGCCAGGCCCTCGCTGTCGTCGAGGATGTCGTTCGCCAGCAGCGTCGTGCAGAGCGTCCGGTCGGCGGCGGGGAACGCGTCGGCGTAGCCCAGCCGCAGCGCGATCTGGTGGGCGGCGCACTCCCCCACTCCCGGCACGGCCGTCAGCGCGGCGGTGAAGTCGGCCAGGCTCGTGCCGCCGTCGAGCAGGGTCTCGTCGGCGGCGACCGCGGCGGCGAACCCGCGCACCGTCTTGGCGGTGGCCGCGGGCAGCACGCCCGCCAGGTCCGCGTGCGCGAGCGTCTCGGCCGAGGGGAAGAGGTGGGTCAGCCCGTCCTCCAGGCCGGGGACCGCGGTGCCGGCCGCCTCGACCAGCGCGGCCAGCTGCCGCCGGACCAGCGGCCGGGCGCTGCGCTGGCTCAGCACCGCCTCCACCCCGATCTCGAAGAACCCCCAGGCCCCGGGGACGCGGAGGCCGGGACGCGCGCGCAGCAGCGGGGCCAGCACCGGGTCGTCGCGCAGCGCGGCCTCGGCCGGGGCGGTGTCGGCGTCGACGCCGAACATCCGCCCGACGCGGTCGACGACGTGGATGATGCCCTCCCAGAACGGCATGTGCGCGATCAGCAGCAGGTGGTCGTCACCGCCGCGGCGCACCTCGACGACGCCCGCCTCGCCGTCGATGCTGATCGTGCGCCGGTAGACGCCGTCGAGCACCGACTCGACGCCGGGGACCGCGCGCTCGCCGAGGAACGTGCTCAGCGCCTCCCAGTGCAGGGGCGGCGCGAACGGCAGCCGCATGGCCAGGCCGCCGTCCGCGGCGAGCCGGTCGGCGCGCCGGCGCCGGTTGCGCAGCTCGACCGGGGACGCGCGGAAGACCAGCTTCATGTCGCGGTTGAACTGGCGGAGGCTGCCGAACCCGGAGGCGAAGGCCACGTCGGCGACCGTCAGGTCGGAGTCGTCGAGCAGGCGGCGGGCGAAGTGCGCCCGCCGGGAGCGGGCGAGCTGGTCGGGCGTGACGCCGAGGTGGTCGTGGAAGAGCCGGCGCAGGTGCCGCGGGGACACCGCCAGGCGCTCGCCCAGCGCCGCCTCCGTCCCGGTGTCCAGCGCGCCGGCGATGATCAGCTGGACCGCGCGGCAGACGAGCTCCGGCGCCTCGGCCCCGACCGGGCCCGCCACCCGGTAGGGGCGGCAGCGCAGGCACGCGCGGAACCCCGCGGCCTCGGCCTCGGCCGCCAGCTCGAACGTCTTCACGTTCTCCGCGAGCGGCTTCGCGCCGCAGCCCGGGCGGCAGTAGATGCCGGTGGTGACCACGGCCGAAAAAGTCGTCATGACACAGGTCTAAGGGATGCGCGGGCGCGAAGCTAGCCACATCCGGACATGCCGCACGGAGGCGTATCCGGGCCGCGGAGATCGTGTCCGGATCTGACCAGACTCGGCCGCTCGCGCCCGGCAGAGTCTTCCTCAACGGCGGCGCGCCGGACGCGCACCGCACTAGAGAGAGGCTCTCCGATGCTGGCGAAGGTGTTCCCCATCCCCCTCAAGCCGGGCAAGCAGGACGAAGCGGAGAAGCTCGTGCACGAGTTCGCGCCGCTGGGTCCCGGGCAGGAGGACGGCACCCTGTCCTTCCGCGTCTACCGCGACCCCGCCAAGCCGGACTACCTGCTGTTCGTCGAACACTTCGCGGACCAGGCCGCCTACGACGCCCACACCGGGTCGGCCGCCTACCAGAAGCTGATCGCCGGCCAGTTCGCCGACCTGATCCTGGAATTCGTCGAAATCGATCACGAGCAGATCGTCGGGCTCTGATTTTCCCGCACCGGCCGGATGCAGCAATCGCTGCGTCCGGCCGGACGCTTGTGCGGTGAATTGCGCGACCGAAGGGTCACGCTCCGAATTCCTCGCACCGCGGATCGCCCCCGAGTTGATTTTCCGGAGGAGACAACTCTGCCGGTCAACTCGCCCGGCGGCTGGAATGTGTACGCCGCTCCTCGGCCCGAGGCCGATTCCGGTGCGGCGCACCCGTTCGCAAGCCACCAGGAGGCTCCACCGTGACCCCGATCACCGACAAACCCACCGGCGTGCTGGCCGTCCTGCGCCGGACTCCGACGCCGGTGCGGTACCTGCTCGGCGGCGTGCTCGTCAACCAGCTCGGCGCGTTCGTCCAGACGTTCATGGTGCTGTACCTGGTTTTCCGCGGCTTCTCCGCGGGCCAGGCCGGCCTCGCCATCGCCGCGTACAGCATCGGTTCGGTCCTCGGCGGGCTGGCCGGCGGGGAGCTGGTGCACCGCATCGGCCCGCGCGCCACCATCTTCGCCGCGATGCTCGGCTCGGCCGTGGTCCTCGCCGTCGTCCCCCTGTTCGCCAGTCCCGGGATGTTCGTGGCGCTGCTCGTCGCACTGCTGCTGGCCGGTCTCGCGACCCAGAGCTACCGGCCCGCGGCGGCGGTCCTGCTGAGCGAGCTGATGCCCGCAGACGATCGGGTGATGGGCTTCTCGATGATGCGCACCGCCCTCAACCTCGGCGCGTCGCTCAGCCCGCTGATCGCCGCCGGGCTGATCCTGCTGGACTGGAACCTGCTGCTGTGGTTCGACTCGGCCACCGCGGTGCTCTACGCGTTCCTGGCGATCCGGCTGCTGCCCGACCACCGCGTCGAGCGCGAGGCACCGTCGGAGCGGGCCGATACCGGCACCCGGGCGGCGTACGCGACTTTGCTGCGGGACGGGCGTTTCTGGTTCTTCCTGGCGTCGGTGCTGATCGGCTCGATCGTCTACGTCCAGTACACCGTCGCCCTGCCGCTCAAGATCAACTCCGAAGGCCACCCGACGTGGCTCTACAGCGTCGTGCTCGTGACCGCATCGGCCGTGCTCATCCTGTGCGAGCTGAAGATCACGTCGTTCGTCACGCGCTGGCCGGGGCGCGTCGCCGCCACGGCCGGCACCGCGCTGATGGGACTCGGGGTCGCCGGCTTCGGCATCAGCGGCGGCTCGGCCGTCGCGCTGATCGTGTGTACGGTGGTGTTCGTCTTCGGCATCATGATCAACGGCCCGACCATGTTCGCCTACCCCTCGTCCTTCCCGTCGGCCGTCAAGGCGCGCTACATCAGCGCCCACCAAGCGACTTTCGGCCTCGGGATGGCACTCGGTCCGCTGTTCGGCGTCGCCACGTGGGTCGCGCTGGGCAACGGGGTCTGGTGGCTGTGCGGCGCGCTCGGCCTGGTGGCGGCGCTGTGCGCCCTGCTCGGCATGACCGCCCCCCGCGCACGCGTCGCCGTAGCCTGACCACCACAGCAGCGCCCCGGCCGCCCGCACCGCGCGGGCGGCCGTCGAGCGTTCGCACAATTCACGCGATGGATGTAAAAGATCACCGGAATTCGCCGGAAAATCAGGCACACAATACACGAACGGGCCAACGACACCGCCATGCAGCGGAAGAGATACCAGCCGCCGTCAGCGACGCTGAGTGAGTAAGGGGAAGGGGATTCACATGGGCAGACCGGAAAAGCCCGTCAACACGTCCGGCGGCGTCGCCACCCAGTTCGCTCGGGAATTGCGCGAACTGCGAGCACGGGCCGGAAATCCGACATACCGGGAAATGGCCCGGTCGGCGATGTTCTCGTCGTCCGTGCTCTCGAGCGCGGCGAGCGGCAACAGGATGCCGTCGCTGCAGGTGACCCTCGCGTTCGTCGCCGCGTGCGGCGGCGACGACGAGGCGTGGCGGCGGCACTGGCACGTCGCCACCGGCGGCTATACGCAGCCCTCGATCGGGGGGCGCACCAGAAGACCGGCACTGTTCCAGCGGCGCGGCGGGGTTCCGTCGCACCCGGCTCAACTACCCCAGCGGCCGCGGGGGTTCACCGGCCGCACGACCGAGCTGGCGTGGCTGCGCTCACCCGGGGACACGCCCATGGTGATCAGCGGCCCGGCCGGGGTCGGCAAGAGCGATCTCGCGCTGTACTACGCCCATTCGGTCGCGGCGGACCTGCCCGACGGGCAGCTCTACGCCGACCTCGGCGGCCTGCGCCACGGCCTGGCCGGCGCGCCGGCCGCACCGGAGGCCGGCGACGTCCTCGACGGCTTCCTGCGGGCCCTCGGCGTCGAGGACCTCTCCGGCAGCTTCGACCACCGCGCCGGGGTCTACCGCACGCTCCTGGCCGATCGCCGGCTCCTGGTGCTGCTGGACAACGTGCAGGACGAGCAGCAGGTGCGCCCGCTGCTCGCCGAGACCACCACGAGCACCACGCTGCTGGTCAGCCGCAAGCGGCTGCTGGGCCTGCGCGACGTCGACCGGTTGCAGCTGACCCCGCTGTCACGCGGCGACTCGATCGCGATGATCACCGCCGCGCTGCCGCACCTCGCCGTCACCGCCGGGCAGGACTGCGCACGGCTCGCCGAGCTGTGCGGGGACCTGCCGCTCGCGCTCGACCTGGCCATCCGCAAGATCGCCTCACGGCCGCACCTGACCCTGCGCCGCGTCGTCGAAGAGTGGCGCCTGAACGACAACACCGTCGACTGGCTGAGTGTCGGGGACCTGTCCATGCGGTACTCCCTGGAGTCCGCCTACCGCACGCTCAGCCCGCCCGCACGGGAACTGCTGCACCAGCTCGCCCGGACCCCGGCCGGCACGCCGGGGTCCCTGCCTCCGGGCGAAGACGAGCTGGCCGAGGAAATCGCCGACGCCGGCCTGCTCTCCCACGCCGACCCGTACCTCGACGGCCGTGGGCTGCCGCAGCCCATGCGCGCCTTCGTGCTCAGCACGATCGAGCAGCCGCACGGCCACGAATACCGGGCCATGGCGGGGCCCGTGTCCGCCTGACGCGCCACCGGACGGCCCGGCAACGACGCACGCCGTCCCGTGACGCATCATTTCGCCGCGATTCCGGGGCGGCCATCCGGGTGCGGTCAATCGCACCCTCACGTCGGCATTCGCCGTACCTGTAACACTTTGTCCCCTCCCGCGCGTCCTCGGGAAGAGCCGATTGATTGTCCTTTCCGGACAACGCTCCCAGCCAAGTCCGCCATGGCCTGTAATCAGCAGGGAACCGGCGTGCATTCCGCACGCCGACGCCGGCAGGACCTCGTACCCGGCCCCCGCCCCTTCACGGCCTCGCCGGCCGTTTTCCGGAAGGACAGGACATGCTCGACAACGGCATCCCCGTAAGGATTCCGGAGCCCGACGGGGCCGGCCGGGCCGCCGAGCGCCACCGCCCGGCCGGCACCCCGATCCGCCCGCGTCTCGCGCCGGCGGAAGAGCTGCCGCCCAGGGTGGTGCGGCCGACCGATTTCCGACACTACAGGCCCTATCTCGCGATGGCTGCTTCGATCATGCTGCTCGTCGCCGCGATCTGGGTTTCCTCGGTGGCGCACCCGAACGCGGCGTGGCACACCATCGCGTTGTTCGCCCACCTCGCCTCCCTCGTCCTGGGTCTCGGCGCGGTGCTGGTGGCCGACTACTTCTTCGCGTTGTGGGTGCTCGGCCGCTCGACGTTCGCCGAAGCCGTCCGCAGCACCTCCCGGCTGCACCTGTTGGTGTGGGCCGGGTTGACGGGCCTGGTCGGCAGCGGCGCGCTGCTCGAACCGAACCTGCACGCGGCCGCCACGGTGGTGAAACTGGCGCTGGTGGCCGTGCTCACCGTCAACGGCGTCCAGGTCATGGAGCTGGGCAAGCGGATGGCCGTCGTGGCCGGTCCCGTCCCCCGGCGCCTGCTCGTGCGCGGCGGCCTCACCACGGCGATCTCGCAGCTGTGCTGGTGGGGGGCCGTCGTGATCGGGTTCCTGAACGCCAACCGCTGATTCCCCTGCCGTTCCCGCGCCCGGCGCGGTTAATCGACCAAGATCGGGAACCTCCACGTGCTTTCACCCATTGTCGCCGCCGAAGCGGCGAAGCTGTCCGGATCTGGCCAGACCTCCGGCCACGCTCCCGGGCAATCTGATGACCCCGGGCCGGAGATCGGAAACCCGGCCGGGGAAAGAATCGAATGGAGATGTGATGATCACCAAACTGGTGCGCGCGGTGTCCTCGGCGATGCGGCCGGCGACCTCGGCCACGACGATCGCCCAGCGCCTCGACGCGGCTCGGGCGCAGCACCTCATGACGATCGAGCTGTTCCGCCTCCGCGGCCTGGGCTGACCCGGTCCGCTCGATTCGCCGGGCCCCACCGGCCGCCTTCGGACGTCCACCGTCGTACGTCCGGACGCGGCGAACCCGCGGTACAGCACCGATCCGGCCGGGCGCCCCCACTCGAGGGCGCCCCGCCAGCCCGTACCGCCCGCCCGACGAAACGAGTGACCATGACCAGCACCGTCCCGCGTGTCTCCCCGGCCACCACCGAGGAAGCCCCGGTCTCCCACCGCAGGTTGCTGATGTGCGCCGCGGACTACTTCCGGATCGACTACGAGATCAACCCGTATATGCACGTCGGCGTCCAGCCCGACGTCGCGGCCGCGGTCGCCGAGCACGACCGCATCGTCGCCGCGCACCTGGCCGCCGGCCGCAAGGTGGAGTTCGTCGACGCCGACCCCGGCTGCCCCGACATGACCTACACGGCCAACGCGGCGGTCGTCCGCGGCGACCGCGCGGTGCTGGCCACCCTCCCGCCGGAGCGGGCCGCGGAAACGCCGCACCACCGGGCCTGGCTGGAGGAAAACGGCTTCGACGTCGCGGAGACGCCGTACGCCTTCAGCGGCCAGGGTGACGCGCTGGCCTGCGGCGACCTGCTGCTCAGCGCCCACGGCCAGCGCACGGACTTCCGCGCGCTCGACACGCTGTCGCGGCACCTCGGCTACGAGGTCGTCGCCCTCCGGACCACGAGCCCGCAGTGGTACGACCTGGACCTGGCGGTCGCGGTGATCCACCCCGGCCGCGTGCTGGCGTACAACCCGCAGGCGCTGGACGCGCCGAGCCTGCGCACGCTGCGCGGGCTCGGCATGGACCTGATCGAGGTGGCCCCGGACGAGGCGGCGGCGTTCGCGCTGAACCTGATCAGCGACGGCCGCACGGTGACCATGACCAGCGGCGCGCCCCGCCTGGCCGCGGACCTGCGGTCCCTGGGCCTGGCGGTGGTGCAGCTGGACACCACCGAGCTGCGCAAGGGTGGCGGCGGCATCCGCTGCACGGCCCTGACGCTGGACAACCCGGCCTGACGCCCCGTGCCTGGCGAGCCTCGCGCTCGCCAGGCACGCCGTCGTCGCTCGCGCGGGTGCCCCGAAACTCGACCGAAACTCTTTGCCCGGCCTCGGCGCCGCGTGCTCTCCTGATCGCGGACAGTGAACATCGTCGATTTTCGTCCAGGTCACCGACGACTTGGTTCCCAGGCCCGGAAAACGCCGGCGGGGACTCGACCCCGAGGTGGACAGCTCCTGGGCGGGAGCCCGGAAGGAGATCTCGGATGGCGGGAAGTTCGTCAGGCCTGCGCGGCAACCGGTGGTGGCGGTCCTCGGTCGGCCGGGTAGTGGCCGGAGTCACCACCGTGACCGCCGTGGCCGCCGTCCTCGTGGCCGCTCCCGGCGCCGACGCCGCGGCCAGCACCCTGGGCGCCGCGGCCGCGCAGTCCGGCCGGTACTTCGGCACGGCGATCGCCGCCGGCAAGCTGAGCAACTCGGCCTACACCACGCTCGCCGCGCGCGAGTTCAACATGGTCACGCCCGAGAACGAGATGAAGCCGGACGCGACCGAGCCGAACCAGAACCAGTTCAACTTCTCTTCCGGCGACCAGATCTACAACTGGGCGATCAGCCACGGCGCCCAGGTCCGCGGCCACACCCTGGCCTGGCACGCCCAGCAGCCGGGCTGGATGCAGAACATGGGCGGCAGCTCGCTGCGCAGCGCGATGATCAACCACATCCAGAAGGTGATGGCCCACTACCAAGGGAAACTCGCGTACTGGGACGTCGTCAACGAGGCCTTCAACGAAGACGGCAGCCGCCGGTCGTCGAACCTGCAGAGCACCGGCAACGACTGGATCGAGGTCGCGTTCAAGACCGCCCGCGCGGCCGACCCGTCGACCAAGCTCTGTTACAACGACTACAACATCGACAACTGGAGCTACGGCAAGACCCAGGGTGTCTACAACATGGTGCGGGACTTCAAGTCCCGCGGCGTGCCGATCGACTGCGTCGGCCTGCAGGCCCACTTCACCGGCGGCAGCTCGGTTCCCGGCAACCTCCAGACGACGATCTCCAGCTTCGCGGCGCTCGGCGTCGACGTGGCGCTGACGGAGGTCGACGTCACGAACGCGTCGACGTCGCAGTACGCGGCGCTGACCCAGGCGTGCGTGAACGTCGCGCGCTGCGTCGGCATCACCGTGTGGGGCGTGCGTGACAGCGACTCGTGGCGCTCCGGCGAGAGCCCGCTCCTGTTCGACGGCAACGGCAACAAGAAGTCCGCCTACAACTCGGTGCTGAACGTCCTCAACTCCGGAGGCACGACCACCACGCCGACGACGACCCCAACGGGCACCACTACCCCGACCACGACCCCGGGCGGCGGCAGCTGCAGCGCCTCGCTGTCGGCCGGCCAGTCCTGGAGCGACCGGTACAACCTCAACGTCTCGGTCAGCGGCGCCAGTTCGTGGACGGTGACCATGACGGTGCCGAGCCCCGCGAAGATCATCGCCACCTGGAACGTCAACGCCACCTGGCCGAGCAGTCAGGTCATGACCGCGACACCCAACGGCAGCGGCAACAACTTCGGGGTGACCATCCAGCACAACGGGAACTGGAACTGGCCGAGCGTCAGCTGCAGCACCTCCTGAGGGGGTGGTGGGTGACTCGTCCGCGAAGACAGGACTTCGCGGACGAGTCATTCACGCAGCGGCTCGGCTACTGCCTCGCGAGCGCCCACGGCATGAGCTTTTCGGCGAGTGCCCGGCTGAACGGGCTCACCAGTGCCTGCAGTTCGGCGCAGGCGGGCTCGCCGATGTGGGCGTAGGGCACGACGCTGTTCTCGTCGGTCGCCTTCTCGATCTCCGCTCGGCGGGCGGCGCCGCCGGGGGTGAACGTCAGGTCGGCGTCGTCGGTGAGCCAGTCCCGCTCGCGGAGGCCGGTGACGGCCCGGTTCCAGTCGTCCTCGGACCACCCCCGGGACGTGCGCAAGGTCTCGGCGGGGACGGCACCGGAGGCGGCGTGGGTGATGAGGGCTTCGACGCCGCGCAGGCCGGCCGTCAGCAGGGCGGCCACGTGCGCGTCGCCGCGGTGCTCGCGGAGCAGGGTCTGCGCGTGCCACAGGACCAGGTGCGGCTCGGTGGGCCACGGCAACGCCGCGTGGGCGGCGAAGAGCGGGCGGCCGGTGACGTCGCCGGTGACCGTCTCGGCGGCCTCGCGCAGGAGTACGGCGGCCCGGCGCATCCCGGGTGAGCCGATCGCGTCGCCCAGGACGCCGCGCAGGGCCTGGTCGGCCGCGGCGTAACGGGCGGCGAGGACCGCGGCCGGCTCGCTGGCGGACCAGACGGTGCTGATCGACGCCGTGACGAGGGCCGGGTTGAAGTTGAAGAAGGTCGCGACCACGACCGGCGCCGGGACCGCGCCGAACGCCGCCGACCGCGACGCGAAGTAGCCGGCGCGGCCGGTGATGCCGAGCTCCGCGTACGCGGCGGCGGCTTCCGGCGCGAAGTAGATCATCCCGTGGTATGGCTCCAGGAATCGCCAGGTCCGGCGCGCCGTTTCGATCACCGCGCCAACATACCACCCGGTCGGTACGGCGCCGGTCTTCCTGCTCCCGAGCCCGGGAGCACGCGGCTATGGCCGCAGCCGCTTGCGCATGATCGGCCGGCTCGGGAACGTCCGGCCGATCTCGGTGAACCCCGCCCGGGTGAACATGGCGACCGTGCCGGTGAACACCGCGGAGGGCGACGGGACCGCCGCCAGCGCGGCGACGTCGACCGGGTGTCCGTCCACAACGGACCCCCCGTGCTCCCGGGCCCACTCGACGGCGGCGCCCAGCAAGGAAACGCCGGCACCGTGACCCCGGTGCCCGCGCCGGACGACAAAACACGTGACCCACCACGCCGCCGGATCGTCCTCGAGCAGCCGGCGCACCGCACGGTTCCCCGTCACGCCCGGCAGCAGGGCGCGCGGCTGCACCCGGGTCCAGCCCACCGGTTCGTCGTCGACGTACCCGACGAGCCCCACCGGCACCGCGACGGTGTCGACCTCGCGACGCAGCGCGGCGCGGTTGTCCGGCTGGTCGTGCCGCCGGAACCGCTGGCACCAGCAGCTGTCGCCCCGGCCGGCCCGGCCCGCGAACACCCGCTCCAGGTCCGGCCACGAGGCCGGATCCAGGGGCTGCGACCGGAACGTCATGCCGGACAGTGTCGCAGCCGGACCGTCGTCACCGCCTGCCGAAGCTAAGCGCCGGGGTCTCCGGCGAGTGCCCGGTACGCCGGCCGGAGCAGTTCGGTGACGTCTTCGCCGCCCGCCGTGATCGTGAACGGCGGGGCCTGGTCCAGGAGCGCGTCGACCGGTGTACGCGGTCCGTGCAGCGGTGCCGCGGCGGCCAGGCCCGGGGCTTGGCCGCCGGCGAAGAAGGTGTCCATGACCTCGGTCAGGGCCGGCGACCGGTCGTCGGGATCGAGCGGTTCGGCGGAGATGAGCCGGTTCTTCAGCTCCTCCAGCAGCGTTTCGCGGTTCCGGCCGCGCAGGGCGAGGACGGTGAACGGGTCGTCGGCGACCCGGGCCACGAGCGCGGCGAACACGGCGTTCAGGTGGCCGCACGGCACTTCGGCGTCCGGGCAGGTGCAGTCCAGCGACACCTCCCGCGCCGACGACGGGAACAGCGGCAACCGGACCGCTGTGAAGATCTGCTCGACGTCGCGGGGCAGCTCGCCGCTGAGCAGCAGGACGGTGGCCGACGCCTTCGCGGCGAGGGCGTGGGTGATGGCCGCCCAGTCCGCCTTCCCGAACGCCGTCAGCCCGATCCGCACCTGGTACGCGCGGCCGTCCCGCACCTCGGCCTCGACGCGCCCGGCGCCGACCTCCAGGGACACGACGCGGCCCCGGCCGGGTGCGGGCAAGAGGACGCCGATCGCCGTCAGCGCCCGGAGGAACCGGGTCGGCCACCACGGGAGCGGTTCAGTCATCGATCGCGTCCTCCCCCAGGGTGAGCACCCCGCGCAGCGCGTCGGTGGACAGTTCGGTGAGCCGGCTTTCGCCCTCGCCGACGACCATGCCCGCGAGCGCGCGCTTCCTGGTGATCAGGGTGTCGATGCGGTCCTCGATGGTGCCCGGGCAGACGAACTTCCGGACCTGGACGGTGCGGCCCTGGCCGATCCGGAACGCCCGGTCGGTGGCCTGGTTCTCCACGGCCGGGTTCCACCAGCGGTCCAGGTGCAGGACCTGGCTGGCGGCGGTCAGCGTGAGCCCGGAGCCGCCCGCTTTGAGCGAGAGCACCAGGATCCGCGGCCCGTCGCCGGATTGGAAGCGGTCCACGATCGCGTCTCGCGCGCCTTTGGCCAGGCTGCCGTGCAAAAAGGCGACTTCGACGCCGAGCCGGTCGGTCAGGTGGGGCACGAGCATGTGGCCGAACTCGGTGTACTGCGTGAAGCACAGCACCCGATCACCCGACGCCAGGATCTCCGCCAGGACCTCTTCGAGGCGGCTGACCTTGCCGGAGCGACGCCCGATCGGGGAGCCGTCGTGCAGCAGGTGCGCGGGGTGGTTGCAGACCTGCTTGAGCTTCGTGATCGCGGCGAGGACGTTGCCGCGGCGCTTGATGCCCTGGCTGTTCTCGATCTTCTTCATCATCTCGTCGACGATCGCGCAGTACAGCGTGCCCTGTTCGCGGGTGAGCCGGTACTCCTGCCGGATCTCGAGCTTTTCCGGGAGCTCGGGGACGATCGCGGGGTCGGTCTTCACCCGGCGCAGCAGGTACGGCCGCGTGAGCCGCCGCAGCTCGGCGGCCACGTCGGTGTCGCCCCGCCGCTCGATCGGGACGGCGAATCGTTGCCGGAACTCGAACCGGCTGCCGAGCAGCCCGGGGTTGAGCAGGTCCAGCACCGACCACAGGTCCGCCAGCCGGTTCTCCACCGGGGTGCCGGTCAGCGCGAGCCGGTGCCCGGCCGTGAACCGCCGCACCGCCTTGGCCGTCGCGGTGTCGGCGTTCTTGATGGCGTGCGCTTCGTCGAGCACCAGGCGCCGCCAGGTGACCTTCTCGAGTTCATCGGCGTCACGGGCGGCGGTGGCGTAGGTCGTGACGACGAGGTCGGCCGCGGCGACCTGCTCGGCGAGCGCGTCGCCGTGCGCGCGGGCGCTGCCGTGGTGGGCGTGGACCCGCAGGCCCGGCGCGAAGGTCGCCGCCTCCCGCTGCCACATGCCGACCAGCGACATCGGGCACAGCACCAGCGTCGGCCGGTGCTCGCCCGCGGCCCGCTCCAGCGCCTCGAGCGCCAGCGTCTGGACGGTCTTGCCGAGACCCATGTCGTCGGCCAGGCACGCCCCGAGCCCCAGCTCCGCCATGAACGCCAGCCAGGCGACACCCCGCTGCTGGTAGGGGCGCAACGTGGCCCGGAACGACGGCGGCAGCTCGACCGGCCGCAGGGCCTCCTCGACCCGCCCGGCCAGGACGTCCCCGACCCAGCCGTCGGCGCTGACGGCGGTGACCGGGAGCGGCGCCTCCCGCGCGAGGTGCACCAGCTCCAGCAGCTCGGCCCCGGTCGGGGGCTCGGTGTGCCGGTGCGGGTCGCGGCGCAGGAACTCGAGACCGGCGCGCAGGCGATCGGCGTCGACGCTGATCCACCTCCCCCGCAGCCGCACCAGCGGGGTCTTCGCCGCGACGAGGGTGGCCAGTTCTTCCCGGCCGATTTCGACGTCGCCCACCGCGATCGTCCAGCGGAACGTGGCCAGCTCGTCGCGGCCCACCCGGTTGCGGGTGACGACCTGCTCGGACGGCGTGCTGCGGACCGACAGCCGCAGCCCGAGCCGGCGCCTGCCGTCCCAGGAGGCCGGGAGCTGCACTTCGAACCCGGCCTCGATCAGCCGGGTCGCACCCGAGGTGAGGAACCGTTCGGCTTCCTCGACGGTCAGGTCGTACTCGGCCGGCTGCGTCCGGCGCAACGCCGGCGCCAGCATCGGTTCGACCAGCGCGGCCCGGCCCAGTTCGGCGACGAGCAGCCCCTTCGGGTCCCGGACCAGCCCGTGCGCCTCGCCCGACCAGATCTGCCCCGCCGAGAGCAGCAGGCTCGGATCGGCCGTCGCGCGCAGGAGGAACCGCAGCTGCCACTTGGTGCCGTCGCCGGTCTGGTCGTCGGGATCGGCGTCGGCCGGTCGACGCAGGGTGCCGGTTTCGGCCAGCCGGAAACACGCCCGGCCGTCGACGACGTCGGTGTCGGCGACCTCGTCCCACTTCGCGACGGCCTCGGCCAGCACACCCAGCTCACCCAGCGGCAGCTCGACGCGGGGACCGCCGCCCTGCAACGCGGCCAGCCACACCCCGGCCGCGCCCCGGCCCCCGCGCAGGTCGACGGGCGGCTCCGCGCGCGCGAGCCGGTCCCGGACCGCCGTGTCGACCAGGGTGTGAAGGGCATCGGTGACGAGCGCGCGCGGCGAGGCCCCGGTGAGCGGCGCGACCTGCTCGGCCCGTCCGACCGGCGGCATGGCCGCGACCAGCGCGTCGAACGCGACGAAGTCGACGCCTTGCAGCACCGGGCGCCACCGGGCCTCGGCCGCGTCGCCCTGGCGGAGCAGCGTCGGCAGCACCCGCCCGCGCCGCACCAGATCCGCGGCCAGGCGGGCCACCGCGCGCAGGTAGGTGACGGATTCGCCGTACGAGGCGGCGTCGTCGAGGTCGTCCAGCTCGGTCGCGTCCACGATCAACGCCGGCACCGACCACGGCCGCAACGACGGCGCCGGGCCACGCCGCTGACCCGCAGCCTGCTCGGTGGAGGCGAGCGGCCGGCTCGCCCGCGACGGCAGCAGCAGCGTCGCCGACGTGGGTTTGCCGGGGTGCAGCGCGGTCAGCTGCGCGCTGGAGACCGCGAAGGGATGCGGCAACGCGATCCGCGCCGACCGGCTCGACGTACCGGCCGGGCGCCGGTCGTGCTCCGCCCACAGCAGCAGCCCCCGGCCCGGAGACCACAGAGCGTGCACCACAGGCAAGGTCCGAGGCTCCTTAGTCCGATCCGGGTTCCCCGCAGATCGTCGCACGCCTGGTCGAAGCGGCCCGTCAGTACTGGCCGAGCCGGGCGCGGACCTCGGCCGCCTTCGGGTGGGACAGGTCGTCGAAGACCACCAGGGCCGCCTCCCAGTACCGCGTTCCCTGCGCGGGGTTGCCCGTGTCGTGCAGCAACGTGCCGATCTTCTCCAGCGTCGACGCGCGGCCTTCGGCGTCGCCGATGTCCTCCCGGATCAGCAGGGCCTGCTGGTAGCTGCGCTCGGCCTCGATGAACCGCCCGTCGCACGCCCGCGCGTAACCCAGGTTGTGCTGGACCGTCGCTTCGAGGTGACGATCACCGAGCCGCGCGGCGAACGCGGCCGCTTCGGCCAAGCGCTGCCTGGCCTCCTCGGTGCGGCCCATCGTGGCCAGGACGAAACCGACGTTGCCGAGCACCTTCGCCTGGCCCACCACGAACCCCGCCTCGCGGCACAGCTCCAGCGACGTCTCCAGCGCCGCCAGGCCCGGGGCGGACTCGCCGGCCTCGTGCAGCACCATGCCCAGGCTGTCCAGCGCCGCGGCGCAGCCGGTGGTGTCGCCCAGTTCCCGGAGCATCCGCTGGGCCTGGTCGAGGTGCTGCCGGGAGGCCGCCAGGTCGCGCAGGCCGTAGCGGTGCGCCGCGCCCAGGCTGTAGTGCATCGCGGCCTCGGCGGCCCGGTTGCCCTCCCGGCGCGCCGCGTCCAGCCCGGCCAGCGCCAGCGCGCACCACGACGACGGGTCGTAGGTGCGCCAGAGGTGGCCGCGGAGCACGTCGATCAGCTGCCAGGCCACGCCTTGCGGGCCGTGGTCGACGGCGTGGGCCACGACGGCGGCGAAGTTCGCGCGTTCGGCGGTCAGCCAGACCCCGGGCTCATCTCGTTCCCGCCAGGGCGACGGCGGGTACTGGCGCAGCTCCGAGAGCCGCAGCATGCCCGGGTACAGCCTCGCGGTCGCCTGCGTGGCGGTCTCCAGGTAGTAGTCGAACAACCGCTCGAGCGCCGCCGCCCGGTCCGCTTCCTCGTCGGCGCGGGCGCTGCGCTGCCCGGCGAACAGGCGGAGCAGGTCGTGGGTCTGGAACCGGCCACCCGGCCGTCGTTGCACCAGGTGCGCGGCGACCAGCCGGTCGACCATCCGCGCCGCGTCGTCCACGCCGGCGCCGGCCAGCGCGGCGATGGCCGGCATCCCGGCGTCGGCTCCGGGCAGCGACCCCAGCAGCCGGAACAGCCGGGCCGTCTCCGGCGGGAGCGCGGCGTAGGACATCTCGAAGGCCGTCAGCACCGCGGACCGGCTGTCGCCGCCCAGGGAGAGCCCGGCGAGCCGATCGCCTTCGGTCAGGACGGTCAGGTACTCCGCGACCGTCTTCCGGCCGGCGATGTTGGCGGCGGCGATCCGCAGCGCGAGCGGCAGGTGGGCGCACAGCCGGGCCAGCTCCGCCAGCGCCCCGGGCGAGGCTTCGGCCGCCTCCCGCTCGCACGACGCCCGCAGCAGCGCGATGGCTTCGCCGCGGGAGACCACGTCGAGCTCGACCAGCAGCGCGTCGACGTGCAGGGTGAGCGCGGCCAGGCTGTTGCGGCTCGTCACGAGCACAGCGCAGTGCGGGCTGGCGGCGATGAGCGGGCGCACGTGGTCGGGGCTGACGGCGTCGTCCAGCACCAGCAGCATCCGGCGGTCGGCCAGCACCGAGCGGAAGAGGGCGACCCGGGCGTCGAGGTCGACCGGGATGGTGGCGGGCGCGACGCCGAGCGAGGTGAGGAACGCGGCCACCACCTCGCCCGCCGACCGGGTGCCGACCGTGGAGAAGCCGTTGAGCCCGGCGTGCAGCTGCCCGTCCGGGAAGCGGTGGCGCATCCGGTGCGCCCACCGCACGGCCAGCGCCGACTTCCCGACGCCCGCGGTGCCGCTGAGGACGACGACGCGGGCCGAGGCGTGCGGCGCGGCGTCGAACACGAACTCGTCGAGTTGCCGCAGCTGCGCGTCCCGGCCGATGAACCGCGACGGGTCGGGCGGCAGCTCGGCGGGGATGGGCGCGGCCGGGGTCCCGGAGCGGCGGCTGAGCAGCGCCGGGGTCGGCGTGCCCGGTTCCTCGCGGATGCTGTGCAGGTAGGTGCGCTGCAGTTCGGGACCCGGCTCGAGGCCGAGGTTCTCCCGGAGCCGGCCGCGGAAGGCGAGGAAGACCTGGACCGCGGCCGCCCGCTGCCCCGAGGCGGCCAGCGCCCGCATGATCCGCTCCGTCAGTCCCTCGTGCAGCGGGTCGGCGAAGGCCGCTTCCCGCAGCCGGTCGAG
Source organism: Amycolatopsis sp. NBC_01307 (assembly GCF_035975215.1). Classification (NCBI taxonomy): domain Bacteria; kingdom Bacillati; phylum Actinomycetota; class Actinomycetes; order Pseudonocardiales; family Pseudonocardiaceae; genus Amycolatopsis; species Amycolatopsis sp. NBC_01307. Next base: position 1,083,202 of record NZ_CP108403.1, on the reverse strand, counting down.
GACGTCGTCGTGGTGGCCGAGCGGCACCGCGAGATCCGCGTAGTCGAGCACGGCCTTGAGGCGCTGCTGGGTGACCGCGACGACCACCGGGTGCGGGGCCGCGGGCAGCAGGACGCCGTCCAGGACCTGACCGCGCCACAGCTCCAGCGCCGACCGGTAGGACCGCACGGCCGCGGCGGAATCGCCCGCCCGGCGGTCTTCCTGGGCCTGCGCCAGGGTTTCGGCTAACTCCAGCAGGTCGCTCTGCCCGGGTGCCAGGCCGAGGCGGTACCCCGGCCCGACGCGGGTCACCAGCCCAGGATCGGCGTCCAGGCCGGCGAAGAACTTCCGCAGCCGCGAGACGTAGGTCTGGACGAGGTTCACCGACGACTCCGGGGACCGCTCGCCCCACAGGAACTCCACGACGTCCGCGCGGGACACCACCTGGTTGGCGCGCAGCGTGAGCAGCCCCAGCAGCCGGGCCTGCATCACCGAGCCGAGCGGTACCTCACGGCCGTCCCGCCGCACCGCCAGCGGGCCCAGCACCTCGACGCGGAACCCGCCGGCCCGCTCGCCGGGCGCGGGGCTGTTGTCCGCCAGCCCGGTGACCTCCAGGAGCTTCGCCAGCGACCGCGCGTGCGGCCGGCGCACCTCGCCCCGCTCGATGTCCCGCAACGTCCGCACGCTGACCCCGGCGAGCCCGGCCAGCTCCTGCTGGCTGATCCCGGCTCGCCGCCGGTACGCCAGCAGCCGCTCCCCCAGCGTCATCGGCCCCCTCGCAAGTCTTCCCCTGTTCCTGCCGATCGTCGCCGGATTCTGCCGGTCGGACCGCCGAAGTTTCGACGAATTCGCAGGTGGAACGCGATACGCCCACGTACAGGAAACGTACAGCGTTCAGGCGTCGCCGCACCATATGGTCGGGTTGTCACCAACTGGGGGATTCATGCTTCGCATCCACTTCACCGACGCCGACCTCGTGCGCGTGCGGATCCTCGCCGAGCCCGACCCGATGTGGGAGGTACTGCTCAGCCTGCACCTGACGACGCCGGCACCGGCCGACCTGCGCTTCCGCGGCTGGCGGCGCGGCCTGCCGGCGCGCCTCGCCCGCCCGGCCGGTGTGCTGCGCACGCTGAGCCGGCCGACCGGGTACTCCCCCGACTTCCTCACGCCGTCCGGGGACGTCGCCGACTTCGGCACCGGGCTGGACCTCGTCCTCAGCACGCCGCGCGAGAGGCTGCGCGCCGACATCGCCCAGCTCGCGTCCGGCACCCGGGTCGCGTCCTGGCCGGCGGACCTGGCCGACGGCAACGTGCCGGCCCTGAACCTGCTCGGGGACGCGCTGACGACCTACCACGACGCGGCCGTGAAGCCGCACTGGGAAACCATCCGCCGCCACATCCGCGCCGACCGCCGGAAGCGGGCGGAACTGGCTGTCACCCGGGGTTTCGAGGCCGTCCTGGCCACCCTGCACCCGTCGGCCCGCTGGCGCGCCCCGGTCCTCGAACTGGCCTACCCCGTCGAGCAGGACCTGGTCCTCGGCGGCGCCGGGCTGACGCTGGTGCCGTCGCTGTTCTGCTGGCCGGGCCCGATCACGCTGCTGCGTCAGCCGGACCGGCCGGTGCTCGTCTACCCCATCGCCCCGGAGCCCGGCTGGGCGACCGAGCCCGCCACCGGGTGCGACCGCTCGCTCAACACCCTGCTCGGCAACACCCGCGCCGAGGTCCTGCGCGTCATCGCGACCCTCCCCCGGGTGAACACCACCGAACTGGCCCGCGCGGCGGGCATCTCACTGGCCAGCGCGAGCCAGCACACGTCGGTGCTGCGCGGAGCGGGCCTGGTGACGACGGGCCGATCACGCGGCTCGGCCTTCCACGAACTCTCCGAACGCGGCTCTTCCCTGCTGTGCCACTGAAGTTCCCGGGCCGGAGCGTCAGCCGGGGATTTGCCGGTTGGAGAAATACGGCTTGCGGAACGGGAAGTCGTTGCCCAGCCAGTGCTTCAGCACCGATTGACCTTCGTGTCGTACCCGCTCGGTGTCACCACCAGCTGAGGTACACGTCGTGCTCCAGGAGGTTCACCGGTGACGCCGCCGCATTCCGCCGGTCCCTGGCGATCTTGGACCGCATCGGCGCGCGGTTCGAGCTGGAGCGCACGAAAGAGGCGGCAGGCTGACCGAAGCCCGCCTCACGACGGGCCGATCACGCGGCTCGGCCCTCCACGAACTCTCCGAACGCGGCTCTTCCCTGCTGTGCCACTGAAGATCCCGGGCCGGAGACCTCAGCTTCCCGCTCCGGTCATCGCCGCGTACTCCCGGCTGAAGAAGAACTCCCGCTCGCCGAAGGCCGGGCGCAGGGCGTCGAACCAGGTGGCGGTGGGGTCGTACGCCGCGAAGAACGGCTGCTGTGTCCAGCGGGGGTCGCGGGCCTGGATGAACCGCAGGACGAACACCCGCTCGCCGTGGACTTCGGCGACGCCCTGGATCTCCACCTTGCCCGGGCCGCAGCTCATGCTGGGGCCGCGCGCGGTGCGGGCCAGGCCGGACACCGCGCTGACGGCGTCGGCGTAGATCCGCCACGTGCGCACCAACGGCACCTCGAAGTGGTTGCGTGCCCCGGTGTCGCGCTCGACGAACATGTAGTAGGGCACGATGCCCAGTGCCACCTGCCGTTCCCACATCCGGGACCACACCCGCGGGTCGTCGTTGACGCGCGCGAGGACCGGCGCCTGGCTGCGGATCACCGCCCCCGTCTCGCGGATCCGGCGCACGGCCTCGGCGAACAGCGGGTCCTCCATCTCCCGCCAGTGGTCGAGGTGGGCCATCACCGCGAGGTGCCGGCCGCCGGCGACGATCCGCCGGAACAGCGCCAGCAGCTCGCCGGCGTCGTCGTCCAGGACGAAGCGGTGCGGCCAGAAGGTGAGCGCCTTGGTGCCGATCCGGATGGTCCGCACGTGCTCCAGCCCGGGGTCCGCCAGGAGCGGGTCGAGGTACCCGGCCAGCCGGTGGGTCCGCATGACCATCGGGTCGCCGCCGGTCACCAGGACGTCGGACACCTCGGGGTGCGCGCGCAGGTAGGCGCGCAACGCCGTGCTGTCCGGCGCGGAGAACCGGTCTTCGGCGCCGACGAACTGCGGCCAGCGGAAGCAGAAAGCGCAGTACGAGTGGCACGTCTGGCCCGCGGAGGGGAAGAACAGCACGGTGTTGGCGTACTTGTGCTGCATCCCGGGCAGCGCGTCGCCCTCGAGCGACGGCACGTTCAGCGTCTGCTGCCCGGCGGGGTGCGGGTTGAGCTCCTCCCGGATCTTCCGCGCCAGCGCCTGGATCTCCGCGGCCGGCGCGCCCAGCCGCACCAGCTCGGACATCGCGGCGTAGTGCTCGGGGGAAAGCATGTCCCGGTGCGGGAACAGCAGCCGGAACAGCGGGTCGGCGGGCGGGTCCGCCCAGTCGATCAGCTCGTTGAGGACGAAGTCGTTGATCCGGAAGGGCAGGATGTGCGACACGACCTCCATCTCGAAGCGCAGGTCCGCCGGCAGCTTCGCCAGCAGGTCGAGCCGGCTGGCCTGGCGGAACCGGTAGGCCTTGAACCGCGCCGGGGCCGGCCGGACGCGCGAGCTGGTCAAGGCCGGGTCCGGGAGAAGTGCCGCGCGAGGGTGATCAGCGGCGGGAGCCCGGCGAGGATCCGCTCCGCGCTCAGGCCGAAGTCGACCAGGCACGCGACTTCGTCCACCCCCGCCGCCGCGAAGCGTTCGACGACGGTCCGGCAGCTTTCCGGCGAGCCGATCAGCGACCCGTCCCGCAGGTAGCGGTCGCAGGTCAGGTCGAGCAGGTCTTCGACGACGTCGTCCGGCAGGTCCTCGGCCGGCATCCGGTGGCCGCCGCTGATGGTGCCGCCGCCCTTCGCCGCCTTGGTCTCCAGGGAAACCGCCGAGCGGAGGTACTCGCGGAACGGTGTTCTCGTCGTCGCTTCGGCTTCGGCTTCGTCGTCGGCCAGGTGGGTGTGCAGCATCAGCGAGACGACGCCGGTGGCGGGATCGAGCCCGGTCCCGGCCCGGGCCTCGCGGTACAGCTTGATCTTCGCCGTGAGCTGGTCGACGTCCTGCCCGATCAGGTGCGTCAGGACGTTCGTGCCGCGGGCGCCGGCGTCCACGAACGTCTGCGGGTTGCCCGACGACGTCAGCCAGATCGGCAGCTCCGGCTGGACCGGCCGGGGGAACAGGCGCACCGGCACCGGGTGCCCCAGCCCGTTGGGCAGCTCGATCGCCTCGCCACGCCACAGCCGTCGCAGGTCGTCGAGCTGCGCGAGCATGACGTCCCGCCGGTCGGCGTAGGTCTGCGGGCTCAGCACGAAGTCGTTGACGTTCCAGCCCGCGCCGAACGACACCGCGGCCCGGCCGCGGGAGAGGTTGTCCACCACGGACCACTCTTCGGCCATCCGGACGGTGTTGTGCAGCGGCGAGATCAGGCTGCCGGCGCGCAACTGCAGCGAATCCGTCGTCATGGCGAGCGCCGCGCTCGTCAGCGCGGGGTTCGGGAAGACGCCGCCGAACCGGTCGAAGTGCCGTTCCGGCGTCCAGACGGCGCTCAGCCCGCCCCGGTCGGCCAGTTTCGCGGCGGCGAACATGGTGTCGAAGGTTTCGGAGGCGGCCGCACCGTCGGGAGCGGCGAAGAACATGATGCCGAAGCGCATCGGGTTTCCCTTCGTGGTGGGCGGTCAGGCGACGACCGGATCGGACGGCTGCTTCTCGTCACCGGGCAGCACCGGCGGGTGGCGCAGCGCGGGCACGACGGTGCCCACCAGCGCGACCAGCACCAGCCAGCCCAGCATCACCAGCACGGTCGTCGTGCTGCCGTAGAACTGCAGGAGCACCCCGGCCAGCAGCGGGCTGAGCGGGGTGGCCGACTGGCTGATGAACCGGCAGGCGCTGTCGACCCGGCCCAGCAGCTCGTCGGGGACGAGCACGATGCGGTAGGTGGAGAGCACCGAGTTCCACAGGGGCGCGGCCGCGAGCATGAGCCCGAACACGACACCCATCACGACGATGTTGCCCGCGACCAGCAGGATCGGCAGCAGCGCGGCCCACACCCACGGGAACCCGATGACGATCCAGGACGCGGGGATCCGCTCGGCCGCCCACGTCGCGGCGAACGACCCGAGCAGCCCGCCCACCGCGGCCACGGTCAGCACGGTGCCGACCACCGCGGCCGACGTGCCGGACTCGTGGCCGATGACGACGAGCAGCGTGGGCATCCCGTTCCCGACGAGGTTCGTGGCCGCGACCATGAGGGCGCTGCCGCGCAGGAACGGCTGGCGGAACAGCCAGCGAAGCCCGTCACGCACCCCCGAAATCAGCGACAGCGCCTTCGTGTCCGGCACCGGCGCCGACCGGAACCGGGTCTTGATCATCGACACCGTGACGTAGGAGACGAGGTACGACAGCGCGTCGCCGAGGAACGGCAGCAGCGCGGCGATCGAGAAGAGCGTCCCGCCGATCGGCGGGCCGGCCAGCATCGCGCCGTATTCCCGGCTTTCGTTGCGCGCGGTCGCGGAGCGCAGCTGGGACGCGGGCACGACGTGGCGCAACGCCCCCACCTCCGCCGGCGAGAACAGCACGGTGGCCGAGCCTTCGACGAGCGCCACGACGATGATGTGCGGGTACGTCAGCCAGCCCGTCGCGAGCCCGCCGACGATGCTGGCGAGCGCGACGAACCGGACGAGGTCGCACGTCAGCATGAGCCGGCGGCGGTCCCACCGGTCGGCGAAGAACCCGGCGGGCAGGCCGAGCAGCCACTGCGGCGCGCCCCGCGCCGTCGCGACCAGCCCGGCGAGCACGGGCGACCCCGTCAGCGAGAGCACCAGCAGCGGGTAGCCGACGTAGGACATCCGGCTGCCCAGCACGGACGCCAGCTGGCTGACCCAGAGCAACGTGAAGTCGCGGTTGCGGCTCAGTGGCACCGGAATCTCGGCCGGTCCGGCAGATTCGGGCGCGGGCGCCGAGGGTTCGTCGCGGGCGGTCATCCGGCCGCCTCCAACCCGGCCCGGAACACCGAAACGACCTGGGCGAGCTGGGGTTCTTCGAGCACCGACAGGTGGGTGCCCGGCACCTCCAGCAGCTCGGTGCGCGGCGCGTGCTCGCGCCACGCTTCGAACCAGGGCCACGACCAGTTGCCGTCGGTCGCCTTGAGCACGGTGAGCGGGACGTCGGCGGGCCGCGGCCGGTAGTTCCGCTTGGCCATCCGGAAGAACCGGTTGCGGCGCAACACGCTCTCCAGCGCGTCCTTCCCGAGCCCGATCTGCTCCTCGCGGAAACCGGCCTGCCGCACCAGGTCCGTCAGCCGGCGCGGGGCGAGGCCGGTCCAGTCCGCGTCGGAGATGCCCTCGGCCACGGCGATCATCTCGTCGAGGAGCCCGTCGAGGTGGTGGCGTTGCCGCGTTTCCGGTGCCTGGACGACGGAGTCGACCAGGCCGACCCAGCTCACCTCGGCGCCCGCGCGAAGCAGCTGGGCCGCGGCCTCGTAGGCGACGATCCCGCCGAACGACCAGCCGCACAGCCGGTACGGGCCCGCGGGTTGCCACCGCCGGATCCGCTCGACGTAGACCTCGGCCATCGCCACCACCTGGTCGGGCGCGGCGGCCGTCACGAGCGACTCGTCGAAGTCGAGCCCGACGAGCGCGAAGTCCGGCTCCAGCGCCCGCGCCAGCGCGTAGTACCCGGTGACGCTGCCGGTCCCCTCGTGCACGCAGAACAGGGTGCGGTCCCGGGGACCGGTGTTCAGCGGCACCAGTCCCGGCGTCACCGTCGGCTGCCCGGCGGCGGCCAGCTCCGCCAGCCCGGCGACGGTCCGCGCCTCGAAGATCGCCCGCAGCGGCACCTTCACGTCGTGCCGGGCGCGCAGGCGGGCGACGACGTGCGCGGCGAGCAGCGAATGCCCGCCGAGGTCGAAGAAGTCGTCGAACACCCCGACCCGGTCGAGGCCGAGCACCTCGTGCCAGATCGCGGCGATGGCCGTTTCCAGCTCGGTGCGCGGGGCTGCGAAGCCCGACCCTAGCTCCGGACGCGCCGAGTCGGGATCCGGCAGCGCCAGCCGGTCGATCTTCCCGTTCGCCGTCTTCGGCAACGCGGGCAGAAGCACGAACCGGGCCGGAATCTGGTACTCCGGCAGGGATTCTTCGAGCGACGCGCGCAGCTGCGGGACCGCTGCGTCGGTGCCGGCGGGCACGACGTAGGCGACCAGCCGCTGGTCGCCCGGCTCGTCTTCCCGCGCCACGACGACGGCTTCGGCCACGGCTTCCAGCGCCCGCAGGTGCGTCCCGATCTCGTCGAGCTCGACCCGGAACCCGCGGATCTTGACCTGGTGGTCGGTGCGGCCGAGGTGTTCGAGCACCTGGCCCGGTCCCCAGCGGCAGAGGTCCCCGGTGCGGTAGAGCCGGCCGTCGCCGAAGGGGTTGGGCAGGAAGCGCTCGGCCGTCAGCCCGGGCCGGTCCCAGTAGCCGCGGCTGACGCCGGCGCCGCCGATGTACAGCTCGCCGGGGACACCCGCCGGGCACGGCGCCATCGCCGCGTCCAGGACGTAGACCTCGGTGCCGGCCATGGGCTCGCCGACGGGGTAGGTCCACGCCGACCCGGCGCCGGCCGGGACCCGGATCCGCGTCGCGGTCATCGTGGTTTCGGTCGGCCCGAACTGGTTGACCACCTTGCCCGCGAGCCAGGCGCACTCCGCCAGCCGCTCGGCGTACAGGTGCTCGCCGCTGCACAGGACGAGGCGGACCGCGGCCAGGCCGGCGTCGGGCACCGGCTGCGCGGCCAGCTCGTAGAGCAGGGTCGGCACCACGCTGAGGATCGTGCTCACGCGGTGCCCGGCGAGCAGCGCCACGACCGAGGCCGGGTCCTTGGCGGCGTCCGGGTCGGTGACCACGAGCTTCGCCCCCGCCGACAGGGCGACGAAGATCTCGCGCACGGAGGCGTCGAAACCCCAGCCGGACAACGTGATCCCGGTGTCGGCCGGGCCGATGCCGTACTCGTCCCGCAGGTAGCCGATCCGGGCCAGCGCGTTGCCGTGGGTGGCGACGACGCCCTTGGGGCGCCCGGTCGAGCCGGACGTGTAGACGACGTACGCGGCGCTGCCGGGGTGGATCGCGGCGGGCGGGACCGGCCGGGACTCCGCCGCGTCGTCGTCCCCGTCGATCAGGAGCACGTCGCCCCGGAACCCGGCGAGCGCCCCCGCCGCGGTGGCGGCGTCGGTGAGGACCAGCCCGGTGCCGGTGTCCTCGAGGATGAACGCCACCCGGTCCCGCGGCTGGCGCGCGTCGATCGGGACGAACGCCGCCCCGGTCTTCGCCACGGCGAGCGCGCAGATCACCGCTTCCGCACTGCGCGGCAGGCAGATCCCGACGAAGACCTCGGGGCCGGCACCGCGCTCGCGCAGCCGCGCGGCCAGCGCGTCCGCCCGCCGGTCGACCTCCGCGTACGTCAGCTCCGCCGGCCCCGCCAGCGCGACGGCGTCCGGGCGGGCGGCCGCCTGCTGTTCGAAGAGCCGGTGCAGCCCGGTCACCCCGGCGGGCACGTGACTCGTGCGGTCGGCGTTGCGGCCGCGCACCAGGCTTTCGTGTTCCGCTTCGGACAACAGGGACAGGTCCGAGAGCCGGGCCTTCGGATCGGCGACGACGGCCGAGAAGAGCCGCTGCACGTGCTCGCTCAGCCGGCGCACGCGCTCGGCGTCGAACAGGGCCGTGCTGTACCGGATGCCGGCCAGCAGGCCGCCGGGGGTGTCGGCGAAGGCCAGCGTGAGGTCGAACTTCGCCTGGTTGGTCGTGAACCCGTGCTCCTCGGTGTGCACGCCCGGCAGCTCCCACTCGCCGGCCGGCACGGTGTTGACCGACAGCATCACCTGGAACAGCGGTGTCCTGGCGAAGTCCCGCTCGGGCTGGAGCTCTTCGACGAGCCGTTCGAAGGGCAGGTCCTGGTGCTCGTAGGCGCTCATCGTCACTTCGCGCACCCGGTCGAGCAGCTCGGCGAACCGCGGGTCACCGCCGAGGTCGGTGCGCAGCACCAGGGTGTTGACGAAGAAGCCGATCAGCCCCTCGACCTCACGCCGGTTGCGCCCGGCGATCGGGGTGCCGACGGCGACGTCGGTCTGGCCGGCGTAACGGCCGAGGACCAGCTGGACGCCGGCGAGGATGACCATGAACAGGGTCGTGCGGTGGTCCCGGGCGAGTCCGCGCAGGCCGGCGGCGAGCTCGGCGGGCATGCTGAACTCCAGTGACGCGCCTTCGGTCGAGCGGACCGCGGCGCGGGGCCGGTCCGTCGGCAGCTGCAGCGGCGGGACGCCGGTGAGCTGCTCGCGCCAGTAGCCGAGCTGCTCGTCCAACACGTCGCCGCGCAGCCAGTTCCGTTGCCAGACGGCGAAGTCCGCGTACCGGACCGCGGGTGCGGGCGTTTCGGGTGCGGTGCCGCGCAGCGCGGCCCGGTACCCCTCCCCCAGCTCGCGGACGAGGTTGCGCGCGGACCAGGCGTCCATCGCGATGTGGTGGGTGGCGAACAGCAGGACGTGGTCGTCGGCCGCGACCCGGAACAACGCGGTGCGCCACACCGGGCCCGTCACCAGGTCGAACGGCTTCGTGGCCGGCCCGCGGATGGCGTCGTCGAGTGCTTCGACGTCGACATCGAAGACCGGGATCCCGACCGGGCGGGCGGGGTGGATCCGTTGCCCCGCTTCGGTTTCCCCGGCGGCGAACGTGGTCCGCAGCACCTCGTGCCGGGCGATCACCCCGCCGAGCGCGGTTTCCAGGGCCGCGACGTCGAGGGCGCCGATCAGCCGCCAGGCCAGCGGGACGACGTACTCGGTGCTGCCCGGTTCGAGCTGGTCGAGCAGCCACAGCCGTTGCTGGGCGAACGACAGCGGGAAGAGGTCGCCGTCGCCGGCCACCCGCTCGATGGGCGGGATCCGCCGCCCGGTCCGCCGTTCGTCGAGCAGCCGGGCCAGGTCCGCGACCGTCGGTTCGGCGAACAACGCCCGCAGCGGCACCTCGGCGCCGCCGAGCCGGCTCAGCCGGGACACGACCTGGGTCGCCAGCAGGGAATGCCCGCCCAGCGCGAAGAAGTCGTCGTAGACGCCGATCTCGTCGATCCCGAGCACGTCGGACCAGACGCCGGCGACGAGCTCCTCGGACGGCGTCCGGGGCCGGACCGGACCGGCGGCCAGCTCTGGCCGGGCACCGCCCGGCGCGGGCAGGCCGCGCCGGTCGACCTTCCCGTTGCCGGACAACGGCAACGCCGGCAGGAACACGAACGCGGCGGGCAGCATGTAGCCGGGCAGCACCGCCGCGACCCACTCGCGGACGGCGGGCTCGGTGAGGTCGCCGTCCGCGACGAGGTAGGCGACCAGCCGGCGGTCACCCGGGGTGTCCTCCCGCGCGACGACCACCGCTTCGGACACCGCGTCGAGCAGCAGCAGGCGCGCCTCGATCTCGCCCAGCTCGACGCGGTACCCGCGGATCTTCACCTGGTGGTCGGTGCGGCCGAGGAACTCCAGGTCGCCGTCGGGCTGGAAGCGGGCCAGGTCACCGGTGCGGTAGAGCCGCCCGGAGCCGAAGGGGTCGGGCACGAACCGCTCGGCCGTGATGTCCGGGCGCCCGAGATACCCGCGGGCGACGCCGTCGCCGCCGATGCAGAGCTCCCCCACGACGCCCACCGGCACCGGGTTGAGCGCCTCGTCGAGCACGTACATCCGGGTGTTCGCGATCGGGCGCCCGATCGGCACGGGCACCGAGGGGTCGAACCGTTCGTCCGCGACGTAGATCGAGCAGCCGACGACGGTCTCGGTCGGGCCGTACTCGTTGATCACCCGGGACTTCGGGGCGATCCGCTGCCAGGCCGCGAGGGTCTCCGGCTTGACCTCGTCGGCGCCGACCACGTAGGTCCGGACGGAGCCGAGCTGCTCGTCCTCGCCGATCATGCCGCGCAGCAGGTCGAGGTGCCCGGGGGTGATCTTGAGCAGGCTGAAGTCACCGGGCGCGGACAGCAGCTCCCGCAGGGAGTCGTGCCCGCGATCGGCCGCGAGCAGGGTGACGTCCTTGCCGCCGATGAGCGGCAGGAAGAAGTTGGGCATCGAGAGGTCGAAGGCGATCGAGCCGAGCATGGGAGCGCCGGACGCACCGCCCAGCCCGTAGCCGTCGATGGCCCACCACAGGTAGTTGACCAGACCCTGGTGCGCCACGAGGACGCCCTTGGGCCGGCCGGTGGAGCCGGAGGTGTACATCACGTAGGCGAGGTTGTCCGCGCGGACGGGCGCGCCGGGGTCGGTCTCCGGCAGCCCGGCCGCCACGGAGACGTCCGCGTCGAGCACGATGGCCCGCTCCGCGTACTCCGCCGGCAGGCCCGGTTGTGTCCGCGGTTCCACCAGGACCCACTCCGCGCCGGTGTCGTCCAGCATGAAGCGCATCCGTTCGGCCGGGTGCCCCGGGTCCAGCGGCACGTAGGCGGCGCCGGACTTGAGGATGCCGAAGATCCCGACGAGCGCGTTCACCGACGGGCTCACGCAGATCCCGATCCGCTGCTCCGGCCCGGCCCCGAGCCCGCGCAGGTGGTGGGCCAGCCGGTTGGCCCGGGCGTCCAGCTCGCCGTAGGTCAGCCGCGTGCCGTCGGTGTCCACCACCGCGACCGCGCCGGGATCGCGGGCCGCGCACGCCGCGAACAGCTCGTGCACGCAGCGGTCGGCGGGGTATCCGGCGTCGGTGGCGTTCCACTCGGTGACGATCAGCTGCCGCTCCGCCGGCGTGAGGATGCCGAGGTCGCCGACCAAGGCGGCGGGATCCGCGGCCAGCCCGAGCAGCAGGGTGCGCAGGTGCCCGGCGAGCAGGCCGGCCCGGTGGCGGTCGAACCGCGCCCGGTCGTAGGTGATCTCCACGCGCAGGAGGTCGCGCACCGCCGCGACGACGCTGAGCGGGTAGCCGTTGCGTTCGCGCGCGCCGACCGGCACGAGTTCCACGCCGCCCGCCGACTGGTCCGCCGCGGTCGCGGCGGGGTAGTTCTCGAACACGAGCAGGCTTTCGAACAGCGGCGTGCCCTGCGGTACCCCGCTGCTGCTCTGCGCGAGCACGAGCGGCGTGTAGTCGTACTGGCGCAGGCGGAGCTGGGCGTCCTGGACCGACCGCAGCCACTCGCCGACCGGTTTCGCCGGCTCGACGCGCACCCGCAGCGGCAGCGTGTTGATCATCAGCCCGACCATGGACTCGACCCGGTCGGCTTCCGGCGGCCGGGTGCTCATGGTGGCGCCGAAGACGACGTCGCGCTCGCCGGTGTAGCGGGACAGCACCAGCGCCCACGCGCCCTGCAGCACGGTGTTGACGGTGATCCGCTGCGCCCGCGCGAACTCCCGCACCCGCGCGGACTCCGCGGCGTCGAGTTCCAGCTCGGCCACGGCGAAACCGGACTCGGTGCCGGGCCGGTCGGCGGTGATCTTCGTCGGGGCGGTGAAGTCGGCCAGCTCTCCCTTCCAGTACCGCTCGGCGGCGGCGGTGTCCTGGGCGCCGAGCCAGCGCAGGAACGAGCGGTACTGCGGCGCGGGCTCCAGCACCACGCGCCGGCCTTCGCTTTCGGCGCGGTAGCACGTCATGAGGTCGCGCAGCACCAGCCGGACGCTCCAGCCGTCCAGCAGCACGTGGTGGAAGCTGAGCACCATCAGGTGTTCCCGGTCCGTCTCCCGGAAGAGCGTGACCCGCAGCAGCGGCGCCTTGGCCAGCGAGATGCCTTCACGCCGGTCCTGCGCCAGCCACGCTTCGAGCCCATCTGACGGCACCCGGCCGAGCACGGTGACCGGCACCGTCACCGACCGCTCGATCAGCTGGAGCGGTCGGTCGACGCCCTGCCAGCGCACCCGGGCGCGCAGCGCGGTGTGCCGGGCCACCACCGCCTGCCACGCCCGCTCCAGCGCGGCGGTGTCGAGCGGCCCGTCGAACCGGTACAGCAGCTGCTCGAAGTCCACGCCGCCGTCGGGGTCCAGCAAGCTGTGGAACAGCATCCCCTCCTGCATCGGTGACAGCGGGAGGATGTCCTCCAGTGGCGAGGCCTCCATCAGACGTCCCTTCGGTATTCGTCGATGATCAGGTCGAGGGTCTGCTGGTCGAGGCCCACGAGCGGGAAGTCCGCGGGGACCGCGCCGGTGGTGCCCGGGGCGGTGCAGTGGGCGATGACCGCGGCGAGTTCGGCGACGAAGGCGTCGGCGAGCCGGTCCGCGGTCTCCGCACGGTGCAGGTTCCGGGAGTAGCCGACGGTGATCCGGAAGCGGCCGCCGCTGATCTCGGAGTTGAGTTCCAGCACGTGCGAACGCCGTCCGCTCGGCGCCTGCGCGCTCCCCCGCGGCTCCTCGGCGCCGCCGAACGTCCGGTCGGCGGCGAGCACGTTGTCGAACTGCCCGAGGTAGTTGAACAGCACCTGCCCGCCGGAATCCGTGAGCCCGGCGCCGCCGGGGGCGAGGTACCGCAGGATCCCGTGGCCGACGCCGCCCCGCGGGATCTCGCGCAGCGCCTGCTTGGTTTCCTTGAGCACCTCGGCGATGCCGGTGCCACCGCCGGTGTCCAGGGCCACCGGGTAGATCGAGGTGAACCAGCCGACCGTCCGGGACAGGTCCACCCCCGCCACGATCTCCTCGCGGCCGTGGCCCTCCAGGTCGATGACGACGTCGGAGGCGGTGGCGTACGGCCGGATCGCCAGCGCGAGCGCGGTCAGCAGGACGTCGTTGATCTGCGTCCGGTACGCGGCGGGCACCTCGACGAGCAGCGCGCGGGTCAGCTCCGCGCTCAGTTCGCGCGTGACCCGCGCCGTGGATTCGACGGTGTTGGCCCCGCCGGGGTGGTCGACCGCGATCACGGCCCCGGGGCCCGTTCTCTTGCCCCAGAAGTCGATTTCCCTGTCGGCGGCGGGGGAAACCGCGTACTCCGGCAGCATCCGCGCCCACTGCAGGAACGACGTCGTCTTGGCGGGCCACGTGATCGGCAGGCCCGCCCGCACCTGCCGGTAGCCCGTTTCCAGGTCTTCGAGCAGCACCCGCCACGAGACGCCGTCGACGACGAGGTGGTGGGCCACGAGCAGCAGCCGCCGCCCGCGAGGGCCGAGATCGGCCAGCAGCGCGCCGAACACCCGCCCGGCCCGGATGTCCAGGCTCGCTTGCAACCAGTCCGCCTCGACGGTGAGCGCGGTATCGGTCGCGCACCGCACTGTCCACAGTAGATCGCCGGGGACCTCGGCCGTGCCGGACTGCGTCCAGCCGTCCGGCCCGGGGGTGAACCGCGCGCGCAGCATGTCGTGCTGCGCGGCGAGCCGGTCCAGGACCAGCCGGAGGTCCCGCTCGGTCGCCGCCGGCGGCACCGTGACGATCATCGACTGGTTGTAGTGGTCGAGGTGCGGCAGGTCGCGGGCGAAGAACCAGTGCTGGATCGGTGTGAGCGGGGCGTCGCCCGTCACCACGCCCTGCTCGGCCCGCACGACCGGCGCCGTCTCGGCCGCCGCGGCCAGCGCCGCGATGGTCTGGTGCTCGAACACCATCCGAGGCGTGATCCGGAGGCCGCCGGCCACGGCCCTGGCGACGATCTGGATGCTCAGGATCGAGTCCCCGCCGAGGTCGAAGAAGTTGTCGAACACCCCGGCCCGGTCGAGCCCGAGGACCTGCGCCCAGACGCCGGCCAGCAGTTCCTCCGCCGGGGTGCGCGGTTCGGCGAAGCCCGAGGCGAGTTCGGGCCGGGCCGCACCGGGAGCGGGCAGCGCACGACGGTCGACCTTGCCCGTGGCCGTCAGCGGCAACGCCGGCAGGAAGACGAAGGCGCCGGGCACCTGGTGGGCGGGCAGCGTCCGCTCCAGCCAGGCCCGCAGCTCCGAGACCGACGGCGTCCGCCCGGCGGGCACGACGTAACCGACCAGACGGCGTTCGCCCGGCTTGTCCTCCCGCGCGGTGACCACGGCCTCGGCGACGTCGGCGGATTCCAGCAGCCTCGCCTCGATCTCGCCCAGCTCGATCCGGAACCCGCGGATCTTGACCTGGCGGTCGGTCCGGCCGAGGTACTCCAGGACCCCCGCCGCCGACCACCGGCCGACGTCACCGGTCCGGTAGAGCCGGCCGGTGCCGAAGGGGTCCGGGACGAACCGCTCCGCCGTCAGCCCGGGGCGGCCGAGGTAGCCGCGGGTCACGCCCGCGCCGCCGACGTACAGCTCGCCGGGCACGCCGATCGGGCAGGGCGTCAGGTCCGCGTCCAGCACGTAGGTGCGCAGGTCGCTCAGCGCCCGGCCGATCGGGCCGGCCGCGGCGTCACCGCGGGTCGACGACGTCAGCACGAGCGACGTCGTGTGCACCGTCGTCTCGGTGATGCCGTACATGTTGACCAGCGCGACGGCCCGGGTGCGGTGGTCGTCGAACCAGGGGCGCAGCGTGGTCAGGTCGAGGGCCTCGCCGCCGAAGACGACGAACCGCAGGTGCCCCGGTCCGGCGGCGATCAGCGGCCCCATCAGGGCCCGGAACGCCGTCGGCGTCTGGCTCAGCATGGTGACGTGCTGCTCGGCGACGACGCCCGCCAGCCGCTCGGGGTCGCGGGCCACCGCGTTCGCGGCGATCACCGTCCGCCCGCCGGTGGTCAGCGCGCCCCAGATCTCCCAGACGGAGAAGTCGAACGCGTAGCTGTGCGTCGAGAGCCACACCTGCTCGTCGTCGAAGCCGAAGGTCTCCCGGGTCGCCTCGAACAGCCGGCTGGCGTTGGCGTGGGTGACCTGAACGCCCTTGGGTTTGCCGGTGGAGCCGGAGGTGTAGATGACGTAGGCCAGGTTCTGCGGGCTCATGACGGGCCGCGGATCGGTGTCGGGCAGGCCGTCGAGCACCGCGGTGAGCGCCGCGTCGTCGAGGTTCACGACTTCGGCCGCCCAGTCGCGGGTGGCGGTGGCCGCGTCGGTGACGACGAGCGCCGTCCGGGCGTCGGAGATGATGAACGCGAGGCGCTCGGCCGGGTACGCGGGATCCAGCGGCAGGTACCCGGCGCCGGACTTGAGCACGGCGAGCAGGCTCACCACGGTCCGGACCGACCGCCCCAGGCACAGCCCGACGAGCTGCTCCGGGCCCGCGCCACGCCGGCGCAGGTGGTGGGCCAGCCGGTTCGCCCGGCGGTTCAGCTCGGCGTAGGTCAGGACCGCGCCGTCGGTGTCGGTGACCGCGACGGCGTCCGGACGCTCGGCGGCGTGCCGCTCGACCAGCTCGTGGAGCAGCGCGGCGCCGGTGGCCGAGCCGCCGGGATTCCACTCCGCGACGACCTGGGCGTGTTCCCGCTCGGTGAGCAGGGGCAAGTCCGACAGCCGCCGGCCCGCGTCCCGCGCGACCGCCTCCAGTACGCGCCCGACGTGCTCGCCCAGCCGGGTCACCCGGCCGGCGTCGAACAACGCAGTGCTGTAGCGGATGACGCCCGCGAGCCCGTCCGGGGTGTCGGTGAAGGCGAAGGTGAGGTCGAACTTGGCGTGCCGCGCGCCGAGCGGGAACTCGGTGACCTCGACCCCGGGCAGCGCCCACGCCCCGGGCGGGGTGTTGTCGAGGGTGAGCATGACCTGGAAGAGCGGGGTGCGGGCCAGGTCACGCTCGGGCCGCAGTTCGTCGACGAGCCGTTCGAAGGGCAGGTCCTGGTGCTCGTAGGCGTCCAGGGTGACCGTGCGGACGCGCTCCAGCAGCTCGGTGAAAGCCGGGTCGCCGGACAGGTCCGCGCGCAGGACGAGCGTGTTGACGAAGAACCCGACCAGGTCCTCGACCTCGGTCCGGGTGCGCCCGGCGATCGGGGTGCCGACCGCCACGTCGTGCTGCCCGGAGTGCCGCGCGAGCACGGCCTGCACCCCGGCGAGGACCACCATGAACAGCGTCGCCCGGTGGTCCCGCGCCAGGCGTCGCAGCCCGGCGGCGACCTCGGCGGGCACGGTGAACTCGATCGCGGCGCCGTCGGCCGAGCGGACGGCCTCGCGGGGACGGTCGGCCGGCAGCTCGAGCGGCGTGAGCCCGGCCAGCCGGTCCCGCCAGTGGCCGAGCTGGGCCTCCAGCACCGGCCCGGTGAGCCAGTTCCGTTGCCACGCCGAGAAGTCCGCGTACTGCGTCGCGAGCGGCGGGAGCCCGGGAGCGCCCCGCCGGTAGTGGTGGCTCAGCTCCCGCACGAGCACACCGGACGACCAGGCGTCGGCGACGACGTGGTGCATGGCCAGCACGAGCACGTGCTCCCGCGGGCCGAGCCGGACGACGGCGGCGCGCCACAGCGGTCCGGTGCCGAGGTCGAACGGGCGGTACACGAAGTCGGTGACGACCTGCTCGGGCGCGCGGTCGCCGGTTTCCAGGACCGGCAGGGTCACCGCGACGGCGGCCGCGATGTGCTGGGACGGCTTGCCTTCGACGGTCGGGAACGCCGTCCGCAGCACCTCGTGCCGCGCCACGACCGCGGCCAGCGCCGCTTCCAGCGCGGCCGGGTCGAGCTCGCCGGTCAGCCGCCAGGCCATCGGCGCGATGTACTCGGTGCTGCCGGGCTCGAACTGGTCGAGGAACCACAACCGTTGCTGCGCGAAGGAAAGCGGGAGCCCGGCCGCGCGGTCGGCGTGCGGGATCGGGCTGAGCGCGGTCCCGTCCGCACCGGAGAGCCGCTGGGCCATCCCGGCCACCGTGGGTGCCTCGAACAGCAGCCGCAGCGGCACCTCGCGGCCGCTCGTGCGGGCGAGGCGGGCCACGACCTGGGTCGCCAGCAGGGAATGCCCGCCCAGCGCGAAGAAGTCGTCGAAGACGCCCACCACGTCGACGCCGAGGACGTCGCTCCAGATGTCGGCGACCAGCTCCTCCAGCAGCCCGCGCGGCCGGACCGGGCCGCTGCCGAGGTCGGGCCGCGCGGTGTCCGGCGCGGGCAGCGCCCGGCGGTCCACCTTGCCGCTGCCGGACAGCGGGAGGGCGGGCAGCACCACGAAGGCCGACGGGACCAGGTAGCCGGGCAGCGACGACGTCAGGCGGGCGCGCAGGGCCGGCAGGTCGAGCGGGTCCGCGCCGGGCACCAGGTAGGCCACGAGCCGGCGGTCGTCCGGGGTGTCCTCCCGGGCCACCACGACCGCCTCGGCGACGCCGGGCTGCGCCAGCAGCGTCGCCTCGATCTCGCCGGGTTCGACGCGGTGGCCGCGGATCTTCACCTGGAAGTCG
This sequence comes from Amycolatopsis sp. NBC_01307, assembly GCF_035975215.1. Classification (NCBI taxonomy): domain Bacteria; kingdom Bacillati; phylum Actinomycetota; class Actinomycetes; order Pseudonocardiales; family Pseudonocardiaceae; genus Amycolatopsis; species Amycolatopsis sp. NBC_01307. The sequence continues at coordinate 1,065,042 of NZ_CP108403.1, read as the reverse complement.
GTGCGCCCCAGGTATTCGAGGTGCCCGTCGGGCGACCAGCGGCAGGAGTCGCCGGTCCGGTAGAGCCGGCCGGACCCGAAGGGGTCGGGGACGAACCGTTCCGCGGTCGGCCCGGGCCGGTCCCGGTACCCGCGGGCCACGCCGGCCCCGCCGATGTACAGCTCGCCCGCCACGCCGATCGGGCACGGCGACATGGCCGCATCGAGCACGTGAAGGCGGGTGCCGGCGATCGGCCGGCCGATCGGGACGCGGCCCGGGCCGGCGACGGCGCCCGCGGGCAGGGTGTGCACGCAGCACCCGACCACCGTCTCGGTGGGCCCGTACTCGTTGACCAGGTAGCCGCCGGCCGGCAGCCCGGCGAGCACTTCCGTGGCCGCCGCGGCCGGGAGGTCCTCGCCGCCGACGATGACAGCGGGCGGGAACACGACCCCGGCCGGCGAGGTGCCCGCCAGCACCCTCAGGTGGGTGGGCGTCAGCTTCACCAGGGCGGCGCCGGGCGCGGGCAGCAGTCCGGCCGGGTCGGCGCCCTCCTCGGCCAGCTGCACGGGCCGGCCGGCCAGCAGCGGCAGGAAGATCGACGTGACGGTCATGTCGAAGGCGGGCGACGAGTGCAGCACCGCACCGCCGGCCCGCGGGAACGGGTACGCGCCGGCGGCCCAGGCGAGGTAGTTCGCCAGCCCCCGGTGGGTGATCTGCACGCCCTTGGGGGTACCGGTGGAGCCGGAGGTGTAGATGACGTAGGCGAGGCTCTCCGGGTGGCCACTGGGGTCCCCGGCGGGGGCGTGCCCGGCGATGGCCCGTGCGGTGGCCGGGTCGTCGACGTCGACGACGTCCGCGCGGATCCGGGCGCCCAGGTCGGTGGCGTGCGCGGTGTCGGTGAGCAGGACGGCCGCGCGCGCGTCCGCCAGCGTGGCGGCGAGGCGCTCGGCCGGGTGCCCCGGATCCAGCGGGAGGTAGGCGGCGCCGGCGCGGTGCACGGCGAGCAGGGCCACGATCGTCTCCGGGCGGCGGGCCAGGCAGATCCCGACGACGTCCTCCGGCCCGGCCCCGCGGTCCCGCAGGTGGCCCGCGAGGCGCTCGGCGCGGTCCACCAGCTCGCGGAAGCTCACGGTGGTGCCGTCGGCGGCGCGGACCGCGACCGCGTCCGGCTGGTCCTGCGCGTGCTTCGAGAGCACGCGGTGGATCCACCCCGGCCGCTCGGCCGCCTCGGGGCGTTCGGCGGGGCCGGTGCCCCACTCCTCGACGACCGTCCGGCGTTCGGCTTCGGTCAGCAGCGGGATCGCCGAGAGCCGCGCACCGGGATCCGCGACGACCCCGGCGAAGAACGTCCGCAGGTGCTCGCCCAGCCGCTCGATCCGGCGCGCGTCGAACAACGCGGTGCGGTAGGAGATGACGCCCGAGAACTCCTCGGCGTTGTCGGTGAACGCGAGGGCGAGGTCGTACTTGGCGCGGTCGGTGGTCAACGGGTGGTCGGCCAGGGTCAGGCCGGGCAGGCGCAGCCGCAGCGCCGGGGTGTTGTCCACCGACAACGAGACCTGGAACAGCGGCGTCCGGGTGAGGTCGCGGTCCGGGCGCAGCTGCTCGACGAGCCGTTCGAACGGCACGTCCTGGTGCTCGTAGGCGCCCAGCGTGGTGTCCCGCACCCGGGCGAGCAGGGCCGTGAAGGCGGGGTCCCCGCCGACGTCGGTCCGCAGCACGAGGGTGTTGACGAACATGCCGATCAGCGGCTCGGTCTCCGGGCGGGCGCGCCGGGCCACCGGGGTGCCGACGGTGATGTCGTCCTGACCGGTGTACCGGGCGAGGACGGCCTGCAGCCCGGCGAGCACGACCATGAACAGGGTCGCGCCCTCGGCCCGGGCGAGCGCCCGCAGCCCGTCGGCGGTCGCGGCGGGCAGGGTGAACTCGAGCGAGGCACCGGCGGTCTCGGTGGCGGCCGGGCGGGGCCGGTCGGCGGGCAGGTCGAGCACCTCGGTCCCGGTGAGCCGGTCGCGCCAGTACGCCAGCGGCTCGTCGAGCGCGGGACCGCTCAGCCGGTCCCGCTCCCACCGGGCGAAGTCGGTGTACTGGATCGGCAGGTCCGCCGGCGCCGGAGCGTGCCCTTCGACGGCGGCCCGGTAGGCGCGGCCGATCTCCTCGGCGAAGACGGCGGCCGACCAGGCGTCCGCGACGATGTGGTGGATCGTCAGCGCGAACACCGAACGGCGAGGGCCGGTCCGGACCAGCAGCGCGCGCCAGACCGGCCCGGTGCCCAGGTCGAACGGCTCGGCGACAAAACCGGCCAGCACGTCGTCCAGGTCTTCCTCCCGTGCTTCGCACACGGTGAACGGCACCGGGCCCGGCGGCGCGACGACCTGGACGGGCTCGCCGTCAGCGGTCGGGAACGTGGTCCGGAGCGTGTGGTGCCGGTGGGCCACCTCGGTCAGCGCGGCGCGCAACGCGCCGGCGTCGACCACCCCGGACAGCTCCCAGCCCAGCGGGATGACGTAGTCGGTGCCGCCCGGTTCGAGCTGGTCGAGGAACCACAGCCGGTGCTGGGCGAAGGACAGCGGCGCCGGGCCGCGCCGCCCGGACCGCGCGATGGGCGCCTCCGCCGCGGATTCCCCGGCCGCCACCGGATCGACGGCGGAGACGAGGGCGGCGAGCTTCGCGACGGTCCGCGTCTCGAAGAGCGCGCGCAGGGACACGGCGAACCCGTGCCGGCTGCGCAACCGGGCAACGACGTGCGTGGCGAGCAGGGAATGCCCGCCCAGCGCGAAGAAGTCGTCCAGGACACCGACCTCGTCCAGGCCGAGCACCTCCCGCCAGACGCCGGCGACGGCGGCCTCGGCCGGCGTCCGCGGCCGCACGGGTGCCGCCCCCAGCTCCGGCCGTTCGCTCCCGGGCGCGGGCAGGGCGCCGCGGTCGGTCTTCCCGTTCACCGTCCGCGGCAGGGCCGGGAGGGCCACGAAGACCGACGGCACCAGCGACGCGGGCAGGACCCGCTCGAGCTCGGCGTGCAGCCACGACGCGGCGGGCGGCGCGCCGGACGTCGTGAAGTAGGCGGTCAGCCGCTGGTCTCCCGGGACGTCCTCGCGCAGGACGACCACCGCGTCGGCGACCGGCTCGAGCGCGCGCAGCGCGGCCTCGATCTCCGCCGGCTCGACGCGCAGTCCGCGCACCTTCAGCTGGTTGTCGAGCCGGCCGAGGTGCTCGAGGGTGTGCGCGGGCGACCAGCGGCAGCGGTCACCGGTGCGGTAGAGCCGGCCGCCGCCGAACGGGTCGGGCACGAAGCGCTCGGCGGTCAGGCCGGGCCGGCCCAGGTACCCGCGGGCGAGGCCGGGACCACCGATGTACAGCTCGCCGGGCACGCCGACGGGACACGGGTTCAGCGCGTCGTCGAGGACGTAGAGCGTCGTGTCGCCGACCGCGGAACCCACGTCGTAGCGCCACGACGGCCCGGCGCCCGCCGGCACCCGCGTCCAGGTGACCGTGATCGTGGCTTCGGTCGGGCCGAACTGGTTCAGCACCTTCCCGGCGAGCCAGGCGCAGCCCGCCAGCCGTTCGGCGTGCAGCCGTTCACCGCTGCACAGCACCAGCCGGACGTCCGCGGGCACACCGGCGGCGGCCGGCTGGGCCGCGAGCTCGTACAGGACCGACGGCACCGTGCTCGCGATCACCGTCACCCGCGCCGCGGCGACCAGGCCGACCACCCCGGCCGGGTCCTTGGCCGCGTCCGGCCCGGCCAGCACCAGCCGCGCCCCCGACGTGAGCGTCCCGAGGATTTCGCGCGCCGACGCGTCGAAGCCGAACCCGGCGATCGCGAGGACGACGTCCGACGGGCCTAGGTCGTAGTCCGCCCGGATGTGCCGGATCCGCCGCGACACGGCCTCGTGGGTCGCGACGACGCCCTTCGGCTGTCCGGTCGAGCCGGACGTGTACGCGATGTAGGCGACGGAAAGCGGGTGCACCGGCAGGGCGAGATCGTGCCCCGGCCGGCCGGCGATCGCCGGGTCCCGCGGATCCACCGTCCGGCCCGCGAACCCCGGCGGGAGCGCGGCCGCGGTGTCCCGGTCGGCGAGCACCAGGCCGATCCCGCTGTCGGTCAGGAGGTACTCGAGCCGAGCCTGCGGGTAGCCGGGATCCAGGGCGACGTAACCGATGCCCGTCTTGAACGCGGCGAGGATGCCCACGATCGCGTCGGCCGACCGGGGCAGGCAGATCCCGATCGGGGCGCCCGCCGAGGCACCCGCCGCGAGCAGGTGCCGGGCGAGCCGGTTGGCCCGGACGTCGAGTTCGCCGTAGGTGAGGCGGCCGCCGTCCGGTTCGACGAGCGCGACGACGTCCGGGGACGTCTTCGCGTTCGCCTCGAACAGCGCGTGCGCCGGCTCGGCCGGCCCGGACACGGGCGCGCCGGCGGGCACGAGTTCGCCGCGTTCGGCGTCGGTGAGCAGCGGCAGGTCGGACAGCCGGACCTCGGGGTCGACGGCGACGGCGGTGAGCACCTGCAGCAGGTGCCCGCACATGCGGGTCATCCGGGCGGTGTCGAACAGCTCGGTCCGGTAGCGCACCCAGCCGGTCAGGCTGTCCGCGCTGTCGACGAACCCGACCGTCAGGTCGAACTTCGAGTGCAGGAACTCGACCGGGAACGCCTCGGCACGCAGGCCGTCCAGCTCGAGGTGGTCGAAGGTGGTGTTCAGCACCAGCAACGCCTGGATCAGCGGGGTGCTGGTCCGGTCCCGGTCCGGGTGCAGCTGTTCCACCAGCCGTTCGAAGGGCAGTTCCTCGTGGTCGTAGGCGTCGAGCGCGACCTCGCGGACCCTGGCCAGCAGCTCCGCGAACGTCGGATCGCCGGACAGGTCGGTGCGCAGCACGAGGGTGTTGACGAAGAACCCGATGAGCGCCTCGGCTTCTTCCCGGCCGCGGCTGGCGATGGGGGTGCCGACGGCGACGTCGTCCTGCCCGCAGTAGCGCCCGAGCACCACCTGGACCGCGGCGAGCAGGATCATGAACCGGGTCACCCGGTGCTCGCCGGCCAGTTTCACCAGCCCGTCGGCCACGTCCGGCGGCACGGTGAACTCGACGGCGGTGCCCTCGGCCGAGGCGAGCGCCCCGCGCGGGCGGTCCGTCGGCAGGTCGAGCGGCCGGATCCCGTCGAGCTGCCGGCGCCAGTGCCCGAGCAGCCGGGACGCGACCGCGCCGTCGAGCCGCTCCCGTTGCCAGCGCGCGAAATCCGCGTACTGCATGGTCAGCTCCGGCAGCACCGGCGGCCGCCCGGACAGCGCCGCCCGGTAGCACTCCCCCAGCTCGTCCACGAGGTTCCGCGCCGACCAGGCGTCCATCACGATGTGGTGCGCGGCGAAGACGAACACGTGGTCGCGCTCGCCCGCCCGGACCAGCCCGGCGCGCCACAGCGGGCCGCGGGCCAGGTCGAACGGCTCGGCCGCGAACCCGGCGACCACCTTGGCGAGGTCGTCGTCCCGGGCGTCGAGCAGCGGCAGCCGGGCCGGTTCCGCCGCCGTCACGACCTGCGCGGGCTCACCGTCTTCGGCGACGAAGCGGGCGCGAAGCACCTCATGGCGGGACACGACCCTGGTGATGGCGTCCTCGAGCGCGGGGACGACCAGCTCGCCGGTGAGCCGCCAGGCGAACGGCACGACGTACTCGGCGCTCCCCGGTTCGAGCTGATCCAGGAACCACAACCGTTGCTGCGAAAAGGACAGCGGTGCGCCGGACATCGGCTTCCTCCGAAACACGTGACGATCAGGGACGGGCGGGGTACCGGCTGGCTCCGGTGAGCCGGCGGAACTCGGCCGGCTCGACGTTCCCGCCGCTCACGACGGCGACCGTGCCCGCCGCGGCCGGCAGGGTGCGGGCCGCTGCGAAGGCGAGGGCGCCGGTCGGTTCGACGGTCAGGCCGAGCACGGCGAGTTCCTGCATCGCCGCGAGGACTTCGTCTTCGGCGACCTCGACGACTTCGTCGACCAGCCGGCGGATCAGCGGGAAGGTGAACGCGCCGGGTGTCTGGGCGAGAACGCCGTCGCAGACGGAGACCGGGGGGTCGATCTCGATCCGCCGGCCCGCCGCGAGCGACAGCGCGGTGTCGTTGGCCGCGCGTGGCTCGGCGGCGACCACGCGGACCCGCCGGCCGGCGACCTCCACCGCGGCGGCCACCCCGGCGAGCAGCCCGCCGCCGCCGACCGGCACCACGATCGTCGTGGCCCCGGCCAGCTGCTCGAGGATCTCGAAGCCCACCGAGGCCTGCCCGGCCACCACCAGCGGGTGGTCGTAGGACGACACCGGGACCGCGCCGGTCGCGGCCGCGATCTCCGCCACCCGGTCCCCTCTGGCGTTGTTCCCGCCGGCGCACGTGATCACCCGCGCGCCGAGGCGCCGGATCCGGTTCCGCTTGTACGCGCTGGTCGCCTCGGTCATCACCACCGTGGCGTCGGCCCCCATCCGGGAGGCGGCCCACGCGGTGGCGATGCCGTGGTTCCCGGACGAGCCGACGACGACGGCGGCCGGCCCGAGCGCGGTGAGGGCGTTGAGCGCGCCGCGTGCCTTGAACGACCCGGTGACCTGCTCGTTCTCGCACTTCAGGTGGATCCCGGTGTCCGGGTCGGTCAGGATCGGCGTGCGCCGGATCAGCGGTCCGATGCGGTCGCGCGCCGCCAGGCACTGCCGGGCGAACGGCGTTCTCGGTGCGGGCATGCCGACCTCGTGCCGGGGCGGCCGGATCAGTTCCCGGCCGCCTGCCGGTCCATGAACGTGCGCAGGCTCAGCGGCCGCATGTCGACCCAGACCCGCTCGATGTGCTCCAGGCAGGCCTTCCGGGCGCCGCGGGTCCCGTCGGGCCGCCAGCCCCGCGGGATCTCCTTGCCCACCCGCCAGATGGAGTACTGCTCTTCCTCGTTCACGACGACCTGGTACTCGAACTCGTCTTCCGTGGTGTCGTTCGGCATGGCTGTTCCCCGTTTCGGTCGGTTGCGCCGGTTTCGTCAGGCGCGAAGGGCGGCGTGGAGGAGCACGTTGGCGCCGGCGACGAGCTGTCCCGGCGCGGTGTGCTCTTCGGGTGCGTGGCTGATCCCGTCGCGGCTGGGCACGAAGATCATCCCGACCGGCGCGACGGCGGCGATCATCTGCGCGTCGTGCCCGGCGCCGCTGGGCATGGCCACGACGGGCAGCGCGAGGTCCGCCGCCGCCTCCTCGATCGCCGTCTGCAACGCCGTCGCGGTCCGGACCGGCGCCGAGCGCATGGTCGTCACGCACGTGACGTCGACCCCGGCTTCGCGCGCGGACCGCGTGGTTTCCTCGCGGAGCAACGCTTCCACGACCTCGAGGCGGGTCGCGTCGAGGTCCCGGATCTCGGCCGTCAGCCGCGCCCGGCCCGGTACCACGTTCGCTTGTCCCGGCTCGACGGCGAGGTCGCCCACGGTGCTGACCGCGCACAGCTTCCGTTCGGCCGAAAGGGCTTCGACCCGCAGCACCAGCTTCGCCGCCGCCACGAGGGCGTCGCGCCGCTGGTCCATCGGTGTGGTTCCCGCGTGGTTCTGCTTGCCCCGCACCTCGAACTCCATGATGGTGCGCCCGACGATGCCGGTCACCACACCGATCGGGATACCGCGGGACTCGAGGACGGGCCCCTGTTCGATGTGCAGTTCGAGGTAGGCCGCCATCATTCCGGGCGGCCAGACGGCATCGCCGATCGCGTCCAGGTCGCCGCCGGCGCGGGCCAGCGGCTCACGGATCGAGCGGCCCGTCCGGTCGACGGCGGCCTCGGGCGCGTCCAGCTGCCCGCTGACCGCCAGCGAACCCCAGAAGGGGTAGGGGAAAAGGGCGCCCTCTTCGTTGGAGAACGCCACGGCCACCGGGGCGTTGCGCATCGGCAGGTCGTGTTCGGCGAGGGTCCGCAGCACTTCCAGCCCGGCGACCACGCCGTAGGTGCCGTCGAAGCGGCCGCCCCGCCGCACCGTGTCGACGTGCGACCCCATCAGCACCACCGGATCGTCGGGAAGCGTTTTCCCGTGGTGCAGGAAGAGATTGCCCGCTTGATCCACCGTACTGCCCAGGCCCGCTCGCGCGGCCGCGTCGCGCAAAAACGCGCGCGCGGAATCTTCCGCGGAAGTGAACCCAAGCCTGGACAAACCGCCCTCGGAATCGACACCGTACGTAGCCAATTTGTCGAGATCGGCCAGCATTCGCGTGCCGTTCACCCGTACAGCGGATCGATTCGAATCGAAGATCGCTACCGAACGAGCCGATTCCACGGCCGACAGAAATGACATAAAAGTACCTCTCACCTGCCCGCATCGTTGCGTGCAACCCGGCACCGAGCACATCCCCGGACCGGTTTCCGCCCTGTTTCAGCGAGAACCGATGCTCGCCGGGCTCGACGTTCGTCCCGACTATAGCTCGCGTTTTCCCGACGAAGGAAGGGAATTCCCCACCACGCCCGAGTGGGTAAAATTACCGACAGCTGACAAATTGATCACTGCTAGCGTGAATCGCTACGAAGATCTCCAAGATCAGCACATACCGGAGACACGTGAATGAAAAACTCTTCCAAGATCGATATGCCGCCGGAAACGAAACCGGACCCGGTCGGCAGCACCGTCATCCAGGCATGGACCGAGGTGCTCGGCAGTCCGCCCGACGGACCGGAAACGAACTTCTTCGACTTCGGCGGCCATTCGACCGCCGCCATGCGGATGATCACCCGGCTGCGCGCCCGCTGGGACACCGAGGTGCCGATCAGGCTCATCTTCGAGCACCCGGTGCTGGCCGACTTCATCGCGGCGGCGCGGCGGCTGGTGGCGGCGGCGGCGACGTCAACAGAAGAACCGGCGTGACCACCTTCGCCGTCGCCTACGACCGGGGTGCGGTCAACGCGGCCGAGGTCGCGCTCAGCCTCGGCGCGCTCGGCGACCTGGTCTTCGTGGGCCACGAAGCGGGACCCGCGGGACCGCTCGTGCCGCTGCTGCGCGAGCTGGGCGAGGTCCTGTTCCTGGACGACGGCCTCGAGCCCGTGCTCACCCGGCTGGCCGCGATCGGGATCGACGCCGTGGTGACCTTCAGCGACACCATGATGCCGGTCGCCGCGCGCATCGCCGACCGGCTGGGCCTGCGGTTCCACTCGGCGCCGGCCGTGGCGCTGCTGACGGACAAGCTGCGGCAGCGCGACGAGCTGCGCGCCCACGGCGTCGACGAGGTGCGGGCGCACCCGGTCCGCCACGCCGGCGACTGGCCGGGCGCGGTGGCCGCGGTGGGCGTCCCCGCGGTGCTCAAACCGTTGCGGGGACAGGGAAGCCGGGACACCCACCTCGTCACCGACGCCGAAGCGGGCGCCCGGCTGAGCGCGGACCTGCTGGCGGGCCCCGACCCGGTGGCGGGCCTCGTGCTCGAAGAGTTCCTGGCCGGGCGCCCCAGCGAGCCGTTCGGCGACTACGTCTCGGTCGAGAGCGTGACGACCCCGCGCGGGGTCCGCCACCTCGCCGTGACCGGGAAGTTCCCGACGTTGCCGCCCTTCCGCGAAGTGGGCCAGTTCTGGCCTTCCCCGCTGTCCCCGGCCGAAGAGCGGGAGGTCGAGGAGCTGACCGGGCGCGCGCTGAACGCGCTCGGGGTGCGCTTCGGCGTGAGCCACACCGAAGTCAAGCTGACCGCGGCCGGCCCGCGGATCATCGAGGTCAACGGCCGGATGGGCGGGCACATCAACGACCTCGCCCGCAGGGCTCACGGCCTGGACATGGTCCAGCTGACCGCGCGGCTGGCCCTGGGGGCCGAGCTGCCCGAGCGGCCGCCCCGGCCGGAGCAGGTTTACTTCCAGTACAACACCCCGGCCCCGGTCGGCGCCTTCACGCTGCTCGAGACCCTGGGCGTCGACGACGTCCGGCGCGTCCCCGGCGTCACCGGGTACCGGCCGTACTTCGAACCCGGCACGGCGCTGCCGGCGTCGGTCATGACGCGGCCGCTCGACCTGATCAGCGGGGTCGCCGCGGACCACGACGAGATGCTGGCCCGGCTGGCGCGGGTGCTCGACCGCCTGACGTTCGCGATCGACACCGGCGGCGGCCGGGAGCTGGTCACCGCGGCGGAACTCGGCCGCGCGCGGACACCGGCACGGTGAGGCCGTCCCGGACGGCCGCGGAGAAAGGAAGCAAGTGCGCGAAACCACGGTGATCTGCCTGCCGTTCGCCGGCGCGGGCGCGTCGTTCTTCCGGGCCTGGCAGCCCCTGGCGCCGGCGTCGCTCGACGTCGTCGCGGTCCAGCTCGCCGGCCGCGAAGAACGGTTCGTCGACGAACCGCACGCGGACGTCGGCCGCGCGCTCGACGACGTCCTGCCCGCCGTCGTCGAGCGGATCGAGGGCGCCGGGCGGATCGCGCTGTTCGGGCACAGCCTGGGCGCGGTGCTCGCGTTCGAGCTGGCCCGGCGCCTCGACCGGCTCGGCGCGCCGCTCACCCGGCTCTTCGTGAGCGGCTCCCCCGGGCCGTGGAGCGGCCGGGAAAGCCGGGCGAGCGGCCTGCCCGACGACGCGTTCCTGGCCCAGGTCGAGCGGTTCTCCGGCTACGCCCACCCGACGCTGCGGCACCCGGAGATGCGCTCGATGCTGCTCCCGATGCTGCGGGCCGACGTCGAGATGCACGAGAACTACCGCCCGGACGCCGAGGGTGCACTGCCGATCCCGGTGACCGCGCTGCGCGGACGCGACGACGCACTGGTGAGTGCCGCCCGGATCGCCGAGTGGGCGCGGGCGAGCACCGCCGGCTTCCGCTCGGTCGAGCTGACCGGCGGCCACATGTACCTGGTGGACCGCGCCGAGGAGGTGCTCGGCCTGCTCGCCGGCGAACTGGCCGTCGCCGGGGAAAGCGCGCCATGAGACTGCGGGACAAGGTCATCGTGGTCACCGGGGCCGCCAGGGGCGTCGGGCGCGCCTGCGCGACCGCGTTCGCACGCGAGGGCGCCGATCTGGTGCTGCTGGACATCGCGGGCGACCTCGACGGCGTCCCGTACCCGCTGGGCTCGGCGAGCCAGCTGGCCCTCACCGCCGACCTGTGCCGCGACCAGGGCGTCGCCGTGCGGACGCACCACGTCGACGTGCGGCACCTGCCCGGGATCGTGACCGCGGTGGCCGACACCGTCGAGCGGTTCGGCCGGATCGACGTGCTGGTCAACAACGCCGGGATCGCCGCGCCCTCGGGCAAGGCCGCGCACGAGATCGCCGAGGAGGAGTGGCAGCTGATGATCGACGTCGACCTGTCCGGTGCGTGGCGCGCCATTCGCGCCGTCGCCGGCGGGATGGTCGGCCGGCGGTCGGGCAGCATCGTCAACATCGCCTCGACCGCGGGCCTGGTCGGCTACCGGTACTTCGCCGGCTACGTCGCGGCCAAGCACGGGCTGATCGGGCTCACCAAGGCCGTCGCGCTCGACTACGCCCCCGCGAAGGTGCGGGTCAACGCGCTGTGCCCGGGGTCCGTCCGCGACGACGACGCCGTCGAGGGCCGCATGCTCTCGGAGATCGCCCGGTCGCTGGCGGTCCCCGTCTCCGAGCACGAGGCGACCTTCCTGCAGGCGCAGCCGATGAACGCGCTGATCGAACCGGACGACGTCGCGGCCGCCGCGGTGTGGCTCGCCTCCGACGAGTCCCGGCAGGTGACCGGCAGCGTCCTGACCGTGGACGGCGGCTTCACCGCTCGATGACCCCGGCTCCCGACGCCGGGCACTCCCAGGAGGGTTTCCTTGTCCAGTAAGGCATCCCGGTCGCCCCGGGCATCGTGTCACGCCCTGCGGGTCCACCTCCCCCACCTGCCGGCCGAGGCGGAGCCCGTGTTCCGGGCCGCCGTGACGGCGTGGTGGCCGGCCCGCCCGCCCCGGCTGTGGCTGGACCCGGTCCCCGCGCCCGCCGGTTCCCCCGCGGCGGACCGCCGGGTCCACGCCGAACTGCACCGGCCGATCGAGCCGGGCGGCCCGGTGCTCCGAGCCGTGTGCCTGGTCTACGCGGACGGATCGGCCGACCTGGTGCTCGTCGCCCGGCGGCAGGCGCTGGACCTGACGTCGTTACGCCTCATCGCCGACGTCGTCACGGGCACGCGCGCGGCCGCGGAGATCTCACCACCGGCACCCTCCGTCGACCCCGACTGGGATGACGGCGAAACCGCCTGGGCCACCTCGGATCCGCGGGCGGGTGACCGCAGTGGCCAGGTGGACATCGTACTCGGCGCGGCGGGCTCCGGCACAGTACCGGCACTGGTCGTAGCGGCGGGCCTGGTGCTCAGCCGGTACACCGGGCGGACGACGCAGGAAATCCTGCTGTGCGCCCCGGAACCGGACCGCCCGGCCGCGGTTCTCGGTGCGTTCGACCGCTTTTCGGTGCCGTCCCTGGACTTCTCGGGCGAGTCGACCCTCGGCGAGCTGGCGGACCCCGACGCAGCAGCGAGGCCCGCCGGTCAGGCCGTCGCGATCGTCGCGAATGGACAGACCGCCGACGGGTACGTCGCCTGCCAGGCCCCGCTGTGCCCCCTGACGCTCGTCCCCCGCACAACCGCCGGTCAGCTGACCGTGACCGTCCACCACCGGCTCGCGGACGTCGACGACGCCTCGGCCGCACGGTTCGCCACCCACCTCGCCCGGGTGTACGCCCAGGTGCTCGCGAGTGCTCCGGAACGCGACCCACGGGACCTCGACCTCGTCGACGACGCGGAGGCCGCGGCACTCGCCGCACTCGGCCGTCCGTCCCGGGAGCCCGGCCGGGAACCGGAGCGCATCGAGCGCGTCTTCGCCCGCCGGGCGGCCGAGCGGCCGGACGCGACCGCCGTGTCCTGCGAAGCCGAATCCCTGACCTACGAACAACTCGACGACCGGTCCACCCGCCTCGCCGCGAGCCTCGTCGAGCACGGCGTGCGCCCCGGCGACCGCGTGGGCGTCTGCCTCGACCGAGGCCTGGACCTGGTGGCCACGCTGCTCGCCGTGCTCAAGGCGGACGCGGTCTACGTGCCGATGGACCCGGCCCACCCCCGGGACCGCCTCGCCTGCACCGTCGCGGACGCGGATCTGCGGCTCGTGGTGGCCGCGACCGCCGAACTCCCGGCGAGCGACGTCGAGTGGGTACCACCGGCAGCGCTTTCCCTTGGTACCGGGGAACTTCCGGTTCCGGCGCGCAGTGCCGACGACGCCGCGTACGTGATCTACACGTCCGGCTCCACCGGCCGCCCGAAAGGCGTCGTGGTGCCGCACCGCAACGTGCCGGCACTGCTGGCCGCCACCACCGGCGACTTCGGGCTCGGCCCGGACGACGTCTGGACGCTGTTCCACTCGAGCGCGTTCGACTTCTCCGTCTGGGAGATCTGGGGCGCGCTGCTCACCGGCGGCCACCTAGTCGTGGTGCCGTACTGGGTCTCCCGGTCCCCGGCCGAGTTCCGCGCGCTGCTCGCGTCACGGCGGGTCACCGTCCTCAGCCAGACGCCGTCGGCGTTCGCCCAGCTGATGGCCGCCGACCGGGCGCCGCTCACGCCGTTGCCGCTGCGGCTGGTCGTGTTCGGCGGCGAAGCGCTGGATCCCGCCCCGCTGCGCGGGTGGTTCGACCGCTACCCCGAGAACCGGTGCCGGCTGGTGAACATGTTCGGCATCACCGAAACGACGGTGCACGTGACGGCGCAGACGATCACCCGCCGCGAAGCACTTTCCGGCTCCCGGTCGGTCGGACCCGCACTGCCGGGCTGGCACCTCTACGTACTGGACGAACGCGGCCGCCCCCTACCGGTCGGCGTACCCGGCGAGATCCACGTGGGCGGCGCCGGAGTAGCCATCGGCTACCTCGGCCGGCCGGCCCTGACGGCGGAGCGATTCCTGCCCGACCCGATCACGGGCGGCCGCATGTACCGCAGCGGCGACCGAGGCCGCCTGCTGCCCGACGGCCGCCTGGAACACCTCGGCCGGCTGGACGACCAGGTCAAGATCCGCGGGTTCCGCATCGAACCCGGCGAAGTCCGCGGCGTACTCCGCCAATGCCCAGGCGTGCACGACGCCGCAGTGGTAGTCGGCGGCCGCGACACGGGAGACAACGCGGCACTACGCCTGGACGCCTACGTAGTAACCGACAGCACCACAACGACAGCGATCCGCCGATGGGCGGCAAAACTCCTCCCGGAACACATGCTCCCGGCCACGATCACGGTGCTACCCCAGCTACCCCTCACACCGAACGGCAAGTTCGACACGGCAGCCGTCCCCGAACCGGAGTTCACCCACAACTCCACCTCCGACCGCCCAGACAGCGCCGACGTCGACGTCGACCCGGCCATGCTGAAGATCTGGGCAGAGGTGCTGGGCAAACCGGTAGAACCGGACGACGACTTCTTCAGCCTGGGCGGCAACTCGCTCTACGCGGTCCGCCTGGACGCCGCGATGCAACAGCAAGGCTTGCCCGCCTTGCCGTTGCGCGAGCTGTACCTGAATCCGACCATCCGTAAGCTGACAAACGCCCTAAAACCCCACGGCGGCCGGCGGTCACGCGGACGGCCTGAACATCCCCACGGCAGGCCTTGATCCGGTGAAACCAGCCGCTTCGCTCACCGGATGGTGTCGACCAGCAGGCTCGCGGCCACTTTCGCGCCGTCGGCGCGCATCCGGGTGCTCAGTGCCGTGGCCCGCGCCCGGGTCTCGGGGGCGAGGGCGGTCTCCAGCGCGGCGTCCAGGGACGCTCTGGTCGCGGTCCGGCCGTCGAGTGCCGCGCCGACCTCCAGCTCCGCCACCCGGCCGGCCCAGTACGGGTTGTCCGCCAGCTGGATGGGCACCACGACCTGCGGCACGCCCGCCCGGGCCGCGGTCGCCGTCGTGCCCGCGCCGCCGTGGTGGACCACCGCGGCCACGAGGCCGAACAGGCGCTGCTGGTTGACCTCGCCGACGGCGAAGCAGTCGTCCCGGCCGTCGGCCAGGTCCAGGTCCGCCCAGCCGCGGGCGACGAGCACGCGGCGGCCGCGGGCGCGGGCCGCCGCCACGGCCCACGCGGCGATGTCCGGCGACGGCCGGATGCTGCCGAAGCCCACGTAGACCGGCGGCGCGCCCGCGTCGAGGAACGTCTCCAAGCCGGCCGGGAGCGGGCGTTCGTCGGCCTGGCTCCAGGCGCCCGTCTGGACGACGTCGATCCCCGGGGTCTCCGGCCACGGCCCCAAGGCCGGATCCGCGGCCAGCCACGGCCGGCCGGTGTAGACGTGGGCGCGCACGTCGTCCACCGGGGGCAGGCCGAGGGCCGCGCGATGGCCGTTGAGCGGCTCGCGGAACTGCTCGTTCACCCGGCGGGCGTCCTCATCCCACCGCGCCGGGTTGTCGTCCCCGGCGGGCTCCGGCCAGCCCGGCCGCGGCGGCGGCGCGTGGTGCGGCGAGGGAAGGTTGACCGCGGCGTAGGTCACGTACACGTAAGGGATCCCCGCGGCCTCGGCCACGGACCGCGCGCCGACCTGCGCCAGGCCGGCCACCACCAGCGCGTCGCACCCCTCCGCCGCCGCCGGGAGGATGCCGAACTGCGCGTCGACCAGCTCGGTCCGGTACCGCGCCAGCTCCGCCGCCGACGGCGGTGTCGCGCGCATCAGCTCGCGCACGGGCGGTCCGATCGGCACCAGGTGCACGCCCAGGCCGGCCAGCCGCTCCGCGAACTCTTCGTCGGGTGGAGCGCACAGCCGCACCTCGACGCCGTGCGCCCGAAGCTGCACCGCGAGCGCGACCAGCGGTTCGACGTCGCCACGCGTCCCGTAGGTGGACAACAGCACCCGCATTCGCGCCCTCTTCCGTTCCGCCGGGCCGCCGGCCACGGCCGGGTGTGCGGCAGCAGCTTACGGCGCGAGTCGATCACCGCGCCCTCTCGCCGGGGGCCGTCCCCGGCTGGCTACGGTCGGGTGCGCAACGTTTTCCGATCGTCCCCACGACCCGAGGGCCACGCGATGCACGGTTCGGACCGACCCCGCCCCGACGTTTCGATCATCCTGCCCTGTGCCGGGGTCGGGTCGCGCTTCGGCGCGCCCTACCCGAAGGAGCTGCACTGCCTGGCTCCCGGCGTCACGGTGCTCGACCGCAGCCTGG
Source organism: Amycolatopsis sp. NBC_01307 (assembly GCF_035975215.1). NCBI lineage: Bacteria > Bacillati > Actinomycetota > Actinomycetes > Pseudonocardiales > Pseudonocardiaceae > Amycolatopsis > Amycolatopsis sp. NBC_01307. Next base: position 1,048,997 of record NZ_CP108403.1, on the reverse strand, counting down.
AGACCGCCGTCGAACTGGCCGGAAGCGGGCTCACGGTGCGCGTGGTGGTCGTGTTCCGGCCCCACAAGCTGGATACGGTGCGATACCTCGCGCGGTACGCCGGGATCTTCCAGCTCGTTTTCGTCTACCAGGACGAATCGTTCGCACCGGCGCTCGACGGAGCGATCCGATCCGCCCTGCCGATGACGGCGGGACCGGTGGCCCTCATGTTGCCTGACATCGTTGTCTCCGGCGCCGGCAGCGCCGGCGTGCTGCTCACCGCGCTGCAGCGGACAGCGGCGGCGGGCTGGGCCGCGGTGGCCGTCGAAGAGCAGGATCCCGAGACGCTGCGCCAAATGGGCGCCCTGACCGTCGCCGAACGGGACGGCGCCGTGACCGTCGAGGCGGCCGCCGAGAAGCCCGCGGATCCCACCGGCTACAACGCGTGCTGGGGCATCGTGACGGTCACTGAAGAGCAAGCGCACCGCTTGCCCGACGTCGTGCGCAAGGAGACGGCCAGCCCACTGACCGGCGCGGTCGCCCTCATGGTGGAGCGAATCGTCAACTACAACACCGCCGCCGGCTGACCGCGTGGCCGACGAGCGGCCGTCACGGTGTCACGGAGGGTCGACCTTCAGCTCGCTGACGGTTACCGGCACGGCTGACTGGAAGGCAACTACTGCCAGAACGCCCGTACAGAAAGCCGGATCGCTCAACGTAAGCGTGGCGTACCGTCAGCTCCTGGCCGGCTCGGTTCGGCAGTGCCACGCTGTGCCAGGTGGTGACCGAAGGTCAGAACGATCGCCCACTGACTGTTGACGCGACCAGGGGGCTTGGCGGTGCAGTTCGCCAAGTCCACGTGATCTTGCGGATCGTGCCGGTCATGATGACGATCACCTGCTTCGCCCCGCCCTGCGTCGACACCACCACCTGGCGGTGGAAGACCTGAACCGTCGTAGTACTCCACCCCACGGCCCGAGCAGGGGGAAACACCACGCCAGGCGGCGCGGCCGAGGCGACACCGGTCGTCGTGGCGGCAATGGCCGCCATCAACGCGAGGGGCACTCCCAGCCGAGTAGCAGGTCGCAACACACCGTTCCTTTCACCGGAGCGGGCAGCGCCGCGACGATTCGCGACGCACGTTTATCGGTGTAGTGCGGACGGGTTGTCCGGCGCCGGAGCCTGGACGCCGGACATCAACACCCGAACAATCGGCAACTGACCCGGGGAGGGGTTGGACAAGCCATGCCACGTGCAGAGCGACCGTTGGGACCTGGCTCGGCTAGCGCACTTCTCGTCGACGACGTTGTCCGACGCCGCAGGCGGTCGCCGGCTGCCCAGCCTGGCGGTCACGCTGGCGTACGTCACAGCCTGCGACGGCGACCGGGTGGCAACGTCGGTGGCACGCGGTCTCCGCCGAGCTGAACGACCTCGAACTCGAACACGCCGACCAGGCCGCCGCCACAGCGCCCTACGTCGGCCTGGCCGCGTACCGCTCTTCGGACGCCGGACGGTTCTTCGGGCGCGAGCGATTGGTCGACGACCTCGTCGCCCGGCTTCGGCGGCAGCGTCTCCTCGCCGTGTTCGGGCCCTCCGGAGCAGGCAAGTCGTCCGTGTTGCGTGCAGGACTCGTCCCGGCGCTGGAGGAGATAGACAGCGCTGGGCCCCGTTGCTCCGGAGCGGGCAGGATGTGGTGCGGGGGTCGTGCTCGTCGGACGCGCGATCCCTTTCCCGGCCCGAGGATTGGACGCGCATTGGGACGCTTGTCGGTGTTCACCTTCCAGTACATCGCCATCGACACCGAGGCTGGTGTCACGCCGGAAGAGTTCGAGACGTTCGTGCGTGGTGAAGGCGTTCACCTGCCCGTGTACCCGGGGTGGCGGTGGACGTTGTTGCGCGGGTTGCGCGGCGAGCGGACCGGGCAGTACCTGATGTTGTACGAGATCGAGAGCGCCGAGCAGCGCGACCTTTACGTCACGGCCCGGGGTGAGCAGACCGAGCCCGCCCGGCTGTTCTGGGCGCGGCACCCCGAGGCGGAGGCGGTGCTGGCGCGGTGGCGGCGGCTGGGGACGTTCGGTGAGCTGCCGACGTTGTTCACCGACTACCGGCTGCTGGCCGACAATCCGCGGAGCACGGTCACGCCCGGCCCCCGCTACCGCGATCGGCCGGGTGAGGAGCCCGTGGCCCGGGTCGTCGGGATCCACAACCTGGCGTTGCGCGCCGGTGTGACCGAGGAGGTGTTCGACCGCTTCATCGCCGAGAACCACCACCGGATCGACGACTACCCGGACTGGCGGTTCCACGTGCTCAAGGGCGAGCGGGGCAACCGCCTCGACCAGTACGTGATGATGATGGAGATCGCGAGCCTGGACGCGCTGGACGTCTTCTACCCCGAGCCCGACATCGCCACCGGCGAGGCCGCGGAGTTCGCGTCCGCCCACCGCGACACCAAGCAGATGTACGAGGAGTGGAAGCAGCTGGCCTCGTTCTCCGGCTCACCGCTGATCTACACGGACTACCTCGCCGTCGCGGAGAACCCGGCGTAGTCCCGCACGACCGGGACGGCCCGTCGTCGTGACCACCTCGACGCGCAGGCGAGCCGTACCGGGCCCGGCGCCTCGGGAGGCCACCAGGTGGGTGTGACGCAGGCCACCGGGTGGGTTCGACCAGGCGGAAGGCCGGGAACCTGCGTAACTTTGGCAGCGAAATAGCGGGCGCTGTCCGTAGCCTCGGTGACCGACTGCTTAGTAGGCTCGCGGGCGGCAACCAACCCGCTTCTCAACGACGAGGAGGTCCTCCGTGACCGATTCCCCTTCCCGTGTCGCCGTGGTCACCGGGGCCGGCCGTGGCATCGGGGCCGCTGTCGCCGCCCGGCTGGCCGCTGACGGCTTCGCCGTCGGGCTGCTCGACCTGGACGAGGCCGGCGTCAAGCAGGGTGCCGACGCGATCGTCGCCGACGGTGGCAAGGCCGTCGGCGTGACGCTCGACGTCAGTGACGCCGAACAGGTCGACGCCGCCGTCGCGCGGGTGGCCGAGGAGCTCGGCGCGCCGACCGTGCTGATCAACAACGCCGGCATCACCCGCGACAACCTCATCTTCAAGATGACCGAGCAGGACTGGGACTCCGTGCTCGGCGTCCACCTCAAGGGCTCGTTCCTGATGACCCGCGCGGTCCAGAAGCACATGACGGCGGAGAAGTGGGGCCGGATCGTCAACCTGTCCAGCACCTCGGCACTCGGCAACCGCGGCCAGGTCAACTACTCCGCGGCCAAGGCCGGTATGCAGGGCTTCACCAAGACCCTCGCGATCGAGCTGGGCAAGTTCAACGTCACGGCGAACGCGATCGCCCCGGGCTTCATCGCCACCGACATGACGGCGGCGACGGCCGAGCGGATCGGCATGTCGTTCGACGACTTCAAGGCGGCCGCCGCGTCGCAGATCCCGGTGCAGCGCGTCGGCACGCCGGACGACATCGCCAACCTGGCGTCGTTCCTGGTGAGCGACGGTGCCGGGTTCATCTCGGGCCAGGTCATCTACGTCGCCGGCGGACCGAAGGACTGAGGCGGATGCGCGAATTCGACAGCCTCGACGCCTTCGCCGCCGCGGTCGGCGAGCACCTCGGCTACAGCGACTGGCACACGATCACCCAGGACCGGGTGAACAAGTTCGCCGACGCCACCGACGACCACCAGTGGATCCACGTCGACGAGGCGATGGCGGCCGCGGGCCCGTTCGGCGGCACCATCGCCCACGGCTTCCTGACGCTCTCGCTGCTCTCGGCGTTCGGCCCGAAGATCTACCGGGTCAACGGCATCAAGATGGGCATCAACTACGGCCTCAACAAGGTCCGCTTCCCGCAGCCGGTGAACGTCGGCTCGAAGGTGCGCGCCGGGGCCGAGCTGGTCGAGATCACCGACATCGAGGGCGGCAAGCAGGCGGTGTCGCGGTGGACCGTGGAGATCGAGGGTGCGGCGAAGCCCGCGTGCGTCGCCGAATGGGTGACGCGCTTCCTCGCGTGACGTGCCCGGCCGAGCGTTCCTCGGCCGGGGCCACTGTACGCCATACCGACCGGTCGGTATCATACCCGCACGAAGCTTGAGGAGGCTGGATGAGCACCGATCCGCCGGGTCTCGACCTGGGCCGGCTGCGCGCCCACCTGGACGCGCAGCGGCCCGGGCTGGTCGCCGGGGAGCTGACCGCGGACGTCGTCGAAGGCGGCCGGTCGAACCTCACCTACGTGGTGGGCGACGGCCGGTCGCGCTGGGTGGTGCGCCGCCCGCCGCTCGGGCACGTGCTGCCCACGGCGCACGACATGACCCGCGAGTTCCGGGTGATCTCCGGGCTGCGCGACACGCGCGTCCCGGTGCCCGAGGCGCTCCTGCTGTGCGAGGACCCCGACGTCATCGGGGCGAGCTTCTACGTCATGAGCTTCGTCGAGGGCACGCCCTACCGGACGGCCGACGAGCTGGCCGCGCTCGGCGCCGGACGCACTCGGGCCATCGCCGACGCGCTGGTCGACACCCTCGTCGACCTGCACGCGGTGGACCCGGTCGCGGCCGGGCTGGGCGACTTCGGCCGGCCGGAGGGCTTCCTGGAGCGGCAGCTGCGGCGGTGGAAGAAGCAGCTCGACGCCTCGCGCAGCCGCGACCTGCCGGGCATCGAGGAGCTGCACGAGCGGCTCGCCCAAGCCGTGCCGGTGTCCGGGAAGCCGTCGATCATCCACGGCGACTACCGGCTCGACAACGTCCTCGTCGACGGCGACGACAAGATCTCCGCCGTGCTCGACTGGGAGATGTCGACGCTGGGCGACCCGCTGACCGACCTCGCGCTGCTGGTGGCCTACGCCGAGCGGGACAAGGTGTCGCTGCAGTTCGTGTCGAACGCCAGCTCGGCGCCCGGCTACCCGAGCACCGACGAGGTCGTCGCCCGCTACGCCGAACGCTCGGGGCGCGACGTCTCGCAGCTCAATTGGTACGTCAGCTTCGCCTTCTTCAAGCTGGCCGTGATCCTGGAAGGCATCTACTACCGCTACCAAAAGGGCCAGACGGTCGGGGCGGGCTTCGAAGGCGTCGGCGCCGGCGTCCCGCTGCTCATCTCGCACGGCAACGAGATTCTCAACGAGGAGAAGTAATGGACTTCGCGTTCGACGCCAAGACCGAGGAGCTGCGCGCGAAGCTCCTCGAGTTCATGGATTCCCACGTCTACCCGGCCGAGGCCGTGTTCGAGCGGCAGCTGGCCGAGCGCGACGACCCGTGGGCCATGCCGCCGGTCGTCGAGGAGCTCAAGGCCGAGGCGCGCAAGCGCGGGCTGTGGAACTTCTTCCTCCCCGGCGACCACGGCGCGGGCCTGACGAACCTGCAGTACGCGCCGCTCGCCGAGATCACCGGCCGCAGCATCCGGCTGGCCCCGACCGCGGTCAACTGCGCCGCGCCCGACACCGGGAACATGGAAGTCCTGGCCATGTTCGGCAACGACGACCAGAAGAAGCAGTGGCTGGAACCGCTGCTCAACGGCGAGATCCGCTCCGCGTTCGCGATGACCGAGCCGGACGTCGCCTCCTCCGACGCCCGCAACATCGAGACGAGCATCCGCCGCGACGGCGACGAGTACGTCGTCAACGGCCGCAAGTGGTACATCTCCGGCGCGATGAACCCGGCCTGCAAGATCTTCATCGTGATGGGCAAGACCGACACCGAAGCCGCGCCGCACAAGCAGCAGAGCATGATCCTGGTCCCCCGCGACGCCCCGGGCCTGACGGTCAAGCGCGGCATGCACGTCTTCGGCTACGACGACAGCGACCACGGCGGCCACGCCGAGGTGCTCTTCGAGGACGTCCGCGTGCCGGTCGAGAACCTCATCGCCGGCGAGGGTGACGGCTTCGCCATCGCCCAGGCGCGGCTCGGGCCGGGCCGGATCCACCACTGCATGCGCGCCATCGGGATGGCCGAACGCGCGCTGGAGCTGATGTGCCGCCGCGCGATCTCGCGCGAGGCGTTCGGCAAGCCGATCGCGCAGCAGGGTGTCGTGCAGGACTGGATCGCCGAGTCGCGCGTGAAGATCGAGCAGCAGCGGCTGCTGGTGCTCAAGACCGCGTGGCTGATGGACACCGTCGGCAACCAGGGCGCGCACACCGAGATCCAGGCGATCAAGATCTCGACGCCGTCCGCCGTGGAGTGGATCCTGGACAAGGCCGTGCAGGTGCACGGCGCCGGGGGCGTCAGCCAGGACTTCCCGCTGGCCGCGATGTGGGCGGGCAACCGCACGCTGCGCCTGGCCGACGGGCCGGACGAGGTCCACAAGCGGTCCCTGGCCCGCCGTGAGCTGAAGAAGTACCTGTCGGAGGGCGCGAAGTGACTGTCACCGCCGAAGAACTGACCGGCCAGGTCCGCGAGTTCCTGGCCGCGCACGACCCGAAGGCCACGGACCGGATGGACTTCCTGCGGGCCCGCTACGACGCGGGTCTCGCGTGGATCCACTTCCCCGCCGGGCTCGGCGGGCAGGACGCGCCGCGCGCGCTGCAGTCCGTTGTGGACGGTCTCTTCGTCGACGCGGGCGCGCCGGACAACAACCCGCGCCGGATCGGCATCGGCCTCGGCATGGCCGCGCCGACCATCCTCGCCTTCGGCACGCCGGAGCAGCGCGAGCGCTTCCTGCGTCCACTGTGGACCGGCGACGAGGTGTGGTGCCAGCTGTTCAGCGAGCCGGGCGCCGGCTCCGACCTGGCCGCGCTGGGCACCCGCGCGGTGCGCGACGGCGACGACTGGATCGTCACCGGCCAGAAGGTGTGGACGTCGGGTGCGCACGAGTCGCAGTGGGCGATCCTGGTCACCCGCACCGACCCGGACGTGCCGAAGCACCAGGGCATGACGTACTTCATGTGCGACATGAAGGCGCCGGGCGTCGAGGTCCGGCCGCTGCGCCAGATCACCGGCGAGGCCGAGTTCAACGAGGTGTTCCTGACCGAGGTCCGGATCCCGGACACGCAGCGGCTCGGCGCCGTCGGCGAGGGCTGGAAGGTCGCGCAGACCACGCTGATGAACGAGCGCGTCGCGATCGGCGGGCACGTGCAGCCGCGCGAGGGCGGGCTGGTCGGGATCGTCGCCAAGACCTGGCGCGAACGTCCCGAGCTGCGCACGCCGGAGCTGCGTGACCGGCTCGTGCAGCGCTGGGTCGAAGCGGAGTCGCTGCGGCTGGCCGGCACCCGGCTGCGTCAGCAGCTCACCGCCGGCGCGCCCGGCCCCGAGGGCTCGGCCATGAAGGTCGCGTTCTCGGAGCTCAACCAGGCGCTCACCGGCCTGGAGGTGGAACTGCTCGGCGAAGAGGGCCTGGCCTACGACGACTGGTCGTTCCGGCGCCCGGCGATCGTCGACTTCACCGGCCGCGAGGCGGGTTACCGCTACCTGCGCGCCAAGGGGAACTCCATCGAGGGCGGCACCTCGGAGGTCCTGCGCAACATCATCGCCGAGCGCGTGCTGGGTCTCCCGTCGGAGCCGCGCGTCGACAAGGACGTCGCCTGGAAGGACCTGCCCCGATGACCGACCTGTTGTATTCCGAGGTCGAGGAAGACCTCCGGGCGTCGGTGCGCGACCTGCTCAAGGCCAAGGCCGACGCCGCGACGCTGCTGGCGCGGGTCGAAACGGCCGAGGGTTACGACCTGAAGCTGTGGCGCACCCTGGCCGCCGACCTCGGCGTCGCCGGGCTGGCGGTGCCGGAGGAGCGCGGCGGGCACGGCGCGTCGGCCCGCGAGGTCGCCGTCGTGGCCGAAGAGCTGGGCCGCAGTGTCGCGCCGGTGCCGTTCCTCGGCAGCGTCGTGCTGGCGACGACGGCGTTGCTGCACACCGGCGACGGAGAGTTCGTCGGCCGGCTGGCGGCGGGCGAGGCGATCGGCGCGCTGGCCGTGCCGCTGTCGACGACGCCGGGGGCGGGTTTCCCGTCGTCGGTGACCGCGGCCGACGGCAAGTTGACCGGCTGGGTCGGCACGGTCGCCGACGCGTCGGTGGCGGACCTGCTGGTCGTCCCGGCCGCCGGCCCGGACGGCCCCGCGCTGTACGTCGTCGAGGCGTCGGCGGCGACGGTCACGGAGCTGGTCTCCTTCGACCTGACGCGGCGGGTGGCCGACGTCGTGCTGGAGAACGCGCCGGCGGTCCTGGTGGCCTCGGGCGAGCAGGCGGCGGGCGCGCTGGAGCAGGCGTTGCTCGCCGGCGCGGGCATCCTGGCGTCGGAGCAGACCGGGATCGCCGAGTGGGCGCTCACCGAGACCGTGCGCTACCTCAAGGGCCGGTACCAGTTCGGCCGGCCGGTCGGCGGGTTCCAGTCGCTCAAGCACCGGCTGGCGAACCTCTACACCGACCTGGTGCTGGCCCGCGCGACCGCGCGCAACGCGGCGGACGCGCTGGCCTCGGGCGTCGACGTGCCGATCGCGGTGTCGGTCGCCCAGGCCCGCAACGCGCCGATCGCGGTCAAGGCCACCGAAGAGGCGATCCAGCTGCACGGCGGGATCGGGATGACCTGGGAACACCCGGCGCACCTCTACCTCAAGCGCGCCAAGGCCGACGAGCTCGCGCTCGGCACCCCGGGCCGCCACCGCGCCCGCCTGGCCGACCTGGTCGACCTGCCCGCCTGAGGCACTCCCCCGGTCTGTGAAGGGCTCCTTGCGGACTCTGAGTCCCGCAAGGAGCCCTTCACAGACTTGCGCTGCTCCAGCCCTGCCCGGGCGGGCTGGCGGGCGCCTGTCGCGCCGGCGGCGAGTCCTGCACCAGCTGTCACACGTGCCCCAGCAGTACCGGTCGTGAGTGTTTAGGAGGGTTCTAACCCTCCTAAACACTCACGACCAGCCGCGGCAGACCCGGTAACCGGCCCGGCGTTCGCGCGGCAGGGGTTCGCGCGGCAAGGGTCCGCGGCAGGGGTCTGCGGCAGGGTCCGCGGCCGCCGAATTGTGAATAGTATTCATATGCTTTCGGCTTTTCGCTCAGATGAGCGGGAATTGTGTGAGCCAGGCCACTGCGAGGGCAAAAGGGTGGCAAAAGTGCCCTTCTTCCCATGGTTCGACCCGGTGGATGCGATCTAGCCTGGGCGCCATGGAATTCGCCGTCGCGCCGACGGAAGCCGGGCCGCCCGGCACGCTCGAAGAACTGGACATCGCCGTCGGCGACCACCACCACAGCGCGCTCGCGGCCGGGCCCGCGTCGGGCGAATTCGTCCTGTTGCTGCACGGCTGGCCCGAATTCGCCGACGCCTGGACCGAGCAGCTGCACGCCCTCGGCGAGGCCGGCTACCGCGCGGTGGCCGTCGACCAGCGGGGCTACGCCGCGGGCGCGCGCCCGGACGACGTCGCCGCCTACACCATCGAGCAGCTGGTCAGCGACGCCCTCGCGTTCGCCGACAGCCAGGGCGCCGACCGGTTCCACCTCATCGCCCGCGACTGGGGCGCCATGGTCGCGTGGACGCTCGCGACGACCCACCCGCACCGGCTGCGGTCCCTGGCCGTGCTCTCCACGCCGCACCCGTCGGCGCTGCAGCACGCGGCCGCGACCGACGACGGGCAGTTCCACGACCTCGGTTACATCCGGTTCTTCCGCCGCGGTGTCGGCAAAGCCGAGAAATACCTCCTACGCGACGGGGCCGTGCGGTTACGCGCGGTTTACGACAACCGCATTCCCGTCGAATTCGTCGAACGCAACATCGCGCGCCTTTCCGAGCCGGGCGCCCTGACCGCGACGCTGAACTGGTACCGCGGCGCGACGACCGACGCGTTCGACATCCCGGCGGGCCGGATCACCGTGCCGACGCTCTACATCTGGGGCAGCGAGGACCCCTGGCTCGGCCGCGGCGCCGCCGAGCTGACGGTGCACCACATCGACGCCGAGTACCGCTTCCAGATCATCGAGGGCGCCGGCCAGCTCCTGGCCTCGGAGACGGCGGACGAAGTGATCGCCCTCCTGCTGGACCACGTGGGCCGGCACTAGCCCGTCTTGGCGACGAGCTGCTGGTAGGGCCCGGGCCGGTCCGGTAGCCGCCGATCAACCAGGTGGGCGCAGGGCGTCCAGCAGCAGGTCCGCGTAGTGGTCGCCGATCTGGCGGGCCGTCAGGGAGCCGCTGCGGTGGTACCAGGAGCCGAGGTGGTGCACCGAGCCGAAGAAGAAGTCGACGACGACGTCGGCCGGCTTGTCCGTGCGGAACTCGCCCGACGCCTGGCCCTCTTCGACCAGGCCGCGGAAGCGCTCGTGGTACTTGCGGCGCTCGGCGCGCACCGCCTTCTGCTTGTCCGGGGACAGCTGGTGCATCGACTGCAGGAAGATCGTGTTGTCGTCCAGGTTGTCGATGCTGGACACGACGACGTCCGACGCGGCCGCGGCCAGGCGCTCGCGCAGCGGCGCGCCCGACGAGGCGACGCTCTCCAGCTGCCGCGTCTGCTCGCGCAGCACCCGGGCGTAGATCTCGTAGAGCAGGTCGTCCTTCGAGCCGAAGTAGTGGTACATCGCGCCCTTGGTGACGCCCGCGGCCTCGACGATCTCCTGGACGGACGTGCGGTCGAAGCCCTTCTTCGCGAAGAGCTTCGTGGCCTGCTCCAGCAGGCGCCGCGGCACGGCGGCCTGCTCGTCGCCGGCCGCCTCGCCCGGTTTGCGGGCGCTTGCTCGCGTCACGGCAAGTCCCCCCTCCGTCGAGTTCGGACGCACAGGATATCGCTCACCCGAGGAACCGCCTCGGTACGTCCACGAGCATCGTCGTGATGTCGGATTCACCCACCCCGCGTTCGCGCAGCGCGGGCAGCACGTCACGGGTGATGTGGAGGTAGTGCCAGTTCGGCGTCAGCACCGGCAGCTGGTCCTCGGGCAGCCAGTCGATGTAGCAGGACGCGTCGTGCGAGAGCACCATGCTGCCCGCGTACCCGCGCTCGCACATCGCCGCGACGGTGTTCACCCGCTCCTCGAACGGCAGCAGCAGGTCGAGGCCGAAGCGGTCCATGCCGAGGATCGAGCCGCGGTCGGCCAGCTCGGTCAGGTACCCGAGGTCGGTGGAGTCGCCCGAGTGCCCGATCAGCACCCGGCTCAGGTCGACGCCCTCGTCGGCGAAGATCGCCTGCTGCTCCAGCCCGCGCCGGCTGACGGCGTGGGTGTGCGTCATGATCGGCGCCCCGGTTTCGAGGTGCGCCTTCGCCACCGCGCGCAGCACGCGTTCGACACCCGGGGTCACGCCGGGCTCGTCGGTGGCGCACTTGAGCAGCCCGGCCTTGACGCCGGTGCCGGCGATGCCGTCGCGGATGTCCCCGACGAACATCCCGACCAGCGGATCTTCGCCCTGCAGCATCGTGCCGGGCCCGCGGAAGTGCAGGTAATGCGGCACGTCGTTGTAGGTGTAGAGCCCGGTGGCGACGACGATGTTGACGTCCACCTCGGCGGCGACCCGCTGCACGCGCGGGATGTAGCGGCCGAGCCCGATCACCGTCGGGTCGACGATCGTGTCGATCCCGGCGTCCTTCAGCTCCTTGAGCCGCCGGATCGCCTCGGGGACGTGCTTGCCCTCCTGGAACCCCTCGTGCTCGGGGTAGTTGTCGACGAACTCGGGGCTGAGCACGAAGAGGTGTTCGTGCATCAGCACCCGGCCCAGCGCTTCCGGCGCGATCCCGCCGCGGACGGTCTCGACCACCGCTACCCCCTCGCCCGCAGTTCGCGGCGCAGGATCTTGCCGCTGGTGGTCTTCGGCAGCTCGTCGAGCACCACGATGGTGCGCGGGTACTTGTAGGCCGCCAGCCGTTCCTTGCACCAGGCCACCAGCTCCGCCGGATCGGCGGTCACGCCGGGTGCCGGGCTGATGTACGCCTTGACCGTCTCGCCGCGGTAGTCGTCGGCGATGCCGACGACGGCGGCCTCGCGGACCGCCGGGTGCGTGTAGAGGACGTCTTCGACCTCGCGCGGCCAGACCTTGAAACCGGACGCGTTGATCATGTCCTTCTTGCGGTCCACGACGTAGACCCAGCCGCGTTCGTCCATGAACCCGATGTCGCCGGTGAGCAGCCGCCCGCCGGGAATCGACTCGGCCGTGGCGTCCCGGCGGTTCCAGTAGCCGGACACGACCATCGGGCCTTCGACGGCGATCTCGCCGGCCTGCCCGAACGGCAGCTCTTCGCCGCTCTCGCCGAGGATGCGGACGATCGTGTCGGGCACCGGCAGGCCGATCGAGATGGTGCCGGACGCCGGGTCGATCGGCGCTTCGAGGTCACCAGGGACGACGACACAGCCGGCGGTCGTCTCGGTCAGGCCGTAGCCGTTGTGGATGTAGTGCCCGGTCTTCGCGCGGAACGCCTCGACGACGGCGGGCGGCAGCGCGGCGCCACCGGAGTAGAGCAGCGCGAACGACGCGAAGTGCTCGCGGCTGAAGGACGGGTGGGCCATGAGCGCCATGTAGGCCGTCGACGGCCCGACCGTGTACGACGGCTCGTGCTCGAGGAAGGCGTCGAGCACGACGCCGGCTTCGAAGCGGTAGGCAAGCGAGAGCGTGCCCTCGATGTCGATCGCGGAGCCGACTTCGCACACCATGCCGGTGATGTGGAACAGCGGCGCGAGCCCGAACAGCGTCGTGCCGGCGGGCAGGCCGCTGAAGGAGCCGAGCGCGGCGGCGTTCGTGCCGAGGTTGCCGTGGGTGTTGGTGGCGCCCTTCGGTGTACCGCTGGTGCCGGAGGTGTAGCTGATGAGGGCGACGTCGTCGAGCGCGAACGCGGGCTCCGGCGGCTTCGGCCCGGGCGTCCCGGCGGCTTCGAGGAGTTCGACGGCGCCCGGGGTCGCCTCGCGGACGACCTTGCCCAGCACGCGCTCGTCGTCGCGGGTCTGGAACTCCAGTTCGCTGGTGGTGAGCGCGATGGGCAGTTCCTTGGCCGTCTCGCCGATGTAGGCGTTCCAGCCGCGCTGCGAGCAGACGATCGCCTTGACGCCGGCGTCGGTGAGCACGTGGGTCAGCTCGCGCTCGCGGTACATCGGGTTGACCGGCACGACGATCCCGCCGGCCTTCCACGCGCCGAGCAGCGCGATGACGAACTGCGGGATGTTCTGCAGCACCAGGGCGAGCCGGTCACCGCGCTCGAAGCCGTTCTGCGTGAGGTAGCGGGCGACGCCGTCGGAGAGCTCGTCGAGCTGCCGGTAGGTGAGCCGGCCGTCGAAGTAGACGACGGCGTCCCGGTCGGGCACGTGGTCCGCGGCCCGGCGGAAGGTCTCGGGCAGCGTGGTCGCCACGACCGGTTCCAGGGGCCGTTCGCCGTAGCTCGCCAGCCACGGTTTCTCGTCGTACCAGCTCATCCAGTGACCTCCCTTGGACACCGACCGGTCGGTATGGCGACGCTAGGAGGCAGTGCCCGTCCCCGTCAAGACCCGGCCGGCTTCCGACGTTTTCCGGAATACGCAGACCGGGTGCTTCACCGGAGAATACGGACGCCGGTTCAACCTGGTTCAGATTATCTTTTTCCGGCCGATCAGGCTGGACAATCCCCTGGTCGAGACGTCAAGATAGCGCCTGGCCGCGCATATGTTCACGCTAACGAGTACGGAACATGGGAGCCATTCATGCCTGATACCGGTGGAAGACACCGCATTTCCCGGCGGACGAAACTCGCCACGGCGGCCCTGGGCCTCGCGCTCGCCGCCGGCGCCCTGGTGATCGCGACGACGACCGGCCAGACCGGCCAGGCCAGCGCGGCGAGCGCCGAGCAGATCACCTGCCCCGACGTCGCCGGGCAGCTGCCCGCGATCCCCGCCCAAGCTCAGGCCGAGGTCCAGCGCAACCTCGCCCTGCTCGACACCCAGATCGCCGAGGCCGACAACCGCCTGGTCACCAGCGCCGGCCAGGGCGGCGCGAACTTCGTCCAGAACGCCATCCTCGGCCCGCTGAAGGACAAACGGGCCAGCACCATCGACCGCATCGCGATCGCGATCGGCCGCGTCGCCGAGAAACCCCAGGGCCTCGACGCGCTCGCGGCCTGCACTCTCGGCGGGCAGCCGGCCGCCACCACGTCCGCGGCCGCACCGGCGTCCACGGAACCGAGCGCCGCGGAACCCGCCCAGGGCGGCCAGATCACCTGCCCGGACGTCGAGAGCCGGCTGCCGGCGATCCCCGCGCAAGCCCAGGCCGAGGTCCAGCGCAACCTCGCCCTGCTCGACACGCAGCTCGCCGAAGCGAACAACCGCCTGGTCACCAGCGCGGGCGAGGGCGGCGCGAACTTCGTCCAGAACGCCATCCTCGGCCCGCTCGAGGACAAGCGCGTCGCCACGATCAACCGGATCGCCACCGCGATCGGCCGCAACGCGGACAAGCCCCAAGGCCTCGACGCGCTCGCGCCCTGCAGCTTGTGAGGTCCCGCGGCCGGCGCACCCCGTGCGCCGGCCGCCAGGACATGTCCGACCATGCCTTGGGTCCAGGTGATCACGGCGTTCGGACGACCGTTGCTCGGTGGACGATGGCCGGCTTGTCCGGCCCGCGTCACTGCTTGGGCAGGGTGAAGCGGCGTTCGACCACGTTGCGACCGCAGTAGCCGACCGAGTCGAAGGCCGGCGGGCGCCCGCCGCGGGAACCGTGGCGTTTGCGGTGCCCGGCCTGATCAGCCTGCTCGGGAGCGGCGTCGGCCGCTAGCCGCGCGACGAAGCAGCCGCGGAGAGCCGGGCGGCGATCAGGCTGTTGACGGCCGCGTGGTGTTCGTTCAGGTAGAAGTGGGCGCCCGGGTAGGTGCGCAGCTCGAACGCGCCGGACGTGTGCGTGGCCCACTGCCGGGCCTCGTCGGCGGTCACCTTGGGGTCGTGGTCGCCGATCAGGGCCAGCACCGGGCAGCTGACGTCGGGGCCGGGACGGTAGCGGTAGGTCTCGGCGGCCTTGTAGTCGTTGCGCAGCGCCGGCAGGACCATGCGGATGATCTCGTCGTCCTCCAGGACCTTCGCGTCCGTGCCGCTCAGGCGCTTGACCTCGGCGAGCAGGCCGTCGTCGCTCTCGCGGTGGTAGCGCTCGTCGCGGAACGCCGAGGGCGCCCGGCGGCCGGAGACGAACAGGCCCAGCAGCTCGGTGCCGCGCGGTTCCAGCCGGCGCGCGACCTCGAACGCGAGGCTGGCGCCCATGCTGTGGCCGAAGAACGCCAGCGGGCCCGGCTCGGCCGCGAGGATTTCCGCCAGCTGGTCGGCGAGCACGAACAGGTCGTCCACCAGCGGATCGGTGCGGCGGTCCTGACGGCCCGGGTACTGGACGGCGAGGACCTCCACCGCCGGCGAAAGCGCCGCCGACACGGGGTGGAAGTAGCTCGCGGAACCACCGGCGTGCGGGAAGCAGACCAGCCGGGCCGTGGCGGCCGGGGCCGGGTGGAACCGCCGGATCCAGAGCTGGCTGTCCAGGGAGAGGGTCATGGCCGGGCCTTCCGCGTGTCGGCTGTGCTGTCGCGCGCTTACCCCGCCGAATCTGTCAAACACCCGCACGCGGGTCGACCCCTAGGTTCCGGATGAGGGGGTGCTGGGGGGCCGGGGGTGGCAGACAGGGGGGCCGACGTGCTGGTCCGGACGGTGCCGGCCGGTTTCAATGACTTACCGGCATCCGGCCGCGAGGGGAACCGCCGAAAGAAACACGTTGGGGTGAGTCATGACCGCCACCGAAGATCTCGTCGTCGGCGACCTGCCGTCTCTCGACATCGAGGCCAAGGTCGCCGAACTGGCCGAGCTGCGGGCGCACGCCGTGTCACCGTCCCGGCGCGCGACCGAGCGGCAGCACGCCAAGGGCAAGCTCACCGTCCGGGAACGGATCGACCTGCTCTTCGACGAGGGCACGTTCCACGAGATCGACCAGCTGCGGCGGCACCGCGCCACCGGGTTCGGCCTCGAGGACCGGCGCCCCTGCTCCGACGGCGTGGTCACCGGCTGGGGCCAGGTCTTCGGCCGGCGCGTTTTCGTCTACGCGCACGACTTCCGGATCTTCGGCGGCTCGCTCGGCGAGGCGCACGCGGCGAAGATCCACAAGCTGATGGACCTCGCCGAGTCCGCCGGCGCGCCGCTGGTGTCCCTTTCGGACGGTGCGGGCGCGCGGATCCAGGAGGGCGTCAGCGCACTCGCCGGGTACGGCGGGATCTTCCGGCGCACCGTCAAGGCGTCCGGGGTGATCCCGCAGATCAGTGTGCTGCTCGGCCCGTGCGCCGGCGGCGCGGCCCACTCCCCCGCGCTGACCGACTTCGTGTTCATGGTCCGCGACATCGCGCACATGTACCTCGCCGGGCCGGACGTCGTCCGCTCGGTCACCGGCGAGGACATCACCCACGAGCAGCTCGGCGGCGCGGACGTGCACGCCGGGGTGTCCGGCGCGGCCGGCTTCGTCTACGACACCGAAGAAGAGTGCCTCGAAGAGGTCCGGCACCTGATCTCGATGCTGCCGGCGAACAACCGCGAGCTGCCGCCGTCGCTGCCGCCCGGCGAGCCGGTGGACCGGCCGAACCCGGCGCTGCTGGAGCTGGTGCCGGTCGACGCGGACCGCGGCTACGACATGCGCGAGGTCATCGCGGAGATCGCCGACTACGGCCACTTCTTCGAGGTGCACGCGAGCTGGGCGCCGAACGTCCTGTGCGGGCTCGCGCGGCTCGGCGGCGAGGTCGTCGGGATCGTGGCGAACCAGCCGTCGGCCGGCGGCGGGGTGCTGGACATCCCCGCGTCGGAGAAGGCGGCGCGGTTCGTCCAGACTTGCGACGCCTTCAGCATCCCGCTCGTCACGCTCGTCGACGTCCCGGGGTTCCGCCCCGGCAGCGACCAGGAACACGGCGGCATCGTCCGGCACAGCGCGAAGCTGCTTTACGCCTACTGCAACGCGACCGTGCCGCGCGTGCAGGTCGTCCTGCGCAAGGCCTACGGCAGCGCGTACCTCGTGATGGACTCCCGCTCGATCGGCTGCGACCTGTCTTTCGCCTGGCCCACCAACGAAATCGCGGTGATGGGCGCCGAGGACGCCGTCGACGTCGTGTTCCGGCGCGAGATCGCCGCGGCCGACGACCCGGAAGAAGCGCGCCGCCGGCGGATCCAGGAGTACCGGACCGAGCTGGCGCACCCCTACCACGCCGCCGAGCGCGGCCTGGTGGACGACGTGATCGACCCGGCCCGGACCCGGCCGGTCGTCATCGAGGCGCTCGCCGTGCTGCGGACGAAGTACGCCGCGCCGCCCGCGCGCAAGCACGGGAACCCGCCGGTATGAGCGGCCCGGACGACGACCTGGCCGTGATACTCGCCGTCCTCGGCGCGCTGGGCAGTGCGAGAAGCCCGAAGCGGGACCGGCCGCCCACCGCCGCGCCGTGGCTGCGCGCCGCGGGTTACACCCCGCCCGGCTCCTGGATGAGCCGTCCCCGGGAAGTAGGGGTGCCGCCCGGCTTTCCCGCTGGTTAGCGTGGAAACATGAGCGACCAAGACACCCTCCGTGTGTCCAATCTGGACAGAGAACGCGCCGCGCGGCTGCTGCAGGACGCGCTCGGCCAAGGCATGCTGGAACTCGAGGAGTTCGCCCAGCGCTCGGCCGCGGCGGCGGCCGCGCGCACCCGCGGCGACCTGGCTCCGCTGCTCGCCGACCTGCCCGCCGCCCACGAAGCACCGCTCGCCGCGATCGAGACGCCGCCGCTGGTGCTGAAGGCGGGCATGGGCGACGTCAAGCGCACCGGCCCGTGGGACGTGCCGAGCCGCATCGACGCCAAGTGCTCCTCCGGCGACGTCCGGATCGACTTCAGCGAAGCGACGTGCCCCCATCGCGAGGTCACGCTCAACCTGGACTGCGGCTGGGGCACCATCCTCGTCATCGTCCCGCGCGGCTGGACCCTGCTGTTCGAGGCCATGGCGACCGGCGCCGGCGACATCACGAACAAGGTCACCGCGCCGCCCGAGCCCGGCCTGCCGGTGCTGCGCGCGCACTGCAAGGTGACCGCGGGCAACATCCGCTTCCGCCACCCCCGCTGAACGCCCCGCACCCGCGAAAAGGCCCGGCTCACTCGGTGAGCCGGGCCTTTCGCACTGCGGTCAGCGGGCCGCCGCGTGCTCGCGGCCGTTCTCCTTTTCCTCTTCCGGCACTTCAGTTTCCTCCGCCGCCAAGGCTTCGGCCTTGCGCTTGGCGACGCGGTGCATCAGCACGACCATGCCGAAGGAGCACGCGCCGAGCACGATCGAGCCGATGGCCACCAGCACCCGCAGCCCGGGCGCGACGTGGGCGACGAGGAACCAGCCCGGCAGGGTCGCGCCGAACAGGCTCAGGCCCAGCGACACGAATCCCTGCGGGATCACCAGCAGGACGCCGAGCAGGACGAACAGCGCGACCGCGCCGTTCTGCGGACCGCTGAGGTCGTCCTTCTTCGCCGGCTCCTCTTCCTCGCCCTCCGCCGGCTCGTCGGCGGAGGCCTTGACCTCGGTCCGGACGCCCTTGCGCATCAGGTCGAGGATCTCCGGGCCCGCCTTCTCCAGGCGGCGGTAGGCGAGCCGGCCGAACAGCCAGTAGTAGAACGCGCCGGTGAGCAGCCCGGCCGCGACGCCCGCCCAGCCCAGCAGCGAGCTGCCGGTGCGGAACCCGATCAGCACGACGACCGCGGCCGGCACGGCCAGCAGGATCTGGCCGAACAGCATGCCGAAGATCTTCAGCCGGACCTGGTCGCCGCTTTCGTCGGTGAAGCCGTCCATCGGGTTGCCGCCGGGGCGGTCCTGGAACGGCGCGACGCCGACCAGCGAGACCAGCGGCACCAGGCCCGCCGCCCCGCCGAGCATCGCCGGCAGCACGGCCAGCACCCACGGCCACGCCCAGCCCTGCCCGCTGACCAGCGTCAGCAGCGCGGTCAGCACGAGCACCGGGACCGCGACCAGCAGCAGCCACGCGACCTGCCGGGCGCGGACGTCGACGCGTTCGGCCGCCGGGGCGACCAGCGTCAGCCACAACGCGCCCGCGTCGAGGCCGTAGACGTTCGCCGACAGCGCGCCGGCGAACAGCGCGGTGATCACACCCGCGAAGGGCAGCAGCACGGTGTTGCCGTCGAGCAGCGGGAACAGCCCGCTGAACAGGCCCGCCCACAGCGCGATGCTCAGGAACCGGGCGCGGCGCAGGTCGCGGACCCACAGCCGCAGCTCCTTGCCCAGCACCCCGCCGAACGGCCCGCCGGGCAGGATCCGCTTGGTGGCCAGGCTGTCGCCGCCGGTCTGCGTCGTGCCGCCGTCGGAGAGGCCCCGGACGAGCTGGCGCGAAAGCAGCGCCGAGAACACGAAGAACAGCACCGCGCCCAGGACGGCGAGGCCGCCGAGCGAGAGCGCGACGACGCCCCAGTTGCCCTTGCCCGCCGCGTCCACCGCGACGACCGCCCAGCTCGACGGGAGGATCCGCAGGACGATGCCGCCGCCGTCGGCCCAGCCGCCGCTGAACGTGCGGATCGCCAGGCCGATGTCCATCCAGCCGGTGTTCTGCAGGCCCAGCACGAACCCGACGACCAGCGACGACAGCTCCCAGCCGAACCGCGACCGGACGAGCCGGCCCAGTGCCTGCATGCCGACCTTCGACAGCACGACGACGAACCACAGCTGCAGCAGCACGGCCGGGATCGCGACGAGCGCGGCGGCCAGGCCGAGGTGGGCGCCGTAGACGAGCAGCACGGCGAACGCGACCAGCGCGACCACCGGCGTGATGCCGACGAACCCGGCGCCGACCATGCCGATGGCCAGCGTGCGCGGGCGGATCGGCAGCAAGGTGAAGTACTCCAGCCGCAGCACCGCGTCGCCGCCGGTGAGCATCGGGCCGAACAGCCAGCCCAGCGTCCACACCATCAGCAGCAGCGACAGCACCGCGACCGCGGTTTCGGGTGAGCCGAAGTGCGAGAACCCGACCACGAGCGTGCCGATCGCGAGGACAAGGCCGATCGACCCGCCCGCGAGCATGCTGGCCGCGCGCTGCCCGCTCATCGAGCGGCGCAGCACCGCCAGCTTCATCCGGATCAGGACGCCAACCACGCCAGCCCCTCCATCCCCCCGGTGCGGGCGCCGACGAGCTCGACGAAGACGTCTTCGAGGCCGCGCCCGGCGCGGACCTCGTCCACCGGGCCGGCCGCGGCGACCTGGCCGCGGGCGATCACCGCGACGTGGTCGCAGAGCTGCTCGACCAGGGCCATCACGTGGCTGGAGAACACGACCGAGCCGCCGGAGGCGACGAAGCGCTGCAGGATCGTGCGGATGGTGGCCGCGGAGACCGGGTCGACCGCTTCGAACGGCTCGTCCAGCACCAGCAGCTTGGGCGCGTGCAGCAACGCCGTCGCGAGGCCGATCTTCTTCCGCATACCGGTGGAGTAGTCGATCACCAGGGTGCGGTTGGCCTCGGTCAGCTCGAGGACCTCCAGCAGCTCACCCGCGCGTTCGTCGATCTGCGCCTCGGGCAGGCCGCGCAGCAGCCCCTGGTACGTCAGCAGTTCGCGGCCGGTCAGGCGCTCGGGCAGGGACATGCCGTCGGGGAGCACGCCGACGAGGGCCTTGGCGTGCACCGGGTCGGCCCAGACGTCGACGCCGAAGATGTGCGACGCGCCGGCGTCGGGGCGGAGCAGGCCCACGGCCATCGAGAGCGACGTCGTCTTGCCCGCCCCGTTGGGCCCGACCAGGCCGTAGAACGAACCCTTCGGCACGGCGAGGTCGACCCCGTCCACCGCGACCTTCCGGCCGAATCTCTTGCGCAACCCGGAGAGCCGGAGCGCGGGTGCACTTTCGTCGATCGTAGGCACGTGGATCATCCCCATGGTTCGGGCGGCCCGCCGGCCGCGCTTTACCGGGCACAGCGTAGCGGCCTGCCGGGGAAAAGAGAACGCGGCACAACTGAACAGTTCGCGTCCCGCGATAAGGGTGGGCATAGGGGTTACGAATCGGCGTGTCGCGCAATTACGGTGGCAGCCGACTGCCGAGTCGACCAAACCGGCCGAATCAGACTAACCACCCCGGGCAGCGAAAAGCAATTCCGAGCCGAGGGAAGAGCCGATGACGACATCGACCGACAGCGAACTGGAGGCCCAGCTGCGCACCGCGCGGGCCGGGCTCACCTCGCTGGGCGCCCTGGGCGACCGGATCGCCGCGCTGATGCTCGGCCCGGAGGACCCGTACCCGGTGTACGCGCAGATGCGGGCCCGCGGGCCGGTGCAGAAGAGCCGGATCGGGATCTACGCGGTGCTCGGGCGCGACATCGCCGACAGCGTGCTGCGCGACCGCCGGTTCGGCCGCCGGACACTCGGCGGTTACTGGCCGCAGGGCACGTCGACGTTCGACAATTCCTTCCTGGCGATGGACCCGCCGGAACACACCCGGCTGCGCAAACTCGCGATGCCGGCATTCAGCCCGAAGACCATCGGGGCGCTGCGCCCGGATATCGAACGGGCGTGCCGGGAACTGCTCGACGCCGTCGATTCGAGCAAGCCGTTCGACTTGATGGAGAAATACGCGAAACGCGTTCCGTGCGCGGTGATCGCGACGCTGTTCGGAATTCCGGAATCGCGGCAGGCGGAGTTCGACGAGCTCGCCGCCGGGCTGAGCCTGGTGCTCGACGGCGTCGTCTCCCTGGCCGAGGCCAAGCGCCTGCAGGACGCCGTCGACGGCATGACCGCGCTGTTCACCGAGCTGCTCGCGCTGCGCGTCGCCGAGCCGGGTCCGGACCTGGTCAGCCGGCTGCTGCAGTCGGTGGACGGCGACAAGCTGACCGCGGCCGAGCTGGTCGCGATGTGCGGGATGCTGTCGCTGGCGGGCACCGAGACCACGGTCAACCTGATCGGCAACGGCACGCTCGCCCTGCTGGAGCACCCCGGGCAGTGGGACCTGCTGCGCGCCGACCCGGACCTCGCGCCGAAGGCCGTCGAGGAGGCGCTGCGCTACGACACCTCGGTGCTGATGCAGGCGCGGTTCGCGCACGAGGAGGTCGAGCTGGGCGGCAAGCGGATCCCGGTGGACAGCCAGGTGACCATCCTGACGGGCGCGTGCAACCGCGACCCGGAGGCGTTCGACCGCCCGGACGTCTTCGACCTGCACCGCCCGTCGGGCCCGGACCACATCTCGTTCTCCAGCGGCATCCACTACTGCCTCGGCGCCCCCCTGGCCCGCCTCGAGGGCGACGTCGCGTTCCGCGTGCTGCTGGAGCGGTTCCCGAACCTGCAGCGGGCGGGCGAGGTGACGCGCCGCGCGTCACCGTTCATCCGCGGCCTGCACGCGTTCCCGGTGACCGGCTGAGCTTTCTCCGACAACTGCCGTTACGGCAGCTCGGCGCGTGCAGGAAGCAACTGAAGGCCTGGATCGGGCGCCTTGGTGCCGCAGACCGCAAGCCGGTTCAACCGGCTACGCGCACTCCCAGCCACAAGGTAGCCGCGACACTGAGGTGCGGTTCCGGCCCGCCCCACCCGCGTTCGCCCCGCTGCCCGAGTGAGAGTCCTCAGTGCTCGTCGATGGAGCTTTCTGGCCACCCAGCGTCCCAAAATCCTCCATCGACACCTCGCAGCCATGGCCCCAGCCGGAAGCTCCGGGCAAAGGGAGGGACCCCGGCGCGGAGGGGCGCGCCGGGGTCCGAGGGGGGAGGGTGGTCAGGGCGTCCGGAGCAGGTCGCGGACGTGGTCCGCGAGCTGACCCGGGGTCGGCATCGAAAACACGTCCGTGAGCTTCAACCCGACGCCGGTCAGGTCCTCGACGTGCTGCACCAGCTGCACGCCGAGCAGGGAGTGCCCGCCGACGACGAAGAAGTTCGTGTCGGCCGCGACGTCCTGGCGGCCCAGCAGTCCGGCCCACAGGCCGATCAGCGTGTCCAGCAGGTCGCCGTCGGCGGCCGGGGAGCCCGGCTCCTCCCCCGCCGCGGCGCGCCGGTCGGCGGCCAGGCGGGTCAGCGCCGGGTAGTCGATCTTCTCCGTCACCGTGGTGGGCAGCCGGTCGATGGTGACGAACTCGTGCGGGACGGCGGCCCGGGGCAGCTGCGCCCGGGCGTGCTGCCACAGCCGGTCGGCCAGCCCCGGCGAATCGGACCCCTCAACGAATGGCCCCTCGACGAACGCCACCAGGATGCCGCCCGCGCTCGGCTCGCCGACCAGGACGACCGCGACGCCGGCCACCTCCGGGTGCTCGGCCAGCACCGCCTCGACCTCGCCGAGCTCGATCCGGTTGCCGCGCAGCTTGATCTGCCGGTCCACCCGGCCGACCAGCTCGCACGTGCCGTCGTGGCGCCAGCGGCCCTGGTCGCCCGTGCGGTAGTAGCGCCCGTGCACCGGGTGCTCGCGGAACTTGTCCGCGGTCAGCTCGGGCCGGTTGTGGTAGCCGATCGCGACGCCGCCGCCGGCGATGCACAGCTCGCCGTGCACGCCCGGCGGGAGCTCGCGCCCGGCGTCGTCGGCGATGAACACCGTGGTGTTGCGGATCGGCCGGCCGACGACGATCGGGTCGTCCGGCGAGGTCAGCCGGGCCGCGGTGGACCAGACGCACGTCTCGGTCGGGCCGTAGAGGTTGCGCAGCTCGCACCCGGTGGCGACGAGCCGCCGCAACAGCGCGGGCGGCATCGGCTCGCCGCCGCAGACCACCTTGACCCCGGCCAGGAGGTCGGCGACGTCGTCCAGGACGAGCCGCCACGTCGTCGGCGTCGCCTGCAGGAAGTCGACGCGGTGCTCGGCCAGCACCGCGCGCAGGGCCCGGCCGTCGGTGCGGGCCTCGTCCGGCGCGACGACCAGCGTGGCGCCGGCGTACAGCGGGAGGAACAGGTCCATCACCGACATGTCGAACGCGAACGTCGTCATCCACAGCCCGCCGTCGCCCGGGCCCAGCCCGGTCTCACCGCGGAAGTGCGTGACCAGGTTCGCGAGGTTGCGGTGCGCGAGCACCGTGCCCTTGGGCTTGCCGGTGGACCCCGAGGTGTAGATCAGGTACGCGCACGCGTCGTCCGCCTCGTCGCCTTCCACGACGAGGGTGTCCGGGACGGCCGGCCCGTCGGCGGTGATGGCCGGCAGCGGCAGCACGGTCCGGCCGTCGGCGTCAAGGGAGACGCCGTCGCCGACCAGCAGCACCCGGGCGCCGGAGTCGGCGAGCTGGTGCTCGACGCGGTGCGCCGGGTGGTCGGGGTCGATCGGCAGGTAGGCCGCGCCGATCAGCCAGCAGCCGAACACCGCCGCGACGAGTTCGGGGCCGCGCCGCCCGGCCAGCCCGACGATGTCGCCGGGGCCGGCGCCCTGGCCGCGCAGCCGGTCGGCGGTGGCCTGCGCGGTGAGCCACAGCTCGCGGTAGGTCACCGCGCGCTCGCCGTCCCGCACGGCGACCGCGGCCGGCTGGGTGGCGACGTGGTCGGCGACCGCCTCGAGGACCGTGCGCGCCCGAGTCGGCCGCCGGGTCTTGTTGGCCGCGTCGACCACGGCCCGGTCGGCGGGGCTGAACAGCGGCAGCTGCCCCACCGGCCGCTGCGCGTCGGCGCCGGCGGCGACGAGCAGCGCGTCGTAGCGGCGCAGCAGCGCCTCGACGTCGGCGCGGAAGTGCGAACCGGTCGCGTACCGTCCTTTGAGGACGGTTTCGTCCGCGTCCGCCTGCACCACCAGTTCCAGGTCGAACTTGCTGGTGCCGTTCTCGACGCTGACCGGCCGGGTGTGCACCCCGCCGATGCCGAAACGGGGCAGGCCGCCGCCCGGCTGGTAGTTGAACAGGTGCCGGAAGATCGTGCTGCGCCAGTCGGAGCTCGCCCGCGGCAGCTCCGGGAGCAGCAGGTCGACCGGGACGTCGGCGTGCGCCAGCGCGTCGAAGTACACCGAGCGGGTGCGGGCGACGAGGTCGGCGAAACCGGCGCCGAACTCGACGCCGACCCGCAGCGGCAGCACGTTCACGTGGTAGCCGATGGCGCCCTGGGCGTGCGACGGCCGGGTGTTGACCGGCGTGCCGACGACCAGGTCCGGGCCGGCGCCGTGCCGGGCCAGCAGCAGGTAGTAGGCGGCCATGTGCACGACCGCGTCGGGGGCCCGCAGCTCGCGCCGCAGCCGGTCGAGCGCGGCGAGGGCCTCGCGGGAGAGCCGGTGCTCGACGAAGTCCCCGTCCAGGACGGACCCGGCCGCCTCGGGCGTGCCGACCGAGAGCCCGAGCGCGGTGGCGTCGAACCCGGTGAGGTGATCGCGCCAGTAGGCGATCCCGGTCTCGGTCGGCACGACGTCGGGGGTGGCGCGGACCTCGGCCGCGAGCACGGCCGGGCACGAGCGGCCCACGGCCAGCGCCTCGTAGGCCTTCGCCAGTTCGGTGAAGAAGACGGCGGCGGAAATGGTGTCGAACACGAGGTGGTGCGCGGACACGACCACCACGTCGCCGTCCGGGCAGCGGAAGTGCGCCAGCCGGATCGGCGGCGTCCCGCCGATCTCGAGCGGCGCCGCCGCGAACCCGGCGACCCGCGCGTCCACCAGCTCCCGGCTCGTGTCCACAGTGGACACGTCGAGGGCGACCGCGGACGCGGGCAGCACCTCGGCGGTGAGGCGGGTGCCCTCGTCGTGGAAGACCCGGCGCAGCCCGTGGTGCCGCCGCTGGACCAGCCGCGCCGCTTCCGCGAGCACCACCGGGTCCAGCGCGACCGGCACCTCGAACCGCACCGCGATAGTGTTGACGCCGCTGCCGGGGACCAGCCGGTCCAGCAGCCACAGCGCCTCTTCCTTGGACGTGACGCCGGCTCTCGCCGGTACCTCGACGTCCTGCCCCGGGCCCTTGCCGGTGAACGTGCGCATCGTGGGTTCTCCTACTTCAGCAGGCCCGACACGGCTTCGGCCACCGCGGAGCGGCGAAGCAGGTCGTGGCGGTCGAGGTCGAAGGAAATCTCGGCGCCGGCCAGGTGGCGGCCGTCCGCCGGGGCGTCGGAGTTGATGACCGTGCAGGTGCTCAGGTCGACGGCGGTGTCGACCTGGGTCGCGCCGACGAGGTAGTGCACGTAGGCGTCGAACCAGCTCATCATCTCGTTGCGGCGCGCCTCGTTGAGGCCGAGCCGGCCGAGCCCGACGTGCCCGACCTCGCGGTAGAGCTTGATCAGCGAGTCGCCGAGCACCACGAGGTCGTCGGCGCCGTCGGCCTCGGCGAAGCCGACGGTCTTCGACTCCTCGATCTCCTGCGGGGTCAGCACGCCGACGAGCTTGTCCAGCAGCTTGTGGAACTGCCAGTACAGCACGATCGCGCTGACCGGTTCCGGGTCGAACATGACGACCGCGGGCTGCGTGCCCCGGCGTTCGCCGATCCGGCGGGCCAGCGCCGAGGCGTAGACGCCGCCGACGCAGAACCCGAGCACGCCGCGGATCTCGCCGTCGGGCAGCGCGTCGAGCCACCGGGTCAGGTAGTCCTCGCCGGTCATGTCGTCCTCGGTGCCCGGCTCCGGCTGCATCGTCTCCCAGACCGTGCTGGGCACGCTCAAGGCGGGCGCCAGGTCGGAGAACGTCGCTTCGGAGCGGCCGGGGGAATAGAAGTCGACCGCCAGCACGAAGTCGTTCTTCGCGCCGTTCTTCAGGATTCGCCATTCGGTGAAATCGTTCATCACAACTCCCCAGTACTCTGGAATTCGCGTCAAGCCTAAATGGAGGACCCCCAGGTCATTAACCCCTACCGGAGACCCTAGGGGTGCGAGATCTCCGGCAGGGCGGTGGTCAGGAAAGCTGGGCGAGCCAGTCGTTGACGTGCTTGGCGACGACCTCGGCGTGCTCTTCCAGCATCGTGTAGTGATTTCCTTCGGTCTCCGCCTCGGTGGTGGCGGAAACCCACTTCGACCGCCAGTCTCCGGCGGGCCATTCCGGCATCGGCTCGGCCGCGGTGACGAGCAGGACCGGAACGGTGACTTCGGGGGCGCGCCATTGTTCGAACAATCGGAAATAGGCGCCCATCGCGGTGAGCCGGTCGTCGTCGACCGGCGCGTACCGGCCGTCGCGGTCGGCCATGCCGCCCATCAGCCCGGGCAGCAGCGCGTCGATTCCTTCGCCGCCCGGCGCGTACCCGTCGAGGACGACCAGCGCCTGCGGGCGCAGGCCGCGTTCCGCCAGCCGCGCGGTGACGGCGTGGGCGAGAACCGCCCCCGACGAATGCCCGGCCAGCACGAACGGCCCGTCGCCGGCCCGCTCGGCGACGGCGTCGGCGATCAGCTCGACCGCCGCGTCCGCCGAGGCCGGAAGTGCTTCCCCGGTCCCGAATCCGGGCACCGACAGCGACGACACACCACGCACGCCACGCAGCGCGGCGCCGATCCCGGCGTACTGGTGCGGACCGGAGATCGCGGTCATCGACGGGACGCAGATCAGGCTCGGCTCGGCCGTCTCCGGCGCCAGCCGCACCAGCGACGCGGCGGACGCGCCGGTGGGCCGGAACCGCGACGCCGTCATCAGCATGCTGACGAAGTCGCCCGCCTGACCCTGGGCGCAGGCTTGCCGGAACAACGCGCCGAGCGTGCTCGCGGCCGGAGCCGCGGCCATGGTCGAGAGCCGCTCCGCCAGGTACCCGGCCAGCGCGTTCGGTGTGCCGAACTCGTAGACCAGCGCGGGCGGCAGGTCGAGGCCGGTCAGTTCGGTGAGCCGGTTGCGCAGTTCGACCGCGGTGAGCGAGGCGAACCCGAGTTCGAGGAACTCGCGATCGGCCTCGACGGCGTCCGCGGAGCGGTGACCGAGCACGAACGCGGCCTGTTCACGGACGACACCAAGCAGGATCTCGACCCGCTCGGCGGCGGTCGCCGAGCCAAGCCCCTCCAGCGCGCCGAGACGGACCGGTTCCGGCTTGGCCTCGACGACGGGGGCCAGCACGTCCAGGAACGCGGCCGGCCGGGTGGCACGCAGCGCGGGAGCCACGGCCGCCCAGTCGACGTCGGCCAGCACGAGCCCACGCTCACCCCGCCCCGCCGCGGCACGCACCGCGGCCAGCAGGTGCTGCGGATCGAGCGGAGCCACACCCGGCGTGGTCGGCGTGCCCTCCCAAGGCCCGGTGGCGACGCACAGCGTGCCGGCCCCCCGCTGCTGGGCGAGCACGGTGAGCCGGGCACTGGCTGCGGCGTCGACCGCCGCACCTGCCCCACCCCAGACGCACGCACCCGGCACGAGCACCAGGAACGCCTCGACGTCTTCGCCGACGTCGAGCGCTTCGCCGACCTGCTCCTGCACGGCCGCTTCGAACGCACTCGGCGTGAGCGTGTCCAGAGGCGCGGGCGAGGACGGCGTCACGAGGTGAACGACCGTGCGAGCGCCCGCGGTGACATCGCGGGTCGGTTCGGCGCCGAGGCCGGTGAGCCAGTCCTCGACCGACTCCGACACGGCCCCGGTGAGCAGCACCAGGCCTTCCGGCGTCCAAGACGTACCCGCGTCGCCGAGCGGCGCGCGCACCAGCCGCCGGGCGAGCACGCCCGCCGACCGCACTGCGACCTCCTCCTCACGACCGCCGCCGGTGAGCACCGCGCCCACCCGGCGCCAGTCCGCGGCCGTGGGCGCGGTGGGCAGGTCGAGCAGGCCACCCCAGCGGTGCGGGTACTCCTGCGCGGCCACCTGGCCGAGCGCCCAGACCTGCGCCGCACCCGGCGTCGGCACCGCGTCGGCCGTCCCGGTCCGGACGGCGCCGCTGGACAGGCACCACAGCGGCGCCTCGACCCCGGCGTCGCCGAGCGCCTGGACCAGCGCGGTGCTGAGCGCGAGCCCGTGCGTCTCGTCCAGCGACAGCAGCGAAAGCACGCCGCCGACCGGGCCGTCGAGCACCGTGCGCAGGCCACCGGCGAGCAGGTCGCGGTCGGCGTCGGTGTCGTCCAGCGCCACCCCGGCCGCGGTCGCGCCGAGGCTTTCGAGCAGCCGCACGGCACCGGCGACACGCTCGTCCTCGGCGTGCGTAGCGGGCGCCACGACCAGCCACGTGCCCGACGTCGTGCCACCGGCCGGTTCGGGGATCGAGTGCCACTCGGCCCGGTACTGCCAGCTGTCCACAGTGGACTCGGTGCGCCGGCGGCGGTGCCACGCGGACAGCGCCGGGAGCACGGTGTCGAGCGCGGCCCGGCCGTCCTCGCCGACGTTCAGCGCTTCGGCCAGCGCACCGGCGTCGGCGCGTTCGACCGACGCCCAGAACGCCGAGTCGGGCGCCGTCGCGGCGGCCACGGGTGCTTCGGCCCGCAGCCAGTAGTGCTCCCGCTGGAACGCGTAGGTGGGCAGGTCCGCCCGGCTCCCGCCCCAGCCCGCGGCCCGCGTCGCCCAGTCGAGCCGGACGCCGCGGACGTGCAGCGCGGCCAGCGCCGCGGCGAACGCGGCCGGTTCCGGCCGGTCGCCCCGCAGGGCCGGGACGACCAGGACCGCCGGGTCGTGGTCGAGCGACTCGCGGGTGAGGCCGGACAGCGGCGCGTCCGGTCCCAGCTCGACGAACGTCCGGACGCCCAGGTCGTGCAGCGCGGCGACGCCGTCGGCGAACCGGACCGCGGCGCGGACGTGCCGGACCCAGTAGTCCGCGTCCACCTCGGTGAGCAGCTCGCCGGTGACGTTCGAGACTATCGGTGTAACCGTCTTACCGTATGACAGAGACTCCGCTATACCGCGGAACTCCTCGAGCATCGGCTGCATCCGCGCGGAGTGGAACGCGTGGCTGACGCTCAGCCGCTTGGTCTTGCGGCCGAGTCCGCGGAAGTGCCCGGCCAGCGCGAGCACGGCGTCCTCGTCACCGGAGACCACAGTGGACTCCGGGCCGTTGAGCGCGGCGATCGAAACGCCGTCGCCCAGGTGCGGGTGGACCTCGTCCTCACCGGCCTGCACCGCGACCATCGCGCCGCCCGCGGGCAGCGCCTCCATCAGCCGGGCCCGGGCGGTGATCAGCTCGGCCGCGTCGGCCAGCGACAGCACCCCGCCGACGTGCGCGGCGGCGATCTCGCCGACCGAGTGCCCGAGCAGGTACGCCGGGCGCAGCCCCGCGTGCTCGGCCAGCCGGTACAGCGCGACCTCGATCGCGAACAGCGCCGGCTGCGTGTACCCAGTGCGGTCGAGCAGGTCCGGCTCGTCGATGATCGTCTTCAGTGGACGGTCGAGGTGCCGGTCCAGCGCCACGCAGACGTCGTCGAACGCGGCGGCGAACACCGGCTCGGTCGCGTACAGCTCGCGGCCCATGCCGGCGCGCTGGCTGCCCTGCCCGGAGAACAGCACGGCCACCGCCCCGGCGTGCCCCGCCGTCCCGCGCAGGACACCCGGGCCGTCGGAACCCTCGGCCACGGCGCGGACGCCGTCGAGCAGCTCGTCGCGGTCGGCGCCGAGCACGACGGCCCGGTGCTCCCAGGTGGCGCGGTGCGCGGCGAGGGTGCGGGCGACCGCGACCGCGGACAGCTCCGGTTCCCCGGCGACGTGACCGGCCAGCCGATCCGCCTGCTCGCGCAGCGCGGCGGCAGTCCGCCCGGAGATCAGCCAAGACAGCACCGAAGAGTCCTCAGTGAACTCTTCGGGCACGGCAACCGAAGGCGCCTGCTCGATGATCGCGTGGGCATTGGTGCCGCTCACGCCGAACGACGAGACGCCGGCCCGGCGCGGGCGGCCGGTCTCCGGCCACGCGCGTTCCTCGGTCAGCAGCTCGACCGAGCCCGCCGTCCAGTCCACTTGGGACGACGGCGCGTCGACGTGCAGCGTCTTCGGCAGCACGCCACGGCGCAGCGCCTCGACCATCTTGATGATGCCGCCGACGCCCGCCGCGGCCTGCGTGTGGCCGATGTTGGACTTCAGCGACCCCAGCAACAGCGGTTCGCCGGAGCGGTCCTGGCCGTACGTCTCCAGCAACGCCTGGGCCTCGATCGGGTCGCCCAGCTTCGTGCCGGTGCCGTGTGCCTCCACGGCGTCGACGTCCGATGTGGACAGACCGGCCGTCGCCAGCGCCTGGCGGATCACCCGCTGCTGCGCCGGGCCGTTCGGCGCGGTGAGGCCGTTGGACGCGCCGTCCTGGTTCACCGCCGTGCCGCGGACGACCGCGAGCACCTCGTGGCCGTTGCGCCGCGCGTCCGACAGCCGCTCCAGCAGCAGCATGCCGGCGCCCTCGCCCCAGCCCGTGCCGTCGGCGGCGTCGGCGAACGACTTGCACCGGCCGTCCGAGGACAGCCCGCGCTGGCGGGAGAACTCGATGAACACGTTCGGCGTGGCCAGCACGGTGACGCCGCCGGCCAGCGCGAGCTCGCACTCGCCGGACCGCAGGGCCTGCGCCGCGAGGTGCAACGCGACCAGCGACGACGAGCACGCCGTGTCGACGGTGACTGCCGGGCCCTCGAGCCCGAAGGTGTACGACAGCCGCCCGGACGCGACGCTGCCCGAGGTGCCGGTGCCGAGGTAACCCTCGACGCCCTCCGGCACGGAAGCCAGCGAAGTCGCGTAGTCGTGGTACATCACGCCGGCGAAGACGCCGGTCCGGCTGCCGCGCAACGTGCCCGGGTCGATCCCGGCGCGCTCGAAGGCCTCCCACGACGTCTCCAGCAGCAACCGCTGCTGCGGGTCCATCGCGATCGCCTCACGCGGCGAAATGCCGAAGAAGGCCGCGTCGAACTCGCCCGCGTCGTAGAGGAAAGCGCCTTCACGGGCGTACGAGGTGCCCTGGTTGTCCGGGTCGTCGTCGAAGAGGCCGGCGACGTCCCAGCCGCGATCGGCCGGGAAGACCGAGATCGCGTCGGTGCCCTCGGACACCAGCCGCCACAGGTCCTGCGGGCCGCGCACGCCGCCCGGGTACCGGCAGCCCATGCCGACGATCACGACCGGGTCGTCGGCCGTGGCCGCCTTCCGGGCCACCGTCCCGGTCCGGGCCGTGCCGGCCAGCCGGCGGTCGAGCTCGGCGGCCAGCGCCGCGGGCGCCGGGTAGTCGAAGACCATCGTCGCGGGCAGCCGGAGGCCGGTGGCCGCGCCGAGCCGGTTGCGCAGCTCGACCGCGGTCAGCGAGTCGAAGCCCAGCTCGCGGAACGCGCGGTCCGGGTCGACCGCCTCGGCCGACGCGTGCCCGGCGACCGCGGCGGCCTGGCCGCGGACCAGGTCGAGCAGGAACGCCGCGCGCTCGGCGGCGGGCAGGCCCGCCAGCCGCGCCTCGACCGAATCGACCTGGGCCGCGCCCGCGAGCGCCGCCGTCCGCCGGCCCGGCGCGCGGACCAGGCCGCGCATGACCGGCGGAATCATCCCGGCCGCGGCCTGCTTGCGCAGCGCCGGGACGTCGAGCCGCATCGGCACGACCAGCGCGTCCGGCGCGCCGATGGCCGCGTCGAACAACGCCATGCCCTGCGCCGACGACAGCGGGGCGACCCCGCCGCGGCTCATCCGGCGGACGTCGACGTCGTCGAGTTCGCCGGTCAGCGCGCTGCGCTCCTCCCAGAAACCCCAGGCCAGCGAGACCGCGGGCTTGCCCGCGGCGCGCCGGCGCTGGGCCAGGGCGTCGACGACGGCGTTGGCCGCGGCGTAGTTGGCCTGCCCGGCGCTGCCGAGCAGCCCGGCGGCCGAGGAGAACAGCACGAACGCGCGCAGGTCGCGGTCCGCGGTCAGCTCGTCCAGGTGCAGCGCCGCGTCCGCCTTGGGCCGCAGCACGGTGTCGAGGCGCGCTTCGGTCTGTGCCTCGACGACGCCGTCGTCGAGGACCGCCGCCGCGTGGATCACCGCGGTCAGGTCGGGCACCCCGGCGAGCAGCTCGGCCAGGGCGTCGCGGTTGGCGACGTCGCAGGCCGCGATGGTCACCTCGGCACCCAGCCCGGTCAGCTCGGCGGCCAGTTCCGGCGCGCCCGGCGCGGCCCAGCCCTGACGGCCGGTCAGCAGCAGCCGGCGGACGCCGTGCGTGGTCACCAAGTGCCGGGCCAGCAGCGAGCCGATCGTGCCGGTGGCCCCAGTGACCAGCACCGTGCCCTCGTCACCCAGGACGTCCACAGTGGACTCCGCCGGCGCCAGCCGCGGCACCAGGACCTGGCCGCCGCGGATCGCCCGCTGCGGCTCGTCGCCGGTCAGCGCGCCGTCCGGGAGGCCGCCCGCCGGGTCGAGGTCGAGCAGCAGGAACCGCCCCGGGTGCTCGGACTGCGTCGAGCGGAGCAGGCCCCAGACGGCCGCGGCCGCGACGTCGGGCGACTCGCCGTCGATCGCGACGGCGCCGCGCGTGACCAGCACCAATTGTCCGGTGAAGCGCTCGTCGGCCAGCCAGCCGCGCACCAGTTTCAGCGCGCGTCCGGCGTTCGCCCGGACGTCGTCCGCGGCGAAGCTGACCAGCACCAGCTCGGGCTGGTCGGCCTCGGCGAGGGCGTTCGGCGTGTCGTGGCAGACCGCGCCGAACGCGCCGGCCAGGCCGAACGGGTCCTCGCCGAGCACCGCCACCGACGGCGTCTCCTCCGTGACCGGAACGTCGGTCCAGGTGACGCGGAAGAGCGAGTCCGCGGCGGCCGACGTCGCGGGTGCCGCCATCGGCCGCAGCACCAGCGACTCCACCGACACCACCGGCCGGCCCGCCGGGTCGGCCGCCGACAGCGCGAGGCCGTCGGTTCCGGACGGCGCGAGCCGGACCCGCAGCGAACTGGCGCCGGACGCGTGCAGCGTGACCCCGGTCCAGGCGAACGGCAGGCGTCCGCCCTCGACCAGTCCCAGCCCGGCGGCCTGGACGGCGGCGTCGAGCAGGGCCGGATGCAGGCCGAACGCGGCCGCGTCGGCGCCGTCGGGCAGCGTCACCTCGGCGAACACCTCCACCCCGCGCCGCCAAGCCGCGGTCAGGCCCTGGAACACCGGCCCGTAGGCGAACCCGTAGTCGGCCAGGCCGTCGTAGTAGCCCTCCAGCGACACCGCTTCGGCGCCCGCGGGCGGCCACTCGGTGTCCACTTCGGACTCCACCGCGCCGGAACCGAGCACCCCGGACGCGTGCCGCGTCCACGCCTGCTCGTCCAGCGACTGCTCTTCCCGCGAGTACACCGTGAACGCGCGCATCCCGTTCGGGTCCGGCTCGCCGACGACGATCTGGAGCAGCACGTGGCCGGTCTCGGGCAGCACCAGCGGGGCGTGCAGGGTCAGCTCGTCGAGGCGGTCGCAGCCGGACTGGTCGCCGGCCCGGATCGCCAGCTCGACGAACGCGGTCCCGGGCAGCAGCACCGCGTCGCCGACGACGTGGTCGGCCAGCCACGGGTGCGTCTGCCGGGAGAGCCGGCCGGTGCACAGGTATCCGGCGTTCTCGGCGAACCCGACCGCGGCACCCAGCAGCGGGTGCGCGACGGCACCCAGTCCGGCCGACGACACGTCC
Organism: Amycolatopsis sp. NBC_01307; assembly: GCF_035975215.1. Lineage (NCBI taxonomy): Bacteria > Bacillati > Actinomycetota > Actinomycetes > Pseudonocardiales > Pseudonocardiaceae > Amycolatopsis > Amycolatopsis sp. NBC_01307. The sequence goes on along the minus strand of NZ_CP108403.1, from coordinate 1,014,843 downwards.
GCGAACGCGGGTGCGGCCGGCTCCGGCCAGTAGTGCTCGTGCTGGAAGGCGTAGGTCGGCAGGTCGGCGCGGCGGGGGCCGGAGCCGGCGAACACCGCGGCCCAGTCGACGGTGACGCCGTGCGCGAACGCCTCGGCCAGCGCGAGCAGCAGCCGGTCGCGGCCACCCTCGTCACGGCGCAGCGTGCCGCTGACGGTGGCCGTCGAACCGGCGTCGTCGATGGTCTGCTGGATCCCGACGGTCAGCACCGGGTGGGCGCTGACCTCGACGAACGACTCGTGGCCCAGCGCCAGCAGGGCGCGGGTGACCTCCTCGAACCGGACTTGCTGCCGCAGGTTGCGGTACCAGTACGCGGCATCCAAAGTGGACGTCTCGACCGGACCGCCGGTGACCGTGGAGTGGAACACCGTGTCGGTGTCGCGCGGCCGGATCGGGGCGAGCAGCCGCAGCAGCTCGTCTTCGATGGCCTCGACGTGCCCGCAGTGCGACGCGTAGTCGACGGCGATCCGGCGCGCGCGGACGTGGTGGCCGCGGCAGTGCTCGACCAGCTCGTCGAGCGCGTCGGCGTCGCCGGACACGACGGTCGCTTCGGGCCCGTTGACCGCGGCGATCGAGATCCGCCCGGTCCACCCGGCCAGGAGTTCTTCCGCACCGGCGCGGGAAAGCGCGAGCGAGACCATCCCGCCGCGGCCGGACAGCGCCAGGATCGCCTGGCTGCGCAACGCGACGACGCGGGCGGCGTCCGAAAGGGACAGTGCCCCGGCGACGGCGGCCGCCGCGATCTCGCCCTGCGAGTGCCCGATCACCGCGGCCGGGCGGACGCCGTAGGCGCGCCAGACCTCGGCCAGCGAGACGTTGATCGCCCACAGCACCGGCTGCACGACGTCGACCCGCTCGATGGGTACGGCCGCGCGGACGACGTCCAGGAGCTGGAAGTCGACGAACGGCGCGAGCGCGGCGGCGCACTCGGCCATCCGCGCGGCGAACACCGGCTCGGTCTCCAGCAGCTCGACGGCCATGCCGGGCCACTGCGAACCCTGGCCGGGGAACACGAACACCGGCCGCTCGCCGCGGGCGAACCCCTGCGAGACGCCGTGCCCGGCGATGCCGCCGGCCAGCGCGGCGAGCCGCTCCTTCAGCTCCTCGGCGTCGCGACCCACCACGACCGCGCGGTGCTCGAACACCGACCGCGTGGTGGCCAGCGCGTGGCCGACGTCGACGGGGTTGCCGTCCACAGTGGCCAACCGAGCCGCCTGGGCCCGCAGCGCGGCTTCGGTCCGCGCGGTCAGGACCCAGGGAATCGCGCCCCGGTAAGACGGTTCGACAGTCTGGACGTCCATTTCGGACGGTGCTTCGATGATCGCGTGCGCGTTGGTGCCACTGACGCCGAACGCCGACACGGCGGCGCGACGCGGGCGGCCGGTGTCCGGCCACGCGCGCTCTTCGGCGAGCAGCTCGACCGCGCCCGAAGCCCAGTCGACGTGCGGCGTCGGCTCGTCGATGTGCAGCGAGCGCGGCAGCACACCGTGCCGGATGGCCTGGACCATCTTGATCACGCCGCCCACGCCGGCCGCGGCCTGCGTGTGCCCGATGTTCGACTTGAGCGAGCCGAGCCAGAGCGGTTCCGTGCGCTCGCGGCCGTAGGTGGCCAGCAGGGCCTGCGCCTCCACCGGGTCGCCGAGCGTGGTGCCGGTGCCGTGCCCTTCGACGACGTCGACGTCCGAAGTGGACAGTCCGGCGTTGGCCAGGGCCTGGCGGATCACCTTCTGCTGCGCGGGCCCGTTCGGCGCGGTGAGACCGTTGGACGCGCCGTCGGAGTTGACCGCGCTGCCCCGGACGATCGCGAGCACCGGGTGCCCGAGCCGGCGGGCGTCGGAAAGCCGTTCCACGACGAGCATCCCGGCGCCCTCGCCCCAGGCCGTGCCGTCGGCGGCGGACGCGTACGGCTTGCACCGGCCGTCCTTGGCCAGCCCGCGCTGGCGGGAGAACTCGACGAACGGCCCCGGCGTCGGCATCACCTGCACGCCGCCGGCCAGCGCCATCGAGCACTCGCCGCTGCGCAGCGCCTGCACGGCCCAGTGGAGCGCGACCAGCGACGACGAACACGCCGTGTCCACGGTGACCGCCGGGCCTTCGAGGCCGAGCGTGTAGGCGATCCGGCCGGACATCACGCTGGACGACGTGCCGGTGAGCATGTAGCCCTCGGCGTTCGCCGTGCTGCTGGTGAGCACCGAGGTGTAGTCCTGGGTGGCGCCGCCGACGAACACGCCGGACCGGCTGCCGCGGAGGGTTTCCGGGTCGATCCCGGCGCGTTCCAGCGCCTCCCAGGCGATCTCCAGCAGCAGCCGCTGCTGCGGGTCCATGCTGAGCGCCTCACGCGGGGTGATCCCGAAGAACCCGGCGTCGAACAGGCCCGCTTCGTGCAGGAAAGCGCCTTCACGGGTGTAGCTCGTGCCGGCCGACTCGGGGTCGTCGTCGTACAGCGCGTCCAGCGCCCAGCCGCGGTTGTCGGGGAACGTCGAGATCGCGTCGCGACCTTCGGCGACGAGGTCCCACAGCTGCTCCGGCGTCGAGATCCCGCCCGGGTAGCGGCAGGCCATCGCGACGATCGCGATCGGCTCGTCGGTGGCTCCGACGGCGGTGACCTGCGCCGCGTCGGTCGCGACGCCGAGCACCTCGGCACGCAGGAACTCCGCGAGCACCCGGGGCGAGGGGTAGTCGAACACCAGCGTCGTCGGCAGGGTCAGGCCGGTGACGGCCGTGAGCCGGTTGCGCAGCTCGACCGCGGTCAGCGAGTCGAAGCCGAGTTCACGGAACGCCTTCTGCGCGCCGAGGCCGTCCGCCCCGGCGAAGCCGAGCACCGCGGCGGCGTGCTGCGAGATCAGGTCGACGAGCAGGTCTTCCTGGTCGGCGGCCGACATCCCGCTCAGCCGCGCGTGCAGCGCGGACGCCTCGGGTGTGCGCTCGGCGGCGGCCTGCTCGGCCGCCGCCCGGAGCGCGCGGACCGCGGGCAGCTCGTCGAGCAGCGGGCGCGGCCGGGCCGCGGTGAACGCCGGGAAGAACCGCTCCCAGACGACGTCGGCGACGGCCAGGAACGTCTCGTCGCGCTCCAAAGCCTGGCGCAGCGCGGCGATCGCGAGCTTCGGGTCCATGGCCGGGACCCCGCGGCGGCGCATCTGCTCCCCCGCCTCGCCCTCGGCCATGCCGCCGTCGGCCCAGGCGCCCCACGCGATGGAGGTGGCCTTGAGCCCGCGGGCGCGACGCTGCTCGGCGAAGGCGTCGAGGTAGGCGTTGGCCGCGGCGTACGCGCCCTGGCCACCGCCGCCCCAGACGCCCGCGTTGGAGGAGAAGAGCACGAAGGCGTCCAGCTCGGGGAAGACGTCTTCGAGCGCCTGCGCACCGCTGATCTTGGCGGTGGCGATCCGGGCCAGGTCGTCGAGGACGAGGTCGTCGACGGCGCCGGTCTCGCCGAGGCCGGCCGCGTGGAAGACCGCGGTGACCGGGTCGTCCAGGCTCGCGGCGAGCGCGGTGAGGGCGTCGCGGTCGGCGGCGTCGCAGGCCGCGACGGTGACGCGGGTGCCCAGCTCGGTCAGCTCGGCGGCCAGCTCGGCCGCGCCCGGGGCGTCCGCGCCGCGACGGCTGGTGAGCACGACGTGCGCGGCCCCGACGGAGGCGAGCCAGCGCGCGACGTGCGCGCCGATGGCCCCGGTACCGCCGGTGATCAGGACGGTCGCGCCGTCCGGCCGCCAGCCCTGCCGACGCGAGACGGTCCCCGCGGCGGGCGCGGGCACCAGCCGTCGCGCGAGGACGCCGTTGTCGCGCACGGCGACCTGGTCCTCGGTGCCGGTCAGCACGGCGGCGAGCCGGGCGGCGGCGCGGTCGGAGACCTCGGCGGGCAGGTCGACCAGGCCGCCCCAGCGCTCGGGCCGTTCCAGGCCGAACACCCGGCCCAGGCCCCAGACCGCGGCCTGGGCCGCGGACGAGACCGGCGCGACCGCACCGGCAGTGGCGATCCACAGTGGAGTGTCGCCCAGGGCCCGCATCAGCTCGGTGGTGGCCGCCAGCCCGGCAGGGACCGACGCGGCGTCCGGGTGGGGACGCTCGTCCAGCGCCAGCAAGGAAAGCACGCCGTCGACAGGCTCGGTTTCCTGGTCGATACCGGTCACGACACGGACGTCGACACCGGCCGCGCGCAGCGCCTCGGGCCACGCGGTCTCGACGCCCTCGGGGACGACGACGAGCCAGGTGCCCTGAGCGACTCCAGCCGGTTCCGGCAGCGGGTTCCACGCGATCCGGTACCGCCAGCCATCCACAGTGGACTCTTCGGCGGCCTGGCTGTGCCACGCCGACAGCGCGGGCAGCACCGCGCTCAGCGGGTCGTCGGCGTCGACGGCCAGCGTCGCGACCAGCTCCCCCAGGTCACCGCGATCGACGGCGGCCCAGAAGGCGGACTCGAGCGCGTTCGTGGCCCCGAACGCCGCGCCGGCGGGGAGTTCCGGCGCGTCGAGCCAGTACCGCGCCCGCTGGAACGGGTACGTCGGCAGGTCGACGCGCTTCGGGCTGATCCCGGCGAAGAGCGCGGACCAGTCCGGCGACGCCCCGGCCGCGATGGCCGCGGCGAGCGCGTGCCGCACGGTCGTCTCTTCGTCACGCGTGGCGCGCAGCGCCGGGACGGCGGTGACGGTGCCGGTCAGGCACTCCTGCGCCATCGCGCAGAGGATGCCGTCCGGCCCCAGCTCGACGAACGTCGTGACACCGCGCTCTTCGAGCGTGCGGACGCCGTCGGCGAACCGCACCGCACGACGGACGTGGCGCACCCAGTAGTCCGGGTCGGCCAGCTCTTCAGCCGTGGCGAGACGTCCGGACACATTGGACACGACCGGAATGCGCGGCTCCTGGTAGGTCAGGGTTTCCGCGACGGCGTAGAAGTCCTCCAGCATCGCGTCCATGCGGGGGGAGTGGAAGGCGTGGCTGACCGTGAGCAGCTTGGTCTTGCGGCCCAGGGCGGTGAAGTGGTCGGCGACGGCGAGCACGGCGTCGTCGTCACCGGAGATGACGGTCGAAGCTGGGCTGTTGAGCGCGGCGACGCTCACCGCGTCGGTCAGCAGCGGGGTGATCTCGTCTTCGGTTGCCTGGATCGCCACCATCGCACCGCCCTCGGGCAGCGCCTGCATCAGCTCACCGCGCGCGGCGACCAACGCGACCGCGGCCGGCAGGTCCAGCACGCCCGCGACGTGCGCGGCCGCGATCTCACCGATCGAGTGCCCGATCAGGAAGTCCGGCGTGACGCCGAAGTGCTCGAACAGCCGGAACAACGCGACCTCGACGGCGAACAGCGCGGCCTGCGTGTAACGGGTCTTGTCCAGCAGCCGCTCGGGGTCGTCGAACAGGACTGTCTTGAGTGGAGTGTCCAACCGGGACCCGAAGGCGGCACAGACGGCGTCCAGCGCCTCGGCGAACGCGGGCTGGGAAGCGTACAGCTCGCGGCCCATGCCGACGCGCTGGCTGCCCTGACCGGTGAACAGGAACGCGGTCTTGGCGCCGGCGACCCCGGTGATCGCGCCGGGCTCCCCCGCGGCGATCGCGTCAAGGGCGTCGAGGACCTCACCGGGTTCGTCGGCGAGGACGACCGCGCGGTGCTCGTGCAACGTCCGGGTGGTGGCGAGCGAGTAGGCGACTTCGGTGACGTCGAAATCGTCAAGCTGCTCACGCAACTGCGCGGCCTGGGCGCGCAGGGCCGCGTCGGACCGACCCGAGACGACCAGCGGAACCCGCCGCCCGTCGTTGGTGGGCTCGTCGACCTCGGCGGGTTCGGCCTGCTCGACGATCACGTGCGCGTTGGTGCCACTGAACCCGAACGAGCTGATCCCGGCGCGTCGAGTGCGGTCGACGTCCGGCCACGCGCGCTCTTCGGCGAGCAGCTCGACGGCGCCGGACTCCCAGTCGACGTGCGGGGTCGGCTCGGCCAGGTGCAGGGTCTTGGGCAGGACGCCGTGGCGCATCGCCTCGACCATCTTGATGATCCCGGCAACGCCGGCCGCGGCCTGGGTGTGGCCGAGGTTCGACTTGATCGACCCGAGCAGCAGCGGCTCGCCGACGCGGTCCTGGCCGTAGGTCGCGAGCAACGCCTGGGCTTCGATCGGGTCACCCAGCTGGGTCCCGGTGCCGTGCGCCTCGACGACGTCGACGTCCGAAGTGGACAGTCCGGCGTTCGCCAGCGCCTGGTGGATCACGCGCTGCTGCGACGGCCCGTTAGGCGCGGTCAAGCCGTTGGAAGCGCCATCTTGATTGACCGCCGAGCCCCGGACCACCGCGAGCACCGGGTGCCCGTTGCGGCGCGCATCAGACAGCTTCTCCAGAAGCAGCACACCGGCGCCCTCACCCCAGCCGGTGCCATCGGCATCCGCGGAGAAGGCCTTGCACCGGCCGTCGGAGGCGAGCCCACGCTGCCGGCTGAACTCGACGAACGCCCCCGGCGACGCCATCACCGTCACACCGCCGGCCAACGCGAGCGTGCATTCCCCATTGCGCAGAGCCTGTGCGGCGAGATGCACGGCGACCAGCGAAGACGAGCAAGCCGTGTCCACGGTGACCGCCGGCCCCTCGAGCCCGAGCGCGTAGGACACGCGGCCGGTGACAACACTGCCCGCGGTACCGGTGGACAGATACCCCTCGACGCCCTCAGGCACAGCCAACAGCCGAGTCGCGTAGTCGTGGTACATCACGCCGGCAAACACACCGACACGACTGCCACGCACGGCGGCGGGCGGAATCCCGGCGCGCTCGAAGGCCTCCCACGACGTCTCGAGCAGCAACCGCTGCTGCGGATCCATCGCGACGGCCTCACGCGGCGAGATCCCGAAGAACTCGGGATCGAACTGCGCGGCGTCGTGCAGGAACCCGCCCTCACGGGTGTAGCTCGTGCCCGCGGCATCGGGATCGTCGTCGTAAAGCGCGTCAAGGTCCCAGCCGCGATCGGCGGGAAACCCGCTGACGCCATCCCGCCCCTCGGCGACCAGCCGCCAGAGGTCCGCGGGCGTACGCACCCCACCGGGATACCGGCACCCCATCGCCACAATCGCGATCGGCTCCTGCGCCCCGGCTTCGGCCTCACGCAGGCGGCGCCGCGTCTCGTGCAGGTCAGCGGTCACCCGCTTGAGGAAGTACCTGAGCTTGTCATCGTTCTGTTCGGTCATGTCAGCGCGCCCCTCAGCGTCGAGCCGTAGAAGTCTGTGTGCCGCCGTGCCCCAGCTCCGGCGTGTTGGCCGCCCCGGTAACCGTGTTGGCCGTTGGCGGTGGTGAGTCGGCCGTTCCCATCGACGAGCTGGCCGCTCCGGTCAGCGAGCCAGCCGATCCCGTCAGCGAGTCGGCCACTCCGGTTGGCGAGTTGGCCACTCCCGGCGGCGAGTTGGCCGCTTCGGGCGGCGTGTTGGCCACTCCGGTTGGTGAGTCGGCCGTCGGTGGTCGTGAGTCGAGTGGTCATGAGATACCGAACTCCTTGCCGATGAAGTCGAAGATCTCGTCGTCCGAGGCCACTTCCAGGTCTTCGGCGACCGACTGCTCCTCTTCCGGTTCCGGCTCGGCCCAGGCGGAGGCCAACCCGCGGAGGCGGCCGGCGATCCGGGCGCGGCCGGACTCGTCCGGCACCACCTGCGTCAGCGCGGCGCCGAGCCGGTCCAGCTCGGCCAAGAGCGCGGTGACCGCGGCGGTGCCGTCCGGGGCCAGATCGGCCGCGAGCCGCGCAGCCAGGTCCAGCGGGGTCGGGTGGTCGAACACCAGCGTCGCGGGCATCCGCAGCCCGGTGACCACGGCCAGCCGGTTCCGCAGCTCCACTGCCGTCAGCGAGTCGAACCCGAGCTCCTTGAACGCCCGCGCCGGCTCGACCAGGTCGGCGTCGGCGTGCCCGAGCACCGCGGCGACCTGCCCGCGGACCAGGTCCAGCAGGATCCGCTCACGGTCCTCGGCCGACGCCGTGGACAGCCGCGCGGCCAGCGCCGCCCCGGCCCCCGCCGAGACGTCCGCGCCTCGCCGCGCGGGAGCCCGGACGAGACCCCGCAGCAACGCGGGCACCTCACCCTGCGCGCGAGCCGCGGCGAGGTCGAGCCGCACCGGCACGAGCGCCGGGTCGCCGGTCGCGACCGCCGTGTCGAACAGCGCCAGACCCTCCTCCGCGGACAGTGCGGCGACGCCACCCCGGTGCAGACGCCGGACGTCGGCGCTCCCGGCCATGCCGTCGTCCCACAAGCCCCAGGCGAGCGACGTCGCCGGCAGCCCCCGGGCGTGCCGGTGTGCGGCCAGCGCGTCGAGGAAAGCGTTTGCGGCGGCGTAGTTCCCCTGCCCCGCGTTGCCGAACACGCCCGCCGCGGAGGAGAACAGGACGAACGCGTCGAGGTCGCCGGTCAGCTCGTGCAGGTTGACCGCGGCGTCGACCTTCGGCCGCAGCACGGCGCCGACCCGCTCGGACGTGAGCGCCGGCAGGACACCGTCGTCGAGCACACCGGCCGCGTGCACGACGGCGGTCACCGGGTGCTCGGCCAACACCGCGGCCAAGGCGTCGCGGTCGGCGACGTCGCAGGCGACCATCTGCACCTCCGCGCCCAGTCCCGAGAGGTCCGCCGCCAGCTCGGCGTCCGCACCACGACGGCTGAGCAACAGCAGGTCACGGACGTCGTGCGCGGTGACCAAGTGCCGCGCGAGCACCCGCCCGAGCGCGCCGGTCGCGCCGGTAAGCAGCACCTGGCCGCCCGGCCGGAACCGCGGCACGTCCTCCGGTCGCGACACCCGCGCCAGCCGCGGCGCGAAGACGTCCCCGGCACGCACGGCCAGCTGCGGCTCGTCGGTGGCCAACGCCGCGGCCAGCGCCTTCGAGGACTCGACGTCGTCGTCGAGGTCGGCCAGCCGGAACCGGCCGGGCTCCTCGGACTGCGCGGTGCGGATGAGACCCCAGACCGCAGCGGCGGCGGGGTCCGGCACGGTGTCACCCTCGGCCGCGGCGACCGCGCCCCGGGTGAGCAGCACGAGCTGAGTCGCGGCGAACCGTTCGTCCGCGAGTACGGCCTGGACCAGCGCCAATGCGAACCCGGTGGTCTCGTGCGCGGCCGCGGCGGTGAGCCCACCGGTGACCGGCACGATCAACGTGTCCGGTGCCGATCCGCCATCATCGAGAACATCGGTGAGGGCGGCGAAGTCCGCGTGAGCCACGGCGCCGATCGCCTCGGCTGCGGCCGGGTCGCCGGTGAGCAGAGCGAGCTGCCGGACGCCGTGGGCAACCGGAGCAACGGGCTGCCAGCTCATCCGGAACAACGACTCGACGCTCCCCCCAGCCGGCAGCACAAGCGGCCGGACCACCAGCGACTCGACGCGGGCGACCGGCGTACCGGCGTGATCGGTGACGTCGAGCGCGATCGCGTCCGCACCGGCCGGACGCAGCCGGACCCGCAGCGCGGTGGCCCCGGTGGCGTACAGGGAGACGCCGGACCAGGAGAACGGCAGCCGCGGCCCACCGTCTCCCCCGGTCTTCGTGCTCCCCCGCGACATCGCGTGCAGCGCGGCATCGAGCAGCGCCGGGTGCAGGCCGAACGCCGTTGCGTCGGCATCATCGGGCAGCGCGACCTCGGCGTAGACGTCCTCGCCGTCCCGCCAGATCGCCCGCAGCCCTTGGAACGCCGGCCCGTAGTCGAACCCGGCCAGCGCGAGGTCGTCGTAAATCCCCTCCACCGCAACAGATTCGGCACCCACGGGCGGCCATTCGGCCAGCATCTCCGGGACGGCCGCACCGCTCGCGAGAGCCCCGGCGGCGTGCACGGTCCACGGCTCACCGTCCCCGGTGCGCGAGTGCAGCGCGAGTTCCCGGACCCCGGACTCGCCGGGGGCCCCGACGGAAAGCTGCAGCTGGACGGAACCCTGCTCGGGCAGAACCAACGGCGCGGCAAGCGTCAGTTCCTCGACGCGGTCACAGGCGACTTGGTCACCGGCCCGCAGCGCGAGTTCGACGAACGCCGTGCCGGGCAGCAGCACAGTGCCCCCGACGGCGTGGTCTGCCAGCCAAGGGTGGGTTCGCCGCGACAGCAACCCGGTGAACACGACGGAGTCGTCGCCGGCCAGGTCAACACTCGCACCGAGCAACGGATGCCCGGCGGCACCAAGCCCCGCCGACGCGACATCACCGACCATCACCGGCGGATGCAGCCAGAACCATTCACGCTGGAACGCATAGGTCGGCAGGGCAACCCGCCGCGCCCCGGTCCCGCCGAACACCGCCGTCCAGTCCGGGGTTGCGCCCGCGGCGATCGCGGCGCCGAGTGCGGTGACCGCCGAGGCGACCTCCGGGCGCCCCTTGCGCAGCGCCGGGACCGCCGTCGCAACCACGGTGTCCTGAGCCATCGCGGACAACACGCCGTCCGGCCCCAGCTCCACGAACGTCGTGACCCCAGCCGCCTCCAACGTCCGCACGCCGTCGACAAACCGCACGGCCTCACGAACGTGCCGCACCCAGTACTCGGCGTCGAACTCCGTAACCAACTCACCGGTGACGTTCGAGACAATCGGTATAACCGTCTTACCGTAAGACAGAGACTCAGTTATACCGCGGAACTCCGCCAGCATCGGATCCATCAACGGCGAGTGGAACGCGTGGCTCACCGTCAGCCGCTTCGTCTTGCGGTCAGCGAAGTGCCCAGCGATCGCCAGCACCTCGGCTTCGTCACCCGAAATGACCGTCGACTCCGGGCCGTTCAACGCCGCAACGGTCACACCGTCTGACAGATATACCGAAACCTCGTCCTCGGTCGCCTGCAAAGCCACCATCGCCCCACCGGACGGCAGCGCCTGCATCAGCCGGCCCCGCGCGGCGACCAGAGTCACCGCGTCGGCCAGCGACAGCACCCCGCCAACGTGCGCAGCGACGATCTCGCCGATGGAGTGCCCAGCCAGGTACCCCGGCTTGACGCCCCAGCTCTCGAACAGCCGAAACAGCGCCACCTCGACCGCGAACAACGCGGCCTGGGTGTAGTCGGTCCGGTCCAACAGCGCGTTCTCGTCGAAGAGAACCGTCTTCAGCGGAGTGTCCAAAGTGAACTCAGAACACACCGTGTCCAGAGCAGAAGCGAACACCGGGAACGCGTCGTACAACTCACGCCCCATGCCCGAACGCTGGCTGGCCTGCCCGGTGAACAGGATTGCCAGCCCACCAGCGGTCGTACCGGTCTCGACGGCGCCCAAGGCATCCAGCAGCGCACCGGGCTCCTCGGCGGTAAGCACCACGCGACGCTCATGCAGCGTCCGGGTCGTAGCCTGCGAGAACGCGACATCGGCCACTCGGAAGTCCGTACCCGCCAGGTGATCACGCAGCCGTCGCGCCTGCGAGCGCAACGCCGCGTCGGTCCGGCCGGAGACGACCACCGGCACCGCACGATCCACCCCCGGCACGACGCGCGAAGGCTCAACAGGCGCCTGCTCGATGATCGTGTGCGCGTTGGTCCCGCTGAACCCGAACGACGACACCGCCGCCCGCCGCGGCCGGTCCACCGCCGGCCAGGCCCGCTGCTCGGTCAGCAGCGAGACCGCGCCGGCCGACCAGTCGACGTGCGGGGTCGGCTCGCCGACGTGCAGCGTCCGCGGCACCACGCCACGGCGCATCGCCTCGACCACCTTGATGATCCCGGCGACCCCGGCCGCGGCCTGCGTGTGCCCCAGGTTCGACTTGACCGAGCCCAGCAGCAGCGGTTCGCCGGCGCGGTCGGCGCCGTACGTGGCCAGCAGCGCCTGCGCCTCGATCGGGTCCCCCAGCGACGTCCCGGTACCGTGCGCTTCGACGACGTCGACGTCCGAAGTGGACAGACCGGCGTCGGCAAGTGCCTGGCGGATCACGCGTTGCTGCGACGGGCCGTTCGGCGCGGTCAAGCCGTTGGACGCACCGTCCTGGTTGATCGCGCTCCCCCGGACCACCGCGAGCACCTCGTGACCGTTGCGCCGCGCGTCCGACAGCCGCTCCAGCAGCAGCACGCCGGCGCCCTCGGCCCAGCCCGTGCCGTCCGCGTCGGCCGAGAACGCCTTGCAGCGACCGTCGGACGCGAGCCCGCGCTGCCGGCTGAACTCGACGAACGCGCCCGGCGTCGCCATCACCGTCACACCACCGGCCAGCGCCATCGTGCATTCGCCGGAGCGCAGGGCCTGCGCGGCCAGGTGCACCGCGACCAAAGAGGACGAACACGCCGTGTCGACCGTGACCGCGGGGCCTTCCAGACCGAGCACATAGGACACTCGGCCGGAGGCGACACTGCCCGACCCGCCGGTGCCCAGGTAGCCCTCGACGCCCGGCGGAATCGCGGGCAGCCGCGACAGGTAGTCGTGGTACATCACGCCGGCGAACACGCCGGTTTTGCTGCCGCGCAAGGAAGTCGGATCGATCCCGGCCCGCTCGACGGCCTCCCACGACGTCTCCAGCAGCAACCGCTGCTGCGGGTCCATCGCGATCGCCTCACGCGGCGAAATGCCGAAGAACGCCGGGTCGAACTCGCCCGCGTCGTAGACGAACCCGCCCTCGGAAGCGTGGCTGCTGCCCTCACGATCCGGGTCGCCGCCGAAGAGCCCGGAGACGTCCCAGCCGCGGTCGTCCGGGAACGCCGAGATCGCGTCCCGGCCGTCGCGCACCAGGTCCCACAGGTCCTCGGGGCTGCGCACGCCGCCGGGGTAACGGCAGGCGGCCGCGACGATCGCGATCGGCTCGTCGACGCCGGTCTTCGCGGTGACCGCCTCGGCTTCGGCGACCTCGCCGAGCAGGTCGGTCCGGAGCTGCCCGGCCAGCGCGGCCGGGGTCGGGTAGTCGAAGATCAGCGTCGCGGGCAGCCGCAGCCCGGTGGCCGCGCCGAGCCGGTTGCGCAGTTCGACGGCGGTCAGCGAGTCGAACCCGAGGTCACCGAAGGTGCGGGTGACGTCGACGTCCTCGACGGCCGCGTGCCCGAGCACGGCGGCGATCTGCGTGCGCAGCGTCGCCAGCACCAAGGCTTCGCGGTCGGCTTCGGGCGTGGCGGCGAGCTTGCGCGCCAGCGGCGAGCCGGTCGGCCCGGCCGCCGCGGTCCGCCGCGCGGCCGTGCGGATCAGTCCGCGCAGCAGTGGCGGAACGTCGCCGCCGTCCCGGATGCCGGCCAGGTCCAGCCGGATCGGCACGACCAGGGCCCGCCCGGCGTCCGCGTCGAGCAGTGCCAATCCGTCCTCAATAGACAGTGCGGCGACCCCGCCGCGGCCCAGCCGGCCGACGTCGGCGCCGTCGATCATGCCGTCGTCCCACAGGCCCCAGGCCAGCGACGTCGCGGCCAGGCCCTGGGCGCGCCGGTGGGCCGCGAGGGCGTCGAGGAAAGCGTTTGCAGCGGCGTAGTTCCCCTGCCCCGCGTTGCCGAACACACCGGCAGCCGAAGAGAACAGCACGAACGCGTCGAGGTCTTCGGTCAGCTCGTGCAGGTTGAGCGCCGCGTCGGCCTTCGGGCGCAGGACGGCGTCCAGGCGGTCGGCCGTCAGCGTCGACAGCACTCCGTCGTCGAGGACACCGGCGGCGTGCACGACAGCGGTCACCGGGTGCTCGGCCAGCAACGCAGCCAGCGCAGCACGGTCGGCGACGTCGCACGCGGCCACGGTCACCTCGGCGCCCAACTCACGCAGCTCCGCCACCAGCTCGGACGCGCCGGGCGCATCCGGCCCGCGACGGCTGGTCAGCAGCAGCCGCCGGACGCCGTGCGCCGCGACCAAGTGCAGGGCAACCGCGCTGCCAAGCGCGCCAGTGGCGCCGGTGACCAGCACAGTCCCATGAGGACGGAGCCCGGCGAAGGTCCCACCAGACGCGCTCACGCGGGTCAGCCGCGGCGCGAGCACGCGGCCATCGCGCACCGCGACATACGGTTCACCAGCGGAAACGGCGATGTTCAGCGCGACCGAGCCGTCGGTGTCGACGAGCGCGATGCGGCCCGGGTGCTCCGCCTGCGCCGACCGCACGAGTCCCCCAGCGGCCGCACCGGCGAGATCCGTGACGTCCTCGCCGGGCAGCACCGCGGCGCCGCGGGTGAGCACGACCAGCGACGTCTCGGCGAAGCGGACGTCGGTGAGCAGGGTCTGCAGCAGCGCCAGGGCGAGGTGCCCGCGCTCGTGGACGTCGCCGGTGAGGTTCAGCACCAGGACGTCCGGCGCCGACTCCAGGTCTTCGTCCAACTCGAGGAAGTCGTCGTACCGCTCGATGTCCAGACCAGCGTCCTGGCCGAGCAGCACCCAGCGGCCGTCGACGGTCGTCTCGGCGGGCACCGGCACCCAGTCGACGCCGAACAGCGCGTCGGTACCGCGCTCGACACTTCCCAGCGGACGCAGGGCCAGCGACGACACGGTCGCGACGGGTGCGCCGGTGCCGTCGGCGACGGTCAGCGCGACCCCGTCCACAGTGGACTTAAGACGAACCCGCAGCTCAGTGGCACCGGTGGCGTGCAGCGCTACACCGGACCACGCGAACGGCAGGTGCGCCTGGCCCGGCTCGACGAACGTGCCGAGCCCGATGGCGTGCAGCGCGGCGTCGAGCAGCGCGGGGTGCAGCGCGAACCCGGCGGCCGCACGCTCGTCGGGCAGCGCGACCTCGGCGTAGACGTCCTCGCCGCGGCGCCAGGCCGCGCGCAGGCCCTGGAACGACGGCCCGTAGCCGAAGCCGGCCTCGGCGAGCGCGGCGTAGTGGCCGGACAGGTCGATCGGGTCGCCGGCCGGGGGCCAGTCCCCCAGCGGCTCGGCCGGGATCTCCGACGCGGTCAAGGTGCCTTCGGCGTGCCGCGTCCACGGCTCGTCGGCGAGCGCGTTTTCGAGTCGCGAGTGGACGGTCAGCGGGTACCGGCCCTGCTCGTCCGCGGCACCGACCCACACCTGCAGGTGGACGGCGTCGCGCTCGGGCAGCACCAGCGGCGCGTGCAGCGTCAGCTCGTCGACGCTCCGCGCGCCGACCTGGTCGCCGGCCCGCACCGCGAGCTCGACGAACGCGGTCCCGGGCAGCAGCACGGTGCCGCCGACGGCGTGGTCGGCCAGCCACGGGTGGCTGTCCAGCGCGAGCCGGCCGGTGAGCAGCAGGCCGCCGTCAGCACCGGCGACGCCCACCGCGGCGCCGAGCAGCGGGTGGTCGGCCGGGCCGAGGCCGAACCCGGTGGCCGAGCCGGTGAAGGTCCGCGCCGGGTACAGCCAGAAGTGCTCCTTCTGGAACCGGTAGGTGGGCAGGTCGACCCGCGCGTGGTCGCCGGGCAGCAGCCGCGTCCAGTCGACGCGCGCGCCGGTCGCCCAGGCCAGGCCGAGCGCGGCCACGGCGGTCTCGGGCTCGGGACGGCCGGCGCGCAACACGGGCAGCGCCTGGACGCCTTCAACGGTCTGAGAGGTGAGCGCGGAGAGAACGCCGTCGGGGCCCAGTTCGACGAACGTGCGGGCGCCGGCCTCGTGCGCGGCAGTCACGGCGTCGGCGAACCGGACGGTCTCGCGGACGTTCCGCACCCAGTACCCGGGGTCGGCCAGCTGCGTACCCAGATCCACCGAGGACACCACGGGGATTCGCGGTTCGCTGTAGGTGAGGGACTCCGCGACCGCCCGGAACTCCGCCAGCATCGGGTCCATCAGCGGCGAGTGGAACGCGTGGCTCACGGTGAGCCGCTTGGTCTTGCGCTCGGTGAAGTGCGCGGCGACGGCGAGCACCGCGTCCTCGTCACCCGAGAGCACCGTCGACATCGGACCGTTCACGGCGGCGATCGCCACCCGGTCCGTCAGGTGCGGGACGACCTCGGCCTCGGACGCCTGGACGGCCAGCATCGCACCGCCCTCGGGCAGCGCCTGCATCAGCCGGCCGCGCGCCGTGACGAGCTTGGCGGCGTCGTCGAGCGACAGCACCCCGGCGACGTGTGCGGCGGCGATCTCGCCGATCGAATGCCCGATCACCAGGTCCGGCCGCAGGCCCCAGTGCTCGACGAGCCGGAACAGCGCCACCTCGACGGCAAACAGTGCGGCCTGCGTGAACCGCGTCTGGTTCAGCCGCTCGGCGTCGTCACCGAACATGACGTCGCGGTCCAGCTCCAGGCGCTCGCAGACGGCGTCGAAAGCGGCCGCGAACTCCGGGTAGGCGGCATACAGCTCGCGCCCCATGCCGATCCGCTGACTGCCCTGTCCGGTGAACAGGAAGGCCAGTTTCCCTTCCCCAGCCACACCCGTGACCTCGGATTCGCCGACCAGTACCGCGCGGTGCTCGTGCGCGGCCCGTCCGGTCGCCAGCGCGTAGGCGACGTCGGTGGGGTCAGCCGTCAGCTCGCGGATCGCGTCGACCTGCGCGGCCAGCGCCTCCGGCGAACGAGCGGACACGACCCGCGGTACCGCCGGAACGTCCACTCGCGACAGTTCGGCGGATTCTTCCGCCGGCGCCTGCTCGATGATGGTGTGCGCGTTGGTCCCGCTGAACCCGAACGACGACACACCGGCGCGGCGCGGCCGGTCCACCGACGGCCACTCACGCCGCTCGGTGAGCAGTTCGACCGCCCCGGCCGACCAGTCGATGTGCGGCGACGGCTCGCCGACGTGCAGCGTCTGAGGCAGGACCCCGTGGCGGATGGCCTGGACCATCTTGATCACGCCGCCCACGCCGGCCGCGGCCTGCGCGTGCCCGATGTTGGACTTGAACGACCCCAGCCACAGCGGCTCGCCGGCGCGCTCGGCGCCGTAGGTCGCGAGCAGTGCCTGGGCTTCGATCGGGTCGCCGAGCGTGGTGCCGGTGCCGTGCGCTTCGACAGCGTCGACGTCCGTTGTGGACAGTCGCGCGTCGGCCAGCGCCTGGCGGATCACGCGCTGCTGCGACGGGCCGTTGGGCGCGGTCAGGCCGCTGCTGGCGCCGTCGGAATTGACCGCGCTACCCCGGATCACCGCGAGCACCGGGTGCCCGTTGCGCCGCGCGTCGGAAAGCCTTTCCAGCAGCAGCATCCCGGCACCTTCGGCCCAGCCGGTGCCGTCCGCGTCGGCGGAAAACGCCTTGCAGCGGCCGTCGGCAGCGAGCCCGCGCTGACGG
Source organism: Amycolatopsis sp. NBC_01307 (assembly GCF_035975215.1). Taxonomy (NCBI): domain Bacteria; kingdom Bacillati; phylum Actinomycetota; class Actinomycetes; order Pseudonocardiales; family Pseudonocardiaceae; genus Amycolatopsis; species Amycolatopsis sp. NBC_01307. The sequence continues at coordinate 997,790 of NZ_CP108403.1, read as the reverse complement.
CTGAAGTCGATGAACGCGGCCGGGGTGGACATCACCGTCACGCCGCCGGCCAGCGCCATCGTGCACTCCTGGCGGCGCAGCGCCTGGCAGGCCCAGTGCATCGCGACCAAAGAGGACGAACACGCGGTGTCGACGGTGACCGCCGGGCCCTCCAGCCCGAAGGTGAACGACACCCGGCCCGAGGCGACGCTGCCGGAGCTGCCGGTGCCGAGGTAACCCTCGACGCCTTCGGGCACCATCGGCAGCCGCGAGGCGTAGTCGTGGTACATCACGCCGGCGAAGACACCGGTCCGGCTGCCGCGCAACGAAACCGGGTCGATGCCGGCCCGCTCGAAGGCCTCCCACGACGTCTCCAGCAGCAGCCGCTGCTGCGGATCCATGGCGAGCGCCTCACGCGGGCTGATCCCGAAGAACGCGGGGTCGAACTCGGCCGCGTCGTGCAGGAACCCGCCCTCGGCCGAGTACGACGTGCCGGCGTGGTCGGGGTCCGGGTGGTACAGCTTCTCGACGTCCCAGCCGCGGTCGCGCGGGAACGGCGTCACACCGTCCACACCGGACTCGACGAGCTGCCACAGGTCTTCCGGGCTCGTGATCCCGCCCGGGTAGCGGCAGCTCATCGCGACGATCGCGATCGGCTCGGCCTCGACCTCCTGCAGTCGCTGCCGGGTCTGGGCCAGGTCGGCGGTCACCCGCTTGAGGTAATCGCGGAGTTTCTCTTCGTTCACCATGGCTGCGTCCCGTTCAGATGCCGAGTTGATTGTCGATGAAGTCGAAGATCTCGTCGTCGCTGGCCGAACCGAGCCGCGAGACCGATTCGTCCACAGTGGATTCCGGTGCGCACCGGCCGAGCAACGCCTGCAGCCGGACGGCGAGCCCGGCGCGGGCGTCGTCGTCCAGCCCGGTCAGCGCGTCCCCGAGTGCGGTCTCCAGGCGGCCCAGCTCGGCGAGCACCGGCGCCGGGCCCGCCGTGTCGACGGCCCCCAGCTCACCGGCGAGGTGCGCGGCGAGGACGTCCGGGCTCGGGTGGTCGAACAGCAGCGTCGCGGGCAGCCGCAGGCCGGTCGCGGTACCGATCCGGTTGCGCAGCTCCAGCGCGGTCAGCGAGTCGAACCCCTGCTCGAGGAATCCGCGGGCCGGGACGATCGCCTCCGCTCCGCTGTGCCCGAGCACCGCGGCGGCCTGCGAACGTACGAGGTCCAGCAGCAGCGCGACCCGGTCCGCACCATCCACTCCGGACAGTGCGGCGAGCACCGCGGCCGCCGGGTCCGCCTCGGCCGCCACGCGGCGGGCCGGCGTCCGGACCAGGCCGCGCAGGACCGCGGGCACCCCGTGCGTCGCCGCGCGGGCCTGGACCAGCCCGGTGTCGAGCCGCATCGGCACGAACGCGGGTTCCCCGGACGCCAGCGCGGCGTCGAACAGCGCCAGGCCTTCGTCCTCGGTCAGCGCGGCCACGCCGCCGCGGGACATCCGCTTGACGTCGGCGTCGGCGCCCATGCCGCCGCCCTCTGTCGCCCAGAGACCCCAGGCCAGCGACGTCGCCGGCAGGCCCCGAGCGCGGCGGTACGCGGCCAGCGCGTCCAGGAAAGCGTTTGCCGCCGCGTAGTTCGCTTGGCCGGCATTTCCCATCGTGCCCGCCGCCGAGGAGAACAGGACGAACGCCTCGACGTCCCCGGCCAGCTCGTGCAGGTTCAGCGCCGCGTCGACCTTCGGCCGCAGCACGACGTCGAGGCGGTCGGGGTCGAGCCCGGCGAACGTGCAGTCGTCGAGGACGCCGGCGGTGTGCACGACCGCGGACACCGGATGCTCGGCCAGCAGGGCCGCCACGGCGTCGCGGTCGGCGACGTCGCAGGCCGCGAACGTCACCTCGGCACCCAGCTCGCGCAGTTCGGCGCCGAGTCCGGTGTCGGTGCCGCGGCGGCTGACCAGCAGCAGGTTCCGCACGCCGTACGCCGTGACCAAGTGCCGGGCGAACAGCCCGCCCAGCGCGCCGGTGGCCCCGGTGACCAGCACCGTTCCGGCCGGGTCGAGGGACGCGAGCCCCTCGTTCGCGGTCTCGGCACGTGCCAGTCGCGGCGCGCTCGCCACGCCCCGGCGGAGCATCAGCTGCGGTTCGCCGGTGGCCAGCGCCGCGGGCAGAGCGCGTAGCGACGCGTCCTGGTCGTCGGCGTCCACCAGCACCAGGCGGTCCGGGTACTCCGACTGCGCCGAGCGCAGCAGGCCCCAGACCGCGGCGTTCGCGAGGTCGTCGACGTCCGGGCCGGCCGCGTGCCGGGTCCGGAACACGATCCTGGTGTCCAGCAGGCGATCGTCGGCCAGGGCGGCCTGGGCCTGGGCCAGCGCGCGGAAGACGGCCAGCCGCACCGCACCGGCGTCGGCCGGGCCCGCCTCGCACGGCAGCACCAGGACGTCCGGCGCCGCGGCGTTGTCGTCCGTTGCGGAGAGGAAGTCCTCGTACTCGCGGACTTCGACGCCACTCGCTCGCAGGGCATCCGCCAGCGCGGGGTCGTCGCCGGCAATCGCCCAGGTGCCAGGCTGCTGCGCGGCCAGCGGGACGCCGGACCAGCCCAGCTGGAACAGCGACCCCGAGCGAGCCGGGGCCAGCCGCCCGGCCGGGCGGAGCACCAAGGCGTCGATCGTGGCGACCGGCGCGCCGGTGGCGTCCGCGACGTCCAGCTTGACCGCGTCTTTGCCCGCACCGCTCAGCCGGACGCGCAGCCGGGACGCCCCGGTGGCGTGCAGCCCGACCCCGGTGAACGAGAACGGCAGGCGGCCGGTGCCGGTGTCGTCGACCAGCGTGCCGAGCCCGACCGCGTGGAGCGCGGCGTCGAGCAGGGCGGGGTGCAGCCCGAACCCGGTGGCTTCCTCGGCGAGTTCGACTTCGGCGAAGACTTCGCCGTCGCGCCGCCAGGCGGCCTGCAGGCCCTGGAACGCCGGGCCGTACCCGAATCCGGCGCCGGCCAGGGCCTCGTACCAGCCGTCCAGGGGCACCTGCTCGGCCTCCGGCGGCCAGGACTTGAGGTCCGCAGCTGCCGGTCCCGGCTCGGGGGTGAGCGTCCCGGCCGCGTGCCGCGTCCAGGGGTCCTCGGTGTTCTCCGGTCGCGAGTGGACGGTCACCGGACGGCGGCCGGACGCGTCCGGCGCACCGACGCCGACCTGCACCGCGACGCCGCCCTGCTCGGGCAGGACCAGCGGCGTCTCCAGGGTCAGCTCCTCGATCCGCGGGCAGCCCGCCTGGTCGCCGGCTCGCAGCGCGAGTTCGACGAAGGCGGTGCCCGGCAGCAGGATCACGCCCTGGACGGCATGGTCGGCGAGCCACGGGTGGGTCCGCGTCGACAGCACGCCGGTCGCGACGAGTCCTTCGCCCCCGGCCAGCGCGACGGTCGCGCCGAGCAGCGGGTGGCCGCCCGGGGCGAGGCCGAACGCGCTCGCGTCGCCCGGTCGCGGTGCGCCCGCCGACGGCCAGAAGCTCTGGCGCTGGAAGGCGTACGTCGGCAGGGGGACTGGCCGGGTCGATGCCGGGCCGAACGGCCGGGTGACGTGCCCGCGCACCTGGAGGGTGCCCAGCGCCGTGACCGCGGTGAGCGGCTCGGGCCTACCCGAGCGCAGCGCGCTCACGAAGGTGCCGGTGGCGCTTTCCTGGGCCAGCGCCGTCAGGACGGCGTCCGGTCCCAGCTCGAGGAACGTCGTGACACCCTGGGCGGCCAGCTCGCGCACGCCGTCGGTGAACCGGACGGCCGCGCGGACGTGAGTAACCCAGTACTCCGCGTCGAACTCGGTCACCAGCTCGCCGGTGACGTTCGAGACGATCGGTATAACCGTCTTACCGTAAGACAGAGACTCAGCTATACCGCGGAACTCCTCCAACATCGGGTCCATCAGTGGCGAGTGGAAGGCGTGGCTCACGACCAGCCGCTTGGTCTTGCGGTCGGCGAACTTGTCGACCACCGCCAGCACGGCGTCCTCATCGCCCGAGATGACCGTGGATGTCGGCCCGTTCAGCGCGGCGATGGTCACACGGTCTGACAGATATACCGAAACTTCGTCCTCGGTCGCTTGGATCGCGACCATCGCGCCACCCGACGGCAGCGCTTGCATGAGCCGGCCGCGGGCCGCGACCAACGTCACCGCGTCCGCCAGCGACAAGGCGCCCGCCACGTGGGCGGCCGCTATCTCGCCGACCGAGTGCCCGAGCAGGTGTCCCGGCCGCATCCCCCAGTCCTCGAACAACCGGTACAGCGCGACTTCCAGCGCGAACAGCGCGGGCTGCGTGTACTCCGTGCGGTCGAGAGCGGCCGCGTCCTCGAAGACGACCGTCCGCAAAGGACCGTCGAACTCCGCGCACACCGCGTCCAGCGCGGCCGCGAACACCGGGTACGTCTCGTACAGCTCGCGGCCCATCCCGGCCCGCTGGCTGCCCTGCCCGGTGAAGAGCACGGCCAGCCCGCCGGTCGTCACCTCACCCTCCACAACGGACGGTGCGTGCTCGCCACGGGCCAGCACGCCCAGCCCGGCGCGGAAGCCGTCCCGGTCGGTCGCGACGACGGCCGCGCGGTGGTCGAACGACGCCCGCGTGTCCGTCAGCGCCCGGCCGATCTCGGCCAGGCCGAGCCCCGGGTGGGCGTCGAGGTGGGCGCGCAGCCGCTGCGCCTGGTCGCGTAGGGCCTGCGGCTCGCGGGCCGAGAGCACCCACGGGTGCGGCCCGGCGGCGTCCACGAGCGGCGGTTCCGCCGCGGCCGGGACCTGCTCGATGATCGTGTGCGCGTTGGTGCCGCTGAACCCGAACGACGACACCGCCGCCCGGCGCGGGCGCCCGGTCTCCGGCCACGCCCGCTGCTCGGTGAGCAGCTCGACCGCGCCGGCCGACCAGTCGATGTGCGGCGACGGCTCGTCGACGTGCAGCGTCTTCGGCAGCACGCCGTGGCGGATGGCCTGGACCATCTTGATCACGCCGCCCACCCCGGCCGCCGACTGGCTGTGCCCGATGTTGGACTTCAGCGAGCCCAGCCACAGCGGCTCGCCGGTGCGCTCGGCGCCGTAGGTCGCGAGCAACGCCTGCGCTTCGATCGGGTCGCCGAGGACCGTGCCGGTGCCGTGGCCCTCGACGGCGTCCACATCGGACGGTGCGAGTCGCGCGTTGGCCAGCGCCTGGCGGATCACCCGCTGCTGCGACGGGCCGTTCGGCGCGGTCAGGCCGTTGGACGCGCCGTCGGAGTTCACCGCGGTGCCGCGGACGATCGCGAGCACCGGGTGCCCGTTGCGCCGTGCGTCGGAAAGCCTTTCCAGCAAGAGCATTCCGGTGCCTTCGGACCAGCCGGTGCCGTCCGCCGCGGCGGCGAACGCCTTGCAGCGGCCGTCCTCGGCCAGGCCCTGTTGGCGGCTGAAGTCGATGAACGCGGCCGGGGTCGACATCACCGCGACCCCGCCGGCCAGCGCCAGTTCGCACTCGCCCTGCCGCAGCGCCTGCGCCGCGAGGTGCAGCGCCACCAGCGACGACGAACAGGCCGTGTCCACGGTGACCGCCGGGCCCTCGAGCCCGAAGGTGTAGGCGACCCGGCCGGACGCGACACTGCCGGACGTCCCGGTGCCCAGGTACCCCTCGGCGCCGGCCGGAACGGTGTGCAGCAGCGCGGAATAGTCGTTGTACATCACTCCGGCGAACACGCCGGTGCGGCTGCCGCGGACCGCGTGCGGGTCGATGCCGGCCCGCTCGAACGCCTCCCACGACGTCTCCAGCAGCAGCCGCTGCTGCGGGTCCATGGTCAGGGCCTCACGCGGGCTGATCCCGAAGAACGCCGGGTCGAACTGGTCGGCGTCGTGCAGGAACCCGCCGTGCCGGGTGTAGCTCGTGCCGGCCTGGCCACGGTCCTCGGCGTAGAGGGAGGCGAGGTCCCAGCCGCGGTTGGCGGGGAACTCCGAGACGGCGTCGCCGCCGGTCTCGACCAGGCGCCACAGCTCCTCCGGCGACCGGACGCCGCCGGGGTACCGGCAGGCCATCGCGACGATCGCGATCGGTTCGTCCACATGGGACGCTGCGGCCACGACCGTCTGGCGCTCCTGCGTGCCGAGCAGCTCGGCGCCGAGGAAGCCGGCCAGGACCTCCGGCGTCGGGTAGTCGAAGACGAGCGTCGCGGGCAGCCGCAGCCCGGTGGCCGCGTTCAGGCGGTTGCGCAGTTCGATCGCGGTCAGCGAGTCGAAGCCCAGCTCGGTGAACGCGGTGCGCGCGCCGATCGCGTCCGGCGTGGCGTGGCCGAGCACACCGGCGACCTCCGCGCGGACGACGTCGAGCACCAGCGCGTCGCGGTCCTCGGCCGTCGCCAGCCGCGCCGCGAGCGAACCGGGCTCGGCGGTGGCGGCGACGCGACGGGCCGGGGCACGCACGAGGCCGCGCAGCAGCGGCTGCACCGTCCCGCTCGCTGCGGCCTGCGCCCGGAGCACGTCGAGCACCAGCCGGACGGGCACGAGCTGGGCCTGGTCGGCGGCCAACCCGGCGTCGAAGAGCCGGAGACCGTCCTGAGTGGACAGCGCGGCGACCCCGGACGACTCCAGCCGGCGCAGGTCGGCTTCGTCGAGGGTGCCGCCCATGCCGCCGGTCTCGGCCCACAGGCCCCAGGCCAGCGACGTGGCGGGTTCGCCCAGCTCACGGCGGTGCGCGGCGAGGGCGTCGAGGTAGCTGTTGGCCGCGGCGTAGGCCGCCTGGCCCGCGCCGCCGAACACTCCGGCGGCCGAGGAGAACAGCACGAACGCGTCGAGGTCTTCGGTCAGCTCGTGCAGGTTGAGCGCCGCGTCCGCCTTCGGGCGGAGCACCGCGGCGAGCCGCTCGGGGGTCAGCGAACCGAGGACGCCGTCGTCGAGGACACCGGCGGTGTGCACGACGGCGGTCACCGGGTGCTCGGCCAGCAGCGCTTCGAGGGCGTCGCGGTCGGCGACGTCGCAGGCCGCGAAGGTGACCTCGGCGCCCAGCTCCCGCAGCTCGGCGCCCAGTCCGGTGTCCGTGCCGCGGCGACTGACCAGCAGCAGGTTCCGCACACCGTGCGCGGTCACCAGGTGCCGGGCACACAGCGAACCGAGCGCGCCGGTGCCGCCGGTGATCAGGACGGTCCCGTCGGGCCGGAACACGACCGGCGTACCTGTGGCCTCCAAGGCCAAGCGCGGCGCGAGCACCCTTCCGTCGCGGATCGCCGTCTGCGACTCGCCGCTCCCGGCGGCCGTGAGGATCCGGGTGACGTCGGCGTCACCGGCGTCGACCAGCGTGAACCGGCCCGGGTTCTCGGTCTGGGCGGTGCGGATGAGGCCGATCGACGCGGCCGCGCGGAGGTCGGTGATCCGGTCGTCCGGACCGGCGGCGACCGCGCCGCGGGTGACCACGACCAACGCGGACTCTGCGAAGCGTTCGTCGGAAAGCCACGCCTGAGCCAGTTCCAGAGTCCGGTCCACATCGGACACCTCGACCACGACGGCCGAGGGCACCTCGGTCAGCTCGGCGAGCTCGGTCACCACGGCGTAAGTCGCCGGATCCGGCTCGGCACCGGCGGCGACCGCAGCCCAGTCCACTTTGTACAGCGGCAGGTGGTCCCCGGCGAGCTGCGCGGCCTGAATCGGGCGCAGGACCAGGGAGTCCACGCTCAGCACCGGCTGACCGGCGGGATCGGTCGCCTCGATCGAGACGGCGTCCGTGCCCGCCGCGGCCAGCCGCACCCGCAGCGCGGACGCACCGGTGGCGTGCAGCGAGACTCCCGCCCACGAGAACGGCAGCCGGGCACCATCGGCGTCGAGGACGCCGAGGCCGATGCCGTGCAGGGCCGCGTCGAGCAGGGCCGGGTGCGCCCCGAACCGCGACGACTCGACGTCGGCGTCGAGCGCGACCTCGGCGAACACCTCACCACCGCGGCGCCAGGCCGTCCGCAGGCCCTGGAACACCGGGCCGTAACCGAGACCGGTGGCGTAGAGCGCGTCGTAGAGCCCGGTGACGTCGACCGGCTCGGCCCCAGCGGGCGGCCACTCCACATCGGACACTCGCGCCACGGTCTCCGGCACCAGGGTGCCGCTTGCGTTGCGAACCCACGGTTCGCCACCGACCCGCGAGTGGACGGCCAGCGACCGGCGGTCGCCGAGGGCGGCGCCGAGGGTCAGCTGCACCGTGACCTCGCCCTCGGCGGGCAGGACGATCGGCTGCTGGAGGGTCAGTTCTTCGATCCGGGCGCAGCCGAGGTCGGCGCCGGCCCGCAGGGCCAGCTCGACCAGCGCGGTGCCGGGCAGCACGATCGCGCTGTGCACCTGGTGCTCGGCCAGCCACGGCTGGGCGGCCACGGACAGCCGGCCGGTGAACAGCACACTGTCCACTTCGGCCAGTTCGACGGCCGCACCGAGCAGCGGGTGCCCGGTGGCGACCAGGCCCGCGGCGGCGACGTCGGCGGCGCTGACCGGGGCGTGCAGCCAGAACCAGCTGCGCTCGAAGGCGTAGGTGGGCAGGTCGACACGACGGGCACCGTCGAACAGCGCGGCCCAGTCCACCGGGGCGCCGGTCGCGTGCGCCACGCCGAGCGCCGCCACCGCGGTGTGTGCCTCGGGACGACCCTTGCGCAGCGCCGAAACGAACGTCGCGTCGGGAACGATCTCCTGGCCCAGCGCCGACAACACGCCGTCCGGACCCAGCTCGACGAACGTCGTGACGCCCCGGGCCGCCGCCGCGCGGACGCCGTCGAGGAACCGGACGGCCTCACGCACGTGGCGCACCCAGTAGTCAGCGTCGAACTCCGTGATCAGCTCGCCGGTGACGTTCGAGATGATCGGTATAACCGTCTTACCGTATGACAGAGACTCCGCTATACCGCGGAACTCCTCCAGCATCGGGTCCATCAGCGGCGAGTGGAACGCGTGGCTCACGACCAGCCGCTTCGTCTTGCGGCCCAGGTCGGCGAAGTGCGCCGCCGCGGCCAGCACCGCGTCCTCGTCACCCGAGATGACCGTCGACGACGGGCCATTCAGCGCGGCGACGGTCACACGGTCTGACAGATATACCGAGACCTCGTCCTCGGTCGCGTCCAGAGCCACCATCGCGCCACCCGACGGCAGCGCCTGCATCAACCGGCCCCGCGCGGACACCAGCTTCACCGCGTCCGGCAGCGACAGGACACCCGCGACGTGCGCCGCGGCCAGCTCGCCGATCGAGTGGCCGACCAGCACGTCCGGCCGCAGGCCCCACGACTCGTAGAGCCGGAACAGCGACACTTCCAGCGCGAACAGCGCCGCTTGCGTGTACTGGGTCTGGTCGACGTCCCCGTCGAGGTCCAGCCCGGCGGCGATCTCGTCGAACGCCGTCGCGAACACCGGGTAAGCCGCGTACAGCTCCCGGCCCATCCCGGCCCGCTGGCTGCCCTGGCCGGTGAACAGGAACCCCAGCCCACCGCCGGCCACCGCGCCGGACTCGCCGCGCGCGACCGCTTCCAGCCCGGCGCGCAGCTCGGCGTCGTCCGAGCCGGTCACGACGGCGCGGTGCGCGAAGCGAACCCGCCCGGTCGCCAGTGAGAACCCGATGTCGGCGGGGTTCTCCTCGGAAAGGAAGTCCAACAGCGTCGAGGCCTGGCCACGCAGCGCCTCGGGCGTCTTGGCCGAGAGCACCCACGGCACGACCGGCATCGACGCCGGCGCGACAGTCGGAGAAGGCTCCGGGTACTGCTCGATGATCGTGTGCGCGTTGGTCCCGCTGACGCCGAACGACGACACCGCCGCGCGCCGCGGCCGACCTGTCTCGGGCCACGGCCGCTGCTCGGTGAGCAGCTCTACCGCGCCGGACGCCCAGTCCACGTGCGGGGTCGGCTCGTCGACGTGCAGCGTGCGCGGCAGGATGCCGTGGCGCATCGCCATGACGACCTTGATGATCCCGCCGACACCGGCCGCGGCCTGCGTATGCCCGACGTTCGACTTGAACGACCCGAGCCACAGCGGCTCACCGGTGCGCTCGGCACCGTAGGTCGCCAGCAGGGCCTGCGCCTCGATCGGGTCGCCCAGCGTGGTGCCCGTGCCGTGCGCCTCGACGACGTCCACATCGGACGGTGCGAGCCGCGCTTCGGCCAGTGCCTGCCGGATCACGGTCTGCTGCGCGGGGCCGCTCGGCGCGGTGAGGCCGTTGGACGCGCCGTCGGAGTTCAGCGCCGAGCCGCGAACCACGGCGAGCACGGGGTGCCCGTTGCGGCGCGCGTCGGACAGCTTCTCCAGCAGCAGCATGCCCGCGCCCTCGGACCAGCCGGTGCCGTCCGCCGCGGCCGCGAACGACTTGCACCGGCCGTCGAACGACAGCCCGCGCTGCTTGCTGAACTCGACGAACGCCCCCGGCGTCGACATCACGGTGACCCCGCCGGCCAGCGCCAGCTCGCACTCGCCCGAACGCAGCGCCTTGGCCGCCCAGTGCAGCGCGACCAGCGACGACGAGCAAGCGGTGTCCACAGTGACCGCCGGGCCTTCGAGGCCGAAGGTGTAGGCGACGCGGCCGGACGCGATGCTGCTCGACCCACCGGTGCCGAGGTAACCCTCGACGCCGGGCGGGATCGTGTGCAGCCGCGACGCGTAGTCGTGGTACATCACACCGGCGAACACGCCGGTCCGCGTGCCGCGCACGGACTCCGCCGGGATCCCGGCGCGCTCGAACGCCTCCCACGACGTCTCCAGCAGCAACCGCTGCTGCGGGTCCATCGCCAGCGCCTCACGCGGGCTGATCCCGAAGAAGGCCGGGTCGAACTCGCCCGCGTTGTGCAGGAAACCGCCTTCCCGGACGTAGGACGTGCCCGACGAGTCCGGGTCGACGTCGTGCAGTGCGTCGAGGTTCCAGCCGCGGTCGGCGGGGAACGGCGAGATGCCGTCGCCGCCGTCGAGCACCAGCCGCCACAGGTCTTCGGGGCTGGCGATGCCGCCGGGGTAGCGGCAGCTCATCGCGACGATCGCGATCGGCTCGTCGCTGCCGGACGTCGTCACGGCGACGCGGGCGCGGCTCGGGCCGCCGGTCAGTTCGCCGCCGAGGTACCCGGCGACCTTGGCCGGGTTCGGGTGGTCGAACACCAGCGTGGCCGGCAGCCGCAGGCCGGTCGCGGCGGCGATGCGGTTGCGCAGGTCGACCGCGGTGAGGGAGTCGAACCCGAGGTCCTTGAACGCCCGGCCCGGCTCGATCTCGGCCGCGTCGGCGTGCCCGAGGGCCAGCGCGACCTGCGTCCGGACCAGGTCCAGCAGCGCGGTGTCGCGGTCGGCCGGGGACAGCTCGGCGATCCGCGAGCCCAGCGTCGAGGCGGCCACGGCGGTGTCCACCACGCGGCGGACGGGCACCCCGGCCAGCCCACGCATGATCGGCGCGAGTGCACCGGTGGACGCCTCGGCCCGCAGCGCGGCGGGATCGATCCGCATCGGCACGAGCACGGAGTCCGATGTGGACAGAGCCGTGTCGAACAGTTCGGTGCCCTGCGCGGCGGACAGCGCGAGCACGCCGGCGCGGCTCATCCGGGCGCGGTCGGCGTCGTCCAGCGACGCGGCCATGCTGCCGCCTGCCGCCCACAGGCCCCAGGCCAGCGACGTCGCGGCGAGGCCCTGGGCGCGGCGGTGCGCGGCGAGGGCGTCGAGGAAAGTGTTGGCGGCCGCGTAGTTGGCCTGCCCGGCGCTGCCGGTGATGCCGGACGCGGACGAGAACAGGACGAACGCGCGCAGGTCGGCGTCCGCGGTCAGCTCGTGCAGGTTCAGCGCGGCGGCGGCTTTCGGGCGGGCCACGGTCGCGAGCCGCGCCGGGGTGAGCGCGGAGATGACGCCGTCGTCGAGCACGCCGGCGGTGTGCACGACCGCGGTCAGCGGGTGCGCGGCCGGGACGGCGGCCAGTACCGCGGCGAGGGCGTCGCGGTCCGCGACGTCGCAGGCGGCGAAAGTGACCCGGTCCCCCAGTTCGGCGGCCAGCTCGGCGGCGCCGTCGGCGTCGGCGCCGCGGCGGCTGACCAGCAGCAGGTGCCGGACGCCGTGACGCTCGGCGAGGTGCCGGGCGAACAGCTTGCCCAGCGCGCCGGTGCCGCCGGTGATCAGGACCGTGCCGTCCGGGTCCAGCTCGGGCGGCGTTTCATCCGCCCGGGCGACCCGCGCAAGACGCGGGGCGAGAATGGCGCCATCACGGATGGCGGTCTGCGGCTCGCCGGTGGCGGCCGCCGCGACCAGGTCGCCGATGCCCGCGGCCGCGTCCAGGTCGACCAGGAAGAACCGGCCCGGGTTCTCCGACTGCGCGGACCGCACCAGGCCCCAGACCGGTGCCGCGGCCAGGTCCGGCACACCCGCCTCGCCTACCGGTACCGCGCCCCGCGTGGCCACGACCAGCGCGGACTCTTCACACCGCGGGTCGGTCAGGAACTCCTGGAGCACGGCCAGTGCCCGCTCCGCCGCGTCGTCTCCGGCGAACCCGGCGACGATCACCTCGGGCACGTCGTCACCCAGCTCGGCGACAGCGCCGCCGAGGCCCAGCTCGTCCGGGCCGACGAGGACGTACTCGTGCCGCGCCGGGGTGGCCGGGACGGCGGTCCAGTCGACCCGGAAAAGGCTGTCGTGGCCCCTGGTCCGCGCGGCCGCGATCTGCTCGGCCGACACCGGCCGCAGCACCAGGGACCCGATCGAAGCGACGGGGCGCCCCTCGGCGTCGGCCAGGGTGAGCGCGACGGCGTCGGTCCCGGCCCGGCTCAGCCGGACCCGCAGTGCGGACGCACCAGTGGCGTGCAGCCGGACGTCGGTCCACGCGAAGGGCAGGCTGCCGCCGCCGGTGTCGGTGAGGAAGCGGCCGAGGCCGACCGCGTGCAGGGCGCTGTCGAGCAACGCCGGGTGCAGCCCGAACGGCGCGGCGTCCGCCCCGGCGGGTAGCGCGACCTCGGCGAACACGTCGTCGCCGCGGCGCCAGGCCGTCTTCAGCCCGCGGAAGACCGGGCCGTAGCCGAAGCCGCGTTCGACGGTCCGGTCGTAGAAGCCGGCCAGGTCGACCTGCTCGGCATCGGCCGGGGGCCACTCGGCGAGTCCGTCCTCAATGGACGCACTCGCGGTAGCCAGAATACCGGAAGCGTGAAGGGTCCAGGGCTCGTCGTCGAGTCGCGAGTGGACGGTCAGGCTGCGGCGCCCGTCGTGGTCCGGCGCGCCGAGGGCCAGCTGGACGGCGACGCCGCCGGTCTCCGGCAGCACCAGCGGGGCCTGCAGGGTCAGCTCTTCGAGGTGGTCGCAGCCGGCCTGATCCCCCGCGCGGACGGCCAGCTCGACGAACGCGGTGCCGGGAAGCACGGCCGGCCCGGACACCCGGTGCTCGGCCAGCCACGGGTGCGAACGCAGCGAAAGCCGGCCGGTGAAAAGGAAGCCGTCGCCGTCGGCCAGCCCGACCGCAGCCCCCAGGAGGGGATGTTCGACGGCGCTCAGCCCGGCCGAGGTGAGGTCCCCGGGGCCGGAGGTGGCGAGTTCGGGCCAGTACACGGACCGCTGGAAGGGGTAGGTGGGCAGCTCGACACGGCGGCCATCGGGCAGCAGCGCCGCCCAGTCCGGCACCGGGCCACGCACGTGGACCTCGGCCAGCGCGGTCAGGAGTGTGCGCTCCTCCGGCCGATCCGCGCGCAGCACCGAGCTGAAGGAGGCGTCATCGGCACAGTCGGCGCCCATCGCCGACAGCACGGCGTCGGGGCCCAGCTCGAGGAAGGTGTCGACCTCGTTCGCGCGCAGGGTGCGGATGCCGTCGAGGAACCGGACGGCCTCACGCACATGCCGCACCCAGTACTCGGCGTCGAACTCCGTAACCAGCTCACCGGTGACGTTCGAGACAATCGGTATAACCGTCTTACCGTAAGACAGAGACTCGGCTATACCGCGAAACTCGTCGAGCATCGGGTCCATCAGCGGCGAGTGGAACGCATGGCTCACCGTCAGCCGCTTCGTCTTGCGATCGGCGAAGTGCGCCGCCACCGCCAGCACCGCGTCTTCGTCACCCGAGATGACCGTCGAATCCGGGCCGTTCACCGCAGCGACGGTCACACGGTCAGACAGATATACCGAGACCTCAGCTTCGGTCGCCTGGATCGCCACCATCGCGCCACCGGACGGCAGCGCCTGCATGAGCCGGCCCCGCGCGGCGACCAGCTCGGCGGCGTCGGCCAGGGACAGCACCCCGGCGACGTGCGCCGCGGCCAGCTCACCGACCGAGTGGCCGAGCAGGAACCGCGGCCGCAACCCGAGGTGGGTGACCAAGCGGTAGAGCGCGACCTCGATGGCGAACAGCGCGGGCTGGGTGTACGCGGTCCGGCCGAGCAGCTCGGCGTCGTCCAGGACTGTCGCCAGCGGACGGTCGAGGTGGACGTCCAGCGCGGCGCAGACCTCGTCGAACGCCGCCGCGTAGACCGGCTGGGTCCGGTACAGCTCGGCACCCGCGCCGACACGCTGACTGCCCTGGCCGGTGAACAGGAACGCGAGCTTGCCGTCAGAGACCGTGCCGCGGACTTGACCGGGACGTTCGGTGTCCGTAGCCAGCGCGGTCAGAGAGTCGGCGAAGCCGGCGCGATCCGCCTCGATCAGCACCGCCCGGTGCTCGTGGGCGGTTCGCGTGACGGCCAGCGAGTGACCGAGGTCGTCGAGACGGACGTCGGTGGCCAGCTGCCCGCGCAGCGACGCGGCGAGTTCCCGCAGAGCCGCGCCACTGCGCGCGGAGAGCACCCACGGCCGCAGCCGAGACTCTTCCGCCGGCCGCGTGGCCGGCGGCGAGACCGCGGGCGCCTGCTCCAGGACGACGTGCGCGTTCGTCCCGCTCATCCCGAACGACGAGACCGCCGCCCGGCGCGGCGCACCGGTCTCCGGCCACGGCCGGGCCTCGGTGAGCAGCTCGACCTCGCCCGCCGTCCAGTCCACTTTGGACGACGGCGCGTCGACGTGCAGCGTCTTCGGCAGCAGGCCGTGCCGCATCGCGAGGACCATCTTGATCACGCCGGCGATGCCCGACGCGGACTGCGTGTGCCCGATGTTCGCCTTGAGCGAGCCGAGCCACAGCGGCCGGCCCGCGGGCCGGTTCCGGCCGTAGGTGGCCAGCAGCGCCTGCGCCTCGATCGGGTCGCCCAGCGCGGTGCCGGTGCCGTGCGCCTCGACGGCATCCACATCGGACAGTGCAAGCCCGGCGGCGGTGACGGCCTGCCGGATCACCCGCTGCTGCGCGGGACCGTTGGGGGCGGTCAGGCCGTTGGACGCGCCGTCGGAGTTGACCGCCGAACCGCGGACGACCGCGAGCACCGGGTGGCCGTTGCGCTGCGCGTCGGACAGCCTTTCCAGCAGCAGGACGCCGACGCCTTCACCCCAGTTGGTGCCGTCGGCGGCCTCGGCGAACGCCTTGCAGCGACCGTCGACGGCCAGCCCGCGCTGGCGCGAGAACTCCACGAACGCGCCCGGCGTCGACATCACCGCGACGCCGCTCGCCATCGCCAGGCCGCACTCGCCGTTGCGCAGGGCTTGCACGGCCAGGTGCAGCGACACGAGACCGGACGAGCAGGCGGTGTCCACCGTGACCGCCGGGCCCTCCAGGCCGAGGGTGTAGGCGATCCGGCCGGAGACGACGCTGGCCGCGTTGCCGGTGCCGAGGTGGCCCTCCATGCCGTCGCGCGCCAGCAGCAGGAGCGTCGCGTAGTCCTGCATGTTGGTGCCCGCGAACACGCCGGTCTTGCTGCCGCGCAACGACTCCGGGTCGATCCCGGCGCGCTCGAGGACCTCCCACGACGTCTCCAGCAGCAGCCGCTGCTGCGGGTCCATCGCCAGCGCCTCACGCGGGCTGATGCCGAAGAACGCCGAATCGAACTCGGTGGCCCGGTCCAGGAAACCGCCTTCACGGACGTAGCTGGTGCCCTGGTGATCGGGGTCCTCGTCGTAGATCGCGTCGAGGTCCCAGCCGCGGTCGCCGGGGAACGGCGTGATCGCGTCGGTCTCGTCGACCGCGAGCCGCCACAGCGCCTCTGGGGTGTCCGCGCCGCCGGCGTAGCGGCTGCTCATCGCGACGATCGCGATCGGCTCGGTGTCGGTCGACTCGGCCGCGGCCAGGCGCTGCCGGGTCTCGTGCAGATCCGCGGTGACCTTCTTGAGGTAGGTCACCAGTTTTTCTTCGGTTGCCATGTCAGGCCTGCCCCTCATTCCCCAGTGGACGGTTCGTGCCCGTCATGACATCCCCAGCTCGTTGTCGATGAATTCGAGGAGTTCGTCCGCGCTCGCGTCGCTCAGCTGCTGCGCGGCGGTCACCTTCGGCTCGCCGGCGCGGCGGTCGTTCCAGCGCGCCAGCACCGCCTGCAGCCGGGCGGCGACCGCGCCGTGCAGATCGTCCACTCCGGACGGAACGTCGGCGGTGGCCAACGCCGTCTCCAGGCGTTCCAACTCGTGCAGCAGCGACGAACCGGCGTCCGGGGCCAGCCCGGCCAGCAGGTGCGCGGCCAGCGCGGACGGTGTCGGGTAGTCGAAGACCAGCGTCGCCGGCAGCCGCAGCCCGGAGGCGGTGGCGAGCCGGCCGCGGAGTTCGACCGCGGTCAGCGAGTCGAACCCGAGCTCGCGGAACGCCCGGTTCGGGCCGACCTGCTCGACGCCGTCGGTGTGGCCCAGCACGGCCGCGGCCTCCCGCCGGATCGCCCCGGTGAGCGCGTCCTGCCGCTCGGACGCCGGAGCGTCCGCGAGCAACCGGCTGAAAGCGGTTTCGCCGACGGCAGCCGGTTCTTCCGCCGGGGCCATGGCTTTCGCCGCCTCCGGCACACCGGTCAGCAGCGGCCGCGCCCGGCTCACCGCGAACGCCGGAGCGAACCGCGCCCAGTCGACGTCGGCGACGGTGAGCTGCGGGTCGCCGTCCGCGAGGGCCTGGCCGAGCGCGGTGATCGCCGCGTCCGGCGCGATCGCGGGCAGGCCGCGACGGCGGAGGTGCTCTTCGGGTGCGCCCTGCGCCATGCCGCCGTCGGCCCACGGACCCCACGAGACCGCGGTGGCCGCCAGGCCCCGGGCGTGCCGGGACGCGGCGAGCGCGTCGAGGCTCGCGTTGGCCGCCGCGTAGGCCGGCTGGCCGCCACTGCCCCAGATCCCGGAGATCGAGGAGAACAGCACGAACGCGTCGAGCGGGGTGTCGCCGAGCAGCTCGTCCAGGTGCCGCGCGCCGGCCACCTTCCCGGCCAGGACCTGCGCGAACAGCGCCGGCGTGACCTCGGGCAGCGGCACCGGGACGTCCAGACCGGCAGCGTGCACGACGGCATTGGGCGGGTACTCGGCGACCAGCTTCGCCACGGCGTCGCGGTCGGCGACGTCGCAGGCGACCACGCTCACCCGGGCGCCCAGCTCGGTGAGCCCAGCGGTCAGTTCGGCGGCGCCGGGTGCGTCCGCGCCCCGGCGGCTGGTCAGGACCAGGTGCTCGGCGCCGCTCTTCGCCAGCCACAGCGCGACCCGGGCACCGAGGGCGCCGGTGCCGCCGGTGACCAGCACCGTGCCACGCGGGGTCCAGGTACCGGTGCCGGTGCGCGGCCGCCGTTCCAGCCGGCGGGCCAGCGTCCCGGACGACCGGATCACGACCTGGTCCTCCCCGTCGCGATCACCTGCGAGCACCGCGGCCAAGCGGGTCGCCGCGCGCTCGTCGAACCGCTCCGGCAGGTCGACCAGACCGCCCCAGCGCTGCGGGTACTCCAGCGCGACGACCCGGCCGAGGCCCCAGACCTGCGCCGGTTCCGGCCGGTCGACGCCGTCGCGGGTGACGATCCACAAAGGAGCAACGAGTCCGATTTCAGCCAGGGCTTGGACAAGCGTGACCGTGCCGGCCACCGCCGTGGGCAGCACCGGGTGCTCCGGGTGCGCGCCCCCGGCGGTGCCGAGCAGCGAAAGCACCCCGGCGAACTCGTGTCCGGCGGTGGCGAGCAGCAGCTGGTCCGCGAACGCCGCGTGCGGGTCGACGTCGATGCCGACGACCTTCGCGCCGTGCGTTTCCAGCGCGTCGGCGATCGAAGCGGTGCGCTCGTCGCCGGGCACGCCGACGACCAGCCACGTCCCCTTGAGCATCGGCGAGGCGCTGGTCTCGAACGGGACCCAGCGGACGCCGTAACGCCAGGAGTCCACGATGGACTGTTCCCGGCGGCCTTCGTGCCACTCGGTCAACGCGGGCAGTGCTTCCTGCAGTGCGTCCGCGGGGAACCCCGGCAGTGTCGACAAGTCACCCTGGCGCACGGCCGTCCAGAACTCGTCGTCGCCCGCGGAAGCCTTTTCCGGAGCGGGCGCGGCCGTGGGCCAGAAGCGGGCGTGCTGGAACGGGTAGGTCGGGAGGTCGACCGGGCGCGGCGTGGTGCCGGCGAAGACGACGTCCCAGTCCGGGGCGAACCCGCGGACGTAGAGCCTGGCCAGGGCCGCGGCGAACGCGTCGGCCTCGGGCCGGTCGCCGCGCAGGGCCGGCGTCACGACCGGGTCCTCGGTCACGCCGGTGAACGACTCGGCGGCCATCGCGCTGAGCACGCCGTCCGGGCCGATCTCGGCGAACGTCGTCGCGCCGGCCGTCTCCAGGGCGCGGACCGCGTCCGCGAAGCGCACCGCCTCGCGGACCTGGCCGACCCAGTAGTCCGCGCCGAGCTCGGTCGCCAGCTCACCGGTCACTGTGGACACCAGCGGGATCCGCGGCGACGCGTAGGTGACGCGTTCGGCGACGGCCCGGAACTCCGCCAGCATCGGGTCCATCCGCGGTGAGTGGAAGGCGTGGCTGACGGTGAGCCGCCGGGTCTTGCGCCCGGTGGCCCCGAATCCGGCGGCCAGGTCCAGTACAGCCTGCTCGTCGCCGGACACGACCGTCGCTTGTGGACCGTTGACCGCGGCGATCGCGACGCCGCCGGTGAGCAGCGGCACGACCTCGTCCTCGCTCGCCTGGATCGCGACCATCGCGCCACCGGACGGCAGGGCCTGCATCAGCCGGCCGCGGGCTGCCACCAGCGCGGCCGCGTCGCCCAGGTCGAACACCCCGGCGACGTGCGCGGCAGCCAGTTCGCCGATGGAGTGCCCGGCGACGAAGCCGGGCGTCACGCCGAGGCTCTCGAGCAGCCGGAACAGCGCGACTTCGAGGGCGAACAGCGCGGGCTGGGTGTAGCCGGTGTGGTCGAGCAGCGCCGCGTCGTCCGAGCCGGGCGCGGCGAACACGACCGTCCGCAGTGGACGATCCAGGTGCTGGTCGAGGTGAGCGCAGACGGCGTCGAACGCGGTCGCGAACGCCGGGTGTGCCGCGTACAGCTCGCGGCCCATCCCGGCACGCTGCGCGCCCTGCCCGGTGAACAGGAACGCCAGCGCCCCGTTGCCGACCGTGCCCTCGACCAGGCCGGGTGCGGCGGCACCGGCGGCGAGCGCGGCCAGCGCCGCGAGCCGCGTCTCCTGGTCCGGTGCGACGATCATCGCGCGGTGCTCGTGCGCGCCGCGCCGGGTGGCGAGAGCGTGCGCGAGGTCCAGCGGATCGACGTCGGCGGCCAGTTCGGCAGCCCTGGCCCGCAGCGCCGGGGCACTGCGCGCGGACAGCACCCAGGGCAGGAGCGCCGGCCGTGTCTCCGAGGCAGTGGTCTCAGGGGTTTCGGGGGCCTGTTCGAGGATGACGTGGGCGTTGGTGCCGCTCATGCCGAACGACGAGACGCCGGCACGGCGCGGACGTCCCACCTCGGGCCACTCGCGGGCCTCGGTCAGCAGCTCGACGGAACCGGCGTTCCAGTCCACTTGGGACGACGGCGCGTCGACGTGCAGTGTCTTCGGCAGGAGACCGTGCTGCATCGCCTGGACCATCTTGATGATCCCGCCGACGCCCGCGGCCGCCTGCGTGTGTCCGATGTTGGACTTCAACGACCCCAGCAGCAGCGGCATCTCGCGGTCCTGGCCGTAAGTCGCCAGTAGCGCCTGCGCCTCGATCGGGTCACCCAGGGTGGTTCCGGTGCCATGACCCTCGACGGCGTCGACGTCCGAAGTGGACAGACCGGCGCTGGTCAGAGCCTGGCGGATCACGCGTTGCTGCGCGGGTCCATTGGGGGCGGTCAGGCCGTTGGACGCGCCGTCCTGGTTGATCGCACTCCCCCGCACGATCGCCAGGACCGGGTGACCGTTGCGCTGCGCGTCGGACAGCCGCTCCAGCAAGAGCATGCCGACGCCTTCACCCCAGCCCGTGCCGTCGGCGGCCTCGGCGAAGGCCTTGCAGCGGCCGTCCGCCGACAGCGCGCGCTGCCGCGAGAACTCGATGAACGTGCCCGGGGTCGCCATGACCAGGACACCGCCGGCCAGTGCGAGTTCGCACTCGCCCTGCCGCAGCGCCTGGGCCGCGAGGTGCACCGCGACCAGCGACGACGAGCACGCCGTGTCGACCGTCAGCGCCGGGCCTTCCAGGCCGAACGTGTAGGACAGCCGCCCGGAGACGACGCTCGCCGCGTTGCTGGTGGCGACGTACCCCTCGGTGTTCTCCGCCGCGCCGAACAGCAGCGCCGCGTAGTCCTGGCTGTTGGTGCCGGCGAACACGCCGGTCCGGCTGCCGCGGAACGCCTCGGGCGGAATGCCCGCGCGCTCGAACGCCTCCCACGACGTCTCCAGCAACAACCGCTGCTGCGGGTCCATGGCCAGGGCCTCGCGCGGGCTGATACCGAAGAACGCCGGATCGAAGTCCGCCGCGCCGTTCAGGAAGCCGCCTTCCTTGGCGTAGCTCGTTCCGGGCGCTTCCTGGCTCGGGTCGTACAGCGTGCCGAGGTCCCAGCCGCGGTCGGCGGGGAACTCGGAGACGGCGTCGATGCCGTCGGCGACCAGGTGCCACAGGTCTTCCGGCGACCGCACGCCGCCGGGGTAACGGCAGCTCATCGCCACGATGGCGATCGGGTCGTCGTCCACAGTGGACACGGCTTCCACGACGGTGGTCGCCGTGTCGCCGACCAGATCCGCCCGCAGGCTCGCGGCCAGCGCGGTGGAGTTCGGGTGGTCGAAGACGAGAGTCGCGGGCAGCCGGACACCGGTCGCAGCGGCGAGCCGGTTGCGGAGTTCGACGGCGGTCAGCGAGTCGAAGCCGAGGTCCTTGAACGCCCGGCCGGGCTCGATCGCCGTAGCGCTGTCGTGGCCCAGCACCGCGGCCGCCTCGGCCCGGACCAGCGCGACGAGCGTCCGGTCCTGTTCGGCGCGGCCCATGCCGGCCAGCCGGGTGCGGAACGTGTCGTCGCCGGGCACCGGCCCGGCCTCGGCCGCGGCGAGGGCGGCCCGGGCCTCGGGCACGCCGTCGAGCAGCGGACGCGGGCGGACCGAGGCGAACGACGGCGCGAACCGCGTCCAGTCCACATCGGCCACGACCACGGCCGGATCCTGGTTCACCGCCTGAGCGAGCGCGGCGATCGCCGTCTCCGGCCGCATCGGCGTGACACCGCGGCGGCGCAGGTGGGCCGTCGCGTCACCGCGCGAGGCCATGCCACCGCCGGCCCACGGTCCCCAGGCGACGGCCGTGGCCGGCAGCCCGCGGTCGCGGCGTGACTGGGCGAGCGCGTCGAGGTAGGCGTTGGCGGCCGAGTAGGCGGCCTGCCCACCCGCGCCCCACACGCCGGAGATCGAGGAGAAGAGGACGAACGCGTCCACGTCGCCGGCCAGGCTGTCCAGGTGAGCCGCCCCGAGCACCTTCGCGGACAACACGTCGGCGAACGCCTCGGTGTCCACAGTGGTCAGATCGGTCGGCAAGTCGACACCCGCGGTGTGCACCACGGCGTCCACCGGGTGCTCGGCCAGCAGGGTCTCCACGGCGTCGCGGTCGGCGACGTCGCAGGCGGCGATCACGACGTCCACACCGGACTCGGCGAGCTCGTCGCGCAGCTGCGCGGCACCCGGCGCGTCGAGGCCGCGGCGGTTGGTCAGCACCAGGCGCTCGGCGCCGTTCTTGGCCGCCCAGCGGGCGACTTCCGCGCCCAGGGCCCCGGTACCGCCGGTGACCAGGACGGTCCCGCGCGGCGTCCACGACGTGGTGGCAGCCGGTCGCGGCGCCCGGACGAGACGGCGCACGTAGACGCCGGAGCCGCGGACGGCAACCTGGTCCTCGCCACCGGTGCTGTCGTTCTCGCCGTTGCGGCCATTGCCGCTGGTGCTGCCAATGCCGTCGGTGCCGCGGTTGCCAGCAGCACCGCCGGTACCGGCGAAGCCGCTGGCGAGGACCCCGGCGAGGCGGGCGCCGGCCTGCTCGTCGATGTCCTCGGGCAGGTCGATCAGCCCGCCCCAGCGCTGGGGCAGTTCGAGCGCGGCGACGCGGCCCAGGCCCCAGACCATCGCCTGCGTGGCGCTGCGCAGCCGGTCGGCCCGGCCGGTCGAAACGGCGCCGCTGGTCAGCACCCACAGCGGAGCGTCGACGCCGGCCTGGACCGCCGTCAGGGCGGCCTTCAGGCTGCTCGGCATCGCGAGGTCGCTGTCGTCTTCGGTGAGCACCGCGAGCACGCCCGCCACCTCGCCGACATCGGCGAGCTGCGCGGCGAGGGTCTTGTCCAAGGTGATCCGGACGACGTCCGCACCGGCCCTGGTCACGGCGTCGGACACGGCGGTGCCGCCGTCGGAGACCAGCCAGGTGCCGGACAGCGTGGGTTCGCCGAGGTCCGTCCAGGGCTGCCAGGTCGCCCGGTACCGCCAGCCATCCACTGTGGACTCGGTGTGCTGCTGCCGGCGCCAGGCCGACAGGGCGGGCAGGACCTCGCTGAACGGCTCGTCGCCGGTGAGCGCGAGGGTGCCGGTGAGGCGGCCGAGGTCGGCGTTCTCCACCGCGGTCCAGAACTCGCGCTCGGCTTCGGTCCCGGCCACAGGCTCGGCCGACGCCGCGGCCTCGGGCCAGAACCGACGGCGCCGGAACGCGTAGGTCGGCAGATCGACGTGGCCACCACGGCCCCCGGCCACGGCCGCCCAGTCCGGCGAAACGCCGTGGACGTGCGCGGTGGCGACGGCCGCGATGAGCGCGTCCTCCTCGGGACGGTCACCCCGCAGCGCCGGGGCGAACACCCCGCCGGTCACGCAGTCCTGGGCGAGTGCAGTCAGCACGCCGTCCGGGCCCAGCTCGAGGTACGTCGTGACCCCGGCCGCTTCCAACGTCTGCATACCGTCGACGAATCGCACGGCCTCGCGCACGTGGCGCACCCAGTACTCGGCGTCGAACTCGGTGATCAGCTCACCGGTGACGTTGGAGACGATCGGTATAACCGTCTTACCGTAAGACAGAGAATCCGTAATACCGCGGAACTCGGCCAGCATCGGGTCCATCAGCGGCGAGTGGAATGCGTGGCTGACCGTGAGGCGCTTGGTCTTCCGGTTCGCGAAGTGTGCGGCGACCGCCAACACCGCGTCCTCGTCGCCGGAGATCACCGTCGAGGTCGGGCCGTTCAGAGCGGCGATGGTCACACGGTCAGACAGATATACCGAAACCTCGTCCTCGGTCGTCTGGAGCGCGACCATCGCGCCACCGGACGGCAGGGCCTGCATCAAGCGGCCCCGCGCGGCGACCAGCGTCACCGCATCGGACAGGGACAGCGCACCTGAGACGTGGGCTGCGGCCAGCTCGCCGATCGAGTGGCCCACCAGGAAGTCCGGTCGCAGGCCCCAGTGCTCCAGCAACCGGAACAGGGCGACCTCGATCGCGAACAGCGCGGCCTGAGTGTAGGCGGTCTGGTCGAGCAGAGCGGAGTCCTCGAAGACGACCGTCCGGAGTGGACGGTCCAGGTGGGTGTCGAACTCCGCGCAGACCGCGTCCAGGGCGTCGGCGAAGACCGGGTAGGCCGCGTACAGCTCGCGGCCCATCCCCGCTCGCTGGCTGCCCTGGCCGGTGAACAGGAACGCCAGCCGGCCGCCGGACGCCGTGCCGGTGACGGCTCCGGCTTCACCGCGGCCGAGAGCGCCGAGAGCGCCGAGGGCGGCGCGCAGTTCGTCGCGGCCGGTGGCCAGGAGCGCGGCGCGGGCGGGCAGAGCGGCCCGGGTGGTCGCCGACGCGACGGCCAGCTCGGCCGGCGTCACGTGCGGAGCGGCGTCCCAGTGCGCGAGCAACTGTCGGGCCTGCGCCCGGACGGCCTCGGCGTCGGTGCCCGACACCAGCAGCGGCACCCGGCCGACCGGCTGGGCGTCCGTCGTGAGGTTCGGCGCCTGAGTGGAGTCCGGCACCTGCTCGATCACGGCGTGCGCGTTGGTCCCGCTCATGCCGAACGACGACACCGCAGCCCGCCGCGGGCGGTCCACCGAAGGCCACTCGTGGGCCTCGGTCAGCAGCGACACCGCGCCCGCGGTCCAGTCGACGTGCGGGGACGGCTCGTCGACGTGCAGCGTCTTCGGCAGCACGCCGTGACTCATCGCCTGGACCATCTTGATGATCCCGCCGACACCCGCGGCCGCCTGCGTGTGGCCGATGTTCGACTTCAGCGACCCCAGGAACAAGGGCTCGGACCGGTCCTGCCCGTAGGTCGCCAGCAGTGCCTGGGCCTCGATCGGGTCGCCGAGCACCGTGCCGGTGCCGTGCGCCTCGACCGCGTCGACGTCCGAAGCAGCCAGACCGGCGTTGGCCAGTGCCTGCCGGATGACGCGCTGCTGGGCGGGGCCGCTGGGCGCGGTGAGGCCGTTGGACGCGCCGTCCTGGTTGATCGCCGTCCCGCGCACCAGCGCGAGCACCGGGTGGCCGTGGCGGCGCGCGTCGGACAGCCGCTCCAGCAGCAGCATGCCGGCGCCCTCGCCCCAGCCCGTGCCGTCGGCGGCCGCGGCGAACGCCTTGCAGCGGCCGTCCGGCGCGAGGCCCCGCTGCCGCGAGAACTCGACGAACGTGCCCGGGGTCGCCATCACCAGCGCGCCGCCGGCCAGGGCCAGCGAGCACTCGCCGTTGCGCAGGGCCTGCGCCGCGAGGTGCAGCGCGACCAGCGAAGACGAGCAAGCGGTGTCCACCGTGACGGCCGGGCCTTCGAGCCCGAAGGTGTAGGCGAGCCGGCCCGAGACGACGCTGGCGGAGTTGCCGGTCGCGACGTGCCCCTCGGCGCCCTGCGGCGCGGCCATCAGCAGCGCCGCGTAGTCCTGGCTGTTGGTGCCGGCGAAGACGCCGACCTCGGTGCCGCGCACCGCCTTCGGGTCGATGCCGGCGCGTTCGAACGCCTCCCAGGTGATCTCGAGCAGGAGCCGCTGCTGCGGGTCCATGCCGAGCGCTTCGCGCGGCGAGATGCCGAAGAAGTCGGCGTCGAACTCGGCCACGTCGTGCAGGAAGCCGCCTTCGCGGGCGTAGGACGTGCCTTCGCTCTCGGGGTCCGGGTCGTACAGCGCGTCGAGGTTCCAGCCGCGGTCGCCGGGCATTTCGGACACCGCGTCGCGGCCGTCGGCCACCAGCCGCCAGAGGTCCTCCGGTGAGCGGACGCCCCCGGGGTACCGGCAGCTCATGGCCACGATCGCGATCGGGTCGTCGGCGTCGCGCACGGTGCTGACCGCGGTCCGCGCGACGGCCTCGCCGCCGAGCAGCAGCGTGGCGAGGTGCGTGGCCAGGACGGCCGGCGTCGGGTGGTCGAACACCAGCGTCGCGGGCAGGCGCAGGCCCGTCGCGGTGCCCAGGGCGTTGCGCAGCTCGACCGCGGTGAGCGAGTCGAAGCCCAGCTCACGGAAGGCTTTCGCGGGCTCGACCTCGGCGACGCCGGCGTGGCCGAGAACGGCGGCCGCGTGCGTGCGCACCAGGTCCAGCAGCACCCGCTCGCGCTCGGCGTCGGCCATCCCGGTCAGTTGCTGGGCGAGCTCGGACGTCTCGGCAGGCTCTTCGTCGCCGGCCAGTGCGGCGGTGACCTCGGGGATCGTGTCGAGCAGCGGACGCGGGCGCGCCGCGGCGAACGACGGCGCGAACCGCGCCCAGTCGACGTCGGCCACGACCAGCGCGGTCTCGCCGGCGCCGACGGCCTGGGCCAGCGCCCGGACCGCGAGCGTCGCGGACATCGGCTCGAGGCCGCGGCGGCGCAGCTGGTCGGCGGCGTCGCCGCGCGAGGCCATGCCGCCGCCGTCCCAGGGGCCCCAGGCGACGGCGGTCGCGGTCAAGCCGCGGTCGCGGCGGGACTGCGCCAGCGCGTCGAGGTAGGCGTTGGCCGCCGAGTATGCGCCCTGGCCACCGGAACCCCAGGTCCCGGAGATCGAGGCGAAGAGGACGAACGCGTCCAGCTCGGTCTCGCCGAGCACGGCGTCGAGGTTCGCCGCGCCGGCGACCTTGGCGGCCAGGACGTCGGCGAACTCGGCCGCGTCGCCGTCGGCCAGGGGCGTCGGGCGGTCGACACCGGCGGCGTGCACCACGGCGTCGACGGGGTGTTCGGCGATCAGAGCGGCGACGGCGTCGCGGTCGGTGACGTCGCAGGCGGCGATCACGACGTCGACGCCGAGTTCGTCTCGCAAGGCTTCGGCACCTGGCGCGGCGAGCCCGGAACGGCTGGTCAGGACGAGCCGCTCGGCGCCGTTTTCCGCGGCCCAGCGGGCGACCTGCGCGCCCAGGGCGCCAGTGCCGCCGGTGACGAGCACGGTGCCCCGCGGCGTCCAGACGTCCTTTATGGACTTGTCGGCGCGGACGAGACGGCGGACGTGGACACCCGAGCCGCGGACGGCGACCTGGTCCTCGGGGCCGGTGAGCACCCCGGCGAGGCGGGCGCCGGCCCGCTCGTCGAGTACCTCCGGCAGGTCGACGAGGCCGCCCCAGCGCTGCGGCAGCTCCAGGCCGGCGACCCGGCCCAGGCCCCACGCGGCGGCCTGGCCGGCGGCGCGGACGCGGTCGGCGCGTCCGGTGGAGACGGCGCCTTCCGTCGCCACCCACAGCGGCGCGGCGACGTCGGCGTCACCCAGCGCCCGCAGCACGTCGAGCAGCTGCGCGGACGCGGTGGCCGGGTCTTCGGCCGTGACCAGTGAAAGCACCCCGGTGATCTCGCGTTCCCAGACGGCACCGGCGATCTCGACGGCCAGGGATTCGCGGGCCGCGGGCTCGACGACGACGGTCTCCGCGCCGTAGCGGGTCAGCATCCCGGACAGGGGGTGGCCGGCGGGGGCGAGCAGCAGCCAGGTGCCGGACAGCACCGGCGCGGGCAGATCGGTCAGCGGCTGCCAGGTGATCCGGTACCGCCAGGAGTCCACTGTGGACTTCTCCTGGCCGGACCGGCGCCAGTTCGCCAGTGCGGGCAGCAGCGTCTCGGCGTCGCGCTCGGTGATGGCGAGGGTCGTGGCGAGCGCGGTGGCGTCGTCGGCCTCGACGACGGTCCAGAACTCGGCATCGTCCGAAGAGGTCTCGAACCCGTTGGGCAGCTCGACTTCCGGCCAATAGCGGCGGTTCTGGAAGGCGTAGGTGGGCAGTTCGATCCGACGGGCGCCGGCCAGGACCGTGGCCCAGTCCGGGACGTGGCCGCGGACGTGCGCCTGACCGAGAGCGTGGGCGAACGCCTGCTCCTCGGACCGGCCACTCCGCAGCACGGGCGCGAAGACGGCGTCGGCGACACAGTCCTGCCCCATCGCAGAGAGCACGCCGTCCGGGCCCAGCTCCAGGAACGTGGTGACACCGCGACCAGCCAAGGTCTGCATGCCGTCGGCGAACCTCACGGCCTCACGCACATGCCGGACCCAGTAGTCCGCGTCGAACTCGGTCATCAGTTCGCCGGTGACGTTGGAGACGATCGGTATAACCGACTGACCGTATGACAGAGACTCAGCTATACCGCGGAACTCCGCCAGCATTGGATCCATCAACGGCGAGTGGAACGCGTGGCTCACGGTGAGCCGCTTGGTCTTGCGGTCGGCGAAGTGCTCCGCGACCGCCAGGACGGCGTCCTCGTCGCCGGAGATCACGGTCGAGGCCGGGCCGTTGATCGCGGCGATGGTCACACGGTCTGACAGATATACCGAAACCTCGGCCTCCGTCGCCTGGATCGCGACCATCGCGCCACCGGTCGGCAGCGCCTGCATGAGGCGACCCCGCGCGGCGACCAGCGTCACGGCGTCCGCCAGCGCGAGGACTCCGGCGACGTGCGCCGCGGCCAGCTCGCCGACCGAGTGGCCCGCGAGGAAGCCGGGCCGGAGGCCGTAGTGCTCCACCAGCCGGAACAGGGCGACCTCGAGTGCGAACAGCGCGGCCTGGGTGTAGGCGGTCTGGTCGAGCAGCTCGGAGTCCCCGAAAAGGACAGTCCGCAGTGGACGGTCCAGGTGCGTGTCGAACTCCGCGCACACCGCGTCCAGCGCGTCGGCGAAAACCGGGTGCGTCGAGTACAGCTCACGGCCCATCCCGACCCGCTGGCTGCCCTGGCCGGTGAACAGGAACGCCAGCCGGCCTTCCCCGGCGACGTCGGTGAGGGCCGACGGCTCGCCCGCGGCCAAGGCCGCCAGCCCGGCCAGCAGGGTCTCGCGGTCGGTACCCAGCACGGCCGCGCGGTGCGGCTGCCGCGACCGGGTCGTGGCCAGCGAATACGCGACGTCCGCGGGCTCCCAGCCGTCGGTGTCCAGGTGCGTCAGCAGCCGGGCGGCCTGCTCGCGCAGGGCTTCGATGGTGTGCGCGGACAGCGTCCACGGCGCCATCGGCACCGCGACGGCGGGCGCCTGGTCGGCGGGCGGCGCCTCCTCCAGGACCACGTGCGCGTTGGTGCCGCTCATGCCGAACGACGACACGGCGGCGCGGCGCGCACGACTCACCTCGGGCCACGGGCGGGCCTCGGTGACCAGCTCGACCGCTCCCGCCGTCCAGTCCACTTGGGACGACGGCGCGTCGACGTGCAGGGTCTTCGGCACGGTGCCGTGCTGCATCGCCAGGATCATCTTCATCATCCCGGCGACGCCGGCGGCGGCCTGCGTGTGCCCGATGTTGGACTTCAGCGAGCCCAGGAGCAGCGGCTCGCCGTCGCGGTCACGGCCGTAGGTGGCGAGCACGGCCTGCGCCTCGATCGGATCGCCCAGGGTGGTGCCGGTGCCGTGCGCCTCGACGACGTCGACGTCCGAAGTAGACAGTCCGGCGGCGGCAAGGGCCTGGCGGATCACGCGTTGCTGGGCCGGGCCATTGGGCGCCGTGAGGCCGTTGGACGCGCCGTCGGAGTTGATCGCCGAGCCCCGTAGGACCGCGAGAACCGGGTGCCCGTTGCGACGGGCGTCGGAAAGCCTTTCCAGCACCAGCATCCCGGCACCTTCGCCCCAGCCGGTGCCGTCGGCCGCGTCGGCGAACGCCTTGCAACGGCCGTCCGCGGCGAGGCCGCGTTGACGGGAGAACTCGATGAACGTGCCGGGTGTGGCCATCACCAGCGCCCCGCCGGCCAGCGCCAGCGAGCACTCGCCGGCCCGCAGCGCCTGCGCGGCCCAGTGCACCGCGACCAGCGAAGACGAGCACGCGGTGTCGATCGTCGCGGCCGGGCCTTCCAGCCCGAAGGTGTAGGCGAGCCGGCCGGACACGACGCTCGCGGCGTTGCCGGTGGCGACGTACCCCTCGGCGTCCTGCCGCGCGACCATCAGCAAGGTCGCGTAGTCCTGGCTGTTCGAGCCGACGAACACCCCGGTCCGGCTCCCCCGCAGGGACTCCGCCGGGATGCCGGCCCGTTCGATCGCCTCCCACGACGTCTCCAGCAGCAGCCGCTGCTGCGGGTCCATCGAAAGCGCTTCACGCGGGCTGATGCCGAAGAACGCCGGGTCGAAGTCGCCCGCGTCGTGCAGGAAACCGCCGGTACGGGCGTAGGACGTGCCGGGGTGCGCCGGGTCCGGATGGTAGAGCGCGCTGAGGTCCCAGCCGCGGTCGGCGGGGAACTCGGTCACCGCGTCGCCGCCGGAGACGACCAGGTCCCAGAGGTCTTCCGGGCTGCGCACGCCGCCGGGCAGGCGGCAGCTCATCGCGACGACCACGATCGGATCGTCGCCGGTCACCACCGTGACCGGAGTTTCAGGTCCATTGTGGACGGCGCCGAACAGCTCGGCGTCGAGCTGCCGGGCGAGCGCCTCGGGGTTCGGGTGGTCGAAGGCGAGCGACGCGGGCAGCGCGAGCCCGGTCGCCGCGGTGAGGCGGTTGCGCAGGTCGACCGCGGTCAGCGAGTCGAAGCCGAGGTCGCGGAACGCGCGGGCCGCCGGCACCGCGGCGGTGGCGTCCGGGCCGGAGTGGCCGAGCGCGAGCGCGGCCTCCGCGCGGACGACGTCGAGCAGAGCGCGCTCCCGCTCGGCGGGGGCGAGCGGCGCGAGGCGGGTGACGAGCGCGGGCCGGTCCCCGGCCGCCGGAGTGGTGTCGAGCGCGCGAACCTCGGGCAGGTCGCCGATCAGCGGCCGCGGCCGAGCCAGTTGGTAGCCCGTCGCGAACCGCGCCCAGTCGACGTCGGCAACCACGACGGCAGCATCGCCGCAGGTCAATGCCGTGACGGCGAGTTCGGGCGCGAGCGCCGGCAGGCCACGGCGGCGCAGGTCGGCCTCGGCTTCGGCGCCGACCATGCCGCCCTCGGCCCACGGGCCCCAGGCGATCGCGGTCGCCGGGACGCCCCGGGCGCGACGCTGCTCGGCGAGCGCGTCGAGGAAAGCGTTTGCAGCGGCGTAGGCGGCCTGGCCGCCACTCCCCCACACTCCCGCGATCGACGAGAAGAGCACAAAGGCGTCGACGTCCCCGACGAGTTCGTCGAGGTTGGCCGCGCCGGCGACCTTGGCCTCGACGACGGCGGCGAGCCCGTCCCGCGTCAGGTCGGCGAGCCGCGCCGGGTCGCCCGCGCCGGCCGCGTGCACGACGGCGTTCACCGGGTGCTCGGCCAGCAGCGCGGCGAGCGCGTCGCGGTCGGCGACGTCGCACGCCGCGACGACAACGTCCACACCGGACTCGGCGAGTTCGTCACGTA
Source organism: Amycolatopsis sp. NBC_01307 (assembly GCF_035975215.1). NCBI lineage: Bacteria > Bacillati > Actinomycetota > Actinomycetes > Pseudonocardiales > Pseudonocardiaceae > Amycolatopsis > Amycolatopsis sp. NBC_01307. The sequence continues at coordinate 966,990 of NZ_CP108403.1, read as the reverse complement.
GTTCGGCCGCGCCCGGCGCGTCCAGTCCGCGACGGCTGGTCAGCACCAGCCGGTCGACGCCCTCCGCGGCCAGGTAGCGGGCGACGTGGGCGCCGAGCGCGCCGGTGCCGCCGGTGACCAGCACGGTCCCGCGCGGCGTCCAGGCCGTGGTGGCGGGGGCGGCGTGCGTGAGGCGCCGGCCGAAGACGCCGGTGGCGCGGATCGCGACCTGGTCCTCGGTGCCGTCGGCCAGCACCCGGGCGAACCGGGTGGCGGCGCGCTCGTCCAGCGTGGTGTCCAGGTCGATCAGGCCACCGCCGTGCTGCGGGTACTCCAGGCCGACAACGCGGCCGAAACCCCAGGTCATCGCCTGGGTCGCGCTGCGCGGCCGGTCGGCGCGGCCGGTGCCGACGGCGCCCGAGGTGACCAGCCACAGCGGGGCGGCGACCTCGTGCGCGGCCAGGGTCCGGACCAGGTCCAGCGTCGCGGCGAGGCCGTCCTGCTCGTCCAGCGAGAGCAGGGAGACGACGCCGGTGACCGGGCCGTCGAGCGTCGCCGGGGTCAGCGGCTCGACGTCGGCGCCGTGCGCGGTGAGGGCGGCGGTGACGCCGAGGGTGTCGGGACCGGCCAGCAGCCAGCGGCCGGCCAGCTCCGGGGTCGTGTCCGACGGCACCGGCAGCCACTCGATCCGGTAGCGCCAGGAGTCCACAGTGGACCTGTCTTGGCCGCGGCGGCGGTAGCCGGCGAGCGCGGGCAGGACGTCGGCGAGCGAACCGGCGGGCAGGTTCAGGGTCGCGGCGAGCGCGTCCGCGTCGCCGGTTTCGACGGCTCGCCAGAACCCGGCGTCTTCGCTGCCCGAAATCTGGGCGGTGGCGGGCTCGGGCCAGAACGTCGTGTGCTCGAAGGGGTAGGTGGGCAGGTCGATCCGGCGGACGTTGGCGCCCGCGAACAGCCCGGCCCAGTCGATCTTCGCGCCGTGCGCGTACGCGGTGGCCAACGCGGTGGCGACGGTGTCGCGCTCCGGGCGGCCGGACCGCAGCAGCGGCGCGAAGGTGCCGTCGGCGACGCAGTCCTGCCCCATGGCGGACAGCACGCCGTCCGGACCCAGCTCGAGGAACGTCGTGACGCCGTGGTCGGCCAGGGTGCGCATGCCGTCGGCGAACCGGACGGCGTCGCGGACGTGCCGGACCCAGTACTCCGGGTCGGTGACGTCACCGGCGACGATCGGGATGCGCGGCGGGGCGAACGTCAGGGACCGGGCGACCGCACGGAACTCGTCGAGCATCGGGTCCATCAGCGGCGAGTGGAACGCGTGGCTCACGGTCAGGCGCTTGGTCTTGCGGTCCGCGAACTGCGCGGCGACGGCCAACACGGCGTCCTCGTCGCCGGAGACGACTGTCGCGTTCGGACCGTTGAGCGCGGCGATGCTCACGCGCTCGGTCAGGTGCGGGGTGACCTCGTCTTCGGTCGCCTGGATGGCGACCATTGCGCCACCTGATGGCAGCGCCTGCATCAGGCGGCCCCGGGCGGCGACCAGCGTCACCGCGTCAGCCAGCGACAGCACCCCGGCGACGTGGGCCGCGGCCAGCTCGCCGATCGAGTGCCCGGCCAGGAAGTCCGGCCGCAGGCCCCAGGACTCGACCAGCCGGAACAGTGCGACCTCGACCGCGAACAACGCGGCCTGGGTGTACGCGGTCTGGTCCAGCAAGGCGGAGTCTTCGACCAGGACCGTCCGCAGTGGACGGTCGAGGTGCGTGTCGAACTCCGCGCACACCGCGTCGAGCGCGTCGGCGAAGACCGGGTGGGTTGCGTACAGCTCACTGCCCATCCCGGCTCGCTGGCTGCCCTGGCCGGTGAACAGGAACGCCAGCCCGCCGCCGGCCTCACCGCGGACGAGAGCGGCGTCGGACCGGTCCTCGGCCAGCGCCCGCAAGGCACGCTCGACGTCTTCAGCGGTCTCCCCGGTGACGACCGCGCGGTGATCGAGCGCCGCCCGCGAGGTGGCCAGGGAGAAGGCGAGGTCACCCAGGTCGGCGTCCACAGTCAGCGCCGCCGCCTGCGCTCGCAGCGCGTCCGGCGTCCGTGCGGACAGCACGACCGGCGCCAGCGACGGCCGGGCGCCGCGTTCCGGAGCCGGCTCGGCCGAAGGGGCCTGCTCGATGATCGTGTGCGCGTTGGTCCCGCCGACCCCGAACGACGACACGCCGGCGCGGCGCGGACGTCCGGTCTCGGGCCAAGCCCGCGGCTCGGTCAGCAGCTCGACCGCACCGGACGTCCAGTCCACGTGCGGGGTCGGCTCGTCGACGTGCAGCGTGCGTGGCAGGACGCCGTGCCGCATGGCGAGGACCGTCTTGATCACGCCGCCGACTCCGGCCGCGGCCTGGGTGTGCCCGATGTTCGACTTCAGCGAGCCCAGCCACAGCGGTTCGCCGCCGCGGTCGCGGCCGTAGGTGGCCAGCAGGGCCTGCGCCTCGATCGGGTCGCCGAGCACGGTGCCGGTGCCGTGTGCTTCCACGGTGTCCACATCGGACGTCGTGAGCCCGGCCGCGCCGAGCGCCTGGCGGATGACGTTCTGCTGGGCCGGGCCGTTGGGCGCGGTGAGGCCGTTGGACGTGCCGTCGGAGTTGACCGCGCTGCCCGCGACGAGCGCGAGCACCGGGTGACCGTTGCGCTGCGCGTCGGAAAGCCTTTCCAGCAGCAGGAGCCCGGCGCCCTCGCCCCAGCCGGTGCCGTCGGCCGCGGCGGCGAAGGACTTGCAGCGGCCGTCGGTGGCCAGGCCGCGCTGACGGGAGAACTCGGCGAACGCGGTCGGCGTGGTCATCACCGTGACACCGCCGGCCAGCGCCAGCTCGCACTCGCCGTTGCGCAGGGCCTGGGCGGCCAGGTGCAGCGCGACCAGCGACGACGAGCACGCCGTGTCGACGGTCAGCGCGGGGCCTTCGAGGCCGAACGTGTAGGCCAGCCGGCCGGACACGACGGCGGCGGCGTTGCCGGTGGCGAGGTAACCCTCGCCGGCGTTGCCGGAGCGCATCAGCAGGGCCGCGTAGTCCTGGCCGTTCGAGCCGACGAACACGCCGGACCGGCTGCCGCGCACCGACCGCGGGTCGATGCCCGCGCGCTCGAACGCCTCCCACGCGGTCTCCAGCAGCACGCGCTGCTGCGGGTCCATGGCCAGCGCTTCGCGCGGCGAGATGCCGAAGAAGGCCGCGTCGAACCCGCCGACCGCGGGCAGGAAACCGCCTTCTCGGGTGTAGCTGGTACCCGGGTTGTCCGGGTCGGGGTCGTACAGCGCGTCGAGGTCCCAGCCGCGGTCGGCCGGGAACGGGCCGATGCCGTCGAGGCCACCTTCGACCAGGCGCCAGAGGTCCTCGGGCGAGGTGACGCCGCCGGGGTACCGGCAGCTCATCGCCACGATCGCGATCGGATCGTCCACAGTGGACTTGGCTACCACGGTGGCGACCGGCGCGTCGCCGATCAGCTCGGCGTGCAGGTGCGCGGCGAGCAGCTCCGGCGTCGGCCGGTCGAACACCAGCGACGCGGGCAGGTTCAGTCCGGTCTCGGTGGCCAGGAGATCACGCAGCTCGACCGCGGTGAGCGAGTCGAACCCGAGATCGGCCAGTGGCCGGTCGTCGCGCACGTCGGCCACCGAGGTGAAGCCGAGCACGGCGGCAACGCCGGCGCGGACGATCCCGGCGAGCACGCCGAGAGCGTCCTTTTCGGACGGTTGCGCGGCGAGCCGCGCACGCAGTTCGGCACCCGCACCGGACTCGGTACGGGCGGGCCCGCCGGTCAGCGCGGCGACCGCCTCAGGCAGCTCGGCGAGCAGCGGACGCGGGCGCGCCGCAGCGAACCCGGATGCGAAGGACGCCCAGGTCACGTCGGCGACGGTCACCGTGGTCTCGTCACCGTCGAGCGCCCCGGCCAGCGCGGCGAGCGCCGGTTCGGTGGCCATCGGCGGCAGGCCGCGACGGCGCAGCTGCTGCTCGCCGTCACCCTCGACCATGCCACCGCCGGCCCACGGGCCCCAGGCGATCGCGGTCGCGGCCAGACCGCGCGAACGGCGCTGCTCGGCCAGGGCGTCCAGGTGGGCGTTCGCCGCCGCGTAAGCGGCCTGCCCGCCACTCCCCCAGACCCCGGCGATCGAGGAGAACAGGACGAAGGCGTCGACGTCTCCGACGAGTTCGTCGAGGTTAGCCGCGCCGAGCACCTTGGCACGCACCAGTTCCGCGAACGCCGTAAGGGACGTCTCGTGCAGCGGCGCCGAGCCGGTCGCACCGGCGGCGTGGAACACCGACGTCACCGGATGTTCGGCGAGCAGCGCGGCCAGGTCGTCGCGGTCGGCGACGTCGCACGCCGCGACGATGACGTCCACGCCGAGCGCGGTGAGTTCGTCGCGCAGCTCGGCCGCGCCTGGCGCGTCCAGGCCACGACGGCCGGTCAGCACCAGACGCTCCGCGCCGGTGGCGGCGAGGCGGCGGGCGACCTGCGCGCCCAGCGCGCCGGTGCCGCCGGTGATCAGGACGGTGCCGCGCGGGGCCCAGGACCGCACCGGCGTCGCCGGGGCCCGGACCAGGCGGCGGGCGAACACGCCGCTGGCGCGCACGGCAACCTGGTCTTCGCTGGCGTCGGCGAGCACCGCGGCCAGCCGGGCGCCGGCACGGGTGTCCAGCTCGGCCGGGAGGTCGACGAGCCCACCCCAGCGGCCGGGCTCCTCCAGGCCGAGCACCCGGCCGAGGCCCCAGACCTGAGCCTGGGCCGGGGAGACGGCCCGGTCGGCGCGGCCGGTGGCGACGGCGCCGGAGGTGGCGAGCCAGATCGGCGCGGTCACGCCGAGGGCCTGGATCAGCTCGATCGTGGCGGTCAGGCCCGTGGTCAGACCGGGGTGGGTGGGGTCGGGGGTCTCGTCGAGCGCCAGCAGGGAGAGCACGCCGGCGAGCGGTTCGTCGGCGAGGTCGCTGGCCAGATCGCTCGCGTCGGCGAGGTTGCCGGGGAGGTCGGTCGCGTCGGCGATGTCGGCAGCCAGGCCGCTCGCGCCGGCCAGGTCGCTCGCACCGGCGAGGCCGCCAATCAAGTCGCTCGCACCAGTGAGTTCGCCAGCCAGGCCGCCTGCACCGCCGAAGTTGCCGGGCAGTTCGCTCGCGTCGGCGATTCGGCGGACCCGCGCGCCGTGTGCGGCCAGGGCCTCGACGGCCGAGTCGGTGAGTGGGCCGGGCGGGCCGACGACCAGCCAGGTGCCGGACAGTTCGGCGGTCGCCGTCGGCTTGGGGGTCCAGGAGATCCGGTACCGCCAGCCGTCCACGGTGGATTCTTCGCGGCGGCGGTCGCGCCACGACGCCAGTGCTGGCAGGACCTCGCCCAGTGACGACGCCAGCTGCGCGTTGCCCGGGTCGATCGTGGCGGCGAGCGCGGCCGGGTCGCCGCTGTCGACGGCCTGCCAGAAGCCGGAGTCCTCAGTGGTGGTGGCCGGTGTGGAGGCGCTCGGCTCGATCCAGTAGTGCTCCCGCTGGAACGGGTAGGTCGGCAGCTCGACCCGCCGGGTGCCCTCGAACAGCACCGGCCAGTTCACGGCGACACCGTGCACGTGGACGGCGGCGAGCGCGGCCAGCGCCGAGCCGGGCTCGGGACGGCCGGCCCGCAGCACGGCGGCGAACACCGCGTCCGGGCCGGCGGACTCGCGCCCGAGCGCGGACAGCACACCGTCCGGGCCCAGCTCGAGGAACGTGGTGACGCCCTTCGCGGTCAGCGTGCGCATGCCGTCGGCGAACCGGACGGCCTCACGCACGTGCCGCACCCAGTACTCCGGGTCCGCCAGCTCAGCTGCGGTGGCCGGGGCGCCGGTGACGTTCGAGACTATCGGTATAACCGGCTGACCGTATGACAGAGACTCCGCTATACCGCGGAACTCGTCCAGAATTGGATCCATCAGCGGCGAGTGGAACGCGTGGCTCACGACGAGCCGCTTGGTCTTGCGGCCCAGGTCGGTGAAGTGTGCCTCGACTGCCAGCACCGCGTCCTCGTCACCCGAGATGACCGTCGAGTCCGGACCGTTCACCGCCGCAACGGTCACACGGTCTGACAGATATACCGAAACCTCCGCCTCGGTCGCCTGCAGCGCCACCATCGCGCCACCCGACGGCAGCGCCTGCATCAGGCGGCCGCGCGCGGCGACCAGCGTCACGGCGTCCGTCAGGGACCAGACCCCGGCGACGTGCGCGGCGGCCAGCTCGCCGATCGAGTGGCCGACCAGGAAGTCCGGCGTGACGCCGAAGTGCGCCAGCAGCCGGAACAGCGCCACCTCGAGGGTGAACAGCGCGGCCTGGGTGTACTCGGTCCGGTCGAGCAGACCGGTTTCGTCGAACAGGACTGTCTTGAGTGGATGGGCCAAGTGAGGCTCGAACGCGGCGCAGATCTCGTCGACCGCGGCCGCGAACTCCGGGAACGCGGCGTACAGCTCGCGTCCGGCGCCGGCCCGCTGGCTGCCCTGACCGGTGAACAGGAACGCCAGCCGGCCACGCACGGCCGTGACCCCGCGGACCAAGCCCGGCGCGGCGGTGTCGCCCGCCAGCGCGGCGAGGCCGGAGAGCAGCGCGTCGCGGTCGTCAGCGAGCAGGACGGCCCGGTGTTCCAGGGAAGGGCGACCGGCCGCGGCCGAGAACGCGACGTCAGGGAGCCCCAGCTCGGGGCGCGCGGTCAGGTGGGTGACGAAATCCCCGGCGAGTGCGCGCAGGGCCTCCGCGCTGCGGGCGGACACCAGCACCGGCAGCGGCGACGGCAGCGGGCGCGGCGGGATGACGACGACCTCGGCGTCCTCGGACTCCGAAGCGACCGGTGCGGGCGGCGCCTCTTCCAGGATCGCGTGCGCGTTGGTCCCACTGATTCCGAAACCGGAGACCGCGGCGCGGCGGGGACGTCCGGTCTCCGGCCAGTCGCGTTCCTCGGTGAGCAGCTCGACCGCGCCCGAAGCCCAGTCGACGTGCGGGGTCGGCTCGTCGACGTGCAGGGTGCGCGGCATCTTCGCGTGCCGCAACGCCTCGACCAGCTTGATCACGCCGCCGACGCCGGCCGCGGCCTGGGCGTGGCCCAGGTTCGACTTCAGCGAGCCCAGCCACAGCGGCAGCCCCGGCTCGCGCTCCTGACCGTAGGTGGCGAGCAGCGCCTGCGCCTCGATCGGGTCACCCAGCTTCGTGCCGGTGCCGTGCGCTTCGAGCAGGTCGACGTGCGCGGCGGACAGCCGCGCGTTGGCCAGCGCCTGGCGGATGACCCGACGCTGGGACGGGCCGTGCGGGGCGGTCAGGCCGTTGGACGCGCCGTCGGAGTTGACCGCGGTGCCGCGCACGACGGCGAGGACGTCATGGCCGTTGCGGCGGGCGTCGGAAAGCGTTTCCAGCAGCAGGACGCCGGCGCCCTCGGCCCAGCCGGTGCCGTCGGCCGAGGCGGCGAACGCCTTGCAGCGCCCGTCCGGAGAAAGCCCTTGCTGGCTGTCGAAGGCGACGAACGTGCCCTGGTGCGCCATCACGGTCACGCCGCCGGCCAGTGCCATCGAGCACTCGCCGGTGCGCAGCGCGTGCACCGCCAAGTGCAGCGACACCAACGAAGACGAGCACGCAGTGTCCACAGTGACCGCCGGGCCCTCCAGCCCGAACGTGTAGGCCAGCCGGCCCGAGACGACACTGGTCGCATTGCCGGTGAGCAGGTGCCCCGCGAGCCCCGCCAGCTCCGCGCCGCTGCCCGCGCCGTACTGCGAAGACGCCGCGCCGATGAAGACGCCGGTGTCCGAGCCGCGCACGGCGTCCGCCGGGATGCCCGCCCGCTCGAACACCTCCCACGCGACCTCGAGCAGGACGCGCTGCTGTGGGTCGACGGCCAGCGCCTCGCGCGGGCTGATGCCGAAGAACCCGGCGTCGAACTTCGGTGCTTCGTAAAGGAATCCGCCCTGCGGCACCCGCCCGCCGGGGCCGGGCTCGAGCTGCCAGCCGCGGTCGCCGGGGAAGTCCGAGATCGCGTCACCGCCGGTCGTGACGAGCTCCCACAGGTCCTCCGGGCTGCGCACGCCGCCCGGGAAGCGGCAGCTCGACGCGACGATGGCGATCGGCTCGGTGTCCCGCTCCTCGACGTCGCGCAGCTGCCGGCGGGCGGTGCGCAGGTCGGCCGTGAGCCGCTTCAAGTACTCGAGGTACTTGCTTTCGTCAGGCATTCGAAGTCACCTCGGGGACGCGGGGGGAACGGGGGCGGGGGCGGGGGTTCACGACATGCCCAGTTCTTTGTCGAGCAGCTCGAAGATGTCGTCGCCGGTGGCCGACTCGAGCTCGGCGTCTGCCGTGTCGGCGCTCCGGTGCGCGTCGCTCCACTTCGCCAGCAAGCTCTGCAGCCGCAACGTGATCCGGGGCTGCTCGGCCTCGTCGTGGCCGGGCGCCAGCAGCAGCGCTTCGAGCCGGTCCAGCTCGCCGAGCACGGCCGGACGGGCCGTGGCGACGGGCTCGTCCAGCAGCGCCTCGCGCAGGTACCGGGCCAGCTCGAGGGGCGTCGGCTGGTCGAACACCAGTGTCGCAGGCAGCCGCAGCCCGGTGCCGGCGTTGAGCCGGTTGCGCAGCTCGACCGAGGTCAGCGAGTCGAAACCGAGCTCCTTGAACGGCCGGGCCGGGTCGACCTCGGCGGCCGAGAGGTGGCCGAGCACCGCGGCGACCTCGCCGCAGACCAGCTCGGTCAGCAACTGCTCACGCTCCACTTCGGACATCGCGGCCAGCCGCGTCTTCAGCGCGATCCCGCCGCCCGCGGAGTTTTCCGCGGCCCGGCGGGCGCGGTGCCGGATCAGTCCGTTGAGGACAGTGGGTACGCCACCGCCGGCGGCGCGGGCCCGCAACGCGGCCAGGTCCAGCCGCACCGGCAGCAACGCCGGTTCGGCCGAGGCCAGGCCCGCGTCGAACAGCGCCAGGCCTTCGGCGGCGGTCAGCGGCGGGATCCCGCCGCGGGTCATCCGGCGCACGTCGGCCTCGGTGAGGCTGCCGAGCATGCCGCCGCCCGCCCAGGGGCCCCAGGCCAGCGACGTCGCGGGCAGCCCGGTCGCCACGCGCCGCTGGGCGAGGGCGTCCAGGAACACGTTGGCCGCCGCGTAGTTGGCCTGCCCGGCGTTGCCGAACGTCCCCGCGACCGAGGAGAACAGCACGAACGCGGCCAGGTCGGCGTCCGCGGTCAGCTCGTGCAGCCGTTGCGCGGCAAGGGCTTTCGGCGCCCACACGGTGTCGAGCCGCTCGGGGGTGAGCGCCTCGACGGTGCCGTCGTCGAGGACGCCGGCGGTGTGCACCACAGCGGTGAGCGGGTGCTCGGCGGGAATGGTGCCGAGCACCGCGCCCAGCGCCGCACCGTCGGTGACGTCGCACGCCGCGACGGTGACTTCGGCGCCCAGCCCGGCCAGTTCCTCGACGAGGTCTTCGGCGCCACCGCGCCGGCTGAGCAGCAGCAGGTGCCTGAGGCCGTGCGTGGTGACCAGGTGCCGGGCGACCAGCCGGCCGAGCGCCCCGGTGCCGCCGGTGATCAGCGCGGTGCCCGCCGGGTCGAGCGGGCGCGGCACCCGCAGCACGACCTTGCCGACGTGCTTGGCCTGGCTGAGGTACCGGAACGCCTCCGGCGCATTCCGAACGTCCCATGTGGACAGTGGCAGCGGTTCGAGCGCGCCGCTCGCGAACAGCGCGAGGACGTCCACGAACAACTCGGCGATCCGGTCCGGTCCGGCGTCGATCAGGTCGAACGCCTGGTAACGGACGTCGTGCGCGGCGGCCACCTGCTCCGGGTCGCGGACGTCGGTCTTGCCCATCTCCAGGAACCGCCCGCCGGGCGCGGTGCTGCGCAGCGACGCGTCGACGAACTCGCCGGCCAGCGCGTCGAGCACGACGTGCATCCCGCCGCCGAACGACTGCTCGAACTCGAGCGTGCGGGAGCTGGCGAGGTGCGCGTCGTCCAGGCCCATCCCGCGCAGGGCGTCCCACTTGCCGGGGCTCGCGGTGCCGAAGACCTCGGCGCCGAGGTGCCGGGCGAGCTGGACGGCGGCCATGCCGACGCCACCCGCGGCGGAGTGGATGAGCACGCGCTCGCCCGCTTGGAGCGCGCCGAGCTGAACCAGCGCGTAGTACGCGGTCAGGAACACGATCGGCGCGGACGCGGCCTGCTCGAAGCTCCAGCCGTCGGGAATTGTTACCAGGTAACGGTTGTCGGACACCGAGACCGGGCCGAACCCGCCGGCGAGCAGGCCCATCACGCGGTCGCCCGGGGCCAGCCGGGTGACGTCGGCCCCGACCTCCAGCACGACGCCGGCGCCCTCGATGCCGAGCAGCCCGGCCTCGCCGGGGTACATGCCCAGCGCGTTCAGCACGTCGCGGAAGTTGAGCCCGGCGGCGCGGACGCCGACCCGGACCTCGTGGCCGGCGAGCGGCGCGACGGCCTCCGGGCTGGGCACGAGGACGAGGTTGTCCAGGGTGCCCTTGGCCCGGGTGTCGAGCCGCCAGGCGCGTTCACCGGACGGCGGTTGCAGCGCGCCGCCGCCCCGCGTGACCCGCGGGATGAACAGGTCCCCGCCCCGGATCGCGACCTGCGGTTCAGCGGTGGCGAGTGCCGCGTCGAGCAGCTCGCCGTCGGGGGCGTCGACGAGGACGAACCGGCCCGGGTGCTCGGCTTGCGCGGACCGGACCAGGCCCCAGACCGCGGCCACGGCCGGGTCCGCGTCTGTGTGCACCGCGCCGCGGGTCCGCAGCACCAGCTTCGAGTCGGCGAAGCGTTCTTCGGAAATCCAGCTCTGGACCAGCTCCAGGACCTCGGTGACGGTCTTCGCGTCGGCCACGACCAGTTCGGGCACTTCGTCGGCGATCTCGCTGAGCGGGACCGCGACGGCGACCGCGTCGGGCTTCGGGATCGGCGTCCAGGCGAGCCGGTACAGCGGCTCGGGTGCTGCGGGGCCGGAGTCCGCCACGGCCGAAACCGGGCGCAGCACCAGGGATTCGACGGTGGCGACCGGCGCCCCGGACGCGTCCGCGACCAGCAGCGACACGGCGTCGTCGCCGGACGGGGTCAGCCGGACGCGCAGTTTCGCGGCGCCGGCGGCGTGCAGGGTGACGCCGGTCCACGCGAACGGCAGCCGGGCCGGGCGCTCGCCGGGCTGGGCGAGCTGGTCGCCGGTGCCGAGGGCAAGCGCGTGCAGAGCCGAGTCGAGCAGGCCCGGGTGCAGGCCGAACTCCGCGGTGCCGGATGGCAGCGCGACCTCGGCGTAGATCTCGGTGGCCTTCCGCCAGGCCGCGGACAGGCCGCGAAAGCTCGGGCCGTAACCGAACCCGGCCTCGGTCATACCGTCATACAGACCGCTGACGTCGATGGGCTCGGCGCCGGTGGGCGGCCACACGGCCAGCCCTTCGGACGGCACGGCCGCTGAAGTCCCGAGCGCGCCTTCTGCGTGCAGGGTCCATTCGCCGCCGCCGCCGGCCACGCGGGCGTGGACGGTCAGCGGGCGGAGCCCCTGCTCGTCGGCCTCGCCCACGCGGACCTGGACGTCGACCGCCCCGTCCTCGGGCAGGACCAGCGGGGCGTGCAGGGTCAGGTCCTCGACGCGATCGTGGCCGGCCTCGTCCCCGGCCCGCACGGCCAGTTCGACGAACGCGGTGCCGGGCACCAGGATCGCGCCGCGCACCCGGTGCTCGGCGAGCCACGGGTGGGTCCGGGCGGAAAGCCGGCCGGTGAGCAGGAACCCGTCGTCGCCGGCGGTCGCGACGGCCGCGCCGAGCAGCGGGTGCCCGGCCGCGGCGACGCCCAGGGCCGACGGGTCGCCGGTGGTGGCTGCGCGCAGCGTCGGCCAGTGGCGGCGGCGCTGGAAGGCGTAGGTCGGCAGGGCGACCCGCGGGACCGCGGCGGGGAAGGCCGCGGACCAGCTGACCGGGGTGCCGTGGACGAACGCCGTCGCCAGGCCTCCGAGCAGCGCGGCTTCTTCCGGGCGTCCGGCGCGCTGGGTCGGCGCGAACACGGCGTCGCCGGTGACGCAGTCCTGGCCCATCGCGGACAGGACGCCGTCCGGGCCCAGTTCGAGGAAGCGGGTGACGCCGGCGGCCTCCAGCGTGCGGATGCCGTCGAGGAACCGGACGGCTTCGCGGGCGTGCCGGACCCAGTAGCCGGCGTCGAACTCCAGCACCGGCTCGCCGGTGACGGTCGAGACGATCGGTATAACCGACTGACCGTATGACAGAGAGTCAGCTATACCGCGGAACTCGGCCAGCATGGGATCCATCAGGGGTGAGTGGAACGCGTGACTCACGGTCAGGCGCTTGGTCTTACGATCCGCGAAGTGCTCCGCCACAGCTTTTACCGCAGCCTCGTCGCCGGAGATGACCGTCGAGTCCGGGCCGTTCAGCGCGGCGATGGTCACACGGTCTGACAGATATACCGAAACCTCGTCCTCGGTCGCCTGGATCGCCAGCATCGCGCCACCGGACGGCAGGGCCTGCATGAGACGGCCGCGCGCGGCGACCAGCGTCACCGCGTCGGCCAGCGAGAGGACACCGGCGACGTGCGCCGCGGCCAGCTCGCCGATCGAGTGGCCGGCCAGAAAGTCGGGCCGGACGCCGAAGTGCTCCAGCTGCCGGAACAGCGCCACCTGCAGCGCGAACAGCGCGGGCTGGGTGTAGGCGGTCTGGTCGAGCAGCCCGGGTTCGCCGAACATGACCGTCTGCAGTGGACCGTCCAGGTGGGTGTCGAACTCCGCGCACACCGCGTCCAGTGCCGAGGCGAAGACCGGGTGCGTCTCGTACAGTTCGCGGCCCATGCCGGCCCGCTGGCTGCCCTGGCCGGTGAAGAGGAACGCCGTCCGGCCGGTCGCCGGGGCCGTCCCCTCGATCAGGCCGGCGGCCGACTCGCCGCGGGCCAGTGCGCCGAGACCGTCGAGCAGGGCGATGCGGTCATCGGCGAGTACGACCGCGCGGTGTTCGTGGACGGCACGGGTGCCCGTCAGGGCGGCGCCGAGGCCGGCCAGGCCGACTTCCGGCTGGTCTTCGAGCTGGGCGCGGAGGCGCTGGGCCTGGTCGCGCAAGGCGTCGGCGTTGCGGGCCGACAGCACGAACGGGGCCGTCGAAAGTTCGGTTTCCGAGAACTCCACCGCCGCCGGTGCCGGAGCCTGCTCGAAGACCGCGTGGGCGTTGGTGCCGCTCATGCCGAACGACGAGAGGCCGAACCGGCGGGGCGCGCCCGTCTCCGGCCACGGTGTCGGCTCGGTGACCAGCGCTACCGACCCCGCCGACCAGTCCACGTGGGACGACGGCGCGTCGACGTGCAGGGTCTGGGGCAGCACGCCGTGTTCGACCGCGAGCACCATCTTGATCAGCCCGGCCACCCCGGCCGCGGCCTGGGTGTGCCCGATGTTGGACTTGACCGAACCGAGCCACAGTGGACGTTCGCGGTCACGGCCGTAGGTCGCGAGCAGCGCCTGCGCCTCGATCGGGTCGCCCAGCTGGGTCCCGGTGCCGTGCGCCTCGACGACGTCGACGTCCGAAGTGGACAGTCCGGCGGCCGCGAGCGCCTGGCGGATCACGCGTTGCTGTGACGGGCCGTTCGGCGCGGTGAGTCCGTTGGACGCGCCGTCGGAGTTGACGGCGGAACCGCGCAGCACCGCGAGCACCGGATGCCCGTGGCGCTGGGCGTCGGAAAGCCTTTCCAGCAGGACCATGCCGGCGCCCTCGCCCCAGCCGGTGCCGTCGGCCGCGTCGGCGAACGCCTTGCAGCGGCCGTCGGCGGCGAGGCCGCGCTGGCGGGAGAACTCGATGAACGCCGCCGGGGTCGCCATCACCGTCGCGCCGCCGGCCAGCGCCAGCGAGCACTCGCCCGACCGCAGGGCTTGGGCGGCGAGGTGCACCGCGACCAGCGAAGACGAGCACGCGGTGTCGACGGTGACCGCCGGGCCCTCGAGTCCGAAGGTGTAGGCCAGCCGCCCGGACACCACGCTCGCCGCGTTGCCGGTGGCGACGTGGCCCTCCATCGCCTCGACCGAGGCCATCAGCAGGTTGACGTAGTCCTGGCCGTTGGTGCCGGTGAAGACGCCGGTCCGGCTGCCGCGCACCGTGCGCGGGTCGACGCCCGCCCGCTCGAAGACCTCCCACGACGTCTCCAGCAGCAACCGCTGCTGCGGGTCCATGGCGAGGGCCTCACGCGGGCTGACCCCGAAGAACGCCGCGTCGAATTCCTCGGCGCCGTCGAGGAACCCGCCCGAGCGCGAGTAGCTGGTGCCGTGGTTGTCCGGGTCAGGGTCGTAGAGCGCGTCGGTGTCCCAGCCGCGGTCGGCGGGGAAGTCCGAGACGGCGTCGCCGCCGGCGCGCAGCAGGTCCCAGAACTGTTCGGGGGTGCGGACACCACCGGGGAACCGGCAGCTCATGGCGACGATCGCGATCGGCTCGGTACCGTCCACAGCGGACTCGACGATCTCGTCCACAGTGGATTCATCGAACAGCTCCGCGGCCAGCAGGTCGGCCAGCGCGAGCGGGTTCGGGTGGTCGAACACCAGCGTCGCCGGCAGCCGCAGGCCGGTCGCGGACTCGACCAGGTCACGCAGTTCGACGGCCATGACCGAGTCGAAACCGAGCTCGCGGAAGGCGCGGCCGGGCTCGACCGCGTCGGTCCCGGCGTACCCGAGCACCCCGGCGACCTGGTGGCGCACCAGGTCCAGCAGGACGGCCGAACGCTCCGAGGCAGACGCCCCGGCGAGCCGACGCTGAAGGGCCGAAAGCTCCTCGGGCTCGGCGGCGGGCCTGCTGTCCAGTGCCGCGCGGACCTCGGGCAGCTCACCGAGCAGGGGGCTGGGCCGGGCCGCGGTGAAGCCGGGCGCGAAGCGCGCCCAGTCGACGTCGGCGACCGTGACGACCGGGTCGTCTCCCGCCACCGCCCGGGCCAGCGCGGTGACCGCGAAGCGCGGCGCCATCGGCGTCACGCCCCGGCGGCGCAGGTGCTCGGCGGCGTCGCCGGTCGCCATCCCGGCCTCGGCCCACGGGCCCCACGCGACCGACGTCGCGGGCAGCCCGGCGGCGTGGCGGGCCTGGGCCAGCGCGTCGAGGAAGGCGTTGCCGGCGGCGTACGCCGACTGGCCGGCGCCGCCCCAGGTGCCGGCGATGGAGGAGAACAGCACGAACGCGTCGAGTTCGCCCAGCAGTTCGTCGAGGTTCGTGGCCCCGGCGACCTTCGCGCCGACTACGTCGGCCAGGTCGGCCGGCGACATCTCCTCGAAGGCCTGGGCCTGGGCGACGCCGGCCGCGTGCACGACGGCGTTCACCGGGTGCTCGGCCAGCAGCGCGGCAAGGGCGTCGCGGTCCGCGATGTCGCAGGCGACGATCTCGACGTCCACATCGGACAGTTCGGCACGCAGCTCTGCGGCACCCGGAGCGTCCGGGCCGCGGCGGCTGGTGAGCACCAGCTTGGTTGCGCCGTTCGCGGCGAGCCAGCGGGCGACCTCGGCGCCGAGCGCGCCGGTGCCGCCGGTGACCAGGACGGTCCCGCGCGGCGTCCAGACGCCGTCGCGGCCGGTGGCGCGGGTGAGGCGGCGGGCGAAGAGACCATTGGCGCGGACCGCGATCTGGTCTTCGGCACCGACCCCGGCCAGCACGCCGGGCAGCCGCAGCAGGGCGCGGGGGTCGAGGTCGCGCGGGAGGTCGACGCTCCCGGCGATCCGGCCGGGGTGTTCGAGCGCGACCGCGCGGCCGAGCCCGGCCACGGCGGCCTGGGTGGCGAAGGCCCGCCGGTCCCCCGCCGGACGGTCCGCCCGGCCGACGGCCACCGCACCCCGGGTGACCAGCCACAACCGGGCCGCAGCGGCGACGCCGCCGAGAGCCTGGGACGGTGCAACACCACCCGGAATCGCAGCGTTCTTGTCGCTCGTGGCCGCCACGTCACTCAGGGCCTGGGTCGGCGCCATACCGTCCGGGGCCCCCGCGTTCGCACCGGTGATGTCGCCGAGGGCCTGGGCCAGGGCCGCGGTTGCCGTGATGCCGTCCGGGAGTCCGGCGTTCCCGCCGGGGTCCGCCGTGGCTAGCAGCGACAGGACGCCGGAGACCGGGCCTTCGGCGAACGCCTCGCGCAGCAGCTCGGCGAAGGTCGCGCGGTCGGTCGTGATCGGGACGCGCAGGATCCGTGTCCCGGCGCCGGCTTCGGTCAGGGTGTCGACGACCGCGGCGAGGGTGTCCTCCTCGCCGTCCGGGGCGACCAGCAGCCAGGTGCCGCCGACCCGGTTCGCGGCCGCGGGCAGCGGCTGCCAGGTGATGCGGTAGTGCCAAGTGTCCGAAGTGGACAGTTCGGTGCGGGATCGGCGCCACGCCGACAGCGCGGAGACGACTGGGCCGACTTCACCTTCGGGCAGGGTGAGTATGCCGGCGAGTGCTTCGACGTCCTCACGCTCGACGGCGTCCCAGAATCGTGCTTCGCCTTCGTCGACCGGGCCGGTCGACGAGACGGCCGGGACGTCGAGCCAGTAGCGCTGCTCCTGGAAGGCGTAGGTGGGCAGGTCGACGCGGGCGGCGGGGCCGAAGACGGCGGTCCAGTCGACCCGGGCACCGCCGGTGTGGGCGGCGGCGAGCGCGGTCAGCACCGTGCGGGCGGCGGGACGGCCTTCGCGCAGCGCGGCGGCGAAGGTGCCGGTGCCGGTGCCGGTGCCATTGGCAGCGGTGGCGGCGGTGCCGTCCAGGCACTCCGGGCCCATCGCGGCGAGCACGGCGTCCGGGCCCAGCTCGACGAACGTCGTGACCCCGCGGGCCTCTAGTGTCCGCATGCCGTCGGCGAAACGGACGGCCTCACGCACGTGCTGTACCCAGTACTCGGCGTCGAACTCGGTGACCAGCTCGCCGGTGACGTTCGAGACTATCGGTATAACCGTCTTACCGTATGACAGAGACTCAGCTATACCGCGGAACTCCGCCAGCATCGGATCCATCAGCGGCGAGTGGAACGCGTGACTGACGACCAGGCGCTTGGTCTTGCGGCCCAGGTCGGCGAAGTGTGCGGCGACCGCCAGGACGGCGTCCTCGTCGCCCGAGATGACCGTCGAGGCTGGGCCGTTTATCGCGGCGATGGTCATACCGTCTGACAGATATACCGACACCTCCGCCTCGGTCGCCTGTAGTGCCACCATCGCGCCACCCGACGGCAGGGCGTCCATCAAGCGGCCGCGTGCGGCGACCAACTTGACCGCGTCGGCCAGCGACAGCACCTCGGCCATGTGCGCCGCGGCGATTTCGCCGACGGAGTGGCCCAGCAGGTGGCTCGGCCGCACACCCCAGTGCTCGAAGAGCCGGTACAGCGCGACTTCCAGCGCGAACAGCGCCGGCTGGGTGTAGGCGGTGCGGCCGAGCAGATCGGCGTCGGCCGATCCTGCTTCGGCGAACATGACCATCCGCAGCGGCCGGTCCAGGTAGGCGTCGAACTCCGCGCACACCGCGTCCAGCGCGGCGGCGAACTCGGGGTGGACGTCGTAGAGGTCGCGGCCCATGCCCGGACGCTGGCTGCCCTGGCCGGTGCACAGGAACGCGGGCGCGACGCCGGTCGCCGCACCGCGGACGACGTTCGCGGCCGCCGATCCCCCGGCGAGGGCCGTCAGGCCGCGGACCAGCTCGTCGGTGTTCTCGCCGACGACCGCGGCGCGGACGTCGAACGCCGAGCGCGCGGTGGCCAGCGCGTGGCCGATGTCGTGCGGGTGCCCGGCGCCGGCGTGCTCCAGCAGCCGGGACGCCTGTGCGCGCAACGCGGCTTCCGTCCGTCCGGAAAGGACCCAAGACACCGGGCCGTCGGCGGGGGCGGGCAGCTCGGGTGCCGGGTCGCCCTGTTCCAGCACGGCGTGCGCGTTGGTGCCGCTGATGCCGAACGACGACACGCCGGCGCGACGCGGACGTCCCGTCGCGGGCCAGTCGCGCGTGTCGCGCAGCACCTCGACCGCGCCGTCCGCCCAGTCGATCCGGGTGGACGGGCGCTCGGCGTGCAGGGTCTTCGGCAGTGTGCCGTGCCGCATCGCCATGACCATCTTGATGATTCCGGCGACACCGGCCGCGGCCTGCGTGTGGCCGAAGTTGGACTTGATCGAGCCGAGCCAGAGGGGGTCCCCGGCGCGGTCGCGGCCGTAAGTGGCCAGCAGGGCCTGCGCCTCGATCGGGTCACCGAGTGACGTGCCCGTGCCGTGCGCCTCGACGGCGTCCACATCGGACAGTTCCAGGCCGGCCGCGGCGACCGCCTGGCGGATGACCCGCTGCTGGGCCGGACCGTTCGGCGCGGTCATGCCGTTGGACGCGCCGTCCTGGTTGACCGCGCTGCCGCGGACCACCGCGAGGACCGGGTGCCCGTTGCGGCGCGCGTCGGAAAGCCGTTCCAGCAAAAGCATGCCGACGCCCTCGCCCCAGCCGGTGCCGTCGGCACCGTCGGCGAACGACTTGCACCGCGCGTTCTCGGCGAGCCCGCGCTGGCGCAGGAACTCCATGAAGATCGTCGGGGTGTTCATCACGGACACGCCGCCGGCCAGCGCCATCGTGCATTCACCGGTGCGCAGCGCCTGCGCGGCCAGGTGCAGCGCGACCAGCGACGACGAGCAGGCCGTGTCGATGGTGACAGCTGGGCCTTCGAGGCCGAAGGTGTAGGCGATGCGGCCGGACGTGATGCTGCCCGCGCCGCCGTTGCCGAGGTGGGCACTGTACTCGTCGAGACCGTCCGAAGCGTAGAGCCGAGAACCGTAGTCGTGGTACATCACGCCGGCGAACACGCCGGTCCGGGAGCCACGCGCGGCCGCCGGGTCGATCCCGGCGCGCTCGAAGGCCTCCCACGTCGTGGTCAGCAGGAGCCGCTGCTGCGGGTCCATCGCCATCGCCTCGCGCGGGCTGATGCCGAAGAACTCCGGGTCGAAATCGGCGGCGTCGTAAAGGAACCCACCCTCGCGGGCGAAGCGGGTGCCGTCGCCGTCCGGGTCCTGTCCGTAGAGCAGCTCGGGGTCCCAGCCGCGGTCGGCGGGCAGCGCGCCGATGGCGTCGGTGCCCGAGGAGACCAGCTGCCACAGGTCTTCCGGCGTCCGGACGCCACCGGGATAGCGGCAGCTCATCGCGACGATCGCGATCCGGTCGTCCGCGTCATCCACAGTGGACTTGACGCGCCGGGTGGGCACGATCTCGCCGGTACCGAACAGTTCCCCGCGCACGTGCCGGGCCAGCGCGAGCGGCGTCGGGTGGTCGAAGACGAGGGTCGCGGGCAGCCGCAGGCCGGTCGCGAGGTTGAGGCGGTTGCGGAGGTCGACCGCGGTCAGCGAGTCGAAACCGAGGTCCTTGAACGGCTTGCCGTCCCGCACGGCTTCGGCGGACGCGTGGCCCAGCGCGGCGGCCGCGGTGGTCCGGACCAGGTCGAGCAGCGACTGCTCGACCTCGGCCTCGCCGAGGCCGCTGAGCCGTTCGCGCAGCAGAGATTCGTCTTCGGCGGCACCGGCCGTGGTGCGGCGGGCCGGAGCGCGGACGAGCCCGCGCAGCAGCGCCGGCACTGTGCCGGGCTTCGCCGTCGAGGTGGCCAGCCGGACCGGCACGAGCAGGGCGTCGCCGCTCCCGGTGGTCAGGTCGAACAGGGCGAGGGCGTCTTCGGTGGGCAGCGGCTCGATGCCGCCGCGGCTCATCCGGCCGAGGTCGCCGTCGTCGAGGTGGCCGGTCATGCCGGACGCCTGCGCCCACAAACCCCAGGCCAGCGACGTCGCGGGCAGCCCGGCGGCGCGCCGGTGCGCGGCGAGCGCGTCGAGGAAGACGTTGGCGGCGGCGTAGTTCGCCTGTCCCGGACCACCGAAAATCCCGGCAGCGCCGGAGAACAGCACGAACGCGCGCAGCGGCCGTCCGGCCGTCAGTTCGTGGAGGTTCGCGGCGGCGTCGACCTTCGGGCGCAGCACGGCGGCCAGGCGTTCGGCGGTCAGGGACTCCACGGTCCCGTCGTCGAGCACGCCCGCGGTGTGCACGACCGCAGTGAGATCCTCGGTCCGCGCCAGCAGCGCTTCGAGGGCGTCGCGGTCGGCGACGTCGCACGCCGCGATCTCGACGTCGGCGCCCAGCGCAGTCAGCTCCTCGGCCAGCGACGCGGCGCCGTCGGCGGCGAGGCCACGACGTCCCACGAGCAGCAGCCGCCGGACGCCGCGCTCGGCGACGAGGTGGCGAGCCACGAGCCCGCCGAGAGTGCCGGTGCCACCGGTGATCAGGACCGTCCCATCCGGACCGAACACTGTCTCGTCCACATCGGACACCGTGTGCCGCGCCAGGCGCGGGACGTACGCGACGCCGTCTCGCACGGCCAGCTCGGCCTCGTCGGCGGCGAGTGCGGCCGGGAGCAGGTCGAGCAGGCTGTCCGGCGTAACGGCGTCGAGGTCGGCGACGGCGAAGCGTCCCGGGTGTTCCGAGCGCGCCACGCGCAGCAAGCCCCAGACCGTCGCCGCGGCGGGGTCGTCACTGCCGTCCGGGCCGAGCGCGCCGCGGGTCACGAAGACCAGGCGGGAGCGGTCGAACTTCGGCTCCGCGAGCCAGGCCTGGACCAGGTCGAGGGTGTCCTGGGCGGCCCGGTGCGCGGCGGCCGCGAGCCCGTCTCCCCCACCCGGCGCGACCACGACGAAGTCCGGTGCGCCGCCTTCGCTCGACGCGGCGAGCGCGGCGAGATCGGTCCAGGAGGCGACCGAGCCGCCCAGCGGCGTGCCGAGCTGCGCCCAGGTGGCCGAACCGTCCACAACGGACAGCGGCAGCTCCGGCCAGTCCACTCGGTACAGCGCGTCCCGGACGCGGCCGGCGTCGCCGATGGCCGCGGCGTCGACCGGTCGCAGGACCAGCGACTCGACCGCGGCGACCGGCCGGCCGCTCGGGTCGGCGACGTCGAGGGAGATCGTGTCCGGCCCGGCGGGGCTCAGCTTGACGCGGATCGCGTCGGCCCCGGCCGCGAAGAGCGTCACGCCGGTCCAGGAGAACGGCAGCAGCCCACGTGCGGAACCGGTCAGACCGACGCCGTGCAGCGCGGCGTCGAGCAGGGCCGGGTGCAGGCCGAACCGGCCGGCCGTCGGCTTGACCGCGTCGGGCAGGCGGACGTCGAGGTAGAAGTCGTCGCCGGCGCGCCAGGCGGCGTGCAGACCGCGGAAGGCGGGCCCGTACTGGAAACCGGCGGCGGCGAAGGCGTCGTAGAGGCCGTCGACCGGGACCACCTGCGCGCCTTCCGGCGGCCAGGTCACGGTGTCGATGGGCGCCGGGGTACCGGACGTCGTGAGGGTGCCGGTGGCGTGCCGCGTCCACGGCTCGTCGAAGGCGGCGTCGGCGGGCCGGGAGTAGAACTCGATGGTCCGCGGGTCGCCGGCGCCGACCGTCACCTGCAGTGTGACGCCGCCGCGCGCGGGCAGCACCAGCGGCGCTTCCAGGGTCAGTTCGGCCAGCCGGTCGCAGCCGGCCTGGTCCCCCGCCCGCACGGCCAGCTCGACAAAAGCGGTGCCGGGGAACAGGATCGTGCCGCCGACGGCGTGGTCGGCCAGCCACGGCTGGGTGTGCGCGGAGAGCCGGCCGGTGAACAGGAAGCCGTCGCCGTCGGCCAGCGCGACGGTGGCGCCGAGCAGCGGGTGCGCGGCCGCGCCGAGCCCGGCCGAGCCGAGGTCGCCGGTGCGGATCGCGGAGACGTCCGGCCAGAACCGGCTGGGCTCGAAGGCGTAGGTCGGCAGGTCGGCGCGTTCGCCGGTGCCGTACAGCACCGCCCAGTCGGGCACGACGCCGCCGGCCAGCGCCTCGGCCAGCGACAGGTGGAACCGGCCGAGGCCGCCTTCGCCGCGGCGCAGGGTCCGCAGCGCGGCCGCTTCGACGCCTTCGTCCTCGAAGATCTCCTGCAGTCCCACGGTAAGCACCGCGTGCGGCGCGACCTCGACGAACGCGCCGACCTCCTCGGCGAGCATGACGCGGACGGTGCCGTCGAACCGCACGGTCTCGCGCAGGTTGCGGAACCAGTAGCGGACGTCGAGGGTCGCGGTGTCGATCCGCTCGCCGGTGACGGTCGAGTAGAACGGCACGTCGGTCGCGCGCGGGCGGACCGGTGCGACGGCGCGTTCGAACTCTTCGCGCAGTTCCTCCAGC
Source organism: Amycolatopsis sp. NBC_01307 (assembly GCF_035975215.1). NCBI lineage: Bacteria > Bacillati > Actinomycetota > Actinomycetes > Pseudonocardiales > Pseudonocardiaceae > Amycolatopsis > Amycolatopsis sp. NBC_01307. Next base: position 944,911 of record NZ_CP108403.1, on the reverse strand, counting down.
TGCGCCGAGTGCGCGGCGTAGTCGACGGCGACGCGCTTGGCGCGCACGCCGTCGCGCTCACACCGGGCGAGCAGCGCGTCGAGCGCACTGTCGTCACCGGAGACGACCGTGCTGGCCGGACCGTTGACCGCGCCGATGGACAGCGGGCCGTCTGCGATGAGGGCCTCGACGTCGGCCTGCGGCAGGGCGACGGAGACCATGCCGCCGCGGCCGGACACCCGGAGCACCAGGCGGCTGCGCGTCACGATGACCAGGGCACCGTCCTCAAGGGACAGTGCGCCCGCGGCGACCGCGGCGGCGATCTCGCCCTGGGAGTGCCCGACGAACGCGTCGGCGGTCACGCCGTGCGCGCGCCAGACCTCGGCGAGCGAGACCATCACAGCCCACAGCACCACCTGCTGCACGTCCACGCGGTCCACTTCGGATGGTGCGCCCTCGGCGCCGGTGACGACGTCGAGCAGCGACCAGTCGACGAGCGGGGCCAGCGCGGCGGCGCATTCGCGCATCCGGGCGGCGAAGACGGGTGACGCCGTCATCAGCTCGCGGGCCATGCCTTCCCACTGCGCGCCGGCGCCGGGGAAGACGAAGGCGGTCCGGCCGGAGCCGGTGACCGCGGCGCGCGTGGCCGTCGTCAGATCGTCCAAAGCGGACAGCAGCGCGTCCCGGTCGGAAGCTTCCACGACGGCGCGGTGTTCGAAGGCCGCCCGTGTGGTGGCGAGCGTGCGGGCGACGTCCACAAGGGACAGTCCCGGGTGCGCGGCGAGGTGGTCGCGCAGGACCTCGGCCTGCCGGGTCAGCGCGGCCTCGGTGCGGCCGGACAGCAGCAGCGGCAGGGTGCCGCCGACGGGAGCCCGGTGCTCTTCGGGGGTTTCCGGCTCGGGCGCCTGCTCGATGATCGCGTGCGCGTTGGTGCCGCTCATGCCGAACGACGAGACGGCCGCGCGACGCGGTTCGCCGGTCTCCGGCCAGGTCCGCTCCTCGGTGAGCAGCTCGACCGCGCCGGCCGCCCAGTCGACGTGCGGGGTGGGCTCGGTGACGTGCAGGGTCTTCGGCAGGACGCCGTGCCGGATGGCCTGGACCATCTTGATGACGCCGCCGACGCCGGCCGCGGCCTGCGAGTGCCCGATGTTGGTCTTCATCGAGCCGAGCAGCAGCGGGCGTCCGTCCGGGCGGTCCTGGCCGTAGGTGGCGAGCAGCGCCTGGGCCTCGATCGGGTCGCCGAGGGAGGTGCCGGTGCCGTGCGCCTCGACCGCGTCGACCTGCCCGGCCGACAGCCGCGCGTTGGCCAGCGCCTGCAGGATGACCTTCTGCTGGGCCGGGCCGTTGGGGGCGGTGAGGCCGTTGGACGCGCCGTCGGAGTTGATCGCCGTGCCGCGCACCACCGCGAGCACGGGGTACCCGAGGCGACGCGCGTCGGACAGCCGGGCCAGCAGCAGCATGCCGACGCCCTCGGCCCAGCCGGTGCCGTCGGCGGCGGCGTCGAACGCCTTGCAGCGGCCGTCCGGCGCGAGCCCGCGCTGGCGGCTGAACTCGATGAACGCGCCCGGCGTCGACATCACGGTGACGCCGCCGGCCAGCGCGAGCGAGCACTCGTCACGGCGCAGCGCCTGCGCGGCGAGGTGCAGCGAGACCAGGCTCGACGAGCACGCGGTGTCGACGGTGACGGCGGGGCCTTCGAGGCCGAAGCTGTAGGCGACCCGGCCGGAGAAGACGCTCGCCGCGCTTCCCGTCGCGACGTGCCCTTCAACGCCTTCAGGCGCGTCGGCGAGAAGCGTCGCGTAGTCGTGGCTGGTGGTGCCGACGAAGACCCCGCACTGGGTGCCCTTCAGCGAAGCGGGGACGATCCCGGCGCGCTCGAAGGCCTCCCACGACGTCTCGAGAAGCAGCCGCTGCTGCGGGTCCATGGCGAGCGCTTCACGCGGCGAGATGCCGAAGAACGCGGCGTCGAACCGGCCTGCTTCGCGGAGGAAGCCGCCTTCGTTCGCGTAGGTGGTGCCGCTGTGGTCGGGGTCCGGGTCGAAGACGGCGTCGGTGTCCCAGCCGCGGTCCTCGGGGAACGGGCCGATGACGTCGCGTCCCTCCGAGACCAGCTCCCAGAGCTGTTCCGGGGTCCGCACGCCGCCGGGGTACCGGCAGCTCATCGCGACGACGGCGATCGGTTCCTGCGTCCGGTCCTCGAGGCTGCGCAGTTTCTGCCGGGTCTGGTGCAGGTCGGCGGTGACCCACTTCAGATAGTCACGGAGCGTCGCCTCATCGGCCATCGCCGCACACCTCACTTGTCGCCGTGTCTGCGTCCCCCGGCTTCGTTCGGTGCGCGCGGTTCCCGTGGTCTTTCCCGTGGTCACAGCGCTGCCCCGACGAACCGGTGCCAGGGAAACCTATGAATCCGCAGACTCCCGCGACAACCCTTAGCGACCCCCTACGCCCCTAGGCGAACCCGGCTCCGACCTGCGGAAAAGGCCCGGGACGCCGCGCCGGGAGCAGAAAGCCGTGAAGGCCTCCTTACCGGCGCTCAGAGCCGGTAAGGAGGCCTTCACGGCCCTGCGGGAGGGTCAGGAGCGGCCGAGGTCCTTGTTGATGAACTCGAAGAGCTCTTCGTCGGACGCGCCGTCGAAGACGCCCGCCGGGCTGTCCTCGACCTCTTCGTTCTCCCACTTGGCCAGCAGGGCCTGGACGCGGACCTTGACCTTGGCGCGGGTCAGCTCGTCCGTGGCGGCCGCCGACAGCACGGCCTCCAGCCGGTCCAGCTCGCCGAACACCGACGCGACGCCGTCCTCGCCGCCCAGCTCACGGCCCAGGTGCGCGGCCAGGTCCTGCGGGGTCGGGTAGTCGAACACCAGCGACGCGGCCAGCTTCAGCCCGGTCCCGGCGGTCAGCCGGTTGCGGAGCTCGACCGCCGTCAGCGAGTCGAAGCCCAGCTCGGTGAACGCCCGGTCCGGCGCGACCGCCGCCGTGCCGCGGTGCCCGAGCACCAGCGCGACGTCGGTGCGGACCAGCTCCAGCAGCGTCCGCCGCCGGCCGGCCTCGTCCAGCTCCGCGAGCTTGCCGCGCAGCTCGGCGCCCACATCAGCCGCCGCTGTCGCTTCGGCGACCTCCGACTCGAGGACCGCCCGCACCTCCGGCAGGTCCGCGATGAACGCGTTCGGCCGCAGCGCGGTGAAGCCGGGCGCGAACTTCGCCCAGTCGACGTCGGCCACCGTGACCACCGCCTCGCCGTGGTCGACGGCCTGGGTCAGCGCCGCGACGGCCAGGCCCGGGTCGAGCGCGGGAAGGCCGCGGCGACGCAGCTGCTCCTCGTGCTCGCCCTCGGCCGCCATCCCGCCGCCGCCCCACGGGCCCCACGCGATCGACGTCGCCGCCAAGCCGGCCGCTCGCCGCCGCTGCGCCAGGGCGTCGAGGGCCGCGTTCGCCGCCGCGTACCCGGACTGGCCGCTGCCACCCCAGGTCGCCGCGACCGACGAGAACAGCACGAACGCGTCCAGCTCGCCGAACAGCTCGTCCAGCGCGAGCGCGCCGGTCACCTTGGCGTCCACCACGGAGGCGAACTCCGCGACGCTGCTCGCCGCGATCGGCGTGCCCTGGCTGACGCCCGCGGCGTGCACGACCGCGCGCACCGGGGCGTCCAGCCCGCCGACCAGCGCGGCCAGCGCGTCCCGGTCCCCGACGTCGCACGCGGCGACGGTGACCTCGACGCCGGTCGCGACCAGCTCGGCGCGCAGCTCCTCGGCCCCCGGCGCGGCCGGGCCACGCCGGCTGACCAGCACCAGGTGCTCGGCGCCGTGCTCGGCCAGCCACCGCGCCATCCGGGCGCCGAGACCACCGGTACCACCGGTGACCAGCACCGTGCCGCGTGGCTGCCACGGCTCGGACGACGTCGTGGGCAACGGTGCCCGCGCCAGCCGCCGGGCGAAGACGCCGTCGGCCCGCACCGCGAGCTGGTCCTCCACGCCGTCCCCGGCGAGCACGCCCGCCAGCAGTTCGGCGACGCGGTCGTCCAGCACCGCGGGCAGGTCGATCAGGCCACCCCAGCGGTCCGGGTGTTCCAGGGCCGCGACCCGGCCCAGGCCCCAGACCTCGGCGCCGGCGATGTCGACGTGGTCGCCGTACACCGCGTCCCGCGTGATCGTCCACAAGGGAGCGTTGATGCCTGCCGTGCCGAGCGCCTGGATCAGCTCCAGGGTACCCGCGACGCCGGTGGCGACCATGCCGTGCTCCGCGTGCGGCCGGGTGTCCACGGCCAGCAGCGAAAGCACCCCGGCCAACGGGAGGCCGTCCTCGACGAGGTTCGCGGTGCCGCGCACCGTGCGCACCTCGGCGCCGTGCGTCCGCAGCGCCTCGACGACCTGGCCGCACCACGCGGCTTCCGTCTCGGGCAGGACGACCAGCCAGCCGCCGGTGAACAGCGGTGTCTCCGGTTCGGCTACCGCGGTCCACGACACCCGGTACCGCCAGTCGTCCAGTGTGGACAGTTCACGGCGTTGCCGCCGCCAGCCGGACAGCACCGGCAGGAGCGTGCCGAGCGACTCGCGGTCGACGCCCGCCGGGAGCGTCCCGGCCAGCTCGTCGACGTCCTCGCGCTCGACGGCCGCCCAGAACCGGTCCTCGGCGGCGTCCCGCGGCGCGGGTGCGGCCACCGGCTCCGGCCAGTAGCGCTCGCGCTGGAACGGATAGGTCGGCAGCGCAACCACCCGGCCCGGCGTGAACAGCGCCGCCCAGTCCACGGCGACGCCGTTGACGTGAGCCGCGGCCACCGCGGTGAGCAGAGCCTCCGCCTCGGGACGCCCGCGTCGCAGCGCCGGCACCACCACGGGCGTGCCGCCGTCGACCGCGGCGCAGTCCTGCGCCATCGCCGTCAGCACCCCGTCCGGGCCCAGTTCGACCACAGTGGACACTCCGGCGGCGAACACCGCGCGGATGCCGTCGGCGAACCGGACCGCCGCACGAACGTGGCGCACCCAGTAGTCCGCCGTGCGGAACTCGTCCGCGGTGACCGGCGCACCGGTCAACGTGGACACCAGCGGCACCGTCGGCTCGTGGTAGTCGAGCCGCTGCGCGATCGCGGCGAACTCGGCCAGCATCGGCTCCATCCGCGGCGAGTGGAACGCGTGGCTGACGGTCAGCCGCTTCGTCTTGCGCCCCAGCGCGGCGAGCCGCGCCGCGACCTCGGCCACCGGCTCCTCGTCGCCGGCGATGACCACCGCGGCCGGGCCGTTGACCGCCGCGATCCCGACGACGTCCTCGAAGCCCGCCAGCAGCGGCAGGACCTCCTCTTCGGACGCCTGGACCGCGACCATCGCGCCACCAGAGGGCAGCTCCTGCATCAGCCGGCCGCGCGCGGCGACCAGCTCGACGGCGTCGGCCAGGGTGAGCACCCCGGCGACGTGCGCCGCGGCCAGCTCGCCGATCGAGTGGCCGACCAGGACGTCCGGCCGGACGTCCCAGCTCGCCAGCAGCCGGAAGAGCGCCACCTCGAGGGCGAACAACGCGGGCTGCGTGTAGACCGTGCGATCGAGCAGGTCGTTCTCGGTGAACATGACCGTCTTGAGTGGACTGTCCAACCGGGAATCGAACGCGGCGCAGATCTCGTCGAGCGCCGCGGCGAACACCGGGTACGCGTCGTACAGCTCACGGCCCATGCCGGCCCGCTGGCTGCCCTGCCCGGAGAAGGCGAAGGCCAGTCCGCCCGCTCGTGCCGTCCCGCTGGTGACGCCCGCCGCCGGGCCGCCGGACGCGACCGCGTCCAGCCCGGCGAGCAGTTCGTCGCGGTCGCTCGCGAGCACCACGGCGCGGTGCTCGAAGACGGACCGGGTGGTGGCCAGCGCGTAGGCCAGCTCCGCCGGTTCGCCTTCGTGCTCGCGCAGCCTCGACGCCTGCGCGGCGAGCGCGGCGGCGTCGTGGCCGGAAAGCACGACCGGGATCACAGCCGGGCCCTGCACGTCCGGCAGGGCCACGGGTGCCGGGGCCTGCTCGATGACGACGTGCGCGTTGGTGCCGCTCACGCCGAACGAGGAGACGCCGGCCCGGCGCGGACGGCCGGTCTCCGGCCACTCGCGCGGCTCGGTCAGCAGCTCGATCGCGCCCGCCGTCCAGTCCACCTGGGACGACGGCGCGTCGACGTGCAGCGTCTTCGGGAGCGTCCCGTGCTGCATGGCCAGCACCATCTTCATCACCCCGGCCACCCCGGCCGCCGCCTGCGTGTGCCCGATGTTGGACTTCAGCGAGCCCAGCAGCAACGGCGTCTCCCGGTCCTGGCCGTAGGTCGCCAGCAGCGCCTGCGCCTCGATCGGGTCGCCCAGCTTCGTGCCGGTGCCATGCGCCTCGACTGCGTCGACGTCCGAAGTGGACAGACCGGCCGCGGCCAGGGCCTGGCGGATCACCCGCTGCTGCGAGGGACCGTTCGGCGCCGTCAGGCCGTTGGACGCGCCGTCCTGGTTGACCGCGCTGCCGCGGACCACCGCGAGGACCGGGTGCCCGTTGCGCTGGGCGTCGGAAAGCCGTTCCAGCACGAGCATTCCGGCGCCCTCACCCCAACCGGTGCCGTCGGCGGCCTCGGCGAAGGACTTGCAGCGGCCGTTCATCGCGAGCCCGCGTTGCCGCGAGAACTCGACGAACACGCCCGGCGTCGACGTGACGATCACGCCGCCGGCCAGCGCCAGCGAGCACTCACCGGCCCGCAGCGCCTGCGCCGCGAGGTGCAGCGCGACCAGCGAAGACGAGCACGCCGTGTCGATCGTGACCGCCGGACCCTCGAGCCCGAAGGTGTAGGACAGCCGGCCGGAGACGACGCTCGCCGCGGTGCCGGTGGCCAGGTAGCCCTCGGCTTCCTCGGTGTCGGCGAGCAGCGTGCCGTAGTCCTGGCCGCTGGTGCCGGCGAACACGCCGGTCCGGCTGCCGCGCACCGACCGCGGGTCGATCCCGGCCCGCTCGAACGCCTCCCAGGTGATCTCGAGCAGCAAGCGCTGCTGCGGGTCCATGGCCAGCGCTTCCCGCGGGCTGATCCCGAAGAACGCCGGGTCGAACTCCCCCGCATCGGCGAGGAAACCGCCTTCGCGGATGTAGCACGTGCCGCTGTGGTCGGGGTCCGGGTTGTAGAGCGCGGCCAGGTCCCAGCCGCGGTCCGTCGGGAACGGCGTGATCGCGTCCGTGCCTTCCGACACCAGCTGCCACAGTTCTTCCGGCGTCGTGACGCCGCCGGGGAAGCGGCAGCTCATCGCCACGATGGCGATCGGGTCGTCGTCGGTCGCCGCGGGGGTGATGACGTCGTCCGCCTCGTCGCCGCGCAGGTGCGCGGCGAGCACGGCCGGCGTCGGGTAGTCGAACACCAGCGTCGAGGGCAGCGTCTGCCCGGTCGCCGCGCCGACCCGCTTGGCCAGCTCGACCGCGGTCAGCGAGTCGAACCCGAGTTCGCGGAACGGCAGGTCCGGTTCGACCTCGGCGGCCGACCGGTAGCCGAGCACGGCTGCCACTTCGGCGCGGACGAGGTCGAGCAGGGCCCGGGTGTCGCGCCGCTCCTTACGGTCTACTGTGGACACTTCCGCCCGGCGGCGCGGGACGGTGACCAGGCCGCGCAGCATCGGCGGCACGTCACCCGTGATGCTCGCCCGCAGGGCCGGCAGATCCAGCTTGATCGGCACGAGCACGGCGTCGCTTGTGGACACCGCCGTGTCGAACAACGCCATGCCGTCCGCGACGGACAGGGCACCGATCCCGGCTTCGGTCATCCGCCGCAGGTCCGCGGCGGTGAGCCGGGCCGCCATGCTGCCGGCGCCGGACCACATGCCCCAGGCCAGCGACGTCCCGGGCCGCCCGGTGCTCCGGCGGCGCTGCATCAGCGCGTCGAGGAACACGTTCGCCGCGGCGTAGCTCGCCTGCCCGACCCCGCCGAGGATCCCGGCGGCCGAGGAGAAGACGACGAACGCCGTCAGCTCCCGGTCGGCGGTCAGCTCGTGCAGGTGCCAGGCCGCGTCCACCTTGGGCCGCAGCACGGTGGCGACACGCTCCGGCGTCAGCGACGCCAGCACGCCGTCGTCGAGGACGCCCGCGGTGTGCACCACGGCGGTGAGGTCGGCGATCCCGTCGAGCAGGGCCGCCGCCGCGGCGCGGTCGGCGACGTCGCAGGCCACGACGTCCACCTCGGCACCTGCGGCGACCAGCTCTTCGGCCAGTTCGGCCGCGCCCGGCGCGTCGGGCCCGCGGCGGCTGGTGAGGAGCAGCTTTCGCGCGCCCTGGGTCGTGACCAGGTGTTTCGCCAGCTCGGCGCCCAAGGCGCCGGTGCCGCCGGTGATCAGGACCGTGCCTTCGCCGAGCGTCTTCGCTTCTTCGGGGACGGTCGCTCGCACCAGTCGCGGTGCGAACAGTTCCCCGTCGCGGGCGACCACCTGCGGTTCCCCGGTGGCAACAGCAGCGGCCACCGCGTCGGTGTCGTCGGTGTCGACCAGGATGAAGCGGCCGGGCTGCTCGGACTGCGCCGAACGCACCAGGCCCCAGACGGCGGCACCCGCCAGGTCGGCACCGGCGTCCGGCCCGGCCGCACCCCGGGTCACGACGACCAGGTTCTCGCCGGTCTGCAGTTTCGCGAGCACGTCGCCGACGATCCGGTGGACGTCCTCCGGCGACTCGCCGGCGGGCACCCGGTAGACCTCCTTCGCCTCTCCGATCGGACCCGCTTGGACGGGCACCCAGTCGATGCGGAACAGCGAGTCGACGGTCTTGACGGACTCCGTCGGACGCAGCGTCACCGCGTCGGCGGTGACCACGGCCGTGCCTTCCGCGTCGACCGCGTGCAGCGAAACGGTGTCGTCACCCAGGTCGGTCAGGCGGACCCGCAGGTCACGGGCGCCCGAGGCGTGCAGCGCGAACCCGGACCAAGCGACCGGCGAGAGGCCGCCGAACGCCGCGTCGAGCAGCGCCGGGTGCAGGCCGAACCGTCCGGGCTCGACGCCTTCCGGCAGCGACACCTCGACGACGTCCTCGTCCGTCCACTCGGGAATCTTCGGCAGCACGACCGCGAGCACGCCCTCGGCGTGCCTTGTCCACGCGCCGCCGTCTTCCGGTCGCGAGTGGACGGTCACGGCCCGGCGGCCGGCGCCGTCCGGCTCACCGACCCACACCTGCAGCTGGAGCGCCCCGCGCTCGGGGAGCACGAGCGGCACGTCGATGGACAGCCGCTCGACCAGCCCGCAGCCCGCCTCGTCCGCGGCCCGCGAGACCAGCTCGGCGAACACCGAGCCCGGTGCCGCGCCGCCCAGGAGCTGCGTGGACAGACGCCCGGTGAGCAGGAACCCGTCACCGTCGGCCCGGGCCACCGCCGCGCGCAGCAGCGGGTGCCGGGTGGCGCCGAGGCCGGCGGCCGTGACGTCGCCGCCCGCGCTGGTCCGGAGCCAAAAGCGCTGCCGTTGGAACGGGTACGTCGGCAGCTCGACCCGGCGCCGGGCGGCGGTGCCGAACACCGCGGCCCAGTCCGGTTCGACGCCGTGGACGTGCGCGCCGAGGACCGCGGTCAGCAGCGCCTCGGGCTCGCCCCGGCCGGCTCGCATGGCCGGGACGAACTCGCCGTCGGCGCACGCCTGGCCCATGGCCGACAGCACGCCGTCCGGCCCCAGCTCGACGAACACCGAGACACCGCTCGCGGCGAGCGTCCGGACGCCGTCGGCGAATCGCACCGTCTCACGCACGTGCCGCACCCAGTAGTCCGCGTCGAACCGCGTCACCAGCTCGCCGGTGACATTTGAAACGATCGGTATAACCGACTGACCGTATGACAGAGACTCAGCTATACCGCGGAACTCCGCCAGCATCGGATCCATCAGGGGCGAGTGGAACGCGTGGCTGACCGTGAGCCGCTTGGTCTTCCGGCCCAGCTCGGCGAACTGCGCGGTGATCGCGAGGACGGCGTCCTCGTCACCTGAGATGACCGTCGAGTCCGGGCTGTTCAGCGCGGCGATGGTCACACGGTCAGACAGATATACCGAAACTTCCGCCTCGGTCGCCTGGATCGCCACCATTGCGCCACCCTCGGGAAGCGCCTGCATGAGACGACCGCGTGCGGCGACCAGCGTCACCGCGTCCGCCAGCGAGAGCACCTCGGCGACGTGCGCCGCGGCCAGCTCCCCGATCGAGTGCCCGGCCAGGAAGTCCGGCTGGAACCCGAAGTGCTCGAAGAGCCGGAACAGTGCCACTTCCAGGGCGAACAGGGCCGCCTGGGTGTAGCCGGTCCGGTCCAGCGGCTCGCCGTCCTCGAACAGGACCGTCCGCAACGGTCGGTCGAGGTGCGCGTCGAACTCGGCGCACACCGCGTCCAGCGCGTCGGCGAAGACCGGGAACGCGTCGTACAGCTCGCGGCCCATGCCGGTCCGCTGGCTGCCCTGGCCGGTGAAGAGGAAGGCCAGCTGTCCCCGGTCGCGGGCGACCCCGCGCAACACGCCGGGTGCAGTGAGGTCCTCGGCCAGCGCGGTCAGCGCCGTCCGCAGGTCGTCGTGGTCGGTGGCCAGCAGGGCCGCGCGGTGGTCGAGCGCGGACCGGGTCGTGGCCAGGGCGTACCCGAAGGCGTCCAGGTCCGGTGTGTCCGATGTGGCCAGTGAAGCCGCTTGGGCCCGCAGCGCGGCGGCCGTCCGTCCGGAAAGGACGATCGGCACCGGCAGCGGCGACTCGACCACGTCGGCCGGTTCCTCGGCGGGAACGGCTTCGATGATCGCGTGCGCGTTGGTGCCGGAGACGCCGAACGCGGACACCCCGGCCCGGCGTGGTGCGCCGGTCTCGGGCCACGGCTGGGCCGTGGTCAGCAGCTCGACCGCGCCGGCCGACCAGTCGACCTGTGTCGACGGCTCGTCGACGTGCAGGCTGGCCGGCAGCACACCGTGCCGCATGGCCTGGACCATCTTGATCACACCTGCGACACCGGCCGCGGACTGCGTGTGCCCGATGTTGGACTTCAGCGAACCCAGCCACAGCGGCTCGGACCGGTCGCGGCCGTAGGTCGCCAGCAGCGCCTGCGCCTCGATCGGGTCGCCGAGCCGGGTGCCGGTGCCGTGCGCCTCCACGACGTCGACGTCCGAAGTGGACAGTCCGGCGTTGGCCAGCGCCTGGCGGATCACCTTCTGCTGCGCGGGACCGTTGGGGGCGCTGAGGCCGTTGGACGCGCCGTCGGAGTTCACCGCGGAGCCCCGCACGACCGCCAGGACCTGGTGGCCGTGGCGCCGGGCGTCCGACAGCCGTTCCAGCAGGACCAGGCCGACACCCTCGGACCAGCCGGTGCCGTCCGCCGCCTCGGCGAAGGGCTTGCACCGGCCGTCGGCGGCCAGGCCGCGCTGCCGGGCGAACTCGACGAACCCGCCCGGGTCGGCCATGACGGCGACGCCGCCGGCCAGCGCCATCGAGCACTCGCCCGACCGCAGCGCCTGCGCCGCCCAGTGCAACGCGACCAGCGACGACGAGCACGCGGTGTCGAGCGTGACCGCCGAACCCTCGAGCCCGTAGGAGTAGGCCAGCCGTCCGGAAAGGACACTGCCGACGTTGCCGGTCAGCATGTGACCCTCGACGCCATCGGGCAGCTCACCGGCGCCCGCGCCGTACCCGGAGGCCGCCGCGCCGAGGAACACCCCGGTCCGGGTGCCGCGCAGGGTCCGCACGTCGATGCCGGCGCGCTCGAAGACCTCCCACGACGTCTCCAGCAGCAGCCGCTGCTGCGGGTCCATGGCGAGGGCCTCGCGCGGGCTGATCCCGAACAGGCCCGGGTCGAACTCGCCGGCGTCGTGCAGGAAACCGCCTTCCTTGGTGTAGGTCGTGCCCGCGTGCTCCGGGTCCGGGTGGTAGAGCGAGTCCAGGTCCCAGCCGCGGTCGGCCGGGAACGGCCCGATCGCGTCGTCACCGGCCGCGACCAGCTGCCAGAGGTCTTCGGGCGAGCGGACGCCGCCGGGGAACCGGCAGCCCATCGCGACGATCGCGATCGGCTCGTCGGACCCGGTCGTGACGACCGCGGTCGTTGCTTCCGGCTCGGCGCCGAGCAGCTCGCCCAGCAGGAACGTGGTCAGGTCGAGGGGGGTCGGGTAGTCGAACACGAGGGTCGCGGGCAGCTTGAGCCCGGTGGCCGTGACCAGCCGGGTGCGAACCTCGACCGCCGTCACCGAGTCGAAGCCCAGCTCGCGGAACGCCCGGGCGGGCGGCACGGCGTCGGTGCCCGTGTGACCCAGCACCGCGGCCGCTTCGGCTCGGACCAGGTCGAGCAGCACGCGCTTGCGTTCGGCCGCGGGCAGTTCGGCGAGCCGTCCAGCCAGTCCGCTGTGGACTGTCGCTGTCGTTTCGACGTCCAAAGCGGACACTTCAGGCAGATCGGCGATCAGCGGACGCGCTCGCAGCGCGGTGAACGCGGGCGCGAACTTCGCCCAGTCCACATCGGCCACCGCGAGGAACGTCTCGTCCGCGTCGAGGGCCTGCTGCAGCACCGAGATCGCCAGCTCCGGCGCCATCGGCCGCAGCCCGCGCCGGCGCATCTGCTCGCCGGCCTCGCCTTCGGCCATGCCGCCTTCGGCCCACGCGCCCCACGCCACCGAGGTGGCCTTGGCTCCGCGGGCGCGGCGCTGCTCGGCGAAGGCGTCGAGGAAGGCGTTGGCCGCGGCGTACGCGCCCTGGCCACCGCCGCCCCAGACCCCGGCGTTGGAGGAGAAGAGCACAAACGCGTCCAGCTCTGTGTCCGCGAGCGCCCGGTCCAGGTTGACCGCGCCCGCGACCTTCGCGGCCGCGTTGACCGCGAGGTCGGCGGGCCCGGTCTCGGCCAGCGGCGGCGAGACCCCGACACCCGCGGCGTGCAGCACCGCGGTGAACCGGTGCTCGGCGGTGAGGCGCCGCACCGCCTCGAAGTCGGCGACGTCACACGGGTCGACGGTGACCCGGGCGCCGAGCCCGGTCAGCTCCTCGACCAGCTCTTGTGCGCCAGGCGAGTCGAGACCGCGGCGGCTGGTGAGCACCAGGTGCTCGGCGCCGTGCCGGGCCAGCCAGCGCGCGATCTGCGCACCGACCGCGCCGGTGCCGCCGGTGACGAGCACCGTGCCACGCGGGGTCCAGCCGGTGATCGCCGGTCGCTCGGCCAGCGGGGCGCGCACCAGGCGGCGGGCGAAGACGCCGGACGGGCGCACCGCCAGCTGGTCCTCGGCTGTGTGGCCGGCGAGCACCGCGGCCACCCGCGTTTGGGCGCGCGGGTCGAGGTTTTCGGGCAGGTCGAGCAGGCCACCCCAGCGTTCGGGGTGCTCCAGCCCGGCGACCCGGCCGAGGCCCCAGACCTGCGCCTGGACGGCCGAGGTCAGCCGGTCGGACCGGCTTGCGGAGACGGCGCCGCGGGTGGCGAGCCAGAGCGGAGCCGCGACGCCGTCCAGCGCGCGGATCAGTGCGGCGGTCAGCGCGAGCCCGGCCGGGACGACGGGGTGCCCGGGGTCGGGCCGCTCGTCGAGGGCCAGCAGGGACAGCACACCGCGGAACTGCAGCGGCTCAACACCGGCGCCTGACTCGGCACCGTCGGCGGCCGAGTCGCCCTCCGAACTGCTGTCAGCGATCAGCTCACCCAAGGCAGCCGGGGTGCCCGGCCGAGCACCGTGGGCAGCCAACAGCGCCGCCAGTTGCTCGGCCGACGTGCCCGGTTCCACCGGGACCACGTACGGCTGAGCGCCGTGGGTGGTCAGCAGTGCGGTGACCGCCTCGATCTCGGCGTGCGCGCCGGCCGGGACCGGCACCAGCCAGTCGCCGTCCAGGTTCGCGGCCTCGAAGTCCAAAGCAGTCCACGCGATCCGGTACCGCCACTTGTCCACAGTGGACTTGTCGCGGCGGTTGCGTCGCCAAGTCGACAACACGGGCAGTGCGGCCCGCAGTGTCTCCTCGTCGGTGCCGTCGATCTCCAACGCGGCCGCGACGGCGGCCGGGTCGTCGCTGTCGACGGCGTCCCAGAAGGTGCTGTCGGCGAATCCGTCGCCCGTGGTGACCGTGTCGGCGAGTTCCGGCCAGAAGCGGCTGCGCTGGAAGGCGTAGGTCGGCAGGTCGATCCGCCGGCCTCCGCTGAACACGGTGTCCCACGCCACTCGCGCGCCGCCCGTGTGGGCCTGGGCCAGCGAGGTGAGCACCCGGGTGAAGCCGCCCTGGTCTCGGCGCAGGGTGCCGGTGACCGTCGCAGGCACACCCGCGTCTTCGAGGATGTCCTGCAGGCCGGTGGCGACCACCGGGTGCGGGCTGACCTCGACGAACACGTCGTGGCCGTGGCCGGCCAGGGCCTCGATCGCGTCGGTGAAGCGCACCGTCTGGCGCAGGTTCCGGTACCAGTAACCGGCGTCGAGGCCGGAATCGATCAGTGAGCCGGTCACCGTGGAGTAGAACGGGATCTCCGCCGGGCGCGGGCGCACCGGGGCGAGCACCTCCAGGAGTTCCGTCTCCAGGGACGCGACGTGCGCCGAGTGGGACGCGTAGTCCACCGGGATCCGCTTGGCCCGGATCTCCTGCTCCTCGCAGCGGGCGAGGAACTCGTCCAAGGCGTCGGCGTCGCCCGAGACCACGGTCGCCCGCGGCCCGTTGACGACGGCGATCGAGATCCGGTCGCCCCACGGTTCGATGGCCGCCGTGACCTCGGCCGGCGGGAGCGGCACGGAGACCATGCCACCGCGTCCGGCCAGTGCGAGGATCGCCTTGCTGCGCAACGCGACCACCAGCGCACCGTCCTCAAGAGACAGTGCACCCGCGACGACCGCCGCCGCGATCTCGCCTTGCGAGTGGCCTACCACGGCGGCCGGTTCGACGCCGTGGTGGCGCCAGACCGCGGCCAGCGAGACCATCATCGCCCACAGCGCGGGCTGGACGACGTCGACGCGTTCGAGGGGTTCCGCCGCGCGCAGGACGTCGAGCAGCGACCAGTCGACGAACGGGGCCAGTGCCTCGGCGCAGTCGGCCATCCGCGCGGCGAAGACCGGCGAGGTCTCCAGCAGCTCGACGGCCATCCCCGGCCACTGCGAACCCTGGCCGGGGAAGACGAACGCGACCTTCCCGGTGCCCGCCAGGCCGTGGACGGCGTTGGCGGGCTCCCCCGCGGCCAGCGCGGCGAGACCTGTACGGGCCTCCTCGGCGTCCCGCGCGAGCAGGACGCTGCGGTGCTCCATCCGGTGGCGGCACTGAATCAGCGAAAGTGCCACGTCGGTCATGCGCGGCGGGTCCACCTCGAACAGTTCCAGCAGACGACCCGCCTGGGCGCGGACGCTGTCGGCGGTCTTCGCCGAGAGCACCAGCGGGGCGAGGACGTCCTCACCCGGGGGAACCTCGGCAGCGGCAGGGGCCTGCTCGATGATCGTGTGCGCGTTGGTGCCGCTGAACCCGAACGACGACACCGCCGCGCGGCGCGGCCGATCCACCGACGGCCAGGGCCGGGCCTCGGTGAGCAGTTCCACCGCGCCCGCGGTCCAGTCGATGTGCCCCGACGGCTCGGAGACGTGCAGTGTCTTCGGCAGCGTGCCGTGCCGCATCGCCATGACCATCTTGATGATGCCGCCGACGCCGGCCGCGGCCTGGCTGTGGCCGAGGTTCGACTTCAGCGAGCCGAGCCACAGCGGGTCACCGGTGCGCTCGGCGCCGTACGTGGCCAGCAGTGCCTGTGCTTCGATCGGGTCGCCGAGTGACGTCCCGGTGCCGTGCGCCTCGACGACGTCGACGTCCGAAGTGGACAGACCGGCGTCGGCGAGGGCCTGGCGGATCACGCGTTGCTGCGACGGGCCGTTCGGCGCCGTCAAGCCGTTGGACGCGCCGTCCTGGTTGATCGCGGTGCCGCGCACGACGGCGAGCACGGGGTGCCCGTTGCGCTGGGCGTCGGAGAGACGCTCCAGCAGGATCATGCCGGCGCCTTCGGCCCAGCCGGTGCCGTCGGCGTCCGCGGAGAACGCCTTGCAGCGGCCGTCCGGCGAAAGCCCGCGCTGCTTGCTGAACTCGATGAACGCGGCGGGCGTCGACATCACCGTGACGCCGCCGGCCAGGGCCATCGTGCACTCGCCGTTGCGCAGGGCCTGCGCCGCGAGGTGCAGCGCCACCAGCGAAGACGAGCACGCGGTGTCCACCGTGACCGCCGGGCCCTCGAGTCCGAAGTGGTAGGACAGGCGCCCGGTGACGACGCTGCCCGAGTTGCCGGTGCCGAGGTGCCCGGCGACGTCGTCCTTCGAACGTTCGAGGAGGCTGACGTAGTCGTGGTACATCAGGCCGGCGAATACGCCGGTCCGGCTGCCGCGAATTGACTCCGCCGGGATCCCGGCCCGTTCGAAGACCTCCCACGACGTCTCCAGCAGCATCCGCTGCTGCGGGTCCATGGCCAGGGCTTCACGCGGGCTGATCCCGAAGAACTCGGGGTCGAACTCGGTGACGTCACGCAGGAATCCGCCGTGGCGGGTGTAGCTCGTGCCCGGGCGTGTGGAGTCGGGGTCGTACAGCGCGTCGAGGTCCCAGCCGCGATCCGCGGGCATCGGGCCGATCGCGTCCTGTTCGGACTCGACCAGTGCCCACAGCTGCTCGGGACTGGTGATACCGCCCGGGAACCGGCAGCTCATCGCCACGATGGCGATCGGCTCGTCGTCCCTTGTGGTCACTTCCGCGACGGCCTGCTCTTCGGTACCGAACAGGCGTCCGACGATCTCTTCGGCCAGCGCCGACGGCGTCGGGTGGTCGAAGATCAGCGTCGCGGGCAGCCGCAGCCCGGTGGCCGCGTTGAGCCGGTTGCGCAGCTCGATCGCGGTCAGCGAGTCGAAGCCCAGCTCGGTGAACGCCCTGGTCGCGCCGACGGCGGCGGCCGAGGCGAACCCGAGCACCATCGCGACCTCGTCGCGGACCAGGTCGAGGATCCCGTCCTGACTCAGCCGCGAGCCGGTCACGGCGACCGCGGTCCGCCGGAGCGGGGCGGTCACCAGGCCGCGCAGCAGCGGCGGCACCTGGCCGGACGCCCGCACGGCGGCGAGGTCCAGCCGGATCGGCACCAGCACGGCGTCCTCCGTGGACAGACCGGCGCCGAACAGCGCGAGACCGTCCTCGGTGGACAGTGCCGCGACACCCGCGCCGGCGAGCCGGCCCAGGTCCGTGTCGCCCAAGTGCCCGGCCATGCTCGTGCCGGTCGCCCACAGGCCCCACGCGAGCGACGTCGCGGGCAGCCCGGCCGCTCGGCGCTGGGTGGCCAGTGCGTCGAGGAAAGCGTTTGCGGCGGCGTAGTTGCCCTGCCCCGCGCCGCCGAACACGCCGGCCGCGGAGGAGAACAGGACAAACGCGTCGAGGTCGGCAGTCAGCTCGTGGAGGTTCCACGCGGCGTCGACCTTCGGCCGCAGCACCCCGTCGAGACGCTCGGGCGTCAGCGACGACAGCACTCCGTCGTCGAGGACGCCGGCCGCGTGCACCACGGCCTTGAGGTCGGTGATCCCGGCCAGCAGCGCGGCCAGGGCGTCGCGGTCGGCCGCGTCGCAGGCCACGACGTCGACCTCGGCACCGGCGCTGACCAGGGCGTTCCGCAACTCCGAGGCACCTGGGGCGTCCGGACCACGACGGCTGGTCAGCACCAACCGGCGCACGCCGCACTCGGTGACCAGGTAGTCGGCCACGGCGGCGCCGAGCGCGCCGGTGCCGCCGGTGAGCAGGACCGTGCCGTCGGTGGTGAACGCCGGTGCGGACACCGTCGCCCGGGCCAGCCGCGGCGCGTACAGCTTGCCGTCGCGGACCGTCACCTCGGGCTCGCCGGACGTCAGCGCGGCCCGCAGGTCCTCGGGTCCGGCTTCGACGTCCAGGCTGACCAGCGCGAACCGGTCCGGGTGCTCGGTACGGGCCGAGCGGACCAGGCCGTGTACCGCGGCCGCGGCGAGGCTGTCGCCCCGCGTGACGACCGCGAGCCGCGCGTCTTCCGGCTTGGTCAGCCAGTCCTGCAGGACGGCCAGGACGCGGTGGGTGGCCGCACGGACGTCATCCGGCGTGTCGCCGGTGCCGGCCTGGTCGTACACCTCCCAGTCTGCCGTGGACTGTCCACCCGGGACTTCTACCTGGTGGTCGATCCGGAACAGCGATTCGGGCCGCTTCGCGAGGTCCTCCATCGCCATCGGGCGCAGCACCAGCGACTCGGCCGACACCACGACCGCGCCGGACTCGTCGGCGGCAGTCAGGGACACCGCTTCCGGGCCGGCCTTCGCCAGCCGGACCCGCAGCGTGCGGGCCCCTTCGGCGTGCAGGCCGACACCCGCCCACGAGAACGGCAGGCGCGCCCGGTCGTCGTCGAGCAGGTCACCCAGGCCGACCGCGTGCAGGGCCGCGTCGAGCAGCGCCGGGTGCACACCGAAGCCGGCCACCTCGACGTCCTCGGGCAGGCTGACCTCGGCGAACACCTCGCCGTCACGGCGCCAAGCCGCGGTCAGGCCCTGGAACGCCGGGCCGTAGCCGAAGCCGGCGGCGGCCAGGTCGTCGTACCGCGAGCCGACCTCGACCGACTGAGCGGCGGGGGGCCACTCGGCGAGCGTCTCGGGGACCTCGGGGGCGTCGGCGGCGATAAGGCCACCGACGTTGCGGGTCCACGGCAGGTCGGCCGCGTCCTCGGCCCGCGAGTACAGCGTCAGCTCGCGACGCCCGGCCGCGTCCGCCGCGCCGGCCCACAGCTGGATCTGCACCGCGCCGCGTTCTGGGAGCACCAGCGGAGCCTCGATGGTCAACTCCTCGACCTGGCGGCATCCGGCGAGGTCGGCCGCGCGGACCGCGAGCTCGACGAACGCCGTGCCCGGCACGAGGATCGCGCCGCCCACCGCGTGCTCGGCCAGCCACGGGTGAGTCTGCGTGGACAGCCGGCCGGTGAGCAGGAACCCGTCACCGTCGGCGCGGCTCACGGCCGCGCCGAGCAGCGGGTGCTCCGCCGCGCCCAGGCCGAGACCGGTGGCGTCGCCCGTGGCGTTGCCCGGCCGCGGCCAGTACCGCACGCGCTGGAACGGGTAGGTCGGCAGGTCGACCTGCGCGGCCACCGGGTACAGGGCCGTCCAGTCGACGGTCGTGCCGTGGACGTGGGCCTCGGCCAGCGCCGTGACCAGGGTGTCCGGCTCAGGACGGCCCTTGCGCAGCGCGGGCGCGAAGGTCGCGTCCGGCAGGATCTCGCGGCCGAGCGCGGACAGCACGCCGTCCGGGCCCAGCTCGACGAACGTCGTGACACCGGCGGCTTCCAGGGTCCGGATCGCGTCGGTGAACCGGACGGTGTTGCGGACCTGGGCGACCCAGTAGTCCGGCGTCGTCGGCTCGGTCGTCCCGCCGGTGGTGACGAGCGGGATGCGCGGTTCGTGGTAGGTCACCGTCTCGGCGACGGCGCGGAAGTCGTCCAGCATCGCGTCCATGTGGGGCGAGTGGAACGCGTGGCTCACCGTGAGCCGCTTGGTCTTGCGGTCCTTGAACTGTTCCGCGACGGCCAGTACGGCATCTTCGTCGCCGGAGACCACAGTGGACTCGTCGCCGTTGAGTGCGGCGATGCTCACCCGGTCCGACAGGTGTGGCGTGATCTCGGCTTCGGTCGCCTGGATCGCGACCATCACCCCGCCGGCCGGGAGTGCCTGCATGAGGCGGCCCCGCGCGGAGACCAGCCGCACCGCGTCGGCCAGGGAGAACACCCCAGCTGCGTGGGCGGCGGCCAGCTCGCCGATCGAGTGGCCGGCCAGCGAGCCGGGCGTGACGCCGAAGCTCTCGAAGAGCCGGAACAACGCCACTTCCAGGGCGAACAGGTTCGCCTGGGCGTACTGCGTCTCGTCGACGTCACCGCCGTCGAGGTCGAAGTCGAACTCGGCCCGCACCGCGTCGAACGCCGCGGCGAACACCGGGAACGCCTGGTACAGCTCGCGGCCCATGCCGGCCCGCTGGCTGCCCTGACCGGTGAAGAGGAACGCCGTACCGCCGTCGGTGGCTTCACCGGTGATGGCGCCCGAGAGCCCCGCCAGACCGGCCGGGTCGAGGACGACCGCGCGGTGCTCGAACAGCGAGCGCCGGGTGACGAGCGCCGAACCCAGTTCGGCGGCGTCCACTGTGGTCAGCGCTGTGCGCAGCCGTTCGGCCTGTTCCCGCAAAGCTTCCGGCGTCCGCGCCGAGAAGACCAGCGGGGTGACGACCGGGGTCTCGACCGTCAGCGGGGCGCTTTCCGGGGCCTGCTCGATGATCACGTGGGCGTTGGTGCCACTGAACCCGAACGACGACACGCCCGCCCGGCGGGTCCGGCCGGTGACCGGCCACTCCCGCGTCTCGGTCAGCAGCTCGACCGCGCCGGACGCCCAGTCGACGTGCGGCGACGGCTCGGAGACGTGCAGCGTCTTCGGCAGGACGCCGTTGCGCAGTGCCTGCACCATCTTGATCACGCCGCCGACACCCGCGGCCGCCTGGCTGTGCCCGATGTTGGACTTGAGCGAGCCCAGCCACAGCGGGTCACCCGCACGCTCGACGCCGTAGGTCGCCAGCAGGGCCTGTGCCTCGATCGGGTCGCCCAGCGACGTGCCCGTTCCGTGCGCCTCGACGGCGTCGACGTCCGAAGTGGACAAACCAGCGTCGGCGAGGGCTTGACGGATCACGCGTTGCTGCGACGGGCCGTTCGGCGCGGTCAGGCCATTCGACGCGCCGTCCTGGTTGATCGCGCTACCGCGGACGACCGCCAGCACCGGGTGGCCGTTGCGCTGGGCGTCGGAGAGACGCTCCAGCAGGATCATGCCCGCGCCCTCGGACCAGCCCGTGCCGTCGGCGTCCGCGGAGAACGCCTTGCAGCGACCGTCGGCCGAAAGTCCGCGCTGGCGCGAGAATTCCAGGAACGCGCCCGGCGTGGCCATCACCGTGGCACCGCCCGCGAGGGCCATCGTGCACTCGCCGTGACGCAGTGCCTGGACCGCCCAGTGCAGGGCGACCAGCGACGACGAGCACGCGGTGTCGATGGTCACCGCCGGGCCCTCGAGCCCGAAGGTGTAGGACACGCGGCCGGAGGCGACGCTGCCCGCGTTGCCGGTGCCGAGGTGGCCGACGTAGTCCTCCGGCGCGGCCTCGAGGAGGTTGGCGTAGTCGTGGTACATGATCCCGGCGAACACGCCGGTCCGGCTGCCCCGCAACGCTTCCGGCGCGATGCCGGCCCGTTCGATGGCCTCCCACGACGTCTCCAGCAGCAACCGGTGCTGCGGGTCCATCGTCACCGCTTCACGCGGCGAGATGCCGAAGAACTCGGGGTCGAAGTTCGCCGCGTCGCGCAGGAACCCGCCCTCGCGGGCGTAGCTCGTGCCGACGTGGTCGGGGTCCGGGTGGTACAGCCCTTCGACGTCCCAGCCGCGGTCGGCGGGGAACGGCGTCATGCCGTCCACTCCCCCGGCGACCAGGTCCCACAGCTCTTCCGGAGTCGTGACGCCGCCGGGGAACCGGCAGCTCATCGCGACGATCGCGATCGGCTCGTCAACGGCCAGCACGGTGTTGACCTCGGCCGGACCGTCCACTCCGAACAGTTCGTCCGCGAGGTACGCGGCGAGCGCGTCCGGGGTCGGGTAGTCGAAGATCAGGGTGGCAGGCAGCCGCAGGCCGGTCGCGGTGTGCAGCTTGTTGCGCAGCTCGATCGCGGTCAGCGAGTCGAAGCCCAGCTCGGTGAACGTCCGGGCCGCGCCGACCGCGTCCGCCGAGGCGAACGCGAGCACCTGCGCGACCTCGGTGCGGACCAGGTCGACAAGCGCCCGTTCGCGCTCGGCCGTGTCAAAGGCACCGAGGCGTTGCTCCAGCGACGCGGTGACGGTCGAGACCGCCGCCCGCCGCTTCGACGCGGGCACCAGCCCTCGCAGCAACGACGGCACTGCGCCTCGGGCCCGGACCGCGGCCAGGTCCAGCCGCACCGGCACCAGCACGGCGTCCCCTGTGGACAGTGCCGCTTCGAACAGCGTCAGACCGTCCTCGGTGGACAGTGCGCCAATGCCGGCGGCGGACATCCGCCGCAGGTCGGCCTCGGCCAGGTCGGCCGCCATGCTGTCGGCGCCGGCCCACAGGCCCCACGCGAGTGAGGTCGCGGCCTGCCCGGCGGCGTGCCGGCGGTGCGCCAGCGCGTCCAGGTAGGCGTTCGCAGCCGAGTAGCTCCCCTGGCCCGCGCCGCCGAACACCCCGGAGGCCGAGGAGAACAGCACGAACAGGGAGACGTCGCCGACCAGCTCGTGGAGGTTCCACGCGGCGTCGACCTTCGGCCGCAGCACGGCGTCGACGCGCTCGGGGGTGAGCGACGCCAGCACGCCGTCGTCAAGAACCCCGGCCGCGTGCACCACGCCGGTCACGGGGTGCTCGGCCAGCAGCGCGGCCAGGGCGTCCCGGTCCGCGACGTCGCAGGCCGCGACGGTCACGTCCGCGCCCAGTTCGGTCAGCTCGGCGGTCAGGTCGGAGAGGGAGTCCGCGGTGGCGGACCGGCTGACCAGCAGCAGGTGCCGCGCGCCGCGTTCGGCGAGCCGGCGGGCGAAGACCGCGCCGAGCGCGCCCGTCGCGCCGGTGACCAGCACCGTTCCGTCGAACGTCGCGGGCTCGTGGTCCGCGACGGCGGCCCGCGCCAGCCGCGGCGCGAGCACTGCTCCGCCGCGAACGGCGAGTTGCGGTTCGCCGGAGGTGAGGATCCCCGGCAGTTCGGCCAGGTCGGCCGTAGTGTCGAGGTCGATCAGCGTGAACCGGCCGGGCTGTTCGGCCTGGGCCGCGCGGACCAGGCCCCAGACCGCGGCACCGGCGAGGTCCGGCACGTCGCCGTCCAGCACTGCGGCCGCGCCGCGGGTGACGACGGCCAGCCGGCTGTCCGGATCGGACTGCTGGAGCGCGTCGAGCACGAGGTGGACCGCCGCGCGGACCTCGTCCGGCGTCTCACCTTGCGGCACCAGCAGAACCGGGGTGTCCGAGTCGGACTCGGCCGGCACGGCGACGGTCGTCCAGTCCACTGTGTACAGCGACTGGCGGACGACGTCGTCTGCCGGGAGGCCCGAAACCGGGCGCAGGGAAAGCGCTTCGACCGACAGCACCGGCTCACCGGCGGTGTCGGCGGCGTGCACGGACACCGCGTCGGTGCCCGCGGCCGCCAGGCGGACCCGCAGGATGCGGGCGCCGGTGGCGTGCAGCTCGATGCCGGTCCAGCTGAACGGCAGCCGCGCCGTCCCGGTGTCCTCGACGAACGCGCCGAGCCCGACCCCGTGCAGGGCCGCGTCGAACAGCGCCGGGTGCAGGCCGAACCCGGTGACGTCGGCGTCTTCCGGCAGCGTGACCTCGGCGAACACCTCGCCGTCCCGTCGCCAGGCCGTGGTCAGGCCCTGGAAGACCGGGCCGTAGCCGAGCCCGCCGGCCAGCAGGCCTTCGTAGAGCGCGGAGACGTCGACCGGTTCGGCACCGGACGGCGGCCACTCGGCCGCGAACGGCGTCGCCGCCTCGGTGCCGGGGGCCAGCTCACCAGTGGCGTGGCGCACCCAGGGTGCGTCGCCGGTGCGGGAGTGCACGACGAGCGAACGGTGGCCCGACTCGTCTTCGGCACCGAGCGAGACCTGCACGACAACGCCGTCGGCCGGGACGACCAGCGGTGCCTCGAGGACGAGTTCCTCGACGCGGTCGCATCCGGCCGGCTCGCCGGCGTGCAGCGCCAGGTCGGCGAAGGCCGTCCCGGGCAGCACGACGACGTCGCGCACGGTGTGCTCGGCCAGCCACGGGTGGGTCTTGAGCGAGAGCCGCCCGGTGAGCAGGAACCCGCCGTCATCGGCGCGGGCGACGGCCGCACCCAGCAGCGGGTGGTCCGCCGCGCCGAGGCCGGCCGCGGTCAGGTCACCGGTGCGGGTGCCCGGCTTCGGCCAGTACAGCTCGCGCTGGAAGGCGTAGGTCGGCAGGTCGACGTGCTGCCTAGCACCGCCGAGGACGGCGGTCCAGTCGACGTCGGCGCCGCGGGCGTGGGCCGTCCCGAGCGCGGTGACCGCGGTGAGTGCCTCCGGCCGGCCCTTGCGCAGGGCCGGGACGAAGGTCGCGTCGGGGACGATCTCCTGGCCGAGCGCGGACAGCACGCCGTCCGGGCCCAACTCGACGAACGTCGTGACGCCCTGCGCCGCGGCCGTGCGGACGCCGTCGAGGAAGCGCACGGCTTCCCGGACGTGGCGCACCCAGTAGTCCGCGTCGAACGCCGTCACCAGCTCGCCGGTGACGTTCGAGACGATCGGGATAACCGTCTCACCGTACGACAGCGACTCGGCTATACCGCGGAACTCGTCGAGCATCGGGTCCATCAGTGGCGAGTGGAACGCGTGGCTCACCTTGAGCCGCTTGGTCTTGCGGCCCTTGAACTTCCGGGCGACCGCCCGCACCGCCTTCTCGACGCCGGAGATCACGGTCGAGTCCGGGCCGTTGAGCGCGGCGATGCTCACCGCGTCCGAGAGGTGTGGCGTGATCTCGTCCTCGGTGGCCTGGATCGCCACCATCGCGCCGCCTTCCGGCAGCGCCTGCATGAGCCGGCCGCGCGCCGACACCAGCGTCACCGCGTCGGTCTGGGACAGGACGCCCGCGACGTGCGCGGCCGCCAGCTCGCCGATCGAGTGGCCGACCAGCACGTCCGGGCGCAGGCCCCACGACTCGTAGAGCCGGAACAGCGCGACTTCCAGGGCGAACAGGGTCGCCTGGGTGTACTGCGTCCGGTCGATCTCCGTGCTGTCGAGGTCCAGGTCGAACTCCGCGCGGATCGCGTCAAAGGCCGCCGCGAACACCGGGTAGGTCTCGTACAGCTCGCGGCCCATGCCGAGCCGCTGGCTGCCCTGGCCGGTGAACAGGAATGCTGTCCCGCCCGTCCCGGCTTCGACGGCTTCGGCCGCGGCCAAGCCGTTGAGCAGCTCATCGGGGCCGATGCCGGTGATCACCGCGCGGTGCTCGAAGCGCGTGCGGATGTGCAGCGAGGCCGCGACGTCCGCCGGCTCGAACCCGGCCGCCAGGTGCTCGCGCAGCCGCGTGGCCTGCTCGGTCAGCGCGGCCGGCGACTTCGCCGACAGCACCAGCGGGACCACCGCCGGCGCCGGGACCTGCGGCTTCGGCGCGGGTTCCGGGGCCTGCTCGATGATCGCGTGGGCGTTGGTGCCGCTGAACCCGAACGACGACACCGCCGCGCGGCGCGCCCGTCCGGTCACCGGCCAGGCTCGCGCCTCGGTCAGCAGCTCGACCGCGCCCGACGCCCAGTCGACGTGCGGCGACGGCTCGTCGGCGTGCAGGGTCTTGGGCAGCTCCCCGCTGCGCAGCGCCATGACCATTTTGATCACGCCGCCGACACCCGCGGCCGCCTGGCTGTGCCCGATGTTCGACTTCAGCGAACCGAGCCACAGCGGGTCGCCGGTGCGCTCGGCGCCGTAGGTCGCGAGCAGCGCCTGCGCCTCGATCGGGTCGCCGAGTGACGTCCCGGTGCCGTGCGCCTCGACGACGTCCACATCGGACGGTGCGAGACCCGCGTTGGCCAGGGCCTGCCGGATCACCCGCTGCTGCGAGGGACCGTTTGGCGCGGTCAGGCCGTTCGACGCGCCGTCCTGGTTGATGGCGCTGCCGCGCACGACCGCCAGCACCGGGTGCCCGTTGCGCTGGGCGTCGGACAGACGCTCCAGCAGGATCATGCCCGCGCCTTCGGACCAGCCCGTGCCGTCGGCGTCCGCGGAGAACGCCTTGCACCGGCCGTCGGCGGCGAGGCCGCGCTGGCGCGAAAACTCGATGAACGCGTTCGGCGTCGCCATGACCGTGACACCGCCGGCGAGCGCCATAGTGCATTCGCCGTTGCGCAGCGCCTGAAGCGCCCAGTGCAGGGCGACCAAAGAGGACGAACAGGCAGTGTCCACAGTGACCGCCGGGCCCTCGAGCCCGAAGGTGTAGGCGACCCGGCCGGAGGCGATGCTGCCCGCGTTGCCGGTGCCGAGGTGGCCTTCGTAGTCCTCGTCCGCGCCGTCGAGCAGCGCGGAGTAGTCGTGGTACATCACGCCGGCGAAGACACCGGTCTTGCTGCCGCGCAACGCTTCCGGCGCGATGCCGGCGCGTTCGAAGGCTTCCCAGGACGTCTCCAGCAGCAGCCGGTGCTGCGGGTCCATCGTGACGGCCTCGCGCGGCGAGATCCCGAAGAACACCGGGTCGAAGCCGCCCGCGTCGTGCAGGAACCCGCCTTCGCGCGAGTAGCTGGTGCCGAGGTGGTCGGGGTCCGGGTGGTAGAGCCCGTCGAGGTCCCAGCCGCGGTTGTCCGGGAAGGTCGTGATGGCGTCGCCGCCGGCCGCGACGAGGTTCCACAGCTGCTCGGGGGTCGTGACGCCGCCGGGGTACCGGCAGCTCATCGCGACGATCGCGATCGGGTCGTCGGAGCCGGTGGCCGCGACGACCTCGACGGCTTCCCCGCCGCCGAACAGTTCGGTGTGGACATGTCCGGCGAGCGCGTCCGGTGTCGGGTAGTCGAACACCAGCGTCGCGGGCAGCCGCAGGCCGGTGGCCGTATGCAGGCGGTTGCGCAGCTCGATCGCGGTCAGCGAGTCGAAACCGGCGTCGCGGAACGCCTTAGCCGGGTCGACCTCGTCGCCCGAGTCGTAGCCGAGCACGCCCGCGACCTCGCCGCGGACCAGCGTCAGCAGCCGGTCACGCTGCTCGTCGGCGGCGAGCCCGGACAGGGTGTCCGCGAACGCTCCGGCCGTGCCGGTCGTCGCCGCGACCCGTCGCGCCGGTGCGCGGACCAGGCCACGCAGCAACGGCGGGACCTCGCCGGTGGCGGCGCGGATGGCCGCCGGGTCGAGGTGCACCGGCAGCAGGACCGCGCGGTCCGCGGCCAGCGCCGCGTCGAACAACGCCAGTCCCTCCTTAGTGGACAGTGGCGCGGTGCCGGCCCGGACCAGCCGGGCGACGTCGGCCTCGCCGAGGCTGCCCGCCATGCCGCCGTCCCACAGGCCCCAGGCCAGCGAGGTCGCCGGCAGACCGGCTGCGCGCCGCCGCTCGGCGAGCGCGTCGAGGTACGCGTTGGCCGCGGCGTAGTTCGCCTGCCCCGCGCCGCCCAACGTCCCGGCGACCGAGGAGAACAGGACGAACGCGTCGAGGTCGGTGGTCAGGTCGTGCAGGTTCTGCGCCGCGTCCGCCTTGGCGGCCAGCACGGTCGCGAGCCGTTCGGGGGTGAGGGATTCGACGAGCCCATCGTCGAGGACGCCCGCGCTGTGCACCACCGCGGTCACGCGGTGTTCGAACAGCAGATGTGCAAGGCCATCACGATCGGCGACGTCACAGGCCGCGATCGTCACGTCGGCGCCGAGTTCACGCAGACGCGCCGCCAGCTCGGCCGCGCCGGGCGCGTCCGCGCCGCGACGGCTGGTGAGCAGCAGGTCCCGGACGTCGTACCGGGTGACCAGGTGCTCGGCGAACAACGCGCCGAGCGCGCCGGTACCGCCGGTGACCAGGACAGTCCCGTCTCCGAAGTGGACGTCCGTTTCGGACAGTGCGGCCCGCGCGAGGCGGGGCACCGTGAGCACGCCGTCACGCACCGCGATCTGCGGTTCGCCGGTGGCCACCGCGGCGTGCAGTTCCGCGGGACCGGCGGTCGTGTCCAGGTCGACCAGGACGAACCGGCCCGGGTGCTCGGCCTGCGCCGAGCGGACCAGGCCGTGGGCCGCCGCGGCGGCGGGGTCGGCGTCGCGGGTCACGACGACGACCGTCGCCTCGGTGGGCAGCCACGTCTGGACCACGGCGAGCGCGGACACGGCGTCGGCGACCGGCGCGATGACGAAGCCGTCGGCTTCCGGCCAGCCGGCGGGAAGAGCCGTTTCAGGCCTGGGGACGGTGGTCCAGTCGACCTGGAACAGCGAGCTTCGCGCGACCCCACCAGTGAGCTGACCAGCGGAAACCGGCCGCAGCACCAGGGAGTCGGCCGAGAACACCGGCGCCCCGGACGGGTCGGCGACGTGCACCGACACCGCCTCGGCGCCGGTCGCGGCGAGGTGGACGCGCAGCGCCCGGGCGCCGGACGCGTGCAGCGAGACGCCGGACCAGACGAACGGCAGGCGCGCACCGCCCTCGGCCGGGAGGGCGCCGAGGCCGATGCCGTGCAGGGCCGCGTCGAGCAGCGCCGGGTGCAGGCCGAACCCGGACAGTTCGACGTCCTCGGGCAGGCTGACCTCGGCGAACACCTCCGTGCCGCGGCGCCAGGCCGCGGTCAGGCCCTGGAACAGCGGGCCGTAGGCCAGGCCGGCCGACTGCAGGCCGTCGTACAGCTCGGTGACGTCGACGGCCTCGGCGCCGGCGGGTGGCCACTCCGCCGGGGTCACCGGGATCGGCGCACCGGTCGCGGCGAGCACGCCGCCGGCGTGGCGGACCCACGGCTCGCCGTCCGGTCGCGAGTGGACGGACAGGGTCCGGCGCCCGGACGTGTCGGCCGCGCCGACGGTGATCTGGACGGCGACACCGCCCTGGGCCGGGATGACCAGCGGTGCTTCGAGCGTCAGCTCTTCGAGGCGGTCGCAGCCGACCTCGTCACCCGCGCGGATCGCGAGCTCGACGAAGGCCGTCCCCGGCAGCACGGTGACGCCGTGCACCGCGTGCTCGGCCAGCCACGGGTGCGTCTGCGCGGAGAGCCGTCCGGTGAAGACCAGGCCATCCCCTTCGGCCAGCTCGACCGACGCGCCCAGCAGCGGGTGGTCGGCCTTGCCGAGCCCGAGGCCGGAGGCGTCCGCGGCGGACGCCGCGCTGTGCAGCCAGTAGCGGCGACGGCGGAAGGCGTAGGTCGGGAGGTCGATCGTGCGTGCCCCCGAGCCGGCCCACAGCCGCGTCCAGTCGACGTCGGCGCTGCGGACGTCGACCTCGGCGAGCGCCGTGAGCAGAGTGTCCGGTTCGGACCGTCCCTTGCGCAGGGCCGGGACGAACGTCGCGGTCGCGGCGATCTCCTGGCCGAGCGCGGACAGCACGCCGTCCGGACCCAGTTCGACGAACGTCGTGACACCACGGCTTTCCAGCGTGCGCACCGCGTCGAGGAACCGGACCGCGCCGCGGACCTGGTCCACCCAGTAGCCCGGCGACGTCAGGTCGCCATCCACAGTGGACACAATCGGGATGCGCGGCTCGGTGAACGTCAATGTCTCCGCGACCGCGCGGAACTCCTCGAGCATCGGGTCCATCAACGGCGAGTGGAACGCGTGGCTGACCGTGAGCCGCTTGGTCTTGCGGTCCGCGAAGTGCGCCGCGACCGCCAGCACGGCGGCTTCGTCACCGGAGATCACCGTCGACATCGGACCGTTGAGCGCGGCGATGCTCACCGAGTCCGACAGGTGTGGCGTGATCTCGTCTCCGGTCGCCTGGATCGCGACCATCGCACCACCGGTCGGGAGCGCCTGCATGAGACGTCCCCGCGCCGACACCAGCTTGACCGCGTCGGCCAGTGAGAAGACCCCGGCGACGTGTGCCGCGGCCAGCTCGCCGATCGAGTGCCCGGCCAGGAAGTCCGGCCGGACGCCGAAGTGCTCGCAGAGGCGGAACAGGGCCACTTCCAGGGCGAACAGCGCGGCCTGGGTGTGCTGTGTCTGGTGCAGCTCGTCGGTGTCGAAGGCCACGTCGAAGTCGAACGCGGCGCGGATCTCGTCGAACGCCGCGGCGAACACCGGGTAGGTCTCGTACAGCTCACGGCCCATGCCGAGCCGCTGACTGCCCTGGCCGGTGAAGAGGAACGCCACCGAACCCGGCGACACCGCACCCGTCACGACACCACCGGATTCCCCGGCGGCCAGCGCGGCCAGGCCGCGCAGCAGCTCGTTGCGGTCCACACCGGACACCACCGCACGCAGCGGCATCCGGCTGCGCGTGGTCACCAGGGAGTGGGCGACGTCGAGCGCGTCCTGCTCCGCGGCGACGGCGTGCAGGCGCGACGCCTGCTCGCGCAGGGCGTCCGCGTCCCGCGCCGACAGCACGAACGGCGTGGCGATCGCAGGCTTCTCCCCCACGATCGGCTCGGCGAAGTCCGGTGCCTGCTCGATGATCGTGTGCGCGTTGGTGCCGCTGATGCCGAAGGACGACACCGCGGCGCGCCGCGGCCGTCCGGTCTCCGGCCACGGCGTCCGCTCGGTGAGCAGCTCGACCGCGCCCGCTTCCCAGTCGACGTGCCGCGAGGGCTCGTCGACGTGCAGGGTGGCCGGCAGTTCGCCATGCCGCATGGCCATGACCATCTTGATGATCCCGGCGACCCCCGCGGCGGCCTGGCTGTGGCCGATGTTGGACTTGATCGAGCCGAGGTACAGCGGGTCGCCGGTGCGGCCGGCGCCGTAGGTGGCCAGCAGGGCCTGGGCCTCGATCGGGTCACCCAGGGTGGTGCCGGTGCCGTGCGCCTCGACGGCGTCGACGTCCGAAGTGGACAGTCCGGCCGAGGCGAGGGCCTGGCGGATCACGCGTTGCTGCGACGGGCCGTTGGGCGCGGTCAAGCCGTTCGACGCGCCGTCCTGGTTGATCGCGCTGCCGCGCACCACCGCGAGGACCTGGTGGCCGTTGCGGCGGGCGTCGGAAAGCCGTTCCAGCAGCAGGAGACCGGCACCCTCGGACCAGCCGGTGCCGTCCGCCGCCTCGGCGAACGACTTGCACCGGCCGTCCGCGGCGAGGCCGCGCTGGCGGGAGAAGTCGACGAACGTCGTCGGCGTCGACATCACCGTGACACCGCCGGCCAGCGCCATTTCGCACTCGCCGTTGCGCAGCGCCTGCGCGGCGAGGTGCAGCGCCACCAGTGAGGACGAGCATGCGGTGTCGACCGTGACGGCCGGGCCTTCGAGCCCGAAGGTGTAGGCCAGCCGTCCGGAAAGGACACTGCCCGCGTTGCCGGTGCCGAGGTAACCCTCGACCTCTTCCGGGATCTCCGGCAGCCGCGCGGCGTAGTCGTGGTACATCAGGCCGGCGAACACACCGGTCCGGCTGCCCCGCAACGCTTCCGGCGCGATGCCGGCGCGTTCGAAGACCTCCCACGAGGTCTCCAGCAGCAGCCGCTGCTGCGGGTCCATGGCGAGGGCCTCACGCGGGGAGATGCCGAAGAACTCGGCGTCGAACTCGTCCGCCTCGTGCAGGAACCCGCCCTCGCGGGCGTAGCTCGTGCCGCTGTGGCCGGGCTCGGGGTGGAACAGTTTCTCCAGGTCCCAGCCGCGGTTGACCGGGAACGGCGAGATCGCGTCGGCGCCGGTCGACACCAGTCGCCACAGGTCTTCCGGCCCGCGGATGCCGCCGGGGTACCGGCAGCTCATCGCCACGATGGCGATCGGCTCGTCGACGTCGACCGCGCGGACCGGTGCCACCGCGACCGGCTCGGCCGAGCCGAGCAGCTCGGTGCGCAGGTGCGCGGCGAGGGTCGTCGCGTTCGGGTAGTCGAACACCAGGGTCGCGGGCAGCCGCAGGCCGGTCGCCGTGTTGAGCCGGTTGCGCAGGTCGACCGAGGTCAGCGAGTCGAAACCGAGCTCCTTGAACGCCTTCGCAGCGTCCACCGCGTCGGCCGAGTCGTAGCCGAGGGCGGCCGCGACGGTCTGGCGGACGACGCCGAGCAGGGTGCGCTCACGCTCCGCTTCGTCCATAGTGGACAGTCTGTCGGCCAGCGCCGAGCCACTGGCGACGACGTCAGCCGTCACCACCCGGCGGGTGGTGGTCCGGACCAGGCCGCGCAGCACGGCCGGCACCGCGGTGCCGGGGTCGCGCAGGGCGGCGGCGTCCATCCGCATCGGGACCAGCGCGGCCTCGCCGGACGCGAGCGCGGCGTCGAACAGCGCGACGCCCTCGTCCGCGGTCAGCGCGGCGACGCCGGCGCGGTTCATCCGCCGCCGGTCCGCCTCGCCGAGCCCGCCGGCCATGCTGCCGCCGTCGGCCCACAGGCCCCAGCCCAGCGACGTCGCCGGCTGCCCGGCGGCGCGACGGCGTGCGGCCAGGGAGTCGAGGAACACGTTGGCGGCCGCGTAGTTCGCCTGGCCGGCGGCGCCGAACACGCCGGAGGCCGAGGAGAACAGCACGAACGCGGACAGGTCCGTGGTGAGTTCGTGCAGGTTGAGCGCCGCGTCGACCTTCGGCCGCAGCACGGTGTCGATCCGCTCGGGGGTGAGGGTGCCGACGACGCCGTCGTCCAGCACACCGGCGGTGTGCACGACGGCGGTCAGCGGGTGCTCGGCCGGGATCGCCGCGAGGACCGCGGCGAGGGCGTCACGGTCGGCGGCGTCGCACGCCGCGAACCGGACTTCGGCGCCCAGTTCGGCGAGTTCAGCCGCGAGGGCGTCCGCGCCGTCGGCGGCGCCGCCGCGACGGCTGAGCAGCAGCAGGTGCCGCGCGCCGTGGCGGGTGACGAGGTGACGGGTGAACAACGCGCCGAGCGCGCCGGTTCCGCCGGTGACCAGCACCGTGCCGTTGACATCCACAGTGGACTCTTCAGTCACCGGGAGCGCGGCCCGCGCCAGGCGTGGGACGTACGTCTCCCCCGCACGCAGGGCGAGCTGCGGTTCGCCGGTCGCCAGGGCGGCGGCGATGGCCTGCTCGTCATCGGTGTCGGTGTCCAGCAGGACCAGGCGGTCCGGGTTCTCGGACTGCGCCGACCGGACCAGGCCCCAGACGGTAGCGGCGGCCAGGCCGGGGACGTCGTCCTCCGGCCGGACGGCGACCGCGCCGCGGGTGACCAGGACGAGCTTCGCCTCGTCGGTGCCGTCGATCCACTCCTGGACCAGCGCCAACGCCCGGTGCGCGGCTTCGTGCGCCCCGGCCGCCGAGTCCTCGGCGTCCACAGTGGCCAGTACGAACTCGGGCCGGGTGTCGCCGAGCCGGTCGAGGTGGCCGATCCCGGCCGTCCCGGACGGCTGGACCGGCGTCCATTCCAGGCGGAACATCGACTCGGTCCGGGCGGTGTCGAGCGCGTCGGCCGAGACCGGGCGCAGCACGAGGGAGCCGACCGTCGCGACCGGCTGCCCGGCGGCGTCGAACAGTTCCAGCGAGACGCCGCTGCCGGCCGGGGACAGCTTGGCCCGCAGTGCCGACGCGCCCGAGGCGTGCAGCGTGACGCCGGTCCAGGCGAACGGAATCCCCGTGCCCTCACCGGTGAGCCGGCCGCTCAGGCCGATCGCGTGCAGCACCGAGTCGAACAGTCCCGGGTGCAGCCCGAACGATTCGTCCACTTCGGACTCAAGGGTGACCTCGGCGTAGACGTCGTCACCGAGCTGCCACGCGGAACGCAGGCCGCGGAACGCCGGACCGTAGCCGAAACCGGCTCCGGCGAGGTCGTCGTAGAGCCG
Organism: Amycolatopsis sp. NBC_01307; assembly: GCF_035975215.1. Lineage (NCBI taxonomy): Bacteria > Bacillati > Actinomycetota > Actinomycetes > Pseudonocardiales > Pseudonocardiaceae > Amycolatopsis > Amycolatopsis sp. NBC_01307. The sequence continues at coordinate 911,681 of NZ_CP108403.1, read as the reverse complement.
TGCCGTCTCCAGCGCCGTGGCGCCGGCGGGCGGCCATTCGGCCAGCTCGGCGGGCGGTGTCGCGGCGACGGTGCCGAGCAGACCGGTGGCGTGGGTCGTCCACGGGTGGCCGAACGTGGTGCCTTCCGGTCGCGAGTGGACGGTCACCTCTCGGCGGCCGTCTCCGTCCGGTTCGCCCACGGTGACCTGCAGCTGGACGCCGCCGTCGGCGGGCAGCACCAGCGGCGCTTGCAGGGTGAGCTCTTCGAGGTGGTCACAGCCCACCTGGTCGCCGGCGCGGACGGCCAGTTCGACCAGGCCGGTGCCGGGCACGAGCACGGTGCCGTGCACGGCGTGGTCGGCCAGCCACGGGTGGGTCAGCGTCGACAGCCTGCTGGTGAACAGCACGCCGTCGCCGCCCGCCAGCGAGACGGCCGCGCCGAGCATCGGGTGCTCGGCCGCGTCCAGGCCCAGCCCGGCGGCGGCGCCCCGGCTCGACGCGGTGGGCGTCGGCCAGAAGCGGCTCCGCTGGAAGGCGTAGGTGGGCAGGGTGATCCGGCGCGCGCCGGGGGTCAGCGCGGCCCAGTCGACGTCCGCGCCGTGGGTGTAGGCCGTGGCGAGGGCGGTGAGCAGGGTTCGGCGTTCCGGCCGGTCGCCGCGCAGGACGGCGGTGAACACAGCGGGCTCGTCCAGGCAGTCCTGGCCGAGTGCGGACAGGACGCCGTCCGGGCCCAGCTCGACGAACCTCGTCACGCCCTGGGCGGAGAGGGTCCGGATGCCGTCGACGAACCGGACGGCCTCACGCACATGCCGCACCCAGTAGTCCGCGTCGAACTCGGTCACCACCTCACCGGTGACGTTCGAGACGATCGGTATAACCGTCTTACCGTAAGACAGAGACTCAGCTATACCGCGGAACTCGGCCAGCATCGGGTCCATCAGCGGCGAGTGGAACGCGTGGCTGACCGTGAGGCGCTTGGTCTTGCGACCCAGCTCGGCGAACTGCGCGGCAACTGCCAACACGGCGTCCTCGTCGCCGGAGATCACGGTCGAGGTCGGGCCGTTCAACGCCGCAACGGTCACACGGTCAGACAGATATACCGAAACCTCCGCCTCGGTTGCCTGCACAGCCACCATCGCGCCACCGGTCGGCAGGGCCTGCATCAAGCGACCCCGGGCGGCGACCAGAGTGACCGCGTCCGTCAGCGAGAGGGCACCGGCGACGTGCGCCGCCGCCAGTTCGCCGATCGAGTGGCCGAGCAGGAAGTCCGGCCGGACGCCCAGGTTCTCCAGCAGCCGGAACAGCGCCACCTCGACCGCGAACAGCGCGGCCTGGGTGTAGGCGGTCTGGTCGAGCAGGGCGAAGTCCCCGAAGACGACCGTCCGGAGTGGACGGTCCAGGTGGGTGTCGAACTCGGCGCACACCGCGTCCAGGGCGTCCGCGAACACCGGGAACGCCGTGTACAGCTCGCGGCCCATCCCGGCCCGCTGGCTGCCCTGGCCGGTGAACAGGAACGCGGTCGAGCCGTCGGCGACGACGTCCCGCACCAGCTGCGCGGCGGGTTCGCCGCGGCCCAGCGCGCCGAGGGCGGCGAGCAGTTCGGCCCGGTCCCCGGTCAGCACCGCACGGTGCTCGTGCCGGGCGCGGGACGTGGCGAGCGAGAAGGCGACGTCGACCGGCTCCCAGTCCACGCCGTCGAGCTGCGCGTGGAGGCGGATCGCCTGGTCACGCAGGGCGTCGGCGTCGCGGGCGGAGAGCACCCACGGTGCTGGTTCCCCGGCGGGCAACCGTTCCGGCTCGACGGCCTCGGGCGCCTGCTCGAGAACGACGTGGGCGTTCGTGCCGCTCATGCCGAACGAAGACACCGCGGCGCGGCGCGGCCGGTCCACCGCCGGCCATACGCGAGAATCGGTCAGCAGCTCGACCGCTCCCGAAGCCCAGTCCACCTTGGACGACGGCTCGTCGACGTGCAGCGTCTTCGGCAGCAGCCCGTGCTGCATCGCCTGGACCATCTTGATGATCCCGCCAACACCGGCCGCAGCCTGGGTGTGTCCGATGTTGGACTTGAGCGAGCCCAAAAGCAACGGCGTCTCGCGGTCCTGGCCGTAGGTGGCCAGCAACGCCTGCGCCTCGATCGGGTCGCCCAATGTCGTACCGGTGCCGTGACCTTCGACAGCGTCGACGTCCGAAGTGGACAGACCGGCACTGGTCAACGCCTGTCGGATCACGCGCTGCTGCGCGGGCCCGTTCGGCGCGGTGAGGCCGTTGGACGCACCGTCCTGGTTGATCGCGCTCCCCCGCACGATCGCCAGGACCGGGTGGCCGTTGCGCTGGGCGTCGGACAGCCGCTCCAGCAGGAGCATGCCGACGCCTTCACCCCAGCCGGTGCCGTCGGCGGCCTCGGCGAACGGCTTGCACCGGCCGTCCTCGGCCAGCCCGCGCTGGCGGGAGAACTCGATGAACGCGTTCGGTGTCGACATGACGACCACGCCGCCCGCCAGGGCGAGCGAGCACTCGCCCGCCCGCAGGGCCTGCGCCGCGAGGTGCAGCGCGACCAGCGAAGACGAGCACGCAGTATCAACCGTGACCGCCGGGCCTTCGAGCCCGAAAGTGTAGGACAGCCGGCCGGACACGACCGCGGCCGCGTTGCCGGTGGCCAGGTGCCCTTCGAGACCGGGCTGCCCGGTCAGCAGTGTGCCGTAGTCCTGCAGGTTCGTCCCGGCGAAGACGCCGGTCCGGCTGCCGCGGACCGTGTGCGGGTCGATGCCGGCCCGCTCGAAGGCCTCCCAGGTCGTCTCGAGCAGCAGCCGCTGCTGCGGGTCCATGGCGAGGGCCTCACGCGGGCTGATCCCGAAGAACGCCGCGTCGAAGCGGTCGACGCCGTCGAGGAAGCCGCCGGTGCGGGCGTAGCTGGTGCCGGTGTTGTCCGGGTCCGGGTCGAACAGCGCGCCCAGGTCCCAGCCGCGGTCGGCCGGGAAGTCCGCGATCGCGTCGACGCCGTCGGCGACGAGGCGCCACAGCTCCTCCGGCGACCGGACGCCGCCGGGATAACGGCAGCTCATGGCCACGATCACGATCGGGTCGTCGGCCCCAGTGCGCATGTCGGACACGACGTCGGCGCCGGCGGTTTCCCGGCCACCGGTGAGTTCGGTGCGCAAGTGGCCGGCCAGGACGGTCGCGTTCGGGTAGTCGAACACCAGCGTCGCGGGGAGCCGGATGCCGGTCGCCGCGGTGAGCCGGTTGCGCAGCTCGACGGCGGTCAGCGAGTCGAACCCGAGTTCCTTGAACGCGCGGCCGGGCACGACCGCGTCGGTGCCGGTGTGGCCGAGCACCGCGGCGGCCTCGGTCCGGACCAAGTCGACGAGCAGGCGGTCCTGCTCGGCCTCCCCCAGCCCGGCCAGCCGGCCGGCCAGCTCGGAGACGTCGGCGGACGTCGTGTCCACAGTGGAATCAGCGAGCACACGGCGCACCTCGGGCACGCCGTCCAGCAGCGGCCGCGGCCGGGCCGCGGTGAACGCCGGGGCGAACTTGGCCCAGTCGACGTCGGCGACCACGACGGCGGTCTCGTCCGCACCGACCGCACGGCCGAGGGCGGCGATCGCCGAGGCCGGCGCGAGGGGCTCGAGGCCGCGGCGGCGCAGCTGGTCGATCGCGTCACCGCGAGCGGCCATGCCTCCCCCGGCCCACGGACCCCACGCCACGGCCGTGGCGGCGAGCCCGCGCGCCCGTCGGGCCTGGGCGAGGGCGTCGAGGTAGGCGTTCGCCGCCGCGTAGGCGGCCTGCCCACCCGAGCCCCAGATGCCCGAGATCGACGAGAAGAGCACAAAAGCGTCCAGTTCGGACGTTTCGAGCACGGCGTCCAGGTTGGCAGCACCGGTCACCTTGGCGGACAGCACCTCGGCGAACCCGGCGACGTCCACAGTGTCCAGTGGTGTCGCCCATTCGACGCCGGCCGCGTGCACGACGGCGTCGACCGGGTACTCGGCGACGAGCGCGGTCAGGGCGTCACGATCGGTGACGTCCAGCGCGGCGACCACGACGTCCACACCGGACTCGGCGAGTTCGTCGCGCAGTGCCTCGGCACCGGGTGCGGCGAGTCCGGCGCGGCTGGTCAGCACCAGCCGTTCCGCACCACCCGCGGCCGCCCAGCGGGCGACCTCGGCACCCAGCGCGCCGGTTCCTCCGGTGATCAGCACGGTGCCGCGCGGAGTCCACGACGTGACGCCGGCCGGCAGCGGCGCGGGCACGAGCCGGCGCACGTAGACGCCGGAGCCGCGGACCGCGACCTGGTCTTCGGTGCCGGCCAGCGCGCCGGCGACCCGGGCGAGCGCCCGGTCGTCCAGTTCGGCGGGCAGGTCGAGCAGGCCGCCCCAGCGGTGCGGCAGCTCCAGGCCGGCGACCTGGCCGATGCCCCAGACCAGGGCCTGGGACGCCGAGCCGAGGACGTCGGCGCGGCCGGTCGAGACCGCGCCGCGCGTCACCATCCACAAGGGAGCGTCGATCCCGGCCTCGCCGAGCGCGCGGACCAGCGTGAGGTTCGCGGCGGCGCCGAGCGTGACGCCCGGGTGTTCGGGGTGCGGCTCGTCGTTGGCGCCGAGCAGCGAAACAACACCGTCGAAAGCGGTTTCCTCGGGGATCTCGCCGTCGGTGACGACGACATCGGCCCCGGCGCGGGTGAGCGCGCCGCACAGCGGGTGTTCGGCGTCGCCGACGACCAGCCACGTGCCACGCAGCACGGGTGCCGCGAGGTCGGTCACCGGCTGCCAGGCGACGCGATAACGCCAGCCGTCCACAACGGACTCGACGCGTTGCTGCCGGTGCCACGCGGAGAGCGCGGGCAGCACGGCGCTGAGCGGCTGGTCACCGTCGAGAGCGAGAGTGCCGGTGACGGCGGCGAAGTCGGCGTTCTCGACCGCCGTCCAGAACTCGGCTTCGGCCGGGCTCGCCGACGTCGTCGTGACGACGGCGGCCGGCTGCTCCGGCCAGTAGCGCCGTCGCTGGAAGGCATACGTCGGCAGTGTGACGCGCGTTGTCGGGACACCCGCGAACACCGACGCCCAGTCGACGTCGGCGCCGTGGATGTGGACCTCGGTCAGCGCGGTCAGCACCGACGCGGTCTCGGCGCGGCCGCCACGCAGCGCGGCGGTGAAGTCGCCGGTCACGCAGTCCTGGCCCGCCGCGGTCAGCACGCCCTCGGGACCGAGTTCCAGGAACATCGTCACGCCGCGGGCGGCGAGCGTGCGCATCGCGTCGAGGAACCGGACCGTGCCGCGGACCTGGTCCACCCAGTAACCCGGGTTGGTCAGGCCGGTCGCCAGCTCACCGGACACAGTGGACACGACAGGAATACGCGGCGAATGGAAAGTCAGGGTTTCCGCCACCGCGCGGAAGTCGTCGAGCATGGCGTCCATACGCGACGAATGGAACGCGTGGCTCACCGTGAGCCGCTTGGTCTTGCGGCCTTCGAACCGCGCCACGAGGGCCAAGACGGCGTCCTCGTCACCGGAAACGACCGTCGACTCGGGACCGTTCAGGGCCGCGATGCTGACCGCGTCCGACAGGAACGGCGTGACCTCGTCCTCGGTCGCCTGGATCGCGACCATGGCCCCGCCGGTCGGCAGCGCCTGCATGAGCCGGCCGCGAGCCGAGACCAGCTTCACCGCGTCCGCCAGCGAGAACACGCCCGCGACGTGCGCGGCGGCCAGCTCGCCGATCGAGTGCCCGGCGAGGAAGTCCGGCCGCACGCCCCAGGACTCGAAGAGCCGGAACAACGCCACTTCCAGCGCGAACAGGTTCGCCTGCGCGTACTGCGTCTGGTCGAGGTCGCCGCCGTCAAGGTCGAAGTCGAACGCGGTGCGGATCTCGTCGAACGCGGCCGCGAACACCGGGTAGGTCTCGTGCAGCTCCCGGCCCATGCCGAGCCGCTGGCTGCCCTGTCCGGTGAACAGGAACGCGAGACCACCGCCGGTCGCGGTGCCGTGAGCGCCCTCGCCCCGGGCGACAGCGGCGAGCCCGGCCAGCAGGTCCTCCCGGCTCGTCGCCAGGAATCCGGCGCGGTGCTCCAGCGCGGAACGGGTGACGGCGAGCGCGGCGGCGGCTTCGGCCGGCTCGAATTCGTCGAGGTATGCGGCCAAACGACGCGCTTGGGCGCGAAGACCGTCTTCGTCCGCACCGGACACCACCACCGGCACGAGCGCGGGCAGCGTTTCCGGCGCGACGATGGCTTCCGATGGCGGCGCCTGCTCGATGATCGTGTGCGCGTTGGTGCCGCTGAACCCGAACGACGAGACGCCGGCGCGGCGCGGGCGGCCGGTCTCCGGCCAGGCCGTGGCCTCGGTGAGCAGCCGGACGGTGCCGGCCGACCAGTTGACGTGCGGCGTCGGCTCGTCGACGTGCAAGGTCGCGGGCAGGACGCCGTGGCGCATCGCCTCGACCATCTTGATGATCCCGCCGACACCCGCGGCGGCCTGGGTGTGGCCGATGTTCGACTTGACCGAGCCGAGCCACAGCGGCGTCTCGCGGTCGGTGCCGTAGGTGGCGATCAGCGCCTGGGCTTCGATCGGGTCGCCCAGGGTCGTGCCGGTGCCGTGCGCCTCGACGGCGTCGACGTCCGAAGTGGACAGTCCGGCGTTGGCGAGGGCCTGGCGGATGACGCGTTGCTGGGCCGGACCGCTGGGGGCGGTGATGCCGTTGGACGCGCCGTCCTGGTTGATCGCGCTGCCGCGCACCACGGCCAGTACCTGGTGACCGTGGCGCTGGGCATCGGAAAGCCTTTCCAGCAGGAGCATGCCGGCGCCTTCGCCCCAGCCCGTGCCGTCGGCCGCGGCGGCGAACGCCTTGACCCGGCCGTCCTCGGCGAGGCCGCGCTGACGCGAGAACTCGACGAACGTGGTGGGCGTCGACATCACCGCGACACCACCGGCGAGCGCCAGCGAGCACTCGCCCGAACGCAGCGACTGCGCGGCGAGGTGCAGTGCCACCAGCGAAGACGAGCACGCGGTGTCCACAGTGACCGCCGGGCCGGTGAAGCCGAAGGTGTAGGACAGCCGGCCGGAGACCACGCTGCCCGCGTTGCCGGTGGCCAGGTAGCCCTCGACGTCCTCGCCGGAGCTCTGCAGCAGCGTGGCGTAGTCCTGGCTGTTGGTTCCTGCGAACACGCCGATTTCCTGGCCGCGCACCGACTTCGGGTCGATGCCGGCGCGCTCGAAGGCCTCCCACGACGTCTCCAGCAGCAGCCGCTGCTGCGGGTCCATGCCCAGCGCTTCGCGCGGCGAGATGCCGAAGAACCCGGCGTCGAAGTCGGCGACGTCGTAGAGGAACGCGCCGTGCCGTGCGGCGGACGCGCCCAGGCCGTCGCCGAACAGCGCGTCGAAGTCCCAGCCGCGGTCGCCAGGCAGTTCCGAAACGGCGTCGCGGCCGGCGACGATCATCCGCCACAGGTCCTCGGGCGAGTGAATGCCGCCGGGGTACCGGCAGCTCATCGCGACGATGGCGATCGGGTCGTCGTCCTCGGCCGCGTGGGCCCGGACGAGCGCCCCGGCGGTCTCGCCGGCCAGCTCGGCACACAGGTGCTCGGCCAGCGCGGCGGGGGTCGGGTGGTCGTAGACGAGGGTCGAGGGCAGGGTCAGGCCGGTGGCCGCGGTGAGGCGGTTGCGCAGCTCGACCGCGGTGAGCGAGTCGAACCCGAGCTCGGTGAACGCCTTGTTCTCCGGCACGTCGGCGATCCCGGCGTGCCCGAGCACGGCTGCGACGCCGCCGCGGACGAAGTCGACGACCAGCAGCCGCCGCTCGGTTTCGGGCAGCCCGGCGATCCGCTCGGTGAGCGACTCGGGCCGAGTGTCGTCCATTGTGGGCTTGAGCGCGCGGACCTCCGGGAGGTCGCCGATGAGCGGGCTCGGCCGGGCGGCGGTGAAGCCGGGCGCGAACTTCGCCCAGTCGACGTCGACGACGCAGACCGTGGCCGCGTCCGAGGTGACCGCACGGTCCAAAGCGGACAGTGCCAGCTCCGGATCCATCTGCGGCACACCGGTGCGCCGCAGGCGTTCGGCGACGCCGTCGTCGGTGGCCATGCCGCTGCCCGCCCAGGCACCCCAGGCGATGGACGTCGCGGGCAGGCCGTCGGCGCGGCGGCGTTCGGCGAGGGCGTCGAGCCCGGCGTTGGCCGCGGCGTAGTTGCCCTGGCCGGGCGCGCCGAACACGCCGGCGGTCGAGGAGAACAGCACGAACGCGGTGATGGGCAAGTCGCGGGTGAGGGCGTCGAGGTGCCCGGCGGCGGTGACCTTGGCGCGCGCGACCGTGGCGAACCGGTCGGCGTCGAGCGAGTCGACGACGCCGTCGTCGAGCACGCCGGCGGTGTGGACGACGGTGGTGAGCGGGTGCTCGGCCGGGATGGCGGCGACGACCTCGGCGAGGGCGTCGCGGTCGGCCGCGTCGCAGGCGGCGATCGTGACGGAGACGCCGAGCGCGGTCAGTTCGTCGCGCAGGCCGGCGGCGCCGGGCGCGTCGAGGCCGCGACGGCTGGTCAAGACGAGGTGGTCGATGCCGCGGCCGGCCAGGTGGCGGGCCACGCGGGCGCCGAGCGCGCCGGTGCCGCCGGTGATCAGCGCGGTGCCGGTGGGCTGCCAGTCGGCGGCCGGGGCACCGGTCGCGCGGACGATCCGGTGGCCGAAGACGCCGTGGTCCCGGACCGCGAGCTGGTCTTCGTCGTGGCCGCCGGCGAGTACCGCGGCCAGCCGGGTGCCGGTCCGCACGTCGAGCCGTTCGGGCAGGTCGAGCAGGCCGGCCCAGCGCTGCGGCTGTTCCAGCGCGGCGACCCGGCCGAGGCCCCAGACCTGGGCCTGGTCGGCGCTGCGCAGGGCTTCGCCGCAGGTGACGGCCCCGGACGTGACGGTCCAGAGCCGCAGGTCGGTGCCCGCCTCGGCGAGTGCCCGGAGCGCGACGACCGTGTCCGGCAGACCGGCGTCGCCCAGGGGCAGCAGGGAAAGCACGCCCGCGGCCGGCGCTTCGGCGAGCGCGACGCGGATCTGTGTGGCCAGGGTGTCGCGGTCGGTCACCACGATCTTGCGCACGGACGCGCCGTTCGTGGTCAGCGCGGTAGAGACGTCTTCGACCAGGTCGAGCGCGGTTTCGGGGGTGAGCAGCAGCCAGTCGCCGGTGAGGTGGCCGTCGAGGTTCAACGGGGCCCAGTCGGTGCCGTAGCGCCAGTTGTCCACTGTGGATGCGGCGAGACGGCGACGGCGCCAGCCGGCCAGCGACGGGACGAGGTCGGTCAGGGCGTCGGCAGGCAGGTCCAGGGTGTCCGAGACGGTGTCGAGGTCACCGGACTCGATCGCGGCCCAGAAGCCGGCCTCGATCGGGTCGACGGCCGGTTCGACCGCGCGCTCGCGCGGCCAGAAGCGCCGGTGCTGGAACGGGTAGGTGGGCAGCTCGACGCGGGTGCCGGCGCCGCCGAGGACGGCGTCCCAGCTCACCGGCACGCCGCGGACGTACGCCTGGGCCAGCGCCGCGACGGCGGCCTGCGGCTCGGGGCGTCCCCGGCGGGTGGCCGCGGCGAAGACGCCCTCGGCCACGCAGTCCTGGGCCATCGCCGACAGCACGCCGTCCGGGCCCAGCTCGATGTAGGTCGTGACCCCGGCGGCTTCGAGGGTCCGCATCCCGTCGAGGAAGCGGACCGCGCCGCGGACGTGGGTGACCCAGTACTCGGCGTCGAACGCCGTGATCGGCTCACCGGTGACGTTCGAGACGATCGGTATGACCGGCTGACTGTATGACAGAGACTCCGCTATACCGCGGAACTCCGCCAGCATCGGGTCCATCAGCGGCGAGTGGAACGCGTGACTCACGACCAGGCGCTTGGTCTTGCGGCCCAGCTCGGCGAAGTGGGCCGCGACGGCCAGGACGGCGGCCTCGTCGCCGGAGATGACCGTCGAGTTCGGGCCGTTCAACGCCGCAACGGTCACACGGTCAGACAGATATACCGAAACCTCCGCCTCGGTGGCCTGGATCGCGACCATCGCGCCGCCGGTCGGCAGCGCCTGCATGAGGCGGCCGCGCGCCGCGACCAGCTTGACGGCGTCGGCGAGCGACAGCACCTCCGCGACGTGCGCGGCCGCCAGCTCGCCGATGGAGTGACCGACCAGGTGATCGGGCGTCACGCCCCAGTGCTCGAAGAGCCGGTACAGCGCGACTTCCAGCGCGAACAGCGCGGCCTGGGTGTAGCTCGTCTGGTCAAGCAGGGCCGCATCGGGCGAACCGGCGTCGGCGAACATGACCATCCGCAGTGGGCGGTCCAGGTGCGCCTCGAACCCGGCGCAGATCTCGTCCAAGGCGTCGGCGAACACGCCGAACGCGTCGTACAGCTCACGTCCCATCCCGGCGCGCTGGCTGCCCTGTCCGCTGAACAGGAACGCCGACCCGCCGGTCGCGGCCGTGCCCGACACTCCGGATCCGGCGGCGAGCGCGGCCAGGCCTTCCAGGAGTTCGTCCCGGTTGGCACCGGCTACGACACCGCGGTGGTCGAACCGCGCCCGTGTGGTCAGCGACGCGGCGACGTCCGCCGGTGTGACGTCCGGGTGTTCGGTCAGGTGCGCGTGCAGGCGTCCGGCCAGCGCGAACAGGGCGTCCTCGGTCTTGGCCGAGAGGGTGAGCGGCACGATCGCCGGCGCCGTGGCGTCCTCGGCGGGCTCCGGTTCGTCGGCCTGCTCGAGGATGACGTGCGCGTTCGTCCCGCTGATGCCGAACGACGACACACCCGCGCGGCGCGGCCGGCCGGTCTCCGGCCACGGCGTGGCCTCGGTGAGCAGCGCGACCGTGCCGTCGCTCCAGTCGATGTGCGGCGACGGCTCGTCGGCGTGCAGGGTCTGCGGGAGCAGGCCGTGGCGCATCGCCAAGACCATCTTGATCACGCCGGCGACACCCGCGGCGGCCTGCGTGTGCCCGATGTTGGACTTGATCGAGCCGAGCCACAGCGGGTCGCCCGCGCGGTCGGCACCGTAGGTCGCGATCAGCGCCTGCGCCTCGATCGGGTCACCCAGCGAGGTGCCCGTGCCGTGCGCCTCGACGGCGTCGACGTCCGAAGTGGACAGTCCGGCCGAGGTCAGCGCCTGGCGGATGACCCGCTGCTGCGAGGGGCCGTTGGGCGCGGTGAGGCCGTTGGACGCACCGTCCTGGTTGACCGCGCTGCCGCGGACCACGGCGAGCACCGGGTGGCCGTGGCGACGCGCGTCCGACAGCCGCTCCAGCACGAGCATGCCGATGCCCTCGCCGGAACCGAACCCGTCGGCGGCCGCGCCGAACGCCTTGCAGCGGCCGTCTGCGGCCAAGCCACGCTGCCGGCTGAACTCGACCAGCATCTCCGGCGTCGACATCACCACGACGCCGCCGGTGAGCGCCATCTCGCACTCACCGTTGCGCAGGGCCTGAGCGGCGAGGTGCAGGGCGACCAAAGAGGACGAACAGGCAGTGTCCACAGTGACCGCGGGGCCTTCTAGCCCCAGTGTGTAAGAGATCCGGCCCGACGCGACGCTCGCGGTGTTGCCGGTGCCGAAGTAACCCTCGACGTCCTCATCGGACGCGTGCAGCCGGGTGCCGTAGTCGTGGTAGGTCAGGCCGACGAACACGCCGGACCGGCTGCCCCGCAACGTCGCGGGGTCGATGCCCGCGCGCTCGACCGCTTCCCAGGACGTCTCCAGCAGCAGCCGCTGCTGCGGGTCCATCGCCATCGCCTCACGCGGGCTGATCCCGAAGAACGCGGGGTCGAAGTCGGCAGCACCGTCGAGGAAACCGCCTTCGCGGACGTAGCTGGTGCCGGCCGCGTCCGGGTCGGCGTCGTACAGGGCGGCCAGGTCCCAGCCGCGGTCGGTGGGGAACGGCCCGATGGCGTCGCCGCCACCGGAGACCAGGTTCCACAGGTCGTCGGGATTCCGGACGCCGCCGGGGAACCGGCAGCTCATCGCCACGATGGCGATCGGATCGTCTGTCGTGGTGGCCACGGCCACTTCGGTCGTCGGCGCGGGTGCGGCACCGGCCAGCTCGCCGCGGATGTGGCGGGCCAGCACGTCGGCCGTCGGGTAGTCGAACACCAGCGTCGCGGGCAGCTTCAGCCCGGTGGCCGCGGTCATCCGGTTGCGGAAGTCGACCGCGGTCAGCGAGTCGAACCCGAGGTCGCGGAAGGCCAGCCCGGCGTCGATCGCGTCGGCGGACGCGTGCCCGAGCACCCCGGCCGCCTGGCCGAGCACGATTTCGAGGACGGCCGCGTGCTGGTCCTTTTCGGACAGTCGGGCGATCCGCGCGGCCAGTCCGGTCGGCGCCTCCGCCGCGGCGGCCGGCTTCGCGGCCATGATCGCGGCCGCCTCCGGGATCTCGCTGATCAGCGGGCGGGCGCGGCCGGCGCTGAACGCGGGCACGAACTTGTCCCAGTCGATGTTCGCGATCGCCAGGAACGTGTCGTCGTGGTCCAGCGCCTGCTGGACCACGCCGATCGCGACGTCCGGCGCCATGTCGGCGCTGCCGCGGCGGCGCAGGACCTCTTCGACGACGCCTTCGGCCATGCCGCCGCCGGACCAGTGCCCCCAGGCCAGCGACGTCGCGGGCCGGCCGAGCGCGCGCCGCCGTTCGGCGAGCGCGTCGAGGAAAGCGTTTCCCGGCGCGTAGTTGCCCTGCCCGGCCAGGCCGAACGTGCCGGCGAAGGAGGAGAACAGGACGAACGCGGACAGGTCGAGGTCGCGGGTCAGCTCGTCGAGGTTGACCGCGGCGGTGACCTTGACGCGCAGGGTGCGCTCGTACTGCTCGACGGTCAGCTCGTCGAGGATGTTGTCGTCGAGCACGGCCGCGGTGTGCACGATCGTGGAGAGGTCTGGCACGGATCCGATCAGTGCGGCCAGCGCGTCGCGGTCGGCGACGTCGCAGGCCGCGGTGGTGACGCGGGCGCCGAGCGCGACGAGCTCGGCCTGCAGCTCGGGTGCGCCCGGGGCGTCGATGCCCCGGCGGCTGGTCAGCAGGATGTGCTCGGCGCCGGCCCGGGCGAGCCAGCGGGCAACGTGCCCGCCGAGCGCCCCGGTCCCGCCGGTGACCAGCACCGTTCCTTCGGGACGCCACTGCCGCGCGGCCGGCGGCCGGGCGTGGCTCGGGTCGCGGACGAGCCGGCGCGCGAACGCTCCGGCCGCGCGCAACGCGACCTGGTCCTCGCCGTCGCTCGCGGCGAGCACCCCGGCGAGGCCGCGCAGGTCGGTGGCGCCGGCGAGGTCGGCGAGGCCGCCCCAGCGCTGGGGGTGCTCCTGGGCGACGACGCGGCCGAGGCCCCACAGCAGGGCCTGGTGCGGGTGCGTCAGCGTGTCCGCCGGGTCGACCGAGACCGCGCCGCTCGTGGTGATCCACAGTGGAGCGTCGATCCCGGCGTCGCCGAGGGCCTGGACAAGGGTCAGAGTGCCGGCCACGAACGCGGGCACGGCGGGGTACTCGGGGTGCGGCCGGTCGTCGGCCGCGAGGAAGGAGACGACACCGGACGGCAAGGCGTCCGGGCAGGCGTCGCGCAGCAGCTCGGCCAGCGTGGCACGGTCGATCGTGGCGGCGTCGACGACGACCGGCACGACCGTGACGCCTTCGAGCGCGGGGGTTTCGCCGGTGGCCGAGACGACGGCGATCCAGATCCCGTCCGGCGTGATTCTGTTCTCCGGCAACGGCTTCCAGGTGACGCGGTAGCGCCACGAGTCCAGTTCGGACCGCTCCTGCTCCTGACGCCGCCAGGACGACAGCGCGGGCAGCAGCGCGCCGAGCGACTCGGCGGCACCCGCGTCCACGGCGAGGGTCCGCGCGAGCCCGTCGATGTCACCTGAGTCCACTGCGGACCAGAACCGGGCCTCCGGTTCGGAAACGGTGACCGGCGCGACGGCGTCCGGGTCCTCCTCCAGCCAGAACCGCTCGCGCTGGAACGGATAGGTGGGCAGGTCGTGCTCCGGCGCGGGCAGCACGCCGAACGTCTGCGCCCAGTCGGGCGTTGCGCCGTGCATGTGCGCCTGGGTCAGCGCGCCGAGGAACTGGTCCGCGCCGCCTTCGTTGCGGCGCAATGTGCCAACGGCCGTCGCGTCCGCGCCGGAGTCGTCCACAGTGTCCTGGACGCCGACGGTGAGCACCGGGTGCGGGCTGCACTCGACGAACACCGAGTGGCCGCGCGCGATGAGCTCTCGGGTGACCGGCTCGAACCGGACGGTGTTGCGGAGGTTCTCGTACCAGTACCGGGCGTCGAGGCGGGTGGTGTCGATCGGCTCGCCGGTCACCGTCGAGTAGAACGGCACGTCGGCCTGACGCGGCCGGATCGGCGCGAGCAGGTCGAGGAGTTCGGTCTCCAGGGACTCGACGTGCGCGGAGTGTGACGCGTAGTCGACCGGGATCTTCTTGGCCCGGACGTCCTGCTCCGCGCAGTGCGCGACCAGTTCGTCCACCGCGTCGGCGTCGCCGGAGACGACGGTGGAGCGCGGGCCGTTGACCGCGGCCACCGACAGGCGCCCGTCCCAGGCCGCGACCAGCTCGACGACGGCGTCGTGACCGAGCGGCACCGACACCATGCCGCCGCGTCCGGCCAGGGCGAGGATCGCCTTGCTGCGCAACGCGACGACCAGCGCACCGTCCTCAAGCGACAGTCCACCAGAGACGACCGCGGCCGCGATCTCGCCCTGCGAGTGCCCGACCACGGCGGACGGCTCGACGCCGTGCGCGCGCCACAGCGCGGCCAGCGAGACCATGACAGCCCACAGGACAGGCTGGACGACGTCCACCCGGTCGAACCCCGGCGCGCCCTCGACGCCGCGCAGGACGTCGAGCAGCGACCAGTCCACATGGGACGCCAGTGCCGCCGCGCACTCCTCGATCCGTGCCGCGAACACCGGCGACGCGTCGATCAGCTCGACGGCCATGCCGACCCACTGCGAGCCTTGGCCGGGGAAGACGAAGACGGACTTGACGTCACCGCGCGCGGTCCCGGTGCCCAGTTCGCCGCGAGCCAGCGCGTCGAGAGCGGTAAGCGCTTCCTGGTGATCGGTCGCCAGGAAAGCGGATCGGTACTCCAGAGCGGCCCGCGAGACGGCGAGCGCCCGGCCCACCGACGTCAGGTCGGCGTCCGGGTAGCGGGTCAGGTAGGTGCGCAGCTGCGCGGCCTGCTCGGCCAGCGCGGCGGGCGTGCGGCCGGACAGCACCAGCGGCACGGCGCCGCCGACCAGGCCCGGCTCGGCCGGCACCGGCTCGGCGTCGGGTGCTTGTTCCAGGATGATGTGCGCGTTCGTGCCGCTGACGCCGAACGCGGAGACGGCGCCGCGACGGGCGCGTCCGGTCTCCGGCCACGGCGTCCGCTCGGTGAGCAGCGACACCGCGCCCGCGCTCCAGTCCACATGGGACGACGGCTGGTCGACGTGCAGCGTCTGCGGGAGCACGCCGTGTTCGAGGGCCTTGACCATCTTGATCACGCCGGCCACGCCGGCGGCGGCCTGGGTGTGCCCGATGTTCGACTTCACCGACCCGAGCCACAGCGGGTCGCCCGGCCGGTCCTGGCCGTAGGTGGCCAGCAGGGCCTGCGCTTCGATCGGGTCGCCGAGCACCGTGCCGGTGCCGTGCGCCTCGACCGTGTCCACATCGGATGGACGGAGCTTCGCGTTGCCCAGCGCCTGGCGGATCACGCGCTGCTGAGACGGACCGTTGGGCGCGGTCAGGCCGTTGGAGGCGCCGTCCTGGTTGATCGCGCTGCCGCGGATCACCGCGAGCACGGGGTGGCCGAGCCGCTGGGCGTCGGAGAGCCGCTCGACGAGCAGCATGCCGACACCCTCGCCCCAGCCGGTGCCGTCGGCGCCCTCGGCGAACGCCTTGCAGCGGCCGTCGGGGGAAAGGCCGCGCTGGCGGGAGAACTCGACGAACGCCCGCGGCGTCGACATCACCGTGACACCGCCGGCCAGCGCCAGCGAGCACTCGCCGGTGCGCAGCGCTTGGACCGCGAGGTGCAGCGCGACCAGCGACGCCGAGCACGCCGTGTCGATCGTCATGGCCGGGCCCTCGAGCCCGAAGCTGTAGGCGAGCCGGCCGGAGACCACCGCGGCCGAGTTTCCGGTGGCCAGGTAGCCCTCGATCTCGTCGGCGACGCTGTCCACGACGCCCGCGTAGTCCTGGCCGTTGGTGCCCACGAAGACCCCGGCCCGGCTGCCGCGCACGCTGTCCGGATCCACCCCGGCGCGCTCGAACGCTTCCCACGAAAGCTCGAGCAGCAGCCGTTGCTGCGGGTCCATCGCGACGGCTTCCCGCGGCGACACCCCGAAGAACCCGGCGTCGAAGCGGTCCGCGCCGGAGATGAACCCGCCCTCGCGGACGTAGCAGGTGCCCGCGTGGTCGGGGTCCGGGTGGTAGAGCCCAGGCAGGTCCCAGCCGCGGTCGGCCGGGAAGCCGCCGATCGCGTCGCCGCCGGCGGCCAGCAGCTCCCACAGGTCCTCGGGGCTGCGGACGCCGCCGGGGAACCGGCAGCTCATCCCGACGATCGCGATCGGCTCCCTGGCCTTCTCGTCGGCCTGCCGCAAGCGGTCCTGCGCCTCTTGCAGGTCACGGGTGACCCGCTTGAGGTATTCGCGCAGCTTCTGCTCGTTCGCCATGTTCAGTCCTGTCGCAGTTCGTGGGTACGCCGGGCCGCCTCGGTCACGAGGTGCCGAACTTCTTGTCGATCAGCGCGAAGATCTCGTCGTCGGTCGCGTCGTCCAGCTCGTCGCCGAGGGCGGCGGGGACGTCCGCGGCCTGGTGCCAGGCCGTGCCCAGGTCCTTGAGCCGGGTGCCGATCCGGGCCCGGGCCTGTTCGTCGGGGGCCAGGTCGGTCAGCTCGTCCGGGCCGAGCGCGGCGAGCGCCGCCTCCAGCCGGTCCAGTTCGTCCAAAAGGGACACCGGGCCGGGGCCCTGTGCCGGCATCAGCTCGGCCCGCAGGTGCGCGGCCAGGGCCCGCGGGGTCGGGTGGTCGAACACGAGCGTCGCGGGCAGGGACAGCCCGGTCGCCGCGTCGAGCCGGTTGCGCAGCTCCACTGCGGACAGTGAGGTGAAGCCGAGTTCTTTGAAGGGCCTGGCGGGTTCGATCGCGCCGGTGTGCCCGAGCACCAGCCCGGCGGTCTCGCGAACGAGGTCCTCCAGCAGCCGGGTGCGTTCGGCGTCCGGCACGGCGGCCAGCCGCTCGGCGAACCCGCGTTCGTCCACTGTGGATACGTTCGGTTGCGGCGCGAGGTCGGCCAGCAACGGGCTGGGCCGCGACGCGGTGAACCCGGGCGCGAACACCGGCCAGTCGACGTCCGCGACGGCGACGAGCGCGGACGGCTCGGCGACCCCCAGCGCGGTGACGGCGACCCGGGGATCCATGGCGGCGAACCCGGCACGGCCGAGCCGGTCGCCGACCGCGCCGGCGGCCATGCCGTCACCGGCCCACGCACCCCAGGCGATCGACGTAGCGGGCAGGCCGTTCGCGCGGCGCTGCTCGGCGAGTGCGTCGAGGTAAGCGTTCGCCGCGGCGTAGGACGCCTGGCCGGCGTTGCCGACTGTCCCGGCGAACGCGCTGAACAGCACGAAAGCGCTCAGGCCGCCGGTCAGCTCGTGCAGGTTCGCGGCCGCGGTCGCCTTCGCCGCCAGGACGTCGGTGAAACGGTCGGCGGTCAGGGCGTCGAGGACGCCGTCGTCGAGCACGCCGGCGGTGTGCACCACGGCGCCGACGGGGTGATCGGCGAGGAACGCGGCCAGCTGCGCGCGGTCCCCGGCGTCGCACGCGGCGATGGTGACGTCGGCGCCGAGCGCGGTCAGCTCGGTTTCGAGGGCGGCCGCGCCGGGGGCGGCGGGGCCACGGCGGCTGATCAGCAGGAGGCGTTCGGTGCCCCGGCCGGCCAGGTACCGGGAGACGGCCGAGCCGAGCGCGCCGGTGCCGCCGGTGATCAGCACCGGACCGGCGGCGGCCCAGTCGACGTCGCCGCGTCCCGGGCGGGCCGGGGTCAGGCGGCGGGCGAACAGGCCGTTCGCCCTCAGCGCGAGCTGGTCTTCGCCGGTGCTGCCGGTCAGGACGCCGGTGAGCCGGGCGGCTGCTCGGTCGTCGAAGTGCTCGGGCAGGTCGATCAGGCCGCCCCAGCGGCGTGGGTGTTCGAGGGCGGCGGTGCGGCCGAGGCCCCACAGCATGGCCTGATCGGGTCGGCCCACGCGGTCGGCCGGGTGGGTGGCGACCGCGCCGCGGGTGGCGACCCACAGCGGGGCGTCGATGCCCGCGTCGCCGAGTGACTGCAGGAGGGTCGTGGTCACCTGCGGGCCGAGGCCGCCCAGGGCGAGCACGCCGTCGACGTCGTCGAGCGAGGCCAGGCGGATGGTCAGGGTTTCGCGGTCGGTGTCGTCGGTTTCGAGGATGGTGACCGCTGCGGCCTTGGTGAGTGCGTCGATGGCCGGGTCGTTCGCTTCTCCCGGCGGGACTACGACGAGCCATGAGGCGAGGTTGCCTGGGGCCGGGTCGTCCGTTGGCCGCCAGGTGATGGCGTAGCGCCAGGTGTCCACCGTGGACGTCTTGACGGGCTGTCGTGCGGCGGTTTCGAGCCAGAACCGCTCGCCTTGGAACGGGTAGGTGGGCAGGTCCCGTAGCGCGCGTTTTCCTCCGAAGACTACGGTCCAGTCCGGCTCCACGCCGGCGACGAACAGCGTTGCCAGGGCGGTCCGCAGTGCGAACGGTTCTTCGCGGTCACGGCGTTGTGTGGCGACGAACACCGCGGGTTCGGTCACGCAGTCCTGGGCCGTGCTGGTGAGCACGCCGTCCGGGCCCAGCTCGACGTAGGTGTCCACTCCGGAGGCTTCCAGCGCGCGGACGCCGTCGAGGAACCTGACGGCCTCGCGGACGTGGCGGACCCAGTAGTCGGCGTTGAACTCGGTGATCGGCTCGCCGGTGACGTTTGAGACTATCGGTATAACCGTCTTACCGTATGACAGAGACTCCGCTATACCGCGGAACTCCTCCAGCATGGGGTCCATGAGGGGTGAATGGAACGCGTGGCTCACGGTGAGCTGCTTGGTCTTACGGTCCGCGAAGTGCTCCGCCACGGCTTTTACCGCAGCCTCGTCGCCGGAGATGACCGTCGAGTCCGGGCCGTTCAGCGCGGCGATGGTCACACGGTCAGACAGATATACCGAAACCTCGTCCTCGGTCGCCTGGATCGCCAGCATCGCGCCACCGGACGGCAGTGCCTGCATGAGACGGCCACGCGCAGCGACCAGCGTCGCGGCGTCGGCCAGCGTCAGTGCGCCCGCGACGTGGGCCGCGGCCAGCTCGCCGATCGAGTGGCCGAGCAGCTGGTGGGGGGTGATGCCCCAGTGTTCGAGCAGGCGGAACTGGGCCACTTCCAGGGCGAACAGTGCAGCTTGGGTGTAGGCGGTCTGGTCGAGCAGCGCGGCGGCCTCGGCGGCTTCGGCGGCCTCGGAGCCGGCCTCGATGCTGGCAGTGACCTCGGTGCCGGGTTCGGCGAACATGACCTCCTTCAGCGGGCGGTCCAGGTGGGCGTCCAGGTGGGCGCAGACCTTGTCCAGGGCGTCGGCGAATACCGGGAACTCTCGGTACAGCTCGCGGCCCATTCCGGGGCGCTGGCTGCCCTGACCGGTGAACAGGAACGCGATCCGCCGCCCTTCGGAGGCCTCGCCGGTGGGGACGGATGGCGCGTCGGCGGCGACGGCGGTCAGGCCGGCCAGTAGCTCGGTTCGGTCGGCCGCGACCAGTGCTGCACGGTGGCGGTGTGCGGACCGGGAGGTGCTCAGGGCGTGACCCAGCTCGGCCGGGGTCAGGTCCGGCGATGCGGTGACGTGCGCGGCCAGCCGGGCGGACAGAGCCCGTAGGGCCGGCGCCGAACGGGCGGACAGGACGATGGGGCCGTCATCGAGGGGCTCTTCGACGGACTCGTCAGAAGGGGCCGCCTCCAGGACTACGTGCGCGTTCGTGCCGCCGATGCCGAATGATGAGACGCTGGCTCGGCGGGGGTGGTCGGTGTCGGGCCACGGGGTTGCCTCGGTGAGGAGCGCTACCGTGCCCTCGCTCCAGTCGACCTCGGGGGTTGGCTCGTCGATGTGCAGTGTCTTCGGCAGCACTCCGTGGTGCATCGCCAGGATCATTTTGATGACGCCGGCCACGCCCGCCGCGGACTGCGTGTGCCCGAGGTTGGACTTCACCGAGCCCAGCCACAGTGGCGCGTCCGTGCGGTCTCGGCCGTATGTTGCGATCAGGGCCTGTGCCTCGATCGGGTCGCCCAGTGAAGTGCCGGTGCCGTGCGCTTCGACGGCGTCCACATCGGACGGTGTCAAGCCGGCGTCGGCCAAGGCTTGGCGGATGACTCGTTGCTGTGACGGGCCGTTCGGGGCGGTGAGGCCGTTCGACGCGCCGTCGGAGTTCACCGCGCTGCCGCGCAACAGGGCGAGGACGCGGTGGCCGTTGCGTCGGGCGTCGGACAGCCGCTCCAGCAGGATCAGGCCGACGCCCTCGCCCCAGCCGGTGCCGTCCGCGCCGGCGGCGAAGGCCTTGCAGCGGCCGTCGGCGGACAGGCCGCGCTGGCGGGAGAACTCGACGAACGCGCCCGGCTTGGACATCACCGTCGCGCCGCCGGCCAGGGCCAGTGAGCACTCGCCGTTGCGCAGCGCCCGCGTCGCGAGGTGCAGCGCCACCAGCGACGCCGAGCATGCCGTGTCCACCGTGACCGCAGGGCCCTCGAGCCCGAAGGTGTAGGCGACGCGGCCGCAGACGACCGAGGCCGCGTTGCCGGTGAGCAGGTAGCCCTCGACGCCCTCAGGTGATTCGTGCAGGCCCGGTGCGTAGTCTTGGCCGTTGGTGCCGATGTACACACCGGTTTCGCTGCCCCGCAACGAATCCGGGTCGATTCCCGCGCGTTCGAACAGCTCCCACGACGTCTCCAGCAGCAGCCGTTGCTGCGGGTCCATCGCCAGCGCTTCGCGGGGTGAGATGCCGAAGAAGCCGGCGTCGAACTTGTCGGCGTCGTAGAGGAACCCGCCTTCGCGGGCGTAGCAGGTGCCCTTGTGGTCGGGGTCCGGGTCGTAGAGCGCGTCGAGGTCCCAGCCGCGGTTCGCCGGGAACGGCGCCATCGCGTCACGGCCCGCGGCCAGCAGCTCCCACAGGTCCTCGGGGCTGCCGACGCCGCCGGGGTAGCGGCAGGTCATCGCGACGACGGCGATCGGGTCGTCGGCCACGGCGTCAACGACCGCGCCGACCGGGGCGACATCGCGCTCCCCCGCCTCGCCGCCGAGCAGCGTGGCCAGGTCCAGCGGCGTGGGGTGGTCGAACGCGACGGTCGCGGGCAGCTTCAGCCCGGTCGCGGCGCTGAGCCGGTTGCGCAGCTCGACCGAGGTCAGCGAGTCGAAACCCAGCTCGCGGAACGCGCGGCGCGGTTCGATCGCGCTCGGGGAGCCGTGTCCGAGCACGCCCGCGACGTGGGCTCGCACCAGGTCGAGCAGGAACCGGTCGCGGTCGGTGCCGGTCAGCGCGGCCAGTTGCCCGGCGAACCCGGCAGGGGCCGGTGTGTCCGTTGTGGACGGTGTGAAGCCGCCGAGCAGCGGGCTCGGGCGGGACGCGGCGAACACCGGCACGAACCGGTCCCAGTCGACGTCCGCGACGACCGAGACGGTGTCGCCCTGTTCGATTGCCCGCGTGATGCCGGTGACGGCGAGTGCGGGGTCCATCGCGACCAGGCCGTCGCGACGGAGACGGTCGCCGCGCAGGGTGTCGTCGGCCAGGCCGCCGCCCGCCCAGTGACCCCAGCCGATCGCGGTGGCCGGGAGCCCGTCGGCCGCGCGCTGCTCGGCCAAGGCCTCCAGGAACGCGTTGGCGGCGGCGTAGTTGGCCTGGCCCGCGTTGCCGACCGTGCCCGCGAAGGAGGAGAACAGCACGAACGCGTCGAGGTCGCCGGTCAGCTCGTGCAGTGCGAGGGCCGCGTCGAGCTTGGGGCGCAGGACGTCGTCGAAGCGGTCGTCGGTCAGGGCGGAGATGACGCCGTCGTCGAGGACGCCGGCGGTGTGCACGACGGCCGTGAGGTCGAGACCGTCGAGCAGCGCGGCCAAGGCGTCGCGGTCCGCGACGTCGCACGCGGCGATCGTCACCTCGACCCCGAGCGCGGTCAGCTTCGCGCGCAGCTCTTCGGCGCCTGG
Source organism: Amycolatopsis sp. NBC_01307 (assembly GCF_035975215.1). NCBI lineage: Bacteria > Bacillati > Actinomycetota > Actinomycetes > Pseudonocardiales > Pseudonocardiaceae > Amycolatopsis > Amycolatopsis sp. NBC_01307. Next base: position 889,531 of record NZ_CP108403.1, on the reverse strand, counting down.
TGCGGTCGCACCGCTGCGGCTGGTGAGGACGAGGTGCTCGGCGCCGTTCGCGGCGAGCCACTCGGCGACCTGGCCGCCGAGCGCGCCGGTGCCGCCGGTGACCAGCACGGTTCCGCGCGGCTGCCAGCCGTCGGCGGCCGGACGCGGCTGGGCCCGGACGAGCCGGCGGGCGAACACGCCGGAGTCGCGCACGGCGACCTGGTCTTCTCCGGTCCCGGCCAGGACCGCGGCGAGCCGGGCCGCGGCCCGGTCGTCGAGGGTCTCCGGCAGGTCGAGCAGGCCGCCCCAGCGGTCCGGCTGCTCCAGCGCGGCGACCCGGCCGAACCCCCAGGCCAAGGCCTGATCGGGGTGCCGGACGCGGTCGCCGCGGCCGGTGGTGACCGCGCCGGAAGTGATCGTCCACACGGGAGCGTCCAGTTCGGACTGCAGCAGCTTCGTCGTGGCGGCGAGCGATTCCCGGCCGTCGCCGGCCAGGGAGACGATCCCGGTCGGCGGTTCGTCCGTCAGCTCGCGGCGGACGTCGGCGCCGTGTGCGGCCAGGGCGTCGGCGACGCCGAGGTCGTCCTCCCCCAGTACCAGCCAGACGCCGGACAGCTTCACGCGCTCGACGTCGACCGGCTCCCAGGTGACGCGATATCGCCAGCCGTCCACAGTGGACGAGTCCAGGTGACGCCGTCGCCACGCGGCGAGCGCGGGCAGCACGTCGCGGAGGGTGTCCTCCGGCAGTTCGAGGTCGAGGTCCGCGCGGTCGACGGCGTCCCAGAACCCGCCGTCCGAGCCGCCCGCGGTGGGTGCGGGGGCGTCCAGCCAATAACGGTCACGCTTGAAAGCGTAGGTGGGCAGGTCGACGACCTGGCCGCCACCGAACACCTTCGCCCACTCCGGCGAGATGCCGCGGACGTGGGCGTCGGCCAGCGCGGTCAGGAACCGGCGGAGGCCGCCTTCGTCCCGGCGGAGGGTGCCCAGCGCGACGCCGAGATCGTCCACAGTGTCCTGAAGGCCGATCGTCAGCACCGGGTGCGGGCTGCATTCGACGAACACCGAGTGGCCGCGGGCGAGCAACGCGCGGGTGGCGTCCTCGAAGCGGACGGTGTTGCGAAGGTTGTCGTACCAGTAGCGGGCGCCGACGATCGTCGTGTCGATCGGCTCGCCGGTGACCGTGGAGTAGAACGGGATCTCGGACGTGCGGGGCTGGATCGGGCCGAGTACGTCGAGGAGTTCGGCTTCAAGGGACTCGACGTGCGCCGAGTGCGACGCGTAGTCCACCGGGACCCGCTTGGCGCGGATCTCGCGTTCCGCACAGCGATCCATCAGCTCGTCGAGGGCGTCCGCGTCACCGGAGACGACGGTCGAGCGCGGGCCGTTGACCGCCGCGACCGAGATCCGGTCGTCGATCAGCTCGGTGACTTCGGCGGGCGGCAGTGGGATCGAGACCATGCCACCGCGTCCGGCCAGCGCCAGGATGGCCTTGCTGCGGAGGGCGACCACGCGGGCACCGTCCTCGAGGGACAGCGCGCCGGCGACGACCGCGGCCGCGATCTCGCCCTGCGAGTGACCGACGACGGCCGACGGCTCGACGCCGTACGACCGCCACAGCGTCGCCAGGGAGACCATCACCGCCCACAGCACCGGCTGGACGACGTCGACCCGGTCGAACCCGGGCGCGCCTTCGACGCCACGCAGGACGTCCGTGAGCGACCAGTCCACTAAGGATGCAAGGGCGGCTTCACATGAGGCCATCCGGGCCGCGAAGACCGGCGACTCGTCGAGCAGCCCGACAGCCATGCCGGCCCACTGGGAGCCCTGGCCAGGGAAGACGAACACAGACTTCGCGCCGCCACGGGCCGCGCCGCGCACCGCGGCCGGGACGACGTCGCCGCGGCCCAGACCGGCCAGGACGTCGAGGGCCTCTTCGCGCGAGGCGGCCGCGAACGCGACCCGCTCCGGCAGCGCCGCGCGCGTCGTCGCCAGCGACCAGGCGAAATCGGGCAGGGCGAGGTCCGGGTCGGCTAGTCGTTCGGCGAGCCGGGCGGCCTGTTCGGTAAGCGCTTCCGCGGATCGGGCCGACAGGACGACCGGAACCACACCGGACACAGCGGACGGCAACGTCTCGGCAGCGGGCGCCTGCTCCAGCACCGCGTGCGCGTTGGTGCCGCTGACGCCGAAGGACGACACCGCGGCGCGGCGCGGCCGGTCGGCCTCGGGCCACGGCTGAGCCTCGGTGAGCAGTTCGACGGTCCCGGCGGACCAGTCGACGTGCGGGGTCGGCGCGTCGACGTGCAGGGTCCGCGGCAGTGCGCCGTGGCGCATCGCCATGACCATCTTGATCACGCCGCCGACCCCCGCGGCGGCCTGGCTGTGCCCGATGTTGGACTTCAGCGACCCGAGCCACAGCGGCGTCTCGCGGTCGCGGCCGTAGGTGGCGATCAGGGCCTGCGCCTCGATGGGGTCGCCTAGGGTCGTGCCGGTGCCGTGCGCTTCGACGGCGTCCACTTCGGATGGTGTGAGCCGCGCGTTGGCCAGCGCCTGCCGGATCACCCGCTGCTGCGCGGGCCCGCTCGGCGCGGTCAGGCCGTTGGACGCGCCGTCGGAGTTCACCGCGCTGCCGCGGACCACGGCGAGCACGCGGTGGCCGTTGCGCTGCGCGTCGGACAGCTTTTCCAGCACGAGCATGCCGGCGCCCTCGGCCCAGCCGGTGCCGTCCGCGGCGGCGGCGAACGGCTTGCAGCGGCCGTCGACCGAAAGCCCGCGCTGGCGCGAGAACTCGATGAACGTCGCGGTCGTCGACATCACGGCGACCCCGCCGGCGAGCGCGAGCGTGCACTCGCCGGACCGCAGTGCCTGCCCGGCGAGGTGCAGCGCGACCAGCGACGACGAACACGCCGTGTCGACGCTGACCGCGGGCCCTTCGAGGCCGAGGGTGAAGGCTACCCGGCCGGAGGCGACGCTGCCGGCGCTGCCGTTGCCGAGGTAGGCCTCGACGTCGGCGGGTGCGTGCGGCAGCCGGGAGCCGTAGTCGTGGTACATCACGCCGGCGAACACCCCGGCGCGGGTGCCGCGCACCGACTCCGGCGGGATGCCCGCGCGTTCCAGGGCTTCCCACGAGATCTCCAGCAGCAGGCGTTGCTGCGGGTCCATCGCCAGCGCCTCACGCGGCGAGATGCCGAAGAACTCGGCGTCGAACTCGTCGGCGTCGTGCAGGAAACCGCCTTCACGGGCGTAGAACGTGCCCGCGTGGTCGGGGTCCGGGTGGTAGAGCGCGCCGAGGTCCCAGCCGCGGCGCTCGGGGAACCCGGCGACCGCGTCCCGGCCCTCGTCGACCAGCTCCCACAGGTCCTCGGGCGAGCGGACGCCGCCGGGGTAGCGGCAGCTCATCCCGACGATGGCGATCGGTTCGGCGTCGCGCTCCCGCTCCTCGCGCAGCTCCCGCCGGACCTGCCGCAGGTCCGTGGTCACCCGCTTGAGATAGTCCCGCAGCTTGTCCTCAGTGGACATTCAGCTCACCCCAGCCCGTCGGCATGTCGCCCATCCCTCACACAGTCCCGAGTTCGCTGTCGATCAGCGCGAACATCGCATCGTCGTCGGCGGTGTCGATCTCGACGTCGTCCGCCGGTTGCTCGTCGTCGGTCCATTCGGCCAGCAGGGCCCGCAGCCGCGCGGTGATCCGCACGCGGTCGGGGTCGCCGGAGTCCACCTTGGACAGTGCGCCGCGCAGGTGGTCCAGCTGCGCCAGCACCGGCAGGTCCGACACCGCCGGTGCGGCCGGCGCCAGCTCGGTCAGCACGTAGCCGGCCAGCGCGCGCGGTGTCGGGTGGTCGAAGATCAGCGTCACCGGCAGGCGCAGGCCGAGGGCCGCGGTGAGCCGGTTGCGCAGTTCGACCGCGGTCAGCGAGTCGAAGCCGATCTCCTTGAACGCCTGGTCGCCGTCGATCGTCGCGGCCGAGGCGAAGCCGAGCACGGTCGCGGTCTCGGCCAGCACGGCGTCCAGCGCCAGCTGCGGCCGGTCCGCGTCCGGTGCCGCCGCCAAGCGGCCGGCCAGGGAGGCGGTGCTCGCCGGCTCGTCGGCCCGGCGGGAGCGGGTCCGGATCAGCTCCCGCAGCAGCGGCGGAACGTTCCCGCCGGCGCGCGCCCGGAGCGTGGCCAGGTCCAGGCGGGCCGGGACGAGCGCGGCGTCGGCCTGGCGCAGCGCGACGTCGAACAGCGCGAGGCCCTCGGCGCTGGGCAGCGCGCCCACGCCGGACCGGGTCATGCGGCTCAGGTCTGCGGCGGCGAGGTGCCCGGTCATGCCGCTGCGCTCGGCCCAGAAACCCCAGGCCAGCGCGGTGCCGGGCCGTCCTTGGGCGCGGCGCCGCGCGGCGAGCGCGTCCAGGAACGCGTTGGCCGCGGCGTAGTTGCCCTGCCCGGCGGTGCCGAGCGTCGCGGCGACCGAGGAGAACAGCACGAACGCCGTGAGCGGCCGGTCGGCGGTCAGTTCGTCCAGGTGGACGGCCGCGTCGACCTTCGGCCGCAGGACGGCGGCCAGCCGCTCGGGGGTCAGCGAGGCGAGGACGCCGTCGTCGAGCACCCCGGCCGCGTGGACCACGCCGGTGAGGTCGGGCAGCCCGTCGAGCAGGCTCGCCAGAGCCGTGCGGTCGGCGGCGTCGCAGGCGGCGATCGTGACGTCGGCGCCGAGTCCGCGCAGCCGCTCGGCCAGCTCCGGCACGCCCGGTGCGTCCGGGCCCTTCCGGCTGGTCAGGACCAGGTCGCGGACGCCGTGCCCGGTGATCAGGTGCTCGGCGAGCAGTGCGCCGAGCGTGCCGGTGCCGCCGGTGACGAGGACCGTGCCGTCGAACACCGGCAGGTCGCCGTCGGCCGGTTTGACCCGGCGCAGCCGCGGCACGTACGTCGTACCGGCCTGCACTGCCAGCTGCGATTCCCCCGACGCGAGCGCCCGCGGCAGGAGGTCTTCCTCGCCCGGGGCGACGTCGGCGAGGACGAACCGGCCGGGGTGCTCGGACTGGGCCGCGCGGATCAGGCCCCAGACCGCCGCCCCCGCCGGGTCGTCCGCCCGGGCGCCCGAGGTCAGCAGGACCAGCTTGGCCGCCGCGAAGCACTCGTCGGACGTCCATCGCCGGGCCAGGTCCAGCGCGCGGGCGGCGGCGGCGTGGGCACGTTCGGCCAGGTCTTCCGGCTCCGGGGCGATCCGGACGACGACAAAACCCTCCGGCGCTTCCAGCTTGTCGAGGTCGTCACACCAAAGGACAGTGGAGTCTGCTTCGGACGGTTCGAATTCGGTCCAGTCCACCCGGAACAGTGAGTCGGGTGCGGCGCCGGTGAGGGTTCGCGTCAGCGGGCGCAGCAGCAGGGAGTCCACTGTGGCCACCGGGGCGCCGGTCTCGTCGGCCACGGCGAGTGCGAGTTCCCCCTCCCCCACGGTCAGCCGGACGCGCACCGCGGTCGCGCCGCTGCGGTGCAGCGTGACGCCGCGCCAGGAGAACGGGATGCTGCTCGTGCCGTCGGCGCCGATCAGGACGTCGTGGCCGGCGGCGTGGAGCGCGGCGTCGAGCAGGGCCGGGTGCAGCCCGAACCGGGCGGCGTCGTCGGTCGGCAGGACCACCTCGGCGTAGACGTCCCGGCCGGCGCGCCAGGCCGCGCGCAAGCCCTGGAACACCGGGCCGTACCCGAACCCGGCGTCCGCGAGGTCCTGGTAGAGCGCGTCGACGTCGATCGGCTCGGCCGCCGGCGGCCACGCGGTCAGCGCGGTCCCGGCCGCCGGCGACGGGCCGAGCACGCCGGTCGCGTGCCGGGTCCAGTCGCCGTGGTCGTCCTGGCGGGAGTGGAAGGTGATCGCGTGGCGGCCGTCGTCGTCGGCCGTCGTGACCGCGACCTGCACGGTGACCGCGCCGCGCTCCGGCAGGAGCAGCGGGCCTTCCAGGGTCAGCTCTTCGAGCGTGTCGCAGCCGGTGTCCTCGGCCGCGCGCACCGCCAGCTCGACGAACGCGGTGCCGGGCAGCAGCACGGTGTCGAACACCGCGTGGTCGGTCAGCCAGGGGTGGGTCCGCCGGGCCAGCCGCCCGGTGTAGAGCAGGCCGCCGGTGCCGGCGAGCCGGACGGCGGCGCCGAGCAGCGGGTGCCCGGCCGCGCCGAGGCCGGCCGAGGACAGTTCGCCCGCGCCGGCCGCGGCTTCGAGCCAGAACCGCTGCCGCTGGAAGGGATACGTCGGCAGGTCTTCGACGACGCGGCCGCCGGGCAGGACCGTGCTCCAGTCCGGGGTGGCGCCGCAGACGTGGGCCTGCGCCAGCGCGTTGAGGAACCGGGCCGGGCCGCCGTCGTCGCGTCGCAGGGTGCCGACGGCGACGGCGTCCGTGCCCAGTTCGTCCACGGTGTCCTGGACGCCGATGGTGAGGACGGGGTGCGGGCTGCACTCGACGAACACCGAGTGGCCGCGCTCGGCGAGCAGGCGCACGACCGCTTCGAACCGGACCGTGTTGCGGAGGTTCTCGTACCAGTACCGGGCGTCCATCACCGTCGTGTCAAGAGGTTCGCCGGTGACCGTCGAGTAGAACGGCACCGCCGCGGCGCGCGGCCGGATCGGGGCCAGGACGTCCAGGAGTTCGGCTTCCAGGGAGGCCACGTGCGCCGAGTGGGACGCGTAGTCCACCGGGATCCGCTTCGCGCGGATTTCCTGGGCCTCACAACGGTTCACCAGCTCGTCGAGCGCGTCGGCGTCCCCCGAGACCACGGTGGACCGCGGGCCGTTGACCGCCGCGATCGAGATCCGGTCGTCGATCAGCTCGGCCACCTCGTCGTGCGGCAGGGGAATCGAGACCATTCCACCGCGTCCGGCCAGGGTGAGGATCGCCTTGCTGCGCAACGCCACCACTAGCGCACCGTCCTCAAGGGACAGTGCGCCCGCGACGACCGCCGCCGCGATCTCTCCTTGTGAGTGCCCGACCACGGCCGACGGCTCGACACCGTGCGCGCGCCACAATGCGGCCAGCGACACCATCACCGCCCACAGCACCGGCTGGACCACGTCGACCCGGTCGAACCCCGGCGCGCCCTCGACGCCGCGCAGGACGTCGAGCAGCGACCAGTCCACATGGGACGCCAGCGCGTCCGCGCACTCGTCGAGCCGCGCCGCGAACGCGGGCGAGGACCCGGCCAGCTCGACCGCCATCCCGGCCCACTGCGAGCCCTGGCCTGGGAAGACGAACGCCGTCCGCCCGGAGCCGCGCACCGAACCCGTGACGACGTCGGGCGAGCTGCCGCCGTCGGCCAGGGTGCGGAGCTGGTCCCGGAGATCGGTGCCGAGCAGTACGGCGCGCTGCGGGAACCGTGCCCGCGTCGACGTCAGCGTGTGCGCGACGTCCACTTCGGACACCGCCGTGTCCGCCAGGTAGTCCAGGAGGTTCTTTGCCTGGTCCCGCAGTTCGCCCTCGGTTCGCGCGGACAGCACGACCGGCACCGGGCCGGAAGCGCTCTCCGGCGCGTCGGTCGCGGGGGCCTGTTCGAGGACGGCGTGGGCGTTGGTGCCGCTGACGCCGAAGGACGAGACCGCGGCCCGGCGTGGCCGGTCGGTCTCCGGCCACGGCCGGGTCTCGGTGAGCAGGGCGACGGTTCCGGCGGACCAGTCGACGTGCGGGGTCGGTTCGTCCACGTGCAGCGTGCGCGGGAGGACGCCGTGGCGCAGGGCCTGGACCATCTTGATCACGCCGCCGATGCCCGCGGCCGCCTGCGTGTGCCCGATGTTGGACTTCAGCGACCCCAGCCACAGCGGCGTCTCGCGGTCCCGGCCGTAGGTCGCGATCAGCGCGTCGGCCTCGATCGGGTCACCCAGGGTCGTCCCGGTTCCGTGCGCTTCGACGGCGTCGACGTCCGAAGCAGCCAGTCCGGCGGTGGCGAGCGCGCGGCGGATGACGCGTTGCTGCGACGGGCCGTTGGGTGCGGTGAGACCGTTGGACGCGCCGTCGGAGTTGACCGCCGAGCCGCGCAGCACGGCCAGGACCTGGTGGCCGTGGCGCTGGGCGTCGGAAAGCCGTTCCAGCACCAGGACTCCGGCGCCCTCGGCCCAGCCGGTGCCGTCCGCCGAGGCGGAGAACGCCTTGCAGCGGCCGTCGGCGGACAATCCGCGCTGGCGGGAGAACTCGATGAACATGCCCGGCTGCGACATCACGGCGACGCCGGCGGCCAGGGCCAGCGAGCACTCGCCGCCGCGCAGGGCCTGCGCCGCCCAGTGCAGGGCGACCAGCGACGACGAACAGGCCGTGTCGACGGTGACCGCGGGTCCTTCGAGGCCGAACGTGTACGCCAGCCGGCCGGAGACGACACTGCCGGTGGTGCCGGTGAGCAGGTAGCCGTCGGCGCCGCCGGCCGCTTCGTGCAGGCGCGGGCCGTAGTCGGTCGCCATGGCGCCGACGAAGACCCCGGTCGACGTGCCGCGCAGCCCGGCCGGGTCGAGACCGCCGCGTTCGAGCGCCTCCCAGGTCAGCTCCAGCAGGACGCGCTGCTGCGGGTCCATCGCGACGGCTTCCCGCGGCGAAATGCCGAAGAACGCGGGATCGAAGTCCGCGACGCCGTCGAGGAACCCGCCACCGCGGGCGTAGGTCGTGCCGGCGTGTTCCGGGTCCGGGTCGTAGAGCCCGTCGAGGTCCCAGCCGCGGTCGGCCGGGAAGCCGCCGATCGCGTCGACGCCCTCGGCGACCAGGTGCCACAGGTCTTCGGGGGTCCGGACGCCGCCGGGGTAACGGCAGCTCATCGCCACGATGGCGATCGGCTCGTCGCTGACGGCCACGGTCTCCGCGGTGGCCTGCGGAGCGTCGGACAGCTCGGTTTCCAGGTGCCGGGCGAGCGCCGTCGGCGTCGGGTGGTCGAACAGCACGCCGCTGCCGAGCCGCAGGCCGGTCACCTGGCCGAGGTGGTCCCGCAGCTCGACCGCGGTGAGCGAGTCGATGCCGAGCTCCTTGAACGTCCGCTCCGGGTCGACGTCGGTCACGCCGGCGTAGTCGAGCACCACCGCGACACCCGCGCGGACGACGTCGCCGAGGCGGCGGTCGCGCTCGGCGGCGGGCAGGTCCGCGACCCGCTGCGCCCACGACCGCTCGACGGCCGGGGCCGGCGGACGCGCGGGGCCGTCGAACCAGTGCCGGACGCGCTGGAACGGGTAAGTCGGCAGGTCGACGCGGTTGCCGCGGTCGCCGTAGACCGCGGCCCAGTCGACGTCGGCGCCGTGGACGTGCAGCTGCGCCAGGACGTTGTGGAGGGTGAACGTCTCGTCGCGGTCCCGGCGCAGGGCGGCGGCGAAGGTGCCGGAGACGCACTCGCGGGCCATCGCGCACAGCACGCCGTCCGGGCCCAGCTCGACGAACACAGCGTCGCCGACAACACTTACGGCGTCGGCGAAACGGACAGCGTCGCGCACGTGCCGCGTCCAGTAGCCCGGGTCGGCGAGTTCCTCGGCGGCGGCGACGCGGCCGGTGAGGGTGGAGACGATCGGGATCCGCGGCGGCGCGAAGCTCAGCCGCGCGGCGACCGCGTGGAAGTCGTCGAGCATCGCGTCCATGTGCGGCGAGTGGAACGCGTGGCTGACGGTCAGCCGCTTGGTCTTGCGCCCCAGCGCGGTGAAATGGTCCGCCAGCGCGGTGACGGCGTCCGCGTCACCGGACAGCACCACCGCCTGCGGCCCGTTGACCGCGGCGATCGACACGGCGGGAGTCAGTGCGGAAAGCGCTTCCGCCTCGGTGGCCTCGACGGCGAGCATCGCGCCGCCGCCCGGCAGCGCGTCCATCAGCCGGCCGCGGGCGGCCACCAGCTCGGCCGCGTCGTCGAGGGAGAGCACGCCGGAGACGTGGGCCGCGGCCAGCTCGCCGATCGAGTGTCCCAAAAGGATGGACGGGCGCGCACCGCGGCTTTCCAGCAGCCGGAACAGCGCGACTTCGAGGGCGAACAACGCCGGCTGCGTGTACCGCGTCCGGTCGAGGAGTTCCGTGGGCTCGAACAGGACGTCGCGCAGCGGGACGTCGAGGTGACGATCGAAGCGGGCGCAGACGTCGTCGAGAGCGGCCGCGAAGACCGGCTGGGTCACGTAAAGCCTTTGTCCCGCACCGGTTCGCTGGCTGCCCTGACCGGAGAACAGGAAGGCGACCGGGTGCGCGTCGCGCGTGGTCCCGCGGACCACCGACCGCGACGAACCCCCGGCGGCGAGGACGTCGAGTGCCCCCGCGAGGTCGCCGTCCGGCACGACCACGGCGCGGTGGTCGAGGGACGCGCGCGTCGTCGCCAGGGAGTACCCGACGTCGACCGGGTCGTGCGCGGCCAGCCGGTCCCACAGTGATTTCGCCTGCGCGGCCAGCGCTTCCGGCGATCGGGCGGACAGCACCAGTGGCAGCGGGTCGCCGCCGCTCGTCCGGCGTGCCGGAGCCGGGGCCGCGGCGAGCACGACGTGGCAGTTGGTGCCGCCCATGCCGAACGAGCTGACGCCGGCCAGCCGGTTCGGCCCGGTCCACGGCGTGGCCTCGGTCGTCACGCGCAGGTTCAGCGCGTCGAGGGGGATGTCCGGGTTGGGCTCGATGAAGTTGAGGCTCGGCGCGATCTCGCCGTGCCACAGGCACAGCACCGCCTTCAGCAGCCCGGTGATGCCCGCGGCGCCTTCCAGGTGGCCGACGTTGGTCTTGGCCGACCCGACGAGCAGCGGGGCGCCGTCCGCGCGGGCCGTGCCGATCACCGCGCCGAGCGCGGCGGCCTCGATCGGGTCGCCGACACGCGTGCCGGTGCCGTGCAGCTCGACGTACTCGACGTCGCCCGGCTCGGTGCCGGCCCGCTCGTGCGCCAGCCGCAGCACTTCGCGTTGCGCGGATTCACTCGGTGTGGTCAGGGTTTCCGCGGTCCCGCCGTTGTTCACGGCCGTGCCGCGGATGACGCCGTAGACGCGGTCGCCGTCGGCGAGGGCGTCGGCGAGCGGGCGCAGCACGACCAGGCCGCCGCCTTCGCCGCGCACGTAACCGTTGGCGCGGGCGTCGAAGGTGAAGCAGCGGCCGTCCGGCGACAGCCCGCCGAAGCGGGACGCGCCGACCGCGCTGGCGGCGAGCAGGTTCAGGTTGACGCCGCCCGCGAGTGCCACCGCGGATTCGCCGCGGCGCAGGCTTTCGCAGGCCAGGTGCACCGCGACCAGCGACGACGACTGTCCACAGTCGACGACCAGGCTCGGCCCGCGCAGCCCGAGGGTGTAGGAGACGCGGTTGGCGATGACGCCGCGGTGCCCGCCGGTCAGCGAGTGCTGGGTGCTGACGCCGTGCTCGGTGAGCAGGTGCGCGTAGTCGTCCCAGATGGCTCCGAAGAACACGCCCGCGTTCTCGCCGTCGAGGCGGGCCGGCGGCAGGCCGGCGTCCTCCAGGGCCTCCCAGCTCAGCTCCAGCATCAGCCGCTGCTGCGGGTCCATCACCGCGGCTTCGCGCGGGGAAACACCGAAGAAGGCGGCGTCGAAGCCCGCGACGTCGTCGAGGAAAGCGCCGTACCCGGTCCCGGGCGCGTCTTCCGGTCCGGTCCAGCGTTCGGGCGGGGTCTCGGTGATGGCGTGCCGGCCACGGCGCAGCAGGTCCCAGTACGCCCCCGGCCCCGGCGCGGCGGGCAGCCGGCAGGCCATGCCGACGATCGCGATGCCGAACTCAAGCTTGGACAAGGCGAGTCCTCCACAGATCGCGGACGGGCAGGAGCAGCCGCGACGAAGCCCGTCACGCGGCGCGCGAACGCCCGACGTTCGTCGTGAGCAGGCAAAACGCTACTGAGCCCGGAGCGGGCCAGAAACCCCTAACGGGGCCCCTAGCACCCTGCACGTCACCCGGCGGGACAAGGGAAAATGCCCTGAAGGTGCCCCTCAGGGACTTCCGGTCCCTGAGGGGCACCTTCAGGGCATTGAAGCCCGAGGGTCAGACGGCCTTGCCGCGGTTGAGGTAGGTCAGCACCGCGAGCACCCGCCGGTTGTCGTCATTGGACGGTGGCAGGTTCAGCTTGGTGAAGATGTTCGAGATGTGCTTGCCGACCGTGCCGTCGCTGAAGTTGAGGCTCTGCGCGATGCCGGCGTTCGACCGGCCCTCGGCCATCATCTCCAGCACTTCGCGCTCGCGCGGGCTGAGCGTCTCGAAGGGCTCGTTGCGTGCTTGGCGCGCCAGCAGCTTCGCGATCACCGTCGCGTCCATCGCGGTGCCGCCGGCCGCGACCCGCCGCACCGCCTCGACGAACTCCTCGGCGTCGCCGACGCGGTCCTTCAGCAGGTAGCCGACGCCGCCGGCGCCGTCCTGCAGGAGTTCGTTGGCGTACAACTGTTCCACGTGCTGGGACAACACGAGCACGGGCAGCCCGGGCACCTGCTTGCGCGCGGCCAGCGCGGCCTGCAGGCCTTCGTCGGTGAAGCTCGGCGGCAGCCGGACGTCGACCACGGCGACGTCGGGGCGGTGCTCCAGCAGCGCCTTCAGCAGTTCGGGCCCGGTTTCCACCGCGGCGACGATGTCGAAACCGTGCGACTGCAGCAGCAGTGTCAAGCCGTCCCTCAGGAGAGCGAGGTCTTCGGCGAGCACAACGCGCACGGGATCTCCAAACTCACGCGGGTCGGTCCGCCGGGCCGGCTGACGACGCCCAGACTACCGTCGAACGCTTCCAGCCTTTGGGCGATCCCGCGCAACCCGGACCCGGCGGCGAGATCGGCCCCGCCGCGGCCTTCGTCCACCACCGCGCCGGCCAGCAGCCCGTCGTCGAACCGCAGCCGCACGGTGACGTCCCGGGTCTGCGCGTGCTTGACGACGTTGGCCAGCGCCTCGCACACGCTGAAGTAGACCGCCGCCTCCACCGCCGGCTCGAACCGGCCGGGCAGCTCGATGTCGACGTTCGCGTCCAGCGGCAGGTCGAGCACGAACGCCCGCAGCGCGTCCCGCAGCCCGCGCTCGGCGAGCACCGGCGGGTGGATGCCGTGCACCAGGTCCCGCAGTTCCTGCAGGGCCTTGCTCGAGGAGTCCCGCAGCTCGAGCACCAGCTCCTTGGCCCGGTCCGGGTCGCGGTCGATGAACTGCGACAGCGCGGCCAGCTTCATCCGCATCGCGACCAGCCGCGCCTGGGCGCCGTCGTGCAGGTCGCGCTCGATCCGGCGCAGTTCGGCGGCCTGCGTGGCCAGCGCGTCCGCGCGGGTGCGGGTCAGCTGCCGGACGCGGTCGTTGAGCTTGCCCCGCCGTCCCGGCTTGAGCAGCAGCGACGTCCATTCGCCGTGCAGCCGCAGCAGCGGGCCGGCGAAGGCGGCCCCGGCCGCGACGCACGCGAGCCCGACGGCGATCTGCAGCGGCACCTCCGTGCCGCCCAGCCACGAAAGCTCGCCGACGACCCCGGCCGCCTGTCCCACCGCCAGCAGCACGCCGGTCAGCCCGGTCAGCACCAGCAGCACCGGGAACGCCGCGAGCGCGCCGCCGACCACCGGGTCGGCCAGCAGCCAGGCCAGGTCGCGCCAGGTCGCCGGGTCGCCCCAGATCCAGCGGACCCGCAGCGACACCGCCGCGAACCAGCGGCGCTTGTGGTAGTCCTTCCCGCTCCAGTACCAGCCGTGCTCGGTGCGTTCGAGCCGCGGCCGCGGCCGGTACGGCACCGCCACGGGCACCCCGGACCAGCGCCCGGCCAGCTCGCGCGCGGTGTTCGCGATCCGCCGGATCAGCACCGTGATCAGCAGGAACAGCGGGAACATCCCGAGCCCGAACCACAGCACCAGCGACAGCAGGGTGCCGACCGCGAGCGCCGCTTCGCCCAGGCTGAGCAGGCCGAGCGCGGCGCCGCGCGCGAGGTCCCGCGGCGCGCGCCGCAGCCGGGTGGCCACGGGTGCGCCGGCGGCGACCGCCGTGTCACTCATGTCGGTTCCTCCTCCGGGCGAGCCCACCCGGTCAGTCTGACTCACGGAGCGTGTCCGGGCGGAGACGGATACCACCCCTGCCCGCATAAAGAAAACTCCACCCCGGTCGGGGTAGAAGAGGGGTTCTGACGAGATCCACTCCCTTCTACGTTGGAAACACACCACCGACGACCTGGGAGAACCCGATGACCACCACCGCCCCGAAGACCAGCGCCGCCGGCGCGATCGTGACCAACCTGGTCGTCGACCTCGTCGCCCCGATCGCCCTCTACTACGGCCTCCGCGCCGCCGGCGTCGACCAGCTGCTCGCCCTGCTCGCCGGCGGGGCCGCGCCCCTGGTCCACGTGATCTGGCAGGTCGTGCGGACCCGCAAGGTCGGCGGCCTGGCGCTGTTCACCCTGACCATCCTGCTGCTGAGCGTCGCCGCGTCCTTCCTCACCGGCAGCGAGCGGTTCCTGCTGGCCAAGGACGGCTGGCTGACCGCCGTCGCCGGCCTGTGGCTGCTCGGCACGCTCCGCACGAACCGCCCGTTCATCTACGAGGCCGCGCGGCCGATCGCCGACGCCAAGGCGAAGACGCCGGAAGACACCTGGACGCACCGGTTCGCCACGTCCGAGAGCTTCCGCCACGGCATGCGCGTCGTCACCGCCGCCTGGGGCATCGCGCTCGTGCTCGACGCCGTCGTCCGCGGGGTCATGGCCTACACCCTGCCGGTCGACCTGGTCCCGGGCCTCGGTGGCGCGCAGTACGCCGTGCTCTTCATCGGGCTGCAGATCTTCGGCCAGGTCTACGGCCAGCGCACCGGCCTGATCGGCGACAAGAAGAAGAGCGCCACCGCCGGCGCCGTCACCGCCTGACCCACCCCGCCCCGCCCGCCGGTGATCCGGACGAAACCTCCGAAAAGGAAGCAGACCATGTCCCGCCATTTCGCGTTCGTCACCATCCCCGCCCACGGGCACGTCAACCCCACCATCGCGGTCGTGGCCGAGCTCGTCGGCCGCGGCCACCGGGTCACCTACGCCGCCACCGCCGAGTTCGCCCCCGCGCTGCGGGCCGCCGGCGCGGACGTCCTCGTCGTCGACACCACGCTCGCCTCGGCCCACCCCGGCAAGGAGGTCACCGCCGACGACGTCGCCTGGCTGCCGCTGATCCTGCTGCGGGAGAGCGCGCAGCTGGCCCCGGCGCTGCTGGCGCACTTCGACGGCGACCTGCCGGACGTCATCGCCTACGACGTCACGATGTACCCGCTCGCCCGGATGCTCGGGCGCCGCTGGGACCGGCCGACGCTGGAGCTGTTCCCGACCTTCGCCGCCAACACCGAGTACTCCGTGGCCGAGGAGGCCGAGCGCATCGCCGGCGTCGCCGCCGAGCACCCGGCCACCGCCGCGTTCCACGCCGAGTTCACCGAGTTCCTGTCCCGCAACGGGTTCGCGGACGTCACGCCCGAGGACATCACGCGCGGCGAGCCGGACGAGCCGCGGCTGGTCTTCCTGACCCGCGAGTTCCAGTACGCCGGCGACACCTTCGACGAGCGCTTCGGCTTCGTCGGGCCGTGCCTGTCCGAACGCGGGTTCCAGGGCGACTGGACGCCGCCGGAGACCGGCCTGCCGGTCGTCTACGTCTCGCTCGGCACGGCGCACAACCTGCGCCCCGAGTTCTTCCGCGCCTGCGTGGCCGCCTTCGCCGGCCGGCCGGTGCACGTCGTGATGGCGATCGGGAACCGCGTGCCGGTCTCGGCGCTCGGCGAGCTGCCGCCGAACGTCGAGGTGCACGCCCGGGTCCCGCAGCTTTCCGTGCTGCGCCACGCGTCCGCGTTCGTCTGCCACGCCGGGATGGGCAGCACGATGGAGTCGCTGTACTTCGGCACGCCGCTGGTCGCGGTGCCGCAGATGCCCGAGCAGGACGTCGTTGCCCGGCGGATCGCCGAGCTGGGCCTCGGCCGGGCCCTGGACCGCGACGAGGTCAGCCCGGAGAGCCTGCGCGAGGCCGTCGAAGCCGTGCTCGCCGACGAAGCGCTGCGGGCCCGCCTCCGCGCGGAGAGCCGCCGCGTCCGCGAAGCGGGCGGCACCCGGACCGCCGCGGACAAGCTGGAGAACTACGCCGAGACGGCGGCTCGCTGACCCGGGCGCGGAACGCCGGAATGCCCGGTCACGCTGGGGAGTCGTGACCGGGCATCGGGGCGACCGTGGCCGGGAGGGGGCCACGGTCAAGCCGTACCGGCGACGGTCGGCTCGAGCCCGGCGGGCAGGTCGGCGCGGTTGCCGACCTTGAGTTTCCGGTAGGTGCGGGTCAGGTGCTGCTCCACGGTGGAGACCGTGATGAACAGCTTCCGGGCGATCTCGCGGTTGGTGTAGCCGTGCCGCGCCAGCGCGGCGGTGCGGTACTCGGCCGAGGTGAGCAGCGCGAGCCGGTCCGTTTCGCCGGGTACGCCCGCCGGTTTGAGGTCCTCGGCGGACATGTGCGGCTGCAGCTCCCGGCACACCGCGTCGGCCCGGCAGTCCTGGGCCACGTGCCAGGCCCGGCGGACCACCATCCGGGCGCGGCTGGTCTCGTTCAGCTCGTGGTGCGTGCGCCCCAGGTCCGCCAGCACCTTCGCCAGCTCCAGCCGGTCCCCGCCGGCCTGGATCTCGTCGACGGCCTTCTTGAGCATCGGCGGCCGGTCGGCCAGCTCGTGCGTGTTCGCCAGCACCCGCAACGTCGCCCCGAGCGCGGCGGAGTTGCTCTCGCTGACCAGGTTGAGCTGGGCGTCCACCAGTTCGGCCGCCTTGGCCCGGTCGCCGATCCGCTGGTAGGCCTCGGCGCAGCCGGCCCGCCACGGCACCAGCGCCGGCAGGTCGATGCCCCACGCCGTCATCAGCTCGCCCGCCGCCATGAAGTCCCGCAGCGCCGCGTACACCTGGTCCGTGGCCAGGTGGTGCCGGCCGCGGGCGTAGAGGTAGGGCAGCGCGTGCACGGTCCGCATCATCGCGGCCGGCACCGGCTGGGCGATCAGCGCTTCGGCCTCCTCGTGCGCCCCCATCTCGGTGCGCGCCCGGATCATGCTCGCCAGCGGCGACCCGATCGCCACACCCCAGCTCGACGCCGAGATCAGGGCGAGGGCCTTCGCGCCGTGCTCCAGCGCGGCCGGGAGACCGCCCTGCCGCACGGCGATCTCCGCCCGCAGCGCGCTGAACACCGCCTGCCAGGCCGGGGCCCGCCGCTTGGCCGACTCTTCCAGCAGCCGTTCGCACCAGGGCAGCGCCCGGTCGGTGCTGCCCGCGTACATCAACGCGCGCAACGCGAAGGTCAGCGGCTGGACCGTGGCGTCGGCCAGCCGGGTGCTCTGCAGGATCTGCTCGACCGCGACGACGACGTTGTCCCCGTAACGGCCTCGCAAGACCGCCTTGAGGATCCGGGCGGCGCGCCACTGCGTGTCGACGACCGTGCCGCTGGGCACCGGCCGGGTACCCGCGGCCCGGGCCGGCACCGGCAGCCGGGCGGCGAGCGCCGGGTGGGTGCACGCCACGGCCAGGCACAGGGCCTCGGCGTCGAGCGACATCCCGGTGTTCTCGATCTGCTTGCCGAACCCCTCGACCGCTTCCTCGGCTTCGCCGTGCCACAGAAGGTGGCGCAGCGGCCCGGGGCCGTTCGCGACCCCGCCGACGTCGGCGGCCAGCGCACGGATCCGTCGTTCGGCCGCGACCGGGGAGACCCGCCATTCGGCGTCGGCGAGCAGGGTGGTGACGGCGACCCGCTGGGCGTCGTCACCCAGCCGGCTCATCGGTTCGAGGTAGCGGACGACCTTTTCCACGTCGTCCTCGGCCAGCGCGAGCTCCGCGGCGCTGCGGAGCACGGTGGCGACCCACGGCTCGTCGAGGTCCTCGGAGGCGACGAGCATTTCCGCGACGCTGCGGCTCTCGGCGCCCGCTTCGTACAGCAGCCGGGCGGCCCGGCGGCGCAGCCGGGCCCGCCGGCCCGGTTCGATGGCCTCCAGCACCGCGGCCGCGCCGGCCGGGTGCCGGAAGCGGCCGCCGGCCAGGATCCCGGCGGCTTCGAGGTCCCCGAGCACCCGGACCGCTTCGTCCGTACCGGCCCCGGCCAGGTCGGCCGCCCGGTCGGCGTCGGCCGCGCCGGCCAGCACGGCGACCGCCGCGGCGAGGTCCAGCGCGAGCGGACCACTGCTGCGCAGGCAGCTCAGGACCGCGTTGCGGAAGGCGAACCCCGGCGACGGCTCGGCCGGGCCGCCCGCCGTCCGGTGGTCTTCGAACAGGGCGTGCACCAGCAGCAGGTTGCCGCCGGTGAGCTCGTGGTAGGCGGGGGCGAGCAGCCGGGCGGCGTCCGCGCCGAGCTCGCCGGTGACCAGCTCGACCACGCCGTCCGCGGGCAGCGTCGTCAGCCGGATGCGGCGGCAGTGCGGCAGCCGCACCAGCTCGGCGTCGAACGCCGGGCCGACCGACCGGTCGCTGGTGCGCTCCCCTAGCGCGACCAGGATCCGGGCGGAGCGGATCCGCACCATCAGGAAGAGCAGGCAGTGCAGCGAATCCTCGTCGGCGTGGTGCAGGTCGTCGACGACCAGCACCACCGGCGCCGTGCGGGAGAGCTTGAGCAGGGCGGCGGCCACCGCCCGGGAGATGTGCTGCCGCGCCGCCCCCGGGTCCCCCGCGAGGGTGGTTGCGCCGGCTTCGAGCAGCGCGGCGAACTCGTCGGCCGCCCCGGCCGGCACGGCCGGGCTCTGCACCAGCTGCCCGAGCACGCCGAACGGCAGGTCCCGCTCGGAGTCCGACGCGATGGCCTGCAGGACGACGGCCCCGGACTCCAGGGCCGTGTCGGCCAGCCTGCCGAGCAAGCTGGTCTTCCCGCTGGCGACCGGGCCGCCGATGAGCGCGACCCGGCCCCGGCCCTGCCGGACACCTTCGTACATTTCCCCTAAAATGGACATTTCCGCACGATGATGGACATACTTCATTGCTGACCAGGCCCCTCATTCCCCGCGATCGGCACGACGATCCAGCCGCGCAATTGCGGCGCGGATGACACGGCGGTTTCGCAGAGATGAATTCCGGTGATCGCGACCGAATGCGCGTCCGGCGCGGTGGAGAAGAAAACGACTTCTATGCGACCCGGGCCGGTGGCGACACGCATGTGTTCGATTCCCAGCCCCGGCTCGGCGAGGGCCCAGAGCAGGTCCACCAGTACGTGCGGGTCCAGCTCGCGGTGGGTGGCCTCGCCCGATGCGGCAAGTGTGACGCTTGCCATGTACACGGGCAGTCTCCGTACTAGGGGCGGCCGAAGCCCAGCCCGCTGATGATGTTCTTGATGGTGTCCCAGTCGAAACCGTCGGGAGTCTCGGCCTGCTGTGCGATTTCTTGAACGTTCATGATGCTGTCCCCAGTGTGTTGTTCGGCTTTCGCTGGACACAGCTTGGCTCGCCGGGCGGGCCTCCCGGAAGGGCCCGGGGGTGGCACCAAATGCCTCCGCACCTTGGTGCCAGAGCCCACCCGAACGGCCTCCGACCACCGGGTACGTCTCTGGTCGGGGTGTTAACCACGGTGTACGCTCCGGCGTGGAGGGGGTACTTGGCCAGGAAGCAACAGACTGGGGGTCGCTGCTTTTCATGCTGAAGCCACTGGGGGTGGATGCAACCGGCGAATTGGTCTACCGGACGATGGTCGCGCACCGTGATTGGGGCGTGGCCGATCTTGTGACTTCGCTAGGTTTGTCCGAAGAGGAAGTACGTACGACACTCGATCGCCTGGCCGATCTCGCACTGGTCCGGCCCTCCCGGGAGGACCCCGACGCCCTGCGGGCCGTCGATCCCGAGTTCGGCCTGCTTTCCCTGGTGCAAATGCGACAGGCACAACTGCAGCGCAGCCAGCTGGAACTGGCCGAGAGCCACGCGGCGGTGTCCGATTTGATCGCCGATCTCCAGGAGGCCGCGCCCTCCCTGAGCCCGGACGAATTGGTCGGGATCGACGAGATCCAGCGGCGTATCGAGGTATTGGCGAGCCGGGCCAGCAAGGAATGCCTTTCCTTCATGCCGGGCGGCGCCCAGTCCGAGGCGAGCATCAATGCCGGAATGCCACTCAACCAAGCCGCGTTGTCCCGCGGCGTGGCGATCCGGACCGTTTATCTGGACAGCGCGCGCAACGACGCGCGCACGCAGAAGTACGTCGACTGGCTCGTCGAACGCGGCGGTGAGGTCCGCACCCAGCCGACCCTGCCCGCCCGGCTGCTCCTGGTCGACCGCGAGACCGCGTTGGTCCCGCTCGACGCGGAGAACACGCGCCAGGGCGCCATCCAGATCACCACGCCCGGCATCGTCTCGCTGATGCGGGCCTACTTCGAGCAGCTCTGGTACAGCGCGTCGCCGTTCGGCGCCGGCCGCACCCGGGACGACGAGGGCCTGACCGGCCAGGAGCGCGCCCTGCTCTCCTTGCTCTCCCACGGCATGACCGACGAGGTGGCGGCCCGCCGCCTCGGGCTGTCCCTGCGGACGGTCCGCCGGATGATGGCCGACCTGATGGACCGGCTGAGCGCCAAGAGCCGGTTCGAGGCGGGCATGCGCGCGGCGCAGCGCGGCTGGCTGGCCTGATCCCCGCCGGGAGGTGAACGCCGGCGTTCACCTCCCGGCGGGGTTCGCGTGCTCCTCGGCCGCGCTATGCTCGGCGGCCTCTGACCCCGAGGAGGCGGCCATGCCCGAGTCCATTGTGGACGGCGTCCGGTACGGACGGGACGGCGCGGTCGCCACCGTCACCTTCGACAAGCCCGAGCGCAGCAACGCGATGGACGTCCCGATGCAGGCCCGCTACGGCGCGGCGCTGCGGGAGGCGGACGCGGACCCCGAGGTCCGCGCGGTCGTCGTCACCGGAGCCGGCAAGTCGTTCTGCCCGGGCGCCGACCTGGGCCTGCTGGACGGCATCGTCGCGGCGCCCCCGGCGGGCGGCGGCGGCCACGAGAACTTCCGCGACGTCCTCGCGGCGGCCACGGTGGGCGTCCCGGTAGTGGCGGCGATCAACGGCGGCTGCGCCGGCCTGGGCTTCGTGATCGCGTGCGCCGCGGACGTCCGCTTCGCGGCCGCGGGCGCCAAGTTCACGACGGCGTTCGCCCGCCGGGGCCTGATCGCCGAGTACGGCATCGCGAAGATCCTGCCCGAGCTGATCGGCCAGGGCCGGGCCCGCGACCTGCTGCTGTCGGGCCGCACGTTCACCGCCGAGCAAGCGCTGGAGTACGGCCTGGTCCAGGAGGTCGTCCCGGCGGGCGAGCTGACGTTGCGGGTCCAGGCGTACGCGACGGAACTGGCGACGTACAGCGCCCCGCGGTCGATGGCGGTGATGAAGCAGCAGTTCACCCGGGAAGCGGCGCTGTCACTACCGGAGTCGGCCCGCGAGGCGACGGCGTTGATGGTGGAGTCGTTCAGCCACCCGGAGCTGGCCGAAGGGCTGGCGAGCTGGAACGAGCGGCGCGCCCCGGAGTTCCCCGCCCACCCGGCCTCGTGAGTGGTAATTCGGGTTAGAACCCGAATTACCACTCACGACAGCGCCAGGGTCAGCCGCGGGTCCAGCTCTGGGCCGCGCTCTGGTTGCAGTCGTAGATCTGCAGCTGCGTTCCGTCCACCGTGGTGCTGTTCGGGTCGTCCAGGCAGCGGCCCGACTGCGGGTTCACCAAGGCTCCCGCCGTGCCGGCCTGCCACTTCTGCGCGCCCGAGCCGTTGCACTGCCACAACTGGACCTTCGTGCCGTTCGCCGTTCCACTGTTGCTGACGTCCAGGCAGCCGCCCTGGGCCTGCAGGGAGCCGTCCGCTCCGGAGAACCACTTCTGCGCGCCGCTCGAGTTGCACGTGTACAGCTGGGCGTGCGTCCCGTTCGCCGTGCCGCTCGTGGCGACGTCCAGGCACTTGCCCGCGACGCCCGAGGACACCGGGCCGATGTGCGGGAGCGTGCCGCCGTACGACGGCGGCGGGTTCGACGCCGCCCACGACGTGTTCGCCGACGTCCCGAGGGTGAAGGCCAGCGTGCCGCCCGCGGTGATCGCCGACGTCGGGGCGTACGCGTTGTTCCACGCCCCGCCGTTCCACGTCGCGCTCTGGACGTACGGCGCGTTGTCCGCCGCCGCCGGGGCGTTGATCGTCAGCGTGTTGCCGCTCGGCAGGCTGACCACCGACTGGGTGAACAGCGGGCTGCCCAGCGCGAGGTCGGGCGTCCCCGGCGTCATCGGGTAGAAGCCCAGCGCGGAGAAGACGTACCACGCGCTCATCGCGCCCAGGTCGTCGTTGCCGGCCAAGCCACCCGGCGCGTCCGTCCAGATCTGGTCCTGGACCTGGCGCACGACCTTCTGCGTCTTGTACGGCTGCCCGACGTAGTCGTACTCCCACGGCAGTTCGAGGCTCGGCTCGTTGCCCAGGTCGGCCTGGCTGCCGCCGCTGCCGTGGAATCCGGCCAGCACGCTGTCGAGGTAGCTGATCAGCGACGCGTTGCCGCCGCGCGCCGCGGCCAGCCCGGCGACGTTGAACGGCACCATGCCGGTGTACTGCCACGACGTGCCCTCGACGAAGTTCGACCCGCTCGCCGGGTTGAAGCCGGCGGTCCAGCCGCCGCCCGCGTCCTTGGGCTGCATGAACCCGGTGGCCGGGTTGAAGGTGTTCTTCCAGTTCTGCGCGCGGCCGGCGTAGACGGCCTGGTTCGCGGTGTCCCCCAGCGCCCCGGCGAACGCCGAGAGCGCGAAGTCCGCCGTGTTGTACTCCAGCTGCGTCGAGACCGGGCCGTAGAAGTTGCAGCACTGGTAGGTGCCGTTGGCCGGCAGGTACCCCGGCGCGTTGAGCGCGTTCAGCCCGGGCCGGACGTTGTTCGCCGCGCTCGCTTCGTGCAGCATCGCCTGCAGCGCCGCCGACGTGTCGAAGTTCTTCGCGCCGAAGGCGTAGTAGCTCGCGAGGATCGCCGTGCCGGGATCACCGACCATCACGTACGTCTCGCCGTTGTTCTGCGCCCACTTGGGCAGCCCGCCGCCTTGCGCGTAGTCGGCGATCATCGACTGCGCGATGTCACTGGTCTGCGTTGGCGCCACCAAGGCCGTCAGTTGTGCTTGGGTCCGGTAGATGTCCCAGCCGGAGAAGTTGGCGTACTGCGCCGAATGTCCGCTCGCGACGGTGTGGACCTGGTTGTCGAAGCCGATGTACTGCCCGTTGCTGTCGGAGAAGACGTTGGGGTGCAGCAACGAGTGGTACAGCGCGGTGTAGAACACGCGCTGCTGCGCCGTGGTCCCGCCGGCGACCTGGATCCGGCCGAGCATCGAGTTCCACGCGTTGTGCGCGGCCGTGTGGGTCGCGGTGAAGTCGAACGCGGGGATGTCCCCGGTCCGGTTCGCGACGGCGTTGGCCACCGAGACGTACGAGACGCCGACCTTGGCCTGCACGGTCCGGTTGGTCGTCGTGTCGAACCGGACGTACGCGCTGCCCGGGCCCGCGGCCGGAGCGGCGGGAGCGGCGGCGGCCGCGGCCTTCGGCTCCGCGCCGTGCAGCTTGTCCGTCGACGCCTTGGGCGTCACGGCGGGCGCGGCGGCCGTACCGCTGGAGCTGAACGGGCGGTCGAAGACCAGGTCGAAGTAGAGCGTGTAGGTGAACCCGGCGCCGCAGAAGTGACCGGACGTGACCGATCCGGACACCTCGGTCGGGCTGACCACGGTCCACGTCTGGTTCGACGTCCCGTTCTGGCTGCCGTTGAGCTTGAAGAGCAGGTTCGCCTGCGACGTCGAGGGGAACGTGAACCGGCCGAACCCGGACCGCAGCGCGGCGGTCAGCTCGGTCTTGACACCGTTGTCGAGACCCACGGAGTAGTACCCCGCGTCGGCGGTTTCGTTCGCGTGGGAAAAGGAGTCCGTCGCGCCGGTGTTGACCGCGCCGACCGTCGGCAGAATGGGGACGTCACCGTCGGCACCACAGCCCGGACCGGACAAATGCGTCAAACTGAAACCGGTGATCGAGGAATCCTTGTATTCGTACCCGCCGCCGTCCGGGCGGCTGGGCGTGTCGGGACTCCACTGCACCATGCCGAACGGCACGTCGGCGCCGGGAAAGTCGTCGGCGGCGTTGGACGTGCCGATGAAGGGGTTCACGACGGACGCGGGATCGGCGACCAGTGTCGCCGCGGAAGCGGAAATGGGAATCAGGCCGGCCACGGCCAGCACGGAAGCGGCCGATAGCCGCATGAGGGAACGCAAGACCATGTCACTTGTCCTTCGCCGTTGAGCACAAGCACCAATCCGTCTTCCGGGGTCCGGGTGGCGGAGCCCCCGGCTCGGGGCGGAGCCCCGGAATTGCACAGCCGCGGTTTCGAGAACGGTCCTCGCGCGCTGACACCGTTGTCAACGGTCCGTGGTGATCCTGTCGCGTTCCGGACACGGCCGGGTGAAGCCGATGACTTTTCCGGCCGCGGGCCGTCAGTACTGAAGTCCGCGAAACGCCTCAAGGAGACACCTCCAGGAGACAGCATGGCGAAACTGCTCTACGGCTTCAGCATGTCGCTCGACGGCTTCCTCGCCGACCCCGGCGGCGACATGTCCTGGCTGACCCCGTACCTGCGCCCCGATCCGGCGGTCGACGCCCTGATCCCGCGGATCGGCTCGCTGCTGGTCGGGCGCCGGACGTTCGGCGGCGACGACCCCCACCGCGGCGACGCGGAGCGCGAGGGCAAGGCCTTCGGCGGCGGCTGGGAGGGTCCGCAGTTCGTACTCACCCACCGGCCGGCCGCGCCGGTCCCGGACGTCACCTTCGTCGGCGACCTGCGCGAGGCCGTCGACGCGGCGAAGGCGGCCGCGGGTGACAAGTACGTCAACGTCCTCGGCGCCGACGTCGCGCGCCAGTGCCTCGAAGCCGGGCTCCTGGACGAGATCCTCGCGATGCCCGTGCCGGTCCTGCTCGGCGACGGCGTCCGGATCTTCGACCACCCCGGCGGCACGACCGTCCCGCTCGAGGTGGTGGCGCCGAACTGGTACAGGGTGATCCGCTAGGGCCGCATCCCGAACGACGGGCGGCCCACCAGCTTCGGCAGCACGGCGTAGGCGTCCGGCACCCAGTCGCACAGCCGGGCGCGGGTCTCGCGCGGGTCGATGACGTCCTCCACCGAGAATCGTTCGGCCGTGCGGAACGGCGAACGGACGGCGTCGAGGCGGGCGCGGATCTCCTCGATCCGCGCCTCCCGGTCGTCGGCCGCGTCGAGTTCGGCGCGGTAGGCGGCCTCGATGCCGCCCTCGACGGGCAGCGAACCCCAGTCGCCCGAGGGCCACGCCCAGCGCCGGACCAGCCGGTGCCGGTTGGTCTGGCCCGCGCCGCCGACGCCGAACACGCGCCGCACGATCACCTCGGCCATCGGCACCCGCGCCTGGTAGACGGCGGTCACCGCGCGGGCGCCGTGGCGGATCGCGCCCGCGCGTTCGGCCGCCGCGCCGATCACCATGCCGGCCTGGTCCGTCAGCGACACCAGCGGCAGGTGGAACGTCTCGCAGAGGTCGACCAGGCGCGTCATGACGTCGGCGCCCTCGGGCGTCAGGGTCGCGCCGCGGTACGGGTCGGTGGCGAGCACGCCGACCGGATGTCCGTTGAGCCGCGCCAATCCCGCGTACGCCGAGCCGCCCGAGACGGCGTAGTCGAACACCGAGCCTTCGTCGAAGACGCCGTCCAGCAACGGCCGCAGCCGGTAAGGCTGACGCCGGTTGCGCGGGACGAGCGAGAGCAGCGCCTCGTCGCGGCGGTCGGTCGGGTCCTCAGTGGACCCGACCGGCGGCAGCGAGTCCACAGAGGACGGCAGGTACGACAGGAACTGCTTCAGCACGGCGAAAGCCTCGGCTTCGGAGCCGACGATCCGGTCCACCGCGCCGCTGCGCCGGTGGACGTCGGCGCCGCCCAGTTCCTCTTTGGACAGATCCTCCCCCGTCGCGTGCTTCACGACCGGCGGCCCGGCGACGAACAGCTGCGCGACGTCCTCGACGAGCACGCACAGGTGCGACATCACGGCCCGCGCGGCACCCAGCCCGGCCACCGGGCCGAGGCACGCCGCGACGACCGGCACCGTGGACAGGTTGTCCACCACCAGATCCCAGGCCGGGTTCACCGGGACGTAGGTGAACCCGTGCTGCTCCAGCATCTTGACGCTGCCGCCACCACCGGTGCCCTCGATCAGGCGCACCATCGGCATGCCCAGCTCGTTCGCGAGCCGCTCGGCGTAGACCTGCTTCTCCATGATCGCCGCGTCGGCCGCGCCGCCGCGCACGGTGAAGTCGTCCCCGCCGATCGCGACTCGACGTCCATCGAGCCGAGCGGTGCCGATGACGAAGTTGGCCGGGGTGAACGACTCCAGCGAGCCGTCCACGTAGGACGCCGTCCCGGCCAGCGCGCCGATCTCGTCGAAGGTGCCGGGGTCGGCGAGCGCCGCGATGCGTTCGCGGACCGTCGAGCGCCCGGCCGCGTGCTGGCGGGCCACCTTCTCCGGCCCGCCCATCCGCTCGGCCAGCTCGCGCCGGCGGGCGATCTCACCGACCTCCGGCTCCCAGCTCATGCGTCGCCGAGCGCCTGCTCGACCTTGCGCTGCAGCTTGTTCATCCCGCCGAGCCACCGGTCGGTCTCGGTGGCGCGCGCCGCGTAGTACCCCGCGACCTCCGGGTGCGGCAGAACGAGAAAGCGCTTCTCCTCGATCGCCTTGAACAGCGCGTCCGCCACCTGCTCGGGCTCGATCGCCGACGCGCCCATGAGCAGCTGCCCGGCGGTGCCGGTGCTCTCCAGCATCGCCGTGCGCACCCCCTGCGGGCAGATCGCCTGCACGGTGAGGCCGCGGTGGCGGTAGGTCGCCGACAGGTACTCGGCGAAGGCCAGCGCGCCGTGCTTGGTCACCGAGTACGGCGCCGAGCCGAGGCTGGTGAGCAGCCCGGCGGCGGAGACCGTCGCGATGAAGTGGCCCTTGCCGCGCTCGAGCCACGCGGGCAGCAGCAGGTTGGCCGCGCGGACGTGCGCCATCACGTTGACGTCCCAGGTGCGCGCCCAGACCTCCTCGGGGCTTTCCGCGCCGCCGAAGGGCGCGATCCCGGCGTTGGCGCAGAAGACGTCGATCTCGCCCAGGGTCTCCCGCGCGCTTTCGACCAGCTTCGCGACGCCGTCGACGCTCGCGACGTCACCGACGAACGCCGTCGCGCCGATCTCGGCCGCGACCTCGCGGACCTTGTCGCCGTCGAGGTCCGCGACGACGACCTGGGCACCTTCCGCGACGAACCGGCGGGCCAGCGTCGCGCCGATACCGCCGCCACCACCGGTGACGACGACGCCGGTCACAGGCCACCGCCCAGGGTCACGCCGCCGTCGAGGACGACGGTCTGGCCGGTGATCCAGCTCGCGTCGTCGGACAGCAGGAACGCCACCGCGCCCGCGATGTCGGACGGCAGGCCGAGGCGCTTCATCGGGTACGCCGAGGCGACCTCCTCCTCGCGGCCTTCGTACAGGGCGGTCGCGAACTTCGTCTTGACGACGGCCGGCGCGACGGCGTTGACCCGGATCTTCGGGCCCAGCTCGGCGCCGAGCTCGACGGTCAGGCGGATCAGCGCGGCCTTGCTGACGCCGTACATCCCGATGCCGGGCGAGGCGCCGAGGCCGGCGACGGAGGCGACGTTGACGACCGCGCCGCCGTGCTCGCCCATCCACGCGTCGCGGGCGCGCTTGGTCCAGCCGAGCGGCGCGAGCACGTTGACGCCGAGGATCTTGGCCGCCGCGCCCGGGTCGATGTCGAGCGTCGAGCCGTAGACCGGGTTGATGCCGGTGTTGTTGACCAGGTAGTCGAGCCGGCCGAAGGTCTCGATCGTCTTCGCGACGGTCTCGTCCTGGTGGTCGGTGTCGTCGGACTTGCCGGGCACGAACATGGCGACGTCCGGGCCGCCGAGGGAGCTGACCGCCTCTTCCAGGGCTTCGGGCTTGCGCGCGGTGATGCAGACCTTGGCGCCGCGCTCGACGAGCGTCTTGGCGATGCCGAGGCCGATGCCCCGGCTGGCCCCGGTGACGATCGCGACGCGATCCTTGAACGAGTTCACGGCAGGGTGTCTCCTTCGACGTTGCCCGGAACATACTAAGCGGTCGGTTGTTGGTGCCATTATGCGCGATCCGCCCGCGGCCTCAAGACCGCGCGCGTCACACGCCGCGCTCAGCTCAGCTCGTAGTGCACCAGCTGCGCGCCACCGGTCGCGTAGTTGGCGACGTCCGCGGAGACCGCCTTGCCCTCGTCGGACCCCAGTGCGGCGGCCATCGCCTCGGCCGACTCGAAGTCGCCGTGGAAGACCGCGAAGTACGGGCTGGCCCCGCCCAGACCCTCGACGTCGAAGGCGTGCTGCATCCGGACCAGGCCGGGAAGCTTCGCCGCCAGCGGCAGGTGGACGCGGGTGTAGTGGTCGCGGAAGTGCGCGGGATCGACGGGCGGCGGGTAGAGGACGGTGAGCCGGTGCACGGGCAGTCCTTTCGGCGACGGGAGAGCGGTCCACCGAGCGGGACCCGCGACCGGACAGTAGCGGAGGACCGGCCCCCGAGCCCGCCGGTTCCCCAGCGGCTCACGCGGGTGCGACGTCGGCGCCGAACCGATCGGCGAGCGTCATGACGACGGCGAGCCGAGGTCGAGCCGCATGAGCCAGCGGACCCGGCGGTCGGCCCGCGCTTGAGTGGGCCGAACCCGGTCGAAGCCGGCTCCGGCGAACAACGTGGTCGTGCCGACGTGGGCGGCGCTCGAACCGATCCGCGCCCCCTCCGTGTCGACCGGGTACCCCTCGATGGCCGGGGCACCGCACGAACGCGCATAGGCGATAGCTCCGTCCAGCAGAGCCCGGGACACGCCGCGGCGCCGATACGGCGCCCGCACCACGAAACACACCACGCTCCACACCGGCACGTCGTCGAGCGGGGGCATCGTCCGCGACCGCACGAGCCGCTCCATCCGCGACCGCGGCGCCACGCCACACCAGCCGATCGGCACGTCGCCGTCGTAGGCCAGCACGCCGGGCGCGGGCTTCTCGGCACACAACGTGCGGACATGCTCGGCCCGCTGTTCACCCCGCAGCGCGCTGTACTCGGCCGAGGTACTCCGATACGCGAGGCACCAGCAGGCACGCTCGTTCCCGCTCGGGTTGAGGATCGCCGCCACGTCCTCGAACCGGGACGCGGGACGAACGTCGAAAGAGGCAGGCATGGGATCACCGTAGATCCGATTCCCGACCGAGCTGTGCCGGGCAACGGGGCCGGCGCCGCGGTCTTCCCGTGGCACGACGATGGCGCCGGCTCGCTGCTGAACCGACGCCATCGCCGAATCCCCGCCAAGCACGGAAGGGACACAGAACCGCGATTACCCAGCCTCGCGTCCTTTGAACACAGATCAACTCAGTACGAGCGCCGGAACGCTCAGCGGATCGTCGACCAGAAACCCGTCAGTGCCGCGGCGCCGCGGGCCGGGGCCTCGGTCATCCACCAGTGGCCCAGTCCGTCGAGGACCGCGACCTGGGCTCCCGCTCGGGCGGCCGCCCGGCGGCGTTGCTCTTCCGTGCCGACGACGTGGTCCGCCGTGGCCAGGATGGCCAGGCCCGGGCGAGCCGCCGCGCGCTCCAGTTCCAGGCCGAGGCCGGGTGGGCCCGCCTGGGCGGCCGATCGGTACAGGGCCAGCACCGCGCGGCCCATCGCCTCGCCCTGGCCCGCCGCCACCCGGGCCGCGACCGCGCGGCCCATCCCCCGCTGCACCAACGTCTCCGTGCGTTCCTCGACGGTGCCGCCGAACCGGGCCGCGACGTCGGCCTCGCCGACGCCGGGTGTCTGCCAGCGGCGGGCCAGTTCGTGCCACTCGTAGCCGGGGTCGTAGATGCCGAGCACGTCGCTGCCCCAGCTGCGCACCAGGTCCGGGCGGCTCAGCACCACGTTCACCACGTGCCCGCCGCCGACGTCGTGGCCGACCAGGTCCACCGGCTCACCCAGCGCCGTCAGCTGTTCGACCAGCCAGTCCCGGTACTCCGCGTGCGTGGCGCCGAACCCGGCCGGCAGCGGCGCCCCGAAGCCGGGCGGCGACAGGCACACCAGGTCCGAGCGGACGGCCGCCAGCTCGGCCAGCAACGGCTCCCACACCGCCGCCGTCTCCGGGTTGCCGTGGACGAACACCGCGGGCATCAGACGGCGACCGGGCTGGTCGGCTGCAGGACCGACTCCACCAGCGCCTCGCTGCGCAGGTGCGCGACCGCCTGGTAGTCCGGGTCGCGGACCATGGCCGCGAACGCCCGCCGGTCCGGGTAGCGGACCAGCACCACCATGTCCCAGGCCTGCCCGTCCTCGGCGACCAGGGCGCGCCCGCCGTCGCCCAGGTACTCGACGCTCAAGCCGTAGCGGGCGTTGATCGTGTGGCCGAGCGCCTCGGCGTAGCGCTGGTAGCTCTCGCGGCCGCCGGCCGGGCGGAACCGCAGCAGGTTGAGCATCACGACCGGGCCGCCAGGGTCGTCGGCGAGCAGGGCGTCGAGTTCGCGGTCGTCGATGTCGATCATCAGGAGCCTCCCGGGTTCAGGCTTCCACTCAAACATACTTGTTGACCGACACGCAAGTTAGTTTGATAGGCTGCGGTCATGCCGACGACCACGCGCCGCACCCAGCAGGAACGCCGTGACCAGGCGGAAGCCGCGCTACTGGCGGCTGCCGCCGAACTGGTCGTCGAGCAGGGGGTGCGCTCGCTGACCCTGGCCCGGGTCGGGGAACGCGCCGGTTACAGCCGCGGCATCGTCACCCACCACTTCGGCGCCAAGCAGACCCTGGTCGAACGGCTCGCCCGCGCCACCCAAGCCGGCTTCGTGCCCGGCCTCGACGGCGTGGCGCCCGGACTCGACCGCCTGCTGCGGCTGATCGACGGCTACCTCGGCGCGCTCAGCTCGATCGGCGTGTTCAACCAGGCTTTCCTGCTGCTGTGGGCGGAAGCTCCGACACAACCGGAGCTGGCCCCGATCTTCCGCGAGCGGGACGACGCCTTCCGCGCCGACCTGCGCGACGACGTCGAAGCGGGCATCGCGGACGGCACTATCGACCCCGGAGCCGATTCCGGCGACGTCGCCGTGGCCGTCGTCGGGCAGCTCCGCGGGATCGCGCTGCAACGGCTGCTCGATCCGCGGAGCGTCGACACCGAACAGCTGCGCCGCGGCGTCACCGGATTCTGGCGCCGGGCCCTCAGCCGACCGGCTGCAGCGGGATGACCGGATCCAGGCCCAGCAACGCCCACTTCCTCCGCACGTAGGCCGAAGCCAGGATCAGCAGGGCCTTGCCTTCCGCGGCACACCGTTCCACGAGAGCCAGCAGCGGCACCACGGCTTCCAGGGTCAGGAAGGTCACCGCCGAAAGGTCGACCACGACCGGGGTGCCGGGCGGCACGGCCAGCGCCGGCGCGAAGGCCCGTTCCACCTCTTCGGTACCGGCCAGCTCGGGTGCGGCGCGAAGGGTGAGCACCGCCGCGGCCTCGAACGGCGTGGGGTCGCCGGCTGTCCCCATCTGCCCACCTCCCTTCCGGGCTCGGGTGCGAGCGTCCACGATCTTCGGGCATTCGGCGCGGGACCCCACCCCGGATTGCCGGGTCACGACGACCGGGTGGACGTCTCCGTCGCCCGGGGCGCGTCGAGCAGGCCGGCCAGCAGCCGCAGCCGGTCGTCGTCCGGGCCGCCCGGCTCCGCGGTGTAGACGATCAGCACCGGCCCCGGCGCCCCCGGCATCGCGTACGCGTCCCAGTCCAGGTTCAGCTCCCCGACCAGCGGGTGGTCGACGCGCATCCGGCCGCGGGTCGCGGCCTCGACGTCGTGCCGGGCCCACAGCGTCGCGAACTCCGCACTGCGCACCGCCAGCGCGCCCACCAGCTCGACCGCCCGCGGGTGACCCGGCTCGGCGGCGACCTGGGCCCGCAGCATCCCGGTCAGCTCGGCGACGGTGGCCGCGCGCTCCGGGCACGCCTGATCGGCCTCCGGGTGCAGCAGCAGCGCCAGCAGGTTCCGTTCGGTCCGGGGCACCTCGGTGAACGCGCCCAGCAGCGCACCGGCCAGCGGGTTCCAGGCCAGCACGTCCAGGAACCGGCCGACGACCAGGGCGGGCGACGTCGTCGCGCGCAGCAGCCGCAGCGTGGTCGGCGGCACCTCCTCCGGCGGGTAGCGACGGGCCGGCCGGGCCGGGGTGCGGGCGGCCGCGGCGAGGCTGTGCAGGTGCCGGGTCTCCTCGGCCGAGAAGTCCAGCGCCCGGGCGATGGCGTCGAGGACCTGGCCGGAGGGCCGCACGTCACGGCCCTGCTCCATGCGCTGGTAGTAGTCCGAGCTCACCCCGGCCAGCAGGGCCAGCTCCTCGCGGCGCAGGCCGGCGACGCGCCGCCGCGGACCCGGCTCCAGGCCGACGTCCTGCGGCCGCACCCGGGTCCGCCGGGTCCGCAGGAACTCGGCCAGCGCGCGGCGGGGGTCATCGGTCACCGGCCCAGTATGCCCGCGGCGTGACCGGCGAAGGTGGGTCCGGCGGACCCAGGACAAGGCGAACGACCGTGCCGCCGTGAATACGCCCCAGGATCGGTGTCGCACCAGCCGACCACGGGAGGAAACCACGCCATGAAGGCCGCACAGATCACGAGCTTCGGAACCCCGGACGTCCTGCGGGTCACCGAAACCGACCGCCCCTCCCCCGGCGCGGGCGAGGTCCTGGTGGCGGTCGAGGCGTCCAGCGTCAACGGGCACGACGCGATCGTCCGCGCCGGTGGGCTGCGGATGGTGTCCGGCCGCAAGTTCCCGATCGGCGTCGGCCTGGACTTCGCCGGGGTCGTCGTCACGACCGGGCCCGGCGTCGAGGGCCACCGCGCCGGCGACCGGGTCTGGGGCATGGTCCACCCCCGGCAACGCCACACCGTCGCCGCCGCGGCCGAGTACGTCGTGGTCCCCGCCGAGCGCATCGCGCCAGCCCCCGCGGGTGTCCCGGCGGTCGAGGCGGCGTCCCTGGTCGTGGCGGGCAGCACCGCGCTGATCGCGCTGCGCGACAGCGTCCAGCTCAAAGACGGCGAGCGGGTCCTGGTCCGCGGCGCGGCCGGCGGCGTCGGCACCGCCGCGGTGCAGCTGGCCCGCGCGCTGGGCGGCCGGGTCACCGCGCTGGCCCGCGACCGCCACGCCGCGCTCCTGCGTGACCTGGGCGCCGACGAGGTTCTCGACTACGGCACCACGACGCCGGATCGGATCGGGCCGTTCGACGTCGTCGTCGACACCGTCGGCTCCGAGCTGAACCGCTACCGCGGCCGGCTGGCCAAGGGCGGCCGGATGGTCACGATCGCCTTGTCGCCCCCCGCGCTGGCGGCGATCGCCGCGTCGAGCATCCACGGCGCCCGGCGCATCCGCGCGTTCAGCGCCAACCCCGGCTCCGCCGTGCTGGCCGAGCTGGCCGGCTACGTCACGTCCGGCGCCCTGCGCCCGGTCGTGCAGGGGGTGTACCCGCTGGCGGACGTCGCCGCCGCGCACGAGGCCTTCGAACGCGGCGGCGTCATGGGAAAGCACGTGCTCGCCGTCAGCCGCTGAAGCTCAGTCGCGTTCGGACGGTGGCCGCGGGAAGAAGAACGCCACCCGCTTCTGGTAGTCGCTGTAGCCCGGGCGGTCCTGCATGCGTTTCTCGGTGCGCTTGGCGCCGGTGGCGAACATCAGCAGGTAGCTCATCAACGCCGGCGCGGGCAACGTCCACAGGCCGGGCGACGACGCGGCCGCCGTCAGCCACGCGCCGTCCCACACCAGCGAGTCGCCGAAGTAGTTCGGATGCCGCGACCAGCCCCACAAACCGGTGTCGAGCACCTCGGGCCGCTCGTCCTTGTCCCGCTGGGAGTACACCGTTTTCTGGTGGTCGGCCAGCGCCTCCACCACGGCGCCGCCGACCATGACGGCCAGCCCGGCCGGGGCCAGCCACCGACGCTTGCCGCGCGGGAGGGCACTGGCGGCGGCCAGCTGCACCGGAGCCGACACCAGCAGCTGGCTCAGCCCCTGGGTGAGGAACACCTTGCCGACGACCGCCGGTGTCGAAGCGCCCTCCAGGAACTCGGTGTAGCGCGGATCCTCCTCGTCGCTGCCGCGCAGGCGGCTCAGCATCTGACGTTCGAGCCGGGCCGCCCACGCGACGGTGAGCGCCGCCAGCGCCCAGCGCCGCCGGGCGTCACCGCGCCCGGCCAGCGCGCTGGTGACCGCCACGGCCGCCAGACCGGGACCCCAGACGGCGTCGGCGTAGTCGCGCCGGCCCTTGCGCAACGCGAGGACCGCGGTCGCGGCCTGCGCCGCCGTCACGACGGCGGCCGACAGCCCGGCCACCCGCCGCAGGTTCGCGGTGTCCGGCGTGCGCGGTCTCATCGCCGGGCCAGGCCGTTGAGCACGTCGGTCAGCTGCTTCTCGGTGTCGTTGCCCAGCTTTTCGAAGACCACCTTGCCCAGCGGGGCCGCGACCTTGGCCAGGCCGTTGAACTGCAGCTCGTTGGTGTAGGTGATCTCGGAACCGGCGCCGCTGGGCGTGACGTCGATGGTCTCGGTCGAGGTGGCGGTGTCGTTGCGCCCGACCAGCACGACGCGGTCGCCGGCGAGCTGCTCGAGCGTGTAGGTCAGCTCGGTGCTGATGCCGGCGATCTTGGAGGTGTTGTGCCACGACGAGCCGACCTTGACCGGGCCGCTGTCGTTGCGGGTGCAGCGCTCGGTGCCGGGGTCCCACTCTTCGGCGTGGCCGAAGTCGGCCAGGTAGGGGACGACGACACCGGGAGCCGCCTCGACGGTGAACGTGCGGGAGACAGTGGTCATGGATCCACCCTTTCGATCAGCTTCGACAACGGTCTTGAGTGCCGCGCCGGGACGGATCCACCGGCTACCCCGGTACCGGCAACGACCAAACAACCCGCCCGGGTGACACGCCTCATGTGGTCACTCCCCCGCCCGCCGCACAGCGGGCGTCACGAAGTCCACGGAGGTCACCGGCTGCCACGGCCCGCCCAGGTACCGCCACACCGCGAGCCCGGTCGCCGAACCCGTCCGGGGCCCGAAGTCCGGGCGGAGCGCCTCGATGGTCGCCCTCGCCGTTTCGCGGCTGACCTTGTTCTGGACGGTGACGTGCGGCTTCAGCGGCTGCGCGTCCTGCGCGGTCAACCACGATCGCCACCGGGTCCGCAGTTTCCCGTGCAGGGACGTCAATGCGGCGGCGGACAAGGCGATGGCGACGCCACCGCCGAGGGAGTAGACCCCGTCCACCGAGAAGGAGAACCGCGGGCACCTCGCCGCGATCTCGGCGCAGTCGGCGATGACGGCGTCCGCGTGCTCGCCCGGCAGCGCGTGGAAGAGCGTGACGTGCGCGCCCACCTTCAACCGCTCGGCCGGGAACCACGTCCGGCGCAATTCGTCCCACGCCTGCTGGGATTCCCGGTCGACGGCGAGCGTGACCACCAGCGGCGGCTCGGCTGCCGGCACGCCGTTCAGTTCAGCACGACGATCGCGGTGTTGAGCGCCGTCGCGAACAACGTCCAAGCCAGGTAAGGGACCTGCAGCGCGGCGGCCACGCGCGAGCGGCGCCAGAACACCGCGACCGCACCGGCCACCGCGACGTCGAGGAGCACGATCTCGACCAGCGCGAGCGTGTAGGCGCCGGCGGCGAAGAACAACGGCGTCCACGCCGCGTTGAGCACCAACCCGACCGCGTACCAGGTGAAGCCCGCGCGGGTTCCGCCGGCGCGCCAGTACAGCCAGCCGGACACGGCGATCAGGACGTACAGCACCGTCCACACCGGACCGAACAGCCAGGACGGCGGCGCCCACGGCGGCTGCTCGAGCCCGGCGTACACCGCACGCGAGGACGACGCGGCCAGGCCACCGACCACGGCGACGACGGCCACCGCGGCGAGGAACCCGGCCAAGGCGACCGGCGCCGGGGCGGAACGGTGCACGGTGGTCATACCGGTTCTCCGACGTTCGACGGAGCGGCGGCCGCTCCGAGCAGGTGCGCCAGCGCGTCGCCGAGCCGGGTGTGCCGGAAGACGTGCCCGGCCGCGAGCAGCCGTTCCGGTTGCACGCGCTGATCGGCGAAGGCCAGCTCACGGGCGCCGTCCCGGCCGAGCAGCAGCCGCGGTCCGAAGTGCGGCACCTTCAGCAGCGCCGGGCGCTTGAGGGTACGAGCGAGGACCCGGGTGTACTCGACGTTGCGCACCGGCTCGGGGCTCACGGCGTTCACCGGCCCGTCGAGGCCGCGGTCGGTCAGCGCGCGCAGGTAGACGTCGGTCAGGTCGTCGAGGCCGATCCACGGCGTCCACTGGCGGCCCGCGCCGAGCGGCCCGCCCAGCCCGGCGGCGAACAGCGGGTACTGCAGCCGCAGCAGGCCGCCACGCGGGCTCAGCGCCAGGCCCGTGCGGACCTGCACCACCCGGATCCCGGCCGCCGCGGCGGGTTCGGTGGCCGCCTCCCACTCGGTGACGATGTCGGCCAGGGCACCCTCGCCCGGTTTGCTGTCTTCGGTGAGGACGTCGTCGCCGCGGTCGGGGCCGTAGTAGCCGACGGCCGAGGCCGACACGAACACCCCGGGGCCGTCCGGGGTGCGCGCTGCCAGCGCGGCCAGCGCCCGGGTCGGGCCGATCCGGCTGTCCCGCACGGCTTTCAGGTGCCGGTCGTCGAACCGCCCGGCGACGGAGGTGCCGGCCAGGTGGACGACCGCGTCGACGCCGGCCAGCAGGCCGGTGGCCGGCGCGGCCGGGTCCCACGTGCGCTCGTCGCGGGTGCGCGCGGGCCGTCGCACCAGCCGGATCACCCGGTGGCCGCCGGTGGTCAGCAACGCCGTCAGCGCGGTCCCGACCAGTCCGCTCGCGCCGGTGACGGCCACGGTCAGCGGTTCGCGCCAGTACCGGTGCTGGGCGGCGAGGTCGGCGGCGAGCTGACGGTGGCGGTAGGCGAACATCGACCGGAGCAGCGCGTCGGGCAACGGCGTTTCGACGAGGTCGGTGACGACCGTCCGATCAGGACTGTCGGCGGCGAAGCGGTGGGTGTGGCGCCAGGACAGCAGGTTCGACAGCACCGGCGTGTCCAGCCGGTCGACGAACTGGTGCGGCGGCCGGTAGCCGTCCGGGTCGTGGGCCGCGACCCAGCGCAGACCGGCGGGCAGGTTCAGCCGCGCCCGGCCGTCGCGCAGGGAAGCGGCTTCGGCACCGACCTTGACGGGCTGCCACGGCGGCGTCAGCCGCACGATCGCCCCGGGCAGGCCGTGCCATGCGAACACCTCGTCGAGCGGGGCGGCCACCACGGTGGAGTACTCGAAGGTCACGCGATCACCTCCACGACGCGACTACGATCCGGATACCTGCGGAGCGTAAGTCGCGTACCGGGCCGTCGCACTCCGAACGCGATGCAGATGCGATGCAAACCGGGGTTTCAGACTTCGGACAAGCGTGGTCGCCGCGCCACCACCGGCGGCCGTGACCACGGGGTGCGGCCCCAGGGCTTGGCGACCGACAGCCACGTCATGGCCAGGAAGGCGACGATGTTGAGCGCCGCGCCGTAGGCGAGCGGGCCCGCCACCGGGCTCTCGACGCCCGCGGCGGCCGCGGCGATGCTCTGCTCGACCCACACCCCGAGGCCGAACGTGCTGTAGCCGATCACGGCGACGGTCAGCACCAGCTTCACCAGGACCCACCAGAACCGGGTCAGTCCCCACTTCGTCAACGCCCCCAGCACGATCCCGCCGACCAGGGTGGTGAAGGCCGCCGGGATGACCACGAAGTCGTCGATGCGCTCGATCAGCCGGTAGGCGACCTCGCGGACGCCGGGCTCACCGGTGTACCCGGCGGTCATCGCGAGCACGACGTTGGCCGCGCCCGCCCCCAGCCAGCCGACGGACACCGCGACGTGCACGAACACCATCACCTGCCGCAGCCGCTTCCCGGCCGTCCAACGCCCCATTTCCCCATCGTGACCGACGGCGGCCACGCCCGCAGCGCGATCCGGCGAGGACGCGCCGTACGCGCTCCAACTTCGATGCACGGGCCCGCTCTTCGTTGCGCCGGCGAGGCGGCGGTGTGACGATCGCCGAGCGGGCAACCGCCGGAGGAGGGTCGCCGATGAGTTCACTCACCACGCCGACCAAGGGGTCGAGCGCGATCGAGCGGGCGGTGGGCGACGCCGCGGACAACGCCGATCAGCGCTACCGCCTGGCCAAGGGCCTGCGGCACCAGATGAACAAGGTGTTCCCGACCCACTGGTCGTTCCTGCTGGGCGAGATCGCGCTCTACAGCTTCATCATCCTGCTGCTCACCGGGGTGTACCTGACGTTGTTCTTCGACCCCTCGATGCAGGAGGTCGTCTACCACGGCAGTTTCACGAACATGCAGGGCCTGGAGATGTCGCAGGCGTTCCGCACGACGTTGGACCTCTCGTTCGACGTCCGTGGTGGGTTGTTCATGCGGCAGCTGCACCACTGGGCGGCGTTGATCTTCGTGGCGTCGATGGCGGTGCACATGCTGCGGGTGTTCTTCACCGGCGCGTTCCGCAAGCCGCGTGAGGCCAACTGGGTGATCGGTGGTCTGCTGCTGGTCCTGGGCTGTTTCGAGGGGTTCTTCGGGTATTCGCTGCCGGACGACTTGCTCTCCGGTACGGGTATCCGGGCGACGTTGTCGGGGATCGTGTTGTCGGTGCCGGTGATCGGTACCTGGATCCACTGGGCGTTGTTCGGTGGGGAGTTCCCCGGCGACCAGATCATCCCGCGCCTGTACACGCTGCACATCCTGCTGCTGCCGGGCATCATGCTCGCCCTGGTCGGGGCGCACCTGGCGCTGGTGTGGTACCAGAAGCACACCCAGTTCCCGGGGGTACGGCGCAAGGAAACCAACGTCGTCGGCGTCCGGATCATGCCGTACTTCGCCCTCAAGGGCGGCGCGTTCTTCGTCATCGTGCTGGGTGTGCTGACGTTGATGTCCGGCCTGCTCCAGATCAATCCCGTGTGGAACTTCGGGCCCTACAACCCTTCCCAGGTCTCCGCCGGCTCCCAGCCGGACTGGTACATGGGCTGGGCCGACGGTCTCCTGCGCGTCTGGCCGGCCTGGGAGCTCTACCTCGGTGACCACACCGTGCCGCCGGTCTTCTTCGCCGGCGCCATCGGCATCGGCGTGCTGGTGACGGTCCTGCTGAGCTATCCGTTCATCGAACGGAAGCTCACCGGCGACCACGCGCACCACAACCTGCTGCAGCGCCCGCGTGACGTCCCGGTCCGCACGTCCATCGGCGCGATGGCCATCACGTTCTTCCTCGTGCTCACGCTGTCGAGCTTCAACGACATCCTCGCCTTCGAGTTCGACGTCTCACTCAACGCCCTGACGTGGGCCGGGCGGATCGGCCTGCTCGTGGGACCGCCGTTGGCCTACTTCGCGGCCTACCGGTTGTGCGTCGGCCTGCAGCGGGCCGACCGCGAGGTGCTGGAGCACGGCGTCGAGACGGGCATCATCAAGCGGCTGCCGCACGGTGAGTTCATCGAAGTCCACCAGCCGCTCGGCGGCGTCGACCGCCACGGTCACGCGGTCCCGCTCGAGTACCAGGGCGCGCCGGTGCCGAAGAAGATGAACAAGCTGGGCACCGCCGGCCACGCCGTACCGGGTTCCCTGCTGCGCCCGGACCCCGACGACGAAACCCGCGCTCTGCAACGAGGACGCCGGTGATCGCGCCGGCCGATCAGCTGCTGTAGACACCCAAAGCCGCCGCGAACGACGGCGGGAGCGGCTCGCCCACCGTCGGCAGCCCGTGCCACCCCGGGCCCGCCGGGCGCACCGGCACCCCTTCGGCACTCAGGACGCGCAGGAACCGCACGTCGGCCGACTGCGCGGTCATCGACCAGACCACGACGTCGCGTGGGGTGAACCGGGCGGACATCGCCCGCAGGACGTCGACCGAAACCGGCCCGCTCAGGAACGCGGCCGCGGCGCCGTCGTCGCTCAACGCCGCGCTGAGCATCTTGACCGGCAGTTCGTGCCGCTCGGTCGGGCCGCAGACGAACAGCACGGGCGCCGAGCCCGGCAGCGCGGCCGCCGGGGCCGCGTACCGGTCGATCGCCGCCGAGGCCGTGGTGGCCAGCGCCCATTCGGCGACCATCGCCTGGCGGTCGTCGTGCTCGGCCCAGCGTTCACCGATCACGCGCAGCACCGGCGCGACGACCTCGGTCCACGTCTTGGCCACGCCCAGGCTGGTGAAGGCGTCGTCGACCAGCCCGCCGATCGTGGGCAGGTCGAAGGACTCCGCGGCTTCGGCGAGCCGCTCCCGGCGGCGCCGGACGGTCGTCTCGGCGGCCGAGCGCGACAGCACGAGCCGGGCCGCGTCGCGTGCGCTGGTCCCCTGCGCCTGCAGCGCCCGCATCCGGCGCAGCCGCTCGACGTCCTCCGGGGTGTACCGCCGGCGGTTGTTGTCCTCGCGCTGGGCGGCGCCGATCCCGTAGCGCTTCTCCCACGTCCGCAGGGTCACCTGGGACACCCCGAGCGTCCGTGCCACCTCGCTCGAGCCGAGCGAACGTGCTTCGGACGTATCGGTCACGTCGTCTCCCCGTGTTCGTCACAGCATACGTTGCATCGCGGCTGCATCGCCGGACGAAGAGGCTCAGGTGCCGGGCTCCGGCGCGGTCATGGCCCAGCGCACCGCCTTGACCAAGGCGCCGGCCGCGAGCCGGATGACCGTGGCCTCCGCCACCGGCAGGTACGGCAGGCGCAGCCGGGCCCGGGTCCACACCGGCAGCATCCCGACCGCGGAAGCCGCGAGCACGGCGTACGGAACCCTGGCGGGCCAGGGAATCGGCGGGGTGACGAGCAGGAACCGAGCCGCTTGGCGCGCGTCCGCGCTGCCCCGCAGCTCCGGCCGGTACGCGGCCAGCGCCCGGTCGAGCTCGTCGCGCGTCCGGGGTGGATCGAGGACGCCGAGCTTCTCGGCGACCAGCGCGGTCTCCGCGACGTAGCGGTCACATCCGGCCTCGTCGAGCGGATGTGCGCCGTAACGCTGGTGGGCGCGCAGGAAGCTGTCCGTTTCCGCGACGTGCACCCACTTCAGCAGGTGCGGGTCGTCAGCCCGGTAGGGCTGCCCGTCCTCGGTGGTGCCACGCACCCGCCCGTGCACGCCCCGCACGACAGCGACGGCTCGCTCGGCGTCGTCGGTGGTGCCGAACGTCGTCACGGCGAGGAACGTGCTGGTGCGCTGCAACCGGCCCCACGGGTCACCCCGGTACCCCGAATGGGCGGCGACCGCAGCCATCGCCGACGGGTGCAGCGACTGCAGCAGCAGCGCGCGCAACCCGCCGACGAACATCGCCGTGTCGCCGTGCACCTGGCGGATCGCGCTGTCCGGAGCGAACCAGCGCGGTCCGGGCGCGTGGTGGATCCGGTCCCGGTTGCGTGGCCCGTCCGGGCCGGCCACCCGCGCGAAGAGCGCGTCGCGAGCCCGTTCACGTACCTGCGCCACGCTGGTCAGCGACATCGTCATGGGCCCTGGTCTCCGTCCTGCCGAACCGTCCGGCCGAGTCACCGCTTCGATGCAACTGCGATGCAGATTCGACCCGCTGTCGGCTCTCTCGCATCGCCCGAGCGACCTGTCCTCACTCAGCCTACCTGCCGAAACTCGACAGTCAGGCCGTTCCGGCGGGCACTCCGCAGTGGATCACCGCCGCCCGGACGCGGGCGACCGCCGGATCTTCCACCTAGATTTGCATCGTCCTTGGATCGACGGCCGGAAGGTGACTCATGGCCGAGAGCAAGCTTCGAGCCGCCTCGCGCGGGCCACGCCCGGCGAGCAGCCGGTGCGCCGCCGCCCGGGTTCGATGAGCCGTCGCGAGCACGTCGGTCATGGCGTCGGTGACCGCGTGCGGGGTCAGGCCGTGCGGGTCGAGCACGCGACCGGCCGGGATGCGTTCCAGGTCGTGGGCGACGGCGAACTGGTCGCTGGAAAACGGCAACGCGAGCGCCGGTACACCCGCCGCGAGGCACTCGGTGAAGGTGTTGTTGCCGCCGTGGTGCACCACGGCGGCCACCCGGGGCAGCAGCGCCCGCTGGGGCACCTGGTCTTCGACCTCGACCCGGTCGTGCCCGGCGAACGCCGCCCGCAGCGGCGCGACGCGGTCTCCGGCCGCCACCAGGACCGCGACGTCGGGGATCCGCAGCAAGCCGGTCACGACGGTGCGGAGCACGTCGTCGCGAGCCGACAGGAAGGTGCCGAAGGAAACCAGGACGAGCCGGCGCCGCCCACCGTCGGTCGACCGGTCGACCCGCCGCACCCAGTCGTCGGTCAGGCGGGCCGTCCCGACGTCACTGCAGTGCCCGGCGAACCGCAGCTCCGGTCCCCGCGGGAGGTCGGGCAGCCACGGCAGCTCGGGGTAGTTGAACAGCACCGCCTCCGGGGACGTCAGGCCGAACGCACTGGGCGGCGCCGGCCGGGACGGGGCGTGCTCGGCCAGGAACGCCGTGAACAGCCCGGTGAACAGCCGGTCGTTGGCCTCGGCTTCGGCGCGGAGGCGAGCCAGCTCCCCGGCGCCGGGACGGATCGCGTCCGGCCAGTACGGCGGCAGCCCGAAGAAGCGCCCGGGACCGTCCAGGACGTAACCGGGGTGACCGGGGCAGTAGGCCGCCCAGCGGCGGTCGAGGCCGTAGATCGCCAGGGTGACGGCGTAGGCCAGCTGGTCCACGAGGTACCAGTCCGGCCGGACCCGGTCGTCGAACTCCCGCACCGAAGCCAGCACCGCGGCGGGATCGGGCAGCATGTCGGCCCGCCGGTGCCGGGCTTGGGCGAGCAGCGCCGGGATCGCGCCCGCCCGCGTCGCGTCGAGGAACTCGGCCAGCCGGGCCGCTCCGGCGGCTTCCTGCTGGGTGCGCTCGGCGATGCCGGTGTTGGCGTTGTCCCCGAAGGCGAGCACGCCGAAGGGCAGCCCGTGTTCCTCGGCGAGGCCCGCGAACGCCGGCGCGCACGCGAAAGTCACGTCGGCGCCCTCGGCCGCGAGCGCCGCGCCGACCGTCGCGAGTGGACGCGCGTGCGACGCGAACGGCGGGCTCACCACCGCGATCCGCGGTCTCGTGGACGCGTTCATCCGTACCTCCTCCGTCTCCCCCGACCCTACGGCCTGAGCACTGGAGCCCAGCTGTGACGATCTCGGCGACCACGACCACCACGTACCCCACCGACGCGGTGGCCCGGCTGCGCGAACTCCGCCCCGGGGCGTCCCCGGACCGGATCGACGACGTCCGCCGCGCCCTCCACCCGTCGTTCGCCGGCCCGGCGCTGATCGAGTACGCCGGTGTCGCTCCGGCGCGGCACGACCCGGACTCCGCCTCGGCCGCCCTGCGCGCACTCGCGCGCGCACCAGTCACCCCGGCACCCGCCGAAGTCCTCGCGGCCACACCGGAAACCGGCGACGAGCTGATCGACTCCTTCGTGACGGCGGTCGCCACGGACGTCTTCGGTGACGCTGTCGTCGAACACGGTTCGGCGGCCGCCGCGGCGGCGATCCGCGCGGCGGCGGCCGGCGCGTCACCGCGTCGCCGGATCCTGCTGCTGGACCTCGCCGAACGCCACGCGCTCCGCTGTTTCCCGGTGCCCGAGGTGGTCGCCGGACT
The DNA here is from genome assembly GCF_035975215.1 of Amycolatopsis sp. NBC_01307. NCBI lineage: Bacteria > Bacillati > Actinomycetota > Actinomycetes > Pseudonocardiales > Pseudonocardiaceae > Amycolatopsis > Amycolatopsis sp. NBC_01307. The sequence goes on along the minus strand of NZ_CP108403.1, from coordinate 846,080 downwards.
CGGCGGTGACCGCGGTTACCGGCACGCGGCGTTGCGCTACTTGTCCCAGTGCGCCGGCGACCCGGCGGCGGCCGAAGCGATCGCGTCGATCCGCGAACGAACCGACGACCCCTACGACCGCGTGCTGGCCTCGATCTGCCTGGCCCGGCTGGCCGACGTCCCGACCGACTCTCCTTTGTGGACGGTTCCGCCGCCGGACCGGCCGGGGCTGACCGTGGCCCAGTCGATGCTGCTGGGCTCGTTCGACCACCCGGGCGCCGGTGCCAGCGGCGGGCTCACGGTCCTGCTGCGCCACCTCGGGCACGCCCTCCCCCGCCGGCCCGGGATCGCCCGGGTGGTGACCCTGACCCTGCTGGGCCGGGACCGGCTGGCCGAGGAGCCCGCGCTGGCCGAGCCCGACGGGACCGGGCACGTGGTGCTGCGGCTCCCGGTGGACGCGCCGGGCGCGCCGGCCCAGATCGACCTGTCCCGGCACCGCCCGGCGATCACGTTCCTGGCCCGGCAGCTGCTGTGGCTGGCGGGCTGCACCCCGGACGTCGTCCACGTGCGGTACTCCGACGACGGATCCGCCGCGATCGCCCAGGCCGCCCGCGCGCTCGGCGCCCGCACCGTGTTCACCCTCACCGCCGACCCGCACCGCTCGCTCGCCGAGCGGCACGCCGCCGCCGGTCCCGCGGATCCCGTCGCCGCCCGGTTCGACCTGCACCGGATGTACACCGCCGACCGGCTGGTCGCGACCGCGGACACCCTGCTGGGGCTGCCCGGCCGGCCCGGCGGCGAGCTCGCCGGGTACTTCCCGCGGCTGCGGGGGCGTGAACCGGAGTCCGTCGCCGAAGGGATCCCGCTGCTGCCCCGCGTGCCCACGGCCGAAGCCCGCCAGCAGCGCCTCGCCGAGTCCCTGTTCGCGCCGGCCCCCGGCCGGCCGCGGCTGGGCGACGCCGCCCGCGGCCTGCCGGTCATCCTGTCCGTGGGCCGGCTGCACCCGGTCAAGCAACAGGACCTGCTGGTCGAGGCCTGGCTCACGCGCGGCCTGCACCGGCAGACCGCGCTCGTGCTCGTCGGCGGTGACCCGGCCGCCCCGAGCGCGGAGGAAACCCGCGTCCTCGACCGGATCCTGGCCCTGTGCGCCGAGCACCCCGAAGCGGCCGGCCGGCTGGCGGTGCTGCCCGCGATGGGCAACGAGGACGTCCGCCTGATCGAGCACGGCGTCACCCGGTGGCTCCCGGCGCCGACCCCGCACCTGTACGTGTGCCCGAGCCGCAAGGAGGAGTTCGGCATCGCCGTGCTCGAAGCGATGGACGCGGGTCTGCTGGTGCTCGGTCCGCGCCGCGGCGGGCTCGGCCACTACGTCGAGCACGGCCGCAACGGCATGCTGGCCGACACCGCGACGCTGAGCCGGTTCGCCGACGGGCTGACGGCGTTCGTGCGCGCCGCGGCCGGTGATCCCGTCCGGGCGCGGGCCGCCGCGGCCGCCGGGCGCGCGACCGTGGCCCGGCGGTTCGGCATCGACCGGGTCGCCGGGCGCTTCGCCGACGTCTACCAGCACAGCGTCGCCGCGCCGCGGCACATCGTGCCGAGACGGTGAAGACCCTGCGTGGCCGGGACCTCGGTTGGGTATTTGGTCCTCGTCACGGCCCCACGAGCGAGGAAATCGACGGTGCAGGTGCTGCTGCGATGACCGAAGACGACGACGCCCACGCGCCGCTGGCCGATCCCGGCCGGCTGGCCGCGCTGGCCGAAACCGGGCTGGGCAACGAATCCGACGCGGCGCTCGACGCGCTGGCCGAACGCGCGCGCCAGCGCGTCGGCACCCCCGTGGCGCTGGTGTCCCTGGTCACGGACCGGGAGCAGGTCTTCCCGGGTCTGGCGGGACTCGGCGAGCCGTGGGCGCACACCCGCCGCACGCCGCTCTCGGCGTCGCTGTGCCGGCACGAGGTGGTGACCGGTGCGCCGCTGATCATCGAAGACGGCGCCCTCGACCCGCGGTCGCGCGACAACCCGGTGGTCACCGACATCGGCATCGGCGCCTACGCCGGGATCCCGGTCACCGACGCCGCCGGCCGCGTCCTGGGCAGCCTGTGCGTCATCGACCACCAGCCACGCCGGTGGCGCGAGGACGAGCTGGCCGTGCTGGCCGACCTCGCCCACAGCTGCTCGCTCGAGCTGCGGCTGCGCATCGCCACCCGGGACGCCCACCAGGAACGCGCCCGCACCGACACCGCCGAAGCCATGCTGCGCGTGGCGTTCACCCGCTCCCAGCTGCTGCTGACCGCGTCCCAGGCCCTCGCCCACGCCGACGACATCTCGCAACTGCGCGAGATCGTCACCGACCTGGTCTCCGGCGACCTGAAACCGGCCTACGTCGGGCTCACGCTCACCGAAAGCGACGGTGACCTGCACCGCATTGACGACCCCCTGCAGGCGCTCGGCCCCGAGTCCGGCGACGCGTTCTCCCACGTCGAGGACGACACCCCGATCGCGCTCACCGCCCGGGAAGGGAACCTGCAGCTCTACCCCGACCCCGAAGCCATCGCCGCCGCGTTCCCCGAGACGGCGCAACGCCGTTACGCCGAACTGGGCCTGCACGCGATCACCTGCGTCCCGCTGCCCGGACCGGACGGCGTCGCCGGTGTCCTGCTGTTCGGCTGGGACACCCCGCACGACGTCGACGTCCACGAGCAGGCCGTGATCACCACGCTGGCCGGTTACGTCGGGCACACCCTGGAACGCGCCCGCTTCGTGGAAGACCGCGTCACCGTCGCGCGCGAGCTGCAGGAAGCCATGCTGACCCGGCTACCGGACCTGGCCGGCGTGCGGCTGGCCGCCCGCTACCTGCCCGTCGGGCGGCACGAGCAGGTCGGCGGCGACTGGTACGACGCCATCGACCTCAACGCCGTCGACGGCGCCGACCGCGACGCCGTCGCGCTGGCCGTCGGCGACATCACCGGCCACGACATCCACGCCGCCACCCTGATGGGCCAGGTCCGCAGCATGGGCCGGCAGGCGACCTGGGAGCGTCCCACCGGGGCGCCCTCGGCCATTCTCGCCGCGACCGAGCAGGCCTGCGTCGCCACCGGGGTCCGCGCGACCGGCACCGTGCTGCAGGCCCACCTGCGCCCCGACGCCGGCGACCGCTGGCTGATGCGCTGGGCCAGCGCCGGGCACCTCCCGCCGGTCGTGCGCCACCCCGACGGCTCCACCACGGTCCTGACCGGCGTCGACCTCATGTTCGGCTACCCCGAGCTGCGTGAGGTCCCGCTCACCGATCGCCAGGTGCGGCTGGCGCCGGGAGACACCGTCGTGCTCTACACCGACGGCCTGGTCGAACGCCGCGGGAGCGACCTGGACATCGGCATCCGCCGGCTGCGGGACACCGTCGCCGCGCTGGACCCCACCGACACGGCCCGGTTCGTCGACGACACCATCCGCCGCATGCTGGGCCAGGGGACCCCGCACGACGACGACGTCGTCGTGCTCGCCGCCCATCTCCCCGCCACCGATCGGCGGTGACCGGCCGCGCGCAGTACCGTCGAGTCATGTGGTGACACGCCCTTGCCGGGGAGATCGCCATCCCGCTCGTCTCGCGGACCGCGCACCGCCGGTCATCGCCTCCCCGGCCTGGAACGAGGTCCGTCCGTGACCGCCCCGGTTTTTCTCGGCTCGATCACCTTGCTCGACGGAGCCGTCGTGCTCGCCTTCACCGGCGAACTCGACCTGGCGACCGCACCCGAAGCCCGCACCATCGCCGCGCAGGCGCACGAGAAAGCCGCCGCCGAGGCGGGCAAGAGGCTCGTGATCGACCTGCGCGCGGTCACCTTCCTCGCGTCCGTCGGCCTGGAGCTGCTCGCCGACCACCGCAGCCGGGCCGAGCACACCGGCGTCACGATCGCCCTGGTCGCCACCACGCGGACGGTCACCCGGGTGCTGGAGGTGACCGGCCTCGACGCCCGGTTCACCACCTACGCCGACGTCGAGACCGCGGTCGCCGGCTAGAAGCTGTCTTAGTCGGTCCAGGTCCAGTCCCGGATCTCCGGCATGTCCTCCAGGTGCTCCCGGATGTAGCCGTGGTGGCGGGCCAGCATGGTGTGGCAGTGCTCGGCCAGCGCCGCGCCGCCTTCGGGCACCCGGCGCGACCTGCGCAGGGCCTCGAGGACGAGGTGGTAGCGGCTCATCCGGTTGAGCACGACCATGTCGAACGGCGTCGTGGTGCTGCCCTGCTCGGTGTACCCGCGGACGTGGAAGCGGCCGGGGTCGGGGCGGCCGTGCAGCAGCTGGTGCACGGCCCGGGGATAGCCGTGGAAGGCGAACACGACGTCGGCGGTGGCGGTGAACAGCCGCTGGAACTTGCGCTCGCTGAAGCCGTGCGGGTGGTCCCCCGGCGGGAGCAGACCCATCAGGTCGACCACGTTGACCACCCGCACCCGCAGGTAGGGGACGTAGTCGCGGAGCAGCCGGGCGGCGGCCAGGAGCTCCAGCGTCGGCACGTCACCGGCGGCGGCGAGCACGATGTCGGGTTCGCCGTCGGGTGTCTCGGTGCCCGCCCAGTCCCAAGTGGACGCTCCGGCGGCGCAGTGCGCGGCCGCGTCCTCGATTTCCAGGTACTGCAGGTGTTCCTGCTTGTCGGCGACGATCAGGTTGACGTGATCACGGCTGCGCAGGCAGTGGTCCGCGATCGACAGCGTGGTGTTGGCGTCCGGCGGGAACCAGACGCGCACGACGCCGGGCGCGAGCGGGATGGCGATGTCGATCAGGCCCGGTCCCTGGTGCGAGAACCCGTTGTTGTCGTTGCGCCAGCAGGTCGAGGTCAGCAGCACGTTGAGCGACGCGACCGAGCGTCGCCACGGCAGGTCCGCGGCGTGCTGCAGCCACTTGGCGTGCTGGACCAGCATCGACGCCGACACCATCGCGAACGCTTCGTAGGTCGCGAACAGCCCGTGCCGGCCCGAGAGCAGGTAGCCCTCCAGCCAGCCCTGGCACAGGTGCTCCGAGAGCACCTCCATGACGCGGCCCTCGGGTGAGACGTGGTCGTCGGTGGTGAGGATCGGCGCCTGCAGGCAGCGGTCGGTGGCCTCGAAGACGGCGGCGAGCCGGTTGCTGGCCGTCTCGTCCGGGCAGAACAGCCGGAACGTGCCGCCGCCGTCGGACTCCCGGGTGCTGCCGCGGTAGACGTCGCGCAGCAGCTCGCCGAACGGGCGGGTGTTGCCGTGGTGCACGACGCCGGGCGCCGGCACGGACACCGCGTACGGCTCCAGCGCGGGGATGTCGAGCCGCGTCAGCAGCCGGCCGCCGTTGGCGTACGGGCTGGCGGACATCCGCTTGTCCCCGGCCGGGGCGAGCGCGGCCAGCTCCGGGACGAGCCGGCCGCCGGCGTCGAACAGGCTTTCCGGGGCGTAGGACCGCAGCCAGCGCTCCAGCAGCCGCAGGTGCCCGGCGTTCTCGCGGACCTCCGTCAGCGGCACCTGGTGCGCCCGGAACGTGCCTTCGATCGCGACGCCGTCGACGACGTCCGGGCCGGTCCAGCCCTTCGGCGTGCGCAGGACGATCGCCGGCCAGCGGACGGGGTGGAACGGCTCGGGCGCGCCGGCGCGCGCCCGCCGCTGGTTGTCCCGGATCCGGTCGTGGGCGGCGGCGAGGGCGGCGTGCAGTTCGGTGAACACCGCGGCGGGCTCGTCACCGGACACGAGGACCGGGTCCCAGCCCTGCGCGGTGAGCAGCCCGAGGACGTCGGCGTCGTCCGCCCGGCCGAGCACGGTCGGGCCGGCGATCTTGTAGCCGTTGAGGTGCAGGATCGGCAGGACGGCGCCGTCGCGGCGGGCGTTGAGGAACGCGGGGAGCTTCCAGGACCCCGCCAGGGGCCCGGTTTCCGCTTCGCCGTCCCCGATCACGCAGGCGACGACGAGGTCCGGGTGGTCGAACGCGGCCCCCGCGGCGTGGGCGAGGGCGTACCCGAGCTCGCCGCCTTCGTGGATGCTGCCGGGCGTCTGGACGCCGACGTGGCTCGGCACGCCGCCCGGGGTGGAGAACTGCCGCACCAGCCGGGTCAGCCCGGCGATGTCGGCCGAGACGCCGGGGTAGACCTCGCCGTAGGTGCCTTCGAGGTAGGCGTTCGCGAGCAGGGCGGGCCCGCCGTGGCCCGGACCGGCGATGTAGACGCAGTCGGCGCCGGTGTCACGGATGAGCCGGTTGAGCAGGGTGTAGATCATGGACAGCCCCGGGCTGGTGCCCCAGTGCCCGAGCAGCCGCGGCTTGATGTCCGCCGCCGAGAGCGGCACCCGCAGCAACGGGTTGTCCTGCAGGTAGATCTGGGCGACGGTCAGGTAGTTCGCCGCGGCCCACCACCTCAGGTCCAGGGCCCGGTCGTGCTCGCCGTAGGGCGAGGTCGTGGTCGTGGTGCCGGTCAGGGTCGTGGTCTGCTGCATCGCCGTGGCCTTCCGGAGGCGGATCGGGCCGGCTCTCAGCCGGTCGTGCCGGTGACGCGGACCGCGGTGACCCCCGGCACCGCCTGGGCCAGCACGGTCGCGACGTGCCGATCGGTCTCGTCGTCGAACGCGTCCACGACCTCGACCGCGCCGTCGTGCACTTCGACGCTCCAGCGCCGCGGGCCGCCGTAGATCGACAGCTGGTGGCGGACGTCCGCCGAGATGACCGTGTCGTCGCGAGCGAGCGCCCGGACCAGGTCGCGCCGGGTGACGACGCCGACGACGTGGGCGCCGTCGACGATCGGCATGCTGCGGATCCGGTCCTCGAGCAGGACGCGCACCAGGTCGACGACGTCGGTGCCCGCGTCCATCCCGACAGCCGGGGTGGTCATCACCCCGCCCACGGTCCCGGACGGCGGGGCGGCCGGGCGCTCGTCCGGGCCGGCGCGGTACCGCGCGTCGCGCGGGAACCGGTCCCGCACGAGGTCCGCCTCGGTCACCACGCCGACGAGCCCGCCGTCGCCGCCGAGGACCGGGAGCGCGGTGAAACCGTGCGCGGACAACAGGTTCGCGGCGTACTTCACCGTCATCTCCGGGGTCACCGTGACGACGGGGCTGCTCATGATGTCTCGTGCCTGCATCGAAGTCCTCTTCCGTCGGTCCTGACGCTAGGCGCGCGCCCGCCGGGTGCGCTGCGGCCGTTCGTCACCGATCGCGAGGACCTCCGGCTCCCGCGGTCCGGGCGGCCAGCGCGAGGGTGGTCTGCCGGGCGATCTCCAGGTCCTCGCGCGCGGTCACGACCAGCACCCGCGCGGGTGCGTAGGCGTCGCTGACCAGCCGGTCGCCGTCGCCGGCCAGCCGCCCGGGGTCGACCCGCACCCCGAAGACGCCCAGTTCCCCGCACAGCTCGGCCAGCAGCGCCGGCTGGTGTTCCGCGACGCCGCCGGTGAACACCAGCGCGTCCAGGCGGTCGAGCGACGCCACCACCGCGCCGATCTCCCGGCGCAGCCGGTGCAGGTAGACCGCGATCGCGGCGCGGGCGTCCGGGTCGCCGTTCTCGCGCGCGGCCAGCACGTCCCGCACGTCGCCGCCGGTGCCGGTCATCCCGGCCAGGCCGCTGCCGCGCTCCAGCACGTCGTTCAGGCCGGCCGCGTCGGTGACACCGGTGCGCAGCAGGTACAGGAGCAGGCCCGGGTCGACGCTGCCGGAGCGGGTCGCCATGACCGCCCCTTCGAGCGGGGTGAAACCCATCGACGTGTCGACGCCGCGGCCGTCGCGGACGGCCGTCACGGAGACGCCGGAGCCGATGTGGCAGCAGACCAGGTGCAGCGCGGCGGGTTCCCGGTCGAGCAGCTCGGCGGTGCGCCGCACGGCGTACGCGCAGGAGAGGCCGTGGAAGCCGTAGCGCCGCAGACCGTGTTCGCGGACCCAGTTCCTCGGCAGTGCGTACCGCGCCGCGGGTTCCGGCATCAGGGCGTGGAAGGCGGTGTCGAAGCACGCGTAAACGGGCCCGGTGACGATCTCGGTGACCACCGCGGCCAGTTCCAGCGACAACGGCTGGTGCAACGGCGCCAGCGGGGTCAACGCGGTCAGCCGCGCGGTCTCCGCGTCATCCAGCAGCACCGGGTCGGTGCTCGGACCGCCGTGCACGAACCGCACACCCGCCGCGTCGATCGGCTGCCGGCGGGCCACCAGGTCCGCCAGGGGATGCCGGGCCTCGGCGGCGCCGACCGTGACCTGGCCGACCTCCCGGCCGTCGTCGACGACCGACAGCTTGACGCTCGACGAGCCGGGATTCACCGTCAGGACCCGCATCGGGCACCGGCCTCCGCCCCGGGGAGCCGCATCGGCCCACCGCCCGCGACGCTATCCGTGCGCCGATGCGGTTCGGCGATCCCCGCGAGATCAACGGGTGCCATGGTGTGCCCCTCGGTCGGCTGGTCGTCGCGCCGGGGTCCGGGGCACTCCCCGGCAGCCTACGCGCTCGGCCGTCGCCGTCGAGCAGCTCGCGGCTCACGGCGTGGGCGACGGGAAGCGGGCCCGGGGCGAGGTACACCAAAGTCACCGCGATCCGGGGATTTCGGCACCATCGCCGGCCGAGACGCCGGCCCATGCTCGGTGCACAACCGAAAAAGGAGATCACGATGTCCGTCCAGGACCGCGGCCCGTCCCTGACCACCCCCTTCGTCCCCGACCAACCGGAAACCCGGACAGCCGAACGACGCCGGCCCACCTCCGCCGCCCGCGGCCCAGCGCTCGCCGTCCTGCGCATCGTGATGGGCCTGACGTTCCTCTGGGCCTTCCTCGACAAACTGTTCGGACTGGGCTACTCCACCAGCCCAGCGCAAGCCTGGATCAGCGGCGGCTCCCCGACCAAGGGCTTCCTCGGCCACGTCCAAGTCGGCCCCATGCAGTCGACGCTGCGCGACTGGGCCGGCGCCGGCTGGGCCGACTGGCTGTTCATGCTCGCCCTGCTCGGCCTCGGCATCGCCCTCCTGCTCGGCGTGGCCCTGCGCCCGGCCGCCACCGCCGGCACCATCCTGCTCGCACTCATGTGGATCGCCGAATGGCCACTCGCCCAGTCCACCTCGGCCGGCACAGCCACGTCCTCGACCAACCCCCTGATCGACTACCACCTCGTCTACCTCGTCGTCCTCATCGCCCTGGCCGCCTTCGCCGCGGGTGACACCTGGGGCCTCGGCCACCGATGGGCGAAGCTGGACCTCGTCCGCCGCACCCCCTGGCTCCGCTGAAAAGTACGCATAAGATCCACAAAGGACAGTCACCGCTGCGGGAGGAAGACCATGCGCACCAGCACCACAGCCGGTCAGGTCATGACCCGGGACGTGCTCACCGCGACTCCGGCCACGCCGTTCAAGGACCTGGTCGCCAGGATCGTCACCGGCGGCGTCAGCGCGGTCCCGGTCGTGGGCCCGGAGGGCGGCTTGCTCGGCGTCGTCACCGAAGCGGACCTGCTGTGCCGGCAGGCGCACCAGGACGACCGGCTCGGCGCGGCGTGCCCGCACTTCGCCGGCCACCTGAGGCGGGAGGACTGGCGGAAGGCGGCCGCGCGGACCGCGGCCACGCTGATGACCGCGGCCCCGCCGACCACGACCCCGGGGGCCACCCTGCCGGAGGTCGCGCGGCTGCTCACGACGAGCGGGGTCCGCAGGCTGTTCGTGCTCGACGGCGAGCGCCTGGTGGGCGTCGTCGCGCGCCGGGACGTCCTGCGCACTTTCCTGCGCACGGACGAAGACCTGCGGGACGACGTCGACCGCACCGTGCTCGGCGACGCGCTGCACGCGGACAGGAACGCCGTGCTCGCGAGCGTCGAGCGCGGCGTGGTCCTGCTGACCGGCCGGCTCGAGTACGGAGCCGACGTGGCCACCGCGGAACGGCTGACCCTCGCCGTTCCCGGCGTCGTGGAGGTCAGGAACCGGATGGACTTCGTCTGGCAGGGTGGCCGGGCGGTTCCGCGGTGCTGAAGTAGGCGGCCCGGCGGCGCAGGTGCCGCCGGGGACCGGCGGGCGGTGGCGTGGCGGTCGTCGTCCGCGCGGCCCGGTAGAAGATCCGCTTGCCCGCTTCGATCAGCACGAGGTACCCCAGCACCATCCCGGCCAGCGCCGCGAAGAACCCGCCGGGCAACGGCGAGAACCCGAGCGTGCCGGCCAGCGGCGTGGCCGGCAGCAGCGCGCCGACGGTGACGACGCCGAGGGCCCCCAGGGTCAACGGCAGGCTGGGATGGCTGCGGAAGAACGGGATCCGCCGGGTGCGGATCGCGAAGATCACCAGCGTCTGGGTGGCCAGTGACTCGACGAACCAGCCCGAGCGGAACTGGTCCGGGCCGGAGTGGAACACCCACAGCATGACGCCGAAGGTGACGAAGTCGAACACGGAGCTGAGCGGGCCGAAGAAGATCATGAACCGGCGGATGAACCCGATGTCCCAGTGGGACGGCCGGCGGAGCTGCTCCTCGTCGACGGCGTCGGTCGGGATGGCGAGCTGGCTGGTGTCGTAGAGCAGGTTGTTGAGCAGGATCTGCGACGGCAGCATCGGCAGGAACGTCAGGAACAGCGACGCGCCCGCGGCGGAGAACATGTTGCCGAAGTTGCTGGAGGTGCCCATCAGCACGTACTTGATGGTGTTGGCGAAGATCCGCCGCCCTTCGGTGACGCCGTCGGCGAGCACGTCGAGGTCCTTCTCCAGCAGGATCACGTCGGCGGCGTCCTTGGCGACGTCGGTGGCGGAGTCCACCGAGATGCCGACGTCGGCCGCGTGCAGGGCGAGCGCGTCGTTGACGCCGTCGCCGAGGAACGCCACCCCGCCGCCGCTGAGCCGCTGGACGCGCACGATACGGGCCTTGTGCTCCGGGTTCACCCTGGCGAAGACCGTGGTGCGGGTGATCGCGTCGGCGAGCCCGGTGTCGTCGAGGTCGTCGAGGTCGGCCCCGGTCAGCGCGGCGCCGTCGCCGAGGCCCAGGTCGTGGCAGACCTTCGCGGCGACCGCGGGGTTGTCGCCGGTGACGACCTTGACCGCGATGCCGAGCTCACCCAGCCGCCGAAGGGACCGCGCGGCGTCGTGCTTGGGCGGGTCGAGGAACACCAGGAACCCGAGCAACGCCAGGCCGCGTTCGTCCGCGGGCGCCGGCGGCCGGCCGCCGGGGAACGGCCGCATGGCCACGGCGACGACCCGGTTGCCCGCGGCGAACTCGGCGTCCAGGGCGCGGCGCGCTTCGGGTGGGACGCCGGCGCAGCGGTCCAGCACGGTCTCCGGCGCGCCCTTGGTGACCAGGACGGTGTGGCCCGCCGGGTCGCGGACGACGACGGAGATCATCCGCCGCTCGTGGTCGAAGGGCAGCACCGCCAGCGTGGTGTAGCCGGCCAGCGCGGCTCGTTGCGCCGCCGAGCCCGGCGACGCCCACAGCGCCTGGTCCAGCGGGTTGCCGCCGACGGCGGCGGCGTTCTCGGTGCAGAGCAGGCCCCAGCGCAGCACTTCGCCGGGATCGCCGCCGGCCGCCGGGACGGCCCGCATGTAGTCGACGCGGCCGAGGGTGAGGGTGCCGGTCTTGTCGGTGAACAGCACGTCGACGTTGCCCAGGTCCTCGATGCACACCAGCCGTTTGACGAGCACCTTGCGCCGGCTCATCCGCCGCGACCCGGCCGCGAGGCTGGTCGACACGACCGCGGGCAGCAGCTGCGGGGTGATGCCGACCGCGATGGCGAGCGAGAACAGCAGCGCGTCGAGGATCGGCTTGTGCAGCACCACGTTGATCGCGAAGATCGACGTCGTCAGCGCGCCCGCGACGTACACCAGCAGCATCGAGAACTTCCGCAGCCCGACCTGGAACTCGGTGTCGAGCTGGTGGGTGCTCAGCCCGGCCGCGATCGCCCCGAACCCGGTGCGGGCGCCGGTCGAGACCACGACGCCGGTGGCGCTGCCGGCGTGCACGACGGTGCCCATCAGCGCGCACCCGGACAGTTCGGCCAGCGCGGTGCCCGCGGCCACGGCCGCCGTGCTCTTGTCCAGGGGCAGCGACTCCCCCGTCAGCACCGACTCGTCGCACTCCAGGCCGGTGACCGACAGCAGCCGGACGTCGGCCGGGACGACGTCGCCGAGCTTCAGCTCGACGACGTCCCCGGGCACCAGCGCGGTCACGTCGACCGGCACGGGGTGGCCGTCGCGGATCGCCACGGTCTCGTGCCGGATCTGCGCGTGCAGTGCCTCCGCGGCCTTCTCCGCGCGGTACTCGTTCACGAACCCCAGGCCGACCGAAACCGCGACGATCACCCCGATGATCACCGCGTCACCGCGCTCGCCGACGAAGTACGACGCGACGGCGGCGACCATCAGCAGGACCAGCAACGGCGAGCGCAGCTGGTGCCACAGCACCGGGATCAGCCGCGCCCGGTGCGACGACACCGCGTTCGGCCCGTACCGCGCCGACCGTTCGGCGACCTCGCCGGCGCTCAGCCCGTCGATGGTGACGCCGAGCGCGGCCAGGACCGCTTCACCGGTCAAGGCCGCGGCGTGGGTGACGTCGATGGCCGGCGCGGCCGGCCGGGCGGGCGCCTCGGCGGTCATCCGCCGTCCGCCCGGTGCGGCGGCGGCGTGCTGGTGGTGCGAAGGGACATGGGTGCCTCGGCGTTCGCGAGCGGGATGCGGGATCGGTGACGAACGGCGCCGGGGTCCGAGGCACTGGGAAATGTCTGCCGGCCGACGACGGGAAGCCGCGACCACGCAGAACCACGATCAGTGTAGGCCTCCGGGAGCTGCTCGGGTGTTTCCGGTCGACGACCACGAGGTCGTCCGCCGTCTCGCAGGCACGCTCCGCTGGGCTGGGCCCCGCCGGCCGGGAGCACGGCCACCATCCGAAATGGACAGTAGTCGTCCTTCCCTTCACCTGGTGAGAACATCCGGCGTGGCACGGCGGGTCAGTACGTCGGCCACCGAACGCCGCGCCGTCGTCGCCGTCGGCTGGCCGTAGCCGACGCGCAGCAGCGTGTGGGCCTGCCCGAGCCCGTCGAAGATCCGGTCGAGCGCGTCCCGGGTCTGCGGTGTCTCGAACGGCTGGGACAGGAACGAGGTCGCCAACCCGGCCGCGGTGGCGGTGAGCAGCACGTGCTGCATCGCCATCCCGGCCCGGACCTCGGCGTCCGGCCCGCGGTCCCGGGTGAGGACGGCGGCCAGCACCGGATCCTGCTCGAATTCGCGCGGCGGCAGCGCGGGGTTGGCGTGCGAGGCACGCAGTGACACCGCCCTGGTCCCGTACGGCGGCGGCCCGGTCGCGATCGTCGGCACGCCGTCCGGGGCCCGGGCGTCGTGCCGCAGCCACGACGCGGTCTCGGCCCGGAAGGCGGGATCGTTCTCCTGCAACGCTTCGGCGCGACGCACGAGCGCCGTCACCGTCGAGTAGCGCCCGGACGTGTCGAGGTACTCCACCTGCCCGCCTTCCTGGAGCGCGGCGGACTTGAGCGCGACGCGGGTGGCGGGCGGCACCAGCCGCGCCTCGAACGGCCGGCGGTTGGTGTGCCGCCGGAACACGGCCTCGGCGAGATCGCGGTCGGACCGCGTGCTCTTCCGGTTGCCGTCGAGCCGGAGCACCGCGAGCAGATCGGGTTCACCCGGCTCCGGGATCGTCCGGACGACGGTCGCGAGACCGGCCGCCCGCAGGCTGACGACCGCGTTGAACGCGGCCGCGCCACAGGACAACCGCGCTTCCCGGGCGAGCGGATCGGCCACCCCGAGCACGCGCGCGCGGTCCAGCCACACCTCGATCGTCTCGCCGTCGAGGACGAACCGCCAGGGCTGGGAGTTGTGCGGTGACGGTGCGCGGACGGCCGAGGCCAGGGCCTGCTCGAACATCATCGGGTGCGGTCGGCTCATCGCGGGCTCCGGACGTCAGGGATCGATACCACCCGAGCGTCCCCGACAGCGACCCTCCCGCGCGTCGGCCGTTGGTCACCGGAGTCCGGGACCTAAGACCTCCAGGCTACGTCGACGAGCCGGCAGCCGTGGCTGCCCGTTGCCGTGCGGCGGGCCGGCTCCGGAAGGTCCGGAGCCGGCCCGCCCGGCCCGGTCACCAGGGGCGGTCGACCGCCCCGCCGGCGAGCGTGAACGTGATGTAGCCGCCCTGGAAGTCGCTGCGGTACACCCCGTTCACCACGTACTCGTCGGTCTTCGGGTAGTGCAGGTAGGAGTTCTCCCACCCGAGCGCCGCCCAGCGCTTGCGGATCTCGCCCTTCACCGCGTGCGCACCCGTGGCCACCGTGTAGTAGATCGAGTGGCCGAGGCTGAAGTGGTTGTACCGGCCGCGGCCGTCCGGCGTGCCGAGCCCGTCGGTCGTCGGGTAGCCGAGGCCGCGCTCGTAGTCGAGCGCCGCGAACTTCTTGCGGATCTCCCCGTAGAGGGCGTGGGCACCGGTGTTGACCGTGTAGTAGATCGAACCGATGTTCCCGCCGTTGAGGAAGTGGTTGTACCGGCCGACACCGTCCGGAGTGGACAGTTCGTCGGTCGTCGGGTAGCCGATGCCGCGTTCCCAGCCCAGCGCCTGCCACTTGTCGCGGATCAGGCCCTTGATCAGGTGCGCCCCGGTGGCCGGGGTGGAGTAGATCGAGGACCAGGCCGTGAAGTGGTTGTAGGTGCCGACGCCGTCCGGCGCGACCGTGGTGTCGTTCTCCGGAGCCCCGAGCGCGTTGATGCCCCCGAGCGCGACGTACTTGGCCAGGATCGGCGCGGTGACGTACTTCGCGCCGGTCGCCGCGCTCCAGTAGAGGTTGCCGTTGGCGTAGGCCCGGTAGTGGACCGCACCGTCGGTGACCTCGGCGGCGGTCGGCGCCCCGAGCTTCGTCCGCAACGCCGCGTCGGCGTCGTAACGCTGGTCGATCGGCGTCGCGTAGTTCGCCGTCAACGTCATGTCACCCGCGCCGACCGTGACGATCCACGTGGTGTCCGCCGGACCGCCCTGCCAGCCGGTGAACTTCGAGACGCCGTCGATGCCCAGCGGAGCGGCTTCGACGTCGAAGCTGGCCCCTTCAGCGACCATCGCCGTGTTGACGCCGCCCTCGACGGGGATGCTCAGCGCCGCGGGTTGCGTGCTGACCAAGGTGATCCGGTGCTCGCGGGGCCGCGCCACGTAGGTCTTCGCCGCGGTCACCCCGGCGCTGTCGGTCACCGTCGCGGTGAACTCCTGCCGCGAGTCCGGGTGCTCGGTGAACGGCAGCCCGAAACTCGCTCCCGTCCCACCGGCGCCGGGATGCGAGTGACAGGTCGCTTCGCTCGGGCAGTGCCGCACCGCCGACGTCCACGTGATCGGCAGCGTGCCGTCTTCGGCGTCGGTCGCGGTGCCGCTCAGGCCGACCTGCTGGCCCACCGCGAACGTCGCGGTGTCGCCCGGTGTCGTCACGGTGAGCTGCGGGGTGTGGTTGCCGGGCGCGACCGCGACGGTGGTCGTGCCGGTGGCCCCCAGGGGATCCCGGACCGTGAGCTTCGCGGTGAACGACTCCGTGCCCGCCGCGTAGGTGTGGGTCACCTTCGGACCGGCGTCGGCCGCCGTCGTCCCGTCGCCGAAGTCCCAGTCGTACTTCAGCAGATCGTTGTCGTAGTCGACCGACGCGGAACCGTCGAAGGAGACCGTGCGCGTGTCCGGATCGGTGGTCGACGACGCGGCCGCCACCGGCGCGGTGTTGCCGGCCGTATAGGTCAGCCGCCGCAGGTTGCCGGACAGGATGTCCGCGAAGACGATGTCGCCGTTGACCGCGGCCGCGAACTTCGTCGGGCCGCCGATGCCGGTGAAGACCGGCGGGTTCTGCGGAGCCTGCGTGAGCTTGCCCTGGTCGTCGTACCGCATCGTCCAGATCTTGTTCGTGACGTAGTCGCCGAAGAAGTAGGACCCGCGGTAAGCGGCCGGGTAGCTCGATCCATTGTAGACGATGCCACCGGTGACGCTGTTGCCCTGCATCGCGCCGTTGCCGTGCTGGTACTCGAAGATCGGCGGCTGGTTCGCCACGCCGGCGCAGCCCGCGAGACCGCTGTAGCCCGGCGTCGGGTGAGTCCCTTCCCAGCACGGCCAGCCCTGGTTGGCGCCGCGCTGCACGACGTCGACCTCTTCCCAGCTGTTCCAGCCGACGTCCCCGGCGACCGGCAGGCCGAGGTTCGGGTCGATGCTGAACCGGAACGGGTTGCGGAACCCGCGCGCGAACACCTTGCTCGCGGTCGAGCCCGGGTTGGCCGCGTCGTAGTACGGGTTCCCCGGCACCCCGTTGCCGTCGGGGGTGAAGTGGAGGATCTTGCCGTAGGGCTGGTTGACGTCCTGGGACCGCAGCGCCCCCGGGTCCACCTTCGCGAAGTCGCCGTTGTCGCCGATGGACATCCAGAGCGTGCCGTCGGCGGCGGCGATGACGCCGTTGATGCCGTGGACGTCGTAGATGCCGGGCACCTCCAGCAGCGGCTGCTCGCCGCTCAGCGCGGTGGGCGCGCCCGCGGTGTCCACGGTGACCGTGAACCGCGAAAGGCGCATGACGAAGCCGCTGCCGACGTTGAGCGACCGCGTCAGGTACACGCTGCGCGAGGTCGCGTAGTCCGGCGCGACGGCCACGCCGACCAGGCCGAGGTCGCTGACGGAACGGGTCGGCAGCGTCGCGATCGTCCGGCCCGTCCCGGTCGCGGGCACCCAGCGCACCCGGCCGTCCTTGGCCGTGGCGAGGACGGAGCCGTCGGGCAGGTAGGTGAAGTCGGTCAGCTGGTACTGGCCGAGTCCGGTGTCGGTGTCCCGCAGGACGAAGCCCGACGGCAGGGCCGCCGCGGCCGCCGCCGTGGACATGACGGGCAGTAACGCCCCGGTCAGCACCACCGCCACCAAAGCGTGACGAAGTGCGCGAAGCTTTCTCAAAGCCATTGCGAGTCCCTTCCAGGCAGTCGTCTATCGCCCGAACAAGGACGCCGGTTGCACCCGGTCGAGCGAATTGACCTTTTCGTGACCACCTGACCGAAGGGCCCACCAGGACGCATCGCCGGAACCCTCTTGGCTAAGCGCTCGCTTACACTCGACACGACCGGGGTGCGCCGTCTGGTCCGTCACCCGTGGGTGTGGCGTCTGAGAGGATCACCCGATGACGATGTCCCTGTCGGCCGAGCTGTGGCCCGATGTGCAGCCCGAGACCGCTCGACGGCTGATGCTGGCGGGGGTCGAGGCGTTCGCCGAGCGCGGGTACCACGCCACGACGACCCGGGACATCGCCGGCGCCGCCGGGATGAGCCCCGCCGCGCTCTACGTGCACTTCCCGTCGAAGGCCGCGCTGCTGTTCGCGATCAGCCGCTACGGCCACGAGCAGACGCTCGCGCTGGTCGAGAACGTCGTCGCCAAGGTGTCCGACCCGGTCGAGCGGATCCGGCTGATCGTCGAGGACTTCGTCGCCTGGCACGCGCGGCGCCACACGGTCGCCCGGGTCGTGCAGTACGAGCTGCAGGCGCTGCCCGAAGAGGAGTTCAAGGTGGTCGCCGAGCTGCGGCGCGGGATCGAGCGGATCGTGCGCGAGGTGATCACCGAAGGCGCCCGCGTCGGCGCGTTCACCGTGTCGGACCCGCACGTCGCGGCCCGGGCGGTGCTGTCGCTGGGTGTCGACGTCGCCCGCTGGTACAGCGAGCGCGCCCGCCAGACCCCGGCCGCGCTCGGCAAGGAGTACGGCAGCCTAGTGCTGCGGATGCTCGGGGTGCCGGCCTAGCCGTTGAGGTGCTGCTGCCAGTCGCCGGGCAGCCGGTCCGCCGGGCCGGGGATCGGCTGGTCCTCGGGGTGCGAGTCCGGGGCGGTCAGCTCGGGCCCTTCGCTGACCGTTTCGGTCTCGAAGTTCCAGAACCAGGACTCGCCGGGCTCGAAGCTCTGGATGTAGGGGTGCCCGGACGCCTTGAAGTGCGCGGTCGCGTGCTGCGACGGCGAGGTGTCGCAGCAGCCGACGTGCCCGCACTGCGCACACCGGCGCAGGTGCACCCACCACCCACCGGCGGCGTCGCACTCGAGGCAGCCCACCCCCGTTGGCGCGACCGACGGATCGATTCCAGGCACCGAACTCACAGTCACCCTCCGGGGTTGCCGACGACCACTCGTGACGAGCCTACTCGGCACGGCGCCCCTCAGCCGACGGCGCGCGCGAAGCGGTCGGCGATCAGCCGGAGCCGCTCCACCAACCCCTCCGGCGCCTCCTCGACGACGGCGAATCGGGCAGCCCGCGGCCCGAAAGCGTCAGGTGGCCAGGCGGCGAGACGAAGGCGAGGCATCGACCTCGCGCGGCACAGCCGAGAGCGGCCACGAACGCCGGCTCGACGTGTTCGCGGCGACCGGCCCGACTCACCGGCCTCGTCTCGTCAGCCGACGGCGCGCGCGAAGCGGTCCGCGATCAGCCGGAGCCGCTCCACCAACCCCTCCGGCGCCTCCTCGACGACGAAGTCGTACCCCCACTGCGCCAAGTGGAACGGCACCACGTCCAGGTTGTTCGCCCCGGTCCGGACGCGGCAGCTGTGGTCGTCGATCGGCTCCACCACGCCGCTCGTGGGCGAGATGCGCGTCGAGACCTCCGACGCCGGGGCGGCCACCCGCACCACCAGCTGGTGCGGGTACGGCGTGGTCGAGATCGAGCGCGACACGTACGCCGCGATGTCCTCGGCCGGCGGCTCGCGCGGGGTGAAGCGGAAGCTGGCCGCCGGCTCGCCGGTGATCCGGTCGACGCGGAAGGTGCGCCAGTCCTGTTTGCCGAGGTCGAAGGCGACCATGTACCAGCGCCGTCCCGTGTGGACCAGGCGCAGCGGCTCGACCGACCGCTCGGTCTCCGCGCCGGCGCGGTCGCCGTAGCCGAAGCGCAGGCGCTCGTGGTCCCGGCAGGCCGAAGCGATCACGGTGAGCACCCCGGCGTCGACCGTCGGGCCGCTGCCCGGCAGCGAGACCGTGGCCGCCCCCAAGGCGCCGACCCGCGGCCGCAGCCGGGCGGGCAGCACCTGCTCCAGCTTCGCCAGCGCGCGCACGGACGTCTCCTCGATACCGCTGACCGTGCCGTTCGCGGCCGTGCGCAGGCCCACCGCGACCGCGACGGCCTCGTCGTCGTCCAGCAGCAACGGCGGCAGCGCGGCCCCGGCGCCGAGCCGGTAGCCGCCGGCGACCCCCGGCGTCGCGTGCACCGGGTAGCCCAGCGAGCGGAGCCGTTCGATGTCACGGCGGATCGTGCGGACGTCGACGTCCAGGCGCGACGCGAGGTCCGAACCAGGCCAGTCCCGCCGGGCCTGCAGCAGCGAAAGCAGCCTGAGCAGTCGCTCCGAAGTGCCGTACATGACACGCAGTGTGCCAGACATCGAGGACAGTTCCGGTCCTCGATCGGCCGGATGGTGCAGTCGGATGGTCAAACACTTGCCAGGCACGGCTCCGGGCGGTGAGAGTGGCGCATGCCGATCGACCCTGCCGCCCTGCTCGCCGTCGC
The DNA here is from genome assembly GCF_035975215.1 of Amycolatopsis sp. NBC_01307. Taxonomy (NCBI): domain Bacteria; kingdom Bacillati; phylum Actinomycetota; class Actinomycetes; order Pseudonocardiales; family Pseudonocardiaceae; genus Amycolatopsis; species Amycolatopsis sp. NBC_01307. Next base: position 826,702 of record NZ_CP108403.1, on the reverse strand, counting down.
CCGTGAGGAAGCCGAACTGGGCCGCGACGAGGGCGGCGTGCCGATCGGGGCCGCGTTGTTCGACGCCACCGGCACCCTGCTGGGCCGCGGGCACAACCGGCGCGTGCAGGACGGCGACCCGTCGACGCACGCCGAGACCGCGGCGTTCCGCGACGCCGGCCGCCGCCCCCACTACCGCGACACGATCATGGTCACCACGCTCTCACCGTGCTGGTACTGCTCCGGGCTCGTCCGTCAGTTCGGTATCGGGCGCGTAGTCATCGGCGAAGCCGAAACTTTCCACGGCGGGCACGACTGGCTGGCCGGTCTCGGCGTGGAGATCACCCTGCTCGACGACCCCGCTTGCACCGCGCTGATGACGGAGTTCATCGCCGCGCGCCCGGACCTGTGGTTCGAGGACATCGGGGTCGAAAAGTCCACATAGGACATTGCTGGGACATTTCTGTGCGAGGAGCACGTATGCCGTCATCCGTTCCGCTCGTGGATCTCTCGCCGTGGTTCACGGGCACGTCCGAGGGCCGGGCCGAGGTGGCCGAACAGGTCGACCGGGCCCTGCGGGAGTCCGGCTTCCTGCTGGTCACCGGGCACGGCGTGCCGGACGACCTGCGCGCCGGGGCCCGTGAGCAGGCGCAGCGGTTCTTCGCGCTGCCCGAGGACGTCAAGCAGCGCTACGCCGTCACCGTCGGCGGCCGCGGCTGGCTGCCGCCCGGCGTCGAGGCCAACGGCTACGCCGAGGGCACCGAGACCCCGCCCGACCTGAAGGAGTCCTTCTCGGCGGGCGCCGACCTCGGCGTCGGCGTGGCCGAGATCGACGGGTTCTGGTTCCAGCCCAACGTCTGGCCGGACGAGGTGCCCGGGCTCGCCGAGACGGCCACCGAGTACATGCGCCGGATGCGGGCGCTGTCGGACCACCTGCTGGAGATCTTCGCCGCGGCGCTCGGCCTGGCCGAGAGCCACTTCACGCGGCACACCGCGCACCCGACGTACACGTTCAACATCAACTGGTACCCGCCGATGACCCACGTCGGCGCCCCGGAGCCCGACCAGTTCCGGATCGGCCCGCACACCGACTTCGGCACGGTGACGGTGCTCGACCGCCAGGCGGGCGTGGGCGGCCTGCAGGTCTACACGGCCGACGGCGAGTGGGAGGACGCGCCGTACCACCCGGACGCGTTCACGGTGAACATCGGCGACCTGATGGCCCGCTGGACGGGCGACCGCTGGCGCTCGACCCGCCACCGCGTCCTGCCCCCGGCGCCGACGGCCCCGGACGAGGACCTGGTGTCCCTGGTCTTCTTCTACGAGACCGACCACGACGCGCGGATCACGTCGCTCGCGCCGCCGCTGGGCAAGCGGATCTACCCGGAAGTGATCGCGTCGGACTACCTGAAGGACAAGCTCGACGCGATCACCATGAGCTAGCCGGCCGGCGCGTAGATCAGCTCGAGGACCCCCGACGGGAAGGCCGTGCTCTTCACCAGGCGCAGGTTCAGCGGCGTGTCCAGCTCGGGGAACAGGGCCGCGCCCCGGCCCGTGGCGGCGGGCAGCACCCACAGGCGGTACTCGTCGACCACGCCGAGCTTGATCAGCGAGCGCAGGAACTCGGTGCCGCCGGCGGCGACGAGGTCCTTGCCCGGCTCGGCCTTGAGCTTGGCGATCTCCGCCGCCGTGTCACCGCTCGCGATCCGGGTCTCGGGCCAGTCGTCTGCGGACTCCAGGGTGCGGGAGAACACGACCTTGGGGATCTCGTTCATGGCCTTGGCGGACGGGTGGTCCGAGGTGGGCCAGAACCCGGCCATGGCCTCGTAGGTGACACGGCCCATCAGGAAGGCACCCGCCTCCCACAGCCCGTCGACGAAGTACTTCTCCTGCTCGGGATCGTCGACGCCCATCATGACGTCCCGGATTCCGTTGTCCGCGTCGGCGCTCTTGCCGTCGATCGAACAGTAGAACCCCAAGATCAGCTTCCGCATCAGGTGCCTCCTCGCGCGTGCTCTTCGTGCGAGACGGTAGGCAGCCCCGACGGGGACGGGTCCCCGCTACGCCGGATCCGCGCAGAACGTCCGGTTGCGCCCCGCGGCCTTCGCGCGCAGCAACGCCGCCTCCGCGGCCCGGAGCGCGTCGGCCAGCGGCTCGTCGGCCGCGCAGCCCGCGACGCCGATCGACACCGTCACGCCGACGAACTGCGGGCCGTCGCCCGACGCCTTCAACGCCACCAGCGTCGAGGCGATCCGCAGCCGGATGCGCTCGGCGATCGCCATCGCGTCGAACCGGCCGGTGCCGGGCAGCAGGACCGCGAACTCCTCGCCGCCGGAGCGGCCCACGAGATCCGCGGCGCGGACCTCGTCGCGCAGGGTGTCGGCGACCGCGCGCAGCACGGCGTCGCCGATGCGGGCGCCGTAGCGGTCGTTGAGCTGGCGGAAGTGGTCGAGGTCGAGCAGCAGCAGGGCCTGGCCGGGACCGTGCCGGCCGAGGCGCGTGACCTCGGCTTCGGCCGCGCCGCGCCACGACGCGGCGGTCAGCACGCCGGTGCCGGGATCGAGGGTGACGTGCTCGCGGCGGCCGCGGCCCAGGCCGCCGCGGTGCAGCACGACGGTGGCGCCGGCCAGGAACGGCACGAACAGCGGGGCGGCCAGCGCGGCCCAGCCGAACAGGACGCCGAACGCCGTCATCGCGGCGTCGAAGGCGTGCCCCGGAGCGGCGTCGCGGGGCGGGCGGGGGCCGTCGGCGGCGGTCACGAGCGCGGCGTTGACGGCGAGGAACGCCAGCCCGGCGAGGACGAGCAGGGCGACGGTGCGGGCGTCGAGGGTCGCGGCGAGCGGCTTGACCCCGGTCGCGGTGAGGAACGCCCCGGCGACGAGTCCCGCCAGCGCGGTCGACGCGGCGCCGAACACCTGGCGGTACACGGGTCTTCTGCGGACCCGGAACCATTGGTGCAGCGCGGCGAGCACGACCAGCGCGACGGCGAGCCCCGGCCGGAGCACGACCACCCCGGCGAAGACCCACGGCGTGTCGACGCCGGGCCCGAGCAGCGTGTCCTCACGGTGGCGTTCCACCGGCCGCGACAGCTCCGCGGTGACCAGCATCCCGCCCGCGAGCAGGGCGAACGGCGGCAGCATCGAGGCGAGCGGCGGGAACCGGACGGCGGCGAGGGCCACGGCGGCGACGGCGAGCACGTCCACCACGACGACAAAACAGACCTGGGTCCGGCGGGGCAGGCGCCACAGCGCCCAGCGCTGCAGCGGCACGGCGAGCAGGGACCGGCCGGGTCGGCGTCCCCCGCCGGCTGCGACCGTGGAATCCCCCACCATTTCGGCAAACTAGCCGGAATGCCGCGCCCTGTCACTCCGCCTTCAGGGGAATCTCACCTCGCCGCGGATTCCGGGACGCACGGGAGCCGCGCGCGCACGGTGCGTCATATTTCCGACCGAAGAAGGGTTGACACGCCACATTGGTCTAGTCCACTGTGTGGTGGCACAGCGCTCCTCCCGGGATGATCCCGCCGCCTCAAACCGGAGGTGCTCCATCCTTTTTCGTTTGGAGGACCCCATGAAATCAGTGCGCCGTCTGGTGACCCTAGCGGTCGCCGCCGGAGCCGCGATGGCGACGGCGGTGGGCCTCGCCCCGCAGGCCATGGCCGCGGTCGACCCGGTGCTCGCTTCCCCCTACCTGTACCAGTGGGGCGGCCAGACCAGCCCCACCGCGGCGATGTCCGCGACCGGGGTGAAAGCGTTTACCCTCGCCTTCGTGCTGTCCGACGGGACGTGCAACCCCAAGTGGGACGGCAGCCGTTCGCTGACCGGCTCGGACAAGACGCTGATCACGAACATCCGCAACGCGGGCGGGGACGTCATCCCCTCCTTCGGCGGCTGGTCCGGCACCAAGCTCGGCTCGAAGTGCACGTCGGCTTCGGCGCTGGCGGGCGCGTACCAGAAGGTCATCGACGCCTACGGGCTCAAGGCGATCGACCTGGACATCGAGAACACCGACGAGTTCCAGAACAACACGGTGCAGGACCGCATCCTCAACGCGGTCAAGCTGACCAAGCAGGCCAACCCGAACCTGAAGGTCGTCATCACCATCGGCACCACGACGACCGGCCCCGACAGCTACGGCAAGCGCCTGATCAACCAGGCCAAGGCGATCGGCGCCCCGGTCGACGTCTGGTCGGTCATGCCGTTCGACTTCTCCAGCGGCGGTGACATGGCCGCCATGACGAAGTCCGCGGTCGACGGGCTGAAGAACCAGCTCAAGACGACGTTCGGCTACACCGACGACACGGCGTACCGGCACAGCGGCCTCTCCTCGATGAACGGCAAGACCGACAACGCGGGCGAGACGGTCACGGTGGCGAACTTCAACTCCATCCGCGGTTACGCGACGAGCCACCACCTGGGCCGCTTCACGTTCTGGGCCACCAACCGCGACTGCAGCGGCGGCGGCGAGTGCAGCGGAATCACGCAGGACAAGTACGCGTTCACCAAGATCGTCGCCGGTTACACCGGCTGACACAGCGCCCGTAGTGGGGCAGTCGAGGGCCCTCTCACCGGCATCGGGGTCGGTGAGAGGGCCTTCGCGGTTTCTTGGGTTTCCGCTCAGCGGGAAGTGCCGCCGGATTCGGTTTCCGGTGAGCGGGAACCGAGTTTTCGTTCGCGAGCCGCCGGCGGACGCTGCGGCCTCAGCGGGTGTGACCGCCGTGGTGGTCGCCGCCGCCGTAGGTCGAGTAGCCCGGGTTCAGCGTGCTCAAGTCCACTGTGGTCGGTGGTGGCACCGTGGTCGTCGGGGGCGGGATCACCACCGTCGACACAGCAGGCGTCGGCGTCGGTGTCGGCGTCCGCTGGGCCTGCATGACCACCGGGGACGGCGTGGTCGTCTGCGTGGGCACCGCGAGCGCGCTCGACGTCGGCGTGCCGGTGGCCGGCTGCAGCTGCGGGAAGGGCGTGGTTCCCGGGACGGGGTCGGGCCGCACCACCAGCGCGAGCACCAGCCCGCCCAGCACCACGGTCACCGCCGACGCCAGCGCGATCCGGCTCGCCACGCCGCCCGGCTCGCCGTTCCGCCGGGCCGCCACGCGGGCCGAGCGCGAGCCCGGTTTCCGCGGCCGGACCCCTGCCTGCCGGAGCAGTTCGTCGACCGAGACCCGGTCCCGCCGCCTGCGCGCGCTGCGCGTCATGAACGACCTCCACCCCTTCGCTGATCCCGCTGGATATTAGGAACCGGCGCCGGAATTGTAAACGTGCTGATCGCAGCCCTCTCGTTATCGTTTCGAGACATCCGGAACGCGATTCCGGCCGTAGTCGTCAACAAGGAGTTCAGCGACGCAGCAGCCCCGCCACCCGGCGGGTCACGGGCGTGAACTCGGGCAGCTTCACCAGCGCCAGGAGGCCGAACGGCACCGCGATCCCGAGCAGGCCCTGGATCGGCAGCTTCACCCACGCCGCGGGGATCACGCCGAGCGAGCCCGGCACGGCGTAGCCGGCGAGCACCGCGGCCAGCACCCCGAGCCCGCTCACGCCCAGGGTGATGAGCCCGACCCGCAGCGAGCGGCGGCTGCGCAGGTGCCCGAGCCGCACCCACAGCCAGACCTGGCCGAGCACGGCGCCGACGACGAACCCCGCGCCGTTGACCAGCATGACGCCGTAGACGATGTGCTCACCGTCGAGCAGCCCGCGGCAGAGGAACAGCAGCGGGATCTTCACCGCGGTCATCACGAGCATGATCAGCGTGGGCGTGCGGGCGTCCTTCATCGCGTAGAACACCCGCAGCTGCAGCATCACCAGCGCGTACGGCAGCAGCCCGACCGCGGAGACGGCGAGGGTCTGGCCGAGCCGCTCGGCGTCGTCGAGGGTGCCGCGGCCCCAGGTGAAGATCGCGACGCCGATCGGCGTGCCGACGACGGCCAGCGCGGCGGAGATCGGCACGAAGAGCACCGTGGAGATGCGAGAGGCGAGCGAAAGGTCGCCGACGAGCCGCGCGGTGTCGCCGTCCGCGGCGGCCCGGCTCATCCGCGGCATCAGCGCGGTCAGCAGCGAGACGCCGAGGATGCCGTACGGCAGCTGGAAGAGCAGCGACGCGTAGCTGTAGGCGGTGACGCCCCCGCCGGTGCCGCCGGTCAGCACCCGCGTCGTGACGACGAATCCGACGTGGCTCACCACGACGTACCCGAGGATCCACGCGGCGAGCCCGCCGAACTCCTTCATCCGCGGGTCGAAACCCCAGCGCCAGCGGAACCGGAAGCCGGTGCGCAGCAACGCCGGGATGAGCACCAGCGCCTGCACGACGATGCCGAGCGTGGTGCCGAAGCCGAGCACGAGCAGCTTCGGGTCGCTCATCCGCACCGGGTTGAGCGTCAGCTCCCCCGGCATCAGCGCGAACACGACCAGCGTGGCGGTGACGACGACGTTGTTCAGCACCGGCGCCCAGGCCGGCGGGCCGAACACGTTCTGGGCGTTGAGGATGGCCGACATCAGCGCGAACAACCCGTAGAACAGGATCTGCGGCAGCAGCAGGTAGGCCAGCGCGGTGGTGAGCCCGGGGTTGGCCTCCGCTGACGATTTGTCGACGTAGAGCGCGGTGAACAGCGGCGCGATGGCCACCGCGACGGCCGTCCCGACGGTGAGCAGCACCAGCGCCATCGAGAGGAGCCGCTGCGTGTAGGCCCGGCCGCCGTCGGCGTCGTCCTGCGAGCGGACCAGCAGCGGCACCACGACGCTGGCCAGCACGCCGCCGAAGAGCAGCTCGAACACGATGTTCGGCAGGGTGTTGGCGACGGTGAAGGCGTCGTTGACGATCCCGGTGCCGACCACGGCGGCGAGCAGCAGCTTGGCGACGAAGCCGGTGATCCGGCTGACGGTCGAGGCGATCGCCATCCGCCCGCTCGAGCGGGCCAGCGAGGCGCCGGCCCCTTCGCTGCGACCGGCCGACACCGGCGACGCGGGTGGCCTCGCGACGATCTGGGTGGCGAACTCGTCGTACGGCCGCCGGGAGACGTCGAGGTCGCGGGTCGGCCAGTGGTGGCCGCGCAAGTCACTGGGGAGGAAGATCGTCGCTTCCTCGTCCCCCGGCTTCGTGGCCGGGGGGTCCTGATCCGCCATGGCACCACACTGCCAGGTCAGGGCCCTGAGCGGGTACGGCGGTGGTCACCGAACGTGCGAGCGAACGGCGCGACGCTCAGTGACGGCGGCTCCGGGGCTCAGGCGGCGAGGGTGATCTCCAGCGCGGCCCGGCCGGCCTCGGTCAGTTCGGCCGCGACGCGCCCGACGGCACCGTCGGCGGCGGGACGCACGTAGCCGCCGTGGGCCAGCGCGTGCGCGGTCATCTGATCGCAACAGGCGAATCCGTCTACGAAGAGGTCCGGTTCGCAGCTGCACGACATCTCAGCACGCCCGGCTGCCACCGCCCTCAGCATCGCCATCGCGCGGTGGGTGAGCTCGACTCCTGAACCGGACACCGGACTGCCTTTCTGCTTCGTGAACTACTACTACGAGTCATCGTCCATTGGGCCAATTGTGTTAGCTACAGCACTAGGACGTTTACTAGACCTTGGCGGTTCCGGCCAGTCGGCGGAGCGGGGCCCGGGCGCGGTCAACGGGCCGGAAAGTGGCCTGGACCAGTGCGTCAGTGCCGCCGGGTCAGCTCGCGGCTTCAGCCATGCGGAGTTCGAGGGTCTGCGCCCACTCGCGGACGATCTGACGCCGCCGCCGGGTGTCGTCGGTCAGCAGGTTGGCCAGACCCAGGCCGCGGGCGAGGTCGAGCGTGGCCTGGACCAGCTCGCGCACCCCCGGCCGGGACTCGTCGACGCCCAGCAGCTCGACGGTCACCCGGTGCGCCTCACGGCCGACCCGGGCCTCCAGGGGCACCAGGACGTCCCGGAGCGCCTCGTCGGTGGCCGCGACCGCCCAGAGCTGCAACGCGGCCCGGAACAGCGGCCCGGTGTACAGGTTCAGCACCATCTCGACGACCCGCTCGATGCGCGACGACCCACTGGGCAGGTCCGCGGCCTGCGCGCGCAGTTCGTCGATCTGGGCCTCGCCCAGGAGGTCCACCGCCGCCGCGACCAGGTCTTCCCGCGTCGGGAAGTGGTGCTGCGCGGCGCCCCGGGAGACGCCGGCGCGTTCGGCGATCACGGCGACCGTGACCCCGTGCCAGCCGCGCTCGCCGAAGCTGTCGAGCGCGGCCTCGATGAGCCGCCGCCGGGTCGTGCGGCTGCGTTCCTGCTGCGGTTCGCGGAGCATCCGCTACGCCGGATCGACCCAGAAGTCGAGCTGGAGGTCGTCCTCGGAGCCCCCGATCCGGTACTTCGCGAAGTCGGTGACTCCTTCGGCGCGCAGGACCTCGTCGTCGAGGAAGAAGTTCCCGGTCGCCTCGCGGCTCGGCTTGGTGAGGATCGCGTACGCGGCGTCGGCCATGATCTCCGGCGTGCGGCTGCGGTCGGCCAGCTCGGCGCCGACGACGTTGCGGATCGCCGCCGTGTCGATCGTCGTGCGCGGCCAGAGCGAGTTGACCGCGACGCCATCTTCGCGAAGTTCCGCGGCGAGACCGACGGTCACCAGGCTCATCGAGTACTTCGCGATGCTGTAGGCGAGGTGGCCGGCGGTGAACCACTTCTCGTCGAGGCTGATCGGCGGCGACAGCGTCAGGATGTGCGCGTTGGCCGAGGCCCGCAGGTGCGGGATGGCCAGCTTGGAAAGCAGGAACGTGCCGCGCGCGTTGATGTCCTGCATCAGGTCGTAGCGCTTCATGCTGACCTGCTCGGTCGGCGTCAGGTCGATCGCGCTGGCGTTGTTCACGACGATGTCGATGCCGCCGAACTGCTCCACGGTCTTCGCCACGGCCGCCGCGACCCCGTCGTCGTCGCGGACGTCGCCGAGGATCGGCAGCGCGTGCCCGCCGGCCTTCTCGATCGCCTCCGCGGCCGTGTAGATCGTGCCGGGCAGCTTCGGGTGCGGTTCGGCGGTCTTGGCGAGCAGCGCGACGTTGGCGCCGTCGGCCGCAGCGCGCATGGCGATCGCCTCGCCGATGCCGCGGCTGCCGCCCGACATGATGATCGTCTTGCCGTCCAATGTAGACAAAGCGCCTCCTCGGGACGCGGCACTTTCACGTGAAAGTGCCGCCTCGGGTCAGTAGGACTTGGGCAGGCCGAGGCTGTGCTGGCCGACGAAGTTGAGCACCATCTCGCGGCTGACCGGGGCGATCCGGCCCAGCCGGACGGCGGTGACCAGCGTGCCGAGGCCGTACTCGGTGGCCAGGCCGTTGCCGCCGTGGGTCTGCACGGCCTGGTCGGTGGCGCGGATGGCGACCTCGGCGGCGGCGTACTTGGCCATGTTGGCCGACTCCCCCGCGCCGAAGTCGTCGCCGGCGTCGTAGAGCGAAGCGGCCTTCTGGGTCATCAGCTTGGCCAGTTCCAGCTCGATCTTGATCTCCGACAGCGGGTGCGCGAGCCCCTGGTGGGCGCCGATCGGCGTGCCCCAGACCTGGCGCTGGTTGGCGTAGGAGACGGCCTTGGCCAGCGCGTACCGGGCGATGCCGAGGGAGAACGACGCGCCCATGATGCGTTCCGGGTTGAGGCCGGCGAACAGCTGCGCGATCGCCGCGTCCTCCTCGCCGACGAGCGCCTCGGCCGGGAGCTTGACGTCGTCGAGGAACAGCGAGAACTGGTTCTCCGGCGCGACGATGTCCATCGGGATCACGGTGTACTCGAACCCGGCGGTGCCCGTCGGCAGGATGAACAGCGCGGGCTTGAGCCGGCCGGTCTTCGAGTCCTCCATCCGGCCGACGACGAGCACCGCGTCCGCCTCGTCGACGCCGGAGATGTAGACCTTGCGTCCACTGAGGACCCAGCCGTCGCCGTCGCGCTTGGCGGTGGTGGTGATCTTGTGCGAGTTCGACCCGGCGTCCGGCTCGGTGATGGCGAAGACCATCCGCTTGCTGCCGTCGGCGATGCCGGGCAGCCACTGCTTCTTCTGCTCTTCGGTGCCGAAGCGGGAGATCACCGTGCCGCAGATCGCCGGCGAGACGACCATGAGCAGCAACGGCGAGCCCGCGGCGGCCAGCTCCTCGAGCACTGCGGCGAGGTCGGCGATGCCCGCGCCCCCGCCGCCGTACTCCTCGGGGATGTTGACGCCGAGGTAGCCCAGCCGGCCGGCCTCGTCCCACAGCTCGTGGGTCTTCTCGCCGGCGCGGGCCTTCTTGGCGTAGTACTCGTGGCCGTACTTGGTGCCCAGCTCGGCGACGGCCTTGCGGAGCGCGATCCGCTCTTCGGGCTCGATGAAGTTCATCGCGTTCATGCTTCTTCTCCCACCACAGCTTCTCCGACCACAGCCAGAATTGTGCCGACTTCGACCTGCTGCCCGACGGTCACCGGCAGCTCCGTCACCACGCCGTCCGCGGGCGCCGCGATCCGGTGTTCCATCTTCATCGCTTCGATCCAGAGCAGCGGATCGCCCGCCTTGACCGGGTCCCCGGCCTGCACGGCGAGCCGGACGACGGTGCCCGGCATCGGCGCGACCAGCGAGCCCGCCGCCAGCGCCGCGTCCGGGTCGGCGAACCGCGGCGCCGCCACCAGCGCGACGGAACCGAGCGCGGAGTCCACATAGGACACGCCGTCGCGCCGGGCGACGTCGAAGGTGCGCCGCACGCCGGCGACGTCCAGGACGACCCGGCCGGGCTCGGCGCCGACCAATTCGGCGTCATATCCCTCGGCGCGCAAGCCGTCTCGGCCGAGCGTGTAGACGACCTCGTACTCGCGGTCGCCGACCGAGAAGACCTTGCGCTGCCCGGCGGACCGGACGTTGCGCCAGCCACTCGGCAGCCGCCCCTGTGTCGTCGCCGACGCCCGGTTCGTCGCGGCCTCCGCCAGCGCGGCGGCCAACGCGGACAGTCGCTCGGTGTCCACAGTGGCCAGTGGTGCGGCGAGGGTGTCGAGGCCGTGCCGGTCGAAGAAGGCCGTGTCGGTCTCCCCGGCGAGGAAGGCTTCGTGCCGCAGGATGTTGACCAGCAGGTCGCGGTTGGTGACGACGCCGTGGATCTTCGTCGCCGCCAGGGCCTTGGCGAGCCGTCGCGCGGCCTCGGCGCGGGTCGGCGCCCAGGTGATCACCTTGGCCAGCATCGGGTCGTAGTGGACGCCGACGACCGAGCCGCTGACGAACCCGGAGTCGAGCCGCAGCCCCGGGCCGTTCACGAACGAACGATCCACATCGGGCACGTCGAAGGTGTGCAGTGTGCCGCTCTGCGGCTGCCAGTTCTCAGCCGGGTCCTCGGCGTAGAGCCGGACCTCGATGGAGTGCCCCACGGTCGGCGGCGGGTCGGCGGCCAGCCGTTCGCCGTCGGCGACGCGCAGCTGCAGGGCCACCAGATCGAGACCGGTCACGTTCTCGGTGACCGGGTGCTCGACCTGCAGCCGGGTGTTCATCTCCAGGAAGTAGAAGCGTCCGTCCGGCCCGGCGAGGAACTCGACGGTGCCCGCGCCGACGTAGTCGATCGCCTGGGCCGCCTTGCGCGCGGCGTCGAACAGCTCCGCACGCATGGCGTCGTCGACGAACGGCGACGGCGCTTCCTCGACGACCTTCTGGTGCCGACGCTGGATGGAGCACTCCCGCTCCCCCACCGCCCACACCGTGCCGTGCTTGTCGGCCATGACCTGGACCTCGATGTGCCGCCCGGTCTCCAGGTACCGCTCGCAGAACACGGTCGCGTCACCGAACGCGGACGCGGCCTCCGCGCTCGCACCTTCCACCGCCTCGGCCAGCTCGTCGAGGGAGCGGACCACGCGCATCCCGCGGCCACCACCCCCGGCGGACGCCTTGACCAGCAACGGAAGATCCGCGTCGGTCACCGAAGCCGGGTCCAGTTCGGACAGCACGGGCACGCCCGCGGCGGCCATCAGCCGCTTCGACTCCACTTTGGAGCCCATGGTCTCGATGGCCTCCGGCGGCGGCCCGACCCAGGTCAGCCCGGCGTCGAGCACGGCGCGGGCGAACGCGGCATTCTCGGACAGGAAGCCGTAACCGGGGTGCACGGCGTCGGCGCCGGTGTCCGCGGCGGCCTTGACCAGCAGCTCGGCACGCAAGTACGTCTCGGACGGCGCGTTGCCGGGCAGCCGGACGGCCGCGTCGGCTTCGAGGGTGTGGGGCGCGGCGGCATCGGCGTCGGAGAACACGGCGACCGTGCCGATCCCGGCGTCGCGGCAACTGCGGAAGACGCGGCGGGCGATCTCGCCGCGGTTGGCGACCAGCAGGTTCTGGATCATCGCTCACTCACATCCGGAAGACGCCGAAGCCCTCGGCGCCCTTCACTGGTCCATTGTGGATCGCGGACAGGCTCAGCCCCAGCACGGTGCGGGTGTCGCGCGGGTCGATGATGCCGTCGTCGTAGAGCATGCCGGAGAGGAACATCGGCATCGACTCGGCTTCGATCTGGCCTTCCACCATGGCGCGCATGGCCTTGTCGTTTTCCTCGCTGTACACCTGGCCACGCGCCTCGGTGGCCGCGCGGGCCACGATCGACAGCACGCCGGCCAGCTGCGCCGGGCCCATCACCGCGGACTTCGCGCTCGGCCAGGCGAACAGGAAGCGGGGATCGTAGGCCCGGCCGCACATCCCGTAGTGCCCGGCGCCGTAGGACGCTCCCATGAGGACGGACAGGTGCGGCACCTTCGAGTTCGACACGGCGTTGATCATCATCGCGCCGTGCTTGATGATGCCGCTCTGCTCGTACTCCTTGCCGACCATGTAGCCGGTCGTGTTGTGCAGGAAGACCAGCGGCGTGTGGATCTGGTTGGCCAGCTGGATGAACTGCGCGGCCTTCTGCGACTCCTCGCCGAACAGCACGCCCTGCGCGTTGGCCAGCACGCCGACCGGGTAGCCGTGGATGTTCGCCCAGCCCGTCACCAGGCTCGGCCCGTAGAGCGGCTTGAACTCGTCGAAGTCGGAGCCGTCGACGACGCGGGCGATCACCTCGCGCGGGTCGAACGGCACCTTCAGGTCGGTCGGCACGATGCCGAGCAGGTCGTCGACGTCGTACACCGGCTCCGCGTACTCCGGCTTCGGCGTCGGCCCCTGCTTGGTCCAGTTGAGCCGCTTGACGATGCTGCGGCCCAGGCGGATCGCGTCCTGCTCGTCGACGGCCAGGTAGTCGGCCAGGCCCGAGGTCCGTGCGTGCATCTCGGCGCCGCCGAGCGACTCGTCGTCGGACTCCTCACCGGTGGCCATCTTGACCAGCGGCGGGCCGCCGAGGAACACCTTCGCGCGTTCCTTGACCATCACGACGTAGTCCGACATGCCCGGCAGGTACGCGCCGCCGGCGGTCGAGTTGCCGAACACCAGCGCGACCGTGGGGCAGCCCGCGGCCGAGGCGCGCGTGATGTCGCGGAAGATCCGGCCGCCGGGGATGAAGATCTCCTTCTGCGTCGGCAGGTCCGCGCCGCCGGACTCGACGAGGTTGATCGTCGGCAGCCGGTTCTGCGCGGCGATGTCCGCCGCCCGGTAGGACTTCTTCGCCGTCCACGGGTTGCTCGCACCACCCTTGACCGTCGGGTCGCTGGCCGAGACCAGGCACTCGACACCCTCGACGACACCGATGCCGGTGACGAGACTGGCGCCGACGCGGTAGTCGCTACCCCACGCGGCCAGCGGCGAGAGCTCCAGGAACGGCGAGTCCTCGTCGAGCAGCAGCTCGACGCGTTCACGGGCGAGCAGCTTGCCGCGCTTGCGGTGCCGCTCGACGTACTTCTCGCCGCCGCCGGCCACGGCCTTGGCCTGCTCGGTGTCGATCTCGGCGAGCTTCTCCAGCATCGCCTCGCGGTTGGCGCCGAACTCGGCGGCCCGCGTGTCCACTGTGGACCTCAGGGTGGTCATGAGGTGTATCCCAATCGCTTCGCGGCCAAGCCGGTGAGGATCTCGTTGGTACCGCCGCCGATGCCGAGGATCCGGACGTCGCGGTAGTGCCGCTCCACTTCGGCCTCGCGCATGTAGCCGAGCCCGCCGTGCAGCTGGACGGCCTCGTTGACCACCCACTCGGCGGCCTCGACGGCGGTGTTCTTGGCGAAACAGGCTTCGGCGATAACCTCTTCGCCCGACACGTGCCGGATCGCGGTCTGCCGGGCGTAGGTGCGCGCGACGTCGGTCTTGCGCGCCATCTCGGTCAGCTTGTGCTGCACGAGCTGCCGCGAGATCAGCGGCCGGCCGAACGTCTCGCGCAGCCGGCACCAGTCGAGCGTCAGGTCGAGCGCGCGCTGCGCGTGCGAATACGCCTGCACCGCAAGAGAAAGCCGTTCGGTGACGAATTGGGTGGCCACCTGGGCGAACCCGCTGTTCTCGGCGCCGACGAGGTTCTCGACCGGCACCCGGACGTCCACGTAGGACAGTTCGGCGGTGTCGGAGCAGAGCCAGCCCATCTTCTCGAGCTTGCGCGACACGGTGAAGCCGGGCGTGCCGCGTTCGACGACGATCAGCGACAGCCCGTGGGCACCTTCGCCGCCGGTGCGCACGACGGTCGTCACGAAGTCGGCGCGGCAGCCGGAGGTGATGTAGGTCTTGGCGCCGTTGATGACGTACTCGTCGCCCTCGCGGACCGCGGTGGTCCGGATCCCGGCGACGTCGGAGCCGCCGTCCGGCTCGGTGACGGCCAGCGAGCCGATCTTGTCCCCGGCCAGCGTCGGCCGCACCCAGCGCTCGATCTGCACCGGGTCGTTCGCCTCGGCGATGTGCGGGACGGCGATGCCGCAGGTGAACAACGATGCGAACAGCCCGCCGGAGCCGCCGGCGTAGTGCATCTCCTCGGCGACGACGAGCGCGTCGAGGTAGTTGCCGTCCCCGCCGCCGATCTCCTCGGGGAACGCGACGCCGAGCAGGCCCAGGTCGCCGGCCGTGCGGTGCAGGTCGCGCGGCAGCTCGCCGGCGCGTTCCCAGTCGTCGAGGTGCGGCAGGACCTCCTGCTCGACGAACCGGCGCACGGTCTTGCGCAGCTCGGCCCGTTCGGGCGTCCGGAACGGATCGGTCACAGGAGCACCTCGGGGATGTCGATTTCACGAGACCGCAACCACTCACCGAAGGCCTTCGCCTGCGGGTCGAACCGGGCCTGCGAGGCGACGCCCTGCCCGAGGATGCCTTCGACGACGAAGTTCATCGCCCGCAGGTTCGGCAGCAGGTGGCGCGTCACCGGCAGGTCGGCGGTCTCGGGCAGCAGCAGCTTGAACTCGGCGACGGTCAGCCGGTGCACCAGCCACCGCCAGGCGTCGTCGGACCGCACCCAGACGCCGAGGTTGGCGTTGCCGCCCTTGTCGCCGCTGCGCGCGCCGATGACGCTGCCGAGCGGCGCCCGCCGCACCGGCCCGTGGTCGAGCGGCTCGGGCAGCTCCGGCTCGTCCACATCGGACAGCTCCACAGTGGACGTCGAAGGCGCGATGTCGACCCGCATCCCGTCCGGCAGCACGGCGACGTGCGGCACCTTCCCGGCGTCCACGTAGGCCGCCGTGTAGACGCCGTACGGCGAAGCGTCCGACGGCGGGGCCGTGACGTGGAAACCGGGGTAGCTGGCCAGCGCGAGTTCGACCGCGGCGCTCGTGAACGCGCGGCCGGCGACCTTCGGATCCGCGTCCTTGACGGCGACGTGCAGCAACGCGCTCGCGGTCTGCTCGGTGTCGGCGTCGACGTGGTCGGTCCGCGCCAGTGTCCACTTGACGTCGGCGGGCGGCCGGTCCTTCAGCGCGCCTTCGAGCTGTTCCTTCACCAACGCGGCTTTCGCGTCGATGTCGAGTCCGGTGAGGACGAACGTCGTCTCGTTGCGGAACCCGCCGAGGGTGTTGAGCGCGACCTTCAGCGTCGGCGGCGGCGCCTCGCCGCGCACGCCGGAGACGCGCACGCGGTCGGGTCCGTCCTGGCTCACCGAGAGCGTGTCGAACCGCGTGGTGACGTCCGGGCCGGCGTAGCGGGCGCCGGTGATCTCGTAGAGCAGCTGGGCGGTGACCGTGCCGGTGGTCACCACGCCGCCGGTGCCCGGGTGCTTGGTGATCACGCTGGAGCCGTCGGCCTCGATCTCGGCGATCGGGAAGCCCGGCAGGCCGAGGGCGTGCTCGGTGAAGAAGGCGTAGTTGCCGCCGGTGGCCTGAGCGCCGCACTCGATGACGTGCCCGGCGGCGACGGCGCCGGCGAGCGCGTCGTAGTCGTCACGGGCCCAGCCGAAGTGCGCGGCGGCCGGCCCGACGATCACCGAGGCGTCGGTGACGCGCCCGGTGACGACGACGTCGGCGCCCGCGTTCAGGCACTCCGCGATGCCCCACGCGCCGAGATAAGCGTTGGCGGTCAGGGGTTTCCCGAGATCCAGCTCGTCGGCGCGGGCGACCAGGTCGTCGCCTTCGACGTGCGCGATCTTGACGTCGACGCCGAGCTTGTCGGCCAGCTCGCGCAGCGCACCGGCCAGCCCGGCGGGGTTGAGCCCGCCCGCGTTGGCGACGATCTTGACACCGTTTTCCTTCGCCAGTTCGAGGTTCTCCTCCATCTGGCGGAGGAACGTCTTGGCGTACCCGCGGTTCGCGTCCTTCAACCGGTCGCGGCCGAGGATGAGCATGGTCAGCTCGGCGAGGTAGTCGCCGGTCAGGACGTCCAACGGGCCGCCGGTGAGCATCTCGCGCACGGCGGAGAAGCGGTCGCCGTAGAACCCGGACGCGTTCCCGATCCTCAAGGCCGACTCTGTCATTGCCGCCTCCGGGGGAAAGAGTCCGTCGGCGGGGCGAACTGCCCCGCTTCCCTACCGGACCCCGGAGGCCCGGCGAAGGCCTGCGCGACGGTCAGCCACTCCTCGACGTCGGGGCCCTGCGCCACGAGATCGGTGTCGGCCGGGTGCCGCCGCTGGGTGACGACCAGGCAGAAGTCCACGGCGCTGCCGGTGAGCCGCTGCTCGGCGTCCTCGGGCCCGAACGTCCAGGTGGTGCCGTCCGGCGCGGCCAGCTCGACCCGGAACTCCTCGGCCGGCGGGGCGAGCGAGTTGAGCAGGTAGGCGAAGTCGCGGGTCCGCGTGCCGAAGCGGGCGATGTGCCATAGCCGCGCGGTGGGCTCGCGGCGCAGGCCCAGCGCGTCGTAGACGTCCTGGCCGTGCGCCCAGGTCTCCATCAGCCGCGCGGTCACCATCGACGCCGCGCTCATCGGCGGGCCGTACCAGGGCAGCTTCTGCTCGTCCGGCACCGCGGCGAGGGCCTCGGCCAGCCGCGCCCGCCCGGCGCGCCAGCGGTCGAGCAGCTCCCCGGGCGACAGGTCGGCGCCTTCGGCCGCGGCTTCGTCGACGTAGTGCTCGCCGACGGTGAGCAGGCTTTCGACCTCGGCCTGCCAGTCCTCCGGATGGGCCGTGGCGATCAAGGCCTTCCCGTCGGTCCAGGTCAGGTGCGCGATCTGGTGCGCGACGGTCCACCCCTCGGCGGGCGTCGCGCGCGCCCAGTCGGACGCGGGCAGGTCCGCCACCACGTCGTCGAGTGTCCGTGATTCCGCGTCGAGATCCCCGAGGATCACGCCGAGGTCCGCCATCGCCGCCTCCTTGCGTACTGCCGCCCAGCGTGGCACCGGCCTCGATAAAAATCAAGCACGCCTGATTGTTTCACCCCGGACGCTGCGGAGACACTATTGACATCTTGCCAGTAGTGTCGGTCTGCCTTAGTTTCATCGCCATGGCCGAGACCACCTACGCCGTCGCGGACCGGATCGCCACGGTGACGTTGAACCGCCCCGAGGCGCGCAACGGCTACACGATCCGGATGGCCGACGAGCTCGGCGCGGCGATGGACCGCGCCGACCGCGACGAGGACGTCCGCGTGGTGGTGCTGACCGGCGCGGGCAACGACTTCTGCGTCGGCGCCGACCTGTCCCAGGGCGGGTTCGACTTCGACCCGGCGACCGGGCCGGACGCGGCCTGGCAGGAACCCGCCGGCCGCTGCTCGAAGCGGATCTTCACGATGAACAAGCCGGTGATCGCGGCGCTGCAGGGCGCGGCCGTCGGCGCCGGTAGCACGATCACGCTCCCCTGCGACTACCGGCTCGCCTCCGAAGACTCGCGGTTCGGCTTCGTCTTCACCCGCCGCGGCATCTACCCCGAAGGCGCGTCGGCCTGGTTCCTCCCCCGGCTCGTCGGCATGGGCACCGCGCTCGACTGGATGATCAGCGGCCGCGTCTTCCCCGCGGCGGAGGCCCTCGCGAAAGGCTTGGTGCACCAGGTTTTCCCGACCGGGACGGTGCTCGACGAGGCGTACAGGCTGGCCCGTGAGCTGATCGCGAACACCGCGCCGGTGTCCGTCGCGGTCACCCGGCAGCTGCTCTACCGGATGGCGAGCGCCGACTCGCCGTTCCCGGTGCACGAACTCGACTCGCGGCTGATCGGCGGCCTGGGCACGAACGCGGACGCCGTCGAAGGGGTCATGTCGTTCCTGCAGAAACGGCCGCCGTCGTGGGGCCTGCGCGTCGACAAGGACCTGCCCGGCTACCTCCCCTGGTTGGACGCATGACCGCCTACCCGCCGCAGCCCTGGCACCTCGTCGCGGACGCGCGCGTCTCGATCTGGCGCGTCCCGGTGGCCGACCTGCCCGCGGTGCCCGCCGAACCGCTGGTGATCGCCGGGCACGCGTCGGTGTTCACGGCGTGGATCGACTACACGCCACCCGGCCAGCTCGCCTACCACGAGCTGCTGGCGGCGGTGGCGGTCAAGGGGCGCCGGGTCTCGTGCTCGATCACCGAGATCTGGGTCGACAGCGAGGTCTCCCTCCAGGGCGGCCGCGACCTGTGGGCGATCCCGAAGGACCTCGCCACGCTGGACTTCACGAGCGGCCGCACCTTCACGGCCACGGCGGCCACCGCGGACGACTGGATAGCGACGGCGGCGTTCAAGGGCCGCGCCGGCTTGCCGTTGCGGCTGCCGACGTCGTTCGACGTCGTCCAGGAGCGTGACGGTCTCCTGCGGACGCCGGTCGGCGCGAAGGTCCGCCCGCGTCCGGCGTCGGCGGACTGGAGCTTCAACCCGGGCGGACCGCTGGGCTACCTCGCTTCGCGACGCCCGGTGACGAGCCTCGAACTCCTCGCGTCCGAGATGTGCTTCGGCGCCTGACCGTCTTCCGGCGTGCCCTCTCGCGCCACCCGATCAAGCTCAGCCGGGCCGCCGCCCCGCGTTCCGCCCGGCCGAGCGGCGTGTCGGCCGCTCCAGGCCGCCCCGGTCGAGGCTCGAACCGGCCCCCGAACTCCCTGTTCCGGGGCCTGAGCAGCACCTCTCGGTGACCGCGTAACCCGCGAGGGTGAGACCGCGACACGCCACCCATTGGGGCACGTGCAGCCTCCAACCCCTACATGTAGTCTCTGTGGACCGGCAACGCCCAGCGACGGGGAGACCGCTGCAGAGTACTGCCGGGCAGCTTCGAAGAACTTGCAGCACATGGCCTCATGAGACCCTGTGGCGATCCAACGCGTCCAAATTTGGAGACACGCATGTCAGTCGAAACCGGTCAGCGGCCGCCCGCCGCCGCCGACTCCAGCCCCACCGCGATCCGGGTCATCCGGCGGGACGGCAGCGTGTCGCCGTTCGACGCCGGGAAGATCTCGGTCGCGCTGACGAAGGCGTTCCTCGCGGTCGAGGGCGGCGACGCCGCCGCGTCCTCCCGCGTGCACCACGTCGTCGCCGAGCTCACCGAGCAGGTCGAGACCACCCTGCTGCGCCACGCCGGTCCCGAGACCGCGCTGCACATCGAGCAGATCCAGGACATCGTCGAGCTCGCGCTGATGCGCGGCGAGCACCACAAGGTCGCCCGCGCCTACGTCCTCTACCGCGAGGAGCACAGCAAGGCCCGCAAGGCGACCGAGCCCACGACGCCCGCCGAGGCGACGCTGAGCGTCAAGGGCGTCGACGGCGTGCTGCGTCCGCTCGACTGGGCCCGCGTGTCCCACGTGGTGGGCGAGGCCGTCGCCGGGCTCGACGACGTCACCGCCGAGCCGGTGCTGGCCGAGGCCAAGCGCAACCTCTACGACGGCATCAGCGCCGACGAGCTCGCACTGGCCCAGATCATGGCCGCCCGCGTGCTGGTCGAGCAGGAGCCGAACTACTCCTACGTCAGCGCCCGGCTGCTGCTGGACAAACTGCGCGGCGAGGCCCTGAGCTACCTCGCGAAGAAGCCGCGCCTGGCCAGCCAGGACGAGATGGCCGGCGAGTACCCCGCGTACTTCCGCGACTACCTGCGCCGCGCGGTCGAGCTGGAGCTGGTCGACGGCGAGCTGCTCTCCTTCGACCTGGACAAGATCACCGCGGCCATCGAGGCCAAGCGTGACCTCGACTTCGGCTTCCTCGGCCTGCAGACGCTGTACGACCGGTACTTCCAGCACCACAACGGCGTCCGTTTCGAGCTGCCGCAGGCGTTCTTCATGCGCGTCGCGATGGGCCTGGCGATCCGCGAGGACGACCGCGAAGCCCGCGCCATCGAGTTCTACGAGCTGCTCTCGACGTTCCACTTCATGGCCTCGACGCCGACGCTGTTCAACTCGGGCACCACCCGCGCGCAGCTGTCGTCCTGCTTCCTCACCACGGTGGACGACGACCTGGACTCGATCTTCCAGGCGTACAAGAACAACGCGCTGCTGGCGAAGTACTCGGGCGGCCTCGGCAACGACTGGACCCCGGTCCGCGGCCTCGGCGCGCACATCAAGGGCACCAACGGCCAGTCCCAGGGTGTCGTGCCGTTCCTCAAGATCGCCAACGACACCGCCGTCGCGGTCAACCAGGGCGGCAAGCGCAAGGGCGCGGCCTGCGCGTACCTCGAGACCTGGCACGTGGACATCGAGGAGTTCCTCGACCTGCGCAAGAACACCGGCGACGACCGCCGCCGCACGCACGACATGAACACGGCCAACTGGGTGCCGGACGAGTTCCTGCGCCGCGTCGAGGCCGACGCGCAGTGGACGCTGTTCTCGCCGAACGAGACCCCGGACCTGCACGACCTCTACGGCAACGCGTTCTCGCAGCGCTACGCCGAGTACGAGGCGATGGCCGAGCGCGGCGAGATCAAGGTGTTCCGCAAGATCCGCGCGGTCGAGCTGTGGCGCCGGATGCTCACCATGCTGTTCGAGACCGGCCACCCGTGGATCACGTTCAAGGACCCGTGCAACCTGCGCTCGCCGCAGCAGCACGTCGGCGTCGTGCACTCGTCGAACCTGTGCACCGAGATCACGCTGAACACCAACAGCGAAGAGGTCGCGGTCTGCAACCTCGGCTCGGTCAACCTGCTCAAGCACGTCACCCCCGAGGGCCTGGACACCCAGCGCCTCGAGAAGACCGTGCGCACGGCCGTCCGCATGCTGGACAACGTGATCGACATCAACTTCTACACGATCCCGGAGGCGCGCCGCTCCAACCTGCGCCACCGCCCGGTCGGCCTGGGCATCATGGGCTTCCAGGACGCGCTGTTCGAGATCGGCGTCCCGTTCGCCTCCGCCGACGCCGTGAAGTTCGCCGACGTCTCCATGGAGCACCTCTCCTACTACGCGATCTCGGCCTCGACCGACCTCGCCGAGGAGCGCGGCCAGTACCAGTCGTTCGAGGGATCGCTGTGGAGCAAGGGCATCCTGCCGATCGACTCGCTGCAGCTGCTCATCGACGCCCGCCGCGGTGACGGCCTCGACGTCGACACCTCCACCACGCTCGACTGGGCGCCGCTGCGCGAGCGCGTCAAGACCGTCGGCATGCGCAACTCCAACGTGATGGCGATCGCGCCGACCGCGACGATCTCCAACATCTCGGGTGTCGGCCAGTCGATCGAGCCGCTGTTCCAGAACCTGTTCGTCAAGTCGAACATGTCCGGCGACTTCACCGTCGTCAACCCGCACCTGGTCCGTTCGCTCAAGCAGCGCGGGCTGTGGGACGAGGTCATGGTCAGCGACCTCAAGTACTTCGACGGCAGCCTCGGCAAGATCGACCGGGTGCCGGACGACCTGAAGGCGCTGTACGCCACGGCGTTCGAGATCGAGTCGAAGTGGATCGTCGACGCCGGTTCGGTGCGCCAGAAGTGGATCGACCAGGCGCAGTCGCTGAACCTGTACATCGCGGCGCCGAGCGGCCGCAAGCTCGACGAGCTGTACCGCTACGCGTGGCACAAGGGCCTCAAGACCACGTACTACCTGCGGGCGCAGTCCGCGACGCACGTGGAGAAGAGCACCCTGCGCGGCACCGACGGCAAGCTGAACGCCGTCTCGGCCGGCACGGCCACCGCCACCGCGGCTCCCGCGGCGGCCCCGGCGGCCACCCCGGCCCCGGCGCCCTCGCCGTCGCCGGCCGCGGCCGTCCCGGCGATCCCGGTGACCGCGCCGGCCGCCAAGCCGGAGCCGAAGGAGCTGCCGAAGACGGACGTCGACTTCGTCACCACCGAAGGCGCCGCCTGCCGCATCGACGACCCCGACTGCGAAGCCTGCCAGTAAGCCCGCCCCGGCTCGTGAGTGTTTAGGGCGGTTCTAACCGCCCTAAACACTCACGAGCCCACCTGCCGAAGTGAGCGATATGACCAACGTGGAGACGACCGGCGTCACCGGCCTCGGTGAGATCGAGGTCGGGGCGGCCCGGATCAACGTCGACGACAAGCGCATGATCAACGCGCGCGCCGACGTCAACCAGCTGCTGCCGATGAAGTACCGGTGGGCGTGGGACAAGTACCTGGCCGGCTGCAACAACCACTGGATGCCGACCGAGGTCGCCATGCAGGCCGACATCGCGCTGTGGAAGTCGACCGACGGCCTCACCGAGGACGAGCGGCAGATGCTGAAGCGCAACCTCGGCTTCTTCGCGACCGCGGAGTCCTTGGTGGCCAACAACATCGTGCTCGCGGTGTACCGCCAGATCACCAACCCCGAGTGCCGCCAGTACCTGTTGCGCCAGGCGTTCGAGGAAGCCGTGCACACGCACACCTTCCAGTACATCTGCGAGAGCCTCGGCCTGGTCGAGGGCGAGCTGTTCAACATGTACCGCGAGGTTCCGTCCATTTCGGACAAGGACGCGTGGGCGCTGAAGTACACACAGCACCTGGAGGACCCGGACTTCGAGACCGGGACGCCGGAAGCCGACACGGCGTTCCTGCGTGACCTCGTCGCGTTCTACGTGATCTTCGAGGGCATGTGGTTCTACACCGGCTTCGCGCAGATCCTCTCGCTCGGCCGCCGCAACAAGATGGTCGGCATCGCCGAGCAGTACCAGTACATCCTGCGCGACGAGTCGATCCACCTGAACTTCGGCATCGACTGCATCAACCAGATCAAGATCGAGAACCC
The DNA here is from genome assembly GCF_035975215.1 of Amycolatopsis sp. NBC_01307. Classification (NCBI taxonomy): domain Bacteria; kingdom Bacillati; phylum Actinomycetota; class Actinomycetes; order Pseudonocardiales; family Pseudonocardiaceae; genus Amycolatopsis; species Amycolatopsis sp. NBC_01307. Next base: position 803,432 of record NZ_CP108403.1, on the reverse strand, counting down.
GCACCTGTGGACCGAAGAGTTCCAGGAAGAGGTGCGCGGGATGCTGAAGGACGCGTGCGAGCTGGAGGTCGCGTACGCGCGTGACACCATGCCGCGCGGGATGCTCGGCCTGTCGGCGCAGCTGTGCGAGCAGTACATGCACTTCATCACCGACCGGCGCGCGCAGCAGATCGGCCTCCAGCCGATCTTCGGCGAGACCGAGAACCCGTTCCCGTGGATGTCCGAGGCGATGGACCTGAAGAAGGAGAAGAACTTCTTCGAAACGCGCGTCATCGAGTACCAGTCGGGCGGCGCCCTCGACTGGGACTGAGTTCTCCGGCTAGGCTCGGCCACGCCACTGGTTCGCCAGGGCGTGGCCGAGCTTTGTTGTGCGTGAGGTCACACTCTGTCGAGGCAACAGGGAACCCGGTGTGAATCCGGGACTGCCCCGCAGCGGTGAGTGGGAACGAAAGCCGTCATGTAAGCACTGAGCGCGAGCTTGGGAAGCGACGGCCGGTAGGCGCGAGCGGTACGCCCACGAGTCCGAAGACCTGCCCGTGGTGCGTGCGCCGACGGCGTGCGCGAGTCCGGGCCTCGCGGGATGGGCACGCACCGAAACGCTCGCCGCCGCGCGCGTCCGGACTCCTCGAACGAGCTCGCGAGGAGAGAGCTGTGACCGAAATCGGCACTACTGTGCTGGGCTACCCCCGGATCGGTCCGGACCGGGAGCTCAAACGCGCCCTCGAGCGTTACTGGGCGGGCAAGAACGACGAAGCCGCGCTGCTGGCCACCGGTCGTGAGCTGCGGGTTCAGACGTGGCAAGGGTTGCGGGACGCCGGGCTGGACTCCGTGCCGTCCAACACGTTCTCGCACTACGACCAGGTGCTCGACACCGCCGAGCTGTTCGGCGCGCTGCCCGCACGCTTCACCGGGCTCGGCCTGTCGAAGCTCGACACCTACTTCGCGGCCGCCCGGGGCGTCCAGGACGCCCCGGCGATGGAGATGACGAAGTGGTTCGACACGAACTACCACTACATCGTCCCCGAACTGGGCCCGGACACGACGTTCGCGCTCACCGGCTCCAAGCCCCTGGACGAGTACCGCGAAGCCCGCGCGCTGGGCATCGAGACGCGGCCCGTGCTGGTCGGGCCGGTGACGTTCCTGCTGCTGAGCAAGGGCGACGAGGGGTTCCGGCCGCTGGACTTGCTCGACGGCCTGCTCGACGCGTACGCCGACCTGCTGCGGCAGCTGCACGACGAAGGCGTCGAGTGGGTCCAGCTCGACGAGCCGGCGTTCGCCGGTGACCGCTCCGAAGACGAGCTGAACGCGCTCATCCGCGCCTACCACCGGCTGGGCAAGGAGACCGCGCGGCCGAAGCTGCTGGTCGCGGGCTACTTCGGCGGCCTGGGCCGCGGGCTCGGCGTGCTGGCCCGCTCCCCCATCGAGGCGCTCGCCGTCGACCTGGTCACCGATGAGTCCTTTGTGGACGCCGTGGCGGCCGAAGGGGCGTTGCGGGACAAGGAGGTCCTGGCCGGCGTCGTCGACGGCCGCAACGTCTGGCGCACCGACCCGCAGAAGGCGCTGAGCCGGGCCGCGACCCTGCTCGGCGCGGCGGCGAAGGTCAGCGTGTCGACGTCGTGCTCGCTGCTGCACGTCCCCTACGACGTCTCACGGGAGGACCTCGACCCGCGGCTCAAGAGCTGGCTCGCCTTCGCGAAGCAGAAGGTCGACGAGGTCGTCCTGCTCGGGAAGGCGCTCGCGGGCGAGGACGTCGACCTGACGGCGGCCCGCCGGGTCGTCGCCGATCGCGCGTCGGCGGCCGAGCTGGCCGACGACCGGGTGCGCGCCCGGCTCGCGGACCTGCGGCCGGAGCACACCGTCCGCGCGCCGTACGCCACGCGGGCCGCGGCGCAGCAGGCGGCGCTGAACCTGCCGCCGCTGCCGAGCACGACGATCGGGTCGTTCCCGCAGACCGTGGAAGTGCGCAAGGCGCGGGCCGCGCACAAGGCAGGCGCGCTCGACGACGCCGGGTACGACGACGCGATGCGCGCCGAGGTCGAGCGGGTCGTCCGGCTGCAGGAGGAGCTGGGCCTCGACGTGCTGGTGCACGGCGAGCCCGAGCGCAACGACATGGTGCAGTACTTCGCCGAGCGGCTGGCCGGGTTCGCCGCGACCGACCACGGCTGGGTGCAGTCCTACGGCTCCCGCTGCGTCCGGCCGCCGATCCTCTACGGCGACGTCTCGCGCCCGGTGCCGATGACCGTGGCGTGGGCCCGCTACGCCCAAGGCCTGACGCCGAAGCCGGTCAAGGGCATGCTGACCGGGCCGGTGACGATCCTGGCGTGGTCGTTCGTGCGCGACGACCAGCCGCTGGGCGACACCGCCCGGCAGGTCGCCCTGGCCATCCGCGACGAGGTGCACGACCTCGAAGCGGCGGGCATCCAGGTCATCCAGGTCGACGAGCCCGCCCTGCGCGAGCTGCTGCCGCTGCGTTCCCGCGACCACCAGCCGTACTTCGACTGGGCGGTGTCGTCGTTCCGGCTGGCGACGTCCGGGATCGCCGACGCGACGCAGATCCACACGCACATGTGCTACTCGGAGTTCGGTGAGGTGCTGCCGGCGATCGACGCGCTCGACGCCGACGTCACCAGCATCGAGGCGGCCCGCTCGAAGATGGAGGTGCTCGCCGACCTGACGGCGGCCGGCTTCGGCCGCGGCGTCGGGCCCGGGGTGTACGACATCCACTCGCCGCGCGTGCCGTCCCCGGCCGAGGTGGCCGGCCTGCTGCGGACGGCGACGGGCGCGGTGCCGGCGTCGCGGGTGTGGGTCAACCCGGACTGCGGCCTGAAGACCCGCGGTTACGCGGAGGTCGAGCCGGCGCTGCGCAACCTGGTCGAAGCGGCCCGGCAGGTGCGCACCGAGCTGGACTGACGCCCGGGGCGGGCCGCCGCCCCCGTCTTCCAGTTTACCGGCGGGGTACGACAGAACCGCGGCTCCAAAGCCGTGAAGGACTCCTTACCGGCTCTTAGCGCCGGTAAGGAGTCCTTCACGGCTCACCCGAAAAGACTGTTGTCAGGTGGTCAACAAGGGTGCATCGTGGAGGGGTAGCCGATCTCGACGGGGAGATGGTCAGCTTGACGCGCACTGTGGGCCGGGCCGCCGAAACGTTGCGTGAGCGCGTGCCCCCGCTGACCTCGCTGCCCCTCCCCCGCGCCGTCGACCAGCGGTGGCTGCGGTCGCGCTGGCCCGTCCAGGAGCTCGCGACGCCGCCCGCCGGCAGCGGCCTCAAGCCCGTGCTCGGCGACGAAGGCCCGCCCGTGGTCGGGCACATGCTCGAGATGATGCGCTTCGGCCCCGCGTTCGGCCTCCGCCGCCACGAGCTCTACGGCCCGGTGTCGTGGACCGGCGGGTTCGGCCGCCGGATCGTCGCGCTGTCCGGGCCGGAAGCGACGCAGATCGCGCTCGTCAACAAGGACAAGGCGTTCTCGCAGGAGGGCTGGAAGTTCTTCATCGAGCGGTTCTTCGAGCGCGGCCTGATGCTGATGGACTTCGGCGAGCACCACCTGCACCGCCGGATCATGCAGGAGGCCTTCACCCGGGCGCGGCTCACCGGCTACGTCAACGAGATGGGCCCGGCCCTGCGCGAGGGTGTCGCGACCTGGGGAACGAGCGAGCGGCCGCGGCTGTACTGGTCGCTCAAGCAGCTGACCCTCGACGTCGCGACGCGCGTGTTCATGGGCATGCGCAGCGGCGCCGACTCCCACCGGATCAACCGCGCGTTCGTCAGCTCCGTGCGGGCCGGCACCGCGCTGGTGCGCGTCCCGGTGCCCGGCGGCCGCTGGTCGGCCGGGCTGCACGGGCGGAAGGTCCTGGAACGCTACTTCGGCGAGACCCTGCCCGCCAAGCGGGCCGCCGACGGCGACGACCTGTTCGCCGCGCTCTGCCACGCCACCACCGAGGACGGCGACCGGTTCTCCGACACCGACATCGTCAACCACATGATCTTCCTGATGATGGCCGCGCACGACACGACGACCATCACCAGCAGCGCCATGGCCTACTACCTCGCCAAACACCCGGAGTGGCAGGAGCGGGCGCGCGCGGAGTCACTGGCGCTGGGCGACGACGTCCTCGACATCGACGCCATCGACAAGCTGGAGACGCTCGACCTCGTGATGAAGGAGGCGCTGCGGCTGGTCGCGCCGGTGCCGTCGCTGACCCGCCAGACCGTCAAGGACACCGAGGTCCTCGGGCACTACATCCCGGAGGGCACGCTCGTCGGCGTCTCGCCGACGGTGAACCACTTCGACCCCGGGTGCTGGACCGACCCGTTCCGCTTCGACCCCGAGCGCTTCGCCGAGCCGCGGCGCGAGGACAAGTCGCACCGGATGGCGTGGATGCCCTTCGGCGGCGGCGCGCACAAGTGCATCGGGCTCCACTTCGGCGGTCTCGAGGTGAAACTGCTGATGCACGAGATGCTGCGGGCGTACCGCTGGTCGGTTCCGGAGAGTTACACCGCGCGCTGGGACTACGTCTCGCTACCGGTGCCCGCGGACGGTCTCCCGGTGCGGTTGACGCCTCGCTGACCCGCCACCCGTCCGGGTACCGATACACATGGTGACACGATGTCACCAATCGTGGAGGTCTGTCACTCGTTCAGCCGGTAGACACCCCGTTACACACGTGATGGCGTGGCATCGGCCGCCGCCGACGGGTGCCCCGTGCGGGTTCCCGGACATCGGCACCGCGCCTGAACTGGCCAGACCTGTGCGTGAAGAAGGTGGAGTGTGTCTGAGCCCGGTGCCGCGCCAGGGTTGGTGGACGTGGCCCGCAGGTGGGCGGCGACGCTCGCTGACACCAAAGGAGTAACGCTTCCCCCGGAAGAGCTCGAACAGCTCCTGCTCGGGGTCGCGACGGACGCGGTCGACCACGTCAGCTCGGGGCACGACGGGGCGCTGCTGCGGTTCAGCGCGCTCTACGCCGCGTCGCCGATGGGGATCGCGCTGGCCGACCCGGACGGCGGGATCGTCGAGGCGAACCTCGCGCTGGGCCAGCTGCTCGGGTGCCCGCCGGACCGGTTGCGGGGCCGGCACATCACCGAGCTCGGCTCGACCGGCCACGACGTCTCCCGGCTCAAGGCCGGACTGGAGCACGTGAGCACCGGCGTCGAGCGTTTCCGGGAGCGGATGCTGCTCGACCACGTCGACGACGGCAAGCTCTGGACCGACGTCACGCTCGCCCGGCTGCCCGGCGACCGGCCGGGTTCGGTGTACCCGGTGCTGATGGTCTCCGACGCGAATGAACTGCACCTGCTGCAGGAGCGGCTGGTGCACCAGAACATCCACGACCCGCTCACCGGGCTGCCGAACGCGTCGTCGTTCACCACCAAGCTCGAAGCGGCGCTCGGCGCCGGCGCGCGCGACGACATCGCGCTGATCTACCTCGACGTCGACGGCTTCAAGGTCGTCAACGACGGCCTCGGCGCCGGCGTCGGCGACCAGGTGCTGCGCGGGGTCGCAGGCAAGCTGTCCGCCGTGTTCACCGGCCACCACGACGGGTTCGTCGCGCGGCTGTCCGGCGACGGCTTCGCGGTGCTGCTGCGCGGCGAGCTGTCCGCCGCCGAGGTCGTCGAGCTGGTCGAGCGCGCGCTGGAGGACCTCAACGAGCCGATCTACCTCGGCGGGCACGGCATCGGCGTGAGCGCCAGCGCGGGCATCGTGGTGCGCGCGGCCGTCGAAGACGGGGCCGCGGAGCTGCTGCGGGCCGCGGAGATCGCGCTGCACCGGGCCAAGGAGGCCGGCAAGGCGCAGTGGATGCTGTTCGACCCGGAGCTGGACGCCCGCGACCGCGGCCGCTACCAGCTGGGCGCGGTGATCGCCGGGGCGCTGGAGAACGGCGAGTTCTCGCTGGTCTACCAGCCGACGGTGAAGCTCGCCGACCCCGACCGGATCGCCGCGGTCAACGCCGGGCTGCGCTGGAACCACCCGGAGAAGGGCGAGCTCGGCTCCGAGGAGTTCTACCCGCTGGCCCAGACCACCGGCATGACGGTCCCGCTCGGCCGCTGGCTGCTCGCCGAGTCCCTGGCCGCCACGGCCCGCTGGCGCACCCGCCTGGGCGACGCGGCACCGGACGTCTGCGTCCGCCTGCCCACGCGGCTGGCCATCGACCCGGACCTGGTGATGCTGGTCCGCGAGCAGCTGACCAAGCACGAGCTGCCGGCGACGGCGCTGCGCCTGTGCACCGACCGCGACTCGGTCCTCGACCCGCGCGGCGAGGTCCTGGACTCGTTCGCGGTGCTGGCCGACCTGGGCACGCAGCTGGTGCTGACCATCTCGGGCTCGGCGGACCTGGAGCTGATCCCCCAGCACGGCCTGCCGGTGAAGCACGTGATCCTGTCGGGCCCGGTGATCGACGCCCTGGACGCCGAGGAACCGGCCGAGTCCGACATCCGCCACCTGACCCAGCTGGTCACCCGCGCCCGCGAGCTGCAGCTGCGCGTAGGAGCGGAAGGCGTCCGCACCAACGAACAGGCGGCGCGGCTGCGCCAGCTGGGCGTGCTGGCGGCCCGAGGCCAGTTCGCCAACGACTCCGCCACGGGCGACGAGGTGGACGAGCTGATCGCGAGACACCCGGAAAGCTGACGCGCCTGCCAAACGCCCCAATGTGGCGTTGGTTGCGTCCAAAGCACCCAATGTGGCGTTCGGTGCGTCCAACGCACCCAACGCCACATTGGGGCGCTGGGAACCGTCGGCACCCGGCCACCTGACGCCTGCTCGCACCGCCCGCGGCGGCGCGCTCGCGCCCTTGGCGCCGGGCAACGAGCGACCGGCCACCCGGCGCCATCGAGCCGCGCGCCGGGCTCGTCTGCGGGCTGCTCCCGCCAACCGCGGCCGATCTCGACCAAGCCGGTCGTACGTCGGCTCCGAAGGACGGGCAGGATGGGTTCTGCCGCCGACGAGAAGGGACCTCTATGGACGCCGGAGACCTCGCCCCCGATTTCACGCTGCCCGACGACCAGGGTCAGGAGCGCAAGCTCTCGGACTTCCTGGCCACCGGACCGGTGGTGCTGTTCTTCTACCCGGCCGCGATGACCGGCGGGTGCACCGCCGAGAGCTGCCACTTCCGCGACCTCGCCGCGGAGTTCGCCGAGGTCGGCGCGCACCGGGTCGGGATCAGCCCGGACGGCGTCACCAAGCAGCGGCAGTTCTCCGCGGCCAACGACTTCGACTACCCGCTGCTGTCCGATGTGGAGGGTGAGGTCGCCAAGCAGTTCGGCGTGTGGCGCAGGCTCCTGCCCCTGCACGCGAAGCGCGCGACCTTCGTGATCGGCGAGGACCGCCGGATCCTCGAGAAGATCAAGAGCGAGCTGAACTTCACCGTCCACGCCGATCAGGCGCTGAAGGTGCTGCGGGAGCGCAACAAGGTCGCCTAGGCGTCGAGCCGCCACACGTGGTTCGTGCCGGTGCACGACGGCGCCAGCGGCTTCTCCGCCGGTTCCTCGCGCACCTTCGTGAACCCCAGCCGGGCGGGCACCGCCCGGCTGCGCGCGTTCAGCTCGTCGTGCATGATCTCGACGTAGCCGGCGCCGAGGCGGAACGCCTCCGCCGTCAGCAGCGCGACGCTCCGGGTCATCAGGCCGCGGCCGGTCCAGCCCCGGGCCAGCCAGTAGCCGATCTCGGCACCGCCGTCGCGCGTCATCACGCCGACGCCGCCCGCCACCTCGCCGTCGACGCCGATCGCGTATTCGTACGCTTCGGCGCTCTCCCAGCGCTTCGCGGTCAGCCGGAGGAACTCCGAGGAGTCGTCCGACGTGTAACCGCCGGTCGCCCAGATCAGCCACGGCCCCAGCTGTTCCAGGGAGCCGCTGACGAGCGCGGTCAGGAGGTCGCGGTCGCCGGGGTGCCAGCGGGTCAGCGTCAGGTCACCGTCGCGGTAGGTCTCGGCCGGGGTCTCCATCGATCCATGGTGCCCCGGCCGGGGCCCGCCGCGCGCGGCATTTAGTTCACGATGACGCTGTCGGGTACCTCGGTGTCGTTCTTCAGCGCGTCGAACAGCTGCTTGGACTTGTTCTTGTCCCAGTTCTCCGCCGACCCGCTGGTCACCGGGACCGTCGTGGTCACCACGCCGCCGGAGGAGATGCCGCGCATCGCGATCGCCAGGCCGGCGAGGTTGTGCACGTGGTCGCCGGAGTCCATGGTCAGCGCGTCCGGCGCCGCGGACAGCAGCGGGAAGAAGTCGAACGGGTTGAGCAGCGTGCCCGGGCTGGCGATCTGGCTGACCAGCGCACCGATGAACTTGCGCTGGTTGGCGACGCGGTCGAGGTCCGAGCGCGGGGTCGCGTCGCTGTGCCGCATCCGGACGAAGCCCAGCGCCTCGCGGCCGTCGAGGGTCTGGGGGCAGCCGGCCTTGATGCTGATGCCCGTCACCGTGTCGTTCATGTCCTTGTCGATGCACATCTCGACGCCGCCGATCGCTTCGACGATCTTCGCGAACCCGCCGAAGCCGATCTCCGCGTAGTGGTCGATGTGCAGGCCGGTGGCGCCTTCGACGGTCTGCGCGAGCAGCTTCGGCCCGCCGAGCGAGAACGCCGCGTTGATCTTGTTCGTGCCGTGGCCCGGGATCTTCACCTGGGAGTCGCGCGGCAGGGAGAGCAACGTCGGCTTCGTGGAGTTGTCCGGCAGGTGCGCGACCATGATCGTGTCGGTGCGCTGGCCGCCGGCGGCCGCGACGTCACCCGTGGCGAGGTTCTCCTCGTCGGCCGCGGTGAGGCCCTCACGGCTGTCCGAGCCGACGATCAGCCAGTTGGTGCCGGCCGCGGCGACCGGGCGGCCGTCGTAGTCGGCCAGCGCGTCGACGCGCTTGATCGAGAACTCCAGGTAGACCCAGATGCCGGCGAAGAACACCACGAACACCAGCAGCAGCGTCAGCAGGATCCGGCCGAAGCCCCAGCGGCGACGCCGGCGCGGCGGCCGTGACGGCGGGTAGTCGTCACCCCGGTTCGGCGGGGCCTGCCGCGGCGGCGGGCCCTGGGGCGGCATGTACTCCGGCTCGCGGGTGCCCATCGGGCGGGTGCGCTCGTCGTAGGGGCTCTGGCCCCGGCCGGGCAGCGGCATCATCTGCGCGCGCTGGTGGTCCCGGGAGCGGCCGGCGGGCGGCCGCGGCGGGGGCATCCGGCGGCCGCCGTCATCGCCACGGTACGTCATCACCCATCACCCAATCCCGATTCGGACAAACGTGTCTTCGTCAGTCAACCGCACGTCCTCGCAAGGAGGACGTGCGGCACCGGGGTCGGGTTGGCCGCGGGAGGTTACTTGTCGGTCACCTCGTAACCGAACTGGTGGACCTTGAGGTAGCCGGAGCGGAACCCGGCCTCGGAATAGGCCAGGTAGAACTCCCACATCCGGCGGAAGACGTCGTCGAACCCGAACCCGGCGATGTCGGTCCAGCGGTGCAGGAACCGTTCGCGCCACAACCGTAGCGTGTGGGCGTAGTCCTGGCCGAACTCGCGCATCCCGGCCAGCCTGAGCCGGGTGTTCTCGACCAGGCCGTCCTCGATCGAGCGCACCGACGGGATGATGCCGCCGGGGAAGATGTACTTGTGGATCCAGGTGTAGGCGCGCGACGACGCCATCATCCGGTCGTGGTCCATCGTGATGGCCTGCAGCCCGAACCGGCCGCCGGGGCGCAGCCGCTCGCCGATGGTCGAGTAGAACGCCGGCCAGTAGGACGCGCCGACGGCCTCGATCATCTCGACGCTGACCACGGCGTCGAACTGCCCGCTCGACTCGCGGTAGTCGCACAGCTTCACCTCGACGCGGTCGCCGAAGCCGGCCGCGACGATGCGCTCGGTGGCCAGCGCGCGCTGTTCCTCCGAGATGGTGAGCGACGTGACGGTGGCGCCGCGCGCGGCGGCGCGGATCGCGAGTTCACCCCATCCGGTACCGATTTCGAGGACTTCGCTGCCCGCGCGGACCCCGGCGTAGTCCAGCACGCTGTCGATCTTGCGGTGCTGGGCGGCGGTGAGGTCGTCGGCCGGGCCGAACAACGCCGAGGAGTACATCATCGACTCGTCGAGGAACGTGCCGAACAGGTCGTTCGACAGGTCGTAGTGCCGGTGGATGTTGGCCCGCGCGCCTTCGAGGCTGTTCTCCTCGGACGGCGGCTGGGTGCGCTCGGCGATCTTCCGGAACTTCTGCAGCACCGGCGGCACGAGCGTGGCCATCCGCGCCGCGAACGGCGTCAGCACCTCGGCCAGGTCGGACGCGACCCAGTCACCCGCCATGTAGGACTCGCCGAAGCCGATCTTGGCGTCGACGCCGAGGCGGTGGAAGAAGGCCTCCGGACGCAGGATCCGCATCTCGGGCGCTTCCGGCCCGCCGTTGCCCAGCACCGTCCCGTCCGGGAACGTCACCCGGACGTCGAGCGGGCGGACCGCACGGCGGAACAGGCTCGCGGCGATCCGCGCGCGCAGTGCGGAGTGCGGCGGGGCGGCCAGCCCCGGCCACCGGTTTTCGTCGGGGACGTCCTGAGTCGACGCGCGGTCGACACTCGAGGTGGTCACGGGTTCTCCCTCCGGCCGGCCTGGTGCGCCGGTGCTCGATCCTAATTGCCGCACCCCCGCGGCGCCCTTCGTCGAATGCCCTGTTCGGGGTGGTGTCACACGGGTATTCGGAGCCGCTCGGGTCCCGGCGCGGCCCACGCGCCCGTGAGTGTGTCGTCGGTGCTCCCGGCGATTACTTCCATTGTGAAAGCACTTGCCAGCCGGGTCCAGACGGAAGAGCGGCGCAGCATCGCGTGGCCCTCGTTGGCGATCTCGAACCGGGCCACCCGAGCGGCGACGCCCTCGGCGCGTTCGGCGAAGGCGTGGGACTCGACCGGGCTGGTCATCCGGTCGCGGGTACCGTGCACGACGAGCACCGAGCGCCCGGCGACGGCCCCGACGGGCTCGCCCCGCGGCGTCCACGGGGCCAGGGCGCAGACCCCGCGCACGGCCGGGTCGTCGGCCACGCGCAGCGCCACCCGGCCGCCCATCGAGTGCCCGACCAGCACCACCGGCAGGCCGGGGTGGTCGGCGTGGATGCGGTCGAGGGCCCAGCGGGCGTCCTGGATCGGGTCCATGGCGGGTGCGTTCCAGCCGTAGCGGCGGTTGCGCAGCAGCCGCACCTCGACGCCGTGCTCGCGCCCGGCCCGGTGCAGGGCGCGCGCGATCGGCACCATCCGCAGGTGGGCGAGCTTCCAGGGCGGAACGCCGCCCGTGCCGTGCTCCGCACCGCCGTGCAGCACGAGCACGACCGCTTCGGTCCGCCCGCGCGCCGGCCACACCGCCACCGCCGGTTCTGCCTCGCTCACCCACGCCCTCCCACTGTCCGGGACTCACCACCCGCATCCGGATCAACCTGGATACGCCACCCGGCTATTCCACCGCGTACCACCATCTTCGCGGTAGATTCGGCGCCCGATCACCGACGGAAGGGTGGGTGTGGTGAGCGCCACGGACATCTCGGGCAGTGTCGCCAAGCAGCTGGCGGACGTCGAGCAGGCCAACGCCGAAGCAGTGCGGGCCGCGGCCGATCTGGTGCTGGGGGTGATCCGGGCCGACGCACTGGTCTATACCGCCGGCGCCGGGCACTCGCTGGCCGCCGTCGCCGAGACGTTCTACCGGGCCGGCGGGCTCGCGTGCGTCTACCCGCTGTACCACCCGGAGCTGCTGCCGCTGCACGGTGCGGTGCACAGCACGACGACCGAGCGCCGCACCGGCCTCGCCGAGGAGGTGCTCGCCGAGCGCGCGCCGGGCCCGGACGACGTACTGGTCGTGTTCTCGACGTCCGGGTCCAACCCGTACCCGGTCGAGCTGTGCATCGGCGCGCGCGAGCGCGGCGCGGCCGTCATCGCCATCACGTCGCGGGCCTGCGTGGCCGCGGCGCCGCGGCGGTCGTCGAGCACGCTGGTCGAGCAGGGCACCGTGGTGCTCGACTCGCTGGTGATCCCGGGCGACGCGAGCTACCCGCCGGACGCCCCGCGCACCGCGCCGCTGTCCACTGTGGTCAACGCGTTCCTGTGGAACCTCATACTGGCCCAGGTCTACGACCGCGGCACCGCCGAGGGCCTCCACGTCCCGCTGTGGCGCAGCTCCAACGTCGAGGGCGGCGACGAGGCCAACAAGTCCCTGCTGGCCAAGTACAGCGAGCTGGTCCCCCAGCTCCGCTAGCCGGGACCGCGTGATTGAAGGGTCGTCACGCGTGATTCAGAGGTCGACACGCGTGATTGGCGGGTCGACTCGGCACTGACACCGTGTCGACCCTCTGATCACGCGAGATGACTTCCCAATCACGCGTGACGACCCTCTGATCACGCGACGGCGGGTTCCTGGTCGGCGAACTGGGTGGCGTGGAGGGTCGCGTAGCGGCCGTTCGCGGCGAGGAGCTCGTCGTGCGTGCCGCGCTCGACGATCTCGCCGTGCTCCAGGACCAGGATCTGGTCGGCGGCGCGGACCGTCGAGAGGCGGTGCGCGATGACCAGGGCCGTGCGGCCCGCCAGTGCGTGCGTCAATGCTTCGCCGACCGCGGCCTCGGACTCGGAGTCCAGGTGCGCGGTCGCCTCGTCGAGGACGACGACCTTGGGCTGCGCGAGCAGCAGCCGCGCGATGGTCAGCCGCTGGCGCTCACCGCCGGAGAGCCGGTACCCGCGCTCCCCCACCGTCGTTTCGAGGCCGTCGGGCAGGGAGTGCACCAGCTCGCCGAGCCGGGCTCGCTCCAGCGCTTCCCAGATCTCGTCGTCGGTGACGTCCGGGCGCGCGTAGGCCAGGTTGGCGCGGATCGTCTCGTGGAACAGGTGCCCGTCCTGCGTCACGACGCCGACGGTTTGCCGCAGCGAAGCGAAACTCAGGTCCCGGACGTCCACATCGGACACCCGCACCGAGCCCGAGTCGACGTCGTAGAGCCGCGGCAGCAGCGACGCGATCGTCGACTTCCCCGCCCCCGACGACCCGACCAGCGCGACCATCTGGCCCGCCTCGGCGCGGAACGAGATGCCGTGCAGCACCTCTTCGCCGCCGCGGTGGTCGAGCGTGGCGACGTCTTCCAGCGACGCCAGCGAGTACCGGTCCGCGGCGGGGTAACCGAAGCGGACGTCGGAGAACTCGACCGAAACGCCTTCCGAAGGCGGCAGTACCAAGGCGTCCGGCTTCTCCTTGATCATCGGGTCGAGGTCGAGCACCTCGAAGACGCGCTCGAACGACACCAGCGCGGTCATCACGTCGACGCGGACGTTGGCCAGCGCGGTCAGCGGCGCGTAGAGCCGGGTCAGCAGCAGCGCCAGGGCGACGACGGTGCCCGGCGCGAGCTGGCCGGTCAGCGCGAGGTACCCGCCGAGGCCGTAGACCAGCGCCTGCGCCAGCGCCGAGACGAGCGTCAGGCTGGTCATGAACCAGCGGGTCAGCATCGCGGTCCGGATGCCGATGTCACGCACCCGCCCGGCGCGCACGCCGAAGTCGTCGGCCTCCTGCACGGGGTGCCCGAAGAGCTTGACGAGCGTGGCGCCCGGCGCGGAGAACCGCTCGGTCATCTGCGTGGTCATGCCGGCGTTGAGGTTCGCGGACTCCCGCTGCAGCCCGGCCATCCGGCGGCCGAGCCGGCGCGCGGGCAGCACGAAGATCGGCAGCAGCACCAGCGCGAGCAGCGTGACCTGCCAGGACAGCGTGAGCATGACGGCCAGCGACAGCACCAGCTGGATCACGTTGGTGACCAGGCCGGACAGCGTCGCGGTGAACGTCCGCTGCGCGCCGATGACGTCGTTGTTGAGCCGCGAGACCAGCGCACCCGTGCGGGTGCGGGTGAAGAACGCGATCGGCATGCGCTGCACGTGCTCGAACACCGCGCGGCGCAGGTCGTAGATGATGCCCTCGCCGATGCGCGCGGACTGCCACCGCTCGATCAGGCCGAAGCCGGCGTCGGCGATCGCGAGCCCGGCGATCACGATCGCCAGCCAGATCACGACGGACAGGTCGTGCCCGCCGACGATCGCGTCGACCACCTTGCCGGCCAGGACCGGCGTCGTCACCGCGAGCACCGCCGAGATGACGGTGAACACGAGGAAGATCAGCAACGACCGCCAGTGCGGCCGGGCGAAGCGGGCGACGCGCTTGAACGTGCCGCGGGTCAGCGCCTTCGGCACGTCGTTGGCGCGCATCGCCGAGCTGAGCAGAGCCCAGGTGTTGTCCACGGGAGACCCCCAGTTCCAAAACCTCTACCAAAGCTGAGGTTTTCTTCGGATATGACCTGGACAACGCGGTCGCCGTCCGATTGCTTCCCGATCGCGTTCACTCGCCGCGAACGACCAGGTACAGCGCGGTGCGCAACTGCTCCGCAGTGTCGCCCAAGGGTGCCAGCAGGAGCGCCTCGGCCTCGCGCGTCGCCTCTTCGCCCGCCCGCCGCACCCGCTCGCCCTCGTCAGTCAACCGGACGAGGCGCTTGCGCCGGTCACCGGGCGCGACCTCGCGCCGGACCAGGCCGTTCGCCTCCAGCTCGTCGACGAGCTGGACCATCGTCGTCCGGTCGATCCCGAGCCGCGCCGCGCCGTCCTGCTGCGACTGCGCCGGCCCCTCGCCGAACAACGCGAGCAGCGCCAGCTGCCGCCCGGTGATCCCGAGCGGCCCGTACAGCGGCTCGGCCAGCTCGGCCAGCCGCTGCTGGGCGTGTTTCAGCAGGTAGCCGAGCCGCCGGCCGACGGCGGCCGGCGGCCCGGTCTCGAGGTCGCTGGACATGCGAGAACCTTACCCCTACGCTGATCGTCAGTCTTACTGATGATTTGTCACGCCGATAATCAGGAGAACCTCATGACCACCGTGGGCCTCAAGCCACCCCAGCAGCACCTCGGCGTCACCGCGCTGCGCGAGATCTGGGCGATCGCCGACGACGGCGGGTTCGACGGCTGCTGGGTGTTCGACCACCTCGCCCCGATGGGCCCGGACCGCACCGGCGACATCTTCGACGGCTGGACCCTGCTGGCCGCGATGGCCGAGGCGACGAAGCGCGTGCGGATCGGCTGCCTGGTCTCCGGCAACACCAACCGGCACCCGGGCACCTTCGCGAAGCTCGCCACGACCGTCGACCACCTCTCCGGCGGCCGGCTCGACGTCGGCCTCGGCGCGGGCGGCGACGTCCTGACCGACACGATGATGGGCACCCCGACACCACCGGCGCTCGAACGCGTCGAACGGCTCGCCGAAGCCTGCGAAATCCTCCGTCTGTTGTGGACGCGCCCGGCGACCGACTTCGCCGGGAAGCACTACACCCTCACCGGCGCGCTCAGCGATCCGAAACCGGTGCAACCGCGTCCGCCGCTGTGGCTCGGCAGCAGCGGCGAAAAGCGCGGCCTGCGCGTCGTCGCCGAACACGCCGACGTCTGGCTCAACGCGGCACTTCCCGGCACTGAAATCGTCGAACTGCAACGGCTTTCGTCGGTACTCGACCGCCATTGCGCGGATGTCGGCCGTGATCCGGCGGAAATCCGGCGGGCCGTGCAGTTCCGGCTGCCGTCCGATGCGGACAGTGCGCTGCGGCTCGCGCAGAGCTACGTCGCGGCCGGGTTCACCGAACTCGTCCTGATGCCGACGGGCCACGACGACGTCGTCCGCGCGTCCGAAGCGGCCGCGAAACTGCTTCCCCGCCTGCGCGACCTCGGCTGAACCAGGCCGCGGACCCCTCGGTAGCCTGACCAGGTGGAAACGGAGGCGGGCCTGGCGCCCCGGCAGGGGCGCGTCTTGCGGTTCTTCACGGCACCGGCCCACTCCCCCGGCCCCGGCCCGCTGAAGTGGGATCTGGGGTTCTACCTGGCCTGCCTGGCTTTCGCGCTGCCGACCGCGCTCGTCGCCGAGTTCTACGGCTACCGCGTCTGGGGCAACTTCGCGACGGCCGCGTACGGCTTCGGCGCCCTGCACAGCGGCTGGCTGCTGCTGTCCGTACGCACGGGCCGTACGCCGCGCGGCGTACTCGGTTCCCGCTGGTGCGGGATAGCCGCGGTCGCCCTGTTGGCAATGATCCTTCCGTTGGCAGTCCTCGTGATTCGCCGACTGACCGGAGTGGACTGGCTGATCACGCCGATCTCGTGGGCCGCCCAGCCCGAGGTCTGGGTGATCGAGCGGTCCGCGGATCTGCTGCTGCACCACGGAACCCCGTACGTCGACGTCACCGCGCTCGGCCGCCCGCCCGTGGTAAACGATTACACGCCTTACGGTCCGGTGATGACGGTCTTCGGCCTGCCGCGGGCACTGTTCGGCGGCACGCCGCTGGCCGACGCGCTCACCGACGCCCGCTGGATGTTCGCCCTCGCGGCCTGCGCGTGCGTGCTGGGCACGCTGAAACTGCTGAAGTGGCCCCGAGTCCCGGTCGGGGCCGCGCAGCTCGCGCTGGCCTGCCCGCTGACCGCGCTCACCTGGGCCGTCGCCGGCCCGGACCTGGCGATCGTCGGACTCCTGGTGCTCGCGTGCGCACTCGCCGCCACCGGCCGGGGCGCCTGGTCGGGAGTCGTGCTCGCGCTGGTCGTCAGCGCGAAGCTGATCGTCGCGCCCGCGGCCGCGGTCTTGGCCGTGTTCGTGCTGGTACGCGGGAAGAAACGCCTCGACTGGCCCGCGCTCGCGCGGTTCGCCACCGCGCTGGTGGCCACGACGGCCGTGCTGCACCTGCCGGTGTACCTGGTGGACCCGGCGGCGTTCGTGGAGCACGTCTTCCGGTTCCCGCTCGGAATGGGTGTCGTGCGGTCACCCGCGGCGAGCCCGTTGCCAGGCCACCTGATCGCCGAAACCGGGGCGATCGGCCAGGTGGCGGCCTTCGTGCTGGTCGGCGCCGCGGCCGTGGCGATGCTGGTCTGGCTGGTGCGCCGGCCCCCCGCGAACGGCTCCGGCGCACTCCTGCGCATCGCCGTCGGACTCGGCGCGTTGATCCTGCTGACCCCGGCCACCCGCTACGGCTACCTGGTGTACCCCCTGATCCTGCTCGGGGCGTACCTGGCGTTCCGCGTGGCCGAGGAGCCTGCTGCGGCAGTTCCCACTGCGCCCCCCGCGCAGCAGTCCTCGCCTACTTCTTCTTGACCCTGGTGGCCCCACCGCGCCCCCGCAGCTGGACCCCGGACTCCGAGAGCACCCGGTGGACGAACCCGTAGGACCGGCCCGTGGACTCCGCGAGCGCCCGGATGCTCGCGCCCTTCTCGTATTTCTTCTTGAGGTCAGCGGCCAGCTTGTCGCGCGTGTTGCCGGTGATCCGCGCGCCTTTCTTGAGATCAGCCACGTCGATCGCCTTCCCGCCGAGAGTGTTCTGGGCCACAATCGGCCCCTGCCGGGGCAATGATCGAACACTGAGCGCCGGAATGCCAGACGACAGCCGTAAAACGACCGAAACTGCGATCACATTGGGCCATTCCAGTGCCTCACCGGCAGTGATCTTGCACCCGAATGGACGCACGGCTCACGCAAGCTGGACAAGTTCCAGATAGTCGGCCGACCAATGGTCCTCGGTGCCGTCGGGCAGCAGGATGACCCGCTCCGGCTCCAGGGCCTCGACCGCGCCCGGGTCGTGCGTCACCAGGATCACGGCGCCGGAGAAACTGCGCAAAGCGTCCAGGACCTGGGCGCGGCTGGCCGGGTCGAGGTTGTTCGTCGGCTCGTCGAGCAGCAACACGTTGGCAGCGCTGGAGACCAGGCCGGCCAGGGCGAGCCGGGTCTTCTCGCCGCCGGAAAGGGTGCCGGCGGCCTGGTCGAGTTGTTCGCCGGTGAAGAGGAACGAACCGAGCAGGTTCCGCAACTCCTGCGCGCCGGTGTCCGGAGCGAGATGTCGGATGTTTTCCCACACCGACGCATCATGATCAAGAGTTTCGTGTTCCTGTGCGTAATAGCCCAAACGCATTCCGTGACCCGGGACGACCCCGCCGGTATCCGGAGTTTCCATTCCGCCGAGGAGCCGGAGCAAAGTGGTCTTTCCGGCACCGTTCAGCCCGAGCACGACCACCTTGGACCCGCGGTCGACGGCGAGGTCGACGCCGGTGAAGATTTCGAGCGAGCCGTAGGACTTCGACAGCCCCTCCGCGGTGAGCGGCGTGCGGCCGCAGGGCGCGGGTTCCGGGAACTTGATCCGGGCGACCTTGTCGGCGTGCCGGGTCTCGTCCAGTGCGGACAGCATCTGCTCCGCGCGGCGCGCCATGTTCTTGGCCGCCACGGCCTTCGTCGCCTTCGCGCCGAGCTTCGCGGCCTGCTGCTGCAACGCCGACGCCTTCTTCTCGGCGTTGGCGCGCTCGCGGCGGCGGCGCTTCTCGTCGGTGGCGCGCGCGTCCAGGTAGCGCTGCCAGCCCATGTTGTACAGGTCGAGCTCGCTGCGGGTGGCGTCGAGGAACCACACCTTGTTGACGACGTCGGCCAGCAGCTCGACGTCGTGGCTGATCACGACCAGACCGCCGTCGTGCTGCTTGAGGAAGGTGCGCAGCCAGGTGATCGAGTCGGCGTCGAGGTGGTTGGTCGGCTCGTCGAGCAGCAGGATCGTCTCGGACTTGCCGCCGGCGCCCGCTTCGGCCGCGGCGAACAGGATCCGCGCCAGCTCGACGCGGCGGCGCTGCCCACCCGAGAGCGTCCCCAGCGTCTGGGAGAGCACCCGGTCGGCGAGGCCGAGGTTCGAGCAGATGCGCGCGGCCTCGCTCTCGGCGGCGTACCCGCCCTGCGAGGAGAACCGCTCCTCGAGCCGGGCGTAGCGGTTGATCGCCTTGTCGCGCTGGGCGTCGTCGACCAGCTCCGCCATCGCGGTCTGCGCCTTTTCCATGTCGCGCATCAGCTTGTCGAGGCCGCGCGCCGACAGCACGCGGTCCTTCGCGGTGACCGACAGGTCGCCTTCGCGCGGGTCCTGCGGCAGGTAGCCGAGCTCGCCGGTGCGGCGGACCTCGCCCGCGTGCGCCTCGCCTTCGCCGGCGAGGACCTTCAGCGAGGTGGTCTTGCCCGCGCCGTTGCGGCCGACGAGGCCGATGCGGTCGCCGGGCTGGATGCGGATGCTGACGCCGTCGAGCAGGATGCGCGAACCCGCGCGCAGCTCAAGGCCGGTGGCCGTGATCAAGGGAAACTCCCGGTAAAAGGGGGTGATTGGAGGGCAGCGTCAAGCGGACCGGCCAGGTCTGACCGGTGCGACGGCTCACTCCAGAAGGATCTCCACGCGACCAGTGTACGGGGCGGCGTCCACGGGTTTCTCTCGACGTGTGCGGACTCACCCGTCGCGCAGCGTGATCTCCACTTCCAGGGCCCGCGCGGCGGCGTCTTCCAGAACGCTGCGCCGCGGTTCGCCGAGTTCCAGCACGCGCGGTTCCGCGCGGGCGAACAGCGGCGCCAGACGGCGGTCCTCGCGCAGCTCGTCGAGGGCCCGCCGGTCGCCGCCGAGCACGACGGCGTCCACTTCGGACAGTCGCGGGACGAGCACCTCGGCCGCGTCCTGCGCGGCCGCCTGCAGTGCGTGACGGGCCTGGCCTTCACGACGCCGGGCGAAGCGCTGCTGCGACCAGCCGCCGGCCGCGGACCGGCCGTGCACGAGGTGGCGGCCGGTGCGGGAGACCTCGATCCGGCCGTCGAAGGAAACGCCGACGCTGTGACTGCCGAGCCGCACCAGCAGGAGCGCGATCCGCCGCGGCACCAGCGCGTGCGCGACGAGGCCTTCGAGCGACGGCGCGTCGAGGAGTCCGAAAGGGACGGTCGCGATCGCCGTGGTGCCGTCGCCCGCGACCACCCGGACCTCGGCGGGCGTGGCTTCGGTCGTCACGATGCCGCCGTGCCGCTGCGCGAACCGGGTGAACCAGCCGGCCAGCCGGTCCGGCGGGACCGTCACCGCACGCCCGCCGCCCGCGACCTCCCGTGCCTTCGCCACAACACCGCACGCTACGGCAAAAGCCGTGAAGGCCTCCTTACCGGCTCTTATGGCCGGTAAGGAGGCCTTCACGGCTTTAGTGCAAACTTACTGCGGGTGCACCGGCCCGTTGTTCGTCGCGCCGTGCACGTTCGACGGCCGGCCGGCGGCCGCCGGCTGGACGAACCCGTTGATGTGCAGGGCGACCGAGCGGATCGAGCCGACGTCGCCGCCGGCCGCGTCGACCACCCCGAACGTCCAGGTGCCGTCGACGACGGCCCCGGCCAGGCTGCCGAGGGCGTTCGCCGGCTTGTACGAGCCGGTGAACGGCGCGTTGGCCGACGTCACCGTGCTGAACGCGACCGCCGCGTCGTCGGCGAACACGACCTTGCACAGGTTCTTGCCCGAACCGCCGTTGCGCTGGAACACCGTGGCCTTGGCCCCGGACGGCGAGGTCAGCGAGCCGACCAGGTCACCGACGTAGGAGTGGTTCAGGCCGACCGCCGTCGAGAGCGGGTCGGTGCTGCAGGTGGTGCCGTCCACGGAGAACGACACCTTCGCGGCGCGGCCGACCCCGGTGACCGGGATGGTCACCGAAGCGCCGACCGGGCTGTTGTCCGGGATCGCGACCGGCGCGCCGGTGTAGGCGAAGTCCTGCGCGACCGGCGACGGGGTGCCGACCGGGAGCGAGAACGTCGTCGTGGTGGGCGAGTGCGCACCGGCGAAGCTGACCTTGGCGTTCAGCACGACCGGCACGCCGAGCTGCTGGCTCGCCGGGACGGTGATGGTGAAGTCGTTGACGCCGGTCTGTCCCGGGCTGATGGTGCCGTAGGACTTCGAGCGCGGCGCCACGGTCACGCCCGGGGTCGGGCTGGTGAGCACGACGCTGGTGGAGACGGCGGCGCCGTCACCGTCGTTGGTCACCGGCAGGGTCACCTTGGCGGTGTCGCCCGGGTCGAGCGACGAGCCGCCGTCGGCCGGGGTGACCGTCGGCTGCTTGGCCACGGCGAGCGGCTGCGGGCTGGCGCCGGTGTAGGCGAGCACCTTGTCGGCGAGGATGACGCCCGAGCCGGTGACGTTGTCGCGGCCCGGGGTCTCGATGTCGACGGCGGTGTTGATCAGCGCTTCACGGACCTCCGACGGCGGCAGGCCGGGGTTGCCCGAGAGCACCAGCGCCGCGATGGCCCCGGCGTGCGGCGCGGCGGCCGACGTGCCGAAGAACGGGCTGAAGCCGGTCACGCTGGTCTGGACGCCGTCGGCCGCGGTGATCTCCGGCTTGTTCCGGACCTCACCACCGGTCGAGGAGACGTTGCCCGGGGTGATCGGGGTGCCGTCGGCCTCGTAGAACACGCGCCGCGGGCCGTCGGAGCTGAACCGCTCGGCCTTGGAGGTGCTGCTGAACGAGCCCGGGAACGGACCGGTCGGGTTGGCCGGGTCGCCCGGCTCGAGGGGCCGGCCGAACGCCGCGGCCGCCGGGGTGGCGGCCACGCTGAAGGCGTCGCGCGCGGCCGAGTGGCCGACCGTCACGCCCGGGGTGTTGTAGGCCTTGAGGCCGTCCGCCGAGTCCTTGAACCGCCCGCGCAGCGCGGACAGCGACAGGTAACGGCCTTCACCGGAGAACTTCACGACGGCCAGGCGCAGGCCCGTGCCGCCGAACGCCGGCGTCTGCAGGATCTCGAACGGGTCCTGGGTGCCGTCCTGGACGTCCTGGCTGAAGTCCACGACCGCGCCCGCCGAGTTCAGCAGGTAGAGGTCGTAGTCGTTCGCCGAGGCGCCGAGCGGGTCCGACCAGTGCAGCGTCACCGGGACGCCGGCCGAGGACGCGTCGGAGAGGGGCTCGTAGATCTGGTTGCCCGCCGCGCCGGCGAAGTTGTGCGCGACACCGGCGAACTTGCCGACCGACTTGCCCGAGTCGACGAAGTCGCCTTCCCAGTGCCCGGCGGTGCCGTCGAGGACGTTGCCCTCGTTGCCCGCCGAGGAGAAGTACAGCGCGCCGTTCGCCGTCACGTCGTTCACGGCCTGGGCGATGATCCAGTCCTGGAACGGGCTTTCCTTGAAGTAGATGACGTCGTCGACGATGACGTCGCAGTGCGACTCGAAGCGGAGCTTGCGGATGTTGTCCGCGAAGCTGGCGTCGGAGTTGAACGCCGACGCGAAGCCGAGCGCGGCGTTGGGCGCGAGGTCGTGGATGATCTCGAGCATCGCGGTGCCCTCGTCGCCGTCGCCCTCCTGCCCGGCGATGACGTCGACGTTCGGCGGCAGCTCACCCTTGGCCTGCGAGGTGGCCAGCGAGTCGATGCCGTCCGACAGGGCGCACGCCTTGACGCCGACGCCGGTGACGCCGAACTGCTGGCGGGCGATGTCGGCGTTGTGCGCGCGGTCGCCCTGGCTGGTCAGCGTGGCGGCCGCGGCGGCGCTGCGCTGCTGGGTCTTGCTCGACAGGGCCTTCTGCAGCTCACCCGAGATGCGGGCGGCCTTCTGCTGCTTGGTCTCGGCGGCCTTGCCCGGCGTCGTCGCGGGGGTGGCCAGTTCGCGGGCGGTCAGGGCCTGGTCGGCCTGCTCGACGCGCTTGACGTCGCCGCGGGCGGCGATCGCGCTGACGGCGGCCAGCGGCACCTCGGCCCGGATGCTGCCGTACCGGTCGGACACCGCGCGGATGCCCGCCCCGGCCTTGGTGAGCCCGGAGATGAGGTCCGGGGAGACCTTGGTCGCGCGGATGTCGACCAGCACCGTCCCGGTATTCGAGACAGCGGCCCCGGACTGCAGTGCGTTCAGCTGCTTCCCCACGCCCTTTTCGGCGACGAGCAGCTTGCTGTCTACTTTGGACTCAGCCCCGGTCTTCCCGGCCTTGACGGCCTGGAGCGCGGCGATCTGCTGCTGCGCGGTGGCGGTGAAGGTGTCCGGTGTGGACGCGGTGGCGGCGCCCGCGGCGGGCGGCGACACCAGGCCGAGCGCGGCGAGCAACGCCGCCGCTCCGGCCGTGAGCACAGTGGATCTCGATCTCGTGGAACGGGTACGACGCACGTGCGCCCTCCGATATCTCCAGGCGCGTGCCCCGACTCACGCTGACCGACGCCGGTGATCACCGACGGGACCAAGCTAAGTACTGTGAGTTCTCTGTAAGCATCAGCCGTTCGAGTGACATCGGATGGGTATTTTCCTGAATGGACCGTAAGTCGTAGGCCGTTCAGCGGAACCGCTCAACCGTTACAGGACGAACGAAACGGACCAGCCGCGTCAAGCGATACCACTGCACGGGATCGTCGCGATCGGACAAGAATCGGACATGGTCCGTCAGAGGACGAACGAGTCCGACCACGGCTGGGCCGAGCGGCCGGACAAAGCGTCCAAAAGAGTCACCGCCTGCTTATCCGTCACCGCCCGGCCGCGCACGACGGCACCCCGCTCCCAGGCCGGCCGCGGCCGCCGAACCGTCCGCTGAGCGCCGACTCCAACGCCGTGCGGGCCAGGCCCATGCCGCTTTCCCCCGCTGGCCGGCGGCTCCGGCACCGCGCGTCCACACCCCGGGGCGGCGCAGGCCTACCTACAGCAGCGCTCACCCGTCAAAGGACGAACGAGTCCGACCACGGCTGAGCCGACCGGCCGGACAAAGCGTCCAAAAGGGTCACCGCCTGCTTGTCCGTCAACGACGCCACGAAGTCCACCACCGCCCGGCCGCGCGCGAGGTTGCGGACCGCGTCGCGGCCGGTCACCGGCTCGCCCGTGGCGCCGACCAGCAGTTCCGGCGCCGTGCGGGCCAGGCCCGTGTACTCGGCGCGGGCCAGCTCGACCAGGTCGTGCAGCCGACGGGGCAGCCGGGAGACCTCGTCACGGTCCAGCAGCCAGGCGTCGAGCGCGTCGACCAGGCTCGCGACCACGCCGGCCTGGCCGCGCTGGTGCAGCGCGAGGTCCGGGCGCAGCAGCACGAACCGCCGGTGCACGAACTTGAGCACCTGGACCTCGTGCCATTGGGCCGTCGCGAGCGTCACGTGGCCGGCGCGGGTGGACGGCGAGGCGACCACGAACACGCCGTCGACCAGCCGGGCGGTCCAGTTCGCGGAGAACGCCGCCGTCGCCTGCTCGGCCTCGGTCGAGCCGTCGAAGGCGCCGGCCAGCAGCCCGTCGACGAGCTCCGCGCGCACCCGCGCGACCGCCGCGGCGAAGGCGTCGTCGTCGACGATCCACGCGTCCTTGGCGTGCATGCGGCGGCGCAGGCGTTCCAGCGACCGGCCCGGCCGGCGCAGCTCGGCGTAGAGCGTCTCGTCGTCGAGCCCGGCCAGCTCATCGGCGTGCAGCAGCCACTCCCCCAGCTCCGCGGCGACCGGCGCGTGCTGCAGGACGCCGATGCGGTGGAAGTCCTGCAGGTCGTGGATGGCGTAGGCGATGTCGTCGGCGGTGTCCATCACGGACGCCTCGACGGTCTGCTGCCAGCTCTCGACGCGGCCGGCGAACGCCGCGCGCGCCTGCTCGAAGTCGTCCAGCTCGGTGGCGTAGGCGGAGAACTTGGCCGCGCCGGTGCCCGGGTGGTCGTCCGGCTCGGCGGCGCCGCGCGGCGGGACGGCCATCTCCGACGGGTGCGGCGCTGGGTGGTGCAGCCGCAGCCACGGGTACTTGAGGACCGCGGCGCGCACGGCGGTGGTGAGGTCCAGCCCGATCGCCGACGGCCCGCGCACGTCGGTCGTGGTGATGATGCGGAACGACTGCGCGTTGCCCTCGAAGCCGTCGGCGAGGCCGAAGCGGTGCCGCGCGATGCGGTCGAGCGTCTGCTCGCCGAGGTGCCCGAACGGCGGGTGCCCGAGGTCGTGCGCGAGCGCGGCGGCCTCGGCGACGTCCGGGTCGCAGCCGCCCAGCTTCGCGGCGAGATCGGCTTCGGGCCCGGCGGTGATCCGCTCGGCGATGGCCCGCGCGACCTGCGCGACCTTCAGGCTGTGGGTGAGCCGGTTGTGCAGCAGCCCGGCCCCGCCGGCGCTGACCACCTGCGTCACGCCGCCGAGCCGCGCGAAGAACGGCGACGCGGCGATCCGGTCGCGGTCGATCCGGAACGGGCTGCTCGCCAGGTCGGTGAACCCGCCGGCGTTGGCCACCGGGTCCCGTCGAGCCGCTCGGGGGTCCGTTTCGGTGCCGTGATCCATACGCCCGACCTTATCCGGCGCCCCCGGAATCACCCGATCGATGGGCAACACCGCGTGTTCACGGGCCGACTGACGGGGTATCCGCCCACCGAGGAGCTGCCATGATCAGTCCGATCCGCGTCGCCGCCGCCGCTGTGGTGCTGAGCGCCGGGCTCGCCGCCTGCGGTGCCGGCCCCACGAGCGGCCCCGGAGCGACCACCACGTCCGCTACATCCACCTCCACCTCCACCTCCGCCGCCGAGCCAACGTCGGCGGCACCGACGTCGGCCGCGTTGATCAAGGTCCCGGACGTCTCCGGCATGAACCACCAGGACGCCCAGAACGCGATGCAGAAAGCCGGCCTCTACAACCTGCGCGAGGTCGACGGCACCGGCCAGGGCCGCGCGCTGCTGATCGACCGCAACTGGGTCCAGACGGGCCAGGACCCGGCCCCGGGCACCGAGGTCCAGCCCGACGCGGTGATCACCTTGACCGCGGTCAAGACCGCGGAG
The DNA here is from genome assembly GCF_035975215.1 of Amycolatopsis sp. NBC_01307. Taxonomy (NCBI): domain Bacteria; kingdom Bacillati; phylum Actinomycetota; class Actinomycetes; order Pseudonocardiales; family Pseudonocardiaceae; genus Amycolatopsis; species Amycolatopsis sp. NBC_01307. The sequence goes on along the minus strand of NZ_CP108403.1, from coordinate 777,965 downwards.
CGTTAGGCCTCCGGCTTGGCCGTGTACGCCGCCAAGGTGCGGTCCGCCGCCGCGCGGGCGTTGACCGGGTCGGCGCCCGCCGCGACGTCGGCCTGGTACCAGGCTTCGCTCGACGCCGTCATGAACTCGACGCCCGACGGCGACATCATCCAGGCCATCGCCGCTTCCGGGTCGACGGCCTTGCCCGGGTCGGCCAGGTGCAGGACCAGGCCGACCAGCATGCCGTCCCAGCCGATGCCGACCGCGCCCGGGCCGAACTCGTCCCAGCGGTCGTCGACGTGCGCGACGTGCTCCAGCTCGAACCGCGTGCCCGCGCCTTCCGGCGTCAGCCGCACCTCGATCCAGCTGACGGTGTCGCCGAACCCCCACGTCGCGGCGAAGCTGTGCGGCGGCTCGCAGCGCTCGACCGTGCCGCCCGCGTTGCCTTCCAGCTGGTAGTGCCCGCCGAGCTTCAGCTCGCCGCTGACCGGCAGGAACCAGCGCGGGATGCGCTCGGCGTTCGTGCAGGCGTCCCAGAGGTCGTCGACGTCGGTGTCGTAGACCTGGCTGATGGTCAGGACGCGGGCGTCCTTCGCGTCGATCACCCGGTCGCCGAGCGTCCGGCGGACGGCGCTGATCTGGTGGCTGGAGTCGATCACGGAGAGTCTCCTTCTTCTTCACGGAGGCGCCGGGAGCGCTTGCCGCGGGCGATTTCGGTGGCCAGGGCGTCGAGGTGCGGGGTCCAGGACCGGCGGAACCGGTCGAGCCAGACGTCGACGTCGCGCAGCGGCTCGTGCCCGACCGCGTACAGCCGGCGCGTGCCCTCCTGACGGACGAGCGCGAAGCCGTTGTCCCGCAGCACTTTCAGGTGCTGGGACACCGCGGGTTGCGAGATGCCGAACTCGGCCCGGATCACCTCGGTGACCGCGCCGGCGGCCCGCTCGCCGTCGGCCAGCAGCTCCAGGATGCGGCGGCGGACCGGGTCGCCGAGGACGTCGAACGCGTGCACCCGGCCAAACTACAAGCGGCCACTTATATAAGTCAAGCGTGATCCAGTAACCCGATGTGCGTAACCCGGGTGCCGCTGCGATGAACATCAGCTGACATGGGTTTCGTTTCGGCGCGGGACCGGCGAGCATCGGAAGCGTGAAGTCGCCACGCGCGGTCCGCTTCGCTTTCCAGCCGCTGTACAGCCTCCACACCGGAGGCGTCGTGGCTCACGAAGCGCTGGCCAGGCCGGCCCACGGCACCGTCGCGGAGCTGCTGACGCAGGCGCGCCGCGAGGGCCGGCTCGCCGAGGTGGACCTCGGTCTCGCGATCGCCGCCGTCCGGCAGGACGAGACGTCGCTCCCGCTGCACCTGAACCTCTCCGCCCGCACGCTCGGCGCGCCGCCGGCGATGTTCGACGACCTCCTGGCCGAGCTCGGCGACGCCGGGCGCCGCACCCGCGACGTCGTCCTCGAGCTCGGCCCGCCGTTCTCCCCGCTGCCGGCCGAGCGCGCGCTGAGCGGGATGCGGGCGCTGGCCGACCTCGGCTTCCGGCTCGCGCTCGACGGCCTCGGCCGCGGCGACCTGCCGCTGAGCCTGCTCGTCGAGGCGCCGGTCGACCTGGTCAAGCTGGACCGCACGGTGCTGCGCGGGCTGCCGGACGACCCGGCGTCGGTCGCCGTCGCCGAGGCGATGCTGCACTACACCACCCGCACCGGCACCCGGCTGGTCGCGACCGGCCTGGAGACCGACGCCCAGCTCGACGCGGTCCGCGGGCTCGGCATCCGGATCGCCCAGGGCAACCTGCTCGCCCCGCCGACGGCGGCCGGCCCGGCGCCGGCGCTGCTCACCCGGGCACCCGCCGTCGCCGCCCCGGGCCCCGCCCAGTGCGTCGGCGACTTCCTGCGCCCGGCCACGACATTGCCGGAAACCGCGACGTGCGACGAGGTCCGCGAGGTGCTCGCGGCCGCGGACGCGCCGTCGGGCGTCATCGGCGTCGACGAGCTGAACCGGCCCCGCTGGTCGGTCGACCGGACGCGGTTCCTGGTCGCCGTGACCGGGCCTTACGGCCACGCGCTGCACGCGAAGCGCCCGGCCGCGCGGCTCGCCGACGCCCCGCACACGATCGAAGCGCGCGCCGGGGCGATGGAGTTCCTCGAGCTGGTCACCGACGCCGACTGGGGCCGCACCGGCGACGACGTCGTGGTGGTCGACGACACCGGCCGCTGCCTCGGCGTGGTGCTGGTGACCGAGGTGGTCCGCGGCGTGGCCGAGGCGAAGGTCGAGGCCGCGGCGGCGCTGAACCCGCTGACCCGGCTGCCGGGCAGCGACACGGTGGCCCGCGACGTCGCCCGCCGCATCACCATCGGCGAGGCGTTCGTGGCCGCGTGGCTGGACATCGACGCGTTCAAGACGGTCAACGACACGGCGGGTTTCGCCGCGGGCGACGACCTGATCCGCGAACTGGGCGCGGCGCTCACCGCACAGGCGGGCGGCCTGCGCCGGATGCGGGTCAGCCACGTCGGCGGCGACGACTTCCTGGTGGTCTGCGACGTCGACGAGATCGCCACGGTGGCGGGAGCACTGCTGGACCGCCGTTGGTCGGCGGACGGCCTCCCGGTGACGGTCTCGCTGGCGACGCTGGTCTGCGGAAGCGGCTCGATCCGGTCGTACCAGGAGGTTTCGCGGCTGCTGGCGCCGCTGAAGAAGCGCGCGAAGTCGGTGCCCGGGTCGAGCTGGGTGCTCAGCCGCCCGGGCGCGGAGCGCGTCGAAGTGCTGCGAGGAATCGGGACCCGAGGCCTGCAGGCCGCCGCCGGTTAGGAGTCTGCCGCGGCTCGTCGTGAGTGGTAATGCGGGTTAGAACCCTCATTACCACTCACGACCCTCGCACCGCACGAAAGTCGCACTGCATCGCCACACGGCGGCGAGAGTTATCAGCCGCCAAGCGCGGACCAGGCCGGAGTCCTGAGACACCGGGACCTGAGGACTGCAGGCCGCCGCCGGATAGGAGTCTGCCGCGGCTCGTCGTGAGTGTTTAGGGCGGTTCTAACCGCCCTAAACACTCACGAGCCGTAGGTACGCGAGTAATCCGCGAAACGCTCGTCGACTTCCTCCGCCGTCAGGCCGAAGTCCGCCAGGCTGTACTTGTGCACCGGCTTCGCCGCGCCCGTGCGACTCCCCTCGTGCACCGACGTCATCGCGGAACGCGCCGAAGGAGTCAGCGTCAGTCCGAAGTGGCCGTACACAGTGGACACCGTCCCGATCGGGTCCGCGACGAAGTCCTCGTACGCCACGTCATAGAACTGCGCCGCGTCATAACGGGAACGCGCCGCGTGGAACTCGTCCGCACCGCGGGCCCACAGATCCAGCTGCGAACGGCCGATCACCTCGCCGCGGAACTTCGTCGACCAGCCGTCCGCGGCCTTCTCGGCCAGGCTGCACATCGAGCCCATGATCGTGCGCGGCGCGCGGTGCGTCTGGATCACCAGCGCGTCCGGGTACGCCGCCATCAGGGCGTCCAGCGCGAACAGGTGACTCGGGTTCTTGAGCACCCACCGCTTGCCCGCGTCCGGCAGCCCGATCAGCTGCAGGTTGCGGCGGTGCCGGGCGTAGGCGTCCGTCCAGTCCTGCTTCGCCAGCCAGCGCGAGTAACGCGGCAGGTGCGCGAGGCACTCGAACGACACCGACCGCATCGACTGCCGCAGCAGCTGCCAGCACTCCTCCACCTGGTCGGCGGACATGTGGTGCACCCCCATGAACTCCGGGTGCTCGACGTGGTGGCGCTCGTAGCCGGCCTGGATCCCCTGGAACACCGGGTTCTCCGCCCACGTCGCACGCGGCGGCCGCGGCTGCGGGACCTCGGCGAGCCACACCTCGAGGCCCTGGTGCGCGGGGTCCTCGACGAGCAGCCGGTGCAACGCCGTCGTGCCGGTGCGGGGCAGGCCGGTGACGAAGATCGGCCGCTCCACTGGGACGTCCACGTAAGCCGGGTGCTGCTTCCAGCCCACCTCGCTGAGCAATCGAGCCACCAAAGCGCCGCGCAGCATCGCACGGTGCACCTTGTTCCCGAACGGCGTCAGGTCCTCGTCGGCCTCGAACGACTCCAGCAACACGCGCAGGCCCTCGACGTACTCGTCGCCGCCGAAGTCGTCGAGCCCGGTGAGCTTCGACGCCGAGGCGTGCAGGTCGTCGAACGTGCCCAGGTCGGCCCGGCCGGGGAGCATGGATCCTCCTAGTGGTGGTACTCGCCGCCGTTGACGTCGAGGCACTGCCCGGTGATCGCGCGCGCCATCGGCGAGGCGAGGAAGACAACGGCGTCGGCGATCTCGTCGGGTTCCGGCAGCTTGCGCAGGTCGATCGTCGACGCCGTCTCGGCGTAGACCTCCTCCGACGTGATCCCGCGTTCCTTGGCCAGGTAGTTGAAGTACCACTTGAGGTTCGGCGCCCAGATGTACCCGGGCGCGACCGTGTTGACGCGGATGCCGTCCGGCCCGAGTTCGCTCGCGAGGCTCTGCGAGAGCGACAGCAGCGACGACTTCGCCATCTTGTACGCGCCGAACGTCCGCCGCGAGTGCCGCAGCACCGCCGAGTTGATCATCACCAGCGAGCCCTTGCTCTCCTTGAGCGCGGGCAGGAACAGCCGGGTCAGCCGCAGCACGGAGATCGCCGCGGTCTCGAAACCCGCGCGGACGGCGTCGAAGTCCACAGTGGCCAGATCGGTCAGCGGCGGGACGGCGAAGGCGTTGTGCACCACCGCGTCCACCCGCCCGAACGCCTCGACGGCCTCGCTCACCAGGTTCGCCGCGGAGTCGGCGTCGTCGATGTCGGTCCGGATCGCGACGGCGCGGCGTCCGAGGTCGGTGACCTCCTTCGCGACTTCGGTGAGCCGTGACTCGGTGCGCGCGGCGAGCACGACGTCCGCGCCGGCCATGGCGCTGCGCACGGCGATCGACCGGCCGAGCCCCGGGCCGATCCCCGAGACGACGACCACCTTGTCCCGCAACAACTCCGACATGCTCACCCCAGCATCCTGGCGGCGACGGCGTCCTGCCGGGCCGCGATCCTCGCCGCCCACTCCTCGGGCGTCACCCGCGCTTCCGTGTGGAACGGCAGCCGGTCGGGCAGGTCGTCGACCTTGACGACCTCGACGACCGGGCCGTCGGCCGGACCGAGGTCCCGCGCGATCCGCTGCCAGCGGATCTGGACGTACCCGCGGTCGTGCCCGGTGCGCTCCAGCCAGTTCGCCAGGCCGGGGTCGCGTTCGCTGATGACGAACCGGATCTTGCCGTCCGGGTCGACGCGCGCCTGGTCGGCGGTGAGGCTCGTCTGGTGGTTGATGTAGTCGAGCGAGACGTACCAGAGGCTGCCGAGCTGGATGCCCTGGTACGGCGCGTCGGCGCAGCGCGGGACGGTGACGATCATCGCCTCTTCGTCGCCCAGCTCGTAGTGCCCGGCCGAGGAGAACTGCGTGGTCAGCCCGCCCGGCGTCGAGCGCGGCTCGGTCATCGTGTTCACCGGCAGGTCGTCGTAGAACCACTTCGGGAAGGCCAGGAACGTCTTCAGCCGGCTCAGCAGGATCTTGCCGGTGACGCCGTAGCGCTTGGCCAGCGCCGGCCGGTCCGGCACCGGCGGCGCCTGCCCGGCGGTGTCGACGCACTGGATGCGGATCTCGCCACGCCGTTCGGTCGCCCAGTCGCTGTGGACCTCGCGCACGACGAGCATCGACGAACCGGCACCGAGGGTGAAGTAGTTCGGCCCGGGGTTCTCGCGCGCCGGGCCGAACCGCAGCTCGAACCGGCCGTCTTCGCCGATTTCGATGGCCCGGTCGTCGAACGCGGCGAGGCTGTCGGGCACCACGACCGGCGAATAGTCGCCGTTGAGGATCTGGAAGCTCAGGTCGGCAGTGGTCCCCCGGACGCCGGTGACCAGGTACTCACGGTCGTCGCGGATGTTCGCGTTGAAGTAGAGCGTGTCCGGGTTGTCCAGCCCCATCTTCGTGTACGGGCCGGTGGACGCCGTGAAGTACGGGAAGTCGCGCTGGTAGGCCCAGGCCATCTGCAGCGACGCGCGGATGCTGCCGGCGAGGTAGTCGTACCCCTCGAGGAGGTCCTGCTCGGTCTTCACGTGCGGCGCGCTCGCGAGCAGGTTTTCGGCCTCGACGATCGCCTCGGCGAACGGCCGCGTCAGCGAGAACTCGTTCTCGATCATGCGGGCACGGCCCAGCGGTTGGCGAGCAGCCGGAAGCCCGCGTCGCCCTCCCAGGAGGTCATCGACTCGTACGTCCGCGTGTAGCCGATGTGCGTCATCCGCCAGGCGCCGTCGGTGTCGCGGCGGTAGGTGTCCTCGTAGAACGCGGCGCCGTCGATGATCACCTTGTGGTCCGGCACGATCACCTTGTCGGTGAACGCCCACCGCCCGGTCGCGGTGTCGCCGTCGACGTCGATCTCGGGCTGACCTGCGTGGTGCACGGTGATGATGCCGTTGCCGAGGCTCTTGGTGAGGAACTCGAGGATCGCGTCGCGGCCGGCGAGCTGATGCCCTTCACGGCCCGTGGCGCGGGTCCCGTAGTCGGCCGTGGCGTCGACGGTGAACGTGTCGGCCACCTCGTCCCACTGCTTCAGGTCGACCGCGCGCAGGTAGCGGTACTTCAGCCGGCGGATCTCTTCGAGTACGACCAGGTCCATCGTCACAGGGTCCCGCACCGCTTGACCGATGACAAGAACATGTTCTACTTTTTTCGGATGTCCGTGACCTCGTACGAGCTGTCGCACCTGGCCGCGCTCGAAGCGGAGGCCGTGCACGTCTTCCGCGAAGTCGCGGCGACCTTCGAACACCCCGTCCTGCTCTTTTCCGGCGGCAAGGACTCGGTGGTGATGCTGCACGTCGCCGCGAAGGCGTTCTGGCCGGCGCCGCTGCCGTTCCCGGTGCTGCACGTCGACACCGGCCACAACTTCGACGAGGTGCTGCGGTTCCGCGACGAGACCGTCGCCGCCCTCGGCCTGCGGCTGCACGTCGCGAGCGTGCAGGACGACCTCGACGCCGGGCGCGTCGTCGAGGAGACCGGCCCGCGGGCCAGCCGCAACCGGCTGCAGACGGCCACGCTGCTGCGCGCGATCCGCGAAGGCGGCTTCGACGCCGTGTTCGGCGGCGCCCGCCGGGACGAGGAGAAGGCGCGGGCCAAGGAGCGCGTGTTCAGCTTCCGCGACGAGCACGGCCAGTGGGACCCGCGGGCGCAGCGGCCCGAGCTGTGGAACCTCTACAACGGGCGGCACCGGCGCGGCGAGCACATCCGCGTCTTCCCGCTGTCGAACTGGACCGAACTGGACATCTGGCAGTACATCCGCGACGAGCGGATCTCGTTGCCACCGTTGTACTACGCGCACCGCCGCGAGGTCGTCCAACGCGACGGCATGCTGCTCGCGGCGACGCGGTTCTTGTCGCTTGTGGACGGTGAGACGCCGTACGAGGCGACCGTGCGGTTCCGGACCGTCGGCGACGCCACCTGCACCGGCTGCGTCGAATCGTCGGCGGCCACACCGTCCGAAGTGGTCGCCGAAGTCGCCGCGACGCGCATCACCGAGCGTGGCGCGACCCGCGCGGACGACCGGATTTCCGAAGCAGGCATGGAAGACCGCAAGCGGGAAGGCTACTTCTGATGCAGCTGCTGAGGATCGCCACCGCGGGCAGTGTGGACGACGGGAAGTCCACGCTGATCGGCCGGCTGCTGTTCGACTCGAAGGCGATCTTCACCGACCAGCTCGCCGCCCTCGAACGCACGAGCCGCGAGCGTGGGGAGGACTACCCGGACCTCGCGCTGCTCACCGACGGCCTGCGCGCCGAACGCGAGCAGGGCATCACGATCGACGTCGCGCACCGCTACTTCGCCACGCCCAAGCGGAAGTTCATCATCGCGGACACGCCGGGGCACCTGCAGTACACGCGGAACATGGTGACCGGCGCGTCCACCGCCGACCTGGCGCTGGTCCTCGTCGACGCGCGCAAGGGCGTCCTCGAACAGTCGCGGCGGCACGCGTTCCTCGCGTCACTGCTGGGCATCGGGCACCTCGTGGTGTGCGTCAACAAGATGGACCTCGTCGGCTGGTCGCAGGAGCGGTACGACGAGATCCGCGAGGACTTCCGGCGGTTCGCGATGAAGCTCGACGTCGCCGACCTGACGTTCGTGCCGGTCTCGGCGCTGCACGGCGACAACGTCGTCCACCGCAGCGCCAGCATGCCCTGGTACGAAGGGACTTCGCTGCTGCACCAGCTGGAAGAGGTGCACGTCGCCTCCGACCGCAACCTGATCGACGCGCGGTTCCCGGTGCAGTACGTGATCCGGCGCTCGGACTTCCGCGGTTACGCGGGCACCATCGCCGGCGGCGTCTTCAAGCCCGGTGACGAAGTCGTCGCGCTGCCGTCCGGGTTCACCACCGAGGTGCGCGCGGTGTGGGGCCCGGGCGGAACACCGCTGGAAGAGGCGTTCACCGGACAGGCCGTGACCGTCGAACTGGCCGACGACCTCGATCTCGGCCGCGGTGCGATGCTGTGCCGGCCGGGCAACCGCGCGGAGTCGGCCCGCGAGGTCGACGCGCTGGTCTGCTGGTTCTCCGAGCGGGCCGAGCTGACGCCGGGCGCGACCTACGTCGTCCGGCACACGACCACCGAGACACGCGGGTCCGTGGAGCGGCTGGACTACCGCCTCGACGTCACCACCCTGCACCGCGACGAGATGGCGGAGTCGCTGGGGCTCAACGACATCGGCCGGATCCGGCTGCGCACCCGCGCACCCCTGCTGTTCGACGCCTACCGCCGCAACCGCGCGACCGGCGGCTTCCTGCTGGTCGACGAGCACACCGGTGACACGGTCGCCGCCGGGATGATCACCGGCGCAGCGGCGTCCCCGGTCGTCTGGCACACCACGGCGGTGCGCCGCGAGGACCGGCCGACCCACGGCGCGACGGTGTGGCTGACCGGGCTCTCGGCGTCGGGCAAGTCGTCGGTGGCGGTGGAGCTGGAACGCCGGCTCGTCGCGGCGGGCCGTCCGGCCTACCTCCTGGACGGCGACAACCTGCGCCACGGGCTCAACGCGGGTCTCGGCTTCAGCCCGGCGGACCGCGCGGAGAACGTCCGGCGCGTCGCGGAGGTCGCGAAGCTGTTCGCGGACGCGGGGGTCGTCGCGATCGCGTCGCTGATCAGCCCGTACGAAGCCGACCGGCGGCTCGCCCGGGAGGCGCACGGCGACCTCCCGTTCGTCGAGGTCTTCGTCGACACGCCCCTGGAGGTGTGCGAGGCGCGCGACCCGAAGGGGATGTACGCGAAGGCGCGCGCCGGGGAGATCACCGGGTTCACCGGCATCGACGCGCCGTACGAGCGGCCCGCGGCCCCTGACCTGGTGCTTCGTCCCGGCGACGGCGACCCGGCCGCGATGGCCGCGGCGATCCAGGCCCTGCTCGACGACGTCGGCTGACCGCTGCCCGTCCGGGCGGACTCGCGGTCCGGATGTATTTTTGCGGCCTTCGGCGCGCTCTTCCGGACGAACCGCACGCGGCGGTTCGGACCTGCGAGGGAGCGACCATGACCGACGGACCGTGGAGCCAGACCCGGCTGCTCGAATTCGAGCCCGAAGACGAAGGCGAGGACACCCGGCCCTGGGGCGTGGTGACCGAGTCGGCCAATGCCCTGTGGACCGGCGGCGGCCGCGACGTCGAGGTGGTGCGGAGCGCCGCGTACGACGGCGCGTTCACCCTGCGCACCGACGGGCCCGTCCTGTACGGCCTGCCCGGCGTCGAGGCGAACGAGGGCGAGGTCCGCACCCGCACGGCGGACCAGCGTGCGGACCGCGGTCGCCGTCAGGTCCGGGCCGACGCCCCCACGGGCGCGCCGCACCGGCCGAAGGGCGTCCCGCTGGGCATCCACCCGAAGACGACCACGTCGCTCGGCCCGACGCGGCGCGGCATCACCTCCCGCGGCACGAAGACCCTGTTGTCGGAGAACCACAGCACGATCATCGACGGCGAGTCCCGGTCGCTGGTCTACCCGTCGGCGTACCCGTACACGGCGGTCTGCAAGCTGTACTGCAGCTACCAGCCGACCCCGGGCGGGAGCTGGGTCACCACGTCCGAGGCGACCGGCTACCTGATCGGCCGCAGCACGCTGATGACCAGCGGTCACGTGGGCCCGCCGACGAGCGGGCCGTGGCAGATCAAGGTCATCCCGGCGTGCTGGAACGGCCAGTCCGTGTTCGGCGCCGGGCTGGTCAGCTACGTCCGGAGCTACTGGTCGTGGAACTCGGACTCGGGCAGCGACATCAAGGTCTGCCAGCTGTGGGACCCGATCGGGGACAACGTCGGCTACTTCGGCTACCGCGGGTACAACAGCGCCTGGGAGGACGGGGACTACTGGACCATGGCGGGCTTCCCGTACGACGTCAGCCTGACGTCCATGTCGTACGAGCCGGCCATCGCCGTCCGCGACGACGACGACGGTGACGACATCACCGTCAACGGCACGAGCTACGACACCACCCAGGTCGAGAGCGACGCCGACGAGGCGTCCGGCGTCTCGGGCGCGCCGCTGTGGGGCTGGTGGGACGACGGCCCGTACGCGATCGGCGTGCACCACGGCGTCGAGCACGACGGGACGATCTTCGGCACGGAGACGCTCTCCTGCGCCTCCGGCGGCGCGGGCTTCACCCAGGCCGCGAGCTGGGCCCGCGGGATGTGGGGCTAACCCGCCGGCGTCACGAACCCGGAGTCGTAGGCGCGGACGACGGCCTGGGTGCGGTCGCGGGCCCCGAGCTTGGCCAGCACGTTGCCGACGTGGGTCTTCACGGTCTGGATGCCCAGGTACAGCTCGGTCGCGATCTCCACATTGGACAGTCCGGCGGCCATCAGGCGCAGCACTTCACGCTCCCGCTCGGTCAGCCCGGCACTCGCCAGCCCGTCGCCCGCCGGCGACGGCGAGTGCCGGGCGGCCAGCTTGCGGATCGCCGCCGGGAACAGCAGCGACTCCCCCGCCACCACGGTCCGGATCGCCGCGACGATCTCCTCCGGGCGGGCCCGCTTGAGCAGGAACCCGCTGGCGCCGGCGACGAGCGCGTCGTAGACGTAGTCGTCGTTCTCGAAGGTGGTCACCACGATCACCTTCGGCGGACTATCCACAGTGGACATCAAGTGCGTGGTGGCGCGGATCCCGTCGACCGCGGGCATCCGGACGTCCATCAGGACGACGTCGGGGCGCAGCCGGGCCACCAGCCCCGGCACCTCGGCGCCGTCGGCGGCCTCGCCCAGCACGGCGAGGCCGGCTTCGCTGTCGATGATGGCCTTCAGACCGGCGCGGATCAGCGGTTCGTCGTCGACCAGCAGCACCCCGACGTTCATCGCCCGCTCCCCCACGGCACCCGCACCACGACCTCCCACCGCTCGCCGGCCCGTCCGGCCGTCAGCTCACCGCCGAGCACCGCCGCCCGCTCGGCCATCCCGCGCAGGCCCCGGCGGCCCGCCCGCGGCGTCGCGCTGCCGAGCGGGTTGCCGACCCGGGCGACGAGGCCGGTGGCCGCGACGTCGACGTCCAGCGTCACCGGGACCTTACCGGCGTGGCGCACGGCGTTGGTCAGGCATTCCTGCAGGATCCGGTAGACCTCGCGCGACACCACCGGCGGCACGGCGGCCAGATCGCCGTCGATGCCGGCGATGACCTCGGCGCCGGCCAGCCGCGTCGCTTCGAGGAGATTCGGCAGGTTGGTCAGCGACGGCTGCGGCGTCCGGCCCGCGGCTTCTTCGCGGAGCAGCCCGAGCACGTGGTCGAGGTCGTCGAGCGCGGTGCGGGCCGAGTCCTCGATGGCGCCGAGCGCGCGTTCGGTGAAGTCCGGATCGGTGCGCAGCGTCCGCCGGGCGGCGCCGGCCTGGATCGAGACGACGCTCAGCGCGTGCCCCACCGAGTCGTGCAGCTCCCGGGCCAGCCGGTTGCGCTCGGCGAGCAGCTCGGTCCGCCGTTCCAGCTGCGCGATCCGATCGGCGGCGGTCATCCCGAGCAGCCGTTGCGCGGCCAGCCGCAGAACCCCGCCGATCACCCACACGGCGTAGATCAGCACCACCACGGCCACCGCGAAGACGACGGGGATCCACGCGGACGCCCAGCCCTTCGGCACGGTGACCTCGGCCTCGCCTTGGATCAGGTTGCCGGTGAACACGGCGCTCACGGAGAGCCCGAAGGCGACGGGCGCGGCGAGGCTGACCAGGCTGACACCGCACCCGACGAGCACGTGGAGCGCGAACATCACGGCAGCCCGGACCCGCCCCGGCCGGGTGTGCGGTTTCGCGGGCGCGCCGGGAGCGGGATTGTCGAGCAGCTCCCGGACGGCGGTGGACTCAAGGACGTGCACGGCGGGCAGGAACGCGGTCCCGGCCACGACGAGCAGCGTGACAAGGCCACCGATCCCGGCGGCCCGGTCCAGCGTGGTGGTGAAGGGCAGCAGCGACGGCACGGCCACGGCGGCGAAGAGCAGGTAGGGCACGCTGATCGCCCCACCGAGGACGAGGTACACCCAGCGGCGGTAGGTAGCCCTGCTCACCAGCGGCCGGAGTACACGCACAAGCCGATCTTCGCAGCTCGCGGGGTCAGGCGCTTCCCTCTCGCGATGGAGGCGCCCCCGGGCCGAAAGCAGCCCCCGCCCTCTCCGGGGGGTCGGCCCCGCTTCCAGCGTATCGGGGCCCACCGACGGAAGCGCCGGAAAGCCGCCGGCGGCGCCTGGTTGTCCACATCTCGACCACCCTGTGGGCAACCAGGCGCGAAGCGGCTAGTAGGCGACCTGGCGGGTCTCCGCCGTGCGGGCGGCCGCGAAGCCGTTCCTCCACAGGGACTGGACCTTCGCCGCCTCCGCCGCGGACGGCTTCGCGTTCTTGCACGCCGTGCCCGGGCCGTGGCCGGACATCAGCTCGGTGCACGGGCCCGTGTAGTCGTCCGGCAGGCCGAGGTTGTGGCCCAGCTCGTGCGCGGCGATGCGCGTCGGGTCGAAGCCCTCGGCGACCTGGCTCGTGTCGAGGTAGATGTCGCCGCGGCCGTGGCCGTTCGTGTTGGTGTACGAGCCGCCGCTGTGGATCTCGTGGAACACCACCGTGGCACCGCTGCTGCGCTTGACCAGCTTGACGTCGGTGACCACGGCGTTCCAGTTGGCCGCGCCCTGGTCGATCTGGGCGAGGTAGTCGGCCGCGCCGGACGAGTTGTAGTACACCGTCGTGACCGCGGCCGGCGCGGCGGAAGCGGTGGTGAGCCCGGCGCCCAGGGGCACCGCGACCGCGGCGGCCAGCACCAGGACCCGGCCGAGCAGACGTCCGTTCATCGTGTCTCCTTTTGTCCGTTTAGAGAACACTTCACCGTAGTTCGCGCGGTCAGGTTAGAAGTCAACGTCGCCCGGTGGCCACGGCCGAAAGTAGCTCCCTCGCGGGAGGGAGCCGGGTCCCGCCGCTGCGTGAGCCCGGCGATGGCGCCGCCGTGGTCTGCTCGGCCACGGCGAAAGGGAACCGATGAACTTCTTGCTGGGCCTGCTGACCCTCCCCGTGTACGTCCTCGTGCTGTGGCCGCTGGTCGCCGCGTCGCGCCGGGTGCTCGGCGTGCGCATCGGCGCCGTCCGCGCGCTGTGCGGCGCGGCGTTCGGCTGGCTCGTCGCCGGCGGGGTCGCGCAGGCGTTCCCGAAGTCGTTGCCCGGCCACGGCGCGGCGTTCCTCGGGCTGCTGATCCCGTTGGCGGGCAGCGCTTTCCTCGCGACGCTCGTCTTCCTGTTCGTCGCCGAGATGGCCTTCCCGGGCGGGCTCGGCCTGGGCCGGCTCCGCGCCGCGTACGCCCGGGTTTCGCGCGCCCGCCGGTACTCGCAGATCAGCCGGATCGCGATCAAGCACGGCCTCGGCCGCTACCTCGCGGGCCGCCGCGAACCCGGCCTGGCGCCGGGACGGCAGGCCAAGCTCGCCCGCTCGCTGCGCCGCGCGCTCGAGGAGGGCGGCGTGACGTTCGTGAAGCTCGGCCAGCTCCTGTCGACCCGCGCGGACCTGCTGCCCGCGGCCTTCGTCGAGGAGCTCGGCAAGCTCCAGGACCAGGTCGCCCCCGCGCCGGCCGACGCCGTCCGGGCGGTGCTGGAAGCCGAGCTCGGCGGCTCGCCCGACGACGTCTTCGCCGAGTTCGACCCGGAACCCCTTGCGGCGGCGTCGATCGCGCAGGTCTACAAAGCACGGTTGCGCAGCGGCGAGGACGTCGTCGTCAAGGTCCAGCGCCCCGGGGTGCGGGAGCAGGCCGAACGCGACGTCGACATCGTCCGCCGCGTCGCCGCCGCTCTGGAGGAGCGGGCGGACTGGGCGCGCTCGCTGGGCGTCGCCGAACTCGCCGACGGCTTCGCCACGGCCCTGGCCGAAGAGCTGGACTTCACCATCGAGGCCCGCAACATCGCCGCCGTGGCCGCCACTTCCGGCCCGGACGTCGCGCTCCCGACCGTCCACAAAGCACTGTCCACTGAGCGCGTACTGGTGATGTCCCGGTTGAGCGGCAAGCCTCTGGAGACGGCGCCGGCGGCCGAGCGCGACCGGCTCGCGAAGTCGCTGCTGCGCTGCCTGCTCGACCAGATGATGATCGGCGGCGTCTTCCACGCCGACCCGCACCCGGGCAACCTCCTGCTGCTGACCGACGGCCGCCTCGGCCTGCTCGACTTCGGCTCGGTCGGCCGCCTCGACGCCGGGCTGCGCGGCGGCCTGCAGAACCTGGTGCTGGCCCTGGACCGCGGCGACCCGGCGGGGCTGCGCGACGGGCTCCTGGAGATCGTCGACCGCACCGGCGACATCGACGAGCAGCGCCTCGAACGCGCACTCGGCGCCCTGCTCGCCCGCCACTTCGGTCCCGGCCGCACGCCGGACCTCGCCCTGTTCACCGGCCTGTTTCGGGTGGTCGCGGACTTCCGGCTGAGCGTCCCGCCCCCGGTGGCCGCGGTGTTCCGGGCGCTGGCCACGGTCGAGGGCACGCTGTCGGCGCTGTCGCCCGGCTTCGACGTCGTGGCCGAGTCCCGCGCGTTCGCCGTCGAGCAGGTCGGCGCCGGACTCCGCCCGGCCTCGCTGGGCCGCACGGCCGTCAACGAGCTGACGGCGCTGCTCCCGGTCCTGCGCCGCATCCCCCGCCGCGTCGACCGCATCGGCGCCGCACTGGAGGAGGGCCGGCTGTCGGTCAACGTCCGGCTGTTCTCCGACGAACGCGACCGCGACGTGGTGACGAGCCTGGTCCACGAGGTCCTGCTGGCCTTCGTCGGCGCGGCAACGGGTCTGATGGCGGTGTTCCTGCTGACCGGCACGACCGGCCCACGGCTCCTGCCGGAGCTGACGCTGAACCAGGCCTTCGGCTACAACCTGCTGGTGATCAGTGCGCTGGTGGGGCTGCGGCTGCTCTTCGTCGTCTTCCGGCGCTCCGGACAGCGCTCACGATCACGCCGATGAGCCCGGCGAAGAACAGCACGACCCCGCCGGCGATCCACCAGCGCAGGGTGGGCAGAGTCGAGTCGGAGTACGGGGTTCCGGGCAGGCCCGCGTCGGTGAAGGCGGTCACCGGCGCCAGCGGCCGCGGGGTGATGACCGTGCCGGTCGCGACCACGAACCCGATGACACCGGACAGCCGCACGGAACCGCTGAACCGCGAGTCGTCGGAGTTGCCGCGGTTGTCACCCTCGACGAAGATCGCGCCGTCGGGCACCTTGGCGGAGAACCCGAAGAGCGTGTCGTCGCCGGGGTCGAGGTAGGGCTCGGTGATCGGCTTGCCGTTGATCGAGAGGTGCCGATCGGTGCAGCAGGCGACGGTGTCGCCGGCGATCCCGACCACGCGGAAGACGCTGACGCCCTCGTGGCTCGGCTGGGCGAACGAGCCGGCGTCGATGGCGACGAGGTCCCCGCGGTGCACCTCGGTGTCGGTCGCCCGGCGCACCACGAGCTGGTCACCGGGCACCAGGGTCGGGCTCATGTGCGGGTCCGGGATCTTGTAGGCCTCGTACCCCACCATGATCCGGCCGACGCCGTAGACCCCGGCGGCCACCCCGAGCACCGCGACGACGATCATCAGGAGCAGCACCTTGGACACGCCGGAGCGCTTCGGCGGAGCCGGTGGTGCGAGAGGGAAAGCGGGTTCGGTCACGAAGATCTATCGGGACACAGTGGACAGCGTTACCCCGTCCGGGGCGCGTACATGATCACCGCGACGCCCGCGAGACACAGCAGCGCGCCGATGACGTCGTAGCGGTCCGGGCGGTAGCCGTCCGCCACCACTCCCCAGGCCAGTGAGCCCGCCACGAAGACTCCGCCGTACGCGGCGAGGATGCGGCCGAACTGGGCGTCCGGCTGGAGGGTGGCCACGAAGCCGTACAGGCCCAGCGCGACGATGCCGCCGCCGATCCAGATCAGGCCGCGTTGTTCGCGGACGCCCTGCCAGATCAGCCAGGCGCCGCCGATCTCGAAGACGGCCGCCGCGAGGAACAGCAGGATCGACCGCAGGAGCACACCGGGATACTAGCTCCCGTGCCGTTCACGCTGAGTCATCCCGCCGCCGTGCTCCCGCTGGCGAGGCGGCCGCTGGTGTCCTCGGCGCTCGTCGCCGGGTCCGTCGCGCCGGACGTCTTCTGGTTCGTGCCACGGCTTCCCGGCGTCGGCCTCACCAAGACCCACGAGCTGACCTCGGTCCTCTGGCTCGACCCGCTCCTCGCGCTGGTGATCCTCACGCTCTTCCAGGTCCTGCTGAAGCGACCCTTGCTGGCCTTGGCCCCGAAATCACTGGCCGAACGGCTCCCCCGCCACTTCAGCTGGAAGCGGCCGGGCTGGATCGCGCTGTCGCTGGTCATCGGCGCCGCCACGCACGTCGGCTGGGATGCCTTCACCCACGAGAACGACGGGTTCCCGTTCCTGCGGATCCCGCTCGTCACCGGCGTCGACGTCGGACGCCTGATCCAGCTCGTCAGCACCATCGCCGGGGCCGGGATCCTCGGCTGGTGGCTGCGGAAGTGGTACCGCGGCGCGCCCACCAAGCCGGCGCCGAGAGCCACCCGCCACCGCGGGCCGGTGGTGGCGCTCCTCCTCGTCGGCGCGCTGGCCGGCGTCCTGACGAGCGTCCTGCCGTTCCTGGCCCACCACGACCCGATGACCCGCGCGGGCGTCGTCGGAAACGCGACCTACCTGCTGGCCACCGGCGCCTGCACCGGGTTCGCCGTCGCTCTCGTTCTCTACGCGCTGGTCTGGCACGCGCAGTATAGGTCGTTATACACGAAGCGGGCCACCCCGGAGGGTGACCCGCTCGATGCGACGGAAGTCAGACGGTGAAGCCGAGGGCGCGCAGCTGCTCGCGGCCGTCCTCGGTGATCTTCTCCGGGCCCCACGGCGGCATCCAGACCCAGTTGATCCGGAAGTCCTTGACGAGGCCGCCCGACGTCAGCGCGGCCGACGTCTGGTCCTCGATGACGTCGGTCAGCGGGCAGGCCGCCGACGTGAGCGTCATGTCGATCGTCGCGCTGTTGTCCGGCTCGACGCGGATGTCGTAGACGAGGCCGAGGTCGACGACGTTGATCCCGAGTTCCGGGTCGACGACGTCGCGCATGGCCTCCTCGACGTCCTCGAGCTTCGCGAGCTCGATGTCCTGCGTCGCGGTGGTCTCGGCGTCGAGGTCGGCGGCGGTGCGCCCCTCACGAGTGGCGGTCTCTTCGGTCATGCTTTCTCAACTCCACTGGTGGTCCGGGCGACGGCGTCCTTGAAGGCCATCCAACCGAGGAGGGCGCACTTGACCCTGGCCGGGTACTTGGCGACGCCCGCGAAGGCGATGCCGTCCTCCAGCACTTCCTCGTCCGGTTCGACCTTTCCCTTGCCCTGCATCAGTTCGACGAAGGCGTCCATGGTGGTGAACGCTTCCTCGAGGGTGTGCCCCACGACCAGGTCCGTCATGACCGACGTCGAGGCCTGGCTGATGGAACAGCCCTGGCCGTCGTAGGAGACGTCGGCGACCTTCCCGTCGTCGAGCTTGACCCGCAGCGTCACCTCGTCGCCGCAGGTCGGGTTGACCTGGAACGACTCGGCGTCGAACGGGTCCCGCAGGCCGCGGCCGTGCGGGCGCTTGTAGTGGTCCAGGATGATCTCCTGGTACATGCTTTCCAGGTTCACTGGGCCACCCCGAAGAACTTCTGGGCCTCACGAACACCCGCTACCAGGGCGTCCACTTCGGACAGCGTGTTGTACAGGTAGAACGACGCCCGCACGGTCGCCTGCGCGCCGCACGCCCGGTGCAGCGGCCACGCGCAGTGGTGGCCGACGCGGACGGCGATGCCGAGGCTGTCGAGCACCTGGCCGGCGTCGTGCGGGTGCACGCCGTCGATCACGAACGACACGGTGGCGCCGCGGTCCTTCAGGTCGGTGGGCCCGACGATCCGGACGCCCGGGATGGCGCCGATGCCTTCGAGGGCGGCCGCGGCGAGCTCGTGCTCGTGCGCCGCGATCCGGTCCATGCCGATGGCCGAGAGGTAGTCGACGGCCGCACCGAGGCCGATGGCCTGCGACGTCATCGGCACGCCCGCCTCGAACCGCTGCGGCGGCGGCGCGAAGGTGGAGCCCTCCATGCGGACCATCTCGATCATCGACCCGCCGGTGAGGAACGGCGGCATCGCCGAGAGCAGCTCGGTGCGTCCGTAAAGGACACCGATGCCGGACGGGCCGAGCATCTTGTGGCCGGAGAACACCGCGAAGTCGACGCCCAGCGCGTGGAAGTCCACCCCGAAGTGCGGCACCGACTGGCAGGCGTCGAGCACCGTGAGCGCGCCGACGGCCTTGGCCTTCTCGACGAGCAGCGAGACCGGGTTGACCGTGCCGAGCACGTTCGACTGGTGCGCGAACGCGACCACCTTCGTGCGAGGCGTGATCAGTTCGTCCACATCGGACAGGTTGAGCCTGCCGTCCGCAGTCACCTTGAACCACTTCAGCGTGGCCCCGGTGCGCTGGCACAACTGCTGCCAGGGCACGAGGTTCGCGTGGTGCTCCATCTCGGTGATGACGATCTCGTCGCCCGGGCCGACCCGGAAGCGCGAGGCTTCCGGACCGGCCGTGGCGGCGTTGCTCATCGAGTACGCGACGAGGTTGATGCCCTCGGTCGCGTTCTTGGTGAACACCAGTTCCTCGGGGTCGGCGCCGACGAACTCCGCGACCTTGGCGCGCGCGGACTCGTAGGCGTCGGTGGCCTCTTCGGACAGCTGGTGCGCACCGCGGTGGACGGCGGAGTTCGACGTGAAGATGTAGTCGCGTTCGGCGTCGAACACCGGCGTCGGGCGTTGCGACGTCGCCCCGGAGTCCAGGTACACCAAGGGTTTCCCGTCGCGAACGGTGCGCGACAGGATCGGGAAGTCGGCGCGCAGGGCGGCGACGTCCAAAGGAACAGAGCTAGCCGAGGTGGTGGTCATCGGGCCGGCTCCTCTCTTTCTCTCGGTGTAGTCCTGTGGTGGAGAACGTCAGAGCGCGGCCGGCTCGGGCTTGCCGGCGTACTTGACGTAGCCGTGCTCCTCCAGCTCGTCGGCCAGCTCCTTGCCGCCCGACTCGACGATCTTGCCGCCGGCGAAGACGTGCACGAAGTCCGGCGCGATGTGCCGCAGGATCCGGGTGTAGTGCGTGATCAGCATGACGCCGACCTCGCTGTTGGCCTTGTAGGTGTTCACGCCCTCGGAGACGACGCGCAGGGCGTCGACGTCGAGACCGGAGTCGGTCTCGTCGAGGATGGCGAACTTCGGCTTGAGCAGCGCCAGCTGCAGGATCTCGTGGCGCTTCTTCTCGCCGCCGGAGAAGCCCTCGTTGACCGAGCGCTCGGCGAACTCCTGCGAGATCTCGAGCTTGCCCATCTCCTCCTTGACCTCCTTGACCCACAGGCGAAGCTTGGGAGCCTCGCCGCGGACCGCGGTGGCCGCGGTGCGGAGGAAGTTGGACATCGAGACGCCGGGGACCTCGACCGGGTACTGCATCGCCAGGAACAGGCCCGCGCGGGCGCGCTCGTCGACGCTCATCTCGAGGACGTTCTCGCCGTCGAGCAGCACCTCGCCGGAGGTCACCTGGTACTTCGGGTGACCGGCGATCGCGTAGGACAGCGTGGACTTGCCGGAGCCGTTGGGGCCCATGATCGCGTGGGTCTCACCCGACTTGATCGTCAGGTTCACACCCTTGAGGATCTCCTTGGCGCCTTCGTCGGTGTTGACCGAGGCGTGCAGGTCCTTGATTTCCAGGGTAGCCATTCTTCGTTTCCTAAAGTCTGCGGTGGACGGCGTCAGGCGCCAACGGCTTCGAGCTCGGCCTCGATCGCGGCTTCGAGGCGCTCGCGCACCTCGGGGACGTCGATCTTCACCAGGATCTCGTGGAAGAACCCGCGCACGACCAGCCGGCGGGCGGCTTCTTCGGCGATCCCGCGCGACTGCAGGTAGAACAACTGCTCGTCGTCGAACCTTCCCGTCGCGCTCGCGTGGCCGGCGCCTTCGATCTCGCCGGTCTCGATCTCCAGGTTCGGCACGGAGTCCGCGCGCGCACCGGGCGTGAGCACCAGGTTGCGGTTGAACTCGTAGGTGTCGGTGGCCTCGGCCGCGGCCCGGATCAGCACGTCGCCGATCCACACCGTGTGCGCGCCCTCGCCCTGCAGCGCGCCCTTGTAGCCCACGCGCGACTTGCAGTTGGGCACCGCGTGGTCGACGAAGAGGCGGTGCTCCTGGTGCTGGCCGCCGTCGGCGAAGTAGACGCCGAGCATGTCGACGTCGCCGCCCTTGTCGGCGAAGGTCGCCGTCGGCGAGACGCGGACCAGGTCACCGCCCAGGGTGATCACGGTGTGCCGCAGCGCGGCGTCGCGGCCCAGCTTCAGGTGCTGCTCGGAGACGTGCACCGCGTCGTCGGCCCAGTCCTGGACGCTGACCACGGTGACCTTGGCGCCGTCGCCGATGACGAACTCGACGTTGTCGGCGTAGGTGCCGGAGCCGACGTGGTCCAGCACGACCACGGCTTCGGCGAACGCCTCGGCGCGGACCTGCAGGTGCCCGTAGGCGACCTTGCCCTCGCCCGGGCCGTGGATGCGCAGCACGGACGGCTTGGACGCCTTCGTCTCCTTGGGCACCGTCACGACGGTGGCCTTGGTGAACGAGGAGTAGGCCTGCGCGGCGACGCGGTCGCTCGGCACGCCGGCCTGGCCGAGGCGCGCGTCGTCGCGGCCGACGGTCTCGATGGTCAGCTCGGGGGCGGCGTCGAGGTCGAGGGTGATCTCGCCGGTGGCGGGCGCGCTGCCGTCGTGCAGGCCGCGCAGCCGCTTCATCGGCGTGAAGCGCCAGTTCTCCTCACGGCCGCCCGGGACCTCGAAGGCCTCGACGTCGTAGGAGGTGAAACGCTCCGCGCGGGAGGCCGCCGGAATGACGGCCCCCTCGCGGAGAGCTTCGGAAACGTTGTTCTCGGTAACCGACATGACTAGCCGACTGACCCTTCCATCTGGAGCTCGATCAGGCGGTTCAGCTCGAGCGCGTACTCCATCGGCAGCTCACGGGCGATGGGCTCGACGAACCCGCGCACGATCATCGCCATCGCCTCGGCCTCGTCGAGGCCGCGCGACATCAGGTAGAACAGCTGCTCTTCGCTGACCTTGGACACCGTGGCCTCGTGGCCCATGGACACCTCGTCGTTGCGGATGTCCACGTACGGGTAGGTGTCCGAGCGCGAGATCGTGTCGACCAGCAGGGCGTCGCAGACGACGCTGGAGCGCGAGTGGTGCGCCCGCTTCGCCACGCGGACCAGGCCGCGGTACGAGGTGCGGCCGCCGCCGCGCGCCACCGACTTCGACACGATCGTCGAGGAGGTGTACGGCGCGAGGTGCTCCATCTTGGCGCCCGCGTCCTGGTGCTGGCCCTCGCCCGCGAACGCGACCGAGAGGACCTCACCCTTGGCGTGCTCGCCCATGAGGAAGACCGACGGGTACTTCATGGTCACCTTGGAACCGATGTTGCCGTCGATCCATTCCATGGTCGCGCCCTCTTCGCACTTGGCGCGCTTGGTGACCAGGTTGTAGACGTTGTTCGACCAGTTCTGGATGGTCGTGTAGCGGCAGCGGGCGCCCTTCTTGACGATGATCTCCACGACCGCCGAGTGCAGCGAGTCGGACTGGTAGATCGGCGCCGTGCAGCCCTCGACGTAGTGCACGTAGGCGTCTTCGTCGACGATGATCAGGGTGCGCTCGAACTGGCCCATGTTCTCGGTGTTGATCCGGAAGTAGGCCTGCAGCGGGATGTCCACCTTGACGCCCTTGGGCACGTAGATGAACGAACCGCCGGACCACACCGCCGTGTTCAGCGCGGAGAACTTGTTGTCGCCGGCCGGGATGACCGAGCCGAAGTACTCCTCGAACAGCTCCGGGTGCGTCTTGAGCGCGGTGTCCGTGTCCAGGAAGAGGACACCCTGCTTCTCGAGGTCCTCGCGGATCGAGTGGTAGACGACCTCGGACTCGTACTGGGCCGCGACACCGGCGACGAGGCGCTGCTTCTCCGCCTCGGGGATGCCCAGCCTGTCGTACGTGTTCTTGATGTCCTCGGGCAGCTCTTCCCAGCTCGTGGCCTGCTTCTCGCTGGAACGCACGAAGTACTTGATGTTCTCGAAGTCGATCCCGGAGAGGTCCGCGCCCCAGTTGGGCATCGGCTTCTTCTCGAAGAGCTTGAGCGCCTTGAGTCGTGCTTCGCGCATCCACTCCGGTTCGGACTTCTTCCCGGAGATGTCGGTGACGACATCCTCGTTCAGCCCGCGACGGGCGCTGGCGCCCGCCTCGTCGGAGTCGGCCCAGCCGAACGCGTACTTGCCCAGGGACTCGATGGTCTCTTCCTGGCTCAAGGGCGCGGTGGTGGGAGTGCGCTGCTCGGCAGCGGCAGTCATGCGGGTTTCCCTCCATTCGGGATCCGTGCTGTGCGCCCAGAGGGCACCGTGCTGACCGGCTCGGGATGGGCCGGCTGACCCGCCGAAGCGGGTACGTGGGTGGTGCACACGGAATCACCGCGTGCGATGGTCGCCAGCCGCTGGACGTGGGTGCCCAGCAGCTTCGCGAACGCCTCGGTTTCGGCCTCGCACAGCTGCGGGAACTCCGCGGCGACGTGGGCGACCGGACAATGGTGCTGGCAAAGCTGCGCGCCGACGTTCTGTCGGAGGCCAGGCCCTTCTTGCGAAGAACTCAGTGTGCCGACCTGACGGGTCGACGCAGCGTAGCCCTCCCTGGTCAGCGCGGTCGCCAAGGCCTCCGCGCGCGCCGCCGGATCACTCGATCCGGTGATCGCCAGGCGGTGCGGCTCGACCAGGGACGCCACGCGACGCTCGGCGAAGGCGCGGACGGCGTCTTCGCCCGCGTGCTCGGCGAGGAAGCGGATGGCCGAGACGGCCAGGTCGTCGTAGGCGTGCCCGAACCGGGCGCGGCCGGACTCGGTCAGCAGGAAGAGCTTGGCCGGACGGCCCCGGCCCCGGGGTCCACGCCTCGGCGCGTCCCGGGTCTCGGCTTCGCCATCCGCGAGAAGCGCGTCCAGGTGCCTGCGGACGGCCGCCGGGCTGATCCCGAGCTGCTCGGCGACGACCACGGCGGTCATGGGACCCTGTTCCAGGAGCAGCCGGGCGACCTCACTGCGGGTCTTGCCCTCGGCGCTGACCTGCGACGGGACGGCGTTGACCGCGGTGCGGGGCGTGTCGCCACCCACCTGGTCCGCTGCCGCCGTCTTTTTCACAACACAAGTGTGTCTTATTTCCCGGCGGACGGCAAAGGCGGGGTCTTCGGCAGTGACCCGACTCACGCCGCACCGGCGGCGATACCCTGGCTCCCGTGGCTGTGGGCGAACTGGGTGAACATCCTGCACGGCAGGACCGGCAAGTGGCGGACATCGTCACCGGGAGTGCGCATCCGGTGACGATGTCGCCCGTCGAGCCCCGGGTGCCGCTCCCCCTGGAGGGTGACGAGCGGCGCGCGCTGAACGTCGTCCGGCGGTTCGGCACGGTCGGGTCCCTCTTCCTCGCGCTGGGCTCCCTCGGCGCCGGCGCCGCGCCGGTGATCAACCCGGTGCAGGAGATCCCGGTGCTGCGGCTGTTCACCCGCATCCCCACCGTGTCGCTGGCCATCGCCATCTCCGGCATGGGCATCCTGGTGCTCAGCTGGCTGATGCTCGGGAAGTTCGCCCGCCCGGACCGCGCGCGGCTCGCGTCGCAGGGCCAGCTCGCCCGCACGATCGCGCTGTGGGTGCTGCCGCTGCTGGTGATCCCGCCGCTGTTCTCCCGCGACGTCTACAGCTACCTCGCGCAGAGCGAGATCGTGCACCGCGGGATGGACCCCTACACCCTCGGCCCGGCGCAGGCCCTCGGCGTCGCCGACCCGTTCACCGCGGGCGTGTCGAACATGTGGCGCGAGACGCCGGCGCCGTACGGCCCGCTGGTGCTGCGCCTCGGCGGCTGGCTCGCGCCGATCTCCGGCCAGAGCATCGCGATGGGCGTGCTCCTGCAGCGCGTGCTCGCGCTGGCCGGGGTGGTCCTCATCGTCTGGGCGCTGCCGCGGCTGGCCCGCCGCTTCGGCGTCCAGCCCGCGACCGCGTTGTGGCTGGGCGCGCTCAACCCGCTGCTGATCTTCCACTTCGTCGCCGGCGCCCACAACGACGCGCTGGCCATCGGCCTGATGCTCGCCGGGCTGGAGGTGGGCATCCGGCGGCTGCCGATCCGGGTCAAGGGCGACACGCCCCCGCCACTGGCGCGCGGCGAGCTGCTCTACATCGGGCTCGGCGTCGCGCTCATCACGCTCGGCGTCGCGGTGAAGCTGCCGGCGGTGTTCGCGCTGCCGTTCTTCGCGGTGATGGTCGCGCGGCGCTGGCACGGCCGGCTCAAGGACCTCTTCCTGGCCGGGGCGCCGATGGCGGCGTGGTTCGGCGTCGTGCTGGTCGTGGTCTGCTTCGGCTCCGGGCTCGGCTTCGGCTGGCTGGGTGCGACGTTCAACACGCCCGGGCTCGTGCGCGCCTGGATCTCCCCGACCGCGGAGCTGGCTAACCTCTCCGGCGTGCTCGGCATCGCGCTCGGGCTGGGCAACCACACCAACGCGCTGGTGCCGATCCTCGGCGCGCTGGGCTACCTCGTCGCCGTCGCCATCACCTTCAAGTTCCTCTGGGACAGCTTCAAGTGGCGCTACCGGCCGATCATCGGCCTCGGCGTCTCGCTGGGCGCGGTGATGATCCTGCAGATCAACCTGCAGCCCTGGTACGTGCTGTGGGCGGTGATCCCGCTCGCCGCGGCCGCCGGGACGTCCCGGTTCCGGGTGGCCGCGACGGTGCTGTCCGCCGCCCTGCCGTTCCTGCTCCCGCCCACCGGCAGCACCTTCGACGGCCGCCCGTACGTGCTGCCGTTCGCCTACGTCGCGGCGATCGTCGTGTGCGGCGCGGGCATGCTCGTCGTGCGGCGTCTCGCGCCCGTCCTGCTCTCCAGGCCGTCCCCGCGGCTGCCCGCGCAGGCCGACGCCGTATCGTGACGCGATGTGAGTGCCCCCGCCGTCGAGATCACCGGGCTGGTGAAAAGCTACGGCTCCACCTGCGCGGTCGACGGTCTCGACCTGCACATGGAGCGCGGCGGCCTGCTCGCCCTGCTCGGCCCGAACGGGGCCGGCAAGACCACCACCGTCGAAATCTGCGAAGGCTTCCTGCGACCTGACGCCGGCTCGGTGCGCGTGCTCGGCCTCGACCCGCACCGCGAGTCCGCCGCCCTGCGCCCCCGGCTCGGGATCATGCCCCAGGGCGGCGGCGCCTACCCGGGCGTGCGCGCCGACGAGATGCTCAAGCTCGTGGCCTCGTGCGCCGCGTCACCACTGGATCCCGCCTGGCTGCTGGACATCCTCGGCCTGGCTTCGGTGCGCCGGACGCCGTTCAAGCGCCTCTCCGGCGGCCAGCAGCAGCGCCTTTCGCTGGCCTGCGCGCTGGTCGGGCGGCCCGAGCTGCTGTTCCTCGACGAGCCGACCGCGGGCATGGACCCGCAGGCCCGGCGCCTGGTCTGGGACCTGCTGGCCGCGCTGCGCGCCGACGGCGTCTCGGTGCTGCTGACGACCCACTTGATGGAAGAGGCCGAGGCGCTGGCCGACACCGTGGTGATCATGGACCACGGCAAGGTCGTCGTCTCCGGCGCGCCGCACACCCTGACGATCGACGAGAGCGGCACCGCGGGCCTGCGGTTCAAGGCCCGCACCCGGCTCGACACCAAGCTGCTGACGGCCGCGCTGCCGGAGGGCTACGACGTGCGCGAGTCGGCGCCGGGCACCTACGTCGTGGTCGGCTCGGTCGACCCGCAGGTCGTGTCCACGGTCACGGCGTGGTGCGCCCAGCAGGGCGTGCTGCCGGAGGAGCTGCAGGTCGGCCGGCGCACGCTGGAAGAGGTCTTCCTGGAGCTGACCGGACGGGAGCTGCGGGCGTGAACTTCGAGGCCGGCACCTTCACCCCCGCGCCCGGGCGCGGGTCGTTGACGCGGATGCTGCGGACGCACGCGCGCGTCGAGGCAAGCCTGACCCTGCGCCACGGCGAGCAGGTGCTGCTGACCCTGCTCATTCCCCTGGCCCTGCTGATCGGCCTGTCGCTGCTGGACATCCTGCCCGCGTCCCAGCTGGGCTCGACGTCCAAAGTGGACTGGATCACCCCGCGGATCCTGGCGCTGGCGGTGATGTCGTCGGCGTTCACCGGCCAGGCCATCGCGCTGGGCTTCGACCGCCGCTACGGCGTCCTGAAGCGGCTTTCGGCGACGGCGTTGCCGCGCTGGCTGCTGGTCGCGGGGCGGCTCATCGCCGCGCTGGTGGTGGTGCTTCTCCAGGCCGTGGTGATCGGCGTGGTGGCGGCGTTCCTGGGCTGGTCGCCTTCGGTTTCCGGGCTCGCTTCGGCGGTCCTGCTGCTGGTGCTGGGGACACTGGCGTTCGGCGCGCTGGGCGTGCTGCTGGGCGGGGCGCTGCGCGCGGAAGCCGTGCTGGCGCTGGCGAACATCGTCTGGTTCGTGCTGCTGCTGGCGGGCGGCATCCTGCTGGCGCCGTCCGCGCTGCCGTCCGGGATGGCGGTGGTCGTCGAGCTGCTGCCGTCGGGAGCGCTGGCCGAGGGCATGCGCGCGGCACTGGTGGACGGGTCGTTCGCGCTCGGGCCGATGGCGGTCCTGGTGGTCTGGGCGGTCCTCGCGGGCGCACTGGCGACCCGCACGACGAAGCTCACCTGACGCTCGGCGCAAGTTCTCGTGAGTGTTTAGAAGGGTTAGAACCCTCCTAAACACTCACGACCCCTGGTGTCACAGAGCCGGGTCCCGGTGACGGCGTGACCTTGGTCCCTTGTGGTCGCCGCCGCGTTCTGGGCGCCGGGACCTGCCGAAAGCCGGATTTCCGCGCGCTCTACCATCGATGCCGTGCCGTTCACCAGCCTTGTCGCCCGCCTGCCGTATCCCTCCGCCGCGATCCAGCGGGCCGTCGGGATCGCCGCGGTCCTGGCGCAGGCGCTGATCGGCGTCACCGGCTCCATCGTGCGCGTCACCGGGTCCGGGCTCGGCTGCCCGACCTGGCCGCAGTGCGTCGCCGGCAGTCTCGTGCCGAAGCACGACTCGGGCATCGACGCGCTCAACCAGTGGATCGAGTTCGGCAACCGGATGCTGACCGGCGTCGTCATCGCCGTCGCCGCGATCGCCGTCCTCACCGCGTGGCGCGTCCAGATCGACCACCCGTCGCGCAAGCGCCTGGTGAAGCTGGCCTGGACGATGCCCGGCGGCGTCGTGCTGCAGGCCGTCGTCGGCGGCATGACCGTGCT
Organism: Amycolatopsis sp. NBC_01307; assembly: GCF_035975215.1. Taxonomy (NCBI): domain Bacteria; kingdom Bacillati; phylum Actinomycetota; class Actinomycetes; order Pseudonocardiales; family Pseudonocardiaceae; genus Amycolatopsis; species Amycolatopsis sp. NBC_01307. The sequence goes on along the minus strand of NZ_CP108403.1, from coordinate 750,178 downwards.
GGCGAAGCTGGAGTGGTGGACCGTCGCGATCCACTTCCTCGCCACCACGCCCCTGGTCTGGCTGGCCGTCCTGCTGCTGCGCGCGTTCCGCGAGGGCGACGAGCCCGCGCGGTCGCTGGTCCCGGCGTCGGGCCGCAAGCTGCTGGTCGTGCTCGCCGTCGTGATGTGGCTCGTGCTCGCGGCCGGCACCACGGTCACCGGCGCCGGCCCGCACAGCGGCGACATCAACACCCACCGCCTCGCCGTCTCGGTCGAGACGCTCGCCCAGATCCACGGCGGGCTGCTCATCGCCTACCTGCTGCTGCTCGCGGTGTTCGGCCTGCAGCTGCTGCGCGCCGGCGCGCCGAAGGGCCTGTGGCAGCGCTACACCTGGGTCTGGGTGGTCGCGCTCGCGCAGGGCGGGCTCGGGTCGCTGCAGTACGCGCTGGGCGTGCCGGAGGCGATGGTGTCGTTCCACGTGCTCGGCGCGATGACCGTCATCGTCGCGACGGCGTCCCTGTGGGCCGGCAGCCGCGACCGCGGCCCGGTCGTCTCCCTGACGGCCGCGCCGAGCGAACCGGAACTCGCCACCGCCTGAGCAACAGTCGGCCACGCCGCTGTAACTCGGGCAGGCTACGGTTCGCGCCATGACGACGCGCTCCGCGCCCAAGCCACTCATCTCCCACAGCCGCGGCACCGGTGAGATGATCGTGCTCAAGACTTTCCTGCTGGTGCCGTTCGCGGCGCTGCTCGTGGCCGTGCCGCTGGTGTGGGGCTGGGGCATGACCTGGATCGACCTGATCCTCGCCGCGGTGTTCTACGTCTTCGCGACGCTGGGCGTGACCGTCGGCTTCCACCGCTACTTCACGCACGGCGCGTTCAAGGCGAGCCGGCCGCTGCGGATCGTGCTGGCCGTCGCGGGCAGCATGGCGGTGCAGGGTTCGGTGATCTTCTGGGTCGCGAGCCACCGCCGTCACCACGCCTTCGCCGACCGCGAGGGCGACCCGCACTCGCCGTGGCTGTTCGGCACGTCGCCGTCGGCGCTGCTGCGCGGGTTCTGGCACGCGCACATGGGCTGGATGTTCGGCCGCGAGGTGACCAACGCCGACCGCTTCGCCCCCGACCTGGTGGCGGACGCGGACCTGCGTGTCGTCAACCGCTTCTTCTGGCTGTGGATCACGCTCAGCCTCGCCCTCCCCGCGGCCCTCGGCGGCCTGCTGACCTGGTCGTGGTGGGGCGCGGTGACGGCGTTCTTCTGGGCCGGCCTGGTCCGCATCGCGTTCCTGCACCACGTCTCGTGGTCGGTGAACTCGATCTGCCACCTGATCGGCGAGCGCCCGTTCGCCAGCCGCGACAAGGCCGCGAACTTCTGGCCGCTGGCGATCCTGTCGATGGGCGAGTCCTGGCACAACTCCCACCACGCCGACCCGACGTGCGCGCGGCACGGGGTGCTGCGGGGCCAGGTGGACGTCTCGGCCCGGGTGATCTGGGGCTTCGAGAAACTCGGCTGGGCGACCGACGTCCGATGGCCGCGGGTGGACCGGCTGGCCGCGAAGCGCGTCTGACCGCACGGTAACCTGCTCTCGCAGAGAGTGATTCTCTGTGCAAGAGATTCGTGAAGGAGACAGACTCGTGGAACACCGACACCACCACAAGCGTGGCGGTGGCGGCGGAGAAGGCGGCGGCAACACCGGCAACTGATCCACGCCATGTCTCCAGGGAGGGGAAGCCGCATCGGGCAGCTGCGGCTTCACTCCATTCAAATTCGGGGCCACCTGAAGGCGATCCCGTATTCCTCCCGCGGGTGGCAGTGCCCCTCGAAGGTGTGCTGCACGAACCCGTCCCCGACGTCGAGCAGACGCGGATCCCCCGTCGGCGGCCGGCGTAGCCTTTCGACTTCCAGCTGCTCCGCGTACCACCAGCAGGCTTCCGGCAGGCATTCCTCGTCGAAGTTGACCCGGATCGTCAGCCCGGCGACCGGTTCGCCCTTCTCGAGCTTCCCCGGCGCCACACCGTGGTGGTCGATGGCGACGGCGATCCACTGCCGCTCTTCATAGGAGCGCTCGTCGACCGCTTCGGAAGCGAAACCGTAGGACTCATTCAGCCGCAGCCTCCGCCGGAACCGCAGCCTGGGTACCACGGGATCGCCCGGGTACTCCCCCGGCAGCGCGACGAGGCGGCAGTTCCACAGGGCCTTGACGGGGAGATCGCCGAGGTTCCCGGACCAGCCGGTCACCGCGTGCACGTCGTAACCGTCGAGGCCGTCCGTGCGAGCCACGATGACCCGTTTGGTGAAGCGGCGCAACGCTGTCCGGCGACGCATGACGACGGTGACGACCATCTGTTCCACGAAGACCGGCTGCGCACCCTCGGACGGCGCACGGAACCCCTCCGCTCCCCCGGTTCGGGGCAGGGTTCCTTCCGCGGCCGAGCGCCCGATCTCCACGTAGGGCAGCCAAGCTTCCCCCTCGAGACGCGCGAGGGCTCGCGCCACGGCGTCGCAGAGCGTCCCGAGCGCGCTCCCCCACGCCCGGTTCATCGGCGTGTCCGACAGAGGTTCCCGGCTGCCGAACAGGCCGCGCACCTTGGCCAGCTGACGGAACCGGTCCTGGAGAGTCGGTGCCCAGCGCGCGCCGCCGTCCGGCACCGGCGGGAGCCGGAACGCGGCGAGCAGGGTGAAGTGCTCACGCGGTTCCAGCACCGAGCCCAGCTTGCCGATCCGGTCGACGACGAGCCCCCAGATCGCCAGTGCGCGCACCTCGGGCGTGGCGGCCGGCAGTGAAGCGGTCGGGTCGACAAGACAGGCGAGCGCGGTCGGGGAACCGCTCGCCGAGGATTCGATCGCGCGCCGGAGAGTTCCGAGCAGATCCCCGTCCTGCCGTCTGGCCAGCAATCCCAGTGCCGCCTTCTCGGGAGATTTCCCCAGGCGTTCACAGTCCGGCTGCGCCGTCACCGCGCGCCCTCCGCCGGCGATTCCGGACAAAGATCGACAAGCGGCGGAAGAACCGGACAGCGGCAGGAAAAGAAAAGCGCCGGTCCGACCGACAGAAACACCTTCGCACCATCAAAGATCATTCCTGGTCCCAGACTTCGAGAGGCACACTCGACACCATGGCGTACTAGTACACCATAGAGAGGGGTAGTGCAGTGGGCAAAGAAGTCGGCGGCCGACCGACGACCCGCGGAAGCGATTCCCGGGGGCTGCGGAAAGTGATCAAAGCCGGCCTGACCGGAATAGGCGGTCTTTACGTGATCACCGGATCCATCGCCGTCACCATGATCGGCGCGGTCGTCGTCCTCGCGCTGACGGTTGCGTACCGGGCATTCCGATGATCATCACGCGGCCAGGCTTCCGCTCAGTGGAAACCCGGCTGGTCCTTCGGCCGGGTTTCCACTGGGCTGGGCGCGCCTGAACCGCGCCAAGCCCCGTGGAGACCCGATGACGCGTCCGACCTTGCTGCTCGTTCACGGGGCCTGGCACGGCTCCTGGTGCTGGGAACCCGTCCGGACGCGGCTGGCCGACCGTGGGTGGCCGGTGGCGACCGTCGACCTGCCCAGCGTCGCACCCGCCGATGATCGGCCCGGGCTGCATGACGACGCCCGCGCGGTTCGTGAAGCCCTCGACGCGATCGACGGCCCAGCGGTCGTGGTCGCCCACTCCTACGGTGGGGCGGCGGTCAGCGAGGGCGCGGCCGGGGCGCCGAACCTCGCGCACCTCGTCTACGTCACGGCTTTCCAGCTCGACGCGGGCGAGTCGCTCCTCGGCACCGTCGGTGGGCAGCCGCCGTCGTGGTGGAAGGTCGACGGCGATCTGTTCTCCCCGCTGACCCCGCACGAGATCTTCTTCGGCGACGTCGACCCGGACACGGCGGCGGCCGCGATCGCGCGGTTGCGCCCGCAAAGCTACGCCGTCGCGAGTGACCGGCTCACCGCGGCCGCGTGGAAGGACGTGCCCAGCACCTACGTCGTGTGCGAGAACGACAACGCCATCCCGGTGTTCGCCCAGGAAGCGATGGCCCAGCGCGCCGGGCACGTCGAACGGCTGCCGTCGTCGCACTCGCCGTTCCTGTCGCACCCGGCGGAGCTGACCGCGATCATCGAGGCCGCCGCCGGCTAGGCCAGCTGCTGCCGCACCGCCGAGGCGAAGCGCATCGCCGCGGCCGGGTCCGTCTGGCGGAAGCCCAGCGACGGTTCCGTCAGTTCCAGCTCCAGCAGCAACGGCTTGCCGTCCGCGCCGCGGACCAGGTCCACCCTCGCGTACAGCAGCTCCGCGCGGAGAATGCCCAGCAGCGCCGAAGCCGCGTCCAGGACGTCCTCCGCCAGGGCGATCGCGTCGGCCGGCGGCTCGGCCTTCGCCAGCTGCTCCGTCAGGTACAGGCCCGAGGCGTCCATTGTGGACCCGAGCATCGCGCCCTTGGCGAAGGCGTGCGAATAGATGCCGCCGAAGTAGACCAGGGCCAGCTCGCCCTCGGTGTCCACACTGGACTGGTACGGCTGGATCAGGGCCGTGTGCCCGTCAGCGTGCAAGGAAGCCACGTGCGCAGAGGCGTCCGCTCCGGCGTCGAAGCGGGCCGCGCCGCGGGAACCCGCGCCGACCGACGGCTTGACGACGTACGCCGACTTGGGGAACTTCGCCGGCTCACCCGGCTCCACCAGGGTGGTCGGGACGACCGCCACGCCCGCGTCCAGCAGCTCGGCCAGGTACGACTTGTCGGTGTTCCAGCGCGCCACGGCCGCCGGGTTGCACAGCGCCGGCACGGACTCGCACCAGTCGAGGAACTCGGCGCGGCGGGGCGCGTAGTCCCAGGTGGCGCGCAGGATCACGGCGTCGGCGGCGGCGAAGTCGACGCGGGAGTCGTCCCAGGCCGCCCACGAGACGTCGAAGCCCAGCTCGGTCAGCGCCGCCGGGACGGCGTGCTCGTCGCCGTCGCCCTCGGGCAGTTCGGCGCAGCCGACGAGGATCGCGGTGCGGCTCACTTGCCGGCCATCTTGCGGCGGTGCGCGGCACCGATCTTGGTGGCCTTGACCGTCTCCGCGTCCCACGAAGCGGCTTCGAGGTCCTCGACGGCCTCGACCAGCGCCTCGCCGGTCGCGACGGCCGGCACGACGACGTCGCCGAGCGCGCCGTCGGCCCCGACCAGCACGACGCGGGCGCCGGCGCGGCCGATGTTCTCCACGACCGCGCGGGACGGCTTGCCGTGCGCCTTCACGAACTTGCGCGCCGCGGTCAGCTGGGCCGACGTGGGCGCAACCGTTTCTTCCGAATCCGAATCAGCCACGTCCCGAACCATAACCAACCAGGGACCGGAACGCGGAACAGCGTGGCGTCGGCCATAGTTGTGCCCGGTAGAAGCCCGACTCCGAGGAGGACGCATGCCCACCGCAGTGCAGGTGACGAAGACCGGCGGCCCGGAAGTGCTCGAACCGGCCGAAGTGGACGTCGCGGCCCCGAAGGCCGGCGAACTGCTGGTGGACGTCGCCGCGGCCGGGGTGAACTACATCGACACCTACCAGCGCCAGGGCGTCTACAAGATGGAGCTGCCGTTCGTGCCGGGCCTGGAGGGCGCGGGCACGGTCGCCGCGGTCGGCCCGGACGTCACCGGGTTCGCGGTCGGCGACCGCGTGGCCTGGCAGGGCTCGCTCGGCAGCTACGCGGCGCGCAAGGTCCTCCCGGCGTCGATCGCGGTGAAGGTGCCCGAAGGCGTTTCGCTCGAGACGGCCGCGGCGACCATGCTGCAGGGCGTCACGGCGCACTACCTGGTCGCGTCGACGTTCGAGGTGAAGCCGGGCCACGACGTGCTGGTGCACGCGGCCGCCGGCGGTGTCGGCCTGCTGCTGGTGCAGCTGGCGAAGGCCCGCGGCGCCCGGGTCTTCGGCACGGTGTCGACCGACGAGAAGGCCGAGCTGGCACGCGGCGCGGGCGCCGACGAGGTGATCCGCTACGACCGCGAGGACTTCGCGAAGCGGGTCCGCGAGCTGACCGACGGCGAAGGCGTCGACGTCGTGTATGACGGCGTCGGCAAGGACACCTTCGACGCGAGCCTGGCGAGCCTGAAGGTCCGCGGCCTGCTGGCGCTGTTCGGCGCGGCGAGCGGCCCGGTGCCGGCGTTCGACCCGCAGCGCCTCAACGCGGGCGGCTCGCTCTACCTGACCCGCCCCACGTCGGTCCACTACGCCCGCACGCGCGAAGAGCTGGACTGGCGCGCGAAGGAGCTGTTCGACGCCGTCCTGGCGGGCGACCTGGACATCCGCATCGGCGGCACGTACCCGCTCGCCGACGCACGCCGCGCCCACGAGGACCTTCAGGGCCGCCGGACGACGGGCAAGCTGCTGCTCATTCCGTGATCCACACGGCGCGCCAGTGGAACCCGTCCTGCTCGGCGCGCTCGACGGTGAACTCGACCTCGGCGCCCACGGTCAGCTGCCGGAACCCACCCGGCCCGACGCCGCGGCTGCCGGGGTCGACCATCGAGTAGTGCACCCAGACGGGGTCGTCGAAGCCCGGTGCTTCGACGACCCCCCAGCCGTCGTCGACGTGCCATTCGCGCACGCGACCGCGATGAGTGTCCACGGACCCGAGGCTACGAGGCCGGGACCGAGACCGCATCCGTGACGAAGACCAGCGTCTCGTTCGGCTGGATGCCCTGGCCGCCCTGGCCGTAGCCGAGGTCCGGCGGGATGATCAGCAGCCGGCGGGCGCCCTGCTTGATGCCGACCAGGCCCTGGTCCCAGCCCGGGATCACCTGGCCCGCGCCCAGCTGCAGGTCGAACGGCTCGCCGCGGTCGAACGAGCTGTCCAGCTTCTGCTTGTTCGACCAGGTCACCAGCGTGTAGTTCATCTTCAGGTCCTGGCCGGCCTTCGCGCCGTTGCCGGTGCCGTCGGACAGGTCCTTCGTGATCAGCTTCTTCGGCGGATCGCAGTCGTCGGGGATGGTGATCGTCGGCGCTTCGCCGAACTTGCCCGTCGACTTGACGTCGTCGGCGGTGCACTCGCGGCCCTTGCTCTGGGGCGCCTGCGCGGCCGACGACGACGGAACGGGCGGCCCCGCCGGTGCGGCCGTCTGGGTCTTGGTGTCCTGGCCGCACGCGGCCAGCGACAGCGCCGCCGCGGCGACGACCACGATCTTCCCGATTTTCTGCATGCCGGGGAGACTAGCCAAGCACGGAGAGTGCCGGTACTTCGTCACCGGTCCGGACCACACCGAGTCGCCGGGTCGCCCGCGTCAGGGCCACGTACAGGTCGTTGAGCCCGCGCGGCGAACCCGCGACGACCTCGTCCGGCGCGACCAGCACCACCGCGTCGAACTCCAGGCCCTTGGACCGCTCGACCGTCAGCACGCTCAGCCGTTCGTCGAAGGCGCCGAGCACGGCGGAGACCTCGTCGAACCGGCCCGCGGGCACCAGCACCGCGACCGTGCCACCGTCCACTGCGGACAGCTCCGCGGCCACCAGACCCGGCAGCTCCGCCGCGAGGTCGGCCGGGTGCGCGGACCACGGCGGGACGCCGCTCTCCCGCACCGACGACGGCGCGGCCAGGCCTGCGTCGACCTCGGCCAGCACGCGCGCCGCGACCGCCATGATCTCGGCGGGCGTGCGGTAGTTGACGGTCAGCTGCTCGAGCCGCCACCGGTCCTCGACGTACGGCGAGAGCACCTCGCCCCACGACCGCGCGCCACCCGCGGCGCCGGTCTGCGCGACGTCGCCCACGAGCGTCATCGACCGGTTGGGTGAGCGCCGCATGAGCAGCCGCCAGTCCATCGCGGACAGTTCCTGGGCCTCGTCGACGATCACGTGCCCGAACGTCCAGGTCCGGTCCTGCGCCGCGCGCTGGGCCGCGGTCAGCTCGCTGCGCTCCACCTGGCGCTCGGCGAACAGCTCGGCGTCCAGGACGTCCGAGACGCGCAGCAGCTCCTCGTCGATGATCTCCTCGTCCTGCTCGAGGATGTCGAGCACGCCCTCGGCGTACGCGCGGTCCTCGCGCTCACGGCGTTTGCGCTCGACGCGGGCCTCGGTGTCGTCGACGCCGATCAGCTCGGCCAACTCGTCGAGCAGCGGGACGTCGGCGGGCGTCCACGCGGCGTCGCGGCTGCTCTCCAGCAGCGCGCGGTCCGCGTCGGACAGGTGCTTCCGGGCGGCGCTGTCGAGGCGTTCGCGGTCGGCGAACAGGTCGTCGAGCACGCCTTCCGGGGTGAGCACGGGCCACAGCTCGTTCAGCGCGGCGGCGATGTGCTCGTCCGCGGCCAGCTCGGCGCGGATGTCCTGCAGGTCCTGACCGTCCAGGAGGTCCTCCCCCAGCTTCCGCGAGGCCTGGCGGGTCAGAGCGTCGAGGACGTCGGAGACGAACAGGCGCCGCGCCGGGTTGTGCGGGCGCCGCGAGCGCCGGGCGCGGGTGCGGGCCTCGGTGCAGGTCTTGCGGTCGAGCTTGAGGACGTCGTGCTCGTACTCGATCTCCAGCACCGGGTCGGGCACGCGCTGGCGGTCGCGGACGGCGGTGGCGAGGACGTCGGCCATGACCAGCCGGCCCTTGACCTCCGCGGTCTCGCGCCGCTCGGCACCGTCGGCGTCCAGGCCCGGGTAGAGCTGCCCGACGGTGGCGAGCAGCACGCCCGTCTCGCCCAGCGACGGGAGCACCTGGCCGATGTAGCGCAGGAACGTGCTGTTCGGCCCGACGACGAGCACGCCGCGGGTCGTGAGCTGCTGGCGGTGGGTGTAGAGCAGGTAGGCGGCACGGTGCAGCGCGACGGCGGTCTTGCCGGTGCCCGGCCCGCCCTGCACGACCATGACCCCGCCGAGCGGGGCGCGGATGATCCGGTCCTGCTCGGCCTGGATGGTCGCGACGATGTCGCTCATCTCACCCGTGCGCCGCTGTTCGAGCGCGGCGAGCAGCGCGGCTTCGCCGGCGAGCCCGAGGTCCTGCCCCTGGTCGGCGGCGGCGAGGTCGAGGATCTCGTCGTCGAAGCCGGTGACCTTGCGGGTCAGCGACCGCAGGTGCCGCCGCCGGCGTACCCCGTCGGGTGACGCGGCGGTGGCGAGGTAGAAGGGCCGGGCGACGGGCGCGCGCCAGTCGACCAGCAGCGGCTGGTAGTCGTCGTCCTCGTCGAACAGCCCGAGGCGGCCGATGTAGGTGGTCTCCTCGGTGCTGCCGGGCACGAAGTCGAGCCGCCCGAAGGCGAGGCCCTGCTCGACGGAGCCGAGCTGCGCGAGCCGGTCGGTGTAGAGGGTGGTCGCGACGTCGCGTTCGGTGCGGGCCTGCGGGGTGCCGCCGGTCAGCCGCAGCGTCTCGTCGAGGCGCCGCTGGGCGTCGACGCGTTCGGCGTCGAGCTTGGTGTAGAGGGTGGTGACGTACGCCTGCTCACGAGCGAGCTCGGCGGCGTGTGTGTCGTCCGGCGAGACGGACAAGAGCATCCTGCTTTCGCCTCAAGGAAAAGGGCCAGCCAAGTTTAACGGCGACCACGGCGGGATCATTCCGGCCTGAGGTCGCAGTAGGGGTAGACCTCGGTGCGGGAGTCATCGGCGGTGGCGGGAGCGCCGACGTACGGGATGACCCAGGTCTCCCGCTCCCCTGTCGAACACGACGGGCTGACCGGGGGCTGTCGCTCGACCACGATGGCGTTGCCATGGGTGTCCTGGAAGGTGAGCGTGTTGCCGGCCGGGCCGTGGTCGCCGCCGACGATCCGGCCGGCGCGATCGCGGAAGACCACGGTGGTGTCGCGACTGTCCAGGTTCCGGCAGTTCGTGGACACCTCCCGGTAGTGGACATCGACGTTCACCGGGTTGTCCGGATAGAAGTGCGAGGTGCGGAGGTAAGACGCGCCGACGGGCGTGAGACTGCCTACAGCGGCGCGGGGCACCCAGGCGTTCGATCCCACGGCGGTCTCGGCGTCGGCCACGGGGATTTCCCGCCGGTAGGCACCCGTTCCGGCGCCGATCCGCTGACCGGGCAGGAGCAGGGGAATCTCGACGCTCAGCTCGCCGGTCGTCAGTTCGGGAAGCTCGTGTTGCGCGGCGTCGAACAGCCGGAACCGCACCGGAATCCGGCGAGCGACCTCGGCAGAGGTGTTCTCCAGGACGGCCCCGAGGCTGACCAGACCGGACGGGCTCTGGCTGAACCCCTGCTCGACGACCTCGATCCCGCCCGGCGCGGACGCCGGTGTGCTCGCGGGGGCCCGGTCGGGGATGTCACAGCTGTCGTCCGAGGCGGATCCGCCGGTCCAGGGCAGCTTGCCACCTGCCGAGACGACGATGGCGGCGAGGACGACGACAACACCGAGCACGGCCAGGAGACCTTTCCTGCTCATCCGTAGAACCGCTTCCTCAGGGCGCTGACCTTCGCCAGGTAGTCCTGGATCAGGATGGTGACGGCCTCCTTGGCACGCGCCGCGAACTGTTCTTCGGCCAGCTCACGAACCGTGCCGGGCACGATCTCCACCGATATCTCCTGCATGCCCACGCAGGTCAGGGAGATCCTGCCATCACTGGACCTCCCGCTGGCTTCGATCTTCGATCGTTCGTCGAGGAATGCGTGGTCCCGTTCGTCGCTCGGCGTGATATCGAGAGCGGACTCGTCGATCGCCGCCCGGTACTGCCGCAGCCAGCCCGCGTAAACCAGGCGTGCCAGCGCCGCGAGTGAGCGCTCCAGCCCACGTTCGTCGGCGAACTCGTAGACGCTTTCGCCGAATGTGATCGTGATGTCCGTCCGATTGCGCAGTTCAGCCTCGATGTCGGCGCCGGGCGCCCGGACGCGTACCCGGATGCCGTCGAGCCGGTCGGCGAGTCTTCCCATGATCACGCTCCTCAGTTCGAATCGCCGAGGCCGGCGCTGCCGGTGATCTCGCCATCCGGAATGGAGGTGACAGCCGGACGTGCCGAGACGAAATACGAACCGTGCTCGCCGAGCAGCCTCGTGACAGCGGAGGTCTTCTCGGCGATCACCGCCTCTGCCTTCTGGACCACCAGAGTCAACTGATCGATCGTCGCCTTCATCGAGTTGATGATCTGCAGTGCGGTCTCGCCGCCCCCCTTGGGCGGGTCCGACAAACTGTCCGGCGGCAGAGTCGCTCCGACCTGCGCGGCCGCACCGACCACCGACAGCAGGAGAGGGGCCGCAGCGCCGTCCGTCGCGACCGTGAGAACGGCGGCGGCGGTGGCTCCGATCGAAGACAACACTGTGAAGGTCACGTTCCACGTGTTCTTGTCACAGCACTTGTTGTCGAACACGTCCATCGTGGCGTGCGCGATCTTGTCGATGTCGTCCCGGGTCTTCGCCCACATCGCCTGGTGGGCCTCCAGCGCCGCCTTGAGGATCGCGGTGAGGATGAACTGGTTGGCCGAGATCGCCGGGAACGGGTCGAGGAACTTCTGCTTGAAGAGCATCGCGGCCTGCCCCGACCAGTCCTGGAGGTAGTCGCTTGCCGTGTGCATCTTTTCCAGGGTCGGATTGGCCAGATAGGGATTCTTGTCGATCGGGTCCTGGTCGATGTGGCCGCCGGACAAGTCGTGCATCGCGGCGGACAAGCCGTCGATCGTCGGCTGGTAACCGGCCGGGTCGGGAATGCGCGAGAACGGCTTGAACAGGGGTTCGATCACCTGCTGGTAGTAGCCGTCGACACCCTGCCGGGCGTATTCCGGCTCGGTCTCGTGCTCGTCGAGTGCCCGTTTGATCGCCAAGAACTTGATCTCGCTCGCGTGGGCCATCAGTTCCTCGAAGCTCACGCGTCACCGCCCCGGCGTGGGCTCGCCACGTTCCGCGATCAGCTTGTGCAACTGGTCCGCGGCGGCCCGGTCGTTCGACGAGTACATCTCGACGGCTTTGGCCAGCGCTGCCGCGGTGTCGTTCAGACTGGACTGGGTGTCCGTCATGAACTTCGCCGCGGCGCCGTGCAACTCGACCCAGGCCGCGTGCACCGGCCCCAGAGCGTCACCGCCGAAATGGTCCGGCCGCGTCATCACGCCGTCCAAACCGGACCTCGCTTGGCCGTATTTCGCGATGACATCACCGTAGACGGCGGATACCGACGGCAGATCGTCCTTGGCGACGACAAGCATCCGATAGAGGTCGACCGCGAGGTCGACACCGTGATCAGGCATTCACCCTCCCCGAGTTAAGCGCCCAACCGGGGAAGTTTCTCACAGTGTGCGGCGAGACACTGAGAGTTTCGGAAAGGACGGTCCGGGGTCAGCCGCTGACGAGGTCGCAGTAGGGGTAGACCTCGGTACCCGCCCCGGCGGTGAACGGCAGCTCCCGATCCCCCGGTACACACGACACCCGATCGGCGGACAACCGTTCCGCGCCCACGATCCGACCGGCGGCGTCGCGGTGCAGGACCGCGGCGCCCCGGCTGGTCAGCGCCCGGCAGTTCGCCGAGTGGTAGCGGACGTCGCCCGGGACGACCGTGGCCGTCACCGGCGTGAAGCCGCCCAACGACTCCGGCGACAGCCAGGTCACCGGGCCGACAGAGCCGACCTCAGCCACGCCGATGTGGGCTCCCGGCGTGAGCAGCGGCACCACAACCGAGCCGACCGGGATCCGGTACCCGACCTGGGTGCTCGTGTTCTCCAGCACAACGCCGGACGACGACGTTTCGGCGACGCGGATTCCGCCGCCACCGGGGGCCGCGTCGGGCGCCGAAGAAACCGCCGTGACGTGCGAAGGGATCGCGCAGCCGGTGCCCAGCAGCGTGTTCTGGTCCAGCGACACCTTGCGGCCGCCGATGTAGAGCAACGCCGCGAACAGGACGATCACGACCAGCGCGACGCCTGCGCGCCTCACCAGGATCAGAAGGGGAGGCCGAGCGTCGGCAGGCCGATGGCCGAGTCGACGGCCAGCGCCACGAACACGATCATCAGGTACGTGTTCGAGCGGTGGAACAGCGCCATCGGCTTCGTCTCCTCGCCGCGGCGGACCGCGGCCTGGAGGCTGTGCGCGTAGAACAGGAACCAGCCGCCCGCGAGGATGGCGAACGTGCCGTACAGCCACGACGTCACCGGGAGCAGCAGCAGCGTCCACGCCACCATCACCCACGAGTAGATGACGATCTGCTTGGCGACGTGCTGGGCGGTGGCCACGACCGGGAGCATCGGGACGCCCGCGCGCTCGTAGTCGTCGCGGTACTTCATGCCCAGCGCCCAGGTGTGCGGCGGGGTCCAGAAGAAGATGACGCCGAACATCACAAACGCCGGCCACTGGACGGTGCCCGTGACGGCCGCCCAGCCGATGACCACCGGCATGCAGCCGGCCGCGCCGCCCCAGACGACGTTCTGCGACGTGCGCCGCTTCAGGCCGAGCGTGTAGACGAAGATGTAGAAGAGGATCGTCGCGACCGCGAGGATCGCCGACAGCATGTTGACCGTGAAGTAGAGCACCACGGCCGAGGCGACGCCCATCACCAAGCCGAAGATCAGCGCGCCGCGCCGCGGCACCGAGTCCTTCACCAGGGGACGCCGCTTCGTGCGGTTCATCACCTTGTCGATGTCCGCGTCGATCACGCAGTTGAGCGCGTTCGCGCTGCCCGCGGCCATCGTCCCGCCCAGCAGCGTGGCCAGTACCAGCCACGGCGAGGGGATCTGCCGGCCGGCGAGGAACATCGCCGGGATGGTGGTCACCAGGAGGAGCTCGATCACCCGCGGCTTCGCCAGCGCGGCGTAGGCGCCGACGACCTGGCGGATGCGTCGCCGGTCACCGTGCGGTCGTTCACCGGTCGGGTGCACGGCGCTGGTGTCCTCACTGCGTCCGTGCGCAGCGTTCACCAACGACATTTCACTCCCTGCGTCAGGTTCGGGGCGGGCCCGATGCCGGAGGCGTGTGGTGCCGCTGAAAACCGCCGGTCTGAACCCTCGAACGATGTTAGACGTGGTGAATCCCGTGGGTGATCGCGGGTCCTCGACGGGCTCAAGCACTAGGCTGGCCGGGTCGGGCCGCGATTGCCCCTGCGCAGGGTCGCGAGCAGGAATATCGTCCCTTCGGGATCGATTGAGATAGATGACCCCGCGCACGGGTAACCGGAACGAGGAAGACCAGCCGCAACCATCATGACCGGGAGTTGGAGTTCAGTGTCCGAAACCGCCCCTACCAGCGAGAACAACCCACTCCTGCGGCGCAACACGCCCGCCGACTGGACCGACACCGACACCCGCGCCGTGGACACCGTCCGGGTACTCGCCGCGGACGCGGTCGAGAACTGTGGCAGCGGCCACCCCGGTACCGCGATGAGCCTGGCGCCGCTGGCCTACACGCTCTTCCAGCGCACGCTGCGTCACGACCCGAACGACCAGAACTGGCCGGGCCGCGACCGGTTCGTGCTGTCGGCCGGGCACAGCAGCCTGACGCTCTACATCCAGCTGTACCTCGCCGGTTACGGCCTCGAGCTCGAGGACCTCAAGCAGCTGCGCAAGTGGGGCTCGAAGACCCCGGGTCACCCGGAGTACCGCCACACCGACGGCGTCGAGACCACCACCGGCCCGCTCGGGCAGGGCCTGGCGAACGCCGTGGGCATGGCGATGGCCGCCCGCCGCGAGCGCGGCCTGCTGGACCCGGACGCCGCTCCCGGCGAGAGCATCTTCGACCACTTCATCTACTCCATCGCCTCCGACGGCGACATCGAAGAGGGCGTCACCGCCGAGGCGTCGTCCATCGCGGGCCGCCAGGAGCTGGGCAACCTGATCGTCTTCTGGGACGACAACAAGATCTCCATCGAGGACGACACGAACATCGCCCTTTCGGAGGACACGGTCGCGCGGTACGAGGCCTACGGCTGGCACACCCAGTTCGTCGAAGGCGGCGAAGACGTCGTCGCGCTCGAAGAGGCCATCAAGAACGCGAAGGCCGAAACGGGCAAGCCGTCGTTCATCGCGGTGCGGACCGTCATCGGCTACCCCGCGCCGAAGAAGATGGGCACCGGCAAGGCGCACGGCGCGGCGCTGGGCGCCGAAGAGGTCGCCGAGGTCAAGAAGATCCTGGGCTTCGACCCGGAGCAGTCGTTCCAGGTCGAGGACGACGTCATCAAGCACACCCGCCAGGCGCTCGAGCGCGGCAAGGCCGCCCACGCCGAATGGCAGGAGAAGTTCGCGGCGTGGGGCGAGGCGAACCCGGAGCGCAAGAAGATCGCGGACCGGATGGCCACCCGCACGCTGCCCGAGGGCTTCGCCGACAACCTGCCGAAGTGGGAGCCGGACGCCAAGGGCGTCGCCACCCGCAAGGCCTCCGGTGAGGTGCTCAACGCGCTCGCCGAGCCGCTGCCGGAGCTGTGGGGCGGGTCCGCGGACCTCGCCGAGAGCAACAACACCACGATGAAGGGCGCCGACTCGTTCGGCCCGGAGAAGGCTTCCACGGACATGTGGAAGACCAGCCCGTACGGCCGGACGCTGCACTTCGGCATCCGCGAGCACGCCATGGGCTCGATCCTCAACGGGATCGCGCTGCACGGCGGCACCCGCCCGTACGGCGCGACGTTCCTCATCTTCTCCGACTACATGCGCCCGCCGGTCCGGCTGGCCGCGCTGATGAAGGCGCCGGTCACCTACGTGTGGACGCACGACTCGATCGGGCTCGGCGAGGACGGCCCGACGCACCAGCCGATCGAGCAGCTCTCCGCGCTGCGCGCGATCCCGGGCCTCAACGTCGTCCGCCCGGCGGACGCCAACGAGACCGCCTACGCGTGGAAGGCCGTGCTGGAGGACATCCACCACCCGTCCGGCCTGGCGCTCACCCGCCAGAACGTGCCGGTGCTCGAGGGCACCAGCGCGGAAGGCGTCGCCAAGGGCGGGTACGTCCTCGCGGACTCGGACGGCACCCCGGACGTGGTGCTGATCGGCACCGGCTCCGAGGTCCAGCTCGCCGTCGAGGCGAAGAAGGTCCTCGAGGCCGACGGCGTCAAGGCGCGCGTCGTCTCGATGCCGTGCGTCGAGTGGTTCGACGCGCAGGACGCGGCCTACCGCGAGTCCGTCATCCCGGCCGGCGTGAAGGCCCGCGTGTCCGTCGAGGCGGGCATCGCCCAGTCGTGGCACCGCTTCACCGGTGACGCCGGCGTGAACGTCTCGATCGAGCACTTCGGCGCCTCCGCCGATGCCGGCACCCTGTTCCGTGAGTTCGGGTTCACCACGGAAGCAGTCGTCGACGCCGCCCGCCGCTCGATCGCCAACACCAAGAACTGAAAGGGACATTGATGAGCAACGACAAGCTCGCGCAGCTGTCCGAGGCCGGTGTTTCGATCTGGCTGGACGACCTTTCGCGTGAACGCCTGAACACCGGCAACCTCGCCGCGCTGGTCCGCGACAAGCACGTCGTCGGCGTGACGACCAACCCGACGATCTTCGCCAACGCGATGTCGAAGGGTGACGCCTACGACGAGCGGACGAAGGAGCTCGCCGCCCAGGGCGCCGACGTCGAGGCGACCATCCGGGACCTGACCACGACCGACGTGCGCAACGCCGCGGACCTGTTCCGCGACGTCTACGCCGCCACGAACGGCGTCGACGGCCGCGTCTCGATCGAGGTCGACCCGCGCCTGGCCAAGGACACCGACCGGACGGTCGCCGAGGCCCAGGACCTGTGGAAGACCGTCGACCGGCCGAACACGCTGATCAAGATCCCGGCCACCGAAGAGGGCCTGCCGGCGATCACCGCCACGCTCGCCGAGGGCATCAGCGTCAACGTCACGCTGATCTTCTCCGTCGAGCGCTACAAGAAGGTCATCGAGGCCTACTTCGCCGGGCTGGAGCAGGCGAAGGCCAACGGCCACGACCTGCGCGGCATCCACTCGGTCGCGTCGTTCTTCGTGTCCCGGGTGGACACCGAGATCGACAAGCGGCTCGACGCGATCGGCACCGACGAGGCCAAGGCCCTGCGCGGCAAGGCGGCCGTCGCCAACGCCCGGCTCGCCTACGCGGCCTTCGAGGAGCTCTCGGCAACGGACCGCTGGAAGGCCCTCGCGGCCGACGGCGCGAACGCGCAGCGTCCGCTGTGGGCCTCGACCGGCGTCAAGAACCCGGACTACTCCCCCACCCTCTACGTCGACGACCTGGTGGTGAAGGACACCGTCAACACCATGCCGGAGAAGACGATGGACGCCGTCGCCGAAGGCTCCGAGCTCAAGGGTGACCAGGTGTCCGGCCGCGGCGCCGAGGCGCAGGAGGTCTTCGACAAGCTCTCGGCCGTCGGCATCGACATCACCGACGTGTTCCTGGTGCTGGAGAACGAAGGCGTCGAGAAGTTCGAGAAGTCCTGGACCGAACTGCTCGACACCGTCAACGGCCAGCTGGAAAAGGCGAAGGGCTGAAGCACGACATGACGACAGGGGAAAAGACCGGCGTCGAGATCGTGGACGCCGAACTGGCGGAGCGCGCCGCGCCGCTGGCCGACCGGCTGGTCGCCGACCAGGCCGCGTCGAAGCTGGCCGCGAAGGACGCCACGCTCTGGGGACCGGACGCCGAATCCGAAGCGTCGATCCGGCTGTCGTGGACGACGCTGCACAAGTCGTCCCGGCCGCTGATCGGCGAGATCGAGGCGCTGCGCACCGAACTGCGGTCCGAGGGCGTCGACCGCGTGGTGCTCGCCGGCATGGGCGGCTCGTCGCTCGCGCCGGAGCTGATCACCGGGACCGACGACGTCGCGCTGACCGTGCTCGACACGACCGACCCGGGCCAGGTCGCCGACGCGCTCGCCGGCGACCTCGAGCGCACGGTGATCGTGGTGTCGTCGAAGTCGGGCGGCACCGTCGAGACCGACAGCCACCGGCGGATCTTCGCGAAGGCGTTCACCGACGCGGGGATCGACGCGGCGCGGCGGATCGTGGTCGTCACCGACCCGGGCTCGCCGTTCCAGGCACTGTCCGAAAAGGAGGGTTACCGCAAGACCTTCCTCGCCGACCCGCACGTCGGCGGCCGCTACTCCGCGCTGACCGCGTTCGGGCTCGTCCCGGCCGGGCTGGCCGGCGCGGACGTCGCCCGGCTGCTCGACCAGGCCGCTTCGGCGGCCGAAGAGCTCGCTTCGGACTCGGTGGACAACCCGGCGGTCAAGCTGGCCGCCGCGTGGGCCGCCGCGCACGAGCAGGGCGCCGAGAAGGTCGTGCTGGCCGACTCCGGTTCCGGCATCAAGGGGTTCCCGGACTGGGCCGAGCAGCTGATCGCCGAGTCCACCGGCAAGGAGGGCACCGGCCTGCTGCCGGTCGCGGTCGAAGGCACGGAGGCACCCGGCTTCGCCGACGCGAAGGCCGACGCCACCGCGGTGTCCGTCGGCAGCCCCAAGGGCGGGGCGAAGATCGGCGTCACCGGCTCGCTCGGCGCGCAGCTGCTGCTCTGGGAGTTCGCCACCGCGCTGGCCGGCAGGCTGCTCGGGATCAACCCGTTCGACCAGCCCGACGTCGAGACCGCGAAGAAGGCGGCGCGCGCGCTGCTGGACGACCCGGAGAAGCTCAAGGGCGGCGAGACGGCGTCCAATGTGGACGGACCGGTCGAGATCTTCGGCAGCGAAGGCGTTTCGACCGACGGGAAGCTCGTCGACGTGCTCCGCGCGTTCTTCGCTTCCGCGCCGGACGCCGGCTACATCGCGGTGCAGGCCTACCTGGACCGGCTCGACGACGCGTCGACGGCGCTGCTGCGCGGCGAGATCGCCCAGCGCACCGGCCTGCAGACCACGTTCGGCTGGGGTCCCCGGTTCCTGCACTCCACCGGGCAGTACCACAAGGGCGGCCACCAGAACGGCGTCTTCCTGCAGCTCACCGGCGCGGTGGAGCGGGACCTCGACGTGCCGGACCGGCCGTACACGCTGGGGCAGCTGCAGCACGCCCAGGCCCTGGGCGACGGGCAGGTGCTCGCCGAGCACGGCCGCCCGGTGCTGCGCCTGCACCTGACCGACCGCGCCGCGGGCCTCGCGGCCGTTGTCCGCGCGGTGCAGGAGGTCGCGGTTCAGGAGGGGGAAGCATGACCTGGAGCAACCCGCTGCGGGACGAGCGGGACAAGCGGCTCCCGCGCATCGCCGGGCCGTCCAGCCTGGTGATCTTCGGGGTCACCGGCGACCTGGCCCGCAAGAAGCTGATGCCCGCCATCTACGACCTGGCCAACCGCGGGCTGCTGCCCGCCGGCTTCTCGCTCGTCGGGTTCGCCCGCCGCGACTGGGAGCACCAGGACTTCGGCGAGCTCGTGCACGACTCGGTCAAGGCGCACGCGCGCACGCCGTTCAAGGAGTCGGTCTGGAACCGGCTCGCCGAGGGCATCCGGTTCGTGCAGGGCACCTTCGACGACGACGACGCCTTCGACCGGCTCGCGCAGACGGTCAAGGACCTCGACAAGGAACGCGGCACCGGCGGCAACACGGCGTTCTACCTGTCGATCCCGCCCGGCGCGTTCCCGGTGGTGACCAAGCAGCTGGCCCGCTCCGGGCTGGCCAACGCGGACGAGAACACCTGGCGCCGCGTCGTCATCGAGAAGCCGTTCGGCCACGACCTGAAGAGCGCCGAAGAGCTCAACGCGATCGTCAACGACGTCTTCCCCGAGGAGTCGGTGTTCCGCATCGACCACTACCTCGGCAAGGAGACGGTCCAGAACATCCTGGCGCTGCGCTTCGCGAACCAGCTGTTCGAGCCGATCTGGAACGCCAACTACGTCGACCACGTGCAGATCACCATGGCCGAGGACATCGGCCTCGGCGGCCGCGCGGGGTACTACGACGGCATCGGCGCGGCCCGCGACGTCATCCAGAACCACCTGCTGCAGCTGCTCGCCTTCACCGCGATGGAGGAGCCGCTGTCGTTCGACCCGCGGGCCCTGCGCGCGGAGAAGATCAAGGTGCTCTCGGGCACCAGCGCGATCGGGCCGCTGAGCAAGACCACCGCGCGCGGGCAGTACGCGGGCGGCTGGCAGGGCGGCACGAAGGTGCCCGGCCTGCTGCAGGAAGAGGGCTTCGCGAAGGACTCGAAGACCGAGACCTTCGCGGCCGTGACGCTCGAGGTGCAGAGCCGCCGGTGGGCCGGGGTGCCGTTCTACCTGCGCACCGGCAAGCGGCTCGGCCGCCGCGTCACCGAGATCGCCGTGGTGTTCAAGCGGGCGCCGCACCTGCCGTTCGATTCGACGTCGACCGAGGAGCTGGGGCAGAACGCCCTGGTCATCCGGGTCCAGCCGGACGAGGGCATCACGCTGCGGTTCGGCTCGAAGGTGCCGGGGACCACGATGGAGGTCCGCGACGTCACCATGGACTTCGGGTACGGGCACGCGTTCACCGAGTCCTCCCCCGAGGCCTACGAGCGCCTGATCCTCGACGTCCTGCTCGGCGAGCCGTCGCTGTTCCCGGTCAACGAAGAGGTCGAGCTGTCCTGGAAGATCCTCGACCCGGTCATCGAGCACTGGGCCAAGGAGGGGGCGCCGGAGCAGTACCCGCCGGGCACGTGGGGCCCGCCGTCCGCCGACGAAATGCTGGAGCGCACCGGCCGGAAATGGAGGCGCCCGTGATCATCGACCTGCCGTCCACCACGACTTCGCTGCTCAACAAGAAGCTGGTGGAGATCCGCGAACAAGGCGGGCAAGTAGCGCTCGGCCGGGTGCTCACGCTGGTCATCGTGGCCGACGACGACAGCCACCTCGAAGCGGCGATCGAAGCGGCCAACGGCGCGAGCCGCGAGCACCCGTCACGGGTGATCGTGGTCGCCAAGGGCGCGCGCACCGCGTCACCGCGCATCGACGGCCAGATCCGCGTCGGCGGCGACGCCGGCGCGAGCGAGGTCATCGTGCTGCGGCTCTACGGCCCGCTGGCCGCCCAGGGCCAGAGCGCGGTCGTCCCGCTGCTGCTGCCGGACGCGCCGATCGTCTGCTGGTGGCCCGGCGCCGGCCCGAAGGACCCGGACAAGGATCCGCTCGGCGAGCTGGCCCAGCGCCGGATCACCGACTCGGCCGCGGAGAAGAGCCCCGTCAAGTCGCTGACCACGCGGGCGAAGGCGTACACCGCGGGCGACACGGACCTGGCCTGGACGCGGCTGACGCACTGGCGCGCCCAGCTCGTCTCCGCGCTGGACCTGCCGCCGTACGAGAAGATCACCGCCGCGACGGTGACCGGCGAGGCCGACTCGCCGTCGACCGAGCTGCTGGCCGCGTGGCTGGCCGAGTACCTGAAGGTGCCGGTCAAGCGGGTCAAGAGCTCGGGCGCGGCCGGGATCACCTCGGTGACCCTGGAGCGTCGTTCGGGCGCGGTTGAGCTGCACCGGCCGGACGGGCGCGTCGGCACGTTGACCCAGCCGGGCCAGCCGACCCGGCGGATCGCCCTGCAGCGGCGCAGCACGCAGGACTGCCTGGTCGAGGAGCTGCGGCGGCTCGACCCGGACGAGGTCTACGAGGCGGCGCTGCACGGCCTGGGCAAGATCACGTCCGGCACGAACGGCAAGACGGGCGCGCCGGCCAAGGCGGACGTCACCTCGCCGGCCGCGGCGGGCGCTGCTGCTGCTGCTGCGCCTGCACCGGCCAAGACTCCGGCCAAGGCGGGTGCCGACGGCAAGAAGAGCGCTTCATGAGCAAGACCGAGGTCGTCGTCCACGCGAACCAGGACCTGCTGGCCGCCGCCGCGGCGGCCCGGCTGGTCACCCGGCTCGTGGACGTCCAGGCGGCCAAGGGTTCGGCGTCGCTGGTGCTCACCGGCGGCGGCACCGGCATCGCGGTGCTGACCGAGCTGCGGAACTCGAGCGCGCGCGACGCGATCGACTGGTCGCGCCTGGACATCTACTGGGGCGACGAGCGGTTCGTCCCGGCCGATTCGGACGAGCGGAACGAGAAGCAGGCCCGCGAGGCCCTGCTGGACCACGTCCCACTCGACCCGAAGCGGGTCCACGCGGTAGCGGCATCGGACGGCGAGTTCGGCGACGACCCGGACGCCGCCGCCGAGGCGTACGCACGGGTGCTGGCGGACAACGCGGGCCCGGACGACGGCGACGTCCCGACGTTCGACATCATGCTGCTCGGCCTGGGCGGCGAGGGCCACACCGCATCGGTGTTCCCGGAATCCCCGGCGGTGTACGAGAAGGAGCGTTCGGTGGTGGCGGTGCGCAACTGCCCCAAGCCCCCACCGACGCGCGTTTCCCTGACCCTGCCGGCAATCCGCCGAGCCCAGGACGTCTGGCTGATGACAGCGGGCGAAGCCAAGGCCGACGCGGTAGCGCTGGCACTCTCGGGAGCGGACGAAGCCCAGCTCCCGGTAGCGGGCGCCCGAGGACACCGCCGGACGCTGTGGCTACTGGACCGCACGGCGGCGGGCAAGCTAACAAAGGTGCACCAACCACCGACGGCTTGATGGTCGTAGGTTCCGTGAAGGCCTCCTCCCCTTGGGAGGGGGCCTTCACGGCTTTCGGGGGCCGGTGCGGCACGCCTGCTACGGCGTTCCGCGGCCGTTCGCGGCTGTTCGCGGCGTTCAGGGCGCCGAAACTGTCGTGGCTCCCGGGTAGCGTGGAAACGGGGGCTGCTCACTCCGCCCGCGCGCTCGGCGGGCCAGGCTTTGCTCGCCAACTCGCCGCGATCCAAACGGAACTCGCCGCCTCGGCTGCCCCCTTCACCGGCCCCTCGGTCGGCCAAGCCTTGCTCATCAATCCGCCGCGTTCCCAGCGAAACTCGCCACCTCGATTGGTCGCTCACTTCAGCCGACAAGGCTTTACGCACCCAGCCCGCCGCGATCCAAGCGAATCTCGCGCCCGGTCGGCTGCTCACTTCGCCCGCACCCTCGACCGCCCAGGCTTTGCTCGCCAACTCGCCGCGATCCAAGTGGAACCCGCCGCATCGATCGGCTGCTCACTCTGGCGCGCACCCTCGACCGGCCAAGCTCTGCTCACCAACCATCTCGGCCGAGCGGAACCCGCCACCTCGATCGGCTGCTCACTTCACCGGCACCCTCGGTCGGCCAAGCCGTGCTCATCAATCCGCCGCGGTAGCAGCGGAACTCGCCGCCTCGATCGGCCGCTCACCCGGTCACCAGGCCTTACTCACCCAGCCCGCCGCAGTCCGAGCGGAATTCGCGGCCTCGATCGACTTCGCCGCTATCCGAGCGGGTCTCGCCTGCCCGGACCAGCGCTCACTCCGTCCGCCAGCCGCGCTCCAGGCGGGCGAAGATCTCCTCCGCCGCTCGGCGGGGGTTCTCGTGGCCCGCGATCAAGTCCCGCGATGCCAGCGCGAAGCGGGCCAGCGCCGCGCACGCCACGTCGTTCTCCGGGGCGCCCGACTCCGCCGCGATCGCGCGGGCCAGCGCCGTCTCGTGGCGCATCCACATCCGCCTGCCGTACTCGCGCAGGGCCGGGGTGCTCTCCGTGAGGCGGAGGAACGCGTCGCCCGGGGAGGCGGCCACGTCGACCAGGATGTGCTTGCGCAGCGCGTCCACGATCGTGTGCGCCGGCGGCCGGCCGCGGACCGCGTCGACCAGCGCCGTCTCGATGTCGGCCTCCTGGTCGAACACCAGGGCTTCCTTGCTGGGGAAGTGCTTGAAGAGCGTCGTCACGGAGACGTCGGCGGCGTCCGCCACCTCCTTCACCCCGACCTGGTCGAAGCCGCGCTCGAGGAACAGTTCGAGCGCCGCGTCGGCCAGCGCCTTGCGGGTCTGCGCCTTCTTGCGCTCACGGCGCCCGATCACTTCTGTCATGTACGCCAGTCTACGTGATGGTGGACTCACTTCAAAAGTGTAGTCATTGCACTTTCGCAGTGGATCTGCTTTCCTGGGTTCATCGCCGCCGGAACGAAACCGGCGGCCCGAACTTCCAGGGGGAAGCCATGAACACCACCAGCACCACCGCCAACACCAAGATCGCGATCGTCGGCGCCGGCCTCGGCGGGCTCGCCTGCGCTCGCGTCCTGCAGCTGCACGGCCACACCGTCACCGTCTTCGAACAGGAGGCTTCGGCCGACGCGCGCCCCCAGGGCGGCACGCTCGACATGCACGGCGACACCGGCCAGGTCGCCCTCCGCACGGCCGGCCTGCACGAGACGTGGCGCGCACTCGCCCGGCCCGAAGGCCAGCAGATGCGCGCGGTCGACCCGCGCACCACGGACGTCCTCGTGGACGAGATCCCTGCCGAGGACGACGAGTTCAAGCCCGAGATCGACCGCGGCCAGCTCCGCGGCCTCCTGCTGGACTCCCTCTCCCCCGGCACCGTCCGCTGGGGCCGCGCCACCGACGACGTCACGCCGCTGCCGGACGGCACCGCCCGGCTGCGCTTCGCCGACGGCACCACCGAGGACTTCGACCTGGTCATCGGCGCCGATGGCGCGTGGTCCCGCGTCCGCCGCGCCCTGACCGGCGTCCGGCCGGAGTACAGCGGCGTCGCGTTCGTCGAGTTCGGGCTCGACGACGCCGACCGCCGGCACGCCGCGCTGGCCGCGTTGACCGGCCAGGGCACGATGGTGGCGAAGACCGGCGGGAACGCGATCTTCGCCCAGCGCAACAGCAACGGCCACATCCGCGGCTACGCCGTGTTCCACGCGCCGGAGGACTGGCATGCCGGCTTCGACTTCGCCGACACGGACGCGGTGCGCGCGACGCTGCTGCAGCGCTACACCGGCTGGCACCCGGAGCTGCTCGGGTTCCTGCGCGACAACGACGGCGCGTTCACGCACCGGCCGTTGTACGTGCTGCCGGTGCCGCACGCCTGGACGTCGACGCCCGGCCTCACCCTGCTCGGCGACGCCGCGCACCTGATGCCGCCGCTCGGGGTCGGCGCGAACCTCGCGATGCTGGACGGCACCGAGCTCGCGACCGCGCTGGCGACGTCGCCGACCGTCGGCGAGGCCGTCCGGACCTACGAGGCGCGGATGCTGCCGCGGTCGATCGAGACGGCGAAGGCCTGCAAAGAGGGGCTCGTGCGCCTTCTGGGTGACGGCATCCGGACGGCAGCGGCCTGACGACCTATGCCGGGCGCCCACGGAGAGGTAACGTGATTCCCACGATGTGGTCATCCCGGTACACGCTAGGCAGTGACAGATCCACTGTCAGTAGTGCGCCGACGACGCCATCGCCCGAACGGCGCAATCAAATGCGGAATCCGGACGTCAATCCGCCAACGGCGCGTGAAACTTACCGTCTTCCCACGCAACCTCGTTAGCATCCGCACATTTGTTCTCTGCTGCGCGTCCCGATCGGGCCCTGAGCACCTCTCACCATCAAGTCCACAAGACGAATGGGGTCGCCAGCGATGAGTACAGAGGGACTCTCGATTCCAGGCATCTCGATCGCCGGCTCGGGGCCATCGGCCGCCGAGCGGGTGCGAAGGCGTGGTCTGAGCGCGTTCGGCTCGTTCCCCCGCCCCGCTGTGGTCATGTTCGCCATCGAGGCGGCCGCGGTCATCCTGGCCGTGCTCGACGTCTGGCTGGTGATCCCCGAGAAGGCCCAGCCCTACTCGATCTACCTGTCCGGCGCGGCCTGCCTCGCCGTGGTGTTCCGCCGCAAGTTCCCGTTCCTCGCCGTGCTCGTCGCCGTCCCCGGCTTCCTGGCCGGCTGGGCGCAGCTGGCGAGCATGATCACGCTCGGCATGCTCGCCACCCGCCGTCAGCTGCACTGGCAGACCTGGGTCGGCGCCGGGCTGGTGTGGACGTGCCGGTTCGTGCAGTGGCCGCTGGAGGACTTCGTCCAGCTGAGCTGGCGCGAGCACATCCTCGACGGCATCTACGGCGTCCTCGTCGCCGGCATGCCGATCGCGATCGGCATGCTCATCGGCGCCCGCACCGAGGTCGCGAACAAGCTCGCCGAGCTGGCCACGAGCCGGGACCGCGAGCGCCGCTTCCACGCCGACGCCGTCCGCGCCGAGGAGCGCGCCCGGCTGGCCCGCGAGATGCACGACGTCGTGTCGCACCAGATCACGCTGATCGCGATGCAGGCCGGCGCGCTGCAGGCCCAGACGACCGACGCCCGGGCGATGGAGACCGCGCAGGTCATCCGCGGCCTGAGCAAGCGGACCCTCGAGGAGCTGCGGTCGCTGCTGAGCGTGCTGCGCGCGGACGCCGACGACGACGGTCCGCGCCCCGGGATCAACGACCTCGACCGGCTGATCCGGACGTCGGAGGTCCCGGTGCACCTGTCCGTGGAGCACCTGCCGGAGGCCCTGCCGAACCAGGTGTCGGCGGCGGCGTACCGGACGGTGCAGGAGTGCCTGACCAACGTCCACAAGCACGCCCCGGGCGCGACGGCGACCATCCGCATCCAGGGTGAGCACGGCGCGCTCAAGATCGAGGTCCGCAACGAGCGCGCCCGCCGGGCGGGCGAAGGCCTGCCGTCGGGCGGCCACGGCCTGACGGGGCTGGCCGAGCGCGCCCGCCTGCTGGGCGGCAGTTTCGAGACGTCCGGTACGGAGGACGGCGGTTTCCGGGTCCGGGCCCGGTATCCGCTGAGCCACTGAATCACGGAGCCGCCGACCCGGCCGGGGGCTGTTGACCCGGCGATGCTGACCCACCCGGCGCTGAGCAGCCCCCGATTCCAGCCTACGGGCGGGGGCCGACGATTCCGGATTCGACGAAGCCGCGAGCGGCGCATTCAGGTCGTTGAAGGCCTGAGTGCGTCGCTCGCGGCTTTCCGGTTCCCGGGGTTGTCAGTGCTCGCCGGTAGCGTGGAATCGGGGGCTGCTCAGGCGGCCCGGCGGTCGACGCATGTGCTTGGAGAGTCGCCTCGCGTACCTGGACAGTCGGTTCGCGTACGCCGAGAGTCGGTTCACGTACCCCGGCGGTCGAGGTGCGTACCCAGGCAGTCGGGTCACGTACCTGGACGGTCGGGTCGCATACCGGAAGATCGGTTCACGTACCTCGAGTCGGCTCGCGGGCCTGGGGGTCGGCTCATGTGCTTGGGGAAGTCAGCTCACGTGATCGGGAGGCTGGCTCGCGTGATTGAGGGGTCGGCTCGCGTGATTGGGGAGTCGACACGTGTGCTTGAAGGGTCAACTCGCGCGATGGGAGTCGACTCGTGTACCTGAAGGGTCGACTCGCGTGATTGGGGAGTCGACTCATGTGCTTGGAGCGCCGGCTCGTGTGATTGGAGCGCCGGCTCGTGATTGGGGCGCCGACTCGCGTGATTGGAGAGTCGACACGACGTGAGGCCGTGTCGTCTGCCGGGTACGTGAGTCGGGCTGGCCTGGGTTGGGGAGCCCGGAGGGTGGAATCTGGGCGCGCGAGAAGCCACCTCGAAGGGGTTGCTTCCTCGGGGTGGCTTCTGGCGGTGGCGCTTAGATGATCTCCCGGCGCTGGCGCAGGCGCTCCAAGGCCTCGGCGAGGATGGCCTCGCCGTCGGCGTCGCTGCGCCGCTCCTTCACGTACGCCAGGTGGGTCTTGTAGGGCTCGGTCCGGGGTGCGGCCGGGGGGTTCTTCTCGTCCTGCCCGCCGGGGAGCCCGCAGCGGGGGCAGTCCCACTCGTCCGGGATCTCCGCCTCCAGGGCGAACGACGGACGGGCTTCGTGCCCGTTGGCGCACCAGTAGCCGACCCGGCGCCGTGGCGCCGACTCACCTCGTTCCGATTCGCCCGTAGGTCCGGCACCCACCCGGGTGCCCCGAATCGCGTTACCGCCAACCATGAATCCTCACACCTATGGAATCGGCGGCGCGCCCCCCAATAGGCACGCCGAATCGCTGCGCACCCCGCTGGTGTGACCCGGTCTCGATCGCCGGCGGGGGCGCCGGACGTCACACCTTGAGCAGCAGGCCCAGCCCGATGATGCTGATCAGCCACACCGCGCCCAGCAGCAGAGTGATCCGGTCGAGGTTCTTCTCGGCCACGCTCGACCCGGCCAGGCTCGACTGCATCCCGCCACCGAACAGCGACGACAGGCCGCCACCGCGCCCGCGGTGCAGGAGAACCGCCACCACGAGGAAGACGCTGGTGACGATCAACAGGATTTGCAGGAACAGCTTCATGTCATCCTCTGGGCTCTAGGAGAATGCAGGGGCACGGCATGGTCGTGACGACCACCACCGTACCCCTGGACTCGTCCACTGCTGTGTGACGGACCGGATACACAGGTTACCCGGTCGTGGCCTCGATCAGGGCAGCGGCCCGCCCGCGGCGAGTGCGCAGAGTTTCGTGAACTCCTCGCCGTCGAGGCTCGCTCCGCCGACCAGGGCACCATCGACGTTTTCGCAGGCCACCAGGTCACTGATGTTGTTCGCCTTCGCCGATCCCCCGTAAAGCACCCGGACGGACGAAGCGACCTCGTCGCCGTACTTCTCCTGGAGGGTGGCGCGGATGGCCTTGCAGACCTCTTCGGCGTCCGCGGGGGTGGCGACCTTGCCGGTGCCGATCGCCCAGACCGGCTCGTACGCCACGACCACGCCGCCGACCTGCTCGGGCTTGAGGCCCTTCAGGCCGTCGATCAGCTGCGTCGTGGTGTGGTGGATGTGCTCGCCGGCCTCGCGGACCTCGAGCTTCTCCCCGATGCAGAGGATCGGCGTGATGCCGTGCTTGAGCGCGGCCTTGACCTTCTTGTTGACCAGCTCGTCGGTCTCGGCGTGGTACTCCCGCCGCTCCGAGTGCCCGACGGTGACGAAGCTGCAGCCCAGCTTGGCCAGCATCACGCCCGACACCTCACCGGTGTAGGCACCGGAGTCGTGCGAGGAGATGTCCTGCGCGCCGTACGTCAGCGACAGCTTGTCGCCGTCGATCAGGGTCTGCACGCTGCGGATGTCGGTGAACGGCGGCAGCACCGCCACGTCGACCTTCGCGTAGTACTTCTCCGGCAGCGCGAAGGCGATCTTCTGCACCAGCGCGATCGCCTCGAGGTGGTTCTGGTTCATCTTCCAGTTGCCGGCGATGAACGGCTTGCGTGCCACTAGTTCTTCTCCTCCAGGGCGGTCACGCCCGGCAGTTCCTTGCCTTCGAGGTACTCGAGCGAGGCCCCGCCACCGGTGGAGATGTGCGAAAAGCCGTCTTCGGGCAGGCCCAGCTGGCGCACCGCGGCCGCGGAGTCGCCGCCGCCGACGACGGTGAACGCGTCGCTCTTGACCAGGGCTTCGGCGACGGCACGGGTGCCACCGGAGAAGGCCTCGAACTCGAACACGCCCATCGGGCCGTTCCAGAACACGGTCTTGGCGTCGGCCAGCTTGCCGGCGAACAGCTCACGCGTCTTCGGGCCGATGTCCAGGCCTTCGCGGTCGGCCGGGATGGCCGTGGCCTCGACGACCTCGTGCTCGGCGTCGGCCGAGAACCCGGTCGCGGCGAGGACGTCGACCGGCAGCACCAGTTCGACGCCGCGCTTCTCGGCCTCGGCGAGGAAGCCCTTCACCTGGTCGAGCTGGTCGGCCTGCAGCAGCGAGTTGCCGACCTCGTGGCCCTGGGCCTTGAGGAAGGTGTACGCCATGCCGCCGCCGACGAGCAGCCGGTCGACCTTGGTCAGCAGGTTCGCGATGACGCCGAGCTTGTCGGACACCTTCGCGCCGCCGAGCACGACCACGTAGGGCCGCTGGACGTCGTCGGTGAGCTTCTTCAGCACGTCCAGCTCGGCCAGCACGAGGCCGCCCGCGTAGGCCGGGAGCACCGAGGCGACCTCGTAGACCGAGGCCTGCTTGCGGTGCACGACGCCGAAGCCGTCGGAGACGAACGCGCCGCCCGGGACGAGCGCGCCCAGCTCGGCGGCCAGCTCGGAGCGGTCCACGGCGTCCTTGCTGGTCTCGCGCGCGTCGAAGCGCACGTTCTCCAGCAGGACGACGCCGCCGTCGGCCAGGCCGGCGGTCAGCGTCTTGGCGGACTCGCCGACGAGGTCGCCGGCCAGCGTGGCCTCGGCGCCGAGCAGCTCGGAGAGCCGCTTGGCGACGGGCGCGAGGGTGTACTTGGGGTCCGGCTCGCCCTTGGGGCGGCCGAGGTGCGCGGTGACGACGACCTTCGCGCCCGCGTCGGCGAGCTTCTTGATCGTCGGCAGCGCCGCGCGGACGCGGCCGTCGTCGGTGATGCGATCCCCGTCGAGCGGGACGTTCAGGTCGGACCGCACGAGTACGTACCGGCCCTGAACGCCCTCGCCCAGCAGGTCGTCGAGGTTCTTGACGGTCATCCGGCTCAGAGCTTCGAGCCGACGAGCTTGATCAGGTCCGCGAGGCGGTTGGAGTAGCCCCACTCGTTGTCGTACCAGCCGACGACCTTGACCTGGTTGCCGATGACCTTGGTCAGCGGCGAGTCGTAGATGCAGGACGCCGGGTCGGTGACGATGTCCGAGGACACGATCGGGTCGACCGAGTAGCGCAGGATGCCGGCGAGGGGGCCCTCGGCGGCGGCCTTGTAAGCGGCGTTGATCTCTTCGACCGTGGCGGCCTTCTTCAGGGTCACCGTGAGGTCGGTGGCCGAGCCGGTCGGCACCGGGACGCGCAGCGCGAAGCCGTCCAGCTTGCCCAGCAGCTCCGGCAGCACGAGGCCGATCGCCTTCGCGGCACCGGTCGAGGCGGGCACCACGTTCAGCGCGGCGGCGCGGGCGCGGCGGAGGTCCTTGTGCGGGCCGTCCTGCAGGTTCTGGTCCTGCGTGTACGCGTGGATCGTGGTCATCAGGCCCTGCTCGATGCCGAACGAGTCGTTGAGGACCTTCGCCAGCGGGCCGAGGCAGTTGGTGGTGCACGAGGCGTTGGAGATGATGTTCTGCGAGCCGTCGTACTTGTCGTCGTTGACGCCCAGCACGATGGTCAGGTCCTCGCCCTTGGCGGGCGCGGAGATGATGACCTTCTTGGCACCGCCGGCGATGTGCGCCTTGGCGGCGTCGGCGTTGGTGAAGAAGCCGGTGGACTCGACCACGACGTCCACGCCCAGGTCGCCCCAGGGCAGGTTGGCCGGGTCGCGCTCGGCGAGGGCCTTGATGGTCTTGCCGTCCACGACGATGCCCTCGTCGCTGACGCTGACCTCACCCGGGTAGCGCCCCAGGATCGAGTCGTACTTCAGCAAGTGGGCCATGGTGGCGACGTCGCCGAGGTCGTTGAAGGCGACGACCTCGATGTCGTGGCCGCTGGCCTGCACGGCGCGGAAGAAGTTGCGGCCGATGCGGCCGAAGCCGTTGACACCTACGCGAACGGTCACTGCTGCCACTCCTCTGAGGATCGGCCGGAGTCCCGGCCGTGACTTGCGGGCTCGCGGCCACCCTAGCGTGCGGGCATGCGCGTCCCTGACTGCCCTGACGAGACTTCCACCACTTGGCGAACGGGTCAAGAATCGATTAAGAAGCCTAGGGGATTCCGGGTGATCGGTTCACGTGTTCTTCACCTGGACCACGGTGGACCGGGACGGCGCGTGGTCCGGCGGTTCGGGCAGGCCGCACGCGGTGCGGGCGGCGAC
Source organism: Amycolatopsis sp. NBC_01307 (assembly GCF_035975215.1). NCBI lineage: Bacteria > Bacillati > Actinomycetota > Actinomycetes > Pseudonocardiales > Pseudonocardiaceae > Amycolatopsis > Amycolatopsis sp. NBC_01307. The sequence continues at coordinate 718,968 of NZ_CP108403.1, read as the reverse complement.
CCGGCTGGTACTGGCCGGTAGCCGGCGCGGACGACTGGATCGTTCAAGCCACCACCGCGATCGGCGCCGGCTCCGGCAGGCCGACGCATTCCCGGGTGACGGGCTCGATTCAGAGCCGGGACGCCCTTCGCGCTCACTCCGCCAGCTCCCGCTCCAGCGGCGTCCGGAACCGGGGGATCACCCGGACCACGCCGAACCACTTCGCGCTGCGGTCCGCCGCCGCCTCGATCGCCGACTTCTCCTCCGCGCTGACCTCCTCCAGCAGCCGGAACACCACCTCGCCCGATTCACGCTGGGCCCAGCCGCCGACGATGCGGCCGTTGGCCCAGACCGTCGGGCCGACGTTGCCGAAGCGGTCGAACAGGGCCGCCTTGTGCGGGCCGAGGAACCAGTCGCGGTCCTGCCAGCCCATCGGGGTCGGGTCGAGGCACGGGAGGAACGCCGCCCACGTCGGCGGCTCGGGCACCGGCTCGAGGTCGTCGGCCAGCGCCACCCCCGGGACGCCATCCAGGTCGACGTCCACCGTGTCCAGCTCGGCCAGGGCCTTCCTTGTCTGGCCGAGCGTCCAGCCCGCCCACCAGCGCAGGTCCGTCAGCGGGGCCGGGCCGTACGCGCGCAGCCAGCGCCGCGCCAGCTCGACGCGGGCCTCGTCCGCCTCCCAGGCCGCGAGGCCCTCGCCCACCCAGTCCTCCAGCGGGTGCCAGACGTACTGGGTGCTGAGCCAGGTGCCGCGCGGGCGGCCGCGGACGATCCGGCCGTCGACCGCCAGCTGGAACAGCACCCGGCTGGTGACGTTGCCGATCGCCTCGTACGGCTTGCCCTTCGACATCTGCAGCCGCTGCCGCAGCCGGGGTTCGGCCTCGCTGAGCTGCTGCGCGGTCGCCGAGCCGAGACCACGCAACGCGGCTTCGACCGCCGTTTCGACGTCGGCCAGCCACTTTCCGGGCTCCGGCACGTTCTCCGGGTAGCCCTGCTGCCCGAGGTGCTGCTCCAGCAGCTTCCGCTGTTTCGCCGCGATGTCCGCCGAACAGCCGGCCTGCACGAGGGCCGCGGTCTCCAGGCCGGTGACGAACACCGTGCGGCGCATGCCGAGCAGCCGCAGCACCGTGCGGTCGTCGTACAGCGCGCGCTCGACGTCGGCGACCGCGGCGCCGTCGAGCCGGGCGGCCGCCGAGAGGTGGACGGTCGCCGGATCGGTGGCGTGCAGGGCGACGACGCCCGCGACGGCGTCTTCGACCGTGGCCGCGGGCGCGGCCAGGTGGTGGCGGGTGCCGAGGCGAGCCCGGCGCTGGGCGGTGGAGATGGTCGGAGGCACCCGGAATTCCTACCACCCGGCACCGACGAAAACGCGTGGTCGGTCCGGCGTCCCCGGCGTTAACCTCACGGCATGGTCTCCAGCGCGCACCTCGCGGCCTTCGCCGCGCTGACGTTCCTGATGGTCGTGGTCCCCGGGCCGAGCGTGCTGTTCACGATCAGCCGCGCGCTGACCGTCGGGCGGCGCGACGCGCTCCTCACCGTCGTCGGCAACTCCTTCGGGGTGTACACGCAGGTCGTCGCGGTCGCGTTCGGCCTCGGCGCGCTCGTGACGACGTCGGCCGCGGTGTTCACCACGATCAAGATCGCCGGCGCGGTCTACCTGGTGTACCTGGGGATCCAGGCGGTGCGCCACCGCCGCCGGCTCACCGACGCGATGGCCGCGCGCGTCGGCTCGGCGCCCGGCCGGGTGGTCACCGTGCTGCGTGACGGCTTCGTCGTCGGCTTCGCGAACCCGAAGTCGATCGTGTTCCTGGCCGCGCTGCTCCCCCAGTTCGTCGACCCCGCCGCCGGCTCGGTGCCGGCCCAGATGCTGGTGCTCGGCCTGTGCCTGCCCGCCATCGCGCTGGCCACCGACAGCGCGTGGGCGCTGGTCGCGGGCACGGCGCGGACGTGGTTCGCCCGCTCACCGCGGCGGCTGGAGGCGGTCGGCGGCACGGGCGGCCTGGTGATGATCGGCCTGGGCACGACGCTGGCGTTCACCGGCCGCAGCGACTGACCGCGGAAGTCCGTGAAGGCCTCCTTACCGGCTCTTATGGCCGGTAAGGAGGCCTTCACGGCTTTGCGGCCGGGTCGCGGAGCACGAGGGCGAGCAGGCCGGGGAAGGCCGCGTCGAATTCGGGGCGGCGCAGGCGGTTCAAGCGTCGCGGGCCTTCGTCGCGCTGCTCGATCAGGCCCGCCGCGCGCAGCACGCCGAAGTGGTGGCTGAGCGTCGCCTTCGCCACCGGGAGGTCGAACGTGCCGCACGCCTTCGTCCACTCCGGCACGGCCGCCAGCTCGCGCAGGATGCTGCGGCGGACCGGGTCGGCGACGGCGGCCAGGGCGTCCTGCAGCGCGACGTCGCCGGGGAGCACGTGGGTCAGCCCGCGCGCCCGCGCGGTCACCGCAGGGCCTCGGCCAGCCGCGCCCGCCACTCGCGGGGCAGCCCGTCGAGCTGGACGACGACCTGGTCGGCGCCCGCGGCCCGGTACTCCCGCAGCCGCGCCACGACGGCGTCGAAGTCACCCCACACGGTGACGCCGTCGACGAGCCGGTCCGACAGGTCCGCGACGTCGGCGTCGGTGAAGCCCATCCGGCGGAAGTTGTTCGCGTACCCGGGCACCCCGGCCAGGAAGCGCAGCGAACCGCCCCGGACGGCCTCGCGCGCCGCGGCGGCGTCGGTCTCGGCGACGACGTTGAGCAGCACCGCCAGCTGCGCGTCCGGCCCGAGGAGCTCCCGCGCCGACGCGACGTAGTCCGTCGTCACCAGGAACGGGTACGCGCCCGCCGCGCGGGCCCGCGACAGCTCCAGCATCTTCGGGCCCAGCGCCGACAGGATCCGCGCGGACGCGGGCACGACGTCCTCGATCTCGTCGAGGTAGTCGTTCAGCGCGGCCAGCGGACGCGGGCCGTGCGCCCCGCCCAGCCCGGCGATGAACCGGCCGGCGGGCAGGTCCAGGTAGGCCTGGGCCACCTCGGCGGCCGGGACCCGGTCGACCGAGAGGATCCCGCTGGCCACCGGGATCCGCTGCGTCCCGTGGACGACCCCGGCGATCAGCGGCAGCGAGTTCCCCTGCCCGCCGGGCAGCCACAGCGTGTCGTAGCCCAGTTCTTCCAGTTCGACGGCGGTCGCGAGCGCGACGTCGGTCTCGGCGGTGTTCAACGCGGCGCCCAGCGCCCCCAGCTTCGTCATGCGCGGGTGAACCTCCGGCCGCCGCCCGATGTTCCCGTCACGCCGTCTGTTCGTCCTCAGCGGAATCCGGCGTGTCGGGCGAGTCACCGACGCGGGTGAACATCCGCGTCGCCGAGAGCCGCGCGACGCCGTCCGGGTCGCCCAGGTCGTCGAGGGAGTTGCGGACCGTCGAGTCCACCGACAGGTACTTCCGGCCCGCGCGCAGGTCGGCGTCGTTGCGCAGCCGGACGATCAGCGGGAACTCCGAGAGCGCGCCCGCGTCGAACAGGCCGGTCGTGTAGATCAGCTGGACGCCCAGCGCCTCGGCCACCGCCCGCTGCAGCTCCAGCAGGTACCCGGCGGACGCGCGGCCGATCGGGTTGTCCAGGAACAGCACGCCGGAGTGGCGGTTGCGGGCCTTGCCGCGGTTGTTGGCGCGCAACGCCGCGAGGGTGCAGTAGAGGATGATCGCCGCGGTCAGCTGCTGGCCGCCCGAGAAGACGTCGCGGATCTCCGAGACGCGCTGGCGTTCGGTCCGCAGCACCGAGTCCGGCTTGAGCATGTCGACGCGGAAGCCCTTGGGCGCCGCGGCCCGGACGCCGCGCAGGACCAGGGAAAGCCCGTCGCGCTTGACGTCGCGGCCGTCCGCGGTCTTGCCCACCGCGGCCTCGTCGACGACCTCGCCGAGCTTCTCGGTGAGCGCGTTGTCCTCCAGCTCGTGGAACCGGATGCGCAGGAACTCCTGCCCGGACCAGTCGCCGAGGCCGTCCGGCAGCCGCGAGACGCGCTGGGCCGAGCGCAACGTCCGGAGCGCGCCGTCGACCATGCCCTGCAGGCGGGTGATGATGCCGCCGCGGTGCCGGTCGATCTGGGCGAGGTCGTCGGTGAGCGACCGCAGCCGCGGCCGCAGCGCCTCCGCCCACTCGGCGGCGTGCGCGGGCAGCTGGTCGCGCTTGACCGAGATGACCTGCTGCCGCACCGGCGTGCTCAGCTTCTCGAAGCGCTTCTCCGTCGCGTACTGGGCCAGCTGGTCCGCGGCCTCGCGCACCCGCCGGTCGCCCGCGTCGGCGGCGTCCTGCGCCTCGGTGAGCGTCGCGTTGAGCCGCGTGTGCTGGGCGCGCGCGGTGTCGACGTCACCGTCGTAGGCGTCCGCGTCCTTGTCGGTGACCAGGTGGGCCAGGGAGTCGGCGAGCAGCGAGAAGCCGGACGCGGAGCTGCGCGCGGAGTCCAGGGTCTCCTCGGCCGCCGCCCGGCGTTCCTGCAGCTCCTCCCACTTCCGCGCGGCCACGGACATCTCCAGGCCGGCGGCGTCGATCAGCTCCAGGCCGTGCTCGATGTCGCGCGGCTTGTCGCCGGTGACACCGTTCTGCAGCGGGAGCACGTCCAGCTCGGCGCGCCGCGTCGAGACGAGCCCGATGGCCTCGGTCCGCTCGTCCTCCAGGCCGTCGACGACGCGGCGGGCGCGGGCGAGGGCCGCCGCGCGGGCGGACGCGTCGGAGCCGTCGGGCGTCTCCAGCAGCTCGGCGGCGGTCGAGCGGACGGCCTCGTCCAGCGACTCGACGGCCGAGCCCGCGGCCGCTTCGGCCGACTCGGCCTGCTCCAGCTCGGCCCGCAGGTCGCTGCCGACCTCGACCTTCGCGTACGACTCGGACGCCGACAGGTAGGTCCGGCGCAGGGCGTCGACCGGCTCGGCCGGCGGCCCGTCGGCGGTGCCGTCGACGTCGGCCGCCCCCGGCACCTCGGCGAGCTCAGCGCGGGCGGTGGTCGCGGTCCGGCGGTGGCCGTCGGCGGTGCGCTGCTCCTCCCCCGCCTGCTCCCGCAGCCGCGCGGCCTTGCCCGCGGCGTCGGAGGCCTGCAGGTCGGCGCGCTCGGCGACCTCGGTGGCGCGCTCGACGTCCTCGGTCCACTCCGCGATCCGGGCGCTCCTCGTGCCCAGCTCGCCGAGCTTCCGCGCCCGCTCCTCGGTCTCGGCCGCCGCGGCCCGCAGCTCCGGGACGCGCTCGCGCAGCGACGCCGTCTTTTCGCTCAACCGGGCGAACTCCACGTCGGCCTGCTGCAGGGCCGTGCGCGCGGTCTCGCGCGCGGTCCGGGCCGCCTGGGCCTGGTCGGCGAGCGTCGCGACGGCGCCGGGCGGGTAGTCCTCGCGCCAGGTGGTGAGCTTCCAGTTGAGGGCGCCGTCGGCGGACAGCTTGGCGGACAACGCTTCCAGCCGCCGCTGCCGCTCGGTGTTGCGCCGCGCGACGGCTTCGCGCTCGGCGTCCGCGGCTTCCTCGTCGTACATCGCGGGGTTCGGCGGCACGAGGAACTCGACGCCGGGCGCGGCGGGCGTCTCGGCCAGCAGGGCCTCGGTGGTGCCGACGGCGATGATCGCACTCGGCAGCAGCCGCCGTGACGTCAGCACCTCGCGGGCGCGGTCCGCGTGGGCGGCGTCGTTGAGCAGGACGCCGGAAACCAGCTGCGGCAGGCTTTCCAGCACCTCGGCGCGCCGAGCGGCGTCCAATTTGGACAGATAGCGCCAGCCGGACCACGCGGTGATCCCGGCTTCCTCCAGGGCGTCCAGCGCGGCCTGGACGTCCTGCGGGGGCGGCAGCAGCCCGCCGGAGCCGAGCGCGGCCAGGGCCCGCTCGTCCGCGGACTCCTCCATCCGCAGCGCCGTCTGCTCCTTCTCGACGGACGCGCTCGCCTCACGCAACCGCTCCAGCAGCACCGGAAGATCGCTTTCCAGGGCGACGTCGTCCGCGCCGAGCAGCTCGACCAGCCGGCCTTCGGCGGCGAGCGCGTCGGTGCGGCGGTGGGCTCGGTCGAGGTCCTCGGTGGCGCGCTCGAAGCGGTCCAGGGTGGTGCCGGCGAGCTGGTGGGCCTCGTTCACGTTCCGTTGCGCCGCTTGGAGATCCGCCGCGACGCGGTCCAGCTCCTGCTCGCGCCGGGTCAGCTCGGCGGCCGCGGCTTCGGCCGCGGACCGCGCCGCCCGGGACGCGTCGGCGACGTCGGCGCCCGAGGGCAGCAGCCCGCCGCGGACGGCGTTCTGGACCTCTTCGCGCAGCTCGGTGATCCGCGTGGTCAGGCCGCGGGCCTCGGCACGCCGGCCGGCCGCGAGGTTCGCGGCCTCGTCGCGCTCGGTCTGCGCCTTCTCCGCCTCCGCACGCAACGCGCCCGCGTGCGCCTCGGCCTTGTCGGCCTGGCGCTGGGCGTCCTGCGCCAGCGACTGCAGCCCCCGGGCCAGCGCGGCCGCGGCGGTGTTGCGCGCCTGCAGGGCCGGGCGGGCCTTCTCCTCGCGGTTGCCGACGAGCTCGCGCAGGTCCTTCGCCTTGCGGGCGGCGTTGAGCTGGTTGAGCACGGTCGCCGTCTCACGCCAGGCCTCGGCCGCCGTCTTCGCCTCGCCCAGTTCGGCGTCGACGCGCTTGCGGGCCTCCTGGGCCTCGTCCAGGCGCAGCACGGCGACGAGACGCCGCAGCTCGGTGACGCCGGCCGCGAGCCGCCGGTGGTCGCCCTCGGCGAGCTTCTCCGCCGTCTTGACCTCGGCGACGTGGTCCTCGAGCCCGGACAGCCGGGCGTTCTCCAGCTCGTTGCGCGCGACGACCCGGCCGGCCAGCGCGGCCATGTCGGCCCGCGCCGCTCCGGCGATCTTCCGCGACGCCGCCGCGACGCCTTCTTCGGTGGCCAGCGGCCCCAGCAGGTCGAGCGCGCCGGCGACGAAATCGCGTTCCGACAACAGGTCCCCGCGCTGGGCGAGGTTGTGCGAGTAGGTCGAGACGACCTCGGCGAGGTCCTTCGGCTCGTCCTCGGAGACGACGGCGCGCAGCAGGAAGTCGACGAACGCCTCGTCGGTGCCGAACGCGAACGCGTCCGCCGCCTCGCCTTCGCCCGCGTTCATCGCGCGCTGGTAGCGGAACAGCTCGGTGTCGAGGCCGAGGGTGTCGAGCCGGCCGGTCCACTCGTGGTGGCGCCGGGTCCAGGACAGCTCCAGCTCGGGCTCGGCCAGCTGGGCCGCGGCGAGCTTGTCGTGGAAGCCGGACATCGTGAGCAGCCGGCCGTCCTGCGTCATCGGCAGGGAGTCGAGCGCCAGCGCCGACGTGGGGCGGAAGCAGTACCAGGAGTCGGCCAGGTTCTCCGAGTCCGACGAGACGACGTGCCCGCGCCACTCGGAGACCTTGCCGGTGATGATCCGGTGACCGGTCTCGACGTGCAGCCACTCCAGCACGACGTGCGAGACGTCCTTGGCGGCGACGAACTTCTCGAGCACCTTCGTGCTCGTGGTGCCGACGACCTGGCGGCGGCCGGGCAGCATCACCGAGAAGATCAGCTTGATGAGGACGGACTTGCCGCCGCCGTTCTCCAGGAACAGCACGCTCGCCGGGGACGGGCGGCGCAGCTCGGCCGGCCCGGTCGCGTGGATGCCGGCGCTGAACAGCGCGTCCTGCTGGGGCGCGGTGATCTTGGCGCCGACGCCGCTGAAGTCGAGCACGACGTCCTGGTAGCGGGCGCCCGCCGGGCCCACGGAATGCAGGCGGACCCGCGAAAGCTCGTACATCTACTCCCCTTAGAGCGTGTCGGAGGACGTCGCGCGCAGCGTGCCCCCGTCGTTCGCGACGGCCACGACGTCCAGCGCGAGCAGGTCGTCGAAGGCGGCGTCGGCGGCGAGTTCGCGGACCTGGATCTGGTAGCGCGGTGTGGTGCGGTAGGTGCCGCCCTGTTCGTCGCTGACCGGGACCAGGAAGCCCTGGTCGGCCAGGAATCGGAGGGCGCGCGAGACCATGCCGCGGGTGGTGTCGGCGGCGAGGCGGCCGTCCTTGGTGGCGGCCGCGGCCGGGCGCCTCGTGTACGCGCGCCAGGCCTGTTCCAGCTCGGGCGCGTCGGCCAGCGGGTCGTTGTTGGCCTCGGCCTGGGCGGCGCGTTCGTCGAGCATGCGGGCGGCTTCGCGGACCATCGCGTCGACCTGTTCGACGCTGACGCGGCCGATGTAGGTGTCGTTGGCGAGGTCGTCCGGGCGCGGGTAGCCGAGCGCGGCGGCGGCGAGGTGGATCAGGCCGTGCAGCACCTTCTCCGTGTCGCGGCGCTCGCGGATCTTGGCCTGGCGGGCGTAGGAGTCCATCTTGATCTCGAACACGGACTCGTCGGTGGCCGCCAGCACCGCGCCGGCCTGCTGGTTGACTTCGAGGACCATCAGCCCGAGCCCGGAGGCGACGGCGTGGGTGAGCGCCTTGAACGCGTTGTCCTCGCCGTAGCGGCGCACGAGGTCGCCGTAGACGACGTCGCGGGCGGGCAGCTGCTTGGGCCGCATGCCGAACGCGACCAGCCGGGCCGCGGCCTCGGCGTCCACGCTGCTGTGGGACAGCGCCATCAGGCGACCTCCTCGTTCTCTTCTTCGTCGGCGCGCTCGACCGCCGCGGTGGACAGGAGCAGGTCGGCGCCGCCGAAGTCCGGGTCGTCGAGCAGCGTGCCGTCGTCGACGGCGAGCAGCACCGAGCGGTCCCCCTGGCGCCGCGCGGCGCCGATCCCGGGACTGTATGCGTGCACGGCGCGCAGCGCGACCAGGGCCGCGAGGCCGGGCTGGCGGCTGCGGCGGGCCTCGTCGAGCAGGCCGGACAGCCGCCGCGGCACCTCGGGCAGGTGGAGCAGCTCGTCGGCGCGGCGCCAGACGTCGTCGCCGAACTTGTCGGTGACGTCGGCGGGCATCAGCTCCGGCTCCGGGATCTCGCCGACGAGCTGGTCGCGCTCGGGCGCGGGCCGCAGCAGCAGCGAGACCAGGGCCGACAGCGACGGCACGACCGGCGCGGAGATGCCGGCGACGGCGTGGAAGAAGTGCTCGGCCGGGGTGACGGCGTCGGCCAGCGGCAGCCCGAGGGCCGGCACCAGGAGCTGGCCGAACAGGTCGAGCGTCGCACGCTGGGGCGGGCCGGAGAACTGCTGGCGGTCCTGCTCGGCGCGGAACACCGCGCCCGCGTCGGCCAGCCGCGACTGCAGCCGCGTGTGCCGGCGGATGCAGTCGCCGACGATGTCGACGAGCTCGGCGGCGCGGCGCTTGCGGTCGAGGTCCTCGGTCTCGTCGCGGGCGGTGGTGATGTTCTTGAGGATCGCGTTCTCGGCGCGGAAGCGGGCTTCGATGTGCCCGAGCGCGGTGTCGAGCAGCTCCGGGACCTCGCGTTCCCAGTCGACCGACCGGACGTCGCGGCGGGTCGCGTCGAGCTTCGCGCGCAGCACCTCGCCGTACTGGACGGTCCGGTAGCGGGCCTGCTCGGCGGCCAGCTTCGCGTCGGCCAGCCGGCCCCGCGCGATCAGGTTCTCGAGCTTCACCTCGGCCGCGATCTGCGCCGACTCGACGTCGGTGTCGAGGGCGCCGACGAGCACGTTGATCGCCTCGTCGGTGGCGCGCAGGTAGACCTCGCCGTCCCGCGCGGCCAGCTCGACCAGCAGCTTGAAGTCGAACTGGCGGCGCTGGTAGCCACCCGGGCCCATCGAGCCGTAAACGCGCCGGAAGCCGCGGTCGGTGGTGCCCACGTTGATCAGGTTGTCCAGGACCCACTTCGCGACGCGGACGTGTTCCTCCGGCATCCGCGACGGCGCCTGCTGCGCGATGAACGGCAGCAGCCGGTCGATGACCTCGTCGTGGCCGGCACCGGTGTCGAAGTCCATCGCGATGGTGACCTGGTCGATCGTGTGCAGCGCGATCTCGGCCATCTGGTAGACCGTGGCGTCGGCCCAGTCGAGCTTCGCCTTCCGCGCGTCCAGGTCGTGCAACGGCGCGGTGCAGGCGAGCGCCTTCAGCCGGCGGGTCAGCCCCTCGTCGGCCAGTCCCATCGCGGCCCTGTCGTCGTCTCGCACAGCAGGCCAGGCTAGTCGGCCACCCTCTGCACACGCGCGGGTGACAGGTTAACGTCGCTCTCATGCGTGAGATGAGCCGTGACGAGTGGTGGCAGTTCGCGTCCGAAGGCACCCGGACGGGCATGCTCGGCCTGGTCAGGAAGGACGGCTCACCGATCGTGACGCCGATCTGGTTCCTGCTGAACGAGGGCCCGGACGGCGACGAGCTGATCTTCACCACCGGCACCGAGACGCTCAAGGGCAAGGCCATCGCGCGCGACGGGCGCATCTCGCTGGCCGTCGACGACCAGCGCCCGCCGTTCTCCTACGTGCAGTTCACCGCCGAAGCGCGGCTGACCCAGGACGACGACATGCTGGCCTGGGCGACGCGGCTGGGCAGCCGGTACATGGGCGCCGAGCAGGGCGAGGCGTACGGCAAGCGCAACGCCGTCCCCGAGGAGTCACTCGTCCGGGCGAAGCTCACGAAGGTGATCGCCCGCGCGGACATCGCCGGCTGAACCCGCCGCCCACCTGCGGATCGCTGCTAATCTCGCCGTGGGGGTGGGGTTTCATGCTTTCAGGTGGGAACAGCAGGCGCGAAGCCGTGACGGCGATGGTGAACGCCGGGCAGCGCGAACTGGTCGCCGAGCTCGAACGGCTGGACCGCGGGGCCCGCTTCGGCCGGTCGGGGTGGGAGCGGCCCGGCGGTGGCGGCGGGCAGGCGCGGCTGCTGGAGAACGGTGACGTCTTCGAGCGGGCCGGCGTCAACTGCTCGGCGGTGCACGGCGACCGCCTGCCCGAAGCGGTCGCGCACCAGCACGGGCTGGACCCGGGCAGCGCGTTCTTCGCGACCGGGCTGTCGGTGGTGATCCACCCGCGCAACCCGTACGTGCCGGCCTTTCACGCCAACTTCCGGTACTTCGAGTCCGGTGACACGTGGTGGTTCGGCGGCGGCGCGGACCTGACGCCGTGCTACGGCTTCGCGGCCGACGCGACGCACTTCCACCGCGCGCTGAAGACGTACTGCGACACCTTCGACCCGGCCTTCCACGCGCAGGCCAAGCGCGCCTGCGACGAGTACTTCACGCTGCCGCACCGCGACGAGACGCGCGGGGTCGGCGGCATCTTCTTCGACCACCTGCACCCCGAGGGCCCGGACGGCTGGCACCGCGCGGCCGCCTTCGCCGCGGCCGGCATCGCCACGATCGCGCCCGCGTACCTGCCGATCGTGCGGCGCCGCAAGGACCTCCACCACGGCGACCGCGAGCGGCAGTGGCAGCTCTACCGCCGCGGCCGCTACGTGGAGTTCAACCTGGTGCACGACCGCGGCACCCGGTTCGGGCTGCAGACCGGCGGGTACGTCGAGGCGATCCTGATGGCGCTGCCGCCGTTGGCGCGCTGGGAGTTCGAGCTGACACCGGAGCCGGGCAGCCCCGAAGCGGCGCTCGCGGAGTTCCTCGTGCCGCGCGACTGGGCGGGTGAAGAAGCCCACCCGGAGACCCGGGTGGCAGGCTGACAAGGGGTTCGCGCTGGGCCGTCCGGGCGCTTCCGCCCCGCTGAGCGGGACGCCGGTTTTCACCGTGGGTGAGGGCGGGTGTCCGGTATTGACACGACCCGCCCGGACAGTGTGTGATCTCCTCCATAGATAGGAAACTTTCCTAACTATTTCTGGAGGTCCCCGTGGCACCCCGCCCCCCGTGGCGCGTGGCTGTGGCCGGTACCGCCGTCGCGGCGCTCGGCTTCAGCGCGTTCACCCCCTTTGCTTCAGCGGCCACCACCGCGGCGACGGACTACGAGTCCGAGAGCGCCGTGATCTCGCAAGGCGTCGTCGAGTCGAACCACGCCGGCTACTCCGGCACCGGGTTCGTCAACTTCGACAACGTCGCCGGGAGCTACGTCGAGTACTCGGTGAACGCGGCACAGGCCGGGACGCACACGCTGACCTTCCGCTACGCCAACGGAACCGCCGACAACCGGCCGGTGAAGCTGATCGTCGACGGCGGCGACAAGGGCACCGTCGACTTCCCCGCCACCGGCGCGTGGACGACGTGGCAGACTGTCACCGCGACCGTGCAGCTGACCGCCGGGATCAACAAGGTGCGCACCACCGCGACCACCGCCAACGGCGGGCCGAACGCGGACAAGCTCACCGACACGTTCACCGCGCCGAGCGACAGCGAACCGCCGTCACCGCCGTCGAACCTGGCCGCCAGCAACATCCTCCCGACCGCCGCGACGTTCTCCTGGACCGCCGCGACCGACAACGTCGGCATCGTGCGCTACGAGATCAACCGCGGCGGCAACGTCCTCAAGACCGTCGGCGGGACCACGACGTCGGCGACCGTGGACAACCTGACGCCGAACACCGCCTACGACATCTCGGTGGGCGCGTACGACGCCGCGGGCAACCCGTCGCAGCAGAGCAACGTCGTCGCCTTCACGACGCCGCCGAGCACCGACACGACCCCGCCGAGCGTGCCGGGCAGCCTGCGCTCCACCGGCGTCACCGCGAACAGCGTTTCCCTGGCCTGGAACGCTTCCACGGACAACGGCGGCACGATCTCGGCCTACGACGTCTTCCAGGGCGCCACGAAGGTCGCGTCCACGACGTCGCTCACCTCGACGGTGACGAACCTGAACCCGAACACGTCGTACACGTTCACGGTCAAGGCGCGGGACCCCAACGGGAACAGCTCCGCCGCGAGCAACGCGGTGACCGTGAAGACGAGTGCGCCGGGCGGCGCCGGGGGCATCCCGGAGTACGACAAGGACATCACGAAGGTCGACCTCGGCTGGGCGGTGGACTTCCTGCCCAACGGCAACGCGCTGGTGACCGAGCGGGACCGGTTCGAGATCCTGCTCGTGACGCCGTCCGGCCAGAAGACCACGCTGGGCACGGTGCCGGGCGCGGTGACCACCACCGGCGAAGGCGGCGTCCTCGGCCTGGCGATCTCGCCGAACTGGGCGAGCGACCACGCGATCTACGTCTACCACACGGCTTCCGGCGACAACCGGATCGTGAAGATGACCTACGACGGCACCACGCTGTCCTCGACGTCGACGCCGGTGCTCACCGGGATCGCGAAGAACCGCTACCACAACGGCGGCCGGATCAAGTTCGGCCCGGACGGCAAGCTCTACGCCACCGTCGGCGACGCGAAGAACAGTGACAACGCGCAGAACAAGAGCTCGCTCAACGGGAAGATCCTGCGGCTCAACGCCGACGGGTCCGCGCCGAGCGACAACCCGTTCTACGCCACCGGCGGCCCCGCGCGGTACGTCTGGAGCTACGGCCACCGCAACCCGCAGGGCCTGGCCTGGGACTCGCGCGGCCAGCTGTGGGCGGCGGAGTTCGGCGAGAGCAGCCTGGACGAGCTCAACCTGATCCAGAAGGGCGGCAACTTCGGCTGGCCCAGCTGCGAAGGCACGCAGGGCAGCTGCAGCGGCTTCATCGCGCCGAAGAAGACCTGGCCGACGTCGCAGGCCGGGCCGTCCGGCGTGGAGATCGTCAACGACTGGATCTACATCGCCGGCGTCACGGGCAAGCAGCTGTTCGCCACGCAGATCAACGCGGCCGGCACCGGCGTCGGCACGGTCTCAACGCTGTTCTCCGGCCGCTGGGGCCGGCTGCGCTCGGTGACGAAGACGCCCGACGGCGGCCTGTGGCTGACGTCCACGAACAACGACATGAACGGCGGCACGCCGAGCGTCCTGGACAACGTGATCGTCCGGCTGAAGTTCCCCGCCGCCCACTGACCGCGGCTGGGGTGACCGGAGCGGCGCCGGTCACCTCAGCCGCGCTTCACACCGGCTCGGCAGTGACCTGCACGAGGTGGGCGTCCACGTCGAAGCCGTGTTCCTCCAGCCGGCGCCGGGCGAGCAGGCGTTCGTCGGCGGTGAACAGCGCTTCGTACTCCGGCCGGAGCATCGTCGCCTCGGAGCTGCGGGCGAGCTGGTTCTTCTCCCAGAGCAAGGCGAACCCGCCGGCGGTCCCGGCCCCGCGCAGCAGCCGGCGCGCGGCCTCGACGCCGCCGTGCTCGCGGACCATTCGTTCGAACTGGAGCGGCCGATAGCCGTAGTCGGTGGCGAGGACCCGGCAGCCGTCGAGCAGGTCATCCGTGAACCGCCGGGCCAGCCGCCGATCCGCGGCGGGGATGGTTTCGGGCAAGTCGGACATTCGACACCTCTCGACGGGACACCTATCCCTTTGAGTCGCGCGGGACCCCCGTTTCGCTACGTCGTGACGGCGAAAACTGTCGGTCCCTTCTGCAAAGGTGGGCCCATGCGCACCGTGGTCGACGGCGAAGCCCATGTCCACTATGGACAGATCTACGTGCACAGCGAAGGAGGTGATCCGTTCGAAGGCGACCTGACGGCGTGTTTCGCCGGGCAGCGCAACGGGTTGTGCGGCGCCGCCTTCCCGGGCACGTTGTTCCTGATCACCGGCCTGCACACCGGAAACGTCGGGTTCACCGCCGAAGTCCACGACACCGGACCGCCGCTACCGCCCGGAGCCGGTTGGGAAGACGTCGTCGAGGCGTCGTTCCACGCCGGCGGCGTGACCCGGCTCGTCACCTGGGGCGGCGAGAACGCTTGGGACCTCGAACTGTCACCGGGCGACTACCGCGTGCGCTACAGCGGGTCCAGGATGGACGCGGGCCGCGACCGCGACACCCGGCTCGACGGCGAACCCGCGCTGGACCGCTACCTGCTCCAGTTCTGGCCCGCGCCACCAGGGCCTGACATCGTTGTCCGGCAAGGCAGCGCGATCGCCGGGTACTGGCACGGGTTCGCGCGGGAGCAGCCGGCTCCCGCGGAGCACGCCGCGGCCCAGGCCCGTCGCCGGGAAGAGCGCGAGCGACTGGCGGCGGCGGCTCGCGCGGCGGCCGAGCACGAGCGGCTGCGGCGGGAGTGGGGTGGTTCAGTGCCGTCCGAACGCATTCTGAACCTGCCGTACACGCTGCGTGAACTGGCCAAACAGGACCGCGGGTTCATCGCGGACGCGACCGGCGCCGCGCCGGGGACACAACGCGCGCTCACCCACTGGCTGGCCCACCACGCCTACGAACTGGCCGGGTTGGACCGAGTCGCCTGGATCGCCGAGGGGTTGCGCGCGCTCGACGAGGGCCGCGCACTGCCACCGCCGTTCGACGACTGGACGGCCGCGTGGGATCGCCTGCTGAGCGATCCGGCGGTGCCGCACACGCTGGTCCGCACGCCGGATGGGCGGCACGACAACGCGTTGCAGCAGGCGATGGCGTTCCCGGCGCTGTTCGCCGCGGTGAAGGAGGATCCGCTGGAGGCGCTGGGTCAGGTCCTGTCGGCAGCCTTGGTGACTCACGGAGGTGATCACACGGCCCTCTTCGCGGCGGCACGCGCCGCGTTCCCCGGGCTCGGCGGCTGACGTCACCAGCCGAACAGGCGGTCCATGATCCGCGCGCAGCGGTCGGTCATCGCGGTCGCGTCCTCGTCCGGGCGGTCGATCCACCAGCTGATCAGCGAGTCGACCACGCCGGTCCAGACCTGGGCGACGGCCTCGATGTCGACCGGGTCGGCCAGCCCGCGCGACGTCATGAGCTGCGTCGCGCCCACTACCGCGAACGCGTCCAGGCGGTGCCGGTAGTCGGCGGCCGCCGTGGCGATGTCGCCGCTGGCCGGCACCGTCGCGTCGCGCAGGAGGCGCCACGCGTAGCGGTCGTGGTCGAACGTCGCGAAGATCGCCGAGAGCACCTTCAGCGGCATCCGGTCGGGCTCGCCGCCGGCCGCCATGGTCGTCGCGACGCCCTCGGTCAGCCGGTCGCCGGCGCGGTGCAGGCAGGCGAGGTACAGGCCGTCCTTCGAGCCGAAGTACTGGTACAGCAACGGTTTCGTGACGCCGACCCGGCGCGCGATCTCGACCATCGACGCGCCCGCGTACCCGGCCCGGCCGAACTCCTCGGTGCCGGCGACGACGAGCTGCGCCTCGCGCTCCTCGCGGGGCATCCCCTTGGTCCCGACCGGTCTTGACTCCGTCACGTCCGAGACCCTACCGTGCGTAAAGTGACCCGAGGGTAAGTTACCGTCAGGTCAGATTTCAGAGTCGGATCTAGGAGGCGACGTGGCCGAGTTCCTGGCGCACCTGCGCGACCCCGTGCTGTTCGCGATCCCGGTGTTCCTGCTGTTCGTGACGATCGAGATCGTCGCCGTGCACGTGCTCGGCCACGACGACAACGTGCTCGGCTACAGCCCCGCCGACACCCGCACGAGCATGCTGATGGGCACCGTCTCGGTCGGCGTCAACGCGCTGTTCCGGCTGGTGATGCTGGTCGTCTTCGCGGCGCTGTTCGAGCTGGCACCGGTGAAGTTCGACCCGCGCGACTGGTGGACGTGGGTGCTCATGCTGCTCGGCCAGGAGCTGGTGTTCTACGCCTACCACCGGGCGAGCCACCGCGTCCGGCTGCTGTGGGCCGGGCACCAGGTGCACCACTCGAGCGAGCACTACAACTTCTCGACGGCGCTGCGCCAGAAGTGGACGCCGTACTTCCAGCTGCCGTTCTGGTCGGTGCTGGCGTTGTGCGGCATCCCGCCGTGGATGATCCTGACCGGCCTGTCGATCGACCTCGTCTACCAGTTCTTCGTGCACACCGAGAAGATCGGCAAGCTGCCACGCTGGTTCGAGTACGTCTTCAACACGCCGTCACACCACCGCGTCCACCACGGCAGCGACACCGAATACCTCGACGCCAACTACGGCGGCATCTTCATCGTGTGGGACCGGCTGTTCCGCAGTTTCGTCCCGGAGGGCAAGCGCCCGACGTACGGGCTGACGAAGAACATCACCACGCACAACCTGCTGAAGGTCGGCTTCCACGAGTACGGCTCGATCCTGCGCGACCTGCGCGGCGCCCGGACGTGGCGCGAGCGCGCGGGTTTCGTGTTCGGGCCGCCCGGTTGGCAGCCCGTCGAAACCCGCCTTCAGTCAGCGGCCCATTCGTAGGACAGCTGGTAGCGATCCGCCGCCAGGACCATGTCGTTCAGCTCCAAAGGCGTTCCGTCCTCGCGACACGCCACCCGAGTCACGGTCACGACCGGAACCCCTTCGGCGAGTTGAAGAAGCGACGCCTCATCCGGGGTCGGCATCCGCGCACCGACGTGCTCCGCGAACGACGCCGGCCGGTGGCCGGCTTCTTCGAGCCGGGCATAAGTGCCACCGGACCCGGTGTCGATCTGTTCGATCGCGGTGTCGCGGGTGAGTTCACGAGGCAGCCGCGACACCGCGAGCTGGACCACGAGCCCGTCGGCGCGCATCACCCGGTCCCGCACCGTGATCTCCGCGCCGGCCTCGATCGCCAGATAGCCGGCCACACGGTCGTCAGCTTCCTCGAAAGAGACCTTCACCGACGTCGACGGCGTGAAGCCACCGGCCGCGGCATCCGCAAGGAAAGCGCCCCGGTCGCGCTCACGCGCGTCTCGCGAAAGCCGGGACCTCGCCAGCCGTCGAATGCTCGTCGGCGGGCGCACGAACACGCCCCGCCCGTGCTCGGAAGTCACCAAGCCCTCGGATCGAAGCATGTTCACCGCGTCCCGGACCGTCGGTCGCGAGACGCCGTACTTCTCGACCAGGTCACGCTCACTGGGGAGTTGGTCACCCGGCGCCAGCCGGCCAGAGGTGATCTTCTCGCGCAGATCGGCCGCGACCTGCCGAAAAGCGGGAACTCCACTTCTGCGATCCACCATGCGGCCATCCTTCCACTGGGCAACTCGTCTTGACCAGTTGGCGTCCACGTGTCACGGTACTGGTACTGACGTCTTTACCAGTTAGCCGTAAACTGTAAGGAGAAGTCATGACCATCGCCACCGAGAGCGTCGCCGCCCGCACACTGGTCCCGGAAGAGCTCTTCGACCGGCTGACAAACCGGATCGCCGCCGAGGAAGGCCTGCCACGGGTGTTCGCGGCGCGCATCATGGATCAGGCGCTCGCCTTCCTCAGCGCGTGCGCCGCCGATCGCGCTTCCCGGCTCTCTCCGTCCCCGCTCGTCGACATCGGGTGGCACACGTTCATCCTCCACACCCAGGAGTACGCCGAGTTCTGCGGCCGGGTCGCGGGCGGCTACATCCATCACGTGCCGAACGACGGCCTCGGCGATCACGACTCCGGTGTGGCGAACCGGCACGCCGAACTGGCCTGCTCGGTGTCCGCGATCGTGTCGGCCGGGTTGCGGGTGGATCCGGATCTGTGGACGATCGAGGCCGCCAGCTGCACCAGCGGGGACGACGGTTGCCGCGCGTCCGGTAAGGACGGCAACGAAAACACCGACACGAACGGCAGGTGACCGACCTGAACGGCTGGTGGGAGTTGCCCCAAGCGGTCCGTGACGTGGTGGAGCACCACCTCGGCCCAGTCGGCGAAGTCGTCCCGGCCGAAACCCTGAGTTCCAGTCTCGCCATGACCGTGCTGTGCGACGGCCGTTCTCCGGTTTTCCTCAAGGGAGTCCGGGGAGTTTCGCCCGCGATGCGGTGGCTCCGCAACGAAGTCGAGACGGCGGCTCTCGTCTCCGGCCTCGCGCCCGAAGTCCTGTTCCACGAAGACATCCGGGACAGCGACGACTGGCTGATCGCCGGGTTCGCGCATCTCGGCGGGCGACCGGCGAAGCTGGGACCGGGATCACCCGATCTACCCGCGGTCGCCGACGCGCTGAACCGGATCGGCGCGATCGAGGCGCCTCACCTGCAGTCACTCGCCCACCGGTGGCGGAATTGCTGGTGGCGGCACATTGCCGAGACACGACCGGATCTTCTCGGCCGGTGCGACGTGGATCGGCTGGCGGCCTGGGAGGCAACGGCTCCCGGACTGCTGACCGGAAACCGTCTCCTCCACACCGATCTTCACGGAGACCAGTTCCTGCTCGGCGAAGACGGCGAATTCCGTGTCGTGGACTGGGGATGGCCGGCGTCCGGTGCGCCGTGGATCGATCCGGCGTTCATGGTCATCCGGCTGATCGAAGCGGGCCACGAGCCGGCCGCCGCCGAGGCGTGGGCGGCCGCGCACACTCGCTGGGCTTCGGCGGCGCCGGAATCGATCACCGCGTTCGCCGTCTACGTCGCCGGGCTGTGGACCGGCAAAGCGGCCGCCGAGCCGCTCGCGCGGGTGGCCCGGGACTACGCGAACCGGCGGCTCACCCTGGCCGGCTGACCAGGGCGAGCCGCAATGGTCACGCGGTGTCCTGCAGGTCCAGCTCGTTCTCCGGGCGCAGCGTCACCGGCAGGCTCGCCAGTGGCGGGCGCTGCGGGGACGTCAGGTCCGTCAGCACCAGCTCGCGCTCGACGCCGCCGGCGGATGCGCCTCGCTGGAACTGGGCCAGCATCGTGGCCGGCGGGATGGCCGTTACCAGCCTGCCGTAGCGCTCCAGGCGGTCGAACAGCGTCTGCATGATCTGGCCCGACATGCGGCCCAGCGCCTGGGTGCTCTGGTGGCGGTGCACCCGGTGCCCGAGGTCGACCTGGGCCAGCGAGTCGAGCCCGCGCAGTTCGAGCAGGTCGATCAGGTGGCCGATCTCGACGCCGTAGTTGACGACGAACGGGATGCTCTCCAGCACCTCGCGCCGGCCCGCGTACTCGCCCGCGAGGGGCTGGACGAAGCCGGACAGCTCGGGCCAGAACATGTTGATCAGCGGCCGCGCGACGAGCTCGGTGACCCGGCCGCCGCCTTCCGGCTCGCTGCCCGCCGCGCCGTTGAGCGGGCGGTGGTAGAAGCCCTTGACGTAGGCCACCGACGGGTCGGTGAGCAGCGGGCCCAGCAGGCCCGTGACGTAGTCGGTGGTGAAGTCGTAGAGATCGCCGTCGACGAAGACCACGAGGTCTCCGGTCGTCGCGGCGACGCCCTTCCACAGAGCCTCACCCTTGCCTTGCAGCCCGTCGAGGGCCGGGAACACGGCGTCCTGCGCGACGACCCGCGCGCCGGCCGCCGCGGCCACCTCGGCGGTGGCGTCGGTCGAGTGGCTGTCGACGACCAGGATCTCGTCGACGAGCCGGTGGTGTTCGTGGAGTTCCTCGCGGATGGCGGTGACGATCGCGCCGACCGTCGCTTCCTCGTTGCGCGCGGGGATGACCACCGAGACGGTCGTGCCGCGTTTGGCCTCGACCAGCTGGTCCGCCGTCCAGTCGTCGGCCCTGCTGCTGCGCCGGGCGAGCCAGGTGCCGACCTCCGGCGACACCTGCAGCTGCGCGCGGTCATTGCTGTTCCGGCTCGTGCGCATGCGTTCCCCTTCCCTCGTTCGGCGTACTCCCTCCCGACCGAGGTTCGACGCGGCGCGTTTCGGCGACCACTCCCCCGTGCTACCGCGGTGTTACGAGTTCGGCGCCGCGGCACCGATCCCGTTAACCGCGCGGACGGAAAACGGCCTGACCAGCACGGCGGGGCCGGGTCAGGCGTCTTCCTCTTCCTCGAGCATCTCCGGGGTGACCGCGGACTCGGTGTCCGGGATGCTCAGGTCCTTCGCCCGCTTGTCCGCCATCGCCAGCAGGCGGCGGATCCGGCCGGCGACCGCGTCCTTCGTCATCTGCGGGTCCGACAGCTGGCCCAGCTCCTCCAGGGACGCCTGCCGGTTGGACAGCCGGAGCTTGCCCGCCGCCAGCAGGTGGTCCGGGGCCGTGTCGCCGAGGATCTCCAGGGCGCGCTCGACCCGGGCCGCCGCCGCGACGGCCGCGCGGGCCGACCGGCGGAGGTTCGCGTCGTCGAAGTTGGCCAGCCGGTTCGCCGTCGCCCGCACCTCGCGGCGCATCCGGCGTTCCTCCCACTGCAGCACGCTCGTGTGCGCGCCGAGGCGCGTCAGCAGCGCGCCGATCGCGTCACCGTCGCGGACCACGACGCGGTCGGCGCCGCGGACCTCGCGCGACTTCGCCTGGATGCCCATCCGGCGCGCGGCACCCACCAAAGCCAGTGCCGCCTCCGGGCCGGGGCACGTCACTTCCAGTGACGACGAACGGCCCGGCTCCGTCAGGGAACCGTGGGCGAGGAACGCTCCGCGCCACGCCGCTTCGGCGTCCGCCACGCCGCCGGACACCACGGCCGCGGGCAGCCCGCGCACCGGCCGGCCGCGCTGGTCGATCAGCCCGGTCTGCCGGGCCAGCCCCTCGCCGTCCTTGACCACGCGCACCACGTACCGGGTGCCCTTGCGCAGCCCGCCGCTGGCGGTGATGACGTGGACGTCGGAATGGTGGCCGTAGAGCTCGTGGATCTCCTTGCGCAGCCGTCGCGCGACCGAGCCCGTGTCCAGCTCCGCTTCGACGACCACCCGGCCGGCCACGATGTGCAGCCCGCCGGCGAAGCGAAGCAGCGACGCGACCTCCGCCCGGCGCGGCCCGATCTTCGTGATCTCCAGCCGGCTCAGTTCGTCCTTCACCGCGGCGGTCATCGCCATTACTGCCCCTCCCTGCCTTGTGCTCCTCCCCCGTGCTCCCCGCCCCTGCCGAGACCGAGAGCCTCCCGCATACACCTCGCGAGCGCATCAGGATCATGCCGTCCCGCCACTTCCGGGTCGGCCACCGCCCCCAGGTGCGCCCGGCCGCCGAGCCGCTCGGCCGCGCGCCGGAGATTCGCCGGGTCGGGGACCGAATCGCGGTCCGCGATCACCGCGTCCACCCGCAGATCGGGCGCGTGCTCGGACAGGACGTCCAGGTGCCGCTCCGGGGAGAACCCCGCGGTTTCCCCCGGCTGGGGGACAAGGTTGAGCACGAGCACCTTCGTCGCGGTGGTCTTGACGAGCGCGTCGTGCAGGCCCGGCACGAGCAAATGCGGTAGCACGCTCGTGAACCAGGAGCCGGGACCGAGGAACACGACGTCGGCCGCCAGCACCGCGTCCACCGCTTCGGCGCACGCCTGCGGCGGCCGCCCGGACCGGCCCGGCGTGTGCAGGCTCACGCGCTGCACCTGCCCCGGCGTCGAGGCCACCGCGACCTGACCGCGGATCGTGCGCAGCGCCGCCGGGTCCTCGCTGTCGAGACCGCTGACCTCGCCCACGATCTCCAGCGGCTCCGGCGACATCGGCAGCACCCGGCCGGAGACGCCGATCAGGCGGCACGCCTCGTCGAGCGCCGCCACCGGGTCGCCGAGCACCTCGAACAGCCCGGCCAGCAGGAGATTCCCCACCGCGTGCCCGGCCAGCGCGCCGTCGCCGCCGAAGCGGTGCTGGAACACCTCGGCCCAGAGCGTGCCGCCGTCTTCCGCGGCGAAGGCGGCGAACGCCTGCCGGAGGTCGCCCGGCGGCAGCAGCCCGAGCTCGCGCCGCAGCCGGCCGGACGAGCCGCCGTCGTCGGCCACGGTGACGATCGCGGTGACGTCGGGGGTCACCCGCCGCACCGCGGACAACGTGGCGTGCAGTCCGTGGCCGCCCCCGAGGGCGACCGCCCGCACGTTATTCACGACCAAGGTCGCGGTGCACCACCTTCACGGCCATTCCGTCCTCTTTGGACAGACGCTGGGCGAGCTCGACCGACAGCGCCACACTGCGGTGCTTGCCGCCGGTGCAGCCGACGGCGAGGGTCAGGTACCGCTTGCCCTCGCGCTTGTAGCCGGCGCCGATGAGCCGCAGCAGCTGGTGGTAGCGGTCGAGGAACTCCTCGGCGCCTTCCTGCGAGAGCACGTAGTTGCGGACCTCGCCGTCGAGGCCCGTGTGTTCGCGCAGCTCCGGGATCCAGAACGGGTTCGGCAGGAACCGGACGTCCATCACCAGGTCCGCGTCCATCGGCAGGCCGTACTTGTACCCGAACGACAGCACGGTGACGCGGGTCTGCGTGCTCGCCTCGGAGCCGAAGGCGTCCTCGATCTTGGCGCGCAGGTCGTGCACCGACAGCGACGACGTGTCGAGCACCAGGTCGGCCTCTTCGCGCAGCGGTTCCAGCAGCACGCGCTCGGCCGTGATGCCGTCGGCGAGCCGGCCGTCACCCTGCATCGGGTGGCCGCGCCGGACGGCCTCGAAGCGCCGCACCAGCACGGCGTCGGTCGCCTCCAGGAACAGCACGCGCGGCTTGTACCCCCGCGCGTCCAGGTCCTTGATCACCGAGGCGAGGTCGTCGGTGAACGCGCGCGAGCGCACGTCCATCACCACGGCCACCTTCGTGATCGCGCCGCGCGCCTGGGCGCCCAGCTCGACCATCGTGGCGATCAGCTCCGGGGGCAGGTTGTCCACGACGAACCAGCCCAGGTCCTCCAGGCACTTGGCCGCGGTGCTGCGGCCCGCCCCCGACAGCCCGGACACGACCGCGACCTCCATGCCGGAGCCGCGGACATCTTCTTGCGCACTCACTGTCTTTCCTACTCCCCTGTCTTCGTGCCCTGGCCCACGCCGGACTCCCCGGCCAGCGCGGCGACCACGGCCTCCGCGGTGCGCCTGCCGAAGCCGGGCACCGCCTCGATCTCTTCGATCCGGGCCTGCTTGAGCTTCTTGACCGAGCCGAAGTGCTTGATCAGCGCGGTGCGGCGAGCCTGCCCCAGCCCGGGCACACTGTCCAATTCGGACGCCTGCAGCCGCTTGGAGCGCTTCTCGCGGTGGTAGGTGATGGCGAAGCGATGCGCCTCGTCACGGAGCCGCTGCAGCAGGAACAGCCCCTCCGACGTCCGGGGCAGGATCACCGGATCGGGGTCGGCGGGCAGCCACACCTCTTCGAGCCGCTTCGCCAGCCCCACCACGGAAATGTCGGTGATGCCCAGTTCGGCCAGGACGTCCGCGGCCGCCGTGGCCTGCGGGCCCGCGCCGTCGACGACCAGCAGGTTCGGCGGGTAGGCGAATTTGCGCGGCCGGCCGGTCTCCGGGTCGAGGCCCGGCTTCGACGAGTCGATCGGGACGTCGGCGCCTTCGGCCGTTTCCTTGAGGTAGCGGTTGAACCGCCGCCGGACGACCTCGGCGATCGACGCGACGTCGCCCTCTTCGGCCGCCTCGCGCAACGCGAAGCGCCGGTACTCGGACTTGCGCGCCAGCCCGTCTTCGAAGACGACGAGCGACGCCACGACGTCACTGCCCTGGATGTGGCTGATGTCGATGCACTCGATGCGCAGCGGCGCGGTGTCGAGGGCCAGGAAGTCCTGCAGCTCGGTGAGCGCCGCCGAGCGCGCCGTGAGGTCGCCCGCGCGCCGCAGCTTGTGCTGGGTGAACGCCTCCCCCGCGTTGCGCTGCACCGTCTCGGCGAGGGCCTTCTTGTCGCCGCGCTGCGGCACCCGCACCTGCACCCGCGAGCCGCGCAGCCCGGTGAGCCACTCCGCCAGCGCGTCGGCGTCCGCGGGCAGCTCCGGGACCAGGACCTCGCGCGGGACGGCCGGCCCGGCGTCGACGTTGTCGCCGGCCTCGAGCTCGGCCTGCTCGCCGTAGAACTGCGTGATGAAGTGGTCGACCAGCGCCGGGACGTCCATCTCCTCGGCCTTGTCGATGACCCAGCCGCGCTGGCCGCGGACCCGGCCGCCGCGCACGTGGAAGACCTGGACGGCGGCCTCGAGGTCGTCGTGGGCGAACGCCACGACGTCGGCGTCCGTGCCGTCGCCGAACACCACGGCCTGCTTCTCCATGGCGCGGCGCAGCGCGCCGAGGTCGTCGCGCAGCCGGGCCGCGCGCTCGAACTCGAGCTCCCCGGACGCGGCCGCCATCTCCGCTTCGAGGCGCTTGATCATGCCGTCGGTCTTGCCCGCGAGGAAGTCGCAGAAGTCCTCGACGATGTCGCGGTGCTCATCGGCCGAGACCCGCCCGACGCACGGCGCCGAGCACTTCTCGATGTAGCCGAGCAGGCAGGGGCGGCCGATCTGGCCGTGGCGCCGGAACACCCCGGCCGAGCAGGTGCGCGCCGGGAACACCCGCAGCAGCAGGTCGAGGGTCTCGCGGATGGCCCACGCGTGCGAGTACGGCCCGAAGTACCGGACGCCCTTCTTGCGCGCGCCGCGGTAGACGAACAGGCGCGGGAACTCCTCGTTGAGCGTGACCGCCAGGACCGGGTAGCTCTTGTCGTCGCGGTAGCGGACGTTGAACCGCGGGTCGAACTCCTTGATCCAGTTGTACTCGAGTTGGAGCGCTTCGACCTCGGTGGTGACGACGGTCCACTCGACGCTCGCGGCCGTGGTCACCATCTGCCGGGTGCGCGGGTGCAGGCCCGAGAGGTCGGCGAAGTAGGAGTTCAGTCTGCTGCGCAGGCTTTTCGCCTTGCCGACGTAGATGACCCGCCTGGTCGCGTCGCGGAACTTGTACACGCCGGGGGCATCCGGGATGCTCCCCGGCGAGGGACGGTAGGTGGTCGGGTCAGCCACGCCCCCAAGAGTATGGGTCGCCACCGACAGTTCTCGGTGGCCCCCCGGTCTGCCGCGGCCGGTCGTGAGTGGTTAGGGCGGTTAGAACCGCCCTAACCACTCACGAGCGGCTCGCCCGCCGGAAGTAGGGTGTTCGTCCGCTTCCGACCTTCGTCGGTGTCCCCCTGCGTGACGCGGTGGTTACTTTCCGACCCAGCAGGATCGGGTCCCATCCGAAAGGATCACCGCCGTGAGCTTTCTCCGTGTCCTTGGTGCCGCCTCAGCGGCGGCCGTCGCGCTGACCCTCGCGGGCGGCGCCGCCGCTTCGGCCGGCGTCCAGCCGAACATCGTCGGCGGCGGCACCGCCCCGACGGTCTCCTGGGGCGCCCAGGTGTACGTCAACACGCCCGGCCGCGACTTCCAGGGCTTCAACTGCTCCGGCACGGTCATCGCCTCGCGCTGGGTGATGACCGCGGTGCACTGCCTCGACGAGGACGGCTCGGGCATGCACGTCAAGGTCGGCACCAACACGCTCTTCGCCGGCACGCAGATCGCCGTCGACCGCAAGTACGAGTCCCCGAACGGCGACATCGCGCTGCTGCACCTGGCCTCGGCGACCAGCGCCGGCCCGATCTCGCTGGGCAGCGCCGACCCGTCGACCGGCAGCACCAACCAGCTCTACGGCTGGGGCCGCACCACGCCGACCGGCCCGCCGGCGTCGGCGCTGAAGGTGGCGAACGTCCAGGTGACCGGCCGGTCGTCGGACGCCTACGGCGGCCGCGCGATCCAGAGCGTCGGCATCAACGGCTCGGCCTGGAAGGGCGACTCGGGCGGCCCCGAGGTCTCGAACGGCGTCCAGGTCGGCGTCGCCTCGACGGTGCAGAACCAGAGCGGGACCAACACGCGCGGCACGAACAACTACGCGAGCGTGGCGTCGAGCCGGTCCTGGATCCGGACGACGGCCGGCGTCTGAGGTTCCTCCGCGAAAGGGGCGGCCGCTCGTGCCGCCCCTTTCTTGTCGGTGCCGTATGGGATGCTCGCGGCATGCGGATCGCCACCTGGAACGTGAACTCCATCCTCCCGCGGCTGCCGCGCGTCCTGGACTTCCTGGAGAAGACCGCGCCGGACGTGCTGTGCCTGCAGGAGCTGAAGAACACGACGGAGAAGTTCCCGGCCGCCGAGGTCGAGGCGCTCGGGTACGAGGTGGCCGCGTACGGGCTGGGCCAGTGGAACGGCGTCGGGATCGTCTCGCGGGTCGGGTTGTCCGACGTGGTGCGCGGGCTGCCGGACGAGCCGGAGTACGACGGCGCCGCCGAGGCGCGCGCGATCGGCGCGACCTGCGGCGGTGTGCGGGTGTGGTCGGTGTACGTGCCCAACGGGCGCGAGCCGGACAACCCGCACTACGCGTACAAGCTGGAGTGGCTGGAGTCCCTGCGGTCGCTGGCGGCGTCGGAACTGTCGTCCGGCGGACCGTTCGCAGTGCTGGGCGACTTCAACGTCGCCCCGACGGACGCCGACGTCTGGGACATCACGCTCTTCGCGGAGTCGACACACGTGACACCCCCGGAGCGCGAGGCCCTGGCGCGGCTGCGGAAGCTGGGCCTGACGGACGTCTTCCCGAGGCCGCTGAAGTACGACCACCCGTTCACGTACTGGGACTACCGCGGGGGCAACTTCCCGAACAACAAGGGCATGCGGATCGACCTGGTGTACGGGAACGAAGCGTTCACGGGAGCGGTCACGGACTCCTATGTGGACCGCGACGCCCGCAAGGGCAAGCTCCCGTCGGACCACGCACCCATCGTGGTGGACCTGACCCTCTGAGAATCGCGTAACAGCGGAGTCCGTCCCGCCGACTCGGGACTCATGCGCTTCGCGGTGGTGCTCTCGGCGGTCGCCCTGGTGACGTTGTCGGCGGGGTGTGACGCCGTCGTCGGCGGACAGGCGGTGCCCGCGCCGGTGAAGTCGTCCTCAGCCGCGGGCGCCCGCGGCCCGGCATCGCTGGAGTTCCGCGAAGTCGTGGCCAACGCTTCGCGGGTCGGCGGCGCCGGAACCGGCCCGCCTCCTTCGCAGGCTGCCCGGCAGAGCACCGGCGTGGCCGAACAGACGGCAGCCGTGCGGGCGATCGACTGCACGCCGGGCAGGGCGGATCCGCTGGCCGGACACGACGACCGGACCTTGCCGCTGGTCACGTGCGGGCAGACCGATGACACGGCCTACCTGCTCGAACCGGAGTTCCTTCCCGGAAGCGAGGTGGCCGACGCGACGTCCGGCTACGACACGCAGCGCGGACAGTGGATCGTGTATCTCGAGTTCAAGTCCGAGGGTACGAAGATCTGGGCCGATTTCACGAGCAAGAACGTCAACCAGCAGGTCGCGATCGTCGTGAACAGCCAGGTCATCTGGGCGCCGAACATCCAAGTCGCGGTCCTCGACGGCAACACCCAGATCACCGGCAAGTTCACCGAACAGCGCGCCCAAGAACTGGCCAGCCAACTCTCCGGTCGTTAGCCGCCGGTGGCGGTGCGGTGCAGCTTTCGCAGTGCGCGCACCGCTTCCACGGCTCGGGCGCGGTCCACCGACTGCACCGCCATCACCGCGTGGTACTCGTCCTCCGGCAGCTCCAGCCGCGCCCACGACGCGCCGTCCGGGAAGCTCACCGACAGCACTTCGCTCCACGCGAAACGTCGCGTCATCAGCACGTTGCGGACTTCGATGCCCTCGGCGTCGGCCCGGACCCGGGCGATCGCGAACAGCATCACGCCCGCCGCGAGCAGGATGCCGATGCCCACCATCGCGGCCTGGTCCGAACGCTGGAAGTGCACTCCGGTGTTGCCGTTGCGCAGCAGGATCGCCACCACGATGAACACCGCCAGCAGCGCCACCGCGAGCACGCTGCACATGATCAGCGCGCGGCGCGGGCGGATGACCAGGGTCGCCGACGAAGATGAAGTAGCCACGCTCACACGAAACCCCGCTCGGTCCACGGCTGGCGCAGGCTCCGCAGCGCGTGCGCCGTGTCGAGCGCCGCGACCGCGGCCTCGTAGCCCTTGTCCTCCTTCGAACCGGGGCGGCCCGAGCGGTCCAGGGCCTGCTCCTCGGTGTCACAAGTGAGGACGCCGTTGCCGACCGGGGTGCTCTCGTCGAGGGCCACCCGGGTCAGGCCCGCCGTCACCGCGTCGCACACGTACTCGAAGTGCGGGGTGCCACCGCGGATGACGACGCCGAGCGCGACGACGGCGTCGTGGTTGCGGGCCAGGGCCTGCGCCACCACGGGCAGCTCGATCGCGCCCGCGACGCGCACGACCGTCGGCTCTTCTTCGAGTTCGGCCTCGCGGGCCGCGGCCAGGGCTCGCTCCAGCAGCAGGTCGGCGATGGGCGCGTTCCACTTGGTGGTGACGATGCCCAGCTTCAGCGACTTGCAGTCGGAGAGGTCCAGCTTGACCTCCGGTCGGCCTTCACCGCTCACAGCGTGCCTCCCTCGGGGTGCTCGGTGCCGGCGCCGACCTGGTCGTAGTGCTCCAGCTGGGCCAGGTCGTGCCCCATCCGGTCGCGCTTGGTCCGCAGGTAGCGCAGGTTCTCCGGGTTCGGCGAGATCGGCAGCGGCACCCGCCCGGTGACGCGCAGGCCGTAGCCCTCGAGGCCGATCCGCTTGGCCGGGTTGTTCGACAGCAGCCGCATGGTGCGGACGCCGAGGTCGCAGAGGATCTGCGCGCCGGTGCCGTAGTCGCGGGCGTCGGCGGGCACACCCAGCGCGAGGTTGGCGTCGACGGTGTCGGCGCCGTCGTCCTGCAGCTGGTAGGCCTGCAGCTTGTGCAGCAGGCCGATGCCGCGGCCCTCGTGGCCGCGGATGTAGAGCACCACGCCGCGCCCTTCGGCGGCGACCGCGGCGAGCGCTGCGTCCAGCTGCGGGCCGCAGTCGCAGCGCAGCGAGCCGAAGACGTCGCCGGTGAGGCACTCGGAGTGGACGCGCACGAGGATGTCCTGGCCGTCGCCGATCTCGCCGTAGACGAACGCGACGTGCTCGATGCCGTCGAGCAGCGAGTCGTAGCCGACCGCGCGGAACGTGCCCGCGGACAGCGGGATGCGCGCCTCGGCGACCCGCTCGACCTGCTTCTCGGTGCGACGGCGGTAGGCGATCAGGTCGGCGATGGTGATGATCGCCAGGCCGTGGTCGGCCGCGAAGACCTCCAGCTCGTCGCGGCGGGCCATGTCGCCCTCGTCCTTCTGCGACACGATCTCGCAGAGCACGCCGGCCGCGTTCAGCCCGGCCATCCGGGCCAGGTCGACCGACGCCTCGGTGTGCCCGGGACGGCGGAGCACGCCGCCCTCCTTCGCGCGCAGCGGGACGACGTGACCGGGACGGCGGAAGTCCTTCGCGGACGACGCCGGGTCGGCGAGCAGCCGGATGGTGTGCGCGCGATCGGCGGCGGAGATGCCGGTGCTGATGCCGTCGGCGGCGTCGACCGTGACGCTGTACGCGGTGCCACGCGCGTCCTGGTTCGTGTGGTACATCGGCGGCAGGTCCAGCCGGTCCGCCTCGGCCTCTGTCAGCGCGACGCAGACGTAGCCGGAGGTGTAGCGGACCATGAAGGCCAGCAGCTCCGGGGTCGCCTTTTCCGCCGCGAAGATGAGGTCGCCCTCGTTCTCGCGGTCTTCGTCGTCGACCACGACGACCGCACGGCCCGCTCCGATGTCCGCGATCGCCCGCTCGATGGCGTCGGCGTCGAACACCGCCCCGGTGCCGCACGGGGTCCAGCCCGCTTCGGGCTCTGCCGCACTCGACTCAGGCTCACTCATGACCGCTCCGCTCCTCTGTGCCGCCGCCGTCCCGATTCTGCACCTGGTCGCGGATGTGTGCCTCGGCCAGCTTTTCGACGTACTTCGCGACCACGTCGACCTCCAGGTTGACCAGGTCGCCGGCCTCGCGGCCGCCGAGCGTGGTCACCTCCAGGGTGGTCGGGATCAGCGCCACCGCGAACCGGTCGCCGGTGATCGCGGCGACGGTCAGCGAAATGCCGTCCACCGCGATCGAGCCCTTCTCGACCACGTAGCGCGCCAGGTGCTCCGGCAGCGCGAACGTCGTGACGCCGTTCTCGTCGCGCGAGAGGAACACACCCGTCCCGTCGACGTGGCCCTGCATGATGTGCCCGCCGAGCCGGCCGCCGGCCGGGGTGGCGCGCTCCAGGTTGACGCGGTCGCCGACCGCGACCTTCGCCAGGCTGGAGCGCTGGAGCGTCTCGTCGACGACGTCGACGGTGAACTCGCCGCCGGCGACGTCGACGACCGTCAGGCAGACGCCGCTGACCGCGATCGAGTCGCCGTGTCCGGCGTCGCTCGTCACCAGCGGCCCGCGCACCCGCAGGCGCGCCGCGTTCGTCATCTGCTCGACCGCGACGACCTCGCCGATCTCCTCGACTATGCCGGTGAACACGTCCGCTGCCTCCTCGTAGCCGGGTCCCTCTCCATCCAACACCCGAGGCGCTCGCAGGGCTTCTCCGCCCGCGCCTCGGGCGGGGATTCAGCCCGCTCGGAAGCGCGCGGCCTGTTCGCGCAGGGCGGCGACGGCCTTCCCGGGGTCGCCGGCGCCGTAGACGGCGGACCCGGCGACGAAGCAGTCGACGCCCGCTTCGGCGGCCTGTTCGATGGTCTCGGCGTTGATCCCGCCGTCGATCTCGACGACCAGCTTCAGGTGCCCGGTGTCGACCAGCCGCCGCGCGGTGCGGACCTTCTCCAGGACGTCCGCGATGAACGACTGCCCGCCGAAGCCCGGCTCGACCGACATCACCAGCAGCGTGTCGTAGTGCTTGAGCGCGTCGAGCCACGGCTCGAGCGCGGTGCCCGGCTTGATCGACAGGCCGGCCTTCGCGCCCGCGGCGCGCAGGTTCTTCGCCAGCGCGACCGGGTCCTTCGCGGCCTCGGCGTGCACCGTCACGTTGTAGGCGCCGGCCTCGGCGTACCCGATCGCCCAGCGGTCCGGGTCGTCGATCATCAGGTGGCAGTCGATCGGCACGTCCGTGCTCTTGAGCAGCGCCTTGACCACGGGCAGGCCCAGGGTCAGGTTGGGCACGAAGTGCGCGTCCATGACGTCGACGTGCACCCAGTCGGCGCGGTGGTCGCCGGGGCCGGCCACGGCGGCGATCTCCTCGCCGAGCCGGGCGAAGTCCGCGGAGAGGATGCTGGGGGCGATCAGGGGTCGGTCTGCCACATCCCGAGTGTAGGAGGCTCGCGCTAACGGTCGCTAACCGGTTGTGACCAGAATCTGGCTCCCGAGAGGGAGGTCACCCCGCTACCGGCCGCCTTACGCTCGCCGCATGTCCGGATTCCTCCTGTCCCTGACGCGGATCGGCAGCTACCGCAGCCTGCTCCACGCCGCCGCGGGCGCCGCCATGGCGGTGCCGGTGGCCCCCTTCGCCCTCGCCGTGGCGGTGTCCTTCGACGTCGATTCCCGGCTCCGGGCGCTCATCGCCCTGCTTGCCCTCGCCGCGCTGATGGGGCTGCTGGGCCTGCTGGGGCCGGTGCGGCGCCTCGGCGTCGGCCTGGCGAACACCCTGCTCGGCACCGGCGTCCCGGCGCCCGAGCGGCACCCGGGTGCCGGGGCGCGGCTGCGCTCGGGCCTGTG
This sequence comes from Amycolatopsis sp. NBC_01307, assembly GCF_035975215.1. Taxonomy (NCBI): domain Bacteria; kingdom Bacillati; phylum Actinomycetota; class Actinomycetes; order Pseudonocardiales; family Pseudonocardiaceae; genus Amycolatopsis; species Amycolatopsis sp. NBC_01307. The sequence continues at coordinate 687,117 of NZ_CP108403.1, read as the reverse complement.
GCTCGCGCTGCACACCGCGGCCAGCGGCATCCTGTTCACCGTGCTGGCCTTCCTGGGGCTCGGGGTGCTCGTGCCCGCGGTGTGGCTGGCGGGTGGCCAGGACCGGATCTCGCTGTTCTGGTCGGACGTCCCGCTCGGGGCGTGGACGCTCCCGTTCGGGCTGGTGGCGGTCGTCGCGGCGCTGGTGCTGACCGCGGCCGCCACCCTGGGCCTCGGCGTCGGCGCGGCCGCGCTGCTGGGGCCGTCCGCGGCCGAGCGCGCGGCGCTCGCCGAACGCCGCGCCGCCGTGCTCGCCCAGCGCAACCGGCTGGCCCGCGAGCTGCACGACTCGATCGGGCACACGCTGACGACGTCGACGCTGCACGCGGCGGCGGCCGCCGACCTGGTCGAGGCGGACCCGGCCCAGGTGCGGCGCGCTCTCGGCACGATCGAAGAAGCCTCGCGCAGCGCGCTCGAAGACCTCGACCACGTCCTCGGCCTGCTGCGCGAGGAGCCGGCCGCGAAGGAGCCGACGCGCACGTTGACCGAGGTGGACGTCCTGGCCGTCCGTGCCCGCGACGCCGGGCTCGACGTCCGGCTGACCGTCCGCGGCCCGGTCGGCGCGCTGCCCGCCACGGTGTCGCGCGAGGGCTACCGGATCGTCCAGGAGGGCCTGACCAACGCGCTGCGGCACGCCGGGCCGGGCCGGGTGGACGTCCGTGTCGAGGCCGGGCCGGACCGCTTGGAGATCGCGGTCGTCAACCCGCTGGACGGGGAAGGCGCACGCTCGGGACGGCACGGACTGGAGGGGCTCGCGGAGCGCGTCGAGGCCCTGCGCGGCGAGCTGGCCGCCGGACCGGACGGCGAGCGGTGGCGGCTGAGCGCGACCATCCCGCTGCGGGCGGGCACGTGAGCCCGACCGTCCTGCTGGCCGACGACGAACCCCTGGTCCGCGCCGGCCTGCGGGCCCTGCTGGAGCAGCAGGGCCTGACGGTCGTCGGCGAGGCGGCCGACGGCGCCGAGGTGCTGCCCGCCGTGCGCCGGACCGCGCCCGACGTCGTGCTGATGGACGTCCGGATGCCCGGCACCGACGGCATCGAGGCGACCCGGCAGCTCCTCGGCGCGCTGGCCGACCCGCCGAAAGTCCTCGTCGTCACGACGTTCGACAACGACGACTACGTGCACGAGGCGCTGCTGGCCGGGGCCAGCGGGTTCCTGCTGAAGCGGGCGCGCAAGGAGGAGATCGCGCACGCCGTGCGGACCGTCGCCGCCGGGGAGTCACTGCTGTTCCCGGAGGCGATCCGGCGGCTGGTGAGCGCGCGGGCGCCCGGCGGGGCGCACGCGCGGGCGGCGAAGAGGCTGACCCGGCGCGAGGCCGAGGTGCTGCGGCTGATCGCCACCGGACTGTCCAACCAGGACATCGCCGCCGCGCTCGTGATCAGCCTCGAAACCGTGAAGACCCACGTGGGCAACATCTTCGGGAAGCTCGGCGCGGGCAACCGCAGCCAGGCCGTGGTCATCGCCTACGAAGCGGGCGTCGTCCGGCCGGGACACCTCGCCGGTCAATAACCGACGTGCTCCCGGTCACCCACGGGAAGCCAGGTGTTCGGCCAGCCGCCACCTGCCGCTCACCTCGCGTCCGCGCACGGCACACGTGCAACCGGACTAATAACCCGTGTCCGGAATCCGGACCTTTTACTTCCCGAAGTCCCCGAAGAGGAGAAACATGGCTTCGCTGCTCACCGGCCGCCGCCGGTGGCTGGTCGCGGGCGCGCTCGGCGCCGCACTGGTCGCCGCCGCCCCCGTTGCCCTGGCCGCCACCGGCTCCGGCCCCGCCGACGCGCGCTCGGCCGGCACCGGTGACCGCACCGGCGACGTCCGCTCCGCGATCCAGGGCGGCAGCGCCCGCAACGTCATCCTGTTCATCGGTGACGGCATGGGCCAGTCGGAGATCACCGCCGCCCGCAACTACGAGCGCGGCGCCGCGGGCCGGCTCGCGATGGACGAGCTGCCCCTGACCGGCGACTACACGACCTACGCCGTCGAGCAGAACAACCCCGGCAAGCCGAACTACGTGACCGACTCGGCCGCGTCCGGCACCGGCTGGGCCACCGGCACCAAGTCCTACAACGGCGCGATCTCGGTCGACGCGTACGGCAACGACGTGCCGACGATCCTCGAGATCGCCAAGCGCAACGGCCTGCGCACGGGCGACGTCACGACCGCCGAGGTCCAGGACGCCACCCCGGCCGTGCTCGGCTCGCACGTCGTCAGCCGCGACTGCAAGGGCCCGGTCGAGACGACCGCGAAGTGCGCGAAGAACGCCAAGGAGAACGGCGGCCTCGGCTCGATCTCCGAGCAGCTGGTACAGTCCCGCCCCGACGTCCTGCTGGGCGGCGGCGCGACGTACTTCGACCAGAAGGTCACGGCCGGCAAGTTCAAGGGCAAGACGGTGCTGGAGCAGGCCAAGGCGGCCGGCTACAACGTCGTCAACACCGCGGCCGACCTGGCGGCGGCGAAGAAGGGCAAGCCGGTCCTCGGCCTGTTCGCCAAGAACAACCTGCCGGTGAACTGGACCGGCCCGGCGGCCGTGCACGGCGGCACCGCGCCGGCCCGCTGCACCCCGAACGCGGCCCTGCCCAAGGCCCAGCCGAAGCTGGCCGAGCAGACCCGCAAGGCGATCGAGCTGCTCGAGGACCGTCGCAGCGACAAGGGCTTCTTCCTGCAGGTCGAGGGCGCGAGCATCGACAAGCAGGACCACGCGGCCGACCCGTGCGGCCAGATCGGCGAGACGGTCGACTTCGACGCGGCGATCGCGGCGGGCACGGCGTACGCCCGCAGCCACCCCGACACCCTGGTGCTGGTGACCGCCGACCACGGCCACAGCAGCCAGATCGTCGAGCCCACGGCCACCCCGGGCCTGACCGCGACGCTCGTCACCAACGAGGGCGCGAACATGACCCTGGCCTACGGCACCGCGGAGACGGGCGGCTCGCAGTCGCACACCGGCACCCAGGTGCGCATCGCGGGTCTCGGCCCGCAGGCGGCCAACATCGTCGGCCTGACCAACCAGACCGACCTGTTCGGCACGCTGAAGCGGGCTCTGCGCCTGCGCTGACGCTTCATGGTGGGGCAGGCCCCCGGATCCATCGGGCGGCCTGCCCCAATGCCCCTGGCGCCGGTGCTCCCTAGGTTGGGGAGACCGAGACACAGGGAGTCATTTCATGCGGAAATCCTTGCGCGGCAAGCAGATCGTCGCGTGCGGCACGCTCGTCGCGCTCCTCGCGGCGACCACCGCGGCACCGGCGCTCGCCGTCACCACGAATCCGCTGCAGCGGGCGCTCGACCGCGTCACCGCCCAGGGCGGCGCACCCGGCGCCGAAGCCGTCGTCACCGACCACGGCCGCGTCACCGAGACGCGCAGCGGGACCGGCGACCTGACCACGGGGAAGCCCTACCCGCACGACGCGAAGTTCCGCGTCGGCAGCGTCACGAAGACGTTCGTCGCGACCGTGGTGCTGCAGCTCGTCGCCGACGGGAAAGTGCAGCTCGACGCGCCGATCGAGCGCTACCTGCCCGGCCTCGTCACCGGCAACGGGAACGACGGCCGGCAGATCACCGTGCGGAACCTGTTGCAGCACACCAGCGGGCTCTACAACTACACCGACGACGTGCTGACGGCGGACCCCGAGTCCCTGCGCCACCGCGGTGCCGAGCCCGGCGAACTGGTCGCGATCGCGCTGCAGCACCCGCCGCTGTTCGCGCCCGGCCGCGGCTGGTCCTATTCGAACACCGACTACATCGTCGCCGGGATGCTCGTCGAGAAGGTCACCGGCCGCAGTCTCGCCACGGAGATCGACCGCCGGATCGCCCGGCCGCTCGGCTTGCGCGACACGTCGCTGCCCGGCCGCGGCGACGAACACCTGCCGGCGCCGCACCCGCGCGGGTACCTGTCGCTCGGCGGGCCTCCGGCCGACTTCACCGACTTCGACCCGTCGATCGCCGGCGCCGCGGGCGGGCTCGTGTCGTCCGGCCGGGACCTGGACACGTTCTTCAGCGCGTTGCTGGCCGGCCGGCTGCTGCCCGCCGCGCAGCTCGCGCAGATGCGGCGCACCGTCCCGGCACCGACCGAGCCCGGCGCCGACTACGGCCTCGGCCTGATCCGCCGCACACTGCCGGACGGCACGCCGTACTGGGGCCACGACGGGGGAATCTTCGGCTTCGCCACCCTGGCTGGCGCCCTCGACGGCGGCCGGGCCGCCGCCGTGTCGGTCAACGAGCTCCCCGCGCCCGACGGCGTGCAGCAGAACACCGAGACGGCGTTCGAGGTCGCGCTGGCCCGCAAGTAGCCGGAACTGTCGGTGCCACCCGGTAGCGTGGAAATCGGGGGCGGCGCCCCACACGCTGTTCAGCGAAACGGCCTGTTCAGGGCAGTGACCCGCTCAGGGCAACAGGTCCAGCGCCTCGGTCCACGGCCGCCCGACGTCCAGGCGGTGCAGCGTCACCCCGGCCTCCGCGAGGGTGCCGAGGTGGCGCTGCCACGCCGGGTGGTGCACCCGGGTGTCCTGGATCTGGTAGGCCACGACGATCGTGATCCCGGGCGCGCCGAGGACGTCACCGAGCACGGTCAGCGCCTGGTTGTCCGCGATCCCGAGCGCCAGCTTCGCCACCGAGTTGGCCGACGCGGGCGCGAACAGGAACACCGACGGGTCCGGGTGCGGCCGGGGCTCCCCCGGCAGCCGGGACGCGCTGCGCACCGGCAGGTCGGTCGCCGACTCGACGTCCGCCAGGGCGCCGGTCGACTCGAGCCAGCGCATCGCCGTCGGCGTCAGGGTGATCGCCGTCCGCCAGCCGCGGGCGGCGGCGGGCCGGGCCAGCTCGGCGGCGAACCGGACGTCCAGCCCGCCGCACGAGCCGGCGACCAGCCCGAGATCCCTCACGGTTTGCGCAGCACGGCGCAGAACATCGCGTCGGTGCCGTGGCGGTGCGGCCACAGCTGCACGTACGGCCCGTCACCGAGTTCGGGCACGCCGGGGAAGAACTCCCGCGAGTCCAGCACTTCGGCCTTCAGCCGCCGCGCCGTCTCGCCCACCACACCCTCGGTCTCCGCCAGGTGCGGCGAGCAGACGACGTAGGTGAGCGCGCCGCCGGGCCGCAGCAGGGCGTAGGCCGCGGTGATCAGCTCGCCCTGCAGCTTCGTCAGGTCCGCGACGTCGGAGGGCTGACGCCGCCAGCGCGCCTCCGGTCGCCGTCGCAGCGCGCCGAGGCCGCTGCAGGGCGCGTCGACGAGGATCCGGTCGTAGCCCGGCTCCAGCCCGCTTTCGCGGCCGTCGGCGACGTGCACCTTCACCGGCAGGCCGATCGTGGCCTTCTCGACCAGCTTCGCGCGGTGCGGCGCCTTCTCGACGGCGTCCACCCTCGCGCCGCTCAACGCCGCGAGGGAGCCGAGCATGACCGCCTTGCCGCCGGGGCCGGCGCAGAGGTCGAGCCAGCGCTCGTCCGAGCCCTCGACCGGCACCTTCGTCGCGGCGATCGCGCAGAGCTGGCTGCCCTCGTCCTGCACCGCGGCGAGCCGTTCGCGGATCGGCTCGGCGTCGGCCGGGTCGCCGGCGCCCGCGGGCAGGCGCACGCCGTAGGGCGAGTAGGGCGCCGGGTCGCCGCCGGTGATCGCGGCCAGCTCGTCGGCGGTGATCTCGCCGGGACGGGCGACCAGGTGCACTTCGGGCCGCGCGTCGTCGGCTTCGAGCGCGGCCTTGAGGCCGGCGCCCTTGTCCCCCAGCGCTTCGGCGAACGAGCGGGCGATCCAGCGCGGGTGCGCGGTGCGCAGCGCGTACGCGCCGATCGGGTCGGTCGAGTCGTCCGGCGCCAGCTCGTCGAGCCAGGCGGCTTCGTCCTTTTCGGACACCTTGCGCATGATGGCGTTCGCGAACCCCGTGGCCCACGAACCGGCTTCGGCGCGCACGAGGTCCACAGTGGACGTCACCGCGGCGTGCTCCGGGATGCGCGTGCGCAGCAGCTGGTAGACGCCGAGGCGCAGCGCGTCCAGCACCGTGGGGTCGGTCTTGGCCAGCGGCCGCTCGGCGTTGGCCTCGATGACGGCGTCGAGCAGGCCCTGCGCCCGCGACGTGCCGTACGCCAGCTCGGTGGCCAGCGCGGCGTCCCGGCCGCTGATCCGCCGCTCGCGCAGCAGGTCCGGCAGGACGAGGTTGGCGTAGGCGTCCTTCTCGCGCACGGCGCGCAGGACGTCGAACGCGGCCTGGCGGGCGGCGTCCACCTCCGGCGGGCGGCGCGAGCTTTCCTTGCGCGGGGCCGGGTGGCTCCGCTGCGGCCGTGACGGCCGGCGTTCCCTGTTGTCGTTCATCGGAGGCGTTCTCCCTGCTCGATCCGTGTTCCGCGAGCCCAGTCGGTGGCCGCCATCCGTTTCTTGCCAGGTGCCTGCACTTCGCCGAGCCGCAACGGCTTCGTCGCCGTCCCGACCAGCACCCGCTTGCGTTCCAGCACGAGCTCGCCCGGCGGCGGGCCGGGTTCGTCGACCACCGTGACCGGGCCGAGCTTCAGCCGTTCCCCGCGGAACTCCGCCCACGCGCCCGGCTCCGGGGTGACCGACCGGATCTGCCGGTCGACCGCCGCGGCCGGGTCGGCGAACGACACGCGGGCGTCGTCGACCGTCACCTTCGGCGCGTAGCTGAGCCCCTCGGCGGGCTGTTCCTGCGCGCGCAGGGTGCCGTCGGCGAGACCGTCCATGGTGGACAGCAGCAGCTTGGCCCCGGACTCCGACAGCCGGCCGAGCAGCTCGCCCGCGGTGTCGGTCGCGGCGATGGTCTCGGTGACCACGCCGAAGACCGGGCCCGCGTCCAGCTCCTTGACGATCCGGAAGGTCGAGGCGCCGGTGATCTCGTCACCGGCGCGGATCGCGGCCTGCACCGGCGCGGCCCCGCGCCAGGCGGGCAGCAGCGAGAAGTGCAGGTTCACCCAGCCGAGCGACGGGATGTCGAGCGCGGACTGCGGCAGCAACGCCCCGTAGGCGACGACCGGGCAGGCGTCCGGCGCGAGCTCGGCGAGCCGTGCGAGGAAGGCCGGGTCGCCGGCGCGGGCGGGCGTCAGCACCTCGATGCCGTGCTCGTCAGCGAGGGCGCCGACGGGCGAGCGGACGACGTGGCGGCCGCGCCCGGCCTGGGCATCGGGCCGGGTCACGACGGCGACGACCTCGTGCCGGCCGGAGTCGAGCAGAGCGCGCAGGGCGGGGACCGCCGGTTCGGGGGTGCCGGCGAAGACGAGCTTCATCGGCCCACCACCGGCGGGAGCAGGGAGGATTCACGTGGCTGGAACATCGGGCCTGAGTCTAGAAGGCCCCCTCCGGCCGGGCGCGCCAGTGCCCACCTTGAGCCGAAGTTGTGCACAGCCCGGCCGTGATGTGGACAACCGTCCCCGGTCGCGCTCGTTCCCGGCTTCCCGTCGGCCACCCCCGGTAAACTGGGAGCGGGGCCGGACCCCCGGTGAGGGTGGGGGCTGCTTTCGGGACCGGGGCTGTGTGGCGAGCAGCGCGGTGCTGGGGGCTGGCCGCACTGGGGATCGGGCTGCGTCGGGACCGGGCTGCTCAGGACTCCGGCTGTTTGGGGCCGGTTGCACCGGGACCGAGGCGCGCCGCGAGTCAGGCCGAAGGCGCGCTGGGCCGTGTCGGGACCGGCTTGCTCCGGGACCGGCTTGCTCCGGGACCGGCTTGCTCCGGGACCGGCTTGCTCCGGGATCCGGCCGCAAGGCTAGCCAACCGGAGTTCCGGCCCAGCCAGACCGCAAGGCAAGCCGGCCCGCGCCGAAACCGGCTCGCTTCGAGATCCGACCGCAAGGCCAGCCAACCGGAGTTCAGCCGAGCCAGGCCACAAGGCGAACCGGGCCACGCCGGAACCGGCCTGCTTCGGGATCCGCCCGCAAGACGAAACCGACCGAAGTTTCGAACCAGGCCGCGCCGCGAGCCAGGCCGCAAGGCGAGCCGGCCTGGGCGCGAGCCGCTACCAGTGCGTGGGCCACACCACCTGGGCCGAGCCGATGCCGCGGCGGACCGGTTCCGCCGCCGCCAGCCAGCGGCCGTCGCGCAGCCTCTCGACTCCGGTGGCCGCGCCGATCTCCGCGGGTGCCGTCGAGAAGCCCTGGCCGCGGGCCTTGAGCGCCGCCGTCTCGGGCAGGTTCAGGAACTCCTGCTCGACCTGGGCCTGCACCGAGTTCCGCTGCGACGCGCGCGGCGCCGCGATGGCGTCCTCCAGCGAGAGGCCGCGGTCGATCCGGCCGGTCAGCACCTGCAGCACCGTCGTGATGATCGACGCCCCGCCCGGCGAACCCGTCGCGAAGAACGGGCGGCCGTCCTTGAGCACGATCGTCGGCGCCATCGACGAGCGCGGCCGCTTGCCGGGGCCGGGCAGGTTCGGGTCGGGCACGCCCGGCGTCACCGGGGTGAACGAGAAGTCGGTCAGCTCGTTGTTGAGCAGGAACCCGCGGCCCGGCACGACGATCCCGCTGCCGCCCTCCTGCTCGATCGTCAGCGTATAGGCGACGACGTTGCCCCACTTGTCGGCGACCGTGAGGTGGGTGGTGTTCTCACCCTCGTACGGCGTCGGCGCGGCCGTCGTGCCCGCGGCGCACGGGGTCGGGTGCCTCGGGTCGGCGGGCGCGACCGGGCTGGTCGCGGCCTTGTCCTTCGAGATCAGGCAGGCCCGCGAGTCGGCGAAGCGCTGGCTCAGCAGCTGCTTGGCCGGGACGTCGATCACGGCCGGGTCGCCGATCCAGCGGTTGCGGTCGGCAAAGGCGAACCGCGTCGACTCCAGGAAGTACTGCAGGTAGTCGGCCTTGCTCGCGTGCTTGAGGTCGAAGTTCTCGAGGATGTTGAGCGCTTCGCCGACGGTCAGCCCGCCCGACGACGGTGCCGGCATGCCGTAGACGTCCAGCCCGCGGTATTCGGCGTGGGTCGGCGTGCGCTCGATCGCCCGGTAGTCGGCGATGTCCCGGGCGGTCAGCTTGCCGGGCCGCACGTTCAGCGTCGAGGCGGGATCCTTCGGCGGATTCTGCACGGTCTTCGCGATGTCCGCGCCGATCGGGCCCCGGTACAGCGCGTCGACGCCGCCGCGCTCCAGCTGCGCGTACGTCGCGGCGAGGTCCGGGTTCCGGAAGACGGTGCCGGGCGCGGGCGGCGCGCCGTCCGGCAGGTACAGCGAGCGTGTCGACGGGAACGCGGCGAACCGCGCGGCGTTGTTCGCGATCTGCGTCTGGAACGTCGGATCGACGACGAATCCCTTACGCGCCAGGTTCTCCGCGGGCTTCAGGGTCTTCGCCAGCGACCGCGTCCCCCACTTGCGGAGGGCCTCGGACCACGTCGCGGGCGTGCCGGGGACGCCGACGCTCAGCCCGCTCGTGACGGCGTCGTTGAACGGCAGCGGCTGGCCGTTCTCGACGAAGAGGTTCGCGTCGGCCGACTTCGGCGCGGTCTCGCGGCCGTCCAAGGTGTGGACGCGGCCGGTCCTGGCGTCGTAGTAGACGAAGAACCCGCCCCCGCCGACCCCGGCCGAGAACGGATCGGTGACCCCGAGCGCGGCGGCGACGGCGACGGCCGCGTCGACGGCGTTCCCGCCGTCGCGCAGGACCTGGGTGCCGATCGCGGTGGCGTCGGCGTCGATGCTGGCCACGGCGCCGCCGAAGCCGGTGGCGACCGGTGTCTTCGGGGTGGGCGTGGCGGCGGTGGCGGGTCCGGTCGCGACGGTCGTGAGGAGCGCGGCCGTGGCGGCGATGACGAGGGTTCGGCGACTCCGGAGCGCGGGCATGCGGGGAGTCTGCCCCCTGCGCCAGGCCGCTTCAAGCGCCAAAGGGACCCCGGAATCCCTTTCGTCCGGTCCGTTGCCGATTCACGGGCTCGGCCACAGCGGGAAATTGAATCACATGGAGCAGTGACATCGCCTACGCAGATGTAACAGACTCATGCCGCGCGGCCCTGCACAGCCGCGCACAGCGAGGGCAACCCGAAAGGAACGACGATGACAGCACAACGACGGGGGTGGCGACGCCTGTTCGGCGCCGCGCTCGCGGTCTCGGCCTCCCTGCTGGTCGTGACCGCCACCGGCGCGAACGCGGCGCCGGGGCTCCCGGACCAGGACGCCACCGGCAACCACGAGATGGGCGCCGCGATCCGCGCCCACGACGGCGTCGGCGTCGCCCCGGCCGGCTTGGCCCCGGCGTCGGTGGACGCGAGCGTCCCCGGCATCGACGTCAGCTCCTACCAGGGCAACGTCAACTGGGCGTCGTACTGGAGCGCGGGCAAGAAGTTCGCCTACGTCAAGGCGACCGAGGGCACCGGCTACGTCAACGCCTACTTCAGCCAGCAGTACACCGGTTCCTACAACGTCGGCATGATCCACGGCGCCTACCACTACGGCCGCCCGGACCTCGCGGGCGGCGCGGCCCAGGCCGACTACTTCGTCGCCCACGGCGGCGGCTGGTCGAAGGACGGCAGGACACTGCCGGGCACACTCGACATCGAGTGGGGCCCGAACAACGCGTGCTACGGCAAGACCGCGGCGCAGATGGTCGCGTGGATCAAGGCGTTCAGCGACGAGTACCACAAGAAGACCACCCGCTGGCCGGTGATCTACACGGCGACGAGCTGGTGGAGCCAGTGCACCGGCAACACGGGCGACTTCAGCTCGACGAACCCGCTGTGGGTGGCTCGGTATGCGTCGTCGGTGGGCACGCTGCCGTACAAGTGGGGCTTCTACACGTTCTGGCAGTACAGCTCCACGCCGCTCGACCAGGACCAGTTCAGCGCGGACATCTCGCGCTTGAAGGTCCTGGCGACCGGCTGACACCCGGGTCGGGAGCACGCCACGCGCCGGGTGTGCTCCCGACTTGTGCCCCTACCCGGGTTTCGCGGACCCCGGAAGACTCGGCCGCGTCGCTCACGACGTGGAGGGAAACCCGTGCGCCTCACCGCTCTGCTCCCCCTGCTCGCCGCCGTCCCGCTCTTCGCGTCACCCGCTGTGGCCACAGCCGCGCCCGGCTGCTTCGACACGGCCGTCCCGCTGACCGTCGAGGAACAGCGGCTCACCGCCACCATGCCCGCGGGTGGTCCCGCGGTCGGCCCCGAGCTCGTCCGGCTGGCCGGGCTGGATCCCTTGGTGGCCGGGGTGAAGCACGATCTCTGCGCCGCGCGGACCCCGCGCCGGGCCGAGCGGGTCGTCACCGAGGCCGGCGACCGGCTGTGGCGGACCGCGGTCGACCGCGCCCAGGGCCGCCGTCCGGACCTCGGCACGCTCGACCGCTTCGACGACCGGCCGCTGTACTGGGCACGGCTGCAGCTCAGCAGCGCGCTGCGGCAGTGGACGCCCGCGTTTCCGTTGCTTGAACGCACTTCTCTGCTCACGGCGTTCGACCGGGGCTCGCGCGGCCTCGACGACGTCCGGTTCCCGCTCGGGAAGACGCGGCGGGTCATGGTGAGCGGGTTCGACCCGTTCCGGCTGGACGGCGCCGGCGTCCGGATCTCGAACCCGGCCGGGGCGTCGGCGCTGCAGCTGGACGGGCGCGTGCTGGACACGCCGTCCGGCCCCGCCGTGGTGCAGGCGGTGAGCTTCCCGGTCGTGTGGGGCTACTTCGACGAGGGTGTCGTCGAAGCGGCGTACGGCTCGGCGCTGCGCGACCGCGCGCGGCGGCCCGACGTGCTGGTCACGATCAGCCAGGGCCGGCCGGACCGGTTCGACATCGAACGCTGGGCCGGCGCCTGGCGCGGCGGCTTCCCGGACAACAACAACGCGTCGGTGACCGGCGGCGTCCCGCCCGCGGCGGGCTGGCCGCAGCCGGACGTCCAGTTCATCGAGACGACGCTGCCGTACCAACAGATGCTCGCCGCACCGGCCGGCGCGTACCCGGTGAACTTCAACCAGGCGTTCTGCGTGTGGCCCGACTCGTCACACCCGGGCGCGGGCGCGCCGGTGTGCCGTTCGGACGCTCCGGCCGCGGGCGAGATCGCGGCGTCGGGCGGCGGCGGGAACTACCTGTCGAAAGAGACATAACGACCGTAGGGACTCATGAACAGCCATCTGAGCTGCAGAAACTTACAAAGCACCTGCGCAAAGTTCACCCGTTCGGACTAGGCTTCGAGCCTCCGCAGCCACACCTCGTCAACAGAAACGACCGCCCGCTGGTGACGTTGATTGGTGACGGCCAGGCCGGGACGCCGATGATTCCGCATCTTGATACAGCACCTGCGCGCGTGGCGCGCCTCGGACGCGGTCGGACTCGGACTCGGACTCGGACTCGGACTGACCGTGCCAGCGGTGACGAGGCCTGTTCTCCGCTGGCTTTTGCGCGCCCGGGGCATCTTCGCCGTTTTCCCTGAATCTTCCGTTCAGGTCGAGGATCGCAGGCACCACGATTCCCTAGCCGGTGTCCACCAGCTTTCGACCCGGTCGACTACTGCGACCCAACGTCTTCGGACACCGCATCAGTGGCTCAAGCAATGGCACGGTTTGGCCACTCGTTACAACAAGCACTCCGACGTCTAGCGCTGCGCGGCAGTTCGCCATGCCGTGGTCGTGCAGACGAGGGAATTGTCATATAAGCCCTAGCCGGCCTGAGTGGACATGACATCCGGTTTAGTGTTGTCACAGAAAGCATGGCGCGACGCTGAGCAGTCGCTTCGATAGCCGGCTCATGCGGACCCTTCGGACCACGGTCCCGGTATCGTGTAAACGAATTCCTTGCCACCCCGGTTGGATGGAATACTCTTTTCCCGTTTGAGCGTGCCGCTCGACACCAGGCGTTTCAATCGATTGTTGACGTTCTGCAGTGTAACCCCGAGACGTTCGGAAAGTTCTCCCGCGCGAAATCTTCGCAAGGCGACAGCTTGGCGGTACGTTTCGTCAAGATGTTCCGGCGCGGCTATTAAACGAATTCCGTCACTGTCCACAGTGGCCGCTATTAACTCGCGCCGATCAAGGCAGACCTGCATGGTCTCGAAGGTCTCCTCGTTGAGCCCCTGCAGCAGCACTGCCGATACCGCGACGTCTCCAACCGCGACCGCGGCGTAAAACTTCCCGAGGAACTCATCGGCGAAACTGATGGTCATGGCATCGACACCGGTGAAGTCGATGATGACCTCTGTGGTGCGCGGACCGGCGGACGACTCTCGCTCCAGTGACTCCCGAGCCACCTTGGCTGTGCTCCGGGTGGCAAGGAAGGGACCATGCTTGCCCACCTGGTAAAGATGTTGCGAACCCATCACAAAGCCTCCCGGTTTCAATGAATCCATTGAAGCATAGGCTCCGGGGACTAGTAAGGATGTACTCGCAAGAACGCCCAGGTCCCCGCCACGTCAACGTCGGAAGGCACACAGGCCGGACGCCTTGAGCCGCCGTCGCCAACGACGCTGGCGAGACCTTTTCCGCTGCGGAGCTGAAGACGGGCGACACCGCCCTTCGGCACCGCCCGCCAGAGGTCGTTCAGACCATGACCCCGCATCTCCCGCGTGCCGGTCACCCCCGGCCGGAGCGCCGCCTCCAAGGCGGCTGCGTCGTCGACCAGGACGTCGTCGGCCAAGGTGTGACCGAGGTGCGCACGCACACCGACACCGGTGTCGCAGACCGCGAACTCGATACCTGGCAGGCCACTGGTCGCTCCGGTGTAGACCTGCGCCGCGACGAAGGCGCCGAGACCGCTCGCCCCGTGGCTGATCGCGTTGTCGATCAGCTCGCCAACCCCCGAAAAGTACCGTCGGCCGAGATCGCCGTAGTGCCGCGTGAGCATCCGCCCCATTCGCTCGCCCAGCCGATTGGCACCATCGGGTCCCAGCTGCGTGACTTCGAGAAGACGGTCCGTCAGGTCCGCGCGCGGCCCACTCGGGAGATCACCGACGACGTCCGCACCCGAGGGCAGGCCACTGACGACGTCCAGCCGCTCGAGGTACGACGCGACATTGCGATCACGCGGGGTGATCAGCCGCACTTGTTCACCCCGCGCTCCGGCAGCCTGAGCAAGGGCCACCATCGCCGCCAGGTCCAGCGGCGAAGCGAACGTAAGCAGCCGCGCGTCTAGGACCAGCGAGCCTGCCTCCGGCTCGACCGGGCAGAGCCGGCGCAGCAGCGGCCGCCGGCCGACGAGCTCGATGCGCACCCCCTGAGTCTCCCAGATCGACACGCCGAGTGAGGGGGCGCCACGCAGCGCTCGGTTTCATCTGCTTCAATGAAACCGATGCGCGTGATCGACGGGCCACGCGCCTGGTCAAGGAGGTAGGTGGTGGGGATGACCGCGGCGAGGAATGTCGACCGGCGGGTTCCGGCTCGAGACCCACAGTGCGACCGCCCTGGACAGTCCTGGAGGTGCGACAGACGCACCACGAGGCCCGAGCCATCATCTCCGCCCTCCCCGATCAGGTGGTTGCCGACGAGGACTTGCTCACGCTCGCCGTCGAGCTTGCCGCCGACCCGGTCTTCACCGAGGAGAACTGACACCACCCACATCGGGTATTCGCCCGAACTTTGGAAGGAGTAGCACCGATGGCGACCCTCGCCACGCAGTTCAAGACGGCGCTGAGCCGCATCGAACCGGAAGTCGACGCGGAGAACGCCGCCGAAGCTCACAAGCTGGTGACCGCGGCCTTGAAGGCCGACGGCAAGCTGAAGAACCTGGGGATCTCCACCTTCCTCATCGGTTCCTACGGCCGGCAGGTGTCGATCAAACGGGTCAAAGACGTCGACGTGTTCGTGCGCCTGGAGAAAGCGACCGACGCGTTGCGGCCGGGCGAAATCCTCGACCACGTGACTGATGTCCTCGAAGACGCCTTCCCCGGCAAGGTGACGCGGCAGCGCCGCTCGGTCATGATCGAGTTCCTGGACTTCGGCCTGTCAGTCGACGTCGTCATCGCCCGCCCGTGCGTCGACCACCCGGCCAAGCACTGGCAGATCCCCGAGAAGATCGAAGAAGATGGGCGCGCCAGCTGGATCGAGACCAACCCGATCAAGATGAGCGAGCTCACGACCGAAGCGAACGGCGACTTCCTCCTTGCCGGGTCCGGCGTCTACGTGCCTGTGGTCAAGCTGATCCGGCAGATCCGGCGCATCTGGGTCGAGGCCCAGCCGGGCGGTTACTACTTCGAGGTCCTCACCTACCACGCCTTCCAGGACCTCCAGCCGACTGAGAACACCGTCGCCGGGTACCTCTGCGTCATCCTGCGGGAGATCGCCGACAGGCTGCCGGACTACGTCACCGAAGGTCCCGCCGACCCGACGCTGGACGAGCGCACCATCACGACGAAGGCGACGCGGAAGCAGATCGAGGCCGCCGCAGAGCGGATCGCCGTGGCCGCTCAGCTCGCGGAGGACGCCCGCGACGACGAGGACATCTGCGCCAGCGCCCTGAAGTGGCAAAAGCTACTGGGCAAGACGCAGCAAACCGATGAACCCGAGTACGTCTTCGCCCTCCCCGAGGCGTGCGACGCCGACGGAACCGAGAAACCGACGGGCGGCCTCGTCAAAGGCGCCCCGGCGGTGCCGGCCGGCCGCGGTCGATATGCATGAGCATGCTCGCCACTGACATCGACCGATGGCGGGAGCAGTTTCCCACGCTCGGCTTCACCGATGACGGCGAACGGCTCCACGGCACTGTGCGGTGGGCCGGGTTGGCCACGCCCGACCAACCGGCGACCGTGTTCACGGCGCGAGTGGAGATCGTGCCCGGCGCGACTTTCCCCTTCGAACCACCGAAGGTGCGGCTCTTGGACCCCGGCGGCCCTCTCGAGATCACCTTTCACATCAACGCGGACGACACACTGTGTCTCTGGGAGGACGACTGGCCGGTCGACGAAGCACCTTGGCTGGACGCGCGAAAGCTCCTGAGGCGCGTCTCCGGCTGGCTGCAAGAGACCGCGGCCGGCTGGCCCGGCGACGACTCCTGCGACCTGGAACGTTACCTGTCCCAGGAAAGCGCCGGACCCCAGATGGTGCTCTACAACGCGACGAGGCTGGTCACGGACGAAGCCGTGCGGACCGAAGGAGGACCTGAAGTTTTCCTTGTCACCGACAGGGTCCGGCGCACCGGCACTATCATCAACGGCCGGCGACGCAACCGAAAGGACCGCCGGCTCGCCTGGGTAGCCGACATCGGACCCGTCGATCGGCCGATCCGGACCTGGGACGATGTCGCCACGGCCTTGGGCACGCACGCCGCAGAAGTCAGCCGACTGATCAAGATGGGCGTGCTCGACGTCGTCCTGCTCCAGTACTCCCGCGCCGGCGTAGATGCCGCCCTCGCGGTGCGGGCCCGCCCCGAAGACAGCAGCATCCGGATCACGGCCTGCGAAAGCGCGGACACCACTTTCGACGTCGCCGGCTTGATCACCGCCGGCCACCCGCGGCGAGCCGCGTCATGAACGACTTGGATCGAGTTCTGCGAGTGGCCTCCGAGGCGACCTCGACGATCGCCGCGGCTGCGGCGGCCGCGCATCCTCGAGAGACAGGTGGAGTCCTGCTCGGGTGGTGGCTCGAAGGGTGCGTCATCGTGCACCTCGCCGTCGAAGTGCCAGATCCCGACGCCACCCAAGCCTCCTGGGTTCGCGACCACGACACGGCACAGGTTGCGCTCCGAGAGGTTCTCGGCGACCTGGGACATCCCTGGCTCGGGTACGTCGGGGACTGGCACAGCCATCCCGCGGCGGGTGGAGCGAGCGGCCAAGACCTGACGTCGATCCAGGACGCGGCCGACCAGTACGACCAGCCGCTGGCGCTCCTCGTCCATCGAGCCGACTGCCTAGTCGAGGCCGTGGTGACCGAGTCCGCGAACCGCCCGCTCGCCCGCGGGCTGATTCCCGATTCGCCCGGTCGAAGTCGAGATGCCGACCAGCAGTGTCGGCTGGCCACCAATCCAGTGGTTCCCCGTCCGCTGCCGCCCCCTGAATCCAACCCAGCCCGGCACAGGAGATAGCAGATGCCCCAAGTATACGATCTGGACCCGATCTTCCTCAGCTACCGGCACTCGGACGGAGATGAGTTGGCCGACCGCGCCGCATGGGTACTCCGCGCCTACGGCGTGCCCGTGTGGCATGACCAGACTCACCTGCCACCGGGCCGCTTTCAGCGGCGACTGCAAGAAGCCCTCGATTCTGGACTGTCCGGAGCCGTGCTTCTCGTCACCGAAGACATGGCTCACTCGAGTTTCGTCCGGGAGTTGGAACTTCCGAACCTCCTGCGATGGGAAGCGGACTCCGCCTTCACCTTCGCCATCGGGAACACCGTCACCGACTCACGGGGTCGGCTCGACTACGGTGCTCCTGATCGTCTGCTGCCTCAGGAACTCGCGACGCTAAGTGATTTCGATCAGTTCGCGGTGCTCGACCACGCCGGACTTGCTCGTCTGGCCAGTGAGATGGCAGTCCGTCGTGTCCGCCGCGCGGCCGTCGATGATCGGCTGCATCTGGACATCCAGACCCGGGTTCCCGCCTTGGGTACTCGGAAGGTACCGCTCGCGACCCGGACCCGTCCGCCTCTGCCCGGTACCAGCGTGCCGCCTGCCGAGGCTTGGGAAGACTTCGCGGCGTTCCTCGGAGACCTGCCCCGCATCGTGCAGTCGGCCGGCGTTCAGCATCTGCACGTCACCGGCGGCGCGCACCTGAGCATGGCCTTCGCGCTCGGAGCCGCGTTACCGACCACGACCGGGTTGACGGTCACCATCGCCGACCAGTACGGAAACGAGTGGACGGGAGCCGAAACCCGGACCGTGCCGCTCGCGCAGAACACAATTCCCCTCGACGGTCCGGCCGAAGGTCCCATCGCCGTGTACCTCGATCTCGTACCCGCGCCGCCCAACAAAGACTTCCGCCGCTACGTCAAAAGTCACCCCTACGCTCACGCAGTCGAGATCGCCTTGGCGCAACGAGAACTCATACCCGCCGACGTGGCCCCCGCACTCGTCACTGAACTGCGCCGACGCATCGGCGAGATCGCGGGAAACCGGCCGGTGCACCTGTTCATGCGAGTCCCGTTCCCTCTCGCCGTGATGCTGGGCCGCGCCTGCAACACACTACGAGTCACCCTCTACGAGTGGGAACGGGAAACCGAGACGCCGACCTACCTCGAGATGGCCACCGTGTCCGCGGGCCGTAGTGGTGGGCCCGTTGTGTCCTGGACGACCGACCGTTCCCCCGCATATGCCGAAGTACACAGTGCGTGAACAGCACCGGCGCCGCGGCCAGAAAACGGACTGACCCAGCGTCGCCTCACGGTGAATAATGGACGCATGACGAACGAAGCTGGGACCGGCGGTGCTGAGGGGTTGCCCGCGTTCCGACCTGCACGAGAGCAACGCCCGGTCTTAGCCGGTACCGCCGCCCATCGCTTCCCGGAGCTACGCGAGCCGCGCGAGTATCTCGACCGGCTACGCGTTCACCATCTCGACTTAGTGCGCCGCGTAATTGAGGTCGACGAAGGCAAGATCTACTTGCCTGACCTCCTGATTATGTCGATGATGCAGCGAAGCTACGGCCTGGTGGAAGCGGTCGTTGACTGCGTTGACGGGTATAACCTGGCAGCGGCGGCTCCGCTACTCCGGATGCAACTCGACACCCTCGTGCGCGCTTGCTACGTGGCGCATGTGCCGTTGGCAGATGACGTGGTCACAGCGATGCTGGAGGGGACCGAGTTCCGCAAGATGAAGGATTCGGACGGGAGGCCGCTGACCGACGCGCGACTGGTCGAGCTTGCGACTCCGCATCACCCGTGGCTTCCACCGGTCTACAAAGAAACCTCGGGTTGGGTGCACCTCTCTGTCAATCATCTCCGCGCCGCGTGGCAAATGACCGGCGACCAGATGAGCGCTGGCGTTCCGCTCCGGCCCGACGTAATCCCCGGCAGGCTCTGGTTGGAGTTGCTGGCGGCGATGACCAAGGCAACTGAGCAACTCTTTGGCTACGTCGAGATGTGGGAGAGCCGGAAGGGCCTACCCCCGGGGCAGGCGCGAGGATGGCCGGACGCTGAGCCCGAACCGAGCGCCGGATAGCAAACCTCGTTTGTCGTGTCGCCGTGTCGCCGACCGGCGACACGGCCGGGGCCGGTCCGAGTAGGAAGGCAGGCCGGGCAGTGTCGAATCGGAACCGGTGAATAGGGCCTCGGCGCGGTTCGTGCAAGCTCGGATTCACACTGCACAGCAAGTTCACGCTGGACGGCCGGGAGTAGCCGCAGGCGGACCTGGACCGTCCCTTCCGCCGCACTTAGGTCTTTTCGAGCATGCAGATTTCGGTGAAGACGTGGCCCTCGGGAATCACGCGGAAGGAGTCCTCGGTTCGGACGGTGAGGGTGAGCATGATCTCACCAGCACCGGTCCACTGGTAACCAATGTGGTCGCGCGTAGCCGGCGGCCACGATCTCAGCGGTGAGCGCCCGCCGAACTTCGGCCACGGATCCGGGGCGGTGGTCTGCATACACATCGAAGCCTGGTGGACGATGATCGCCCGCCGCCGCAAGCTCTCGTACGCCAGCTCGTCGTCGCGCAAGCCAATCCGCACGGCGAGTTCCCGCATCTCGCGCCGCCGCCGCAGGACATCGTAGATCACCTCTCCTGAGCACCTACTAAGCAACTACTTGTCGAACGAGTCGATGTTCCGCGCCAACCGGATCCGGCTCGGCTTCGGCCTGACGTCGG
Source organism: Amycolatopsis sp. NBC_01307 (assembly GCF_035975215.1). Classification (NCBI taxonomy): domain Bacteria; kingdom Bacillati; phylum Actinomycetota; class Actinomycetes; order Pseudonocardiales; family Pseudonocardiaceae; genus Amycolatopsis; species Amycolatopsis sp. NBC_01307. Next base: position 667,477 of record NZ_CP108403.1, on the reverse strand, counting down.
TGGCGGGCGGGCACCTGCACACGCCGGTGCTGGGCCAGCCGACCGACCCGGCGGCGCTGACGGACCCGGACTTCGAGTCCCGCCGCCAGGCGATCGCGGCCCAGGTGATCACGTTGGCTACCGCCGCCGCGGCTCCTGCCGCCCCGGCAACTCCGCCGCCTGCAACGGAATCCCCGCGCGTCGCACTCGAATCCCTCCCGGGAACGGTCCTCAACTAATCACCGTGTCGACCCTTCAATCACGCGAGATCGCTCCCCGATCACGCGAGTTCCGTCTCCGGACACACGAGATCGGAGTTTCCGCGTGTGTGACAGGGCTTTACGCGTGATCCAGCGGGCATCACTCGTGATTGAAGAGGCATCACTCGTGATTGAAGGGTCGACAAGAACTGCTAAATGAGTTCCATCGGGTCCAGCTGGATGCGGATCGGTTCGGTGGCCTTTCGTGCGTCGCGCCGGGCTGCGGCTGCGTGGATTGCCGTGGCCAAGGCTTTGCCTTCGCTGCGGGAGACCCGGACCAGTGCTCGCTCTCGCTCCGCGTTGCCCTCTTCGTCCACCTCGCCCAGCGGGACCGGGCCCAGGACCTCGCCGGAGGGGGGCAGCGGAAGGTCGTCCAGGACTCCCGCTACCGCGTCCGGGGTGCCCTCTACGCTCGCCATGCGCATTGCCGGGGGGAAGCCCAGTTCCCGGCGCTCGGCCAGTTCCTGCGACGCGTGCCATGCCGGGTCCCAGCGGACCAGGGCCTGGACCACCGCCATGCCCGCCTCGGCTCCGACGATGACCCGGCCGCCCTGGGTAGAAGGGCGGACCAGGGCCGCCGCGGCCATCCAGCGGCGGAGCGTTTCCTCGCCTGCTCGGAGGTCCTGGCGGCCCAGCAATGCCCAGCCGTCCAGCAGCAATGCCGCGCCGTAGCCGCCTTCGGCCACCGGTTCCGCTCCTGGTGTGCACACCACCAGTGCGGGTTTTCCCGGCACCGAAGCGAGCACCTCCGACGCGCCCGACGTGCGGACCGGGATGCCTGGGAACGCCCGGCCCAGTTCCTCCGCCGTGCGCTTCGCGCCGACGATCACCGCTCGGAGGCGGACCGAGCCGCACGCCGAGCAGCGGAACGCCGTTTCCGGGACGCCGCACCAGCGGCACGCGGGCGGCTTCGGCTGGCCGTCGATCGAACCTCCCGGCAACGCCAGCGGGCCGGCGCAGCGGCGGCAGTGGGCCGATGTGCGGCAGTTTCCGCAGGCCAGGCCCGGCACGTAGCCGCGCCGCGGGACCTGGATCAACGTCGGGGCGCCCGCCGCGAACGCCTGGCGGGCCGCCTCGAACGCGACGGCCGGGAGGCGGGCGACGCGGGCCGCTTCGTCGCGGGCGACGTCGAAGTCCTCGCCGACCGGGGTGACGCGGGGGGCCGCCGCGCGCAGGTCCGTGCGGTCCGCCAGGACCGGGGCCGCCCAGCCCGACTCGACGAGCAGCTGCGCCTCGGCCGTCCGGGCGAAACCGCCGACCAGCAGGGACGCCTTCGCCGTGTGCGCGCGGTCCATCAGCACGTCGCGGACGTGCGGGTACGGCGCGTGCTGGTCGAGGTGCAGGTCGTCGCCGTCGTCCCAGACCACGAACAGGCCGGGCTCGGCGACCGGCGCGAACATCGCCGCCCGCGTGCCGACCACCACCCGCACCGCGCCGCGCAGCACCGCGAGCCAGCGCCGGTACCGCTCGGCGGGCCCGAGCCCGGCGATCAGCGCGACCACGCCATCGGAGCCCACGAGCGCGGCGCACGCCTCGTGCACCCGCGTCAGGTCGCGGTGGTCCGGCACCACCAGCACGGCGCCGTGTCCGGCCGCGGCGGCGGTCGCCGCGGCCTCGGCCAGCCGGCGCGGCCAGTCTTCGCCCGGCAGGGCCTGCCAGACGGCGTTCGCGGGCTTCCCCTCGGCCAGCGCCTCCAGGAACGCCGGGCCACGCTGGTAACGCGCCCAGGCCGTGCTGTCGGGCGCCTCCGGGAACGCGGCTGTCGGAGCGGGCGGCTCACCTTCGACTTTCGCGTGCCGCGGCGGGATCGCGAGCCGCAGGACGTCCGAGAGCGTGCCGCCGTAGCGGTCGGCCACCGCGCGGCAGAGGGCGTGCAACGACGGCGTCAGCACCGGTTCGGCGGAGGTGACGCGGTCGAGGAAGGCCAGTTTGCTGCCATAGTCGGTCGTCTCGGCGCGTTCGACGAGGTAGCCGTCGACCAGCTGCCCGGCGAACCGGACGCGGACCCGGCAGCCCGGCACGGCGGTCTCGTGCAGCTTCTCCGGCACGCGGTAGTCGAAGGTGCGGTCGAGGTGCGCCAGCGGGATGTCGACGACGATCCGCGCCACGGACCGTTCGGGCGCGGGCTGCTGGGCGCCTTTCGCCTTCTCCCCCGGCTTCGGCGCCTTCGACGGCTTCTTCCGGGCACGCGACGGCACCGCGGCTTTCGCGGCGGCGGGCGGCGGCCCCTCGGGAAGCTCCCAGAGGGCGGCGGGCTCGGAACTGCTCACCCGGAGATCTCTACCAGACCCCACTGACAGACTCCGACAGCCCCGACGCCAGAACGCCGTGAAGGGCACCTTCAGGGCTTATATGTCCCTGAAGGTGCCCTTCACGGCAAACGGATCAGGCTCCCGCGGCCGACTTCAGGTCCGCGGCGCGGGCGGTGCTCTCCCACGGGAGGTTCAGCTCCGGACGGCCGAAGTGGCCGTACGCGGCGGTCGGAGCGTAGATCGGACGCAGCAGATCCAGATCACGGATGATCGCGGCCGGCCGCAGGTCGAACACCTCGGTGATCGCCTGCTGGATCTTCGACGGGTCCACCGTCTCCGTCCCGAACGTCTCCACGAACAACCCCACCGGAGCCGCCTTGCCGATCGCGTACGCGACCTGCACCTCAGTCCGCGTCGCCAACCCGGCCGCGACGACGTTCTTCGCCACCCACCGCATCGCGTACGCGGCGGAACGGTCGACCTTCGACGGGTCCTTGCCCGAGAACGCGCCGCCACCGTGGCGGGCCATGCCGCCGTAGGTGTCGACGATGATCTTGCGACCGGTCAGGCCGGCGTCACCCATCGGACCACCGATCACGAACCGGCCCGTGGGGTTGACCAGCAGCCGCGCGCTGGAGGTGTCGATGCCCAGGTCTTCGAGCTCCGGGCCGACGACGTGCTCCTTGACGTCGACGCTGAGCATCTTGTCCAGGTCGATGCCGTCGGCGTGCTGCGAGGACACGACCACGGTGTCGAGCCGCACCGGCTGGTCACCGGCGTACTCGATGGTCACCTGCGTCTTGCCGTCCGGACGCAGGTACGGCAGCACACCGTCCTTGCGGACCGCGGTCAGCCGCTTCGACAACCGGTGCGCCAGCGCGATCGGCAGCGGCATCAGCTCCGGGGTGTCGGAGCACGCGTAGCCGAACATCAGGCCCTGGTCACCCGCACCCTGGCGGTTGATCTCGTCCTCATCCGACTCCACGCGCGACTCGTAGGCGGTGTCGACGCCCTGGGCGATGTCGGCCGACTGCGACCCGATCGCCACGTTGACGCCACACGAATTGCCGTCGAACCCCTTCGCCGACGAGTCGTACCCGATCCGCAGGATCACATCCCGCACGATGGTCGGGATGTCGGCGTAAGCCTCGGTCGTCACCTCACCGGCGACGTGGACCTGCCCGGTGGTGATCAGAGTCTCGACCGCGACGCGGCTGCGCGGGTCCTTCGACAGCAGCCCGTCCAGGATCGAGTCGCTGATGGCGTCACAAATCTTGTCGGGGTGCCCTTCGGTCACCGACTCCGAGGTGAACAATCTGCTGCTAGACGCGGTCACGGTGGCCGTCACTTCCTCACCTTGTCGTCGGATGCCCCGAAACTTAGGCACCCCTTACCTGTGCAAGCGTACTGACTATCGCTCGGGGGACAGTCAATGCTTCATGAAGCCCACCACAGCGTCCCACAGGGTGGACGCGAGCTCCGACTTCTGAGCCAGAGGTATAGGGATTTCCGTGCCGTCGGCGGCCAGCAGCCAGCCCGAGTTGTCCTCGGTGCCGAACGCCTTGCCGTCGCCGACCGCGTTGACCATCAGCAGGTCGGCGCCCTTGCGCTTGAGCTTCACGCGGGCGTGGTCGAGCACGCTGCCGTGCTCGTCACCGGTCTCGGCGGCGAATCCGACGACGACCTGCCCGCTGCGCCGGTTCCGCACCAGCTCGGCGAGGATGTCGGCGTTGCGGTCCAGGGTGATGACCGGGTCCGGCTGGTCGTCGGACTTCTTGATCTTGACCTCGGCCCGGTTCGCCGGCCGGAAGTCGGCGACGGCGGCGGCCATCACGACGACGTCGGCCGAAGCGGCCGCCTCGTGCACCGCGACCCGCATCTCCTCGGCGGTCGACACGTGCTTCACGGTGCTCCCCGCCGGGTCCGGCAGCGCGACCGTGTGCGCCGCGACCAGGGTGACCTCGGCGCCGCGCTGCGCGGCGACGCGGGCCAGCGCGTAGCCCTGCTTGCCGGACGAGCGGTTGCCCAGGTAGCGGACCGGGTCCAGCGGCTCACGCGTCCCACCCGCTGAGACGACGACGTGGACGCCTTCGAGGTCGCGCGGCAGGGCGCCGGGCTTGGCCAGCAGCAGCCGGGCGAGATCGACGATTTCGGCGGGGTTCGCCAGCCGGCCCTTGCCGGTGTCGACGCCGGTCAGCCGGCCGGAGTCGGGCTCGGCGACGACCAGGCCGCGGGACCGCAGCAGCGCGACGTTGTCGCGGGTCGCCGGGTGCTCCCACATCTCGGTGTGCATCGCCGGGAAGAAGGCGATCGGGCACCGGGCGGTGAGCAGGGTGTTCGTCAGCAGGTCGTCCGCGATGCCGTGGGCGGCCTTCGCGAGCAGGTTCGCGGTGGCCGGGACGACGATGACGAGGTCGGCCTCCTTGCCGACGCGGACGTGCTGCACCTCGGGCACCTCGGTGAACACGCCGGTGTGCACCGGGTGGCCGGAGAGGGCTTCGAAGGTGGCCGCGCCGACGAAGTTCAGCGCGGCTTCGGTGGGTACCACGCGGACGTCGTGACCGGATTCGGTCAGTCCGCGCAGGACCTCACAGGCCTTGTAGGCGGCGATGCCGCCGCCCACGCCCAGGACGACGCGGGGGCTACTCACCCTCGGTGTGCTCGAGCAGGCCACCGTGGATCTCGCGCAGCGCGATCGAGAGCGGCTTCTCGCGCGGGCCCGGCTCGACGAGCGGGCCGACGTACTCGAGCAGGCCCTCGCCCAGCTGGGCGTAGTAGTCGTTGATCTGGCGGGCACGCTTGGCCGAGTAGATCACCAGCGCGTACTTCGAGCTGACCTTCTCGAGGAGGTCGTCGATCGGCGGGTTGGTGATGCCCTCGAGCTCTTCGTGCAGGGTCGCCTGAGTCGTCACTCGTGGTGCTCCGAATCCTCTGGTCTACCGGCGGCAAACTGCGCACCGGTAATCAAGCTTAGCAAGTGCTCAGCGGCCTCTCGCACGTCGGCGTTGACGAGGCGCTCGTCGAACTCGCCGGCGGCGGCCAGCTCACGCTCCGCTTCCGCCAGCCGGGTCTGCACCGCGGCCTCGCTCTCGGTGCCGCGCCCGGTGAGCCGGCCGACCAGTTCTTCCCACGACGGCGGCATCAGCATCACGAGCCGGGCCTCCGGCATCGCCACGCGGACCTGACGGGCCCCCTGGAGTTCGATCTCCAGGATCGCCGGCCGGCCGTCGGCGAGCGCCTTCTCGACGGGCTCGCGCGGGGTGCCGTAGCAGTTGCCCGCGAACTCGGCCCATTCCAGCAGCCGGCCCTCGGCGACCATCGCGTCGAATTCGACGCGATCGACGAAGTGGTAGTGCGCCCCGTCGATCTCGCCGGGACGCGGCTTGCGCGTCGTGACCGAGACGCTGAAGTAGATGTCGGGCTCCAGCTTCCGCAGTTCGCCCACCACACTCGACTTCCCGACTCCGGACGGCCCCGATACGACCGTGAGCCGGTGCCGGGAGAGGTCCCCCGTCACCGGCTCACTGCCGCGGTCGGCGCCCCGGCTCGCCGGGTTGTCCTGACCGACGCCGCTCACTCGCCGCTGAACTCGGCCAGCAGCGCCTTGCGCTGCCGGTCGCCGAGGCCGCGGAGACGACGGCTGGGGGCGATCTCCAGTCGTTCCATGGTCTGCTGAGCGCGGACCTTGCCGACGCCCGGAAGGGCCTCGAGCAGAGCCGAAACCTTCATCTTGCCGAGGACTTCGTTCTCCTCGGCCTGCTTCAGCACGTCGACCAGAGTGGTACCGCCCCGCTTCAGCCGCTCCTTCAGCTCAGCACGGATCTTGCGAGCAGCGGCGGCCTTCTCCAGCGCCGCAGCGCGCTGTTCCTCTGTCAGCTGGGGAAGTGCCACGTTTTCCTCCGGTAGTTCTCAAATCTGGGTGGGTGACGCGACGGTACCCACCCGTGAGCACCGGCCACAATGCGGGGGTGGCTGGTGGGACCCGCTTCCGAGGCCTGCTATTGGCCGTTTTCCTGCGGGTCGGCCAGCAGTTCGGCGACACGTTCGACCGCTTGGCGCAAAGCGGGTTGCTCCGGTCCGTGACGCAGCAGGTCACGGGACGATGCAGGTAGCAGCACTCCAGGCAGTCCAGCCCCGGCTGTATCACCAAAGACGGCCCGTAAATCGGCCACAGTGGCTCCCTGGGCCCCGAAACCGGGCGCCAGCACGGGTCCGTGGAGCCGCGAGAGATCGAGTTCGCCCGGCGAAACCGTCGCGCCGACGACGACACCCACATCGCCGAACGGCTCCGCTCCGTCGTTGAACGCCGCCGCGGAATCGACGATTCCCTGTGCCACGGTGCGTCCGTCGGGCAGCCGCGCGTTCTGCACGGCCGCCGCTTCCGGGTTCGAAGTTCGCGCAAGCACGAAGACGCCGCGCCCCGCGGACACCGCCGTCTCCGCGCATTGGGCCAAAGAGCCGAACCCGAGGTACGGCGAAACGGTGATCGCGTCCGCCGCGATGGCCGCGCCGTCGGCCACGTACGCCGCCGTGTAGGCCGCCATCGTGGAGCCGATGTCGCCGCGCTTGACGTCCAGCAGCACCAGCGCGCCGGCTTCGCGCGCCGTTTCCACCACCCGTTCCAGCACCCGGACGCCCGCGGCGCCGAAACTTTCGAAGAACGCCGACTGCGGCTTCACGATCGCCGTGTGCGCCGCCAGGACCTCGGTGGCGGACAGCGCGAACCGTTCCAGGCCCGAGACGTCCACCGGGAGCCCCCAGGCCTCGATGAGGCCCGGGTGCGGGTCGATCCCGGCGCACAGTGGACCGCGGGCCGCGACGGCCTTCGCCAGCCGCGCCCCGAACCGCTCCTGGGCGCTCACGACTTCGCCTTCAGCGCCGCCTGCAGCTCCTGCAGGGACTTGACGCCGATGTCGCCCCGGATGAGCGCCTCGATGCCGTGCACGGCCGCCGCGGCGCCCTGCACGGTGGTCACGCACGGGATGTCGCGCGACACCGCGGCGGTGCGGATCTCGTAGCCGTCGATCCGCGGGCCGCTGTTGCCGTACGGCGTGTTGATGACCATCTCGACACCGCCCGCGAGGATGAGGTCGACGATGTTCGGCTCGGCTTCGCTGGAGCCCTCGTAGTGCTTGCGCACCACCGTGCAGGCGACTCCGTTGCGCCGCAGCACTTCCGCGGTGCCGGACGTCGCGAGGATCTCGAACCCGAGGTCCGCCAGGCGCTTCACCGGGAACACCAGCGAGCGCTTGTCGCGGTTGGCGACCGACACGAACACGCGCCCGGACGTCGGCAGCGAACCGTAGGCCGCGCTCTGCGACTTGGCGAACGCCTTGCCGAAGGAGACGTCGACGCCCATCACCTCGCCGGTCGACTTCATCTCCGGGCCCAGCAGCGAGTCGACGCCGTGGCCTTCGGGGGTGCGGAAGCGGTGGAAGGGCAGCACGGCCTCCTTCACCGCGACCGGCGAGTCGGCCGGCATCCGGCCGCCGTCACCCTCGGCCGGGAGCACGCCGCTGCCGCGCAGGTCCTTGATCGTCGAGCCGGTCATGATCAGCGCCGCGGCCTTGGCCAGCGGCACCGCGGTGGCCTTGGACACGAACGGCACCGTCCGCGACGCGCGCGGATTGGCCTCCAGGACGTAGAGGACGTCGTCCTTCAGCGCGTACTGGACGTTCAGCAGCCCGCGGACGCCGACCCCGCGGGCGATCGCCTCGGTGGAGCGGCGGACGGCCTGCAGGTCGGTGTGCCCGAGCGTGATCGGCGGCAGCGCGCACGACGAGTCGCCGGAGTGGATCCCGGCCTCTTCGATGTGCTCCATGACGCCGCCGAGGTAGAGCTCCTCGCCGTCGTAGAGCGCGTCGACGTCGATCTCGATGGCGTCGTCGAGGAACCGGTCGACGAGCACCGGGTGCTCGGGGTTGATCTCGGTGGCGCGGCCGATGTAGCCGGCGAGGGTCTGCTCGTCGTAGACGATCTCCATGCCGCGCCCGCCGAGCACGTAGGACGGCCGGACGAGCACCGGGTAGCCGATCTCGTCGGCGATCCGCTTCGCGCCCTCGAACGACGTCGCGGTGCCGTAGCGCGGCGCGGGCAGCCCGGCCTCGCTGAGCACCTCGCCGAACGCGCCGCGGTCCTCGGCCAGGTGGATCGCCTCCGGCGGCGTGCCGACCACCGGCACCCCGGCGTCGGCGAGGCGCTTGGCCAGGCCGAGCGGGGTCTGGCCGCCGAGCTGGACGATCACGCCGGCGACCGTGCCGGACACCTGCTCGGCGTGCACCACCTCGAGGACGTCCTCGAAGGACAGCGGCTCGAAGTACAGCCGGTCCGAGGTGTCGTAGTCGGTGGACACGGTTTCCGGGTTGCAGTTGACCATGACGGCCTCGAACCCGGCTTCCCGCAACGCGATCGCCGCGTGGACGCAGGAGTAGTCGAACTCGATGCCCTGGCCGATCCGGTTCGGGCCGGAGCCGAGGATGAGCACCTTCGGCTTCTCGGTCTGCGGCGCGACCTCGGTCTGCGCCTCGGGGTCGGACTCGTAGGCCGAGTAGTGGTAAGGCGTGTTCGCGGCGAACTCGGCCGCGCAGGTGTCGACGGTCTTGAACACCGGCCGCACGCCGAGGCGGTGGCGCAGCGCGCGGACGCCGTCCTCGCCGGCCAGTTCCGGGCGCAGCGCGGCGATCTGGCGGTCGGCCAGGCCGGTGCGCTTGGCGCGGCGCAGCAGGTCGCCGTCCAGCACGGGCGCGTCGCGGACCTCGGCGCCCACCTCGCCGATGAGCGCGATCTGGTCGATGAACCACGGGTCGATGCCGGAGGCCTCGTGCACCTGCTGCACGGTGCCGCCCAGGCGCAGCGCGCGTTCCACTTCGTACAGCCGGCCCTCGTGCGGCACGCGCAGAGCGTCCAAAGTGGACTCCAGCGTGGCGCCTTCCGGGTCGGGCAGCGTCCAGAACCCGGTGGCCTTGGTCTCGATCGACCGCATCGCCTTGCCGAGCGCCTCGGGGAAGCTGCGGCCGAACGACATCGCCTCGCCGACGCTCTTCATCGTCGTGGTCAGCGTCGGGTCCGCGCCCGGGAACTTCTCGAAGGCGAACCGCGGGATCTTGACGACGACGTAGTCCAGCGTCGGCTCGAACGCCGCCGGGGTCGCCTTGGTGATGTCGTTGGTGATCTCGTCGAGCGTGTAGCCGATGGCGAGCTTCGCGGCGATCTTGGCGATCGGGAAGCCGGTCGCCTTCGACGCCAGCGCGGAGCTGCGCGACACCCGCGGGTTCATCTCGATGACGACCATCCGGCCGTCTTCCGGGTTGATCGCGAACTGGATGTTGCAACCGCCGGTGTCGACGCCGACCGCGCGCAGCACGTCGATGCCGACGTCGCGCATCACCTGGTACTCGCGGTCGGTGAGGGTCATGGTCGGCGCGACGGTGACCGAGTCGCCGGTGTGCACGCCCATCGCGTCGACGTTCTCGATCGAGCAGACGACCACGACGTTGTCGCTGCGGTCGCGCATCAGCTCGAGCTCGTACTCCTTCCAGCCGAGCACGCTCTCCTCGATGAGCACCTCGGTGACCGGCGACTCGTCGAGGCCGGTGGACGCGAGCCGCTCCAGGTCCGCGGGCGTGTGCGCCATGCCGGACCCGAGCCCGCCCATGGTGAACGACGGCCGGATGACGACCGGCAGGCCGAGCTCCTTCACCGTGTCCCGGACCTCGTCCATCGTGGTGCAGACGCGGGAACGCGGGGTCTCGGCACCGACCTCGGCGACGATGTTCTTGAACTTCTGCCGGTCCTCACCGCGCTGGATGGCGTCGATGTCGGCCCCGATCAGCTCGACGCCGTACTTGGCGAGCACCCCGCGCTCGTGCAGCGCGACGGCGCAGTTGAGCGCCGTCTGCCCGCCGAGGGTGGCCAGGATCGCGTCCGGCCGCTCCACCGCGATGACCTTCTCGACGAAGTCCGGCGTCACCGGCTCGATGTAGGTCGCGTCGGCGAACTCGGGGTCGGTCATGATGGTGGCCGGGTTCGAGTTCACCAGGGACACGCGCAGGCCTTCGCTGCGCAGCACCCGGCAGGCCTGGGTACCGGAGTAGTCGAACTCCGCGGCCTGCCCGATCACGATCGGCCCGGAGCCGATCACCAGCACGTGCTGGATGTCCGTCCTCTTCGGCATCAGTTTCCTTCTTTCACCAGGCGCCGCAGACCGTCGCGGAAGACCTGAAAGCTCTTGGATCGGTTGTTCTCGATGTCCATGTGGGGCGTGATCTCGCTCGCCGCCCGGACCTTCTGGAGGCCCTTCCGGTGGTAGCCGTGCTTCTGCAGCACGTGCTCCAAGCCCTCCCACGCACCGCCGGAGACGTTCTCCGGGTCGCGGAACTTCGTCTGGCTTCCCAGGCTCGGAGGCACCTTGGGGTAGGCCGCGTGCAGCGCGGGCACGTCGCCGAGAAACCACGCTTCGAGTTCCTCGATCACGATGCGGAACAGCGTCGCGTCAGCGGGCAGTCCCGCTTCGTGTGCGATCTCGACAAGACGGTTCTTGAGTTTGGCGCAGTCGTCGTCATCCCGGTCGAGCAGGACCACGATCCGCAGGCCCGTCTCGGCCCAGTAGTACGTGTAGTCCCGGAGCCGGACGGGCAGCTTGCGCAGCAGATCGCTCTTCCCGTTGAAGGGAATGATCTCGAAGGCGACATCGGGAACGATCTTCGGGAGAAGAGTTTTCAACGCCTCTTCCGCGGACGGTTCCTCGACGAGCACTTCGAGGCGGCAGGGGGCGAGAACGGTCACGGGCGCTCCCCGAGCGGGTCACCGAACCGGAAGTATCCCTCGGTCCACAGGTCGCCGAGCGCTCCGCCCGATTCGACCATGCGGACGACGGCCGCTTCGTCGGAGGCTCGTTTGACCTCGGCGTAGCCGTCGTGTCCCCGGGCGAACGTCCAGACCTCGTTCGGTCGCAACGCATCGACGAAGCGAGGCGCGTGAGTCGCAACGATGACCTGGTCGGCGCGCGCACCGCGCGCGTCTTCAGCGAGCGAGTAGTGGAGGCGCGGGTGGACCTGGTTCTCCGGTTCTTCGAGTAGGAGGACCGACGTGTCCGTGCGCAATGCCACCAGATAGCCGAGCAGCAGCAGCGTGCCGTCGGAGATGTTCTCCGGGGCGATGAGATCTTCCTTGCCGTGCTCGCGCAGCCGAACGATCCAGGCGCCGTTGCCCTGCTGGAACGGTTCGATGTCTTCGAATCCCGGGACGTACTTGCGCAGAGAAGCCCTGATGACTCCCCACTCGGGTGGAAACTCATCGCGAAGGCGCCGGACGATGGCGCCCACGTTCCGGCCATCCGGTTTGAGCCGGGACGTCCTGTCGTCCTTCGCACCGTTGCGCATCGCATCGAGATTCAGGTCTGAGAGCCCGATCTCAGCTATGAACCGGTGGAACTTGCCGACTTCGGCCGCGGTGGCGAGCTGACTGACCACGCTAACGCCGAGCAGGTCCGGGCCGGCCAGCGAGACCTGCTCCCCGACAGCGCCCAGACCGGCAACCGTCCCCATCCCACCCCGAAACTCCAGAGCTCCGGAAGGCGCATCAGCGCCCTCCGGCTGCCAAGTCAGCTTCTCCTCGGCAATCACCGGCCCGTCATCGTCGTGGTCGATGACCAGCCGGTACTCCCCCACCGCGCCTTCGATACGGCACGTCACCTCGATTTCGACAGGCCTCTCGGCGCCGTGGGTGATGATGTCGGCGGCACCGCCACGCCGGTCCCACGCCGCGAGCAACCCGATCCGGAATGACTCGGAGAGAAAGTCCAGCGCGTCGAAGACCGTGGACTTTCCGCTGCCGTTCGGGCCCAGCAGCGCCGTCACCGCCGTCAGGCCGTCCAGCTCGACGTCCCGGAGCACCCGGTAGTTCCGGATCCGGAGCCGCTCGATGCCGGTCGTGAGGGTCACGACCGCTTCTCCATGAGCGTCACGAAATCGTCGAACAGGGGCGCTGCGTCGTGCGGGCCGGCCGCCGCTTCGGGGTGGTACTGCACCGAAAACGCCGGGACGTCGAACGCCCTCAGGCCTTCGACCGCGCCGTCGTTCGCGCAGTAGTGGCTTACCTGGGCCGCGCCGAAGGGCGACTCGAAGCGCTGCCCGGGCTCGCCTTCGAGGGCGAAGCCGTGGTTCTGCGCGGTGATCGCGACGCGCTTGGTCACGACGTCGATCACCGGGATGTTGATGCCGCGGTGGCCGTAGCGCATCTTGTACGTTCCCAGCCCGAGCGCGCGGCCCAGGACCTGGTTGCCGAAGCAGATGCCGAACAGCGGGATCTCGCGGCCGAGGACCTGCTTGGTCAGCTCGGTGGCGTGCACCGTGGTGGCCGGGTCGCCCGGGCCGTTGGAGAGGAACACGCCGTCCGGCTCCACCGCCAGGACGTCCTCCAGCGACGCGGACGAGGGCAGCACGTGCACCTCGATGCCCCGCTTGACCATCTGGCGCGGGGTGTTGGACTTGATGCCCAGGTCCAGCGCCACGACGCGGAAGCGCGTCTCACCGGAAGGCGAGACGACGTACGGCTTCGGCGTCGAGACCTGGCCGGCCAGGTCGGCGCCCTCCATCTTCGGGCTCGCGAGGACCTCGGCGACCATCTCCTCGACGGTGCCCAGCGCGTCACCGGAGAAGACCCCGGCGCGCATCGCGCCGAGCTCGCGCAGGTGCCGCGTCAGCGAGCGGGTGTCGACCTCGGCGATGCCGACGATCCCCTGGTTCACCAGCTCGTCGTCCAGGGTGCGCTTCGAGCGCCAGTTGGACGGCGTGCGCGCGGGGTCGCGCACCACGTAGCCGTTGACCCAGATCTTCGCCGACTCGTCGTCCTCGTCGTTCCAGCCGGTGTTGCCGATCTGCGGTGCGGTCTGCACCACGATCTGCCCGTGGTAGGACGGGTCGGTCAGCGTCTCCTGGTAGCCGGTCATCCCGGTGCAGAACACCGCCTCGCCGAGGCTCCGCCCCCGCGCGCCGTACGCCGCGCCGCGGAACACCCGGCCGTCTTCGAGCACCAGTGCGGCCTGAGCGCGCGCGTTCACTGGGCACCTCCCTTGATCTTCAGCTCTTCGATCCAGTGTGGATAGTCGTCGAGTTCGTCACCGCGGAACCCGGTGTCGAGCTCGGTTTCGCCGGCGCGCCAGGTGATGACCAGCAGGGCGTCGGTGCCCATCACCTTCCCGGCGATCTTCGAGTCCTGCCGGACCCCGGTGACGGCGTCACGCGGGATCCAGAAGTCGGGGGCGCCGCCGCGTTCGACCGCGACGCCGCTTTCGTGCAGCCGCCAGACCGCGCCGGAGCGCAGGCCGGCGCCGCGGGTGACGACCCGGTTCTGCCACTCCCCCGCGATCGTCGTCGCGATGTAGACCCCGGTCGATTCGAGCAGGACCTCGCCGGGCTCGGCGGGGATCTGCTCGAACGGCGGCACCCGCACGCTCTGCGAGCGCGCCTTGCGGCGCCAGCCGAGGTACATGCCCCACAGGCACAGCAGGAAGAAGGCGACGATCGCCAGCACCAGCCACAGGCGTTCCATCAGCAGATCTTCCCGTCCCGGGCGGTGACCCGCCCGCGCAGCAGCGTCGCGGTCACCACGCCGGGCAGCCGCATTCCCTCGTACGGGGTGTTGGCCGCGATGCTGGCCAGCTCGGCACCCCGGACCGTCCACTCGGCGTCCGGGTCGACCAGGGCCAGGTTCGCCGGCTCGCCCACCGCGATCGGCCGGCCGTGGTCGGCCAGGTTCCCGATCTCGGCGGGCCGCTCGCTCAGGACGCGGGCGACGCCGCGCCAGTCGAGCAGCCCGGTGCGGACCATCGTCTCGGCCACGATGGACAGTGCCGTCTGCAGCCCGAGCATGCCCGGCCGCGCGGCCGCCCACTCCGTGTCCTTGTCCTGCACCGCGTGCGGGGCGTGGTCGGTGGCGACGCAGTCGATGACGCCCTCCGCCAGCGCCGCCCGCAGCTTCTCGGCGTCGGACTGGGTCCGCAGCGGCGGGTTCACCTTGTTCACCGGGTCGTAGGTGGCCAGGCGCTCGTCGGTGAGCAGCAGGTGGTGGGGCGTGACCTCGGCCGACACCTTCGTGCCGCGGTCCTTGGCCCAGCGCAGCACGTCCGCGGTGCCCGAAGTGGACACGTGGCAGACGTGCAGCCGCGCGTTGGCGTGCAGCGCGAGCAGGCAGTCGCGCGCCACGATGGACTCCTCCGCCGCGGCGGGCCAGCCGGTGTAACCGAGCCGTGCGGCCTGCTCGCCCTCGTGCGCCTGGGCGCCGACGGTCAGCCGCGGCTCCTCGGCGTGCTGTGCGATGACGACGTCCAGCGCGGTCGAGTACTCCAGCGCGCGGCGCATCAGCAGCGGGTCGGCGACGCAGAGGCCGTCGTCGGAGAACACCTTCACCCGCGCCTGCGACGCGGCCATCGAGCCGAGCTCGGCGAGCCGCTCGCCCTTGAGCCCGACGGTGACGGCGCCGACCGGGTGGACGTCGACCAGGCCGACCTCCTGCCCGCGCCGCCACACGTGCTCGACGATGACGGCGTTGTCGGCGACCGGGTCGGTGTTGGCCATGGCGAACACCGCGGTGTAGCCACCGAGCGCCGCGGCGGCCGAGCCGGAGTCGATCGTCTCGGTGTCCTCGCGGCCGGGTTCGCGCAGGTGGGTGTGCAGATCGACGAAGCCGGGCAGCAGAACCTGGCCGCCTGCTTCGATGATTTCGGCGTCCTCGGGGACGTCCACCGCGCCGATTGCGGTGATCACGCCGTCCTCCACCAGGACGTCGACGGGATCACCCTCGCCGTAGGGCCGGGCGCCCTTGATCACGGTGCTCACGCGGCGGCTCCTTCACTGGCCAAGAGGTGGTAGAGGACCGCCATCCGGACGTGCACGCCGTTGCGGACCTGTTCGGTGATGGCCGAAGCCGGGGAGTCGGCGACCGCGCTCGCGATCTCCATCCCGCGCAGCATCGGGCCGGGGTGCAGCACGACCGCGTGGTCCGGCAGCAGCTTCTGCCGCCGTTCCGAAAGGCCGTACGCGATCGAGTATTCGCGTGCGGAAGGGAAAAAGCTCTGCCCTGGGCCCCCGCCAGCCATCCGTTCCTGTTGGACCCGCAGCATCATCACCGCGTCGACCGCGGGCAGCTCGGCGTCGAGGTCGTGCGAGACGGTCACCGGCAGGCTTTCGACGCCGTAGGGCAGCAACGTCGGCGGCGCGACGAGCACCACTTCCGCGCCCAGGGCCGAAAGCAGGTGCAGGTTCGAGCGGGCGACGCGGCTGTGCAGCACATCGCCGACGATCGCGATGCGACGGTCCTTCAAGGACCCGAGCCGCTCCCGCAGCGTCGCCGCGTCGAGCAGCGCCTGGGTCGGGTGCTCGTGGGTGCCGTCGCCGGCGTTGACCACCGACGTGCCGGGCTCGGCCAGCCACTCCGACAGCCGCTGGGCCGCGCCGCTGGCGGGGTGCCGGACGATCACGCAGTCGGCGCCCGCGGCGGCCAGCGTCAGCGCCGTGTCCCGCAGGGACTCCCCCTTGTTGACCGAGGAGCTGGACGCCGAGACGTTGATCACGTCGGCGCTCATCCACTTCCCGGCGATCTCGAACGACACCCGGGTGCGCGTCGAGTTCTCGTAGAACAGGGTGATCACGGTGCGGCCGCGCAACGTCGGCAGCTTCTTGACCTCGCGGCCGAGCAGCGTGTGCTTCAGCTCGTCGGCCGTGTCCAGCACGGCCGTGGCCAGCGCCGGGTCGAGCCCGTCCGTGGCGAGCAGGTGCTTCACGAATCTTCTCCAGGGACTTCTTCGCTTGCGCGGAGCAGCACCGAGTCGCGGCCGTCGATCTCCGCCAGCAGGACGGACACGCCCTCGGTGCGGGCGGTGGGCACGTTCTTGCCGACGTAGTCCGCGCGGATCGGCAGCTCACGGTGACCTCGGTCGACGAGCACCGCCAGCTGCACCGCGCGGGGGCGGCCATGATCACGGAGGGCATCGAGCGCGGCCCGGATCGTGCGGCCGGAGAACAGGACGTCGTCGACCAGGATCACCACCCGGTCGTCGATCCCGCCGGGCGGCAGCTGCGTCTGCTCGAGCGCGCGGGGCGGGCGGCGGCGCAGGTCGTCCCGGTAGAGGGTGACGTCGAGGGCGCCGGTCGGCGGGCGGACTCCGGAGAACTCGCCGATCTTGCCGGCGAGGCGGGTCGCGAGGGGGGTGCCGCGGGTGGGAATTCCCAGCAACACGGGCGGGGTAGTGCTTTCCGCACCGTTCGCGGTCTTTTCGATGACCTGATGGGCCATTCGGGCGATCGTGCGCGCGACGTCGCCGGCCGTCAGGAGCTCGCGCTCCCCGGCCGAACCAGCCGCGTCACGGGGTCGTGACGACACTGCGGACTCCTTCCCCGCCTCACCGGACGGGTCCTTAAAGGACGTCTGTTCCCCTGCTGGTCGGGGCTTTCGCACCGACAGTAGCAGGCACTTTGCTCAGCCTTACGGGTGGTGTGGCGTGATTCGCGACAAGCTGCTGCTTGACCTGGTGACAACAATGCGTAACCATTACTCTGAGTATTCGACTCTCAGAGTCCCCTGGACCGGTCACCCCGACCGGGAGAGGGGTGAAGAACGGAGAACGACCAGATGGGCGATTACGCCAAGGCGCTCGGGGCCAAGCTCCGCGGGATCCGCCAGCAGCAGGGCCTGTCCCTGCACGGGGTCGAGCAGAAGTCCGGTGGGCGCTGGAAGGCCGTCGTCGTCGGCTCGTACGAGCGTGGCGACCGTGCCGTCACCGTGCAGAAGCTGGCCGAGCTGGCCGACTTCTACGGCGTACCGGTGGTCGAGCTGCTGCCCGAGGGCCGGGTCCCGTCCGGCGCGGAGCCCGCAACCAAGATCGTGATCAACCTGGAGCGCCTGCAGCAGCTGCCGGCGGAGAAGGTGGGCCCGCTGGCGCGCTACGCGGCGACCATCCAGAGCCAGCGCGGCGACTACAACGGCAAGGTGCTCTCGATCCGGACCGAGGACCTGCGGTCCCTGGCGATCATCTACGACATGACGCCGGGCGAGCTGACCGAGCAGCTCATCGACTGGGGTGTCCTGCCGCCCGAGGCCCGTCCCGCCAAAGAAGACTGATCCACTGTGTGCTGCCGACGCAGTGAGCGTTCCCCGGTGGGGCACCGGAGACGCTCACTGAGCCGTCGGGGGGCATCAGCACACCAGTGTTCTTCCGTCAGAGCACCGCGCGCAGGCGGTCGGCGATCGTGCCGATCCGGCCCAGCACGCCGTTGACGAAGCGCGGCGAGTCGTCCGTGGACAGTTCCTTCGCCAAGCCGACGGCCTCGTCGATCGCGACCGGGTCCGGCACGTCCTCGGCCCAGAGCAGCTCGTAGACCCCGACCCGCAGCACCGCGAGGTCGACCTTCGGCATCCGCTCCACGGTCCAGCCCTGCGCGTGCTCGGCCAGCAGCTCGTCGATCTGCGCGCGCCGGGCGGTGACGCCCTCGACCAGGCTGATCGTGTAGTCCCCGATCGGGTCGACCTCGGTCGCGCCGACGCGGTCGGCCAGCAGCGTCACCGGATCGGTGTCGCGCTGCGCGGCCTCGTAGAGCATTTCCACGGCACGGCGGCGCGCCTGCCTGCGGCTGATCGCGCCGCCGCGGTTCGGGTGGGGCTTCGACGTCGGCATCAGCTGGAGACGCGGCCCAGGTAACGGCCGTCGCGGGTGTCGACCTTGATCTTCTCGCCGGTGGACAGGAACAGCGGGACCTGGATCTCCGCGCCGGTCTCCAGCGTCGCCGGCTTGGTGCCGCCGGTGGAGCGGTCGCCCTGCAGGCCCGGGTCGGTGTGCTGGATGAGGATCTCGACCGAGGTCGGGAGCTCGACGTAGAGCGCCTCGTTCTCGTGCACCGCGACCTGGACCTCGGTGTTCTCCAGCATGTAGTCGGCGTTGGTGCCGACCACCGCGGCCAGCACGGTGATCTGGTCGTAGGTGTCGCCGTCCATGAACACGAAGTCCTGGCCGTCCTTGTACAGGTAGGTCATGTTCCGGCGGTCCACCGTGGCCGTCTCGACCTTCGTGCCCGCGTTGAACGTCTTGTCGACCACCTTGCCGGTGAGCACGTGCTTGAGCGTCGTGCGCACGAAGGCACCGCCCTTGCCCGGCTTCACGTGCTGGAACGCGGTGACGGTCCACAGCTGGCCCTCGAGGTTGAGGACGAGCCCGTTCTTCAGGTCGTTGGTCGTGGCCACGAGCTTGCAGTCTCCTGTGTCGATCTTCGGGTCGATCTTCGGTTCGGGGCCGCCGTCAGACGACCACGAGGTTCTTGGTGCTCAGGGTGAGGAGTTCGGGTTCCCCAGCCCGCACGACGAGCGTGTCCTCGATGCGCACGCCACCGCGCCCCGCGAGGTAGACGCCGGGCTCGACGGTGACCGCCATACCGGCGGACAGTGTACCGACGCCCGTGGCGGCGAGGCTGGGCGCCTCGTGGATCTGCAGGCCGACGCCGTGTCCGAGGCCGTGCGCGAAGTGTTCGCGGTGACCCGCGTCCGCGATCACCTTCCGCGCCGCGGCGTCCACTTCGGACACCACGGCGCCCGGCGCGACGGCGGCGACCCCGGCCGCTTGCGCGGTGTAGACGAGGTCGTAGACCTCCCGCTGCCAGTCCGCGGGCTCGCCGAGGACGAAGGTGCGGGTCATGTCCGAGTGGTAGCCGTCGACGGTGGCGCCGAAGTCCAGCTTCAGGAAGTCGCCGCGCTTCAGCTCGGCGTGCGTGGGCCGGTGGTGCGGGATGGCCGAGTGCGCGCCGGTGGCCACGATCGAGGCGAAGCTCGGCCCGGTCGAGCCGTGCTCCAGCATCCGGTTCTCCAGGTCGCGGGCGACGTCCAGCTCGGTCCGCCCGGGCCGCAGGCCACCGGTGGCCACCAGGTCGTCGAGCGCGCGATCGGCCGCGGCACACGCCTGCCGCAGCGCCTCGACCTCGGCGTCGTCCTTCACCAGCCGCAGGGCCTCGATCAGCCCGGGGGTCCGGACGAGGTCCGCGTGCGTCCGGAAGGCTTCGTACTCCTCGACGCTCACGTGCTGGCTCTCGAAGCCGACCTTCCAGTCCTTCGCGACGCCCTTGACGAGCGCGGCGGCGCTGGCCCGGTCGACGACGGTCTCGAGGTCGGGCACCTCGGCGGCGGCCTGGGTGGTGTAGCGGCCGTCGGTGCAGAAGAGCGTCTTGCCGTCGCCGCCCGCGTACAGCAGCACGGCGGCGTTCGAACCGGTGAACCCGGTGAGGTAGCGGATGTTCAGCAGGTCGGTGACCAGCAGCGCGTCGAGGCCCGCGTCGGTGAGCGAGTCCCGCAGCGCCGCGCGGCGGCGTCCATGGGTTTCAGGCACTTCCCCACCCTAGTGGGGGCGGGGTGGGACCTTCGTCGGTTTCGTCCCCGGCCTCGCGCCGGCCGCTAAGCGACTCGCCAGTAGGCGGCCTAGAATCCGCAGGATGAGTGCCTGGGTGTTGCGCGGACTCGGGATGGCGGTGCTGCACGGCGCGGCCATCACCCTGCTGGCCAAGTACGCGGTCTACCACCCCACGGACCAGACGCTGGTCATCTCGATCGCCCTCGCCGTCCTCGTCGGGGCCGCCGCGCTGTGGAGCGCTCTGGACGCCTGGCGCGACCTGCCCGACCGCGGGAAAGTCTGGTTCATCTCGGCGCTGATCGCCGGACCGGTCGCCGGAATCCTCTACGTCATCGGGCGCGCGGTGTTCGTCGACCAGACGGGCGTTTCCGAACTGGGCGGCGCGCTGACGGGCGGCGCCGCGTTCTCGGCGTTGCTGGTGCTGATCCCGGCCGGGCTGGGGTTGTTCGTCGGCGGGCGTATCGGTGGCCGCACGCAGCCTGAGGACGCCGAGTCCGATGCGGTCGAGCCCGCTGCCGCTTCCCGCCGCGCTCGGTCTGGCCGCGCTCGATCCGCCGATGCCGAACCGGTCGTCGCTCGCTCCGGCCGCCCGGGGTCTGACGAGTCCGCCGACACTCCCCGCCGCCCGCGGCCCGGCCGCGGTCGACCTGGCGATGCAGAAGCCGAGACCACTCAATTCAGCCGTGTCCCAGCAGATTCCGCCGAGTCCGGCAGTGCGCCACGCCTCTCTCGGCTCAACCGAGGCCGCCGCGGCGAGGCCAGCACCGCTGCGTCCGGTGCTGCCGAATCCGCCGGCACGCAAGCCAGCCGCCCACGGCCCGGTTACCCCGGCGAAGCAGACCCCAGCACCACTGAACCTGGCACCGCCGAATCCGCCGGCGCTCAAGCCAGCCGCCCACGGCCCGGCCGCACTCGGTCCGGCACTGACGAGCCCGCCGGCACTCCGTCCGGCGCGGCCGAGTCCGCGAGCGCTCAGGCCGACACCGTTCGGCCCGGCACCGTCGAGGCCGCCGGTGCTCAAGCCGGGCGACCCAGCCGCGGCCGCCCCGGCGAAGCAGGCCCCAGCACCACTGAACCCGGCACCGCCGAGTCCGCCAATGCTCAGCCCGGGCGGCCCCGTCCTGGCAGGGCCCGGCTCGGCCGTCCGCAACCCGGCGTTGCGCCGTCTCGCCGGGTTCAGCCGCCGAGTGAGGGGCCCGGCGCGTAGCCGTCCCACTGCGCCGTCGTGACCGTGTGCGGTGGTGAGCCGTTGTTCAGCGCCACGCCGCCGTCCGGTACCCGCCACAGGCGGTGGTCGTCGAGGACCAGCGCGAACCCGCGTCCGGGTGTCTGCACCGCTTCGGCGCCCGAGCCGAGCCGCGCCGCGACCGGCAGCACCGCCACCGCGGGCGGCGCCTTGTCCAGCAGCTCGCCGGCCAGCGAAAGCGCCACCACGCGCCGGTCGACCCGCACCCGCTTCCCGGCCCGGACCAGGTCCATCGTCCGTTCCGGGGACGGCATGGTGACGCCGTCGAACGTCGCGGCCACCCGGCCGGGGTTCCCGCAGGCCTGGCTGCCGAGCAGGTCGAGGCCGTAGTGCCGCAGGCCGGTCGGCGCGGCCGCCCCGCCGATCGCGGTGGCGCGCACGACGTCGAACGGCACCCGGTCGCACGGGTCGGCCGTCGACAACGGCGCGTGACCGTCCGAGCGGCGCACGAGGCCCGGCCCTTCCTTCCACGGCCCGGCGATCACGACCGGCTGGAACGGGTGCTCGGTGAAGTCGGCCGTCCAGAAGGTGAGCGTGGTGCCGTCGTCGGTCTCGTGCGCGATGACCCACGCGTCGAGCGCGCCGGCCCACATCAGGTCGGCGCTGAAGCCGTCGACCACCGAGCGCGTGCGCGGCGTGGCGGTCGACGCCACCGGCACGAACCCGCCGACGTCGAGCGCCTGCACCCCGGCCGCGAACGCCGGGTCGTGCGAGCGGAGCACGAACTGCCCGGCGCCGTTCCAGCCCGCGGCGCGGGCGGTGGTGTCGGTGAACATCAGGTAGAACCAGCCGTCGAGGTAGACGGCCGAGGGCTGGCCGGCGCCGTAGACGTTGGCGCGGTGCACGTCGTGCGACGGCCCGAGGATCGGTTTCCCGCCGGCCGCGCGGGTCCAGTGGACGCCGTCGGGGCTGGTCGCGAGCCCGACGGCGTTGCCGAGCGCGTGGTCGCCCGCCGCGCCGGTGTAGTACAGGTAGTACGTCGAGCCGACGCGCAGCACCGACGGGTCGCAGGTGTGCATGCCGTCGAAGTTCCCGGGCGCGCCGGAGAAGACGGCGGCCGGGATGCCGCCGCCGGGCCCGGTGAACGGGCCGTCCATGGACTGCGCCTGGGCGTAGAGGATGTCGTCGCCGGGCGGGCCGGCGCCGCCGTACTGGCTGCACCACCACATCCGGGTCTGCCCGCGGTCGAGCATCACGGTGGGCCCGTAGTTGTAGACGGCATCCGCGCCCCCGGCGGCGATCACACCGCCACTCTGCCGGGGGTCACCCGAAGCGAGCTTGACATCGGTGGGCCGGGACGGATCGGCGGTCTGACCCCCCGCGATGGCGGGCTTGTCCCCGGCGGCTTGAGGCTGGGCGTAACCCTCGGTACAGCCCGCGAGCAGGAGCCCGGCCAGCACGCCGGCGAGAAGGGCACGAGCGGGTCGCCGACCCCCACGACGAAACGGGCTCACGACGCCGAAGTGTAGCGAGACCCAACCCACCCGAGTGAGGACACTCCCCGTCGACGGTCCCCCGATCGCGGCCGGTTGACGCTTGAAGATCGTTAGTCACAAGGCTCCCGCCAGCGGTTTTCGATCACCGGTCCGCGGACGGCCGCCGGTCCGGCCAGGTCACAACGCTCGATCGGCGGGCCCATCGACCGGACCGGCCCCGCCGATGAGCGACGCCCTTTGGCCGGTCGGACCATCTGGCCCCCGGGCTCGATGGGCGGGCATTCGCCACCTGTCCCAGCGGAGTCAAGCACCGGGCGGACGGCTGTCCCGGCCTTGAGGCGAGGTCGATTCCCCTCGGCCGGCAGCCTTCGTCACCAGCTCGGCCGAGCAGCTACCTTGGCCGGCGGGTTCGTCATCTTGCCGTCCACGACACCCGGCCGCCTGCGGTACCTGGCCGACAGAGCCACTCCCCTGGCCCGCGGCCGTCGCCGCCCCGAATCACCTCCCTCGGCAGGCAGCTTCGTCGCCTGCTCCGCCGAGCCACCTCCTTGGCTGGCGACATCCGTCGTCAACCCGAGCCACTTCCCTTGGTCGAAGGCCGTCATCGCCTGCCCAGCCGAGCCACTTCCTCGGCCGACGGCATCCGTCGCCAGCCCGAGCTATTTCTCTGTTCGCGCTGAACCGGCCGCCCGCGCTTGGGCCCGCCCGCCGCTTCAAGCGGCCCGCCGCCCTTGACCGGCGGCCTTCATCGCGTGCCGGAGACGCGCCACTTACTTTGTCCAGCGGGCTCGCCATCTGACCCGCCCGCGGCACCCCGGCCGCCTGCGGCACCCCGGCCGACCGAGCCACTCCCCTGCCCGGCGGCCGTCGCCGGCACAGGTCACTTCCCTTGGCCGGCGGGGGTTTGCCATCTGACCGCGCGCGGCACCCGGCCGCCTGGCGGCTCGGGTGGCTGGGTCAGTTTCGCTTGGGCTGTGGGCCTTCGATCGCGACCAGTTCGACCTCGAAACCGGCGTTGTTCTCCAGGTAGGCCGCGTAGTGGGCGTCGCCGCCCGCGTGTGGGTAGCGGTCCTCGAACAGCGGGCTCCAGCCGTGGTCGGGCGCGCGGGCCGCCAGGTCGTCTACCTGCTTGCGCGTGTCCACGTGCAGTGCCAGGTGGTTCAAGCCGGGGCGGGTGCGCTCGTGGTTCGGTGCGCTCATGGCCGGTGATGCCTCGACCACCAGGTAGGTGGCACCCAAGCGCCAGCTGACTCCGGCGGGCCAGCGCTGGAACTCGCGCCAGCCCAGTTCGGCCAGCAGCCAGCCCCAGCTTCGCTCGGCCGCCGCGAGGTCCGGTACCCACAGTTCGATGTGGTGCGGGCGCCCGTGGGTGGCGGGCAGCGCGACCAGCACGCGGTGCAGGTCGCCGTAGTGGACGCCGCTGCCGACGTCGAGGAAACCCAAGCGCCCGGCCACTTTCCGGCTCGCCGCGTTGTTCTCGTGCACCAGCGCCCAGACCGCGGGCAGGCCGAGGCCGTCGAGCCCGTGGTCCAGCACCGCGCGGGCGGCTTCGGACGCGAGGCCCTGCCCGGCGTGCGCGCTCGCGACGTAGTAGCCCAGCTCCGGCACCCCGCCCGGCAGTTCGGACGACGGGCGCAGGTGCGCGACGCCGATGACCTCGCCGTCGCGCTCGATCACCCAGTGGCCTTGGCCGGCCGGGCCGTCGTAGGCCAGGCGGCGGTCCACCATGCCGCTCGCCGCCGCCGGGTCGGAGAAGTCCGCGGCGAAGTAGCGGCTCATCTCCGGGTCGGAGAACACCTTCACGACGCTCTCGCGGTCGGCTTCGACCAGCGGCCGCAGGGTGAGCCGCGCGGTGGTCAGCGTCGGCAGGCTCATGCCGGGTGGGCGGCGAGCCAGCGCAACGCCAACGGGTAGCCGTCGACGCCGAGGCCCGCGATCACCGCCGTCGCGATGTCCGACAGCACGCTGTGGTGCCGGAACGCCTCGCGCTTGTGGACGTTCGAGATGTGCAGCTCGATCAGCGGCGCGGACAGCTGCGCGGCGGCGTCGCGCACCGCGATCGAGTAGTGCGTCCAGGCGCCGGCGTTGAGGACCACCGGGTTACCGCCGTCGGCGGCCTCGTGCAGCCAGCCGACCAGTTCGCCTTCGTGGTCGGTCTGCCGGACCTCGACCTCGATCCCGAGCTCCTCGCCGGCTTTCACGCACAGCGCCGCGAGGTCGTCGTGAGTCGTCGAGCCGTAGACCGACGGCTCGCGCTTGCCGAGGCGCCCGAGGTTGGGGCCGTTGAACACGAACGCCTTCACAGCAGCACACTCCCGCCACTCTTAGGGGCGTCCGCGGCGATCGCCGAGTACGCGGCGGCGAGCAGCGACGGGTCCGGACCCTCGAGCCGGCCGGGCTTGCCGAGGCCGTCGAGGACGACGAACCGCAGCACCCCGGAGCGGGTTTTCTTGTCGCCCTTCATGGTTTCCAGCAGCTGGGACAACGCGTCGGCGTCGTACGTCGTCGGCAGCCCGAGCAGCTTCAGGACGGCCGCGTGCCGCTCCGCCGTGGCGTCGTCGAGCCGCCCGGCCAGCCGCGCCAGCTCGGCGGCGAACACCAGGCCGACGCTCACCGCGGCGCCGTGGCGCCACCGGTACCGCTCGCGGCGTTCGATGGCGTGACCGAGCGTGTGGCCGTAGTTGAGGATCTCGCGCAGGTCGGACTCGCGCAGGTCGGCGGCCACGACGTCGGCCTTGACCTGGATGGACCGGCGGACCAGCTCGGCCAGCACGTCGCCGGTCGCGTCGAGCGCGGCCGAAGGGTCGGCCTCGATCAGCTCGAGGATCCGCGGGTCGGCGATGAAGCCGGTCTTGACGACCTCGGCCATCCCGGCGACCAGCTCGTTCGGCGGCAGCGTCTCCAGCGTCGCCAGGTCGACGAACACCGCGCTCGGCTCGTGGAACACCCCGACGAGGTTCTTGCCCGCCTCGGTGTTGATGCCGGTCTTGCCGCCGACGGCGGCGTCGACCATGCCCAGCAGCGTCGTCGGCACGTTGACCAGCCGGACGCCGCGCATCCAGGTGCCCGCGACGAACCCGGCGAGGTCGGTGACCGCGCCGCCGCCGAGGCCGACGACGACACCGCGCCGGTCCAGCCCCATCCGGCCGAGCACCTCCCAGCAGAAGCTGGCGACGGTGAGGGCCTTGCCGTCTTCGGCGTCCGGGATCTCCACGCGGTGCGCGTCGAGGCCGGCCGCGACCAGCTCCTCGCGGATGGCCTCGGCGGTGGTGGTCAGCGTCGGCGGGTGGATCAGCGCGATCTTGGAGGCGTCGGCCAGCTGCGCGGTGAGCTCGCCGAGCAGGCCGCGCCCGACCACGACGTCGTAGGGGCGGGCGGTGGCGACGGTGATGCGCACCGGTTCGGACACGGGTGACTCACTCCTTGGCTTCGGCGGGGACGACGAGCCCCGCGGCGAGGTCCGCGACGATCTCGGCGGGGGTCCGGTCGTCGGTGACGACCTCGACGGTGGCGACCTCGCGGTAGACCGGCACGCGCTCGTCGAGCAGTTTCTTGAACGTGGCGCGGGGGTTCACCCCGGCCAGCAGCGGCCGCGCGCTCGACAGCCCGGTGCGCTGCACCCCGGCGGCGAGACCGACGTTGAGGAACACGACGGTGTGCGCGGCCAGCCGGGCGCGGGTGCCCGACGTGAGCGGCGCGCCGCCGCCGAGCGAGAGCACTCCGCTGTGCTCCGCCAGCGCGGTGGTGACCGCTTCCTCTTCCAGCGCGCGGAAAGCGGCTTCGCCGTCTTCGGCGAAGATGTCAGAGATGCTGCGCCCGGTGCGGGCGACGATGTCGGCGTCACTGTCCCGGAAGACCAGGCCGAGCGTCTCCGCCAGCAGTGGCCCGACGGTGCTCTTGCCCGAGCCCGGCGGGCCGACGATGACCGCGCGCGGGCTCACCAGCGCTCCTCGAGGGCCTTCAGGTACGCCTCGGCGTTGCGCTTGCTCTCGATCAGCGAGTCGCCGCCGAACTTCTCCAGCGCGGCGTCCGCGAGGATCAGCGCCACCACGGACTCCAGCACGACGCCGGCGCGCGGCACCGCGCAGACGTCGGAGCGCTGGTGGATGGCGACCGCGGGCTCGCCCGTCCGGACGTCCACAGTGGACAGTGCCTTGGGGACGGTCGAGATCGGCTTCATCGCGACGCGCACGCGCAGCGGCTCGCCGTTGGTGATGCCGCCCTCCAGGCCGCCCGCGCGGTTGGACCGGCGGGTGACGCCGACCGGGCCGGAGCCGCGGTCGATCTCGTCGTGCGCCTGGCTGCCCCAGCGGCGGGCGGTGGTGAAGCCGTCGCCGACCTCGACGCCCTTCATCGCTTGGACGCCCATCAGCGCGCCGGCCAGCCGCGCGTCGAGCCGGCGGTCCCAGTGGACGTGCGAGCCGAGGCCCGGCGGCAGGCCGTAGGCGATGACCTCGATCACGCCGCCGACGGTGTCGCCCGCCTTCCGCACGGCGTCGACCTCGGCGACCATCGCGTCGGTGCCTTCCTGGCTGAAGGCGCGCACCGGGCTCTCGTCGATGGCGGGCAGGTCCGCGGCGACGGGCAGCGGGCCTTCGGGCGCGTCCGCGCCGCCGATCGATACGACGTGGCTGAGGATCTCGACGCCCAGCAGCTGCTGCAGGTAGTTCCGCGCGACGGTGCCCAGCGCGGTCCGCGACGCGGTCTCCCGCGCGCTCGCCCGCTCCAGGACCGGGCGCGCCTCGTCGAAGCCGTACTTCTGCATGCCCGGCAGGTCCGCGTGGCCCGGCCGCGGCCGGGTGAGCGGTTCGTTGCGGGCGAGGCCTTCGAGGATCTCCGGGTCGACCGGGTCGGCCGCCATGACCTGTTCCCACTTGGGCCACTCGGCGTTTTCGATCTGCACGGCGATCGGGCCGCCCTGGGTGCGCCCGTGGCGGACGCCGCCGAGGAAGGCGATGTGGTCGGTCTCGAAGCCCATCCGCGGGCTGCGCCCGAACCCGAGCCGGCGGCGGGCCAGCTGCCCGGTGACGTCGGCGGTGGTGACCTCCACCCCGGCGGGCATGCCTTCGAGCACGGCGGCCAGCGCGGGTCCGTGCGATTCACCTGCGGTGATCCAGCGCAACATGTCCTCAATCCTGTCACGGGCGCCGAGGGGACCGGAGCAGCGCCCCGGCCCCTCCGGCAGAGACAGCAGGAAGGGACAAGCGCGCACATCCGGACGGCGGATGGCCACTCCGCCGAAGGGTTGCCGCGGCGGGGTGCGGGGCGGGTGGCGTGACCCCGTCACGACGCAAGCGGGAAGAACACGCACAGCCAGGCCCCGGGCGAGGAGGGCGGGGACGCGGGCCTGCCGACACCGCGAGCGTCGCCAGACCACGGCAAGCAGCCGGGCCGTCACAACGCGAGCGGGAACAGCACACACAGCCACGCCGCGGCGAGGAGGGCCGGTCCGTGCGGGACGCGGTCCTTCCGGCTGATAGCCGCAATAGCGAGGGTGATCAGCGCGGCCGCGAGCGTCGCCAGGATCAGGGCGGGCCAGCCCGCCGCGCCCAGGACGGCACCCAAGCTGCCGGACAGTTTCACGTCGCCCGCGCCGAGGCCGGCCGGGGCGAGGTGGTGGATCGCCGCGTGTGCGCCGCCGAACAGGAGTGCGCCCACCGCCGCTCGGATGGCGAGCGACGGTCCGCCGCCGCCCAGCGCGGCCGCGCCGATCGCGGCGCCGAAGAGGGGGTACGCGGGCAGGGTCAGCACGTCGGGCAACCGGAGGTGGCGCAGGTCGGCGAGGGCCAGCGGGACCGCGAAGACGGTCAGCAGTGCAGGGACCGGGAGCCACCAGCCGGGCCAGCCACCGGTCAGCCAGCGGACGGCGACGGCCGTGGCGCCGAGGGTGGTCAGACCGGCGGCGGTGACGACCGGGATCGGGGCGGCCGCTCGCCTCAGGGCCCAGGCCGCGATCGGCGCGGAGATTGCGGTGGCTGCGACTAGGAAGAAGATCACCTCACCAGCCTGCTGCGGGCAAGTTGACCAGGGCAAATGCCGGGCGTCACGAACGGTCCGTTCGCGACGCTTTGGCGCGGGTTTCACTCCTGTGGGCGACAGCTTGGGCACGGCGGCACAGGTCGCGGGTCGTGAGTGGTAATTCGGGTTCTAACCCGAATTACCACTCACGACCGGCGAAGCGGACGGGCGAGAGAGTGCCGGAGGTTGTGGCTGGGTTGGGCCAATGCTCTGAAGGTCTGCGAAGCACTCACGGTGGCCTTCGGAAGCTGCGAACGGCCGCGGGAGCGGCCGATCGAAGCGAGCGCTTGGGTTGGCCAGAGCCTGCGGGTAACAGGGTCGGGCTGGGCGATCGGGTGCGGCAGAACAAGGCGACCGGGTCGGCAGGAAGTGCGGAGGCCAGGTGCGGCCGGGCCGAGCAGGGTGGCCAAGTGCAGCCGGTCACCAGGTGCGACCGGGCTGTGCCTGGGTGGCCGGACGGGGTGTGACCGCACCGGATGGCGAGCCGTGGACACGAGAAACCCCTGCGGAAGGTGGCTCATCCGGGACCCCCTGCGTCCCGGATGAGCCACCGAAGCCTCACGAGCTCACAAACTCAGCCGCAGCAATGCCCGTCCGCTTCCACCGCGAACCTCCAGCGCCGCCATGTCCGGGGTCTTCAGCGCCGTGCCCACCACGATGCGGGCCGTGTTGTCCGGCAAGGCCTTCCACGTTGCCAGCTGTGTCTCCTTGCCGTCGCGGCCGATGGCCACCAAGGCGTAGTCGCCGCCGCTGTGGCCGCCCGTGTAGCTGCATGACATGTCGACTTCGGTGCCCCACTCGTGGACGCCCAGGCGTGCGTCGGCGCGGACCGGGAACTGGCCCAGGGCCGTCAGCGCCAGCGGCTGCGGGCCGAGGCCGGGAGCCGGAGCGGCAGGCGCGGGTAACGCCGCCACCACTCCCAGCGCCACGCACGCCGCCACCGCCACCGCGGCCGACAGGGACGTCACCGCGTTGCGGATCCGGCGGCCGCGGCGCACCCGCTTCAGCACCGACGACAGCAGGTCCGGCGGTGGCGGACCGGCGTCCACTACCGCGCTGACCTGCGGTGGGCCGCTCTGGGCGAGTAGCCCCGGCAGGCCCGCCAGCTCACGCACCGCGGCCGCGCAGCGCTCGCAGCCGCGCAGGTGCTGCTCGAAGCGCTGGCGGTCCTCGGGGGACAGCGCCCCGAGCACGTACGCGGCGTCGAACGTCGCGAACGGGTCTTCACTCACTGGGTCACCCCCCTCTCCTCGAGCACCAGGCGCAACGCGCGCAACGCGTAGTGCGTGCGCGACTTGACCGTCCCCTCGGCCACCCCCAGCCGCACCGCCGCGTCCGCGACCGAATACCCCTGGAAGTAGCACAGCACCAGCACCTCGCGGTGCCGTTCCGAGAGCTCCGCGAGCGCCTCGGCGACCAGCCAGCCCTGCACGGCGCGGTCGGTGCCGTCCGCGACGGCCCGCTCCGGCGGCTGGTCGGTCATCACTTCCGAGCGCGCCGACGCCGAGCGCCAGCCGTCGATCGCGATCCGCCGGGCGACCGTGAACAGCCAAGCCCGCGCCGAGCCCTGGGACTGGTCCAGCACCGTCGTCGACCGCCAGGCCCGCAGCAGCGTCTCCTGGACGACGTCCTCGGCGCGGATCCGGTCCCCGGAGGTCAGGTGGAGCGCGTACGACCACAGCGCGGCCGCGTGCTCCTCGTGCAGCGCGCGCATCAGCGCGTCCTCCGCGACTTCGCCCACGGGGTCAGACCGCGACTTTGCGCCGGTCCTTCACGACCATCAGCGCCAGCCCGCCGATGATGCAGATCACCTCGGTGATCACGCCCCAGTACTCCGGCTGGCTGTTGAACTGGTCGTGGTTGCCGGCGAAGCCGACCGTCGCGGCCAGCACGTACGCACCGAGCGTCAGCGCCCCGAAACCGAACGCGCCCAGCGCGGGCAGCCAGTGTCGCCAGGCCAGCACGGCGATCGCGAGCACCAGCCCGGCGATCGCGTCCAGCAGGAACAGCGGGCCGACGATGCCCGGGTAGTCCTCCGTCCACAGCACGTAGTGCACACCCGCCGAACCCAGCAGCGCCACCGCCGTGACGATCCGCAGAACCCAACCCACCATGATCGTTCCTCCGCTCCACACCCACTCGGGTAATACACGGAACAGGGGGCGTTCCGGTTCACCCGCCCCGGTGGGAATTGAACCGAAGCGATGTCGATCTCGTTTAAGAGGCATGACTGCCGAACTGCACTCCCGCCGCACCGTCCTCACCACCGGTGCCACAGTCGCCGGTGTCGCCGTGGGCGCCGTCGCGCTTTCCGCCTGCGGATCCTCGGACGACTCGAAGTCGGGAACCGCTCAGGCGCCCATCGCCGCAGGTACCCCGCTCGTGGCGCTCGCCGACGTCCCGGTCGGCCAGGCCAAGGCGGCCAAGGCGCCGGACGGCTCCGACGTGATCGTGGCCCGCACCTCCGACTCGGCCGTCGCCGCGTTCAGCGCGATCTGCACGCACCAGGGCTGCACCGTCGCGCCGAAGGGCGCCGACCTGGTCTGCCCGTGCCACGGCTCGGTGTTCAACGCCCTCACCGGCGAGGTCAAGCAGGGGCCGGCGAACAAGCCGCTGCCGGCCGTCGCGGTGAAGGTCGAGAACGGGAAGGTCGTCACCGGCTGACGGGCCGGGAGACAGCGAAGGGCCCTTGTGGACGGTGATCGTCCACAAGGGCCCTTCGTGTGACAAAACCGACTCAGGCGTCCCAAGCGAACAGTCGCTCGCCCGCCGTGACGTCGCGGTCGCCGTCCAAACCGGACAGCACCTCCGCGCCGGCGTCCAGCGCGACGACGGGCACGATCGCCGAGTAGCCCGCCGCGGTCACCGCCTCCGGGTCCCAGCTGACGATCGGCTGCCCGGCCCGCACCTGCTCGTCCTTGACGACGTGCAGCGTGAAGCCCTCGCCCTTCTCCTTCACCGTGTCGATCCCCAGGTGCACCAGCACGGCCTGGCCGTCGTCGGTCTGGACGACGAAGGCGTGCGGGTGCAGCGTCTTGATCGTGCCGTCGACCGGCGAAACCGCGTCCGCACGGCCACCCGTCGGCTGGACGGCGATGCCCGGACCCACCATGGCCTGCGCGAACACCGGGTCCGGGACCTCGGTGATCGCCACCACGTGCCCGGCGACCGGGCTGAGGATCTCCAGGGTCACAGCAGGTCCTCGATGTCGCTGGCGATCGTGTCCGCCTCCGGCCCGACGATCACCTGCAGCGCCGTGCTCCCCATCTTGACGACGCCCATCGCGCCGGCCTTCTTCAGGGCCGCCTCGTCGACGAGGCCCATGTCCTCGACCTCGCACCGCAGCCGTGTGATGCAGCCCTCGACCTCGGTGAGATTGCCCGCGCCGCCGAGTGCCGCGAGGATCTTTTCCGGCCTGTCATCCGCCATCGCGGTCTCCTTGTTCACTGTTTGTTCCCAACCTGACGCGAACCGCGTGTCCACCTGTACTACGCCGTTCGTCGGCATGCACGCCGCCGCGGGCCACGAACGGATAACGGTGGGTTGACACCCGTCCGCGCGGCGGAGCATCCTGCCCCATCAGATCATTGGTCTAGACCGGAACGTACCAATGTTCCGGACCGGACGCGAGCACCGGTCCCCGGGGACCGAGAACGAGGAGGGTGACGCCGATGAGCGCGGCCGCGCACGTCCCGCCACCCGACCGGGTCGTCAACGGGCCCACGCCCAAGCACGCCCAGCTGCGGGAGATCCTCCGCCGCACGGTGGAGCGCGAGCTCCCGCCGGGCGCGCCGATCCCGTCGGAACGCGAGCTGGCGCAGCGCTACGGCGTGTCGCGGCTCACGGTCCGGTCGGCGATCGGCAAGCTGGTCGAGGAGGGCCTGCTCGCCCGGGTCCGCGGCAAGGGCACCTTCACCGCGGCCCGGCGGATGGAACTGCAGCTCTACCTGATGTCGTTCACCGACGACATGCGGCGGCGGGGGCTGACCCCGACGACCGAGGTGGTCTCCGCGGCCACCGAGGTCCCACCCACCGCCTCCGCGCACGCCCTCGGCCTGGCCGAGGGCTCCACCGCACACCACCTCGTGCGGTTGCGCCACGCCGACGGCGTACCCCTCGCCGTCGAACGCGGCTGGTACCACGCGGGCCGGGCTCCCGGCCTGCTCGAGCTCGACCTGACCCAGTCGCTCTACGCGCAGCTGGCCGAGACGTACGACGTGCGTCCCGACCAGGCGTGGCAGACGGTCTGGGCCGAAGGAGCGGACCGCGAGACGGCCCGGCTGCTCGGCATGCGCGCCGGCAGTCCCCTGCTCGTGTTCCGCCGGGTCTCCAGCGCGAACGGCGACCCGATCGAAGACATCACGTCCTGGTACCGGGGAGATCACTACCAGGTGACCATGCAGTTGGACCGGAACACCCCGGAATCCGGTACCCCACCCCACTATGGAGGTTCCTGATGAGCTCCACCACCGCGGAAGGGGCGACGAAGAAGAGCGGCAGCGGTCTTGCCGGTCTTCAGCGCTTCGGCCGTAGCCTCATGCTCCCGATCGCCGTGCTCCCGGCGGCAGGGATCCTGCTGCGTTTCGGGCAGGACGACATGCTCGGCAAGGACGGCCTGGGCTGGAACAAGGTCGCCTCGGTGCTGGGCGCCGCGGGTGGCACGCTGTTCAACTGGCTGCCCCTGCTGTTCGCGGTCGGCATCGCCGTCGGCTTCGCCCGCAAGGGTGACGGCTCGACCGCCGTCGCCGCCGTTGTCGGCTTCTTCGTCTTCAGCGCCGTCATCCAGGTGTTCGCCCCGCTGACCGACCTCCCCGGTTACAAGGCCGGTGCGACCGAGCTCGCGCCGATCAAGTGGCCCTACTCCGTACTCGCCGGCGTCGTCGTCGGCATCGTGGCGGCGTTGCTGTGGCAGCGTTATCACCGCATCAAGCTGCCGGCCTACTTGGCGTTCTTCGGCGGCCGCCGGTTCGTCCCGATCATCACCGCGCTGGTCATGGTGATCCTCGGCGTGATCTTCGGCCTGGTCTTCCACTGGGTCGACCAGGGCATCCAGGCCGCCGGTGACGCGGTCACCGCCTCCCCGATCGTCGGTGGCGGCATCTACGGCGCACTGAACCGGCTGCTGATCCCGGTCGGTCTGCACCAGCTGCTCAACGTGCCGGTCTGGTTCATCTTCGACGGCGGCGACATCAACAACTTCGTCGCGGGCAAGCTGTCGGCGGGTGCCTTCACCACGGGCTTCTTCCCGATCTTCATGTTCGCGCTGCCCGCCGCGGCCCTCGCCATCTGGCAGACGGCCCGTCCGGCGCAGAAGAAGGTCGTCGGCGGTGTGATGATCGCCGGTGCGCTGACCTCGTTCCTCACCGGTGTCACCGAGCCGATCGAGTTCTCGTTCATGTTCGTGGCGTGGCCGCTGTACCTGTTCCACGCGGTCATGACCGGCACCTCGCTGGCCCTCACGAACGCGCTGGGCATCCACCAGAGCTTCAACTTCTCGGCCGGCGCGATCGACTACCTGCTCAACTTCAACGCCCCGGCCGCGCAGAAGCCGTGGCTGCTGATCCCGATCGGGCTCGTCTACGCGGTGATCTACTACGTGGTGTTCCGCTTCGTGATCACCAAGTGGAACCTGCGCACGCCGGGTCGCGAGGACGAAGCCGTCCAGGCCGACCTCGATGCGACGGCCGCGAAGTAACATCGAGAACGACGTAACCCCGTAGCGAGAGGACGAACATGCCGGAGAAACGCGTCGCCGTCGCGAGCAAGGTGGGCCTGCACGCCAGGCCGGCCGCGCTGGTGGCGAAGGCGGCCGCGGCGCAGCCCGTCGCGGTGCAGATCGCCAAGGCCGGGGGAACCCCGGTGGCCGCCGGCAGCGTGCTCAACCTGATGACACTCGCCGCCGGATACGGTGACGAGGTCGTCATCAGCGCCGAGGGCGAGGGCGCCGAGGAGGCCGTGGAAGCGGTCGCCCAGCTGGTCGCCACCGACCTCGACGCCTGAGTAACACCCACCGCGAAGGCCCCCGCACCGGTCCCCGACACCGGTGCGGGGGCCTTCGCGGCGTTTCGTAGGGTGGACGCATGGATAGCGTGCGCCTGATCGACGAGTGGCCGGTGGACAACGCCGCGACGGCGGTGGTGACCGCGGATGGGACCGTCGTGGGCCGCCACGGCGACACCACGCGGAAGTTCCGGCTGGCCTCGGTCAGCAAGCCGCTGACCGCCTACGCGGCGCTGATCGCGATCGAAGAGGGCGTCGTCGAGCTCGACACCCCGGCCGGCCCCGAGGGGTCGACCGTGCGGCATCTGCTGTCCCACACCTCCGGGCTCGCGTTCGACGCGCACAAGGCGATGGCCGCGCCGGGCACCCGCCGGCTCTACTCCAACGCCGGGTTCGAGCAGCTGGCCGACGCGCTGGCCGAGCACTCCGGCATCCCGTTCGCGCGGTACCAGGCCGAAGCCCTGTTCGGGCCGCTCGGCATGACCGGCACCACCCTCGACGGCTCGCCCGCGTCCGGCGCGGAGTCCACTGTGGACGACCTGGTCGCGTTCGCCGCCGAGCTGCAGGCGCCGAAGCTGCTCGACCCGGCCACCGTGGCCGAAGCGACGAACGTCGTCTTCCCCGGCCTTTCCGGTGTGCTGCCCGGGTTCGGCCACCAGAAACCCAACGACTGGGGCCTGGGCTTCGAGATCCGCGACCACAAGAGCCCGCACTGGACCGGCTCGGCGAGCTCGCCGCGGACCTTCGGGCACTTCGGGCAGTCGGGCACGTTCCTCTGGGTCGACCCGGACGCCGGCGCGGCCTGCGTCGCCCTGACCGACCGCGCCTTCGGGCCCTGGGCCGCCGAGGTCTGGCCCCGCTACACCGACGCCGTGCTGGCGGACCTGGGCGCGTGAAACGGCTCCTCCTCGCGTCACTGCTCCTGCTCGCCGCCTGCAGCGCCCCCGAAGCCGCGCCGGCCCCGTCGTCGACGCCGCAATCGACGACAGCCGACGCTCCCCCGGCGCTCGGCACCAACGGCGCCGCCGTGCCCACGCTGCGCTGGACGCCGTGCCACGGCGGCTTCCAGTGCACGCCCGCGGCCGTGCCGCTGAGCTACCGCGAACCGAAGGGCCAGGCGATCACGCTCTCGGTGATCCGGCTCCCGGCGAGCGACCCGGCCCGGCGGATCGGCTCGCTGTTCTTCAACTTCGGCGGCCCGGGCACCGACGGCGTCGGCGAGCTGACGCGGTTCGCCGCGCGCTACCCCGACGAGCTGCGCGCCCGGTTCGACCTGGTGGGCTTCGACCCGCGCGGGATCGGCGGGTCGGCGCCGATCAGCTGTCCCGGCGCGGACCACCCGCCGGCGATCCCGTCGCCGCTGCGGCAGCCGGACGGCTTCTTCGCGGCCAGCGCGGCGCCCGGGAAGGCGTGCGCGGCCGGCTCCGGCGACCTGCTGAGCCATCTCTCGACGGCGAACGTGGCGCGGGACATGGACTTGCTGCGCCAGGCCGTCGGCGATCCGGCACTGAACTTCTACGGCTACTCCTACGGCACCTACCTCGGCGGCACCTACGCGAACCTGTTCCCGGACAAGGTCCGCGCGATGACCCTCGACGGCACGCTCGACCTGGTCGCGAACGCCACCGGGAAACCGGGGCAGGAGCAGCAGCCGGTAGACGTCCGCGCCGACGTCGCCGCCGCGCAGCAGCAGGAGCTGGACCAGTTCTTCACGGTGTGCGCCGCGGCCGGGCCGAAGTGCGCGTTCGCCGGCGGCGACCCGAAGGCGAAGTTCGCGGGCGTCTTCGCCCACGCGTCACGCGGGCCGGGCGTGTCCTCGCTGATGCGGACGATCGACAGCGCGTTGTACCAGTCCGGCCGGTGGAAGCGCCTGGCGGAAACCCTTTCCGCGCTTCCGGCGGACCCGGGCGCCGCCGTGCCGGTGCTCGACCCGTACGTGCCGACGCACTCCCCGAGCTTCCTGGCCGTCCAGTGCGTCGACAGCGACAACCCCGCGGCCCCGGCCGGCTACGCGGCGCTCGCGGCGAGCGAAAGCAAGCGGCAGCCGTACTTCGGGCTCGGCGCGGTGTTCTCGATGGCCCAGTGCGTCGGCTGGCCCGCGCACGACGCCGACCGCTACACCGGCCCGTGGAACCGGCCGCGCAAGAACCCGGTGCTGGTGCTGAACAACCGGTTCGACCCGGCGACCCCGCTGCACAACGCCCAGGCGACGGCGGCGGAACTGGGCGACGGCCGGGTCCTGGTGGTCGACGGCTACGGCCACACGTCCCTGGACGTCCACAGCGCCTGCGCCACGACGGCGGTGGTCCGGTACCTGACGGACCTGGCTGTGCCGGCGGCGGGGACGAGCTGCGCCCCGGACACGGTGCCGTTCCCCTGACTTGACGGGACGCGCCGGTCGTGAGTGAGAAACCGTGTTAGAACACTGTTTCTCACTCACGACCAACCCGCGCCGCGCGTTCAGCCGGATGGCCGCGCGGGGCAGGGTCCAACGGCCCTGCCCGGCGCGCGGGCCGGGTGGTGTCATCTAGGGGTGCGGGCCCGCCCGGGCCGGTGCGGGGACCTCGGGCCCCGGCGGGCCGCACGCCCTACTCCATGACGCGGATCGGGGCCCCCGCCTGGTAGGCCGCGATGTCCTCGACCGCGTCGCCGTAGAAGATCTCGTAGACCTCCCGCGTGACGAAGCCGATGTGCGGCGTCAGCGTCGCGTTCTCGAGCGTCCTCAGTGGATGGTCCGCCGGGAACGGCTCGGTGTCGTAGACGTCGATCGCCGCGCGGATCGCCTTGCGCCCCAACGCGTCGAGCAACGCCGTTTCGTCGACGATCGGGCCGCGCGAGGTGTTCACCAGCAACGCGCCCGGCTTCATCGCCGCCAGTTCGCCGGCCCCGACCAGGCCGCGGCTGCGGTCGCTGAGCACGAGGTGGATCGACAGCACGTCCGAGCGGGCGAACAGGTCCTCTTTGGACACCGCGGTGACGCCGTGCGGCTCGGCCTTCTCCGGCGTCAGGTTCTGGCTCCAGGCGATGGTCTCCATCCCGAAGACCTGCCCGATCTTCGCCGCGCCCGCACCGAGCCGGCCCAGGCCGAGCAGACCGAGCGTCTTGCCGTGCAGCATCGTGCCGACGCTCGTCTGCCAGCCGCCCTCGCGCATGGAGCGGAACTCCTGCGGCAGGTTGCGCGACGCCGCGAGGATCAACGCCCACGTGTGCTCGGCCGTCGGCTCGCCGATGTAGCCGGTGGCCGTCACGACGACGCCGTTGCGCCGCGCCGCCGAGACGTCGATGGCGGCGTTGCGCTTGCCGGTGCTGACGAGCAGCTTGAGATCGGGCAGCCGGTCGAGGACCTCGGCGGTGAACCGGGTCCGCTCGCGCATCGCGACGACGGCTTCGAAGCCCTGCAACTGTTCGACGACGTCGTCCAGCGGCTCGGTGAAGACCGTGATGTCGGCCCCCAGTGAGTCCCAGTCCCCGAAGGTGAGGGCGACGTTCTGGTAGTCGTCGAGAATGGCGATCCGCATGATCTCACCGTAGCCCGGCGACGCCCTTCCGGCCGACGTGACCCCGCTCTCTTGAACGTGTTCAAAACAAGGCCTACAGTCTGTCTTGAACACGTTCAAAACTTGGAGGGACCATGGAACCCGTTGTTGTCGCCTACGCGCTCTACCTGCTGATCAGCATCCCGTTGACGGTGCTCGTCGCCCGGACGCTCAGCAAGCACGGCCGCACCTTCCTCACCCAGGTCTTCGAGGACAGCCCCGGCCTGGCCAACGCCGTCAACCAGCTGCTGGTCGTCGGCTTCTACCTGATCAGCCTCGGCTTCGTGACGCTCTTCCTGACCAGCCGGGCCGACGTCGGCACCGCCCGCCAGGTGTTCGAGGTCGTCTCGGTGAAGGTCGGTGTCGTCGCGCTCGTGCTCGGCGTGATGCACCTGTTCAACGTCCTGGTGTTCAACGGCATCCGCCGCCGCCACCTCG
This sequence comes from Amycolatopsis sp. NBC_01307, assembly GCF_035975215.1. Classification (NCBI taxonomy): domain Bacteria; kingdom Bacillati; phylum Actinomycetota; class Actinomycetes; order Pseudonocardiales; family Pseudonocardiaceae; genus Amycolatopsis; species Amycolatopsis sp. NBC_01307. The sequence goes on along the minus strand of NZ_CP108403.1, from coordinate 628,926 downwards.
CCCCGAAGGCCGCTCCCGCACCGCAGCAGCCGGTGTTCGCCGGCCGGCCCGTGCCCTACCCCGGCGCGCCGGGCCCGCAGGTCCCGCCCTTCCCCGCGCCCTGACGTGCCCGCCGCTAACGTGCAGACCGTGCCGAAGAGCGAGGAAACGCGGTCCCTGATCGTCACCACCGCCATGCGGTTGTTCACCGAGAACGGGTACGACCGCACGACGATGCGCGCGATCGCCGCCGAGGCCGGGGTCTCGGTCGGGAACGCGTACTACTACTTCTCCTCGAAGGAACAGCTGATCCAGGGGTTCTACGACGAGATCGCGCGGCTGCACCTGGACGCTGCCCGCGCTCAGCTCGTGCACGAGACCCGCTTCGCCGACCGCTTGAAGACGGTCCTGCTGTGCTGGCTCGAGCTGGCCGAGCCCTACCACCGCTTCGGGACGCAGTTCTTCGTCAACGCGGCCGACCCGGAGTCCCCGCTGAGCCCGTTCAGCGAGGAGTCCTCGGCCGCCCGCACCGCCTCGATCGAGCTGATGCGCGAGGTCGTCGACGGCTCCGACGTCAAGCTCGACCCGGAGCTGCGGGCGCAGCTGCCCGAGCTGCTGTGGCTCTTCCAGATGGGCGTGGTGCTCTTCTGGGTGCACGACCGCTCGGCCGGCGAGAAGCGCAGCAAGATGCTGGTCGAGCGCAGTGTCCCGCTGCTCGCCCGGCTGGCCGCGCTCTCCCGGCTGCGGGTGTTCCGCCCCGTCAGCCGGGAGATCGTCGACCTGATCCAAGACCTGGCCAAGCGGGACTGAACGCCCGGAAGTAGAGGAACCGCGGCTTGGTCCGCAGGTTCTTCGCCCACTTCGGGTCGGCTTCGTCGGCCTCGGGCACCGGCATCGGCTCGACCAGCCGGTCGACGGCGAACCCGGCGTCGCGGACCGCGCCGAACATCCAGCTCAGCGGCCGCCGGTAGAACCGGACGGGGTGCGGTCGCCCGCCGAGCCCGAAGTCGTCTTCGAGCAGCTCGACCTCGAAGTAGTTCTCCTTGTCGAACCAGTGCCAGTCCTCGCCGGGGTGGTGCACCGAGAACACCAGCGCGCCCCCGGGCTTCAGGACCCGGCGGAACTCGGCCAGGGTGGCGTCCCAGTCCTTCAGGTAGTGCAGCACGAGCGACGCGGTGATCACGTCGATCGAGCCGTCCGCCAGGTCGAGCGGCCGGGAGACGTCGGCGTGCTCGAACCGCGCGACGTCGCCGAACTTCTCGCGCGCGACGGCGACCATGCCCGCGCTGGCGTCGACGCCCACGACGTCGGCGCCTCGCTCGGCCAGCAGCGCGCTCAGGTGCCCGGCCGCGCAGCCGACGTCCAGCACGCGCTTGGCTTCGACGTCCCCCGCCAGCTCCACGATCGCGGGCCGGTCGTAGAGGGCGTTGGTGACGGACTTCCCGGCGTGCTCGGCGTAGGCCTCGCTGTAGTCGTCGTACTGCTCGGCGCGGGCGCGGGCGAGGATCTCCTCGACCACCTCGGTCTTGGCGTCGGCGTAGTTCTGGACGTACTTCCACTCCCGCGCGGCCAGCTCGCGCTTCTTCGCGGCGTAGAGCTCCAGCTCCTCCGGGTGCGACCGCAGGCGGTCGCGGAAGAGCCGGTAGCGCGCCGCCTGGCCGTTGCCCGGCGAGTACGTGTGCAGGTTGACGTTCGTGTCCGGGCCCTTGAAGCAGCGGTGCTTCTCCCAGTCCGGCTCACGGATGACGAGCCGGTAGCCCGCACCTTCCAGCGCCGGGACGTAGACGCTCTCGTCGTCGGAGTCCGGCACCTCGAGGTAGATGTCGACGCACGGCTTGGCGCACAGGCCGGGCACCGACGTCGACCCGACGTGCTCCAGGGCGAGCACCTGCTCCCCCAGGGCACCGCGGATCCGCTCGGCTTCGCGCTCGAAGGCCGCCGGCCACGCCGGGTCGTAGTCGACGAGCGTCACGGTCGAGTCGAGCTTGGGCGGCTCGCCGCCGACCCAGGCGCTCTCCAACTGGTCGTCGTTCAGCGCTTCTTGACTGGTCATTCCGGTAGACCCCCTTGTTCAAGGCAGTCGGCCAGAATATCAACCTGGGGCAAGCGGTTTACCCGATCGGCAGCGGCAGCAGGTTCCCGGTCGCTTCGCGCAGCGCGTCGCGCATCGCCGCGCGCGGGGCCGGCCGGCCGGTGAAGTGCTCGGCCTGGCCGAACGCCTGGTGCAGCAGCATGTCCAGCCCGGTCGCGAGCTTGCCGCCGCGGCGGGCGACGGCGTCGGCGAGCGGCGTCGGCCACGGGTGGTAGATGACGTCGAGCACGTGCGCGACGGCCGCGAGGTCGGCGACGTGCGCCGAGACGGCGTCCGGCGGGACGGTGTTCACCAGCACCGCGGCTTCGGCGGCCAGCGCCGCGAAGTCCGTTTCGGCCCACCGCAGCACCTCGACGTCGAGGGACGCCCGCTTCGCCGCGTCGAGGGTTTCGCCGGCCCGCGCGGGTTCCCGCACGACCAGCCGCACCTGACGCACACCCAGCGCCGCCAGCCCGACGACCGCGGCGGCCGCGGTACCGCCCGCGCCGAGCACGATCGCCGTGTCCGACGGCGACGGGCTGTACCCGCCCGCCGCGCGCAGGGCGCCGGTGACGCCCTCGACGTCGGTGCAGTCCGCGAGCCAGCCCTTCGCCGTGCGGACCAGCGTGTTGGCCGCGCCGACCGCGGCCGCCCGCGCCGTCACCTCGTCCGCGTGGTCCAGCGCCGCGCGCTTGCCCGGCATCGTGACCGAGAGCCCGGCCCACTCCGGGCCGAGGCCCTCGACCAGCGCCGGGAGCTCGTCGGCGGCCGTCTCGATGCGCTCGTAGGTCCAGCCGGTCAGGCCGAGCGCGGCGAACGCGGCGCCGTGCAGGACCGGGGACAGCGAGTGCGCCACCGGCTTGCCCAGCACGGCCGCCTTGCGCGGCTCAGATGACACCGCGATCCCTGGCCAGGTCCCGGTTCTTGTTGTGCTCGTCGTTGGTGACCGCGAAGCAGGACAGGCCGTTCTTCTCGCACTTGACGAAGTAGACCCAGTCGCCCGCGACCGGGTGCACCGCGGCCTGGATGGCCTCGGGGCTGGGCACCGAGATCGGCGTCGGGGTCAGCCCGGTGTTCTTGTACGTGTTGTACGGCCCGGCCTTGATCCGCTCGGTCTCGTCGGTCAGCAGGGTCGGCTTGTCCAGCACGTAGTTGACCGTGGAGTCCATCTGCAGCCGCATGTTGATCGCCAGCCGGTTGTAGATCACCCGGGAGAGCTTGCCGAAGTCGGCCTTCACCGCTTCCCGCTCGATGATCGAGGCGATGATCAGCGTCTGGTACGGCGTCATGCCCGGACCGGTCGACTGCGGGCTCAGCCCGGCGTTCTGGATCGCCTCGGTCGAGCTGCGGACCAGCTGGCCGATGATCTCGAGCGCGGTCGCCCCGGGCTTGACGTCGTAGAGGCCCGGCGCGATCAGGCCCTCCAGCCTGCGGTCCTTGCGGTCGGCCTTGTTCGCGTCGGCGACCGCCCAGTCGGGCACGCCCAGCGTCTTGAGGTCCGCCCCGTCGACGGCCTTGCGCAGGTCGTCGGTGGTCACGCAGGTGCTCTTGCCGTCGATCTGCGCGCACGACGCCTTCGCCATCAGGCTGTACACACCGGGCGTGATCTTGCCGTCGGGCTGGGTGATGTCGTCGAACTGCGTGTACGGCCGGACCTCCAGCTGCCCGACCCGCGAGGTCGGCGCGACGATCCGGTCGACCGCGCTGGCCCCGGACATGTGCGACTTCATGACGTAGAAGCCGTGCTGGATCTTCGACAGCTTCGGGTTGTCCGCGCCGGCCTTCACGAAGGCCTTGCTGCTGGCGACGACGCCCGCCGTCGTCAGCTTGGCGCCGATCGCCGACGTCGAGTCGCCGTCGTCGACCTGGAACAGGACGTCGCCGTCGCCGGCGCCGTCGTAGTCCTCGTAGCCGAAGAACCGGTTGAAGCCGTAGTAGGCGCCGCCGGCGAGCAGGACGATCACCGCGACCGCGGCGATCCAGCCGAGCGCGCGCTTGCCCTTCTTCTTCCGGGGCTTCTTCGGCTCTTCCTCGTAGTCGTCGTAGTCCTCTTCGTACTCCGGCTCGTCGTAGCCGTCTTCGGCGTACTCACCGTCGTAGTCGTCGTCGTACTCCGCGTACTCGTCGTACTCGTCCTCGGCGAAGAGGGCGTCCCCGGCCGGCTGCTCCTCGTGCGGCGCGCGGACGGGCTCCGGCGCCGGGGGCGGTGCGGTCTGCGCGGGGATGATGTCGGTGACCGGCTCCTCGCGCACCGGCGGGGGCGGCGGGCGGCGCCGGCGCGGCGGCTCGGCGCCGGGCGCGGGCACGCCGGCAGGGCGGTCACCCGGCTGGACGGACCGTCGCGCGGGCGGCTGGGCGGCGGCGGGCGGCTCGGCGGCCGCACGACGGCGCTGCGGAGCCTCGCTTTCGACCGGTTCCGGGGCGGCGCGACGCCGTCTCGGGGCCTCGGCCGGCTCTTCGGGCTCCGGGCGACGCCGGCGAGGCGCCTCGGCCACTTCTTCGGGTTCGGGGGCCGGACGACGCCGTCGTGGCGGCTCGGGGGCCTCTTCCGGCTCGGGAGCGCGGCGCCGTCGGGGGGCCTGGACCTCCGAGCCCTCGTCGAGACCGTGCCGGGCGTGGGCGGCGCGCGCCGGGGCGGCCCGGCGGGCCTGCGGGTCGAGCTCGTCGTCGACCGGGGGCAGCGCGTCCGGCGGTTCGAGCCGGCGACGGCGCCCTGTCGGCGGCGCGTCGCGGCGCGGGTCGGCGGCCGGGGGTTCGGCGGGCCGGCCCTGCCGGGACGGTTGCGGCAGATCGTGGTAGCCGCTCGGCTGCTGCGGCTGCTGTGCGCGCCGCGGCGGCACCTCGTGCCGGTCGCTCGGCTGCTGCGGACGGCGGGACGGCTGGGGCAGCTCGTGGTAGCCGCTCTGCGGCTGCGCACGGCGCTGTTCGGCGGCCCGCGGGTCACGCGGGTCGGCTCGGCGGGGCGCGGGGCGGGCCGGCGGCGGGGCCGCGTCTTCCGGCTCCCGCAGCCTCCGGCGGCCTCGCGGGCGCTCAGGCTCCTCGTCGTTCATCGGTCTCCCTCCCGGGCGCGGTGCGCAGCAGCGGCGTCGATCCAGGCCTGCAGGATCTCGACGGCGGCGGCCTGGTCGACCACCGCTCGCTGCTTGCGGCCTTTGACCCCGCGCTGGGAGAGGATGCGGGATGCGGTGACCGTGGTCAGCCGCTCGTCGCCCAGCCGGACCGGCACGGGCGCGACGCGCCCGGCCAGACGTTCAGAATACGCGATCGCCAGCTCGGCCGCCGGACCCTGCCGGTTGGCGAGCGTGCGCGGCAAGCCCACGATCACCTCGACCACCTCGTGCTCGGTGACGAGGGCGGCCAGCTGGTCCAGATCACTGTCGTCGGTCGCATCGCGGGAGAGGGTAACCAATGGCGACGCGAGCACGGGCGCCGGATCGCTCAGAGCGACCCCGACCCGGACGGATCCGACATCCACCCCGAGCCGCCGGCCGCGGCCCGGATCGCCGGGGCCGGGGCGATCCGGGCCGCGGTTTCCGCGGTTAACCAATGCCGGCGATCGCCGCGCGCAGGGCCGTGACCGCGTCGGCCGCGCCGGCCGGGTTCGTGCCACCGCCCTGGGCCATGTCGGGCTTGCCGCCACCGCGGCCGCCGATCGCGCCGGCGAACGACGGGACGAGCTTGCCCGCGGCGACGCCCTTGTCCTGCGCCGCCTTCGTCGTCGCGACGACGAAGCTGAGCTTGTCGCCCGCCGGCGAGAACAGCGCCACCACGCCGGGCCGCGAGCCGAGGCGGCCGCGCAGGTCCGAGGCAAGGGCGCGCAGGCCGTTGCCGTCGACGTCCGGGACGACCTCGGCGACGACCGTGACGCCGCCGACGTCCTGCGCCTTGTCGAGCAGCGCGCCCGCCGAGCCCAGCACCTGCTGGGTCTTCAGCTGGGCGATCTCCTTCTCGGCGTTCTTCAGCCGGGTCAGGACGTCCTCGATGCGGCCCGGCAGCTCGTCCGAGGGCACCTTGAACGTGTTCGCCAGCTGCGAGACCAGCAGCTGCTCCTTGCGGACGTACTTCAGCGCGTCACCGCCGACGAGCGCCTCGACGCGGTGCACGCCGGAGCCGATCGACGCGTCGGAGACCAGCTTGACCAGGCCGAGCTGGCCGATCCGGTCCACGTGCGTGCCACCGCAGAGCTCGCGGGAGTACTCGCCCATGTCGACCACGCGGACGTCGTTGCCGTACTTCTCGCCGAACAGCGCGACCGCGCCCAGCTCGAGGGCCTTGTCCTTGGTCGTGGTGAAGCTGTTGACCTCCACGTCGGTCTGCAGGTAGTCGTTGACCTCCTGCTCGACCTCGGTCAGCACGTCCGCCGAGACCGAGCCGGGCGTGGTGAAGTCGAACCGCATCCGGCCCGGCGAGTTCAGCGAACCCGCCTGCGCCGCGCGCTTGCCGTAGGCGCCGCGGACCGCCGCGTGCACCAGGTGGGTCGCGGAGTGCGAGCGCTCGATGGACAGCCGGCGGTGCGCGTCGACCGAGCCGGTGACCTTGGAGTCCAGGCCGACCTCGCCGTCGAGCACCTCGACGCGGTGCACGAACAGCCCCGGGACGATCTTCTGGACGTCCAGGACCTTCAGCTCGACGCCGTCGCCGAGCAGCACACCGGTGTCGGCGACCTGGCCGCCGCTCTCGGCGTAGAACGGGGTGCGGTCGAGGACCAGCTCGGCCTTCTTGCCCGCCGAGACGCTGCGGACCGGCTGCCCGTCTTCGAGCAGCGCGACGACCTTCGCCTCGGCCTGCAGGTCGGAGTAGCCGAGGAACTCGGTCTCGCCGTGCTGCTCCAGGACCTTCCGGTACTCCGAGAGGTCGCCGTGGCCGGTCTTGCGGGCCGCCGCGTCCGCCTTCGCGCGGGTGCGCTGCTCGTTCATGAGCGTGCGGAAGCCGTCTTCGTCGACGCTCAGGCCCTGCTCGGACGCCATTTCCAAGGTCAGGTCGATCGGGAAGCCGTAGGTGTCGTGCAGCTGGAACGCCTTGTCGCCGGCCAGGACGTCACCGCCGCCGCGCTTGGTCTCCTCGGCCGCCATGTCGAAGATGCGCGACCCGCTGGTCAGCGTGGCGAGGAACGCCTCCTCCTCGATCCGGACGACCTCGTTGATCCGGTCGAAGCCGCTGACGAGCTCGGGGTAGGTCGGGCCCATCGTGTCGCGCACGACCGCGGCGAACGACTGCAGCACCGGCTCGTGCACGCCGAGCAGGCGCGAGGAGCGGACGATGCGGCGCAGCAGCCGGCGCAGCACGTACCCGCGGCCGTCGTTGCCCGGGGTGACGCCGTCGCCGATCAGCAGGACGCCGGTGCGGGCGTGGTCGGCGATCACGCGGAAGCGGACGTCGTCGGCGTGGTTGCCGCCGTAGCGGCGGCCGGAGAACTCCTCGGCGCGGCCGATCACCGGACGCACCAGGTCCGTCTCGTAGACGTTCTCGACGCCCTGCAGGATCGTCGCGACGCGCTCGACGCCCATGCCGGTGTCGATGTTCTTCTTCGGCAGCTCACCGATCGGCTTGTGCCCGAGCTTGGGGCTCAGCTCGCCGCGGATGTCCTGCATGAAGACGAGGTTCCAGATCTCGATGTAGCGGTCCTCGTCCGCGACCGGGCCGCCCTCGCGGCCGTACGCCGGGCCGCGGTCGTAGTAGATCTCCGAGCACGGGCCGCCGGGACCGGGCACGCCCATGTCCCAGTAGTTGTCCTTGCCGTCGCGCACCTGGATGCGCTCGCCGGGCAGGCCGGTGAGCTTGCGCCACAGGCCGGCCGCCTCGGCGTCGTCCTCGTAGACCGTCGCCCACAGGCGGTTCGGGTCGAGGCCGTAACCGCCGTCGCTCTGGAGCTTGGTGATCAGCTCCCAGGCGTACTCGATGGCGCCTTCCTTGAAGTAGTCGCCGAAGGAGAAGTTGCCGGCCATCTGGAAGAACGTGTTGTGCCGGGTGGTCTTGCCGACCTCGTCGATGTCCGGGGTGCGCACGCACTTCTGCACGGAGGTCGCGCGCGGGTACGGCGGCGGCGCCTCACCGAGGAAGTACGGCTTGAACTGGACCATGCCGGCGTTGACGAAGAGCAGGTTCGGGTCGTCGAGGATCAGCGGCGCGCTGGGCACGCGCGTGTGGCCCTTGCTCTCGTAATGGCGCAGGAAACGGTCGGTGATTTCGTGTGTGTCCACGGGTCAGGTCCTTGTGCTGGTGCTGGTGCCGGAGTGCAGGGATGACGACGGCGGCGGAGCGGCTTCCGGGTCGCGAAGGCGACCGGTCAGCCCTCCGCCCGGCGAGCTCGCCGGGCGGGCCGCCGGGCTTCGGCGGCGTGCCGGCCCGAGGCCTGCGGCGTCACCACACCCGACCGCTGCTCGACCATCTCGTGCAACTCCTGCTCCCGCTCGCTCATGCCCGCGCGCACCTCGGCGCCGAACGAACCCACGGCGCCCGCCAGCTCGCGCACGGCGTCACCCAGGTTCGATGCTATCCCGGTGGGAGTGGCCTGACGAGCGGTTTCGGCGGCCTTGCGGGACAGCGCGACCCCGGCGACCACGCCGACGCCGAGCCAGAACAGCCGCTTCACTTCGCGGCCTTCTTCGCGGCCTTGGCGGCGTTCTTCTTCTTGCGCGCCCGGATCGCCTTGCTGAGCCCGTAGGACAGCGCGGCGGTCTTGACCAGCGGCCCGCCCAGCGTCGCGGTGAACACCGACGTCAACGCGGAGACGTTCCCGGTGACGGCCTGCGCGTTCGACGTGATCCCGTCCACCCGCTCGAGCTGGGCGTTGACGTGGGTGATCGTCTGGTTCGCGCCGACCAGCAGCGGATCGGTGTTGCTGTTGGTGCGCTCGATCGCCTCGGTGGCCGCGTCCAGCGTCTTGCCGAGCTTGATCAGCGGGATCGCCAGCAGGACGACCAGCACCACGAATGCTCCTGCGGCGATCAACGCGGCGATCTGCCCTGCCGACACGGGCCCTCCTCGGTTCACTGGGACTTGGAGTCTTGGGTGCTGGTGAGGTTACCGCCTGGCCGGGTCCCCGACCGTGTCACCCCGCCGCACTGTCACGGTCCGCACCGGGGGCCGCGGGCGTGGACCGCTCAGCCACGCTCCTTGAGCACCGCCCGGTAGAGGGCCGCCATGTCCTCGTCGCCGTGGCCGGCTTCGACCGCCGTCTCCAGGTGCGACAAGACCGCCCGGGCGCCCGCCACGTCGACGGTGTCGCCCGCGGCCTCGACGACCAGGCCGGCGTCCTTCGCCGCCAGGCTCGCCGGGAACGACGGCTCGTAGTCGCCCGACAGCATCGCCGCGCCCTTCACGTGCGCGTAGCCGACGTCCAGGCCGCCGCCCTTGATCGTCTCCAGGAACAACGCCGGGTCCAGGCCCAGCGCGCCGGCGAGGCCGAGGCTCTCGGCCGTGCCGTTGGTGAGCGTCAGCACCCACGCGTTCAGCACCAGCTTCAGCCGGCTGCCCTGGCCGGCCGGGCCGAGCCAGCGCGTGCGGATCGCGACGGCGTCGAACACCGGCGTCGCGGCCGGGCGAGCCTCCTCCGGGCCGGACGCCAGTACCTGCAGCTGCGCCTGCTCGGCCGGCTGCCGGGTGCCGAGGACCGGCGCGTCGACGAACACCACGCCCGCCTTCTCCGCCAGCGCGGCGAGCCGGTCGGTCCAGTCGAGGCCGACCGTGCTCATCTGCAGCCACAACGTGCCCGAAGCGGGCGAAGCGGCTTCGAACGCCGACGCGACGGCGGGACCGTCGGCCAGCATCGTCACCAGGATGTCGGCGCCGTCGGCCGCCGCGGCGGCCGAATCGGCCACCGTCGCGACGTCGGCGAGGGGCTCGGCCTTCGCCCGCGTCCGGTTCCAGACGCGGACGTCGAGGCCCGCCTTCGCGATGTTGGCCGCCATGGCGGCGCCCATGATCCCGGTACCGAGGAACGCGATGCTCATGCGCCCCATCGTGCCGAAGACTCCGCCGCCGCGCAGTCCACGGACGGATGAGCGAGGGAGTTCCGCGCCACCGAAGGCTTCTACGGCAAGCACTTCGCGGCGGAAGTACCCGCGGTCAGTAGTCGCCGAGGAGGCAGAACGGGTGGCCCGCCGGGTCGGCGTAGACGCGCCAGCCCCGGCCGCCGAGGTCGGGGTCGAGCAGCCGGCCGCCGTACGCGAGAACCTGGTGGTGCGTCTGGGCGAGGTTGTCGACCTCGAAGTCGAGGTGGAACTGCTGCGGGTGGGCCGGATCCGGCCAGCGCGGCGGCTGGTGGCCGGGAGCGCGCTGGAACCCCAGGACCATGCCGTTCACGTGCAGGGTCGACCAGTCCTCGTCCACCCGCCAGCGGGGGTCCGGGAGATCCACCTCGCCGCCCATGATCGCTTGGTAGAAGTACGCGAGCACGACGGGTTCCGGACAGTCCAGGACGATGCACTGCAGCGTCGCGGGCACGGGGATGCCTCCTGCCTTCGCTGGGCCGCCCCCCTGTGTTCAGGCCGCCCCAAGCCGCGAAGCTTACGAAACCCGATGATCTTGCTGCCTCCGGCCCACGTTCGGTGCCCGTTCCCGCACGGGCCGTGCGGGAGCGGGCCCGCGATCCTCAGGCGTCGCCCGGGTCCGCACCGACCTGTGCCGAGCCACCGGAACCGCCGAAGTCGCCCGTCGCGGTGTGCAGGCCCGCGGTGCGGCGCAAGGAGAATCTGTCGATTTCGACGCCGTCGTTGCGCAGTGTCCGCACGGTCAGCGTGGTCTTCCGGCCGAACCACGCCGGCTCGACGTCGATCGCGAGGAACGAGTAACCGGTGTAGCGCACCCGCGACCAGCCGACGGTCTCCGTCTCCTGCCCGCCGCCCTTCACCCAGTGGTAGCTGGTGAACTCGCCGTCGAAGGTGTCCGGCACCGGGAAGCTGTAGACGCTGCGGCCCCCGCCGCCGCAGGTGGCGTAGACCGTGCCGTCGCGGTCCGGGTCGACGGTGTCGCCGATGGCGACCTTCTTCGTGACGCGGCCGCCGCGCAGCGCGTCGGTGCGCTCGTAGATGTGGTTGTGCCCGTTGACGACCAGGTCGACGTGGAACTGGTCGAACAGCGGCACCCACTCCTCCCGCACGCCGCCTTCGGACGCGTGCTGGTTGGTCGTCGAGTAGGCGCAGTGGTGGAAGAACACCACGACGAAGTCGACGTCCGGCTGCAGGCGCAGGTACCGCAGGCGGCGCTTGAGCCACGCCGTCTGGGAGCCGTGCGAGTAGCCGCGGTTGGCCGGGATCTCGTACGAGACGTCGTTGGCGTCCAAGGAGATCACGCCGACGTTGCCGTAGATGAACGAGTACACGCTCGGGCAGTCGGCCGGGCCACTGCCGGGGAAGTCCCAGCGCTTGGTCTGGCCGCCGTAGCCGTCGGGCGAGTACAGCGCTTCCATGTCGTGGTTGCCGGTCGTGACCATCCACGGCACGGACGCGGCGACGCCCTCGATCTGGTTGTAGTAGGCGTCCCAGACCTTCGGGTCGTACAGGTCGTGGGTGCCGTCGGCGACCGGGCCGGGCGGCAGGCCCGCGCCGCTCGGGTCGGCGTAGGCGATGTCACCGGCGAGGAGGTGGAAGCGCGGGTGCTGCTTGGCGACCGCGCCGTCCTGGGCCAGCGCGGTCGTGGAGACACCCTGGTCGCCGAACGCGGTGAAGGTGAACTTCCCCGCCGGGAAGCCGCGTGCGGGCGCGGTCGTGAACGTCGAGAGCGCGGCGGGGCCGCCGTCGCCGTTCGCCGGGTCGAAGCCGTCGTGGCCGACCGCGTAGGTGTAGGTGCGGCCGGGCGTCAGACGGCTCGCCTCGGCGTGCAGGTAGTACTGGTCGTACGGCGGGATGACCCCGGCGACCTCGGAGTGCAGCGCCCGCGTCTCGGCCGGGATCCGGTGCCCCCACTGGTATCCGTGGCGGTCATGGTGCTGTGCCGATGGGTTCTCGCCGGGAAAGCGTGGCTCGAACTCGGCGACGCGCAGGAAGGGGTTCTTCACGCGCGTCGGCACCTGCCAGGCGACGCGGACGTCCGTGCGCGGGTTGCGCCCGAAGGCGAGGTGACGCCCGGCCGGGGCGACCTTCGCGCCGTCGGCGTAGGCGGTGCCGGGCAGCAGCATCGGGCCGGCGGCGAGCAGGGCACCGGTGGCGGCGGCGCCCTTCAGCAGGGAACGACGGGAGAGGTACTCGTGCTGCTCGGCCATGGTGAGGCGGGCAGCCAGTGCGTCGGGAACGCCGACTCTCGGGATTTCCATGCGCGGATGCTCGCCGACGCACGTGCCCGGATCGCGTCGGCCGGGCGAACACCAGCCGTCCAGTTCCCCCGGGCTCTCCCAAGGGATTCCCAAGCCGCCTTTACCGCTCGCCGCGGATGGTCCGGCGCAGCTTCGGGACGCGCTCGGCGAGCGGGCGTTCCGCACCGCGCTGGGTCGGCTCGTAGTAGTCCCTGCCGACCAGCTCGTCCGGCGGGTACTGCTGCGCCAGCACGCCTTCCGGGACGCCGTGCGGGTAGCGGTAGCCCTGGGCGTTGCCCAGCTTCTTGGCGCCCGCGTAGTGGCCGTCGCGCAGGTGCGGCGGGACACTGCCGGCCAGCCCGGCCCGGACGTCGGCCAGCGCGGCGTCGATGCCGGTGACGACGGCGTTCGACTTCGGGGCCGTGGCCAGGTGGATCGTCGCCTGCGCGAGCGCCAGCCTGCCCTCGGGCATGCCGATGAACTGGACGGCGTGCGAGGCCGCGACCGCCGCCTGCAGCGCCGTCGGGTCGGCCATGCCGATGTCCTCGCTGGCGTGCACGACCAGGCGCCGGGCCAGGAAGCGCGGGTCCTCCCCCGCCTCGATCATCCGGGCCAGGTAGTGCAGCGCGGCGTCGACGTCGGACCCGCGGATCGACTTGATGAACGCGCTGATGATGTCGTAGTGCTGGTCGCCGTCGCGGTCGTAGCGCACCGCCGCCTTGTCCACAGTGGACTCGACGATCGGCAGGTCGATGGTCTTCGCCTCGGTGGCCGACGCCGCGTCCGCCGCCGCTTCGAGCGCGGTCAGCGCGCGGCGGGCGTCACCGCCGGCGAGCCGGACGAGGTGGGCGCGGGCGTCCTCGGTCAGCGTGAGCTCGCCGCCGAGGCCGCGGTCGTCGGTCAGCGCGCGCTCGATCAGCCGCGTGATGTCCTCGTCGGTCAGCGGGCGCAGCTGCAGCACGAGCGAGCGCGACAGCAGCGGTGAGACGACGGAGAACGACGGGTTCTCGGTGGTCGCCGCGACCAGCAGCACCGTGCGGTCCTCGACCGCGCCGAGCAGGGCGTCCTGCTGGGTCTTGGAGAAGCGGTGCACCTCGTCGATGAACAGGACGGTGTTCTCGGTGTTGTACTGCCGGCGGCGCCGGGCCTCCTCGATTACCCCGCGCACCTCCTTGACGCCCGCCGAGAGCGCCGACATCGCGACGAACCGGCGTCCGGTGGCGATCGAGACCAGGTTGGCCAGGGTCGTCTTCCCGGTGCCGGGCGGGCCGTAGAGCAGCACGGACGCCGGAGCGGCGCCCTCGACCAGCCGGCGCAGCGGGGCGCCTTCGCGCAGCAGGTGCTGCTGGCCGACGACCTCGTCGAGCGAGCGCGGCCGCATCCGCACGGCCAGCGGGGAGCTCGCCGGGTCCGCCTGCCGCTCGTCCGCGTTCGACGTGGTGCGTTCAGGTGGGGGCGCCACGTCGGCGTTCACGGTGAAGAGCTCGTCTTGTGCCACCCGGATGACGTTAACCGACGCCACCGACAGAACCCTTGCCCCGGGGTTCGGGGGCGCGCTACCGTCGTGATGACCGGTTGACCGAAAGTGCGAATCCGGTCAACAAGTCAAATCCTCGACGGAAGAGCGGCATGAGCCATCCCAACCGCGAGCGCGGCGACCGCATCCTGGACGCGGCGGGCGAACTGCTGCTGCGCATGGGCTACCGCAAGGTGGCCGTCGACGACATCGCGCGCGCGGCCGGCATCGGCAAGGGCACCGTCTACCTGCACTGGCGCACCAAGGAACTGCTGTTCCAGGCGCTGATGATGCGGGAGTCCGCCGACCTGACCGAGGTCATCCTGGACGGGATCAAGGCCGACCCGGCGATGATCCTGCCGCACCGGATGATCTCGTCGTCGTTCCTCGCCACCCACCGGCGGCCGCTGGTGATGGCGATGATGCGCGGCAACGCGGAGCTGTTCGGCTCGCTCGGCGACCTGGCGCTGCGCAAGCAGCAGCAAGAGCTGAGCGGCCACTTCGAGGACGCCATGCGCCGGCACGGGCTGGTCCGCACCGACGTCCCGAACCTGGACTACGCGCTCAACGCCACGTCGATCGGCTTCTACCTCACCGACGTGGTGTCCGCCAAGTTCGAGGGCATCCCGATCGAGGAGCGGGCCGGCGCCCTCGCGCACACGATCCGCGTCGCGTTCGAGCCGCCAGGGGAACCCGATCCCGCGGCGGTCGCGAAGGTGGCCGCGGAGCTCACAGCGGCGCTCGAGGAGCTCGTCTCGGGCTACCGGCAGGGGATCTACGCACACGATCCCACCGAGGATCCCGGCTGATCCCGGGCCCACAAAGGGAAAAGGGGCGGACATGACCACCACACTCGCCGACACCTGGGGACTGCACGAATCCCAGTTCTGGCTGCGGGGGAAGCAACCGGCCGAACGCGTGCGGCACGCGGCCGACCTCGGGTTCTGGAACGTCTACGGGCACCCGGAAGCCGAAGAGATCCTCCGCGACCCGGGGACCTACTCCTCGGACACCACCCGGCTGGTGCCGAAGGAGCTGCTCGAGGACGTCGACCTGGCGGCGATGTCGGCGGGCAACCTGCTGCAGCTGGACCCGCCGCTGCACAACAAGATGCGCAAGCTCGTCAGCCGCGCGTTCACGCCGAAGGTCGTCGCCGACCTCGAGCCGCGCATCGCCGCGGTGACGACCGAAATGCTCGACGAGGCCGGCGGTTCCGGCCGGCTGGAGCTCGTCGAGGACCTGGCCTACCCGTTGCCGGTGATCGTGATCGCGGAGCTGCTGGGGGTCCCCGCGAGCGACCGGCACCTGTTCAAGGGCTGGGTGGACAAGCTGCTCAACGCCTCCGAGCAGTTCTCGCTGAAGGAGCAGAGCGAGGAGAACCAGGCGTCGGTCAAGAAGTCGCTGGAAGGCCAGAAGGCGCTCGTCGAGTACCTCGGCGAGCACGTCGACGAGCGGCGCACCCGGCCGCGCGACGACCTGCTGACGAAGCTCGTCGAGGCGGAGCTCGACGGCGAGAAGCTGACCCGCAACGAGGTCGTCAACTTCGCGAACGTGCTGCTGCTGGCCGGGCACATCACCACCACGATGCTGCTCGGCAACGCCGTGCTGTGCCTCGACACGCACCCGGAGTGGGACGAGCGGGCCCGCGCCGACCGGGCCCTGGTGCCGCCGCTGATCGAGGAGTCGCTGCGCTACCTCTCGCCGTTCGCGGCGGTGGCCCGCACGACGAACCGCGAGGTGCAGCTGGGCGGCGCGACCATCCCGGCCGAGCAGATGCTGATGGTGTGGGTCGCCGCGGCCAACCGCGACGAGCGCGTGTTCGCCGAGCCGGACACGTTCAACCCGCTGCGCGATCCGAACCCGCACCTGGCGTTCGGCCGCGGCATCCACTTCTGCATCGGCGCGCCGCTCGCGCGGCTCGAAGGGCGGGTGGCGCTGAACACCCTGTTCGACCGCTACCCGGCGCTGCGCACGATCCCGGGTGAGCCGCCGAAGTTCCAGGTGAACCCGAACATGACCGGCGTGCGGGAGCTGCCGCTCACCACGGGCTGAACCGGTTGCGCCCTGGGCGAAACCACTCGCCCGGGGCGCGTCCGTGCCCGAGGGTGGGCGGATGCGGATCGCGGTGCTCTCGGACATCCACGGCGTCCTGCCGGCGCTGGAAGCGGTGCTGGCCGAACCGGACGTCGTCGCGGCGGACCGGATCGTGCTGCTGGGCGACATGCTCGCCGGGCCGATGCCCGTCGAAACCCTGGAGCGCCTGGTTTCCCTGGGCGAGCGCGCGGTCTGGGTGCGCGGCAACGCCGACCGCGAGCTGGCGGCGTCCGCGCGCGGCGACGGGAAGTTCGTGCCGGACCCGATCTTCCCGTGGGCGGCGCGGCAGCTGCGTCCGGGCGATCTGCCGGTCCTGGACGCGCTCCCGCTGACGGTCACGCTCGACGGCGTCCTGTTCTGCCACGCGACCCCGCGCGACGACACCGAGATCGTGCTCGTCGACAGTGCGCTGGAACGCTGGGCGGAGGTCCTGGACGGCGTTTCTGCGTCCACCGTGGTGCTCGGTCACACCCACATGCCGTTCACGCGGCTGGCGGACCGGCGGCTGATCGTGAACCCCGGCAGCGTCGGAATGCCTTACGGGACCGGGGGTGCGCACTGGGCGTTGCTCGGCGACGGCGTCGAACTGCGGCGCACGCGGTACGACGTCGAGGCGGCGTGCCGGTTCCTGGCCTCGCACTGTGCTTATCCGGACATCGAGGAGTGGGCGGACTTCTTCGTCCGCAACCCGGCTTCGGACGCCGAGGCGTTGCGGGTGTTCAGCGCGTCCGGACCGAGTTCCACATGATGACCGCGGCGTAGGGCAGGAACTCGCGGCCGCGGCGCCACAGCCACGGAATCCCCTTCAGCACCAGCCATCCCACGTGTCCCGTGGCGCTCGGCTCGACTCCGCCACCGCAGGTGAGGCTCACCGGTTCCGGGACGTCGAACCCGGCGTCGGCGAGCAGCCCGGTGAAGCCGTCCGCCAGCATCCGGTGCCCCAGTTCGGACGGGTGCAGCCGGTCGACGCTCCACGCCGCCAGGTCGTACGCGCCGGGCAGCCGGCCGAGGTCCAGGCAGGGCACGCCTTCGCGGGCGACGACGACGTCGATGGCCGCGTTCAGCTCGGCGACGCGGGCGCTGAGGGCACGCTTGAGGGCCGGCGGGAGGCGGAACACCTTGCTGTGGTCGTGGAACCGGACGGGGATGACGGTGGTACCGACCGCACCGAGCCGCCGCACGACCTCGGTGAGATCGGCGGCGATGGCACCGGCGTCGAAGTCGGGCCGCAGGGTGTCGTTCATCCCGGCGACCACGAGCGCCACATCAGGCCGGTGCGCCACGGCGGCGGGCACCTGCTCGCCGAGCACACAGCGCATCCGGGCACCGGTGAAGGAGGGATTGAGGTAGCCGTCGGCCCCGACCCCGAGCGCCGCGGCGACCAGCGGGCCGACACCCCGCCACCCCCCACGCCGAGGCAAGGGATCCCCCAGCCCCACGGCGGTCGAGTCCCCGAGCACGACGAGCCGCCGCGCTCGCCTGAGCGACGGGAGGCTCGGGCTGTTCGGGACTTCCGGGATGTTTGGGACGTTCGGGACCGCTTTGAGCGCGGGCCGGGAGGGTTCGGGACAGGGAGTGACTTCGAGGCTGGTCACGGTCACGCCCAAAACCATCGGCCACGGAGACTCACCTGCGGTGAGGACGAGGTAACGCGACCACGACACCACGCCGAATTCTTGACACTCAGCTCACGAATGTCCGAAATGTCCCGCGTCTGCCGCCCCTAAAGCAGCCCCCACCCTCCCTGGGGGCCGGCCCCGCATCCAGCGTATCGCCGGGGCCCGACGAAAGGCCGGGAGAAGCCGTGTCCGGGCCGGCTTGTCCACATCACGGCCGGGCTGTGGACAAGCGGGGCTGCCGCGGCCTGTCGTGAGTGGTCAGCCGGGTTAGAGCGGACCCGCCCTTGGCGACCTACCGATTCCGGCTGCGGTTTGTGGTTGCCGAGGCTGATGCGGTCGCCGGGGCGTTGCGGCTGGGGGTCGTGAGTGTTTAGGAGGGTTAGAACCCTCCTAAACACTCACGACCGGTACCGGTGTGGCGCGTGTGACTTCTGGTGCGGCGGGGTTGGCTTGCGGCGGCTGAGTGCCGGGCCTGCGTGACGCCGGCCAGCGGTATCCCGGTCGTGAGTTGGCCGTTGGGTTCTGACCCGACTGACCCCTCGCGTGGAGACAGAGCCGCGGAAACCGGACAGCACGCCGGGCTCGGCGAAGTGCGTAGGCCTGGGCGGAAGAACCGGCTGTTCGCCGGCCGGCGCGGCCGGGCCGTGGACGAGTCCGGCCGGGGTCAGCAAGATGCCAAGCCGGACGCCGGGTCAGGCGACCCGACACACGGGGTCGGCCCGGGGAATCTCGCCGCCGGATCGCGGTCGTTGCGCCGCGCAAGCCAGGCCGAGCTGAGGACAAGCGGGTCAGCGGAAGGCTGGGTAGAACGCCAGGTCCGCGTGCGGGCCCAGCCGGGCCGCCAAGGCCGCTGCCACCTTTGACGAGAACTCCGAGACCGCCGTCATGCGGACGTAGCCCGCGTGCTTGGCCAGGTCGCGCCACCACGTCACCAGGGCCGCCTCGCGGCTCACCGGGGCCGCGTGGCGGGAGAGGTCCAGGGCGCCCAGCTCCTCGCCCGTGATCAGCCAGACTCGCAGCAGCTCGCTCGACGTGAGGTGGCCGGCCAGTGCCTCGTCGTCGGCGAAGGCGGGCCACACGCCCGCCACCTCCGCGCGCCACGCCGCGATCATCGCCTCGCTCATGCCCGCGGGCAGCGCCAGCGCGTCCGGCCAGCTCGCGAACGGCAGCCGGAGGTTGGCGGCGTCGACCAGTGCCGACCGGACCCGGCCGTACTCGAAGTCTAGGAACCGCACCCCCTCGCCGGTGACCAGGTTGTTGTCGGGGCTGAGCTCCACCGGGCTGAACGCGCGGAAGGCCGTCGACCGGGACTGCTCGACGGCGTGCGTGACCGCGTCGAGCACCGCTTCCGGCACCGGCGTGCCCAGCCGGTCCTGGATCAGCGACGGCACCCGCGCGCAGATCTCGTCGACGTCGTCGTGGTCGCACTTGGCCGGTCCGCCGAGGCGGCGCAGCAGGGCGTTGAAGTCGGCCTCGCGCCCGGCGGTGTTCGCGTGCAGCCGGCCCAGCGACCGGGCCCAGGACAGCAGCGCGCGCTCGGCGGCGCGGGAGTCGCGGGCGTGGAGCTTGTCCTCCAGGGTCGCCGTGCGGCCGAGGTCCTCCAGCACGAGCACGCGGTCGCGGCCGTCGTGGGCCAGCAGTTCCGGGCACATCCGCTCGTCCGGGGACAGCGCCGTGAACAGCTGGTAGCTGACCGCCTCCTGGGCGAACGAGTCCTCCTCGCCCGGCGCCGGACGGTCCGGGTAGTGCTTGATGACCAGCGTGCGCGGCAGCGCGAAGGACGACGACACCACTCTCGCGCGGACGACCGTGGCCGGCCCGCTGCCCGCGAGGTCCTCGGGCGAAACCAGCGTGATCGCACTGCCGAACCGGCGCGAGAGAACGGACTCGCCCGCCGCGACCGCGGCGGCGATATCCTGCTCGGCTCCTGCCCCGACCCCAGCGTCGCCGGTGGAGGAGGTGTCGACTGTCATTGTCACCGACCCTACTCGTGACTGAGCAACCATGACTACTGACATCCGGACAACAAGGAGCATCCCGCCCGGATCCGGGTCACCCGCGTGAAAGCGGACGCAGCTCCTTCAGAGAACCTTGCCCATTCCGGCGCACGATCAACACGACGGCCGCCGCTGCAACGATTCCGAGAAGGTTCACGAGCAGCTGCCCGATCGACTGGAGACACCTGCTCCACTCCCCTGCCACGGCCGCCACGACCGCGTATCCCGCGGCCGGCACCGTGGTCACCGAGATGAAGACCCCCACGAGCGCGGCCGATTTCGCCGACGTCATGGCGAGCATCCCGGCCGCTCCGGCGAGCATCGCCACGACCAGCGACGGTACGCCCACCGAGAACACGAAGTCGACCTCGTTGTGCTGCTTCAGCTCGAACGCCTGCGCGCCGAAGACGCCCGTCACCCGGACCAGCAGCGCACCGCCGAGCGTGACGACGATGGCCAGCGGGAAGCCGATCGCGAGCGCCGCGCCCGCCTGCCGGACCAGGTCCCAGCGCCGCAGCACGAGACCGACCGCGAGCGCGGCGAGAGGCCCGAACTCGGGGCCGACGACCATCGCGCCGACGATCGTCACCGCCGAGTCGGTCAGCACACCGACCGCGGCGAGCAGGCACGCGATGATGAGGAACGCCAGGAACGTCACGTTGAGCCGCGACTCCTCGCCGGTGCGGGACAGCAGCTCCTGCCACACGACGGCGTCGGCCCCCTCCCCCGGCGCGGCTTCTTCCGCCTCGTCGGCGGCGTCGGACAGCGCGGTGTCGAGCGCCTCCAGGGTGATCCCGCCGGTGCGGTCGAGCTCGAGCACGCACAGCGCGTCCACGATCTCGTCCGCCGCTTCGCGCGCGATGTCGGCCTCGAGCAGATCTCCCGCGGGCGAAACGGCGGCACCGCGGTGCACGATCAGGTGCGCGGTGCCGGCGTGTACCCGCAGGACGTCGAGCGCCTGAGCGGTCTTGTCCGGCGGGCACACGGCCCTGAGGTGCAGCATTAGTTCTGCGTTGCGGGGGCGGCCGGCTTCGCGTCGATGCCGGCCTCCTTGCGCTGCTGCGCGGTGATCGGCGCGGGCGCCGCGGTCAGCGGGTCGTAGCCGCCGCCGGTCTTCGGGAACGCGATCACGTCACGCAGCGAGTCGGCCTTGGCCAGCAGCATGACGATGCGGTCCCAGCCGAACGCGATGCCGCCGTGCGGCGGCGGGCCGAACGCGAAGGCGTCGAGCAGGAAGCCGAACTTCTCCTGCGCCTCTTCCTCGCCGAGGCCCATCAGCGAGAAGACGCGCTTCTGCACGTCGCCGCGGTGGATACGGATCGAGCCACCGCCGATCTCGTTGCCGTTGCAGACGATGTCGTAGGCGTAGGCCAGGGCGTTGCCCGGGTCCTGCTCGAACTTGTCGATCCACTCCGGGGTCGGCGAGGTGAACGCGTGGTGCACGGCGGTCCACTTGCCGGAGCCGACGGCGACGTCGTCACCGATGTCCTCGACCGGCGCGAACAGCGGGGCGTCGACGACCCACACGAACGACCAGGCGTCCTCGTCGATCAGGCCGAGGCGCTTGCCGATCTCGTCGCGCGCGGCGCCGAGCAGCGGCTGCGTGCTCGCGGCCTTGCCGGCGGCGAAGAAGACGCAGTCGCCGGCCTTCGCGCCCGCCGCGGCGGCGACGTTCTCGCGCTCGGTCTCGGACAGGTTCTTGGCGACCGGGCCGCCGAGCGTGCCGTCCTCGTTGACGAGGATGTACGCGAGGCCGCGCGCGCCGCGCTGCTTGGCCCACTCCTGCCACGCGTCGAGCTGGCGACGCGGCTGCGAAGCGCCGCCGGCCATCACGACCGCGCCGACGTAGGGCGCCTGGAACACGCGGAACGGCGTGTCGGCGAAGAACTCCGTCATGTCGGTGATCTCGAGGTCGAAGCGCAGGTCCGGCTTGTCCGAGCCGTACTTGGCCATCGACTCGAGGTAGGTGATGCGCGGGATCGGCCGCGGGATCTCGTGCCCGATCAGCTTCCACAGCGCGGTGACGATGTCCTCGCCGACCTTGATGACGTCGTCCTGCTCGACGAAGCTCATCTCGATGTCGAGCTGGGTGAACTCCGGCTGGCGGTCGGCGCGGAAGTCCTCGTCCCGGTAGCAGCGCGCGATCTGGTAGTACCGCTCCATGCCGCCGACCATGAGCAGCTGCTTGAACAGCTGCGGCGACTGCGGCAGGGCGTACCAGGACCCGGGCTTCAGCCGCGCCGGGATCACGAAGTCGCGGGCGCCTTCCGGGGTGGAGCGGGTCATCGTCGGCGTCTCGATCTCGACGAAGTCCTGCTCGTGCAGCACCTCGCGGGCGGCGCGGCTGACCTCGCTGCGCAGCCGCATCGCCGCGGCCGGCCCGCTGCGCCGCAGGTCCAGGTAGCGGTGCTTGAGGCGGATCTCCTCGCCGACGTCGACCCGGTCGTCGATCGGGAACGGCAGCGGCGCGGCCTCGGACAGCACCTCGAGCTCGGTCGCGAGGACCTCGATCTCGCCGGTCGGGATCTCGGCGTTCGCGTTGCCGTCGGGGCGCTTCGCGACCTCACCGACGATCTTGACGCAGAACTCCGAGCGCAGCGCGTGGGCGCGCTCGGCCATCTCGCCCTCGCGGAAGACGACCTGGGCCACACCGCTGGCGTCGCGGAGGTCGATGAAGATGACGCCGCCGTGATCTCGCCGCCGGGCCACCCATCCGGTGAGGGTGACGGTCTGTCCGGCCTGCTCGGCACGCAGGGTGCCGGCGTTGTGAGTGCGGAGCACTGCGACTGCTCTCCTTCGACATGGACGGTTCTCGCTGCCCGGAAAGGCTAACGAACCGCCCAGCCTACGACGTCGGCAGGTTTGACTTGCCCGCGGTGCCGGGCGTCAGAGCACGAACTTGGGGCGGGCCTCCAGCGCGGCCACCAGCCGGTGGGCCTGGGCGAGGTAGGCGGCGACCTGGTAGATCCGCCCGCCGGGGTGCGAGACCAGCCAGTTCGCGGCCGCCGACGCCGACGCGAAGAACGGCTGCCCGGCGCAGGCGACGGCGTCGACGCGGTCGAGGTCGAAGCCGAGGTCGACCGCGGCGACGACGGCGGAGGCCGGGTCGGCCTGCAGGATCCCCCACGGGGTGAGCTCGATGCGGATGCGCGTGCCGGTGACCGGGCAGGTCGCGACGGCGTGCACACGCTCGTTGGTCGCCAGGGCCAGCAGGAACATGTCGACGGAGCCGTCCGGGCCGGCCCCGAGGGTGCCTTCGGCGGGCTCGAGCCGCTGGTGGCTCCCGCGCGGCGCGGGTCCGGTCGAGACGAGGTCGCGGTGCAGGGTGAAGCCGATCAGCTCGACGAGCCGGCGCGCTTCGGCCGGGGTGACGCCGACGGTCCCGGCGAGCCGGTCGACGCCCACCGGGTGACGGCCGGCCCGGGTCAGCTTCAGCGCGGCCCAGGCGAGCCGGGCCGCCGCGACACGGTCGGTCTGCGAGGTCGTCAACGTCCGGCTCCTTTCGGATCGATCCCTTCGACGTTAGGCGTCGGTGAGGGGGCCCGACAACGACACGATCGGACATTTTCCCGCAAGCACCCGACACCACCCGCCGGGTTACGGCGAACGGTGCAGTGTCACGGTTGTCGGGGGTGACGGCCTCACTCACACGGCCGCCCGGTGGGAGGATCACGTACCGCAATCGTGGTCCATAAAGGACAGTCAAAGGACTCACTGCGGACGCTGACCCACTGGGCCATCAGAGTAGCCGGAATCGCCCGGCGAGCGGGAGCCGTCCCGCTGAGTGAGCACCGGACGCGCTCCGCCGTGACAGGGCACCGCGGGGCCGTCACAGCAACCGCAGCTGTTCGGCGGGCGGTACGTCCTCCCCCTGCGACGACACCGACGGCACCGGCGGCTCCGGCGTCCGTACTTCGTACCCCGTCTTCGGGGCCAGCCCGTGCCGCCTCAGCAGCGGCGCCACCCGCTCGCCGAGCCGCTCGCGGTACGCCTTCTGCACGTAGCTCCCCTTCGCGTACAGCTCCCGGTAGCGCGGGACCAGCGCCGGGTACGTGCCCGCCAGCCAGCGGCCGAACCACTCGCGGGCGCCCGGGCGCAGGTGCAGCGGGATGACCGTCACGCTCGTGGCGCCCACCTCGGCCAGCCGCGCGAACAGCGCGTCGAGGGCCTCGGCGGAGTCGGTCAGCCACGGCAGCACCGGCGCCACCAGTACCGAGCACGGCAGCCCGGCCTCACGGGCCTTGCGGACGAGCTCCAGCCGCGCCCGCGGGCTCGGCGTGCCCGGTTCGAGACGGTGCTGCAGCTCGCGGTCGAGCAGCGCGATCGACACGGCGAGGCCGACCGGGACGTCCGCCGCGACGCGCTGCAGCAGCGGCAGGTCCCGGGCCAGCACCGTGCCCTTCGTGAGCACCGACAACGGCGTGCCGGACCGCGCGAGCGCCGTGATGATGCCCGGCATCAGCCCGTAGCGGCCCTCCGCGCGCTGGTACGGGTCGGTGTTGGTGCCCATCGCGACGGGCTCGCGCCGCCAGGACGGCCGCTTCAGCTGCGCCGCCAGCACCTGCGGGGCGTTGACCTTGACGACGACCTGGGTGTCGAAGTCACGGCCGGCGTCGAAGTCCAGGTAGGTGTGGGTGTTCCGGGCGAAGCAGTTGTGCGACACCATGCCGTCGGCGATGAAGTCGCCGGTGCCGGTGGTGATGTCGAACAGCGGGAGCTGCAGGCCCAGCGGCTCGATCGCCTCGACGCGCCGCCGGCTGGCGCCGATCACCGAGCCGTCGAGCGAGCGTTTCCAGGCGACCGCCGGGTTGCTCAGGTGCAGGAACCGGAGGACCTCGCCGGCGCCGCCGAGCAACCGGACCTCTTGGCGCGTCGGGAACTTCGGCACTTCGTCGAGCTGGTGCGCGAAGCCGAAGCTGGTGAGCGCCGCCGCGAAGGCGTCGGCGATCTCCGGCTCGTCGTGCGCGACGGACAGCATCCCGCGGCCGTGGCTGCCGGCGAGGTCGAAGACGCCGGCGAGGAACCCGCGCCGCCAGTGCGCGTCCGGGTCGGCGGGCACCTTCAGGAAGCCGACCGACGCCCCGAAGTCGGGCAGGTACTCCAGCGCCCGCGCGGCCGCGTCCGCCTCCGCGCCGAACCCGCCGGAGCGCAGCATCCCGCACAGGTAGCCGGCGCGGTAGCCGAGCGTCTCGTCGGGCGTCGGCGCGAACCGGCCGACGCCGATCAGCTCGGCCCCGGGGGTCAGGTGCGGCCGTTGGGCGGCGCCGAGCTTGCTGCCGGTGACGTGCTTCCAGCCCTTCGAGGTGAGGAACCGGTGATCGCCGCTCGCGACGAGCCGCGTGCCGTCGTCGAGGGTGACGCGGTAGGCGTCGCGCAACGTCGTCCAGTGCGCGAGCACCGTGGTCGGCACCAGCCGCCGGGCCGCGCCGTGGCCGCGGGTGCCGTAGATCGCGTCGCCGACCTTCAGCTCCGACAGCGCCCGCGTCCGGCCGTCGGCGAGCAGGATCCGGGTGCCGCCCTCCAGGCAGTAGGTACAGGCGTGGGAGCAGCCGCGGTACGGGTTCACGGTCCAGCTGAACGGCACCCCGGAGCCCGCAGGCACCTTGTTCAGCACCGAGCGGGCGTTCACCTCGTGAAAGGTGACGCCGTCGAATTCCGGTGACCGCACGGAACGCACCAGGCCTTCCAGCCCGGGCAGTGCCGGCTCACCCTCCCCTGCTCGCTGCCGATCCCATCGCACTCCGGCAGTCGAACACATGTTCTATTGGGGTGTCAAACGCGTTCGCGGCGGGTGGGACGGGTGGTGCGGATGGGGCCGCCTTCGCGAGGTATCAGCAGGGGCGGGTGGTGCGCAGGGCCCACCGCGCGACCGTGCGCTGCGCACGGAAGCCGTGCCGGCGACCCGCACGACGAAGCTCACCTGACGCTCGGCGCGGGTTGTCGTGAGTGTTTAGGAGGGTTCTAACCCTCCTAAACACTCACGACCCCTGGTGTCACAGAGCCTGGCGAATTCGGCGACGACGGTGTCAGGAGGTGAACCGGTCCAGGGCGCGGATCTTGTTGGTGG
Source organism: Amycolatopsis sp. NBC_01307 (assembly GCF_035975215.1). NCBI lineage: Bacteria > Bacillati > Actinomycetota > Actinomycetes > Pseudonocardiales > Pseudonocardiaceae > Amycolatopsis > Amycolatopsis sp. NBC_01307. The sequence continues at coordinate 603,352 of NZ_CP108403.1, read as the reverse complement.
CGTCCAGCGCGGCCACCTTGTAGGCCTCCGAGAGCGTCGGGTAGTTGAACACCGCGTCGACGAGGTAGTCGACCGTGCCGCCGCAGCCCATCACCGCCTGTCCGATGTGGACCAGGTCGGTCGCGCCCGTGCCGAACACGTGCACGCCCAGCAGCTTCCGGTCCTTCGTGGACACCAGCAGCTTCAGCATGCCGTAGCTGTCGCCGGTGATCTGGCCGCGCGCGAGCTCGCGGTAGCGGGCGATGCCGACCTCGTACGGCACCGACGACGACGTCAGCTGGGCCTCGGTCGCCCCGACGTACGAGATCTCCGGGATCGTGTAGATGCCGATCGGCTGCAGCGCGCCGAGGCCGTTCGCCGGCTCGCCGAACGCGTGGTAGGCCGCGAGCCGGCCCTGGTCCATCGACGTCGCCGCGAGCGCCGGGAAGCCGATCACGTCGCCGACGGCGTAGATGTGCGGGACCTCGGTGCGGTAGTGCTCGTCGACGACGAGCCGGCCGCGCTCGTCCGCGGCCAGCCCGGCCTGGTCCAGCGCGAGCGAGCCGGTCATGCCCTGGCGGCCGGCGGAGTACATCACGCCGTCGGCCGGGATGCGCTTGCCGCTGACCAGCGTCGTGATCGTCGCGTCGTCGGACACCGCGACGTCGGCGACCTTCTCGCCGAACCGGAACGTGACGCCGAGGTCGCGCAGCTGGAACTTCAGCGACTCCACGATCTCGGGGTCGCAGAAGTCGAGCATCTGGTCGCGCTGCTCGACCACGGTGACGCGCGAGCCGAGCGCGGCGAACATCGACGCGTACTCGATGCCGATCACGCCCGCGCCGACCACGACGAGCGACGACGGGATCTGTTCGAGCCGCAGGATCTCGTCGGAGTCCAGCACGCGGGCGGCGTCGAAGTCGACGTGCCCGGGCCGCGCGGGCCGGGTGCCGGTGGCGATCACGACGTAGTCCCCGGTCAGCGTCCGGCGGTCCCCGGCGTGCTTGCCGTCGACGACCACGGTGTGCGGGTCGGCGAACGAGCCGAGGCCGGCGATGAGGTCGACGTGGTTGCGCATCAGCTGGGCGCGCACCACCTGGACCTCGCGCCCGACCACGTGGTGGGTGCGCGCCAGCAGGTCGGCGATGGTGATGTCCTGCTTGACGCGGTAGCTGGCGCCGTACAGCTCGCGCTGGTTCATGCCGGTCAGGTAGAGCACCGCTTCGCGCAGGGTCTTGGACGGGATCGTGCCGGTGTTGACGCACACCCCGCCGACCATGTCGTGCCGGTCGACGACCGCCACCTTCTTGCCCAGTTTCGCGGCCGCGATGGCGGCCTTCTGCCCGCCCGGGCCCGAACCGATGACGATGAGGTCGTACTCGTGCTCGCTCACGGTGTCGAGCCTGCGCACCCGGAGCCCGCCGCGCAACCCCCAGCGGGTGAAGAGGGGTGCAGGCTCAGGCCCGGAGGGCGCCCCGGCGCCGCTGCCAGTCGGTCACCGCGTCCAGACCGGACTCGATCTCCTCCGTGAGCAACGCCGTCAGCTGCGCCGCGACGTCGACGCCGAGCAGCTTGCCGGCCCGGCCGTCCGAGATCAGCGCCAGCGCCTCCCACGGCGACGTCGCCAGCTCGTCCACGGTCGTCCCGGCCGGCGGCGGCGTCAGGCCCTCCTCCAGCCCGAACCGCCCGGCCGCCAGCAGGGCCGCGACGACCAGGTGGGGCTGGGCGTCGGCACCCGGGAAGCGGAACTCCAGGCGGCGGTTCGCCGCGGGCCCGGCCACGCGGACCGACGCCGTCCGGTCGTCGTGGCCCCAGCGGATCTCGCGCGGGGAGAACGGTGCCGTCCGCAGCCGGACGTAGCCGTTCCACGTCGGCGCCCACACGGCCGTCAGCGCCCGCGCGTCCCGCAGCACGCCCGCCAGGAACCCGCCCAGCAGATCCGGCCCGGAACCGTCCACGGCGGACAGTGACAGGTGGACGTGCCCCGAGTTGCCCTGGCCGGGCGCGGGCGCCGCGAGGTAGTCGGCGGTGACGCCGTGGCGTGCCGCGACCCGGCGGACGATCAGCTGCTGCAGCAGGACGTCGTCGCAGGCGGCGAGGGCGTCGCGGTGGCGCAGCACGATCTCGTACTGGCCCGGGTGGCACTCCGCGCGCGCCGACTCGACGCCCAGCCCGGCCTCGTCGAGCGCCACCCGCAGGTCGCGCAGCAGCGGCGCCAGGCGCTCGGTGCCGCCGACCGCGTAGTCGGCGCCGTGCGCGGTGAGCGGCTCGCCGGCCGCGTCGCGGAACACCACCTCGTGCTCGATGCCCACCGACGGCACCAGCCCGAGCCCTTCGAGGGCTTCGAGCTGCCCCCGCAGCACCTCGCGCGGGGCGAGCTCCGCGACCGGTCCGGCCGGCCACTCGGCGTCGCACACCACCGCCCACGTCCGGTCGCCGAGCGGGATCGCGCTCGCCGCGTCCGGCCGCATCCGCAGGTCGCCGTAGCCCTCCAGGTAGCCATTCAGGTAGCCACCGAGCGCCCCGGACTCCGGCAGCGCCGCGCGCTCGGGCGTCCACGCGAAGACGTAGCTGCAGACGCCGTAGCCGTCGGTGAGGACGTCGGCGGCGAACGGCGCGGCCAGCTCGACGGCGGCGAAGCGGGCGTGCGGGTCGGGCACCAGCAGGAGCAGCCGCGCGCCGTCCTCGGCGAGCACCCCGCGCAGCACGCCTTCCCCGGTCACGGCCGCCGCGCGCCGGGCGGCCAGCGACCGCGGGCCGGCCGGGCGCGCGAACGGCGTCACCACGCGCCGCCGGGATCCGCGCTGTGCAGCGGGTTCGGCACCCGGCCGAAGCGGACGTCGAACTCGTCGTCGCGCTCCACCTTGTCGAAGCCCTGCCCGGCGAAGTGCTCGCGGTTGAGCGTGACGCGCTCGACGTCCGGTGCGAACAGCCGGCACGCGTCGAACCGCGCGGCGACGTCCGGGTTCTCGTCGCGGTAGCGGCCGACGATCTCGCGCACCGGCGCCCAGAACCTCGCCCGCGGCAGGCCCAGCTCGTCGAGCAGCACCTCAGCCCAGAACCGGAACTGCCCGGAGAACACCGAGCTGAACAGCGACTGCGCGAGCAGGTGCGCCGGCCAGCGCAGCATGTCGGCGGCCGCCTCGGGCGGGAGGCTTTCGTAGCTTTCGAGCTGCTCGTCGAGCAGGTCGACGCCCTGCGCGAAGTCCTTGATCAGCACCCGCTGCGGCACGCCGGCGGCGTCGACGACGAGGATCAGGTTCTGGCCGTGCGGGCAGAAGCCGACGCCGTGGCGCAGCAGCCACTGCAGCAACGGCGTGAGCGTCAGGTCGAACAGCCGCGTCAGCCACGCCTCCGGGTCGCCGTCGCCGATCAGGTGGGCCAGCACCGAGACGCCGTCGGGCCCGCGATAAGGCAGTGCGGCGAACGAGATCGCGCGCTCCCCGGCCGCCAGGTGCGCGGTGAGGGGTTCCCGCCACAACGCACCGAGGGTCTCGTGGAACCGGTACGGCAGCTCCTCCAGGTGCCCGAACAGCGGGTGCTTCACCGACACGCTCGCGACCTCGCCGAGCAGCCCGAAGCGGTACTTCCCGGCCAGGAGCGGATCGCCCGCGCTGACCCGGCGCAGCCACGACGTCACCGACGGCCCGGCGAGCGTGGCCGCGGAGTTGAGCCCGCGGTAGACGAGCGTGTTGCGCACCGACACGGCGGTCTTGACGTCGTGCCGCCCGGGCGTGCTCACGTTCGCCAGCGTCCGGACGGTCTGGTGCGCGCGGTAGCCGTCGGCGCTCTCGCCGAGGTCGATCATGACGCCGGTGGCCAGCTCGGCGGCGTAGAGCGTGCCGAGGATTTCGTCGGCCTGCCACGGGTGCACCGGCACCCACACGTAGCCGTCGGGCGCGCGGCCGGCGAACTCCGCGCGCAGGTCGCCGAGTTCGGCGGCCAGCAACGCGTCCCGGCTCAGCTCGTCGACACAGCGGAACTCGGCGTGCTCGGGGTGGACGGCGAACCAGCGCAGCCGGACGTCGGCCCCGGCCTCCGGCGCGTAGCGGGCGCGGTCGAGCGCGGAGAAGCCGACGCGGCCCTTGTTGAGCACCAGCCGCGGGTGACCCGTGAGGTGCCCGTCGGCGACGTTGTAGTCCAGTGCGGACAGTTCGGCCGCGGTCGGTGCGCGGCGCAGGCGGGCGGCCTCGTTGGCGACCGTCGCGGTCAGCTCGGCCAGGACGTCGGCCAGCCGCAACCCGCTGAGTCCCAACGTCTTCCGGGCGTCCACGACGAGCGTGCGCGGGTCGGTGGCCGGCTCGCCGGACCGGTGCGCGCTGCCCGCGACCACCGTCCAGGCGTCGAAAGCGCCGCGCCGAGCTTGGAACGTATAGACGACGTCGTCCGGCAGCTCGAGCCGGTAACTGTCGCCGTCGGCCACCGGCTCCAGCATGTGCTCGTACGACAGCTCGCCGAGCATCTTGTGCGTGATCAGGGCACCGGCCGCGCGCCAGGCGGCCGCCTCGTCGATGCTCACTTGTCCTCCAGGCCGAACGTGGTGAAGGCGGTGCGGTCGGGCAGCTCGTGCACGGTCTTGCCGCACACGGCGTTGAGGATCACGGCCGCCCGCCAGGCGCCCAGGCCGAGGTCGGGGGCGCCCGGCCCGTGCGTGTGCCGTTCGGCGTTCTGCACGAACAGCGGCCCCGGCACGTCGAGGGCGACGCGGTGGTCGGCGCCGACCACGAGCCGGCCCCGGTCGTCGCGGTGCACGGCGTCGCCGAGCCCGGCCAGCAGCGGCCCGGTCGGCGTTTCGGTGTAGCCGGTGGCCGCGACGACGGCGGCGGTGCGCACGGTCCCGTTGCGGCCCTGCTGCGCGTGCCGGAGGCCCAAGTCGACTTGTCCATCCACAGTGGATGCCGAGACGACCTCGACGCCCGGGCTCAGCACCGCGGCGGGCCAGCCGCCGCCGATGCTGCGGCGGTAGAGCTCGTCGTGGATCGCCGCGATCGTCTCGGCGTCGATCCCCTTGTACAGCTGCCACTGCGTGGGCAGCAGGCGGTCGCGGACCGCGCTCGGCAGGCCGTGGAAGTAGGCGGTGTAGTCCGGGGTGAACTGCTCCAGCCCGAGCTTCGAGTACTCCATCGGCGCGAACGCCAGGGTCCGCGCCAGCCAGCGCAGGCCGTCCACAGTGGACCGCGCGCGCAGCAGGTCGAGGACGACCTCGGCCCCCGACTGCCCGGACCCGACGACCGTGACGCTCTCGGCGGCCACCAGTGCGGCCCGGTGGGTGAGGAAGTCCGCGGAGTGCAAGGCAAGGGTGTCCGGGTCCGAAACCAGGTCCCGCAACGGTTCCGGCACCGACGGCACCGACCCGACGCCGAGCACGACGGCGTCGGCCAGCACCGGTTCGGTGCCGGCGACCGTCAGCTCGAACGCCGCTTCGGCCGCGTCCCACCGGACGCCGGTGACCTCGTGGCCGAACCGGCACGACGGCAGCCGCGCCGCGGCCCAGCGGCCGTAGTCGTCGTATTCGGCGCGCGGCAGGTGGAACCGCTCGGCGAAGTAGAAGGGCAGCAGCCGGCCGCGGTCGCGCAGGTAGTTGAGGAACGACAACGGGTTCGTCGGGTCGACCAGCGTCACCAGGTCGGCGAGGAACGGCACCTGCAGGCTCGCGCCCTCGACCAGCAGGCCCGGGTGCCACCGGAACTCCGGGCGGGCGTCGAAGAACACCGCGTCCAGGCCGTCGACCGGGGCGGCGAGCGCCGCGAGCGAGAGGTTGAACGGCCCGATCCCGATGCCCGCCAGGTGGTGGCGCCTCACGAAGCGACCGGGCTTTCCCGGTTCGCGACGAGCTCGGCGCCCGCCGTGGCGGCGATCCGGTCCAGCAGCGGGCGGTAGTCCTCGACCGTGGTTTCGGGGTGCAGCAGCGTCAGCTTGAGCCACAGCTGCGGCGCGCCGCCGGGGCCGGTCGGCAGCGCGGCCCGGCCGATCACCGCGGTGCCCGCCTCCAGCAGCGCGCGGCGGACCCGGGCGACCAGTTCGTCGGCTTCGGCGTCCGCGAGGTTCTCGGCGACGACCGGGCGCAGGACGACGGTGGACAGCTCCGGCGCGCCCCAGAGGCGCAGGCCGGGGTGGGCGTCGACGACGGCCGCGACCTCGCCGGCGGTGTCGCAGCAGTGCTCGACGAGCGCGCCGAGGCCGTCGGTGCCCAGCGCTCGCACGGTGACGGCCATCCGGAACGCGTCCGGCCGCCGCGACGTCCGGATCGAGCGGCCGAGCAGGTCCGGCAGGCCGGCCTCGGTGTCGTCGTCGGCGTTGAGGTACTCGGCCCGCACGGTCAGCGCGCCGAGGTCGGCGGCCTCGCGGGCGGCGAAGAGCCCGGCCGCGACCGGCTGCCAGCCGAACTTGTGCAGGTCGAGCGCGACGGAGTCGGCCTGCTCCAGCCCGGCGAGCTGGGCCCGGAGCGCGGTGCTGCACAGCGCCATCCCGCCGTACGCGGCGTCGACGTGCAGCCGGGCACCCGCTTGGCGGCAGATCTCGGCGATCTCGGGCAGCGGGTCGATCGTGCCGGTGTTGGTGGTGCCGGCGGTCGCGACGACGACGGCGGACGCGCCCAGGTCGCGGAGGGTTTCGGCGAGCGCGGCCGGGAGCAGGCGATCGCCCTCGCACGCGACGACGACCGGCGCGGGCAGGCCGAGCAGCCAGGCCGCGCGGGCGACGCTGTGGTGGGCGTTGACGCCGCAGACGGGCCGGACGTGCGCGTCCCGCTCGCGGGCGAGCAGCAGCCCGAGCAGGTTGGATTCGGTGCCACCGGTGGTCACGACGGCGTCCGGCGCGGCGGCGTCCGGGTAGCAGAGGCGGGCGATGCCGGTGGTGAACTCGCGCTCCAGCTCGCTGGCCACCGGCGCCTGGTCCCAGGAGTCCATCGACGGGTTGAGCGCGCTCGCCACGACGTCGGCGGCGACGGACACCGCGAGCGGCGGGCAGTGCAGGTGCGCCGCGCAGGCCGGGTCGGCGGGATCGGCCGAGCCCGCCGCGAGCAGCCGGCTGAGCTCCTCCAGCGCGGCTTCGGCGCCGACGCCGTGACGTGGCAGCGCGCCCCCTTCACCGGCGAGCGCCGCGGCCACCGCGGCGGGTCCGCCGGCCGGCACCGGCCCGCCGCGTTCGGCCACCCCGGCCGCCATGCCGCGCAGTGCCGCCGGGATCAGCTCCCCGAGCCGGTCCGCGCCGCCTTCGCCCCCGGCCAGCCCGTCTGCCCGCATGTACCCCCGCCTTCCTTAGGGTTGCCTTGCCTACGCTGAGCAACAGTACGGCGACCGAAGGCTGCCTGTCACCCGGCCCCGTTCCAGCATGCGCGACCGAGCGGCGGGAACGCGTCGGCCATCGGGAGTAGGTTCGGCCCCGAAGGTGATCGGCTGTGACGACGGGCTGCGAGCGCGGATCGCCGGGCTGGCCCCGATCGGGGCGCCGGCGGACGCGGTCTGACTGGTCGCCCACCGTCTTCCCGGCCGACGCGGTGTCCGATATCCGGTCGACGTACTCGGCGAGCGTGCTGCCGACCACTTGCGCTTCATGCGGCGACGCCGGGCTGCAGCCGTGTGCCGCCGCTTCCACCCGGATCTCGCCGGGATCACCCGGCGCCGCGCGCGAGGCGAGGCTTTCGTGCGCGCGGTTGGCTCGCCGCACGAAAGCCTTGCCGCGCGCCGGTTTCTCGCGCGACGACTCGGCGAAGGGTCAGCGCGGGGCCAGGGCCCGGACCTGCTCGAACGGGTCGCCGCCCGTCGGCAACAGCGCGATGATCGGCGTCGTCAGGCCGTTGTCCACATAGGACTGGATCTGTTCCCGGCACGAGTCGAGGCTGCCGTGGACGATCAGGTCGTCCACCACCGCGTCCGGGATGACCTGGTTGGCCTTCTGGCGGTCGCCCGCCGCCCAGGCCTCGTGCATCGGGGCGAGGGCCTCGCCGCGGCCGAGCCACTCGTGAAACGCCGCGTACACCGGGACCGTGAGGTAGCTCGAGATCAGCATCCGGCCGAGGCCCCGCGCCGCGGCGGCGTCCTCGGTGGGGCAGACGAAGATCCGGGCCGCCAGCTCGACGTCCGGGCCCACGACCGCGCGGATCTTCGGCACGTCCGTGGGCGCCAGCCAGTTCGTGATCGCGCCGTCGGCCTCGCGCGCGGCCAGCTTGAGCATGCCCGGGCGCAGCGCGGCCAGCATGATCGACGGCGGCGGGTCGGCCGGGCGCTCCAGGCGGAACTTCGAGACGGCGAACGTCTCGTACTTCTCGCTGACCTTCTCCCCCGTCAGCGCCGAGCGCAGGAACCGCAAGGTGTCCCGCGACCGCGCGAACGGCGCTTCGAACGGCGCCGCGTTCCAGTTCGAGACGATCACCGGCGACGACGCGCCGATGCCGAGCACGAACCGGCCCGGCGCCAGCTCGGCCACCGTCGCCGCCTGCATCGCCAGCAGACCCGGACCACGCGTGTACACCGGCACGATCGCGGTGCCGAGCCGCAGCTGCGGCGCCCACTGCGAGGCGAGCACCAGCGGCGTGAACGCGTCGGTGCCCGCCGTCTCGGCCGTCCACGCGTCGGTGTAACCCAGGTCCGGCAGCTGCTCGACCAGCTCACGGTGCGCCGTCAACGGCACCCCGGTCAGCGGAATCGTGAGGCCCCAGCGGCTCATGCGATCTCCTTCTCCACGACGGAAAGCTCACGCAGGATCCAGTCCACCTGGGTGCGCATCAGGTTCTCCGCGACCTCTTCGGCCTGCGGCGTCATGTGGGTGGCCCCGGCCAGCGGCAGGAACACGTGCGAGCGGCCCTTCGCCAGCAGCGCCGACGACAGCCGCAGCGAGTGGGCGACGAACACGTTGTCGTCGGCCAGCCCGTGCACGATCAGCAGCGCCCGGCTCAGCTCGCCGGCGCTCTCGATCAGCGAGTTGTGCGCGTAGCTCTCCACCTCGTCCTGAGGCTTCCCGAGGTAACGCTCGGTGTAGTGCGTGTCGTACAACGACCAGTCCGTGACGGGCGCTCCCGCGACCGCCGCGTGGAAGACGTCCGGGCGGCGCAGCACGGCCAGCGCGGACAGGTAACCGCCGTAGGACCAGCCGCGGATCGCGACGCGCTCGACGTCCAGCTCGGGGAACCGCGCGGCCGCGGCCTGCAGCGCGTCGACCTGGTCCTGCAGGGTGACGTCGGCGAGGCGGCCGTGGATCTCTCGCTCCCACACCGCGCCGCGCCCGGGCGTGCCGCGGCCGTCGGCGACGAGCACCGCGAACCCCTGGTCGGCCAGCCACTGCGACGTCAGGAACGCGTTGCGGCTCTGCAGCACGCGCTGGGCGTGCGGGCCGCCGTACGGGTCGAGCAGCACCGGCAGCTTGCCCTCGCTCGGCTCGTAGCCCCGGGGCAGCAGCAGGGCGCCGCGCAGGCCGCGCTCCCCCAGCGTCAGCCAGGTCAGGTTCGGCACGATGTCGGGGTCCACAGTGGACGACGCGATCGCCACGGCCTCGGCGCCGTCGCGCAGCACCGAGACGCGCGGGCCGCTGTGCTCCAGGCTCCACGACGACAGCACGGTCACCGCGGCGGACCCGGCGCCGTGGTGTACGCCGTCCACAGTGGACACCCGGTGGATCGAACCGCCTTCGGTGCGGTAGACGTGGATCTGCGTCGAGTCCTCGTCGGACGCGCTGAAGAGCAGCTCGTCGCCGACGTCGAGGACCGCGCGCAGCTGCAGCCCGGCCGGGGTGACGGCGTCTTCGCCGACGTAGAGCCGGTGGTCGCCGTCGACCATCCGCTCGGTGACGAGGCGCCCGTCCGGCGTCCACGCCGGGACGCCGCCGACGATGTCGATCCAGTGCTGGTCGGTGGCGGTGTGCACGACCGACGTCGAGCCGTCGGTGACGTCGAGGGCGAGCACGTCCAGCCGCGTCTGGTCGCGCGGCTCGACGGCCAGCAGCGGCGCGCCGCCCGCCGACCAGTGCACCGAGGCGAGGTACTCCCACTCCCCCGGCGCGACGTCGACGCGCGAGCCGTCCAGGCCGAGGACGGCCAGCGTGACCAGGGCGTTCGTGGTGCCCGCGGCCGGGTAGGCGACGACGTTGGCCGGGTTCTGCGGGTTGGCCGGGTCGGCGATGGTCCAGCGCGGCACCGGACCGCGGTCGGCGCGCTCGGCCAGCAGCGCGGCGCCGTCCGGGGCCCACCAGTAGCCGCGGGTGCGGTCCATCTCCTCGGCGGCGATGAACTCGGCGAGCCCCCAGGAGACGTCTTCGTCGTCCTCGCCGGCCAGCACCCGGTCGTCGCCGGTGGCCAGCTCCATGACGTGCAGCCGGCGGTCCTGCACGTACGCGACGTGCGTGCCGGTGGGGCTCGGCCGCGGGTCGATGACCGCGCCGTCGACCCGCAGCGTCACCTCGCCGGACGCGAGATCCAGGGTGTAGAGCTTGCCCGAGAGCGTGAAGGCCGCGACCGTGAAGCCCGCGTCGACGCCGTAGTGGACGACCCCGCCGCCGGTCTCGCGGGCCCGTTCGCGCCGCGCCCGCTCCTCGGCCGGCAGCTCCTCCTCGCCGGGCAGCAGCTCGGCGGCGTCGACGACCTTCGTCTCGGCGCCGCTCGCGAGGTCGGCCGACCAGAGGCTGTGCCGCGGGTCGGTACCCGACTCCGCCCGCAGGAACAGCACGCGCGAACCGTCCGGGGCGACCCGGAACGCCTTCGGCGCGCCGAGGGTGAAGCGCTGGGTACGGGCCTGTTTGCGGAGGAACGGGAGATCGTCGACATCGGTCACGCCCGCACTCTTCCAGACACTCAGGCCGGTACGCCAACACCCTTCAGCTTCGCCAGCTCGGCGTCGACGTCGTAGTCCGGCTGCGGGAACTTCGGGTCCAGCTCGGTGAGGGTCTCGATGAGCAGCTCCGCGACGGCCCAGTTCCGGTACCACTTGTGGTCGGCCGGCACGACGTGCCACGGCGCGTAGTCCGTCGACGTCTTCTTGAAGATGTCGGCGTAGGCCTTCTGGTAGGCGGGCCAGTGCGACCGAGCCTCGAGGTCGCCCGGGTTGTACTTCCAGTGCTTCTCGGGCGTCTCCAGCCGGGCCTTCAGCCGCTTGAGCTGCTCTTCGGGCGAGATGTGCAGGAAGACCTTGACGACGGTGGTGCCGCCGTCGGTCAGCTCCTTCTCGAACGCGTTGATCTCGCTGTAGCGGCGGCGGCGCTCCTCCGCGCTGAGCAGCCCGGACACCCGCGGGACCAGGATGTCCTCGTAGTGCGAGCGGTCGAACACGCCGATCTGGCCGGGTACCGGCAGCTGCTTGCGGATCCGCCAGAGGTAGTGGTGGCGCCGCTCGGCCGCCGTCGGCGCCTTGAACCCCGAGTAGTGCACGCCCATCGGGTTGACCAGGCCGAGCACGTGCGAGACCGTGCCGCCCTTGCCCGAGGTGTCCATGCCCTGCAGCACCAGCAGGACGTTGCGTTCGCCGCCGCCGACACCCTCGGCGTAGAGCGCCTCCTGCAGCGCGGACAGCCGCTCGCCCGCGGTGCCGAGCTTGGCGAGGGCCTTCGGCTTCTTGCCGGGCCCGACCGGCGCCGAGCCCGGGTCCGGCAGCTCCCCGGTGATCCGCAGCGCGTCCCGGACCCGGCTTCCCTCGTCGTTCTTCTTGCCCATCCCGCGAGGTTAACGACTCGGGCGGCGGCTTTCCTGTCGACGCACCCGGCCGGGTGGCGGCGCAGCGATTCGGGGGTCGGATCCGCGAATTGCGCAACGAACAACGGGTGAAAGCAACGATTCCCGGCTGAACTCTGCGTCTGCGGTCTCTAACCTGAACGCATGACGACGTTCGCCGGCCGGGAAACCGCCGCCCCCACCGCCGCGAGCTTCATCGCGCTCGACGAGCAATGGAGCACGCACAACTACCACCCGCTGCCCGTCGTGATCGCCGAAGCCTCCGGGGCGACGGTGACCGACGTCGAAGGCCGGTCCTACCTGGACTTCCTCTCCGGCTATTCGGCGCTGAACTTCGGCCACCGCCACCCGGACCTGATCGGCGCCGCCGTCGAGCAGCTCGGCCGCGTCACGCTCACGTCGCGAGCGTTCCACCACGACCAGCTCGGCCTGTTCTGCCGCGAGCTGGCCGAGCTGACCGGCACCGAGATGGTGCTGCCGATGAACTCGGGCGCCGAGGCCGTCGAGTCCGCGGTCAAGCTCGCCCGCAAGTGGGCGCACACGGTCAAAGGCGTGCCGGACGGCACCGCCGAGATCATCGTCGCCGACTCGAACTTCCACGGCCGGACCACCACGATCGTGTCGTTCTCGACCGACGAGACCGCGCGTGCCGACTTCGGCCCGTTCACCCCGGGCTTCGTCACGGTGAAGTACGGCGACGCCGCCGCCCTGCGCGACGCGATCACCCCGCGCACGGCCGCCGTCCTGCTCGAGCCGGTCCAGGGCGAGGCCGGCGTCATCGTGCCGCCGTCGGGCTACTTCGCCGACGTCCGCGCGGCCTGCGACGACCACAACGTGCTGCTGATCGCCGACGAGATCCAGTCCGGCCTGGCCCGCACCGGCACCGTGCTGGCGCTGGACCACGAGGGTGTCCGCGCCGACGTCTACACGCTGGGCAAGGCCCTCGGCGGCGGCATCCTGCCGGTGTCCGCGGTGGTCGGCAGCCGCGACGTGCTGGGCGTGCTGAAGCCGGGCGAGCACGGCTCGACGTTCGGCGGCAACCCGCTGGCCTGCGCGATCGGCCGCGCGGTCGTGAAGCTGCTGCAGACCGGCGAGTTCCAGCAGCGCTCCACCGAACTGGGCGCCCACCTGCACACGCGCCTGACCGAGCTGGTCGGGAGCGGGCTGTCCGAGGTCCGCGGCCGCGGCCTGTGGGCGGGCATCGACATCGCCCCCGGCGGCCCCGAGGGCCGGGCGGCGTCGGAGGCCCTGGCCGCCCGCGGCGTGCTGTGCAAGGAGACGCACGACCGCACGCTGCGCGTCGCCCCGCCGCTGGTGATCACCCGTGAGGAGCTGGACCGCGGCATCGACGCCATCGCCGAGGTCATCCGCCCCTGAACCCCGGTCGTCCGTGAATGCCACATCGAGGGACATAGTGTCCCTCGATGTGGCATTCACGGCGTTCGGGAGCGAACCGGGCGGATCGGGCGTTGGGCAGGTATGGGATCAGGGGAATGGGTGGAGCGGCCGCTGGCCGGTGCGGACAGCGTCACGCCGGCCGAGCTGTACGAGCAGGGGAAGCGACTCCGGGACAAGACGCCGGTCACCGCGCACGACCACGAGGCCGCCGCGACGGACCGGCCGACGCCCGCGCAGTACTTCGAGGCCAGTGGCAAAGGACGGCTGCCCGAGCTGGTCGAACTCCGCCGTGAGCGGATGCTCGCGTCCCCGTTCACCTTCTTCCGCGGCGCCGCCGGGCTGATGGGCGCCGACCTCGCGCGCACGCCCGTCTCGGGCCTCGACGCCCAACTCTGCGGCGACGCGCACGCGGCGAACTTCGGGCTCTACGGCACGCCCGAGGGCAAGATCGTGATGGACATCAACGACTTCGACGAGACCGTCCCCGGCCCGTGGGAGTGGGACCTCAAACGGCTCGCCGCGAGCCTCGTGCTCGCCGGCCGCGAGGGCGGCATCGGCGAGTCCGGCTGCCGCGAAGCCGCCGAGGACGCGGCGAAGTCGTACCGGCGGACCATCCGCGCGCTGGCCGAGCTGCCGTTCCTGCGCAGCTGGAACGCGCTGCCGGACTCGTCCGTGCTGTCGAAGGCCCGCGCGGACGAGCTGATCGACGACTTCGCCGACGCCGCCGAGAAGGCCCGCAAGAACGACAGCGCCAAGGTCGCCGCGAAGTGGACCGAGCGCGTCGACGACCACCGGACGGGCCTCGCGCGCCACCGGTTCGTCGAGGACCCGCCGGTGCTGACGCACGTCGACGAGCAGACCGCGGAGGCCGTCGCCGCCGGACTGGCGTCCTATGTGGACACCCTGCGCGAGTCGCGGCGGACGCTGATCTCGCGTTACCGCCTCGCCGACGTCGCCTTCCGCGTCGTCGGCACCGGCAGCGTCGGGCTCCGCAGCTACGTCGCGCTGCTGCACGGCAACGACGACGAAGACCTGGTGCTGCAGGTGAAACAGGCGGCGTCACCGGCGCTCGGGCCGTACCTGGACCTGCCCGCGGCCGAGCACGAAGGCCGCCGGATCGTCGACGGCGCCCGGCTCGTGCAGGCCGAGACCGACATCCTGCTCGGCTGGACCACGATCGACGGCGTCCCGTACATCGTCCGCCAGTTCCGGAACCTCAAGGGCGACATCGACCCGGCGGAGCTGGAGAAGGACCACCTCGACGACTACGGCAGGCTCGCCGGGGCGCTGCTCGCCCGCGCCCACACGCGGTCGCTGCACCCGCAGCTGCTGTCCGGCTACTTCGCCGACGACTCCGAGCTGGACGAGGCGATCGGCGCGTACGCCGTGCGCTACGCCGACCGGACGGAGGCCGACCACGCCGCCTTCTCGGGGACCTGACCGGACAGGAAGCCGGTCAACGCTGGAGAACGAATTCCCCGCCGTGCTAGATCTTCGTGAACGGGTGACGGCGAGGGAGACGGCGTGGCGGATCTCAAACGGCGGTCGGTGCTCACGGGAGCGGTCGCGACGGCGTTGGCGGCCACCGCCGCGCCCGCACTGGCCGCCCCCAGGCGGCGGCCGTTCCGGCTGGGCGTCAACTACACACCCTCGACGCGCTGGTTCCACATGTGGGAGGACTGGCGCGAAGCCGACCTGCGCCGCGACCTCGACGACATCGCCGCGCTCGGGCTCGACCACATCCGGATGATGCTGCTGTGGTCGGCGTTCCAGCCCGAGCCGCACCTGGTCAGCGGCGAGAAGCTCGACCGGCTGCACCGGTTCCTGGACCTCGCGGGCGCGGCCGGCCTCGACGTCGAGGTGACGGTCTTCAACGGCCACATCTCGGCCCGCTACTGGACGCCGAACTGGCTGCAGACCACGCCGGAGCCGGTCAACTGGTTCACCGACCCGGCGGCCCTCGACGCCCAGCGCGCGCTGCTCACGGCACTGGCCGCGCGGATCGGGAAGCACCCGCGGTTCCTCGGGTTCGACCTGTCGAACGAGCCGTACTACTACTGGGACTCCTTCGCCGGCCTGGCGGTGACGCCGGAGCAGGCCGACGCGTGGGCGCACACCCTGTGCGAGACGGCGGAGAGCGTCGCGCCGGGAAAGGCGCACACGGTCGGCTGCGACCGCGCGCCGTGGGACAACGGCCGCTACTTCACCCGCGCCGGCCTGGCCGACGCCGGGAACGTCGTGGCGATCCACCCGTGGACGTCGTTCTTCGGCACGCTCAAGACGACGCCGCTCGGCGCGTTCGAGACGCACAACGCGGAGCGCCTGATCCAGGTGGCGCAGGCGTACGCGACGGACCCGGCGAGGCCGTGCTGGATCCAGGAGGACGGCGCGGCGCCGTCGATCCACTTCAGCGACGCGACCCGCCCGCAGTACGCCGAGTGGCTGTCCCGCTCGATCCGCAACGCGGCGTCGTGCGCGCACACGCTGGGCTTCACGTGGTGGTGCTCCCACGACGTCGACCCGGCGCTGGTCCCGAACCTGAATCCGCTGGAGTACGACCTGGGGCTGTACACGAACGACCACCGTCTCAAGCCCGCGGGCCGCGCGTTGCAGGCGCTGGTGGCGGAGTTCGACCGCACCCCGCCGAAACCGGCGCCGCGGACGACGGCGATCGTCATCCCGGACGCGGACCCGACCCGGGGCTCGGACCGCTTCTTCGCACTGGCCGACGCCGGGACGCGGGCGGCGTTCGTGCTGCAGAGCCGAGCCGGCGACGCGAACTACCTGGCGCGGCGGGGCATCACGGCGCTGGTACAGCCCTGACCAGGCCCGCGACGTCCGCCGCGCGGCCGCGGGAGCGGGCGACGACTACCCTCGCGGGGGTGAGGACGATCTGGGTGCTCGCCGCCGGGTGCGGTCTGCTGGCCCTCCTGCTGGGGCTTCCGTTCGCCGGCGGTGACACGCCCAGTGCGCTCGACTCGGCCGCCGCGGGCGCTGTCGCGCACCTGGGGCCGGTGGCGGCGCGGATCCTGGTGCTGCCGACCGAGCCGTACGTCGTGTTCGCGCTGGCCGCCGTCGCCGTGTTCCTGTGCCTGCGCGCCGGGCGGCGGTGGGAAGCCGCGCTCGCGCTGGGCGGGCCGCTGCTGGCGATCCTGCTCAACACCTGGCTGCTCAAGCCGCTGTACGACCGGTGGAAGAACGGCACGCTCGTCTACCCGAGCGGCCACACCGTCAGCCTGGTCGCGGTGCTGACCGTGCTGGTGCTGCTCACGCGCAAGACCTACGTCGTCGTGCTGAGCGCCGTGGCGCTGCTCGCGGCCACCGCCGGCCTGATCGGCATGGGCTACCACTACCTCACGGACGTCGTCGGCGGCACGCTGTTCGCGGTCGCCGTCGTGCTCGTCACGTGGTCTGTGCCGCGTCGCGTGCCAGCGCCGTCAACCGGCTGATCGCGCGCAGGTACTTCTTGCGGTAGCCGCCCTCGATCATCTCCTCGGTGAACAGCGCCGGCAGCGGTTCGCCCGAGACGACGACCGGGATCGCGCGGTCGTAGAGGCGGTCGGCCAGCGCCACCAGCCGCAGCGCGACGTTCTGGTCCGGCGCCGGGTGGATGCCGCGCAGGTGCACGCGGGTGACGCCGTCCAGCAGCCGCCCGTACCGCGACGGGTGCAGCTCGCCCAGGTGGGCGCACAGCGCGTCGAAGTCGTCCACAGTGGACCCGTCGTGGGCCGCGACGGACGCCGCCAGCTCGTCGGCGGAGACCGGCGGCGGCGCGTCCGGCAGGCCGCGGTGCCGGTAGTCGGGACCGTCGACGCGCACGACGCCGAACCGGGCCGACAGCGACTGGATCTCGCGCAGGAAGTCCTCGGCGGCGAAGCGCCCCTCGCCGAGCTTCTCCGGCAGCGTGTTCGACGTCGCCGCGATGTACACCCCGGCGTCCATGAGCTCCTGCAGCAGCCGCGTGACCAGCGTGGTGTCGCCCGGGTCGTCCAGCTCGAACTCGTCGATGGCCAGGATCCGGTGCTCCGACAGCCGCCGCACGGCCTCGGGGAAGCCCAGCGCGCCGACGAGGTGGGTCAGCTCGACGAACGTGCCGTACGCCTTCGGGGACGGCGCCGCGTGCCACGCCGAAGCCAGCAGGTGGGTCTTGCCGACGCCGAAGCCGCCGTCGAGGTAGAGCCCCATCGGGCCGGACGGCGCCGAGGAGGAGCCCCCGAAGAGCCGGAACTTCTTCTTCTCCGGTCGCGCGCCGATGCGGCCGGCGAACGCCGCGCAGGCCTCGACCGCGGCGGCCTGGCTGGGCTCGTCCGGGTTCGGGATGTAGGTGTCGAACCGCACCGCGTCGAAACGCGGCGGCGGCACCAGCGCCGTGATCAGCTCGTCGGCGCCGAGCACGGGACGGCGGTCGGTCAGGTGCGCGGGCATGGTCGCAGAGCCTATCCGCCGCCGCGAAGGCCCCGGATCACCGGTGAGTAGCCACATCCCCCGGTGGAGAACGGGTTTCCGGGCGTGCTGGGATGGTCGGGTGCGGAGCGTGTGGCCACCATCACCGGGCGAGCTGACCGGGGCCGACCTGGAGGCGATCTACGCCTACCCGGCGGCCCTCGACCGGTCGTGGGTCCAGGTCAACTTCGTCGCCTCCGCCGACGGCGCCGTCGAGGTCGACACGACGTCCGCGGGCCTGTCGCACGCCGCCGACCGCGAGGTCTTCCTGCTCGGGCGCGATCTCTGCGACGTCGTCCTGGTCGGCGCCGGCACCGCGCGCGCCGAGGGCTACCGCGGGGTCCGGGCGAGCGCGAAGCGGCTCGAGCGCCGGCGCCGGCTCGGGCTGGCGGACGTCCCGCCGATCGCCGTCGTGACGCGCACCGCGGACCTCGACCCGCACTCTCCGTTGTTCACCGACACGATCGTGGCCCCGATCGTGGTCACGACCACCGGCGCCGACACCGCGCACCTGGCCGGCGCCGAGGTCCTGCGTGCCGGGGACGCCGACGTCGACCTCGCGCTCGCGCTGGACCTGCTGGCCGGGCGCGGCCTGCGCCGCGTCGACTGCGAAGGCGGGCCGCGCCTGTTCGCCGGGCTGATCGCCGCCGACCTCGTCGACCAGCTGTGCCTCACCGTCGCGCCGCTGCTCGTGGCGGGCGGCGCCGGGCGCATCGCCGCGGGTCCGGCCCTCGCGGCGCCGCGCGCCCTGGCCCTGGCGTCGGTCCTCGTCGAGGACGGCTTCACGCTCCTGCGCTACCGCCGGGGTGGCGGATGACCGACGACGCCACGCTGGTCGAACGGGCCGCCGGCGGCGACGAAGCCGCGTTCGGCGTGCTGGTGCGGCGGCACACGCCCCGGATGTACCGGGTCGCGCTGCGGATCACCGGCAGCGCCGCCGAGGCCGAGGACGTCGTGCAGGAGGCGTGGCTGGCCGCCTGGCGCTCGCTGGGCGGCTTCCGGCACGAGTCGGCCGTGTCGACGTGGCTCTACCGCGTCGTCACCAACGGCGCGCTCGCGATGCTGCGCCGCCGGAAGCCGACGATCTCCCTGGACTCACCCGAGCCCGCCGGGAAGTCCACTGTGGACAGCGCACTGCTCGCGGCGGCCGAACCCGGGCCGGAGGGGCGCGTCGTGCGCGCCGAGGAGGTCGACGCCGTGCTGCGGGCGATCGGCCGGCTCGAGCTGTCCCAGCGGGTGCCGCTGGTGCTGCGCGAGCTGGAAGGGCTGAGCTACGAAGAGGTCGCCGAAGTGCTCGACGTGAACGTCGGCGCCTTGCGCTCCCGCCTGCACCGGGCCAGGGTGGCGCTGCTCGCCGAGCTGAGGGAGCGGTGATGGACCCGGAACAGGACCCCCGCTGGGACGCCGTGCGCGCGGCCGCCCGCCGCCGGGTGCCGACCCCGCCCGGCCTGGTCGAACGCGTGCTGCGCACGGTGGCCCGCGGCCGCCGGACGGCGGTGGACGTGCCCGGCGAGGAAGGCAGCCTGCGCGTGACCGAGCGGGTCATCGGCCGCCTGGCCTCGGCGATCGCCGCCGCACGGGCGCCCGCGGGCGTGCGGATCTCGGCCGTCGCGGTGGAGGACGACGTGGTCCAGGTGCTGGTGTCGGTCCGCTTCGGCCTGACCGCCGACGAAGCCGCCGAGACGCTCCGGCGGGAGATCACCGCGGAGCTGGCGCGGCAGCTGGGCGTGGCCACTGTGGTCAACGTGCACGTCGTCGACGTCCACCCCGACTGAAACATTCCCCCGAATGGGTGACCTTGCGTGAGAGCCCCGTGGTCGCGGGCATCGTAGGGACGACAAGACCGCTCGAAAGGAGCCTGCAGGCATGCATCCGGAACGGACCGAAAGCCCCGGCCTGGTGACCCCGCTCAACGAGGAGGGCGCCGCCGGCCGCACCACGATCTCGTCGCTGGTGGTGCAGAAGGTCGCCGGGATGGCCACCCGCGAGGTCACCGGGGTGCACGCGCTGGGCGGCGGCATGTCGCGGGCGTTCAGCGCCCTGCGCGAGCGCATCCCCGGCTCCGGCACGGTCACCACGTCCGGCGTGTCGGTCGAGGTCGGCGAGAAGCAGACCGCGATCGACCTCGACGTCGTCGTCGAGTACGGCGCGCGCATCGCCGACGTCGCCCGCGCGGTGCGGCGCAACGTGATCACCGCCGTCGAGCAGATCACCGGCCTCGAGGTGATCGAGGTCAACATCGCCGTCAACGACATCCACCTGCCGGGTGAGGACGAGCCCGAACTCCCGTCGCGGGTGGAGTGACCGCGCGGGGTGCGCGGGACGACCCGGAGGCCCGCGCGGCCTTCCGGGAGTTCGTGCGCACCCACCACCCCGACGTCGGCGGCGACCCGGCCGAGTTCGCCGCCGGGCTCGCCCGGTTCCGCGCCGGCAAGTCCGAAGTGGACTCGACGATCGGTGACGCCCGGTTCGACGCGCCGATCCGCTTCGTGGTGAACCGCCGCGGAGTGGCCGCGGTGCTCGCGCGCCTGCGCAAGCGCCGCCGTCCGCCCCGCGTCAAATGACCTCCCCGCAGTGCCATCCGGGGCCTTGCCCCGGGCCGGGGGCTCCGCCACCCGGACCCCGCAAGAAGAGGTTTCTCCCCGCCTGTCCTTGGAGGACAACGTGAACGCAACGCAGACCGGGCTCCTGGCCGGGCTCATCCTCGGCCTGGCCGCGACCCAGGGGTTCACCGCGTTCCTGGTGACCCTGGCCGTCGGGATCATCGGGCTGGTCGCCGGCCGGGTGCTCGACGGCGAACTCGACCTCGGCGAGCTGTTCGGGAAGGGCCGCGACAAGTGAGCCGGCTCCTCGACGTGCCGCGCGAGCTCGCCGAACCGGACGAGCGCGGCACCCTCACCATCGGGCACGCGGTGGTGCGCAAGGTCGCGCAGCACGCCGCCGACCAGGTGCCCGGCACCGCGCGGGCCGGCAAGAAGGGCGCGCACGCGCGGGTCGGCGGCCACGACAACGACGTCGACCTGGCGCTGGACCTCGCCCTGCACTACCCGGCGGCGGTGCGCGCGGTCGTCGGCGTCGTGCGCGAGCGGGTCGTCGACGAGGTCGAGCGGATCACGTCCTACCAGGTGCGGACCCTGGCCGTGACGGTGTCGGCGCTGCTGCCCGACGTCCCGCCGAGGGTGCGGTAACCGTGCGCCTGTTCGTCCGGCTCCTGTCCACCCTGCTCGGCCTGGCCTTCGCCGGCGCCGGGATCCTGCTCGCGCTCGAGGTCGGCTGGCACTGGTGGCGCCCGGGGTCCGGGCCGCTGCTGGTGCCGTGGCCGCGCTGGCAGGCCGAGCTCGCGGCCCTGGGCTGGGACGCCTACACCGTGCGCGTCGGCGCCGTCGTGCTCGCCGTCGCGGGCCTGGTGCTGCTGCTGTGCGCGCTGGCCGCCGGCAACCGCGCGGTCCGGCTGACCGACCCGGCCGACGAGGTCAGCGTCTCGACGTCCCCGCGGTCGCTGGCCCGGCTCGTCGGGCTCGTGGTGCGGGCGCAGGACAACGTCGCGGGCGCGACGGTCACCGCCAGCGCCCGCCGGGTCCGGGTCCGCGCGACCAGCAGGCTCGAAACCGAAGGCGAGCTGCGGCCGCGCCTGCTGGAGACCGTGGCCACGCTGCTCGACGACGTCCCGCTGGCCCGGCGGCCGAAGGTCAGCGTCGTCGTCGACTCGCCGAAGGACCGCCGATGAGCAAGTCAGTCGCCACGAAGGCGCTTTCCCGGTCGTACGCGGGCGAACGCGTGCTGACGTTCCTCGTCGGGCTGCTGGCCCTGCTCGGCGGCGCGCTCGCGCTGGTCGTCGGCGCCGGCTTGCTGGGCGAGTTCCGCGGCCGGCGCCCGCTGCTCGACCCGATGGCCGTCGACTGGCTGGGCGGGCACGCCACGCCCGCTCGCATCGCCGCGATCGTGCTCGGCCTGCTCCTGTTCGTGCTGGGCCTGCGCTGGGCGGTGCGGTCGCTGCGCCCGGAACCGCGGCCCGACCTGGCCCTCGACGACGCGGTGGGTGCCGAGCTGGTCGTCACGGCGGGCGCGATCTCCGACGCGGTCCAGGCCGACGCGGAGCAGCTCGACGGCGTCAGCCGCGCCCGGGTCCGCGCGGTCGGCTCGCGGACTTCTCCCGCGTTGCGCATCACCCTGTACCTGCACGAGGGCACCGACCTCAAGCGCGTCTGGGAAGACCTCGACCTGCGCGTGCTGACCAGGGCGCGCGAGTCCCTCGGCCTCGACGTCCTGCCGACGGCCGTGCGCCTCGAGCTCGACACGGGCCGGGCCGAACGCGTGCGCTGAGCGGCGTTGTTCCGCAGAATGCCGTCATGCCCCTACCGCTGCAGCCGCCGCTGAAGCCGATGCTCGCCAAGCCCGCCAAGGCCATCCCAGACTCCGGCGGGCTGCTGTTCGAGCCCAAGTGGGACGGCTTCCGCTGCATCGTGTTCCGCGACGGCGACGAGCTGTACCTGCAGTCCCGCGCCGAGAAGCCGCTCAACCGGTACTTCCCGGAGGCGGTCGCGCGGCTGCTCGAGATCCTGCCGCCGAAGGTCGTGCTGGACGGCGAGCTCGTCGTCGCGCGGGACGGGCGGCTCGACTTCGACGCGCTCACCCAGCGGATCCACCCCGCCGAAAGCCGCATCACGCTGCTGGCGGACGAGCAGCCCGCCGAGTTCGTCGCGTTCGACCTGCTCGCCCTCGGCGACGAGTCCTTCCTCGACGAACCGACGTCGGCCCGCCGCGAACGGCTCGAGAAGCTGGCCGACGGCCGCATCTCGCTCACCCCGGCGACCACCGACCCGGACACGGCGCGGCACTGGTTCGAGCTGTTCGAGGGCGCCGGCCTCGACGGCGTCATCGGCAAGCCGCTCGACGAGCCGTACTCCCCCGGCAAGCGGGTCCTGCTCAAGTACAAGCACCTGCGCACCGCCGACTGCGTGCTGGCCGGGCTGCGCTGGCACGTCGACGGCGGCCCGGGCGACCTCGTCGGCTCGTTCCTGCTCGGCCTGCACGACGACGCGGGCGTGCTGCACCACGTCGGCACGATCGGGTCGTTCCCGAAGGACCGCCGTCGCGAGCTGGCCGAGGAGCTGGCGCCGCTGATCACCGACGGCGAGGACCACCCGTGGGGCGGCAAGGCCACCGGCGAGGCGCAGCGGATCCCCGGCGGGATCACCCGCTGGCGCGCCACCGAGCACGAATGGGTGCCGCTGCGGCCCGAGCGCGTCGTCGAGGTGGCCTACGAGAACACCGAGGGCGGCATGCCGTCGCGGTTCCGGCACAACGCGCGGTTCGTGCGGTGGCGCCCGGACCGCGAGCCCGCGTCGTGCGACTACGGCCAGCTCGACGAGCCGGCCCGCTACGACCTCGACGCCGTGTTCCGCGGCCAGGTGGTGCGTACCCGCTAACCCGCGTCCCACACCGGACGTGGAAAGCTCACGGGTGTTCCGGCCTTGATCTACGTGAGGACTTCGCCCGTGCGCCGCCGTTCCCGTCTGCTGGTCGCGCTGCTCGCCCTGGCCTCCGCCGCGGGCTGCGCCGCGGGGCCGTCGGTGCGCCCCGCGCTGGTCGAGAACGACGGCCCGGCGAAGTCGGCGGCGCCCAGCGCCACGCCGCCGGTCCCGCTGCCGCCGCTGGGCGAGCCGCAGTCGTCGACGCTGAAGTGGTCCGACTGCGACGACGACACCCGCCAGCGGATCGGCACCCCGCCGGTGCCGGACAGCCTGCACTTCACCTGCGCCCGCGTGTCGACCCCGGTCGACGCGCCGGGCGAGCCGCGCCGCTCGGTCATGCGGCTGCTGGCGCTCAAGGTCGGCGCCGGGCCGGTGCCGCTCGTCGTCGTCAACGACGTCGGCGGCGAACCGGGCACGATCTACGCCGCCCGCCTCGCCACCACGCTGCCGCCGGCGTTCCTGGAGAAGTTCTCGCTGATCGGCCTGGACCGGCGCGGCACCGGGATGTCGGGCGCCGTGCAGTGCGTGCCGGCCGAGATCCGGCACGACCTGATCGACGCCGACCCGGCGCAGGGCGGCCTCGCCGACGTCCTGGACGCCGCGCGCAAGGCCGGTCAGCAGTGCGCCATCGAGCTGGACGACACGCAGACCGCGCTGGACAGCTGGCGCGCCGCGGGCGACCTCGACGAGCTGCGCAAGCAGCTGGGCATGGAGCGGCTCGACGCGCTCGGCCGCGGCGACGGCTCGAAGGTGCTTGCGGAGTACGCCGTGCGCTTCCCCGGCCAGGTCGGCCGGATGGTGCTCGACGGCGTGCCCGACCCGGGCCCGGACTCGGCCGCGGTGCTCGACGCCGTCGCGGCCGGCGCCCAGTCCACTTTGGACGCTTTCGCGGCCGACTGTGCGGCGCGCGGGTGCTCGCTCGGCGACCCGAAGGCCGCCCTCGCCACCCTGACCGACCAGCTGCGCGCTTCGCCGCCGTCGAACGACGACGGGAGCGCGTTCGGCCCGGGCGTCGCGATGTTCGCCGTCTACTCCGGACTGACGCAGCGCTCGCGCTGGCCCGAGCTGGCCGACGCGATCACGGCGGCCAAGGGCGGGACCATCGCGCCGCTGGCCGCGTTCGCCGCGCCGGCGCTGCACGACTCGCGGGCCCAGCCGTCGCGGCTCGACTCCACCATCGCGACGCACTGCAACGACAGCCAGACGCGCCTGTCGGCCGACCAGCTCGACCAGGTCGTCGGCGGGATGCGCGCCAAGTACCCGCAGTTCGGCGCGGTCGTCGCCCAGGAGCTGGCGTGGTGCGGCCCGTGGCCGGTGCGGACCGAGCCGCTTCCCCCGGCGGGCGCCCCGGGCGCACCGCCGATCCTGGTCACGGCCACCGCGGCCGACCCGGTCACCCCGCAGGTGGGCACCACCCGCGCGGCCGACCAGATGCCGTCGGCGGTGACGCTGACCTGGCAGGGCGCGGGCCACGGCGCGCTGGGCGCGTCCCCCTGCGTCACGGACGCGGCCCGCGGCTTCCTCATCGACGGCAAGATCCCCGCCGACGGCACCCTCTGCCCCGCCTGACCCGTGATCAGCGGGTCAGCACGCGTGATTGAGCAGTCATCACTCGTGATTGAAGGGTCGACACGGCGTCGCGCATCGTGTCGACCCTTCAATCACGCGTGTCGACCCTCTGATCACGCGTGTCGACCCCTCCATCACGCCGTCTACTGGCGGTAGGACTCGACCTCGGAGACCGGGCGGGCCTGGGCGTCTTCCGGGTTCTCGTGGAACTCGGTTTTCGCGCGGCGCTGCCGGAGCAGGTCCCAGCACTGGTCGAGCTGCTGCTCGACCGAGGTGAGCCGGTCCTTGTCGGTGCCGGCCAGGCCCACGCCCACCGAGCGCGACCGGAGCTCGTGCTCCTCCGCGATCAGTTCGTCGATCCGGCCCAGGATCTCGCTGTCGGCCATGTCTCCTCCTCGGGTCACGCGGGTTTCGCTCGTGCAGACGCTACCGCGCGCCCGGGAATTCCCGCCGCGCCCACGTCGTTGACCAGGTCATGAGCACCGTTGAGCTGACCGCCGAGAACTTCGACCAGACCCTCAATGACCACGAGTTCGTCCTCATCGACTTCTGGGCGAGCTGGTGCGGCCCGTGCCGTCAGTTCGCGCCGGTGTACGAGAAGGCGTCGGAGAAGCACGAGGACATCGTGTTCGCGAGCGTCGACACGGAGGCGCAGCAGCAGCTCGCGGCCGCCTTCGACGTCCGCTCGATCCCGACGCTCGCGATCATCCGCGACAAGACCCTGATCTACGCCCAGCCCGGCGCGCTCCCCGAGCCCGCCCTGGAAGAGCTGATCAAGCAGGCGCGCGACATCGACATGGCCGAGGTCAAGCGCAAGGCCGCCGAAGCCGAGACGGCCGAGCAGGCGTAACGCCCGAAAGCCGTGAAGGCCTCCTTACCGGCCGTAAGAGCCGGTAAGGAGGCCTTCACGGCTTTCAGGACCGGGTGGCCAGGCCGCGCAGGAAGAACCCGAGGTTGGCCGGGCGCTCCGCGAGACGGCGCATGAAGTAGCCGTACCACTCGTCGCCGTAGGGCACGTAGACGCGCATCCGCGAGCCCGACGCCGCGATCCGCGCCTGCTCCTCCGGGCGGATGCCGTAGAGCATCTGGAACTCGTGGTCGTCGGACGACCGGGTGTTCTCGATCGCCAGCGCCGCGGCGATCTCGATCATCCGCGGGTCGTGCGAGGCCACCATCGGGTAGCCCTGTCCGGCCATCAGGACGCGCAGGCAGCGCACGTACGACTTGTCGACGTCGCCCTTGTCCTGGAACGCGGCCGACTCCGGCTCCGCGTAGGCACCCTTGCACAGCCGCACCCGCGAACCCGGGCCGGACAGCTCACGGCAGTCCTGCTCGGTGCGCCGCAGGTACGCCTGGAGCACCGCGCCGACCCACGGGTACTCGCCGCGCAGCTCCCGCAGGATGCCGAGCGTCGAGTCCGTGGTGGTGTGGTCCTCCATGTCGAGCGTCACGGTCGCGCCGACCGCGTCCGCCGCGGCGCAGATCTTCCGGGCGTTCTCCAGTGCGACGTCCTCGCCGTTCGACGGCAGGAACTGGCCCACCGCCGACAGCTTCACCGAGACGTCCGCGCCGGAAGCAAGCCCTTCCGAGGCCAGCGCCGACAGCACGGCTTCGTAGGCCGCGACCGTCGCGGCCGCCTGCGTGGCATCGGTGGTGTCCTCACCCAGGTGGTCGAGGGTGATCCGCCGGCCATCCGCGGCCAGTTCCCTGGCCACGCGGACGGCGTCGGCGGTCTCGGACCCGGCCACGAACCGGCGCACCACGGATCGCGTGGCGGGCACCGCTTCGACGAGCCGCCGGATGCCCTTCGAGCGGGCGGCGGCGAGCAACGGGGCACGCAGCATGACGGTCTCCCTCTCAGCCCTGGTGCGGGTAGCGGACGCTGGTCGGCGGGACGAAGGTTTCCTTGATCGAGCGCGGGCTCGTCCAGCGCTGCAGGTTGAAGATCGAGCCGGCCTTGTCGTTGGTGCCCGAGGCCCGCGCACCGCCGAACGGCTGCTGGCCGACGACCGCGCCGGTCGGCTTGTCGTTGACGTAGAAGTTGCCGGCGGCGAACCGCAGCGCCTCGGACGCCTTCGCCACGGCCGTGCGGTCGTTGGCGATGATCGCGCCGGTCAGCGCGTACGACGCCGTCTCGTCGACGAGCTTCAGAACGGCGTCGAAATCGCCGTCCTCGTAGACGTGCACCGACAGGATCGGGCCGAAGTACTCGGTCGAGAAGATCTCGTGCTTCGGGTTGTCCGAGACGAGGATCGTCGGCTGGACGAAGAAGCCGTCGGTGTCGTCGGCCGTGCCGCCGGTGAGGATCTCCACCGAGGCGTCACCCTTGACGCGGTCGAACAGCGAAGCGTGCTTGTCGAACGCGCGCCGGTCGATCACCGCGCCGCCGAAGTGCGACAGGTCGGTGACGTCGCCGTAGGACAGGGCTTCGGTCTCCGCGACGAGACCGTCCTTCACCCGGTTCCAGACGCTGCGCGGGATGTAGGCCCGCGACGCCGCGGAGCACTTCTGGCCCTGGTACTCGAAAGCGCCGCGGACCATCGCGGTGCGCAGGACGTCGACGTCGGCCGACGGGTGCGCGACGATGAAGTCCTTGCCGCCGGTCTCGCCGACCAGCCGCGGGTAGGAGCGGTACCCGGCGATGTTCGCGCCGATCGTGCCCCAGAGGTGCTGGAACGTCGCGGTCGAGCCGGTGAAGTGGACGCCGGCCAGGTCGCGGTGGGTCAGGGCGACCTCGGAGACGGCCTGGCCGTCACCCGGCAGCAGGTTGATGACGCCCGCGGGCAGGCCGGCCTCTTCGAGCAGCCGCATGGTCAGGTGCGCGGCGAACGACTGCGTCGGCGACGGCTTCCACAGCACGGTGTTGCCCATCAGCGCGGGCGCGGTCGGCAGGTTGCCGGCGATCGCGGTGAAGTTGAACGGCGTGATCGCGTAGACGAAGCCTTCGAGCGGGCGGTGCTCCAGCCGGTTCCACACACCCGGTGAGCTGATCGGCTGCTCGGTGAGCACGCGGCGACCGAACTCGACGTTGAAGCGCCAGAAGTCGGCGAGCTCGCAGGCGGAGTCGATCTCGGCCTGGGTCGCGGTCTTGGACTGGCCGAGCATGGTGGCGGCGTTGATCGTGGCGCGCCACGGGCCGGTCAGCAGGTCGGCCGCGCGCAGCAGGATGGCGGCGCGGTCGTCGTAGGACAGCGCGCGCCACTCCGGCGCGACCGTCGCGGCCGCGGTGATGGCGTCCGTGGTGTCCTGCTGCGTGGCGCTGTGGATGGTGCCCAGCACGTGACGGTGGTTGTGCGGCTGCACGACGTCGATCTTCTCGCCGCCGCCGGGGCGCTGCTCGCCCCCGACGGTGACCGTGAGGTCGACGGGTTCCGCCTGGCCCAGCCGCTTGAGCGCGCCCTCGAGTTCCGCGCGCTCCGCGCTGCCCGGCGCGTAGGTCAGCACCGTCTCGTTCTTCGGGGCGGGGGTCTGGGTCACGGCGTCCACGGCGGCTCCTCTGCAGCGCTCTTCCAAGTCCTGATGCCCCGAACGGTAACCCCGGACACGTGTTCTGGGTTTGTCCGAACGGCTAAAATCACCGACATGAGCTTGTCCGATCGGCTGACCCGCAGGTGACGGCCGGGACGTCGCTGCGGCACGTGCTCGCCACCCTCGGCGAACCGCTGGTCGAGGTCGTCGTGGCGCCGCACGGCCTCGGCGTGCCGGTCTCGGACGTCGTCATCCTCGACCCCGAAGACCCGCTCGAAGCGAGCCCCGGCGACCTGGTGCTGGTCATCGGCGCGCGCGGGCGGGCCGCGGCGCCCGCGATCCGCGCGGCCGGCCGCGGTGGTGCGGCGGCCGTGGCGGTCAAGGGCACCGGCGGTGCCGAGGTGGCCGCGGACGCCGGCGTCGCCCTCCTCACCGTCGGCGCCGAAGCCCGCTGGGAGCAAGTGGAGTCACTCGCCCGTGGTGTCGTCGAGGCCGCCCGCGCGGGCGGCGAAGCGGCGAGCGGCGAGGTGCTCGGCGACCTGTTCGCCCTGGCGCAGACGATTGCGACCCTCACCGGCGGGCTCGTCAGCATCGAGGACACGGCCAGCCGCGTGCTCGCCTACTCCCGCGCCGGCGACGAGGTCGACGAGCTGCGACGGCTGTCGATCCTCGGCCGCGAAGGCCCGGAACGCTACCTCGCGCTGCTCCGCGAATGGGGCGTCTACCAGCGGCTTCGCGCCGGCGAGGGGATCGTGCGGATCGACGAGCGCCCCGAGCTCGGCATCCGCCGGCGCATCGCGGCGGGCATCCACGCCGGCACGCAGCCGCTCGGCACGATCTGGGTCCAGGAAGGCGCCCAGCCCCTCACCGAGCAGGCCGAGCTGGCCCTGCTCGGCGCGAGCCGCGCGCTCGCCCCGCAGCTGATCCGCGCCCGCACCCTGCCCAGCCCCGAGCTGCGGCTGCGCGAGGACCTCCTGGCGAGCCTGCTGGAAGGCAAGCTGGACGCCGAGTCCGTCGCCGACGACATCGGCGCCGACCCCTCGCGGCCGGCGCAGGTGCTGGCGTTCGCCCTGGAGCGATCGGACAACCGGCAGCTGCGGCGCGCCGAGCTGGTGCACCTGATCGCCGTGCACACCGCCGCGTACCGGCGCAGCGCGCTGGTGAGCGTGATCGGCGGCCGTGTCTACGCGCTGCTGCCGGACCTGCCCGAGCACTCGGACGCCGCCGTCCTGGCGCTGGCCCGCGAGATCGCCGGCGCGGCCCGCCGGCACCTGGACGTCCCGGTCCGGGCGGCGCTCGGCGGCGTCGTACCGCGGCTGTCCGACGCCGTCGCCTCGCGCGGGGACGCCGACCGCGTCCTGGCCACGATGGCGCGCGGGCATTGGCCGTCCGACGTCGCTTCGCTGGCCGACGTCCGCGCCGAGGTGCTGCTGTCGGAGGTGCTGGCCCACCTCGGCGACCAGCCGCGGATCCGCGACCCGCGGCTGACGGCGCTGGTGGCGCACGACGCCGAGCACGGCGGCATCCTCGTCCCCGCCGTGCTGAGCTGGCTCGACGCGTTCGGCGACGTCCGCGCCGCCGCCGCGGCGCTGAACGTGCACCCCAACACCGTCCGGTACCGCGTCCGGCGCGCCGCCGAAGTGTCCGGTGTGGACTTCGGCGACCCCGCGCAGCGGATCCTCACCCAGCTGCAGCTGCGGCTCTGAATCGCTACCTTGGCCGACGTGGATCTCTTCTCGCGGTCGTGGACGGCGTTGCGCGCGGCGGTAGCCGGTCTCGAAGGCGGCCAGTGGGCCCAGCCGTCGGGCTGCACCGGCTGGCTGGTGCAGGACCTGGTGTTCCACCTGGTCATCGACGCGCAGGACGTGCTGATCACCCTGGTGACGCCGACCGACGCGGAACCGGACATGGACGCGGTGACGTACTGGCAGCCCGCGGACCTGCCGACGGGCGTCGACGCGGAAGCGGCGTTCGTCCGCCGCGGCGCGGCGGCCTACCGCGACGCCGACGGCCTCCGCCACCACTTCGACGACCTGGCGGGCGCCGCCGGCCGAGCGGCGGCCGCGGCGGACCCGGCGCGGCGGGTGGAGACGACCGACCGGGTCATCACGATCGCCGACTACCTCGGCGTGTACGTCGTGGAGTGGACGCTGCACCACCTGGACCTGGTCGCGCACCTGCCGGAGGTGGCCGGGCCGCCCGCAGAGGGGTTGGCGTACACCCGGCAGGTGCTGGAGAAGTTCGCCGGCACGACGATCAGCGACCGGCTGGACGACACGGACGCGCTGCGGGTGGTCACGGGCCGCCGCGCCCCGACGGAAGCGGAGACGGCCGCGCTGGGCACCCTCGCCGCCCGGCTGCCGTTGGTCCTCGGGTGATCGCGCGAGAACGACGCTGCCGAACCGTCACGGATAATTGACGACACGATAGTCCGATACTCGGAATTTCATTCACCGACGCGATATCGCTCGAATTGGTCGACGGCTCACGGAATTCAGGCGGGAACGCGAAGATCGGCCAGCTCGGCCAAGGCGGCGAAAGAATCGAGACGCGCCGTTTGGTCGTAGGCCGCCGTCGTCGAGAGGACTTCGTCGGCCGCGGTGGTCTCGACCAGTGCGCCCAGCCGGTCGGCGGCTTCGGCCGGGGTGCCGGAGATCTGGCCGTCCAGGGTCTCCTCCAGGCGGCGGCGTTCGCAGTCGGTCATCGGCAGGGCCAGGACCTCCGCGGGCGGGGACAGCGGCGGGAAGACGCCGTGGGAGCGCGAATAGACCGTCGCCCAGGCCTCCGAGACGAGCAGGCGCCGGGCGTCGGCCGCCGTCTCCGCGACGGCGATGGCCGTCGAGACCACGACGTACGGCTCCCCCGCCCACGCCGACGGCCGGAACCCGTCGCGATAACGCGTCACGGCTTCCTTCAGGGCCTGTTCGCCGCGGACCGGCGCGATCACCAGCGGCAGTCCCAGCTCGGCGGCGAGGTCCGCACCGGAGCCGGTGGCCAGCAGGAACGGCGCGACGCGGGCGCCCTCGGCCGGGTAGGCGTGGACGCCGGGAAAGCCGTGGTCACCGGTGAAGAACCCGAGCAGCTCCCGCACCTGCGCACCGAAGTCGTCGGCGGCGTCCTTGCCGTGGCCGAGCGCCTCGCGGACCCCGCCGGTGAACCCGACCGAACGGCCCAGCCCCATGTCGATCCGGCCCGAGTACAGCGCTTCGAGGACGCCGAACTGCTCGGCGACGACCAGCGGGCGGTGGTTCGGCAGCATCACGCCGCCGGTGCCGACGCGGATCCGCGACGTCGCCCCGGCGACGGCCGCGGCCAGCACGGTCGGCGCGGACCCGGCGACCCCGGGCACGCTGTGGTGCTCGGACACCCAGAAGCGGTGGTAGCCCAGCCGTTCGACGCCGGCGGCGAAGGCGACGGTGTCGCGCAGCGCCCGCGCCGGGGTGCTGCCGCGCCGCACGGGCGAACGGTCGAGCACGGAAAGCTTCACACCGGGTGCAACGCCCGGCGCGCGACGGGATTCCCCGTCAGGGGCGCCAGCGCTCGCTGTAGTCCGCGTGGTCGGCGTAGGGCAGCGCCAGCAGGCGCAGCGTGAGGCACCAGTTCGAGCCGGCCTCGTCGGCGGGCACGTGGCAGGTCTCACACCAGTATTCGCTGCCGTAGAGCGGAAAGCCGGGGACCTTCTCGGACACCGTCGTGCGGTGGGCGAGCAGGATCCGCCGGGTCGCCTCGATCTCGTTGATCATCTGGTTGACGGCGTCGAGGTCCAGGTCGGTCAGCCCGCGGATCCGCTGCTCCACGGCGACCTTCGTCTCGCCGCGGTTCATCGTGTCGCCGCCCTTGGCCTTGTTGACGGCCTGCATGATCAACGCCTGCCGCGCGCCCACGCGCGCGGCGAGGAATGCGATCAGGTCGTCCACGAAGGGCCTCCCTCTGGTCGAGCCCGCCCCCGGCATTGTCCCGGGGAGTCGTCGATTCGGGACCGCACGTTACGCCGTTCGAGTCCATGATCGTGACGCCGAACTCGGCCGTGCAACATTTGTGACCCTATAGGCGACACCGCGCGCTTGGGTGATCACTCCGCGTTCTTTCGGGCGGGAAACCGATAAAGGTTTTGACCACTTTCGCCGAGCGCGAGTGGCGCCCGGCACCCCTGTGGCGATGGTTACAGTCCGTGCCGGTTTTCGGCACGGACTGGTCTCGCTGAGTAACAACGCGATTCGTCGTGGCGTCTGTCCTCGCACACCGTCACGGGAGGAAACCATGTCCGTTCCGACTCCGACCGGCCCGCCGCTGCCGTACTACGCACCGCCCGCCCCCGAGCCGCCGCGCAAGAAGTGGCCGTGGGCCGTCGCCGCGCTGGTCGCCCTGCCGCTGCTGGTGGCCGGTATCGCCGTGGTGGTCGTGGTCGGCAAGGCCGCCTCCGGCCCGTGCCTGGACAAGGCGCAGCAGGCCCCGTGCGTGGGCCCCGGCGGGACGTGGGTGTCGGCCGACGGCCAGGTGCGCCCGCGCGACGCCGCCGCTCCCGCGACCACCAGCCCGTCCATCCCCGAGCTGGTCGCGCCGACCAGCACCGAGCCCCTGCTGCCGGAACCGGCGGCGAAGGACTACTCCGTCGCCCTCAGCGTCGTGTCCAAGCAGTGCTTCGGCTCCGCGGGCTGCAACGTCGTCGTCGAGCCGAAGCTCAGCATGCTCGGCGCGAGCACCCTGCTCTGGGACTGCGACATCACCTACAGCATCTCGGGGGACGACTCCGGCGAGCTGATCGAGACCGCCTACTCCCAAGGCGGTTCCTCCTACCGCGTCGACCGCACCGTCATGTCCACCAAGAGCACCAAGGTCGCGCCCAAGGCGACCGTGACCGGCGTCAGCTGCCGGAAACCCTGAGTCAGGCCTCCGGCTCCGGGCGGGCCTTGCTCGGCTGGACCCGCTTCGGCTCCCCCGGCATCTTCGGATAGTCCGGCGGGTACGGCAGGTCCCCGAGCCCGTGGTCGCGCAGGTCGCGGTCGTACCACTCCAGGGCCGTCTCCAGGCCGAACGCCTTGTCGTCCAGGTGCTCGTGCAGGTCTCCGTGCTCGGCGAGGAAGTCCGGGACCGTGAGGACGTCGAAGTCATCCGCGTCGACCTCGGGCAGCATGTCCCACGTCAGCGGGGTGGAGACCGTCGCTCGTGGGGTGCCGCGGACCGACCAGCTGGAGGCGACCGTGCGGTCGCGGGCCGCCTGGTTGTAGTCGAGGAAGACGCGGCCGCCGCGTTCCTCCTTCCACCAGGAGATCGTCGCCTTGTCCGGGATCCGGCGCTCGACCTCGCGGCCCAGCGCGATCACCGCGTGGCGCACCTGGACGAAGTCCCACTCCGGGCGGATCCGGACCAGCACGTGCACCCCGCGCCCGCCGGACGTCTTCGGGTAGCCCGTCAGCCCGGCGGCCTCCAGCACCTCGCGGACGACCTGCGCGACCCCGACCGCGTCGGCGAACCCGGCGCGGTCCGGCGGGTCGACGTCGATCCGCAGCTCGTCCGGGTGATCGACGTCCGGGCGCCGCACCGGCCACGGGTGGAAGTCGAACGTGCCGAGGTTGGCCGCCCACGCGAACACGGCCGGCTCGGTCGGGCACACCTCGGCGGCCTTGCGGCCCGAGGGGAACGTGATCTCGGCGGTCTCCACCCAGTCCGGCGCGCCCTTCGGCAGGCGCTTGGCGTAGAACCAGTCGCCCTCGACGCCGTCGACGTAGCGCTTCAGCGTCGTGGGCCGCTCGCCGATCGCGCGCAGCAGCGGCTCGCCGACCGCCAGGTAGTACTCGACGACCTGCCGCTTGGTGATGCCGCGCTGCGGGAAGTACACCTTGTCCGGGCTGGAGACGCGGACGCTGCGCCCGCCCACCTCGTAGGTCACCGGGTCACCGTGCTTGGGCATGCGGCCACGCTAGCGGTGATCGCGCCGCCCGGCCCGCGCGAGTTTCCCGGCGGAACGACCCGGGAAACCGACGCTGTAGCCTCGAACGGGTGTCCGGCCGCACCAAGCTGATCGTCGCGCTCGCCGTGCTCGCCCTCTTCGCGGCGGCCGCGGTGCTGTTGCCGATCCCGGGGCCGGCCGAGCTGCGCGCCTGGGCGGCGGCCACCGGCCCGGCCACCCCGCTCATCCTGTTCGTCGCGTACTCGCTGCTCACGGTGATCCCGATCCCGCGGACGGTGTTCAACCTCGCGGCGGGCCTGCTGGTCGGCACCGCGGCCGGGATCGCGATCGGGCTCGTCGCCACCACCATCGCGGCCGGCCTGTCGTTCGGGCTGGCCCGGCTGCTCGGCCGCGACCTCGTCACCCGGCACCTGCACCGCGCGTCGGTGCGGGCGGTCAACGACCGGCTCTCCGACGGTGGCGTCCTGGCCATCACGTCGCTGCGACTCATACCCGTAGTGCCCTTCGCGCCCTTCAGTTACCTCTGCGGGGTGTCGTCCGTACGGCTGACCCCGTATCTGGCGGGTACGCTGCTGGGAAGCGTGCCCGGCACCGTCGCGGTGGTCGTGCTCGGGGACGTCTTGACCGGCGACACGCCGCCCGCGCTGCTCGCCTGTTACGGCGTCTTCGCGCTGGCCGGGGCGATCGGGCTGGTCAGGGTGTTCCGGAAACGGGCGCCGGTGGAGCCGGTACCCGAACCGGAGCCCGCCGGTCCGGCTGGCTGACGCGAACAGCACACGGCCGCCCGCTACACTCGATCGGGTGCGCGAAGCGGGTACGCGCTGAGCAGGGTCACCATCACCGGGAATTTCGTCAGGAGCAGTCGCCATCGACACCGGTCAGCTGATCGCGGGGCACTACCGCCTCGTCGAGCACGTCGGAAGCGGTGCCATGGGAGTCGTGTGGCGCGCGACCGACGTGCGCCTCGAGCGCACCGTGGCGATCAAGCAGATCCTGCCCCAGCCGGGCGTCTCCGAGACCGAGCGCGACAACATGCGCCAGCGCGCCATGCGCGAGGCGAAGAACGCCGCCCGGTTCCAGCACCCGAACGCCATCGTGGTGTTCGACATCGCCGAGCACAACGGCGACCCGTGCCTGGTCATGGAGTACCTCAACGGGCCGAGCCTCTCCACGATCCTCTCCGAGGAGGGCACGCTGCCCCTCGGCCGGATCGCGCGGATCGGCGAGCAGGTGGCGTCGGCGCTGGTCGCCGCGCACCGCGCCGGGATCGTCCACCGCGACGTCAAGCCCGGCAACATCCTCATCGACGAGACCGGCACCGCGAAGATCACCGACTTCGGCATCTCGCGCGCGGCCGGCGACATGACGCTGACGGCGACCGGCCTGATCGGCGGCACGCCCGCCTACCTGGCGCCCGAGCTGGCGCGCGGCGCCGACCCGGTGCCCAGCTCCGACGTCTTCGCCCTCGGCGCGACCCTCTACCAGGCCATCGAGGGCACCACGCCCTACGGCAACACGACCAACCAGCTCGCACTGCTCTACGCGGCCGCGAACGGCCAGATCAACCCGCCGGTGCAGGCGGGCGGGGCCACCGCGCTGCTGATGAGCCTGCTGCGCAGCGAACCGGGCGAGCGCCCGTCCATGGCCGAGGCCCGCGAACGGCTGGCCGCGCTGGCCCGGACCGAGCCGGGCGGCATGTCGGCGTCACCGCCGCTGCTCTCGGGTGGCGGGGGCCGCAGGCCCGCCGCTCCCCCCGCGGACAGCGGTGACCGTCCGCCGTGGCAGCGCTTCGACCAGCAGCAGGCTCCGCCGTCACCGCCGGTCGGCACGCCGGTGCCCGCGGGCAAGGCGTCGTCGAACCCGCCGCGCCCGACCGCCGCGTTCATGCCGATGCGGTCCGCGGCCGCGCCGCCGAACACCCCGCCCAGGCCGGTGCCCGCGGCTTCGGCGCCGTCGGCCAGGGCGCCCCAGTACTCGTCGGGCACGGCCAAGCCGGACAACAAGCGCAAGTACGCGATCTTCGCCGGCGCGGGTGCCGCGGTCGTCGTGGTTGCCGTGATCATCTTCCTGATGGTCAACTCCGGCAGCGGCGGCACGGGCGGCGACCAGACCGCGCAGTCCCCGGGCGCGCCGACCAGCGCACCCGGCACCGCGCCGAAGAGCACCGGTGCCCCGAGCGCCACGGACGCCCCCGCCGGTCTGGGCAAGACCGCGCCGGAAGGCAAGATCAGCGACTACGGCGCCGCCGGCCGCGCGCTCACCGCGTTCTACGACAGCCCGTCGAGCGGCTGGTCGAAGCTCACCCAGGCCGCGCAGCAGGTGTACGGCGGCGAGCAGGCCTTCACCGACTACTGGTCGAGCAACAAAGCCCCCAACTACAGCACGGCCCGCGCCGACAGCGGCGGCGCCAACTCCGACGGCTCGATCACGATGAACCTGACGGTCAACGGGGTCCGCAGCGGTTACCGGATCGTCACGGTCGGCGGTCAGATGCTCATCGACGCCGACACCAGGCTCCCCGGCTCGGCCTCCCGCTAGTGAGACTTAACGCGCCGCTGGTGGGCTGAGCGGTCCCGATGGCCTACCGTGGTGGTATGGCCGAGAGCGGAGCTTCGCCGCCGGGCGGGAACCCTCGCTTCCACGAGGACCTGGTCGGGCTGGACCCGTTTGACCCGGAGGCGCGCGCGTTCGCCGAGCACCTCGACCGGATCGAACGATCCGGTCCGAACTTCACGATCGAAGCCGCGCTCGACGGCGTCGCCGACTTCGCCGATTCCAGCAACCGCCTCGGCGGCCTGCGCTACTGGGTGTCCGCCCTGATCGTCGTGCTCATCGTCCTGGGAGTGATAGTCGCCGCATGGGACATCGTGGTGCACGCCCTCGCGTGGCTCGCGGCGTAACGTGGATCGGGTGAAAGGTATGAAACCCGTTGTCGGCGCCACCCCTCGCGTCGTGAAGTCCGAGCAGGAATGGCGGGCGGAGCTGGGCCCGGAGGAGTACGCCGTACTCCGCCAGGCCGGCACCGAACGGCCGTTCACCGGCGAGTACACCGACACCAAGACGACCGGCGTCTACGCCTGCCGCGCCTGTGGTGCCGAGCTGTTCCGCAGCGACACGAAGTTCGAGAGCCACTGCGGCTGGCCGTCGTTCTACGA
The DNA here is from genome assembly GCF_035975215.1 of Amycolatopsis sp. NBC_01307. Lineage (NCBI taxonomy): Bacteria > Bacillati > Actinomycetota > Actinomycetes > Pseudonocardiales > Pseudonocardiaceae > Amycolatopsis > Amycolatopsis sp. NBC_01307. The sequence continues at coordinate 566,299 of NZ_CP108403.1, read as the reverse complement.
CCCGGCCGACTCCGACGCCGTCCTGCTCCGGGAAGACCGGGCCATGGGCATGAAGCGGATCGAGGTGCTCTGCGGCTCCTGCCACAGCCACCTCGGGCACGTCTTCGAAGGCGAGGGGTACGCGACCCCGACCGACCAGCGCTACTGCATCAACTCGATCTCCCTGAAACTGGAACCCCAGGCCTAAATCGCAGTCCTAAATCCTCCTTAAGCCGGCAACCCTCCGCCCTTCCTCGAACGTAGTCTCCGCACACGGACGAGGGAGGGCGGAGTCATGACCGACACGTGGGGCATTCCCGGACCGCTGTTCACAGGCCTCTACCTGGGCCTGCTTCTCATTCCCCTGCTTTACGCCGTGGTGCGCACCAGCCTGCTGGCGCGCGGCCACGCGGGCGGGGCACCCCGGAGCGTCGAAGAGCTCGCCCTGCTGACGGGTGGGCCCGACCGCGTCGGCGAGGTCGTCGTCGCGGGGCTGCTGGAGCACCAGTTCGTCCGGATGGACGGCACCGGCCGGCTGCACCGCGTCACGGGCCGGCCGGCGGATGAACTGGGCCGCATCGCGGTCGACCGCGTCGGCAAGACCGGCAGCTCGGTCGACCGGGTGCGCACCGCCGTCTCCCAGCACCGGTCGGTGACCGAACTGGCGGCCGGACTGGTCGGCCGCGGCCTGCTCGCCGACACGCGGAAACTGCGGCTGACCTGGACCACCACGTCGATCGCGTACTGGGTGCTGATCGCGCTCGGCATCGCGCGGCTGGTCGCCGGGGCGAGCACCGGCCACGCCGTCGGCTACCTGCTCGGACTGCTCGTGCTGAACGTGGTCGCGGTGGTCGCCGTCACCGTGCGGGCCGCGAACGCGCCCGAGGCGAAGGCCACCGGCGCCGGGCGGATGGCCGTCGAAGAAGCCCGCCGGGCCGGGACGCTGCTCTCCGGCACGACCGGCGCCGTCGCGAGCGGCGGCCTCGCCGCCCACCCGGACAAGGACGTCCGCACGGCCGTCACCCGGGCCACGCACGCCGCCGCCAAGACCTACGAGCGCCGGGCACGCCGCTCGCGCTGGGCGAACGCCGGGGGCGGCGCGGCCGTCGGTTACTACGGCGGCAGTTCCTGCGGTGGGGGCGGCAGCTCCTGCGGCGGCGGTGGCGGTGGCGGCGGGTGTGGTGGCGGCGGTGGCGGCGGGGGCTGCGGCGGTTGAAACGCCGACGCGACCTGCTGCGTCTCACAGCTACGGTAACCGGCATCAACTGAGGGGAGACGGGCGATGGACGACCCGTGGGGCATCTCGGGACCCGATTTCGTGGTCCTCTACATCGCGCTGCTGGGCGCGGTCCTGCTGATCCGGCTCGTCGTGTCCGGTGTCATGGCCGGCCGCGCGATGCGCGCCGACCACGCCCAGCCCGGCCCGACGCCGAGCGTCTACCAGCTCGCGTTCCTGGCCGGCGGCCCGGACCGGGCGACCGACGCGGCGATCGCGGCGCTGGTCGAACGCGGCCAGCTGCGGGTCAACAGCTACCGGCAGATCAGCCAGGCCGGCGCGCGGCCGGTGGAGCCGCTGGAGCAGGCGGTCGCCGACGTCGCGCAGCTGAAGACGACCGCGACGATCCGGGCGAAGGTCCGCGGCTCCGCGGCCATGCGGGCGCTGGAGGACGGCCTCGACCAGCGGGGGCTGCTGACGTCGGCCGCGGCGCGGCGCCAGGCCCGGACGTTCGGCCTGGTCCTGCAGCTGGCCGTGCTCGCGCTCGGCGTGATCCGGCTGCTCAACGGCATCTCGCTGGGCCGGCCGGTCGGTGTCCTGGTGTTCCTGGTGCTGATCGCGGCCGTGCTGACGATCGTGGCCGCGGTCCGGCGGAACAAGGCCGGCATGCGGCAGCCGTCGGCCGCGGGACACCGCCTGCTCGGCCAGGCGCGCGCGGCGGCGTCCGGGCCGGTGCCGGCCGGAGCGCTCGCGGGCGGCGTGCTGCTCGGCGGCGCCGTCGCCGCGGTCGCCCTCGGCGGCCTGGCGATGTACCCGGACGAAGAGCTCAGCGCGGCCCTGATGCCGCCCGCGGGCGCGGTCGGCGGCGGTGGGTCGTCGGGGTCGTCGTGCAGCAGCGGGTCGTCGTGTTCGAGTTCGTCGTCGTGCAGCAGCGGTTCTTCGTGCGGTGGCGGCGGTGGCTGCGGAGGCGGGGGCTGCGGTGGGTGAGCTCGGCATCGGGATCGGCTGGCGGCACGAGCTCGACCTGTCCATCGCCCGGCTCCCGGGCGTGGACTGGGTCGAGGTCGTGGCCGAGAACCTGCACCACGACAACCTTCCGGAGACGCTCGTCGCGTTGCGGGAGCGCGGTCTGCCGGTGCTGCCGCACGCCGTCTCGCTCTCGCTCGGCGGGGCCGAGCCGCTCGACACCGGGCGTGTCCAGCACCTCGCGGAGATCGCGCGGGCGCTGGACGCGCCGCTGGTCAGCGACCACGTCTGCTTCGTGCGCGCGGGCGGGCTCGACTCCGGGCACCTGATGCCGCTCCCCCGCACCCGGGAGGCGCTGGACGTGCTGGTCGCGAACGTGCGGCTCGCGCAGTCCATTGTGGACGTCCCGTTCGCGCTGGAGAACATCGCGGCGGTGCTGGAATGGCCGCACGCCGAGCTCACCGAAGAACAGTTCCTCACCGAGCTCACCGAGCGGACGAACTGCCGGCTGATCATCGACGTCGCCAACCTGTACGCCAACGCCCGCAACATCGGCACCGACCCGGAGGCCTTCCTCGACGGCATCCCGTGGGAGCGCCTGGCGTACGTGCACATGGCGGGCGGCATCGAGCGCGACGGCGTCTACCACGACACGCACGCGCACCCGGTGCTGCCGGAAGTCCTCGCGCTGCTGGCGGAACTCCGCCGGCGGACGGACCCGCCGGGAGTCCTGCTGGAACGCGACGACGACTACCCGAGCGACGCCGAGCTGGCGGCGGAGCTGGCCGCGCTCCGGGCGGCGGTGACGATGTGAGCCGCGAGGAGCTGGCGGCGCGGCAGGCGGAGCTGCTGCACGCCCTCCTGGCCGGCGGCGAACCCCCGCCGGGTTTCGACCCTTCGCGGTTGAAGGTGGAGGCGAACGTGTTGCGCCGCAAGCACGGCAAGGTGCTGGCCTACCAGCGCCCGGAGCTGGCGGAGACGCTGGGCGAGCGGTACGGGCCGTTGTTCGCGGAGTTCGCGGCGGGCCGCCCGAAGAAGGCCACGGAGCATTCGCACGCGTACGCGGACGAGTTCGTCACGTGGCTGATCGCGGCGGGCCACCTGCCGAAACCCAAGCGGGGCCTGGTTTCCCGGCTCCGGCGCCGCTAGCCGGCGCGCCGGACGCCGTCGAAACGGCTCAGCCGGGCGGTGGCCGGAGGCCGTCCATCAGCAGGTCCAGCAGGCGACCGGCCTTGGCTTCCTGCTCGGGCCGGGGCGCCACGGTGAAGATGCCGATGAGGGAAGCGGCGATGTCCTCGGCGGTGACGTCGGCGCGGAGGTCGCCCGCCGCGCGGCCGGCGTCGAGGATCGTGGTGATGGCCGTCAGCAGCTCGGTCCGGGTCTGCGCGTGGGCGATCTCGCCGGCGTCGATCATCGCGAGCAGCGTGTCGAGCATGCCGTTCTTGGTCGCGATCCAGTCCCCGAACAGGTCCATCCAGCGCCGCATCGCGGCGGCCGGGGGCAGCGTTCCGGTCAGCTCGCGGGCGCCGATTGTGAGCCGGCCGACCTGGTCGCGGTAGACCGCGTCGACCAGCGACTCGCGGGTCGGGAAGTGCCGGTAGAGCGTGGCGATGCCGACCCCGGCCTCACGGGCGATCGCCCGCATCGACGGCTCGGCGTCCGCCGTCACGAACACCCGGGTCGCCACCGCGAGCAGCTGGTCGCGGTTGCGGGCCGCGTCCGCCCGCGGCACGCGTGTCTCCGCCTCAGCCAAAACGGATCACGCTCCGGTTGTGTTAGGGTCGTCCATGGAAACGGAGCATAGTCCGTTTCACCGCGTTCCCCGACCCGAGGAGACGGACGTCCATGCAAGAACAGAGCAGGGCGGTCCGGCTCGACGCCTTCGGCGGCCCCGAAGTCCTCGACGTCCGTGCGGTTTCCGCTCCGCAGGCCGGCCCGGGACAGGTCCGCGTGCGGGTCACCGCGGCCGGCCTGAACCCGATGGACTGGATCATGACCGCCGACGCGGACACCGCCGCCCGGTTCGGCCTGAGCCTGCCGGCCGGGTTCGGCACCGACTACGCGGGCGTGGTCGACCAGGTCGGCGCCGGGGTGACCGGCTTCGCCCCCGGCGACCGGGTGTTCGGGGGCGCGTTGTCCCGCGCGGTCGCCGACTTCGTGGTGATCGAGCCGGCCGGGGCGATCGCGGCGAACGAGGCTCACCACACCCCCGACGGCGTCGACGACCGCACCGCCGCCACCCTCACGATCGCCGGCCGCACGGCATCCGCCGCCCTCGCCGTGGTCGCCCCGGGCCCGGACGACACCGTGCTGATCGGCGGCGCGGCGGGCGGGGTCGGGGTGTTCGCCGTCCAGCTGGCCCGGATCGCCGGAGCGCGCGTGATCGGGACGGGATCGGCGTCGTCGGCCGATTTCCTGCGCGACCTCGGCGCCGAGCCGGTCGTCTACGGCGACGGCCTGGCCGACCGGGTCCGGGCTCTCGCGTCCGGCGGCGTCACCGCCGCCATCGACGTGCACGGGACGGAGACCGTGCACGTCGCACGGGATCTCGGCGTCCCGGACGGCCGCATCTGCACCGTCGCCGCGCAGGTCGACGGCGTGTCGGCGGCCAACGGCGCGAACGCCGCTCCCGGCGCCCTGGAAGAGCTCGCCCGCTTGGTCGCGGCGGGCCGGCTCCGGGTGCCTGTCGGGGCGAGCTTCCCGATCGGGCAGATCCGCCGCGCGGCCGAACTCCAGGCTGGCCGGCACGTGCACGGCAAGGTCGTCATCGACCTCTAGGTCACGGCGTCCAGGTCGGCTTGTCGACACCCGGGGTGCGCGTCCCGAAGTCCCAGTGCGGTTCCGCGCCCGGCAGGCCGCCCGCCATCCGGACCCGGGTCAGCCGGCCGTAGCCGCTGTCGGTCTCCTCCAGCAGGTCGCTGAAGTCCACTTCGGACGACGCAGGATCCTTGCGGCCCAGGGAATCCAGCCAGCGGCCGGTGCCCGCGAGGGACAGCCGGACCCGCCAGGTGCCGCCGTCGGTGACCTGGCGGCGCAGGGCCGTCATGATCGCCGCCGCGGCGAGCCAGCCCGTGCCGTGGTCCAGCGCCTGGACCGGGAGCGGCGACGGCCCTTCCTCGCCCCACGCGATGCCGTTCGACATCTGGACCAGGCTGTCGAACCCGCGCCGCCGCGCCCAGGGGCCTTCCCAGCCGTAGGCGCTCAGGTCGGCGATCACCAGGCCCGGTCGCAGCTCGGCCAGATCCGCGGGACCGAAGCCGATCCGCTCGAGCGCGCCCGGGCGGAACGACTGCACGAGCACGTCGGCCCGGCTGATCAGCTTCTTGAGCCGCGCGCGGCCGCCCTCGGTGTCGAGGGCGACGAACGCGGATTTCTTGCCCTGCCCGGTGTCCCGCACGAGCGTCTCGACACGCGGCAGGTGCGCGGCCCCGACGTGCAGGACGTCGGCGCCGTGCGCGGCGAGCACCCGGCCGGCCACCGGGCCGGCGAGCACGTGCGTCAGCTCCAGCACGCGGACGCCGCCGAGCGGGCGGTCCGAGTAGAACAACGTCCGCTTCGGCGCTTCGCCGATCGGCGCGAGGTCCGCGAGCGGCAGCGAAGCCACCGCTTCGCCCTGCGGGTGCGCCGCCCAGTCCTCCGGCGAGCGCAGCTCCGCGGCCGCTCCCCCGGCGCTGACGACGGCGTGCTCGACCTCGCGCGCGATGCGCCCGGCGACCGTCTTCGTCACGACGTCGCGGCTGCCGGGCACGCCGAGTCCCCAGCACACCGCGGCTTCGTGACGCGGGTAGTTGCAGTGCAGGCGGACCCAGCCGTCGGTCGTGCGGTAGCTGCCCGACAGCGGCGCCCACACGGACTCGGGCTCGGTGCCTTCGACGCGCGAGAAGGCTTCGCTCGCGAAGGCCGCCGCCGCGTGGCGGGTGTCCGCCGTGACGACGCCGGGGTCGATCTCGCGCAGCTTCAGCAGTTCGCCGGCGGCCAGGGTCGCCGCCGCGATGGTCGTGGTCGCGGCCGCCGCCACCCGGTACGGCCCGGGCAGCACGTCTTCGGTCCCGGTCAGCTCGACCGGCCCCGGCGTCTCCCCGGTGAGGGTGTGCCAGACGCCGTCCAGGATCTCGGTCACGGAGGTCTCGGACACTAGGGCAGCGCCGCGACGAGCTCGGCGGGCGGCACGCGGGTGCCGGTGTAGAACGGGATCTCTTCACGCACGTGCAGGCGCGCTTCGGTGCCGCGCAGGTGGCGCATGAGGTCGACGATCCGGTGCAGCTCGTCGGCCTCGAAGGCGAGGATCCACTCGTAGTCGCCCAGCGCGAACGACGCGACGGTGTTGGCGCGCACGTCCGGGTAGTCGCGGGCTTCCTTGCCGTGGTCGGCGAGCATCTTGCGGCGCTCGTTCTCCGGCAGCAGGTACCACTCGTAGGAGCGGACGAACGGGTAGACGCAGATGAACTTGCGGGCCTCTTCCCCGGCGAGGAACGCGGGGATGTGGCTCTTGTTGAACTCGGCGGGCCGGTGCAGCGCGGTCTGGCTCCAGACCGGCGTCGACGCGCGCCCGAGCGGCGTCCGCCGGAACCCGGCGTAGGCGGCCTGGACCTGCTCGATCTCCTCGGCGTGCCACCAGATCATGTAGTCGGCGTCGGCCCGCAGGGCGGAAAGGTCGTAGACGCCGCGGACGACGACGCCCTTGGCCTCGAGCCCGTCGAGGTACTCGGTGGTCTCGCGACCGGCGGTCCCGCGGTCCTCACCCAGCCTGCCGGGCTCGATCCGGAAGACCGACCAGGTGGTGTACCGGATGGTGTCGTTGAGCTCGCTGAAGTTGACCCGCGCCATACGTCCATCCTGTCACCGCGCCCCGCAGGGCGCCCCCACGGGTAGCCGTGAGAGCACTCACGCGGAAAGGTGCGCCGCCACCCGCTGTGCGGCCGCTTCGGCCGTCGCCACGCACGCCGGCAGCCCGACGCCGTGCAGGGTCGCGCCCGCCACGGCCAGGCCCGGGATCCCGGCGATCGCCTTCTCGATGCGCTCGACCCGCTCCAGGTGGCCGGTGCCGTACTGCGGCAGGCCGCCGCCCCAGCGGGTCACCAGCGTCTCCACCGGTTCCGCCGTGACGCCCGTGAGGCGCGCGAGGTCGTCGCGGACCACGCGGACCAGCTCGACGTCGTCCGCCTTCAACGCGCCCAGCTCGCCGAAGCGGCCCACCGAGCCGCGGACCAGGACCGGGCCCGTGCCGAAGTGCGCCCACTTGCGCGAAGAGAACGTGAACGCCTTCGCCGCGTACGGCACGCCCGCCGCGTCACGCTCGCCTTGGCCGATCAGGATTCCCGACGCCGCGGGCAGCTCCGTGCCGGGTGGCAGGGCCAGCGCGACCACCGCCATCGACGCCAGCTCGACCTCGCCGAACGCCGCCGACGCCGCGGGCACCAGGTCCGCGAGCAGGCGGCGGGCCGACGGCGCGGGCACCGCGAGGACCACCGCGTCGGCGTCGATCGTGTTCTCCGCGGGCGCGTGCGCGGTCGGTGCCGCGCCGATCCGCAACCGCCAGCCCGTACCGTTCCGCTCGATGTCGCACACCGGCAGCCCGGTCCGCAGGTCGGCGCCGGACAGCTCGGTCAGCCGGTCGACGACCGTGCCCAGGCCGCCGGGAACCGTGCCGAACACCGGGGCCGAGCTGGGTGACGCGGGCAGCTGGGACGCGGCCGCCGCGGTCAGCGACCCCGCGCCGGCGGCCACCGCCGCGGCCAGGCCCGGCATGGTCGCGCGCAGGCCGAGACCGTCGGCCCCGCCCGCGTAGACGCCGCCCAGCAGCGGGTCGACCAGCCGGTCGACCAATTCGTCGCCGAACCGCTCGCGCAGCAGCGGCCCCAGCGGCACGTCCCCGCCCGGCAGCCGCAGCTCCGGCAGCGACGCCTCGGCCTCGACCGCGCGGCGCCCCGCCTCCGACAGCACGCCGGCGACCGACTCCGCCGACGCCGGGACACCCATCACTGTGCCCGGCGGCAGCCCGGTCACGGTCCCGCCGGCGTGGATCTTCGCGCGGGCGCCGGTCGGGTGGACGACGTCGAGGCCCAGCTCGCGGACCAGCGCGAGCATCTCGGGCCGGCGGGCGAGGAACGCCTCGGCGCCGACGTCGTAGGGCACGCCGGCCAGCTCGGTCGTGCGCAGCTTGCCGCCCGGGGTCCGGGTCTTCTCGAAGACGACGATCTCGGCGCCGGCGCCGAGCAGCTGCCGCAGCCGGTACGCCGCGGTCAGGCCGGAGACGCCCGCCCCGACGACGGCGACCCGCGTCACAGCTCGTGCACCAGCCCGGCCACGCGGGTCAGGACCTCGGGATCGACACTGGGGAGCACGCCGTGGCCCAGGTTGAAGATGTGACCGTCGGCGGCTCGCCCCTCGGCGACGATGCGGCGCACCTGGGCCTCGAGCACCGGCCAGGACGCGTACAGCAGCGCCGGGTCCAGGTTGCCCTGCACCACGGCCTTGCCACCGAGCCGCCGGACGGCCTCGTCGAGCGGGATCCGCCAGTCGACGCCGACGACGTCCGCGCCCGCGTCACGCATCGCGGGCAGCAGCTCGCCGGTGCCGACGCCGAAGTGGATCCGGGGGACGCCGTAGGCGGCGACGCCGTCGAGGACCTTCGCCGAGTGCGGCAGCACGAACTCGCGGTAGTCCCGCTCGGACAGCGCGCCGGCCCAGGAGTCGAACAGCTGGATCGCGTCGACGCCGGCGTCGAGCTGCGCGCGCAGGAAGGTCAGCGCGATGTCGGCCAGCCGGCCGGCCAGCTCGTGCCACACCGCCGGCTCGGAGTGCATGAGCGCCTTGGTGTGCTCGTGGTTGCGGCTCGGGCCGCCCTCGATGAGGTAGCTGGCCAGGGTGAACGGCGCGCCGGCGAAGCCGATCAGCGGTGTGTCGCCGAGCCGCTCGACCAGCAGCGCGATGCCGTCGGCGACCTTGCCGACCTGGTCGGGGACCAGCTCCGGCAGCGCCTTCACGGCGGCCAGGTCGCGCACCGGCGTCGCGACCACGGGACCGGTGCCCGGGACGATGTCGATGTCGACCCCGGCGGCCTTGAGCGGCACGACGATGTCGCTGAACAGGACCGCGGCGTCGACCTCGTGCCGCCGGACCGGCTGCAGCGTGATCTCGGCGAGCATCTCGGGGTCGAAACAGGCGTCGAGCATCGCCACGCCCTCGCGCAGCGCGCGGTACTCGGGCAGCGACCGCCCGGCCTGGCGCATGAACCAGACGGGCGTGCGCGCCGGGCGTTCGCCGCGCGCGGCGGCCAGGAACGGGGCTTCGGGCAGCTCGCGGCGGGCGGACGCGGGGGTCCGCTGCGGCAGAGGCGTGGTGGGAGACATCGTCTTCAATCGTGCCACGAGCCCGGTGGGGCCCTTCTCTCGGCGCGCCTCCGCCCGCAACAGGGCGTGCCCGCCCTAAAGTCGATGCGTGACCGCGACGACTCCAGTGCCCGAACTCTTCCGCGAAGCCGTCGCGTCGCTGCAGTCCGTCCGGCCCCGCCGGGAGGTGCTGCTCGAGCGGATGCGGGCGCCGCAGCGGCTCGCACCGTTCTCCTACGCGGTGAGCTGTGAGGTCGCCGGTCCTGCCGACGTGCTGGCCTCGGGCCGGCTGGTCCTGCTGCACGACCCGGACGGCCAGGAAGGCTGGGACGGTGTCCTGCGCCTCGTCATGTACGTGCGCGCGGAGCTGGACCGCGAACTGGCGACCGATCCCTTCCTCCCCGGCGTCGGCTGGTCGTGGCTGACCGACGCCCTCGAGGTGTCCGGCGCGAGCTGGAAGGCACTGGGCGGCACGGTCACCGAGACGTCGTCGGCCCGCTTCGGCGACATCTCCGGCCCGGCCCGCACCGACGACCTCGAGCTGCGGGCGTCCTGGACGCCCGCCGACGGCGCGCTGCTGCCCCACGGGCAGGCGTTCTGCCAGGTGATGGCGAGCGTCGTCGGCCTGCCGCCGGTCGGCGTGACGCTCTTCGGGCAGCGCCAGAACTCCTGAGCCGCGCCCTGCGGCCGTCCGGGCGACAGTCACGGGTGGAACCGCGACGCCGGGTCCTTCGCGAGCGTCCGCCGGGTCGCGTCTTGTACGAATGTGAGCAAAATTCGCGTCCGCCGAACGACGTCCAACCCCGGGCGGCCCGTCCGACGGCCGCTGAGCGGGCCGTCACGCGCTCGGAGTGGTCTATACAACACAAGACCCCGGCGGACCACCCGGAGCGTTCCCGAGGTCATTTCACGTCTCGCGCGGATGCCCCCGTTCGTGAGACAACGCCGTCACGCAGTGCGACAAGATCAACTTGCCCCGCGATCGCCGCCGGAACCGGTGAACACCCTTCACGGGATACGGACAGTCACCACGGGCGGCTGCGAAAGCCCTTCTGAAGCCGTTTCACGAAGTTGATCATGCCCCGGCCGAGACCGCTTTCCGGAGCAGTCGGACCCCCGTGGAGCCCCCGGTCGGCGGACGCACTGGAAGGTGCACGGCCCATCTGCACGGCCATTTGGGCGCCGGTAACTTCTTTGCATCGTGTTCGCTGGGCTATCCGTTAGCAACCGGCCGTGTACTAGCCCGATCGTGTTACCACGAACTCCCTGAGTGACTGTTCGTTTGAGATAGATACCCATTCGATCCCCCCGCAGCGGCCTCAGGGCGGCTACAGTGCCTTCGACGACACCACTTTCGGTCTAAAGCTGGCGCGGCTGAACGGCCGAAGGTCCCGGTGCCGGTCGGGGGGCACGACCGACTCCAGGGAGGTAGTGACGTGGCTACCGTCGGCATTTCTCAGGCCGTCCGATCCACGCCAGCCGGTGCTTTGCCGGCGAGCATGGTTCCGCACCCGCGGGAAGAGCTTTTTTCCGTGTTGGTGGTCGATGACCACCCGCTGTTGAGGGAGGCAATCGCAGCAAGACTCGCACAGATGGGTGCGGGTACCGTTCACGAAGCCGCCACGGTGGCCGAAGCGAGGGCGCGAGCACAGGCCACAGGGCCCTGTGACCTGGCGATCCTCGATCTCGGACTGCCGGACGGCAGCGGCATCGAACTGGTTACGGAACTTCGTAGCCACGGGTGGCCGCGCGTGGTGGTTCTCGCATCTTCGGACGACCCGTACGCGGTCCGCTCGGCCTTCCAGGCCGGGGCCCAGGCGTACCTGCTGAAGTCCGCGTCGCCGGTCGTAGTGACCGATGGCGTGCGGCGTGTGCTCGAAGGCGGCGTTTACGCCGACCCGAGCGTGGCTCCGGTGCTCGCCACCGGGACCCGCGTCGCCGGCACCGACAACACCCCGCGCGAGCTTTCCGCTCGTGAGGTGGAGGTGCTCCAGCTGGTCGCCGACGGACAGTCCAACAAGGAGATCGGCGAGGAACTTTCCCTCTCCGCCCTCACCGTCAAGTCCCACCTGTCTCGCATCGGGCGCAAGCTCGGCACGGGCGACCGGGCTCAGATGGTTGCGCTGGCCATGCGAGCCGGCGTCATCCGCTGACGGATAGACGAACCTCCCCACGGGGCGGGCGCACCAGGCGCGGTACGCCCGTCCCGTAGGGTCGTCAACCATGGAAAGCGCAGAAGCCGAGGACGCCGGGATGGAGATCGAGTCCGCAGGCGGACCCGTGCTGCTACGCGAGCCCGCCGAGGGCACACCTCCGGTGGTCACCGACCGGGCCGCACTGCTCGAAGCGTGTGCGCGGCTCGCCGCGGGCACCGGGGCCGTCGCCGTCGACACCGAACGCGCGTCCGGCTACCGGTACTGGCCCAAGGCCTATCTCGTCCAGTTGCGGCGTGAGGGTTCCGGCACGGTCCTGATCGACCCGACCGAGCTCGACGACCTCACCCCGCTGAAGAACGTCCTCAACTCCCTGGAGTGGGTGCTGCACGCCGCCTCCCAGGACCTCCCCTGTCTCGCCGAGCTGGACCTGCACCCGGCGGCGCTGTTCGACACCGAACTCGCCGGCCGCCTCGCGGGCTACGAGCGGGTCGCGCTCGGGACGCTCGTCGAGCTGCTGCTCGGTTACACCCTCGAAAAGGGGCACAGCGCGGCCGACTGGTCGAAGCGGCCCCTGCCGGTCGACTGGCTGAACTACGCCGCCCTCGACGTCGAGCTGCTCATCCAGCTGCGCGAAAAGCTGGAAGCGGAGCTGGGCGCCCAGGGCAAGCTGGAGTGGGCGCAGCAGGAGTTCGACGCCGTCCGCACCGCGCCGCCGCCCGCACCGCGGGCCGAGCCGTGGCGCCGGACGTCCGGGGTGCACAAGATCCGCAACCCGCGCGGTCTCGCCGTGGTGCGCGAGCTGTGGCAGGCGCGTGACGAGCTGGCCCGCAAGCGCGACCGCGCGCCGAGCCGGATCCTGCCGGACAGCGCGATCATCAACGCCGTCACGGCCGACCCGAAGACGGTCGAGGAGCTGCAGGCGCTGCCGGTGTTCAGCGGCCGCGTCCAGCGCAAGTACACCGCGAGCTGGCTGCGGCACCTGCAGGCGGCCAAGGCGCTGCCGGCGAGCGAGCTGCCGTCGCCGTCGCAGTCCACCGACGGCCCACCGCCGGTGAACCGCTGGGCGGACAAGGACCCGGACGCCGCGGCCCGGTTGTCGGCGGCCCGCGCGGCCCTGTCGGCGATCGCGGAGGACCGCCGGCTGCCGGTGGAGAACCTGCTGCTGCCGGACCTGGTCCGCCGCACCTGCTGGCGGCCCCCGGCCCAGCTGGACGAGGACACCGTGGCCGACGTCCTGCGCGCGGGCGGAGCCCGCCCGTGGCAGGTCGAGCTGACGGCGTCGGCGCTGAGCAAGGCCCTGCACGCCGCCGCGGCTTCCTGACGCTAGTTCGCCGCCTCGCGGGCCGCGGCCAGAGCATCGGCCATCCTCAGCGTCTTCGGGTGGCCGGGTCCCAGCACCAGCTCGAAGCCTTCGACCGCGTACTCGAACGCGACGACGGCGTCGGCCCACTCCGCGCGCCGGAAGTGCACCCGGGCCACCACGCTCTGGGCCCACAACAGCACCGGGTGGCCGGGCGGGAACGGGCCTGCGGCCAGGACGGCCCGCGCGTAGTGGTCCGCGTCGGCGAGGCGGTCGGTCTCGGCCAGCACCCGGCTCAACAGCAGGCGGGACTCCCACGTGAGCAGCGCGGGCCCGGCCGTGCGCAGCGTCTGTTCCGCGTCGTCGAACCGGCCCAGCTCGGCCTGCGCACGAGCGAGCCACACCCAGCAACTCCGGGTTCCGGTCGAGCAGGGCCCGGTAGGCGTCGATCGCCGCCGCGTACCGGCCGACGCGGTGCAACGTGCTCGCGACTGCGACGCGACACTCGCGGACCACCGGGTGCTCCCGCCCCATCACGTAGGCGAAGGTCGCCTCCAGCCAGGACAACAGCGCCAGCGCTTCGTCGACACGACCGGTCTCCGCACAGCGGTGGGCGATGCCGGACCAGGACATCAGCGTGCTCTGTCGTGGAGTTCGAGCAGCCGTTCCGCGATCTCTCGCCGCAGTTCCAGCGCCTCGATGCTGTCCCGCTTGCGTTTGCGGTCCAGTTTCGCGTGCAGCCACGTGATCTCGCCGCGAAGCCGCTGGACGTCCACTATTCGGTCGGCGTCGCCAGGAGGGCGTGGCCCCGCGTTCGCAGCTCGTCGGTCGGCTCCGGCAGCCCGGCCAGCCGGACGACGCCGTCGGCGCCTTCGCGGGTGTGGGCCTCGACGTCCAGCTCCGGGTCGTCGCGGCGGATCACCGCGATGCTCTCCACCAGGCCGAAAACGAGGTCCGTGCGGACGGCCGCCGGGACGACGCCCGCTGCGGCGAGCAGGTCGCCGTAGGCCGCCTTCAGCTCCGCGCGCTCGGCGCGGAAGCGGGCCAGGTTGGGCGAGCCGACCTCGGGCAGCAGGTACAGCGCGCCCAGGTTGTGCCGGGCGCCGCCGAGCAGGCCGATGTCCGCGTAGGCCAGGGCCCACAGCCGGACGGCCACCGGCGCGTCCCCGGCGACCAGCTGCGCGGCCAGGACCAGCGATGGGCGGACCGTCCCGGCCAGCAGCGCGGCGAGGATGTCCTCCTTCGCCGGGAAGTGGTAGTAGAGCGACGCCTGGCGCAGCCCGGCGCGCTCGGCGATCGCGCGGGTCGTCGTCGCCGCGTAACCGGCTCCGGTGAACAGCTCCCCCGCCGCGTCGAGCACGGCCTGCCGCGCGTCCGGGCGGTTCGCCGCCGCGCCACTCGCCCTGGGTCTGCCGACCCCCGCCCCTTTGACCACGGCGCTGATCCTGCCAGGTCCCCTTCCCGCACCTGATCACCGAGGTGGCGTTACGCCGGGGTGTCATCGTTGACGGCCGGTGGGCCGATCGGTTAACCGAGTCGCAACACCGCGGAGATCGTCACGCCCTGCCGTCACCTTAATTTCTGTCGTACGATCGAAACCATGACACGGGGAGCGTCCATGATCGACGAGCCGACCGGCTCCGGTCGGCCGCGGCGGCCGTCGCCCGCGGCCCGACGATGGTCGTGAACATCGGCCGGCGACGTGCGGAGATCTCCGATCTGTCCGGTTCGGGCGTCCTCGGACGCTCTTGTTCCCGCTAGAGTTCGTCGGCGGCGCGCCCGTGATCGGCGCGGTCTGCCGGCTGCGGCCACGCCCCGCTCCCGCCCTCGAACCGCTACCCGAGAGGACGTCCGATGAGCACGACCGCGACCACCTACGGCGCGCGTGACCACGCCCGCGCCCAGGCGGGCACCGTCGTCGACACGATGCCGTCGATCCCGGCGAGCACGTGGCCGTCACCGCCACCGGGGGTCGCACCCGAGGCGCTGACCTGGGCCGAGACGGTCGCCGGTGGCGGGTACACGCACAAGGTGCTGACCCGCGGCACCCGGCTGCGGCTCACCGACGTCGAGGGCGACGCGTGCGCGCACCTGCTGCTGTTCAACGCCGATCAGCCCTGGGAGCGGCTCAACGTCGCCGACACGGTGAAGGTGCAGTGGAACGCCTACCTCGGCGGGTCCGTGGCGCTGCTGTCGGACCAGGCCCGGGTGCTCGCGACGATCGTCGAGGATTCGAGCGGCCGGCACGACGCGCTGTGCGGGACGTCCACTGTGGACGGCAACACCGAGCACTACGGCGACGGCGCCCCGCAGGGCCCCTCTCCCGCCGGGCTCCCGCTGTTCACGTTGGCCGCGGCGAAGAACGGGCTCGGCCCGCGCGACCTGCCGCCGAGCCTGTCGTTCTTCCAGGGCGTGCGCGTGGGTGCCGCGGGCGAGCTGGAGTTCACCGGCTCCGCGGGCGCCGGGAAGTCCGTCGACCTGCGGATCGAGATCCCGTCGATCGTGCTGCTCGCGAACGTGCCGCACCCGGTCGACCCGCGGCCGGACTACACGGCGACCAAGCTCGAAGTGCTCGCCTGGCGCGATCGGCCGTCCACTCCGGACAGTCCCGAATGGACGCACAGCCCCGAAGCCCAGCGCGCTTTCGAGAACACCGCCGACTACCTGGCCGCGAGGGGGATCGCGTGAGCGCCGCTTACCAGTCCCAGCTGACGCTCACCTTCGACGTCCCGGCGCGGGCGCCGTTCTCCCTCGTGCTGAAGCAGGGACAGGAACTGTCGATCGTCGACCTCGGCGGCAACCAGGCCGTCGACTTCCTGTGCTACGACGCGAACGACACGGCGAAGCGCTACAGCGCCGCGGCGACGATCGCCGCGCAGCGCAACATCTTCCTGACGACTGGCAGCGTGCTGCGCACCCAGGAAGGCGCGCCGCTGCTGACCGTCGTCGCCGACACCTGCGGGCGGCACGACACACTCGGCGGCGCGTGCAGCAAGGAGTCCAACAGCCTGCGCTACGGCCAGCACACCCGGTTCCAGCACGCCTGCGTCGAGAACTTCCTCAGCGAGGGCGCGAAGTGGGGGCTCGGCAAGCGCGACCTCGTCAGCAACGTCAACTGGTACATGAACGTGCCGGTCGAGGCGGACGGCACCCTCGGCATCGTCGACGGGATCTCCGCGCCCGGCCTGGAGGTCCGGCTGCGCGCCGAGACCGACGTCCTGGTGCTGGTGTCGAACTGCCCGCAGATCAACAACCCGTGCAACGGGTTCGACCCGACGCCGGTCCGGCTGGTCGTGACGGCTTCCGGAGGCGGGGTGTGAGACTGCTCGTCGCCAACCGCGGCGAGATCGCGGTCCGGATCCTGCGCAGCGCGAAGGAACTGGGCCTCGAAACCGTCGCGGTGTACTCGGACGCCGACCGCCTGACCCCGCACGTGAGGCTCGCCGACCGGGCCGTCCGGCTCGGCCCGGCGCCCGCGGCGGAGAGCTATCTGCGCTCCGACGCGATCATCGCGGCCGCGCTCGAGACCAGCTGCGACGCCGTCCACCCGGGGTACGGGTTCCTCTCCGAGGACGCGGCGTTCGCGCGGGCCTGCGAGGACGCCGGGCTCGTCTTCGCCGGGCCGTCGCCCGAGCACCTGGAGGTGTTCGGCAGCAAGCACACCGCGCGCGAGGCGGCGATCGCGGCGGGCGTCCCGCTGCTGCCCGGCACCGGCCTGCTGTCCGATGTGGACGAAGCGGTGGCCCACGCGGCGGAGATCGGCTACCCGGTGATGCTCAAGGCGACCGGCGGGGGCGGCGGGATCGGGATGCGCGCGTGCGCCACGCCCGGGGAGCTGCGGCTCGCGTGGGACGGTGTGCGCAGCATCGCGGCCAAGAGCTTCGCCAGTTCCGGGGTGTTCCTGGAACGGCTGGTGCGCCGCGCCCGGCACGTCGAGGTCCAGGTGTTCGGCGACGGTTTCGGCGAGGTCCTCGCGCTGGGCACGCGCGATTGCTCGCTGCAGCGGCGCAACCAGAAGGTCGTCGAGGAGTGCCCGGCGCCGGACCTGCCCGACGCCGTCCGCCGTCGCCTGGTCGACTCGGCCGTCGCGCTGTGTTCGTCCGTGCGGTACCGCTCGGCGGGCACGGTCGAGTACGTCTACGACCCCGAGCACCGCGAGGCGGCGTTCCTCGAGGTCAACACCCGGTTGCAGGTCGAGCACCCGGTCACCGAGGCGGTGTACGGCGTCGACCTGGTCGCCTGGATGCTGCGGCTCGCCCAAGGCGACCGCGCGATGTTCCGGGCCGTGCCGGTGGCGCGCGGGCACGCCGTCGAGGCACGCGTGTACGCCGAGGACCCCAGCGCCGGCCACCGGCCGAGTGCGGGCCTCGTCACGCGGTTCACGCGGCCCGCCGGCGCCCGGGTGGACACCTGGGTCGAGCCGGGCACGACCGTCACCACGCACTACGACCCGTTGCTGGCCAAGGTGATCTGCACCGGCACCGACCGCGCGGACGCCCTGGCGAACCTGCGGACGGCCCTCGAAGAGACGCGCGTCGACGGCGTCGCGACCAACCTCGGGCAGCTGCGAGCCGCGGCCGCCGATCCGGCGTTCGGCACCGCGACGCACGACACGTCCACTTTGGACGACGTCGGGGACACCGAACCGCGGATCGACGTCGTGCGCGGCGGGACCATGACGACCGTGCAGGACTGGCCGGGCCGCACCGGGTACTGGCACGTCGGCGTGCCGCCGAGCGGGCCGATGGACGACCGTTCGCTGCGGCTGGGCAACGTCGCGCTGGGCAACCCCGAGGGCGCGCCCGGCCTGGAGTGCACTGTGGACGGTGTCACGCTGCGGTTCTCGCACGCCACGCAGGTGTGCGTCACCGGCGCGCCGACGACCGTCCTCGTGGACGGCGCCGAGGTTCCCTCGTGGACCCCCGTCGAGGTGCCGGCGGGGGCGACTCTCGACGTCCGGGCGTGCACGGCCGGGCTGCGCAGTTACGTGCTGCTGCGCGGCGGCGTCGACGTGCCGGAGTTCCTCGGCAGCACCGCGACGTTCACCCTGGGCCGCTTCGGCGGGCACGGCGGCCGCGCGCTGGCCGCGGGCGGCGTACTGCAGCTCGGCCCGGTGCCCGCGGATCCCGTCGTCGGGCCGGTGACCGACCGCCCGGGCTTCGCGTCGCACTGGACGATCGGCGCGCTCGAAGGACCGCACGCGGCCCCGGAGTTCTTCACCCCCGACGACGTCGACACGTTCTACACCACGGACTGGCAGGTCCACTTCAACTCGGCGCGCACCGGCGTCCGGCTCGTCGGCCCGCGGCCGAAGTGGGCCCGCGCGGACGGCGGCGAGGCGGGGCTGCACCCGTCGAACATCCACGACACGCCGTACGCGATCGGCGCCGTCGACTACACCGGCGACCTGCCGATCCTGCTCGGCCCGGACGGCCCCAGCCTCGGCGGGTTCGTCTGCCCGGCGACGGTCGCCACCGGCGAGCGGTGGAAGCTCGGGCAGCTGCGCCCCGGCGACACCGTGCGGTTCGTGCCGATCGACGCCGACCACGCGGCGGCCCTGCGCACGCGGTACGCGTCAGTAATCGAGCCGAGCCGGACTGCGCGCCACGACGGCGGTGTCCTCACGCGACTGTCCGCTTCGGACGACGAGCCGGCCGTCACCTACCGGCGCAGCGGCGACGACAACCTGCTCGTCGAGTACGGCGAGATGAAGCTCGACCTGGCGTTGCGGATGCGGGTGCACGCGCTCGCCGAGCGGCTCGCGGCCGAGGGCGTGCCCGGGATCGTCGACCTGACTCCGGGCATCCGGTCGCTGCAGGTGCACGTCGACCCGGACGCGCTGCCGGTCGGCAAGGCGCTCGGCCTGGTGCGCGAGCTGGAACGCGACCTGCCGCCGACGCACGATCTCGTGGTGCCGAGCCGCAGCGTGCGGCTCCCGCTGTCGTGGGACGACCCGGCGACGCGCGAGGCGATCGAGCGGTACATGACGGGCGTGCGCGACGACGCGCCGTGGTGCCCGTGGAACATCGAGTTCATCCGGCGCGTCAACGGACTGTCCAGTGTGGACGACGTCTACCGGACGGTCTTCGACGCCGAGTACCTGGTGCTCGGCCTCGGCGACGTCTACCTGGGCGCGCCGGTCGCGACGCCCTTGGATCCGCGGCACCGGCTGGTCACGACGAAGTACAACCCGGCGCGGACGTGGACGGCGGAGAACTCCGTCGGCATCGGCGGCGCCTACCTGTGCATCTACGGGATGGAGGGGCCGGGCGGGTACCAGTTCGTCGGGCGGACCGTGCAGGTCTGGAACAGCTGGCGTGGCGCGAAAGCGCCGTGGCTGCTGCGGTTCTTCGACCGGATCTCCTGGTACCCCGTGTCGGCCGACGAGCTGCTGGACCTGCGGGCGCGTTCGTCGGCCGGTCAGCTGGAGCTCGACGTCACCGACGGTTCGTTCGCCCTCGCCGGCTACCAGGAGTTCCTGGCCGGCAACGCGTCGAGCATCGCGGACTTCCGGGCGACGCAGGCGGCGGCGTTCGAGGCCGAGCGGCGGGCGTGGGCGGCGGCGGGCGAGTTCGACCCGAAGCCGGAACCGGTGACGCGGCCCTCGGCGCGCGTCGAGGCTCCGCCTGGCGGCCACGTCGTCGAGGCGCCGTTCGCGGCGACCGTGTGGCGGGTGGACGTCTCGGTGGGCCAGCACGTCGAGGACGCGCAGTCGCTGGTGACGCTGGAAGCGATGAAGACGGAGGCGCGGATCCCGGCGCCGGCCGGCGGGAAGGTGGTCGACGTGCTCGTGTCCCCCGGTGACCAGGTGGCGCCCGGCACGCCGTTGGTGGTGCTGGCATGAGCCTGCTGGAACGCGTGCGCGCGGCTTACCGGCGGATCGAGCAGGTCGACCGGCCCGAAATCTGGATCGATCTGCGGCCGGAAGCCGACGTGCTGGCCGAAGCGGCCGCGCTGGAAGAGCGTGGGCTGCCGCTCTACGGGACGCTCGTCGCGGTGAAGGGCAACATCGACGTCGCCGGGCTGCCGACGACGGCGGGATGCCCGGCCTACGCGTACCGGCCGGCCGCGGACGCACCGGTCGTGGCCCGGCTGCGGGCGGCCGGCGCGCTGGTGCTCGGCACGACAAACCTGGACCAGTTCGCGACCGGGCTGGTCGGCACGCGCAGCCCGTACGGCGCGGTCCGCAACGCCGTCGACCCGGCGTACGTCTCGGGCGGGTCCAGCTCGGGGTCGGCGGTGGCAGTGGCGCTGGGAATCGTCGACCTCGCTTTGGGCACCGACACCGCGGGTTCCGGACGGGTACCGGCGGCGTTCAACGGGATCGTCGGCCTCAAGCCGACGCCGGGCCTGCTGCCGACCGAGGGCGTCGTGCCCGCGTGCCGCAGCATCGACTGCGTCTCGCTCTTCGCGCGGACGGTCGAGGAGGCGGCGTTCGCACTGACGTGCCTGGCCGAGCCCGAACAGGTCCACACGGGACGGTTCCGCATCGGCGTGCCCGCGGAACTCGGCCCGCTCGCACCCGGCTGGGCGGAGGCGTTCGCCGCGACGGTGGAGGGCTACGCGGCCGCGGGCGCCGAAGTGACCACTGTGGACATCTCGGCGTTCCTGGACGCGGCGCAGCTCTTGTACGGCGGCGCGTTCGTCGCCGAGCGCTACACGGCGGTCGGCGAGTTCCTGGAGTCGCACCCGGACGACTGCGACCCGGTGGTGCACGGCATCATCACCGGCGCCCGGGACATCCGCGCGCACCGGCTGTTCGCCGACCAGGACACCCTGGCCGGGCTGCGCACCGAAGCCCTGGCCACGCTGGCCGGCGTCGACGCGCTCCTGCTGCCGACGACCACCGAGCACCCCACGCTCGCCGAGGTCGCCGCGGACCCGGTCGCCGTCAACGCGCGCCTCGGCCGGTTCACCAACTCCACCAACCTGTTCGGGCTGTCGGCCTTGGCGGTCCCGGCGGGGACGGTGGCCGGGCGCCCGTTCGGCGTCATGCTGGTCGGCGCTCCGCACGACGACCTGAAGCTGACGGCGCTGGCCTCGCTGCCGGGTGCGCGCGTACCGATCGTCGTGGTCGGCGCGCACCTTCGCGGGCAGCCGCTGAACCACGAGCTGACGTCCCGCGGCGGCCGGTTCGTGTCCGAAGTGGACACGGCGGCTTCGTACCGTCTTTACGCCTTGGACACTGTGCCGCCGAAGCCCGGGCTGGTGCGCGTCCCCGCGGACGGCGTGTCGGTGGCGGCGGAGGTCTGGTCGCTTCCCGTGCGGGGCTTCGGCGAGTTCGTCTCGCGGATCCCGTCGCCGCTGGCCATCGGCAAGGTCGAACTGGCGGACGGCCGCGAGGTGCCGGGCTTCCTGTGCGAACCGTCGGCTACCGAAGGCGCGAAGGACATCTCCGCCACCGGCGGCTGGCTCGCGTACCTGGCGTCGCGATAAATCAGGTGCGCCCCTGCGCACACTGGAGTGGTGAAAGCTCTATCGTGCGGCCATCTCGCACCGGCCGCCGGGGCGCGTGTCTGCGCCCATCTGACCACCGACAACGGACCTGACTGCTTCCGCGTGCTCACGGGCGTCGCGACCCGGTACGACCTGCTGTGCGAGGCGTGCGCCGACCTCGACGCCCCCGAACTGCTCGACGCGTGCGCCGGCTGCTTCGACCGGGCCGAGGCCGACGCGGACCTCGGCTGGCGCGGCACCCCCGGAATCCTCCGGCACGACCGGGACCTCGGCGGTGCCTGGACGACGACGGCCTGCCCGGTCACCCCGCTGAACGACCAGTGCCTCGCGCCCCTGCCGGACGGCTGGCTCGCGCTCACCGCGGAAGGCCTGGTCGGGATCGGCGGCGAACCCCGGCTCATCGGGCCGGTCGACGTGCCGCCGGAACCCCCGCGCGAGTGGGCCGGTCACGTCCGTGGACCGGCGCTGTACACGAGCGGCGACGGCCGGTTCGCCGCCGTGGTCACCGACTACGGCCGATACGGCGCGGTCGTCGACCTCGCTTCCGGCGCGGTGACCCTGGCGCTGGACCGGCAGGACTACCACGCCGACACGACCCGGTTCCCCGTCGCGTTCCTCGACGCCGGCGCCGGCGCGCTGGTCGTCGCGGCCACCGGCTGGAACCGGCTCGACGTCTTCGACGCCGCCACCGGCCGCCTGCTCACCGACCGCGTCACGACCCGTGAAGAGAACCCAGAGCACTACCTCGACTACTTCTTCGGCGCGCTGCGGCCGAGCCCGTCCGGGCGCGTCCTGCTCGTCGACGGCTGGGCCTGGCACCCGGTGGGGGTGCCGCTGGCGCTCGACTGCGAGGCGTGGCTCGCGGGTGAGCGGCACGCGCCCGAACACGGTCGCCTGCTCGCCGACCGCGGCTACTGCTGGAACCGGCCGATGGCCTGGATCGACGAGAACACCGTGGCGCTGCAAGGCATCGGTGAGGACGAGCCGATGCTCGACGGCGTCGAGCTCCGCGACGCCGGGGCCGGCCGCCGGATCGGGATGTTCGCCGGGCCCGCCGGCCAGATGTGGGGTCACCGCGGCCTGCTGTACGTCACCGCCGAGGCCGGGTTCGAGGTCTGGGATCCCGCCGCCGGCGCCCGGATCGGGTTCGCCGCGGGCTTCCGGCCCACCGCGCACCGCGACGGCACCTTCGCCGAGCTGGGTAACGATCGGCTGCGGATCTGGTCGTCCGCTCGGTAACGACCCTCAGACTCCGCCGCCGGTGTGCCGATGAATCACGGACGACTCCCGGAGGCGGCCATGACGACGGCGACCACATCCCCGCAGACCACGCTCGTCCACTCCTACCTCTACCTGCGGCGCGCCATCGGGCTGATCGGGCTCGCGCTGCCGCCCGTCCTGATCCTCGGCAAGCAGCTCGCGGACGGCGGCGGCCTCCTCGGCTCGCTCAGCGGCTACTACTACACCGACGTGGGGAACGTCTTCGTCGGCGCGATGTGCGCGGTCGGGGTGTTCCTGCTCGCCTACTACGGTCACGACCTCGTCGACAACGTCGTGAGCACCGTCGCGGGCCTCGGCGCGATCGGGGTCGGGCTGTTCCCCACCACGCCGGGCGGCGACGTCTCGGGCTGGGACCGGACCGCCGGCGTCCTGCACCTCACGTTCGCCACGGTGTTCTTCCTGAGCCTGGCCTGCTTCTGCCTGCGGCTGTTCCCGCGCGACGGCGAGCACTCCGCACAGCGAGGCACCTTCTACCGCGCCTGCGGCGCCGTGATCCTCGCCTCTCTGGTGCTCATCGTGCTCACCAGCGCCCTCGGCCTCGTCCCGGCGCTGCACCCGGCACTGTGGCTGGAGAGCGTCGCGGTGTGGGCGTTCGGGCTCGCCTGGCTCGTCAAGGGACAGACGATGACCCCGTGAGTGTGCCTTACCCCACTCGACCGGGCCACACCACTGGTTACCCACGGGTAACAAGGGCTACCCTGCGGCTAACAACCCTGTCTACTTGATGGAGTATTCGTGGCCGCACCAGCAACGCCGCTTGCGCCGAACGCGCGAGGGGTACGCAACGTCGCCTTCGTCGAGGGGGTACGGACCCCATTCGGCAAGGCCGGCGACAAGGGCATCTACGCCGGGACCCGCGCCGACGACCTGGTCGTCAACGCCATCCGGGAGCTGCTGCGGCGGCACCCGGAGCTGCCGCCCGAGCGCGTCGACGAGGTGGCCATCGCCGCCACCACGCAGATCGGCGACCAGGGCCTGACCATCGGCCGCACCGCCGCGCTGCTCGCCGGGCTGCCGAAGTCGGTGCCCGGCTTCGCCCTCGACCGGATGTGCGCCGGCGCCATGACGGCCGTCACGACCACCGCGTCCGGTATCGGCTTCGGCGCCTACGACATCGCGATCGCCGGCGGCGTCGAGCACATGGGCCGCCACCCGATGGGTGAAGGCGTCGACCCGAACCCGCGGATCATCGCCGACAAGCTGGTCGACCCGACCGCGCTCGTCATGGGCCAGACCGCCGAGAACCTGCACGACCGGTTCCCGGACATCACCAAGCTGCGCACCGACGCGTTCGCCGCGCGCAGCCAGGAGCGCTACGCCGAAGCCGTCAAGACCGGCAAGATCGGCCCCGAACTGGTGCCCGTCGCCACCCGTTCGAAGGAACTCGGCTGGGGCCTGGCCACCGAGGACGAGCCGCCGCGGCCCGGCACCACGCTCGAGACGCTCGCCGGGCTGAAGACGCCGTTCCGCCCGCACGGCCGGATCACCGCCGGCAACGCCGCGGGCCTCAACGACGGCGCGACCGCGGCGCTGCTGGCCGACGAGGACACCGCCCGCGAGCTGGGCCTGCCCGTCGCGATGCGGCTGGTCGGCTACTCCTTCGCCGGCGTCGAGCCCGAGGTCATGGGCATCGGCCCGGTGCCGGCCACCGAGAAGCTGTTCAAGCGCACGGGCCTCTCCATCGACGACATCGGCCTGTTCGAGATCAACGAGGCCTTCGCCGTGCAGGTGCTGGCCTTCCTCGACCACTTCGGCATCGCCGACGACGACCCGCGCGTCAACCAGTGGGGCGGCGCGATCGCCTGCGGCCACCCGCTGGCCTCCTCCGGCGTCCGGCTGATGACGCAGCTCGCGCGCCAGTTCGCCGAGCGGCCCGACGTGCAGTACGGCATCACCACGATGTGCATCGGCATCGGCATGGGCGGCACCGTGATCTGGGAGAACCCGGCGTTCGAGGGGGCGAAGTAATGACGTTCACCGCTGAAGAAGCGAAGGCCGCGTTCCCCGACGAGGTCGTCACGGTCGCGACGACCCGGCTCGTCAAGGTGCCCGGACTCACCAAGCCGGTCGCCCTGATCACGCTCGACAACGGCCACGACCACACCCGGCCGAACACCTTCGGCCCGCAGGGGCTCGTGTCGCTCGACACCGCGCTGGACAAGGCGTTCGAGGCCGAGCCGGCCGCGATCGCCGTCACCGGCAAGCCGTTCATCTTCGCCGTCGGCGCGGACCTCTCGGGTGTCGAGTCCGTCGCGGACCCGAAGCTGGCGCGCGAGATCGCCCAGACCGGGCACGACGTCTTCCGCCGCCTCACCGAGACGAAGATCCCGACGTTCGGGTTCGTCAACGGCGCGGTCATGGGCGGCGGCCTCGAGCTGGCGCTGTCGTGCCACTACCGGACGCTCTCGGAGAACACCGCCGCGATCGCGTTCCCCGAGGTCTTCCTCGGCCTGTTCCCGGGCTGGGGCGGCACGCAGCTGCTGCCGAACCTCATCGGGCCGGACGCCGCCGTCACGGTGATCATCGAGAACGCCCTGGCGCAGAACAAGATGCTCACCGTCAAGAAGACGGCCGAGCTGGGCATCGTCGACGCCGTCTTCGGCTCGGCGGACTACCTCGAGCAGTCGCTGCTGTGGCTGGCTCGCGTGGTCAACGGCGAGATCACCCCGGCGCGGCGCGAGATCGACCGCGGCGCGGAGTGGGACGACGCCATCGCGCGGGCCAAGTCCATTGTGGACGGCCGCACGCACGGCGCGTCGCCGGGCGCGACCAAGGCCGTCGAGCTGCTGGAACTGGCCCGGGAGAACGACCTCGACCGGGGTTACGCGGCCGAGACCGACGGCCTCGCCGAGCTGCTCATGTCCGACGTCCTGCGCGCCGGGCTGTACTCGTTCAACCTGGTCAACAAGCGCGCCAAGCGCCCGGCCGGCGCGCCGGACAAGAACCTGGCGCGCAAGGTGAACAAGGTCGGCATCGTCGGCGCCGGCCTGATGGCCAGCCAGCTCGCGCTGCTGTTCGTGCGCCGTCTCAAGGTGCCGGTCGTGCTGACCGACGTCGACCAGGCGCGCGTCGACAAGGGTGTCGGGTACGTCCACGACGAGATCGACAAGCTCCTGGCCAAGAAGCGCGTCTCCCCGGACGGCGCCAACCGGCTCAAGGCGCTGGTCTCCGGTTCGCTCGACAAGGCCGCGTTCGCCGACGCCGACTTCGTCATCGAGGCCGTGTTCGAGGAGCTGGGCGTCAAGCAGCAGGTGTTCGCCGAGCTGGAGCAGCACGTCTCCGCCGAGGCGATCCTGGCGACCAACACGTCGTCGCTGTCGATCACCGCGATGGCGTCGAAGCTGCAGCACCCCGAGCGCGTGGTCGGCTTCCACTTCTTCAACCCGGTGGCCGTGCTGCCGCTGCTGGAGATCGTCCGCGGCGAGCAGACCGACGACGCGTCGCTCGCGACGGCGTTCTCGGTCGGCAAGCAGCTGAAGAAGTCCAGCGTGCTGGTGAAGGACGCTTCGGCTTTCGTGGTCAACCGGCTCCTGCTGCGCTTCCTCGGCGAGGTGCTGGTGGCGGTCGACGAGGGCACGCCGTTCGAGGTCGCCGACGGCGCGCTCGAGCCGCTCGGCCTGCCGATGTCGCCGCTGACGCTGATGCAGCTCGTCGGCCCGGCCATCGCGCTGCACGTCGGCGAGACGCTGCACGAGGCGTACCCGGACCGGTTCACGGTCAGCGACAACCTCGCCAAGTTCGTCAAGGCGGGCAAGAAGGGCGTCTGGGTCTGGGATGCCCAGGGGAACCAGTCGCCCGACCCCGAGGTCGTCGAGCTGTGGACGCAGGGCGACCAGCCGTCGACGGCGGAGCAGGTGCGTGAGCGCGCCCTTTCCGCCATCGCCGAGGAGATCCGGATCATGCTCGACGAAGGCGTCGTCGCCGAGGCGCAGGACATCGACCTGTGCCTGGTCCTCGGCGCCGGCTGGCCGTTCTGGAACGGCGGCATCACGCCGTACCTGGACCGCTCGGGTGTGTCCGAGCGGGTGAACGGCAAGCCGTTCCTCGCCCCGGGCGTCGCGTCGGTCCCGGCCTCCTGAGGTAAAGCCGTGAAGGCCTCCTTACCGGCTCTTATGGCCGGGAAGGAGGCCTTCACGGCTTTCAGTACTCGCCCTCGCGCGGGCACTTCGGCGGCGGTGCGGTGACCTTCAGCCGCGTCGCCGCCTCGTTCAGGTCGTTGACCTGCACCTGGTCGGCGTTCGGGAAGCGGGCGTGCAGCTCTCGGGCCCAGGCGTCCAGGTCCGTGCCGGGCACCGCGAGCAGCGACACCGACGCGGGCAACGCGTCCGGTGTGGTCAGCTGCAGCAGTTCGGGCTGGTCCTTGAAGACGTCCTTGAACCGGGCGAACGCCTCCGCTTTGGTCTGGACGAACACCCGCCGCGCCTTCGGGTCGTCGCGGAACTTTCCCGCGGCGTCCCGCATCTCGTCGTCGGTCCGGAAGTACACCGCGACCGACGCGCAGAGGTTGTGCCCGGCCAGCGGCCCGGGGTTCGTGTCCACCGGCAGATCGGGCGGCCGCAGCAGCGCCGCGACGAAGAACGCCAGCCCGACCCCGGCGGCCAGGGCCGCGACGACGACCGGCACCAGGATCCGGGGCAACGACCGCGGTTTCGCGTCCACGCCAGGAATCACAGCACACTCCGCGGTTCGGCGCGCCCCTCCTGCTCGGGCCGGGTCTCGAGGATGAGGTCGGTGGTCAGCCGGATGTGGCCGGCCAGGGCGGCCACCGCGCCGTCCGCGTCGCCGGCCAGCGCGTGATCGGTGATGGCGGCGTGCTCGGCCGCCGGGTCGCGCTCGCGGTCCTGCTCGTCGAGGGCTTCGGACCACCGCCGGTAGAGCTTCGCGCTGTCGCGCAGGGCGCGCGCGATGCCGTAGAGGCGTTCGCTGCCGCACCCGGCGAGCAGGACGTCGTGGAACTCCGCGTGCGCGGCTTCCCAGTCCGGCGTCACGCGCCCGGGATCGGCCGGGTCACGGCGGCGCGTGTTCGCCAGGGTGTAGTGCGCCGCGACGACTTTCGAGCGCCAGGCCAGGTCGTTGCGCTCGACGGACCGCCGCAGCGCCAGGCCTTCGATGTCGACCCGGGTCGCGGTCAGGTCCCGCAGGTCCGCCTCGGAGATCGGCGTCACCTGGAACCCGACCTGCGGGCTCGCGCGCACCAGTCCCTGCTCGGCGAGCCGGCTCAGCACCTCGCGGACGAGGCTCACGCTCGCGGTGTACCGCGCGCACAGCGGCCGGAACTTCAGCCGCTCACCGGGCACCAGGACGCCGCCGAGGATGTCGGCGCGCAGCCACTCGTACACGTCATCGGTGCGGGTCTTCGCGGCAGCGGGCGTCGCCATGGCCTCACCCTACACATCTTCGAGTTCATCTCAGATGTTCGAACATCTCTTGACTTATCGAGAATCTGATTCTAGAACTGGGCCATGACTTCTTCCCGCACCGTCGTCATCACCGGTGGTGGCACCGGCATCGGCGCCACCACCGCCGCCCTCTTCGCCGCGGCGGGCGACACCGTCACCATCACCGGTCGCCGCGAGGACGTCCTGGCCGGCACCGCCGCGAAACTCGGCGTGCGCTACCTGGCTTTCGACGCGGCCGACCCGGGCTCGGTCCGGGCCGCGCTCGACCAGTTGCCCGGCTCGGTCGACGTGCTCGTCAACAACGCGGGCGGCAACACCGACCGGCAACGCCCGGCCGTCGAGCCCGGTGACCTCGACGGCGTCGCGGCCGCGTGGCGGGCCAACTTCGACGCCAACGTCCTCACCGCCGTGCTCGTCACGGAAGCCCTGACGCCGCGGCTGGCCGACGGCGCCCGGATCGTCACCGTGGGCTCGATCGCGGCGAAGCAGGGCTCCGGCTCCTACGGCGCGGCCAAGGCCGCCATCGAAGCCTGGAACGTCGACCTCGCCCGGAAACTGGCCGGACGCGGGATCAGCGCGAACGTCGTCGCCCCCGGTGTCACGCTCGACACCGAGTTCTTCCAGGGCACCGTGACCGAGGACTGGGTCCGGGCTCGCGTCTCGGTGGCGTTCGACAAGCGGCCCGGCACGCCCGCCGAGACCGCCGACACGATCTTCTTCTTGGCGGGCAACGGATCCGGTCACCTCACCGGGCAGGTCGTGCACGTCAACGGCGGCGCGTACACCGCCCGCTGACGCTCAGCCGACGGGCAGGTGCACCGTCACGGCCAGTCCACCGCCGACGATCGGCTCCGCCGCCACGCTCCCGCCGTGCGCCGCGACCGCCGCGCGGACGATCGACAACCCCAGTCCCGCACCGAACCGGGCCGTGCGCGCCACGCCCGCGCGGCGGAACGGCTCGAACAGCTCCGGCACCGCCGCCGGGTCCACGAGGCCGCCCGACGAGCGGACCCGCAGCACCGACCACTGCGGGCCCGGCTGGGTCACGACGTCCAGCCAGCCGTGCTCGACGTTGTGGCGCACGGCGTTCTCCAGCAGGTTGCCCGCGATCCGTTCCAGCAGCGCGGGATCGCCGAACGTGGGCGCCGGCGCCATCGTGAACGACGCCCGGATCCCGCGCTGCTCAGCCTCGACGCGGGCCGAGCGCCAGGCGCGGTCGACGACCACCACCAGGTCCACCGGCTCGCGGACGCCGAGGCCCGCGCCATCCGTGCGGGCCAGCAGCAGCAGCGAGTTGACGAGCTGGCCGGCGCGTTCGGTCGCGTCGCGGACCACGCCGCCCATCCGGCGCAGCTCGGCCACGTCGGCTTCCTCGTCGGCGAGCGTGACGTCCAGTTCCGTGCGGATCACCGACAACGGCGTCCGCAGCTCGTGGCTCGCGTTCGCGACGAAGTGGCGTTGCGCGTCGAACGCGGCCTGCAGCCGGTCGAGCATGTCGTCGAACGTGCCGGCCAGCTCGGCCAGCTCGTCACGCGAGCGGACCTCGCCGATCCGCGCCCCGAGCGACTCGACCGACAGCCGCCGCGCCGTGCCGGTGATCTCGCGCAGCGGCAGCAGCACGCGCGAGGTGAACGTCCAGGCGAGGATCGCCGCGGCCGCCACCACCAGCAGGAACGCCAGCGACCCGAACAGCAGCATCCGGTTGCGGGCGTGCACGCGCAGGTGCTCCGCGAGCGTCGAGGCGTCCACCTGGACGCCGTCGACGACCACGGTGCTGCCCGGCGGCATCTGCGGGACCGCGTCGAGCGAGTCCCGCACCAGCGTCCAGGCCAGCCAGAGCAGCAGCAGGCTGACGGCGGCGACCAGCACGGTCGCCAGCAGGGTGATCCGGGCGCGGAGGCTGCGGGTGCCCGGCAGGTTCACGCGCGCGGCGTGCCGGGCTCCGGCACCCGGTACCCGGAGCCGACGACCGTCTCGATGATCCCCGGCTCGCCGAGCTTCTTGCGCAGCGTCATGACGGTGACCCGGACGGTCGTGGTGAACGGGTCGGCGTTCTCGTCCCAGACCCGTTCGAGCAGCTCTTCGCTGCTGACCACCGAACCGGCGGCCGAGAGCAGCACCTCGAGGACGCCGAACTCCTTGCGGGTCAGCTCGACCGGCCCGCTGGCGCGGCGCACGGTGCGCTTCGCCGGGTCCAGCTCGACGTCACCCGCGGTCAGCAACGGCGGCGCGGCCGGCGTGGCGCGGCGGCCCAGCGCCCGCACCCGCGCGACCAGCTCGGGGAAGGCGAACGGTTTCGCGAGGTAGTCGTCGGCACCGAGCGACAGCCCCTCGACCCGGTCCGACACCGAACTGCTCGCGGTCAGCATCAGCACCCGCGTCAGCTCGCCGGACGCGACGATCTCGCGGCACAGCTCGTCACCGGACATCCCGGGCAGATCCCGGTCCAGCAACACGACGTCGTACCGCGTGACGGCGGCCTTCTCATGACCGTCATCACCCGTGAGCGCGACGTCCACCGCCATGCCTTCGCGGCGCAAGCCACGGGCGATCGCGTCGGCCAGGGGTTCTTCGTCCTCGACTACCAAAACTCGCACCGGACCACAATCCCATATTTTCCTGAGAGTGCCCTTTAAGGACTGAGGCTTGTTCTGGTCAGGCCGCCGCGACCCGCCCCGGATGCCGCGGATTACCGCGAAGTCATGCGGCGGCCGACGGCTGAACAAGCCTCACCGTGCGTCGGGTGTGGCCCAGCGCAGGGCGAACCACAGCCGCATCCGGGTCTCCGGGTCCGCCAGGTCCACGTCGAGCGCGCGCTCCACCTGGGCGATCCGGTGCCGGACGCTGTTGCGGTGCACGCCCAGCGCCGTCGCGGTCGCCTCCCAGCCGCCGTGGTGGGCCAGCCACGTGCGCACCGTCGGCACC
This sequence comes from Amycolatopsis sp. NBC_01307, assembly GCF_035975215.1. Classification (NCBI taxonomy): domain Bacteria; kingdom Bacillati; phylum Actinomycetota; class Actinomycetes; order Pseudonocardiales; family Pseudonocardiaceae; genus Amycolatopsis; species Amycolatopsis sp. NBC_01307. The sequence goes on along the minus strand of NZ_CP108403.1, from coordinate 535,289 downwards.
AGTTCCCGGTCCCCCGCCCGGTCGAGGGCCAGCAGCGGTTCCAAAGCCCGGGCCGCGAACGCCCGGGACGCGTCCGGCGCCACCAACGCGTCGAAGTCGAGCGGGCCGCTGCCGGCGAGCACCGGGCGGCCGAGGGCCACCGCCCGCTCCAGCAGCAGATCCACCTCGGCCACGGCGTCGGCCAGCCGCTCGGCCGGGACCGGCGACCCGGCCGCCGCGAGCCAGCCGTGTGCGCGCAAGTCCTCCAGGTCTCCCGGCGACGGACCGGTGATCGCGACGAACCGCGGGCCGGGCCGGACCTCGAGCAGCGGCGTGTCCAGCCGCGCGCGCAGCCAGTCCGGGCGCAACGCCACCTCGCCGGGCCCGCGGCGGTACGGCGCACCCGCGACCAGCCGGCAGACGTCCGATCCCAGGACGGCCCGCGCGACGCCGTCGGCCGACGCGCGCCCGAGCAGCAGCCCGGTCGCCGCCGCGCCCAGCTCGGCCGCGTCCGAACCAGCGCGCCCGACCAGGCCGAGCAGGGCCGCGCCGACGGCGAGGATCGCGCGGTCGGCGCTGTCGAACCGGCGGGCGCGGCCGGTGACCACCAGGTGCGACGCCGTCGCCTGCGGGTACACCGGCTGGACCACGACGAAAACGCCGCCGGCCAGCTCGGTCGTCGCGCTGCGGATCCCGCTGCCTGCCCGCACGGTGGCGACGAGCTCGCGCACCTCGGGCGGCAACGGCGTCGGCGCGTCGTGGGCCGAGGCCAGCACGTCCCCGGCGCCGACCAGCGCGACCCAGGACCGCAGCCGGTCCGCGAGCGCTTCCGTCAGCTCGCCGAGCCCGCCGCCCGCCGCGCGTGTCAGGGCTTCCCGGGCCGCGGTGATCCGCCGTTGCTCCCGCTGGCCCGCCTCGGTCAGCGCGACCGAGACGGCCCGGTTGATCGCCAGGAACGGCGTCCGCGGCGGCACCACCAGCAGCGGCAGCCCGTGCCGCGCGCAGGCCCGGCGCAGCGGTTCGGGCAGCGTCTCGGAGACGGTCGGGGTGAGCCCGAAGCCGAGCGCCGTCACGCCGGCCTCGCGCAGCCCGCGCACGTACCGGTCGACGTCGTCGGGCAGGTTCACCCCGGCGGTGAGGATCAGCTCCTCGCCGATCAGGTACGGCGCGGGGTCCCGCAGCTCGCTGACGTGCGCCCAGCGCACCGGGGCGTCGAGCGCGCCCGGCCGCAGCGTCTCGGGGACGACGTCGAGCGCGAGCTCCCGGTTGCCGACGACGTCCCGTAACGGGACATTCACTTCGGTGGACCACGGATCCGCGTTCTGGGTCATTACGTCCTCATATTGAGCAAACAGAGGATGGATCGTCCCATGCCAGCGGGGTGGCCCGCGAACCTACGGTGACCCGAACACCACCCGAAGAGGTAAGGAGGACCGCCGTGACCGGGGACTATGTGGTCATCGCGCTCTACATCGCGGGGATGCTCGGGGTCGGCTGGTACGGCCTCCGGCTCGCGAAGACGAAGTCCGACTACCTCGTCGCCGGGCGGCGGCTGGGCTGGTTCATGTACTCCGGCACGATGTCGGCCGTCGTGCTCGGCGGCGCGTCCACCGTCGGCGGCGTGAAGCTCGGTTACACCTACGGCATCTCGGGCGCCTGGCTGGTGCTCTCCATCGGCGTCGGCATCCTGGTGCTGCACGCGGTGTTCGCGCGGCGGCTGGTGCGGCTCAAGGTCTACACCGTCGGCGAGATGCTCGACCTGCGTTACGGCGGCAACACCAGCGCGGTGTCCGGCGTCGTGATGTGGGGCTACACCCTGATGCTCACGGTCACCTCGACGCTGGCCTTCGCCACCATCTTCAAGGTGCTGTTCGACCTGCCGAACTGGGCGGGCATCGCCGTCGGCGGCGCGATCGTGGTGCTCTACTCGGTGCTCGGCGGCATGTGGTCGATCACGCTCACCGACATCGCCCAGTTCGTCATCAAGACCATCGGCATCCTGGCGATCCTGCTGCCGGTCGCGATCAGCTCCGCCGGCGGTTTCAGCGGCATGAGCGAGAAGCTCGACGCGAGCTTCTTCAGCTTCACCTCGATCGGCACGGACACGATCGTCACGTACTTCGTGATCTACACCTTCGGCCTGCTCATCGGCCAGGACATCTGGCAGCGCGTGTTCACCGCCCGCACGCCGGCGATCGCGACGTCCGGCGGGATCACCTCCGGCGTCTACTGCCTGGTCTACGGCGTCGCCGGCGCGCTGATCGGGATGGCCGCCCACGCGCTCTACCCGGACCTCGGCAGCGCGCAGGACGCCTTCGCGACGATCGTCGAACGCCTGCTGCCGACCGGCGTCCGCGGGCTGGTGCTGGCCGCCGCGCTCTCGGCGATGATGTCGACCGCCAGCGGCGCGCTCATCGCCTGCGCCACCACCACGACGTCGGACCTGCTGACCAAGCTGGGCCTGAAGAACAGCGAGACCGGCGAGGTCCGCCGCAACCGGATCACCACGCTCGTGCTCGGCCTGGTCGCGATCGGCATCGCGATGATCGTCGACGACGTCGTCAACGCGCTCACCATCGCCTACGACATCCTCGTCGGCGGCCTGCTGGTGGCGATCGTCGGCGCGCTGTTCTGGAAGCGCGGCACCCGCCAGGGCGCGTACGCCTCGATGATCGCCGGCACGGTGTCCGTCGTGACGTTCATGATCATCGACGGCGTCGAGGCCAACACCCCGATCTACTGGGGCCTGGGCGCGAGCCTGCTGGTCTACCTGGCCGTCAGCTTCGCCACGCCCCGCACGGCCGACTCGATCCTGACCACCTGGACCCGCCGTCTCAACGGCGAAGACACGTCCGTCCCGACCCGCGAACAGGAGCCTGCCAGTGCCTAACGTCGGACCCCTCGACTCGTCGCGGATCCCCCGGTTCGCCGGGTTCGCCACCTTCGCGCGGCTGCCGCGGATCGACCAGGTCCCCCACGCCGACGTCGCCGTCGTCGGGGTGCCCTTCGACTCCGGGGTGTCCTACCGGCCCGGCGCGCGGTTCGGCCCGGCCGCCGTCCGCGAGGCGAGCCGGCTGCTGCGGCCCTACCACCCGGAGCTGGACGTCTCGCCGTTCGCCGAGATGCAGGTGGTGGACGCGGGTGACATCGCCGTCAACCCGTTCAACATCGGCGAGGCGATCGAGGTCCTGCAGCAGGAAGCCGAGGCGCTGCAGGCGAACGGGACGCGGCTGGTGACCGTCGGCGGCGACCACACGATCGCGCTGCCGCTGCTGCGCGCGGCGGCCAAGCGCCACGGACCGGTGGCGCTGCTGCACTTCGACGCGCACCTCGACACCTGGGACACCTACTTCGGCGAGCCCTACACCCACGGCACCCCGTTCCGGCGGGCGTCGGAGGAGGGCATCCTCGACACGAGCGCGCTGTCGCACGTCGGCACGCGCGGGCCGTTGTACGGCAAGCGGGACCTCGAAGAGGACCGCCGCCTCGGCTTCGGCATCGTCACCTCCGGCGACGTCATGCGCCGGGGTGTCGACGAGACCGTGGACGCGCTGCGGCAGCGGATCGGCGACCGGCCGCTGTACGTCTCCGTCGACATCGACGTCCTCGACCCGGCCCACGCCCCCGGCACGGGCACCCCCGAAGCCGGTGGGATGACCAGCCGCGAGCTGCTGGAGATCCTGCGCGGGCTGCGCGACCTCAACCTGATCGGAGCCGACGTCGTCGAACTGGCCCCCGCTTACGATCACGCCGAGATCACCGCCATCGCGGCCTCCCACGTCGCCTACGACCTGGTGAGCCTGCTGACCTTGGGGAAGAGCGCATGACGGACACCGAACGCATCGGCGGCGACGTCGTCGTCGAAACGCTGCGCGCCCTGGGCGCCGACACGGTCTTCGGCCTGCCGGGCCAGCACGCCCTGGGCCTGTTCGAAGCCCTGCGGCGGGCCGACGACCTGCGCGTGATCAGCGGGCGCGTCGAGAACAACCTCGCCTTCGCCGCCGACGGGCACGCCCGCGCGCGGCTCGCGGCGAACCCGGACGGCCCGGTCCCGGTGACGCCGCTCGTCGTCTCCACCGGCCCGGGCGCGCTGCTGACGCTGGCTTCCCTGCAGGAGTCCCGCGCGGCGTCGGTGCCGGTGCTCGGGATCTCCAGCCAGATCCCGGTGGCCGGCCTCGGCGGTGGCCGGCACGGGTACCTGCACGAGCTGCCGGACCAGCAGGCGAGCTTCGCGGGCGTCGTGAAGTCGGTGCACGTCGTGCGCCGCGCGAGCCAGATCCCTTCGGCCTTGCGCGAAGCCTGGACGTCGGCCTCGACCGCGCCCTACGGTCCGGTCTGGGTCGAGATCCCCCAGGATGTGCTGCTCGGCCCGGCCGGAGTCCCGCCGATCACGTCGGTAGCCGCCGCGCCCGCTCCCCTGGCGCCGCTGCCCGAGCTGGTCACCGCGGCGGCGGATCTGCTGGCCGCGGCGTCGAACCCGGTCATCCTGGCCGGGGGTGGCGCGCTGCGGTCCGGCGCCCACGCCGAGCTGGGGGCGCTCGCCGAAGCTCTGCGCGCGCCCGTGCTGTCGACCTTCGGCGGCAAGGGCGTCTTCGGCTGGGACCACGAGCTGTCCGGGCAGTCGTGGCTGGAGGACTGGCACAGCACGGAGTTCCTCGCCGACGCCGACGTGCTGCTCGTGCTGGGCTCCGGGCTCGGCGAACTGTCCAGCAACTACCGCGAGTTCGCGCCGCGTGGGCGCGTGATCCAGGTCGAGGCCGACCTGGGCAAGCTGGAGTCCAACTACCCGGGCCTGGGCATCCACGCCGACGTCCGGCTCACGCTGCAGGCGCTGCTGGAGTGGGTGCCGATGCGGCGTTCGGACGGCCGCGCGGAAGCGGCGGTCGCTTCCTTGCTGTCACGGGTGCAGTCGCGTTTGGACGGTCAGGATCTGGCCGTCGAACGCAAGCTCGTCGACGACGTCCGCGCGGCCGTCCCCGACGGCACGCAGACGTACTGGGACATGACGATCGCCGCGTACTGGGCCTGGTCGGTGTGGAACCCCGAGGGTGCGCCGATCCACACGGCGCAGGGCGCGGGCGGCCTCGGCTACGGCCTGCCCGGCGCGCTCGGCGGCGCGGCCGCGACCGGCGGACCCACGCTGGCCGTGTCCGGCGACGGCGGCGCGATGTACAGCGTCGCGGAGCTGGCCACCGCCGTCCAGCACGGCCTGGACGTCACGTGGCTGATCGTCGACGACGGCGGGTACGGCATCCTCCGCGAGTACCTCACCGGCGCCTTCGGGCAGTCGACGGCCACCGAGCTGGCCCGGCCCGACTTCGTGGCGCTGGCGCAGTCTTTCGGCGTCGCCGCTCAGTTGTCCACTTTGGACAGCGTCGGCGCCGATCTCGCCGAGGCGTTGCGCACGCCGGGGCCGTCCGTCGTGGTCCTGCCCGCCCTGCTGAAGATGTTCGAGCCGACCCACCCGGAGCAGTCATGACGCTCGACCTGACCGACCCGGCGACCGGCGAAGTGTTCGGCACCAGCCCGATCGCCACGCAGTCCGATGTGGACAACGCTCTCGAATCGGCCGCGCGGGCGTTCAAGGTGTGGCGGCGCAGCACCCCGGCGCAGCGGCAGCTCGCCCTCCTGAAGATCGCGGACGCGCTGGAAGCGCGTGCGGCGGAGTTCGCCGACCTGGAAGTGCGCGAGACGGGCAAGATCCGGTCCGTCGTGCTGGAGGAGGAGATCCCGGAGTGCGTCAGCGCCCTGCGGTTCTTCGCGGGCGCCGCGCGGCAGCTGGAAGGCACCGCGGCCGGGGAGTACACGGCCGGCCACACGTCGGTGATCCGCCGCGAGCCGGTCGGGGTCTGCGCGCAGATCGCGCCGTGGAACTACCCGCTGATGATGGCGATCTGGAAGATCGCCCCGGCGCTGGCCGCCGGGAACACTGTGGTGCTCAAGCCCGCCGAGACGACCCCGTCGACGGCCGTGCTGCTGGCCGAGGTCGCCGCCGAGTTCCTGCCTTCGGGTGCGTTCACGGTCCTGACCGGCGACCGCGACACCGGCCGCGCCCTGGTCAAGCACCCGATCACGGCTCTGGTCTCGATCACCGGGTCGACGCGGGCGGGCATCGACGTCGCCACCGTGGCGGCCGCCGACCTCAAGCGCACCCACCTGGAGCTGGGCGGCAACGCACCGCTGCTGGTCTTCCCCGACGTCGACCTCGCCTCGACGGCCGAAGGCATCGTGGGCGCCGCGTTCTACAACGCCGGGCAGGACTGCACCGCGGGCAGCCGGGTGCTGGTGCACGCCTCGATCCACGACGACTTCGTCGCGGAGCTGACCAAAGCCGCCGCCGCGCAGACACCGGGCGTCGACTTCGGCCCGCTCAACAGCCGCGCGCAGTTCGACCGCGTCCAGGGTCTGCTCGAACGGCTACCGTCGCACGCCCGCGTCGAGACCGGCGGGGTTCAGCACGGCGACCGCGGGTTCTACTTCTCCCCCACGGTGGTTTCCGGGCTGCGTCAGGACGACGAGATCGTCCAGGAGGAGATCTTCGGACCGGTCGTCACCGTTCAGTCCTTTTCGGACGAAGACGAGGGTGTCGCGCTGGCCAACGGCGTGCCGTACGGGCTGGCGTCGTCGGTCTGGACGCGCGACCTCGCGATCGCCGCGCGCGTCTCGGCCGAGCTGGACTTCGGCTGCGTGTGGGTCAACACGCACGGCCCGCTGGTCGCCGAGATGCCGCACGGCGGCTTCGGCCACTCGGGGCACGGCAAGGACCTGTCGGCGTACGCCTTCGCCGAGTACACCCGCGTCAAGCACGTGATGACGCGGTTCGCGTGAGCGGCGGGATCACCGAGGTCGAGCAGCACGGGATCGCGCCGATCCCGCCGGAGGAACAGACTTCGCGCCCGCGTGACCTGTTCCGGATGGCGTTCGGCGGCGCGAACACGTTCGCCACGATCATCCTCGGCACGCTGCCGATCGCGTACGGCCTGAGCTTCCGGGCCGCGCTGGCGGCGACGGCGATCGGCGTGGTGCTCGGCGGGCTCGTGCTGGCCCCGATGGCGTTGTTCGGCCCGCGCACCCGCACGAACAACGCGGTGTCGTCCGGCGCGCACTTCGGCGTCGTCGGCCGGTGCGTCGGCTCGTTCCTGTCGCTGCTGACGGCGATCACGTTCTTCGCGATCTCGGTCTGGGTCAGCGGCGACGCCGTCGCCGGGGCGGCGCAACGGCTCTTCGGCTTCGACGGCGGCGCCGTGCTGCGGGCCGTCGCGTACGGCGTCATCGCGATCGCGACGCTCGTCGTCTGCATCTACGGCTACCGGTTCATGCTGCTGGTCAACCGGGTCGCGGTGGTCCTGGGCACGGTGATCATGCTGCTGGGCGTCCTCGCCTACGGCGGCACGTTCGACCCGGGCTTCAGCGGCACGGGCACGTACGCGCTGGGCACGTTCGGGCCGACGTTCATCCTTGCGGTGGTCACGGCGTTGGCCAACCCGATCTCGTTCGGTGCGTTCCTCGGCGACTGGTCCCGCTACATCCCTTCCAAGTACAGCAAACGCTCCCTGCTGGCGGCACCGTTCCTCGCGCAGGTGGCGACGCTGCTGCCGTTCGGCTTCGGCATCGCGACGGCCACGCTGGTCGCCGACCCGGCCGACTATATCACCGGCCTGACGGCGATTTCCCCGCTCTGGTACGCGATCCCGCTCATCGTGGTGGCGCTGATCGGCGGCCTGTCGACGGGCACGACGTCGCTCTACGGCACGGGGCTGGACTTCAGCTCGATCTTCCCGCGGCTGTCACGGGTCCAGGCGACACTGCTGATCGGCACGCTGAGCGTGGTGTTCATCTTCGTCGGCAACTTCGCGCTCGACATGGTGTCCAGCATCAACGCGTTCGCCACGCTGATCGTGCTGTGCACCTCGCCGTGGATGGTGATCATGATGATCGGCTTCGTCCAACGACGCGGCTTCTACGACGTCGCCGACCTGCAGGTCTTCAACGAGGGCCGCCGCGGCGGACGCTACTGGTTCACCCGCGGGGTGAACTGGCGCGCAATGGCGGCCTGGATCCCGGCAACGGCGCTGGGCCTGCTGTGCGCGAACACCCCGATGATCGCCGGCCCGCTACGCAACATCGCGGGCGGCGTCGACATCAGCCTGCTGGTAACCCTGGGCACCGCGGCAATCGCGTACCCGGCGCTGGTGAAGCTCTTCCCGGAACCGGCGGAGGTCTTCGGCCGGGCAACCGCGCCAATGCACGACGCGGTAGCCGCCGAAGCCTGACCCGCGAGGTCGGCGGTAAAGCCGTGAAGGCCTCCTTACCGGCCATAAGAGCCGGTAAGGAGGCCTTCACGGCTTTCACACTCAGCTGCGGTCGGCGCTCTTCTCGGACCGTTCCGCGGGTGCGCCGATGCGGCCCGACGCCCACTCCGTCACCCGGCGGGCGACGTCCTGAGCGGTGAGGCCGATGCGGGTCAGGACCTCGTCGCGGCTGCCCAGGTCGTGGAACGTCTGCGGGACGGCCAGGTCGCGCAGCGGGACGTCGCACTCGGCGTCGCGGAAGACCGCCGCCAGGGCCGAGCCGAAGCCGCCGTGGCGGCCGCTGTCCTCGACCGTCACCACCAGCTTGTGCTGCTCGGCCAGCGCGACCAGCTCCGCGGGCACCGGCAGCACCCAGCGCGGGTCGACGACCGTGACGCCGATGCCCTGGTCGGCCAGCCGAGCCGCGGCGGCCAGGCCCAGCGTGGCGAACGCGCCCACCGTGACCAGCAGGACGTCGGCGCCCTCCTTCGGGCGGCGCAGCACGTCGACCGTGCCGAGCCGCTCGACGGCGGTGACGTCCGTGCCGACCTTGCCCTTGGAGAACCGCAGCGCGGTCGGGCCGTCGGCCACCGCCACCGCTTCGCGCAGCTCCTCGCGCAGCGTGGCCGGGTCGCGCGGCGCGGCGACGCGCATGCCGGGCACCATGCCCAGCAGCGACAGGTCCCACATGCCGTGGTGGCTCGGCCCGTCCGGCCCGGTGATCCCGGCGCGGTCCAGCACCAGCGTCACCGGCAGGCGGTGCAGCGCGACGTCCATCAGGACCTGGTCGAACGCGCGGTTGAGGAACGTCGAGTAGATCGCGACGACCGGGTGCAGCCCGCCCATGGCGAGACCGGCGGCCGAGGTGACGGCGTGCTGCTCGGCGATGCCGACGTCGTACCAGCGGTCCGGGAACGCCTCGGCGAACTTGTCCAGCCCGGTCGAGCGCAGCATCGCCGCGGTGATCGCGACGACGTCGTCGCGGTCGGCGCCGATCTTCGCCAGCTCGTCGCCGAACACGCCGGTCCAGCTGGGGCCCTTCACCGGCGGCAGGCCGGTCTCCGGGTCGATCGGGTCGGTCTGGTGCATCTGGTCGTGCTCGTTGTTGACCGCGGGCGCGTAGCCGTGGCCCTTCTCGGTGACCACGTGCACGATCACCGCGCCGCCGAACGCCTTCGCGCTCTGGAACGCCTTCTCCAGCGCGGCGAAGTCGTGGCCGTCGACCGGGCCGAGGTACTTCAGGCCGAGGTCGGAGAACATCGCCTGCGGGCTCAACGCGTCCTTCAGGCCGGCCTTCGCGGCGTGCAGGGCGGCGTAGATCGGCTTGCCGACGACGGGGGTGTGCTTGAGGAGCTCGCGGCCGCCGTCGAGCAGGCGCTCGTACCCGGGTTGCAGGCGCAGCGCGGCGAGGTGGTCGGCGAGCCCGCCGATGGTCGGCGAGTAGGACCGGCCGTTGTCGTTGATGACGATCACGACCGGGCGGTCCCGGTGCGCGGCGATGTTGTTGAGCGCCTCCCAGCACATGCCGCCGGTGAGCGCGCCGTCGCCGACGACGGCGACCGCGTGCCGCTCGTCGTCACCCAGCGCGAACGCCTTCGCCAGGCCGTCCACATAGGACAGTGCCGAGGAGGCGTGGCTGCTCTCGACCCAGTCGTGCTCGCTCTCGGCGCGCGACGGGTAGCCGGTGACGCCGCCGGTCTGGCGCAGCTTGTCGAAACCCTCGGCGCGGCCGGTGACGATCTTGTGGACGTAGGCCTGGTGCCCGACGTCCCAGACGATCGCGTCGCGCGGCGAGTCGAACACGCGGTGCAGGGCCAGTGTCATCTCGACGACGCCGAGGTTCGGCCCCAGGTGCCCGCCGGCCCTGCGGACCTTGTCGACGAGGAAGTCCCGGATCTCGGCCGCCAGTTCGCCGAGGTCCTCGACACTCATGCGCTTCAGGTCCGCCGGTCCGCTGACGGACTCCAGCATCGTCACTCGTCTCCACCTCGCTCATCCACGACCACGTTCCGGCCAGTCTACGGAGACCCGCCACCGAGGTTCCGCCCGCCGCGTCCGGCGTCACAGGCGGAGCGCGACCACCCGTCATCACGCGGGGTGAACCTCGTCTCCCCGCGCTGCTGTGGCGGTTACGCCGCGTGGCCACGAGAATGGGCGGCATGGCGGACTTCTTCATCGGCGGCGACTGGGTGGACGCGGTGGCCGGCGGGCGGCGCGAAATCCGCTGCCCGGCCGACGGCACCCCGGTCGTGACGGTCGCCGAGGGCACCGCCGCGGACACCGAGGCCGCCATCGCCGCGGCGCGGCGCGCGTTCGACACCGGGCCGTGGCCCGGCACGCCCGCGCACCTGCGCGGTGACCTGCTGTTGCGCACCGCCGACCTGCTGGACCGCGACGCCGAGGCGTTCGCCAGGGCCGAGTCGCTCGACACCGGCAAGCGCCTGGTCGAGAGCCGCTACGACATGGCCGACATCGCCGCCTGCCTGCGGTACTTCGGCAAGCTCGCGGCCCAGGACGCGGGCCGCGTCGTCGACACCGGCAACCCGGACGCCTTCAGCCGGATCGTGCACGAACCGGTCGGCGTCTGCGGGCTGATCACGCCGTGGAACTACCCGCTGTTGCAGACCGTGTGGAAGATCGCACCCGCGCTGGCCGCGGGTAACACGTTCGTGCTCAAGCCCAGCGAGCTGACGCCGCACACGGCGATCCTGTTCCTCAAGCTGCTCACCGAGGCGGGCCTGCCGGACGGCGTCGCGAACCTGGTGCTCGGCGCCGGTGCGGAGGTCGGCGCGCCGCTGGCCGAGCACCCGGACGTCGACCTGGTGTCGTTCACCGGTGGCCTGGCGACCGGCCGGACCATCGCCGCGGCGGCGGCCGCCACGGTCAAGAAAGTGGCCCTCGAGCTGGGCGGGAAGAACCCGAACGTGGTCTTCGCCGACGCCGACTTCGAGACGGCGGTCGACTACGCGCTGACCGCGGTGTTCCTGCACTCCGGCCAGGTCTGCTCGGCCGGCGCGCGGCTGATCGTGCAGCGCGAGTGGCACGACGAGTTCGTCGCCGAGCTGGTGCGCCGGGCGGAGCGGATCCGCCTCGGCGGGCCGTTCGACTCGCAGGCGGAAACCGGCCCGCTGATCTCGGCGGCCCACCGCGACAAGATCGAGAAGTACGTGGCGGCGGCGCTGGCCGAGGGCGCGGTGCTGCGCACGGGCGGCCGCCGGCCTGCGGATCCGGCGCTGGCCGACGGCTTCTACTACCTCCCGACCATCCTGGACCAGGTGGAACAGGGCTCGTCGGCGGTCGTCGACGAGTCGTTCGGGCCGGTGCTGACGGTCGAGACGTTCACCGACGAGGACGACGCCGTCCGCATCGCCAACGACACCCACTACGGCCTGGCCGGCGCGGTGTTCACGCAGGACGCCGGGCGGGCGCAGCGCGTCGCGGGCCGGCTGCGCCACGGCACGGTGTGGATCAACGACTTCCACCCGTACCTCCCGCAGGCCGAGTGGGGCGGCTACAAGCAGTCCGGCTTCGGCCGCGAGCTGGGCCCGTCGGGCTTGGGCGAGTACACCGAGACGAAGCACATCTACCAGAACCTGCGCCCGGCGCCGCAGCGCTGGTTCGCGGGCTGAGCTGTCGCCCGATCGGGATCCACCGAACGGCCCAGCCGCGGAAGGTGACCGGAAAGCCAGCCGTGGGCCAGGTACTCGTTCACGCGCATGTGGACCAGGAACTCCCCCAGCACCTCACCCAACGGCCACCTTCGCGCGGTGACCAGGCCGGTCACCCTCGACGCGGCCCGGTCGAAAGCGTCGAGAACAGTCACCAGGACAGTGTGACGACCACCACCGGCAAAACTCAGGACAGCAGCGCCACGCACTCCACGTGGTGCGTCATCGGGAACGCGTCGAACGCGCGCAGCGCCGTCAGCGCGTAGCCGTGCGACGTGAAAGTCGCGAGGTCGCGGGCCAGGGCCGCCGGGTCGCAGGCGACGTACACGACGCGGTCCGGCTGGCCGGCCACGATCGACTCCACCACCGCCTTGCCCGCGCCCTTGCGGGGCGGGTCCAGGACGACGACGTCGACGGGCTTGTCCGCCGCGGACAGCACGTCCTCCACCCGCCCGGCCTGCCACGACACCTGCGGCAGGTCCGCGAGGTTGTGCTGGCCGTCGGTGACCGCGCGGCGGCCCGACTCGATCGCCAGCACCCTCCCGGATTCGCCGACCTGCGAGGCCAGCACCGACGCGAACAGCCCGACGCCCGCGTAGAGGTCCCAGGCCGATCCGCCCGCCGGCGCTTCCGCCCACTCCGCCACGACCGCGGCCAGGGTGGACGCCGCCGCCGGGTGGACCTGCCAGAAGCCGTGCGCGTCGAGGCGCCAGTCGCGGCCCGCGGCGTGCTGCACCGCCACCCCGCCCGACAGCTGCCGGGCGCGGACCTTGCCGCGCACCGTCGACAGCTCGCGGACGTGGGTGCGGCCGTCGCCGTCGCTGGTCACCTCCAGCTCGCTGCCCGGGCGCCAGCGCCGCGCGAGGACGTCTTCGAGCTCGCCCGGGACCGCGATCGGGCAGTCCTCCAGGGCCACCACGCGGTGGCTGTGGTGGGCGCGCAGGCCCGCGCGCCCGTCCCGCCCGGCGACCAGCCGGACGCGGCTGCGCCAGTCCAGCACCCCGCCGTCGAGGGCTTCGACGACGACCTCGCGTTCGATGCCGGCCAGCCGCTGCAGCTGCTCCGCGACCACCGCGGCCTTCAGCTCACGCTGGTACGACGGCGACGCGTGCTGCCAGTCGCAGCCGCCGCACGCGCCGGGCGCGGCGAGCGGGCACGGCGGTGTGACGCGGTCCGGTGACGGCTTGAGCACCTCGACCGCGTCGCCACGGCAGAACGAGCCGCCGTTGTCCTCGGTGACCTCGACGCGCACGTGCTCGCCGGGCAGCGCGTGCCGGACGAACACCACCCGTCCGTCGGCGCGGGCCACGCAGTGGCCGCCGTGCGCGACCGCACCGACCTCCACCTCGAGTACTCGGCCTTGCCAGGACGTCATTCAGCGGGCTCCTTGGGTTTCGCGACGGGTTTGGAAACGGGCTTCGAGACGGGGGTGACGGGCGGGACGCCGCCGGGTGAGAACCCGCGCCGGACGTCGCCCGCGGCGGGCCGTTCGTTCCGGACGCGCGCGGCCGCCTTGGCCGAGGACTCCAGCTGCCACGGCACGCTCGCCACGATCACGCCGGACTGGAACAGCAGACGGCCTTTGAGCCGCAGCGCGCTCTGGTTGTGCAGCACCTGCTCCCACCAGTGACCGACCACGTACTCCGGGATGAACACGGTGACGACGTTGCGCGGGTTGTCGCCGCGCACGCGCTTCACGTAGTCCAGCACCGGTTTCGTGATCTCGCGGTAGGGCGATTCGACGACCTTCAGCGGCACCTTGAAGTTGTGCGCGTCCCATTCGGCGGTGAGCCGGCGGGTGTCCGCGTCGTCCACGTTGACCGTGACGGCTTCGAGGACGTCCGGGCGCATCGCCTTGGCGTAGGCCAGCGCGCGCAGGGTCGGGCGGTGCAGTTTGGACACCAGGACGATCGCGTGGTTGCGCGACGGCAGCACGGTCGGGGTGTCGCCGAGGTCCTTCAGCTCGTCGGCGACGCGGTCGTAGTGCTTCCGGATCGCGGTCATCAGCACGAAGATCGCGATCATCGCGGCGATCGCGATCCACGCGCCCAGCAGGAACTTCGTGATCAGCACGATCACCAGCACGACGCCGGTGCAGGTGAGGCCGACCGCGTTGACCGTCTGCGAGCGCCGCATCCGCCGCCGCTTGGCGGGGTCGGTTTCCTTGGCCAGCAACCGGTTCCAGTGCCGGATCATGCCCGCCTGGCTCACCGTGAACGACACGAACACGCCCACGATGTACAGCTGGATCAGCCGGGTCACCTCGGCGTCGAACGCGATGATCAGCACCAGCGCGAACGCCGCCAGGAACAGGATGCCGTTGGAGAACGCGAGCCGGTCGCCGCGGGTGTGCAGCTGCCGCGGCAGGTAGCGGTCCTGCGCCAGGATCGAGCCCAGCACCGGGAAACCGTTGAATGCGGTGTTCGCGGCCAGCAGCAGGATGATGCCGGTGGAGAAGGAGATGTAGTAGAACGCCGGCGGGAAGTCCGCGAACACCGCGTGCGCGATCTGCGCGACGATCGTCTTCTGCTGGTAGCCCGCGGGCGCGCCGGCGAGCTGCTCCGCCGGGTCCTCGGCGAACTTGACGTCGGTGATCGTGGCGAGCGTGATGATGCCGACCAGCATGGTGACGGCGAGCAGGCCCATCATCAGCAGCGTGGTGGCCGCGTTCTTCGACTTGGGTTTCTGGAACGCCGGGACGCCGTTGCTGATCGCCTCGACCCCGGTCAGCGCCGCGGCGCCGGAGGAGAACGCCCGCAGCACCAGGAACGCGTACGCGACACCCGCGAAGGATCCTTCGGCGCTCAGCGTGAACCCGGCGCTCTCGGCCTTCATCTGGGTGCCGGTCGCCGCCTGGAACAGGCCCCAGACGACCATGATCATGATGCCGATGATGAACCCGTACGTCGGGATCGCGAAGGCCTTGCCCGACTCGCGGATGCCCCGCAGGTTCAACGCCGTGAGCACCGAGACGATCACGATGGACGCCAGCACCTTGTGCTCGGCGACCCACGGGACGGCGGACCCGATGTTGGCCACACCGGACGAAGTGGACACCGCGACCGTGAGGACGTAGTCGACGAGCAGCGCGCTCGCGACGGTCAGCCCGAACTTGCCGCCCAGGTTCGTGTTGGCGACCTCGTAGTCACCGCCGCCGCTCGGGTAGGCGTGCACGTTCTGCCGGTAGGACGCGACGACGACGAGCATCACCAGCGCGACCATGATGCCGATCCACGGCGCCAGCGCGTACGCGGACAGCCCCGCGACGCTGAGCGTCAGGAAGATCTCTTCGGGCGCGTACGCCACGCTCGAGAGCGCGTCGGACGCGAAGATAGGCAGCGCGATGCGCTTCGGCAGGAGCGTGTGAGCGAGCCTGTCACTGCGGAACGGACGTCCGAGGACCAGGCGTTTCAGCACGGTCGGGAACTTCGACACCACCGGACAGTACAGCGGAGCGGCGCTTCTCCGTCGAGGGCGGTGGCGGGGAGGACGGTGGAGCTGACCGGCGGGGCGCAGGGTAGGTTCGGCGCTGGCATGTCGGGGTAGGTACGGACGGGAAACCGCCGAATGAGGAGGCAGGGCGTGCACGTGGTGATCATGGGATGCGGCCGGGTCGGCGCGTCCCTGGCCGCTGCGCTGGAGCGGCTCGGCCACGAGGTGGCCGTCATCGACAAGAACCAGCAGGCGTTCCGCAGGCTGGGCAGCGACTTCCACGGCCAGCAGGTCGTCGGGGTCGGGTTCGACCGCAAGGTGCTGATCTCGGCCGGGATCGAGCGGGCCGGCGCGTTCGCCGCGGTGTCCAGCGGCGACAACTCGAACATCATCTCGGCGCGGGTCGCGCGCGAGAACTTCGGCATCGAGCACGTCGTGGCGCGGATCTACGACCACAAGCGCGCCGCCGTCTACGAGCGGCTGGGCATCCCGACGGTGGCGACCGTGCCGTGGACCACCGACCGGTTCCTGCGCACCCTGCTGCCGGACGGCGTCGCGTCAGCGTGGCGGGACCCGTCGGGCAATGTCGCGATCCTGCAGCTGCCGCTCCACGAGGGCTGGGTCGGGCACTCCGTGAAGTCCCTGCAGGAGGCGAGCGGCGCTCGGGTCGCGTTCATCATGCGCTTCGGCACCGCCGTGCTGCCGGACCCCAAGACCGTGCTGCAGGCCGACGACGACGTGTGGGTGGCCGCGCGCTCCGGCACCGTCAGCGACGTGGGCAGCGTGGCCAACCGCGAACCGGAGGACGAGGCATGAGGGTCGCGATTGCCGGTGCGGGCGCCGTGGGCCGGTCCATCGCCGCCGAGCTGATCGACGGCAGGCACCAGGTGATGCTCATCGAGCGGGAGGCCGACCAGTTCGAGCCGCACACCGTCGAGCAGGCCGACTGGGTGCTCGGCGACGCCTGCGAGGTGTCGATCCTGGAGGAGTCCGGGATCGAGCAGTGCGACGTCGTGATCGCGGCGACCGGCGACGACAAGGCCAACCTCGTGGTGTCGCTGCTGGCGAAGACCGAGTTCGCGGTGAAGCGCGTCGTGGCCCGGGTGAACAACCCGGCCAACGAGTGGCTCTTCACCGACGCCTGGGGCGTCGACGTCGCGGTGTCGACCCCGCGGATGCTCGCGGCGATGGTCGAAGAGGCGGTCAGCGTCGGCGACCTCGTCCGGCTGATGACGTTCCGGCAGAGCAACGCGAACCTCGTCGAGCTCACCCTCCCGGAGGAGACGCCGCTGGCCGGGAAGCCGGTGAGCGAGCTGGACCTGCCCCGCGACGCGGCGCTGGTGACGATCCTGCGCGGCGACCGCGTGATCGTGCCGCAGCCGGAGGACCCGCTCGAGCCGGGCGACGAGCTGCTGTTCGTGGCGACGTCCGACGTCGAGCCGGAGATCCGCACGGCCCTGGGCTACTGACAAAAGCCGTGAAGGCCTCCTTACCGGCTCTTATGGCCGGTAAGGAGGCCTTCACGGCGTTAGGGAACTTCAGGCCTCGGGGGCCGCGTACTTTTCGCGGAGCCGGGCTTCGACCTCGGCGTCGGTCTCCGGGGCCGGCTCGTCCTCGGCCATGGCCTTGAGCCGCTTGTCCGACCGGCGCACCGCCCAGACGACCACCAGCAGGCCCAGCGCGTAGAGCGGGTAGCCCATGGCGATCTTCGCGAAGGCCAGCCAGCCGGTGTAGTCCTCCTGGTAGAGCCACCGCTGCACGACGAACCGGGCGGCGAAGATCGCCGCCATGGCCAGCGTGGCGACGTCGTAGCCGTAGCGGGACGGCTTGTCCTTGCGCCACGCCTGGCCGGTGCCGTTGAGCATGTTCCAGACGACGCCCGCGATCGGGTAGCGCACCACCACCGACAGCACGAAGATGCCGCAGTAGACGAGGCTCGCGTAGATCCCGAAGAGGAAGAACCCCTTCGCGGACCCGGTACGGTAGGCGATGAACGCCGCGATGGCGACGCCGAAGAACCCGGAGATCGCCGGCTGCAGCGGCTCCTTGCGCACCAGCCGCAGCACGGTGATGGCCACCGCGCTGCCGATCGAGGTCCAGATGGCCGCGGTCAGGCCGAAGAAGGAGTTCGCCAGGACGAACACGATCACCGGCAGCGACGAGTAGATCAGGCCGGACACGCCGCCCATCTGCTCGAGCAGGGTCGGCTGCGGTTCATCCGCGTCTTCGGTCTTCTTCTCGCTCGGGGCGGGATCAGTCACGATAGGTGATCAACTCACTGGGCTCTGGAGTTCGTAATAGGGGTTGTACAGCACCTTCTGGCCGTCACGGGTGGCCATCCGGCCGCGCACCTTGATCGTGCGGCCCGGTTCGATGCCCGCGATCCGGCGGCGGCCGAGCCAGATTAGCGTCACGCCCTGTGTCCCGTCGAACAGCTCCGCCTCCAGCGTGGCGGCTTCGTTGGTCGGGCAGAGCTCGACACTGCGGAGTCTCCCCAGCACGGTGACCTCTTCGCCGGAGCGGCAGTCGCAGGCGCGCTGCGCGCCTTCGGCGTCCGACCTCATCGACATCTCGTCGGCGTCGAGATCCTCGACGTCGCTGGTCAGCTTGCGAACCAACCGGCTGAAGTAGCCGCCGTCTTTGGCGGACATAGGTGCTCCTGTGCTCCGGGGCCCCCGACTTGGTCTTTGCGGCCCGAACGTTTCCAGCGTACTGCGGTCCCCGTCAGGGAAACGCCTTTGCGCAAAGATCGCAACGTGACGTCCGCAATCCCCGCTCCCGCCGCCGTGCTGCTGCCCGGCACCGGCTCCGACGAGGTGTTCGTCCGCGCCGTCTTCGCCGGCCCGCTGCGCGCCCTCGGCGTCCCGCTCCTCACGCCGGCGCCGCCACCGGGGGCGACGCTGGCCGACGGCTACCTGGCGATCCTCGACGCGCTGGCGGACGAACACGGCGAACTGCTCGTAGGCGGCATTTCGTTCGGCGCCCACCTGGCCGCGGAGTGGGCCGTGCGCAATCCCGGCCGTTGCGGGGGCCTGCTGGCCGCGCTCCCGGCCTGGAACGGGACTCCGGGCCCAGCACCCGCGTCGCTCGCCGCGTCGCTGTCGGCGGATCTGGTGGCCCGTTCCGGGGTCGACGGCGCGCTGGCGCAGACCGCCGGCAGCCCGGACTGGCTGCGGGCGGAACTGGACCGCGCCTGGCGCCGGCACGGCGACGGCCTGGCGGCGAGCCTGCGCGTCGCGGCGGCCCGCCCGGCGCCGTCACTGGCCGAGCTGGCGGCGCTGACGGTGCCCGCGGGCGTCGGCACGTGCACCGACGACCCGATACACCCGACGAAAGTCGCATCCGAGTGGGCCGCGGCCCTCCCTCGAGCGTCGCTGGGCCCGACGACCCTGGCCGCGCTGGGCGCCGACCGCGAGTCACTGGGCCGCGCGACGGTGCTCGCCTTCCTCAGGGCTTGCCAAAAGCCGTGAATGCCACATTGACGGACGCTATGTCCCTCAATGTGGCATTCACGGACTTTCGGGTCGAGCGTCAGCCCTGTTGCTGGGCGGCGATGTGCTCCGCGACCGCCTCGGGGAGCGTGATGGTCAGCGGCGTCCGGACCGGCATCGGCGCGTCACCGCGGTCGACGATCGTGCGGCGGACGATGTCCCGCAGCACCTCCACCGCCGCCGCGGCCTCCGACTGCGGCCCGGCGATGACGCCGCGCAGCATCCAGCGCGGCCGGTCGATGCCGACGAAGCGCAGCGAGACGTCGCCGACGATGGCCGAGATCTCCAGGCCCCACGCGCCGCGGCCGATGTTGACCTTGGCGCCGTCGGCCCGCAGCTGGTCGGCCAGCTCGGTGCTGACCTCCCGCCACAACCCGCCGGTGCGCGGCGCGGCGTACGCGCTGACCGTGATCTGGCCCTGCTCGGTGACGACGTGCACGGCCCGCACGCCGCTGGTCTCCGGGTCCATCTCGACCTGGACCTGCGACCCGTCGGGCACCGGCACCTTCACCGAGCCGAGGTCGATCCGCGGGACGCCGTCGTCCTCGAAGTCCGCGACGTCGAACGGGCCGTCGGAGACGTCCGACAGCTCGGAGTCCTCGCTGAACTCGTCGTCCTCGATCGTGTCGTCGGCATCGGGCGCGGCGTGCCGTCCCGCGGACCCGCCCTCGGTCCGCCGCTTGCGTCCGAAAATCCCCACTACTTCTCCGTTCCTTCCCCAGCCACGGCGCTCGCCGCGAGCGCGTCTGCTCCCAGTGTGGCGTGTCCGCCCGTGGAGCCGTAGCCGCCGGCGCCCCGTTCGGTCGCGTCGAGCTCGGCGACCTCGACGAACTCGGCGTGTTCGACCCGCTGCACGACCAGCTGGGCGATGCGGTCCCCGCGGGTGAGCTTCACCGGGTGCACCGGGTCGTGGTTGATCAGGCAGACCTTGATCTCACCGCGGTAGCCCGCGTCGATCGTGCCCGGGGTGTTGACCACCGAGAGACCGACCCGGGCGGCCAGGCCCGAGCGGGGGTGGACGAACCCCGCGAAACCCGGGGGGAGCGCGATCGCGACACCGGTGCCGACCACCCCGCGTTCCCCGGGTTCGAGCACGATATCCGAGGTCGTGACGAGATCGGCGCCCGCGTCGCCCGGTCGGGCGTAGGCGGGCAGCGGGACATCCGGGTCGAGCCGGGAGAGGAGTACCTGAACGCTGGACACGGGCGGCGAGATTACTCTCTACCCGTGGGTGAATCAGCGAAGACGGCCTCGAGCGCCGCGGTCCGGCACTCCGAGCGGCTCTACGTCCCGTGGTGGGGCTGGCCGCTGCCGGTCCTGGGCGCGATCCTCCTGGCGGCCGAGATCGACCTCGGGTACCCGGGGATCCGGGCCTGGCTGCCGTACGTGATCGCGTTGCCGGTGGTGGTGGCGCTGCTGCTGTCGCTCGGCAAGTCCCGGATCCGCGTCACCGGCGGTGACGAGCCCGAGCTGTGGGTGGGCGACGCGCACCTGCCGCTGCGCTACGTCGGCGAGGTGGAGATCTTCGACAAGGACGCCAAGCGCAAGGCGCTCGGCCGCGACGGCGACCCCGCGGCGTACGTGCTGCACCGCGGCTGGGTCGGCCCGGCCGTGCGGATCCGGCTCACCGACCCCGCGGACCCGACGCCGTACTGGCTGTTCAGCACCCGGCACCCGGAGCGCGTCGCCGAGCTGCTCAAGGGCGCCTGATCGCCCGGAGACGTGGAAGGGGGCCGGCCTGCCGGCCGGCCCCCTTGTCCCCAGCGCGCTTCGAGCCCTCCCTTGATCCCTCAGGGCTCTCCGTCGCGTCTGTTCGTCCCGAACCCTGGTCCGAGCTCCCGCGCCCTCAGGCGCAGTCGCGGCAGATCAGGCGTCCACCGCTCTCCTCGGCCAGCCTGCTGCGGTGGTGCACCAGGAAGCACACGGAGCAGGTGAACTCGTCCGCCTGCTTCGGCACCACCTTCACGGTCATGTCCTCACCGGAAAGCCCGGAGAGGTCGGCACCTGGAAGCTCGAAGTTCTCGGCGGTCGCGTCCTCGTCGACGTCGACGACGCCGGACTGGTTCTCGTTCCGCCGGGCCTTGAGCTCCTCCAACGAGTCTTCGGCCAGCTCGTCGGCTTCGCTGCGGCGCGGAGCGTCGTAGTCGGTAGCCATGTGTCCCTCACCCCTGCGATCAGCTTGTGTAGTCGTTTTCCCGGACCCTCGGGTGCGCCCGCGAGTCCGCCGTGCCGCTGGTCAACGTTCCAGGGCCGCTGTTTGTGCCCGACGGCCGGAGTGACCGAGGTCTCTCTCGTTTTGGGCCTCGTCCTGCGGCCGGAGCCCGGGAAGGGTAGCTCACGCCTTCGCGGCTTCTGCAACGAGTCAGACATTGCCGGGGATTCGTCACCCGACAGGGGGAACCCGCAGGTAAGACGCGTTGTCGTCCATTCGGGTTGCCCCCGGGTGGAGAACCTCACGGGGGGCCCGTGTCCGCTTGCCCCGGCCGACCCCCGCGTGGTGCGATCGCCGCACGGGGACAGGCCTCCGGGCGGCGCCCGGGACCACGGCGGCGCCCGGGAAACCGGCGGGGTGACCCGGACCCGCGCACGCGGGTCGCAGCGCCTAGGCTGATCGGCCACGACGGTGCCGACGAGCTGCCGTCGGGTTCTGGGTTCGGGAAGGGACGGGCAGGTGGCGTCGGGGAACGGCATCGGGGACCGTGCGGCGCGGCCGTACCGCAGGCACAAGCCACTGCCGGCGCTGATCGTCATCGGCGTGCTGGCGCTCGGCGCGATCATCGTCTGGATCAACGCCGCGGTCGGCAAGGGCGACGTCGACGAGGCCGTCCGGTGCGACCCGCAGGCCAGCCCGCCGCCGGGTGTCACGTTCAGCACACTCCCCCACAACGCCCTCGACGACCGCGCGCCGGTGCCGCCGGACAAGGTCGCGGTGAAGGTCCTCAACGCGTCGAGCACGCGCGGTCAGGGCAGCATCACGACGACGGCGCTGCACGAGCTCGGGTTCACCAACACCGGCGAGCCGGCCAACGACCCCGCCTACGAGAACCGCGAAGCGAAGTGCCGCGGCCAGATCCGCTTCGGCGAGAACGGCATCACCGCGGCCCGCACGCTCGGCCTGGTGGTGCCCTGCGCCGAGCTGGTCCAGGACAACCGCAAGGACGCCAGCGTCGACCTCGTCACCGGCACCAACTTCGGCGACATCCGCCCGCGCGCCGAGGCCCGCCAGGTCCTCACCCAGCTCGCCGAGTGGTCCAAGGCCCACCAGGGCGGCGGCGGCAACGAGCAGTCCGCGGGCGCCCAGGCCCCGGTCATCGACCAGACCCTGCTGGCCTCGGCCCGCGACGTCCAGTGCTGACCCGCTGACCCGACCCCCTGCGTACGCGACCCGACCCTCTGGGTACGTGAGCCGACCGCACAATCACGCGAGTCGTCCCCTCAATCACGCGTGTCGTCCACCCAATCACGCGTGATGCCTCTCCAGACACGCGCGATGCCCTCCCGATCACGCGTGTCCGGCCCTCAGAGCCTCCGCAACGGCCCTCTCAGACGTCCGCGGCCCCGCACTCCCCCAGCGCCTTCCGCAGCGGCTCCGCGATCGACGGCGCCGCCGCGTACGTCGCGTCCGCGCCGAGGTCCGGCGCCGCACCCGGCAGCACGACCGTCGCGCCTGCCTCCGCCGCGATCAGCGCGCCCGCGGCCCAGTCCCAGCGGTGCAGGCCGTGCTCGACGTACGCGTCCAGCCAGCCCGCCGCGACCGCGCACAGGTCGAGCGACGCCGCGCCGTTGCGGCGGATGTCGCGCACCCGCCCGAGCAGCCCCGCCGCGAACCGCGCCTGCCGCGTCCGCCGCTCCGCCGAGTACGCGAACCCGGTCCCGACGAGCGTCAGCTCCAGCCGCGACGGCGCCGAGACGCCCAGCCGGCGGCCGTCGAGCCACGCGCCCTGACCGCGAGCGGCCGACCACACCCGCCCGCTCGCCGGCTCGACGACGGCGCCGGCCACCGACACCCCGCCGATCTGCGCGGCGACGGACACGCCGAACCACGGCAGGCCGTAGAGGAAGTTGACCGTGCCGTCGATCGGGTCGACGACCCACGTGACGCCGTCGTCACCCGCGGTCCCGCCGCCCTCCTCGCCCAGCACCGGCTCGCCGGGCCGCAGTTCGGCGAGCCGGGCGCGGACGAGCCGCTCCGACTCGTGGTCGACGGCGGTGACCACGTCGGTGTCCGCGGACTTGGTGTCCACGGCGACCGACCGGCCCGCCGCCATCCCGGCCCAGGCCTCGCGGACCAGCTCGGCGGCGTCCGTCGCGACCTGCACCGCGACGCTTTTCAGCAACGACTCGTCAACTCCCACGTCCGCCATGTCACCACATCCGGTTAAAGTCTCCGAGGCAGGCTTCTGAATCGTGCGAGAAGGGACCACGTCCGTGGTGGAGGCGACCCGCCGAGGTTTCGGCATCGACATCGGCGGCAGCGGGATCAAGGGCGCGTTGGTCGACCTGGACCGGGGGCAGCTCATCGGCGACCGGATCCGGATCGAGACGCCCAAGCCGTCCACCCCCTCGGCGGTGGCGGACGTCGTCGCCGAGATCGTGGCGCAGGCGGGCTGGGGCGGGCCGGTCGGCGTGACCCTGCCGGCGGTCGTGAAGAAGGGCGTCGCGCACACCGCGGCCAACATCGACAAGCAGTGGATCGGCACCGACGCCGACGCGCTGTTCGCCAAGCGGCTCGGGGTCGGCGTCGACCAGGTCGCCATGCTCAACGACGCCGACGCGGCCGGCATGGCGGAGATCCGCTTCGGCGACCCCGTCGCGCGCACCGGCGTCACGGCGCTGCTGACCTTCGGCACCGGCATCGGCAGCGCGGTGTTCCAGGACGGCAAGCTCGTCCCGAACACCGAGTTCGGCCACCTGGAGATCGACGGCCACGACGCGGAGAAGCGCGCGGCCGCGTCGGTGAAGGACAACGAGGGCCTGACCTACCCCGAATGGTCCAAGCGGGTGCACCGTTATCTGACCGTGCTGGAAAACCTGATCTGGCCGGATCTGTTCATCGTCGGCGGCGGCGTCAGCAAGAAGGCCGAGAAATGGGTGCCGCTGCTGGACATCCGGACCCCGGTGCTGGTCGCGAAGCTGCTGAACAACGCCGGGATCGTCGGGGCCGCGGCCGCCGCGGCCGAGGGCATCCAGCACTAGACCGACGCCGGATCCGGCGTCGGTTTCGACGCCGATTCGACACCTCCGGCCGGCCGGAGGGTGATCGCTTCGCGACGCAGGCGCGTACCGTCGTTACAATGGAACACGGCCCACGGCTGCGGAGGCCAAAACCGCAGGCCGAGGCTGTTCCCCGAATGTGAGGCAGCAGTGGCTCCTAGTCCGCTGCTCGTCATGATCGACCGCTGCGAAAGGGCGTAAGTGGCAGCCGCAAGAACCGCAACCCGAGGCGGGACGAAGACAGCGACCGCAGCCGGCGAGCCGGCCGAAGAGGCAGCCACCGGGACGGCGAAGCCAGCGGCGCGCAAGACCACCACTGCCAAGAAGGCACCGGCCAAGAAGGCACCGGCGAAGAAGCCCGGGACCAAGGGCGAGGACGGCGAGCCCGACGGTCCCGAGGGCATCGAGGGCGAGCTCGACTCGCCCGACTTGTCGGACCTGGAAGAAGTCGAGGTCGAGGTCGACGTCGTCGAGGAGACGGTCGCCGACACGCCGGATGCCGACGACGATGACGACGACGAGGAATCCGACGAGGAGACCCCGGCGCAGCGTCGTCGCGGCGCGGCCGCCGACAAGGCGGCCGCGGCCAAGAGCTCCGACAACCCGGACTTCGTCTGGGACGAGGAGGAGTCGGAGGCCCTGCGCCAGGCGCGCAAGGACGCCGAGCTCACCGCGTCGGCCGACTCCGTGCGTGCCTACCTCAAGCAGATCGGCAAGGTCGCGCTGCTGAACGCGGAGGAGGAGGTGGAGCTCGCCAAGCGGATCGAGGCCGGGCTCTACGCCGCCGAGCGGGTGCGCACGGCCGAAGAAGAGGGCGAAAAGCTCGTCACGCAGATGCGCCGCGATCTCAAGTGGATCGTGCGTGACGGCGAGCGGGCCAAGAACCACCTCCTGGAGGCGAACCTCCGGCTCGTGGTGTCGCTGGCCAAGCGCTACACCGGCCGTGGCATGGCGTTCCTGGACCTCATCCAGGAGGGCAACCTCGGCCTGATCCGCGCGGTGGAGAAGTTCGACTACACCAAGGGCTACAAGTTCTCGACGTACGCCACGTGGTGGATCCGCCAGGCGATCACCCGCGCGATGGCCGACCAGGCCCGCACCATCCGCATCCCGGTGCACATGGTCGAGGTCATCAACAAGCTCGGCCGCATACAGCGTGAGCTGCTCCAGGACCTCGGCCGCGAGCCGACCCCGGAAGAGCTGGCCAAGGAAATGGACATCTCCCCGGAGAAGGTCCTGGAGATCCAGCAGTACGCGCGTGAGCCGATCTCGCTCGACCAGACCATCGGCGACGAGGGCGACTCCCAGCTCGGTGACTTCATCGAAGACTCCGAAGCCGTCGTCGCGGTCGACGCCGTGTCGTTCACGCTGCTGCAGGACCAGCTCCAGTCGGTGCTGCAGACGCTGTCCGAGCGCGAGGCGGGCGTCGTCCGGCTGCGCTTCGGCCTGACGGACGGCCAGCCGCGCACGCTCGACGAGATCGGCCAGGTGTACGGGGTGACCCGTGAGCGCATCCGGCAGATCGAGTCGAAGACGATGTCGAAGCTGCGTCACCCGTCGCGGTCCCAGGTGCTGCGCGACTACCTGGACTGATTTTCCTTCGGTACCAACGAAGAACCCCGCCACGATCGTGGCGGGGTTCTTCGTTTTCCGGGATGGTGGGATGGAGATCATTTTCCTTCCTGAGGAGCCTCCATTGCAGATCGGCATCGGATTGCCGAACCAGGTCCGGGACATGCGCCCGGCCCTCCTTCCCGGCTGGGCCGCGCGCGCCGAGGCCGCCGGGTTCTCGACGCTCGGCACGGTCGGCCGGATCGCCTACCCCGGCGTGATGGACACCGTCGCGCTGGCCGCCGCGGCCGGCGCGACGTCGCGGATCGGCCTGGTCAGCAACGTCCTGCTCGGCACCGTGTGGCCGCCCGTGCTGCTGGCGAAGGAGATCGCGGGCATCGACGGCGTCTCCGGCGGCCGGCTCACCCTCGGCATCGGGATCGGCGGCCGGCCGGACGACTTCGTCACCGGCGGGCTCGGCCCGAAGGGGCTCGGCAAGCGGATCGACGCCGACCTCGAGGTCTACCGGGACGTGTGGAACGGCCGGCCCGTCGGCGGCGGGGACAATCCGGCGGTCCCGGCCGGCACGCGCGAGGTGCCGCTGCTGTTCGGCGGGTTCGCGCCCAACGCCCTGGCCCGGATGGCGAAGCACGGCCAGGGTTACGTCGGCGGTTCGATGCCGCCCGGGATGGTCGCCGACGCCTTCGACAAGGCCCGTGCGGCCTGGCGTGACGGCGGCCGCGAGGGCGACCCGCGGCTCGTCGCCATCGTCTACTACGCGCTCGGCGAGCCGGACACCGGCCGCGCGAAGGTCGGCGACTACTACAGCAACCTGGGCGAGCTGGCCAAGGTCGTCGTGGACAACGTCCGCACGACGCCGGAAGCCGTGCGGGCCGCGGTGAAGGAGTTCGCCGACCTCGGCGCGGACGAGCTGATCTTCAACCCGGCCACCGACGAGATCGACGACGTCGAACGGCTCGCCGAGATCGTGCTGTGACACCGCCGGGACGTAGTCGTCGCAGGCGGCCGGCGGCCGAGGCCAGGGGCGTCCACAAAGGACAGCCGGACCAGGGTGCCGCCGGGCGTACACGTCCCGTACAACTCAGGGGACGGCCAGGCCACGCTCCCGCAGTGACTGCTCGACGCGCAGGCGTTCGATCTCGCGGTCCATGCCCTCCGGCAGCTCGGCGAGCCGGTGCGGGACGCCGATCTGCCGGCAGGCCTGGGCGAGCAGTTCGTCGTAGGCCTGCCGGGTGCCGTACCGCCGCGCGGCCGAGGTGCCGGACGGGTAGTCGACGAGCAGCCGGTGCACCCGGCGCAGGTCCGCGGCGACCCGCTCGATCGGGGGCCCCTGCGGCTGCGGCTTCGCGAACTTCTCCCGCGCCCGCCGCAGCAGGTCCGGGGCGCGCAGCGCGCACCAGAAGAGCACCGTGGGAATGATGCAGACCACGGCGAACAGGATCAAGTTCCCGAGGACGCCTCCGGCGCCGGCCATGCCCTCATCGTAAGCCCGCAACACGGGCCCGCCGGACCCATTTTCGCGTCAACCCACGTGATCGAACACGGGACTCGCGTGATCGAGCACGTGACCCACGTGATCAGAGACGGAACTCGCGAGATCCGGCTTCGATCACGCGAGTTCCGGCCTCGATCACGTGGGTCACGGCTTCGATCACGTGGGTCACGGCTTCGATCACGGGAGTTCGGGGACCGCCGGGGGTGTCTCTTCGGCGAGCCAGAGGACTCCGGCGGGCGGGAGCTGGAGGATCGCCGAGGCCGGCTGGCCGTGCCACGGTGAGGTGACCGCCTCCACCGCGCCCAGGTTGCCGACGCCCGAGCCGCCGTAGGCTTCGGCGTCGGTGTTGACCACCTCGCGCCAGCGGCCCGCGGACGGGAGGCCGACCCGGTAGTCGTGGTGCGGGACGCCGGCGAAGTTGGCGACGCACGCCAGCCGCGAGCCGTCGGCGCCGATGCGCAGGAAGCTCAGGACGTTGCCGCCGGAGTCGTTGGCGTCGATCCAGGCGAAGCCCTCCGGCGAGGTGTCCTGGCTGAACAGCGCCGGCGTCGTCTTGTACACCGAGTTCAGCGCCCGCAGCAGGTCCTGCACGCCGCGGTGCAGCGGCTCGTCGAGCAGGTGCCAGTCGAGCGACCGCTGCTCGGACCACTCCTGCGGCTGGCCGAACTCGCCACCCATGAACAGCAGCTGCTTACCCGGGTGGGCCCACATGAACGCCAGCAGCGAGCGCAGCCCGGCCGCCTTGTTCCAGTCGTCGCCCGGCATCCGGCCCCACAGGGATCCCTTGCCGTGCACCACTTCGTCGTGCGAGAGCGGCAGGACGAAGTTCTCGCTCCACGCGTACACGAGCGAGAACGTCATCTCGTTGTGGTGGTAGGCGCGGTGGATCGGCTCGTGGGACAGGTAGCGGAGCGTGTCGTGCATCCACCCCATGTTCCACTTGAAGCCGAAGCCGAGGCCGCCCAGGTGGGTCGGGCGCGTGACGCCCGGCCACGCCGTCGACTCCTCGGCCACCATCACCACGCCCGGGTGTCGCTTGTAGACGGTCGCGTTCAGCTCCTGCAGGAACCGCACCGCGTCCAGGTTTTCGCGGCCACCGTACTGGTTCGGCAGCCACTCCCCTTCCTTGCGGGAGTAGTCGAGGTAGAGCATCGACGCCACCGCGTCGACGCGCAGCCCGTCGAGGTGGAACTCCTCGATCCAGAACAGCGCGTTGGCGACGAGGAAGTTGCGGACCTCGTTGCGGCCGAAGTCGAACACGAGCGTGCCCCAGTCGGGCTGCTCGCCGCGGCGCGGGTCCGCGTGCTCGTACAGCGCCGTGCCGTCGAACTTCGCCAGCGCCCAGATGTCCTTGGGGAAGTGCGCGGGCACCCAGTCGACGAGCACGCCGATCCCCCGCTGGTGCAGGCGGTCGACGAAGTAGCGGAAGTCGTCGGGCGAGCCGAAGCGGGACGTCGGCGCGTAGTACGACGTCACCTGGTAGCCCCAGGAGCCGCCGAACGGGTGCTCCGACACCGGCAGCAGCTCGACGTGCGTGAAGCCCGTCTCGACGACGTAGTCGCCCAGCTGGTCGGCCAGCTCGCGGTAGTCCAGGCCGGGGCGCCACGAACCGAGGTGGACCTCGTAGACGCTCATCGGCGCCGCGGCCCACTGGGTCGCTTCGCGCTGCGCGACCCACTCGTCGTCTTCCCAGCTGTACGCCGTGCGCGTGACGACCGACGCCGTCGCGGGCGGCAGCTCGGTGCCGAACGCCATCGGGTCGGCCTTCTCCTGCCAGTTCCCGTCGGCGCCGAGGATCCGGAACTTGTAGCAGGCGCCGGTCCCGACGCCGGGCACGAACAGCTCCCAGATCCCGGACGAGCCCAGCGAGCGCATCGCGTGCCCGCGCCCGTCCCAGCCGTTGAAGTCGCCGATCACGCGGATGCCGCGGGCGTTCGGCGCCCAGACGGCGAACGACGTGCCCTCGACGGCTCCACCGGGCGTGTCGTAGGAGCGCACGTGCGCGCCCAGCGCCTCCCAGAGCCGCTCGTGCCGGCCTTCGCCGATCAGGTGCAGGTCCAGCTCGCCGACCGTGGGCAGCCAGCGGTACGGGTCGTCGGCGGTGACGCTGTGGCCGTCGTACTCGACTTCCAGGCGGTAGTCACCGGGGTGCTCCGGCACGGCGACGGCGAACAGCGCGTCGATCACCGGCTCCATCGGGTACCGGTGTTCGCCGACGCTCAGCGCGACGGCCTTGGCGCCGGGCAGCAGCGCCCGCGCCGCGAACCCCTTGCCCACGGCGTGCACGCCCAGCACCGAGTGCGGGTCGTGGTGCGAGCCGGCCAGCAGCCGGTCGATGTCGGCGGCCGGCGGGGCCGCGTCCGGCAGTTCTTCCGGTACCGCGTTCACGTTCTTCACCCATCTCCCCGCATGATCCGGGCGATCGAGGCGAGCGGGACGCCCAGCCAGTCGGGCCGGTTCGCGTACTCGTAGCTCACTTCGTAGATCGCCTTGTCCAGTTCGAACGCGCGCAGCAGCTCACCCTGGTCCCGGGGGTCCGCCGCGATCGCGGCGTAACCCTCGCAGAACGCCGTGCGGTTGCGGGCCGACCACTCCTGCGCCCGCTCGGCCAGCTCCGGGTCGTCCGGCTGCCCGACCAGCATCTGCTGGGCGGCGTAGTCGAACGACCTCAGCATGCCCGCCACGTCGCGCAACGGCGACCTGAGCGCGTGCCGCTCCTCGACCGGGGCCGCGGGCTCGCCCTCGAAGTCGATGAGCAGCCAGCCGGTGACCGTCCGCAGCACCTGGCCCAGGTGCAGGTCGCCGTGGATGAACTGCATCGAGACCGAGTCGGCGGGCAGCGTCCGGAGCGTCTCGAACGACGCCCGCAGCGCCGGCGCGTACGCGGCCAGCTCCGGGACCTGCCCGGCGACGGTCTCCAGCCGCGCGATCATGGCCTTCATCGTGCGGTCCAGCTCGTCGGCGTCGACGCCCTCGGTGTCGAGCGCCGCGGCCAGGTCCGCGTGCACCTCGGCGACCGCGCGGCCCAGCCGCTCGGCCTCGCCGGCGAAGTCGCCGCCGACCTCCTCGGCGTGCCGCTCCGGGCCGGCCATCAGGTCGCGGACGCTGGTGGTGGCCATCGCCCAGCCGTCGACCGCGTCCGGGATGAACTGCTGGAGCATGCCGACCGTGGTCGGCTCGCCGTCCAGGTCGCCGGTGATCGAGCCGAGCGGCGCGGCGATGTGCTTGCTGCCGACCTTCTGCAGCGCGCGGTGCAGGAGCAGGTCCTTGTTCTGGCCCGGGGTCAGCTTGCGGAACAGCTTGAGGATGTACTGGCCGCCGTAGACCAGCGAGGTGTTGCTCTGCTCCGACGAGATCGGCCGGGCGCGCAGCCCGGTCTCCAGCTCCACGCCGGGCTCGTGCCCGAAGCCGAGCGCGCCGACGCGCCCCTCGCTCGCCATCAGGTCCAGCAGCACGCCGGTCAGGTCCGCGTCCGCGGACGCCTCGTAGGCGTTCAGGTCGCCACCGGCGACGATCCAGCTGCCCGACGCGATCTCCGGTGGGTGCGTCCGCCGGCCGACGAGCAGCTGGTAGGGCTCGCGGCGGTCGCCCTGGATCACCTCGATGACCAGGTGCAGCAGCTGCGGGTCGCCTTCGACCAGCTCGGTCACGCCGAGCGGCCGGACACCGGTCACCGGCCGGTCCTTGCCGGCGAACCAGCGCTGGGCCGGCAGCCACCGGGCCAGATCGCCGGTCAGTGCGTCGACCAGCTCACTGGTCTCGGACACGGAACTCACCTCGCTTCGCCTTCGTCTCCCGGGGTCGTCAGCTGGAACCAGTAGAAGCCGTGCCCCGGCAGCGTCAGCAGGTAGGACAGCTCCCCGATGCCCGGGAAGCGCACGCCGCCGGTCAGCTCGACCGGCACGCACCCGCGGTGCGCGGACAGGTCCAGCTCCACCGGCTGCGGGAAGCGGGAGAGGTTGTTCACGCAGAGCACCGTGTCCTCACCGCCGTCCGGGCGCCGCCACTGGCGCTTGTAGGCCAGCACGCTCGGGTTGGAGCCGCCGAGGTCGACGAACTCCCCTTCGGCGAAGGCGTGGTGCTGCTTGCGCACCTCGATCATCCGCCGGGTCCAGTTGAGCAGGGAGGAATCGTTGTTGGACTGGGCTTCGACGTTCAGGCCCTGGTACCCGTAGACCGGGTCCATGATCACCGGGAGGTAGATCCGGCCCGGGTCGCAGGAGGAGAACCCGGCGTTGCGGTCCGGGGTCCACTGCATGGGTGTGCGCACCGCGTCGCGATCGCCGAGCCAGATGTTGTCTCCCATGCCGATCTCGTCACCGTAGTACAGAACGGGCGAGCCCGGGAGGGACAACAGCATCGCCGTGAACAGCTCCTGCTGGTTCCGGTCGTTGTCGAGCAGCGGGGCCAGCCGGCGGCGGATGCCGATGTTGGCCTTCATCCGCGGGTCCTTGGCGTACTCCGTGTACATGTAGTCGCGCTCTTCGTCGGTGACCATCTCGAGGGTCAGCTCGTCGTGGTTGCGCAGGAAGATGCCCCACTGGGTGCCGTCGGGGATCTGCGGGGTCTGGGTGAGGATCTCCGAGATCGGGAACCGGGACTCGCGGCGCACGGCCATGAAGATCCGCGGCATCAGCGGGAAGTGGAACGCCATGTGGCACTCGTCGCCGCCGACCGCCGGGTCGCCGAAGTACTCGACGACGTCGGAGGGCCACTGGTTCGCCTCGGCCAGCAGGATCCGGCCGGGGTACTCGTCGTCGACGACCTTGCGGCAGCGCTTGAGGAACTCGTGCGTGCGCGGCAGGTTCTCGCAGTTGGTGCCCTCCTGCTCGAACAGGTACGGCACGGCGTCGAGGCGGAAGCCGTCGATCCCCAGGTCCAGCCAGAACCGCAGGGTGTCGATCATGGCGTTCTGGACGTCGGGGTTCTCGAAGTTCAGGTCGGGCTGGTGGGAGAAGAACCGGTGCCAGTAGAACTGGCCGCGCACCGGGTCGTACGTCCAGTTGGACGACTCGGTGTCGACGAAGATGATCCGCGCGTCGGCGTAGCGGGAGTCGTCGTCGCTCCACACGTAGTAGTCGCCGTACGGGCCGTCCGGGTCGCTGCGCGACTGCTGGAACCACGGGTGCGCGTCCGACGTGTGGTTGAGCACCAGGTCGGTGATCACGCGGATGCCGCGCCGGTGCGCCTCGTTCAGCAGGAAGACGAAGTCCTCGACGCTGCCGAACTCCGGCAGCACGGCCCGGAAGTCGCTGATGTCGTACCCGCCGTCGCGCAGCGGCGACGCGTAGAACGGCGGCAGCCACAGGCAGTCGATGCCCAGCCACGCCAGGTAGTCCAGCCGGCCGGCCAAGCCGCGCAGGTCGCCGGTGCCGTCGCCGTTCGAGTCGGCGAAGGCGCGCACCAGCACCTCGTAGAACACCGCGCCCTTGAACCACGCCGGGTTGCTCGGCGCCTGCTGCGCCGAGCGGAAATCCTCGGCCTGGGGTTCGACCAGCATCCCGTCGGCCGTCATGGCCTCACCGGTGTGCGGCACGCCCTCGAGCCCGAGCGCCGCGTCGGGGCGAGTCTCCTCCGCCATGTGTTCCACCTCGTCCCTCAAGTCCCGCACTTCCCGCACTTTCCCGCGTTTTCCCGTCTACCCGGCCAGCCGGCGCCGCACCGACACCACGTGGGCCACGGCCCGCCACGGTTCGAGCCGGACGAAGTTGGCCTGCCCCCAGTCCCAGGTGTCCCCGGTGACCTCGTCGTGGGCGATCAGCCGCTCGTGCGCCTCGAACCCGAGCGCGCCGGTGTCGAGCCACAACGTGCCCTCCTGCGGCCCGTACGGGTCGAGCGTCACGACCGTGACGACGGTGTCGCCGGTGGCCGGGTCCTGTTTGGAGTAGGCCAGCAGCGCGTCGTTGTCGATGTGGTGGAAGTGCAGGGTGCGCATCTGCTGCAGCGCGGGGTGCGCGCGGCGGACGGCGTTGAGCTTCGCGATCCACGGCTCCAGCGACCGGCCCTCGGCGAGCGCGCGGTCGAAGTCGCGCGGGCGCAGCTGGTACTTCTCGGAGTCCAGGTACTCCTCGCTGCCGTCGCGGACCGGGGCGTGCTCGAACAGCTCGTAGCCCGAGTAGACGCCCCACGTCGGCGCGATCGTCGCGGCGAGCGCGGCCCGCAGCGCGAACATGCCCGGGCCGCCGCGCTGCAGCGACTCGTGGAGGATGTCCGGGGTGTTGACGAACAGGTTCGGCCGGCCCTCGTTCCAGTGGTCCCGCAGGTCCACGGCGAAGTCGATCAGCTCCTGCTTGCCGGTCCGCCAGGTGAAGTACGTGTAGCTCTGGGTGAAGCCGAGCCGGGCCAGGCCCCACAGCCGCGCCGGGCGGGTGAACGCCTCGGCCAGGAACAGGACGTCCGGGTGGGCGTCCTTCACCGACTGGATCAGCCAGGCCCAGAAGTCCGGCGGCTTGGTGTGCGGGTTGTCGACCCGGAAGACCTTGACCCCGTGCTCGACCCAGACCAGGACGACGCGCAGCATCTCCTCGTAGACGGCCTTGGGGTCGTTGTCGAAGTTGATCGGGTAGATGTCCTGGTACTTCTTCGGCGGGTTCTCCGCGTAGGCGATCGAACCGTCCGGCCGGGTGGTGAAGAACTCGGGGTGCTTGAGGACCCACGGGTGGTCGGGCGCGGCCTGCAGCGCGAAGTCGAGCGCCACCTCCATGCCCAGCTCCGCCGAGCGGGCGACGAAGGCGTCGAAGTCGTCAAAGGTGCCGAGGTCCGGGTGGATGGCGTCGTGCCCGCCCTCGTCGGCGCCGATGGCCCACGGCGAGCCGACGTCGTCCGGGGTGGCGTCGAGGGTGTTGTTGGGGCCCTTGCGGTTCACCCGGCCGATCGGGTGGATCGGCGGCAGGTAGACGACGTCGAAGCCCATCTTGGCGACCCGGTCGAGCGCGGCCGCGGCGGTGGTGAACGTGCCGTGCACGGCCTTGCCCTCGGCGTCGAGACCGCCGGTGGAGCGCGGGAACAGCTCGTACCAGGAGCCGTAGGCGGCGCGCTTGCGGTCGACCCACAGCTTGAGCGGCTTGCCCTTGGTGATCAGCTCGCGCACCGGGAACTCGTGCATGAGCTGGCGGACCTCCGGCGACAGCGCGGGCCCGACGCGCTCGGCGAGGCTCAGCTCGTCGTTGCGCAGCGCGACGACCGCGCCGGTGAGGAGCGCTTTCTCGGCCCGGCGGTCCGGCCGGCGGGAGACGCGCTCCAGCAGCCGGGCGCCGTTCTCGATGTCGTTGGCCAGGTCCTCGGGCCCCTGCCCGGCGGCGACCTTCACCTCGACGGCGTGTTCCCACGTCGCCCAGGGATCGCTCCAGGCGTCGATCCGGTAGGTCCAGAGCCCGGTGACGTCGGGGACGATCACCGCGGCGAACTCGTCCGGGTGGTCGGGTCCGCGCGGCACCATCCGCGCCTGGCGCGTCAGGCGGTCGCCGGGACCGCGCCACGCGACGGTGGCCGCGACGGCGTCATGGCCTTCGCGCCAGACCGTCGCGGTGACGGGAATGTGTTCCCCCACAACGGCTTTGGCCGGATACCGGCCGCAGCTCACGCTGGGGGAGACGTCGT
Source organism: Amycolatopsis sp. NBC_01307 (assembly GCF_035975215.1). Taxonomy (NCBI): domain Bacteria; kingdom Bacillati; phylum Actinomycetota; class Actinomycetes; order Pseudonocardiales; family Pseudonocardiaceae; genus Amycolatopsis; species Amycolatopsis sp. NBC_01307. The sequence goes on along the minus strand of NZ_CP108403.1, from coordinate 500,548 downwards.
CGATACCGAGCCGGCCGGTCATGGGCAACGCCCCTCGATCTATGGGTGTGGACGCAGGCGTCGTCAGTCTGCCCGACTCGATCACGCACGATCGAGGCAGGGCTCTCTTGTTCTGTACCCAGACTCGTTCGAGTGAAACGCTTTCCGCACAAAGGTTCCCGGCGGATGTCCGGTGGGTTACGGCCGGACGGCGGTACGCGTCAGTAGGGTTCGGCCGGGGGTTCCGCCGCGAGGCGCGGGGCGCGCAGCAGGAGCAGGGAACGCGACTGGAGCGTCACCCGGCTCTTGGGCTCCAGCGGACCCGGGTTGCCCGGGCTGCCGTCGCCGGTGCTGGTGTCCAGCGTCGGCTTGAACGTCTCGCCGTACTCGCGGCCCGGCAGGACGACCTCCGTGGTTTCGTCGCCCGCGTGCAGCCACAGCAGCCACGAGTGGTCCGGCACCAGCGCGCCCTCGCGGTTGCGGGCCTGGCTGTTGGAGCCGTCGATCCACATGCCGAGCGTGCGGCGGTCGGCGAACCAGTCGCTCTCGCCGAACTCCTCGCCGTCCGGGCGGAACCAGACCAGATCCGGCTTGCCGGTCGGCGTGGTCCGGCCTTCGAAGAACTCCGGCTGCCGCAGCGCCGGGCTGTTGGCGCGCAGCCGGACGACGCGGCGGGCGAACGCGAGCATCGTCTCGGCCTCGGTGTCCCCCGGCGTCCAGTCGAACCAGGACGTCTCGTCGTCGAGGCAGTAGGCGTTGTTGTTGCCGTGCTGGGTGCGCCAGAACTCGTCGCCCGCGGTGAGCATCGGGGTGCCGGTGGACAGCAGCAGCGTCGCGAACAGGTTCCGCGCCTGCCGGGTGCGCAGCTCGCGGATCTCCGCGTCGCCCGTCTCCCCCTCCGCGCCGTGGTTCCACGAGCGGTTGTCGTTGGTGCCGTCGCGGTTGTCCTCGCCGTTGGCCTCGTTGTGCTTTTCGTTGTAGGACACCAGGTCCCGCAGCGTGAAGCCGTCGTGGGCGGTGATGAAGTTGATCGACTGCCACGGCCGGCGCAGGTTGTGGTCGTACAGATCCGACGAACCGGACAGCCGGTAGGCCAGGTCGCGGACGCCGGTCGCGCCGCGCCAGAAGTCGCGGATCGTGTCGCGGTAGCGGCCGTTCCACTCCGCCCACTGGGCGCCGAAGCCGCCGACGCGGTAGCCCTCGCCGGTCGCGTCCCACGGCTCGGCGATCAGCTTGCAGCGCGAGAGCACCGGGTCGGTGGTGATCGCGGTGAGCAGCGTCGAGGCGGCGTCGAACGCGCCGCCGCGCGGCCGGCCCAGCGTGCTGGCCAGGTCGAACCGGAAGCCGTCGACGCCCAGCTCCTGCGTCCAGTAGCGCAGCGAGTCGGTCACCAGCCGGACCACGGTCGGCGAGCCGGCCTCCAGGGTGTTGCCGCAGCCGGTGATGTCGGCCATGTGGCCGCGGTCGGTGTGCAGGTAGTACACCGGCGCGTTGAGCCCGCGGAAGCTCAGCGTCGGCCCGTCCGGCCCGCCCTCGCAGGTGTGGTTGAACACGACGTCGACGATCACCTCGATGCCGGCCGCGTGCAGCGCCGCCACCATCAGCCGGAACTCCTCGACCTCGTGGCCGGGCTCGCTGGCGTAGGCGGCGTGCGGTGCGAAGAAGCCGAGCGGCGAGTACCCCCAGTAGTTGTGCCGGCCGCCGCGGACCAGGGACGGCTCGTCGAGGAACGTGTGCACCGGCAGCAGCTCCACCGAGGTGACGCCGAGCCGGGTCAGGTACTCGATGGCCACCGGGTGGGCCAGGCCCAGGTAGGTGCCGCGCAGCGCCTCGGGGATGAACGGGTGCTGCTGGGTGAAGCCCTTGACGTGCACCTCGTAGATCACCGCCTCCTCGAACGGCACCTCCGGGTGCGCCCCGGTGTCCGGGCCGCCGGGCGAGGTGACGACCGACAGCGGCACGCTGCCCAGCGAGTCCACTGTGGACATCGGGCCGCGGTCCGGGTCGCCGGTGAAGCCCTGGGCGGCGGTCAGGTCGGTGAGCTGCCCGGTGATCTGCCGGGCGTACGGGTCCAGCAGCAGCTTGTGCGGGTTGCAGCGCAGGCCGCGGGCCGGGTCGTAGGGCCCGTGGACGCGGTAGCCGTAGCGCTGCCCGGGCGTCACGCCGGGCACCAGGCCGTGCCAGACGCCGAACGTGCGTTCGGTGAGCGCGATCCGCCGCTGCGAGCCGTCGGCGTCGATCAGGCAGAGGTCGACGGCGTCCGCGACGGCGGAGGTGATGGCGAACCGGACCCCGCCCGCCTCGGGGTGGGCGCCGAGCGGGAACGGGCGTCCGGCGAGGACGTGGTCGGCGGAGGGTCGGGTAGCCATTCCTGAATCGTCCCAGATCCCGGCCGGGGTGCGCGCGCCCGGCGGTCGAGTGGCCGCCGGGCAACCGCCGTCAGGGTGTCGTTTCGGCCAGGACGAAGGTCTCGGGCGGCAGGTGCGCGGCCCCACCGTCCAAGGTGGCCGGAGCCCAGGCCAGCAGTTCCTTCGTCGCCCCGAGCGGCAGCGTGACGTCGCCCGGGCCGAAGTTGCACGCCAGCCGCAGCCCGCCGCGCCGCAGCACCAGCCACGACCCGTCCGGCGCGGCGTCGATCCGCAGGTCGGGCGTCCACGGGTCGGCCAGCTCGGGCCGCTCGCGGCGCAGCCGGATCAGCGCGCGGTAGAGGTCGAGGACCTCCCGGTGCTCCGGCTGGTCCACCTCGGCCCAGTCGAGCCGCGAGCGCTCGACCGTGGCCGGGTCCATCGGGTCGGGGACGTCGGTCTCGCCCCAGCCGTGCCGGGCGAACTCGCGACGACGTCCGGTGCGGACCGCCTCGGCCAGCTCCGGGTCCGGGAAGGAGGCGAAGAACTGCCACGGCGTGCTCGCCGCCCACTCCTCCCCCATGAACACCATCGGCGTGAACGGCGAGCAGAACAGGATGGCCGCGCCGCAGGCCAGCCGGCCCGCCGGCACCGTGGCCGAGAGCCGGTCGCCGGCCGCGCGGTTGCCGATCTGGTCGTGGTCCTGCAGGTAGGCGAGGAAGCGGTGGCCGGGCACGCTCCGGGTGTCCACCGGCCGGCCGTGGGTCCGCTCGCGGAACGACGACCAGGTGCCGGCGTGGAAGAAGACGTCGTGGAGCACGCGCTGGAGCGCGTCCGGCGCGGCGAAGTCCGCGTAGTAGCCCTCGTCCTCCCCGGTCAGCCGGACGTGCATCGCGTGGTGGAAGTCGTCCGACCACTGGGCCTGCAGGCCGTAACCGCCGCGCTCGCGGGGCGTGACCAGCTTCGGGTCGTTGAGGTCGGACTCGGCGATCAGCGTCAGCGGCCGGTTCAGCGCCGCCGACAGCGTCTCGACCTCGACGGCGAGCTGTTCGAGCAGGTGGACGGCCCGCCGGTCGAGCAGCGCGTGGACGGCGTCCAGGCGCAGCGCGTCGAGGTGGAAGTCGCGGAACCACGCGAGCGCGTTGTCGACGACGTACCGGCGGACCTCGTCCGAGCCCGGCCCGTCGAGGTTGAGCCCGGGTCCCCAGTCGTTCTGGCCGGCGAAGTACGGCCCGAACCGGTCGAGGTAGGCCCCGGAGGGCCCGAGGTGGTTGTAGACGACGTCGAGCGCCACGGCGAGGCCGCGCGCGTGCGCCGCGTCGACGAACCGCTTCAGCCCGTCCGGCCCGCCGTAGGGCTCGTGGACCGCGCCCCAGAGGACGCCGTCGTAACCCCAGCCCGCGGTGCCGTCGAAGGAGTTCACCGGCAGCAGCTCGACGTGCGTGATGCCCAGCTCCACCAGGTGGTCGAGCCGGTCGATCGCGGCGTCGAAGGTGCCGCCGGGGGTGAAGGTGCCGATGTGCAGCTCGTAGACGACGCCGCCGGCCAGCTGCCGCCCGTGCCAGGCGTCGTCCGTCCAGTCGAACTCGGCGTGGTCGTAGACGCGTGACTCTTTGTGCACGCCGTGCGGCTGCCACCGCGACCGCGGGTCCGGCAGCGGCTCGTCGGAGTCGCCGATCAGGAAGGCGTAGTTGATGCCCTCGGCCTCAGCGGACCACCAGCCGCCCTCGCCGCGGGTCATCTCGTGCACGTCGGCGTCGACCTGGACGCGGACGCGCTCGGCCGACGGGGCCCACACGGTGAACGTCATGCGTCTCCTCGCACGAGCAGGGCCACCGGGTAGCGGCCGAACAGCGTGGCCACGTCCGGGGTGGCGTCGCGGCCGGTCAGGACGTCGGTCCAGACGCCGTCGGGCAGCGGCAGGACGGTGTCGCGCCAGCCGCCCGCGGCCGCGAGGCCGTTCGGCAGCCGCGTCACGGCGACGACCAGGCCGGGGCTGCGGGTGTAGGCCAGCACGTGGTCCGCGGCGACGCCCTCGGCGCGCAGCGGGCGGTAGCCGTGGAACAGCGCGGGGTGCTCCTGGCGCAGCTTCAGCGCCTTGTGCGTCACCAGCAGCTTCGCGGCGCCCGAGGCGTCGATCTCCGGCTGCTCGCCGTCGACGACCCGGGCCAGGATCTCGCGGCGGGCCGTGTAGTCGACCGCGCGGCGGTTGTCCGGGTCGACCAGCGAGAAGTCCCACAGCTCGGTGCCCTGGTAGACGTCCGGGACGCCCGGCGCGGTCAGCTGCACCAGCTTCTGGCCGAGCGAGTTGCTCCAGCCCGGGCCCTCGATCCGGCCGACGAACGCCGCGACGTCCGCGGCCAGCTCGACGTCGCCCATGACGTCGTCCGGCCAGGCCGCGACGGCCTTCTCGAACTCCTCGTCGTGGTCGGTCCAGCTGGTCCGGAGCTTGGCCTCCTTGGCCGCCTTGTCGAGGTAGTCCCGCAGCCGGGGCGGCTCGATCGGCCAGGTCGACACCAGCGTCTGCCAGGCCAGCAGGTTGAGCGACGGCTCGGTGATCCCCCGGCGCGCGGTCCAGCGGCGGACGGCGTCGGCGAACTCGCCGGGCAGCTCCGCCAGCACCGTCGCGCGGGCCCGGGTGTCCTCGGACCGCTTGGTGTCGTGGGTGGTCAGCGTGGTCATCGCGGCCGGGTAGCCGGCGTCGCGCGCGGCGGCGAGGCGGTGGAACTCCTCGACGTCCAGGCCGAACCGGTCCGGGTTGCCGCCGACCTCGTTGAGCGCGGCGAACCGGGTGTAGCGGTAGAAGGTGGTGTCCTCGGTGCCCTTCGCGACGACCATGCCGGACGTCTGCTGGATCCGCGTGGCCAGCTCGCCGTCCGGCTCGGCGCGCACCTGCGCGTCGAGGGCGTCCAGCGCTTCCCCCAGGTCAGGCCGGGCTTCCCGGGCCGCGGCGATCGCCGTCGCCCAGTGCTGTTCGCCTTCGGGCAGGTAGGAGCGGTAGACCGGGAACGCCACCATGGTCTCGGCGACGGCTTCCCGGGCTTGCTCGCTGTCGAACCGCAGCAGCGCCGCGATCCGCCGGACCTCGGCGACCAGGATCCGGTCGGTGACCAGGCGCCGGGCCTCGGCCTCGACGTCGTGGTAGCCGGTCCGGACGCCGAGCTCGTCCGCCAAGGCGGTGTACGCGGGCTCGGCGGCCGCGTCGACGAAGACCCCGGCGATCTCACGCAGGGCGTCGTAGCCGGTGGTGCCGTCGACCGGCCAGGTCTGCGGCAGCGGCTCGCCCGGGTGCAGGATCTTCTCCGCGACGATCCACGCGCCGGGCGCGTTCTCCCGCAGCCGCCGGAAGTAGCCACCCGGGTCGGCGAGGCCGTCCGGGTGGTCGACGCGCAGGCCGGTGACGTCGCCGTCGGCGACCCAGCGCAGCACCTCGCCGTGGGTCTCGGCGAACACCACCGGGTCCTCGACGCGGACCGCGGCCAGGTTCGTGATGTCGAAGAACCGGCGGTAGGTCAGCTCCGCGTTGCCACGCCGCCAGCCCACGAGCCGGTAGTGCTGGCGCTCGTGCACCTCCTGCGGCGTGCCGTCGCCGGTGCCGGGCGCGATCGGGAACCGGTGGTCGTAGTAGACGAGCTCGTCGCCTTCGACGGTCAGCTCGCCGACGGCGTCGTCGTCGCCCAGCACCGGCAGCAGGATCGGGCCGCGGTCCCAGTCGACGTCGTAGAAGGCGGCGTGCGCCGAGTCGCGGCCGTGCGTGAGCACGTCCCACCACCAGCGGTTCACCTTCGGCGTCTCCACCGACATGTGGTTCGGCACGATGTCGACGACCAGGCCGAGCCCGGCCTCCCGGAGCCGCTTGGACAGCTCCTGGCGGGCTTCCTCGCCACCCAGCTCGGGCCGCGCCCGGGTCGGGTCGACGACGTCGTAACCGTGGGTCGAGCCCGGCGTCGCGTCGAGCACCGGCGACGCGTAGAGCGCGCCGATGCCCAGGTCGCGCAGGTAACCGGTCAGCTCGGCGGCGTCGGCGAAGGTGAACTCCGGGCGCAGCTGCACCCGGTAGGTCGACTCCGGAACCGTCATTCCGTCTCCGTCCGCTGCAGCACGATCAGGGACCGGGCGGGCAGCGTCAGCTTGCCGCCGCCCTCGATGGGCTCCGCGTCCGTGGGCTCGACCTCGCCGGTCGCGGAGTCGACGACGACCGTCCACGCCTCGCCGTAGCCGTTGCCCGGCAGCGTGGCGTCGATGTCCTCGTAGTGCGCGTTGAAGGCGAGCAGGAACGAGTCGTCCTCCACCGCCATGCCGCGCGGGTCGAGGTCGGGGATGGCCTTGCCGTTGAGGAAGACCACGACGGCCTTGCCGAAGCCGTCGTCCCAGTTCTGCTCGGTCATCTCCTCGCCGGTCGGGGTGAACCAGGCGATGTCGCCGAGCTTGTCGCCCTTGCCGACCGGGCCGCCCTGGAAGAAGCGGCGGCGGCGGAACACCGGGTGCCGGTGCCGGAACGCCGTCAGCCCGCCGGTGAACCGGACCAGGCCGGCGTTCTGCTTGGCCAGCTCCCAGTCCATCCAGGCGAGCTCGGAGTCCTGGCAGTAGACGTTGTTGTTGCCCTGCTGGGTACGGCCGATCTCGTCGCCGTGCAGGATCATCGGCACGCCCTGCGACAGGAGGATCGTGGCGAGCATGTTGCGCTGCTGGCGGATGCGCAGCTCGTTCACTTGCGCGTCGTCGGTCTCGCCTTCGACACCGCAGTTCCACGAGCGGTTGTCGTCGGCGCCGTCGCGGCCGTCCTCGCCGTTGGCCTCGTTGTGCTTTTCGTTGTAGGACACCAGGTCCCGCAGCGTGAAGCCGTCGTGCGCGGTGACGAAGTTGATCGACGCGAACGGGCGGCGGCCGTCGTCCTGGTAGAGGTCCGACGAGCCGGTGATCCGCGACGCGAACTCCCCCAGCGTCGACGGCTCGCCGCGCCAGAAGTCGCGGACGGTGTCGCGGTACTGCCCGTTCCACTCCGTCCACAGGGGAGGGAAGTTGCCGACCTGGTAGCCACCGGGGCCGACGTCCCACGGCTCGGCGATGAGCTTGACCTGGCTCACGATCGGGTCCTGCTGCACGAGGTCGAAGAACGTGGACAGCCGGTCGACGTCGTAGAACTCCCGCGCCAGCGCCGAAGCGAGGTCGAAGCGGAAGCCGTCGACGTGCATCTCGGTCACCCAGTACCGCAGCGAGTCCATGATCAGCTGCAGCGTGTGCGGGTTGCGCACGTTCATCGAGTTGCCGGTGCCCGTGTAGTCCATGTAGTACTCGGGCTCCCCCTCCACCAGCCGGTAGTAGGCCTCGTTGTCGATGCCGCGCATCGACAGGGTCGGCCCGAGGTGGTTGCCCTCCGCGGTGTGGTTGTAAACCACGTCGAGGATCACTTCGATGCCGGCCTCGTGGAAGGCCTTGACCATGCCCTTGAACTCCTGGACCTGGCCGCCCTCGCCGGGCATCGCCGCGTACGCGTCGTGCGGCGCGAAGAACCCGATCGTGTTGTAGCCCCAGTAGTTCGTGAGGCCCTTCTCCTCCAGGCCGTGGTCGGAGACGAACTGGTGCACCGGCAGCAGCTCCACGGCGGTGACGCCGATCTTCTGCAGGTGCTCGACCACGGCGGGGTGGGCCATGCCGGCGTACGTGCCGCGCAGTGCTTCCGGCACGAACGGGTGATTCACCGTCATGCCCTTGACGTGCGCCTCGTAGATGACCGTCTCGTTGTAGGGCCGCCGCGGCTGGCGGTCGTTGCCCCAGTCGAAGAACGGGTTCGCCACCAGCGAGTACGGCACGCGTCCCGCCGAGTCGGCGTCGTTGCGCTCCTCCGGGTTGTCGAACTGGTACCCGAACAGTGATTCGTCCCACTTCACGCCGTGCGAGACGGCCTTCGCGTAGGGGTCGATCAGGAGCTTGTTCGGGTTGCAGCGCAGGCCGCGGCTCGGGTCGTACGGTCCGTGCACGCGGAAGCCGTAGCGCTGGCCGGGGCCGACGTTGAGCAGGTAACCGTGGTGGACGAAGCCGTCGACCTCTTCGAGCGCGTGCCGCGACTCGTTGCCTTCGCCGTCGAACAGGCACAGCTCGACCTGCTCGGCCACTTCGGAGAACAGGGCGAAGTTCGTCCCGACTCCGTCGTAGGTGGCGCCGAGCGGATAGGGCGTTCCGGGCCAGGGCCGCACTGGTGTCTCCTCGAGCTTCGGGTGGTACCGGGGCGTCCGCACTCGCGGACGCGCATCACAGGGGGTCGTGCGCTGCCGTATACCCGTTATCCGGGCAACGGACGCGCCGCAGCCAGCGGCGCCACCGCGGCGCGCACTCCCCTCGCGGTGAAGAAGCCGTCGACGCTGACGGGAAGGGGAATCCGCCAGTTAGGGTACTGGTCGACCGTGCCGGGCAGATTCGGCTGCCGCACCTGGCCCGCGACGTCGGCCGGCGAGGTCAGCACCAGGCGGGACGCGGCCGAGGCCAGCAGCGTGTGCAGCGCGACGACCGGGTCGTCGTCCGGGATCCCTTCCCGGGCAAGGAGTTCCCACAGGGCTTGACGTTCTTCCGCGGCGGCCGCGCGTTCGGCCTCGACGCCGCGGTCCAGCAGCCCCAGCTCGGCGCGGACCCGGACGTGCTCGGCGGCCAGCCAGCCGGCCACCGTCGGCAGGTCGTGCGTGGAGATGCTGGCCATCGCGTCCGGGTCCCACTTCGCCGGCGGGGTGAACGGCTTGCCCGGCTCGTCCCAGTCGCGCTGGAACCACAGCACGGCCGAGCTGAGCATGCCGCGCTCGTGCAGCGTCTCGGTGACGACGTCCTCGACCGTGCCGAGGTCCTCCCCCACGACCACCGCGCCGGCGCGGTGCGCTTCGAGCGCCAGGACGCCGACCATCGCCTCGGCGTCGTAGTGCACGTACGTGCCGCGGTGCGCGGGCTCGCCCGGCGGGATCCACCACAGCCGCCAGAGCCCCGCGATGTGGTCGACGCGGATGCCGTCGGCGTAGCGCAGCACGCCCCGGATGACGTCCCGCAGCGGCGCGTACCCCGCCTCGGCGAGCTTGTCCGGCCGCCACGGCGGCAGGTTCCAGTCCTGGCCCTGCTGGTTGAAGGCGTCCGGCGGCGCGCCGACCCGCACGTCGGCGGCGAAGACGTCGCGCCCGGCCCAGGTGTCGGCCCCGCCGGGGTGCACGCCGACCGGCAGGTCGTGCACGATCCCGACGGTCATCCCGGCGTCACGCGCGGCGCGCCGGGCCTCGGCCAGCTGCTCGCGGCAGAGGTGCTGGAGCCAGACGTAGAAGCCGACGCGGTCCTTCAGCTCTTCGCGTGCTTCGGCGACTTCGGGGCCGGCCGGGTCGCGCAACGGCTCGGGCCAGTCCCGCCAGTCGGCGCCGTGCTGCTCGGCGAGAGCGCAGAAGACGGCGAAGCCGCGGAGGTCGTCGTCCTCGGGCAGGTCTTCGACGCGGTGCGGCCAGAGCAGCTCGAGCGCGGCGCGCTTGGCCGTCCAGACGGCGTCGTAGTCGATCAGCTCGCCGTCGCGGTCCGGGGCCAGCGAGCGGACGGCCTCCTGCGTCGCGTCGTCGGCCCGCTCGAAGGTCTCGGTGGCGGTGACGCGCAGGTAGACGGGGTTGGCGAAGCGGCGGCTCGCCGGCGAGTAGGGCGAGCGCTCGACGGGGTGGGCGGGGCTGAAGGCCTGGACGGGGTTGACCAGCAGCACGCCCGCGTCGAGCTCGGTGGCGGAGCGGGCCGCGAACGTCGCGAGGTCGGCGTAGTCGCCGATGCCCCAGGAGCCGGCCGAGTGCAGGGAGTAGAGCTGCAGCATCCAGCCCCAGGCGGGGTGGACGGCGGGCAGCTTCGCCGGGACGACGGCGAGCACGACGTCCTGCTCGGCGGTGACCACCCGGTGCCAGCCCAGCGGCAGGTCCGCCGGCAGCTCGCCCCGCACCCGCCGGCGGGTGCCGTCTTCGAGCACGACCTCGGCGTCCGTGCCGAGCGCCCGGGTGACGCCCTCCTGGACGACGATGGTCGGCGGCAGCGCGCCCGCCGGCCGGGCTTCGCGCACGGCGGCCAGTGCGGCGCCGATCGCGTCCTCGCCGGTCGCGTCGACCCCGAACTGCCGCAGCACGGCGACGACGACGTCGTCGTCCACCTCGACCCACACCTGGTCCGAGTTCTCGTACCGGGTGGCGATGCCGTGGGCGTCGGCGAGCTCGTGCAGGGGGCTGCGGGCGGGGCGGTCTTCGGGGGGCGTCTCGGGGGGCATCTCTGGGGGCACTGGCACAGCATTCCGGTGCCCGGCCGTTCGCGCCATCCGCACCCGCCGACATCACTCGGCACCGGCGGCGGTTGCTTCCTGCCGATCTGCGAAAAGGCTCGTGACCTTCTAACTTCTCTTCATGGGTGTGCGGAGAACGTTGAACGTGGACGAGGTCCTGAAGCGCCAGGACTCGGGTGAGCTCAAACGGCGGCTGCGGGGCCGCGACCTGATCGGGTTCGGCATCGGGATCATCATCGGGACCGGCATCTTCACCCTCGCGGGCGTCGAGGCGAAGACGCACGCCGGGCCGGCGGTGACGCTCTCGTTCGTGCTCGGCGCCGCCGTCGCCGGGCTGGCGGCGCTCTGCTATGCCGAGCTCGCGTCGAGTGTCCCGACGGCGGGAAGCGCCTACACGTACGCCTTCGCCACGCTCGGCGAGATCTTCGCCTGGATCATCGGCTGGGACCTGCTGCTCGAGTTCGCGCTCGGCGCCGCCGTGGTCGCCCGCGGCTGGTCGGGCTACCTGGCGAACCTGCTCGGGCTGTCGCCGGACTGGTTCGGCGAGGACGCGAAGGTCAACGTCGGCGCCGTCGCCATCATCGCGGTGCTGACCGTGGTCGCCGTGCTGGGGATCAAGGAGTCGGCCTGGCTGACGAACCTCCTGGTGTGCGTGAAGGTCGCCGTCTGCGTCCTGGTCCTCGCCGTGGGCCTGTTCTTCGTCAAGGGCTCGAACCTGACGCCGTTCATCCCGACGGCGAAGCCCCCCGAGGGCGGGTCGAGCGTGCTGGAGCAGCCGATCGTGCAGGCGGCGCTCGGCCTGGAGCAGTCCGTGTACGGCATCGCCGGCATGATCACCGCCGCCGCCGTGGTCTTCTTCGCCTACACCGGCTTCGAAGCGCTCGCGAACCTCGGCGAGGAGACGCTGAACCCGAAGAAGGACCTGCGGGTCGGCATCCTCGGCGCGCTGGCCGTCTGCGCGGTGCTCTACATCGGCGTCTCGATCGTCCTCACCGGGATGATCCCCTTCACCGACATCGACACGGGCGCGCCGCTGGCCGACGCGTTCGACAAGGTCGGCCAGCACTGGGTCGGCGCGCTCATCTCGCTCGGCGCGGTGACCGGCCTGACGTCGGTGATGATGGTGGAGCTGGTCACGATCGGCCGGATCGGCTTCGCGATGGGCCGCGACGGCCTGCTGCCCAAGAAGCTCGGCACCGCGCACCCGAAGTGGGGCACCCCGCACCGGATGACCATCGGCGGGGCGGTGCTGATCGCCGTGCTGGCCGCGTTCATCCCGATCTCCGAGCTGGCCGACATGGTGAGCATCGGCGCGCTGTCGGCGATGATCATCGTCGCGGTGGCCGTCCCGGTGCTGCGCCGCCGGCGGCCCGACCTGGACCGGCCGTTCACCGTGCCGTTCTCGCCGGTGATCCCGATCGTCGCGGCGGCGGCGTGCTTCTACCTGATGCTGAACCTGAACGTGCTGACGTGGATCCGGTTCGCGGTCTGGCTGGCGCTCGGGCTGGTCATCTACTTCACCTACGGCCGCCGCCACTCCCGCTTCGCGCCCGGGAACGCCGACAACGTCAGTCCCACGAAGACGGAGTGAGGCCAGCGGCGCGGACCGCCTCACGGGCCACCGCGGCGCGGTCCGCGTCGACGACCACCAGTACCCCCAGCCCGGCCAGCGCCGCCGTGAGCCATTCGAGCGGCTGGTCGTGGATCCCGTTGTCCCCCAAAGAAGCGTAAGTGTCCACAACGGACACCAGAGTTCCTTCGGCACCGATCCGGACACCCGCCAGGAGCACGAAGTGGCCACCCGGCGGCCGCCACCGCGACGTCCACAGTGGCGGGACGCCGGTGTCGAGGTAGTCGAGCAGCGCGCGTTCGGGGGTGTCGTCGGCGCCGAGCTCCGCACCGTCGATCCGGGCGATCACCGCCACGCGCGGCAGGTCCCACAGCCCGGCCAGCAGAGCGAACAGCGACTCGGTGGTCCACTCCCCCGCCGCCGGCACCGCGGTCAACGCGCCGCCGGACAACGCCGCCACGGCCGTCGCCAGCGCGGACACGCGCGTACCCGCAGCGAGCGGATCGCCGACGACCCTCGGCGGCAACCGGAAGCCGGTCCGCCCCGGCTCGCCGGGAGGACGCACCGCCGGCCCGCGAACGGTGCCCGCGGCCGCCGCGACGGCGTCCTGGTCGAGCACGTCGACCCCGGCCGCCCGCAACGCCGCGAGACCGCAGAACGCCGCGGCCAGCCCGTCCTTCTGCGGCAGCTCCGCCTGGGCGACCGCGGCCAGCCGGGCCCCGCCCGGCAGCCACCGCACCCCGGACAGGTCGAGCTGCCCGCCGTCGATCCCCGAAGACATCGATCCCCTCAGTAGCCTCCTGCCGCCAGACACGAGTATCCCCGCCCAGCGCCGACGACGGCCATCACGATCCGGCGCCCATCGGCCGAGCTGCCTACCTGCACCAGCACCCTGTGCCAGTCGCCGTCCTCGTCGACCTCGCCGCCGAGGGCGCGCCCGTTTGAAACCGACTCTCGGCCGCGAGGTCCGCCACGTCGAGCGTGACTTGCACCGGCGTCGCCTAGCCCGGCGGCTCCGGGGACGGCCGGGAAGGGGCCTCACGTCGCCGCAGGGCCACGCCGGCCACCACCGCCAGGGTCCCCAGTGCCTCCGGCAGGGTCGGCACCTGGTGCAGCAGCAGGAAGCCCGTCACGCCCGCCGTCACCGGGAGCAGGGCCAGCAGCACCGCGAACCGGGCCTGGCCCAGGCGGCGCAGGACCACCTGGTCGAGCGCGTACGGCACCACCGTCGACAGCACGCCCACGCCGACGCCCAGCAGGAGCATGCGTGGCGAAGACCACACTTCTCCCGTGCCGAACGCCAGGGGCGAGAGCACGACCGTCGCCGCGGCGAAGCCGATCGCGAGGCTGTCGATGCCGTCGCCGTCGGTCGCCACCCGCTTGCCGATCAGGATGTAACCCGCCCAGGCGGCCGCCGCGGCCAGGGCGAACAGCACGCCCAGGGCGCTGCCGGACAGCCGGACGTCGGCGATCGCCACCACCCCGGCGACCACCAGCAGCAGGGCCAGCACGTCGCGGCGGGTGCGGGAGCCCGCGGCGGCCACCACCACGGGCCCGGCGAACTCCAGCGCGACGACCGTGCCCAGCGGCAGCCGGGCGATCGCCTCGTAGAACAGCACGTTCATGCCCGCGGTCACGATCCCGAAGACGCACGCCAGCAGCAGCCGCCGGCCCCGCCAGGCCGCGCGCGGCGGCCGCCGCCAGGCCAGCAGCACCACCGCCGCGCCCAGGCACCGCAGCCAGGCCACCCCGGCCGGCGTCGCGTGGCCGAAAAGATCGACCGCGATGGCCGCTCCGGCGTACATGGAAATTCCGCTGAGAACGAACAACAGCGGGGCGGGTACCGCGGAAACCTTCCGGACCGGCGTCAAGGAACTCACGACTCCATGGTGCCTGACCACGGAAAATGTGACTCTCCGGGTAATCCACTCCTGCATTGCGGGATCCCGCTACGACATCCGGGGTAAATCGACGTGACTCGGGTCCCACCGGCGCGGGAACACTTGCGGGCCGCGAAACGTCTGGAAGAGTGGAAGCACGAACACCGCGGAGCCGGAGACGATCGCCGTAGCCGACATCAGTCCGAAGTGGGCGTAGCTGGATCGATGGCACCGGGCAACCGGTGCCGGGACGGAGGGAGACCCCCATGACAACGCCGACGCTCACCCGCCCCGAACTGACCGCCCTCGACCGCTGTGACCGGTGCGGGGCCGCAGCTCAGGTACGCGCCGTCCTCAAGGGCGGCGAGCTTCTCTTCTGCGGGCACCACGCCCGCGAGCACGAGGCCAAGCTCAAGGAACTGTCCGCCGACATCCAGCGGTAACGACCTAGACACAAGCGAAGGCGGTCAGTGCGCACAGGCACTGGCCGCCTTCGTATTTCTCTGGCCGGCACAGTCGACCGGCAAAGCTGCAAGTTGCCGATTGCCGCGCCGGAAATCACGGACAGGCCTCGGAATGCCGTGATTCCGGACACGAAACCGGACAAGAAGTCAGACAGAATCCAGCACGACTTCGAACGCGACTTCGGCGGCGCCCAGCAGCTTCACGTCGGCGCCCAGTGCCGAGCTGATGATCCGCGTGCCGCCGACCGCCCGGCTCACCAGGCTGCGCCGGCGGACCTCCGCGCCGACGTGCCGCAGGACCGCCTCCGGCAGCACCGTCAGCAGGTCGCCGAGGATCACCAGCTGCGGCCCGAGCAGGTTGACGACGTTGATCAGCCCGAGGGTCAGCCACTCGCCGAACTCCGCGAGCCGCGTCATCGCCGCTTCGGAGTCCCGGCCGAGCTCGCGCAGCTCGAACAGGATCGCGCCGCGCGGGGTGTCCTCGGCCAGCCCGAGCGCCCGGCACAACGCGGCCTCGCCGACCTCGGTCTCCCAGCAGCCGCTGCTGCCGCAGTAGCAGGGACGCCCGCCGGGCCGGATCACCATGTGCCCGATCTCGCCGACGTACCCCGCGCCGCCCCGCAGGGCCGCGCCTTCGGCGATGACCCCGCCGCCGACCCCGACGTCCGCCGAGATGTACACCATGTCGGAGGACCCGCGGGCCGCTCCGCGCAGGTGCTCGGCGACCGCGCCGAGCTCGGCGTCGTTCCCGACCAGGATCGGGATCTGCAGGACACCGCCCAGCCGCTCACCGAGCGCGACGTCGGTCCAGCGCAGGTTGGGTGCTTCGTGCACGTACCCGTCCGCGCGCCGGACGACGCCCGGTACCGACACCCCGACCGCCACCGGGCTCACGTCGAGGTCGCCGGCCAGGACGGTCGCCGACTCGATGACGTGGGTGATGACCTCTTCGGGCCGGTTCATCCGGCCCCGCAGGTTCCAGCTGTTGCGGCCCAGGATCTGGCCGCCCAGCCCCACGAGCGCGATCGCGACGTGCTCGACCTGCAGGTCGACCGCGAGCACGACCGCTGCGTGCGGCTGGGGCAGGACCAGGAGCGAGGGGCGGCCCGCCCCTCGTCCCGGCCTCGGCACCTTCTCCTCGACGACACCGGCTTCCGCCAGCCCGTCGACGAGGGTCTTGATCGTGCTCCGGTTGAGCCCCAGCTCGGCGGCCAGGGTCGCCCGGGTGCTCGGCCCGCCGACGTGCAGCAGGCGGAGCAGGGTCGTGCGGTTGTGCCGGCGCACCTCGTCCGGTCGCGCGACGGGTGAGCTGGACACGGGCTTGATCATCCCATGCTGGTTCAGCGCGTCGACGCAGCCGCGCGGCGCCGCGACAGCGCGTCGACCGTGGCGGCGAGCAGGAGGACCAGGCCGGTGATGATGTTGACCACCGCGGCCGGCTGCTTGAGCAGGCCCAGGCCGTTGATGACCACCGCGATGACCAGGCCACCGACGACGGCGTCGGCCACCCGGCCCTTGCCGCCGAACAGCGACGTGCCGCCGATGACGGCCGCGCCGACCGAGTACAGCAGCGTGTTGAGGCCACCGGACTGCGGGCTGACCGAACCGACCTTCGACGCGGCGACGATGCCGCCGATGGCCGCGACCGCCGAGCCGATGATGAACACGCTCGCCCGGATCTTCGGCACGTCGATACCGGCGCGACGGGCGGCTTCCTTGTTGCCGCCGACCGCGTAGACGTACCGGCCGTACTTGGTGCGGTTGAGCACGTAGGTCCCGGCCACCAGCAGCACCAGCATGATCGGGATGACGTACGGGACGCCCTCGATCGTGACGACGGCCTTGTTCGGCGAGCGGTTGATCGTCAGCAGCCAGGTGCCCACCGCCGACAGCACGACGAGCGCGCCGACCTTGACCAGCACCAGCGCCGTCGGCTGCACGACCAGGCCGCGCTGGAGCCGCTTGAAGTGGCTGATCAGCGTGATCACGGCGAACCCGCCCGCGGCGACGAGGAAGAAGATCCAGCTGCCGAGGATGTTCAGGTTGCCGTTGGCGATCTTGTACAGGGTGTCCGAGTTGGTGATGCCGATCGTGCCGCCTTCACCGATGAACTGCAGCAGGACGCCCTGCCACACGATGAACAGCGCCAGCGTCACGACGAAGGACGGCATGCCGATCTTCGAGACGAGGAAGCCGGTGATGCAGCCGATCGCGGTGCCGACGCAGATGGCCAGCAGGATCTCGAGCCAGGCGTTGGCCGGGACGCCGACCGCGACGAGCAGCAGGCCGATCAGCGAAAGCGCGGCGCCGGCCCAGATCCGCTGGTAGGCCGACAGCAGCATGGCCACGGCGAGGACCGCGATGAACGTGATGAACACGCCGGAGCCCAAGGTGCCCAGCAGGTTTCCGGCGTGCACGTAGTGCAGGGCCATCACCGACGCGGCGGTGCCGGAGGCCACACCGGCGGCGAGGTCGATCTCGCCGAGCAGCAGCACGAAGACGATGCCCATCGCGATGATGATCACGCCCGCGCCCTGCGGGAACACGTTGGCGATGTTGGCCAGCGTGAAGAAGTTGTCCGACAGCGCGCTGAACAGGATGACCAGCACGAGCAGGCCGAACAGCGACGGCAGCGAGCCGAGCTCGCCGGCCCGGATGCGGGCGAAGTAGTCGCGAAGCGCTTCACCGGTTGACATCGATGTCGTGTCGATGCCGAAGTCGGTGATCGCCGCGGTGGGGTTCTGGGTCTGCGCGAGCGCGTCGGCGGGTGAGCCGACTTCGGGCTTGGCAGGGGTTTCAGTCATGTCCGGTTCTTTCTTCCCGCTCACAGGACCACGGCTTCGGGCCGGGCCAGGCCGAGGTCACCGGAGCGACCCGCGGTGATCAGTTCCACGATCTGGCCGTGGCTGACGTCCTTCGTGTGCACCTCGGCGACGAGGCGGCCGAGGTACAGCACCGAGATGCGGTCGGCGACCTCGAACACGTCGGCCATGTTGTGGCTGATCAGCACGACGCCGAGACCCTGCTCGGCCAGCCGGCGGACCAGGTCCAGCACCTGCCGGGTCTGCGCGACACCGAGGGCGGCGGTCGGCTCGTCCAGCACGACGACCTTGCTGTTCCACAGCACCGACTTCGCGATGGCCACGGTCTGGCGCTGACCACCGGACAGCGAGGAGACCGGCGTCCGGACCGACTTCACGGTCCGCACCGACAGGGAGGCCAGCGTCTCGCGAGCGGCCTTCTCCATGCTGGCTTCGTCCAGCTTCCAGCTGTTCCCGCGCTCACGGCCGAGGAACATGTTCTGGACGATGTCGAGGTTGTCGGCGAGGGCGAGATCCTGGTAGACGATCTCGATGCCGAGGTCCGCCGCGTCGCGCGGGCCGCGGATGTGGGCGTCCTCGCCGTTGAACCGCACGGCCCCCGAGTCGTACGGGTGGATGCCGGCGATGCACTTGACGAGGGTCGACTTGCCGGCGCCGTTGTCGCCGACCAGGGCGGTCACTTCGCCCGCACGCACGTCGAAGTCCACGTCGTGGAGGACGTGGACGGGGCCGAAGCTCTTGTTCAGGCCCTTGATCTCGAGGATGGGCTCACTCATGGATGGCATTTCTCCGAATTTCTTATGCCCTGTGCCGCCGCTCCGCCGATCGGCAAGCGAGGAGTGGGGACCGGGCCGGGGCGCGCCGTCGGGGTGCGCGTCCCGGCCCGGCTGTTCATGGGTACTACTGCCTACGGCTCAGGAGATGCCGAGCGAGGTGCACTTGGCGGCGAGGTCGCCACCGCAGATCTCGGTCGCCTTCACGTAGCCCTGGGTCACGACGGTCTTGATGTCCTTCTCCAGGATCAGGGTCGGCGTGAGCAGCACGGACTTGATGTCGCGGTTGTTCTTCGGGTCGTGGAGCTTGCCCGTCGCGATCGCGTCCGCACCGGCGGTGTCACCCTTGACCAGGGCAGCGGCCAGCTTGGCCGTGGCCTCGGCCTCTTCCTTGATCGGCTTGAAGATGGTCAGGTACTGGTCGCCGCGCATGATGGCCATGAGGCCGTCCGCGGTGGCGTCCTGGCCCGTGACCGGGACCTTGCCGTTGAGGCCGTTCTTCTTGAGGATCGTGATGACCGCGCCGGCCAGGCCGTCGTTCGCCGCCACGACGCCGTCGACCTTGCCGCCGTTGCCCTGCAGGATCTGCTCGAAGGTCGTGCCGCCGAGCTGGTTGTCCCAGTCGTTGATCGGCTGCTTCTGGACCAGCTTCAGCGCGTTGCTGGCGAACAGGGGCGCGAGGACGGAGTCCTGGCCCTTGGTGAACAGCGTCGCGTTGTTGTCGGTCGGGGCACCCTCGATCTGGATGACCTGCGCGCCCGGCTTGTCCTTCAGCTTGTCCGCGAGGCCCTGGCCCTGCAGCTGGCCGACCTTCTCGTTGTCGAACGAGACGTAGTAGTCGGCGGACCCGCCGAGGCTCGGCCGGTCGTAGTCGATGACCGGGATGCCGGCGCCCTTCGCCTTCGCCTCGACAGCGGCACCGACGGCCGGGTCGGACGGGGCGATGATCAGGGCCTTGACGCCGGAGCTGATGAAGCCGTCGGCCAGGGTGGTGAACTTCTGGGCGTCACCCTGGGCGTTCTGGATGTCGGCTTCGAAGCCCTGCGCCGTGAGAGCGGCCTGCAGCATCGGCTTGTCGAAAGCTTCCCAGCGGGCCGAGCTGGCGGTCTCCGGCAGGATGACACCGACCTTGCCGCTGGCGCCGCCCGCGGCGGCCGGAGCGGACGACGAGGCGGAGCTGCTCCCCGCGCCCCCGCTGTCCGAACTGTTTGCACCACACGCGGAGAGCACCAAGCCGGTGCTCACCGTGGCGGCGAGGAGGGTAAGGGTTCTGCTGCGCATCCTCGTTCCTTCCGGATCCAAGCATTGTGTCGATTCGGCCCGCGACTGCTGTCCCGGGCCTTGCGGGGCGGTGATCCGGAGGAGCCCCCGGCGCACCGACGCGCATATGTTGTGGGCGACAACATATGCCGCTGAGCGGCTGCGGGGAAGATAGCTGGATCGATTAAATGACACCAATTGGACACGGTTCGGCAACACAGGCTGACCGTCGCCCGGAAAGAGTAGATCCGCTGACGATGTGATCGCCACTACTCACCGTGTGTTACATCCAGGTTTCTTGACGGCGTGAAGGTAGCCCCGCCGCCGGAGTCCCGGACACCGAGCGTGGGCGCCGGCGAAGCCGTGGTGATCCCACCGACCACTCCCGTTCCTGGTCGCCGACTTGCGAAACCTTTCGCCCGGACTGCCCGAAGTGTCGTCCGCCCGGGAACGGACGGGCAGGGTGGTGGTGACAGCCGGGCACACAGCGTCACAGCGACCGACCGAGCACCCCGAGAACGGACGGTGACGACGAACTTCAGCCTCTCGGGCGACACGGGAGGGGCGGAGGCGGCTCACGATGGAGTGACGGGGGTGGGTTCGGGGCAGTCCGGAGCCGGCGGCGGCCGGGGCCGATCGGCTGACCTGCGACAAGAGCGACGAGGGCAGTTGGCGGGCCCACGACCGGGGCGGCGGAGTGCAGTGGCTGACCCGCGCTCGGGGCGGCGATGGGCAGCGGGCGGACGTGCCGACCGGGCGGCGAGGGCAGCGGGCAGACCCATGACCGGGGCGACGAGGGCGATGGGTGGACCTGCGACTGGGGCCACGAGAGCCTCCGGCGGACCCCCCGGCCGGAGCGGCGAGGCCGGCGGGCAGACGGCAGCGGTTCGACTGGCCGGGGCGGAGGCGGGCCGCTGCGACTGGCCGGCAGGGTCGTGAGTGGATAACAGTGTTCTAACCCGTCTCCTCACTCACGACCGGCGACACCCGAGGCATCCGGCCGCGCCGAGGGTCACGTGTGCAGCCGGACCCGCACCTGGCCGCCCCGTGACCGTGCTCAGCTTTGAACCGGCCATCAGGACCTGGCCGACCGCACCAAGGCACCGGGACCAGGCCTCAGCACCACCGCATCGAGACACCACAGCGTCACCAGGAGCGGAGGGTGACTATCCGTTCTTCCAGCTGCTCCATCGTCGCCATCGCGGTCGGCGGGCCGCCGCAGACTCGGCGTAGTTCGTTGTGGATTGCGCCGTGGGGCTTCTTCGTGCGGTGGTGGTACATGCCCACCAGGGCGTTCAGCTCCTTGCGCAGCGTGCCCAGCCGCTCGCTCACCGAGGCCGAGCGGGCCGGCGCCGGGGCCTGCTCCTCGGCCTTCGGCTTGCGGCGCTTCTCGTCCGCGACCTGCTCTTCCTGCCGCTTGCGCAGCAGTGCGCGGACCTGGTCCGGCTCCAGCAGGCCCGGCAGGCCGAGGTACTCCTGCTCCTCGTCGGAGCCCGAGAAGACCGCCGTGCCGAAGGAGTTGCCGTCGTAGATGACCTGGTCCAGCTCGGCCGAGGCGCCCAGCGAGGTGAACGCCTTCTCCTCCTCGCCCGGCTCGTCCTCGGTGCGGTTGGCCTGGGCGAGCAGCTCGTCCTCCCAGCCCTCCTGCTCGCGGTGGGGCTTGCCCAGCACGTGGTCGCGCTGCGCCTCCAGCTCGCTCGCCAGCTCCAGCAGCACCGGCACCGACGGCAGGAAGACGCTCGCCGTCTCGCCCTTCTTCCGGGCTCGCACGTACCGGCCGATCGCCTGGGCGAAGAACAGCGGGGTCGACGCGCTCGTGGCGTACACGCCGACGGCCAGCCGCGGGACGTCGACGCCTTCCGACACCATCCGGACGGCCACGATCCAGCGTTCGTTGGTCTCGGAGAACTCCTTGATCCGGCCCGAGGCCTTCGGATCGTCGGAGAGCACCAGCGTCGGCGTCTGGCCCGAGAGCCGCTCCAGGATCTTCGCGTACGCGCGCGCCGACTCCTGGTCGGTGGCGATGACCAGGCCGCCCGCGTCCGGCACGCTCTGGCGCACCTGCGACAGCCGCGTGTCGGCGGCGTGCAGCACCGCCGGCATCCACTCGCCCGCCGGGTCGAGGGCTGTGCGCCACGCGCGGGCGTTCTGCTCCGCGGTCAGCGGCTCGCCGAGCCGGGCGGTGAACTCCTCCCCCGCGCTGGTGCGCCAGGAGGCTTCACCCGAATAGGCGAGGAAGACGACCGGCCGGACCACGCCGTCGGCCAGCGCGTCGGCGTAGCCGTACGAGTGGTCGGCCTTGCTGCGCTGGAAGCCGCCGGCGTCCGGCTCGTAGGTGACGAACGGGATGGCCGAGTCGTCGGACCGGAACGGCGTCCCGGTCAGCGAGAGCCGCCGCACGGCCGGGGTGAAGGCCTCGCGGATCGCGTCACCCCAGGACTTCGCGTCACCGCCGTGGTGGATCTCGTCGAGGATGACCAGCGTCTTGCGGTTCTCGGTGCGCACCCGGTGCAACGTCGGGTGCGCGGCGACCTGCGCGTACGTCAGCGCGACGCCGTTGTAGTCCGACGAGGTGACACCGGTGGTGTTGCGGAAGTTCGAGTCGATCTGGATCCCGGCCACGGCCGCCGCCGACGCCCACTGGTGCTTCAGGTGCTCGGTCGGGGTGACGATGGTGACGGCCTCGATCGTGCGGTCCGACAGCAGTTCGGCCGCGATCCGCAGGCCGAACACGGTCTTGCCGGCGCCGGGCGTCGCCACCGCGAGGAAGTCCTTGGGCCGCTTCGTCAGGTACTTGGTCAGTGCCCGCCGCTGCCACGCCCGCAGCGGGCGCGCGGTCGAGTCCTTCTCCGCGGGAGGCGCCCCGAGCTGCGTCCCCGTCATGCCGGTCCCCCCTCGCTCAACTGCCGCTCAAGTGCTTTGACGTGCGAAAACCCTCACTGTGGTACCGACTTCGGCGTCAGTTGCAGCGGTGAGGGCACTGGAGCGAGTCTACCGGCCGGGTCCGACAGTTCCGGGCACCGGCACGGGTGATGTCCCCCGACACGCCCGGGTGCAGGGGTGGTGACGAGCCAAATCTCCACGGATGGACCATGCTGGACACCGTCATGGGTGAGGTGCAGCCGTCCGCAGCGACGAAGGTGGCCCGCAAGGGGCCGTGGCGCCTCCTCACGCGCACGCTCGGCAAGGCCTGGGAGGGCAACATCTTCTCGGAGGCCGCGGAAGCGGCCTTCTGGCAGACGCTCTCGCTGCCGCCGCTGCTGCTGGGCCTGCTCGGCAGCCTGGGTTTCGTCGGCGAGTGGTTCGGCCAGGACGTCGTCGCGCAGGTGCACGACCGGATCATCGGCTTCTGCCGCACCGTCTTCAGCGCCAACGCCGTCCAGGACATCATCGAACCGACGGTGAACAGCATCCTCACCGTCGGCAAGGGCGAGATCGTCTCGATCGGCTTCCTCATCTCGCTGTGGGCCGGCTCGTCGGCGATGTCGTCGTTCGTGGACGCGATCACCGTCGCGCACGACCAGTACGGCGTCCGCAACGACGTCTGGCAGCGGATCTTCGCGCTGCTGCTCTACCTGTGCGGCCTGGTGGTCCTGGTGGTCGGCCTGCCGCTGCTGGCCATCGGCCCGGACCTGCTGCCCGAGTTCTTCCCCTCGGACTGGCGCCCGACCGTGTCCTCGTGGGTGAGCGCGCTCTACTTCCCGGCGCTCGGCGCGATGATCACCCTCGCGCTGACGACGTTGTACAAGCTCGCGCTGCCGCGGAAGCTGCCGTGGCACCGCGGGCTGCCGGGGGCGGTGCTCGCCATGGTCGTGTTCCTGCTCTCCTCGGTCGGCCTGCGCGTCTACCTGAACTGGATCACCAAGACGGGCTACACCTACGGCGCGCTGGCCGCGCCGATCGCGTTCCTGCTGCTGATGTTCTTCATCGGGCTGGCCGTGGTCGGCGGCGCGTACTTCAACAGCGCGCTCCAGGAGCTGTGGCCGGCGAAGGCGACCCGGCGCCAGCGCCGCAAGTGGCGCCGGCTGGAGATGGAACGCGCCTCCGAGCGGCTGCGCACCGAGGACGGGCGCAAGCTGTGGGAGCGCTCGACGATGCCGCTGCGCCGCCCCCGCGCCGAGGACGTGAACGGCGCCGCGGAGGCGCCCGGCGGCGAGACACCGTCCGATGAGGACGGATCGTCGTCACCCAGCGCGCCGGAACCGGCACCCAGCGCTGCTCAGGGTGGGGGCTCATCCGAAGGGACCACCCGGAATCCACCCACAGGCTGAGTCGCTCCTCAGTTCGGACATGGCACGCTCAGCGGGTCACTGACGCAGGCGTCGGTCGCCGCGTCGTTCCCGAGGGGGTTCCCAAGTCATGTCCGTGCTGGCCAGATTGAGCCTGCGCAACCGAAGCCTGATCGGCCTGCTCGCGCTCGTCATCGTCGGCTTCGGTGCCTTCGCGCTGCCGCAGATCAAGCAGCAGCTGTTCCCGTCGCTGCAGTTCCCGCAGGCGCAGATCGTCACCGCGTACGCGGGCGCGTCCCCGGACGCGGTCGACAAGCAGGTCACCGAGCCGCTCGAAGGCGGCCTCCAGGGGCTCAAGGGCCTCGAGGAGCTGAATTCGACGTCTTCCGACGGGGTGTCGCGGGTCGTCGCGCAGTTCGAGTTCGGGACCGACATCGACGCCGCCGTCTCCCAGATCCAGCAGGCGGTGAACCAGGTCCGGACCCGGCTGCCGCAGAACTCCGAGCCTGCCGTGTCCGCGGGCAGCACCGACGACCTGCCGGTCGTGCTGGTCGCCGCCGGCACCGCCGGGGACCCGCAGCAGCTCGCCCCCGCGCTGACCGACCAGGTCGCGCCGGAGCTGCGCAAGATCGACGGCGTCCGCACGGTCACCGTCACCGGCGTGCAGCAGCCGCGGGTCACGATCACCCTCGACTACGCGAAGCTGGCCGCCGCGGGCATCGACCCGACGTCGATCGCCACCGCGCTGCAGACGGCGGGCGCGGCCGTGCCGGCCGGGACGCTCACCGAAGGCGGCAAGACGCTGTCGGTCCAGGTCGGCGGCGCGCAGACCACTGTGGACACGATCCGCAACCTCTACCTCACGCCGAGCGCCGCGGCCGGGGCTTCCCGCGCGGGCGCTCCGGCTCGGGGACCGGTGAAGCTCGGTGACGTCGCCGACGTCCAGACCGGGTTCGCCCCGCCGACGTCGATCACGCGCACCAACGGCAAGCCGAGCCTCGGCCTCTCGATCACCATGGTGGACAACGGGAACGCCGTCGCGATCTCCGACGCGGTCCGCGACAAGCTGCCCGACCTGGCGAAGAAGACCGGCTCCGAGATGAGCGTCGTGTTCGACCAGGGCACGCCGGTGAAGGACGCGATCAGCGGCCTGACCACCGAAGGCCTGCTGGGCCTGGCGTTCGCCGTCATCGTCATCCTGCTGTTCCTGCTGTCGGTGCGCTCGACGCTGGTGACCGCGGTCTCGATCCCGCTGTCGGTGATCGTCGCGCTGCTGGCGCTGTGGACCGGCGACCTGTCACTCAACCTGCTCACCCTCGGCGCGCTCACCATCGCGATCGGCCGGGTGGTCGACGACTCGATCGTGGTGCTGGAGAACATCAAACGCCACCTCGCGTACGGCGAGGAGAAGCAGCGGGCGGTGCTCGACGGCGTCCGCGAGGTGGCCGGCGCGGTCACCTCGTCCACGCTGACGACCGTCGCGGTGTTCCTGCCGATCGCGTTCGTCGGCGGGTTCGTCGGGGAGCTGTTCTCGCCGTTCGCGATCACCGTGACGGTGGCGCTGCTGGCGTCGCTGCTCGTGTCGCTGACCGTGGTCCCGGTGCTCGCGTACTGGTTCCTCAAGCAGCCGAAGGTGCCCGCCGACGCCATCGAGGCCGAGCGGGCGCGCGAAGCCGCCGTCGAGAAGGAGCGCCGCGGCCTGCTGCAGCGCGCCTACCTGCCGGTGATCCGGTTCGCCACCAAGCGGCGCCTCACCGTCGTCCTGCTGGCGCTGCTGATCTTCGCCGGCACCGTCGGCCTCGCGACCCGGCTGAACACCAACTTCCTCGACCAGTCCGGCGGCACCACGCTGAACATGACGCAGAAGCTGCCCGCGGGCACCAGCGTCGAAGCCAAGGAGAAGGCCGCCACGGCGGTCGAGCAGGCCCTGGCGGCCGAGAAGTCCGTGCAGACCTACCAGGTCAGCGTCGGCGGGGGTGGCGCCTTCGGCGGCTTCGGCGGCGGCGGCACGTCGACCAGCATCTCCGTCACCGTCGCGAAGGACACCGATCTCGACGCGCTGTCGAGCCGGCTGCGTGACGAGCTGACGTCCCGGCCCGAGCTGGGCGAGATCAAGATCGGCGCCGACGCCTCCGGGTTCAACTCCGACCAGGTCTCGGTCACCGTGACCGCGCCGTCGGAAGCGGCGCTGAAGCCCGCGTCCGACCAGGTGCAGCAGGCGCTGCAAGGGGTTTCCGGGCTGACCGAGGTGACCAGCGACCTGTCCGTCGGCTCGCCGCGGGTGCAGGTCGAGGTGGACGACGCCGCGGCCGCCGCGCGCGGGCTGTCGGCGAGCACCATCGGCCAGGTCGCCAACCAGGCGATCGCCGGGCGCACGGTGACGCAGCTCCCGGTCGACGGGCAGCGCACCGACGTCGTGCTCCGCGCCGGCACCGCGCCGGTGTCCGTGGACCAGGTCAAGGGCCTGCCGATCCCCGGCCCGGCCGGCGTAGTCCGGCTGGACGAGGTCGCGAAGGTGTCCACTGTGGACGGCCCGGCGTCGGTGCACCGCACCGGCGGCGACCTCAGCACCACCGTCACGGCCAAGAACACCGGTGACAACCTGAGCAAGACGACCGCGGACATCCAGTCCAAGCTGGACGGCATCACGTTCGCCGGCGGCGCGTCGTACTCGCTCGGCGGCGTGAGCCAGGACCAGCAGGAGGCGTTCTCGAACCTCTTCCTGGCGCTGCTCGCGGCCATCGCGATCGTGTTCCTGATCATGGTGGCGACGTTCCGCAGCCTGATCCAGCCGCTGATCCTGCTGGTGTCGATCCCGTTCGCGGCGACCGGCGCGATCGGGCTGCTGCTGGCCACCGGCACCGCGCTCGGCCTGCCGTCGCTGATCGGGATGCTGATGCTCGTCGGCATCGTCGTGACCAACGCGATCGTGCTGATCGACCTGATCAACCAGTACCGCGCCGAGGGGATGAGCGTCGCCGACGCCGTCACCGAAGGCGGCCGGCGCCGGCTGCGGCCGATCCTGATGACCGCGGCGGCGACGATCTTCGCACTCGTCCCGATGGCGCTGGGCATCACCGGCCAGGGCGGCTTCATCGGCCAGCCCCTGGCGATCGTGGTGATCGGCGGCCTGGTCAGCTCGACGCTGCTGACGCTGGTGCTGGTCCCGACCCTCTACACGATGGTCGAGACCCGCAAGGAACGCCGCCACGCGCGCCGCGAAGCGCGCCGGCACCCGGTCGAGGCCCCGGAGTCGGAGTCCCTGGACCCCGCCCCCACCGCCTGACCGTTTGACGAAGGCCCGGCACTTTCACGTGAAAGTGCCGGGCCTTCGGCGTTCACCCGGCGTGTCGACCCTTCAACCACGCGAGTCGGCTTCTCAATCACGCGTGTCGGCCCTTCCAGCACGGCTCGAGTGGCGGCTACTGCTTGAAGCGGTAGGTCATGCTGTCGAAGAGGATGCAGATGCTCGGCGACATCACGATGACCCGCAGGGTGTTGTCCCGCTCGTCGAAGTCGAGGCCTTCGACCTCGAAGGTCCCGCTGCAGCCGCTGCGCAGTGGCAGCTGGCCGAGCGAGGTGACGTGGCCGGCGACGTCGGAGCCGTTGAGGCCGCCGGCGAGATCGACTTGGAGCAGCGGCTTCGTCGTGCCGAAGAGGCTGCCGTCCGGGTCGTCGGACGAGCAGAGCAGCCGGGTCGCGGTCTGGAAGTCGCAGCCCTGGACGTCGCGGACCGGGTGGTCTAGCCGGATCGTCCCGGCCAGCGGCAGGTTCTGCGCGGGGGTCGTGAACACCGCGCCGGGCATCGGGTGGACCAGGAGCCGGTCCATGGTGCCGTACTCGCCCTCGACCAGCCAGCGCGCGTCGGGCGAGACGGCGGCGAACGAGTTGTTGTTCGCCTCCCACGACTCGAGGCTGTGCTTGTAGTTCGCCCACGAGCCGTCCGGCGCCTGGACGCGGTAGAGCTTCCCGCCGCGGTCGTCGCGCTGGTAGGGCTCGACATACCAGCCCTGCGCCGACCCGGGGTCGCCGATGTGGTTCCAGCCCTGGGAGTTCAGGTCGGCCGGGATGGTGCTGAGCCCGGTGTAGCGGATGGTGGTGCCCGACGGCCGCACGATCGTCGCGAGCCCCTGGCTTTCGTCGAGGGCGCGGGCCTGGTCCTTGCCGACCTCGGTCCAGCCGGTGACGGCCTGCGCCAGCGCGGGCGCGAACACGGTGAGCAGGGCGGCTACGGCGACGATGATCCCGGTTCTGCGCATGACGCCTCCGGTGGGAGTGGGAAACCTGGCGAACCGGATCTACCAGCACTCCCGGGCGTCGCGCACCCGTCTAATGAAGGGTTTTCACGTTTATCCCGGAGATCTGTCCCTTTCCGGACAGGATTGAACCCCGGCGGACGACGTCAGCCGGGGTTCCGGGCGCGGGGTCACTCCCCCTTGCGCAGCCCGTCGAAGATCTCCTTGCAGGCCGGGCAGACCGGCGAACCGGGCTTCGGCGACTTCGTCACCGGGAAGACCTCACCGCACAGCGCCACCACGTGATTGCCCATGACCGCGCTCTCGGCGATCTTGGCCTTCTTCACGTAGTGGAACATCTTCGGTGTGTCGTCGTCGGTGGTCTCCGTGCCCTCGGGCGTGGTTTCCGGCTTCGTCAGCGTCTCGGTGCTCACCCGGCCATTGTGCCCCAGTCCCCCCGAAGCTCGTACGAAAGCCCCTCGACCTGGCAGGATCGGCGGCATGTTCCAGAAGGTGCTCGCGACGTTCGGCTCGGGCGGAGCGAAGATCGACGCCCGCCTGCTCGACCGCACGGCCGCCCCCGGCCGCCCGTTGCACGGCGAGGTCCTGCTGCTCGGCGGCGAGGTCGACCAGGAGATCAACGCGCTGGGCGTGACGCTGCTGGCCCGCGTCCAGGTCCCCGGCGAGGACAAGACCGAAGACCTCCCGTTCGGTGCGCAGCAGCTCGTCGGCCGCGAGACCATCCGCGCCGGTCAGCAGGTGCGCGTGCCGTTCGAGATCCCGCTGCCCTGGGAGACGCCGGTCACGAGCGTCTTCGGCAAGCCCCTGGCAGGGACGGCGGTCGGCGTGCGCGCCGAGCTGGACCTCGCGGCCGCGGTGTCCGACCCGTTCGACGCCGACGCCGTCGCGATCGAGCCGCTCCCGGCGCAGAAGCGGGTCCTCGACGCGCTGGGCCGGATCGGTTTCGTCTACCACGAGGCGATCCTGGAGCAGGGCCGGATCAACGGCGCGAACCAGCAGCTCGCCTTCTTCCAAGAGATCCGCTTCGCGCCTTCACCGCGCTTCGCGAGTGTCTTTTCCCAGGTCGCGGTCACGTTCCTGACGTCGTCGGAGCGCACCGACGTCGTCCTGGAGGTCACCAAGCGGGTCCGGGTGAGCAAGACCGGCGGCTTCGGCGGCCGCGGCCAGGAGTTCCTCGGCCTGTTCACGATGAAGCCGGACGTGAACTGGGAGAAGCAGCTCGACGACTGGTTCGACCAGGTGGCACGGCCGCGCGGGATCTTCGACTAGCCGTGGAGACGCACCGTCCGTACATGCCCGGGTACGGGATCGCGCCCGCCGGCGAGGTGCTGTGGTTCTCGTCGTCGCTGCGGTCGGTGAAGGCCCGCAACGTCGCCGCGGGCTCGGCGGTGTCGATCGCGACGGACGACCCGTACGAGCCGGTCGTCGTCGAGGGCACCGCCGAGGTCGTCACCGATCCGGCGGCGCTGCGGGAGTTCCTGGACGCGATGAACGCCAAGTACCGGACGTCGTACGAGGAAGACTTCCTCGAACCGGCCGCCAACGCGTCGATGCAGCTGCGGCCGGAGAAGGTGATCGGGTTGCGGGAGAAGGACTTCACGAACACCCCGACGCGCTGGACGTTCCCGTGAAGTGGGCCGAAGCGATCGCCGCGCTCGGCGGCACGCCGGATGCCTGGCCCCGGCTCGAAAGCCGTTACGGAGAGCCCCATCGCCGTTACCACACGCTCACCCACGCGGCCGCCGTCGCGTGTGACTCCGCCTGGCTGGCCGGCGGTCTCGGCGAGACCGACCGGGCCGTCGTCGCCGTCGCCGCGTGGACGCACGACGTCGTCTACGACGCGAACCCCGGCGAAGACGAGCGCGCGAGCGCGGCTTGGGCCCGGGAAGCGCTGACCGGGGTCGCCGAAGCGCAGGTCGAGCGCGTGGAAGGCCTGATCCTGGCCACGATCAAGCACGACGCGCCGGCCGGCGACCACCTCGCCACCGCGCTGCTCGACGCCGACCTCGCCATCCTGGGCGCGCCCGAAGCGCAGTACGCGGAGTACGCCGAAGCCGTGCGCGAGGAGTACGCGAAGTACCCCGACGACGTCTGGCGCGAAGGGCGCATCGCCGTCCTCGAAGGCATGCTGTCGCGGACGCTCTACCGCAGCGAAGCCGCGCGGGCACGCTGGGCGACCGCCGCGGAAAAGAACCTGACCGCCGAGCTGACCCGCTGGCGCCGGGACCGACCCGATCACCGATGATGGTTCCTCGTGACCACCCCACTCAACCTGCACGAAGAGGTCGCTTCCGCGCTGCGTGACGGGCACCCCGTCGTCGCGCTGGAGAGCACCATCCTGTCCCACGGCCTGCCGCCGGGCCGCAACTTCGACGTCGCCCGGCGCCTCGAGCGCGTGGTGCGCGACGGCGGCGCCGTCCCGGCCACCATCGCGGTGCTCGACGGACGCGTCGTCGTCGGCCTCTCCCCCGCCGAGCTGGAACGCGTCTGCGCGCCGGACGCCGGCCTGGACAAGCTGTCGCTGCGCGACCTCGGCCCGGCCGTCGGCCTCGGCCGCTCGGGCGCGACGACCGTCGCGAGCACGTCGGCGCTGGCCGCCGCGGCCGGCATCGGGATGTTCGCCACCGGCGGCCTGGGCGGGGTGCACGTCGGCGCCGCGCAGTCCTGGGACGTCTCGGCGGACCTCGGCGTGCTCGCGAAGGTGCCGACCGTGGTCGTCTGCTCCGGCGTGAAGTCGGTGCTCGACATCCCGGCGACCCTCGAGGTGCTGGAGACGAACTCGGTGCCGGTGCTGGGGTACCGCACCGACGACTTCCCGGCGTTCTACCTGCGCTCGTCCGGGCACGCCGTGGGCTGGCGCGTCGACGACGCGAAGCAGGCCGCCGCAGTGGTCGCCGCGCACCGCGCGTACGCGGATTCCGGTGTTCTGCTGGCGAACCCGATCCCCGAAGCGTCCGAAATGGACAAAGAGCTGCACGACCGGCTGCTCGCCGAGGGCCTGGCGCTGGTGGCCGAGCGGGGCGTGCACGGCGCCGAGGTCACGCCGGTGCTGCTGGAGCACTTCCACACCGCGAGCGGCGGGGTGAGCATCGACGCGAACGAGGCGCTGGTGCTGAACAACGCGAAGCTGGCGACCGACGTCGCGGTGGCGCTCGCATGATCGAGCTTGCGAGTGAATCAATCAACACTGCGCCGGCCGGTCAGGCCGCACCGAGCGTCAGCGAGGTGTGCGCATGACCGGCATCGTGGTGGTCGGCGACGCGGCCCTCGACGTGATCGCGCGGCACGACAAGCCGTTGCCGCACGGCGGCGACGCCCGCGCGAAGATCCGGTTCACCGGCGGCGGCTCGGGCGCCAACACGGCGCTGTGGCTGCGTTCGCTGGACGCGGACACGACGCTGCTCGCGCGCATCGGCGACGACCCGGGCGGCCGGCTGATCAAGGCCGAGCTGGAGGCCGCGGGCGTGCGCTGCGCGTTCGCGGTCGACGCCGAGGCGCCGACGTGCTGCGTCGTGGTGATGGTCGACGCCACCGGGCAGCGGAGCATGCTCGCCGACCGCGGCGCCAACCAGCGCTTCGCGCCCGAGGACGTCACGCCGGAGGCGCTGGCCGGGGCGGGGCACCTGCACCTGTCCGGTTACGTGCTGCTCGACCCGCCGTCGCGGGCCGCGGGTCTCGCGTCGCTGGCGCTCGCCCGCGAGCTGGGCCTGACGACGTCGGTGGACCCGCAGGCGGCGGCGCACATCACCGACCCGGCGGCGTTCCTCGACGACGTCCGCGGCGTCGACCTGCTGATGCCGAACACCGAGGAGCTGGTCGCGTTGACCGGCTCAGCGGACCCGGCGTCGGCGAAGGAGCTGCTCGGCGTGGTCGGCGCGGTGGTGGTCACCGCCGGCCTGAACGGCGCGAGCTGGGTCGACGGCGGCGGCGTCACGAGCGTGCCCGCGATCGAGGCCGACTGCGTGGACTCGACGGGCGCGGGCGACGCGTTCGACGCGGGCGTGCTCACCGGCTGGCTGGCCGGGGAGTCCACTGTGGACATCCTGCGCCACGGCGTGCGGCTGGGCGCGCTGGCCGTCGGGAAGGTGGGCCCGCAGCCGTCGTGAGTGGTAATTCGGGTTAGAACCCTCATTACCACTCACGAGCCGGGACGTGGCTCAGCCGTCGATGACGCGGTGGGTGGTGTGCTCGATCGCCGTCGGCTCGGCCTGGAAGCGGTTGACCTTCTCGGTCTTGCGCGGCGGGCTGTCGTTGGCGATCAGCACCGCGATCCACGGCAGCGGCACCGAGATCGCGAGGAACCCGAGCGCCAGCCACCACACGTGGTAGGTCAGCCCGGCGAGGATCAGACACGGGATGCGGCACGCCATCATGATGACGTACTTGCGCTTGCGAGCCCTGAACTGCTCTTCGTACGACGGGGCCGCCCCGGTGATCAGCACCGGGTCCGAGTCGTTGGCGGGCATGGTCACTGCACCACCTCCGCCGTCCATCGTCTCACCGGTGCGGCTCATGCGACACCGGGGTGGGCCAACCGGCTCAACGCGGCCGAGACGAGCGTCTCGATGCCGGTGCGCAGGGTCGGGTGCAGCACCGGGGCGAACCGCGGCGAGTGGTTGGACGGGATGTCACGCTCGAAGCGGCCTTCGGTCATCGCCGTGATCACCGTCTCCGGGTCGAACCCGCCGACCAGCCAGAACACCGACGGCGCGCCGGCCGCCCGGCCGAACTCGCTGAAGTCCTCACTGCCGGTGATCAGCGGCGCCGGCATGGTCACCTCGGGGCCGAAGTGGGCGAGGAAGACCTCGGCGAGCGCGTTGTTGGCCGCTTCGTCGTTCTCCGTGATCGGGTAGGAGCCGAACCGGACGATCTCGGGCGGCTTCGGCGCGCCGGCCGTGGCGGCTTCGCCGTTGACGATCCGTTCGACCGCGGCCAGCACGCGCTCGCGGACCGCCTGGTCGAACGACCGGACGTTGACCTCCAGGACGGCGTCGTCGGCGATCACGTTGCTCGCCGTGCCCACGTGCAGCGAGCCGACGGTGACCACGGCCGAGTCGGTCGCGGCGATCTCGCGCGAGACGATCGTCTGCAGCTTGAGCACGACGGACGCGGCCAGCACGGCCGGGTCGACGGTCGTCTCGGGGCGCGAGCCGTGGCCGCCGCGGCCGTGCAGGGTGATCCGCAGGGTGTCGGTGGCGGCCATGATCACGCCGGGGCGGGTGAGCACCCAGCCCGCCGGGCCGGGCACGAGGTGCTGGCCGAACACGACGTCGGGCTTCCCGGCGATGTCGAACAGGCCGTCGCGGACCATCGCCGACGCGCCGCCCGCGCTCTCCTCCCCCGGCTGGAACACCACGAGCAGCGTGCCGGACCAGGCGTCGCGCCCGCGCGCGAGCAGCGTCGCGGCCCCGGACAGCCAGGTGGCGTGCATGTCGTGCCCGCAGGCGTGCATGACCGGGACGTCGGTGCCGTGCTCGTCGGTGCCGCGCTCGGTGCTCGCGTACGACAGCCCGGTCTTCTCCTCGACCGGCAGCGCGTCGATGTCGGCGCGCAACTGCACCGTGGGGCCCTCGCCGTTGCGCAGCACACCCAGCACCCCGGTGCCGGCGATGCCGGTGTGCACCTCGTAGCCGTCGCGCTCCAGCCGCCGGGCCAGCTCCGCGGCCGTGCGCGTCTCGGCGAAGGAGAGCTCGGGGTGGCGGTGGAGGTCGATGTACAGCGCTTCGAGTTCGGGCAGCGCCGCGTCGAGCGGGGTGAGGACGTCTTCGAGGGTCACAGGAGCCATCGTGGCAGCATTACCCACCGTGAGCACGCGAAGCGTACTGCCCGACCTGTCCGACGACGTCTGCGCGCGGCTGCGCGAGGCCTTCCGGCGCACCTCCTACGACGCCGACGGCGTGGTGGCCGCCCTCGGCGGCGCCGCACACGCGGCGCTGGGCCGCGGCGAGCCGGAACCGGCGGACCGGGCGAGCCGGGACGCGGGTGACCTCGGCACGCTGATCCGGCTGTTCCTGCTGGGCGG
This sequence comes from Amycolatopsis sp. NBC_01307, assembly GCF_035975215.1. Classification (NCBI taxonomy): domain Bacteria; kingdom Bacillati; phylum Actinomycetota; class Actinomycetes; order Pseudonocardiales; family Pseudonocardiaceae; genus Amycolatopsis; species Amycolatopsis sp. NBC_01307. Next base: position 466,676 of record NZ_CP108403.1, on the reverse strand, counting down.
GACGGAACCGGAGACCGCCGTCAAGGCCGCGTTCGCGCCGCTGACTCCGGAAGACGCCGTCGCGGCCGGCCTGCTCGACGCCGTCGCCGGCGGCTACCGCGCCGCCCTCGACGTCCGCCCGCACGGCGACGAGGAGGGCTCCTGGTGGGTCGTCTCCGACCTCGACGCCGACGTCCTCGGCGCGACCGTGCCCGAGGACCACGTGCTCGGCGTCGGGCACGCGTCGCTGTCGCTGATCCGCGCGACCACCCGCCGGCCGGTCGGCACCCTGCTCGACCTGGGCACCGGCAACGGCGTCCAGGCGCTGCACGCGACCCGGCACGCCCGGCGCGTCACCGCCACCGACGTCTCCGCGCGGGCCCTCGCGCTGGCCGCGGCGACGTTCCGGCTCAACGAGCTGGACGTCGAGCTGGTGCGCGGCGAGTGGTTCGCGCCGGTCGCGCGGCGGAAGTTCGACCAGGTCGTCTGCAACCCGCCGTTCGTGGTCGGGCCGGCGCGCGTCGACTACACCTACCGCGACTCCGGGCTGGCGGGCGACGACGCGAGCGCGCTCGTCATCCGGCAGCTGCCGGGGTTCCTGAACGACGACGGCGTCGGCCAGCTGCTGGCGTCCTGGCTGCACACCGGCACCGAGGACTGGGCCGACCGGGTGAGCCGCTGGCTGCCCGCCGAGACCGACGCCTGGTTCGTCCAGCGCGACGTCGCCGACCCGGCGCTCTACGTCGGCACGTGGCTGCGGGACGCGGGCATCGACCCGCGCTCGCCCGAAGGCCGGGTGAAGGCGGCGGCGTGGCTCGACTGGTTCGCGGCCAACGACGTCCGGGGCATCGGCTTCGGCTTCGTGACGCTGCGGCGTGCGGCCGGGCGCACACCGACCGTGGTGTGCGAGGACCTGCGGCAGGCTTACGACGACCCGCTGGGCCCGGAAGCGGCGGGCTGGCTGGACCGCGTCGAATGGCTGCGCAATTCCGGTTCCCTGCTTGATGTCCGATTTGTCGTACCCGACACCGTTTTGCTGGAAAGCGTCGAAGAACCGGGCGACGAGGGCTGGACGACGTCGATCCGGCGGCTGCACCGCACCGACGGCCCCGGCTGGCAGCACGAGGTCGACGACCTGGCCGCACGGCTGCTCGCGGGCTGCCGCGGCGCGCTGCCGCTGGAGGACCTCATCGAGCTGCTCGCGGCCGCCCAGGGCCTCGAAGCGGACGAGCTGGCCGCCGCCGCGCTGCCCGTCGTCCGGGAGCTCGTGCGGCACGGGATGCTCGTGCCGGCGGGGCGATGAGGGCGGTCGCGGCCCGCGTCACCCGGGCGGACGTGACGGTCGATGGCGCGGTGGTCGGCGCCATCACCGAACCGGGTTTGCTTGTACTGCTGGGAATCCACGTCGGCGACGACGCGGCGAAGGCCGCGACGATGGCGCGCAAATTGCACGAGTTGCGCATCCTGCGTGACGAGGAATCATGCGCCACGGTGAATGCGCCGTTGCTCGTGGTGAGCCAGTTCACGCTCTACGGCGACACGAAGAAAGGGCGCCGGCCGTCGTGGACGCAGGCCGCCCGGCCCGAGGTCGCCGAGCCGTTGGTGGACGCCGTGGTCGCTGACCTGCGCGAGCGCGGCGCGCACGTCGAAACGGGGCGTTTCGGGGCGATGATGGCAGTCTCGAGCGTGAACGACGGTCCGTTCATCGTTCTCGTAGAGGTCTAGACCACTCCGGAGCGGTTCACTTCCTGACCGAATTCTCAAGGTCTTCTCAGGTTTCCCGGACCCTGATCCTTCTCAGGAAAAGCTCAGCATTGGTGGAGCAACCGGAGCGCTCCGGCAGCCGTCTCCTTATCAGCGAGCCGGGAACGTTTTGGGAACCCGGAGCGTTGTGCCAGATGTCCAGCCAAGCCGGCCGGACCGGCGTACCGGGTTCCACAGGCCTCGGTCCGCGGGTACGCACCCGGCGTGACCCACCGCAGCACGTTCAGCCCGTGACCGGGGAGGCAGAATGTCAGTCCAGACTCTCGAACGCGAGTCGCGCGGGATTCGCGAACGTATTCCGAGCCAGTTCTCCGAGGAGCCGCCGAGCGCGGGGGCGCTCGCCGACGGCGACCTCGACGCCCCGAGCCCGGCCGCCGACCTGGTCCGCGTCTACCTCAACGGTATCGGCAAGACGGCGCTGCTGTCGGCCGCCGACGAGGTGGAGCTCGCGAAGCGCATCGAAGCCGGCGTTTTCGCCCAGCACATGCTGGACACCGGTGAAAACCTCACGACCAAGCGCCGCACGGAGATGTCCGCCCTGGTGCGTGACGGGCACGTGGCGAAGAACCACCTGCTCGAGGCCAACCTGCGCCTGGTCGTCTCGCTGGCCAAGCGGTACACCGGCCGGGGGATGCCGCTGCTGGACCTGATCCAGGAGGGGAACCTGGGCCTGATCCGCGCGGTGGAGAAGTTCGACTACTCCAAGGGGTTCAAGTTCTCGACCTACGCCACCTGGTGGATCCGGCAGGCCATCACCCGGGGCATGGCCGACCAGGGCCGCACCATCCGCCTCCCGGTCCACCTGGTGGAACAGGTCAACAAGCTCGCCCGCATCAAGCGCGACCTGCACCAGCAGCTCGGGCGGGACGCGACGCACGAAGAGCTGGCCGCGGAGTCCGGCATCCCGGCCCACAAGATCTCCGACCTGCTCGACCACTCGCGTGACCCGGTAAGCCTGGACATGCCGGTCGGCGCGGAAGAGGACGCCCCGCTCGGTGACTTCATCGAGGACTCCGAGGCGACCGACGCCGAGAGCGCCGTGATCTCCGGCCTGCTGCAGGACGACCTGCGCCGCGTGCTCGCGACGCTGGACGACCGCGAGCAGCACGTCATCCGGCTGCGCTACGGCCTGGACGACGGCCAGCCCCGCACGCTCGACCAGATCGGCAAGCACTTCGGGCTCTCCCGCGAGCGCGTCCGCCAGATCGAGCGCGAGGTCATGTCCAAGCTCCGCCAGGGCGAGCGCGCGGACCGGCTCCGCGCCTACGCCAGTTGATCCACTTACGGTGATCCACCTCGGACGGGGCGGGCCGCGCACACTGTGCGTGCCCGCCCCGTTTTCGTGCCCGAACCCGCGATTGTTCCCGCAGTTCACGGGCGCGATCGGAAAATAAGCCACCAAACTGAGGTTTCGGCCCCACATGACGTGGGTAGCAAACCTTCGCAACACCCGTTCGGCCGGATTGACTTATGACCTACGTCACGCCACTGTCGGGTGAAGGCCGGTGGGGTACGGCGACAAGCCTCGCGACTGGATGTGCACGCATCCGGGCGCTTTCCCCGGGAGGTCGGGTCCGTCGGGGTGGACCCGGCCTCCCGACCCAAACCTCAGGCGCCGGCGTCGCCCAGCTCCCAGACGGTCGCCTCGCGTACCCAGGCAGTCGGCTCGCGCACTCAGACCGTCGGCTCACGTACCCAGGCAGTCGGCTCGCCTGCTCGGCCGGTCGGCTCCCTCCGCGCCGGACCGGGCTTTCCACAGCCCTGCCGTGATGTGGACAACCAGGCCCCGGTTGCCGCTTTCCCCGGGTTTCGCCGAGCGCCCCCGATAAACTGGACAAGGGCACGCCCCCCAGGGAGGGTGGGGGCGCGATTGCGGGCCGTGGGGTGGCCCACAGTGGCCGGATGCCTCTGGGGCGTGGCCGTCGCACCTGCGTAGGGTGGACCGATCCCGGAGCTGGCAAAGGAGCCTGGCAGTGCCGTCCACCACCACTTTTCAGCACACCGAAGTCCTCCCGCTGGGCAAGGACACCACCACCGAGTACCGGCTGGTCACCGCCGAGGGCGTCGAGACCTTCGAAGCCGCCGGGCGGAAGTTCCTGAAGGTCGACCCCGCGGTGCTGACCACCCTGGCGCGCACGGCCATCACCGACATCCAGCACCTGTTGCGCACGTCACACCTGACGCAGCTGCGCGCGATCGTCGACGACCCCGAGGCGAGCGGCAACGACCGCTTCGTCGCCATGGACCTGCTCCGCAACGCCGCCATCTCGGCCGGTGGGGTGCTGCCCATGTGCCAGGACACCGGCACCGCGATCGTCATCGGCAAGCGCGGCGAAGGCGTCCTCACCGGCGGTGACGACGAGCGCGCGCTCTCGCGGGGCATCTTCGACGCCTACCAGCAGCTCAACCTGCGGTACTCGCAGATGGCGCCGGTCAACTTCTGGGACGAGCGCAACACCGGCACGAACCTGCCGGCGCAGGTCGAGCTCTACCACAAGGACGGCCAGGACGACCCGGCCTACGAGTTCCTCTTCATGGCCAAGGGCGGCGGCAGCGCCAACAAGACGTTCCTCTACCAGGAAACGAAAGCCGTCCTGAACCCGAAGCGGCTCGCCCGCTTCCTCGACGAGAAGCTCCGCAGCCTCGGCACCGCGGCCTGCCCGCCGTACCACCTCGCGATCGTCGTCGGCGGCATGTCCGCCGAGTTCAACCTGAAGGTCGCGAAGCTCGCCTCCGCGCGCTACCTCGACACCCTCCCGCAGGAGGGCTCCGAGCTCGGCCACGCCTTCCGCGACCCGAGCCTCGAGCAGCAGGTCCTGGAGATGACGCGCCAGTTCGGCATCGGCGCGCAGTTCGGCGGGAAGTACTTCTGCCACGACGTCCGCGTCATCCGGCTCCCCCGCCACGGCGCCTCGTGCCCGGTCGGCATCGCCGTCTCCTGCTCGGCCGACCGGCAGGCCAAGGCCAAGATCACCGCGGACGGCGTGTTCATCGAGCAGCTCGAACGCGACCCGGCGCGCTTCCTGCCCGAGGTCACCGAGGAGGACCTCTCCGACGACGTCGTGTCGGTCGACCTCAACCGGCCGATGGCCGAGATCCGCGCGCAGCTCTCGCAGCTGCCGGTGAAGACGCGGCTGTCGCTGTCCGGGCCGCTGGTCGTCGCCCGCGACATCGCGCACGCGAAGATCGCCGAGCGCCTCGACGCCGGCGAGGAGATGCCCGAGTACCTCAAGAACCACCCGGTGTACTACGCGGGCCCGGCGAAGACGCCGGAGGGCTACGCGTCCGGCTCGTTCGGGCCGACGACGGCCGGGCGGATGGACTCCTACGTCGCGCAGTTCCAGGCCGCGGGCGGCTCACTCGTTATGCTGGCCAAGGGAAACCGCTCGAAGCAGGTGACGTCGGCGTGCGAAGAGCACGGCGGTTTCTACCTCGGTTCGATCGGCGGCCCGGCCGCGCGGCTGGCGCAGGACTGCATCAAGAAGGTCGACGTCCTCGAGTACGCCGAGCTCGGCATGGAAGCCGTCTGGAAGATCGAGGTCGAGGACTTCCCCGCGTTCATCGTGATCGACGACAAGGGCAACGACTTCTTCGCCAGCACCGGCGATCCGGTGCTGCAGATCAGCTTCCGCTGACCCGGTAACACCCGCAACGCACGCGAAGCCCCTCCGGCCGTCCACAGTGGCCGGAGGGGCTTCGTCGCGTGATCAGGGCGGGGAAGGGAGCACCAGCCCGCCGCCAGTGCTCCCCTCCTTCCCTGCTCCCTCAGCCGACGCGCTCGATCCGCGCGCGCCGGATGAGGAACTTTCCGGGTTCCCGAACCTGTTCGAAGGCCGCGTTGTTGAGCAGCGCGCAGCTGCCCGACACCGACGTCACCGTCACGGTGGTGGACTTCGAGTTGTCGAGGTTCGTCACCTTCAGCTTGGTCCCCGCGGGGAACTGGTTGCTCGACGCCGCCGGCGCACCGGCCTCGCCCGAGAGCGTCACGGTCGAGCCGGCGCACACCACGTCGCCCGTCGCGGCACCGTTCTGGTTCTGCTGCTGCGCCGGAGCCTGCTGTGCGGGCGCCTGCTGGGCCGGGGCCTGTTGCACGGGCGCCTGCTGGGCCGGAGCCTGTTGCGCCGGGGCCGCCTGGCCGTTGTTCGCGACGACGTTCGCGGTGCACTCCGCGACCACCCGCCGTTGCTGGATGAGGTCCACCACCGCCTGGCGGTTGGCGATCCTCGCGGCCGACTGCGCGTCCGGGTTCGCCTGCTGGCCGGCGATGAAGTTCAGGTTGTTCTGCAGCGCGGTGTCGAGTCCCCCGCAGTTCTCCTTGGGTGCCTCGGCCGCGTTGCTCGCGGGGCTGCTCAGCGCGATCGCGGCCGCGGTGACGCCGGAAACGCCCAGCAGCGCGGCCAGTCCGATGGTCGCTCGCTTGCGGTGCCGACCACTACTCAACCGGGGCATGTTCCGTTCCTCTCTGATCACCACCTCATCCGGGAATACGGCCCGGTAACGAAGGTGGTTCACCGAGATGCGGGACTTTTTCGGCCTAGCTGCCCGAAGCCGAGGTCACGGGCTCGCCGAGGTGGTCCGGACCACTGACGCGCGCGGCGGTCGCCCGCGCCCACCGGCCGGTGGTGATCAACCCCAGCGCGAACACCACCACCCCGCAGCCGGCGATGATCACCCAGCCGGTGCGGCCCGTCCCCGGCGGCAGCCCGTCGCTCGAGGCGACGACCACGCCGATCACGGCCACGCCGAGGGAGATCCCGATCTGGCGGCTGGTCGAGGCGACGGCCGCGGCGAGCCCGGCGCGCTCACGCGGCATGCCGGACACCGCGGCGTTCGTGATCGGCGCGTTGAGCATGCCGAACCCGGCGCCGAAGCACACGTAACCCAGCATCAGCACGGGAATCGGGGTGGTCGGGCTGATCCCGGAGAGCACGATCCCCGACGCCGCGATCCCCGCGCCGGCGACGAGCAGCGGCAGCCGCGGCCCGCGCGCGCCGACCAGCCGGCCGGACAGCGGGGCGAACACCGCCGTCACCGCCGCCATCGGCAGCGTCAGCAGGCCCGCGTCCAGCGCGGACAGCCCGCGGGCGTCCTGCAGGTAGAGCGAGTTGAGGAACAGGAAGCCCGACAGCGCCGCGAGCCCCGTGACGGCGGTCAGCGTCGCGCCGGAGAACGGCACGCTGCGGAAGAACTTCAGGTCCAGCAACGGATCCCGGCGACGGCGTTCGTAGGGCAGCAGCACGGCCAGCGCCACCGCGGCGAGCACGAAACAGCCGATGATCTCCGGCGAACCCCAGCCGGCGCCGCGCCCTTCGATGATCCCGTAGGTGACCGACGCCAGCAGGACGATGACCAGCAGCTGCCCCACCGGGTCGAGCCGGCGCGGGTACGGGGACCGCGACTCGGGGACGAACACCGCCGTGAGCACGATCGCGGCCACCCCGACCGGGACGTTGATCCAGAAGATCGAGCGCCAGCCCGCCCAGTCGACGAGCGCGCCGCCGAGCACCGGCCCGACGGCCATGCTCAGCCCGACGACCCCGGCCCAGACGCCGATCGCGCGGGCGCGTTCGCGGGGTTCGGTGAAGATGTTGGTGACGATGGACAGCGCGACCGGGTTGAGCATCGAGCCGCCGATGGCCTGCAGCGCGCGGAACGCGACGAGCGAGCCGATGTTCGGCGCGATCCCGCACAGCAGCGAGCCGAGGCTGAACAGGGCCAGGCCGGTCTGGAACGTCCTTCGCCGGCCGATGCGGTCCGCCGTCGAGCCCGAGAGCATGAGCAAGCTGGCCAGCACGAGCGTGTAGGCGTCGATCGTCCACTGCAGACTGGACACCGACGCGCCCAGCTCGCGCCGGATCGACGGCAGCGCGAGGTTCACGATCGTGTTGTCGAGCCCGACGATGAACAGGCTCATGCAGCAGACGGCGAGGACCACCCGCCGCCGGACCGGCTGAGGCACGACGCCCCCAAACTAGTTGCAAGTGGCAATATTAAGCACTGTACAACTAATTACCGGCCGGCCCGGGTGACGCGGACCACCCGGTCAGGCCGGGAACAGCTCCGTGAGCCGGGCCAGCGTCTTCTCGATGCCCTGGGCGTTCTTGCGCGGGAACGGGCTGAGGCTGATCGCGAGCGGGAACTTCGCCGTCGACCAGTCGAACGTCTCGGTGACCTCGGTGCGGCCGCCGTCGAGGGGCTCGAGGCGCCAGCGCCAGCGGTGGCCGTTGAAGTGGCGCCACGCGATCAGGCGGCCTTCTTCGTACTCGACCACGGTGTTGAGGACCTTGTAGGACGCGCCCATCTTCATGTCCATGCCGAACTTCGTGCCGAGCGCGAGCCGGTCCGGGCCCCCCGGCTGGGGCGCCCGGACCGTGCCCGATCCGTCGATGAGCGGGTGCTGGGCCGGATCGGCCAGGAGCCCGAAGATCTTCTCCGGGGTCGTGGCGACGATCGTGGTGCGTGAGACCTGGCGGCTTCCCATCACCCGAGCCTAGATCATTTGGTCGTCTTGAGTACGACCGTGCGCTGGTCCAGCGGCGCGGCCAGCGCGACGGAGATCACCGGGAACCGGATGTCCATCGTGCACATCTGGCCGGTCTGCGCCTTCGTCTCGCTCAGGTTGACGACGACGCGGTCGCCGGCCTGCTCGGTCGCCTCGCCGAGGGCGTGGCCACAGCCGCCCTCCTGGGCGCGGATGTTGAGGATCGTGCCGCCGTTGGCCGTCCACACCTCGTGCGGGTAGCTGGCCGGCAGCGCCGCCGCGTCGACCTTGTTCGGCGGCACCGGGGTACTGCCTTCGGGCACGGTGAGCCGGGGTTTGCCCGGCGGGTTCGCCGAGGGCGCCGTCGGCAGCACCGACTCGCTCGGCGACGTCGAAACGCTGCCGGAGGGGGCTGCGGAGTCGCCGCCGGAAGCGGGCTGGCTGATGGGCATGTCCTGGCCGGCGCAGGCCGTCACCATGAAGAGGAGTGCGCCTGTCCCGACCACCTTCGCTGAGTACCTCATGCGTCCAGGACGGAACGGGTGCCGCACGGGGTTGCACGAAGATCGATGACAAATACGGAAGTACGTACTAATGTAGTGCTTCATCATGAAGGACGTAGATTTCGCTCGTGACCCTGAAGACCGGCTGTTCGACCCTCGGGTCCGGGCCGCGCTCGGCGACTTCGCCGTCGACGACGACCTCGGCCCGCTGGAAGCGGCCGCGGCCGTCCGGACGGCCGCGCGGGGCCTGGACTGGCTGCGCTCGCACGGGACGGACAGCCGCGGGCTGAGCCCGGGCGCCCTCGACGTCCTGATCCGGATCGGCGGGAGCGAGGCCGGGATCAGCATCAAGGACCTGGCCGGCGCCGCCGGGGTGAGCTCGCGGAACGTGACCGGCCTGGTCGACACGCTCGAGCGGGGCGGGCTCGCCGAGCGCGTCCCCGCCCCGGCGGACCGGCGGTCCGTGCTCGCCCGGATCACCCCGGCCGGGCGGACGTGGCTCGAGGATTTCCGGCGCCCGTCCCAGGCGGCCATGGCGGCCGTCTTCCGCGGCTTCACCCCCGGCGAAACCGCGCTGCTGCGGCACTTGTGCCTGCGTGTCGTGGAAAACCAGCACCACTTGGCCCGCTACCTGGAGGAACGGAAATGACGACCCGCGAGACTGTTCAGGCCTACCACCGGGCGAGGTTCGCCGGCGACGTGCCCGCCGCGGCCGCGCGCCTGGCCGACGCGTTCACCTTCGAGAGCCCGCTGCTCAGCGCCGACGCCGACGGTCACCTGGCCGGGCTCGCCGGCTTCCTCCAGGTGGTCTCGGGCGTGGAGATGATCAGCGAGCTGTACGGCGAATCGGAGGCCACGCTCGTCTACGACGTCCACACAGCGACGCCGGTGGGCACACAACGCACGGCGGAGCACTTCCGTCTCCAGGACGGCCGGATCGAGTCGATCACGCTGATCTTCGACGCCACCCGCTGGCACCCGATCATGGCCGCGGCCACTCACCCCGCGTGAGCCAAACCCGCCACTTTCGCTAGGAAAGATGCGGGTTTGCGCGGGGTGAGGCGACACGTTCGTGGGGGCGTGCGCTTTCGGGTGATGTCGGGGGCGTCAGCCTTGGCGGAGGACGACCGTGCGGGTGCCGAGGGGCGCGGCCAGCGCCAGCGGGATGCTGATCTCTTTGATGTAGTCCGGGCACATCTGGCCCTTCGTCCCGGACGTCACCGCGATCAGCACGACCACCTGCGCCGCGCTCTGCTCGCCGACCCGGGCCGAGACGCGGCGGCAGCCGCCCTCCTCGGCGCCCAGCAGCACCGTCTTGCCGTCCAGGCTGCGGGTCAGCGTGCGGGGGTAGCCCTCCGGCAGCCCCCGCGCGTCGACCTGCGTCTCGGCGATGACGTCGTCACCCGGGGCGATGCCCTGCGTCGGGCGGCCGACCGTGCCCGGGGGCGGCGGGTCGAACGTCGGCGTCACAGTGCCCGGCACGGTCGGTGCCGTCGTCGGCGTCTCCGGCCCGGTACTGCTGACCGGCGGCGGAGTGGCCGAAGAGGCCGAGGGAGCCCCGGCCCCGGTCGAAGAAGCACCGCACGCCGTCATCGTGAGCAGCAGCAGGCCCGTCCCCAGCAGTTTCACCGCGTTGCGCATACGTCCAGGACGGAACGCGGGGTCGTCTGGTTGCACGGCGCCTCCCAAACGGCCCGGAACGTCACCGATGGGCGGCTCGTCCCCGGACCAGGCCGAGCAGGCTCACCCCGGCCAGCGTCACCACCAGCAGCAGCACCGTCGCCGCCGAAGCCAGGAACACCTGGCCGCGGTCGGTCAGCGCGAAGATGCTCGCCGGGAGCGTGCGCCAGTCCGGCGGGTACAGCATCATCGTCGCGCCCAGCTCCCCCATCGACATCGCCAGCGCGAGGCTCGCCGACGCCGTCATCGCCGGCAGCAGCACCGGGACGCGCACCCGCAGCAGCACCCGCGCCGGCGACGCGCCGAGCGACGCCGCGGCCTGCGCGAGCTGCGGGTCGACGCGGGCGAGCGCCGCCGAGACCGTGCTGTAGGCGAACGGCAGCAGGATCAGCAGGTGCCCGAGCAGCACGATCCACCGCGTCCCGTTGAACGCCAGCGGCGGCCGGCTGAACGCGACCAGCAGCGCCAGGCCGAGCACCACCGACGGCACCGCGATCGGCAGGTGGAACACTGTGTCGGTGAGCCGCCGCAGCCGTCGCGGCGCGGTCTCCGCCGCCAGCGCGGCCCACGTGCCGAGCAGCACCGCCGCCGCGCCCGCGAGCACGCCCGTCTGGACGCTGACCGCCAGGCTCGCGAACGTCTCCCCCGACAACGCCTCCGTGTAGTGGCCGAGGGTGAACCCGCCCGGCAGCACGCCGGTCCAGTGCCCGGCGAACGACGCGAGCACGATCATCACCAGCAGCGCCGCGACGACCACCGCGAACAGCACGCCGAACACCAGCCACAGCAGCGCTTTGCTACGCCGCGTCCACAGCAGCACCGCGTCTCCTTCCCAGCACCCGATAACTCCCGTACAGCAGCAGGGAGATCGCGACGTCGACCAGCGCGACGACGCTCGCCGCCGGGAAGTCGAACGTGACGATCCCCTTGCCGTACACCAGCATCGGCAACGTCGTGACGCCCTTGGCGCCGAGGAACAGCACGATGCCGAACTCGTTCAGCGCCAGCAGCAGCGTCAGGCACGCACCCGAGGCCAGCGACGGCAGCGCCGCTGGCAGCACTACCCGCCACAGCACCCGGCCGGGACGCGCGCCCAGCGCCGCCGCGACGTCCAGCTGCACGCCCGGGACCTGGCTGAACGCCGCGAGCGCCGGCCGCATCACGAACGGCGTGTAGAAGGTGATCTCGGCCAGCAGCACACCCCACGGCGAGTACAGGAACCCGCCGGCGCCGAAGACGCCCGCGCTGCCGTAGAGGAACGTGAACGCCAGCGCGATGAGGAACGACGGGAACGCCAGCACGGTGTCGACCAGCCGCGACAGCGTCCGCGCCCCGGGGAACGGGACGAACGCGACGACCAGCGCGAAGAACGTGCCGAGCAGCACGCAGCCGGTGGTCGCGCCCAGCGCCAGCAGCACGGTCTGCCACGCCGCGTCCTGGAACTCCGCGGAGCCGAGCACCTCGGCCCACTTCGCCAGCCCGAAGCCGTTGTCCGTGGTGAGCGACTGCCCGGCCACCAGGACCAGCGGGTACCCGAAGAAGACGGCCACAACCACCAGTGGCGGCAGCAGCCACAGACCCCGTCGTGAGTGGGAAACAGTGTTAGAACACTGTTTCCCACTCACGACCGCCAGCGCGACGCCGCTCATGCGCCGACCCCGACCAGCGGGCAGCCGTCCGGAATGGACACTCCCACCGGGGTGCCCACCGCCAGCCCGGCGACGTCCGGGACCTCCGCGCGGATCGTGCCGCCCGTCGCCGCCAGTTCCAGGTCCAGGCGGTAGCCGGTGCCGCGCCACTGGACCGCGCGGACCAGCGCCGGGAGCGTGTCCGCGCCGGGTTCGCCGACGCCGACGCGGTGCGGGCGCACCCCGAGCGCCACCGGCTGCCCGGGGCTCAGCGCGCCGGTCGGTTCGGCGGTCAGCACCCGCTCGCCGAGCCGGACGGTCGACGGCGTCCCGGCGTGGATGACCTCGACCGGGATGAGGTTGGCCGCGCCGAGGAAGCTCGCGGTGAACCCGTCGGCCGGGCGCCGGTAGAGCTGTTCGCACGGGCCGGTCTCGACCAGCCGGGAGTCGCGCATGACGGCGATCCGGTCGGCCAGCGCGAGGGCCTCGCCCTGGTCGTGGGTGACGTAGACCAGCGTAGTGTCCGGCAGTTCGGCGCGCAGCCGCAGCAGCTCCGCGATCATGTCCTCGCGCAGCGCGGCGTCCAATGCGGACAGTGGCTCGTCGAGCAGCAGGACGTCCGGCCGGATGGCGAGGGCCCTGGCGAGCGCGACCCGCTGCTGCTGCCCGCCCGACAGCTCGCGCGGGTACCGCCGGGCGTAGGCGCCCATGCCGACGAGGTCGAGGACCTCGGCGACGCGCGCCGCGACCTCGGCACGCGGGGCCCGGCGCGCGTTCAGTCCGAAAGCGACGTTCGCGGCGACGCGCATATGGGGGAACAGCGCGTAACTCTGCACGACGACGCCGAGGCCGCGCCGGTGCGGCGGCAGGTCGGTGACGTCCTGCCCGGCCAGGAACACCCGACCCGAGCTGGGCCGCACGAACCCGGCCAGCGCCTTGAGCGCCGTCGACTTGCCGGAGCCGGACGGCCCGAGCAGGGCCAGCGTCTCGCCGCGGGCCACGGCGAGGTTCAGCGAGTCCAGCGCCGTCGTCCGTCCGAAGTGGACGGAGACGTCGCGGAACTCGACCGCCGGGGTCATCGGCCGACGGCCTTCTTGTACGCGGCGATGTCGGCGTCGAGCTTGCCGAGCACGGTGGTCCAGTCCGGCTGCCAGATGTCGACGCCCTGCAGCGCGGCCGTGATCTTGCCGGCGTTGGCGCCGGTCGCCGTGACGTCGGCGCGGGCGGGGATGCCGAACGCGTCGGCGGTCTTGGCCTGGACCGCGGGCGAGAGCAGGAAGTCGAGGAGCTTCTTCGCCTCGTCCGCGTGCGGCGCGTTCGCGACGAGCCCGGCGTAGTAGGGCAGCGCGAACGTCGAGCGCTTGCCCTGGGCGTCGGCCGGGAAGAAGACGTCGAAGCCGCCGCTCTTGGCGATCTCGGCGAGGTTCATCTGGACGTCGCCGTTGGCCACGAGCAGCTCGCCCTTGGCCACCTTCGGCTGCAGCTTGCCGGTGGACGACGACGGCCCGGCGTTGTTCGCCTCCAGCTTGCCGAGGTAGTCGAGCGCGCCCTGCGCCCCCAGCACGTGCTGGAGCTGCAGCAGGACCGCGGTGCCGTCGCCGGCCTCACCGGGCGTCGAGTACTGGACCTTGCCCTTGAGCTTCGGGTCGAGCAGGTCGTCCCAGGTCTTCGGGGTGGCGCCCGGGTTGCGGATGAAGCTGAGGTAGTTGTTCATCATCGCGAAGTAACGGCCCTGCGGGTCCTTGTCCGCCACCTTGTCGCCGCCCGCCGGGGTGTACGGCTGCAGGAGACCGGCGACGCGCTGGATGAACGGCGGCAGCGTGACGAGGACGTCGGCCTTGGTGTTGGCCTTCTCCTTTTCGACGCGTGAGGCGACCTCGCCGGAGCCGGCCGTCACGGCCTCCACGGTGATCCCGGTCTGCTGCTTGAACTCGGCGAACCGGGCGGTGTACCAGTCTTCCAGTCCGTCCACTGTGTACACGGTGACGGTCTTGCCGCCGGCGGACGCGGCGCCGGTGCCACCGCAGGCGGCGAGCAGGCCGGTCAGCGCCACGGCGAGCACGGCGATGGTCTTTCTCATCGGTTTTCTCCTAGCACGGCGGGAAGTTCGCGAACGGAATCGAGGACGTGGGTGGCTTCGAGGAGGTCTTCGCGGCGGCCCGCGCCGGTGAGGACGCCGGCGACGACCGACGCGCCCGCGCGGCGGCCGCACAGGACGTCGGACGCGGTGTCGCCGACGACGGCGACGTGGCGCACGTCGGTGACTTCGAGCCGCAGCGCGGCGGTGAGGACGAGGTCGGGGAACGGGCGGCCGCGCACGCCGTCGCCGGGGGCGAGCGCGAGGTCGGCGAGGTCGCGCCAGCCGAGCGCGTCGAGGATGGCCAGCTGGGTCACCGGGGCGAAGCCGGTGGTGAAGGCGACCTTGACGCCGTCCTCGCGCAGGCCGCGGACGACGTCTTCGGCGCCGTCGATCGGGGTGCACGCGCCGCCGCGCACGAGGTCGCCGTACGCGCCTTCGAACGCCGCATTGGCTTGCTGTGCAAGGGTTTCGTCGTCGAGCAGGGCGCGGAAGACGGTGATCTTCGACTGGCCCATGGTGTCGACGACGTACTCGAGCATGTCCGGGTAGCGCTCATCGGGCACGCCGATGGCGCGGATCGCTTCGGTGAAGGCGCGCACGACGAGGCCGTCGTCCGCGACGGTCGTGCCGGCCATGTCCAGGACGACGAGTTCGGTGGTCACAGGTTCAGCTCCTCGGCGGTGTCCTCGGCGATGGCGGGGGCGCAGGTCATGCCGCGGCCGCCCGGTCCGGTGACGAGCCAGGCGTTGCCCGCGACGCGCTCCCGGTGCACGATCCGCCCGGTGTCGGTGGTCTGCGCGTAGACGCCGGCCCAGCGGCGCCGGACGCGCGGCAGCGGCCGCCCGAGCAGCGCCGACGCGACGTCGGCGAGGTGCTCGTACGGGTCTTCGGCGACGTCGAAGGCGAACGGCTCGTCGTACTCGTGGGTGTCGCCGATGGTGAGGGAGCCGTCGAGCCGCTGGACGAGCAGCAGCTGCATGCGGTGTTCCGCCGCGACGTCCCCCTGCGGCTGCGTCCCCGCCAGCGTGTCGAGGGCCGGGCCGCGGTAGGCGGGGTAGTAGCGGAAGCTGTCACCGTCGGCGACACTGGTGGTCAGCTCCTCGCCGAGCGGCTCGGTCTGCGCCATCTGCAGCCGCACCTTGCGCACCGGCGGCTCGCCGGCCAGCTCGCGCACGAGCCCGCCGGTCCACGCGCCGGTGCAGAAGACGACGACGTCACCGTCGTGCCGCTCCCCCCGGTCGTCGACGACGCCGGTGGCGGTCAGGTGCCGGACCTCCCGGCCGGGCCGCCAGGTGTAGCGGCCACTGCGCTCGAGTTCGGCACGCAGGGCGGGCTGGGCGACGCGGGGTTCGACGGCGGCGTCTCGATCGCACCAGAGCGCGCCGAGGAAGTCGCCGCGCAGAGCCGGATTCAGGTCTTTGGCTTCGGCGGCGTCGAGCAGCTTGTACCCGCGATCGGCGGCTTCCGCACCCGCGGCCACCTCCTGCGCCACGGCGAGTTCGGCCGCGGTCCGGACGACGGTCAGCGAGCCGTTCGCACGGAAGCCGAGCCCCGGGACGCGCTCGCCGATCCGCTCCCACAGCGCCCGCGCCCGCAGCGCGGTGTCCAGTTCGGCGCCGGTGGCCCGGCCCCCGACCCAGACCAGGCCGAAGTTGCGCACGGACGCGCCCCGGGCCTCGGGTTCACGTTCGAGCTGGACGACGTCGTGGCCGCGTTCGACGGCCTGCCAGGCGTGCAGCGTGCCGAGCACGCCACCGCCCACGATGAGGATTCGCACGCCGCACACGCTCGCGGCCACGCGCCAACGGCGCCTGTCCCGACGGCGAACACAACGTGAAGCGCCACCGAATATTGGACCGGATGAGTTACCGTTCTGTTATCTTGACGCTGGCGAGCCCAGCGAGCGCCGGAAGATGTCGAGCAGCCGCGTCAGGCTCACCGGAAAGAACATCGCTCAAGCCGGTTGTCCACAGGCACGCCGTGATGTGGACAGCGAGGCCCGGCAGCGCACATATCCGGCTTCTCGTCGGATGCTCCCGATACGATGGACTGGGGCCGCCCCCCGGAGAGGGTGGGGGACGTTCTAGGGGGGCACGGCTGCTGCGAACTCGCGTGGGTGCGGCCGACTTCGATCGGCGGGCCTCCGCGCAGGACAGCCGCCCGAGCGACGCAGCAGGTCACTCCACGCGGCAGATCAGTCCACGCGGCCCAGGCGGGTCATGAAGCTCAGCCGGTCGCCGCGGTACAGCGAGCGGACTCGCTCGAACGGGGCGCCGTCCGGGCCCCATGACACGCGGTGCATCAGCAGCATCGGCAGGGCCGGGTTCGTCCCGATCAGCAGCGCCTCGCGCGGGGTCGCGAGCACCGTCTCGACCCGCTCCTCGGCGCCGTCGAAGACCACGCCGAGCCGCTGGCTCAAGCACGCGTACAGGGACTGCTCCGGGTCGAAGACGTCCATCAGCGTCGGAAACCGGGACGCGAGGAGATAAGTCGACTCCAGGCCGACGCGCTCCTCGTCGGCCAGCAGGACGCGCTCGATGTGGATCACCTCGGCGTCCGACGTGACCTGCAGGTCGGCCGCCAGCGCACTGCCGGCGACGCGCCGCTCCAGCGTCACCACGTTGCGGCCGGGGCGGATGCCCTGGCGCCGCAGGCCCTCGGTGTAGCTGACCAGGGCCAGCGGCTGGATGAGCTTCGGGCCGGCGACGTACGTGCCGCTCCCCTGCCGCCGGCTGAGCTTGCCTTCGAGGACCAGCTCGCTGACCGCCTGCCGCACCGTCGCCCGCGACACCTCGAACCGCTCGCACAGTTCCCGTTCCGTGGGCAGCACCGAGCCTTCGCCGAGTTCCGCGATCACCGCCAGCAGTTCGACTTTGACCGCGTAGTAACGCGGGACACGGCCGTGCTCGGGAATCCCGTCGAGCACGGGACCGTCGGCGGACAGGCGGGAATAACGCGAAGGGGCAGGCACGGAATCGACCCTATTGCCTCACGCCGACGCCGTGGTTGGCTGTGGCGCGTAACACGGCCGACACACGGAGGATCACCCGGATGCGCCCGGCACCGCTGACTCGCCGGCTCGGCCTCGCCGACGCCGTTTTCCTGGGCCTGGGCTCGATGATCGGCGCCGGCGTGTTCGCCGCGTTCGCGCCGGCGGCGCACGCCGCGGGGGCCGGGCTGCTGCCCGCGCTGGTCGTCGCGGCCGTCGTCGCGTACTGCAATGCGACGTCTTCCGCGCGGCTCGCGGCGATTCATCCGGAATCCGGCGGAACCTACGTATACGGCCGGGAAAGGCTCGGTGAATTCTGGGGCTACCTCGCCGGCTGGGGATTCGTCACCGGCAAGACGGCCAGTTGCGCGGCGATGGCGCTGACCGTCGTCGCGTACGCCGCACCCGGGCTCGGGTCGCCGTGGCGGAGCCTCCTCGCCGTCGCGGTGGTCGCCGCGCTCACGGCCGTCAACTACTTCGGCGTCCACCGCTCGGCGCTGGCGACGCGGGTGATCGTGACGGGCACGCTGCTCGTGCTCACCGTCGCGGCGGTGATGATGAGTGCCGGGCCGCACGCGGGCGGGCCGCTCGTCGCCTGGCCCGGCACCGGCGGGATCCTCGAAGCGGCCGGACTGCTCTTCTTCGCCTTCGCGGGCTACGCGCGGCTCGCGACGCTCGGTGAGGAGGTCCGCGACCCGGCTCGCACCATTCCGCGCGCCATCCCGATCGCCCTGGGCGTCACCCTGGTCGTCTACGCCGCGCTCGCGGTGCTGCTGCTCGTCCGGCTCGGCCCGGCCGCGCTCGCCGCGAGCCCGGACCCGATCGCGGCCGCCGTCCCGGGCTGGTTCGCGCCGGTTGTCCGCGTCGGCGCGACGCTGGCGGCGCTCGGTTCGCTGCTCGCGCTCGTCCTCGGCGTCTCGCGCACGACCCTGGCGATGAGCCGCGACGGCCACCTCCCCCGGTTCCTCGCCGCGGTGCACCCGCGCTACGGCGTGCCGCACCGGGCCGAACTGGCCGTCGGGCTGGTCGTCGCCGTGCTCGCGGCGACGCTCGACCTGCGTGCCGCGATCGGCTTCTCGTCCTTCGCCGTCCTGAGCTACTACGCGGTCGCGAACGCGGCGGCGCTGACGCTGCGGTCGTCACGCTGGGTCGCCGTGCTCGGTCTGGCGGGATGCGTGGTGCTGGCCTTCAGCCTGCCCTGGACGTCGGTGCTGATCGGCGGTGGCGTGCTGGTGCTGGGCGCGTCGGCCTACGGCGTTCGCCGGATGCGCCGGTGAGAAATCACCCAACCGCCCGAAACATCCGAAGAAAGTCGGTTGTCCGGGTGTGCGGACACCTGGTGTAGTCGTGGGGCCGCCGTCGGCAACCGCTTCCTTTGTGGACACTGGAAGGACTGATCCCCTTGGCTCCCAAGCGCTGGTTCACCCTGCTCAGAAACGTCACCACCGCCGTAGCGGCCGTCGCCGCGGCCGCGTCGTTCGCCACCCCGGCGATCGCCACCGCCGCCCAGCCGCCGTCCACCGACGTCGTCGGCGGGACCCGGGCCGCCCAGGGCGAATTCCCGTTCATGGTGCGGCTTTCCATGGGCTGTGGCGGCGCGCTCTACACCAATCAGATCGTGCTGACGGCCGCGCACTGCGTCAGCCGCACCGGCTCGAACACGTCGATCACCGCGACGGTCGGCGTGGTCGACCTCAACAGCACGAGCGCCAAGAAGATCAAGTCGACCTACGTCTACCAGTCCCCCACCTACGGCAGCTCGACCGGCGGCGACTGGGCGCTGATCAAGCTCGCGAGCCCGGTCACCGGCCTCTCGACGCTGCCGATCGCGTCGACGTCGACCTACAACACCGGCACGTTCACCGTGGCCGGCTGGGGCGCGGCGACCGAGGGTGGCGCGCAGCAGCGTTACCTGCTGAAGGCGACCGTCCCGTTCGTGGCCGACAGCACCTGCGCCGCCCAGGGCGGCAGCTACCCCGACCTGATCCCGAGCGCGGAGATCTGCGCGGGCAACCTGAGCGCGGGCGGCGTCGACACCTGCCAGGGTGACTCCGGCGGCCCGATGTTCCGCCGGGACAACAACAACGCCTGGATCCAGGTCGGCATCGTCAGCTGGGGTGACGGCTGCGCCCGGCCGCACGCCCCCGGCGTCTACACCGAGGTGAGCACGTTCGCGTCGAAGATCGCCGCGGCCGCCGCTTCGCTGTAGCTTCCCCGAAGTCCGTGAATGCCACATTGAGGGACACTTGGTCCCTCAATGTGGCATTCACGGCTTTCAGCGGGTCTTGTCCAAACGGGACAGTGCGGCTTCGTAGCCCGTCACCAGGTCGGCGACGACGTCGGCGACCGGGCGGACGCCGTTCATCCGGCCGACGATCTGGCCGACCGGCATCGAGACCACCGTCGGGTCGCTCGCCGCGTGGATCCGGTTGTGCGCGTGGGAAACCAGCAGGTTCTGCAACGGCATCGGCAACGGCTCGGGCGCGTCCGCCGCGGCCCACGCCTCGGTCCAGCGCGTCTTCAGCAGCCGCGCCGGCTTGCCGGTGTAGATCCGCGTGCGGACGGTGTCCGACGACGTCGCCGCGACCAGCGCCTGCTGCATCGCCGCCGACTCGCCCATCGTCTGCAGGTACTCCTCGGTGGCGAGCCAGTACGAGCCCATCCAGACGCCGGACGCGCCGAGCGCGAGCGCCGCGGCGACCTGGCGGCCGGACCCGATCCCACCGGCGGCGAGCACCGGCACGTCGACGGCGTCGACGATCTCCGGCACCAGCACCATCGACGCGATCTCGCCGGTGTGCCCGCCGGCCTCGTAGCCCTGCGCCACCACTAAGTCGACGCCGTTCTCGACGTGCCGGACCGCGTGCTGGGCCTTCCCGGCGAGCGCAGCGACCGGGATGCCGCGGTCGTGGCACTGGGCGATGACGTCGGGCGGCGGCGAGCCGAGCGCGTTCGCGATCAGCTTGATCGGGTGGTTGAGCGCGACCTCGACGTGCGACCGGGCGACCGAGTGCAGCCAGCCCAGCACGCCCGCGCGTTCGTCGGTGTCGTCCGGCAGCGGCGGCACCGCGAGGTCGCGCAGCACGCGGTCGACGAACTCGCGGTGGCCGTCCGGGATCATCTTGGCGAGGTCGACCTGGGTGCCCTCGGCGGGGATCTTCGCCGGCATCACGATGTCGACGCCGTAGGGCTTGCCGCCGGTGTTCTCGTCCATCCAGGTGAGCACCCGGTCGAGCTCGGCCGCGTCGTTGAACCGGACGCAGCCGAGCACCCCGAGCCCGCCGGCCCGGCTCAGCGCCGCGGCGACGTGCTCGGAGGGCGTGAACCCGACGATCGGCAGGTCGATGCCGAGCCGGTCGCACAGCGATGTCCGCACTCGTGTTCCTCCTCAGACGGGCTGGGCCGCCGCCGGGTCGTGCTCGGCGGCGTAGCGCTGGGCCCACGGGTAGTCCGGCTTGCCGCTCGGCGAGCGGCCGATCTCGTCGGCCAGCCACACGGTGCGCGGCACCTTGTACCCGGCGACCTCGTGGCGGACGTGCTGCTCGATCCCGGCGAGATCCGGTTCGGCGCCTTCCCGGAGCTGGATGACGGCGGCGACGCGCTGGCCGGTCCGCTCGTCCGGGATGCCGATGACGAGCGCGTCGAAGACGTCGGGATGGGACTTCAGCGCCCCTTCGACCTCTTCGGGGTAGACCTTCTCGCCGCCGGTGTTGACGCACTGGGAGCCGCGGCCGAGCAGCGTGACCGTGCCGTCCTCTTCGTAGCGCGCGTAGTCGCCGGGGACGACGTACCGGACGTCGCCGATGTCGACGAAGATCGTCTTGCTCTTCTCGGGATCGCCGTAGTAGCCGAGCGGGACGTGCCCGCGGCGGCCGATCAGCCCGATCGCGCCCGCCTTCGGCTCGACCAGGTGGCCGTCGTCGTCGAGCAGGATGGCGTCCTTGCCGAAGCTGACGCGCGGGCCGGCGCTGTGGTCGGAGTCCTTGCCCACCATACCGATCCCGGTGAAACCGCTTTCGGACGAGCCGATCGCGTCGGTGATCACGGCGTTCGGCACGAGCGCGACGAACTCCTGCTTGACCGACTGCGAGAACAGCGCGGCGTGGCTGGACACGGCGACGAGCGACGACGCGTCGTAGTCACCCTCGCGGAAGGCTTCGATGAGCGGGCGCGCCATGGCGTCACCGACGATCGTGAGGACCTGGACCTTGTGCTCCTGCACGGCTTTCCACACCTCGTGCGCGTCGAAGCGCGGCACGAACACCACCGGGCTGCCGGTGAACAACGCGCCGAACGCGGCCCACTGCGCGGCGCCGTGGATCAGCGGCGCGGCGGGCAGGCGCGTCAGGCTGCCGGACTTGCCCTGCTCGGCGAGCGTCCACTCGTCGGGGACGTACTCGCCGGTGACGAAGTTGATGCCGCCGCCGAGCGCGCGCCAGATGTCCTCGTGGCGCCAGAGGACGCCCTTCGGGTAGCCGGTGGTGCCGCCGGTGTAGAGGATGTAGAGGTCGTCGTTGCTGCGCTCGTCGAAGTCGCGCTCGGGCGACTGTTCCTTCAGCGCTGCTTCGTACTCGACGCCGCCGTAGCTCCCGAAGTCACCGTCGCTGCCGTCTTCGACGACGACAACGTGTTTCAGTTTCGGCGCCTCGGGCAGGACCGCCCTGACCTTGTCGGAGTAGCTTCTCTCGTGCACGAGCGCGACGAGATCGGCGTCCGTGAAGAGGTACGCGAGCTCGCCGTGCACGTAGCGGTAGTTGACGTTGACGGCGATCGCGCGCAGCTTGTACGCGGCGATCATCGCCTCGAGGGCCTCGATCGAGTTGCGGGAGTAGACCCCGATGTGGGATCCGCGTCCCACGCCGTGCGCGGCGAGGTGGTGGGCGAGCCGGTTGGCCCGCGCCTCCAGTTCGGCGAAGGTGACTCGCCGGTCGCCGCACACGACCGCGACGCGCTCCGGCACGGCGTCGACGGCGTGCTCCAGAAGATCCGCGATGTTGAGTGCCACGCCCTCAAAGTAGAACATGTTATCGTTCTGGGCAATGGCACCGCGTTGTTCGAGGAGGTTTCGGTGAGTGAACCGCACGCGCTGGTTTCGCAGGACGGGCCGACGCTGATCGTCACGATGAACCGCCCGGAGGCCCGCAACGCGATCACGGGCGAGATGATGTCGATCATGGTCGACGCCTGGGACCGGGTCGACGCGGACGACACGATCCGCAGCTGCGTCCTGACCGGCGCCGGCGGCGCGTTCTGCGCCGGGGCGGACCTGAAGTCGATGTCGCGGAACTCGCCGTCCGAGTCTTTCTCGTCAGGTCGCTTTGATCCTTCGCGTATCCCAGGCCTCTTGAAGGGCCGTCGCCTGAAGAAGCCGCTGATCGCGGCGGTCGAGGGCCCGGCGATCGCGGGCGGCACGGAGATCCTGCAGGGAACGGACATCCGGGTGGCGGGCACGTCGGCCCGCTTCGGGGTGTCGGAGGCGCGCTGGGGCCTGTTCCCGATGGGCGGCTCGGCGGTCCGGCTACCACGCCAGATCCCGTACACGGTCGCGGCGGACATCCTGCTGACCGGCCGTCACCTGTCCGCCGCGGAAGCCCTGGCGATCGGCTTGATCGGTCACGTGGTGCCTGATGGAACTGCGTTGTCTCGTGCTTTGGAGCTGGCTTCGCTGGTGAACGCGAACGGCCCAGTCGCGGTGCGCGCGATCCTGCGTACGATCCGGGACACCGAAGGCCTCCACGAGGAGGAGGCCTTCAAGCTGGACTCGCAGTACGGCATCGAGGTTTTCGCTTCGGAAGACGCGAAGGAAGGGCCACGGGCGTTCTCGGAGAAGCGCAAGCCGGACTTCCACAACCGCTGAGCCGGTATCACGCGTGACCCGGCAGGCTTCACCCGTGATCCGAGGGGCATCACCCGTGATTGAGCGGGCATCACGTGTGATTGGCGGGGCATCGCGGTGATGCCCCGCCAGTCACGAATGATGCCCGCTCAATCACGCGCACCGAAGGCCGACAGGACGCCGCCTAACAGCCCATGTCCTTGGCGACTTCCTCCTGCGCTGCCGCGATTTCCTCGGTTGTCGCACCGGCGATGCCGGCGTCTTGTTCCAGCCGGGACAGCAGGTCGGTCAGCGCCTGCTTCTGCGCCGGGTGCGTGATCGGCACCGCGTCGAGGTCGGTGCTCATCAGCCCATCGAACAGCACGACGGCATCGGCACGCCACAAACGCACGGTGACGATGGGCAGGTCCGTGTCCATGCGAACGATCCTGCCGGAACTCGCGTGACTGAGCACGTCACTCGCGTGATCGAAGACGTAAGTCGTGTGATTGGGGCCGGAACTCGCGAGTTCCGGCCCCAATCACGTAAGTTCCGGCCCTGATCACGCGGGTTGCGGGTTATGACACGTACTTGGCTCGCAGGTGGCGCTTGTACAGCTTGCCGTTCGGGTCCCGCGGCAGCTCGTCGAGGTAGTCGATCGACTTCGGCAGCTTGAACTTCGCCAGTCGCGTCGCCGCATAAGCCAGCAACTCGGCCGTGAGAGCGTCGGACGGCGTGACTCCGGGAGCCGGCTGGACTACGGCCTTGATCTCCTCGCCCCAGTCCTCGTGCGGGAGACCGAAGACCGCGACGTCCGCGACCGATGGGTGCATCACCAGCTCGCCCTCGATCTCCGCCGGGTAGATGTTCACCCCGCCCGAGATGATCAGGTCCGCCTTGCGGTCGTGCAAGTACAGGTACCCGTCGGAGTCCAGGTGGCCCATGTCGCCCAGGGTGAACAGCTTGCCGACGCGTGCGGCGGCCGTCTTGTCCGGGTCGTTGTGGTACGAGAACTCCGATGAGCCCATCTGCATGTACACCGTGCCCGTCTCCCCGGGCGGCAGGGAAACACCGGCGTCGTCCAGGACCTTGATCGTCGAGCCCGGCCAGGGCAACCCCACCGAGCCCGGCTTGCGCAGCCAGTCCTTGCCCGAGATCACCGTGCCGCCGCCCTCCGTGGCCGCGTAGTACTCCGTGACCACCGGGCCCCACCACGCCAGCATCTGGCGCTTGACCTCCAGCGGGCACGGCGCCGCGCCGTGGATCATCACCCGCAGCGACGAAATGTCGTACCGGGAACGTACTGAGTCAGGCAGGCCCAGCAAGCGGCGGAACTGCGTCGGGACCATGTGGCTGTGCGTGACGTGGTGGCGCTCGATCAGGCGCAGCATGTCCTCGGCGTCCCAGCGGTCCATCAGCACTGCGGAATGCCCCAGCTGCAGCGAAATCGCCACGAAGTTCAGCACCGCCGTGTGGTACAGCGGCGAGCCGCACAGGTGGACGTGGTCGTCGTGCGGGCCGAGGCCGAAGACGCCGAAGAACCACGTCGACGCCGCCGGCACCTCGTCCGGGTCGGTGCCCGTCAGCGGACGGCGGACGCCCTTCGGGCGGCCCGTCGTGCCGGACGTGTACAGCATCGGCGAGCCCGCCGTGCGCCGTGCGGGACGTCCGTCGCCTTCGCCGGCGCCCAGCTCCTCGATCCGGCGGAAGCCGGGGACGTTGCCGACCGCGAAGCGCGCCGAAGCGGGCAACCCGGCTTCGTCGGCCGCGGCGATCGCGACGTCGGCGAAGCGCTCGTGCGCGAGGAACGCCTTCGCGCCGCTGTCGCCGATGATGTACGCGACCTCCGGGCCGATCAGGTGCCAGTTGACGACCACGACGTACAGCCCGGCCTGGATCGCGGCGAAGTAGGCCGCCACCAGTTCGTCGCCGTTCGGCTGGAGCAGCACGACGACGTCGCCGACGTCGAGGCCCAGCTCCTGCAGCCCCCGGGAGTACCGGTTGGCCTTCGCGGCCAGCTCGCCGTAGGACACGCCGCGGCCGTCCGGGTCGACCAGAGCCGTCTTCTCGGGCTCTTCCGCGGCGATGTTCCACAGGCCCAGCGTCTTCGCGGCAGTCGTCGTCATACCGCAAATCTAGAACGCGTTCCACCTACAGGCAACCGTCCGGCGGTGAATCTTGCCGACGAATCGAGAACGTGTTTCACTCAAGCCGTGACCGAGACACCGCTTGCGGCACCCCTCAACGTCGGCTTCGACTACACCCGCTCGACCGGGCCGGTGCTCGGCCGCTTCGTGAACGCGCTGCGTGAGCGCCGCATCGAGGGCATCCGCGGCAGCGACGGCCGGGTGCACGTCCCGCCGGTGGAGTACGACCCGGTGACGGCCGACCCGCTCAGCGAGTTCGTCCCGGTCGCCGAAGAGGGCACCGTCGTCTCCTGGTCGTGGTGCCCGCGCCCCCTGGAAGGCCAGCCGCTGAGCCGTCCGTTCGCCTGGGCGCTGGTCAAGCTCGACGGCGCCGACACCGCGATGCTGCACGCCGTCGACGCCGGCTCGCCCGCGAACATCCACAGTGGACAGCGCGTCCGCGTCCGCTGGGCCGACGACACCGTCGGGCACATCCGCGACATCGCCTACTTCCTCCCCGCCGACGCCGCGGACACGACACCGACCGAGCCCGCTCCCCCGGTCGCCGAACGCGAAGAGGGCGCGCCGGTCAGCATCGTCATCACGCCGGTGCACCTGCGCTACCAGCACTCCGCGTCGCCCGAGGAGAGCCGTTACCTGCGCGGCCTGGCCGAAGGCAAACTGATCGGCCAGCGCTGCCCCGCGTGCCAGAAGGTCTACATCCCGCCGCGCGGCTCCTGCCCGACCGACGGCGTGCCGACCACCGACGAGGTCGAGCTCCCCGACACCGGCATCGTGACGACGTTCTGCATCGTCAACGTCCCGTTCCTGGGCCAGCGGATCAAGCCGCCCTACGTCGCCGCGTACATCCTCCTGGACGGCGCCGACATCGCGTTCCTGCACCTCGTGCTCGGCTGCGACGCCAAGGACGTCCGGATGGGCCTGCGCGTGCGCGCCGCGTGGAAACCCCGCGACGAGTGGTGGACGTCACTGGAGAACATCGACCACTTCGAGCCGACCGGCGAGCCGGACGCGGCTTACGAAACCTTCGCCCACCACCTGTGAGGTCCTGATGCCAGACGTCGCGATCGCGGGCTTCGCCCACGCGCCGAACGTCCGCGAGACCGCGGGCACCACCAACGGCGTGGAGATGCTCGTCCCGATCTTCGCCGAGGTCTTCGCGCAGACCGGACTGTCCAAGCAGGACATCGGGTTCTGGTGCTCCGGCTCCTCGGACTACCTGGCCGGGCGCGCGTTCTCGTTCATCGCCGCGGTCGACGCGATCGGCGCGTTCCCGCCGATCCACGAGTCGCACGTCGAGATGGACGCCGCCTGGGCGCTCTACGAGGCCTGGCTGAAGATCCGGATGGGCGAGGTCGAGACGGCGCTCGTCTACGGCTTCGGCAAGTCCAGCGCCGGGCAGCTGCGCCGGGTGCTCGCGTTACAGATGGACCCGTACGTCGTCACTCCACTGTGGCCGGACTCGATCTCGATCGCCGGTATCCAAGCCCGGATGGGTCTCGACGCCGGCCTGTGGTCCGAAAAGGACCTCGCCGAGGTCGCCGCGCGCAACCGGGACCTCGACGCCGCCGAGCTGCTGGACACGCCGTACGTCGCGGACCCGTTGCGCGCGCACGACATCGCGCCGATCACCGACGGCGCCGCCGTGATCGTCCTGTCCACAGTGGAACGGGCGAAGGGCATCGTCGAGCACCCGGCGGTGATCGCCGGGATCGAGCACCGGGTCGACTCCCCCGTGCTCGGCGCCCGCGACCTGACGCGGTCGCCGTCGACCGAGATCGCGGCGAAGGCCCTCGACCTCGACGGCGTCGACCTCGCCGAGCTGCACGCGCCGTTCACGCACCAGGAGATCATCCTGCGCACCGCCCTCGGCCTCAAGGACAACGTGACCATCAACCCCTCGGGCGGCGCGCTGGCCGCGAACCCGATGTTCTCCGCCGGGCTCGCCCGCATCGGCGAGGCGGCGCGGCGGATCCACAGTGGAGAGTCTCGCAAGGCCGTGGCGCACGCGACGAGCGGCCCCGCCCTGCAGCAGAACCTCCTGGCCGTGCTGGAGGCACGATGACCAAGCAGCTCACGGCCGTGCTCGGCACCGGCCAGACGCACCACCGCGCCAAGCGCACCGACGTCTCGATGCCGGGCCTGCTGCGCGAGGCGATCGACCGCGCGATGATCGACGCCCAGGTCGGGTGGGCCGACATCGACGCCGTCGTGCTCGGCAAGGCGCCGGACCTGTTCGAAGGCGTCATGATGCCCGAGCTGTTCCTCGCCGACGCGCTGGGCGCGAACGGGAAACCGTTGCTGCGCGTGCACACCGCGGGCTCGGTCGGCGGGTCGACGGCGCTGGTCGCGGCGTCGCTCGTGCAGTCCGGCGTGCACCGCCGGGTGCTCACGGTGGCGTTCGAGAAGCAGTCCGAGTCGAACGCGATGTGGGGCCTGTCGATCCTGCCGCCGTTCCAGATGCCGGTCGGCGCCGGCGCGGGCGGCTACTTCGCGCCGCACGTCCGGTCCTACATCCGCCGCTCCGGCGCGCCCGAGCACATCGGCGCGATCGTCGCGGCGAAGGACCGCCGCAACGGCGCGTTGAACCCGTTCGCGCACCTGCGTCAGGCGGACATCACCGTCGAGTCGGTGCAGGCGTCGCAGATGCTGTGGGACCCGATCCGTTACGACGAGACGTGCCCGTCGTCGGACGGCGCGTGCGCGATGGTGCTCGGCGACGAGGCCGCCGGGGACGCCGTCGAGGGCGGGGCCGCCTGGATCCACGCGACGGCGATGCGCACCGAGCCGACCACGTTCGCCGGCCGCGACCAGGTCAACCCGCAGGCCGGGCGCGACGCCGCGGCCGCGCTGTGGGCCGAAGCCGGGATCAAGGACCCGATGTCCGAAGTGGACGTCGCCGAGATCTACGTGCCGTTCTCGTGGTTCGAGCCGATGTGGCTGGAGAACCTCGGGTTCGCCGCGGAAGGCGAGGGCTGGAAGGTCACCGAGGCCGGTGAGACGGCGATCGGCGGGCGGCTGCCGGTCAACCCGTCCGGCGGGGTGCTCTCGTCCAACCCGATCGGCGCGTCCGGCATGCTTCGCTTCTCCGAAGCCGCGAAGCAGGTCATGGGCCGCGCCGGGGACTACCAGGTGGACGGCGCGCGCGTCGCCCTCGGGCACGCCTACGGCGGCGGGTCGCAGTACTTCTCGATGTGGGTGGTCGGCGCCGCCAAGCCGCGTTGATACGCTCGACCCACCATGCCGAGACTCGCGGACCACGAACAACGCCGTCGTCAGATCGCCGAAGCCGTCTGGCGGATCGCCAGCGCGCGCGGGCTGGAAGACGTGTCGCTGCGCAAGGTCGCGGCCGAGGCCGGCGTCTCGCTGCGGCTCGTCCAGTACTACTTCGGCACGCGCAACGACCTGCTGCTGGGCGCGCTCGAGATCCTCAACAAGGTCGCCGAGGAACACACCCGCGCCGAGGTCGGGCCGGAGGCGGACGCGACACCGCGCCAGGTCCTGCGCACGATGCTGGTCGGGATGCTCCCGCTGGACGACGAGCGCCGCACGCGTTACCTCGTGCACCTGGCCTACTTCGTCCGCTCGCTGACCGACCCCGACCTCGCGACGGCGTTCAGCGCGGCGCCGCCGGAGCTGGAACGGCTGACCGCGGACCTGCTGGCCTGGGGGCAGCAACGCGGTGAGGTGCCGCCGGACCTCGAGCTGATGCCGGAGGCCGAGCTGCTCCTCTCGAGCGTCGACGGCCTGCAGACCAGCATCATCCTGGGCCAGCGCACCCCCGAGGCCGTGTTCGCGCTGATCGACCACCAGCTCGGGCGGCTCTTCAGTCTCTCGAACGTCGCCACTTGAGCGCGAGCAGCGTCCCGAGCACCCCGGTCACGACGCCGACCGCGGCCGGCACCGCGACCGGCGGGTCCACCACGATCACCGGCTTCAGCTCCACCGGCGCCGGCGGCTGCACCGGCTTCGGCGGCGCGTCCGAACCGGTGGCCGTCCAGGCCGTGACGTAGACGAGCATCCGCGCGATCAGCGAGATGAAGAAGATCAGGCCGATCACCGAGCCGAACGCGATCCCCGTCGGCGAGCTGCCGATCAGCCGCAGGTAGAAGCCACCGGCCAGCTTGAGCGCCTCGAAGCCGAGGGCCAGGGCGATCGCGCCGCGCACCGCGCTGCGCACGCCCACGGGCTGGCGCGGCAGCCGGGTCAGCACCCAGAGGAACACCAGCCAGTCGGCGGCCAGCGAGAGCGGCACCGAGGACGCGGACACGAGCTGGTGCCCCCAGCTCGTGTCGTCGAGGCCGGCCAGCCGGAGCAGGTAGCTGCCGAGCGCGGTGCCGGAGATGGTGATCGTGAACGACACCAGCAGCGCCGCCGTCAGGCCGAGCAACGCGAGCAGGTCGACGGCGATCAGCCGCGGCAGCGACTGGTCCGACCGGTTCTGCCCCCACAGCGCGGTGAGCGAGTCCCGCAGCGCGTTCATCCAGTTCCAGCCCGAGTAGAGGCCGATCACCAGGCCGAACGCGCCGACGCTCGTCCGCTGGTCGACGAAGCCGGTGAGCAGGTCGGTGGCCTTGTCCCCCAGCCCGCCGGGCAGCGTGCTGACGATCGCGCGCACCATCGTGTCGAGCAGGTGCGGCTGGCTGGCCAGCACGAACCCGGCCACCGACGACGCCACCATCAGCAGCGGCACGAGCGACAGCAGGCTGAAGTAGGTGATCGACGCGACGTAGTGGTAGCCGCCGGTGTCGACGTAGCGGTTGGTCGCGCGGGCGATGTGGTCCAGCCACCGGTACCGGGCACGGGCCCGCGCCCAGGGGCTCGGGGCCTTGGGGGAACTCTTCACGGACACTGTTTACCCAGCCGGGACCCTCCTCGCGCACACAACACGCACTCTTGGCACCCCATCACCCGCTCGCCGGACGTGCGGGGGCCTTGGAGTGACCTCGGCCAGGGGCGTCAGCTGAGCGCGACCAGCTCGGACCAGTCGTCCTGGGGCAGCTCGGCGTCCGTCGTCGCGAACACCGAGCTGCCCAGGAAGTCCAGGCTGCAGCCGAGGGTGGCCAGGAACGACGTGTCCGCGGCGTCGCGGCCGGTGGAGATGCGGAGCATCGTCTGGCGCGGCGCGAGGTGCGTGGCGTCGAAGACGTACCAGTGGCCGTCGATCGCGGCCTCGAACACGGCGTGGAAGTCCATCGGCGACAGCCCGGGCGCGTAGACGCCGACGTAGCGGGCCGGGATGTCGAAGAACCGGCAGAAGGTGACGCACACGTGCGCGAAGTCGCGGCAGACGCCTTCGCCGGCCAGGAGGGTGTCGATCGCGTCGTCGGTCGGCCGGGTGGCGCCGACGGTGTAGAGCAGCCGGTCGTTGACGTTCCGGACGATCGCGTCCACAGTGGACCGCGCGTCGGGGCGGCCGTACATCTCCGGCGTCGCCAGGCCGCCGATCCGGTCGGACGGGCAGTACCGGCTCGGCCGGGTGAACACGGCGATGTCGGCGAGGGTGACGGGCTCGGGTTCGGCCGCGGCCAGGTCGCGCTCGGCGTGGTAGGTGACGCGGTGCTCGCCGAGCGGCAGGTCGAAGACGTCGGCGCGGGTACCGTGCTCGAACAGGACGGCTTCGCTCCCGCCGTCCCAGGAGACGGTCAGGTCCTCGGTGTCGGCGTTCGCCGCCGCGATCGAGATCGCCGCCCGGCCGGGTTCGGTGACACGGATGGTGAACTCGACGTCGACACTCGCTCGCGGGGCCATCGCGCCATGATGACAGCCGGGCCGCGTGCGACCATCACCCCGTGGTGAACATCGTGGTCTTCCATTCGGTGCTGGGGCTCCGGCCGGTCGAGCTCGGCGCGGCCGAACGGCTGCGGGCGGCCGGGCAC
Organism: Amycolatopsis sp. NBC_01307; assembly: GCF_035975215.1. Classification (NCBI taxonomy): domain Bacteria; kingdom Bacillati; phylum Actinomycetota; class Actinomycetes; order Pseudonocardiales; family Pseudonocardiaceae; genus Amycolatopsis; species Amycolatopsis sp. NBC_01307. The sequence goes on along the minus strand of NZ_CP108403.1, from coordinate 435,731 downwards.
GACGTTGTCACGCCGGACCTCTACGCCGGCTCGACCGCGCCCACGCTCGAGGAGGGCTTCGCCCTGATGGACCACGTCGGCTGGACGACGATCAGTGGTCGCGCGTCCGACGCGGTGCGCGACCTGCCGCCCGCCACCGTGCTGCTGGGGGTGTCGATGGGCTGCGGTGTGGTCCAGAGCGTCCTCCCGGACCGTCCCGCCGCGGCGGGAGTCCTGCTGCTGCACGCGTTGGGGGTCATTCCGGCGTCGGCGCGCACCGGCCTGCCGGCGCAGGTGCACGTCGCCGATCCGGACCCGATCGCACCGCCGGCCGAGGTCGCCGCCTGGCGAGCGGTCAACCCCACGGCCGAGGTATTCATCTACCCCGGCGCCGGCCACTTCTACACCGACGCCGAGGGTCCCGACCACGACGAAGCCGCGTCCGCCCTCACCTGGCAGCGGGTGCTCGGCTTCCTCCGGACGCTGCCTCAGGCGTAGCGGACGGGGTAGTGCTTGATGCCGTTGAGCCAGCTGGAGCGCAGGCGCACCGGGGGTTCCGCTTCGGTGATGTCCGGCATCACGTCGGCGATGGCGTTGAAGATCAGGTCGATCTCCAGCCGGGCGAGGTTGGCGCCGATGCAGTAGTGCGAACCGGTGCCGCCGAAGCCGACGTGCGGGTTGTCCTCCCGCAGGATGTCGAACTTCTCCGCGTCTTCGAACACGTCGGGGTCGAAGTTGGCGGAGCTGTAGAACATCCCGACGCGGTCGCCCCGCTTGATCTGCGCGCCGCCCAGCTCGGTGTCGCGGGTGGCGGTGCGCTGGAAGGCGACCACCGGGGTGGCCCAGCGGACGATCTCGTCGGGCGCGGTCTTCGGGCGCTGCTCCTTGAACAGCTCCCACTGGGCCGGGTGGTCCAGGAACGCCTTCATGCCGTGCGTGATCGCGTTGCGCGTGGTCTCGTTGCCGGCCACCGCGAGCAGGATGACGAAGAAGCCGAACTCGTCGGAGCCCAGCGCCTCGCCGTCGACGTCGGCCTCGATCAGTTTGGTGACGATGTCGTCCATGGGACACTTGCGGCGGTCCTCGGCCATGTTCCAGGCGTAGCCGATGAGCTGGGTCGACGCCTCGAGGGGCTCGAGCTGGTACTCGGGATCGTCGTAGGCGACCATCTGGTTGGACCAGTCGAAGATCTTGAGCCGGTCCTCCTGCGGGACGCCGATCAGTTCGGCGATCGCCTGCAACGGCAGCTCGCAGGCGACGTCGGTGACGAAGTCGCCCGTGCCCTTCTTCTTCGCCTCGAAGACGATCTTCGCGGCGCGGTCCCGCAGCGTGTCCTCGAGCTTGGCGATCGAGCGCGGGGTGAAGCCCTTCGACACGATCCGCCGCAGCTTGGTGTGCTGGGGCGCGTCCATGTTGAGCAGGACCAGGCGGTTCGCGTTGAGGCGGTCCTCGGTCATGCTCTCGTCGAAGCGGATGATCGCGGTCTTCTCGCTCGACGAGTAGAGCGTGCTGTCGCGGGAGACCTCCTTGACGTCCGCGTGCCGCGAGACGACCCAATAGCCGTCGTCACCGAAGCCCGCGGTGTTGTTCTTCTGAGGGTTCCACCACACGGGGGCGGTCCGCCGGAGCTCGGCGAACTCGGCCAGGGGCAGCCGATGGGCGTAGAGGTCCGGGTCCGTGAAGTCGAAACCGGCGGGGATGAGCGGAGCGGCCACGTTGCCTCCCACGGTTCGCCTTGTGAAACACGTTCTAAGCGGATTTAAGCATACGGTGTTAACAAGCGGAAGGGCGTTCAGTGAAACCCGTTAACTTGACCGATGAGGCCAGGTGAACGAGCGCTCACTCGGCCAAGATCGAGATCACGCCCGCGCTGCGGCGCCTTGCATCGAACGATAACTTGTTCTAGTTTTTGGGCTACTGAACAGTCTTCCCGACGAACTTCCCGACGAAGGGGACCAGATGGGCGTGCCGGTCATCGTCGAAGCCGTGCGGACCCCGATCGGCAAGCGGGGCGGCCTGCTGGCCGGCCTGCACGCGGCCGAGCTGCTGGGGGCCGCGCAGCTGGCCCTGCTGGACCGCGCCGGGATCGACCCGGCGCTGGTCGAGCAGCTGATCGGCGGCTGCGTCACGCAGGCCGGCGAACAGTCGAGCAACGTCACGCGCACCGCGTGGCTGCACGCGGGCCTGCCGGAGACGGCGGGCGCGACGACGATCGACGCCCAGTGCGGCTCGGCGCAGCAGGCCACGCACCTGATCGCCGGCCTGATCGCGGCGGACGCCATCGACGTCGGCGTCGCCTGCGGAGTCGAGGCGATGAGCCGCGTCCCCCTGGGGACGAACCGAGCGGGCGGCTCCCCCCGGCCGGCGTCGTGGTCGATCGACCTCCCGAATCAGTACGGCGCGGCGGAGCGCATCGCGGTGCGCCGGGGCTTGACGCGCGCCGACGTCGACGCGTTCGGCGCGGCGTCCCAGCAGAAAGCGGCGGCCGCGTGGGAGGCCGGGCACTTCGACCGCGAGGTGGCGCCGGTGAAGGCCCCGGTCCTCGACGCGTCGGGCGAACCGACCGGCGAAACCCGGCTGATCACCCGGGACCAAGGCCTGCGCGAGACGACGGCCGAGGGCCTGGCCCGCCTCAAGCCGGTGGTCGAGGACGGCATCCACACGGCGGGCACGTCATCCCAGATCTCCGACGGCGCGGCGGCCCTGCTGCTGATGGACTCCACGCGCGCCGAGGCCCTGGGCCTGCGCCCCCGGGCCCGGATCATCGCGCAGGCACTGGTCGGCGCGGAGCCGTACTACCACCTGGACGGCCCGATCCGCGCGACGGAGCGAGTGCTGACACGCGCGGGCATGACGATCGCCGACCCGGACCTGTTCGAGGTCAACGAAGCGTTCGCTTCGGTGCCGCTGTCGTGGCAGCGAACGCTCTCGCCGGACGAGTCCCGAGTCAACGTCAACGGCGGCGCGATCGCCCTGGGCCACCCGGTGGGCAGCACAGGAGCGCGCCTGCTGACGACGGCGCTGCACGAGCTGGAGCGCCGGGATGCGTCGACGGCGCTGGTGACGATGTGCGCCGGGGGCGCGCTGGCGACGGCGACGATCATCGAACGCCTCTGACTCGCGGTCCCCAGGCCTCTTCGGTCGGCCGCTCTCACCGGTGTGGCCGCTCCGGTCGGCGAGTTGGTTGCTCGCGGCGGTGAGTCGACCGATTGGGTCACCGTGTTGGCCGCTCCCGCCGGTGTGTTGCGCTCCGGTCGGCGAGTTGGCCACTCCAGCCAGCGAGTTGGCCGCCCCGGTCGCCGCGTTGGCTACTCCGGTCAGCGTGTTGGCTGCTCCGGGCGCCGGGTGACCGCTTCCGGCGGCGTGTCGACCGATTGGGTCACCGTATTGGCCGTCGCGGTCGCCAGGTTGGCCGCTCCGGTCGCCGAGTCGATCGCTCCAGTCGCCGAGTTGGCCACTCCAGTTAGCGTGTCGGCCGCTCCAGTCGCCAGCCTGGCCGTTCTGGTTGCCGAGTCGGAGAGGCCCGGGCGGCCGAGGTGACCGCACGCCATCGTCGGCTCAGGCTCGCGCCAGCCGCACGCCGTCGCCTACTCAGGCTTTCCTTGTCGCCAAACGCATCCCCTGCTCCCGCACCCCTCCTCCGCTACTCCACCACCTCCGCGGGACCGTTGCCCGGCCTGGCGAACTTCACCGTTCCCCGCCCCTCCCTCCAGCTCTCCACGAAGAGCGTGTCCTCCGCCACCCACGTCAGCACGACCTCCCTGAGGTCCAGCCGGAACAGGTGGCACGGCTCGTCGTTTCCTTGCAGCGCCGCGATTTCCGCCTTGTCCGTCAGCTCCGCCACCACGCCCGCCAGCTTCGCGTCGCCGCCCTCTTCCATGCCCGGGTACGCGTGGATCGCGAAGCGGTTGTCACGGCGCAGGTCGAGGGCCTTCAGCGCGTCCAGCATCGACCCGATGTAGGCCTCCGCGCCGCGGAAGTCCACCTCGGAGCCGCTCACCCGTGGTGCGCCGTCGCGGCGCAATGTGGCCAGTACGTGCGACTTCTCCGCCGTGAAACGTGCGTGCACCCGCGTCGCCAGCGAAGGTGACTGCGCCGAGAACTCCTGCCAACTCGTCATGCCCAGCAGCGTCCCACCCACCACCGACAGTTTTCAGAGCCCACCCACGACCAGGTGAACGAACGTCCCGGACAGCCCGTACGTGCTGACCCCGGCCAACGCCCGCCCCGGGTGGGGCCATTCGGCTGGTGACGACGCGAGTTCCAGACCGGCCCAGTCGACCGCCGACGTCGGACGTGGGCAGTGCAGGGTGGCCGGAATCCGCCGTTCGCGGACCACCATCGCCGTCTTGATCAAGCCCGCCAGGCCACCCGCCGCCTCCGGGTGGCCGATGTTCGACTTCACCGAACCCACCAGGCACGGCTGCCCCGGCGGCCGTCCGGCGCCGATCGCCTCGCTGAGCGCCCGCAGCTCGATGACGTCGCCCGCCGGGGCCGCGTTGCCGTGTGCCTCCACGTAACCGATCTCCGCGGGCGCGACCCCGGCCTGCGCGCACGCCCGGGTGATCACCTGCAGGTAACCCTCGACGGAAGGCGCGATGATCGCCTTGGCCGTGCGGCCCTTGCTCGCCTGCGCGCTGCCCAGGATCAGCGCGTGGACGCGGTCGCCGTCGGTCAGGGCCTGGCCCAGGCGCTTGAGGACGACGACGCCCGCGCCGTCGCTGCGGACGAAACCGTCCGCGTCCTCGTCGCCGAAACGGCAGCGTCCGGTCGGCGACAGCATCCCCGCCGCCGAGTAGCCGAGCGTGTGGTCGGTGCCCAGGACCAGGCTGACGCCGCCCGCCACCGCCGTGTCGCACTCCCCCGTGCGCAGGCTCTGGCACGCGAGGTGCACGGCCAGGGTGCCCGACGAACACGCCGCGTCGACGGTGGCGCACGGGCCGCGCAGGTCCCAGGCGTAGCTGATCCGCCCGGACGCCATGCTCCGCGCCGCCGCGCCCGCGATCGCGTACATGTCGGCCGTCCCTTGAAGACCGTCCCAGTGCTCGCCCGTGCTCTGCCCCATGAAGACGCCGATCTCGCGGCCCTCGACGCCGTCGAGCCCGGCGTCGGCCAGCGCGTCGCGCGTGGTCGTCAGGAGGACGCGGTGCTGCGGGTCGAGCACCGCCGCTTCCCGTTCGCTCACCCCGAAGAACCCCGGGTCGAACTCCTCGGAGCCGAGGAAACCGCCCGCCAGGCTGACGAGCCGGCCGCGACGGCGGGGCACCGGGTCGTACAGCTCCGCCGCGTCGAACCGGCCGCCCGGCGCGGCGCCGGCGACCGCGTCCACGCGCGTGTCGAGCAGCTCCCAGAGCGCGTCCGGGCCCGCCGCGCCGGGGAACCGGCAGCCCATGCCGACGATCGCGATCGGCTCGTTCATCGTTCTCCCAAAGATGTCCACTGTGGACGGCGGATTCACCCGTCCGTGGCAGCGCGGGTTCCCGCAGCCGCGCACACCCTATGTGATCATTCAGGCCGCCCGGGTGATCGCCTCGGCGATCTCCCCTTCCCCGGAGGAATCCCCGTTATGTGTGGCATCGCGGGCTGGGCCGACCCCAGCTGCCCGCTCCCGGACGGCGGCATGACCGTGCACCGGATGACCGAGACCCTCGCCGCCCGCGGACCGGACGACTCCGGCGTCTGGGCGGCCGCGCACGTCGCGTTCGGGCACCGCCGGCTCGCCGTGCTCGATCCCGCGAACGGCCGGCAGCCGATGGTGGCCTACGACGACCAGGACGAGGCCACGACCGTCCTGTCTTACAGCGGCGAGGTGTTCAACCACCGCGAACTGCGCGTCGAACTGGAGCTGCTGGGGCACAAGTTCCGCACGCGCACCGACACGGAAGTCGTGCTGCACGCCTGCCTGGAGTGGGGCACCGACGCCCCGCGACGGCTCGACGGCATGTTCGCCTTCGCCGTCTGGGACGCCTCGCGCCGCCGGTTGCTGCTGGTCCGCGACCGGCTCGGCGTCAAACCGCTCTGCTACGCGCGGCACGGCGACGGCGTCCTGTTCGCCTCCGAGCCCAAGGCGCTGTTCGCGTCCGGCCTGGTCGCCCCGGCCGTCGACGACGGCGGCCTGCGCGACTTCCTGGCCTCGGTCCGCACCCCGGGGATGACGCTCCACCAGGGCGTCCACGAGGTCCGGCCGGGCACGATGCTGCTGGTCGACGCCGACGGCGTCCGCGAGCGCCGGTACTGGTCACTGGACGCGCAGCCGCACGAGGACGACCTCGCCACGACCGTCGAGCGGATCCGCGAACTCCTCGAAGACATCACCGAACGGCACGTCCGGGCCGACGTCCCGCTCGGCGCGCTGCTGTCGGGCGGCCTCGATTCGAGCGCGCTCGCCGCGCTGGGCCAACGGTTCACGAACGCGCCTCTGCGCACCTTCTCCGTGGGTTTCGCCGGCGAGTTCGTGCCCGACGCCCTGCGCGCCACGCCGGACGCGCCCTACGTCCGGGACGTCGTCGCGCACTGCGGGCTCGACCACCGTGACCTGGTGCTCGGGTCGGCGGCGCTGGCCGATCCGGCGGTGCGCCGGGCCGTCGTCCACGCGCGGGACGCGCCCGCGACCGGCGACATAGACACGTCGCTCTTCCTGCTGTTCAAGGCGGTCCGCGAGCATTCGACGGTGGCGTTGTCCGGGGAGAGCGCCGACGAGGTCTTCGGCGGCTACCCGTGGTTCCACCAGCCGCTCGCCGACGGCTACCCGTGGCGTTACTTCACCGGCCGCAGCGGGACGTACCTCGCGCTGCTGCGCGACGACGTCGCCGCGGAACTCGCCGTCGGCGCCCATCGCGAAGCGCACTACCGGCAGGCGCTCGCCGAAGTTCCGGTGCTGCCGGGGGAAACGGCCGAGCGGCGCCGGACGCGCGAGGTCGTCCACCTGCACCTGACGCGCTGGCTGCCGGACCTGCTCGACCGCAAGGACCGGCTCAGCATGGCCGTCGGCCTGGAGGTCCGGGTGCCGTTCTGCGATCACCGGCTCGTCGAGTACGCCTTCAACACGCCCTGGTCGCACCACACTTTCGACGGCCGGGAGAAGTCGCTGCTGCGGGCGGCGGTGGCCGATCTGCTCCCGCGCAGCGTCACCGAGCGGGTCAAGGCGCCCTACCCGGCGACGCACGATCCCGGCTACGACGTCGCGATCCGCGCGCAGGCCGCGGATCTGCTGGCCACGCCGAACGCGCCCGCGTGGACCTACCTCGACCCGGCGCGGCTGAGCGAGCGCCTGGCACGCCCGGAGACCGACCGGGCGACACGCGCGGGCATCGACTTCGCGCTCAACCTGGACCTCTGGCTCACACGCTAACCGGGCAGGTGCGCGTCGACCTCGATCTCGATCTTCATGCGCGGGTCGGCCAGACCGGCCTCCAGCATCGTCGCGGCCGGGCGGACCTCGGCGAACGCCTTGCGCAGCACCGGCCAGCACGGCTCGAAGTCCGCCCGCGACGGCAGCACGTACCGCACCCGGACGACGTCGGCGAAGGTGCAGCCGGCCTCGGTCAGGGCGGCCTCGATGTTGTGGAGGCACTGGGCGGCCTGCTCGATGACGTCGTCGGAGATCGTCATCGTCGAGTAGTCGAAGCCGGTGGTGCCAGAGACGTACACGCGGCCGCCGTCGACGACCGCGCGGGCGTAGCCGATCTGCTCCTCGAAGGTGGAGCCGCTAAGAATGGTTTGACGCGCCATACGCGCACGTTAGCGGCCCGCGCCAACCGAATTATCCGGCGCCGTAGACCGGTTCCGGGTCCGCCGACTCCGCCAGCAGTTCGGCCACCACCGGACCCAGCTCGACCGGGGCCCACCGCGCGCCTTTGTCGCGTTGCGGGCCGGGGCGCCAGCCGTCCGCGAGGCCGACGCGGCCGCCGTCCACCTCGAAAACCCGGCCCGTCACCGACGAAGATTCCGTGCTGCCCAGCCAGACCACCAGCGGGGAGACGTTCTCCGGGGCCATCGCGTCGAAGCCGTCGTCGGGGGCGGCCATGTCGAACGTCGTCTCGGTCATCCGGGTCCGGGCGGCCGGGGCGATCGCGTTGACCGTGACGCCGTAGCGGCCGAACTCCGCGGCCGCGACCGTGGTCAGCCCGAGGATGCCCGCCTTCGCCGCCGAGTAGTTGCCCTGGCCGACGCTGCCGAGCAGGCCCGCGCCGGAACTCGTGTTGATCACCCGCGCGGCCCGCGTGCGGCCGGCCTTCGCCTCGGCGCGCCAGTACTCGGCCGCGTGCCGCAGGGGTGCGAAATGGCCTTTGAGGTGCACGCGGACGACCGCATCCCACTCCTCCTCGGCCAGGTTGACCAGCATCCGGTCACGCAGGAAGCCCGCGTTGTTGACCAGGACGTCGAGGCCGCCGAAGGCGTCCAAAGCCGCCCGGATCAGCGAAGCCGCGCCGTCCCACGAAGCGACGTCGTCGGTGTTCGCCACGGCTTCCCCGCCCGCCGCGCGGATCTCGTCGACCACCTGCTGCGCCGGGCCCGCTTCGCCGCCGCGGCCGTCCAGCGCCGCGCCCAGGTCGTTGACGACCACCCGCGCGCCCTCGGCGGCGAACGCCAGCGCGTGCGCCCGGCCGATCCCCCGCCCGGCGCCGGTGACGACCACGACGCGTCCTTCGACCAGCTTCATTCCTTCTCCTCCATAGCGTCTTCCAGGGCACCGAGAAACGCCGGACGCTCGCCGCCGCCGTGCACCACGAGCCGCGCGCCGCTGACGTAGGACGCCAGCGGTGAAGCCAGGAACACCGCGCACGCGCCGATTTCCGCCGGTTCGGCGAGCCGGCCGAGCGGCACGGTCGCACCGAGCGCCGCGGGGTCGCCGTACCCGCCTTCCGTGCGCACCATGCCGACGTCGAGCGCGTTGACCCGCACCTTCGGCGCCCATTCGACGGCGAGGGTGCTGGTCAGGTTGTCGAGCCCGGCCTTCGCCGCGCCGTAGGACGCGGTCCCCGGCGACGGCCGCAGCGCGCTCACGCTGCTGATGTTGACGATCGAGCCGCCCCGGTCCTGGTGCTGCATCACGGCGTTCGCGGCCCGCGAGACGATCAGCGGCGCCAGGAGGTTCAGCCCGACGACCTTCTCGTGGAAGCGCGGCGACGCCGTCGACGTGTCCGCGAAGGGCGCGCCGCCCGCGTTGTTCACCAGGACGTCCAGCCGCCCGAAGCGCGCCACGATCTCCGCGACCAGGGCGTCGACGGCGTCCGGATCCCGGATGTCACAAGGGAAGAACGCCTCCCCCGGCGACGACTCCGGCGTCCGCCGGGCGCAGGTCACGACCCGCGCGCCCGCCTGGTCGAAGGCGTGCGAGATGCCGAGGCCCACCCCGCGGACGCCCCCGGTCACCAGGACGACCGCGCCGTCCAGGCCGAGTTCGAGTGCCACCTGCGACCTCCCGCTTTTGTCGTCCCGATGCTAACGTACCAAGCAAGTGCTAGGTTGTTAACCGCGAGAGGTGCCGATGACGGTTTCGACGCACACCCCGGAGCCCGGGATCGCCGTGGTCACCGTGGCCGCTCCCCCGGTGAACGCGCTGACCGTGCGCGGCTGGTTCGACCTCGCTGAGGCCATCGAAAAGGCCGGTCGCGACCCGGCCGTGCACGTCGTCGTGCTGCGCGCGGAGGGCCGCGGGTTCAACGCGGGCGTCGACATCAAGGAGATCCAGCGCGACCCGGGGTACGACGCGCTGATCGGCGCGAACGAGGGCTGCGCGGCGGCGTTCTCGGCGGTGTACGACTGCCTCGTGCCGGTGATCGTCGCGGTGCAAGGGTTCTGCCTCGGCGGCGGCGTCGGGCTGGCCGGCAACGCGGACATCGTCGTGGCCAGCGAAGACGCCGAGTTCGGACTGCCCGAAGTGGACCGTGGCGCACTCGGCGCGGCGACGCACCTGGCGCGGCTCGTGCCGCAGCACCTCATGCGCGCGCTCTACTACACAGCGTCGAAGATCAGCGCGCAGCAGCTGCACCACCACGGTTCGGTGTACGCGGTCGTGCCGCGCGAAGAACTCGACGCAACCGCGCTCGGCGTCGCCCGGCAGATCGCCGCGAAGGACACGCGCGTGATCCGCGCGGCGAAGCAGGCCATCAACGGCATCGACGTCCAGCCCGTGCACCGCAGCTACCGGTTCGAGCAAGGGTTCACGTTCCAGCTCAACCTCGCCGGCGTCTCGGACGGGGCGCGTCAAGAGTTCCTCGAGAAGGGAAAGCCTTGAGCGACAAGCGGATGAGCGTCGACGACGTCGTCGGCGAACTGCGCGACGGCATGACGCTCGGCATCGGCGGCTGGGGGTCGCGGCGCAAGCCGATGGCGCTGATCCGGGCCATCCTGCGGTCGCCGTTGAAGGACCTCACGGTCGTCTCCTACGGCGGCCCGGACGTCGGGCTGCTGGCCTCCGCGGGTAAGCTGAAAAGGCTGGTCTTCGGGTTCGTGACGCTCGATTCGGTGCCGTTCGACCCGTGGTTCAACCGGGTGCGCGAAGCCGGGTCGATCGAGGTCACCGAGTACGACGAGGGCATCCTCGGAACCGGGCTTTCCGCAGCGGCGCAACGGCTTCCGTTCCTGCCGACGCGCGCTGGGCTCGGCTCCGACGTCATGACGTTCTCGCCGTCGCTGAAGACCGTCCGCTCGCCGTACGCAGACGGCGAAGAGCTGCTGGCCGTGCCCGCACTGCGCCTCGACGCGGCGCTCGTGCACCTCAACCGCGCGGACGCCCGCGGCAACGCGCAGTACCTCGGCCCGGACCCGTACTTCGACGAGCTGTTCGCGCTCGCCGCCGACAAGTGTTACGTGTCAACGGAAAAAGTCATCTCCACCCACGAGTTGACGGCGACGGCACCCGTGCAGAGCCTGCTGCTCAACCGCGCGAGCGTGCACGGCGTCGTCGAAACCCCGCGCGGCGCGCACTTCACGTCCGCCGCACCGGATTACGGCCGGGACGAACGGTTCCAGCGGCACTACGCGGCCGCGGCGAAGGATCCGGACGCCTGGCCGGCGTTCGCGGACCGGTTCCTGGCCGGCGACGAGAAGGACTACCAGCGGGCCGTCACGCGGTTCGCGGAGGAGGCGGCATGACGCGCGCGGACGTCGCGGTCGTCGCGTGCGCGGAGCTGTTCCGCGGCGACGGCGAGATCCTGATCAGCCCGATGGGCTACGTCCCGGCGCTCGGCGCGCGGCTCGCGCGGCTGACGTTCGAGCCGGACCTGCTGCTCTCGGACGGCGAGGCGTACCTGCTCGAAAGCCCCGTCGGCGAGCCGGTGATCGAGGGCTGGCAGCCGTTCCGGAAGGTCCTGGACACCGTGGTGCCGCACGGGAAACGGCACGTCGTGATGGGCGCCAACCAGGTCGACCGGCACGGCAACCAGAACATCTCCGCCATCGGCGACCACGAGAAGCCGAAGAAGCAGCTGCTCGGCGTGCGCGGCGGGCCGGGCAACACGGCCAACCACCGCACCAGCTACTGGGTGCCGCGGCACAGCACCCGGGTGTTCGTCGAAGACGTCGATGTCGTGTCCGGTGTCGGCTACGCCCGGGCCCGTGCGGCGGGGTTGCGCTACCACGACGTCCACCGGGTGGTGACGAACCTCGGCGTCCTCGACTTCGGCGGGCCGGACCACGCGGCGCGGCTCGTGTCGACGCACCCCGGCGTCACGGTCGAGGAGGTCGTCGCGGCGACCGGGTTCCCGCTGGTCACCGACGGCGTCGCGGTGTCGAGGGAGCCGACCGGCGAGGAGCTGGAGCTGATCGCCCAGCTGGACCCGAAGTCGTTGCGGGAGAAGGAAGTCCCCGAATGAAGACGCGGCTGACCGAGCTGACCGGCGTCCGGCACCCGGTCGTCCAGACCGGGATGGGCTGGGTGGCCGGGCCGCGGCTGGTGTCGGCGACCGCGGAAGGCGGCGGGCTCGGCATCCTCGGGTCCGCGACGATGACGCTCGACGAACTCGAAGCCGCCGTCAAGGAGGTCAAGAGCCGCACGTCCGCGCCGTTCGGGGTCAACCTGCGCGCGGACGCCGACGACGCCGGCCGCCGCGTCGACCTGCTGATCCGCGAGAACGTCCGGGTCGCGTCGTTCGCCTTGGCGCCCAAGAAGGACATGATCGCGAAGCTTAAGGACCACGGCGTCGTCGTCGTGCCTTCGGTGGGCGCGGCGCGGCACGCCGAGAAGGTGGCGTCGTGGGGCGCGGACGCCGTCGTCGTCCAGGGCGGCGAGGGCGGCGGGCACACCGGCGGGGTGGCCACGACGCTGCTGCTGCCGTCGGTGCTGGACGCCGTCGACATCCCGGTCGTCGCGGCAGGCGGGTTCTTCGACGGCCGCGGGCTGGCCGCGGCGCTGGCGTACGGCGCGGCCGGGATCGGCATGGGCACGCGGTTCCTGCTGACGCGGGAGAGCACCGTGCCGGACGCCGTCAAGCAGGCCTACCTGGCGCGTGACCTGAACGGCACCGTCGTCACCCGGAAGGTGGACGGCCTTCCTCACCGTGTGTTGCGAACGGGGCTGGTCGACGGACTGGAGGCGTCCGGGACGCTCGGCGGGCTCGGCCGGGCCGCGGCGAACGCCGTCCGGTTCCGGCGGCTGAGCGGGCTCTCGTGGACGTCGCTGCTGCGCGAGGGCGTCCGGATGAAGCGAAGCGGGCAGCGGACGTGGGCGCAGGTGCTGATGGCCGCGAACACGCCGATGCTGCTGCGCGCGGGGCTCGTCGACGGCGACCTCGGGGCCGGCGTGCTGGCGTCCGGGCAGGTCGTCGGGCTGCTCGCGGATCTCCCCCGGGTGGGTGACCTGATCGAACGGATCGTGGCCGACGCCGAAGGAATCCTGCGCGGGCTGTGTGCTTGACTTTCCGGCATGATCTCGGAAAGCCGTTGCCCGGTGGAGGACGGTGAGCTCCAAGTCCGCCGCGGCGGCGAGGGGCCGGTGCTGCTGCTGATCGCGGGCGGCACCGGATCGGGTGACGCCTACCGGGCGCTGGCGAAGCACCTGTACGAGCACTTCACGGTCGTCACGTACGACCGGCGCGGCCACTTCGCCAGCACGGACACCACGACGGGCCCGGTCCCGGTGTCGCTGCAGGCCGACGACGCGCTGGCGGTGCTGAACCACGTGACGGCCGCGCCGGCCCAGGTGTTCGGCTCGAGCGCGGGCGCGCTGATCGGCCTCGACCTGGTGGCCCGCCACCCGGACCGCGTCACGACGCTGGTCGCGCACGAGCCCCCGGCGGTCCACCTGATGCCGGACGCGAGCGGCTGGCTCGACGCGGCGGCCGAGCAGGTCCGGTTGGCCCGTTCGGGTGACCTGATCGGCGCGGTGACCCGGTTCGCGGACGCGATCGCCGGGGCGGCGCTGCCGAACCTGCCCAACATCCGCCTGCCCCACGAGGCCGACTGGATCCGGCTGTTCGACCGCGAGCTGACGCCGTTCTTCGACTACCTGCCGGACCTGCGCGCCCTGCGCCGGGCGAGCACGGAGATCCTCCCGGTGGCGGGCGAAGGCAGTCGAGGCCGCTACCACTACCAGCCGGCGAAGATCCTGGCGCTGGAACTGGGCTTGCCGTTCACGGAGACGCCGGGAGCACACCTGGCACCGCAACGAAACCCGGCGAAGTTCGCGGCGGCGTTGCGGGACCTGCTGACCCCGGAGGGGTAAGCGGCGGATCAGAGTTCGACGCCAAAGTGCCCAGCCAGCGCACGCGTCAGCCCGTCCGGGTCCGAGAGGCTCTCGACGTGGACGATCTTCTCGTGTCGGTCTGGCGGGGTCCGAAACCGCGAACCGACCACCATCGCCACTGATCCGACCTCCAGCCCACTCGTCTGGAACTCGCCGCGGAACTCGCTTTCGGTGACCATGATCAGGTCGAACCTGCTGCTCCCGAACAGCACATCGTCGGCGAAAACACTCTCGCTCACCACGAGACCGCCCGACTTGCATCCGCTGAGGTCCACTTCTCCGCTGAACTGGCACTTACCCAGCATGAAAGGGTTCGCGACAGTAATCGCGGACAGATCCACCTCGGCCTCGAAACTCGAACTCATCAACGTCAGTCCTGTGCGGAATACGCTTCGCGCGAGGATCAACCTGCCGAGGAACTTCGCCCCGCCGAACCCGCACACTCCATCGGCCTGGATGTCGGCGAAGTCCGCGAGGCCGTGCACGACCGTGCCCTCACATTTGAGGTTCCTGACACGCAGCTGCCGGAAGATTGGGTCGACAAGCACCGTACGTGAAAGGTCGAGGTCCAGGTCGGGCCAGAACCGGCCTTCGGAACCTCGTTTGGTGGGATCACCCAGATGTTCCCAGAACATGCTCTGGATCGTGTAGCGCACCTCCAGCTCGGCGTGTGTCTCGGCGGCTTCGGCGGGTTTTCCGGCGGCCAGCCCGGGCTGCGCACCGCGATCGGCCGGCGGGACAAACGGCAACCGCAGGTAGGAACTGAACACGTCCAAGACGGTCTGGCGGTGTCCCGGGTGGTCCTGCGCGATGCGTTCGAGTGAGTAGACGGCGCCGAGCCGCACCGCGCCCTTCTCGTGGCCCAGTTGGTCGATGGCCTTGCTGTACTGGTCGGTGATCCGGCGTTCAGTGGTGTCGGTCACCGTCGACTCGGAGACCTCCCGCTGCAGCACGAGGGTTTGTTCGGCCGAGCGCTGGCGTCGGGTTGCGAGCCACAGGGCAAACAACCCGCCGGTGCCGGCGCCGACGCTGAGGCCGATCCGCACAATGTCGAGCACCGTGGATACGCGCTGAGCGTCCGCGTTCCGGTAGACGACGAAGAGGCCGGCGGTCAACCCGCCGGCGAGGGCGACGCCGGAGGCAGCCCACAGGAAGGCGGCCGACGGACGCAGCACGGACTCGGCCGCCGCACCCGCGCGCCTGAGAATCCTCACACGTCCCAGGATGCCGTTCCCGAAGGACGTCCCGCGACTCTCACGGCGTCAGACCACCCGGGTGCCGTCCTTCCAGACCTCGCGGATGTTCGAAGCCAGCCCCGGGAAGTCGTACGGGTCCCCCGATACCACCACCAGGTCCGCCCGCAGCCCCGTCTCGATGCGGCCCAGCTCGCCGTCCAGGCCCATGAGCCGCGCCGCCGAGGACGTCGTTGCCTCCAGGACGTCGCCCGGGGTCATGCCGCACGCCGCCATCAGGGCCAGTTCCTCCAGGTTCGTGCCGTGCGGGCCGACGCCGCTGTCGGTGCCCATCGCGATGCGGACGCCCGCCGCGTACGCGCGGCGCACCGAGTCGCGGTGGGCCTCCACCACTTCGCGGGCCTTCGCGACGACCGACGCGGGCAGGTCGACGCCCGCGTCGGCCGCGCGGACCACGTTCACCGGGGCGATCAGCGTCGGGACCAGCCACGTGCCGTGGCCGAGCATCAGCTCGATCGCCTCGTCGTCCAGGTAGATGCCGTGCTCGATCGACCGGACGCCCGCGCGGACCGCGTTCTTGATGCCCGCCGAACCCTGGGCGTGCGCCATCACCGGCCGGCCCTGCATCGCCGCCTCGGCGACCAGGATCTCCAGCTCCGCCGGCGTGAACTGCGAGTGCCGCGGGTCGTCACGCGGTGAGAGCACCCCGCCGGTCGTGCACACCTTCAGCACGTCCGCGCCCGCGCGCAGCAGGGTGCGGGCGACGCGGCGCATCTCGTCGGGGCCGTCGGCCGTCGCGTCCGGGCGGCCCGGGTGCGGCACCAGCAGCGGGACGCACATCCCGGACGGGCTCCACGCGTCGCCGTGGCCGCCGGTCTGGCTGATCAGCCCGATCGAGATCTGCAGCCGCGGCCCCGGGATCAGGCCGTCGTCCACCGCCTGCTTGATGCCGAGGTCCGCGCCGGAGGCGTCGCGGACCGTCGTGATGCCCAGCCCGAGCGTCGCCCACAGGTTCCGCGCGGCCTCGTAGAACTGGTAGGAAAACGGTTTCTGCACCCGCGCCAGCAGCCCGATGTCCGACACCGTGACGTGCACGTGGCAGTCGAACAGCCCCGGCAGCAGCACCGCGCCGACGCAGTCGACGCCCTCGTCACCGTCCAGGTCCGTCCCGACTTCGACGATCCGGCCGTGCTCGACGGCGACGTCGGCCGCCGCCGGGTCCGAGCCGGTGCCGTCGAACACCGAACCGCCGGTGAACACCGTGCGAGTCACGCCGCCTCCTGGGGAGAAGCCTGTCGTTGGACCAGAGCGGCCAGGGCGAGGACGACGACGTTCGCGCCGAGCCCGACCAAGCCCACGTTGACGGTGCCGACCAGGTGAGTGTCCACAAAGGTCAGCCAGCTGACGACGAGCTCGCCGGCGATCAGCCCGGCGAGCACCGGGCCCTTGCCGACCGGCACGCGCCGGAAGAAGCCCAGCAGGTTGGCCGGGGCCAGCTGGACCGACCCCGAATAAGTGAGCAGCAGCAGGTTGGCCAGCAGATCCGGCCGGAAGATGCCGAGCACGAGGGCAAGAGTACTCGCGACCACAACCGTGCCGTGGTTGATCCAGAACTGCTTGCGGCCACTGCGGACACGGACTATGTTGCGCGCCACCAGCGACGAGATGCCGATCAGGATCCCGGCCGCCGGGACCATCGCGGTGGCCGTCGCGGCGACCACGACGATGCCCGTAACCCAGCCCGGCAACGCGTCCTTCGACAGCGTCAGCAGTACGCCGTTCGGGTCACTCCCCTTGGGTACCACGAGGATCGCGGCGAACCCGATGACCATCGGCAGCAGCAGGCACAGCTCGTACACCGGCATCCAGGCGTAGTTGCGCCGCAGCACCTTCGGGTCGCGCGCCGACATCAGCGCCGGCCACGAGTGCGGCAGCGTCATCAGGCCGACGCCGATGGCGCTGACCAGCATGCTCGTGATGAACCAGACGTGGTCGTTCGCTCCACTGTGGACGATCAGCTTCTCGGGGTGCAGCTGCTCGATCTTGTGGAACACCGCCGGGATCCCGCCCGCGAAGTGCGTCGGCACGGCGATGATGAGCACCACCAGCGCGACCAGCATGATGCCGTCCTTGAAGTAGGACGTCGCCGCGACGCCGCGCAGCCCGGCCCACAGCACGAACGCGACGATCAGCACGCTGCCGGTCACCATGCTGAGCGTGCCGGACGCGTTGTCGCCGGTGACCAGCCGCACGATCAGGCCGAGCCCGGTGATCTGCAGCTGCAGGTAGGGCAGCACGAACACGACGCCGAGCACCGCCGACAGCGTGCCGAGCGCCCGGCTGGAGTAGCGGTCCTCGAGGAAGTCGCCCTGGGTGAGGTAGCCGCGGTCCTTCCCCATCGTCCACAGCCGTTTGGCCAGGAAGAACAGCACGACGTAGGCGATCGGCACGTACGGCAGCGCGTACATCGCGGCGACGCCGCCGGAGAACGCGAGCCCGGCCATGCCGAGGAAGGTGAAGGTGGTGAACACCTCTCCCGCCTGCAGGAACCACATGGTCATGGCGCCGAAGCGGCGGCCGCCGACGGTCCACTCCGCCAGGTCGGCGACGGGCTTGCGGCGGCCGACGAAGCCGAGCACGCCGATCAGGACGATGCCCACCAGGGTGAAGGTGAGGATCACGCGTCGTCCTCCTCCCCCGCTGCGCGCAGCAGCCGTTCCGACAGCAGCAGCGCCGGGGTGAACATCAGGCACCAGAACGCGCCCCACACGACCATCCGCGGCAGCCCGAGCCACAGCCCGGTCGTGTTGACGAACGGCAGGAACGGCATCAGGACCAGCGCGAGCACCGGGAGCAACGGCGGCCAGTGGTAGCGGCGCACGGCGTCACCCGGCCAGGAGCGCGAGCCGGCGGATCGCGAGCTCGGCCAGCAGCGCGGCGCCGTCGCCGAGCACGCTGTCGTCGAACCGCGCGCGCGGCGAGTGGTTGTCCGGCGCGGTCGCCGGGTCCGTCGGGCACGCGCCGAGGAACAGGTACGCGCCGGGCACGCGCTCGAGGACGCGGGAGAAGTCCTCCGACCCGGTGATCGGTTCGGCCATCTCGGTGAACCGCTCCGCGCCGAAGACGTCGCGGATGGTGGCCGCGACGAAGTCGTACGCGCCCGCGTCGTTGACCGTGGCCGGGTACTCGGGCTCGAACGTGACGTCGATGTCGAGGCCGTGCGCGGCGGCGATGCCGCGGCAGACCTGGACGGCGCGGTCGCCGACGCGCGCCGCCGTCTCCGGCGAGAACGACCGCAGCGTCGCCTCGAACACCGCGTCGTCCGGGATGATGTTGCGCCGGGTGCCGGCGTGGAACGTCCCGACGGTGACGACGACGGGGTCGAAGACGTCGAAGGCCCGCGTCACCATCGTCTGCAGCGCGGTCACCATCTCGCAGGCGGCCGGGATCGGGTCGCGCGCGTCGTGCGGGGACGAGCCGTGGCCGCCCTCGCCCCGCACCCGGACGGCGAGCGCGCCGGAAGCCGCCATGAGCGTGCCAGGGCGGGCGGTGAACTGGCCCTTCGCGTAACTCGCGGCCGAGACGTGCAGGCCGTACGCGGCGTCGACGTGCTTGCCGGACGCCGTCAGGACGCCTTCCTCGATCATGTGGCCGGCGCCGTCCCAGCCCTCTTCGCCGGGCTGGAACATGAACACGACGTCGCCGGGCAGGTCGGCTTTGCGGGCGCAGAGCAGCCGGGCCGCGCCGACCAGGCCCGCGGTGTGGAGGTCGTGGCCGCAGGCGTGCATGGCGCCGTCGAGCGTCGAGCTGAACTCCTCGCCGGTCGCCTCGGTCACCGGGAGCGCGTCCATGTCCCCGCGCAGCAAGACGGTCCCGCCGGGCCTGCCGCCGCGCAGGACTCCGGTGATCGACGAGAGGTTCTTGCCGACGCTCAGTTCGAGGTCGAGGCCGTCGAGGGCGGCGAGGGCGCGCTCCTGCGTGCGCGGCAGGTGCAGGCCGATCTCGGGGATGCGGTGCAGGTCACGGCGCAGAGCGACCAGATCGTCGAGCAGGACGGCGGCGTCGGAGCGCAGGGTCATCCGCCGATCATGCGAGAGTCGAGCACAATGGCGGGAGAAAATCCTCAAAACCACCGTTTCGAGGGCTGATGAGCGAAGAATCCGCCATGTTGGACGAGCAGGACCTCAAACTGGTCGACGCGCTGCAGGCGGCGCCGCGGGCGTCCTGGTCGACGCTCGGGAACGCGCTCGGGCTGGGCGCGGTGACCGCCGCCCGGCGCTGGGACGGCCTCGTCGAACGCGGCGACGCGTGGCTCACCGCCTACGCGGGCGGGGAGCTCACCGCGCAGCTCGCGCTGGCGTTCGTCGAGATCGACTGCGCGCCCGGCGCGGCCCTGCGCGTCGCCGACGCGCTGGCCGCCGACGTGCACGTCGTCACCGTCGAGTACCTCGCGGGGCCGTTCGACCTGCTCGCCCACGTCGTCGCGCCGACGTTGCGGGAGCTGGGCGCGCACGTGCTGGACCGGGTGACGGCGGTGCCGGGCGTGACGCGCGTGCGGACGGTGCTGTCGCCGCGGATGTTCACCGAGGGCAGCCGGTGGCGGGTGCGGGCGATCTCGCCCGGGCAACGGGAAGCGCTGACGCCGAAGCCGGTGCGCCACCGCGCCCCGCTGCGCTTCGACGACGCCGACCGGGCGCTGATCCTGGCTCTCGGCGTCGACGCGCGGGTGTCGGCGGCGGCGCTGGCGGCCGAGCTCGGCGTCGGGGCGACGACCGTGCGGCGCCGGCTGGACGCGCTGCTGGCCCGGGGCGCGATCCGCGTCCGGTGCGAGATCGCGCGGTCGGCGTCGCCCGCGCCGGTCACCGTGACGCTGTGGCTGCGGGTCCCACCGGACAAGCTGGAGACGACGGCCCGGTCGCTGGCGATGCTGCCGGAGGTCCGGATGTGCGCGGCGGTGTCCGGCGAGGCGAACCTGATGCTGGTGGTGTGGCTGCCGACGCAGCACGACACGGTGGCGCTGGAGAGCCTGATGGCCGCGAAGCTGCCGTGGCTGGAGATCGCCGGGCGGGCCGTCACGCTCCGGAGCGTCAAGCTGATGGGCCGGCTGCTCGACTCCGCCGGCCGGGGCGTCGGCCGCGTCCCGCTGGACTTCTGGGCCGCGGTCCCCGTGCCGGAGCACGGGGACCGCAGCTGAGCCGGTCCGGGGATGGGGGGTGAGGTGGAGGGAAGCATCCACCGGACCGGGGATTTCGGGGCCGGCGACCGAGGGGGCGGTCGCCGGGGCCGGATCCGGGCGGAGCGTGGAAGTTCCGACGCCGGATGCGCGTGACCGGAAGCGGATCTCGCGTGTCTGGGGACGTGACTCGCGTGACGGAAGACGTAAGTCGCGTGTCCAGAGGGGGATCTCGTGTGTCTGGAAGGGCATCTCGCGTGATTGGAGAGGCATCACGCGTGATTGGGGGGTCGACTCGCGTGATTGGGGGGTCGGGTTGGGGGGGTCCGGGCCGGCAGGTTGGGGGGTGAGGTGGAGGGAAGTCGCCTGCCGGGCCGGGACCTGAGGGGCGGGGTCTGCACCCGCCGTTTCCTCCTTTGTTTGATCCGCGGGGATCGTTGTGGGGGAAAGAGTCCCGGCCCGGCGGACTTTGGGGGGTGAGGTGGAGGAAGCGTCCGCCGGACCGGGTCTCGCGTTACCGCACCGGCCTGGTGGGCAAGGGGGGTGAGGTGGAGGGGAAACACCCACCGGGCCGGAACTCACGACCGGGACCGTGGTCCCGGGTACTGCTACCGGCCCGGCGAACGGGGGGGTGAGGTGGAGGGAAGTGTTCGCCGGGCCGGGGATCGTGGGGCGGGTCAGTACCCGCCAGATGACGCTGCCGCAACCTGCTGGGCGTCGGGTCTGCGGGCCGGGTCGACCTTGCAGCCGCTGGGTTCCACGGCGTACCAGGTGTTCCCGACTCCGTGCCCGCTGGCTTCGCCGGGCGCGCCGTCCTTGCTGTAGGTGTAGACCGGCCAGCCGCCGACGGTCACCTGCATGGTGCCGTCCGGGCGCCGGATCTGGCCGATGAGGCCGGTGTCGACGCTCTCGGCGACGGTGATCCGGCCGTCCACCCGCACCGGCGGCCACGTCTTCGCGCAGGCACCGTCGCAAGTGGACTCTCCGGAGTCCTTGCCGTCCTTGGTGAACAGGTAGAGCGTGCCGCCGGCCTGGTCGGTGAGCACCGGGCCGAGGCCGCCGACGTCGGTGGTGCCGATCGTCGTCGGCTTGGCGGGTTCGGTGGCCGGGGCGCCGCTCTGGCCGGCCGCCTTCCCGCCTGCCGGGGTGATCGCCGCCCAGTCCGCGCTGACGTTCTGGCCGAGCGCGATGCCCCGGCCGGTGTCCTTGGCGTACCGGTAGACCGGCCAGCCGCCGACGGTCACCTGCCGCTGCCCGTCGGGTCGGGTGACCTCGCCGACGAGCTGCGCGTCCACGCCGGCGGCGAGCGCCGGGGCGTCGGAGACCAGCGGGGGCCACGTTTCCGCGCAAGCACCGTCGCAGACGGCCTTCGGGGGCTTCGCGCTGTCCTTCGCGTACCGGTAGAGCGTGTGACCTTCGGCGTCGGCCAGGACCGTGCCGAGACCCTCCACTGTGGACGATGCGAGCTGGACTCGGCCGGCACCGGCCGGAACCGTGCTCGCCGGTTGCTGCTGCTGGAGACCGAGTGCCGCCGGCTGAACATTGCCGGACGTGGCGTACGGATTGGTCCCGCAGGCCGTGACCAGCGCGAGGCCGGCGACGGCGAGCAGAGCGGCAGCGACCGGGCGAGCACGGTTCATGACGTTCACCCTTCCTGGAGCGATGACCGGTGTAGGCGGTGGAGCGTTATTCCGCGCAGGCCTTGCCCGAGTTGACGCAGTTGACGAGGCGGTTCATGATCTTCTTGCTCATCACGTTGCCGAAGTCGTCGTGGTCGGAGCGCGGGTTGTGCTTCTCTTGCGCGAACGCGTCCACTTTGTACTGGCCGTTCTGCTGGACGTCCTGCGGGACGTCGTAGACCAGCGTCACCTGCAGCTGCGGGATGTTCTTGAACCCCTGCGGGCACTTGCCCTGCTGGTCGGCGAACACCACGTGGGTGCGGTGGTTCGCGCTGTCGGTGTTCTTGCCGTCCCAGCAGTTCGGGAAGGCGTGGATCCGCTCCACCTTGCTGCCCGCCGGGCAGATCGGGTAGAGGTCGGTCAGCCGGTCCTCGAAGCCGGTGCAGGTCCAGCTGGGCCGGGCGTTGGCCGGGCCGTTGGTGCTCTGCTTGGCGTCACCGTAGAGGATCTTCAGGCCGAGCGGCATCGCGACGACGTTCCTCGCGCCACCACCGATGAACTTCAGGGTCGCGGACTCCGGTTCGACGATCTCGCCGTCGTTGTCGCCGACCTCTTCGTTCGCGCCTTCGGGGCCACCGAGCTCTTCGGCCGGGGGCGCCGCGGCGGTGCTGCTCTGGTTGCCGTTCTGGCCGCCCTGGTTCTTGCCGCCGTCGTTGTTGTTCTGGCCGCCGTTGTTCTGGCCACCGTTCTGGCCGCCGCGCCGGCGGTCCTGGCCCTGCTGCTGGTTCTGACCGTCCTGCTGCTGGGCGTTCTGGTCACCGCGCGTCGCGCCGCCACCGGTGTTCTTTTTCTTCTGCTGACCGTTCTGGTCCTGAGCGTTCTGGTCCTGAGCGTTGGGGTCCGCGTTCGGGTCTGCGGCGTTGGGGTCCGCGTTCGGGTCCGCCGCCGCCTGGTCCTGCGCGTCCTGGCCCTCTCCGGCAGCGTCGGCCGCCTGGGCGTCCGCCGCGCTCTGGTCCTGCTGGACGTCGCCGGTCTTGCCCTGCTGCTCCTGCTCGGCCTTCTGGTTCTCGCTCTCGTTCGCCGCGTTGTCCTCGCGGTCGATCCGGATGACCGGCCAGAAGTAGGCGGACTGGTCGCCGTTCTTGCAGGTGGTGTCACCGGCGAGCAGGCTCTTGAGGCTCGAGTCGGCGTCGGTGGTCACGTTGCCGACGTAGTCGTGCAGGTGCTGCGCGCCGTTCTTGATCCCGGGCTGGGCGATGA
The DNA here is from genome assembly GCF_035975215.1 of Amycolatopsis sp. NBC_01307. NCBI lineage: Bacteria > Bacillati > Actinomycetota > Actinomycetes > Pseudonocardiales > Pseudonocardiaceae > Amycolatopsis > Amycolatopsis sp. NBC_01307. Next base: position 412,820 of record NZ_CP108403.1, on the reverse strand, counting down.
AGTTGTCCGGGTTGTGGTGGGCGCCGTCGGCGTTCGTTCCACAGTCGACGGTGAAGGAGCCCTGCGCACCCTTCTTCTTCAAGGCCGCGTTGACGTTGTTGCCGGCGGGAACCTTGTTGATGTCGATGAAGAACGACGGGTCTGCGGGGTCCGCGCTGGCCTCGCCCGTGCGGCCCGTCGAGACCGCGACGGCGAGTGCGCCGACGGCGATCGCCAGGCCGAGCGCGCCCATCGCGATCTTGGTTCGACGGGCAACACGATGCTTGCCCGTCACGGGGGACCGAGAATTCCGGGGCATGGACTAGTTCACCTCGTTCGTTATTCCGGGCGCGCCGAACAGCGCGGCAGCCCGGGCAAGAACTACCGATAATTGAGGTCGTGATTGGTGCGGAACCCGGGGGAAGTGCTGACCGGGGCCTGCCGCCGTGCGTTCCGGCGTCGCTGCCCGGTGCCACTCGGTTCCGGCTCGGGGGCTATCGGGTGCATCGGGGGATGCATTGGGGGATACGGACACTGGTGGCGTGAGGTTCAAAAGCGACCGGCCCGTTATCTTTTCGTTATCTAACGCCGCGCAACCGGACAGCATTCACCCAGGTCACCGGGGATCGGCGGGAAAAATGATTTAACGTTGCACCATGACGAGAACGGTGCCGTCCTCGCCACGGACCTCGAACCGGCCGATCTGGTCCATCGTCATCGACGTGGACCCCTGCAGCCGCAGCGGTTCGGGTGAGCCGGGAATGCCGAAGCCCTTGGGCGGCACCGACCAGCCGGTGACGACGCGCTCCTCGCCCGCGGCGGAGATGGCGACCAGCTGGCAGTTGAGCGGCCCGACGATCCCGCGCAGCTCGAGCTCGACCCGGCTGCCCCACTCGACGGGCAGCACGGTGACGAGCGCGTTGACGGCCGACCCGCCGCTGCCGCGGCCGTAGGTCTGGCCGCCACCGGGCGGCCGGCTCGTCGACGCGGCGGACGGCGGTGGCGTGGACGTCGCGGGGACGCTCGTCACCGCGGACGCCGGCTTGCCGCTCGGCGCGGACAGGGAGGCGGGCGGGACGGCGTCGGCGGGCCGGACGGCGAGCGTCACGAGCGGGCCGGCGATGACGAGCGCGGCGGCCGCGGTGCCTGCGATGATGCCGGCCCGGCGCCGGCGCCGGCGCTTCACGGACGCCTCTTCCATCAGGCCGCGCAGCACGCGGGGCCCGGGGGCGAGGGTGCGCGGGCCGGGGGCGGGCATCGGGGGCTCGGGCCAGCTGCGCTTGACGAGGTCGAGCACGTCCGGCAGCTGGTACAGCTCGATCAGGTCGAGCTGGCAGTTGGGGCAGTTCATCAGGTGGGCTTCGAACTGGTTGTTCTCGGCCTCGCTGAGGACGCCGAGCACGTACGCGGCGACGTCGGTGTGTGCGGACCCGGCCACCTCAGCTCACCCCCGCTCGCGCAACGCTCGGCGCAGGGCGCGGACGGCGTGGTGGATGCGGGACTTGATGGTGCCGGGGGGCACGCCGAGGGTCGCCGCGACCTCGTTCACGGTCCGATCGCGCAGGTAGGTCTGCTGGATGGCCTCCCGCTGCTCGGGCGAAAGCCCCTGCAGCGCCTCGTAGACGATCATCGCGGCGAGCGTGCGGTCCGACTCGTCGGACACCGTGATCGCGTCCGATTCGATCTCTTCGAGCTCCTGGGGACGGACGCTGCGGCTGCGCCAGCCGTCGATGACGGTCCGCCGGGCCACCGTGAACAACCACGCGCGCAGCATCTCCGGCCGGCGGTCCAGCTTGTCCGCGTTCCGCCACGCCTTGATCAGGGTCTCCTGCACGACGTCTTCGGCCCACTGCCGGTCGTGGCCGGTCAGCCGGAGCGCGAACGCCATGAGGGACCCACCGAACTCCTGGTAGAGCGCCTTCGCCAGATCATCGGAGGCGTCGTTCGGCTCGACAACGACGCCTTCTTGATCTTCGACGGGTCTCAGCGCTCGAGTGTGCCGTCCCACGCGGGACATCCTGGTGTGCCGGAGGCCCGGCGTCCAGTACCAAATGAGCCCGAAAGTTTTTTGAACCGTTTCCGGACCGTGTCCGTATCCCCTACCGAAGACCCCCGACAAGCGTTGTCCCCCGCAACGCTCCGCATCCACCCCGGACCAGTCGTCCACAGTGGATCTTCCGCGCGCTTTTTCGTTGCACCCCCGGCAACAGCGCGTAGTCATGCCCCACGGAGGAGCAGTGATCCGCATTCCCCGACCGGTGGTCCCCGCCGCCGTGTGCCTCACCGCACTCGCCCTGCTCACCGCCTGCACCGCCGGCGCCGCGACCACTTCCGGCGGTTACGCCGCAGGTGGGGGCGCCGGCATGCAGATGCCCGGCCAGCAGGCCCCGATGACCCTCGCCATGCCGCAGCCGATCACGGCCAACCCGAACGACCCCGCGAAGAGCCAGATCCGCGCCGCCAAGACCTTCGACCTCGGGCTCATGCTCGTCGACGGGACCGGCTACACGATCTACCGCTACGACCGGGACTCGTCCGACCCGTCCCGGTCGAACTGCACCGGCGCCTGCGCGACCAAGTGGATCCCGGTCAACGTCGGCGGCCCCGCGCCGATCGACGTCGACCCGTCCCTGATCGGGCAGCTCACCCGCGACGACGGCAGCCAGCAGCTCACGCTCGCCGGCTGGCCGCTCTACCACTTCACCGGCGACAGCGAACCCGCCGACACCTCCGGCCAGGGCGCCGAGCAGGCGTGGTACCCCATCGCGCCGGACGGCAAGAAGATCACGATCACCCAGGACGAGTGGAGGCAAAATGCGTTCGGCATCTGAGTTCGCCACGCCGGAGCTCGACCAGCCGTCCACCCTGGAACGCTCCCGGCCGCTGGTCCGGATCCTGTTCGTGGTGGTCGCGGTGCTGACGCTGCTCGCGCCGGGCTCGGCCTCGACGGCCCAGACCACGGCCGTCTCCCCCACCGACTCGGTGCTGCTGACCAAGGTCCGCCAAGCCGGTCTGTGGGAGATGCCCTCCGGCATGATGGCCATGCAGAAGGGCAGCCCGCTGGTCAAGGAGATCGGCTTCGCGATCATGATGGATCACGGCCGGCTCGACGTGGCGACCCGCGCGCTGTCGGCGAAGCTGAACTCGCCGGTGCCCGACCAGCCCTCCGACGAACAGCGCGGCTGGCTGCTCGAAGAGATGAACGCGGCCCCCGGCCCGGCGTTCGACCGCGTCTTCGCCAACCGGCTGCGCGCGGCGCACGGCCAGGTGTTCGCCATCCTCGCGCAGCTGCGGGCCGGCACCCGCAACGACGACGTGCGGGCGTTCGCGACCGTCGGCAACCAGGCCGTGCTGCGGCACATGACGATGCTCGAGAGCAGCGGGATGGTCGACTACACCGCCCTGCCCGAGCCCGCGGTGTCCACCACCGCGGCGCCCGCCGGGGCCTCCCTCGGCCTCGACACGTCCCAGATCGCCGTGGTGGCGGCGCTGTTCCTGCTGGTCGGTGGCGGCCTGTTCTACGTGCTGCGCCAGATCAAGGGCAACCGCAACCGCGGCCGCACCCGGACCTCGTCCCGGCCCGCCGGAGTGAGAACCGGGGGCAGTCATGGTTGAGACCTGGCACGACGCGACGATCCTGATCACCCAGCAGTTCCAGCCGAAGACCGACCCGGCGGCGCGCGGCCTCGCGGCCTTCGCGGCCCGGGCGTCCTACGCGGCGATGATGCTGACCCTCACCTGGGGCGTGCTCACCGCCACGGGCTGGGTGCGCTCGGTCACCGGCCGCAAGGCGCTGCGCAGCACTCACATCGTGCTGGCGACCGCGACGCTGATCTTCGGCGGCATCCACGCCCTCGGCTTCTTCTACCTGACGATCCAGCCCTACAGCCTGCAGTACCTGTTCCTCCCGTTCCTGTCCGGCCAGGAGGTCCGGCACAGCATCGGCATCGTCGGCCTCGAGATCATGATGGCCATCGCCCTGACGGCGGGCCTGCAGCGGTTCACCTCGTACCGCCGCTGGCTGTGGCTGCACCGCTGCGCCTACCCGGCCGTCGCGCTGACCGCGTTGCACGCCTGGTTCGGCTCGATCGCCAACGGCCACCTCGCGGTCGTCTGGCTGGGCGGCATCACGCTGCTCATCCCGGCCGCGACGGTGTCGCTGCTGCGGTTCATGCCGGCCCGCACCCTCGAACGCATCGGACTCGTGGAAGAGCAGGTGGCTTGACATGCCGCTCCGTTTGCCCGGTGGCGGGCCCCGGATCAGCGTCGACAACGACCGGTGCGAGCTCTACGGCATCTGCGCCATGGAGGCGCCGGACGTGTTCGACCTCGGCCAGGACGGCCGGCTGCGCTTCCGCACGCGGCTGCTGGACGAAACCACCATGGAACAGGCGAAGATGGCCGCTCGCTGCTGCCCGATGCAGGCGGTCGTGATGAGAGGGGACCTCGATGGCTGACGGCGACCGGATCGTCATCGTCGGTGCGGGTGTCGCGGGGTTGCGCGCCGCGGAACGACTGCGGGAACAGAACTTCGACGGCGAGATCGTGCTCATCGGCGACGAGGCCCGGCGCCCCTACCACCGGCCGATGGTCTCCAAGGCCTTGGTGATGGGCACCGAACGGCCCAGCGACGTGGGCCTTTCGCACTACCTGCCGGACCTGGACGTGCACTGGCGCCTCGGCGCGCGCGTCACGCACCTCGACACCACCGAGCGGGTCGTGCACCTGCCCGGCGGCGAATCCCTCTGGTACGACGGCCTGATCGCCGCGACCGGCGTCTACCCGCGGCACCTGCCCGGGTCGCCGCGGCACGACCCGCGCGTGCGGATCCTGCGCACGGTCGAGGACTCGATGGCGGTGCGGCGCTGCCTCAACGCCAGCAAGAAGCCGGCCGTCGTGATCGGCGCCGGCCTGATCGGCAACGAGTTCGCCGCGAGCATGCGGCACATCGGCCGGGACGTCACGCTGATCGGCCACGCGAAGGCGCCGCTGCACCGCTTCGGCGACCGCGTCTCGAGCGGCGTCGTCGAAGCGCACCACGAGCACCGCGCGAAACTGTCGATGAAGAGCGAAGTGCGGCACTGGATCAGCACGAAGGACACCGTCGGGCTGCACCTGACGAACAACCAGCTGCTGGTCGCCAGCGTCGTCGTGCTCGCCATCGGCAGCGTCCCGTCGGTCGACTGGATGCGCGGCTCCGGCCTCGACATCAGCGACGGCGTGCTGTGCGACTCGAAGCTGTTCGCCGAGGGCGCGTCCGACGTGGTCATCGCCGGGGACATCGCGCGCTGGCCGAACCTGCGCTTCGACGAGACCCCGCGGCGGGTCGAGCACTGGATCAACGCCGTCGAGTCGGCCCGGCACGCGGCGGACAACCTGCTGCTGGGCCAGTCGAGCGCCAAGCCGTTCACCCCGCTCCCCCGGGCGTGGTCGACGCTGTACGACACGCGGCTGCAGATGTGCGGCATGCCTTCGCTGGCCGAAGACACCGTGACGCTGGCCGACGGCATCACCGGCTTCATCCGCGACGGCCGGCTCGTCGGCGTCTCCTCGTGGGACAAGCCGCGGGCCATGCTCGACTGGATGGCCGAGCTGGACCGCCGCCTGCCTGCCCCGGACTTCGTCCCGGAGCCGGAGCCCGCTCCCGCGGCGGCCGAGGTCCCGGTGGTCGAACCGTCGATCGCGGCTTTGGCGGCCGAGGTGCCGCCGGAGTTCGAGAGCGGCTTCGACGCCCAGGCCTTCGAGCGCGAGTTCGAGAGCGAGTTCGCGAACAACATCCCGACCACCGCGTTCGCTGCGCAGTCCCTGCCCGCACCCCCCACGACGGCGTTCGCCGCGCAGTCGCTGCCGGCGGAAGCGCTGCCGACGATGGCCATCCCGATGGGGAGGTAGAAGACGGGGGCGAGGCTGCGCGCGGCGGCCCTCGTCCCTCGGCCGGTCACCACACACCCTCCGCGGCTGGGTGGCGTGGTGACCGGCCCCCACAACAGCGTCCCCCTGCCCGCCTCGCGCCCGGACTCGGGCCGAGCGTCCGGCGGGCCAGGAGAGGGCCATCCCGAGGGAACCCGACACCCCTCGAGATGGCCTTCTTCCGGCTCGCCGGACGGGGGTCCGGGGTCGTGCGCCACGGCGGTCCGCCGCCGGGGCGTGTGCCTCGTGAAGGCCTTCCCGCCGGAAGGGTATGCCGGCGGGAAGGTCTTCACGGGGACTGAGTGCACAATCGGGGTTGCACCGGCCAGGGCCGGTTCGAGGGAACGGGAACCCTCGAACCGGCCTTCGCTGTGCCGCGTCAGGTCAGGTTTTCGACGATCGTCACGTTGGCCGTGCCGCCGCCTTCGCACATCGTCTGCAGCCCGTAGCGGCCGCCGCGGCGCTTCAGTTCGTGGACCAGCGTCGCGAACAGCTTCGTGCCCGACGCGCCGATCGGATGGCCCAGGGCGATCGCACCGCCGTTGACGTTCACCCGGGACGGGTCGGCACCCGTCTCGTCGAGCCACGCGAGGACCACGCTCGCGAACGCCTCGTTCACTTCGAAAAGATCGATGTCACCGATCGTCAACCCGGTGCGACGCAACGCGTGCGCGGTCGCCGGGATCGGGCCGGTGAGCATCCAGACCGGGTCCGCCGCGCGGACCGACAGGTGGTGGATGCGGGCCATCGGCGTCAGGTCGTGGTCGCGCACGAATGACTCGGACGCGATGAGCGTCGCGCTCGCGCCGTCCGAGAGCTGGCTCGCCACCGCCGCGGTGATACGCGATTCCGGGGACAGCGGTTTCAAGCCCGCCATCCGTTCCAGGGAAGTGTCGCGGCGCGGTCCTTCGTCCTTGCCGAATTCTCCGTAGGGCGCTATTTCGTCGTCGAACAATCCGCCGTCGGACGCCGCCGCCGCGAGCTGGTGACTCCGCAGCGCGAATTCCTCCATCGCGACGCGGGAAATGTCCCAGTGCCCGGCGATCATGTCCGCACTGCGGAACTGCGACACCTCATTCGCGCCGAAGCGTTCCTGCCAGCCTTTCGAGCCGGAAAACGGATCGTCGAACCCGTATTCGCGCCCGGCGAGCATCGCCGCGCCGATCGGGATCGCACTCATGTTCTGCACGCCGCCGGCCAGCACCAGGTCCGCCGTGCCGCTCAGCACCGCCTGCGCCGCGAAGTGCACCGCCTGCTGGCTCGAGCCGCACTGCCGGTCGACGGTCACGCCCGGCACGTGCTGCGGGTACCCGGCCGCCAGCCACGACGTCCGCGCGACGTTGCCGGCCTGCGGGCCCAGGGTGTCGACGCAGCCGAAGATGACGTCTTCCACCAGTTCCGGGTCGACGCCGGTGCGCTCGACGACCGCGCGGATCACGTGCGCGCCGAGGTCGGCCGGGTGGACCGCGCTCAGCGCTCCGCCGCGCTTGCCGACCGGCGTCCGCACCGCGTCCAGGACATACGCTTCAGCCACGCCGCCTCCGCTTGTTCGTTCCGATGCCGTCGAGCAGGATCCCGAGGTACTGCTCCGCGACGTCCTGCGCGGTGAGCGCGCCGTCGGGGTTGTACCAGCGCACGGCCACCCACACCGTGTCGCGGATGAAGCGGTAGGTCAGCTCGACGTCGAGGTCCGCGCGGAAGACGCCGTCCGCCACGCCGTCGGTGAGGATGCCGTTCCACAGCTTGCGGAACTCGGCGTTGCGGTCGTTGAGGTAGGCGAACCGCGGCAGCTGCATGAGGTGCTTGGCCTCGTTCTGGTAGATCGCGACCTGCGCCGGGCGCCGGTGGATCGAGTCGAACGACGCCACGACGACCGCTTCGAGCGTCTCGCGCGGGCCGAGCCCCTGGGCGACGATCTCGGCGTAGGAGCCGAACAGCTCGTCGAGGAAGCCGGTGAGGATCTCGTCGGCCATCGACTCCTTGGAGTCGAAGTGGTGGTAGAGGCTGCCCGAGAGGATGCCCGCGGCGTCGGCGATGTCGCGCACGGTGGTGGACACGTACCCACGCTCGGCGAACAGCCGCGCGGCCAGGTCCAGCAGCTCCGCACGGCGACTGTTCTTCACAGTGTTCATTTCTCCTCCGCGGGAAAAAGTACGTCGTCGGTACTCATCCAGGCACCTCACGCACGTTGCGAACTCACGGACACGACCTCGCCGGTGAGGTAGGAGGAGTACTCACTGGCCAGGAACACGATCACATTCGCCACTTCCCACGGTTCCGCCGCCCTCCCCGAAACCTCGCGGGCGGTGAGTTCTTCGAGCAGCTCGTCGCTGGTCACCTTGGCCAGGAAGGGGTGCATCGCCAGGCTGGGGGCGACCGCGTTGATCCGGACGCCCAGCGGCGCGGCGTCGACGGCCGCGCACCGCGTCAGCGCCATCACGCCCGCCTTGGCCGCCGCGTAGTGCGCCTGCCCACCCTGGGCGCGCCAGCCGAGCACGGACGCGTTGTTGACGATCGCCCCGCCGTCCCCCTGCGCGGCGAACCGGCGCAGGGCCGCGCGGGTGGCGCGGAAGGTGCCGTTGAGGGTGACGTCGAGGACGCGCGTCCACTCCTCGTCGGTCATGTCCACCAGCGACTTGGTGCCGCCGAGCCCGGCGTTGTTGACGACGACGTCGATCCGGCCGAACCGCTCGACACTGCCGTCAATCAGCGCCTGTACCTGCTCCTCCTGAGTGACGTCGCACGGGATCGCGTGGATATCGCCGAGGTCCGCCAGCTCCGCGGCCTTCTCGCCGAGACGGCGTTCGTGCCAGTCGCTGACGACGACCTTCGCGCCCTCTTCGAGCGCGCGCTTCGCCGTGGCCGAGCCGATCCCGGTGCCGGCCGCGGCGGTCACCACGACCACCTTGTCCCGCAGCAGGTTCGCGCCCTCGGGGTACTTCGGGACGGTGATCACGGGCGCGCCTCCCGGGGCAGGCCGAGCACGCGCTCGGCGATGATGTTGCGCTGGATCTCGTTGGAGCCGCCGTAGATCGTGTCGGCGCGGGTGAACAGGTAGAGCCGCTGCCAGTCGTCGAGGCCGCCGGGCGCGAGCATCCCAGCCGCGCCGCGGATCGCCATGGCCAGCTCCCCGAGCGTCCGGTGCCAGTTCGCCCAGACGAGCTTCGCGACCGACGCCGTGCCGGGGCCGGTGTCGCCCAGCGTGCGGATCGCGTGCGCACGCATGACTTCCAGGCCGAGCCAGGCCCGGTCGACGCGCTCGGCGAGCACCGGGTCGTCGAGCGCGCCGGCGCTCCGGGCCAGCTCGGTCAACGCCGTCAGCTCGCGCCGGAACCCGACCTGCTGGCCGAGGGTGGCGACGCCGCGTTCGAAGGCCAGGGTGCCCATCGCGACGCGCCAGCCGTCACCCGGCTCCCCCACTGCCAGGTCACGCGCGGTGCGGGCGCCGTCGAAGAAGACCTCGTTGAACTCCGCCGTGCCGGTCAGCTGGACGATCGGGCGAACGTCCACTCCGGACTGTCGCATCGGGACGAGCAGGTAGGACAGTCCCTTGTGGCGTTTCGAGCCGGGTTCGGTGCGCGCGACGACAAAACACCAGTCCGCGTGCTGCGCCAGCGACGTCCAGACCTTCTGCCCGGTGACCACCCACTCGTCACCGTCGAGCCGGGCCGACGTCGAGACGGCGGCGAGGTCGGAGCCCGCACCGGGTTCGGAGTAGCCCTGGCACCACAGTTCTTCCGCGGCGACGATGGGGGGCAGGAACCGGCGCTGCTGTTCCGGGGTGCCGAACGCGATGAGCGTCGGGCCGAGGAGTTCCTGGCCGAAGTGCCCGACCTTGGCCGGCGCGTCGGAGAGGGCGTACTCCTCGTGGAAGACGACCTGCTGCTCGAGGGTGGCGCCGCGGCCGCCGTGCTCGACGGGCCAGCCGACGCAGTTCCAGCCGCCGGTGGCCAGCTCGCGTTCCCAGGCCAGGCGCTCGTCGAACGCCTCGTGCTCGCGGCCGGGACCACCACGGCCGCGCAGCTTCGCGAAGTCGCCACGCAGGTGTTCGGCCAGCCAGGTCCTTACTTCGTCACGGAAGTCTTGGTCGGGCACCGTCACCTCCTCTGGCCAAAACCGGGGCTCCTGCGTAGGCTACCCTACCAAGCACTTGCTAGGGAGGCCGTGATGCCGGAGACCGTCCCGGCGGCGCTCGACGCCGCGGCGGAGCGGTTCCCCGCGCGTGAAGCACTGGTGGACGGCGACGTCCGGCTGACCTGGCCGGAGCTGGCTTCCCGGGTGCGGCAGTGCGCGAACTTCTACGCCGCCGCGGGGATCGGGCCGGGTGACCGCGTCGCGGTCTGCGCGCCCAACACGTGGCACTGGCCGGTCGCGGCCCTCGGCGCGCACTACGCCGGCGCGACGCTGGTGCCGATCAGCACCCGGTTCACCGCACGGGAAACCACGGACATCCTGACCCGGGGCGGCGTCTCGGCGCTGGCCATCACCGGGACGTTCCTCGGCGCCGACCGGCTCGCGGACCTGACCGAACGTCCGCCCACGGTGCTGCGGATCCCGGTCGAGGGCCCGGAAGACCCGGTCGACGGCGTCACCGAGTGGGCCGCGCTCGACAGCTTCGACGACACCTTCACCAGCCCCGCGCGGCCGGACGACGTCAGCGACATCCTCTTCACGTCGGGGACGACCGGCCGCAGCAAGGGCGCGATGTCGTCGCACCGGCAGGCCCTCGGCGTCGCCGCCGCGTGGGCCGAGTGCGGCGAGCTGAGCGAGCACGACCGCTACCTCGTGATCAACCCGTTCTTCCACAGCTTCGGTTACAAGGCCGGGATCCTCGCCGCGACATTGCACGGCACGACGCTCGTGCCGCAGCGCACCTTCGCCGTCGCCGAGACCCTCCGGCTGATCCAGGACGAGCGGATCTCCGTGCTGCCGGGCGCGCCGACGATCTTCCAGGTCCTCCTCGACGCGCCCGACCGGCCGTCGTACGACCTGTCGACGCTCCGGCTGGCGGTCACCGGCGCCGCGACCGTCCCGGTGGCGCTCGTCGAACGCATGCAGGCCGAACTCGGCTTCGACCTGGTCCTCACCGCGTACGGCCTGACCGAGGCCGTCGTGGCCACGATGTCGCTGCGCACCGACCCGCCCGACCTGATCGCCCGGACCGTCGGCCGGCCTGCCGCCGGGTTCGAGGTCCGCCTCGGCGAGCGTGACGAGGTGCTGCTGCGCGGGCCGAACGTGATGCTCGGGTACCTCGACGACCCGGCCGCCACCGCCGAGGCGATCGACACCGACGGCTGGCTGCACACCGGCGACGTCGGCGTGCTCACCGGGTCCGGGCACCTGCGGATCGTCGACCGGATCAAGGACATGTACATCTGCGGCGGCTTCAACGTCTACCCGGCCGAGGTCGAGCAGGCGCTGGGCTGGCTCGACGGCGTGGCCGAGGCCGTCGTCGTCGGCGTGCCGGACCCGGTCTACGGCGAGGTCGGCAAGGCCTACGTCCGGCTGCGGCCGGGCGTCACACTGTCCACAGAGGACGTCATCGACCACTGCAAGGCCAACCTGGCGAACTACAAGCGGCCCCGGCACGTCGAGTTCCGGGACGAGCTGCCGCGCACGCCGTCGGGCAAGGTGCTCAAACGAGTTCTGCGGGAGGAAGCATGAGCGACATCGGCGAGGAGGTCACGTACGAGGTGCGCGGACCGGTCGCGGTCGTCACCCTGAACCGGCCCGAGTACCGCAACGCGCAGAACTCGGCGATGACCTACGCGCTGGACGCCGCGTTCACCCGGGCCGTCGACGACGCCGAGGTGAAGGTGATCGTCCTGGCCGGGGCGGGCAAGCACTTCTCTGCCGGGCACGACATCGGCTCGCCGGGCCGCGACGCGGACGTCTCGTTCGAGCGCAAGGCCGTGATGTGGTGGGACCACGTCGACGCCGCGGGCGGCGACCAGCGGTTCGCGCGGGAGTCCGAAGTGTACTTGGGGATGTGCCGCCGCTGGCGGGAGATCCCGAAGCCGACGATCGCGTCCGTCCAGGGCGCGTGCATCGCCGGGGCGTTGATGCTGGCCTGGGTGTGCGACCTGATCGTCGCCTCCGACGACGCGTTCTTCGCCGATCCCGTGGTGCGCATGGGGATTCCCGGCGTCGAGTACTTCGCGCACCCGTGGGTGCTCGGGCCGCGCCGGGCCAAGGAGGTCCTGTTCACCGGCGAGCGCTTCACGGCCCAGCAGGCCCTCGACTGGGGCATGCTCAACCGGGTCGTCCCGCGCGCCGATCTCGAAACCGAGACGATGGCGCTGGCCACGAAGATCGCCGAGATGCCGCGGTTCGGCCTCGCGCTGGCCAAGAAGGCCGTGAACCAGGCCGAAGACCAGATGGGCCTGCGGTCCGGAATGGACAGTGTGTTCGGGTTGCACCACTTCGCGCACGCGCACAACGCCGAGACCGCCGGCGACTCCCTGGCCGGGCTGGACGCCCGGTCCATGCGGGACCGCTGATGGACCTCGACCTCTCCCCTGACGTCGAAGCGTTCCGCGACGAAGCCCGCGAATGGCTGGCCGCGCACGTCCCCGCCGAGCCGCTCCCCTCGTTCGACACGCCGGAGGGCTTCGCCGCCCACCGCGAGTGGGAGGCCGGGCTGGCCGACGCGCGCTGGTCGGTCGTCTCCTGGCCGGCGGAGTACGGCGGCCGCGACGCGAGCCTCCTGGAGTGGGTGCTGTTCGAGGAGGAGTACTACGCGGCCGGCGCGCCCCTGCGCGTCAACCAGAACGGCATCTTCATGCTGGCGCCGACGCTCTTCTCGCACGGCACCGACGAGCAGCTGGCCCGGATCCTGCCGAAGATGGCGCGCTCCGAAGAGGTCTGGGCGCAGGCCTGGTCCGAGCCGGAGGCGGGCAGCGACATCGCCGCGCTGCGCAGCACGGCGTCGCGTGTGGACGGTGGCTGGGTCCTCAACGGACAGAAGACGTGGAGCTCCCGGGCAGCCTACGCCGATCGCGCGTTCGGCCTGTTCCGCAGCGACCCCGAAGCCGAACGCCACCGCGGCCTGACCTACCTGATGGCGGACCTGCGCGCCGACGGCGTCACGGTGCGCCCGATCCCGCAGCTGGACGGCGAGCCGGGTTTCGCCGAGATCTTCTTCGACGACGTCTTCGTGCCGGACGCCGACGTCATCGGCGAGCCCGGCGCGGGCTGGAAGGTCGCGATGACCACGGCCAACAACGAACGCGGCCTGTCGCTGCGCAGCCCCGGCCGGTTCCTCGCGGCGGCCGATCGGCTGACGGCGCTGTGGTCCGGCGCGGGCCGTCCCGAAGCCACCGCGGACCGGGTCGCCGACGCCTGGATCGGCGCCCGCGCCTACCAGCTCTACACGTTCGGCACGGTCACCAAGCTCGCCGAGGGCGGCCAGCTCGGGCCGGAGTCGAGCGTCAACAAGCTCTTCTGGTCGCACCTGGACGTCGAGCTGCACGAGACGGCGCTCGACCTGCTGGGCCCGGACGCCGAGCTGCGCGGCCCCTGGAGCGACGGCTGGCTGTTCTCGCTGGCCGGCCCGATCTACGGCGGCACCGACCAGATCCAGCGCACGATCGTCGCCGAACGCCTGCTCGGCCTGCCCCGGGAGGACCGATGAGGTTCGGGTTGACCGCCGAGCAGACGGCGTTCGCCGCGTCTCTGCACGACCTGCTTTCGACCACAGACGACTGGCCGAAGCTCGCCGAGCTGGGCGTCACGGCCCTCGGCATCCCCGAGAAGCACGACGGCCTCGACGCCTCCCCGGTCGACCTCGTCGTCGCGTTCGAGGCGCTGGGCCACCACGGCGTCGCGGGGCCGTGGACCGACACGGTGGCCGTGCTGCCCGCGTTGCTCGACGACCCGGTGCTCGCGTCGGTGGCCTCAGGCGAGACGCGGGCGTCGGTGGTCTTCGCACCGCACGTGCCCTACGCGCTCGACGCCGACACCGCGGACCTGCGCGTCCTGGTGGACGGCACGCGCCTGAAGACCTTCACCCCCGGCCGCGAGCTGGCTTCGGTGGACCCGTCCCGGCGGCTGTTCGAGGCCGTCCCCGGCGACGACCTCGGCCCGGCCCTGGACCCGGCGCGCGCGTTCGACCTCGGCGTCCTCGCGACGGCGGCCCAGCTGCTCGGCGCCGGGAACTGGCTGCTCTCGACGTCGGTCGGCTACGCCGGGCAACGCCGCCAGTACGGCCGCGAGATCGGCAAGTACCAGGCGGTCAAGCACCTGCTCGCCGACGTCGTCACGGCGCTGGAGCTGGCCCGGCCGCTGCTGTACGGCGCGGCCGTGACCCTCGCCCCCGCCGACGTCTCGGCGGCGAAGGTGGCGTGCGGCGACGCGGCGTTGCTCGCGGCCCGCACCGGACTGCAGGTGCACGGCGCGATCGGCTACACCGCCGAGCACCCACTGGGTAGGCGGCTGCTGCGGGTCCGCGCCCTGACGACGGCGTGGGGCACCGGCGCGGTGCACCGGCGGCGCATCCTGGCGGCCGTCGGATGACACCCGAACAGGACGAACTCCGCGCCACCGTCCGGAAACTCCTGGAGCGCGAGGCCACGCCGTGGCCGGCCCTCGTCGACATCGGCGTCCCCGCGCTCGCCATCCCCGAGGAGCACGGCGGGCTCGGCGCCGGGCTCACCGAACTCCGGATCGTCGCCGAAGAGCTCGGCCGCGTCCTGGCCGACGTCCCGTTCCTCGGCTCGGCCGTCGCCACGCAGGCCGTGCTCGCGACGGGAGACGAGCGGCTGCTCCCCCGGCTCGCCGAGGGCGCCGTCGCCGCGCTGGCCTGGACCGGCGAGGACGGCCGCTGGGACGCCGCGGCCTGCCGGGGCGATTTGTCGACTGTGGACGGACGCGCGCACTACGTCCTGGACGGCGACACGGCGTCGATCCTGCTGGCCGTCACCGAAGACGGACTGTACGAAGTGGACCCAGCCGACGCCGACCGCGAGCACGTCCCGTCGCTCGACGAGACGCGGCACTTCGCCACCGTGACGTTCGACCACGCGCCCGCGCGCCGCCTCGGCCCCCTGGATCCCGGTCCGCTTCGGGATTTCGCGTGCCTGGTCCTCGCCGCCGAGCAGACCGGCGCGGCGGCCCGGGCACTCGAGCTGACCGTCGAGTACACCCAGCAACGCCATCAGTTCGGCCGCCCGATCGGGAGCTTCCAGGCGCTCAAGCACCGCATGGCGGACCTGCACGTCCTGGTCGAGACGGCCCGCTCGGCCGCCTACGCGGACCTGCCTGCGGTCGCCAAGGTGCACTGCTCCGAGGTGCTGTCCGAGGTCACGGCGGAGATGATCCAGCTGCACGGCGGCATCGCGATCACCTGGGAACACCCGGCGCACCGCTACTTCAAGCGCGCGCACTCGTCGTCCCTGCTGTTCGGCGCGCCGCACCACCACCTGCCGCGCGTCCGGTCGTGAGTGGTAATGCGGGTTAGAACCCTCATTACCACTCACGACGGGCCGGGCGCATACCAGGCACTCCGGTAGGGCTGGCCCCCCGAAGTGCCCACCGGCGCGCAGGATTCCGGCCGGTGGCGTCCGCGCGAAGACTCGGGGACGTGACCACAGACAACCTCGTGCACACCGGCAGCGACTTCGCCCGGCTGAGCCACCGCATCTCCGCCGCCGGCCTGATGAGGCGCCGGCCCGGTTACTACACCGCCCGGATCGCCGTCGTGACCACGTTGTTCGCCGCCGGCTGGGTCGCCTTCGCCTTCCTCGGGAACTCGTGGTGGCAGCTGGCCGTGGCCGCGTTCCAAGCCGTGCTGTTCGGCCAGATCGCGCTGCTCTCCCACGACCTCGCGCACAAGCAGGTGTTCCGGCGCCGGCGGCCGACCGAGGTCGCCGGGATGATCGCGGGCAACCTCGGCGTCGGCATGAGCTACGGCTGGTGGATGGACAAGCACACCCGCCACCACGCCAACCCGAACCACGAGGAGCTCGACCCCGACGTCGACCCGGACATCCTGGTGTGGTCGAAGGACCAGGCCCGCGCCAGCCGCGGTGTCCCGCGGTTCATCGGGCGCTACCAGGCGTTCCTGTTCTTCCCGCTGCTCACCCTCGAAGGCCTGAACCTGCACTGGTCCGGCATCCGCGCGGTGCGCAAGCCGGGCCTGCGCCACCGCGGCGTCGAGGCCGCCCTGCTCGCCCTGCACTTCGCCGTCTACTTCAGCGCGCTGATCACGGTGCTGTCGCCGGGCATGGCGTTGCTGTTCTTCGCCGTCCACCAAGGACTGTGGGGTGTCTACATGGGATCGATCTTCGCGCCCAACCACAAGGGCATGCCGACGCTGACCGGGCGGCCCGAGCTCGACTTCCTGCGCAAGCAGGTGCTGACCTCCCGCAACGTCCGCGGCGGCGCGGTCGTCGACGTCGCCCTCGGCGGCCTCAACTACCAGATCGAGCACCACCTGTTCCCGAGCATGCCGTCGCGGCACCTGCGGCAGGCGCAGCCGATCGTCCAGGGGTACTGCGCCGAGCTGGGCATCCCGTACCTGCAGACGAGCCTGGTCGAGTCCTACCGGCAGGCGCTCACCCACCTGCATGAAGCTGGGGCGCCTCTCAGGAACCGTTCGTAGACTCGGGGCATGAGGAAGACGATCGCTGCACTGCGTGACCTGCCGGCGGCGTTCGGCGCGAAGGCCGCCGGCGCCCGTGCCGAGCGGGTCCGCCGCTCGCCGCAGTTCGACGGCAAGGTGTTCCGCAACGTGGCGCCGCGGCACCCGATGACCGCGGCGTCGATGAGCACCATCTTCCGCGAGATGTTCTTCGGCACCGACCGTGAGCTGCGCAAACCCGCCAGTGCGATCCCCTTGGTGAAGGCCGCGCCGGTCGAGACGGCCGAGGGCCTGCACCTGACCTGGTACGGCCACGCCTCGACGCTGGTGGAGCTGGACGGCGCCCGCGTGCTGCTCGACCCGGTGTGGAGCGACCGCGTCTCGCCGGCGACGTTCGCCGGCCCGCGGCGGCTGCACGAGCCGCCGGTGCCGCTGTCCGGGGTCGGCCGGGTGGACGCCGTCGTCATCTCGCACGACCACTACGACCACCTCGACCTGGCGACGATCCGCTCGCTGGTGACGTCGACCGCGGCGCCGTTCCTGGTGCCGCTGGGTGTCGGCGCGCACCTGGAGCGCTGGCACGTCCCGGCCGAGCGGATCATCGAGCTGGACTGGCACGAAGAGGCGACGGTGGCCGGCGTGCGGTTCATCTCGACGCCGGCCCAGCACTTCTCCGGCCGCGGCATCACGAACGACGACACGCTGTGGACGTCGTGGGCGCTGCTCGGCCCGGAGCACCGGGTCTTCTACACCGGCGACACGGGCTACTTCGACGGCTTCGCGAGCATCGGCGCGGAACACGGCCCCTTCGACGTCGCCCTGGTCCAGATCGGCGCGTACGCCCCGCAGTGGCCGGACATCCACATGACACCGGAGGAAGGCGTCGCGGCGGGCCTCGACGTCCGGGCGAAGCTGCTGGTCCCGGTCCACTGGGCGACGTTCTCGCTGGCGATGCACCCGTGGGGTGAGCCGGCGGACCGCGTCTGGACCGAGGCGAAGGCGGCGGACATCCCGCTGGCGATCCCCCGTCCGGGTGAGCGCGTGGACGTCGGTGAGCCGCCGGCGGTCGACGGCTGGTGGCAGGCCCTGTGAAGCTGAAGCTGGACCTCCACGACATCTACAACCGCGGCGGCGAGATCGACAAGGCGCTGCAGGGGATCATCGACGAGGCCGTCGCCAAGAAGGCACCGCTCGTCGAGATCATCCCCGGCAAGGGCTCGGGGCAGCTGAAGAAGCACGTCCTGCGGTTCCTGGAGCGCAAGGACATCAAGGCGCTCTACCACCGGATCGAGAAGGACAAGGACAACTTCGGCCGGGTCTTCGTGCACTTCCGCTGGAAGTGACGGACGCTCAGAACCGGCTGTCGTGGCGGGCTTGCGCCCAGGCCCGGTCCCACGCCGCGGCGCGGAGGCGGCCCAGGACGAACCGGGCGACGCCGTAGAGCGCGGCCAGTGCGCCGGTGACGGCGACCCAGAGCAGGATCGCCGCGAACACGCCGTCGGCTGCCGAGGTGGCCGGCGAGAGCGGCTCGGTCGTCAGCTCGCCGCGCTGGTCCAGCCACACCGGGACGTGCGTGCCCTTAGGGCTGCCGGAGTCGGCGAGGACGTCGCCGGTGTGCCGGGTGCCGCGGGCGTCGAACCAGGCCGCCGGGACGGTCGTCTGGTCGGCGGGCGCGCCGGCACCGTCGGTGCTGTAGGTCTGCGTGGCGGCCGCGGCCAGCGAGGTCGCCGTCGCGGGATGACGCGTGGTGCGCTCCTGCTCGGCGCGGGCGGTCTGCGCGGCGTAGGTGTCGGAGCCGACGGCGGCGGCGAACGGCAGCGTCAGCAGCGCGCCGGCCACCAGCAGGAGCAGCAACGCGGCTTCGACGCGGTCACCGAACCGGGCGAGCGGGTTGCCGCCGGGGAACAACCGGCGCCGGAACCGGGCGATCCGACCCTGCATGCGCGGCACACTCCTCCCCGGGAACAGACTCTGCACCCTCAGTGTGCGCGCGCAGTGTCGGCTTTCTCTCGTGAATGGGACGCGGCCCACCTGTGAACCCCTGCACAACCACCCGCCCGAGCTAACCGGCCGCGATCGCCGACCACAGCGCGTGAGCGATTTCCGGCCCGTGGACGTCGGTGTGCCCGCGCACGAACCCGTCGGCCCGCAGGTTGTGCGGCACGCCCGGGCGCCACGCGTAACGCCCGCCGACCGGCAGCAGCTCGCCCGGCACGGCTTCGGCGGTCCCCTGAGCACCGTCCCGCCCGATGCTGCCGTAACCCAGCCCGGTGACGCGCGACGCGATCTCGAACGCGACCCCGGCGACCAGGTCGTACGCGGTGTGCGTGACGAGGATCGGTCCGGTCACGACGTGCGCGTCGAGCACGCCGCGGAACACCCCCGACTCGGCGAACGCGTGGTGCGACAACGTCGCCTGCAGCAGGGTGAGCGTGCCCAGCGTCCCGGCCGGCCGGGCCAGCGCGGCCGCGGTCACCAGGCGGCCGCCGAAGCCGTGCCCGACCAGGTGAACGCGCAGGCCGGGCCGGGCGACCGCGCCGAGCAACGGCGCCAGGCCGTGCTCCCCCACCTCGCCCGCGCGCGCCTTCATCTCGTAGTAGGTCAGGTAGTCCAGCAGCTGCCGCGCGGCCTCGACGAACCCGGACGCCGGTTTCGCGAGCCGGTCCATCACGGTGCCGCCGGGCAGGGTCAGCAGCTCCGTCGACGCGTCTTCGCGGTCCTGCGCGGCGGGGGCGGCGACCGACAGCAGCGCGGCGGCGAACGCGGTCCGCGCGGTCGAGCGGGCCGCGAGCGCCGGGACGAGCTCGGCCGCCGCGTCGATGGTGCGCCGGTGCTCGGGCACCAGCTCCCGCAGCAGGTCGAGCCGCTCCTCCAGCCCGGCGGACTCGGCGAACTTCCGCGACGGCCACAGCACGCAGGCGAAGGCGAGGGGTCCGTCGCAGACCGAGCGCAGCGAGGACGCGAGATCGGCGTACAGGTGCCTCGCCGTGACGGGGTCGTCGTCCCAGCCGTGGCTGAGCACGACGAGGTCGGTGGTCGCGCGGTCGGCGGCCAGCTCCCGCACGGCCGCGCCCCGGTCGCCGGCGAGCCCACCAGCGCGGTCGAACCCGACCTCCGCGGCCGGGAAACCGGACAGCTGCACGAACTCCTCCTCGGGCGGCGACGACCCTGTGAAGTCGCCTTCTCGACGGCCGTTGTTACCGCTCGGCCGCGCCGGGCGGACTGCCCGGCACCGCTCCCCCGGGTTAAGCTGACAACTGTCCGGTTACTTTCGCGAGGGAAGGGCGGTGCCGTCGTGCCGGGTCGTGAGCGCCGGTCGGACGCGGTCGCCAACCGCGACCGGATCGTCGAGGCCGCGCGGGCCGAGCTGAGCGAGTCCAACGGCGCGGCCGCCGACCTGAAGCTGCACCGGGTCGCCAAGGCTGCCGACGTCGGGCAGGGCACCCTCTACCGGCACTTCCCGACCCGCGAGCACCTGCTCGCGGAGGTGTACCGGTACGAGCTGACGCAGCTCGTCGACGCCGTGGCGCCGCTGCTGGCCGGGCACCCGCCGCTCGAGGCCCTGACCGCCTGGCTCGACCGGCTGGTCGAGTACGCGCGGGTCAAGCGCGGTGTCATGGCGGCGATCGAGGCCTCGGCGTGGCAGGACCTCTACGCGGGCCAGCACCACCGGCTCGACGAAGCGCTCGAAACGCTGCTCCAGCGGGGAAAAGCCGTCGGTCAGGTACGCGAAGAGGTCGACGCGGCGGACGTCATCCTGCTCCTGGGCGCGCTGTCGCGGGTGCCCGAAGCCGAGTGGGACACGCGGGTGCCCAAGATCGTGACAGTGATCGTCGACGGTCTCCGCCCGCGGTGACGCGGGTCAGAGCCAGTCGTCCGGGCGGGGCCACGGCATCAGCGCGGCGAGCGCATCCCGCGCCGGCTCGGTGACCGAGTACCGCCCCCGGTGGAACAGCAACGGCCGCTCGTCCGACGGCGCGCCCAGCGCCGTGACGCGCCCGATCACCACGTAGTGGTCGCCGGCTTCGTGCACCGCCTCCAGCTCGCAGTCGATCCACGTCAGCGCGCCTTCGAGCAGCGGCGCCCCGGACGGCGCGGGCGTCCAGCCGAAGCGGGCGAACTTGTCCTCACCGCGGGCGCCGAACACCGCGCTGACCTCCTGCTGGTTCTCGGCCAGGACGTTGATCGCGAACCGGCCGGCCGCGGCCAGGACCTGCCAGGTGCGGGACGTCTTCGCCGGGCAGAACAGCACGAGCGGCGGGTCGAGCGACAGCGCGGCGAACGACTGGCAGGCGAACCCGGCCAGCGTGTCGCCGTCGCGACCGGTGACGACGGTGACGCCCGTGCAGAAGTGCCCGAGGACACTGCGGAACGCGGTCCGGTCGACCGCCATCGCCGTCACGGCGCGCCGGGCGGCCGGGCGCCGACCGAGAAGTCGTGGCCCCACAGGGAAACGGCCGTGCTCTCGCGGGTGATCCAGTTCTCGTCGTCGACCTGCCGGCCCTCACAGCCGAACTCGATGTCGAACCCGCCGGGGGTCTTCATGTAGAACGACAGCATCAGGTCGTTGACGTGCCGGCCGAGCGTCGCCGACATCGGCACCTTGCGCCGGATCGCGCGGTCGAGGCACAGCCCGACGTCGTCGGTCTGCTCGACCTCGACCATCAGGTGCACGATCCCGCTCGGGGTCGGCATCGGCAGGAACGCCAGGCTGTGGTGGCGCGGGTTGCAGCCGAAGAACCGCAGCCACGCGGGCGCGCCGTCGGCCGGCCGGCCGACCATCTGCGGCGGCAGGCGCATCGAGTCGCGCAGCCGGAACCCGAGGACGTCACGGTAGAACCGCAGCGAAGCCTCGTCGTCCTTTGTGGACAAGACGACGTGGCCGAGGCCCTGCTCGCCGGTGACGAACCGGTGCCCGTACGGGCTGACCACGCGCCGGTGTTGCAAAGCGACGCCGTGGAACACCTCCTGGGTGTTGCCGGACGGGTCATCGAAGCTGATCAGCTCGTCGACGCGGCGGTCGGCCAACTCCTCGGGCGTACCCTCCTTGTAGGGCACCGAAGCACTGTCCAACCGGGACCGGATCTCGGCCAGCTCGCCGGCGTTCGCGGCCTCCCAGCCGGTGGTCGTCAGCCGGTCCGCGTCGCCGGGCGAGATCACGAGACGCGCCGGGAAGTCGTCCATGCGCAGGTAGAGCGCGTCGGGGTTCTCCCCCTTGCCCTCGACCATGCCGAGCACCTTGAGCCCGTACTCGCGCCACGCGGCCATGTCGGTGGCTTCGACGCGGAGGTAGCCCAGCGACCGGATGCCCATCAGGAACTCCCGAGGAAGTCGAGGGCCAGCCGGTTGAATTCGTCGAACTTCTCCAGCTGGGCCCAGTGTCCGCAGCCGCCGAACACGTGCAGCTGCGCGCGCGGGATGGTCTTCAGCGCGACCAACGCGCCGTCGAGCGGGTTGACGCGGTCTTCGCGGCCCCAGATCAGCAGCACCCGCTGGCGCAGCCGGTGGGCCTCACGCCAGAGCATGCCCTCTTCGTAGGTTTCGGGCTGGGCGAACGACATCCCCATGGCCCGCATCGCGGCGAGCGACTCCGGGGTGTTCGCCGCGGCGAACCGGTCGTCGATCAGTTCGTCGGTGATGAGCGCCTGGTCGTGGACCATGATGCGCAGGAACGCTTCCATGCGCTCGCGGCTGGGTTTCGCCCCGAACTTCCCGAGGTTCTTGACGCCTTCGGTCGGGTCGGGTGCGAACAGGTTGACGCTCAGCCCGCCCGGCCCCATCAGCACGAGCCGCCCGGCGCGCTTGCCGTGGTTCAGCGCCAACCGGACCGCGGCCCCGCCCCCGAGCGAGTTGCCGATGAAGTGCGCGGTTTCGACGCCGAGCGCGTCCATCAGGCCCGCGACGGCGTCCGCGCTGTGGCGGAAGTACTGCGGGTGCGCGGTCGGCTTGTCCGACCGGCCGAAGCCGGGCTGGTCGACGGCGATCGTCCGGTAGTGCTTGGCGAACTCCGGCAGGTTGCGCCCGAAGTTGCTCCACGCCGACGCGCCGGGCCCGCCGCCGTGCAGCAGGATCACCGTCTCGGCGTGCTCGGCGCCGGCCTCGTGGTAGTGCAGCTTCAGGCCCCCCGCGACCTCGGCGTACTTCCCTTCCGGCGCGGCCATCAGTACATCGCGTTCTCGACGGGGAGCCCGAAGGCGCCGGTGCCGTACATGACGTAGGCGCGCTCGGCGTCGTTGGCCGCGTGCACCCGGCCGGCGTGCGCGTCGCGCCAGAAGCGCTGGATCGGCGTACCGCGCTGGATGGCCCGGCCGCCGGAGTTCTCGAAGAGCCGGTCGATCGCGCCGATCGCGCGTTCGGTGCCGCGCACCTGGTCGCGCCGGACGCGCAGCCGCAGGTCCACGGGCAGCCGCTCTTCGCGCTTGGCCAGCTGGTACAGCTCGTCGATGTTGCGGGTCAGCTGCAGCCACGCGGCGTCGATCTCGCTGGCCGCCTCGGCGATCCGGACCTTGGCGAACGGATCCTCTTTGGACTGTTCACCGGCGTACGCGGCGCGCACCCGCTTGCCCTGGTGCTCGACGTGCGCGTCGTAGGCGCCCTGGGCCATGCCGATGATCGGCGCGGTGATCGTGGACGGGTGCACCGACCCGTACGGCAGCCGGTACAGCGGCCCGGGGTTGACGGCCTGGCCCGGCACCTTGCACTTCGACGTCGCGATGAAGCTCAGCGCCCGGTGCTGCGGGACGAAGACGTCTTCGACGACGATGTCGTTCGACCCGGTGCCGCGCAGCCCGACCGTGTCCCAGACGTCCACAATGGAGTAGTCCGCGATCGGCAGCAGGTACGTGCAGAAGTCGACCGGCTTGCCGTCCTTGAACGCCGGCCCGCCGAGCAGCACCCACGTGCAGTGGTCGCAGCCGGACGAGAAGCTCCACCGGCCGGACAGCCGGTAGCCACCCTCGACGACCTCGGCCTTGCCCATGGGGGCGTACGACGAGGAGATCCGGACGTCCTCGTCGCCGCCCCACACCTCTTCCTGCGCCTGAGCGTCGAACAACGCCACGTGCCACGGGTGGACGCCGAGGATGGAGGCGACCCAGCCGGTGGACCCGCACGCGCTCGCGATCAGCTTCACCGCGGTGTAGAAGCTCACCGGGTCCGACTCGAAACCGCCGTACGGCTTCGGTTGCAGCATCTTGAAGAACCCGGTCTCCTGCAGGGCCTTGACGGACTCCTCGGGCACGCGGCGCGCGTCCTCGGTGTCCTGGGCCCGTTCCCGCAGGACCGGCAGGAGGTCCCGGACCCCGGCGATCACCTGCTCGCTCATGCGCGTTCCTCTCTCGCGTTCACTCCCGCAAGACTAGAACACGTTCTCGTTTTTGTCGAGAACGCCCTGCGCCAAGGCCGAGTTGATCCCCGCCCTGCGGCCGGAAAACACGCAGTCGGCCAGCGAGAGACCGCTGACGTAGGACCTGGAACAGATTCCCACCGCGGTGCGCCCGGCGGCGTACAGCCCCTTGATCGGCGCACCCCCGGCGTCCCGGACCGCGCCGGTGTCCTCGTCCACGACCAGGCCGCCGAGCGTCAGCATCGGCGTCGGGTACCCGAGGTTGGGCCGCACCGAGACGTCGATGAGCGAGAACGGCGGGTTGTCCAGGCGCCGGGCGAACTCGGCGGGCTTGCCCATCGGGTCTTCGGCACCGTGGTAGGCCTCGACGCTCGCGCGCAGGCCCTGGGGGTCGACACCGGCCTTGCGTGCTGCTTCTTCGACCGTCGAGCCGACGACGCGCCCGCGCCGCAGGAGGTACCGCAGCTGCAGGCCCTGGAACCACTGGCTCTGCTTGGTGCCGTCACGCCGGGCCTCGGCGACGATCGGCGCGTCGACCAGCAGCCAGCCCTTGCTTTCGTGCCGCTCGATCAGCCGCTCGCCGACGGCGGCGCCGTAGCGCGACTCGTCGATGATCCGGCGGCCACCGGCGTCGACGATGATCCCGCCGAGGAACGCGCTCGGCGGCGTCACGAACCGCCACGCCGAGATCCGGCCCAGTTCCGCGGTCGCGCCCCCGGCCTCGACACCCAGCCGGATGCCCGAGCCGTCGTCGGCGGCGGTGCCCAGCGGCAGGCCGCCGCGGTAGGCGGGCGCGTGCTCGCGCACCATCGCGCGGTTGGCGATGAACCCGCCGGCGGCGAGGACCACCCCGCGCCGCGCGGTGATCCGCAGCTCGCGGGCGTGCGCGCGTTCGAGCCGTTCGACCCGGCGGTGCAGGGGTTTCCGCAGCGCCGGGATGTAGATGCCGGGCTTGGCGGAGTACGACGCGAGCCGCCGGTGCCGGGCCTTCACGGAAGCCGAGGCGTCCCGCAGGCTGTCCGTGACGACCCCGGTGATGCCACCCTGGTCGTCGTGGATCAGCGAGCGCACCCGCGTCTGCGGCAGCACCCGGATCTCCCGGCGCCGCACGGCTTCGGCCAGGCGCGTCATCAGCATCTTCCCGGACGTGCCGGGGCCTTTGACGCGGTGCCCGCGCGGGGCCGGTTTCGCCGCGTCGCGGAACCCGCCGGCGGCCTCGCTGCCGGAGTAGTACAGGTAAAACTCGTCACTCGGGTACGACGTCTTGTACGGGCAGAGGCTGCCTTCGAACGGGACGCCGTTGCCTTCCAGCCAGGTGACCATCTCGCGACTGTCCTCGCAGAACCGCCGGAGCGTCTTGCCGGAGACGACGTCCCCGGCTTCGAGGCGCAGGTATTCGTACATCGCGTCGACCGTGTCGTCGACCCCCGCGTCCTGCTGCTGGCGGGTGCCGCCGCCCGCGTAGACCACGCCACCGCTGACCGCACTGGCGCCACCGCCGGCGAAGCGCTCGACGATGACGACGTCCGCACCGGCGTCGGCGGCTTCGAGGGCGGCGCACGCGCCGGCCGCACCGAACCCCACGATGACCACGTCCGCGACGAGTTCGTCCATGGTTCGCTACCCTAGAACTGAAACACGTTCTCGTCTATGGTGGCCGAAAGCGACCCTCAACTGGATACTTGTCTTGTGGAACACGTTATAGGTGAGGTGGCATGACGGAGCAGTTCGACGTCGTCGTGGTCGGCAGCGGCGCTGCCGGGATGACCGCCGCGCTGGCCGCGGCTCACGGCGGCCTGAGCGTCGTACTCCTGGAGAAGGCGGCCTGCTTCGGCGGCTCGACCGCGCGCTCCGGCGGCGGGGTCTGGCTGCCGGGCAACCACGCGTTGCGCGCCGCCGGGATCGACGACCCGCCCGAGCGGGCGCGCGAGTACCTCGCCTCGATCGTCGGGGACGTCGTCCCGGCCGTCCGGCGCGACACGTTCCTCGCCCACGGGCCCGAGGTGCTGCGGTTCGTCTGCGACCACACGCCGCTGAAGTTCCGCTGGGTCCGCGACTACAGCGACTACCACCCCGAGGCGCCCGGCGGGCGGCCCGGCGGCCGGTCCGTCGAGCCCGTCGCCCTCGACGGCCACCTGCTCGGCGACGAGCTGGCCCACCTCGAACCGCCCTACAGCGCTCCCCCGCTCGGCGTGCCGATCACCCAGGCCGACTACCGCTGGCTGAGCCTGCTCCTGCGGCACCCCCGCGGCGTCGTCCGGCTGCTGTCGCTCGGCACGCAGTGGCTGGCCGGCCGGATCCGGCGGCAGCACCTGCTGGCCATGGGGCAAGCGCTTGCGGCCGGCCTGCGGATCGGCCTGACCAGGGCGAACGTCGAGGTCCGGCTCAACACGGCGCTGGTGGACCTGCAGGTCGAAGGCGACCGGGTCACCGGGGTGGTCACCGCGCAAGGAGTCATCGCGGCCCGCCGCGGCGTGATCCTCGCCAGCGGTGGCTTCGAGCAGAACCTCGAGATGCGCGAGAAGTACCAACGCGCCCCGATCGGCACCGACTGGACCGTCGGCGCGGAGGCGAACACCGGCGACGGCATCACCGCCGGGCTCAAGCTCGGCGCGGCCCTCGACCTGATGGACGACGCCTGGTGGGGCCCGACGCTGCCGCTCACCGGCGGGCCGTGGTTCGCGCTGGCCGAGCGCTCGCGCCCGCGTTGCGTCATGGTCGACGCGCGCGGGCAGCGGTTCGTCAACGAGTCAGCGCCCTACGTCGAGGCTGTGCACGCGATGTACGGCGAGGGCGACGGCCCGGGCGAGCACATCCCGACCTGGCTGGTGTTCGACCAGCGTTACAAGGACCGCTACATGTTCACCGGCGTCGGGCCGCGCCAGCCGCTGCCCGGCCGCTGGTTCAAGGCCGGGATCGCGGTCAAGTCGTCGTCGCTGGCCGGGCTGGCCGGGAAGATCGACGTCCCGGCGGATGCGCTGGAAGCCACGATCGAGCGCTTCAACGGCTTCGCGCGCAAGGGCGTCGACGAGGACTTCCAGCGCGGGCTCAGCACGTACGACCACTACTACGGCGACCCGCGCAACAAACCCAACCCCAGCCTCGGCCCGCTCGACAAGGCGCCGTACTACGCGGTGAAGATCGTGCCCGGCGACCTCGGCACCAAGGGCGGGCTGCGGACCGACGAGCACGCACAGGTCCTGCGCGAGGACGGCTCGGTCGTGCCGGGCCTGTTCGCCGCGGGCAACGTCAGCGCGGCCGTGATGGGCCGCACGTACGCCGGGCCCGGCGCGACCATCGGCCCCGCCATGGTGTTCGGCTACCTTGCGGCGACGCGGCTGGCGCACGAAGATCAGAGGACCACGGGAGGGCAGCGATGACGCAGGAATCGGTACGCACCATCTACGCCGGTGAGCCACCGACGCGGTTCGCCCGGGGCTGGCACTGCCTGGGGCTGGCCGAGCGCCTCCGCGACGGGAAACCGCACGCCATCACGGCGTTCGGCACCAAGCTGGTGGTGTTCGCGGACTCGAAGAGCGACCTGCACGTGCTCGACGGCTACTGCCGGCACATGGGCGGCGACCTCACCCAGGGCACGGTCAAGGGCGACGAGATCGCCTGCCCGTTCCACGACTGGCGCTGGAACGGCAGCGGCAAGTGCGTCGCGATCCCCTACGGCAAGCGGGTTCCGCTGCGCGCGCGAACCCGCTCGTGGCAGACGCTGGAGCAGAACGGCCAGCTGTTCGTGTGGCACGACCCGGAAGGCAATCCGCCGCCGGCCGAGCTGGCGATCCCGCGGATCGAGGCGGCCTACAGCTCCGAGTGGAGCAACTGGACGTGGGACTCGATCTTCATCGACGGGTCCAACTGCCGTGAGATCATCGACAACGTCGTGGACATGGCGCACTTCTTCTACATCCACTACGCGTACCCGACGTACTTCAAGAACATCTTCGAAGGCCACATCGCGACGCAGTACCTCAACACCAAGGGCCGCCCGGACATGGGCATGGCGTCCAACTACGGCGGCGAGGACAACCTGCTGCGGTCCGAGGCGTCGTACTTCGGGCCGTCGTACATGATCAACGACCTGGTGAACTCCTTCCAGGGGTACGAGATCCAGAGCGTGCTGATCAACTGCCACTACCCCGTGTCGCCGACGTCGTTCGTGCTGCAGTACGGCATGAAGGTCAAGAAGCAGGACGGGCTTTCGGACGAGCACGCCGACAAGATCGCGTCGAAGCTGGCGAAGGGCATCGGCGCCGGGTTCCTGCAGGACGTCGAGATCTGGAAGCACAAGACGCAGATCGAGAACCCGCTGCTGTGCGAAGAGGACGGTCCGGTCTACCAGCTTCGCCGCTGGTACCAGCAGTTCTACGTCGACGCCGCCGACGTCACCGAGGACATGACCCGGCGCTTCGAGTTCGAAGTGGACACGTCGAAGGCGAACGAGGCGTGGTCGGCCGAGGTGGCGGAGAACCTGGCCAGGCAGAAGGCGGAGGCCGAGGTGTGACCACGTCGGAGACCGTCGAGTTCCTGACCGGCGGGCTGCGGCCGCACGAGTGCCGCGCCTGCGGGACCTGCGTGCTGGTGAAGAAGAACAGCATCAGCCACACCAGCATCCAGTGGACCACGAACGCGGCCGAGAGCTGCCCGGTCTTCGCCGACGCCGACCGCCCGACCGCGTTGCTCGACACCTGCCCGAAGCTCTCGGACAGCATCGACGACGCGGTGCGCGAAGGCACACTGGCGGTCGCGGATGGCTGAGCGGGTCTACACCCTGACGGTCGCCGACGTCGTCGTCGAGACGCCGGACGCGCGTTCGGTGGTGTTCGAGATCCCCGGCGAGCACGCGTCGGCGTTCCAGTATGCGGCCGGGCAGTTCCTGACGCTGCGGATCCCCAGCGAGCGCACCGGTTCGGTGGCGCGGTGCTACTCGCTGTCGAGCGCGCCGCACGAGAACCGCGTGCAGGTGACGGTCAAGCGCACCGACGGCGGGTACGGGTCGAGCTGGATCTGCGACGAGCTGCGGGCCGGGATGACCCTGGACGTGCTGGCGCCGGCCGGCGTGTTCACACCGTCCTCAGTGGACGAAGACTTCCTGCTCTTCGCCGCGGGCAGCGGGATCACGCCGGTGATGGCGATCCTGAAGACGGCGCTGGAGCAGGGCTCCGGCCGGGTCGTGCTGGTCTACGCGAACCGCGACGAGGCGTCGGTGATCTTCGCCGGCGAGCTGACGTCGCTGGCGAAACGCTACGGCGACCGGCTGGTCGTCGTCCACTGGCTGGAGAGCGTCCAGGGGCTGCCGGACGTGCCGCAGCTGCGCGGCCTGGCTTCCGCGTACCCGGCGCACGAGGCGTTCCTCTGTGGTCCGGCGCCGTTCATGGCGGCCGCGCGGGAGGCGCTCGGGCAGCTCGGCGTGCCGCGGAACCGGGTGCACGTCGAGAAGTTCTCGTCGCTGTCCGGGAACCCGTTCGACTCCGTCGAGGAGCCGGTCGCCGAGCCGGAGCCGGACTCGGACGAGGCGCCCGCTTCCCTGACCGTGACGCTCGACGGCGAGACGCGGTCGATGGCGTGGCCACGCCGCCGCAAGCTCCTGGACCACTTGCTGGAGGCGGGCCTCGACGCGCCGTATTCGTGCCGCGAGGGACAATGCAGTGCGTGCGCGTGCCGGATCGAATCGGGCGAGGTGAAGATGCTGCACAACGAGGTCCTCGACGCCGAGGACATGGCGGACGGCATCGTGCTCGCCTGCCAGTCGCTGCCGGTCACCGACGACGTCTCGATCAGCTACGAATAGGAGCACCGCGTGCCCATCGATCCCGCCGTCGCGATCGGCGCCAAAATCGGGGAAGTGAGCTTCGCCTGGACGTCGTCGGACGTGCTGCTCTACCACCTGGCACTGGGCGCGGGCCCGGACGAGCTGCGCTACACCTACGAGCGTGACCTGGTGGTCGTCCCGACGTTCGCCACGGTCGCGGCCAACCTGCGCGTGTTCGAGCCGCCGGCGGTGTCGTTCCCGGGGGTCGAGATCGACCTGGCGAAGGTGCTGCACGGCAAGCAGGAGATCACCCTGCACGGGCCGATCCCGGTCGAAGGCAAGGCGGTGGCCCGCTCGCGGGTCGCGGACGTCTACGACAAGGGCAAGGCGGCCGTGATCATCCAGGAGGTCGACGTCACGTCGTCGGACGGCAGTCCTCTGTGGACGGCCCGGTCGAGCATCTTCGCCCGCGGCGAAGGCGGTTTCGGCGGGTCACGCGGGCCGTCGGACCGCATCGAGTGGCCCACGCGCGAGCCGGACGCGGTGCTCGAAACCCCGACGCTGCCGCAGCAGGCGCTGCTGTACCGCCTGTGCGGCGATCGCAACCCGCTGCACGCGGACCCGGCGTTCGCGGAGGCGGCCGGCTTCCCGCGTCCGATCCTGCACGGTTTGTGCACTTACGGCGTGGTCGCCCGGGTCCTGATCGACGAGTTCCTCGACGGCGACCCGTCCCGGGCCGGGTCGTTCGCGACGAAGTTCGCCGGCGTGGTCTTCCCGGGCGAGACCCTCCGGACCCGGGTCTGGCGCGAGGACGACCGCCTGCTGGTGACGACATCGGCCGTCGAGCGCGACGACGCCCCGGTACTGGCGGACACGGTCCTGACGTTCGCCTAGCGGGCCTGCCGCGGCTTGTCGTGAGTGGTTAGGGCGGTTCTAACCGCCCTAACCACTCACGACGGCCGGGGCGTGGCCCGGGTCACTCGCGTCCAAGTGGTGATCGACCCGTCGTGCGCGCGCTAACGTGGACGGGAGCGACCTCGGGAGGACGGAACACGATGCCGGAATACTTCGTGGTGCGGGGCACCGTCGAGCACGGTGACGAGCGCGGCCGGGAGCTGGGCTTCCCCACCGCTAATGTCGCTCTCCGTGACCAGGACGGGTCCGTCGGCGACGGTGTGTGGGCGGGCTGGGTGCAGCGCGGGGACGGCACGCGCATCGCCGCGGCCGTGTCCGTCGGGCGGCGGCCGACCTACTACGGGGCCGACGGCTACCGGCTGCTCGAAGCGCACCTGCTGGACTTCACCGGCGACCTCTACGACGAGACCCTCGTCGTCTGGCTCGGCGCCCACCTGCGGGACCAGCAGGCCTACGCCTCCGCCGAGGACCTCGTCACCGCGCTCAAGAACGACATCGCCGTCGCGACGCAGTGGACCGCCGGCCACCCCGCCGCCGCGCTGCCCGAACCCGGCGACAGCCCGCTCGGCGAGGTCCGGCACATCCCCGAATAGGTCACAGGGCCGCGGCGAGGAGCATGTAGCCCATCCCGGCGCCCATCACCACCCGGCAGGCCGCGCGCGAGGCGTGCCCGGACACCGACACCACGGGACCGCGCACCATCAGCACGCCCGTGCGCGCCGCGTCGACGACGAAGTAGGCCGCGGCGGCCACCGCGACCAGCGGCACCGCCAGCCGGGCGTCCATTGTGGACATCGTCAGCCACGGCCCGTGCGCCATCCCGTCGTGGGGCATCGCCGTGACCATGTAGAGCATCGCCGCCGCGGACAGCGCGTGGTGCGCGCAGCCGGACCGGCGGCCGCGCCACCAGCTGACGGCGAACCAGCCCGCCGTCAGCACCAGCACCGCCTGCCAGCCGGCCGCCGGGATCGGGCCGCCGACCGGCGAGAGCATCGCCACCATCGCCACGACCAGCAGCAGCTCGGCCAGGTCGCCGTTGCGGACGCCGTGGCCGAGGCGGACGTAGTCGAGCCGGACGAGCCGCAGCACGCAGGGCAGCACCATCGCGGCGAAGACCGCAGTGAGCACCCAGTCCACGCCGGCCACTACGGGACGGCCGGCGGCTCGGCGGGTTCGCGCATGACGGCCTCACTCTGCGTCGCGGACAGTCCCTCCACCGTGACATCCGGCGCGGACCCGCACCAGCCGTCAAAGAGGTGACACCCGTTGACCCACAAGGGGGACCGTCAGTCACTCGTGAGGACGAGCCCGCTCGTCGGCACGCCGGTGCCCGCCGTGACCAGCACCCGGGACGCGCCCGGCACCTGGTTGACGGCGTCCCCGCGGATCTGCCGGACGCCCTCCGCGATGCCGTTCATGCCGTGGATGTAGGCCTCGCCGAGCTGGCCGCCGTGCGGGTTCAGCGGCAGCGCGCCGTCGAGCTCCAGCGCGCCGTCGGCGATGAAGTCCTTCGCCTCGCCGCGGCCGCAGAACCCCAGCTCCTCCAGCTGCATCAGGACGTACGGCGTGAAGTGGTCGTACAGCACGGCGACGTCCACATCGGACGGTCGGAGGCCGGACTGGGCCCACAGCTGCCGGCCCACGACGCCCATCTCCGGCAGCGCGGCCAGGTCGTCGCGGTAGTAGCTGGTCATCACGTACTGGTCCGGCCCGCTCCCCTGCGCGGCCGCGGCGACGACCGCCGGCGGGCGGGCCAGGTCGCGAGCGCGTTCGACGCTGGTGACGACCAGCGCGACCCCGCCGTCGCTCTCCTGGCAGCAGTCGAGCAGGTGCAGCGGCTCGGCGACCCAGCGCGACCCCTGGTGCTCCTCGAGGGTGATCGGCCGGCCGTGGAACCAGGCGTTCGGGTTGGTCGCCGCGTGCTTGCGGTCGAGCACCGCGATCCGGCCGAAGTCCGCGCTCGTCGCGCCGTAGTCGTGCAGGTACCGCTGCGCGACCATGGCGACCGTGGCCGCCGGGGTCGCGATGCCCATCGGGTAGTGGAAGGCGTTGTCCACACCGGACGAGTTGACCTGGCCGGCCGCGGCCGAGGACACCTGACCGAAGCGCATCCCCGAGCGTTCGTTGAACGCGCGGTAGGCGACCACGACGTCGGCGACGCCGGTCGCCACCGCCATCGCGGCCTGCTGCACGGTCGCCGCCGCCGCGCCACCCCCGTAGTGGATGCGGCTGAAGAACTCGAGTTCGGGGATGCCCAGCTCACGCGCCAGCGCGATCTCCGCGTTGCCGTCCATGGTGAACGACACGAGCCCGTCCACTTCGGACGGCGCGATCCCGGCGTCGGCCAGTGCGTGCGACACGCATTCCGCGGCCAGCCGCAGCTCGGTGCGTCCGGAGTCCTTCGAGAACTCCGTCGCGCCGATGCCGGCGATGGCCGCCTTGCCCGAGAGCGTCACGGCAGCGTCACCTCCACGGTCCCGGCGACGTGCTCGCCGAGACTGTCCACACCGGACACGGAGACCACGGCGTCCCGGCCTTCGCACGAGACCACGCGGCCGGTGAACGTCAGCGTTTCGTAGGCGTAACACGGCACGCCGAGCCGGATCTTGATCGACCTGATCAGCGCCTCCGGCCCGGCCCACGCCGAGACGAACCGCTGCACCAGGCCGGTGTCGGTGAGGATGTTGAGGAAGATGTCCTTCGAGCCGCGCCGCACCGCGGCGTCGCGGTCGTGGTGGACGTCCTGGAAGTCACGGGTGGCCAGCGCCGTGCTGACCACGAACGTCGGGGTCGCCTCGATCGTCAGCGGTGGCAGTTCGGTTCCTTCGGTGACGGTCATCGGGCCACCTTCCAGGCGGGCAGGGTCAGGTCGTCGTCCACGGTGACGAAGGCGGCTTCGACGGGGAGTCCGATGTGGACGTCGTCCGGAGCCGCGTCCAGCAGTTCGGCCATCACCCGGACGCCCTCCTCCAGTTCCACGAGGGCCACGACGAACGGGAGGTCCTTGCCCGGCACCGGCGGGTGGTGGTGCACGACGTAGCTGAACACCGTGCCGCGGCCACTGGCCACGACGTAGTCCGGCTTGGCGTCGAGGTCGCCGTCCGGCGGCATCGGGCCGGGCGGGTGGCGCAGCGTCTCGCCCCAGCGCTGGATCCGCAGCTCCCCCGCTTTCAGGCCGTCCCAGAAGAACTCGGTGTCCTTGCTGATCACCGGCCGCAGCACCGGCGCCGGCGGCGGCTTCGGCGCGGGCGGCCGGAACTTGAGCACCCGGAACATCATCTCCGCCACGGCTTCGCCTTCGACGTACCAGGTCACGCGCGTGGTGACGAACCAGCCTTCGCCGAGCGCGGTCTTCTTGGGCCCGACCACGCTTTCCAGCGCCGTCCGCGCTTCGACCTGCTCGCCGTGACGCAGGTACCGGTGGTAGGTCTGCTCGGAGTTGGTCGCGACGACCGAGGTGAACCCGGCCTCGTCGAGCAGCTCCATCATCAGGCCGAGCGGGTCGTCGCTGCCGCGCAGCGAGTTCAGGCGGCCCATCGTCCACACCTGGGCCATCGCCGGCGGGGCGACGAGTCCCTTGTGGACGCTCTTCGCGGCGAACTCCGGGTCGACGTACACCGGGTTGTCGTCGCCGATGGCCTCGGTCCAGTTGTTGACCATCGCCTGGTTGACGGGGTCGCGCGCGAGGCGCGGCGCGCACTCGCCACGGGCGGCGATCTCGGCTGCGGCTTCCTTGATGTCGGTCATCGTGGCACCCTCGGCAGTCCCAGGCCGATCGAGGAGATCAGCTCCCGTTGGATCTCGCTCACCCCACCGCCGAACGTCAGCACGATGTTGCGTTTGGCCTGCAGGTCCAGCCATTCCGCCAGCTCCGCGGTGTCCGGGTCGGCCAGGTCGCCGTGCCGCCCGATCAGCTCCTCCATCGACCGGCCGATGCGCTGGATGACCTCGGAGCTGAACACCTTGGTCGCGGACGCGTCGGCGACGACGACCGGCGCGCTCGCGGCGGACGCGGCGACCTGCCAGTTCAGCAGCTCGTTGACCCGCGTCACGGCGAAGGCGTCGGCCAGCACGGCCCGGACGTCCGGCAGGTCCAGCAGCGCGTGCGCGGCGGCCCAGGTCCGCACCCGGTCGTACAGGCCGCCGATCCGCCCGGCCGGGCCGAGCATGACGCGCTCGTGGTTGAGCTGCGTCGTGATCAGCCGCCAGCCCTCGTTCTCCTGGCCCACCAAGCGGTTCACCGGCACGCGGACGTCCGAGTAGTACGTCGCGTTGACGTGGTGGGCGCCGTCGCAGGTGATGATCGGCGTCCACGAGTAACCGGGGTCGCTCGTGTCCATGATGAGGATCGAGATGCCCTTGTGCCGCGGCGCGTCCGGCGCGGTCCGCACGGCGAGCCAGAGGTAGTCGGCGTCGTGGCCGCCGGTGGTGAAGATCTTCTGGCCGTTGACGACGTACTCGTCGCCGTCGCGCACCGCCGTCGTCCGCAGCGCGGCGAGGTCGGTGCCGGCCTCGGGTTCGGTGTAGCCGATGGCGAAGTGGATCTCCCCGGCCAGGATCTTGGGCAGGAAGAAGGCCTTCTGCTCGTCCGTGCCGTACTGCTGCAGGGTCGGCCCGACCGTCTGCAGCGTCACCGACGGCAGCTGGACGTCGGCGCGCGAGGCTTCGTCGACGAACAGGTGCTGCTCGATCCCGCCGAAACCCTGCCCGCCGTACTCCACCGGCCAGCCGACGCCGAGCCGGCCGTCGCGGCCTATCCGGCGGACGATCTCGCGGAACACCGGCCCGTGCCGTTCGCGGCGCATCGCCTGACGTTCCGCCGGGCTGATCAGCCCGGCGAAGTACTCGCGCAGCTCGGTGCGCAGCTCCCGTTGCGCCGCGGTCAGTTCGACGTGCATCCCACTCACCCCGCCACTCGTTCGCTGAGCCTGCCGAGCCGGTGCGCGGCGCCGCCGAGCGCCCGGCCGAGGTCCTTCACCTGCGACGAATACCGGTGCAGCGGATAGGTTTCGTCGACGCCGACGCCGCCGTGCAGGTGGTGGCAGGTCGCCAGCGCGACCGGCGCCTGCTCGGCGAGCCAATAGGCGGCGACGTCCAGTTCGGCGCCGGAGTCGAGACCCGAAGCCAGCCGCCACACCGCCGACGTCACGGCCAGGTGCACGGTCCGCGCGGCGACGTAGACGTCCGCGATCTGGCCGGCCACCGCCTGGAACGTCGCGAGTGGACGGCCGAACTGGACCCGCTCGCCGACGTGTTTCACGGTCAGCGCGAGCGCGCCGGCCAGCAGGCCGTCACCCAGGGACAGTGCGCCGGCCAGCGCGAACCGGTGCAGCGTAGCGATCGCGCCCCGGTCGGCGAGCAGATCGGACTCCTCGACGACGACGTCGTCCAGGCGCACGGTGTATTCCGGCGGCCCGGCGGAGGTGCGCGTCGGGACCAGCGTGACGCCGTCGGCGCGCGGGTCGACCAGGAAGACGGCGGTGCCGCCGGGTGTCGTCACGGGCGTCAGGATCCGGACGGCCTCGCCGGCGTACGGGACGGCGGTCTTCAGGCCGCTGAGCAGCCAGTGGCCGTCACCCGCCCGGGTGGTCGTCGCCGGCTGCTTCACGAGTGGCGCGGACGGCTCGTGCAGCGCCGCGGTGAGCAGCGTCTCCCCCGCCGCGACCTGGGGCAACAGCTCCGCGCGCTGCCCGGGCGTGCCGAGCGCCGCCACCGGCAGCACCCCCAGGGCGAGCGCGGCACAAGCGGGCACGGGCGCGGCGGCGCGACCGACCTCGGTGAGCACCTGCGCGACTTCGGCCACGCCCAAGCCGTCGCCCTCCAGGTCGGGGGGCAACGCGAGGGCGAGCAGGCCCGCGTCGGCGAGCGAGCGCCACGGGTCGTCGGCGCTCAGCACCTTCGCGGCGAGTGCGCCGATCTCCGTCTGCGTATCGTCAAGAGTGAAGTCCACGCCTGTCCTCCGGATCGGCGCAATACTGAAACCTGTTCTAGTCTTAGCCGTAAACGTCCTGGACGGCAACCCCTTGGAGGAGCGGAATGCCGGTGATCGAACCGGGCGGCGCGGGCTGGCGCGCGACCCGGCGGCTGGTCACCGTGCCGCCGACCGCCGGGGTGCCCGACCCCGTCCCCCTCGACCTGCCCGGCCGCGGCAGGACGGTCGTCACCGACGTCGGCCGGCGGCACGCGCCCGCGCTCCTGCTGCTGCACTCGGTGGCCTGCACCGGCTTGCTCACCTGGTACCCGGCCCTCGACCGGCTGGCGCAGCACTACCGGGTCGTCGTGTTCGACCAGCGGTGGCACGGCCAGGGCAGCCGTTCGCCCGAGTTCCGGCTCGCCGACTGTGCCGCCGACGTCACCGCCGTCGCCGACGCGCTGGGCATCGGCCGGTTCGCCGTCGGCGGCTACTCGATGGGCGGGATGGTCGGGCAGCTCGTGGCCCGCACGGAACCAGAACGTGTTACCGGATTGGTGCTGTGCTCGACGGCCAGCAACTTCCGCCGCGGCCTGCGCCAGCGCGTCGCCCTCGACGTCTTCGGCCGCACGTTGACGCGGCTGCGCGAACGCATCCGGCTCGGCACGATCCCCGGCGAGCCGCGGCGTGAGCAGCTGGCCCGGCTCGAAGACCACCGGTGGGCGCTGCGGGAGTTCCGCTCGACCACGCCGTGGGAGATCGCGGTCGCCCTCGACGAGATCGGCCGGTTCGACTCGACGTCGTGGCTGCACACGCTGCGGCTGCCGACCGCGGTCGTCGTGACCACCCGGGACCGGTTCATCGCGCCGGACCACCAGCGCTCGCTCGCGCGCCGGATCCCGGACGCGGCGACCTACGAAGTCCCGGCGGGGCACGCGGCCTGCGTGCTGGCCGCCGCCAAGTTCGTGCCCGCGCTGCTCGCGGCGGTCACGTCCGTGCACGCTCGCTAAGGAGTTCACATGGGACGCTTCAGCCTGCCCGACGAGGCCCCCGGTGGCCTGGACTCGCCGGTGACGGCCAAGGTCATGAAGTACGGCGCGAAGGCCCAGGTGGCCGTCTTCCGGCTGACCGGCGGGCGCGTCGGCAGCACCTGGCGGGTCGGCGCCGGCTTCCGCAAACCGGTGCCGACGCTGCTGCTGGAGCACCGCGGGCGCAAGTCCGGCCGGCTGTTCACCACCCCGCTGCTGTACCTGCGCTCCGGCGACGACGTCGTCCTCGTCGGTTCCCAGGGCGGGCTGCCCAAGCACCCGCAGTGGTACTTCAACCTGGTCGCGCACCCCGAAACCCGCATCCACCTCAAGGGGCGTCGCGACGTCGCCGTCACGGCACGGGTCGCCGGGCCGGCGGAGCGCGCCGACCTCTGGCCGCGGCTGGTCGAGCTGTACGCCGACTTCGCGAAGTACCAGGCGTGGACCGAGCGGGAGATCCCGGTCGTGGTGCTCAGCCCGCGGTAGGCCCGGCCTTCAGCAGGTCCGCGAGGGCCTCCGGGAGCGCGTCGGCCAGCGGCCAGAGGTCCTTGACCAGCTCGCGCGCGCCGATCAGGCCGATGTGCACCTTGCCCGCGTTGGACAGCACGGTGACGTTCAGCCCGGCGCCGTGGAAGACCGGCCCGAGCGGGTAGAGCCCGGTGATCCGCGCGCCGAGCAGGTACAGCGGCATCGGCGGGCCGGGCACGTTCGAGACGACCAGGTTGTGCACCACCGGGTGCTTTTCGGCCAGCCGCAACGCCGAGTAGGCGCGCACGGCCATGCCGAACGCCGTCGCCGCGGAGAACTGCGCCCAGTCCTGCAGCATGTCGGCGTCGATGTCGTAGTGGTGGTCCTTCGACAGCCGGTTGGCCTCGGCGAGGAAGAACACGCGTGCGGCCGGGTCGGCCAGGTGCGTCGGCAGGGAGGCGAAGAAGGCCGAGACCTTGTTGCTGCCGTGGTCGCGTTCGGTCCGGTCGTGCACCGACACCGGGACGGTCGCGACCAGCGGGTCCTCCGGCAGCTCGCCGCGCGCGTCGAGGAACTCCCGCAACGCCCCGGCGACGAGGGCGAGCACGACGTCGTTGACCGTGACGCCGAAGGCGTTCTTCACCGCCTTGACATCGTCCAGCTCGAGCTGGGCGAACGCGACGCTGCGGTGGCCGGTGATCGTGCCGTTGAGCGACGTCCTCGGCGCGGTGAACGGGATCGGCATCCCCTTGCCGCGCAACGCTTTCCCGAGCCACCGCGGGACGAGCTCCA
Organism: Amycolatopsis sp. NBC_01307; assembly: GCF_035975215.1. Taxonomy (NCBI): domain Bacteria; kingdom Bacillati; phylum Actinomycetota; class Actinomycetes; order Pseudonocardiales; family Pseudonocardiaceae; genus Amycolatopsis; species Amycolatopsis sp. NBC_01307. The sequence continues at coordinate 374,132 of NZ_CP108403.1, read as the reverse complement.
GCAGGTCCGGCAGCAGCCGGGCGACCTCCAGCGGTCCCTTCACGACGTTGAAGACGCTGGAGCGCAGGATGTCGAACGCGGCCGGGACGCCGGAGTTGGCCCGCTCGGTGACCTCGGGCGCCGGCGCGTCGGGTTCGAGGCCGGCGAGGTAGGTGATCAGGCTGGCGCCGCTCACGCCGTCGACGCTCGCGTGGTGCATCTTCAGCAGCACGGCGATCTCGCCGTCGGCCAGGCCTTCGATGACGTAGAGCTGCCACAGCGGGTAGGCGCGGTCGAGCTGCTGCCCGGCGATGTGCGCGCACAGTTCGGCCAGCTCGACGCGGTCGCCGGGAGCGGGCACGCCGATGCGGTGGACGTGGTGGTCGAGGTCGAAGTCCTCGTCCTCGACCCACACGGGGTGGCTGAGGTTCCAGAGTGGATTGTGCAGTTTGCGGCGGAACGCCGGGATCACCCGGACGCGTTCTTCCAAGCGCTGCTTGAGCTTCGCGAAGGTGTAGCCGCCGGGGACGGTCGAGCCGTCGAGGGTGAGCAGCCCGCAGACGTGCAGCACCTGCGACGACGTCTCCAGGTACAGGAAGCTCGCGTCGAGGCCGCTCAGTCTCTGCATGGCGCCAGCCTAAGCCACTTCCCGTGAGCGGCGCGTCACCCTACTCGTCGGTACCATAACTGGGGTGCAGCCGAACTTCTTGATCCGTCGCGCGCTCCAGCTCGGCCTCGCCGCGAACGCGCTCCGCCCGCTGCGAGCGCGTTCGACGTCGATCCCGGCGTTCTTCGCCGGCTGGCTGACGAGCGAGCTAGCGCCCCAGTTCCTGGCGTTGACGGCCGCCGACACGGCGGTCCACCTGGCGCGGCACGGTGCTCGTGACCGGTCCACTCGCGTCGGGCTCGCGCTCGCCGCGGCCACGGCCGTCGGGCTCGGCGCGTCGATCCGCACGGGCCACGGCGCCCGCGACGAGATCGAGCGCGCGCTTCGGGAAGCCCTCGGCGACGACTACGCGGAGGAGCTGGGCCGCTCCGACCTGGGCCTGCCGTGGGGCGAGCTGGCGCTGCCGTTCCGGATGGGCGCGCCGGACGTCAAGGTGGACCGCAACATCGCCTACGCCCCGGGCGGCAAGCGGTTCCTGCTCGACGTCTACCGCCCGCTGGAACCGGTGACCGGCGCGCCCGTGCTGCTGCAGGTCCACGGCGGCGCGTGGGTGATCGGCAACAAGGAGGAGCAGGGCCGGCCGCTGATGCGCTACCTGGCGCGGCGCGGCTGGGTGTGCGTCGCGATCAACTACCCGCTCTCCCCCACCCACCGCTGGCCGGCGCACATCGTCGCGGCGAAGCGGTCGCTGGCGTGGATCCGCTCGGAGATCGCCGCTTACGGCGGCGACCCGGATTTCGTCGCGGTGACCGGCGGTTCGGCGGGCGGGCACCTGTCGTCGCTGCTGGCGTTGACGCAGAAGGATCCGGCGCTGCAGCCGGGCTTCGAGGACGTCGACACGAGCGTCCAGGCGTGCGCGCCGCACTACGGCGTCTACGACTTCGCGGCGACGTCCGGCTCCCCCGCGAGCAAGTACCGTCTGGAGGGCCTGCTGGCGCGGCGGGTGTTCGCGGCCGACCGGGACCCGGTGAAGCACCTGGACGACTACATCGCGGCGTCGCCGTTCGACCGGGTTTCTTCGGAGGCACCGCCGTTCTTCGTGATCCACGGCCGTGACGATTCGCTCGTGCCGGTCCGGGAAGCACGCGAGTTCGTCCGGCGGCTGCGGGAGAAGTCGCCGAACCCGGTGGCGTACGCGGAACTGGCGGGCGCGCAGCACGCGTTCGACGTGTTCACCTCGGTTCGGAGCGCCCACGTGGTCCGCGGGGTCGCCCGGTTCCTGGACCACACGTACCTGCAGTGGAAGGCCGCTCAGTAGGCCAAGTCCACCGGGCTCGCCGAGGGCGGGCCGTCGAGGCGCCACTCCGCGCCCGACCGCACGAACCGGTACCAGCGGGCGTCACGGCCGTAGCGGAGCTGCCGGTCGCCCTGGGTGAGCCGGTTGCGCCAGATTCGCGGGGTGCCCGGGAAGCCCGCGTCGGCCAGGATCGTCTGGGCTTCGGCGAGCGGGCCGGGGCCGGGCTGCCAGGTCTCGCGCAACGCGGTCAGGCCGCCGCGGCCGGCTTCACGCCAGGCCGCCGCCCAGCGGGCCAGGTCGTGTGGCGGGACCTCGGCCGCCTCGGCCAGCGCGGCGACTTCGGGGGCGGACCGGCCGGCCGCGCGGCGGGTGAGGTCCTCTTCGAACGTCAGGTCCGCGGCCGTCGCGCCGCCGATCAGGATGTCCCGCGCCAGGGAGGCCGCGTCCGCGGCCAGCGCGGACAGGGCCGCCGCCGTCCAGCCGGTGCCGGCCGGCGGGTCGAGGTCCAGCACGGCCGGTCGTCCCGCGGTGCGCGGCGGGGGCGGCAGCGCCGGGATCGCGCCCGGCCGCCGGGCGTAGGCGGCCTTCGGCGAGAGCCCGTGGTCCTCGGGCTTGGGCAGCTTCGGCCGTTCGCCGCGCGCCGGCGCCCGGCGGGCCCGCAGCTCGGCCAGGACGTCCGCCCGCGGCCGGCCGCGCAACAGGAACAGCACGAACGGGTCGCGGTCCACCTCGTCGGCGACCAGGTAGTACACCGCGGCGACGTGCTTGCACGGGTTCGCCGAGTCCGGGCACGAGCACCGCGGCCGCAGGTCACCCGGCCCCGGCAGCAGGTCGGCGCCCGCCTCGCGGGCCTGCTCGGCGAGCGCGCCCGGCAGTTCGCCGTCGAGCAGCGCCGCCGCGTGCCCGAGCTGGGTGCCGACCACGCCCAGCAGGGTGTCCCACTCGCCGTCGGTGAAGGTGCGCATGGTGATCGTCACCCGGTAGGGCTGCGGCCGGCTGCCGCGCACCCGGGCGCTCACCGCCCCGGCACCGACGCTCAGCTCGCTGACCGTGTCCTTCCGCGCGTAGGTCCGCCCGCGCGGCAGGCGGTTCGGGTCGAGCTTCGCGCGCTGCTCCAGCGCGTCGACCCAGGCCCGGCCCCACCACGTCGTGCCGAAGTTCCGCCGCGGCGGCATCACCCGCTCCCGAGCCGCACCAGGTCGGCCAGCTCGTCGTCGGACAGTTCGGTGATCCAGTCTTCCCCCGCGCCGACGATCGACTCGGCGAGCCCGCGCTTCTTCTCGAGCACGACGGCGATCCGCTCCTCCAGGGTGCCTTCGGCGATCAGCCGGTGCACCTGCACCGGCCGGTCCTGGCCGATCCGGTAGGCGCGGTCGGTGGCCTGGTCCTCGACCGCCGGGTTCCACCAGCGATCGTAGTGGATCACGTGGGTGGCCTTGGTCAGGTTGAGCCCGACGCCGCCGGCCTTGAGCGAGAGCAGGAACACGGGGATCTCCCCGGCCTGGAACCGGTCGACCATGTCCTGGCGCTGCCCCGGCGAGCTCTCGCCGGAGAGCAGCTCGGTGGGCAGCCCGCGTTCCTCCAGCCGGCGCCGGAGCAGCTTGCACAGCTGGACGTACTGGCTGAACACGAGCACGCTCTCGCCCTCGTCGAGGATCACGTCCAGCAGCTCCTCGAACGCGGCGAGCTTGCCCGAGCGGCCGGTGAGCGCGCCGTGCGGTTCCTTGAGGAACTGCGCCGGGTGGTTGCAGATCTGCTTGAGCTCGGTGAGCAGCTGCAGCACCTGCCCGCGCCGCTGGATGCCCTGCGTCGCCTTGATCTCGGCGAGGTTCTCCCGCACCACGGCCTCGTACAGCGTGGTCTGCTCGGCGGTCAGCGGGACGAACCGGTCGGTCTCGGTCTTGGGCGGCAGCTCCGGGGCGATGTCGGGGTCGCTCTTGCGGCGGCGCAGCAGGAACGGCCGCACGGTCGTGGCGAGCCGCTCGGTCACGGCCTTGTCCCGGTCACGCTCGATGGGCCGCGCCACGGTGCGGCGGAAGCGGTCGAGCGGGCCGAGCAGCCCGGGCGTCGTCCAGTCCACAATGGACCACAGTTCGGTGAGCCGGTTCTCCACCGGCGTGCCGGTGAGCGCCACTCTGGCCCGCGCGGGGACCTTGCGCAGCTCCTTGGCCGTGGCCGACAGCGGGTTCTTCACGTGCTGCGCCTCGTCCGCGGCGACCAGCCCCCAGTCCACTTCGGACAGTGTCGCGCGGTCGCGGCGCAGCACACCATAGGTGGCCAAGACGACTTCATCGGGCGCGAGGTCGTCGAGGTGCCGGCGGCCACCGTGGAACCGGCGGACGGGGATGTGGGGCGCGAAGCGGGCGAACTCGCGTTCCCAGTTGCCGAGCAGGGAGGTCGGGCAGAGCACAAGGGTCGGCCCGCCGGGCTTCGGCTGGTCGCCCAGCGGGATGCCGTCGGCGGCGGTCTCCGGGGAAACGCCGCCAGCGGGTCCCGCCGAGTGTGTGAGTGCTGTCGGGTCCGCGGGTGCCGCCGAGTCTGCGGGCGCCGTAGAGTCAATGAGCGCCGCCGAGCCAGCGGGCGCCATCAAGTCCGTGAGCACCGTCGAGTCAGCGGGCGCCGTCGAGCCCGTGGGCACCGCCGAGTCCGTGGGCACCGCCGAGTCCGTGGGTGCCGGCGGGCCCGTGAGCGCCATCGAGTCAGCGGGCGCTGCCGAGCCCATGGGCGCCGCCGAGTCCGTGAGCGCGCGGCGGTGCAGGTGCAGGGCGATCAGCTGGATCGTCTTGCCCAGGCCCATGTCGTCGGCCAGGCACGCGCCCAGGCCCAGGCCGGTCATCGTCGCCAGCCAGGCCAGCCCCGCCTGCTGGTACGGCCTCAGCGTCGCCTGCAGGCCCGGTGGCGGGGCCGCCAGGTCGCCCGGGCGGTCGCGGAGGCGTTCCACCAGGCCGCCGAGGACCGAGGGGGCCGCGAACTCGACCCGTTCGCCGTCCAGTTCCAGCTCGCCCGTGAGCGCCGCCGCCAGCGCCTCGCCCGCGCCGAGCTTGCGGCTGCGGCCGCGGACCTTGGCCAGCAGCTGCGGGTCGACGCGGACCCACTGCCCCCGCAGCCGGACCAGCGGCCGCTTCGCCTCGGCCAGCGCCGTGACCTCGGCCTCGGTCAGCTGCTCGCCGCCCAGGCTGAGCTGCCAGCGGAACTCCAGCATGCTGCGCAGCGCGAAATCCGGGCCGGTGACGCTCGCCGGCGCCTGCGTCGCGCTCGCCTTCGCCTTGACCTCGCCCGCGAACATGCCCTTCGACCAGAGCACCTCGATGCCGGCGCCGCCCAGGTCACGGCTGCCGTCGGTGAGCAGGTCGACGACCTCGTCGTCCGACAGCGGCAGCTCGGCGGGCGCGGACTCGGCCAGCACCCGGCCCAACGGCGGCCACGCCCGCGCGCCACGCCGCAGGCCGAGCAGCACCTGCGTCTCCACCTGGTCACCGAGGCGGCTCAGCACCGCCTCCGGCGCGTCCCAGAGTGTCGCCGCTTCCACCACCAGGCTCGCTTCGGCCGTGCTGCGCACCGCGAGCACCCCGGCGAACGCGTCCTCGCCGCGCGCCTCGACCCGCAGGATCAGCTGGGCACCCCGCGGCTCGCGCTCCGCCAGCTCGGCCAGCCAGGCCGCGCCGTCCGGGCCGAGCAGCGCCGGTTCCCGCGCCGCGAACGCCGGGTCGCCCGCCCCGACCGGCGCCGCCGGGCTGCGCACCAGCAGGTCGGCCGTCGCGTCCCACAGCGCGCGCACCAGCGAGTCCGGCGAGTGCAGCCGGATGCGTTTCAGCCCGGTCAACGGCAGCGCGTACGCCTCCGGCGGCAACGCGCCGGCGAGCCCGCGCAACAGCTCCTCGTCCGCGGCGTCCAGCGGCCCGATCCGCCACGAGCCGACCCCGCTCGGCGTGACGGCCGGACGCAGCCGCCCCCGCGCGACGAGGTTCACCCCGGCGTTGACGGCCGCCGACCACGCCGCCACGGCCGGGCTCGCTTCGTCCCCCACGGTCAGCAGCCGCGGCAGCGCGCGCTCGAGCGGGACGAGCTCGGCGTCGACCTTCGTCCGCGCGAACTTCCCGCCTCGGGGCAGCACGAGCTCGATCGTGGTCCCGCCGGCCACGTCGCCGCCCCACAGCGCCAGCACGCCTTCCCTCGGCGGATCCGAGGGAAGGTAGGTGGCCTGGGTCTGTGCGCTGAACTCCACGCCCGCAACGCTAGATGACCGGTCCGACAGTTTCGGGTCCGGCGGCACGAACGGGCCGTTCGCACCGTCTCGCCATGCAACTCACACGCCGAAACGTCGCACCCGGACGGTCGGCCCGCGTACCTGGAGAGTCGGTTCGCGTGCCTGGAGAGTCGGTTCGCGTGCCTGGAGAGTCGGTTCGCGTGATTGGACGGTCGGTTCGCGTGATTGGAGGGTCAACTCACGTGATTGGAGGGACGACTCGCGTGATCCGGGCCGGGTCTCGCGTGATTGGGGGCGGGTCTCGCGTGATTGGGGGCGGGACTCGGCTAGCGGGGTAGGCCCAGCAGGCGTTCTGCCGTCAGGGACCGGAGGACTTGGGTGGTGCCGCCGGCGATCGAGAGGCAGCGGGTCATCAGGAACTCGTGTTGCGCGGCCGCCGCGGGGCCGGTCGCGGCCAGGGCGGCCGTGCCGGCCAGGGTCAGGGCGAACTCCGCGACGTCCTGGCGGTGCTGCACCCCGAGCAGCTTGCGGACGCTCGACTCCGCGCCCGGGTCCTGGCCGCCTAGCCGACGTAAGGCCGCACGTAGGTCCAGGACCGAGCCTGCGACGCCTTGGGCGACCAGTTCGCCGAGGCGGTCGCGGGCGACGTCGTCCAGCGCGGCGGCGTCCACTGTGGACACCAGCTGCTGCACGCTCTCGCCGACCGCCGAACCGCCGCCGATGGCCACGCGCTCGTTCGCCAGGGTCGTGCGCGCCAGCCGCCAGCCGCCGTTCGGCTCGCCGACGACGTCGGCGTCGGGCACGAAGACGTCGTCGAGGAACACCTCGTTGAACACGGCCTCGCCGGTGATCTCGCGCAGCGGCCGGGTGGTGATGCCTTCGGCGCGCATGTCGACCAGGAAGTACGTGATGCCCTTGTGCTTGGGCGCGGCCGGGTCGGTGCGGGCCAGGCAGATCCCCCAGCCGGCTTCGCGGGCCAGCGACGTCCACACCTTCTGCCCGCTCAGCCGCCAGCCGCCGTCGACCCGCCGGGCCGCCGTCCGCAGCGCGGCCAGGTCGGAACCGGCGCCGGGCTCGCTGAACAGCTGACACCACGTCAGCTCGCCCCGCAGGGTGGGCCGGGCGAACCGCTCGCGCTGCTCGTCGCTGCCGTGCTCGAGGATCGTCGGCACCGCCCACGCGCCGATGACCAGGTCTGGCCGGCGAACACCGGCGGCGGCCAGCGCACCGTCGATCCGCAGCTGGGCAGCGGCATCGGCACCGCGCCCGAACGGCACCGGCCAGTGCGGCGTCAGCAACCCCGCGTCGGCCAGCGCGACCCGCTGCTCGGCTTCGGGCAGCGCGGCGATCCGCGCGACCTCCTCCCGCAGCGAAGGATCGTCACCGACGTCGACGCCGAGGGTGCGTTCGGTCCCGGCGAGCGCGAGGGCCGCCGCCCGCCGCCGCCACGGCCCGGAGCCGCCGAGCCACTGCCGCAGCGCGACGGCCCGGCGCAGGTAGAGGTGGGCGTCGTGCTCCCAGGTGAAGCCGATCCCGCCGAGCACCTGCACGCAGTCCTCGGCGTTGGCGACGGCCGCGTCGAGGGCGACGACGGCCGCGCTCGCCACCGAGAGCGGGTGCTGCCCGTTCGCGGCGTCCCAAGCCAGCGCTTCGGCCGCTTCGGCGCGGCAAAGCATCTCGGCGCACAGGTGCTTGATCGCCTGGAATCCCCCGATCGGCTGACCGAACTGCTCGCGGACCTTGGCGTACTCGACGGCGATGGTCAGCGTCCGCCGCGCCACCCCGGCGGCCTCGGCGGCGGCCAGGGTCGCGGCCAGCTCGGCCACCGGCGGCAGCGTGAGGACGTCGCCGGAGACGTCGGTGACCCGGACTCGCCCCAGCGGCCGGGAGAAGTCGAACGGCGCCACGGGCTCGATCGTGACGCCGGGGGTGCCGGGCGCGAGCAGCACGTGGCCGTCGCCGGAGGGCACCAGCAGCCAGGCGTCCGGGTGCGCGCCGGGCACGAGGACGTCGTCGGCGGGCTCGTCCAGCAGCACCGCGATCGTGGCCGTTCCTTCGGCCACCGCCGTCAGCAGCTCCTTCGCCTCGGCCACCGAAGCGAGCAGGAGCCCACCCAGGGCCGTGCTCAGGACGGGCCCTGGCACCAGTTCCTCGGCCGCCGCGGCGAGCCCGGCGGCGAGATCGGCGACGCTGCCATCGGCCCCGCCCGCGGCGGCCGGCAGCGCGACGCCGAACAGGCCGAGATCGGCGAACCCGGCGGGAATCCCCGCCGGGGGCCCGGTTTCCGCCGCCCGGACCGCGTCACGCGGCCGGCAGTCGGCGGACCAGGCGTGGATCGCCGCGGCCAGCGCGGCCTGTTCGTCGGTGAGCGCGACCGGCATCGGGTCTCCTCGCGGTTACGGGACACTACTCGCGAGTGTAGAACGTGTTACAGTTTTTCGCCCAGTGGGTCATTTGTTGAACGTTTCGCCAGGACAGGTACTCTACGTCGTGAACTGGAACAAGTTCCGAAGGACGGGGGAAGCCGATGCCCGGCAAAGCCAAGGCACCGACCAAGGCGCGTGGTAACGGGCTGAGCGCGATCGGCGCCGACGAGCTCGGTTCGGCCGCCCAGCGCGACCGCCGTCGCCGGATCATCGACGCGACCCTCGCCCTGGCCTCGAAGGGCGGCTACGACGCCGTCCAGATGCGAGCCGTCGCGGAGAAGGCGGACGTCGCCCTCGGCACGCTCTACCGGTACTTCCCGTCGAAGATCCACCTGCTCGTCTCCGGGCTGGCGCGCGAGTTCGAGCGGGCGCAGGAAAAGCTGGAGCGCCAAGCCATCCCGGGTGAGACGCCGGCCGAGCGGCTGATGTTCGTGCTGGGCCGCAACACGCGGCTGATGCAGCGCGACCCGCACCTCACCGAGGCGATGGTGCGCGCGTTCATGTTCGCCGACACGTCCGCCGCGGCCGAGGTGGAGCAGGTCGGCCTGCTGATGGAGAACATGTTCGCCCAGGCGATGGGCATCACCGACCCGACCGAGGCCGACCGCGACATCTTCCACGTCGTCGCGGACGTCTGGATGGCGAACCTGGTGGCGTGGGTGACTCGCCGCGCGTCGGCCGCCGACGTCGCGAACCGCCTCGAACTGTCGGTCCACCTGCTGCTCGACAAGTGATCCCGACGGCGGGGGTCGCCGACGCGCACCGCCACCTCCTCCGCGCCCTGGGCGGCCTGACCGACGCCGACGTCGGCGCCCCCACGACGTTGCCCGGCTGGACGCGCGGGCACGTCCTGGCCCACGTCACGGACGCCGGGCGCGCGCTCGCGGACCTGGTGGAGCACGCCGGGCGCGGGGTGCTGATCCCCCTCTACGACCCGGCGACGCACGACCGCGACGGCATCATCGAGGCCACCGCGGACCGGACCGCCGACGAACACCGGAGCGCCCTGCGCGAGCACTCCGAGCGGCTGGAAGTCGCGTGGAGCCGGGTCGCCGACTGGGACCAGCCGGTGAACTACCGCGACGGGAAGCTGTCCAGCACGGTGTTCGCGCGCTGGCGCGAGGTCTGGATCCACGCCGTCGACGTCGGAGCCGCGACCCCGGCCGACTGGCCGGGCGACTTCTGCGAACACGCCGTGGACTTCCTCAAGGAACGCCTGCCGCACGACGCGATCGTCACCGGGCCGCCGCGCGCGCTCGCCGCGTGGCTGTCCGGAAGGGACACCGGTGACGGCCTCACCGGCGACCTGCCGGAGCTGGGCCCGTGGCCGAGCGGGCGCCCCCGGAGCGGGGACGCCCGCTGAGCCGCTAAGCGCTGAGCTTCGGCAGGACTTCCTTGCCGAAGGTGCTCAGGAACTCGTCTTGGTTGCGGCCCACGTTGTGGATGTAGATCCGGTTGAAGCCGGCGTCGACGTACTTCTGCAGCGCCGCGCGGTGCACGTCCGGGTCGCTCGAGACGACCATGCGGCCCTCGAAGTCCTCACGCCGCACCAGCTTCGCCATCTGCGCGAAGTCGAACGGCGAGCGGACGTCGGCCTTCGGGAACTTCATGCCGCCGTTGGGCCACTGGTCCAGGGCGTTGGCCCAGGCCGTCTCGTCGTCCTCGGCCCACGACAGGTGCACCTGCAGCAGCTTCGGCATCGAGTCCGGGTCCTTGCCGGCCTTCTTCGCACCCTGGTTGAAGTTGTCCACGATGCCGGCCAGCTTGTCGATGGACGCGCCGGGCGTGATCAGGCCGTCGGCCAGCTCACCGGTCTTGCGGGAGGTGTACGGGCCCGCGGAGGCGATGTAGACGGGCGGCGGCGGGCCGTCGGGCAGCGTCCACAAGCGCGTGTTGTGCAGCTTGAAGAACTCGCCCGAGTGCTTGACGTCCTTGCCGGTGAACAGCTTCCGGATGATCTCGAGGGCCTCGAACATCCGCCGGACCCGCTCCGGGGCCTCCGGCCAGTAGCCGCCGACGATGTGCTCGTTGAGGGCCTCCCCGGAACCGATGCCCAGCCAGGTCCGGCCCGGGTAGGTCGCCTCGAGGGTGGCCGCGGCCTGCGCGACCATCGCCGGGTGCAGCCGGAACGACGGGCACGTCACGCCCGGGCCGAGGTCACCGGTCGTGTTCTCGGCCAGCGACGCCAGCACGCTCCACACGAACGAGGCCTCACCCTGCTGGGGCACCCACGGCTGGAAGTGGTCGGCGGCCATCTGGCCGGAGAACCCCTGCTCCTCGGCCAGCTTCGCCAGCCGGATCGACTCCCGCGGCGAGAACTGCTCCAGCGCCGCGGCGAGACCGATTTGCACTTCACTCACGCGTCCTGCTCCTTCATCTTGATCCTCTCCCGCCATCGAACCACGATCACCGGTGCGCCGCCGCCACCTCGGCGAGCTCGTCGAGCGCCTTGAGCGTCTCGGCCTCCGGCAGGGTCTCCAGCATGAACGTGTAGCGCTCGACGCCCGCGTCGCGGAAGCCGTCGATCACCTTGGCCTTCGTGTCGCCGCCGAAGACGGCGAACTGGACGTCTTCACGGCCTTCGGCGTTGAGCCGGTCGCGAACCTTCTTGGCCTCGTCGAAGTGCAGGTTCCCGCGCAGCAGCCAGCCGTCGCCGTACTTGATCAGCCGCTTGATCGCGGCCTCGCTCTCGCCGCCGATGTAGATCGGGGGGTGCGGCTGGTGGACCGGCTTCGGCCAGGCGTAGATCGGGTCGAAGTCGACGTGCTCGCCGTGGAACTCGGCCTCGTCCTTCGTCCAGATCTCCTTGAGCGCGGCCAGCTGCTCGTCGATCAGCGCGCCGCGGGTCTTCGGGTCGGTGCCGTGGTTGGCCATCTCCTCGCGGTTCCAGCCGACGCCGACGCCGAACAGCGCGCGGCCGTCGGAGATCAGGTCGAGCGAGGCGACCTCCTTGGCGGTGTGGATCACGTCACGCTGGATCAGCAGCGCGATGCCGGTGCCGAGCAGCAGCTCCGACGTCGTGGTCGCGGCCGCGGTGAGCGCCACGAACGGGTCGAGCGTGCGCTTGTACTTCTCCGGCAGGTCGCCGCCGCCCGGGTACGCGCTGTCGCGGCTCACGGGGATGTGCGAGTGCTCGGCCAGGAACAGCGAGTCGAACCCGCGTTCCTCCAGCGCGGCGCCCAGCACGTCCGGCCGGATGCCCTCGTCGGTCACGAACGTCGAGATCCCGAATTTCATACCAACGACTACCCCTCGCTCCGCCGCCGTATTCCCCGGGTTGACAGCCGGCCACCGACCGTCGCACGATGGAGTTATCTCATCATACGTTGAATAAGGGGGCAAGGATGACGAATCCGGGCACGAGCGCCGAAGATCTCGACTTCGAGCAGGCCTACCGCGGCGCCACCCCGATCGGCCGGAAGATGCCGTGGGACCTCGGCGCACCGCAGCCGCTGGTGGTCGCGCTGGCCGACGCCGGCGGGTTCACCGGCGAGGTGCTCGACATCGGCTGCGGCCTCGGCGACAACTCCGGGTTCCTCGCCTCGCGCGGGCTGAGCGTCACCGGGTTGGATGGCGCGCCGTCGGCCGTGGAGCAGGCCCGCACCCGCGCCCCGGGAGTCACCTTCGCCGTGGCCGACGCGACGAAGCTCGAAGGTTACGAAGGCCGTTTCGACACGGTGCTCGACAGCGCGCTCTACCACTGCCTGAACGAGGACGCGCGGCGCGAGTACCTGGCCGCGCTGACCCGCGCGACCCGCCCGGGCGCGCGGCTGCACCTCTTCTGCTTCTCGCAGGAGGTGCCGAACGCGTTCCCGGCGCCGTACCTGATCAGCGAGGCCAACCTGCGCGAGACCGTCGGAAAGGACTGGACGATCGAGCGGCTCGAACCCGCCGTCTACACGACCGCGTTCGACGCGCAGGAGCTGCAGGCCAGCGTCCAGGCGTTCCTCGACCCCTCGGCCGACACGTCCGCACTGGCCGCCCTGGACACCGACGCGAACGGGCGGGTGCTGGTACCGGTCTGGCAGCTGACGGCGGTGCGTTCGGCCGGGTGACCGGCGCCATGCCCGGCCGCCGATTCTCCGGCGGCCGGGCGTGGCGCGCTAGACGTTGCGGCGGTACTGGCCGCCGACCTCGAAGAACGCTTCCGTGATCTGGCCCAGTGAACAGACCCGGGCCGCGTCCATCAGGACGCCGAACAGGTTGCCGCCGCGGGTGGCCGCCTCGCGCAGGGCCTTGAGGGCCTGCTGGGCGTCTTCCTTGTGGCGGTGCTGGAAGTCCGACAGGCGGTCCAGCTGGGACTTCTTCTCGTCCTCGGTCGCGCGGGCCAGCTCGACCTCGATGTCGTCCTCGCCCGCGCGCGGGTTGCGGAAGGTGTTGACGCCGATGATCGGCAGCGAGCCGTCGTGCTTCTTGCGCTCGTACAGGATCGACTCGTCCTGGATCTTGCCGCGCTGGTAGCCGGTCTCCATCGCGCCGAGCACGCCGCCGCGCTCGGAGATGCGGTCGAACTCGACCAGCACCGCTTCCTCGACCAGGTCGGTCAGCTCGTCGACGACGAACGAGCCCTGCAGCGGGTTCTCGTTCTTCGACAGGCCCCACTCCTTGTTGATGATCATCTGGATGGCCATCGCGCGGCGCACCGACGACTCCGACGGCGTGGTGACCGCCTCGTCGAACGCGTTGGTGTGAAGTGAGTTCGCGTTGTCGTAGAGCGCGCACAGCGCCTGCAGCGTGGTGCGGATGTCGTTGAAGCTCATCTCCTGCGCGTGCAGCGACCGCCCGGACGTCTGCACGTGGTACTTGAGCTTCTGCGACCGCTCGTTCGCGCCGTAACGCTCCTTCATGGCCACGGCCCAGATCCGCCGCGCCACCCGGCCGAGCACCGTGTACTCCGCGTCCATGCCGTTGGAGAAGAAGAACGACAGGTTCGGCGCGAAGTCGTTGATGTCCATGCCGCGCGCCAGGTACGACTCGACGTAGGTGAAGCCGTTGGACAGCGTGAACGCCAGCTGCGAGATCGGGTTCGCCCCGGCCTCGGCGATGTGGTAGCCGGAGATCGACACCGAGTAGAAGTTGCGGACGCCGTGTCCGATGAACCACTCCTGGATGTCGGCCATCATCCGGAGGCTGAACTCGGTGGAGAAGATGCAGGTGTTCTGGCCCTGGTCCTCCTTGAGGATGTCGGCCTGCACCGTGCCGCGCACGTTCTTCAACGCCCACTCGCGCAGCTCGGCGGCCTCGTCCTCGGACGGGTCGCGCCCGTGCTCGGCCTTGAACGCCTCGACGCGCTGGTCGATCGCGGTGTTGAGGAAGTAGGCCAGGATCGTCGGCGCCGGGCCGTTGATCGTCATCGACACCGACGTGTTCGGCGCGGTCAGGTCGAAGCCGTCGTAGAGGACCTTCATGTCCTCGAGCGTCGCGATGGACACCCCCGACGTGCCGACCTTGCCGTAGATGTCGGGGCGGGTGTGCGGGTCGTGGCCGTAGAGCGTCACCGAGTCGAACGCCGTCGAGAGGCGCTTGGCCTCGGAGTCGGCCGAGAGCATCTTGAACCGGCGGTTGGTGCGGAACGCGTCACCCTCGCCGGCGAACATCCGGGCCGGGTCCTCGCCGTCACGCTTGAACGGAAAAACACCGGCGGTGTAAGGGAAGTAACCAGGAAGGTTCTCGCGGCGCAGGAACGACAGCAGCTCGCCCGACTCGGCGTACCGCGGCAGGGCGACACGCGGGATGCGGTTGCCGGACAGCGTGTCGCGCCACAGCTGGGTGCGCAGCTCCTTGTCGCGGATCTTCACGACCAGCTCGTCCTGGCGGTAGTCCTCGGCCAGCGCGCGGAAGCGTTCGAGCAGCTGGGTCGCTTCGCCGTCCACATCGGACTTCGCGGTGGCGAGCAGCCCGTCGAGGGCGTCGGTCGAGGCGTCCACCTTGGCCAGTTCGTCGCGGGCGGTCGTCAGCGCTTCGTGCTTGCGGATCGCCGCGACCTGCTTCTCCGTCGTCGCGTGGTACCCGCGGACGGTCTCGGCGATGTCGGCCAGGTAGCGGGCCCTGGTGCCCGGGATGACCGTGCTCGCGTCCGTCGACACCTTGCCCTCGACCTGCGGCAACGTCCCGGCCGAGACGGTCAGGCCGCGCTCGGCGAGCAGGCCGCGCAGCTGCTGGTACAGCGCGGTGACGCCGTCGTCGTTGAACTTCGCCGCGCTCGTGCCGTACACCGGCATGTCGTCCGGGCCGGACTCGAACGCCTCGCGGTTGCGCACCAGCTGGCGGGCGACGTCGCGGCGGGCGTCCTCGGCGCCGCGGCGCTCGAACTTGTTGATCGCGACGACGTCGGCGAAGTCGAGCATGTCGATCTTCTCCAGCTGCGACGCGGCGCCGAACTCCGGCGTCATCACGTACAGCGACTGGTCCACGAAGTCGACGATCCCGGCGTCACCCTGGCCGATGCCCGGCGTCTCGACGATCACCAGGTCGAACCCGGCGGCCTTGCAGGCCAGGATGGACTCGCTCAGGCCGGCCGGGATCTCGCCGGACGTCGTCCGGGTGGCCAGCGAGCGGAAGTACACCGGGGAGCCGTCGAGGCAGTTCATCCGGATGCGGTCGCCGAGCAGCGCGCCGCCGCCCTTGCGCCGCGACGGGTCGACCGCGAGCACCGCGATCCGCAGCTTGTCCTCCTGGTCCAGCCGGAAGCGCCGGATCAGCTCATCGGTGAGCGACGACTTGCCCGAGCCGCCGGTGCCGGTGATGCCGAGGACCGGCACCTCCCGCTTGGCCGCGGCTTCGGTGATCCCGCTCAGCACGTCACTAGACAGGCGCTCGGCCTGCAGCTGCGTGATGACGCGGGAGAGCGCGGCGACGTCGCCGGACAGCACCTTGTCGAGGGCCGGGCCGTCGGCCGCCAGATCGACGTCGCAGGCCTTGATCATCATGTTGATCATGCCCGGCAGGCCCATCTCGTAGCCGTCTTCGGGCGAGAAGATCCGGGTGACGCCGCGCGAGTGGAGCAGGTCGATCTCCTCGCGCACGATCACCCCGCCCCCGCCGCCGAAGACCTTGATGTGGCCGGCGCCGCGCTCGCGCAGCAGCTCGACCAGGTAGGAGAAGTACTCGACGTGCCCGCCCTGGTAGGCCGAGATGGCCACCCCCTGGACGTCTTCGGCGATGGCCGCGGTGGCCACCTCGTCGACCGACCGGTTGTGGCCGAGGTGCACGACCTCCGCACCCTGCGACTGCAGGATCCGCCGCATGATGTTGATCGACGCGTCGTGGCCGTCGAACAGGCTCGACGCCGTGACGAACCGGACGGGGTGCGCGGGGCGGTACAGCTCACTGCTCATCCCCCCAAAATACTTTGACTTCCTACTATTGGAAACCCGACGGCCGGTGACGCGGGTCTCACGGCGGCTCGGGCACACCTTGACAACCACCAGCTGGACGCTATGTTTAACCAGTCCGTTAATTAACAAGGTGCTGAAATGACGACTGCCACCGATCACCTGAGCCGCACGTTCTCGGCGCTCGCCGACCCGACGCGGCGCGCCATCCTCGCCCGGCTTTCCGCCGGCGAAGCGACGGTCAGCGAGCTGGCCGGGCCGCTGCCGATGAGCCTGCCCGCGGTGTCCCGGCACCTGAAGGTGCTGGAACAGGCCGGGCTGATCACCCGCGGCCGCACCCGCCAGTGGCGGCCCTGCCGGCTAGAGGGGAAACCGCTGGAGGACGTCGCCGACTGGGTGGCCGCCTACCGCCGGTTCTGGGAGGGCGGCTTCGACCGCCTCGACGAGCACCTGCGGGAGCTTCGGAAAGGAGCCGAAGGTGCCTGACTCCGCACTGACCATCACCCGCGTGTTCGACGCGCCCCGCGAGCTCGTGTTCACGGCGTGGACCGACCCGGACCACTTGGCGAGCCGGCTGGGCCCGAGCGGGTTCACCGGGTGCGCCGTCACCCTCGACACCCGCGAACGCGACGGCCACCACGACGGCTGGACCTCCAGCTTCGCCGACCTGGCCGGCTCCTTCCCCACCCGACGAGAGGACACCCGATGACCGCGATCGTCTCCCCGCAGGAATGGCAGGCCGCGCGCGACGCGCTGCTGGTCAAGGAGAAGGAGCACATGAAGGCGGCCGACGCGCTCGCCGCCGAACGCCGTCGCCTGCCGATGGTCCGCTTCGACGCGACCTACCCCTTCGACGGCGCCGAGGGGAAGGTCAGCCTGCTCGACCTGTTCGAGGGCCGCCGCCAGCTGATCGTCTACCACTTCATGCTGCACCCGGGCGACGAAGCGGGCTGCCCGGGCTGCTCGCTGCTGGTCGACAACCTGCCGCACCTGGCGCACCTGCACGCCCGCGACGTCACGTTCAAGGTCGTCGCGCCCGCGACGCTGCCCGAGATCGAGCGGTACCGGACGCGCATGGGCTGGGACGTGCCGTGGGTGTCCGCACACGGCACGAGCTTCACCGAGGACTGCGGGGTCGGCGCGGGCTTCGGCGTCAGCGTCTTCCTGCGCGAGGGCGACGACGTCTTCCGCACGTACTTCACGACCGGCCGCGGCGGCGAGGTGTTCCTGGCGTCGCACCGCTACCTCGACGTCACCCCGCTCGGCCGGCAGGAGGCCTGGGAAGAGGAGAGCCACGGCGCCGACGCGCCCAGCTCCTGGTGGCGCCGCCACGACGAGTACTGAGAGTTGCGGGCGCGCTTCAGCGCCGCGACGCCGGGCCCGGGGCACTTCCCCCGGGCCCTGACGGCGTCAGCGCGCGTTGGCCGCCCGCAGCGCGATCCACTGCCGCATCGCGTACTCGACCAGCGTGATCAACGTCTGCTTCGTCGACTCCCGGTCCCGGGCGTCACAGCGGACGATCGGGATGTTCGGGTCGATCGACAGCGCCTCGCGGACGTCGTTGATGTCGTGCTCCAGTACGCCGTCGAACGTGTTCACGCCGACGATGTAGGGCAGACCGCGGTCCTCGAAGAAGTCGATCGGCGCGAACGAGTCCGCCAGCCTGCGGGTGTCGGCCAGGATCACCGCGCCGATGGCGCCGCGGACCAGGTCGTCCCACATGAACCAGAACCGCTGCTGCCCGGGCGTGCCGAACAGGTAGAGGATCAGGTCCGCGTCCAGCGACACCCGGCCGAAGTCCATCGCGACGGTGGTCGTCGACTTGTTCGGCGTCTGGTCGAGGTTGTCGATGCCGCGGCTCGCGTCGGTCATCATCGCCTCGGTGGTGAGCGGAACGATCTCCGACACCGACCCGACGAACGTCGTCTTCCCCGCGCCGAAGCCGCCCGCCACCACGATCTTGGCGGATGTCATGGTCGGGGGCGCGGTTTCCCGCGGTGCCTTAAAGCCGACGGAGTCCACTCAAAACCCTTTCCATCAACACCAGATGTGCCTCGGCGCCGTCATTGCCCGTTATCGTCTTGTGCACCGTGACCAGCCCCGCGTCCGCCGCGTCGCTGATCAGCACCCGGGCCACGCCCAGAGGCAGCCGCATCACCGACACGATCTCGGCGACCGAACGGGGGGTCCGGCACTCTTCCATGATCGAGACGCACTCGATCTGCTCCGCGGCAACCTCGGGGAAGCCACCGGTAGCGTAGTCCCTCGCGGAGACCAATGTCTCCAGCTCCAGGGCGTAGTTTGCCCGAGTGCGTCCGCCGGTTAGCGCGTAGGGCCGGACAATCGCCGTCTGATCCTCGGGAGAGGGCGCCTGCTCGAACACCGCGGGCATCACAAACTCGCCGCTGGGTGGGCCCGGATCGAACAAACCCCCTGGTCGGGGGCCATCCGAGTCGGTACTGCCGGGTGGAGAGACTAAAGAGGTCACTCGATCTCCTTGGTCGGCCGACGGCGCTGGTGGCGCCGGCGGTTCCGCGGCCGCGTGCGCACCGGCGGCCGGGGGTGGCGGGGACTCCTTGCCCTTCTTGCGCTTCCGGCGGGCACGGCCGGAATCCAGGGAGAACCCGTTGAAGACGTCGGCAAAAGTGCCGTCGCCTCCATGACCGGGGGCCTCCGCCTCCGGGGGTTCGCCGGCAGATCCGGAACCCGTGCTCATCGCGCCATCATCCCACCGGTTCGCCGATCAGGGACCCACCCGAACCCTGGAGCTGGGCGCGCAGCTCCGGGGTCAGGATCTGGCCGACCCGGTCGACGAGCATCGTCATTTCGTACGCGACCTGGCCGATGTCGCAGTTGGGGGCGGCGAGCACGGCCAGGCACGATCCGTCGCTGATCGACATCAGCACCATGATCCCCAGCTCCATCTCCACCACCGTCTCGTTCACCGCGCCGGCCTCGAAGCACCGTGCGGCGCCCTGAGTCAGGCTGACCAGTCCCGACGCGACCGCGGCGAGCTGGTCGGCCCGGTCGAGCGGAAGCCGGTTCGACGCGGACAGCAGCAGGCCGTCCGCCGAGACGACCACCGCGTGCGCCACGCCGGGTACTCGCTCGGCGAAGTCGTTGACCAGCCAGCCGAACTGATTCTGCGTCGGCTGAGCGCTACTCGGCGAGGTCATTCACCCTCCAGTGTCTCGTGGTTCGTCTCGGTCGCCCGAGCGTTGCGGTGGCGTCCGCGCTCGATGCCCTGCTGGAAACTGCGCAGGCGACCGCGCACGTCGTGTGCGTCGCGTTGTGGTCGGGGGGCCGCGGCCCCGGTGGGCGGTGCGGCGCTGCCCGGGAGCAGCTGCTCCCCGCGGCGGCGCCGGGGCAATCCTGCCGAAGTGAACGTGGCGGGCGCCGACTGGGACACCGCTTGCACGGTCCGCCAGCCTTCGTCCGAGCCGAAGTTCCACTCCGCCGTCGCCTCCAGGGCGGCGTCTTCCCGGCGGGGCGTCGGAGTCTCGTCCGGCAGCTCGGCCGGCTCGGGTGCCGAGCCGGGCCGCCGGGTCGGCAGCGCCGGGGGCGGCTGGTCCTGGAAGGCGGGGTGTCCGCCCTGCTGGGGCAGCTCCTGCTGGTCCGGCCGCTGGCCCGGTTGCTGCCCTGGTTGCTGTTGCCCGGGTTGTTGCTGACTGGGTTGCTGTTGCCCAGGTTGCTGCTGGCCCGGTTGCTGCTGGCCCGGTTGTTGCTGTCCGGGCCGGCTCGGGTGTTGTCCGGGCTGCGGGAAGGCCGACGGCTGCCGGTAGGCCCCCGGCGGCTGTTCTTGGAACGGACGGCCGGACCCCGGCTGCGGCGGCATCGGCGGCTGCCCGCCGAATTGCCGCGGCAGGGAGAACTGCCCGGAGCCGGGCTGCCGGTACGCCTGCGGCCCACCAGGCTGGTGCGGCCCCGACGGCCGGGGTTGCCGATCGCCGGGCTGCTGGTAGGCCGAGGGCGGCCGGAACGCCTGCTGCCCGCCGGGCTGGTAAGCCCCCGGCCGGGACGGATCGCCGGGCTGCCCATCGGGCGGCTGAAAGGCCGCCCGCTGCGGCGCCGACGGCCGGGAACCGGGATAGGGCCCCGCTTCCGGCCCACCGGACTGCGGGAACTGCGACCCGTCGGACGGCAGGAACTGGGTTCCATCAGACGGCGGGAACTGCGGCCCGTCGGACTGCGGGAACTGGGTTCCATCAGGCTGCGGGAACTGCGGTCCACCGGACTGCGGAAACTGCGACTCGTCGGACTGCTGCTGCTCGGCCTGCTGACCCGGCTGCGGCCCGCCGAACTGGTGGAACCCCGACGGCTGACCCGCCGGCTGCGGCTCACCGGAATGCCGCGCCGCGGACGGCTGGCCCGGCTGCTGGGGATCGGGCTGCCCGCCCGGCTGCCGCTGGCCAGGTTGCTGCCCGCCCGGCTGCTGCTGGCCTGGTTGCTGACCCGGCTGTCGCAGGCCGTTCACCTGGTTCGGCTGCGGCAGGCCGTTCGGCTGCTGGCCTGGCTGCGACGGACCGTTCTGCTGACCAGACTGCTGCTGTCCGTTCGGCTGCTGGCCTGGCTGCGAGAGACCGTTCTGCCTACCAGACTGCGGCAGGCCGTTCGGCTGCTGCTGGCCGTTCGACTGCTGTCCTGACTGCGGCAGGCCGTTCTTCTGACCGGACTGCGGCTGTCCGTTCGACCGGCCCGACCACTGCTGCCCCTGCTGCGGCAGACCGTTCGACTCGGCCGGCGACTGCTCGTCCGGCTCGAGCGAGCCGTACGACTCGTCCTCGCCGGCCTGCGGCAGTCCGGCCGGCTGACCCGACCACTGCTCGGCCTGCGACAACCCGTTCTGCTCGGCCGCCGGCGACAACCCGTTCTCGCCCGGCTGCGGCAAGCCGTTCTGGCGGCTCAGCTGAGCGTCGGGCTGGGCGTCCGCCTGCGACAGCGAGTCCTGCTGCTCGCTGCCCGTCTCCGCGCCCTGGGCCGCTGCGGCTTCGCGGGCTTCCTGGCGGCCCCGGGTCACGCCCTGCTGGAAGCTGCTCAAGCGGCCGCGGACGTCCGCCGGGTCGCGGACCGGGAGGTCCGAGCCCGCCGGGGCCGGTGAGGCGAAGGCCGCCGGGCTGGAGGTCGCGCTGCCCGGCATGAGCTGCTCGCCGCGGCGGCGGCGCGGGAGGCCCGCGTCGGTGAACGCCGTCGGCTCGGCCTTCGTGACCGCCTGGACCGTGCGGAACTCTTCGTCGCTCGCGAAGTCCCAGCTGCGGCCCTCCGGCTCCGCGGCCGGCTCCTCTTCGGGCGCCGCTTCCTCGTCGGCGACGGACTCCTCGTCGACGACCGGTGTCGCCGCGGCCGGCACCGGCTTCCCGGCGGTCTTCTCAGTAGCGGTCTTCTCAGTAGCGGTCTTCTCGGCGGCCGGCTTCTCAGTGGCCGGCTTCTCAGTGGCCGGCTTCTCGGCGGGCTTGTCCTCGCGGAACCACGCGGACAGCATCTCGTCGAAGATCGGCGTCGTCTCGGAGCGGTCCAGCGCCGGTGCCGGGGCCGGGGCCGGGGCGGGCTTGGCCGCCGGGGACGGCTTCCCGGTCGCGTGCCGCCACCAGTCGCTGAGCGTGGTCTCGTTGGCGGAGAACAGGTCCTTGCCCGAGGGCAGGTCGTCGTGGCGCGGCGGCTGCGGCACCGGCAGCACCGCGGGCACCGGCGGCAGGGTCGGCCGCGGCGGCGGGGCCGGGTCGTCCTTCGGGATCGGGGCGAACAGGTCCGTGCCCGAGATCTCCAGGTCCGTCGGCGGCCGCTCGGCGCCGGGGCCGTGCCCGTTGGCCAGCCCGGCGAGGTCGCTGGCCGACGGCCACCGCTCCTCCCCCATCGGCGGCTGCTGCGGGACGACCGGCTGCGGGCGGGAGCTGCCGTTGACCTGACGGCGCGGCAGCATGCCGGCCGAGCCCAGGGGCGACTGCTGCACCGTGCCGATCTGGCCGGTCAGCGGACCGTCGGTCACCGGCATCACCAGCTCCGCCGGGACGACGACGGTGGCCCGGACGCCGACGATGTCCTTGCCGCCGTGCAGCGAGACCCCGATCCGGTGCCGGCTGGCGAGCCGGCCGACCACGAACAGGCCCATCCGGCGGGACGTCGCCAGGTCGACCGACCCGGCCTCGGTCAGCCGGGTGTTCGCCTCGGTGACCTCGGCCTCGTTCATGCCGATGCCCTTGTCGAGGATGTCGATGTTGAGCGAGCCGTCGTCGCCCAGCCGCGACGCCACCGTCACCGACGTCTCCGGCGCGGAGAACGCGGTCGCGTTGTCCAGCAGCTCGGCGACCAGGCGCATCAGGTCGCTCGCGGCGTACCCGACGATCCGCGCCGGGGGCGGCGGCTGCACCTGGACCCGTTGGTACTGCTCGATCTCCGACACCGCGGCGCGGAGCATGTCGGTGGTGCCGACCGGCTTGCCGGAGCGGCGGCCCGGCTCGGCGCCGGAGAGGACCATCAGGTTCTCGTTGTTGCGCCGCATGCGGGTGGCGAGGTGGTCGAGCTGGAACAGCGTCGCCAGCTGGTCGGCGTCCTCTTCGTCGCGCTCCAGCTGCTCGATCAGCTGCAGCTGCCGCTGCACCAGGCTCTGGCTGCGCCGGGACAGGTTGACGAACACGCTGCCGTAGCCGGTGCGCATCGCGGCCTGCTCGGTCGCCAGCCGCAGCGCCTGGTGGTGCACCTTGTCGAAGGCGCGCGCCACTTCGCCGACCTCGTCGTCGGTGCGGATCGGCACCGGCGTGACGTCCGTGCCCTGCGCGCGGCCTTCCTGGATGTTGCGGACGGCTTCGGGCAGCGCGGTCTCGGCGACGTCGAGAGCGCTGCGGCGCAGCACCTTCAGCGAGCGCAGCAGCTGGCGGGTGATGAGGAAGACGACCGCGACGGCGAGCACCAGCGCGGCGAACAGCAGCACCGCGAGCAGGCCCGCGCCGCTGCTGGCCTCCTCGACCATCGACGACGACGTGTCCGACGCCTGCGTGCCGAGGCGGTCGGCGACCTGGGCGATCTGCGCCCGCATCGCCGTGGACGCGATGTTCCAGTCGGTCGCGGAGAGGGCGCGGAAGGCGGCCCGCGCGGTGTCGGGCTGCGCGCCGAGCACGGACTCGACCATCCGGGCGCGGCTCTGCGCGTCGGTGCCTTCGGCGATCGCCGAGAAGTCGCGCTGCAGCGCGTCGCCCGCCGCGGCCCGGAAGTCGACGAGCCGGTCGGCCAGCCGCAGCTCGGCGGCGCGGAGGGTGGCCAGCTCGCTCGGCGAGAGCGCGCCGCGGTTGATGCCGTAGGACACCATCGCCTGGCTGAGCGACACCTGCTCGCCCGCGACGAGCAGCTCGTGCAGCCCGGCGGGCGTGCCGCCGAGGGTGCCGTCGCCGGCGCCGGCGGTGGCCGCGGTGTCGAGGCCGATCAGCGCGCCGGTGACCCCGGAGTACGCGGTGACGGCCTGGCCCGGGTCGAGCTGGCCGCCGTCGACCTGACGGCGGAGGAAGTCGAGGTTGTTGACCTGCGCGGTGGCCGCGCCCGCCGCCCCGGCCACGCCGGGCTCGATGGCGGACCCGCGGGCCTGCGCGTCGGTGAACGGGCCGACCGCGGCGTCGGTCGCCTTGCGGGCCGTCGCCAGCTCGGGCGTGCCGCCGACGGTGCCGTCGGTCAGCATCGCCGCGGTGACCGTGCGTTCCTGTTGCAGCGCGCTGGTGAGCGCGCGCACCTGGACGCCGAGCGCGACGAGCCGGTCGAGCCGCTGGTAGTCGTCCGAGCGGCCGACCTGGCCGGCGATCGTCGTGATGCCGAGCACCATCGCGAGGACGATGGGCACGACGGTGACGGCCGAGAGCTTGACGGGGAGGCTCCAGTCGCGCCAGCGCACGAGCGCCTGCAAGACGGCCTTCCCCTTCGACCGCCGGGGTGCTCGGCCGAGCAGTTCCCCGACGGGCACCTGACCTTCTCCTGCAACGGTCACGTGAGTGACTCCCTGTCCGGCGTCATGGATCCGCGTCGGCCGCACGGCGTCCCGGCTCGCGGCGTTCCGGCGGGCGGTCGTGCCGCCACCGCCCAGCCGCTCCCCGGGCCCCCTCGCACGTCCCCGGCTGCCCCTCCGGCCGCGCGCAGCGAGCACCGTCCCGGCGTCCCGTTCCCGGGACTCTGCACGTGCACGGCGCAAGTTGCGGTCTGCACGGTCGTCGAGATCAACTTAATCGGTGCCAATCGGATCGCTGCGGTCAGCTGGGCCAAAGAATCGTACCCCCGCGGCCCGGCCGGTCAATTGTGTTCCCGACTCGGGCCCTGACCTGCGAAAAGTACTTTCCGGCCCGGTAGTGGGCGGACTCATTCTGCACGGCCGGGGCGGAAGAGGGAATTCCGATTACCGGACGCGGCCGTCGTGGGCGTCCGGTCGTCACCCGATTAGCCCACCTGGCCGACCAAGTTCCCTCGGACGATCTACACTCCGTACCCCCATCGAGTGGGTCAAGTCTCAATGTGTGCCCGATGTTGTGGCATTCCGGGCGATCGTCGCTCGACCTGGTGATTCCATTCGGGAGCACGGATGACCAGTGGATCTCCTCCGCCACGCCCGCACCGGGGGGACCCTCTCCGAGGCGACCCCGGACCCTCACGACTACTCCAGGTGACACGTCTTGACGACTGTCCAGCACGGTTAGCCCATTTGCCCCGGCTACCGCTAAGTAGGACAGCGCGGCGTCACAATTCTTTCCTCATTGTGGGTAACCCGTCCGCGAACTCGACTAAGTCCGGGTTTCGACATTTTCGACAAGAAAACGAATACCGCGCCGCGGTGACCCGCAAACGACCCGGCGCCTTTTCGGGCAGCCGGACGGCGTAGTTACGATGTGCGCTTCGCAGTCCGCAAGGGCGGCCCGGTGCCCTGCTCGCAGGGCCAGCAGCCCCGCCGCCACGGAAGGCTTTCTGCCGGAGGCAACCCATGTACGACGTCGCGCGCCCCGCGACGGGCAACGCCCTGGAAGAGACCGGCCAGATGCCGGCCCTGTTCACCGGGGATCACCCGTCCGATGGCCGACACGGCCAGCACCGCCAGCCCCGTCCCCGCTCGGGTCCCGACTACGCCGGGATCCAGGCCGGCCGCGAGTTCACCGCCCTGCGCCGGCGGTTCCGCGGGTTCGTCTTCCCGATGAGCCTGGCCTTCTTCGCCTGGTACATGACCTACGTGCTGCTGGCCGCCTACGCGCACGACTTCATGAGCACCAAGGTGTTCGGCCAGGTCAACGTCGGCATCCTGCTCGGCATCGGCCAGTTCGCCAGCACCGCGCTCGTCACCTGGCTCTACCTGCGCTACGCCCGCACCCAGCTCGACCCGCGGGTGGCCGAGCTGAGGGCCCGCGAGGGCCTGACCGAAGGGACCCCCCGATGACGGCACCGACGGCACCGACGGCCGTGCTCGCCGCGGGTGTGCCCGCCAGCGACCCGATCGTCAACACCGCCGTGTTCGCCCTGTTCGTGGCGATCACGCTGTACGTCGTCTACCGGGCCAGCTCCCGGAACTCCTCGACGTCGGACTACTACGCCGCGGGCAGCGCGTTCACCGGCCGCCAGAACGGCATCGCGCTGTCGGGCGACTTCCTGTCGGCGGCGTCGTTCCTCGGCATCGCCGGCGCCATCGCGATCCACGGCTACGACGGCTTCCTCTACTCGATCGGGTTCCTCGTCGCCTGGCTGGTGGACCTGCTGCTCATCGCGGAGCTGCTGCGCAACACCGGCCGGTTCACGATGGGCGACGTCCTGAGCTTCCGGATGAAGCAGCGCCCGGTCCGCGCCGCGGCGGCGACGTCGACCCTGGTCATCTCGTTCTTCTACATGCTGGCGCAGATGGCGGGCGCCGGCGGCCTGGTGGCGCTGCTGCTCAACGTGCACTCCAAGCTCGGCCAGGCGCTGGTGATCGGCGTCGTCGGCCTGATCATGGTGCTGTACGTGCTGGTCGGCGGGATGAAGGGCACCACCTGGGTGCAGATCATCAAGGCGGCCATCCTGCTGATGTGCGGCGTGCTGCTGACGGTGTTCCTGTTCGGCAAGTTCGGCTTCGGGTTCTCGAACCTGCTGTCCTCGGCGGCCGAGAACAGCCCGCTCGGCGACAAGCTCCTCGAGCCGGGCGGCTCGTACGGCAAGAACGGCACCACCAAGCTCGACTTCGTGTCCCTGGCGCTGGCCCTGGTGCTCGGCGCGGCGGCCCTGCCGCACGTGCTGATGCGCTTCTACACGGTGCCGAACTCGCGGGAGGCGCGCCGTTCGGTCGTCTGGGCGACGGCGTGCATGTTCGTGTTCTACCTGTGCACGCTGGTGATCGGCTTCGGCGCGGCGGCGCTGGTCGGCGCGGACGAGATCAAGGGCGCCCCGGGCGGCGAGAA
Organism: Amycolatopsis sp. NBC_01307; assembly: GCF_035975215.1. NCBI lineage: Bacteria > Bacillati > Actinomycetota > Actinomycetes > Pseudonocardiales > Pseudonocardiaceae > Amycolatopsis > Amycolatopsis sp. NBC_01307. The sequence goes on along the minus strand of NZ_CP108403.1, from coordinate 347,897 downwards.
CTCGGCGGCGCCGCTGCTGGCCCTGCACGTCGGCGGGACGCTGCTGCTCGGCATCATCGCCGCGGTCGCGTTCGCGACGATCCTGGCCGTGGTCGCCGGGCTGACGATCACCGCGTCGGCCTCGTTCGCCCACGACGTCTACGCGAACATCTTCAAGCGCGGCAAGGCCGAACCGGCCGACGAGGTCCGGGTGGCCCGGCTGACCGCGATCGTGGTCGGCGCGCTCGCCATCGTCGGCGGGGTGCTGGCCAACGGGCAGAACATCGCGTTCCTGGTGGCGCTGGCCTTCGCCGTCGCGGCGTCGGCGAACCTGTCGACGCTGCTGTTCTCGTTGTTCTGGAAGCGGTTCAACACCACCGGCACGCTGTGGGGCATCTACGGCGGCCTGACCGCGTGCCTGCTCCTGGTGGTCTTCTCCCCGGTCGTGTCGGGCGCCCCCGACTCGATCCTCAAGGGCGTCGACTTCGCCTGGTTCCCGCTGAAGAACCCGGGCCTGATCTCGATCCCGTTCTCGTTCCTCTGCGGCATCGTCGGCACGCTGGTCGGCAAGCCGAAGGCGAACGCGGAGAAGCACGCCGAGATGGAAGTCCGGTCCCTGACCGGCATCGGCAGCTGAGCCGCTGAGCTGTTCGACGACGTCCCGGGCGGCCTGCGTCACGCGCGCAGGCCGTCCGCGGCCGGTTACAGCTTCCGGCCGGCCTTGACCTTGTGCGTCACCTTGCGCTCGACGAGGAACGAAACGAACGGGACGCAGCCGGCCAGCAGCACCAGCACGGTGCCCTTGATCGACCAGCGGGCCTTGATGGCCAGGTCGATGGTCAGCACCAGGTAGATCATGTACAGCACGCCGTGGATCGGCGAGTACACCGCGGACGGCGTCGGGTTGTCGAAGCCGTAGCGCAGCACCATCACGAAGCACAGGCCGAGCAGGCCGACGCCGGTGACGTAGGCGGCGGTGCGGAACCGGACCAGGGGGCCGGTGAGCGGGACCGCGGTCTGCGCGGCGCCGTCGGTGCGGGTGGTCATCGGGACGTCCTCACTTTGCGGCCTCACTCTGCGGCCTGCTGGTCGCGGGCGTTCAGCTCGCGCAGGTAACGGTTGTACGCGGCCAGCTCCTCGTCCTCGTCGTCCACCGGCGTCGGCACGCCGGGGCGAGAGCGAGGGGCGGGCACTTCGGCGACGGGGGCCGGTGCTGTGGCCGATTCCGGCGCCGGTTCGGCCTCGGCCTTCTGCCGCAGCTGCCGGATCCGCCAGAACATGAAGGCCGGGAACAGCCCGAACAGCGGCCACTGCAGGACGTAACCGAGGTTCTGGAAGGTGCCGTTCGCCGAGGTGAACCGGTCCCACTGCCACCAGGCGAGTCCGCAGCAGATCAGCAGGCTCACCAGGCACGTCGCGACGATCGCGAGCCGGCGGCCCCAGGGGGACCCCGCCGGCGGAGGGGATGCTGGCACGAGGCCCAAGCTAGCACTGGCCGGCTGAGGGGCGGCGATCGACCGCGCCCGGGGTGGCCGGGCTCTCAGCGCAGGTCGGCGGCCCTTTACCGGCCCGTGGGCTCAGCCTTGCTTGCGGCTCAGCCTTGCTTGCGCACCGACTGGGCGGCCTTCGCGTAGCCGTCGGCCAGGCCGAACACCTTCTGCGCGTACTCGGTCGAGTTGTTGTACGACAGGATGCCCGCCCACCAGCCCGACGGGCTCTGCATGTCACGGCCGCCCGCGCACAGGTAGCGGGCCGCGGCGAGGGCGGCGTCGTCGATCTGCTGCGGGTCGCCGAGGCCGTCGCCGTTGCCGTCGGACGCCCACTTGCGCCACGTGCTGGGGATGAACTGCATCGGCCCGACCGCGCGGTCGACCCCCGCGTCGCCGTCGTAACGGCCGCCGTCGGTGTCGCCGATGGCCTGGACGCCGGACGAGCCGTCGAGCGGGACGCCGATGATCGGCTTCGACGGCCGGCCGTCCGCGCCGAGCACGGCGCCGGCGTACTGGCCGTGGTTCGACTCGATCCGGCCGATGCCGGCGAGCGTCGCCCACGAGATCTTGCAGTTCGGCTGGTTCGCGCGCATCGCCAGCTCGGCGTTGCCGTAGGCGGTCAGCGCCCGCGCCGGGACGCCGCTGGCCGCGGCGACCTGGCCCGCCCACTGCGAGAGCGTCGCCGGACCGGTGGCGCTGCGGGACTGGGCCTGCTGCTGCGGCGGCGTCTGCGGGTCGGCCCCGCCCGCGACGGCGCCGCCGGCCGGGACGACCGAGCCCGGGCGGACGTCGGCCGCCTTGACCTGCAGGGCGGGGATCTCGGTGGTGGTCGGGCCCGCCTCGGGCGTCGACGCGCGGGTGACGAGCCAGACGCCGCCACCGGCGACGGCCAGCACGACGAAGACCACGATCAGCCGGGTGAGGACGGCGACGCCCGCGGAGCGCGGTGCCGGGGCAGCGGGGGCGGGCTCGTCGACGGAGTCGATCGGGTCGTCCTCGGTCTTTCCGGTACTCGTGCGCACGAAACTCCGGTCCTCCGGTGTGGTTGTCGACGATCAGTCAACGAGCCCGCGCAGGTTAGCGTTACGCGGGTCGCCGAGATCGTCTCACCACACCGGTTCACCCGGCCGAGTGAAGTCCGCCCGGTCAGGCGGACATCACGGTCAGGCGGACTTCTGCTGACGCGCGAGCCGCGCCACGCACCAGGCCGGGGCGCTGCCGCGGCGCAGGTGCTGCAGAACGGTCATCGGGCCGAGGCGACGGCTGAGGTCCGACGGCGAGAGACCCGCCGCGCGGTAGTCGAGGGCCCGCTGGTCGAGCGGGCTGATGCCGGCGTCCCACCACTCCTCGGCCTCGGCGACGCCGCCGACCATCTGCCACCAGCCCGCGGCGGCGGTGAGGAGCTCTTCGGGCACTTCCGGCAGCCTGCGGCGCATCGCGTCGAGGTAACCGGGGTCGGCCGCTTCGACCTGGGCCCAGCGGGCGGAACCCGACCGGGCGCGCTGGCCGGGGATGCCCGGGGCTTGTGCGGGGGCGTCGGCCAGCCACGCGGAAGCGATGCGGTCGACCTCCTGCTCCTCGGGGGTCTGCTCGCGCTCGGCGGCCCACTGCCGGATCAACGCGTCCACTCCGGGATCTCCGGTCATCCCTGCCTCCTCATAGGTCCCCGACGGACAGGTCCTGACACCTGTCCCACGCGGCTGCGCCGCAAGCACCAAGTGCACCTTGCTGAGTGGAAACTGCCTGCGTACCGGGGTTCCCGAGGGGTTCGGAGAACCACCTGATCACGCAATGTGAGCACCGTAGGGCCGGGGTGGTCTCCTTCGCCAGACCCCGGCAGGCACGAATTCGCCGACCTGCGCGTTTTCAGTCGCAATCCACCCGGATGGTCGAGCGTAGAGCCCGAAATCTGGGATTCGTGACGCTGAGTGATTTACCGGCCGATGACACGCGCGGTGACCACCGGCGCACCCGATTGCGGCGCCGGTTCACGGGACTGGCCCAGGGTCAGGAAAAAAGCGTCCGGAAGAAGGTGACGATCGCTTCGGCGCCGTCCTTCAGCCACCCGAGCACGCGGTGGACGAAGTCGGCGGACTGCGTGGGCTGGGTGATCAGGAAGAACAGCACGAGCGCGACCACACCCACGATGAGGATCTTCTTCACGCCGCTCGACATGTGCTTCCTCCCCGGCTCGCCAACCCGTCCGGGAGTGGCAGGGTCCCTACTCTAGGAGAGGCTTGCCCGGAAGACACCCCGATCAACCCCAGGGAGCCCCGATGACGCGGAACGTGCTGGTCGAGCGGGACGGCGCCGTGACGACGATCACCATCGACCGGCCCGCCGCCCGCAACGCCGTCGACGGCCCCACCGCGGCCGGGCTGGCCGCCGCCTTCCGCGCGTTCGACGCCGATCCCGAGGCCGCCGTCGCGGTGCTGACCGGCGCGGGCGGCGCGTTCTGCGCCGGCGCCGACCTCAAGGCCATCGGCACCGATCGGATGAACCGCACCCACCCGGACGGGGACGGCCCGATGGGCCCGACCCGGATGACGCTCGGCAAGCCGGTGATCGCGGCCGTCCACGGGCACGCCGTCGCGGGCGGCCTGGAGCTGGCGCTGTGGTGCGACCTGCGGGTCGCGGACGCCACCGCGGTGTTCGGGGTCTTCTGCCGCCGCTGGGGCGTCCCGCTGATCGACGGCGGCACCGTGCGGCTGCCGCGGCTGATCGGCCAGTCCCGGGCGATGGACCTGATCCTGACCGGACGGCCGGTCGACGCCACCGAGGCGCTGGCCATCGGCCTGGCGAACCGGCTGGTCCCCGCGGGCGAGGCGGTGCCGGCGGCGCAGGAGCTGGCCCGGCAGCTCGCCGGGTTCCCGCAGGCCTGCCTGCGCGGCGACCGCGCGTCGGCCCTCGGGCAGTGGGGGCTGGCCGAAGACGACGCGCTGGCCGCGGAGTTCGGCGCCGCGTTGGGCACCGGCGTCCTCGCGGCCGAGGCGGTCGACGGCGCGGCGAAGTTCAGCGGCGGCGCGGGCCGCCACGGCAGCTTCGGCTGAGCTGCTACCCGCTCTGTGACCGGGCGTGCCTCCACCGGGTGGAACCCGGGCTGTCACGGCGAATCCGGTCGATCGGCCGATAGGGTCGGCGGATGGACGACGACGTCAGCAGAGTCGTGCTCCGGCCGGTCGCGGAGTCCGACCTCGACCGGCTCGAGCAGCTGACCAACGACCCGGTCGCGGCGGGCGCGCACCAGTGGTTCGGCTGGCACGACCCGGGTTACCTGCGCCGCCGGTGGCGCGAGACCGGGATGCTGAGCGTCGAGACCGGCATGCTGGTGCCCACGCTCGGCGGACGCCTGCTGGGCCTGGTGTCCTGGCACCGCAGCCGCAGCGGGCCGACGTCGTACTGCTGGAGCATCGGGCTGGTGCTGGTCCCCGAGGCGCGCGGCCACGGCCACGGCACGGAGGCCCAGCGCCTGCTCGTCGAATACCTCTTCGCGCACACGCAGCTCAACCGCGTCGAAGCGACGACCGAGGTCGACAACCGCGCCGAACAGCGGGCGCTCGAGAAGGCCGGCTTCACGCGCGAAGGAGTCCTTCGCGGCTACGGCTTCCGAGACGGCCGGTGGCGCGACAACGTCATCTACTCGGTCGTCCGCTCCGATCTGGCACGCGACTAGCTCGCGCGGGACTAGGCGCTAGGCGATCGCCCCGGCCTCCCGAAGGGCCCCGAGGTCCGTGACGCCCAGCTCGGCCAGCACCGCTTCGGTGTCGGATCCCTTGGTGCGCGGGGCTTCCGGCGTTTCCGGCGGCGTCCGGCCGAAGCGCGGCGCCGGGGCCGGCTGGACCAGGCCGCCGATCTCGACGAACGTGCCGCGGGCCGCGTTGTGCGGGTGGCTCGCCGCCTCCTGCGGCGACAGCACCGGCGTCAGGCAGGCGTCGGTGCCGTCCGCGCGGGCGACGAGGTCGTCGCGCGTGTGCTTGCCGATCGCCTCGGCGACGATCTCGCGCAGCTTCGGCCACTGCGTCTTGTCCACGTGCAGCGGCAGTTCGGCCGGGTCGAGGTCGAGGACCTTGACCAGGTCGCCCCAGAACCGCATCTCGATCGCGCCGACGGCGACGTACTTGCCGTCCGCGGTCTCGTAGGTGTCGTAGAACGGGGCGCCGCCGTCGAGCATGTTGTCCCCGCGCCCGCCGCCCCACAGCCCGGCCGCGGCCATGCCGTGCAGGCTGGTGGTGAGCAGCGCGGCGCCGTCGACCATGGACGCGTCGACGACCTGGCCCTCGCCGGAGGTGTTCCGCTCGTACAGCGCGGCGAGGACGCCCATCGCCAGCAGCAGCCCGCCGCCGCCGAAGTCGCCGACGAGGTTGAGCGGCGGCACCGGCCGCTCCCCCGCGCGCCCGATCGGCTCGAGCGCGCCGGAAATGCCGATGTAGTTGATGTCGTGGCCGGCCGCCGTCGCCAGCGGGCCGTCCTGGCCCCAGCCGGTCATCCGGCCGTAGACCAGCCGCGGGTTGCGGGCGTGCACGACGTCCGGGCCCAGCCCGATCCGCTCGGCGACGCCCGGGCGGAAGCCCTCGATGAGGACGTCGGCCGTGTCGCACAGCTTCAGCACCAGCTCGACACCTTCGGGCGTCTTGGTGTTGACGCCGATCGTCCGGCGGCCGCGGGCCAGCGGGTCGACCGGCAGGCCGAGCACGTCCTCCCCCGGCGTCGCGCGGTCCACGCGGACGACGTCGGCGCCGAGGTCGGCGAGGATCATCGTGGCGAACGGCCCGGGCGCGAGCCCGGCCAGCTCGACCACCTTCAGGCCGCTGAGCGGACCTGCCTTCATAGCGTGGTTCCCTTCGGAGCGGCTCAGAGCGAGCGGGAGATGATTTCCTTCATGATCTCGCTGGTGCCGCCGAAGATCCGGGAGATCCGGACGTCGGCCCAGGCGCGCGCGATCGGGTACTCGGACATGTAGCCGTAGCCGCCGAAGAGCTGCACGCAGTCGTCGACCACCTTGTTGACCCGCTCGGTGGTCCACAGCTTCGCCATCGCCGCGCCCTGGACGTCGAGCTCGCCCTTGAGGTGGCGTTCGACGCACTGGTCGAGGAACGCCCGCGCGACAGCGGCCTCGGTGGCGGCTTCGGCGAGCTTGAACTTGGTGTTCTGGAAGGAGAAGATGGGCCGGCCGAACGCCGTGCGCTCCTTCGTGTACTCGAGCGTGAGGTCGACCGCCGCCTCCAGCCCGGCCACCGCCGTGACGGCGATGATCAGCCGTTCCTGCGGCAGCTGCAGCATCAGCTGGATGAAGCCCTGGCCCTCGGCGTCGCCGAGCAGGTTGGCCGCGGGCACGCGGACGTCGTCGAAGAACAGCTCGGCGGTGTCCTGGCCCTTGAGCCCGACCTTGTCGAGCACCCGGCCGCGCCGGAAGCCCGGGGTGTCGGTCTCGACGGCGATCAGCGAGACGCCCTGGGCGCCCGCGTCCGGGTCGGTCTTCACCGCGACGACGACGAGGTCGGCGTGGAAACCGTTGGTGATGAAGGTCTTCGCGCCGTTGATGACGTAGTGGTCACCGTCGCGCACCGCGCGGGTCTTGATGCCCTGCAGGTCCGAGCCGGTGCCCGGTTCGGTCATCGCGATCGCGCCGACCATCTCGCCACTGGCCATCTTCGGCAGCCACTCGCGCTTCTTCTCCTCGGAGCCGTACGCGCTCAGGTAGTGCGCGACGATTCCGTTGTGGACGGTCACGCCCCACGCGCTGTCGCCGGAGCGGGCCTGCTCCTCGTAGAGCACGGCCTCGTGCGCGAACGTGCCGCCGCCACCGCCGTACTCCTCGGGGATCGACAGGCAGAGCAGGCCGACCTCGCCCGCCTTGTTCCACAGCTCGCGGTCGACCTTCTTCTCCGCCGCCCAGCGCTCCTGGTTCGGGACGAGCTCCTTCTGCATGAACGACCGCGAGAGCTCGCGGAGGTCTTCGAGCTCGGTCGTGCTCCAGGAGCTCTTCGGGAGTTTCAGCGGCACGGGGACCCTCCTGCGGGACGAGTGCTGGAAAACATGACGGTCAGCATGTAAGTTCTCTTCGGAATGTACATCCGTTCAGGCCGGTAGGTAAAGCAGGGGAGGCCGGAGTGACCGAGACGGGTCACCGCACCCAGGCGCAGCGGCGGGAGCAGACCCGCACGGCGCTGCTCGACGCCACCATCGACTGCCTGGTGGACCTCGGGTACGCGCGCACGTCGGTCCAGGAGATCTGCGCCCGCGCGGGCGTGTCGAAGGGCGCGGTGCAGCACCACTTCACCGCGAAGGCCGAGCTGATGGCGGCCGCCGTCGAACACCTCACGAACCGGCTGCGGAGCCAGCTCGCGGCGTCGCTGGACCGGCTGCCCAGCGGCGGCACCGGCGTCGCCGCCGCGATCGACCTGCTCTGGACCGGCTACTCCGGCACGCTCTCGACCGCCGTCACCGAGCTGTGGGTCGCCGCCCGCACCGACCCCGAGCTGCGCGCGGCCATCCGCCCGGTCGACCGCGCGCTCGGGCGCGCCACGCTCGAGCACGTCACCCAGGTCGCCGGCGAGCTCCCGCCCGAACGCGCGGAGATGCTGTTCTGGCTCACCGTGAACCTGACCCGCGGGCTGGCGCTGGACGCCGAGCTCGGCGGCGACCCGAAGCGGCGCCGCCAGCTCCTGGAGGAGTGGAAGCGGATCGCCGTTCTGCTCTACCAGGACGCCACCACTGCGCCGAGCTGACCAGCGCGGCGCACCAGTGTCACTTGACCCCTTATCCCGCAGGCCGATTCGTGGTCCAATCGCCGGAAAGAGGGAGAATCGATGACCCCCAGCGCGCCGCCGCCCCACCCTCAGCAGCCGTACCCGTACGGCCCACCACAGATGCAGCCGCCGCGGCCGCCGTCAGCGTCGCCGTCCGCCGATCCCGGCGCGCTCTTCCGGCTGATCGCCGGGTTGTTCGGCGCGCTCGCCGCGGTCCTCGTGCTGGTCGGGTCGTTCCTGCCGCAGACGACGTTCGAGCAGATCGTCAGCGGCAAGACCGAGAGCAGCCAGACGATCAGCGCGTGGTCGCGGTCCTTCGACATCGAGCCCAGCCCCGACGCGCAGAAGTTCTACGAGAGCACCCACGTCGCGCACTACGGCATCCCGCTCTCCGTCGGCGCGGTGGTGCTGCTGGCCGGCGCTGCGCTGGCGCTGCTCGGCGTCCGCCGGTCGGCGAGCCCCGGCACGCGGACGGGCGCGCGGACGGCGTTGCTCGTCGGCGGCGCGGGCGTGGCCGCGGCGGTGTGGATGCTCGGCATGGACGTCTCGGCGACCCTGAGCTACGAGTCCGACGACGACTCGATCAAGTCGCACTACACGACCGGGACCGGGTTCTGGCTGCTGCTCGGCGGCGGAGCGCTCGCGGTGGTCGTGCTGGCGTTCGCCCTGCTGGCCGGCCGGCGCGCGACGGCACCCGCCGGTCCACCGGCGAACCTGCACGGCGGGCCGGGCTACCCGCAGCAGCAGTCGCGGCCGTACCCGGTCGGGCCGCAGCAGTCGGGCGGCTACCCGGGTTCGTCGCCGTACCCGGGACAGCAGCCTTACGGCGGCCCGCAGCAGCAGGCGTATCCCGGTCAAGGCCCGCAGTCCCAGCCGTTCCCCGCACAGGGGCCGCCGTCCCAGCCGTTCGCCACCCAGGGCCCGCCGTCACAGCCATTCCCGTCGTCACAGCCGTTTCCGGCGCAGCCTTTGTCGTCGCAGCAGCCCGCCGACGGCTACGAGGCGACGCAGGCCCAGCCGCATCGGGACGAGCCGCCGGCGGCGCCGACGACCGAGCCGACCTACCAGCTCCCGCCGCTGAACCCGCCCAAAACATGAAATAGATTCACATCGAGCTGGACAGCCGACGTACCGACGGTATGCTGTACTCGTCGGTAACCCCTGCGCGTCGCCGCGCGGAACGGAGACGTCATGACCAGCACGACCCCCGCGAACCCGGTCCACGACACCGCGCTCCCGCCGACCGTCGGCGGGGTCGCCGGTGCGCCGGCCGCGGCCCGGGCGGCCCAGCTCGTCGCCCGGGTGGCCGGCGGCGCGGACTCGGCCCCGATCCGGATGACCGCGCCCTTCACCGGGCAGCCGATCACGACCCTGCCCCAGGCCACCGACGCCGACGCCCGCGCCGTGTTCGCCGCCGCGCGGACGGCACAGCGGGCGTGGGCGGAGCACTCCCCCGCCGAGCGCGCCCGGGTGCTGACCAAGCTGCACGACCTGGTGCTGGCCAAGCAGGACGAGGTCCTCGACCTGGTCCAGGTCGAGGCGGGCAAGGCCCGGCTCGACGCGTTCGACGAGGTGAGCGCGACCGCGCTGGTCGCGGCCTACTACGGCAAGCACGCCGCGAAGATCCTCGCCCCGCGCCGCGTCGCCGGCGTCATCCCCGGCCTGACCCGCGCCGGTGAGCTGCGGCACCCCAAGGGCGTCGTCGGCGTCATCTCGCCGTGGAACTACCCGCTCGCGCTGACCGCGATGGACGTCTTCCCGGCACTCGCGGCCGGCAACGCCGTCGTACAGAAGCCGGACAACCAGACCGCGCTTTCCGCGCTGTGGCTGCACGAGCTCGCCGAGGAGGCCGGGCTGCCGGCCGGGACCTGGCAGATCGTGCTCGGCCGCGGCTCGAAGATCGGCACTGCGCTGGTCGAGGAGTCGGACTACCTGTGCTTCACCGGGTCCACGCCGACCGGCAAGGAGCTGGCCGGGCAGGTGGCGAAGCGGCTGACGTCGTACTCGCTCGAGCTCGGCGGCAAGAACCCGATGATCGTGCTGCCCGACGCCGACGTCGCGAAGGCCGCGACGGGCGCGGTGACCGCGTGCTTCTCCTCGGCCGGGCAGCTGTGCGTGTCGGTCGAGCGGATCTACGTCCACGAGTCGATCCGCGAGGAGTTCACCCGCGCGTTCGTGGCCCGCACCGCCGCGGTGAAGCTGGGCGGCGCGCTGGACTACCACGCCCAGATGGGCTCCCTGACGTCCGAAGACCAGCTCGAGACGGTGTCCGCGCACGTCGAGGACGCCCGTGCGAAGGGCGCGTCCGTGCTCACGGGCGGCCGCGCCCGGCCCGACCTCGGCCCGCTGTTCTACGAGCCGACCGTCCTTTCCGGCGTCACCGCGGAGATGGTGCCGTTCGCCGCGGAGACGTTCGGGCCGGTCGTCTCGATCTACGGCTACACCGACGTCACCGAGGCCATCGACCGCGCCAACGACACGCCGTTCGGGCTCAACGCCAGCGTCTGGTCGCGCAACGGCCACGCGGGCTGGGAGGTCGCGGCCCGGCTCAAGGCGGGCACGGTCAACGTCAACGAGGGCTACGCGGCGACGTTCGGCAGCGTCGGCGTCCCGATGGGCGGCATGAAGGACTCGGGCGTCGGCCGCCGCAACGGCGCCGAAGGCCTGCTGAAGTACACGGAGTCTCAGTCGATCGCGCTACAGCGTGGCCTGGCCCTGCGCCCACCGCGCGGAATCTCGGGTTCCCTGTGGTCCCGCGGCATGACGCTGGGCCTGAAAGCCCTCCGCCGCCTCCCCCGCTGACCCGTAACTCGCGTGATCCGGGCCGGATCTCGCGTGATTGAAGCCGTGACGGCCCCGATCACGCGAGTTCCGGCTTCAATCACGCGAGTTACGCGTTTTGGCCTGCGGTGGGGGCTGTGAGCAGGCCTCGGTCGTAGGCGATCGCGACCGCTTCCGCGCGGCGGCTCGCGCCGAGTTTCGCCATCACCCGGGACAGGTGGACGCTGACCGTCTTCTCGCTGATGTACAGCTCTTCGCCGACCTGGCGGTTCGTGCGGCCCAGGGCCACGCGCTCGAGGACGTCGCGCTCGCGGTCGGTCAGCGGGTCGACGACCGCGCGGGCCGGGGCCGCCGGTTCGACGCCCGGCAGGTCCACCCGCGCGCGGTGCGCGAGGTCGCGGACGGCGTCCCGCAGCGGGATCGCGCCCAGCCGGGTCGCCACCGCGTGGGCCGCTTCCAGGGCGGTCCGGGCCTGGTCGACGTCGTCGGCCAGCAGCAGGGCTTCCGCCTCGTGCCGGCGGCAGATCGCCTGCTCGTACACCGCGCCGTAGCCGAACGCGGCCGCCGCGGCCGCCCACTTCTCCGGGTCGCCCTTGCCGCTCAGGCCGGACGCCGCCGCTTCCAGCCGGGCCAGCCAGGCCCGGCCTTCCGGCCCGAGCGTCCCCGAGCGCGGCTGCCCGACGATCGCGCACATCCGGCCGTGCGCCAGCATCCGCTCCCCCGCCGCCAGCGCGGCGTCGACGGCCGCCGCGTCGCCGCGGATCCGGGCCTCGGCGGCCAGCGCGGCCGCGGCGGTCGTGCCGAGCGCGGCCACCCGGATGCCGGGCAGCAGACCGGGTTCGATCCGTTCGAGCCAGCCGATGAGGTCTTCCGCCTGCTTCACCGCGGCTTGGTGATCACCACGCCAGTAGGCCAGCTCGATGCCGGCGTCCCCGGCGGACAGCGGGATCTGCATGTCCGCCGTCCAGTGCTGCCGCAGCCCGGCGACGAGCTTCGCGGCCTCGTCGAACCGGCCGCGGGCGACGACGAACAGCGACCAGATGGCGAGGATCCGCGCGGCGACCGCGCCGGACACCCCGCGCCCGGCGCGGCCGGCGCTCTCGTCCGGCCAGTCGCCCATCAGGTACCGCAGGGTCATCTGCCGCGCCCGCAGCTCCAGGCCGTAGACGCTCCAGCTGAGCCCGGACTCCTCGGCCCGGGCGAACCCGCGTGAGGCGTGTTCGAGCGCCTCGGCGAACTCGGCCTGGTCGTCGTGGCTCAGCGCGAGGAAGTAGGTCGCGCGGATCTCGGTGTTCAGCGCCCCGGAGTCACGCGCCTTGCGCTCGGCCTGGCGCAAACGTTCGCGGGCCTCCGCGGCGTCGCCCGCCGAGTCGGCCAGCGTGCCCAGGGTGACCAGCGCCGACGCCTCCGCCCCGGCCGCGTCGACCTCCTGCGCGTCGGCGACCGCGGTGAGCGCGCTGTCCAGCGCCGCGTCCGGCTGGTCGAGCAGCCGCAGGAACCCGGCGCGGCTGGCCAGCACCCACGCGCGGGTGCCGCTGGGTTCGGTGTCCTTGACCAGGTCCCACGCGCGGTCGATCGCCGCGACGGCCTCGTCGAGCGTGCCTTCCAGCGCCAGCAGCGCTTCCGCCAGCCGCCGCCACGTCTTCGCCGCGCTGTCGGCCGGGCTGTCGGCGGTCAGGGCCTGGGTGGCCGAGCGGGCGAACGCGGCGGCCCGCTCGGGCTCGCCGGACGTGCCCGCGAAGTACGACGCCTCGTGCAGCAGCCGCAGCTCGTCGAACCCCTCGGGCCGGTCGGCGGCCGGGACGGCGTCCCAGATGGACAGTGCCTGCTCGACGTGCCGCAGCGCCGACCCGGGCGCGCCCAGCTTCTCGGCCTCGTCCATCGCGCGCAGCAACGCCGGCAGCGCGGTGACCAGGTCGCTGCTCTGCATCGAGTGGTAGGCCAGCTTCGCGTCGTGCCCGCGACCCTGCGGCCGCGACCGGATCCGCGTCGCGTAGGCCGCGTGCGTGCGCGAGCGCTCCCCCGGCAGCAGGTCGCCGTACACCGCTTCCTGCAGCAACGCGTGCCGGAACCAGTAGGCGCCGTCCGGCATCACCACCAGCACGTGGTGCTGGACGGCCTCGCGCAGCGCTTCGTCCAGCTCCAGCTCGCCGAGCGCGGAGATCTCGGCGAGGGCCGCGTGCATCACCGGCTCGTTCGCCACCGATACGACGCGCACGACGCGACGGGCGTCCGGCGAGAGCCGCTCCAACCGGGAGAGCAGCACCTCGGCCAGGCCCGCGGGCAGGTCGTTGCACTCGGTCTTGGTGGCGAGCAGCTCCTCGGCGAAGAACGGGTTGCCCTCGGAGCGGCTGACGATGTCGGCGACGACATCCGCCGGGAGCGGCTCGTCGGCCAGCGCCTCGACGAACGTGCGCGCGTCGGCGGTGCCGAACGGCTGCAGGTCCACGCGCTCGACGGTGGCGAGCCGGAACAGCTCAGAGAGGAGGCCGCGCAGCGGGTGGCGCCGGTGGACGTCCTCCTCGCGGTAGCTGCCCACGACCAGGAGCCGTTGCGCGCGCAGCCGGCTGAGCAGGAACGAGAGCAGGTTGCGGGTCGAGGCGTCGGCCCAGTGGAGGTCCTCCAGCAGGATCACCACCGGCCGGGACTCGGCGATCTCGGTCAGCACCCCCAGTACCGCGTCGAACAACTGCAGCTGACCGAGATCCTGCTCCGGCCGGGGACGCACCATCGTCTCGCGGTCGTTCGAGGTCATCGGGGCGTGCTCGGCCGCCCGGGGCTCCTCGAGGCCCTGGCCCTGCGGCAGCAGCCGGCCGAGCGCGGGCCGGGCCCGCACGGCGGCGGCGATCGCCGGTTCCGTCGCGGTGCCGAGCGGGGCGAGCGCTTCGGCGAAGGGAAGATAAGGAAGACCGCCTTCGCGGACGTCGATGCAGCGTCCGGTGAGCACCAGCGCACCGGACGCGGCGACGTGCTCGGCGAGCGCGGTCAGCAGCCGGGTCTTGCCGACCCCGGCGTCCCCCGAGAGCAGCGCCGCGCCGGCTTCGCCCCGGTCGGCCCGGGCGAAGGCGGCGCGGAGCCGCCGCATCTCGTGGGTACGGGCGACGAGCGGGATTCCGGAGCCGAGTCGGGGCACAAGCAGCATTGTTGCTCACCCCACCGACAAGTTCCGCACGCTTATCGCCTTGGACACCATCACCCGCCCCTTACCGGGCGGTCTCGCCGACGGCCGCGGTCTCCCGCGACACCTCCCGGCGCTCCTGCGCCGGCACGTCGACGACGCTGCGCCCGGCCCGCACGTGGCGGACGGCGCGGCGGGCGCGGGCGGCCCAGGCGCTGCGCCCGGCCTTGTGGAGTTCCTCGGCCCGGTAGGCCGCTTCGGCCCGGACCGCGTCCAGAAGCAGATCGCTGTGCATCGTGTTCACCTTGTTCCTGAGGTCACCGGTTGGTAGCACTCAGAGTCGTCCTGAGGGGATCCCTCAGGCATCGGGTGATCACGTACCCCTGACGCGCAAAGACCCCTTACTCCCGGCCGAGCCCAGCTCGGCGGGGGTAAGGGGTCTTCGAAACCGCCTCAGTCTTCGAAACGCCTCAGTCTTCGAGATCGCCTCAGTCGCGCGCGGGGCCGTCCGGCCGCACCGCGGCCAGCAGCCCCCGCCAACCCGACGCGGGCAGGCGGAAAGCACCACCTTCGGGGTCTTTCGAGTCGCGCACCGCGGCACCCCCGGCGACGAACGCGACCTCGACGCAGTCGTTGCCGCCGCCGCTGTGGCTGCTCTTGCGCCACCGCGCGCCGGAAAGCTCTCCGGAAAGCTCGGATTCCATGGTCCCCAACTCCCTCACTGTGTCCTCGGATCCAGATGGTGCACTGCCGCCGGAACGGCCGCCCGTTCGGCGAACCGTCCGGCCGCCTCGGCGATCAGCTCCACCGAGTCGTCCGGTTTGAGTGCCGCCGCGCGCAGATGGTCGAACATCAGCCCGTAGCGCCGGACGTCTGTGGGTTCCTCCAGGTAGAGGCCGCTGGACGTGCTGTCGTCGACGTAGACGACGTCCGGGTCGGCCTGCTCCGGGAACCCCATGATCAGGAACGGGCCTTCCATCCCGGGGTGCGCGCCGGCGTGGAACGGCACCACCTGGATGGTCACGTTCGGCTTCTCGGCGACGGCGACCATCCGGTAGAGCTGCTCGGCCATCACCTCGGGGGTGTCGACGACCCGGTGCAGCACGGCCTCGTCGATGACGGCCCAGTACTCCGGCGGCGGCGTGTCCGACAGCAGCTCCTGCCGCGCCATCCGCGCGGCGATGCGGCGGCGGATCTCGGCTTCCTCGGCGTCCGGGCGCAGGGCCCGGATCACGGCGCGGGCGTACCGCTCGGTCTGCAGCAGGCCCGGCACGAGCAGGGCCTGGAACGCGCGCAGCGAGCTCGCGTCGGCTTCGAGCCCGACGAATGTGCCGGTGAAGACCTCGTTGTAGGCGTGCCACCAGCCGCGCTTGCGGGCTTCGCGGGCCAGCTGGACGAGCGCCTCCTGCTCGTCGCCGATGATCCCGTAGAGCGCCAGCATGTCCCGCGCGTCACGCGGGGTGACCCCGACGTGGCCGGTCTCGATCCGGCTGATCTTCGACGCCGAGCACTCGAGCTTCTCACCGACCTCGTCGATGGTGAGGTCCGCGGCCTCGCGGAGCCGGCGCAGCTCGCCGGCGAGCCTCCGGCGGCGAACCGTGGGGCTCTGTCCCCTGGCCATTCGGCACCTCCGGATGTCGACGGCGTCGTAGCCGTTCGCTTGCTCCCAGTATCTAACCAGGACAGTGGAGCATTAACACCGCACCGATTCCCGACCCGTCGCGCGCGTCGAACCTGCAATTTGCAGAATGCTCTTGTATCCTCGCACTCTGCACTGCGACAGGACGCGGCACGGGCCCGGGTCGTTCGGCCCTCAGGCCCGGTCCGGCCTGTTGAGCAGCGTAGACGATGACTTCGCGGTCCGCCGCGTGGTCATTCGGAGAAGGGGTCCGGGGCCGTCCCCCGATCGGTCCCGGCCCCCTTCCCCGCCCCGAATGCCCCATTCCGACGATGAATACGCCGACTATTTGTCGCCCGTAAGGGTGATTTCCCGTCCGCGTTCAGAGGACGCGCAGGAGTCCTTCTTGGACGACCGTGGCGATGAGGGTGCCGTCCGCGCCGAAGAACCGGCCGGTGGCCAGACCGCGCGCTCCGGAGGCGGTCGGTGACGCGCTGTCGTAGAGGAACCACTCGTCGGCGCGGAAGGGCCGGTGGAACCAGAGCGCGTGGTCGAGGCTCGCGCCGAGCACCTTGTCGGTGTCCCAGTAGACGCCGTGGCGCGCGAGGACCGAGTCCAGCAGCGTCATGTCGGAGGCGTAGGTCAGCACGCACACGTGCAGCAGCTGGTCGTCGCCCAGCTTGCCGTCGGCCCGCATCCACACCTGGTTGCGGGCGGGCGGCTCGCCGGTCTGGCGGGTGACCCACGGCGGGTCGTTGACGTAGCGCAGGTCGATCGGCCGCGGCCGGCTGTGCGCGCCGATCGCGTAGCCCTCGGCGCGTTCCATCAACGTCGGCAGCGACTCCGGCGCGGGCACGCCCTCCGGCATCGCCTCGGCGTGGTCGATGCCCGATTCGTCCTTCTGGAAGGACGCCGAGAGCGAGAAGATCGCCTTGCCGTGCTGGATCGCCACGACCCGGCGGGTGGTGAACGAGCGGCCGTCCCGGATCCGGTCGACCTCGTAGACGATCGGCACGCTCGGGTCGCCGCCGCGGATGAAGTACGCGTGCAGCGAGTGGACCCGGCGTTCGTCGGGCACCGTGCGCCCGGCCGCGACCAGCGCCTGCCCGGCCACCTGCCCGCCGAACACGCGGACCGGCGAGTGGGCGGGCGAGACGCCGCGGAAGAAGTTCTCCTCGAGCTTCTCGAGGTCGAGCAACGCCACCAAGCGGTCCAGCACCGGCTGGCCGCCACCCGGGATCTCCAGCTCGGTGGCGGCCGCTCTGGCCATTTCAGTCATGGCCAGACCCTATGTGGTCGACGTCCCCGACGTCCCTTACGCGTGGTCGTCTTCACCAAGGCGGTGGACGTGGATCAGGTTGGTCGACCCGACGGTGCCCGGCGGGGAGCCGGCCACGATGACGACCAGGTCGCCCTTCTGGTACTTGCCCATCTCCAGCATCGAGTGGTCGACCTGCTGGATCATCTGGTCCGTGGACTCCACCCGCGGCACGATCTGGGTGGTGGTGCCCCAGGTCATCGAGAGCTGGCTGCGGACGCAGTCCTCGGGCGTGAACGCCAGCAGCGGCAGCCGCGTGTGCAGCCGGGCCAGGCGGCGCACGGTGTCGCCGGACTGAGTGAAGGCGACCAGGGCCTTCGCGTTGAGCCGCTCGCCGATGTCGCGGGCGGCGTAGGAGATCACGCCGCGCTTGGTGCGCGGGACGTGCGTCAGCGGCGGGACGACCGGCGAGTCGGTCTCGACCGCCTCGATGATCCGGCCCATCGTCTGGACGACCTCGATCGCGTACCGGCCGACACTGGTCTCGCCGGACAGCATCAGCGCGTCGGCGCCGTCGAGGACGGCGTTCGCGACGTCGGAGGCCTCGGCGCGGGTCGGCCGGGAGTTGTTGATCATCGACTCGAGCATCTGCGTCGCGACGATGACCGGCTTCGCGTTCTCGCGGCAGATCTGGATGGCGCGCTTCTGGACCAGCGGGACCTGCTCCAGCGGCAGCTCGACGCCGAGGTCGCCGCGGGCGACCATCACCGCGTCGAAGGCCAGCACGATGGCTTCGAGGTTGTAGACGGCCTCGGGCTTCTCGATCTTCGCGACGACCGGCAGCCGGCCCTTGCCGACGCGGTCCATCACCTGGTGGACCAGGTCGATGTCGGCCGGCGAGCGGACGAAGGACAGCGCGATGAAGTCGACGCCCAGCTCGAGCGCGAACTCGAGGTCCTCGATGTCCTTCTCGGACATGGCCGGGACGGAGACGTCCATGCCGGGCAGCGAGACGCCCTTGTTATTGCTGACCGGGCCGCCTTCGGTGACCTCGCAGACCACGTCCTGGCCGTCGACCTCCTTGACCACCAGGCCGACCTTGCCGTCGTCGACCAGCAGGCGGTCGCCGGGCTTGGCGTCCTTGGCCAGGCCTTTGTAGGTCGTGGAGACCCGGTCGTGGGTGCCGGCGACGTCCTCGACGGTGATCCGGACGATGTCGCCGGTGTGCCACTCGACCGGCCCGCCGGCGAAGGTGCCGAGGCGGATCTTCGGGCCCTGCAGGTCGGCGAGGATGCCGACCGCCCGGCCGCTCGCGGCGGCGGCGTCCCGGATCAGGTCGTAGACCTGCTTGTGGTCGCCGTGGCTGCCGTGGGAGAAGTTCATCCTCGCCACGTCCATGCCCGCGTCCACGAGTGCCCGCATCTTCTCCGGGGTGGCGGTGGCGGGGCCCAGGGTACAAACGATCTTCGCGCGTCGGCTCACGTTCGCATAGCGTAGACCCTGTCGGCGCGTTCGTCTGTACCGATCCCGAAAAGTTCAGAGAAACGGTTCAGAAACCCTGGGGGTCAGCGGCGCGGCTGCTCACTGGGTCCGACCCGGTCACGGGCCCATTCGTTGAACTCGCGCAGCTGCCGCCACGACTTCCGCACCCGGTCGAGGGCACCGCGCTCGTGCAGGACGTCGTCCGGCTCCCAGGTGCGCACCGCGTACACCGAGCGGTAGCGCAGCAGGTCGAGGCGCGGGTGCTCGGCGTCGAAACCGCGCGGCTTCGACTTCAGCCGGTCGCCGGCGACCGTCCAGCCGGCGCGCTCGAGCTTCTTGATGATCTTCTGGAGCGCCTCGCCGTGCAGGTCCGTGTCGACGGCCTGGCGGAACCGGGCGAGCTGGTCGGACGCGAGGTGGAAGCACCCGCCGCCGACGCGCAGGCCGTCCGGCCCGACCTCGACGTAGTAGGCGCCGCCGCCGCGGCCCTGTTCGAGCACGCCGCCGCAGTGGGTCTTGTAGGGCGTCTTGTCCTTGGCGAACCGGACGTCCCGGTACGGGCGGAACACCTTGGGCTCGCCGAGGCCGTCGCCGAACTCGCCCTTGAGCTCGTCGAGCAGGGCCTCCATCGGCGCCCGGACGTCGGCCTTGTAGACGTCGACGTGGTCGTCCCAGTAGGGCTTGGAGTTGTCCTCGACGAGGCCGTCGAAGAAGTCGACGGCGTACTCGCCGAATCCGCTGAACGTCACGGCGGGAACGATAATCGGGGGGACCGACGGTTTCCCGCCGGTCCCCCCGCTGTCGAAGCCCCTTACTTCGCGACGGCCGTGATCAGCTCGCCGTTGGTGGTGTCACCCGAGAGCTCCCAGAACATCGCGCCGCCGAGGCCCTGGGTCTTGGCGTAGCTCACCTTGCCCGCGATGGTCGAGGGGGTGTCGTAGCTCCACCAGTTGCTGCCGCACTTGGCGTACGCGGTGCCCGCGACGGTGCCGGTCGCCGGGCAGGACGTCTTCAGCACCTTGTAGTCCTCGATGCCCTGCTCGTACTTGCCGGGCGCCGGGCCGGTCGCGGTGCCGCCCGGGGCGGCCTGGCTGACGCCGGTCCAGCCGCGGCCGTAGAACCCGATGCCCAGCAACAGCTTGCCCGCCGCGACGCCCTTGCTCTTGAGCTTCTGGATCGCGGCGTCGGAGTAGAAGCCGGCGGTCGGGATGCCCGAGTAGCTGTTCAGCGGCGAGTGCGGGGCCGTCGGGCCCTGCGCGGCCCAGGCGCCGAAGTAGTCGTAGGTCATCACGTTGTACCAGTCGACGTACTGCGCGGCGCCCGCGTAGTCGGCGGCGTCGATCTTGCCGCCGCTGGTGCCGTCGGCCGTGATCGCCGCGGTGACGAGCTTCGAGGAGCCGAACTTGGCGCGCAGCGCGGCCATCACGTTCTTGTACGCGGCGGCCCCGCTGGTGTCGCAGGTCAGGCCGCAGGCGTTGGGGTACTCCCAGTCGATGTCGATGCCGTCGAAGACGCCGGCCCAGCGCGGGTCGTTGACCAGGTTGTAGCAGGAGTTCGCGAACGCCGTGGGGTTCTTCGCGGCCTGCGCGAACCCGCCCGACCAGGTCCAGCCGCCGAACGACCAGATCACCTTCAGGCCGGGGTGCTTGGCCTTGAGCTTCTTGAGCTGGTTGAAGCTGCCGGCGAGGGGCTGGTCCCAGGTGTCGGCGACGCCGTCGACGCTGCCCGCGGCGTCGTAGGTCTTCTGGTAGTCGGCGTAGGCGTCGCCGATCGCGCAGCCGCCGTTGGTGACGTTGCCGAACGCGTAGTTGATGTGCGTCAGCTTGCTCGCCGAGCCCGACGTCTCGATGTTCTTGACGTGGTAGTTGCGGTCGTAGACCCCCCATTCGGTGAAGTAGCCGACCACCTTGCCGACGGAGGCTTCGGTCGCGGCCGTCGCGGTGGCGGTGACGGCGGGGACCGCCGAGCCGGCCGCGATGAGACCCGCGGCGGCCGCCAGGGTCAGCAGCGCAGAGAAGCTCTTCCTGCGGAAACGGGACATGCCTTCTCCCTCGGAGAATTACTGACAACCAATGGGGACAACGTGGTGGAGACCACACTTACCGTAAGTGGACTAGACCACTAGGTCAATGGTTCAGACCAGCTGCCCGACGAGAGTAGGTGCGCATTCCTTGACAGGCATATGCCTGCCGGGGCACATTTCCGGGGTGATGCAGACCTTCGACGTCCTCGCCGAACCCCGCCGGCGCACCATCCTCGACCTGCTCCGGGACGGCGAACGCTCGGTCGGCGAGCTCGTCGAGGAGCTGGCCCTCAGCCAGCCCGCGGTGTCCAAGCACCTGCGGGTCCTGCGCGAAGCGGGGCTCGTGACGGTCCGGATCGCGGCCCAGCGCCGGTGCTACGCGCTGCGCCCGGAACCGCTCGCCGAGGTGGACGCCTGGCTCGCCCCCTACCGTCGCTTCTGGACGGACCGCCTCGACGCGTTGGAGCGACGGCTGGACGAGACGCCCTAGCCCGCCGGCGGCGGCTCGAACGTGATGCCCGCGGCCGCCGCGCGGCGCTCGCCCCACTCGTAGAGCGCCGTGAGCGCCGGGCGCAGCTCCTCCCCCACCGCCGTCAGGTGGTACTCGACGTGCGGGACGCGGCCGGCGCGTTCCTCGCGGCGGACGATGCCGTCCGCCGCCAGCTCGCGCAGCTGCTGGGTCAGCATCTTCTCGCTCACCCCCGGCATCCGGCGGCGCAGCTCGCCGTAGCGGTGGGCGCCCTCCTTGAGGTGCGCGAGGATCACCGGCTTCCACTTGCCGCCGATCAGGTCGACCGCCAGCTCCGTCGCGCAGTGGTAGCGCTTCATCCCGTTCCCCCTGCGCACCGGAAAGTACGTGGTTGCCCGACCGGGCCGCCGCTGGTTGCCTTGCCCGGTGATCGTGCCAGAAAACCCGCCCGCCACGCCCACCCTCTACGAGTGGGCGGGCGGCCACGAAGCCCTCGTGAAGCTCCTCACGATCTTCTACGGCCACGTCCTCGAAGACCCGCTGCTCGAGCCCGTGTTCCGGCAGATGGACCCGCAGCACGCCGAGCACGTCGCGGTCTGGCTCGGTGAGGTCTTCGGCGGCCCGGCCGCCTACTCGGCCGGCCACGGCGGGCACGCCCACATGATCGGCCGCCACCTCGGGCGCGGCATCACCGAGCCGCAGCGCCGCCGCTGGGTCACGCTGCTGCTCGACGCCGCCGACGAGGCCGGCCTGCCGGGCGACCCGGAGTTCCGCGCCGCGTTCGCCGGCTACCTCGAGTGGGGCAGCCGGCTGGCCGTGATCTTCTCCGCGCCCGGCGCCGAGCCGAACCTGCACGAGCCCGTCCCGCACTGGGACTGGCCGATGCCGCCCTGGCCGCCCGCGCCGTCCTAGCCCCACCGGCGTCCTAGCCGCATAGTGAGGGCAGTCGAAAGGAGGCTGCCCTTGATCCGGGTGGACGGTCGGACCCTGCGGTGCGCGGACGTCGTGACGGCGGCGCGCACCGAGGGACCGCTGGGTATCGACGTCTCGATCGCCGCGCTGCGCGGCGCCGAGCACGCCTGGAAGCTCGCCGAGGAGCTCAGCACGCGGCGGGTGGTCTACGGCCGGACCACCGGCGTCGGGGCCAACAAGGACGACACGGTCACGAGCTCGAAGGAACACGGGCTGCGCCTGCTGCGCAGCCACGCGGGCGGCAGCGGCGACCCGATGCCGCCCGGCCAGGTCCGCGGGATGATGCTGATCCGGCTCAACCAGCTCCTCGCGGGGCGGTCCGGGATCAGCCCCGAGCTGATCGGCGCGCTGGCCGAGGCCGTCCGCACCGGCGCGCTACCGCTGGTGCACCGGCTCGGTGCGATCGGCACCGGCGACCTGGCGCCGCTGGCCGAGACGGCGCTGGCGCTCACCGGCGAACGCGACTGGCTCACCGGGCACGTCCCGCCGGTACCGGTGGTCGCGGGCGACGCGCTGGCGTTCATGAGCAGCAACGCCGCGACGCTGGCCGAGGCGACCTTGGCCGCGATGCGGCTGGACACCCTGACCCGGGCCAGCCACGCCATCGCCGCGCTGACCTACATCGCGCTCGACGGCAACCCCGAGGCGTACGCGACACCGGTGCACGAGGCGCGCCCGCACGCCGGGCAGGTCGCCTGCGCGGCGGAGATGCGGCGGCTGCTCGGCATGCACCAGACGCCGAAGCCGGGGCGGCGGATCCAGGACCCGTTCGGGCTGCGGGCGTTCCCGCAGGTCCAGGGCCCGGCACTGGACGCGATCCACTACCTGCGCGACGTGCTGGCCGTCGAGATCAACGCGAGCACCGAGAACCCGATGATCTCGACGGTGCACGGCGACGCCTACCACCACGCGCACTTCCACACGGCGTACGTGTCGACGGCCCTGGACCAGGCCCGCGCGACCGTGCACCAGGTGGCGGAGCTGTCGGTGGCACGCCTCGGCGACCTCGTCGAGCCGGAGTTCACCGGCCTGCGCCCGTTCCTGGCGGCCGGCCCGGCGGGCAGCTCGGGCGTGATGATCCTGGAGTACGTGGCGCACGACGCGCTCACGGAGCTGCGTCAGGCGGCGCTGCCGGCGACGCTCGGCACGGCCGTCGTGTCGCGCGGCATCGAGGACCACGCGAGCTTCTCGACCCAGGCGGCCCGCGCGGCGACGGCGGCTTGCACGTCGTACCAACAGGTGCTGGCCTGCGAGCTGGTCGCGGCGGTCCGCGCGCTGCGGATGCGGGACGCCGACCTGGTCGACCTCCCGGTCCGCGACGCCTTCGACGTCGCGTCCGAGGTCCTGGACGAGAGCACCGACGACCGCCCGCTGACCGACGACATCGCCCGCGCGATCACGGTCCTGGACACCCTGGCCCGCATCTAGCGCCCGCATCCGAAAGCCGTGAAGGCCTCCTTCCCGGCCATAAGAGCCGGTAAGGAGGCCTTCACGGACGAACAGGCTGCTCAGCCGAAGAAGACTTCGGCCTCTTCGTAGCGCTCGGTCGGGACCGTCTTCAGCTCGGCGGTCGCCTCCGAGAGCTTCACGCGGACGATGTCGGTGCCCTTCAGGGCGACCATGACACCGAAGTCGCCGTCGGCCACCGCGTCGACGGCGTGCAGGCCGAAGCGGGTCGCGAGCACGCGGTCGTACGCGGTCGGCGTGCCGCCGCGCTGGACGTGGCCCAGCACGACCGCGCGGGACTCCTTGCCGGTGCGCTTCGCGATCTCGTCGGCCAGCCAGGTGCCGATGCCGCCGAGGCGGACGTGCCCGAAGGCGTCCTTCTCGCCGGTGAGCAGGCTCTCCTCGCCGCCCTCGGGCAGCGCGCCCTCGGCCACGACGATGATCGGCGCGAACTCCTTCTCGAAGCGGCGCTCGACCCAGGAGACGACCTGGTCGACGTCGAAAGCCCGCTCCGGCACCAGGATCACGCTGGCGCCGCCGGCCAGGCCGGAGTGCAGCGCGATCCAGCCGGCGTGCCGGCCCATGACCTCGACGACCAGCGCCCGGTGGTGCGACTCGGCGGTGGTGTGCAGCCGGTCGATCGCCTCGGTCGCGATGGAGACCGCGGTGTCGAAGCCGAACGTGTAGTCGGTGGAGCCCAGGTCGTTGTCGATCGTCTTGGGCACGCCCACGACGCCGACGCCGTCGTCGGTCAGGCGCTTCGCGACGCCGAGGGTGTCC
This sequence comes from Amycolatopsis sp. NBC_01307, assembly GCF_035975215.1. Classification (NCBI taxonomy): domain Bacteria; kingdom Bacillati; phylum Actinomycetota; class Actinomycetes; order Pseudonocardiales; family Pseudonocardiaceae; genus Amycolatopsis; species Amycolatopsis sp. NBC_01307. The sequence goes on along the minus strand of NZ_CP108403.1, from coordinate 323,732 downwards.
TCGCCGCCGATCGCGATCAGCGCGTCGACGCCCTGCTCGGCGAGGACCTTCTTGATCTGCTCGACGCCGCCCTCGACCTTGTACGGGTTGGTCCGCGACGAGCGCAGGATCGTGCCGCCACGGGTCAGGATGTCCTCGACGTCGTTCAGGCCGAGCGGGCGGCTGTCGCCCGTCAGCGGGCCGTTCCAGCCGTTGCGGAAGCCCACGAAGTCCCAGCCGTGCACCTCGATGCCCTTGCGGACCACCGCGCGGATGACCGCGTTGAGACCCGGGCAGTCGCCGCCGCCGGTCAGCACACCGACACGCATGAGAATCCTCCGTTTGTGTTCGCTGGAGATGACAGTCACATTTCGCCAGGGCCAAGCGTAGCTGGCTTCGTCTGGATCGGTGCAGCCCGTACCACCTGCCGAATCGGTCCGCGCCGTCGTTGTGCTAACTTGGTCACGTGCAGCGCTATTACTGGTTTACGAAGCCGGCCCCGGGTGGGCACGGCGGCGTGAACCTGCGCTGACCTCCACCCCCGAGCCGGATTCTCCTACCGGCTCGGCGAGGGTCCCCCGCGCGGGTCGGTGTCCATCAGGAAGGAACACCCCCGCCATGACGCTCTCCGCAGGCCCGGCCGCCATCGGTGACCTCGACGCCGCGCGCACCACGTCGATCAGTCCGCTCATCTCGCCCGCCATGCTGCGCGAGGATCATCCGGTCGACGCCGCCGTCGCGAAGGTCGTGCAGCACGGACGCGCCGAAACCGTCGACATCCTCGAAGGCCGCGACGACCGGCTGCTCGTCGTCGTCGGCCCGTGCTCGGTGCACGACCCCGAAGCCGCCCTCGACTACGGCCGCCGTCTCGCCGAGAAGGCCGAAGAGCTGCGCGGTGAGCTGCACGTCGTGATGCGCGTGTACTTCGAGAAGCCGCGCACCACGCTGGGCTGGAAGGGCCTGATCAACGACCCGGACCTCGACGGCACCTTCGCCGTCAACAAGGGCCTCCGGATGGCGCGCCGGCTGCTGCTCGACGTCTCCGAGCTGGGCCTGCCGGTCGGTTGTGAGTTCCTCGACCCGATCACGCCGCAGTTCATCGCCGACATCGTCACGTGGGGCTCGATCGGCGCGCGGACCGCGGCCAGCCAGGTGCACCGCCAGCTGTGCAGCGCGCTGTCGATGCCGGTCGGCATCAAGAACTCCACCGAGGGCGACGTCCAGGTCGCGGTCGACGCGACCCGCGCGGCCGCGGCGAGCCACGTGTTCCCCGGCATCAACACCGACGGGCTGGCGGCGCTGCTCACGACGTCGGGCAACCCGGACTGCCACGTGATCCTGCGCGGCCACGCGGGCGGCCCCAACTACGACGCCGAAACGGTCACCGACACCCTGGCCCGGCTGGCGAAGTCGGGCCTGCCGGAGCGCGTGATCATCGACGCGAGCCACGGCAACAGCGGCAAGGACCACATCCGCCAGGCGGCGGTGGTCCGCGAGCTGGCGGCGCGGATCGGTGCGGGCGAGCGCGGCATCGCCGGCCTGATGATGGAGAGCTTCCTCGCGGGCGGCCGCCAGGAGCTGGACCTGGGCCACCCCGAGCAGCTGACCTACGGCCAGTCGATCACGGACGCCTGCATGGCCTGGGACGACACCGCTCCCCTGCTGGACGAGCTGGCCGAGGCGGTCCGGGCGCGCCGCTGACAGTCCGTGAATGCCACATCCAGGGACGCTATGTCCCTCGATGTGGCATTCACGGCCTTCCAGCAATCCTCAGCGGCGGGGGAAGTACGACTCGATGACGTCCCAGCGGGCCAGGTTGTGCTTGGCGTCCGCGAGGGCGTCGTGCTGGTCGGTCGGGGCCGCCGGGAGCTTCGGCTTGCCGGCGTCCTCCCAGCGCTGACGCAGGTCGCGGGTGAACCGCGGCAGCTGTCGCGGCAGGGCGGGCATCGGGCCCCACAGCTGCGCGAGCGCGACGTGGTCGTAGGCGGCGAACCAGGCCCACAGCTCGATCCCGCCCGGTGGCTTCCCGAAGAACTCCAGCAGGTCGGCGCGGATCTTCTCGCGGCTGCGCCAAGCCGGGTCGGCGGGAGAGGGCAGCTTCGGCAGCACGTTGTCGCGGACCCACGCCCCGGCACGAGCCGGGTCGAAGTCCGTGGAGACCGCGTAGAACTCGCGGCCACGCTCGTCAACGACACCGATCGACACCAGGTCGATCGTCACGCCGTCCTCGATGAACTCGGTGTCGTAGAAAAAACGCACCGGTGAACCCTAGTGGGCTAGCCGACCTTGCTGTCGGGCACCCGGGTCGCGTCCCGCGCGGTGGGCTGCGCCGGCACCTTCGGCTTGGCTCCGGCGGCCTCCGCGGCGAGCAGTTCCTTGGCCTTCGCCGCGTAGATGTCGACGTACTCCTGGCCGGACAGCTCCATCAGCGCGTACATGATCTCGTCGGTGATCGACCGCTCGATGAAGCGGTCGCCCGCGAGTCCCTCGTAGCGGGAGAAGTCCAGCGGCTTGCCGAAGCGGACCTCGAGGCGGCGCGGCCACCACATCTTCGAGCCGATCGGGTTGACCTTGTCGGTGCCGATCATCGCCACCGGGACGACGACGCCGCCGGAGTCCAGGGCGATCCGGGCGACGCCGGTCTTGCCCTTGTACAGCCGGCCGTCCGGGGAGCGGGTGCCCTCGGGGTAGATGCCGAGCAGGTGACCGGCCTTGACCAGCCGGGTCGCGGTGTCGAGCGCGGCCTGGGCCGCGTTGCCGCCCGAGCGGTCGATCGGGAACTGGCCGACGCCGGTGAAGAACCACTTCTTGAGCAGGCCCTTGAAGCCCGGCTCGGTGAAGTACTCGGACTTGGCCGGGAAGGTCACCTTGCGCTTGACCCGCAGCGGCATGAAGAACGAGTCGGCGACCGCGAGGTGGTTGCCCGCGAGGATCGCGCCGCCGGTCTCGGGGATGTTCTCCGCCCCGACGACCTTGGTCGGCCACAGCGTCTTGAGCAGCGGACCGATGAACACCCACTTCATGAGCCAGTACAGCACCGGTGCCTCAGTCCTCCATCGCAGCTCAGCCCCTGTCACCCGCGTCGACCAGACTACGAAGCCGGGTGGCCTCCGCACAACGGCGACCACCCGGATACCCGCCGGGCAGCGATCGATCTCACAGAGAATTACGGGTCCGGGCGGACCCCCACAACGCCCTCGACCCGTGAGAGCATGGACGGTCTACACCGCTCACACGGAAGGCGATCGCATGGGCGTGCTCGCCGGCGCGGAACCGTTCGGCCACACCGGTTCGGCCGAGACCGGGTTCCTGCTCTGCCACGGGTTCACCGGTACCCCCGCGAGCATGCGGGCCTGGGGGGACCACCTCGCCGAGGCCGGGTTCACCGTGCGCTGCCCGCTGCTGCCGGGCCACGGCACCCGCTGGCCCGACCTCAACCGCACGACGTGGCAGGACTGGTACGGCGCGATCCGCGAAGCGCTCCTCGAGCTGCTGTCGACGTGTAGGACGGTCTTCGTCGGCGGGCTCTCGATGGGTGGGACGCTCACGCTGCGCCTGGCCGAGGAGTTCGGCGACCGGATCGCCGGGATCGTCCTGGTCAACCCGTCGGTGACGCGGCTGAAGTGGGACACGAAGCTGCTGCCCGTGCTGGGCAAGATCGTGCCTTCGGTGCCGGCGATCGCGAACGACATCAAGAAGCCGGGCGAGACCGAGCTGGCCTACCCGCGGACTCCGGTGCGGGCCGCGGCGAGCCTGGCGAAGCTGTGGGCGCTCGTGCGCGCCGACCTGCCGAAGGTGACGCAGCCGGTGCTGCTGCTGCACTCGGCGGTCGACCACGTCGTCGAGCCGGAGAACTCGCGGCTGGTGCTGGCCGGGATCTCGAGCGCCGACGTCACCGAAGTCGTGCTGGAGAACAGCTATCACGTGGCGACCCAGGACAACGACGCGGAACTGATCTTCACCCGCAGCGTCGAGTTCGCGAAGGCGCACGCCGGGCAAGCGGAGGAGACCGCATGAGCCGAGGGAAGGACGGGCCGGAGGACGTCGACGCGACGTTCGCCGAGATCGTCGCCGACCTGCGGGCCGGCGGGTTCGGGCTGCCCGAGCTGGACACCGCCGACACCGCGGACAACGCCGACAGCGCCGGTGGTGCCGCCGGCAGTGCCGCGGGCCGCGGGGTGGCCGAGGAGAGCGAGCCTCGCAAGGCCCCGGACCGGCCGGCCGAGCCGAAGCCGCCCGCCGCGGCCGACCCGCCGGACACCGGCTGGCGGTCGGGCGGCACCACGTGGGACAGCACGATGTTCTCCGACGACCCGGCGGCGGACGACGAGCACTTCGTCCCGCCGGACCCGCCGCCGTTGCCGCGGCCGAAGATGGGCGCGTTCCTCATCCTGCTGCTGTTCCTGGCCGGGCTGTTCCTGCTGATCCTGCCCGGCGTGATCGGCGTGGGCCCGACGGTGGCGACCCCGCTGGGCATCCTCGCGCTGGCGACGTCGATCGCGTTGCTGCTGCTCCGCGTCCGGCAGGGGCCGCCGCCGGGCGCCGACCCGAGCACCGGCGCGCAGGTCTGACCGGACGTCGATGACCATCGAATTCACGCCTTCGCGGCGCTCCACCGTCGGCGTGGAGTGGGAGCTGGGCCTGGTGGACCGGCGCAGCGGCGACCTGTCCTCGACCGCCGAGCGGATCCTCGACGCCGTGCGCCCGGACGGCGAAGCCGAGCACCCGAAGATCAAGCAGGAGCTGCTGCTCAACACCATCGAGATCATCACCGGCGTCTGCGAGACGATCGGCGAGATCAAGGCGGACCTCAACGAGTCGCTCGACGTCGTGCACGGCGTCGCCGACCCGCTCGGCGTCGAGATGTTCTCGGCCGGCACGCACCCGTTCTCCAACTGGTACCAGCAGAAGGTCACCGACAAGGCGCGCTACGCCAAGCTGATCGACCGCACCCAGTGGTGGGGCCGGCAGATGCTGATCTACGGCGTCCACATCCACGTCGGGCTCGACCACCGCGAGAAGGTCCTGCCGGTGCTCGACGCGCTGCTCAACTACGCGCCCCACCTGCAGGCGCTGTCGGCGTCGTCGCCGTACTGGGGCGCCGAGGACACCGGGTACGCGTCGAACCGCGCGCTGATCTTCCAGCAGCTGCCGACCGCCGGGCTGCCGTTCCAGTTCCGGAAGTGGGCCGAGCTCGAGAACTACGTCGACGACATGTTCACCACCGGCGTGATCGACAGCTTCTCGGAGATCCGCTGGGACATCCGGCCGTCACCGCAGCTGGGCACGATCGAGATGCGGGTCTGCGACGGCCTGCCGACGCTGGAGGAGGTCGGCGCGATCGCGGCGCTGACCCAGTGCCTGGTCGACGACTTCAGCGAGCGCCTCGACGACGGCGAGATCCTGCCGTCACTGCCGCCGTGGCACGTCCAGGAGAACAAGTGGCGCGCGGCGCGCTACGGCACCGACGCGATCGTCATCCTGGACGCGGCCGGGCGCGAGCGGCTGGTCACCGACGACGTCGCCGACCTGCTGGACCGGCTGCAGCCGGTGGCGCGGCGGCTGGGCTGCGAGGCCGAGCTGCGCGACGTCGAGACGATCCTGGAGTACGGGCCGAGCTACCAGCGGCAGCGGGCGGTCGCGACGCGGCACAAGGGCAGCCTCAAGGCCGTCGTCGCGTCGCTGGTCGCGGAGATGCGCGACGGGATCCTCAAGGATTGAGCCGGTCCAGCTGGGTCCGGAGCGTGCCGGGGCCCATCGCGGACGCGCCGAGCGCTTCGACCCGGCCACGCAGCTCGCGGTCGGCCGTCGCGACGAGGACCTTCGCCTCGCGGTGCTGCCCGGCGACCTCGACGATCTTCGTGTCGCCGTCGGTGTCGGCCGGCACGACCTCGACGCCCTTCGCCGGCTGCACCCCGCCGGCCTTGCCCTCGACCACCAGGATCACCCGCGGCCACCAGGTCAGCGCGGGATCTTCGGGGTCTTCGAGGCCGGTTTCGGCGAGCCGGGTGAGCTGGTCGCGCAGGCGCTCGGTGGCGCCGTGGCGGTCGCGCCACCAGCCGTCCGGCCGCGAGCCGACGACGTTGGCCGCGTCGACGACCAGCACCAGCTCCTGCCCGACCCGCGGCCGCAGCGCCGGCCAGGCCGCCGCGAAGTCGCGGTGCAGCCGGAAACCCGGGACGTCGTCGGGGTCCACCCAGCGCACCTCCGCACTTTCGGGGTTCGCGACCTTGGCGTCGATGTCGCCGGCCAGCGCGAGAACGGTCGTGTAGCTCCAGTCGCCATGGTCCACCACGGAGGCGGAAAGCGCCCGGAACGCGTCGGCGGGGATCGCCGCCTCTTCGAAGGCTTCCCGCGCCGCGGCCCCGACGGCGGTCTCCCCCGCCTCGATAGCCCCGCCGGGCAAGGCCCAGGTACTGCCGTTGTGCACCCACCAGGCCCGGCGCTGCAGCAGCACCCCGCGAGCCGGATCGAAGAGCAGCAACCCGGCGGCCCCGTACCGCCCCCAGTGCAGCCGCCCGCAGGAACACCGGACGAACACACTCGCGGACGGCAGGCTCACCCCATCCACCTTGGCACACTCGCCGACGGAGTCCACGGAACGGACACAGAGCCGCCGGCGGCTCGGGATCAGACCGGGGTCTTGGCCGCCTCCACCGCCAGGGCCGCCGCGCCGACGATCGCCGTGTCGTCGCCCAGGTGGGCCGTGCGGATCCGCGCCAGCGGGCGGTGTCTCGCGCCCGTGATCGCACCCGCGTAGTGCTCGCGGGCCTCGTCCAGGAACAGCGGGGCCGACTCCGACACTCCGCCGCCGATCACGATGATCTCCGGGTCGAAGACGTCCGCGACCAGGGCCAGGCCCTCGCCCAGCCACTTGGCCAGCTCCGCCATGGCCAGCTGGGCGATCGGGTCGCCGTCGCGGGCCGCGCCCGCGACCCGCCGCCCCGTGACCGAGCCCGGGTCGCCCGCGACCTGCGGGGCCAGCACCGTGGAGCGGCCCGGGTGCCGCGCCAGCAGCTCCACCGCCGTCGCGGCGAGGGCCGTTCCGCTGCAGTACCGCTCCCAGCAGCCGTACTTGCCGCACGGGCACGCCCGGCCGCCGCGGACCACCGTCAGGTGACCCAGCTCCGGGGCGACGCCGTACGCGCCGCGGTACAGCTTGCCGTCCAGCAGCAGGCCGGCGCCGATCCCGGTGCCGAGCGCCACCAGCGCGGCGATCTGCGCGCCGCGCGCCGCGCCGAACCGGTGCTCGCCCACGATCGCCGAGTTGACGTCGTGCTCCAGCAGCACCGGCAGGCCGACGCGCTTCTCGATCCGGTCGGCGACCGGCGCGCCGCGCCACGCCAGGTGCGGCGCGAACATCACCGACCGGCGGTCACGCGCGACGAAGCCCGCGACGGCCAGGCCGACCGCCGACACCTCGTGCCGGTTGCGCAGGTCCTCGATCACGCCCGCGATGGCGTCCTCGAGGGCGCCTTCCTCCGTCGGCGTCGAGACCCGGGCCGTGTCGAGCAGCGAGCCACGCTCGTCCACCACACCGGCCCGGATGCTCGTCCCGCCGACGTCCACCCCTATCGTCCGCACTCAGCTCTCCCGATCCGGCCGCCACTCGTCCCGTCTGCGGACGGTGATGTGCTGCACCCTCGCCGACGCCGTCGCATCCGCCGGTGGTCGCGGTGCGGGCCGGAACCCGGGCATGTGGACGCCCTCATCCGGCTCCCAGCGATCCGCGAGCACCGCTCGGAGCAACGCCACGAGCTGGGCCAGCTGTTCCAGCAGCCGCGCAGCAAACTCCGGACGCTCACCCCGCACCACGGCGACGATCGCACACAGCGGACACCACCCGCACGCCGAGGCCTCGGGTTTCGCCTGGTCAGGGTCACCGTGCCCGGCCGCGACCACGCCTTCGAGCCACGGCGCGGCCTTCTCGACGACCATCTCGACGAGCAGCCGGAGCTCTTCGGCCAGGCGCAACCCGTCGGCGACCTCTTCTTCGCTCATCCGCGGCCCCGGTTCCCGGCCAGGCTCACGAGCAGGCCGTCGGCGTCGGATTCCGCGCCGGTGATCCGGCACGGCCGCAGCGACTCCGGCAGGGCGATGAGCCTGCGGAAGCCGTCCACGGTGATCGCCAGGTCGTCGTCGACGCGAGCGAGGTCCACTTCGGCGTCCCGCCCCAGCGGGATCGCGACGCGCAGCGTGTAGCCCCCGGGCGCGGGCCGGACCCGCAGCAGCGGGGTGACCGGGGTGCCGTCGCCGGCCAGCGGGTCGCGGTCGCCGTAGAGCTCGTCGGCGATCCCCAGCAGCGCGGGCAGCCCGACCGGTTCGACGGCCCGGTGCTCGACGCGGGCGACCCGCGTGAACCCGGCCGCGGTCAGCTCGGCGAGCACGGTGTCCTGCTGGGTGCGGCGGGTGCGCAGCCACGACGCGGCGCCGCCGCGCCAGATCCCGGGCGCGGGCATCAGCCGGTTGGCGATCAGGCCGTCGACGGCGATGCCGCGCAGGGCGAGCGAGCTGAGCGTGCGCCGCGCTTCGGCGACGACGACCCGTTCGGGCGTCAGGACGAGCCGGACGGTGGTCACCGACGGCTCGGTGAGCAGCGCGCGCAGGCCTTCGAGGTGCGTGCCGAGGCGGCGCACGGAGTCGGTGACCCGGCCGCGGCGGCCGAACACCCTGGTCAGGTAGCCGGAAACGGCTTCGGGCAGCGCCAGCAGCCGCAGCGTCTCGGCCGTCGGGCCGCAGTCGACGACGATGGTGTCCCACGGGCCGTGCTCGGCCAGCCGCCGGACCTCGCTCAGCGCGAGCAGCTCGTCGACGCCCGGGAGCACGGTCAGCTCTTCGGCGTCGAGGGTGTCGAACCCGGCACCGGACAACGTCGTCTGCAGCTCGGCGCGCAGCTGGTGCCAGGTCGTGTCGACGAGCGTCCGCGAGTCGATCTGGACGGCCGAAAGGAGTGCGTCCACTTCGGACGGTTCGGCGCCGAGGGTGTGGCCGAAGGCGTCGCCGAGCGAGTGCGCCGGGTCCGTGGACGCGACGAGGGTCTTCCTGCCGCGGCCGGCCAGCGCGGCGCCGGTGGCCGCGGCCAGCGTGGTCTTCCCGACACCCCCCTTGCCGGTGAACAGCAGGATCCGCACGTGGTTACCCCTCGGCCCGCTTCTTGAGCTCCTTGAGCGCGGTGTCCATGACCATCTTCTCGGCCTTGCGGCGGAGCAACCCGATCATCGGCAGCGCCAGTTCCACCGAAAGCGTGTACGTCACGCGGGTGCGGCCGCCGAGGTCCTCGAGCGCGTACCGGCCGTTCTGCGCCTTCTGCATCTGGCCCTTGACCAGGTGCCAGCTGACGCCGAGGCCGTCGCCGTCCCACTCGTAGGAGAGGGTGTAGACGTCCTTGATCGGGCCCGCGTCGAGGGTCAGCTTGACCTGCTTGGCCCGGCCTCCGGCGTCGGTGTCCAGGACCTCGGTCTGCCGGACGGCCTTGGCCCATTCCGGGTAGGCGGGGAAGTCGGCGATCACGGCCATCACCCGGCTGGGCTCGGCGTCGACCTCGATGGACTGTGTGGACTGCTCGGCCATGGACGAAGCGTAGCCGCCGCGGCCGGTCACCAGCGCAGCACGTAGGGCTGCCCGGTCTCCTTGAAGTGACCCACGTTACGGCACTCGGTCAGGCCGACCCGGGCGCGGGCGGCCAGGGGCTGGTGCACGTGCCCGAACACCGACCAGCGCGGCCGCTGTTCCCGGATGAGGTCCAGCAGGGCCGCCGAGCCGAGCTCGCTGCGGCGCGCGACGACGTCGTAGGTCAGCTCGGGCAGCGCCGGCGGGGCGTGCGTGCAGAGCACGTCGACCTCGGTGAGCGCGGCGACGCCGGCCTCGTAGTCCGCGCGATCCCGCAGGTAGGGGCGCCAGGCGGCGCCCTTGCGGCGGCGCGGGACGACGCCGTCGGGCAGCAGCGCGCCGCCGACGAACCCGAACCGCAGGCCGCCGATCTCGGCCACTTCGCCGTCCAGCACCCGGATGCCCTCGCCCGCGAACTCGGGCCACAGCGCCGGGGTGTCGACGTTGCCGGGGGTGGCGTAGGTCGGCGCGGTCATCGCCGCGAACAGCGTCGCGTACTGCTCGCGGATGGCCTCGTCGACGGCCGCGCCCGGGTCGTCGAGGCTCGCCCAGAGCGTCCGGGAGTAGGCAACGGTTTCGTCACGGGTGCCCTCGCGGCGCAGCCGGGCGAACTCGCCGACCTTCTCGGCGCCGAAGAGGGCGCCCATGATGCCCTTCTCGTGCTCGCGGTAGTCGACGAAGTCGAGCAGGTCACCGAGCACGACCAGCGCGTCGGCCCCGTCCCCGGCCCGCTTCAGCGCGTCCGCGTTGCCGTGCACGTCCGAGACGACGTGTACCCGCACCCCTGATCCCCTTACTCGTCACCCCGCGGAGGAACTCCGGGCTCGCGCCCGTCCTCCAGGATCTCCTTGAGCCCGAGGGCGATCGCCTTCGCCGCACGGGCCCGCCGGTCGAACTCCCGGCGCAGGTCGCGCGGCGCCAGCGCCCGGGGCGTCCCGGCCGCGTCGGCGGGGGTCGCCCGCAGGAAGTAGTGCAGCAGGGTGCCGTCGAGCACCGGCTCGAGCCAGACCTCCATGGTACCGACGAGCGCTCCACGCACGGTCCAGCGCAGGCCCTTGTCCCCCCGGTCGGTGTAGACCTCGAGCACCAGGTCCGGCCAGTAGCGCGTCCAGGACCTCGGATCGGCGAAGACCGCGGCCACGGTGGCGGGCGGGACGACGAGGAACGTCTCGTCGACGACGTCGAGAGCGGGTGGCGCCTGGTTCACGGAGCGAAGAATGTCACGCCCTCGCCGTGCGACGGCGATCAGCATGGTCTTAAGGTGCTCCTCACGCTAAGTTGACTGGCGGGTAACAGCGGTGTCATCTGCCGCAGCACGCGTTGAACACGGAGGTCCCACGTGCGCGAATACAGCGCTCCCGCCGGCAAGCCGGTGGCCGACGACGAGAACATGGCCGATGTCGTCTGGGCGAACGCGGAGCGGTTCTCCGACGTGGTCAGCTTCCGTCGCCAGGTCGACGGCAGCTGGCTGGACGTCACCGCGAAGGAGTTCGCCGGCGAGGTACTGGCCGTCGCCAAGGGCATGGCCCAGGCCGGGATCGGCCGCGGCGACCGCGTCGCGATCATGTCGAAGACGCGCTACGAGTGGACGCTGATCGACTTCGCGATCTGGGCGGCCGGCGCGGTGACGGTCCCGATCTACGACACCTCGTCCCCCGAACAGGTGTTCTGGATCCTCTCCGACTCGGCCGCGAAGGGTGTGTTCGTCGAGACGAACGGCCACGCCGGCGCCGTCGACGAGATCCGCGACCGGCTCACCGAGCTGAACCACACCTGGCAGATCGAGGGCGACTCCCCCGCCGTCGAGGAGCTGTCCGCGCTCGGCGCGACGCTGTCCGACGACGAGCTGCACGAGCGCCGCCGCGAGGTCGTCGCCGACGAGCTCGCCACGATCGTCTACACCTCGGGCACCACCGGCCGCCCCAAGGGCGTCGAGCTGACCCACCGGAACCTGCTGGCCGAGATCCGGGCCGACATCGAGGCGTTCCCGCAGCTGATGGAGCAGGGCAACTCGCTGCTGGTCTTCCTGCCGCTGGCGCACGTGCTGGCCCGCGCGATCGCCGTGACGGCGCTGTCCGCCCGGGTCACCCTCGGGCACACCCCGGACGTCAAGAACCTGGTCCCCGACCTGGGCACCTTCCGGCCGACGTTCGTGGTCGCCGTGCCGCGCGTGTTCGAGAAGGTCTACAACTCGGCGAAGCAGAAGGCCCACGGCGACGGCAAGGGCAAGATCTTCGACGCCGCCGAAGCCGTCGCGGTCGCCTACAGCGAGGCGCAGGACAAGGGCGGCGCCGGGCTCGGCCTGAAGGCCAAGCACCTGGTGTTCGACAAGCTCGTCTACGGCAAGCTGCGCGCGGCCCTCGGTGGCCGCTGCGTCGCCGCCGTGTCGGGCGGGGCCCCGCTCGGCGCGCGGCTGGCGCACTTCTTCCGCGGCATCGGCGTCCCGGTCTTCGAGGGCTACGGCCTGACCGAGACGTCGGCGGCGGCCAACGTCAACACCCAGTCGGCGTTCCGCGTCGGCACGGTCGGCAAGCCGGTCAACGGCACGTCGGTCCGCATCGCCGACGACGGCGAGGTCATGCTCAAGGGCGACGTCGTCTTCCGGGCGTACTACAACAACCCGCAGGCGACGGCCGAGTCGCTCACCGACGGCTGGTTCCACACCGGCGACATCGGCGAGCTGGACGTCGACGGCTTCCTCAAGATCACCGGCCGCAAGAAGGAGATCATCGTGACGGCGGGCGGCAAGAACGTCGCCCCGTCCGGCCTCGAGGACACCATCAAGGCGGCCCCGCTGGTGAGCCAGGCGATGGTGGTCGGCGACCAGCGCCCGTTCATCGCGGCGCTGGTGACGGTGGACGAGGAGTACTTCCCGTCCTGGAAGTCCCAGCACGGCAAACCCGCCGGCGCGTCGGTCGCGGACCTGGCCACCGACGCCGACCTGCTGGCGGAGATCCAGACGGCGGTCGACGAGGCCAACAAGACGGTCTCGAAGGCCGAGGCGATCAAGAAGTTCACCGTGCTGGCCAACGACTTCACCGAGCAGGGCGGCGAGATCACGCCGAGCCTGAAGCTGAAGCGCAACGTGGTGACCAAGAACTACGCGACCGACATCGAGGCCCTGTACAAGAAGTAGCCGAATGCCGTGAAGGCCTCCTTACCGGCTCTTATGGCCGGTAAGGAGGCCTTCACGGCATTACGGGGTGTGCTGGGCCGCGATGTGGTCGCGGTACCAGCGGTAGCTCGCCCTCGGCGTGCGGCGCTGCGTCGTGTAGTCGACGTGCACCAGGCCGAAGCGGTGCTTGTAGCCGTGGGCCCACTCGAAGTTGTCCAGCAGCGACCAGGCGAAGTAGCCGCGCAGGTCGACGCCGGCGTCGAGGGCCTCCTGGGCCGCCGCCAGGTGGTCGCTCAGGAAGCTGATGCGCTCGTAGTCGGCGAAGTCGCTGCGGTCCGGGTAGACGCAGCCGTTCTCGGTGACGTACACCGGCGGCAGGTCCGGGTAGCCGTTGTGCAGCGCGACCAGGGCTTCGGTGAGGCCCTCCGGCTCGACCGGCCAGCCCATGCCGGTGCGCGGGACGTCCGGCAGGCGCGTCGTGTCCACCCCGATGTCGGCGAGGGTCCGCCGCGCCGGGTCCGGCTCGCGCGGGGGCGCGTCGGCGACGTGCTGCCGGTAGTAGTAGTTGACGCCCAGGTAGTCCAGTGGCTGCCCGATCGTCGCCAGGTCGCCGTCGTGGCGGAACGAGAAGTCCGATGCCGCCCCGAACATCGCCTTCAGGCCCGGCGCGTAGCGGCCGCCGAACAACGGCTCGGTGAACTGCCGGCGCAGCAACGTGTCCTGCCGCGCCGCGGCCGCGGCGTCGGCCGCCGAGTCCGTGACCGGCACCGCCGGGGACTGGTTGAGCACGACGCCGAACCGGTGCGTGTGCGCGGCCTGCGCCCGCATCGCCTGCACCGCCAGGCCGTGGCCGAGCAGCAGGTGGTGGGCGGCGGCCAGCGCGCCGTGGCCCTCCTTCGCCCCGGGCGCGTGCCGGCCCTCGCCGTAACCCGCGACCGCGCACGGGTACGGCTCGTTCAGCGTCGTCCAGTGGTCGACGAGGTCGCCGAGCTCCTCGTGGACCAGGGCGGCGTAGTCGGCGAACCGGTGGGCCGTGTCCCGCGCCCGCCAGCCGCCCTCGTCCTCCAGGGCTTGGGGCAGGTCCCAGTGGTAGAGCGTCAGGAACGGCTCGATCCCGTGGTCCCGCAGCCCTTCCACCAGCCGCCGGTAGAAGTGCAGGCCGCGCCATTCGACGCGGCCGCGGCCCTCCGGCTGCACCCGCGGCCACGACACGGAGAACCGGTAGGAGTCGACGCCGAGCTCGCCGAGCAGCTCGAGGTCCTGCTCCCAGCGTTCGTAGTGCTCGGCCGCGGGCTCGCCGGTGTCACCACCGGCGATGGCGCCCGGCACGGCGGCGAAGGTGTCCCAAATGGACGGTCCGCGGCCGTCTTCGGTGGTGGCGCCCTCGATCTGGAACGCCGATGTGGCCACACCCCAGCGGAAGCCGGGCGGGAAACTGGAAGTCACGGATCTCTCCCGGGAGGCTCAGCCCTTGAGGGCGCCCTGCATGATGCCGCCGACGATCTGGCGGCCGAACAGCAGGAACACGAGAAGGACGGGGATGGTGCCGAGGGTCGCGGCGGTGAGCACGAGCGTGTAGTCGGTGGTGTAGCCACTGGCCAGTGTGGACAGTGCCGTTTGGACGGTCGGGTTCTCCGGCACCAGCACCACCAGCGGCCAGAAGAAGTCGTTCCACGCCTGCATGAACGTGAACAGGCCGAGCACCGCCGCGGCCGGGCGGGCCGTGGGCAGCGCGACGTGCCAGAACAGCCGCAGCGAGCCGCAGCCGTCCATCCGCCCGGCTTCCAGCAGTTCCAGCGGCAGCGCCCGCTCGAAGTACTGGCGCATGAAGAACACACCGAACGCGGTGACCAGGCCCGGCACGATGACCGCCTGCAGCTGCCCGGCCCAGCCGAAGTCGGCCATCATGATGTAGAGCGGCACGACACCCAGCTCGGTCGGGATCGCCTGGGTGGCGACCACCAGGAGCAGCAGCAGGGTGCGGCCGCGGAAGCGCATCTTGGCGAAGGCGAACCCGGCGAGCGTCGAGAACAGCACCACCGACAGCGTGATGGTGCCCGAGACGATCACCGAGTTCGCCAGCGCCAGCCCGAAGTTCGTCTCGTCGAAGACCCGGGCGATGTTCTCGAACAGGTGCCCGCCCGGCACCAGCACCGGCGGCACGCTGCCCACCGCGTCCGGCGTCTGCGACGAGACGACGAACGACCAGTAGACCGGGAACGCCGAGCCGGCCAGGATCGCGACCAGCGCGGCGTAGGTCCACGGGCTGGTGACGCGCTGGGTGAACCGCCGCGTCCGGCTCGGTGGCCGGGCCTCGGCGGGTGCCGAGGTCGAGGTCAGCACGGTGGACATGTCCGCTCCTCAATCGGTCTGGATGCGCCGGGTCACCAGGTACGCCACGCCCGCCACGAGCATCGTGGCGATCGCCAGCAGCAGCGCCACCGCGGAGCTGTAGCCGAAGTCGTACTTGCTGAAACCCTGTTCGTAGAGGTAGAGCGCGGCGGTCTGGAACTGCCGGTCGGACCCGCCGGTCGCGGCCGCGGTGCCCGGGTTGAACAACAGCGGCTCGGCGAGCAGCCGCATGTTCCCGGTCGTCGCGATCACCGTGGAGAAGATGATCTGCGGCCGCAGCAGCGGCACGGTGATCCGCAGGAACTGCTGGTGCCCCTTCGCGCCGTCGAGCGTCGCGGCCTCGTACAGGCTCGACGGGATCGCCTGCATCGACGCCAGGAAGATCAGCGCGTGGTAACCGGTCCAGCGCCAGACGACCATCGACGCGATCGCGGCGTGCGAGCTGGCCGTGCCCGCCTGCCAGTCGACGTGCCCGGCGCCGAACCAGCTCAGCACCCAGTTCACCAGCCCGAAGTCCCGGCCGAACAGCTGCGCGAAGATGATCGTGACCGCCGCCACCGAGGTGATGTTCGGCAGGATCATGCCGGTCCGGAACAGCGTCCGGCCGCGCAGCCTGCGGTTGAGCAGGTGCGCGATGCCGAGCGCGAACAGGATCTGCGGGATCGTGGTCAGCAGCCACAGGCTGACCGTGTTCCCCATCGCGTTCCAGAAGTACGGGTCGTGGAACAGCAGTTCCCGGTAGTTGTCCAGCCCGATGAACTTCGCGCCCTCGGCGTCGAGCAGGTTGCGCTTCTGCAGCGACACGAAAGCCGTGTACAGCAACGGGAACAACCCGAAGACACCGAAGATCAGGAAGTACGGGCTGATGAAGCCGAACGGCGAGAGCTTGACGTCCCAGTGCGCCCGCCGGTCGGCGAAGCTCAGCTTCGGCACGGAAGCCGTCACTTGAGCTTCGAGACGTCACCGACCAGCTGCTGCCAGGCCGCCGCGCCGTCCTGCTTGCCCTGCTCGACGCGCTGCATCGCGTTGCCGAACTCGGTCTGCACGTCGCCGGCCTTCGGGCCCTGGTACTGCGGGTTCAGGTTCTTCGCCGCGTCGGTGAAGAGCTTGCCGACGGGCGCGTTGTTGAAGAACGGGTTCGTGTAGGAAGTGATCTTCGGGTCGGTGTAGAGCGACGGCGTCGAGGGCAGCAGGCCCTGGCTGGTGAACACCTTCGCCTGCTGCTCGGGCGCGGTCAGCCAGGCGGCGAGGTCGGCGGCCTCGGCGGTGTGCTTGCCCTGCTTGGGCACGGTCAGGTACGAGCCGCCCCAGTTGCCGCCGCCACCGGGCACGCTGGCGACGTCCCACTTGCCGGCGGTGTCCGGCGCCTGGTCCTTGATCTTGGTCATCATCCAGGCCGGGCAGGTCACGGTGGCGAACTGGCCCTGGGTGAAGCCGGTGTTCCAGGTCGGCGTGCTGTAGAGCAGGCCGGCGCTCAGGTTCGCCTTGACGGCGTCGACGACCTGGTCCCAGCCGGTCCGCAGCGCCGGGTTGCTGTCGACGACGAGCTGGTCACTGGTGTCGTAGTAACCGGTCGGGGCCTGGCCGAAGATCGCGTTGAGCACGGTCGGGCCGCCGTCCATCCACTTGACGCCGTTCGGCGCCTTGGCCTGGAAGCGCTTGCCGGCGTCGAAGAACGCCTGCCAGGTGGGCCAGAGCGCGGAGACGGCCTCGCGGTCGGCGGGCAGGCCGGCGGCCTGGAGCAGGTCACGGCGGTAGCAGATGGCCAGGCCGCCGACGTCGGTGCCGTAGCCGATCTGCTGCCCGCCCTTGGCGAGCGACGCCGACCACTTCCAGCCGAGCCAGCGGTCCTTGAGCTTGTCGCCGCCGACGGTGTTGAGGTCGACGAACTTGTCCGGCGTCGCCTTGAACTGGGCGACGTAGCCGGTGTCGATGGCCTCGATGTCCGCGGCGCCGCCCCCGGTGGCCAGGTGCGCGGCCAGGTTCTTGTGGTGGTCGGAGTAGGCCGCGGTACGCTCGGTGATCTCGATGTTCGGGTGCGCCGCCTGGTACTCCTTGATCAGGTCGGTGTAACCGAAGTTGCCGAAGAGCCCGAGGCTGAGCTTGACCTTGCCGCCGCCGCTCCCGCCGTCGCCGCCGCTGCAGGCGCTCAGGGCGGTGACGGCGGCCAGCACGGCCACCAGGACCATGCGGGTTCTCGTGTTCGGGCGCATGAGATCTCCGTTGTTCTGCTGAAAGCGCGCGGAAACACCGCGGCCACCGGGAACGTGTCTCCGGGGCCGGGCGAGAATGTGGCCTCTATGAGAGCGCTCCCAGGCTCGTGCGTCAAGTAACGAAGAGATAACAGCACCGCGAATTTTTCGAAGCAGGGGTCGATGTGCTAGTTATGTAACCGGTTACAGCCGAAGGAGCCGCCATGGTCACCGCCCGCGAAATCGCCGAGCTCTGCGGCGTCTCCGTCGCCACCGTTTCCCGGGTTTTCAACCAGCCGGCGTCGGTCAGCGGGCCGACCCGCGAACGCGTCGAGCGGGTCGCCCGCGAGCTGGACTTCTCCCCCAACGAGTCGGCGCGCGCGTTGTCGCGCAAGCAGTCGGCGATGATCGGGCTGGTCTGGGACACCGACCACCGGCGGCCCGGCTGGCGCCACCCGTTCCTGCAGGACCTGTTGCTGGGCTTGAAGTCCGCACTCAGCTCGCACGGGTACCACCTGCTGATGCTCGCCACGAGCGACGACGCGCGCAGCCGCACCCCCGGCGTCTCCCTGGCCGACCCGGTCGCCTACGTCCGGATGACGCGCCGGCACCACCTGGCCGGGCTGGTGCTGATCGACAGCGGTTCGGACGCGGAGGCGTTCACGGCGTTCGCCCGGTCCGGCCTGCCGTGCGTCGCGCTCGACGTCGCGATCTCCGGTCCCAAAGCGACGTACGTGACGTCCGACAACGTCCGCGGCGCGGCGGACGCCGTCCGGCACCTGGCCGGGCTCGGGCACCGCCGGATCGCGACGCTTACCGGCCCGCGCGACAACGCCCCGGCCGCCGAGCGCACCCGGGGCTATCGGGAGGGCCTCGCCGCGGCGGGCCTCGAGGCGCGCGACGACTACGTCGTGTCCGGGGACTACTACCGCGAAAGCGGTTTCGTCGGCATGCGCCGGCTGCTGGCCCGCAAGGAACCCCCGACGGCGGTCTTCGCGGCGAGCGACGAGATGGCGGTGGGTGCCCTGCTCGCGGCCCGCGCGACGGGCCTGCGCGTCCCGGACGACCTGGCGGTGGTCGGCTTCGACGACATCGAGGTCGCGTCCCTTGTGGACCCGGCGCTGACGACGGTGGCCCAGGACAAGCCGGGTTTCGGCACGGCGGCCGCGGAGGCGTTGCTGAAGATGATCGAGACGGACGCGGCCCCGGAACCGGTGCTGCTGCCGACCAGGCTGGTGGTCCGCGGCTCCTGCGGCGCCTAGCGCCCCTTTCCTTGCGTCAGGCCGAAACCAGCGACTTGCGGAGCATGCTTTCGCCGGCGGCCACGACCGCCTCCGCCGACTCCCGCGGCGTCCAGCCCAGCACCGAGCGGGCCTTCTCGTGGGAAATCTTCTTGACGAAGCCGAGTTCGGCCGCGATGGTCCGGAACTCCGCCGAGAACACGGCGCCCGCCCGCACGACGAGGTTCGGGATGGTGCGGGTCGGCACCTTCTTCGCGCTCTCGCCGAAGTTCTCCTTGAGCAGCGCGCCGATCTCCTTCATCGCCATCGAAGGACCGCTGGCGAGCAGGAACCGCTGTCCCACGGCGCCGTCGGCCGTCATCGCCAGGATGTGCGCGCTCGCCACGTCGCGGACGTCGACGATCGGGACGTACATGTCCGGGTAGCCGGGGATCTTCCCCGCGAGAAGCCGCTGCACGATGTGGTTGGCGCCGGACACCTCCCGGCCCATGACCGGACCCATGACGGCGACGGGCAGGACCGTCGTCAGCTCCAGGGCGCCGCCCTCGTCGCGGACGAAGTCCCACGCGGCGCGCTCGGCGAGGATCTTGCTCTTGCCGTAGGCGTCGACGCCGGGCCCGTCGAGCACGGACCAGTCGTCCTCGGTGAAGGCGCGATCGAGGTGCGGGTGCCCGAAGCCGACCGCGTGGAACGCCGAGGTGAGCACCACGCGCCGGACCCCGCCGTCCCGGGCGGCGCGCAGCACGCGGAGGGTGCCGTTGCGGGCGGGGACGATGACGTCGTCGTCGTTCGCGACCTTGCCCGGCTGGACCGGCGACGCGACGTGGAGGACGTAGTCGCAGCCGTCGACCGCCTCGGCCCAGCCGCGGTCGTCGGTGAGGTCGGCGGCCACGAAGCTCAGCGCGTCACCGTGCGTCATGCCGGCGTCGGTCAGCACCGCGCGGACGGCCTGCTCCTTCGCGAGCGACCGCACCGTGGTGCGAACCCGGTACCCCTGCTCCAAGAGCTGGAGGATGCAGTGCCCGGCGATGAAGCCCGAGCCGCCGGTGACGAGAACCCGCTGCGTGCTCATGTGTTCTTTCCCATCGGAGTGTGTGCCGCCATCTTGATCTCGACCACGACGATCCGCCGGGTGAAGCAGCCGTGCCAGTGCTCCGCTCAGCCAGGGGGATGACAGGACCCCCCACATCGGGTGACCTCGGCTTATCGTGGGGCCCATGGCCGACCGGAACCAGCTGGGCGCGTTCCTGCGGGCGCGCCGCGAGCTCGTCACCCCCGAAGAGGCGGGGGTGCCCGTGGTGGGGCTGCGCCGGGTGCCCGGGCTGCGACGCGAGGAGGTCGCGATGCTGGCCGGGATCAGCGCCGACTACTACCTGCGGCTGGAACGCGGCCGCGACCGCAGCCCGTCCGCGCAGGTCCTGCGGTCCCTGGCCCGGGTGTTCCGGCTGGACGACGACTCGACGGCGTACCTGCTCGGCCTCGCCGGGGACGCGCCTCGCCGGCCCCGGCGGCGGCGTCGGGAGACCGTGCCGCCCAGCACCGCCGCGTTCCTGGCGATGCTGCCCGTGCCCGCCTTCGTCGAGGGCCGCTACCTGGACGTCCTGGCCGCAAATCCCCTGGCCACGGCCCTGTCACCCTGCCTGGTCCCCGGGGCCAACCGGCTCCGCGACGTCCTGCTCGACCCCGGCGAGCAGGCTCTGTTCGTCGGCTGGGAGAGGGCGGCCGAGGTCCTGGTCGCGCACCTGCGCGAGGCGGCCGGCACCGACACCGACGACGCCCGGTTCGTCGAGCTCGTCGGCGAGCTCTCCCTGGCCAGCCCGCTCTTCCGCCGCCTGTGGGCCCGCCACGACGTCCGCGCCCGCGGAGCGGCCGCGATCACCTTCCACCACCCGCAGGTCGGCGAGATCACCCTGAACCGCGAGAAACTCCTGGTCAGCGGGACCGACGGGGTCATGCTGGTCGCCTACCACGCCACGCCCGGCACCGAGGCGGACAAGCTGGCGTTGCTCAGCGCGACGGTCGCGGACCGCGTCAGCCGGTGATCTTCGCGTCCCAGTCGATGTGGTGCGAGTACAGCCAATCCCGCTCTTCGCCGACGTCCTGGCCCGCGCTCGCCGCCACCAGCTTCTCGACGCGCTCGCGCCGCAGTCCTTCGTACGCGGCGAACGCCGAGACCGGGTCCGGCAGGTCACGCAGGCACTTCGCCAGCACGACGCTGTCCTCCAGGGCCATCGACGCGCCCTGGCCCGCGGCCGGGGACGCCGCGTGGGCCGCGTCGCCGGCCAGCACCATCTCCGGCGTCGACCACAGCCGTGTCTCGGGGACGTCGTAGGAGTGACCGCCGAAGACCTCGTCGCCCGTGGCCGCGATGATGTCCGCGCAGGGCAGCGGTTCCCCGGCGAACGCCGCGTGTGCGAACGCGCGCCAGCCGGCCGGGGTGACCGCCGCGATCTCGGCGCGGGGCCGCTCCTCGTCCGGGATGCGGGCGAACCAGAACGTCGCGCCGTCCGGGTCGGTCGTGAAGCCGAAGGCCGCCTTGCTGCCGCGGACCATCCGGTAGATCCCCGGCGCCGCGGGCAGGCCTTCGGCGCGCGTGTAGCCGTAGACGACGGTCAGCCCGGTGTAGCGCGGCTCGTCGGCGGCCGGGTCGATCAGGCGCCGCACCACCGAACGCAGGCCGTCGGCGCCGACCAGGACGTCACCCGTTTCGGTGACGCCGTCGGCGAACTCCGCCGTGACGCCGCCTGGGACGGTCTTGGCGCCGGTCAGCCGCCGGCCGCGCTCGATCGCGATCCCCCGGCGCGCCGCTTCGTCCTGCAGGACGCGGTAGAGCGTCGCGCGGGTCAGCGTGCGCGGGCCGTCGAGCCCCTCGGTGTCGAACTCCCGCCGTCCCACGGTTTCCCCGGTCGGGACGACGAGCTCGACGCCGAACGCGGCGAAGGACGCGTCGATCACCGGGCCGTCGGCACCGATCGCCCGCAGGGCGTCCATGCCGTTGTGCATGAGCGTCAGGAACGCGCCGATGTCTTCCCCGCCCGAAGCGTGGGCCTCGAACACGACCGGGTCGTGTCCCGCCAGCTTCAGCGCCATCGCCGTGACCGTGCCGGAAATCCCGCCACCCGCGACCAGTACCCGCACCCCGCGCCCCCCGAGAAACTCCGCCGTGAACTCCGCATGCCGCCGTGCACGACGTTACCGTGACGGCGGCACGCGGCGCTCACTCCTTGGCACCGCTGGTGGCGATGTCGCCGTTGAGGCCGCGCGGGAAGAAGCCGCCCGAGGAGACCTTGTCCGGGTTGAGGTAGGCGATGTTGAGCACGCGGTCGGCGGAGCGGCCGAACGCGATGCCGTTGGCGTCGGCGGGGACGAGGTTGGCCTTGCCGTCCTTGAGCACGCCCTCGTCGTCGTCCGCCTTGCCGTCGAGGCTGTCACGGGCGTCGGAGATCTTGTTGGTGACGTCGCCGAGGCCGCGTTCGAACAGCTGCGAGCGCACGATGCCCGCGTGGTACGCCTCGACCGCGAGGATGCCGGCCGCCGCGTCGAGGAACGTCTTGTTGTTCACCAACGGGGCCGCGCCCTTGTACGCCGAGACGCCGACGTCCTCGAAGAGGTAGGCGGCGAGCAGGAAGTTGTTCTCGCTCGCGAACGGGTCGAACGTCTGGTACTGGTTGATGATCCCGGCGGCCTGCATGGCCGCGGTGAAGCTGTTCTGGAAGTCGATCTCCGGCTGCGCGACGGCGGCCTTGTCGAGCGCCTTGCGCAGGAAGGTGACGTGGGCGACCTCGTCGCCGGCGATCTCCTGCGCGATCTGCTTGGTGTGCTCGCTCTTGAACTGCACCGCGTGCCCGCCGGAGACCTTGCCGAGGTTGCCGACGCCGTTGATGTACTTGTCGTTCAGCCCGTAGCCGTAGACCGCGAACGAGTAGAGGTTCGCTTCCAGGTACTCCAGGTTGAGCGCGAAGTTCAGCACCGCGGCGTCGCTGGCCGCCTCCTTCGCGGCGTCGCCCTGCTCCGGGTACTGCGAAGTCGCGCCGGCCGAGCCGAGGCCCAAGGACAGCGCGGTACCGAGCGCGCCGGCGCCCGCGACGCCGAGCCCCGCCGCTCCCGCAGCCTTCAGAAAGCGGCGGCGGTCGGTCGCGTTCTCCGCGCTGCGCTCGATCAGCTGCTGTGTGTAGCGTTTTCCGAACACCGGGGGACGTCCTCTCGTGACGAGTTCGTCCACCTCACCCACCGGTCATACGTACCCGGACGGCCCCCGGCTCGGTCAAAACGGAAAAAAGTTCTTGCCGGTTTTGTTTGCCCTGGTCAGGAGCGCTGCGCCGCGGCGAGCCGGACGCAGACGGCCAGCGCGCGGACAGCCTCTTCGACGTCGGCGAGCTTCGGGAACGTCGGCGCGACGCGGATGACGGCGTCGGCCGGGTCGTCGCCGTGCGGGTGCGTCGCGCCGGCGGGGGTCAGCGCGACCCCGGCCTCCTTGGCCAGCCGCACGACCTCCTTCGCGGTGCCCTCGGGCACGGTCAGCGACACGAAGTAGCCCCCGGTCGGCTTGGTCCAGGAGACCAGGCCGGAGTCGCCGAGCTCCTCGGTGAGGATGCGGTCGACGGCCTCGAACTTCGGGCCGATGACCTCGGCGTGCTTGCGCATGTGCGCGCGGACGCCGTCCTCGTCCTTGAGGAACAGCGCGTGGCGGAGCTGGTTGACCTTGTCGGAGCCGATGGTGCGCTTGCCGATCAGGCCGGTCCACCAGGCGAGGTTGGCCTCGGACGCGCCGAAGAAGCCGACGCCGCCACCCGCGTAGGTGATCTTCGAGGTCGAGCCGAAGACGAACGGGCGGTCGGCGTGGCCGGCCTCGGCGCTGAGCGCGAGGATGTCGGCGAGGGCCGGCTCGTCGTCGGTCAGGTGGTGCACGGCGTAGGCGTTGTCCCAGAAGATCCGGAAGTCCGGCGCCGCGGTGGTCATCGTGGCCAGCCGGCGCACGACGTCGTCACTGAACGTGACGCCGGTCGGGTTGCTGTACTTCGGCACGCACCAGATGCCCTTGATCCCGGCGTCCTCGGCGACGAGCCGCTCGACGACGTCCATGTCCGGGCCCTCGTCGGTCATCGGGACCGGGATGAGCTCGATGCCGAACCGCTCGGTGAGCGCGAAGTGGCGGTCGTAGCCCGGCACGGGCGCGAGGAACGCGACGCGCGGCTCGTCGGCCCAGCGGCGCTCGGCGCCGGGGACCTTGCTGAGCAGGGCGTGCACGACGGCGTCGTGCATCAGCTCGAGGCTGGAGTTGCCCGCGGCGAGCAGCTGCTCGGCCGGCACCTGCAGGGCGCCGGCGAAGATGCGCCGGAGCTCCGGCAGGCCCTTGAGGCCGCCGTAGTTGCGGACGTCGGTGCCGTCCTCGGCCTTGAAGGAGCCGTCACCGGGGAGAGCGAGCAGCGCGTTCGCGAGGTCGAGCTGCTCGGGGGCCGGCTTGCCACGGGTGATGTCGAGCGAGAGGCCGCGGTCGACGAGGGCCGCGTAGTCGGCGCGGGCCGTGTCGACGTCGACGGAAGCAGAGGTCATGGTGTCAACGCTAAACCCGGCGTCGATACCATTTCGGGGCGGGTCCTGGCTAGGGTGGTTGGTGTGCACCTAGTCGTCCACGCCGACCAGCGCCAGTTCTCGGTCCGCGATTCCGGGTCGAAGCTGAACGGCAGCGGCTGGACCGAGCAGGCGGTGGACAACCGCCTGGCCGCGGAGCCGGCCGGCCTCGCGATAGTGACGGCCCGCTCGGACCTGGTGGAGTCATCGGTGACGCTCACGCCCGGTCCGCCGCCGGTGCTGGTCGCGGCCGAGCACGTCGTGGAAGCAGATCTTCCGGTGCCGAGCGGGAAACTCGTGATTTCCGGGCCCGCGGACTACCCGTCGCAGGAAAGGTTCTTTTCGGTACTGCCGGGGCTGTACCGGGCGCGGGTGTCGTACGTCCCGGCAGGCCCGCCGGCGACGGAGTGGAACGAGCACGAGTTCGGCGAGCACTTCCGGTACGTGGTGGAGATGTGGCCGACGTCGGCGCCCTCGGAGGTCGAGGTGCTGAGGCAGGGCGCGACCGTCTGGGATGGCTAGTGCCGCGGGTCTGGCAATGTGTTTGGTCCAGGCCACTACGGCATGGAGAGCGACCGCGGAGCGGTAGACGATGGCGAGTTCGCAGTAGCGGGTGGGCGCCCGCCGCGGGAACCGCGGCGTTTGCGGTGCCCGGCCTGGTCAGCTGGCTCAGGCCTCGCCGCAGTGATGCCCGCGGGCACGCAAATGTCCGCGGATCGCCCGAGACGAGTAAGCCTTGTCTCCGCGGACACAGTCGGGGCGCCTGCGGGCTCGGTTCGACGGATTGCCAAGTGCCGCATCAAGTGCGGGAACATCGATGCGTCCGCGGCTTGCCCGGGACCGGTCAACGTCACCAGTGGTCGGCCGTCCCCGTCGACGAGGTGGTGCACTGTGGTGCTTCAAGCGCCCCGGAACGCCTGATCGCGTGATCAGGCGGATCGCTGAGCAGATCAGCGCCGCGGGTCTGAGGTGGCCGCGGGTGTCGATGGAGGATTCGGGACGCTGGGCGTCCAGAAAGCTCCATCCACGAACGCTGACGACTCGGCCGCTGCGGGGCTCTGACGGCGGCACCTTCAGGAAGCCTGGCGTTGCGCGTCGACAGCGGTCTGGCATCGCGTCCCGGGGCGGGGCCCGTTGATAGGGCTCGGCGAGCGAACCGTTCCGCTCGCCACCGGCGAGGAGGGATCTTCGGCTCGGGCCGAACACCGGGCATGGGTTTGGGCCCGGAGCCGGTGGCTTCGGGCCTTTCCCTGTTGGTTGGTCAGGCTGCGAATGGGAGCGGTTGGTGGATGTTGTTGCGTCTGGGTCTTCGGTGCTTGTCCAGGAACTCCGGTGGCAGGAACTCGGGTAGGCCGTCGGCGGCTGTGCGGACTTCCCAGCCTGAACGGTGCAGTAGCCGGTGGTGGTGGGCGCACAGCAGGACCAGGTTGGTCAGGTCCGTGGGGCCGCCGTCGGCCCAGTGGCGGATGTGGTGGCCCTGGCAGTGCCGCGGCGGGCGGTGGCAGCCGGGGAAGGCGCAGCCTCGGTCGCGTAGGAACAGCGCTCGGCGCAGCCCGGCGGAGATCAGGCGGCGTAGGCGGCCCAGGTTCAGGGGTTCGCTCTTCTCGCCCAGGACCGCCGGGATGAGCATGGCGTCGCAGGCGTGGACCCGGGCTTCGTCCGCGGTCATGGTGCCGGTGTCGCCGAGGGTGGCCTGGCCGACCCCGGACTTCAGGTCCGCCAGCGAGACCGCGACCATCACGTGGGCTCGTTCGCCGGCCTGCGTCGGCAGGTCCGGGGAGTTCAGCGCGAGGTCGACGGCGTCGGAGAAGGCGTCGCCGTAACGTTCCTGCGGAGAGCGGAAGTCCGCGCCCTCGTCGCTGCAGCGACGCTCGGCCAGCGAGTCGAGCAAGGCACTGGCCCGGGTGCCGGTCTCGTCGTCAAGGCGACCGTTCAGCTCCCAGACCCCGGATCTCTTACGCCGCAGCGAAAGCTCCCGGGTGGGCAAGGACGGTTCGGCCTCATCGGGTTCGGCACCATCAGGATCGAGGTGGGCCACAATCCGCGCCCCTAAAGCAGCAACCTGCTTGTGCCCAGCCTCGGAAGCAAAGGAAAGCAGGCTCTGTTCGACGTCATCACGATGCTCGGACGAAACCTGAGCCAACACTTCGACGACGGCGTCGATCATCGGATTGCTCAACGATCCACCAGCAGCAAGAACCCCAGTAGCCGAAGCAACAGCGGACACCGGACTGCCATCAACAGCACGCCCAGCATTTAGAGCGGAAGCTCGTTTCACCACACGATCGGCAGAAGCCTTGGGAACATCGGCAAGATGCTCGAACAACCGGGCAACAGAACGATACCCAAACAGCTCCATCACACCACGAGACTCGATTTCAACCAGCAGCGAACCAATCGCAGCCTCAGCAGACCGCACCACACCGAGCAGCGAGCTGACGCGATCGGCCAAGGCCACCGCATCCGCTCTCCACACCGCTTCACCGTCCACACACCAAGATTACCGCCAGACGAACACATGTTCATCACACGAACGGATGATCACGGCAGGGGTACCCGCTGCGTGGGGAATCGGCGCTGCCGAACACATCGAGAAGCAACCATGAGAAGCGCCGATTTCCTACGCCACGGCGAAGCCGCATCTTGAAAGAGAGGAACCCGGTGGCCCTAAAGCGCAGTCAGCGTAGCCAACTTCCAACGACCGTCCACACGCTTAGCAGTCACAGAGAGCTGAGCCACCGAAGACGACGGCGCACCCCCACCCTGGGTAACCGTCTGCTGGTCAAGAAACAACAGCACCGAAGCCTCATCCCCGACCAACGAACGAACCCCGACAGCCCGAACCGTAGTAGTACGGATCAGCTTCCCGGCAGCAGCCCGAGTACGAGCCGAGGCGAACTGAGCCTGGTACTGACGAACCGCATCACCGACCAGATACTCCGACGCCGCGCGCTCCGTACGAGCCAGATTCGCGTAGTCGTAAGAGAAAACCGCCTTCACCGCTTCGCTGACATCAGCCGAAACCGAAGCAGTCGCCGCAGTATCGACCAAGGCCGCGTTGTCGGACGACGACAGCGAAGCCGTCTCGACGCCGAACCAGACCGCGCAGCCCAACGCCACGACCACCACCGCCGCAAGGAAACGTTTCATGAGCCCGCCGCCTGAACACCCGCGATCTTCCAGTCGGCGCCGGACCGCGTCACGTCCACCGTCAGGCGGCTCATGCGCGCAGCGGCAGGAGAACCACCCGTCGAGACCCGGACATCCAGCACCGCGAGCAACCGCGCCGAGCCCGCAGAGACGTCGATCTCCGTCACCGCCGCCTCCACCAGCGACGCCGTCGACACGGTGCGCGCCGTCGACGCGCGGTCGATCTGCAGCTGCCGGTCGCCCGTGAGGTCCTTGCCGTACTGGCCCGCCGTAGCGGCTATCCAGCGGTCGACGTCCGCGCCCGCGTTGCGGTAGTCGATCGTGTTCAATGTGACCAGTTCCGGCCCCGCCGCCGCCAGCACGGCGTCACGCGCGCGCCCGCGCGCCAGGGAGTCGTCCGACGCCGCGTGCCACCACGACCAGCCGGCGAAAGCGGCCACCAGCACGGCGACGACGGCCAAGATCTTCACGACACGCCCAGCAGCTTGCCCAGCCCGCCCGCCGACGGCCCGGTCAGCAGGCTCAGCATCCCCGGCAGCTGGGCCTGCGAAGGGGCCGACGCGGTCTGCGAAGGCGCGGCCGGGATCGACGGCGGCTTCCCCGCGTACGGCGCGTTCTGCGACCCGCGCACCCCCGTCGGGCTGCCCGGCGGCTCCGCGCAGTAGGCGTTCATGTTCACCGGCGCCTCGGACGTGTCGTTCGCCGGACGCTCCTTTGTGCCTTCGTAGCCCTTCGTGCACGAAGCCGGGTCGAAGAAGTTGAACACCACTCCGAGGTGGCCCGTGCCGTCCGGGGACGTCGACGGCGAGAACGCCGAGATGATCGGGTACGCCACCAGCAGCTCCTCGACGGCGTCCTTGCGCGACGACGTGATCTGCGCGGTGGTCAGCAGGTTCGCGAACAGCACGCCCAGGTCGGTGCCGGACGCCGCGAGCACGTCGCTGATCTGCCGGCTCAGCTGCGGGGCCTCGGAGATCACGCGCCGCAGGTCCGGATCGGACGTCTTGAGCTGGCCCGCGATCGTGCGCAGCCCGCTCGCGAAGTCGGTGATGTTCGCGGCCTGCCGTTCCTGCGTGGTCAGCACGATCCGCGAGTTCGCCAGCAGCCCTTGGGTCTGCGGGACGTACTGCGCGGCCTCCGCGGTGAGCGAACCCGTGCTGTCCAGCAGCTGCTGCAGCTGCGGACCCGCCCCGGCGAACGCGTTGTACGTCTCGTCGACGACCGTGCGCAGCGAGTCCGGGTGGACGCTCGCGACGAGGTCGTCGAGGTGGGTCAGCACGGTGTCCGGTGACGGCGGCAGCGACGTCTTGTCCGGCGTGATCACCGAGCCGTCCTGCAGGTACGGGCCGCCGTCGTGCTGCGGGAGCAGGTCGACGAACTGCTCCCCCACCGCCGAGCGGTTCGCGACCTGCGCGTGCGCGTCGGCCGGGATGTCCGGTCCGCCGGAGTCGATGTCGAGCGCGACGTCGACGCCGTGGTCGGTGAGCGTCATCGACGTCACCCGCCCGACCGTGACGCCGCGGTAGGCGACCTCGGAGTTGACGAAGATGCCGCCGGAGTCGGTCAGCTGCGCGGTGACGACGTACCCGCGGCTGCCGAAGAGCCGGTCCAGCCCGGCGTACTTGCCGCCCGCGTACACGACTGAAACGACCGCGATGACGACGAACGCGATCAGCTGGACGCGGGTCTTGCGCGTGATCACTTGCCACCGCCGATCAGGCCCAGCAGGCCGCCCAGCAGCTCGGTGCCGCCGCTCTGCCCGGTCACCGCCCCGAGGTCGGGCAGGGGCAACGGCGGCGGTGCGGCGGTGCCGGTGCCGGTGGACGGCACGCCGCCGATCGTGTTGGGCAGCGCGATCGGCGGCTGCGACGAGTTCGTGAAGTTCTGGATCAGCTTGTCGAGATCCAGGTTCACGGTCGCGTCGACGTTCGCGTAGTCGCCCTTGACGACGTTGCCCGCGTAGTCCGGGAGCGGGTAGGTGAGCAGGATCTGCAGCGCGTTCGGCAGGTCCTGACCGGCTTCGCCGAGCTTCGTCAACGTCGGCTGCAGCGTCCTGAGGTTCGCGACCAGCTGGTCACGGCTCTTCGTCACGGTGTCGGTCGCGACGCCGGACAGCGTGGTGAGCGCGTTCAGCATCCCGACGAGCTGGTCGCGCTGGTCGGTGACGATCTTCAGGCCCGGCGCGAGGTTGTCGAGCGCGTTCGACAGGTTCTGCGTCTGGCCCGAGAGCGTCGCCGACAGCTTGCCGAGGCCGTCGATCGCCCGCAGGATCTCGGTTTTGTGCCCGTCGAGCTGCGTCGCCAGTTCGTCCACTCGCGACAGCAGCGCGCGGATCTCCGGCTCGTTGCCCGACAGCGCGTCGTTCAGCTCGTGGCTGATCTTCTGGATCTGCTCGACGCCGCCGCCGTTGAGCAGCAGGGACAGCGCGCCGAGCACCTCCTCGACCTCGGGGTTGCGGTTGGTGCGCCCGAGCGGGATCTGCGCGCCGTCACCCAGCTTCCCGGAGGCCGGCTCCGCGGCCGGCACGCTCAGCTCGACGAACTTCTCGCCCAGAAGCGAAGACTGCTTCAGCTCGGCGTGCGAGTTGGCGGGCAGCGCGACGTCGCCGTTGACGGTCATCGAGACGAGCGCGGACCGCGTGTCCGGCGTCAAAGTGACTTTGTCGACCCGCCCGACCGCGACGTCGTTGACCTTGACGCTCGACTGCGGCACGAGGTCCAGGACGTCGGTGAACAGCGCGGTGACCTGGTAGGGGTGGTCGCCGACGTCGGCGCCGCCCGGCAGCGGCGTGCCGTAGAGGCCGTTGAACCCGCCGTCGCTGCAGGCCGCCAGCACGAGCACCCCGGCGAGCACGCCCGCGAGCCGCTTCACTTGGCACCGCCGGAAAGCTGTTGCATCACGTCGACGAGCGGGAGTGGCAGCGGTGGCAGTTCGCCGTTCTGCAGGGAGTTCAGCACCTGCGGGATGGTGGGGAGCTTCAGCGCGCCGTCGAGGATCGGCGCGAGCTGCTTGCAGATGCTGCCCAGCGTGTCCGGGATCGGCTTGGGCGTGCCCGCGCTGATCAGCCGGCACACGGTGAGGATCGGCGGGTTGGTCAGCTCGTTGAGGTTGTCGCGCACGGCGATGGTGCCCGACGCCGCGTCGTAGGAGTTGATGAAGTTGGTGGCGCCGGTCGGCGCGATGTCGAGCACCTCGGCCAGCGACGCCCGCTGGTCGACGAGCACCTTCGACAGCGACGCCAGCTTGTCCACATTGGACTCCAGCGCCGTCTTGTTGTCGTTGACGAACTGCTGGACGTCGCCGAGCGCGCCGCCGAGCGACTGCAGCGCGGCGCCGACGTCGGAGGAGTCGTCGGCGAGGAACCGGCTGACGTCGGCGACGCGGCCGTAGAACTCGTTGAGCTGCTGGTCGCTCTGGGCCAGCGCGCCGGTGAAGGAGTTCAGGTTCTGCACGGTCGAAAACAGGTCGTCCTTCGAGCCGTCGAGGGTCTTGGCGAGGTCGGCGAGCTGCCCGACCGTCGAGTTCAGCGAAGCGCCGTTGCCGCGCAGGGCGTCCGCGGCGGTGTCCAGGACGCCCGACAGCGCGCCGTCCTTGTTCGCACCGTTCGGGCCGAGCGCCGTCGACAGCTTGTCCAGGCTCGAGTACAGGTCGTCCAGCTCGACCGGCGTGGCGGTCCGATCGCGCGGCAGCACCGTGCCGGTGGCCAGCACCGGACCGCTGTCGTAGGCCGGGGTGAGCTGGACGTAGCGGTCGCTGACCAGGCTCGGCGCGACGACGACCGCGCCGACGTCGGCCGGCAGCCGCACCTCGTCGACCTGCATGTCGACGCGCACCGCGTCACCCTGCGGCGTGACGTCGGTGACCCGCCCGACCGGCACGCCGAGCACCCGCACCGACGAACCCGCGTAGAGCCCGACGGTCTTGCCGAAGTACGCCGACAGCTTCGTGCCGGAGGACTCGCGGAACACCAGCCACAGCCCGGCGGTGAGGACCAGCGCGACGACGCAGGCGAAGGCCACCCACGTCGCGAGGCTGCGGCCGCGGTACGTCCGGATCGTCATCGGCGACCCACCCCCTGGTTCGGCGCCGCGATCGGCGGGGTGCAGCCTTCGGGGTTGATGGACAGGCCGCCCACGGTGATCGTCGGCGGGAGCAGCCCGCACAGGTAGCCCTCGAACCAGCGGCCGTTGCCGGTCGCGTTCGCGCCGACGCGGGCGAACGGCGCCATCAGCTGCAGGCTCTTGTCGAGGTTGCCCTGGTTGCGCTGCAGGATGTCGGTCACCTTCCCGAGCTTGTCCAGCGTCGGCTTCAGCTGCGTGCGGTTGTCCGCGACCAGCCCGGACAGCTGCTGCGAGAGCTGCTGGGTGCCGGTGAGCAGCGCGTGGATCGCGGTCTTGCGGTTCTGCAGCTCGGTGAGCAGCAGGTTGCCGTCGCTGATCACGCGTTGCAGCTGGGCGTTGCGGTCGGACAGCGTC
The DNA here is from genome assembly GCF_035975215.1 of Amycolatopsis sp. NBC_01307. NCBI lineage: Bacteria > Bacillati > Actinomycetota > Actinomycetes > Pseudonocardiales > Pseudonocardiaceae > Amycolatopsis > Amycolatopsis sp. NBC_01307. The sequence continues at coordinate 292,048 of NZ_CP108403.1, read as the reverse complement.
TTCGACACCTTGCTGGTGTTGGCCAGCAGCGTGTGGAGGTCGGCGTCACGCGAGGACACCGTCTTGGCCAGGGAGGACAAGCCGTTCAGCGTGTCCTTCAGGTACTGCGGGCTGTCCTTGAGGCTGTCGGACAACGCGTTGAAGCTGTCGGCCAGCTGCTTCGTGTCGATGTCGCCGACCGTGGTGGACAGCTGGTCGAACGCGTCCTGCAGCTGGAACGGCGTGCGCGTGCGGGCCTGCGGGATGGTCGCGTCCGGCTCCTGGGTGCCGTGGCCCTTGGTGTCGAGCGCGAGGTACTTCTCGCCCAGCAGCGTCTTGATCTCGATGGACGCCGTCGTCGCGTCGCCGACGCGGACGCCCTTGACGCGGAACCGGACGAGCACCTGCTTGCCCTTGAGCGTCACGGAAGACACCGTGCCGACCTTGACGCCGGCGATCTCGACCTCGTTGTCCGACGCCAGACCGGCGGACTCGCCGAAGTACGCCGAGTACGTCGTGCCGTTGCCGAAGAACGGGAGCTGGTCGGAGAAGTACGTCGTGGCCGTGACGAGCACGATCAGCACGAGCGTCACCGCGCCGACCGCGGCCTGGTTGCGATCCTTCAGCCGTTTCACGGACCGCACCTCTCCGCGCGCTGGGTGCCCGGGATCGGGATGATCGGCAGCGTGATGTCGAGCGAGGAAATGCCGATGGTGCCGTTGATCCCGCACAGGTAGTAGTTGAACCAGCTGCCGTAGCTCAGGGTCCGGGTGAACTTCTGCAAGTTGCCCGGCAGCACCTCGAGGAGGTGGTTGAGCAGCTCGCCCGAGTCGCCGAGGTTCTGCGACAGCGTGCCGAGCTGCGCGACGTCGTCCTTGAGCGCCGGGCGCGCGTCGGCCAGCAGGCCGGTGGTCGAGACGGCGAGGTCGCCGAGCGCGGTGACGGCGTCGCCGATCGGCTTGCGCTGCTCGGCCAGGCCGCTGACCAGCTTTTGGGTCTGCTCGATGAGGTCGCCGAGCTGCGGGCCGTGGGCGTTGACGGTGCCGAGCACGGTGTTGAGGTTGGCGATCACCTGGCCGATCACCTGGTCCTTGCTCGCGATCGCGGTGGTGAGCGACGCGGTGTGCTGCAGCAGGCTGGTGATCGTGCCGCCCTCGCCCTGGAAGACGCTGATGATCTCGGCCGACAGCTGGTTGACGTCGTGGGGGCTCAGGGCCTTGAACAGCGGCTTGAACCCGTTGAACAGCACCGTGAGGTTCAACGCGGGCTTCGTGCGCTCGGGCGGGATCGTGCCGCCGTCCGGCAGGGCCTTGTCCCCCGGGACGTCGGTGCCGAGCGCGAGGTAGCGCTGGCCGACCAGGTTCCGGTACTTGATGGTCGCGGTCACCGACTCGGGCAGCCGGTAGGTGTGCTCGACGTCGAACCGCACCTCGGCGAGGTTCCGCTCCCCGACGGCTACGTCGATCGTGTCGACCTGGCCGACCTTGACCCCGGCGATGCGGACGTCGTCGCCCTCCTTGAGGCCGGACGCGTCGGTGAACTTCGCCAGGTACCCCGAGGTGACGCCGAAGTTGGTGTTCGCGATGGTGGCCGCGAGGACGCCGGTGAACAGGACCGTGACGACGGCGAACACCAGCAGCTTCACCAGCGACGGGACGAAACTCCTCACTTGAGCTCCACCTCCGCTCCGCGGTAGAGCGGCCCGACGAGCAGGCCGGCCCAGCCGGGCACCTGGTCCGGCGTGGCGCCGAGCGCGGGTGACGCGAGCAGGGCGATCAGCTCCGACTCGTCGGCCGAGCCGACGATGCTGCCGGACCCGCCGACCGCGCCACCGCCGGCCGTGACCGGGCCGGGCAGGCTGCCGTCGGGCGACTTCGGCGGCGCGGGCTTGCTGGAGCCGTCCTCGATCGCGCCGTCCGGCGGGTACTGCGGCCAGTGCCCCGGTTTCGGCACCTGCGGGTAGCAGCGGGGGCCGCGCTTGTCGTCGTACTTCGGCTCGTCGACGCCCGGCAGGTACTTGCCGCGGCTGGCGCTGAACTCGATGGTGACGCGGCTGACCTCGGGGTGCGCGGTCCCCTTGCCGAACGCCAGCTCGGCCGGGCCGACCTCACCGGCCAGCTGGTCGAACAGGCACGGGTACTCCGGGGCGTACTTCGCCAGGACGTCCAGCGTCGGCTGGACGGCGGTGGTGAGCCGGATCAGGTTGTCCTTGTTGACCACCAGGAAGTTCGTGAGGTCGACGGCCGCTCCGGTGACGGTCGCGTAGAGGTCGCTCAGCTGCGTGCGCTTCTCGACGATCGTGCGGCTCGTGGTCGTCAGGTCCGACAGCGCCTGCAGCAGGTCCGGCGCAGCCTTGTCGTAGGTGGCCGAGACGTTCGCGAGGCCGGTGATGTCGGCCTTGATGTCCGGCAGCGACGGGTTGAGCTTGCCGAGGTAGTCCGACAGCTGCGAGAGGGTCTGGCCGAGCTGCTTGCCGCGGCCGTCGAGCGCGGTCGCCACGGCGGTGAGCGTGCTCGACAGCTTCTCCGGCTGGACGGCCTGCAGCAGCGGCATCACGTCGTCGAGGACCTTCTGCAGCTCGATCGCGCTGCTGCTGCGGTCCTGCGGGATGACGTCGCCGGCTTTGATCGCGGACCCGGGCTTTTCCGGCAGCTGCAGGGCGACGTACCGCTCGCCGAACAGCGTCTTCGGCAGCAGCCGCGCGGAGACGTTCTTCGGGATGACCGACGTCTTGTCCGGATCGAGAGCCAGCTCCAGCTCGGCGTGATCGCCCTTCGCGAGCACCGACCGGACTTCGCCGACGACGACGCCGCGAACCTTGACGTCGCCGCCCGTGCGCAGCTGGCTGCCGACGTGGTCCGTCTCGAGCTTCACCAGCGTCACCGCCGTGAACGCCTTGTTGTAGACGGCCAGGGTGAAGGCGATGAACAAGGCGGCGACGAGCAGGAAGGCGAGCCCCAGCACCTGGTACCGGAGCCGCTGCCAGAGTGCCTTCCTCATCCGGAGATCCTCACCGTGGTGTTGGCGCCCCAGATCGCGAGGGACAGGAAGAAGTCCAGGACCGAGATCAGCACGATCGACGTCCGCACCGCGCGGCCCACGGCCACGCCGACGCCGGCCGGGCCGCCGCTCGCGGTGTAGCCGTAGTAACAGTGGGACAGGATCACGAGCACGCTGAACACGATCACCTTGCCGAACGACCAGAGCACGTCGCCCGGTGGCAGGAAGAGCGTGAAGTAGTGGTCGTAGGTGCCCGCGGACTGGCCGTAGAGCCAGATGGTGATCTGCCGGGACGCGAGGTAACTCGACAGCAGGCCGACCGCGTAGAGCGGGATCACCGCGGCGACCCCGGCGAGGACGCGGGTCGTCACCAGGTACGGCATGCTCGGCACGGCCATGACCTCGAGCGCGTCGATCTCCTCGGAGATCCGCATCGCGCCGAGCTGGGCGGTGAAGCCGCAGCCGACCGTCGCGCTCAGGGCGAGCCCGGCCGAGAGCGGCGCGACCTCGCGGGTGTTGAAGTAGGCGGAGATGAACCCGGTGAGCGCGGCCGTGCCGAGCTGGTTGAGCGCGGAGTAGCCCTGGAGGCCGACGATCAGGCCGGTGAACAGCGTCATCCCGATCATCACGCCGAGCGTGCCGCCGATGACCGCCAGGCCGCCGGTGCCGAAGCAGACTTCGGTGAGCAGCCGCAGCGTTTCCCGGCTGTAGCGGCGGATCGTGCGCGGCGACCAGGCGAGCGCCTTCGCGGCGAACGAGAGCAGCTGGCCGAGGCCTTCGAGGCTCTGGCCCGGGCGCGCGAGGTACTCCAGCGTCCGGTCCTGGTCGGCGCGGTCGATCGGCTCGGCCGTCATCACATGGCCTTCGGCGGGACGATCCGCAGGTAGATCGCGGTGAGCACGACGTTGATGAGGAACAGCAGCAGGAACGTGACGACGACGGCCTGGTTGACGGCGTCGCCGACGCCCTTCGGCCCGGGCGGCGGGTTCAGGCCGCGGAACGCCGCGACGACGCCGGCGACGAAGCCGTACAGCAGCGCCTTGATCTCGCTGATCCAGAGGTCCGGGACCTGGGCGAGCGCGTTGAAGCTGGCCAGGTACGCGCCGGGCGTGCCGCCCTGCAGGACGACGTTGAAGAAGTACCCGCCGAGCACGCCGACGACGCTGACCAAGCCGTTGAGCAGCACCGAAACCACCATGGCGGCCAGCACCCGCGGCACGATCAGGCGCTGGATCGGGTTGACGCCCAGGACCTCCATGGCGTCGATCTCTTCGCGGATCTTGCGCGCGCCGATGTCCGCGCACACCGCGCTGCCGCCGGCGCCGGCCACGAGCAACGCCGTGATCAGCGGGCTGGCCTGCTGCACGATGGCCAGCGCGCTGGCCGCGCCGGTGAAGGACTGGGCACCGATCTGCGCGGTCAGCGAGCCGAGCTGCAGCGCGATCACCGCGCCGAACGGGATGGCCACCAGCGCGGTCGGCAGGATGGTGACGCTGGCGAAGAACCAGCACTGCTGGATCCACTCGCGGGTCTGGAAGGGGCGCTTGAAGATCGCGCGCAGGACCTCCCAGGAGAGCGTCGCGAGGCGGCCGACCTGCGTCAGCGCCGCGGTTCCCGGGAGCGTGCCAGTGCTGTCGCTCACCACACCTCCCCGAAGTAGTCGCTCACCCCCGAGTGTTCTCCATACCCGGTGTCCGCTTTTCGTTAGCGGTGTTAACCAATGTCGTTCCGTCTAGAAGTTGAGCGCGTGGGACGCCGTCGCCCCGCCGTCGGCCACGAACTCCGAACCCGTGCAGTACGAACTTTCTTCGCTGGCCAGGAACAGCACCAGCTTCGCGATGTCTTCGGGCTGCCCGACCCGGCCGAGGGCCACCTTCTTGCCGACGTACGACATGTCGACTTTCTGGCCGCCGGCCGCGGTCGAAACCATCTGCGTGTCGATCGCGCCGGGGTGCACCGAGTTGACCCGGATGTGCTTCTTGCCGAGTTCCATCGCGGCGACCTTGGTCATCCCGCGGATCGCGAACTTGCTCGCGGTGTAGGCGATGAGGTACGGCATCCCGGCCAGTCCCTCCACAGAGGACACGTTGACGATGGAGCCACCGCCGGCGGCGGTCATGGGTTCAACGACCGAGCGCATCCCGAGAAACGCCCCGATCTGGTTCACCCGGATGACGCGCTCGTAATCGGCCAGCGTCGTCTTGCCCAGTTCCGAGAAATGGAGGATGCCCGCGTTGTTGACCAGCACGTTCAGCGCGCCGAACTCCGTGGACGCGCGTTCGATCGCTGTCGCCCAGTCGTCTTCGCTGCCGACGTCGAGGTGCTGGTAGACGGCGGCGTCACCGAGGTCGGCGGCGAGCTGCTTGCCCTCGTCGTCCAGGATGTCGGCGATCACGACCTTCGCGCCTTCGGCCACGAACGCGCGTGCGGCGGCTTCGCCCTGTCCGCGCGCGGCACCGGTGATGAGGGCGATCTTCCCGTCGAGCCTCACGATTCCTCCAGGATTTCGGTGGCGGCGAACATCCGGCCGGGGTCGCGGCCGGCGAAGTGGTCGCTGACGGTCGTCTCCAGCTCGTCGAGGGACCAGCGCCGCTCGATCCGCGGCGCTTCGACCAGCGCGACCGAGCCGCCGTGCACGACGAACACCTGGCCGTTGACGTGCTCGGCGGCAGGTGAGGCCAGGTAGGCGACGAACGGGGCGACGTGCTCGACCGAGAGCGGGTCGGCGCCTTCGGCAGGGGCGGCGCCGAACACGCCCTCGGTCATCGCCGTCCGCGCCCGCGGGCAGATCACGTTGGCGCGGACGCCGTACTTGGCCAGGCCGCGGGCGGCCGACATGGTGAGCGCGGTGATGCCGGCCTTGGCCGCGGCGTAGTTGGGCTGGCCGGGTGAACCGATCAGGAAAGCCTCGGACGCGGTGTTCACCAGCCGCCCGTACACCGGCTTGCCGTCCTCTTTGGACTTGTCACGCCAGTGCTTCGCGGCGTTGCGGGACAACAGGAAGTGCCCGCGCAGGTGGACGCGCAACACGGTGTCCCAGTCGTCGTCGGACATCGAGAAGAGCATCTTGTCGCGCAGCACGCCGGCGTTGTTCACGACGATGTCGAGCCCGCCGAGGTCGAGCGCGGCCGCCACCAGCGCGTCCGCCGTGGCCCGTTCGCCGACGTCACCGGCGACCGCGACGGCTTTGCCACCAGCGGCTTCGATCTCTTCGACGACGTCCTTCGGCGCACCGATGTCGTTGACGACGACCGTGGCGCCCCGCGCGGCCAGAGCGAGCGCTTCGGCCCGTCCCAGCCCGGCGGCGGCACCCGTGACGATCGCGGTCCGGCCGGTCAGGCTCACGCGAGGCCTCCTCATCGAGTCCTGGTTGACGGGCCTACACTAGAATCTGTTCTCGTTTTGGGCAAGCTTTTCAGTAAACACCGCTAACTGACGATGAACAGGGCGTTCTTCGGGCAGCCCCGCACCGCGCCGGCGACCCGTTCCGCCTGGTCGCCGGGCACCGGACCGGGCTGGATGACCAGTTCTTCGTCGTCGTCGAGGTCGAAGATGTCCGGTGCGAACCCCAAGCACACCGCGTTCGCCTCGCAGAGCGAACGATCGACGCCGATCTCCATGCTTCCTCCGCCGCGTCAGTCCTGGTACAACTAGAACAGGTTCTACTATAACGCCGGATCGAGGTGACGGGTGCGGATCGACTACACGCCGGAGCAGCGCGCACTGGCCGCGGAGCTGCGGGAGTACTTCGCCGAGCTGATGACGCCGGAGCGTCGTGACGGCCTCCGCATGGGCAGCGGCGAGTACGGCGACGGCCTGGTCTACAAGGACATCGTCCGGCAGCTGGGCAAGGACGGCTGGCTCGCGCTCGGCTGGCCGCCGGAGTACGGCGGCCAGGGCCGGCCGATGCTCGACCAGCTCATCTTCACCGACGAAGCGGCGGTCGCCGGGGTGCCCGTCCCGTTCCTGACGGTGAACACCGTCGGGCCGACCATCATGCGCTACGGCACCGACGAGCAGAAGGCGTTCTACCTGCCGAAGATCGCCGCCGGCGAGCTGCACTTCTCGATCGGCTACTCCGAACCGGAGGCCGGCACCGACCTCGCATCGCTGCGGACGCGCGCGGTGCGCGACGGCGACGAGTACGTCGTCACCGGGCAGAAGATGTGGACGAGCCTGATCGAGCACGCCGACTACGTCTGGCTCGCCGTCCGGACCGACCCGGAGGCGAAGAAGCACCGGGGCCTGTCGATCCTGATCGTGCCGACGACGGCGCCCGGGTTCTCGTGGACCAAGGTGCACACGGTGGCGGGCGCGGGCACCAGCGCGACCTACTACGACGGCGTGCGCGTACCGGTGTCGGCGCGCGTGGCCGAGGAGAACGCGGGCTGGCCGCTGATCACCAACCAGCTCAACCACGAGCGCGTCGCGCTGACGTCGTCGGCGCCGATCCGCAAGGCCCTGTCCGACGTCCTGGCGTGGGCGAAGGAGACCGGCGCCATCGACCAGGAGTGGGTGCGGCTGCACCTCGCGCGGGTGCACGCCGGCGCGGAGTACCTGAAGCTGCGGAACTGGCGGATCGCCTGGGCGGCCGCGGCGAGCGAGCTGGGGCCGGCCGACGCGTCGGCGACCAAGGTGTACGGCACCGAGTTCGCGATCGAGGCGTACCGGCTGCTGATGGAGGTGCTCGGCGCGGCGGCCGTCGTCCGCGACGGCTCGCCGGGCGCGCTGCTGGCCGGGCGGATCGAACGGCAGCACCGCTCGGCGCTGATCCTCACCTTCGGCGGCGGCACCAACGAGATCCAGCGGGACATGATCGCCGCGACCGCCCTCGGCCTGCCCGTCACGCGCTAGGAGCGTCTCAGTTAGGAGCTGTATGGACTTCACCCCTTCGGAGGCGTCGGCCGACCTCGCCGCGCTGGCCCGGCGGATCCTGGCCGACAAGGTCACCCACGACCCGCACGGCACCGGCGGCTTCGACGCTCCACTGTGGACGGCGCTGGGCCAGGCCGGCGTGCTCGACGCGGCCCTGCCGTCGTCACTCGGCGGCGGCGGGTTCGGGCTGCTGGAGCAGTGCGCGGTGCTGACCGAGATCGGCCGCGCGGTGGCCGCGGTCCCCTACCTGACGTCGATCACGATGGCGGCGGCGGCGCTGGCGGAGTTCGGCACGCCGGAGCTGGTGGACCGCTGGGTGCTGCCGGTGCTGCGCGGCGAGCGCGTGCTCACGGTGGCGCTGCCGGACCCGGGTGCGCCGTGCGGCTTCCGGGTAACCGGCGGCCGGCTGACCGGCGCCCAGTCCGCGGTGCCGTTCGGCGCGTTCGCCCACGGTTTCCTGGTGGCAGCGCCCGACGAGGTGTTCCTGGTCGACGCCGCGGCCCCGGGGGTCACCGTGCAACCGCAGCAGACGGTCGACCACGCGGACGCGGCGTTGCTGGAACTGTCCGACGTGCCCGGGACTTCCCTCGGTCCGATCGGCGAGTGGCTGCGTCTGCGCGGCACGGCCGGGGTGTGCGCGCAGCAGCTGGGCGTCGTCGAACGGGCCCTGGAGCTGACGGCGGCGTACGCGGCCGAGCGCAAGCAGTTCGACCACGTGATCGGCGGCTTCCAGGCGGTCCGCCAGCGTCTCGCGGACGCGTACGTGGACGTAGAGGCCGTGCGGCTGACGTCACTGCAGGCGGCGTGGCGCCTCGCGTCGGACCTCCCGGCGACGGAAGCGGTGGCGACGGCCAAGTTCTGGGCCGCGGAGGCGGGCCACCGGGTGGCCCACACGACGGTCCACGTCCACGGCGGCGTCGGCATCGACGTCGAGCACGTGGTGCACCGGTATTTCGTGGCGGCGAAGCGCCTGGAGTTCCTGCTGGGCCCGGCCACCCCGCAGCTGCTCACCCTGGGCGACGAACTGGCGGCCCTGTAATACCGAAGTCCGTGAATGCCACATCGAGGGACATAGCGTCCGTGAATGTGGCATTCACGGACTGCTACCTCGCCGCGTAGGTCCAGAACTCCTGCATCAGCGCGGTGGGCGCCGGATCGGTCATCTGGAGCTGGGTCAGCAGGACCGTGACCGTGCCCGTCGCCGGGATCAGGTGGGCCGCCGTGCCCGCGCCGCCGATCCAGCCGTAGCGGCCCGGGGTGTGCCACGGCCGCGTCGGCGCCACGTCGACCGAACCGCCGAACCCCCAGCCCTGGCCCTGCAGGAACAGGCTGGCCGCCGCGCGCTGCGCAGCCGTCAGGTGGTCGCTCGTCAGCAGGCGCACCGATTCCGGCGCGAGCAGCCGTCGCCCGGCCACCGCACCTCCGGCCAGCAGGCAACGGGCGAACGCGAGCAGGTCGTCGGCCGTCGAAACCAGGCCGCCCCCGCCGGACGGGAACACCGGCTCGGCACTCCACCGGCCCTCCGGCGGGTCGGCCAGCACGAGCCCGGCCGCGCCCTGGCGGTAGGCGCTGGTGAACCGGCCCAGTGCCGGTGTCGGCACCGAGAACCCGGTGTCGGCCATGCCGAGCGGCCCGAACAGCCGCTCCGCCAGGAACTCCGGCAGCGACCGGCCCGACACCCGCGCGATCAGCACGCCCTGCAGGTCCGACGGGGTGTCGTACAGCCACGCCTCACCGGGCTGACGCAGCAGCGGGACCTGGCCCAGCGCCGCCAGCCACTCGTCCGGCGGCAGCGCGCGGGACGCCTCGGCCGGGTGGCCCAGCACCTGGAGCAGCAGGTCCACCGCGGGCAGCCCCATGTCGGCGGCAAGGCCGTACCCACAGCGGAAGCTCAGCAGGTCCTCGACGGTGATCGGCCGGGCCGCCGGCACGACGTCGTCGACCGGCCCGGCCGGCGTCCGCACGACCACCGGAGACGCCAGTTCCGGCAGCCAGCGCGCGATCGGGTCGTCCAGCGCGAGCTCGCCCCCGTCGACGAGCAGCATGACCGCCGCGGCCACCAGCGGCTTGGTCAGCGACGCGATGCGGAACAGCGAGTCCCGGGCCATCGGCACGGTGCCCCCGGCGTCGGCCGAGCCGACCGCCGCTACCTCGACCTGGTCGCCCCGCGCGACGAGGGCGACTGCGCCGGGCAGGCCCGCGGCGTGCCGGGTCAGCAGTTCGGTGAGCATGCTCAGTCCTGGGGGTTGATGGCGCGCAGGCGCCGCGGGCCGGTGTCGGGCCGGGACGGCGGCGGGCCCAGCACCAGGCGGGCGTTCGCGACGAACGCGCCGTCGGGCGAGGCCAGGATCGGGTCCAGCGTCAGCGACCGCACCTCGGGGTTGTCCTCGGCGAGCGCCGCCACGCGCAGCACCATGTCCTGCAACGCGGCGAGGTCGGCGGGATCGTCACCGCGGTAGCCGGTGAGCAGCGGCGCCGTCCGCGGCTCGCGCAGCAGCGTGGCCGCGTCGACGTCGGTGACCGGCACCGCCCGGTAGGCGCGGTCCCCCAGCAGCGTGCTGACCAGGCCGGACAGCCCGAACGACACGAGCGAGCCGAACGACGGGTCGTCCTGCAGCCCGATCACGCACGACAGGCCCTTCGGCGCCATCTGCTGCACGTACACGTCGTCTTCGCCGGAGATCTCGCGCAGCACCGCGTAGGCCGTGCGCACCGAGTCCTCCGACGCCAGGTCGAGCCGCACCCCGGCGAGGTCGGGCCGGCCGCGCAGCCGCTCGTCGACGGCCTTGAGCGTCACCGGGTAGCCTAGCTCGGCCGCCGCCGCGACCGCGTCGTCCACAGTGGACACCACGCGGAACGGGACGACGTCGATGCCGTAACACCCCAGCAGCCGCACGACATCGGGGTCCGTCAGGAGGATCGCCTTGCCGTCCTCCGCGGCCAGGAGCTCGCGCACGATCACCTGCGCCTGCTCGGTGTGGATCCCCGACGGCCGGACCAGTGTCCCTTGTGGACGTTGCCGCCAGGCCGCGTACCGCACGACCTTCGCCAGCGCGTTGACCGCGCGTTCCGGGCTCGGGTACGACGGGATCGAGCCGCGGCTGGCCACGCCGTCCTCGGAGAGCACAGCGAGCTCGTGCGGGACGCCTTCGGCGGCGAGGAACGTCGAGACGATCGGCTTGCGCTGCCCCAGTTCGACGACGGTCTCCCGCAGGGCGCGCGCGTACGCGGTGCCGGGGATCGCCACCGGCGGCGCGAAGACGACGACCAGCGCGTCGGTGTCCGGCGAGGTCAGCGCCTCCCCCACCGCCGCGGCGAACTCCTCCGGACCGGCCTGCGGGCCGACGTCCACCGGGTCCGACGCCAGCCGCAGCCCCTGCGCGCGGGCGGTGTCGGCGGCGAGCAGCCCGATCGCGCTGGAGTTGCCGACGATGGCGATCCGCGGCCCGGCGGGCAGCGGCTGGTGGGCGAACACGAGCGCGGTGTCGAACAGCTGCGCCAGCGACTCGACCCGCACGACGCCGGCCTGCTCGAACAGGGCCTGCACGCTGATCTCGTCGATCTCGGTGGACGTCGCGGCCAGCTGCGAGCGGACCGCGTGCCGCCCCGACTTCACCGCGACGATCGGCTTCGTCCGGCCCAGCCGCCGCGCCAGCCGCGCGAACTTGCGCGGGTTGCCGAAGGACTCCAGGTACAGCAGCACGAGATCGGTGTCCGGGTCGGTTTCCCAGTACTGCAGCAGGTCGTTGCCGGAGACGTCGGCGCGGTTGCCGGCCGAGACGAACGTCGACAGGCCGAGCCCGCGCGCCTCGGCGTCGGCCAGGATCGCCGTGCCCAGCGCGCCGGACTGGCAGAAGAAGCCGGTGCGGCCGCGGCCCGGCAGCCGCGGCGCGAGGGTGGCGTTGAGCCGGATGCCGGGCGCGGTGTTCAGCACGCCGAGCGCGTTCGGCCCGACGACGCGCATGCCGTGCGCCCGGGCCTCGCCGACCAGCCGCAGCTCGGCGTGCAGGCCGTGCGGGCCCGCCTCGCCGAACCCGCCGGACACGATCAGCAGCGTCTTCACGCCCTTGGCCAGGCAGGCGTCCAGCACGGACTCGACGGCCTCGGCCGGCACCGCGACGAGCGCCAGGTCGACGGAGTCCGGGATGTCGAGCACCGACGGGTAGGCCCGCACGCCGCGCACCGAGCGGTGCTCCGGGTTGACCGGGTAGACGGTGCCGGTGAACGCGGCGGCGAGGAGGTTCACGAAGGCGACGTGGCCGACCTTGCCCGGGTCGGTGGACGCGCCGATCACCGCGACGGATGCCGGGTGCAGCAGGTTGTGCACGCTGCGCGCCTCGGCGGCCTGCTCGCGGGACCGGGCGACGGCCAGCGACTCCTCGGTCGGGTCGATGTCGAACTCCAGGTGCAGCACGCCCTCCTCGATCTCGCGGCTGACCTGGTAACCGGCGTCGCGGAAGACGCGGACCATCGCGGCGTTCTCGGCGAGCACCTCGGCGACGAACCGGCGCAGCCCGCACTCGGACGCGGCCGCGGCGAGGTGTTCCAGCAGGATCGAGCCGAGGCCCCGGCCCTGGTGCACGTCGCTGACCACGAAGGCCACCTCGGCCGACGGCCCGCTGTCCAGCCGCTCGTACCGGCCGACCGCGACGATGTCGTCGCCGAGGAACGCGGCGAAGGCGACCCGGTCGTGGTGGTCGACGGTGGAGAACCGCTTCAGGTCCTTCTCCGGGATCCGCGGGTAGGCGCCGAAGTAGCGGAAGTACCGGGTGCGCTCGGAGAGCTTGCCGTGGAAGGAGACGAGGCCGTCGGCGTCGGTCGGGAGCACCGGGCGCAGGTGGACGGTGCCGCCGTCGGACAGCACGACGTCGGCCTCCCAGTCACGGGGGTAGTCGAAGGGATCCCGTCCGGCCATGGTCACTCAGTCCCTGGGGTCGTCGGGATCCAAGCCGTGCAAGGGGAAGACGGCGCGGCGCGTGTCCCGGACGGCGACGTCGACCGGGTCGTCCTCGCCGTCGCCCCACGGCTTGAACCCCGTGTCGCGATCGTCGGTCATGGCCCGCGGCAGCTCGGCGTTGGGCGCGGCCTTGGTGACGGTGGAAACCCACCCGGGCGGCAGCGGCGTCGCCGGGTCGACGTCCCGGTCGAGCACGGTGGCGATCAGGTGCGTCCAGGACCGCGGGACCACGCGGATCAGCTGGTAGCCGCCCCCACCGACGGCGATCCACTTGCCGCCCGCGTAGGTGTTGGCGAGGTCACGCAGGGTGGTGTAGATCGTGCGGTGCCCGTCAACGCTCAGCGAGAGATCCGCGAGCGGATCCTCTTCGTGGGAGTCGACGCCGCACTGGGTGAACAGCAGCTGCGGCTCGAAGTCGGCCAGCAGGGAGGGGACGACGGCGTTGAACGCCCGCAGCCACCCGGGATCCCGGGTACGCGGCGGCAGCGGCACGTTGACCGAGGTGCCGTCGGCCTTGCCCCGACCCGTCTCGGCCGAATAGCCGGTGCCCGGCCAGAGCGTGAACGGGTGCTGGTGCATCGAGATCGTCAGGACGCGGGGGTCGTCGTAGAACGCGGCCTGGACACCGTCGCCGTGGTGGACGTCGGTGTCGATGTAGGCGATCCGCTCGAAGCCGTGGTCGAGCAGCCACGAGATGGCGACCGCGCAGTCGTTGTAGACGCAGAACCCGGCCGCCTGGTCCCGCATCGCGTGGTGCAGCCCACCCGCGATGTTGACGGCGCGGGTGGCCTCGCCCTCGGCGATCTTGCGCGCGGCCAGCAGCGTCGAGCCGACCACCAGCGCGGAGGCGTCGTGCATGTCGCTGAACACGGGGTTGTCGGAGGTCCCGAGCCCATGCCCGACATCCCACCCGACGAGCGGCGCCTCCCGCACAGCGGCCAGGTACTCGGGCGCGTGCACCCGCAGGAGCTCCTCGTCCCCAGCGGCGGACGGGACGAGCAGCTCGACCCCGTCGAGCACGCCCAGTTCGGTGGCCAGCCGGACGGTCAGCTCCAGCCGGACGGGGTTGAACGGGTGATCCCCACCAAGGTCATAACCCAGCAGGGAGGAGTCCCACACGACAGCCGGCGCCATACGCCCGACTGTAGTGCCGATCGCAGCGGTCTGCGGCGCTGAAGAGCCGAGCTGGTTGTCTCCCCCGCTGGTCCGCGGCGTCGCGGACCCCGGCGGGGTTGGGGGCCGGCGCAGGTCGCGGACTCGCCACCACGCCTGGCGCGGCCGGTTCCCGCCGCCGGCCCCGACCTCACGAACCCCCGCCGCACGAACCCCGGTCGATCTACGGCCCGGCCGAGCCGTAGATCGAGGACACGAGCCGGTCGCGGTCGCAAAACCCGCTCGACCCGCGGCTGCCACAGATTCCAGACACGCGGAAGTTTCCGGCTCCGCCCGCCGGCCACCGCAGGTCGCGGACACTCGCAGGGCACAGCCGCGAAAGCCCACTTCGAGCGGCCGGCCGCTTCGGGTCGCGAACACGCGGAAGGACGCAGCCGCGAAAGCTCGGCCGGGCCGCTGCCGATGTGTGCCGGTAAAGCCGTGAAGGCCTCCTTACCGGCTCTTATGGCCGGTAAGGAGGCCTTCACGGCTTTTGGGGTGGGTCGCGGGGATCGGGGTCAGCCCGGGAGGTCGCCCGTTGCCGCGGGGCGGTTCGGGTTGCGGGACCAGTGGGACCACGAACCCGCGTACAGGCCCGCGCCCGGGTGGCCGGCGATCTCCAGGGCCAGCACGACCGAACTCGCCGTCACCCCCGAGCCGCAGTACGCGGCGACCGGTTCGCCGGGGCGCAGACCCAGGCCGGCGAAGCGGTCGGCCAGCTCCTCCGGCGTGCGCCAGCGGCCGTCGGCGGTCGTGTGGTCGCCGAACGGGGCGTTCACCGCGCCCGGGATGTGGCCCGCGCGCGGGTCGACCGGCTCCGTCTCGCCGCTGTAGCGCGCGGCGGCCCGGGCGTCGAGCAGCAGGCCGTCGCGGGCCAGCTCGGCCGCCTCGTCGGCGTCCAGAACCGGCATGCCGCCCGGCCGGACCTCGACATCACCCGGTTCCGGGTGCGCCGGCTCCGTGCTGACGGGGTGCCCGGCCGCGGTCCACGCCGCGTAACCGCCGTCGAGCACCGCGACCTCGTCGTGGCCCGCCCAGCGCAGCAGCCACCAGGCCCGCGCCGCCACCGAACCGTCGGCGTCGTCGTAGACCACCACCGGGCCGTCCGCCCGCACGCCGGCCGCGCGGAGGTCGCGCTGCAGGTCGGCGGGGTCGGGCAGCGGGTGCCGGCCGCCCTCGCCCGGCTCGCTCGCGAGCACGCGGTCGAGGTCGGTGAAGACCGCGCCGGGCAGGTGACCGTCCTGGTAGGACTCGGCCCCCGGCGGGCCGGCGAGCCGCCAGCGGACGTCGAGGACGACGGGCCGGCCGCCGGCCGGACCGGCCAGTGCGGCGGCGAGGTCGGTGGTGCTGATCAGCGAGCGCATACCCCCATCTTGCAGCGGTCCGCGGCCCGGATCCGCCCGGGCCGGACATTTCCACCGCCGGTGAGTTGTTATCCCCAGGCCCGCCGCCGCTGTCGGGGCCAACGACTACGATGAGCAACGCGGACGAAGGGGACAGCGTGAACGATCTCATCGACACCACCGAGATGTACTTGCGTACGATCTACGAGCTCGAAGAAGAGGGTGTCGTCCCGCTGCGCGCCCGGATCGCGGAGCGACTGCAGCAAAGCGGCCCGACCGTCAGCCAGACCGTCGCCCGGATGGAGCGCGACGGACTGGTCGTGGTCGCGGACGACCGGCACCTCCAGCTCACCGACCACGGCCGGGAACTGGCCATCGCCGTCATGCGCAAGCACCGCCTGGCCGAACGCCTCCTCGTCGACGTCATCGGGCTCGAGTGGGAGCACGTGCACAACGAGGCCTGCCGCTGGGAACACGTGATGAGCGAGGCCGTCGAGCGCAAGCTCGTCAAGCTCCTCGACCACCCGACCACCTCCCCCTACGGCAACCCGATCCCCGGTCTGGACAAGCTGGGCGACGGCGATCCCGCGCCGCCCGCGGAGGCCGACCTCGTCCGGCTCGACGAGTTCGCCCGCACCGGCGGCGGCCGGGTCGAGATCCGGCGCATCGCCGAGCACGTCCAGCTGGACGAGTCGCTGATGACCGAGCTCAAGTCCGTCGGGATCGTGCCGGGCGGCACGGTCGTCATCGGCAAGGCCAACGGCAGCACCATCGAGGTCACCGGCGGCGACAACACCGCGCAGGTCTCCACGTCCGCGTTGCACGCCGTCCTGGCGCAGGCCAGGTGAGCCCGGCCTCGGAGGCCGCGGCGGCGTTCCACACGGTGCACGGCTCCACGCCGGCCGGCGTGTGGTCGGCGCCCGGCCGGGTGAACCTGATCGGCGAGCACACCGACTACAACGACGGTTTCGTGCTGCCCTTCGCGTTGCCGCACCGCCTGGCCGCGGCGGCGTCGCCCCGGGAGGACGGCGTGGTGTCCGTGGCCACGCTCGGTGACGACGGGCAGCTCCAGCGTTCCGGCGAGCTCACGATCGCCGCTCTGGAGCCCGGCAGGGTCGACGGGTGGGCCGCGTACCCAGCGGGGGTCGCCTGGGTGCTGCGCGACCAAGGTTTCACGGCCGGGGCGAACCTGGTCATCGCCGGCGACGTGCCGTCGGGGGCCGGGCTGTCCTCCTCCCACGCGCTCGAGTGCGCGGTGTCGCTGGCGTTGCTGGGCCTGGCCGGCCTGGAGCTCGACGGAACCGACGAGCGCGTCCCGGCCCGGCCCGAGGTGGCCCGGTGGGTGCAGCGCTCGGAGAACGACTTCGTCGGCGCGCCGACCGGCCTGCTCGACCAGACGGCGTCGCTGTGCTGCACCGAGTCCCACGTGCTGTTCCTCGACGTGCGGTCCGGCGAGCAGGAGCAGGTGCCGTTCGGGCTGGCCGAGGCCGGTCTGCAGGTGCTGATCATGGACACCCGCACCAAGCACTCCCACGCCGAAGGCGGTTACGGCGAGCGGCGGCGGGGCACCGAACGGGCAGCTGAGCTGCTCGGGGTGAAGGCCCTGCGCGACGTCACCGCCGAAGGCCTCGCCGACGCGCTCGACCGGCTCCCGGCGGACCTGGCGCCGCTGGTGCGGCACGTGGTCACCGAGAACCAGCGGGTGCTCGACGTCGTCGCGCTGCTGCGCGAAGGCAAGATCGCCGAGATCGGCCCGTACCTGGACGCCTCGCACGTCAGCATGCGCGACGACTACCGGATCTCCACGGCCGAGCTGGACCTCGCGGTCGACTCGGCCCGCGCGGCCGGTGCGCTCGGCTCGCGGATGACCGGCGGTGGCTTCGGCGGTTCGGCGATCGCGCTGGTCCGCGACGCCGACCTGGCCGGGGTCAAGGCGGGCGTGGACGCGGCGTTCGAGAAGGCCGGCTACCGGCGGCCGCGGATGTTCACCGCGGTCCCGTCCCGCGGTGCCGGGCGCGACGAGGTCTGAGCCCGTGCGGGGACAACCCCCGCCCGGGCCCGCACGTCGGTGTGGGGGAAGACTGTGGCGCACAGTCACCCTCGGCAGGAAGGCTTGGACGTGTCGGAGCAGAGCAACGCCCTGAAACTGGTCGTGACGGGCGGAGCGGGGTACGTCGGCAGTGTCTGCGCCGCCCGGCTCGTCGAGGCCGGGCACCAGGTCACCGTCGTCGACGACCTGTCCACCGGGCACGCCGACGCCGTCCACCCGGACGCGCGGTTCATCGAGGGCGACGCCGCCGAGGTGGCGGGCAGCCTGCTTGGCGAGGGCTTCGACGGCGTGCTGCACTTCGCGGCGAAGTCGCTGGTGGGCGAGTCGATGACCGATCCGACGAAGTACTGGGAAGGCAACGTCGTCACGTCGTTGCGGCTGCTCGAGGCCATGCACGAGCACGGCACGCCGCGCCTGGTGTTCTCCTCGACCGCGGCGACCTACGGCGAGCCGGAGTCGTCGCCGATCGCGGAGTCCGCGCCGACCCGCCCGACCAACACCTACGGCGCCACCAAGCTGGCCATCGACCACGCGATCACCACCTTCGCCGGCGCGCACGGCCTGGCCGCGGTGAGCCTGCGGTACTTCAACGTCGCCGGCGCGTACGGCGCCCTCGGCGAGCGCCACGCCACGGAAACCCATCTCATCCCTCTCGTTCTGCAGGTCGCCACGGGCGACCGTGAGCGCATCCAGATCTTCGGCGACGACTACCCGACGCCGGACCACACCGCCGTCCGCGACTACATCCACGTCGTGGACCTCGCGGACGCCCACCTGCTGGCGCTGAAGCACGCGACGGCGGGTGAGCACCGCATCTACAACCTGGGCAACGGCACCGGTTTCTCCGTGCTCGAGGTGATCGAGGCCTGCCGCGAGGTCACCGGCCACCCGGTGCCGGCCGCGGTGGCGCCGCGCCGCGCGGGCGACCCGTCGGTGCTCGTCGCGGCCAGCGACCGCGCCCGCGAGGACCTCGGCTGGAAGCCGGAGCGCACCGACCTGACGGGCATCGTCCGCGACGCGTGGACGTTCACCCAGTCGCGACGCGCCAAGGCCTGAGTCGGCGACGCGGTGACCGGCCGGGATCCACTGTGGCTCAAGGTGAGTCGCGTCAGGACGGTGGTTCCAGGCCGAAGCCGGTGGCGTCTTCCGGGTCCGTGGCCATGGCCAGGCCCAGGAGGACGTCCGGGGGCGTTCCGTGGTCCAGGACCCTCCTCAGCAGGTTGGCCAGCACGTGGTCCGGGGCCGCCTCCAGGGCGTTGTCCAGGGCCATGCCCGCGAGGGTTCCGTCGCCGCGCATGAAGGCCGTGTAGCCCAGCAGGGCCGCCGCCTCGGCTCGTTCGGGGGCCGGGAGTTCCTGGACCAGCGTCAGCCAGAGGCGCTCGGCCTCGCGGGCCGCCGGGGCGCGGGGTGGGACCGCCATCGTCAGGCAGACGTCGCGGATGTCGGCGAGCGTCAGGGCGCAGGCCAGCCGGACCGCTTCGGCGTCCGTGGGTGGGCCTTCGCCGCGACGCTGGCGGTCGAACGCCGCGCGGACGTCCGCGGCCGCGTCGGCGACGCGGGTCGCTTCGGGCCACGGCAGTTCGGACAGCCGGGAAAGCTCCTCGGACCGGCGGGCCACCGCCTCCGGCGATCGCGGGGCGAGCAGCGCCAGCATTTCTTCGCGGCTGTCGAACACCACCGTGCCGCTCTCGGTGGCGGCCGCGGCCGCCACCGTCGAACGCGGGTCCGGGAGCTCGCCGACGCAGTCCTCGCCGGGGTAGCAGGACCACGGGGCGCCCGCCACGATGTCGGCGGCCCACAGCGCGTGCACCACCGGGAGGCCGTGCTCGGCGAAGGCGTCCGCCAGCTCGTCGACGAAGCCCGCGTGCGGCGGCGGGGCGCCGGGTCTTCGCTCACCGCCGATGATCGCCAGTGTCACGCCGATGTGCCGGGCGCCGGCGAACAGCGGCGCGAGCGCCTGGGCCTGGCGGGCGCGCTCGGCACCGGGCGGGAGGTCGGCGCGCATCACCAGGCCGACCTGGTGGCCGTCCGGTGGGCGGTGGCCGAGCAGGACGACGGAGGCGCCGGGCCGGAACCCAAGCAGGTACGGGAGCGCGGCCAGCAGCTGCGCGGGATCTCTGAGGCTGACCGGCGGCCGGCCGGCCGGAGTGGTGGTGGTCATGCCTCCACCGTGGGGCAGGACGGGGCCGGGTGGGGCGGTGGCGGCGAATCTGTGGATGGGCGGGACCGATGTGGACAACCGGGGGTCCGGGCCGGCCGGGGTGGCGGTTCCTGTCGGTGGGGCGGGCTAGAGTGCCCGGCCCCACCGACCGGGGCCGCTCAGCCGCAGTGTTCGAACGGGCTGGTGTAGGTGTTGCTGCCCACCGAACCGCCCCACTTCACGCAGGTGGCCGCCGCGGTCTTCTTCACCGGTCCGGCGTAGTAGGTGAAGCTGCCGGAGTCGGTGGTCCGCGCCGCCCCCTGGACCTCGAGGAACGCCGAGACCGGGCTGGCCGTGCCGAGCGACGTCGCCTTCAGCGTCGTCACGCAGTTCGCCTTGGTCGAGGAGTTGTACAGCAGGTACGTCGTGCCGGACGAGCCGGCGAGGGCCTGCTGGTCGACGACGGAGAAGCCGGAGCCGCAGACCTCTTCGGCGGAGTACGGGTTGCCGCCGCAGTTGTTCTTGCTGGTGAAGTTCGTGTGCCCGTAGTAGGGCACCGCGACGCCGTTCAGCTTGGCCTTCTGCACGACGCTGTCGAGCCGCTCTTCGAAGTGCAGGTGCGGCCCGGTGACGCCGCCGGTCGCGCCCGCCTTGCCGATCTCCTTGCCGCCGGCGACCGACTGCCCGACCGAGACCTCCTGGGCGGACAGGTGCGCGTAGCGCGTCCGCCAGCCGCCGCCGTGGTCGAGCTCGATCCACTTGCCGTAGCTGGTGTCGCCCTCGTTCGCCACCCGGGTCACGGTGCCCGACGCGGCCGCCAGCACCGGCATCCCGGTGATGCCCGACTTCTGGAAGTCGACCGAGTACTCCGGGCTGTGCCCGCTGAACGTCGCCGCGGTCACGGTGGTGCCGCACTTGAACGGCACCTGGAAGTTGGGCGCGGCCGACGCTGTCGCCTGGCCGGCGAGGGTGAGGCCGAGCGCGGGCAGCGCCGCGGCGGCGGCGAACACGGCGAGCCGTCGCAACCTGGACATGGGTGAACCTCCTGACAGGGGGGAGCTTGACACCGCACAGCGAAGCCCGCGTCGGTACATTTTCCGTACAAGCACCCCGCGGAGGACAGCGACGATGACCACCCGATGGGCCCGGTTCCACCGGATCCCCCAGGTCCAGGACTGGCTGCGCTGGGGGTTCATCGTGGTGCCGATGTTCGCCGCGATGCCGCAGGCGGACCTGCTCTCGTGGATCCTCATCGGGATCACCCTGGCCCTGTCGATCCCCCTGCTCTGGCTCTACACCGACGGCCGCCCGTTCCTGCCCGCGGCGCTGATGGTCACCGTGGTCGCCACGTCCGGCGCGCTCTGGGTGACCGTGCCGAACAGCTTCGCCTCGATCACGATGTTCAGCACCACGTTCTTCATCGTGCTCCGGCAGCCGGTCGTCCCGATCGTGGTGTCCCTCCTGTTCGACCTCGGTGCGATCACGGTCTGGGCCGCGGTGCACGACGCCTGGCGCGGCGCCCTGCCGACCTACACGATCGTGGCCGTGATCATCCTGCTCGGGCTGAACCGGCGGACCCGGCTCGCCAAGATCGAGCAGACCGAACTGGCCCTGGCCCGTGCGCAGACGGCGACCGAGGAGCACGCGCGCGCCGCCGCGCTCGCCGAACGCGCCCGCATCGCCCGTGAGCTGCACGACGTCCTGGCGCACTCGCTGGCCGGGCTCTCGCTGAACCTGCAGGGCGCCCGCCTGATGCTGGTGCGCGACAACGCGAGCCCGGACGCCGTCGCGCAGATCGAACGCGCCCAGAAACTGGCGTCCGAAGGCCTCGCCGAGGCCCGGAAGGCGGTCGCCGCGCTGCGCGAGGACGCCGTCCCGGTGGAGCGGACCATCGCGGACCTGCTCACCGCGTACCGGCTCGACAGCGGGGCCCGCGCGGACCTGCGCATCGACGGCGAACCGCGCGAACTGGACCCGGCGGTGGGCACCGCGCTGGTCCGCGCGGTGCAGGAAGCCCTGGCCAACACGCGCAAGCACGCGGCGAAGGCGGACGTCGACGTGCGCTTGGACTACTCGGGCGCCGAGGTGGCGCTGACCGTGGCCGACCGGCAGGGCAGGCGGCCGCCGGACGCGCCGGCGGCAGGTTACGGTTTGCGCGGGATGAGTGAACGGGTCGCGCTGCTCGACGGGCGGTTCGAGAGCGGGCCGGGGGAGGACGGATGGCGGATTCACCTGACGGTGCCGGCGTGAGCTTGCGCGTCGTGCTCGCCGACGACCAGGCGGTGGTGCGGGAAGGCCTGGTGACGCTGCTCGGGCTGCTGCCGGGCGTCGAGGTGGTCGGCGCGGCCGCCGACGGGCTCGCCGCGCTGGACCTGGTCGCGCAGCACAAACCGGACGTGCTGCTGGTGGACCTGCGGATGCCGCGCTGCGACGGCGTCGAGACCACCGAACGGGTCCGCGCCGAGCACCCGGGCACCGAGGTCGTCGTGCTCACGACGTACGCCGACGACGAGTCGCTGCTGGCCGCGTTGCGCGCCGGGGCCCGCGGGTTCCTCACCAAGGACGCCGACGCCGAGGCGATCGCCCGCGCCCTGCACTCGGCCGCCGACGGCCAGTCCACAGTGGACGGTGAGCTGCAGCGCCGGCTGGTCGAGGCGGCCACGCGCAGCGCGCCCCCGCGGGTGAAGGAGATCGAAGGGCTGACCGCCCGCGAGATCGAGGTGCTGCGGCTGATCGCGGCGGGCCTGTCGAACACGGAGATCGCGCGGACGCTCGTGGTGAGCGAAGCGACCGTGAAGACCCACGTGAACCACCTGTTCACCAAGGCGGGGTTGCGCGACCGCGCCCAGGCCGTGGCGTTCGCCTACCGCGCGGGCATCGCGGACTGATCCCCCGGCTTCAGCCGAACGCGGCTCGCAGTGCCGGCTTGCCGCCCGTGACCGGGAGTGTCACCGTCGTCTTCGTCAGGTCCAGCGCCAGGCCCGCGCCCGGCTTGGGCCGCAGCGTGTAGTCGTGGTCGCTGGAGGCCAGCAGGAACTCCAGCCGGTGCCCGGTGGCCAGGATGTAGTCCTTCGGCATCAGCTCGACACCGATGCGATAGCCCTGCCCCGGCGTGATCGGCTCGGTGACGGCCGGGTCGGTGCGGTTCTGCGGGTCGGTCCAGCCGCGGCTGATCACGTGGGACGTGCCGTCGGGGGCGCGGTCCAGCAGGATCGCCGAGACGTTCGCGGCGGGCCGGTCGAACGACAGCGCCAGGTCGGCCCGCGCCGTGCCGGAGAGGCGCACCGGCTGCTTCGCCGCGGAAGTCGCGTACAGCAGGCGGTTTCCGGACGACGTCGCGGCCGCCAGCTGCTCGATCGTCTTGCTCGCGTCGTCGGCGAGGGTTTCGACGGTCGCCTTGCCCGGCACCGGGGTGCGGGTGTCGATGGTGCCCTTCGACCGGCCGCCGGGCCACGGGTAGACGCGCACGTCGGAGGTCCCGGGCGCCGGCCAGTCGGCTTCGTCGGCCCACGACAGGTCTTCGCGCTGGATGGTCGCCTTCGGCTCGTTCTGGATGCCGTTGTCGACGCCGTAGAGGTAGTGCGACATCCACTTGTTGAGCGTCGCGAGCCAGACGTCGCGCCGGAGCGAGTACGGGTCGGCGTGGCCGGACTGGTGCAGCCAGATCTTGTGCTCGACGCCGTGCGCCTTCAGCGCTTCGTACCACTCGGCGACCTGGTCGGTCTTGACGTTCCAGTCGTTGAGGCCGTGCACCGCGAGCACCGACGCGTGCACCTTCGCGACGTCGTTGCGGTAGTTGCGGACGTCCCAGAACGGCGTGTAGTCGCCGGTCACCCGGTCCTGGTCGCGGGTCAGCCCGTCGATGACGGAACGGCAGACCTGCCGGTCGGCGCGGGTGTAGACGTACTCGGCGAGCACGTCGGCGTCCTCACCCTGGTAACCGCCGGCGGCGACGACCGCGCCGTCGTTGCGGTAGTACTGGTACCAGCTGGAGATCGCGGCGATCGGCACGATCGTCTCGAGGCCTGCGACGCCGGTGCTCGCGACGGCGTTGGGCAGCGTCCCGTTGTAGGACACGCCCATCATGCCGGTCTTGCCGGTGCTCCAGTCGGCCTTCGCCGCGACGCCGGCGGCGTCCTTGGCGGGCGTGCGGCCGTTGAGCCAGTCGACGACCGAGCGGGCGCCGATCGTCTCGTTGACGTCGCCGGTCGTCGGGCAACCGGTCGAGAGGCCGCTGCCGAGCGATTCGCCGTACACCACGGCGAAGCCGCGCGCGGTGAAGTAGTCCTGGTAGCGCCAGGTGATCGGGGCGGCCGGGCCGACGCCGTGCGCGGCGACGCGCGGGCCTTCGGCTTCGCGGGCGTACCCGGGCGCGGACAGCTCGACGTCGACGTCGTGGTTCGCGACGTCGTTGCCGCCCGCGTAGTACGGGCTGGCCTGGTAGACGACCGGGACCTTCAAACCCTGCAGCGTCGCGCGCGGGCGCACCACCTGGGCGTGCACGAGGTCGTCGGCGCCGTCGTGGTCGCTGTCGACCGGCGCGGTGACCCAGACGTCCTCGCGGATCACGTCGGCCGGGTCGAACACCGGCTGCGCCTGGCCGCCGGTGAACACCGGGGCGGGCGGTGCGGCGGCCTCGGCGGCGACCGCGGTCAACGGCAGCGCGAGCACGGCGGCGACCAGGATTGCGGCTTTCACTTAACCCCCCAAGCCGGGCGAAGCGGACGGTTCACCACACTTCCGTCCGGCCCGATCCGGCGTCAAGAGACTAACGTCGGAGGCATGCCGACCGTCGAAGCACCGATCGCCGCCGTGACCGTCTACCCGCAGCAGGCCCGGATCACCCGCCGGGGCAAGGCGCCCCTCGACGGCGGCTCGCGCCTGACGTTCGCCGGGCTGCCGCTGTCACTCGACCCGGGCTCGGTCCGCGTCACCGGCACCGGGCCGGCGCTGATCACCGGCGTCGACGTCCGCACCGAGCGGCACGCTTCGCCGGCCGACGCCGCGCTGCGGGCCCTGACCGAGCAGCGGCGCGCGGACCAGGCCACGCTCGACGGCGTCATCGACGACGAAGCGGCCGAAGCGATGAAGGTGGATCTGCTGACTTCGCTCGCGAAGCGCAGCGGCGGAAGCTTCGCGAAGGCGTTGGCCGCCGGCACGGCCGAGCCGTCCCGCGTCGGCGAAGTGACCGACGCGCTGAGCGAGCGGCTCGCCGCGGCGTTGAAGTCGCGGCGGCAGCTGTCCGACCGGATCACG
Source organism: Amycolatopsis sp. NBC_01307 (assembly GCF_035975215.1). Classification (NCBI taxonomy): domain Bacteria; kingdom Bacillati; phylum Actinomycetota; class Actinomycetes; order Pseudonocardiales; family Pseudonocardiaceae; genus Amycolatopsis; species Amycolatopsis sp. NBC_01307. The sequence goes on along the minus strand of NZ_CP108403.1, from coordinate 267,296 downwards.
AAGCTGCGCGACGACCTCGCCGCGCTCGACCGCCGGATCGGCGAGCACAGCGTCCAGTCCGAACAGGACAGTACGTCGGTGGTCGTGGAGCTGGAGATCTCGGACGCGGCGGGCTCGGCGGACCTGGAACTGTCCTATGTGGTCCCCGGCGCCAGCTGGGAACCGGGTTACGACATCCGCGTCCGCGGCGCCGAGGTCACCGTGACGTCGTACGGCTTGGTCAGCCAGTACACGGGCGAGGACTGGCCGGAGTGCGAGTTGGCGCTGTCGACCGCGCGGCCGGCGGTCTCGGTGGTCGTGCCGGAACTGCAGCCGTGGTACCTCGACCGCCGCGTCCTCCCGCCCCCGACCCCCGCGGCGGCGTACGGCGGCTCGGGCGGCGGCGTCCCGGAGGGCGCGCGGATGGCCCGCTTCGCGGCGTCGGCCCCGGCACCGGCGATGGCGCCGAAGTTCGCGGCGGTCGAGCAGGGCACGACGGCGGTCACCTACCGCCCGTCACGCCCGGTCGAGGTCCCTTCGGGCGCACAGGGTCACCGCACGACGCTGGCCCAGCTGGACCTCACGGCGTCGCTCGGCTACGTCACGGCGCCGGTGCTGGCGCAGGAGGCGTACCTGCGGGCGGTCGTCGTCAACACGTCGGAGCACGCGCTGCGCCCGGGCCGGGCATCGGTGTTCCACGATGCTGAGTTCGTCGGCACGACCCAGCTGGAGCCCTGGGCGCCGGGCGAGGAACTGGAGCTGGCCCTGGGCGTCGACGACCGGATCCGGGTGGAGCGCGAGCTGTCCCGCCGCACGGCGTCGAAGGCGACGCTGTCGGGCCAGAAGCGCCGGGAGGCGGAGTACCGCATTTCGGTGGCCAACCACGGTCCGCGCCCGGCGGAGGTGACGGTGCTGGACCAGGCGCCGGTGTCCCGGGACGACACGATCACAGTCCGGGACGTCAAGACGTCGCCGGAGCCGGTGGAGAGGTCGGAGCTGGGCGAGTTCACGTGGAAGCTGACGGTGGAGCCGGGGGCGACGCAGGTGGTGACGCTGTCGTACCGGGTGGACGTGGCGAAGGGCGTGGAACTGTCGGGCTGGCGGGAGTAGCAGCACATGGACGTCCGGGCCGATTGGGCACTCGAGCTACAGCTCGAGCAGACGGAAAAGCGAGCTGAGAGCGAAGACGTCAAAGCCGCCATCGCGGCGACACTGCGCTATCTGCGGAACGGCAAAGGCGGCCATCGCGGAGGTGGGCAGAAACTGGTCCATCACCTGGAAGTTGCGCGTCTTCGGGCCTCGGAGGACAACGAGTGGCACGTCGTCCGGCTGCTGCAGGACTCTGTGGACTACTGCGAAGGCCGCGCTCTCAAGCCGGAGTTCGAAGAACGGTTCCGCCTGTTCCAAGACGGCGAACGCAACGAAATCAACCTGCACTACATCAGGAGCATCCTCGGGACGTCGTCTCAGTACCTAGCAGAGCGAGGGCACGAGATCCTCGACAAGCAACCGGACATCAGCGCCACTGACCTCCTAGGCGAACTAGCCTCCCTGACCGCCGATGGCCAGTTCGCCGAGGCACCCGACGACCGGCCTGGTCGCTACCGGATCGTCCGAGGTCGAGCCGAGACAGCGCTCTGGCTCGAACGCGTTTTTCGCAACCGGATGGACATCGAAGACCCGGCCGAGGCCGCTCGGACGATCGTCACGTCCACAGATGCCCTTGCCGTACTCGCGGACGAGGATCACGCCCAGATGCTTCTTCGGGCCGCCGAGATGAAGCGACAGGCTGCCGGTCTCGTCGAGTTGAGGAAGACGGCTGAAGACTCCGCCGCGTCCGAGGCCGACCTGCAGCGCGTGCTCAAGGACAATATCTGGATCTTCGGTGGCCGCTACCTCGGTGCTGCGGCCGAGCGCCGCCTGACGGCGGGCAAGGAACTCGACATCCCTTTGATCAGGGCGGACGGGTCACTCCACGTCGTCGAGTTGAAGTGTTCGATGAGGGTGCGTTCTCTCGTCAAACGCCACCGCAACGCATGGGTGCCGACCGCGGAGGTGCACGACGCGGTCGGCCAGGCGATCAACTACTTGGTCGCGCTGGACGAAGACCGGAACTATATCCGGGACAAGTTCGGCATCGAAACCCGTCGCGCCGGCGCGACGGTCCTCATCGGGCATCCGAACGTGCAGCCCGAAGTCTCCGAAAACGAAATCAACGATGCACTCCGGACGTTGAACGCGCACACCGGCCGCGTCGAAGTGCTCACGTACAAGGACTTGATCGACAGCGCCGAGAGAACCCTCAGGGGATCCATCTGATCATGAAACGGTGTGGCTGGTCCGGTCCCGGACGAGCCACACCGTCCACGTCAGCCCTGGGAGATGTAGGCCTCCAGCTGCTCCTGGCTCTTCTCCAGCTCTTCCATCCGGTTCTTCACCACGTCGCCGATGGAGATGATTCCGGCCAGGCGGCCGTTGTCCAGGACCGGGACGTGGCGGATGCGGCGCTCGGTCATCAGGATCGACAGCTGGTCCACCGAGTCGTCCGGGCCGCAGCTGGCGACCAACGTCGTCATGATGTCGGCTACCGGGCCGTCCAGGAGGGTGGGGCCGTGGTCGTTGAGGCGGCGGACGACGTCGCGTTCGGAGACGATGCCGGCGATCGACCCGTCCGGTGCTACGACCACCATCGCACCGACGTTCTTGTCCGCCAGTCCGGCCAGCAGCGTGGTCACCGTGGTTTCCGGAGTGACCGTGGCCACGGCCGTCCCCTTCTTGCGCAGCAGATCCGCAATCCGCATGGCGATCCTTCCCGTCGGTGAACTGGGTCACAACAGGTTAGGGCCCGGCAGCACTGCGCGAAAGTCCGGCAAACGGGGCGTATCCGTGGTATTCGAACCGATTCAGCCGAGACGTTCGGCCAGGCCGTCCAGTGCGAGGCGGATTCCGGCGGCGTAGTCGTCGTCGCAGAGGGCGTCCAGGCGGGTTCGCGCGAGGTCCAGCTGCTCGCGGGCGGCCGTCAGATCACCCAGCTTGCGGTAGTCCTCACCCAGGTTGAGGTGTAGCGACGGATAGAACCCGCGCACGGCCAGCGACGAGTGGTACTCCTGCGCCCGCGAGTCGGTCAGCGAGTCCGCCGCGGCCAGCGCGCGCAGGTCCCACTCGAGCTCCTCGGCCGGGTCGTCGCAGACGTCGGCCATGTGGTGGGCGAGCGCGACGCGGTGCAGCGGGTCGCCGTCCGGGCCGACCGACGCCCACAACTGCGTGAAGGTCGCGTACGCGCCCGCGCGGTCGCCGCCCATGTGCTGCCGCAGACCGGCGTCGATCGCCACCATCACGTCGTCGGTCATGCCGTTCCTCCATCGGCGAGTGAGCGCAGCCGGGCCAGTCCCGGCTCGATCCGCTCGGCCGCGACCGCACCGTAACCGAACACGAGCCCGTGCCGCCGCTCGCCCACACCGAAGTCGCCCAGCGAATACAGCCGGACGCCGTGGTGCCGGGCGCGCCGGACCCACGAGCGCGTGTCGAAGACGGAAGCCGCGCTCAGGTGCAGGCCCGCGGTCGACGGCAGCGGCGTGAGGACGTCGGCGAAGTCCCGGACCAGCAGCCTCGACAGCAGCTCGTGCCGGTCGCGGTAGACCTTGCGCATCCGGCGGACGTGCCGGGCGAAGCCGCCTTCGGCCATGAACGCCGCCAGCGCGGCCTGCTCGACGTTCGGCGCGTGCCAGTCCGTCAGGTACCGGGCCTTCACGAGCGCGGGCACCAGCGCCGGCGGCGCGATCAGGAACCCGAGCCGCAGCGCCGGCGAAAGCACCTTCGAGAACGAGCCGACGTACACGACGCGGCCGCGGGAATCCAAGCTGTGCAACGGTTCCAGCGGCCGGCCGGTGTAGCGGAACTCGGTGTCGTAGTCGTCCTCGACGAGCACGGCGTCGTTGCGCTCGGCCCAGTCGAGCAGCTCGAGCCGGCGGTCCAGCGACATCGACAGGCCCAGCGGGTACTGGTGCGACGGCGTCACGTAGACCAGCCGCGTCCCGGCCGGGATGGCGGCCACGACGATGCCGGAATCGTCCACCGGCACCGGTGCGACGCGCACGCCGCGCGACTCGAGCACCAGCCGCGGCGGCGGGTACCCGGGGTCTTCGACGGCCGCCAGGTCGCCGGGCCGCAGCAGCACCCGCGCGACCAGGTCCGTCGTCTGCTGCGCGCCCGCGGTAACGACGACCTGCTCGGCGCTCGCCCGCACGTCCCGCGACACCCCGGCGTGCCGGGCGATCTCGGCGCGCAGCCCGGCGTGGCCCTGCGGGTCGCCGTAGGTCATCAGGTCCGCCTGGCCGGCGCGCAGCCGCTGCGTGACGAGCCTGCGCCAGGTGTCGAACGGGAACCGCGTCAGGTCCGGGACGCCCGGGCGGAAGTCGAACTCCGGCGCCGGGGCGAACGGCGCGGGCGGCGACGGCACGGCGTCCCACTCCGGCAGCGGTCGCACGCCGGAGACGTGGGACGGCTCGGGGCGCGCCGCCGGGGACGCCGTGACGAACGTGCCCGCGCCGACCCGCCCGGCCAGGAACCCCTCGGCGGTGAGCCGGTCGTAGGCCGCGCTGACCGTCGTACGGGAGACGGCGAGCCGCTGGGCCAGCTCCCGCGTCGGCGGCAGGGCTTCGCCGGGCCGGATCCGGCCGTCGAGGATCGCCGCGCGCAGCTGCCGGTAGATCGCGTCGCGGTGGCCGCGGGTCCCGGTCAGGTCGATGTGGACGTCCACCGGGCCGATCCTAGATCGGCCCACGAAGGTTGGGACGGATTTGGCACTGTGCGTGGTCCGCTTCCGCTCCTAGCGTCGGCCTCATGGACTTCCGCGAACTCGACCGCCGCACCCTGCTCGTCCTCGACAAGATCGTCGCCACGGCCACGCCCGCCGACCTGGCCCGGCCGACCCCGTGCGCGGGCTGGACGCTGGCCGACCTGCTCCGCCACCAGGTCGGCGAGAACCACGCCTTCGCGACGGCGGCCCGCGAGGGCTCGGCGCCGGACTGGGACGCCGGCGACCTCGGCGACGACCCGTACGCCGCGTACCGGGCGTCCGTCGACGACTACCTCGACGCCGTCGCCGACGACGCCGTGCTGACCCGCGAGCTCGCCGTCAACACCTTCGGCACGTTCCCGGGACCGATCGCCACGCTGATGCACCTGGTCGACACCGTCGCGCACGGCTGGGACCTCGCCCGCACGCTCGGCCTCCCCTACGAGCCGGACGCCGACGCCGTGTCGGCCGCGTTGAGGATGGCCGAGCGCATCCCCGACGAAGGCCGCGAGAAGAACGGTTCGTTCGCGCACAGCGTCGACGTCCCGGCGGACGCCAGCGACCTGGACCGGTTCTTGGCGCTGCTGGGCCGCGACCCCGCCTGGCGCGTCAGCTGACCTCGGTGACCGGCGCGCCCCACGTGTCGCACGACTTCGTGGTCTTGCCGTCGTACCCGGCCTTCGCCCAGGACAGCTGGTGCGCGCGCGAGCCGTGGGTGTCGCTGTCGTCGGCCCGGCCGTAGTCGGCGACGGCGGCGTTGGCCAGCGACCGGCTGATCGAGCCCGTGCCGGCGACCGCGGCGAGGAACAGCGAGCCGAAGCAGTTCGCCTGCAGCTCGATCCGGCGGACGACCTCCTTGTCGGCCGGGCTGTCCTCGTCCGGTGAGGTCATCTTGTCGGCCGCGGCGGACAGGATGCCGCTCTCACGCTGCACGTGGTGGCCGTACTCGTGGGCGATCGTCGCGATGTGGCGCGCCTTGTTGAGCCCGGCGTCCGACAGCATCCAGTCGGTCGGGGCGTAGATCGTGGTGTCGCCGCCGCAGTAGTACGCGACGGCTTCGTTCTCCGACGGCGCCGCGCCGCACGCGCTGTGCTCGGGCAGCACCACCGACACCTTCGCGGTCAGCGTCGGCTCGTTGGCCGTCGCCAGTGCCGGGCGCCACGACTGTTCGAGGCAGCCGGCCAGCGCGTCGTAGTACGCCTTGAGCTGCTCGGCGGCCCGGCCGAGGGCGGGCAGCGCGCATTGCGCCGGCCCGGGCGTGATGCCGGCGGCGAGCAGCGGGTTGGTGGACAGCTCCGGCACGGACTTCGGCGGCTTGCCGTCGGACGTGCCGCCGTACGCGCGACCGGTGTCGACACCCTCGGCGACGAGCGCGTGGCCGTCGACGCGGTGCGGGAAAGTGGCGGCGACCAGCGAGAAAGCGAGGACGATCACCAGGACCCCGCCGACGGCGCCCCACAGCCGGCTGCGCGGCGGCGCGATCGGGACGGGGGGTGCGGTCGCCCAGCCGGGTGACGCCCAGGGGTTGGGTTCCGGCGCCCACGCCGGTTCCGGAGGCCGCGCCGCCGGTGCCGGTGACGGCGGTGGCGGCCCGGGCGGACCGGCCCTTTCGGCCTCGTTCACGTTCTCCCCCTGCTCGGTGCGCCCAGCATATCGACCGCTGAAGAGGCCGGGATCACGAATCGAAAACGCCGTCCGGTGGCCAGCGGGCCCGTGATCGGGCGAGACTGTCGGCATGAGTGTCGAGGATCCCCACCTGTGGCTGGAAGACGTGACCGGCGAGGAAGCGCTGGACTGGGTGCGCGCCCGCAACGGCGAAACACTGGCCGAGCTGACCGAGGCCGCCCGGTTCGCCGAGCTGCGCGACGAGCTGCGCGAGGTGCTCGACGCCGACGACCGGATCCCGTACGTGCGCCGCCGCGGTGAGCTCCTCTACAACTTCTGGCAGGACGCGAGCCACCCCCGCGGCCTGTGGCGGCGGACGACGCTGGAGTCCTACCGGCGGGCCGAACCGGAGTGGGAGCTGCTGCTCGACGTCGACGCGCTGGCCGAGGCCGAGGGCGAGAACTGGGTCTGGCAGGGCGCGACCGTGCTGCGGCCGGGTTACCGCCGCGGCCTGGTCGAGCTGTCGCGCGGCGGCGCCGACGCCACGGTCGTGCGCGAGTTCGACCTCGACGCGCACGAGTTCGTCGACGGCGGCTTCACGCTGCCGGAGGCCAAGACGCGCATCGGCTGGATCGACGAGGACCGCGTCTACGTCGGCACCGACTTCGGCCCGGACTCGCTGACCAGCTCCGGCTACCCGCGGCTGAGCAAGGAGTGGCGGCGCGGCACGCCGATCGAGGCCGCGACGACGGTCTACGAGGGCAAGGCCGACGACGTCTCGATCGGCGCGTCCCACGACCCGACCGAGGGCTTCGAGCGCGACTTCGTCAGCCGCGCCATCGACTTCTACCGCTCGGAGCTGTTCCTGCGGACGCCCGACGGCCTGGTCAAGATCGACGTCCCGGACGACGCGAGCGCGTCCCTGCACCGCGAATGGCTGCTGGTCCGGCCGCGGACGGCGTGGACCGTCGGCGGCACCGAGCACCCGGCCGGCTCCCTGATCGCGATCCTGTTCGACGCCTTCATGGGCGGCGAGCGGACCTTCACGACGCTCTTCACGCCGGACGCGCACACCTCGCTCGACTACTGGGCCTGGACGCGCAACCACCTGCTGCTCGGCCTGCTGCGCGACGTCCGGTCCGAGCTGCGCATGCTCACGCCGGGCCCGGACGGCTGGGCGGAGGAGCCGCTTTCGGGTGGCCCGGAGTTCGGCAGCGCGGACATCTTCGACACCGATCCCGACGTCAGCGACGAGTACCTGATCAACTCCAGCGGTTTCCTCCAGCCGTCGACGCTGAGCTACGGCCACGTCGGCGAAGAAGTCGAAGTGCTGAAGCAGGCTCCGGCGTTCTTCGACGCTTCGGAGATGAGCGTCGCGCAGTACTTCGCGACGTCCGAAGACGGCACGAAGATCCCCTACTTCGTCGTCCGGCCCTCCGGTGCCGAAGGCGGCCCGACGCTGCTGACCGGCTACGGCGGCTTCGAGGTCTCGCTGACGCCGTCCTACAGCGGGATGATCGGCCGCGGCTGGCTCGCGCGCGGCGGCACGTACGTCGTCGCGAACATCCGCGGCGGCGGTGAGTACGGGCCGAGCTGGCACACGCAGGCGATCAAAGCGGAGCGGCACCGGGTGTACGAGGACTTCGCCGCCGTCGCCGCGGACCTCGCCGAGCGCGGCATCACGACGCCGGAGCGGCTCGGCATCCAGGGCGGCAGCAACGGCGGCCTGCTGATGGGCGTCATGCTGACGCGTTACCCGGAGCGGTTCGGCGCGATCGTCAGCCAGGTGCCGCTGCTGGACATGCGCCGCTACCACCTGCTGCTGGCCGGCGCGTCGTGGATGGCCGAGTACGGCGACCCGGACGAGGCGGCCGAGTGGGAGTTCATCTCGAAGTACTCGCCGTACCAGAACGTCCACAGCGGAGTGTCCTATCCGCCGTCGCTGTTCGTGACGTCCACGCGCGACGACCGCGTGCACCCCGCCCACGCCCGCAAGATGGTGGCGCGGATGCGTGAGCAGGGACACGACGTCCGCTACCACGAGAACATCGAAGGCGGCCACGGCGCCGCGGCGGACAACGAGCAGCTGGCGTTCAAGTGGGCGCTGGTCTTCGAGTTCCTGTGGGAGCAGCTCACGAAGTACTGAGCCGTTGGTTACTAATCCGACCACAGTCACGGCCGGATGGCTTTCGAGGCAACGGGTGCCTGCCGCTCAGGAGCCGGCCTACTTTAGGTCGGATTAGTAACGCGTGCGAGCACGACGCCGACGACGATCAGGGCCAGCGCGGCCACCCGGCCGAGGCTCAGCGGGTCCTTGGTCACGACGACGCCGAGCACGATCGCGCCGACGGCGCCGATCCCGGTGAACACCGCGTAGGCGGTGCCCACCGGGACGGTGTCCATCGCGCGCGAAAGCAGGTAGACCGCAGCCGCGCAGAGCACGAAGCACAGCAGCGTCGGCCACGGCTTCGTGAAGTTCTCCGTCGGCTTGATGCTCTGCGACCAGGCGATTTCGACGAGCCCGGCGCAGACCAGCGTCACCCAGCCCATCAGATGCTCTCGAGGGCCCGGTCGCGGGACGCCACCCGGTCGGCTTCGCGCGCGGCGAGGTGCGGGTCGACCAGGGCGTTGGTCAGTTCGGCGTGCACGAAGCGGACGTCGTCGACGTCGTAGTGCCCGGCGATGAAGTCCCGCAGGTAGGCCTCGTGGTGGTCGAACGGCGCGCGCGGCGTGCCCGGCGCGTACGTCCCGCCGCGCGCCCCAGCGATGACGAACGCCCTGCCCCGCAACGACATCCGCGGGAACGTCACCTGGTCGATCCACGTCTTGAGCGCGGCCGGGATCGAGAAGTTGTACATCGGCGCGCCGATGAGGACGACGTCGGCTTCGAGCAGCTCGGCCAGCAGCGGCTCGACGACCGCCCAGGCTCTCTTCTGCTCCGGCGTCCCGACGACGTCGGCGTAGTGCGCGGGGTCGGTGATCCCCGCGGTCAGGAGCGCGTCGCAGATCTCGGTCCAGGCCTCGCCGATCACCGGCACCGGGTCGGCGGCGAGGTCGCGGTGGGTGCGCGTGCCGGCCCAGGTCGCGGCGTAGCGCGCGGTCAGCTCGCGCGAGAACGACGTGCGGCGGGCGCTGGAGTCGAGGTGCAGCAGGTGGGTCACGGTTCCTCCTCAAGTGGACACGGTGTCCACTTGAGGCTAACTGGACGCCTCGTCCGGATATTCCCTAGGCTGGTGCCATGCCCGAACGCGCCGACGCCGCCCGCAACCGCGCGAAGGTCCTGGCGGCCGCGGAGGAGCTGTTCGCCGCCCATGGGCCGACGAACGTCACGATGGAGGACATCGCCCGCGCGGCCGGCGTCGGCCGGGGCACGCTCTACCGCCGTTACCCGGACCGCGCGGCGATCGCCGTGGCCCTGCTGGACGAGCACGAACGCCGGTTGCAGGAGTCGTTGCTGCGCGGGCCTCCCCCGCTGGGCCCGGGCGCACCCCCGGCCGAGAGGCTGGCGGCGTTCTACGCGGCGATGGTCGACCTGCTGACCCGCCACGCGCACCTGGTACTGGGCACGGAGGTGGGCCATTCCCGCTTCAAGACGGGCGCGTACGGCTTCTGGCACACGCACGTCCGCGTCCTGGCGGTCGCCGCGGGCGCCCCGGACCCCGGCGTCCTGGCCGACGTCCTCCTCGCGCCACTGGCGCCGGAGCTGTTCCTGCACCAGACCGGCCAGGGCGTAACGCCGGAGCGGATCACGGCGTCACTGCAGGCCCTCGCGGCCCGGGCGTTCTAAAAGAGCCCACGCGGCCTGGCCCGCTTCGGGACGTGACGCGGCTTCGGTTCTTCACCGCGAATCCGCGCGAGGGCGGCCTCGAAGGCGACGAGCACGTCGGCGACGAAAACGAGCCGTCCGACGCCGAGGCGGCGCAGCGCACGCCCGTGATCGGCGGTGACGGTGATCGTCACGCCCAGCAGGAGCAGCCGCCAAACCCCGAACACGGCCGCGCGGGCCGGCCGGCCGAGCGTCGCGAAGCCGATCCGGAGCCGGTGGCAGTGGAAGGGCACGTGCCGCTCCTCGTCGGCGAGGATCAGGCCCGCGACCCGCGTGACGAGCGGATCGGCGGTGCCGTCCCGCAGAGCGCGGTAGTACCGCAGCGCGACGACCTCGGCGATGAGCAGCACCATCAGTTCGAGCCGCAGCCCGAGTGCCCGCCGCAGCCGCACAAAAACGGCATCGGACCAGTGGCTCGCGATGGTCGGCACCCCGGCGGCCCGCAGGAGTTCTTCGAGCATCCGCGCGTGGTTCTGCTCCTCGGCCACGAACAGCCTGACCGCGGCCGCGTAGTCGTCACCGCCGGCTTTCGCGATGAGATTGGCGCCGTCGCCGGCTTCGCCGACCTGGAACCGCTGAATGCTCCGCGCGACGTCGGGATGCAGTTGCGCACCCCGGCCCCAGGGCGGATCGTCCCACAGCCGCCGGCGTTCGGCTTCGGCTTCGAAGTCCCGGAGCCAGTGTGCGTAGGTCATCGCGCCGATGATGCCGGACACTCGTGGACGCCGTGGGCGGCTTCGGTGGAGATCCGGTGGGGATGTCGCGCTCGGCCTATCATCGGCAGGATGCCGAGCACCCCGCGGTTCGAAGCCCGCATTCCGACGCAAGACTTGGCCCGCGCGCGGCGGTGGTACGCCGAGAAGCTCGGGCTCGAACCGGCCGAGGAGCGGCCCGGTGGCCTGCGGTACGAGAGCGAGTCCGGCGTCTTCTGCCTCTACACCTCGGCCGGGCGGTCCGACGGCTCGTTCACGCAGCTGGGTTTCTACGTCGACGACGTCGACGCGGCGGTCGCCGACCTGCGCGGCCGGGGTGTCGTGTTCGAGGAGTACGACGGCTGCGTCGGCGGGATCATGGACATCGCCGGCAACTACCCGAGCAAGGGCCGGGGCGAGCGGGCCGCGTGGTTCCGCGACAGCGAGGGCAACATGCTCGGCATCGCGGAGATCGTGCCCTAGCCCGGCACTCCGAGCACCACGGCCGGGGTCCAGAAGAACACCTTCGGGTCCCCGAGCCCGGACGCCGTCAGCCAGCGGGCGGCTTCGCGGGCGTCCGTCTCCGCCTCGATCAGGCCGTTGGCGGCCGGGCGGATGCCCGTCGCCGCATGGACGTCGTCGACCAGGCCGCCCAGGCAGGCCCAGGAATGCCAGGTCCCGTCGTCGAACCCGATCGGCTCGAAGCCGAGGATCTGCCCGCTCGGCACCGGGAGCCGGTGGCACAGGCGGTCCGGCAGGCCGCCGCTCCCCCGCACCCAGCCCGCCGCGGCCAGGTCGGCCAGCAGGGGCTGGACGTGCTCCACGGGGACGCCGACGGTGAGCACCGTTTCACCGCGAGCCGCTGCGGCCGCGAAGTCGCCGAACCAGTCGTCCCCGCCCGGCTCGGCCGGGACGAGGTCGACGAGGCAGTCGCTCACCGACAGCCGGTCCGCTCCGGCGGCGACCGCGGCGTGGCCCGCGAACACGTAGTCGTCGATCACGACTCCAGTGTCCCGGGCCACGCAACGGGAAAACGGCAGATCAGCTGCAACCGGAGGTCGCGCCGCAGCCTTCGCAGGCGTAGCACGAGCCTGCCGGGCGCATCTTCGTTCCGCACGTCATGCACAGCGGGGCGTCCGCGGCCTTGCCGAGGCGGAGCTCCATCAGCTCCGTCGTGGTCTGGGCTTCGCGGTGCGGGTGCGCGCTTTCCTCGGTGTGCGGCTCCGGCGAGGAGTCCACTGTGGACTGCAAAGCGCCGAGGTCCACGTTGCCGCCGTAGCCGGCTTCGACCTCGGCCGAACGCTCGTCCGCGGAGAGAATGCCCAGCTGCGACCGCTTGTCGGCCGGCAGGTAGTCCAGCGCCAGCCTCCGGAACAGGTAGTCCAGCACGCTGGTGGCGATCCGGATGTCCGGGTCGTCGGTCATGCCGGCCGGCTCGAAGCGCAGGTTGCAGAACTTCGAGACGTAGAACTCCAGTGGGATGCCGTACTGCAGGCCCACCGAGATCGACATCGAGAACGCGTCCATCACGCCGGCCAGCGTCGAACCCTGCTTGCCGAGCTTGACGAAGATCTCGCCGAGGCCGTCGTCCGGGTACGAACCCGCCGTCAGGTAGCCCTCCGCGCCGCCGACGGTGAACGACACCGTCTGGCTCGGGCGCTTCTTCGGCAGGCGCTTGCGCACCGGCCGGTACTCGACGACCTTCTCCGGCTCCGCCGCGACCTTGTCCTTCTTCGCCGTCGACAGCGGCTGGCCGACCTTGCAGTTGTCGCGGTAGATGGCCAGCGCCTTGAGCCCGAGCTTCCAGCCCTGGAAGTAGATCTCCTCGACCTCTTCGACCGTCGCCGTCTCCGGCATGTTGACGGTCTTCGAGATCGCGCCGGACAGGAACGGCTGCACCGCGGCCATCATCCGGACGTGCCCGATCGGCGCGATCGAGCGCTCGCCGACCGCGCAGTCGAACACCTCGTAGTGCTCCGGCCGCAGCCCCGGCGCGTCGACGACGTGGCCGTTCTGCGCCACGAACTCGACGATCGCCTCGACCTGCTCGGCCTGGTAACCGAGCGCCTCCAGCGCGCGCGGCACGGTCTGGTTGACGATCTGCATCGAGCCGCCGCCGACGAGCTTCTTGAACTTCACCAGCGAGAAGTCCGGCTCGATCCCGGTGGTGTCGCAGTCCATCATGAAGCCGATGGTGCCGGTGGGCGCGAGCACCGAGGCCTGCGCGTTGCGCCAGCCGTGCTTGGTGCCGATGTCGATGCCGCGCTTCCACTCCTCGGTCGCCAGCGCGCGGACCGCGCCGTCGTTCGCGTGGTAGGTGCGGACGAGCTCGTTCGCCGCGGCGTGCTTGCGCATGACGCGCTGGTGCGCCTCGGCGTTGCGGGCGTACCCCTCGTACGCGCCGACGGCCTGGGCCAGCTCCGCCGAGCGCCGGTAGGAGACGCCGGTCATCAGCGACGTGATCGCGGCGGCGAGCGCGCGGCCGCCGTCGGAGTCGTACGCGTGGCCCAGCGCCATCAGCAGCGCGCCGAGGTTGGCGTAGCCGATGCCGAGCTGGCGGAACTTCCGCGTGGTGTCGGCGATCGGCTCGGTCGGGAAGTCCGCGAAGCAGATCGAGACGTCCATCGCGGTGATCACGAACTCCACCGCGCGGGCGAACAGCGGCGCGTCGAACGTGCCCTCGGGGGTGACGAACTTGAGCAGGTTCAGCGAGGCCAGGTTGCAGCTCGAGTTGTCGAGGTGCATGTACTCGCTGCACGGGTTGGACGCGGTGATGCGGCCGGACTCCGGGCAGGTGTGCCAGTCGTTGATCGTGCCGTCGTACTGGATGCCGGGGTCGGCGCACTCCCACGCGGCCTGCGCCACGGTCCGGAACAGCTTCTTCGCGTCCGTGCGGGCGATCTCCTCGCCGGTGAGCCGGGCGCGCAGCGCGAAGTCCGTGTTGTTCTCGACCGCCTGCATGAACTCGTCGGACACGCGGACCGAGTTGTTCGCGTTCTGGTACTGCACCGAGGAGATGTCCGCGCCGGAGAGGTCCATGTCGAACCCGGCGTCGCGCAGGACCTTGATCTTCTCCTCTTCGCGCGCCTTGGTCTGGATGAACTCTTCGATGTCCGGGTGGTCGACGTCGAGCACGACCATCTTCGCCGCGCGCCGGGTGGCGCCGCCGGACTTGATGGTGCCCGCGGAGGCGTCGGCGCCGCGCATGAACGAGACCGGACCCGAGGCGGTGCCGCCGGAGGTGAGCAGTTCCTTGGAGGAGCGGATGCGCGAGAGGTTCAGCCCGGCGCCGGAGCCGCCCTTGAAGATCAGGCCTTCTTCGCGGTACCAGTTGAGGATCGACTCCATGGTGTCGTCGACGGCGAGGATGAAACACGCCGAGACCTGCTGCTTCGAGGCCGTGCCGACGTTGAACCAGACCGGGGAGTTGAAGCTGAAGACCTGGTGCAGCAGCATCCAGGTGAGCTCGTGCTCGAAGATCTCGAGGTCGCGTGGCGTTGCGAAGTAACCGTGGTCGCGCGCGCCCTTGACGTAGCTGCGCACGACGCGGTCGATGAGCTGCTTGAGGCTGCGCTCGCGCTGCGGGCTGCCGACGGCGCCGCGGAAGTACTTGCTGGTGACGATGTTCGTGGCGTTAACCGACCAGGACTCGGGGAACTCCACGCCGCGCTGCTCGAAGTTGACCGAGCCGTCGCGCCAGTTGGTCATGACGACGTCCCGTTGTTCCCAGGTGACCTGGTCGTACGGGTGCTCGCCCTCGGTGGTGAAGACACGCTTCACGCTCAGCCCGGCGGCCTTGCTCTTCTTGCCGGTGGCCGCCCCGGCCCCGGTCCCCACGGTCTCGGTCATGGTCGAACCCTCACTCCCGCAGCGGGACGGTCAATCGCCGTCGTCGCGCTGATCGCTCTCCTTCGGCGCAGCAGCATCCGCGATGGCCTCACGCAGGTCGGCGATCTCCTTCTCGAAGTCCTCGACCGAGGAGAACGAGCGGTAGACGCTGGCGAACCGGAGGTAAGCGACCCCGTCGAGCTCACGCAGCGGGCCCAGGATGGCCAGGCCGACCTCGTGACTCGGGATCTCGGCCAGCCCGGCGGAGCGGATCGACTCCTCCACGCGCTGCGCGAGCTGCTGCAGCGCGTCGTCGTCGACCGGCCTGCCCTGGCAGGCGCGCCGGACTCCGCTGACCACCTTGTCCCGGTTGAACTGCTCGGTGACCCCGGAACGCTTGACGACGGCGAGCACCATCGTCTCCGACGTCGTGAACCGCCTCCCGCAGGACGCGCACGAGCGCCGCCTGCGGATCGCCTGGCCTTCATCCACCTCTCGGGAGTCGACGACCCGAGAGTCCGCATGCCGGCAGAACGGGCACCTCATCCGCCGATCACCTTCCCCTCCGCGCCGGCCGCCCCGGTCGACGTCCAGGCCGCCACGCGCGGCCGTGCTGCGACCCCCGGGCACCCCTGCACCCTGGTGATCGACTTGTGGACATCCGGTGGGTAAGAGCCGGTCAACTGTGGACAACTGCTGTCCAGTCTACCCCAACCTGTGGACCAACTACAGCGGTGTAACTACTACATATAGCGGCAGAGAGTAGGACTCGGGAGGTGCGTGCGCAAGCGGCGCGACCGGGCGGGAACCCGCCCGGGTGAGAGTGGTTGACGGCCACGACAACCCGGCGCCGAATCAGGGAGCGGGCACGGCCGCCGGGTCGGCGACCGGGACCGTGAGCGCCAGCCCGGGCACCAGAACGGGCTGGTCCAGGCGATTGAGCTCTTCGATCCGGGCGACAACCGCGCCAGTGTCGCTGTCCGGCGCGAATCGGGCCGCCAGCGCGGACAGTGTGTCGCCTTGCTCGACCGACACCGTGGCGGTCGACTCGGGCACCGGAGCACTCGCGCCACCGCCGCCCAGAAGACCCAATCCGGTGACCACGAGGCAGCTCGCGCCGGCGAGCGCGACGAGCCACGGCCACCGCACCGGCACCCGCCGCGGCGCCGCGGAGGGCGCGCCGGCGGGACGACGGCCCGCGACGACCCGCGCGCGTGTCGGCGGGCGCTGCACCTCACCGCGCCGTCCGCGCAGCACGCGCACAGGACGGGGTTGCGCTGGAGCCGGGGTCGCCGGGCGAGCCGGACCGCGTTCGGCCAGAATGGACATCCGAACCTCCTCTGAACCCTGGTGTCCGCCTGATCCCGGAACCGGCTGCGATTCGTGGATCAAGGTCGAACAGACGTTCTATCGAACGTCAGTGCGAAGGTCTACCACCTACCACCGACAAAATCGAGCGGACACGGCGTGTCGATCGAACAGATGTTTGAAATCGTCGTGCCCGGGGGCTAACGTCGGTGACCAGGGCATCTGCCGGGCAGATGCCGCCGGCGAGGCTGCCCGCACCCAGCGGACGGCGGCCGGCGCGCATACGTGCAGCGAACGTCTGGGAGGCGACGCAGTGGCGAAGGAGAACAAGGCGGGCAGGACCAGTGGGTCCCCCGGGGGCACCGGAAAGGTGGCCTCCATGCCCGAGGTGTACGACGTGGACGACGCCCTCACCGTCCGCCAGCAGCAGGTCCTCGACGTGATCCGCTCGTGGGTGAGCCGGTTCGGCTACCCGCCGAGCGTCCGTGAGATCGGCGAAGCGGTGGGCCTGACGTCGACGTCGTCGGTCTCGCACCAGCTGCGGGCGTTGCAGCGCAAGGGGTACCTGCGCCGGGACGCGAACCGGCCGCGCGCGGTCGGCGTGCTCTCCGCGACCGACGACAACCCCATGGGCATCGAGATGGACCAGCAGCCGGTCATGCCGAAGGCGGCGTACGTGCCGCTGGTCGGCCGGATCGCCGCCGGTGGCCCGGTGCTGGCCGAGCAGTCCATCGAAGACGTCTTCCCGCTGCCGCGGGAGATCGTCGGCGAGGGTGAGCTGTTCCTGCTCAAGGTCACCGGCGACTCGATGATCGACGCGGCCATCACCGACGGCGACTGGGTCGTGGTCCGGCAGCAGCCGGACGCGGACAACGGCGAGATCGTCGCCGCGATGATCGACGGCGAGGCCACGGTCAAGACGTTCAAGCGCAAGGGCGGCCACATCTGGCTCATGCCGCACAACGAGGCGTACGAGCCGATCCCCGGCGACGACGCCACGGTGCTCGGCAAGGTCGTCGCGGTGCTCAGGCGGTTGTGACGAGGGGCGTGAAACGCGGGCGGAGTCTGCTCGCGGAGAGCGCTCGCCAAGCGTTTCCCGCCCGTGTCTTCCGGGGGTGCAACCCCCAGACCCCGCCCGGGGGGCGAGCCCCCGGACCCCCACCTCGGTCGCCCTGGTCTGTCGGCCAGGGTTTCGCACCGCCGAGGCTGGGGTTGAGTTTCACCGGATCGAGTGGTCTTGGCCGTGGGGAGCCAAGCCCGTGAGACTCGGCCCGCGATCGCTCGGCCCGTAAGAACTAGCGGCGACTTCGGCGGCGTAGCTTGCCGAACCCGAACCAGCCGATCCCGACCACCGCGAGCGTGATCCCCGCGGCGGGCAGGATGGGGAGCCCGGCCCCGTCCCCCGCCGAACCGGGCGTCGCGCCGGTGCCGGTCGAGGCTTTGCCCTCCGCCGGTGCGCCGGACTGCGCGGCCAGAGCGGCCGCGCCCCGCACCGCGCGGAGGGGCTGGCCGACCCCTTCGCTGCCCGAGAGCAGCGTGCCGTCGGGATCGAACGCGATCGCCTCGCCCTGCTTCTCCCCTGGCAACGGGATCCGGACCGGGGTGCGCTGCAGCGCGGCGAGGACATCGCCGTCGGGTGCGGCGTAGAGGTAGGCGTCGGTGTAGGTGCGCAGCGCGACGACGGTGCCATCGGCCGTGGACGCGCCGCCGGTGACCAGCACCGAGCCGATGGACCCGACCGGGCCACCCTGCGTGTCGGTGGTCTCGATCTTCACCGAGCCGACCTTCTCCAGGTTGGTCGGCCCGGGGCTGGCCAGCGGGCCGGACGGCCGGTAGACCTTCGCGTCGCCGAGGACGTCCTTGGTGATCAGGTACGGCGTCCCCGCCTTGTCCATGATCAGCGCTTCGGTGTCGTGCTGGCCGTCGGGGTAGGTGAGCCGGTGCAGCGTGAGCTTGCCCTGCGGGCTCAGCTCGAGCAGCGCGACGGTCAGCCGGCCCTTCAGGTTGTCGCCGGTGTCGGACAGCCAGAGCCGCCCGTCGGGCGTGCGGGCCAGGTCCTCGACGTCGAACGGGTCCGTCTTGTCGGTGAGGACCTTCTGCACCTTGCAGTCCCGGCCGAGCACGAACACCTGGACCTTGGTGCCGCCGTCGTTGATCGCGTAGAGGTGGTCGCCGTCGGACACGAGCCCGGACAGCTCACCGAGGCGCGAGTCCTTCACCGTGCACAGCGGCTGAGGCGTCTCCGCCGCCGACGCGGGCACCGGTCCGCTCAGTAGAGCCAAGAACCCCGCCGCAACCGCGACCGCCAACCGCACCCAGCCACCTCCGAAAACATTCCAGTGTGCGATCACCACGACCGCACACTGGAATGTAGACGTCTCAGGCCCTGGTCGAGTTGGTCTCGTACTCGCGCAAAGCCGCGGCGAAATCCGGGCGGACCCGCACCAGCAGGCGCGTGCCCTCCTCGACGTGCTCCTCTTCCAGCACTTCGCCGTCCGAGTGCGCCCGCGAGACCAGCTCGCCGTGCGCGTAGGGCACCAGCACCTCGACGGTGACCTCCGGCCGCGGCAGGCGTTCGGCGATCACGTCGACGAGCGCTTCGATGCCCGCCCCGGTCCGCGCCGAGACCTGCACCGAGCCGGACAGGGCGTGCCGCAGCCGGGCGAGGGTGACCTCGTCGGACGCGTCGGTCTTGTTGATCACCAGCAGCTCCGGCGGGAGCGGCTCCTTGCGCTTGCGCGTGATCTCGCCGAGCACCTCGCGCACGGCGCTGACCTGCTCCTCGGGCGCCGGGTCGGACCCGTCCACCACGTGCACCAGCAGGTCCGCGTCCGCGGCCTCTTCCAGCGTCGAGCGGAACGCGTCCACCAGCTGGTGCGGCAGGTGCCGCACGAACCCGACGGTGTCGGTCAGCGTGTAGGTGCGCCCGTCCGCGGTCTGCGTGCGCCGCGTAGTCGGGTCGAGGGTGGCGAACAGCGAGTCCTCCACCAGCACCCCGGCGCCGGTCAGCGCGTTGAGCAGGCTCGACTTGCCGGCGTTCGTGTAGCCGACGATCGCCACGCTGGGCACCTCGTTGGCCACCCGGCGGCCGCGCTTGGTCTCGCGGATGGTGTCCATGGCGGCGATCTCGCGGCGCAGCTTCGCCACGCGCTTGTTGATCCGCCGCCGGTCGGTCTCGAGCTTGGTCTCACCGGGACCACGCAGGCCCACGCCGCCGTTCGCGCCACCGGCCCGGCCACCGGCCTGCCGGGACAGCGACGCACCCCACCCGCGAAGCCGCGGGATCAGGTACTGCAGCTGGGCCAGCTCGACCTGGGCCTTGCCCTCCTTGGACCGGGCGTGCTGGGCGAAGATGTCGAGGATCAGCGCGGTCCGGTCGATGACCTTGACCTTCACCTTCTCCTCGAGCTGCCGCAGCTGGCCCGGCGAGAGCTCGCCGTCGCAGATCACGGTGTCGGCGCCGGTGGACCCGACGATGTCGCGCACTTCCCGCACCTTGCCCGAGCCGATGTAGGTGGCCGGGTCCGGCTTGGTCCGCCGCTGGATGAGACCTTCGAGGACTTCCGAACCCGCGGTCTCGGCCAGGCGCGCCAGCTCGGCCAGCGACGCCTCGGACTGCAGGGCGGTGCCCTCGGTCCACACGCCGACCAGCACGACCCGCTCGAGCCGCAGTTGCCGGTACTCGACTTCGGTGACGTCGTCGAGCTCGGTGGACAGCCCCGCGACCCGGCGCAGTGACGCCCGGTCCTCGAGCTCCATCTCGCCCGTGGACAGCTCGGCGTCGTACGGGTCTTCGTGGTCTTCGGTGTGTGTCAGATCTGTCATCGTGCCTCCATGGTCCCACGTTTCGACGCGGGAACCGAACTCTTCAGCTGCTCGGATAGGTGGCGAGGTAGATCGCGGTGCGTTCCGCGCCGGGACGGCGCGGTCGTGCGCGAAACTCCTCGAGGAGGGCGTTCAGCCGGTTGTCCAGCTCTTCGCGCTCCTCGGGGGCCACCTGGACGACCAGGCGTGACTGGTGCACGCCCTCGAACCCGGTTTCGGCGATCTCGGCCAGGTAGGCCTCGAGCACCGCCTCTTCAACGCCCCGATCACCGCATGAGTCGAGTGTCCACGAAAGTCCGGTGGAGAGGTAGGGAATTTCCCTGGCGCCCCGGGTGCCGCGCCGTGGCGGCTGCGCCGCCAGGAAGCCGGTTTCGACGAGCTTCCGCACGTGGTGCAGGGTGGTCGCCGGGTCGCGGCCGAGCCGTTCGGCGAGCTCCTTGTTCGTCAGGGCGTCCGAGAAGGTCAACCGGATGATGCGCAGCCGTATTCCGGACGCCAGCGCGGCGGCCTCGGCTTCGGTCGCGGTACGTCGTTTCGAAGGCTGCACCCGCACAGCCTAGAACGGCAGTGATTGACACTTTCCAATCACTCACGGCACACTCGGGCCCATGTCCAGGGGGTCACTCTTCTTCCACGCCGATTTCCGGCGGCTGTGGGCCGGCGACACGGCCAGCCAGTTCGGCACGTTCGTCGGCAACACGGCCATCCCGCTGCTCGCGGCCGTGACGCTGGCCGCGACGCCGTTCGAGATGGGCCTGCTCACCGCGGCCGAAACACTCGCGTTCCTGCTGATCGGGCTGCCCGCCGGCGTTTGGGTCGACCGGCTGCGGCGCCGCCGGGTCATGCTCACGGCCGACTTCACGCGGTTCGCCCTGCTGCTCAGCGTGCCGCTCGCCTGGTGGGCCGGGGTGCTGACGCTCGCGCAGCTGCTGGTCGTCGTGCTGCTCGTGGGCGTCGCGACGCTGTTCTTCGACATCGCCTACCAGTCGTACCTGCCTGCGCTCGTCGGCCGGGAGCACCTCCTGGAGGGCAACGCCAAGCTGCAGGCCGTCCAGTCGGTCGCGCAGATCGCCGGGCCGAGCGGCGCGGGCGTGCTGGTCCAGCTGGTCAGCGCCGCGAACACCGTGCTGATCACCGGCTTCGGCTACCTGACGTCGGCGCTGTGCCTGCTGCGCATCCGCGCGAGCGAACCCGAGCCGGAACCCCGCGGCCACACCCGGCTGCTCCCGCAGATCGCCGAAGGGCTGCGGTTCGTGTTCTCCGACAAGCCGTTGCGGGCGATGGTCGCGACCACGGCGACGGCGAACTTCTTCCACGGCGCGTTCAGCGCCGTGCAGGTGCTGTTCCTGACGCGGACCGTCGGGCTGGCGCCGGCCGCGGTCGGCGTGCTCCTGGCGGTCGGCGGCGCCGGCGGGATCCTCGGCGCGGTCTGCTCGGGCGCGGTGACCCGGCGGATCGGCCAGGCCCGGGCGATCTGGCTGGTCCCGCTGCTCACCATGCCGGCCAACCTCGTGTTCCCCCTCGCCGGGCCGGACTGGCGGCTCGGGCTCGCCGGGCTCGGCGCGGCGATCGGTGGGTTCGGGATCATCGTCTACAACGTCGCGCAGGTGTCCTACCGGCAGGCGATCTGCCCGGACCGGCTGCTCGGCCGGATGAACGCGAGCGTGCGGTTCGTCGTCTGGGGCGTGATCCCGCTGGGCGGGCTGCTGGGCGGCGCGCTCGGCGAGGGACTCGGGCTGCGCGGCGCGACGTGGGTGGGCGTGGCCGGCGAAGTGGCCGCGGTGCTGTGGGTGGTCTTCTCACCGCTGCGGCACATGCGCGATCTGCCGACCACGGCGAAAACGGGTTCCGGCGCCGCCTAGAGTTGCTTCATGAACACTCCTATCGAGCGCCCACAGGTTCCGGACAAGGTCGGTGTCGACGGTCTGGAGGCCAAGTGGGTACCCGTATGGGAGTCCACCGGTGCTTATCGGTTCGACCGCACCAAAACCCGTGCCGAGATCTACTCGATCGACACCCCGCCGCCGACGGTCAGCGGGTCGCTGCACATCGGGCACGTCTTCTCCTACACCCACACCGACGTCCTCGCGCGGTTCAAGCGGATGCGCGGGTTCGAGGTCTTCTACCCGATGGGCTGGGACGACAACGGCCTGCCGACCGAACGCCGGGTGCAGAACCACTTCGGCGTCCGCTGCGACCCGTCGCTGCCCTACGACCCGGACTTCCAGGCGCCGGAGAAGCCGGGCAAATACACCGTCTCGATCTCGCGGCGGAACTTCGTCGAGCTGTGCGAATCCCTGACGGTGACCGACGAAAAGGTCTTCGAAGCGCTGTGGCGGCAGCTCGGGCTGTCCGTCGACTGGACGATGACCTACCAGACGATCGGGCACGACTCGCGGCTGATCTCGCAGCGCGCGTTCCTGCGCAACCTCGCCCGCGGCGAGGCCTACCAGGCCGAAGCGCCGACGCTGTGGGACGTCACGTTCCGCACCGCCGTCGCCCAGGCCGAGCTGGAGGACCGCGAACGCCCCGGCGCGTTCCACGACCTCGCGTTCACCGCGCCCGACGGGTCCGACGTCGTCATCGCGACGACCCGGCCCGAGCTGCTGCCCGCGTGCGTCGCGCTGGTGGCGCATCCGGACGACGAACGCTTCAAGCCGCTCTTCGGGACCACCGTGCGAACGCCGGTGTTCGGCGTCGAGGTGCCCGTGGTGGCGCACCACCTGGCCGACCCGGAGAAGGGCCGCGGCATCGCGATGGTGTGCACCTTCGGCGACACCACGGACGTCACGTGGTGGCGTGAACTGCGCCTCGCGACGCGCGTGGTGCTCGGCCGTGACGGCCGGTTCCTGCCCGACGCGCCACACGGCGTGCCCGCGGAGACCTATGCGCCGCTGGTGGGCAAGACCGTCCACACGGGACGCGAGATCCTGGTCCGCCTGCTGCGCGAAGCCGGCGCCCTGCGCGGCGAACCGCGGCCGATCACGCACTCGGTGAAGTTCTACGAGAAGGGCGACAAGCCGCTGGAGATCGTCGCCAGCCGGCAGTGGTACCTGCGCAACGGCGGCAACGACCCGGCGTTCCGCGAGAAGATGCTGGCCCGGGGCGAGGAACTGACCTGGGTGCCGAAGCACATGAAGGTGCGCTACTCGTCGTGGGTGACGAACCTCGCCGGCGACTGGCTGGTCAGCCGCCAGCGGTTCTTCGGCGTGCCGATCCCGTTGTGGTACCGGCTCGACGCGAGTGGTGAGCCCGACTACGACGCGCGTCTCCTGCCCGACGATGGCGCGTTGCCGGTGGACCCGAGCAGCGACGTCCCGCCCGGCTTCACCGAGGACCGGCGGGGCGTGCCGGGTGGATTCGTCGCCGAGGCCGACGTGATGGACACGTGGGCGACGTCGTCGCTGACCCCGCAGATCGTCGGCCGCTGGAGCCTCGACGACGACCTGTTCGAGCGGGTCTTCCCGATGGACCTGCGGCCGCAGGCGCACGAGATCATCCGCACCTGGCTGTTCTCGACGGCGGTCCGCGCGGAGCTGGAGCACGGTGTGCTGCCGTGGCGGGCGGCGTCGATCGCCGGCTGGGTGCTCGACCCGGACCGCAAGAAGATGTCGAAGTCCAAGGGCAACGTCACGACGCCGGTGGACCTGCTGGAGCGGTTCGGCTCGGACGCGGTGCGCTACTGGGCGGCGAGCGCGCGCCCCGGCGTCGACACGGCGGTGGACGAAGGCCAGATGAAGGTCGGCCGGCGCCTGGCGACGAAGCTGCTCAACGCCAGCCGGTTCGTGCTCGGCCTCGGCGTGCCGTCCCCGTCCGCGGCGGTCACCGAACCGCTCGACCGGGCCCTGCTGGCTTCGCTGGCTGTCGTCGTGGAGCAGGCGACGGCGGCGTTGGAGGCGCTGGACTACGCGCGGGCGCTGCAGGTGACCGAGACGTTCTTCTGGACGTTCTGCGACGACTACGTCGAGCTGGTGAAGGGCCGCGCGTACGGCGACAGCGGCGCCTCGGGAGCCACGTCGGCCCAAGCGTCGCTGGTGACGGCGTTGTCGGCGGTGCTGCGGCTGCTGGCGCCGTTCCTGCCGTTCGCGGCCGAAGAGGTGTGGTCGTGGTGGCAGCCGGGCTCGGTGCACCGGTCGCCGTGGCCGGTCGCTGCGGCTGTCGACGGTGATCCCGCCCTGCTGACGCTGGCGGGCGAGGTGATCGCGGCGGTGCGCCGGGCGAAGACGGACGCGAAGGTCTCGATGCGCACGGCGGTGGAAACCCTGACGGTGACTGGGCCGGCCGACGTGCTGGAGCGGTTCGCGCGCATCGAGCCGGACATCCGGCTGGCGGGCGCGATCGCCGACGTCACGACCCGCGACGGTGAGCTGGCGCTGGACGTGACCGTCGGCTGACGCCGGGGGCCGCCGTCAGGAACCGGCGGCGGCCCACTGGTTCGCGTATCCGCCTCTTGGCTCAACTCGCGAGAAGGCGCGTTGCGAGCCACCACCGGGATACCCCGCCGGCGCTTGTTGATGCCGCCTGGGCCGGATGCCGCGGTCCACAGCGTTGCCCGGGCACCTACCCTCACACGAATACGACGAAGTCCTGATTGCGGACCCGAGGTCGTTCACGTCCGGGCGTTTGTCACGGATGCCTGTTTCCGCCTCCCGGCGCGGCAGATCGCCGCCGTCAGGAACCGGCGGCGGCCCACCAGGCGTCGTCGATCTCGCCGCGGGCCACGATCTCCGCCGGGCCCGACAGCGTCGACGCGCCGCGGGACACCGTCACGTCCACCCGGCCGCCCGGGATGTCCACTGTGGATGCTCCGGTGTCGGTGCCCGCCAGGTGGAAGGCCGCGGCCACCGCGGCGACCGTGCCCGTGCCGCAGGCGCGCGTCTCCCCCACCCCGCGCTCGTGCACGCGCATCCGCAGCGCGCCCTCGCCGAGGCGGTTGACGAACTCGAGGTTCACGCCGTTCGGGAAGACGTCGTGGTCGAAGTCGGGCTGGTCACGCAGGTCCAGGTCCCGGACGTCGGTGTCGTCGAGCACCGTGACCAGGTGCGGGTTGCCGACGTCGACGGCCACGCCGGAGAACGGCCGGCCCGCGACCACGGTGACCGACGTGCCGGTGATCGTCGCCGGGCCCATCCCGACGGTCACCGTGCGGTCCGGGTGCACCACCACCGGGCGCTCGCCCGCGCGGGTGCCGACGACGAACTCGCCCTCGGTCACGAGCCCGGCATCCACGAGGTAGCGGGCGAAGACGCGCACGCCGTTGCCGCACATCTCCGCGATCGAGCCGTCCGCGTTGCGGTAGTCCATGAACCACTCGCCCTCGGAGGCGATTTCGAGCGCGTCGGCCCGGACGATGCGGAGCACGCCGTCGGCCCCGAGGCCGCGGTGGCGGTCGCACAGCGCGGCGATCCGGGCCTCGGTCAGCTCGAGGCGGCCCGCCGCGTCGGGGAGCAGCACGAAGTCGTTCTGCGTGCCGTGCCCCTTGAGGAACTCGATTCCGCCCATGGGGCAAGGTTACCGGGCCAGGGTATCCAGGACGCGTGCGGCCAACCCGGCTTCGGCGCCGTCGAACCAGTGGATCCGCTGGTCGCGCCGGAACCAGGAACGTTGCTTCCGGACGAAGCGCCGGGTGGCCTGCGCCGTCGCCGCGGCGGCGGCCGCGAAGTCGCCCTCGCCGTCCAGCTCGGTGATCACCTGCTGGTAGCCGAGCGCGCGCGACGCCGTCTTCCCGTCGCGCAGGCCGCGCGCCAGCAACTCGCGGACCTCGTCGACGAGGCCGGCCTCGAACATCAGGCGGACGCGCTCGTTCACGCGCTCGTCGAGCTCCTCGGGCGCGCGGTCGACACCGATCACGACCGTGCCGTAGCGGGCCGGCCCCGGCTTCGGCAGGTTCGCGGAGAACGGCTCCCCGGTGATCTCGATGACTTCCAGCGCGCGCACGATCCGGCGGGTGTTGGTCGGCAGGATCGCGGCCGCGGCGACCGGATCGCGTTCACCCAACCGGGTGTAGAGGGTCGGCGTGCCCAGTTCGGCCGCCTCCGCGTCGAGGCGCGCGCGCACGGCCGGGTCGGTGCCCGGGAAGCGCAGGTCGTCGAGCACCGCCTGGACGTAGAGCCCGGACCCGCCGGTCAGCACCGGCACCCGGCCCGCGGCCAGGAGCCGTTCGACCGCGGCGCGGGCGTCGCGCTGGTAGGCCGCGACGGACGCCGTCTCGGTCACGTCCAGCACGTCGAGCAGGTGGTGCGGAACACCACGACGTTCCTGCTCAGTGGCTTTCGCGGTGCCGATGTCCATGCCGCGGTAGAGCTGCAGCGCGTCGGCGTTGACGACCTCCCCGCCGAGCTTCAGCGCCAGCTCCACGGCCAGCGCCGTCTTGCCGGTGGCCGTCGGCCCGACCACCGCGACCGGGCGGATCGGGAGCGGGGCGGCGGGGCTGGTCACGGCGGCTGACGATACCGGCGTCCCGACACGGAGCGTCCACCGGAAGTAGGATCACGAGCTTCGAGTAGCTCATCCGGTACCACGGTGCGCGCTGAGCTGCTTGAATGCCGCGTGGGGGCCGTAGCATCCGAGCACGGCCCGTGACGACCGCATTACCCGGCCCCGCCGCACCGGCGGGGCGCCCGCGCCAGCGGGCGTACAGGCGATAAGGAGCCTGCGATGGCCCAGGAGAACACTTCCACCGGTACCCCGGCCCCGCACCCGGTGCCGCACGCGCTGCACACCGGGCACGCCGCACCGCCCGTGCCGCCCGCCGAGCCCACCCCGTCCACCTGGGGCCGGGTCGACGAAGAGGGCACGGTCTACGTCACCACCGCCGAAGGCGAACGCGCCGTCGGCGTCTGGCAGGCAGGCAGCCCCGACGAGGGCCTGGTGCACTTCGCCCGCCGCTTCGACGACGTGCGGACCGAGGTCGAGCTGCTGGAGACGCGCCTGGTGTCGGGCGCCGGCGACCCGAAGCACGCGCTGTCGAGCGCCACGCAGCTGCGCGACGGGCTGGCCGAGTCCGCCCTGGTCGGTGACCTGGCCGCACTGGGCGCGCGCCTGGAGTACGTCATCGGGCACGCCGAGAAGGCCCTGGCCAGCGCCAAGCAGGAACGTGAGGAAGCCCGCGCCGCGGCCGTCACCCGCAAGCAGGAGCTGGCGGAGGAGGCCGAGAAGATCGCCGCCGACTCCACCCAGTGGAAGGCGGCCGGCGACCGGCTGCGCACGATCCTGGACGAGTGGAAGACGGTCAAGGGCGTCGACCGCAAGACCGACGACGAGCTGTGGAAGCGGTTCTCCAAGGCCCGCGAGGGCTTCAACCGGCGTCGTGGCTCCCACTTCGCCGAGCTGGACAAGCAGCGCGCCTCGGCCAAGACGCGCAAGGAAGAGCTCATCGCCGAGGCCGAGGCCATCAGCGAGTCCGACGACTGGGGCGACACCGCGGGCCGCTACAAGGACCTGATGACCGAGTGGAAGGCCGCCGGCCGGGCCCCGAAGGACAGCGACGAGGCCCTGTGGCAGCGCTTCCGCGCCGCGCAGGACAAGTTCTTCGCCCGCCGGTCCACGGTGTTCTCCGAGCGCGACGCCGAGTTCTCGACGAACGCGTCCCGCAAGGAAGAGCTGCTGGTCGAGGCCGAGAAGATCGACGCCGGCTCGAACCTCGAAGCGGCGAAGAACGCGCTGCGCAAGATCCAGGAGCAGTGGGACGAGATCGGGAAGGTCCCGCGCGAGCGCATCCGCGAGCTGGACGGCCGGCTGAAGGCGGTCCAGGACTCGGTGAAGTCGGCCGAGGACTCCCGCTGGCGCCGGACGGACCCGGAGGCGCAGGCCCGGGCCGCGCAGTTCCGCGAGCGCGTCGAGCAGTTCGAGAGCCAGGCCGAGAAGGCGCGCGCGGCGGGCGACGAGCGTCGCGCCAAGAAGGCCGACGACCAGGCCGCACAGTGGCGCGAGTGGCTGCAGGCCGCGGAGGCGGCCATCGCCGACCGCTGAGTCGTCCCTGGAAGTGCCGTGAAGGCCTCCTTACCGGCTCTTATGGCCGGTAAGGAGGCCTTCACGGCTTTCGGGTGTTTACGAGCGGGAGAAGGCCGTGCGCATCCACTGGACGGCGAGGCAGATCATCGCGATCCAGGCGATGATCAGGCCGGCGCCGGGTCCGCCACCGGCGGCGCCGGGGGCGTGGGACGACTGCTGGGACCAGATGGCCAGGAGGCCGTCGACCGAGGCGAACCAGCCGCCGGCGGCGCAGACCCAGGCCAGCCACCAGCGGCGCGTCACCAGCGCGAGCGCGGACGCGAGGACGCCGACGGCGGTCGACGTCGCGGCGAACAGCTGCGGGATGCCGCCGCCCTCGCCGGCCAGCACCTGCCAGCCGGCGTGGTCGCCGACCCAGGGCAGCAGCAGGCAGCCGAGCAGCACGAACGTGAACACCGCGATGGTGAACCCGCGCCGGCCGAGCTCGACCGTGCGGGACGCCTGCTGCCCGACCTCGTCGATCTCGGCGGCCAGCTCGTCCAGCTCGCCGGACTTCTGGGATTCGGTCACAACGCACACCCGCTCACCGGTTCGGGCCGGACCACCGGGGCACCGAAGCCCGGCAGGCCCAGCGTGACGCCGTTGGTCTTGGGCCGCAGCCCCGCCTCGGCGTTGTCGCCCGCACGCGTCCGCCGGTGCGAGACCAGGTCCCCGTCGGCGACCATGTGGTGCGGCGCGCCGTAGGTGATGACCGTCTCGACGACGTCGCCGGGCCGCACGCCGCGATCGACCGCCGGTCCGGTCGGCGCGAAGTGCACCAGCCGGCCGTCACGGCCGCGGCCGCTCATCCGGTGCGTCTCGGCGTCCTTGCGGCCCTCGCCGTCGGCGACGAGCAGCTCGACGCGGCGGCCGACGATCTTCTTGTTCTCGTCCCAGGAGATCGCGTTCTGCAGCTCGACCAGGCGCTCGTAGCGTTCCTGGACGACCTCCTTGGGCAGCTGGCCCGCCATCGTCGCGGCCGGCGTGCCGGGGCGCTTCGAGTACTGGAAGGTGAACGCGCTGGAGAAGCGGGCCTGCGCGACGACGTCCAGGGTCGCCTGGAAGTCCTCCTCGGTCTCGCCGGGGAAGCCGACGATGATGTCGGTGGTGATCGCCGCGTCGGGCATCGCCGCGCGGACCTCGTCGAGGATCTTCAGGTAGCGCGCGGAGCGGTAGGACCGCTTCATCTCGCGCAGCACCCGGTCGGACCCGGACTGCAGCGGCATGTGCAGCTGGTGGCAGACGTTCGGCGTCTCGGCCATCGCGTCGATGACGTCGGAGGTGAACGCGGCCGGGTGCGGCGAGGTGAACCGGACGCGCTCCAGGCCGTCGATGGCGCCGGTCGCGCGCAGCAGCTTGCCGAACGCCAGCCGGTCACCGAACTCGACGCCGTAGGAGTTCACGTTCTGGCCGAGCAGCGTGACTTCGAGCACGCCCTCGGCGACGAGCGCCTCGACCTCGGCGAGGATCTCGCCGGGCCGCCGGTCGCGTTCCTTGCCGCGCAGGGCGGGCACGATGCAGAAGGTGCAGGTGTTGTTGCAGCCGACCGAAACGGACACCCAGCTCGCGTAGGACGATTCGCGGCGCGCGGGCAGCGTCGACGGGAAGGTCTCGAGGGATTCGAGGATCTCGACCTGGGCCTCGGCGTTGTGCCGCGCCCGCTCCAGCAGCACCGGCAGCGACCCGATGTTGTGCGTCCCGAACACGACGTCCACCCAGGGAGCCCGCTTGACGATCTCCCCGCGGTCCTTCTGCGCCAGGCACCCGCCGACGGCGATCTGCAGGTCCGGGTTGGCGGTCTTGTCGGGCCGCAGGTGCCCGAGGGTGCCGTAGAGCTTGTTGTCCGCGTTCTCCCGGACGGCACAGGTGTTGAACACGATGAGGTCGGGCTTGGCCCCGCTGTCGACGGGCACGTAGCCGGCCTCTTCGAGCTGCCCGGCGAGGCGCTCGGAGTCGTGGACGTTCATCTGGCAGCCGAAGGTGCGGATCTGGTACGCCCTGGGTGCCTGTGTCTCGGTCATCGCTGACCAGGGTAACCCCGGGTTCGGGTGGGGTGGCCGCCCGGGCTTCCCGCCCCGGCTCTACGGGCCGAGCAGGCCGATCACCGCGGCCGACTTCGGTTCGTCGAGGAAGCGCAGGCCCATGAAGTTGTCGCCGGGCGTGAAGCCGGGCAGTGCCCAGATCGCCTCGTACGGCAGCTCGACGGGCCGGTAGTGGCGCAGGCTGTAGACGTTGCTCCACAAGCACTTGCCGGGGCCGGGGCGCCAGAGCCGCCGCGCGAAGGCGGGGTTCCGGAAACCGTGTCCCACCTCGGCGGTGGCGCGCACGTGCTTGCCGCCGGTGAACAGCACGACGTCGCCGGTGGTGACGGTGTCCATCCGGCGGTCGTACTTGTCCTTCGCGCCCCAGAACCGGGCGTGCCCGCCTGGGTGCAGTGCGTTCAGGCGGGCGAGGTCGGCCGGGTCCAGCAGCTCGGCGTACTCGCCGATGGAGACGGACCGCTCCAGGGTTTCCGCCCCGTACCGGCGGGCTTCCGGGGTGCCGTAGGACGGCTGGATGAACACCTGGGCCACGCTCGGCACGGTACCCGGGGACCCGCCCGGTTCGCGCGACACCACCCGCCGGCCCTGCGGCCACCGGTCAGATCCGGTGGTCGGGGTGACACCATCCGGTGAGCCGGTCCATCAGGTCCAGCACGTGGTCTTCAGCCGGGTCGTCGTAGTCCCGCGCGCGGCCCGCCGTGGTCCGGATCTCCAGCCGCGCCGCGCCGCAGGCGCGGAGGACGGCCTCGCGGTCGGTGCCGGCCGCGAGCGCCGACGTGGCGATGCCGACCAGCTGCGGATGGGGATCGCCGTCGGCGTAGGCCGCTGCCACCAGGGCAAGGGTCATTGCGCGGTCGGCTCCCGAGGCCGACTTCCGCAGTGGTTCCGCCAAGGGGTCTTCGTCGTGCATCGTCCGAGTGTGGCTCATGCGCACGCCGTAGTGCGCGGCCTTTTCGCGGCCGTGGCGCTGCGCCGGACGGTCAGTACTCGACGCGGGTGCCTGCTCCCGTCTCCTTTGCGCGGGCGTACACGAACCTCGCCGCCGCGAGGTCCTGGATGGCCAGGCCCACCGACTCGAACACCGTGATCTGCTCCTCCGACTCGCGGCCGGGTGCCCGGTCCAGCAGGATGTCGCCCAGGGGTGTCAGATCCACCGTTGCTCCCTCGCGGGCCGCGAGTACGTAGTCGCCTGCTTCGTGCGTTGCCGACTCCACGGAATCCACGAAGACCCGGGATGACGCCATCGTCGCGGTGTCCAGTTCGCGCGTGTGGGGGACGCAGGAGCCGATCGCGTTCACGTGGGTGCCTGGGCTCAACCACGAGTGCCGTAATAACGGTGAGACCGCGTTCGTCGCCGTGATCACGATGTCCGCCGTCCGGACGGCGTCTTCCGGGGAGGAGGCGACGACCACCGGTAGGTCCAGTTCCGCCGACAGGGCAGCGCATACGGCTCGCGCGTCCGAGCGGGTCACCACCTGGACCCGGCGCAGGGGGCGCACCGCCGCCAACGTGCGGATGTGGGCCGCTCCCTGGACGCCGATGCCGAAGATCGTCACGTCCGTCGCGTCCGGGCGGGCCAGGGTCTCCGTGGCCACCGCCGTTGTCGCCGGGGTGCGCAGTTCCGTCAGGACCGAGGCGTTCAGCAGTGCGAGGGCCTCTCCTGTCTCGCCGCTGAACAGCACCATCGCGCCCTGGTGGGCGTCCAGGCCGCGGGCTGTGTTGCCCTCGAACAGGCAGACGATCTTGACGCCGTAGCCGTCCGTGCCGGTGTACGCCGGCATCATCGCCAGGAGGCCCGCCGCGCCCTCCGGGGCTACTACCGGCCGCAGCGGCTGGTGCGCGTCGCCGCGGGAGAGGGCCTTGAGGGCCTCGCGCATCGGGGCGAGGCCCTCCTTCGGCGGGAACGACGCGCGGACGTCGGCCCCGGAGAGCACCAGCAGGGTCATCGGGCGCCGGCGCCGAACAGCTGCTCGTCCAAGCCCGCCGGGCGGACGGCTTCGGGGATCGAGCGGGTGTAGTAGTTCATCGTGACGACCGCGCGCAGGGTGTCGTCGGTCCGCAACGGCTGGACGTAGTGCGGGTGGAAGCGCGCGTCGAAGAAGAACAGCTGGCCGCGGCGCGGGTAGATGACGGCCGCGTCCGCGTCCACTTCGGACACGTCGCGGGCGTGGCGGTTGCGGGAGACGACCAGGCCGCCGCCGGTCTCCTCGGTGCAGTCGGTCAGGTACAGCAGGCCCTCCACCGGGTTGCTGTCCACGTGGCACGGGTAGCGCATGGTGATGCCGCGCTGCACGTTGAGGCTCAGCGCGCGGTTGGCCGTGCTCGTCAGTTCGAGGGGCTCGTCGGCGAGGCGCTCCCCCAGCTGCCGGAACCAGCCCGTGTACAGCTCGTTCACCCACGGCGCCTGCTCGACGAGCACCGCGCCGTCGACGGACTCCAGCGGGATGACGGCGTCGGCGGTCTCGCGCGCGGTGGTCATCGTCGGGCGGAAGCTGCGGCGGGCCGCCTGCCGGCGCGCGACGTCGAGCAGCTCGTCGATCCAGCCGGCGGGCAGCGCGCTGCCGACGTCGTAGATGTGCCAGTGGAACGGCAGGTCCCGCGGCGGGGTCCAGCCTGCGAACAGGCCGGCGGTGTGGTCGATCGTGGCCGACATGGGTTTCTCCTTCGGTCAATCGTCCTCAGTGGACGCTCACGTGCGCCCGCAGCAGCGCGGCCACCTCGGCCGGCCGATGGAACGGGAAGTGGTGGCCGCCGGGGAAGGCGGCCGTGCGGAACCGCGCGGCGGTGTAGCGGGCCCAGCCGCCCACCGCGGCCGCCGGGGCGGACAGGTCGTCGGCGCCGTGCCAGGCCAGCAGGTCGACCGGCAGCGGCTCGCCCGGCTCCGGCCGGTACTCCGCCACCAGGCGCAGGTCCGCGCGCAGGGTCGGCACGAACAGCGCGCGCATCGGCGACTGCCGCGCGCCGGGCTCGACGAACCCGGCGGTGGCGAGCGCGTCGAGGAACTCGTCGTCGTCCGCGATCGCGACGAGCCGGGCGAACTCGCCGGCCGAACTCAGGTGCGGCGGCCGGGCACCGGCGACGACGACGAACTCGGGACGCGGCCAGGCTTCCGTGGCACAGGCCAGACGGGCCATCTCGTAGGCGATCAGGCCGCCCATGCTGTGCCCGGCCAGTGCGTAGCGGCCGTCGCGCGGGATGCGCTCGGCGAGCCGGGCGGCCGTCTCGACGAGGGTCGACACCGGGGTGTCGCGGCCGCGCAGGTTGAGCGGGCGGACCGTGACGTCCGGGGCGAGCGCCTCGACCCACGGGCGGAAGGCCCGGGCCGAGCCGCCGGCGCCCGGCACGCAGAGCAGTTCCACGGGTCCCTCCCCTACTTGTGCAGGCTGCCGGCCGTGACCGGGTGCACGGTCAGCTCGCCGGGGCGCTCGTTGGGCGTCAGCAACGGGTACAGCGTCCGCCGGACGTCCTTTTCGGACAGCTCCCGGGTCTCGTCGACGTAGAGCGCGAGAGTCAGCGCGCCGGCGTGCTCGTCGGCGGGCGACGTGACGATCGCGCGCAGGACGCCGTCCAGCGACTCCGCCGCCTTGCGGACCGAGGACAGCGAGACCTTGTCGCCGCGCACGATCGCGAAGTCGGAGATCCGCCCGGTCAGCCACAGGTAGCCGTCGTCGTCGAGGCGGCCGACGTCGCCGGTGGCGATCGTGTCCGCCGCGACGAGCTTGCCGCGCGACACCCCGCCTTCGACGCCGACCTTGGCCCGGTACACCGTGTCCGCCGTGACCAGCACCTCCTGCTCGGCCGGGCCGCGGCCCGCGTCGCGCAGGCCCAGCCGGACGCCGTCGATCGGCGTCCCGGCCGAGGCGTACCGGGCCGGCGGCTCGCGGTGCGCGGCCAGCGTCGACACCCGCGGCCCGGCCTCGGTGAGCCCGTAGGTCAGGTACAGCTCCAGGTCCGGGTTCGCGGCCAGGAGCCGGCCGGTGCGGGCCGGGTCGAGCGCGTGGCCGCCGACGCCGAGCGCGCGCAGGCCGCGGGGCAGCCGGCCGCCGTCGGCCTGCAGGTCGGCGACGAGCAGCGGGGTCAGCGCGGACACGGTGACGTCGTGGGCCGCCACGACGTCGCGGTAGCCGGCCGGGGTGAACGGCGGGCCGGTGACGACCAGCGACGCGCCCGTGACGAGCCCGGCCAGCACCTGCGCGACGAGCGCGTACGAGTAGTGCATCGGCAGCGTGACCAGCATCCGGTCGGCCGGTCCGAGCCCGATGCTGCGGGCGTGGCGCGCGGCGTTGCGCCGCAGCGCCGTGATGTCGTGCAGGCAGCCGGTGGCCATCCCGGACGTGCCGGAGGTCAGCAGGATCGCCTGGCCCGGCCGGTGCGTCCGGACCGGCCCGTCGTCCAGGCGGGTGACCGTCACCTGGTCGGTCTCGGTGCCCGGGCGGACGAGGGCCGTGGCGCCGAGCCGCCGGGCGGTCGCGCGCAGCCGGGACGCCGGGGTCGACGCCGCGAGCAGCGTCGGCACCAGGCCGGCGAGGACCAGCGCGAAGAACACCCGGATCAGCCGGCTGCCGTTGGGCAGCGCGACCAGCACGACCGAGCCGGGGGCGAACCCGGCCGCGGTGAACCGGTCCGCGAGCTCGCCCACCCCGGCGCAGGCGCCGGTGGCGCCCGGCCAGGTCGTGCGGGCGAGCAGGTCTTCGACCTCGCGCGCCGTGACGCCGGTGTTCACGCCGCCTCCAGGAGTTCGCAGGTGCCGCGGTGGGTGCCCGACCGGTCGACCTCGTGCGTCACGAGCAGCACCGCGGGCGCCGCGCCGGTCAGCCACCGGCCGGCGAGCACCCGCGCGACGGGCACGCCGTCGACCGGCGGCATCGTGAGCAGCAGGCTCGGCCCGTGCAGGCCGAACTGCAGGCAGCTCAGGCCGATGAGGGTGCCGGGGCTGGCCGCGACGAACCGCAACGGCGAGACCACCTGCTTGACGACTTCGGCGGCGACGCGGCGCAGCGTGTCGCCGGTGGCGTACTCGCTCACGCCGAGGACGCCGACGGGCTCGTGCTCGCCGGGCCAGTCCCGCAGGACCTGGCCCACGAGGTCGCACACCAGCCAGGCGGCCGGGTCGGCGTAGCGGACCCGCGCCCCCGGTGGCCGGGGCGCGTCCGGGGCGCGGGTCCCGGTGGCGATCGGCTCAGGCATCGGCGTCGTCCCCCCGTTCGAACAGCACGCAGGTGTTGAACCCGCCGAACCCGAGGGTCAGGCTGATCCCGAAGTCGCCCTCGACCGCGTGCGGGACGTCCCGGGCGACCGGCAGCCGCAGCTCCGGCATCGGCCGGGTGAGGCCGAGGACGGGCGGAACAGTCTGGTCGCGCAGGGCCAGCAGCAGCGTGATGGCCTCGACGACGCCGGTCGCGCCCAGCGAGTGCCCCAGCGCGCCCTTCGTCGCGAACACCACCGGCGGCCGCGGCAGGTCGCCGAACAGCCCGGACAGGCAGGTGGCCTCGGCCTCGTCGTTCAGGACCGTCGCGGTGCCGTGGGCGTTGACCACGGCGACGTCGGCCAGGCTCAGCCCGGCGGCTTCGACGGACCGGCGGACGGCCCGCGCGGCGGCCTCGCCGTCCGGTTTCGGCGCGGTCATGCCGGCCGCGTCGTTGGTGGAACCCCAGCCGCGCAGGAACCCGAGCGGGCGGGCGCCGCGGCGCCGCGCGGACTCCAGCCGTTCGAGCACGACGCAGCCCGCGCCGTCGCCGGGCAGCATCCCGGACCGGTCGGCGTCGAACGCGCGGTGCGTCGAGGGGGACAGCGTGCCGAGCAGCGAATGCCCGAGCCGCTTGCCCTTGGTCAGCAGGTCGACGCCCCCGGCGACGACGACGTCGGCGTACCCGGCCTCCAGCAGGTCGCCCGCGACGGCGATCGCGTCGGAGCCCGACGAGCACGCCGTGGACAGCGACACCGGCGGCCGGCTCAGCCCCAGCCGCTTGCCGGCCTCGGCGACCCAGTCGTGCAGCGACCCGGGGTCCGCGTCGTCGATGTGCGGTCCCAGGCTGGTGCCGAGGACCAGGACCGGGTCGGCGGCCTCGGCGCGCAGCCCGGCGTCGCGCAACGCGGCTTCGGCCGTGGCCGTGGCGAGCTCGACGTGCCGCTCCCGCGGGCTCCCCGGCGCCGGGGAGCCCGGCAGCAGGCCGGCGACGAAGCTGCGCAGCACGTTCGCGCCGGGCACCACCCGCAGGCCGGACCGCCCGGCGAGCAGGCCGGACCACACCTCGTCCAGGCCGGCGCCGAGCGAGGTGTGCCAGGCGGCCCCGGTCACGCAGAGCGTCCCGGCCCGGCGGCGGTCCGACGTCAGCACGGGACCTGCTCGACGACCGCGAACGCGTTGGTGCCCCCGATCCCGGCCGACATGACCCCGGCGCGGCGCGGCCCGGCGGTCGCCCAGTCCCGGCCCTCGGGCAGGATCGAGAAGCGGTCGCCGCCCGCGGTCAGCTCCTCGATCGCCTCGGTGGTGTTCGGGGTGGCGGGCAGGAACCCGTGCTCCACGGCGAACGCCGTCTTGATCAGCGCGGCCAGCCCGGCGGCGGTGTCGGTGTGCCCGATGCTGGCCTTGACCGACCCGACGGCCAGGGGCTGCCCGGCGGACCCGAGCGCCTCGGTGAGCGCGGTGGCCTCGATCTGGTCGTTCACCGGGATGCCGACGCCGTGCGCCTCGACGTACCCGAGGTCCGCGCCGGTCACCCCCGCGCCCGCCAGGGCCTGGTCGACCACACGGATCTTGCCTTCGACGCCGGGGATCGTGAAGCCGGCCTTCTGCTTGCCGTCGTTGTCGACGGCGGTCGAGCGGATCACGGCGTGGATCGGGTCGCCGTCGGCCAGCGCGTCCTCGAGCCGGCGCAGCAGCACCGCGCCGACGCCGTCGCCGGGGACGGTGCCGGTGGACGCGCGGTCGAACGGCCGGCAGACGCCTTCGCTCGAGTAGATGCCGTTCGGGGTGTACCCGTAGGTGCCGTCGGTGTCCATCACGGCGACGCCGCCCGCGAACGCGTAGTCGCTGGCGCCGAGGCGCAGGCTCTGGCAGGCCAGGTGCACCACGACGAGCCCGGTCGCGCACGAGGCGTCCACCATGATGCTTTCGGCGCGCAGGTCGTGGAAGTAGGAGAAGTGCGGGCCCGCGAACGTGGCGTCACGGTCCACAGTGGACTCGAAACTGCCCCGCTCGACGTGCTTGGTGCGCGCCACCCCGGCGTAGACGGCGGTCGTGTCGCCGATGTCCGAGAGCCGCACACCGGCGTCCTCGGCCGCGGCCCACATCGCCTCGTAGAGCATGCCGTGCTGCGGGTCGCGCTCGGCCGTCTCGCTCGTGTAGCCGACCAGGCCGGCGTCGTAGAGGTCGCGGTCGGGGATGAAGCCCCACGCGGCGATGTCGCGCGGGCCGTCCCCCGGCGGCACGGGCGCGCCGCGGGTGAAGCGGTCGCGCCCGGCGCGCAGGTTGTTCCAGAACTGCGTGGCGCTCGCGGCCCCGGCGTAGCGGCAGCCCACCCCGACGATCGCGATCGCGTCGGATCCCTGTGTCCGGCTCATGCGGCGCTCTCCATTTCGTCGACGGTCTCGGGCGCGGGTGCCGCCTGCTGCGCGGGCAGCGTCCGGCGCAAGGTCAGCACCAGCAGCGTCGCGACGGCGCTGAGCACGATCATCACGACGACGAACACGGCCCCGGTCCCGAACGACAGCAGCGCGCCGGCCAGCGCCGGGCCGATCACGGCGCTGGTGGACAGCGTGATCGAGAACAGGGCGTTCGCCCGGCCGCGCAGGTCTTCGCTGACCGCGTTGTTCAGCAACGTCGTCAGCAGCGGGACGACCAGGGACTCGCCGATGGACAGCAGGATCACCGCGACCGTGGCCAGCACCAGCGCCGTCGTGCCGTCGTGGCGCCCGGCCAGCAGCACGAACACCCAGCAGGCCGCGAACATCACGCCGCTGGCGCCGACCAGCAGCGTCCGGGAGAACCGCTCGAGGTGCGGCATCACGGCGAACTGCACGACCGCGCAGAGGATGATGTTGACGGCGAAGGCGAACGACAGCCCGCTCGCGGTGATGGCGCCGGTCTGGGTCAGGTAACCCGGGAGGCCGGCGCGGAACTGGCCGAAGGACACCAGCGCGGACAGCAGCAGCACGGCCAGCAGCGCCAGCAGGCTCGGCGAGCGCAGGACGGCCCGGTAGGTGCCGCGGACGGCGCCGGCCAACTTGCGTTCGGCTTGGTGCGCGCGGTTCGGCAGCACCTTCACGGTCGCGACGGCCATCACGAAGAACGTCGCCGCGTCGATGGAGTACATCAGGAAGTACCGGCCGACCGGGCTGAGGAACGCCAGCGCGGCGAACACCCCGCCGAGGATCACGCCGATCCCCATCGCGACGTTCAGCACGCCGTAGTCCGCCGAGTACGCGGTTTCGCGCTGGTCGGTGCTCGTGGTCGCGCCGTACGCCGCGCGCACGGCGGTGCCGACGCCGCTGATGCCGAAGCCGAACACCACCGCGGCGGCGACGGCGACCCAGGCCTGCCCGGCGAAGGCGAACAGGAGTGTGCCGACGCCGGCGTTGACGTTGGCCAGCGGCACGACGACGTTGTAGGGCAGCCGGTCGAGCAGCGCGCCGTAGGCCAGGCCGCCGAACACCGCGGCGAACGCCTGGATGGCGAGCGTCGCGGCGGGCACCCAGGTGGGCAGGTGCCGGACCTCGGTGAGGTAGATCCAGAGGAACGGCATCACCATGCCCGCGCCGAGCGCGCTGATCCCGTTGGTGGCGATCAGCCAGCGCGCGGCCCGCGGCAACGCGGCGATCCGGCTCAGCCCCTTCATGCCGCGTTCGCCTCCAGCCGGGCGGCCAGCGCGGCGACCAGCGTCGACACCGTCTGGTGGTCGAAGAGCATCCGGACGGGCAGCCGGGTGCCGACCTCGCGGCCGAGCGCCGCCATGACCCTCGTCGCGCCCAGCGAGTTGCCGCCGACCGAGAAGTAGAAGTCGTCGTCGGTGAACCGGTCGTGGCCCAGCACGCGGACCCAGGTCCGGCGGACCAGGTCGGTGAGGTCGGGCTGCGGGTGCGGTGTGGTCACGGCTGGGCTTCCTTCTCTTCGGGCTCTTCGGACTTCTCGGCGAGGTGGGCGGCGAGACGGCGCGGAGTGGGGTGGCCGTAGAGGTCACGGATGCCGACCTTCAGACCGGCGTCCCGCAGCGCGGCCAGGGTCTTCGCGGCGAGCAGGGAGTTGCCGCCGGAGTCGAAGAAGTGGTCGTCGGGGCCGATCGCGGCCCCGAGCACCGCCCGCCACGCGCGCAGCACGACGTCTCCGTCTTCGGCCGGCGCCGCGGCCGGGATGCCGCCCAGGACGGGGGCGGGCAGCGCCGCTTCGTCGAGCTTTCCGTTGACCGTCAAGGGAAGCGCGGGCACGGCGGTGAACGTCGAGGGGACCATGTACTCGGGCAGCAGGGCGGCCGCCCGGGTCCGCAGGCCCGCCGGGGTGCCGTCGGTGAGGACGACGTAGGCGTCGAGACGGGCCTCGGCCGTGCCCGGGGCGGCGAGCACGACCGCGGCCGCGACGACGCCGGCTTCGGCCAGCAGGACCTTGCGGATCTCGTCCAGCTCGATCCGGTAGCCGCGCAGCTTGACCTGGCTGTCGAGGCGGCCGAGGTGCTCCAGACGCCCGTCCGGCAGCAGGCGGCCGAGGTCGCCGCTGAGGTAACGCCTACGTCCGCTGCCGGTGACGAACCGTTCGGCCGTCAGGTCTTCCCGGCCCAGGTAGCCATGGGCCAGCCCGGCGCCGCCGACGGCGATCTCACCCGGCACGCCCGGGGGCAGCGGCCGGTGGCGCGCGTCGACGACCTCGATCGCCCAGCCGGGGATGGCGTGCCCGACCGAGCGCGACCCGGCCAGCGCGGCCGCGCGGGTGACGGTCTGCGCGGTGACGTGCACCGTGGTTTCGGTGATGCCGAACATGTTCACCAGCCGGCAGCGCGTCTCCGGGTACCGGTCGAACCACGGCAGCAGCGCGAAGGCGTCGAGGGGCTCGCCGCCGAAGACGACCAGCCGCAGCGGGAGGTCGTCGAAGTGCCGCAGCTGCGTCTCGGTCACCTGCGCGAAGCTCGACGGCGTCTGGTTGAGGACGGTGACGCGCTCGTCCCGCAGCAGCGCGGCGAACTCGTCCGGCGAGCGCCGCGTCCACTCGGGCACGACGACCAGCCGGCCGCCGGTGAGCAGGCAGCCCCAGATCTCCCAGACGGAGAAGTCGAACGCCACGGAGTGGAACCACGTCCAGACGTCGGTGGCGCCCAGCCCGAACCCGGGCGCGGTGCCCGTGACCAGGTCCACGACGTTGCGGTGCGGGACGACGACGCCCTTGGGCCGCCCGGTCGAGCCGGAGGTGTAGATGACGTAGGCCGGGTCGTCGGGGCCGGCCAAGTCGGCCGGCCCCTCGCCGTCGGCGGGCAGGTCCGCCGCGGTCACCGCGGGCCGGCCGGGCAGGCGGGCCGCCGCGGCGTCGTCGGTGACGACCAGCGCGAGCCCGGCGTCGTCGGCGATGTAGGTCAGCCGGCCGTCGGGGTAGGCCGGGTCGAGCGGGACGTACACCGCGCCCGCCCGGAGCACGCCGAGCAGCAGCGCGACCAGGTCGGCGCCGCGCTCGTGCACGATCCCGACGCGGTCGCCGGGCCGGATCCCGCGGTCCCGCAGCCCGGCGGCGAACCGCCCGGCCCGCGCGGCCAGTTCCGCGTAGCCGAACCGGCCGTCCTCGCCGGACACGGCGGGCGCGTCACCGCGGCGCGCGACCTGCTCGGCGAAGACGTCCGTGATCGTGCGCGGGTGCCCGACGGTCGCCGGCGGCGGCGAGGCGACGGCTTCGAAAGCGATGTCGGCGAGCGGCCGATCCTGGTCCCCGCTGCGCAGCTCCGCGAGCACGGCGGTGAGCTGCCGCCCGAGCTGCGCGGCGGCCCACGGCGCGACGGCGTCCGCGGCGAACCAGGCCGTCGCGCGCCCGCCGGTGACCTCGACGGTCAGCGGGTACGGCGTGCCCGGCACCGAACGGATCCGGTGCGGCGCCGGCGTTTCCTCGACTGCGACGCCGACGGCGGGTACGGCACGCGTGGACCCGGCCGGTGAGGTGGCCGCGTGCTTGCGGAACACCGCCACCGGCTGGTCCTCGTCGACGGTGATGAGCGTGGCGCCGCCGGGCACGCCGATGGCCAGCGTCGCGGCACGCGCGTAGCGGCTGAACACGAGGCCGAGCGCGGCGATCACGTCGTCGGCACCGGCCGGGCCCAAGTCCACAGTGGACGGCTTCGACGGCCCCGTCAGGTGCGTCAGCGGATCCCGGACGGCCGTGACGTCCGGCAGCGCGCTCGCGAGCTGCGGTTCGACAGCGGGCGTGGTCACGACCAGCTCGCGCACGCCGTCCACATAGGACAGCACCACGAACCGGGGCCTGCCGGCGATCCCGCGGCACAGCTCCCGCTCGCGCCACGGGTCCGCGTCGGCCGAGGCCAGGGGGACGCGCTGGAACCACACGCTCGCGCCCGCTTCGGTGGCTTGGACGCGGACGGCTTCGTCGCCGAGCCCGGCCGGCAGCCGGTACAGACCGGCGGACGCGAGGATGTTCGACACAGCTCCTCCTTCAGCGGCTCGTGAAGCCGCCGTCGACGGTGACGACGCCGCCGGTGGCGTGCCGGGACTCGCCGGTGGCGAGCCACAGCACGGCCGCGGCGACGTCACCGGCCTCGACGAGCTCGTTGGTCGGCTGGTCGCGCACGAACGTCGTCTCGTGCTCGGCGACGTCCAGCCCGAGCGCGCGGGCGATCTCCGACAGCATCCGGCCTTCCAGGGCCGGGTCGTCGCGGACCGAGCCGGGGCACACGGCGTTGACGCGGACCTTGTGCGGGGCCAGGTCGAGCGCGGCGGCCCGGGTCAGCCCGAGCACGCCGTGCTTGGCCGAGACGTAACCGGCGAAGTTGCGGTACCCGACCAGCCCCGCGGTCGACGCGATGTTGACGATGCTCCCGGACCGCTGCGCGATCATCACCGGCGCCACGGCCTTGATCGCCCGCCACGGCCCGCTGAGGTCGACGTCGACCATCAGCGACCATTCGGCCTCGGTCATCTCGTGCACCGCCTTGCCCGAGGGCGCGGCGATGCCGGCGTTGTTGA
The DNA here is from genome assembly GCF_035975215.1 of Amycolatopsis sp. NBC_01307. Classification (NCBI taxonomy): domain Bacteria; kingdom Bacillati; phylum Actinomycetota; class Actinomycetes; order Pseudonocardiales; family Pseudonocardiaceae; genus Amycolatopsis; species Amycolatopsis sp. NBC_01307. The sequence continues at coordinate 225,233 of NZ_CP108403.1, read as the reverse complement.
CCAGGACGTCGATGCGGCCGAAGCGGTCGACGGTCTTGCGCGCCACGGCTTCCAGCGCGCCGAGGTCGCGGACGTCGGCGGCGACGACGAGCGTCGCCGCCCCGTGCTCCGCGCACAACGCGGCGGTGTGGTCGAGCTGGCTGGCCGTGCCGGCCGGGTAGCCGAGGCCCTCGATCGGCGCGGCGACGTCGAGCAGCACCAGGTCCGCGCCCTCGGCGGCCAGCGCCGTCGCGCACGCCCGGCCGATCCCGCGCGCCGCGCCCGTGACGAGCGCGATCCGCCCCGCGAGCCGGCCGGTCACGACCGGGCCTGTTCGCCGACCAACGTCCGTTCCAGCAGCGTGACCAGCGGTGCCCAGTGCTCGATCAGGTACATGTGGCCGCCGGGGAACTCCCGCGTCGTGCAGCCCGCGGCCGTCACTTCGCGCCAGCGGGCGGCCGCCGCCGCGGATACCAGCTCGTCGGCGTCGCCGCGGACCGAGACGACCGGGAACGCCGCCGGGGCCTGCTCCGCGGGCCGGTAGGACTCGTCGACCGCGACGTCGCCGCGCAGCGCCGGCAGAAGCAGTTCCCGCAGGTCCGGGTCGTCCAACGCGGGGTGCTTGTACCCGGCCAGCTCGGCGACGGCGACGACGAACTCGTCGTCGGGCAGGCCGCCGATCGGCGAGGACCGCGGCACGCCCGGCCGCGGCGCGCCGCTGGCGAACAGCGTCAGGTCCACCGCCGGCCGCTCGTGCGCGACGAGCCGGGCGACCTCGTAGGCCACCAGAGCGCCGAAGGAGTGACCGAAGACACCGACGCGGCCGGCCGCGCCCACCTCCCGCAGCACGTCATCGGCGATCGCGTCGACCAGCTCGGTCATCGTGGTCGCCGGCTCCTCGGCGAAGCGCCGCTCCTTGCCCGGCAGCTCGACCGCGGCGAACCGGAGCGCGGGCGAGGCGTCCGGCCACGCCTGGAAGAAGCTCGGCCCCGCCCCCGCGGGCGGGAAGCACAGCACGGGCACTCGCTCCGTCATCGTCGTCCCCTCACTCGAACCGGTTGCCGTCGGCGACGAACGCGTCCGCGGTGACGAACGCGGCGTGCAGCTCGGCCCCCGTCGCGCCCTCGACCCAGACGTTCTGCAGCCGCCCGTTGGTGCCGGTGCGATAGTCGGGCGACTCGCCGACCGCGCTGCGGACGTCGACCCGCCACACGCCGGGCTCGCGGACGAGCTCGCCGGGGTCCGCCAGCGCGGTGATCCGCCCGCCGCCCAGCGGGACGTGGGTGAACACGCAGGCCGCGTAACCGGTCGGGACGACCGGACGGCGTCCGGCCTTGCCGACGGCCGCTTCCAGCGCCAGCCGCACCGGGTTCAGGTCGCTGACGTGCGGGACGATCGACGAGAGGAACCCGCCGAGCCGGCCGTTGACCTCGATCAGCCGCGGGCCGGTGGCGGTGAGCTTGAACTCCAGGTGCGTGATCCCGGTCGTGACGCCGAGCGTGGTCAGGATCGCGGCGGCGCGCTCGGAAGCCAGCCGCTGCACGTCCAGGGGCAGCAGCGACGGCCCGGTCATCCCGGTCTCGCGCAGCGGCGGGATCAGCGGGAACCGGTCGGACAGCCAGAACGGCCAGTGCTCGCCTTCGCCCAGCGACAGCACCTCGACGGAGAAGTGGTCGCTGAGCCAGTCGCCCTCCGGGTGCGGGATCCCGATCAGCCGTTCTTCGAGCAGCCACGTCCGCGCGCCCGCGGACCCGTGGCCCAGGTTGAAGTTCGCCCGGACCGACGGCGCGGTGCCGGTCGCCTCGATCAGCGCCGCCCGCAGGCCGGGCTCGTGGTCGACGGTGTAGACGTTGAGGCTTCCGTTGCCCCGCACGGGTTTGAGTACCGCGGGGAACCCGACGGCCTCGATCGCGGCCGCCAGCGACGGCTCGTCGGTGAAGGCCGCGGCCCGCACGCCGAGGTCGGTGCCGGCGAGCCGCGCGCGCTGGACGTCCTTGTGCGTCACGGCTTCGGCGGTCGCCTCGTCGTGGTAGGGCAGGTCCAGCCGGGCCGCCACCGCGGCGACGAGCGGGATCCACTCGTCCTCCAGCGTCAGCACGCCGTCGACGTCGAGTGCGGCCAGCCGCTCGGCGACGGTGGCGGCGTCCAGTCCGGCGGCCTCGACGACCTCGGCCAGGTCGGCGATCCCCTCCCGCTCGTCGGCGGACCACGGCTGCGGGCCCGCGTTGACGACGACCAGCTCGCACCAGTCCGCCGCCGCGTCGAGCAGATCCGGCAGCCCGGACGCGTCGGCCGATTCGAACACCGCCACCTTGGTCATGACCCGGGCTCCCGCCGCTTCGCGTAGTTGCGGGTTTCGCCGTCGGAACCGAGGAACGCGAACCCGTTCTTCTCCAGCACCCGCCGCGACGGCAGGTGGTCCTCGTCGGTCTCGGCGAGCACGGCGGTGACGCCGGGCTGCTCGAACGTCCAGGCCAGCAGCGCTTCGACGACCTCGGTGGCCAGCCCGCGGCCCCGGAACGCCTCGATCAGGCCGTAGCCGATCTCTACTTCCCCCGCCGCGTCGGGCGCGGCGTGGAAGCCGACGTCGCCGATCGCGAGCCCGGATTCGCCGTCGACGATCTGGTACAGGCCGAACCCCGGCCGGTAGGCGTCGGCGGTGACCATCCGCAGCACGAGCTTCGCGCCGCCGAGCGTGCCGTCGAACGGGTAGCCGGGCGCCCAGGCCCACTTCCCCGCGCCGGACTCGCCGGCGAGGATCGCGCGGACCTCGTCGAACGGGACCTCGCGCAGCGTGGTCCGCGCCGTCGCCAGGACCGTGAGCGGGGCCGGGGTTTTCGTTTCCTGCGTCATGCCGCCTCTTCTTCAGGGGCCACCGCGCTCGCCGCGCGGTAGACCGCGGTGTTCTGCAACCACAGCTTCGGGAACAGCGGGCGCACGGCCAGCCGTTCCAGATCGGAGATGGAGCGGCCGCGCATGCTCCGCGGCCGGTCGTCGGCGTCCTCGTCCTCGTCGGCGGCGCGGGGCTGGCCCCCGAGCATCTGCCACACGAGGTTGATGTGGACCTGCTTCCACTCGAGGACCTGCGTGTCGAACCGCTGGAGGCCGGTCATCACCTCGGCGAGCTGCATCGTGGCCGGGGCCGCCGACGTGTCCGGGCCGGTCGCCTCGACCAGGTCGGCCATCGTGACGCCGGCGGCGGTGACGGCGGCCTCGAACTCCGTCCAGACGGCGTGCGCGGCGCGGCGGACGTTGCGCGAGCCGGGCGACGCGAGACCCGAGGCCGCGCCGGCCAGGTCCTTGCGCATCTGCAGGAAGGACACCTGCGCGAGGGAGTTCGTCATCACGCGCAGGCATTCGACGGTCAGCCCGGCGGAGTCGGTGCAGCGGACGAGGTGCCGGGTCGCCGTGATCGGGTCGCCCTTCGCCAGCGCCGCGGTCAGGTCGCACAGGCTGTGGTGCACCGCGACCCAGCAGTACTCGGTCAGCAGGTGCACGATCTGGAAGAAGCGGTGGTCGGAGTGCAGGAGCTCGTCTTCGGGAATCAGCGCCGAGAGGGCAGCGGTCAGCCTCAGCTCGGTCTCGTAACCGCTGCCGCGGTCGAATTCGTACCGCAGGCGCGGATTCGATTGGGATGGATTGAGCGTCCGGACCTCACGATCGCCCTCTTCGCCTTCCCGCCGCACCACGAAACGACCCCCAGAGTGTGAATATGACGGGGCCGACCGCCCCTGATGCCTCACAGTGGCAGTCACCGAGCGATCACAGCAACCAAAATGAAAGGTGACTCAAATCACAGCATTTTCGAATATCTTCTCCGCCACGCCGAGCGCCCTTGCGAGAATACGCAGAAATGGAGAAGGGCGGTTCCGGCCGAGTCGCTAACGTCGAATCCGGCAGTGGTCCGGGGGCACCCGGACCCGACGTGCGGTGCGTAGTGGGGGCGAGCGAGAAGTGCCGGAGACGAACGAGGCCACGTACATCGCCGTGGTGAACGGCGAAGAGCAGTACTCGGTGTGGCCCGCCGGGCTCGCGCTCCCGGACGGCTGGGCGGCGGCCGGGTTCACCGGCACCGAAGAGGCCTGCCTCGACCACGTCGCCGGCACGTGGCACGACATCACGCCGCGCTCGGTCCGCCGGTCCGCATGAGCCGGCACGCGGTCCTCGGCGCGGGCGGGGTCGGGCTCGCGCTCGCCGCCGCCCTCGCCCGCGGCGGCGAAGACGTCACGCTCCTGCTGCGGCCCGCTTCCCTCGCGCGCTACGACGGCAGTGTCACGGTGCGGCAGGGCCTCCGCGAGGGCTTCACCGTCGCGGTCCCGGCCGCCGCGCACCTGACCGGGCCCATCGACGTGCTGTGGGTCTGCGTCAAGCACCCCGACCTGCCCGGCGCGTTGTCCACTGTGGCCGCCGACGTCGGCGTCGTCGTCCCGCTGCTCAACGGCACCGGGCACCTGCCACCCCTGCGGGAGCGCTTCGGCGACCGGGTGGTCGCGGCCTCGATCCGGATCGAGGCCACCCGCACCGCCGTCGGCGAGGTCCGCCAGGAGTCCCTCTTCACCGAGATCGAGCTGGCCGGACCGCCCGAGGTCGTCGCCGAAGCGCTGACCGCGGCCGGGATCGGCTGCACGGACGGCGGTTCCGAGGCCGACGTCCTCTGGCGCAAGCTCGCCCTGCTCGCACCGCTCGCGCTCGCCACGACGTGCGCCGGCGGCCCCCTCGACGCGGTCCGCGCCGACGAGGACCTGACCCGGCTGATGCTCGCCTGCGCCGACGAAGCGTGCGCGACCGGCCGGGCCGAAGGCGCCCGGCTCGACCGCGGCCGCGTCCTGCGCGCGCTCACCCGCGCCCCCGGCCGGACCCGCACGTCGCTGCAGCGCGACGTCGAACGCGGCGAGGCGGGTGAGCTCGACGCGATCGCCGGCCCGGTCCGCGAAGCCGGCGCCCGGCACGCCATCCCGACCCCGGCCACCGACGAGCTCGTGCACCGGGCCCGTCACGACGCGGGCACGCCGTTGCCCGCCGGAAACCGAGAGTGAGGACGCGATCATGTCCCCGGAAATCGCCCCGAAGAACACACTGGAAGACACACTGCGCGAGATCCTGGTCGCCGACCTGTACGTCGACGTCCCGGCCGACGGCATCCACGCCGACGACAGCCTGCAGGAGACGCTCGGGCTCGACTCGCTCGGCTTCGTCGAGCTGCGCGCCCGGTGCGAGCAGCAGTTCGGCGTCCCCATCTCCGACACCGACTTCACGCCGGTGAACTTCCGGTCCATCAGCACGATCGCCGACTTCGTCGTGCGGCGCCGGGCGAGCAACTGACCAGGCTTTCCCGACCGTGAAAGGAACCCCGTGACCGAGACGCGCAGGCCCGCGACGGCCGAGCAGACCGAGGTGTGGCTCGCCATGCAGCGGGAACCGGAGTCCGCCCGGTTCACCATCCCGCTCGACCTGGAGTTCACCCCCGGTGTCGACGTCTCGGCGTTGCGGAGCGCGCTCGGCGACCTCGTCGAGCGGCACCCGAACCTGCGCAGCGCGTTCCTCGCCGACAACGGCGAACTGGTGCAGGTGGTGCACCACCGCCCGCCCGTCCCGTTCGTCGAGCACCGGCGGCCCGGCCGCTACGACCGGGCCGCGGCGCTGGAGTGGGCCGCCGCGATCGCCGCCCAGCCGTTCGACCTCGGTTCCGCGCCGCTCGTGCGGGGCACGCTCCTGCACGCCGACGACGGCGCGTTGTTCGTGCTGGCCGTGCACCACGTCGTGTCCGACGGCTGGTCGCAGGGCATCATGGCACGGGACCTGGTGCACGCCTACCGGGAGCGCGTCGCCGGACGGCCGCCGTGGGACGCGCCGCTGCCGGCCGATGAGTCCACTGTGGACGTTCCCGACAGCGAGCTGACCGCGTACTGGTCGGGCCTGCTGGCCGACCAGCCGCCGTCGCTCGCGCCGATCGCGGACCGCAACCGCCCCGGCTCGGCGCCGGGCCCGGCCGGCTTCCACGAGACCCTGCTGACCGCGGACCTCCTCGAGCGCGTCCGCGCGGTGGCCCGGGAACGGCTGGCCTCGCCCGCGTCGGTCGTGCTGAGCGCGTGGCTGACGCTGCTGCACGCGTGGAGCGCCACCGCGGACGGCACCACCGGCATGCTGTTCGCCGCCCGCACGCCCGAGGACGAAGAGCGCGTCGACCTGCTGGCCCGCGTGCTCCCGGTGCGCAGCGCGCTCGACTTCACCGAGCCCTTCGAAGCGCTGGTCGACCGTGTGCGCGACCAGATGCTCGACTCGCTCGAGCACTCGGCCGTCCCGTCGGCCCGGCTGCGCGACATCCGCCGCGACGGCGGCGCGTCCCTCATCGACAACAGCGTGTTCATGTACTTCCCGGAGCAGGAGCTGTCCTGGACCGCCGGGGACACCACGATCGAGGTCGTCGAGCACGAGACCACCGCGGGCAAGTACGACCTGTCGCTGGCGGCGCTGGAAGGCGAGGCGCACATCCGGCTGCGCGTCGACCACGACACGCTGGTGTACCGCGACAGCACCGCCGAAGTGCTGCTCGCCCAGCTCGTCAAGCTCCTCACCGACGCCGTCGCCGACCCCGCCGCGACCTGCGGCGCGCTCGTCGCCGCCTGCGACCCGTTCGTGCCCGCCCGTCCGGCGACGGAGACCGAGCCGGTCAACCGGGTGCTGCTGCACGACATGGTGCGCCGGCAGGTCGAGCTGCGCCCGGACGCCGTCGCCGTCCGCTACCACGACGAAGTCCTCACCTACGCCGAGCTCGTCGCGCGCGCCGGCGCCGTCGCGAACTGGCTGCGTGCCGAAGGCCTCGGCGCCGAGTCGCTCGTGGCGCTGCTGCTGCCGCCGAGCCCGGCGTCGGTCGTGTTCTGGCTGGGCACGCTCATGGCGGGCGCCGCCTACCTGCCGCTCGACCCGGCCTACCCCGACGCCCAGCTGCAGATGGTGCTCGACGACGCCCGGCCGCGGCTGGTCGTCGGCGCGCCCGGGTTCGTCGAGCGCGTCCGGCTGCCCAAGTGCCCGATCTACCTCGTCGACGAGGCCCTCGCGGAAGCCGCGCGCCACCCGGGGACCCCGCCGGAAGTGGCGATCGACCCGGCGACGGCGTTCAACGTGCTCTACACGTCCGGGTCCACGGGCCGGCCGAAGGGCGTCATCTGGCCGCACGCCGGGTTCGTCCGGCTGCTCGACCGCCCCGACTTCGTGCCGCTGCACCACACCGACGTCGTCTCCCAGCTCTCACCGCTCAACTTCGACGGCGCGACCTACGAGGTCTGGGGCGCGCTGACCCACGGCGCCGAGCTGGTGATCTTCGACAAGGAGCTGACGCTGAGCCCGCCGGAGCTGCGGACGGCGTTCCGCGAGCGCGGGATCACCACGCTCATCGTGTCGTCGCCGCTGCTCAACCGGCTGGTCGAGGACGTGCCGGACCTGTTCACCGGCCTGCGCCGGGTGTACTTCGGCGGCGAGATCGTCTCGGTGCCGCACCTGGAGAAGGCGCTGCGCTGGAGCGCGCCGGGCACCATGCTGCACAGCTACGGGCCGACGGAGAACTCGTTCACCACGACCTGGACGCCGATCACGGAGATCGAGGAGAACACGCGGACGCTGTCGATCGGCCGGGTCGTCCCGGAGACCGACGGCTACGTGGTGTTCGACCACACCACGATGCGCCAGGCGCCGCGCGGCGTGCCGGGCGAGCTGCTGCTGGGCGGCACCGGCGTCACCCGCGGCTACCTCGGCAACCCGCGCGAGACGGCGCGCCGGTTCATCCCGGATCCCTATTCGGGGGTGCCCGGCGCGCGGCTGTACCGCACGGGCGACCGGGTGCGCTGGCTGCCGGACGGCCGGCTGGAGTTCATCGGCCGCAACGACAACCAGGTCAAGATCCGCAGCCAGCGCGTCGAGCTGGGCGAGGTCGAGTCGGCCCTCGCCGCGCACGCGTCGGTCGAGGCCGCGTTCGTGACGGTGTGCTTCAACAGCCGCAAGGAGAAGGAGATCGCGGCGTACGTGGTCCTCGGCGCGGGCGGCACGGTCGAGGAGCTGCGGCGGCACGCGCGTGAGGTGCTGCCGGTGTTCGCGGTGCCGCGGTACCTGGTTCCGTTGGACCGGATGCCGTTGACGCCCAACGGAAAGATCGACCGGCGCCGGTTGCCCGAGGCCGTCGACGCTCCTGTTCCGGCCGCTGCGCCCGTTCCCGCCGTGGTCGCTCCTGCCGCTCCTGTCTCTTCGGCCGAGTCCACTGTGGACCTGGTGCGGGCGGCGTGGGCGGAGCTGCTGGAACACGACACGTTCGCCATGGACGACAACTTCTTCGACGTCGGCGGCCACTCGCTGATCCTGGTGAAGCTGCAGGCGGGCTTGCGGTCGCGGTTCACGACGGCCCCGTCGATCGGCGAACTGCTGCGGCACACGACGGTGCGGGCGCAGGTGGCGCTGCTGGCGAACGTCACGCCGGTGGCTGCTTCCGTTGGGGCGCCGGTGACTGCTGGTCCTGCGGTCGCTTCCGCAGGGGCGCCGGTGGCCGCTGGTCCCGCAGTCGCCTCCGCTGGGGCGCCGGTGGCCGCTGGTCCCGCAGTCGCCTCCGCTGAGGCGCCGGTCGCTGGTCCCGCGGTCGCTTCCTCGGCTCCGGCAGCCGTGTCTCTCGGGTCGGGCGGCGCTCAGCCGGCCTCCTCGGCTGCACTCGTCACCACTCCCGCGGCCGGATCTTCGGCACCGGAGGCTCCGGCCGAGCCGGTGAGCGGTGGCAGCCAGGTCGTCGCGGTGTCGGCGGCGTCCGAGGCGGCGCTCGCCGCGGCGCGGCGGCGGCTGGCCGACCACCTCACCTCCTCCCCCGGCGTCGATCTCGCGCAGGTCGCGGCCACCCTGGAGCGCGGCCGCGAACGGTTCCCGCACCGGTTCGCCGTCGTGGCCGCCGATCCCGCCGGCGCGGCCGCCGCGCTGCGGGCCGGCGCGCTGAGCACCGGTCCGGTGGCCGCCGGCGTGGTGGACCGGACCCGGCCGGTGCGGCTGGTGTTCGCGTTCGGCGCCGGCGAGGGCTCCGCGGCACGGGCCTTCGCCGCCCAGCACGCGCTCCTCACGCAGCTCACCGGCCGCGGCGCCGTACCCGACGTCGTCACCGGCTCGGGCGTGGGCCACCTGGTCGCCGCTGTGGCCGCCGGCGTCCTGACGCACGCCGACGGCCTGCGCCTGGCCACCGCCCTCGACCACCCCGGCACGCTCCCCGAGGCCCTCGAAGCCGTCACGTTCACGACCCCCGCGGTCGCCGTGGCCGCCCCGGACGGCGTCACGCCGGCCGGCCGGCCCCTCGACGTCCGGTTGTGGGCCAAGCACCTCACCTACCCGGCCGACGCGCCGGAACTGCTGGCCACCGCGACGGCCGGGCGGCCGGCGGTGGTCGTCGACCTCGGCGGCGGCGAGTTCCTGGCCGCGGCGTCGACCCGCCCGGAGCTGACGGCGGTCCCGGGCACCGGCCCGCAGGCCGTGGCGCAGCTGTGGTGCAGCGGCGTCGAGGTCGAGCTGACCGACCGCCGGATCAGGCGAGTCCGCCTGCCCGGCTACCCGTTCGCGCGCCCCGGCACCACGGATCCCACGGCGGCCGCGTCCCCGGAGCGCATCCGCGCCACGCTGGCGGCGGCCTGGCAGAGTCTCGCCGGCGAGCGGGACACGTTCCCGGCGGACCGCGTGCCGCAGCTGCACCACCGCCTGCGGCTGGCCTTCGACCGGGTCCCGGACACAGCGACCCTGTCGGCGACCGCAAGCTTCGACGGTCTCGCGAGCCTGCTCACGGAAACCGTGACGGCGTTGTCCCCCACGGTGCTGCCCCTCGACTGAGCAGCGATCACTCCGCCGATTTACGCCGGTTGGCAGTGAAGCGCGCTTTCTTCTGACGATTCCCGCACGTGTTCATGTCACACCACTTGCGGGTGCGGCTCTGGCTGGTGTCGAAGAAGGCGGCTTGGCAGGTCGGTGAGGCGCACAACGCCAGTTTTCCGTCTCGTTCGCCGGCGAGGACGCTGATCGCGTCGGCGGCGATCACGCCGAGGGCGTCCTCCACGCGGGAAGCCGAGCCGAGCTGCCACCGCCGCTTGCCCTCGGGCGTCAGCACGGCCGCGGCCCGCCCCTGAGCGCTGCGGTCGTTGATGATCCGGACGGCGGACGCGGGGAGGGCGTCCTGCAGCGCGGCCGCGGTCGCGGCGGCGTGAATCGACTCCCGCAGTTCCCGGGCGAGGTCGAGCTGGGCGTCGGTGCACGAGTCCACGGCGAGGCCGCTCACCGCCAGCCAGTCGACGAGCCGGCGCGGCACGGGAATGCGCTCCACGGATTCGCCGTGACGCTCCGACAGAGTCCCCGTGAAGCTGGTCGCCAGCACATTACCTAGGCGAAAATCCGGGAACTCGACACGCATGGAACCACCTTAGCAGGTTGCCGGACGGCAAGAAGGCATGTTAGAACCGTCTTAGCCGGTTCCACGATGGCCAGGAGGTCTCATGCCCCGTCCCACCAGCGACGTCCACCCGTTCGAAGCCCACGCGACCGACGCCGACCTCGACGATCTGCGCGCGCGACTGGCCGCGGCGCGGCTGCCGGAAGCCGAGACGGTCCACCACGCCGCGCCCGGCCCCGGCCGGTGGGACCAGGGCGTTCCGCTCGCCGACCTCGTCGACGTCGTGGACTACTGGCGCACCGGGTACGACTGGCGGTCGTTCGAAGAGCGCCTCGACCGGATCGGCCAGTTCCGCACGACCATCGACGATCTGGGCATCCACTTCCTGCACCGCCGATCCGCGCGCGCGGACGCCACGCCGCTGATCCTGACGCACGGCTGGCCGGGCAGCATCGCCGAGTTCGTCGGCGTGGTGGACGAGCTGGCGGACCCGGCGGACGCGCACGCGCCGGCGTTCCACGTCGTGGTGCCCTCGCTGCCGGGCTTCGGTTTCAGCGACAAACCGGCCACCACCGGGTGGGGCACCGAAAAGATCGCGGCCGCGTGGGTGGAGCTGATGCGACGGCTCGGCTACCCCGGGTTCCTCGCCCACGGCGGCGACTGGGGCGGCAACATCACGACGGTGCTCGGCGGCCGGTTCCCGGCGCACGTGCTCGGCATCCACACGACGTTCGCGGAGGCACCGCCCGGGCTGACCACGGACGGGCTGACGGCGACCGAGCGCGCGTGGACCGTGGAGACCCGCGATTTCTGGCGCCACCGCGCGGCGTACGCGAAGCAGCAGGCGACCCGGCCGCAGACCATCGGCTACTCGCTCGTCGACTCACCGGTCGGGCTGCTCGCCTGGATCCTGGACAAGTTCGCCGAGTGGTCGGACACCGGCGACAGCCCGTTCGAGACGTTGTCCCGGGACCGCGTCCTCGACGACGTCACCCTGTACTGGCTGACGCGGACCGGCGCGTCGGCGGCCCGCATCTACTACGAAAGCCACAACTCGCTCGACCCCGCCCTGCGGGTCGACGTCCCGTCGGCCATCACCATGTACCCCCGCGACATCGAAAAGTGCCCACGCCCCTGGGCGCAGGAGCGGTACCGGCGGATCGTCCGCTGGCGGTCGCCCGAATCCGGGGGCCACTTCCCGTCGCTGGAGGTTCCCGGGTACTTCGTCCGAGATCTGCGCGAGGGTCTCGCGGCCGTGCTGGCCGCCTAGCTCTGCTCCGCACCGGGCAGAGCGAAGAGCGTCCGCTGGTCCGGGTCCTCCGGCTCCCCGCCCAGGCGGAGACACTTGCGGCAGCTGACCCCCAGGTGGGTCGGCGTGACCTCGCCGCCCGCGCCCAGGCCCGACCAGCCCTGGTGGCACGCCGGCGCCGGCAGGGTCAGGCTGTTCAGCCACGGCACCCAGCTGACCCGGTGGGCGACACCGGACCGGCCGATGTGCAGCCGCATGCCGGTGAACTGCCGGTGCTGCTCGGCCGCGAAGCGCGCCGGATCGATGGGCGGGACCGGGAACAGGGGAATCGGCTCGCTCATCCCCCCAGTATGCCGCCCGGCCGGACGCCACCCTGGACGACGGTCGCTGCCGCGTCAACGCGGTTCGACCACGCTCCGCACCGCTTCCAGCAACGCCGCCCGGTGCTCCTCCAGCCGATCCGGCTTCGCCGCCGCGGTCAGTGCGGGTGGTGCGCTCAGCCAGCTCTCCGTCATGCGCAGGACGATCGCGAACAGGTCCACCGCCGGGAGGTCCGCGCGGACCCGGCCGTCCTGCTGCGCCGCCGCCACCGCGTCGACGCGGGTGCGGAAGCGGTCGACTTCCGCGGGGGCCGGCTCGATCTGCTCCAGCGTGCGCCACGTGCTGATCCGCCGGGACGCCGCGTTCGCCAGCATGTGGTCGAACCGCGCGGCCGCGAAGGCGCGCAGGTCGCCGTCGGTCATCGGGGCGGCCTCGAAGACCGCCCGGGCCTCCTCCTCCACCACCGCGTCGAACAGCTGGTTCTTGTCGCCGAAGTACACGTAGATGAGCCGCTTGTTGGCGCCCGCGCGCTCGGCGATGCGGTCGATCCGGCCGCCGGCCAGCCCGTGTTCGGCGAACTCCGCCGTCGCCGCCCCGAGCAGCAGGGCCTTCGTGGCCGCGGCGTCGCGAGGACGGACGGTGGTCACCACGCCACCGGGCCCGCGGCGTCGAAGAAGCCGCCCGTCGGACCGTCCGGGCCGGCCTGGGCCAGCCGGACGGCGGCTTCGGCGCCCTGCTCGACGGTCTGCGTGCCGCTGTTGTGGTTGAGGTCGGTCTTCGTGTAGCCGGGGTCCACGGCGTTGATCCGGAAGCCGGGGAGCGCCTTGGCGTACTGCACGGTGACCATGTTCAGCGCGGCCTTGGACGCCGGGTACGAGATCCCCGGGTAGAAGGCCGTGAACGAGTCCGGGTTCGCCAGGTCCGCGGTCCGCGCCAGGCCGCTGCTCACGTTGACCACCACCGGCGCCGCCGACCGCCGCAGCAGCGGCAGGAACGCGCGGGTGACCCGGACGACCCCGAACACGTTGGTGTCGAACAGATCCCGCACCTGGTCGGCGGTCACGTCGGCGGCGCCGATCACGCCGCCGTCGGCCTGCCGGCCCTCGACGCCGGCGTTGTTCACGAGGACATCCAAGCCGCCGTCGGCCTCGATGGTCTTGACCGCCGTCGCCACGGACGCGTCGTCGGTGACGTCCAGCTGCACGAACCGCGCGCCCAGCCGGCCGGCCGCCGCCTGCCCGCGCTCGGCGTCCCGCGCGCCGACGTACACGGTGTGCCCGGCGGCGACGAGCTGACGTGCCGTTTCGTAGCCGATGCCCTTGTTCGCGCCGGTGACCAGCGTTGTCGTCATGCCTGTTGCTCCTCTCCGGTATCTAACTGGATAGTTATAAGCTAGGCTCGCCCGGCACCGTAAGTCAACAACCAGTTACCTCGCTCACCACGCGACAGCCCGACGCGAGCGAACCCGGATTTCCCCAGTCTTCCGCGGAAAAGCTTGACAAAGCACCATTCGCCGCATTCGAAATGCGTTTCACCTTTTCGCAATGGTGTGCACCTTGCACATTTCCCACCTGGCGAAACGCTGTGAGATACCTTACGGAAACATCGCCGAAACATCCTTCCCCGCTTATCGTTTCCCCATCCCGCAGAGAGCGCCGAAGAACGCCGAGGAAAGAACGAAAATGATGAGCACGCGGCAATCCGCACTGACCGTCCACGCCGTACACCTCGACGTGAAAGTGGCCTCACGCTGGGAAGCCGTGGCTCACCTGGGCGCCGAGCTCGAACGGACCGGCGCCGCCCACACCGGGTACGCCGACTCCCTCGTCGCGCGCGAACGCCGCTTTTCCACCTATCTCGGACACGGGATCGCCGTCCCTCACGCACTGCACACACACGACTACCTGCTCACCGGTGAAGGAATTGTGTTCGCCCGCTTCGCCACGCCCATTCCTTGGGACGACGAAGAGGTTTCGATCGCCGTCGCCGTCGCCGCTCCGGCGAGCGCCCAAGTGGAAATCCTCTGCCGGCTGACGGCCACGTTCCTCAACCCCGGGCACCTCGACACGCTCGCCACGTCGGCCGACCCCACGGCGATCGCGCGGATCCTGCAGCACACCTGATCCCGGCTTCGGGCGTGCGCGGGCCACGGCGTCTGGCACGATCAGGCCGTGGCCCGGACCCGGCGGAAACGCGCGCTCGCGATGGCGGCCGCCCTGCTCACGTTCGCCGCGCTGCTGACCGGGTGCTCCTCCGGCTTCGCAGGCCTCCGGCTGCGGATCGCCGCCGGCAACCCGGGCGGCGTCTACGACACGCTCGCGCAGACCCTCGCCACCGCCTGGCAGTCCGGCCTGGACATCGAGCGGCCGCAGGTGCTGCAGACCCAGGGCTCCCCCGACAACGTCGCCAAGGTCCTGTCGGGCGCCGCCGACGTCGGGTTCGTCGCCGCCGACGTCGCGGCCGACACCTACAAGAAGAACCCGGGGCTGCGGACGCTCGCCCGGATCCACGACGACTACCTGCACATCGTCGTGCGCACCGACTCCGCCATCCACTCCGTCACCGACCTGCGTGGCAAGCGGATCGCGATCGGCTTGCCCGCGTCCGGCGTCGAGTACATCGCCAGCCGGCTGCTGCAGGCCGCCGAGCTGAACGGCTCGGTCAGCACAACGACCACACGCGGGCTCGAGGACTCGGTCAAGGCGCTGCTGACCGGCGACGTCGACGCCTTCTTCTGGTCCGGCGGGCTGCCGACGCCGTTGATCGCCGGCCAGAACGACACGAAGTCGCTGCGCCTGCTCGACATCGCCGACCAGATGCCGCGGATGCAGACCCTCAACCAGGTGTACGGGACCGCGTCCATCCCGGCGAGCATGTACAACCAGGACGGCCCGGTCACGACGCTGCTGGTGCCGAACTTCCTGGTGGTGCCGGCCGCGATGTCCGACGACGTCGCCGAGGCACTGGTCCGCGGCCTGTTCGACGCCCGCGCGGAGCTCGCGCGGGCCAACCCGGCGGCGCTCTCGATCGACGTCCACCCGGGCATCGAGACGCAGCCGATCCCGCTGCACCCCGGCGCGCTCCGGTACTACCGCGCGCAGAAGGACTGACGCGCTCAGACCGCCGGGAACGTCATGGTGATCCGCAGGCCGCCGCCCTCGGGCAGGTCGAGGGCCAGCTTGCCGTAGGAGTGCGCGACGATCTCGCTGACGATCGCCAGGCCGAGCCCCGAACCCGGCACGTTCTGGTGCGCGCTGCTGCGCCAGAACCGGTCGAGCGCCCGGTCGAGCTCGTCGGGCCGCAGGCCGGGGCCGTGGTCGCGGACCGCCAGCCGGACCTCGTCGCCCTCGCGGGTGACGCCGATCCGGATCTCGGTGCCGGCGGCGGTGAACTTCAGCGCGTTGTCCAGCAGCGCGTCCAGGATCGTCTCGGCGCCGCGCGGGGGCATCCGTACCCGGACGCCGTCGCCGGAGACGTCCACCACGAGCCGCACGTCGCGCGCTTCGCCGACCACCGACCAGTCCGCGACGCGCTCGGCGACGGCCTCGCCGAGGTCGAGCGGGTCCAGTTCGCCACCGGAGGCCTCGGCGCGGGCCATCGACAGCAGGCCGTCGAGGATCTGGTGCAGCCGGCCGGCGTCGATCCGGGCGGCTTCGAGGTCCGCGGCCGCGGCCTCGTCGTCGACGCGGCCTTCGAGGTTGCCGAGCCGGATCTTGAGCGCGGTGAGCGGGTTGCGCAGCTGGTGCGACGCGTCGGCGACGAACACCCGCTGCGCCTCCAGCGCGCCGGACACGCTCTCGGCCATCCGGTCGAAGGACCGCCCGAGCTGCCGCAGCTCCGGCGGCCCGCCGCCCTCCCCCACCGGCTCGGCCGCCCGCCCGCCGACCACGGACGCGACCAGCGCGCCGGTCGCGTCGTCGAGCCGCTTCACCGGGCGCAGGATCCACCGGACCACCGGGATCGCCACCGCCAGGGCCAGCACGAACGCGAGCACCCCGCCCGCGGCCAGCAGCAGGAACCACCACAGCACGTCGGTGCGGGAGACGGTGGTGTCCGAGACCGTCACCACCGCGCCCCGCACCTCGCCGTCGGCCAGCACGGGTTCGGCCAGCACCAGCGGGTCGGTGTTCCACGGCAGCAGCATCCCGCCGGGCTGCGACCGGCGGCCGGCCAGGGCCTCGTGGACCGGGCCGGTGATCCGCGCGGTCTTGAGGTCGATCCGGGCGGCGCCGGAGCCGAGCGAGGAGCCGACCACGGTGCCGTCCTGGTTGAACACGACCACCTGCACGCCGTACACCTCGGTGTAGCGGCGCAGGTCGGGGTCGATCAGCTGGGGCTTGTTGTCCAGCAGCGGGCGTTGCGCGAGCGAGGCGAACCGCGCGGTGTCGGTCAGCCGGTCGAGGAACAGGTCCTGCTGGGCGCCCGCCGCGATCGTCGCGGCGAGCGGGATGCCGAGGCCGAACACGAGCAACGCCACCAGCGTCAGCACGATGCCCTGCAGCCGGACGCGCACCCGTCAGCTCCGGGCGGCCTGGCCGCCGAGGCGGTAGCCGACCCCGCGCACCGTCTCGATCAGCGCCGGGCGGCCGAGCTTGGTCCGCAGCGTCGCGACGTGGACGTCGAGCGACCGGCTCTCCGCCGGCCCGCGGTGCCCCCACACCTCGGTGAGCACGTGCTCACGCGAGCAGACGTTGCCGCGCGCGCCCGCCACCAGGGCGAGCACCTGGAACTCCTTGCGGGACAACGCGATCGCCTGCCCGTCGACCAGCACCTCGTGCCGGGACAGGTCGACGCTGACGTCGCCGGCCCGGATCACCACCGGCTCGGCGGACCCGCCGTGCTCGCCGCGGCGGCGGCGCACCGCCTCGACCCGGGCCATCAGCTCTTCGACGTCGTAGGGCTTGACGAGGTAGTCGTCGGCGCCCGCGCGCAGGCCCTGGATCCGGTCGTCGACCTCGCCGCGGGCCGAGACCACGATGATCGCGACGTCGCTGACCGCGCGGATCTGGCGGCACAGCGTCACGCCGTCGATGTCCGGCAGGCCGAGGTCGAGCAGGACGACGTCGACCTCGTGCACCCGCTCCAGCACCCCGGCGCCGGACGCGAGCCGGGCGATCGCCAGGCCGCGCCGGGTCAGCGCCGGGATGAGCGCACCCGCGACCCGGTCGTCGTCCTCCACCAGCAGCACCCGCACCCGTCCACCCTCCGCGTGACCGGCTTCACCCCAGCCGGTAGCGAAGAACTCTAGGACGTCGCCGCGGCGACCGCACCGGACACCCGGATGGTGACTCTCCGTGAGTTCGGCTCGACGGAAGTCACGAAGGCATCAATACTCGCCAAAAGGACATCGATACCCACTTGAAACCCTAAGTATTGGTCAAGCGGCCTTGCCAACCCGGAGGGCGGCGGTAGGTTTCCGCCATCGCGTGGTGACCCACACCCACTTGCCGGTACGAAACAGCTCTGGAGGCCAGATGACCGCGGAGGTGGCGGCGCCGATGATCAAGGCGTCCGCCGTGAACAAGTACTTCGGCGACCTGCACGTGCTCAGGGAGATCACGCTCGAGGTGCCTCGCGGCCAGGTCGTGGTGGTGCTGGGCCCCTCGGGGTCCGGCAAGTCGACGCTCTGCCGGGCCATCAACCGGCTCGAGCCCATCAACTCGGGCGAGATCGCCGTCGACGGCACGCCGCTGCCGGCGGAGGGCAAGGCGCTGGCCGCCCTGCGCGCCGACGTCGGCATGGTGTTCCAGTCGTTCAACCTGTTCGCGCACAAGACCATCGTCGAGAACGTGATGCTGGCGCCGACGAAGGTCCGCAAGGCCTCGAAGGACGAAGCCCGCAAGACGGCGATGGAGCTGCTGGAGCGCGTCGGGATCGCCAACCAGGCGGACAAGTACCCGGCGCAGCTCTCGGGTGGCCAGCAGCAGCGCGTCGCCATCGCGCGGGCGCTGGCGATGCGGCCGAAGGTCATGCTGTTCGACGAGCCGACCTCGGCCCTGGACCCGGAGATGGTCCAGGAGGTCCTGGACGTCATGACGGGCCTGGCCAAGGACGGCATGACCATGCTGGTCGTCACCCACGAGATGGGCTTCGCCCGCCGGGCAGCCGATCGGGTGATCTTCATGGCCGACGGCGAAATCGTCGAGGACACGACGCCGGAGGAGTTCTTCACCGCGCCCAAGAGCGAGCGCGCGAAGGACTTCCTCGGCAAGATCCTGACCCACTGACAAACCCCACTGAGCACTTTTCCTCCGGCCATCGCCGGACGAGATTCGGAAGGAAACCTGAGAGACGATGCGGTTGAGTCGAGTTCTGCAGACGGGTGCGGTCGTCATGGCCGCCGGTCTGGCCCTGACGGCCTGCGGCGGCGGGTCCGGCAGCAGCGGCGCGAGCGGCGACAAGAACCTGGTCCAGCGGGCCAAGGACAACAAGAAGCTGACCATCGGCATCAAGTTCGACCAGCCGGGCCTCGGCCTGAAGAAGCCGGACGGCTCCTACGCCGGCTTCGACGTCGACGTCGCGAAGTACATCGCGAAGCAGCTCGGCGTGGAAGAGTCGGGGATCACCTGGAAGGAAGCGCAGTCCGCGCAGCGCGAGGACCTGATCAAGAAGGGTGAGGTCGACTTCATCGTCGCCACCTACTCGATCACCGACAAGCGCAAGAACGACGTCTCCTTCGGCGGCCCGTACTTCATCGCGCACCAGGACCTGCTGGTGCGGACGGACAACACCGACATCACCGGCCCCGACTCGCTGACCGGCAACAAGAAGCTCTGCTCGGTCAAGGGCTCGACCCCGGCCCAGAACGTGAAGACGAAGTACGCCAAGGAGGTGCAGCTGCAGGAGGTGGGCAAGTACACCGACTGCGTGACCTCGCTCCTGAACGGCAGCGTCGACGCGATGACCACCGACGACGTCATCCTCGCCGGCTACGCCGCGCAGCAGCCCGGCAAGCTGAAGCTGGTCGGCAAGGGCTTCACCGACGAGAACTACGGCGTCGGCCTGAAGAAGGACGACGCCGACGGCAAGGCCGCCGTCAACAAGGCGATCCAGGCCATGGAGCAGGACGGGTCCTGGGAGAAGTCCCTGCAGGCCAACGTCGGCCCGTCGGGCTACAAGATCCCGGCCGTGCCGGCGATCGCGCCCTGACCCGCATCCGAAGTTGAACGGTGCGCCGCGAGCCGCGGCGCACCGTTCCCGTTCCGAGGCCAGGTTGGACAACAGTGTTCGATTTCCTCAACAATCCTGACTACAACCTCGTCGACGCGTTCTGGACGACGATCCAGCTGACGTTCTTCTCGGCGATCGGCGCGCTGATCTGGGGCACGATCCTGGTGGGCATGCGGGTCAGCCCGGTGCCGATCATGCGCGGGTTCGCCACGGTGTACGTCAACATCTTCCGGAACACCCCGCTGACGGTGATCATCATCTTCACCTCGCTGGGTCTTTCGTCCACCCTCGGCATCAACCTGGCTGCGTCCGACTCGCCCACCTCGCTGGCCGACAACGCGTTCCGGCTGGCTGTGCTGGGCTTCATCGTCTACACCGCGACCTTCGTGTGCGAATCGCTGCGCTCGGGCATCAACACCGTCCCGGTCGGCCAGGCCGAGGCGGCACGGGCCCTCGGGCTCAACTTCGTGCAGGTGCTGGGCCTGATCGTGCTGCCCCAGGCGTTCCGCGCGGTCATCGCGCCGCTGGCGAACGTCCTGATCGCGCTGCTGAAGAACACCACGGTCGCCTCGGTGATCGGCGTCGCGGAGGCGTCGCTGCTGATGTCGACGATGGTGGAGAACGAGTCCGACTCCCTGTTCTACGTCTTCATCCTGTTCGCACTGGTGTTCGTCGCGCTGGTACTGCCACTCGGCCTGCTGCTCGGCTGGGTCGCCAAGAAAGCCGAGGTCAAGCGATGAGCACGCAGGCCGTTCTCTACGACGCCCCCGGCCCGAAGGCCCGCACCCGCAACTGGCTCTACTCGGTGCTGTTCGTGCTGATCCTGCTGGCCGTGGCGTACTTCGTCTACGACCGCTTCGCCCAGAAGGGCCAGTGGGCGGGCGCCCTCTGGAAGCCGTTCGTCGAAGGGTCCACCTGGACCCAGTTCCTGCTGCCGGGCCTGGTGAAGACCCTCGAAGCGGCCGGGCTGTCGATCGTGATCGCGCTGCCGATCGGCGCCCTGCTGGGCATCGGCCGGCTGTCCGAGCACAAGTGGGTGCGGATCCCGGTCGGCGCCGTGGTCGAGTTCTTCCGGGCCATCCCGGTGCTGCTGCTGATGGTGTTCGGGGCGTCGCTGTACGCCTACTACACCGACATCAGCCCGGACACCCGCCCGCTGTTCGCCGCGGTCACCGGCCTGGTGCTCTACAACGGCTCGGTGATGGCGGAGGTGTTCCGGGCCGGCATCCTGTCGCTGCCGAAGGGGCAGACGGAGGCGTCGTCGGCGCTGGGCCTGCGCAAGACCCAGACGATGGTCAGCGTCCTGCTCCCCCAGGCCGTCACGCTGATGCTCCCGGCGCTGGTCAGCCAGCTGGTGGTCATCCTCAAGGACACGGCGCTGGCCGGCCAGCTGACGATCGGCTACGACGAGCTGATCCGCGGCTCCGGACCGATCACCGGCAACTTCAACAACACGATCCCGACGCTGATCGTCATCGCGCTCATCTTCATCGCGCTCAACCTGCTCCTCTCGTGGTTCGCCTCGTGGCTGGAGCGGAAGCTGTCGCGCCGGAAGAAGGCCCCGCGGGGCGCGAAGCCGCTGGAGGGACCGCCGTCCGTCGTGACGGCGACCGACTTCAACACCGGCCGCTCGCTCTGACGTCGGATCACCGGAAGCGGGCAGGTGCGGAACTCCGCGCCTGCCCGCTTCTTTCGTCCACCCCATCGAGGGTTGTCGTACTCGGGGGTCACCCCTAGCGTCGGACGCATGGGTGTCGCACTGGTGACCGGAAGTTCCCGTGGCCTCGGCCGGGTGATCGCGCGGCGCCTGGCCCGCGACGGGTTCGCGGTGGCGGTGAACGCGCCGCACGACGACCCCGGCCTGGAGACCGCCGCCGAGGACGTCCTCGCCGCGGGCGGCAAGGCCGCCGCGTTCGCCGCAGACGTCACCGACCGGCGTCAGGTCGGCGAGCTGATCGACGCGGTGACGGCGCTGCTGGGCCCGATCGAGGTCCTGGTCCTCAACGCGACCGGCCCGCAGCCGGACGGCCTGGTGTCCGAAGTGGACTGGCCGGATCACCTGGCCGAGCTGGACTTCTTCGTGCGCTCGCCGGTGCTGCTCGGCCACGCGGTGCTGCCCGGGATGCGCTCCCGCGGCCACGGCCGGATCGTGCACATCGATTCGGAGCAGGCGGACAAGGCACCGGTCGGCCGCTCGGCGTACGCGACGGCGAAGGCGGCCCAGGTCGGCCTGGCCCGCGCGTGGGCCCGCGAACTCGCACCGGACGGCATCACGGTCAACACGGTGGCCCCGGGCTTCGTCCCGGTGGAACGGCACGCGAACGTCCCGGAAGCCGAGCGTGAGGCCTACCGCGCCTCGGTCCCGGTGGGCCGCCTGGGCAAGCCGGAGGACGTGGCGGCGGCGGTGAGCTTCTTCGCCTCGAAGGACGCGGGCTTCATCACGGGCCAGCGCCTCCGGGTCGACGGCGGCCGCGCCCTCGGCTGACCGGCCGCGGTCTCGCGGTGCGTGGACCGCGAGCGCACCCGCCTTCGCCGCCCGGCAAGGCGGTTCGTCACCGGTCGGCGGTGGTCCTGTTACGCGGCCGGTCGAGCTGCAGCGCCGTCAGCACCGCGACCACCAGCACCAGGGCCAGCGTCAGCGCCGCCCACATCGCGACGTGCAGCTGCAGCATCCCGCCCGCGAAGGCGCCCGCCAGCATCGCCGCCACGGCGACCACCTTCCGCAGCGGGTGCGCACCTTCGCCGCCCGCGGCCTTGGAGTCCGCCGCGAAGCCCGTCAGCGTCATCGTCAGCACCGTGGTCGTCAGGTCGGGGGCGCCGATGCGGCGGACCGCCGCGTTCTGCAGGCCCATCGCCACGCCCAGCACCACGATCAGCAGCTCGCTGCCCAGCCGCGTGCCGCTGCCCAGCGTCGCCGACAGCACGACCGCCACCGCAACCAGCAGCGCCTGGACCGCGGTCGCCTTCCGCAGCGCGCCGTGGTCCTCCTCGACGCGCGCCAGCCGGCCGCCGGCGAGGGCGCCCGCCAGGAACGCCGCGACCGCCGTCAGCGACGCCACCACCGACAACGTCGTCTCGCCCGCCGCCGCGAACCCGAGGAACACGACGTTGCCGGTCATGTTCGCCACGAACACGCGGCCCAGCCCGAGGAAGCTGACCGCGTCGACCACCCCGGTCACGACGGTCAGCGTCAGCAGCAGCACCGCCAGGTCACGCGGTTTCGTCTCAGCCATCCGGGCAGTCAACCACCCGGCGCGTGAACGCGCGGTCGCCGAGCGCGTCGGTGCTGTCGACGAACTGGTCGATCGCCCCGACGGGTGACGCCGTCCCGGCGTACAGCGCCGCGGCGAACCGCTCGGCGTGGATCACCCGGAACGGCCGGTCGTGGAACGCGCTCGCCCGCGGCTCCAGCGGCTCGGTGAGCCCGAGGGCGTTGTGCGCCTCGGCGACGGTCTCGCCGGCCGTCACGAGGTGCCGTTCGCGCTCCCGCCAGTCCGTCGAGGCGAGGGCCGCGGTCAACGACGGCGTGAGCGCCCCGGCGATCGGCAGCCGCGCGAAGGCGCTGCCGAGCCACTTGCTGTACGGCGGGTACCGGCGCGCCATCAGCAGGCACAGCCGCATCAGGTCCCGCACGAGCCGCGCCGCGACGACGGCCGAGCCCAGCTCGTCCCCGACCTCCCCGCACCGCCCGGCGAACGGCTCCTCCTGCTCGATCCGCCGCCACTGGCACGCGAGGACGTACCGCCAGACGTCGTCCGGGTACCAGGCGACGTTGCGCCGCAGCACTTCCAGCCCGAGATCGTCGTGGAACACCGCGCCGCCGGTGAACTCCGCGAAGACCTGCGTCGGGGTGGCGAGCCAGTCACGCCGCTGCGGCCGGCGCGGGTCGAAGCCGAGCACGCCGCGCGGCCAGTCGTCGAGCGTCGCGACGATCAGCTTCGCCGGGTGACCGAGGAACGTCTCCGGCACCCGGACCTCGCGGACGCGCGGCAGGAACAGCTGGACGCGCGCGGTCCAGTCGTGGTCGGCCGAGCGTTCCGTGTCGAAGCCGAGGACCTCGGAACCGGGGCCGAGCAACGCGGCGGTGTGCTGCTCCCCGGCGAGCAGCGGACGCACTACGCCGCCGTAGAAGCGGCGCGCGAGTTCGATTCCGGAAATGAACGTCATACGGCCATTTTGGCTTACTAACGTGCGAAGCGCGCTTCATTATGCGAAGCTGCTTCGCAGCGCTTCGCGGGCTAAACCCGTTGTCACACAGGCAGAACACCCCACATCCCTTCCGGTGAATCCTCGCGCGGCACGCGGCATTTTGTCGGTGGTTGCCTTTAGCGTGCGAGCATGACCGAAAAGAGCACGGTGCGCACACGGGAGATGGGCATCGAGTTGAAGACCCAGCGCGAAGCGAAGCAGATGTCGCTGCGCGAGCTGGCCCGGCGCGCGGACTGGTCTGCGTCGAAGGTGTCCGGCTGGGAGAACGGCCGCCGCATCTCCCCGATCGACGCGGCGATCTACCTGGCCAACTGCGGAACCAAGGCCCCGGAACGGAACAGGTTGCTGGAACTGACAAAACCCCCGAGCGACCTCTACTGGGTGCGGCCGTACTTCAGCGCGCTCGTCGATCCCGCGAAGTCCCTCATCGTCCAGGAGAACCTGGCGACCCGGGTGATCTCGAACAGCCCGACGGCCCTGCCCGGCATGCTCCAGACCGAGGACTACGTCCGCACCCTCTACGAGATGTCCGGCCGGTACACCACGGACCGGCTCCAGCTCCTGATCCAGGCGAGAATGGACCGGCAACGGCTGCTGCAGCGGACGAACCCGCCGGACTGCCTGTACTTCGTCTACGAACACACCCTGCGCTCGATCGTGCGCGATCCGGCGCTGATGCACGAACAGCTGCAGTCCCTCGTGCTCGCCACCAACCTGCCCCACTGCACCATCCGCGTCGTGCCCGCCTCGGCGCCGCCCTACCACCTGGTCGGCAGCCGGTTCACGATCATGGAGTTCGCCGAACACCCCGCCGTGGCCTACGAGGAAACCTTCGCCGCGGGGCTGTTCGTCGACGACCGGGTCGCGGTCGAGGCCTTCTACGTCCTGCGCACCCGCCTGGAGCAAGTGGCGTTGTCCGAACGGGACTCGCGCGATTTCCTGATCCGCCTGACCGAGGAGTTCGAACTCATGACGGACTGAACGCACCCCCGCCCACGCCCCCTCCCCGTCATTCCCTTGTGCTGACGGCCTTTCCGTCGTGCCAGACCGCCCGGACCCGACCCGGCAGGTCGGTCACGTCGAGGTCAGTGCCGTCGAGCAGCACCAGGTCGGCCCGCAGGCCCGGCTCGACGCGGCCGCGGTCGTCGTCGAGGCGCAACAGCCTCGCCGCTTCGCTGGTGGCCGCCTTCAGGGCCGCCGCGTCGCCGAGGACCGCGGCCAGCAACCGCAGCTCGGTCGTCAAGTCGACATGGGGGCGTGGGGCGAGGTCCGAGCCCGCGGCGATCCGGACACCCGCCTCGGCGGCGAGGCGCACCGACCGCCGGTGGTCCGCGGCGAACTCGCTGTCGTCGATCGGCGCCAGCGTCGGCACGAACCAGGCGTTCCCCAGCGCCGCAACGGCTTCGTCGTCCAGGAAGGTGCCGTGCTCGACGCTCCGCACCCCCGCGCGGGCCGCCGAGACCACGGCGGCGGACGTGTGCGCGTGGGCCATGGCGTCCCGCCCGCACCGGCGGGCCTCGTCGACCAGCGCGACGAGCTCCTCGTCGGTCGGGCGGACGTCCACGCCCGCGCGGACCGCCCGCATCGCCCCGCTCGCCCCCACCTTGATCCAGTCCGCCCCGGCGCGCACCATCCGGCGGACTGCCGCGCGCGCCGCGTCCGGCCCGTCGAACAGCGGGTCCGGCAGCGACGGGTCACCGAAGCGGTCGACGGCGCCGGCGGGCGGCTCCCAGCTGTCCCCGAGGCCGCCGGTCGGGCCGAGCTGGCGCAGGCTGACCAGCAGGTCCGGCCCGGTGATCCAGCCTTCGCGCAAGGCGTGCCTGAGGCCGGCGTCGGCACCCCAGGCGTCGCGGACGGTGGTGATCCCGCACGCGAGCAGCTTCCGCAGCACCGGCACGGCTTCGAGCACCCGGGCGCTGCGCGGCAACGGCTCCGGCCGTGGGAACGCGACGTGCGCGTGGCAGTCGATGAGCCCGGGGATCAGCAGGCCACCCGCGCAGTCGACGCGCCCGGCACCGTCGAGCCCGGGGCCGACCTCGGTGATCCGGTCGCCGTCGAGCCGGACGTCCGCGCGGGTCGTCTCGCCGGTCTCGGGGTCGAGCACCCGCGCGCCGGCGAGCAGCGTCACGCCAGTTCCTTGCGGTAAATGAGAAAGTCGCACGGCGTGGCCAGCGACGGCGCGAGGTGCGGGTAGTCCTCGGCGAGGTCGGCGCGGTGGGTCACGCGGTAACCGAGCCGGTCGTACCACTCGGCGAGGAACTGCTTCGACGGGTGCGTCCACTCGCGCGGCACGAGCAGCTCCAGCTGCATCTCCCGGCAGCCCGCGTCCCGGCTCGCCTGCTCTGCGAACCGCACCAGCTCCCGGCCGACGCCGGCGCCCCGCCGGGCCGGATCGGCGGCGAGCATCCCGAACTCGCCGGTGTGGTCGTCGAGCCGCCGGAGTCGCACCGAACCGGCGAGGTCGCCCTCGACCCGCGCGACGGCGATCTCCCCGGCGCGCACGAACCCGGCCACCTCGCCGGCGGACGTCCGGTCGGTGCTCCCCCGCCACAGCCCCTTCTCGGACTCGGCGTAGAGCTGGTTGACCAGCGCGGTGATCCGGTCGATCAGCGGCCGGTCCTCCGCCGCGGCCGGCGGCAGCAGTGCGATCTCCATGGCCTCAGCCTGTCACGCCGACGCGACGATCTCCGCCGCGAACCCCGCCAGGCCCGGCTCCCGCCGCTCGCAGGCCCGCGCCAGCCGGGCGACGTCGGCGGCCCAGTCACCGGTGGCCCGGTCGGCCGAGCCGATCCGGGCGAACCCGCGGTCGAGCAGGCCCCGCGCGTCGTCGAACCGGCCGCGCGCGACAGCCTTCACCGCGCCGAGCGCGTTGGCCAGCGCGCTTTCCGGCCGGGACCACTCGTCGTCCGCGGCCGGCGCGGGAACGTCGTCGGCCGCCGCCGTCCGGACGTCGAGGTCGAGCCGCCAGAACAGCGGCACGCCGGCGAACCGGACGAAGACGAGGCGCTGCACCGGCGAGTGCAGGAAGTCGGGCGAGAACCGCACCGAAGCGACGGGCTGGACCGCCGCCAGTACCGGCACCACGTCGAGACACGAAGGGAACGCGGTGGCCGGCACCAGCCACTCGACGTCGATGTCGCTGTAGGCGTCCGCCGTCCCGTGGGCCAGCGACCCACGCAAAGACGCTCGCGAACCGGCTTCGGCCGCCGGAAGAGCGGCCAGCAGACGGTTCGCGAGCGTCGAACGAGAAAGCGTCACTTGTCCCGGCGGAAGAGCTTGTTGCCCAGCCAGACGATCGGGTCGTACTTGCGGTCCGCCACGCGCTCCTTCATCGGGATGAGCGCGTTGTCGGTGATGTGGATGCCCTCCGGGCAGACCTCGCTGCAGCACTTGGTGATGTTGCAGAGGCCGAGGCCGTGCTCCTCCTGGGCCGCGTCACGCCGGTCGGCGACGTCGAGCGGGTGCATCTCCAGCTCGGCGATCCGCATCAGGTACCGCGGCCCCGCGAAGGACTCCTTGTTCTCCTCGTGGTCGCGCACGACGTGACAGGTGTTCTGGCACAGGAAGCACTCGATGCACTTGCGGAACTCCTGCGAGCGCTCGACGTCCACCTGCTGCATCCGGTAGTCACCCGGCTTGAGGTCGGCGGGCGGGGTGAACGACGGGATCTCCCGCGCCTTCGTGTAGTTGAACGACACGTCGGTGACCAGGTCGCGGATCACCGGGAACGTCCGCATCGGCGTCACCGTGACGACCTCGTCCTCGGTGAACGTCGACATCCGCGTCATGCACAGCAGCCGCGGCTTGCCGTTGATCTCCGCCGAGCACGAACCGCACTTGCCCGCCTTGCAGTTCCAGCGCACCGCGAGGTCCGACGCCTGCGTGGCCTGCAGCCGGTGGATGATGTCGAGGACGACCTCACCCTCGTTCACCTCCACCGTGAAGTCCTGCAGCGCGCCGCCCGTGTCGTCGCCGCGCCAGACCCGGAAACTCGCTTTATAACTCATGGTTTGCTCCCACCGGGGTGCGTTTCGAGTTCTCCGTCGGTGTAGTACTTCCCGAGCTCGCCGAACTCGAACAGCTCCAGCAGGTCCTGGCGCAGCGGCACCTGCTCCTTGACCGTGACGCCGACGTCCGGCACCACCGGGTTCTCCCCCGGCGACGACGCGCACACGAGAAGCTTGTGCCGCCACTCGGGATCCATGCCCGGGTGGTCGTCGCGGGTGTGCCCGCCGCGGCTCTCCGTCCGGGTCAGGGCCGCCTTCGCGACGCACTCGCTGACCATCAGCATGTTGCGCAGGTCGATCGCGAGGTGCCAGCCGGGGTTGAACTGCCGGTGCCCCTCGACGGTGACGTGCAGGATCCGGTGCCGCAGCTCGGCCAGCTTCACCAGCGCCTGCTCGATCTCGCCGGCCTTGCGGATGATGCCGACCAGGTCGTTCATCGACTGCTGCAGCTCGGTGTGCAGGGTGTACGGGTTCTCGGCCGACGCGCCCGCCGGCGGGTCGAACGGCGCGAGCGCCATCTGCGCCGCGGCGTCCACATCGGACTGCGCGACCGCGGGCCGGTCGGTCAGCCCCAGCACGTACTCGGCGGCGCCGAGCCCGGCGCGGCGGCCGAACACCAGCAGGTCCGACAGCGAGTTGCCGCCGAGCCGGTTGGAGCCGTGCATGCCGCCCGAGCACTCGCCCGCGGCGAACAGCCCGGGCACGCTCGACGCGGCCGTGTCCGGGTCGACCTCGATGCCGCCCATCACGTAGTGGCAGGTCGGGCCGACCTCCATCGCCTCCGCCGTGATGTCGACGTCCGCCAGCTCCTTGAACTGGTGGTACATCGACGGCAGCCGCTTCTTGATCTCCTCGGTCGGCAGCCGGCTGGCGATGTCGAGGAACACGCCGCCGTGCGGGGAGCCGCGTCCCTCCTTGACCTCGGAGTTGATCGCCCGGGCCACCTCGTCGCGCGGCAGCAGGTCCGGCGTGCGCCGGTTGTTGTCCGCGTCGGCGTACCAGCGGTCGGCTTCTTCTTCGCTCTCCGCGTACTGGCCCTTGAACACCTCGGGCACGTACTCGAACATGAACCGCTTGCCCTCGGAGTTCTTGAGCACGCCGCCGTCACCGCGCACGCCCTCGGTGACGAGGATGCCCTTGACGCTCGGCGGCCAGACCATCCCGGTCGGGTGGAACTGGACGAACTCCATGTTGATCAGCTTCGCGCCCGCCCGCAGCGCCAGCGCGTGGCCGTCGCCGGTGTACTCCCACGAGTTCGACGTCACCTTGAACGACTTGCCGATGCCGCCGGTCGCGAGCACGACCGCCGGCGCGTCGAAGAGGATGAACCGGCCGCTCTCGCGCCAGTAGCCGAACGCGCCGGCGATGGCGCCGTCGCTGGTGAGCAGCTCGGTGACCGTGCACTCGGCGAAGACCTTGATCTTCGCCTCGTAGTCCCCGGTCTCGGCGAAGTCCTCCTGCTGCAGCGAAACGATCTTCTGCTGCATCGTGCGGATCAGCTCGAGCCCGGTCCGGTCACCGACGTGCGCCAGCCGCGGGTACGTGTGCCCGCCGAAGTTGCGCTGGCTGATCCGGCCGTCCGCGGTGCGGTCGAACAGGGCGCCGTAGGTCTCGAGCTCCCAGACGCGGTCCGGCGCCTCCTGGGCGTGCAGCTCGGCCATCCGCCAGTTGTTGAGGAACTTCCCGCCGCGCATGGTGTCGCGGAAGTGGACCTGCCAGTTGTCGTTCGAGTTCGCGTTGCCCATCGACGCGGCGCAGCCACCTTCGGCCATCACCGTGTGCGCCTTGCCGAACAGGGACTTGCACACGACCGCGACGCGGTAACCGCGTTCGCGCGCTTCGATCACCGCGCGCAGACCGGCACCACCGGCACCGATCACCACCACGTCGTAGCTGTGCCGTTCGACCTCGGTCATGTAGGGATTCCACCTCGGAAAATGGGGACGGTCTTGTCGGGAAGGACGGGTGTCAGTTCACGAATCTCAGGTCCGCGATGGCCCCGCTGGCCACGAGCATGACGTAGAAGTCGGTCAGCACCAGCGTGCCGAGCGTCGTCCAGGCCAGCGCCATGTGGCGGGTGTTGAGTTTCGTCACCTGCGTCCAGATCCAGTACCGCACCGGATGCTTGGAGAAGTGCTTCAGCCGGCCACCGGTCACGTGCCGGCACGAGTGGCAGGACAGGGTGTACGCCCAGAGCAGGACGACGTTGGCGAGCAGGACGACGTTGCCCAGCCCGAAGCCGAAGCCGCCGGTCTTCCCGTGGAACGCCATGATCGCGTCGTAGGTGTTGACCAGCGACACCACCAGCGCCACGTAGAAGAAGTAGCGGTGGACGTTCTGGATGATCAGCGGCAGCCGCGTCTCGCCGGTGTACTTCGCCTTCGGCTCCGCGACGGCGCACGCCGGCGGGGAGAACCACACCGCCCGGTAGTAGGCCTTGCGGTAGTAGTAGCAGGTCAGGCGGAACCCGAGCAGGAACGGCAGCACGACGAAGCCGAGCGGGATGAACCCGGGCAGATCGCCGAACCAGTGGCCGAAGTGGCTCGAGCCCTCGACGCAGGACGTGGACAGGCAGGGTGAGTAGAACGGCGTCAGGTAGTGGTAGTCGGGCACCCAGTAGGCGGTGCGCACGAACGACCGGACCGTCGCGTAGACGATGAAGGCGCCCAGCCCGAGCACGGTGAGCAGGGGCTGGAGCCACCATCGGTCGGTACGCAGGGTGCGTTCGGCGATCCTGGCCCGTTTCGGGGACCGGACGCCGGTGCCGACGCCGTTGTCAGCCGGAGCGCTCACCGCTGGTCGCGCTTGTAGCCGCCGACGCCTTCGTCGTCCGCGCCGTGCCACAGCGCCGGGTCGTACGGCGTGTCGGGAACTTGGACGCGCTCTGCGGCCTTCGCCTGCGTCGGTACCGCGAGCGGGGTGCCGTCGAGGTCGGCCGTGTCGATGTCGAGGCGCTCCACGTCGTTGGCGAGGCGGCGGACGGCCGAAGCGTCGCCGTAGCGTGAGCGCAGTGCGCCGACGCACTGCCTGAGCTGACCGATGGTTCGCCGCAGCTCGGCGATCTCGGAGGTGGACATCATGCCTCCCGTGTGGTGGGGCCGGCCGGGCCGGTTGGCGATCGCGTCGCCGGGACCGACTCTGCCGTTCGTCGTGCAGTGTGACAAGTAGCACATTAGCTAAGTAGGGGCGTGATCGGGGTCACTGGGGTTGATCTTCTGAATCGATTTTGATTCGGCGTTCGCGACAGGTAGTGTGGCCAGCGTCACGACCCAGAGGCGCCAGTGCAGCCGTCCCGCGGACCACCACGAACCAGTGATCCGGAGCCGGACATGAGCAACCCCGCCACCACACCCCTGCACGAGACCGTCGCCGGCGTCACCGCGCGGATCACCGCGCGCAGTGCGGCGACCCGCACCGCGTACCTCGGCCGCATGGCCGCCGCGCACGCCGAAGGCCCGGTCCGCCGCGGCCTCGCGTGCAGCAACCTCGCCCACGGCTTCGCCGCCATGGAGGGCGCCGACAAGGAGGCGCTGCGGGCCGCCCGCGCCCCCGGCGTCGCGATCGTCTCCTCCTACAACGACATGCTTTCGGCACACCAGCCGATGCAGGAGTACCCGGCCTGGCTGAAGAAGGCCGTGCGCGGCGCGGGCGGTGTCGCCCAGTTCGCCGGCGGCGTCCCCGCGATGTGCGACGGCATCACGCAGGGCCGCGCGGGCATGGAACTGTCCCTGTTCAGCCGCGAGGTCATCGCGATGTCGACGGCGATCGCGCTGTCGCACGACATGTTCGACGCGAGCCTGCTGCTGGGCGTCTGCGACAAGATCGTGCCCGGCCTGCTGATCGGCGCCCTGTCCTTCGGGCACCTGCCGGTGATCCTCGTACCCGCCGGGCCGATGAACTCCGGCCTGCCGAACAAGGAGAAGGCGCGGGTCAGGCAGCTGTACGCCGAGGGCCTCGCGACCCGCGAAGACCTGCTCGACGCCGAAGCGGCGTCGTACCACTCGGCCGGGACCTGCACGTTCTACGGCACCGCCAACTCCAATCAGATGGTCGTCGAGGTGATGGGCCTGCACCTGCCCGGCGCCAGCTTCGTCCAGCCCGGGTCCGCGCTGCGGCGCGCGCTGACCGAGGAAGCCGGGCGCCGCGTCGTCACGCTTTCGCGCGGCGAGGAGTACACGCCGGTCTCGCGGATCCTCGACGAGAAGGCGTTCGTCAACGGCGTCGTCGCGCTACTGGCCACGGGCGGGTCGACCAACCACACGATGCACCTGGTCACGATCGCCGCGGCCGCCGGCATCCAGCTGACCTGGGACGACTTCTCCGACCTCTCGGCCGTCGTGCCGCAGCTGGCGCGGGTCTACCCGAACGGCAGCGCCGACATCAACCACTTCCACGCCGCCGGCGGCATCCAGTTCCTCGTCGGCACGCTGCTCGACGCCGGGCTGCTGCACGAGGACGTCCACACCGTGGCCGGCTTCGGGCTGCACCGCTACCGGGCCGAGCCGATCCTGTCCGACGGCGAGCTGGTCTGGCGCGACGTGCCGACCCGCAGCCTCGACGAGGACGTGCTGCGCCCGGCGTGGCGCCCGTTCGCCGCGGACGGCGGGCTGCGGATGGTCGCGGGCAACCTCGGCCGCGCCGTGGTCAAGGTGTCCGCCGTGGCGCCCGAGCACCGGATCGTCCAGGCGCCGGCGCGGGTGTTCACCACGCAGGAGGCGTTCACGGCCGCGTTCGAGGCCGGCGAGCTGGACCGCGACGTCGTCGTGGTGATCCGGCAGCAGGGTCCGCAGGCCAACGGCATGCCGGAGCTGCACGGCCTCACCCCGGCGCTGGGTGTGCTGATGGACCGCGGGCACCAGGTGGCGCTGCTCACCGACGGCCGCATGTCGGGCGCGTCCGGCAAGATCCCGGCCGCGATCCAGGTGACGCCGGAAGCCGCGGCGGGCGGCCCGATCGCCCGCGTCGCCGACGGTGACGTCGTCCGGCTGGACGCCGCCGCGGGCACGCTCGACGTCTTCGTCGGTGACGAAGAACTCGCCCTCCGTGAACTTGTGGACGGGCCGCCGTCCGAAGCATCCTGGACCGGCACCGGCCGAGAGCTGTTCGCCGCGTTGCGCCGTGCCGTCGGACCCGCCGACCAGGGCGCTTCGGTGTTCGGCGGTTTGACGCCGGAGCACTTCGGCATTCCCACGCACTCGTTGGAAACCCAGGAGGTTGGTCAGTGACCACCGGTTCGGACCTGCTCGCGCTGTCCCCCGTGATGCCCGTCGTGGTGATCGACGACGCCGACGACGCGGTGCCCACGGCCCGGGCCCTGCTCGCCGGCGGGATCGGGGTCATCGAGCTGACCCTGCGCACGCCGGCGGCGCTGGCCGCGATCGAGCGCGTCGCGACCGAGGTCCCGGACATCGTGATCGGCGCCGGCACGGTCACCTCGCCGGACCAGGCGAAGCAGGCGGCGGACGCGGGAGCGAAGTTCCTCGTGACGCCGGGCTGCACGGACGCCGTCGTCGATGCGTGCTTCGAGTCCGGGCTGCCGTTCCTGCCCGGCGCGAGCACGGTGTCGGAGGCGATGAAGCTGGCCGAGCGCGGGCTCACGGCGTTGAAGTTCTTCCCGGCCGAGGCGTCCGGCGGGGTCGCGTACCTGAAGTCGATCGCGGGGCCGTTGCCGTCGCTGAAGTTCTGCCCGACGGGCGGGATCACGGTGGCCTCGGCACCGACGTACCTCGCGCTGCCGAACGTCGGCTGCATCGGCGGTTCGTGGCTGACGTCCTCACTCGATGTCTCCACGATCGAGAAGCTGGCCGCGGAAGCCGCGAAGCTGTAGCGCAGATCACCTGCAGGAAATCCCTCCCCGAACGGCGGAACCGGCGTCCGGATTCCGGGAGCACCGTTCCAGTGCGCTGGAACGGTGCTCCGAGAGAGTGTGGCGGCCGTCATGGGTTCCGCCATTTGTTCCAGTCACCGGGCCATTCGCGCCACAGTCGGTGATTCACCGCCTGTTAACGTCCCCCCTCGCAATTTCCAGCGAGGAGAACCGGTGTCCCTGACCAGCGTGGTCGCCCCCAGCACGTCCCCCGAGAACGTCGCCGCACTCGTCGGCGAACGGCTTTCCCTGTCCGCGCTCCACCAGCTGTGCGGCACCCTCGGCGGCTATTCCTTCGTCAAGGTCGTGGTCGATCGCGAACTGCGGACGATCCACTTCCTGAACGACGCGCGTCATTCCTTTCACGCGATCTATATCGGTGAGGAGATCCTCGGCGTCCCCGAAGCCCGGGTGCGCGCCGAGATCGACGGCTACAACGAACGCTTCTACCACGCACCGGACCGCCGGTTCCTGCTCGGCATCCTCGCCCTGCACACGCGGCAGGAGAAGAAGATCCTCTCGCTGGAGACGGTCGAGGTCGACACCATGCCGGCCGCGCTGATCCGCGAGTTCCACGCCTTCGTGGCGGAGCACGTCGACCCGGCACTGCCGCTGCTGTTCAAACCGGCGAACCAGCTGCAGGAACGGCTCGTCCGGGAGATCCCGGCGGCCGAGCTACCCCGCGTCTTCGCCCACGAGCTGTTCTCGACGGCACCGTTCGTGGCGCTGAACCCCGGCACGACGACCGGGCGGCTGCGCGCGTTCCGGACCGAAGCCGAGTACCGGGCCGCCACGGCCACAGGCGGGCTGGCCTGGTCGGACATCATCGTGATGGACCGGGTGCCCGACGACATCCCGCGGCTGTCCGGCATCGTCAACGCCCGGCACACGACGCCGTTGTCGCACACCAACGTGCTGGCCACCGGCTGGCAGATCCCGAATGCCGTCCAGCTCGGCGCGCTGGCCGAGATCGAGCGCCGCGGGCTCGACGGCAAGTGGGTCGAGTACACCGTGGACGAGCGGTCGCTCACGCTGCGGGAGGTCGACGAGCCGGCCGACGCGGCGCCGCCGTCCTGGTACGCCCAGCGCGTCACGCTCGAGGAGCCCGAGTCCGACCACAGCCCGATCGTGAACCTCGCGCGGCTGCGCGCGACCGACCGCTACCGCTACGGCACCAAGGCGGCGAACCTCGGCGAGCTGCACCACGTCCTGGCCTGCGGTTCGCAGCGGCTGCTGGGCTTCTACCAGGTCCCGCGGCCGCCGCGGGAGAACCTGCTGCCGCACCTGGCCCAGCTGCTGGGCATCCCCGCCGGCGCTTCGGTGGCCGACCTTTCCGACGCGGCCCGCCGGCTGCTGGACGAGCGCATCCGCGTGCCGCGCGGGATCGCCCTGCCGTTCTCGCTGCAACGGCGGTTCCTCGAGTCGTCGCCGCGGATCCAGCAGGCGATCGGCAAGCTGAAGATGGCGCTGGAACTGGACGCGCGGGAGATCGAGCCGTTGTGCGTCGAGCTGCAGAGCCTGATCCGCTCGGCGCGGATGCCGGGCGCGCTGGCCGGGGAGATCGACTCCGCGCTGGTGTCGCAGCTGGCCGGGGTGCGCACGTTCGTCGTCCGCAGCTCGTCGAACGCCGAGGACCTCGCCGGGTTCTCGGCCGCCGGGATCTACGAGTCGATCAACCACGTCACCACCGCCGAGCGGATCTTCGCCAGTGTCAAGGAAGTCTGGGCGTCGCTGGTGTCGGTGCGCAGCGTCCGGCTGCGCCACCAGGCCGGGATCTCACTCGACGAGTGCTACATGGGCGTGGTGATCCAGGAGCAGGTCGCGGCCGACTTCGGCGGCGTGCTGGTGACGACGAACCCGATGAACCGCGCGGACTTCCGCACGGTGTACGTCAACGTCTCGCCGAAGGTCACCGACGTCGTCGACGGCTCGACGCTGCCCATGCAGTACCTGTACTCGACGGTCGAGGGCGGCGGCCGCACGGTGTCCCTGGGCGACGCGGCAGCGGACCTCGACGAGCGCGCCCACGAGCAGCTGCAGCGCCTCGCGGTGGCCGGACGCCTGCTGCAGGCGCACTTCTCCCCCGACTACACGTTCGACTCGCCGGTGGACGTCGAGTGGCTCGCGGACCGCGACCACGTCCACATCGTCCAGCTGCGCCCCTATTCGGCCTGACTTTCCCGGAGACACACATCATGTTGGGCTTCCGCCTGCCCGCGAAGCCGGCCGTGCAGCGCGCCGTCCGGTTGACCTACGGGTTCCAGTTCTTCTTCGGCCTGTTGTTGTGGGTGCCGATCTTCTACCAGTACCAGAAGCTCGTCGGCCTCGACGACGGCCAGATCTTCGGCATCCAGAGCATCTACTACACCGTGTTCTGCCTGCTGGAGATCCCGACCGGGATGATCGCCGACCGGTTCGACTACCGGACGTCGCTGAAGGCCGGCGCCGCGGTGCTCGTGGCCGCGAACCTGGTGCCGGTGTTCTTCGGTTCCTACACCGGGTTCCTGATCCACTTCATCCTGATCGCGCTGGCCAGGTCCCTGGTGTCCGGCGCGCAGAGCGCGTACCTCTACGAGTACCTGCACGCTCAGGGCGAAGGTGAGCACTACCTTCGCGTGGAGGGCGTCGGCCGCGCGTACAGCCTGATCGGCAAGATCGTGTACTGGCCGGTGATCGGCCTGCTGATGGCGTGGAACCTCCCTTCCCCGTACTGGCTGACGGCGCTCAACGCGGCCATCGCCCTGGCGTTCGCCTTGAAGCTGCCCCCGATCCCGGGCGGCCGCCGCGCGGCCGGCAAGACGGCGTCCCTCCTCGCGGGCGTCGGCGGCGCGCTGTCGGCGCTGCGGTCGTCGCGGTGGTTGTTCTTGCTGATGGTGCAGGGCATCGCGATGTTCACGCTGGTGCGGATCTGCCAGGTGAACCTGTTCCAGCCGATCCTGGAGTCGAAGACACTCTCGGTGAACTGGTACGGCGCGGTACTGGCCGCCATGACGGTCTTCGAGGCCCTGGGCGCGGCCCGCCCCCACCGGCTGCGGCGCGCCATCGGCCCGGTCGCCTCGGTGTTCACCCTGACGATCGTGATGGCCCTGTGCCTGGGCTTCATCGTCCCGGCCGGCACGGTCCCGACGGTGCTCCTGCTGTGCGTCTTCGCCGTGGCGACGGGCATTTCGTTCCCGATCCAGAAGCAGCTCCTGAACGACTCCATCCCGGACTCCCGCTACCGCGCGACGCTCCTGTCGATAGAGTCCATTGTGGACCGAGCGGTGTGCGCGCTGGTGGCGGTAGCACTGGGCGCCTACCTGTCGGCCGGCCGCCTCGACGAGTTCCTGGTGCTCTCGGCAGCGGTCACGTGCGTGGCGATGGGCCTGCTGGCGGTGCTGCTGCTGGCAGTCCGCAAACACCGCTCCGACCGCCGGCCGCCAACAAAGCGAACGGCACCGGCGGAGCAGGAGGCGGTACCGGCGGCAGCACCGGCCACCTCGGCATGACGTGCGGCCGGTGCTCGCAACGCGGCAAGCACCGGTGCGCCCGGACGCCCGGCGGCACACCCACACTCCCGGCACAGCCCCACCGCATCCGCCGGGCGCAATGACCGGCCCGAACCGCAACGGCCTGGTCCGGCCACAGGGCAGCCCGGCGACGATCACATCCGAGTGCTCGATGGGTCGTGCTTAGCCCGTTCCAGGCAAAGCACCTTCACCCGCCGTGGCCTCACCGGGCCCGGTGGCTGTCAGTCGATGTAGGCGTCGTCCAGGAGGGTGGACTCCGCGCCGTACTCGCGGAGTTCCTCCTTGATCACCGTGTACGCCAGCCCTTGCGGGTAGCCCTTGCGCGCCAGGAAGCCGAGCAGGCGCCGCAGCGCCGTCTGCTCGTCGACGTTGCCCAGGGACCCGAGCCGCTTGCGGACCAGCTCCCGGGCCATCTGCTCCTCGGACTCGCGGTCGACCTCGCCCGCCGCCTGCGCCGCGACTTCGTCGTCGACGCCCTTGCGCCGCAGCTCGGCCAGCAGCGCGGTGCGGGACAGCCCCTGGGTCGTGTGCCGGGACTTCACCCACAGCTCCGCGAACTCCGCGTCGTTGACCAGCCCCGCCCGGTCGAGCTTGCCGAGCAGGTTTTCGCTGGTCTCCTCGTCGAAGCCCTTGCGGTGCAAGGCCTGCCGGAGCTCCTCTTGAGTACGCGCCCGCACGGCCAGGAGGTCGTAACAGACCTCCTTGGCCTTCTTGAAGCGCTCCTCCGGGGGCAGCTCCGACGGCGGGATCTTCGGTGCCCTCGCCACCTCGGTCACTCCTCGTCGTTCATGCGCGCCTCACCGTGAACCGCTGCCACGGTGAGGACCCAGGACCCTCTCCTAGAAGTCGACCGGCGCCGGCACAGCTTCGACGGCTTCGGCGTCGAGCTGCGGGCCGATGCCGAGCTTCTCCTTGATGCGCTTCTCGATCTCGTTGGCGATGTCCGGGTTCTCGCGCAGGAACTTCCGCGCGTTCTCCTTGCCCTGGCCGAGCTGGTCGCCCTCGTAGGTGTACCAGGCACCGGACTTGCGCACGATCGCCTGGTCGACACCCATGTCGATGAGCGAACCCTCGCGGGAGACGCCGTGGCCGTACAGGATGTCGAACTCGGCCTGCTTGAAGGGCGGGGCCATCTTGTTCTTCACGACCTTGACGCGGGTGCGGTTGCCGACCGCCTCGCCGCCGTCCTTGAGCGTCTCGATGCGGCGCACGTCGAGCCGGATCGAGGCGTAGAACTTCAGCGCCTTACCACCGGTCGTGGTCTCCGGGGAGCCGAACATGACGCCGATCTTCTCGCGCAGCTGGTTGATGAAGATCGCGGTGGTGCCGGAGTTGTTCATCGCACCGGTCATCTTGCGCAGCGCCTGGCTCATCAGGCGGGCCTGGAGACCCACGTGCGAGTCACCCATCTCGCCCTCGATCTCGGCGCGCGGCACGAGCGCGGCCACGGAGTCGATGACCAGGATGTCGAGCGCGCCGGAGCGGATCAGCATGTCCGCGATCTCCAGCGCCTGCTCACCGGTGTCCGGCTGGGAGACGAGCAGCGCGTCGGTGTCGACGCCGAGCTTCTTGGCGTACTCCGGGTCCAGCGCGTGCTCCGCGTCGATGAACGCCGCGATGCCGCCGGCCTTCTGCGCGTTCGCCACCGCGTGCAGGGCGACCGTGGTCTTACCGGAGGATTCCGGGCCGTAGACCTCGACGACACGGCCGCGGGGCAGCCCGCCGATGCCGAGTGCGACGTCGAGGGCGATCGAGCCGGTGGGGATCACGGCGATGGGCGCGCGGCCGTCGTCGCCGAGGCGCATGACCGAGCCCTTGCCGTACTGCTTGTCGATCTGCGCAAGGGCGAGTTCGAGCGCCTTGTCCTTGTCGGGTGCTGCAGGCATGGAAGTCCACCTCGCTGGTATGAGCCCGCCGGGGCTCTGTTCGGTTCTTCAGCTGTCCGGTCCGACGCTAGCGGCGGGGTCCGACAATTCCAGGCGCGGCGCCCCATCTGTGGATCGCTGGACCCGTATGTGGACAACACCATAGACGAACACCTGTTCGAGGTCGGCAGCGACACACCCCTGCGTTAGGATTTTCGCCCGCCCGGGTAGGGGCCGGCCGTATCCCCGCAGGTCAGCGCCGTTCCGCCGGGACGTCGAAGGCGTCGCAGACCTCTCGCCAGATCTCTTTCGCCGGGATTCCCGCGGTCAGCGCCTGGTCGACAGTACGGCCGCCGAGCGCGCTGAGCACGTGATCCCGTGCCAGCACCTGGGCCCGCCCGGGACCGAACTCGTCGGCCATCAGCCGCCGGAAAACCGTGATGCGCATCGGAGCCATGCTATCCGGGCGGTCGTGCCGGGCACGAACGGCCCGTTCGCGCCCTTTCCCGGGTCAGCTCCCCGGCTGGACGCTCGCCTCGAAGTAGTCGGCCAGCGTGCCCGGCGTGGTCGCCGCGGCCTGGTCGCTCGAGTTCAGCTGGTAGATGAAGCCGGTCAGCGGCCGGTCCGACACGGTGAACACGAGCACCGCCGACGTCTTGCCCGCGGCGGACGCGTAGTGGCCCTTGAGCCCGTTGCCGCCCCAGTCGGCCTCGGTGCGGTCGCCGCCGGCGGAGGTGAGCAGGCCGTCGGTGTACTGCTTCAGCGTGTCGGCGCTGTCGCCGTGGACGTAGGTCACCTGGGTGCCCGCCCGGCCCGGCGCGGAGCAGGTCGACGACGCACCGAGGTTCTCCGCCGGCGCCGCCGGGCCGTTGCCCATGCCCGGTTTGCAGTCGCCGGTGTCGGCGATCTTCCCGGCGAGCTGGCGCAGGCAGCCGGTGAAGCCCTTGTCGTCGGCCTGGCCCGGCGTCTTGCACTGGTCCGCGGTGTAGGTCGTCGCCGCGGACGACGATGTGAGGAAGAACGTCAGCCCCGCCGCGAGCACGACGACCACCGCGACCGCGATCCCGATGACCAGCTTCTT
This sequence comes from Amycolatopsis sp. NBC_01307, assembly GCF_035975215.1. NCBI lineage: Bacteria > Bacillati > Actinomycetota > Actinomycetes > Pseudonocardiales > Pseudonocardiaceae > Amycolatopsis > Amycolatopsis sp. NBC_01307. Next base: position 185,581 of record NZ_CP108403.1, on the reverse strand, counting down.
CCGGCCGCCGGGCTTCGGCTCGACCTGCTCGGCCGCGGGCGAGTACGCCGGGAAGTTCGACGGCGCGGGGGCCTGCACCCGCTGCGGCCCGCTGGGCGGGAAGTTCGAAGGCGCGTAACCCGGGTACTGCGGCGGAGGCGGCGGCGCGTACTGCGGGCGGTGCGGCGCGGTGCCGGCGGCCACGGCCCCCTCGACGTTCTGCGTCCGCGCGCCGAGCCCGTCGCGGGCGACGTGCTGGGCGCCGAGCGCGACGGCGGTCTCCGGCTGGTCGAGGCTGCCCGGCACGACGCCGAGCTTCTCCGCGATCATGGCGCCGACCAGCGGCAGCCGGCTCGACCCGCCGACGAGGTAGATGCCCGCGAGCCGGTCCGGCGTCAGCCCGGACGAGCGCAGCGTCCGCGCCAGCAGCTCCACGCTGCGCAGCATCGCCGGGCGGACCAGGCCTTCCAGCTCACCGCGCGTGACCAGGACGTCCTTGAAGGGCTCCGGCATCGGCACCTCGGTCTGCGGGTGCCGCGAAAGGGCCTCCTTGGCCGCCTTCACGTCCTCCTGCAGCGCGCGCCGGGTCCGGCGGTCCGCGGTCGACTCGGGCCGCAGCAGCCGCTGCCAGCGCTGCGGGTCGGAGTGCGAGACCTCGCGCCCGACGTGCACCATCAGCGCCTGGTCGACGTCGAGGCCGCCGAGGTCGGGCAGGCCGTCCTCGGCGAGCACGGTGAACCCGGTCTGCGTGGCGCCGACGACGGCGACGTCGAAGGTGCCCGCGCCGAGGTCGTAGACGGCCAGCGCCTGCCCGGGCGCGAGGGCCTTGCCGGGGAACGACGCGAAGTGCGCCGCCGCGGCGACCGGCTCGGGCACCAGCAGGATGTTCCCGCCGATCCCGGCGAGCCGGGCGGCGGACATCAGGACGTTGCGGCGGGTCGGCCCCCACTGCGCGGGGTGGGTCAGCCGGACCTCGTCGGGCTGTTCGCCGCCGAGCTGGCGCGACGTCTCTTCGAGGACGCGGCGGAGGATGGCGGCGAGCGCCTCGTTCACCGGCACGACGTCGGTGCCCAGCAACAGGGTCTGCTCGTCGATGCGGCGCTTGGGGTTCGGCTCGAAGCGGGTCGGGTCGAGGCGGGCGCGGCGTTCGGCGTCGCGGCCGACCATGATCGTGCCCTCTTCGGTGGCGAACACGGCCGACGGCATGTTGGCCGAACCGTCCACTTCGACGACCCTCGGCGGCATGCCGTGCGCCGACAGCACGGCGACGGTGTTGGACGTCCCGAGGTCCACCGACAGGATCCGCACAGCACTCCCCTTCGCGAAAACACGCCTTGACGACGCTGGCCGTGATGCTGCCACGTGCGCGGTCACCGTGCGTGCGGACCCGCGAAAGTCACTGCCGCTCGGCCGAGCTGCGCACTTCGCGCAACCCAGTTGCACACTCCGCGCAAGTCGGCGTACTCTCTACTCCATGACACGCGGCGTGAGTCGCACCCGTTCGACGGACGACCCCGTACCGCAGTGCCGACCAGAAGGAAGCGCCCGTGAACGACCTCCCGATCCTCGCCGTCACCCTCGGCGACCCCGTGGGCATCGGCCCGGAGATCACCCTGAAGACCCTCGCCGAGCCCGAGTCCCTGCAGATGGCGCGCGGGGTCGCGGTCGGTGACGCGATCGTGCTGGAACGCCTGGTCCGGCACCTGGGCCTGCACCTGGAGATCAACCCGATCGCCACGGTCGCCGACGCGCGCTTCACCACCGGCGTGATCGACATCCTCAACCTCGGCGTGGTCCGCGAGGACCTGCCGTGGGGCGAGGTGAACGCGACCGCGGGCGCGGCGGCGGTCGGCGCGATCGAGGTGGCCACCCGGCTCGCGCTGGCCGGCGAGGTCGACGCGGTCGTGACCGCGCCGATCAACAAGGAGGCGATCTGGGCGGCGGGCTCGCAGCACCTCGGGCACACCGAGATGCTCGGCGAGCTGACCGGCTCGACCCGGTTCAACACGATGTTCTGGGTGTCGGGACTGAAGATCTTCTTCGCCACCCGGCACCTTTCGCTGCGCGAAGCGATCGACCGGATCACCCGGGAGAACATCGAGTACGCGATCCGCGAGGCGTACACCGCGCTGGAGGTGTTCGGCACGGAGAAACCGCGGCTCGCCGTGGCGGCGCTGAACCCGCACGGCGGCGAGGGCGGCAAGTTCGGCGACGAGGAGATCGTCGCCATCGCCCCCGCAGTGGCCGCCGCGCGCGCCGCGGGCCTCGACGTGGTCGGCCCGCTCCCCGCGGACTCCGTGTTCCACCAAGGGATCCAGGGCCACTTCGACGGCGTGCTCTCGCTGTACCACGACCAAGGGCACATCGCGTCGAAGACCTACGACTTCGACGGCACCGTGTCGGTCACCGTCGGGCTGCCGATCCTGCGCACGTCGGTGGACCACGGCACGGCGTTCGACATCGCCGGCACCGGCCGGGCCTCGCACGGCACGATGGTCGCGGCGTTCAAGGCGGCGGCGGCACTGGCGCCGTACGCGCGGAAGCTGCCCTCGATCTACCCGCCCGGCCGATGACGTCCCAGCCGCGACCGGGCACCCGTGACCGGCGCGCGATGCTGCTGGAAGCCGTCCGCGACGGCTCGGGCGGCATCACGCGGCTGGCCGAGGAGTTCGGCGTCTCCGAGTCGACGATCCGCCGTGACCTCGCTTCGCTCGCCGGGGCCGGGCACGTCGTACGCACCTACGGCGGCGCGCTCGACACCGGGCCCGGGGACCGCGGTCCCCGGGAGAAGGATCAGGAGCACGCAGCGGCGCGGGACTCCATCGCCCGCGAAGCCGCAGCCTTGGTGCGGGACGGCGAAATCGTGCTGCTCGACGCCGGGACGATCACCGGGCGGCTTGCCCGTTACCTCGCCCACCGCGAGGGGCTGACGGTGGTCACCAACAGCGTCACCGCGATCCGCGAGCTGGCCGGCTTCCCCGGGATCGACCTGATCGTGCTCGGCGGGCGGCTGCGGCACCCCGGCGAGGCGATCCTCGGCGAGAGCGTCCTCGCGCAACTGCGGCACGTCTCACCCGACCGGGTGTTCCTCGGCACCGACGGCCTGGTGTCCGGACGGGGTCTGTGCTGCCCGTCACTCGAGCAGTCGGTGGTCCGGCACGCGATGCTGCACGCGGGCGCCGAGGCGTACGTGCTGGCCGACCATTCCCAGCTGGGCCAGGCGCCTTTCCCCTACTGGACCCCACTGGACCGGGAGTTCCGCCTGGTCACCGACCGCACGAAGGTCGACATCCAGTATTCGCCGTTCGCCGAGAGCGGAGGCGTCCTGCTCGCCGGCGGAACCGAAACTGTCGGAGGGGGCGCGCATCATGGACCACGTGGCAGCTGACGTGCTCGACCTCTTCTCCCCCGCGACCCGGGACTGGTTCGCGGGTGCCTTCGCCGCGCCCACCGCGGCCCAGGAGGGAGCCTGGCGGGCCGCGCACGCGGGCGAACACGCCCTCGTCGTCGCGCCGACCGGGTCCGGCAAGACCCTGTCCGCGTTCCTCTGGGCGCTGGACCGGCTCTCGGTGGAACCGCCGCCGGCCGAAGCCACGAAACGCTGCCGGATCCTCTACGTCTCGCCGTTGAAGGCCCTGGCGGTCGACGTCCAGCGGAACCTGCGGGCCCCGCTCGCCGGGATCTCGCAGGCGACCCGGCGGCTCGGGCTGCCGGTGCCCGACATCACGGTCGGCATGCGCACCGGCGACACCACCGCGGCCGAGCGCCGCTCGTTCGGCAAGACCCCGCCGGACGTGCTGGTGACCACACCCGAGTCGCTGTTCCTGATCCTGACCTCGTCGGCGCGGGAGTCCCTGCGCGGCGTCGAGACGGTGATCGTCGACGAGGTGCACGCGGTCGCCGGCGGCAAGCGCGGCGCGCACCTGGCCCTGTCGCTGGAGCGGCTGGACTCGCTGCTGGCGAAGCCCGCGCAGCGGATCGGCCTGTCGGCGACGGTCCGCCCGGTCGACGAGGTGAGCGCGTTCCTGGCCGGCGGCCGTCCGGTGCGGGTGGTGCAGCCGAAGCTGGCGAAGACCATCGAGGTGCGGGTCGAGGTCCCCGTCGACGACATGAGCAACCTCGACGCGCCGCGCGGTCCGGCACCGAGCCCGTTCGACGAGCTGGAGTCGATGACCACCGCGTTCCCGCCGGGTGAGGTCGCCCCCGGCGGGCTGGGCACGCTGGAGGAGATCTCCGGCAACCCGGTGCAGCGGCCGTCGATCTGGCCCGCGGTCGAGGAACGGGTGCTGAGCCTGATCCAGTCCCACCGCTCGACCATCGTGTTCGCCAACTCCCGGCGGCTCACCGAGCGGATGACCGCACGGCTCAACGAACTCGCCGCCGAACAGACCGAGCTCACCGCCGGCGACACCTTCCCGGCGGAGGCCGTCGGGCAGTCGGGCGTGAGCACCGGCGCGCCGCCGGTGATCGCGCGGGCGCACCACGGGTCGATGTCGCGGGAGCAGCGCACGCACGTCGAAGAGGCGCTCAAGTCCGGGCAGCTGCCGTGCGTGGTGGCGACGTCATCGCTGGAGCTGGGCATCGACATGGGCGCGGTCGACCTGGTGGTGCAGATCGAGGCGCCGCCGACGGTGGCGTCCGGGCTGCAGCGCGTCGGCCGCGCCGGGCACCAGGTCGGCGCGGTGTCCTCCGGGGTGATGTTCCCGAAGTTCCGCGGGGACCTCGTGTCCTGCGCGGTCGTCGCGGAACGGATGGCGAGCGGGGCGATCGAAGCGGTCCGGTACCCGCGCAACCCGCTCGACGTCCTGGCGCAGCACGTCGTGGCCATGGTGGCGCTCGAGCCGTGGTCGGTCACGGACCTCGCGACACTGGTGCGGCGGGCGGCGCCGTTCGCCGCGCTGCCGGACGACGCACTGCACGCGGTGCTCGACATGCTCGCCGGCCGGTACCCGAGCGAGGAGTTCGGCGAGCTGCGGGCGCGGATCACCTGGGACCGCATCGCCGGCGAGCTGCGCGGGCGGCCGGGCTCGCAACGGCTGGCCGTCACCTCGGGTGGCACCATCCCGGACCGCGGCCTGTTCACCGTCATGACCCCGGGCGGCGACGACAAACCGGGCTCGCGGGTCGGCGAGTTCGACGAAGAGATGGTGTACGAGTCGCGCGTCGGCGACACCATCCTGCTGGGCACGTCGTCATGGCGGATCACCGACATCACGCACGACCGCGTCATCGTGGTGCCCGCGCCGGGCGAGCCGGCGCGGATGCCGTTCTGGAAGGGCGACGCACCAGGGCGTCCGCTGGAACTGGGCCGGGCGCTGGGGAAGTTCGTCCGCGAACTGTCCACATCGGACGACGAGAAGGCGCGGGAGCGGGCCACCGCGGCGGGCCTGGACCAGCGGGCGTGCGACAACCTGCTCGCCTACCTGGCCGAGCAGAAGGCCGCGACCCGGCACGTCCCGAACGACCGCACGATCCTGCTGGAGCGCTACCGCGACGAGCTGGGCGACTGGCGGATCGTCGTGCACTCGCCGTTCGGCGCGCAGGTCAACGCGCCGTGGGCGCTGGCGATCGCCGCGCGGCTGCGGGAGAACCGCGGGGTCGACGCCCAGATCGCGCACTCCGACGACGGCATCGTGCTGCGCCTGCCCGACGCGCTGGACGCCGAGGGCGCGGACGTCACGATCGGCGCGGACGACATCCTGCTCGACCCCGAAGAGGTCGAGCAGCTGATCGTCGCCGAGGTGGGCGGCTCGGCGGTGTTCGCGGCCCGGTTCCGGGAGTGCGCGGCGCGGTCGTTGCTGCTGCCGCGCCGGGACCCGCGGCGCCGGACCCCGTTGTGGCAGCAGCGGCAGCGGGCGTCGCAGCTGCTGTCGGTCGCGGCGAAGTACGAACGCTTCCCGGTCGTGCTCGAGGCGATGCGCGAGGTCCTGCAGGACGTCTACGACGTGGGCGGGCTGCGCGAGCTGATGGCCGACGTCCGGGCCCGCAAGGTCCGGCTGGTGGAGGTCGAGACGCCGGCCGCGTCACCGTTCGCGCGCAGCCTGCTCTTCGGCTACATCGGCATGTTCCTCTACGAGACCGACGCGCCGCTGGCGGAGCGGCGCGCGGCGGCGCTGTCGCTGGATTCGGGGCTGCTGGCCGAACTCCTGGGCACCGAGGCGATCCGGGAACTGCTCGATCCCGAAGCCGTCTCCGAGGTCACGCGGTCGTTGCAGCGCCTCGACCCCGACCGGCACGCGCGTTCGGCCGAGGACGCCGCCGACCTGCTGCGGTTCATCGGCGACCTGACCGTCGCGGAGGCCGGGGAGCGCGGGATCCAGCCGGAGTGGCTCACCGAGCTGGAAGGGGCGCGGCGCGCGCTCCGGGTGCGGATCGGTGGCGAGGAACGGTTCATCGCGATCGAGGACGCGGGCCGGGTGCGGGACGCGCTGGGCACCGCGCTGCCGGTCGGCGTGCCCGAGGCGTTCACCGAACCGGTCGCGGACCCGCTCGGGGACCTGCTGTCGCGCTACGCCCGGAGCCGGGGTCCGTTCGCCGCGGCGGCCGTGGCCGCGCGGTTCGGGCTCGGCACGGCCGTCGTCACCGGCGTCCTCGACCGGCTGACCGGGGAAGGCCGCCTGGTCCGGGGCGAGCTGAGTCCTGTCGGGCACCCGGACACCCACGGTGCCGGGGTCGAGTACTGCGATTCGGCGGTGCTGCGCCGGCTGCGGCGAGCGTCGCTGGCGAAGCTGCGAGCGGAGGTGGAGCCGGTCGAACCGGCGGCGCTGGGGCGGTTCCTGCCGTCGTGGCACGGGTTCGGCGGTCGTGTCCGGGCGGCGCCGACGGCGGACGACGTGCTCTCGGTGGTCGAGCAGCTCGCCGGGGCGCCGTTGCCGGCGAGCGCGGTGGAGTCGCTGATCCTGCCGGGGCGGCTGCCGGGCTACTCCCCCGCGTTGCTGGACGAGCTGACGACCGCGGGCGAAGTCACCTGGGCGGGCTGCGGCGCGCTGTCGGGCGGCGACGGCTGGATCGCCCTCGCACCCACCGACGTCGCCGACCTGCTGCTGCCCGAGGTCGTCGAAGACATCCCGACCGGCCCGCTGCACGACGCCATCGTGTCCACTTTGGAGGGTGGCGCGCTGTTCTTCCGGCAGCTGGTGGACCGCGCGACGGTGCTGGTGGACAAGGCGCCGAGCGACGCCGAAGCCGTGGCCGCGCTGTGGGATCTGGTGTGGGCCGGGCTGGTCACCGGCGACACGCTGGGGCCGTTGCGCGCCCAGGTCGCCGGGCACGGCGCACACAAACCCCGCCGGCAGGCCCCACGCGGCCGGTACGCGCGGCTGCGGGCGGGGCGGCCGCAGATGCCGTCGCGCTCCGGCCCACCGACCGTCGCCGGCCGGTGGGCACTGACCCCCGCTCGCGAGACCGACGCCACCCGGCGGGCCCACGCGCGCACCGAAGCGTTCCTGGAGCGCCACGGCGTCCTGACCCGCGGCGCGCTCGACACCGAACGCGTCACCGGCGGGTTTTCCGGGATCTACAAGGTGTTGCGCGGCATGGAGGACACCGGCCAGGTGATCCGCGGGTACGTCGTGGAAGGCCTCGGCGCGGCCCAGTTCGCGGCCAAGGGCGCGGTGGACCGGCTGCGCGCGCTGTCCGGCCCGGGCCGGCCCGCTCCCGGGCGCGCGGTGGTCCTGGCGGCGGCGGATCCGGCCCAGCCGTACGGCGCGGCGCTGCCTTGGCCCGCCGCGACCGGCGACACGAAGCATCGTCCGGCTCGCAAGGCGGGTGCACTGGCGGTGCTGGTGGACGGGGTGCCGGCGCTGTACGTCGAGCGCGGCGGCCGATCGCTGCTGAGCTTCACGGAGGAACGGCAACCGCTCACGGACGCGGCCCAGGCGTTGTCGGCGGCGGTCCGCGAAGGCTGGCTGGGCCAGTTGTCGGTCCAGCGCGCGGACGGCGAGCAAGCCCTGACCTCCGAACTCGCGCAAGTGCTGACGGAGGCGGGTTTCCGCGCGACACCCTCGGGACTCCGGCTCCGCGCCTGATCCTCCCGGCCACCCGCCGGGTTCGTGGTGATTCCCCGGCGGGGCGATTCACCGCTGGCCTAAGCTGCCAGTCCGACACCGCACGAAGGATGTTCTGCTCATGGCCATGCGCGAGCTGCGCTATTTCGGGGACCCGATCCTCAAGTCCGCCTGCGATCCGGTCACGGTTTTCGACGAGAAGCTCGAGGCGCTCGTGCGGGACCTGGTCGACTCCGTGAAACCCGACGGGCGGGCCGGGCTGGCCGCGCCGCAGATCGGCGTCGGGCTGCGGATCTTCAGCTACGACGTCGCCGGGCTCACCGGGTACGTCATCAACCCCGAGATCGTCGAGCTGTCCGAAGAGACGCACGAGATCAACGAGGGCTGCCTTTCGGTGCCGGAACTGTGGTTCCCCACCGAGCGGGCGGTGCACGCCAAGGTTCGCGGCGTGGACGTGCACAACGAGCCGATCGAGGTGGAGGGCGAAGAAGTGCTGGCGCAGTGCCTGCAGCACGAGACCGACCATCTCGACGGCGTGCTCTACCTCGACCGGCTCACGACCGAGCGCAAGAAGACCGCTCTGCGCGAAGCGCGGGACAAGGACTGGTTCTGGAAGCGCTGACCGCGCTCAAGCCGGCAGGAACAACCTGAGCTTGGCCCCGTCCTCCGAGCCGCGCTCGGTGCGCAGTCCGGCTCGGGCGGCGGTGCGGGGCAGGACGTCGTCGCCGGCGAGGCAGTCGGCGGTCAGCTCCGTGATGCCCTGGGCCTCGGCCATGACCGCGAGCCGGGCCAGCAGGGCCGTGCCGATGCCCTGGCGCTGCCAGTCGTCCTCGACCAGCAGGGAGATCTCGGCACCGCCCGCCGCGGACGGGATGAGCTGGGCCAGGCCGATCACCTCCCGGCCGAAGACGGCCAGCACGCTCGTGCCGCGCGGGGGCATCAGCAGGCGGTGCAGCCAGCGGCGCGGCACCGTCCGCACCCCCGTGTGGTAGCGGCGGAACAGCGTCGCCATCGAGCAGCGACGGTGCAGTTCGGACACCGCGTCGGCGTCGCCGGGGAGGCCCTTGCGCAGGACGATCGCCGCGCCGTCCGGGCGGTCGAGGACCACCGGGCCCGCGACGTTCCGGGCCGCCGCGGTGAGCAGAGTGACGAGCGACTCGGCGCGGGTGAGCTCGAGCTGCACGAACGGCGCCCACTGGCGGCGCGCGACCAGCGCGGTGTCGGCGCCGAGCGCGAACACCGCGCGGTGCCCGCTCTCGGTGCGGGCCGGGTTGGTCTCGGTCGCGGGGACGAGCGTGACGACGTCGGCGGCCAGGACCTCCTTCAGCACCTCGGCGAGGCGGGCCGGATCGTCGATCGCGCGCCGGGCCGCGGCCAGTGTCGAGGACGCCGAGTCGACCAGCTCGTGGACGTCGGCGTCGATGATCGCGGTGCACTCGCAGCCCTCGTCGCGGATGGCGTCGACCAGGAGCCGCCGGGGCAGGCCGATCGCCGGACGCAGCACGATCTCGTCCAGCACGCCGCCCGGAACCGGCAGTACGGTCAGGCCGAGGATGTTGCACTCGAGGTCGGCGAGCCGGATGGCGATGCGGGCCAGGGTGCCCGGGTGGTCGTGCATCCGGACCCGCACCCGCCACGCGGACGGCACGGCCGGCTCCTCGACGGCGGCCGGCTGACCGTGCTGGGGCAACGCTCGAGAGGTCTCCATGCCCACCACGGTCCCCCGCGGTTGTTGCCTCACCGGGACGCGAGTGTTTCGCGCAGGTCAGCGTTCGACGCGACCCGGCAACTCCGGCGAAACACGCAAGCCCCACACCCCGCCGGCGCAACCACCGACACGACGCCGGACCCAGGCCGGGCACGGCCCCGACCGGCCCGCCGACCTGGGAGAAACCCCGGTCCCGGAGGTACGCACCGACCCACGGCGGCTTACTTCCGGCTCGGCAACGGTCAGCCCGCTGCACGCCGACCGGGGAACACGTACGGCCGGCGGCAACTCCGCCGCCAACCGGGGATGGGACGACCTGCCGACCGCTTGTGCCACCGGTCGAGCACAAGCCAGTCCAGCGGCAGCCCACCGCCAACCTGGGGACAGGCACGGCCTACCGACCATTGCGCCACCAGCTGAGGACAAGCCAGCCCAGCGGCCGCCCGACCGCCGATCCGAGGACCGGCTCGCTCGCACCACGAACCAGCCTGCTCGGCCGTCAGCGCGGGAACCGGCCGCCGCCAACCTGGGGACGGGCACGGCCTACCAACCGCTGGGCCGTCGGCTGAGGACAAGCCCGTCCGGCGTCAGCCCGACCGCCGTTCCGGGGACCGGCTCAGCTCGCACCAGCCGGCTCGGTCGGCAGCGCGGGAACCGACCGCTGGGCCACCAGCTGACGACAAACCTGTCCAGCGGCGGCCCGGCTGTCGAGCCGAGCACCGGCTCAGCTCGCACCAGCCAACTCGGCCGTCGGCGCGGGAGCCGGCCGCGGCCAGGCGACACAGGGCTCAGGCCGTCACCTGTGTCAACCAGGTTCGCAGCTCGGTGGCCACCCTGACCGGGGCGTCCAGCTGGATGAGGTGGCCCGCCCCTTCGACCGGGGTCAACGTTGCGCCCGGGATGGCCGCCGCGAGGCGCTCGCCCAGGGAAATCGGGATCCACGTGTCCTCCGTGCCCCACAGCACCCGCACCGGGAGGTTCAGCCGGTTCAGTCGCTGCTCGTTCTCCGCCAGGTAGCTCTCGTCGTACGCGGCGATCTGGCGGTAGAGCGCCGGCTGGCCCTCGTCGCCCAGCCATGGGGCTACCAGTGCGGCCAGGTCCGCCTCTCGCAGCTGGTGGAACGCCGCGTTGCCGATGTACGCCCTGACCAGCGCCTCGTGGATGTACGGCGGCACCTGGGCCAGCACGTCCGGGTGCTGCTTGACCAGCTGGAAGAACGGCGAACCCGACGGCGGGATCGCCACCGCGTCGGCCAGCAGCAGCGACGCGTACGGGACGTCGTGGAACAGGTGGGCGCGCAGCGACACCGCGCCGCCGTAGTCGTGGGCCACGACGTGCGGACGCTCCAGGCCCCAGTGGGTGAGCAGGGCGGTGAACGCCTCCGTCTGGACGCCGAAGTCGACGGCGTGGGACGGGTCCTTCGACGACCGGCCGTAGCCCGGCATGTCCCAGAGGTACACCGTGAAGTCGCCGCTCAAGGCTTCGGCGAAGGGCCGCCACAGCCAGGACGACCAGGGCGTTCCGTGGCAGAACACCACCGCGGGCCCGGAACCCGCGCGCTCCCAGGCGATCCGGCGCCCCTGCCAGTCGAAGTTCTCCATGCCTCCCAAGCTAAGTCAGTGCGGGGTCAGCACGCAGAACTCGTTGCCCTCCGGGTCGGTCAGCACGCGCCACGGCACCCGGACGCCTTCGCGGTCCGCCGGGGCCGCGCCCGCCACCAGGACCTCCGACACCGCCGCCGCGTGGTCGGTGCCCGCTGGGGGTGCGATGTCCAGGTGCACCCGGTTCTTCACGCGCTTCGCGTCCTCGTTGCGCAGGAACTCCAGCCACGGCCCGCGGCCCGACGGCGCGCGCAGGCCCACGATGACGTCACCCTGGCCGGCCCGGACCTCCCAGCCCGTGATGCCCGCCCAGAAGTCCGCCAGCCGCGGCGGGGACCAGGCGTCGACCAGGATCGACGCCACCGCGCCGGTGTCCGCGTACTGCTCGCGCGGCTCCAGGACGCAGAACTCGTTGCCCTCCGGATCCGCCAGCACCACCCACGGCACCGCGCCCTGCCCGATGTCGACGCGCCGGGCACCCAGCTCCAGGGCGCGCGCGACCAGCTCCTCCTGGTGCGCGGGCGTCCGGCTCGCCAGGTCGAGGTGGATGCGGTTCTTGACCACCTTGGCTTCCGGCACCGGGACGAACACCAGGTCCAGGTCCCAGCCGTCGGTCTCCGGGGCGCGGACGTCGACCTCGTCCGGCAGTTCCCCGGCGACGCGCCAGCCGAGCAGCGCGGCCCAGAAGTCCGCCAGGACCCTCGGCCGCGCCGCGTCGATCACCAGGTTGACCAGGCGAGTGCTCATGCGCCGCACGCTAGCCCGCACCACCGACAGTTCCGGTTCGGCTTCCCCACCGGCCGGGTCATCGGGTCGCGAGCCGCAGCAACGCCCAGAGCTGCGCCGCCTGGTCGTGCACTCCTCGCACGGTCACCGAGGTCAAGGACGCCCGGCCCCAGAGCCACAGGTAGATCCGCTCCGGTTCGGCCGTGACGACGTCGTCCGCGGCCTCGGCCTCCTCGGCCGGGCAGTGCCAGGCCTGCGTCACCTCCGGACCGGCCCGGGCGATCCAGCTGTGGCCGCCCGCCAGCACTCCGACCGAGCCCGCTTTCGTGCCGGTGAGCCCGAGCAGCGGCAGCTTCTGCCCGAACCAGAGGAGCAACGCTTCGTCGATGCCGTCGAGCGCGAGGTCTTCGGGCACCTCACGCGGCTCCACACCCGCGGACTGTTCGACGTCGACGCGGTGCACCAGGGTCTCGTGCACCATCCGCCGCCGCCAGAAGCCGTACGTCGGGTCGGCGGGCCACCACGTGTCGGCGCGCTCCCCAGGGTCGTGCGCCGCCAGCTCGTCGAGCAGTTCGGCCAGCCCGGTCTCCAGGTAGTCCGCCAGGCCCTGGCCGGGCGCGGGGTCCCGCGGCCACTCGTCCGGGACGCGCCCTTCGGCCAGCCGGCGCCGGACCATCCGGTAGCGGCTGCCGACGTGCCGGGCCACCTCGCCGAGCGACCAGCCCGGGCACGCGGGCACCGGCGCCTCGAGCGGCGCCGCGCGCACCGTGTCGACCAGTATTCCGCCTTCGATCCCCAACGCCGTGAGCAGCCGCCCTTGGTCGATCAGGCCGTGCTCACGCGACATGGGCGTCCTCCGCGATCGGCAGGCCGTGCACGAGACGGCGGACCAGCTCCAGGAACGGCTCGGCGGCGCGCACCAGGGCCGCGGCCGCCTCCGCGGTGACCCGGCCGGTGATGCCGGCCTGAGCGTCGGCGCGCATGGCCGAATTGCTCGCGAAGAAGGCAGACCACTCCCGCAGCTCGGGGGCGTCGGCGTCGAGCAGGACCCACGTGCTGGCCGGGCGCGACCGGCCCCGGTGCGGGCGGCCGTGGGCGGCGAGCACCGCCGCGGCGCCGCGCAGCGCGGCGAGGTAGGCGCCGATGAACCGCTCCGCGGGATCGGCTTCCCGCTCGGCTTCGGCGAGGCCGCGCCGCGCCTGGGCGAGCAGGCCGGCCGCCGCCGGCGAGGCGGGCGGGCGCAGCGACAGGGGCAGCTGGGGCTGCCCGGGATCCGCGGGGGACACGACCGAGACGGACATGACGACCCTCCTCCTGCGCGTTGTGAGCCCGGGCGGTGCCCGGCGCGGGACGCTTCCCCCGCCCCGCGCCGGTCACCTGACCGGTGCGCGCTCACCAGATGTCGAACGTCTGTTCGAACGATTTCCAGAGTAACCCCGGACGTGGCGTTCGCTCAACCCCGAGGCGGAATCCCCCGGACGTGGTGCGGGACACCTCGCCGCCGGCGTGATCTCATAGGTTCATGAGTTCGCTGGACCACCCCGCCGTCGCCAAGGTGGCGGCCGCACTGTCCGAAGCCGGGCAGCACGCCGCCGCCGAAGGCATCCGCGTCCTGCCCGCCGAGGTCCGGACCGCCGCCCAGGCGGCCGAGGCACTCGGCGTGCCGGTGGGGGCCATCGCCAACAGCCTCATCTTCCGCGTGGGGTACGACAAAAACGCGCACGCGCTGCTCGCGCTGACCTCCGGCGCCCACCGCGCGGACCCGGAAACGCTCGCCGGCCTGGCCGGCGTCGAGGCCGTCGGGAAGGCCGACGCCGACTTCGTGCGGGCCCACACCGGGCAGCCGATCGGTGGCGTCGCCCCGGTCGGGCACCCGACGCGGCTGACCACGCTCGTCGACACCGCGCTGGCCGCCCACGACGTCGTCTGGGCCGCCGCCGGGCACCCGAAGACCGTCTTCCCGACGACGTTCGCCGATCTGGTCACCCTGACCGGGGGGACCACTGGCGCGCTCGCGGGCGCGGAGGAGAATGGCCAGCTGTGACCGCGATGCGCTCCCGTTACGTCCAGCTCTCCGCGGACGAGTTCCGCGCGCGCCTGCCCGAGGCGCTGGACATCTACGTCCGGGCGATGCGCTACCCGGCGGGCACCGCCGAGCAGCGGGCGCCGATGTGGCTGACCCACGCGCTGCGCGAGGGCTGGCGCTGCATGGCCGCCTTCGACGCCGACGACGTCCTGCTCGGCCTGGCCTACGGCTACCGCGGCCGACCGGGGCAGTGGTGGCACGAGCAGGTGCGCCACGGCCTGAGCCGCCGGTCCGGGCCCGCCGAGGCCGACCGCTGGCTGATGGACTACTTCGAGCTGACCGAGATCCACGTCCGGCCGGAGAACCAGGGCCACCGGATCGGCGAGGACCTGCTGCACGGCCTGCTCGACGGCGTGCCGAGTGCGAACGTGCTGCTGTCGACGCCGGAGGGCACGAGCCGGGCGTGGAAGCTCTACCGCCGCACCGGGTTCGTCGACGTCCTGCGCGACTACCACTTCGCCGGCGACCCGCGGCCGTTCGCGATCCTGGGCCGGACGCTGCCCCTCGATCCCCTCGAGCCGCGCTGAGGGGCAGCGCCGAAACTCACCTCGGTTCGGGCCGCCAGTAGCCGACGGCCAGCGCCGCGACCAGCACGGCCGCGCCGCACCACGCCGTGCCGGCGAGCCGTTCGCCGAGCAGGACCGCGGACAGGATCGCCGCCGTCAGCGGTTCGAGCACGGCCGACAACGCGCCCAGCACGGGATGCGCGTCCGCGAGGCCGCGCAGGTACGCGGCGTACGCGAGGGCCGTCGGCACCACACCGAGGTACAGGGCGACCGCGAGGACGTCCGGGTGCAGCGGCAACGCCATGCCGGACCAGCTCGCCAGCGGCGCGAGCAGCAGACCGCCGAGCAGGCAGCCGAACGCCGTCGTGGACAGCGGGTCGAGACCTTCGACCGGCTTCGCGGTGAGCAGGGTGAGCGTCGCGAATCCGGCCGCCGCGAGCAGCGCGAACGCGAGCCCGCCGAGGGACGCCGAAACGTCCGGCGACCAGCGGAGCAGCACCAGGCCGGCGAGCGTGCCGGCCAGGGAGACCAGCGTCCAGCGGCCGGGACGGCGCCACCTGGCCACGGTGACCACGACGGGCGCCGCGCCGATGGTGGTCATCGTCGCGACGCTCACCGAGCTGAGTGCGACGGCGGCGAAGTAGCTCGCTTGGAACAACGCGAACAGGCCGCCGACGGCGAGCAGCCGCCGGATCGCGGCGCGGCCTCGTGGCCGGGTCTTGACGAACAGGCACGCGACGCCGCCGCCGATGAGCAGCCGCCAAGCGGCGACGGCGAGCGGGTGGAGGCCGGCGAGCGCGCCGAGCAGCGAACCGGCGAGACCGCCGGTGCCCCACAGGACACCGGCGAGGACGAGCGCGGCCGACGAACGGGCGCGCACGGGTATGGCGAGGGACATCGGAAAACGCTCCTGCGTCGAAGGAATCGGAATCGACGACGCGGGGCGATCTGCTTCAGAGCACCACGAAGAAGCCGCGGGTCACGCGGCGAAGACCACCCCGCTCAGGCGCGGGGCGGCGGGGTGGCGAACAGGATCCGATGCACAGAGCCGACATTAGCGGGGACGTCGTGGCGGACGCGACGGGTTTTAGGGCCCGCTTGTCCACAGGGGTGCCTTGTTGTGGACAAGCGGGCCCGGGAAGGGCTTTCCGGGCGGGATCGTCAGCCAGGCCCGATAAACTGGACGTGGGACGCCCCCCAGGGATGGGCGGGGGCTCGGTTCCGGAGGGGCGGGGGCTCGGTTCCGGATGGGCGGGGGCTCGGTTCCGGAGGGGGCGGTCGGCCGTCAGTCCAGCTGGGCCAGCTGGTCCCGCAGTGTGTCCAGGCCCATGCCGCCCATGTCCAAGGCCTGGGTGTGGAAGCGCTTGATGTCGAACGACGCTCCCGCGCGGGCCCGGGCGTCCTCGCGGGCCGCCAGCCAGAGGCGCTCGCCGATCTTGTACGACGGGGCCTGGCCCGGCCAGCCCAGGTAGCGGTCGATCTCGTCGCGGACGTGGGCCGGGTCGGTGATCGTGCGGGTCAGCATGAACTCCAGGCCCAGGTCCGGGGTCCAGCGCTCCCCCTCGTGGAAGCCGGTGCCCGCCGGGATCTCCAGCTCCAGGTGCATGCCCAGGTCGATGATCACGCGCGCGGCGCGGAACAGCTGCTCGGACAGCATGCCCAGCAGGTCGCCGTCGTCGGAGAGGTAGCCGAGGTCCTGCATCAGGCGCTCGGAGTACAGCGCCCAGCCCTCCGCGTGGCCCGACGTGAACGCCATCATCCGCTGGTACTTGTTCAGCGCGTCCGACTTGTCGACCGCCGTCGCGATCTGGAGGTGGTGGCCCGGCGCGCCCTCGTGGTAGACCGTGCTCGTCTCGCGCCAGGTGATGAACTCGTCGCGGCCCGGCGGCAGTGACCACCACATGCGGCCCGGCCGACCGAAGTCCTCGCTCGGGCCGGTGTAGTACGCGCCGACGCCGCCACCCGGCGGGGCGATCAGGCACTCCAGCGCCATCACCCGGTCCGAGATGTCGAAGTGCTTGCCGCGCAACGACTTCAGCGCGTCGTCCGAGAGCCGCTGCATCCACGCCTCGAACTCGGCGCGCCCCTGGACGCGGTAGCGCGGGTCGGCGTCGAGCTGCGCCGCCGCCTCCGCCGGGGTGGCGCCGGCCTTGACGCGGTTCGCGACGGTGCGCATCTCGGCCTCGATGCGGGCGAACTCCGCCCAGCCCCACTCGTAGGCCTCGCGCAGGTCGAGCGCCGCGCCGACGAAGTACCGCGACCACAGGCGGTAGACGTCCTCGCCGACGGCGTCCTTGCCCGGGGCCTTGGGCGCCAGCTCGGCGCGCAGGAACCCGGCGAACTCCGCGAACGCCTCTTCGGCGGCCCGCGCACCGCGCGTGAGGTCGGTCTTGAGCGCGTCGCCCTGCTTCTCCGCGCCGCCGACGAGCTCGCTGAAGAAGCCCTTCTCTTCCTTCAGTCCGGCCCACGTCTCGCACTGCTCCGCGACCTTCGCGACCTGACGCAGCGCCGCGACGTGGCCCGCGTCGGACCCGGCCAGCAGGCCCGTGCGGATCCCGGCCAGCGCCTTCGGCACCTCGCCGATCCGCGTCGCGACGACCGACCAGTCGGCCTCGGTGTCCACCGGCATCAGGTCGAAGGCCATCCGCAGTTCCTGGACGGGGCTGGAGATCACGTTGAGCTGCGCGACGTCGAGGCCGGCTTCGTGGATCTCCAGCTCGAGCCCGATCCGCTCGGTGAACACGGCCTTCGCGGACCGCTCGCCGGCGTCGGCGGGCTCGGCCGCGGTCACCGCGGCGTGCGCCCGCGCGGCCAGCTCGGCGCGCTCGTCGAACCCGGCGGGCGAGTAGTCGGTCAGCCGGTGATCGTGGCCGATGATGCCGAAGGAGGTCGCGGCGACCGGGTCGGCGGCCGCGTAGTCGTCGACGTAGCGGTCGCAGATCCCGTGCACGCCATCGGAAGAAGAAGCCATGCGCCGCACGCTACCGGTCCACTGAGGGGGTGCGGTACGGACTTAAGTGCGGGCCGGCACCAAGCCCAGCCGCGCGATCACCTCGCGTGTCGCCTTCGACCGGTTGAAGGTGTAGAAGTGCAGGTTCGGCACGCCCTCGGCGATCAGCTTCTCGCACAGCTCGGTGATCACGTCGATGCCCGCGGCGCGGAACGCCTTGGGGTCGTCGGCGAGGGGTTCGAGCCGGTCGAGCAGCTTCGCCGGGGCCGGCGCGCCGGACAGCTTGATCGTCGTCTGCAGGGTCCGCAGCGTCGTCAGCGGCATCACGCCGGGCAGCACCGGGACGTCGCAGCCGGTCGCCGCGACACGGTCGCGCAGGCGCAGGAAGTCCTCGGCGTCGTGGAACAGCTGCGCGATCGCGAAATCGGCGCCCGCGCGCAGCTTGCGGACCAGGTACTTCGTGTCCGTTTCGAGGTCGGGCGAGCGGGGGTGGCCGTAGGTGGACGCCGAGACGCCGACGCAGAAGTCGCCCAGCTCCCGCACGAGCTGGACCAGCTCCTCGGCGTAGTTCAGGCCCTCGGGGTGCGGGGTCCACTCGCCGTAGACGTCGCCGGGCGGGTCGCCGCGCAGCGCGAGGATGTTGCGGACGCCGACCGAGGCGTACCAGCCGATCACGTTGCGCAGCTCGGCGACGGAGTGGTTGACGGCGGTCAGGTGCGCCATCGGCACCAGCGTCGTCTCGGTCGCGACGCGGGCGATGCTGCGGATCGTGCCGTCGCGGTTGGAGCCGCCGGCCCCGTAGGTGATCGACATGTAGGCCGGGTCGTACGGCTCGAGCTCCCGGACGGCCTTCCACAGGACGGCCTCGTCCGCCGTGTCCCGGGGTGGGAAGAACTCGATGGAGAACTTCGGCCCGTCTCCTCGCAACCGCTCGATCACCGACGTCATACCCGAATGTTAAGGGCCAGTGCCCGACATCCGGGAGCCCCCGTCCGCTTTCCGAGACGGAGAGTCGAGTGGTTTTCGAGTGTGGTTCGTGCGGGCGGCCCGACTAGACTGGGCAGCCACCGTGGGGAGCGAGCGATGAGGGACGACGCGAGCTGGGACGAAGACGTGCGCCTGGCCGTCTACCGCGCCTTCGCCGCCCATGGCCGCGCGCCGACGGCGCCGGAGCTGGCCGACGCCGCGGGCGGGTCGCTCGCCGTGGCCAAGCAGGCGCTGCACCGCCTCGCCGACGCCCACCACCTGGTGCTCGACGAGTCCGAGCACGTCGTGCTGGCGCACCCGTTCGCCGCGAAGTCGCTCGGCTTCTCCGTGATGGGCGCGCGCACGCTGTGGTGGGGCGGCTGCGCCTGGGACTCGTTCGCCATCCCCCACCTCGTCGACGACGAGCCGGAGGTGCTGGTCGCGACCCGGTGCCCCGGCTGCGAGCAGCCGCACGCGCTGGTCGTCGGCCGCGCCGAGCCGCCGGCGGGCTCCCAGGTGGCGCACTTCCTCGTGCCCGCCGCGCGGATGTGGGACGACGTGCTGCACACCTGCGAGCACCAGCGGCTGTTCTGCGACGAGTCCTGTGTGGACGAATGGCTCACCGCGACCGGGCAGGCCAAGGGGGACGTGCTGGACCTCGGGACGCTCTGGCGGCTCGCCCGCGGCTGGTACGCGGGGCGGCTGGAGCGCGGCTACCGGCGGCGCGAGCCCGGTAGCGCCGTCGCGTACTTCGCCGAAGCCGGGCTCACGGGCCCGTTCTGGGCGCCGCCCGCGACGAGAGTCTGATTCACCACATCCGGGCGCCCCGGCGGCCCGGCCGCGGCCGGGTTCGGCGAGGATGAGGGCATGAACGTGCCCGTCTCCGACGTCGATCTGCCCGCCAACGTCGAGCGCGCGCTGGCCGGGTTCCTCGGCCGGGCGGGCGAGCGGATCATCGAGACCGAGCCGACGGTGGCCGCCGGGATCGAGGCGCTCAGCGGGTTCGTGCTGACGGGTGGCAAACGTTTGCGGCCCACGTTCGCGTGGTGGGGCTGGCGCGGCGCGGGCGGCGACCCGGCCGGGCCGGACGCCGAGGGCGTGCTGCAGGCGGTGTCCAGCCTGGAGCTGATCCAGGCGTGCGCGCTGATCCACGACGACCTGATCGACTCCTCCGACTCCCGCCGCGGGTTCCCGACCGTGCACATCGCGGGCGCGAAGCTGCACGCCGACCGCGGCTGGCTCGGCTCCCCCGCGACGTTCGGCCTGGCCACCGCGGTGCTGGTCGGCGACCTGGCGCTGGCCTGGGCCGACGACATGTTCGCCGACGCCCCGCTGCCCGCCGAGACGCTCGCCGCGGCGCGGCCGGCCTGGCGCGCGATGCGCACCGAGGTGCTCGCCGGGCAGTACCTCGACGTCCGCACGCAGGCCACCGGCGACGCCTCCCCCGAGGCCGCGCTGAAGATCGACCGGCTCAAGACGGCCGCCTACACCGTGCAGCGGCCGCTGCACCTGGGCGCGGCGCTGGGTGGAGCGTCCCCCGAGCTGATCGAGACGCTGCTGGAGTTCGGCGGCGAGGTCGGCATCGCCTTCCAGCTGCGCGACGACCTGCTGGGCGTCTTCGGCGACCCGTCGGTCACCGGCAAGCCCGCCGGCGACGACCTGCGCGAGGGCAAGCGCACCCTGCTCGTCGCGCTCGGCCTGCAGCTGGCCGCCGAGAAGGGCGAGGAGGCGGCCGCCACGGTCATCGCGGACGCGATCGGCGACGCCGACCTGTCCGACGAGGGCGTCGAGACCGTCCGGATGGCGTTGCAGCAGGTCGGCGCGGTCGACGCGGTCGAGCACCGGATCGACGAGCTGACCACCGCCGCGATGGCCGCGCTCGAGCGCGCGCACCTGGCCGAGCCGGCGCCCGCCGCGCTGACCGGGCTGGTCGTCAAGGCCACCCAGCGGACGTACTGACGTGCGGCGCGTGGAGGGGCCGACCGACCACGTCGTCGTCATCGGCGCCGGGCTGGCCGGCCTGTCGGCGACCCTGCACCTGCTCGGCGCGGGACGGCGGGTGACGCTGCTGGAGCAGGCGGACACCCCGGGCGGGCGCACCGGGCAGCAGCGGTTCGGCGGCAACGCCGTGGACACCGGCGCGAGCGTGCTGACCATGCCCGAGCTGCTGGACGAGGCGTTCGCCGCGGTCGGCGAGCCGATGGCCAAGAACCTGCGCCTGACCCGGCTCGACCCGGCGTACCGGGCGCGGTTCGCCGACGGCAGCGCCCTGGCTCTGCACACCGACGGCGACGCCATGGAAGCCGAGATCCGCGCCTTCGCCGGCGCGCGCGAAGCCGCGGGCTACCGGGCGCTGCGGCGCTGGCTGACCGAGCTGTACGCGGTGCAGAAGGACCGCTTCCTCGGCACGAACTTCGACTCGCCGCTCGACCTCGCCCGGCCCGAGCTGGTGAAACTCGCCGCGCTCGGCGGGTTCGGCCGGCTCGGCCCGCGCGTCGCCCGGTACCTGCGCGACGAGCGCGTCCGGCGCCTGTTCTCGTTCCAGGCGCTCTACGCGGGCCTCGACCCGGCCCGCGCGATCGGCGCGTACGGCGTCATCTCGTACATGGACACCGTCGGCGGCGTGTACTACCCCGAAGGCGGGATGGGCGAGATCGGCCGGGCGCTGACCGGCGCGGCGACGCGGGCGGGCGCGGACGTGCGGTTCGGCACCGAAGCGGCGTGGCTCGAGCGCGTCTCGTCCCGGGTGCGCGCGGTCCGCACGCGTTCGGGCGAGCGGATCCCGTGCGACGCCGTCGTCCTCGCCACCGAGCTGAGCACGGCCTACCGGCTCATCGGCGCCCGGCCGAAGCGGCCGGTGCCATTGCGCTACTCGCCGTCCGCCGTCGTCCTGCACGGGCGGACCACGAAGGCGTGGGACCTGGGCCACCACACGATCTACTTCGGCGCCGCCTGGGAACGGACATTCGCCGAGATCATCCGCGAAGGACGGCTGATGAGCGACCCGTCACTGCTGGTCACGCGCCCGACGGCGACCGACCCGGGCCTCGCCGGGAACGGCGGCGAGATCGTCTCCGTGCTGGCGCCCGCGCCGAACCTGAACCGCGGGCCGATCGACTGGGCGCGCGTCCGCGGGCCGTACCGCGAAGAGCTGCTTCGCACGCTCGAAGCGCGGGGGCTGACCGGGTTCGGCGACGAGTTCACCGTCGACGAGACGCTCACCCCGGCCGACTGGGCGGCCCGCGGGCTCGCCGCCGGGACGCCGTTCTCGCTGGCGCACACGTTCACCCAGACGGGCCCGTTCCGGCCGGCGAACCTGGTGCGCGCGGCGGGCAACGTGGTGCTGGCCGGCTGCGGCACGACACCGGGCGTCGGCATCCCGCCGGTGCTCATCTCCGGACGGCTCGCGGCGGAACGGATCACCGGGAAGTGAACGAGCTCGACGCCGCCGGCATCACCGACCCGGCCCTGCGCGCCTCCTACGCCGCGTGCCGCCGGCTCAACGCCCACCACGGCCGCACGTTCTTCCTCGCGACGCGCCTGCTGCCGGCCCGCGCCCGGCCGGCCGCGCACGCGCTGTACGGCTTCGCGCGGATGGCCGACGAGCTGGTCGACAACCCCGAACCGGGCACGGACCCGGCGGCCGAGCTGGACCGCGTCGCAGCGATGGTCGAGGACGTCTTCGCCGGCGGCAGCCCGGACGACCCGGTGCTCGCGGCGCTGTCCGACACGGTCCACTCCTACGGCATCGCCCAGGACCTGTTCGACGCGTTCCTGCGCTCGATGCGGGCGGACCTGAAGCCGGTCGAGTACGCGACGTTCACCGATCTAAGTGCGTACACGTACGGGTCGGCGGCGGTGATCGGGCTGCAGATGCTGCCGGTCTTCGGCACCGTCGGACCGCTGGCCGACGCCGAGCCGGGGGCGATCGCGCTCGGCGAGGCGTTCCAGCTGACCAACTTCCTGCGCGACGTCGGCGAGGACCTCGACCGCGGCCGGCTGTACCTGCCGCTCGACGAGCTGGCCGCCTTCGGCGTCTCGCGTGAGCTGCTGGAAGCCCGCCGCCCGGACCCGCGGATCCGCGCGGCGATGGCGTACTTCGTGGCCAGGACGCGCGCGGTGTACCGGCGGGCCGAAGCCGGGGTTCCGTTGCTGCGCCCGGAATCCCGGCCGTGCGTGCGGACGGCGCTGACGCTGTACGAGGGCATCCTGGACGAGATCGCCGCACTGGACCACGACGTCCTCACGCGGCGGGCGGTGGTGCCGAAGACGCGCCGGCTGGCGGTCGCGCTGCCCGCGTTCGCCGCGGTCTGGGCGCGCGGGACCCTCGGGGCCGGTCGTAGGCTGCGATCATGACCTCAGCAGCAAAGCGACCGATCCGGATCGGGCTGCAGCTCCAGCCGCAGCACGCCGACTACGACACCATCCGGCGCACCGCGTCCGCCGCCGAAGAGCTCGGCGCCGACATCGTCTTCAACTGGGACCACTTCTACCCCCTCTACGGCGAGCCCGAGGGTCAGCACTTCGAGTGCTGGACCATGCTCGGCGCCTGGGCGGAGTCGACGTCGCGCGTGGAGATCGGCGCGCTCGTGACCTGCAACAGCTACCGCAACCCCGAGCTGCTGGCCGACATGGCCCGCACCGTCGACCACATCTCCGGCGGGCGGCTCATCCTCGGCATCGGCTCCGGCTGGTTCGAGAAGGACTACGACGAGTACGGCTACGAGTTCGGCACCGCCGGCGGCCGCCTCGACAACCTGGCGGAGTCGCTCCCGCGCATCGAGGCCCGCTTCGGCAAGCTGAACCCGGCGCCGACGCGCAAGATCCCGGTGCTCATCGGCGGTGGCGGCGAGAAGAAGACCCTGAAGCTGGTCGCCAAGCACGGCGACATCTGGCACGGCTTCGGCGACCCGGAGGTCGTCGAGCGCAAGGTCAAGATCCTCGACCAGCACTGCGCCGACGTCGGCCGCGACCCGGCCGAGATCGAGCGCTCGTGCGGTGTCCAGGGTGAGCCGGACGAGCTGGGCCCGAAGCTGCTGAGCCTGGGCGTCTCGACGTTCACCGTCGGCGTGGGCGGCCCGGACTACGACCTGGGCCTGCTCAAGTCGTGGATCGCCTGGCGCGACAAGAACAACGGCTGAGTCCTTTGGTCCGTGAAGGCCTCCTTACCGGCTCTTATGGCCGGGAAGGAGGCCTTCACGGCTTTCCGGGGTGCCGGCCGGCGCGGTGGGCGGCGACGCGCTCGCGCGTTGCGCAGCGGGGTGAGCAGTAGCGCTTCGGGCTGCCGCCGCCCAGGTGGGCGAACGGTTTACCGCACGACGGCGACGCGCACAGCCCGCCCGGCGGGCCTTGGCGGTCCGCGAGCAGCGTCGCCAGGCCCAGCGCCGACGACGTCACCAGCCAGCGGTCCCACGGGCCGTCGTCGGCCGCGTCGAGGTGCAGGTGCCAGCCGTAGCCGTCCTCGTGGTCCGTCAGGCGCGGCGGGCCCGCGTAGCGCGCGAAGAGGCGGTTGAGCGTCGAAGCCGCTTCGGTGACGTCGGACGCTGCGAAGACGTCACGGAGTTCTCGTGCTGCTTCGCGCAGCTTCGCCAGTTCGCTCGGTGAGAGCGTCGTGGCCGGTTCGCCGTGGGCCTGCAGGACGCGCTCGACGTCGGCCGCGCCGGTGTCCGGGGGCAGCAGCACGGCGAGGAGGTCGACTGCGCGCTGGACGGAATCCCGGTGCGGAAAGGCCATGCCTCACTGTAACGTCTCGATCATGTCGAGCCGTTACAGACTCGCCGGGTACCTCACCGGGGCGACGCTCGCCCGGACCGGCGACGAGCTGTCCGGGCCCGCGCTCCTGCTGCTGGGCCTGACCGCCGGCCCGCACGCGGGGGCGGCGCTGCTGGCGGGCCTGACCGCGGCGGCCGCGGCGGGTGGCCCGGTGTTCGGGGCCCTGCTGGACCGCAGCCCGGCGCCGGGAAGGCTGCTCGCCGTCGCGCTGGCCGGGTACGCGGGCGGGATAGCCCTGGTGACGGCGGTGTTCGGGCACCTGCCGCTGTGGTCGGTGGTCGCACTGGCGGCGCTGACGGGCCTGCTCAACCCGGCCATCGCGGGCGGCTGGACGGCTCAGCTGCCGTCGGTCGTGAGTGGCCGGTCGGCTCAGCTGCCCTCGGTCGCGGGACCCGTCCCCGCCACCGCCAGCCGTCTCGATGCGTTGACCTTCACCGCCGCGGCCCTCGCCGGACCCGGGCTCGCCGGTCTCCTGGCCACCCTCGCCGGTGCCCCGGTCGCCCTGGCCGTGGCGGTCGGCATGGTCGCCGCCGCGCTTCCGGTCGCCTGGACTCTCCCCACCAGACCCCGCCCGGCGACGACCCGGCTCGGGAAACAGCTCGTGGACGGCTTCGGCGTTCTCCTGCGCAACACGCCGCTCCGGCGGGCCACCTCGACGTCCACGCTCTCGTGCGCCGGGGTCGGGATGGTCACCGTCTGTTATCCCCTGCTCGGCGCCGCGCACCTCGGGAGCGCCGCGGACGGCACACTGCTCATGACCGTCCTCGCGGTGGCGTCACTGCTGGCCAACGCCGTCTTCGCCGGAAAACGGCTCGCACCCGACACGGTCGTCTGGGCGAGCACGCTGGTCCTGGCCGCGAGCTGCGTCGTCGCGGCGTCAGCGACCGACGGGAAACTCCTGGTCACGGCCGCGGCGCTGGCCGGATTCGCCGAAGGACCTCAGCTCACGGCCCTGTTCGCGATCCGGCACCGGGAGACGCCCGCACGCGTGCGGGCTCAGGTGTTCACGACGGCGGCGAGCGTCAAGATCACCGGTCTGGCCGCCGGGGCGGCACTGGCCGGCCCGCTGGCGGCGCGGTCGATCCCGGCGTGCCTGCTCACGGCCGCGGCCGTTCAGCTGGCGGCCGCGTTGTGCCAGGTCAGAAGGCCATCGCCTGGGCGCGCCGCTTCACCTCGGTGCCGTGGCTCGTGCGCAGCGCGTTGACCGGCGTGTTGCCCGGCAGCGACTCGTCGACGGTGAACAGCCAGCGGAGCATCTCGGTGCGGCTGAACCCGGAGTCGTCGAGCACGGTTATCGTGCCGGACAGGCCCTTGACCACGCCGTCCTTGACGAGGAACGCGCTCGGGACGCACAGCTCGCCGCCTCGTTTGAGGGCGATCAGCTCGCCCTCGCGCAGCAGCTGGCGGACCTTGTTGGTCGACGTCCCGAGGGCGGTCGCGACCTCCGGCAGCGGCAGCACCGCGATGTCGGCGGCCAGGACGTCTTCGGCGACAGGAATCCCACTCACAGGTGACACTGTGCCACATTCGCCCCCCTCTCCCGCTAGTGCGCACGGGTGACCCGCGAGGTCTCCTCCACGCGGCGTGCCGGGTTCCGTACGATCCCTACTCGTGACACGCACCCACCCCAGCCTGGTCGGCACGCTGCTCGAGCGGCGCTACCGGGTGGACCGGCTGCTCGCCCACGGCGGGATGTCGTCGGTCTACCAGGGGACGGACACCCGGTTGGACCGCCAGGTCGCGATCAAGATCATGGATCCGCGCTTCGCGGACGACCGGTCGTTCGTGGACCGGTTCGTGCGGGAGGCCCAGTCGGCCGCCCAGCTGCACCACCCGAACGTCGTGGCGGTGCACGACAAGGGCGAGGAGGGCGGCCTCGCCTTCCTGGTCATGGAGCTCGTCGACGGCGGCACCCTGCGGGACCTGCTGGACGAGAAGGGCCCGCTCGACATCGCGCTCGCGCTGAGCGTCGCCGAGCCCGTGCTGTCGGCGCTCGCCGCCGCGCACCGGGCCGGGCTGGTGCACCGCGACGTCAAGCCCGAGAACGTGCTGATCGGCCGGTCCGGGCCGCACACCGGCGGCGTCGTCAAGGTCGCCGACTTCGGTCTCGTGCGGGCCGTGGCCAGCGCCGGGACGACGAGCGCGAGCGTCATCCTCGGCACCGTCGCCTACCTCTCCCCCGAGCAGGTCACCACCGGCGCGGCCAACGCGCGCGGCGACGTCTACTCGGCCGGGATCCTGCTCTACGAAATGCTCACCGGCCGCGCGCCCTACACCGGTGACACCGCGATCTCGGTGGCCTACCGGCACGTCAACGACGACGTCCCGCGGGCGAGCGAGCTGCGCCCGGACCTGCCGGCCGCGCTCGACGACCTGATCACGCGCGCGACCCGGCGCGACCCCGAGCTGCGGCCCGCCGACGCCGGGGAGTTCCTCACCGAGCTGACCGCGGTGCGCGCGCAGCTGGGCCTGCTGCCGGTCACCGTGCCGGTCCCGGTGTCCCACGGCCAGGGCGACATCGCCGACACCGAGCGCACGCTGCCGCGGATCCCGCAGGTGCAGCCCGACACCGGGAAGACCATGCCGGTGCACCGCCCGAACGCGACGCGGGCGCTCAGCCACCCCGGCCACCCGGGCACCCCGCCGCCGGGGATCCCCGCGGCCGGGAACGTCCCGCCGCGCCCGCCCCGCCGGCGGGCCGAGCCGGAACCCGAGAAGCCGGCGGACAACCGCAAGCGGATCGCGCTGATCGCCGGGGCGGTGCTGCTGTTCGGCGGGCTGATCACGGCGTTCATCTTCATGCTGACCGACACCGGCGGCGACAAGACGTCGACGGTGCCGAAGCTCGTCGGGCTGAACCAGGCGGCGGCGGGTGACGCCCTGCGCTCGGCGAAGTTGACGCCGCAGTTCAGCCAGGAGTTCGACAACACGGTGCCGTCGAACACCGTGCTGCGCAACGAACCCCCCGAGGGCACCACGCTGACGCCGAACTCGACGGTGTCGGTCGTGCTGTCCAAGGGCCGCCCGGCCGTGCCGGACATCCGCCCGGGCACCGCGTTGCCCGACGCCGAGCAGGCGATCAAGACGGCGCAGCTGACCCCGGTCCGCGGCACCGACGACTTCGACGCCGACGTCCCGCAGGGCGCGGTGATCCGCACCGAACCCGGCGCCGGCAGCCAGCTGAACATCAACGGCCAGGTCACGATCATCGTGTCCAAGGGCCCGATCCCGCTGCCGCCGGTCCCGGACGTCGCCGGGAAGAGCAAGGACGAGGCGTTCCAGCTCCTGCAGCAGGCCGGGTTCGAGCCGTTCCAGGCGGGCGAGGAGTTCAACCAGAACGTCCCGGGCGGCGCCGTCACGCGGACCGATCCGGGGGCCAACTCGCAGGCGACAGCGAAGCGGATCGGCGTGTTCCTCAACAACGCCGTCCAGGTGCCGGACGTCCGGTTCCGCTCGTTCGACGACGCCCAGAAGCTCCTCGAGCAGGCCGGGCTGCAGGCCGACCGCGACGGCGGCCGCGGGCGCGGCGGGGGCGGCGGGTTCGACTTCGTCTTCCAGCAGGACCCGCAGCCGGGCACGTTCGTGCAAAAGGGCTCCAAGGTCAAGCTGAAGGGCTTCGGTGGATGATCGGCAGCCGCGGGCGCGTGACCGGCACGATCGGCCCCGGCCTCATCGGTGAGGTGCTGCTGAGCGTCCGCGGCGGCACCGAGGCCTTCTACGCCTACCCGATCGACCCCGAAGCGACCTTCGCCTCGGGCACGCAGGTGCTCGTCGTGGACTTCGAACCTCCCCGCACGGTTTATGTCGAACGGTGGCAACCACTGAGCCGTTAGCGGCGTCGAAGGGCTACCAACAACAGAAGACTGAACTGAGGGGTGTGGGAGGCCAATGAGCATCCTGCTGATCGTCGGCATCGCCGTCGTGGCCGTGATCGTGATCTTCGGACTGCTGCGGGTCCTGTACAAGGTCGCGGAGCCGAACGAAGCGCTGATCGTGTCCGGCTGGGGGATCCGGGTCGAACGCAGCGAGACCGCGGACAGCCTGGGCTTCAAGATCATCACCGGCCGCGGCGTGAACGTCATCCCCGGGTTCCAGACCGCCCGGCGGCTGTCACTGGACACCCGGGGCGTCAACCTGCAGGTGTCCTGCGTGACCCGGCAGGGGCTGCCGGTCACCGTGCGCGCCGTGGTGATCTACAAGGTCGGCGACGACTTCTCGTCGATCGCCAACGCCGCCCGCCGGTTCCTGGACCAGCAGAAGGGCATGAACGACACGATCCACGAGCTCTTCTCCGGGCACCTGCGCTCCATCGTGGGCGGGCTGACCATCGAGGAGATGATCCACAACCGGGACGCGCTCACCGGTGAGGTGCGCCAGTCCTCGGCCACCGAGATGATCAAGCTCGGCCTGATCGTGGACTCCTTGCAGATCCAGGAGATCGACGACGAATCGGGCTACATCCTCAACCTCGGCAAGCCGCACGCCGCCGCGATCGCCGCGTCGGCCCGGATCGCCGAGGCGCAGCGCGACCAGGAAGCCGCCCAGGTCGAGCAGGAGTCGGCGGCGAAGAAGGCGGCCGCGGTCCGCGCGAGCCAGATCCAGCAGGCCGGTTACCAGGCCGAGGTCGACCAGGCGCGGGCGAAGATGTCCCAGTCCGGTCCGCTGGCCGAGGCGACCGCGCGCCAGGAGGTCGTCGTCCAGGAGACGCGGGCGGCCGAGCTGGAGGCGGCGCTGGCCGAGCAGCGGCTGCAGTCGCAGGTCCGCAAGCCGGCCGACGCGAAGGCGTACGACACGCGCACGGCGGCCGACGCGGCCCGTGACGCTTCGATCGCCAAGGCCCAGGCCGAGGCGAAGGAGACCGAGCTGCGGGCGGCGGCGGACGCGACCCGCGTCAAGACCGCGGCCGAAGCCGAGGCGCAGGCGACGAAGGCCCGTGCGGAAGCGGCGGCCGGGGCGACCCGGGCGACCGGTGAAGCGGAGGCGGCCGCGGCGAAGGCCCGCGGTCTCGCCGACGCGGAAGCCGCGAAGGCGAAGGGTCTCGCCGAAGCCGAGTCGGCCCGGGCGAAGGGTCTCGCCGAGGCGGACGCCATCAAGGCGCGCGCCGCGGCGCTGGCGGAGAACCAGGAAGCCGTCGTCGCGCAGCAGCTGGCCGAGCGCTGGCCGGAGATCGTCGAGGCGGGCGCGAGCGCGTTCGGCAACATCGACCACATGGTCGTGCTCAACGGCGCGGACGGCATGTCCGACATGTTCGCCAAGGCGCTGTCGCTCGGCGGGACCGGTCTCGGCCTGGCCCGGCAGCTGATGGAGTCGATGGGCAAGCCGGCGGACAAGGAGCTCGACGAGAGCGCCGGCAAGAACGGCGAGCTGAAGCTGAGCGACCGGGACCTCAAGCTGAGCGACTGATCGCGCACGCTGCGTACGGCCCTTGTGTCCCGGATCACGGGAGACGAGGGCCGTACGCCCGTTCGGGGGCGGAAATTCCCGGGACGTTGCCTTACCGTGGGCGCATGGTGCCGGACAGCACGTCGCGGGCCGCCCGATGAACTTCTTCACCGGCGGTCCCCGCGAACGTCCCCTGTTCCCCGTTCCGGAGCAGGAGCTGTACGCCTTCAACGGCAGACACTGGACCGATCCCCCGCGCGAGCACATCGTCCCGGCCGTGCTGCCGTGGGCGCAGGCGCTGGGCCGGTCCGAGCGCACGATCGTCGCGCTGCGGGCCGTCGAGGTGTGGCCGGAGGCGGTCACCCTGCGGGTCACGGTGTACTCGCGCGACAGCCTGGTCGACGACCCCGCGGAAGGCCTGATCGACCACCGGCGGGTCCCCGACTACAACGGCCTGCTCATCGGCGTGCTCTACGCCGACGGGAGCCGGGCCAGCTCGGAGACCATTTCGGTGCCCTCGGCGAGCGAGCCGGACGGGCCGGTGCTGCGGGCGCAGGCGGTCGGCGGGACACGCTTCGCCGTCGAGCACGAGGTGTTCCTGTGGCCGCTGCCGTCGGCGGGGCCGCTCAAACTGGTCGTCCAGTGGCGCGGCCGGGGCATCGAAGAGTCCCGGACGACGCTCGACGGCGGCGCGATCCGCGCCGCGGCGAAGGACGCCGCGGAGATCTGGCCCGGGCTCGGCAAGCGCCACGCCGGTGCGTTGCCGGTGCGCCGCGTCGGCAAGCAGGTGGCGTTGACCCCCGACTGGGGGACCGCCACGGCCCGGGCGGACACGCCCGAAACCCCGCCCGGCGAATAAAAACCGGTTGATCTGTGACCCCGGGCACCGCTGCCCGGGGTATCTCGAATGGCTGAATGGGGTGGTTAGTTAGCGTCGACGAAACACTTCGACCACCCGCGCGTCACGTCGGGCTGGTGCAGTGGCTTTCTCCTCCCCTCGTCGCACGTGGCCGTGCAGACCCGCGAACGCCTGATGGGAAAGGTCGCTTATGGCAGGCTCGCCGCTCAGCGCACTCGACGTCGCTTTCCTTTGCCTGGAAAGCGAAAAGTCCCCGATGCACATGGGTGCGGTGATCACGTTCACCGCGCGACGGCCGGTGGATCCGCCGGCCTTGACCGCGATCCTCGCCGAACGCGCCGCCCGGCTCCCGAAGCTGCGCCAGCGGGCGCGCTCGGAGCTGTTCCCGCCCGGCGCCGCCCGCTGGACCGAAGACGCGGATTTTGTTGCCGCGGAACACATCCACCACGTCGAGCTCAGCTCGCTCTACGACCCGGACCCGCTGACGGCCTACGCGTCGCGGTGGATCGCCGAGCCGCTCGACACCGGCCGGCCGCTGTGGGACCTCACCCTGGTCACCGGCCTGCCCGGCGGGCAGTTCGCGTTGCTGATGAAGCTGCACCACGCGCTCACCGACGGTGCCGGGGCGTACGCGGTCGCGGCCGGGCTGCTCGACGGCGTCAAGCTGCCTGCCGCGCCGGCCCGCCGGATCCCGGCCCAGCGGTCCACTTTGGACACGGTGAAGGGCGCGCTCGGCACGGTCTGGGACCAGGCCAACGAAGCCGCCGGCATCGCCTCGTCGGTGGTGCGGGCCACCCGCCCGACGCTGTCCCCGGTGTCGGCGCCGGCCTCGGCCGAACGCCGGCTGGGGTTCGTGCGGCTGCCGCTCGCGGAGCTGCGCCGGGTGCGCCGGGCCCACGGCGGCACCACCAACGACGTCGTGCTGGCGGTGCTGTCCGGCGCGCTGCGCGAGTGGCTGGTGAACCGCGGCCACCGCGCCGACGGCCGCACACTGCGCGCGCTGATCCCGGTGAGCGTCCGCGGCCGCTCGGGTGACCAGCTCGGCGGCAACAAGCTGTCCGGCTACCTGTGCGACCTGCCGGTCGGCGAGGACGACCCGGTCGAGCGCCTGCGCGTCGTCCGACGCGCGATGAACCGCAACAAGGCGGCGGGCCCGAGCCGCGGTGCGGGAGCGCTGCCGCTGCTGGCCGACCGCGTCCCGGCCCTGCTGCACCGGCTGGGCACGCGCACCGCGGGCCAGGCCGCACCGCTGCTGTTCGACCTGGTGATCACCACGGTCCCGCTCCCCCCGGCCCGCCTCTCGATCGACGGCGCACCGCTGGCGGAGGTCTACCCGTTCGTCCCGCTGGCCCCCCGCCACGCGGTCGGCATCGCGGTGGCCACCTACCGCGACTCGGTCCACATCGGACTCCAGGTCAACGGCGAAGCGGTGCCGGACATCGGCTCGCTGCGGGACGCGGTCCTGAAGTCCGCGTCCCGCTTGCTCGACGCCTCCTGAGCCTCAGCCGCGGAGCATCTCCGCGACCAGGAACGCCAGTTCCAGGGACTGCTGCGTGTTCAGGCGCGGGTCGCACGCCGTCTCGTAGCGGCCCGAGAGGTCGATGTCCGAGATCTCCTGGGCGCCGCCCAGGCACTCGGTGACGTCCTCGCCGGTCAGCTCGACGTGGATGCCGCCCGGGTAGGTGCCGAGCTCGTTGTGGACCTCGAAGAAGCCCTGGACCTCGTCGACGATCCGGTCGAAGTGGCGCGTCTTGTACCCGGTGGACGACTCGTGCGTGTTGCCGTGCATCGGGTCGCACTGCCAGATGACCTTGTGCCCGGACGCCTCGACCTTCTCGACGATGCCCGGCAGCACGTCGCGGACCTTGCCGTTGCCCATCCGCGCGATCAGCGTCAGCCGGCCCGCCTCGACGCGCGGGTCGAGCCGCTCGACGTACTCCACGGCCTGCTCCGGCGTGGTCGTCGGGCCGATCTTCAACCCGATCGGGTTGGCCAGCAGCTCGGCGAACGCGATGTGCGCGCCGTCCAGCTGGCGGGTCCGCTCGCCGATCCAGAGGAAGTGCGACGACAGGTTGTACAGCTTCGGGTTCGACGCGTCGGCGTTGTCGAGCCGCAGCATCGAGCGCTCGTAGTCGAGCAGCAGGGCCTCGTGGCTGGCGAAGATCTCGGTCGACTGCAGCGACGTGTCGGTGACGCCGCAGGCCGACATGAACCGCAGGCCGCGGTCGATCTCGTTGGCCAGCGCCTCGAAGCGCTGCGCCGCCGGCGACGCCGACACGAAGTCCTTGTTCCAGTCGTGCACCTGGTGCAGGTCGGCCATGCCGGCGCCGGTGAGGGCGCGGACCAGGTTCATCGCCGCGCCCGCGTTCGCGTAGGCGCGGATCATCCGGCCGGGGTCGGGCACACGCAGCTCGGGCTTGGCGACCAGCGAGTTGATGATGTCGCCGCGGTACACCGGCAGGCCCAGCGCGTCCGTCGCGGCCGAGCGCGGCTTCGCGTACTGGCCGGCGATGCGGCCGACCTTGACCACCGGCAGGCTCGCGCCGTAGGTCAGCACGACCGCCATCTGCAGCAGGGTGCGCAGGTTGGCCCGGATGTGCGGCTCGGTGTTCGACTCGAACGTCTCCGCGCAGTCGCCGCCCTGGAGCAGGAACGCTTCACCGCGGGCGACCATCGCCAGCCGGCTCTTCAGCCGGTCGATCTCGGCCGGGACGGTGATCGGCGGCACGCTCTCCAGCACCCCGCGCACCCGGTTGGTGAGTTCCGGATCGGGCCACTCCGGCTGCTGGGCCGCGGGCCGGGCCAGGGCCGCGTCGAGGCGGGCCCGCAGCTCGGGCGGAAGCGGCGGCAGTTCGGGCAGTGTGTCGACGGGGACGTCCACAGTCCAGTTCACCCCTCCAGGATAAGGTTCGCGCTGTGCTTCGTTCCGCCAGGTGGGCCACCGAGCTCCTCGCTCCCTGGGTCTGGGTGCTCGCGTTGCCCCTCGCGCTCGCCTGGGACGCGACCGGCCACCGGTGGCTCTCCGCACTGAGCTGGGGACTCCTCATCGCCGTCACGGGCTCGCTGATCCCGATGGCCGTCATCGTCCGCGGGGCGAAGCGCGGCGAGTGGGACGGCCATCACGTGACGGCGCCGGGTCCCGCTGCCGATCGCCGGGCTCTCCGGTCGCCGATACCGGGCTGGTCAGCCCGCTGGTCACGGCAGGCGCGAAGGTCGAGATCTCCCCGCACGCGGTCGCGCCCGAGGTGCCGGCGCTCCCCCGCGGCCCGTCGGCGCTCCCACCGGTTCGGCTGGGTGGCGTGGTCGCGGCTCGCCGGGCCGACGATGGGCGTCGTCGTCGGTGGCGGCGGTTACTGGGCTCTGCTCACCGCGTTGACCGGCTGACGTTCCGCCCTCGCGAAGTCAGCAAGCCGGAAGAAACCGACTCGGCACGGTGCCCCGGAGTCAGGCGAGCAGCTCCTCGATCGTGTCAGCGCCGGCGCGCGGGCCGCCGGCCGCGCGCAGGTGGCGCGCCATCCGGGTCAGGTTCGCGCGGATCGCCGGGTCCGCCGCGACCTCGTCGACCGTCCGGCGCAGCTCCCGCGGGTCGAGCGGGCCGGTGAGCACCCGGCCCAGGCCCAGCTCCTCGACGCGGCGGCCGTTGACCGTCTGCTCCGGCGTCTGCGGGTAGGACACCAGCGGCACCTCGCACAGCAGCGCCTCCATCGTGGAGTTCATCCCCGTGTGCGACAGGAACACCGCCGCGTGCCGCAGCACGGCGGGCTGCGGGAAGTACGGCCGGACCTCGAAGTTCGCCGGGATCGGGCCCAGCCGGGCCGGGTCGACGCGCTCGCCGAGCGCCAGCACTACGGGCCGGCCGGTGCCGCCGAACGCCGTCACGCACGCGGCGAAGAAGTCGGGGCGGTCGTTGACGACCGTGCCCAGCGAGACGAACAGCACCGGGCCGGCCGCGGGCGTCCAGTCCGCGGCCCGGGAGCCGAACGACGCGCCGATGAACCGGTAGTCGGCCCCGAAGGTGTCACCGGCGATCTGGAACTCGCGCGGGAGGAAGACGAGCTTCCGGTCCGCGAGCCGGCCCACCGAGGCCGGCGTACCGGCCGGGACGCCGGCGGACGCGGCGAACCGGGCCTGGGCGGCGGCGTACTCGGCCAGCCGCGGGTGCCCCGGGTCGAAGTCGGGCGGGGCCAGCAGGGTCGTCGGGTCGAACACGTCGTTGCCCGCGAACGTCGGCACCGTCGCCACCGACGGGCTGCCGAGCCGGTGGGCCAGCACCGGCCCGAACGGCGTCAGCGAGTCGTAGCAGACGACGTCCGGCGGATCTTCGCGGAACACCTCCGTCAGCCGCGGCAGCACCGCGCGGGTGACGTCGAGTGCGCCGGTGAGCGTCTCGGCGACCTCCTCGGTGGTCCGGCTGCGCGCGGCGGCCACCTTCGCCCACGGCGCGTCCGGGACGACCGGCGCCGCCCCCGCCGCGGCGACGGCGTCCCGCAGCGCCGGGCCGGTGGCGTAGGTGACCCGGTGCCCGCGCCGGACCAGCTCCTCGACCAGCGGCAGGGTCGGGTTGACGTGCCCCGCCGCCGGAACCGCGAGAAACGCGATGTGTGCGCCCATGGTCGGAACGGACCCCCATTTCCCGACCATTGTGGCGGGCGCCGCTCGAATACGGAAAGGGCCCTTTCCGCAACGCGCTCAGACGACGGCGAGTGGCAACGCCGTCGGGTGCACCGGGGACGGCAGGTCGGACGCGCCGGTCAGGTACGTGTCGACCGCGTTGGCCACCGACCGGCCTTCGGCGATCGCCCAGACCACCAGCGACGCGCCGCGGTGGGCGTCGCCACAGACGAACACACCCGGTGTCTCGGTCTGCCAGTCCGCACCGCACGACAGCGTGCCGCGCTTGGTCAGCGACAGCCCGAGGCCGCCCAGCAGCGGCATGTCCTCGACGCCCTCGAAGCCGATCGCCAGCAGGACCAGGTCCGCCGGCAGCGTCTCGACGTCGTCGCCGACCGGGATGACCTCACGGCGTCCGGTCGCGGGGTCCTTCTGCACCTTCACCTGCTGCAGCTCGACCGCCGTGACGCGGCCGGCGTCGTCGCCGACGAACCGCTTGACCGCGACGGCGAACTTCCGCTCCCCCGCCTCCTCGTGCGCCGGGTAGGTGCGCAGGATGTAGGGCCAGGTCGGCCACGGCGAGCGGTCGTCGTCCCGGGTGGACGGTGGGATCGGGTACTGGTCCAGCTGGGTCACCGAAAGCGCGCCCTGGCGGGTCGCCGTGCCGTAGGAGTCGGCGCCGGTGTCGCCGCCGCCGATGATCACGACGTGCTTGCCGCGCGCGTCGACCGGCGACGGGCCGTCACCCTCGACGAACTTGTTGGCCGGCACCAGGTGTTCCATCGCCAGGTGCACGCCGGACAGCTCGCGCCCGGGCGTGGTCGTGTCGTCGCGGCCGCGCAGGGCGCCGACCGCGAGCACGACGGCGTCGTACCGCTCGCGCAGGTCCTCCACCGTCAGGTCGACGCCGACCTCGCAGCCGGTGACGAACTTGGTGCCCTCCTTCTGCAGCTGCGCGAGCCGCCGGTCGAGGACCTTCTTCTCCATCTTGAACTCGGGGATGCCGTAGCGCAGCAGCCCGCCGAGCCGGTCGTCCCGCTCGAAGACGGTGACCTCGTGCCCGGCGCGCGTCAGCTGCTGGGCGGCGGCGAGCCCGGCCGGGCCGGAGCCGACGACCGCGACCCGTTGCCCCGACGACACTTCCGCCACCTGCGGCTGGACGTAGCCCGCTTCCCAGGACTGGTCGGCGATCGTCTGCTCGACGCGCTTGATCGACACCGGCCCGCCCGAGAGCGGCGAGATCGACAGCACGCAGCCCGCCTCGCACGGCGCGGGGCACAGCTTCCCGGTGAACTCGGGGAAGTTGTTGGTGGCGTGCAACCGATCGCTGGCGGCGGCCCAGTCGCCGCGGCGGACGAGGTCGTTCCACTCCGGGATCAGGTTGCCCAGCGGACAACCGGACCCGCCGGAGTGGCAGAACGGGATGCCGCAGTCCATGCACCGCGACGCCTGCTTGCGGACGTCTTCGTTGCGCACGCCCGGATCGACGTCCACGTAGACCTCGCCCCACGAGTGGAGCCGGTCCTCTTTGGACTTCTTCTTGGGCTCTTCGCGGTCGTACTTGAGAAAGCCGGTCGGGTCAGCCACGAGCGGCCTCCATGATCGCCTCGTCGACGTCGCGGCCCGCGGCCTTCGCCGCCTTCGCCGCGTCCAGGACCCGCTGGTAGTCCCGCGGCATCACCTTGGTGAACGCCACGCTGCGGCGCGGCCAGTCGCCGAGCAGCGACGCGGCCACCGCGGAGCGGGTGAGATCGTAGTGCTGCTGCACGGTCTTCTTGAGCCAGGCCAGGTCGTCCGCGGTCGGCTTGAGCAGGTCCACCATGTCCTGGTTGACCTTCTTGCGGTCGACGTCGAGCAGGAACGCGATGCCGCCGGACATGCCGGCCGCCAGGTTCCGCCCGGTCGGGCCGAGCACCACGGCGCGGCCGCCGGTCATGTACTCGAAGGCGTGGTCGCCGACACCCTCGGCGACGACGGTGGCGCCGGAGTTGCGGACGCAGAAGCGTTCGCCGACCTGGCCGCGCAGGAACAGCTCGCCGCCGGTCGCGCCGTAGGCGATCGTGTTGCCCGCGATCGTCTGCGCCTCGGCGGCGAAGGACGCGTCCGGGTCGGGGCGGACGATGATCCGCCCGCCGGACAGGCCCTTGCCGACGTAGTCGTTGGCGTCGCCGACCATGTCGAGGGTGATGCCGCGCGGCAGGAACGCGCCGAGCGACTGGCCCGCGGACCCGGTGAGCAGGACGTGGATCGTGCCCTCGGGCAGGCCTTCGCCGCCGTAGCGGCGGGTGATCTCCGAGCCGAGCAGCGTGCCGACGGTCCGGTTGACGTTGCGCACCGGCAGTTCGAGCCGCACCGGGTGCGCGTCTTCCAGGGCCGCCTCGGCGAGCTGGATGAGCGTGCGGTCCAGGGCGTGCTCGAGGCCGTGGTCCTGGCCGCGGGTGCGCCGCTTCGCGCCGCCGTACGGCGTCTCGGCCGGCATCTCGAAGATCGGCGACAGGTCCAGACCGGACGCCTTCCAGTGGTGCACGGCCTCGTCCGTGTTCAGCAGCTCGGCGTGCCCGATGGCCTCGTCGAGCGTGCGGAAGCCCAGTGCCGCCAGGGTTTCCCGTACTTCCTGGGCGACGAACTTGAAGAAGTTCACGACGTGCTCGACCTGGCCGGTGTAGCGCTTGCGGAGCTCGGGGCTCTGCGTGGCGACGCCGACCGGGCAGGTGTCGAGGTGGCAGACGCGCATCATGATGCAGCCCGCGACGACGAGCGGGGCCGTCGCGAAGCCGTACTCCTCGGCGCCGAGCAGCGCCGCGATGACGACGTCGCGCCCGGTCTTCATGGCGCCGTCCACCTGCACGGTGATCCGGTCGCGCAACCCGTTGAGCAGCAACGTCTGCTGGGTCTCGGCGAGGCCGATCTCCCACGGCGTGCCGGCGTGCTTGAGCGAGTTCATCGGGGACGCGCCGGTGCCGCCGTCGTGCCCCGAGATGAGCACGACGTCCGCGTGCGCCTTGGACACGCCCGCCGCGACCGTGCCGACACCGAGCGAGGACACCAGCTTCACGTGGATGCGGGCGTGCTCGTTGGCGTTCTTGAGGTCGTGGATCAGCTGGGCGAGGTCCTCGATGGAGTAGATGTCGTGGTGCGGCGGCGGCGAGATGAGCCCGACGCCCGGCGTGGAGTGCCGGGTCCGCGCGATCCACGGGTACACCTTGTTCGGCGGCAGCTGGCCACCCTCACCGGGCTTCGCACCCTGCGCCATCTTGATCTGGATGTCGTCGGCGTTGACGAGGTACTCGCTGGTGACGCCGAACCGGCCCGAAGCGACCTGCTTGATCGCGCTGCGGCGCTCGGGGTCGTAGAGCCGCTCCGGGTCCTCGCCGCCCTCGCCCGTGTTGGACCGGCCGCCGAGCCGGTTCATCGCGATGGCCAGGGTTTCGTGTGCCTCGGCGGAAATCGAGCCGTACGACATCGCGCCGGTGTTGAAGCGCTTGAAGATCGCCTCGGCCGGCTCGACCTCGTCGAGCGGCACCGGCTCGCGGACGCCGTCGCGGAAGGCGAACAGCCCGCGCAGCGTGCCGCCCTCGCGGTAGAGGCGGTGCACCTCGTCGGTGTACTTGCGGTACACCTCTTCGCGGCCGGTCTTGGACGCGTGCTGCAGCAGGAACACCGTCTCCGGCGAGAACAGGTGCAGCTCGCCCTCGCGGCGGTAGGCGTACTCGCCGCCGGTGTCGAGTCCACGGTGGACGCGGTCGGTCGGGTTGTCCGGGTACGCGCGGCGGTGCCGGACGGCGACCTCTTCGGCGAGCACGTCGAGCCGGACGCCGCCGAGCTTCGACGACGTCCCGGTGAAGTACTCGTCGAGCAGATCCTGGGCCAGGCCGAGGGATTCGAAGACCTGGGCGGCGGTGTACGCGCCGACCGTCGAGATGCCCATCTTGGACATGATCTTCAGGACGCCCTTGACGAGCGCCTGCACGTAGTTGCGGATCGCCTTGCCGGACTCGATGCCCGTGACGGCGCCCTGCCCGATCATGTCCTCGATGGTCTCGAAGGCCAGGTACGGGTTCACCGCGGCGGCGCCGTAGCCGAGCAGCAGCGCGATGTGGTGCACCTCGCGGGCGTCGCCGGATTCGACGACCAGCGCGACGCGCAGGCGTTCCTTCGTGCGCACCAGGTGGTGGTGCACCGCGGAAACCAGCAGCAGCGACGGGATCGGCGCCATCCGGTGGTCGGAGTCGCGGTCGGACAACACCAGCGTGCGCGCCCCGGCCGCGATCGCCTCGGACGCCTCACGCCGGACGCGCTCGACCGCCGACGCCAGCGCCTCGGCGCCGCCGTCCACTTCGTACAGTCCGGAAAGGACACTGCACGCGAAGCCCGGCAGGTCGCCGTCGTCGTTGATGTGGATGAGCTTGGCGAGCTCGTCGTTGTCGATCACCGGGTACGGCAGCTTCAGGTGCCGGCACGACGCCGGTCCCGGGGCCAGGAGGTTGCGCTCCGGGCCCATGATCCGCGCCATGCACGTGACGAGCTCTTCGCGGATCGCGTCCAGCGGCGGGTTGGTCACCTGCGCGAAGTTCTGCTTGAAGTAGTCGTAGAGCAGCCGAGATCGCTGGGACAGCACCGCGACCGGGGTGTCCGAGCCCATCGAGCCGATCGGCTCGGCGCCCTTCTCGGCCATCGGCGCGAGCAGGATCTTGAGCTCTTCCTCGGTGTAGCCGAAGGAAAGCTGGCGCCGCAGCACCGAGTCGTGGCTCTGCACGACGTGGTCGCGGTCGGGCAGCTCGGCGAGCTTCAGCAGGCCGGCGTGCAGCCAGCCCTCGTACGGCAGGTCCTTGCCCAGCTCGGACTTGACCTCTTCGTCGTCGACGATCCGGCCGGCCGCGGTGTCCACCAGGAACATCCGGCCGGGCTTGAGGCGGCCCTTCGCGACGACGTCCTTCGGGGCGACGTCCAGGACGCCCGCCTCGCTGGCGAGCACGACGCGGTCGTCGGCGGTGCGCCACCAGCGCGCCGGGCGCAGGCCGTTGCGGTCGAGGACCGCGCCGACCAGCGTGCCGTCGGTGAAGGTGACGCAGGCCGGGCCGTCCCACGGTTCCATCAGACTCGCGTGGAACTGGTAGAAGGCGCGGCGCGCGGGCTTCATCGTGGCGTGGTTCTCCCACGCCTCCGGGATCATCATCAGCACCGCGTGCGGCAGCGACCGGCCGCCCAGGTGCAGCAGTTCCAGGACCTCGTCGAACGAGGCCGAGTCCGACGCGTCCGCCGAGCAGATCGGGAACAGCCGGGTCAGGTCGCCGGGGATGAGGTCCGATTCGAGCAGCGCTTCGCGGGCCCGCATGCGGTTGCGGTTGCCGCGGATGGTGTTGATCTCGCCGTTGTGGGCCACGAACCGGAACGGGTGCGCGAGCGGCCACGACGGGAACGTGTTGGTGGAGAAGCGGGAGTGGACCAGCGCGATGGCGCTCGCCAGCCGCTCGTCGCGCAGGTCGCCGAAGAACGCGGGCAGCTGCTCCGGCGTGACCATGCCTTTGTAGACGATCGTCCGCGAGGACAGCGACGGGAAGTACGTGCCGCAGCCCGCGATCCCGCTCTCGTGCTCGGTGCGCTTGCGCAGGCAGAAGGCCAGGCGGTCCAGCTCGAGGCCCGCGGCACCGTCGCCGGCGACGAAGAGCATCGCGAAGTGCGGCATGACCGAGCGGGCGGACGGGCCGATGTCGGCGCGGTCGGCGTCGACCGGGACCTCGCGCCAGCCCAGGACTTCGAGTCCTTCTTCGACGGCGATGCGTTCGGCCAGCTCGACGGCCTTGCGGCGCTGCTCGGCGTCGGCGGGCAGGAAGGCGATCCCCGCCGCGTACCGGTGGTGGCCGTTTTCGTCGGGTTCGGGCAGCTCGAAACCGGCTTCCGCACGCAGCAGCTCGTCGGGCAGCTGCAGCAGGATGCCGGCGCCGTCGCCGCTGGTGGGTTCGGCACCGGCGGCGCCTCGGTGGTCCAGATTGGTCAACGCGGCGAGGCCGTCGGTGACGATGCCATGGGAGCGGCGGCCGCGGATGTCGGCCACCATGGCCACACCGCAGGAGTCCTGTTCGGTCTCCGGATCGTAGAGACCCTGCTTGCCGGGAATGGCGGAGAAGATCATGAAGGGACCTCCTTCGTCGTCTGTTCGTGCTGGCCGGGCTAGCGGCCGGGGAGCGCACGGGACGACGATGGCCCGCTCGTTAGCGCGACTTTAACACCTGGGAAACATGCCAGCATCAATTCAGAGCGCCCCGAACAACGTCGGACGGTAACGATCTGGCCGCGCGGAACGACGTAGTTCCTGATGAGTTCCCGGTAGTTCGCTCTGCTAAGTATACGACCCGGAAACCTGCGTCAAGTCTAACGTGACGCGGCCGACGCCGCCCGGTCCGATGGCCGCAACGCCCCCTTCGAGGCGTTCCCGCATGTTAGTAGAACGTGTTACATTTCCCGCATGATCCTCGACCGGTTCCGGCTGCCCGGCCAGGTCGCGGTGGTCACCGGCGCCGGACGCGGGATCGGCGCGGCCACCGCCGTGGCCCTCGCCGAAGCGGGCGCCGACGTGGTCATCGCCTCCCGGACGGCAGCCCAGCTCGAAGAAGTGGCCTCCCGGGTGTTCTCGGCGGGCCGGCGCGCCCACGTCGTCCCGCTCGACCTCGCCGACCCGGCCGCCGCCGCGACGCTCGCCGCGGTGGCCGTCGAGCAGTTCGGGCGCCTCGACCTGGTGGTCAACAACGTCGGCGGCACCTACCCGCGGCCCCTGCTCGAGACGACGCCTGAGTTCCTCGAGGAGGCGTTCCGCTTCAACGTCTCGACGGCGCACGCACTGACCGTCGCGGCGGCGCCCTCCCTCGTCAAGACGGGCGGCTCGGTCGTCAACATCTCGTCGATCATGGGCCGGGTCGGCGGCCGCGGCTTCGTCGCGTACGGCACGGCGAAGGCCGCGCTGGCCCACTGGACCCGCCTCGCGGCGGCCGACCTCGCACCACGCGTGCGGGTGAACGCGATCTCGGTGGGCTCGGTGGCGACGTCGGCGCTGGAGATCGTGGTCGGCAACCCGGAGCTCAAGGAGAAGATGGAGTCCGCGACGCCGTTGCACCGGATCGGCGAGGCGGAGGACATCGCGGCGACCGTGGTCTTCCTGGCCTCGCGGGCCGGCGGCTACATCACCGGCAAGATCCTCGAGGTCGACGGCGGGCTCCAGTCCCCCAACCTGGACCTGGGCCTGCCGGACCTCTGACGCGTCAGTCGTCGGTCTTCTTCGGTTCGTCCACGACCGGGGTTTCTTCCGCAGGCTTCTCGACCGGGGCCTCCGCGGGCACCTTCACGGCGTCTTCGTCTTCGTCTTCGTCCTCGGCCGCAGCGTCCGCTGCGGGCACCGCGAGCGCGTCCTTGCCCGCCAGCAGTTCCGGGGCTTCCCGCGGCCCGCGCCGGCCCGCCAGCACGAAGTAGATCACCGCGGCGAGGAACAGCAGGATCGACGTCCACACGTTGACCCGCAGGCCGAGGATGTGGTTCGCGGTGTCGGTCCGCATCATCTCGATCCAGCCGCGGCCCACCGTGTAGCCCGCGACGTACAGCGCGAACACCCGGCCGTGGCCGAGCTTGAACTTCCGGTCGGCCCAGACGATCAGGCCGGCGATCAGCAGGTTCCAGATCAGCTCGTACAGGAACGTCGGGTGGACCGGGCTCTCCGGCAGCGGGATGTGGCCCGTCGCGACGCCGTTGAGCAGGTTCTCCGGGTCGTCCGGGTTGAAGCGCTGGTAGACCTCCAGGCCCCACGGCAGGTCGGTGTGCGCGCCGTAGAGCTCCTGGTTGAAGTAGTTGCCGAGGCGGCCGATGGCCTGCGCGACGATGATGCCGGGGGCGATCGCGTCCGCCATCGCCGGCAGCGGGACGCCCTTGCGGCGGCACGCGATGAGCGCGCCCACCGCGCCGAGCGCGATGGCGCCCCAGATGCCGAGGCCGCCGTCCCAGATCGCGAAGGCGTTCCAGGGGTTCTTGCCCTCGGTGAAGTACAGCTCGGGGTCGGTGATCACGTGGTACAACCGGCCGCCGACCAGGCCGAACGGCACGGCGTACACCGCCATGTCGATGATCGTGCCCTTGGTGCCGCCCCGGGCGACCCAGCGCCGTTCACCCCACCAGATCGCGACGATGATGCCGGCGATGATGCACAGGGCGTAGGCGCGGATCGGGATGATCCCCAGGTGCCAGACCCCGCGGTCGGGGCTGGGGATCGTCGCGAGGAAGGCGGCCGAGGCGGAAATCACGGGGCCACCGTAGCGCGTCTCCCGAGCTAGCGGGACTCCGCCTCCGTCGCGGCCAGGTAGCCCGCCACCAGCGCGTGCGCGACGCGGGTGACGGCGTCGTCGCCGGGGAGGAACACCTCGTCGTGCAGGCTGGGCGCGCCGGCGGTGTCGCCGAGGCCGACGAACAGCATCAGGCCACGGGTTTCGCCGCCGCAGTAGTGCGCGAAGTCGTCGGCGCCGAACGAGCGGAACTCGTGGTCGACGCGGGCGCCGCTGTGCACCAGCCAGCGCTGCGCTGCCGCGGCCAGGGCCGGGTCGTTGTGCAGCACCGGCTCGCACGGGCTGATCCGCAGCTCGGCGGTGCAGCCGTGGGCCGCCGCGGTGCCGTGCACGATCTGCGCCAGCGCTTCGAGCGCGCGCTCACGGTCCTCCGCGCGCATCAGCCGCAGCGAGCCGGCCGCGCTCGCGGAGTTCGGGACGACGTTCGCCGCGGTGCCGGCCTGGATCCGGCCGACCGAGCAGACCGCGCCGAACACCGGGTCGATCCGGCGCGACGCCAGCTGCTGCAGGCTCACCAC
Organism: Amycolatopsis sp. NBC_01307; assembly: GCF_035975215.1. NCBI lineage: Bacteria > Bacillati > Actinomycetota > Actinomycetes > Pseudonocardiales > Pseudonocardiaceae > Amycolatopsis > Amycolatopsis sp. NBC_01307. Next base: position 141,587 of record NZ_CP108403.1, on the reverse strand, counting down.
CAGCTGCGACAGCGCGAGGATCGGGTCGCGCAGCATGTGCGGGTAACCGGCGTGCCCGCCCTGGCCGTGCAGGACGACCTCGAACTCGTCGGTGGACGCGTTGACCGGGCCCGGCACGGCCGACACGGCCCCGTCCGCGAGCCGGGGCTGGACGTGCGCGCCGATCACGGTGTCCACCCGGTGCTCGGCGAGCAGCCCGGACTCGACGACGTCGAGCGCGCCGGAGGGTGAGGTCTCCTCCCGCGGCTGGAGCAGCGCGAGGATCGGGCGCGGCACCTCGACCCGCACCGCCGCACGGGCCACCGCGACCAGCGCCGCCAAGTGCACGTCGTGGCCGCACGCGTGCATCAGGTCGGTCTCCGACGCCCACGGCACGCCGGTGCGCTCGGTGACCGGCAGCGCGTCCAGCTCGGCGCGCAGGGCGACCGCGGGGCCGTCGGCCGCCGCGCCGGGCAGCGGGATCGCGCGGCCGGTCTTGGCGACGCGGACGCCGTCACCCGCGCCGATCGCCGCGGTGACCAGCCGGGCGGTGTCCTCCTCGTCGCCGGAGCCGCGCGGGTCGGCGTGCACGGCGTGCCGGAGGGCGACGGCGGCGGGCAGTTCGTCGTCGATCGCCCGGGTCCACCGGGTCCACAGGTCGGTCACACGTGCTCCAAGCGGTAGATCCTCTTCGCGTTCTCGTGCCCCACCAAAGCACACAGCCGGACGGCGTCCACTTCGGACATCGCGTCGGCGGCGAGCGCGGCGCGCACGAAGTCCGACAGGCCGCGCCGGAACAGCGCCGTGCCCAGGTGGTACAGCTCGGCCAGGCCGAACGCGTCGGTGGCGAACAGCACCTTCCCGAACGGCGCGATCTCCAGCAGCTCGGCCAGGATCGCGGGCGCCCGGAACCCCGCGTTGTGCGTGATCAGGCCGGCGTCGACGAAGACGTGCTCGAAGACCTGCGCGAGGTAGGCCGCCTGGCGGTGGAACGGGTAGTTGTGCAGCAGCAGGATCGGCACGCCGCGGTCGCGCGTCGCCCGCAGGAAGCCGGTGAGCAGCAGCGGGTCGCAGCGGTGCAGGTCGACGTCGGAGTCGCCGTACCCGACGTGGAACTGCACCGGCAGGCCCAGGTCGAGCCCGGTCCAGACGAGGTGGCGGTGCAGCACCTCGTCGGCCAGCCGGACGTCTCCGGAGCGCAGCCAGCGTTCCGCCGCGGCCGTCACTTCGGACGGCGACGGCCGCTCCCCCGCCAGGCCGAGGCCGACGCGGTAGGCGGCGATCGACTTGAGCCCGACGGCCGTCGCGGCGCGTTTCCCCAGCTCGCCGGCGAAGGCCGCGGCGAACCCCGCCGCGGTCGTGCCCGCGATCACCGCCTCCGCGACCTGCTCCAGCCGGACGACGTCGTGCGCCCGGGTCGCGGCGAGGGCGCCGAACTCCGGCGTCGACGTCACGGACTCCGGGAGGAACCCGCCGTCCAGCAGGAAGTCGGTCGTGCCGGTGGCCCGCAGGAACCGCCGCGCCACCTCGGCCGCGCCCAGCTCGGCGCGGCGGTCGAGGTAGACGTCGGCGGGCGCGTGCTTCGGCAGGTCGAGCACGGGCGCGCAGCGTTCGCGCACGGCCAGGCCGATGAGCGAGTCGAACAGGCTGGTGCCGAGCGGCGACGTCGTGTCGGCCTCGGTCAGCAGGGCCTCGAAGTCCGCGCGGACCACGTCCCGGGTGAGGACGCCGTGGCCGTGGTGGTCCACGAGCGGCAGGTCCGCCACGAACGGGAGCAGCCCGGTCATGCGCGGCCCGCCGCTGGACGGGTTTCGACGGCGTCTGACACGATCTCCTCCACTTTCCCAAGGTATCCGGTTTCTCGGGGTATCCAGTGAACAGGAGCAGGATGAGCCGGCTCGATCGGGCAGAACTCGCGCAGCAGGGCGCCATCCGGGCCGACGGCCTGCGCGCCGCCGGGGTGGAGCTGGTCGCGCTGACCTTCGTGGACAACAGCGGCATCACCCGGACGAAGGCCGTCCCGGTGGACCGGCTGTGGTCGGCGGCCGCGTGGGGCGTCGGCGCGTCGAACTCCTTCGACTTCTTCCTGGCCACCGACGAGATCGTGGACGGCACCTACTCGCGCGGCCCGGTCGGCGACCTGCGGCTGCACCCGGACCTCGACGCGCTCGTCCCGCTGGCCGCGCAGCCCGGCTGGGCGTGGGCGCCGGCGAACCGCTACGACCAGGACGGCGTCCCCCACCCGCAGGACTCCCGGGCGCAGGCGGCCGCGGCGACGGCGCGGCTCGCGGCGCTGGGCTACGACGTCCGGACCGCGTTCGAGATCGAATGGGTGATCACGACGGCGGACGCGCCGGACGACCCGCGCTCGGCGACGGCGGGCCCGGCCTACGGTTACGCGCGGCTTTCCGCGCAGGCGCCGTACCTGCGAGCGCTGGTGTCGGCGCTGGCCGCGCAAGGTGTTGCGGTGGAACAGATCCACCCGGAGTACGCGGCCGGGCAGTTCGAGCTGTCGGTGGCAGCGGACGACCCGGTGCGCGCGGCCGACATCGCGGTGCTGACCCGCGAGACGATCCGGGCGGTCAGCCAGCAGCACGGGCTGCGCGCGTCGTTCACGCCGAAGTTCGCGCCGGACGGCGTCGGCAACGGCGGTCACGTGCACCTGAGCCTGTGGCACGGCGAGCGCAACCTCTGCGCCGGCGGCGACCGCCGGTTCGGGCTGACCTCGACGGCGGAGGCGTTCGGCGCCGGGATCTTCTCGCGGCTGCCCGCGTTGCTGGCGATCGGCGCGCCGTCGGTGGTCAGCTACCTGCGGCTGGAGCCGCACCACTGGGCGGGCGTGTTCCTGGCGTGGGGCCTGGAGAACCGCGAGGCGCCGCTGCGGCTGGTGCAGGGCGTGGCCGGCCAGCGCGACCGGGCGGCGAACTTCGAGGTCAAGTGCTTCGACCTGACCGCGAACCCGTACCTGGTGGTGGCCGCGCTGCTGTTCGCCGGCCTGGCCGGCGTGGACGCCGACGCGACGCTGCCGGAGCCGGTCGACGTCGACCCCGGGACGTTGCCCGCGGCCGAGCGGCTGCCGAAGACACTCGCCGAAGCCGTCACGGCGTTCGAAGCGGACGAAGCGCTGACGAAGGCGTTCGGCCCGGAACTGGCGACGACGCTGGTGGACGTCCGCCGCGGCGAGATCGACCGGTTCGGACGCCTGTCGCCGGCGGAGCTGTGCGCCGTGATGCGGTACCTACACTAGGGCGTTCGCGACCTCTGTCCGCAGTTGCGGCAGCTTGGCGTAGAGGCGATCGCCAGGGCATTCGGTGTTGTAGTAGTCGCGGTGGCCCTTGATCTCCGCGACCGGGATGCCGTACTGGCGGCAGATGTAGGCGCAGAACACGACGAGCGAGTCCCACTGGGTCTGCGGCGGTTCGACGCTGGTGTAGAGGCCTTCGTTCTCGATGCCGATGGCGTTGGTGTTCTGGCCGGGGCAGTGCGCGCCCTGGATCATGGTGGTCCGGCCGCGCAGCGCGTCGAGGCTGCCGTGCCGCCCTTCCAGCCGGTAGCCGCCGCGGCTGACGGTGAAGTGCTGGCCGGTGTCGGACCAGTCGTTGTTGTCCATGTGGTCGTGCTGATCGTCGCGGGCGACCTGGAAGGCGTGGTCGAGGGAGTAGTCGGTGCTGTTGGCGCTGGCGATGTGGTGGATGAGGATCCGGTTCGCCGGATGGTCGAGAGTGACGAGTTCGTCCGACGGCGGCCGCGCACCCCACTCGGCACAGCTGTAGATCCGCGGCGCTTGCGCGGCCCTGGCCACGGCGGGCAGAAGCAGGCCGCCCGCCCCGGCGACGGCGAGGCCGGTGGCACCGCGAAGGAAGGTACGCCGCGGAAGGTGTCCGATGTCCATGCACCGGACCCTCCCGCGGCCGCGTACAGCTTTTGTACAAAGCCCGGTCAGGCCAGGGTGATCTCGGCTTCGAAGGGCCGGGTGAAGGTGAGCTTCCCGGCTTCGCTCTTGGCGATGGGTTCGTACTCGCCGCGTTGGAGTTCGAAGAGGGTCGCGGTGTCCGGCTCGCCCGGCTCGACCAGGAGGTAGAACGGGATCAGGGCTTCGGCGTAGACAACCCGTTTGAGGATCCGGTCCTGCACCCTGGAGGACGGCGACACGATCTCGACGACAAGAACGACCTGCTTCTCGGTCAGGCTCACGCCCGTCAGACCACACTCGTCGGCCACCACGAGATCCGGTATCAGCAGGCGGTTACCGCGGTTCCCGAGTACGACATTCGCTCCGGGGAAGACTTCGAACTGATCTCCAGCCCCCGCAGAGAGCTGGCCCCACAGGATACCGACAAGACGCTGGTGCTCCAGCCGTGGCCATGGGCTCACGAGGAGTGCCCCGTCCACGAGTTCGATCCGCTGGAGTGAGGTCTGATCCTCCGGCAGTGCGAGGACTTCGTCGACCGTCCAGCCGTCGGGGTGCGGTGGGATGCTGAGCCCGGAATCGGGTTCAGTCGGTGCTGCCATCGCGCTTCACCTCCGCTCGCGCCGATCGCCGTCGGTCTGCTCCAGTGTGGCATGTCCGCTCGGTCCCCTCGTTGTGGATCATCACACGGGGAGTATGCGGATCACCACCGACAGTTCTGAGCCGGGTGATGGCGTCACGAGGATGCGACAGCCAGTTCCGATGCGCCGCTGTAGAGCTTGATCTTGAACTGGATGTGCTCCTGGTGCTCGCGCAGCCGGTCGATCTGGGCCTCGACGCGGGCCTCGTGCTCGCGGAGGACCTCCAGGCGCTCGTCCTGCGTTGCGTCGCCCGAGCGCAGCAGCTCCACGAAACGCAGCATCTCCGCGACTGGCATGCCCGTGTACCTCAAGCAGCGCAGGAGCTGAAGGAACTCCACGTCCTGATCGGTGAACGTACGGCGGCCGCCCGCGGTGCGGCCGACGTGGTGCAGCAGGCCGATGCGCTCGTAGTACCGCAAGGTGTCGATGGTGAAGCCGGTCTTTTCGGTCACCTGGGCCGGGGTGTAGGACGTCACCGGCCCAGCCTGGCACCTGGAGTGCGGTCCAGGTCAAGCCGTGGCGACGGCCCGGCGTACCCCGTCGGCCAGCTCCGCAGACAGCCGGTGCACTCCCGAAGGGCCGTCCGCCGCCGCCGTGACCAGGGCCGAGCCCACGATCACCGCGTCCGCGAACGACGCCACCTCGGCCGCCTGGTCGCCCGAGCGCACGCCCAGGCCGACGCCGATCGGGAGCTTCGTGTGCGCCCGCGTGCGGCGCACCAGCTCCTCCGCGCCCGCGCCGACCTGGTCACGCGCGCCCGTCACGCCCATCACCGCGGTCGCGTAGATGAACCCCGAGGCCGCGTCCACCGTGCGGGCGAGCCGCTCCTCCGACGACGACGGCGCCACCAGGAAGGTCCGGTCGAGGCCGTGGGCCTTCGACGCGGTCATCCACTCGCCGGCTTCGTCCGGGATCAGGTCCGGGGTGATCAGGCCGAGCCCGCCCGCCGCCGCGAGGTCGCGCGCGAAGCGGTCGACGCCGTAGCGGTGCACCGGGTTCCAGTACGTCATGACGACCGCGCGGCCGCCGCGGGCCGAGATCGACTCGACGACCTCGAAGACGTGCTTGAGGCGGAAGCCGTTGTCCAGCGCGGTGACCGACGCGGCCTGGATGGTCGGGCCGTCCATCACCGGGTCGGAGTACGGGACGCCGACCTCGATGAGGTCCGCGCCGCCGTCGATCGTCGCCGCGATCAGGTCCTTCGAGGCCTCGACGGTCGGGAAGCCGGCCGGCAGGTACCCGATCAGGGCGCCGCGGCCCTCCGCGCGCGTCGTGGCGAAGAGGTCGTCGAGCCCGCTCACTTGTCCACCAACCCGAACCACTTCGCCGCTGTGTCCATGTCCTTGTCGCCGCGGCCGGACAGGTTGACCACGATCAAGCCCTCCGGGCCCAGCTCGCGCCCCAGGTCCAGCGCGCCGGCCAGCGCGTGCGCCGACTCGATCGCCGGGATGATGCCCTCGGTGCGCGAGAGCAGCATGAACGCGTCCATCGCCTGGGCGTCGGTGATCGGGCGGTACTCGGCGCGGCCGGTGTCCTTCAGCCACGCGTGCTCCGGGCCGACGCCGGGGTAGTCCAGCCCGGCCGAGATCGAGTGCGACTCGACCGTCTGGCCGTCGTCGTCCTGCAGCAGGTAAGTCATCGCGCCGTGCAGGGTGCCCGGGGTGCCCTTGGTGAGGGTCGCGCCGTGCCGGTTGCCGTCGATGCCCTCGCCGCCCGGCTCCAGGCCGACCAGCCGCACGGACGGGTCGTCGTAGAAGCCCGAGAAGATGCCGATCGCGTTCGACCCGCCGCCGACGCAGGCCGCGACGACGTCGGGCAGGCGGCCGGCCTGCTCGAGGATCTGCGCGCGGGCCTCGGTGCCGATGATGTGGTGGAAGTTGCGGACCATCGTCGGGAACGGGGCCGGGCCGGCCGCCGTGCCGAACAGGTAGTGCGTGCTGTCCGCGTTGGTCACCCAGTCGCGCAGCGCCTCGTTGATGGCGTCCTTCAGCGTCCGCGAACCGGTCTTGACCGGGATGACCTCGGCGCCGAGCAGCCGCATCCGGGCCACGTTCAGCGCCTGGCGCTCGGTGTCGACCTCGCCCATGTAGACGACGCAGTCGAGGTCGAGCAGCGCGCACGCGGTGGCCGTGGCCACGCCGTGCTGGCCCGCGCCGGTCTCGGCGATGACGCGCTTCTTGCCCATGCGCTTGGTGAGCAGCGCCTGGCCCAGCACGTTGTTGATCTTGTGCGAGCCGGTGTGGTTCAGGTCTTCGCGCTTGAGGAACACACGCGCGCCGCCCGCGTGCTCGCCGAAGCGCTTGGCCTCGGTGAGCAGCGACGGACGGCCGGCGTAGTCGCGAAGCAGGCGGTTGAACTCGTTCAGGAACTCGGGGTCGTGCCGGGCCTTCTCGTACTCGGTGGCGACCTCGTCGACGACGCCGATCAGCGCCTCCGGCATGAACCGGCCGCCGTACGGGCCGTAGTAGCCACGCTCGTCCGGGTCGTGTTCGGTGTTGGGCTCTTTGCTCACCGCGACGGCCTCGGGCACGCGGGGTGCGATCCGGCGGTGACCAGCTTGACCAGGGCGCCCTTCGGGTCGCCCGAGGCGACGAGGCCTTCGCCGACCAGCACCGCGTCGGCGCCGTGCCCGGCGTAGGACATCAGGTCGCCCGGCCCGCGGACACCCGACTCGGCGACCTTGTAGACGTCCATCGGCAGGCCGGGGGCCAGCCGCGAGAAGACGTCGCGGTCCACCTCGAGGGTGTGCAGGTTGCGCGCGTTGACGCCGATGACCTTGGCGCCCGCCTCGAGGGCCCGGTCGGCCTCCTCGGCGTTGTGGATCTCCACCAGCGCGGTCATGCCCAGCGACTCGACGCGGTCGAGCAGCGCGGCGAGCGCGTTCTGCTCCAGCGCGGCGACGATCAGCAGCACCATGTCGGCGCCGTGCAGGCGAGCCTCGTGCACCTGGTACGGGCTGACGACGAAGTCCTTGCGCAGCACCGGGATGTCCACGGCCGCGCGGACGGCGTCGAGGTCGGCCAGCGAGCCGCCGAAGCGGCGCTGCTCGGTGAGCACGCTGATCACCCGCGCGCCGCCGTCCTGGTAGTCCTTGGCCAGCGCGGCGGGGTCGGGGATGTCGGCCAGGTCGCCCTTGGACGGGCTGCGGCGCTTCACCTCGGCGATCACGCCGATGCCGGACTCGCGCAGCGCGGTCATCACGTCGCGGGGCGGCTGCGCGGCGGCCGCGCGGATCTTCAGCTGGTCGAACGGCAGCGCGGATTCCCGCACGGCGAGGTCTTCCCGCACGCCGGCGACGATCTCTTCGAGCACGCTCACCGGGCGCCCCCGCCCGGGCTCGTGGTCACGGTTTCACTCGCAAGGTCGCTCACAAAAACCTTCCCCTTCCCGCCGAAACGATGCTAACCCCCGCATCCGAAGAGCCCGGTTCCGGGTGTGCGCGTTACTCCGAATGCCGTCCGCCACCCTCCGTGGGATCCTCGCCCTCCGACAGCGCTTCCCACAACTCGGCGTCCGGATCACGCACCTTCTTCCGGGTGGCCGGGGCCGCGTACTTCGCGCCGAGCCGGGCACTCCGCCCGGCACCCTTGATCGCTGCCAACCCGCCGGCGGCGACCAGAATTCCCCCGAGCACGGCCAGGCCGCGCCCGAGCAGCATCTGCGTCACCGGCAGCCCGTCGGCCCAGCCGGTGAACCGGACCCCCGCCACGCCGGCCCACACGGCCGCCACACCGGCCAGCGCCAGCACGACGCCCAGGACGCGCCGGGCCCAGCCGCCGGTGGCGATCAGGCCGGCCACCCCGGCGAGCGCGAGCAGCGCCAGCGGCACGAGCGCCGTCGCGCGCTGCTCGCCGGTCTCGCGGTAGAGGACCGTGCCGCGGACGCCGCCGTCGCGGAACTCGGCGTACCAGGTCAGCTTGGACGCGCCCCACAGCGCGAGCGCGCCCAGCAGCAGCGCGACCACCATCATCCACAGTGGACGCCGGGACGGCCGCGCCGTCGCGGTTTCGGGGTCCGCCACCTCCGGCTCAGACACGAGCGGCGTCCGCGGCCGGGTCGAGCTTGCCCGCTGGCACCATGGTCTGGGCCGCGGCGACCGCGGACAGCACGGTCCGCGCCTTGTTCAGCGACTCGGTGTCCTCGTAGTCGGCCACCGAGTCGGCGACCACCCCGCCCCCGGCCTGGACGTGCGCGATCCCGTCCTTCATCAGCGCGGTGCGGATCGCGATCGCCGTGTCGGCGTCCCCGGCGAAGTCGAGGTAGCCGACGACGCCGCCGTACAGCGCGCGGCGCACCGGCTCCAGCTCCTCGATCAGCTCCATCGCGCGGACCTTCGGCGCGCCGGACAGCGTCCCGGCCGGGAAGCACGCGGTGACCGCGTCGAAGGCCGTCTTGCCCTCGGCCAGCTCGCCGGTGACGGTGGAGACGATGTGCATGACGTGGCTGTAGCGCTCGATCTGGAAGAAGTCGACGACGCGCACGGTGCCCGGCTTGCAGACCTTGCCCAGGTCGTTGCGGCCGAGGTCGACGAGCATCAGGTGCTCGGCGCGCTCCTTCTCGTCGGCCAGCAGGTCCTTGGCCAGCTGCGCGTCCTCCTCCGGGTCGGCGCCGCGCCAGCGGGTGCCCGCGATCGGGTGCGTGGTCGCCTTGCCGTCCCGCACGGTGACCAGGGACTCGGGGCTGGAGCCGACGATGTCGAAGCCGTCGAGCCGCAGCAGGTACATGTACGGGCTGGGGTTGGACGTGCGCAGCACGCGGTAGACGTCGAGCGCGTCGGCGCCGGTCGCGATCTCGAAGCGTTGCGAGGGCACGACCTGGAACGCTTCGCCGGCCTTGATCGCCTCGACGGCCTTGTCGACCGCGGCGTGGAAGTCCTCCTTGGACCGCTTCCGGGTGAACTCCGGCTCGGGCCGGTCGAACGCGGCGACGGTGGCGGGCGCGGGCACCTGCAGCTGCTCGGTCATCGCGCCCAGCCGGGCGACGGCGTCGTCGTAGGCCGCGTCCACGCGCTCGGGCGAGTCGTCCCAGTTGACGGCGTTCGCGATGAGCGTGACCGTGCCCTCGTGGTGGTCGAACGCGGCCAGGTCGGTGGCCAGGAGCATGGTCAGCTCGGGGATGTCGAGGTCGCGCTCGGCCAGCTCGGGCAGCTTCTCGAGCCAGCGGACGGCGTCGTAGCCGATGTAGCCGACCATCCCGCCGGTGAGCGGCGGCAGGCCGGGCAGCGCCTCGGTGTGCAGCGCCTCGATGGTCTCGCGGAGCACGTTCAGCGGGTTGCCCTCGGTCGGCAGGCCGACCGGCGGGGTGCCGGTCCAGACCGCTTCGCCGTCGCGGACGGTGAGCGCCGCCGGGCTGCGGACGCCGATGAACGACCAGCGCGTCCAGGAGGCGCCGTTCTCCGCGGACTCGAACAGGAAGGTGCCCGGCCGGTCGGCGGCGAGCTTGCGGTACACCCCGATCGGCGTCTCGCCGTCGGCGAGCACCCGGCGCACGACCGGGATCACGCGGCGGCTCTCGGCGAGGGCGCGGAAGTCCTCGCGGGACGGGCTGACCGAGCCGGGGCCGGTGGAACCGGCGTAAGCGCTGACCATGGAACTCATTGTGCCGCCCCGCGTGAACCGGGCCGCGTGGGGTCCCGAATTCAGCAAATGTTGAATTCAGGATCGCGGATGAGTCATGATGGGGCGGTGAGCACCACCGACAACCCCGAGACTACGGCGCGCCGCCGCGGCCGCCGGCCCGCGGGCCAGGACACGCGCACGGCCCTGATCGACGCCGCGCGGTCGGTGTTCGCCGAGAACGGCTACGACGGCGCGACCGTCCGCGCGATCGCCACCCGCGCCGGCGTCGACGCCGCGATGGTCAACCACTGGTTCGGCAGCAAGGAGGGCCTGTTCGCCCGCGCGGTGCTCGAGCTGCCGTTCGACCCCCTGGAGCTGCTGGAGACCCTGCGCGACGGCCCCGACGAGGAGTTCGGCGAGCGGATCGTCCGCACGTTCCTCACCCGCTGGGACAGCGCGGGCGGCGGCGTGTTCGTGGCGCTCATCCGCAGCGTCGCCGGCCACGAGCAGGCGGGCCAGGTCCTGCGCGACTTCTTCCAGAAGTTCTTCACGCACGTGCTCTCGTCGGTCGGCTCCGACCAGATCCCCTTGCGCACCACGCTCTGCGCGTCCCAGCTGGTGGGCATGGGCATGATCCGCTACGTGGCGAAGTTCGAGCCACTGGCCGCGGCGGACGTCGAGACGCTCGTGGCCGCGGTGGCGCCGAACGTGCAGCGCTACATCAGCGGCGACATCGGTTAGGGCACGCGCCGGCCCATCTCGGCGCGCGACGTCCGCCCGAACGCCGGGACCGCGTACGGCCGGCGCAGGTCGCCGCGCGAGAAGAGGACGACCATGTCCGGCCCCGCCCCGCCGACCCACGCCGGTCGTGCGGGCCGGTGCCACAAGTACGTGCTGCCGTGGCACGACATCGAGGCCCTCAGCTCGGCCCGGCTGCCGTCGCGGTACTCGACGAGCAGGTCCGGCAGGTGCCGTCCCCGGCGGACCGGGTAGTCGGGCCGCACGGTGACCGAAGCCGGCCGCCAGCCGGTCCGCAGCACCGCCGCGTGCCGCCGGCGCCACCGGAGGGCAGCGGCCAGGCTCACGCCGGCGAACGTCAGCACGAACAGGCCGAGGATCCAGAACAAGGCGGACACCCGTCCGTCCAGGCGGTCTTCCAGCAGCGTGCGCGCCCGGCCCGGGTTCGCGGGGTCGTAGATCACCGTGAGCGTCCCGCCCACGATGTAGCGCCGTCCCGACGTCACGGGGATGGTGGCGTAGCCCGGTTCACCCCGCACGTCGTAGGAGACGCGGATCGCCTGCTCTCTCGGGTGGTCGTCGAACCACAGCACCTTCCCGGTCACGTGGACCCCGTCGCGCAGGAGCGCGCGGGCGGGGTACTCGTACACGACCAGGCCGGCGAACACGCCTCCGGCGGCGACCAGCAGGAGCAGCGCGATGGCCAGCGCGCGCCGGCCGTACCCCGGCAGCCGGGCGATCTGGGCGGCCGGATCCGGCGGTGCCCCGTCCGGTGCGGTTTCGTCCTCTTCCGGCAGCCAAGCCGCGTCTTCCCCCATCGACCCAGATTACGCGGCCGGAGGCCGCCGCCGCGGCGAAATCGCGCGCGCCGGGACGGCGAGCGCCCGCTTGCGCAGCGGCGCGTCCGGGAACAGCACGACCATGGCCCGGCCCCAGCCGCCGACCCACGCCTCGCGGTCGCGCCGGCCCTGGAACCCGGTGGCGCCGTGCGTCGACGCGACGGCCCGCAGCACCACGCGGGAGTCGTCGCCGTAGCGGACGTGGAGGTCCGGCAGGTGCCGTCCTTTGCGGATCGGGTAGTCGGGCACGACGCGCACCTCGGCGACGCGCCAGCCGGTGTGCCGGACGGCGCGGTACCGCCGCCACCAGCCCGCGGCGGCCACCAGCGACCAGGGCACCGCGACGCAGGCGAGCAGCATCGGCACCACGAGGACCCCCAGGAGGCCCTGGTCGGCGTTGGGCTCCGCAGCCGTCCGGACGTGCGCCGGGTCGGCCCGGTCGTACACCACCGTCACCGCTTCGCCGACCGCGTACGCGCGTTCGGTGTCCCGGACGATCTCCGCGGTCCGGGACACGCCGCCTGCCGGGTAGCGCACCCGCATCGACGACGCGCCGCTGCCGTGCCTCGTGTCGTGGACGCTCACCACCTCGCCCGCGGTGCGGGCCCCTGTCGCCAGGAGGTGCTCGGCCGCGTCGTCCACCAACGTGAGCCCGGTGGTCGCGGCGGCCAGCACGCCGAACCAGAGCAACGCGATCCCCACCGCCCGCACGCCCAGGCCGCGCAGCCGGCGGGTTTCGGCCGCGAAGCGCTCCTCGTCGCCGAGCGGCACCACGGGCGGGAGCCAGCTGCCGGTGCCCATCCGCGTGAGCACGTCGCCGGTCCGGCGGTCGCCGGCGCGGATCCGGAAGACGGCGAAGCCGGACAGCGCCCCGGAACCGGCGAGCACCCCGAAATCGGCGGCGAGCTCACCGTCGTCGAGGCCGTAACCCGGGTCGAGGACCGAGTAGGCGGTGCCGATCACGAAGACCACGAACACCAGCGCCCCCACCGCACCGGCGACCACCCAGGCCGCTCTGCGCCGCGTGAGCCGTCGCAGCACGGCCGCGTAGTCCCGTTCCGGATCCATCCGCCGAATGTAGGGCGGAAACCCTGGTGCCGGCGGGGTTCGGGAGGTAACCGACACGCGGGCAACCGAACGCGGCGCCCGCGCGTGCAAGCGGTCATGGCTCAGGCGTCCAGCGGTGGGTCTCGGCCTTAGCCGCCAACACGCGGGGCCGCGTCCACCACGGCGGCCGCGGCAGTACCAGCAGGACCATGACCGAGCCATGGCCGCCGACGAGCGCGGGCAGGCCGGGCAGCTCGGACAACGCCCGGACCGTCCACCCGCTGTCGGCCGTCCGCAGGTCGATCCGGCTGCCGTCGGCGAACTTCACGGCCACCGCGGGGCCCCGCGACCCGGGCCCCACGTAGCCGATCGTCGCGGTCGCGTCGCGCCAGCCCGTGACGCGCACCGCGCGGTAGCGGCGCCGCCACCGCACCAGGGTGCCCACGCAGCCCGCGACACCGATCGCGCCCACGAAGAAGAGCACGGTGCCGGCCCCGACGCTCGCGAGCGACACCGGCGCGGCGCCCAGCAGCATCGCGGCCGACAGCACCACGAAGAACGCCGAGCGGTCGCCCTGTTCGCGCACCAGCCGGGTGTACTCCGGCACGCCCGCCACCCGGGCCCCGCGCCGGGGCAGCGAGTCCGCGATCTTCCGCCGTCGCTCCAGGTCCATTCCCGCAATGTAGAACGGAAAGCCGCGGTTCGGCGGCGTTCGGGACACAACCGACTCCCGGGCAACCGGACGTCGCGCCCGGGCGTGCAAGGGAGCAGGGCTTCAGCTCTGTGCCGTCGGACGGGCGCCCGGCTTCGGCTCGAGTGACCTCACCGGGACCGCGTACGGGCCGTTGCGGAAGAGGCCGCGCGGGAACAGCACCACCATCGAGCGGTCCGCCCCGCCGAAGCGCACCGGGGTGCCCGGGAAGTCCGTCATGTTCGCGGCGCCGTGCGTCGAACCGATCGACTGGGTGCGGATCCGGGTGTCGTCGCCGAGGGTCAGGATGACGGTGCACGGGCCGCTGCCGCGGGTCACCGTGGCCGTCGCCGGACGCCAGCCGGACGCCGTCACCGCGCGATGACGGCGTCGCCAGTTGACCGCGGCCGCGACCGAGAACCCGAACCCCATCAGGGCGAAGACGATGACCACCAGCGGCGTGGCCGCGGCGATCTCGGGCGGCGAATCGGTGCCGGACGACGCGGGATCCCGCGTCAGCACCACGGCGGCAGCGACACCCGCCACGACGGTGACGACGGCCCAGAGCACCGCGAACCCGGTCGCGCGGAGGCCGAGCGCGCGCACGCGGGTGGTCTGGACGTCGAGGTCGACGTCGTCCCAGCCGGGCGGCACCACACCCGTGGCCGCCGCGTACCGGCGGCCGAGCCGGCGGGCCCAGCCCGCGCACAACGCCGACAGCGCCGCGAAGGGCACCACCAGCGGCATGTACGGCTCGCCCGCCACCAGCGCCAAGAGCAGCGCGGCGACCGCGACGAGCCCCAGCAGCACACTCCCGGCGACCAGCGCCGCCTTCCCCCGCCGCAGCCCCACGGCCGCCCCCTTCCCCAGGGGACGGAGCGTAGACCGGACGGTGGTTACCTGGCCAGCAGCAGCGCGATCAGCGTCAGCACGCCCGGCACCACCTGCACGAACAGGATCCGCTTGTTCGCCGTCGCCGCGCCGTAGATGCCGGCGATGATCACGCAGACGATGCCGTAGAGCTTCAGCTGGTAGCCCGTGGGGTCGGTGGCGATCAGGCCCCAGACCAGCGCGAGGGCCAGGAAACCGTTGTACAGCCCCTGGTTCGCGGCCAGCGGCGCGCTCTCCTTGGCGAACTCCTCGGTGGTCCCGAACGCCGCGCGTCCGCGCGGGGTGTTCCAGAGGAACATCTCCAGGACGACGATGTAGACGTGGATCAGGGCGACCAGCCCGACCAGGATGTCGGCGGCGATCTTCACGCGGTGTGCTCTTTCTCGTCGGCCAGGAGCAGGCGCTCCTCGGTGTCGAAACAGGTGTGGGTGCCGGTGTGGCAGGCGGGACCGGTCTGGTCGACGCGCAGCAGGACGGTGTCGCCGTCGCAGTCGATGCGGACCTCGCGGACGTGCTGGTAGTGCCCGGACGTCTCGCCCTTGACCCACAGCTTCTGCCGGCTGCGGGAGAAGTACGTGCCCCGGCGGGTGGACAGGGTCGCCGCGAGGGCGTCGTCGTTCATCCAGGCCATCATCAGCACGTCCGAGGTGGCGTGTTCGACGACGACCGCGGCGATCAGGCCGTCGGCGTTGCGCTTGAGGCGCGCCGAGACGCCCGCGTCGAGGTTCATGCTTCGGCTCCCAGCAGGTGCCGCTTCAGCGGCATGGAGTTCAACAGGACGAACGCGTAGCCGTAGCCGAAGAAGGACAGGCCGGAGAACACCTTGTTGAACCACAGCTCGGCGCCCAGCAGCAGGAACGCGTGCAGCAGCGCGAACACCACGGTGACGACCAGGCCGCCGATCCGGGCGCTGCCCATCTTCACCGCCAGCCCGGTGGTCACGACACCGCCGAGGATCAGGGCGAGCGCGGGCGTCCGGTAGATGGCCAGGCTCGAGCCCGCGCTCAGCACGGGGATCAGGTCGAGCAGGGCCCACGCCACCGGCAAGCCGATCAGCAGGGCGGCGACGACCTTGACCTCGACGGGTGCGCGCCAGGACTTCATCGGACCTCCACCCCGCCGTCGCGCAGCGCGGTCTTGACCTCGCCGATCTTCAACTGTCCGAAGTGGAACACGCTGGCGGCGAGGACGGCGTCCGCGCCGGAGCGCACCGCGGGCAGGAAGTGCTCCAGGGCCCCCGCTCCCCCGCTGGCGATCACGGGCACCCGCACGGCCTTGCGGACCAGGTCGATCAGCTCGAGGTCGAAGCCGTTCTTGGTGCCGTCGGCGTCCATCGAGTTCAGCAGGATCTCGCCGACGCCGAGCTCCTCACCGCGCGCGGCCCACTCGACGGCGTCGATGCCGGTGCCGCGGCGCCCGCCGTGGGTGGTGACCTCGAAGCCGGACGGCGTCGCTTCGCCGCCTTCGGGCACGCGGCGCGCGTCGACCGAGAGCACGATGCACTGGGCACCGAACCGGCGCGAGGCCTCGTGGAGGAACTCCGGCCGGGCGATCGCGGCGGTGTTGATGCTCACCTTGTCCGCGCCGGTGCGCAGCAGCCGGTTGACGTCGTCGTTGCTGCGGACGCCGCCGCCGACGGTCAGCGGGATGAACACCTGCTCGGCGGTCCGGCGGACGACGTCGTAGGTGGTCTCGCGGTCGCCCGAGGACGCCGTGACGTCGAGGAACGTCAGCTCGTCGGCCCCCTCGGCGTCATACCGCCGGGCCAGCTCGACGGGATCGCCGGCGTCGCGGAGGCCGGCGAAGTTGACACCCTTCACGACCCGGCCCGCGTCGACGTCGAGACAGGGGATCACCCGCACCGCGACAGACATGACCGCAAGCGTAGTCAAGGGCGTTCTAAGCTCGGGCAATGGCACAGGCGGGGCGGCGGCCGGGGCGGACGGAGACGCGGGAGAAGATCCTCGACGCGGCCCGGCACCGGTTCGCGGAGCTGGGGTACGACGGCGCGACGGTCCGCGGGATCGCCGCCGACGCCGGGGTGAACGCGGCGCTGCTGCACCACTTCTTCGGCAGCAAGCAGCAGCTTTTCGCGGCGTCGATGAACCTGCCGGTGAACCCGGCTTCACTGGTCCCGACGATCCTCACGGGCCCGCGCTCGGGCGTGGGCGAACGGCTGGTGCGCGCCTTCCTGGCGCTCTGGGCCGCGCCGGAGGGGCGGACGCCGTTCCTCGCGATGCTGCGCGCCGCGGCGACGAACGAGCAGGTCGCGCTCATGATGCGCCAGTTCATCGAGCGCACGGTGCTGGCCGAGGTCGCCAAGGCGCTCGACGTGCCGCCGGTGCGCGTCACCGGGATCGCCGCGCAGATGATCGGCGTCGCGCTGCTGCGCTACGTGATCAAACTGCCCCCGCTGGCCGAGGCGGACGACGAGGAACTGGTCGCCCTGCTCGCCCCGGTCGCGCAGTACTACCTCGACCCGGCACCCGGCGGTCAGGGCCCGGCCACCCGATCCGTCTAGCTCACCCAGGCGCGCGGGCTGCTCCCGGCGGCCGGCCGTGAGGGTTCCGCCCCTCCTGGACACTCACGACCGCCGCCGTCACCAGACGAAGATCCGCGGCATGCTCACCCGTGGCAGTGGCGCGATCCGGGGTACCCGGGCGATCTCCGGGGGCACCCGGAACGTGTCCGGCGGGGTGTAGCCGTGCAGGCCGTAGTCGCGCGTTCCGTAGCTGCCCAGGCCGTAGTCGTACGGGTACCGCAGGCTGTAGTACTCCGGCGGTGGCAGCCGCAGCGACTCGATGTCCGGCAGAGTGAGCTTCAGCTTGCCCGACGGGTCGTACTCCGGCGGTGGCCGCCGTGCGTCGATCACCTCCGTGACCTTCCGGTCCAGCTGGACCGGGGCGTCCCGCAGCGCCGACACCGTGGCCGAGAACGTGCGCGCCAGGTCCTGCGCGCGCGGCGTGGCGTGCGCGACCGGCTTGTCGACGTCCGTCTGCCGGACCAGGTCCGCGGCCTCGCGGTCGACCGCCGCGCCGAGGTCCTGCGGGGCACGCAGCACCAGGTCGGCCAGGCGGTCGTACGCCCGGGCGAGCCGGTCCTGCAGGCCCTTGTCCGCCGCCTCGACGAACGCCTGCACCAGCGGGTCCAGGAACGGGACGGCGTCCGTCACCGGTTTCGTGAGCGCCGCGATCCGTTCGGTGGCCACCTTCTCGACCTGCAGCGTCACCTTCTTCCGGCTGTCGGCGACCAGGTCGATGCCCGGCTCGGCCGGCCGCGCGTCGACGACCGCCCGCGCGGCTTCGACCTGCTCCGGCGTCACCTCGCCGGGCGTCGCCCGGCCGGTGGCCTCGACCCGCAGCTCCGGCCCGATCCCCGCGGCCTTGTCGCGGCTCACGGTCTCCGCACGGACGGCGTCGTCGACCGCGGGCAGGCTGACGTCGTACGGCTTGGCGCTCGCCGCGCTGCTCCGCGCGGTGTCGAGCAGGTTCGGCAGCTGCGTGGCCCGCGCCGCGAGCGCGTCCCGGTAGGACTGCGGGAACGCCGCTTGGACCTTGTCGTAGAGCTTGCCGGCGACGCGCTCGGTCAGGCCCGCCTCGAGCTTCTTCGTCACCTCCGCGTAGCCCTGCTGCGCCACCTTGAACTTCACCTGCAGGTCCGTGGCCGGCACGCCCACCTGCATGCCGAACAGCGTCAACGAGGCGAGCGTGGCCAGGCCGGCGGCCGCCGGTCCGCTGTACTTCGTGTAGAAGTCCGCGGCCCGCCCCAGCCCGGCTGCGGTGCGCCCGCGCCACGGCCCGGCGTCCCGGCGGGCGAGCAGCAGGCAGGTCAGCAGGTAGACGCCGATCAGCACGGCGAACACCGAGAACTCGCTCAGCTTCAGGTGGTCCGAGAAGAACCGCGACACCGTCTCGAAGAACCGCTGCAGTGAGATCAGCCAGCCGACGCCCGACGTGTCGCCGAACCACCGCAGGTACGCCGACAGCAGGAAGTACGCCGTCGCCGCCACGCCGATGGGCACGAGGTAGAGCACCCCGAACGAAGCCAGGTGGTACCGGAACCCCGGGCCCTCCCGCACCTGCTCGGCCGTGAACCGCCGCGGGTAGCCGCGGCCGAACCGCACCAGCCCCCAGATCACGCCCACGACCAGCGCGAACGGGCCGGCCACGAACGCCGCCACGAGCACCGCCGAGACGGCCAGAGCCGCCCGCTGCTTCCCCGCCGTCATCTCCCCCTCCGATCTGTCCGGTTCAGGAAAGCACGGCCCACCGACAGGTTTTCCGAGGCGATCCACGGCACCGCCGAAGGCCGGGAACGCAGCGGAGCCGCCACTCACCCGGACTCGTGAACGAACGCGACGGAGCAAGACCGAACCGCCCGGCATCTGCCGCTCAGTGACGGACAAGGCTCACGAGCTGGGCCGAACCGGTGAACTCCGTCACGAAAGAAACTTCCCGGCCGCGTGCATCAACTCGGCCGTCCCGGACGTCCATGAAGGTGACAGGCGGGCGAAGGGACGTACGTGGGCTTCGAAGAGTTCGTGGCGGAGCGGCTGGACGGGCTGCTCCGCTACGCGACCGTCCTGACGAACGACCCGCACCTCGCGCAGGACATCGTCCAGGACGTCCTGCTGCGCGCGCAGCAGCGCTGGGACGGCATCGACGCCCCGCCGACCTACGTCCGCAAGATGGTCACCAACGAGTACCTGTCGTGGCGCCGCCGGGCCGTGCGGCGGATGGTGCCGAGCAGCCACGAGGTCCTCGACGCGCTGTCCCCGCCCGAGGCCGACCCCGCCACCGCCTACGACGAGCGGGACGCGATGCTCGCCCTGCTCGCCACGCTCCCCCGCAAGCAGCGCGCCGCGGTCGTGCTGCGCTACTACGAGGACTACTCGGACGCCGAGATCGCCGCCGTCCTGCGGTGCGGCACCTCCACCGTGCGCAGCCAGATCTCCCGTGCCCTGGCCACCCTCCGGGACGCACCCCACCCCGCGCCCCTGACCACCGGAGCCCCCGAATGACCCGCAGCGACCACGAGACCGAGACGCTGATCCGGGAGAGCCTCGACCGCCTCGCCGCCCGCGCGCCGGACGGCCACGCGGTCCGGGACGCGCTCGCGGACGCCCGGCGCCGTCGCCCGGTCGCGCGGCTGACGCTGGTGGCCGCCGCCGTGGTGCTGCTGGTGGCCGGGGTCTTCGTCGGCACGCAGGTGCTCACGAGCCCGCCGGTGCTCGACCCGGCCGCGGGCCGCCCGGTGCTCGGGTACACCCCCGGCTGGCTGCCCAACGGCTTCACCGAGCAGAGCCGCGAAGGCGGCCCGGGCCTCACGCCGCAGGTCCGCCGGTGGTTCGCCGGGCCGGCGGAGGTCACGCTGTCGGCGTATCCGACGGCCGATCCCGAGTGGTCGCGGACCGCGCTGAAGATCGCGTCGATCAAGGACCAGATCGTGGTGCACGGCCGGGTCGCCATGGTCACCGGCGACACCGGCACCGCCGCCCTGCTCACCTGGCTGGCCGACGACGACCACGTGCTCACCGCCCGGGTCGGCGGGGTGCCGGACGCCCGCGCGGTCGCCCAGCGGATCGCCGAGTCGGTCGAGGCGACCCCGGTCGGCGTCCGCGGCGAGCTGCGGCTCGGGCCGCTGCCGGCGGGGCTGGCGGAACGCTCGGCCGCCGTCCGGGGCACCGGCCCGGACGACGCGAGCACCGAGCTGACGGCGGCCGACCCGGCCCGCCCGTCGGTCCCGGCCGTGACGGCCGCCGTCGGCGCCGGCTCGCCCGGGATCGGCGGCGCCGCAAGCATTTCCGTGCGCGGCGGCCCCGGGTTCTACTCCGCGCCGAAGCCCGGCGAACCCGCGCTGGTCGCGGTCCGGCTGCCGTCCGGGCGCTGGCTGACGGTGACCGGGCCGCAGCCGGAGGCCGTGCTGGTCGCCGTCGCGGACGGCGTCCAGCTCGACCCTTCGCCCGACTACCGCTGGCTCGGGCGGCCTACCAGCTGACCGTCGGGAACCAGATGATCCCGAGCCGGCCGAGCACGCGCACGTCCCAGTAGAGCAGCGTGAACGTGCCGCCGACGAGCAGCGCCGCGCCCGTCACGGCGGCGATGCGGCCCGGCTTCGCGGCCAGCCAGCGCTGCACGCGCCCGCCCGTCGCGTGCGTCAGGATCAGGAACAGCACGCCCATGATCACGATGTTGCCGAGTGACTGCAGGGCGAACGCGGCGGCGCCGTAGAAGACGTTGTGCTGCTCGGCGGCGCTGCGGAACATGATCCGGAACAGCGGGTAGGGCCGGCCGATGAGGAACCCGCCGATCAGCGCGCCCATCAGGACCAGTGGCGCGGCCGGGTGCCGCCGGGTCAGCGCGCCGATCGGGTTGCCGATCACGCCCACCGAAGCCAGGCCCAGCACCAGGAACACCAGGCCGACGACGCCGAAGGCGACCATCGACTGGATGCTGCGCGGCGTCAGCCCGCTGGCCGGCGCGGTGTCGAACTGCGGCATCCGGGTGCCGACCAGCGCGACGATCACGCCGTAGACGATCGACACGGTGAGCATGCCCGCCGCGATCCAGCCGAGCGGCTTGAGCGTCGTCGCGAACCGCCGTTTCCCGCCCGCCTCGCCGCCGACCAGCGGCGCGACCGCGCCGAACGCGGCGATGTTGCAGGCGGTGAACGAGCCGGCGAGCCCGGAGACGAACGCGAACAGCGTCCCGGCCAGCACGCCGCCGATCGGGGTGGCCTTCGCGTCGTAGCCGAGCAGCGTGTTGGCGACGCTGTCGCCGATGACGGAGTCGACGAACGGCGCCGACCAGAGCGCCGTCAACGCGAACCCGGCGAGGACCGCGATGACCACGACCCGCGCCCGGTGCTCGGGATACGGGCCCGAGCCGAAGAAACCCGCTTGCGGATGAACCGGAACCTGCTGTGTGACGGCCATCTACACCCTCCAGTGTGCGGGAAACCCAGCCCGCAAAGCGTTGCAAATATTCCGTTGAAGCGCTTCCGCCGAACTGCGCCTCCGCGTTGGGCCGGAAGCCCGCTTGACGCCGTGACCTCGGCGAGCGCAGAATTAATCGCATGACTAATTCTGCCGTCGAGGTCACCGGCCTGCGGATCCGCCGCGGCGGGCGGCCGGTGGTGCGCGACGTGAGCTTCGCGGTCCCGCGCGGTGTGATCACCGGGCTGCTCGGCCCGAGCGGCTGCGGCAAGACGACGCTGCTGCGCGCGATCGTCGGCGTGCAGCTCGTCGAGAGCGGCACCGTCACCGTGCTGGGGCTGCCCGCGGGCAGCCCGCCGCTGCGGCGCCGGATCGGCTACGCGACGCAGAACCCGGCGATCTACGCGGACCTGACCGTCCGGGAGGCGCTGCGCTACTTCGCCGCGGTGCTGCGCGCCCCGGTGTCCGATGTGGACCGGGTCATCGGCGAGGTCGGCCTGGGCGACCACGCCGGGAAGCTCGTCGGCTCGCTCTCGGGCGGGCAGCACAACCGCGCGAACCTCGCCGTCGCGCTGCTCGGCAAGCCCGAGCTGCTGGTGCTCGACGAGCCGACCGTCGGGCTCGACCCGGTGCTGCGAGACGAGCTGTGGGCGCTGTTCCGCCGGCTCGCCGAAGGCGGCGCCACGCTGCTGGTGTCCAGCCACGTCATGGACGAAGCCGCGCGCTGCGACCGGCTCCTGCTGATGCGCGAGGGCGTCCTGCTGGCCGACGACGCGCCGGCGGAGCTGCGACGGCGTACCGGCGCCGCCGACCTCGAGCAGGCGTTCCTGCGGCTCGTGCGAGTCGCGTCGTGAGCCCCGCGCTGACGCTCGCCACCACGCGGCGCATCCTGACCCAGCTGCGGCACGACCCGCGCACCGTCGTGATGCTGGTCCTGGTGCCGACGCTGCTGATGATCCTGCTGCGGTACGTCTTCAACTCGACGGTGGTGTTCAGCCACGTCGCGCCCGCGCTGCTCGGCGTCTTCCCGTTCCTGATCATGTTCCTGATCGCGTCGATCACGACGTTGCGCGAGCGGACCACGGCCACCCTGGAGCGGCTGATGACGCTCCCCCTCGGCCGGCTCGACCTGCTTTTCGGCTACGCGCTGGCGTTCGGCGTGCTCGCCGTCGTCCAGGTGGCGCTCGCGACGGCCGTCTCGCTGTCCTGGCTGGGCCTCGACCTGGCGGGCCCGGTCGCGCTGCTGCTGGTGATCGCCGTCCTCGACGCGCTGCTCGGGATGGCGCTCGGGCTGTTCGTCAGCGCGTTCGCGCGCACCGAGTTCCAGGCCATCCAGTTCATGCCGGTGTTCGTGCTGCCGCAGATCCTGCTGTGCGGCCTGATCGCGGCGCGCGAGGACATGGGCCGGCCGCTGCGGTGGCTGTCCGACGTGATGCCGCTGTCCTACGCGGTCGAGGCGCTGAACCGCGTCACGGCTTCCTCGACGGTGGACGCGGTGATCCTGCGGAACCTGGCGGTCGTCGCCGGCTGCGCGCTGCTGGCGCTGGTCCTCGGCGCGGCGACGCTGCGGCGCCGGACGCCCTGACTACCGTGGACGCATGGCATCCGAAACGGATCGGCTCGCGGCCGAGCGCTACGTCGTCCTGACCACGTTCCGCAAGGACGGCCGCGCCGTGCCGACCCCGATCTGGGTCGCCGGCGACGGCGGCGAGCTCGTCTTCAACTCGGTCCGGGACGTGGGCAAGGTCAAGCGGATCCGCAACAGCGGCCGCGTCGAAGTCCAGGCCTGCGACCTGCGCGGCAAGAAGACGCACGGCGCGGTGGCGAGCGGCCAGGCCCGGCTGCTGGACCTCGAGGAGACCAAGCGGGCCCAGCAGGTGATCGGGCGCAAGTACGGCGTCGTCGGGCGGGTGTCGATGTTCTTCTCGAAGCTGCGCGGCCCGGCCGACCGGACGGTCGGGATCGCCGTCAAGCTGAGCGAGTGAAGCCCCGGAACCCCCGCCGCAGGTAGTTCGGCAGGGCGTTCGGGTGATCGAGGGTCGAGGTGTGCAGCCAGACCCGGCGCGCGTCCGGCACCGTCCACGCGGCCGCGACGACGAGCGTGAGCGCGTACCCGCCGAGCCCCTTCCCGACGAACTCGGGCAGCAGCCCGAACGTCGTGATCTCGACGTCGTCGCCGGGCTGCGGCTCGAAGTCGGCGGCGCCGGCGATCTCCCCGCGGTACTCGACCAGGCGGTAGCGCCGGTGCGGCTCGGCGAGCCAGCGCGCCCAGTCGTCGTCGGTCCGGGACGCGCTCGGCCAGCGGTAAGGCGTCCCGATCCGGACGTGCAGCTCGCGGATGAGCGGCGAGGCCTCGACGGTGCGCAGGGTCACCCCGTCGACCGGCGGCGCCGGGGTGAGCTGGCCGGCCGCGGTCATCTCGAGCTGGGTGACGATCTCCTCCACCGCGGCAACCTAGTGGTTCGGCGTGGTCCTGTCAGCCGCTTTTCGGCGTCAACCCGCCGCGCGCAGCGCCGCCGCCATGGCCGCCGAGTCGTGGTCCGGCCCGCAGCCCTCGACGATGACCAGGTCACCCGGGATGTGGTCGGCGCGCAGGCGCAGGATCGCCTGGTAGGCGGGCGAGTCGTACCACTCGCGAGCCACCGCGGCATCCGGGAACTCGATCACCACGAGCGCGCCGGGCCACTCGCCTTCCAGCACCTGGACGTCGGCGCCGTGCACGACGAACCTGCCGCCGTACGGATCGAGCGTGGCCTGGATGCGTTCCAGGTACCGGAAGACGTCCTCCGGCAGCACGGCGGGCGGCCGCAGGTGCGCGACTCCGTAGGCGGTCATGGTGGTCCTTTCGTTGTCCTGAAAGGAACTCTGCCCGCCCACGCGCACCGCGTCGATTACCCCGGAGGTAATCCTCAGACCCGCGCGACCGCCGCCAGCGCCTCGGGCAGCGTGAACGCCCCCGCGTACAGCGCCTTGCCGACGATCGACCCCTCGACGCCGTCCGACTCCAGGCCGGCCAGCGCGACCAGGTCGTCCACACTGGACACGCCGCCGGACGCGATCACCGGGGCGTCGGTGCGGGCGACGACCTCGCGCAGCAGGTCGAGGTTCGGGCCCTTCAGCGTGCCGTCCTTGCTCACGTCCGTCACGACGTAGCGGGACGCGCCGTCGCGGTCGAGACGGTCCAGGACCTCCCACAGGTCACCGCCGTCGGACGTCCAGCCGCGGGCCGAAAGCCGGTGGCCGGCCTCGGTGATGCGGACGTCGAGGCCGATCGCGACGCGGTCGCCGTACTCGCCGATCACGCGCGCGGTCCACTCGGGATCCTCGAGCGCGGCGGTGCCGAGGTTGACGCGGCGGGCGCCGGTGGCCAGCGCGGCCTTCAGCGAGGCGTCGTCGCGGATGCCGCCGGAGAGCTCGACCCGCACGTCGAGCCGGCCGACGACCTCGGCGAGCAGCTCGCGGTTGCTGCCCTTGCCGAACGCGGCGTCGAGGTCGACCAGGTGGATCCACTCGGCACCGTCGCGCTGCCAGGCCAGCGCCGCCTCCAGCGGGCTGCCATAGGAGGTCTCGGTGCCGGCCTCGCCCTGGACGAGTCGCACGGCCTGGCCATCGGCCACATCAACGGCGGGAAGCAGCGTGAAAGTCACGCCGGTAACTCTAGGGCGGCGACCCGCGTCACCCGGTCAGAGGGTCGCGAGCCAGTTGCGCAGCAGCTGGGCACCGGCGTCACCGGACTTCTCGGGGTGGAACTGGGTCGCCCAGAGCGGGCCGTTCTCCACCGCCGCGACGAAGTCCTCGCCGTGGTTGGCCCAGGTGACCTTCGGCTCGCGGCCGGGCAGGCCCGACTCCAGCTCCCACGTGCGGGCGGCGTAGGAGTGCACGAAGTAGAAGCGCTCCTCGGGATCGAGGCCCGCGAACAGCTGAGAGTCTGCCGGTGCGCGCACGGTGTTCCAGCCCATGTGCGGCAGCACGTCGGCCTTCAGCCGGTCGACCGTGCCGGGCCACTCCCCCGTGCCTTCGGTCTCCTCGCCGTGTTCGACGCCGCGCTCGAAGAGGATCTGCATGCCGACGCAGATGCCCAGCACGGGACGGCCGCCGGCGAGGCGCTTGCCGATGATCCGCTGCCCCCTGACCGACAGCAGGCCGGCCATGCAGGCGGAGTAGGCGCCGACGCCGGGCACGACCAGGCCGTCGGCTTCGACGGCGGCGTGCGGGTCGGCGGTGACCTCGACTTCGGCCCCGGCGCGCGCCACAGCGCGTTCGGCGGAGCGGAGGTTGCCGGAACCGTAGTCGAGAATCACCACACGAGACACGCCACACAGCGTAGCCGGAGGGCTCAGCGGCGCTCGAACGAATAGACGTCGGTCACCGTGTTGCACGGCGACGGCGGCACGACCTCGACCCGCAGGACCCCCGTCGGCGCGTCGTAGTCGACGCCTTCCGGGGTGAACGTGCCGGTGCAGGTGCTGACCAGCGGCACCTGGCCGAGCTCGCGCACCTTCGCCGTGACGTCGTGACCGTTGAGCGGCCGCGCCAGGTCGACCTGCAGCAGCTGCAGGTTCGTCGGGTACAGGTCGTTGTTCGGGTCCGACGTCGCGCAGACCAGCCGCGTCGAGCTGACGAAGTCGCAGCCCTGGGCGCTGCGGATGTGGTGGTCGAGGTGGATGCGGGCGGCGATCGGCAGGTCACCGGCGACGCTCGGGGCGCGCGGGTTGAGGAACGGCGTCGGCGAGACGTAGAGCCGGTCGATCTCGCCGAGCGGGCCGGAGACCAGCCACTGGCCGTCGGGAGTGGCCGCGACCTGGGCGTTCGCGTTGACGGCCGGCTCGTCGGCCTGCAGCGGGTGGACGAACTCCGTCGTCGTCCCGTCCGGCTTGGTGACCAGGTACATCTTCTTCGTCGGCGTCGGGGTGACGGTGTCCTGGTAGACGTCGAAGACGTAGCCGCGCAGGGAGTCGGGGTCGCCGACGTGGCCCCAGCCCTCGTCCTTGAGCGGCTGCGGGATGGTCGCGCCGTTGCGGTAGACGGTCTCGGGGGCCTGCCCGGGCAGCCGGAGCGTCGTGATGCCCTCGCCGCTCACGCGGTTCTCGGCGGTGGTGTGGCCGACCTGGTGCCACGGGTTGCCCTGGGCGGCGGCAACGCCGGTGCCGGCGCCGCCGAGCAGGGCTGTGGTGGTCAGGGCGAGCAGACTTGCCGTCCGCAGTGCGCGCATGTGCGCTCCTCGGGAGTTGAGGCCATGGCGGCGGCGACGCGATTCTGCCATGGGTGGGTGACGCGCCGGAAGAATCTTGAAGACCTGTGTTTCGGCGTCCCGGTCGCTGGGTATCTAGCCACCCGATCGTGTGAGCGCGCTTCCGCGCGCCCGAAACGCCAGGAGGCGGAGATGGCCGAGAACGATGTGCTGTCCCAGATGCTCGACGCCTGGCGCGACGACGTCGAAAGCGTCCCGTTCCCCCAGTTCAACGAGCTGCTGATCCCGCGCCAGCAGGTCCGGCCGCGGGTCGAGCGGCGCTGCACCGCGCGTCCTTCTGTCGCCCGCGTGACGAACGCCACGCAGGGGACAGACGCCTGACTGTGGTTTCCTGCGGGGACCGCACCGACGCGTCCCCTTGGAGCCCTCATGAGCCGCACCCCGGATCCGCACGACTTCCTGGACCTCGACGCCGGGCTCGCCGAGGAGGAACGCGCCATCCGCGACGCGGTCCGCGCGTACGCGAAGGACAACCTGCTGGACCGCGTCGCCGGCTGGTACGAGACGGGCGCGCTGCCCGCGTCGGAGCTGGCGAAGGAGTTCGGCTCGCTCGGCCTGCTGGGCATGCACCTGGAGGGGTACGGCTGCGCCGGCACCAGCGCGGTCGCGTACGGCATCGCGTGCCGTGAGCTGGAAGCCGTCGACTCGGGCCTGCGGAGCTTCGTGTCGGTGCAGGGCTCGCTGGCGATGTACGCGATCCACAAGTGGGGCAGCGAGGAGCAGCGCCAGGAGTGGCTGCCCCGGATGGCCACCGGCGACGCGCTGGGCTGCTTCGGCCTGACCGAGCCGGACGCGGGCAGCGACCCGGGCTCGATGCGCACGCGCGCGGTGCGCGACGGGTCCGACTGGGTGCTGTCGGGCACGAAGATGTGGATCACCAACGGAACCGTCGCCGACGTCGCGGTCGTCTGGGCCCAGACCGACGACGGCATCCGCGGCTTCGTCGTCCCGACGTCGACGCCGGGCTTCACGGCGAACGAGGTCAAGCACAAGCTGTCCCTGCGGGCGTCCCTGACGGCGGAGCTGGTCCTCGACGGTGTCCGGCTCCCCTCGTCGGCGATGTTCCCCGAGGTCAAGGGCCTGCGCGGGCCACTGTCCTGCCTGAACGAGGCCCGCTACGGGATCTTGTTCGGCGTCGTCGGCGCGGCGCGCGCGTGCTACGAATCGGCGTTGGAGTACACGCTGTCGCGGGAGCAGTTCGGGAAGCCGCTGGCGGGTTTCCAGCTGACCCAGCGCAAGCTGGCCGACCTGCTCGTCGAGGTCAACCGCGCCGGCCTGGTGGCGATGCAGATCGGGCGGCTCAAGGACAGCGGGCAGCTGCACCACAACCACGTCAGCTTCGGCAAGATGGCCAACGTCCGGTCGGCGATCGAGGTGGCCCGCACGGCCCGGACGATGCTGGGCGCGAACGGGATTTCGCTGGAGTACCCGGTGATGCGGCACATGGCGAACCTCGAGACGGTGCTGACGTACGAGGGCACCGAGGAGATGCACGCGCTGTCCCTCGGCCAGGCGGTCACGGGGCTGGCCGCGTTCCGCTGATCCTTTTTTGTCGGTGGTGCCGGGTAGCTTTCGCCTCGTGACTTTCACCGAGTACGAAACGGTCCTGGAGCTGCGGCGCTACACGCTGCACCCAGGGCGTCGCGACGAGCTGATCGAGCTGTTCGAGCGCGAGTTCGTCGAGCCACAGGAAGCCGCCGGCGCGCACCTGTTCGGCCTGTTCCGCGTGCCGTCTTCCCCGGACGAGTTCTGGTGGCTGCGCGGATTCCGGTCGATGGAGGCCCGGAAGGAGGCACTGGAGGCCTTCTACTTCGGCCCGGCGTGGAAGGCCCACCGCGACGAAGCGAACGAGACGATGATCGACTCGGACAACGTCCTGCTGCTACGCCCGGTCCAGCGTGGTCTGACGGCACCGCCACCGGGCTCGGAGCTGTACTTGTCCCTTTCGGCGCCGCCTACAGCTTTTGCCACTTTCGAGACGGAGCCATCCCCGAACACCTTCCCCCAGCTGCCGGTCCGCGAAGACGGCCCATTTTCGGTGTCGTTCAGCCGCTCTGCTTCGCCTTCGGGGGTGTTGCTGGAGCCGACGACGCGGTCACTGCTCCGGTGAGAGCAGCTCGGTGAGCCCCGTGGGGTAGAGGATCTTGCTGCCATCGCGAAAGTCCGCGACGTCGACCCACCGCGCGGTGGAGTCGTCGTCGAGGATCTTGAACTCTTCCCGGGCATAGAAACCGCGATCGGCGAACGCGGCGTCGTAGAGGAAGACGATCTCGTGCCCGGTCCGCCCTTCCGAGACGAAGACGTTCTCGAGCACCTCGATCCGCGCGCCCACCTCGACATCGGCGTCGAGTTCCTCCCGGAACTCCCGCCGAAGGGCCTCCGCACCGGTTTCGCCGAACTCGATCCCCCCACCGAGCGGCCGGTAGAAGGTCTCGTCCTTGACTCCGTCATGCCCTTCGAAGACGAGCAGAGCGCCCCCACGCCGAATGACCCCGAGCGCGAGCGGCCGGATGGTTGACCCCATACCGCTCACGCTAGCGGGCTCGCGGTCCCGAAGCACGACCCAACCGAGCATCCCCACTCCACCGGCCACCACCACCCCGAAGGCCAGCCAGGCCCACCCACTCCCGAACACCCCGGCAACGGCGACCACCACGATGCCCACAGCAGGCCCCACCCAGGGCGAAACCCCCATCCCCACCCCGCCTCACGCAGTCGACTGCGCCTGAATGCTGGCCTAACATGGTCCATTCCTGGAGGGCGGGGTGAGGCGATGCGCCTGCTGCGGCTGATGGTCGGCACCGCGCGGGCCGCGACGTTCGCCCAGCACGACCATCCGAGCTACCGTCAGCCCGGCGACCCTCAGCGCGAACCCGATCCCGAGGACGTCAAACCCGAAGCCTGCCCGAGGCGTCGCTGCAAGGGGCGTATCAGGAAGAACAGCTACGGCGACCTCAGCTGCTCGAAATGCGGTTTCATACCGCCGGCGAAGACCTCATGACCGCGAGCACCTCACTCGCAGATGCCGCAACATCCGTCGGCAACCGAGTCGGCCGGTATTTCAGTGTCGTCGGCATGATCCCGGCACTGTTCCTGGTGCTGTGGGGAGCCGTTCTGATCGCGAGCGACGCGTGGCGCGGTCACCCGAACCTGCCTCGGCTGGGCAGATCCCTGTCCGGTTGGACCTTGAGCAGCTATGCCGGAGCGCTGCTGTGGATCTTGCCGGCATCCTTGATAGTCGGTCTGGTACTGAACCCGCTGCAGTTCGGGATGACGCGGTTGCTCGAAGGCTATTGGGGTAGCTCGGGTCCGGCGCGGCTCGTCCTGCGCTGGCGAATCAGCCGTCATCGACGCCATCTGGACCTGTTGCTCCAGCGCCAAGAGATGCTTCGCGAACGTCAGGCCATGGGACTCGACGAGTTGCTGAGGAAGCTCTACAGCCAAGATCCGAAGAGTTGGGACGACCGGACCCGGGAAATTCATCGCAGGAGTATGTTCGATTCAGAGGACGGCGCGAAATTCAGCGGCTTACGGGCCGCCGACGACGCGTTGTTCGGGATTATTCGTTCCCTCCCGGTCATGGCCAGGACGATGCCGACTCGCCTGGGAAACGTTCTGCGCGCCGCGGAAGATCGGGTCGGCAAACAGTACGGGCTCGACGTCATAGCGACCGCTCAGCACTTTTCTCTAGTCGCGGAGCAACGGCATCTCGACCACTTGCGGGACGCACGTCAGCAGTTCGACTTGACCGTGCGCCTGTGTGTCGTCTTCCTGATCGCCACCGCGATGGCCTGTGGCTACCTGGCCACGGACGGGTGG
This sequence comes from Amycolatopsis sp. NBC_01307, assembly GCF_035975215.1. Taxonomy (NCBI): domain Bacteria; kingdom Bacillati; phylum Actinomycetota; class Actinomycetes; order Pseudonocardiales; family Pseudonocardiaceae; genus Amycolatopsis; species Amycolatopsis sp. NBC_01307. The sequence continues at coordinate 111,289 of NZ_CP108403.1, read as the reverse complement.
TGGCTGCTGGCCGCGTTGATACCCTACGCCCTCAGCTGGTTGACCTATCGCGCCTGCGTAGGCGCCGCCGCCGACTACATGGCCGTCATGGCCACCGTGATAGACCTCAACCGCTTCAAACTCTACGAAAGCCTCCACGTCGAACTGCCGCGCAACAGCGTGGAAGAACGTCGGAACAACGAGAAGCTCATGAAACTTCTGGACCAGCAGCGAAAAACCACCGTTCGATACAAACATCCCACAATCGTCACTCCGGCTACTCCCCCAGGAACTCCCTGATCGACAGCCCCAGCGACCCCGCGTCCAGCCCGTGGGCCAGGTCGTGGTCCGCGATCTCCCCGTACGTCCGCACCTCCGCGTCCCGTCGCACCCCCAGCGACCGCAGCCGGTGCGGCACATCCGACAGCGCCTCCGACACCCAATGCGCCGACGTCCCCGCCAAGTACGGCTCCACCAGCACGACGGAAGCCGAAGCAGCGAGCACCGCCGACCGCAAGCCCGCCGCGTCGAAAGGGCGGATCGTCGACGCGTACAGCACCGTCACGTCCAGGCCGGAAGTGGCCCGCAGCACCCGATCCAGCACCGGCCCGACCGCCACCACGACCCCGCGAGAGCCCGCCCGCAGCCGCGTGAACCCGACTCCCAGGTGCGGCGACGCGTTCTCCTGAGCCGAGAGGCGCAAGTAGACGCGGCCGTCTCCCGGGATCGACTCCAGCAAGAGCCGGCGCGCCTCCGCAGGGTGGCCCGGGACGTGCACCGTCCAGCCTGGCAAAGAGTCGATCAGCGCCACATCACCCGGCGCCTGGTGCGTCCGGCCCGCCGTCGGCATGTCGTACGACGCGCCGTACGACACCAGCACCCCGCCCAGCTCCTGGTGCGAGAAGTCCAGCTTGATCTGCTCGAACCCGCGCTCCACCAGGAACGACGAGAACGTGTGCACGATCGGCCGCAGCCCCGCCAGCGCCAGGCCCGCGCCCGTGCTGACCAGCAGCTGCTCGCGGATCCCGACGTTGATCACCCGGTCCGGGTGCCGTCGCGCGGCGCCGGCCAGCTGCGCCGCCGAGATGTCCGCCAGGACGATCGCGACGTCCGGGTCGGCGTCGAGGATCTGCTCGGTCGTGGTCAAGAACGTGTCGCGCATGAGTTCAGCCCTTCGGTTCGACGACGGCGACGACCGCGAGCGGCCGGCCCGGGTGCGGGGTGGTGAACGCGGCGAACAGCGCGTCGTGGTCGCGGCCGGGCACCGTGCGCGTCTCCCAGCCCTCGACGTCGAACCGGCGCGCGATGCCACCCGGCCAGCCGCGCGTCGACGACTGGTTGTCGATCACCACCGTCGTGAGGTTCTCGAGTGCGAAGCGCGCGGCGACGACGATCGCCTCGTGGTTCGAGCCCTCGTCCAGTTCCGCGTCGCCGATGAGCGTCACCACCTTGGGTGACAACAGGCCGCGGGCGCGCAGGCCCAGCGCCGTGCCGAGCGCGATCGGGAGGCCGTGGCCCAATGATCCGCTGGAGATCTCGACGCCCGGGATCCGCCGCCGGTCCGGGTGGCGGCCGAGGCGCGACACCGGGTCGGACCACGTCGGCAGCTCCGCCTCGTCCAGGAAGCCTTTCGCGGTCAGCACGGCGTAGTACGCCATCGGCCCGTGCCCCTTCGACAGCAGGAACCGGTCGCGGTCCGGCTTGCGGAAGTTCTCGGTCGTGATGTCGAGCACGCGGTCGTAGAGCACCCACAGGACGTCCACTGTGGACTCGGCGGCGGCTTGGTGCTTGTCGTCGCCCGTCATCAGCGAGATCAGTCGAAGCAGCTCGGCGTAACCCGGTTCGGTCGCAGTGGTCATGCTTCCGACGATGCAACCTCGACTAAACTCGAAGTCAAGGCTAGCCTGAGCCGGTGACGAGGCTCGCCGAACATCTCAGTATCGGGCAAGTGGCAGACCGCAGCGGAGTACCGCACACGGCGCTGCGGTTCTACGAGGAACGAGGGCTGATCAGCTCGGAGCGCTCGGCGGGCAACCAGCGCCGCTACGCGCGTTCGGTGCTGCGGCGGATCGCGTTCATCCGCGCGGCGCAACGGGTCGGCCTCTCCCTCGAAGACATCAGCGCGGCGCTGGCGACCCTGCCCGTCGACCACGCGCCGACGAAGGCCGACTGGGCCCGCCTTTCCCGCGACTGGCAGCACGAGCTCGACGCCCGGATCGACGCCCTGCAACGCCTTCGCGACCGCCTCACCGGCTGCGTCGGCTGCGGCTGCCTGTCCCTGCGCAGCTGCGCGCTCTACAACAACGACGACGACCTCGCGCGCTTCGGGCCCGGCGCCAGCAAACTGCGTCCCGCGGTCGAGGGCGGCATCTAATTCGCTTGCCCGCGGCGGGATCCTGGGGAGGTAATGAACGACAAAGAAATGATCCGCATCTCGAAACGGCTGGCGCTGCACCTGCGCCACGACCCCGCCGCGATCGGCCTCACCCTCGGCCCCGGCGGCTGGGTGGCGGTCGACGCGCTCCTGCGCGCGCTGCGCGCCCACGGGTTCACGCTCACCCGCGAGCAGCTCGACGAAGTCGTCGAGACCAACAGCAAACGCCGGTACGCCTTCGACGAAACCGGCACCATGATCCGCGCGAGCCAGGGCCACAGCGTGGCCGTCGACCTCGGTCTGGCGAACGCGACGCCACCGGCTGTCCTCTACCACGGCACGGTGGCGAAGTTCCTCGACGCGATCCTGCGCGACGGCCTGCGCCCGATGAACCGCCACGCCGTCCACCTGTCGGCGACGATCGACACGGCCCGGACGGTCGCCGCCCGCCGCAGCAAGCCGGTCATCCTGCGCGTGGACGCCGCGGCGATGACGGCCGCGGGCCGCACCTTCCAGGTGAGCGCGAACGGCGTGTGGCTGACCGCCGCGGTGCCGCCGGAACACCTCCACCGCCTGGCCTGACGCGGACGACACGCGCACCTGAGCGGACGACACGCGTACCGGGATGGACGACTCGCGTACCCGGAGGGTCGGCTCGCGCACCGGGACGGTCGGCTCGCGCGCCCAGGCGGTCGGCTCGCGTATCTGGACGGTCGGCTCGCGGGATCAGAACCCGAACTCGCGTGATTGAGGAGTCGACTCGCGTGATTGAGGAGTCGACTCGCGTGATTGGGGGGTCGACTCGCGAGGCGGGTCGGCTCGCGGGTTAGAGGGTTGAGATCGGGAGGTGGGCTCGGCGGCGGGGGCGGCCCAGGAGCCGGCGGCCGACGTCGAGGAGTTCCGTGCGGAGTTCTTCGTCGTCCAGGCCGGCCAGGTCCGGGGAGCCGCCGGCCATCGCGATGCCCGTCAGGGCCACCATCGCGTTGACGCGGGCCGCCGTGTCCGGGTCCGGGCCCGACAGGATGCCGAGCAGCGCCTGGCCGAAGCCCTCCATGCCGCCGTGGGCCGACTTCTCGATCGCGCGGATGAGGCCCGGGTCGCTCGAGAACAGCGCCACCAGCGTGCGGTGCCGGACCACCAGGTCGACGAACCCCTCCAGCAGCAGGTCCACCTGCGCGCCGCGGCGCTTCTGCGCGGCCGCGCGCAGGACCAGCTCGTCCAGGTCGCGGATACCGGGCTCGGCGACGGCCTCGGTGAGCTCTGCCTTCGTCTTGAAGTGGTAGTAGACCGCGGCCTTCGTGATGCCGAGCGCGTCGGCGATCATCTGCAGCGACGTGCCTTCGACCCCGTGTTCGGTGAACAGCCGCAGCGCGGTGTGCAGCAGTCGGGTCCGGGTGTCCTCGGCCGGGCCGGCGGTCATTCTTCCTCCTCAGCGAGTCGTCGGAGCGTACGTCAAGCCCTCCTTGGCGAGCAAACCCGCTTACTTGCCGATCGGCAAGCGAACTCCTTGCTGTTCGACAAGTCACATACTTGCCGATCGGCTTGGACGCCTCCTTGCCGATCGGCTAGCTTGGAAAGTGATCAGATGGAGTGAACCGACCCCGTTCGGGCGAAACGGAGCTGACTCGTGGCGACCTTCCTATACCGGCTGGGCCGGTTGTCGTTCCGGCGGCGCGCGCTGGTCGCGGCCGTCTGGGCGGCCGTACTCGTGGCCCTCGGACTGGGCGCGCTGACGCTGTCGGGCCAGCTGTCCAACTCGGTGACCATCCCCGGCACCGAGTCGCAGCGGGCGATCGACCAGCTCACCGAGAAGTTCCCGCAGGCCAACGCCGGAGGCGCCACCGCGCGCGTCGTGATCGAGGCCCCGGCCGGGACCACCGTGGCCGACGCCCGGGGCAAGGCCACCGTCGAGGCGCTCGTCGGGCAGCTGAAGACCGCCCCGAAGGTGTCGAGCGTCGTCGACCCGTTCCAGGCCCAGTCGATCTCGCCCGACAAGCGCGTCGCCCTCGCGCAGGTCAGCTACGGCGCGAAGGCCTACGAGCTCACCGACGAAGACCGCCAGGCGCTGCTGAACACCGCGAACGCCGCCCGCGCGGCCGGGTTCACCGTCGAGCTCGGCGGCGACGCGGTGCAGGGCATCCCCGAAACCGGCGCGACCGAAGGCCTGGGTGTCGCGGTCGCGGCCGTCGTGTTGATCATCACCTTCGGCTCGCTGATCGCCGCCGGGATCCCGCTGCTCACCGCGCTGATCGGGGTCGGCACCGGGATGGGTGGCATCTTCCTCGCCTCCGGCTTCCTCGAGCTGAACTCGAACACGCCGATCCTGGCGTTGATGATCGGGCTCGCCGTCGGCATCGACTACGCGTTGTTCATCGTGTCGCGCTACCGGCACGAGCTCAAGCTCGGCCGCAGTCCCGAGGAAGCCGCGGGCCGCGCGACCGGCACCGCCGGGTCCGCCGTCGTCTTCGCCGGGCTCACCGTGATCATCGCGCTGGCCGGGCTGACCGTCATCGGCATCCCGTTCCTCGGCCAGATGGGCGTGGCCGCCGCGGTCACCGTCGCGGTCGCCGTCGTCATCGCGCTGACGCTGCTGCCCGCGATCCTCGGCTTCGCCGGGAAGCGGGTCGCCGGCGAGCGGATCCGCCTGCGCCGCAAGCCGGTCGAGACGACGCACGGCGAGCGCTGGGCGCGGTTCGTCGCCCGCCACCGGTGGCCGGTGCTGCTCGTCGCGCTGGCCGGGATGGCCGTCGTCGCGCTGCCCGCCCTCGGCATGCAGCTCGGCCTGCCCAACGACAGCACCGCCGCACCGGAGTCCACGCAGCACAAGGCGTACGAGATCGTCAGCCGCAGCTTCGGCGAAGGCGCGAACGGGCCGCTGCTGGTCGTCGTCGACGTCGGCTCGAGCACCAACCGCCAGGCCGCGCTCGGCCAGGCCGCGGCCGACATCCAGAAGCTGCCCGACGTCGCCGCCGTCACCCCGCCGAAGGTCAACCAGAACGGTGACACGGCGTTGCTCTCGGTGATCCCCAAGAGCGGGCCGAGCAGCACCCAGACCGAGGACCTCGTCGCCGCGATCCGCACCGAATCCGGGACGCTGCAGGAGGCGACCGGCGCGAAGCTGGCCGTCACCGGGCAGACGGCGGCGAACATCGACGTCTCGGAGAAGCTCTCGGACGCGATGCTGCCCTACCTCGCCCTGATCGTCGGGCTGGCGTTCATCCTGCTGATGCTGGTGTTCCGCTCGGTCGTGGTGCCGCTGAAGGCGACGATCGGCTTCCTCGGCTCGGTCGCCGCGACGTTCGGCGCCGTGGTCGCGGTGTTCCAGTGGGGCTGGCTGACGGACCTGCTCGGCGTCGAGTCGACCGGGCCGATCATGAGCATGCTGCCGATCCTGCTCATCGGTGTCCTCTTCGGACTCGCGATGGACTACCAGGTGTTCCTGGTGACGCGGATGCGCGAGGAGCACGTCCACGGCGCCGAACCCCAGGAGGCCATGGTCACCGGCTTCCGGCACGGCGCCCGCGTGGTCGTCGCGGCCGCGCTGATCATGATCAGCGTGTTCGCCGGGTTCATCCTGGCCGAGTCGACGCTGATCCAGTCGATCGGCTTCGCGCTGGCGTTCGGCGTGCTGGTGGACGCGTTCGTGGTCCGGATGACGCTGGTGCCGGCCGTGATGTCGCTGCTCGGCCGCGGCGCCTGGTGGCTGCCGAAGTGGCTCGACCGGATCCTGCCGGACGTCGACGTCGAGGGCGAGAAGCTCACGAAGCACCTGGACGACGCTCCGGGCGACGACCCGCGCGAACTGGTCGGCGCGAGCCGCTAGCGGCAAAGTCCGTGAAGGCCTCCTTACCGGCTCTTATGGCCGGTAAGGAGGCCTTCACGGCTTTACGGGGTCAGCTGGCGAACCAGAAGATGGCGCCGCCGATGGCCAGTACGGCCGCGATGCCCAGCACCACGGCCATGAACTTGGCCGTCTTCCAGGCCGAATAGACGCCGCCCACCAGGAAACCACCCAGGGCCAGCAGCAGGACGCCCACCACTTCCTTGCTCACGCTGGTTAGGGTGCCACATGCCGTTCGACGTGATCGTGCTGGGCAGTGCCAGCCCCTACCCGCGCCCCGGTGCGCCGTGCTCGGGGTACCTCGTGCGCAGCGCGGGCGCCACGCTCTGGCTGGACGCCGGGCCCGGCACCCTGGCCGCGCTGCAGGAGCACACCACCCTCACCGACGTCGACGCGATCTGGATCTCGCACCTGCACGCGGACCACGTCGCCGACCTGCTGCCGGCGGTGTACGCGCTGCTGTTCGCCGACCTCCGCCCGGCGCGGCCGATCCCGCTGTACGGCCCGCCGGGCATCGCGGCCCGGCTCGGCGCGTTCCTGACGAACACCGCGGCGGCGCCGATCGGCGAGGCGTTCGAGGTGCACGAACTGCACGACGGTCACTTCGCCGAGGCCGGCGGGCTGACACTGGCGACCACGGCGGTGGAACACGGTTTCCCGGCGTTCGGCGTCCGCGTGACCGACGGCGACCGGGTGCTGGCGTACTCCGGCGACACCGGCCCGTGCGCCGCGCTCACCGAACTGGCCAACGGCGCCGACCTGTTCCTCTGCGAGGCGGACGGGCCGGAGCCGTCGACGGTGCACCTGACGCCGGAGGACGCCGCCCGGGCCGCGCACACCTCGGGGCGGCTCGTGCTGACCCACCTCGGGCCGTTCCTCGGCGCCGCCGACGCAGTCGAGCGCGCCTCGGCCGTCCACACGGGACAGGTCGAGGTCGCGACGCCCGGCGCGGTGTTCGCGGTCTAGAGCACGCCCTTCGTGGAGGGGATGCCGCCCGCGCGGGGGTCCGGTTCCGTTGCCGCGCGCAGGGCTCGGGCCACCGCCTTGTACTCCGCCTCCGCGATGTGGTGCGGGTCGCGGCCGTGGATGACGCGGACGTGCAGCGCTATCTGGGCGTGGAACGCCAGCGAGTCGAACACGTGGCGGGTCAGCACGAACGGGTAGTTGCCGCCGATCGTGAAGGTGGTGAACTGCTCCGGCTCGCCCACGTGCACGCAGTACGGGCGGCCCGAGACGTCGATCGCCGCGTGGGCCAGGGTTTCGTCCATCGGGATCCAGGCGTCGCCGAAGCGGCGGATGCCGCTCTTGTCGCCCAGCGCCTGGCGGAGCGCCTGGCCGAGCACGATCGCCGTGTCCTCGACCGTGTGGTGCGCGTCGATGTGGACGTCGCCCGTCGCCTCGACCTTGAGGTCCAGCGAGCCGTGCACGCCGAACGCCGTCAGCATGTGGTCGTAGAACGGGACGCCGGTCGAGATCTCCACCTCGCCCGTGCCGTCGAGGTCCAGCTGCACGGAGATCGAGGACTCCTTGGTGGTCCGTTCGACCTTGCCGATGCGCGTCATCGTGATACTTCCTTACTCGCCTCGAGGAAGGCGTCGTTCTCCTCCGGGGTGCCGATGCTGACGCGCAGGTGCCCGGGGATGCCCGGGTCCCGGATCAGCACTCCGGCGTCCAAATAGGACTGCCACGCGGTCGCCGGCGAAGCGAACCGTCCGAAGAGGACGAAGTTCGAGTCGCTCGGCACCGGGTCGAAACCCAGTCCCGCCAACGCCTCCACGACGCGGTCGCGTTCCGCCGCGAGCTTGTGGACGGTGCCCAGCGTCGCGTCCGCGTGGCGCAGCGCCGCGCGCGCGGCCGCCTGGGTCAGCCGCGAGAGGTGGTACGGCAGGCGCACCAGCAGCAGCGCGTCGACGACCGCGGGCGCCGCCGCCAGGTAGCCGAGGCGGCCGCCGGCGAAGGCGAACGCCTTGCTCATCGTGCGCGACACGATCAGCCGCGCGGGGTAGTCGGCCAGCAGCTCGACCGCGCTGGGCTGTGACGAGAACTCCGCGTACGCCTCGTCGACGACGACGATCCCGGTGGCCGCGTCCAGCACCACGCGCAGCTCGTCGAGCGGGATCGAGCCGCCGGTCGGGTTGTTCGGGCTGGTGACGAACACGATGTCCGGCCGCTTCTCCCGGATCACCGACGCCGCCGCGGCCGTGTCGAGCGTGAAGTCGGCGCGGCGCGGCGCCGGGAGCCACTCGGTACGTGTGCCCGACGCGATGATCGGGTGCATCGAGTACGACGGCTCGAAGCCGAGCGCGCTGCGCCCGGGGCCGCCGAAGGCCTGCAGGATCTGCTGCAGCACCTCGTTGGACCCGTTGGCGGCCCAGACGTTCTCCTCGGTGAGCACGACCCGCGTCGACACGCTCAGGTAGTCGGCCAGGTCGTGACGCAGCTCGAGGGCGTCGCGGTCCGGGTAGCGGTGCAGCTCGGCCGCCTCCGCGCGGACGGCCTCGGCGACGTCCGCGACCAGCTCGGGCGGCGGCGGGTACGGGTTCTCGTTGGTGTTGAGCCGGACCGGGACGTCCAGCTGCGGCGCGCCGTAGGGCGACTTGCCGCGCAGGTCCTCGCGCAGCGGCAGCTCGTCCAGCGTGATCTCTTCGCCGATGGTCATCGGGCCTCCCCCGCGAATCGGGCCGTGACGGCTTCGCCGTGCGCCGGCAGGTCCTCGGCGTTCGCCAGCGCGACGACGCGGCCGGCGACCTCGCGCAGGGCGTCCTCGGAGTAGTCCACGACGTGGATGCCCTTGAGGAAGCTCTGCACGGACAGGCCCGAGGAGTGGCGGGCGAACCCGCCGGTGGGCAGCACGTGGTTGGAGCCGGCGCAGTAGTCGCCGAGCGACACCGGGGCGTACGCGCCGACGAAGATCGCGCCGGCGTTGCGGACGCGGGCGGCGACCGCGCGCGCGTCGGCCGTCTGGATCTCCAGGTGCTCGGCGGCGTAGGCGTCGACCACGGTCAGCCCGTCATCCACAGTGGACACCAGGATGACGCCGGACTGCTTGCCGCCCAGGGCTTCGGTGACGCGCTCGGTGTGCTTGGTCGCCGGGACGCGGCCTGCCAGCTCCTTGTCGACGGCGTCGGCCAGCTCCTCCGACGTCGTCACCAGGACGCTCGCGGCGAGCGGGTCGTGCTCGGCCTGGCTGATCAGGTCGGCGGCGACGTGCACCGGGTCGGCGGTGTCGTCGGCGAGGATGGCGATCTCGGTCGGGCCGGCTTCGGAGTCGATGCCGATCAGGCCGCGCAGCATGCGCTTCGCCGCGGTCAGGTAGATGTTGCCCGGGCCGGTGACGACGTCGACCGGGGTCAGCTCGGTGCCGTCAGTGTCCGTGCCGCCGTAGGCCAGCAGCGCGACGGCCTGCGCGCCGCCGACGGCCCACACCTCGTCGACGCCGAGCAGCTCGGCCGCGGCGAGGATGGTCGGGTGCGGCAGGCCGGCGAACCCGGCCTGCGGCGGCGAGCAGACGACCAGCGAGCCGACGCCGGCGATCTGCGCCGGGACGACGTTCATCACCACGGTCGACGGGTACACCGCGAGCCCGCCCGGCGCGTACAGCCCGACGCGCTCGACCGGGACCCACTTCTCGGTGACCGTGCCGCCGTCGACGACCGTGGTCGTGACGTCGGTGCGGCGCTGCCCCTCGTGCACCTTGCGGGCGCGGGTGATCGACTCCTCCAGCGCGGCGCGCACGGCCGGGTCGAGCTGGGCGAGGGCCTGGGTGAGCCGCTCCCGCGGCACGCGCACGCTCACCGGCCGGACCTTGTCGAACTTCTCGGTGTACTCCAGGACGGCTTCGACACCGCGATCGCGGACCGCCTCGACCACCGGCCGCACCTGATGCAGCGCCGCGTCCACGTCGTATTCGGCACGCGGGAGGGTGGCGCGCAGTTCGGCGGCGGTCGGGACCTGCCCACGCAGGTCGGTGCGGTTCAGCATGCCCACCAGGGTACGAGGTCACGATCCCGGCCCGTTCGGCGATACTCCCCGGTGACGGCGGATCCCAGCATGCAGGAGGCCACGGTGGCGCGAATCGCGTTGTGCCAGCTCAACTCGGGTGACGACCCGGAAGCGAACCTGAAGCTGGTTCGCTCGGGCGTCGAAGCGGCGGTCGCCGACGGCGCCCGGATCGTCGTGTTCCCGGAGGCGACGATGGCGCGCTTCGGCCGGCCCCTGGACACGGTCGCCGAGCCGCTGGACGGGCCGTGGGCGTCGGCGGTCGCCGCGGTGGCGGCCGAGCACGACGTGGTGATCGTCGCCGGGATGTTCACCCCGGCGGACGGCCGGGTGCGCAACACGCTGCTGGTCACCGGCGGCGGCCACCACCGCGGTTACGACAAGATCCACCTCTACGACGCGTTCGGCTTCGCCGAGTCCGACACCGTGGCGCCGGGCGCCTCGTTGACGACGTTCGAGTTCGAAGGCGTCGTCTACGGCGTCGCGACGTGCTACGACGTCCGGTTCCCGGAGCTGTTCCGGTCGCTGGCCGACGACGGCGCCGACGTCGTGCTGCTGCCGGCGTCGTGGGGTGCGGGCGAGGGCAAGCGCGAGCAGTGGGAGGTCCTGGTGCGGGCCCGCGCGCTGGACTCGGGCTGCTGGGTCCTGGCGTGCGGCCAGGCCGACCCGGCGGCGACGGGCGTCACGGTGAACCCGAAGGCGCCGACGGGCATCGGGTACTCACTGGCGTCCGACGGCTTCGGCCGGGTGCACGCCGCGGCGGGCCCGGGCACGGAGACGCTGGTGGTGGACGTCGACCCGGCGGTGGCCGCGCGAGCCCGCACGGCGACCGGCGCCCTAGCCAACCGCCGCCTCTGAATCCCGAAGGCGGCACTTTCACGTGAAAGTGACCACCAGGGGGCGGCACTTTCACGTGAAAGTGCCGCTTTAGCGGAGCAGGCCTTCGCGGATCGCCACCCGGACGAAGCCCGCGCGGCGGCGTTCGCCCGTCTTGTCGCGGATGCGGTCCAGGTAGGAGCGGACCGTGCGGACGCTGATGTTGAGGATCTCCGCGACGTCGACGTCGCGCTCGCCCGCCGCCACCAGGCGCAGTACCTGCTTCTCGCGCTCCGAGAGCACTATCTTCGGCCCGGCGTGCCGCTCCTCGCTGTCCTGGATGATCATCCCGGCCAGCGTCGGCGACACGTAGGCGTTGTCGTCGGCGATCGTGCGGATGGCGCGCAGCAGCTCGTCGCCGTCGACGTCCTTCGACAGGAAGCCCTTCGCGCCCGCCTGCATCGCGCCCAGGACCTCGGGCTGCTCCGCGTGCGCGGACACCACCAGCACCTTGTGCCCCATGTGCCCCACCTCCAGGACCGCGGCGGCGTCCTGGACGCCGCGCAGCTTGAGGTCGAGCACCACGACGCTGCCGGCCGGCTGTTCCTGCACGGCGAAGCGGGCCACCGAGTCGGCGACCGCGCCCAGCTCGATGTCCGGGGCCTCGGTGAGCACGCGGGTCAGCGCGTACCGGTAGAGCGGGTGGTCCTCGATCACGCCGACGCGGATGCGCCGCGGGGCCGGGGTCTGCTCGCCGGAGTCGCTCACTTGCGACCGCCGCGCCGCGGGCCGGACCCGCCGATGAGACCGCGCCGGATGGCTTCCTTGACCAGCCCCGGCCGCCGGCGCTCGCCCGTCTTGTCGCGGATCCGGTCGAGGTAACCGCGCACCGTCCGGACGCCGATGCCGAGGATCAGGGCGATGTCGACGTCCCGCTCCCCCGCCGCGACCAGCCGCAGCACCTGTTCCTCGCGCGGCGACAGCTCGACCTCGGCCGCGGTGACCGGGCGGTCGGCGTTGTCCTTGATGATCATCCCGGCGACCACCGCCGAGACGTACGCGCCGCCGTCGGCGACCGTCTTGATCGCGATCAGCAGCTCGTCGGCGTCGACGTCCTTCGACAGGAAGCCGCGCGCGCCGGCCGCGATCGCGCCGAGCACGACGTCCGGTTCCGCCTGGGCGGACACGACGAGCACGTGGTGGCCCAGCTCGCAGACCTCCAGCACGGCCGCCGCGCCCGCTACGCCCGGGAGGCCGAGGTCGAGCAGCACCACGCTGCCCGGCGGCTGCCGGTGGACGTGGAAGCGCGCGACCGAGTCGACCACCGCGCCGAGCTCGACGAAGTCGGCCTCGGCCAGCACGCGCTCCACGGAAACGCGGTACAGCGGGTGGTCCTCGACGACCGCGACCCGGATCTTGCCCATCGCGGCCAGTGCGTCTTCGGTCGAGCGCTCTTCTGTCATGTGCACGACTTTCACCCCGTTCCACCCGACGGGGCCGGCCGGCCGGCGGTGACCGGATCCAGCGCGGGGCCCGTCGGCACCAATGCGAGCAAACTACCTGCGATCGACTGGCGGGCCACTCCTCCGTACCCCAGCGAGGCCAGCGCCTGTGTGTTCACCACCGGATACTTCAAGCCCGTGTCGGTCACCAAGTACGTCGTCGCCGAACCCGCTTCGACGACCACCGCACCTCCCGACGGCGGCACGAACACCTCGTCCGCCACCCGTGCTTCGGAGCGGGTCGCGACCTGGATGGCCCGGGATCCGGCGGGCAGCGGAAGTTCGGCCGAAACGAGCAACCGGTTCCCCTGACTGCACAGCGTCACCGAGTTCCCGGTGATCGGCGCCTTGCCGGGGATGCGGTCCGGGAAGGCGGCCGGGTCGGCGCCACCGGCGCGGGGCGCGGCGAGCTTCGGCGCCCCGGCGACGTCGGCCGCGCGCACCTGGACCGGCGCCGGAGTGCCGGCGTAGGCCGCCGCGTTGGCCTCGGTCGTCACCAGCAGGCTCGCCTCGGTCTGCCCGACCGGCTCGAGCCCGTCCGCGCGGACCAGGTAGTACGACGTCGCGGTGCCGGGCGCGGCCATCGCGTCGACCACGGAAAGCACTTCGCCGACGCGCGTGTCGCGGCCGCCCACGACAGGCCCGCGGCCGCCGGCGCCGTCGACCGGCAGCGCGGTGAGGTCCCGCCCGGAGGCGACGGTGTCGATCCAGCGGGCGGACACCGCGATCGTCGGGTAGCTGTCGAACTGCAGCGCGGTCGCGGCCTCGTCGCCGAGCTTGTAGCGCCGGCCGCCGCTGAGCAGGAACTTCTCGCCCTGCGGCAGCCGGACGATGACGCCCTGGTCACGCGGCAGTTCGACGCCGGACGCGGGCGCGGCGAGCAGGACGGCGGTGCGCGGCTCGGCCGACGCGGGCGCGTCCTGGGTGGTCCGGCTGCAGCTCGTCCAGGGCGCGGTGACCAGCGCCGGCGCCGCGGGCAGCGAGTCGGGGGCGCCGGCGATGCCGATCTGGGCGCCGCGCCCGGCCTTGCCGAGGTTCTCCGAGGACACCGAGACGGTCGCGTCGCCGTTGCCGCCGGCCAGCAGCCGGGCGGAGGCGTAGTTGAGGACCGGGTGCAGCACGCCGTCTGCGCCGAGGACGAACCGCGCGCCGGTGCCCTCTTCGACGATCACCTTGCCGCCGGCCAGCCAGTCTTTACCGCCGGAGGGGTTCAGCAGGCCGATGATGCCGAAGACGGCGGTCACGAGCAGGGCGGCGACGAGGCCCAGGACGGTGCCGAGCACGAGGCGGCGGCTGGGCGAGACGGGGTGGTTGGCGTCGGCGGCGACGAGCGCGGAGACCAGCCTGCGGCGGAGGAACTGGTACGCCTGGATCTGGTCCCGCTGCGTCCACACGCTGCTGCGCCCCCGGTGTGTGCGTACCGACCCTCCGAGCCGTTGATGCTAAGCACCCGATCCGGGCACGGCGAGGGTAATTTTTACGCCCACGCCGTATCTGGGGAGGTACTAGCGTCCGGGACCGGGGAAAGGGGAACCTGTGTCCGTCGGAACCGCTGAATCCACCGTCCGCCCGGCGCCGCCGCGACCCGCTCGCGCGCCGCTGCCCTGGCTGCTGCCGATCCGGCCGCTGCAGGCCGCGGTGTGGGAGATCGCGGCCATCGCCGCGCTGCTCGCGTGGACCGTCGGCGGCCTCGCGCAGCCGGTCAGGATCGGCGTCAGCGCCGCCGCCGGGCTGGTGGTGCTGCTGACGTCGGTGCGGTTCGCCGGGCGGCACCCGGCCGGCTGGACGCTGACGTGGATCGCCTACCGCCTGCGGCGCCACGACACCCGTCACGACAGCCCAGACCCCTTGATGCGCGTCGCCGGGCCGGTGAAGGTGCGCCAGCACGTCGACCGCGCGGGCAACCGCTTCGGCGTCGCGGAGGTCGACGGCGGGTGGAGCGCGCTGGTGCGCCTCACGCCCGGGTCGGGCTCGCCCTCGTCCGCGGTGCTGGTGGACATCCTGCGCGCGGCCTACCGCCGCACCGACGTCCCGCTGGCGTCGGCGCAGCTGCTGACGTGGGCGGTCCCGCGCGGCGACCAGGTGCTGCGGGTGCGCTGGCTGGCCGTGCGCTACCGCCCGGACCTCGCGCCGATCGCGGCGCTGGCCCGCGGCGGCGGCGATCTGGGTGCGTTGCGCAGCACGGCGTCGGCGGCGCTGAGCCTGATGGGCGAGCTGGCCGAGGCCGGCTACCCGAGCACGGTGCTGGAGGCGGGCGAGCTGGGCCAGGAGCTGCGGGTGGCGCTGGGCGTCCAGGGTCCGTCCGCCGCGCAGGCCGACCACTGGCGGGCGTGGACGTGGGGCGAGGCGAGCCAGATGTGCTTCATGCCGCGTTCGGTGCGGACGCTGGACGTCTCGGTCCCGGAGGCGGCCTTCACGGCGACGTCGTACACGCTGCGCCGCACGGCGGCGGGCAAGGAGCACGAGGAGCTGACGATCCGGGTGGGTGGCCGTCCCGGCAAGCCGGTGCCGTCACCGGGCCACTCGGCCGTCCCGCTGCACGGCCGGCACGGCGCCGGAGTCCGCCGCACGCTCCCGCTGGCGCTGGACTCCTGAAAGCCGTGAAGGCCTCCTTACCGGCTCTTATGGCCGGTAAGGAGGCCTTCACGGCTTTGGACCAGCGTCAGCCGCGGACGGCTTCGTAGACTCCGGCGATCATGCCGACGAACGGGACCAGCGAGAGCAGCACCAGGAACTCCGAGACGTCCAGCAGCCGTGACCAGTACGGCGATCGCAGGCCGCGCGCTACCCGGGTGGCGTAGGCCAGGCAGATCGCCGCGGCGAGGACGACCGCGCAGCCCGTCGCGAAGATCGCCGTGCGGTTGCCCGAGGCCACCAGCCAGCCGCCCGCGACGACCAGGCTCGTGATGCCGAAACCCACCAGCACCAGGCGTTGGGTCTTCCCCGCGTACGACCGCGACCGCAGGATCCACGCCAGGCCCAGCACCGCCGCCAGCCCGGCGTCCCACGGGCCGCCGGTCGCCAGCACCACCGTCGAGAACAGGACCACCAGGCCCAGCGCCACCAGCAGGCCCGTCAAGACGGCTTGGGCGCGCGACGTCCGGCCGAACATCTCGTCGCCCAGCGACGGCTGTTCGTCGGCGCGGAAGGCCTCCATGTCCTCCGGCACCCGCGGCAGCGGAAGCCGCGCGAGGCGCAGCGCCAGCATCGGGGCCACCGCGGCCAGCGCCGTGGCGAGCACGGCGGCCACCGCCGCGGCCGCCACCGGAGTGGTGCCGGCCAGCAGCACGACCCCGGTCGTCACCGCGCCGAAGCCGGCCGCGACCGTGATCGCGACGAACCACGGCAGCCGGTCGGCGACCGAGACCGCCGCGAGCACGCCGTAGATCGTCACGGCGGCGAAGCCGGCGGCCAGCGGGCCGGCCGACAGCGAGAACAGCGGGTGCGGCGGCAGCACGGACATCCCGGCCAGCAGCGCGACGCCGACCCCGGCGAGCGACCCGGCCGCGCCGGCCTCGGCGTCGCCGTACGCGCGGCTCAGCGCGCCGCCGCCCAGGAGCAGCACCAGCGCCAGCAGCCCGGTCCCGATCGGGGCCAGCACGCTGCCGGACGCCGCGGCCTGCACCAGCAGCCCGCCCGCGAGCAGCAGCACGACCGCGGCCACCAGCCCGGACCGCCGCGCGACCGACGGACCCCAGCCGCCGTTCGAGTCGGCGACGCTGGCGATCGAATCGATGACGTCGTCGAACAGCAGCGGACCCCGCGGGCGTTCCCGCGGGGTCAGGTGGAGGACTTCGCCGTCGCGGATCTGGGCCGCGGCGACGCTCAGGCCGAGTGCGAGTGGCGCCCCGCCGAGCCGGGAGAGCACCCAGCCGGGATGGTCGGCCGACGCCTGCCCGGCGGCTCCGGCCAGCCGCACCAGCTGCGGCACCAGCTCGGCGAACGTCGATTGCTGCGGCAGCGCGACGTCCACCCGGGCCCGCGGCGTGACCACCGTGACCCGGCGGGTCGTCCCCGTGATCGCGGCGGCCGTCATCGTGGCGCCTCCGCGGGAAAGAACACGTCGGCCGTCATCAGATGTTCTTGGCGGCCGAGATGACCGGGGCGAACTTCGCGTTCGAAGCCTCGGCGAGCTTCGTGAGCCCGGCGTTCACCGCCTCCAGCACGATCTCCGAGAGGTTGCGGGCGTCGTACTCGCGGATCGCGCGGGGGTCGATGTCGATCGAGGTGAACCGGCCGTCGCCGCGGAGGGTGACGGTGACCTCGTTCTGCCGCGAGTGCGCCTTGACCTCCATCGCCTCGACCGTGCGCTGGATCCGCTGGACCTCTTCGGTCTGCTTGCGCACCTGCGCCAGCAGTTCGTCCATGTCCGGCACCGCGTACGGATCGGTCACTGTTGTCTCCCTTCGTGCTGGCGGACGTGGACGCTGCCGACGAACCGCTGGAAACCGGGTGAGAGCGCCCGCGCGGTCGCGGGCGCGGCCGTGCAGGCGAGCTCGAGCACCAGCCGCTGCTCCGGCGTGGCGCCGGGGACGGTCAGGTGCACCTGGGTCTGGATCAGCTCGGTGCCCTCGCCGGTGCGCAGGCGCAGCAGCTGCATGACACCGGGCGCGGCCGGGGCGCCGACGTCCCGGTGGCTGAGGACGTCGAGCCCGGCCGAGCTGAGGGACAGGCGCTCGACGGCTTCGGCGGCGATGTCGTCGATCGACTTCGCGTCGGGCCGCTGCTGCACGCTCACCGTGATGTTCGGGACGAACTCGCCGGCCGGCGCGTCGTGCACGGCGACGAACACCGCGCCGGAGTCGCCGGGGTCGACGGCCGTCCAGCCGTCGGGGATCACGAAGTCCAGGGGAAGGGTCACCACGCCCCCACCGACGAAACCGCGTCGTCCCAAGCGGAACCGACGGCGTTGGCGGCGTCGTGCGCCGCGGTGCCGACGTAGTCGGCGGCCGCGCCGCCGTACTCGCTGATCGTGTGGCCGACCTTCGGCAGGTCGATGTCGATCTTCGCGCCGACGCCCGCGCCGAAGCCGAGCGCGGCGCCCGCCTTGAAGTTGACCTTGAGGTGGCCGGCGTCGTAGACGGCCTGGGCGTCGAGCTGCGCGCCGATGCCGTACTGCAGCGTGCCGTTCGCGCCGACGCCGATGCCGGCGACGTCCGCGGCGACCTCGCCCTCGACCTTGCCGCCGACGAAGACGTTCGCGTGCGCGCCGACGCCGTGCGCGCCGAGGGTGCCGGACGCGCTCGCCTCGCCGCCGGCGAACACCGTGCCCTTGGCGTGCGCCGACGAGACACCCCAGTCGCCCTTGAGCTCGCCCTCTTCCTTCACCGCGGCCAGCTCGGTGTGCCCGGACGCGCCGACGTCCCAGCCCTTCGACGTGATCTTCCCGTCGTACTCCGGGGTGAGCCCGTCCTGGTCCTGCTTGAACTTGTAGTAGGTGATCTCGGTGTTGTTGCCCAGCTTGTCCTTGAGCCCCTCGGGCTTCGGCTGCCCGAACGGCGTGTCCGCCTTCTTCGGCGCGCGCGTGCCTTCGAGGCCGTCCCAGGTGAGCTTCTTCCAGCCCGAGTTCTTGAACCACGACGGCGCGTCCCGCGGCCGCTTGCGCCCGTCGAGCGGGCTGCCGTTGAGCCAGCCCAGCGGGCCCGCGGTCTTCTTGCCCAGCTTGTACTCCAGCCGCTGGGTGCCCTCGGGCGGGAACAGCTCGGCGAGCGCGTCGGAGTACTCGTCGACGACCTGGCGGGCCGCCTGGACGCTCTGCTCGCCGAGCTGGCGGGCGGCCTGGATGAACGCGCCGACCGAGGCGGAGTTCACCGCGCGGGCCTGCGCGGTCAGCTGCTGGGCGTACTGGTCGAACTGCGCGAGCACCGAGTCGACGGCGGCCTTCGCGGACTGCACGAGCTGGGCCGCCGTGCTTAGCCGTTTCGCCTGGTCGTCGAGCTTCGTGGCGGCGTCGGTGAGCTCCCCGCCCAGTTTCTGCGCCGCGGTGGCGAACGCGGTGTAGGCGTCGCCGTCCCAGTCCGCGTGCAGCGTCTTCGCGGACTCGTCGATCTCCTTGGCCTTGCCGGAAACCGTCGAGGCCTGGGTGGCGACCCGCTGCGACGCCGCGCTCAGCGCGCCCGGGTCACCCGTGACGCGCCGCTGGCACTCGACGAGGACCTGCCGGTACCCGGACAGCACGGAGCTGACCACTCCCGACGCGTCGACGACCCCCGAGCCCGTCATCGGCTAGTTCCCGGCCGCGTCGTAGCCGACGTGCTGGCTGAAGTGCTTTCCGTCGTAGTCGAGGTTGATGTCGACGTCGAAGTCCTGCCCGCCCGGAGCCTCCACAGTGGACTCACCGGTGGTGAGGTTGGTGTGGATGACGACCTCGTTCGCGCCGCCGGCCGCGCCCGCGCCGCCGGTGACCGGGGCGGGCTGGGTGACGGGCTGGGTGACCGGCGCCGGCTGGGTCGGCACGGTGGCGCCGTTCTGGGCCGGGTCCACGGCGATCCAGCTGTTCGACGGGTCGAGCGGGGTGCCGTTGGCCGTCACCGGCGTCGTGGCTCCGGTCGCTCCGGTGCTGGAACCGCCGCCGGTGGCGAGCGCGGGCGGGGTGTAGTCGGTGAACGAAGGCTGCTGCTGCGGGATCCCCCCGCCGCTCCCGCCCGCCACCGCCTGCTGCCCGGCCGGGCTCGCCACCGACGACGGGGCCTGCGGGGCCGTGACCGGGGTGGTCCCGGCCGACGGCGTCGTCGCTCCCGCGGTTCCGGTGTCGTGGTGGAACAGCTTCTCGATCTCCCCGATGACCGTCGCCAGCTGGGTGATCTGCTGGGCGAGGTCGGTCGCGCCGAGCGCCTTGAGCAGCGCGCCGATCGACGTGATGAAGGCCCGCAGCGACGCGCTCGTGCCGGTCGACAAAGCGACCGCCGCGCCGTAGGTCCACGGGTTCGACATCAGCGAGGCGACCGTCGGGTTCACCGCGGCGACGACCGCGCGGTAGGCCTCCTGCGCGGTCTTGATCAGCGTGCCGGAGATGCCGAGCAGCTCGGCACCCTTCTGGACCACGCCGATGATCTTGGTGAGCTGGTCGAGGGAGTCGGTGATCTTCTTCAGCGCCGACTCGCTCGCCGCGCCCGACCAGATCTTGCCGAGCTGGTCGGCGGCCTTGGACAGCTCGGTGTACATGCTCAGGAACTGCTCGGCCTTCTTGACCAGGTCGAGCACGTGCTGGGCGATCTGCTCCGGCTGGCCGGTGACGATCTGCGGCAGGATGGTGATCGGCCCGCCCGAGGACGCGGTCGCGTCCATCGCGCTGGAGTTCGGGAAAGTCAGCATCGGACGACCTCACAAAGTCTCATCGGGCGGGAAACACAGCTCAGACGACGGAAGCGGGCCGGTACACACTGACTTTCGCCAGTCCGCTGATGCGGGCGTCGAGGAGCCCGTGGTTGTACAGGCGGCCGCCGTCGCCGGCGACGCCGATGACCGGCTGGCGGTCGGAGAACAGCAGCGGCTCGACCACCACGACGTCCCCGCTGTGCACGCCGCCGGGGACGTCGGAGAACGTGCGGGCGGTGCCGGCGTAGACCTCGATCAGCCCCATCCGCGCCTGGTTGTCGGCGTCGCCGGCGAGCCAGTCGTTGAAGTCGGCGACCCCGTGGAAGCGGGTGTCGGTGATCGGGTGGTCGCCGAGCTTGCCGAGGTCCGCGTCGCCGAGGTAGCGCAGGACGTTGCCGACCGACGACGGCTCGCCGTGGGCGCCCGCGCTGTCGTTGATCGCCAGGGTGGCGAGCTCGGAAGCGTGCGAGTTCCCCCAGATCGACGCGGGCGGTGTGGCCCCGCCGGTCGCGGTGCCGCCCCCGTAGCCGGTGGCGACGTCCTGGTCCGCCGCCTGGTAGGCGTCGGCGCTGGCCTTGACGAGCCCGTTGATCTGCTGCAACAGCTGCAGGAGCGTGCGGACCGCGGTGATCTGGCCGGAGTGCAGGGCGGCGTTGGCGGCGGCGACCGCGCTGCCGAACGTCGCGAACGACGTCGGCTGCACGACCAGGCGTTCCAGATCGGCCACGGCGTTGATGCCGTGGGCGATGATGCCCCCGACGTTGCCCACGGCGGAGCGCATCGCCTCGGGCTCCGCCCGGTACTCGCCGGCCATGGCTCTCCTTCCGCGGATGGCTGCTCGGCAGAGCGTAAGTTCGTCCCCGGAAGCGGGCGGACGGCAAAAGTACCCACCGCGAGCGGGCGGTGAGTGGCCAAAATACCGGGCAGAGCCGTCCCGATCTGGAGTTTTCGCCGCATGAGCCTTTCGCCCGAGCGCCCGACCGAGATCGTGCTGCAGTCGCCGCCGATGCTTCCGAAGAGCTCGTCCGGCGGGATGATGCAGCTGATGATGTTCCTGCCGATGATGCTCGGCATGGGCGCGATGTCGTTCGTCTACATCGGACGCGACGGCGGGGTGATGACCTACATCTTCGGCGCGTTGTTCATCTGCGCCATGGGCGGCATGGTCGTGATGTCGCTGGGCCGCGGCGGGATGGCGAAGAAGGCGCAGATCAACGACGAGCGCCGCGACTACCAGCGTTATCTCACCGGCCTGCGCGGCCAGGTCCGGGACATCGCCGACGGCCAGCGCGCCGCGATGGTCGCCGTCCAGCCCGACCCGGCCGACCTGTGGGCCTACGTCGAGACCGGGCAGCTGTGGGACCGGCGGCGCACGGACGGGCAGTTCGCGCAGGTCCGCGCGGGCACCGGGCCGCAGCGGCTGGCGACGCCGTTGAAGGCGCCGCAGACCGTGCCGCTGGAGGACCTGGACCCGGTGTCCTCGACCAGCCTCAAGCACTTCATCCGCACCTACTCGACGGTCGACGGGCTGCCGGTGGCGCTGTCGCTGCGGTCGTTCGCCGCGGTGAGCCTGGCCGGGCGCCGGCCGGACGTGCTCGGCCTGGCGCGGGCGCTGCTGTGCCAGCTCGCCACCTTCCACTCCCCCTCCGACCTGCGGCTCGCGCTGTGCGTGTCGCCGGATCGCCGGCACGACTGGGAGTGGCTGAAGTGGCTGCCGCACGCGACGGCCGCGACGGCGTCCGACGCCGTCGGCTCGCGGCGGCTGGCCGCCGACACCGCGGCCGCGCTGGCCGAGCTGCTCGGCCCGGACCTGGGCGAGCGCCCGGTGTTCAGCCGCCGCGCGGCGAGCGAGCTCGACCTGCCGCACCTGGTGGTCGTCGTCGACGGCGGCAACGCCCACGGCGAGCCCCGGCTGATCGGCGTGGACGGCCGGCTCGGCGTCACGGTGATCGAGGTCGGCGCGGAGCACCCGCGGACGTACTCGACCGAGAAGCTGCTGAGCCTGCACACCACCCCCGACTCGCTCGGCATGGTCGTCGGCGACGCCACCGAGCAGCGGCTCGGCTTCCTCGGCCGCCCCGACGTGCTCGACCGCGGCGCCGCCGAAGCGCTGGCCCGGATGCTGACGCCGTTGCACACGCCCGCGGCCGTCGTCGGCGAGAAGCCGATGTCGGCGACGTTCGGGCTGTCCGGGCTGCTCGGCATCGGCGACCCGCGCGACACCGACACCGCCGTGACCTGGGCGCCGCGGGCGGCCCGGGACCGGCTGCGGATCCCGCTGGGCATCAACCCGGAGGGCCGGCCGGTGGAGCTGGACCTCAAGGAGTCGGCCGAGGGCGGGATGGGCCCGCACGGCCTGGTCATCGGCGCGACCGGATCCGGCAAGAGCGAGCTGCTGCGGACGCTGGTGACGGCGCTGGCCGTGATGCACTCGTCGGAGACGCTGAACCTGGCGCTGATCGACTTCAAGGGCGGCGCGACGTTCGCCGGGATGACCGGTCTGCCGCACACGTGCGCCGTCATCACGAACCTGTCCGACGACCTCGCGCTCGTCGACCGGATGGCCGACGCCCTGAACGGCGAGCTGCTGCGGCGGCAGGAGCTTCTGCACTCGGCCGGGAACTACGCGTCGGTGCGGGACTACGAGAAGGCCCGCGCGGACGGCACGCCGCTCGACCCGCTGCCGTCGCTGCTGGTCATCATCGACGAGTTCAGCGAGCTGCTGTCCGCGCGGCCGGAGTTCATCGACCTGTTCGTCGCGATCGGCCGGCTCGGGCGCTCGCTCGGCATCCACCTGCTGCTGGCGTCGCAGCGGCTGGAGGAGGGCCGGCTGCGCGGGCTCGACTCGCACCTGTCCTACCGCGTCGGCCTGCGGACGTTCTCCGCCGCGGAAAGCCGCGCGGTGCTGGGGGTCGCCGACGCCTACCACCTGCCGCCGGTGCCGGGGTCGGCCTACCTGAAGGCCGACACCGACACGCTCATCCGGCTCAAGGCGGCCTACGTCTCGGGTGAGCTGCCGCCGCGCAGCACGGTCGTCCGCGAAGACGGCCAGGCCTTGGGCGTCCTGCCGTTCTCGCTGGCCCCGGTCGAGATCCCGGTGACGACCGAGATCTCGGAAGCCCCGGTCGCGCCGGACGGCACCGGCGAGACCATCATCCACGCGATGCTGTCGCGGCTGGAGGGCCGCGGCCCGTCGGCGCACCAGATCTGGCTGCCGCCGCTGGCCGAACCGCCGACGCTGGACCAGCTCCTGCCGCCGCTGGGCGAGGACGCCGCGCGCGGCCTGTGCCCGCTCGGCTGGGGCGGCAACGGGAAGCTGACGGTCCCGGTCGCGCTGGTGGACAAGCCGTTCGAGCAGCGCCGCGACATGCTGTGGGCCGACTTCTCCGGCGCGGGCGGGCACGCGCTGATCGTCGGCGCCCCGCAGACCGGCAAGTCGACGCTGATGAAGGACATCGCGGGCATGCTCGCGCTGACCCACACCCCGGCCGAGGTGCAGCTGTTCGTGCTGGACATGGGCGGTGGCGCGCTCGCGCCGATCGCCGGGCTGCCGCACACCTCCGGCTACGCGACCCGCCGCGACGCCCAGCGCTGCCGCCGCGTCGTCGCCGAGCTGACGACGTTGCTCGAACAGCGCGAGGAGTTCTTCGCCGCCAACGGGATCGAGTCGATCACGACGTTCCGCCAGCGCCGCGCGGAGTTCACCGAGAGCACCGAAGGCCGCGAGTTCGGCGACGTCTTCCTGTTCGTGGACAACTGGACCACGATCCGCCAGGAGTACGAGCAGCTGGAGGAGCAGATCACCGGGCTGGCCGCGCGCGGCCTCGGGTTCGGCATCCACGTGATCGTCTCGCTCAACCAGTGGATCGGCGTCCGCGCCCAGCTGCGCGACGCCATCGGCACGCGCTTCGAGCTGCGCCTCGGTGACCCGATGGACTCCTCGATCGACCGCAAGGTCGCGATCAACGTCCCCGCCGACCGCCCCGGCCGCGGTATCACCGCGGAGAAGCTGCACTTCCTCGCGGCGCTGCCGCGGATCGACGCCGACCAGCGCCCGGAGACGATCGGCGCGGGCGGCGTCGACCTGACGCGCCGGATCAACGAGGCCTGGCAGGGCCCGCGCGCGCCGCAGGTCCGGCTGCTGCCGCCGGAGGTGCCGCTGGACACGCTGGCCGCGGGCCCGGGGAAGCAGGTCACCTTGGGCATCGCGGAGTCGACGTTGCGCCCGGTCTACCTGGACTTCGCGGCGGACCCGCACTTCGTGGCCTTCGGCGACGTCGAGTCGGGCAAAAGCTCGCTGCTGCGGGCGATCGCGACCGGCATCACCTCGGCGTACACGCCGGAGGAAGCGGCGATCATCGTCGCGGACTACCGCCGCGGCCTGCTGGGCGCGATCTCCGAGGAGCACCTGCTGGGCTACGCGGGCGCGGAAGGCAAGCTGACGGAGCTGATCGCGGACTGCGCCACGGCGATGCGCAACCGCTTGCCGGGCCCGTCGGTGACGCCGGAGCAGCTGCGCAACCGCTCGTGGTGGCGCGGTCCGGAGCTGTTCGTCCTGGTGGACGACTACGAGCTGGTGGCCACGGTCGGGCGGAACCCGTTGCAGCCGCTGCTGGAGTTCCTGCCGCAAGCCAGGGACATCGGCCTGCACGTGATCATCGTCCGCGGCTCCGGAGGTGCGGGGCGGGCGCTGTTCGAGCCGGTGCTGCAGCGGCTGCGGGAGCTGGGCTCGCCGGGGCTGATCATGTCGGGCACCAAGGACGAGGGCGCGCTGCTGTCGGACGTCAAGCCGTCACCGCAGCCGCCTGGTCGCGGAACGCTGGTCTCGCGCCGCCACGGCACGGGTCTGGTGCAGGTCGCGTGGACCAAGCCCGTGGAGTCCTGACCGCACCGCGCTACAGTTCCCGCCTGCGCCATCGCGGGCGCGGCCGGCTTCCCGGGCGCGCGCGGGCGCCGGTGTCTTCCCAGGGAGCTGTCCGTGAAGACCGTGGTCGTCGAGGAACCCGCCGCCGTCTCGCCGTGGCGGCTCGTCAACCGCGTGACGCTGGGGCTCACCGTGGCCGGGTTCGCTGCCGCGGCCTGGGATCGGCGGTGGATGAGCGACGACGGCCTGATCGTGCTGCGGACCGTGCGGCAGCTGCTGGCCGGGAACGGGCCGGTCTTCAACGTCGGCGAGCGCGTCGAAGCGAACACCAGCACGCTCTGGACGTACCTGCTGGCCGCGTTCGGCTGGGTCCCCGGCGTCCCGCTCGAATGGGTCGCCGTGGTCACCGGGCTGCTCTGCTCGGCCGCCGGGTTGCTGCTGGCCCTCGACGGCGCCCGCCGGCTCAGCGGCGGGTTCACCCTGCCGGCCGGCGGGCTGGTCGTGCTCGCGCTGCCGCCGTTCCGGGACTTCGCGACGTCCGGGCTCGAAACCGGCCTGATCCTCCTGTGGCTGGGCGGCACGTGGTGGCTGCTGGTCCGCCGCGCCCGGCGGCAGCCGTCCGGTCCACTGTGGACAACGGCCGTCGTGGTCGGCCTCGGCGTGCTCGTCCGGCCGGATCTCCTGCTGTTCAGCGTCTTCGCCGGGATCGGCCTGCTGGTGCTGGAGTGGCGGGGCTGGCGGCCCGCAGTGACCTGGCTCGTGGCCGCCGCCGCGCTTCCGCTGGCGTACCAGGTGTTCCGCATGGGTTACTACGGCCTGCTGACGCCGAACACCGCGCTGGTGAAGGAGGCGTCGAGGGTGCGGTGGGATCAGGGTTTCGCGTACCTGGACGACTTCTTCACGCCGTACCTCCTGTGGATCCCGCTGGCGTTGTGCGCGGTGGCGGCGCTTCTCCGGCGCTTCTCCTTCGACCGCCGAGTGGCCGTCGTGTGCGCGGTGCCGGTGGTGGCCGGGCTCGGCCTGGCGCTGTACGTCGTCCGCATGGGCGGCGACTTCATGCACGCCCGGATGCTGCTGCCGGCGCTGTTCTGCCTGCTGCTGCCGGTGATGACGGTCCGGCTCACCCGCGCGTCGGCGCTGCCGGTGGCCGCGCTGGGCGCCTACGCCCTGATCGCCGCCGGCGACCTGCGGACCGCCTACGCCGACCTGCCGGCGCCACTCGACGAGGCGACGGGAATCGCCGACGAGCGCGCGAGCTACGTCGTCGCCAGCGGCCACGCGAACCCGGTCCTGGCCACGGACTTCACGCAGTTCACGGCGATCGCCGACCGCATCCGCCCGCAGCTGGCGGCGGAACCGGGCCCGGTCATCTTCTGGGACGACGAAACGTGGCACGCGTACCCGTCGGCGGCCGGCCACAGCACCGGGACGTTCTTCAACATCGGCGGCCCGGGCCTGCTGCTGCCCCTCGACGTGGCGGTCCACGACCCGATCGGCCTGGCGGACCCGCTGGCCGCGCACACGACGCCGTACCCGGACCGCCGCGTCGGCCACGACAAGTACGCGGGCCCGATCTGGACGGTGGCGGACCAGGGCGTCGGCACCCCGGCCGGCTTCCCGCCGGACCGGCTGGCGGCGATCCGCCGGACGCTGGCCTGCCCGGAGGTGCGCGAGATGCTGGACTCGGTCCGCGCACCGTGGACGTTCGAGCGCTTCCGGGACAACCTGGCAGGCGCGTTCACCCGCACCGGCCTGCGCTACGACCACGACCCGGTGAAGGCCCAGTACTGCGGCTCGGCTTGAGCCCTCAGCGCGCGGGCGCGGTCATCTCGGCCGCGAAGCGGTAGTAGCAGACCGCCCGCGGCTTGCCCCCGGCGCCGCTGACCGAGATCGGCGTCATGACCTGGACGCGCGCGCCGGGAACCGGGCGGGCGGCGGCCTGGCAGCGGTCCAGGATCGGCTGGTAGGACACGCCGATGTCGAGCCCGTGCGCTTCACCCGCGGGCAGCTGTTCCCGGAACGGCTGCCGCCACCACACCATGCAGGCGGCGAAGACGATCAGCCCGAACACGAGCGCCACGATCGCGACGCGGCCGACCGGCCGACGGCGAGCTTCGGTGCACATCAGCTCGTCGAACAGTTCCGGGTCGTGCTCCGGTGCCGCCATGGTTCCCCCTCGCGCGTGGCCGCGGGCACTGTAGCCCGTCCCGGCCACCGGGCCGGCGCGCGTTCACCGTCGGCGACTTTCCGACTTCGGTAGGTTTCGGAAAATTCCGGCGCAACTTACCTTGGGCTGATCGTCCCGCTCGGGACGGATCACCAGGCCGAAGGGCATTTTCATGCGAATGTCGAGGGCTTCGAGGGCGGTTGCCGCCGTGGGTGCCGCTGCCGCCGCGTTGAGCTTGGTCTCCGCGGGAGCCGCGGACGCCCAGCAGGACATCATCGGCGGGAGCACCGTCTCCTCCGCGCCGTGGGGCGCGCAGATCTACTGGAACAACGTCACCACCTACGGCGGTTTCGAGTGCTCCGGGACGATCATCGCCCCGCAGTGGGTGCTCACCGCCCAGCACTGCCTGAACTCGCCGGGCATGCACGTGAAGGTCGGCAACGTGACCCTCCAGCAGGGCACGAACGCCGTCGTCGACCAGCAGAAGGCCTCGCCCAACGGCGACGTCGCGCTGCTGCACCTCACGACCGCGGTGAACACCACCTTCATGAAGCTCGGCACCGGCAACCCGCCGTCCGGGTCCACCAACCAGATCTACGGCTGGGGCCGCACGCAGGGCACCAGCCCGCCGTCGAGCACGCTGAAGACCGCCAACGTCCGCGTCACCGGCACCAGCACGGACGCCTTCGGCGGCACGGCCATCGCGAGCCAGGGCGTCAACGGCTCGGCCTGGCACGGCGACTCGGGCGGCCCGGAGCTCTACAACGGCGTCCAGGTCGGCGTCTGCTCCACCGGCAACAACTCCGGTTCGAACCCGCAGGGCACGCAGAACTACGCGAGCATCGCGTCGAGCCGCAGCTGGATCCGCACCACGGCCGGCGTCTGACACGCGCCCCGCGCCGGCCTCACCGCCCGGGAGGCCGGCGCGGGGCATACTCGCCCCATGAAGTTCCGCACCACGGTCCTGCTCGGCGGCAAGACGGCGACCGGCCTGCCGGTGCCCGGCGACGTCGTCGAGGCGCTCGGCGCCGGCAAGAAGCCCGCGGTCACCGTCACCCTCGGCGGCCACAGCTACCGCACCACGGTCGCGAGCCGCGGCGGGCAGTTCCTCGTGCCGCTCAGCGCCGAGAACCGCGAGCAGGCCGGGGTCGCCGCGGGGGACGACGTCGACGTCGAGATCGTCCTCGACACCGCCCCGCGCGAGCTGGAGATACCGGACGACCTGGCCGCCGCGCTGGCCGCCGATCCCGAGGCGCTGAAACGGTTCGAAAGCCTGTCCTACAGCCGGAAGCAGGGGTTCGTGCTGCCGATCGGGCAGGCGAAAACCGAGGAGACCCGGCAACGGCGGATCGCCAAGGTCGTCACGGACCTGCGCGCCGGGAAGTGATGGACGCCCGCACGGTCCTGCGGGTGCTCGAAACCCTGGCCCCGGCGCGGGTCTGGCTCGCCGGCGGCTGGGGCGTCGACGCCCTGCTCGGCCGGCAGACGCGCGAACACCGCGACCTCGACCTGCTGCACCGCCGGGAGCAGGAGCCCGCGGTGCTCGCGGCGCTGGCCGAGCTCGGCTACCGCGAGACGCTCGACCTGCGCCCGGTCCGGTTCGTCCTCTCCGACGGCGGCACCGAACTCGACCTGCACCCGCTGGTCTTCGCCGCGGACGGCTCAGCCGTCCAGGCCGCCCCCGACGGGACTTTTCCTTACCCAGCCGGGTGTTTCGTCACCGGCCGGATCGACGGCGTCGAGGTGCCGTGCGTTTCCGTGGCCCAGCAGGTGTTCTTCCACCAGGGGTACGAGCCGGCCGGGCGCGACCTCGCGGACATGCGGGCCCTGCGCGAAGAGTTCGGCGTCGACACCCACTTCTAGTCCACAATGGACGCCCGGAGCGCCGCCTTGTCCGGCTTCCCCGACGGCGCCACCGGCACCGCGTCCACCAGCTCGAACCGCGCGGGTACGGCCGCCTCCCCCAGCTCGGCCGCCACGCCCTTGCGCACCTCGGCCAGGTCCGGCGAGCGCCCCGGCACCGGCACCACGAACGCCACCGCCGCCTCGCCGGTCAGCGCGTCCGGCACCGCGACGACGTACGCCTGGTCGACGTCCGGGTGCGCGGCGATCGCGTGCTCGATCGGGCCGGTGTAGTGGATGATCGCGTTGACGATCACGACGTCGCGGGCGCGCCCGGACAGGTGCAGGTAGCCCTCGGCGTCGAGGTGCCCGAGGTCCTGGGTGCGGACCCAGCCCTCGCGCAGGACCTCCGCCGTCGTGGTCTCGTCGCGCCAGTAGCCCGCCAGCGCGGACGGCGTGCGCACCCAGACCTCGCCTTCCCGCCCCTGGGCCACCGCCGCCCCGGCGGCGTCGCGAACCTCGATCTCGACGGTGTCGCACGCCTTCCCGACGGATCCGGGCCCCTCGTCCGCCCCGCAGACCGTCAGCATGCCGGTCTCGGTCTGGCCGTACGCGTGGTGCATCGCGGGCCCGATCAGCTCGGCCGCCTCGGCGAGCTTGTGCGGCGGCACCGGCGACCCGGCCACGATCAGCGTCCGCAGGTCGCTCAGGTCGACGTCCTCGGCCCGCAGGGTGTCGAGGACCTGGTGCAGCCGCGGCACGGTCATCAGCGCCGCGCTCACCCGCAGCCGCGGCAGGATCCACGGGAAGTCCGGGAGCCCGTCGGGGATCACGGCCGTGCCGCCCGAGAGCAGGCAGAGCGCCAGCTGTTCGAGCATCACGGCGCTGGAGAGCGTGCCGAACAGCAGGAACCGGCTGAACCCCGCGCCGAGCTTCTCGTGGGCCGAGCCGGGCACCGGGGCCTGCCAGACGCGGCCCTCGCTCAAGGCCCGGTAGTCGAAGGCGACGCCCTTCGGGACGCCGGTGCTGCCGCTGGTGAACACGACCGTCGCGATGTCGTCGGGCCGGCCCGCGGGCACCGGCTCCTCGTACGCGGCGAGCAGCTCCGGCCCGATCCGCAGGATCAGCGCGCCGGCGACGGTGCCGAGCAGCTCGGGCGACTCGGTCGCCTCGTCGACCACGAGCGCGTCGATGTCCTCGACGATGTGCCGCAGCTGCGGCACCGGCAGCCCGGCCCGCACGCAGACGACCCGGCAGCCGAGCACGTGCGCGGCGATGATCGCGGCGAAGCCCTCGGGCGTGACGGCGGTGGCGATCCCGACGCCGGCGCCCGGCCCGAGCCCGGCGGCCCGCAGCCCGGCGGTGAACCGGCCGACCAGCTCCTTCAGCGACGCCCGGGTGGTCACCGCGTCCCCCCGCTCGAACGCGGGCACGTCCGGCGCGCGGTCCAGTTCGGTGAGCAGAGCGTGCGGGTGGACCATCTCGGGCCGCCTTCCGTCCGGGGCCCCCGGGTCTACCGGGCGGATCTCAGAATTTCGGCAGAGACCACCCGGAGCCGGGTCGGCGTGTTGACCACCGTGCGATCATCTACGAGCAGCCCGAGCACCGACGCCGCGCACCGCAGCGCCGTGCTCCGGCGAGCACGACCAGGGGGCGGTGCCACGACCGGAGCGTGACCAGCGGATTTCCCTTGTCTGCCATGGCATACAGCCTGGCCGGGACGGTCACGACGGGCACTGGAGCGCGCCCCCGTTCGGGGGCTGGGCGGGCCCCGCCGGGTCCCTGTGGGTAATAGTGCCGTCAGCACGACCGGCAGTTGTGCCGTTTGACCACACCCCCCTTCTTTCTAGCGTGACTTTCACACCGCGCGGATCACCGCGCCAGGGGAAATTCGCTTCAGGAAGGAGGTGGCCCGTCGATGTCCAGTCCGGGATTCCAGGCAGATTCCGCTGCTATGACGCGCGCCGTCCAGGGTTTCGAGGAAACCGCCACGAACGCCAAGTCCACGATGGCCAGCTTGGAGTCCGAGCTGACCGAGGCCCTGCGCAACTACAAGGGTGACCAGGCCGTGGCGTTCTGGGACCTCCAGCGCCGGCTCCAGGAGAAGATGACCACGGCCGTGAAGGAGCTCGACACCATGTCGCAGCTCGTCCACACCAGCCACGCGAACTACGGCCGCGGCGACTCCGACGTCCACCAGAGCTTCCAGGGGGTCGGCAACACCCTCGAGGGCTCGGGCGTGATCCCCCGCCTCAACCCCTGACCTGAGAGGACGTACCGATGGCCGACGTCGTCGAAATCAACTTCGCCGCGCTGCAGCACAGCTCGGCGTCCCTGGCCGCCAAGGCCAAGGCGCTCACCTCCCAGCTGGAGCAGCTGCACCAGAACCTCCAGCCCATCACCGCGACCTGGTACGCCTCCGGCAGCTCCGCCGGTGACGCGGCGCGCCAGTCGGAGACCCGGCTGCGCCAGGCCACCGCGGACATCGTCGCCATCATCGCGCAGTTCGGCGGCAAGGTCGGCGAGGCCCACGACCTCCAGCAGCAGCTGGAGAACCGCAACCAGGGACTGTTCGCGGGCTGATCCGCGCCCAGACGTCGGTCGGCCGGTGCGGGAAACCCCCCGCTCGCACCGGCCGACCGGCTTTCCCTCATCCCCCACGTGCGGACAGAGACGGGATCCGATGCACGACCAGTCGTACTACGTCCACCTGGAATCGCTGAAGGACTTCGTGCGGGAGCTGGAGACCCAGATCCAGGCGATGTCCAAACCGAACGACTTCCTGCTCACCCTCGGCGACGAGCCGCTGCTGTTCGGCGAGTTCGGCGAGGCCGGGTCGCTGGCCGACGCCAACCGCGCCGCGGTGTCGGAGATGCAGGGCCTGCTCGACCAGGTCCGCAGCGCGATCGGGTTCGCGCAGGACGTCACGAACACGGTCGCCGACGGCTACGCGAACGCCGACCAGTCGGTGGCCGGCGACCTGCACAGCTCGGGCGCCGTCACGGGCCTGCTGGACCCGGTGCTCGGCCTGCTCGGCCTCGGGCACAGTGACGGGAGCAAGGGATGACCCACCACCACGACACCACGGCCCACACGAACTTCGCCGCGTACAGCCATCAGCAGCTGTACGCGATGCTGCAGGCCGGCGACCCGAACAGCGCGCGGCACGCCGCCGACAAGTGGAAGTCCGCGTCGCTGCACCTGCACGAGCAGGCCCACAACCTGAACTCCGAGCTCACCGAGTTCAAGGACCAGTGGACCGGTGGCGCCGCCGACCAGTACCAGCACATGATCGTCGACCTCGCGAACGGCATCGCCAAGGTGGCGCAGACCGCCGAGGCGATGAACGTGATGCTCGACGACGCCGCCGACGCGCTGGTGAAGGCCAAGAAGGAGATGCCGCCGCCGGTTTCGGTGCCGGACGTCTCCCCCGCCGACGTCGCGCTCGCGGTGAACCCGCCGCTGCTGCCGCCGGACGCCTCGCCCGCCGTGATGCAGGCCGCCGCGCAGCAGCGCCAGCAGGCGATCTCGAACGTCGAGGCGCAGCAGTCCGCCGCGAACGCCGCGGGATCCGCGCACGGCAAGGCGATCGCCGTCATGACCACACTGGCCGGTGAGTACGGCGTCGCCGAGGAGTCGATCCCGGCGTCGCCGAACGCCGTCGAGACGCCGGTCGCCCCGCCCGCCGGTGGTGGCGCGGGCGGTGCCGGCGCGCCCGGGCTCGTCGGCAACAGCACGACCGATCCCGGCGTGGTCGTCACGCCGACCGACGGGCACCCGCTGCCCGGCGCCGACGGCACCACGCAGCAGCCCGGCACGACCGCGCCGACGTCGAACCCGCTGTTCGGCGACATGTTCACCGCCGGGCTCGCCGCGGCTTCGGCCGCCGCGTTCGGCCGGTTCGGCTCGATCATGCCGAAGGTGCCCGGCTGGGCGTCCGGCAAGGACCCCAAGGAGAACAAGGACGAGGCACCCGGCACGAAGCTCGGCGGCGGCGCCGGCGTCGAAGGCGGTGCCGGGGGCGGCATCCCGATCGGCGGGGGTGACGCGCCGTCGATCGGCGGCGGCATCGGGGGAGCCGGCGGGCTTTCGGCCGGCGGCGGCGCGGACGCCCCGGCGGCGCACTCCGGCCTGGCCGGCGACGGCGGCTCGGGCAACGCGCTCAGCGGCCTGGCCGGCAGCGCGGTCGGGGCCGCCGGTGCGGCGGCCGCCAAGAGCGCGATGCCGATGATGCCCATGATGCCGATGGGCATGGGCGGCGGCGGGGACATGGGCTCCGGCCGCCGGATCCCGGCCTGGCTGGTGGAGACGGAGAACGTCTGGGGCCAGTCCGCCCCGGTCGCGCCGCCGGTGATCGGCGAAGAGCCGGACGTCTACTGACCCGGTCGTGAGTGCGTAACAGTGTTCTAACACTGTTACGCACTCACGACCCCTTGCTGCAGAACGGAGGCGGGCCGTGACGGCTGCCGGGTATCGCGTGGCCCCCGCTCGCCTCGACACGGCGGCGGGAGAGTATGGCACGCGGGCGGAAGCGCTGTCTTCGGCGCAGTCCGCCGTCGCGGGCGAGAAGGTGCCGGCCACGGCCTTCGGGCAGGTCAACGCGGCCAAGGCGGCGGCCAAGACGTTCGAGAAGACGATGACGGAGCTGGGCTCGAAGCTCTCCGGCGACGTCACGCTCGCCAAGAAGCTCCAAAGTGGACTGACCGAGTCGGCGGCCGGCTACCGGCGGGCCGACGCCCAGGTCGCCGCGATGTACCGGGCCCTGCTGCCCGAGGATCCCTTGCCCAAGGCCGGAAACCCGGCCGGCATCGGCGGCGCGGCCGACACCGGCGCGTGGGGCCAGGCGATCGCGGCCAACCGCACGAAGGTCGCCGACGCGCTGACCGCCGAACGCTCACGGCTCGCACAGCTCACCGACGCCGACGACGTCAAGGCGTCCCAGGCCCGGATCAAGCTGTACGAGGACATCCTCGCGAACAACCGGCAGATCCTGAAGTTCGACCCGTCGGGCAACGGCCGGATCGCCGAGCTGGTCGGGCACATCGAGCCGGGCACGCGCGACGTCGGGCTGTTCGTGCCCGGCGTCAACACGCAGATGTCCAACTTCGACGCCTACGCCGGCCTCGGGCGCAGCCTGGTGGCCGCGGACCCGACCGGGCGCACCGCGATGGTCGTCTGGGCCGACGGCGTCTTCCCGCAGAACCCGGTGGTGCAGGGGCCGGACGCGAGCTACGCGCAGACGATGGCGCCGGACCTCAAGCACTTCACCGACGACCTGCGCGGCGAGATCGCGAGCCACGCCGGTTCCGACGTCACGCTGACCGCGATCGGGCACAGCTACGGTGGCGCGACGGTCGGGCTGGCCGAGACGCAGGGCCTCGACGTCGACCGCGTGCTGCACGTCGAGTCGGCGGGCATGGGCCACGGCGTCTGGTCGCCGGCGGACCTGCCGGCGAGCCAGGCGGGCGTGCAGCGGTTCTCGATGACCGCGCCGCTCGACCCGATCCAGATCGCCCAGGGCAACGCGTGGGGCCTCGAGTGGACCGGCATCGGCCACGGCGCCGACCCCGACACCTTCCCCGGCGTCACCGACCTGGAGACCGGGCGCGACGCGGCCGGCAACGAGATGTGGGGCCTGTCGTCGCACAGTGACGTGCTCAAGCCGGGTTCGGAGTCGTGGACGAACATCTACCGCGTCATCACCGGCGGCCCGACCACCGCCGACGGCACCTTCGACCCGCATGGCATCCTCGAGAACGGCGTCGAGTTCCTCAACGACGGAGGTGTGCTGCGATGAGCGTCGAACTGGACCGCCTGGCCGGCGAGCTGACCGGCGTGATCGACAGCGTCGCGGCCGTCTTCGGCTCCCCGGCGGACCCCACGGTCGACGGCGAGCTGGACGTCGACCCGACCAACCCCGGCCACCTGTGGTGCTGGCAGTACGGCGTCCGCCTGGAGCACACGGGCGAGCCGGAACGCCGCTTGGCCGAGGTGATCCTCCCGTCCCTGGAGGAGCGAGGCTGGCAGGCCCACGACCGCAGCACGGCCCGCGAACTCATCGCTCGCTTCAGCCGCGAAGGCGCCGACTTCACCGTCCACGTCGCCCGCGCGAGCCACGCGGTGGCGATCATCGGCTCGACCCGCCCCGTCCCCGCGTAACCCCGCGAGTTCCGCCTCCAATCACGCGAATCCCGTCCCGGATCACGCGAGTTCCGGCCTCCGTACCGTGAACCGACCCTCCGGGTACGCGAGCCGACCCTCCAGGCACGTGAACCGACCATCCAGGTACGCGAGTTCGCCGTTCCGGTACACGTGACTCGCGTGATCAGAGACGTATCTCGCGTGATCGAACGCGTAACTCGCGTACCCGGAGGGTCGGCTCGCGTACCCAGGCAGTCGGTTCGCGTGCCTGGACGGTCGGTTACGGGGTGAAGCGGGAGGGGCGCCAGCCCCGACGGCGGGCCCGGCGGACCGCGGCCACCGTGACTCCCGCCGCGGCCGCGAAGGCGACGCCCGCCAGGGCGATCGTGCCCGCGGCGACGTTCGAGGCCGGGCGGGCCGGGGCCGCGGCCGGGACCACCGCCGGGCCGGGAGCCGGGGCGACGGCCGAGCCGGGCGGCGCGACGTCGGCGGGGAGGGTCGAGGAGACGGCGGCGTAGGCGTCCAGGACTCCCCAGCCCAGCCGCGGGTCGTGGGCCCCGGACGGTGGGCGGTGCGCGGTCAACGTCAGCCGGGTGACGACCTGGTCGCCGGTCAGGTCCGGGTGGTACGCGCGGACCAGCGCCGCGACGCCCGCGACGTACGCCGCCGCGAGGCCCGGATCCGTCACCGGCCAGCGGTGCGCGACCGCGCCGCCCGCGCCGGCCGACGTGCTGACCAGCTCCGCGCCCGGCGCGGCGACGCCGACGTAGTCGCCCGCCTCGGTCTGCACCGGCTCGCCCGCCTGGTTCACCGAGCCGACGCCCAGCGCCCCGGACGTCGCCGTCGGGTACGTCCGCGCGCCCTGCTGGGTCGCCGTCGCCGCCGAGACGACCACCGCGCCTTCCGCCCGCGCCCGTGCGACCGCGCCGGACAGCGCCGGGCTGTCGAACGCCGCGGGGACGGCCACGAGGATGACGCCCGCGTGCCGGTCGACCGCCGTGTCGATCGCGCCGGCCAGCGCGCCGGGGTCGCCGCCGTCGTTGGACGAGCCGTTCGCCTGCGTGTAGCGGATCGGCAGCAGGTGCACGCCGGGCGCGACACCGGCGAACGTCGTCGACGGATCCGGCTGGGCGCCGACGATGCCGGCCGCGATCGTGCCGCGGCCGTCGCAGTCGGACGCCTCGGTGCCACCGCCGCCTTCGAGCTGGCCGGGCGCGAACTGGGAGTTCTGCCCGTCGACGCCGGTGCCGATGACGGCGACCAGCTGACCCTCACCGCGCGTC
Source organism: Amycolatopsis sp. NBC_01307 (assembly GCF_035975215.1). Lineage (NCBI taxonomy): Bacteria > Bacillati > Actinomycetota > Actinomycetes > Pseudonocardiales > Pseudonocardiaceae > Amycolatopsis > Amycolatopsis sp. NBC_01307. Next base: position 75,164 of record NZ_CP108403.1, on the reverse strand, counting down.
AGCGGCCAGAGCCGCGCCGGGTCGACCAGCCGCTGCCCCCACGGGACGCCGCCGGTGTACGTGCCGGACGGGTTCGCGCACTGGGCCTCGGGGGCCGCGGCGGCCGGGACGCCGAAAACGGCCGTCCCCGCGAGGAGACCCACCACCGCGAGCACCGCCGGAAACCGCACCCCGACCCTCCGAACCCAGACTGAAAACCGGTGGCGGAAAGGAACTTCCGCCACCGGCAGTCTAACGGGGAAACACCGTTCAGCGAAGGTCCATGCCGAGATCCAACGCGGGTGACGAGTGGGTCAAACCGCCCACCGACAGATAGTCCACACCGGACTCGGCGTAGGCCTTACCACGGTCGAGGGTGAGGCCACCAGAGGATTCCAGCCGCGTCTTCGGGGAGACGTCGTCGCGGCGCGCGACCGCCTGGGCGCACTCCTCCGGCGTGAAGTTGTCCAGCAGCACCTCGTCGGCCGCCGCCGCCAACGCTTCTTCCAGCTGCGCAAGCGAGTCGACCTCCACCTCGCACGGCAGCTCCGGCGCGTGCGCCCGGGCCGCTTCCAGCGCGGCGGTGACCGAACCCGCGGCGACTACGTGGTTGTCCTTGATCAGCACCGCGTCACCCAGCCCCAGCCGGTGGTTGACGCCGCCGCCGCACCGGACGGCGTACTTCTGCAGCAGCCGCAGCCCCGGCAACGTCTTGCGGGAGTCCCGGATCGCCGCGCCGGTACCGTCCACTTCGGACACCCAGGCGGCGGTCGCGGTGGCGACGCCGGAGAGGTGGCACAGCAGGTTCAGCGCCGTGCGCTCGGCCGTGAGCAGGCCGCGGACCGGCCCGCGCAGCACCAGCGCGGGCTCCCCCGCGACCAGCCGGTCACCGTCCTCGCGCCCGGCCAGCACTTCGTACCCGTCGCCCAGCACCATGTCGAACACGGCCAGCGCGACCGGCAGCCCGGCCACCACGCCGTCGACGCGCGGGGTCAGTTCCGCGACGGCGATCGCGTCAGCGGGCACCGTCGACGCGGTTGTCGCGTCGGGCCCGTACCGCAGGTCCTCGCCCAGCGCCGTCGTGACCACCCGCGTCACGTCTTCGACGTCGAGGCCGGACGCGGCGATCAGGCGCAGGACCGGTTCGGAGATCGGGAAAGTCATGCCACGCCCTCCAAGGGGATCGGGTCGGCCAGCACCGGCTGACCGGACAGGCTGAGCCGGATGTGCTGGCTGCGCCGCCAGGTCTCGGCCGGCGCGGGGAAGTCGGTCCGCACGTGGCAGCCGCGCGACTCGGTGCGCCGGTCGGCCGCGGTGAGCAACGCCTGCGCGACCACGGTCAGCGCCGCGTCTTCGACGGCCGCATGCGTCCACAACGGACTGTCCTGGGTGGACAGGTCGAGCACGGATCCGGCCGCCGCCAAGCCGTCGGCGTCCCGGCCGATCGCCGCGTACCGGCTCATCACACGCTGCAGCGCGTCGCGCTCGGCCGTCGGCGCGGTCGTCCACGACGGCACCTGCCCCCGCGACGGATCGGCCAGCAGCCCGGCCGCGAGGTCCGCCGAAACGGCCTCCGCGACGCGCTGCCCGACGACCAGGCCTTCGAGCAAGCTGTTGGACGCCAAGCGGTTCGCGCCATGCAGGCCGGTCCGCGCCACCTCACCGGCGGCGTAGAGACCGGGCACCGACGAGCGACCGTCCACAGTGGTCACCACGCCACCGCACGAGAAGTGCGCCGCCGGAGTCACCGGGATCGGGTCGCGGGCCGGGTCGAGCCCCAGCACCGCGCACGCGGCGAACACCGTCGGGAACCGCTGGGCGAACCCGGCGATCCCGGTGGCGTCGAGGAACACGTGGTCGTCGACGCCGCCCGGCGCCGTCAGCATCCGCCGGGTGATCGCCGCCGAGACGACGTCGCGCGGGGCGAGGTCGCCGAGCGGGTGCACGCCGTGCATCACGGACACACCGGCGCCGTCGACCAGGGTCGCCCCCTCGCCGCGCACCGCCTCGGTGACCAGCGGGCAGCGGCCGCGCGCGCCCGGCGTGTAGAGCACCGTCGGGTGGAACTGGACGAACTCGATGTCCGCCACCGTCGCCCCGGCCCGCAGCGCGAGCGCGAGGCCGTCGCCGGTGGCGATCTCCGGGTTCGACGTCGCCTGGTAGAGCTGCCCGACCCCGCCGCTGGCCAGCAGCACGGCCGGCGCCCGGACGACCCCGGGCACGCCGTTGCGGTCGAGCACCGTGACCCCGGCGACCCGCCCGCCCGGTGTGCGCAGCGCGTCGACGGCGATGTGGTGTTCGAGCACCGGCACCCGCGCCTGCCCGGCCTGCGCGACCAGCGCGCGCTCGACCTCGGCGCCGGTGGCGTCGCCGCCCGCGTGGATCACGCGGAACGCGCTGTGCCCGCCCTCGCGGGTCCGCGCCAGCAGGCCGTCTCCGGACGAGTCGAACGTCGCGCCGTCCGCCCGCAGCCGGGCGATCGCGGCCGGGCCGCCGTCGAGGATCGAGCGGGCGGCGACCTCGTCGACCAGCCCGGCGCCCGCGGTGAAGGTGTCCTCCGCGTGCTTCTCCACGGAGTCGTCGAGGTCGTGCTCATTTTCCAGGACGACGGCGACGCCGCCCTGGGCCCAGCGGGTGTTGCCGTCCGCGACCGCCGCCTTGGTGACCACCAGGACGTGCAGCCCGAGCGCCTGGGCCCGCAGCGCCGCGGTCAAACCGGCGACGCCGCTGCCGATCACGACCAGGTCGGCGCGCGCTTCCCAGACCGGGGTTTTCGCCTGTGGGTCATTAACCGGCGTGCTCATTCCGCGCCGCCGGGCTGCCCGATCTCGATCATCCGCTGCACCGAAGCGCGCGCCCGGGACGCCGTTTCGAGGTCGACGTGGACCTCGTCCAGGCCGTCGCGCAGGCACCGCAGCAGCGCCGCCGGGGTGATCATCTTCATGTACCGGCAGGACGCGCGGTCGTTCACCGCGCGGAAGTCGATGTCCGGCGCGGCCTTGCGCAGCTGGTGGATCATGCCGATCTCGGTGGCCACCAGCACGGTCTTGGCCTTGGTGTCGCGGGCCTCGTGGACCATGTCGCCGGTCGAGAGGATCTTGACCCGCTCCGGCGCCACCGCCCCCTCGCCGGCCAGGTAGAGCGCCGACGTCGCGCAGCCGCACTCGGGGTGGATGAACAGGTCCGCCTCCGGGTCCTCGGCCGCGCGCTCGGCCAGCTCCGCGCCGTTGATGCCGGCGTGGACATGGCACTCCCCGGCCCAGACGTGGATGTTGTCCCGGCCGGTGACACGCTTGACGTGCGCGCCGAGGAACTGGTCCGGCAGGAAGAGAACCTCCTGGTCAGCGGGGATGGACGCGACGACGTCGACCGCGTTCGAGGACGTGCAGCAGATGTCCGTTTCGGCCTTCACCTCGGCCGTGGTGTTGACGTAGGAGACGACGACGGCGCCCGGGTGCTCGGCCTTCCAGGCCCGCAGCTCGGCGCCGGTGATCGAGTCGGCGAGCGAGCAGCCGGCCCGCGCGTCGGGGATCAGGACGGTCTTCTCCGGGGCCAGGATCTTCGCGGTCTCGGCCATGAAGTGCACGCCGCAGAAGACGATGGTGGACGCGTCGCTGCTCGCCGCGATGCGGCTGAGCGCGAGCGAGTCGCCGGTGTGGTCGGCGATGTCCTGGATCTCCGGGAGCTGGTAGTTGTGCGCGAGCAGCACCGCGTCGCGCTGCTTCGCCAGGCGCCGCACCTCCTCCGCCCAGGCCGCGTTCGCCTCGACGCCGCCGAACGGCGTGAGACCTTCCGGAACCAACGTGGTGGTCATCTGGCCCTCCTGGACCTTTCTCCGGTTTTCGCCTTATAATCGAAAACCGTGCGAAGTCATCTTAACACCCAGACCCCCTTGGCCCACGAGGTTTTGGGAGCGGTCCTGCAAGTGCGCTCGGACACACTCCGGGTGCTGCTGTGGCGCCGCGCGCTCGACCCGCACCTCGGCCGCTGGTCGCTGCCGGGCGGCCGGCTGCGGCCCGACGAGGACGTCGAGACGTCCGTCCGGCGCCAGCTGAAGGAGAAGGTCGACGTGCGTCAGCTCAAGCACGTCGAGCAGCTCGCGGTGTTCAGCGCCCCGGCCCGCGTCCCCGGCCCGCGCGTGGTGGCGACCGCGTTCCTCGCCCTGGTCCCCTCCGACGTCGACCCCGAGGTGCCCGAGGACACCGAGTGGCACGACGTCGCGAAGCTGCCGCGCACGGCGTTCGACCACGAGTCGATCGTGCTGCGCGCCCGCGACCGGCTGCGCTCGAAGCTCTGTTACACGAACCTCGGGTTCGCCCTCGCGCCCGAGGAGTTCACGGTGTCGGCGCTGCGCGGGCTGTACTCGGCCGCGCTGGGCTACAAGGTGTCGGCGACGAACCTCCAGCGCGTGCTTTCCCGCCGTGGATTACTGGTCCCGACAGGCCACACGGCGCCGCCGGGGCGGGCCGGCGGGCGTCCCGCGGCGCTCTTCTCCTTCGCGGGCAAAGGCATGCAGATCACCGATCCGTTCGCGGTGTTCAAGCCGCCGAACCGGTGACCATCCTGCGCCGGACCCGTTCTCCCCTTACCGTGGGACGCGTGACCGAGCCGGAATCGGAAAGTGACGCGACGACGACAATCCTGCCGTTGTTCCCGCTCCAGACCGTGCTGCTGCCCGGCACCCGCCTCCCGCTGCACATCTTCGAACCGCGGTACCGGCAGCTGACGGCGGACCTGGTAAGCGGGACCGTGCCGGGGCGCGAGTTCGGCGTGGTCGCGCTGCGCTCGTCGCTGACCCGCGAGGTACGTGGTCTGGACCAGCTGTACGACATCGGCTGCAGCACGGTGCTGCGCGAGGCGAAACGCCTGCCCGACGGCCGGTTCGACGTCGTGACGCTGGCCCAGCGCCGCTTCCGCCTGCGGGAGCTCGACTGCACCTCCGCGCCGTACCTGATCGCCTCGGTGGAGTGGGTCGACGACGAGCCGGTGGCGCCCAGCGGCGGCGTCGCCGAGCGCCTGGCCGCCGTCGCGCGCACCGCGCACCAGCGCTACTGCGAAACGGCGTGGCGCAGCGACGACTGGGTCGAACCGGAAGCCGACGCCGCCCTCGAAGACCTGGCCTACCTGCTGGCCGCGGACTGCCTGTTGCCGCTCGAAGACCGCCAGCGGCTGCTGGAGGAACGCCACCCGCTGCGCCGGCTGCGCATCGCCTGCCGCCTGCTGACGCGCGAGACCGGCTTCCTGAACACGCTCGGTGCGGTGCCCCTGCCGCCGGGCGAACTCACCGATCTGAGCCGCCCGGCCAGCCTGAACTGAGGCGCGTCAGGACTCGCTCGGCGACCCGTTGCCGAACTTGTTCCAGACCTTGCCCGCGGCGCCGGACACCGTCTCGCCGACGTCGCTGAACACCTTCGTCAGCGGGTCGGCGGACGCGCTCCACGAGTCCTTGTACGCCTTCGCGGCCGACTTCAGGTCGTCCTTCCAGTCGGCCGTCGGGCTGTCGTCGTCGCGGCGCGGGTAGTCACCGGCCAGGATCGCGCGGTACTCCGCCGACGCCGCCCACTTCTGCAGCTGCGCCGCGCGGACCACGGCGAACGGGTGCGACTCCGTCTCGACGTAACGGAGCTTGAGGAAGCTGTCGCGGATGTCGTCGACCGACTCGTACTCGGTCGCCTGCTGCAGGAACGACGGGATGTCGATGCGGGCCGGGTCGATGCCGCCGGCGACCTGGATCTGGGCGCGCAGCGCGGCCGTCGGGTCCTGGCTGCACAGCAGGCCCGCGCGGTCGCAGGACAGCTCGGCCTTGCGGTACCACTCGCGCAGCGCCGCGATGATCGCGCGGATGCCGAGCGCGCTGACCGGCGTCCACGACATCGACAGCTGCAGGCTGATCAGCCGCACCATGATCGTGCGGTACACGGTGTGCCCGGACAGCACGTGCCCCATCTCGTGGCCCAGCACGAACCGCAGCGCGTCCGGGCTCATCAGCTCGACGAGCCCGGTGCTGAGCCGGATGAACGGCTCGTCCATGCCGACGGCCGACGCCTGGACCCGCGGGTCCTGGTAGACGAACACGTTCGGCACCGCGGGCAGGTCCAGCGTCTCGGCGCACTCGTGGCGGAGCTTCTCCAGCTCCGGGTACTGCTTCGGCCCGACGCGGATCGACGACGCGAGCGCCATCAGCCGCTCGCCGCGTTCGTTGTAGAACCCCGAAACGGCCTTCACGACCTGCGCGAACCCCGGCACCGCGCGCAGCGTGGCGAGCGCGCCGCGGTCCACGGGGTGCTCGTAGGCGCGCGGGCTGATGCCGGGAAAGCGGACGGCGTTGTGCCGCGATATCTCGATGTCCTCGGTCACTGCTGAAACCCCCTGTGGTTTTCGAGGGGGCCAGCCTAGGGAACGCTCAGCCGAGCCGGCGGCCGAGGTCGTCCCGGCCGTTCCAGGTCGTGAGCAGGCTGTAGGCCAGGGCGACGCCGAACGGGCCGGTGATCAGCACCCACCACGACTCCAGGCGCGGCGCCAGCTCGATCACCGAACCGAGCGCCGGCGCGCTGTCGATCGTGTAGTGGCTGTTGGCCCAGCCGACGCCGAGCAGCATGGCCAGCGCGCTCGCGAGCGCGACCCCGAGCACGGCGGCGAGGAAGACGACCGGCCCGCGGCGCTCGCGCATCAGCCACGCGACGACGCCGACGACGATCCCCAGGCCCAGCGTCAGGAAGCCGAAGATCGCGAGGTCGTCGAAGCGGTGCCAGCTCTCGAGTTCGAGGGCGCCCTGGGTGCCGTCGGAGGCGATGATCCGGACGCGCTCCGGCGGCGCGATCCGCGACCACAGGAAGGCGAGCGGGAAGCTCAGGACGCTGAGGGTGCCGAGCACGCTCACGGCGGGCAGCAGGTCGGCCTTGACGACGACCCGCGGCTGCCGCTCCCGGAACAGCACAGGCACGGACCACGGTCCCGGCACGGCCGACGGCCGGTGCGCGGGGCCCGACGACTCACTCACCCGGACTCCCTCCTGCAACACGTGTCGACCGAGCGTAACCGGTCGGTGTGCGAGGGACGTCAGCCGCCGACCGTGTCGGCGGCACTCACCCGCCGGCCCGGCTCCGAAGGCCGGCCGCAAAAGCCGTGAAGGCCTCCTTACCGGCCATAAGAGCCGGGAAGGAGGCCTTCACGGCACTCCGGAGAAGTGGACGTCAGCCGCTCGCCGTGTCGCCGTGACGGCTGCAGCGCGCCGTCCAGCCCAGCGGGCTCACCTGGACCACCAGGCGGCGCGCGCAGTACGTGCAGAACCGTGGGGGTTCCAGCGCCGTGCGCGGGTTGTGGCACGCCGGGTGGTCCGTGCCACCCGGCGACTCCTGTCCACAGTGGACGCAGTAGGTCGCGGAAACCGCGTCAGAGGCTGTCACTGAGGGCCTTGATGGGCATCTTGAGCTCGTCCAGCATCTCCAGGTCCGCGCTGGCCGGGCGGCCCAGGTTCGTCAGGTAGTTGCCGACGATGATCGCGTTGATGCCGCCCAGCATGCCCTGCTCGGCACCGAGGTCACCGAGCGTCAGCTCACGGCCGCCGGCGAAGCGCAGCATCGTGCGCGGCATCGCCAGGCGGAACGCCGCGACCGTGCGCAGCGCGTCCTTGCCCTCGACGATCTCGTAGTGCTCGTACGGCGTCCCGGGCTGCGGGATGAGGAAGTTCATCGGCACCTCGTGCGGGCTCAGCTCGGCCAGCTGCACGGCGAACTCCGCGCGCTGCTCGATCGTCTCCCCCATGCCGATGATCCCGCCGCAGCAGACCTCCATGCCCGCCGCGGCGACCATCCGGAGCGTGTCCGCGCGCTCTTCCCAGGTGTGCGACGTGACGACGGACGGGAAGTGCGACCGCGCCGTCTCGAGGTTGTGGTTGTAGCGGTGGACGCCCATCTCGACGAGCTCGTCGACCTGCTCCTGCGTGAGCATGCCCAGCGAGCAGGCGATCTGGATGTCGTTGCCGTCTTCCCGGATCGCCTTCACGCCCTCGCGGACCTGCGAAAGCAGCCGCTTGTCGGGCCCGCGGACGGCGGCGACGATGCAGAACTCCGTCGCGCCGGTCTCGGCGGTCTGCCGGGCGGCCTTGACGAGGTTCGGGATGTCGAGCCACGCCGAGCGCACCGGCGTCGGGAAGCGGCCGGACTGGGAGCAGAAGTGGCAGTCCTCGGGGCAGCCGCCGGTCTTCAGGCTGATGATGCCCTCGACCTCGACCTCGGGGCCGCACCAGCGCATCCGCACCTCGTGCGCCAGGGCCAGCAGGTCGGGGAGCCGGTCGTCCGGCAGCCGCAGCAGCTCGAGGACCTCGGCCTCACCCAGGCCGACGCCGTTTTCGAGGACCTGCTCGCGCGCGTAGGCGAGGACATCGGTGTCCGGGACTGCGGTCACGGGCGTCTCCTTGGTCGTGGTGGTGCGGAAAGCGTCTCTCATCGTGCACGAAGCGCGGTCGAGGCGACAGCGACGCAGGTCACTTCTGGGCGGACGCCCGTCCGGTGAACAGCTCGGGGTCGAACTCGCCGCCGAACCACGGCGAGAGCCCGGCCCGCGCCGCCTCCAGGAACTCCTGGGGGGACGCGGTGCCGAGCCCGGCGGGCAGCACGCCCAGCAGCGGCGCCCCGGCCGCCACCGGCAGGTCTTCGAGGTTGGACAGCGCCGCGAGGTCCGGCTCGGCCGGCCAGGAGCCGATGATCACCCCGGCGACGGTCAGCCCGCGCTTCGTGGCGACCTCGGCGGTCAGCGCGGTCGCGTTGAGCGTGCCCAGCCCGGCCTCGGCCACGATGATCACCAGCGAACCGAGCGACCAGGCGACGTCGGCGAGGCTCGACCCGGCGGCGTCGAACCGCACCAGCAGACCGCCCGCGCCCTCGATCAGCGTCAGGTCGTGGTCGGTGTCGAGGTCGGACGCCGCCCGTGCGATCTCGCCCGGGTCGAGCGTCGGCAGGCCGCTGCGGCGGGCGGCGGCCTCGGGCGACAACGGGTCGGGGTAGCGGCGCAGCTCGCGCGTGGTCACCTCGGCCCCGGCCAGGCGGACGACGTCGGCGAGGTCACCGGGCTCGTCGGGGCCGACCCCGGTCTGCGCCGGTTTCAGCACCGCCACCCGCTGCCCGCCGGCCACCGCCAGCGCCGCGATCGCCGCCGTGGAGATCGTCTTGCCGACCCCGGTCCCGGTCCCCGTCATCACCAGCATCGTCACGGACCATCAACTTAGTGACCCCGGCCCGGGCCGCGCAGCCCGGGCGGTGCGGCCGGGGTCCGCGTCAGGCCTCCGGCACCACCGCCCCGGCGAGGCGGAACGAGCGCGCGTCACCCTCCAGCAGGTGCACCTGGGCGGCGCCGACGTCGAAGTACATCCCGGTCAGCTGCAGCTTCCCGGCCGCTTCGGCCGCCGCGACCTGCGGGTACTCCCGGAGGTGGTCGAGCTGCTGGAGCACGTTGAGCAGGGCCAGCCGGTCGCCTTCGCGAGCCGGGCGGGCGCCGTCGACGGTGACCGGGCCGGACCGGCGGGCGCTGGGCACGGCGTAGCGCAGCCACGTCTCCAGCGGCCCCGGCGGCGGGCCGTCGGCGAGCGCGGCCATCGCCCCGCAGCCGGAGTGGCCGCAGACGACGATCTCCTCGACGCCGAGCACGCCCACCGCGTACTCGATCGACGCGTTCATCGACGGGTCGGCCTGCCCCGGCGGGACCAGGTTGCCGATGTTGCGGATGGTGAACAGGTCGCCGGGTCCGCTGGTGGTGATCAGGTTCGGCACGATCCGCGAGTCGCCGCAGGTGATGAACAGCGTGCGCGGCTTCTGGCCGTCGGCCAGCCCGGACAGCGTGTCCCGCAGCAGCGGCGCGGCCCGGCGGTGGAACTCCGTGGCGCCGCGGCGGGTCTGCTGGGCCGGGATGTCGACGGATTCCAAGGCCTGCCAGTCGGACCACGGCGCCAGCCACCGCGGAACGGCCCGGCTCGCGGCGAACCGCGACCGCGTCGGCCGGCCGGCCTTGCCTTCGCCGAACCAGGGGTGACCGACCTCGTCGACGTCCACCGTGCCGCCGGCGCGTTCGTGCGCCTGCTGCCAGGTGGTGAGGCTTTCGAAAGCGGCGTGGTCCAGGTAGTCGACGACCAGTTCCAGCCGCACCGGCACCCCGGCCGGGATGGCGCCGAGCACCTTGGACAGCCGCGGCACGGACAGGAACGTCAGGACACCCTCGACGACGACGCGGTGGCGGTCGCCGTCGCTCTCGACGTGGATCCCGGACCACACCGTGCGACGCAGCATGAGCACCAGCGCCAGCCCGATCCCGGCGAGCACGCCGGTGAGCAGGTCGAACACCACCACGCCGGCGAGGGTGAGCAGGTAGACGGGCAGATCGCCGTGCCTGAGCGCGGTCTTCATGTGCCCGGGGTTGACCAGCTTCGCGCCGACATGCACCAGCAGCCCGGCCAGCGCGGCGAGCGGGATGTTCTGGATCAGCCCGGCGAGCAGGACGACGAACACCAGCACCCAGACGCCGTGCAGGATCGCCGACACGCGGGTCTTCGCCCCGGCGGCGACGTTGGTGGAGCTGCGGACGATGACGCCGGTGACGGGCAGCCCGCCCAGCGCCCCGGAGACCATGTTGGCCGCGCCCTGCCCGACCAGCTCGCGGTCGAGGTTGGCGCGCGGGCCGGTGTGCATGCGGTCGACGGCGACCGCCGAGAGCAGGCTCTCCACGCTGGCGATCAGGGCGATGGTGACGACGGCGAGCGCGAACCCGCCCCAGCCGCCGTCGGGCAGCTGCGGGACCAGGTGGACGTTCAGCAGGTCACCGGGCAGTTCGACGCGCGGCAGCGTCATCCCGGTGGCGACCGACGCCACGGTGGCGAGCGCGATCGCCGCCAGCGGCCCGGGGACCCGCTGGACGGCCTTCGGCAGCCGCGGCCAGATCAGCAGGATCGCGATGGTCAGCAGGCCGATCGTGGTGGCCGAGTCGTGGTGGGCGACGATCTGGCCGGGCAGCTCGGCGACGTTCTCCACGGCCGAGCTCTGGGCCTTGCCGCCGAGGATGACGTGCAGCTGGCCGAGCACGATCGTGACGCCGATGCCGGCCAGCATGCCGTGCACGATGGCCGGCGAGATGGCCAGCGCGGCGCGCGCGATGCGGCTCAGCCCGAGCAGGATCTGGAGGGCACCGGCGGCGACCGTGATCAGGCACGTGACGGCCCAGCCGAAGGTGCTGATGGTTTCGGCCATGATCACGGTCAGGCCGGCGGCGGGCCCGCTCACCTGGAGCGCGGAGCCGCCGAGGGCACCGGCGACGACCCCGCCGACCACGGCGGCGATCAGGCCGGCGGCGACCGGCGCGCCCGAGGCGAGCGCGATGCCGAGCGAAAGCGGTACGGCGACGAGGAAAACGACCAGGGAGGCCGGCAGGTCGTGGCGGAGCACGGCGAGGGGTCTCATGATCGCCATGCAACCGGAAATCGTGTGAAATGTCCGCTATGCGCCACTCGATCGAGTGAACGACTGGCCATAATTTGCCCGAATGACACAAATCGGACGTCCGCTTAACCCGCCGTTCACGCCCCGCGTGCCTGTCACCCGACAGTTGAACCCTTTACGACACAAGGGTTCCCGAGGCGGCCTTCGGCACGTCTGCGCACCGAAGGCCACCGCGGGTGTGCTCTGGTCAGGACGTGACGGCGCCCGCCGGGACGAAGCCGCGGGCCGCGTCGTCCAGCAGGGACACCTGCGCGGCGCCGACGTCGAAGTACATCCCGGTCAGCCGGAGGCCGCCGCGCTCCAGCGCCGCGGCCACCACCGGGTAGCCGCGCAGGGTTTCCAGCTGCTGCACGACGTTCTGCAGCGCGAGCTGGTCGGCCTCGGCGGCGGGACGGCGGCCGCCGAGCAGCAGCGGCGCTTCCCGGCCGCGGCGCAGCAGCGTCGGCTCGCCGTGGCGCAACCAGGCGCCGAGCTGGTGCAGACCCGCCGGGGCCTGGCCGAGCAGCGCCTTCATCGCGCCGCAGCCCGAATGCCCGCACACCACGATCTCCGCGACCCCGAGCACACCGACGGCGTACTCGATCGCCGCGCCGACCGAGGAGTCGGCGCCCCCGTCCGCCGGCGGGACGAGGTTGCCGATGTTCCGCACCGTGAACAGGTCGCCCGGCCCGCTGGTCGTGATCAGGTTCGGCACGATCCGCGCGTCGCCGCAGGTGATGAACAGGGTGTGCGGCTCCTGGCCGTCCGCGAGCCCGGTCCAGGTGTCGCGCAGCAGCGGCGCGGTGCGGCGCTGGAACTCCGACGCGCCGCGGCACAGCAGGGAGCTCGCGCTGCGCTGCACGGGCAGGGCGACGTGCTCGGCCTGCCACTCCGACCAGGGGGCCAGCCAGCGCGGCACCACCCGGGCGGCGAGGCCCCGGCGCACGGTCGGCGTGCCCGCGCGGCCGCGTTCGAACCACGGGTGGCCGATCTCGTCGACCGTCACCGGCCCGGCGTGCGCCTGCTGCCAGCCGCGCAGGCAGTCGAACGCGGCGTGGTCCAGGTAGTCGACGAGCAGTTCCAGGGTGACCTCGGCGTGCGCGGGCACCTCGGCGAGCACCCGGGTCAGCCGGGGCACGGAGAGGAACGTCAGCGCGCCTTCGATGACGACGCGGTGGCTGTCACCGTGCCTTTCGACGTGGATGCCGGAGAAGATCATCCGACGCAGCATCAGCGCGAGGGCCAGCAGTATCCCGGCCGCGACGCCGGTGAGGAGGTTGACCGCGACCGCGCCGGCCAGCGTGACGACGTACACCGGGAGGTCGCCGTGGCGGCGGACGTCCTTGATCGCGGCCGGGTTGACCAGCTTCGTCCCGACGTACACCAGTAGCGCGGCGAGCGCGGCCAGCGGGATCAGCCGCAGCGTCCCGGTGAGCAGCAGGCAGGCGGCGAGGATCCAGGCGCAGTGCAGGATCGCCGACATCCGGGTGCGCGCGCCGGCCTCGTAGTTGGTCATGCTGCGCACGACGACGCCGGTGACCGGGAAGCCGCCGAGCGCGCCGGCGGCGACGTTCGCCATGCCCTGCCCGACCAGCTCGCGGTCGAGGTCGGTGCGCGGGCCGCCGCGGCGCTTGTCGACCGAGACCGCGGACAGCAGGCTCTCGAGGCCGGCGATCAGCGCGATGGTGACGGCGGCGAGGGCGAACCCGCCCCAGCCGCCGTCGGGCAGCCGCGGCACGAGGTGCAGGGACGGCAGCCCGGCGGGCAGGTCGACGCGCGGCAGGGTCATGCCGGTCAGCACGGACAGCCCGGTGGCCAGGGCGATGGCGGCCAGCGGCGCGGGCACCCGGCGGACGACGGCGGGCAGCCGCGGCCAGGCCAGCAGCACGGCGAGGGTGACGACCCCGATCAGCACGGCCTGGTCGTGGTGGGCGGCGATCTGCCGCGGCAGCGCGACGACGTTGGCGAGCGCGGAGCCCTGCGCGGTGCCGCCCAGGACGACGTGCAGCTGGCCGAGCACGATCGTGACGCCGATGCCGGCGAGCAGGCCGTGCACGATGGCCGGCGACACCGCGAGCGCGGCGCGGGCGGTGCGGGTCAGGCCGAAGAGGATCTGGAGCAGCCCGGCGGCGACGGTGATCGCGCAGGTGACGGGCCAGCCGTGGGTGGCGATCGTGTCGGCCAGCACCACGGTGAGAGCGGCGGAAGGCCCACTGACCTGCAGCGGCGACCCACCGAAGACGCTCGCGACGAGCCCGCCGACAACGGCGGAGACGAGTCCGGCGAGCACAGGAGCCCCGGCGGCGAGCGCGATGCCGAGGGAAAGCGGTACGGCGACGAGGAAAACGACTATCGAGGCGGGAAGGTCGTGCTTGAGGTTCTGCTTGAAGGTCTCCAGCGGAGACGGCGGTCCGGTGTCGTGTTCACCACGAACGATCTCGATCATGGGGGCAGGATCGCCGAAAGCACGCGAAAAGTCTGCTACGCAAGCATTTCTCGCGTTTACCTGGGCACGGGATCGGTGCCGCGCCGGCGACCTTTCACACTCGCCGCCTCCGCCGTTCGCGTGGTGTAGATCGAGGGTTTGCACGCAGAGCGACGATGAGGGACCTTCGGGTCTCGCTGTGCGCGCGGTCACACCCGATGTGCTGAAATCAAGCGTTTACAAGCCCTGGGAGTCTCCCGCGGGTGATCACGCCTTCTCCGCCACCGCCAGCATCGCCCCCGTGATCACCGCGAGGTCCGCGTCGCTCGTGACGTACGGCGGCATCGCGTACACCAGGTCGCGGAACGGCCGCAGCCACGCGCCCCGCGCCGTCACCACCTCCGTGGCCACCGCCATGTCCACCGGGTGGTCGAGCTGCAGCACGCCGATGCCGCCGAGCACCCGGACGTCGACCACCGACGGGAGGTCGCGGGCCGGGGCGAGGCCGTCCAGCAGGCCCTTCTCCACCCTCGTGACGTCGCGTTTCCACGCGCCGTCCGCCAGCAGCGCCAGCGACGCGTTCGCGACCGCCGAGGCGAGCGGGTTGCCCATGAACGTCGGGCCGTGCGCGAGCACCGGCAGCGCGCCGCGGGAGATCCCGGCGGCGACGTCCGGGGTGCACAGCGTCGCGGCCATGCTCAGGTAGCCGCCGGTCAGCGCCTTGCCGAGGCACAGCACGTCCGGCGTCACGCCCGCGTGCTCGGCGGCGAACAGCGCGCCGGTGCGGCCGAAGCCGGTGGCGATCTCGTCGAAGATCAGCAGCACGTCGTGCGCCTCGGTCAGCTCCCGCAGCGCGCGCAGGTAGGCGGGGTGGTGGAAGCGCATCCCGCCGGCCCCCTGCACCACCGGCTCGACGATCACCGCGGCCAGCTCCCCGGCGTGCCGGGCGATCTCCTCGCCGAGCAGGTCCACATAGGACTGGTCCGGCGGGGTGTCGAACCCCGGCGGCGGCATCGGCACGAAGACCTGCTCGGGCAGCACCCCGCGCCACAGCGAGTGCATGCCGCCGTCGGGGTCGCAGACGCTCATCGGCGTGAACGTGTCGCCGTGGTAGCCGCCGCGCCAGGTGAGCAGCCGCCGCTTCTCCGGCAGCCCGCGGGAACGCTGGTACTGCAAGCACATCTTCGCCGCGACCTCGACCGACACCGAGCCCGAGTCGCAGAGGAAGACGTGCTCGAGCCCGTCCGGCGTCAGGTCGACCAGGGTCTTGGCCAGGGTGATCGCCGGCTCGTGCGTCAGGCCGCCGAACATCACGTGGCTCATCCGCCCGGCCTGCGCGGCGAGCGCGGCGTCGAGGGCCGGGTGCCGGTAGCCGTGGATCGCCGACCACCACGACGACATCCCGTCGACCAGCTCCCGGCCGTCGGCGAGCTTGAGCCGCACCCCGCTTGCCTCGGTCACCAGCAGCGAAGGCACCTTCGCGGGCATGGGCGCGTACGGGTGCCACACGTGCTGGGCGTCCAGGGCGAGCAGGTCGGCGGAGTCCATCCGCCGATTAAATCAGCGCAGCCGGACCGGAAGGGACTCCAGGCCGTGGATCAGGGAGCTGGGCCGGTAGACCAGCTCGTCCGGCTTCGCGTCCAGCTCGATGTCCGGGAACCGCGCCAGCAGGCCGCCGAGGGCGATCTCCGCCTCCAGGCGGGCCAGCGGAGCGCCGACGCAGTAGTGGATGCCGTGGCCGAAGGCCAGGTGGCCGCCCGCGGCGCGCGTGACGTCGAGCTTGCCCGGCTCGGCGTACCGCGCCTCGTCCCGGTTCGCGCCCAGCAGCGAGATCAGCACGAACTCGCCCTCCGGGATCGTCACGCCGCCCGCCTCGACCGGCGCCGTGGTGAACCGCAGGGTGGCCAGGTGGATCGGGCCGTCGAAGCGGAGGAACTCCTCGACGGCGTTCGGCAGCAGCGACGGGTCTTCGCGCAGCAGGGCGAGCTGCGCCGGCTCGCGCAGCAGCGCCAGCACGCTGTTGGCGATCAGGTTGACGGTGGTCTCGTGCCCGGCGACCAGCAGCAGGAACGCCATCGACACCAGTTCGGGCTCGGACAGCGAGTCGCCGTCGTCGCTCGCGTGGACCAGGTCCGACAGCAGGTCCTCGGCCGGTTCGGCGCGCTTCTGAGCGATCAGGCCGGTGAGGTAGCCGAACATGTTCTGCGCCGCGGCCTGCCCGGCCGCCGGTTCCGACGCGCTCAGCAGCGTCTTGGACCAGTCGGCGAACTCCGTGCGGTGCTCCGGCGCGACGCCGAGCAGCTCGCAGATCACCGTGATCGGCAGCGGCGCGGCGAAGGAGGGCAGCAGGTCGGCCCGCTCCCGCCCGCCCAGCGCGTCGAGCAGCTCGGCGGTGATCTCCTCGATCCGCGGCCGCAGCCGCGCCACGGTGCGGCCCGTGAACGCCTTGTTGACGAGCTTGCGCAGCCGCGAGTGGTCCGGCGGGTCCATGTTGAGCATGTGGTGGCCCAGCGACTCGCCGAAGCCACCCTGCGCGGCCACTTCGTCGGGCAGCTTGGCCTCGAACAGCGCGTGCGCGCGCACGTTGTCCTTCTGCAGCCGGGAATCGGCCAGCAGCGCGCGGGCCTGCGTGAAGTCCGTGACGATGTAGCAGGTCAGGCCCCGCGGCATCCGGACCAGGCGCGCGGGCCCGCCCGCGCGCAGCAGTTCCGCGAACAAGTGCGCGTCCTGCGCGAAATCTTCGGCTACCTCGACCGTCGTCATACCGTCCCCCAAGAATCGTCAGCGCTCGGCGAGCGCCGCCACCACGCGATCGATCACGTCCTGCCAGTATGCCCGTTGTTCTTCGCGTTCTTCCGCGCCCGAAAGCCATTCCTGGTGGAAGCGCAGCGTGGTCTTGGCCCCGGAACCGCTCAGCCGCACCTGGACGGTGGAGTCGTGGTCCCAGTCCTGCGGCCGCCAGGTGAGCCGGACGCGGTCGCCCGCGACGAAGCCGCGGATCTCCCCGACGGTGCCGTTTTCGGTCTCGTACTCCGCGCCCGGCTCCTGCGGCAGGTCGACGCCGGGGCCGAGCCAGATCGCGACGCCCTCCCGGCTGACCAGGAAGTCCCAGACCTCCGCGCCGGAGTACGGCAAGGTGCGGGAAACCCCTATGTTCCAACCGACATCGGCGGTCTTCCCCACTGAAGAGCTCACTGAAGAGGTCATGCTCGCATCATCCCACCGGGGTACGACGAAAACCGTCCCCGGTCCGGGTGGAGGATCTCTTCCCGTGCGCTACCGCCCGATTTCCCCCGCCGTCCTGGCCGAAGAACTGACCGAGCGCATCAGCGCGCTCACCGAGCGCCCCCGGATCGCGGTCGCCGTCGACGGCGCGGACGGTGCGACGGAAACCACAGAACTCGCGGACGCCCTGGTCGAGCCCCTGCGCCTGCGCGGCCGTGCGGCCCTGCGCGTGTCCGCGCGCGACTTCCTGCGCCCGGCGTCGCTGCGCTTCGAGCACGGCCGCACGAACCCCGACGCCCGCTACACCGACTGGCTCGACCTCGGCGCGCTGCGCCGCGAAGTGCTCGATCCCCTGGCCGGCACCGGTTCCGGCGAGATCCTGCCGTCGTTGTGGGACACCGAGCGCGACCGCGCGACCCGCGCCGCCCGCGTGCCGGTACCCGAAGGCGGCGTCGTCATCCTCGACGGCGAGCTGCTGCTCGGCGCGGGCCTGGCCTTCGACCTGGCCGTGCACCTGTGGCTCTCCCCCGCCGCCCTGCGCCGCCGCGTGCCGGACGCCTGGGCCGTCCCGGCCTACGAGCGCTACGAGGAGGAAGCGGACCCGAGCGCCCTGGCCGACGTCGTGGTGCGCGTCGACGACCCCCGCCACCCGGCCCTCTACACGCCCTGACGCTCCCGGCCTCCCCGCGCCCACCGGAAAGCCGTGAAGGCCTCCTTCGCGGCTCTTATGGCCGGTAAGGAGGCCTTCACGGCTTTCAGCGTCAGCGGACGGCGGCCACCGGGTCGCCGTCCAGCAGGCCCGACAGGCGGTCCGCCATGACGTCCCAGCGCCAGTTCTCGCTCACCCACGCGCGGCCCGCCTCGCCCATCCGGCGGGCCCGCACCGGGTCCGCGAGCAGGCTGGCGACGGTCTCGCCCAGCTGGCCGACGTCCCGGCCGTCGACGACGTGCCCGGTCACCTCGTCCAGGACCGCCTCGGGCGCGCCGCCGGAGTTGCCCGCGACCACCGGCAGCCCGGTCGCCGAGGCCTCCAGGTAGACGATGCCGAGGCCCTCGACGTCGAGGCCGCGGCCGCGGGTGCGGGCCGGCATGGCGAAGACGTCACCGGCGGCGTAGTGCGCGGGCAGCTCGGCCCACGGGACCGACCCGGTGATGACGACGTCGCGCTCGACACCGCACTCGCGGACCAGCTCGGTCAGCCGCTTGCGGTACGGGCCGCCGCCGACGATCAGCAAAGCCGCGCCGGGCACGCGTTCCTTCAGCTTCGGCAGGGCGCGGATCAGCTGGTCCTGGCCCTTGCGCGGGACCAGCCGCGACACGCAGACGACGGTCGGCCGGTCGCCGAGGCCGTGCCGGGCGCGGATCTCCGCGCGCCCCGCCGGGTCCGGCCGGTAGATCCCGGTGTCCACACCGGACGGCAGCAGCTCCAGCCCGGCCATCGCGCCGAACGCGGCGGCGAACCGGCCGCGGGTGTAGCGGCTGACGTAGGTGACGACGTCCACGGTGTCCCCGATGCGCCGCAACGCCTGCCGCGAGCCCGGCAGCATGGACCAGCCGACCTCGTGCCCGTGCGTGGACGCCACGACGCGGCGCGCCCCGGCCTGCCGCAGCGAGTGCCCCAGCAGCGCCAGCGGCGCGGCGGCGCCGAACCAGACGGCTTCGCAGTCCCGCGCGCGCATGATCTCCTTCGCCCGGCGCAGCACGTCCGGCGTCGGCAGCATCAGCGACGTCGGGTGCCGGACGACCTCGAACGGCGCCGCGGCGTCGAACTCCTCGTGCGACCCCGTGTGCGACTCCCACGACGGCGCGTAGACGACCAGGTCGTCCGCCGGCAACCGGGTGGCGAGGGAGTTCAGGTAGTTCTGGATCCCCCCGGGCCGGGGCGGGAAGTCGTTGGTCACGAGCAGGGTCTTGAGCACGCCCCTGAGGCTAGCGGCCGCCACCTACAGCGAAGGGGCGGCACCGCGTGTGCGGTACCGCCCCTTCGAATGCTGCGCTGTGCTGCGTGGGTCACGACGTCGGGCGTCGCGCTCCCGCGTACTGGCTCTGCAGCGGTGAGATCTTCACGACGTCACCGGTGTCGGGCGCGTGCACCATCTTGCCGTTGCCGACGTACATGCCGACGTGCGAAACGGGCGAGTAGTAGAACACGAGGTCGCCCGGCTGGAGCTGGTCCCGCGGCACCGCGGCGCCGAAGGTGGACTGCTCCCGGCTGGACCGGGGCAGGGTGATGCCGGCCTGCTTGTAGGCCCAGAGCATCAGGCCCGAGCAGTCGAACGTGCTCGGCCCGGTGGCACCCCAGACGTAGGCGCTGCCCAGCTTGCCCAGCGCCGCGTCCAGTGCGGTCTGGGCGTCCGCGGTCGGGGCCTTGAGCCCCGGAGGCGCGGAGCCCGTGTCGCGCTGGGCCGCCTTGTCGAGCGAGCTCAGGCTCTTGTTGGCCGCCTTGAGCTGGTCGATCTGGTCGTTCAGCGTCTTCTGCTTGGCCTGGATGTCCGAGGTCAGCTTCGCCGCGGCGTCACGGGCGTCCGTCGCCCGCTTCGCGGCGTCGGTGGCCTTGTTCGTGGCATCGGTGGCCTGCTGGACGGCGCCGCTGAGGTTGCCCATGGCGGCGTTCTTGTCGGTCGCGATGACCTCGAGGGCCGACGAGCGGTCCAGGAAGTCCTGCGTCGACGTGCCGGCCAGCAGCGCGGACAGCTTGTTCAGCTGGACACCACTGGTGAACGACGCGCCGGCGAACTTGTCGACCTCGGTCTGGTACTTCTTCTCGTTGGCGCTCGCCGCTTCGGCCTGGCCCTTCGCCGCGTTGACGTCGGTGCTGGCCTTGTCGAGCTCACCCTGCTTGGCCTTCAGGTCGTCCTGGGCCTTGAGCAGGTCTTCGTTCAGCTTCTCGGCCTGTGCCGCGAGATCGCGGTACTGGGCGAGCGCGTCCGAACCGGTGGGCGGGGCTTGGAGAACGGGGATGGGGGCGGCGGTGGCCGTCGGCTGGGCCATGGTGACGAGGGTGATCACCGAAGCCGCTGCGAGGGCACCTGACACCACGCGCCTGATGGGATGCGACTGCACGGTCGCGCGGGTCTCCTTTGCGTCTCGGCCGCCGAGGGGGACCGGGGCACGAAGAGGTCGGGGGTTCCTCTTCGCCGTTGTCCCGTCCATCGCGCGCGTTTTCCCTCGAGAGGGAGGCCCGCGATGGTGGTTCCGGTTCCCAGCTTCCCGACAAAGCTGCGTCCGGCGGCGATCTCGCGTCGCCGTCTCATCGACGGCCAGGGGCCACGAGATCTCGGACAGGTTACGAAAAGACCGCCACCGCGTCCACCACCCCCCGCGCCAAAACTCTGCGTAGCGCCGTTAAACACCATCGGACCAGCGGGGGAGAAAACATGTGATGGGCGTTACACGCTGGGGTTTCTTTGGCCGCCATTTCGGCTACCTACCGTTCACCTGATCCGATCGACCACTCGGCGCGCCGACACGAAACGGGTCACTCAGGCGGTGCGCAAAGCCGGTCCTTCGACCATGCGCAGCTGGGGCACCATCCCCGCTTCGGCCAGCGCCGCCACCGCGCGGCGCTCGTCGGCGTCCCACCCGACGGCGGGTGGCGCGCCGAGCAGGACGGTCACCACGCAGTCGTGGCAGGAGATGCCGCGCACGACGCAGCGGTCGCAATCCACCACGACGTTCTCGATGTCGGAAACGGAAATGTGCGAGACGTCCACTTCGGACAACTCGGGGGTGCCGGTCATGTGGTCCTCCTCACGTCGGAACTGCTGCCCCGCACGTTAGGCGGCACCACCGACAGTTTCCGGCGCTCAGATCGCCGAGAACGGCTCCGGTTCACCCGGTCGGGGTCCAAGGCGAGAAAAGCTCGGACCCCGCTCAGACGGCTCACGAGCACCGTGAACGGCCGTCGAGGACGCGACCGTGCGATCGGATACCGGCGCGATAGGCGCCTTCGAACGGGTGAACCGGCGCCCGCGTAATGCTCAGACCCGGCTGAGCCGGCTCACCAGCACCGCGGACGGTGTCGGGTGCGCACCGCCGCCGCGGACCGAGTCGGCGACCGCGCGGTCGGACGTCGCGACCACCATCGGCCGGCCCGCGGGCTCGGCCCGCACGATGTTGCGGATGACGTCGTCGGCCAGCACGCCGCGGTCGGAGAACAGCACCCGGACCCCGCGTGGCACCGAGGCCGGGACCGACAGCACGCCGGCGCCGTCGAAGACCACCGTGACCTCGGCCGAAGTCCGCGCGGCCAGCGCGGAGAGCTGGTGGATCAGCCGGTCGCGCTGGTCGGCCAGCGCGAGCTCGGGGTAGCCGGTCTTGGTGACGTTGTAGCCGTCGACGATCAGGTGCACGTTGGGCAGCGCGAGGTAGCGGTCCAACGTGGACACGTCGGCGATCTTGCCGCCCTGGCCGAGGCCGGAGCTGGCGCCGCGGACCATGTCCGCCGGGCGGGCCCCGCGGGCGCCGAGGGCCAGTTCGCGGCGCAGGCCGTTGGCCGCGCCGTCGATCGTGTCGACGAGCAGCGCCAGCCGCACTTCGTCGGCTTCGCGCGCTTCGCGGGCCGACTGCCGGGCGATGTCGGCGTCGGCGCTGGCGCGTTCGGCCCGGGCGCGTTCGTTGGCGACGCGCTGGCGTTCCCGCGCGAGCTGGGCGGTGAGGGCGGCGACCTGCTCGGCGTGCGCCGAAATACCGCGTTCGGCGTCCACCGACGCCGATTCCGCCGCGTCCTTGGCCTGCCGGAGCTGCACGCCTTGCTCGCGAAGCCGCTTCAAAAGTTTCTCGACTTCACCTTCGCGCTCGCCGCGGACGCTCTCGGCGGCCAGCCTCGCGTCGGTGAGCTCGGCCCGGACCAGGGTCAGCTCGGCTTCGAGCCGCTGGGCGCGGGCGAGCGCGGCGTCCCGCTCCGCGCGCAGGACGTTCTCCTCGGCGTTCTTCGCGACCAACCGGACCCGGCCCGCGGCCCCGGACTCGCCGAGCAGGACGGCGGCCGCCGCCCCGGCGACCGAGTCGACGGCGTTGGGGTCGAGGGCGTCGGTCCGGTGCTCGCGCAGCCACTCGATGACGGCGGTGCGGAACTGGGACGACTCGCCCAGCGCGGCCAGCAGGGCGGCGCCGCCGAGCTTCGCGCGCTTGGCCGGCGCGAACTTGGCGACGGGCCGCAGCTGGCGGGGCACGTCGGTGTTCGGCAGCTTGGCGACGGCGGCCGCTGCGAGTTCGGCGATCCGGTCGCGGACCGGCTCCGGCAGGGCGGGCCAGGTGGCGGGTTCGGGCCGCTCCCCCGCGTCGTCGGCCGGCTCGGGGCGCGGCGCGACACCCGCGGGACCGGCGTGGTCCCCGGGCGGCTCCGGCACGAGCGGCTGCGGGTGCATCGCTCCAGGGTAGGCCCCGCCCCCGGATCCCGCGTCGCACGCCATGCGAACCCGCGGTGACCGGCCGGTCGCCGAAAATTGTCGGGGGTGGCCTCTAGGGTCCCGGCCATGCGTCCGGTCCAGGCACAGCTCGCGTTCGACGAGCTCGGAACCCCGTTGCGGGACACCACGTTCGTGGTGTTCGACCTCGAGACGACCGGGGCGGCACCCGGCCCGAACGGGATCACCGAGATCGGCGCGGTGAAGGTGCGCGCGGGCGAGGTGCTGAGCGAGTTCGCCACGCTGGTCAACCCGGGCGTGCCGATCCCGCCGCAGATCGTCTCGCTCACGGGCATCACCCACGCCATGGTCTACGACGCGCCGCCGATCGAGGAGGTGCTGCCGGCGTTCCTGGAGTTCATCGGCGGGTCGGTGCTGGTGGCGCACAACTCGGGGTTCGACACCTCGCACATGCGCGCGGCCTGTGAGGGACACGGTTATGTCTGGCCGAAGGCGACCGTGGTGTGCACCGTCCGGCTGGCCCGCCGGGTCGTCCCGCGCGACGAGGTGGGCCGCTACAACCTGACGGCCCTGGCGCTGCTGTTCGGGGCCCGGACCCGGCCGACCCACCGGGCGCTGGACGACGCCCGCGCCACCGTCGACGTGCTGCACGGCCTGCTGGAGCGCGTCGGCAACCTGGGCGTCCACTCGCTCGAAGAGCTGATGGGCTACCTGCCCGAAGTCACCGTGGCCCAGCGCGCGAAGCGGCACCTGGCCGCGGACCTGCCGGCCGCGCCGGGCGTCTACCTGTTCCGGGGGCCGAAGGAGGAGGTCCTGTACGTCGGCACGGCGAAGGACCTGCGGCGGCGCGTGCGGACGTACTTCACCGGCTCGGAGGGGCGCAGCCGGATCCGGGAGATGGTCGCGCTGGCCGAGCGCGTCGACCACGTCGTCTGCGCGCACTCGCTGGAGGCCGAGGTGCGGGAGCTGCGGCTGATCGGCGCGCACCGGCCGGCGTACAACCGGCGGTCGAAGAACCGGCACCAGGGCTGGTGGGTCGGCCTGACGGACGAGGCGTTCCCCCGGCTGTCGGTGGTGCGGCTGCCGCGCCCGGGGGTGCTGGGCCCGTTCCGCAACCAGGCCGACGCCCGCACGACGGCGGACACCCTGGCCGGCGCGTCGGGGCTGCGCACGTGCACCCAGCGGATCTCGCCGAAGGCGCCGAGCGGGACCCCGTGCGTCCTCGCCGAGCTGGGCCGCTGCGGTGCGCCGTGCGCCGGCCGGCAGAACGTCGAGGAGTACGGCCCGGCGGTCGAGTCGGTGTCGGGGCTCATCGCGGGCCTCGACGGCGCCCCGCTGCGCGCCGCGGCGGCCCAGCTGGAGCGGCTGGCGGAGGCGCAGCACTACGAGCAGGCGGCCCGCCACCGCGACGAGCTGGCCGGCCTGATCCGCGTCCTGGGCCGAGCCCACCGCCAGGCGGCGCTGGCCTCGATCGGCGAGCTGATAGCGGCGAACCCGGACGGCGCGGGCGGCTGGGAACTGTCGGTCATCCGCTACGGCCGGCTGGCCTCGGCGGGCGTCGCCCGCCGCGGGGTGCCGCCGATGCCGGTGGTGGAGGCACTGGTGGCCTCGGCGGAGACGGTGCTGCCGGACCCAGGGCCCCTGCACGGCGCGCCCCCGGAGGAGGTGGGGGTGCTGCTGCGATGGCTGGCCCGCCCGGGCGTCCGGCTGGTCCGCACGACCCGCCCCTGGGCGGAACCGGCGACGGTCGCGGGGTGGCGGGGCTGGCTGGACCTGGTGACGGAGGCCCATTCCCTGGAACACGTGGGCTGAGGCTGGGTCCGGTGGGCCGCGATCGGGTCCGGCGGCGCCCAGCGCCACCGGCCGGTGGCTGCGGAGGCCTGGATCCCACGCCTCGCTCGGGCACCGGCAGCGCCGTGGCTCAGGCGGGCAGCGACTCCGCGTTCACGGCCGCGCCGTGCACGGCTTGCGACCGCATCGCGCTCAGCGGCGAACCCGCCCTCGCCCACCGGGCAAAGCTCCGGCCGAGCGCATCGCGCTCAGCAGCTACCCGGCCTTCGCCCATCGCCGGCCTGCGCACTCGCCGGCTGGCGGTGTCAGCCGGAGCGGCACGCCCCTGAGCCAGCCGCTTCGAGCCCCACCAGGCCCGCCCGGCGACGAGTCAGACCGGCCGCGGCCGGCCGGGCTCACTAGGATCGCGAGCGATACCCGCAGACGAGTCTTGGAGGACCCAGGTGATCACCGCGATCGTGTTGATCCAGGTAGAGGCGGACGCGATCCCGGACGCCGCGCAGGCGATCGCCGACCTCGACGGGGTCGGCGAGGTCTACTCGTGCGCTGGGGACGTCGACCTCATCGCCACCGTGCAGGTTTCCGCGCACGAGGACCTGGCCGAGCTGATCCCCGGGCGGATCGGGAAGGTGGCGGGCGTGCTGAACACCGTCACGCACATCGCGTTCCGCTCGTACTCCCGCGCCGACACCGAGTCGGCCTTCTCGATCGGCGCCGAAGAGTGACCGAGGTCCCGCGGGAGCTGGCCGACGCCCTCGCGGCGGCCCCGGACGCGGCGGCGCTCTTCGCGGCGCTGCCGCCGTCCCACCAGCGGGAATACACGAAGTGGGTCGCCGAGGCCAAGAAGCCCGAGACCCGCGTCTCTCGTGCCGGGAAGACCGTCGTGAGACTGCGAACGCACTGAAGGCCACCTTCCGGATCGGAAGGTGGCCTTCAGCGTCAGTACCGTCTAGTGCTCGGAGCGCTCCGACGCCGTCTCGGCGCTTTCGATCTCCGCACGCGTGTGGCCGTTGCCGTTCGCGTGACCGTTGCCATTGCCGTTCGAATGCCCGTTGCCGTGAGCCCGCTGCAGCGCGGTGGTCTCCTCGGCCGGGTCGGGCGTCCAGAACGTGCCCGGCACGGCGTGCCCCGCCGAACCCAGCTTGTTCATCTTCTTCGGCACGGACGCGCCCTGGTACTCGAGCGGCACCGCGTGGCCGTGGCTGTCGACGCCGCCGAGCGGCTGGTGGATCTCGATGAACTCACCGTGCGGCAGCCGCTTGATGATGCCCGTCTCGACGCCGTGCTCCAGCACCTCGCGGTCGGCCCGCTGCAGGCCCAGGCAGAGCCGGTAGGTGAGGTAGTAGGCGACCGGCGGCACGAGCAGGACGCCGATGCGGCCGGCCCACGTCGTCGCGTTCAGGGAGATGTCGAACTGGTCGGCGATGATGTCGTTGAAGCCCGACAGCTCGATCACCATGAAGAAGCCCAGCGCCATCGCGCCCAGCGCCGTGCGGACCGGGACGTCCCGGGGCCGCTGGAGCAGGTTGTGGTACGCGTTGTCCTTGGACAGCTTCCGCTCGATGAACGGGTAGCTGATGAACAGCCCGATCAGGATCGGCATGCCGACCGCGCCGGGGAAGAACACCGCCGGGATCGTGTAGTTCCCGAGGTAGACCTCCCACGCGGGCCAGATCCGGAGCATGCCGTCGGCCCAGGCCATGTACCAGTCCGGCTGGGACCCGGCGGAGACCTGCGCCGGGTTGTACGGGCCGAAGTTCCACACCGGGTTGATCTGGAACAGGCCCGACATCAGCGCCAGCACGCCGATGACCAGCGTGAAGAAGGCGCCGCCCTTGAGGGCGAAGTACGGCATGATCCGCACCCCGACGACGTTGGTCTCCTTGCGGCGCACCCCCGGGAACTGGGTGTGCTTCTGGTACCACACCAGCGCCAGGTGCGCCCCGACCAGCGCCAGCATGATCCCCGGCAGCAGCAGGATGTGCAGCGTGTACAGCCGCGGGATGATCTGGTCGCCGGGGAACTCCCCACCGAACAACGCCCAGTGGATCCAGGTCCCGATCACCGGCACCGACAACACGATCCCCGACAACGTCGCCCGGATACCGGTACCGGAGAGCAGGTCGTCCGGCAGCGAATACCCGAAGAACCCCTCGAAGCAGCCCAGGACCAGCAGCAGACCACCGATCACCCAGTTGGCCTCACGCGGCTTGCGGAACGCGCCGGTGAAGAACACCCGCAGCATGTGCACCGCCATCGACGCGACGAAGATCAACGCCGCCCAGTGGTGCAGCTGCCGCATGAACAACCCACCACGGACGTCGAACGAAAGGTCCAGCGTCGTGCGGAACGCCTGCGACATCTCCAGGCCCTGCATGTTCGTGAAACTGCCGTGGTAGACGACCTCCTGCATCGAGGGGTCGAAGAACAACGTCAGGTACACACCCGTGAGCAGCAGGATGATGAAACTGTAGAGCGCGATCTCGCCCAGCAGGAACGACCAGTGGGTCGGGAACACCTTGTTCATCTGGTGCCGCAGGCCCTTGGCCAGGCGGTAGCGCTGATCGGCGTTGTCCGCGGCGTCGCCCACCGCCCGCTCGATCGCGCTCGACCCCTTGGTCGGCGTGGTGAGTGAACTCATGACTTACGCTCCCAAAAGGCCGGACCGATGGCCTCGATGAAGTCGCCTCGCGCGATCAAGTATCCCTCTTCGTCCACCGTGATCGGTAGTTGGGCCAGCGGACGGGTCGCCGGGCCGAAAATCGGCTTGGCGTAGTGGAGGGCGTCGAACTGCGACTGGTGGCACGGGCACAGGATGCGATTGGTCCGCTGCTCGTACAGGGAGGTCGGGCAGCCGACGTGGCTGCAGATCTTCGTGTACGCGTAGAGGTCGCCGAAGTTGAAGTCCTCCTGGCCGGACCGCTTGACCACCTTGGCGGCGTCGGTCGAGCGCAGGCGGATCAGCATGACCGGGTTGTCGACCCGGGTCAGCGCGGCGGCCAGCAGCTCCGGCTTGTCCTTCTCGGAGTCGCGGTACGGGAACACCGTCTCCATCGCGCCGGCGTCGAGGTCCTCGGCCTTGACGAGGCTGGCCTCCTGGCCCTCTTCCAGCGGCTTGCCGGTGTTGCGGCGCAGGTAGACCTTCTCGCCGGGGAAGTTCGGCTGCCAGCCGGTGTGCCAGAGGGAGTCACGGCCCTCGGTGTCCTTCCACGGGTTCTTGATGAAGGACGCGAGCGGCAGCGCGGCGGCCGCGAGGCCCAGCGTGCCGGCCCCGGCGATCGCCGAGCGCTTGATCAGCGACCGGCGGGCGATGGTGCTGCGGCTCCCGGCGTCGGCCAGGTGCGCGAGGATCGTGGCGCGGTCGACCTCGGTCGAGCCCTTGCCGTCACCGTCGTGGCGCTCCTGCACCGAGACCTCGGCGGGCACGAACTTCTTCGTGTAGAGGATCACGCCGATGCCCAGGCCGAGGATGGCCAGGCCGAGCGTGAGCCCCAGCATCGGGGTGTAGAGGCTGTACCAGAAGTGGCCGCTCTCGTTGTCCGGCGCCTCGTACTGCCACGGCCACCAGATCAGGGAGACGACGAACCCCAGCCCGGCCACCGCGGACAGCGCGAACCAGAACGCCACCAGGCGCTCGGCGCGCTTCTCCGCGCGGGTGCCCTCCACGGGCCACGGGGTCGGGTACTCGGCGATCTCGACGCCGTCGAGCTGACCGCCCAGCTTCAGCAGCTGGTCGCGATCCATCTCCGCCAGCTCCGCCTCCGTCGGCGGCTTAGGCCCCTCGGCACTCATGCCTTCGATCCAATCCACAACGTCACGCCGATCAGCGCGGCGATCCCGACGATGAAGGCGATGACACCCTCGGAAGCGGGGCCGACCCCGCCGAGGCCGTTACCGCCCGGGTCATTGTTGCCGTCGGACACCGACTTCACGTAGGCGACGATGTCCTTCTTCTCCTCGGGCGAAAGCTGCCGGTCGGAGAACTTCGGCATGTTCTGGGGGCCGGTGAGCATGGCGGTGTAGATCTGCTCTTCGCTCGCCGGGTCCAGGTTCGGCGCGTACTTGCCCGCCGACAGCGCGCCGCCGCGGCCGGTGAAGTTGTGGCACGAGGCGCAGTTGAGGCGGAACAGCTCGCCACCGCGGGCCGGGTCGCTGCCGCGCAGCGCCTCGCCCTTCTCGGCCGGGCGCTGGGCGCCGCCGCCGTGCGCCTGGATGAAGGCGCCGACCGCGTCGATCTCGGCCTCGCTCAGCTTCGGCGGCTTGCGCTCGATCTGCGCTTCCTGCCGCGCGGCCGGCATCCGGCCCGAGGAGGTCTGGAAGTACACCGCGGCGTCACCGATGCCGATGAGGCTCGGGCCGCGGTCCTGCACGCCTTCGAGGTTCGCGCCGTGGCACGCGATGCAGGTGTTGTTGTAGACCTGCTCGCCGAGGCGCAGCTGCGCCGGCGTGCCCTGGGCCTGCGCGGTCTGCGGCTCGGGGGCGAACACGGCGTACAGGGCGCCGGCGCTCACCAGCGCGATACCGAGCGCGAGCAGGCCGGCGAACCGCCTCCGCAGCTTCGACCGCGCGCGGTAGCCGCGCTCCGAGGACTTGGTGCTGGTGGTCATCTTGCGGCAACCCTTGCTGTCAGTTCAGGCCGATGGAGAAGGTGGTGGCGGCTGGGGGCGCGGACCTCACGGCAGGAGGTAGATCACACCGAACAGGCCGACCCACACGATGTCGACGAAGTGCCAGTAGTAGGACACGACGATCGCCGACGTGGCCTGGGCGGGGGTGAACTTGCTCAGCTTCGTGCGGATGAGCAGGTACACGAAGGCGATCAGCCCGCCGATGACGTGCAGGCCGTGGAACCCGGTGGCGAGGTAGAAGACCGTGCCGAACGGGCCGGACGGGATCGTCATCCCCTCTTCGACCAGGTTGTGGTACTCGTTGGCCTGGCCGCCGACGAAGATCGCGCCCATGATCAACGTGATGATGTACCAGCGGCGCAGCCCGTAGACGTCACCGCGCTCGGCGGCGAACACACCGAACTGGCAGGTCAGCGAGGACAGCACGAGGATCACCGTGAACGGGATCGCGTACGTCACGTTGAGGTGGAACTCCTCGCCGTGCAGCGGTGGTGGCCACGCGCCGGTGGAGTTCTGCGCCTTGACGGTGAAGAACATCGCGAAGAGCCCGGCGAAGAACATCAGTTCGCTGGACAACCACACGATGGTGCCGACACTGACCATGTTCGGCCGGTTCAGCGAGTGAACCCGCTGACTGATGGTGGGAGCTGCCGTTGTCACGGATCGCATTATGTCCTCCCGCGCCGCCGTCCCGCCGGGTGGGTCCACGGCAAGTCGCGTGCGGAGCCGATCACACCTCCGGAAACCGGCACTGCGGAAAGGTGAGAGCTACTCATGGGTTTACTCGACCGGCTGCGTGACCTGGTCAAGAAGGACGAAACCGCCGGTCTGACGCCTGATACGCCCGGGTTGAAGATCGTCGCCGAGGCCTTCGACCCGGCCGTCGCGGACTCCGCCGTGCTCGCCGGTTCACCCGCCTGGGTCAGCACGGCACCCGCCGTTCTGCGGCACCACCTGCTGCTTCCGCCCGCTCGCCTCGGCGAAGCGGCGTCGATCCTCGCCCAGGACGGCTACGACCTGCGAGAAGAGTCACCCGATGGAGGTCTGACGCGGGTGCACGCGGTCCGCGTCCAGGTGCTCGACGCGCTCCACTGCGCCCAGGAACGGTCCCGGATGGCGGGCCTCGCGCAGCGGCTGGGCGGCGACGCGCTGGGCTGGGACGCGCTCCAGCCGGAGGCGCCCGCGTGATGTCGGTCTCGGCCGATACGATCGGACGAGACTCTGTTGTAACCGGGGCTCCGCCCCGGGCCGAGGGCTCCGCCACCCGGAACCCCCGAAAGCATTTGTTGACGAAGACGGAGGCGTGCTCAATGACCGAGCGGGCGATGCGGGTCCTGGTGTTCAGCCACAAGGCGGAGGTGCGCGAGGCGATCGTGAACGCGGTCGGCCGGCGGCCCGCCGCCGACGTGGGCCGCGTGGAGTACGTCGAGGCGGCCGGCATCGCGGACGTGCTGTCCGAGGTGGACGCGGGCCACGTCGACCTGGCGATCCTCGACGGCGAAGCGCAGCCGACCGGCGGCATCGGGCTGTGCCGCCAGCTGAAGGCGGAGATCACCGACTGCCCGCCGATCGTGGTCGCGGTGCGGCGGCGGGACGACCGGTGGCTGGCCACCTGGTCGCAGGCGGACGCCGTGCTGGTGCACCCGCTGGACCCGCTGACCGCCGCGGAGACCGTCGCCGACGTGCTGCGCGCGCGACGGGTCCCCGTCGTGAACGGCTGAGCCCGGTGACCACCCCGGTCCCCCGCACCTGGCCACCCCTGCTCAAGCAGCTCATCGCGCGGGTCGACCTGTCCGAGGACGACACGGCGTGGGCGATGGACCAGATCATGAGCGGCGCGGCGAGCCCGGCCCGGATCGCCGGGTTCGCGGTGGCGTTGCGCGCCAAGGGCGAGACGCCCGCGGAGATCGCCGGCATGGCCGCGACGATGCTGGCGCACGCGCGCCGGGTCGAGCTGGACCGCCCGGCCGTCGACATCGTCGGCACCGGCGGTGACGGCTCGAACTCCGTGAACATCTCGACGATGGCGACGATCGTCACGGCGGCGGCGGGCGCGCCGGTGGCCAAGCACGGCAACCGCAGCGCGTCGTCGAAGTCCGGGGCGGCCGACGTGCTGGAGACCCTCGGCGTGCGGATCAGCCTGCCGCCGGAGGAGGTGCAGCGCAGCCTCACGGAGGTCGGCGTCGGGTTCTTCCTGGCCTCGGCGTTCCACCCCGCGCTGCGCCACGCCGGCCCGGTCCGCAGCGAGCTCGGCGTGCCGACGACGTTCAACCTGCTCGGCCCGCTGACCAACCCGGCCCAGCCGGGCAGCGCGCTGATCGGCTGCGCGTACGCGGACAAGACCCGGGTGCTGGCCGAGGTGTTCGCCCGGCGCGGCACGCGGGCCCTGGTGGTCCGCGGCGACGACGGCCTCGACGAGATCACCACCACGACGACGTCGACGCTCTGGGTGGTCGCGGACGGTGAGGTCACCGAGCGCGGCCTCGACCCGCTGGAGCTGGGCATCCCGCGCGCGACGGCGGAGGACCTGCGCGGCGGCGACGCGGCGGCGAACGCGGAGGTCGTCCGCGAGCTGGTGGGCGGCAAGCCGGGCCCGGTCCGCGACGCCGTCCTGATCAACGCGGCGGCGGCCCTGGCGGCGTTCACGGGCTTCTCGGCGTCCCTGGAGGACGACCTGCGCGCGGGCTTGACGCGAGCGGCCGAGGCGATCGACTCCGGCGCGGCAACGGCCCTGCTGGACCGCTGGATCGCGTTCCAGTAGCCGCGGACCGGCGTCAGCCGCGGAAGGCCGTGCGGTACGACGTCGGGCTCGTCCCCCTCAGCCGGGTGAACTGGTGGCGCAACGCCGCCGCCGAGGCGTAGCCGCACGCCACTGCGATGTCCTCCACCGACAAGCGGCCTTCCTCCAGCAGGGCCTGGGCGCGGTCCAGCCGGCGTTCCGTCAGCCAGCGGTGCGGCGTTGTGCCCGTCGCCGCCGAGAAGCGGCGCAGGAACGTCCGCTCCCCCAGGCCGCTGCGGCGGGCCAGTTCCGCCACCGTGAACGGCCGGTCCAGCCGTCGCTCCACCCATTCCAGTGCTTCGGCCACCACCGAGTCGTCCGGCAGGGACGGGACCGGGGCCTGGACGAACTGGGCCTGGCCGCCCGCGCGGAAGGGCGCCGCCACCATCCGGCGGGCCAGGGTCGTCGCCGCCGTCACGCCGCGCAGGCGGCGGACCAGGTGCAGGCACAGGTCGACCGCCGCGACCGTGCCCGCGCTGGTCAGGACGCCCTCGTCGTCGGCGTACAACGCCTGGGGGTCCACGAGCGCCGTCGGGAACTTCTGCCGGAACTCCGCTTCGTACACCCAGTGGACCGTGCAACGGCGGCCGTCGAGCAGGCCCGCGTACCCCAGTGTGAACACGCCCGCGCAGAACCCCGCCACCCACGCGCCGCGCGCGGCCGCGTCGCGCAGGACGTCCAGCACCGGGGACGGCGGCGGTGCCGTCCGGGGCGCGCACGTCGGCACGATCAGCAGGTCCGCCGACGCCGCGAAGTCCAGGTCCGCGAGCCCGGACAGCCCGAAGCCCGACCAGCTGGCGATCGGCGCGCCACCCGGGGAGCAGACGGCGAAGTCCCAGCCGTCGATGCCGTCGGCGCTGCGGTCGGTGCCGAACACCTCGCACGCGACGCCCAGCTCGAACGGTGAAACGTGGTCGGCGAGCACCACCGCGACCCGGTTGACGTCCATCGGCCGAGTGTGTCACAAGTTTTGCGGTCGTTGTCATCTCTGACACTGGTCGGCCGGCGCGCGCGGGACGAACCTGGTCCGCATGATGAATTCGGAAAGCCGCCCGCTGCTCCAGTGGACCGCGGCGATGGCGATGTCCGGGACGATCGGCGCGGTCGTCCTGGAAAGCGGCGCCGCGGCCCCGGCCGTCGCGTTCGCCCGCTGCTTCGTCGGCGGGACGCTGCTCGTGCTCTGGTGCCTCGCGCGCGGCTGGCTGCAGGCCTGGCGGCCGTCGCGCCGCGACCTCGGGCTGGCCGTGCTGGGCGGGCTGTTCCTGGTCGGGAACTGGGTGCTGCTGTTCGCCTCGTACGCGCTGTCGTCGATCTCGGTCAGCACGGTCGTCTACCACACCCAGCCGCTGATCCTGGTCGGTCTGGCGGCGGCGTTCCTGGGCGAGAAGTTCGCGAAGAGTCACCTGATCCGGGCCGGGATCGCGTTCGGCGGCGTGGCGCTCATCTCACTGTCGGCCCACGGCGAGGACGGCAAGCCGGTGCAGCTGGCGGGAATCGCCCTCGCCCTCGGCGCGGCCGTGCTCTACGCCGGCGCGTCCTTCGTCGCGAAGCAGCTGAAGCACGTCCGCCCGCACCTGCTCGCGGCCGTGCAGACCACGGTCGGCGCGCTGCTGCTGGCGCCCGTGCTGCTGATCACGCCGCTGCCGTCGACGACGTCGGGACTGCTCTGGCTGGTGCTGCTCGGGACGGTGCACACGGCCCTGATGTACGTGCTGATCTACGCCAGCATCGGCAAGCTGCCCACGACGACGGTGGCGCTGCTGTCCTACGTCTACCCGGTGGTCGCCGTGCTGGTCGACATCGCCTTCTACGGCCACCGCCCGACCTGGCCCGAGGCCGTCGGCATGCTCGCGGTGCTGGCCGCCGCGCTGGCCCCGCAACGCACGAAAACCGGCCGCCACACTGTCGAGCAGCGTGACGGCCGGTCAGCGGAGCTTGAGGTCAGTCGTGCGACGGACCCGTGTGGTACTCGAACACCAGGCCGCCGATCGTGATCAGCAGCGCGACGAGCGCGATGACCAGCAGCCAGATGTGGAAGAACGCCAGGGCGAGGGCGGCCAGGGCGGCGGTGGCCGCCATGCTGACCGGCCAGTAGCTGCCCGGGCTGAAGAAGCCCAGCTCGCCGGCGCCGTCGCTGATCTCGGCGTCTTCGCGGTCTTCGGGGCGCGGTTCGATGCGGCGGGCGACGAACTGCATGTAGCTGCCCGCGAGGAACGCGAGGCCACCGGTGAGGAACAGCGAAACGATGCCGACCGGCTCGGGTCCGTGGGTGGCGGCCAGCGCGGTCCACACCCAGTACACGGCCGCCATGAACACGGCGAAGCTCGCCACGATGAAGAAGATTCGCGCTTCGACCTTCATGGGTCTTTCCTACTCCTGTTATCGCTCTTCAGGGGGTCCGGGTGGCGGAGCCCCCGGCCCGGGGCGGAGCTCCGGTTGACACAGTCGCTCAGAGTCAGTTCGACGCGGTCCGCGCCGTGCGGTCGGTGTTGAACGGCTGGGTGGTGACCGCGTGCGGTGTGCACAGCTCGCCGCAGTTCATCTTCGTCAGCGCCTCGGACGCGGTGAACGTCTGGTTCGTGGCCGGGTTCACCTGCTTGCGCAACGCGATGTACTGGTCGTACTTGTCCGCCGACAGCGCCCGGACCTCGAAGTTCATCACCGAGTGGTACGTGCCGCACAGCTCCGCGCACCGGCCGACGAAGGAACCCTCGCGGTCGATCTTGTTCTGGAAGGAGCTGTCTTGGTTGTTCTTGTCCGGGTTCGGCATGACGTCCCGCTTGAAGTGGAACTCAGGCACCCAGAAGGAGTGGATGACGTCGGTCGAGATCAGGTCGTACTGGATCGTCTTGCCGACCGGCAGCACCAGCAGCGGGATCTCGCCGGACGAGCCGACCGTGCTGACCTGGCCACTGCCGTCGGGCTTGGCGGCGCTGGGGTCCTCGTACCTGAACTCCCAGTTCCACTGGAACGCCACGACCTGGACCTTGACGTCCGGGTTCGGGATCTTGTCCAGGACCTTCGACTCCGTCGTCGCGGTGAAGAAGAACAGGACGCAGACCATGATCGTCGGGACGACGACCGTGAACAGCTCGAGCGGGATGTTGTACTGGAACTGCCGGGGCAGCTCCTCCGGCTCGCCGTCGACCGTCTTCTTCTTGCGGTGGAACGTCGCGGTCCAGAAGATCAGGGCCCAGACGATGACGCCGACGACGAGCGCCGCGATCACGGTCCAGGTCCAGAGGTTCCGCATCTCGTTCGCCTGCTCGGTGACACCCACCGGCCAGCCGAACCGCAGGATCTCGTCGCCGGAGCAGCCCGTCGCGGTCAACGCGACCAGCACGGCCAGCGCGGCTACACGCGCGGTCCGCTTACCCAGGGTGCGCTCGGGTTTTCCCACTGCGCCTCGCCCTTTCACCCAGAGCCTCCTACGACCGATCTTTGTGACAGGGCGGAGCCTAGCCGAGTTGGCGCAGTCCGCTGACCAAGGGGCCTCCCTCGACGCGCGTGGTACTCGCCACGGCGCGCCCGGCATACTGGGCGCTCCCCAGCCCCACGAAGACCCTGAAGGTGTGTGAGTACCCGTGTGCGGCCTGCTTGGACTGATCTGCGCGACCGAAACCGGCGCTGCGAACGCGCGTGACGCCGTCGGCGCGGCCATGCGCTGCCAGCGCCACCGCGGGCCCGACGAGCAGGACACCTGGGCCGACGCCGAGGTCGTCTACGGCTTCAACCGGCTGGCGTTCATCGACGTCGAGCACGCGCACCAGCCCCTCGTCTGGGGGCCGCCGGAGGCGCCGGGCCGGTACACGATGAACTTCAACGGCGAGATCTACAACTACCTGGAGCTGCGGGCCGAGCTGGCCGGCGAGCACGGGGCGAAGTTCGAGACCGAGGGCGACGGCGAGGCCATCGTCGCCGGCTACCACTACCTGGGCGCCGCGTGGGTCGAGAAGCTGCGCGGAATGTTCGCCTTCATGATCTGGGACTCGCAGGAGAAGCGGGTCTTCGGCGCGCGCGACCCGTTCGGGATCAAGCCGCTGTTCTACTCGGCCGGCCCCGGCGGCGTGGCGTTCTCCAGCGAGAAGAAGAGCCTGCTGGAGCTGTCGGACACCCTCGGCGTCGCGCAGGAGCTGGACCGCAAGGCGCTGCAGCACTACCTGGTCCTGCAGTACGTGCCCGAGCCCGAGTCGCTGCACACCGCGATCCGCCGCGTCGAGTCCGGGACGTCGTTCGAGGTCGTCCCCGGCGGTGAGGTGCAGTTCACCCGCTACTTCCACCCGAAGTTCGCGGCGAAGCCGGTCAACGGGCCGGCCGAGGCCGAGGCGCTGTACGAGCGCATCGCCGATGTGATGCGCGACTCGGTCGGCAAGCACATGATCTCCGACCCGGACGTCACCGTCGGCGCGTTCCTCTCCGGCGGCATCGACTCCACGGCCACCGCCACGCTGGCCAAGGAGCACAACCCGAACCTGATCGCGTTCACCACCGGGTTCGAGCGCGAGGGCTACTCCGAGGTCGACGTCGCCGCCGAGTCGGCCGCCGCGATCGGCGTGAAGCACGTAGTCCGCACGGTCACCGCGGACGAGATGATGGAGGTGCTGCCGCTCATCGTCTGGTACCTCGACGACCCGGTGGCCGACCCGGCGCTGGTGCCGCTGTGGTTCATCGCGCGCGAGGCCCGCAAGCACGTCAAGGCGGTGCTGTCCGGCGAGGGCGCGGACGAGCTGTTCGGCGGCTACACGATCTACAACGAGCCGATCTCGCTGGCGCCGTTCGAGAAGATGCCGGGCGGCATGCGGAAGCTGATCGGCAAGGTGTCCACGAAGATCCCCGAGGGCACCCGCGGCAAGGACCTGCTGCGCCGCGGCGCGCTGCCGCTGGAGGACCGCTACTACGGCAACGCCCGCAACTTCCGCGACGACCAGCTTCGCCACGTGCTCAAGACGTACCAGGAAGGCGTGGGCTTCAAGGACGTCACGGCGCCCTGGTACGACGTCTCGCGCGGCTGGGACCCGGTGGCCCGGATGCAGCACGTCGACCTCTACACCTGGCTGCGCGGCGACATCCTGGTCAAGGCGGACAAGGTGACCATGGCGAACTCGCTGGAGCTGCGGGTGCCGTTCCTGGACGCCGAGGTGTTCAAGGTCGCCGCGTCGATCCCGCTGGACCAGAAGCTGGCGCACAACACCACGAAGTACGCGCTGCGCCAGGCATTGGCGAAGATCATCCCGGCGCACGTGCTGAACCGCCGCAAGCTCGGCTTCCCGGTGCCGATCCGGCTGTGGCTGCGCAACGAGATGTACGACTGGGCCAAGGGCATCATCAACGATTCGCGGACCGAAGAGCTGCTGGACAAGAAGGCCATCCTGGCCCTGCTGGAGGAGCACAAGGCGGGCCAGCTGGACCGCAGCCGCCAGCTGTGGGCGCTGATCGTGTTCATGTTGTGGCACGGCATCTTCGTGGAGCACCGCATCAAGCCGGAGATCCCGGAGCCGGTGTACCCGGTCAAGCTCTGACCGTCCATTGTAGACAGTGAATGTCCCGCGCGCGGGACAAGCGAAAGGGCCTCCTCGCCGCGGCGGGGAGGCCCTTTTTCGGTGCGTCAGTGCCACCACTGGTTCGTGCCGCCGGACCGCCGCAGGGCTGCAGCTCGATGCCCGGGATCGGCGACGCGGAGGACCGGCAGCGGCCCGCGGACCGCTGCCGGGGTTCCCCCTGGTGGAGCCGTCCGATCCCCTCTCGGCCGCCTCTTCCGCCATTCTCCGTACCGGACGGGGCGTCGTCGAGGGACTCAAGCCCAGCCGAAAACCCTCAGGTCAAGCCCACGAAAAGGCCCCCTCACCAACCGGCGAGGGGGCCTTCGCACGACAGTGCGTCAGACGGGGAGGACCACCGAGATCTCCTCGGCCGCGTCCGGGCCGAAGGCCTCGCCGATGCGGGCGAGCGCGTCGGCGCGGTCGAACGTCCACTCCTGGGTGCCCACCGTCTCGAGCACCAGCACCGCGATGAGCGAGCCGAGCTGTGCGGACCGCTCCACGTTCAGGCCGCCGTCGAGGCCCGCCAGGAAGCCCGCGCGGAAGCCGTCGCCGACGCCGGTCGGGTCGGCCTTGGCGCGCTCGGGGACCGCGCCGATCTGCAGCGCGACGCCGTCCTTGCCGACGATCTCGACGCCCTTCTCACCCAGCGTCGTGATGCGCACGCCGACCTGGTCGAGGACGTCGGCCTCGGTCCAGCCGGTCTTCTGGAGCAGCAGCTCCCACTCGTAGTCGTTGCTGAACAGGTACTTCGCGCCGGCGACGAACGCCCGCGCCTGCTCCCCGGACATCCGGGCCAGCTGCTGCGACGGGTCGACGGCGAAGGTGTACCCGCGCTGGCGGCACTCCTCGGCGTGGCGGACCATGCCCTCCGGGTCGTCCGGGCTGATCAGCACCAGGCTCAGCGGGCCGGCTCGGTCGGCGATCGGCGCGAGCTCGATGTTGCGGGACTCCGCCATCGCGCCCGCGTAGAACGTCGCGATCTGGCAGAGGTCCTCGTCCGTCGTGCAGACGAACCGCGCGGTGTGCGCGGTCTCCGACACGTGCACACCCGAGGTGTCGACGCCGTGGCGCTCCAGCCACGAGCGGTAGTCGGCGAAGTCGGCGCCGACCGCGCCCACCAGCACCGGCTTGACGCCCAGCACGCCGAGGCCGAACGCGATGTTCGCGCCGATCCCGCCGCGCCGGACCACGAGGTCGTCGGCGAGGAAGCTCAGCGAAACCCGGTGCAGCTGCTCGGCCACCAGCTGTTCGGCGAACCTTCCGGGGAAGTGCATGAGGTGGTCGGTTGCGATACTGCCGGACACTGCGATCCTGGCCCTGTCTGCCACCGGCTGCTCCTTTGTGGTCGACCTCACGGCAAACGGCGCGAACTTACCCCCGGGTCGTGCCCCATCCGGGTTGTTCGCGCACACCACCCGAGACTACCGGCTGGTACTCCTTCTCCAGTCGAGTCGCGATCAATAGCGTTACGAATCGTGAAAGCCGTCACCGAACCCGAGACGTTGTCCGAGCTGATCGCCGACTGCGCCCACATCCCCACGACGCTGCGGGCGGGCGACGTCCCGCTGCCGCGCGTCCAGGCGCCGCCGTGGCAGGTCGACGAGGCGTGTCACGCCCAGGTCGCGGAGCTCGACGCCTACGTCTGAGCCGCAACCCCGCAGCAACGAAGAAGGCCCCGTCCTCCGTTCGGAGGCGGGGCCTTCTCGCGTGTTGCTCAGAACCGGCGTGCGACGCTCAGTGGAACGAGTCGCCGCAGGCGCAGGAGCCGGTCGCGTTCGGGTTGTCGATCGTGAAGCCCTGCTTCTCGATCGTGTCCACGAAGTCGATGACGGCTTCCGAGACGTACGGGGCGCTCATCCGATCCACGGCGACCTTGAGGCCGTCGAAGTCGCGGAACAGGTCACCGTCGAGCGTGCGCTCGTCGAAGAACAGCTGGTAGCGCAGACCCGCACAGCCACCGGGCTGGACGGCGATGCGCAGGTGCATGTCATCGCGGCCCTCCTGGTCGAGCAGGGCCTTCGCCTTGGCAGCCGCGGTGTCGGTCAGCGTGACGCCGTGGGTCTCCTCGGCGGTCTCGGCCTGCGTCGCGCCGGCGTGCTCAGCGGTCGTCATGGCACTCCTCATAGGTTCGAACTCACTGCGGATACTCCTGGTGCCCTACGTCCAACACCCGGTGCGTCCGATCTGTTCCCCTGCCATGGTCGCACATCGATCGACCTGGTGAAACGGCGGCGTGACGCCTGCAATACCCTGGTGACGTGAGGTTCCTGCGCCGAAGCACCACAGACACCGCCGCCGACGAGCCGGCCACGACCGAGGCCGTCGACGTCGGCGGCAAGTCGTTCACGCCCGGTAAGGGCAAGGCCACGCCCAAGCGGCGGGAGGCGGAGGCGAAGCGCCGGGGTCCGGTCGCACCGCCGCCGACCACCATGCGGGAGGCGATGAAGCGCAACAAGGAGCTTCGCAAGGCGAACCCGCAGAGCAAGGAAGACCGCCGCTCCGAAGCGAAGATCCGCCGCGAGCGGATGATGTCGGGCGACGACAAGTACCTGCTGCCGCGCGACCGCGGGCCGGTCAAGGCGTACGTCCGCGACCTGGTCGACACCCGGCGCAACCTGCTCGGCCTGTTCATGCCGCTGGCGATCCTGGTGTTCCTCGCGCTGCTGGTGCCGTTGCCCCAGGTGCAGTCGTACATCACCCTGCTGTGCACGGCGCTGCTGCTGGTGATGGCCATCGAGGGCGTCGTCAACGGCCGCAAGATCGGCAAGCTGGTGCGCGAGAAGTTCCCCAAGGAGACGGTGAACGGCCGGTCCGTCGGCTGGTACGCGTTCGTCCGGGCGTCGCAGATCCGGCGCCTGCGGGTCCCGAAGCCACGGCTGAAGCCGGGCGACCCGATCCCCAACTGAGCTTTCCGGAAGAGCCGGGTGAGACACGTCTCACCCGGCTCTTCGCTGTCCGGGACCGCCAAAACGGGCTGGAGTTGCTCCAGGTCGTTAGCAAAGCAAACGATTACCGCCTAGGCTGCGGTCATGGAGTTTCGTCGTCTCGGCCGCAGCGGCCTCAACGTCAGTGAGATCTCGTACGGGAACTGGCTCACCCACGGTTCCCAGGTCGAGGAGGACCAGGCTCACGCCTGCATCAAAGCCGCGCTCGACGCCGGCATCACCACCTTCGACACCGCCGACGTCTACGCGAACACCGCCGCGGAGTCGGTGCTCGGGCGCGGCCTGAAGGGGCAGCGGCGGGAGAGCCTGGAGATCTTCACCAAGGTCTTCTGGCCGACCGGTCCCAAGGGGCCCAACGACAAGGGCCTGTCCCGCAAGCACATCCTCGAGTCGGCGAACGCCTCGCTCGACAGGCTCGGCACCGACTACCTCGACCTCTACCAGGCGCACCGGTTCGACCGGAGCGTGCCGCTCGAAGAGACCATGCTCGCCTTCGCCGACCTCGTCCGCCAGGGCAAGGTGCTCTACGTCGGCGTCTCGGAGTGGACCGGCGAGCAGATCAGCCGGGGCGCGGCGCTGGCCCGTGAGCTGAAGATCCCGTTCGTGTCGAACCAGCCGCAGTACAACATGCTCTGGCGCGTCATCGAGGACCAGGTCATCCCCGCCTCCGAGCGCGAGGGGCTCAGCCAGATCGTCTGGTCGCCGATCGCGCAGGGCGTGCTGACCGGCAAGTACAAGCCGGGCGCGGCGTTCCCCGAGGGCTCGCGCGCCACCGACGAGAAGGGCGGCGCCAACATGGTCCGCCGCTTCCTCGACGACGAGGTCCTCAAGCGCGTCGCCGAGCTGGAGCCCCTCGCCAAGCAGGCGGGCCTGTCGATGGCGCAGCTGGCCGTCGCGTGGGTGCTGCAGAACCCGAACGTCGCGTCGGCGATCATCGGCGCCTCGCGGCCGGAGCAGGTCGTGGACAACGTCCAGGCCGCCGGCAAGAAGCTCGACGCCGACCTGCTCACCGCCATCGACGACGTCCTCGGTGACGTCGTGGAGCGCGACGCGAGCCTCACCAAGAGCCCCTGACGTCGAAAGCCGTGAAGGCCTCCTTACCGGCCGTAAGAGCCGGTAAGGAGGCCTTCACGGCTTTTCAGTCCTGGTTGATCCGGGCCTGGTAGGGCACGTGGCCGTCCAGGTCGAGGCCGTCCTCCGGGGAGACGCGGGGCTCGACGCCGAATCCGCGCAGCAGGCGGCTCGCCCCGGCCAGCCGGTCACCGCCGCGGCCCGGGAGCCGCTCCGGCGTGAAGCCGCGCTCGGCCAGCAGGCTCTCGACGTCGTCCATCAGCCGGTACGGGTCGTAGCCCCGCGGCTCAACCACGGGGCCAGGTCTTCCCGGTGATCCGCTCGTAGACCTCGGTGTAGCGCTGCCGCGTCTGCTCGACGATGTCCGCCGGGATCTCCGGCCCGGGCGGGGTCTGGTCCCAGCCGGTGCCGCGCGACCAGTCGCGCACGAACTGCTTGTCGAACGCGTGCTGCGGCCGGCCCGGCTCCCACTCGTCGGCGGGCCAGAAGCGCGACGAGTCCGACGTCAGGACCTCGTCGCCCAGGGTCAGCGTGCCCTCGGCGTCGAACCCGAACTCCAGCTTGGTGTCGGCGATGATGACGCCCTGCGCGGCGGCGTGTTCGGCGCCCTTCGCGTAGATCTCCAGCGTCAGCTCGCGAAGCCGCTTCGCGGTGTCTTCGCCGATCTCGTTCAGCACCTCGTCGAAGGTCATGAACTCGTCGTGCCCGGTGTCGGAGATCTTCGTCGTCGGCGTGAAGATCGGCTCCGGCAGCTTGTCGCCCTCGACCAGGCCCGGCGGCAGCGAGACGCCCGAGATCTTGCCGTCGCGCTGGTACTCCCGCAGGCCGAGGCCGGCGAGGTAGCCGCGGGCGATGCACTCGACCTGGACCATCTTCAGCGGCTTGCAGCGCATCGCGCGGCCGGCGAACTCGTCCGGGACGTCGGTCGCGGAGACGACGTGGTTCGGGACGACGTCGGACATCCGGTCGAACCACCACGCGGACAGCTGGTTGAGCAGCTTGCCCTTGTCCGGGATCGGCGTCGGGAGCGAGACGTCGTAGACCGAGACGCGGTCGGTGGCGACCAGCAGGAGGTCGCCGTCGAGCTCGTAGAGGTCACGGACCTTGCCCGCGTGGATGTGCTTCATTCGCCGTCCTCAGTCGTGTACTCGTGGAAAACCCAGTGTTCGGGCAGCGCGGCGGACTCACCGTATTCCACGACCGTGCCGTCGGCCGCGAGGAAGGTGCTCCGGCCGAGCAGCACCGGCGACCCGGCCGGCACCGCCAGCTCGGCCGCCTCGTTCTCGTCCGCCCGGCCCGCCGCGTGCCGTTCCTGCGTGACGGTGATCTTCGTGCCGAGCCGCGCGGCCGCGTGGGCCGACGTGCCCTCGACGATCCGCTCCGGCACCAGCAGCGCCGGCGCCCTGGCCGAGAGCGCGCCGTCGAACCACGAGGTCGACGTCGAGAGCGGGCGCGAGTCCGGCCCGTAGGTGGTGCGCCGCCGCCGGATGGCCGGGGCGCCCGCCTCCAGGCCGAGAGCGGCCGCGGCCCGCTCGATCGCCGGTTCGAGCCCGGCCGACCGGATCACGGCGTAGTGGCCCGGCGGGTAGATCTTGCCGGTGCGCGCCGAGGCGACACTGCGGTCGAGTGCGCTGCGGTGCAGGCCGCCGCGGTCGACGACCGTGCCGACGCCGCGCACCGGACGCACGAGGCCCTGCGAGCGGAGCGTGGCCAGCACCTTGGTGGCCGTCGCCATCGCGACGGCCCACGTGCGCGCGATCTCGCGGGCGGACGGCACCGCGTCGCCCTCCTGCAACCGGCCGGACAGGATGTCGTCACGGATCCGGCCCGCGATCTGCAGGTACGGCGGCTCAGGACGGTCGAGGGTGGGCAAGGCGGCTCCTCACGAGGACTACGCACAAGTGTTCTAGCACGCCAGGGGGTCTCCCTCAAAGCCCTGCTCAGAACCACCCAGGTGTACTAGTACACGCGCTGGACTGCGCTCTAGTACGCAAGTTACCCTCGAAAGTGTGTCCCCGCCCACATCCCACACCGGATCAGGCGGCCCGGATCTCGAGGAACTGCTCGAGGAGCTCCGGCGCCGCAAATGGGTGCTGCACCTGTTCGGCGGCCGCGAGGCGCCGGAGATCTACGCGGCGGTCTTCCAGTGGCAGACCTGCGCGGACGTGGTCGTACTCCGGGACGAGCACCGGGCGAGCGCCTACCGGGTGCCGACGTTCCCGGGCACCGACGTGTTCAGCCCGCGGGTGGTCACGTGGCAATACCACGCCACCCCGGTCTGGACGCTGCGGGCGGCGCTGACCTTGGCGGAGCCGGGCACCCCCGGCGCCCCACTGCAAGCGCTGCGCCCGCAGCCGGGCTGTCACATCCCGATGGAGCTCCGCGCGGACGTGACGATCCGCCCGACCTGGACCGGCTTCGAGGAGGAGAAAGGGGACAACGGCGGACCACCCGCCTGCGCTTAGCGGGCGAGCAGCCGCTCCGCGACCACCAGGTCGTGGGGGTAGGTGATCTTCAGGTTCTCGGGCGCACCGGGGACCCACCGGATCGGCAGGGAGGAGTACCGCTCCATGCAGGACGAAGTGTCCGTTCCCGAGAAGCCCTCACGCTCCGCCTGTTCGTAGGCCTCGAGCAGCGGTCCGGCCCGGAAGCCCTGAGGCGTCTGGACGCGGATCGCGCCGGGCACCTGGGCGACCAGGTGCCCGGCATCCACTTCGACGACGTCGTCCGCGGCCAGGCCCGGCACAGCCCCCCCGTCCTCGCGTGTCCGGGCCAGCACCGCGCCGACCAGGTCGGAGTGGACCAGCGGCCGGGCCGCGTCGTGCAGCAGCACGGCGTCGACCCGGCCGCCTGTTATGCGCGGGGCGAGGTGGCGCAGCGCGTTCAGCTCGGACGCCTGCCGCGTGGGCCCGCCGTGCACGATCTCGACGTCGCCGTCGAAGCCGGCGAGCACCTCGTTCGCGAGCTCCGCGTC
Source organism: Amycolatopsis sp. NBC_01307 (assembly GCF_035975215.1). Taxonomy (NCBI): domain Bacteria; kingdom Bacillati; phylum Actinomycetota; class Actinomycetes; order Pseudonocardiales; family Pseudonocardiaceae; genus Amycolatopsis; species Amycolatopsis sp. NBC_01307. Next base: position 30,976 of record NZ_CP108403.1, on the reverse strand, counting down.
CTGCGGCCGGATCACCAGCACCAGCACGCCGACGCCGGGCACCCCGGCGAAGGCGTCGAGGGACCAGGCGACCACCCGCCGCCCGGCCAGCGGCAGGTAGACCTTGTTCAGCCGCGCGCCGACGCGGGTGCCCGCGCCGCTGGCCAGCACCACCGCGGCCGCCGTCTTCTCCACCGTCTCCACGAGCGGCGAGACTACTGGGCGGGCGTGTAGCTCAGGATGATCATGCCGGTGTCGTGCACCTCGGTGCCGTTCAGCGTGAACGTCTTCTGGCCGGTCTCGCGGTAGAGCAGCTGGTCCGGGGTGGCGTTGCCGGAGAGCACCGGGTGCAGCCAGACGCGCAGCTCGTCGAGCAGGCCGTTGTCGAGCAGCAGCCGGGTGACGTCGCCGAAGCCGTACTGCAGGATGTCGCCCGCGGTGCGCTCCTTGAGGGCCCGGATCTCGTCGACGACGTTCTCCGAGATCACCTTCGAGCCGGTCCACTCCGGGTCCTTCAGCGTGGTGGACACAACGTACTTGTCGATGCTGTTCATCCGGTCGGAGACCTCGTCCTTGGGCAGCTGCGGCCACGCCTGCGAGAAGCCGTCGTACGTCTTGCGCCCCATGATCAGCGCGTCGCTGGCGGCCAGCTGCGCCTTCACGGCCGCGTGGGCCTGCTCGCCGAGGTACGTGAAGTGCCAGTTCTGCATGTTCGTGATGTCGCCGTCGAGGGTCATGTACGTGGCGTTGACGATCCGGCCCATGGTGGTGTCTCCCTGTGTTCGTGCTCCCGCTTACGACCACGCGTCGAACGGGGCAGGCCCGGATCGACACGTCTCACGAACTATTTTCGCGGGCCCGGTAGGTTGGGCCGCGGCGGTGCCGGAAAAGACTGCCGCCACAAGAGGAAAGGGCCTGGTGTGGAGCCGGAAGACATCGAGTTCCCCGAGATCACCCCGCCCGACGAGCACGCCCGGTCCGCGGCGATCGCCCTGCACGACAAGCTGGTCAAGCCCGCCGGGTCGCTCGGCAGGCTCGAGGAGCTGGGCGTCTGGATCGCGGCCTGCCAGGGCCAGTCGCCGCCGCGGCCGTTCACCCGGCCCCGGGTCGTCGTCTTCGCCGGGGACCACGGGATCGCCGCCAAGGGCGTCTCGGCCTATCCCGCCGAGGTCACCTCGCAGCTGCTGGGCACGATGCTGACCGGCGGCGCCGTGATCAACGTGCTGGCCGCCGCCGCGGGCGCGAGCGTCCGCGTGGTCGACATGGCCGTGGACGCCGAGGCCCCCGCGACCCGCTCGATCGGCGAGTTCAAGGTCCGCCGCGGCTCCGGCTCGATCGACGTCGAGGACGCGCTGAGCGCCGCCGAGGTCAAGGCCGCGGTGCGCGCCGGGATCACGATCGCCGACGCCGAGGTCGACGGCGGCGCGGACCTGCTCATCCCCGGCGACCTCGGGATCGGCAACAGCACGCCGGCGTCCGTGCTCGTCGCGGCGCTGACCGGCACCGAGCCGGTGGCCGTGGTCGGGCGCGGCTCCGGCATCGACGACGACGCCTGGATGCGCAAGGCCACCGCGGTGCGCGACGCGCTGCGCCGGGCCCGCGTCGTGCTGGCCGACCCGATCGCCCTGCTGCGCACCACCGCGGGCGCCGACATCGCCGCGATGGCCGGGTTCCTGGCCCAGGCCGCGGTCCGGCGGACGCCGGTGGTGCTCGACGGCCTCGTCGCCTGCGCCGCGGCCCTGGTCGCCGAGGACCTCGCCCCGGGCGCCCGCCGCTGGTGGGTCGCCGGGCAGCGGACGGCCGAGCCGGCACACGGCCTCGCGCTGGAGCACCTGGACCTGGGCCCGCTGCTGGAGCTGGACGTCCGGCTCGGCGAAGGCACCGGCGCGGTGACGGCGTTGCCGCTGCTGTCGATGGCCGCGCGCGTCCTGGCCGAGACGGCCACGCACGAGCAGGCCGGCGTCTCCGGCCCGCTCATCCCCGCCGTCGCCACCTGACCCGGAAAGCCGTGAAGGCCTCCTTACCGGCGCTTATGGCCGGTAAGGAGGCCTTCACGGCTCTAAAGTTCAGCCGAGCGGGACCATCCAGTTGTCCGGGTCCGGGCGGGTGCCCTCCTGGATGCCGGTCAGCTCTTCGCGCAGCTTCATCGTGAGGGTGCCCGGCTGCCCGTCGCCGATCGTGAACTCGCCGTTCGCGTGCTTGACGTGCCCGACCGGGGTGATCACCGCCGCCGTGCCGCAGGCGAACGTCTCCGTCAGCTCCCCCGAGGCCGCCGCCTTCTCCCATTCGTCGGTGGAGATCCGGCGCTCCTCGACCTTGTGACCGAGGCGCTCCGCGAGCTGCAGCAGCGACTTGCGGGTGACGCCGGGCAGCAGCGAGCCGGTCAGCTCGGGGGTGACGAGCCGGGCGTTCTCGCCGGAGCCGAAGACGAAGAACAGGTTCATCCCGCCCATCTCCTCGACCCAGCGCCGCTCCACCGCGTCGAGCCAGACGACCTGGTCACAGCCCTTTTCGACGGCCTGCGCCTGGGCCACGAACGACGCCGCGTAGTTGCCGGCGCACTTGGCCGCGCCGGTGCCGCCGGGCGCCGCGCGCACGTATTCGGTCGAGAGCCAGACGCTCACCGGCTTGATGCCGCCGGAGAAGTACGACCCGGCAGGCGACGCGATGACGGTGTAGACGTAGTCGGCGGCCGGGCTGTTGACGCCGAGGCCGGTGGACGTCGAGATCATGAACGGCCGCAGGTAGAGCGCGTCACCCTGCCGGGTGGGAACCCAGCGGTTGTCGACGGCGATCAGCTCGCGCAGCGACTCGAGGAACAGCTCCTCGGGCAGCTGCGGCATGGCGAGCCGCTCGGCCGACTGCCGGAAGCGCGCGGCGTTGGCGTCCGGGCGGAACGACGCGATCGCGCCGCTCGGCTGGCGGTAGGCCTTGAGACCCTCGAAGATGGCCTGGCCGTAGTGCAGCACCGACGTCGCCGGGTCGAGGGTGAACGGGGCGTAGGGGCCGACTTTGGCGTCGTGCCAGCCTTCGCTCTTGGACCACTTGACCGTCACCATGTGATCGGTGAAGTACAGCCCGAAACCGGGGGCGGTGAGTACCTCCGCGACGCGTTCCTGGCTCGCAGGGCTCGAGTGCGGGACAGAGGTGAACTGCGTCGTGATGGTCATGGCCAGAGAATACCTGTTGGTCGGAAGCGCGTTAGTCGGATGTCCACGTGTTTTCCGACGGCGTTCCCGACCGGCTGGGCGTCCCGCGTCCGCGCCCCGACCACACTAGGATGACGCCGTGACCTTTCACTCCACTGAGCCGGTCCCCCGGTCCGCCCCGGGCACCGGCGCCGGCGTCAAGACGTTCGTCACCGCGGTGCTGCTGACCTTCGGCGTCGGCCTGCTCGGCATGGTCGGCTGGGCCGTGCTCAGCAGCGGCTTCGGCGGCTTCCTCGGCCTGGTCGCCGGGGTCTTCGGCGTCGTCTGGTGGCGCAGCATCCACGACAAGACGGTGTTCCCGCAGGTGATCCCGACGAAGTCCGTCGTGATCCTCGCGGTCGTCAACGCCGTGCTGGCGCTGATCCTGATCCTGACGGCGGGCTGAGCTCCGCCAGCAGCCCCGCGGGCAGCTCCGGCGCCGGCCAGTCCGGGTCCGGGCGGAAGTCGGTGTCCGTCCCGTCGAACGGGTAGGCGCCGCGCTCGGCCAGCGCGCCGATCCGCTCGCCTTCGGCACGCAGCCGGTCGAGCTGCTCCGGGGTCAGCCGGCCGGCGTCGATCGCCACCTCGGCCTCGTCCTCGTCGTCCCAGCGCCAGGTGCCGTCCCGGTCGACGACGACGTCCAGCACGCCGTCGACCCGGTCCACCGCGCCCGGGCCGCGGCCGAGCGGCACCTCGAGGTTGACGTACCAGTTCGTGAACCGGCCCGCGGCGTCGAAGAACCACCACACCGACGACCATTCGTCGTCGGCGATCCGGCGCAGCGTGGACGTGCGGTGCCAGAAGTCCGGGACGGCGACGCGCGGGATGCGGAACCGCTGCTCCAGGGGCGCGTCCGCCATGTGCCGGCCGTCGACGAGCCGGCTGCCGACGATCGGCGTGCCGGCCGGGATCCAGCCGAGCAGGACGCGGCCGTCGTCTTCGAGGACGCGCAGCGGGTGAACCTGGCCGATCGAGCCGTCCGGCCGGTGGAACCGTTCGAGCACGGTCTGCCCGGGCCGCCAGCGTCGATCACTCACGCGACCCACTGTACCGGCGGGCGCGCACGCCGAGTAGCAGTGCGATCACGGTCGCCAGTCCGGCGGCGACGAGCACCGGGAGCACGGGCAGGAAGTACGCGGCCACGGCGGCGACGGCCAGGCCCGCGAGGCCGGGCACGCCGGCCCGGGTCCGGACCTCCGCGCCCGCGGCGAGCGCCGGCACCACGGTCGCGACCACGGCGAACGCGGTGAGCAGCGGCTGCAGCGAGTCCGCGTCGGCGGCGGACAGCAGATCGCGCAACGACGTCAGCGACAGCCCGAGCCGGACCGCACCGAGCTGGTACAGCGCGGCGAAGGCGGCCAGCACCGCGACCGCGCCGAGCAGCAGCACGCGGAGCCCGGCGTTGTCCCGGCCCGCCGGCCGCAGGAACGGCAGCGTGAGCACGGCCGCGACGAGCACCCCGGCGAAGTTCGGCGGCTGCAGGCCGCCACCGACGGTCGACACCGGCGGCACCGCCACGCAGAGCGCCACCAGGACCAGCCCGGCCACCAAGAGCACCCCGCCCGCGGCCCGTGCGACGAACGTAGGGATCTTGAGCCCGGCGAACCCCGCCCCGGCGACCACCACGACGAACACCGCCGCGGCGAGTTCCCGGTGCGCGGGGAAGACGTACGCGCCGAACGCGATCGCGTAGACCGCGGTCTCGGCCGGCCGCGCGACGGCCACGACGACCCGGTCCACCAGGGCATCACCCGGTTCCGGCACCCGCGCCGTCCCGGCCGCGGCCACCGCCGCGAGCACCAGCCCGGCCAGCAGCCACCAGCCCGCGCCCGCCGCCCCGGCCGCCAGCGCGACCAGCAGCCCACCGCCCAGCCGCACGCCGCCCTCCCTCTCCCTCTGTTCACCCGTGCACCGCTTGTCATTAGCATGGCTCACGATCCCGACCGGGCCGGTGCCCGGTGCCACGTGAACGCGCGAGGAGCCAGAAGTGACCGTGCCCAAGCTCGCCCTGTCCGACAACACCGGGGAGGCACTGGCCAAGACGCGCGCCGACGTGGTCGTCATCGGCACCGTGGCCGGCGAGGACGGGCCCGTGCTCGCCGCGGGCGCTGAGGCCGTGGACGCCGCCTTCGACGGCCGGCTCGCTGGCCTGCTCGCCACGCTCGGTGCGAGCGGCAAGGCCGAAGAGGTCGTCAAGGTGCCGACGCTGGGCAAGCTGTCCGCCGGTGTCGTCCTGGCCGTCGGTCTCGGCAAGGCGGGCGCCGGCGTCACCCCCGAGCAGGTCCGCCGCGCCGCCGGTGCCGCCGGCCGCGCGCTCGCCGGCACCGACCGCGCGTTCGTCACGCTGTCGGCGCTCGACCTGCAGGCCGCCGTCGAGGGCACGATCCTCGGCTCGTACGTCTTCACCGCCTACCGCTCCGAGAAGGGCGACGCGCCGGTCGCGAAGCTCGACTTCGCGAGCCCGGCGGAGGGGACGGCCCGCGACCACAAGGCGACGCTGAAGGCGTCCGCCGGCATCGCCGAGGCCGTGCTGACCGCCCGCGACCTGATCAACACCCCGCCGAACGACCTGTACCCGGCGTCCTTCGCCGAGCGCGCCAAGAAGCTCGCCGAGGACAACGGCCTCGAGTTCGAGGTGCTCGACGAGAAGGCCCTCAAGCGCAAGGGTTTCGGCGGCATCCTCGGCGTCGGCGGCGGCTCCTCGCGCCAGCCGCGGCTCGTCCGCCTCGCCTACAAGCCGGCCAAGGCCGTCAAGAAGGTCGCGCTGGTCGGCAAGGGCATCACGTTCGACTCGGGCGGCATCTCGCTCAAGCCGGCCGCCAACATGGACCACATGACCTCGGACATGTCCGGCGCCGCCGGCGTGCTCGCGTCGGTCGTCCTGGCCGCGAAGCTCAAGTACCCGCTCGAGGTCGTCGCGCACATCCCGCTGGCGGAGAACCTGCCGTCCGGGACGTCGTACCGCCCGGGTGACGTCCTCACCATGTACGGCGGCAAGACCGTCGAGGTGCTCAACACCGACGCCGAGGGCCGGCTCGTGCTGGTCGACGCCATGGTGCGCGCCGCCGAGGAGAACCCGGACTACCTGATCGAGACCTCGACGCTGACCGGCGCCCAGGTCGTCGCGCTCGGCAACCGCACCGCCGGCGTGATGGGCTCGGAGGACTTCCGCGACCGCGTCGCCGCGATCATGCAGGCCACCGGCGAGAACGGCTGGGCGATGCCGCTGCCCGAGGAGCTGCGCGCCGACCTCGACTCGCGGCTGGCCGACCTGGCCAACGTCACCGGGCACCGCTGGGGCGGCATGCTCGCGGCCGGCATCTTCCTGCGCGAGTTCGTCGCCGACGGCCTCGACTGGGTGCACATCGACATCGCCGGCCCGTCGTTCAACACCGCCGGCCCGTGGGGCTACACCGGCAAGGGCGGCACCGGGGTGCCGGTCCGCTCGATCGCCGCGGTGCTGGCGGACATCGCCGCCAACGGCTGAGTGGATCCGGGCGAGTACCTCGAAGCGGCGGTCAGGGACGTCCTGACCGCCGCTTCGTCCACTGTGGACAACCAGGTCGGGTACGCCGCCCTGCTGCTGGCCACCGCCGGCGCCCTCGGCGAGGCCGACCGGCTGGTCACCCAGTGGCAGGCCGGTACCGAACGGCCGGTGAGCGCGCTCGCGAGCGACCCGATCCGGGCCCGCGCCTGGGAAATGCTCTTCGAGGCCCGCGGCGGTCGTCCGTCGTGGGCCGAAGGCCTGCCGCCGCTCGATCCCGACGCCGAAGAGCGCGCGCACACGGCCACCCTGCGCCGCCCGGTCTCCGATCTCGACGGCGTCCTCCCGCCCGGGGCGATCGCCGAAGTGATCAAGCACGTCGCGCCGTCCCGGCCGGACAAGGCCCGGACCGCGCTCGCCGACGGTGACCTCGCCCGCTGGGCCGAGCTGACCGGGCCGCGTCCCGACGTCGCGACGCTGGCCGCGACGCGCGCGCTGGCCCCGGCCCTGGTGGCCGGCGCGGACCCGCTCGGCCTGGGCGACTGGGCCGAGGCGTGCGCGGGCGCGCTGGTCGCGGCGCTGAACGAGCGGTACCCGCCCGACCTGGGCACCTGGCCGGAGCTGATCGCGGCGATCCTGCGCCTGCGCGGCAGTACCGTCGCTGCCGCCTCCGCGCCGCCGGCGGCGTCGGCCGCGGCGATCCGCTCGGCGGAACAGCGCCTCGGCGTGGAGCTGCCCGAAGACCACCGCGCGTTCCTGCGCACTTGCGACGGGCTGCCCGCCGACGTCGTCTTCCCGCGCCTGCTCGGCACGGCGGACCTGCGCGCCGAGAACGGCGTGGTGCTGCTGGCCGACCCGGCCGTCCTGCTGCTCTCGGCGTCGCACGTGGTGGAGGTCGACCCGGTGCTCGGCACGACCGTGCACCCGTCGTTCCGCTCGGTGCTCGAACGGCACGCCACCCTGTTAGCGTCGGCGCGGTGACCACCCTCACCGTGGAGAAGATCACTCCCGACAACGTCGCGGCCACGTGCCAGCTGGCGGTCGAAGAGCACCAGAAGGACTTCGTCGCGCCGGTCGCCGTCTCGCTGGCCGAGGCCTACACCCGGCCGGAGGTCGCCTGGCCGCGGCTGATCCGCGCCGACGGCGAGCCTGCCGCCTTCGTGATGGGCGCGTTCGACCCGGACGCGGAGCTGGACTTCTTCCGCTGCGGCATCTGGCGGCTCAACGTCGGGGCCAGGGTCCAGGGGCGCGGCTACGGCCGGTTCGCCGTGGAAGCCGTCCTCGACGAAGCCCGGCGGCGCGGTGAGAAGGCCGCGACGGTGCTGTGGCTCCCGGCCGAAGGCGGCCCGGAGGACTTCTACCTGCGGCTGGGCTTCCGCCGCACCGGCCAGACCTTCAACGGCGAGGTCGTCGGCCGCATCGAGCTGTAGGTCTGCCGCGGCTCGTCGTGAGTGGCAATGAGGGTTCTAACCCGAATTACCACTCACGACGGGTGCGCTAGGCCTGGCCGCGCTTCTTGCGTTCGGTGTACTCGCGCATCCGCTTCGGGTAGCCGATCCGCGCGACCTCGTAGACCGGGATCGAGCGGCGCTGGCCGAAGTTCTGCGCGGCGTCGAGGCTGCTGATCCGGCGCCGGGTCCACTCGCCGTCGTGAGCGACCAACACCACTGTGGTCTCGGTGACGTTCGTCTTCGGCTCGACGAACGCCTCCACCCCGCGCCGCGAGGCCGCCCACTCTTCGAGGTGCCGGGTGTCCTCGGTGTTGGCTTTCCGCAGCGTGCCGGCCTTCTGACCACCCTTGCCGCGCCTGCGCAGCGAGTCGAAGAGCCCCACCGCGACCACCTCTCCTCCGGGTACTTTGCCTGTTCATTATCCCGGACCGCGCGTGTGGTCGGCGTCGCACACCCGGCTAGGTCGCAGCCCCGTCCGGCGTAGTGACAAGATGGCGGTGTCGCGCGCGCGGTTATACCGGGCAGGGGCGACAACAGAGCACCACCCCACTGCTTGCCGAGGAGCTATTGAAGTGACCGACACCTCCGCCGACCTCGTGATCCTGGGAGGCGGATCGGGCGGCTACGCCGCGGCGTTCCGCGCGGCCGAGCTGGGCCTTTCCGTCACGTTGATCGAGAAGGACAAGCTCGGCGGGACCTGCCTCCACCGGGGCTGCATCCCGACCAAGGCACTGCTGCACGCCGCCGAGGTCGCCGACGAAACCCGCGAAGCCGGGTCCGTCGGCGTCAAGGCCGTCTTCGAGGGCATCGACATCGCCGGGGTCAACAAGTACAAGGACGGGATCGTCTCCCGCCTGTACAAGGGCCTGCAGGGCCTGGCCAAGGCGCACAAGGTGAACCTCGTCGAGGGCAGCGGCACGTTCGTCGGCGGCACGACCGTCGAGGTGGACGGCACCCGCTACACCGGCAAGAACGTCATCCTCGCCACCGGTTCGTACTCGCGCACGCTGCCCGGGCTCGAGCTGGGCGGCCGCGTCATCGCCAGCGAGCAGGCCCTCGCCCTGGACTACGTCCCCAAGAAGGTCGTCGTCCTGGGCGGCGGCGTGATCGGTGTCGAGTTCGCCAGCGTCTGGGCCTCCTTCGGCGTGGACGTCACCATCGTCGAGGCGCTGCCCCGGCTGGTCCCGAACGAGGACGAGTTCGCTTCCAAGCAGCTCGAGCGGGCCTTCCGCCGCCGCAAGATCGCCTTCAAGACCGGCGTGCGGTTCACCGGCGCGAAGCAGGACGACAACGGCGTGAGCGTCTCGCTGGAGTCCGGCGAGACCCTCGAGGCCGACCTGCTCCTGGTCGCCGTCGGCCGCGGCCCGAACTCGGCCGGCCACGGTTACGAGGAGGCCGGCGTCAAGATCGAGCGCGGCTTCGTCCTCACCGACGACCGGCTGCGCACCAACCTGCCGAACGTCTACGCCGTCGGCGACATCGTCCCGGGCCTGCAGCTCGCGCACCGCGGCTTCCAGCAGGGCATCTTCGTCGCCGAGGAGATCGCCGGGCTCGCCCCGCGCGAGATCGACGAGAGCGGCATCCCGCGGGTCACCTACTCGCACCCGGAGGTCGCTTCGGTCGGGCTGACCGAGTCGCAGGCCAAGGAGAAGTACGGTTCGGACGTCACCACGTTCACCTACGACCTCGGCGGCAACGGCAAGAGCCAGATCCTCAAGACCTCCGGCGGGGTCAAGCTGGTCAAGGCGCCGGACGGCCCGGTCGTGGGTGTACACATGGTGGGTGACCGCGTCGGCGAGCTCATCGGCGAAGCGCAGCTGATCTACAGCTGGGAGGCTTTCCCCGAGGACGTCGCCCCGCTCATCCACGCCCACCCCACCCAGACCGAGGCCCTCGGTGAAGCGTTCCTTGCCTTGGCCGGCAAGCCGCTGCACGTGCACAGCTGACGTCTCACCAGCAGAATCCAGACCACGCAGAATCTTGAAAGAGGAGTCAGCGAACGATGGCCTACTCCGTCACATTGCCGGAGCTCGGGGAGAGCGTCACCGAAGGCACCGTCACCCGGTGGCTCAAGCAGGAAGGTGACACCGTCGAGGTCGACGAGCCGTTGCTCGAGATCTCGACCGACAAGGTCGACACCGAGGTGCCCTCCCCGGTGGCGGGCACGGTCGTGAAGATCAGTGCCCAGGAGGACGAGACCGTCGAGGTCGGCGGCGAGCTCGCCGTCATCGACGACGGTTCCGGCGGCGCGCCCGAGTCTTCCGCCCCCGCGCAGGAAGAGCAGAAGTCCGAGCCGGAACCCGAGCCCGAGCCCGAGTCCGCCCCTGAGCCGCAGGCCCGGGAAAGCGCACAGGACAGCGCCCCGAGCAAGCCGGACACCGCGCCGGCCGCCGACGGCGAAGGCACCGAGGTGAAGCTGCCCGAGCTGGGCGAGAGCGTCACCGAGGGCACCGTCACGCGCTGGCTGAAGCAGGTCGGCGACTCGGTCGAGGTCGACGAGCCACTGCTCGAGATCTCCACCGACAAGGTCGACACCGAGGTGCCGTCGCCGGTCGCCGGCACGGTGCTGGAGATCCGCGCGGGCGAGGACGAGACCGTCGAGGTCGGCGGCGTCCTGGCCGTGATCGGTGCCGCGGGTGCCGCGCCGAAGGCGGAGTCCAAGCCGGAGCCGGTCCAGGAGTCCAAGCCGGAACCGAAGCCCGAGCCCAAGCCCGAGCCGGTCCAGGAGAGCAAGCCCGAGCCCAAGCCGGAACCGAAGCCCGAGCCGAAGGCCGAGCCCGCTCCCGCCGCGGCGAAGGAAAGCTCGGCGGACGGCCCGTACGTCACGCCGCTGGTGCGCAAGCTGGCGTCGGAGCACGGCATCGACCTGTCGAGCCTGACCGGCAGCGGTGTCGGCGGCCGGATCCGCAAGCAGGACGTCCTGGCCGCGGCCGAGGAGAAGCAGAAGGCCGCGGCCGCTCCGGCCCCGGCCGCCGCCGCTCCGGCTGCGCAGGCTCCCGCGGCGCCGGCCCCGGCCGCTCCGCGTGCGACGTCCACCGCGGTCTCCCCGGAGGTCCAGGCGCTGCGCGGCACCGTGCAGAAGGCCAGCCGGATCCGGCAGATCACGGCCACCAAGACCCGCGAGTCGCTGCAGATCGCCGCGCAGCTCACGCAGGTCCAGGAAGTGGACGTGACCAAGATCGCCAAGCTGCGCCAGCGGGCGAAGGGTGCCTTCAAGGAGCGCGAGGGCGTCAACCTGACGTTCCTGCCGTTCTTCGCGAAGGCGACCGTCGAGGCGCTCAAGCAGCACGCGAACGTCAACGCGTCCTACAACGAGGACACGAAGGAGATCACCTACCACGGCGCCGTGCACCTGGGCATCGCGGTGGACACCGAGCGCGGCCTGCTCTCGGTCGTGATCCACGACGCCGGTGAGCTGAGCCTGGCCGGTATCGCGCACCGCATCGCCGACCTGGCGGGCCGGGCGCGGGCCAACCAGATCAAGCCCGACGAGCTGTCCGGTGGCACGTTCTCCATCACCAACATCGGCAGCGTCGGCGCCCTGTTCGACACGCCGATCATCGTGCAGCCGCAGTCGGGCATCCTCGGCACCGGCGCGGTCGTCAAGCGCCCGATCGTCGCCACGGACGCCGACGGCAACGACACGATCGCCATCCGCTCGATGGCGTACCTCCCGCTGACCTACGACCACCGCCTGGTGGACGGGGCCGACGCGGGCCGCTTCCTGATGACGATCAAGCAGCGTCTGGAAGAGGGCAACTTCGAGGACGAGCTCGGTCTCTGACTCAAGCAACGACGAAGGCCGCCACGGAACTCTCGTGGCGGCCTTCGCCGTTTCCGGACGCGAGGTTCGAGCGGCGCCGTTGTCCGTGAAGGACTCCTTCCCGGCCATAAGAGCCGGGAAGGAGTCCTTCACGGCTTTCCGGGCCGGTTTCCCGCGGGACCCGGAGTGCGAGGCGGACCCCGATGGGCCACGATCGACCCATGCGAGTACTCATCGCCGGAGCGAGCGGCTTGATCGGGTCGGCGCTGGGCGACCGCCTGCGGCGCGACGGCCACGACGTCCGCACGCTGGTGCGGCGCGAAACCCGGGCGGCGGGCGAACACCGCTGGGACCCGCCCGCCGGCACCATCACCGACGGTGCCTTCGAGGGTGTCGACGCCGTCGTGAACCTGGGTGGCAAGCCGCTGTTTCCCGGCCGCTGGAGCGCGATGCGCAAGCAGCAGCTGACCGACAGCCGCGTCGAACCGACCGAGGTGCTCGCCGAAGCCGTCGCCGAACACGGCGTCGGCGTGCTGGTCAACGCCTCCGCCGTGGGGTACTACGGCAACCCCGGACCATCCACTGTGGACGAGAACTCGCCGCGGGGGCAAGGGTTCCTGGCCGAGCTGTGCGCGGAGTGGGAAGCCGCGACGGCGGCGGCGCGTGACGCGCGGGTCGTCCACATCCGGACCGGGCTGGTGCTGTCGACCAAGGGTGGGCTCTACGGCACGCTGCGGCCGCTCTTCCGGTTCGGCCTGGGCGCGCGTCTCGGCGACGGCCGCCAGTACATGCCGTGGATCGCCCTCGACGACGAGGTCGGCGCGATCGTCCACGCCCTCACGCACGATTCGCTGTCCGGCCCGGTGAACCTGACCGGGCCCGCGCCGGTGACCAACGCCGAGTTCACCCGCGCGGTCGGCCGCACGCTGCACCGGCCCGCGCCGTGGTTCGTGCCCGGGTTCGCGCTCAAAGCCGTGCTCGGCCAGGCCGGCGAGGAAATGGCGCTGTTCGGGCAACGCGCGCTCCCGGCCGCGTTGGAACGCTCCGGTTACGCGTTCCGGCACCCGACGCTGGACAGCGCGCTCGCCGCCGCATGACCGTTCAGGTCCGGCGCTGGCTCGTCGTCGGCGTGGTGCTGTCGGCCGCGTTCGTCCTGCTCGGGCTGAGCGTCGCGCGGCAGCCGCTCGCCCTCGACGTCGCCGTGGCCGACGCCCTCCACGACGTCTACGCCCAGCCGCTCGGCCGGGTCGCCCAGGCCGGCAGCGACGTCCTCGGCCCGGTGCTCCCGTTCGTCCTCGGCACGGCCCTGGTGGCGCTGGCGCTGCGGCGGCGCGAACACGTCGGCCTGTGCGTCCGGCTGGCGGTCGTGCTGGTGCTCTGCCGGCTGACCAGCTTGGTGTTCAAGCCGATCTTCCTGCGCGAACGCCCGCGCGACTACCCGGACCTGAGCTACCCGAGCGGGCACGTGACGTCGGTGGCGAGCACCGGGTTCGTCCTGCTCCTGCTGTGCGCGTGGCTGTGGCCGCGGCTGGTGAAGCGGGTCGCGGTGGCCGTCGTCGTGGCCACCGTGCTGATCGCCGCCTGCCGGGTCGTGCTGGGTGTGCACTGGGTCACCGACACGATCGGCGCGGTGCTCGCCGTGACCGGTGTCGGGCTGCTCTCAGCGTGCGCCTTGCGCCTGCTTCCGCCGGGTGACGGGCGTAGCCTCGACGGGTGAGTTCTTCCCGGATTTCCTGCCGCGCCAGCACCGAACCCGTCGACGTCCGCGAGCTCGGCACGATCGACTACGCCGAGGCCTGGGAGCTCCAGCGGAGCGCGCTCACCGCGCGGGCCGACGGCACCGCCGGCGACACGATGCTCCTGCTGCAGCACCCGTCGGTGTACACCGCCGGGAAGCGCACCGAGCCCGCCGACCGGCCCACCGACGGCACCCCGGTGATCGACGTCGACCGCGGTGGCAAGATCACCTGGCACGGCCCCGGCCAGCTGGTCGGCTACCCGATCGTGAAGCTCGCCGACCCGATCGACGTCGTGCACTACGTGCGGCGGCTCGAGGAGGCGCTGATCCACGTGTGCGACCAGCTGGGCGTGCACACCGGCCGCGTCGAAGGCCGCAGCGGCGTCTGGATCCCGGCCGACGAGCGCGGCATCGAGCGCAAGATCGCCGCGATCGGCATCCGCGTCCAGCGCGGCGTGACGATGCACGGCTTCGAGCTGAACTGCGACGCCGACCTGGCCGCGTTCGACAGCATCGTGCCGTGCGGCATCCGCGACGCGGGCGTGACGTCGCTGTCGTACGAGCTGCGGAAGGACGTCAGCGTGGAGGCGGTCCTGCCGCTCGCGCGCGACGCCGTCCTCGCGGCGCTCGAAGGCGAGCTGCCGGTGACCGACGACCGCTGGCTCCCCCGCCCCCAGGCCCCGCAAGCTGCCGGCGTCACCTTCGCCCTGCAGAACTGACCAAGTCCGTGAATGCCACATCGAGGGACATAGCGTCCCTCAATGTGGCATTCACGGACTTCGGGCTCAGTCCAGCTGCGGGGCGACCTCGGACGCGATGAGGTCGATCTGGTCCAGGTCGGACAGGTCCAGCAGCTGCAGGTAGACGCGGGTGATCCCGGTCTTCTCGCGCCACTGCCCGATCCGGTCGACGACCTCGGCGGGCGAGCCGGCCAGGCCGCTCTCCCGCAGCCCGGCGACGTCGCGCCCGATGGCCGACGCCCGGCGCTCGACCTCGGCGTCGTCGCGGCCGACGCCGATGACCAGCGCCACCGAGCGCAGGATCTCCTTCGGGTCGCGGCCGATCTCCTGCGCCGCCGCCTCGACGCGGGCGAACTGCGCGGCCGCGGACTCCTGGTCGGCGAACGGCAGGTTGAACTCGTCGGCGAACCGCGCGGCCAGCGCCGGGGTGCGCTTCTTGCCCGAGCCGCCGATGATCACCGGCGGGGCCGGCGACTGGGCCGGCTTCGGCAGCGCCGGCGAGTCGATCAGCGTGTAGTGGCCGCCCGTGAAGGAGTACGTCTCCCCCGCCGGCGTCTTCCACAGCCCGGTGATGATCTCGAGCTGCTCGGCGTAGCGGTCGAAGCGCTCCTTCAGCGGCGGCAGCGTGAGGCCGTACGCCTCGTGCTCGGCGTCGTACCAGCCGGCGCCGAAGCCGAACTCCACCCGCCCACCGGACATCTGGTCGACCTGCGCCACCGAGATGGCCAGCGGCCCGGGGTGGCGGAAGGTCGCCGCGGTGACGAGCGTGCCGAGCCGGATCCGGCTGGTCTCCCGGGCCAGGCCGGCGAGCGTGATCCACGCGTCGGTCGGGCCGGGCAGGCCGTCGGCGTCCCCCATCCTCAGGTAGTGGTCGCTGCGGAAGAAAGCGTCGTAGCCGGCGGCTTCGGTCGCCTTGGCGACGCGCAGCAGGTCGTCGTAGCTGGCCCCTTGCTGGGGCTCGGTGAAGATCCTCAAGTCCACGAAGATCAGCCTATAGACGGAGCGGCCTCTTCGCCGTCGGTGCGCCGCAGGCGGACCAGCATGCGGACGATCACGTCCTCGATCTCGGCGCCGACCTTCTTCGGGTCCGGCGAGCTGGCGATCTCGGTGGCCGCGCTCGACAGCGCGCCGAACAGCAGCCGCGCGGTGACCTCGACGGGCACCGGCTCGACCTCGCCCGCGTCGATCAGCGACTGCAGGCCCGTGCGCACCAGCCCGAAGCTGCACCGTTCCTCGGCCTCGCGCCAGCGCTCCCAGCCCATCACGACCGGCGCCTCGTGGATGGCGATCCGCTGGTAGGCGGGGTCGAGGCAGGCGCGGATGAACGCGTTGAGGCCGCCGAGGGCCCGCTCCCAGGGGGTGCCCTCGCCGTTCATGATCTTGTCCAGGCGGTCGTAGACGAGGCTTTCGACCGAGTCGAACGCGGCTTCGAAGAGAGCCTGCTTGCCGCTGAAGTGGTGGTAGAGCGCGCCCTTCGTCACGCGGGCGCGCTTGGCGATCTCGTCGAGCGAGGTCCCCGCGTACCCGCGCTTGGTGATCAGTTCCACCGCGCTGTCGACCAGCGCCGACCGCGTCGACTCGGAGTAGTCGAGTCGCCTGGACCTCATTGTCGCCACCTTCACAACTTTACGCCCGGAGGACCTCTCCATACCCATGGTATGTTCACCGGGTCAGGTCCGTACCGGGAGTATGCCGCAGACCCGCGGTATGACCCCCGCCACGGAAGGGGAGCCACACCATGAGCTGGACCGACTTCTACCGACGTCAGGAAATCCTCGAAGCCACCGTCCGCCAGGCGGGCCGGAACCCGGGCGCGCCGCTGCCGCTCGACGAGGTCCCCGGAGCCGAAGACCACTTCGGCTGCGAGGAGAACGTCCTCGCCGCCCTGCAGTACAAGTGGACGCAGGTGCTGGCCGGCCGGCTGCGCACCGAGGTCACCGACCCGGACGACGCCGACGGCTTCGGCGACCACGTCGACGCCGTCACCCGCGCCTGGCGCGCCACCGTCGACGAGCACGAGACGCTGCGCGCGGTGCTCGACGGCGGGCTCGAGCGCCACGCGTCGCTGCGCCGCATGCACGACGGCGAGCTGCGGATGCTCGCCGTCACCTCGGGGCTGGCCGACCCGCGTGAGCCGGCCGACGAGATCACCAAGGTGGGCCACACGCTCGAGGCGCTGCTGCGCACGAGCCGTGAGCAGTCCCACTGCCCGCGCCGCCCGATGATGAGCGGCTTGCGGCGCCTGCTCGCGCCGAGCGCGTAACCACGGTTAAGTAAGCGCATGACTGAGCGTTGGGCCGAAGCCGACATCGCCGACCAGACCGGCCGCACCGCGGTGGTCACCGGCGCGAACTCCGGCCTCGGCCTCCGCACGGCCGAGGTGCTCGCGGGCAAGGGGGCCCGCGTGCTCCTCGCGTGCCGCTCCGCCGAACGCGGCGCGAAAGCCCTGGAGCAGGTGCGCGCGGCCGCCTCGGGCGCCGCACCCGAACTCGTCAAGCTGGACCTGGCCGACCTCGCTTCGGTGCGCGAAGCCGCCGCGTCGGTGCGGGAACGCACCGGCGACCGGCTGGACCTGCTGATCAACAACGCCGGGCTGATGATGACACCGCGCGGCAGGACAGCCGACGGCTTCGAGACCCAGTTCGGCACCAACCACCTCGGGCACGCGGCGCTGACCTGGCTGCTGCTGCCCGCGTTGCGCGGCGGCAGCGGCGCCCGCGTCGTCACACTTTCGAGTGTCGCCGCGACCGGCGCGCGCATCGACGTCGCCGACCCGAACTTCGAGCACCGCCGCTACAACCCGGGGGCCGCCTACGGCCAGTCGAAGCTGGCCAACCAGGTGTTCGCGCTCGACCTGAACCGCCGGCTGCGTGCCGCCGGCGACGACGTCCTCAGCGTCGCCGCCCACCCGGGTTACACGTGGACCGGCCTCGGCCAGGGCATGGCTCGCTCGTACCGCAACCCGGTGCTGCGCGCCGTGATCGGCGGCGGCAACCGGCTCGGCGAGATCCTGCTGGCCCAGGGCCCCCGCATGGGCGCGCTCCCCCAGCTGTACGCGGCCACCGCGGACGGCATCGAAGGCGGCGAATACATCGGCCCGCGCGGCGTCGGCGGCCTGCGGGGTCACCCCGTGAAGGTGAACCCGCTGACGCCCGCGCGCAGCGAGGCGCTGGGGGCCGCGTTGTGGGACCTCACCGCGAAGTTGACCGGCGTCACGCCCGACCCCGCGTAGGCGGAACGGCCTGTGCGGCGGGCGTACGCTTGATCCCGTGAGTGCTGCGCCTGAAGGCCGGAAGCTGCTGCGTCTCGAAGTCCGCAACAGCGAAACGCCGATCGAGAAGAAGCCGCCGTGGATCAAGACGCGAGTGCGGATGGGCCCGGAGTTCACCGAGCTCAAGGGCCTCGTGCGCCGCGAAGGTCTGCACACCGTCTGCGAAGAAGCGGGCTGTCCCAACATCTACGAGTGCTGGGAAGACCGCGAAGCCACGTTCCTCATCGGCGGCGACCAATGCACCCGCCGGTGTGATTTCTGCCAGATCGACACGGGTAAACCGGCCGAGCTGGACCGGACGGAGCCGCGGAAGGTCGCGGAGTCCGTCCAGGCCATGGGGCTGCGGTACTCGACGATCACCGGCGTGGCTCGTGACGACCTCGCCGATGGTGGGGCGTGGCTGTACGCCGAGACCGTCCGTCAGATCCACTCGCTGAACCCGGGTACCGGTGTCGAACTGCTGATCCCGGACTTCAACGCGGACCCGGAGCAGCTGGCCGAGGTGTTCGGCTCGCGGCCGGAAGTGTTGGCGCACAACGTGGAGACGGTTCCGCGGATCTTCAAGCGGATCCGTCCCGGCTTCCGCTACGCGCGTTCCCTGGACGTTATAACGGCCGCGCGCGAAGCCGGTCTGGTGACGAAGTCGAACCTGATCCTCGGCATGGGCGAGACGCCCGACGAGGTCGCCCCGGCGATGCAGGACCTGGTCGACGCCGGGTGCGAGATCCTGACGATCACGCAGTACCTGCGGCCGTCGCCGCGGCACCACCCGGTGGACCGGTGGGTGAAGCCGGAGGAGTTCGTGGAGCACTCGAACGCCGCCGAAGCCATGGGCTTCGCCGGCGTCATGGCCGGCCCGCTCGTGCGCTCGTCGTACCGCGCGGGACGCCTTTACGCCCAGACGAAGGCCCACCGCGGCGAGGACCTGCCGGAGAACCTGCAGCACCTCGCGGTCGAAGGCCCCGCCGCTCAGGAAGCCGCGTCGCTGCTGGCGCGGTGACCGACGCCACACCACCGACCTTAAAGGATCGGTAAAGTGGCGCGCATGGCCCTGGTTTCGGATCTCCTCAGCTGGTTGCAAGGACTCCCGGAACCGGGGCTCGTCGCGGCGACCGGCGGCCTGGTCTTCGCCGAGTGCACGATCGGCCTGGGTTTCCTGGCCCCGGGCGAATCCGGCCTGCTCATCGCCGCGACGACGGCGAACACCATCGCCCGCTTCCTGGCACTGTGGACGGTCGTCACGCTGTGCGCGACGGCGGGCGACGCCCTCGGCTACGTCATCGGCCGCCGCTTCGGACCCCGGCTGCGCGAGACCAAACTGATCCGCAAGTACGGCCTCGAAGCCTGGGACAAGGCGACGTCGGTCCTGGAACGCCGAGGCGCGTGGGCGGTGTTCTTCGCGAGGTTCCTGCCGGTGATCCGCACACTGACACCGGCCGCGGCGGGGACGTCGGGCCTGCCGTTCCGCCGGTTCCTGCCCGCGGCCGCGGCGGGCGCGTTCTGCTGGTCGCTGGTCCACATCAGCATCGGCGCCGCCCTGGGCGAAGCGGCGAAGCGCATCGAAGGCGCGTTGAACACGGGCGGCTTGATCGTGATCGGCGTACTGGCGGCGGTCGCGGTGTTCTTCTTGCTGCGCTTGAAGAAGCGCAAGACGCTCGCGGCCGCCGAACCGGAGTCCGAGCGCGTTCCCTGAAGCGGAAAGCCGTGAAGGGCACCCTCACGGCCTTTAACGCCCTGAAGGTGCCCCTCACGGCGTGAGAGCCGGGTGCCACGAGGGTGCGGCCCGAGACGCCAGGCCGCACCCTCCCGGCGTCAGCGACGGGCGCGCGTCGCCTTGCCGGTGGCCCAGCCGATCAAGCCGAGCGCCAACAGCGCCCCACCGGCGACGAACGGCCAGGAACCGGTGCCCGGCACGGACGGCGCCGGAACGGGGGTGGCGGCGAGGTCGTAGCCGCCGAGCTTGCCCTGCGCCCGGTACGCCGAACCGGGCAGCTTGTCGCCGTACAACCGGTGCACCAGCTGCTGGTACGCCGGCACCGCGACGCCGTCGCCGACCCGCGAGCGGGCCGGGTCGTTGAGCGGCAGCACCCGGCCGTCGCGGATCCGGTACCAGGCGTTGACCTGCGGCTCGGTGAACACGACGTCCGCGCCCGCCTGCGCCGGGTAGGTCACCTCCTCGGTGCCGGTGGTGAAGTTGGTCGCCGCCCAGCCCGACGCCTCGGGGGTGAGCCAGACCGTCGCCTGCCGGCCCGTCGACGCCTGCGTCCGCACGGCGAAGTACGCGAACGCCGCCGGCTGCGCGTCCGGCGTCCCGGCGACGAACGCGGGGTCGAGCGAGTAGACGCGCAACGGCTCACCGGTGACGCGCGGCGCCTGCTCCGCGTCGGCCCGCGCGACGCCGGAACGCTGGTCGAGCTGGCCGAAGAACGACGACAGCTTCGCCGTCGTGTCCGGCGAGGCGAGCACCTGCTCGGCCGCCGTGACGTCGGTGCCGGACGGTTCCGAAGCCGAAGCCGTGCCGCCGAAGCCGAGCACCAGGGCGGAGCCGGCGAGGAGGGTGACGAGTCCGCGGTAGAGGTTCATGTCACGCCCCGATCCGGTAGAGGGACTGGGCCCACTGGAACTGCCCGTTGCGGACGTAGCTCGAGTGCGCCATCGCGCTGTAGCGCTGGCTGCTCGGCCACGGGTCGCCGTAGTAGACGAGCCCGCTCGCGTCGTAGCCGTAGATCACCTGGGCGTGGCCACCGCCGGCCGTCCAGTAGATGCCCGTCTCGACCGGGCGCCGCGCGGTGATCTCGCTCTGCACGGACGCGAAGCTCAGCGCGCTGGTCACGGTGCCAGGCCGCAGCCCGAGCGCCTGGTAGCCGCGCTGCACGTACGTCAGCTCGCCGGCCTGGTTGGGGCACTGCGAACCGGCCGGGTAGCCGCGGGAGTAGTCGCAGAACGTGTTCTGGCTGACGCTTGAGCCGTAGCCCAGGAACCGCGCGATGGTCAGGCCGCTCGCGGCCCAGCACCACTGGTTCTGTTCCTGCACGAGCTGGCTGATGGCCAGGGTGGTGGCGGCCCGTGGGGCGGCCGTCGCGGGCGGGGAGAACAAGCCGGCCAGCGCGACGCACAGCACGCCGATCGCCATTGATCGTCTGAGGTGCATTCGTTGCTCCTTGTCGGCAACAGGTGGGGACTTCGTGAGCGTCTCCCGTTGCCGCGCCGGGCAGTAATCCCAGCGGGGATAACACCGGCGTTATGCCGCCTATCGGGCGGAGACCAACCGTTCGCCCGGTTCCTCCGGATGCTGGCGGCACCACCGCGCGAAGTGCGGGTTCCGCTGCCGCGACGCGACGTAGGCGACCTCGGCGCAGCGGAACACCTCGTCGGTCGCCGGCGTGCGGGCGTCGTCCTCCCGCGTCGCGAACAGCAGCGTGGTCCACAGCGGGTCCCCGGCGAGCGGCAGCGCGAGCAGCCCGGGCGGCGGAGCGGACGCGGCCTGCGCGAGGCACACCGCGCCCTGCGCGATCAGCGTCCCCGCCGTGCCCGCCTCGGACGTGAAGTGCCGCACCCGCGGCGTGAACCCGGCCGCCGCGCAGGCCTGCAGGAACCGCACGCGCACGCAGTTCTCGTGCGGTGGCGGCAGGATCCAGTCGACGCCGGCCAGATCCGCGAGGTCGACCACGCCACCGCGAATGGCCGGGTGGCCCTGCGCGATCCCGACGAAGATCGGCTCGGTGGCCAGCGTCCGCACGGTCAGCCCGGCGTAGTGGTGCGGCTCGGTGCCGTCGAACCGTTCGAGCAGCGCGACGTCCACCCGGCCGGTCGAAAGCAGCTTCAGCAGGGTCAGCGACGCCGGCTCGGCGTACGTCTGGACGTCGAGCGTCTTCCCCAGCTCTTCGATGAACCGGCCGATGATGAGCAGCGGCACGTAGCCGATCTTCAGGGTTTCCGCGACGCTCTCGCCGTGCCGCCGGGCGGTCGCGACGAGGGCCTGCATGTCGGACAGCAGGGCGTCGGCGCGGGCGAGCACGAACCGGCCGAGCTCGGTCGGGCGCACGCCGCTGGGCTCGCGGACGAACAGGTCGCCGCCGAGGATGCGTTCGATGCGCTTGAGCTGGGCGGTGAGGGCAGGCTGGCTGACGCCCAGCACGGTGGCCGCGCGGCTCACACTGCCGCCGTCGGCGACAGCGCGGACGGCCCGGAGATGGCGCAGTTCCAGCTCGGCCACGTCCAGCAGGTTAACGCCGGCTTCACGGCCGGCACGACCTGCGAAAGTCGGGCTTACTACATTCGGCGGTATGAGTTTCGCGGATCTTCCCCGGCCGGTCGGCTTCGTCCTCGGTGGTGGCGGCAGTCTCGGCGCGATGCAGGTCGGCATGCTGCGCGCGGTCGCCGAGGCCGGGATCACCCCGGACCTCGCGGTCGGCACGTCGGTCGGCTCGCTCAACGCGGCCGTGCTGGCCCTGACCCGCGACGACCCGATCGAGCGGCTGCGTGGCATCTGGGCGCACATGACGCGGGACGAGGCGTTCCCCGGCGGTGTGTTCAGCCGCGTCCGGACGCTGACGCAGAGCAAGACGCACCTGTTCACCAACCGCGGCCTGACGAAGATCATCGACGAGCACGTCGGCGCCGGGCGCCGGTTCGAGGACCTGGCGCTGCCGCTGGGCGTCGTCACCACGCAGGTCGACACGGCCGAGCCGCTGCTGATCCGGTCCGGCCCCCTGCTGGCGCCGCTGCTGGCCAGTTGCGCGATCCCGGGGATCTTCCCGCCGGTCGAGCACGAGGGGCGGTTGCTCTACGACGGCGGGCTCGTCGCGAACGTCCCGATGCGGCAGGCGCTGGCGATGGGCGCGCAGTCGCTGGTGGTGTTCGACTGCGCGTTCCCCGGGAAGCTGCCGAGCGCGCCGCGTACGTTCGCCGAGGTGATGATGTTCACCGCGATGATCAGCATGCGGAACCAGGCCGTGCTGGAGGCGCCGCTCGCGGCGTCCCAGGTGCCGGTGGTGTACCTGCCCGGGCCGGCACCCGCACGGGTGAACCCGCTGGACTTCGGTCACACGGACGCGCTGGCCACCGAGGCCTACGACGCGGCGCGGGAGTTCCTCGACGGGATTTCGGTGTCCGGTGCGGGGCTTTACGGCGCCCCTGGTCTGGTCGTCACGTGATCCACGTCACGACGATGCACCGATCCGGTCGGAAGGACGTCATCGCTATCGCGTAGTTTTGATGGTAATGCCCGCCGATCCCAATTTCCCAAAAAGAGACAATATGCTCCCCAAGAAGACTTTACTTTCGGTGGCCGGGATTCTCGCCGGAGCACTGCTGCTTTCCGCCTGCTCGTCCGGTGACGACGGTGGTTCGCCCACCGGCGGGGCGCCGACGTCCGGATCCGAGGCGCCATCCGCGAACCCGGTGGCGGTGACGTTCGAGCCGGCGGGCGGCGCCAACGTGAACCCCGCGACCCCAGTCGTCGTCAAGGCGGCCAACGGGAAGCTCATCGACGTCACGATCACCAACACGGCGAAGGGGAAGCCGGTGGCCGGCAAGCTGGCGACGGACTCCCTCAGCTGGACGTCCAGCGAACCACTCGGCTACGGCGCGACGTACAAGATCGTCGCGCACGCCCAGGGCGCCGACGGGAAGCCGATCGAGCAGGACAACCAGATCAGCACGATCGCCCCGAAGAAGCAGGCCAACGCCAACCTGATCCCGGCGCCGTCCGCGGTGGCGAGCACGGGTGTCGGTGTGGGGCAGCCGATCGTCTTCAGCTTCGGCAAGATCGCCGTCAAGAACAAGGCGGACGTCGAGAAGGCCCTCACGGTGGAGTCGACGCCGAAGCAGGAGGGCAGCTGGTACTGGATCGACGACTCGAACGTCCACTACCGGCCGAAGGAGTACTGGAAGGCCGGCACGACGCTGAAGGTCACGGCGAAGATCTACGGCGTCGATTTCGGAAACGGCGTCTTCGGCGCGGAGGATCGTACGGAGACGTACAAGGTGCACGATTCCTGGATCGCGAAGGCGGACGGGAACACCGAGCAGATGCAGATCTTCCACAACGGCGCGATGGTGAAGGCCATGCCCATCTCGATGGGCAAGGACGCGACGCCGACGCATTTGGGCGCGCACATCATTTCGGACAAGCAGGCCAACTACACGATGGACTCGTGCACGTACGGCGTCTGCCCGCCCGACCCGAAGGCGTACCGCTCCAACGAGAAGTTCTCACAGCGCATTTCGAACGACGGCGAGTTCGTCCACGAGAACCCGAACAGCGTGGGCCAGCAGGGAAGCTCGAACGTCTCCCACGGCTGCATCAACCTGAACGCGGCGAACGCCCAGTGGTTCTTCCAGAACCTGGGCCTGGGCGACGTAGTAGAGGTAACCAACTCGGGCGGCCCCCAGCTCCCAGTCTGGGACCTGTACGGCGACTGGTCCAAGTCCTGGGCCGACTGGCAAGCCGGCTCGGCGGTGAAGTAACTGCAGTTGTCTGGTCAGGGGCCGGGAGCTTTCGCTCCCGGCCCCTTTCTTTTGCCCATTTCGCAAGTCATACCGCGAGAGTCACGCGGGCACGGCACCGATCACGCAGACTCCCGCTCAGTCCCCATCCGGCCCAAGTCTGGTGAGCCAGCCGCTGCAGCCCCCACTCGCGCCGAGTCCGTGAGCCAGTAGCCGTAGCCTCCATCCGCGCCGAGTCCGTAAGCCAGCAGCCGTAGCCCGAGCCGGGCTCTATCCGCGGCCAGCCCGGTGAGCCAGCTGCTGCAACCCGAGTCAGGTCCTGCCCGCGACAAGTCCGATGAGCTAGCTGCCGCACTCAAGTCAGGACCAATTCGCGGCCAGTCCAGGGAGCCAGCCACCGTAGCCCGAGGCAGGCCCAATTCACGGCCAGTCCCGGTGAGCTAGTCGCTGCGGCCGAGCAGCAGCCAGGGATCCCACCGCCGGCGCAAGACCCCTACCGGCCAGCCACTCGGCGATCCACCACCGCAGCGGGACCCAGTCGGCCAATCACCCCGTCGATCCGCTGCCAGCGCGGAACCCAGTCAGCCAACCAGCCGGGCGATGCCCCCGGCCGCCACGTACTCACGGATGGCAGCCGGTGTAGCCGGCTCGACACCTACGCAGGCCGCAGGCGTAGCCGATAGAGGCATCGACAGCGTGCGGGGAGGCTTCAGCCGTGACTGGCAGGGTATCTCGCATGATCCGCGGGGCATCTCTCGTGACCGGGCGGGCACCACCGGTGATCCGGCGGGCATCACTCGGATCGGACATCACCCGGATTGTGAGGCCGGGAGCAGGGCGCTGCGGTGATCGGAGCCGCAACTCACGTGATCCCGCACGGATCTCGCGTGATTGTGGCCGGATCTCGCGTGATCCCGGGCGGGACTCGTGTGATCCGGGCCGGGATCCACGTGATTCCAGGCGGGATCTCGCGTGATTGAGACCGGAACTCGCGCACCGCGCGAGAGCAGCTCGCACACACGAACAGTCAGCTCACGTACCCAGCGGGCCGGCTCACGTACCTAGCCGGTCGGCTTACGTCCCGAACGGTCGGCTCGCGTACTCAGACAGTCGACTTACGTACCCAGCCGGTCGGCTCGCGTACCTCGACAGTCGGCTCCCGTGATTGAAGCGCCGGCCACCCGGGATCCAGGGGTCGGCACCTGTGCTCAGAAGGTCGACACCCGTGATTCACGGGTCACCACGCGGCCCAGACGGCCGTCTCGCGTGCGTGAAGGGTCAACTCGCGTGACTGGAGAGACGACTCGCGTGATCAGAGGGTCAACACGTGATTGGAAGGTCAACTCGTGTGACTGGAGAGTCGACACGAAGTGGGCCACGGTGCCGGCCGACCCGGTTTTGGGCATGAGAAAAAGGGCCTGGCCCGGGAGAACTAGTGTTCTCGACCGGGCCAGGCCCTTCTCAACGAAATGTTCGGCGGTGTCCTACTCTCCCACAACCCTTCGGTTGCAGTACCATCGGCGCTGTCAAGCTTAGCTTCCGGGTTCGGAATGGGACCGGGCGTTTCCCTGACGCTAAAACCACCGAAACACTATCAAACACCCACACCCCCCAAACACAGGGAGCTGTGTGGTGTTTCAGAACCGTAGAGTGGATGCGTAACACCTTCGTAGACAAGTCCTCGGCCTATTAGTACCAGTCAACTCGACAACACATTACTGTGCTTCCATATCTGGCCTATCAACCCAATGGTCTATTGGGGGCCTTAACCCACAAAGGGTGGGATACCTCATCTTGGAACAGGCTTCCCGCTTAGATGCCTTCAGCGGTTATCCCTTCCGAACGTGGCCAACCAGCCATGCCCCTGGCGGGACAACTGGCACACCAGAGGTTCGTCCGTCCCGGTCCTCTCGTACTAGGGACAGCCTTCCTCAAGTATCCTACGCGCGCGGCGGATAGGGACCGAACTGTCTCACGACGTTCTAAACCCAGCTCGCGTGCCGCTTTAATGGGCGAACAGCCCAACCCTTGGGACCTACTCCGGCCCCAGGATGCGACGAGCCGACATCGAGGTGCCAAACCATGCCGTCGATATGGACTCTTGGGCAAGATCAGCCTGTTATCCCCGGGGTACCTTTTATCCGTTGAGCGACACCCCTTCCACCAGGTGGTGCCGGATCACTAGTCCCGACTTTCGTCCCTGCTCGACATGTCTGTCTCACAGTCAAGCTCCCTTGTGCACTTGCACTCAACACCTGATTGCCAACCAGGCTGAGGGAACCTTTGGGCGCCTCCGTTACTCTTTAGGAGGCAACCGCCCCAGTTAAACTACCCATCAGGCACTGTCCCTGAACCAGATCATGGCCCGAGGTTCAGATTCCCAATTCGACCAGAGTGGTATTTCAACAATGACTCCACAGTAACTAGCGTCACCGCTTCACAGTCTCCCACCTATCCTACACAAGCCGAACCGAAAACCAATACCAAACTATAGTAAAGGTCCCGGGGTCTTTCCGTCCTGCCGCGCGTAACGAGCATCTTTACTCGTAGTGCAATTTCGCCGGGCCTGTGGTTGAGACAGCCGGAAAGTCGTTACGCCATTCGTGCAGGTCGGAACTTACCCGACAAGGAATTTCGCTACCTTAGGATGGTTATAGTTACCACCGCCGTTTACTGGCGCTTAAATTCTCAGCTTCACCCCCGAAGGGATTAACCGGTCCTCTTAACGTTCCAGCACCGGGCAGGCGTCAGTCCATATACATCGTCTTGCGACTTCGCATGGACCTGTGTTTTTAGTAAACAGTCGCTTTCCGCTGGTCTCTGCGGCCACCCACCCCTAGTCCGTAAAGGACTTCAGGATGTTTGGCCCCCCTTCTCCCGAAGTTACGGGGGCATTTTGCCGAGTTCCTTAACCACAGTTCACCCGATCGCCTTAGTATTCTCTACCTGACCACCTGTGTTGGTTTGGGGTACGGGCCGTGCATGCACTCACTAGAGGCTTTTCTCGGCAGCATAGGATCACTCTACTTCACCTCAAACGGCTACGCATCACGTCTCAGAGTATATAAAGCACGGATTTGCCTATGCTTTCTCCTACACGCTTACACCAGGACAACCATCGCCTGGCGGAGCTACCTTCCTGCGTCACCCCATCGCTTGACTACTACGAAATCAGGTCCCACGCTCCACAATGCCAACTCCGCCCGAAGGCATCACCGGCACGCTTTGGGTGGTTAGTATCAAACGCCTCGTCATGGGCGCACATGCTCGGGTACGGGAATATCAACCCGTTGTCCATCGACTACGCCTGTCGGCCTCGCCTTAGGTCCCGACTTACCCTGGGCGGATTAGCCTGGCCCAGGAACCCTTGGTCATCCGGCGGCAGAGTTTCTCACTCTGCATTCGCTACTCATGCCTGCATTCTCACTCCCACACCCTCCACCGCTAGCTTCCGCCACGGCTTCCCTGGGTGCAGGACGCTCCCCTACCCATCAACACGACTACACAAGGACTTCAAGAGCCCAAGTGGATCTATTGTGTCAATGACACAGCTTCGGCGGTGTGCTTAAGCCCCGCTACATTGTCGGCGCAGGACCACTTGACCAGTGAGCTATTACGCACTCTTTCAAGGGTGGCTGCTTCTAAGCCAACCTCCTGGTTGTCTGGGCAATCCCACATCCTTTCCCACTGAGCACACACTTAGGGGCCTTAGCTGGTGTTCTGGGCTGTTTCCCTCTCGACGACGAAGCTTATCCCCCGCCGTCTCACTGCCGCACTCTCACACCACGGTATTCGGAGTTTGGTTGATTTCGGTAACCCGGTAAGGCCCCTAGACCATCCAGTAGCTCTACCCCCGTGGTGAAACATGCGACGCTGCACCTAAATGCATTTCGGGGAGAACCAGCTATCACGGAGTTTGATTGGCCTTTCACCCCTACCCACAGCTCATCCCCTCAGTTTTCAACCTAAGTGGGTTCGGGCCTCCACGACGTCTTACCGTCGCTTCACCCTGGCCATGGGTAGATCACTCCGCTTCGGGTCTAGACCACGCGACTCATTCGCCCTATTCAGACTCGCTTTCGCTACGGCTACCCCACACGGGTTAACCTCGCCACGCAGCACTAACTCGCAGGCTCATTCTTCAAAAGGCACGCCATCACCATTACAGCTCTGACGGCTTGTAGGCACACGGTTTCAGGTACTCTTTCACTCCCCTCCCGGGGTACTTTTCATCTTTCCCTCACGGTACTAGTCCGCTATCGGTCTTCAGGAAGTATTTAGGCTTACCGGGTGGTCCCGGCAGATTCACAGCAAATTCCACGAGCTCGCTGCTACTCGGGAACACCACCAAGAACAACAACACAAGTTTTCGCGTACGGGGCTCTCACCCACTCCGGCCGCCCATCCCAAGGCGTTCCACTAACCCATGCGTCAATTCCGAAGAAATGTCAGTTCCTTCAAGGCGGGTCCCACAACACCGACTACACAACCCCTGACAGGTATCACATGCAATCGGTTTAGCCTCTTCCGCTTTCGCTCGCCACTACTCACGGAATCACGGTTGTTTTCTCTTCCTACGGGTACTGAGATGTTTCACTTCCCCGCGTTCCCTCCACACACCCTATATATTCAGGTGCGGGTAACACCACATCACTGGTGCTGGGTTTCCCCATTCGGAAATCCTCGGATCACAGCTCGGTTGACAGCTCCCCGAGGCTTATCGCAGCCTCCTACGTCCTTCATCGGCTCCTGAAGCCAAGACATCCACCATGTGCCCTTAACAACTTGACCACAAAGATGCTCGCATCCACTCTACAGTTCTCAAACACCACACCAGAAACAAACATCGCTCCCGAGGCGTAAGCCCCGAGGCGTGTTGCCTCAGGACCCAACAGTGTGCTTCGTGAACAACCCACCACTCGACTCGGCGAGCGTCCTCCACGACCCCGAAGGATCAGTACTAACGCCGGCGTCTGTCACCGCGATAAGCCATAACCAGTAGTTCCACAATTCCTTGAGCAACCAGAGCAACACTGCATTCGAGTGTTAAACCCCAGCCACCCCACGCCCTGGTTCCGGGTATCCCGGGAACGTGGATGTGTTGTGCTCCTTAGAAAGGAGGTGATCCAGCCGCACCTTCCGGTACGGCTACCTTGTTACGACTTCGTCCCAATCGCCAGTCCCACCTTCGACCACTCCCTCCCCGAAGGGTTGGGCCATGGGCTTCGGGTGTTACCGACTTTCATGACGTGACGGGCGGTGTGTACAAGGCCCGGGAACGTATTCACCGCAGCGTTGCTGATCTGCGATTACTAGCGACTCCGACTTCACGCAGTCGAGTTGCAGACTGCGATCCGAACTGAGACCGGCTTTAAGGGATTCGCTCCACCTCGCGGTATCGCAGCCCTCTGTACCAGCCATTGTAGCATGTGTGAAGCCCTGGACATAAGGGGCATGATGACTTGACGTCATCCCCACCTTCCTCCGAGTTGACCCCGGCAGTCTCCCACGAGTCCCCGCCATAACGCGCTGGCAACGTAGGATAAGGGTTGCGCTCGTTGCGGGACTTAACCCAACATCTCACGACACGAGCTGACGACAGCCATGCACCACCTGTACACCAACCACAAGGGAAGCCCCATCTCTGGGGATGTCTGGCGCATGTCAAGCCCAGGTAAGGTTCTTCGCGTTGCATCGAATTAATCCACATGCTCCGCCGCTTGTGCGGGCCCCCGTCAATTCCTTTGAGTTTTAGCCTTGCGGCCGTACTCCCCAGGCGGGGTGCTTAATGCGTTAGCTACGGCACGGACAACGTGGAATGTCGCCCACACCTAGCACCCACCGTTTACAGCGTGGACTACCAGGGTATCTAATCCTGTTCGCTCCCCACGCTTTCGCTCCTCAGCGTCAGTATCGGCCCAGAGACCCGCCTTCGCCACCGGTGTTCCTCCTGATATCTGCGCATTTCACCGCTACACCAGGAATTCCAGTCTCCCCTACCGAACTCAAGTCTGCCCGTATCGACTGCACGCTGAAGGTTAAGCCTCCAGATTTCACAGCCGACGCGACAAACCGCCTACGAGCTCTTTACGCCCAATAAATCCGGACAACGCTTGCACCCTACGTATTACCGCGGCTGCTGGCACGTAGTTAGCCGGTGCTTCTTATCCAGGTACCGTCACTTGCGCTTCGTCCCTGGCGAAAGAGGTTTACAACCCGAAGGCCGTCATCCCTCACGCGGCGTCGCTGCATCAGGCTTTCGCCCATTGTGCAATATTCCCCACTGCTGCCTCCCGTAGGAGTCTGGGCCGTGTCTCAGTCCCAGTGTGGCCGGTCACCCTCTCAGGCCGGCTACCCGTCGTCGCCTTGGTAGGCCACTACCCCACCAACAAGCTGATAGGCCGCGGGTTCATCCTGCACCGCCAGAACTTTCAACAACACTCCATGCGAAGCGTTGTGATATCCGGTATTAGACCTCGTTTCCAAGGCTTATCCCAGAGTGCAGGGCAGATTACCCACGTGTTACTCACCCGTTCGCCACTAATCCACCC
This sequence comes from Amycolatopsis sp. NBC_01307, assembly GCF_035975215.1. Lineage (NCBI taxonomy): Bacteria > Bacillati > Actinomycetota > Actinomycetes > Pseudonocardiales > Pseudonocardiaceae > Amycolatopsis > Amycolatopsis sp. NBC_01307. The sequence continues at coordinate 361 of NZ_CP108403.1, read as the reverse complement.
GAAGGCTTCATCGTTCGACTTGCATGTGTTAAGCACGCCGCCAGCGTTCGTCCTGAGCCAGGATCAAACTCTCCAACAATGAATAGTTTGATCGAGACTATGTACTCAATCATTCTCAAAGGAACCTCATACGAGGTTATATAAGCTCTACTGGCTTAGTTCACTAGCACACTGTTGAGTTCTCAAGCAACACACTCCGGCATCACCCGCATTATCGGCGGGCTCAACCTCGGCGATTGTTTCAAGCCTTTGTTGTTCCGAGGCTATCACCTCGATTCAGGACCACCCACTCTACCACTTTCGTGGGAGCTTGGTTCGCGGTCCTGGCGGCCACCCGGTTTCCCTGGCGACTTGGAGAACT